>CAVYPN010000032.1:0-1003107 GCA_963770365.1 uncultured Acidobacteriaceae bacterium | reverse complement strand
GGGGCACCTGCCATTCGGGCTGGCCCCTACGGGGCTGGCATGATTCTTTGTGGCGGGGTTCCCAGGGCGGCCCCCGGCTTCGCTCGGGGTTGCCCTGGGCTATTTTCGTGTCGTCCCTCCGGGACGGGTATCCCCGGTCCCCAAAAGCGAGGGACCGGGGGCACCCGGCAACTGGGCGAAGAACAAGCAGCGACTAAGCAGCTTGCGACCCTCACCCTATACCTCGACGTGCGAGGCGCGAAAATCAGGCTGGAGTCGTTGTCGGAACAATGTTGTGGTTCATAGAAGAAGAGGTTCGTGGGATCGTACTGCGCCTTGAGTTGCGCCAGACGTTCGTATTTTGAAGCACCGTATGCGGCGCGGACGCGATCGGGTGTTTCGTCCGCAGTCATGTGGTTGGAGTAAACCGATGTCATGACAAAGGGCTTGGTCGCCTCCCAGAGATCACGAGCCCAGGCGATGTTTGCCGCGTCATCTGCCGGGTCGGTCCAATTGGCGATGATCGACATTTCGAAATTCGCGTCGCGGTGATCGAATGCCATCGACTCTTTCGGAACACGATGAATCGCGCCCTTCATTTCGAACAAGAGAATCATTGATCGTGGTGAAGGCATGGCATCCGCGCCTCGATGCAGAATACCGGCGAGTTCTGGGCTTACTGTTTGAGCGAAGCTGGATTTCCAGTAGTAGCGGTTCCCGATCGGGACTGCATCGTCGACGAGGCGTTGCGCTTCCGTGTAGCGCATCGGGCGAATGAGATCGGCAACTGGAGGACCGAATTGGCGCAAAGGCGCCAGCACGCGCTCGCCTTCAGCAATCGGCCCGCTATAGACCGCAATGACGCCAACGATGGGTGTGCCGTCCGGGGTGTTCAAAAAAGCAAGGGTTGTGTAAAGCTCGTCGGGAGTGTTCGGCAGGAATTCGCGATAGAAGTCGATGAACTCGGCGGCACGAGCACGCGGATGGATAAGAAGGCCGGCGAGAACTCCAGGAAGAGAGTGGAGACGGTAGTGAAGTTGTGTGACAACGCCGAAGTTCGCTCCGGCACCGCGAATCGCCCAGAAAAGATCAGGATGGGATTGATCGCTGACGGTCAACACTTCACCCGCTGCCGTGACGAGTTCAACCGAGAGGAGATTATCGCAAGCGGCTCCGTGCTTGCCCATGAGGTAGCCGAGCCCACCACCGAGAGTGAGGCCGGCAATGCCTGTGTGCGAGACCTGGCCGCCGGTCGTGGCGAGCTGATGCTGCTCTGCCGCCTGATCGAACTCACCCCAAAGCACTCCCGCACCGGCACGAATGTCGCGCTCGACCGGATCAACCGAGATTTCCTTCATCCGGGTGAGATCGATGACGAGTCCATCCTGGCAGATTGCGTTGCCAGCGACGCCGTGGCCTCCGCCACGCACGCTGACCGGCAATTGTTCAGATCGCGCAAGCCGGAGGGCGGAAACGACATCCGAACTCGAGGCGCAACGCGCGATCAGGGCAGGCGATCGATTGATCATTCCATTCCAGATTTGACGAGCTGCATTGAAGTCGTTGTGAGATGGCGCGAGAAGCTGGCCATGGAATTGGTGTTGCCACCGATTGACCACGGATTGCGAGGCCGATACGTTCATGCTGTCTCCGGGACAAGAGTAATGGCTGCGTTTCTTGTACTTGTTGGGCGCCGTTCAGTAAACGGCAGGATGGGGTATGTGCGGGATTGTATATCGTTTCGCAACCTGGGGTTGCCCTGGGCTATTTTCGTGTCGTCCCTCCGGACGAGAGCGGTTGTCGCGCGTCTTGAGTGCCGGTCTGGATAACTGATGCCGGGTTTTATTTGTGGTTGACAGGGCTGTATAACTGTATATACTCAGTATATTGACATGCACAGTGATCTTGTCATTTCGCAGTCCGATGGGCGGCCGATGTACCTGCAGATCATGGAGCAGGTGAAGCAAAGGGTGGCGGTGGGGGATTGGGCTCCCGGGTATGAGATTCCATCCATTCGCCAGCTTGCGATGTCGTTGCGTGTGAGCGTGATTACGATCAAGCGCGCCTACCTTGAACTGGAGCGCGAGGGTGTGATCGTGACGCAGCATGGGAAGGGGTCGATCATTGCCCCCGATCCGGAGCTGAGCTCACGACTCTATGACGAGGAGTTTTCGGAACATCTGGAGAAGGTGGCGCAGCTTGGCGAATTGCTTGGCCTGAGCAGTGAAGAGATTGCGCGCCGCACAAAGGAAGCTTCAAACCGGCTGAACGGAGCGCGGCTCACGAAGGAGAATGTATGAACGATCTTGCGGTCCAATTCGACGGCGTAAGCAAGAGATACACGCACTTTTCTCTGGAGAATATCCATCTTGAACTGCCCACTGGCAGCATCATGGGCTTCATCGGGGCGAACGGAGCAGGGAAGTCCACAACCATCCGCATCCTGATGGGGTTGGTTCATCAGGATGCCGGGACCGTGCGCGTGCTGGGCCACGCGATGCCGGCGGACCAGTCGGCCGCCAAGCTCGACATAGGATTTGTTTCAGAAGACATGCGGCTCTACGGCGCGGCAACCCTTGCGTGGCACATGGATTTTCTTCGGCCGATGTATCCGCGGTGGGACCAGGCGTATGCCGAGAGCCTTGCGCGGCGATTCGATCTGAAACCGCAGCAGAAGATCAAGGGCTTGTCGCACGGGCAGCGGGTGAAGGCGGCGCTGCTGCTGGCGCTTGCGCGGCGTCCTCGGCTGCTGGTGCTGGACGAACCAACCACGGGGCTGGATCCAGTGGCGCGCGTCGAGGTGCTTGGTGAGCTGATGGCTGCTCTGGCCGATGAGGAACGGACCATTTTGTTTTCGTCGCATAACACGCTCGATGTGGAGCAGATTTCCGATCAGATTACGTTTATCGACCGGGGGCGGATCATCGATTCGGATGACAAAGAAGTGTTTCTGGACCGCTGGCGCCGGCTGCGGCTGATATTGCCTCCTGACGGCGTGGTTCCGCGCCTGCCCGGCGTTGTGGAAGTGGGTGGAAGCGGCCGGTTGCCGGTGCTTACCACCAATCGTTTTGAACCGGCGATGGTTTCGGTCTGCAACGATCTGGGAGCCACCGTGCAGGCAGTGGACACGATGACCCTGGAAGAGATTTTCGTCGCCAATGTGCACAGCAGAAGGGAGCGGCTGACAGCATGAACTACTCAATGGTGAAGAGTCTGATTTTGAAGGACTGGTATTTTCAGCGCAGGTCGATTCTGCTCGCGCTGGGCGGCGGAGCAGTGTCGCTCGGGATCGTTGCCTTCGGCGGGCAACCCGGTTTTACACTCGGTCTCATTTTGCTTGTCACCATCATGGTGATGCTGAGTGCGATGACGGTGATGGCGAACGTGATTGGAGAGCGGGAAAATCAGACGCTTGCGTTTACGATGAGCCTGCCCATTTCCTATCTTGAGTACACCACTTCGAAGATTGTGGGCAACCTGCTGATCTTCGTTCCTTTCTGGCTGACGATCGTTGCGGGAAGCGTGGCGTTGATTGTGGCCGCGCCGGTTATCCATGGCTTTTTTGCCTTCGCCATCATCATGGCTGTTGAGATCCTCGTGAGCACATGCCTGATGATTGCGGTGGCGCTGGTGTCGGAGTCGAAGGGCTGGACGATTTCCGCGATGATGGTGGGCAACGTGGCTCTGAATGTTGTCGGATATTTGGTGGCGCACATTCCGGGCATCAGGGAGGGGCTGTTTGGCAACGTTATCCAGTGGAGGCCGGCGGCGACGATCTCGCTGATTGTTGAATTTGCTTTGATTGGCCTGATGCTCGGGGGAGCGTTCTTTATTCAATCGAGGAAGAAGGACTTTATTTGAGTGCGGTGACCGAGGAAAGCGGGGCGGGTCGTTGCGCCCCTACGGGGCGCGGGGTGAAAGGGGTACGGGTTCCCCGGGTTTCACCCGGGGCTATTGGCGAATCGTACCGCCGGGATGGTGGGTGAGATGGGTGGAGGTTCCTCGGGTTTCCCTTGGGCTATTGGCCGAATCGTCACGCCCGGACGAGGGATCGTGGCGCTCCTAAGCTGGCATTCCGGGCGGGACGAAGACGATGGCGCTGCCGTATCAATTTGACTACGCCTGGAGTACGGCAGGCTGGCGAAGGCGGAGGAGGGCGCGACCGCAGGCCGATCTGCTTCGCTCGGATTACCGCATCAACGAAGGCCTGGGGGTGCGGAGCCTGATTGCGGGGGTTTCTCCATTATTTCTAAGACAACCCGCATCCGTGTATACTTCGACCTCTCCCCGGATCGCTATGTTTTGCATTTACTGTGGTGCGCCAAATCCCGAGGGCGCTTCGTTCTGCAGCAGTTGCGGAAAAAATATCGGCGCGCCGGCGAATCCGTCGGCTGCGGCGGAGGCTGCTCCGCCGATTGTCAGTAGCGCGGAAAAATCATCGGGAAATGCGATAGGACAATTTGCGACAGTACAGGGCGCGACAGGATGGGGCGCGACAGGACGGGGCGCAACAGGACTCGGGGTCCCTCCGCTAACGTTGCCGGCGCAACGAGCGCAGTCACCACAACCAGCGCAACAGCCGCAGCTGCAGCCATCGCCACAGGCACAGTATCAACCTGCGATCGCAGGAAAAGGCAAACCGGTTCTGTGGGTTCTGGGCGGCTTCGGCGCCTGTCTTCTGATCGTGATTGCGATGGCCGTAGGTTCGCGACTGAACCAGGCATCGTCAGGATCGGGACCGGCCCGTGAGAACGTGGTCCCAGACAGTTCACCAACGACTGCGCCCGCCGCATACACTGCACCGGCGCCTGCACCCGCAGCGGACACAACGCCTGCGCCCGCGAGTGCTCCCGTTCAAGCGGCTCCGGCGCCCGCTCCTGCAGCTCCGCAAAATCCAATCGTCGGCGAATGGAAGACAACCACAGCCATAGGCGACACTGTGCTCAACTTTGGCGCTGACGGCCGATACACGATCAAAAGTATCCTCGTCTCAGAAGCAGGAGTTTACGTCTTCAGCAGCGGAGACGGGACTCTCCGCCTTCAGCCGAACGCCCTGTTCTCACACGATATTGTCGTCTGGAGTTGCCAGCTGTCGGGAGACTCTTTCAGCTGCGTCGATCCGGAGGGCGCTGGACACGTTTATACCCGCATCCAGTAGCGGTGCAGGGGACCAAAGGCTGAGACGCACCACACTCATACAATGTCGCGTTGCGCCACCCAAGACGATGACAACAGGAGAGGGGACCTGCGTTTCCCACCCAAGCGGAGGTTGGATGGGGCACGCTCGGTTCGTGCTTATCTGAATTTTCAGAGCTGGCTATTTGGATTGCGGGAGGGGCCAGAGGAGGACTTTGCCGTCGGCGCCGCCGGAAGCCAGCGTACGGCCATCGGGACTAAACTGCACGCAGTTCACGGAATCGGAATGACCGGAAAGCGTGCGGACCTTATTTCCTGAAGGGACGTCCCACAGCTTGATGGTGTGATCTTCGCTGCCGGATGCCAGCAGGCGGCTGTCGGGGCTGAAGGCGATTGCGCGCACCAATGCGGCATCGTAGATTCTGCGAACTTCGCTCCCGGAAGCCACGTCCCACACGGTGACCATGGCGTTCTCGTTGGTGCTGGCGAGCAGGTGTCCGTCGGGACTGAACGCCACGCTGGCGACCAGAAATCCTCGGTGAGCGGGGAACGTGCGCAGTTCGTTGCCCGACGCTACGTCGATCAGGCTGATGGAATGGCTTTTGTTCCAGGCGGCCAGCAGCTTGCCGTCGGGACTGAACACCGACGCAACATAGCCGGGAAAGCGGCGCAGCTCGGCGCCTGAAGCTGCATCCCACAGCCGCAGGCCACCGTCGTCACCGGAGGCGTCGGTTGCGAGCAGGCGGCCATCCGGGCTGAACGCGGCCCCGCCGAAAGAAACGGCATCGTCCTTAAGCACGCGGATCTGGTTGCCGGAGGGCGCGTCCCACAGGATAACGATATGTCCGGAAGAGCCTCCCCAGGTTGCCACCGTGTGCCCGTCAGGACTGAAAGACACCCAGTCTGTATTGCCATAGCTGTTAAACGTGCGCAGCCACTGGACGCTAGCCGTATCCCAAAGCTGGGCTCCGGTGCCGTCGGAGCCAGTGACGGCGAGTTGTCGGCCGTCGGGGCTGAACGCGATCGAATCGATAAAGCCGATCTGCATATCGAGCGCGCGCGGGCGGCCGCTGCGCACGAGCATAAAAATCAGGGTGCCAATCAAGAGCGCGGCGAGGGACGCCGCAATGGCGACGATCTTAGTGCGACTGCGCGGGCGAGCGATCGGAGGTGTCGGCAATGGCGGGCGCGGGCGAGACGGGTGCGGGCGTGGGCAGTGGGAGAAGATGGGGTATTTCCGCGACAGGCGGCGACACGGATGGCGGTGTGTCGGCTGCAACAGGCCTTGGAATGGCTGCAGCAAAGATAGACGCAACGGGTGCTGGTGTGGCCACTGGGAGAGGCGTGGGTATGGCTTCGGCAGAGGCGGCGCCGGGGCGGACTTATGAGTGGTTGGGCGAGCGATGGGGCAATCGGCGCCGGCGTCGCGGGGGCCGCTGGCTGTGTCGCATGGACAACAGGCTTCCCACACTTCCGACAGAACTTCGCGACGTCGGGGTTGGGATTACCGCAATAGTTACAGAACATTCCACTCTCGGGATTCGAGCAGAATCATACCTTGGGAGCGAGAGGTCAACAACGAGATTCCGGCGTGCTGTGCGGCGAGAATCTCGCAGATACGCGAAAGGTACGCGGTGGAGATAGACGCGTCGAAGCGGCCGAGATTGCGGGCTTGGTTGCTTTCCCAGGTCCCAAAAGCGGGACCTGGGGCACCCGGCTGACATGCTTCCAACCTGGCGCGAAAATGCAACTGCAGGTTCCTCCACTTCGGTCGGAATGACAGGTTCCGTGGCGCTATTCGTAGTGCGGGCCTATTCGAGGATGGAGGGCACGGCTACGCCGCCTGGGGTGGGCTTGCGGGTCTCCAGCCGGTGAAAATGCAACTGCAGGTTCCTCCACTTCGGTCGGAATGACAAGCTCTGTGGTGCGTCTCGTCGCTGGGGACCGATTCTCTACTCGTGGCTGCGAAGCAATTCTCTACTCGTGGCTGCGAAGCAATTCTCTACTCGTGCTGCGAAGCAATTCTCTACTCGTAGCTGCGGACCCATTCTAGGATGGAGCGGACGGCTACGCCGCTGGGGCCTTTTGCGATGAAGGGCTTTTTGTCTTCGATCCAGGCGAGGCCGGCGATGTCGAGATGGATCCACGGGGTATCTTCGGCGAAGGCGTGGAGGAACTCGGCTGCGGTGATGGCGCCACCCCAGCGGCCGCCGGTGTTCTTGATGTCGCCGATGTCGCTGCGGATCTGGTCGTAGTACTCATCGCCGAGGGGCATACGCCAGAACTTCTCGCCGGATGTGGCGAGGCCTGCCTGGAATTTTTCGATGGTGGCGTCGTCATTGGAAAAGGCGCCTGCATTGATCATGCCCAGTGCGACGACGCACGCGCCGGTGAGGGTGGCGGCGTCGATGAGGTGGGTGGCGCCGAGGCTGCGCGCGTAGGTGAGGCCATCGGCGAGGACGAGGCGGCCTTCGGCGTCGGTGTTGATGATCTCGATGGTTTTGCCGGGCTTGTCACCGAAAGGCATGGCGGTTTGTACGTCGCCGGGCTTTTGGGCCTTGCCGTCGGGCATGTTCTCGGCGGCGCAGACGATGCCGATGACGCGGACGCGGGGCTTGAGCAGGGCGATGGCGCGCATGGCGCCGACCATGGCAGCGCCTCCGGCCATGTCGTACTTCATCTTTTCCATGTTGTCGGCGGGCTTGATGGAGATGCCGCCGGTGTCGAAGGTGATGCCTTTGCCGACGAGGCCGAGCACGGGGCCCTCGGTCACGCCTTCCGGTTCGTACTTGAGGACGATGAGGGCAGGCGGTTCTTCGGAGCCCTGGGAGACGCTCCAGAAGGCGCCCATCTTGAGCTCGTGAAGTTTGTCGGTCGAGAAGACTTCCCACTTCAGCCCGACCTCGGTAGCCATCTTCGCGGCTCGTTGTCCGAAGACGGTGGGCGTGAGCTTGTTGCCGGGCTCGTTGACGAGGGAGCGGGCGAAGTTCTGGCTTTCGCCGATGATGACGCCGGCGTTGAAGGAAGCCTGGATCGCGGCCTGATCGGCATCGGGCGGGGCAGCGAGAGTGAACGAGTGCACGCTGACGTCTTTGCGCTCGCTGCGGTAGGTGTCCGCGTCGAAATCGCCAATGATGGCGCCTTCCGTCGCGGCGCGCGTGCAGGCCATTGCATGGAGCAGACCTTCGGAGTAGTTCTCTGGTAAAGCGAAAACGAGTTCGCGGATGGCGCGGGGCTTGGTGTAGCGAACGGCTGTCCCGGAGGCATTGCGGACGGCGTGCACTGTCGCCTTACTCTTTTTGCCGAGGCCGACGATGAGGAGGCGTTTGGCTTTGAGTCCGGCGGGGGCGTGGAGGAGCAGGGTCTCGTTGGCGCCGGCTTTGAATTCGCCGGTGGAGAGGACGGCTGCAGCGGCGGCGCGGACTGCTTCATCGCTGGTCAGCAGGACTGGCTCGGGCTTGACGTCGGGGCCCTTGGCGGTCTGCGTGTCGATGGCGGTGACGGCGAGGAGTTCGGTTTCGATCTGGGCGAGGGGAGAGAAGGAGAGGGCTGTCTGCATACGTGTTCATTATTTCATTGCGGAGAGGCGGGGAGTCCGGCATCGGTTTGCGAGCAATCTTGGCTGGTTTTCACAGATGGCTTAAATGTCAGGCGAAGACTTGCCAGAGTTCCGGTTTGTCCACGATAGGCTGAGAATCCGAAAGCGGCTGCGCTCAACATGACAGGGCAGGGGTGATTGGTTTCCCGGGTCCCAAAGACGGGACTTGGGGCACCCGCACTTTCTGGCTTGTCGGCGTCGGAAAAACAACCGCAGATGTTTCGACTTCGCTTCGCTGCGCTCAACATGACAGTGCTGAAGTGATTGCTTTCCCAGGTCCCAAAGGCGGGACCCAGGGCATTCGGCGTCCCTCAGGGGCTGAAGCCCGCGTCAATTTGGCGGAGCGATTCGGCACGACTGAAGTCGTGCCCTGACGCTTCGTGTCGCGCATTCATGTCTGGTGGGGGTCAGCGACGTTGAGGCTGTTGCTGCCCCCGGGCACATCAGCGGCCCATTTTGTGTTTGCTGGCGTTGATGGCGGAGCGGGCTTCGCGGTCGGCTTCGCGGCGGCGCTCGGTTTCTCGCTTGTCCCAGTCCTGTTTGCCCTTGGCGACGGCCAGTTCGCACTTGACGCGGCCATTTTTGAAGTAGAGGCGGATGGGAATGAGCGTATGCCCCTTGATCTGCGTCTTTGCCATGAGCCGCCGGACCTCTTCTTTGTGCATCAGCAGCTTTCGGGTGCGGGTTTCGTCATGGTTGGCCATATTGCCGTGCGAATAGGGTCCGATATGCAGGTTCAGCAGGAAGGCTTCATCGTCCTTGATGAGGCCGTAGGAGTCCTTGAGGTTCGCTTTTCCTTCCCGGATCGACTTGACTTCGGTTCCGCGCAGGGCAACGCCGGCCTCGAACTTTTCGAGCAGAAAGTAGTTGTGGCTGGCGACCCGGTTATGGGCAGCATCGCGCTCGCCGGAGGCCACAGGATCGCGAGGCTTGGCCTTTTTCTCCGGTCCGGGGGTGTCACGGGGTACGATAGTGTGGCTACTTTGGCGCGGCATGGGGGAAAGTCCCTTAAACTTTCATCGTAGCATCGTAACGCTAACCCCCATATTGCAGTGGGGCTTTGCTAGAATGAGGCATCGTTTTGGTAGGAAGCACCAATATCGGAAAATGTGACATTGCTGGCGTCGAGAGGGCCATGGTCTGCCCACGTCCGTTTAATTCGGAAGGCCAGTCCTCGGCGATGCCCGGGAGTCCGATGAAAAGCCGCGTTCAATCTCCGGCACCCTCCGTCCCCGCCGTTTTGAATCCACGTTTCTGGATTCTCGTTTTAGGAATTCTCACCCTGCTCCCCGCAGGTTCGACACGTGTCTTTGCACAGTCTGCGAACAGTTATTACAAGCAGGGGCAGGCTGCCGAAGCACGCGATGATTTCGATACAGCCTTCCAGAACTTCGAGAAGGCGTATTCGATGTCGCCGAAGAACGCCAGTTTTCGAGCGGCCTTCTACCGCGTGCGATTCACCGACGCGGCGATGCATGTGACCAAGGGGCGCAACCTGCTGGCTGCAGGCAATGAAGAGGGAGCGCTCACGGAACTGTTGCGTGCCACAGAGGTCGATCCCAGCAACGAGGCGGCGCAGCAGGAGATTGCCAAGATCCGCAACAGTCACGGGCAACAGCCTGCGGTTGAGAGAAGTTCTCCCATGAGCGCGCAAACCGGGGAGGAGATCGGCTCGATGGGATCTCCGGCGCAGTTGAAGCCCATGTCGAATGAGCCGCTGACGCTGCATATGACCCAGGATTCAAAACTGGTATACCAGGCGATTGGCCAGGCTGCCGGTATTAATGTTCTCTTCGATCCCGACTACATTTCAAAACGCATCCAGGTTGAACTGAACAATGTTTCATTGCTCGATGCGCTGCGCATTGTAGGCACGCTTTCAGGAACCTTCTGGCGGCCGATCACGCAGAACACGGTCTTTGTCGCGCAAAACTCGCGGTCGAAGCGCGCTGAACTGGAAGAGCAGGCGGTGCAGACGTTTTACCTGTCGAATGCGTGGCAGCAGAACGATCTGAACGACGTGCAAACCGCGCTGCGCAACGTGATGCCAAGTGCGAAAGTTTACGGTGTTGCAAGCCAGAACGCGATTGTGATGCGGGCAACGCCGGACGAACTGCTGCTTGCCCAGAAGCTGGTTAACGATCTGGACAAGGCACGGCCTGAGGTTGTCGTCGATATTGCGGTGCTTGAGGTCAGCAAGAACTGGGAGCGCAATCTTGGCATCACCTGGCCATCGAGCGCCGGTGTGGCAATTCAACCACCGACCTCGAGCAGTTCCTCAACCACTTGCCCGACGGGGAGCACGAACTGCACACCTACGACGACCTCGAACAACCCGACACTGTATAACCTGGCGCATCTGAACTCGAACGACTTTGCGGTTACGATTGGCTCGGCCACCGCGAACGCTTTGCTGACCGATAACAACACCAAGATTCTGCAGAACCCACGGATTCGCGCAGCGGACCAGCAGAAAGCCTCGCTCAAGATCGGATCAAAGATACCGATTGCCACGGGTTCGTACCAGACGGGCGCAGCGACTGCGCTGGTAAGTTCGCTGGTAAACACGCAATTCCAGTATCAGGACGTTGGCGTGAATATCGATGTCACACCGACCGTGCACTTTGATCGCGATGTGACGCTCAAGATCAAGATCGAAGTGACTGCGCAAAGCGGGTCCGTGACCATCAGCGGCGTTACCGAGCCCATCCTGAGCCAGCGTGTGGCGGAGCAGACGATCCGTTTGCGCGAGGGAGAAGCCAACATTCTGGGCGGCATCCAGGAGCAGCAGATTCAGGACAACTGGAGCGGCATTCCGGGGCTCAGCCAGATTCCGATTCTGCGCTATCTTTTCGGTTCGAGGGACAAGATCCGGCAGGATGACGAGATTGTCTTCCTCGTGGTTCCGCATGTTGTGCGGACGCAGAACCTTACTCCAGACAACCTGCGGACAGTCGATACCGGTCCGGGAAGCCAAGCGGTCGAGTTGCGCCACATTTCCTCAGGAGCAACCGGCGTGACTCAGCCTCCTGTGGCAACGCCTCCAGCGGAGAATCGTCCTTCTCCGGGCGCGCTGCCGGGTCCGAGCGCCGAGGCAGCGGCGCCAGCGGCTCTTGCACAGATGCGAGCGGCTGCGAATGCCAACGGTGCGGCGGCGGATGCAAACCGAACCGCGGCAGATGCCAGCCCGCCACCGGGGTCCCCTGCTGCACAAGGGCCTGATGGGAAAGTCAATCTCATGTTGAATTCGCCCGGGACGGTAGCCAGCGGAACGACGTTCCAGGTTCCGGTGGTATTGACCGGGGGCACCGATGTTTCGTCTGTTCCCTTGCAGATTCAATACGATCCAGCGAAGATGACGCTGGTGAACGTGGGAGATGGCGACCTGCTGAATCGCGATGGACAGATTGTGTCGATGGCGCATCGCGACGACAGCGGAAACCTGACTGTGAATGTTTCGCGGCCACCCGGCGCACCCGGCGTGAGCGGAGCCGGTGTGATCTGCGTCTTAACATTTCAGGCGACAGCCAAGGGGCAGAGCGGCATCAGCATTACGCGCGCGAGTGCAATGAACAGCGCGGGCAAAGCGCTGCAGGCACAAACCTCGCAAACCACGATCGTTGTGCAGTAGGAGTATCGAAGGATGATGGCTCGGCGGCCAATCCGAAGAAGTTCGGAGCGCGGCCTGACCCTGGTTGAGTTGATCGTGACTGTGGCGATCTTGTCGATTCTTGCGTCGGCAGCTATCCCCATTGCGCGGTTCAAGGTCAAAAGGGAAAGGGAGCACGAACTGCGGCGTGAACTGTGGGAGATGCGCGATGCCATCGACCACTACAAAGACGCCGCGGACAAGGGCGCCATCCAGACGAAGGTCGATAGCCAGAATTATCCGCCCGATCTTGAGACG
Source organism: uncultured Acidobacteriaceae bacterium (assembly GCA_963770365.1). GTDB lineage: Bacteria > Acidobacteriota > Terriglobia > Terriglobales > Acidobacteriaceae > Telmatobacter. The sequence continues at coordinate 990,487 of CAVYPN010000032.1, read as the reverse complement.
CTGGTGAATGGGGTCGATATCCAGGGCAAGAAGGTGAAGTTCCTCCGCCGCATTCCTGTTGATCCGATGACGGGCAAGGCGGAGTGGGGATTGCATTCGATGCAGGATGATCCGACGTCGGACTCGTATGGCGGGCAGAGCGTGTTCGATGTGTATTCCAAATCGACGGGCACGGCTCTTGACGGAACGAAATACTCTGGTTGGTAGGATCAGGGTTTGACCGGCAGGCTCCAACTTGAGAGAACAGGGGTTCGGGCCATTGCTCCCGAGGTAATGTATCCCGCCCCGATAAGCCACGAACGAAGTCAATGGATGTAGGAGAATAGAGGTACAGATGCGCAGCAAAGGAAAACGGGAAGCGGGCTTCACGCTGATGGAGTTGATGATCGTGATGATGATCATCGGCATCCTGACGACGCTTGCCATTCCGAGTTTCAAAGCTGCGATCAAATCTGCGCAGGAAGCGGTGCTCAAGGAAAACTTGCGCGTTATGCGTTCTGCAATTGACTCCTACACCATGGACAAACAGAAAGCGCCTCAATCGCTTGACGACCTGGTGCAGGAGGGGTACCTCAAGGCTATCCCCGAAGATCCAATGACCAAGGCACGCGACACCTGGAACACGGAGACCACTGATTCTCTGCACAATCTGGATCAGACGGATCCGGGCATCGATGATGTGCACTCAGGTTCGCAGGAAACAGGATCAGACGGGCAGCCATACTCTGCATGGTAGTCGCGAGAGGAACAGAATGGCTCGTAGAACGATTGGGTTGCTCGTGCTTGGGTGGCTGGTCGCGCTGAGTGGCGCGTTGCACGCCGAACCCACCAAGACCATCATCCTCAAGGTATTCGACGGCAAGTCGGGTCGCCCCGTGATGCCGACCGGTTACCAGGTTCGCGTCGATCACGCAACGACGTTGCACCCCGATTGGGTGAAGCCAAATGAGGATGGCACCGCCGAATTGACGATTCCCGCCGACGCCCACGAAGTGACACTGCATGTCGCATACGATAACTCGATGGAAATTTACGTCAACTGCGATAAGGAGAAGAACGCATTTGGCGACGTCTGGTATCTCGTGTCCGCAATCATGTCGAAGGGGATGGTGACCGCGAACGGATGCGCGAAGCCCAAAGTGAGTGAGAAATTCAAGACCACCGCCGCGCCCGGTGAACTCATCTTGTTTGTCCGTGAGAAGAACGTGGCGGAACGCGCAAAGGACTGACGCGCAACCGTTGCGCCGACGCCACGGCGTGTGGAGAACCTCCGATTGGTGCCTGACCCTGCACCCGCCAATGCAGACTCATTGCAACTTGAGGCTTTTTGTCTCTATCGCGCGCTCATACGCGATGGAGCGAGTGCACGCGACAGTGATCAGCTTGCGGAGCCGAACCTGGGTGGCAGGCTTTTGTACGTCGGAGAGCTGGATGCTCACAGTCGAGCGATGGTGATCGCGGGGAACGTTGCGGGGTGTGCAACGCTTGCTGCCGCGGAAGATCCGATGGCGCAGAAGCTGGCGATGCGCGACGGCGTGGTCGATTTCGTCGTCACGTCGCTGGATGAAGCTCTGCGTATTCTGAAGAACGAGATACGCAAGCGGCATGCGGTGGCGGTTAGCGTTACTGCCGAAATCGATGCAGTGGAGCGCGAGATGTCGGAGCGTGGAGTTCTACCGGATCTGCTTTTTGCCGGCATGCGCGATGGCTCGCGGAAAGTATGTCACTTCGGGCCCGGAGAGCAGGAAGTCCATCCTGATACGCCGGACGCGGGCGCCGCGTGGATCAACTGGCAGGTGGAGCAGGCTCCTGCGCAGTGGATGCAGCGGCTTGATGCGATTGCCATCGAGTGTCTTGCGGAGGACAGGGGGGCATCCCGCTGGATTCGCTTGGGTCCGCGTTACTTCGGGCGCACGGCGCAGGGGCGAAGGGCGCTTTACTGCGATGCGCTGGCTGCGGATGAGATCGTCAGACGTTTCCGAGAAGCGGTTGGGAGCGGGGCGATGGGAACGAAGGTTTCTTTGAGGGTTCGTATTGGGGACGAAGGGAACGATTTTAGTTTTATTCCTGCGGTAAGGGCCTAGTGGTTCACAGAAACCGAGGAACAAAAGCAGATTCTTCGCTCACCACCCCCAAAAAGCACAAATCGCTTTTTGGGGACCCCGTGAAAAACGTTTGGGGCCCCGTTCACTCAGAATGACACCGCAGAATGTTTGAGAAGTGCGGTTAGACGGGCATCGAGAAACAAAAGCAGATTCTTCGTTCACCACCCCCAAACTGAACTACGTTTGGGGCCCCGTTCACTCAGAATGACACCGCAGAATGTTTGAGAAGGGCGGTTAGACGGGCATCGAGAAACAAAAGCAGATTCTTCGCTCACCACCCCCAAACTGAAACACGTTTGGGGCCCCGTTCGCTCAGAATGACACTGCCTTTGTTGGGCAGAATGACACTGTCATAGGCGCTCAGAATGACACTGCTCCGGCATCAGGAAGAATTTCAGACTTGGAAAACTAGGCTGGTTCGACGGAGCTTGTGGCTTCGATTCGGTTCCAAAGTTCCTTGATGCCAGCGCCGGTTTTGGCGGAGACGGGAAGCACTTCGTCGAGGTCAAATGCGTTTCGAATCGCCAGGAGGTTGCGGGTGCGTGCGTTGCCGCTGAGGCGGTCGGTCTTGGTTGCGACGACGAGAAACTCGCGACCAGCGTGGCGGAGCCAGTCGAAGAGCTTTCCGTCGTTTGGCTGCGGAGCAATGTTGGAGTCTACGAGACAGACGCAGAGTTTGAGGGTCTCGCGCTCGGCGAGATATGGATCGATGAATTTCGGCCATTCGGCGGAAATGGATTTTGAGATCTTGGCGTAGCCGTAACCGGGAAGATCTGCAAAAACAAGCTGGGGCTTTTGCCGCGGATCGAGCAGTGCGAAGAAGTTGATGGCGCGCGTGCGTCCGGGGGTTTGCGAAACTTTTGCGGCCTTCTCGCCTACCAGTGCGTTCAGCAGGCTGGATTTGCCCACGTTGGAGCGACCCAGAAACGCGATTTCCGGCACTGTGGGAGCGGGGAACTGAGCCGCGTCGAGGGCGGAGAGCAGGAATTGCGTGGTGTAGCGCATTGAAGGCATGCAAATCTCATTCGCAGAGGACTCTGGAGCGCAGCCTCGCATTTTCTTGAGGATACAGGATTAAGACTGAGGCGCCGTGCGTGAGCGGATGCCTGTGTGCTCTGAGCGTCCATGCGAAAAGTAACGTCATGTGACGAATGACCACAGAAAGACCATGCGGTCTGCGTGAAACCTGCCCTATACTGCATTCACTTCTCATCAATTTATCTGGAGTCAACGTGCATATACTCGTTGCCATTTGTCTGTTGGCCGCGACTGCCAACGGTCCGGTTGTCCACACCATCAACCTCGAAGAGCCGCCTGTGACGCACCCTGCGCTCGCAAAGATTCCCAAAGGCCCCAACAGCCTCACGCTTTACAACGTGAAGGGCGAGCGGGTCGCTGAGTGTGAGAAGAAGGGCGACGCGTTTTCGAACTGCAAGGTGGAGCCGGGATTCACGTTCGACGATGTGATGAATGCGTGGGTGCACGCGTTCGAGGATATTCAGGGGAAGTAAAGCGTGCGAACGGGATGCCGGGGCTAAAGCCCGGTGATTCTATGACCGCTTTTCGTGGGGCTGAAGCCCCACGCTCCCTCCGGAATACACCCGAGTTTCTCTGCAGGCAGTGGAAGCGTGCCCTGATGCGTAACAGATCGGCATTGGAAACTCTCGCCGAGTGTTATTGACGGGAGACCTGGCCGGATACGACATCCTGCGGGGGCACGGCGAGTACCTCTGCGGCTTCGGGCAGAGGAGTGGGCAGAGGGCTTTCAAGGGCCAGGGCCAGCACCTCGTCCATGGTATCGACAAAATGGAGTTTCATGAAGCTCTTGATGTTGTCGGGTAACTCGGCAACATCTTTCTCGTTGGCCTTGGGCAGGATGGTTTCGAAGATTCCTGCGCGCAGGGCCGCCAGCAGCTTCTCTTTCAAGCCACCGATCGGCAGAACCTTGCCGCGCAGCGTGATTTCACCGGTCATGGCGATGTCGCGCCGGACGGGAATCTTGGCCAGCGCGCTTGCGAGCGCGGTGGCCATGGTGATGCCGGCAGAGGGGCCGTCCTTTGGGATGGCGCCTTCGGGAACGTGCAGGTGGATGTCAATGTTGCGATAGAACTCGCGGCTGAGGCCGAGAGCCTGTGCGCGGCCGCGGATGTAAGCGAGGGCGGCCTGAGCCGACTCCTGCATGACGTCGCCGAGCTGGCCGGTGATGGTGAGCTTGCCCTTGCCGTCGAGCACCGTGACTTCGGTGGTGAGGATGCTGCCGCCGACTTCAGTCCATGCAAGGCCGGTGACCAGGCCCACTTCGCTCTTCTCGTGCACCTCGGAGTCGCGGAAGCGCGCCACGCCGAGGAATTCGCTGATGCTTGCGGCGGTGACTTCTTCCTTGTGCTTCGCGCCCTTCTTGACCACGCGACGAGCAACCTTGCGGCACACATTGCCGATTTCGCGTTCGAGGTTGCGGACGCCGGCTTCGCGCGTGTAGTTGCGGATGATCTCGAGGATGGCGTCGTCGCTGAAGGAGACGTTCTTGTCGTTGAGACCGGTCTGTTCGCGCTGCTTTTTCACCAGGTATTGCTTGGCGATTTCGAGTTTCTCCTGCTCGGTGTAACCCTGCAGGCGCAGCACTTCCATGCGGTCCTGCAAGGGAGCGGGAACGGTGTGCAGTACGTTCGCAGTCGCGACGAAGAGGACCTGCGACAGATCGTAATCCACGTCAAGGTAGTGATCCTGGAACGTCGTGTTCTGCTCGGGATCGAGGACTTCAAGCAATGCTGAAGCTGGATCGCCGCGGAAGTCGGAGGCCATCTTGTCGACTTCGTCGAGCAGGAAGACGGGGTTCTTGGTGCCGGCGCGCTTCATGTGCTGGATGATCTGTCCGGGGAGTGCGCCGATGTAGGTGCGGCGATGGCCGCGGATCTCGGCTTCATCGCGAACGCCGCCAAGCGAGAGGCGAACGAATTTGCGGCCCGTGGCCTTGGCGATGGACATGCCTAGCGACGTCTTGCCGACTCCCGGGGGTCCGACGAAGCAGAGGATGGAACCTTTGGGATTCTTGACGAGCTGGCGAACGGCGAGGAATTCGAGGATGCGCTCCTTGATTTTTTCGAGGCCGTAGTGATCTTCGTTCAGTACTTTTTCCGCGAAGTCGATCGAGCGTGTTTCTTTGGACTTTTTCTTCCACGGCACTGCGAGCAGCCAGTCAATGTAGTTGCGGCTGACGGTGGATTCTGCCGACATGGGCGGCATTGCCTCGAGCTTCTTGAGTTCCTGTATTGCTTTCTCGAGCGTTTCTTTTGGCATGCCGGCGGCTTCGATCTTCTTGCGCAGCTCGTCGAACTCGCTCTTTTCGCCGCGACCGAGTTCCTTCTGAATGGCCTTGATCTTTTCGTTGAGGTAGTACTCTTTCTGCGCGCGCTCCATCTGGCGCTTGACGCGCGACTGGATGTTGCGGTCGAGATCGAGTTTTTCGATTTCGATGTCGAGCACGTCGGCGATGCGCGCGAGGCGAGAAGCGGGATCGAAGATGCCGAGCAGCTCCTGTTTTTCCTCGATGCCCATTTGCAGATTGGCGGCTATGGTATCGGAGAGCTTCGCCGGTTCATCCATGCGAACTGTCGCGATGATGGTTTCATAGTTGAGCGACTGCTGGAGCTTTACATACTGCTCGAACAGCGTGGTGACGCGCTGCATGAGTTGTTCGACGGCCGGCGTCATTTCGAAATCGGTCTTGCCGGTGCGTACGGTGGCGACGAAGAATCCATCGCGATCGTTGACTTCGGTGGACTTTGCGCGCTCGACGCCTTCGACAAGGACCTTGATGTTGCCGTCGGGCATTTTGACGCTTTGGACGATATTGCAGATGGAGCCGACCTGGTAGATCTCCTTGGCCTTTGGCTCGTCGATGGATGCGTCGTGCTGCGTGGCGAGAAAGATCTTGCGATCGCCATTGAGCGCTTCTTCAAGCGCGCGCACGCTCGACAGGCGGCCGACGACGAAGGGCGTCATCATGTAGGGGAAGATCACCATGTCCCGAATGGGCATCATGGGAAGTTTGCGCGGCTCGCTCTTGTCTTTTGAAGAAGTCATAAAAGCACCATGGATCTTAGACGCGGGGCGATGTCAGGGGACTCACTGATCCAGCGCGCCTTGTTGGGATTGTACAGCGGATTGGGGAGGCGGAGGGCACGCGAATGCCTAAAGAATCAAAGGTCACATCTCCAAATGAAGTGACCTTTGAGTATACGAAAGTCAGTTGCGTGTGAGGAAAGTGTCGAGTTGCTGGTGAGATCAGTTTGCGGTCGGGATCTTTGACGCATCATCGACCACGACAACTGCAATGTGGTCCATGCGACTTTCGATCTTCAGGCCAAGTTGATCTTCAAGGGCTCTCTTCCATGCTGTAAAAATGTCAGTTCCCAACTCAGGCGGCCGGTCCACGCTGAAGTCGTAGACGCCTTGCAGCCCTGTCTTGTCGAGGACGGGGATCGCAGGACCACCCGCCTTCACAGGAACCCCGGGATTCTCTGGCGCGGGCATTGTGAATTGGACGGCCAGAAGATCGGCGAACTGACGCATGTCTCCGCGAAAGCGAAAACCGGGGCTCGACGAGGGAGCGCTTCCATCCTGAACAGGTTTGATCTTCGGACCATTTTTGCCGGTTTCCAATTCGTACACACGCATTGATTTGGTTTCGCCGTGTTGTTTCAAGTGGAAGCGGTCGACGAGAAGCGCGCGCAGCATTAGCTGGATCTGTTCTTTGGTCGCGCCCTCGGAAGCGCGAGCGACAATGTCGTATTCATTATGGTCGAGCCACGGCGGGCCGCTGACCTGATTGAGCTGGCAGTGCCAAGCCTCCGCGACGAGACGCTTGAGTGTGACGTTCTTTCCGTTGAAACCGGCGGGTGAGTAGGTTATCTGATTGTTGTAGTCGGGGCCGACTTCGTGCTGGCTGGGCCGGACCGAGGCAGCTTCGAACGAGGATGCCGGTGGCTGGGACTGCGCAAATGCGACGGCGCTCAGGAGGATGAGAAGAACTGTGGGGAACCGCAAAAGCATGCGATTCACAATATTCGTCGCGGAAAGCAAATGCAAATTGGTTGCGCGCGAAGCGGGGGTCGCCAGCAAAGAACAGTTTGAGGTCTCAAGATTATTGAGGTGAGTCTGGAGCCGAAAAAAGCAGATTCTTCGCTCACCACCCCCGAACTCTGCCCCAAAGAACAAAGATCGTTCTTTGGGGACCCCGAAATACGTTCGGGGCCCCGTTCACTCAGAATGACACCCTCGTTTTTTCAAGCTAAGACTCAAAGGTCACATCGCCGGGGCGATGTGACCTTGGTATACGGAAGCTAGTTGTGCAACGAAGCTATCCGGCTTTTTCAAGCAGGCAGAGCGAGAGATCGCGGCGCTCGACCATGTCTTTGGTGATCTCGAGATCGCGCACCTTCTTGTTGCTGGGCAGGTGATACATCAGGTCGAGCATCAGCTCTTCGAGGATCATGCGCAGACCGCGCGCGCCGACCTTGCGGGCAAGGGCTTCACGGGCGATACCACCGATGGCTTCCTGGGTGAAGTGGAGGCGAACATTCTCGTACTCGAGCAGGCGCTGGTACTGCTTGACGATCGCGTTGCGCGGCTTGGTAAGGATTTCGACGAGAGCAGCTTCGTCGAGCTCATCGAGGATGCCCATGACGGGAAGACGGCCGACGAATTCGGGAATCAATCCATACTTGATGAGGTCCTGCGGCTCGGTCTTGCGGAGCAACTCGGTATCGCGATGCGAGCGTGTCGTTGCTGCATCGGCCTCGGCATCCACGGCTTTGAAGCCGAGAGCCTTTTTGCCGACGCGGCGGCCGACAACGCGCTCAAGGCCGACAAAGGCGCCACCGCAGATGAAGAGAATGTTGGTGGTGTCGACTGCTGTGAATTCCTGGTGCGGATGCTTGCGTCCACCCTGCGGCGGCACGTTGGCAACGGTGCCTTCGAGAATCTTGAGCAGTGCCTGCTGTACGCCTTCGCCGGAGACATCGCGGGTGATCGAGGGGTTCTCGTCCTTGCGGCCGATCTTATCGATTTCGTCGATGTAGATGATGCCCTGCTGGGCGCGCGTAACATCGCCGTCGGCTGCCTGCAGGAGCTTGAGGATGATGTTCTCGACATCTTCGCCGACATAGCCGGCTTCAGTGAGGGTGGTGGCGTCAACGATAGCGAAGGGAACGTCAAGCATCTTGGCAAGCGTGTGCGCCAGGAGCGTCTTGCCGGAGCCCGTGGGGCCGATGAGCAGGATGTTCGATTTTGCGAGTTCGACTTCGTTGTTGCGCATGCGGTTCATCTGCACGCGCTTGTAGTGGTTGTAGACGGCGACAGCGAGCTTTTTCTTGGTCTGGTCCTGGCCGATGACGTAGTCGTCGAGGAAGCTTTTGACTTCCTGGGGCTTGGGCAGGTGGCCGGCGGCGTTTGCGGGATGCGTGGCATCTCCGCGGTCGTCTTCAAGGATAGAGTTACAGACAGCGACGCACTCATCGCAGATGTATGCCCGTGGATAGTCGCTGGGCGACGAGATCAACTTCGCTACAGCGTCCTGCGATTTGTGGCAGAACGAGCACCGCAGCGCTTCTTCAGGTCCCGTGCGCGTTTTCATTTTTCTGCTCCCTTTGGACTGGCCTTTTCAAAAAATGCTTGCAGACTGCGTGGCCGCTATGTGCGCGGCCTATCGATGATTTCGTCAATGATGCCGTAATCTTTCGCCTGAGCCGAGTTCATGATGAAGTCGCGTTCCACGTCGCGTTCAATACGGTCGAGCGGCTGACCGGTGTGCTTCGCCATCAGGATATTGGTGATCTCGCGGATGCGGAGGATTTCGCGTGCATGAATATCGATATCCGTCGCCTGGCCGCTCAGCCCACCCATTGAAGGCTGATGAATAAGAATGCGCGCGTTTGGCAGCGCAAACCGCTTGCCCTTTGTCCCGGCAAGCAACAGGAACGCACCCATGCTGGCTGCCTGACCAATGCAGTATGTCACGACATTGTTGCGTATGAACTGCATTGTGTCATAAATCGCCAACCCGGCAGTAATGGAGCCACCCGGGGAGTTGATGTAGAGCTGGACGTCCTTCTCCGGATCTTCGCCTGAGAGAAACAGCATTTGAGCAACGATGAGATTGGCTACCTGATCATCGATCGGCGTGCCGAGGAAAATGATGTTATCGCGAAGCAGACGGGAATAGATGTCGTAGGCGCGCTCGCCGCGACTCGTCTGCTCAACCACCATGGGAACAAGTGCCATTCGAGTTTTATCCCTCGCGGGGTTATTGCCCCGTCCTATTTGATGGCTGTGGGGGCCGGAGTGGTGCAAGTCCCGGTCAGCACAGCGGTTTCGCCAACTCAACGACTACGCGGGCAATCTTTCGTACAGCAGACTTGCGGTTTTTTCGCGTTTCAATTGCTCCCGGATTCTAGCTAGCCCACCGTCGTCAGTCAAACGCTGGCGGAGCGTCTCGTACGGCTCACGGGATTGGATTGCTGCCAATTGTATCTCTCTGTCCAACTCTTCGTCGGTGACGGTAACACCTTCTTTTTCAGCAATCCGGTCCATCAACAGGTGGGCTTTGACCTCGGCGACAGCAGAGTCGCGCTGGGCGCCGCGGAGACGGCCGAAATCGAGCTTGCGCATCTGTTCAGGGTTCATGCCCTGGGCGGCGAGGGCGCGCAGGCCGCGCTCGAGGCGGGCGTCAATCTGGTCTTGCACAAGGCTTTCCGGGACAGGGAACTGGTATTTATTGACTAATTCGGCGAACAGGCGGTCCTTGGTTTCGGCTTCGACGCCGCGGCGTTTGCGGCTGGCCATGTGTTCGCGGACACGGGACTGCAGATCGTCCAAACTTTCGTAATTTCCGACTTCCTTTGCGAACTCGTCGCTCAATTCGGGAAGTGTCCGTTTTTTGATGGCTTTAACGGCCACGTCGTAGGCGACGGTCTTGCCCTGGAGCTTGGCTTCGGGGTAGTCAGCCGGGTAGATGACTTCGGCTTTCAGTTCCTGGCCGGCCTTGGCTCCGCGCAGAACCTGGGTGAAGGCTTCTACCGTATCCTTGCCGCCGACTTCGACGAGGGAATCCTCGCCGGTGATGGGAGCCGCTTCGGAGTCCTCGGTCATTTGGCCGGTGTAAGAGATCTCGGCCCAATCGCCGTCGACGATCGGGCGGTCTTCTTCGACGGGCTCAACCACGGCGCGGGACTCGCGTAGCTGGGTCATTTCGTGCGCGAATTCTTCGTCGGTCACTTCAACGGAGGGTTTTTCGACGACGACCTGGTCATAGCCTTCGATGGAGAAGTCAGGCAGGTATTCAAAGACAGCTTTGACGTGGAGGGGCTGGCCTTCTTCGACGGTCATTTCCGTCACTTGCGGCTGGCCCACGGGGCGGATCCCAAGGTCGCGGACGCCTTTGCTGAAGCGGTCAGGGAGCAAGCCGTCGATGACGTCTTTGCGGATTTCGGTGGCGAATCGGCGGCGGACGACGGCCTCAGGCACTTTGCCGGGGCGGAAGCCGGGAAGCTTGGCGTACTTCTGATAGTTGCGAACGACGTTGCGGAAGGCTTTGGACACTTCCTCCGCGGGGACATCGAGCACGAGCTCGCGCGTGCATTCCGGATTGAGGACCGGACCATGTTGATGCTCGTGGGGTTGATGTTCGTGGTTTGGGTCGTGTTCGTGATCGTGGCCTTCGTGGCCTTGCGATTCTTCGGGTGTACCCGATGCGGGGTTGGATTCGAGAGTGTCAGCGGTGCTCAACGTTGTACCTTCCGGGCGCGACAGGCGCCAAATCTTGCTGCTACAGGGGGCTGTCGCCAGACGGTAACAGCGTCGTGTGGCGCGGATAATGCCACAATTCATGGTAAGAGGGTTTGCGGGGGCGGTCAAACCGGCCAGGCCGGAAGGGTTGCCTGGCGGACCGGAGAAGACACGTTACTGCTCAGTGACCCCGGGTTTGCGGACGTAAGGGAGGAAACGAGGGTGGGCGGCGCCGCACTGAGAGTAGTGCAAACGGGCCTCGTTGAGGCTCAATTCGCCATTTACGGTGTTCCGGACGTCGGAGGCGTCGGCGTCCTCCTGCCCATCGTCCTCCCACCAGCACACCGGACATAAGGCCAACGTGCCTGGCGCCTCGAGAGTCCTGTATCCGCAGCAGGGGCATCGAAAACGAATCGCTGCCATCCCCATGGAAGGATTGACGGGTTTTGGCGGTTGGCGGTTTACAGAGTTTCTGTCTTCGGTGACATCGAACCGGCGCCGGCACTTCTGCGTCGGTGTATTCATCAATCAGCGGCCAGGCATGGGAGGGCGCGGGCTGTAGAATCGGGGCCGCAGGAGGAATGTGAACTTGATGCGCGCTCGAAGTTTTCGCAGCTCATTTCTGTTTGTCTCTATGTTGATGGTCTGGATGTTTGCCGGCGTTTCTGCCGGGGCTGACGAAGTGAAACCGTTGAAGGTTGCGATCGTGGGCCTTGAGCACGGCCACGTAGAGGGCTTTCTGTCGCAGCTTCCGAAGCACGCGGATGTGCAGCTGGTGGGAATCGCCGACGCAAACACCGAATTGTGGCAGAAGTACGGCAAGAAGTATTCGCTGCCGGACACGCTGTTCTACAAGAGCGAAGCCAACATGATCGAGCGGACTCGACCGCAGGCGGTGCTGGTATATACGTCGATTGGCGAGCATCGCCATGCGATCGAGATTGCGGCGCAGTACGGCGTGTCGGTGATGGTCGAAAAGCCGCTGACCATTTCTCTTGAGGATGCACTCGCGATTCGGCGCGTCGCCAGGGAACACAAGATCCAGGTCCTGGTGAATTACGAGACCACGTGGTACACGAGCAACAGGGCAGCTTACGAAGAAGTCCGCGAGGGACGGATTGGTGAGATTCGGCGGGTGGTCGTTCATGACGGGCACCAGGGGCCGAAAGAAATCAACGTACCCCCGGAGTTTCTAAGCTGGCTTACCGATCCCGCACAGAACGGAGCGGGAGCGCTGTATGACTTTGGCTGCTATGGCGTGGACCTGATGACGTGGATGATGCACGGCGAGACGCCGCAGACGGTGACGGCGGTGGTGAATCATGACAAGCCGCAGATCTATCCGAAGGTCGATGACGACTCCACCATCACCTTGCAGTATCCACATGCGCAGGCCGTCATTATGGGGTCGTGGAACTGGCCGTTTGGGCGAAAGGATATGGAGGTTTACGGAGCGACGGGCTATGCCATCACGGTTGCTGCCGACCAGATTCGGATTCGACATGAGCACGATGCAGAGGAGCATACGACGAGTGCGCCGGCGTTGCCTGCGCGGGAGCGCGATTCGCTTTCGTATCTCTCGGCGGTGTTGCGTGGGGAGATCGTGCCGAAGGGCGATTTGACCGCGCTCGATACGAACGTGATCGTAATGCAGATTCTGGATGCGGCGCGGGAGTCGGCGCGGACGGGGCGGAGCGTGAAACTGAATCGGCTGGGAGATTAGCTTGTCGAGGGGCTAATCGCCGGTGCTAACCGGTGGTGATCAACCATTTTGAGTTTGCCCGGGTGGCTCAGAGAGCGTCCGAAGTCTCGCGCAACAAAAGGCCCTACTGCGGCGAAACATGGAAGCAGTCTGCCGTTGCGTTTGGCTGCACGGCTGCGGCGACGGAATCTGTCTCAATTCTGCTGAGAGCGGTCACTTCCGCACCGTTCAGCGCGCGGCGGTAGACGCGCACTTCGCCTACATCGCCGTTGAAAAAGAGTCCGTCGTCGCGTTGCGCTCCGATGAGCAGTGGACCGGGGCCCGCGCCCCATGGAACAAGGTCGTGGACGGTCTCGACCTCGCGGCCGTTGAGGTAAAGATGCAACTCGCCAAGCGTCTGATCGAAAACAGCAGCGGTGTGGACCCAGGTGTCCACCGCGAGACCATCGCCGGTGGCCCAGTAATCGGTCCAACGGGTTCCGAACGTGGTGGTGCCCCACTGCGCAGCCGGATTTGGTCCAAACCCGAGCCGCCACTGTGAACCCCACCTGGGACCCACCTGCGAAACCCAAGCGGTGTAAGCGGCGGGCTTGTGCGGGCGCACCCACGCCGCAACGCTGATGGAACCCGCGGTATTGAAGTCTTGATTGCCGGGAATCTCAATGAACGCGCCATCACCGCTGAAGCGGTACGCACCATTTGGCCGGCCATGGCGATCGGAAACGAGGGTTGGTGCGTGAACCGTCGGTGCGATGTTTGGGTGGCAGACATCGGTGGGCACTCCGTGCATGGGGAGGTAAGCAACGAGTCCTTCATTCAGATGCAACGCGGTTCCATAGTTATTCGCAGGCGAATTGTCGGCATCGAATCCCGGCAGAGCGCGGAGCTTCTGTGCGTCTTCGTTGCGACCCTTTGAAGCGAGGGCTTCGATAAGGTTTCGACGCTCGACCGGGTCGAAACGGAAGTCGTCAGCAAACTCCGTTTTAAGACGATCCCAGTAAGCGCCGAGGTTCTGCGCGCCGGGGGACGCAAGCGCGTCGAGCATGGGTCGAGCCGCGGAGAATTCCGGCAGGGCCTTATCGTCGAAGGTGGAACCGAAGCGTCGAACCCATGCATGCCGGCGACGTTGTGCCTCACTGAGATATCGCGCGGGACCGTACGCGACATGTGCATCGGGTTCCGCCAGATCTTCGAGCGCGCGATAGAAGGCACGCAATCCCACAGACCCGTGGGTCTCTCCGGGAAAAACTTCGTAGTGATATTCGAGATCCGCATTGGGGCTGCTCTCGAAGGTCTTTGCGAAGCGAAGGGTGCCGACAGCGATATCGGCCTCCTCGTCTCCGCCTGCGCCGATGAAGACGAAGCGAGGCGCGGAACTCGGTTTCGCGATCGCCCGGCCAAGCAGCGCAACGAAGCGATCGTCGAGCCCGAAGCTTGGGCTCAGCGCAATGTTCGCGCGAAAGACCTCAGGACGGCGAATGAAAGCATAAAGCGAGAACATTCCCGCGTTCGAGTGGCCGGCGAGGATACGGTAGCCGCCGATGGGGTATTCGGCGGCGAGGTGAGGGATCAATTCGTCAGCGAGAAACGACAGGAACCGATCCGAAGGTCCAGCAGCAAATTCGCCTGCTTCGAAAGTTGGAGTCAAATCGCGACCGCGATCCGTATTCACAACTCCAGCGACGACCATCGGCGGCAACCGGCCATTCGAGACAAGATGATCCACAACAACCGCCACCTTGGTGAAGTTCCATTCGCCGTCAAGGACAATCAGAAGCGGCATGTTTGGTTTGGACTCATGCGGCGCGGAAACGAGGATGTCTCGTTTCTCGCCGAGGATCCTGGACTGCACCACTTCGTGTTTTCCAATGGTCAGGTTGAATTCCTGTGCGATCGACATCGGCTTGAAGGCTCCGCACGCTTAAATGCGAGGACGATGCTTCGGCAACGAAAAGAGGTCATGAAGATTTCCCATTGCAAAAAAGGCTATTACCGATTTGTTGAGCGATTCGCGCGCACGTATTAAGAGGAAGGCCGTTCGTTGTCTGTGAGGGACGGGAGCGCAGCCGCCTACATGCGCTATTCGCCGAGGTGGCGGCGGAGATCTTCGGGGTGGCTGGTGTGGGCGTAGGCGGTGTCGCGGGAGATGCGCTGATTGCGTACCAGTTCAGCCAGCGACTGTTCGATGGTCTGCATGCCATCGGAGCGGCCGGTTTCAATGTTGGCTCGGAGCTGGTGGTCGTCACCACGGCGAATCAGATTGCGAATTCCAATGGTGGCCATGAGGATTTCGACGGCAGGGTAGCGATCGATTCCGTTGATAGCGGGCAAGAGCCGCTGATGAATGATGGCCAAAAGTGCCAGTGAGAGCTGACGTCGCATTTGAGATTGAAAGCCTGCGGGAAAGATATCGAGGATGCGCGAGACGGTCTGGGCGGCGTCGTTGGTGTGGAGCGATGTGAGGACGAGGTGCCCGGTTTCGGCGGCGGTCAAAGCGGCGGCCATGGTCTCGGCGTCGCGCATCTCGCCGATGAGGATGACATCGGGATCCTGCCGCAGGACGGCGCGGACAGCCTGGGCAAATCCGGGTGTGTCGGATCCTACTTCGATCTGTTCCACGAGTGAGAGCTGATTGGGTTGCTGAAATTCGATCGGGTCTTCGATGGTGATGATGTGGTCGTGGCGGGTGCTGTTGATGGCGTTGATGAGGGCCGCCATGGTGGAGGTCTTGCCACAGCCTGTGGCACCGGTGAGGAGGATAAGTCCCTGGCGTCGCTCGGCGAGGCCGGAGAGCGACTGCGGGAGGTGGAGCGACTCGAGGGTGGGGATCTGGCTGGGAAGAAGACGGATTGAGGCGGCGATGGTTCCACGCTGGAAGTGGACGTTGGCGCGAAATCTTCCGGCGGAGCGGCGTTCAAAGCAGAAGTCAAGACACTTTTGGTGATTCAACTCTTCGAGCCGGGTCGGGGACATCAACGGCGTCAACAGATTCCAGATGTCGTCGGTCGAGAGTTCGCCGCCAGGAAGTGATTTGAGAGCACCGTTCACGCGGAGTGTCGGAGGCGATCCGTTGACCAGGATGACGTCAGAGGCGTTCAGTGCAAGCGCCTCTGACAGAAGATAGTCGATCAGATCCGTGGTTTCCGCGGAGGAGTCGGCTGAGGTGTATGGCTGACTGGCGGCCGGTGATGATGAATCTCTATGCATACGGGGATGAAGCTCTCGGCGGAGCCAGCATTGATTGTATGACGCGTTCGCCTGGGATTTCGCTCCTCTGGCGCAAACTTTCGTGGGGCTGAGGTTTAAGGCATTCCGCCAAACGCCTTGTCTAGAACGCACCACAGGGATTGAAGGCCTTTGCAGGAACGGGAGAGGCAAAAGCAACCGCAGATGTTTCGACTGCGCTGCGCTTCGCTCAACATGACAAGCAAATTAGAAACTGTCGGCATGACAAAGCAGACGAGAAAGCCGTCGGCCCAGATCTTCCGGTTGAGAGCTGGGCCGATGAGCGAATGGATATTGCGACCAGCTTAAGGGACGAAGAGCTTGAGGCGGACGTGCCACTTGGTGTTCTGGCCGGGTTTGAGGGTGACCATGCCGGTGTCCATGGAGCCCCAGACCTTGCTGAAGGGGTCGGCGAAATTGTACTGATCCTCGACGGCGACGAAGTTCTTGTCAGGGGGCGCGTAGGCCTGGATGGTTTTGATTTCGGGCGAGAGGCCTTCGATCCTGACGCCGTATTTGGCTGCGGGATCGGAGATGTTCACCTGGACGACACCGTTCTTCCAGTCGAGTTGGCTCCAGTTGTCATCGTAGAAATTCTTGTAGAGCGGCGCGCCGGCGCGGAGGTCATATTGTCCGGCGACGGGCACGAGCTTGCCGGTGGGAAAGACGTTGTCGTAGCTGTCGACGGTGGCCTGCATGGAGGCAGGAATCTGCAAGCGAGCCTGGGTGCGGTCGCCGGAGGGGAAGTTGAAGTAGGGATGCCAGCCGATGGCGATCGGCTCGGCTTCAGTGCCGACATTCTTGGCCACGACGACGGCGTCGACCGAGTCGGCGGTGAGGCTGATGGTGAAGACGAGGTCGGTTTTCGAAAGCCAGTGGCCGCCGAAGTCGCCGGCATGAATGACGCCTGTGACTTGCTTTCCGCCGGGGATGGCCTTCTCAGTGACGTTGTCGGTGTGAGCTTTCAAGATGAGGCCATGCATGGCATGGCGCTCGGCGCCGGCGAGTTTGCCAATATTGTTGGCGGGAAGGGTGATGGTTTTTCCCTGCCACTCGGTGGTCAGGGTTTTGCCGTCGGCGGAAAGTTTTCCGCGGATGCGGTTGGGATAGGGAACGAGGAATGCCGATCCGAGGCGATATCCATAGTCGCCGTTGGCGTTGTCGGTTTCGTCGAGCATCTTTTTGGCGCCTGCGACATCAGGAGACGCGAGGACGTCGACGTTTCCGCGACCGGGAAAGTTGGCGGTGATCTGGAGCAGTTCCATGCCACGGCCGGGCAGGACGGTGACGCTGGTGAACTCCGGCTTGGTCTTGCTGGCGACGGAGCGCGTGAGGGTGACGATTTTTTGTCCGCCAATTTCGGTCGAGGACTGGGCTTGAGCGCTCATCATTCCCCAGCTTGCCACAGCGACCGGGAGAACGAAGAAAGGAACATAGGTTCGAAGAGAAAGCTTCATCGCAATCCATCCCTGAAAGTGCGTTCGGATTTCCGGAGTTGTGCTTAGCGGCCCCCAATTCGCGGGGCGTGAAAGCGTATTCCGGAAGCGGCCTCATTCTACGACATGGCGCCTCGGGTTCGGCACATTGGCCGTCTCTGCGGGAAGGGCCAATCTGTCTCCAGGGCGTTTGCGACACGGCGCGATCGGAATTTAGCGGGGTGCCGACGAGGGGCTTGCGCTGGCGCGGAGATAGAATCGGAAGAGGCGCGACGCCATTTGGCCTAGTTCGCACGGGAAAGTGGACGCAATCAATCGATGAAATCCTTGTTGCTGGAAGAGTACGGGAAGCTTGCCATTGCGGAATTGCCCCGGCCGGAGCCCGCCGAGAAAGAGGTGCTGGTGCGCGTGGCGGCCTGCGGCATCTGTGGCAGCGATGTGCACGGGTATGACGGATCGTCGGGACGACGTATTCCTCCGCTGGTGATGGGGCATGAAGCGGCGGGCGTGATCGTTTCAGTTGGCGCTGGAGTTACGGCCTACAAGCCGGGCGATCGCGTCACCTTCGATTCGACGGTTTACTGCGGGCAATGCGCCTACTGTCGTCGCGGGGAGGTGAATCTCTGCGACCGCCGCCAGGTGATTGGCGTTTCGTGCGGCGAATATCGCCGGAATGGAGCGTTCGCCGAATTCATCGCTGTGCCGGAACGCATCCTGTATCGCTTGCCGAGCAAGATGTCGTTTCCCGAGGCGGCGATGCTGGAAGCAACCTCAGTAGCGATCCATGCCGTGAAGATGAGCGGTGTGAAGAAGGGCGATACGACGCTGGTGGTTGGCGCGGGGATGATCGGCCTGTTGACCATGCAGGCCTTGCGCGCGGCGGGCGTGGCGCGCGTGATGATCGCGGACATCGATGAGACGCGTCTTACGCTGGGCGAACTGCTGGGCGCCGACGAGGCACTGCGCGGGACTGGCGAAGAGATTGCCAAGGCTGTGCTGGAGCGGACGGGCGGTGTGGGCGCGGACGCGGTGTTTGACGCAGTGGGCCGCGCAAAGACGGTTGCGGAATCGATCGACAGTGTGCGCAAAGGCGGCACGGTGACGCTGATCGGGAATATCGAGCCGCAGGTCAACCTGCCACTGCAGAAGGTAGTTTCGCGGCAACTCCGGATCCAGGGGACCGCTGCTTCGGCGGGCGAATATCCGCAGGCGATTGAACTGATCTCAAGTGGTCGCATCCACGTGCGGCCGTTGATTACGGCGGTCGCGCCGCTGGAAGAGGGCCCTAGCTGGTTTGAGCGCCTGCATGCGCAGGAGCCGAACCTGATGAAGGTGGTCTTGTCTCCGAATGAGGAAGCACGCTGAAAACAGCGTGTAGCGAGGCCGCACTATGACAGATTCGCTTTTCGACCTAACCGGCCAGGTTGCAATTGTGACGGGAACAAGCCGCGGCCTGGGGCAGTACTTTGCGCGAGCACTGGCGAAGGCGGGCGCTGACCTGGTACTGACGAGCCGGAACCGCGATACATTGCGAGACTTTGAAGCGGAGATGCGAGCCTTGGGGCGGCGCACGATCGCGCTTGAGCTTGATGTGCGCGAACCCGCCAGCATTAAGCAGATGGTCAACGAAGCGACGGCAGCATTTGGTCAGATTCATATCCTGGTGAACAATGCGGGGTGCAACGTGCGCAAGCCGGCGCTCGATGTCACGTGGGACGACTGGAACCTGGTGCTCGATACGAATCTGCGGGGAAGTTTTTTTGTGGCACAGGCAGTTGCGCGCGGCATGATCGAGCACGGTTATGGACGCATCATCAATATCGGGTCGGTCACGAGCGTCTTCGGTTTTGCGGGACTGGCGCCTTATTGCGCGAGCCGCGGCGGGATTCGGCAACTGACGATGAGCCTTGCCGACGACTGGGGCGGGCACGGCGTTACGGTGAACTGCCTGGCTCCCGGCTGGTTCAGGACAGAGCAGAACAAGGTGCTCTACGAGGACCCGGAGTGGGTGGAATATTTGACGGACCGGATTCCGGTGAAACGTGCGGGGCTTCCGCATGATCTGGACGGCGCGGTTGTGTTTCTGGCATCTGAAGCGAGCCGCTATATCACTGGGCAGACGCTGCTGGTGGATGGAGGCATCTCGACCGGCGCAACGCGTGCGACTGTGACGCGAAAACAGTCGCAATAGAGATTGCCGGAGAGTGCCGACCACAACTGGTTAACTCGCGCACAATAAAAAGAGACTCTTAAAGTTAGCTGCCGCATCCAACATGCCGCGGGTAGGTTGTGTCAGGGTGGCGTGGTTGACAACAAAATCCCGACGGTGCTTCAATCAGCCATTGCACAATCGATTGCGCAACAAGGTACGCGAAGTCGTACCACTTCCCCGATAACGAAAAAAGACAATTTGCCAGCACGTCGGCAACCGTTGAGGAGACACCGATGCAGACGACTCGTTTCGAGAATTCGAACCGACTTGGTCGTGGCGTAGCCATGCCCAACCCCCTAAAATCCGGCTGGTGGATCGCGCTGATCGCGCTGATCGTGTTTTGCGTAACGCCCGCCCGTGCGCAGTTCGGCGCCAGTCTTGGCGGCACAGTATTGGATCAGAGTGGAGCCGCCATTCCGAATGCAACTGTGACCCTGACCAATACAGCCACTCAGCAGACCCAGACGAAAACAACCAACGACACCGGATTTTTCATATTCAGTGCGCTGCCGCCGGGAAACTATTCCGTGGATGTGAAGGCGAACGGATTTAAAGAAAACAAGACTGACAATATTGCAGTGGCAGCAGAGACTCCGCGCAATCTGAATGTGAACCTGCAGACGGGTGGCGCATCGGAAAGTGTTACCGTTTCGGCGAACACACAGCCTGAGCTCCAAACGGCGGATGCCAGCATCGGCTCGACAATCACAAGCGAAGAGGTGCAGAAGCTGCCGATATTCGGTGGCGATCCCTATGAACTTCTTCGCACCGCGCCGGGCATCACCGGCGATGCAGCGCGCGCCGGGAACGGGAATGCCGTATTTCTGCCGAACGGAGCAGGACCGGGTGGATCGAACAGCGGCGTGTTCCAGACGGAAAACGGCGTGCAGATTGTGGCCGACGGTCAGCGACAGGCAGATAACAACTTCATGATTGACGGCGTGAGCGTGAATTCGCTGACCCACGGCGGCAATGCCGTGGTGACGCCAAATGAAGAAGCTGTGGGCCAGATGACGGTGATTTCCACGTCCTACGATGCAGTCGACGGACGCAACAGCGGCGCGCAGATTAAAGTCGTGACCAAGAGCGGAACGAACAACCTGCATGGCGGCGCATACTTTCTTTACGATGACCCGGGGCTGAATGCGTACAACAAATTCGCCGGGCCAGCCGCGGGAAAACCTGTCCGCGACAATAACGCGCAGCGGACATGGGCGGGATCGCTCGGTGGACCGATCATTCAAAACAAGCTGTTCTTCTTCGCTTCGTATTCGGGCTTCAGCGTGCACCAGAACGCGATCACGAACGAGTGGGTGGAGACGCCGGAGTTTCGTTCGACGCTCGCAGCAGATCGACCTGGCGGCATCAGCGCTGGGATCTTGAATTTGCCGGGAATGGCTCCGCGCGTTGTCGCTATCAATTCCTCGCTGACTGATTGCTCGCCTTATGCCAATAACCAGGGCGCCTTTCCGCCGGTGGGAGGTGTTACGCAGACCGCGACCTCCGGCCCTTACTGCCAGGTGGTCGGCGATGGAATCGACATCGGCTCACCAACGGCGGGCGGTGCATCGCAGCTCGGTGTTTATCCGCGCCTGAATTACTCGGCCAATCCGACGTCGAACGTGGTGACGGGTGGCGGTCTCGATGGGATTCCCGATATATACAACGCAGCGATCAGCAATCCGAGCCACAGCCGCGGCAACCAGTTCAATGCGCGCGGTGATTGGAATTTGAGCTCAAAGGATGTGCTGGCAGGCGTGGTGTACTTTACGAAGCTCGACAGCTTTGGGCCCAGCAGCACCAATGGCGCCCGTCCGCTGGATGATGTGCCGTTCAAGCCGTTGAACTCCGCTGCGACGGCGATCTTCATCCACACCTTCTCGCCGACGTGGCTCAACGAGCTTCGCGCCAACGGCACACGGTTTGCCGATAACGGAATCCGAGATGCGGGAACCGGGGTCGACTTCGGCCTTCCATATATCAACGTGCAGACCCTGCCCGTGAGCAACGATCCGCAATATGGCGTGAACCAGTCCAGCACAACACCGGCCGTGTTTGCGGAGAATACCTACGAAGTGCGCGACATGGTTACGCACACGTGGGGAGCACACACGTTGCGGCTTGGGGCGGAAGTTCGGTTCGAGCAGGACAACGACAATCTTTCCGGCAACGCGCGCCCCGTATACGCGATGCAGGGAATCTGGTCGATGGTCAATGATGCGCCGATCTTCGAGCAGGTAACGGTCAACCCGAATAATGGCGGACTTGCGCTCACGCAGCGTTATTTTCGCGACCAGGACTATGCGATTTACGCGCAGCACGACTGGAAGTTGACACCGTATTTCACGTTCAACGCCGGCTTGCGGTGGGAGAATTTCACTCCGCTGCACAACAAGGGTTTCAAGATCAACTATCCGGTGCTGGGGCCTCCGGGTTCGGAACTCTCGGGTATGACCCTTGTGCCGCATGACAATCTTTGGGCCTCGCATAACGCCAACTGGGGGCCGAAGCTTGGATTTGCGTGGCAGCCTGGAGGCGATCCCAAGCTCGTTCTACGCGGCGGATTTTCGATTGCTTACAATCACCTGGACGTCGCGCTTTTCAACAATGCCTTGGAAGACGGTCCGAATATCGCAAACTTCGGGATCTGCTGCGGAACGAACGCTGCCGATTTCAGCACACCGTTTGATGGCGGAGTCATCAAATATGCGGTAGGGACAAGCACCTCTCCGTACAGCTTCCCGGTGAATCCGGCTCTTGCAAACGGAGTGAACTCCGCGGGGTTCCCAAATCCATATCCGGGAGTGGGGGCTTTGCAAGTCGAGGTATACGGCGCGCCTCCAACGACGCGGCCCCCGATGAGCTACCTCTATTCTCTGGAAGGCGAATACCAGATGCCATGGAACTTTACGGCAACACTGGGATACGCAGGGAGCGAGGGGCATCACTATGCTCGTCTGGTGAATCAGTCATTCCTGTTCAACACTGCGAATTCGCCGGTGTTCGCTGCGTACTTTGCGCAGTCCGATTCGAACCAGAACTACAACGCGATGAATGCGCAGCTGAGGCATACTGCAGGACACGGTCTGGCTTTCAGCATGGTTTATACGTGGTCAAAGGCGCTCGACCAGGTATCGAGCGGCGACCTAGCTGATGCGCTTGCAAACCAGACTAATCCCGCAAACAACAAGTCGGAGTGGGGGCCATCGGACTTTGACGCGCGTAATCGCATCACAACTACAGCCCTGTGGGATGTGCCGAAGGTTCATACCAGCAACGGCTTGATGGACACGCTGGTGAACGGGTGGCAGATCAATGGCATCTACACGTGGCATGGCGGCTTTCCATACACACCTGTGACGTTTAACCTGGCCACCACGGCGTTTGTGCCCGGCTCGGGGGTGGTTAGTCCAACGCGCCCGCTGGCTTATTCCGGTGGGGTCGTTCAAGGCTGCTCGAACGATCTGTTTTTGAACGGAAGTGATTTTCCCAATCGCGGTGGGGATGGAACGGCCGGAGGATCGAACTATTTCAATACGACTTCGCCGGCGAACTCGCATGCGTACGTTCCTGGTATCGGGCGCAACAGCTTCCGGGGGCCCTGCTACAAGGACCTGGATATGAGCCTAGCCAAGCAGTTTGCTCACGACTTTGGCGAGCATCACACGCTGGTTCGGTTGCAGATGAACGTTTTCAACGTTCTCAACCTGCTGCAACTTGAGCCAATTTCAAACGGCAATTCGAATCCCGGCGCCAACATCAACAATCAGTTCTTCGGTTATGCGCAGGGGGCCGATTCGGGCCGGGTGATCGAGTTAAACGGTCGAATACAGTTCTGACGTTTGCTGTTCTACTGCTCTGGGTGGACTACGCGTCCGCCCAGAGCTTTTTTATGATGAGGCGATTCAGCTGGCCGTTTCGTTCTTGTCCAAGGTGAGCGTCTGCGGTTCATCGCGTTCGGCGGCGGCATCAGAGTGCGGTGCCGTGTGTCCTGTCGATTTTCGTACTACAAGCTTGGGATAGACCGTGATTGCTTCGGGTTGGGGATGAGGGATTTCGTTTCGAATCAGTGAGAGCAAAGTGCTCGCCGCCACCTGGCCCATGTTGCGCAGCGGTTGATGAATCGTGGTTAAAGGCGGATGGTGCATCGATGCGGCCGTGATGTCATCGAAGCCGAGAACCGAGATATCTCTGGGGACGCGCAGGCCTGCTTCGCGCAAAGCGGAGATGGCACCGATGGCGGTGACATCGTTGAAAGCGAAGATTGCGGTGAACGGATGATTCATCTGCAGAAGGTGCCGTGTCATTTCCTGTCCGGGAACAGGGCCGGGCTCGGGACTCTGCAGCTGAACCACCAGGCGGGCGTCGATTTCAATATTGAGATCGCGTGCCGCTTGCTCGATGGCCTGCCAGCGCAAGACTGTGTCGGAACTGAAGGCCTGGCCCTTGATGAATGCGATCAGCTTATGACCTAGGGATTTCAGGTGCGCAAGGGCAAGGTGCGCGGCCTGGTCGTGGTCAAGCTCGATATTGATGACGCCATCGCGACGCGCGTGACCGGAGATCGAAACAACCGGCACGGGCAGATCTTCGTTCATGGGAGAGTCGACGGCGATGATGCCTTCTACGGATCGTGCGAGCATCATGCGCGGATAGCCTTCCAGCAGATCGGCCCGGTGGCGATGGCTGGCGACGAAATAGAAGAAGCCGTCCTTGAGTAACTCGTCTTCGATGCCGCTGATGACGGTTGTCGAGTAGCCTTCGCTGATTTCCGGGACGATGACGCCGATGGTGTAGGTGCGCTTTTGGCGCAGGCCGCGCGCCATGGTGTTGGCGACGTAGCCGTTGAGGGCGGCGGCGTGGAGCACGCGCTGCTGAGTTTCTTCGGCGATGCGGTGTGCTGTCGCTTCTCCATTAATGATGCGGGAGACTGTGGACTGCGAGAGCTCGAGCATGGCAGCGAGCTCTTTCAGCGTGATCGGTTTGATGGGGGCTTTGGCCACGTTATCTTGCTCCCGAAAAATCTTTCTTACGCAATCATGCGGTTGCGTGGAATCCAGCGCGCTTCATTGCACCGGTTGCTTCGGGATTGCGCATGAATGTGTTCCAAACCAGGCCCGTACGGAGGTTCTCTGCCATCAGCACCGAGATACCCTGATCGATGCCGAGGACGTCGGTGTCATACCAGTCGGCGGCGGGATGAAAGGCGTCGACAAACCCGTAGCGTCCCCATGCGCGCTTACCCCACTTGTCGCGCATGGCGCGTTGAACAGAGATACAGTCGGCGGGTACAAAGGCCAGCGAACCTGCGGAAGCGCAAGGAACCACGGTTCCATCCAGTGGTCCCTGTGGCGGCGGCCCTCCCCAGGCCGTGTAGCCTCCCTGGTAATCGGAGGCGGATACACCCCAGTAGTCTTCGTTGTACCACTTGGGATAGGAGAGGCAGAATGCTTTGTGCGCCCGGGTTGCGATGACGGAATTCTCAAAGTAATTGGTGTACGCGTCGCGCTGATGACGGAAATCGAACCATGCGTGCGAATACTGGTGGGTGAAGATAGGATCGTTGCCGCTGATGTAGTTGAACTCCTTGTAGTGAATGACGGGACGGGTCCAGTTCCTCCAGTACTCACCGCCAACGGGATGCGTAGGGGAGCCGATGGCCAGCAGATAGATCATCATAAGTTCGCAGAAGTGTTCCCAGCGAGCATCGAGGAAGCCGGCATCGGCGTGCCACCCCATGGAGAATGTCTTGCCGCCGTTGAGCATCCACGGCCAATCGACGCGCTCGTAAATCTGGCTGGCGAGTGATTTGATTTTTGGATCGTTGAAGTACGCGCGCGCGGTGAGGACGCCGCAGAGCAGCAGGGCCGTATCGATCGAGGAAAGTTCTACGCCCTTCACGCGCTCGCCGGTCTCGATGTCGCTGAAGTGATAATAGAAGCCGTGCACTTCGGGAAATTTGTTCAGGTGCCAATCGAGTGTGGTTCGAACACGTTCGACGATCTGCGCGTGAGGGAGGTAGCCGCGCTTGTCGGCGATGCACAATGCGGTCAGGCCAAAGCCGGTGGCGGCAATGCTGGCCATTCGGCGCGGGTCGCGGCTGCCGTTGAGGTCGTTGCGAGCACGATCGAGTACCTGGCCGGTTTTGTCGCTGCCCTGCTCCCAGAAAAAAAGACAACCCTGCCGTTCGAGGTCGTCGAGGAAAGCTTCATCGCCGCTCTTCGGCTGCCACGAACCGGCAGCAAATAGCCTCGAGGGCAGGAGAGCGCATCCACCAGCTGTGGCAAGGGATTGCAGGATCTTGCGGCGTGTTAGGGATGGTGCCGGCACGTCGGGATTCAAGATAGTCCTCCTGTTTTACTCAGATGGCCCGCGAAAAGGCAGGTCGTGAACGCTTCGGAAAACTCAGTAGCCCAATCGTTGAAATCTTCGGCCGTGCAAATTGAGTATTCGAACCGACATACTGGCTTGAGGTTAAAAAGGGGGAACTCGACCCGAGTGCGCAATCGATTGCGCATTGCCAATTTTTATCATTTGCAGATTTGCATCGTCAAGATTTTTCGAACAGCATGCGTGGCTCCCGCTCACATTGACGATGAGGATCAAACGGACGAATCGACAATCTGCCCCAGCAAATCCGGCTATTTCCGCCTGCTGTTGAGGGCATTGAGCTTGGTCTTCAACTGCTCCAGCTTTTGTCCGGCTTCACCAAGCTTACCCTGCGCGGTGAGGCGCTGATAGTCATCGAAATCTTTGGCGGCGCCCTGGATCAGCGCGTTCAGATCGTCAGGTTTTCCTGACGAGATTGCTGGCGCCGGAGCGCCCGGGGACGACTGTACGGTTGCGTTTGATTCCGAGGCAAGGCTCGAGACTTCTCCGCCGAAGAGCGAACGGAGTGCAGCTTCGAAGGTCGAACCGTAGGCGAGGCGATCCTGCAAGGCAAGCACAACAAGGCGCAACTCGGGCATGGGGCTGCGCTCGGCCTGGAGGTAAATCGGCTCGGCATAGATGAGAGCCTTGCCGCATGGAATGACGATTAGCGTGCCACGGCGCACGCGCGATCCCTGCTGGTTCCACAGGCTGAGCTGCCCGGAAAGTTGGGCGTTCTGATCGATGCGCGCTTCTATCTGAAGCGGACCGTCGACGAGACGTGTCTTGGGAAAGTCATAGACGACGGATTTGCCATATTGTGCTCCATCGCTGCGACCGGCGATCCAGCCGATCAGATTATTGCGGTTCGAAGGAGTGAACGGCAGGATCTCGATGAACTCGGTCGAGGATTCGCCGGGGAGCTTCATCAGAACGAAGTTGGGATCCATGGGCTGCGCAGCCTGGTCGCCGGATTGCGTCATGCCGACTTCGGAGGCGACGGTCCACAGATCCTCGCGGTTGTAAAAGACTCCCGGATCGGTCATGTGGTAGAGGCCGTAGGCGGCGGCTTGCAGGCGCAGGAGCAACTCAGGGTAGCGCACATGCCGGCGAAGGTCGGTGGGCATGGCCGATGCATCTTTGAAAAGCTGCGGGAAGATGTTGCGGTAAGCAGTGATGAGGGGATCGCCGGGATCGAAGACGTAGAACGTTGTGGCTCCGTTGTAGGCGTCGATCACCACTTTCACGCTGTTGCGCATGTAGTTGATCTGGTCATTGGCGAGCGTGTAGTGAGTGGAATAAGGGTAGCTGTCGGACGTCGTAAAGGCATCGAGCATCCAGGAGAGCCTGCCGTCATCGCCCACCACGATGTACGGATCAGAATCATAGGCGAGGAACGGAGCAAGAGTCTTTACGCGGTCCAGCACATTCCGCCTCATCAGCAGCCGGCTCTGCGCATTGATGTCGTCGCTGAACGGGAGCTTGGTGAGGTCGTCGCGATCGAAGGCGATCAGGAGACGCCGTACGAATGACCCCAACTCGATGCCGCCTGTGCCTTCATAGGATGTCATGCTGTTGGTTTCGCCCTGCGGGTAGTCGAACTCTTTCTGGCGCGTTTTTACATAGACATCCGTGTTGGTGAGCTCGCCGAAGTAGATCTCGGGACGCTTGACCTGAATCGCCGGCACCGTGCTTTGGATGGGCATGTTGCTCAACATCAATTTGGGCAGGCCCTCTGACGTAAACCCGTTAACCGGGTTCATGGTGATGCCGTAGCCGTGAGTGTAGATGAGCTTCTCGTTGATCCAATTGCGGCTGCTCTCGGGAAGCTTTTCGATATTCAACTCGCGTGCAGCCAACATTACCTGGCGTTCTTCGCCGTTGACCTCGTATCGATCGATGTCGATGTCGGGGAAGTCGTAATAGGTGCGGATCTCCTGGATCTGGCGCAGGGTATCTTGCAGCGCATGCCAGTCCCACAGGCGGATGTTCTGGAGCGTGGCTTGATTATTTGCCGCATCGGCGGCTTCAACAGTGACTTCGGCTGGGAACTCGTGTTGCGCGACTTGATCGAGATTGAATGCCTGGCGGGTGAACTGGATGTTGTTCCCGATGAACGGCTGCTCGCGGACGAGTTCGTTGGGCTTGACGATAAAGCTGCTCATATACCAGGAACTGATCTGCAAGATAAGAAAACATGCCACAGCCGGCACGGGAGACAGGAGGAGGCGGCTCATGCGCGGGCGAAGAAAAATGTTTGTTGCGGCAATGCCGGCTCCGAGGAGGAGCGCAGCGCAGATGACCAGCAATCCGCCGAGAAGCAGATGATCGTCGGTGTAGGTTACACCGCTGAATATGGTGTGATCGGCGAGGATTGTGTCGAAGCGGCCCAGCCAGGTACGCATTGCGATGACGATCAGGAGGAAGGCGACGGCGGCGGAGAGCGCGCGCCAGGGACGCGGTGAGGGTCCGTACGCACCCTCGCGGAAGAGTTGGGAACTGCCCGTGAACAGGATAAAGAGGCCGGCGATCGCGCAGCCCAGGATGGCAATCATCAAGAGCCATCCGAAGAGAAAGTGCAACGCCGGCAGCGTAAAGAAGTAAAAGCCGAGACTCTTGCCGAAGATGGGATCGAGAGGTCCGTTTCCGGTGTCTCCTCGAAACCAGTAGAGAGCAAAACGTGTCCACTCGCTCATGAAACTTGCGCCCGCCAGGAGCGCAAAGAAGGCCGATGCAATCAGAGAGCCGATGCGCAGGACGAGATCGACGGGAAGCTCGAAAGTACGGCCGCCGAGGACGATGGTTCCGGCGCTGTGCAGTTCGTCACGGCATGCTCGTCTGAGCGCGGAGAACCATGCAAACAGAATGACAAACGTGAGGATCGACGGAAGTAAGAATGCGATCCACTTGTAATCGAGTGTTCTCCAAAAGACTTCGGAGTAGCCGAGCGATGAGAACCAGAGCGAATCGACGTAGTAGGAGATCGTGGTCCGTGCACTGAAAAGGATGACAAGGAAAGCCACGACAATCCAAAGGAAGGCCAGGCGAGGCTTGATTGGCGGATCTTCTCGAATAGGGTATACAACGCGTTCGTGGATCACGCTCACCAGCTTTCGCCGGGAAGATTTTCATCAATGTCCGGCAAGCGCAATTGTAAGGCCAAGGGCGAGGAGGGCGTGAATCGACATGCCGGAGTCGTATTGAATCCATTTCGCAGCTTATCTGGTTGCCGCAACTTGCTCGTCCGCATGTTGAATTTTGATCGCAGTCAAGCGGCCTGCGCGCAAATCTCGCCGCTTCATCAGCAGAAAAAAGACCGGCACGAGGATCAGGACGTGGATGGTTGATGTGATCATTCCACCGAGAATCGGCGCGGCGATGGGCTTCATCACATCTGAACCAATGCCCGATTCCCAGAGAATGGGCGCCAGGCTCAGCACCACTGCTGTCACCGTCATGAGCTTGGGACGCAGACGTTGAACGGCGCCCTCGATCGTGGCTTTTTCGAGGTCGTCCTCGGTGATGGGGCCACCAATCTTGAGGCGATGCTCCAGGGCTTCGTGAAGATACACCACCATGACGACGCCGGTTTCCACGGCGATTCCAAAGAGCGCGATGTAGCCGACCCAGACCGCAACACTGAAGTTGTAGCCAAGAGCCCACTGCAGCAGCAAGCCTCCAGACATCGCGTAGAACGTGGGGAAAATCAGGATCGCCGCTTCCGCCACTGATTTGAAGACCAGGTAAAGCAGAAGAAAGATGACGAAGAAGACAACCGGCAGGATAATCAAGAGTCGCTGCTTGGCGCGGACTTCGAATTCGTATTCACCGGCCCAGTGCCACGTGTAGCCGGCTGGCAACGCGACGTTCTTTTCAATCAAACGCGTCGCACGATCGACGTAGCCGCCGTAGTCGTTGGTCTTGAGGTTCAAATAGACGTATCCGGTCAGAGCGCCGTCTTCGTCGCGGATCATCGCCGGCCCTCGCGAGAACGAAACGCGCGCGACTTCGCTGATCGGAATCTGCTCGCCGGTGGGAGTGGGGATGAGAGCTTTGCCGATTGCCTGAGGGCTATCGCGAAAGTCGTGCTGATAGCGCACGGCGATGGGAATGCGTTGACGGCCTTCAACGTTTTCAGCGATGTTGGCTCCGCCGATTTCGGAATTGATGACGCGCTGGACGTCAGCCACGGTCAATCCATAGCGCGCCGCCACAGGACGATTTACTTCGATGTTGAGATAAAAGCCCTGCGACACGCGCTCTGCAAATACGGCGCTGGTGTCGGAGATGCCTGACAGAGCCTGCTGCATCTGGGCGCCGATGTCCTGAATGCGCGCGAGATCGGGACCCTGGATCTTGATGCCGACTGCGGTCTTGATGCCGGTGAGCTCCATGTCGAGGCGATTTTGCACGGGCATTGTCCAGGTGTTGGTGAGGCCGGGGAATTGCAGCTTCTCGTCCATGTCGTGAATGAGCTTTTCGTACGTCATGCCGGGCGCCACTGTTCGCGGGGCTTCAGCATGATGGTGGTGTCGTACATATCGAGCGGCGCGTTATCGGTGGCGCTGTCAGATCGGCCAACGGTGCCGAAGACGGTTTCGACTTCAGGGAAAGACTTGATGACTTTGTCTTGCTGCTGCATGAGCGTGACTGCCTGCGTGACGGAGATTCCCGGCAACGCGCTGGGCATATAGAGGGACGAACCCTCGTAGAGCGCGGGCATGAACTGACTGCCAAGGCGGAAGTAAAGCGGAATCGTTGCGGCGAGGAACGCGAGATTCAGGACGAACACCAGTTTCCAATTCTTCAGGCACCAGCGCAGGACGGGCAGATAGAGGGCCTGCGTGATGCGCGCGGCTGGGTTTTGCGATTCCGGCCGGAGCTTTCCGCGAAGGCAGAGGGGCATCAGCGCCGGAACCAGCGTGATGGAGAGAAGGGAAGAGAAGACGAGGGCCAGCGTCTTTGTCCAGGCGAGAGGGCGGAACATGCGGCCCTCCTGCGCTTCGAGGAGGAAAACCGGCAGGAACGACACAACGATGATGATGAGCGAATAGAAGAGCGCGGGACCGACCTGCTGCGCCGCGCCGATCAGGATGCGATGTCGCTCTTCGCCGCTTGGTGTTTCGGTGCGTTCGGCGAGATGACGATATCCGTTTTCGACCATGACGATGGCCGCATCGATCAGCACACCGATTGCAAGTGCAAGGCCGCCAAGCGACATGATGTTGGAACTGACGTGCAGGTAGTACATGGGAATGAATGCCGCGACAACGGCGATGGGCAACGTGAGAATGGGCACGAGCGCGGAACGAAAGTGAAACAGAAACGCGATGCTGACGAAGCTGACGATGATCGCCTCAAGGATCAGGTCGCGCTTGAGTGTGTGAATGGATTCGTTGATGAGCCATGAGCGGTCGTAGCCCGTGTCGATTTCGACGCCGGGCGGCAATGAGGGCGCGAGTTCGCGGAATCGCTGCTTGACGCCACGGATGACTTCGAGCGCGTTCATGCCGTCTCGCATCACCACGATGCCGCCCACGGTTTCGCCCTGTCCCTGCCAGTCTGCCGCGCCGCGCCGCACATCCGGACCAAACGATACCGTGCCCAGATCGCGAACCAGGATCGGCGTGCCGTTTTTGGTTGCGACAGGCACGTTCTCGAGATCGGAGAGCGTCCGCACATAGCCCATTCCGCGAATCATGTATTCGGCGCCGCCCATCTGGAGAACATCGCCGCCCACTTCGTTGGTGCTCTGGCGGACTTTGTCGATCACCATGGAAGCGGGAATGCCGTAGGAGAAGAGCTTGTTCGGATTGAGGTTTATCTGGTACTGGCGCACAAAACCACCGATGCTTGCTACTTCCGCAACTCCCGGAACGGTTTGCAATTGATAGCGCAGGTACCAATCCTGCAGGGCACGCAGATCCGCGAGGCTGCGCTTATGGGTGCGATCGACGAGGGCGTACTCATACACCCAGCCGGCTCCAGTTGCATCGGGACCGATGGCCGGATGCACATCCGCCGGCAATTTTCCGGCAATCTGCTGGAGATACTCCGTTACACGCGAACGCGCCCAGTAGAGATCGGTGCCGTCCTGGAAGACCACGAAGACGTAGGAATCGCCGAACATCGTTTGCGCGCGCACATTACGCACGCGTGGTGCGGAGAGCAATGCGGTGACGATGGGGTAGGTCACCTGATCTTCGATAACGCTAGGTGGCTCGCCGGCCCACTGGGTGTGGATGATGACCTGCACATCACTGATGTCGGGTAGCGCATCGAGGGGGACGTGCGACATGCACCAGACCCCGGCGACCGCGAGCAGAATTGCGACCGTGATCACAAGAAATGGATTGCGTGCGCACCAGGCGATGGTTCTTGCGATCATTACATGCCTCCCGTCGCGTTTACGCTGAGCTGCTTTGTCGCAATCGTCGTGCCGGCGCGCTGAACCGTGATGGTCACCTGCCAGGTTCCGCCTGAATCCAGGTGCAGTGGCGATTCATAATTTCCGTTGCCCTTTTCGGTGAGCGATACGGAAGCATGTTGCGCGGCCATGCCCATGGCAGGCATTGCGGGCATGAAGAACGACACAGTTGCCTGCACTCCATTGACGGGCTTGCCGTCAGGGCCGGTCAATCGCAGGCGCACGGTATTCGCTCCCTTTCGCGGCGGGTTGGGTTCGGTCGTGAAATCAATTTGCAATTGTGCGGTTGGTTGTTGCGCGCCCTGTCCCGCTTGTTGGGGTGCAGGCGCGATGCTGCCCATCGCAGTCTGCAACTGAGCCTCGGAATCGACGAGGAAATTAGCGGAACTGACAATGCGATCTCCGGCTTTGAGTCCTTTGAGCACAACAACAGAATCGTCAAGCGTGGGGCCGGTCTCAATTTCGCGCGGCTCCAACGAGCCCTGTCCGCGATCGATGAACGCAATCTGGCGCGTGCCTGCCTGCAGAACACCGGAAGCGGGAATGACGAGTTGGCGGCCCAGTGGAGCGGAGATATCGACGTTGACGTACATGCCGGGCTTCAACGCGATCCCGGGATTGCTCATGACGAGACGGACACGTACTGTGCGCGTGGTGACATCGACATCCGGAAGAATCTGGTCGATGCGGCCGTTGAATTTGCGGCCAGGGTACGCGTCCACCGAGACCTGGGCGCGGTCGCCCGGCTTGAGACGGCCAACCTCCGACTGAGGCACGTTTGCGTAGACCCAGACGGTGGAGAGGTCGGCGATGGTGTAGAGCTTTGTCTCAGGCTGCACATATGCGTTAGGCAGCGCATTGCGCTCGATGATGTAGCCCGAGGCCGGCGAATCGATTGTGATTTCGTGGTTCGCGGTACCGCTCGAATCAAGCTGCGCGATTTCTGCTTCGGGAATGTCGAAGCGGCGCAGGCGCTCGGCAGCGGCCTGCAGAAGCCAGTTGCCTTCATCTGCCGGCATGCCGTGCATGTGCTCCGAGACGGATTTTTGATTCTTCTTTGCCAGCAGGTACTCCTGCTCGGTGCTGACAAGGTCGGGACTGTAGATGGTGAAAAGGCGTTGGCCCTTGCGCACGTATTGATACGTCGCATTCGCAAAGACATTGCGAATCCAGCCGGGAAAGCGCGTTTGCACATACGAGATCCGCTGCTCGTCGATCGCAACGCTGCCCGGAGCCTGCAGTGCATCGCTAACGTCTTTCATTTGCGCGATCGCCGTCGTGACGCCGATTTCCTGCATGCGCTGGGGCGAGATTTGAAAGGGTGCGAGCGCGGGTTCTGCCGGGTTGGCGGGTTGAGACTTGCCGCTGTCATTCTGTGAAGGTGTTTCGGGGCCTCGCGCCACAACGGGGCCGGCGTCGGTCTGCGAGATTGCCGGCGTCCAATGACGCCATAGTACGAACCCCAAGGCAGAGGCAAGACATGCACACAACAAGGCACTCACAGCAAAGGCGCTCTTCAAGGATTTCTCAGTCATTTCGTTGCCTCCTGCGCATTCAGCGGTGCGCCAACGGCCATCTCAAGGTCGGCCATCTTCATGTTGAAATCTGCGAGCGCATCAATGGATGCCAGGTCGACATCCACCACAGTCATCTGGCTGTCGAGCAGATCAAGGAACGATGTCTGGTCGTTCTCATAGGCCACGACGGCGGCGTGCAGGGTCTGATCAGCCTGCGGTTTCAGCGAGTCCTGGTAGACACGCGCCAGTCGCTGCGCCGCGCGAGCCTCGGCCAGGGATTCTTCGATCTGACCAAGGGCCTGAGCTTTGATGGCCGTGACTTCAGCACCTTTTTCGGAAGTAGATGCGACGGCCTCTCTGACTTCGGCGTCGTGTTTGTTGCGGTTGAGCCAGGGCAAAGTCATCGAGCCTTCAACCATGTAGTTGTTGCGCGGGCTCATACCCGATGGCATCAACATGTAGCCGGCGGAGACGCTGAAATCGGGCACCATCGCCTTTTTGGCAAGATCCTGTTCCTTGTGGCTCTTGGTTTCGGCCGCTATCGCTTCAGCGAGGTCAGGGCGCGCCTGCATCGCGGAGGATACGAGTGCGTCGAGAGCTGGCAGCGGAGCGTTAACGGCATAGTCGCCTTGAACCTCGATTGGAGTTTCGGGCTGCCGGCCCATCAGGGTATTGAGGCGAGCGCGGGCCACTTCTGCATCGCGATCAAACCGGATCATGTGCTCGGCAAGACGCGTGAGGGCCAGCTGTGCCTTGAGGATTTCGACCTGCGGGATCTTGCCGACGCTGTACTTGATGCGCGCGGCTTCAATTGCCTGCTGCGCGATCCCCACATGTTGATCGTGGATGCGAATCTCATCCTGGGCATGAAGCATATCGAAGAACGCCTTGCGCATATTCACGCGCACATGCAGGCGCGCCTGCTCCAGTTCATCTTTGGCCAGATCGACATCGGACTGGGCAATGGTTGTGCGCAATCCGCGTTTGCCACGGCCGGGGAAGGACTGCCCGAGCATGAACATGTTCTGCGCGCTGTTGTAGTCATAAGGGTGGGTCAGCGGCACCTGCCAGCCGCGATACATGGCTTGGGGGTCGTCAAGCGCGCCAGCCAATGGAACATGCGCTTCGGCGGCTGCGACTTTCCGTGCAGCAAGAGCGATCTCGGGATTCTGAGCGAGAGCGGTGCGTTCCACTTCGTCCAGCGTGAGCGGAGGCCCGGATGTGTTGGCGGCGTGTGAGGTGCCGATCAGTGCGTTCAAATCGCTGAGCGCGGCTGCGCCGCCGGGCGCTTGTGCGTTGCAGGACGGTAGCGTGAGCGCAAGGCTGAGCGCACCTGTCCATAGATATCGAGTCTTCATTTCTCCCTCAAAGGCCGGATGAGTTCCGGCCAGTTCGTTTGCGTCCGGCACATTGCGCCGGACACACGAATCCTGACTGCAGACTGAAGGGAGAGTTCCTAGATTCTGAGGATGGAGGAGCGACCACAAGCGGGTGCGCCGGGCGGTGTTTCGGCCGCGGTAACAACAGCAGCGTCGTTCACTGGAGCGGGCATGAGGACGGCTGCAACAACGAGATGAGACGACAGGCTGTTACTTTCAGGGTGCGAGGCCAGCGCGGGAGGCATGTTTGTGTCGGACGAGCGCATCTTGCAGCAGGAGTCTGCCATCGTCATCGACGATCCGCAGTCCTGCATCATCTGCTGGCAACACGCAGTGTGGCGCGCGGTCGCAAGACAGGCCAAGCTGGGGAGCGCCGCCGAGAGCAGCATGATCGCCAGCAAGAGCCAACCGCTTTTCCTGTCCACACGCACAGTGTAAACCTGCCTTCGTTATGAATATGCTGCCTGTCGGGGACAAATGACGGTGATTTGGATCACCCTAGCCAAATGTGTATTCAGATAGCCGGAACTGTAGCTCGACAAGTCTTTGAATCGCAAGAGATTAAAGGCGCTATGCGTCGACGCAATCAGGGCTTCTCGAGAATTCGTTCCATGCTGGGTTGTTCTGATCGGATCAGAAGGGATTGTTTATTTCGATGCTGGATTTTTTTGAGATTAGAGGCGGGAGGAGTTCCGGACGGCGACTAGCAAGAACAATGGCCCGGAAAAAACGGCGGAGGTGCGTTCGAAGCACTTCCGCCGTTTTCTTATTTCGTTACCACATCGAAACCGTAAGGTTGTCCACGTAGGCGGTAACGGACCCACTGCCAAGCCCGTCAATCTGGAACTGGGTGTTGACGACCGGAGCCCATCCAAGGTCGGCTGCAACGAACGCTGAGGTGTTCAACGTGGTCTGAACACCATCGAGCCAGACGGAATGATAGGTGACGGTACCGGTGCTGCTGCGGTAGAAGCTTGCCTGAACGTGGTGCCACTTATTGATCGACCAACTGCGCGGGTTGCAATGGGTGCCGCTCTTGCTTACCCAGGATGGCCTTGGACTTCCGGCAGATCCCTTGTTGACGTTGTAAGCCCATTCGCCCGAGTAGCCGTCGCACTGGAATCCAATCAGCGCCGTCTGGCCATTGGGCATTACCTGATTCACGTCGAACTCCAGGTTGCCAATCTTGCTTGAAGAACTCGTGAGATATACCCACGCATCGTAGAACAGGTTCTTGGCATCGACATTGTCCGAGAAAGATTTCGAAAACCGCACGTCCCCGTTGTTTGAGAACGAAGCATAGTATTTTCGCGTGCTTCCATAAAGTGCCGGGGAACTGACGATCGCTGTTGAACCGCTTGATGAACCGGGCCCTCCCGAATCATGTGCAGCTGCCCAGCCGCTTAATGCCTGGATATGGCTGACGATGTCGGCAGTCGAGGGAATGATCGACTCACCGCTTGTGGTGCCTGCTGTGACGGTGATGGAGAGGGATGTGACGCAGGAGGATCCGCTCTGCCCCCACGATTTCACGTGCAGGGTATGCCCACCACTAGAAGATGAAACCGAAGTATTAATCGATTGTCCCTTGAATATGGTGGTATTCGAACTGCTATCGAACGAATAGCCCATCGAAACTACGCTGGATGAGGAGCACGTGGATGAAGAGGCGTTCAAAGTAAACGGTGACGTGACACTGGTGTTACTTGCAGGGCTGTTGACTGTTACTCCGGCGAGGGCGGGCAATGTCATAGTGAAGGCAAGAACAGAGGCGAGGGTGAAGCTCCGAGCAGAATTCATCGAGTTTCCTTTGCGGTTGCATATTTTCGCGCGGCCCCAGATTGCTCGTTCCTCTGGGAAGCCAAATGGTCTTCTTTTAGTAGGTGGGTATGTCTGAGATGCGTGCGCAAAGCGCCGACGTCGAACTACTCAGCAACCTCTGATCGCGGTATCGCGAAGGCAGTGTGCTTGCGACTGCGCAGCCGTACCGATTCGGGCCTAATCTGGGATCCTTGCTGGTTCATCGGCATCATAAATTTCTACTATGTCGACGACACTCGGATTTTCGACGGGGCCCAGGCAACCTTTTCCAATGTGTCTCTAGGAATACTTTCACAAGATATTGCATACGACAACGGAGATTTCGCAGTTTTCTTGTGCAAATTGAAGGTTTTGGAGCATCCGGGAAGGAATTACATGCATCATGCAAAAACTGCCCGGCAATCGCGTAAAAATTAGCCACTTTGGGCGTGTTGGGCGGCTGGAGAACGGCATGATGTGGGATCGCGACGGATTCAACTTTTACTTGTAAAGGAAAAACCGCCAGAAGATTCGGCTGCGCCAACGTCTCGCTCATTCAAAAAAACGTATGGCAGTCATCTATCTTCTGACGGTTTCTGTTGTGCGGTACTTACCACCTGTACATGGTGAAGTTATCGAGATAGAGCGTTGCGGAGCCGTCTGCGCCTGACGGGCCATCGACCTGGAAGTTGGCGATGAGAACTCCGGCGGCCCAGCCGAGTCTGAAATCAGAATTCACGGTCTTGTTAATCACGGACTCAACGCCGTCAAGCCACACCGAGTGGTAAGTGACGTTGCCGACATCGTCGCGTGAGTAACTGATCTGTACGTGGTGCCATGCATTCTGTGTCCACTTGGCAGGATTGCAGGGAGCGCTGGAACGAAGCCAATGCGCCGCCGGCTGGCTCGGGGTCCCAGCGTTCTCTGTGTACTCCCAGGTATTGGAAGCGCCGGAACATTGGAACGCGTAGATCACGGTATCACCGTTAGGAATGACCTGATTGTTGTCCATCTCGAGGTTCATGATCTTGGTGCCCTCTTCGATATAAACCTCTGCGTCATAGACGAAGTTCTTCGGTGCTGAGTCTTTCGCGTAGGTGAGGGAGTAGAGTTCTCCTCCACCATTGGTGAAAGTGGTGTCGAACCGCTCTGCTACTCCGCTCAACGACGGATCTGCAACTTCAGTCATCACACCTGTCGATGTGCCTGGCGTAGCTGAATCGTGTTTGATTCTCCAATTGGGCATTAGCTGCACGCTTGATACTTTGATCGCGTTTGAAGGGATGGTTGGTCCTTTCGTCGAAGTTACGATCGAATAGTCGGCGCGGGCTATGCCACTGCTTGCATAACCTGAAGCTACGGCCAATGCTTGAACTGTCATGGTATTTGCTATCAAGATGGGGCCGGCATAAGTGGGCGATGATGCTGAGGGGCCGGAACCGTCGAGTGTGTAGTGGATCGTGGAGCCCGCCGTTTGATCTAACAGCGACACATATTGCTTTGTTGTATATTGACCCGGCGCGAGCGAGAACGCCGGCGTAGCCACAGCGGGCGTCGACCCAACTTTAATGCTGAGCAGGACTTGATCTGCGGCGTTCTGACCCCAGCACTTCACATGTAATGTATGTGTACCCGCGCTTGCGGAGACGGACGCACTGAAAGACGTCGGCTCGATGGTTACAGGGCCGCTATCGATCGAGAAGCCCATGGAAACGGCTGGTACCGAAGCGCATGTCTTTGTGCTTGCAACCAGGCTGAACGGCGAGTTCAGCGTCGCGCCGTTTGCGGGACTCGTCACGGAGATAGTTGAAGTTGCCGCAGCGGAAGGCGCCGCAACGATTGTAATGTTATAAAGCACCTGGGCGTTTACTTGCTTGCCCCAGCATTTCACGTGTAGAACGTGTGCCCCCGGGGTTGCAGTGACCAAGGCACTGAATGATGTGGGTTCAATGATTGCGGTGTTGTGGTCGATCGAGTAGCCCATCGAGACAGCGGGGACTCCGCCGCACGTGCTGGTGCTTGCCACCACCTTAAAGGGTGAAGTTAGTACTGCACCGTTGGAAGGCGTAACGACTGTAATTGCTGACACCGGAATAGTTGAAACGGCGAGAGCAAGCATTGCAAAAAGGCGAGTCTTCATGGACATTCCTCAAATCAGGATGGCGAGCACTCGTGATGGCATCCGTGATTGCGGATTGCTTCACGATTCGAGAGACATGCGGAACGCGACTGTTATGGTTCAACGAAACGAGTGAACGTAACGTCGCGCGGTGACTCAAGCCTCTCCGATACTCGGTTTGCAGCACATCGCGGAACCTGCGAGTGAGAAAAGCGAATCGGTGTAGGCGCGAAATGGCTGCGCCTGATGGATCGCAGAATTCGAGGAATAGCCAATGGTGAGAACATTCCCACCTTGGAAGGCCGAACAATTGCACACTTGAGGTCGGCATCTGTCCCAGGCTGGATCGTGATCCAGATGGATTGCTCGTTCTACGGATGCTCGCCGATCGTTTTTTGAGACTGAGCCACATGGAGTGCGCCCTACCCAACGTCGACGTGCTTGTCGTCAGGTAACCCACACAGAACTCGAGGCGCCTTGACGTCACGGTGTGCTGTGCAGGTTTGAATTAAGTGATTATTTGAATGTCAGTATAGGAGGGGAATAGTTGTGAAACGGTGACCGAAATCACACGCAGCGTTACTTAGGTTTGTGCCAACTATTGCGGTCTAATAACTCTTTAATTTGCAATGGCTCCAAAGGCCCATAGACACACGAAAACCCTGGCAACGCTGACCCATTTGGCGAAGCGCCATGAGCCAACGTTACCAAGGTCCAATAGTTTCCAGGTTGTTTCGCGCCGCCGATTCTCTACTGCACGGAGAGGGAGACATTCGCGGTTGATTGCATAGTACCGCTGGTGCCTGTAACGGTGATCGTATAGGCCCCCGCCGTTGTGCCGCTGCTTCCCTGGGTTGTGCCTGACGATTTACTGGCGCCGCATCCGCTGGCTACCACAGCGAGTGTCGTGAGCAAAAGTAATCCAAACATCGTTTGCCAATTGCGCCGACGGAAGGGAAGCCACAGGAACAGGATGGCTACAAGCGTTCCTTCACCGAGCTTGAGAAATGGACGCATTGGATTATGAAGCGCGGCTGTGGATGCGGCCGTGGTGTTGATGGTGAGCGTGGAGGTGACCGCCTGGGTGCCCGAGATGGCAGCAGGCTGGGAGACGGAGCAGGTGGGTGGAGCGACACCTCCCGCTGGACTGCCGCTGATTGCGCAAGAGAGAGAAACGGTTCCGGTAAATCCTCCGGCGGGAGTGATTGTGATGGTTGAAGACGCTGAACCACCCGCCGAGATGGCCGCAATCGGTCCGCCGGTCAAGGTGAAGGATGGCTGCTGAATCACGTATGCCGCAGTGCCAATGTTACTGTTCTGCATGGCTGGATCGATGGCGACCGCATTGATTGTTTCTGAAGCTGCAACCTGGATCGGTGCCGTATACAGGGTCGAAGTGGCGGACGCTACGCTGCCGTCGGTCGTGTAGTAGATCTTTGCGTTTGTATCCGCGTCCGTAAGAGTTACCGTCTGGGGAGTGGCGTAGGTGCCGGCGGCCGGAGCGAATGTAATCGGTGGTACCTGGCTCAGGAACGTAAAGTTCGCGGTGGTTACGCTGCTCTGGTTAAGCCCTGGCGCGGTCGCTATCGCCTTGATGGTTGTATTGGCGCTGATGGCTATCGGTACCGTGTACTGTGTGGATGTCGGTGTGGGAGTAGATCCGTCGAGGGTATAGAAGATGCTTGCCGACGGCGTCGAACTTGAGATCTGGACGCTCTGGCTCGTGGAAAATGTTCCGCCATTAGGATTGATGACTGGCGCCGCGGCGCTCGCCGGAGCGTTGAGAAGCCCGTAGACGTCCACTTCTCCATGTGCTGCAACGTAGACTTTTCCGTTGGTCACCACCGGGACTGAGAACCTGTTGGCGGGTCCGGCTGAGTCGCGCGTGGCGTTTGTGTCGCTCTCATAATAGACGTCGGAAAGATCGGTGGCGTTGAAGGCATACAACACGGCAGGCCCGTTGGTGTTGAACTGGTCCGCCTTCACTGCCCAGGCGATGGGGTCCTGAGTTCCATTGGATGAGATAGAGAAGGTAGCCCCTGGGTATTGTGAAGTAAAGGTTGACTCACTGTCGGGCTTGGTGCTCATTACGCCATTGGTGATCTTGAACAACATGGCAACGTTGGGGGTGCCACCGTTATCTCCTCCCGACCAAATATAGACATTTCCATTCCAATAGGCGGCCGTGCTCCAGAAGCCTTCGCCTTGCTCACGTCAAGCCGGAGATGTCCTGTAGTGCATTGGTGTTGGACGAAACGCCGGATGCAAGACTGCCGAGATTATCGCGGTCCAACACCGTGATTCTGCCCTCTTTGCCTGCGGTGATCAACATGTGCGGATGGGCACCCGGCTGGTCGGGCAACATCAGCGCGGCCCCGCCGGCCTGATCCCAGTCTTGAGTATTGAGTGTCAGGTAGTTGAACGAAGTAAACGAGTCCGTAGGGGTGAGCGCGCCGTTCGCAAGATTGAAAGCGATGACGCTTTCGCCGAAATTGGTGCTGGCGTTAAATGGTGGTTTGGAACGTGCGCCATTGCCGGTTACTACAAACATGCGGCCGCCGGAGATATTTGTATCGATTGGCATTCCCCCGCCGGAGCCCCACACGCCCCCGCCGATATCGTTCGGTGTGAGACAAACCGCTGCTGACTGCTGCAGCGTAGTCGCGTTGTACGCGAATAGCCATCCATGCCAATTGTTAAAGTCTCCATGGGCAGCGAAAGCGAAATAGACATAGCCGTTGTAATAGTTCAGCGCGGGCCGCTGGTTCTCCCACAGTGGACTGAATGTAATCTGTCCGCCCGAACTGCCAGCTCCGGTGCCCGCCGCTGTCGCTGTAATCGTGACGGGACTATTCGTCTGCTCAGCTCCGGTAACGATGTTGATCGCATGCAGGCGGGAAAAGTATGCGCCGTTTTCTTTTGTCTTTGCGACGACATACATCGTGTTGGTTGCAGGGTTAATCGCAGGTGTACCGGTGATACCAATCGTTGGCGCAATGTCGGGTGATCCTGTGTCCTGCCAGGGCACTGCCGTGGCGCCGGCTGCTGCTCCATATGCAGTCGTGAGCAGGCTAATTTGCCAGATAGGTTTCGCATTGGATCCGCTATGCGAATCCGCATCGAAGGCGTAGATCGAGTCATTCTCGGTCGCAACCAACAGCACGTTGTGCACCAGGCCGTCGTTCATCTTCAGCGCTGGAACGTAAAGCGGCTGTGCATACACCGTGCTGTCGACTGGCAGAGAGAACAACTTGCCGAACGATTGTGTATTTACGTTCGCCGGGGTAAGTGCAGTTTCCTGCGTGTTCTGGCCGGCGTGCGTCAAATCGTAGCGCCACGTTAGAACGGGAACGGGCGTGGGCGTTTGGGCAACAATGCCCATCAGTGGAGTGCACATGAGGGCGATCGCCAGCATTCGATGGAGCCCAACCGGCCGCCTGCGGAGATAGTTTGTAAAGTGGGAAATCGTTAGAGCAACAGGAGACAAGCGAACCCGTTGAACCATACAGAGGCACCTTTATCGAAGATGGGCTGAAATTCCAATCCGCCAGAAAAAATGAAGGACGGACCAAAAGAATTCCCGCGGATGCGGGGTTTGGACAGCTGTGCAAGCATCTGACTTAGTAACTGCGTGTTGCACGCGGGAACCCCGCACTCGTGCTCGCTGCACTTCTATGTTTTGTCGACTATGAAACTACCGTGTGAGAGCAACGTGAAGTCTTTTCGAAAGGTCACGCTCCCGGACCGTAAGGGAGCTAAGCGTAAGATGGTTGGCTTCGCGCGGCGGTTGCTTTTGATCCTGTATCGACTTTTAAACCTATCTTGCGGCAGAATAGCCCCTATGAAAGTTTCCGGTTTGATCTCCAGCGCGCCGCGTGTTCGCGTCCAGACAAAATCTTGCCTCATCGCCGCCCGGGAATGGTGTTGGCTGCTGATGTGGATTGCCTTCGCGACGGTTGTGAGCGCGCAAAGCGTGCCGGAAAGTCCGCTCGGCATAGCCTGGCAAGTCAAGGGGCAATGGCGCGTCGACGGTCTGACGAATCCCGTTCAGACGGGAGATACGATCACGCCGGGCGTGCTTCTTTGGCCGATTGTGGGATCTCCCGAGCACTCAATCACGATCCTGCTTCCTGACGGTCAGCGCATACTCTACGAGTGCTTTCTGGCCGAGGACTGCGGGCGTGGCTTTCGCGTGCCGTCACTCTATCGCAAACCGAGTCCGCAGGCAGGCAGCCTGCTTTGGCGCATTCATGCGGCCCTGACGAGAACAGGCCGGGAGTCGGACCTCACGCTCACCAATGGAGGCCCACTGCCGCGCGACGAAGCCGCAGCGATTCTCGATGCGCAATCCCGCGTTGAAATCACTGGCCTGGTGTCGGCACTTTCCGATGGCCATTACATGTATACGGAGCGCCCGTTCGGCCATACCGATGCGCCTCCGCTGCACAATACATTCGAGAAAAAAGGGGAATCCATCACCCTTGAGATCCCATCGCCTGGCTTGTACAAGGTGATCATTACTGATGCTCTCAATACGCCGCGTGTCGATCTATTGATCGCCGCAGAGAAAGAGCCGCAGGCTGCGACCATACAGCATTCGTTTCATGATGCGAAAGCGCTGTTGAAGGATTGGAATGGCGATTCTCAGGGATGGCCCATCCATGACTTTCAGAGGGCATATCTGGAGTCATTAAGCCTGGGCATCAACCCGCAATTTGTTCCCACTGTCTCAGATATGCGGGGCCGTCAAAAGAATGGTCCCGGTTTGGTTGCGGAACCTGGTTTCATGCCCAAGCCCGGAGTGCTTGAGGGCGATACTGCCGTGACATTACGGTGCGATACGCCGGGCGCAACGATCCATTTCACGGTGGACAATTCGCAGCCGCTCACTTCCTCCCCGGTGTACAGCGCTCCAATCATGGTGAAGAGAGCGCCATTGACCATCAAGGCATTTGCTACGGCGAGAGGGAAAGATCAAAGCGCGGTCGTTACCGGGACATTCAGGATCGGAGAGTAAAACGGGTCTCACACGAGTTCATCAACTCGCTCAGGACGCTGTCGCCGGGATACCAACCGTCAGGACACGGCTGCGCAGCATCTCTACGATTCGTTTTTGCGAGGCACGCTGTCAGGCAACCACATCTTGCCATCTTGTCATCGTATGTCATACATCATGTGATTTCGGTTGGCCCGGCCATCGGAGGGCACCGGGTTTACGCGTCTGCGATGTTTTCACAATAACTGCATAGTGCATGAGCAAGCCTCGGAGATAGA
Source organism: uncultured Acidobacteriaceae bacterium (assembly GCA_963770365.1). Taxonomy (GTDB): domain Bacteria; phylum Acidobacteriota; class Terriglobia; order Terriglobales; family Acidobacteriaceae; genus Telmatobacter. The sequence goes on along the minus strand of CAVYPN010000032.1, from coordinate 946,138 downwards.
TCGCCCGGGCTCAGCGAAGTGTGTGCGCCAGGAGCGATTTGTTGGACATCAGCATGGTAAAGGGCCTCTCGATCCGCGTTCTCATGAGCATCCCCGTTCTGGGGATCTTCGGTTGCGCCTCCGTTCATCACAATCCGCCTCAGGCCGCGACCGTAACTATCGCTGCCTCCCCTACCTCAATTGCTGCTGGAAGTTCAACAACTTTGACAGTCGGTGCGGCAAATGCGTTGAGTGTTCAGATCACGGGTTCAGACGGGAGTTCCTACAAACTTCCAGCCATTGGCGGCACGCAGACTGTGAGTCCGGCGGCCACTACGACTTATACGGCTACTGCGACCGGGTCCGCCGGGAATGCAACTGCGACAGCTACAGTGACTGTAAGTGCTGCTTCTAACCCTCCGCCAACGGTTAGTATCACCGCTAGTTCTACCTCTGTCGCAGCTGGAAGTTCTTCAATTCTGACTGTAAGTGCCACTAACGCAACCCAGGTTGTCATCGCCGGATCGGACGGGAGCACTTATACTCTGCAAGTAACCGGAGGAGCGCAGGCTGTAAGTCCGGCATCCACGACGACCTATACGGCGACAGCTACGGGTGCGGGAGGAAGTGTATCAGCGTCCGTGACTGTCACAGTAACGCCGAACCCCGCTCCAACGGTGCAAATCAGCGCGAATCCAAGCGCCATCACGTCCGGACAGTCCTCGACGCTCACCGTTACCGCGGTGAATGCGACGCAAGTCACGATCACTGGGAGCGACGGGACGACTTACCCTCCTCTTGCGGCCACTGGAGGAACGCAGGCAGTGAGCCCGTCTGCGACAACGACGTACACCGCGAGCGCGACGGGCCCCGGCGGATCTGCAACAGCCACGGCCACCGTGACAATCTCCGCGAATCCTGCGCCAACCGTGACCATTGCGGCAAACCCGACCACCGTGGCCGCCGGCAATTCGTCGTTGCTGACGGTGACGGCGACGAATGCAACTACGATTGCGATCAGCGGAACGGATGGAAGTGCGTATACGCTGGTGTCGACGGGTGGAACTCAAGCGGTGACACCCTCCGCGACCGCAACGTACACGGCCACGGCGACCGGAACCGCTGGTAAAGCGACAGCGGCTGCAACAGTTACCGTGGTGCCTGCTGGCAGTGTTCAATCGATCGACCACGTGATCTTCCTACTGCAGGAGAACCATTCGTTCGATAATTATTTCGGGATGCTGAACCCTTACCGGGTAGCCAATCACTGGAACGTTGGGGATGATGGCGCTACCTATCAAGTTGACGGCATCGACGACAAGCTGACGACGATCAGCAATCTGGACGATGAAGGCGCGGCGTTCCCACTTTTCAAGCTCAAGAGCACCTGTGTCGACGACGAGTCGTCTGACTGGCTGTCAAGCTACGGCGACGTGAACCGGTATGACTTCCTTGCGACGCGACCTATTCAAATGAGTGGTTTCGTCCACAACGGTGAGGGATTCGCAAAGAGCTGTTCCTTGCCGGGCGCCACCTGTTCCGGGAGCTTTACTGACCTGACCGGCCAGCGGGTCATGGGTTACTACGACCAGGATTTCCTGAATTACTACTATTACATGGCTTCGCAATTCGCGATCTCAGATCGCTGGTTCTCGCCGATTGCAAGCAAGAGTGTCCCCAACCGGCTGGCTACATTCACGGGTGGTACGACGGAGGGACTTGTAAAGGATCCGGGCGGGAATGATCACCTTGAGCAACTCGACATCAGTAACATCTTCGAGGAACTGGATCAGGCGAACGTTTCATGGAAGATTTACTACACGGTAACGCAGGGCCTCTGCTTGAATGAAGATGACTGTCTCGCATCCGGTGGAAGCGAATATCCGGCAATTCACTTCTCTAATCTGACTTATTCGTTCCGCTATATCTACGAGAATCCGACGGGCGCTGCATGCAAGCCTCCCACACAGCCTTCGAACGTTGTGGGCGACACGTCCAATTCATTCTGCATCGACCCGAACCACATTGCGCCTCTACCGACCTACACTACCGATTTAACCAATGGCACCCTCGCCAGTTTTGTTTTCATCGAAGCAGGCTATGGCCAAAACGACGAGCATCCAGGCTCGGGACAATCGGTTCTGAGTGGTCAGGCTCAGGTCGCAAGTATTTTGAAATCCCTGATGGGTAGCAATGAATGGAAAGACTCGGTCTTCTTCTTGAGTTACGACGAGGGCGGGGGCCCCTACGATCACGTTCCGCCTGTGCCTGGCCATTCAAACGACTTCACCAATGCGTCGCTGGGGACGATCCCGGATATCTCGCAGATTGCGGTCAATCCAGATAGCTATTCTCCGTGCGTGCCGGCAGGCGGAGTGCCCACTCTCCATTGCGATCTCGCAGCGACTGATCCAGGAGCCAACCCCGCGGACGCCGCTGCTTTACAGGGATTCAGCGCGCAGCTCGGCTTCCGCGTGCCCAATATCGTAATCTCGCCATTTGCGCGCAAGCACTATGTCTCGCACTTTCCCATGGACCACACAGGCGTGATCAAGTTCGTCGAGAATCGATTCATCGGGGCTTCCGCGCACCTGACCCCACATGATGCCGCACAGCCCAACCTGCTTGACTTTTTCGACTTCACCAACGCTCCGTGGGCTACACCGCCATCACCGCCTGCTCCAGTGACCGCTCAGTCGTTAGGGCATGACCCGTGTACTCCGGCGAGTCTCGGTCCCTGAATCATCGGCACGCGCGATGGCACCCACGATATCTACGAACGAATGTTCGGCTACGAGATCTTTACGTTGCGCGAACCGATCTGCTGCAGGATCGGAGTTCCGCGCTTGACCGGAGCGCTGGTGAGACCGTTTATCTCAGCGCCGTCCACGTCGTCGAAGATGACTGCAGGGCGCGATTCTCCGGCGGTCGCGGTGAAGACAAGATCATTCAGGTGCAGGTTTCGGACGTGGCGAACGTAAAGCCCTGTTGCCGGCAGCATGCCGAACATGCGCGCTTCGGGATAAGCACTCTCTTTCTCGGGTACCGAGCGGCTGATCGATTCCGAGCGAACGGGAAGCACGTTCTGGACCTGGATGTGAGAGAGTGTCACGTCCTGGACATTCATGCCTGGCAGACCGGTGATTGAACTCGCCAGTAGCGCCTCAGTCGCCTGAACATTTTCGATGTTCACGTTCCGAATGCCGTGTTGCGGATTATCGTGCGCATGCTTGCGGTTTTCCAAGCGGATAAAAATCGGTGTGCGCGTCCGCTCCATCCGGATTCCTGTGACCTCAACTCCGTCGATCCAACCGCCATCCACGACCTCGAGAGCGATGCCGGAGATTACTCGCTCTCCGAACGGCACTACGCCATTGCGGATAACGGTATTCGAAAACTTGATGTTTTCAAAACCGCCTTCGGAAGAGGTGCCGAGTTTGAATCCATTGCAACATGTCGTGAGCGTGCACCTGGTGACCTCAATGTTTTTGAGAAGGCGCGGTACAGGGCCGAACGGATTTTCGCTCTTCAGGCAAATGGCGTCGTCACCCGTATCGATCACGCAGTTAGTGATCAGCACATTCTGACATCCGGTGATATCGATTCCGTCGGTGTTGGGTCCAACGGTCGGATTCTTGATGCTGACACCGCGAATTTCGACGTTGTCAGAGTTCACGGTTCTCAGGGTCCATCCCGGAGCGTTCTCGATGTGCACGCCATTGATCTTCAGCCGTTGGCAATTGACAAAATCGAGCAAAGGGCTCGGACGCCCGCTCTTTTTGGGCACCAGGGAATGCGAAGCAACATCGGCCCATTCTTCTTCAGGCGGCGACGGGGCACGGCCAGAGGGTTCCCAGAAACTCGGTCCCTGTCCGTCGATTCTTCCCGGACCGGTCAAGGTCACGTCGTCTGCATCCTGCGCAAAGATCAGGTGTCGGGGGTTGTTGCCGGGAGAGGTATAGTCATTGATCGACGTGCTGCCAAGAAGAGTTGAGCCCGACTGCAGATTTAGAGTCACCCGGGCTTTGAGCTCGATTCTGCCAGTGAGAAAGATACCCTGCGGCACGATCACCGTTCCGCCGCCGGAACGGAAGACGTCGTCGATCGCGCGTTGGATGGCCCCCGTGTTCAGCGTTCTGCCATCGGGCTTAGCCCCGTAATCCAGAATGCTTTTTGTGGACTGGGCGAACTGCGAAAAGCCGTGCCGTGCAGCCACGACGCCCAGGGCGATCGGCAACGTGGAGAGGAAATCTCTTCTAAGCATGGGGACTCCGGCTGATTAGATTCTGACAAATGGTCCTAAAGATGTCAGTTCCATGCGATTTCTCAATCTGAAGATCGGAATTACCTCAAACGCGAACAGATCGCCACACCATCGATGAGGAGGGCGCAAAGAAGGTAGAGTTTTGCGTGAGCCGGCGTAATGCGCCGTTCATTGCCAACCTTGATATACTTCCTCTTGTTCGCGAAGCGTCGCGTGGAGCACGTTCAGGCTCCGTGAGATTCGCGGTGGGCGGGAGTAGTTCAGTGGTAGAACGTCAGCTTCCCAAGCTGAATGTCGCCGGTTCGATCCCGGTCTCCCGCTCCAACAAAATCAATTAGATGACGAAAAGTTGGCCTTGGAGTTGGCCTTGGAGTCTGGCCCAGATTTGGTCCACTTTTCTGTTTGTCTCGGAAACCGCTTCTTTATCGCCAAATCGCTCACCTTGATGTGTGCTTGGCGGGCACGCTGGCGAAGCGGCGGGGCCGATTTTCCGTTAGGTCGTTGGTGCGTTTGTCTCCTTGGCGCAGTAGCTTGATTTGTACTTCTTTTACCTTATTCGGGTCGTCGGTTCCAACCTGAACGATTAGCGCGTTGTACGAGTGGCGAAACGTATGGAAAGCGGTCCCCTCAGGAATCCCGTTCGGTAACTCCTTCCTGAATGCTGCGGCTTGAGTTCGAGAGGCTGACGTTCAAGCGAGGTCGAAGACATGATGGTTTCCCTTTCCAGTTTTGACGCACGAGATGCAGAGTTGCAGTTCTGCGCGAAGCTGTGCAGCGACGTGGAAGGTTTCGGGTCATGCGGAGTCAGCGAAGCAATCGCCCCGGAAAGATATCTTTCCGAAATCTGATGAGGATGGAGGCCTGTGCCGATACCTTGCACCGTTCCCGCTATGAGCGCGCTTTCGTGATCATTGGCCCGCTTCAAAGAAGGAATAGGTCGCCGTATAAGGAACTCTGCGGGATGCCTGCTCGGTACAACTACCGTTGGGCGCATTTCCCCCGTGCGTCTCGGTGCGCTGGATAAATCGCACTGCCCCTAGTCTTCCGGTACCGCCGACCGACTCAAGCAGCAACCACGGCACTGCGGTCGCGTCAGGCACAACCTGTTTGGCGACGGCCTTTCCCTTTACCCAACTGCCATCATTGAGCTCCCACGTAGGACCTGCAAAGTGTCGTCCAATGACAGTTCCTTCCTGATTGAGGAGTTTGGCATCCGGCGCCTTCAATTCCCAACTGCCATTGACGCAGCCGTAAACCTGATCTCCACTTCCAACGGCCCGTAGCAGAAGTTTGGAGTGAGGAGGTACATCGATCGACTCTTTCGCCGTTTGGGCGATCGAGTCGCGCGCCATACTGGCGACTGTGACGACCAATGCGATCATTCCCAATCGCTTGGCATAAGGAGACAGAGTTTTGATGGATACTTCTAGACGATTTCCGATGCGGTTGCTGTTCTCGATTTCGTCGCAATGTTTCAATCTCCAAGGCTCGACAAAACGACGCTGCGGTTTCTGCACGCTTGTCTTTGCTGCTGGGAGGGATACGGTGAGATCGATGATTGGAGTTTTCGACACAGAACCTCTCTGACAGTGGAGATAACGAACATTCGTTCAAAGCAAACCCGGAACTCACTTCCAAGATCCGGGTTCGCTATAGATCGAGAGAAACTACTGGTCGTTGCCTACGGTGAGTTCAGTTGGGACGGGCTTGAGGTAGCCAAAGAGCCCGCCTGTGCCATGGTTGGGGCCGGCGGTGAAATAGAGCTCTGCCGCAGGTGAAGCGGCTGGGTCGTAGCTGCCGGCGGCGGCGCTGTTGCCGGGGCTGATGGCCCACAAGCCATTAATCGAGACTGTTGATCCAGACCCATCCTGTACGAGTCCGAGGAATTTTCCCGTCGCTAGATCGTATGCTGCGATGGTTCCGCTGCCCGGAGAATTGCCTCCTCCTGCAAACTGGCCGACGAGCAGATCGTGGCTGAAGACGCCGAAGTCGAGAGGTGCGAGGGCTACTCCCCAGGGCGCGTTGAGCCAGTCGCCGTGTTCAAGGCGCTGAAGGAGTTGACCATCGGAGGAGAAGATATCGACATAGCCAAGACCAGGCCCGTCAGTTTCAAGTTGCTGGCCTTCTTCGTGAAGGACGAAGGTAACGACTACGTCGTTCCCGATGGCTTGCACGTTGAAAGGAACGTAATTCCGGGGAAGATGATTGTCGGTGAAGGGCTTGTTATCGCCGTTGTCTCGGGCTTCGTCCACATGCGGCAGCATTGTGACTCTGTGAAAGGCAGAGTCGTAAACGTCGACGGTACTTTTATTGAAGTTGGCGGCATAGAGATAGCGGGTGCCGTTGATGGTTGCGCTTGTGAGGCCCGTGTAGCTGGAGCCATCAGTGGTTTTGACCACGATGGTGGCGAGTTTGGACGGTGGCACGCTGCCAGGAGCGACGCCCACTGTTGGATTCCATGCGGAGATGGTTCCATCTATTGTAGAGAAGAGAAAGGCCGCTGGGGTTCCTGGAGCAAGCAGGAAATCGGTGGGGCTGCTGTTGGCGATGGTGCCGGTGGGAGTGCCAGTGGGGAAGACTTTGCTGTTGGGGTCAGATTTGGGAATGGTCACTACAAGTGGATTGATGACGCCGGCGCCGTTGTAGAGCGTGCTCAAACCCTTGCCATTGTCGGAAATCCACCATGGGCTGCTGGACGTGCGGGAGAGCCCCCAGGGATTGACAAGATTGGGATCAGTAACTGGGGCTACGCCAGATGTGTTGGCCACAAGATTTACTTGGGTGTAATGCTGGGCATGGGCGAACGACCCAACGGACAAAGCCAACGATACAGCTGTGGCCGCAGAAAATAATGCCGTTTTCATAACTGAATCTCCTTGTTTATGGCCCCGCATTCCGGGCGCTACCGCCTTCACCGACAAGATCGGATGTGGTGGCTGGATCTCTTCTGCGCGCGGGGGAGGCAGTGAAATCCTTCACGAGGGTATTGCGGTCGATGCATCTTGCATGTCAACAAAACGTCATACTCTTGTCACCAGATTTGGATAGTTGAGAAGGAGCGCTATCGGCACTTAAATGGGGTTCATGATCTCAAGATGTGAGTCGAGAGTGAGCTCTAAGAAGCGGTCGTCAGGAACCGTGGGAGTGGAACGCATCAACAGGATATTTCGATCGCGCGTGTACCAGCAGGAGTGCTCTGTTGGCGTGTGACGTTATATTGTCATCATGCCGGCATCGACGCTGTATACCAGGATCGAGGAAACCATTGCCACAGAAATCGCCGAGGGCGAGTATCGCCCCGGAGATCAATTACCCACCGAAGATGACTTGCTTCAGCGATTTCAGGTGAGCCGCATCACGGTTCGTCGTGCGATCCAGAATTTGGTTAGTCGAGGCTTGCTCGAGATTCGTCGTGGACTTGGGACCTTCGTTCTGTCGCCGCGGATCGAAGCTGAGCTCACAAAGCTAACGGGCTTCGTCGAGGATATGAAATCTGTCGGGCGAAGAGCCACCGCCCGTGTGGTAAGTAAGGGTGTCATTGCCGCCTCGGCACGCGTTGCAGAGCGCCTTCAATTGGCGAAAGGGACAAAAGTGATGCAGATCAAGCGGGTGCGGCTCGCCGATGACATGCCGATCTCTTTTGATGAGACATATCTACCCCTCCCCCTTGGAAAGCAGATCGTGCGCAACGATCTACGGCTGCATCCGATCTTCACTCTTCTCGAAGAAGAATATGGAGTCCCTCTGGTCGAAGCAGACTATGAGTTGGAGGCGGTGATCGCGACCAAGGCTCTCGCTGACGTCCTTCAGGTAAAGGTCGGTTCTCCGATCTTTCAGATCGAGCGAACCTCGCTGACAACCGGCAATCAGCCGGTTGACTATGAGGTACTGTCTTATCGAGGTGATATCGTTCGCTTCGTCACGAAGCTCCATCGTCATCCTGGAAACTCGGCAAGATCGCAGGCGTTGCACTTCCGCAAACGATAGCTATCGATGGACCACGAGCCTGGGCTGAGGAACACGAGAGCCAGGATGCACGCGATATAGAGAAGGTCGCATTCGTACCCCGGAGGTCCGAATTGCGCCCGACCATCCACGATCGCCTTGATTTTGATGGAACTGAAGCCGTACGGTAGATGGACCGTAAACATGGCGGTTAGCAGGACCACGATCGCTGGCACGCTTGCCCATGCAATAAACGCGCCGAAAAGAAGCGCTGCTCCTCCCAGCAACTCTACCGAAATCGTGAGGTAGGCCGACAGATGCGGGAAGGGAACGTGCAGGGCCTGCAGAATCGCTGCGAAGGCATCCGGGCCCTTAACGATCTTCGCCCAACCGTGTTCGATAAAGCCCCCGCCGACAATTGCGCGAAGTGGCAGCGCGGCATAACGCTGCATGGCTGAAGAAATGCGAGTGTCTATAGCAGTTGTGGATTGTGTTGGCATAGATTTCTCCTTCTGAATCGAACTTCGTATCGAGAAGTTGATGTCATTATGATGTTATAATGTCATCTGAGGTTACAGAATCTCCATGCCTGAGAATCAATCGGAGGCCAAGTCCTATCCGTCCTTACGTGAGGCGCTCGGATTCTGGTGGAAACTGGGCTGGATCAGCTTCGGAGGCACAGCAGCTCATCTCGCGATCATGCATTCCGAACTGGTTGAGAAGCGACGCTGGATCGATTCCGACCATTTCTTCAACGCACTGAGTCACTGCATGCTGTTGCCGGGACCTGAGGCACAGCAGCTCGCCATCTACATTGGTTGGAAGTCGCACGGAAAAACAGGCGGGTTTTTGGCCGGTACGTTGTTTGTTCTTCCCTCGACGGCCATCCTCCTGGGGCTCAGTTTGCTCTATGTCCGCTACGGAACTGTCGGGTGGGTGAGCCTGCTGTTCCGCATGTTAAAGCCGGTTGTCGTCGCTCTGGTCTTGCGCGCACTCCTTCAAATCGGTCGTCGCGCACTCAAGTCCCGTCTGCAATGGTCTACTGCAATCGCATCGTTTCTCGCTCTCACCCTCTTGCATATTCCGCTGCCCTGGATTATGGGAATGATTGTTGCGATGAGTGTCATCCCCGGGCTTCTCCAGCGCCTGAGAGGGAGCGACCGCTCCTCAGCTATCGAGAAGACGGCGAGTTACGCACCTGGCGCCGTGCTTTGGCGGACGATGCGCATCCTGGGTGGATGTGCCGCGATCGGAAGCTTGCCATTGCTTCTGTTAGGGATCTTCGGGCGCGATTTCCCGTTCTGGATGAGGTTGTCCGCCTTTTTCACTCAGACAGCCTTTGTCACCATCGGCGGCTCATACACCGTAATTCCGTACGTGGCGCAGCTCGCCGTAATGAAGTTCTCATGGCTGAGCCATGCGCAAATGCTGGACGGGTTTGCGCTGGCCGAGACAACGCCGGGACCGCTGATTATTGTTGTCGGATTCGTAGGGTTTATGGCTGGATTTCATCATTTCCACGGATCAATTTTCATGGGAGCGATCGCTTTGCTGGTCACGATCTTCTACACTTTCCTCCCGTGTTTCTTGTTTATCTTCATTGGGGCGCCGTGGATTGCGAAATCCGGTGAAAACCAGTTATTCCGACCGGTGCTAAAGCTCATCCCGACCGCGGTTGTTGCCGCCATCTTGCAGCTTACCGTTTTCCTGGTTCGCGGAGTGCTCTTCCCGGCGGGTTCGAGGAGCCCGGACCTCTGGGCCACAGTTTGGATTATCTGTGCGTTCCTATTGATCCACCTGAACTCTCGAATGTCTCACAAGGCCAATCGCTTTTCCGGCTTTAGAAGGAACTGTACTCAGTAAGCAGAAATCACTTCATCCGGCTGAGCCTCGCGCATTTCGGTTCTTAACGTATCGACATAAGCACCCAGCGACCATTGCCAGCATGTCACTTGGCCGAATAGTCGCCTGCTCGTCCACATGACTTGCAACGCGCGCTCAGCCTCGGAAGTCGCTACTCCCCGTAGCGGTTTTAGGCAATTTGCCGAAGATATGGATCGATCCAGATAGCTCGATGAGTGCATTGTCCTGAATGCGACAGTTGAGCGCTGATCGCTGAGCAATATGTATGGTCCGCCGCATACGTCCCATTCAGTCCCAGTCCAGACGCGGTGTTCGCCGATTTGCTCCCTGGGTGTTCCTCGCGGCGTAGTTCTGGGCCGAGTCGCCTGGGCGCACGATCCGGCGGCTGTTACCTGGGATGGGACAGGTTCCTTGTGGATGGACACGAACAATAACCAGGCTGTGATTGACCGCATGGTCTCCCGCTCCATCCGCGGTCTTACAAATCAGAGGAGCGATGCCCAGGCGTGGAGCGCCATCTTTCACTATTTCAATCGCACTCATGGTCGCGGCAGCGCCGGATACAAGGCAGGCGAGAAGATCGTCATCAAGGCAAACCTCAACAACACGACAGACCATGGCACGACCGTCTGAACTCGTCAAGACGTACTCGGGCAATCTCGGAAAAGCGCACGGGATCGAGCTTTTCCCGGTTGGCTGATGAGCTCCGAGGGAAATGGAGATGAGGCGGAAAGGGTTCTTCTTGTCCCTGACCGCCGCATCGATGCTGGGGGCGCGTGCGTTTTAACGGGAGATGCACTCGCAGAGTGGGATCAGCTAGAGCCGCCGCCTCGCTTGATCCGCCTCTTCTGCGAGACGGAACATCAGTCTCAAAAACTCTGGATCCTTTTGACCGATGAAGAGTCCGTCATCCACAAAGCTCTGGAGCGATGCGACTGCTCCGCTGTTCTTCGTTGAGGTTGGACGAATGATTGCCACCGGAGGAAACTTCCTGCTGAGGAAGTGAGTTGGCTCGGGCATGATCAGATTGGCTTGCAAGGTATCTCCATTGAGAGACTCGGGATCGGTCTCACCCTGAGCATCAGCAAGTGTGGTAAAGGTGACCGTTGCTCCCGTACCACCGGGTCCATTATCTACGTCAGTCAAGGGAAGAGCATTACCCGCCTTGTCTTGCCAGGTTTGAAAGTGCATCGTCTCGCTAGGGCCGATGCTCAACAGGATCCGCAAGACTTCAAGATTCGTTACATTTTGGGCCAGTGTTGGATAGAGGCTTGTACCGCCTTGCTCAATAAACGCGAAGTGGAACCCAGCCGTGAAGGCAATCGCCTGCAGATGAGTGCTGATGCTTCCCGGAAGGTTATCGCTAATGGAACTTCCGTCAGTGTCAGCATTCGTTCTTGGAATCGCCGTGTGTTGACCTGTTTTCAAGCTTGGGACGGCTTGAGCAAACGACACGCCTGGATCGAAATCGGGGTTCGTAACGCTTCGGTAGATCGACCAGAAGCTTGTGTCTACCGTAAGCTTCATCAGATTCGTGAGGCGCAGTTTGCCAGTGGATCCCGTTGCTGTGCTTCCGGGGATAGTGGCAAACGGGCTCAGGTCAACTGCCTCTTCACCTTTCGATTCGAGGTACGCCCTCAGAAAGGCGGCGTGGCTAATTTCATCATCAGTATTGTCGTGGATGTACTGAGGCATGTCACCGTCGAGAATTGTAAGTGCGGCAGTGTACAGCGGATTACCTCCTGCCGCTCCTGAGACTTCGTTGTCCTGAGTGCCACCGAGTTCGGAATATTGAATCCAAAGATCTGCTTCGATCTGTTCCAGGGCATTCAGGAATCTGAGAATTGCGATGTCGCCCTTCGTAATATTTCCATCTTGCTTCTGGCCAAAGGCAGACAACCCTCCGTCCAGGAACCCGGTGCCTAGAGTTGCAGCGCTCGCCGCGATACCGGTTTTCAAAAATGAACGCCGACCTGCGGATTTCTCGATTAAGTTTTTGAGTTGTGCCATATTGATTCTCCTCTTTTTGAAAGTGAATAGTCCGCGACCGCCGGACCAAGCGAAGACACGTTGGCTTTCTACTCGATGCTTTGTCAGCGCACCACTGTGATCAATGCCGCAGAACGGACTCTCGGACAGACTCCGCCACATGGCGCCCGAGTCGCTTGCCGGCGATGTGGTCGAATCGGAAATGCTGTCCAGCGTAGATGCGGCTCACACCTGCCTCCTCGGCCGCTTCAGAGAAACTGGCGAAGTGGCGCGTCACTCCCGGCAGGGATTCGGAGGTGACATCGAGCGAAATCCGGTCGCCCAGTTCGGCTCGCAGCACCGAACTGGCGGAGGCACTGACTGCGCTATGGGCGCCAGGGTAGGAGGGGTCGGGAGCTGTTTTCGTCGACAGTGGTATCCAGGTTGGGTCTGGTTGCGTCTGAGGATTGTTGTCGGCACCGGCCAGTTGGATTGCGGTCACCGGTCGCCACAGATCGAAGGTGTACTTTGCTTCAAAAAATGTGATCACTGTGTCTGCGACACTGATGTTCAACAGGGCGAATAGGTGGGCGCTCCGCACCAGGTCCAGATGTTTCCGCAAAGCTGCCGACTGCGCAATCTCATTCCAGAAGTCTTGAATATTCCCATTCCAGAACTTTCCAATTTCCGTTTGATCCGAGGTGCGAGTGGTGCTCGTGATGAGCCCCAGGCTCTTGACCTCGTCAAAAGAATCCGTATATCGATCGCTCGTCAACTCGGGAGGTGGAGCGGGAAGAAACTCGCTTGGTGAGTCGATTGCGAAGGGTGTAACTCGTGACCACTGGATAAAATCTGCCGGCGCAAAATTAGGAGACGTCAGCTGATAGCTTCCCGGCGCGTTGTTCGGAACAAAAGGAGGAAGGGTAACGCCAGATCCGTCGCCACTTCGCAATGCGATAATCTCCGCCGCAACCTTTTCACCAATCTCAATGCCCTCTGTCTTATGTTGCCCGTCTTGAATTTTTTCCAGATCCAGCTCGAGTTCAGAATCGAGCGCCGCAGAAAACGTAGGGTAAAGTGAGACCAATACATCATGCGCCGCTTGATCTGCCGCGGCCTGGGTTGAAGCCTCTCGTGTGACATGCGGAAGATGGACCGCGTATGGCGCATAGGTTTTTGTAATGGAATTGACCGCGTCGAAAATAGCGGCATGCATCATCGCGAAACTGCGAGTGGAATGAATTGTCGCAGGCTGTGCGCCTGGCGTTCTCAAAATGACCAACAGGCTCCTGTTCCATTCGATGACGGGATTGACTTTAATCGTGGAACTTCCTGCTGAAGTGCTGTCTTCTCCTTTTTCAACCGCCTTGGCGAAGCTACTCAGCGAACCCCAAAGGGCAAGACACAGAAATGCGAACGGTAGACCTCTCTTTGCCACGACACTCTCCTCACTGATTGAATTGGGTGAGAATGCCGGAAACAGGATCGGGCGTCAGACACACGGCGGAACACTCTCACTCGGTGGATAACCACAAAGGCGGGAATTTATTCCATTGTCGCGGAGAAAATATTGTTAAAGCATCGCGGCGGCGGGGATTTCCATTCGCCTGATTCGTTTGTGGTCGAGTGCAGTGCCTTGTTGTGCCGAGGTAACGCGAATTACGGCCGGTTATCGATGAGAAGCCGACATTCCGGGAGTAACCGGGCCGTCAAGCTCGTGAATAGTATCGACGATGATGAAAGCGGCGAAGTTGCGATTCTGCACGTTGGCTTGGTTTTCGATTTATCCTCGACCCGTCATCGCTCGGCTTATCTGTCGGATCTGACTTGGACCACATTTGCACCGGAAGCAGCCGAGCAGGTCCTGATCGGTCAGACCCCGCTCAGCCTCTCCAGACTCGACTCAACGGAATCCTTGATGTGGGCCAACATTTCCACATGGAACCCAAGATATGGGGCTTGTTGTTTTCCTGTACCCAAGCTATAGTTCACTTACTTTGTGGTTCCTTGCGTTCAAGCGCAAGGCGAAGATGGGAATCCGGTGAGAATCCGGAACTGCCCCGCAGCGGTAAGCAGGAACGAACACTCCATTCAAAGCACTGATTCAGCCATGAATCGGGAAGCTGGAGCAAGTAGGCAGCCTGCAAGTCCGAAGACCTGCCATAAAGACATTCGCTTACGCCTCCGAGGGGAGGCGAGGTGGCAGTGGCTTTTGCCCCTTTTACCCGGGTGCTCCGCTGTTTTCTCGCTCGTCTTCTTCGAGGCCAAGGAGAGTCATCCGTGGCCACGACCCAATCCAAACTGTCTGATCTCCTACCGGGTTTCCCCGTTGTCGAAGAAACGCCGACGATGCACGTCCGCAAGCGCAACGGCTCTCTGGAGCCTGTTGACGTGAACAAGATTGTCCGCGCGGTGCAGCGGTGTTCCTATGGACTCTCCCAAGTAGACGCCATGAGAATCGCCAGCAAAACCATCGGCGGTCTCTATGACGGCGCCAGCACGGGAGAACTGGATGCAATATCAATTGATACAGCCGCGTCGCTGATTGCGGAAGAGCCGCAATACTCGAAGCTGGCAGCGCGACTGTTGCTGGGAATCGTCGTCAAAGAAGTTGCTGGTCAGAACCTGCATTCTTTCTCCCAATCGGTCGAACACAGCCACCAGCAGGGAGTTGTCAGCTCGGCCACAGCAGAATTCGTTCGTACGCATGCGCGCAAGCTCAATCACGCGATCGATGATCAGCTTTCGGATCGCTTCGAATACTTTGGCCTTCGTACGGTCTACGACCGTTACCTCCTTCGCGACCCGCTCACGCGCAAAGTGGTTGAGACGCCGCAGCGCTTCTTTCTGCGCGTGGCCTGCGGTCTTGCCGAGACTCCGAATGAAGCTATCGAGTTCTACCACCTGATCGCTTCGCACGATTACATGCCAAGCTCTCCAACGCTGTTCAATGCCGGGACCAAGCACCCACAGATGTCATCCTGCTACCTCCAAGACTCCCCGCTCGATTCTCTGGAGTCCATCTACGATGCTTATAAATCGATAGCGGTGCTCTCCAAGTTTTCAGGCGGTATCGGCCTGGCATTTCATCGCGTGCGCTCGGAGGGGTCCCTAATCCGTGCAACTAACGGGCTCTCAAACGGAATCGTTCCGTGGCTCCGTACGCTCGACAGCTCCGTTGCCGCCGTTAACCAGGGCGGAAAGCGGAAGGGCGCCTGCTGCGTTTATCTCGAACCTTGGCACGCCGATATTGAGCAATTCCTTGAGCTCCGCGAGAATACCGGAGACCTCTCGCGACGCGCTTACAACTTGAATCTTGCCAATTGGATTCCGGATATATTCATGCGGCGCGTCGAGGAGGATGCCGTGTGGTCACTCTTTGATCCCAAGGTGGTCCCACATCTACCCGATCTTTTCGGAGAGGAGTTCCGTGCAGCATACGAAAAGGCCGAAGGGGACAAGCTGTTTACACGGCAGATCAAAGCCAGGGATCTCTTCGCTCGCATGATGAGGTCTCTTGCTGAAACCGGCAATGGCTGGATGACATTCAAGGACGCGTGCAACTCGAAGTGCAACCAGACCGGCAAACCTGGCAACGTTGTTCATCTCTCGAATCTCTGTACGGAAATCACGGAAGTGACATCGCGAGACGAAACGGCTGTCTGCAACCTTGGATCGATCAACCTGGCTCGCCACGTCAAGGACGGCGCCTTCGACTTTGAGAAGCTGGCAAAAACGGTACGGGTTGCCGTACCGATGCTCGATCGCGTAATCGACATCAACTTCTACCCCGTCCCTCAGTCAGCGACCGCTAATGAGCGGTGGCGTCCGGTTGGCCTCGGGATTATGGGTCTCCAGGATGTCTTCTTTCAGCTTCGGTTGCCTTTTGATTCCCCTGAAGCGCAATATCTCTCCGCTCGCATTCAGGAAGAGATCTATTTCAACGCGCTGGTCGCGTCATGCGACCTAGCTGAGAAGGCCGGACCGCATCCCGCCTTTGCCCAGACACGACTTGCGGAGGGCAAGCTGCAGTTCGACCTGTGGGGCGTGCAGCCTGCCGACGAGACGCGGTGGAACGCTTTGCGGGTACGCATCCTCAAGCATGGTATTCGCAATTCGCTCCTCATTGCCATTGCCCCCACCGCGACCATCGCATCCATCGTCGGGTGCTATGAGTGCATCGAGCCGCAGATATCCAATCTCTTCAAGCGCGAGACACTCTCCGGCGAATTCCTGCAAGTCAATCGTTACCTTGTCAATGAGCTCAAAGATCGTGGCCTCTGGAACGAGGAGATCCGCATGCGTCTTAAGATGGCGGACGGGTCTGTACAGCAGATCAATGAACTTCCTGACGATCTGAAACTGATCTTCCGAACGGTTTGGGAAGTCCCGATGCGCGGACTTATCGACATGGCGCGCGAGCGCAACGCCTACATCGATCAGAGCCAGTCGCTCAATCTATTCTCCGAGTCCCCGAACATCGGCCGGCTTAGCTCCATGTATATGTATGCATGGAAAAGTGGCCTTAAAACCACCTACTACATGCGGTCACGTCCAGCGACGCGCATCGCCAAGACCACAGTCGCCACTCAACCGGCCTCTGCAACCACTCCCGCCTCCGCAGTGTCCTGTTCTCTTGAGAATCCGGGTTCCTGCGAAGCCTGCCAGTAAAGGAGATCTTATGTCCTCTGTCCAAGCCCCCGAAAACATCCTCGATCCTGGTCTCTGTCTTACTCTGCGACCGATGCGCTATCCGATCTTTTACGATATGTTCCGTGATGGCATCAAAAACACTTGGACTGTCGAAGAAGTCGACTTCCAGACGGATCTCGTTGATCTCAAGCAGCGCCTCAGCGCGGCAGAGGTCCATCTAATCCAACGCCTGGTTGCGTTCTTCGCTACCGGGGACTCGATCGTTTCCAATAACCTGGTTCTCAATCTTTATAAGCACATCAATTCGCCTGAAGCGCGCCTCTATCTTTCCCGGCAACTCTATGAAGAGGCGGTTCACGTCCAGTTCTATCTCACTCTGCTGGACAACTACGTGCCCGATCCAGATGAGCGTGCCGGTGCCTTCGCTGCCGTCGAGAACATTACATCCATTGCAAAGAAGGCTGACTTCTGCATGAAGTGGATGGATTCCATCCAGCAGCTCGATCATCTTGAGAGCCGTGAGCACCGGAGACAGTTCCTCCTGAACCTCATCTGCTTTGCGGCTTGCATCGAGGGACTGTTCTTCTTTGCCGCATTTGCCTATGTCTACTTCCTGCGCTCGAAGGGATTGCTGCATGGCCTTGCATCAGGCACCAATTGGGTCTTCCGTGACGAAAGCTGCCATCTGGAGTTTGCCTTCGAAGTAGTGAAAGTAGTCCGGAGCCAGGAGCCTGATCTATGGGACGCGAAGCTTGAGCACGACGTCGTCGAAATGCTGCGGGAAGCGGTCGATGCAGAAACGCAGTTCGCAGAAGATCTGCTCAGCGGAGGGGTGGCTGGACTCTCGGTACGCGATATGCGTCAGTATCTCGGATTCGTGGCCGACGCTCGGCTCCAACGCCTGGGAATTGCTCCTGCCTTCAATGCAAGGAATCCATTCTCGTTCATGGACCTGCAAGACGTTCAGGAGTTGACGAATTTCTTTGAACGCCGAGTCTCCGCCTATCAGACCGCTGTCTCCGGCGAAGTAGCGTTTCACGAGAGCTTTTAGCCAACGAATGAGCCGCCGTATCTCAGAGCGCTAAAAGAAGCCATCCGTGACGTATTGTCTGCCTACTCAAGTGCGGCCTTCTGAAAGGCCAGCCTGACTGGCGTGTCGTCGGCATTCTTAAAATTGGACCGCTGGATCATCATGACTAATGCGACACCTCTGTTCATGTCAATCCAGGCCTGAGTGCCGAAAGCTCCGCCGTGGCCGAATGTTCCTGGTGAGAGCATTTCAGTTACACCTTGGGGATGGCGGACGATGCATACTCCCAATCCCCAGCCGTTGCCGGGAGTAAAGCCGGTTATCAGATCGCCAGTCTGGACAGTTGACATCATGCGCACCGACTCGGCCGCGAGATAGCGCCGGCCATCGAGCATGCCGCCATTCAGCAACATTTGAGCAAAGCGGATGTAATCGGGCGCGGTTGAGAACAAGCCACCGTTACTTGCCGGGTAGTGGTCGCTCCAGGTGGGGGGATGGCCGTACAGAAGCCCGATTTCCCCAGGCACCAATAGTTCGCCCTCGCGCTTGGCGGGTACCACCCAACGGGGCATCTGGGCTTCACTCAGGTAGAACGTCGTGTCCTTCATCCCCAGCGGGTCGAAGATGCGCTTCCGCAGGAAGATTTCAAACGGCTCACCGGAAACGATCTCTACGATCCGGCCAAGAGTGAGAATGCCGGACTGACAGTATTTCCATTTGCTTCCCGGCTCGAACGCAAGCGGCTTTGAAGCAAAAGCAGGCACCAGGTCGGACAACGTGCGCGCGGCTTTCGCCTCTTCGTCGGTTGCTTCTCCCATTCCGGATGTGTGAGTGAGTAAGTGTCGCAGCGTGATTCGCTGCGTCTTGCCATCCACAGTTTTGAGTCCAGCAAGTTCGGGAATGTATTTGGCGATAGGATCGTCGAGGGAGACTTTGCCCTCTTCCATAAGCATAAGGACCGCTGTAGAAGTAATCGGCTTTGACATGGAAGCGATCCAGAAGATCGAATCTATGCGCATTAGAGATTTGTGTTCTGGGTCGGCCCAGCCCTGAGCATCCATTCGAAGTACAGAGTCGCGCGTCGCAACCACTGTAACCACACCTGGAACTTCGTTTGCAACGATCACATCGTGCATGCGTGCGGGGATGGAATCGAGGCCGGCAGCAGTCTGGGCAAGTCCGAAAGAAAGTGGGAGAAGGAGTACTGTCAAGAAAAAGGCGAGAAGGCGAATTCGCATGTGGACGATCTCCTTAGTTGAATAACTATCAATCTATAGCGCCTCCTCGAGAGGCCGTTCAGTGATAAGAATTGGATCCTTCACGATCAGAAGGTAAGAAAGCGCGCCAAGAATTGACACCATGGAGCAAATCACCAAGGTGAGATGGAACGAGTGTGTTCGATCGAGCAGCCAACCCGTGATAACTGGCGCAAAGGAAGCGCATACGAAGCTGCCAAAGTTTTGAATTGTCGCCACGGAACCGACAATTCCTCGAGGCGCAATAGACTGAACCAGTCCCCAGCCGGAGTTTCCCGCCAGGTAGTTAAAGAAAAGCGCCATTCCGATGGCAAACGCCGCACCAGTTGCGCCGGGGACATACGGCACCAGTAATGTGCATGCGGCAGAACACGTCATCCCAATGACGAGCAGAGTTCTGTGGCTCCTGATTGGAGGAATTCCGTTGCGCACGAGAAGATCTGCGATGATGCCACTCAACAACATGCCAACAGCGCCGCAAGAGAAGGGGATGACAGCGATCATTCCGGTTTTCGCGACGCTGACGTGATGTTCAGCTTCAAGGTAGTTAGGCATCCAGGACATGTAAAGCCACACCGTGTAGTTAATGCCGCCGAACCCGAGCATCATTCCCCAAACGGTTCGCAGACGAAAGAGGCCCCACCATTGGGAGAACGAGATGCGGGATGAATTGCCCTCGCGGCCCGTGGCTTCGAGGTACGCCATCTCAGATTTGTTCAAAGAAACATCTTTGCGATCACGATAGAAAGCGAACCACATAATCGAAAGGAGCAGACCGGGGATACCAATCAGCATGAACATCCCCCGCCATCCGAACGCCAACATGGTAATCGTGAGAAGAGGCGGCGAGATGGCCTGGCCCAGGGTGGTTGAAGCGTTGACTATCCCCATTGGCGTAGCGCGATCGCGAACATCGA
Source organism: uncultured Acidobacteriaceae bacterium (assembly GCA_963770365.1). Taxonomy (GTDB): domain Bacteria; phylum Acidobacteriota; class Terriglobia; order Terriglobales; family Acidobacteriaceae; genus Telmatobacter. Next base: position 926,263 of record CAVYPN010000032.1, on the reverse strand, counting down.
ACCAGTCGTTGACTGCTTTGACCGCGGAGACAACGAATGGCGATTCACCTACCGCCAAACCTACGCGTGCGCCCACAAATGATGCAAAGCCTCTCACAAAGCCAGTTGCAGTCTGCGTCAGGGACCAAAGAAACATCCCTGCGCCTAAAACCAGGCGTTCGCCGAATCGGTCTAAAAGTATCCCCATCGGGAGTTGAGAGATCGCGTACGACAACGAGAATATCGATAACAAGACCCCCATCCTCGTCGCGGAGATGCCGAGATCGGCGCGGATCGTTGTGTTGGCGATGGCGAGGGAACCGCGATCGATATAGTTGATTACGCCTGCGATTGAGAGAATGGAAACCGCGATGATTTGTATTCCCGCAATACGTCGTGGCTTGTGAGGCTTGGTATCAGCGGCCATGCTCGTTCAAACCACCAAACCGCCTCGAGCGACGCGACGGCGCAGGCCCAGTGTAGAGCATTTCCCGATGGATGCGTTCTCCAAATAAGGCATTGTGAACGAACCTCCAGGCATACCTGGCGCGAAACTGATGTAGAGTCTGCGCTGCGCATGGCTCATTCACTGATCATCCGCACTTCTAGGTTGCAACTGAAATCCGGTGGTCACTCCATACTGGACCATCTGGGTATTGGTATGCGAGCAAAGTCTCCGGAAGTATCTCGGTGCTGTATCCGGGGTTTTCTGGCAGCAGATAGTGGCCGCTTGCGATGCGAGCAGGATCTACAAAATGTTCATGCAGATGATCTACAAATTCAATGACACGATTTTCGAGCGACCCTGATACACACAGATAATCAAAGATCGCAAGGTGCTGCACGCACTCGCACAAGCCGACTCCCCCCGCATGAGGGCAAACCGGGATGTTGAATTTGGCGGCCATCAACAGCACCGCAAGATTCTCATTCACGCCCGCAACTCTGCAACTGTCGATCTGACAAACATCCATTGCGCCCGCCTGCATGAATTGCTTGAACATGACTCGATTGTGGCAATGCTCACCCGTCGCGATGCGAACGGGTGAAACCTCTCGACGAATGCGAGCGTGGCCCAAAATGTCATCAGGGCTGGTGGGTTCCTCCATCCACCAAGGATCCAGCTCAGCCAGTTCTTTCGTTCGCTGGATCGCATCTATAACGCCCCATTTCTGGTTTGCGTCCATCATTAGCTTATTGTTCGGGCCGATTTCTCTGCGTATCAGCCGGGCACGACGAAGGTCATCGGCTGGGTTGCCTCCGACCTTTAACTTGAAATGTGTCCATCCTTGGCTGAGAGCTTCACGGCAGAGGTGCCGAATCTTTTCGTCACTGAAACCAAACCACCCTGCAGATGTCGTATATGCGGGATACCCGTGCTGTTCAAGTCTCCTTAAGCGCTCGGATTGAGATGCTGTACGGGGCCTTAGCAAATCAAGGACTTCATCGGGAGTAATGGCATCGTCAATATATTTGAAATCGATCGAACGGACAATCTGCTCGGGTTCAAAATCCGCCAACAGTTTCCAGAGAGGCTTGCCTTCCACTCGCGCATAGAGGTCCCAGACTGCATTGATGAGAGCGGCGGCGGCTAGGTGGATTACTCCTTTTTCGGGTCCGAGCCAGCGGAATTGGCTGTCTTCCGTAAGCTGTCTGGAAAAGGCAACTGTGTTGTCTGTCAAAGAGGACAAATTGCGACCCTTGACAAATTGCGCAAGATACTCGAGAGCGAGGACGCACAGTTCTGTTCCGTGGCCCAAGGTGAAGGCGAGGCCGTATCCTTCGACACCCACATCCGTTTCCAGAATGCAATATGCCGCCGAGTAATCGGGGTCTGTGTTGACCGCGTCGGAGCCAATCTGGTGGCGTGAGGTCGGAAAGCGCAGATCGAGGACGCGAACATTCGTGATTTTAGGGTTGCTCAAACAGATCAACTCTCCTTCGGAGGGGTTTCAAGTCGCGGCCGGACCTCTACGATGAAGATCAAGACCTTCCTCCACAGACGCGTTTCGCCAGTAGATTGCCGCCCCATCAGGCATTTTTCTGCAACGGCCAACCCAGGATCATAAGTTCTATTCCTGAAACATTAAATTTGTCAATGAAAATCCGGAAAAGTAGCGCTGAAGCGATCAGTTGTGGATCGGCCAATAGACGGTGCAGCCTAACGTGCTTGAGTGTCCAATTTCGGGCGCTCACGCGAGACTCCTCCGATCCCCTGAGAAAGCTGAGAACTCGCTCGCTTCAAGGCTTGGCGCACCGTGGCTGTCGTAGTGTTGTCGCCAATTCGGCGAATGTAGGGAACAGTTAGCGCAGCAGCTGCATACCCATGTTCATCCAAGACCGGATAACTAACATTAATGACTCCCTTCACCTGATAGCTCTCCTTCTCTTCATAGCCCCGCTCCTTAATAGCGGCAAGATGGGAAGTCAGATCACGCGGAGCCACCGTTTTGTTGCGTTCGCACCAAGTCTCTATGGCACGTGAACGGGCTTCTTGCGTCAGGTGTGCCAGGATGACGTGACCTGTTGCAGCGTGCATAAGATCCACAACTGCTCCGGCCTTGACATAGAAGCCTGGACTCACGGGGGAATCAACCTGCGCAATAATCACGACTTGCCCCCCGTTGAGGACGCCCAAATGGCAAGACTGGCTAAGGTCGTGAGCAACTTGCTGCATAATCGGCAAGGCTTGCGTGGTCATGCGTTTGATTGGTGGATGCTCGAGCGCGAGCCGAAACAAGTGCAAGGTGAGATGGTAACGTTCGCTGTCCGGGCTTTGCGCAATATAACCACGTTCTTCGAGGCAGAGCAGCATCCGAAAAATCTCTGAGATCGTTCGGCCAAGCTTGCGTGCCACGTCACTTTTCGTCAGCCCTGAGGGCTCGCTGACAAACAGTTCCAGAATATCCAAGCCCTTTTCTAGAGCCGGGGTCGGATACCGGCTGGAAACCTTAGGCGCTTTTGTCTTCATAAATTGTCGAAGCCAACCACTGGGTGAACGCAAATGGCAATGAAGTTGATGGCGTCTGCAGATCTTTGAAATACTTTCGCACCCAAACGGTTCTTGGCAAAAGTGCAAAAGTTGTGGCGTAGCGTCCGCTTCGATTCTCGTGGGCGCACGCAGCATTTTATATATGAAATCAACCCGAAAAGCAAATTCTGAGCGGCAGACGTCTTCCCGACAGAGTATTTGCAGAGCGTCAATCGCGCCTTCTACCTTCTGGCACTCAGTGAGGAGGACTACGACGGAAGCTATGGGCAGTCCTGGTCGTATCTTCGACGGACAAACTCGATCGAGGGCTGCAGATAAGGATTCGTCCCTGGAAGATTACATAACCTAAGCTTCCGTCCTTTGCTTGGCGGTTTAAGTAATAAATCGATTTCTTGTTGCCGATCGTGGCAAGTTTCCACCCTGCCAATCACGCGACTGTATCCGTAGCCCATGTAATGGAGTTTTGATGTGTGCAGCTTTCCACCGCGCTACCGGCAGGTATAGAAGCTCAAGAATGTTGAGTCTGATTTAGGCGTCTGCACTGAGCCCGTTTAAGAAAGTTCTTGACAATCGTTATTAGTCGAGCCTATGAAAGTGACGGTTTGACATGCGAACTCACAGTTTCATGTATAAAAGTTCGGTCAACAAATGGGTATGAGCCGCAAGATCCAAATTTCCGAGTGATTATGCAGGTGCGAACCATCCCATCAGGAAGTCGAAGCCAGTCCGCAAGTGGTTACTCGAAATGAGTGGCCTTGACGTTCGTCGCCACTCGCCTTCAGAGCGTTATGCTCCGCGGGCGATCATCTTTCTGGAGGTCAACAGTGAAGAGGCAAATCCCGAATATCGACTCCATCATCGCCGGTGGAGACGCCAGACTCTTGAAGAAGGGGAGCAGTCTTGTCTGCGCCCTTCTCCTTTCCCTAGTTGGCCTGATTGCCAGCACACCCCTGTTGGCGCAGTACGATTCGGCACAAATCAGCGGATCCGTGCATGACCCAAGCGGCGCCATGATACCCAATGCGACAATCCAGATTCGAAACCGTGACACCGGGCTGGTTCGCCAAACCGTTACCAACTCGACCGGCATTTACATCTTGAGCCACATCCCCCCTGGAGTCTATACAATCACCGCAAATTCGACGGGATTCTCATCGGAGTCGCGCACGGGGGTTGAACTCGTCGTTAGCCAAAGTGCTACGTTTGACTTTTCGCTTAACCCTGGATCGTCAACCGAGACGATTGCAGTCTCCGCCGATGTAGTAACGCTGGACACTTCGTCGTCTTCCGTCGGGGCAGATTTGGAGTCTAAAGCCGTCACTGACCTGCCTCTCGCCGGGAGAAACATCAGCAACCTTTTGACACTCCAAACAGGTGTAACGCCAATCAACAACGACCAGACCGGTGGCCGCACGAATGCTGTCGGCACCCTAGTCTCCCCCTCCATTCAAGGCCAGAACAACCGCAGCAACGTTTACCTTCTGGATGGCGTGAACAATAATGAAGCAGTTTCCGGCAGTGAAATCATCACACCGGTTCCCGATGACGTTCAGGAAATGAAAGTGTTGACCCACTATGACTCCAGCCAATTTGGAGGGGGCCTGGGTGGAACCATCAATCTCGTCACCAAATCGGGTACCAACCAGTTTCACGGAGCCGCCTGGGAGTTCTGGCGCGGCAGCAAATTCGCCGATGCCTCGAGCGACCCGAGCGGAGTCTTGCAGGACCTGCATCAAAATCAGTTTGGCGCGAATGTCGGCGGGCCGGTGCTGGTGCCCCACTACAACGGCAAGGATCGCTCGTTCTTCTTTGGGAGCTATGAAGGGTTCAGACAAGAGATTGGAGCCGTCACGCTCCAGTTGGTTCCCACTACCGCCGAGTTAAATGGCGACTTCAGCGCATTGCTGGCCAAGGGAATACAACTCTATAACCCCTTCACGGCCAACCGGGATCCTTTTCCAAACAATCAAATTCCGTCCAACATGATCGACCAGAACATGGTTGGTTTAGCCAAGGCAATCTTTCCTAGCCCTACCGGCAGTTATCTCGGAGGTGCCACCAACTACCAAAACACGACCCCGCATACCCACACCTCTGACCAGTACGACATTCGTGGAGACGAGTATCTGACCAGGAGGGATTTAGTTTGGGCACATTTTCTGCGGCAGAATAACCCAATTGGATCATACGGAGGCTTCCCAAAGCTTGGCACCGTTACGAGCTTTACTGCGCACAACTTCGGAGCTCAGTGGATCCACACCTTCGGTCCAACTTCCATCCTCACGGTGGGAATTGGCCAAAATATTGGCACACAATTTAACAACACTACCTATGGCGCGGCCGGCGCCGGCAATGCAATTGCTACTGCCGCCGGCTTCGTACAGAACTTCGCGTGCGGTTACCCCTATGGTCGCAGCGGATGTTATATCCCCAACCTAGGCCTTGGGGCTTATATAGGCGGCGGCGAAGCTAGTGAATCGGCAGGTGGCCTTTCGGGAATTTGGGAATACAAGGCGGACTATCAAAAGACCTTCGGGCGGCATACGATCTACGTCGGAGGTAACATCGACACCAATAACCTGGGCAGGACCGCAGGAGGCAATTCCTCGCTTACGTTCGCGCCTTTTCAAACCTCCAATGGCTCTACCGGCGGCGATGAGTTGGCGTCCATGCTCTTGAGTGTGCCCCAAGGCGCCAGGAGACTCACCACGAACTATTGGGAGACCGGAGGTTGGGAGGATGGCTTCTATGGCCAGGACCAGTGGAAAATTCGCAACAACCTGACCATCAACTTTGGCCTGCGTTACGATGTGTCGATAATACCCGTGACAGATAACATTCTGGGCAATTACTACGACATCTTCGACTTCGTCCATGGCACGGATATTATCCAGAAATTGCCGCCGGCGTGCAGCACGACACAGTTCGCCCCATGTGTGCCTGGTGGGACCTTGCCAGCCCACGTGGTCGTATCCAGCCAACCTGGCAAGCTCTTTTTTCCTGACTACAGCAACATTCAGCCAAGGTTCGGGGTTTCGTACGCCTTTCGTCCAGGCACGGTTGTGCATGGCGGCTATGGCCGCACATACGATAACTGGGCGGCTGTCGAACAATCCGCTCAGAATGAGAACGCCTGGCTCCTTGGAAGCGGCGCCCTTGTAACAAACCTGAACACAGAGCCCGGGCTGACTCCATCGACGGTCATCACCGCCGAGAATCCTCTGGCAACCTTCGGCGGCGCCTACCCCGCTCCTACCCCGTTTACGTCACTCGGGTGGGCCACAGCTCCGCAGTTCAAGACCGCCTATTCAGATCAGTGGACGTTCGGCGTTCAGCAGCAGGTCGCCGGCGCTGGCGTCTGGACCGTCAATTATGTCGGTTCCAGGGGCCGGAATATCGACTATGCCCCAGTGGCAAACACTGCAACGACTCCTGGCCCCGGTCCTGTCGCCGCGCGCACCCCCTTCCCTTACATGCCTCAGTCCTTTTTCGATCAGCCGATAGGGCAGCTCAATTACAACGCATTCGAGACATCCTTGCAGGGCAGAAGCCGCGTTACCGGCCTGAGCTACCTGGTTTCTTATACCTGGTCAAAGGGGCTCAACTACGGAACGGACGGATGGTATGGGATTGGTACCACCAGCATCCAGAATCCCTACAACTTCAAGGGTGATCGAAGTGTGTCGGGATATGACCTGCCGCACGTCTTTACCGCCGGGTGGGTGTGGGCGGTTCCCATCGGAAAGAGTGGCTTCTCCACCGGCAACCGCACGACGGATTACGTGCTGGGCAATTGGCAGATTACTGGAATTGCCACTTTGGAGTCCGGCCGCGTTTACACTGTCTTTGACGCAGGCGACATTGCCAACACAGGCAATTTTAATTTCTTCGGCGGCTACGAACGCCCGAATCAAGTAGGCAATCCCAAGCCTCAACATCAAACGCCGAACCAATGGATCAATCCTGCGGCCTTTGCAACGCCGGCTCAGTACACATTCGGGAACACTCCAAGAAATTCGTTGCGTACGGAGCCCTACAAGAGTCTCGACGCTTCAATCTTCAGGGAGTTCCCAATGTTCGAGTCTCTGAAGTTGCAACTGCGGATGGACGCACTCAATGCCTTCAACCATCCTGTATGGGGTGTCCCGAATAGCTGCCAGAATTGTCAGAACTTTGGCGTGGTCACCTCCACTGTCAACAGCGCTCGCCAAGTGCAATTGTCAGGGAAGGTCATCTTCTAGCCGGCGATGTCGGAACTCTTTGAATCGTGAGACGGATCGGGAACGCCTCAGGGTTTTCCGGTTCCCGCTCGCATGCAGTGTGGTAGCCGGATAACGATTCTGCCGAGATGATGGAAGCATGATGCCGCCGAGAGGAAAACATATCAACTCGTCGGGAGCAAATCGCTTCAAGGAGAAGAGAAATTCATCAGATGGCCAACTTCAGTCGACAGCAGTCGAGGATTGAGAACATTCTTAACTACTGGATTTGGCTTGGCGTAATTCTGGTACTGTCTTCTTGCTCCATGTCTCACGCTCAAGACAGGCCGTCTTCGACATCGGATCGGTCATCAAATCGAGAACTAGAAACGGGAATCGCCCGGGCTCAGAAAGGCGATCTAAAGGGAGCCGAAGAAGCGTTTGAGCGGGCAGTAATGCTTCAGCCCAGAGACGCGCGAGCGCTAACTGCTCTCGGACAAGTGCAAGAGCAGGAAGGTAAGTTGTCCGACTCAATCGCCATATTTCACAAAGTGATCGGGCTTGATCCGGCTTCAACTGACGCCCACGTCAATCTTGGAATTGCGCTGGGTGATCACAGCGAGTTTGCAGCTGCTCTCGAAGAAAGCGAAATAGCAATTCGCTTGACACCGAATTCGTCAGAAGCACATTTTCTACGAGGCCGTCTCTTAAGTGACCTGGGTAAGCCCGAAGATGCTCGTAGTGAGTTTCGAAAGGTACTAAAAATTGCTCCGAGATTTGCCGAAGCGCTCTATTACTGGGCTGCGTTGGAGGGAGATGCTGGAAACAAGGTCGACCAAGGGAATCTACTTCGGCGATATCTCAATTTGCGTCCGAAGAATGCGACGGCGTGGTTTCAGCTCGGACAGATACTGCAGGAAGAACATCGAGATTCGGAGGCGATAGCAGCATGGAAACGCGCAACTGGGCTGAACCCCAACTATTCCGCCGCCCTCTATTCACTTGGACGGGCGTTGAAGGGGACTGACCCCGCCGAGTCCAAGCGGCTTGTTGAGCGATGCAAAGAACTTGAGAGTGACCGGCAAACAATCGACCAAGTGAATATGTTAGGAAATCAAGCCAATCAGAAAATGTACGATGCAAATTACAAAGGGGCCATCGACGACCTGAAGAATGCCATTGTGTTATGCGGAAGGTGCGAACTGCTGGGCGCATTGGAGAAGAACATTGGATTGGCTTATTGCCACGCAGGTCAACTGGGTGCAGGTGAGCGGGAACTGAAAATCGCAGAAACATTGATACCGGAAGATCCGAGTGTCAAGGAAGCTCTGCAGACCGTGAAACAGCAGCGATCACAGATTCCTGACAGGCACTAGGAGAAAACAGCGAAGCAGCGTGCCATGACTATCGCGCAACCGGACGCTTACATGCCGGGAAAAAGTGTTCGGCGGAGGAGATATCAAAACGATGCATCGTTCCTTGATCACCGTTGCAACACTTTTGCTCTCCCCTTTCATCCACTTGTCTCTCGCTCAGATCGCGACCGCATCTAGCGACAGCACTCCTAACAACGTCGCTGACATCCGAACTGATGACCGCACGATATTGATGGGCGTAGACGCTGTTCGCCAAGGTGGAATCAAGCCGATCGACATGGGACCGGGAAAGACTGGCTGGATTGAGTCATGGTCAAGTAACAACGACTCACTTACCTGGACCGCACTCATCGCAAAAGAGGGGAAATACACAATCTCTGCCATTCTTGAGAGTACTGGAACAGATTGTGCCGTAGACGTGTCCGTTGATTCTAAGAGATTGACTGCGCTCTGCGGCAAAAGAAGATGGAACAAGGTAACTCTAGGCACAGTTCAACTAGCGGCTGGTTCTAGAAGGATCCAATTTCAGTCGACTGGATCGACGCCGCTCGGTAAGTTCTTTTCATTAGAACTAGTCACGCCCGATGCGGAGGCGAACCTTGCTCGATTGAGTCAGCAGCAGGCATCGAGCACAGATTGGATGGTGGCGGCTAAGTACGGATTAATGTTTCATTGGACTAGCCAAACGAAGCCGAGGAACGGAGTTCCGAAGCCATATTGCGACGCGGTGCGCGATTTTGACGCTAACCGCTTCGCCGACATGGTTTCGCAAATGGGGGCGGGCTTTGTGGTTTTTACAACTTCGCATGCGGGTTTCCATTTCCCGGGGCCAAACCCAACCATCGATGCGATCCTTCCTGGTCGGACCTGCCAAAGGGATCTGGTGAGAGACCTCGCCAAGGCACTCGGAAGGCACAATATCAAGCTGGAGTTGTATTTCCATCCTGGACACGATGACAACGAGTGGTGGCAACGCACCCATTTTAACGAAGACAAGGCTGCCTACTTTGACCTTTGGTGCAAGATCATCAGCCAGATCGGTAGGCAATACGGCGATCAAGTCGCGGGCTTCTGGTTTGATGATGCCGCTTTCACCTACTACCCGTTCAACGCACCCTGGCAAAAAATGACCGCCGCAGCCAAGACGGGGAATGCAAATCGGGTGATCGCGTACAACAGTTGGATTTTGCCGAAATTGAACGAATTTTACGAAGTCTTTGCAGGCGAGAACGCATTTTCGACACAGATGATTGACGGTGATGGCGATCTTCCGATCGGCGGAACTGGCCGATTCACGAGCGGTCCGCAACAGGGCCTGCAAGGGCAGATCACCGCCATCGTCAACGGGGATTGGGGTCATTTCAAGACAGATGCTCCTATAGATCCCCCGCAGTATTCAGCCGATGCCATGGTCGAGAAAATCGAAGACTCGATGAGGCGCCGTAATGTTCCCCTGTTGGATGTCGAGGTTTATCAGGATGGAACAATCTCACCGGAGACATTTCAGATGTTTCAGATTGTTCATCGAGAGATTGACTCAACAAACACTCAGCGCCATGACCCGGCTCGTGGATCTGCGTCGCAATAACGAGGAGGCATCTTGGGAAAACAACGCTTCATCATCGCCTTTGCCGCTCTATTTCTCGCGCCATCTGTGCTCCCCGCACGCGCCCAACTTGAGGGCGACCATATCAATACTGGTTCAAGTCACCCGGTAGCCTCGATTCAGGATACGGAGACGGCTGCCCAGCGCGATGCACGTATGCGTTGGTGGCGCGAGGCGCGGTTCGGTATGTTCATCCATTGGGGACTCTACTCAATTCCTGCAGGAACATGGAAAGGGAAACAAGTCCCAGGCATCGGCGAGTGGATCATGAACAGTGGGTCCATTCCGGTGGACGACTACAAGGTGCTGGCATCGCAGTTCAATCCCACTGCGTTCAGCGCACACGATATCGTTGCGCTCGCGAAGTCGGCCGGCATGAAATATATCGTCATTACGTCAAAGCACCATGACGGCTTCGCAATGTTCGACTCAAAGGCGGATCCCTTCAATATTGTTGCGGCGACACCGTTCCACCGCGATCCGATTCGTGAACTTGCCGAGGAGTGCAGGAAGCAAGGCGTAAAACTCGGCTTCTATCACTCGCAAGACCAGGATTGGACAGCGCCGGGAGGCGCCGCTCTAAAGACGGGCAACCATGATCTGCCAACCCATCACTGGGATCCAAAGCAGGATGGCGATTTCGCGAGCTACCTCCATACCAAAGCAATTCCACAGCTCAAAGAACTGCTCACGAACTATGGTGAGTTCCCCGCAGTCATCTGGTTCGACACTCCAACCGACGATATGACGCCGGAGCTTGCGGGTGAGATCGTTACGCTGCTCAATCAACACCCGAATCTTATTTGGAACAACCGCCTTGGGGGTGGCTATAAGGGAGACACTGAAACCCCGGAGCAATACATCCCTGCTAAAGGCTACCCCGGACGAGATTGGGAAGCATGCATGACGATGAACGACACATGGGGATATAAGTCGTACGATACAAACTTCAAATCGACTGAGACACTGCTGCGCAACCTGATCGATATCGCCAGCAAAGGCGGCAATTATCTCCTGAATATCGGTCCGGACTCCAAAGGCAATGTGCCCCCCGCTGAGATCGAAAGGCTCCATGAGGTTGGTAGATGGCTTGCCGTGAATGGCGATGCGATCTATGGCACGCAACCCACACTCTTCGGTGATGAGGCTGGTAGCTTCAGCACGACTGAAAAGAATGACGATGGCAAGCCGAAGTTCATTCCCGCCTGGAACTGGCGATCGACAACAACTTCGAACAAGATCTACGTTGAGATCTTCACATGGCCTACGGGCAGCTTTCACCTCGAAAAAGTACCGCGGACAGTGACCGGCGCGTACCTGCTGGCAGACAAGACGAAAAGAGCGCTCAAGATTACAAAGGTCGCAAACGGCATCGACATTGCTTTACCGAACAAACCGCTCGATCCGATCGCTACTGTCCTCGTGCTCGACACGAGATGACCAAACAATCCTGCGAAGCGCGCGGCCCGACGCCCTCGCCTGCGCAAGCCCGACCCGTCTCCATCGAGAAGGCCGTTCCCCTCCGAAGTCGACGAAAGACCCATGTCACTCCCTTTTTCAAAGAAAGGATGAACACGTGAGAGAGAAGGATGAACCGGTACGAGAGTTTGGGATGCACTCGTATCCCGCGGTGTCCAAAGAACCCGCTGCTCCTATCTCGAGTGGAAGACGCACTCTGTTGGCTGGAATGGCAGCGTCGTGCGCAGGAATCACCGCTTCGGCCCTCGCACCCAAGAACTTTCAGGGCTCGCCGGCAACCGCTCCACCGACAAATTCGCACCCTGCGGCAGCCTCTTGCGGACGCAGCAAGGTCGTCGCTTCGGACGAGGCTACGGTGGTGGAGACAAGCGCAGGGAAGATCCGCGGATTCAAGCGGAACGGCGTATACACGTTCAAAGGCGTGCCGTACGGCGCGTCGACCTCCGGGGCCGGGCGTTTCATGCCACCTGCTAAACCGGAACCCTGGACCGGAATTCGCAACGCCCTTGCATACGGACGCGTCTGCCCGCAGGAGTTCACCGCGCACTTCGATACCGATGGGCATAACCTGGCGAGCCACGACGAGGACGCATTCCTGCTCCATCGCGGCTCGGCCATCTTTGTGCCTGGCGAAGACTGCCTGCGCGTCAACGTCTGGACACCGGAGATTAACGGCTCGCACAAGCGCCCAGTTATGGTCTACATGCATGGGGGAGGATTCTCTGCTGGCAGTGATCACGATCTCCTTTCCTACGAAGGCGAAAATCTCGCGCGCAATCACGATGTCGTTGTCGTGACTCACAATCATCGTTTAAACGTGCACGGCTATCTGAATCTTGGAGCCATTGGTGGAGAGGACTTCGCAATGTCGGCTAATGTCGGGATGCTCGACATCGTGGCCGTTCTCGAATGGGTCCGGGCTAACATCGTTACCTTCGGAGGCAATCCTGACTGTGTGACCATCTTTGGCCAGTCGGGAGGTGGCGGAAAAGTTGCCGCACTGATGGCTATGCCAGCGGCGAAAGGCCTGTTTCATCGCGCCATCATTCAGAGCGGGCCATTTCTGAAGGCGCTCTCTCCAGACTACTCACAGCGGGTAGCTGAATTGATATTCGATGAGCTTGGACTGTCCAAGTCGCAGGTGAGGGAACTGCAGAAGATTCCCGTCTCCCGTCTCACGGGAGCAGCGGTGGAAGCGATGAAGAAAATGCCCAAGCCTCAACCCTCGCTTCGCGGGACGTTTGGAGAGAGCGGTTGGGGACCCACTGTCGACGGCCACGTCCTTCCATCTCATCCATTCCATCCAGGAGCGCCTGCAATTTCGGCCGACATTCCGTTAATCACGGGTACGGACCTCAACGAGTTTGTCAGTGGAATCGACCGTCCAGATGCCGACGCAATGACCGTTGCTGAACTGAATCGATTGGTGACAGAGGCATTTGGCGGGGACAGTGAGGCGATCATCGCTGCCTATCGACGGGACTATCCCAAAGCAACTTCATTTGGTCTCTACGCCACTATCGCCGCCTCTCAACTTCGCATCCCGGCCGTTGCGCAGGCAACCAGAAAAGCCGCGCAGGGAGCGGCACCGGCATATGCGTATGTTTATGCGTGGCGGACCCCCGCATTGGATAACCGTCCTGGCACATTCCACGCGGCTGAGATCTCGTTCACCTTCGACAACGCCGAGCTCTGCGACCACTACAGCGCCGGCGAGCCGGGCGCTTTTGTTCTGTCGAGTCAGATGGGCAGGGCGTGGACGAGCTTCGCGAGGACTGGAAATCCCAATCACAGCGGCATGCCGCATTGGCCCGCATACACCGCTGACACCCGCGCAACGATGTATTTCGATACGCCCTGCGCAGTGCGTAACAACCCTGAAGGAAATGGACTGGGAATCATCACAAACAGTACTAAGTAAAACAACCCAGCATACAGTCACGATTTGGGTGAAAAGAAAGTTACGCAATCGAATCCGGAATAATGCAGACTGAGCGATTGCGATTTCGCATCATCTTGCACTATGACTCGCCATTGAAACAGAGGCGCTCTGACGATGAAGATATCTGACCAACAAGACAGAGACAGGATTACCGAGCCGTCGTCCCCAGGGCGACGCACCTTCGTCAAGGGCATCGCTGCCGTGGGAGCGGGAGTTGCCGCTTTCCCTCTCTTGACCAACGCGGCTGATGCTCAGGTTCAGGCCGTCCTCGATAAGAGAACCCTATCGGGATCGAGCAGAGGCGAGGTCGAGCTTCAAGCCCCGCTGGCCTTTCATGGCGACAAGATCGACTGGCACGGATTCGACCGTTACGACTTCGTGATGGATATGCAGACCTTGGCCATCACGCCTTTCAAGGCGCCGGCCGGCGAAGAGTCCGGCAATCTCGGAGAGTCGGATAAAGGACAGTTACGGTGTGTTGTCGTTGTGCCCAAGAAGGCGGCTCCGGGCAACCCGTGGTCCTGGCGCGGCGTTTACTGGAATCATCAGCCACAGGCCGAAGTCGAATTGCTCAAACGGGGTTTTCACATCGCATATATTGCGGTCGACCCGAAGCCAGGTTCATTAACGAATTTGACCATGGATGACCTTATGGATCAGCTCGGAATGTCCAGAAGGGCATTGATGGAGTGGGACGCCTGGTATGCATATCTCACCGGGCAGTACGGGTTGTCGAAGAAACCCGCGCTCATCGGCATGAGCCGCGGTGGGATTTTCGAATATAGGTGGGGCACCGCCAATCCCGACAAGGTCTCCTGCATCTACGCCGACAATCCAGGGATGGAGCGCGAAGGTTTTCAGAGGCTGGTAGATCTGGCGCGGGTTGATGTACCCGTTCTCCAAGTTTGCGGTACCCTCGATCCGCTCCTCGGTCCGTATACTTCCGCCATCGAGGCCATCTATCAGCAGTTTGGGGGACGCATCTCGATGATGATCAAGGAAGGTTATGCCCATCATCCGCATAGCCTCCGCAACCCCAAGCCGATCGCGGACTTTATCGAACAGAGCACACAGGAGGTGAGAGGACCGGCACCAGCCTTCGCGGGCGACAGGTTCAAAAAGACCTCTTACTACAGCACCGAGAATTTCTATCGCAACTACCCGGATGAGGACACCTACCTCACCTGCCGCGGGCCGCTGTTTTCACCATGCTACGACCGTTACGAATTCAGCGTGCGCGACACGCCGATGAGTATCACGGTGATCGCGCCAAGAGCTTCTGCTCCAGGTATGCCCTGGGTTTACCGGGCAGGCTTTGTGTTTCGCGATGCGAAGGTCGATCAGGAACTTCTCGCCAAGGGGTTTCACATCGTCACAGGCCCCGTGGGGGTCGACGTCGCGGTGAAAGATTGGAACACGGTATATGAATACCTTACCGGGCACGGCTTTTCCAAGAAGCCAACGATGGAAGGTGCGGGCGGCGGCGCCGGCGAAGTCTACGCGTGGGCCATCGAAAATCCCGACAAAGTTTCCTGCGTTTACGCTGAGAATCCGCGTATGCGCAGTGCGTTGGCGAAAACTCAGCCGCTCGATAATCTCGCCCCTCTGGCCAAAGCAAATGTGGCGCTTCTCCATGTTTGCGGCAGCCTCGACCCGTATTTTAGGGACAACACGCTTGAGGTTGAAAAGCGATACAAGAAACTTGGCGGGAAAATCGAGGTCATCGTCAAGAAGGGCGTGGGACACTATCCACTTGCACCCGAGGATCCGGCCCCGGTCGTGGACTTTATCACGCGCGTTGCTACCTAGAGAGTAAGTGCCAAATCTGCCTGCTGAAAATCAGCTCACTTGGCGCCTTACAATGAACCGAATCGGACTGGCAAAAGGAGATCCATTGAAAGCGTCACTTCAACCTCACTGCCGAGAACACAATCTCACTGCGCGCCCGCGCGCCGCTTTGCCTTGAGCAACACATCCACAGCCTCGGGCCGGTCGTCCCAATAATCCAGCCGAATTCTTCCATCCGGCAACTGACTCACCGTGGCCGGAGCGGCGCTGGCTGTGCAATACCAGCCTGATGGCAGCACCACTGCATTTCGCGGCCGGCCAAGGCTGCGGTCGAACACCAACTCGTCACCATTCAACCGAAAGCTCACCGGTGCCGTATAGGTTTCAGCAATGCGCAGGCGCAGCGTTTGCCCGGTCTGCACGGGTGCAAAGGGAATGACCACAACACGATCCTTGGCTTCCACGGTTTCACCAGTATTGATCTTTGACGCGATCATCTCCGCGCCGCTCATCTCTTCAGCCTTCAATTGCTCGCCGGTATCCAGAATGTATGCCGAAGGGTGACTGGCAACGCTGCCCGCGCGCACAACATTGGCATAGCCATTCACGCCCACGCGTGCCTCGGTGTAGTCGTGATAGAGGCTGAAGGAGTGCGTCTCCGGCTGCTGCAGGAAGTACACAATGTCCCGATCCTGCCTGGCCCGCTCCGACAACCGGTCCTGTTCCGTCTCTCCGGCAAAAGGAGACTCCCAGCTTCGCTCCTTGGTCAATTCCGCCGGCAATGAATTCGCGCCCGTCTGGGCATCCTTCACCGCGCGCACTTCAAGCGGAGCCTCGCCCGCCCCTCCATGAAGAAAGCTAATCGCAATGCGCCCGTCTTTCTCGGTTAGAATCTGCGACGGCACGGTCAACTTCACTACCTCATACCCCGGCGGCAACACAACTTTGTCACGCTGGATTCCCAATGGCCGCTTGAAGACGATCGTTTTGCCATCCACGAAGTAGCTTTTGGCGTCCTTATAAGTCTTGACGATAAGGATCCGGCCCTGTCCGTTCTCCGGCACCGGGTGCGCCAGCGTCACCTTGATGTATTCGGTATCGAGTTCGGCGTCCGCCATCAACGCATCTTTGCGCGCCTCGACGCCGCTCACCACTTCAAAGTGCAGCGGCTTGCCGCTCATTGCGTCATAGACGCTTTCATCGCTGGCCACGCTGCCTTTGCGAATCGGGTTGTAAAAGAACTTGGCTCCAGCGGTCGTCGCCGTCACTTCGTAGGAAATCTTGAAGCTCGCCGTCTCCGGATCGAGCAACTCGTAGCGCGTATATTCGTCGGTCTCCGTTTGCAGAGACGTGGGTGCCGGGTAATACACCGCGTCCTTCGTCTCCGCGTTTTGAGCACTCACAACCCAATGCACTGCAAACGTCAACGACAACGCCAAACCGATGCGAAGGATCTTTTTCACGGACACGCCCTCCAACACACTTTATTTCTGCTCACCATGGAGAAGCTCCAGCTCCGAACCGATAAATCCCCATGAATTCCACGCCTCGCCTTTGACCACTTTTCTGAACAACTCCATGGCGCCGGAGTTGTCGTGATGATAGAAACGCCAGTTTCCCACGCCATACGAGACCGTATCGAACGACAGCTCGCCCTCGAGATCGTCCGGCCGCGGGGGCGGCGGTGGCAGCACGGCATCTGCAGTGAGCTTTCCCTGATAAAAGTGGAGCAGGCGGAGATAGAAATAGAGGTGCGGTTCGGTGTTCTTGACCTCAGGTGTGATGCGCAGCAGCACCTGCTCGGCTTGCTGTTCCTTGCCGGCGCGCCGCAGCGAAACATACAGCCAGTTCGAGCAATCGATCAAGCTATCGTCATTTTTCGCCAGCGATCGAGCCCGATCAAACGAAGCTGCCGCAGCGTCGAACTCGCCTGAAAAATAATGCGCAAGGCCCAAATGATAGTGAGCGTCCAACAACTCGGGAGCCAGCCGCGTAGCTTGCTCCAGGTCCTTCATGGCCGCCTTGAACTCTCGCAATCCCAGCTCGCGGTGGCCGCGCTCCAGATAAAGCTCCGCATTGTTCGGTGCAAACGCCAGCCCGGTGGTAGCGGTGGCTACGGCCTCGCGATATTGGCGCCGTGACGCCTGTGCGTGCGCAAGTTGCAGCACCAGGCCGACATTTTTGGGATCTGCCGCCAGGCTCTTGCGAGCGTCTGCAATGGCTTTGTCATCGGGCAGCGCATAGAGCTTCCGGCCCAGGCCGGAGGTGACCTCGACAGCGCCAGGCGCTCCTGTCTGAGACGAAAGATTTGATGTCAGGCCACAAGCCGCCATGAATAAAAACACCATGAAGCAGCCCGTAAAACGCAGCCTCGTTCTAAATCCACCACCCGTTGTCTCGTTCATGTGAGCCAGCTCCTGAAAATTGAGAGTTCACCCAGCACAATTCGTAAAAACTGCTCGCAGCCTCTAACGAAGAGTTACGATCTTCGCCTCTTCGCAAGCCTTCAAATAATCAACCACCACATCGATGGGGATCGGCCCAAACTCCGCGGCAACGGCATCGCGTATCGCGCCCACCGATCTCTTGCCGTCGACAAAATTGACAATCTCGTAGGCATAAAGCGCTCCGCGATCCTGCACCCGAATCAGGCGATTCGATTGGCCGTTAAGCAGCTTGATCCTGCTCACACGCTCGCTTCCCAGCCGGTCCAGCAGCACATCATCGTTTTGAAAAGTGAGCGGCCCAAACTCACCCACGCGCAGGGGGATGCGCTCGGCGTCCGGCTGATCGTGCCAGGGCGGCTGTGCCGGAAAGCTGTGCCCTCCGCGACGTTCGGCAGCGCGATTGATCCATCCATTCAGCATTGCCGTCTGCGCTTCCAGGCCTTTGTTGAAGGCAGCCGCTTTTTGTGGATCGCTCTCGGTATACATTGCGAAAGAACCCAGCTCAGCCTGCTCGCGCCGAAGCATCTGGGTGATCAGGTTGCGCGCCTCATACCAGGCTTCCTGCGGTTCGATTTGAGTGTCGTCAACGAGCGCCTGCGCGCGCTTGAAGCCCTCTGCCAGCCGCCCCAGCGCACGGGCCGAAAAGAACGCCAGTAACGAATCAGCGTTCCCCGCGTCCAGCGCCGCGTAGGTATATCCGGAAGCGGCGCCCAGCAACGCCACGCGTCGCAATTTGGTTGCGTCAATCTGATCGAGCGTGTCGTGATCCGTGTGGATATAAATATCCGGCCAGTCACGCAGGTAGAGCGAAGGCACAGCGATGGTCGATGAGTCATAATCGTCGTGATCGCTGCCTTCTGCATACGGAGTCCGGTCGGCCCAAAACTCGTTCCGCGTACCGGGCGCTCCATTGCGGTCTTCGAGCACAGCGGCCTCTGCGCCGGTACCGTCTTCGGCATACACCGCCGCACCATCTCTGATTGTCTCCGCGAACAACGCGCCCACGTCGGTCACGAAAGATGGCAGCGACCACGGCGTCTCCGTCACATGCAGAATCGATTTGTTCTTGAAGGGGTCGCCACCCACCATATCCATATGCACATCGGCACGCAGCGCGCGCCGAATCTCCGGATGGCTGCTCAGGAAGGCCATCGTCCCCTCGACTTCAGGCCCCCAGATAAAGCGTAATGTGCGGCGAGGTCGCGGCAGCTTGCCGCCGGTAATCAGCTTGTTGAGCAGGCGTGCCGACTCCAGAATCGTCACGCATCCGCTCCCGTTATCGTTTGCGCCCGGCCGCTGATGATCGAGATGGCAGCTGTAAACCACTTCGCCGGCGGCAGGGTCGGTTCCTGGAATCGTCGCCGTGATCACAGTCCAGTGATCAGGAACGACCTCGGCTTTCACATGCGCGCTCAGCGTCACCGCCGTTTCGCGCCTCATTTGCTCTCTTAGAGCAGTCGCCGTCCCGCGCGACACCATGAACGCAAATCCTTTAGGCGCGAATGCATCCAGGTGACCCCAGCGCACCACCGTCGAATTGAGCCCCGACCAGGCTGTTGTCTGGTTGGGCATATCGCTCACAATGCCCGCCGCCCCGTGCTCCATCACCGCCATGCGCTGCACGGTCGCGAGCACTCCATCGGCCAGCACGATCTTTCCCCGCACATCTTTATCCGCATAGTCCGCCTCGCTGGTTCCCGCTCCGACATCGATCAGCGAAGCGTCCACATCCGCGCTATGGCTATAGTCCGCCAGTCGGATCGGGTCCGTTGCCCAGTCACCAAGAAGCGTATGGTCCGGCGTAAGCTCCCACAGGCTGGCAGCCTCAACGCGCCATCCCAGATGTGAGCGCATCAGCCCGTAGTGAATCTTGCCGTCAATGGGAAACTGCTCTCGACGAGCATCGTCAAGCCCGTACTCCTTGGCGCGCATCAGAATGAAATCTGCCGCTTGCTCAAACTCCGGCGTTGCTGGAACCCGGTGCAGGCGCGTCAAGGTGCGCAGGTTTTCATACGGCGTCATCCCGCTGGCCTCATCCCGTATCGCAATCCACTGCGTCTCGGTAAGAAAAGGTTGTTGGGCATGGAGCTGCAAGCTACAAACCAAAACCCCGGATAGGGCCACGATTAGCCGAAGATACTCTGTCGTAGTGAAGGATTTCATGAGTTGATGTTTGGCCTGCGTAGTGAGGAATCCATTTTAAGCGTAGCGAACTTGAATCAGACAGGGGGCGCCGGGAGTAGGTTTTTGCATATTGGCTCACGATATTTTCTGCGTCCGAAGGGCGAAGTGCGAAGGGCGCTACGATCAATACCGAAGGCTCGGCTAGTCTTTAGCTTCTTTGGAGCTGCTGCTTGTGGCCCGTGATATATCCAATTCGGCCCATATGACGCTCTTTATACCTGGCCAGATCCCGCACACGAACCGCCAGAAATCGTCTGTAAAGGTTTTCCCCCCGTCAATCCGGTGTGTAGGGTTCAATGTTCGCGATCTTCACCAAAACATGCGTTCATTCGGCGGTTAGAATGAGACAGCCCATATACCGCAACTGTTGGTGTATATCGGTCAGGAATGGGGATTGCGTCCTTCGGAGGGTGGCTGCCTGGGTCCACTGCCGAATTCTCCATCTAGGGTTCGTTGCAAATGGGAGGTAGTCAGTGGATGACGACGGGCTAGCCTACGTGTCCCCACCACTACCCTTGGAACACTGTCTTCGGCAGACACAGCGGGTTCTTCAATCTGTTGCCTTCCGCAATGCCTCTACTTTGCAGCAGCTGCTTCAGTTTCTCACTTCCCGCGCGCTCGACAATTCTCCCCCCGAGCTGCTCAAGGAATACACCATTGGAGTCGAGGGCTTTGGACGTCCTCCGGATTTTGATCCGAAGACCGATACGATCGTGCGCGTGCAAATTCATCGGCTTCGGCAGAAGCTGAAGGAATATTACGATTCCGAAGGCCGCCACGACCCTATTCTTATCGAGATTCCCAAGGGGCACTATCTTCCGACGTTCGAGCCATTCGCCGGTGCGAGTGTTGGTCCTTCGATCGCGCCGGAAACAAGCAAGCCCGTTGACCACCCATCAGAAGTCAAAAGCAAGGACCAGGCCCCGAAGTCGCACGGCAGTTCAAGCCCTGGATCGACGCGCATGGGGATAGCTGTGGCTGGTCTTTGTGCGTTAGCGGCAGGTCTTGCGCTCGGCTTTTGGATCGGTTCAAGACAGCATTCGGCCGATCGACAACCCACGACGGTCAAGGAATATGCGGCGGGAACTGATCCGGTAAAGGCATTCTGGGCGAATCTGATCGGTGACGACGCTGCCCCAGTGATCGCCTATCCAGATGCCGTCTTTCTGCTCGATGACTCCAACGACTTATTCCGATTTCGACAAGGAGCAAGCGATGATCGCGGCGCCCTTGTCGATCCCCATTTAGCGCATCAGTTCGCCTCCAATCCGAAGCTAGTCTCGGAAGCGGGAGCTCTCTATTACGAAAATGGTTATACGGGGACAGGGGAACTGCAGGCTGTGGCGATGCTCTCCGGTCTTCTTGGCCAGATGGGCGTGCAGGCCATCGTCAAGCCGAGTCGCGATATCACGCCTGTCGATCTGCGACAACGCAGCGTCATTTTGCTTGGCTCTTCATTTCAAAATGTAGCGGTGGCGCACTTGATGAGCACAGGCGATCTCAGTTTCAAGAATCCGGATTCACGTCTCGAGGGTTGGCGTGCCGAGATCACCAATGTTCATCCTGAGGTTGGTGAACAACCCTCATATCGCACCGAGCGCGACCCCGTAACTCATGCCCTTAAAGTGGACTACGGGATCATCTCCGTCCAATCCGGCGTAGTGCCGGGGCGGCATATCGCGGTGCTCGGCGGGCTTGATACCACCGGGACGGAGGGCGTCACCAGGTTTGCCGTCTCAGAAGCAGGGGCGAAAGAGCTGCTGAAGGCAGCCGCTATTGATCCCGGCAAGCGACCTTCGTCCGAAATGGAGCAATTCAAGGTTTTGGTGAAGGTGCGACTCGAAAAAGGGTACGAGGTTCTGGGCGCATCGATGGTTGCAGTGCACAAGATCGAACCGGCCAGTGCCCAACACCCGGATAAGTGATTAGAAGGATCGTTCCAGGCACGGGGCCCGCTTCGCCCGAAGCTCCAGCCTGACCATGATTGAAAACCAGATCAACCTGATCAAGAAGTGAGAGCACAGCCGCCCGCGATCCCTGATCCCCCGCGCGGGGAGCAACTCTTTTGTCACGTTACAGCTGCTGTAACAAATGTGAAACATATTTGGATTCAGGCATGTAGCCGCGGGGTTTCAGTCTTTCTTAACCCCGCGGTCACTTTTCATTTCTTCAGCTGTTTGTCTAGTTTTGGTGCCGATTCGTTTCAGGGTTGGATTCGGCGCGTGAGAAATGGGAGGCCGGCGCCCATCGGCTAGATAAGCCAGGAGGACGAAGGACCGCACGAAATCTGTCAGGTCTGAGGAAGTTCGCCTGGGTGTCTGGTGAAAGGAACGAAGGCGATTGGAGGCGTTATGCAAACTGGAAGTCACTGCCGAAACAAGACGCGGGTGCGGAGTCTATCTTCGAAGATTAGCCGCGCGCTTGGGGCGATTGCCCTCTTGCTGGTTATCCACGCCGTGCATGGACAGGGCGTGAGTGGCCGAATCCTCGGAACGGTACAGGATAGAAGCGGAGCTGTTGTTGCCAAGGCTTCGGTGACCGTTACAAATCAGGGGACCAACATCAGCGTCGTTAGCAAGACGGACTCGAACGGCGACTACCGAATCGACAACCTCCAGCCAGGCACCTATCGCGTAAAGTTCGACGCACAGGGTTTTCACCCTTACGTTTCAGTTGGAAACACTGTGAGCGTGGATGGCTCGACTCGCGTGGACGGTAGCCTTGAAATCGGATCGACCTCAGAAACGGTCCAAGTGTCCGCATCCCAGCCGCTTGTGGATACGACCAGTTCTTCGCTAGGCGAGACGATCAACCAGACGGAGATTTCAAATCTGCCGTTGAACGGTCGGATTTTCTCCCAGTTTGTACAAACGGTGCCTGGATCTATTCCGGCCGGCTTTGGCAGTGCGCCCGAGTCAGCGGCGGGTGCCGGCGCGGTCACAGCAATCTCGGCGAGCGTCAACGGCATGCCATGGGGCGGAACTACCTACACGCTGGACGGCGTCAACAATATGGAGATGCTGAACGCCTTCATCAATGTGACGCCCCCGCTCGATGCCCTTCAGGAAGTCAAAGTATCCACGAATAATGCTGAAGCGACGGTGGGAACCTACGGCGGAGCCCAGGTGAACGCTTACGTGAAGTCGGGTACGAACGCCTTTCATGGATCTGGCTATGAGTTTTACCGTGGCGACTCACTCAACGCATATCAGTGGCGTGCCACGAGCAAGGCTCCATATCGAAGCAACCAATTTGGTGGTTCGCTTGGAGGGCCGATCATCCGCAGCAAGGCGTTCTTCTTCGGCGACTATCAAGGTCTTCTTTTACAGCACGGAATCAGTTACATAATGACTGTGCCGACCGACCTGATGAAGCAGGGAACCTTCCTCAAGAGCCAATTTCCCAAAGCGATTTACGATCCACAGACGCAGCAACCTTTCCCCACCGTAACCGTTGATCAGGGGGATGCGTGGCAGATCCCGGTTGGGCGGTTTGATCCGGTCTCCGCGAAGATGGTATCGGGAACAACCATCTGGCCTACAGCCACCAGTCAATCGGGCACAAGCAACAATTTCAATGCCAACACAACGGAGCCGGATAACAGCCATCAATTTGATATTAAGGGCGACTATCAATTTACAAACGGTGATCGCGTCTTCCTGCGAGAGTCATTCCAACGTCGCGACCTGACCGCACCTTCTCCTGGCACGCAGTTCATTCAGATCGGCGATGTCAACGCAAAGTCGAGGAATCACAACTCTGCCATCGGATACAATCACACATTCTCGCAAACTGCGGTGAATGAATTTCGGGTGGGCTTCAACCGCTTCTACACGCAAGACTTTGGAAATGATATCGGCACAAATGAAAACACTGTGCTGGGTATACCGAACGGCAATGACAAGGCCTTCGGCGCGACAGGCCTGGGCAATTTTCAGATCGGCAATATCGTCAATACCGGGTCTCAGGGATGGACGAACTCGCATCGAATCAGCAACTCATTTCAGATTACCGACAACTTCACCAAGTCACTGGGGCGCCATACGCTCACCCTAGGCGAGGACGCGCGATGGATTCAGGCTTCGCTGACAAACTCAGACTCCAATAAGAATGGCGATTTCAGTTTCCCCGCCAGCTACACGAGCAGTTGCACCATGCAACCCACCTGCACGGGCAGCGTCGGAGGCAACGAGTTTGCCAGCTTCCTGCTCGGTATGCTCTCGTTTCAGGACCGCGGATACGTTGCTACCGACCCGGCGACGCGCTCGAAGTTCGTCGGCATTTACGCGCAGGATCAATACCGTTTGACAAACAACTTCACGCTCAATCTCGCTCTCCGCTGGGACCTGATCACGCCAGCGATCGACAAGCTGAACCATCAGTCGAACTTCAACCTGAACAAGGGGGTGCTTGTCTTCGCCGCTAACGGAAACCGCGGTCCTAATGTTGACACGTACTTTGGCGGTTATTCTCCGCGGGTCGGCTTCGCTTACAGCCCCAACCACGGGAACACCAGCATCTCCGGCGCGTTCGGAATTACGCACTTCCCGGGAAATTTCGGAGGAATGGGCGGATTCTTGGAACGCAATTATCCGTATTTCGAAGTCTTCACTACCCAGGCGCAGCTTTTGAATGTGCCGCTATCGCCGTTGAGTGTGAGCGGACTTCCGACTTACATTGCGACGTCTACTTCCGCTCCGCTGGAGCCCCCACCTGCCATATCGCCGGAATCAATGTCGAGGAACATGCAGCCTGATATGGCCAATGCATGGAACTTCGGGGTCCAACAGCAACTGACGAAGAGTATGGCACTGGATCTGGTCTACGTCGGAACGAAGGGAACACACCTGTTCCGGCGCTGGAATATCAACACCCCAGCTCCTGGCACGACGCCCTTCAACTCGCGGTTGCCGTACCAGTACTACAACGCCAGCGGTCAGCAATATGCCACAAACATCGGATATGCAGCGGCAAACGGGTCATCCATCTATCACGGAATGCAGGCACAGCTTCGCAAGACCTTTTCGCACGGTTTAGATGCTCGCATCTCCTACACATGGTCGAAGGAAATTGACGATATGAACTTGTGGTGGCCGCTCGACGACCGCTATAACCGTGCGGTAGGCAACAGTCAGGCACCGGATGTGCCGCACAACTTTGTCAGTTCGTTCACATATCAACTTCCGTTTGGCAGAGGCCAGCAATGGTTGTCTGCAGCCAAGGGTCCGACGCAAATCTTCCTGGGAGGGTGGCAGATCAGTTCGATTACCCTTCTTGAGGCTGGTCAACCCTTGCGCATCAAGACGTCCACAGACGTGCTGGGGAGTGGCGTTACGAATAGTGCCGACGTGACATGCTCTTCGGTAAAGATGTTCAAGTCTGTCGGGAAATGGTTTGACACGAGTTGCTTCGCAACTCCGAAGGCGCTCGCTTTGGGCAATGCCGCGCAGGGTATTGTTCGCGGTCCCGGCTTCTATAACTCTGACTTCTCACTATCGAAGTCAGTGGATTTGAGAGAAGGAATGAAGATCAGCATTCAGGCAGATGCCTTCAATCTGTCGAACACACCTCACTATTCGAATCCCGATACGACATTCGGACACTCGAATTTCGGAGTTGTGGGCGGGACAAATGGTACGCCGAGGCAAATCCAGCTCGGTACTCACTTCACGTTCTGATCGACCAAGTCGAGCCGCTGCCATCAACAGAATGCTGGCGGCTCGTCTGCCTGTCAGTTGAGCAACGTTGGCCGTTCGCCGGACACGCGGCGACACGAATTACACTCGCGGCGTTGTACCGTGGCAGAAGCCTCGGTGCAAGAGCTGTTATGAAGAAAAGGAATACCTTCAAAATGGATCGGAGACAGTTCCTTGCTGCCATTGTGACCGCCTCAGTTTTGGACAGTGCAGAGGGTTTTGCCTGGGCTTTCAATAAAGCGAAGACAACTCAACACCGGCTTGTGCCGGGAAAGCCGTCGGGTGCTCCGAATTACTGGTGCACCTGGGCCATGCAGAACTACAAATTCGGACAAGGAACTCAATCGTTAGAAGCTGCTCTGCTGGAGGGCGACTCAGGTGCACGGCTTGCCCGTGATGCGATGGGCGAGGAGGTTCTATTCGGCAACAGCGGCTGGGCATCGCACCTTTATTCGCGTGTTCGCGAAGACTTATATCTATTGCTTGACGATGGATGGGAAGCCGGAGGAACTGCGACATTTCAACTCGATTCGACGAAGTTCCCATCTTTCAAGGGATCGTCTACTGAACGTCTACGTGAGCTGAACCGAAGAATTGAACAGCTGGGATGGCGTGGAGCGGCACTTTGGTGCCGAAATACGCCGGGTGGAGAAGTGGACGTCGAGCTTGAAAACCTGTGTGACAATGCAGGAGTCCGCTACTGGAAAATCGACCTCGGCGATCGTGACTTCAACCTGGTTCGCGCGCGCGATGAAGCCCGCATTCCACTCACGTTGGAACACGTTCACGGAGAAATGCCGGTGAACGGCGATTGGGCGTCCGACGGTCGTTTTGGCCCTCAACCGTGGGATTCCAGAAGAATGCAGATACTGCGTCACACAGATGTCTATCGCACCTACGACGTGACTTCGATCCTGTCGCTGTCGACAACACTCGATCGGGTCTCAGAATTGCTAAGCACGGCCGCCGGCCACCCGGAAGTCCACAGCCTGCTGAACGTCGAAGACGAAGTCTATGTGGCTGCGGTGCTTGGCTGCACGATGGGGGTCATGCGCCACTCTTTGCATGGGCTCAGGCCGGGCGGCGATCCAGATCTCTTTTTCAACGGTGCGCGTCGAGCAAAGGAGCGCATGGACGAGGTGGTTCGCGCAGTGCGCTGGCAACGGCTCGCGCCGCCGTATTCTTCCGGCTTTGGCTCCTTCCGAACGAGCGCCGAGACTCTCCGTGACGGTTGGAAGTTCAACGCGGGTGAGACATGGCAGCGCGAACTAGTGAAAACGACAGTCTGGCAAGGCGCTCCTGCGATTCTGGCGAGGAACATCGATCTGCCTCTGGTTTCCGGCGGCGATGAAAAGCCGTTTGTGTTTGCGGCCGGATTCCCCAATGGCGCAGTGGCGATCGGTGCTCAGGAACGCACTCAACCCGGCCGAGCGTGGTACATGCCGCCATGCGACGTAACTCTGAAGGTGGGTGATGCTCCTGGACCATTTGGCGTTTTTGGAGAATTCAGAAGTCTGACGCTTGAATTCTCAAAACCGATTGGCCGTAAACGCATCCTCGCCCAAGATCTCGCCGGCGACGACGCGGCCGACATCACTGCACTGGTGAGAGTGGTTGGTGACAGGGTACACTTCGACGGCGGGTTGTTACGCCGTTTGGGTCTGAGAGATGGTACACCGGGTGATCTGTCCTCCCCAGCGGTTGTTCTGGCGCTTGACTAAGTACTCCCATTGGAACCTTCAACTTCGGAAAAGTGAGCCGTTGATTCGTCATGGTCGAGAAGGAATGTTTGTGTCGCGCCTGAGGCTTTTGCTGTTTCTGCTAATGTGCGTGACCAGCGGGCGAGCGCAACAGCCTGAGCCACCGCTCTCGAACCTTGAGTTTCACTCATCGAATGCTGCGCTCAATGAAAGTTTCGAGTGGGCTAAACGACAGGCTCTCGACTATGTATCCGCAAGGAACAGCGGTATAGGTCCGTGGTATGAAGCGGCTTTGCCTGGACGGAATGCGTTTTGCATGCGGGACGTCTCGCATCAGACGGAGGGCGCGGCAGCACTAGGCCTATTCGCAGCGAATCACAATATGCTGGGCCGGTTCGCGGCCTCAGCTGCCGCCTCGCGTGATTGGGCTGCCTTCTGGGAAATTGACGGTGATGGCAAACCGTCGAACTTCGATTACGTGTCAGATGACGACTTCTGGTTCAACCTGCCGGCAAATTTCGACGTGCTTGATGCTGCTGTGCGAATGTGGAGATGGACTGGCGACGATACGTATCGAGATGACAGGCAGCTTCAAACGTTTTTCCGCGCAACGCTCTCCGACTACATCGCGCGATGGCAACTCCAGCCGGGTTCAATTCTTGCCAGACAGCGCATTTTGAATCGCAAACTAGCGAAAGGCAAATTCGTCAATGCTCGCGGTATTCCGAGCTATAGCGAAGGTACAACGGATTTCACAGTTGGCGCGGACCTTTTGTCCTCCGAGTACCGCGCCATTCGGTCCTACTCTCAGATTGCTTTGAGCAAGCAAGACAAGGTTCTCTCCAAGCAGCTTCAGGACGATGCCGATCAAATTCAGCGCATCCTGGAGAATGTCTTTTGGAATCCGGTGGAGCGGCACTTTTACGGGAGGCTTCGAGGCGATCGAAGTGGCGCGGGCTCGGGAGATGTGCTCGCGCTCTACTTCAGAGCCGCGAAAAACCCAGACTATATCCGTGGCGCTCTTGATTACGTGGCCAATCCAAGTTACTGGCAACGGACCAACATCGAAGACGAGAGCTACATCCCCATTGTCTTCTTTCGTTATGGAAGATCTGCGGACGCATACAAGGTGCTCTTCGACCTGACCCGTGCGGACAAGCAGCGACGCGAGTATCCCGAGGTCTCCTTCGCTACAATTGCCGCCATCGTCTCTGGGGCAATGGGGATTCAGCCCTCGAATGCCGGAGAAGATTTTGATGTGCGAACATTGGCGCTGCCGCTTGAGAGCAAGGACGATCTCGCGATCACTTCTCTACGTATCAGAAACAATATCCTCGACGTGAAACACACTGGCACCAGGGCCAGTAGTTTGACGAACCGCCAGGGGCCAGCACTCCGCTGGAAAGCTGAGTTTGCAGGAACGTGCGCCAAAATGCACGCGAATGGCAAGGGCATTCATGGCATTCCCGGTTCATTGTCCGGTGGAGCGCCGCTCTGCTCTACTGTCCTGCTGGTTCCTCCTGGTAGTACCGCAACCGTCAGGATTGAGATGGGGCAAAGCGATCAACAGCACTAAATACTACTTCATCGAAAGCACGAGAACGGTTGCGACTGGATCGATCGCCTTGTCAGGAAGAACGATGTCCCAAGCTGAATGTCGCCGGTTCGATCCCGGTCTCCCGCTCCAGTTGGTCCATGAAAACCTTGGTATTAACGGGCTTCTTCTGCCTTTACGACAAAGTACGTAACTGATTCACCGTCGGCTACCAGCGTCTGGTGCGGCATGCCGGCGGGGATGTGCACGACGTCGCCGGCTTTGAGTTCCTGGCGTGTGCCGCCTTCGACGGACTTGCCGCGGATTTCGCCGGGGCCTGTCGTTTTTCCTTCAACGAGGTCACCGCCTGTCACCACAGTTGCGTGGCCATCAAGGATGAAGAAGATGTCGGCGAAATTCTGATGAAGCTCTCCGCCTCCGCTGTGCTGGCGATAGGCGAGCATCGTGTAATGGTGGGGGTATTTCTCGAGCGTCTCGCTTGCGGAGCCGTCGCCCTTCGCGGCAAGTTCCTTGAGGTGCTTTGCCCGTTCCAGCAATTCTGGCGTGGACCAGTGATCGGATTTCATGGTTTGTGCGTAGACCCCCATTGCACCCAGCATGAGTGCGGAAAGCAAGAACTTGCTCACTGCTTTTTGCATCGTAAGTCTCCTCGCGCGATCCGGCACACACAAATCTATCCGACCTGGATGGATCGGTCGATGGGACCGTTCCTCTGAGCGGGACATGGCCATGGCGTTCACGGCTTCAACCCGGCCGCCTGCCTGGCGCGCATGAATACATCCAGAAACATCGGCCGCGTCAGCTTGCCGGTATTCGTGTTCTGCAGCGAGGGGTGATAGCTGGCGATGGCAGTCAATCCGCTGGGCAGCGCGAACTCAGCTCCATGCGCAAAGATGTAATTCGCGCGAGCCAGTTTTGTGCCGTTGCGTTGCTCGTGTGTCAGCAGCCCATCGAATGCGATGCGGCCAAGGCAGACGACGATACGCAGATTCTTGAGGAGCGCCAATTCCTCATCTAACCAAGGCGAGCAACTGCGTAATTCGTCCGGAGTTGGTTTGTTGCCTGGCGGGGCGCAGCGGACGACCGACGTGATCCAAAGGTCTGTGAGTCTCATGCCATCATCTCGCGAACTCGCCTGCGATAGGGACGCAAAGCCGGCTTCGTGCAAGACCGGATAAAGGAAATCTCCCGAGCCGTCACCCGTAAAAGGCCGGCCCGTTCGGTTGGAGCCATGCGCGCCGGGTGCAAGTCCGAGGGCAAGAACTCGCGCCTCAGGATCGCCGAATGAGGGGACGGGACGCCCCCAGTACTCCCAATCGGCGTAGGCGCGACGACGCACACGCGCGACCTCGGCACAATGTGCCCGCAGGCGCGAACAGCGTTCACATGCGACGATTCGGGCATTCAGAGCCTCAAGGGAAGATGGGGCGAGGGCCATGGCAGCTTCTAGGCTATAACGCCGGTCTGCCGGAGTTCACTCGCGCTCTAACGCGCGGCTTTCGCTTGAATCTTCACTGCTGCCCACCCATCAGATAACATGTGTCTGACTTCTTTCGCGCGCGTTTTGGGTCGGGCCTTGGAGCCTACGCAGCCGAAGATCACCACGAAGACTTTAACCGGAGACTTACAAATGAAATCAGCAAAGATTCTTGTGCTAGCCGGCGACTTCGTTGAGGACTATGAAATCATGGTCCCTTTTCAGGCCCTGCAGATGGTGGGCCACAAGGTGGATGCAGTGTGCCCCGGCAAGAAAAAGGGCGAGCAGGTACGAACGGCGATCCACGATTTCGAAGGTGACCAGACCTATACGGAGAAACGCGGTCATAACTTCACATTGAATGCGACTTTCGATGAAGTCAATCCTGCATTGTATGACGCGCTGGTGGTTCCTGGTGGGCGTGCGCCGGAGTATCTTCGCCTGAATCCCAAAGTGCTTGAACTGGTGCGGCACTTCGACAAGGAAGGCAAGCCGATCGCAGCGCTCTGCCACGGTCCGCAAGTGCTTGCGGCGGCGGGTGTGCTGAAGGGCCGCAAGGTCAATTGCTATCCGGCATGCGCGCCGGAAGTGACCCTGGCGGGCGGGACATTTGTTTCTTTGGACTTCGCCGACGCCACGGTGGACGGCAAATTGGTCACGGGTCCGGCGTGGACGGCGCATCCGGCGTGGTTGGCCAAATTCCTCGATGTTCTGGAAGCGCACTTGAAGGAAGAAGCTGCCTGAGTTCGTTTAGGTTCGGCTCACCACTGGATGCACCGCGCGCACCTGCCTCAGAGGCATGGCTGAGCCGTCGTTCAACGTCTGCTGAATCTCCGCGATAATGGAAAGCGCAATTGCGGCGGGCGTCTCCGCGCCGAGATCAAGGCCTGTGGGAGCGTGCATCTGTGCGAGCCATTGCTCGGCCTGCTCTGCTGGACTTGCGAATCCAAGCAGCCGAGCAGACTCGGCAAGGACTTCGCGGGTTCTGCGCTGCGGGCCAAGTACGCCAAGGTAGGCGGGCGCGCAATCGCGAGAGAACATTGCGGCAAGGATATGAGAATCCTGCTCGAAGCTGTGCGTCAATAGAACGGCTGCATCCGTCGCTTTCAAGTCCGCGAGGAACGAAGATCCGGATTCGGGCAACGCAGCATTCAGTGCGAGCACATTGTCCGCGCCGGGAAATCGCTCATGGGTCGCAAGGTGGCTGCGTCCATCCGCGACGACTGCGAACCAACCGAGCTGGCGTGCGAGACGCAGCAGCGGCTTCGCATCATCGCCCGCGCCAAAGATCCACAAGCCGGGCCGCGCCGCGCGATAATCGACCCAAATTCGCATCTCGCTTCCGTCGATCGCTACACGCTGGTCGATTGACTGCATGCGCTCAACTGCCAGGGCAGCAAGATTACCGAGAACAGCCTGTTTTGATTCTCCGTTGCATTGCTCGTTGGGACCATTTTGCGCGGTCGGCCCAGCGAACACTCGATGCGCGATGCTGTCACCATCGAGAACGGTCGCGATGGCCAACGGCACACGCGCGTGAAAGGCTGCCTCAAGCGACGTCAGAAGCGGAGCAGCGGTCACCCGGCGCTCCAGCAGGACGAAGACAACGCCCCCGCATCCGGAACCGTATGGCATATCCCCATCGTCTTCTGCGGTTGAATAGCGCTCGACGACGGACCCCGATTCAGTTAGCCACCAGGCGCGTTTTGCAACCTCTGCTTCGAGGCACCCGCCGCTCACCGTGCCTGCGCGGCGGCCGTCGGGCGCAATCAACATGCGCGCACCCGGCTTGCGGTAACTGGGTCCGTCCACGTCTACAACTGTCGCCAGGACGTAGTCTGCCCCGGCGGATTCCAGCGCGTGCCAGAGCGGCAGAATGTTTTCGAGGTCGGTCATGAACTCCTAATCTCGGTCACGCTTCCAGCATCTTCGATTCAAGTAAATTCTCGATCCGCACTGGAAGTTCGCGCACCCGCACCCCAGTGGCATGATAAACCGCTGCCGTAATTGCAGCCGCTACTCCGGCAAGCCCGATTTCGCCTACGCCGCGCGCGCCGTACTCGCCCATCGCAGGATCGGGATAGTCGAGGAACGTTACGTCGATCTGCGGCGTGTCGGCGCAGGTCGCCATGAGGTAGTCTGCCATATTGCCATTGATGGGTTGACCGGTACGTTGATCGTGATGCGTCTCCTCGAGCAACCCCATTCCCACGCCCATCACCACCGCGCCCGCGATCTGGTTTGAGGCGGCGCTTGGATTGATGATACGTCCGGCGTCAATCACGGTGACGACGCGGCTCACGCGCAAGCGTGCAATCTCAGGTTCCCATTCCACTTCGACAAACTGCGCGCCATAGGAATGCAGCGAGACTCCCTTGGCCTTCGGATTTTCCCATGTCGGTACTGTCTTGCCCTCGGCACTCAAACCATTGAGGCGGGCAAGATGAAGAATATCGGCGAATTCGGGGTCGCCGGCCGCTTGATCCTTCTTGCGAATGCGGCCATCCGCGAAGACCAGATCTTCCGGCTTTGCACCCTTGAGTGGCGAGCCTTCTGTGCTGGCGGCGAGCGCCGTCATCTTTTTCATCGCCTCGGTCGAAGCTGCCGCAATCGCAGTCAGCACGGATCCCGTTACCATCGATCCGCCAGACATGGGGCCGTCGGGCAAAGCGCTGTCACCAATCACCACATCGATGCGATCGAGCGGGATGCCGGTTTTTTCGTGCACCACCTGCGCAAAGATGGTGTAGGTTCCGGTGCCGATATCCTGCGTGCCGGAGCGGACGGAGACTCGTCCATTCGCATGGAATTCCACGTGCGCCGTGCAGGGCAGGGACAAGGCAACCCAGCTTGCGCCGGCCAGTCCCCATCCCAGGATCTTTCCGTCGCGCCGCATCGAGCCGACTTCAGGCTTGCGATGCTCCCAGCCGAATTTCTTTGCACCGACTTCAAAGCATTCGCGAAAATGCCGCGACGAGAACGGCATCTTCTTATCTTCGTCGGTTTCGGCGTCGTTCAGAATTCGAAGCTTGAGCGGGTCCATCTTCAGTTCATCTGCCAACTCATTCATCGCGGACTCAAGCGCGTACAAGCCGGGAACAGCTCCTGGTCCGCGCATGTACATCGGAGCGCCGAGGTTGCGATGCACAAGTCCGCTTGTCACGCCAAGGTTCGCGACACTGTAGAGATAAGGCGTTGCCTCGCCGCAGCCCTCGTCGAAATCGTCGAGCATTGACGTGACGTTGAGATAGTCCTGTTTGAGAGCAAGCAGTTTGCCGTCTTTCGATGCGCCGAGACGAATGCGTTGTTCGGTGCGCGGACGGTAGCCGACGCTTGAAAACATCATGCTCCGCGTAACACTTAATTTGACTGGACGCCCCAGACGGCGCGCGGCTACTGCGTTCATCGCACAGTGAGGCCATGGGAAGAGCTTGCCGCCGAATCCGGATCCGAGGAAGCGCGTCACCACGCGCACATTCTCCACCGGGATGCCGAGTGTCTGCGCCATCACTACGCGATGGTTTACGACACCCTGCGAAGTCTCATACATGGTCAGCCGATCGCCCTGCCACACCGCGACCGACGCGTGCAATTCGATCGGGTTGTGTGTTTCGATCGGGGTGATGTAGGTCTGGTCGACCTTTACGGGAGCGTCTTTGAAGGCGTTGTCGAAGTCACCGCGTGCACTGCCTTTCTTGCGCTCGCCCTTGTAATCATCCAGGCCTGGCCGCAACTGCGCGGGTTCCGCATCGTATTCGGCGCGCACGGCCGCTGCCGCTGCTCTCGCCTGCTCGAGGGTTTCGGCGACAACAAGCGCGATGTACTGGCCCCAGTGACGGACCACATCATCTTCAAAGGCCGAGCGCACTTCGCTATTGGTGGCGTCTTGGTCGCCGGGAACTGTCCGGTACAACGGCCCGATATTGCCATGATGGAGCACGAGGAGCACGCCCGGCATTTTTTCAGCCGTGGATGTATCGAGCGTGCGGATGCGGCCGCTGGCAACCAAGGCAACCACTGGCACTGCGTGCGCCATGCCTTCGAAGTGAAAGTCGGCGGCGTATTGCGCTGCGCCCGTGGTTTTCAGCGGTCCGTCAATGCGTGGTGTTGGTCGACCAATGATCGATGCGGGAGTCGTGCTCATACTTTCTTTCCCTTCGTGCTGAGAAATTTGATCGCGGCTTCTCCGGCCACGTCATGCTTCGCGAATGTTCGATTTCAAAAGGTCTTCAATGCGAATGGGCAGTTCGCGGACACGTATACCGGTGGCATGATAGACCGCCGCCGTAATTGCGGGTGCAACGCCGGCCATGCCGATCTCGCCAATTCCACGGGCGCCGTATTCATTCACAATGTAGTCGGGATAGTCGAGAAAGGTGACGTCCTGCTCCGGCAGATCTGCACAAGTCGGGACGAGATAGTCGGCGAAGTTGTTGTTGATGGGCTGGCCTGAACGATGGTCGAAGATCGTGTCTTCAAAGAGCGCCATGCCGACGCCCATCACGGTTGCGCCGAGCATCTGGTTGGTACCCGCCCCTTTGTTGATGATCCGGCCGCAATCGAAGACGGAGAACGTCTTGCTTACGCGCAGGCGAGCAATCTCCGGCTCCCACTCAACCTCGGCAAAATGTGCCCCGTACGAATGCAGTGAGTATTGCTTTGCCTTGGGATCGTCAAATGACGGAGCGGTGCGGCCCGTTGCGCTCAGGCCGCCGAGATTGGCGAGATTGAGCACTTGTTCAAAGGGGATTCCGTTTGCTGTCAGGTTGCTGCCGGAATGCATTGCGACGCCGACAACCTGAGGTTGCTGCTTCGAATGCACCAGGCCGTTTGTCATGGAAAGGGCGGACGGGTCCATGCCATGGAAGGGCGATTGGGGTATGGTCGCGGCAATATGGAGAAGGCGCGTTACGGCTTCAGAGACCGCGCTGGTGGCGGCAGGCAGCAACGCGCTGGTCGCCATCGACCCGCCGGATGTCGGCCCGTCGGGCAAAGAGCTGTCGCCGAGGAAGACGTCGATGCGATCGAGCGGCACTCCCGTCTTCGCGTGAATGACCTGGGCGAAAACGGTGTATGTCCCGGTACCGATATCCTGCGTGGCGCAGCGAACGCACACGCGTCCGTTGGGGCACAGTTCCACCGAGGCGGTGCAGGGAATCCGCGCCGCGGACCATGATGCTCCCGCGAGACCCCAGCCAATCACCTTTCCTTCGCGCCGCATGGAGCCGACTTCGGCTGTACGCTGCTTCCACCCGATCTTCTCGGCGCCTGTGGTGTAGCACTCCTTCAGGTGTCGCGACGAGAAAGGAAGATTTCGTCCTTCATCGCGTTCGGCATCGTTTTTCAAGCGAAGTTCCAGCGGATCCATCTTGAGCTTGATGGCAAGTTCATCCATGGCAGACTCTAACCCAAAGAGTCCCGGTACTGCGCCCGGCCCGCGCATGGGAGCGGGCGCGCCCACATTCCTCTGAACCATTGCCGCCGTCACCACCAGGTTCGGACAGCTGTAGAGGAACGGGGTCTGCTCGCCGCATCGCTCCATGAAATCGTCGAGTTGCGATGTCTCCGACAGAAAATCGTGACGGATCGCGGTCAGCTTTCCATCCTGCGTCGCGCCCAGGCGGATGTGCTGCTGCGTCCGCGGTCGATGTCCGACATTGGAGAACATCATGCGGCGATCCACGCTGACTTTGACGGGCCGCTTCAACTGGCGTGCAGCGGCTCCGGCCAGTGACGCCTGCGGCCATGCAGAGAGCTTGCCGCCGAATCCGGATCCGACAAAGCGCGAAATCACGCGCAGGTTCTCGCGGGGAACCCCCAACACTTCCGACATCACGGTGCGTGTGCCCACCACGGCCTGGGTGCTCTCGTAGAGCGTCAGATTGTCTCCATCCCACACTGCAACGGTGCCGTGCATCTCCATGGGATTGTGGACTTCAATCGGCGTGGAGTATGTTTCATCGATGGTTACCGGCGCGGTGGACAGCGCCTGGTCGGGATCGCCGCGTTTCCAGCTACTCTTCGGCTCTCCCTTAAACCCGGCGCCGAGATCAGGCCGGACGTCCGGTTGTTCCACGTCGTATTGCACGCGGATGGCCTGCGCTCCGGCGGTTGCCTGTTCCAGCGTTTCAGCCACAACCGCAGCAATGTACTGGCCCCAATAGTTTATGGTGTTATCGGCAAACAGGGGGCGCGACTCGGCCATGCTTCCGTCTTCATCGTGGGGAATCGTGCGGTAAACGCCTTCGAGGTTGCCATGGTGCAAAACGAGAAGGACGCCCGGCATCTTTTCCGCCGCTGAAGTATCGAGGCTCCGAATCATTCCCTTGCCGATGGTCGCTTGTACGAGCACAGCATGTGCCAGCCGCGGAATGTTGTGATCGCAGGCGTAGCGCGCGGTCCCGCTGGTCTTCAGCGGGCCGTCGATGCGAGGCACCACCGCGCCGATGATGCTTGCGTGAGGAAATGTGTCCGTCGCCATAAGAATCTCCGTTGAATGCAACTATGCGGTTGCGGTTTTGAGCGAGCGCACCAAGCAGCGCCTGGCCAATTCCACCTTGAAGGCATTGTCTTTCTGCGGTTTCGCCTTGGCCAGCGCCGCTTCTGCCGCAGCCTTGAAGGTGGCAGCGTTGGCCGGCTTGCCCATCAGAGCGGATTCCGCTTCATGCGAGCGCCACGGCCTGGTGCCAACTCCACCCATGGCCACGCGAATGTAGCGAATGTGGCCACCCTCGACGCGGGCGACGACGGCGGCCGATGCGAGCGCGAATTCGTAACTGGCGCGATCGCGGAGTTTCAGATAAGTCGACTTGGCGCCTTCGACTGGCTTGGGCAGATCGACATACGTGATCAGTTCGCCGGGTTCGAGCGCGTTCTCGATATGAGGCGTGTCGCCGGGAAGCTTGTGGAAGTCGGCGAAGGCGATGGTGCGCTTGCCCTTAGGACCTTCGACGTGAATCACCGCTTCGAGGGCCGCCATGGCCACGCACATGTCGGAAGGATGAGTCGCGATGCAGTGCTCGCTGGTGCCGAGAACGGCGTGCGTGCGATTGAACCCTTCGAGCGCTGCGCATCCCGTACCGGGCGTGCGCTTGTTGCATCCGTAACCACCTGGTGTTCCGGCGCTGGGCTCGCGGAAGTAAGCGCAGCGCGTGCGTTGCAGCAGGTTGCCGCCGGTTGTGGCCATGTTGCGCAACTGCGGCGACGCGCCGGAGAGAAGCGCCTCAGACAGCACGGCGCAGGACTTCTGCACATCCGCGTTCCACGCGAGGTCGGAGTTGCGCACCATGGCGCCGATGCGCAGCCCGCCGGTTGGCAACCTCTCAATTTTGTCCAAAGGTAAGAGATTGATGTCGACGAGCGTCTTCGGGGTCTCGACGCTGAGCTTCATCAGGTCGACCAGCGTGGTGCCTCCGGCGATGAACTTCGCCAGGGTGGCGCTGGCCAGCGCCTTCTCGATGCTTGGAGCTTTGACGTAGCTAAAGGTTTCCATGATGTCTCTTCTCCTTCAGGCGAAGGGCGCCTAGGCGCGCGAGCGCACTTGTTTAACCGCAGTCAGGATGTTGGTGTAGGCGCCGCAGCGGCAGATGTTGCCCGACATGGCTTGCTTGACTTCATCGTCTGACGGGCCGATGGGTTCCTTGAGCAGGGCAACCGCGCTCATGATCTGGCCGCTGGTGCAATAGCCACACTGGTATCCATCGTGCTCCACGAAGGCGGCCTGCATCGCGTGCAGGTTGCCGGGCTGACCGATGCCTTCGATGGTCGTGATCTCATCGCCCTCGTGCATCAGGGCGAAGGAAAGGCAACTGTTGACGCGGCGGCCGTTGACGTGAACCGTGCATGCGCCACACTGCCCGTGATCGCAGCCCTTCTTTGTGCCGGTTAGGTGGATGCGCTCGCGGAGCGTGTCGAGCAGAGTGGCACGCGGGTCGAGATTGCGCAAGGGGTAGTCTTTGCCGTTGATGCGCAACGTGATGTTGCCGGTGCCGCCGGCTTCGGCCTGATCCTGGATTGCAGGTTCGATGGCTGGAGCGGCTGCGGCAAGAGGGGCAGCCCCGGCCAGAACGCCCGCAGCTCCCAGCCCGGAAAGGAAGGAGCGCCGGCTCAACCCGCGTTTTCCCGAATCCTCCGTAAGGGGTTCGAGGTCAACAGACTGCTGATCGGGCGCGAGGCCATCTTTTGCATTCTGAGGAGAGCGCGAGCGCAGGTGCTTCATGCGCGAATCGAGAGTGTCTGCCACAGGTCGACCTCCTTGGGACAGGACGGTGTTCGAATTGTCTTCAGCGAATCCGGCGTTTCAGAGCAGAGGGAACGGCCCCAACCGGGGACGCCGTGCCGCTATCGTATCCAAATCCCCTTACAAGTGGGAAATGGGCTTTTGAGCTCACGGAAATCGGAAAGATTGCCACCCCGATCCAGCTGAGATCCATGGCCTGGGATCCAAGTCCGATCAACCGATTCGATGCAGAGCCCTGGCACCGGCGTTTCCCGGACTTGGCCGGTGGAGGTGACGACGGCGAGATTAGCTTGCCGTCGCCAGTTCGTTTTCGAGTTCCTGCCCGGCAGGCTGGGGGCCGCCGATGCGGATTCGTTCTTCGATCTTCTTGTAGTTGGTGATCTTGTGGGTCAGCAGTGCGTGGGCGTGCTGCAGCGCGCCGATCTTCGCTGCGATTGCGGCCTGGTGATCCTCAAGCAGTTTGCGCCGTTCGAGTGAAGTGGCGTCGCCCTTTTCGCGCAGTTCAGCATAGCGCTGCATCTCGCGAATGGACATGTTGGTGGCCCGCATGCAGTGGAGAAAATTGAGCCACGCTTCGTCTGCTTCAGAGTAACGGCGGTGACCGTTGCGCGCGCGTCCGACCGGCTGGATCAGGCCGACGCGCTCATAGTAGCGCAGAGTGTGCGCGGTCATTCCGCACCGCTCTGCCATGCTTCGAATGGTATAGCCAGCATCTCTCACAAATTCAACCTACAACTTGGCGCGCGCTCGAAGTCAATAGAGCTACGAGGGCTTTCCTGTCGTTGGGGGCCGTTTACCAGCCATTAACTTGTCGAAACATTCGATCGGGTTTTCCAATCGCAAGTTTCTAAAACACATAGCGACGGCTCAGCAGAAACTCTTTGATCTTGGACTTAACAATTCTTAAGGAATTTGGACGGTGATTCTCACCGCGAGGTTTCGAAAGCCAGGCGATTTTTTTGTGGTGCGTCTCGATGGCAAGGCGCTGTCGACTTGGGCCAAAGAAAGGGGGCACCGGCCTCGGGCAGTTTGATCCCGTATGATCGTCATCAAATATGGCGACGGATAAAGAAAGCTACGAACGAATGCTGGCGGTGGCTCTGGAGGAGGCGCGCTATGGGCGCCTTGAAGGCGGCATCCCGATTGGCGCAGCACTCTTTACCCGGTCAGGCGAGCTGGTAAGCCGAGGGCACAACCGACGCGTTCAGCAGGGAGACCCGAGCATGCATGGGGAGACCGATGCTTTTCGTCGTGCAGGGAGGCAGCGCAGCTACCGCAACCTGGTGATGGTGACCACCCTCGCGCCTTGCTGGTATTGCAGTGGGCTGGTGCGTCAGTTTCGGATAAGCACGCTGGTTGTGGGCGAGAGCCGTACTTTTGCCGGAGGGCTTGACTGGCTGCGTGAGAACGGCGTTGAGGTTATCGATCTCGACAACCACGAGTGTCGCGAACTGCTGGAAGGCTACATCGCCGAGCACCCGGAAATCTGGAACGAAGACATCGGCGAAGAGTAGTTTCAACTTCGCATCCTGATTGCCATTGGAGGGAACCATGGACCGCCGCAAATTTGTCGCCTCTTCGCTTGTCGCCTCCGCGGCCGCGCTGGTACAGAATGCCAGGGCGCAGGCTAATCCCGGCCATCTTCGCGAGTTTTACCAGCTCCGACGTTACACGCTGCAAGCAGGTCCGCAGGCCGCGGCGACGGAAAAGTACATCAGCGAAGCGCTGATACCGGCGCTTGCGCGCAAAGGTTCAAGTCCGGTGGGAGCCTTTCGCCTCGACATCGGGCCGGAAACGCCGACTTTCTACGTGCTCATTCCAGTCGAGGGCGCGGCGGCAGCCGGAAATCTTGAATTTGAACTGAACCGCGATGAGGACTACATCAAGGCGGCCGAGCCTTTCTGGAGCGCGCCGGCCGCATCACCTGCATTTCTGCGGATGGATTCGTCGCTCCTGATCGCATTCGAGGGCTGGCCGCGGATCACGCCGCCGGCGAAGGGCAAGCGCATCTTTCAACTCCGCACCTACGAGAGCCCCAGTTACCGCGACCATATTCTCAAAGTGCAGATGTTCCACTCGGGCGAATTCGAGATTTTCAAGAATGCTGGATTTCAGATGGTATTTTTTGGCGACACGCTGATCGGGCAACGCATGCCCAGCCTCACCTACATGCTCAGTTTTGCTGATTCTGCGGATCTGGATGCGAAGTGGAATGTCTTCCGAAATGATCCCGCGTGGAAGAAGCTATCCGCCGATCCGCGATTTGCGTTTGAAGCTATTGTCAGCAACATCACCAATTTGGTGCTTAGTCCGCTTGCGGCCTCGCAGATCTGACTTCATCGCAGCGACTCAATGTTGACGCTTCGATCCGATTCGCGCAGCAAGGTTTAGCAGGCTTTCGTCGCTCTCGCGGGCAGCGGCCAGCTGCATTCCGCCGATGGCGCAGGGAATGGCGACGACGGGGACGCCGGCGAGACTGAAAGGTGTGGTGTAGCGGAGAATCCGGCTTCGCGCCTCGCCGTTGTCGGCGCCGATGCTGATTCGCGCCACGGGCGAGGCGGGCAGCAGGAGCAATTCGTTTTGGTGGAGCAATTCGTCGATGCGGGCGCGAAATTCGGCGTGGCGCCGGCGTAAGACTACGATCTCGGCGTCGGTGATGCGCGCGCCCCGCTCGAGGCGTTCGCGAATGACTGGCGGCATCGAGTCAAAGTGACCGGCATGGAGGCGCGCCGCTTCCGATGCCTGGATGGCGGCGTAGATTTCGAAAGAGTCAGCACCACCAGCAGACATCGATGGTGGTGCCTTTGAGTCCGAGCGCGCGGAGATCACGTTCGACGCTGCGAAGGCCATCGATGATCGCGGGTTCGGTGTCGTGCAGGAATGCATCGTGCACGACAGCGAAGGATTTGAAATCCTGCACAGCGTTGGATTTGCCGGGGATGAAGATATCGGCGAGCAGGGGAGCGTCTTCGAGGTTGCGAAAGAGCCAGCCCATGGTATCGAAGGACTGGGCGAGATGCGCACCCCCGCGCCAATCGCCGTGTCCGAGCGAAGCGCGATAACCGGCGAGGCCGCAGAGGGCGGCCGGTCCGCGGACGGAGCCGCCGGTATCGGTGCCGATTGCGGCAAGTGCGGAGCCCTCGAGAACGCTGGCCGCTGCGCCGCTGGATGATCCGCCGGTGAGCGCACCCGGATTACCTGGTTGCTCACAGTCGCCGAATTCAGGATTCTCGCCTGTGATGCCGTAGGCGAGAGGATGGAGGTGGGTTTTACCGGTGATGACGGCGCCGGCTTTGCGGAGCTGCTCAACGAGCCATGAATCGTGCTGGGCGACGCCATTGAAATCGCGATAGAAGTGAACGCCGCAACTGGTGGGAGCACCAGCGAGATCGAAGCAGTCCTTGACTGAGACGGGGATGCCCCAGAGATTGCTGCGTCCATCACCAAATTGGCCGCCGACTGATCGTGGAATCGCTGCAGCGCGCGCAGCCTCTTCCAGTGTCCAATCGGGATCGCGCCACAGGTAGGTATTCTTTCCGACGTTTCGATTGGCGCGTTGCGAGGCTTCCCGGGCAAGATTCGCGGGTGTCACGCTTCCCGAGGCAAGCGCTTCGCGAGTGCCCCGAATCGTCCTCGAAGAGAAGTCCATTCAAGCATTTTAGGCCTGTGAGTCGAAGCGCATCCCGGTGCGTCAGACTGCCACAGTTTCGGCTTCGGCCATCTCAAACGTTAGGTTTACTGATCGCGCGTCAACCGGCCGGGTCCGATGGCGCACTCCCCGAGGAATCGTCAGCAGTTGGCCAGGATGAAGCTCGACGGTCCCGTCTTCAAATTCGACGGCGAGACGGCCCTCAAGGATCAGGAAGGTTTCGTCGGAGTTGGGATGAAAGTGCCAGTGATACGGCTCTGTCATTGTGGCAATCCTGACAACGTGATCATTGGTATGAGCAACGGGATGATTATCGTAACCAAGCTTTGAAGACTCAGCGCTCAGAGTGATGACGTCGGGAATGTGACTACTCATTTTTGATCCTCGCGTTTCCGCGCTAGCTAACGAGCCAGGTCAGGCGGAAGTGTTCTCACGCGTTTCGAGCCATGGCGAGGTCGACTATCTCTCCGATCATCTGGGTATAGGAAAGGCCGGATTTTCTGGCAGCCATGGCGAACTCCTGTCCGCTGGAGAGCCAGGGATTTGGATTCGCTTCAATGACATAAACTTCGCCCTTGTTTGAAACGCGCATATCGATGCGGCCGTAGTCGCGAAGCTTGACTGCGCGATAAGCCTTGATCGCGGTTTCAGTGAGTCTGGCTACCGTATCTTCATCCAGATCTTCCGCGATCACCGACTTCGTCAGCTTGTAGGCTTCGGTGTCTTTCTCGAATTT
The DNA here is from genome assembly GCA_963770365.1 of uncultured Acidobacteriaceae bacterium. Taxonomy (GTDB): domain Bacteria; phylum Acidobacteriota; class Terriglobia; order Terriglobales; family Acidobacteriaceae; genus Telmatobacter. The sequence goes on along the minus strand of CAVYPN010000032.1, from coordinate 883,219 downwards.
CACATCCTGGCTGGCGATGCGCGGCGTGCCCTTGGGCAGCTTGGAAAGGTCAAGCTCCACCAGTGGAAGCGCGCGTGCGCTCTCGTAGCTGCCGAGGATGGAGGCGTAGATTTCGCGTCCTTCGATGTATTCCTCGATCAATGCGGGAGAATCGAACTCGGTCTGTATATAGTTCACGCGTTCCATCAACTCCTTCACGCTGGTGACGACGGCGGCAGCATCGATGCCGATGGAGCCGTCTTCAGAGGTGGGCTTCACGATGAGCGGGAACGAGATGTCGTGGGCGTGGTCGATGTTGCCGCGATAGGCAGTCGCGAAGTACGGCGACTGGATCCCGTGAAAAGCGAACATCTTCTTGGCGATGGATTTGTCTTGCGCAAGAATGTGCGCGTGCGGGCCGGCGCCGGTGTATGGAATATCGAGCAGGTCGAGGAATGCCGTGACGTGCATCTCCCGGGTGTCGTCGCCGGCATAGGATTCCGTGAGATTGAAGATAAGATCGGCGCCGCACTTGGCCAGCCCGAGCAGGGTCTGGGGCCGGCCATCGAGAACGTGATATGACGGTTCATGACCGAGCTTCTCGAGGGCTTCGAAAATCTCTTCGCGGTCGTGCTTTACCGGTTTCTTCTTGCGTGTCTTTTTCCCTTTACGCTTACGCGGTGCGGGAGCTTCTTCCTCGACTTCAGTGGGCTGTTCTTCCCACAGGTCGTACAGTACGGTCACTTTCAATTTCGCCATGCGTCCTCCAGTCGGTGGGCCGGCAACTGCCGGCGTGCCTCAGGGATGAATGAACTTTCCACGAACCAGGTAATTCATTGCGAGTGCGGTTGCGTAAACCGTGAACTCCGTGAGGTGATCGGACTCGCGCCGAACGTCGACGCGCAGACCCAACTCCTCAACACGGTTGCAGATGGATTCGACGAGTCGCTTGATGATCGGACGCTGCACGCCGCTCCAATAGGCGACCTTATCAACGATCGGTTTGCGGTGCTGATTCAGCATCTCTACCGCGGGACGCACCCCGTTGCGCCGCCTGGGAGAGATATTGAAGATGTCCTGCAGGTCGGCGTCCAGGGCAAGTTCCTGCACCGGGATTTCCTCCGGCAGGCTGAGACGATAGAACTCGCCGACGGTTGACTCCATCTCATCGACGGTAATGTCGGTGTGGCCGCGACGCCGGATGGGCTCGACGTCACCGACTTTGTGCACGATGCGATCGACGAATTGCAACTTGGCCAGCGCGTCCCAGCCGTTGTAACGCTTTCGCCATTGCGAGCGCGGCGTGAGCCACACGGCAAAGGTCTCGGCGAAATCCTCGTCGGGGTGCTTCTGTGCGTACCAGCCAGCCATGTGGCGAACGAACTTCCGCGAGAACGGAATGGGGCGGTAATTATCACGATAGGCGCGGCGAAACGGACCAAAGAGATTCCGCCACTCCGCCGACTTGTAGAGCTGGTAGGCGTAATTGAATGCGTGCCCGGCCTCGTGGCGCATGTACATCATGATTTCGCGAGCGTCTTCCAGATCGTTCATATCGCGTTCAAGGTGGGCGAGGTCGGGGTTGGCGAGGTAGAACGGAATACCGATGACGGGCTCGCCGGAGGGACATCCCCATTCATCGGTGAGGTAGCACTGCGGACGGAACTTGTGGATGCCCTTGGCTTCCAGCTCGCGATAGAGCTGCTGCACGAATCGTTCGAGCGGCGAACCCTCGAGTTTGAGCCCGAGTTCGCGAATGGGCTTGGCGAGGATCTCTTGAAATTCTGTCCGGGTTTTCTCGAAATCGCGCACTGGGCTAATCAGAGTTCTACACCACGGAGCGGGATTTAGAGCAATTTCGGAAGATAGGTAGACTCTTCAAGAGCAACGAAGGTGGGCTTTTTCCGGGGCGAAATGGCCACATGGCTCTACAGGGCCACTTCGCATGGCCGGACTGGCCTCCGCTGAAGAGTTGGCAACCTGATTTTTCAACGGACTTTTCAATGGACAAGGGTTGATTCGCCGAGGCTAGGATGGGTGCGTGGTGCAAGCCCTGTTTCTCAGCGACGCGCAATTGGCAGTGATCGGAAACTCGCAACCTTAGCAATGCAGAGGTTTCACTGATGATGACACGCTTGGCTAAGTTGCTGCTGCTGGCAGGTATCGCGTTCTATTACACGCTCGTGGTGGTCAACAATCTCACTGATTTCAATTCAAACTACGAGTTCATTCGGCATGTACTGTCGATGGATTCGACCTTCGCGGGCAACCACGCGATGTGGCGGGCGATGCCGTGGCCTGCCATGCATCTTATTTTCTACTGGATGATCATCGTCTGGGAATTTGCCACGGGCACGCTTGCGTGGTGGGGGCTTATTTGTCTCGTGCGGGCGTTTCGCGGGCCGGCGATTGCTTTCAACGCCGGGAAACGCGTGGCCGTGGTAGCGCTGACGCTTTCGCTGCTGATGTGGCTCGTGGCTTTTCTGGATGTCGGCGGAGAGTGGTTTCTGATGTGGCAGTCGCGTATCTGGAACGGCCAGGAAGAGGCATTCCGCATGTTCGTGGTTGTGGGGTTCGTGCTGTTGTTGCTGCTGCAGCCGGACACGGACACGCAGGCATAGAACCTCAGGCGCCGACGAATGCAGCCCGGCGCGCTTTTTGAGTCGCCCGCCGGTCAGCCTTTCGCTGAGGATTTGTTCCCCTGATGGAGTCAGTCTTGCCGCGTGCGTTTCATTGGAGTCAAGAAGGGCAGCGTAGACTGATGCGGATGTCAGTTGCAGCGATCATTGTTGCCGCAGGTGCGAGCAGCCGGTTGGGGCAGCCGAAGCAACTGGTGCTGGTTGATGGCGAGCCATTGCTTCAGCGGGCTGTTCGATGTGCGCGGGAAGCCGGCGCCATGCCCGTGTTTGTGGTGCTGGGCTCGTCTCGCGAACGGATCGAGAAGGCACTTGAACTTTGCGACGCGACGATAATTGCAAACGCCGATTGGGAAGAGGGGCTGGCTTCGTCGATTCGCGCCGGCGTGAAGGCTGCGGATGCGGGAGCGGTCGGGGCCGCGGGTGTACTACTGATGACGTGCGACCAGCCGCGGACGACGGTTGAACATCTTTGTATGATGATTGAGAAGTTCGATGGCGAGTCGAATCCGTTGTTGATTGCGTCGACTTATGCGGGAATTCGGGGAACTCCGGCGATATTTCCGCGGACTATGTTTGCGGATCTGATGGGGCTTCGCGGTGACAAGGGTGCGCGTGGGTTGCTTGCGAAGACGTCACTGCCCGTGATGGAGATTCCGCTCGAAGGCGGCGAGGTCGACATCGACTGGCCGGAGGATCTGGCGAGCCTTGGATGAGATTCAGGCTCGAACGTGGCTTTGATGTAGCAATGCGGCTCTATCGATGGGGACGAAGATGTGGTTGGGATTGTCCTGGCCGAAGGGACCGCAGACGTCGAGGGGTACAGAGAGTGAATCGTCAACCAAACTTAGAATTTCTGCGCCGAGCCATTGCGCTGGCTACGGAGAATGTGACTTCAGGCCGCGGTGGGCCGTTTGCCGCGTTAATTGCGCGGGACAGCAAAGTGATTGCTGAAGGCGTCAACATGGTGACGGCTACGAACGACCCAACCGCGCATGGCGAGGTGATGGCGATTCGTGCGGCGTGCAAGACGCTGGGTACGTTTTCGCTGGCCGGTTGCGAGCTTTATACCAGTTGCGAGCCATGCCCGATGTGCCTGGCGGCATCGCACTGGGCGCGGCTGGATGCAGTTTTCTACGGCGCTGGAGCCGAAGACGCGGCTAAAGCCGGATTCGACGATGCCTATCTGTATGAGGAGTTTCGGAGGGATCCAGCGCAGCGGTCATTGCCGGCAACGCAGTTTCTGCGTGATGAGGCCTGGGCAAGCTTCGCGGCGTGGATGGCTTCGCCGAACAAGATCGAATACTAGAGCTATTCCCAACGTGGTCGGGGTCGACGGAAGGCTGCCTCTCCCGAAACGCCTGGGCCGAAGTGCTTTGGATCCAACCGGGAACTCTTGCCGTAGCCGCTTCCATGCGATAACGTCTAATACTCATAACGTTTTCACAGGGAGCAGCAGCCGAATGCCGCGCGTCGTTCGATGTTCCATCATCCAGGCCTCCAATGCTGTACCCGCCACTGAGCCGCTGGCGGTGCAGAAGAAGGCGATGATCGACAAGCACCTGGGACTCATCCGCAAAGCGGCCGATGATGGGGCCCAGATCGTCTGCCTGCAGGAGATTTTCAACGGGCCCTATTTCTGTGCCGAACAGTCGACAAAGTGGTACGAGACCACCGAGCTGGTTCCCGACGGGCCGACCGTCAAGCTGATGCAACAGCTGGCGAAGGAACTCCACATTGCCATGGTTGTGCCGGTCTACGAGGTGGAGCAGGAAGGGATCTTCTACAACACGGCCGCCGTACTGCAGAATGATGGGACTTATCTGGGCAAGTACCGCAAAACGCACATTCCGCATGTCGCACCGGGGTTCTGGGAGAAGTTCTACTTTCGGCCGGGGAACTTGGGATACCCGGTGTTCGACTTGGGGTTTGCCAAGATCGGCGTCTATATCTGCTACGACCGGCATTTTCCTGAAGGCGCTCGCTGCCTGGGGTTGAACGGGGCGGAGATTGTCTTTAACCCATCGGCAACGGTAGCGGGGTTGAGTGAGTATCTCTGGAAACTGGAGCAGCCCGCGCATGCTGCGGCGAACGGTTATTTTATTGCAGCGATTAACCGGGTAGGGACCGAGGCGCCGTGGAATATTGGCGAGTTCTACGGTTCAAGTTACTTTGCCAATCCGCGGGGCCAGATCGTGGCTCAGGCATCGCGCGACAAGGACGAGGTACTTACTGCCGATCTCGACCTTGAACAAATTGCGGAAGTTCGTCGAACCTGGCAGTTCTTTCGCGACCGCCGGCCTGACATGTATGGTCCGCTGGTTGCCTCTTAACCGAATCTGATAGCGAAAACCCTCGTCAATCCATAGAAGGACGGCAGAGAATAGCAAAAGAAGGATTGCAGAGAGTAAGAGAGCTTCTCCGAGGTCTTCATGAGTACCGCGATACTTCCAGACGATTTACTGCTCCGGGAGCGATTCGGCGACATCAAGCCGCCGCTCCAGACGCAGGCTGCAGTGATTGAAGCCAATCGTTGCCTGAATTGTTTTGACGCGCCGTGCACCGGCGCATGTCCCACACATATTGACGTTCCGGGCTTTATCAAGCGCATCAGTACGGGGAACCTTCGCGGCTCGGCGCTGCGGATTCTGGATGCGAATATTCTTGGCGCCAGCTGCGCGAAAGCCTGCCCGGTAGAAGTGCTGTGCGAGGGTGCCTGCGTGATGCATCGCTACAACCATGCGCCCATTCAGATTGCCCGTTTACAGCGTCACGCGATGGATTCCTTTGAGGCTACGGGCGAAGAACTGCTGACGGCTCCGCGCGGATCGCGCAATGTGCAGGTGGCGTGTATCGGTGGCGGTCCGGCGTCTCTGGCCTGTGCAGCCGAGCTTTGCCGCCACGGGGCGTGGGCCACCATTCTTGAGCGCAAGGACCTGCTGGGCGGGCTCAATACTTATGGTGTAGCGGAATACAAGCTTCGCGCGGCCGACAGCCTGCGTGAAGCCGAGATGATTCGTCGCATGGGCGTCGAGTTCCGGACCGGGACACCCATTGAGTCCGCCGAGGCGCTGGAAGAACTGGAGTCGGAATTCGACTTTATCTTTGTCGGCGTAGGCCTTGGCGCGATGCAGCGCATGAATATTCCCGGCGAGGACCAGAAGGGCGTGTTGAACGCTCTCGAGTTTATCGCGTCCTACAAGACCGGACGCCTCCGCGAACTGAGCGGGACGGTGGTTGTGGTCGGTGCTGGAAACACGGCGATTGATGCCGCCAATGCGGCGCGACGGCTGGGCGCGGAGACGGTATACCTGCTGTATCGGCGTGGCGAACGCGACATGTCGGCATTCGACTTTGAGTACGAACATGCCAAGCAGGAGGGCGTGCAGTTCCTGTGGCGGCGGCAACCGTTTGCGATTCGGGCGAACGAGCGCGGCAGGCTGTTGCTGGATACGGTGCAGGTAAGCGAGGTTGACAAGGCCTTGCTGCCGATTCCGGAATCGCACTACACCATTGAGTGCGACTACGTGATTCCGGCGATCGGGCAGTCTCCATTTGCGCAGCTTGTGCAGGAGCTTCGCCGCATTGAATTGCGTGGCGGAACGATCGTGACCGATCCGGAGACGGGACAGACAGGCAATTCGCGCTACTTTGCGGGCGGCGACTGTGCCAACGGAGGCAGGGAAGTGGTGGATGCAGTTGCCGATGGAAAGCGCGCAGCGCGAGCCATCCTGAAGATCGCGGAGGCGGCTTATGCCTGATATTCGCGTTCGCGGATTTGCCGGCAAAATCGACGCTCCCAATCCTTTCTGGCTGGCTTCGGCGCCGCCCACCAATTGCGGCGAGCAGGTCATGCGCGCGTTCGATGCGGGATGGGGCGGTGCGGTGTGGAAGACGATCGGCGAGCCCGTGACGAATGTCTGCTCGCGCTATTCGTCGACGGACTGGCAGGGCATGCGCATGATGGGCCTGAACAACATTGAGCTCATCAGCGATCGCACAGTTGAAGAGAATCTGCGCGAGATGGCGCAAGTGAAGAGGAGTTATCCCTATCACGCCATCATTGCGTCGCTGATGGTTGAGTCAAAGCGCGAGGCATGGCATGAGATTGTGCAGCGCGCCGAAGACGCAGGCGCCGACGGCCTCGAACTGAATTTTGGCTGCCCTCACGGCATGAGCGAGCGCGGCATGGGGTCGGCGGTCGGGCAGGTTCCCGAATATACCGAGATGATTACCGCGTGGGTGAAGGAAAAGGCCCGGACACCTGTGCTGGTGAAGCTGACGCCGAATATCAGCGATATTCGAACAATTGCGCGCGCTGCGAAGCGCGGCGGCGCTGACGGGCTGTCGGCGATCAACACCATCAATTCAATTACTGGAATCGATCTCGATACTTTTGTGCCGCGGCCGAACGTCGACGGAAAAAGTTCGCACGGCGGCTACTGCGGCCCGGCGGTCAAGCCGATCGCGCTGAATATGGTGCAGCAGATCACTGCCGATCCTGAGGCGGCGCTGCCGCTCTCGGGCATTGGCGGTATCTCGACGTGGAAAGATGTTGTGGAGTTCATGCTGCTGGGGTGCGGGACCGTGCAGGTATGCACTGCCGTGATGCACTACGGCTACCGCGTCGTAGAAGACATGGCCGAGGGACTCGAAAACTGGATGCGAACCAAGGGCTTCGCAACTCTCGATGATTTCCGCGGACTTTCGGTTCCCAAGGTGACTGAGTGGAAGCACCTGAATCTGAATTACAAGATCGTTGCGCATATCAACGAGCAGACGTGCATCGGCTGCGACCTGTGCCACATTGCCTGCTGGGATGGCGCGCATCAGTGCATCCATGTGGATCGAGTTTCGGGTCCGGTGAATGGGCAGGTCGAGTTGCACGATGGGCCGGCAACTATTGAGTGGCGCACGCGCAACTCGATCGCGACGACGCCGGTGACGCGCAAGGAGCGGGCCGCGGCGATGGCAAACCATGGGCCGTATCCCACGCCGCTCGACAAGATTCCGCGTGTGGATGAGACGGAATGCGTTGGCTGCAATCTCTGCGCGCTGGTGTGTCCGGTGGACGACTGCATCACGATGGTGCGCGTGGACTCCGGCGTAGCGGCGGAGACATGGGATCAGCGCACGCATGGTGCTGAGTGTGCCGTCGAACCGCAGCGGTCGTGATCCCAGCGCTGAACCAAGAGAAAGCAACTGCAGGTTCCTCCGCTCGCTACACTCGGTCGGAATGACAAAGGTGCAACTTGCACGGTTTCAGGTGAGGGGTCATGTCCACGGTTCTCATTCAAAACGGCACCATCGTAAACGCCGACTCGACGGCAAAAGCCGATCTCCTCATCGACGGCGCGGTCATCAAGGAAGTACGCGCAGGGATCCCCGCGGGTGCGGCGGATACCGTTGTGGATGCTTCGGGGCTGCTGGTGCTTCCGGGCGGAATCGATGCACATACACATCTCGATATGCCGTTTGGCGGGACAAAGTCTGCGGATGATTTTGAGACGGGTACGCGGGCTGCGGCGATTGGTGGGACTACGACGATTGTTGACTTTGCCATCCAGGCGCGCGGGACGAAGATGCGCACGGCGCTCGACACGTGGTGGAAGAAGGCCGAGGGCAAGGCCTGCATCGACTACGGCCTGCACATGATCGTGACGGATCTCGGCGACGCGGGCCTCGAAGACATGGACGACATGGTGCGCGAGGGCGTGGCCAGCTTCAAGCTGTTCATGGCGTATCCCAACGTACTGATGGTCGACGATGCGACCATCTTCAAGGCCATGCGGCAGACGGCAAAGAATGGCGCGTTGATCTGCATGCACGCCGAGAACGGATCGGTGATCGACGTGATCGTGCAGCAGGCGCTGGCGGAGGGGAAGACGGCGCCGATCTATCACGCCCTCACGCGGCCCACGGTGGCCGAGGCTGAGGCGGTGCATCGCGCGATTGCGATGGCGGAGATGGCTGGCGTTCCGGTGTATATCGTGCATCTGTCGAGCGAGGACGCGCTGAATCAGGTGCGCGAGGCGCGCGATCGCGGGCTGCCCGCGTTTGCTGAAACGTGTCCTCAATATCTGCTGCTGTCGCTTGAAGACAATATGGCCGACAAGGGCTGGGAGGGCGCGAAGTATGTTTTCACGCCGCCGCTGCGCGAGAAGCGGAATCAGCCGAAGCTCTGGGATGGCCTTCGCAGAGACAATCTGCAGGTGGTTTCGACGGACCATTGCCCATTTTGTTTCGAAGATCAGAAGGCGCTGGGGAAGGATGACTTCACCAAGATTCCAAACGGCGGGCCAGGCATTGAGAACCGGCTGCAGCTGCTGCATCACCACGGGGTGGGGCTGGGAAATCTCTCGTTGAATCGCTTCGTTGAATTAGTTTCGACCGCGCCAGCGCGCATCTTCGGGATGTATCCGAAGAAGGGTGTGCTAGCAGCAGGCAGCGACGCGGATATTGTTCTCTGGGATGCGGGAGCGCATCACACGATTTCCGCCGCAACGCACCACATGCGGGTGGACTACTCGATGTTTGAGGGGTTCAAGGTGAAGGGCAACGCGCGGGACGTCTACTCGCGGGGCGAACTGATCGTGTCGAAGGGCGAGTTCATCGGCAAGCCGGGGCGCGGGAAGTATCTGCGGCGTGAGGCTCGCGGCGGGGCGTGGAAGTAACGAGGTCAGATGTCGAGAGGCTCACATTGGCTGACCAGTTGACAGCAAACTCTGACGGCGTGGTGACGCGACCAATGGCTGATACTCGCGCAATCAACTAAATCATCGCCTTCTCATTGGCGTTCGTGTATACCGATTTACACTGGAGGCCGTTTGAGTACAGTCGACCCCACTTTATCCAATCGCGACCTGGCGCCGACGACGCCGGCGCAGCGCACGTGGACCACGTATAGCTACATCGCGCTGTGGTTCTCCATGTCGATGGAGATCACGACGTATCAGCTTGCCTCTTCGCTGATCGCCAAGGGCATGGACTGGAAGCAGGCGGTGGGCACGGTGCTGCTGGGGAATCTGATTGTGCTGGTTCCGATGCTGCTGAATGCGCATGCGGGGACGCGCTACGGAATCCCGTTTCCGGTGTTTATTCGTGCACCCTTCGGAGTACGCGGCGCGAATCTTGCCGGCGATTCTGCGGGCGGTCGTGGCATGCGGATGGTTTGGCATTCAGTCGTGGATAGGCGGGACTGCAATTCATTCAATGCTTGCCGTGATCTGGCCGAGTACTGCCGGATCGGCCTTTGCCAAGTGGGCGTGCTTCCTCGTGTTCTGGCTGCTCAATATGGTCATCGTCTGGCGCGGGGTTGAGTCGATTCGGCACTTGCAGGCGTTTGGCGCGCCCTTCATGTTCATCATGGCGGCGGCGCTGCTGATCTGGGTGCGGGTCAAGGCGGGCAGTTTCGGATCGATGCTGTCGACGCCGAGCCAGTTTCATTCGACCGGCGAGTTTCTCGCGGTCTTCGTTCCCTCACTGACAGCGATGGTTGGGTACTGGGCTACGCTGGCCTTGAATATTCCGGACTTCACGCGCTATTCCAAGTCGCAGCATGCGCAGGCTTACGGCCAGGCGTTCGGCTTGCCGGTGGCGATGGCGCTTTACACATTTGTAGGGATCTCGGTGACGTCGGCATCGACGGTGCTATTCGGGCGGCCGATCTGGAATCCGATTGAGTTGATCGGGGCATTCCATCAGCCTGTCGTCGCCTTTATCGCCCTCATCGCGATCCTCATTGCCACGCTCAACATCAATATCGGCGCCAATGTGGTCTCGCCTTCGAACGACTTTTCGAATCTTTATCCGCGGCTCATCAGCTTTCGCACCGGCGGACTCATTACGGGATTTCTGGGCCTCGCCATGTGCCCCTGGAAGCTGCTGGCCACACCGGATGCATACATTTTCGGCTGGTTGATCGGCTACTCCGGCCTGCTCGGGCCCGTCGCCGGCATCATGGTGTCCGACTATTTCCTGATCCGCAAGACCGAGCTCGACGTGAATTCGCTCTACCACTCCGAAGGCATTTACCACTACACGCGTGGAGTCAATCCGCGCGCCATTGTGGCCCTCGTGGTTGGTGTTTCGATTGCACTGGTGGGGCTGGCGGTGAAACCGCTGCATTTCCTTTATGACTACGCGTGGTTCGTCGGTTTCTTTACGGCGGCGGGAATTTATGTTGCGCTGATGAAGCTTGCTGCGCCGGTTGTTGAGCACGCGCCCGCGTTGGAATCGGCGGGTTCGCGGGGCGATGCTGATTAAGAGATGCTGACTAAGAGAGGGCGCGCGCTCCGGTGATTAGATTGTGGCACTGTACCCTGGTTTATGACGGCACCGCAAAAACGGTTACTCCAATGCGAACAGATGTGACTTTGGCGATGCCTTTCCGTTTGCCCTTCGCGATAAGATAGTTGGAACAGATGCTTCTAACTACTCCAGCGGCTGCCAGCCCGGCTTTCCGCCTTATGCGGGAGTCGAACTTGCGGGTGCAGGAGAGTTCGCCCATCATCCAGGTTTGCAAACTCGAAAAAACCTATCGCACGGCTCGTGGGGCACTCACCCTGTTCGCAGGGCTCGATTTAACGATCGCAACCGGCGAACTGGTTGCCATTGTGGGGCAATCGGGAGCGGGAAAGAGCACACTTTTGCACATTCTGGGCGCTCTTGATGCGCCGACTGCAGGCACTGTACACTGCGCTTCAACCAACGTGGCAACTCTCAACGCTCGGGAGGCAGCCGCCTTTCGCAATCGCGAGATCGGCTATGTTTGGCAGTTTCATTACCTGTTGCCGGAGTTTTCAGCTCTGGAGAACGTGGCAATGCCGCTACTGGCCCGCGGAATTAGCCGTCGACAGGCGCTAGATACTGCATCCAATTGGCTTAGGGAGGTCGACTTGGAAGACCGCCGCGAACACCGGCCGGGGGAGCTCTCAGGGGGAGAGCAGCAGCGTGTGGCGCTGGCCCGGGCTTTGGTTGGCAATCCGCGCCTGCTTCTGGCCGATGAACCGACGGGCGATCTTGACGAGACCACCGCCGGGCGCGTTTTTGATCTTCTGGAACGATTGCACGTAACCCACGGGCTCACTTCTGTTTTGGTGACCCACAACCTGGACCTGGCCGCGCGGTGTACGCGGACTCTGCGCCTGGAGGGCGGGCGCCTTCACGCTGTGGGAATTCCACCTTCGGGAGCTTCCCCCATAGCAGGAATTCACCCCGGACGGCAGCAGTAAAAGCACCTTTCCGGGTGGTTTTTGAGTCTGATTGTATAAGTGGGTCTGGAATTGCTTTCCGGGCTCACGAGCGGTGGGTGGGGTGCTTGCGGAAGAAGAACTCCGGGGCGACCGGGATAAGGCAAGGAGGTTCCGGTCCATCCAAAAGAGCTGTTCGGGGCAGTAACGAGATTTTCCGGGCCACCGGCAGCGTTAGTTAAGAGAAAGGGCGCGGCAAGTTGGGTTGAGGCCGAGAGTCGGGTCCCAAACGACAAGCATTGTCGATGGGGTGCCGAGAAATCGGACGGCTACTGCTACCGCAAGCCTGCTGCAAGAGGAGAAACAATATGTTCGAACGCTATACGGAGAAGGCACGACGCGTGATCTTCTTCGCGCGTTATGAGGCCAGCCAGTTTGGTTCGCCCTATATCGAGACCGAGCATTTGCTGCTGGGCCTTCTGCGCGAGGACAAAGCGTTAACCAATCGCTTTTTGCGTTCGCACGCCTCGGTGGAGTCGATCCGCAAACAGATTGAAGCGCACACCACGATTCGCGAGAAGGTGTCGACGAGTGTCGATCTGCCGCTCTCGAATGAGTGCAAACGCGTCCTGGCCTACGCAGCCGAGGAGGCCGAGCGACTCGGACATAAGCACATTGGAACGGAGCATCTGTTGCTGGGATTGCTGCGCGAAGAGAAGTGCTTCGCGTCGGAGATTCTGCAGGAGCGCGGCCTGAAGCTTGCGCAGATTCGCGACGAACTGGCGCGGGTTACCCAAGAGAAGGCACCGCAGCAAGCGCGTCAGCGCGAATCGAGCCTGCTGGCTGAGTTCAGCCGCGACCTGACACAGGCCGCGATGGACGGGCAGCTTGATCCGTTGGTGGGACGTGACGGCGAACTGGAGCGCGTGATTCAGATCCTGTGCCGCCGTACGAAGAACAATCCGGTGCTGATCGGCGAGCCGGGCGTGGGCAAGACTGCGATTGTTGAGGGATTGGCGCAGCGCATCGCTGACGGCGAAGTGCCGAGCTTCCTCGCAGACAAGCGGGTACTGGCATTGGATCTTTCGCTCATCGTCGCCGGGACGAAGTATCGCGGCCAGTTTGAAGAGCGCCTCAAGACCATCATGAAAGAGCTGATGGAAAATCAAAACTCCATCATCTTTATTGACGAGTTGCACACGCTGGTTGGCGCCGGTTCGGCCGAGGGTTCGCTCGATGCCGCCAATATTCTTAAGCCGGCTCTGTCGCGCGGCGAAATTCAGTGCATCGGCGCAACCACGCCGGCTGAGTATCGCAAATCAATCGAGAAGGATCGTTCGCTTGAGCGGCGCTTCCAGGCTGTCAAAGTTCCGCCGCCCAACGAAGCAGACGCGATCAAGATTATCAACGGCATCAAGGATCGCTACGAGAAATTCCACGCGGTCAGCTATACCGATGCCGCCATCGAGTTTGCAGTGTCGCACTCGAACCGTTATATTCCGGACCGCTTCCTGCCCGACAAGGCCATCGACCTCATCGACGAAGCAGGCGCGCGCGTAAAGCTGCGCCAGACTTCGCTGCCCGAGGAGATCACCGAAGTCCAGAAGCGGATCAAGTTCATCGTCCACCGGATGGATTCAGCCATCGCGAACCACGAGTTTGAGAAGGCCCGTTTCTATTCAGACGAGGAACGCAAAGAGCGTGAAAACCTGCGCGCTCTTCGCGACAAATATCATCTCGACGACTCCGCCGCCGGCATTGTAGGCCGCGAAGACATCGAAGACGTCGTCAGCCGCTGGACAGGCGTTCCCGTCACCAGCATCAAGGAAGAAGAAACGCAGAAGCTGCTGCGTGTGGAAGAAGAACTCCACAAGCGCATCATCTCGCAGGAGAAGGCAATCTCCGCACTGGCCCGTGCCATTCGCCGGTCGAGAGCTGGATTGAAATCACCAGCGCGGCCGATTGGCAGCTTCCTGTTCCTCGGTCCTACCGGCGTAGGCAAAACAGAAGTGGCGCGTACGCTCGCCAACTTCCTCTTCGGATCAGACAAGGCACTCATCCGCTTCGATATGTCGGAGTTCATGGAGAAGCACTCGGTCTCGAAGCTGATCGGTTCGCCTCCGGGATACGTGGGCTACGAAGAAGGCGGCCAGTTGACTGAGCGGGTCAAGCGTTCTCCTTATTCGGTCGTTCTGCTCGACGAAATCGAGAAGGCGCATCCGGATGTGTTCAACATCCTGCTGCAGGTGTTTGAAGACGGCCAGTTGACCGACGGACTCGGCAACACGGTCGACTTCAAGAACACCATCCTGATCATGACGTCGAACATCGGCGCCCGCCACCTGCAGAAGAAGCAGGGGCTCGGCTTCCAGAGCGACCGCGAAGACCTGGTCAACGACAAGGTTGAAGAGCTGGTGAAACAGGAGGTCAAGAAGACCTTCAATCCGGAGTTTCTGAACAGGCTGGACGAGGTCATTCTCTTCCTGTCGCTGTCGGATGCGGATCTGATCCAGATTGTCGAACTGCTTGTGCAGCAGCTGAACACCAACCTGGCGCAGAAGGCCATCACCATCTCGGTCACCGAGGAGGCCAAGAAGTGGATCCTCGACAAGACCCTCGGCGATCGCAGCTACGGTGCGCGTCCCTTGCGCCGTGCCCTGCAGCGCTACGTTGAGGATCCTCTGTCGGAGGCTCTCATTGCCGGACAGATTCAGCAGCGTCCGGCCTTCCTCGAGGTCTATCTCGAAAACAATCAACTTTTCTATCGTCCGGTAAGCGCAGATGTGACGGCGACCGAAGAGAAAGCTGCCGGCATCCTGCTGTACAGCGCGTAAGAGTGCTCGCAGAAGTTTCCTGCAAAACGCCCCCGGCTAACCCGCCGGGGGTTTTCATTTTTGGGGCTAAACTCGCTTCGGCCCGCGGATATCACGCTGTGCTCTCGCACCAAGTCTGATGTCAAAGCGAAATCCGGTTCTCATGACCTAGCAGGGATGTTCATCGCGCATTTTCTTGCCGAACAGTACCACTTTCGTTGCAGTTTTCTCGTTTTAACCGCTTATTCGTTGGAATTGCCATCGCTAAATTGCTATAGTCCACTCGTCGTCTCACAACTCAAATACCACGCAAACTGACAGACGCCTGTCTGCGGGCCCTCTTTGCTTGCGAAGGTAGCTACCCAAATCTAAGTTTCAGCCGTGCCCAAAACTCGTCAGGAGTCAGCAACTATGCGCAAGGTCTCGTTGTCGGCTTTCTACAATGCTTTCTGGCCGCGCTCCAAGCGTTCCATGGTGGCCGCTCTGTGCGGCGTTCTGCTTGTCATATCAGGTGCCTCACAAAAGGCAACGGCCCAGACGGCGCACTTCAGCGGGTCGCAGACATCATTGGGTATCGGCTTAAGTCAACCTCGCGGAATCGCTGTTGATGTAATCGGCAATCTTTATGTCGCCGACTGGAACGACAATGCTGTTAAAGAGATCCGGTCATCGGACGGTGCGACCATCACACTGGGCTCGGGATTTGCCAATCCCGCCGGTGTAGCAGTGGATGGCAACAACAACGTGTTTGTTGCTGACATGGGGAACAGTTGCATTAAGGAGATGTTGGCCGTAAGCGGCGTCATTCCTCCGTCTCCTACGATCAGGACTCTTTGGTGCGGACTCATTCTTCCAGACGCCGTTGCAATAGATTCATCGGGAGATGTGATTTTCTCGGACTTCTATAGCAGTACAGTAAACGAGATCCTCGCAGTAAACGGCAGCATTCCAAATACGCCGACGGTTGTCACGTTGGGTAGCGGATTCTCAGTGCCTGAAGGCGTAGCTGTGGATGGCAAGGGTAATATTTTTGTCGGCGATACCTCAAACCACGCCGTGAAGGAAATGCTGGCTGTGAATGGAAGCGTTCCGGCAGCACCCACGATTCTGACTCTCGGAACAGGGTTTGTAGGTCCAACGCAGGTTGCGTTGGATTCCAGGGGCGACGTCTTTGTTGCTGATGCCGGAGATGGCGCCGTGAAGGAAATGATTGCGGTCAACGGGAGTATTCCCGCAAATCCAACAATCGTTGCAATAGGAAACGGCTTCACCGAACCGACCGGCGTCGCACTGGATGTACAAGGCAATGTGTTCATCTCAGATGCGGCGAACACTCGAATCTCGAAGGACGCACTCTCACAGGTGGACTTTGGCTCTCAGGAAGTGAAGGTTGGCAACTCGACGATATCGGTAAGCTTCATCTTCGACACGCCAGGCACCCTCGGTTCTACCAGTGTCGTTACGCAGGGTGCGACTGGGCTCGATTTTTCCAATGCGGGCACCGGAAGCTGCGCTGCGAATACCGCATATTCCGCCGGTCAGAGTTGTACGGTGAACGTGTCCTTCACACCGCTCTTCCCGGGCTCTCGAAACGGCGCGGTGCAAATCAGTGATCCGAATGGCAACGTGATGGCCACCGCCTTTCTCCAAGGGATCGGTGTAGGGCCCCAGCTAAGCTTCTCTCCCGGGGCACAAACGACGTTGGGCAGCAGCTTTAACTTCTCTAGCAGTGTTGCGGTGGACGGCGGCGGCAACGCCTACGTAGTCGACGTAATCAACAATTTTGGAAATGTACAAGAGATCCTTGCGGTCAATGGTCGAATCCCGGCGAACCCAACTGTCAAGACCTTGCTCGGTGGACTTGACTGCCCCAATGGTCCAGCATTAGACGCGGCGGGCGACGTCTACTTTGTAGACGTTTGCTATCACACTGTGAATGAGATCCAAGCCGTGAATGGTCGCATTGCAGCCTCACCCACCGTCAGGGTACTCACGAGTCAGTTCGTCTCGCCCGATGGAATCGCAGTGGACAGTCGTGGAAATGTCTACGTTTTGGATGCGAGCAACAATACGGTAAACGAGATTTTCGCTGTAAATGGTAGTATTCCTGTCTCGCCCACGATCACCACTCTGGCAAGCGGGTTCAAAGAACTCGACGGCATAGCAGTGGACGGCAATGGCAACGTCTATGTCTCAGATGACACGAGTCGTGAACTATTTGAAATACATGCTGTGAACGGCGCTATTCCAGCATCGCCCCTTGTCACATCGCTGGGGAGTGGATTTATCATTCCGCGCGGAATTGCGGTTGATGTCGTCGGAAACGTCTATGTTGCCGAGTACTTCTACAGTAAGGTGTACAAAATACTCGCCGTCAATGGAAGCATTCCATCCTCGCCTACCATCCAAACCCTCGGGAGTGGCTTCGCTAATGCGAACGGCGTAGCAGTAGACGCGAACAGGAACGTATTTGTCGCGGATTACGGGGACGGTCGCGTGTTGAGACTGGACTACTCCGATCCGCCGAGTTTGAGCTTTGTTAGCACAGTTATCGGGTCAACAAGCGTGGACAGTCCCCAGACTGTGACGCTCGAAAACGTCGGGAATGCTGACATGGTTCTCCCCGTTCCGGCGAGCGGAAACAATCCGAGCATCTCGACCAACTTTGCGTTGGACGAAAATGCGCCATCGGCATGTCCCGTGATCGGCAGTGGTTTTGCATCGGTTGGTGTCCTCGCTGCTGGCACTTCGTGTGTGTTCCCCGTCAGCTTTGCTCCGACTGCGGCAGGCAGCTTAAGCGGATCGCTTGCGCTGACAGACAACAACCTGAATGCAACCGGACCGGTGTATGCAACTCAGTACATCTCGCTGAGCGGGACCGGGACATCCAATACCTCTACCATTACATGGTCCGCTCCCTTGGCGATTACGTATGGAACGCCACTGAGCGCTGCCCAACTGGACGCGACGGCGAGCCTACCGGGCACCTTCAGTTATTCACCTGCGGCGGGCACAGTGCTGACCGCGGGTGCGCACACACTGAATGTCACGTTCACCCCGACAGATACAACGGACTACACAATCGCGACCGCGTTCGTGCAGTTGGCGGTGAACAAGGCGACGCCAGTCATTACCTGGCCAACGCCTGCCCCGATCGCCTACGGAACAGCTGTGAGCTTGGTTCAGCTTGACGCAACGGCGAATGTGCCTGGTACGTTCGCATATACTCCTGCAGCAGGCACGATTCTGCCCGTAGGCACCAATAAGTTGAACGTAGTTTTCACACCAAACGATACCGCTGACTACACGAGCGCCAATGCTTCGGTAACCCTGGTGGTAAATCCGCCTCCAAGCTATACGCTGACTGCCTCGCCATCGAGCCTGTCGGTTAACCAAGGGAGCCAGGCGAGCAGCGCTATCTCGGTGAACGCGACCGGTGGATTCACGGGAGCGGTAAGTTTATCCGTCTCGGGTCTGCCCAAAAACGTGACTGCATCGATCTCTCCAAATCCAGCCACGAAAACGAGCGCGGTCACGTTTACCGCGAGCAACGGGGCGAGCATTGGAAATAGCCTGCTGACGGTCACCGGGAGATCTGGGAGCCTGGTGCAGACAACCACGATTACGCTTGCAGTCGTGCACAAGTAAGAATCGCGGGACAAGCTTAAGCGCCCGGACGAATGAGAGAGTTCGCCTCCAGCCGTTTCAGCCCGACGGCATAGGTGGAATTCCGGATGCGAGGTCAAGCAAGGCCGACCGAATCATTCATCAAGGAGTGTCAAAGGCAAAGCCCCCGGCCAGCATTGCCGGGGGCTTTCATTTTTGTACACCCGGCCTACTTTCGACCGAGGGGCGTTCATTGGTGGAAGCAAAACAGTTGTCGGTCACTTACAAATGGACAGCACTTTGCACCTTGGGTATACTCCTGCTGCCACGAAGAGTAGTCGACGACCTTCTGTTTCGAATCGGAGATACTGGTGAACCATCGAAGAATTGTTTCCAGCGCAATCGCACTCTGCGCCCTCATCTTTCTGTTGTCCGCGAAACCAATCACGGCACAGCAATGGAAAGCGCCAACCAGCATGAAAAAGCTCTCCAATGGGCTTACGGTGGTGGTCTCAGAAGATCACTCAGCGCCAACCTTCGGGATATGCGTCAGCTATGGCATCGGCTTCCGGCTGGAGCCGGAGGGCCGTACCGGCTTCGCGCATCTCTTCGAACACCTGATGTTCGAAGGGACGCCGAATGCGCCCAAGGGAGTTCTGGACCGCGTGATTGAGGGCGGTGGCGGCACCAACAACGGCGACACCCGGTACGACTACACCGAGTACATCGAGACTGCGCCGATCTCTGCCCTTGATCCCGTTCTGTGGATTGAAGCGGATCGCATGAAGACTCTCGACTTTTCGACGAAGAATCTCGATAACCAGCGCAGCGTTGTTGAAGAAGAAGTCAGGGTTAACGTGATCAACCAGCCTTTCGGACTCTTCTTTGCCATCGATCTTCCTGGAAAGGCATATAACACCTATCCGAACGCCCACAATTTCTATGGTGACTTCAACGACCTCGATGCGGCCAAGATCGAAGATGTGAAGGCGTTCTACGAAAAGTACTACACACCGGGAAACGCGGTGATGGCAATCGTCGGCGACGTAAAACCCGAAGATGTTTACGCAAAAGTAGAGAAGTACTTCGATACGGTTCCGTCGCGTCCCACTCCCCCGAAGCTGAAGGTGGATGAGCCTGCGCAGACCGCTGAGCGCCGATCGAGCGAAACCGACAAACTTTCAAAGGTGCCCGGTCTCGCTATCGGATATCGCATGCCTCCGCGCCATTCATCCGATGCTCTTGCTGGGGCCGTCGTGGGAGAGTTGTTGCACAATGGCCAGGCCTCTCGTCTGTACCAGGCCTTGGTGAAAGACAAACAGGTTGCGCTTTCGGTTGATGGCGGCGTGAACTGGCCGCTGGGTACGCCATTCGAGTTCGCCGGCCCAACGCTCATGACCTCCTTCATCGTGTACCCGCCCAACGTGAGCGAAGATCAGGTGCTGGGCGCCTATGATGCGACCCTCAAAGACCTTGCCGAAAAGGGACCGAGCCAGCAGGATCTCGATCGCATCGTCGCAAAAATGCGATCCGACATTTATGGCAATCTCGAGATTCCCATCAACCGTGCCTCCGCTCTGTCGCATGCGGTAATATTTGACGGCAACTTCGACTCCGTCTACCAACTTCCAGAGGAACTCTCGAAGGTGACGGTGGCACAGGTAAAAGCATTCGCCGCCAAATATCTTGTTAGTACCAATCGCACCATCATCAATCGCGTTCCGGCACCGGCTGGCGAAAAGGAAAAGGGGGCGGGACAATGAAAACCCTCAGCATCGTTTGTGCACTTCTCGTCGTCGCTACGCAGTCATGGGCACAGAAAGAGGTTCAGCTTCCCAACGAGCTGCCTTCGTATGGGCCTGAGCGCCCTCTCGCCGCACCGTCGGTGAAGATTGCCAAGCTCGACAACGGGCTGACTGTCTGGCTTGTATCCGAGCCTGGATTCCCCAAGGTCTCGTTCAGCTTTGCCCTGCGCGGCGGGCTGGCTGCGGATCCGTCCGATCGCCCGGGGCTCTCGCAATTGCTGGGGAACACTATTGACCAGGGCACGAAGACGCTCAACGCGAAACAGATTGCGCAGCAATTGCAGGCCGCGGGTGGAGATCTGAACGCCAACCCGGGAAAGGATTCGATTCTTCTCTCCGTCAGTGTCCTCAGCGCCCGGCAGAACGACGCGCTCACGGTGCTGTCGGACCTCGTCCGCAACGCGACGTTCCCCGACGCCGAGGTCACTCTCGCCAAGCGCAATGCGGCCGATCAACTGCGCCAGCAGGAGTCGCAGCCATCATTTGTAGCCGGACGCGCCATGGCAAAGATCCTGTTCGGGGACCATCCCTACAAGGTGACCTCTGCCACCCAGGAATCCATCAGCGCGTCGACCCCGGACGATCTGCGCAAGATCTATGCCGAGCGCTTTCGTCCCGACCAGGCGCTGCTCGTCGCGGTGGGAGATTTTGAGGGCGACAAGATGCTCGACGCCGTCAAAAGCCGATTTGGAGAGTGGAAGGCGCCATCGACGCCACCCGTGCCTATCCCCGGTACGCCTTCGGTTACGCCGCAACACGCCATCTTCGTTATCCCGCGTCCCGGCTCGGTGCAGACAACGCTGGCACTCGGCACGTACGGACCGCTGCGCAATGCCGAGGACTACGAAGCCGCGCGCGTGGCAACCGCCATCTACGGAGGAACCTTCGGCTCTCGCCTTGTCCGCAATATCCGCGAAGACAAGGGGTACACCTACTCGCCGTTTGCGGTCATGCGGAACTACCAGGCTGCAGGTCTGCTGATCTCGCAGGCAGATGTCCGGAATGCTGTCACGGCACCGAGTCTGAACGAAATCCTTTACGAACTCAACCGCATGGCTACGACCTCTCCCACCACCGAGGAACTGGATACAGCCAAACGCTTCCTCGTCGGAATCGAGGCTATTCAGTTGCAGTCCCGTTCGGCTGTGTCGGATGAGCTTGCCCGCCTCTGGGTGAATGGATTGCAGCCCGACGCGATTGGTACCTATGGCCGCAAGGTCGCAGCCATTACGTCGCAGGACGTGGACACTGCGGCGAAGAAGTACTTCCCGGCTGCGAAGACCGCAATCGTGGCGGTCGGCGAGGAGAAGGTGGTGCGCGATGCTCTCGCCCCCTTCGGGCTGCAGCTACTCGCCGTGCCATAACGCAGAATCGAGGTGTCCGAATCAAAGTCCCTACATTCTGACCCGGCAGACAGAATGTAGGGATTATAGGGAAATTACGTAACTTATCGAATTATCCTAAATCTGCTAAACTCGCTATAGTTATGGATCCTGTTCGCAATCCCTATGCCCCTGGAGCCGGCAGTCCACCGCCCGAACTCGCTGGCCGACATGAGATTCGCAAGGACATCGAAATCCGCCTGCAACGCCTTCGATTGGGCCGACCAGCCAAAAGCATGATGCTGATCGGGCTGAGAGGTGTTGGCAAAACCGTGCTTCTAGACCAGATGCGCCGCGATGCCGAAGCCGGCGGCATTCACACCGTGCGGATTGAGGCCCCTGAGCAGCGCTCACTCCCGGCGATTCTCGCTCCGGCCCTCAGGCTTGCTCTCCTCCACCTGAGCAAGAAGGAGGCTGCAAAGGATTATGCAGTCCGGGGCCTCAAAGCACTGGCTGGTTTCGCGAGCAAATTAAAAGTGCACTACCACGATATTGAAGTGGGCCTGGACTACGATCCTGAACCTGGGTTGGCAGACAACGGCGATCTTGAACTTGATCTGGGCACGCTGCTGGTTCAGGTTGGAGCGGCTGCGAAGGCGGCTGAAACAGCCGTGGTCCTCTTCATTGACGAACTCCAGTACGTCGAAGAACCGCAGATGGCGGCTTTGATACAGGCGTTACACCGCTGTGCACAGGAGCAGTTGCCGGTCACAGTCGTTGGAGCAGGCCTTCCGCAATTGCGTGCACGCATGGGTGAAGCAAAATCGTACGCGGAGCGCCTGTTCGATTTTCCAGAGATTGGACCACTCGCTCCCCCTGATGCCCGCGAAGCCATTGTACGACCGGCTGAAAATGAGGGAGCCTTCATCGACGACAACGCCGTCGACCTGATCATCACCAAGACGCAGGGATATCCGTACTTCCTTCAAGAATGGGGCAAACACACCTGGGACCTCGCTCCGACCAGTCCGATTCGTCATGAAGACGTTGTAAACGCCTCAGACGAAGCCGTTGCCGCTCTCGACGAAAGCTTCTTCCGGGTCCGCTTCGATCGGCTCACACCAACCGAGAAGAGATATCTTCGAGCAATGGCCGAGCTCGGCCCCGATCCGCATCGCTCGGGCGACATTGCAGATGAGCTCGGTCGCGGCGTTACTTCTCTCGCTCCAACCCGCTCTGGTCTCATTGGCAAAGGCATGATCTGGAGCCAGACCCACGGAGAAACAGCATTCACCGTTCCGCTCTTCGACGAATTCATGAAGAGAATCATGCCCGGCGACTCGTGGCGGCGCGGGTAGCTGCCAACTCCCCGACTCCATTCGTCAATACCGAGGTGATTGCGGACAAGAACCTGCCTCACGCCTTAGCATAGGTGGGATATTCCCGATGCGAGGTCCAGCATGGCCGATACCATTACACATCCCGAGCTCAGCGCAGAAGAGATCTCTAACCTGACGCGTCAGACCAATTACGGCACATGGCGTTTCCAGAAAACGTGGAAGCCGCTCTACATCGCAGACGCCGAAGGTTGCTGGATTACGGACGGCGCGGGCAAGCGCTACCTCGATTTCAGTTCGCAGCTGATGTGCGTAAATCTCGGCCACAAAAACAAGGCCGTCGTCGAAGCCATCGGCCGGCAGGCACGAGAGCTGGCCTATGTTGCTCCGGGATATGCGACGTCGGCTCGCGCAAAGCTCAGCGCCAAGCTGCTGGAAGTGTTGCCGGCGGGTCTCGAAAAATTCTTTTTTGCTACCAGCGGGACGGAAGCCAACGAAGCCGCCTTCAAAATCGCGCGCATGTATACAGGCAAGAACAAGATCATCTCCCGCTATCGTTCGTACCACGGATCAACGATGGGATCGATTGCGGCCACCGGCGATCCGCGGCGCTGGGCCATGGAGCCGGCGGGCAAGGGAGGCGGCGTCGTGTTTGCGCCGGAGACGAACTGCTACGACTGTCCCATCAAACACACGTACCCCTCATGCAACATTGCGTGTGTTGACTACATCGAGCACATGATTGAGAACGAGAGCGATGTCGCAGCGATTATTCTTGAGCCCGTAGTCGGGACCAACGGCGTACTGATTCCGCCGCCGGAGTACTTTCCGCGCCTGCGCGAAATCTGCGATCGGCATGGTGTGCTGATGATTGACGACGAAGTGATGGCGGGATGGGGACGCACCGGCAAGTGGTTCGCCGTCGATCACTGGGGCGTGAAGCCCGACATTCTCGTCACGGCTAAGGGCATTACGTCGGCCTATGTGCCGCTCGGTCTTTGTGCGACGACAAAGAAGATTGCGGACCACTTCGAGGATCACTACTTCTCGCATGGGCATACATATGAGGCGCATCCCATCACGCTGGGACCTGCGGCGACAACCATCGAGGAGATGCAGCGGCTCAAACTCGTCGAGCGCTCTGCAGAACTTGAACCCTATGTGCGGCAAAAGCTCGAGGCTTTGAAAGAGAAGCACCCCTCCATCGGGGATGTGCGCGGACTGGGTCTCTTCTTTGCAGTTGAGCTAGTGAAGAACCGGAAGACAAAGCAGCCCTTCAACACCATGCGCGACAAGGTGGAAGGCAAGGCGCTGGTGGTTGATCAGATCGCGGCGAAGATGATGGCCGATGGGGTCGCGCAGCAGGCATGGGTGAGCCACTTCGTGATTGCGCCGCCGCTCATCGTCACCAAAGAAGAGCTCGATTTCGGCATTGAAGCGCTCGATCGGCATCTTGGCATCGCCGACGCTCTGGTGGAGTAGCCAGACCAGGATCGCCACTACGCCGAACCGGACTGACGCTGGTTGTCTTCAAACAGCCCTATCGTTCTTCTCCCCAATTGATCAATGAGGGACCGGCGCTTTTGTTTGCTGGGATGAAGCGGACAATTGCTCCCGGAGTGTTCCGGCGAGATCGACGACCAGCCGCAGTTTTTCTTGAACCAAAGCCGGCACGCCGACCTGGGTGAGAGCCAGTTGCGAATGCAGCAGGAGCCCACAGACAGTGTTTTTGAGTTCCTTTTCGATGGACGCTGAAGCTGCCTGCAGAGCGGTCGCCTGCTCCCGCTCGCGCCGATGAAGCGCGGCACGGATTTCGCGAATGATGCGGGCTGCTCCTGAGAGCGCGAAGTTGATCTGCAGCGGAATGGCAGTCCCTGAGTGCTCCCATATGGCGTCCGCCGCTGCCGGATCGCACTCGGCTAGCGTTTCATCCACCACGACCGCCGAGAACTCCTTTTTACGCAAAGCATCGAGAGCCTTGCGGCGACCCTCAGCGACTTCCACCGTGTCGCCAAGCTGCCTGGCAACGACGTCGGCACAATTCCGAACACCTTCAACCCCACTGACGATAAGAATGCTCATGGCTACTCCTCATGCGATTGCTCGCACAGCAGATTCGATCTTGTAGTTTGTGCGCAGCGCGATTGTGAATCGAAGGTCGCCGGCGCGCGTTTGTATCCGTGGATGCCCTGATGCTAATCGGGACGGCGCGATTCGGTAACTCCGTATTCCTTAAGTTTGCGGTAGAGCGTTGTTTTTCCGATCCCCAATAGCCGGGCGGCTTCGAGCTTGTCGCCGTGGGTGACGCGAATCGCGTCGAAGATCGCATCACGCTCTTTCACCGCGAGAGGCACGATCTCGTGGGATGGCGCAACCTGCTCGTCCTTGCCGGCCAGCATCGCGGCATGAAGACCGGCAAGTGCCTGCTGTTGAAGCTGGGTGGGCAGGTCGCCTATCTGGATTTCGCCGCCGGACGCCATGGTGACACCGTGTTCAACGGCGTTCTCCAGTTCGCGAACATTGCCGGGCCAGTCGTACTGCACCATGGTGCGCAGGGCATCATGGTGGATGCTGAATCTGCCCGGATGTGCACGGTGGATCCTGTTGAGAAAGTGAGCGACCAAAAGCGGAATGTCCTCGCGGCGATCGCGGAGGGCAGGCAGCCGGAGATTGACCACGTTCAGCCGGTAGAAGAGGTCCTTACGGAAGGTTCCCCGCTCCACCATGGCGGTGAGATCGCGATTGGTTGCGGTGAGAATTCGGGCTTTAACGGGTACGCGGTGAGTGGAGCCGACGGGCCGCACTTCTTTTTCCTGCAACGCACGCAGAAGCTTTGCCTGAAGGTCGAGCGTCAGTTCGCCAATCTCGTCGAGGAAGACCGTTCCTCCACCCGCAGCGACAAGCAGCCCGTCCTTGGAATGATTTGCACCGGTGAAGGCTCCCTTTACGTAACCAAAGAGCTCGCTTTCCACCAGTGTAGGCACCAGGGAACCACAATCAACCGGGAGGAACGGCTTTTCCGGATTGGGTCCAAAGTTGTGGATCGTGCGCGCCACCATCTCCTTGCCGGTGCCGCTTTCGCCGAGGATCAGGACGGGATGGTTGGACTGCGCCACCTTCGACAGAATCCGGTAGAGTTTGTCCATCTGGGGAGAGCGCCCGATCATCTGGCCCAGACCTTCCTGTACTCGCAAACGCTCGCGCAATTCCCTGGCCTGGGCATCCAGCTGGTGATGCACGCCGGCGCGCTCCAGCGAGGAAGCGAGTTCATCCACCGTGAACGGCTTGTTCAGGTAGTCGGAGGCGCCGCAGTGCACGGCCGCGAGGGCCACGCTGGCTGAGTTCACGGGCGCCATAGCGATGATTGAGATGCGCGGATAGAGGGTATTGATCTCCGCAACGGTTTCAAGACCCGCATCGCCGTTCTGGGGAAGATCGATCAGGATGATGTCGGTTGGGAGCTGGATCAAGGTCGATCGCACCCGGCTTAAACGGGAGATGCCCTCTGCCTTGTACCCCAGGCTCTCTGCGATTTCCATGCAGGCCGATCGGGAAGCTTGATCTTCGTCGACCACGAGAACGTGCAGCCTGGTCAACTGGGTCGAATTCTGAGGCGGTATGTCCATTTTTTGCGAAGAGTAGAACGTCGAAAGCATAGTAGTCGCCTTGTCGCGGTTGGCCTTGTGGGCCAGATCACGCATGTGGAGGAAACAAGAGAAACCTCAGGACATTTGCACAGGGAGCTCGATCTGGAAGCAGGCGCCCACCGGATCGCGGTTTGCGGCGTGGATCATGCCTCCCGCGGCTTGCACGACGGAACGCGTGATGGAGAGGCCAAGGCCGCGGTGGGGTAACGGCCATTCGCCACACGCAAAGGCATCCTGGCTGGGAGGGCGTGTGTCACGCGCCTCGAAGATCGTACCCATAATTTTGTCTGACAGTCCGGGGCCGTTGTCTTCCACATTCAAAGTTATCCAAGGTGTGTTGTCTTCGCCTCGGCTCTCCCAAAGAGAAATGTGAATTCTGCCCACAGCCGACATGGCTTCAGAGGAATTTTTCACCAGGTTTACCAGGATTCGGGTAAGGTCTTCACCGCTCATGCGGACGGCGGCAGCGCCGCCCTGTACGTCTACTGTGAGGCCGATAGTAGGGCCGGCAAGAGAGGCAAGCAAGTTGCGATTGGCGAGAAGTTCTTCAGCCAGATTCTTGATCGGCTCGGCTGGAATGGACTTCCACTGGCGCGGATGTGGCTCTGTAGCTCGAAACGGGTCGATGCGGGCATCGCTCGATTGCGCGACGGTATCCCGGCCTTGGTGTGCATCCGGGGAATCGATCGACATCAGCTTGTCGATGAGGCGGCGACTGGCAGCGGCAACCAGCCTCAGTTCTCCACCGTAATGAGCGAAGGGCGAAGCAAGGACGCCCGGTTCCTGGAGCAGATCGCAGTAGAGATCAAGTGCGGTCACCATGTTGCAGGCATCGTGCGCGATCTCCGCAACGTCCTGGCCTCGTGTGGTTATGGTCGAGAGGACCTCCACAACTTTGTCCACCCGCTTTTGTTCTGTCTCGCCTAATTCGCTCAATTGCTCGATCTGCATTTTGGTCTCTTTCTTTTCGTTTGTCTGGGTCAAGGAAACTGTGTTTCGCCTTTTCTTCCTACACGCAGCGTGCCAAATTCGGACACTTGCTCTTAAACTCCGCACAGCCAAGCGCTTAGCATGGTCAGACCCGGCGAAACGAGCGACTAGGTTCCCGTTTGTGTTTCCCGGATTGGGACTGCTTCGATGCGGAGTAAGGCGCAGCTCGCATTGATTGAGCGACTTACCTGGAGGACACATCCTCATTCCCGAATTGGTCCGTCCCAAACTGGGCAAATCTGGGTTCGGAGTTCCCAGGCGATCTGGCTGTTTCTCGTACAATCGGCCTATGAACCAACCGCCCGATACCAGCTTTTTTCGTCCCGACGATCGCAAACCCAACCAGCTTCGCCCTTTAACGCTGACTCCGGATTTTGTGCAGACCGCGGAGGGTTCGGTGTTGGTGACGCTCGGGAACACGCGCGTGCTGACCAATGCCACAATCGAGCCCGGAGTTCCGGGATGGCTGCGCAACTCGGGGAGGGGATGGGTGACGGCGGAATACTCGATGTTGCCGCGCTCAACCGTGACGCGCACGCCGCGGGAGAGCGAGCGCGGGAAGATCGGCGGGCGGACGCATGAGATTCAGCGGCTGATCGGGAGGAGCCTGCGGGGTGTGGTGGACATGCAGGCGCTGGGCGAGCGCACCGTGATTCTCGACTGCGACGTGATCCAGGCGGATGGTGGGACTCGGACGGCGGCGATAACCGGGGCGGCGGTAGCGCTGGCGATTGCGTTGAACGCGCTGGTAAAAGCGGGAACGCTGAAGCAGTCGCCGCTGAAGCAGCTGGTTGCGGCGACGTCGGTTGGCATTGTCGGCGGTGTGCCGCTGCTCGATCTCTGCTACGAGGAGGATTCGCAGGCCGAGGTCGACATGAACATCGTGATGACGGCGGACGGCGGGTTAGTCGAGACGCAGGCGACGGCGGAGAAGGGAAGCTACTCGCGTACCGATCTGAATGGGCTGATCGATCTGGCGGAGGGCGGGCTCAAGGAGATCTTCGCAGTCCAGAGGGCGGCGCTGGCGGGCTGAGCGGATGCCTCGGTCCGGGATTTGCGAAAATTTGCCATTTTTCGATCAAGTTCTTGATTTCAGGCGAGTTAGCTTTGGATGGGGGTCCCGTAAGTAACTGATTGCAGGAAAGTTATGGCGTAAAATAATCAAACAACAGCACTTAGAGGCTGTTTTCGGCGGTTTGCACTGCTTTTTGTGCAAGATCGTCCCACCAAGTGGTGCATGCGACCAGCAGTGGATCGCACGCCATTGTGTCTCGGAGCCAGCCGACTCATCCCGCAGTACAGATACAAGTGTAGGGAATTCGCGGAAATAACCTGCAAAGTTGCAGGAATTCTTTTTCACAATCGAATGTGCGATGTAGCGCCGATTCCACTGCGGCGGGGTATTGACAACGGTTTCCTCTCGAACGTTGCAATCGGCTTTGCAAGGCTCAGTTGGACTGGACGATCGGTAGGTCAATCTGGCTCGCATGGTCAGGCGAGTGGTAGATGCGCTGCGTGGCTTTCTGATAGTCGCCGGGCTTGGCCCAGAAAATGTTTTCGACGTAGGTTTGCGGGTTGCGGTCATAGAGCGGAAACCAGCTGGACTGCACCTGCACCATGATGCGGTGGCCGGGCTGGAAGACGTGGTTCGTGGGAGGGAGAGCGAAGCGGTATGTGAGCGGCTTGCCGGCTTCGATGGGCTTGGGGTCAGTGAAACTCTCGCGGTAGCGGCCGCGGAAGATGTCCATCGCAATCGCCAGTTGGTAGCCGCCGAGATTTGGATCGCCGGCCACTTCATCCGGATATACGTCGATCAACTTCACGACCCAGTCCGAGTCGGTACCCGAGGTCGAGGCGACAAGGCTTGCAATAGCCTGTCCGGTGATGTGGATCGGGTCAGTCAGGACATCAGACGTGTACGTGAGCACATCGGTCCGGCCCGAGGCTTCGCGCTGGTCGTCGACGAGCCACTGCGCCCAGGTGAGCGGCAAAACATAGCCGACGGGCTGCGAGGGACGCGCGCGGAAGGGAACGGGTTTGGCGGGATCGGAGATGTACACGTCAAAAGATTCGGGCGGGGAGTCTGAGGTCTGCGTAGAGACCGTTGCCGCCCCTATGGCAGCGCCTGACGCTGGAGCCGTGAAGCTTAGCTTGAAGCCGGGTTGCAGGTAGAGAGGCTTTGTTTGGGGCGATGTCGGCCATGAGGGGAGTTTTTGCCATTCGTCTTTGCCGGTTTCGTAGGCAGTGACCGGCGCGATGTCCATGGCCGGCGCATCGTCTTTGAGATAGTGTGCAAGGAAGGGCGCGAGCACATTCTTGCGGAACCAGGTTCCTGTGTCCGAGCCGAAGCGGATGGAACCCAGCGAGTCGGCGGGTTCAATTTCCTGGCCGTGATGCCAGGGGCCGAGGACGAGGAACACCTTGTCGTTGTTCTTGTCGAGGGGCTTGATGGCCTTGTAGACCGCTGGTGCGCCGTAGATGTCCTCCTGATCCCAGAGAGAGTGCACGAGGAGGATCGGCACCTTGATCCCTTCGTCGGTAAAGTCCTGCTTGAGCACCTTGTCCATGGCCTGATCGGACCAGAAGGCGTCGTAGGCGGGGTGAGCGATGAGCTTCTTCCAGAAGCCGATCTGCTCAAGGCCGTGACGGCGGCCGAGTTCTCCGGCGTTTCCGGCGCTCATGTATTCGTCGTAGTCGTCGAAATGCGCGGTCCACCACTTGTATTTCGGATCGTTGTCACGCGTGCCTGTCTGCTCGTAGATGTAGGGCATGTTCTGCTGGCGGAATGCGCCATTGTGAAACCAGTCGTCGCCCATCCAGCCGTCGACCATCGGGTTCATGGGAACGGAAACCTTGAGCGCTGGATGAGGATGGACCAGTGCGGTAAGAGGAAGCCATCCGTCGTAGGAGATGCCGAGGATTCCAACCTTGCCGTTGGTTTCGGGGATGTTGTGGATGAGCCACTCGATGCTGTCATAGGTGTCGGTGGATTCGTCGACCGGAGTTGGATTCTGCGGCCCGCGGTTGGGGCGATTCATCACGTAGTCGCCCTCGGAGCCGTACTTGCCACGAATGTCCTGAATGACGCGGATGTAGCCGCCGTCGAGAATGACATCGACCGCGTTGTCATACCCATAGAGATTCGGTCCGAGGTGCGTGCTGGCGGCATGCGTGGTGAGTTCGTCGGCGCTGTAGGGCGTACGAGTCAGCAGGATAGGGGCATGCGAAGAGCCTTTGGGAACGAGAATCACGGTGTGCAGGTGGACACCGTCGCGCATCGGGATCATGGCTTCGCGCCGCTCGAAATCGAACGAGGAGGTGACTGGCTGAAGATGCTCCGGCGTTTCGCTGGGGTAGTTGGGATAGCGCGGAGCGGGGCTCTGCTGCACCTGCGTTGCACTCGGCAAGGGGATAGTTGCGACGAAGACGGCTATGCAAGCCAGAGCGAAGCGATGGGAGCAGCGGATCATTCGATCGACCTCATTCAAGTTGTGGTAGCAGAGACGAAGATACTGGAGATGCGGAACAGAGTTGCAGATTACTAGGTGACCGGACCGCATCACAACGTGAAAACGTCGCGGCGAAATAGTCATGTTCGTAGGCCAGGAGTCTGAAATCCCCGCATTTTCGACACGTTGAGGAGGCTTCGTTCAAACATTCGCATATTCGCTGCAATAAACGAGTTGTGCCAGTGTGTTCAGCGGCACACTTTTAGCTTGCGCGGCTCTGCTACCATAAGGACGATTGCAGTTCCCGCCGCTAGATAAGCCCATACAGGCGTAACGGCGGCAGAATTCTGGAAAGATCTTTAGAAGGAGAATTGCTATGCCTTTAGTCTCCATGCGGCAGCTACTCGACGAGGCCGCCAAGGGCGGATACGGCGTCGGCGCATTCAACGTCAACGACATGGAACAGATTCAGGCCATCATGATGGCGGCGAAAGAAACAAAGTCGC
Source organism: uncultured Acidobacteriaceae bacterium (assembly GCA_963770365.1). Lineage (GTDB taxonomy): Bacteria > Acidobacteriota > Terriglobia > Terriglobales > Acidobacteriaceae > Telmatobacter. The sequence continues at coordinate 851,938 of CAVYPN010000032.1, read as the reverse complement.
CGGTGATCGTGCAGGCCAGCCGGGGCGCGCGTCAGTTTGCCGAAGACCTGTATCTCTTCCGCCTGATCCAGGCCGCTGCGGAATTGAATCCCGAGATTCCGATCGCGATGCACCAGGATCACGGCAACAGCTATGAGACTTGCAAGAGCGCCATCGAGCTGGGCTATACCTCGGTGATGATGGACGGATCGCTGAAGGAAGACGGCAAGACTCCTTCGACCTTCGAAGAAAATGTCGAAGTGACCCGCAAGGTGGTTGAGTATGCGCACGAGCGCGGCGTGACGGTCGAAGGTGAGATCGGCGTTCTGGGCGGGGTGGAAGACGGACACGGAGCGGGCGGCACGGGGCTCGAGCACATCACCGATCCTGATCAGGCTGTCGAGTTTGCGGAGCGTACCGGCGTTGATGCGCTGGCTATCGCCATCGGAACGAGCCACGGCGCTTACAAGTTCAACAAGAAGCCGGATGGCTCGGTGCTGAAGATGGATGTGCTGATCGCGATTCACAAGCGGTTGCCGCACACCCACCTGGTGATGCATGGCAGTTCGTCTGTTCCGAAGGAGCTGCAGGACATCGTGAATCAGTACGGCGGCCAACTGAAGCCGACATGGGGCGTTCCGGTTGAAGAGATCCAGCTTGGCATCCGCAACGGCGTGCGCAAGATCAACGTCGACACCGACAATCGTCTCGCCATCACGGGCGCGATCCGCAAGGTGTTCGCGGAGACACCGGAGAAATTCGATCCGCGCGATTACCTCAAGCCGGCACGCGAAGCGATGAAGAAGGTTGTGGCACTGCGCATGACGCAGTTTGGCCAGGCCGGACACGCGGGCGACTACAAGCCGGTTGCGATCACTGAAATCGCGAAGGGCTATGCGAACGGAACGCTCGACACCCGTCCGTCGATGGCCGCAGCCCGCTAGCGTTTTTCTCACACCTGAAGCTAAAACTTGATGGCCGCTCCGCATTCGCGGGGCGGCCATCGTGTTTTGAGGCGGGAGGAGGGAATTTCTACTGGTCGCCGCCCAGCACGTTTTCGATCGCGGTGATGTTTCCGAAGAGACCGTGCTGTTCACCGTCGCTTCCGGCGGCGAAGAACAGTGTGGTGGATGGTCCCGAGGTTCCCCCGCTGCCAAACATGATGTCCCACAGGCCATCGATGGCGATGGGTTTGTTGGTTGCATCATTCAGGAGCCCTTTGAATTCGCCTGTGACGGGGTCAAACGCGGCGATGTTTCCGCTGCCAAACTGGCCCACGAGAATGTCGTGGCTGTATGCGCCGAAATCGGCCGGGGCCTGTGTCATTCCCCATGGCGCGTTGAGCCACCATCCATGTTCGAGGCGATTGATGAGATGTCCCCAGGGCGAATAAACGTCGACGTAGCCCAGGCCTGCGCCATCTACTTCATCGTGCTTCTGGCTGTCTTGCTTGGCATAGGAGACGTAGAGGTCGCCGCCGATGTTCTGGACGTTGAAGGGCGCGTAACCGGCGCGAACATGATCGTCGCGGAATGCTCCTCCCCCGAGAGAAATGGGGTGGAAGTTCTTGTCATAGACGTTCACACGGCCTTTTCTGAAGTCGGCAACGTAGAGAAAATTTGTCGCACCGCCTTTGGGGTCGTTGATTGTGGCCAACGCCGCGCCCTTGAAGACCGAGGCACCTTTTGTGTTCACCATGATGGCGGCGGAGGCGCCGCCGTTCCAGGCTGAGACCGTGCCATCTTCGGTGACGAACATGAAGGCTGCGGGTTTAGCATTCGCAAGTTGGAAGTCCTGCGTGCCATTGAAGACCTGGCCTGTTGGCGTTCCGGTTGGGCTTTTGCTCGGGTCGCCCGTGGGAATTGTGACCACCAGGGACACAGCGGTCCCGGTACCGGTGTAGAGCGTCGCCACGCCGGTTCCATTGTCTGACACCCATATGGGAGAACCTGAACTGCGCGACATTCCCCACGGATTCACAAGATTCGCATCGGTGCCGGGTGCCACTCCTGACGTGTCTGCGATGAGATTCGTTTGCTTGTAGTGTTGGACCTGCTGTGCCGGGGAGGCGATTGCAACAGAAAGCAGGCCGATCAGTACGGAACTCGAGGGACGCGCCCATGCGCGGATTCCGGTTTTGAACATATTCACTCCTTCTATGCCTGTTCAGATTTGTGGAACAGTACATCTCGCTGGCGATAGGGACTTTCGCAAGCGTGGACCCAAGATAGATGGAGGCATCGGCCCAAGATGTCAGCGAATTGTCATCGGGAGGACAATCTTTGAATATGGCGTCCGAAGGCAATTTCTTGCCTGCACTTTGTCCAGGTTGAAAGGTTTGGGAAGTTTAAGGCTGACAGCCATCAGCGCCCACTCTGCATCCAAGAAGTTCGTACGTGGTGGGCTGGTCCGATGGAAGGACATTGTTCGTTTCTTAATCGACAGCAGCCGCGGTATGCGGAAATGCGAATCGCATAAGACAATAGACCGAAATCCGCGGCTCATACCAACTTGTCTATCCCTCGCCTGCATCGAACGAAAGGGATAAATCTGGCCACTTCACCAGATACGTTCCAAGCCGACCCGCATCAACGAAAAACAAGGCAGGCCCCCGTGAAGACTTTCCCCTCCCTGGCACTCCTTCTTCCCTTGGTTGCAATTTCAACGTTTGCCGCCAGCGCCGCAGCATCCGCTCCCACCGTTGCGATCACAGCCAGTTCCAGCAGCATTTCATCGGGACAGACTGACACTCTGACGGTGACAGAAACGAGTGCCGCCTCGATCCATGTGACGGGATCCAACGGCACTTCTTATACGCTGCCCTATAACGGCGGAACGCTTACCGTAGCGCCAACTTCCACGACCACCTACACGGCGACCGCCACAAATTCGAGCGGGAGCGCGAGCGCGCAGACCACGATCACAGTGAGTTCGGGCACGCCGACTCCGACGGTTTCGATCACGGCGGCACAGAGTTCGATCAGCCCCGGCAGTTCGGACGCGCTGACTGTGACCGCCTCCAATGCTGCCTCGGTCAAGGTTTCAGGCTCGGACGGTTCGGTATTCAACCTGGCAGCTTCCGGCGGCACTGTTACCGTAGCGCCAACTTCCACGACCACCTACACGGCAACTGCCACCGGCTCGACCGGTGCCACGGCGACAGCAAGTACTACCGTGACCGTCTCAACAGGTTCTCTCCCCATTGTTTCGATCACAGCAAGTTCCAGCAGCATTTCATCTGGACAGTCCGACACTTTGACCGTTACGGCATCCAAGTCTGCCTCAGTCCACGTGACTGGATCGAACGGCACTTCTTACACGCTGCCCTATAACGGCGGGAGCCTCACTGTAGCGCCAACGTCTACCACGACCTATACGGCAACGGCGACAAACTCGAGCGGCAGCAGCTCGGCCCAGACTACGATTACGGTGACTGCAAATACACCGAACCCCACTGTGTCGATTTCCGCGCAGAACAGCTCGATCAGCCCTGGCAGTTCCGACGTGTTGACTGTGACGGCGACAAACGCCACCACGGTTGTGGTGACAGGATCGGACGGGAGTTCTAACTCGCTGCCATCCACAGGAGGCACGGTGACGGTGAGCCCGACTACGACCACTACCTACACGGCGGAGGCAAGCAACGCCAGCGGGCAAACGGCTTCGGCGGAGACGACAGTGACAGTGGGATCCTCGGCGGGCGTGACCAAGATTCAGCACGTTATCTTCATGATGCAGGAGAATCGCACCTTCGACAGTTACTTCGGCATGCTGAATCCTTATCGGCATTCCAATGGCTGGGATATCGGCGATGACGGGAAGACCTACGATGTGGACGGCATTGACGATAAGCTCACGACCATCACCAACCAGGATGACGAGGGCGCGACGTACGGTTTGTACAAGTTCCGTAGCACGTGTATCGACGACGACAGCTCAGACTGGCTGGCGAGTTATGGCGATGTAAATCGGTATAACTTCCTGACCTCGCGGCCAATCAAAATGGACGGCTTCGTACACACGGCGGAAGGTTATGCAAAGAGCTGCGTCAACTCCGGAACGTGCGGAGGTGCATATACCGACGTGACGGGCGAGCGAGCCATGGGGTACTACGATCAGGATTTCCTGAACTACTACTACTACATGGCATCGCAGTTCGCGGTGTCAGACAGATGGTTCTCGCCTGTTGCGAGCAAGAGCACGCCGAATCGAATCGCGACTTTCTCGGGTGGAACGACGCAGGGTCTGGCGTTTGATCCGGGTCTCGACGATCACCTGTCGCAGCAGAGTGAGATGACGATCTTCCAGGAACTCAACAACGCCGGCGTATCGTGGAAGATCTATTACTCGAAGACTTCGTCGAACTATCCGGACACCATCTTTTCGTACTTCGGTTATGCGAACCAGTTCCTCTACCACAAGACGAGCACCAACTCGTGCACCGGGGGGACGCAGCCCTCGAGCGCAGTCGGCGATGCGACGAATTCGTTCTGCATCAACACTAGCCACATAGTGCCGGTTTCCCAGTACTTCACGGATCTCGCGAACAATACGCTTCCGGCGTTTGCGTTCATCGAACAGGGCAACAGCGATGAGCATCCGGGCTCGCAACAGTCAATTTTGAACGGTCAGGCGTCGATGGCGAACATCATCAACAAGTTCATGGCCAGCTCGTCGTGGCAGAACTCGGTGTTCTTCTTCGGCTACGACGAGGGCGGTGGGCCGTATGATCACGTTCCGCCAGTTCCGGGTCATTCCAACCAGAACACGGATGCTTCGCTGGGTTCGATCCCGGACATCTCCTCAATCGCGGTCAACCCTGATGGCTTCAATCCATGCCTGCCGCCAACGCCTGGTCAGTACACGCAGCATTGCGATCTGCGCACCGCATCTCCGGGTGCACACTCGGGAGATGCGGCAGCGGTGCAGGGATTTGCAGCTCAAATCGGATTTCGCGTGCCGAACATAATCATTTCCCCGTTCACGCGGAAGCACTATGTCTCGCATACGCCGATGGATCACACCGCGGTGATCAAGTTCGTGGAGAGCCGCTTCATCAGTTCTTCGGCGCATCTGACGAACCGCGACGCCGCGCAACCGAATCTGCTCGAGTTCTTCGACTTCAATGCCGTGCCATGGTCAGCGCCGCCCACGCCGCCTTCACCCGCGACCGCAACGTCGCTGGGCTTCAATCCGTGCCTGCCGGAGAGCATGGGTCCGTGAGGTTCTGACAGATTGCAAGCGGAACAAGGCCGATCTGCTAACAGCAGATCGGCCCTGTTATTTCTTGCGCGCTCATGACGCCGCGTCTATCCGTCCGGATGGTGCTGGCGAAGAACTTTTTGCTGGCTCACGGCGTCGCCATCTCCGCGCTTCAGTGTGGCGAAGACAACCGCAGAAAAAATCGTGAGACATCCGAGTGTACGGAAGGCGAGGTGAATGCCGTGAATCATCTCCTGAGGAACTCTGGATGCGCCGCTGGGCACGAAGAACGCAGTGGTGAGTCCGGCGGCAGCCACACCGAAGCTGATGGACATCTGCTGCATGGTGCTGGCGATGGTGCTTGCGCTGCTCGCGTCGTGCTCGGTCACGTCGGCATAAACAAGAGTGTTCATGCTGGTGTACTGGAGCGACGTGAAAGCGCCGTAGAAGAATGCCAGCAGCAGAATGAACCAGACGGGCGTGTGCAGGCCGATGGTGGTGAACAGCAGAAGAAGAATGCCGATGATGATGGTATTTGAAATGAGCACTCCCCGATAACCGAACGTCGCCAGCAGGCGGCGGATCAATGCCTTGATGCTCATGGCGCCGAGAGCCTGGGGCATGATGAGCAGTCCGGATTGAACCGGGGTAAAGCCGAGGCCGGTCTGGTAGAGCAGGGGAAGCAAAAACGGCACGCCGCCAATTCCAAGCCGCGTGAAATAGCTGCCGTTCACAGCGGCGCGGAAGGTGCGAATGCTGAAAAGCCTCAGGCGAAGGAGGGGAAACTCGAGCGCCCGCGCGTGCAGCCAGTATCCGATGAGAAGGGAAATGGAAATGACAAGCATTCCGATGATTTCGCGGGCGCTCAATGTGTGTTCGCCGAAGACTTCGAGGACGTAGGAGAGTAATGCAATGCCGGAGCCGAAGAGGATGAGGCCGACGATGTCGAGCGGGGGTGTTTTCTCTTCAGCGTAGTTGGGCAGGTGGAGGTAGACCATGACGAGCCCGACAATGCCGATGGGGATGTTGAGGAAAAAGATGACGCGCCAGTGTAAGTAGTCGACGATGAGGCCGCCGGCTACGGGACCAAGCATGGGGGCGATGAGCGCGGGGATGGAGACGAAGCTCATGATGCGAACGAGGTCGGACTTGGGGAAGGTTCTGACAAGGGTAAGCCGGCCTACCGGGACCATCATGGCGCCCCCCATGCCCTGTACGACACGGAAGGCGACCAGCAGGTGAATGTTGGCGGAAATGCCGCAGAGAAAGGAGCCGAGCGTGAAGATGCCTATCGCGGATGCAAATATGCGGCGCGTTCCGAATCTATCGGCCATCCAGCCGCTGATGGGAATAAAGACGGCGAGGCTGAGTGTATAGCTGGCGAGTACGGCTTTCATGCTGAGCGGCGTGATGCTGAGAGCTTCGGAGATTGCGGGCACTGCGGTGTTGAGGATGGTGGTGTCGAGCGACTCCATGAAGAAGGCGACTGCAACCAGCCACGGCAGCAAGCGCAAGGCGGCGTCGGAGGGAATGGGTGCTTGGGCGGCGTTGCTGGAAGTGGGCGATGAACTCATGGATCTTCGATCAATGGAGAAGAGTTGCGTGTGACCCAGTAAAACGGTGCTGTCGGACGAATCCAGCAGATATCTAGGATGCGGCAGGTGCGGGGGATGGTTCGCGACTGGGGACTGTGTGGATGCCGAGTTCCTGGTCTTTGTATTGGAGCTGATAGAGCTTCCAGTAGAGACTGCGGTTGGCGAGCAATTCCTGGTGGGTGCCCATCTCGCGCAGCTGGCCCTTATGCATGACGAGAATGGTGTCCGCGCGTTGCACCGTCGAGAGACGATGCGCAATCAGGACGCTGGTGCGGCCCTCGACCATGCGCTCAAGTGCGCCGCGGATACGTAGCTCGGTGTCCGTGTCGACGCTGGAAGTAGCTTCGTCGAGGATGAGGATGCGGGGATTGTAAGCGAGCGCGCGGGCGAAATTGATGAGCTGCTTCTGGCCAGTTGAAAGCGAATTACCGCGCTCGCGAACGGGCTCGTTGAACCGGGCCGGCAGCGAGTCGATGAAGTCCAGCACATTCACGTCGCGAGCCGCCTGGCGTAAAGTCGCTTCCGTTATGGCTTCATTGCCGAAGCGGATATTTTCCGCGATCGTGCCGGTGAACAGGAACGGGTCTTGCAGGACAACGGCAAAGTGGCTGCGCAGCGCGGCGAGATCGAGCTCGCGGAGGTCGACGCCATCGAGGCGGATCGATCCGGCAGTGATGTCGTAGAAGCGCATCATCAGGCTGGTCAGAGTGGTCTTGCCGGCGCCAGTATGGCCGACAACAGCGATGGTGTGGCCGGGCTCGATGGTGAACGAAACGTCCTTGAGGATCCATTCAATGTCGGTGAGTGCGACCAGTTCCTTGGCGCGCTCGGGCGAATCGGCGACGCGGTTGACCAATTCTTTTTGTTCCGGCGTCAGCTTCTGATAAGTGAACCAGACGTGGCAGAATTCAATTCGATTTGATCCGTCGCCAGAGCGGGGATGGAGCGGGCTGACGATCTCCGGAGCGGTGTCGAGCAGCTTGAAGATGCGTTCGCAGGCTGCCATGGCGGCTTGCAGGATGTTGTACTTGTCGCTCAGGTCCTGGATGGGGCGCCAGAAGCGCTGCGAATACATGTTGAAGGCGGCCAGCATGCCGATGGTGACGGTGCCGGAGAGCACGCCGAATCCGCCGCGCCAGATGACGAGGGCGATGGCGATTGAAGACAGGATTTCGACTGCGGGGTAATAAAGCGCGTAGGCAAAGATCGTGTCTTTGAACGCGATCATGTGCAGGCGGTTGACCGCTTCGAAGTCGTTGTAGGCGCGCTGTTCGCGGTTGAAGAGCTGCACAACAGCCATGCCGCTGATGTGTTCCTGGGTGAAGCTGTTGATGCGGGCGATGGCGGCGCGCACGCGGCGGTAGCTCTCGCGGACACTGTTGCGGAACAAGCGTGTGACGACGAGGATGAGTGGCAGCACGGCGAACGCCAACAGCGCCAGCCACCAGTTGATGTTGAGCATCACGATGGCCATGATGGTCAGGGTGAAGAAGTCGTCGACAATGGCGAGGATGCCGCCGGTAAACATTTCGTTGATGGCGTCGACGTCGGACGTGATGCGCGTGACCAGGCGGCCTACAGCGTGCGTGTCGAAGAAGCCGACGTGCATGCGCTGCATGTGCTGGAAGATGTCGCGGCGCAGATCGAACATGATTTTCTGGCCGGTCCACTGCATCAGATAGGTCTGGATGAATTCGAAGAGATAGGCGGAGACCTGGGCCACCAGAAAAATCAGGGCGAGGCGGGTGATGCCCTGTGCGGGGTCGGTGGGCAAGTGGCGGATGAGGAAACTTGTCGGTCCGCCCTCATGACTCAGCAGAGAGGTGCCTGAGCCGCCACTGTCTGTGGGGAAGTAACGATCGATGCCCACCATGACGAGGTAGGGGCCCGCAACATCGCTCATTGATTTCAGGGAGATGGAGATGGAGGAAACCATCGCCTGCCACCAGTAGGGTCGCAGGTAATGCCCGAGGCGCCTGATCAGCCGCGAGTCGTAGACCTTGCCAACCGGATCCTCGTCGGCCTTCGAGCGCGTTGCACCGTCGCGTGGATCACGTTCTTGTGCCTTAGTTTGACTGGGTTTTTGCTCGGCGTCAGGCATGGGTCAGCAATGAGTACCAGTGTCCATTGTACGGGTTGGGGATTGGGCGTTTTTGACTTCATTTCCTGGTTTGAGGACATGGAAGCGGGCTTCGCTCTTGTGCGGCAAACATGAATGCCGCATTGGTGCCTGCCGTAGACTCGAATCGTGAGTGTAACTCCCTCGATCGCGGCATCTTCAACCGGGCGTGGACTTCCGCGGATTGTTCGGCGGGGAGAATATGCGTGGCCTCCCGGCTTGCGCTTCAATCTGCCTTTCTACCGGTTTCATCGCTTCTTTGATCCGACGAACCCCATTCTTCTGTTCGAGCATTTGCAGCGTTTCGGCCGCGCGGCGCACTATCGCATCCTGATGAACGACGTTGTGCTGTTGAATGATCCGGCCGATATCGCCGAAGTGTTGATCGACAAGGCCGCATCCTTCGGCAAGGACCGGACGCAGAAGCGGATGAAGATCCTCCTCGGCGAAGGGTTGATTACGTCGGATGGAGAGACGCACAACCGGGGACGCCGCATTGCCGCACCCGCCTTTCACCGGCGACGCATCGAACGCTACGCCGCGCAGATCGTGGAAATTGTCGACATGTTTCGTGCGCAATGGCAGCCCGGAGCGGAGTTGAATATCGCCGCCGAGATGATGCGGCTCGCATTGCAGATCACGGCACGCACGCTCTTCGATACGGAAGTGACGCCCGAAATTCACGAGATCAACGACCAGGTGAACGTCGTGATGGATCTCTACAATTTTCTGGTCGGGATGCCGAAGGCTGAACTCTTTCTTAACTCGCCGCTGCCACAGATGCGGCGGTTTCGCGCCGCCAAGAAGCGGCTCGATGAAGTGGTCGATGGCATGATCAGTGCACGGCGCGCGGATGCAAACCTGGACCGCCATGCCGACCTGCTTTCGATGCTGGTGGCGGCGCGCGACGACCAGGCCGGGGGCGACGGGCTCAAACTGGATGCGCAACAGATCCGCGACCAGGTTCTAACGCTGTTTCTCGCCGGGTTTGAGACGGTGGCCAATGCGCTCGCGTGGACGTGGATGCTGCTGGGGCAGAATCCGGAGGCGGAGGCGCGACTGCATGCCGAACTCGACGCGGTTCTTGGCGGGCGGTTGCCGACGCTTGATGATATTGCGCGGCTCGAGTACACGGGCATGGTGCTGTCTGAGTCGATGCGGCTGTATCCACCGGCGTGGGCCATGGGCAGGGAAGTGCTGGAGGATGTTTCGATCGGGCCCTACCGGTTGCGTAAGGGAACGATGGTGTTCTTCAGCCAGTACATTGTGCACCGTGATCCCAGGTGGTTTCCCGAGCCGGAGCGGTTTCGCCCCGAGCGATTTGGCGCGGAGGCCAAGTCGGGAAGGCCGCGGTTCGCCTATTTTCCCTTCGGCGGAGGCGGCCGACAGTGTATTGGCGAGTCGTTCGCATGGATGGAGGCCGTGCTGGCACTGGCAACGATTGCGCAGCGCTGGCGGGTTGAACTTGTTCCCGGACAGAAGATCGAGTTGCAGCCGAAGATCACGCTGCGGCCGAAGAATGGGATCCGGGTCAGGATCGTTGATGGAAGTTGAACGGCGATCCCGAAGAGCGGTCTGCGATTCTTTGGATTCACAGCGAGCCTGACTTCGGAACGTGACCATGCCGTAGACTCGAAGGGTGGGATTCCAAAGCTTTCATGGCAACGCTGCGACCGTCAGGCACCTGCGGGAGGGGTTGCGTAGCGGTCACTTTCCGCAAGCGCTAATTCTTGCCGGACCGAAGGGTGCGGGCAAGTACACGCTTGCGCTGATGCTGGCGCAGACGGTGAATTGCCTTGAGCCGACGGAAAGCGATGGACTTCCCGACTTCTGCGGGCATTGCACGAATTGTCTGCGAATTGGGGAGTCGGCGAATCTGGAAGATCGGGTTGCCGAGGCAGTGGCCGCGCGCGACGAAATGCGCGACGTGGACAAGCGCGATACGCGCATCCTGATCCAGCCGCATCCCGATGTGCTGATCGTTCCACCCGATCCGCCACAGCTTCTGATCAAGATGGGGCAAGTGAGGACGGTGATTCACGCGGCTTTTTATCGTCCACCGGCGAATGCGCATCGGGCGTTTACGATTTTTACGACTTCGGCTTTCATGAAGGAGGCGGCGAACAGCCTCCTGAAAGTGCTGGAGGAGCCGCCGGAGCGCACGTCGCTCATTCTGCTCACGGAAAATCCGCACGAGCTGTTGCCGACGATTCGGTCGCGCTCCATTCTCTACAGGCTGGGTGCGTTGCCCGCGGCAGAGATCGAGGCGTTACTGGCCGAGCGCCGACCTGAGTTGAAACCGCCACAGAGGGCGCTGGTTGCACGCCTGGCAGAAGGCGCGGTGGGGCGGGCGCTGACGATCGATCTGGAAGCGTATCTGGCGAGCCGGCAGGACGCGCTCCTTGTGCTTCGGACGGCGCTTCATGAGCCAGATTATTCAACCCTGTTCCGCACCACTGAAACCTATCGCGGTGGGGCCGACGGGCAGCAGAAGACAATCAACCTGCTGCGGACGCTTGGTAGTTTGCTCGAAGACCTGCTGCTGATGGTGGCCGGCACTCCGGGGCTGATCCGCAATCTGGACATCGCGGGGGAGCTGGAGCGCATGGCGCAGGGGCTCACGGTGGATTGGATCGCTGCGACTTCCTGGGCTGTCGTGCAGATGGAACAGGGTATGCGGCGCAATCTGTTGCGCTCGCTCTCGTTGGATGCCATGGCCGTAAGCCTGCCGGCGCGTTAGCGGTCGCGTTCCACAGATATCCCTACCGAAAGTATGCAACCCCGACCTCCTTCGGAGCATCTTTTTGGGGTAGAATCAGAACACTCTCACAGGCAAAAGACCAACCCAGCGTCTGACACCCGGTTGTGCCGATGGTTTGGCGTCCCCCAAAGGGCTCTAATTCTGCATCTTCGGAGATCGGGATCCTTCCTTTTTCCGCGTCAAGCAAAGTGAAGTAACCGTTCTGCATCTGTTCAATCAGAGTTCCGTGGCGATGGAGGATCTTATTTTATGAATACACAGACAATTAGTCCGGGCATTGAGAATCAGCGCCGCGATGGTGCCTTGTACACGCCGAATCGCAAGAAGCACGCTTCCCTTTCCACGCCGTCGTTTCGATTTACGAATTACGAAATCGAAGAGGACGCTGCTCACCGGCAGGCAGAGCTGTTTTATCTGCAGAAGCAGATTCAATCGCAGACGCCGATGGTGATTGTCCTGGAAGATGGCGAGAAACTTGAAGGGCAGATCGAGTGGTACGACCGGGGAGTGTTGAAGATTCGCGGCCGCGCCAAGACGCTTATTTATAAGTCCGCGATCAAGTACATGTACAAGCTCGGTGAAGCCGGGCAATAGGGCCTGGTTTCTAATCCTGCGCCGAGCGCGCTGCCTTACGCAGGCGATCACGAATAGCGATGCCAACCCCCTCGCCTTCCGGTATCGGACAGAGAATTACAGTGCATCCTTCTGCGTCGAGCGCCCGGAGGCCGGCATAGAGCCTCTCGGCTAATTCCTCAGGAGCGCTCCAACGACCCCAGGCAAACTCGGCTGCCCGCCGCAGCGGTGGCTCGAATGTGTTGCCCGTCAGCTCCGCGGGAAGCATTACTCCCAGCCGGTCTTTTGCGTGTAGACGAGCCGCTTCGTCCAGGCGCGCGGGGAGTTCGTCCAGCGTGCCCTCCACGAGAATCAGGCGTGCGCGCGGTGCGTAGTGGCGCAGCCCGATGCCTGGTGAGGGAAGGGCCTCGGGCGCATCAGCTCGCGGCAGCATTCGTTCTTCGTAATACACCACGGGACCAGCAACCTCGCGAATTTGCTGCGCGGTGATGGCGCCCGGGCGGTAGATCATCATCGGACTTTGCGTTGGATCGAGGACGGTGGATTCGACGCCGTGACGGGTCAGGTCCGGCGTCGACGACCGCGTCGATTTTCCCGTCGAGATCGTCGAGTACATGCGCGGCGGTGGTGGGACTGATGTGGCTGAAGACGTTCGCGCTGGGCGCGGCGATGGGAACGCCGGCCTGGCGGATCACCTCGAAAGCGACGGGATGGGCGGGCATGCGGACGCCAACAAGGGGACGGCCCGCCGTGACGATGTCAGGAACGGCGGCGGAGCGGGGCAGGAGCAGCGTCAGGGGACCGGGCCAGAAGGCTTTCATTAATCCATAAACCACCGGTGGAAATTCCGCGAGCAGCGGATCGAGCATCGGGTTCTTGAAGATGGGCCCGGCGACGTGCACGATGACGGGGTCCCATGAAGGGCGCTGCTTGGCGGCGAAGATGCGCGCGACGGCGGCGGGGTCGAGGGCATTGGCACCCAATCCGTAGACCGTCTCGGTGGGCAACGCGACGAGGCCGCCTGAACGAAGGATCTGCGCAGCCTGAGCGATGGCGGCCTGTGCCTCGTCCGTATCGATGTGGGCCGGGTCGATCGATAGGCGCAGAGTCTTCACGTACTTATTGTCGCCGTTTGAAGCGGCCACCGCTACCTGCGTATACTCGCTGCTTAACGAGCGCGTTCCAAAATCCGAGTCCGTGACGCGCAGAGATTTTGGAACCTGGCTTGTTGCCAGATTCCATAAGAGGCAAATGGAGCTGAATAGGCTCTTTTGAAACGCGCTGGATGGCCATCGAAACCGAAATCAAATTCCGTGTTGAGAGCGTAGACGAACTGGAGAAACAGCTTCGCGAGGCAGGCTTTCACCAGCAGACACCGCGCGCCTTCGAGAGCAACGTTCTCTACGACATGCCGGATCGCGCGATGCGAGGGCGGACCGAGATTCTGCGGATTCGCAACTATGCGGGCAAGTGGACGGTGACGCACAAACGGCTGCCCGACGCGGGGCCCGGCGAAGATGCGCACAAGCATCGCGTCGAAACGGAGACCGAGGTTGCCGACGGCAATGTACTGGCGCAGATTTTCAAGTCTCTGGGGATGGTGGAAGCATTTCACTACGAAAAGTGGCGCAGCGAGTGGAGCGATGGTGAGGGGCATTGCGTGATCGACGAGACGCCCATCGGCGACTACGCGGAGCTGGAGGGTTCGCCGGAATGGATCGATCGTAGCGCAGCCCGGCTCGGCGTGGACCGTTCTGCCTACTTGACGCTCAGTTACGGCCGGCTGTTTGAGCAGTGGCGCGCAGAACACCATTCAGAGGCGAACGATCTCACGTTTGAGGCTGTCTCGGTCACGCGTTGAGGGCCGAACACCCCAGTCCGATGGGACCCCCCTATTATCCCCCCTCTTAAGCCAAGTCTCCTCCTTTCATAGGATTCCCGACAGGGGGTGGCGCCAAAGATTTCTGTGCGTTGGAGTTAGCTGTAGAGGTTTCCTGTGAAAGGACTTAGTGAACAGTGAACAGTGAACAGTGAACAGTGAAGTCAGTGAGCAGCGGTCAGTGAACAAGTGAACAAGTGAACGAGTGAACAGTGGTCAGTGAAAAGTGGACAGTGAACAAGTGAATGAGTGAACAGTCAACAGTGGTTCGACGGCCACCCAGGCGACTGCGGAAGAGCACATTTCCCGATGCTGATTTCCATTTTGCGCCGAAAGCGGGAAATTACCTGCAAAATGGTGGTGGCGGGAGGGCATTCGAAAAGAAAGGGTTAGAAAATATTTTCAGAGATGATGGTTGACAGAACCCGGGAGGGGCAGGCAGGAGCGCAAAAGTCTTGCCCAAATCCTCCCGCATATCATCAAAGCATAGCGCGAACCATGAGAAACCGTTGTCAGCAAACATGACGGCATCCCCAGCTTTTGGTTTCTGTCGCCATGGGTGGGAAGTCAAATGATGCACGACCGACGCAGTGAACCGGAAATCTCGAGTTCAGATTCGCACCCCACGTCTATCAGTCCGCTAAACGCAGACATTGTGTCTGCCTCGGGCAGTTCTGCGAGAGACCTCCCGGCCACGATCGGAACATACCGCATCCTCGGTTTTATCGGGGAAGGGAGCATGGGGATCGTGTACCGGGCGGAGCAGCAGAACCCCCAGCGGATTGTTGCCCTGAAGGTGATTCGAGTGGGGATCGCAAGTGCCGAACACCTGCGGCGCTTCGAACGGGAATCGGAGTTGCTCGGGCGATTACAGCACCCGGGCATTACCCGAATCTATGAGGCCGGAACTGTCAATTGGGGAGGCGGAGAACAGCCCTATTTTGCAATGGAGTTCATTGATGGCTTGCCGCTGGATGCCAGCATGCCTGATCGCGGCAGCCGGTATTATCTCGAACTCATGGCGAAGATATGTGATGCCGTCAATCACGCTCATCAACGCGGCATCATTCATCGGGACCTGAAACCTACGAACATCCTGGTGGATGAGACCGGACAACCGAAGATTCTGGATTTTGGCGTGGCCCACGTCGCCGACTCCGATGCTCAGATAACGCGGCAGACCGATATGGGCCAACTCATCGGTACGATCGCCTATATGAGCCCGGAACAGGTGCTTGCCGACCCTATGGCTCTCGATGTCCGCAGCGACGTCTACGCCCTCGGCATCATTCTTTACGAACTACTGGCGCGTAAAGCGCCATACGACATCAAGCGAAAGACGCTACCCGAAGTGGTGCGAATCATTCGCGAACAGGATCCAGCGCCGCTCAGTTCCGTCAATCGCCGCTATCGCGGAGACGTCGAAACGATTGTTGCGAAGGCACTGGAGAAAGACAAAGAGCGAAGGTATCTGTCGGCCGCAGATTTGGCAGCGGACATCCGTCGGTATCTAGCCGATGAGCCGATCCTGGCGAGGCCGGCGAGCGCCGGTTATCGGTTCCAGAAATTCTTGCGACGCAACAAAACATTGGTTGCCTCGACCGCTGTGGTGTTTCTGGTTCTGGTCGCAGGCATCATTGTGAGTTCGCGTGAGGCATTCCAGGCCCGGAAGGCCGAGGTGATCTCGCAGAAGGAAGCGGCATCGGCCAACGCAGTCATCGATTTTCTGCGGAACGATCTGCTGGCGCAGGCCAGTCCGAAGAACCAGTCCAAAGACGTCAGTCTCGACCCGAACATCACGGTTCGAACAGCATTGGACCGGGCTGCGGCTCGGATTGACCGAAAATTTGACGGGCAACCGGAAGTCGAGGCCGCCATTCGGGACGCTATGGGTAAGACCTACGAAGATCTTGCTCAGTACGCGGAGTCAGAGAAGCAACTGGAGCGCGCACTCGATTTAGAGCGGAAGGTCTGGGGTCCCGAGAGTGCGACGACCCTGAACACTTTGAACCATCTGGGACGAACCCTTTGGCATGAAGGCAAGTATAAGGAAGCGGGAGCGCTTTTCGGACCGGCGCTGGAGATCGAGCGGCGGGTATTGGGTCCCGAGCATCCCGACACGCTGTATTGCATGAACAATCTTGCCAACGTCTTCAGAGCAGAGGACGACAACGGAAAAGCTCAACCTCTTTATGAAGAAACCCTGAAAATCCGCCGGCGCGTACTGGGTCCTGAAAATCCGCAGACGCTCATCTCGATCAATAACCTTGCCAACGTTTATTGGACGGAGGGCGACTACCAGAAGGCGCAGGTCCTTTACACCGAAGCCATGGAAACCCAGCGCCGTGTTCTCGGTCCTGAGCACCCAGACACACTGTTATCGATGGGAAATCTAGCGTCAACTTACGCCAGAGAGGGTAAAGACGAGCAGGCCGAAGCGCTCTTTGATCAGACTTTGGAGGTCAGCCGCCGCGTACTGGGGCCGCAGCATACGACCACTCTTGGTTTTCTAGCCGACCGCGCGTTGCTATACCTGCAGGAAGGCAAACGTGAGCTGGCAGAGGCGGATGCAACGCAGGTCCTGACAGGACGCCGCCGAGCCGGTGGCTCGGAAGATCCGTCAGATGTTCACCTGGCCGCAGCCGATTTGGCCTTGATCCTCATTTCGGAAGGCAAATTCGCGGAGAGTGAGCCGATCGCGAGGGAGAATCTTGAGTTCAACGTGAAAGAGCAACCGGACCGATGGCAGCGATTCCGCGCCGAGAGCCTACTTGGAGCCGCTCTCGCTGGAGAGAAAAAATATGCTGAGGCTGAACCACTTCTCCTGGCAGGCTACCAGGGCATGCTCTCTCGAAAAGAGAAGATGGGCGTTCCTAACCTGAATCATCTTGACCGTGCTCGAGAATGGCTAGGCGAGCTCGATCAATCGAGGAGCAACAGCGTGCGCGCACGTTAGGAAGACGAGCCGTCGATTGATTGCGGCTCGGCCCATTCAAGACTACCCTCCCGCGATTCATGTTCTTGATCCGAAGAGCGAAGAAATAGCTTCCTTGAACCAGGGCTATTCGGCGCGAAGGGCATCCACTGGATTGACCGAAGCGGCGCGATGCGCAGGAATGTAGCTGGCAAGGAATGCGCTTGCGCCGAGCACCACGGCAACACAGACGAACGTAGGCGCGTCCCAGGCTTGCGTGCCGAAAAGCAGTTTGCGCATGAGTGAGGCTGCCGCAATCGAGCAGCCCAGTCCGGCAACAATGCCCAACGCAACGAGCCATGCAGCTTCCTTCAACACAAGCTGATAAACGGAACTGCGCCGCGCGCCGAGGGCCATGCGCACGCCAATCTCCCGCGTTCTCTGGCTCACCGAATACGCGATCACTCCATACAGACCCACCACGCTCAATACCAGCGCCAATCCCGCAAACCCTCCTACCAGCCACGCTGACGACTTATGCAGATACACGGAGGTCGAGTCGTCAATTAGATCGGTCATGGTTGTTGCATCGGATGTTGCAATAGTCGGATCGATTTGATGGATGGCAGCACTCAGGGTTGGTAGTATGCTCTGCTCGGTCTGCCGCGTCCTTACAACCAGATTGAACCCGGGATATACCCACTGATTGAAGGGAACATAGATCACTGGTTGATTTGGAGAGTCCAGCTGGCCCTCCTTGATATCTTCCACCTCGCCAATAATCTCGATTGGCGTTTTCGTGCCTTCATATGCCACGTGCTTGCCGACAGGGTCTTCTCCGGGGAAGAATTTCCTGGCGAAGGTCTGATTGACCACAAACAAAAGAGGCTTGTTGCCATCGTCTTCTGCCTCGGTAAAATACCGTCCGCGCAAAAGCCTTGCACCAATGGTCGTCAGGTAGCCTGCACTGACAAGTCGTTCCGGAACGTCATTGCGCTTTCCATTCGTGGGACGGCCGGGAACTACGATCGAAACATCCCCGTCCCAACTTTGCACCGGCCGATTGCTGGAGATGCCGACTGACTGCACGCCAGGCAGGCTGCCGATTCTGCTAAGGATCAGGCGCTCCAAGACCATCCGCTTATCGCCTTCCGCATACGTTTTCGGCGCTTCCATCACCAGTGTTGCCAGATGGTCGGATTGCATTCCGAGGTTTACATGGAGCAGCAGATAGAAACTTTTGCCCAGCAGGCCCGCACCAACCAGCAACACAACCGCAGTGGCCAGCTCCAGCACAATGAGTTTGGTGCCCAGCCTCCGCCACGTATTTCCCGCAGCGCTGCGGCCGCCTTCGGTAAGGTCTACGCGGAGGTTTCCACGAGCCATACGCAGGGCCGGCGTAACCGCAAACACCAGCGACTGCGAGCAGTGAGACGATACCCGCAAACGCCAGCACCTGCGGGTTCATTCCAACCGTGAGCAGGAAGGGCATTCCGTCCAGTCTTCTTACGGGCACAAGTTTGATCAGGAGTTTCATCGCCGCGTATGCGGACCCGAGGCCAAACGCACTCCCCACGCCAACCATCACCATGGCCTCGATCACAAATTGCCGGAACTGTCGAGCAGGCGTAGCGCCCAGTGCGGCGCGAACCGCGGTCTCGCGCTTGCGGCTTTCGCTGCGGACCAGAAGGAGTCCTGAAACGTTGATGCAGGCAATCAACAGCAGCAGAAATACTCCGCTCAGGAGCACGAGGAGCACAGGTCGGATATCGCCCATGACCGCGTCTCTGAGAGTGATCGCCGTGGCGCTGTAGCCATGATTGGGATCAGGGTATAGGCGCTCAAGTTGGCTCGCTTCCGTTTTCAGAGCGGCGATGGCGGTTTGCAAAGAAACGCCGTCTTTCAATCTCCCCAGACCAGCCATCCCGTGGCAGCCGCGCTCTTTGTCGCAGAGGTTCGGATCGTTCAGAGCGGCCCAAAAGTCTGCATCGCCAATTGGCGCGAAGTGAAAGTCTTGAGGCAGCACGCCAATAATGGTGTACGAAATATTGTTCAGCGTGATTGTTTGCCCTACCACGCTCGGGTTTCCGCCAAAGCGTCTCTGCCATGCGCCGTACCTGAGCAGAACCGTATGCGGCGCGCCCGGCGCATCTTCTCCCGCATAGAAATCGCGCCCCAGAATCGGTGTCACTCCCAGCGTTCGAAAGAACCCATCGCTTACGCGCACGCCCCGCCCCGGTTCCGTACCCTGAGGCGTATTGATGAGATAACTCGTCCAGCTCCAGGCCTCGAGCGAACTGAACGGCAGATTGCTTTTTCTCCAGTCCAGAAAGTTCTGGTACGAAACACGGCACAGGGGACAAGAGGGAACAACCTCATAAATGCTGACCAGCCGCGCCGCGTCCTTGTAGGGCAGCGGCTTGATCAGCGCTGCATCCACAAATGCGAAGATCGCCACGCTTGCACCAATGCCCAGCGCCAAGACCAGGATCGCAACCGCGGTGAAGGCAGGCGCGCGCTTCAGGGTTCTGACGGCATACTTCAAGTCGGGCCATAGGCTGTCGATTGCGGAGAAGGTGTTTTGCCGCCATTCGGTTTCGCGAACACTTTGACGGCTTCCGAGCTTGATGCCTGCCAGGCGGCGCGCTTCTACAGGAGATTTGCCGCGCGCCAGGTTCTCGGCAATCTCTTCCGCGAGAAACGAGTCGAGCTCTTCTTGCAATTCGGCATCGGCTTTTCTACGGCGAAAGAGTCCGTACCAGCTCATCGAACACCGCCATCCGGCAAGGTCTTTTCGCCCATTACCAGTGCGATGGCACGCGCCATTTGCCGCCAGCGATTTGTCTCGTGGACGAGTTGCTTTCTGCCTGCGGCGGTGAGCCGATAAAACTTGGCCTTGCGATTGTTCTCGCTTACTCCCCAATAGGATGAGACCCAACCGCGATCGTTAAGCCGATGAAGCGCGGGATAGAGGGAGCCTTGCTCTACTTCAAGAACGTCCTCGGAGGTTCGCTCAATGACCTTGGCGATGGTATGTCCATGTGCGTCGCCCGTGACCAGGGTACGCAGAATCATCATGTCGAGCGTTCCCTTCAGCATCTCTCCGTCTGACTGCCCGCTCTTTCCCATGCACCCGCCTCCACTCGAACATCTATGGGAGTTAGCGTACACCACTCGGACTTCTATGGGAAAGGGGTTCAAGCGAAATGATAAGCCGGGGCCTTATCAAAAGGCCGGCTCACACACTTAGGTCTGCGCTATGCTTCCGTGCCGTGGCACTTCTTGTACTTCTTGCCTGAGCCGCAGGGGCAGGGATCGTTGCGGCCAACTTTTTCGCCGGTGCGGCGCTGCGTGGGCTGGCTACCGTTTGCGCCGCCACCGGCGCGCGTAGCAGCTTCGAGTTCGCGCTGCTTTTTACGGTGAAACTCCTTCTCCAACTGATCGATGGTCGTGGAAGGAGCGCGCGTGGGGATGGCGATCTCGCGAGGCGGCGCGTCGTACACGAGTAGGCTGGCCGTCGCCATTCAGTGTCAACTGCTCCGCGCTGGCCACGGGCGGTGCGGGCGGCACGGCCCGGCGCGGTTCGGGCGGCGCCATTTCGATGGGGCGGCCGTCGGGTCCGAGGATCTGCATGCGGAACAGGAAGCGGACGGTGTCTTCCTGGAACTTCGCCATCATGGCTTCGAACATGTCGAAGGATTCTTTCTTGTAGGCCACCAGCGGATCCTGCTGCGCGTAGCCGCGCAGGCCGATGCCCTCTTTCAGGTGATCCATGGCGAGCAGGTGGTCTTTCCACAGGCCGTCGATCACGCTGAGCATGACCATGCGTTCGTGATAGCGCATCTGCGGCGCCGAGAGAATGTGCTCTTTCTGCTCGTACTGCTCCTTGAGCTTTTCGAAGATCTGGTCGCCGAGCTCGTGGCGGGCCAGGTCATTGGGATTGATGCCGGCGGCTGCCATGCTGAAGCCGAACTGGCCGACAAGCTTTTCATCCATGCCCTTGAAGTTCCATTGATCGTGATGCTTGTCTTCGGGCGCGAATTCGTCGAGGATTCCGCTGAGGATTCCGCCTACATAATCTTCCAGAATGAGTTCGCGCTGTTCGACTCCTTCGAGCAACTGGCGGCGCAAACCATAGACGGCTTCGCGCTGCTTGTTCATCACGTCGTCGTATTCGAGCAGGTGTTTGCGCGATTCGAAGTTCTGCGATTCAACGCCCTTCTGCGCGTTTTCAATCTGACGGGTAATCATCTTCGACTCAATCGCCACGTCTTCTTCCATGATGCGTTGCATCATGGTGTTGGCGAATCCGCGCGCGAAGATGCGCATGAGGTCGTCTTCGAGCGAGAGATAAAAGCGCGATGCGCCGGGATCGCCCTGGCGGCCGGCGCGGCCACGCAGCTGGTTGTCGATGCGGCGTGACTCGTGACGCTCGGTGCCGAGAATGAAGAGGCCACCCTTGGCGATGACCTGTTCATGCTCTTTCTGGGCGGCGTCGTTATGAACAGAGAAGGTTGCGTTCCAGTCCGGCTCGGCGACCTCGAATTCCTGCCCTTGATAGTAGAAGCGGAGGAAGCCGGCGGGGGCCATGGGATTAATGGCTCCCTCAGCGACGCTGAGCGCACGGGCGCGGCCCTGCTTCACCATTTCCTGGCGAGCCATGAATTCGGGATTGCCGCCGAGCAGAATGTCGGTGCCGCGTCCGGCCATGTTGGTGGCGATGGTGACCATGCCGAGGCGGCCTGCCTGTGCCACATATTCGGCTTCGCGCTCGTGCTGCTTGGCATTGAGCACCACGTGGCGAATGCCCTTGCGCTGCAGGATGGCGGAGAGGCGTTCGGACTTTTCAATCGACACGGTGCCGACCAGCACGGGCTGCTGCTCCTCGTGAAGGCGGCCAATGTCTTCGGCCGCGGCTTTGAACTTTTCCTTTTCGGTGCGGAAGACCACGTCAGGGTTTTCGACGCGGAGCAGCGGCTTGTTGGTGGGAATGACGACGATTTCGAGCTTGTAGATCTTCTCGAATTCGGCGGCTTCGGTTTCGGCCGTACCGGTCATGCCGCTGAGCTTTTTGTAGAGACGGAAGTAGTTCTGGAAGGTGATGGTGGCGAGGGTCTGGTCTTCCTTGCGGATGTTGACGCCTTCCTTGGCTTCGATGGACTGGTGCAGTCCGTCAGACCAGCGACGGCCCGGCATCAGGCGGCCGGTGAAGGTGTCGACGATGATGACTTCGCCATCCTTGACGACGTAGTCAACATCGCGTTTATAGAGCGAGTGTGCCTTGATCCCGGTTTCGACGTAGTGCTTGAGTTCCCAGTTCTCCGCGCTGGCGATGTTATCGATGCCGAGCGCTTTCTCAATGGTGACCCAGCCTTCGTCCGTCACACCGATCGTGCGATGCTTTTCGTCGACAACGTAGTCGCCCGAGAAGGTTTTGCCTTCAAGGCTTTCGACTTCTTCACCAAGTTCGAGCGCGGGAATGATTTTGCGAACGCGCGCATATTTGTCGGTGGTCTGGTCGGTGGGGCCGGAGATGATGAGCGGCGTGCGGGCTTCGTCGATGAGGATCGAGTCCACTTCGTCGACGATGGCGTAATAGTGGCCGCGCTGCACGCAATCCTTGATCTCGAACTTCATGTTGTCGCGCAGGTAGTCGAAGCCGAATTCGTTGTTGGTCCCGTAGGTGATGTCGGCGCCGTAGGCTGCGCGGCGCTCGTCGTCAGAGAGGTCGTGGACGATGACGCCGACGGTGAGGCCGAGAAACTCGTAGATCTTGCCCATCCACTCGGCGTCGCGCTTGGCCAGGTAGTCGTTGACGGTGACGACGTGGACGCCGTGGCCGGCAAGCGCGTTGAGATAGCAGGAGAGGGTAGCGACGAGGGTCTTGCCTTCGCCGGTCTTCATTTCGCTGATCTTGCCCTGGTGCAGAACCATGCCGCCAATGAGCTGCACGTCGAAGTGGCGCATCCTTACAGCGCGCCAGCCGGCTTCGCGGACTACGGCGAAGGCTTCGGGCAGAATCTCATCGAGTGCCGCACGTTCGGCAGTCTTGATCTCATCGGGGTCGGTAATGCCTTGAATGCGAGCGGCAATGCGGGCGCGGAAGTCAGCCGTCTTGGCTCGAAGCTGCTCATCTGAAAGCTTTTCCATCTCCGGCTCAAATGAGCCGACCTGGCCGACAATGGGAAGCAGTTTCTTGATGGCCCGCTCGTTGGCGGTGCCGAATATTTTCGTGAGTACCTTATCGAAAAACACAGGAGTCTCCGATCTTCCAGTATAAATGTCGTGAATTGCAGCGATTGGAGCGACCGTCTATGAGGGAAGCGAGGCGGTGATCGCTGCACTGGAGCAGAAGATCAGGCGAGGCGGGGCGGAGGGCGCTGGAAGAGCGCGGGAAGCAGAGGCACTGCTGGCGCGGGGCCCAAGCACCGGATGGATGATGCCGAAGCAAGAGAGAGAGGCGAAACCAGCCCGATAAAGAACACGGGAAGCATCGCGATCCATGTCCGGGAGCCGACGTTGCGCAACATTGAATTGGCGTGGCGCCGGGAGCCGGGATGTCCAAATCGCAAAACGCCGGAAAATGCGGTCGGGTTCTGACTCTGACTTCGGGCCAGGAATTCAAGTACCGGGTGGGTGTAAGCTTTGGCGTTTTGCAGGCCCGTCTCAGCGTGCGCAACCGACGTAAATGCGACGGCGGCAATTGCCACCCACATCCACGCGTTTTTGTTCAGCGATCGGGACATCGTGCGGTTCCTTTTCTATTGTGTCATAGATGCGATGTGGAGAGCTCATTTCAGGCGCACGGTGAGGCTTTCGACCGGTTCGCCACGGCGGATTCGGCGCAATTGACGCATGAGGTGCCGGGTGGGGCTGTCAGGGTCGCCGTTATCGTCCTCGTCCGCATCTTCGACCTGACGCTGCTGCGCTTCGACGGCGTACTGAATGCGCGGCCGGTAAATGAGTGTCAAGCCGAGAAGCACAGTTCCAAGTCCTTCAGAGGACGGGGAAAACCTCGACCTGCTTCTTCCTGCTTTTCGCTTGCGACGCCATGGCACGCGGAACAAATAGTAGTAAGCCAGGATGAGCAGAATCGCCAGAAAAGGCGAACTCATTGCAAGTGCAGCGAGTGCGCTGTATATAGCGTCCATAAAAGACCTTTCCGATGACCGGAGAACGTCGCTCATAGAACTTCGGGGACCACAGAGATGCCTGCGGCTTTTCGCCGCAAGATTCTGGAATCGACTGGAAGAATTAAGCGAGTCGGAAAGGCGGGGGTCGCTGGAAAGAGGGGGCCAGCGATGGAGCCTGGGGCGCATGACCGAGAGAAAGAACCAGCAGCAGCGGTAATAGGTTGAAGGGGACCAGCAGGCCCACGAAGAACGCGGGCAGCAGCGCTATCCATGCGGGAGCGTTGGTGGCGTTGCCGTGGGGCACAAGCAGCGCAACGAGGGCAATCACAATGGCTGCGATCGCAATCCAGTACCACGCCCGTTGCTGACGAAAAGCTCTCATGCGGGTGGCCAAAGTATATCAAGATTTTTGAAACGCAGATGAATCTCGTGAGTCCGGTGCTTTTCCCGAATCTTTGGCGTAGATGCCCGAATCTGTTGATGCAGAGGGATTTGATGGCTGACAAGAACGATGCGGCGTTGCGGAAGCACCTGGTGGAAGTATTGACGGGCGGGCATGCGCACGCGACTTTTGAGCAGGCGGTGAAAGGTCTGCCGGCGGAGTTTCGTGGAAAGCTGGCTAAAGGAGCCGAACATACTCCGTGGCAGTTGCTGGAACATCTGCGGATCGCGCAGTGGGACATCCTGAAATTTTCGCTGGATGCGAAACACGAGTCGCCGAAGTGGCCCGAGGGCTACTGGCCCACGGAGAAAGCGCCGGCGGACGAGAAGGCGTGGGACAAAAGCGTGCGCGCGTTCAAGAAGGATCTGAAGGAATTCTGCGAGCTGGTCCAGAACGAGAAGACAGACCTGTTCGCAAAGATTCCGCATGGGGATGGGCAGACGATCTTGCGCGAGGCGCTACTGGCCGCGGACCACAATGCGTATCACGTCGGGCAGCTGGTGCTGGTGCGGCGGATGCTCGGGGCGTGGAATTAGTCTCGCGGCGAACCGCTCAGACCTTCGTGTGCCAGAAGTGATTGCACTCTCTCGCGGATTTCATCGCGGATGATGCGGACTTCTTCGACTGGCTGGCCCTTCGGGTCGCGGAGCGGCCAGTCGTCGCGGCGGAGCCCAGGGACGTAGGGGCAGTTGTCCCCGCAGCCCATGGTGATGAGGAGCTGAGCGTCGCGCGCGAGTTCTTCAGTGAGCTTTTGCGGCCTGGCGCCGCTGAGATCGATGCCGATTTCCTGCATGGCGGTGAGCACCTCGGGGTGAACCCGCAGGCCTGGTTCCGTTCCCGCGGAGATGGCCTCGGCTTTTGCGCGATCGGCAAGCTGATTGAAGAACGCGGCCGCCATCTGCGAGCGGCCGGCGTTGTGTACACAGGCAAAGATCACTTTGAACATCGCTGGTCTTTCTCTCACGAGCAGCAGGTTGGGCCGCAGCAGGATTTTGCGGGTGCTGCAGCGGGCTTGATCGCGTAAACTTTCACGCTTGCGGCTGCCGCGTTGACGTCGTAGTTCTCGAGAAGCGTCTTCAACTCATCGTGCAGTGTAGATTCGGCGGCGGGAGCGGGCGAGCAGCACGAGCCTTCAACGACCTGGAGCGGATTGGACGCGTCTGTCTTGTCCATCGCAGGCGAGCAGCAGCCGGACTGGTTTTCGATTTTGGCGTAAGCGTTCAGGTCGGAGCCACTGTCGACGATTTCAACGTGCTCGAAGCCGGCGGCTAGAAGACCGTTGCGGTAGTCGTCGATGCGGATAGCTCCGGCGATGCAGCCGACATAGGCGGCAACGCTCTTCGCGATGGCTTCGGGCAATTCGTGTTTCAATGCGATGTCGCTGACGGCGAGGCGGCCGCCCGGTTTGAGGACGCGGGCGATTTCGCGGAACACAGCGGGCTTGTCGGGCGCTAGATTCAGAACGCAATTCGAAATTACGCAATCGACCGAAGCATCGGGGAGTGGAATTCTGTCAATCGTGGAAAGGTGAAAGTCGACGTTGGTGTAGCCGCCGGCTGCGGCGTTGGCACGCGCGCGCTCAATCATGGCAGGTGTCATATCGATGCCGATGGCGCGGCCTTGAGGGCCGACCTGCTTCGACGACAGAAAGATATCGAGTCCGCCGCCGGAGCCGAGATCGACCACCACTTCGCCGGGCCTGAGGTGCGCGGTCGCCGTGGGATTGCCGCAGGAGAGGCCCATGTTGGCTTCCGCGGGAATCGAAGTCAGCTCTTCAGGTGTGTAGCCGAAGGCCTCGGCGACGGCTTTGACGCCGGCGTTGTCGCTGGAAAGAGAACTCTCTGCCACTGCTGCGTACTTTGATTTCACCGATTCAAGAATCTGTTCTGCCATGACGTGCTCCTTAGAAAAACATATTCATGTAAGCGAATATATCTCTTGAAAACATATTCGTCAAGGCGTATATATAAATCATGACGGCGAGATCATCTGAATTCGATATGGAGCGTTTTTTTCAGGCCCTTGGTGACAATACGCGGCTGCGCCTGCTGAACCTGATGGGGGACCAGGAAATCTGCGTCTGCTATTTCGTGGAGATCCTGGCGCAGGGACAGCCGAAGATATCGCGGCACCTGGCATATCTGCGCAGCGCGGGAATTGTGCAGGCACGACGCGAAGGGAAGTGGATGCACTATCGCATCGTGATGCCGCCGAATGCCGGTGCGGCACAGGTGCTGCGGCAAACGCTGGCGTGGCTCGGTGAGGATCGCGCGATGCAGGCAGACAGGGCGCGCTTGTCGAAGGCCTGCTGTGCTCCCGCGAAGTTCGTGACCCTTCAGGGCGCACCGCGGCCGGCGGCGCTGAGTGGCTTGATCGCTTCGGAGGCGAGATAACAATGTCAACCGCGCCGTATACCCAGGGGCAGATCTGCGCTCCGATAGACCGGAAGAAGCTTTCGTTTCTCGACCGCTTTCTGACGCTATGGATTTTTCTAGCGATGGCGGTTGGCGTGGGGCTGGGGCATTTTGTACCGGGCTCAGCTGGATTTGTAAACCGCTTTCAGAGTGGGACAACGAATATTCCGATTGCCATCGGACTCATCATCATGATGTTTCCGCCGTTGGCCAAGGTGCGCTACGAGAAGCTGGGCGAAGTGTTTCGCAGGAAGCGCGTGCTGGGGCTGTCGCTGGTGCAGAACTGGGTGATCGGCCCTGCGTTGATGTTTGCTCTCGCCGTCCTGTTTCTTCGCGGAGATCCAGCTTACATGCGCGGGCTGATTCTGATCGGCATTGCACGCTGCATTGCGATGGTACTGGTGTGGAATGAACTGGCCAATGGCGACACAAATTATGCCGCCGGACTGGTGGCGATCAACAGCGTGTTCCAAGTGCTCTTCTATAGTTTCTATGCGTGGGTGTTCATCACGGTGCTGCCGAAGTGGTTTGGCCTCGAAGGCAGTGTAGTGGATGTGAGCATCGCGCAGATTGCGAAGAGCGTCGGCATCTACCTGGGCATTCCGTTTGTGTCGGGAATGGTGACGCGGTTTTTCTTGATAAGGATGAAGGGCGAGGAGTGGTATCGCACGCGCTTTATTCCGCGGATCAGCCCGCTGACGCTGGTGGCACTTCTGTTCACGATCCTGGTGATGTTTTCGTTGAAGGGCGACCTGATCGTGCGCCTGCCGCTGGACGTGCTGCGCATCGCGATTCCGCTCGTGATCTATTTCCTGATCATGTTCATGGTGAGCTTCTGGATGGGAAAGCGGCTGGGGGCCAACTACGCGCAATCGGCGACGCTCTCATTCACCGCCGCGGGCAATAACTTCGAACTGGCGATTGCGGTTGCTGTGGCGGTGTTCGGGTTGAGCTCGGGCGAAGCGTTTGTGGGGGTAGTGGGGCCGCTGATTGAGGTCCCTGCGTTAATCGGCCTGGTCAACGTTGCCTTCTGGGTTCAGAGGCGATATTTTGCAGGGGAAGCACGCGAGCTTGTTGATCTGCCTGTGATCTGAGCGGATGTGCGATCCTTCTATCCAGGTTTAGTGGCGACGGATGGAGGCCTCCTTGGGAAAGATCCAGCTCATTGCGGCGTTATTGCTGTGGAGTGCGGGCGCGCAGAGTGCGCCCACCGCAGCGGAAGAGCTGGCCCAACTGCGAAAGCAGGGGCACGAGGCACGCACCGCAGGCGATCATCGCGGATATCTTGAAGCAGCGATCAAGGTTCGCAGTTTGCTGAATGATTCGCCCGGTGCGATTGAGTCAACCGCCCTCGGCTACGCCGAGTTGAACGACAAGGATCACGCGCTGGCTGCGTTATATGAGTTTGCCGCAATGGGGCAAGCTGACGACGCGATGCTTGAGGGCAAAGACAAGACGTTCGTCGCGCTTCACGACCTTCCCGGATACAAGTCCATCCTCGAAAAGTTTCGAGAGAACAAGACTCCTGTGGCGCGCTCGGAGAAGGCGTTCCCTCTGGCAGATCCGGGCCTTATTCCTGAGGACATCGATTTCGATCCGCAGTCAAAGACATTTCTTGTCACGAGCGTTCTGGAGAAGAAGATTATTCGCATCACATCTTCAGGGCAGATTTCTGCGTTTGCATCTTCGCCGAGCGGGTGGCCGATGCTGGCGATCAAGGTGGATGCGAAGCACAACCGTGTGTGGGCGACGGAAGTTGCTTTGGATGGATTCACCAATGCTTCGAAGAGCGATTGGGGAAAGTCGGCTGTGTTGGGCTTTGATCTTCGGACGGGGAAGTTAGTGAATCGGATCGAAGGCGCACCGCACTCCGCGCTCGGCGATATGGCCCTTACCGCGGCGGGCGTTCCCATCGTCAGTGACGGCGAAGGCGGCGGTGTTTACAAGGTTCAAGATGGGCGTCTTGTTCTGATCAATGGCAAGGACTTTATTTCACCGCAGACCCCGGTGGTTCTTCCCGACGGGAATCTCGTGGCGGTTCCCGACTATTTGCGAGGAATTGGAATTCTAGATATCAGGGATGGCTCGGTGCACTGGCTGAATCAGCGGGATGGCGCGAAGGTCGCCTTGAACGGGATAGACGGACTTTATTACGCCGATGGTGCATTCATTCTGACGCAGAACGGGACATCACCGGAGCGGGTTGTGCGCATGAAACTCGACCAATCGCAGACTAAAGTGGCGTCGGAGGAACTGGTTGAACGATCGACTGCGACGCTCGGCGATCCAACGCATGGGGTGGTGGTCGGCGACTGGTTTTATTACATTGCGAATTCGGGTTGGGATGTGCTCGATGAGCATGGCGATGTGAAGGCCGGCGAGAAGCTGTCGACGGGAATTGTGATGCGTTTCAAGCTCCGCTGAATTGTTAGTCCATCTTCATTCCCGGCATTGATGAGTGATCCATATTGTCGTGGCCGTTGTCGTCATCGTCGACAGACCACACTTTGTGCGGGTCGGATTCATAGGGATAGACGTGTACCATCCAGCCGAAGACATGCGGCAGAAAGACTCCGCCGGCTTCGTCGCAGGCTTCCTGCGTATGAATTGATCCGAGCAAGCCGAACTTCGCGTTGGGTCCGAAGTATGCGGCTTTTTGTCCCGCAGGCGCTTTGCAAAAATTGGTGTGTTGATGCCAGCGCGCAATGCTGAGCGGAATGCGATTGTTGATCTCGTTTTCATTGGCGTCGACGCGGTCGGTGTACATTACGCCGATCAGTTTGTAGCCGCCGTCGGGAGTCTTGCGATAGAGCAGGGAAGTCGGCTTCAACGGATCGAAGTGGCTCCATGCCGCAAGTCCATTCGCCGCTTTGGTGAAGTGGTACTGAGGCTGGGGCAGATTGGGGAGAAAGATGCGATAACCGTCAGCCAGAGCGTTGTGGTAGTCCTCGTAGGGAGCCATGGCGGCTTTCGCCGCGGTGACGATCGCGTCAGCCTTGGTCTGATCGCCGGGCTGCTTCGGGCGCAGGGTCGTCATGTACATGTGCCCGGACATGTGGGCCATGCCGGGCATGCTGTCGTTGGATTGGGCCGGGAGTGTGCTCGATGCGAAGGCTAATAAGGCGAAGAGAAATGCGGAGTTGCGAAGACGCGAGGGCATGGGGACCTCCGGAGACGCTTGCAGGATTCTTACGTCTAGACGGAGGAGTTGGTTCCCTGGTTGACGGCAGTTGGTCTGAATCGTGATTAGTTGGCGAAAAGACGAACGGCACTGCGGGTATCTCGGCTGCGCTCGCCCGCTTGCGCGGGCGACCTTCGCTCGACATGACAGATGTTTGTGAGATCGGCGAGAGAAAAACGAAATGGCGCAGAGGTAGAGGACTCTGCGCCGCTGCGTTGCAGGGGGGAGGGAGAGTTGATTACGGCCGCGACGGAATGACTCCGGGGGCAAAGAGGTCCGAGAGGTCGGTCGCGTTGGCGGCGTCGCCGAGGTAGGGCGATGTCTTCGAGTTTGCCTTTACGTGGAAGATATTCTGCATCGTGCGCAGGTCGGAGGAGTGGGTGAAATCGACGGGGCTGGCATAAGGTAAGCCTGCTTCGTTGGCGTGCGCCAGGTCGGAGATGACGATCTCGCCGATGGTGTGGTTGAAGTCGTCGGCATTGTCGTTGGACTCGCCGTCGGATTCGCTTTCATCCCACCAGAGGATGATCGCGCCGCCGTCCTTGTAGGCTTTGGACGCCATGATCATGGGAACGAGGCGAGCGAGCGCATTGTCGCCGGCCTTGATCTGTCCTGAATCGCCGGTCAGTCCCGCGAATCCAGCCGTCAGGCCGCTGTGTTGATCGTTGTACTGGTTGGGAGTGATCCATACGTAATCGGCAACGCGATTGTTGGCGAGGTCGAATTCCAACTGTTGCAGGGGCGCGTAGTTGAACCGAAGCGGGTTTGACGTGGTTGTGTTATTGCCGCCGTTGGTATCGGCGAAGAAGGCCATGGGGTTGTGCTTGACGGCGTAGTTGTACTGGAGCGAGTCGTTGTACGCATTCAGAAAGCTGGCGGAGTCGAATACGCCGCTCTTGCTGACCAAGGGAACTGTCCACTGATTCTGCGGCAACGGCAGGTTGGTGAGTTTGCCGCTCGTGGCCGTCGCGAGATCGATGTCTTCCTGATAGGACTTCCAGCTTCTTCCCGCCTTTCTGCAGCAGACCGCTGAGATGCTGGGTTGTGCTCTGAGAATTGGGAGGGGTGTCCCTGAATGGGTCATCATCATTCGCGATGCCGAAATTGGTGCCGGCTTCGGCCCAGAGATAGTTCGGCTCCGAGGGGTGGATGTGCGGGTTGTTACCGCTCTGGGTGGCGAGAACATTGTGGTACGACGCGGCGTACGCAGTGTGTTGGCTGATGTTTACCTGGCTGCCATTGATCCATTCGACAGCGGTTCCATTGACGAGGCTGTTAATGAACGGTGCGTTCGGATTCTGGAAGATGGGCTGAATGCTGCCGGCGAGTGTTGCCGGCTGCGTCCAGTTGTGATTCTCCATTGCGATCACAAATACATGCTTGATTTCGCGAGTGTCATGATCGTCCTGAGAGATTGCGCTCGTGCAGGTGAGCGCAGCCAGAAGCGCAAGCCCTGCGAGAGGGCGGAGAGGGGTGAAGCTCTGCATGGAAACCTCGTATCGTGGGGAATTGCGGCACGAAATGGGAGACGGTTCGAGTCAACTCGAGCGAGACCCGCAGCGCCAACCTGCCGCTTGGAAATTCGTAGCAGCCGGATGTTGCGGAGAGATGACGGATGCGTTAAAGAAGGGGAAGTCGGCGCGTCACAGATGTAATTAGAATGTCATCGAGTTGGAACTCACGAGGTGACATCTCAACCGATCTTGCAATCGCCCCAAGAAGGGATGCATTGTTTCGCTTGGGAGTCAGCACTTTGCATGTAGCGAAAGAATGACCTTATGACAACCTCGTGACTTCTATCTCCGCATAGTTGAACTTTGAAGTGTGAGCTCAATCTAGTCCGCGCGTTTCGCAGGTTCCTAATCTACCAATGAGCGCGTACGACGTCCACCTGCCGCATGGTGATTAGTACGAGCCCGATATTACGGAGATGAGCGCTAACAAACGCTATGCAAATCTTGCATTTTGTTTGGTTCGAGCGCAGTCGAAAAGCAGTTCTTGACAGCCCTTGAAAGGCGTGACTATACTCCCGCCGTGTTTTGAGTAAATCGAATTACTGTCGGAAGTGTTCGATGAGACTCTTCCCCCGGCACGATTCTCCTCTACGCAAGCACGAGGGGCTTTCAGGGTTGAACACATTGAAAATTTAAGGAGAGCCCCCCATGATTCGCTTCCCCGGAATCAGCAGCCTTTTCGCGCGCCAAAATCGAACAAATCTTCTCGTCTGCGGCGCCATCACTTTATCAATTTTGTGTGTTGCGCGAGCAGATGCGCAGACCGTCGCGACCTACAGTTTTGAAGACGGAACTGCACAGGGTTGGACATCGTTCAACGGGGCGAGCGTTCCGGTTGCGACGAATGCCGCGTCTTCTGACGGATCCTTCAGCTTGCTGACGACAACCGGCGCGACGGGCCAGGGCGGACCTTCAATCAACGTCGGCGGCGTGTTGCAGGCGGGTGCAAAATACACGATCACCGGCTTTGTGCGTTTGACCAGCGGAGAGACCGCAACCAATGCGAACTTCACGATCAAGCGTACGGACCCGAGCTGTTCGGGAGGGACGTGCTTCGACACTGTCGGCGCCTTCCAGGTGCCGGTGAACGATTCAGGGTGGGCGGCGATCGGCGGCTCGTACACGGTAAGCACGACGGAGACGGGCCTGACGCTCTATGCGCAGCTCGTGGGCGCGACGACGGCGCAGTCGTTCTATCTGGATGACGTGGTGATCACGCAGACGGCTCCGCCGCCGGGTGGCACACCGGTTGCGACATTCACGTGGTCCGATGGCGGACTGGATGGCTGGGCGGCCTTTGGGTCGCCAACTCTTGCCAATGCTGCGCCGCCGTTGCAGGATCCGGCGGGAGATGCGAATGCTCTGCTCACGACGAACAGATCGGCTACCTTCATGGGGCCGAGCCTGAATTTGTTGAGTTTGAAGCTTGCGGCCGGAGCCACCTACCAGGTTACGGCGTACGTGCTGCTGGCTGCGGCCGACAGCACCAATCCTACCGCGACGCTTTCGACAAAGACTGCGGATTGCGCAACAGCGGGCGCGTTTTCGAATCTCGCAACATCAGCAGCACTATCTTCCACGGCGTGGACGAAGGTGCAGGGGACGTTTAGCTTCAGCAATCTGCCAGGACCACCGACGTCGCTCACGTTGTACATGCAGTCGAGCAGCGCTACGGATTCCTTCTATCTGAGCGGTGTGACGATCAGCGAGATTGCTCCACCGCCGCCGGATCCGAGCCAGCAGGACAACAGCGGCATTTCGAGCACGTTTGAAGATGGCGGGGTGGACGGATGGAGTTCGCGCTCAGGCCAATCGAGCGTGACGAATGCGGACGGGGTGTCGCATTCAGGAACACACAGTCTGCTGACGACGGGCCGCACTGCGAACTTTGACGGGCCGCAAGTCAGCGTGAACAACAAGATGTATCCAGGGTCGGTCTACAACATCAGCGGCTGGATCATGCTGACGCCGGCCGATGGCGCGAATCACATTATCAACGTCAGCCTGCAGACGACGCTGAATGGCGTGACGAGTTTCCCTGGCGTCACAAGCTTCCCCGGCGTAAGTGTGCCGGCGGACGGCGCGTGGCACCAGATCAGCGTGAATGGCTACAACATGGCGAGCAACTACGACCAGGGGCAGGCGTTCCTGTACTTCCAAACCTTTCCGCCATCAGGCAGCGACCTTGTGTCGTTCTACATCGACGACTTCCAGCTCACGTATGTCGCGCCACCTCAGATCCAGGCTGACATTCCATCCATCTACAAGACGCTCTCGCCGTTCTTCCCTGTGGGTGCGGAGGTGGACATGGCGGATGTCGCCGGGCCGCATGCGCAACTCCTAACCATGCACTTCAACAGCATCACTTCCGGCAACGACATGAAGTGGAGTTCGGTGGAGAATACGAAAGGAAGCTTCAACTTCACGAATGCAGATGCGCAGGCGGGCGTGGCAGTGTGCGCCGACATGCGCATCCGCGGACACAACCTGGTGTGGGCGAACGGTTCGCAGACGCCTGCGTACGCAGCAGGCGACGGCACGAATTCCTCTGCAAACCAGGCGCTTGTGACCGCAAATATTCAGGAGCACATCCAGAACGAGGTGCAGCACTTTGGAAGCAAGGTGTATGCGTGGGATGTGGTGAACGAGCCGCTCGATCCGAGCCAGCCGGATTGCCTGGTGCACGGGCCGTTCTACAAGGTGCTGGGCAAGAGCTATATCGATATCGCCCTGCAGGCGGCGCGACAGTATGCCCCGGCGGGGACGAAACTGTTCATTAACGACTTCAGTACGACGGACCCGAACAGGCTGGCCTGCCTTGTGCAGGTGGTAGGCGATCTGCGGGCGAGGGGCATTCCGATTGACGGCATTGGACACGAGATGCACAACGCAATCAACTTCCCATCGCCCGCGGCGATCACGAATGCAATCGAGACGGTCGCGAATGCGTACCCGGATATCGAGCAACAGGTTACGGAACTCGACATGAGCGTGTACAACGCCGGAGATACGAAGTCGAACTTCGGGAATAATGTTCCGCCCGCAATTCTGGCGGAACAGGGCTGGCTTTACAAGCAGTACTTCGACGCATTCAAGGACAGCGGCAAGATAAGTGCGGTGACGTTCTGGGGCATGGCCGACGATGACACCTGGCTGGACGGCTTCCCGGTTACGCGCACGGATTATCCGCTGCCCTTCGATCACGGTTTGCAGGCGAAGCCGGCGTACTGGGGCATCGTGGATCCGACGAGGCTGCCGGGTTATGGGATGACGTTCGCGCTTGCAACCAAGGCGGGCACTGGCAATACGCGCATGCTGAAAGTGACGGCGACGAACGGCAACGTGGGCACAGCGTATGCGACTACGCTGACGGGATTCACGCTGACGCAGACATCGGGGCCGAAATGCACGCCGAAGGTGACTGCAGGAAGCACGCCCGCGGTGCTGGGCGATCTCGCGGTGAGTGCGTCGGCGAGCGCTTCGTTCACTGTGAGTATTGTGGGATGCAATCCGTTGTCGCAGTTTACGCTGAGCGTACCGTGGAGTTCGGCTGTCTATGACACGGGAACGTTCGTCACGAACCTGAACTTTAACCGCGGAAATTAAACAGCGGAGCGCTGACGGCGGACGATGAGAGTTGTTCGCCGTCAGCGGCTGATCGCAACCAGGCGCTCAGAAACGGCTTCGATGATCTGCTCGTGAACTTCGTCGATGCTGAGGTTGCCTTCGATCAGCACGACGCGATTGGAGTCTCGGCGGGCGATCTCGTGGTACTTTTCCCAGACGCGCCTGAAGAATTCGCCCTGCTCCTGCTCGAATCGGTTTTCATCTTTTCCGGTTTGCGCAACGGTGCGCTCGTTGCGATTGCGTGCGCGGGCGAGACTTGAGTCGAGCGAAGGCAGCAGCAGCAGCGTGAGGTCGGGCTGAAGATCGCCGCAGACAAGGCGATGCAACTCGAGCACGCGTTGTGATCCGAGTTGCCGGCCACCGCCCTGGTAGGCCTCGGTGGAGTCGGTGAAGCGATCGCAAACCACGATGCGTCCTGACGCGAGCGCAGGTTCGATGACCTCAGCAATTGCCTGGGCACGGTCGGCGAACATGAGCGCCATTTCGGTCATCGGTGCCAGCTGTGCGGAACTGGAGTCGAGCAGGAGTGCGCGGATGCGGTCGCCGGTGGCGGTTCCGCCGGGCTGGCGGGTAATGACGGCATCAAGACCGCGCTTCTGTATCCACGCTGCCAGGCGCTTGATTTGCGTGGTTTTTCCGGAGCCGTCAAGGCCCTCAAGGGTGATGAACAATCCGCGCGGCATGGGGTGAGTCTAACACTCGAAGTGGAAAAGGTATGACAGGGCATAGGGTTGCCGCGCGGTGATGCGAACCCGGCACCAAGGTACACATCACATATGTGAGCGGTGACCATGACGATCGCGACTTGGCTGTGTTACAACATCTCAATTTACAAATCGAGGCCGAAGTGTGTCCGATTACTCCTGGTTGACCGGTGCAACGGAAATTGATCGCTTTCGACTTGATTTGTTTCGAAAAGAAAATGATGGGCGCACGACAGACGGCGCCACTGGAGTCCCCCATGTTTACGCTCTCTGCTTTAAAGAAAATTGCCGCTGGTGTAGCGCTCGCAGCTGCATTGTTTGGGACCGCACGCATGAATGCGCAAAACCTCACTCTCGAGGGCCAGACCGGCGGATTCATCACACCGACGGCGTATGTGGTGTATAGCGACAAAGGTCACGTCTGGTCGCATCCTGCGGTTGGCTATCACTTTGTGAACGCGTCGAGTGTGATTGGGTACGTGCACACGTTCTCGATTGAAGAAGGGATTGCGAACCGGGCGGAATTCGGGTATACCCGCAGCGTTCACACCAAGGGAAACAGTCCAACATTCAGCGGTTTATGGGACTACTCGGGGATGAACGTATTCAACGCAAAGGTTGTCGGCATCAAGGACGGGCAGTTCGGGCCATGGACGCCGGGCATTGGCGCGGGATTCGTTGTGCGTACGGGCGACAAGTTTGTGAGCGGCGCTCTGAACCAGGAAGAGACCGGCACCCTGAAGTCCTATACCAACGGCGATGTGTACGTGGCGGCGACGAAGACGTGGCTGCATCCGCCGGTGCCATTCCTGCTGAACTTTGGCCTGAAGGCGACGAACGGATCGATCTATGGTCTGGGCGGGCAGTCGACGAGGTTCATGGGTCGGCTGTTTGGCGGTCTCGGTATTCCTCTGCCGCTGGGGCATAACCTTGCCGCGGTACCCGCGATCGGATTTACGCAGGAGCCTCCACAAGTAGTGAACCTGAAGCCGATTCTGTTTCCGCCGGGAAGCGGTGCGCATATTCCAACGACGATGGATTACGCGGTGCGCGTCACGCAGAAGGAGAATCCCCATTTCGCATTCGACATCGGCGTGGGACATGTGGCGGGAGTGATCGGAAAGACAGCAATCCCGACGGGAGTGCCGAATCCGCCTTTCATTCTTCTGCCGATCGATCTCAAGGCCAATACCGTTGTGGGCACCGGCCTGAGCATTCGGTACTAACTAACTGGATTCGTTTCCGCACACCCGGGGCGGGCCGCTAAGTAGCCTGCCCTCTGTAATCTACTTACATTACCCATCACTAAAGTGCTCAAGCGGGCTGCAACTTTCCGTGGCGCCTCGGGTTTACCCATGCGTAGTCTGAATACGCGGCAAGAGGTGTATCCGATGGATGTTGCCCCGCAGGAATAGTCGATTGGGGTCCATCAGATCGGTAGCTTAGCCGCGTTAGATCAACATTCCCCCTTGAGCGGCGAAGGCTGGATGCCGCTCATAAGCGGGTTAAAGAATTTCGAGGAGGGTTCCCATGAATTTGCTTCGCAAATCACGCTGGATTTTTCTGGCGCTTCTGCTTTCTCTTGTTCCCGCATCTTCTTTCGCGGGTGTTTTGATCAGTGTCGGCTTCGCGCCGCCGGTATTGCCTGTCTATGTACAGCCTGAATGCCCGCAACCCGGGTGGCTGTGGACGCCGGGCTACTGGGCCTACGGTGATGATGGCTACTACTGGGTTCCCGGCGCATGGGTACCCGCGCCGTATGAAGGCGCGCTTTGGACGCCGCCCTACTGGGGCTGGTCCAGCGGCATCTACGTATTCCATCCCGGTTACTGGGGACACCACGTTGGCTACTATGGCGGCGTGAACTACGGCTTCGGCTACATGGGCATCGGCTTTGTGGGCGGCGAGTGGCATGGTCACGATTTCAGGTACAACACGGCTGTTGTCCGCGTTAACAATGTGCACGTTCGCAACGTGTATGTGGATCGAACGGTTGTGGAGCGCAACACAATTGTGAACGACCGCCACGTAGCTTTCAGCGGCGGACCTGGCGGCATCCGGCACGATGCTTCTTCTGAAGAACGGAATGCAATGCGCGAGCAGCACGTGGGTGCTACCTCTGTTCAGCAACAGCACATACAGGCCGCGCGTTCGGATCGCAGTTTCTACGCGAAAAACAATGGTGGACATCCCCAGACGATGGCAGCCGAGCGGCCCATGGGCTTCAACAACAATCACGGCGCCCAGGGTAACGTGAGACCGCAACAGCAGCCCTCATTCAACAACAACCGCGGCAACCCGAATGGTGGCGGACAAAACCGGCCACAGTATCAGAACCAGCCCTCGCGGCAGCCGCAATATCAGCAGCCGCACGGGAATCAGCCACAATATCAGCAGCAGCCGCGTGGGAATCAGCCGCAATATCAGCAACAGCCGCGTGGAAATCAGCCACAGTATCAGCAGCAGCCTCACGGGAACAATCAACAGCCGCGGAATGAGTCTCGTCCTGCTCCGCAGCCACGTCCGCAGCACGAGGACAAGGGGCCGAAGGAGCATAAGTAGACCTTCGCCTCTGTTCAGCAGCAACCGGAAAGCCCACGGCAATGCCGTGGGCTTTCTTTCAGCTCCGATGAATAGATCGAGTTGTTTATGGCGCGTTGCGTCACTCGAGGAACATGAAAATGGGCGCATAGGTTGCGGCACATGACGTTGATGGCAGGGTTGTAAAAAGCAACTGCGGGTTCCTCCACTCCCGTTGGTCGGTCGGAATGACAAGGGGGGGAGAGTCGGAATGACAAGACGGGGGGATAAGTGATTCGGTGTGATTTTGGATCCGATCTTAGGATTCAGGATGTTAGGCGACTACGGGTTGCAGTCCGGCGATTTCAATTTCGATGCCGCCGAAGTCGGGGTGGAGATTTTCCCGAATGCGATAAGCAACGTCGACGCGCGAACCGTGCACGAGGCCGAGTTCGGCGGATCGTGTGGCCATGTCCCAGCCGACAGCCCGCATCGCAGCAGAGCCTTCCTCCTGTGCCAGTTCGAGGCGGAGATGACGCTCTTTCATGATGCGCGGTGTCGAGATCACGCGGGCGTTGCGCGCGACGAAGATCGGTTCAGGATTGCCATGCCCCAGCGGCTCAAGCTTGCGCAGCCATCCGGCAAGAACGGCGGTGATCTCGTTGAGCGGCAGCTCGGCGTGAATGTTCAGAACGCGCTCCGGTTCTCGCGTGGCAAGACGCTCAGCGGCGCAGTCTGCGAGGCGGCGCTTGAGTTCGGGCAGCGATGCGGCAGGCAGCGCAAAGCCGACAGCGAAGGCATGGCCTCCGAAGCGTGTGAAGAGGTCGGCGCAGGTCTCAATGGCTTCAAGCAATTGAAACCCATCGACGGATCGGCCTGACCCGTGCGCTATGCCGTCTTCAACGCAGATGACGAGCGCAGGCTTTGCCGTACGCTCAACGACGCGCGAGGCGAGGATCCCAATGACGCCGCGGTGCCAGCCGTCGCCGTCCACGACGACGAGGCGTGCTGCTGCAAGCTCAGCGTCCGTAGCGAGAAGGGTTTCAATTGCGGAAAGTGCGCGAGCTTCGGTGTCGCGGCGTTCACGGTTGAGGCGCTCGAGCTTGCTGGCGAGTTCGCTTGCCCGGTTTGCGTCGCGCGTGCAAAAAAGCTCGATGATTTCCGAGGCCACATCCATGCGGCCCGCGGCATTGATGCGAGGCGCCAGTCGGAAAGCGACATCGAAGCTGGTGATCGGCTTGGTCGCGGGATCGAGCTGGGCGGCAGCAAACAGGGCGCGCAATCCGGCGCCGACGGGCCGGCGGAGTTCGCGCAGCCCCAGTGCGGCAATCACGCGATTCTCGCCGCGCAGCGGAACCGCATCGGCAATCGTGGCGATGGCGGCCATCTTGAGAAAGCTGGGCAACAGCCTGGTCCGCGCCAGGTCGGCATCGTGGCGCTCCAGCAGCGCCTGCGCCAGCTTCAGCGCAATGGCCGCGCCGCAAAGCGACTTCTCCGGATATCCGCAGCGGTGCTGATTGGGATTGAGGATTGCCAGCGCGATCGGAACTGCGTCATCGACTCGCGCAAGATGATGATCGGTGATGATCAGGTCAAGCCCGAGACGCTGCGCAGCCTCAGCTTCGGCGAATGCCCGCATGCCCGTGTCGACAGTGACGACGAGCCGCACACCGTCGGCATATGCGGCTTCGAGCACGGCAGACTGCAGCCCGTAGCCCTCGCGCAGCCGGTGTGGCACATGAAAGCGCACTGTGCCGCCGAGCAGTTCGATCGTTGTTTTCAGAAGCACAACGGCGGTGGTGCCGTCGACGTCATAGTCCCCGTACAGCAGGATCGGTTCTTTGCGCGCGATGGCCGCTTCCACACGTTCCACTGCGGCCATCATGCCCAGCATCAGCAGCGGATCGTGCAGTTGAGCCACTTCAGGATTGAGAAATGCGAAGGCTTCGCCAGAGGTGCCAATGCCGCGCGCGATGAGGAGTTCTGCGAGAACCACGGGAATGCGCGCCGATTGTGCCAGTGCTTCGGCTTCCTGGGGATGTGGCTCGGCCAGAATCCAACGCTGACGCGGAGTTTTGAGAACGGCGGGGCCGACTTGAGTTGCCCCCACGGTGACTACTCGTCCTCTTCGTCGTGTTCGTGATCGTGGTCGTCGATGATGATGTCGTTGAAGCTCTCGACATCTTCAAGGAGCGACTGGAAGCGCTCGTACCACTCGGTTGTGGTTTCATGCAGGAAGACGATGCCCTGGTAAACGAATCCGAGCTGAATGTAACCAACCATCCCGGAGTATTTGCGGAGAATCTGCGCTTCGACGAGCTCGGATGCTTCTTCATCCGGGAAGTTCATTTCGCCGGCCTCTTCAATGAGGTGATCGAGCTCTTCGCGCTCCAGCCGCATCTCGCTGAACGTGACGAAGGGAGCGCCGACGCGCTTGGCCATTTCGACAAAATCTTTCCACGCGTCAGGATTGCCTTCGCCTTCCCACACAATCGAGGGAATATCTTCGGTGACGTACCCGGGAAGACGGACGAGACCGTGACCCTCGATGAAGGCCACCATATCGTCTTTCAGCGACAGCAGATTGTCCGTGCTCATAGTCAAGCAATCATTCTCTCAGATGGAAGCCGGTTGGGGAGGGCGCAAATGTGGAAAGTTTGCGTCGAATCCAACCCTGTAAGCTTGAAGCAGAAGGAGTAACAATTGCCCCTGTTCGAACGCCACGTTTTTGTCTGCCACAACGTCCGCCCTGAAGGCGCGCCACGGCCTTCGTGCACCGCGGATGGAAAGAGCGAATTGCACACGCAGCTGCAGCAATTGACCAAGGCCGCGGGCCTGGGAAATACCGTGCGCATCAACAAGTCCGGCTGCCTGGATCAGTGCGAGCACGGGCCCACGGTCGTCGTCTATCCCGAAGCCGTGTGGTACGGGCACGTGAAGCCCGAAGATGCCGCGGAGATTGTGCAGGAGCACCTGATCAACGGTCGTCCGGTGGAACGCCTGCGCCTTGCCGACGAGTGCATCAACACCAAGACCTGCCCGCATCGCCCAATCGGTGGTCAGTGATCAGTGGACAGTGAACAGTGGTCACAGCACCAGTTCGGCGGCGGGTCGTTTTCACTGTGCACTGGACACTGTTCACTAGCTGTCCGGTGTACACCCCCCGGTCCAATGCGGTATCCTGAAACTTAGCCCATGATTTTTTCTCGTGAATACATTGGGTATCTCGCCCGCCGCACCGTCAAGCACCTCATTGATGCCAAACTGATCACCACCAGCGACTTGAAGAGCACCGAGGCGCGCGTGACAGAAGGGCTGACGGAGGAGCTCGCGCTCGAGGACCGCATTAACGAAGAGGTGCGGGTGATTCTTGAGGCGTACTCCGAAGAGATGCGCAAATCGGGCGCGCAATACGCCGAGATGTTCAAGAAGGTCAAGACCGAGCTCGCCAAGAAATACAAGGCGGTGCTATGAGAATCAATCGAGACAAATTGAACAAGCTGGCGCACACCGTGGCCGATACACTGGCGGATATCGATGCCGTGGGCTTCATGGAGGATCGCAACACCATCCGCCAGGAAGCGCGCAAGGCCCTCGAGAACCTGCTTACCGAGGAGGCTCGGATCGACGCTGCCGCCCGCCAGAAGATTGCCTCGCAGCGCAAGATCATCCTCGAAGGTTCGCAGGAATGGGAGATCCTCTACCGCAAGTACTACAACGAGGAAGTGCGGAAACTGGGCATCTGACGGCCATTTCCGCTCCGATGCGGCTTTGGCATACCATTGATTTTTTGATAGATTAAGAAGGCGGCCCGAGAGGCTGCCCCTCCCAATGTGGCGCTATCGTCTAGGGGTTAGGACGTGAGATTCTCAATCTTAAAACACGGGTTCGATTCCCGTTAGCGCTACCAGTCAAGATCCATAGAAGCCCGCGAATGCAGCGGGCTTTTGCTTGTGCGCAATGTCGGGCAACACGCGCGACCCGGCTGATCCATTTGCAGCACACGCGTAATGCCATTTAGGGTCATCAGGAGGGTTGAGAACTCTTTCCGGCGACCTCGGCGTACCCTTTCTGGAGCAAATTGATGACGGCTTTGCATTCCGATGCATTTGTGTTTCTTGGCGCAACCGGCGATCTGGCCTACAAGCAGATTTTCCCGGCTCTGCAAGGGTTGATTCGCGATGAGGGATTCAACCTGCCGATCATCGGCGTCGCCAAGGCCGGCTGGAACCTCGATCAATTGAAAGCCCGTGCCAAAGAGAGCCTCCAACAGCACGGCGGCATCGATCAGGCCGCGTTTGAAAAGCTCCTCGGTCTTTTGCGGTATGTCGATGGCGATTACAGCAACGCAGGCACCTTTGCCCAGCTTCGCACCGAACTTGGCAACGCCGAGCGGCCCCTGCACTACCTTGCGATTCCACCAAGTCTTTTCGAAATGGTTGCGGAAGGACTCGCCGCTTCAGGCTGCTCA
This sequence comes from uncultured Acidobacteriaceae bacterium, assembly GCA_963770365.1. GTDB lineage: Bacteria > Acidobacteriota > Terriglobia > Terriglobales > Acidobacteriaceae > Telmatobacter. The sequence goes on along the minus strand of CAVYPN010000032.1, from coordinate 808,910 downwards.
AAGAATGCACGTGTCGTTGTCGAAAAGCCATTCGGTCGCGACTTGACCTCAGCGCAGGAGTTGGGCCAAACCCTGCACAAATTCTTCGCAGAGGAAAATATCTTCCGCATCGATCATTACCTTGGCAAAGAGCCGGTGCAGAACATCCTCTACACACGTTTTGCCAACCCCATTTTTGAGCCGATCTGGAACCGCGACCATATTCGCAGCATTCAGATCACCATGGCAGAGGATTTTGGCGTACAGGATCGGGGCAAGTTCTACGACGAGGTTGGCGCGCTGCTGGATGTGGTGCAGAACCACATGATGCAGGTGGTGGCGAACCTTACCATGGATCCTCCCACAGGCGAAGATCACGATGCAGTGCGGGATCGAAAGGCTGAACTCATGCGGGCAATTCGCCCTCTCGGCCCGAACGATGTGGTGCGCGGGCAATACAAGGGCTATCGGTCAGTTCCGGGTGTCGCGCCGGGATCGCTGGTTGAAACCTTCGTTGCGATCAAAGTGCAAATTGAGAGTTGGCGATGGGCCGGTGTGCCTATCTATATCCGGGCGGGAAAACTGCTGCCCGTCACATGCACAGAGGCCTTGATCGAGTTCAAGCGTCCACCGAGGGAGACGTTCGGAGAAATCGTTCCCAATTCCTCGGCGCACATGCGCATCCGGATGAGCCCCGACATGACGATCGGTCTCGGAGTCCGCGTGAAGACTCCCGGCGAACGGATGGTGGGCCGCGATGTTGAATTGGAAATGCATCGCAGGGCCGCGGACGATATGCCGCCCTATCAGCGGCTGCTGGGGGATGCGAGCAAAGGGAACAGCGAGCTCTTCTCGCGGCAGGACCTGGTGGAATCGCAATGGCGCATTGTCGATCCCATCATGGGCAACGTCACGCCGCTCTACCCCTACGATCCCGGCACGTGGGGTCCGGAGGAAGCCCATCAGCTGATTGCGAACGATGGCCCCTGGGTGGACCCGAAGATTGCAGAGGACGACCCTTGCGCGAAAGCTTGAACGCATTCTCCGCAAGCCCGTTTGATTTGCTGGCCGTCCATCCGGCAACATAGGGCTCTCCGGATCGCAACATCGCGGCTAGAATGCGCGCATGAAGTTTCCCCCTCCGCTGAGCACGTTGCCTGGCCGCGCTTCCCGCATTGTCGAACGACGCAGACGAAGATGCGCACTTGGTGAGTTGTGCGGCCCGATACTGCTATTGGCGCTGGTGTATGCGGCGCCCCTGACGGTACAGCCGCAGCAGGACACATCCAAACCAGGCAGCGGAAGCATGGCCGGGATGGACATGAGCGGCGACATGAAAGATATGGGTCCCAGCATGGCGGCGATGGCGGGCCACATGTACGTTACGCCGCTGCGCCCCAGCCAACCCGGCGATGAAGAGAAGGCGCGGGCCGTTGTCGCGCAGGTTAGAGCGGCGATCGAGCGCTATCGGGACTACCACAAGGCGCTTGAAGATGGTTACGTGATTGCGAATCCGAAGGTGGATGAGCCGCAATTTCACTTCAACAAGCAGGCCAACATCCAGGAGGAGGCGCATCGCTTCGATCCCAGCAGGCCATCGTCGCTGCTCTATTTCCAGACGCCGACACAGCGCTACAAGCTGGAGGGTGTGATGTTCACGGTTCCCCCAACCGCGAGCGAGGATGAGTTGAACGAGCGCATTCCGCTCAGCGTGGTGCGGTGGCACAAGCACGTCAACTTCTGCGCGGCCCCGGCCGACAAGGTTAAGGAATACCTGGGCAAGCATCCGAAGTTCGGCATGTTCGGGTCGATCAAGACTGCTGAGGCATGCAAGGCCGCGGGCGGCACGTTTTATCCCGTCATGTTCACGTGGATGGTTCACGTGTTCCCCTTCGAGAGCGATCTGAAAGACGTGTTCTCGATGAACGACGATGTTCCGCACTTCGGGTCGAACCAGTAGTTCGCCGTTGCCGGGCGACATCGGCTAGCGGTTGTGGCATGAGAGCGGGCCAGAGTAGGCTAGCTGTCATGAACTGGCGGCGGGGACTGGTGCTGGCTGGGATCAATGTTGCGATCGCAGTGCCGATGATCTCTATCTTGGCAGCTCGGGATTTGCAGGCTCGGCGCGAATGGAAGCAACGTTCTTCATTTGGGTCAGCGCCTTGGGTCGATAGTTCCGGCGAGTTTTCAGTGGCGCCAACCAGGATGGTTCGAGTGCAGGAAGAGCAAACCGTTGCTTTCAGTCCCTGCGAGCTGTGGGCGAGCATCCCTGTGCAAGAGTCTGTGGTGCAATCCGGAAATCTGCCGGCTGCAATCGTGAGCCAATGGAGGGTGGAGTGTCCCCCAAGATGGTCTGTTGCGAGAATGCTGGGAGTGGACGACTCAGGATTTCTGTCCGATGTCAACTCCAGAGCCATGCGCCGTGTCGATGTAGCTCTTTGCTTGTTGATTGCAGCTCAGTGGTTTCTGATTGGGGGCTTGCCTCTGGTTCAACCGAAGCGATGGTGGTCTGAGCCGGGGGCATTCATCACCGTTTGCACAGCAATCGGCTCAGCTATCGCTCTCATCCCGGTGGTAGACATATTTGGTAGATTGCCCGTTTTGATTGCATTCTTTGGCTGGCTCTTGTGGGCCGGTCTCCTGATCTGGATGCCCGTTCGTTGGGCCTGGCAGTCAACACTCGGCCGCCAGCGGCGTCTAACTCCTTGAAAGTGTGCTGTGAACCTCCATGAAGCGAAACATGATGCAAAATCAGATCCTTACCCGAGTCGCCGCATCCGTTCTTGGGCTGGCCTGCGCGCCTGCGGCAATGCTGGCCCAGCAAGCGAACAACGCCAAGCCTGCCCATCCCGCGCCCGACGACAAGCCGGTCACGACGCTGAAGGTGCAGGCCCGCGAAGTCCTGCTGCCGGTCACGGTCCGCGACAAAAAGGGCGCCTTCGTGACCACCTTGGACAAGGGCGACTTTACCCTTACCGAGGACGGTCGCACGCAGGTCATTAAGAGCTTTTCGCACGAAACCAACCTGCCCTACAAGCTTGGCCTGCTGGTCGATACCAGCCGCAGTGTTTCAGGCGCGCTTGAAAACGAGCGCAAGGCTGGAGGGGATTTCGTCGACACGATGCTGCCCGCTCAACCGCGCGCCAAAGATCCGGATGAAGCGTTTCTCATCCATTTCGACCGCGAGGTGGAACTGCTCGAAGACTTGACGCCGTCCCGCGAAAAGCTGCACCACGAACTCGACGACATGAGCGCCACTCGCCAGTCGCGCGATGACTCGCAGGGCCCGGAGACGACCGGCGATGATCGCGAGCGGCCCTCGCGTGCTCGCGGCGGGACGCAGCTCTACGACGCAATCTTTCTCGCATCAGACGACCTGATGAAGCACCAGGATGGCCGGAAGGCGCTGGTCGTCTTCTCCGATGGTGTGGATCGCGGTAGCAAGGACACGATGAACGATGCCGTGGATGCCGCCGATCGCTCGAACGTGGTGGTCTATACCATCTACTTCAAGGGCGAAGAAGAGCGAAATTCTAACTTCGGATTTCCAGGGGGTGGGCGGCGCGGAGGCGGCTATCCGGGTGGCGGCGGATACCCCGGGGGAGGCGGCTATCCCGGCGGTGGCGGCCAGCGTCGCGGCGGTGGGGAGAAACCGGCCGTGGACGGCAAAAAGATCATGGCGCAGATTGCCGAGCGCACGGGCGGCCACGCCTACGAGGCCAAGAAGCGCGAAGATCTTGAAGCCATCTACAAGCTGATTGCCGAAGAACTGCGCAGCCAGTACCTGCTGACCTACACTCCGGATATGGTCGATAACCAGGGGGGCTTCCACAAGGTCGTGCTGAAAGCCACGAAAGGCGATCTGCAGGTAGCCACGCGCGAAGGCTACTACGCGCCGGGCGGAGATGATTCGAAATAGCCGGAAGGGCTCGTCTGCCCTTTTCAGCTCGCGGCGGATTCGAGTGCCGTTACGCCGAGTACAGGTGCGTCGGGCGCGGCCTCCGTCACCTCATCGGAGACAACCGTGAAATGACGCAGATCGGCCTGGCCGAACGATGTAGTAATCGCCACATCGGAGGCATCGCGGCCCACGGCCATCAGCACGCGTCCAATACGCGGCGTGGCGTGGCGTGCATCAAACGTCCACCAGCGGTTTTCGAGATACACCTCAAACCATGCGCTGAAATCCATGGGCCCGGAGACTGGCCAGGCGATGTCGCCGAGGTAGCCGGTGGCGTAGCGCGCGGGAATGTTCATCGCGCGGCAGAAGGTGATGGCCAGGTGCTGAAAGTCGCGGCATACGCCGATGCGCTCCGTATACACATCGAGGGCTGACTTTGTCGGCCGCGCATGGGGATAGCTGAACGTGACCTTGCCGTGCACCCAGTCGCATATGGCCTGCACACGCGACCAGCCCGGGCTGATGTGGCCGAAGAGCTCGTAGGCGATGTTGGAGAAGCGGTCCACTTCGCAATAGCGGCTGCTGAGCAGGTAGCAGAGGAATTCGGTTGGTACGTCGCCAACGGGAACCTCGCGGGCGTAGATGTTGATCTCGTCGAGCAGTCCGGTATCCCGAATGAGCGTGGAGTTGTGCAGTCGCAACGGGCCTTGCGGGGCCACGAAGCGCGTACAGCGATTGCCGAAGCTGTCGATGTACTCGGCCGCATCGACCTGGGGCTCAATGTGCAGCGTGTCCGGCTCGATAAGGTCTCTTTCTCGCGACGGATGAACGTGAAGCAGTGTCACCATTGCCGCGGTGGCGGGGAGATCGAATTGGATGTCGTAGCCTATGCGAATCAGCATGTCAGTTTAGTTAGATGCAGAGTTGAGGTGGTTTTCGGGAGTGGGTTGGGAAAGCAGGTCCTTCACTTCGCCTACCCCATGGACACGATGTGTCCACAGGGCCCCAGTGCGCTAGGTTCAGGATGACACGGGTGGGCGGGCGAGATTGGGCTTTGGGGCGAAATGTCGATACAAAATGAAGGGCGCCCGCCGAAGCGAACGCCCTTCTGTCACTGGCCGATACGACCGTTATTTGTTGGTGTGGGACGTTCCGGTCTTCTCTTCGACCGCTGCCTGGGCTGCCGCGAGGCGTGCCGTGAGCAGGCGGAAAGGTGAGCAGGAGACGTAGTTGAGGCCGATCTTGTGGCAGAACTTGACGGACTCTGGATCGCCGCCGTGCTCGCCGCAGATACCGACTTTGAGGTTGCCGCGCGTGTTGCGTCCCTTGGCGGTGGCCATCTTCACCAGCGCGCCGACGCCAGCCTGGTCGAGCGTGGCGAACGGATCGTGCTTGAAGATGCCGGCCTTCAGGTACGCAGGCAGGAAGTTGTTGATGTCGTCGCGCGAAATTCCATAGGTCGTCTGCGTCAGGTCGTTGGTGCCGAAGCTGAAGAACTCAGCTTCTTCGGCGATCTGATCGGCAGTCAAGGCAGCGCGCGGCAGTTCGATCATGGTTCCCACCATGTAGTCGACGGTCTTGCCCTTCTCCTTGAAGACGTCTGCGGCAACGCGGCGCACGATGGTGGCCTGGTGACGCATCTCTTCGATGGAGCCGATGAGCGGAATCATGATTTCGACGTGCGGATCGCCGCCCTTGATCTTGACGGCAACCGCGGCTTCGAGAATCGCACGCGCCTGCATCTCGGTGATCTCGGGGAACGTGATGCCTAGGCGGCAGCCACGCAATCCGAGCATCGGATTCATCTCGTGCAGTTCTTCCACGCGCGCCAGCAGCGGACGGAGTTCCTTCAGCTTGGGCGAACGCGGCTTGGTGTCTTCGAGGTGCTGAATTTCGACCAGCAGATCTTCCCGCTTGGGCAGGAACTCGTGCAGCGGCGGATCGAGCAGGCGGATGGTGACAGGCAGCGACTCCATGGCCTTGAAGAGACCGACAAAGTCGGCGCGCTGCATCGGCAAGAGCTTCTTCAGCGCGTCGCGGCGGTCCTTCTCGTTGTTGGCCAGAATCATGGTGCGCATGTGCTGAATGCGGTCTTCTGCAAAGAACATGTGCTCCGTGCGGCAAAGTCCGATTCCCTCGGCTCCGAACAGGCGTGCCTGCTTGGCGTCGCGGGGGATGTCGGCATTGGCGCGGATGTTCAGCCGGCGAAGCGGGTCGACCCAGCTCATGAACTTCACGAGGTCTTGATCGTCAGGCTGCGCAGCCAGCGTCTTGAGCTGGCCTGCAATCACACGGCCGGTGGTGCCATCCAGCGAAATCCAGTCGCCGGCTTTGTAGGTGTGGCCCTTGACGCGGAGTTCCTTGGCGTTTTCGTCGACGACGCAATCACCGGCGCCGGCCACGCAGCACTTGCCCATGCCGCGCGTAACGACTGCAGCGTGGGACGTCATGCCGCCGCGTGAGGTGAGAATGCCCGAGGCAACTTCCATGCCGGCGATGTCTTCCGGTGTGGTTTCGCCGCGGACGAGGATGATCGACTTGTAATCGCCCTTCTGGTGGTGTTTCACGGCATCTTCAGCAGTGAAGACGATCTGTCCGACAGCCGCGCCCGGTGATGCCGGCAGGCCGGTGGCGAGCACTTCAATCTTTTCGCCCTTTTCCACGAGGCGCGGAACCAGGAAGTCATACAGCTGGTTCGGCTCTACGCGGAAAATGGCTTCTTCCTGCGTGATGAGGCCTTCGCGCACCATGTCGATGGCCACGCGAACGGCGGCGAGGCCGGTGCGTTTGCCGTTGCGCGTCTGCAGCATATAGAGCTTGCCATCCTGGATGGTGAACTCGAAATCCTGCATGTCGCGATAGTGCTTTTCCATCTTCCAGGTAATGGCCTTGAGATGGTCGTAAACCTTGGGCATGGCGCGTTCGAGCTCGCTGATCGAAAGCGGCGTGCGCACGCCGGAGACGACATCTTCGCCCTGCGCGTTCATCAGGTACTCGCCGAAGAAAACCTTCTCGCCGGTGGCGGGATTGCGCGTGAAGCCGACGCCTGTGCCGGAGTTCTCGCCGAGGTTGCCGAAGACCATGGCCTGCACGTTGACCGCTGTGCCCAGCCAGTCATCGATGTGATTGATGCGGCGATAGGTCTTGGCGCGTTCGTTCTGCCAGCTCCGGAAAACGGCGTCACGCGCGGCAGAGAGCTGTTCAAGCGGCTTCTGCGGAAAGTCCTTGCCGGTTTCCTTCTTCACCAGCTTCTTGTACTCGGTGATGATGTCCTGCAGCGCCTTAGGTTGCAGCTCATAATCGAACTTCACTTTTTCGCGGAGCTTGATGGAGTCGAAGATATGCTCAAACTTCTTCTTCGGCACATCGAGAACTACGTCGCCAAACATCTGGATCAGGCGGCGATACGAGTCATAAGCAAAGCGCGGATTGCCGCTGCGCTTGGCGAGCGCTTCGACGGCCTTGTCATTCAGGCCGAGGTTCAGAATCGTGTCCATCATGCCGGGCATCGAGAACTTTGCGCCCGAGCGGACTGACACCAGCAGAGGATTGTCGCCGATGCCGAGTTCCTGGCCCTGCAGCTTTTCAAGCCGTGCCAGTGCTTCGTGCATCTCGACATCGATCTGAGGGCTCACCTTGCCGCGCATGTATTCGCGGCAGGCTTCAGTTTGAATCGTGAATCCGGGAGGGACGGGCAATCCGGCGTTGGTCATTTCGGCCAAGCCTGCGCCCTTGCCGCCGAGAACGTCCTTCATGCGGCCGTTGCCGTCCGCCTTGCCGTCACCGAAAAAGTACACATACTGGGTTGTCGTTGAAGTCGAGCCTGCCGGTACGGCAAGCTGCTGATCCACTACGCCCTGCGTCATGGAATAAAGCCTCCGATATAAATTTGCACCGTGAATATCCGCAGCGGCAAGCCCGTATTGGAGGGCAGAACGCGTGCTTGGCTCAGTTGCTTTTTGGAAAGCGTTTGGGAAACCAAGTGCGAGCGGTCGTCCGGCACAGGACTGTGCCTTTTGGCTATTCCTTCGTCGCAAGTACAAATATCGCGGCAAGTATACACTTGCCTGTGCCACTGATCACAGACCCTCAACAGGGATAGGGACTTAAGGGGTTTTTGGGTCGGATTTTATTGCGGGGTCGCGCAGACGTGGGTGGGTAAGGAGATGCAGGACTGGACCCTCAAATCGATGCTGATCGCGTCCGCGGCAAAGTTCGGATTGCGGACAGCTGACCGCATTACGGGATCGGCTATGTCCGCTGGCCAGATGAATCAGCCCATTCCGATGGGCTGAGTTAGTGGACCCTGGCTGCGGACCATCGGGATGATTTCAAAATATACCCACGGAAGGGCTGACAAAGATCGGGCTAGCCGCATCCTCTTGAGACGGTGCCATCCAGCTTTCTGAAATGCTCTTCTGGAGTTCGAATGTCCCAACTCTCGAACGAACTCCACGGAGAGCGGAGGAATTCGCCGTTTTCGTACGGACCGGCAATCCCGGCCATCCAGCCGCCATCCGATTCCCAGGGCTTGGGGAATTCGCGAAACCGGAAAAGATAGACATCGAACGTCCTCAGGTCCATTTTGACCGGGAACGTCTCCATCAACTCGATCTCCTCCGGACAGACGCCGAGTTCCATCGGATGCGCGATCCAGCGCGCAAGTTCTGAAGCGGCGAGTTGATCGGATGTGGCCCACTGTTCCGGCATCAGAGATTCCATCTGCATCTCTCGCAGTTGCTCCCAGAGAAGGATGCGAACCTCATGGCTCGCGGCGATCTTCTCCAGTTCTGACGCGTCGACCGTTTCCAGGTTGCGCAGTAGCGACAATGCGGCGATCAGCTTCAGCCGCGGATCGGTTATCGCGAATGCGCTACGCAGAACCGAAACAGCCGCTTCGCTGGGAAGATACCCGATCAGATCGAGCAGAAGACCTGTCCGATATCGGACTGGCGAGTAATCAGGGTCGACGATCCACTCCATCTTGCGCGGATCGCCCTGCAAGGGCTTCGCTTCGTTCAGTCCGTCGCGACAGATCCCGATGAGCGTTTGCGCACGAGGCTGCAGGTCGATGGGATCGAGCTGTTTTCGCTCGCATAATTCCAGCAGACCGCTGATCGCTTCGGCCTGTGAGTCGGCATCGAGCGCCATCCCAACAAGGAGCGCGAGGGGTTGCTCCCGTTCAACGGAAGAAGCTCTTCTTACCTCACTAACAACGCGCTTCACCTCGTCTGACAAATCAACCTCCATTGGATTCAAAATTGGAAGGTACCGCTACTCAAGACCGAGGGGTTCGCCGTATTTTATCGCCAGATCTTTGGGAAGGTATTCGGATAACGCGCCCCTCGGGATTCCGAAATGCAGACTGTTCGGCCTTTCCTGAAGGAGGCTGAATCCCGGCCCTATTCTCAGATTCTTAGTCCCGGTCGATTTTAGGAAGTTCGCGACGCGCTGGGTGCACAATCGTTGTCCGACCAATGGCCAGACAAAGAAGAAGTCTTCTTCGGTCCATTGCTCCCAGTCGATCACTTGAGCGAAATCTGTGATGGGCCCGTAGTTCTTCCAATGGCAACCCGGACAACTCGCAATCACTCGCATTCCAGATTCTGGACGCACAACTCCGGCCCAGCCGGTGATGTTGAACTCGCGGTATTCATCGGATGTAGCGCTATCACGAAACGTAACAAATGCCGGTTGGGTGCGGAATCCAGTAAAGCCCTCACGCTCAAATTGTTCAACGAGGCTCGCGTGTACAGCGATTTCAAGTCCCCAGACGATCAGCTCATCACGCTTGTTGTGGCTCACGAAATGGTGGAGCGGTCCAACGCGGCGCCGTGTCTTGTGCTCGTCGCACGTCGGAGACGGAATACGCTCCCATCGGTCGAACTCTTTATTCGAGTTGGGAGATAGCTCACGAACGTAGACTTTTTCAAATTGATAGAAGGGAACCATCGCTCTTCAGTGTATGCATTACACGGTCCAGCAAAGAGATCGCGACGAAAGAATCGTGTGCCACTTTTGGATTATTGCGGTCGCAAATAGTGGCAACGGTCGAATTTCGCGCGAGTATAGGTTTTCTTATCGATGGAGGAGGGATTAGAGTACGGAACTGCGATAACCAGCCGCGTCAGTTTTTACGCGGCCGGCATCTCGTAGCAGGGTTGGTCAGGGCAACGCGACGGTTCGCGCGATGTCAGAATGCGATCGAGCCCGACGAGTTGAAGAATTTCGGCAACACGATGCGATGCGTTCACGATCGCGAACTCGTGTCCGGCTAGGCGCGCCTCTCCGTAGAGGGTGATGAGCACGGCGATGCCGGCGGCGTCGATGCGTTCGACGTGACGCATGTCGAGCGTGACGGACTGCTCGCGCACCACGGGCTTTAGTTCATTCACCAGCCGCTGTTCTTCACCGCGCACCAGTTCATGAAGATTGCCTTGAATGGTGATCGTTCTCTCCATAACGTTTTGATAATTGCCTGTCATAAAAACCTCCTTTGAAACGCCTATCCGCGGCGTCCGCAGGAAAAGCCGATGGAAATGGGGGGTCGGCTTCTCGTCTACTTACTTTGCACCTGAGCCGCCAAAGCAGCGTTTTGGCAAAATCACTGAAACAGCAGCAGTTACGAGTGGTGGTTTCAGCACGCCTTACGCTCAAAACTGTTCGAAATCCCTGTTCCACGTCCGCATTCGAACAGTCTTAATCAGTGTCCCGGGAAGCGATCTTTTGCTTGCTGGGCTGACCTGCTCATCATTACGCACTGAGGATGTAAAGAAGTTCCCTATATTTGATGAAGCGGGTGCACCCTTGGACTCCGAATCGACATATCTCGGCAGAGACACAGCCCAGGAACTGGCTAAGGCTTGTGGATTCACTACCGCAGGCCTGGTGTCTCTACCGCATAGTGAGGAGTCTCGCGATGCGAACCGTTTCGCAACCTGGATCGCCGCCGGACACGCCGGCACCATGCAGTATTTGTCGCGCCAGAACGAAGACGGCGGCCTCGTGCGCGCTCGCGTGGCCACACCGTTTCCGTGGGCGCGGTCTGCCATTGTCGGGTTTGCGTCCTATCATTCGCAGGCACCACTCTCCATCGACACAGCAGACCCGCGGAGCGGGTGGATCGCGCGGTATGCGTGGAGCAGTCGCGTCGACGCGCATGGCGAGCGTCGGCCCAGCGATTATCACAAGGTGCTGCTGAAGCGCCTTAAGACTCTCGATGCAAAACTGCGCGAACAGTTCGGCGCGTTTGAGTCGCGCGCTTATGTGGATACGGGACCAGTGGTGGAACGCTCACTGGCAACTGCTGCTGGATTGGGATGGACGGGGAAGAATACCTGTCTCATTCATCCGAAACTCGGTTCGTTTGGATTTCTGGCGGTGCTGCTGACTTCGCTCGATGTCAGCCCAGAAAAGAAAACAGCGGAGCTGCTCGTCAAGGATCATTGCGGAACGTGCACTCGATGTCTCGAAGCGTGTCCGACGGGTGCGTTGACAACGCCGTACAAGATGGACGCGACCAGGTGCATCGCGTATCTCACCATCGAGCACAAGGGAACCATTGCGCCGGAACTGATGGCCGGCATGGGGCGGCAGGTCTTCGGATGCGACATCTGTCAGGACGTGTGCCCGTGGAATCGCAAGGCGCCGATCAGTGTGGACGCGCAACTGGAACCGCGCGACGAACTCATCAACCCTTCGCTGGAGTGGTTGAGCTCTTTGGACGAGCAGCAATTCGAGCGCGTCTTCAACGGTTCGCCGGTGCGTAGGGCAGGCTTTCTGGGGATGCGTCGCAACACCGCCATCGCCATGGGCAACAGCGGCGATCGAAGCAATGTTCAGCGGCTCAAGGAGTGGATGGAATCAACCGACGAAGGGCTGCGCAGCGCGGCACGATGGGCGCTGAGCAAGTTGACTGATTGAGACGTTCTGACGCGGATCCACCTTGTGTGGTGAGTGGGGAATTCACAATAGAACTCAGAAAAGCTGCAAAAGCAGATCCTTCGCTCACCACCCCCAAACTCCGCCCCAAAAAGCACAAATCACTTTTTGGGGACCCCGAGAACTACGTTTGGGCCCCGTTCTCTCAGGACGACACCGCAATCGGTAGAGGATTTCTAGGATCCTGCAGAGTCTCGGTCAAGCGGTCGGCCGAAACACAGCACGTAGCCGTTATTGTCCTTGATCTCGAAGGCTCTTAATCCGTCGCTTGTATTTGCAAGTGTGCTAACCATGGGAACATCCTTCGCAACGAACTCTGCGTATAGCGCATCGGGCTCGTCCGTGTAGATGTAGGCGTCCCATCGCGCCCATTCGTGGCGCGCATGGTTCGGTTGCGGATGCACGTCAGGCGCAATGGCCTTGAACATCAGCATGATCTTGTCGCGCCCGACGAAGGCCCAGTAGTCATCGACCTCTCCGTCTCCGCCGCCTTTATAGGGCACGTTGAAGCCGAGCTTCGACTGATAGAAGTCGAGGGTAGACGTCAAATCGTCGACAATGAAAAACGGAGTGGCGCTAATCAGCATGGCCGTCAGGCTCCCAGAATAGCCTACGACATCCGCGAAAATCAGCCGCGAAAAACCGACAAAACCGAGCGAGTCGATGAACTCGCTTTATGAGACCGGTTCAAGAACGCCGGAATCTTCGCACACGATCCCGCGCCGCCGCAGATTGGGCGCTTTCCACGCTGGTTGTTGAATCGACCCCGGAACGGAAAACCGCAAAGGCAACCGGCAATTCAAAGCGACCTCGGCAGCGAGGCCGCAAAATACAGTCCTACCCGAGCACGCGGCTGACGTTGGCTGCGCTCAGTCCTTTGGGTCCCTGCTGGCACTCAAATTCGACCGAGTCGCCCTCGTTCAGCGTCTTGTAGCCGCTCTCCTGGATGGCGGAGAAGTGCACGAAAACATCCTCGCCGCTCGACCGTTGAATAAACCCGTACCCCTTGGCGCCGTTGAACCACTTCACTACACCCTGTTCCTTCATCTACCTTCTCCTTCTTATGTGGTGAGCACATTGGGGAAAAACCTTCGCCCGCCGCTCTTGTCTCGTGTATCGCGCAAGATGCGGTAGCTCGGATTTACCTCAATCCAGAAACGGCGCGAGCCGCCAACACGCCCAAAATGGTCGCGCTGAGGCAGCTCGAAATCGATCCGGAATTGGGGTTGTGCTTTCCGAACACCAAAACTTCCAATGCTATGGCCTTCCTGAACTTGCAGACGCTGTGCCTCCCGGCGCACCGTGCTCCTTTTATGGCAGGAACTTAGCGCAAAAGCAAGGAGAAAATATACTTTCGTACCGCAAGGTAACCAACCCTCTCCGTCCCTCTATGGAAGAATGAAAATACGACATTTTTGCATGTCTCGGATGCGTTTCCCTTGCTCAGTGAGGGGCAGCACACACGGCAGAGACGGCTCTTTTGTACCCTGTCATCTGGGGGGACCACGGTGGAAAATATCTCAAATCCAAGTATGAGCGCGGAACAAGCACCGCCCGGCGCCCGGGGGTTTGATGACACGCAGCCGGCGGCAACCTCAAAGTGGTTCCTGTGGCGCAAAAGCGGGATGGCGGTTGCCGATTATCTGCTCGACGCCGAGGTGCATACCTACGCCTTCAGCGTTGCGGCGAACGCCATTATCTCGTTCATTCCATTAGTCGTGCTGCTCTACACGCTGGCCATCTCCGTCTTCCGGTCTCAAGAGATGGTGAGTGTCGTTAACAAGATTGTTGAAGAGTTCCTTCCCAGCACTGCCCGACAAGGCAATCAGGATTTTCTGACTTACTGGTTGAAGGCGGTCGCGACCATGTCGGCCCCGCATGGAGTGCAGGCGCTCTCAGTGCTCATGATCCTGATTTCGTGCACAGGAATCTTTCTGCCACTCGAAGTTGCTCTGAACCAGGCATGGGGCGTTACGAAGAGCCGCAACTACCTCGTGAACCAGATGGTGGCCTTCGGACTGGCGATCCTGATGGTGCTGCTGGCCCTTGGCAGCGTTTTACTTAGCACCTGGCAGCGGCAGCTTTTGGGATTCATCTTCTTCCACCACACCGAGAACTTCGTCTTTCAGGGGATCAGCTACTTGTGGCTTGCAGCGACCACGGGCGTAGCTTCCATTGCGTTCTTCTTCTCGATCTACTGGCTGCTTCCCAACCGGCGCATCCCTCCGCGCCAGGTGATCAGGACATCGATTATCACTGGATTGATCTGGCTGGCCGCGAAGGAAGGCTACGTCGCGATCCTCCCGCACATGGACCTGAAGGCGCTGTATGGGCCGTTTTATGTTTCCGTGGGTCTGCTGTTCTGGGCGTATATCTCGGGACTGATTCTGTTCGCCGGCGCCCAATTCAGCGCTCTTCCTGCGGTAGAGAAAGCGGCCGGGCCGCAAACGTAACCTGGCAACCAGGAAGTGCCCGAAATCCACCGCTGCCCCTCTTTCCAGAATCAAGAATCTGTTCCCGTTCCCATCCCACGAGTTGTATCCTGAGGCCCCAATCTGCAAACTGGCGGAGGTCTTCCATGAAGATGTGTGCGGCGCTCGTCCTGATGCTGACAGCGTGCATCGCTGTCGCGCAGCAGCCGGAAACTGGAAAGTCGGTGTTCCTGATGGATGGGCTTGGCAATCTGCACCATCCGGTATCAACGAAGAACGCCGAGGCACAAAAATTCTTCGACCAGGGACTGCGGCTGGTCTATGCCTTTAACCATGATGAAGCAGCGCGATCGTTTCGCAGGGCGGCGGAACTCGATCCGCAGCTTGCCATGGCGTGGTGGGGCGTGGCGCTGGCCGTCGGGCCGAACTATAACCTGCCTGTCGATCCCGAGCACGAAAAGATCGCGGCGGACGCAGTTGCTAAAGCGAAGGCTCTCACGAAAAACGCAATGCCCGTCGAGCGGGACTACATTGAAGCGATTGCTGCTCGCTTCTCGGCCGATCCCAAGCCCGACTACCACGAGCTTGATGCCAACTACTCGAAGGCCATGGCACAGCTGACGCACAAATATCCAGAGGATCTTGATGCCGCGACCCTCTATGCCGATAGCTTGATGAATCTGCGGCCATGGAAGCTCTGGAATGCCGATGGCACTCCCGCCGAGGGGACAAATGAAATTGTTGCGGAGCTCGAAGGCGTGCTGCGACGCGACCCGAATCACATCGGCGCCATGCACCTCTACATTCACGCCGTTGAAGCCTCACCCAATCCCGAACGCGCGCTGCCGTATGCGAACCGCATCGCGGCGCTGGCTCCTGCGGCGGGACATCTCGTGCATATGCCCGCCCACATCTATGAACGCACCGGCAACTTCGATGGTGCGCGCGCCCAGAACGAAGCGGCAGCCAAGGCCGACGAAGCCTACGCCTCATCTACGGGTCAGCAAGGCATGTACATGATGATGTACTACTCGCATAACCTGCACTTCGGAGCGGTTGCAGCGAGCATGCAGGGGCGCTGTGGTGATGCGAAACGAATGGCTGGCCAACTTACCGATAATCTGCGCCCGATGGCCAAGGAAATGCCGATGATCGAACCGTTTCTCGGCATGCAATATGCCATCGGCGTGCGCTGCGGTCGATGGGACGAATTGCTGGCCATGAGCGAGCCACAGGCGCAGACTTCCGCACTGAAGGCGTACTGGCTGTTCGGCCGCGGCATGGCGTTGGCAGCGCATGGCAAAGCCGATGAAGCTGATGCTCTCGCGAAGCAGCTCTCCGCAATCGAAAAGGCGACTCCGCGTGACGACATATTTATGCCGCCGGTCGAAAACCGTGCGTGGCAGATCTACCACATTGCCGGCGACGTGCTTGCAGCGCGCATAGCAGCAGCAAAAGGCGACAAAGCCGCCGCGATCACACTTCTCCGCGATGCCGTTGCCAATCAGGATCAGTTGCTGTACGACGAACCAGCAGACTGGTACTACCCGGTGCGCGAATCGCTTGGCGGGATGCTGCTGCGATCCGGCGACGCCAAGGCGGCAGAGCAGGTATTTCGCGACGACCTGAAGTTGAATCCACGCAATCCGCGGTCGTTGTTCGGATTGTCGGAATCTCTTTCGCAGCAACACCGCGACTATGACGCTTCGTGGGTGAAGCAGCAGTTTGAGACGGCCTGGCAGGGTGCGGATGGGCCGCTGAAAGTGGAAGATCTGTAGCCTGGGCCTTCCGGACGCGGAAGAGGTGCGGCGATCCAGCCGTACCTCAATTTTGCCGGCAAGCTTTCAAATCTTAGTTGCCTGACTTCTGCGCGGTGGCCCGTACGGCAGAAAGATCCGTGTCTCCGAACTTGAGTGCAATGTTGTTCACCGCGCCATTCGCGTCGGCGATGAAGCGAACGTCAGTCGGCGAATCGTTCAAGTAGAACTCGGTGTCGGAAGTGGCGATGAGGCCATAAGGCGCAGGCTGTCCCTTCACAAAGGCATAGAGCTTTCCATTGCGCAACGTGATCTGCAGGATCGTCGGTCCAATCTGGTAGTCACCTACGTAGCGCGCGAGTGTCTCCTGCGACGGGTGAACGATTTTTCGCGCAACCGGCGTCTGGTACTTTGCTCCAAACAGAATTGCGGAGAGATCTTTGCTGATCTGAACGTAGGTTACGGTCTCAAAATTCGACAACACGATGATGACGGCATCATCGTCAGGGTAGCGCGTGAACTGGGATACAAACCCGTTGACCCAGCCGCCGTGTCCCACGTACTTATGCCCGAAGTCCTCGCCGATCATCCAGCCATAACCGTAGTCCGCTTCAATTGGAAGTGGGGGTGGTGCGACCATGTGCCCGTAAGGTGTCCATGCTTTTGTGGTGATGGCATTGCTGAAGAGCTTGCCCGACTTCAATGCGCGATCGAATCGATACATGTCATCCACGGTTGATCGCAGGTCGCCAGCAGAGCCCGGATATGACGAATCGCCGTGAGGTGCGTTGATCACAGTTTCCCCGTCGAACCGATAACCGCTCGCGCGGTTGAGCACCACGTCCACGGCGAGGTCATGTGTGGTGTACGTCATTCCGGCTGGCTTGAGAATGTTCGCGGTTAGATAATCCCCATACGATTCGCCCGTGACGCGCTCGATTATTCGCCCCAGCAGGATGTAGCCCGAGTTGCTGTAGCGCAGAACTTCTCCCGGCTTGGTCAACAGCGGCTTGTCCGCAAATTCTTTTAACGCGTTCTCCACATGCTGGCTGTCGCTGAAATCGTTGTATGCCTTGCCGTTGACGAAGTCGGGGATGCCGGATTTGTGACAGAGCAACTGATGAATTGTGATGGTGCTCCACGCTGCCGGTAATTCCGGCACGTATTTGGCCACTGGATCGCTTACTTTCAGCAATCCCTTTTCTTCTAGCTGCAGAATGCTGAGTGCGGTAAAACTCTTGGTGATGGAACCGATGCGGAATACGTTCTCTGGAGTATTGGCGACGTTCAGTTCAAAGTTGGCCTTGCCGTACCCCTTGCGAAGAAGGACCTTGTCTCCTTTCGCAATCAGCACGACGCCGGAGAACCGACCCTGGTTGGCCCATGCAGTCAGATATGCGTCTGCCTGTGCGCCGATGTCCTGCGTCCAAGCGACCGCCGTCATCCCCAGCAACAGAAGGCCACTCGCAATCATCCGTGTCGAAATATGCATCGCGTCTCTCCCAAAATTTCTCGCTGACTGGTTCCACGCGATAGTACGGCGTAAGGGGAGGATGTGTTCGAGTTTCAGTGCAAACGAACATTGGCCTGTGCTGGCGATCACACATAGCCGCAAACCGCGCAGGCTCAAGCGCCGGGGCAGGAATGGCGAGCTTGATTGATTCGAGGAAGAATCAGCTTTGCTAAGACTTGAAGCTCTTGATTGCGATGGCGTTCGGCCCGCGCCCGGCAGGAAGCATCGTAAACATCTGGCAGCCGGTGCGCAAAGGCGTGGATACGGCGCAATTGAGTGTGCGCACCACAGCTACGTCGCCTGAACGCGCGTCGACCACGAAGAGGAGATGGCCTGCGATAGAGAATGCCAGCGCCGAAGGGCCGTCGCCCACGTGAATTGAGCCAATGCGTTTGCCGTCTTCGATGGAATAGACCGTTACTTCTGCGGAATGCAGGTTGCCGACATAGAGCAGGGCATTGTCCGCCGAGACGAGGCCGCGCACGGGATCGGCACCCATGAGATAAGCGCCCGCTACGTCATCGGTATTGGTGTAGATCTCGGAGATCGAGTTCGACAGCGAGTTCGCGACAAAGACCTCGCCGCCATCAGGTTTGAGCGCAAGATGAACCGGTGCGCGACCCACGTCGAGCAAAGATTCAAGCTGATCCGTTCTTGCGGGACGTCCATCGGGTCGCGCTGCGTGCGCGAGTTGGATCGCCATGACCTGGTGGCCGCCTGTGCAAGCTGCGAACATCTTCGAAGAATCAGGCAGGACAGCCACGTCACTGGCGCCGGGACAGCCTTCAACCACGGTGCGCACCTTGCGGGTTGTGGTGTCGATGATGCTGACAGAGCTGCCGCCGCGATTGGCGACCACCAGCGTGTTGCCGTCGGTCGAGACGTGCGCCGCGGCGGGGTCTTCTCCGACGCCGATTTGCGCCACTTCACGGCGAATCTTCAGATCGAGGACCGAGATGCTGTTCGAGCCTGAGTTGGCGACATAGGCTACATTGCCGTCAACATCGACCGTAATTGCGACGGGTAGTTTATGCACCAGGATCGTTGCCGCGACCGAGTTGTTCTCGGCATTAATCACCGTGACGGAACCCTGCCCGCTGGGTGTGCCGGAGTTGACCACATAAACTTCATTGCGTGCGGGGTTGGCGGTAACGGCGATCGGGTTTTGACCGACGGGAATTTCGCGATCGACGCGGACGTTCACCACGTCGTAAACCGAGACCGTGCCGCTGCCGCCGTTGGTGACGTAGGCATATTCGCGGTAGTTGGGGGCGTACTGAGGAAAGTCGTGCGGGCGGCAAGCGGTGAGGAGCGCTAATGGGCAAAGGAACAGCAGAGCTATCACCCGGCTTCGGATGGCGGGGAATCCAAAAGCAACCGCAGATCCTTCGGCTCCCTCCGCTGCGCTTCGGTCGCTCAGGATGACAGTGCTTTGCAGGCCTTCACTTGGTCTTGGCGGCATGGGGTTCCCCTGCGGCGGTTTCGACGTGAATGCCGCGGGGCAGCTTGCGATGGACGATGGGGGCGATCTGTTCAATCTCGTCCATCATCTGCGCAAACTGATTGGGATAGATCGACTGCGGTCCGTCAGAAAGCGCCATCTCCGGCTGGTGGTGAACTTCGACGAGAATGCCGTCTGCGCCGACCGCTGCTGCTGCGCGCGCCATGGGCAGCACCTTATCGCGCTTGCCTGTGCCGTGGCTCGGGTCGACCAGGATGGGCAGATGGCTGAGCTTCTGCACGGCGGGCACGATGCTGAGATCGAGCGTGTTGCGGGTGTGATCGGCAAAGGTGCGAACGCCGCGCTCACACAGAATCACCTCGTAGTTGCCCTCGCTCATGATGTATTCGGCGGCCATCAAAAACTCATCCAACGTTGCGCTCATGCCGCGTTTCAGCAAGATGGGCATACGCAGACGGCCCGCATGCTTCAACAGCGAAAAGTTCTGCATGTTGCGCGCACCGATCTGGACAACGTCTGCCCACTCGGCGACGAGTTCGAGGGTCTCGTTATCAATGGCTTCGGTAATAATGCGCAGCCCAAATTGATCGCGGATCTCGGCCATGATTTTCAGCGCGTCTACACCGAGGCCCTGAAAGGCATAGGGCGATGTGCGAGGTTTGTAAGCGCCTCCGCGGAAGAACTGCGCGCCGGCGGCCGCAACCTGCTCGGCAATGGCGAAAGCCTGTTCGCGGCTCTCGATGGAGCAGGGACCGGCGACTATGGCCAGGTTTTGTCCGCCTATGGTGGCGTCGGTGCCGGGAAAGCGAATGATGGTGTCTTCTTCTTTAACATCGCGGCTGGCCAGCTTATATGGCTTTGACACACGAATGACTTCGGCAACTCCGGACATCTCTTCGATGTTGCCGCGGTCGACTTCTCCCTGGTTGCCGGTAATTCCAATTGCGGTGCGCTGCGCGCCGGGCATCGAGTGAGCGCGGTAGCCAAGGGCTTCAATATGCGCACAGACTGCCTGGATTTGTTCCGCAGTGGCCTGCGCTTTCATTACGACTAACATCACTGGATCCTCACACTAAGTTTACGGCAAACGGCGGAAATCTGCGTTTCCACCACCCCGGCGACCACCCCACCCTGACGGTACCCGATTCCCGCCTGTCGCCGGAGGTTCGGGGCCTCAGTTTTAGCGCGCCGGGCGCGATCTGCGCTCGGCATTACGCTTTTCGCTGCGCCACTTGAAGCCGAGAAAGGCCAGGTACCCGAGCTGGATCAGCCAGGTGACGGTGTAGGCGGCGACTACGAATTGATGATCGAGAATGTTGCGTTCGTCCATTTTTCTCTCCTCGTTTTGGACCAGGTTTAGACGTTGGCCTCGAGGGCTTCCTGTGCCTCGATCGCGGCGTACTGCTGGTGGCGGCGTTCCACCTGGTAGCGCAGGAACAGCACCAGCAAACCCCAGCAGAACCACGCCAGCATGTTCCACAGCAGGGCGTGCACCATAGTGGGGTCCTTCATGCCTGCATCGGGGTCGCCGCCAAAGACCGGCGCGGGATGCTGCGTACGCCACCAGCGGTTCGACATGTACACAATGGGAACGTCAAGCGCGCCAAAGATTCCGAGCACTGCGGCCAGAGTCTGCATCTGCGGTCCCGCGGCAAATCGCCGCAAAAGCAAATAACTGACATAGATAAGCCAGAGCACCAACGTCGTCGTCAGACGCGCATCCCACGTCCACCAGATGCCCCAGGCGCGGCGTCCCCACAGCGGGCCGGTGGTGAGAACGACGGTGTTGAAGATTACGCCGACTTCAGCGCCGGCCAGCGCCCACGCGTCGCCAATCTGCGCGCGATTGGGATTGCTGCGTCGATATGCCAGATAGACGATGGAGCCGACGAGGCTGACAGCAAAGAAGGAAAACGCCACGGTAGCTGAGGGCACGTGGTAGTAGATGATGCGGAAGACGTACCCCTGCATCGCGTCGTCAGGCGCGACATAGATGGCCTGGTGGTATCCCCAGATCATCAGAAGGATGGTGATGGCGGGAAAGAGGGTGAGTAGGACTTTTTTCATACAGTTTCCTGAGCGAACATTCTAAGTTTACGCCGCAATTGGCGCGGCATTCTCCATCGTTGGGTGTACGCTCTACTCCGCATGGAACACCACGTCAAAGAGCAAGTAACTTACGGTGGCGAAGATGATGTCGTAGCCGGTCAGCATCTTGATCCAGACCCAGGGATCGCCATCCCCCGTGAAAATCGATCTCGTGGCTTGCACCATCCCGAGAAGCGCCGGGATGAAAATCGGAAAAAGGATCAGTGACAGGAGCAATTCGCGGTTTCGGCTGCGGATCGAGAGAGCGGCAAAGAAGACTCCGTTGCCCACCAGCGCCCACGTCCCCAGCGGGAGCACTAGCGCCAGCAGCCATGCCTGGCCCGCGATGTGCAGGTTGTACATTACGAAAAAGAACGGGGCCAGCGCGATCTGAACGATGGTGACAAAGATGAAGTTGACGAGCACCTTCGCGAAATAGAGTTGCGCGCCCGAGCTGGGCGTCATGCGCTGCGCATCCATCACCTGGTGGCGAATCTCGCGTGCCCATGCCTGGTTAAGCGCCGATACCGAGGCGAACATCGTCGCGACACTGAGCACGCCGCCGGCAATCTCCTGGGAAAAGGCACCGCGCGGATCGAACGCAATCGAAAACAGGACAACCACGAGGCCGGAGAAGAACAACATCGAAACGATGGCGTCGAGCGAGCGCCATTCGATGCGCAGGTCCTTGGCGAAATGCGTCCAGAATACGGAGTTCATGCGGAGCGTCCCTCCGCAGTAAGCCGTGGCCCATCTTTGATCAGGTCGGCGGTTTGCACTTCGACATCGAGTGCGTGTGCGGCCTTCAGGTAGTCATCGGGGCTGAGAATCAACTGCGTGCCGCGTGTTCCGGCCGAGACGCTGATGGTGTCGAACAGGATCGCCGTCTCGTCGATGTAGACAGGGAACACTTTCCGCGATCCGAACAGCGTAACCCCGCCGCGAATGTAGCCGGTCAACGGCTGCACGTCTTTCAGCGGAGCCATCTCGGCTTTGCGCAGACCTGCCGCGCGCGCAAGTTTCTTGAAGTCGAGTTCGGCGTCGCCGGGGATTACGGCGAACCGGTAAACGTTCGGGCCGCCTGTTATTAGGAGCGTCTTGAATACCTGCTCCGGCGGCATGCCGATCTTTTTCGCCACGGTGATCGCAGAAAGATCTTCGGGATCGACTTCGTATTCGCGGAGTTCGAACGGGATGCCGAGCGATTCGAGGAAGCGTGCGCCGTTGGTTTTCATAGCGTCGGACTCCCAGGAACGAAATCGGCGACGCGCCCGGCTTTCAGGCGCAGCACCCAGTCGGCGATCGGCGCGGCATGCTCGCGCTGGTGCGTCGTGATCACGATGGTCCGGTTCTTCTGCCGGAAGCCGGCCAGCAATTCGACCATCTGGCGCGTTGACTCAATGTCCATGTTGGAAAACGGC
Source organism: uncultured Acidobacteriaceae bacterium (assembly GCA_963770365.1). Taxonomy (GTDB): domain Bacteria; phylum Acidobacteriota; class Terriglobia; order Terriglobales; family Acidobacteriaceae; genus Telmatobacter. The sequence continues at coordinate 786,416 of CAVYPN010000032.1, read as the reverse complement.
TCATCCAGCAGCAACAGTTCGGGCACGGACATGAGCACGCGTGCCAGTGAGGTGCGCTGGCGCATGCCTTGCGAGTACTGACCGAGGGTGCGGGTCAGTTCGGGGTCCAGCCCCACCTGGCGCAGCGCATCAACGGGGTCGAGGCACTGCCTCCCTGGATAAAGGCTGGCAAAGTAGCGCAGATTTTCCTGCCCGGTGAACTCGTCGTAGAGCATGGGCGCATGGCTCATGTAGCCGATCCGCGCGCGTGCATCGTGCGGTTCCTCACCATCGAAAACCGTGATTTTTCCGCCGGTTGGCCGCAAAAGGCCGGCCAGAATGCGCAATAAAGTCGATTTTCCGGCGCCATTTTCGCCAATCAGCACATAGCACTTGCCGGCCTCGAGATCGACTGAGACCTGGCGTAGAGCGGCAAATGAACCAAAAAGCTTGGAAACGTTCTCGAGATGGGCGCAAAGGGTGGAACGCGGGGCTACCGGGGCTTGCGCTGTCATGGAATCAATTCGTAGCGATTCCCGCGGGGGCGCTGCCCGGTTGACTCGCCGGATCCGCGTTCGCGCGCGGGTTGGCGGGAGCGGGCTGCGCAGGAGCCATTCCTGGCTTGCCATTGGGCTGGGCCGGCGCGTACTTGCTGGCGCACTTGGCCTGCAGTGCGGTTGCGTGAAAGACGCCATCGCGGCCAATAGTGCCCATCGCAAGGGCCTGCGAATCGTCCTTGAAGGTGTCGGGCGGCGGCTCGGAGCCCTTATAAATCACGGTCAACTTGCGACCCTCGCCGGCCTTGGGCGAGTGACTCTCAAATTCGTTGAGGACAAATGTCACATGGGGCCCGTCTGGCTGGATCGAACCGGGTTGAACGAAACCCTCTACACGGAGATTGCTCTTGTACGCCTTGTCGCCCATATTGCTGAGTTCGGCCACCGTGACGTAGTAGCTCTTGCTGGAACTATAGCCGGTAAAGGCCAGCCAGCCGATGGTGCCAAGGATGATCGCGACCGCAATGCCGATCCTGACCGAATTGGAGTTCTTCTTCATATCTCGACTTTTACGATACGAGGGCTGACGGGGCGGGTCAATGGTGCGAGCCAACAAGTGTGATTTGAATCACAATTCAACCGGCCGTTTTTGACTCCTCTTTTAGAGCATTTGATGCGCGGTTTAGTGCGCAGTTTCAAGGGTTTGCGCCGCTTTCTCAAGACAATGGGTCAGCACTGTTAGCTGCTCGGCAGCACGGGCCGAGTCTTTGGCCTCAATGGCCTCGTTCACGCCCGGAATCACCACTGCCGCGTACCCGGTATACTCGCCGGGCGCATAGATCATGTGCTTGTACCAGGACCGGTTGGGCAGGCCTTCCGGAGAAAGCAGCGCAGTCTCTGTCCCACGCAGGGTCGCGTTGAACTCGGCGAGGTCTGCCGGCGGGATCATCTGCAACTGGTGCGCGTGCGTCGCGGCTGCAGCAAACTTTGCCGTTGCTGCGAGTGCCGGGCTGAAATCGAGACCGGAAAGCCCGTCATCTCCGGCTTTGCGTTTAGCCGATTCGATGTAAGCCTTCACCTCTCGCGCGTACTCCTCGTAGTCATACGGCAGCACGTCGGTATCGGCCATGCGAATAGCTTCAAGACCGAGCACGCGCGCCATTTGCTGGAGGTAGACAAAGTGCGGATCGGCGTTCATCACGAACCATGCATAGTTGTCGAAGACGGAATGGTATACGCCATAGGGACCTCCGGAGCCAATATCGGTAGAAGGCACACCTTGATGCTGAAGGAATGGCGTGAAGTCCGAGCCCGAACCGAGATCGCTGACGTGCACCTCTTCGCCGGGAGTCGATGGAGCATTGCTGGCGCGGTGCTCGTTGGCGCCATGGCGGTTGGCGCGCCACTCCTGGTAGACCGTGTCGCCCATGGGGCTTGGCACGGACTTGGCAATATCGCGCATGAACTTTTTGAGCGAGGGAACCGCGGAGGCCGAAAAGTCCGGGCCTGAAACGGCCACGTCAACGTTGAAGTATGCGACCGCATTGTTCAGTTCCCGCGCGTGCTCCTCTACCCATTCGGTGGATCCGATCAAACCCTCTTCTTCCGCATCCCAGCTGCAGAAGATGATGGATCGTTTCGGCTTCCATCCCTCTTTCAGCAGCGCACCGACGCCATGTACAGCCTCAAGCATGCTGGCGGTGCCGCTGTTGGGGTCGACCGCGCCGTAAACCCACGCGTCGCGGTGATTGCCGACGACAACCCAGTTTTCAGGAGACTCCGTCCCCCTGATTCTGCCGACCACATCCCAGATCGTGCGGCGCTGGTAGTCCTGCTGCGAGACGAGATGCACGCGTACGCCTCCCGGCCCGACGTGATACCGAAAGGGAAGCGCACCCTGCCAGCCCTGCGGCACGCCGGGGCCTTTCATTGCCTGCAGAATGGGCGCGGCATCGTGATAGCTGAGCGGGATGGAGATGATGTGCGGCTGGTTGCCCTCGGGATTGATGCGCGCCGAGTCAGCGAGATCGGGCGTTGAGGCAACTCCCGGCGTCTCCGGATCGCCCGGATACTTGAAAAGATATTGCACGGACCCGCGCTGCACGCCGCTCTCGGGCCTCCATGGGCCCAGAGGATACATGTCGCCCTTGTAGTAGCCGTCGTCCTGCGGATCGGAGTAGATGAGGACGCCGATCGCGCCGCGCTGTTCGGCGATGTAGACCTTGACGCCACGAAAGTTTGCACCATAACGCACGATCACGATCTTCCCGTGCAGGTCAATGTGCTGCTTCGCGAGTTCGTCATAGTCTTCGAGGCGGCCGTAGTTCGCGTACACCACTTCGCCCGTTACATCGCCCGAGCCGGACGATCCATTGAAGGGCATCACCACGCGGGGATCATTTTCGAACGGATCGCCGCCCACATGTTCCGGCGTGGGGCCCGACATGAGCGGCTTGCCCGCCGCATCGAAGGCCTCCACCTTCACGACCTTGGGCTGGTTCATTAGCACGCGGTAGGGAACGATTTCGGTGTCGAGTCCGGCGGCGCGAAATTTTTCCGCCACATATTCAGCCGTCTTGTGATCTTCCGGGCTTGAGGCGATGTGCGGCTCGGCGGTCAGTGTCTTCAGGTGTTCACCCGCCAGCTTTGCGTTGGGGACGGCAAGGAACTTCTCTTCGATTCCTGCCTCTTTGGAAAAGTCCGTGTAGCCCAGGATTCTGGCAGGCCCCGCGGGAGCGGCGGTTTGAGCTGTCATCGTGTTGGGGAAGAGGGCAGAAAACAACGAAAGCGCCAGCGCGGTGCGCAGAGTCATTCGAATCGTCCTTTACCGGGAATAAGGAGAGCACACAAAGAAACAGTGTAATGCGCGAAAACGCGGTTCACGTTGGTTTGAATAATTTGAACTCGATTCGCACTATTTGCACTTACACCATGGCGACTGTTTACGCTCCCAAAGCTGCGCGGTCTGATAGAGATCGTTGATGAAAAGGCAAAGATCGGTCGATTTGTACGAATCGAAGCTGAAACTGAATGACTGCTGCGGCTTGCCATCGCAAAGAACGATGACGCGGTGTCTGTGTGTGATGTCGATGTCTTCAAGCTCGAAGCTCGCATGGTGCAGCCACCCTGTTGCTGGCCGAGAGTCGATCCTGTAGGAAAGCTTCCCCGAGCGGCAAACATGCTCCGGAATGTCCGCTGCCCTCGGAGCGCCCGGAGGGATTGGAGCAACGCAAACGGTTCCGTGTGTATCTGAAGCCAGGGCCGGACAGACGAACAGTCCGAGCAGAAGGACAGCGATGGCTTTCATGGTTCGTTCCGCTCCCTGACGATTTGCCGCCAGCTTACACTATGGATTGGAGCTCCCCCTCTGCGTACCAGGCCCAAAGTCAACGAAGAGAACCTGGCTGCCGCCTCCGACGAGGCTGGTGCGATTGTCCCTGGGGCGATCGTCCCGGAATTGTCGCCGGCCGAAACCTCGGAGCTGCCACAGGCCATTCGTGCTCTGCGCAACTCAAACTTCCGCCTGTTCTGGGCCGGCAACTTTACCTCCAACATCGGCACCTGGATGCAGAACGTGGCGCAGGGCTGGCTCGTGCTTACACTCACAAATTCTGCTTTCTGGCTGGGCGTGGTGGGCTTTGCCGGGTCGATTCCGTTCCTCTTTGTCACACTTTTTGGTGGAGTCGTTGCCGACCGCGTAAATAAGCGCCGTCTGCTGCTGGTCACGCAGTCGGTGATGATGCTGCTAGCTTTTCTGCTCGCGGGTTTGACGTATTTTCACGCCATCGGGGTATGGGGCGTGGCGGCCATCGCCTTTGGAAACGGCGTGGCGATGGCCATGAATGCGCCGAGCTACCAGGCGCTGGTGCCGAAGCTGGTGAAGCGCGAAGACCTTACCAACGCCATCGCGCTGAACTCCGCGCAATTCAACATGTCGCGTATTCTCGGACCGACGTTTGGAGGCTATGCCATGGCCATATTCGGCATGGCCGGGAACTTCTTCTTAAACGCCCTGAGCTTTCTGGCAGTGCTGTGGGCCTTGATGCGCATCGACTATCCGGAAGAAAAACTGAGTCGCCACCAGAGCATGTGGGACAGCTTGCAGGGCGGCTTTGTGTATCTGCGCAGCAATCCTCAGATGTACGTCATGATCTGGATGACGGCCTTCGCAAGCTTCTTCGGATTTCCCTTCATTACGTTCATTCCGTACTTCGCGAAAGTGCAGTTGCATGCAGGCGAAAGCGGCCTGGGCTGGCTGCTGGCGTGCTCGGGAGTGGGATCGGTGCTGGGAGCGATGACGATCGCCATCTCCGGTGTCATTCGCCATCGCGGCCGGGTACTGGCCGGCTGCGGCGTCGTCTTCTTCGCCGCGATTATCGGCTTCAGTTATTCCCAGGTTTTTGTGCTCTCGCAGGTTCTGGCATTCTTTGAGGGGTTTTGCGGAATCCTGATGATCTCGTGCTTCAACATTTCGATTCAGCACCTGTCGTCGGATGCGATGCGCGGCCGGATGATGAGCATCTATGCTACAAGCTTCCTCGGCTTGCCGCCGATCGGCGCGCTCGTGGCGGGCGAGCTTTCACGCCACATCGACACAGGCCACGCGCTGGCCATGATGGCCAGCGTGGCGTTGCTGTCATTCGTGGGATTCTTTGCGTTCTCGCAGCCGTTGCGCGAGCTGGATTAGTTGCGCTTAGAAACGGCTCAAGCTACCGGCTGCCCGCAATGTGCGCAGCGCCTGGCAGCAATCGGTATATCGCTGAGGCATTCAGGACATGCTTTTGTCGCGGGCGGCACATCGGGAACGGGCTTCTTGAAGCGAGCCATCAGCGCGTTGGCCGGGGCCACGATAAAAAAGTAAACGGTGGCTGCAACCAACAGAAATGCAATGATTGCGTTCAGGAAGTTGCCAATCATCACATGGTTGTACTGAATGGCGCTGAAGTCCGGTTTGCCCACCAGGTTACCGATGAAAGGGGTGAAGACATCCTTGACGAGAGAGGTTACAACCGTTCCGAAAGCGCCGCCGATGATGATGCCAACAGCCATATCAAGGACGTTGCCGCGCAAAATGAAATCACGAAATCCCTTCAGCATGTCTACCTCCTGAAAGTCATTGCGCACATGCTACTCGATGGACCTTCTCAACGGGAACGAAAAAACTTGTGCCCGTTTTCCGGCAAGTCGATGCGCGTCTGCCCATCTTACACAGTCGAAGGGAAAAGAAGATGGCATTCCGGCGAAACACGCGGATCGCTCACTAAAGTGGATAGGCGACCAGAAAGACGATAAGTGTGAGGATCATGAGGTCGGAGTAAAGCAGGATCAGAACGCCCGCGTGATACAGGCTCCACTTGCCACGCATGCATCGACCGGTTTCGGCCATTCCCCATGCGGCGATCAGGAGAGACGCGAATTGCCACGGCGATCCATGCAACTTTTCGATATGCGGAAAGCCCGCCAGCAACAGGCTCGCGATGAATGCACTGAGAGATAGCACAATCCCGCGGACGAGCGATCTTTGCCGTAGCCGAAAGATGGCAAGGAGGGGAGACACGACTCCTACAACTGTAGACGCAGCCGCCTACCGAGCGACGAGTTCCATCTCTTTGAGCGACTCGGCATATGGCGCACGCAGTACACCTCGCTCCGTGATGATGGCCGTCACGTACTTCGCCGGAGTCACATCGAAACGCCGGATTGCAGATACCCACGCCGTGCGGCGTCAGTTGCTTGCCGCCGTGGTGGGTCACTTCCTTCGCCGAGCGCTCCTCGATCGGAATGGCATCGCCCGTCGCGGTCGCAGTATCGATCGTCGACCACGGCGCGGCGCAATAGAACGGAATGCCGTGCTCTTTAGCAAGGATGGCTACGTTGTACGTGCCGATCTTGTTGGCGAAGTCGCCGTTGGCCGCGATCCGGTCTGCACCGACAACGACGGCCTTGATCTTGCCGGCACGCATGAGGCTGGCAGCCATGTTGTCGCAGATGACGGTTGTGGGGATGCCATCGGCCATCAGTTCCCACGCGGTAAGGCGCGCGCCTTGCAGAAACGGCCGCGTCTCGTCGGCGTAAACGTGGATGCGCTTTCCGGTTTCGACGGCCGAGCGGATGACGCCGAGCGCCGTGCCGTATCCGCAAGTTGCCAGTGCACCCGCATTGCAGTGGGTCAGCACGCCGCCCTCGTCTGGCAGCAGTGCTCCGCCAAAAGCGCCCATTGTTTTGCAGGCAACGATGTCTTCGTCGTACATGGCGTTCGCCTCTGCGAGCAACTTGTCCTGAACCTGCTTCATGCTTGCTTCCGAAGACTGCAATCCGGCGAATACCCGTTTCATGCGGTCGATGGCCCAAAACAGGTTGACAGCCGTTGGCCGCGTGCTCGCGAGCCGCCCGCAGATTTTCCCAAACTCCGCCGTAAATTCATGCGCAGTGTTTGCGTTGCTGCGAAGCGCTCCAAGGGCCACGCCGTAAGCCGCGGAAACTCCGATAGCCGGGGCGCCGCGGACAACCATGGTGACAATGACATCGGCGACCTGTTCGTAATCCGTGGCCAGCACATAGCTTTCCTCGAGAGGAAGCTTGGTTTGATCGATAAAACGGACGCCTTCCGGGGTCCAGGCAAGGGTAGGAATCATGCTCTCTTCAGTGTAAATGGCTTTTGGCTGATGCAGCAGCAGCTGAGAATCTCCTCGTCTAGACTTGCTCCAGGGGCATTGACTCCAAACCCCTTAAGGATCGTCCGTTGACTGGACCGGCGCCCGATTATTCGCTTCTCTTCATAGAACTGGGCAGCGTTGCAGTCGGCCTCGCCGTGCTGGCACGCCTGGCTCGGCGCTGGGGTCTCTCCGCCATCTCTCTCTACCTGCTCGGAGGTCTCGCGTTCGGCAAGGGTGGGATTGCGCCACTCAATCTCACCAAGGACTTCATTCAGCTTGGCGCGGAGATTGGAGTTCTTCTTCTGCTGTTCATGCTCGGACTCGAGTATTCCGGAGAACATTTAACCCGGAGCCTGCGCAAGGGCTTCTCTGGTGCGGGTCTGGACCTGCTTCTGAACTTTCCTCCTGGGCTCATCACGGGATTTCTTCTCGGCTGGTCTCCTCTCGCCTCGGTTCTGTTGGGCGGCATCACTTTAATTTCGTCCTCCGGAATCATTGCCCGCGTGCTCTCTGAGTTGGGTCGCATGAACTCTCCCGAGACGCCGACGGTGCTCTCGATCCTCGTGCTCGAGGACCTCATGATGGCTGTCTATTTGCCGCTCATTGCCGTCCTTCTGGCTGGCGGGGGACCAACCAAGATCCTGGTGTCAGTTGGAATTGCATGTGCCGCAGTTCTCGTGGTGCTCTTTGTTGCCACGCGATATGGTCACTCGCTCAGTTCATTCATAGCGCATCAGTCAGATGAGGTTGTGCTGCTCAGCATCTTTGGCGCAGTTCTCCTTGTTGCAGGCTTCGCGCAGCACCTCAAGGTGTCGGCCGCGATCGGTGCATTTCTCGTGGGCATTGCAGTCTCTGGTCCGATCACAGAGCAGTCGCACCGCCTGCTTACCCCATTGCGCGATCTGTTTGCTGCGACCTTCTTTTTCTTCTTCGGATTGGAGATTGACCCACGCAGCTTGCCGCCCGTGCTGTTGACCGCTGTCGCACTCGCTGCGCTGACTACCGTCACGAAAATCCTTACCGGCTATTGGGCCACGCGCAAAGGCAATCTGGATCGGCGATCACGGCTCAGAGCAGGATTCACCCTTGTCGCCCGCGGCGAGTTTTCCATCGTGATTGCAGGACTCGGAGCGGGAATAGAACCGCGTCTCGGATCACTCTCTGCGGCGTACGTCCTGATCATGGCGATCTTCGGGCCAGTCTTCGCCCGGTTCATTCGCTGAACATAAGATCGTTCCGATGACACTCCAGCTCAGAGCCGAAAAGCGTAATCTCCCTGAAATGAAAACATTTTCATTTTCCGCTGGACGGCCCGCTGCCCTCGTCGGTAGAGTGGTTTGCGTATCATCGGGAATACCCTGGCACGGCGGACGTTCCTGGAGTTATGCGGGACTCTTTCGTGCACCCACCGATCCTGAGGAGCCGTCTTGCAACTCACCTTTGTTGATTGGCTGATCATGCTGTTGTACTTCGTGTTTGTGCTGGGCATCGGCTTTGCCCTCAAGCGCTACATGAAAACCAGCAAGGATTTCTTCCAGGCCGGGCGCGCGCTGCCTGCCTGGATCTGCGGCCTGGCCTTCATCAGCGCCAACCTCGGTGCGCAGGAAGTGATCGGCATGGGCGCTTCCGGCGCCAAGTATGGCCTGGAGACCGCGCACTTCTACGGCATTGGCGCGATTCCCGCCATGGTTTTCGTGGGTATCTTCATGATGCCGTTTTATTACGGCTCGAAGGCGCGATCGGTCCCTGAGTTCCTGCGCCTCCGCTTTGACGAAAAAACGCGCGCATTGAATGCCTGCTCGTTTGCGGTGATGACCGTGTTCAGCTCGGGAATATCGATGTACGCGATGGCGCGGCTCATCCAAGCGCTGCATGTCTTCGATGGATTGTTCCGCACGCTGGGATGGGCGCCGGAAGGCATCTTCACCTTCTCGATTGTGATGTCGGCGGTGATTGTGCTGCTTTACATCTTTCTAGGCGGACTTACCAGCGCCATCTACAACGAGGTCCTGCAATTCTTTCTCATCATCGCGGGCTTTCTGCCCCTGGTGCTGCTGGGCCTGAAAAACGTTGGTGGTTGGAATGGGCTGAAGATGGCGGTCTCTGCCGTCGATCCGCGCATGATGCATGAGTGGAAAGGCGTGATGCACGCCGGCACCAATCCCATGGGAATAGAAATCATTGGTATTGGCATGGGCCTGGGATTCGTGCTCGGCTCCGGCTACTGGTGCACCGACTTTCTCGTCATCCAGACGGCGATGGCCTCGAAGAATATGGAGTCGGCGCGGCGCGTTCCGCTGATCGCCGCCGTACCCAAGATGGTGTTCCCGTTCCTGGTAATTCTGCCGGGACTTATCGCGATCTCCCTGCCCAAGCCGCAGGCTACAACCATTGTTAGAAACGAAAACGGCGTGATCTATCACGAGACCTCAAATATTCCGACACGCGAACAATCGGAGGGCCGCGGCCTGGTTCCGGCCAAGATCAACCCGGTCACCGGTAAGGCTATGCTCGACGCCAGCGGTCATCCCCTGCTTGACTACGACATGGCCACCCCCAACATGCTGCTGCACTATTTCCCCACCGGCATTCTTGGCCTCGGGCTTACCGCACTGCTCGCAAGCTTCATGAGCGGCATGGCCGGCAACGTAACAGCCTTCAATACCGTTTTCACCTACGACCTCTACCAGTCCTACATTCACAAGGGCGGCAGCGATCGGCACTACATGGCGGTGGGCCGATGGGCCACGGTCGGCGGAATCCTGCTGTCGATCGCGACGGCATATGCCGCGATCAACTTCAACAACATCATGGATACGCTGCAGCTTGTCTTCAGCTTTGTGAACGCGCCGCTCTTCGCGACATTTCTGCTGGGCATGTTCTGGAAGCGCACGACGGGCCACGCCGCATTCAGCGGCCTCATTTCGGGCACCGTAGCAGCGATGCTGCATCACGGACTTACGCTACCCATCGAGGCGCACCCCGGCATTCACGGCGGATGGATCACTGTGGTGCATCACTATCCCAGCGACATGGCGCAGAATTTCTGGGGCGCCATCTTCGCCTTCTCCACCAACTTTATTATCACTGTGATTGTGAGTCTGTTTACGAAACCGCGACCCGAGGCAGAACTCGTGGGCCTGGTGCACTCGCTCACGCCCAAACCGCCGCGCGCGCACGATCGCTGGTGGAAGAGTCCAGAAGCACTTGGAATCGCTGTGCTGCTGGGTGCTGTCGCGCTGAACATTTTCTTTGCCTGAGCCGGAAGGAGAACCATGAATCTCGATCTGCGCATTCCCATGGGACTGATGTTCACCTTCACCGGCGCCATCATGACGACCTGGGGCATCAAGACCAACGGTGACACCACTCTCTACGCAAAGAGCCTCGGCATCAACGCGAATCTCTGGTGGGGGATGGTGCTGCTTGTATTCGGGTTGACGATGTTCCTCCTCGGCCAGCGAAGCCAGAGGCGCCTCGCCAAAGAGCCACCTCCTCCAGCTGAAGAAGGCGAAGTGCGGCGAGGACACTAAAAGCAGGGATTATGGAGTAGCGAACAACAAACACTCGCTGATCCGACTACGAACTTCAAAACGTTACAAAACTCAATCTCCTTTGTTAAATCCGAAATTCTCAGGCCTCTTGCGAAGCACCCATCGAAAAGCGCCAAACAGCAGCGTGATCAGGACCAGCCACACCACGTAAAAGATCCAATCCGACGGGCCCGAGTGCCCGGCCAGTTCCATGTGCAGGATCGGCTCAAGCTTCCAGAGGACCGGCGTAAGCATCATCGAAATCATCCAGCCAAAAGGCAGCCCTATCAAGACAGCCAAACCAATCGCTATGGCAGTACGTTTCAATTTGAATCCTCGCTGCAGTGGCACCATCCTAGCCAAGCAAATGCGGGCTGGCAACAGACCCTCATCGGAAATTGATGCGGCCCTCATCACGCTGCAACTACACTGAAAGCAGCGATGAAACGCAAGACCATCGAGCATTACGAGATCATTCGCCGCCTCGGCGCGGGCGGTAGCGGCGTGGTGTACCTTGCCAACGACACTCTGCTGCAGCGGCCTGTCGTGCTCAAGATCCTGCGCACCGGCCTGCTCTCCGCTCAACAACTTCGCACCACCGTCCTTCGCGAAGCCCGTCTTGCATCCGCCATCGAGCATCCCAACGTCTGCGCCATCTACGAAGTCGGCGAGGCTGGGGACGAAGGCTACATCGTCATGCAGTACGTGCCTGGCCAGTCGCTCGATCAGCTCATTGCGCGCGGGCCCGCCACTCCGCAACTCGTGCTTTCGGTCGGCATCCAGATCGCTGACGGCCTGCAGGCTGCGCACACGCTCGGCATTTTTCATCGTGACCTGAAACCGCAGAATGTGATGCTCACTGACGGCGGCCTGGTAAAGATTCTTGACTTCGGCCTTGCGCGCCGCCTCCGTCCTGAAGACGCCAACTTCGATCCGTCGAAACCCGGGCTCGCGAAAGACGCATCGGTTGCCGCGACGTACACCGCGCGCGGCGGCACCATTCGCTACATGGCGCCGGAGCAGTTTGTCACCGGCCAGTCGAGCGTGCAGTCGGATGTGTGGGCACTTGGTGTACTCCTCTATGAACTGGTGAGCGGCCGCCACCCGTTTTCGCGTCCCGATGGCGAAGACTTTCAAGTTATCCGCGCTATTCAGTTCTCCGATCCTGTCGACCTCAGTGAGATCGTTCCCGACATCTCGACGGAATTGAAGAGCGTGATCGCCACCTGTCTTGAGAAGACGCCGGCCACGCGCTATGCCTCCGCAGCCGAGGTGCGAGAGGCTCTCAAAACAATCATGAAGGCGTTGCAGATTGAGACAGGCGCCATCCCCGGGGAGGCCGCTGCGTACTTGCCGACGACCGAGGCCGAAGCCGAAAAGCGCACCACGGGATTCCTCTCCATGCTTGCCGAGCGCTTTCGCGAGTCGGCGGGCGACAGTGCAAAGCAGAACTCCATCGTCGTGCTGCCGTTCGCCAACCTGGGCGCGACGGAGGTTGCTCCGCTCTACGGCTACGCACTCGCCGATGCAATTGCCGCGCGTCTGGCGCGCATCCAGGCGCTCGTGGTCAGACCCTCTAGCACGCTCATGTCGATCCCGATTGCGCAGATGGATCCGCTCTCTATCGGACAGCGACTGCTGGTTTCCTATGTCCTCGCTGGCAGCTTTTTTCGCTCTGAAAACGGATTCGATCTCAACTGGCAATTGCTCGACGTCACCTCGCAAAGCGTTCGTTCCGGCGGAGCCATCCGCGTCGCCTCGCTCGACCTGATCGCTGTGCAAAGTGAAATCTCAAACGAAGTCTTCGCGGCACTGCATGGTCTTGGCGCAGCCGACCAGATGGATGCGCCGCGCGGCGCGCTCCGCGACGGCTCACTACCCGGCCCCGTGAGCGAGGAGTACCTGCAGGCGCGCGCTCTGCTTAGTTCGTTCATGGTGCGTACGGGCTCCAAGTCCGATCTCGACAAAGCTCACGCGTTGTTTACCGGCGTGACTACCAAGGATGCGGAGTTTGCTGCCGGATGGAGCGGCCTTGGTATCGCCGAACTCCAGTATGTGCGGCACGGATTCGGCGGTCAGATCCACGTCATGCATGCGCGGCGTGCCTTTGACGAAGCGCTGCGGCTGGATCCCGCGGCCACAGAAGCGAATCTGTATCGCATTTACATGCTGCTCTCGCGCGGCGAGAAAGAGTCGGCCCGCCATGGCATTGCCAATCTGCTGGCTTCTGCCCATAACGACTGGAATGTGCACATGGTGGCCGGTATCGCATTGCGCGGCGATGGCATGTACGACGAGGCGCTGGTGGAGTTCAATCGCGCGCTCAAGCTCAATCCGGCGAACGCCGCCATTCTGTACAACCACCGCGCGCGCGTTTACCAATATCAGAACCAGATCGAGCTGGCCGGTGATGAATTGGAAAAAGGACTCGCGCTCGAGCCGCGCCATCCGCTACTGCGCACATCGGCGGGGTATCAGCAAATGCGCATGGGCAATTTGCCTGAAGCGATCGAGATCTTGGAACGTGTCATTCGCGACGACGAGTCGCTGCGCATCGCCGTGCCTACGCTCGCCATGTGTTACGTGCAGGTGGGAGAGCGCAACCGCGCCGCCGCACTGCTGAAAGATGAAACCCTGGCCGCCGCCGAAGCCGACAGCGAGATGGCTTATCGCCTGGCGACATACTTTGCCGTCGAAGGTGATTCCAGTGAAGCGCTCCACTGGCTGCGCCGCGCGATCTATCTGGGAAACGAGAACTATCCGTGGTTCCAGAAAAATCCCGCATGGAATAATCTACGCACCAACGCCGACTTCGAGCGCATCCTCGAGGATTTGAAGAAGGGCTTTCGCCGCAACCAGAAAACGTGGAAGAGGCTGCTGGAACAGGTCCCGCCCGACGCGGAGTGACGATCATGCACCTCGAGTATCCGGCCGAAGCCGACTATCCCGCGATCATCAAGCTCGTCAACGCAGCCTATCGCGGTCATGGCGCCGTCGAAAGCTGGAACATCGAATCGGGAATCATTGAGGGCACTCGCCTAACCGACTCGCTGCTGAGAGAGGATCTCGCGGCCAAGCCGCAGGCGCACTTTCTGGTCCATCGCGATCCTGAAGGTCGTTCAATTGTCGGAACAGTATGGCTTGAACCGGTGGACGATCATGCGTGGTACCTCGGACTCTTCGCCGTCGATCCCGCTATTCAGAATCAGCAACTGGGCCGCAGGCTTCTGAGTGCCGCTGAAGAATTTGCAAAAGCGCGTGGAGCCCGCTCGATTCGCATGGGAGTGCTCAGCGTGCGCGATACGCTCATCGCATGGTACGAGCGGCGAGGCTACGCACGCACCGGCGAAACGGAGCCCTTTCCCTACGGCGACGATCGCTTCGGCAAGCCTCTTCGCGAGAACCTGGTTTTTGCCATCCTCGAGAAGCAGGTTTAGATAAGAAGCTTCTCGTCACCGCTTATCATGGATAGCGGTCCAAAATCTTCGCTCGAGTTGCCATGAACACTTCTCAGGTTGTTTCGCGCCGCAACTTTCTGCACGGCGTGGCTGCGACTATAGGCACGGTCGCCGTTACTCCTGGCTTTTCCCTCGCACAGTCCAGATTCGTATCCAAACGCCCTGCGCCATCGGCACGTCGCTTCCGCAGCAAAGCGGTCGATGCGGCGAACGAATCTATCGCGGGACGCATGAAGGATCCCGAACTGGCGTGGCTTTTCTCAAACTGCCTGCCCAACACGCTCGACACCACAGTCACTTTCACCAACACAGCCAACGGACCTGATACCGTCGTCGTCACCGGCGACATCCCCGCCATGTGGCTTCGCGATTCTTCGGCACAGGTATGGCCGTATCTGCCCTTCATTGCCGACGACGCAGATCTGGCGCGACTGATCGAAGGCATCGTTCGCCGCCAGACGCGCTGCATCCTCGCCGATCCCTACGCCAACGCCTTCATGCCCGACCTCAGCAGCCCAGAACCGCTGTCGTGGAGCAAAACCGATCACACCGACATGAAGCCCGGCGTCGGCGAACGCAAGTGGGAAGTCGACTCGCTCTGTTATCCCGTGCGCCTCGCGCATGAGTATTGGCGTATTACGCACGACACCAAGCCATTCGACGCGCAATGGGCACACGCGATGCACGCAATTCTGGAAACTTTTACGGCCCAGCAGCGCAAAACCTCGCGCGGCCCCTACCACTTCCAGCGCGAGGCGTTCTCGCCCTACGACACGCTGAGCGAAGACGGCTATGGCAATCCTGCGCGTCCTATCGGGCTCATTCATTCTGGCTTCCGCCCGTCCGACGATGCGTGCATCTATCCCTTGAATATACCGGGCAATTTCTTCGCGGTGAAGACACTGGAACGCATCGAAGAGATGCTCACTGAAATCGTTCACGACAGCGTCGCGGCAAGTCAGGCAAGCCGGCTGCGTTCGGAGATCAAGACAGCGCTCGATGCGCACGCGCGCGTGCATCATTCCACGGCTGGCGAAATTTGGGGCTACGAAATCGATGGATTTGGGAACGCAAACTGCATGGACGATGCCAATGTGCCCAGTCTGCTGGCCATGCCCTATCTCGGTTCCTGCTCCGCTACCGACCCTATGTATCTTGCCACGCGGCGTTTTGTATTGAGCGAGGCCAACCCTTATTTCTTCCGCGGCTCGGCAGCTGAAGGAGTTGGCGGGCCGCATATCGGCCAGGACATGATCTGGCCCATGGCGATCATCATGCGGGCGCTCACAACCGACGACGAGAACGAGCAGCGCCGGTGCCTCACGTGGCTGAAGACAACGCACGCCGGAACCGGCTTCATGCACGAGAGCTTCAACAAGAACGATCCTACGAAGTTCACGCGCGCATGGTTCGCGTGGGCCAACACCTTGTTTGGTGAACTTATCCTCACGATCGACCGAGCCAACTCTAAGCTTCTCGAGAAGGCGTAAGGGGAACCATTGTGGATCGGTTGGTGCGCAAATGAAAGCCCCCGGTCCCAGAGTCGGGACCGAGGGCACCCCGCGTATCGGATTACTTCAAACTGACCGTGGCCTTCAGCGGCAAACTGTCAGACGATCCACCCACCATGATGGTGTACTCGCCCTGCAATAGCGACCAGTCATCCTTCTGTTCGTCGAAGATCGACAGATATTTCGGATCAATCTCGACGGTTACGCTGTGTTTTTCGCCCGGATTCAGCTTGACCTTCGCAAATCCAATCAGGCGCTTCGGCGGTTCCTGCGCGGCTGCGGGAAGTGAGGCATAGACCTCAGCGATCTCAGAACCTTCGCGCGCACCGGCGTTGGCCACCGTGAACGTCACCTTCACCTTGTCGCCCGGCGTCACCTGCAAACCGGAGTAGCGGTAGGTTGTGTATGACAGCCCATAGCCGAACGGGAACAGAGGCTTCTTGTTCTCCGCGTCATACCACTTGTAGCCAACCTTCACGCCTTCGTCGTAGGTAACCTGGAACGGCGGTAGACCCATTGCCCACTTCTCTGGGGTGGCCGCTCCATCGAAGTGCGAGGATTCCGGAGGCGGCATCGTGAGGGTAGGATGCGGCAAATCGGCCTCGCTCTTCGGGAAGGTGTTGGGCAGCTTGCCGCTTGGATTCACGGAGCCGAACAGCACATTGCCCACGGCGTTGGCGCCATCGCTGCCCGCAAACCACGCTTCCATGATCGCGGCCGGCTTCTCCACCCATGGCATCGTTACCGGGTTGCCCGTTTCAAGCACTACGACGGTGTGCGGATTCGCCGCGGCTACGGCCGCGATGATCGCATCCTGGTCGTGAGGCATGGTCAGGCTCTTCAGATCCATGCCCTCGCTCGCCCACATGTACGCGAACACGATGGCCACATCCGCGCCCTTGGCGGCTGCAGCCGCAGCCGCAGGGTCGGTGCCCGGGTCGTACTTCACTGTCGCATGCGGCGCGCGCGCCTGAATTGCTTTCAAAGGCGACGTCGGAAACCATGTTTCTTCCATCCAACGTGTCGCGCCTTGTCCCGGCGGTTTGATCGCGTTCCCGCCGATGGGGTCGACCTGCGCCGAGCCTCCACCCGAGATCATGCCCACATCGGAGTGCGAACCGATCACCGCAATCGTCTTCAGTCGGGCCGCGCTCAGCGGCAGTTGAGCCTTTTCATTCTTCAGCAGGACGATGCCGCCTTCTTCGATCTTGCGCGAAGTCTCAAATCCAGCAAAAGGATCGATGACGCTGCGTTGCCGCGGATGATCGACTACGCCCGCTGCAAACATCGAGCGCAGAATCCGATGCACGTGCTCATCCAGTTCAGCCTGCGGAATCTTGCCCGCATCGAGAGCATCCTTGAACCGCTTTTCGTAAAAGAACCTGCCCGGTTGCTCGTTATCGAGGCCCGCGGCGGAGGCCTTCACATCGCTGTGCGTTCCACCCCAGTCCGAAACAACGAAGCCCGGAAACTTCCAGTCCTTTTCCAATACCTCTTTCAGCAGGTAT
Source organism: uncultured Acidobacteriaceae bacterium (assembly GCA_963770365.1). GTDB lineage: Bacteria > Acidobacteriota > Terriglobia > Terriglobales > Acidobacteriaceae > Telmatobacter. The sequence continues at coordinate 769,274 of CAVYPN010000032.1, read as the reverse complement.
TGATTTTCACAGGCAAAGTCGCCGTTGACGCGGTTGTAGGAGCACATCACCGCCGCAGGCTTGCCCTGCTCCACGCCGATTTCAAATGCCAGCAAATCGCTTTCGCGCATCGCCCGTTTGCTGATGGTGATGTTGACTGAGTTGCGCCCACTCTCCTGGTCGTTGAGCGCATAGTGCTTGATGTCGCCGATCACGTTGGCCGACTGCGTTCCCTCGATGAGCCTGGCTACCAGCGTTCCCGCGAGCACAGGATCTTCGCCGAGATACTCAAAGGTGCGGCCGTTGCGCGGATCGCGTGTGAGGTTCACGCCGCCACCGAGCGTCATGTTGAAGCCCTGGGCGCGTAATTCGTGTCCGATGAGCGCGCCATATTCATAGGCCGCATCGGTGTCCCAGCTTGCGGCCGCAGCCACGTTCGCCGGCAGTGCAGTGGAGTAGCGTCCGTTCACGCCGCTGGAGCGCACGCCATACGCGGCGTCGCTCATGTCGATGCCCGGAATCCCCAGCCTCGGAACGCCCACAGCGTAGCCCACGCCGCGATTCGACGCCGCATTCTCCGGCGTCACCGGCTCATCGGTCGGCATCCCCACGCCATGCAGCAATGCGATCTTCTCGTCAACCGTCATTTCCTTCATCACAAGGTCGGCGCGTTCGTCAGGCGAGAGGCTTGTGTTCGACCAGGGTCCGGTTGGATGAGGCTTAGGTTGCGGACGCTGCGCAAAGCCTGGCATTGTCAGGCATGCAATACATAAGAGCAAAATCGCAGGGATATGCATCCCGGAACGCAGTGAATCATGGTTCATGGTTTCCTCTTTGGTAAAACGTTTATCTTGGCCGCACCCATACTATCAATAAAGGGCAAAGACGCGCGCTTTTCTCCAGCGAGGGACCAGGATTCCCGATTGGCAATCAACTCCCGATGCGCTCGTAAGGGACGTAAACCGGGCTCCACATGTATGAGCGAATGCGATCGGGCAGGGAATTCGCATCGGCAATCGTCGCAACCCCTTCCGCCATCGCTTGTCGCGCAACCGCCTCCGAAACCACCAGCGCAACTTTGCGCGAGTCGCCAATCGGAGGCAGCAACGGCGCGGTCTTGTCCACGCGCGAGGGTGACAATCCGGCAAGAGCTCGCGCCGCAGCCATGATCATGCCGTCGGTCACGCGCCGCGCTTTCGCCACAAGAATGCCCAATGCCAGCCCTGGAAAGATGAAGGAATTGTTCACCTGCGAAATGCGCACCGGTTTGCCTTCAATCTCGACCGGCGGAAACGGACTGCCCGTTCCCACCAGCGCGCGGCCGTCGGTCCAGCGCAACAAGTCTGCTGGAGTGGCCTCTGCCTGCGACGTCGGATTCGACAGTGGAAAAACGATGGGCCTGTTCGTGTGGCGCGCCATCTCGCGCACAATCTCGTCGGTAAACGCGCCAGCCTGCGCTGAAACGCCGGCCAGCACTGTCACTTTCGCATTGCGCACCACATCGAGAAGCGAGACATCTTCGCCGCCTGTGAGCTGCCAGCCGGCAATGTCCGCACGTTTCCGAACCAATGGGCGCTGGCTCTCCTTGATGCCGCGCGCTCCTTCGACCAGCAGCCCGTAGCGATTGAACGCATAGATACGGTTCCTTGCCTGCTCCTCGCTAAGCCCTTCTTCCTTCATCGCTGAGACCAGCAGGTCGATGATGCCGATGCCCGCTGACCCTGCGCCATACATTGCGATCGTCTGCTGCGACAGCGGCACGCCCGTCGCGTTTACCGCGGCCAGCAGCGTCGCCGTGGTCACCGCGGCTGTTCCCTGGATGTCGTCGTTGAAGGTGCAGAGACGGTCGCGATACCGATCCAGCAAGCGCGCCGCATTGGTTCCCGCAAAGTCTTCCCACTGCAGCAGGATCCTGGGCCAGCGCTTTTGTACTGCGGTCACAAAGGCCTCAACAAAGTCGTCGTACTCCTGGCCGCGTATGCGATTGTGCTGCCAGCCAATATAGATCGGGTCCTGCAACAACTTTTCGTTGTCTGTTCCCGCATCGAGCAGGATTGGCAAACAATGTTCGGGGGGAATGCCGCCGAGCGCGGTGTAAAGCGCCATCTTGCCGATGGGAATACCCATGCCGCCCGCTCCCTGGTCTCCGAGGCCCAGGATGCGCTCGCCATCGCTGACCACGATGCAGCGCACATCGTCGTAACGCGGATCGGCAAGGATCTGATCGATCCTGTGCCTGTTGGGATAACTGATGAAAAGTCCGCGCGGTCGTCGCCAGATTTCAGAAAATCGCTGGCAGCCCTCTCCCACTGCCGGCGTATACACAACGGGCAGCAATTCCTCGGTGTAGTGCTCGATCATGGAGTAGAACAACGTCTCATCGTTGTCCTGCAGGTTGCGCATGTTGCTGTATTTGCCGAAGGCCGTATCGCGCGAGTCGAGAACGCGCTTGCGGCGCAGGCGCTGATCATCAAGCGTTCCGATGTGCGGTGGCAACAAGCCGTGCAGACCGAAAACGTCGCGCTCCTGCTCGGTGAATGCGGTGCCCTTGTTGAGGCGCGAGTTGAACAGAAGATCGACGCCGTGCAGGCTTGTGCGAATGACGGATGTTTTGTCGGCGGGGTTCGCGAGTATGGGTTGTGATGATTCGCTCACTGTGCAGTTCTCTCGGCTCCTGGCGGGCTATGCGTCTTTTGCAGACGGACCCACCGATCATAGCCAATCAAGCCTACACTGCATGTGACGGATGCACACTGGGCGTCTCGCTCAAAAAACTGCAAAGGCCCACGCCTCTTTTGGGGAGGACGTGGGCCGTTGTTTTCAGATTCGAATTTTGCTGCAAGCGTCAGCTTTCTGACGACAACTCACGCGTGCTCTATGTTCTAACGGTTACCGCCCGATGAACCCGAACCGCCTGACTGCTGGCTGCCGCTGCCGGGCTTTTGCTCCTTATTCATATCATTGGGCTTGTTTCCTTGGTTGCCCTGGTTTCCCTGCTGAGAGGGCTGGCCAGTACCGCTCTTCTGTTGTGAGGGATCCTGGTTGCTCCGAGTACCGCTGCCTGAACCTTGTCCTGGCTGTGAGCCTTGTGTGTTCGCCATTTTGAACTGCTCCTGTGGTCGCCGCGCTGCACCTCGTACGCGTACGTAACGCTGGCCTTCACTGGGATGCCCCGTTTTGACCGCGAGGTTGTCCGTTTTCAGGATTCGCTCTAAGAGAGCGAGATTATTTATAAGTGCTTTAAATTATGATAGATGCGCTGTGATTTTAAACCGCTTGCAATGCCCCGGAATGGTGCTAGAATCCGGACGGTGACAGGCGCATCGAGGCTGCCATTCACGAAACCCTCTGGATGGTTTCGTGGCGAAGATTCGCCGTTTCTGCGCCTTCGCGCCCTCTATTTTTCCTCAACGATTGCCAGGTCCCATGGCCCCAGTGTTAGCGTCTCGTTTTTTGAGGTCAGTTTTCCATCCAGCAGGTTGATTCCAGTTCCATACGCGTAGTTCGCTTTCACCTCGGCGGCGGAGTAGTTGAAGTAGTAGTGAACGCGTTTGCCCTTACGATTCACTCCGTGCGTCACATGCACCGCTGCGGGTTCCTGCTGATCTGGTCCCGCCAGCCCAGCCTCACCAAGGGCGCGTTTCAGCACTGTGGTCTGCAACGCTCCGGAAAGATACGTACCCTCGTAGAGCAGCGTGCCTGTGCCGAACTGATTTTCGGTAATTGCCGGCCACTTTCCGAAAAACGGATGATCGTAATATGCCAGTGCCTTCGCATGTTCCGGCATCACGAACTCCGCCCAGTAACTCACCTTGTTTTCTTCGCCGGCATGGAAACGGATCATCTTTCAGCGCGAGTGGATGCTCGAGATTCGAGAACTCCTGGTAGCTGAAGCCAGCGGCTTCGCGCAACGGACCCGGCGCGCGTACCCATCGCACTGCCGAATTCTCATTGGCGAATCCGCTCTTGAACGTCATCACCACGTGGCCGCCGGCCTTCACGTAATCCGCGATCCGCTGGAGCAGCGCATCATCCGCGATGTAGAGCGCGGGAACAATCAGCAGCTTGTAGGCGGAGAAGTCCTTCGTCTCCGGAAAAACGAAATCTGAACCCACATTCAGATCGTAGAGAGAGTGGTGTATCTGCTGAACCAGCGAAGAGTAGTCCGCAGTCGGTCCGGCAAAACTCCACTGCGGCCCCGAAGACGTGAACGGCATAAAGCCGATCGCGTTTGCTGAGTCGCGACTCCACAGGATCGCCACGTCGTTATGAATCTTGAGACCCACAAGATGCGGTCCGATCTTTTCGAGCTCATGCGCTGTGCGTGAAACCTCTGCATAATCGCGGTTCGGTTCCAGATCGTGCGACAGCACGCCTTTCCAGTACGTCTCCTGGTTGGCTGCGATCGATGCCCAATGCCAGTACTCCACCATGTTGGCGCCGTTGGACAAATGTGTGTAGACATCCTCGCGCAGCTGCCCGTCGTAGGGCGGATACTGGTGCGCCGAGGTCCAGTCCGTCGACTGCGCATTCGTCTCAGTCACCAGGAAATTTGCGTGTTTGAGCGAACGCGAAAAATCCCCCTGGATGGATTGTGCCGCTCCATCGAAGTGATCCTGCGAGCCGTGATAGATGTTGTCGGCCACAATGTCCAACGAGTCGGCAATTGCTTCTTCGTTGACGTCGCGCTTCATCATGCCACCGTAGTCGGTCGTGATGAACTGCCGCCCGCCTGCGCACTCGCGCACCAAGTCCGATTGCCAATGCAGAAAATCCGTCACTCGCATCTGGCTCCAACGCGACCACTCCAGCTTGTAGCCTGTGCTCTGGGCGCCGTTGCGCGTCGGCAGGTCTTCCCACGTGTGCAGATTTTCGCCCCAGTAATTGAGGAACCACGCCTTGCTCAATGCCTCCGGTGTCACAAACTTCTTCTCGAGATAGTGCTGGAATCCGATGAATACTTCGCGATTCGCAGCCTCGTAACTCGATGTTTCGTTATCGAGCTGCCACCCGATCACCGTCGGATTGTCCTTGTAATGCGCCACGATATGCCGGATCAGCCTCTCTGCATAAAAGCGGTACGCGGGCGAATCCGTATCCATGTTCTGCCGCATGCCGTACTGCGACGGCTGGGTGGGGCCGCCGAAGTTACCGCCGGAAATGCGATCTGCCAGAATTTCCGGATGCTGATGCGCCATCCACGCTGGGACTGAGTAGGTCGGCGTGCCGAGAATCACCTTGATGCCGGCTTTGCCCATCGCGTCCACGATGTGGTCCATCCACGCGTATTCGAAGCGGCCGTCTTCCGGCTCCCACAGGCTCCACGTCGACTCGCCCATGCGCACCACGTTCAGTCCCGCGGCCTTCATCATCTCGATGTCTTTCACGAGCCGAGCGTCCTGATCCCCGGGCATGTACTCGTTGTAGTAGGCAGCGCCGTAGAGCACCGTCGGGAATTCCAACGTCTGCTGTGCGGGAGTTAGCGCATCAGTCTGCGCCTCTTGTGCAACCGCGGCGGTCGTAAGAAGAGAAATACACGCCGAGACGAGAACGAACCATTTGCCCGAAAAGCCCATAGCCCTACCCTTTCACAACAAAAAACAACCACTTGAATCGGAAGGACTATGAAAACACTTTTACGCGAAGGTGAGCAACACGATCTCGGAAAGCGTACCCACACGCATCGGCGGACCACACGTCCCCGCGCCGTTCGATGTGATACCTGTATCTCCCCAAACCGCTGTAGCCCGTGGGTGTGAGCGGCATCAACCCGCAAGAACTGCGCAGTTTCCCGGAGGCATGAAAGAATCAGAATATGGCAGCATCCGCGAGCGAACAACTCGGCCTATACATCTCAATCCCGTTCTGCCGCTCCAAGTGCACCTACTGCAATTTTGCGTCTGGCGTCTATCCGGTCGGTGAACACGCGCGCTACATTCAGCGCCTCATCGATGAGATGCATGGCGCGCGCCGGTGGAGCGAAAACCTTGGCGCAGACCTGCCGTCTCGCCTGGATACGATTTACCTCGGCGGCGGAACTCCCAGCCTGCTGGCGCCCGAACTGATTGCCCAGCTTTTTGCCGCGATCCGCGCCGAATTCACCGTCGGGCCCGGCGCCGAGATCACGGTCGAGTGCGCACCCGGGCAGCTCCCCGACGGCACCCTTGACGCCTTCGCGCACGTTGGCGTCAATCGCATCAGCCTCGGTGTTCAGTCCTTCATCGATCGCGAAGCGCATCAAAGCGGCCGCCTCCACAGCAGGGCGATTGTCCTCAACGATCTCAAGCGTCTTCGCGCGGCTGGCATCACTAACCTCAACATCGACCTTATCGCCGGCCTTGCCGGCCAGACCTTCGCATCATGGCAGGAGTCGGTTGGCGTGCTGACGGACACGGGTGTCCCCCACGCCAGCATCTACATGCTCGAGGTGGATGACGACTCGCGTCTCGGACGGGAACTGATGGCTGGCGGCATCCGCTACCATGCCGAATTCGTTCCAACCGACGACACCATGGCCCGCATGTACGAGACCGCGATCGAGAGTCTTGCTGCCGCTGGCCTGTCTCAATATGAGATTTCTAACTTCGCGCGTCCGGGTTTCGAATCGCTGCATAACCTGCGCTACTGGCAGCGCCGCCCGTATTTGGGGCTTGGTCTCGACGCATCTTCGATGTTGCGGGCAACGCCGTGCTCATCGGAAATCAGGGAGGCTGGCTACATCCTGCGCTCCACTACGACCGATGATCTGAAGTCCTATCTCGATGCTTCGCACCCGCCCGAAGCCGCGTGGCTTTCGATCGAGCGCCAGCACGAGGAGGCCTGGTTTCTCGGCCTGCGTCTAAACTGGGGAGTTTCTGTCTCCGTACTGCGCCGGGAATTTGGCAACCAAATGGTTGCTCGTGCGCTCGGCACCGTCGAAGAGCTCACCGGACGCAGTCTGCTTACCTTCGACGGAGAAACCGTGCGGCTCACTCCACCGGGGCGTCTGCTCTCGAACGATGTTTTTCAGGAATTCCTGGAGATCGCCACCCCCAACGCCTCCCTGACTGCAGGCTGAAATGCCCGGCCGTCGCACCCGCTACCTGTGAAGGCCGTCGCGCGGCACCACCGGAATCAGGAATGCAGAGGGATCAGTCTCCGCGTCTGTCGCCAAGCGGATTGATCCCGGTCCCGCAGCTTGAGCCTGCTGCAATGCGCGTTGCGCCTCCCGCAGAACCACAAACGGCGCGCGGCCGCCGCTCGACGCAATGCCAAAGCGGGCCGTCACACACAATTTTCCGCCACCGGCCTCCACATGCGTCGTGAATACTTCATCGCGCAACCGCTCGGCTAGTGTTCTTGCATGCGGGGCGGTGCATCCCGGCAGCAAAAGGAGAAATTCTTCATCGGCCCACTTGCCCACGGAGTCGTAACAACGCAAAATCCCGGTTATCCGATCCACAAGGGTGCGTTCCGCGCCGTCGTAGCCGACCTCTTCCGACTCCGATTCCCGCCCGTCGCCCTCCGCAAATCCAACGGCGATCAGGGAAAGAGGCATCTTCAGCCGCTGCGCGCGGTCGGTCTCGCAGAATAGTGCAGACACAAGTTCATCCCGGCTCAAGAGCATGGGCCACGCCTCATTACCCATCCCATCGGCCGGGATTAGCAAATCTTAAGGATATTTGCCGGAATAATTTGTAAATTCCAATTACCGAAGCCGCTCGCTAGTCTTAGTCGACGAACTCGACGTTCGGCGCAATCGGAATGATCCCGCGCTCGTGGCCCATCTCCAGCAGCCTGCGGATGGCCTCGCGTCCGTCCGGTCCGTAGTCCAGCGTCCGCTCGTTCACATACATGCTCACAAAGCGGCTCGCAAGGCTCGTGTCCAGATCGCGCGCAAACTGCATTGCGTACTCCAGAGCCTGCTCCCGATGATCCAGCCCGTGCTGAATGCTGTCCCGCAGCGCCTTCGAAATAATCTTGTGCGACTCCGCTCCCAGCGAGCGGCGAATCGCGTTCCCGCCGAGCGGCAGCACCAGCTTCGTCGTTTCGCGCCACCACACGCCCAGATCGATAATCTTGTGAAGTCCGCTACGGCCGTAGGTCAGCTGGCCTTCGTGAATGATCAGCCCGGCCTCGTACTTGCCCGCCAGCACTTCGGGGATGATCTGGTCGAACGGCACGACCTCCGTCTCAATCTCCGGATTGAAAATTTTCAGCGCCAGGTACGCCGTTGTCATCGTGCCCGGAATGGCTACCCTTACCCGCTTCAGATGATCAGGCGACATTGGTTTCATCGCCACGACCATGGGTCCGTATCCTTCGCCAACGCTGCCGCCGCAGCCCATCAGCGCATAGTTCTCCTGCACATACGGATAAGCGTGGAAACTGATCGCCGAGACGTCGTAGAACGCTTCGTCCTGCGCCTTCCGGTTCAGTGTTTCGATGTCGCACAGCGTGTGCGTGAACTTATATCCCGGCACGCGAATTTTATTCGTCGCGAGGCCATAAAACATGAAAGCGTCATCCGAATCCGGGCTGTGTGCAATGGAGATCTCCCGGATCGAATTCATAACTGCAGATTCAGAATGCTTGGTGCTCACTGAGACGAGAATCCTTTCAACGAAAAACAATCCCTATGGGGAATTAGTTCAACTAACGGCTGCGCCGTGCCCGACCCAGTCCTTTGGCGATGGACGCCGCGGCCACAACTTTCAGCGCATCGCCCGGCAGGAAGGGAAGCACTGCCAGCGCAAAAGCCGTCTTCACTGAACTCGACGACCCGGCCGAATGCGTCCACACCATCAGCCACATAAACCCACACAGCAGAATCACCACATTGCCGGCCGCTGCGCTTATCAGTGCGGCCGGATATCCGCGTCCGCTGCGCCTCCACAGGTAACCCACGAGCGCTGCCGCCGCGGGATACGCCATCAGGTATCCCCCCGTCGGTCCCAGCAGATGCGCCACGCCCGCGCCGAACACCAGCCCCGGCGCGAAGACCGGAAGTCCCGCGGCGCCCTCGAGCAGATATACGCCCAGCGTCACTGCCGCAAGGCGCGGCGCCAGCAGCAGTCCCAGCAGCAACACGGCAAAGGGCTGCAGCGTCAGCGGAACCGGGGTGAAACCCAACGGCACTGCGATGTGCGAACAGACCGCAACCAGCCCGCTTCCAGCCAGCACTATCCCTGCGGCGCGCAGCCCATGCGACACGCCAGAATTGGCAATTTCTGAAGCCAGCGGCTTCGCAATTCCATTTTCCACGTTTGTTCCTTAACTTTCTGACTCCAGGTCAGATCCTTCGGCCGTCCCCACAACGGCTGCATCACCCTTCGACGATGGGTGTTTGAGACGTGCGCGTTGTCGCAGGATGTGGCGCGCCATTCCCGCAGCCGCCGCCAGCAGGCCTGCAACCGAAACCAGAAGAGCGATGATCAGCCAGCGCATCACAGCCGAAGCTCAGAATACCAGATGCGCGAATCAGCCCGGCCCCCCCACGACTGCCATGGGCAGGCTAGATCCCAGAAACGGGATTGCTATTGGGCTGGGCGAGCGTTCCGGTCAACCAGTCAAGGTAAAGCTTCGTTCCCATCTCTACTGGGATCACGAGAAACTCCGGCACGCGATAGCTGTGCAACTCGCGCATGCGTGCTTCCAGGGCCTCGAGCTTTTCCGCGCTCGTTTTCAGCAGCACCATGGTTTCCGGAGCGGATTGGATGTGGTCTTTCCAGTAATAAATCGACTGGACGACCGGCAGCAGCGTGGCACACGCCACCAGCCGCTCCTCTACCAGCGTGCGGCCCAGCTTGTTGGCTTCTTCCAGCGTGCTTTCAGTGGTCAGGACAATCCGTGCCTGCGGGTTCGATTCGAGCATTTCGTTCTCCCCGCGTCCAGTGTACGAAGCGAGGCCCAACATCCCAGCACATTTTTCATCGTCCGAATCAAAGTCGCCGATTGGCCGCCCTTAATCGCTCGGCTTCCGGCACGCAGATTCTCCAGCTTGCCGACTTCGCCCCCATGCTGCAGTATGTTCCTTGCGGCTTGCGCATCCTACTTCATAGATTCTGAGGAGCATTAGCCGCTTGAGGAGAAAGACGATGAGTTCCGTCATTAAATTCGGCACCTCCGGTTGGAGGGCCATCGTTGCCGACGAATTTACGTTCGCCAACATTCGCCTCGCCATTGCAGGCATTGCCGCATACGTTAAAACGCAGCCCGAGCCGCACCGCGTGTTGGTAGGCCGCGATCCGCGCTTCCTTGGCGAAAGCTTTGTCGCCGAAGCCGCCAGCATCCTCGCAGGCGCCGGCATTACCCCCATCGTCATTCCCGATGCCGCTCCCACGCCCGCCATCGCGTATGCGGTGCGCGCCCTCAAGACCTCTGGGGCCATCAACTTCACCGCTTCGCACAATCCGCCGGAGTATAACGGCATCAAGTTTTCCACTCATGATGGCGCCCCGGCCCTGCCCGAAGTGACGAAGCAGATTGAAGCCGCTATCAACGCGCTTAATCCCGCTGATCCCGTCATTCCAAAACACGAAGCTCCGAAGGAGGGTTGGGAAACCGCGGACGTCAAGCCCGGCTTCCTTCATCGACTCGGCGAACTGGTCGACCTCAAAACCATCGCTGCCTCCCACATCAAGGTCGTCTTCGATCCCTTCTGGGGAGCAGGCCGCGGCTACAGTTGCCACATCCTGCGCGAGGCCGGTGTCGAAGTCGAAACTGTTCACGACTATCGCGATGTTCTCTTTGGTGGACACGCTCCTGAGCCTGATGACCACCTGCTCGGCGACTGCAAAAAGAAGATGAAGGAGTTCGGCGCGAAGATAGGCATCGCGACGGATGGAGATGCGGACCGCTTCGGCATCGTCGACGAAGACGGTTCCTTTATCCAGCCCAACTATGTCATCGCTCTGCTCTTCGACTACCTCGTCGAAACCCGCGGCTGGAAGAACGGAGTTGCCAAAAGCGTCGCCACCACCAATCTCGTCAACGCGCTAGCCGAATATCACAAGGTGCCGCTTTTTGAGACGCCCGTCGGCTTCAAGTACATTGGCGAGCTCATCATTGCCGACAAGATCGCCATCGGCGGCGAAGAGTCTGCCGGCCTTACCATCCGCGGCCACGTGCCGGAGAAGGACGGCATCATCGCCGGCCTGCTGGTGACCGAAATGGTTGCGGCCCGCAAGAAGAGCATCGGCCGCCAGCTCAAGGAGCTGTTTGCCAAGGTTGGTTCCTTCTATCCCGTTCGCGAGAACTTCCACTTGACCCCGGAGCGGAAGGCCGCGTTCACTGAAGAGTTGAAGAAGGATCCGACCGAGCTCGGCGGACGCAAGGTCACCAGCGTGGTGCGCACTGACGGTCTCAAGTTGATCCTCGACGACGGCTCGTGGGTGTGTTTCCGTTTGTCCGGCACGGAGCCGGTCGTGCGGGCTTACACCGAGGCGCGCGACGAGAAAGACATGGTCACGCTCCGCTCCGCCGCAGAAAAATTCGTGCAAGGTTGAGGGAGCTTTCTTCGAAATCCTCGATCTGTTTATGTTTGTGCAGGGTCGCCGCTCCCTGGGAGTCGCGTCGGCTCAACTGATGTGAATTCGGAAAGTGTTTTGCGAAGAATGCTCGTGTAGAGGCCAAATGCAGCAACCCAATCTGTTCAGTGAAAAAAAGGAAGCGGCCGACGAGCCGCTTCCACTGCGCCAGCGCGCCAACCAGTGGGTGCAGCAGGGTTGGCGTCCCGCCGGGACCCTCTTCGCCGTCGCACTCGCCCTGGTTTTTTTCTGGAGCGTCGTCAATGGCCGCCACGGCCTCTCCACCTGGTATCAGCAGCGCACCCAAGAGAAACAGCTCAAGAAGGAAATCCTCGACCTCCAGCAGGAGAACGCGCACCTGCGCAACCACGTCGACAGGCTCAAGAGCGACCCCAACGCCATTGAGCATGAGGCCCGCGAAAAGCTCCACTATGCCAAGCCCGGCGAGGTCATCTACACTCTTCCGCCGGATCCCAAGACCGAGTCGCCCGCCCAGCCCCCTGCCACCAGCCGCTAGCCAGCACGTCAAATTCTCAGACGGAATCTTTGTCTCACCAGGCGGTGCCTGTACGCGCTCGGTATTCCCGTGATGGAGCTTCGCCTGCATGGTAAACAGTGCTCGACAAAGATGATTGCGGCTTGATACTCATGGGTGAGAAATCGCAGCGCACAATCCCCGAGCACTTAGATCGAATCTACATCCCATTTCGAGAGATTCTGAGACCGCTATGAGCCTCTTTCGCACCAAGCCACTTTCCACACTGCTCGCACAACTTGACGAAAAAGGCGGTCTCAAGCGCACGCTGGGCTGGCCGGGACTAGTCGCCCTTGGAATTGGCGCCATCATCGGCGCCGGGCTCTTTGCCCGCACGCCCGCCGCCGCTGCGCAAAATGCCGGTCCCGGTGTGATGATCTCCTTTATCATCGCGGCGACCGGCTGCGCCTTCGCGGGCTTATGCTATGCGGAGTTTGCGGCCATGATTCCCATCGCCGGCAGCGCCTATACCTACGCCTACGTCACCATGGGCGAACTCGTCGCATGGATCATCGGGTGGGCACTGATTCTCGAATACGGTCTCGGCGCGGCTACGCTCTCCATCTACTGGACCGAATACTTTAACAATCTGTTTCCCAATCTGATCGCGTGGCAATGGCGTCACTCGCCTCTGCAGGTCGGGCCCGGCGGCATGCATGGCATCGTGAACGCTCCGGCGCTGGCGATCTTGCTCATCATGACGCTGCTTCTGATCAAGGGAACTTCCGAGTCAGCCACCGTGAATGCGGTCATCGTCGGGATCAAGGTGACTATCGTCCTGATGATCATCGTCATTGGCTGGCACTTCATCAATCCCGCCAACCACACGCCGTTTGTGCTGGCGCAGGACGCGGCTCACACCGGGGTCTTCAAGCATGGATGGGGCGGAGTCCTCGGCGGCGCTGGCGTAGTCTTCTTTGCTTTCATTGGTTTTGATGCCGTGTCCACTGCGGCGCAGGAGACGATCAATCCCGGGAAGAACATGCCGATCGGCATCCTTGGGTCGCTGGCAGTCTGCACCGTTCTCTACATTTTGTTCAGCTGGGTGCTGACGGGAATCGCGCCCGCACTCGATTTCATGGATCCCAACAAGGGTGCGGAGGCTTCGGTCTCCTACGCGATCAAGACCTACATGGCCGGGTATGGCTGGTTGTCCACCCTGGTCAGCGTGGCGATCCTCGCAGGCTTTTCTTCGGTTATGCTGGTCATGCTGTTGGGGCAGAGCCGCGTCTTCTTCTCGATGGCCAACGACGGCCTGCTCCCCAAGCTCTTTGCCGAGGTCCACCCCAAGTTCCGCACTCCCTACAAGTGCAACCTGGTCCTCTACATCTTTGTCGGACTTCTCGGCGGTTTGCTCCCCGGCGATATCACGGGGAACATGACCAACCTCGGCACGCTGTTCGCCTTCGTGCTGGTGTGCTTCGGCGTCATCGTCATGCGCAAGACGAATCCGCAACAGGCGCGGCCATTCCGCGCACCACTGGTGCCGCTGGTGCCGATTCTCGGCGCCATCTTCTGCCTCGCAATGATTATCTCGGTCGATTCAACGTCGAAGATCGCCGCCGGAACCTGGATGCTGGTCGGCCTCTGTGTCTACTTCATCTACGCGAAAGGCCACAGCAAGCTCAACGAGTCCGTGGTGAGCCCAGAACCGAAGCAGCAGGTCGGCGACTAGCAAGCCTCCACTCCGTTCTGGCTTCACGGCTTCGTTGCTCCAAACCACGCCACTCCCGCTCCCGCCAGCGGCGCATTGTCTCCCAACTCGGCGATCCGCACCTCGATATTCGTGCCTTCGAGTTCCTTCTGGGTTTCCCGCAGAAAGAGATGCGCAGACCGCGAGATTCCGCCGCCGAGCACGACCACATCGGGCGCAAAATCCTTGAGCAGTCTCTTCAGCGCCATGCCGAGATTCCTGCCAAACTCCTCGAAGACCTCAATCGATAGCGGCTCGCCGCCCGTCGCGTAATGCGCAATCGACGCCACCTCGCGCTCCTGCCCTTTGCGTTCCTGGTAGGCACGTTGCAGCGCGCGCGTCGAGATCTGGTCTTCGACGATACCGCCCTCGTAAGGAACGTTCCAAATCTCCCCGCCGGGCGGAACCCCCTTGCCCTCGGTCACCACGTGGCCGCCGACCGCAAATCCCGATCCCACGCCCGTCCCGAGCGTAAAGCAGACGACGCGCTCGACACCCCGCGCCGCTCCCGCGCCCACTTCGCCCAGGAGATATGCGGCAGCGTCGTTGAGAAAACGCACCTGGCTGGCCTTCCATCCGAACCGCGCCGCGAGCGCTTCGCTTACGTTCACGCCATACAAGTAGGGAAGCTTGTGCTTCATCCAGCTGATGCCCTTGGCGTAGTCGAAGGGCCCCGGCATCGCCAATTCCGCTCCCTCTACGCCGTCGTCGACGTCTTCCGATGCCTTCACACCGAGCGAATGCAGCACCTCGACGAACGCCTCGCTTGTCTGTTCTTCCGGCAGATTCGCCCGCACCACCGTGCCCAGCCGAAACCCCTCTTTGAAGCAAACAGCCGAGGAGATGTGGCTGCCTCCCACGTCATATACCAGCACACATGGTTCGACATCCTGGCTCACTGCCCACCTCGCTTCGGAATCAACAACATTGTAAGGGCGCGACCTTCCCGCCACCGCTCGCGATGCCACGCGTCGCTGTCGGCGCATTGATCAACCGGGAGCATTTAACGTTGCATTGATATTCCATTTGAATTCAATCCGGGTATAGTGAACTGCAACTGCATGCATCGAGCAACGCGGCTTCTCCTCCCCGTAATCTGCGTGTTCGCCTCAGGGCCGCTGCTCGCGCAGATGCCGTTTTACACCGATAACGCGGACGTTACCGACCAAGGGACCCTGCACTTCGAATTCTTCAACGAGTATGACGGCCTGCAGTCTGCCCAGTACCCTAACCTCCGCCAGAACACCTCCAATTTCAAGTTCAATTACGGGTTTCCCCATGGTCTCGAATTCGACGTCGACTTTCCCTACCTCGCCATCTATCGCGCACCGGGGTCTGAAGCTTCAATCGGATTCGGTGATGCCGATACTGGCGTTAAGTGGAACTTTTATAAAGCGAAGCGTCCCTTGAGTGTTCCCGCACTCTCCGCCAGCTTGTACGTCGAGTTTCCAACCGGCGACCCAAGCAAAGAACTTGGCTCGGGCATCAGAGACTACTGGCTCAACTCCATCGCGCAGGAGCCGCTCTCAGACAAAACCCGGCTCATCGCCAACTTCGGATTCCTGTTCGCCGGCAACACCAGCACTGGCGTCCTCGGCGTACAAACCACCCGTGGCCATGTCTATACAGGCGGGCTCTCTTATCAGCACGACTTCACCCCACGCCTCACACTCGGTGCCGAACTCTATGCGGCGATCGGCGCCGACAGTGGCCTTGGCAAAGACCAGTTGCAAGCGCTCTCTGGAGGCGCATTCCAGCTCACCAAGCTCACGAGTGTGACATTTGCGCTCCTCGGCGGCAGTCACATTGCCAGCCCCAGGCTCGGTGGCCAGGTCGGCTTTGAAGTGGACTTTCCCCTGCGACACGCTCCCGCCTCATCGCAGTCCGCCTTCAACCAGATTTCACCCCCATCCCCAACCCGGAGATCCCCATGACATGCAAGCCCGAACTGCTTAAAAGTGTTCCTCTCTTTTCCCTGTTGGATGACGACGAGACAGCCGTTCTCGCCAGTCAGGTCGATGTGAAAACCTTCGCCGCGCGCGAGCGCATCTACAAAGCCGGCGATCCCGGGCATGGCCTACGTGATGGTCTCGGGCAGAGTCAGGGTCACCACCGTCGACGAAGACCACCAGGAAGTGGTCGTGGATGAACCCGGCCATGGCGAGTTCTTCGGGTTCGCCTCCATGCTGGAGCAGACGCCTCACCAAACTACCGCCTCAGCTCTCGAGGAGTCCACCTGCCTCGAGATTTCCCGCGATGACATTTCCACGCTTCTCCAGCGAAAGCCGATGGCGGGCATGGATCTGCTCACGACGCTGGGCCATCAGTACCACTCCGCTCATCAGCTCGTAAGGCTGCGCGCGACCCGCAATCCCAACGAGATCATCGAGAAGGAAATGACCACGGGAGAGCGCATCGCTGACGCGGTCGCAAGCTTTGGCGGCTCGTGGACCTTCATCATTACGTTTGCCGTCATCCTGACGATTTACACGCTGGCGAATATCATCCTCGGCGGCAAGGCATGGGACCCCTACCCCTTCATCCTGCTCAACCTGTTCCTGTCCATGCTCGCCGCCATCCAGGCTCCCGTCATCATGATGAGCCAGAATCGCCAGGACACCAAAGACCGGTTGCGCGGCGAACTCGACTTCGACGTCAATCGCCGCGCCGAGTCCGAGATCCAGGGGCTGTCGCGAAAATTGAATGTGCTCGATGAGCATATCGACGATCTCACCAATTTGCTGCGCGCGAAAACTGCGCCCGCTCTCGATCCCGGACTGCGCTAGAAATCCACATGTGTCCGAACGGAGCCCACCCATGCCGGCCCGCGGTCGCGGTTATACCCCGGGTTATCGATATGCTGCACGTCTACGGAGTAGAAGAGCCCCTTCCACGCATGCCACGTGTAGTAGCTCTCCACGATGTTTTCGCGCCCGTAGTTCAAGTTGCCGTCGCCCAGAAGGAAACCGAGTCCGCCCAGGCGTAGATAGTTTTGATGGTCGCGCTTGATCGCATTCGACACCATGGCTATCGCCACTTTGTCCTGCGGCCTGTGCCAGCGGTCTCCCGCATAAGCCGCACCCGCCTCCACCGTTTGGTCCACTTCGGTATAGGCATACGATTCGTGCTGGCCCTCATTCCATCCAAACCGCCCGAAGACGCGCAGGCTCGATGTCAGTTCCTGCTCCGTGTTGTAGCCGAACCCATACTTGAGCGCGCCAAAATGCTCATGTGCTGTAATGGTCGGCGTCGCGTCTGTCCCGTTCAAATACGCCTGCACCGCTTCGCGATACGTACCCATGTGAGCGCGATTCGCATAGAACAGAAGCCTCGTCACGCCCTTGCGCTGCGGAATCCAGCTCTTGCGCAGTTCAAACTCTCCATTGTGGGCATGCGCCCGGCTGAACGCCCAGTCCATGTCGATCCCGTTTGCAACCGTCGGCATGGCAAACAGCCCATAGCGCAAGCTCCAAATCCTGTCGTCATACTCCGCCATGCCGCCCACCGTGTAGCCGCGCGTGTCCGCCGCGTAGTCCCACGCTCCGTTGTTGTCCACCGTCCAGTTCAAAAACTGCAGATGGCTGTCTGTCCCCACCGAGTTCACATCAAAAAAATCCGGCAGCGTCATCTTGCCGATGCGAAATTCCACCCGCCGTTCCGGCACCATCGACGCCGGCGCGAAGAAGTTCGCTTCCTGGCTGGTTGTTTTACTCGTCATCCCGATGACCTGGTGAATGTCATAACGCGCAATGTACGGGGTTGAGCCAAGATTGGGATTCCGCACTACGTCCAGGTTTGTGAAACCCGCAAGCCCAAGCGCCTCGCTCAAACCCCGACCTGCCGCTGACTCCACGTCGAAGATGAAATCGGTGTTGTACCGGACAGAATGGTTCCTGCGAAGAGCCGTGTAGGCGGTCCCCACCATCGACGTCTTGTACTCCGCCGAATTGCGAAAGCTGTTCGTCCCTTCATACAAAGAGTGGAAGGGAAGGCGTCCCTGAAAGATGATGTTCGCCTGCCCTGAGACCCAGTACCGCGCGTCCTCGGGATGAGGAAACATGGTGAGTTGGGGTTCCGCCGATGGATCCACAGGCGTCTTTTTGGCGGCAGCAATCTCCCTTGAGGTTGCAGGCCCACTCTGCCCGAGAGAATCCGCTGGAACGGGCGCGTGCGTCGCACTCTGAAGAGAAGGCTCCGGCGCCGAGGGCAGGGCATCAACGGATTTCGGACTCTGTGAGAGGCAGGAGCCGACTGCAACCGCAAGCGATAGGCATATCAAAACACCCGAATAAGAACCGCGATGAAGGAAGTGGAACATAGCGAACCTTCCATGGAGGCTTTAGCGTTAAGATAATGAAACTAGGTATACCCCCATATGGTTCATACTATACCCCGTATGGGTATACGGCAAGAGGAGATGTCCCATGTCCCTGCAGGAACGCGAGAAACTGAAACTGGTCCAGCGTGTCCGCCGTTTACGCGGCCAACTCGATGCCGTCGAACGCCTTGTCGGCGCCGACGAAGACTGTGGCGGCCAGTTGATGCTGCTTGCCGCGGTGCGCGGCGGCGTGAATGGCTTGATGGGCGAGATCATGGAGACGCATATCCGTTTCCACCTCGTCGATGGAGCGAAGGAGCAGATCGCCCCCGAACTCGCCGAGGACCTCATTGACCTGGTGCGTGCTTATCTGAAGTAGCCCCGCATCGATCCTGGCCGCGCCATCGCCAGACCTTCGCAAAGCAGCTGTCTTCATGCTAGAAGCCGGCCGATGCGCTCAATGTTAACGTTCGGTTGATTCGGATGCCGGGCAAGAAAGCGCCGCCGCGGGAATCCTCGGCCCCAGGCCGCTCGCGTCCATCATCACCTGCACAAACTGCCATGCCAGCGGCAGGCGCAGCGCGATTCCCGCAACCGCCCAGCCCAGATTCAGATGTTCCAGTGCGCGTCCCATCGCGCGAACACCATCCACGCTTGCTGTTGCGTCCCCTGGCACATAGCGCATGCGGCGAATTGATCCATACGGCAGCGACTCCGCGGGCAGAATTTCGAGCCCCACCGGATTCCGCGCCGCGATCCATTGCCACAGCTCGCTACATGGACCGCAACTCGCCGCCAGATAGAGCCGTACCGGATCACCCGCATGGTACGGCCTCCATCGCGGCATCCAGTTTTGCACTGCTTCGCGATATGTCCGCCATGCCTCGCCAAAGCGCCGCTGCATGTCTTCCCCTTCGTCCCACTCCGCAATCCCCGCGCTGTAGATAACAGAGACCACAGGCGTCAGCAGGAGCCAGCCATTACGCAACAGCGCCGCCCACGCCAGCAGCACCACAGCGCACGATGCTGCCATCGGGTTCGCACAATAGCGATAGATCCCGCTTGTCACCAGCCGCACTGGTGGATCGAAAGGGATCGGCGTCCCGCCTCCACGCTCAGCAAACTCCATCACCGCGCCCACGCCCGGCAGCGCCAGAACCGCAATCAACTGCAGCGCAATCTGCCTCTCCCACCCTGGCATCGCCAGCAGTGGTTCCCACCCTCGGCCCGGCCGCGCCGCGAATGCAATCTCCGGCAGCAGATACAAGAACACGCCCGCGCTGGTTACAATCTGCAACCACACCCGAAAACGCAGATGCATGTTCTGCTGTGTCCATCGTGCGATGCACAATGCCGGCGCCAGAACGAGCGCGGCCGCGACCGCCTCGCCCACCAGCCAACGCGGGCTCAAGCACCACCACGGGACGACACAGCGGCATCACCAGAACATCGAGCGCCACCATCGTGGCGACACTGAAGCCCAACGGCAATCGCAGCAGCGTAAGCTGCGGAAGAATGCCCCACCCAATCAGCCAGCCGATGTAGAGCTCAAGCGGCATGCCCGAAAACCACGCGCTGCCGTCTGCAAAGCTCCACCATCCTGTATAGGCGTTCAACTTCTGCAGGAGCAGCAGAGCCGGTGCAGTCCACAGAAGACTCAACAAGCATGCAGGAAACATGCGCGGCCGTCTCGTTCCCCAAACCAGCCCTGCGATGCACGAGAGCACAAGAGGGAAGTAGAGTGCGCCCGCGCGGATCATCTCCGAGCGCGTCATCTTGGCTCTCCCACCGGTCCCGCATTCGCGTCGATCAGGTAGCCCGCTGCTTCGCGCACCGCAACGCGCTCCCAGGGTGTGAAATACCATGCTGGATCGAGCTGCCGATCGAAATGAATGCGCCACGTCACGCGCGTGTGCTGTCCATCCGCAGGAGCCCAGGCTACCTCTGACGTATCCCACAGTATCCACTGCGTCAGCTTGCTGTCATCGCTTACTGTTTCGAATCGCACGAAGCCCGGTCGGCGCGCCGCGACTCGCATCACCAGCCAGCCCGCCGGATCGCCCTCCGCGCCCGAAAACAGAATTGCCCGCTGCGCTCCAACATCGAGCCCGCGCCCCTTCGCATCCAGTGGATGGGGAAATCCGATCCTCAGGAATCCCGGCAAGCGCATACCGATCCGCGGGCTCTCCACCAGTGCTTCCTCCACGCGGGACGCCGGCGAATCCACAATCTTCGTCACCTCGACCGTCTGACCTCTACTGAAAGTAAGCTGGGGAACCACACCTTCCAGGCAAAACGGCAACAGAAGAATCACCATGCAGCTCAGCGTCTCGCCGCCACGAGCTTTTCTCTTCGCAATGTCCACCGGAATTCCGATCAGCAGGCCGACAACATAGAACAAAGGCGCCGCCATCAGGATGCACAAGTATCCCTCGCCGAGCAGCGGAGCGATGACAAGCAGCGCGAGCGTAATCCCCTTCACGATGCCGCCAGTCACTGTTTTCGCTTTGGGCGTCAGGGCAAGCACCACGGCCAACACCGCCGGAATACCGATGAACATCGCGGCGCTGTGCAGATATCGCATGCCCATCAGGTAGCGATAGAGCACCGATCCGCAAATTGCCGCAACGACGAACGCCACTACCCACCACTGTGCAGATTCAATCCTGTATTTGTTTCCTTCGGGTTCTGTCATCGCTTTCTCCTTGCCCGTGCACATCAGTTTTCAGGTACCAGTTCGGCTTCGCGCAGCAGGGCCAGCACTTTCGTCCGCACCGGCTTCAATATGGTGAACTTCGCCAACGCCAGAAGTTTCAGCGTCAGATCGAGTGCACCATCCGCTACCCCTCGCGTTCTCCGCTGGCCTTCGGTCTCGTCGTACAGAAACATCACCAGAAGTCCCATCTGCAGCGCCCACAGCGCGATCGGCAGCAGCTGCCGCAGATCGCGCGGCATGCGCTCGGTCTCAATCGCCTGCTCAAATACCGCGATGGCCCGCCGACGGATCTCCCTAGTCCCTTCACCAAGGCAGGACAGCGGGTGTCGCGGTTCGCCTGTGTAGCGGAATACCACTCCAAGCAGGTTGCGGTCGTCCCGGGCCAAGTCGAACTTTGAGTGCAGAGCCGCCGCGATCCGCGCTTTCAGATCGCGCTTCCTTGCAAAGACCTGCTCGCAGATTTTCTCCTGCGCCGACTGGATCTCCTCGTAGTACGCCTGAATGATGGCTTCCTTGCTGGGAAAATAGTAGTAAGCGGCGCTCTTCACCACGGCTGCCCGCTCCGCGATCTGCTGCATGGTGGTCGCGTCAAAGCCTTTCTCGCGAAACAGAACCAGGGCAGTCTCGAAGATGTGCCGCCGCGTCTGCTCACCTTTGTCCGTTGCCGGATCATTTTTGACCATGGTCAAATCCTGCGCCTTGTTTTGACCGGCGTCAAGAGGAAAATTGAACAGGTTCAAAAATTGCTGCTTTGGCTATGGTCTGCTCCACCCCGCAAGGAAAAGCACGCCAGCGGCAACCAATGTCACGTCGATGATCAGCACAAACACCCGCTCTGGCAGCCGGTCCACCACGCGCTTGCCGGCAAACGATCCGGCGATCATGATAGGCCCCAGCGCCAGGCCCCTCAGGATTGCGTGGATGGGCAACACCGCCGACTCGCGATAGGCGATCAGTTTCGCCAGGTGCATCACCACCGTTGAGAGCGCTTCGGTTCCGATGTATGCGCCTTTCACGAGTCCGTAGGCAAGAAAGAATGGTGCCATCAGCGGCCCTACGCTTCCGAGCAGCGCCGAGAGAAAACTCGACACCGCGCCGATCAACGCAAATGACTTCAGTGACGGCTTGAAGGCGGGAACCTTGGGCAGATGCCGGAGCACCACAATGAGAATGAGAAACGCGCCGAGGACGCGTGTAAGGGCTGCCAGCGGTGTGTGGGCAAAGAGAAATCCGCCCAATAGCGCCATCGGCACGCCGCCCATCGCGAACCACGCCACCACCCGAAGGTCGAGTTCGTGCCGGTTGAACCACACCCGGCTCGCATTTCCGATCAGTTGCGCGACAGTGAGAATCGGGATCGCTTCGCGCACGCCGAAGACAGCCACCAGCATCGGCAGCAGCACCGCCGCGCCGCCAAACCCGGTAACGGCCGCCAGCATAGCCGCAATGAACGCAACGATGGCGAGAAGCGAAATTCGAAGCGCGTCAGGCAAGATGCTCTCCCGACCGGTGATTCGGACTCGTGTGCAAAATGAATTTCACGCGGGTTCGCCCAACGCATAGTCTTCGGGTTCAACGGGCGTGCATGAGTACGGAGCCATCCATGCTTGCGACGTTGTTCTCTCGTCGAAGGTCGTACAGCCGAACCAGTCCCAGTGCAATTCCGGCGAGAGGCGTCAACATCCGCAGATCGGTGATCACTGCAATCGAAAGCGAAAGTATCAGCAATGTGAAGAGTCCCAATGCAAGAAGAGTCGATCGACCCCGCCAAAGCCTTATGCCCACAATAGCCAGCACAGGAATCGACAAGACATACGCGTTGAGCCAGGAAACGGGCGAAAGGCAACAGGAAAGCAACAGAAAGATCGCAAACACCTCGGTATTAAACTCCCAGATCACAGGTTCCCTGGGCTTCGATCGCGACCACCAGTATGCAAAGCCCAGAACGACGGCCGAAATTGCGCGGCCCGTCCAGATAAACATGGGCCGGGCCGGCGCCATTTGCGTTCCATGAAAGAGTACCTGGAGAGCATTACCCAACCCCTCGTTTCCAACATGCAGGAACTTGCCAGACATCTTTGGCATTTCATGCAGGAAAAACAAGTCCAGCGGACCCCAGCCATTCACCAGCACCAGCAAGCCAAGCATGACTGCCCCCCATGTTGCGATCGCGCGCAAAGTCTTCCAGTCTCGCCAGGCAAGCAGGGGAACGATAACGATCAGGGGTGTCAACTTGATGGCGATGGTCATTGCGAAAAGAAATGCCGCGCTCCAATGCCGTCCTTTCTTGTAGAAAACAAACCCCGCCGTGAGCAGAACCAGGAGAAAAATCGGCACCTGCCCCCAGAAGATACAGTCAATCGTAGGCCGAAACAGAAACGCGATCACGTAGAGCAAAACCTGCGATGTCACCGAGTGAATCTCAAGCAATTGCGCCAGCAAAATCACTGAGATCAAAAGTGCCGACACGTTCAGCAAATTCCAAACTGCAAGAGCGCCAGCAGGTCCCAAATATGTAAGAGGAACCACGAGGTCCGCGAGGGTCGGCGGGTAGTCATAAATCTGTATGTCCGATGTGCCATAGATACTTTTTGCAGTCTGCGCGAAGACAGTGTTCGGATCCGCGTTTTCCGTAACCGGATCAACATCCCTCGTGGCTTCGGCATAGTTCTCCAGGTTCTGGTGGCTTCGCACCAGCGTCGCGGCAACGTAATAGCCTCTGAAATCGCCACCATTCCGGAGCGTTAGGGTGTCTCGGATGTATGGAATCACTGAGTACGCGGCTCGCAGAACCACGAGAGCGAGGATGACGAAGACAATCCGAACCAAAAGTTTGGGCATCGTTGATTGTCCTCAGCCGCACCAGTTGTTCGTCATGCTCTCCCGGCAAACTCGCGCGTCTCGGTGTAGACCTTTACCTTTTCGCCTTCTTCGACAAAGAACGGCACCTTGATTTCGAGCCCGGTCTCGAGCCGTGCGTGCTTAGTTACCGCACCGCTCGCCGTATTACCGCGTGCTCCCGGCTCGGTATAGGCCACAGCCAGTTCCACCTTCTCCGGCAGCTGCAGGCCGATGGGGTTGCCGTTGAACTTGTCGATCTTGATGATCAGGCCTTCGGTCAGAAACTCAAGCGCATCGCCCAGTTTCTCCGGCGTCAGTGGGATCTGATCGAACGTCTCCTGGTCCATAAAGTAAGATGCATCTCCGTCCGAATAGAGATAGGAAGCCTCGACCGTTTCCAGGTCCGGCTCCTTGAACTTTTCCCCGGCCTTGAAGGTCTTGTCGAAAACGGCGCGCGTCAGCAGGTTGCGCATCTTCAGACGAACCAGCGTTTGCCCGCCGCGCGCGGTTGGCGTGGATACGTCCACATCCAGGCAGTAGTAGGGAGTGTTTTCAAGTTCAAAGTACATCTTGCGCTTGATGTCGATTGCGTCAATCAGTGCGGCCATACGGATATTCTAGCTGTCAGCAACGAGATTCTCGACCAGGGCTCTGAGTGAGAGCTAAAGAAATCCTCTCGTCTCCTCCGGAACAATATCGGCCAGTTTTGGACGGAGTTCGAACTTTCCCAGGCTGCTATACGTAATGACCCCCACGCCGGTTTGTCCCTGCTCTAAAGCTGGCGCGCCGGGATACAGTTCTATAAGGAAACTCATGAGAATGTGGAACAGGATTCTTCCGCTCTTTGTTCTGTTGTCTGCCGTGTTCTGCGTTCCGGCGGCGGCGGTCGCGCAGTCGCTACCCAACGCTGCCGCAATTGACGGCGAAGTGGGCAAGATCATGGCGCAGACCAACGCCAAAGGCATGGCCGTTGCAGTCATCGACCATGGCAAGGTCATGTACGTGAACGCCTATGGTATCCGCGACGCCAAGGGAGATCCCTTGACGAAAGACACGGTGATGTACGGTGCATCGTTGACCAAGACTGTGTTCGCCTACACCGTGATGCAACTGGTGGATCAAGGAAAGCTGGATCTCGACAGACCCATCAAGGACGATCTCGACAATCCATTGCCGAGCTATGGACCAGACCCTGTTTTTCCCGACAAGTACGGACCCTACAAGGACCTGGCTGACGATCCGCGCTGGGAAAAGATCACGCCGCGGATGTGCCTGGATCACTCCACTGGCTTCAGCAACTTCTGGTTTATTGAACCCGACCAGAAGCTTCACATCCACTTTGAACCCGGCCAGCACTTCAGCTACTCAGGCGAAGGTTTCATCCTTCTGCAATTTGTGGTTGAGCATGGCCGCAAGACGCAGGGACTGGGGCTCGACGTCGGCGATCTGACCAAGGCCAACTTCGACCGGCTGGGCATGACCCGCACAAGCCTTGTATGGCGTAACGGCCAGGACCCGAATGTCGCCGACGGTTGGAACGACCAGGGGCAACCGCAACCCCATGACAAACGCAGCAAGGTGCGCGCGGCGGGCTCCATGAATACCACCATCACCGACCTCTCCGCATTTACCGCAGCCCTGGTGCGTGGCGATGGCCTTACGCCGGCCTCGCGCGCCGAGATTACGAAACCCGTATTCCACATCGCCACAGCCAGTCTCTTTCCGATGTTCCTCCCTGATCTGCCCGTCAGCGAGCAGCGCAAAGATCTGTATTCGGGGCTGGGCGTCATCGCATTCGACGGTCCGCAAGGTCACGGCTTCTACAAAGGCGGCCACGACGGTCAGACAGCCAACACGCTGGTGTGTGTCGAGAAAAGCCAGCGCTGCGTCTTGATCCTCGCCAACGATGTTCGCGCTGAAGCGGGCTTTGCTCAGTTAGTCCGGTTCATTCTTGGAGACACCGGCGTACCCTACGACTGGGAATATGGGGATCACGCCGGGAAGTCATGAGAGTTCGGTCTCAGGGATGGCACTTGATTTCAATACGAAGGCTCGCAGGATCGTTTAAGTGTGCACCGTGGTCCTTCGGGAATGCCACGACTTCGATCGAGTGCATTGGTTCAGGCTGCATCCAATGCACACTCCAGCTGCCCGGATGTGACTGTCCTCCAGTAGCGGGAACATCGCGCATGGGCTGGCCGGGGCGAAGGTAATGAATATGCGGTGTACCGCCTCCAGTGTCCCAGTCGAGGACGAGGCTTGGCCAGCGATGGTGATGCATTGGAATTGTGGAACCGGGCGGTGGCACATCGACTTCAAGTACGCGCACGTAGGCGTTTTCGAAGATCAGTTTGTGGCTCATTGGAGCGGCTTGCAATGCATCGAATCCATCAGGAAATTGGGTCTTATCCTGCCCGTAGAGATAGAAATACCCTGCCGGGCAAACAACCGTGATGGCAACGAGCGCGGCTAGGAAGCGAGAATTTCGCACGGCGGAGGGGAAGACACGGCTAACCATGAGGCGCAGTATAACGCCGGTCTGGCATATGGGAAAAAGCCCTGAGTTTGCGGACCTGCGAGAATGATCAAGCGCCGACAGGAGTGCGTAGCTGATTGATCGCGGCGGTGAGATCGCCTGCCAGCGCATGCTGCGTTTCGTTGCTCAGCTTGGCGCCGCCCTGCGTCAGGTAGAAAACGTCGATTGCGGTTTCGCCTTCCGTATCGATAAGGGCAACCTCGATGTTGCATTTATGCGTACTGAGCGTAAGCGCGATCTGCCGCAGCAGGCCTGGTATATCCTGGGCCACCACCTGCAGAATCGTGGAATGCGTTGAGGACTCCGAATCGAATTGAAGGCGTGTCGCGACTTCGACCTTCGCGGTTGCCGGATTGTTTGCGTGGCGTCGCGCCTCCAGCATCTGCTCAACCGGAACTTTCTGGGCGACCACATCGTGCAGGTAATCGAGAAAGCGGTCTTTCTCGCTTGGATTCAACTCAATGGTGCGAAACACGTCCGAAAACTGGAAACTGTCCACCACCACGCCGGCATCATTCGAGAAAGCGCCTGCCTTCACAATATTCATGCCCCACGCCGCCAGCGAGCCGGCAACGTCGGCAAACAAGCGGCTGCGGTCGCGCACAATCACGGTGAGATCGAAGAGTTGCCGATGAGGGCGAAGGTCAAGCTGCACTGGATTCTTGTCGAGATCGGCAGCGAGCTGAAAGTGATTGCGTATATGCTCCGGCAGTCGGGTCTGCAGATAGCGTTGCGGCAGTCCTTCAAGGAACTGCCGTAACGCATCGTACTGTCCCGCCGGCACCATCGAGCGGATGCGATTCAGGAGCGTAGGGTCGATAGCCGCGTGATACCGCACTTCGTCCACGCTGCGATCCATGAAGTTCGCCGTCGCCATGTACAGTTGCCACAGGTTCTCAGCCTTCCACGGTGTCAACGCTTCCGGGTTGACGGCTTTGATGTCCGCATATGTCATCAGCGTCAGCATCTTCAAGACAGCTGGACTGCCAATCTTCTCGGAGAACGCGCGAACATTCTCGGCGTCGAAAATGTCCCTGCGCAGGGCGTTCGACATCTCCAGATGGAGTCGGATCAGCTTGAGAACCTGGTCGCGCTCCTCGGTGTCAAAGTCCAGCCGGGCCATAAAACTATCAGCCAGTTCGACGCTCTGCCCCGTGTGTTCGCCGCTGCGCCGGCCCTTGCCGGTATCGTGCAATAGCAGTGAGAGCAGGAAGAGGTCGAGCCGATCAATTTCCGGCAGCAACTGTGCCAGGCGTTGCTCGTAGTCGTGCGCCGGCTGACGCAGGCTGTGTACGTTGTCGATGGTAAGGAAGGTGTGCTCGTCGACCGTGTAGCGGTGGTAGCTGTCGCGGATCACCAGCGCATCGATGCCGTGAAACTCGGGAATCAGCATCTCCAGCACGCCGAGCGCGTGCATCGTCCGCAGGGCATGAGCCGCATGCGGACCCAGCAGAACTTCGCGCAGCGCGTTCCAGAGATAAGGACCTTCGGGAATATGAATGGCCAGCGCCGGCAGCGCGTCGGTGATGCGGTCCTCGGCGGCCTGCGAAAGCGCATAGCCATGGGTTGCCATCAGCGAAAAGATGCGAAGAATGGCGGCCGTATCGCTGAATTGCGCGCCCGGGAGAATATCGATGCGCCCCTGGTCGAGAATGAAGTCCGTGCCGGCGATTGGCGTCCTGCGGCGGCGGAACTGGCGGTAGAAGCTGACCGGCGCCGGCAGATGCTCCATCAGGAGCGCGGCCCGTCGATAGATCACGCGCGCATGGCGGTAGTAGGTCCGCATCCAGTAGGCCGGGTCGGCTGTGCCGCGCGTTTCGAGGCCGATGGAGTTGGCCGCCGCTTCATCCTGCGACTGCCAGTCGAGCGTATTGTCGTCGCGCCCGTGCCGGAAATGAAGGAAACATCGCGCTGCAGCCAGAAAATCAAATGCAGCCTCTGCGTCACCGCGCGCGCTCTGGAAGACTCCTCCACGCTGCCGAGGCCACTCCTTCGTCTCCTTCAGATGAAACAGGAGCGCAAACCAAACCGCCAGGTGATAGTCGCGCAGCCCACCGGGGCACTCTTTCAAGTTCGGCTCGAGGTGAAAGATGGTGTTGCCATACTTGGCATGCCGCCCGCGGGCAATCTCGCCCAGTTTCTGCGTGATGGTGTTCCATTCGCTCAGCACCAGTCCCGGAAAGACCGTCTGGTGCAGTTGCTGATAAAGAGGGAACTGGCCGGCCAGAAAACGCCGGTCCAGCGTCGCCAGGGTGAACTCGAGATTGTCGGGATCGAAGCGTCCGGCCTCTTTAATGGTGCGGGAATTGGGACTGGCGCGAAGCCCGATGTCCCACATGCCCTGAATGATCGACCGGACGGCTTCGCGGGTCTGCTCTTCGGTCTTCTCATCCGCAAAGGTAAAAAGCACGTCGATGTCCGAATAAGGGAACAGGTCCTTGCGCCCGTAGCCACCCAGCGCCAGCAGCGAAACATTCTGGGCAGGCTGGCCAGCGAACGCCCGCCTCCACATTTCAATCAGGATACGGTCAACCACTGCGGAGCGGCGTCGGATCGCGGCAGTGCCGTCCCCGGTTCTCTCGCAGGTCTGGCGGACGAGCGCCATCTCCCGGAGATACTGATCCCGAAGATCGTCAACCGCTAAAGCGACTGGATTCATGAGTGTAGTTTTGACAGGCTTCGTCGAAGCTTAAAGATGTTTTAACAGGATAAGCGATTTTCCAGCGGGGTGGGGAATTGGGTTGATCCTGCCAAAATCCTTCTGGGTCTTGGAGTGCATGGGTGGAACACCTTCGCGCGAGCAAAATAAGGTATGAGACCGAAACACAAGGTGCAAGATCGAAATCGACCGTCGAGGGGGCGGACCTCAGCGAATCTCTTAGATCTTACGGAACCGCCGGTTCCCCACAGCTCTCTATAACGCCGTTTCGCCACGTTCATCGTTCCGGATGCGGATCGCCTCTTCAACCCGGCTCACGAAGATCTTGCCGTCGCCGATCCTTCCAGTACGTGCGGCCGAGCCGATTGCGGCAATCGCCTTTTCCTTCATCTCGTCCAGAACCACCATCTCGATCTTTACCTTCGGTAGAAGGTCAACGGTGTATTCGCGGCCGCGGTAGAACTCGGTGTGCCCCTTTTGGCGGCCGTGTCCGCGTGCCTCCAGAATCGTCATGCCTTCAATACCGATTTCGAGCAATGCGTCCTTCACTGCATCGAGCTTCGAAGGCTGGATAATCGCTTCAATCTTGAGCATGCTTGATTGCCTCGTCTGGTAGCGTATCAGGCCGGATAGGCCGGTGGACTACACCTCGTTCGAACTTTTCATCAGGAATTCAGGTCGTAACCTTCTTCGCCGTGCTGGGAGAGGTCGAGGCCAGCGCTTTCATCTTCAGGCGAAACTCTGAGCCCAACGATCTTGTCGACAAGGAACAGCAGGAAGAGCGTGCCGAGGGCGGAAAGGACCCATGCAACAGCAACTCCGGCAGCCTGGTTCAGCAACTGGCTCCAGTGTCCGTCAATTGCGCCGGTGGCCACATTCGTTCCGAACGCGGGATTGATGGCTCTGGTTGCGAAAAGGCCTGTAAGCAAAGCGCCAAGGGTTCCGCCGGCACCATGCACACCAAAGGCATCGAGCGAGTCGTCATAGCCAAACCAGCTCTTGACCTTGAACACCATCAACGAGCAGAACAATCCTGCTAACAGACCAATGAACAGTGCCGAAAACGGCTGAACAAAACCCGATGCGGGAGTAATTGCAACCAGCCCTGCAACGGCGCCAGAAATTGCGCCCAACGCGGTTGGCTTGCCGTTGTGAAACCATTCGAAAATCGTCCAGCCCAGCGCAGCGGCCGCAGCGGCAAAATGAGTGTTGATGAAGGCACTGGTGGCCAGCGGACCCGATCCCAGTGCGCTCCCTGCATTGAACCCGAACCAACCCACCCAAAGCAGGCATGCCCCAATGAAGCTCAACACCATGGAGTGCGGTGGCATATTCGTGTGGGGATAGCCGAGGCGCTTGCCCAGATAGATGGCGGTCACGAGAGCGGAGACACCGGAAGTGACGTGAACCACCGTGCCGCCGGCAAAATCGAGCGAAGGAATGCTTCCTCCGCTTGCGTTCAGCAATCCTCCAACGCCCCACACCATGTGCGCCATCGGGCTGTAGACGACGAGCGACCAGAGCGAAAGAAACAGCGCCATCGCGCTGAACTTCATGCGCTCCGCAAAGGCGCCGGTGATCAAAGCCGGCGTGATGATGGCGAACATGAGCTGGTAGATCATGTAGGTCTGCTCGGGAATCGTCGCCGCATAGTCGGGATTGGGCGCCAGACTCACACCGCGCAGAAACAAATGCTCGAGTCCGCCGATGAACCTTGTTCCGTGCGCGAAAGCAAGGGAATATCCCACGATGGCCCACAAGATCGTGACCAGGCCCATCATCGCGAAGCTCTGCATCATGGTGCCGAGAATGTTCTTCCGCCGCACCAGCCCGCCGTAGAACAACGCCAGTCCCGGTCCCGTCATCAGCAGCACCAGGGCCGCAGAGACCAGCATCCACGCGTTATCGGCATTCATGCGCGCTGCGAAAATCGCGTCTTGAAGCGCTTTCACGTCTGCCTGTGTCGCCGGAAGGGAAGTGGTTTGCGCACAGAGAATAGAGGGGGCAAGCCCAAAAATTGAGAAGAGAGCAATCCCGATACGAATATTGGACATTCCGACTCCGACAGCAGGCGTAAGCGCGGTCTCCGAAACTGCCAGGCGATTGAGGCGTTCGCTGCCGATTGTCGTACATGCCCGCGGTCCCAGACTTGTGTGTTCTCGCATGATTTCCGTGAACATTGAAGAATACCCCATCGGTCTCGGCGTGCCCGACAGAACCAGTGCAGCGCCCAGGGATCCTGGCCGCGCGAAGAATGGTCATGGGCCGAACGCTGTCTCAACCTGCGTCGGATTCTCCAGACGTGGGAGAAAGAGGTAGGATAAGACCATGGGGACTCTTCAGGAACGCGATCGCTACCTTTTCGGCGCGCTCGAAAGCAGCGCCAAGAATCGCGCCAAACTGCAGGAAGTCAACTACGGCTTTGAGCAACCGGAAGGCGTGTTTCTCACCACACTTGATTTTGCGGTGAACTGGGTGCGCAAAAGTTCCGTGTGGCCCGTGACCTTTGGACTTGCCTGTTGCGCGATTGAAATGATGTCGATGGGGGCATCGCGCTTCGACATCGCGCGATTCGGTGCCGAGGTATTCCGGCCGTCTCCGCGGCAATCGGACTTGATGATCATCGCCGGCCGTGTGGCCCAGAAAATGGCTCCTGTCATACGGCGACTGTATGACCAGATGCCGGAGCCGAAGTGGGTCATCTCCATGGGGGCATGCGCAACTTCGGGCGGGGTTTTCAACAATTACGCCATTGTCCAGGGAGTAAACCAGGTGATCCCGGTCGATGTCTATGTGCCCGGGTGCCCGCCCCGACCTGAGCAACTCATGTATGCCATCACGCTCCTTCAGGAGAAGATTCAACGTGAACCGCGTAGCCTGCTGAAGACACTCAACGCAGAATAACCGGCGCTTTCGCTCCGGGTTTGCCGTTGCCGCCTGGGAGTTTGCGCAAGTTTCCAACCGATCACCCCGGGGGATACCAGTTGGTCAACCCATTCAGAAAGTGCATTCTGGCCGGGAAACCTATGTTACGTTAGTTGGTGGTGCGCCCTTGACTCAAAAGTGTGATTTTGCAAGGAGCCGAATCGTCTTTTTTGACCCGGAAAATGGTCCGCTAGAAGCGCCATTTCCAAACTTTTTTCAGTTTTTGATTGCGGAGGAGAAACGCATGTACTCGCGAGTTTCAAGAATTTCCCGCCTGGCCCTGACTTTGGCATGTACGAGTCTGTTGCCGCTTGCAATGGCAGCCCAGGATGCAGCGAAGCCAGCGGCACCGGCTTCGGCACAAGCCCCGTCGAAATGGGACCTCTTTGCCGGTTACAGCTACCTGGCCCCCAAGGGATCGATCATCAATACCGCGACCCAGCAGGACAACGCGAGGTCAGTCAGCTGCTGCGCGGACGTGAGTCTCGCGCGCTACTTCACGAATTATTTCGGCGTCCAGCTTGAAGGCGACTTCCATAAGAGCGGTGGAAACAACACCGCTGTTGTCCATAATCAGTTTTCCGGCGGGTCGGCTGGGTTGATCGTCCGCTATCCAACAGAGGACATCACTCCGTTTGCTCATGCCCTGATCGGTGGCGAGGACGTCAGCACCACCTACTACAGCAACTACAACGGCGATAAGGCAGGCATCGTGCTGACTGCCGGCGGCGGCATTGACTACAACACGCCCTGGCTTGATCACCATCTTGCTATTCGAGTCTTCCAGGCCGATTACCAGTACGTCCACGCCAATATGTTTCCCATTGTGCGCGGCAACTTCAACATGGCGCGTTTGAGCACCGGCATCGTATTGAGCTTTGGCACCATGGCTCCTCCGCCGACGGTTACAATCGCGTGCGCCGCGCAGCCCAACTCGGTCTTTCCGGGAGAGCCGATCACCGTTACGGCAAACGTGGGAAGTACGCTTCCCAAGGATCACGTGATCTACACGTGGACAGGCCAGGGAGTAACGGGAACCGACACGACGGCCAAGGTGGATACCTCCAATCTTGCGCCGGGCAGCTACACCGTCAACTGCGGAGTGAAAGAGGGCAAGCCCGGCAAAGAAGGCCTCAAGCCCTGGGAGAGCGCCTCGAGCACCGCGACCTTCACCGTGAAGGAATACGAACCGCCGACACTGAGCTGCTCGGCGAACCCGACCGACCTGAAGCCGGGTGATTCGTCGACCGTAACCTCGCAGGGTGTGAGCCCGCAGAATCGTCCGTTGACCTACAGCTACCAGGCTTCCGGTGGCACCATCAGCGGCAGCGGAACCACCGCAACCTATTCCTCCACAGGTGCGTCTACCGGGCCGGTGCAGATCACTTGCAACGTCTCCGATGACAAGGGCCACACGGCTACGGCGAATACCAGCGTTACCATCGCGCCGCCACCGCCGCCGCCGGGACCGTCGCCTGAGCAGATTCGCCTCGAACAGCGGCTGGCACTGCACAGCGTCTTCTTCCCGACCGCGCAGCCTCGCGAAAAACATCCTGAGGGCGGCTTGGTCGAGAGTCAGCAGACGATTCTGACCACCCTTGCGACGGACTTCAAGAGCTACCTCCAGTTCAAGGCGGATGCTCATCTCACCCTCACCGGCCACGCGGATCCGCGCGGATCGGAGAAATATAACCAGGCGCTCTCTGAACGCCGTGTCAACCGTGCCAAGGACTTCCTGGTCTCGCAGGGAGTTCCTGCAACTGCCATCGATGTGCAGGCAGTTGGCAAGACCCAGGAGCTCTCCAAGGACGAAGTGAAGGATCTGGTAGATAAGAATCCTGAACTGGGCGATGCCGATAAGAAGAAAGTTCTGCGCCAGATCAACGTGATCTACCTGGCGCAAAACCGCCGCGTCGACGTCACCCTCACCAATACTGGTCAACAGTCGGTGCAACTCTACCCGTTCAATGCCGCCGATTCCGCGACCCTTCTTGACAAGAAGGCTCCGGTACACGGCAAGAAGGCTGCGCCGAAGAAGAAGTAGCTGAACCTGGAACCGGCTGTCCGGACCTGTTTCAGGACCGGTGGTCATCAGAAGAGGTTGGCTGGATATCCAGTCAACCTCTTCGTTTTGTGTGGGATCATTCGGCTGACGTTCCGGCAGGTGTGGTTTTACGGATGCGTATTTTCGCGGATTTACGCCGATTCTGTATCATCGAAGCATGCAGGCTCAAGCTGGGATTCCGGGTTTCCGCACATACGACGCAAGGCTCGAACCCATTGCCGCCAAGGTAATGGCGGCCGAGCGCCTCGACGCTGAAGATGGACTGGTTCTCTATCGCTCAAAAGATGTGCTCGCGGTCGGCTGGCTGGCCAATCATGTGCGTGAGCGGATGCACGGCGATGTCACCTACTTCAACGTCAATCGCCACATCAATCCGACCAATGTATGTGTGGCGGCCTGCAAACTCTGCGCTTTTGGCCGTAAAAAGGGTGATCCTGCGGGTTATACGATGGCGCTTGAAGAGGCGTGGCAGACTGCCGCCTCCGGGTACAGCGAAGCGGTCACCGAGTTTCACATCGTCGGCGGTCTCCACCCGGATCTTCCCTTTGAGTATTTTCTGGATCTGGTGAGCGGACTAAAGCAGCGTTTTCCCAAGGTGCACATCAAGGCTTTCACGATGGTGGAGGTAGCCTATCTGGCACGCCGCGCCAAGTTGACAATTGATCAGACGCTGGTGAAGCTGCGCGAAGCCGGCGTGGACTCCATGCCGGGCGGCGGCGCCGAGATCTTTGCAACCCGCGTCCGCTCCATTATCTGCGATCACAAGATCGACGGCGATGAATGGCTGGAGACGGCGCGGCTGGCCCACAAACATGGCTTTAAATCGAATGCGACCATGCTCTACGGCCATATTGAAAACGATGAAGACCGCGTCGATCACCTGCTCAAGCTGCGCTCTCTTCAGGACGAGACCGGCGGATTTCAGACCTTCATTCCGCTGGCGTTTCATCCTGAGAACACGCCGCTCGATCACCTGCCTGTGACGACAGGCCTTACCGACATCCGGCAGATTGCCGTGAGCCGACTGCTGCTCGATAACTTTCCACACATCAAGGCGTATTGGCAGATGATGACGCCGAAGATCGCTCAGATTGCGCTGCGCTTCGGCGCCGACGACCTCGACGGCACCGTAATCGAAGAGAAGATTTACCACGACGCGGGCGCAACGACTCCGCAGGGCATGACGCGCAAAGAGCTATGCCGGCTTATCACCGAGGCCGGTCGAGTCCCGGTTGAGCGCGATACGCTGTATCACGCCGTGACCCGCAGCGAAGACAGCTTTACCGTTGCAGTCTGAGCATCCTGCGGAAAGGCCGGTTCAGCCATGTCCGACTTCGGCGCGTATGGTCTCCTGGGTCTCTGCATCGGATTCCTCTGGGGAATCGGGTGCTCGCTCGCAATCTTGTATTCGATCTATCTAGGCGGGTATCGCAAGGGCATCGAGGACTCGTTGGCAGAGGTGAAGCCCAGCCGCTTCGTCAGAGCGTTGAAGAAGGTCCAAGCTCGTCGCGAAAAGAAATCCACGGCGGTACGGGGCTCGGTTTAAGCATTCATCTCTAATACATCCAGCTGCAATCGCGCGTGAAATCGTTCGGCTCTTCGCGGACCCACGTGCTGCCCGCCTTTTTTACTTCGAAGACTCCGCCGCTACCGCAGTCGAGGCCGCACATTTTCAGGACCGATACCAGCGCCCCAGTATAAGGATGATCGAACCCGGGAACACCGAGATAACGCACGTGCCTCAGGGATTGATAGGGTTTGCAGTCAGCCGCGCTCTTTCCGCGGTTTCCAAGGCAGTTCTGGGCCTTTGCGGACTCGGATCGTTGGAGCAACAAATACCCGTCCGGAATTGTGAACTTTTTCTCCCAGCGGTGGCTTTGTTGGTTAGCAGCTACAAATGCATCGGCCATCTCGTGCTCCTGAGGCGTCGAAGGCTTCAGGCAGCTTCCATTCAACTGCGGAATATCGGTTTGCGATTCCTCCGCGAAGGCCAGCGGCTCCTGCTGCGGCTGTCGATAGAGTGCCGAGTACACCTCGTACGCTTCCGCGGCAACGTCTCCGCCACCGAGCTGGTTGAGAGGGTTCGACACGGACAAATCGGTAATTGCGCCCGGCGTATCCGGCTTGGCGAAGCGCGGCCAGAATATGCGAAAACAAAGTACTCCCGTCGCAACAACTGCCAGGCTCAGCCAAATCCACCAACGTGTTGATGCGCGCATCGACAACTCCCGACACACCGCGGTTGGACTACTGGCGCAGCACGGCGCCATTCTTCATCACGAAGCTCACGTGCTCGCAGGTGGAGATATCGTCAAGGGGGTTGCCGGGTACTGCGACGATATCAGCGAAATATCCCGGCCTGAGTTCACCGATCTTGCCTTGCCAGCCAAGGAGCTTTGCGCCGTTAATCATGTCGGCCTGCAGCACCGCTAGGGGTTTCATGCCGTATTGAACCATCAGCGTGAGTTCGCGCGCCTGCGTGCCGTGCGGGAATGGACCCACATCCGAGCCCACCGCGAAGGGAACACCCGCAGCCACCTGTTTTTTGAATTCCTTGATCTTGTAGTCCAGCATCTCGGCTTCTACCGCAGCCTGATCCTGCGTGTCGCGGTGGTGCGCAAAATAGTCGAAGATGGTGAAGGTCGGCACGGCAAAGATGCCCTTCTCTTTCATCAGGCGAATGGTTTCGTCGCTCAAGTGTGTTGCGTGATCGATTGAGGCGACCCCCGCTTGCGCTGCGTAGAGGGTGCCCGGCTCACCCATCGCGTGAACCCCGACGAACCCACCAAGACGATGTGCCTCTTCAACTGCTGCAGTAAGTTGCGCGGCAGTAAATTGATACGGAGTTTGCAAAACGCCGTCAACCATGCGGTCCGGCCCGGTCTCGTAGATCTTCGCGAAGTCCGAGCCTTCTTTATGCTGAGCGCGCATAACCTCGACAATCTGCTCGGCTGAGTTGGCGTAATCGGCATTCGATAGTACGTGCTGAGCCGGGTTGTAACGATTCGCATCTTCATGTCCGCCGAGGATATCGATTGCATTTCCGCTGATGCGGAGCCGCGGTCCGGGAATCAGGCCTTGGTTGATTGCATTCCGAACAGCGGTATCGGCCGAACCCGCGCCCTCCGTGCCCATATCGCGTTCCGCGGTGAAGCCGGCCATCACATCGTCTTTCGCAGCCTTCTCGGCAAGGATCGTTCGCCAGGGCACAGACTCGATGACGGTCTGCAGGTCCTCGGCGCCCGGATGTAGAAAGAGATGAATATGCGCATCGATCAGGCCCGGCATGAGCGTGGTATTGCCGAGGTCAATGACCTTTGCGCCTGCAGGATGTTCGACGGAAGTACCGACAGCCCGAATCAGATTGCCTTCCACTAGAATCTCGCCGGGCTGGACGATGGCGCCGGTATCCACCTGAAGCAACCGGGCAGCGTGGAGGACAATTGGTGATGCCTGCTGTGCGTTGACAAGAACCGGAACAAAAGCGAAGAGCAAGGATGCGGCAACGCAACGCAGACGCATAGGGCCTCCAATATGGATACGACTATAGCAACTGAGGCGGTAGCGTCTGAAGGAATTACGCGGCGACCGAACTGGCAAGACTGGTACGGCGGTTCACCTGTGAGTCACGCTTGCTGGCGTAAGTAAGGCACGCGCACTTGCCCGATCAAGCACCAAAACCTTGATGGGTTCTCATCCATGCGGAGCAAATAATCTGTGGATAAGTGGATCGAAATAGGTTGGTAGTTACTTAATAACATCAAGCCGGTGCGCATAAGTACCTGTGTGAAATGTTACCCGGAAAATTAGTGCGTCACTGGGAACGTCTGCAGGAGCAGGAACATCGAAAAAGCGCATGGAATAAGGGCTTCAATGCAGTCTAGCAAACAACTTTTCACAGATAATCAATGATTCATCATTGGTCCCATCCGAATGCGATGTTATGATCTGCGCGAGGACTCATAACATGGAAAATGATTATTATGTGCTGGCGCACGGACAGGCCAGCAAGGAACGTGCAGACCTTCGCGTGCAGATCGATAAGCTGCTTGCCCGTGACGGAAAGCTCGAGAAGCTCGTGGATTGCCTGAAGGAGTTCATCCCTGGGGCAGAACTCGCGGAATCAATTCCCGAGAATCAGCATGCCGGTTCAAATGGACACTCAGGCGACGGGCATCATCACGAAGGATAATCTGGTTTCTGCCACGCAGTCGCGGCTCTATCATCGTGGCGACGAAAATTGAAAAATCCGGAGATCAGTAGGCCGCAATGCCAGTGATGTGCTGGCCCAGGATGAGCGCGTGGATGTCGTGCGTGCCTTCATACGTCTTGACCGACTCTAGATTCATCATGTGGCGCATGATCGGGTAGTCCTCCGTGATCCCATTCGCGCCGAGGATATCGCGTGCCATGCGCGCGGATTCAAGCGCCATCCATACGTTGTTGCGCTTGGCCATTGAGATGTGTTGGTGGCCTACCGTGCCTGCGTCCTTCAGGCGGCCGACGTGCAGCGAGAGCAACTGGGCCTTGGAGATCTCGCTGAGCATCCAGACAAGTTTTTCCTGGATAAGCTGGTGCGAAGCGATCGGCTGATTGTTGAATTGTTTTCTGGTTTTCGAGTATTGAAGGGCGGTGTCGTAACACGACATAGCTGCGCCGATGGCCCCCCAACTGATGCCGTAGCGCGCCTGGTTAAGACACATGAGGGGACTCTTGAGTCCGCCGGAACCGGGTAGCAGATTTGCGGCCGGCACGTGCACGTCCTGGAGAGAAAGGCCGCTGGTGACGGAGGCGCGCAGCGACCACTTGCCGTGTACCGCATCAGCGCGGAAGCCGGGTCGGTCGGTCTCCACCAGAAACCCACGTACGCGATTGTCTTCGTCTTCCACTTTGGCCCAAATGACGGCGACATCGGAAATATTGCCGGAAGTGATCCACATCTTCTCGCCGTTGAGGATGTACTCCTCGCCTGATTTGCGCGCCGTTGTGGTCAT
The DNA here is from genome assembly GCA_963770365.1 of uncultured Acidobacteriaceae bacterium. Classification (GTDB taxonomy): domain Bacteria; phylum Acidobacteriota; class Terriglobia; order Terriglobales; family Acidobacteriaceae; genus Telmatobacter. The sequence goes on along the minus strand of CAVYPN010000032.1, from coordinate 730,506 downwards.
CCCACCGGGGTTGGAGCCGAATCCGGGCTCAGTAAGGCCGAAGCAGCCAAGCTTTTCTCCCTTGGCGAGAGCTGGAAGCCATGCGTTCTTCTGCTCGTCCGAACCGAAGGCGTAAATCGGGTACATCACCAGCGCAGATTGCACGCTGACGAAACTGCGCAGGCCGGAGTCACCGCGCTCGAGTTCCTGCATCACAAGGCCGTACTCGACGTTGGACATGCCGGCACAGCCGTAACCCTCGAGGCTGGCGCCGAAGAATCCAAGTTCGCCCATCATGGGCACGAGCTCACGCGGAAATCGCTCGGTGCGAAAGCATTCCTCAATGATGGGAACAATATTGTCTTCGACGAAGTCGCGTGCGGTACGGCGGACGAGAAGCTCGTCCTCACTGAAGCTGGAGTCGAGATGGAGAAAATCAAACCCCTGAAATTTAAAAGCCATCATTACACCTTGCCAATCTGTGTTGCCAAACCTGCAAGGCTAGCAGATGGCGCTTGGGGGGTGCTACAGCACCTCGATTGAAAAGCGAAAACCCCGCATCTCGAATACTTTCTCCGCGCGGGTCAAAGAAATCGGAAATCTGTGGACAGCGCCAGGGAGCATGGAAAATCAGGCGGCCTTGAGCCGGGATTCGAGGAGGACCATCAGTTCGACTTCCTCCTGGAGGAGCGCATGAGCCTTTGAATCTCGTTTGCCAGCTGACTCGAGCGTCTTCAGGAGTTCGCCGGCGGCGTAGCACTCAAGTACGGCGGGATGGACGTAGCACTTGCGACAGACGGCGGGAGTGTTGCCAAGTTTTTCGGCCACACTCTTGATGGCTTCCACAATGTTCCTCTTTGCCTGCGTCTCGGATTCGAAGGCTTCGAATTCACGCAAGGCGAGGCAGGCCAGGACGGTGCCTGCCCAGGTGCGGAAATCCTTGGCGGTGAACTGCTGTTCAGTGATGGAGCGGAGATAATCGTTCACGTCAGAGGAGTCGACAGCGCGGAGAGATTCGTCCTCGTCGATGTACTGGAAAAGTTCGTAGCCGGGTAGATCGAGGCATCGCTTCACAATTCTTGCCAGGCGGCGATCGTTCAGGTCGATGGTGTGGCGTTTGCCGCTCTTGCCCTGGAACTTGAAGCGGACCTTAGCGCCTTCGACGTCAACATGCTTGTTGCGCATGGTGGTGAGGCCGTAGGAGTGGTTTTCTTTGGCGTACTCTGCGTTGCCCACGCGGATGAAGGTCGTTTCAAGGAGCTGGACAATGGTGGCCAGGATTTTCTCGCGAGGAAGGCCGGGGAGGGCAAGGTCCTTTTCAACGCGCGCACGGATCGCGGGAAGAGCTTCACCGAAGAGCTTCATGCGTTCGTACTTGTTTTCGTCGCGGACCTCTCGCCAGCGCGGGTGATAGCGGCTCTGTTTGCGGCCGCGGGCGTCGCGACCGGTTGCCTGCAGGTGTCCATTGGGCCGGGGACAGATCCACACATTCGACCATGCCGGTGGAATGGCGAGGGACTTGATGCGTGCGATCTCATCCTTGTTGCGGATGGCCTTGCCTTCCGGATCGAAGTACTGAAAGCTCTTGCCTCGGCGTTTGCGAGTGATGCCGGGCTTGGCATCGCTGACATAGCGGAGGCCGGCTAATCGGGAAGACTCGACTGGATCAAGAATGATTTCGGTTGTGGATGACATGGACCCTGATGAATGGGCGCCATTGGCGCTGCCCGCTCAAACCTTCGAATGCTTGGATGCTGGAATCGGAGGGAGTGGGTTTTAGCGGGGGCGTCGAGCGGCGTTATTCGTCCGAACCCTGATCGGCACCATAGGTGGGATATGGCTGCGGTTCGTTGCTGGTGGACATGCCCGCGAGTGTCTTGAGGTCGGCAAGGACTTCGCTCCAGCGGGCGGGATCCTTCTTAGTGGCGATGGGAAGATTGAGATCGGAATAGTACGCCTCGACGTCGTGCTTGACGCCGGGTGGAATGGAGAGGTCCGGCTTTGCAGCCAGCTTGTGAAGCAGGTCGGCGTAGGTCGAGTCGGTGAGCGAATATCCGCCGGGCTCGACCACGCGGCCCGTATCGAGATCGCGGTTGAGTAGCGGGTGGCGGCGATCACGCTGAATGAGGGTCGGGGGGCCGTTCAGCACCAGGCTTGTGAGCGGAGAAGGCGGAGCGGTGGACCGCGCGCTGACAGGAGTGAACGCCGCGAGGATGAGACGGAGATCCGTGGTCGCGACGGCCACGCTGTGTGCGTAATCCTCCTCCGTCTTCTGCGTGGGGCCCTTGATGTTGACCAGCGCAAGCGGGCCAATTTTGGGAAGGATGAAGATGAGGCCGGCGAGCAAGTGAGTTTCGATTCCTGCCTTGCGCCTGTAGGCCTGCCAATTGTTTTCCTGATCAAGAGCGGCTGCTTCCTTTTCAAGCTCAACCACCGCGGGCGAAGTCGGATCGGGCGGCTCACTGCTGCGGTGAAGCAGAGTGAGTGCGTAAGCGATACGCGGAATGAAAGTCCTTGTCGCAAAGCGATAGTCACGGACATTAATGATGCGGCCGCGCCGCAGGCCGAAAGTCTCGGTAAAGCCGTAGGTCTGATAGAAGGCGAGGGCAAGCTGCCGCGTGGAAACCCGCAGGCCGATGTGCCGCAGGAAACGCAGAGGAGCGACGCGATGATGCGCGATTTCGTTGATGTCGAAGGCGAATTCTATTTGTACGTGCTGGTTCTTTCCCTCGGCATAGCTCACAGATGAACCGTACTTTGCGCGGAGTTTGGGAAATTCGAGAGGGACGGCAAGGTTGGTGGCTTCGGAGTGCCCGATGGAGTCGCCGATGTAATGGGAGAGCGCTCCGATGGCAAAGGCCATTTCGTTTGCGTCGTGTGCATTGCGAAAGAGATTGACGACAAAGTCTCCTGAGCGGACGTAGTGCGTCAGGTTCGAAAATGATCGATCGCCGAAGGGATAGTAGCCGATGTCCTGGATCACGCAGCCACCGTAGGCGTAGGCGCGGGCGCGGTCAAGCTCAGCAGGAGTGAGGTTGGGATAACGACTCAGAAGGAGGGGAACGACGGAGTCTTTCCACGTAAGGTCGATAAGCTGTTCGTGGGTGAGCAACGAATAAGCGGAGGTGGAACGCGGCCACAACGTGAGAGCGAGAATCGCCAGGAGCGCAAAGATTCGGAAGTACCGGCGTCTCATAGATCTCCCGGGGATAGTCCGTTCTTGCAAGTGCGACAGCAAGGGACGCTGTCGCCAAGAGCAGCTTTGCGCCATTCTACCGAGCAACCCCATAGACAGCGGCAGTTAGCCTACTCGATAAACTCGCGCACGAAGGGGTCCTGGCTTGAGACCAGCTCGTGGAGAGAACCATTAAAAATGAGACGCCCTTCAGAGAGCATGAGGAATGTCGTCTTCGGATCGGTTTGATTCTTTGGCAGCGGCACCATGCGGTCTTCCGCAGGTTCGAAACGGTGACTGCACATCGTGAAGGCGTCCTGCAGACGGTGCGTAACGAGCACGGACGGAGAATGATAGACATCGCGCTGTTTCACGATGAGTTCGATGATCGTCGTCGAGGTGACAGGGTCGAGGCCACCGGTTGGCGAATCATAGAGCAGGAGCTGAGGATTGTGGATCAGAGCGCGCGCAATGGCAACGCGACGCCGCATTCCTCCGGAAAGGCTGCCGGGATAGAGACTGAAGGTCTGCTCGAGCCCCACAAAGCGAAGCGCCTCCCGAACGCGGACATCGATCTCCTCGTCGGGGACTTCTTCCTGGATGAGCTGGTAAGCGACATTGTCCCGCACGGGAAGCGAGTCGAAGAGAGCGCCTTCCTGAAAGACCATTCCGGTTCGAGTGCGCAGGTGAAAGAGTTCCTGCTCGGGAATGCGCGAGATCTCTTCGCCGAAGAGATAGATGGACCCGGAATCTGGACAGAGAAGCCCATTTGCAAGCTTGAGAAGAACGCTTTTGCCGACGCCAGCTGGGCCAAGCAGGATGCGCGTCTCATCCGGCCCTACCGAAAAGCTCACGTCCTCAAGCACCGGATGATCGAACCCGATTGAGACATTGCGGAACTCAAGGATCGGTCCGGTGTCGGCGGAACCGTGGTCGCGCGTTGGGGCGGTCGAGGGAGTGGAGTTTGTCATCAGCCAAAGATGGTCAGCATAACCTGGGTGACGAGGAAGTCAACGAAGATGATCAGCACGGACGAGACGACGACGGCCTTGATTGTGGATCGGCCCACACCCTCGGTTCCTCCTGTCGTCTTGAGGCCGTAGAAGCAACCGATGCTGGCGATGATAAACCCGGAAAAAAGCGGCTTGATCAGCCCCTGCATGATGTCGCCAACGCCGAGGTACTCATAGGCCATGGAGAAGTACTGGGTGCCGTTCTGGTGATTCATGAATACGGTAACCGCCGCCCCGCCGAGAATGCCGAAAAAGTTGGCAACGATGGTGAGAAAGAAAAGCATCGTCACGCAGGCAAAGATGCGCGGGGTAACCAGTTTGCGCATGGGGTCGACGCCGAGCGCGCGCATCGCGTCAATCTGCTCGGTAACGACCATGGAGCCGAGTTCGCTGGCCATTGAGGAGGCGTTCCGGCCGGAGACCATGATGCCGGTGAGCACGGGGCCGAGTTCCCGGATCATTGAGGTGCTGACAAACCTTCCCGTGACGGCGGCGGCACCAAACTGAGACAATGTAGCTGCAGACTGCAAGGCCAGAACGCCTCCGGTAAAGAATCCGGAGAGAAGCACGATGGAAGCCGAACCGAACCCGATAATGTCAGACTGCACAAGAAAGTCGGGCCAGTAGATGGGTGGCCGAAAGATGTTCGTAGCGCCGCGATAGGCAAAGAGCGAATAGGCCTGCACGGTTGCTACGATGTTCTTGGCGGTATTCTCGACCGATTGAAATGCCATCAGGTTGTCGCACCGTAAGTTGCAGGATAAGGGCTACTTGTCCTCTCTGCACAGCATAGCGCATCCCGATGCGCCGTCCCCAGGCATTTAAAACCGCTCGCACAGCACGCATACAGAGCCAGCGGACTGAAATTGTGGCATTGCCGCCTTTACCTTGGTAAGTCTTTGAGCGAATTGAAGGTTTTACGAGCCCTCGTTGAGCATGACGGATGATGGAAGTCGTGCATCTAACAGGTTGTACCCGCTTCCAGCAGTTCTAGGATCTAGGAGGATTCATGCACTCGTTTCGCTTGCGTTTGATTCTTGCTCTCATCGCAGGCGTGACATTGCTTTCCGTGGTTTCGACCTATTTTGAGGTCCTGGAGCATAAGCATGTTCTTCGCCAGGAGCTTGAGTGGCGTTCAAGCTGGATGGGGGCTAGCCTCAAGCCTCAATTGGAACAGGCCTTCGCGCAGGACAATTCCGGTGATTTCCCCGCGTTAGCGGCCAATGCAAAGGCTCAAACCGGTGCTTTGGGCGTCGGAGTCTACGATCCGCAAGGCCGCATGATTTCTTCCGTCGGCGTTCCGGCCGTTTTTGACGCACTGGCGCACGCGCCCTTTGAAGCCTCTGGCCAAGAAGACCCCGGTCGCTTCATTGTCGCGCACCAACGTGGAGCGATCGCTCAAGAAAGGCACCCAGGTCAATGCATTCGGCCACACTGGCGACATCCAGTGGCTTGAAGAGGTGTTTCCGCTTCACAACGGCGACCGCCTCGTCGGGGCCTTGGTCATCCTCGTCGATGCCGGATACATCCGCGACCAGAGTTACGATCTTTGGCGAAGGAGCTTTTGGTGGATCGTTGCGACGGTGGTGCTCATTGTCACCGTAACCTTTGTGATGGTGCGCTGGTTCCTGATGCGTCCGCTCATGCGGGTGGCGGAACGGCTGCGGCGGGTCCGCATGGGGCACTTCGAAAAGGGTCCTTCACCCGGCTCGACAGAGATGAGCATCTTCAGTCCGCTGGCTCGCGAAGTGGAGACGATGGCGCAGAGCTTGATAGCTGCGCGCGCGGCTGCCGCAGCCGAAGCGCGCCTGCGCGATGCAGGCGAGCACTTCTGGACGCCTGAGCGGCTCGCCGTGCACATGAGGACCAAAGCGAGCGGCCGGATCTTCGTCGTTTCAAACCGAGAGCCGTACATGCATGTCCGCGAAGGCCGCCAAACGGTCTGCGTTGTGCCGCCCAGCGGGTTGGTGACTGCCATCGAACCGGTGTTGCGCGCGTGCGACGGAGTCTGGGTGGCAAGCGGAAGCGGTAACGCCGATCGCGAGAATGTCGACGAATCCGATCGGTTGCGGGTGCCGCCGGACGATCCGAAATATACGCTGCGGCGTGTGTGGCTCTCGGCTGAAGAAGAAACGCGTTATTACGACGGGTTTGCGAATGAGGGTCTGTGGCCACTTTGCCATATCGCGCATACGCGTCCAATCTTCCGCGCCGCAGACTGGGAAACGTATCAGCGCGTCAACGAGAGGTTCGCCGCGGCGCTTCTCGATGAGATGAAAGGGAGCGCTGAACCGCTGGTCTTTGTGCAGGATTATCACTTCGCGCTGTTGCCCAGGCTCATCAAGACGGCGCGTCCTGACGCTCGTGTGGCCATCTTCTGGCATATTCCCTGGCCCAATCCTGAAGCATTCGGCATCTGTCCCTGGCAGGCTCAATTGCTGGATGGATTGCTGGGAGCTGATCTGATCGGGTTCCATATTCCGTTGCATTGCCATAATTTTCTTTCGACCGTGGACCGTGTGCTTGAGGCGCGTACAGACCGCGAGCACATGACGGCGCGGCGCGGCGGGCACACGGCAGCGATCAGGCCCTATCCGGTCAGCGTGGCCTTCAGCGGTGGAATTCCAAGTTCACTGCGCGTGATGGTCTCCGAGAGGGAAGAAGATCGCAAGGAAGAGCGGCGCGCGATGCTCTCTGAATTCAACGTGCGCGCGGAGACAATTGCGGTTGGCGTGGATCGGCTGGATTATACGAAGGGAATTATCGAAAGGTTGCTGGCGATTGAGGAACTGCTGCAGGAGCATCCGTGGCATCGCGAACGGCTGACGATGGTGCAGATCGCAGCGCCAAGCAGAACGCGCATCCCGAGCTATGCCGACCTGCGTAAAAGAGTCGACGAAGAGGTGAGGCGCATCAACCATCGCTTCCAGACGGCGCGATGGAAACCGGTTGTGCTGATCGATCGCCAGTGCAATCACGAGGAAGTCAACCGCTGGTACCGCATCGCTGATGTCTGCCTGGTGACTTCACTGCACGATGGAATGAACCTGGTGGCAAAGGAATATGTGGCGGCGCGCGATGACGAAGACGGTGTGCTCGTGCTCAGCAAATTCACCGGGGCAGCGGTCGAGTTACGTGACGCTTTGATCGTTAATCCTTACGATGTTGCCGAAGTGAGTGAGGCGATTCATCGCGGCCTCGAGATGCCTCGCGAAGAACGCAGGCTTCGCATGCAGGAAATGCGCAAGCAGGTGATGGAACATAATATTTATCGTTGGGCCGCGATGGTGCTTGGGGATCTGCGGGATGTTCGGTTGGAGACTCCGGACTCAGCTGAGACCTACGTTGGATCTGGAACCGAGTCGGTGGTGTCCATCGACCCCTACCGTAAAATGGCTTAGAATGCGACAGGATTTGAAGCAGATAACATTAGAGAAGCTGGAAAACTTTTTCTACTCGGTGCAATGCGCCCAGGCTCCGCTATTGCTGTTGGACTACGACGGGACGCTTGCCGATTTTCGCATTAATCGATTTGAAGCGCGGCCATGGGCTGGCGTGCGTGAACTGCTTGCGATTATTCAGAAAGACAAACGCACGCGGCTGACGGTGATTACAGGTCGACCTGCCGGCGAGATCAACACCATGCTGCAGTTGCCGGAACCGGTTGAGGTATGGGGTCTTCATGGTGCGGAGCGGTTGTTCGTCGACGGCAGGCGCGAGCTGCAGGAAGCGCCTGAGGAAGCGCATGCAAAACTTGAGGAGTTGCGCCAGCAACTGAGGCGCGATCCGTTTGGCGGGCTGTTCGAGGACAAGCCGAATGCAGTCGTCATGCACTGGCGAGGGCATTCTCACCGACAAGCTAAATCGATCGAGCAGAAGACGCGTGCTCTGTTTGATCCGGCGGCGCAGGTGAGCGGGTTGTCGCTGCTGGATTTCGAAGCCGGCATCGAATTGCGCGCAGGCCGAGACAAGGGCGGAGCGGTGCAGGCGATCGTGGAGCAAGCGGAGCCGGACGCGCCTGTAACTTATCTTGGAGACGATCTCACGGACGAGTCCGCATTCTGCGCAATCAATGAAACACCGAATCCCCATCTAAGCGTACTGATGCGCAGAGAATGGCGCGAGACCGCTGCGGAGGTGTGGCTGCAGCCGCCTGAACAATTGCGCTGGTTTTTGCGTCGATGGGAGATGGCGTTAACCGGGTCTGAAGCGCCGGCGCAGCGCGATGCAGAGCCGACGGAGATCCGCCTTCGGGCCTGAGGGCCTGCACGCCCTCTATTCGCGGCCGCGTTTGCGGATCTCGATGTTGAGTCGCTTGATCTTCTGATTCAACGTGGAGAGCGGAATGTGGAACTGCTCGGCGGCATCGGTCTGATTCCAGTTACAGCGTTCGAGTTTTTCGACGATGATGCGGCGCTCGATGTCTTCGAGAATGTCGAAGAGCGAGGCGTTGGGGTTGTGCTCGAGAAGCGCGTCCTGGAAGCTGCGGCCCGTGATGTGACCCGGCAGGAGTTCCGATCCGATGATCGGACCCGATGAAAGCACGACGCCCCGCTCGATCGAATTCTCAAGTTCGCGCACATTGCCCGGCCACTCGTAGTCAATCAGCGCCCGCAATGCATCGGCGGAGAGCCTGCGCGGCGAAAGTCCATTTTCGTTGGCGTAGAAGTCCAGGAAGTGATTGACGAGCAGCGGGATGTCTTCGCGGCGCGAGCGCAGCGGCGGCAGGTCGACCATGATTACGTTGAGCCGATAGAAGAGGTCCTCGCGGAACTTGCCTTCTCGAACGGCCTGGCGCAGATCGATGTTGGTGGCGGCGATGATGCGCACGTCAACCTGGATCTCCTGGATGCCGCCAAGATGCATGAAGCGGCGGTCCTGCAGGACGCGCAGAATCTTCGCTTGCGTGTCCGTGCCCATGGTGGCGATTTCATCGAGAAAAAGCGTGCCGCCATTGGCAACTTCGAACAAGCCCTTCTTCGAAGCGATCGCAGAGGTGAATGCGCCTTTCACGTGGCCAAAGAGCGTGGACTCGAGCAACTCGGTCGGCATGGCGCCGGTGTTGATGGGCACGAAAGGCTTGTCTTTGCGTGGCGAGTTGGCATGAATGGCCTTGGCGATCAATTCTTTGCCGGTGCCGCTTTCTCCCTGGATCAGAACGGTGGAGCGACTAGGCGCGACCTGCGAGACGAGGTCAAAGACCCGCAGCATGATCTCGCTCTTGCCGACAATATTGGCAAAGTTGTAGCGCTGCTTGAGCGTCCGCTTGAGCTGAAGATTTTCTTCTTCCGCCTTGTAGCGTGCGACGGCCGAACGAATGTCAGCAAGAAGCTTTTCGTTGTCCCACGGCTTTTGAACAAAGTTTTCAGCGCCGGCCCGGATGGCCTCGACAACATTTTCCACCGTGCCGTAAGCGGTAATCATGATGACCGGCGTCTCGGGTTGGCGCTCCTTGATCTGTGGAAGCAAATCGAGTCCGCTCTGCCCGGGCAAAGCAAGATCGAGCAGGACGAGGTCAAAGCTCTCCATCTCCAGCATCCGCAGGCCCTGTTCGCCGTCAGAGGCCGTTTTGATTGAATAGCCTTCGAGCGAAAGCAACACTTCGAGCGACTCGCGGATGCCGCCCTCGTCATCGATAACGAGAATGCTTCCAGCTGCGGAACCGGACGAAAAAACTGAACCGGATGAAGCGAAATTTAGAGACTGATCAACTTCAGACATGTACCGATTTCCTTAAGAGCGGGAATTCAAGGTGGAAGGTTGTGCCGGCGCCGATGGCGCTCTCGACATGAATCTTGCCTGCGTGCTCCTGAATAATCCCGTAGGAAACGGAAAGTCCAAGACCTGTACCACGCCTCTCGCCTGGTCTGGGCGTGGTTTTTGTCGTGAAGAATGGATCATAGATGCGCTTCAGATGTTCCGGTGCGATGCCGGAACCGGAATCGGATATAACGGCCTCGACGTGTCCATTGACCAGCGTGGCGATGCGCAACCTTCCGCCACCTGGCATCGATTCCTTGGCGTTCAGAAGAAGATTGAGAAACACCTGCTGCAATTTGCCGGGGTTGCCGTGAATTGCAGGCAGGTTTTCGATCAGTTCCGTGTCGACGATGACCTGCGCGGTCTTGAACTGGTGCTCGAGCAGTGAAAGCGTATCGCGAATGACCTGGTTAAGATTGGTTTCGCGGAACTCGGTGGTGGAGGTGCGCGAGAAATTCAGCAGGCCATTGGCAATCTCAGACGCACGGAAGCTCTGCTGTGTGATCTTTTCGAGCACAGGGCCGAGGCGGGCATCGCCGCGCATCTGTTTTGAGAGCATCTGCGAGTAGGAGGAGATGACCGCGAGCGGCGTATTGATTTCGTGCGCCACGCCCGCGGCGAGCAAGCCGATGGAACTCAGCTTATCGGCCTGTGCGAGCTGCGTCTCGAGCGACACGCGCTCGGTGATGTCGTCCACCAGGACGATGCGGCCCACGATCACGAAGTCGCGTGAAAGCAGGGGAGCGATGGCGATGTTGACCGTCCGCTGTTCGCCGGCCTTGGTGGTGAGGTGGAACTTGTACAGATGGTGCACACCGGGCTCGTTGTGGAAGCCCTCAATTGCCGAAACAAATTCGTCAGGGAAGACCGTGCCGAGCTTCTGGCCGAGAGCCTCTGCACGGCTCACGGCATACATGGCTTCCATCTGCGCGTTCCAGCTCTCGATGCGGTCGTCGAGGTCCAGCGCGAGAATGCCGACATTGATCGATTCGACGATATTTTCGTTGAACTCCTTCAACCTCTCGAACTCGCTGATCTTCACTTCAAGCTGCGCATAGAGGCTTGCATTTTGCAGTGCGATGCCGATGTAGCTTGCCAGAGACTCGAGCAACTCCACGTCTTCACTCGACAGAAAGTCGCCGCCGATGGTGCGGCCCAGCCCGATCACGGCGATGGTGCGCGTGGTCGAGCCGTCCTGCACGCGGCACGGCAGGTAATAGTTCAGGTCGAGCAAAGAGGCCGCGCGCTGCTGTTCGGGCGGCAGATGAAGCGCCTGCTGCGCGTTCTCGAGAAAGATGTGTGTATGGTCGAGCGCCGCACGATCAAAGTCGAGGAAGCCGAGGGCCAGTTTGCGCTCGGTGGCGGTGGAGAGCAGCCCATGCGATGCGGCAAGGTGCATGCCTCCGGAAGGCTGCGCGAGGAAGACTGCAACACGCGATACAAGGAGTGTGCGCGGTAGCCGCTCGACGATGGAGTTGAGCAGCGCGTCGATATTAGTCTCGGAACTGAGACCGCGGCCGAACTCGACCAGCGCCTTGCGGTAGTCGTACTTCTGCCGGTCAAATGCCTTGTCGACCCAGCCCTGAATGCGGCGCTTGAGTGGATCGAATATTGCGGCCGTCACCAGAATGGCGGCTACAAATGCCCACCTGCTAACGGACTCCGGCAGGCCATTGTGGATCATTTCAGCGACGATGGCGATGACGCCGAAGTAGGCGCCGAGCAGCGTTGCGGTGGCCAGCGTATAGGCCACACCGCGCTTGAAGATCAGGTCCGTATCCATCAGCCGGTAGCGGATGATGGCCCAGCAGAAGGTTAATGGAAGAAAGACCAGAGACAAACCGGCAAGCTTGGTGAGCAAGCTCGGCATGCGGATGTCGAGCAGGAAGGGAATGGCGTTGAGAACGGTGAAGGGGCCGACCGCCAGCCAGGCACCGCGATACAGCCATTTCAGCTGCTGCCGCAGCAGGGGCGTATTTGAGCGGATGTAGCTGACCGAGAAGAGGATCGCCGCGAGCACGTAAAAGCTTGCGTCATAGGCGATTCCAGCCTGATCGAGCCGATGTTTCAGCAGAATTGTCGCCTGCCAGCGCGTAAACGCCATCACCCAGAGGCCAAAAAGGCCGATTCCGGGCAGGTAAAGCAGCGGCGATAGCCAATGCCGAAGGGCTCCTTTGAACCGCTCCTCGGGAAAGCTGACGGCAAAATGCAAAAACAGCGCAGGTTGAACGGCGCCGGCGATTACACCGACCCAGAAGACAGTCCAGTCGAGCTTATCCAGTTGCCCGGTATAGGCGAGACCGTAAAGCGCGAACGAAGCCAGGCAGAACAGGTAGAAGTGGAGGGCGCGCGGCGCGGTCCAGCGACGAAAGAGCACGTAGACGCCGATGGCGAGATAGATAAGGCCGATAAACCGCAGCGCCTGCGGTACGCTTCGGTCGGTTGGTTCTGGAATGACGACAACAGGAGTGTCGAGCGCGGTGCCGCTGCGCGTGATCTGGTAGTTGTCTTTGGAGTAGGCTCCACCTGTCCGGTAGAGTTCGCGCTCAAGACCTGCAACGCGGGAGACCGGCACGTCATTGACTGCGGTGAGGAGGTCGCCCTCGTGAATGCCGGCCAGTTTTCCAGGGCCGTTGGGAATAACCTTGGTGGCGAGCAGGCCGCCTTTTGCCTCGATCCACCAGACGCCGTCATCGGGCTGCTGGAAGTTCGACTCCTGCCGGAAATTCAACACGGCAAGGATCACCAGGCCGACCGTCGCGAGGGCCAGCAGTGTTGCCTGCAACCGGTTGAATAGGTTCGCTTCCATACCGATGGGGTTGCGCTTCACTGGAGTGAAAGCACGCGGGGTGCCATGCGCATCACGACTGATACCCATGAGTTCCATCCTGGCAAATCAAATAGATAGCGCAGGATAGAGACGTTTACAGGTGCGAGATGTCAACATTGCAAATGTGGATTTCAACGAAAAATGCAGAAAACAGTAGGTGCGATACGCGCAGACGAATTGACCTACTGAAATCCGTATCGTGTTTCATTATGAAGACTTCGAGGAGATTGCCAGTTTTGTGCTGTTTCCGATCACGCTTTGTCGCGCGCCGGAACGCAGAACCTATCGCTGCCCGTAGGTCGCCTTGGGGCCGTGCTTTCGCCGGTAATGATGGTCGCTGACGTGGGCGGGGATGGGCTCAACCTTAGAGTTGAGGAGCGTGGCGCGAAAGGCGAGGCGGGCGATGTACTCGAGGACGTCGGCATGCTCGACGGCTTCCGCGGGCGACCGTCCCCAGGCGAAGGGAGCGTGGCCGGCAACGAGAACTCCGGGAACGGCGACGGGGTCGAGCTGATCCTGGCGGAAGCGGCGGACGATGACTGCTCCTGTATTGCGGACATAGCCGGAGGAGACCTCTTCGGCGGTCAGCGGGTCGGTGAGAGGGACGGGGCCGTGGAAGTAATCGGCGTGCGTGGTTCCGAGGCAAGGGATCGGACGGCAGGCCTGGGCCCACGCGGTTGCAAACTCGGAGTGGGTGTGGACGATGCCTCCCAACTGCGGAAATTCGCGGTAGAGCAGGGTGTGGGTATCGAGATCGCTCGAGGGGCGCAGGTGGCCTTCGACGATTTTGCCGTCGAGATCGGTGACGACGAGGTCGGCAGGAGTGAGGGCAGCGTAATCGACGCCGCTGGGCTTGATGACCAGTAGCGGTCCGGACCCGTCGACGCCGGGACGACTTATGCCGCTTGCGTTCCCAAAGGTGTGCGGGGCGAGACCGCGGCGGGAGATTTCCTGATTGGCTTCGAGAACCTGCTGACGTAGTGACTCGAGGAGCATCGTGCTTCCTGCTGCGGAGGGGAGGCTGAAGAAATCCCTTCGGCTTGAATCAACGACAGTTTAGAGCACTTGCCTTGGGCTTAGCCGCAGAGTTTTCTCAGCATTGACTGAATGGGTCTTTTTTGCCTGCTTCGCAGATTCGCAGGTCGCATCACAGAGATTTTTTCGACATATGGATTGATGCAGTGTTTCTCGCGGCTATCTCCTGCTCGGCGCGCCGATAGTTTTCGAGAGCGGTGGTGAATTCTTCGCCGAGCAATTCATTCGTCTCTTTGTCTTCGTTGTCTTCGTTGTCTTCAGTAGAAGGCGGTCCTTGCCACGGCCCACTCTTCAGCCACCGCAAGGCGATGCTTTGGTGTTTGCGTTCCGGCTTGGGGAGCTTGTCGATCAGCGCAAGGAGAAGCCTGGCGGAGTTCACGTCTCCCGCGATGACGCGTTTGACGAGCGCTTCGGCAATCTGCTGGCAATGATCGCGGACCTGGTCTGCGGATGCTTTGACGAGATTCTCCATGGCGCCGCCGCGGACGCGCTTCTTCTTTTCGGGTTTCGATGGTTCGGCGAGTGTCTCGATTGTGCTCATGGTATTTGTCTTTTTCCTATTAGCGAATTGGTAACCCCGCCTACAGACGGCGCAGGCGATGTAGGTGCATTGGAATCAGCGTTTGGTACGTTTTCGAGTGGCTTTTTATGGCACATTTTGGCGCATTTTGTCGCTTACGGCGAGCTTTAAAGAGAGATTCGATCCGGACACCCCGGATCACCTCAAGGAGAGGCGCGGTGAAGTGCCTGAAATTTTTCCGGATAGATTCATCTTAGCGGGGGGCGCGAAATAACCTGCAAAAACGGAAGAAGTTTTTGGCGTGTGTTTTCAGCGGGTTGGCGGGAGATTTGAGATTGAGGGCTTGACGGAGATTGGGTGAAACCCGTGAGTGAGGTAATTCAAGGGGGAGTGATCGTATCCACGTCCCAAAATCGGGACATGAGGCACCCGGCAGTGATAAGTGAGCCTACCTCCCCGGTCCCCAAAAGCGAGGGACCGGGGGCACCCTCGGCGTGGTTGAAAACGATCTTCGGGAAGGGGGCCACCCGCCTTAAGGGCCTTCGAGGGCCTGTGAAACTGTGGTGAGCACAGCAATTGCAACCGCGGTGCGGAGGTTTGCCGCATTCGTTCCAGCGTAAAGCAATCGCCGAAATAACCTGCAAAAGTCGGCAGATCTTTTTTGGCAATAATTGACTTCGCTAACCCAAGGGGCAACGCAAATTATCCCCTCAGAGCAAGTAGATCGGATTTTGCCGCTTTTAGGTGATCTGTAGTGTCTAATGACTAAAAGGTCTGACTAAAGGACCATTGCGCTCTGCCGATGCTGTTGTATAGTGTTGAAACCGTGCCCTTCGAGAGCCCTAGAAAGCGTGAAATTCATTTCTATAGGCATGGGAATGAATTTGGGGCGGCAAATGAATTTGATTATGAGCGCATGGCGGACGCATTCATGTCTGCACCAAGTCGTTCGGATATTCCTGAATGTATCCGGCGCAATCCCACAAACGACCTCGTGCGGTTGAATCCTCGGACACGTCATTTTGGTGTCTGCTATGGGGTACTAGTGGCCTGTCGCGGAGTAAACGTTACTAATACTTCTGCCATCTAAGTGGGTATGTCTCTTGATTCGGTGGTTCTCAACGAAGAGCAGCAAATGGAACTTAGCCGCATTGCCCAGTCCCGATCCCTGCCTGCTGGATATGTCTTCCGTGCGAGGTTGATTCTGATGCTGGCCGAAGGAGCGTCGTTCAGCACGATTAAGCAGCGATTGAGAACCACGGCGCCGACCATTATCCGCTGGAAGCAGCGCTTCGTTGCTACGGGTCTGGACGGACTGGATACCAGCCATCCCGGACAGTCGGCCTCGGTATTGACTCCGAAGCTGCGGGCTCGGATTCTCTCGGCCACACGCAGGCAGCCGAAGGATGGTTCCACTCACTGGAGTTGCCGCAAACTCGCCGCCGCGCTGGGCGTCAGTAAAGATGCTGTGCATCGCGTCTGGAAAGAGGCGGGTTTGAAACCGCATCGGCTGGAGCGGTATATGGCCAGCGATGATCCGGAGTTCGAGACGAAAGCCGCAGACATTATCGGGCTGTATCTGAACCCGCCGCAGCATGCCGCCGTATTCTGCGTTGATGAAAAGACGGCTATTCAGGCACTTGATCGGCTCAACCCGGTTCTGCCGCTTTCCCCCGGCCGCGTCGAGCGCCATGGATTTGAATACTACCGGCATGGAACGCTCTCCTTGTATGCTGCTCTGGATACTGCCACGGGCCGTGTCCATGGAAAGACCGCCGCACGCCATACCAGTCAGGACTTCATTACCTTTCTGAAGGAGGTCGTTGCCCTATGTCCACCCCGCCAGAAGATCCACATTATTCTCGACAATCTCTCAGCACATAAGACGAAGCTCGTGCGGCAGTTTCTGGAGCAGAATCCCCGCGTATCCTTTCACTTCACCCCAACCTATTCCTCATGGCTCAACCAGGTTGAACTCTGGTTCGCAAAGATTGAGCGCGATGTGATTGCTCGCGGCGTCTTCACTTCAGTCTCTGATCTGGCCCGAAAGCTCCGCCGATATATCAACGCCTACTCGGCAAATGCACGACCAATTCGGTGGAAATACTCCGACACCACCCGGCGCATCCGCAGTAACGATTTCACTGCGACAGGCCACTAGTCGTGAAAACCTACTACGTTCCGCCAGCTTCTAAAATTAGGCGACGGGGCGGAGCGGCAGGATTTGTCGCTTTTGAGTGTGCTAAAACCAAATGAGGCATTCAATGTATACCTGTCCAGTTTGCTACTTCCCGGGAATGCAGGACGAGCCGCAGGATTACAACATCTGCGAGTGCTGCGGCACTGAATTCGGAAATGACGATGACGAATACTCCCATGATGAACTCCGGGCGCAGTGGATCGCTAGAGGAGCGCAATGGTTCTTTAGGACACCCCCAGTAGGCTGGAACCCGTGGCTACAACTTGCAATGGCTGGTGTTGAAATGACGTATTCGGCAAGCGTATTTTTGGCGGACAAGACTAGCTTAGTCTCAGTCGAAGGAACTTCCGTTGGTGTGTTCGCTAAGGCGGCTTAACAATGCCCACGTTCAGATTCATGGTCACCTGTGAGAAAGTGATTATCGATCAATCTGGACCCGTCTCCTTGATTGCAATTTTTCAGAAAATAAACATCCAACGCACGGCTACTCCGCTTCCAGAAAGGGCTATGTCTTACATCAGATGGCATGCGTTTTCTGTTTGGAATATCGATCCAAAAGAAGCCGGTAAAACATTTATCTTCGTAGTCAAGGCGTTTAACCCGGACGGCTCCGTTTTAAGTGAATCTGAGGTACCAGTTCCCACTAGGATTTCAGATTCGGAAGCAAAAATTAACGTAATGTATCAAGCGGTACCTATTTGGCAAGAAGGAAATGTAGTGGTCCAAGTATGGGTGAAGGGCAATGAGACAGAGCGTGGAGAATGTCAATTTTCTATTGTGTACCTGCCGAAAGAGGTAAATGCGGAAGCAGCCAAGTCTATCAACTAGTCCAGCCCTGATTGGCGCTAAGGTGATTACTGTGAAGCGTCCTAAGCTGGAAGATTCAATCGTCCCTAACGAGCAGCTTTTCTTTGGCGCATTAGGTGAGCTAGTTTCTGTGCCTCGCGCAGAAGTCCAGCGTCGAATAGAATCCGCTGCAAAAGAGCCAGTTTCACGTCATAAGAGATACAAGATCTCCCGCCGCAAAGAACCCACCAAAGCCCTAGGATGACCCCGGCACCTTGCCGATGAGTTCCTTGAACTGCAATCCGCTTTCCCGCGATCTGCGATAAGGCTAGAGCGAATCTGTCTGCATCTGTGGACTTGACAGCCCAGCGAGGTGAAGCCCTGCAGCGCGGCTTCCTATAGAGGGACGGTCAGGTTTGCCGTCGCAGTTTGCGATGTGCTTGGGGGAAGCAGATCCTTCACTTCGCTTACCCCACGAACGCTGGCGTTCGTGGGGCCCCAAGACGCTACGTTCAGGATGACACGGCATTGGGGATGAAACCCTAGGGGAGAGGAGGCTGCGAGAGGGATAGAGAAGGCGATCAGTTCTCTTGCGCCCCAGTTTCCAGAGTGGGCACGTCCATCTTGATCATTCCCACAAGCGGTTAGCTTGAATTTTCGTGGGGAGGGGGGGGGTGACAGATAACGTACGATTTCTTTCGCACATTTGATTTTAGTTGTAGGCGGGCAGGTTGGTACAAGCAAGGGGAGCAAGACCTCTGAGGCGCGAGAGATGGAGCCAACCAGTGAAGTGGGTAAAGATGCGGAAGGCGGAGTCAGGCAGCCGTTGGGACCGATAGTTCAGATCGATGAAGGACGCATTCAGGCGCATCTAGACGAAGTAGTCCGTTCGACGGTGGAAGAGACTCTGAACGCGTTGCTGGATGCGGAGGCAGACGAGCTTTGCGGTGCACGGAAGTACGAACGCACCGAGGCCCGCAAGGACACGCGGGCGGGCAGCTACGATCGGCATCTGCAGACCAAGGCTGGCGATGTGACTCTAACAGTGCCGAAGCTGCGCAACCTGCCGTTCGAGACGGCGATCATCGAGCGGTACCGGCGGCGCGAGTCGTCGGTGGAAGAGGCTCTGATTGAGATGTACCTTGCCGGTGTGAGCGTGCGGCGGGTCGAAGACATCACGCAAGCGCTGTGGGGAACGCGGGTCAGCGCCAGTACGGTAAGCGATTTGAACCAGAAGATCTACGGCAAGATCAACGAGTGGCGCGAACGGCCGCTGGTGGGTGATTTTCCCTATGTATTTCTTGATGGCCTGTGGCTGAAGCGGAGCTGGGGCGGCGAAGTGAGGAACGTCTCTGTGCTTGTAGCCATCGGCGTGGGACAGAGCGGCTATCGGGAGATCCTGGCTGTCAGCGAAGGCGCCAAGGAAGACAAGGCGAGCTGGACGAGCTTCCTCCGCGAACTGAAGCAGCGCGGCTTGAAGGGTGTGCAGCTGATTGTCTCCGACAGGTGCCTTGGCCTGGTGGAGAACCTCGCAGAGTTCTATCCGGAAGCCAAGTGGCAGCGCTGCGTAGTTCATTTTTATCGCAACGTGTGGACTGCGGTGCCGACCGGCAAGGTGAAAGAGGTGGCGGGCATGCTGAAGGCGATCCACGCGCAGGAAGATGCTAAGGCCGCTAAAGAAAAAGCTTTCCAAATAATAGAAAAACTCAAGGTGATGCGGCTGGCCAGGGCTGCGGAGATCGTCGAAAGTGGCATCGATGAAACCCTGAGCTACTACAGCATGCCGTCAGAACACTGGCGCTGCCTTAGGACCAATAATCCTCTGGAGCGGCTCATGCGGGAGATACGGCGACGAACGCGAGTGGTGGGTGCCTTTCCAGATGGCCAGTCCGCGCTGATGTTGGTAGCAGCCCGGCTACGACACGTCGCGGCAACCAAGTGGGGCACGAAACGATACCTGCAGATGAACCGGCTCGCCGAAATCGTGGCCATCGCCTGACCGCTTTGCAGCGTGATCCATGAGGCTCACACTGCAAAGCTACTTCAACCCAACAACCTTCAACGCACGACAACAAAAACCAAATGTGCGAAAAACTCTGGACACTACCGGGTGACAGGCTGCCGAAGCAGTTTGCGATGTGGATGGGAGAAGCAGATCCTTCACTCCTTCACCCCAGTGACCTGGACCCGTCACCGGGGACCCCGATTTCGCTTACGCCACGAACGCTGGCGTTCTTGGGGCCCCAAGACGCTACGTTCAGGATGACACGGCATTGGGTGTGAAACCGCAAGCGAAGAACAACTGCAGGTTCCTCCACTACCCCTTCACTACGTTCAGGGTCCGGTCGGAATGACAGTCTTGCAAGGCGATCAGTTCTC
This sequence comes from uncultured Acidobacteriaceae bacterium, assembly GCA_963770365.1. Taxonomy (GTDB): domain Bacteria; phylum Acidobacteriota; class Terriglobia; order Terriglobales; family Acidobacteriaceae; genus Telmatobacter. Next base: position 710,829 of record CAVYPN010000032.1, on the reverse strand, counting down.
TCGGGCGGCGGCTTCGAGAGTGGGCACGTCCATCTTGAATCATTCCCACAAGCGGTTAGCTTGAATTTTCGTGGGGAGGGGGGACAGGCTGCCGTCGCAGTTGCGACGTGCTCGGGAGAAGCAGATCCTTCACTCTTCCCCCGGACCTACCGTCACCGACCCGATTTCGCTTACCCCACGAACGCTTGCGTTCGTGGGGCCCCAAGACGCTACGTTCAGGATGACACGGCATTGGGGATGATACGGCATTGGGGATGACACGGCATTGGGGATGAAACCGCAAGCGAAGAACAACTGCAGGTTCCTCCACTACCCCTTCACGACGTTCAGGGTCCGGTCGGAATGACAGTCTTGGAAGGGCGATCAGTTTTCTCGGGCGGCGGCTTCGAGCGCGGGCAAGTCCATCTTGATCATTCCCATCATGGCTTGCATGGCTTTGGGGTGATTAATCAACTCGCCGATATTGCGTGGCACAATTTGCCAGCACAGGCCGAACCGGTCGGTCAGCCAGCCACAGGCCAGGGGTTTGCCGCCTTCGATCAACTTGTCCCAGTAGCTGTCGATCTCTTGCTGGGAGTCGCAGCGGACGAAGAACGAGAAGGATGGGCTGAGCTGGTGCGCGGGGCCGCCGTTGAGAAAGACCATCTCCTGGCCTTCAAGCTCGATCGTGATGGTGGCAATCTTGCCGACGGGCCAGGGACCGACACCTTTGGAACGCAGCTCCTCAAGCTTGCGTGCGTGAGGGAAGACACTGAGGTAAAACTCGGCGGCTTCTTCGGCGTTGTCATTGAACCAGAGGAATGGCGCAAGTTTGTTCATGGCAGAAATCGTACCAGCCGGGAGGGCACCGCCGACAAGCCGGCTTTCCGTTTCCAATTCGCCGTCACTGAATGCGTTGGCGATTTCGCGCTCGCCGAGACCAGGTCTTCCAAGGCGTCACGAGCGCTCGCACCCGGCGACCGCGTCACCGAACTACCTTGGATCGAAGATGACGAAGTGATCTGAGTGGCTAACGAATACACGCTGAAAGAGGACCGTCGGCAATATCCCGTCCTCTTCACGATCGGGGACCTTCTGTGACCGATTGGCTGGGGTCACGAAGGGAACTTTTCGAACGACACGGCTACCTAGATTCATGTCCTGCAGAGGTAGAACTGCGAATGCTCTGCGCGCATCGCCTACCTCTGGTCCCTGAAGCCTGGCTCGCTTGAGTAGCGGCAGTTCCAATTCGCTGTTGTCCGCATACAGAATCGGGCCGTCGCTGCCGGAGTCCAGTTGCAGACGAATCTCTCGCTGCCCGGTGCCGGAGAGCTGGACGGCAATAACCAGGCGTTCCGTAAAGGGGAGCTCAGCGCCGGACTTATGAGGCGGCAGCAGCGCAACGTGTTCACCGCGCATGCTGTCTTGCAATCCCGGGGTTTCGTCCAGGCATAGCAAGTCATGCGGATAATCGATCAACACTCCGAAATGGGAGAGGAAATTCAGACCCAGAACTCCTCGAATGCGGGCATCTGCTTCTCGAATTGCTCCCAGGTCCTGGACCACGACATAGGCTTTCTTCACCGCATGCTTGTCAGCTTCGATCAAGTCGAGGACCCCGACCGACGCCTGCGCGACGCCGGAAACTGACACAAGCCCCGCCGAGCCCAGGAGTTTGAGCCGAAGCTCGCCTGCCAGCGCAGGATCGATTACCGTGACCTGGCTGCCTGTATCCACAATGAAGTCGAACGGGCCGGCGTTATTAATCTTTACAGGAATAACGATGAGGGCCCGGGCGACAATTCGTGGTCTGAGTCCTGCTACGTTGCCGGGGCAACGCGTTTCTGCCTGGCTGGAAACGGATGTGAAGGTGACTGCGGTGGCGAGAAGCGCGCATAAGAAACGGCAGAGCGATGGGAATTTCATGTCGGCCTCCGCTCGCGGGGTGCGAGCCGAAGGCGACATTGGCGGCTATATCTGGCTACCTCAATGGATTGGGGGTAGAATTCGTGTCAATGAGATATTGAAAAGATGTTGATGGGCATAACTGCTGGCGATTGTTCAAGTTGAATATGCAGGGCGCCGGCCAGGGCAAGAACAGCAAGACCTGCCGTGGACCAAAAAGGACCTTCCCCAATGGCCGAAACACATTCCCGCCCCCGGCTTGTGCGCTTCGGTGCGTTCGAGGCAGACCTGCAGACGGGCGAGCTGCGCAAGGATGGCGTGAAGTTGAAGTTCGGCGGCCAGCCGTTCCTGGTGCTTGCCATCCTGTTGGAACGCCCCGGCGACGTGGTGACACGGGAAGAGTTGCAGAAGCGTCTCTGGCCGGACACCTTTGTGGATGTCGAGCGCAACCTCAACACCGCAATCAACAAGATCCGGGAGGTGCTCGGCGACTCGGCCGAGAGCCCCCGCTTTATCGAAACACTCTCCCGCCGGGGGTATCGGCTCATCGCACCGGTTGAGCATGAAGCCTCGGAAAAGGATGCCAGCGAAGGGCCAATCGACAGCTCAGAGAAATCGCGAAACCACCGCAGCTATTTTTGGCTGGCGATTTTCGGCGGTCTGACTCTGGCAGTCGGTCTTCTTGTTGCGCTCTGGATCGGAATTTCCCGACGCCAAGGCACGCCAAAGGTGGTGCGGTTCATCCACTTGACGAGTGATGGTCAGAGAAAGATCGGACCCCTGGTCAGCGACGGGGTGCGTATCTATTTCAATGAGTGGTTGCCGGACGGCCGACTGATTGTTGCTGAAACTTCTGTTTCGGGAGGAGAAGTTGTTCGCGTGCCGGTGCCGATCAAAGCGCCTTTCGTTCAGGATCTCACGAAAGATGGAACCGAGCTCCTGGTGACCAATGACGAAGGAAGTCAAGGCAGGTCGATCTGGGTGCAGCCCGTCGCCGGAGGATCACCACATCGGGTTGGAACTGTTCTTACCAGCAATGGGCCGTGGGGGCCGGGGCTCGATTATTCAGCGTTCAGCGAAGATGGGACCCACGTTATCTTCAGCCAGGGGGGTGACGTCTACTCGGTAAGCCGTGACGGCTCCGGTTTGCGGAAGCTCCTCACGGTTGGCCACCTGTCGAAGGACTTCCGGTATTCGCCTGATTCCCGAATTCTGCGATTCTCACAGTTTGACCCCTTCACAGAAGAAGTGATCATGAGTGCCACCGCGGATGCGACCGGACTCCACAAGCTGGTCGATGGAGGTTGCGGTGAATGGACACCCGATGGCCGGTATTTCATCTTCTCGCGGTCATTCGGTCTTCGATCCGATCTGTGGGCTTTACCGGAACCGAGGACATTCCCTGGACAAAACCGGGATCATGCGCCGGTCCAGTTGACGGCGGGGCCGCTCGATTTTCGGTTTGCATTGCCGGCAAGATACCGAAATGAGATCTTCGCTATCGGAACGGCCTACCGCGCGGAAGTCATGCGCTACAACAAGAACCAGAACGAATTCGAGCCCTATCTGTCGGGTATCTCTGCCGAGGGTGTGTCATTTTCCCGCGATGGACAATGGGCAGCCTACATCTCGTACCCAGAAGGCATTCTGTGGCGGAGCAGAGTGGATGGCAGTGAGAAGGTACAACTCACCTTTCCTCCCATGAGGGCAGGTGCGCCCCGCTGGTCGCCGGATGGGAAGCAAATCGCTTTCCACGCCATACTGCCTGGGGGAGTGATGAACATTTATGTCATTCCGAGTACCGGCGGCTCAGCGGAGCATCTGCTTCCGAGTGATCGCGGGCAGCTGGATCCCGACTGGTCCCCTGACGGAAAATCGCTTGTCTTCGGCACGACTGTGGACCCTAACGGATCGATATATTTCATCGACTTGAGCTCCCGAAGGGTATCCACGCTTCCCGGCTCGAGGGGATTCTTTTCGCCTCACTGGTCTCCCGACGGCAAATACGTCTCGGGTACGCTGATCGAATCCCAGAAGCTGATGCTGTTTGACACCACCACGCAGAGGTGGACGAAAGCGTGTGACTGCGTCGTGGGATTCCCGATGTGGTCGCATGACGGAAGGTACATCTACTTTGAATACTTCACCGAGCCGGACAAGGGTTATAGCGTCGCCCGGATTCGGCCCGGAAATGACAAGGTTGAAACTGTCGCGGATGTCAGCAAGGTGGGGCGCTGGACTGCGGGATCGGTCGGCCAATGGTTCGGGTTGGCGCCTGATGACAGTCCTTTGGTGGCCCGAGACATCAGCACTCAGGAAATCTACGCGCTCGAAATGCAATGACCATGATTGAAAGGAAGTTTCCCTCTCGCTCTCTCATTCCACAACTGTCGGCTTTTGGGAAGCGACAGCAGATGAGTTGAGTCTTCATCAACGCCCTTCTGTTGACTATGGTCGCGGAGGATGGCGCAGCGAAACTACACGGAAGCGGCAAGGAAGATCGGTTTCACTATCGCTTCAATTTTGGCGGCCATTTCCTCGGCGGGGATACGGTCGGGAGTCTGGTACCACTGTCGGGCGGCGCCGAAGATGGCCCAGGCAGCTGTTGCCGCAAGCAGTCTGGGATCGGCGCCGGGCTCGATCGCGTGGTGCGCCGCGCCCTCCTGAAACATGTTCTCCACGACCGGGATGATGGAGCCCTCGAGGGGCATCTTCGCCAATTGGCTCGGGCAGCCCGTGGTTTCCGCGAGATAATCGCAAACGCCCAGCGCAATGGCGCGGAGCGCCCCATCGCAGTTTGTGAAGGAAAGGCCGCGGCGCGCGATCAAATCGCGGAATCGGGTGGCCGTCATGGCCTGCAACAGGGCGTTCTTGTCAGGGTAATGAAGGTAAAAGGTGGCGCGGTTCAAGGTAGCTTCATCAGCGATCTCCTGGATGGAGATGTCGGCGAACTCCTTGCGCGTCAATAACCTCAGTAACGACTCCATCAGCATCTGACGGCTGCGGAGGACGCGGGGGTCGGTGTTTTCCGCTGTGTTACCGGGTTGGATTGCGGCTGCCATTCACTTTGAGGATAGCCCCTTCTACAGCAATAGATGCGTAAGCGACACTTGTTGATTTAATGAATCGACATTTGTCTATTAAACATCATTTGTTGCATAGGAGGTTCGTACATGCCCACGCTTCTTCACATCGACTCGAGCCCGCTGTATGGGCGATCCGTTTCGCGCCAGCTTACCGATGCATTCGTTAAAGAATGGAAGTCTTCTCATCCGAATGGAACGGTCGTTGACCGCGACCTTAACTCAACCTCAATTCCGCCTGTCACCGCTGAATGGGTAGGTGCTGCCTACACGCCGGCAGAGGCGCGCACTCCGCAACAGAAGGAGCAGCTGGCGCTTTCAGACAAATTGCTCGCCGAACTGGAGCAGGCCGATGAGTACGTGTTCGGCGTGCCCATGCATAACTTCAGCGTGCCCTCGGTACTGAAACTCTGGATCGACCAGATCGCACGCGTGGGCAGGACTTTTTCGTATGCGAATGGAACACCGAAAGGATTGCTCGCGGGCAAGAAGGCGACGTTCATCATCGCGACCGGCGGGAGCTACGACGCGCAGACGCAGATGGCCTCTTTCAACTTTGTCGAGCCCTACCTGCGGTCGGTGTTTGGATTTCTCGGTGTTACAGACGCGACGTTCCTGACGACGGGCGGAACAGCGGCACTCAACTACGGGCAAGATCGCGATGCGTTTCTAGCGCCCCACCTTCATGCCGTGCAAACGCACGCGCAGGCGATCTAAAGGAGACGACAACATGAAGATTGTTTCTGTCATTGCGCGCTATCTGCTGGGACTGATGTTTACGGTCTTTGGCCTGAACGGATTTCTCAATTTCATCCACCAGCCGCCGCCGACGAATCCGCTGGCGATACAGTTCTTTGTCGCCATCAGCGCGTCGCATTTTGCCGCGTTCTTCTTTGCCGTGCAGTTGATCGGTGGGCTGCTGCTGCTTTCAGGCTTCTTTGTGCCGCTCGCGCTCACGGTGCTTGCGGCGGAGCTGTATAACATTCTTGCGTTTCATCTGACGCTTGCGCCGGCGAGCATTGCTCCGGGGCTCGTGGCCTGTGTGCTGTGGGTGCTCGTCTTTGTGCAGTACCGCAACAGCTTCAACGGTATTCTGGCCGCAAAGCCTGCGGTGAAGGAATAGTCTGCGTCGTTGCAGGGAGGCCTGGCGCCTCCTTGCTGCGAAACAATTTCCGATTCGATACAGCAGTGTTAGGAATCGGAGGATTCGTACTGGTCGAGTATCTGGTCTCGCCATAGTGCTACTCGTTTTTCAGCGCGGTGATCGGGTCGACTTTGGCGGCTCGCAATGCAGGAATGAGGCAGGCCATCAGCACAACAGCTGAAAGGACGGCCGTTACGGTAAGAAGGATCCTGGGATCGTAGGGGCCGACCTGAAACAGCATACTGCGCATGAATCGCACCAGGATCAAAGCGGCGAGGAGTCCCGCAGATCCGCCTAGTGCGGCCCACTTCACTCCCTGGCGGAGAAAGAATTTCAAGATTTGTCCCTGCTGCGCGCCGAGCGCCATGCGCACGCCAATTTCGTGCCTGCTTTGCGCAACGGTGTAAGCGAGAACTCCGTAGACTCCGATTGCGGCCAGTAGGAGCGCGGCGCACGCGAAGAGCGACAGCGTGAGTGCAGGGAACCTGGTTTGCGACATGGACGAAGCGACAAGCTCCTTCAGGGTCGAGACCTTGTAGATCGGGAGCTGCGGGTCGAGTTGTTTGAGCTGCGCGCGAATTGCGCTCACCGTATTCTCGGGCTCTGCGCTTGTGCGGACAACCAGCGTCATGGAGCGCAGATCGACCCAGATCTGGAACGGCTGGTCGGGAAGCAGGAGATACATCTCGGGCTTGGTAGCGACGTTCGAGCCGTGGTTCTTGATATCGGCCACGACGCCAACAACTGAAAGCCAGGGGTAGTCTGGGCCAAGCCGGATTCGCTTGCCGATGGGATCTGTCTCCGGCCAGATTTTGCGGGCCAGAGTTTGATTGACGATCACGGAAGCAGGAGGAAGCCTGGCTTCGTCGTCATTCAAGAATCGGCCCCGCATTAACGAGATACCCATCGCGCGGAAATAATCGGGACTGATGATCTTGGTATCTGCCACGTTGATATCGGTATTCGACGGCCTGCCATCGACATCAAACGAAGCATTTGCGGTGACGTCGGTCATGGGCAACTGGTTCACGATGGCGACTGCTTCCACTCCAGGCAGACCCCGCACGCGGTCCTGCAACTGGCGGTAAAAGGCAGCAGTGCGGGGGATTGAATAGCGCGCTTCAGGAAGAGATAGCCGCATGGTGATTACGTTCTCGGGGTTAAAGCCGAGACTGACGCCGAGCAGGTTTCGAAGGCTGCCGATCATGAGCCCCGCGCCAGCGAGCAACACTAGCGAGAACGCGATCTCGGTCATCACAAGCAGGCTGCGAACGCGCGTGCGATGACGGCTCCCTGTCGCATCTCGACCACCAGACTTCAGTGCGTCGTTGAAGTTTGATTGCGAGGCCTTCAAAGCCGGTACGAGGCCGAAGAGGAGTCCGGTGGCAAGACTAACCACCGCCGCGAATGCCAGAACACGCAGGTCGAGTTTCACACCACCTAACTGCGCGACGTTGAGATAGTCGGCGAGATTGAGACCTTTCACACACGCGAACGCAAGCAGCAGCCCGAGGCCGCCTCCGGCCAGAAACAGAACCAGGTTTTCGATCAGAACCTGATAGAGGATCCGCCAGCGTGTCGCACCAAGGGCGGTTCTGGTGGCGATCTCTTGCTTGCGATCTTCTCCGCGAGCCAGATGCAAACTGGCCACGTTGGTACAAGCAATCAGCAGCATGAAGGCCACTCCGGCCATCAGGACGAGCACGGTTGGGCGCAGGTTTCCCACCATCTGTTCGCGCAACGGGATGAGGTTGACGCCAAGGCCGGCGGCACCGCCGTAGTACCTGGGATACTTACGCAGAATTCGATCCAGGATGGTAGTCATTTCGGATCTGGCCTGGCTCAGCGTGGTTTGCGGCTTGAGGTCCGCGATGAGGTTGAGGTAGTGGTTGCCGACTTTGTCGCTTGCCGGAGCGATCGGAAGCGGCTGCCATACGTCGACATTGTCGCTCGGGAAATTGAAGGTCGGTGGCATCACCCCGACGACCGTGCAGCTTTGGCCATTCAGGACGATGGACTTTCCGATGATCTCGCGGCTCGAGGCAAAGCGGCTCTGCCAGAGCCGATGGCTTAAGACTGCGACCTGGGGATGCTCCTGCTGTTGTTCGTCGGTGGTAAAGACGCGGCCCAGGAAAGGCGCGGTTCCCATGACCGCAAAGAAATCCGGCGTTCCCCAACTTGCCGCCACGTGCAGGGGATCTCCGCTTCCCGTAAGGGTGAGTGTGCCGACGGAAAAGCCCGCGACATGGGCGAAACTCTGACTCTCGCGATATTCATTGAATTCAGGCTCCGAAAAGGGTATTTCCGTCATCCCGCGGGGAGCGAAGGTGTTCCAGATTCTCACGATGCGCGGAGCGTTGGGATATGGAAGAGGCCGCAACAAAAGAGAATCAACAACGCTGAAGATCGTGGTCGTCGCGCCGATTCCCAGGGCCAGGGTAATTGCGCAGATTGCTGCAAAGCCTGCATTCTTGCGCAGCTGCCGGAATGCGTAGCGGACGTCTTGCAGAAATCGTTCAAAGACTGCCCAGCCCCAGGCTTCATGGGTCTGTTCTTTGATCAGTGCGGTGTTGCCGAATGCGCGTCGAGCGGCGTAACGAGCCTCTTCTGGTGGCAGGCCATTTTCGCGCTGTTCTTCTTCTTCCAACTCAAGGTCGGAGCGCAGCTCGCGTTCCAGGTCGGTATTGCGTTTCTTAATCTGCCACCACCGCATCGTGACCTCCCTCCTATTCCGCTCTCAGCGTTTGCGCTGGATCAAGACGAGCCGCTCTGCTAGCCGGAAGCCAGGCAGCCACGATTGCAACCAGCAACAGAAATACCGGCGCAGAAACAAAGACCGACGGGTCCCGCGTCGAGACACCGAAGAGCCACCCCGAAAGCAAGCGCACGAGGAAGAATGCAGCGCATAAACCACATGCCGCGCCAACTGTCCAGGTTGTCAAAGCTTCGCGCAGGATCATGTTGCGCACACCGGTACGATCAGCGCCAAGCGCCATCCTGACCCCAATCTCATGGGTCCTTTGTGCAACCGAGTGCGCAATCACGCCGTAGATGCCCACCGCGGCGAGCAGCAGCGCTATCGACGCGAAGATCGACAGGAGCAGCATGTTGAACCTTTGGCGCGCAATCGATCGGGAAAGCACGTCGCTCATCGACCGAATGGTTCCCACTGGCCTTCCCGCACTCGCGTCCCGAAGATGCTCGGCAATGCCCGGGATCAGTTGCTGCGGTGCATTGCGCACCCGCACCAACCACCAGATCGGCCCGAAGTCTGTCTGGAGTTGCACGAGCCCATTCGGCATCTGCGCGTCGGGAATGATCATCGTCGGTTCGGGTCCCTGGCTCACGTCCTGATCGCGCACATCACCTATAACGCCGATGATCCGACGCGGAGTGTCGATGAACTTTGGACCCAGGCCTTTGCCAATCACAATCTCCCGCCCCAGCGGATTCTGGTCCGGCCAGAATTTCTTCGCCATGCTGTCGTTGATGAGTACCACGCCAGGCGCACCCGCCTTGTCTTCCTCATCGATGCCTCGGCCTCGCAGAATCGGAATCCCTAAAACGTGCAGATATCCAGGCGAAACAGCCAGCCATTCTCCATCGCCCGAGATCGACGACTGATCCGATACAGAAACAAAAGGCAAACCCATCCTGCTTGCGAAAGGAGCGCTGAATGTTGCCGCCGAATCTTCCACGCCCGGAATCGTCGACAGCTGCTCTCGCCCTCGCTCCACCATGCTGGCCACGCCAGCTGCGGTATCGTATTGCGCGCCGCGCAGAGGCATCGTCATCAGCAGCACATTGCGCTCGTCGAATCCCGGATCAACCTTGTTTAGAGCGATGAACGTACGAATAAGCAGTGTTGCGCCGATCACCAGAACCAGCGACAGGGCAATCTCACTCGTCGCGATCAACGAACGTGATCTCCGCTGCCGCATTCCCGCGCCCTGACGGTTCGAACCTTCGCGTAATGCGTCATCCAATCCCTTTCTGCAAACGGCGACCACTGGAATGGAACCAAATAGGACGGCAGTTACAAGCGCCAACCCGCCGGCGAATCCAAACACGCGCCAATCCAGGCCATAGCCGAGTCCAGGTCTCCCGACGAATGGCAGGTTCACGGGGCTCGCGGTCAACACCGCATGCGCGCCTCCAAGACCGAGCGCGATGCCAGCAATGCAGCCCAGCGAAAACAGCAGAAGGCTCTCTGTCAGAAGTTGCCGTGCAAGCCGACCGCGCCCGGCGCCGATCGCGCCTCGAATCGCGAACTCGCGCCTTCTGACGGTCGTCTGAATCAACAGCAGGTTCGCGAGATTCGCACACGCAATCAGCAGAACCAGAATCACTGCCCCTTGCAGCACCAGCAAGGAAGCGTGAACATCGCTGGTCATCGCGTCGCGGAATGGTCGAAGCTCGAAGCGCCAGTTCGGATCAGGCAGCGCCCCCTCGCGGCGCGCAGCATCTGAGGCGGAATCAAGCTGCGCATTGGCCTGCGCAAGCGTTACGCCCTGTTTCAGCCGCGCTACCACGCCAAAGGAATGAAGTTCATCCGTGCTGTTCAAGTTAAATCGGAAGGGGATCCAGAGCTGCGCTTCGGGCTCGAATCGAAAACTCCTGCTCGCCACACCGACCACCGTATAAGAATCTCTATCGAGCGAAATTTGTTTTCCAACGATCTGCTGGTCACCCCCGAACTTGCTCCTCCACAAGCCCTCGCTGAGCACGACAACATTGGCGTTTCCAGGTCGGTCTTCATCGGTGCTGAACGTGCGCCCCAACAGCAACGGCACGCCAAACAGGCGAAAGTAGTTCGACGTGACGTGAATTCCGTGGACCTGCTCCGGTGTCCCTGAAGTCAAACCCATCTCGGCTTGGCCGAAGTCAAATGCGGCTACGTCCTGCACCGCATCGACGCGTTCCAACCAGAAGCGAAAATCCGGTATCGAAGCTCCATGAGCAGCACCGGCCTGCGACACTAGAAAGAACTGCACAATGCGATCCGCGTTCGGGTATCCAAGCGGTTTCAGCAGTGTGGCATCAATCACTGAGAAAACAGCCGTGTTCGCGCCGATCCCAAGTGCCAGTGTGAGAACGGCGGCGAGTGTAAACCCCGGCTTTCTTCTCAGCTGGCGGATTGCATACCGAATGTCCTGGCCCAGGCGCTCGAAGATCGCCCAGCCCCAGGCTTCGTGGGTCTGTTCTTTGATCAGTGCGGTGTTGCCGAAAGCGCGTCGAGCGGCGTAACGAGCCTCTTCTGGTGGCAGGCCATTTTCCCGCTGTTCTTCTTCTTCGAACTCAAGGTCGGAGCGCAGCTCGCGTTCCAGGTCGGCGTCTCTCTTCTTTATTTGCCACTTTTTCATCTCAGCTCTCCTCGGCGGCGGGGCCTATCGGCCACCTTGTGGCATCAAGGGTCATTCGCTTCGCAGTGCTTTCATTGGGTCTACGGAGGCGGCGCGACGGGCAGGCAAATAGCTCGCCATCAGTGTCACGGCGGTCATCGCAGCGCAGGCAGCAACAAACGTGGTGGGATCGCTCGAGTTCAATCCAAAGAGCTGGCTGGAGAGGAGCCGCGCCGCGAGGACGGCTGCAGGAATTCCGATGGCAAGGCCACTGAGAACGAGAAGTAATGTTTCGCGCAGGATCATCCGGGCGATTCTTTCCCGTTCAGCGCCGAGCGCCATGCGAATGCCGATCTCGCCGGTTCTTCGATTCACGGTGTAGGCCATGAGTCCGTAGAGGCCGACGCATGTGAGCAGGAGCGCGAGGATGCCGAACAGGCTGGAAAGAGAGGCGACCAGCCGCTCTTCGACGAGCGATCCATCGAGTTGACTGCCTAGCGACTTGATGGAGTAGACGGGCAAACGGCCATCGATGGCTCGAACCGCAGCGACAATCGCTGTTTCGGCGTAGGCAGGATCCATTGCGGTACGAACCTCGAATGTGACGCCGCCTTCAGGGGCCTGGAACATGGGCACATAGAGCATGAGCGTGGACGACTCGCGCAGATCGTGGACCTTGATGTCGCGAACTTCGCCGACGATTTGAAGCCAGCTCTCATCGGCGCGATAGGCGGGAATGCTCACGAATCGCCCGATGGGATTCGTGTCGCCAAAAAAATGCCGGGCCGTGCTCTCGTTCACGATGGCCACTTTGGGCGACCCTGCGCGATCGGCGGCAGTGAATTCGCGTCCCTGCAGGAGAGGCGTCTCCATGGTCCGAAAGTAGTGTGGGCCGACCGGTTCAATGTCGACCGGGGTGAGGTCTTCGCCTTGCCGTGGAACAATGCCCTGGACCTTGACGCTGCTGTCGCTCACATTGGTGCTGAGCGGCTGATGTACCGAAAGAGACACAGTGCGAACGCCGGGGACCGCTCGAATTCGTTCCTGCATTTGTTCGTAGAGAGGAACAACGTCTTTGTAACCGATGACCGCGGGGTTGACTGAGAACAACAGGACACTGTCCCGGTTGAAACCGGGATAGAAGTGATTCAGATTGGTGAGGCTGCGCGTGAGCAATCCCGCGCCTACGAGCAGTATCAGCGAAATCGCTAGCTGGCCTACGACGAGAGACTTGCCGAGGCGGAAGCGTTCGCCGGCACCACTGGAACCGCGGGAACCCTGAGCAAGTCCCTGCGAGGGATTCACGTCGGTGGCGCGCCATGCGGGGATGGTGCCAAAGACGAGCGCCGTCAACAAAGACACTGCGAGCGCAAAGCCCAGAACGGTGAAATCGGGATGCACGCTGAGGACCACCGGGCTGCGGCCCTGTGCCATCAGAGCCAGCAACGAGTGGCCGCCCCAGAATGCGAGTCCTACGCCGAGCGCGCCGCCGGTCAGCCCCAGCAGCAGGCTCTCCGTCATTAACTGACGTGTCAGGCGCCACTTTCCCGCGCCCATGGCGAGCCGCACTGCAATTTCGCGTTGTCTCGCGTTGGCGCGCGCCAGCAGCAGGTTCGCAACGTTGGCGCAGGTGATGAGCAGGAGCAATCCGACAACTGCAAGAACGACCCAAAGAGGCTTGGAGAACTGTTCGCGCAGAATGGCGAGGCCCTGGCCTGCTGGATCGAGTTGCAGCCTCATCTGAAGAATTGCCTGCTTCCTTGCGGGAGAATCGCCCGGTGTGCCCGCGAGGCTTGCCGCAATCTCGCGCTGGGTCTGAGCGAACACCGGCTGCAGACTGGCTTCTGCTTTCTCCTTTGCAAGGCCCGGTTGCAGCCGGCCCATCACTTCAAGCCAGTTTCGGAAGGGCGCCTTGAGCGTGTCGTAAGGGCTTCCAACCGCCGCAAAGCCTGGGTTGACGAGTGAAATCGTTGTTAGAGGCACGAAGACATCGATTCTCGTACCCGGCTGAACGCCATAGAACTCCGGTTCTGTTACGCCGATGATCGTATATGTTGCATTGTTCAGCAGGATGTGTTTCCCGAGGATGCCGGGGTCGAGCGCAAACCGTGATCGCCAATAGTCGTAGCCGATCACTGCTACGGGGCTCTGGCCGGCAACGGATTCATCGACTGGCAGAATGGTTCGGCCCAATGCCGCCCGGACCCCGAGCATGGAGAAGTAATTCCCTGAGACCAGTTGTCCGTCTGCCAGAGCGCTCTGTCCGTCGATTTCAAAATCGATCTTGCTCATTTTTCGAAACGCAATCGCGCCGGCCAGTGCCTGAGATTGCTGTTGAAACGTCTTGAACTGGGGATAGGAGAAGGCATCGTTTACGGGAAATGTGTCACTGATGGTTTTGAACTGGACCAGTTGTTCGGGATTTGAAACCGGCAGCATCTTCAACAGCGCCGCGTCGATCAGGCTGAAAACCGCTGTTACAGCGCCAATGCCGAGAGCGAGAATCAGGATGGCGGTGATTGCGAATCCCGGCGACCTCCGCAGCTGACGGAGAGAATATCGAACGTCGTGAAAGAGACGCTCGAAAGGGGCCCAGCCCCAGGCTTCGTGGGTCTGCTCTCGAATCAGCGTCGTGTTGCCGAAGGCGCGTTGGGCAGCGTAGTGAGCTTCCTGTGGCGATGCGCCGCTTTCGCGCTGCTCTTCCTCTTCGAGCTCCAGGTCGGAGCGCAGCTCGCGATCCAGGTCTGCATTGCGTTTGCGGATTTGCCACCATTGCATCTCAGCTCTCCTCGGCAGCGGGCCACATGACGCGCGCTACGGCAGCCGCCATTTGCTTCCACTGGGATTCTTCGACAACAAGCTGTTTTTTGCCCTTGTCCGTGAGCCGGTAGTATTTGAATTCCCGATTTCGGTCGGGAGCCGTCTCCCATTTGGCGCTCACCCATCCTCTTTCTTCCAGACGATGCAATGCCGGATAGAGAGAACCGTGCTGCATCTGGAGGAAGTCGTTTGTCGTTTTTTGAATGTGCTTGCCGATCTGATGGCCGTGGGCAGGCCCGTAAAGAAGCGTTCGCAGGATGAGCATGTCAAGCGTGCCTTGAAGAAGACCTGATCGCTGCTGTATCTGTTTGTTCATGGAAGACGCTCGACCCTCGTCGAATGGTCTTGATAGTAGACATTCGACTATCGGCTGTCAAGGGGTTCAATTCGAGACGGACTTTCAGTTGTTGCCTAGCAGGAACAGTGGACATTGAGCAGGGAACATCGGACAAGTGAGCGAACGGGCTTTGCGCGAGGTCAGCTGTAAGGAGGACAAAAGCAGATCCTTCGCGCCCCTTACCCCATGAACGCTGGCGCGTTCCCGGGGCCCCAAGCGTGCGGCGCTTCAGGATGACACGACTGAGAATGATGATGTCGCCAAGGAACACTTGAAATGGTGCCAGGAAACAACGGATCAAGCCATGCGCAGGTCGGGTGGCCGCGGGAACGACGGGCGGCATTTTCCTGGTGGTCATCTTTGGATGGATGCCGCGGGGAAGCCCGTTCAGAGGCTTTCCGGTGCGGCGGCTCGTCAGAAAGAGAGAGAAGCAGGTACCTAAATCCACAAATGGCAGGCCGGCTGTAAACTTGGGTCTCACATGGGCGTCTACCCATGTGATGGCAGCCTGCACAGCATTGGAACCGATGATCAAGGCTACGGCGCAAGAGATTGCCGCGCAGGAGTTTGACAGTGTCGTCAGCAGCCACAGGCCGCAGATTTTTCGATTTCTGCTGGCATCGACACGGGACGTGGATCTGGCGGAGACGCTGACGCAGGACTGCTTCCTGAAAGCGCACCGGAACTGGTCGAGTTTTCGCGGCGAATCGAGCGCGCTGACCTGGTTGATGCGCATTGCGATCAACCTGCAGAAGGACCACTGGCGCAACCGGCGCATGCAGTTCTGGCGGCATACGCGCACCAACGCGGTGGATCTGGACGAGGCGAGCGACTGGTTGCCGAGCGGCGAGCGTACCGTGGAGCAGCGCATGCTGGCGCGGGAGAAGGTTGCGAAGGTGTGGCAGTCGGTGGAGAATTTGAGCGAGCGGCAGCGGACCGTGTTTCTGCTCCGTTTCGTGGATGAGATGGAGTTGAAGGAGATCGCGGCAATGACCGGCATGGGTGAGGGAACGGTCAAGGCGCATCTTTCGCGGGCTCTGGCGAGGGTGCGCAGGGAATTTGGGATTAAAGACAGGGACTAGCGAACAGGGATTAGGGATTGGGGAATGGCTATGAATCAGAATGACGAAAACGTGAAGGCGGCCGGAGAGCTGGAGAGACTGGAAACGCTGGAACCGGAGTTGCGCGAGGCACTGGGCAATTTCAAGGCAAGTGTGGATGCGTGGAGCGATGCGATGATGAGCCGTCCGCGCGAAGCCAAGGCCCCCGCACGGACCAACTGGAGTGCGATAACCAAGTGGGCACTGGGGTGCGTCGTGTTTGCGGGGACGGTTTCAGGCGGGTTGTATCAAAACTACCGGCTGCAGGAAACCGCAAAGGTTGAAGCTGCGCGTGTTGCCGAGCAGCAGCGCGCAACGGCTGCCGCCAAGGTTTCAAAATCGGACGAAGAAGATCTGATGGCAAAAGTGGATAGCGACATAGCGCGGGAAGTTCCGAGCGCGCTCGAGCCAATGGCATCGTTGATGAATGAGGACGATCCCACGGGCAATTGAAAGACGTGATGTTTCGAGGAAATTCAGTTGAAGGAGAAAGACATGAAAGTTCACATGGCAGTACGGTTGGGAATTGCGATTGCGGCTACTTTTGCCGCCGGCGCAGCGTTTGCACAGGGTCCCGGACCGGGCGGTCCGGGATTTGGCGGACCTGGGTTTGGGGAACATCGGCCTCCGATGGAAAGGGCGATGCGGGGCGATCGGGGACAGTGGTGGAACAACCCCAAGGTCGCGGAAAAGCTGAAACTCACCGACGATCAGCGCAAGGCGATGGACGTGATTTTCCAGCAGCATCGCGAAAAGCTCGTGGATCTGCGCGGCAATGTGGAGAAGGCGGAGATTGAGATGGAGCCGCTGGTGAAGGCGGATCAGCCGAATGAGTCGGCGGTGCTGGCGCAAATCGACAGGGTGGCGCAGGCACGGGCCGAGTTGGAGAAGGCGAATGCGCGGTTCCTGTTTGAGTTGCGCGCCAAGCTGACGCCAGACCAGTGGAAGCAAGTTCAGGAATTTCGCCAGAACCGCCAGGGCATGCGTCGGGATTGGGGAAATGGCGGTCGTGGGCCAGGAGGCGAGGATCGGCGGCGCGACGGGGATAAGGATAAAGGTGCGCCTCCACCGCCTCCCGGACCGCAGGGCATGCTCGATGACGGAGGGCCCGCAGAAAATTCTTTTGCGGCTCCTGTAAACCAGTAGAGGAGATTTTCCGTCATTGGAAGTGTAAGCAGAGAGCAAATGCGGTTTTAGTCAATACCGGTGGCGGCAGGAGAGGGCTCCTGCCGCCGAATTTTTTAGAGGCAGGGATTAGTCACTTCAGCGATGAAGGACCCGACGCTGCGAACTCGACGGGGAACAGGGACCAGGAAAGTCAAAGAACCGAGCTATATCAAAAGGAAGAGCCGGATCGTGAGGTCCGGTCTAATCTTGAATTGCACCTCGCGTGTCGAGCTCGCTGACTATTTAACCGTGAGCGTAATGATAGAAGTCTTGACCAAGTTCCCGCTCGTGCCGGTCACGGTGATTGTGTAGTTGCCAGGGGTGGTACCCGGGGTTCCCCCACCACCGCTGCCACCGCCATTGTTTCCGCCACCACCGCCACCACAGCCGGAGATGGCTTGGGTCGCAGCTACCAACAAAACGAGCCCGCCCAGGAAGCTCAAGTATCGTTTCCTTCCTCGGATTCCGAGCAAGAGTAAGAACCCCAGAGCGGTGCGCCCAACCGGCCACAAGCGTTCACCCAATTGGTCGTGCATTGCCGCCGTGGTCGGGGCGACGGTGGAGATGGTGAGGGCGTCTGTTTGAGATGCGGTAGAACTGATCGCCACGCTGTTGGTTGCTAAGCTCAGCGTCGGAAGCTTCACAGCTCCGGCTGGACTTGAAGTCAGTGCGGCGGTAAGAGTAACGGTGCCGGTAAAACCACTTGCCGGAGTCACAGTGACTTGCGAGACATTTCCGGAAGTCGCTCCTGCGGGAATGCTCACATCGGTCCCTCCGATGGCGAAGACAGGTTGATTGATGGTGAACGATGCACTTGCCACGTCACTTGGCAAATACCCAGATGCGGTAGCTATCGCCTTGAGTGTCTCTGTCGTCGAGATCGTTAGCGGGCCGCTATAGAGGCTTGATGACGGGTTGGGATCGGACCCATCCGTAGTGAAGAAGATCTGCACGAAGAGCTGCGACGCGTCCGTGATACTCACCGTCGCGTGCCCGTCGAACGTGCCGCCATCTGGATTGATCGAAGGCCGGTTAACAGATGGATTGAATGCCCACAGGTCGTTCAATGGACTCTCCTGAGCTGTGGCGCCCAGTCCAAACCCACCGAACAACCAGACCGTGCCCCGATCTTCTATCCACAGGTTCGCAAGCGTTCTGCTGCCCGGCTCGTTCAGTAGACTTGGGTCGCCAATCACTCTGTATGAACCAATGGTGCCTGCAGAAGCGGATCCACCTAGCCAGGTCCATTCACCGGAGGCCGAGTCGAATTTCCAGAGGTCAGCGAGATAGCCGCCATGGCCAGCCGAGTCAACTCCCACGCCGCCGTAAAGAAATGCGCTTCCCGCGGCGTCAGCGCGAATCGCCGCACCCAATCGACCACTCGGAATATTCGCGGCCGAAGCCGTTCCTTTGGTGCCGAAGACACCCTGTCCCGGTCCAAGATTACTGCCCCCGATCCAGGTCCACTGGCTGTTGGCGGCCGAGAATCTCCAGAGATCGTTCATGTAGGACTGGGTCCCGATCGAATCGAGCCCCATCCCTCCGAAGAGCAGAAGATCTCCGTTCTTATCGAGCCAGCAGGCAGGACCTTGCCTGCTTCCGGGGCTATTGCCTGGAGCGGAAGCGCCGAGCGTCCCATAGCTCCCGTCCTGGTCGATTTGGTTTGACCCTGCAACCCAAGTCCATTGGCTGTTGACGACGCTGAACTTCCAGAGGTCGTTGAGATAGTCCTGCCCTGCAGCCCCGATCGAACCAAAGCCATTTCCCCCGAAAAGCCAGAGGTCACCCGCTTGGTCAATCCATGTGGCGGTCTGCATGCGTCCGCCTGGAAGATTGGCCGGATCAGCTACACCCTTGGTTCCGTAGTTTCCCGGCTGCCCTGCTGCGCCAATGGTGAGTGTGTCATTGCCGCCAACCCACACCCATTGCATTGTCGCGCTGTTCAGTTTCCATAGATCGTTGAGGAGGCCAAGAAGTCCCTGAGAATCGTATCCCCGCCCGCCGAAGATCCAGACATCGCCGTTCGCGTCTGTCCAGACTGCAGATGACTCTCTCCCGCCGGGATGATTGGCTGCATCGGGAATACCCTTCGTACCATACACACCTGGCACGGGACGGGTGCTGATGTCGCCTTGGATAAATGTCCACTGGCGAAGAACCCGATCGTATTTCCAGAGTTCGTCGAGCTGATAGCCCGCTCCGGGTGTGGCTGAGCCTGCTTCACCACCGAACAACCAGAAGTCTCCATTCTTGTCTGTCCAGCTGGAAGCGGCGAAGCGCGCTCCCGGAGTATTGGCCGGACTTGGAACACCCTTTGTTCCATAGACACTGCCCTGGAGGGTTTGAGAGCTGCCGCTCATCCAGACCCAGTCATTATCAGCCTGAGCTTTAGACATTGCTGGCAACATCAACGCGAACACGAAGAGAGAAGCAAGGCGAGCAATGCACACATAAATCCGCGAACGGCACATGAAGGGCGCTCCAATATCAAATTTCCGACCGCTCGCAAGGTCAGCTAATGCTGACTCTTTTGGCAGCCTCTGAATCGTACAGATCGATTGCGTGAGCAGAGTACGCCAGATCAAGGGCGTCAGCTTTGCCCTGATCGGCAATCATTAAGAGAAGGCTGCGAATTCTGTGCATACGAGCTTAGACACCTGCAAACGCTGCTTTGTTCCCCATTTCGGGAATGTCGTGGCCAATCGAAAGTTTCTTTTTCGGCATATTTCCCAAGTCAGTTTTCTCAGACTCAGACGTGCTGGACGGCCTGGGCCAGGTGGGTGAGGCTGGATTTGGCGTCGCCGTAGAGCATGGAGGTGCAGGGCTTGAAGAAGAGGGGATTCTCGAGGCCGGAGAAGCCGCGACCCTGGCCTCGTTTGAGCACGATCACACTCTTGGCGCGATCGACCTCGAGGATGGGCATGCCGGCGATGAGCGACTTGGGGTTGTCGCGTGCGTCTGGGTTGACGACGTCGTTGGCGCCGATGACGACGGCCACGTCCGTGGATGGAAATTCGGGATTGATCTGTTCCATTTCATAAAGAGAAGAATAGGGCACGTTGGCTTCGGCCAGGAGCACGTTCATGTGGCCGGGCATGCGTCCCGCGACGGGATGGATGGCGTACTTCACGGAGACGCCACGGGCTTCGAGGAGTTCGGCCAATTCGCGAACGGCGTGCTGGGCCTGCGCGGTGGCGAGTCCGTAGCCGGGCACGAAGATCACGCGGCTGGCGAAGGCCAACTGCATGGCTGCGTCGTCCAGGTTGATTTCGCGCATGACTCCGCCGGCGTCGGTTGTGGCTTCAGCGATGACCGCGCCGAAGCCGCCGAAGAGGACGTTGGTGATCGACCGGTTCATTGCCTTGCACATCAACACCGAAAGAATGAATCCTGAGAAACCGTCGAGTGTGCCGGCGATGATAAGCACGTTGTTGCCGAGGACGAAGCCAGTGGCAGCGGCGGCGAGACCCGCGTAGGAATTCAGGAGCGACATGACGACCGGCATGTCGGCCGAACCGATGGGGATGACGAGCATGACGCCGAAGACGAATGCCAGGGCAAGCATGACGTAGAAGATGGCAGACTTTTCGGGATGGGCGATGAAGATGAAGAAGCACGTCGTCATGGTGAGAAAGATGAAGGCGTTGACGACGTTCTGGCCCTTGAACTGGATCGGCTTGCCATGGATAACGCCTTGCAGTTTTCCGGCAGCGATCAGAGAGCCGGTCGTGGTCAATGCGCCCAGCATCACTTCAAAGCCAAGGGCAGCGCGCGTGACGCCGGGCATCTCGTTGGCATGGACGAGAAATTCACCAACGCCGACCAGGGCCGCGGCCAGCGCTCCGAAGGCGTGGGAGAGCGCGGTTCGCTGGGGCATGGCGGTCATGGGAACCCAGATCGCCATCCACGCGCCGATGATGGAACCGATGGAGAGACCGGCGATGATCCAGACCCAGGTGACGATGTGAGCGCCGATCAGGGTGCCGATGATGGCCGCGAGCATGCCGCCTTCGGCGAGAAACATGCCGCGGCGCGCGGTTTCCGGGTGCGACATGCCTTTGAGTGCGAATACGAACAGGATGGAAGCAATAAGGTAGGTGGCTTCCATGAAGTAGGTGGACATGGTCATTTGGCCACCGCTTTTTCGGCAGGTTTCACTTCCTTGCGCTTGTTGAACATCTTGAGCATGCGGTCGGTGATGCCGAATCCGCCGACCACGTTGATGGTGGCGGTGGTGACGGCGACGAAGCCAAGAATGTGCGCAAACAGCGGATAGTGCGCGGCGCCGGCCAGCACGATCGATCCGATGAGCGAGATGCCGGAGATGGCGTTGGTGGCCGACATCAGCGGCGTATGCAGCAGGGGCGGTACCCGGCTGATGACCTGGTAGCCGAGGAAGGCCGCGAGGGCGAAGACGTAAATCGAAGCGATAAGAACTGCGGGAGTCATGGTCGTTCCAAAAGAGCAGCGGCGCGAGTTTGTTTGGCTCCGCTTTGCACTGTTTAGCGGGTTAGCAAGTTAGCTGGTGCTGCGCACCGGTTAGCAAGTTAGCGAGTTGTGGAGAGTGTATCCATGTCTCGAAAGCGGAGACATAGGGCACCCGACGAATCGTTCAATCCAGGTCTCAAAAGCTAGACATGGGAAACACACTGTTTCGATTAACTGACAGCATTTGTTGTTTCAAGAAGCTTGGCTACGCGTGGATTTACCGGGCTGCCTTTGTGAGCGACACAGGCGCCGGCCAGCACTTCGTCGCCGAGGTCGATGCCGAGTTCACCCTTTTTCACGATCAGCGAAAGAAAGTTGACGATGTTGCGGGCGTAGAGGGCACTGGCGTCAGCGGGACACTCAGCCGGCAAATTCAGAGGCGCCATCAGGGTCACTCCTCCGAGCGTCTGCGTGAGGCCGGGAATGGTCAGTTCGCAGTTTCCCCCGCCCGGAGCGGCAACATCGACGACAACGGAACCGGAGCGCATGGCCTCGACGGCCTCGCGGCGAATAAGCCGGGGCGCGGGACGGCCGGGCACCTGCGCAGTGGTGACGATGACGTCGGAGTGCGCAGCCGTACGCACGATCAGATCGCGGCCCCGGTCGAGGGCTTCTTCGCTGAGTTCGGCGGCATAGCCTCCGCCGCCTTCGGTGTTGATGCCGCCGAGATCCACGTCGAGAAACTTGGCGCCGAGAGAGCGGACCTGTTCTCCGGCTGCGGCACGTACGTCGTACGCTTCAACGACAGCGCCAAGGCGGCGGGCGGTGGCAATGGCCTGCAGGCCTGCCACGCCGGCGCCGATCACGAATACCTTGGCGGGCGGGATGGTTCCGGCGGCGGTCATCAGGAGGGGAAAGAGGCGCGGCAGAACACCGGCGGCATTGATGACGGCCTTGTAGCCGGCGACGGTGGCCATGGAGGAGAGCGCGTCCATCGACTGGGCGCGGCTGATGCGCGGCACCAGTTCCATGCTGAACAGCGTCACGTGCAGCGCAATGGCAGTGGCGAGCGCCGAGGGAGCTTCGAGCGGACGCAGGAATCCGATGACGACAGCATTGGATTTGAGCAGGGCCTGGTCGGACGCGCCGGGTGCGTTGACGACCGGGATCAGATCCGCCTCTCCGAGGATGGAGGGGCGGTCGCCGGTGACGTTGGCGCCGACGGCTTCATAGGCGGCGTCGCTTGCCCCGGCCGCTCTGCCCGCGCCGGATTCAACAACAACCGTAATACCTTGCGCCAGCAGCGATTTCAAGCTCTCGGGAAGAAGAGCGACACGGGTCTCGCCGGGAACGGTTTCCTTGAGAATGCCTAAAAGCAATTTGCCTCCACAGCAAATGGATGGGGATTGACGCTTATAACGGTACGCGTTGCGGCGTTCCCGCGTCATCCTGAAAGATTATTGTGCGCTGGAGGGGGTGAATTGTGTGACGTTGATCACTCCGGGCTGCGCCACCGCAAGTCACCGACCATACTTGTTCCACTCAAATTCCGGCCGCTTTCAATATTTCCGGGGTGAAGAAACGAGAAAGGGAGGGTCGGCCAGAACTCACTCGGAGTCCATCATTCGGAGCCATCTTTTTTCTTTTGGATTGCAAAGTAAATCCAGCACCCCAACATAGAGCCGACCACGCCGGAAAGGAAATGAAGAACCTCATGCGAATACATATGTTGCCACCTCAATTCGAGCCAAATACGCCACAGATGATGAGCCTGAAGAAACTGAACCAGTGGAGATGGAGTTGGCGCGCGCCACAATTCGTCGATCAGACTCAGAGCGCCAAGCAGCGCGAGGACGACGATCAATGCGTCCGGGAAAATGCGTACCTTCATGTTGAGCCTGCAGAGATTTTAAGCTGAGTTGTCGTCCCCAGCACACAGCCAGGGACTGTCCGGGCTGCAAGCAAAGTCACGGATTCCTGCACCAATCTCGTGTAAATGTGTTTTCAGACATCAACCCGCTACCTATTTCGGCAGCGGGGCTGTTCCGGTCACAGTGAAACCGGCTTCGGATTTGGCTTGAGTTTCTTGGGGCTGTGCGCCGCCGAGGGTGAGGGTGTATTTGCCGGCGAGGATGGAGCGGTTGCCCTGATCGTCGACGCTGGAGAGCGAACGCGGATCGATCTTCAGTGTCACTTCCTTGCTGGCGCCGGGGCCAATGGTGACGCGGTCAAAGCCAACGAGGGAATGGATTGGGCCGCCTTCCTGCGGCGTCTTGAGATAGGCTTCGACGACTTCATCACCGCTGATGGTTCCGTGGTTGGTGACAGTGACGGTGGCGGTGATTGGGTCTCCCGCTTTTAGATTCGAAGACGAAAGCTTGATCGGCCCATAGGTGAATTTTGAGTAGCTGAGGCCGTAGCCGAAACCCCAGAGCGGTTTGCCCTGGAAGTACCGGTAGGTGCGGTCCTTCAGGGAGTAGTCAGTGAACGAGGGCAGGCCGTCGAGGGAGGCGTAGAAAGTGACGGGCAGGCGTCCGGCGGGATTGTTGAGTCCGGCGAGGGTGCGTGCAATGGCGGAGCCGCCATCGACGCCTGGGTACCAGGCCGCGAGAACCGCAGCGGCATGCTCGTTTGCCCAGTTGAGGGCGACGGCGCTGCCGCTTTGCAGCACGACGATGAGGGGCTTGCCGGTGGCGGAGAGGGCTTCCAGTAATTTCTGCTGCGGTGCGGGCAGATCGAGGCTGGTGCGGTCACCGCCGCTGAAGCCGGGAATCTTGATGGGCATCTCTTCGCCTTCGAGTTGCGGAGAGAGGCCAACAAAGGCGACGACGACGCCGGCTTCTTTGGCACGAGCGACGGCTTCATCGAGCTGGGCCTGCGCGGGTGCTTCCCATTTGAGCGTGAGCCCGCCACCAGACTGATCGGCCGAGTGGGCATATTCGAGTCTGAAATCGTGCTCTTTGGTGTCGGCAAAGTCGAATGCGATCTTTGTCGTTTTGCCGAAGCTCATGATTGGAGGAGCGGTGGGCGACGCGCCGGCCTGCGCATGGAAATTGCCCATCGTGGAGAGGTCGAGCTTGGCGCGAAGACTACCCTCGCCGAGCACTTTGCCGTCGAGCGTGAGTCGATAGCTTTCTTCGGGTGAGTAAGGGAAGCTATCGGCGATCTCGAGGGTGAAGACGTAGTGACCGGGAGCGGGCACGGCGATGGTGCCGCTCCAGCGAACGGAATAGTTATGAGTGTCAATTTCAGGGGCCGGCCTGGCGTTTTCCCAGTCGGCCTGGATGAGCGGTTCGGTTTCGGTGGCGACGGGGCGTCCGGTCCAGTCGGCAGTAGCGAAGAACTCGGTTTTGAGTCCCTTGAGTCCGAAGGCGGTGCGGGGCACAGGCACGCCAATTCCTTCTGCGAGCGTGGAGCCTTGCGCGTAGAGGATGGGCGTGCTCTTGAACTGGTTCTGCATTCCATCGAGCGGCGTGACGGGATGGAGCGGCGTGCCGACGTAGTTGCCGAGGATGGATGGCAATGAGTCTGCTGTTGGGCCGATGACGGCGATCTTCTCCGGCGACTTCAGTGGTAGCGCTCCGTTGTTCTTGAGCAGGACGATGCTTTCTTCGGCGGCTTTGCGCGAGGTCTGGCGATTGGCATCCGATGCCACGGAGGAAAATGGCAGGCGATCGAGCGAGGAGCCTGGAGGATCGAACAAGCCGAGTTGGAAGCGGGCAGTGTAGAGACGCTCAGCGGCTTGTGTAACCAGGTCCTCGGTGACGAGTCCCTTGCGCGCGGCGTCGGCGAGCGTGTTGAAGCCGGGTGTCCACATGCTGCAGGAGAGGTCAGTGCCCGCCTGCAATGAGAGAACCGCGGAGTGCTCGATGTCGGGAGTCTTTTTGTGGCCCTGGTTTACGTCGACGATGGCGCCGCAGTCGGAGACGACGAAGCCCTTGAAGCCCCATGCGTCGCGGAGATGCTCTTTCAAGAGCATCTTGTTGGTGCAAGCGGGCCAGTCGTCGATGGAGTTGTACGCGCACATGACGGATTGGACGTGGCCTTCGGTGACGGTGGCGCGGAAAGCAGGAAGGTAGGTCTCTTCGAGATCACGCGGGCTGGGATCGACGTTGAAGCCGTGGCGCATCTGCTCGGGACCGCTATGCACGGCGAAATGTTTGCTGGTAGCAACGGCGCGCAGATGATGGAGATCGCTGCCTTGTACGCCATTGATGAAGGCGATGCCCATGCGGCCGGTAAGGTAAGGATCTTCCCCGTACGTTTCCTGCCCTCGGCCCCAGCGGGGATCGCGGAAGATGTTGATATTCGGCGACCAGAACGTCAGTCCGTAGAAGATGCGATGATTGCCTTCGCGCTGGGCCTGGTTGTATTTGGCGCGGGCTTCAGAGGAAATCACGTTGCCCATGCTGTGCACCATTTTCGGATCCCAGGTGGCCGCCATGCCGATGGCCTGCGGAAACACGGTAGCGTACCCGGCGCGTGCCACCCCGTGGAGTGCTTCGTTCCATGTCTGGTAGTCGGGAATGCCGAGACGGGGAATGGCGGTTGCCCAGTCTTCGAGCTGCGAGGCCTTTTCATCCAGCGTCATACGGCCCACCAGGTCGTGCGCACGCTCCTGAGGCGAGAGATTGGTGTTGAGGTAGGCAGGTTCCTGTGCGGCAGAGCTGATGGCAAAACCGGCAGAAGTCAAAAGCAAAATGAAAAGCCAGCGACGAAGCGGCATGGGTCGTTCCTCCATTTGGCTGTACCTGATCTCCAATTCTGAAGAAGCAGTCGGTTTCATCTCCGGGCGACCCGCGAAGAACTGGTCCTCGATGCACCGGAGTGTCGTCGAGGTCGCCGCTGGAAGAGATTGTTCAGTCCAGAGAAATGTACTAGGTCAGGCGCCTATTGGCTAAGTTTATCGGTTTACTTCGGGAGATTCTACAGGGCTAGCCAAAAGACTAAAGATCGCCCGCGCCCTTCTTTTGAGCCGCCGTCTCCATCTGCTCAAGAATCCCGCGCATTCTGACGAATTCAGGATGGCCTTGCAACGGCGCGAGCCTGGGATCAGCAAGCGCCTGGAAGAACCACGGGCACCGCGAATCGGCGGCAGTCTGAAGTTCCGCGAGTGCGCCGTCGGTGTCTCCCAGAGCAACGCATACTGTCGCCGTCAATGAGCTCAGGACAAAACGCTCGCGGCTCAACCACTGGAGGCGTTCCAGAACGGAGCGCGCTTCGTCGAGGCGTCCGCCTTGCGCAAGCGCGTAGCCGTAGACGGCGGCGGCGGGATCGAAGTAGGGTGATCGGCGAACAAGGCTTTCTGAAACGGCGATAGCACGATCGGTCTTGCCGTTGAAGGCCAGGATGATGGCCCCGTAGAGACTGCTGATTTCGTGTTCGGGAAAAATGTCGAGGGCGTGCTCGGCCTGTGCAACGCTCTTGTCTGATTCGCCGGCGAGGTGAAAGGCCCATGCCAGGCGAGCGTTCAGCCAGGGGGAATACGGATCGGATTGGAGCGCTTCGTTGAGCAATGCGATGGCTTCAGAAAAGCGATGCCGACTAAGGGCAAACATCGTGCGGAGGCGGGTAATCGAAGTCTCATGGGGAAGATGGGCGCTGGTCGAGAAAGCGCGTATGGCTCCTGCCAAGTCATGGTCGACGTGAAAACGCACCCAACCCATCGGCGGAAGGATTGCTTCTGCACCTTCAACGCCGGATGGAATGGCCTCGGCTGCGTGCCGTACCTGTTCGGCCGCCTGCGCAGGGGAGGCGAATCCGCAAAGAACCTGGATCACGCATGCGTTTGCTAGATCAACCTGGGCGGCATAGAGAGACGGGTCGTGTTCGATGGCGCGCGAGAGATGCTGGATACCGTCCTGCATGCGGTGTCGCTGCAGGGTCTGCCATTCGTGGTGTCCGCGCAGGAACAACTCATAAGCTTCACGGCGATCAGGATTATCCGCGCTGGCGGAGGCGAGGGACTGCGGTCTGGATTGAAACGGATCGTAGCTGCCCAGGCGAACAAAGAGCCGATGAGCCAATTCCAATTCCAACCCAGCAACTCTTGCCTGCGGAACGAGCATGTCCTCAACCCAGATCTGCGTGCCGTCCGCGACGCGAATCATCTCGGCACGCAGCCGAAAATGCGAGGGCAGCGAGCGCAGAGTCCCTGTGAGCACAAGGTCGGCGCGGAGCGCTTCACCCACCTGGTGAGCGTGCATGCCGCGTGCGGCGAGAGAAAACGCCGAGTCCCTGGCAAGGACTCGCACCGGCGAGAGGGGATCGCCTGTAAGAAGCGCGATGGTTTCTTCCGCAATTGACGATCCGAGGTAGGGCGGAACGTTCATCTCAGCTGAAAACGGCATGATGACCAGGCGCAGTCTTTCTTCAGTGACATTGGCCACGATCCTGTGTACTTCTGAGAAGAGCCGGTAGCCACGCTTATAGACAGTTTGAATGCAGTCGTCGGGGGCGAGTAGTTCGCGGAGCGAGGACATGCATTTGGATACGCTGTCGTCGGAGACGTGCACGTCAACCCAGAGCGCTTTCTTCAATTGTTGCGGAGTGACAATCTGGCCGGCGTGCGCGAGAAGAAGCCTTAGCGCCGCCAGTTCCTTGGGAGGAAGATGAATAATTTCGTCCCCGCGTGAAAGGGTTCCGCCGGGATCGAGATGAAGATTTCCAAATGTGAATGCGCGACCCGGTAATTCAGGTGAACTTGATGCCGAACTAGACTCAACCATCGTCTTCCTCAAAGTTGCGAACAGTCTGCTTTGGGTTGTCCATTGAACTCCAAAGGCAGGTGGCCTCCTTGGGCGGATTGAACTCTGTCTCGAAACCAAGGGGAAGAGCGAAGACCGAAAATTCCTCCGATCTGATGAGTTGAAGCAGTTTCAGTTTCGAATCGCGCACCAATTATGTATCTAAACTGCAACATCGACGTGTGATGAGCAAAGCATTATCCGCAAAGATTTAGTAACTATTTAAGGGGTTACCCGCGTTGTTTCACTATGGGAAAAACATGGCTGCATTTATTGCGGGGGGCGAACAGTTCTCTGTGTGTAAGCTGTTTTGTGGAATGTGTGGCCACAGCCTCAGCGCTTGCGGTCGATCAAAAATCTGAGTCCCGCCGGGGAGGGGCGGGACTCGAGAGAAGCCGGATGAACGGAGGAGTGGAAATGACGGGCTCTAGTACTTTGATTTGATCGCGTAGGTGATGCCCATCGTGAACTGGAAGGAATTGTGCTTGGTGGGAGGCTCCGAGGACGGCGTGTCGTTGAGATAGCTATCCAGCGTTCCCAGAGAGAAACTCAGATTCTTGTACGCGGGAAAGGCGAGGGTATTGGTTTCATCCGCGGAGTAGGCGTGAGGGTGGTTAAAGGCTGGGATGAAGGCCAGTCCCTGGGTATAGGTCACGAGCTTGCTGTGAAGAATGTAGGACAGGGAGATCGTCGATCCGATCAGATTCTCGTTCGTCGTCGAGCCGGTGATGAACTGCTGCTTCTCGTACTGAATTGTTGCTTTGAGGTCTGCTTCCTGTTTTGGAGTCTTGAGCGCGGTCCATCCGACGCCACCGCCGTAAATCTGCTGCAGATCGAGATCCTGGGCAAAGTTGTGATCGAAGGCTGCCTGACCAAGAACGAAGAAGCGCGGCGAGAAATATTCATCGCGTTCTGCGTCGGCATGGTAAAGAGCGGACTTGGTGACCACAGCAGGGACGAAGACGGCCGGCGTGGTTCCCGTTGCGGGAACTGTGAAGGACGGTTGCGTGATTTTTCCGTAGGAGCCGGTGAAATCGAAGGACGTGCGATCGCGGGGGTTGAGCCAACTGGCTGTCGGCACAACGCGCACCATGCCGACTGCTCCCGAGAATGTGTACTGGTTCTGGGTTGCCGTGACGATGGCTGCACCCGCCGTGGCCGCGCCATTCCAGCCGGTAAAGAACCCCGGAGAGTGAAAGAGCTGTTTATCGAGGGTGGCCTTATCCATAATGAATGCCGCCTCGGCAACGGGAATTGGCGTGGGAGCGGCGGCGTCGGTGTGCAAGGTGAGCGACTGATTTGTAACTTCGATGGTGCCTGTGGGGATGGATCTCGAGCTCTTCTTGCCGCGGATCTTCACATTTTTGTCGATCACAGCGAAGCTGCCTGCGGTATGCAGTTCCTTGATTTTGCCCCACTCGAGGGTGACGTCTCCGAGGGGGTCGGAATGGAATGTGACTTTACCGCCGATCTCGCTCACGAATTTTCCGTGCAGGGTATCTCCGTTGCTGAGTACGAGCACGTCAGGTCCCGCGTCCTGTGCCGCAAGACGCGCACCGGGCGTCAGCAAGAAAAAGAAGATTGCGATGGCCGCAAGAATTGGAGCAGCTCCGCGGTGTGAAGGGGAGACGGCGCCGCGAGAAAGAGAAGGAAGCAGGGTCATGGGGGATGATCCTTTACATGAATTTGGGAAGCTTTGACGTGCCTTGGGTCGAACGTGATTTGTCCAGTACTCATGCTAAAGCGTTGCCGGTGAATGCGCCACCTTGTAGTTTTCAGAAATCCTTCAGGAGATGGAAGACGGATTCGCGGAAGACTCCATGACGAGGTAATTGTCATGGCGAATGGACCGTCTTATGCACGCTGGTCACTTGAGCCCTACAGCATCGGCATGAAGCTTCGCACGCTGCGCACGCAAAAGCATCTGACGCTTTCGCGGCTGGCGGCAGAAACCGGCTTGTCGACTGCACTGCTGTCAAAACTGGAAACTGACCGGATGATTCCCACTTTGCCGACGCTGGCGAACATCTGTCGGGTGTATGGCGTGGGACTTAGTCATTTCTTCAGCGACGCCACAAAACACACATTGGCCATCACCCGCAAAGCGCACCTGGTTGGAAACGGAAGAGGCCAGGAGGCGTCGAAGCAGATTCCTCTTCACGCGCTGACCGTCGACGCGCGCCTTGTTGCTCGCATCCTGGAGTATCCTTCCGGCGCCGCGGGGATTTTGTCCGAAGTTGGCCGATCTGAATGCCTCGTGGTCTACGTGCTCGAGGGGAAACTGCATCTGGACTCGGGTGGCATGCACGAGGTTCTAGAAACCGGAGATTGCGCCTACGTCGATAGCGACATGGCCATGGCATGGAGCGCGGGAGATTCGGGCCGCTGTCGCGCACTCGTTGTCACTCCTGGAGGCTCGCGCCCGCGCTGATTCCAATACGACCGGGTTGCGGAGGATTTTCCAGCTCTGAAATCAAGGGGTTTGCCGCTCCGGGTTCGGGTCTGTAGGATGTTCTGGTTATTAGGACAACGAGAATATGCGACCCAACCTGAACCTGATGAAGGCGACTCTGACTGGAGCGCTGGGCGGCCTGCTTTTTGGCTTCGACACTGTTGTCATCTCGGGGGCGATCGATGCGCTGGTCAAACTCTATGGCCTGAGTCCGCAGAACAAGGGACTCACGGTCGCCATCGGGCTTGTGGGCACAGTGATCGGGGCCCTGGGCGCAGGCACGGCCGGGCAAAAACTCGGTGGCCGTGAAACATTGAGAATCACCGCTGTTCTTTATGTCTTGTCCGCGCTTGGGTGCGGGCTTGCATGGGACTGGCCTTCGTTCATGCTGTTTCGGTTTATCGGAGGGCTGGGTATCGGCGCGTCTTCGGTGCTTGGCCCGGTATACATTGCGGAACTTGCACCAGCGAAATGGCGCGGGCGACTTGTGGGTGCGTTTCAATTCAACATCGTGTTTGGAATTCTCGTAGCCTACACGTCTAATTACTTGATCCGTCTGCTGCATCTGGGAGCGACCGAGTGGCGTTGGCAGGTTGGTATCGCGGCCATTCCGGCAGTGGGATTTCTGGCGCTCCTCTTTTTCATTCCGCGCAGCCCGCGCTGGTCCGCCTCAAAGAATCGAATCGATGAAGCACTTGCCGTGCTTAAGCTGATGGGGGATCCGGATCCAGAAGCGGAGCTGGCTGATATCCGCGCCGCTCTTGCGGAGGAGCATGCGTCCGCCCACGAGCCGGTGTTCCGCTGGAAATACCGCTATCCACTGTTTCTGGCGATTACGATTGGCGCCTTCAACCAACTGGCGGGCATTAACGCCATTCTCTATTACCTGCCCAGCATTTTTGCGTCGGCAGGGTTTACACAGATCTCAGGGGATAAGCAGGCAATTGCCATCGGGTTCACGAATCTGGTGTTCACGATTGTCGGCATGTCGTTGATCGACAAGGCTGGCCGCAAGACGCTGCTCCTGATTGGTGCGGCGGGCACGGCGAGCTGCCTCGGCGCGGTGTCGTGGCTTTTCAACAGCCATTCGCATCCCGGCGCCCTGGTATGGATCTTCATCACCTACATCGCCTTCTTTGCGCTTTCACAGGGAGCCGTGATCTGGGTTTACATCGGGGAGGTCTTTCCCAATCACGTGCGCTCGAAGGGGCAGGGCGTGGGCAATGCCAGCCACTGGATCATGAACACGATCATTGCGCTGGAGTTTCCGGTTCTGGTGGTGAGCCTGGGGCGCAGCGCGCCATTTACGTTTTTCGCCATCATGACCACCATCCAGTTCCTGACCGTGCTGTTTACCTATCCGGAGACGAAGGGGCAGACGCTGGAAGCGCTTCAGCGGAAGCTGGTTTCGGCGGAGTGAAACCCGCTCCTCGCGATAAAGCCGCGAGAGTTTTTGGGTTGGTTGCTCCAGTGGTTATTCCGCTGTTTCTGGGTTGGTCGTGATTCAGGCCCGACCACTCGCGCCTACAGATTGTCCAGCAGAATATCCTTCAGGACGAGCTTCCCGCCGAGGGCAGGCTAGCCGAGCGGCAGACTTACCTTGAGGCACTCGTAGATTCCCGCACAGGTGGGAGTTGCGGCTCGACCTCAGCCTCGATCGAGCGCGCATTGCCGTGCAGCAATGAGACCTCATCGAGATGCAGAAGATCCTGCAGATACTCCCGAATTGCCATCAGCACAAATGCCGCCTCCGCGAAGATGTAGATCCCCAGGTAACAGGCCGCCAACTCGCCCGCATATGGAATCTGCGTCGCATCCATCTGGTCCAGCAGATCCTTCATCGGAACCCTGCTGAACCCTAGTTCACGCAATTGCGCGATCGATTGCCCAAGTACCGCGTGGTAGGCAATGATGCATGCCAGCGTGA
Organism: uncultured Acidobacteriaceae bacterium; assembly: GCA_963770365.1. Taxonomy (GTDB): domain Bacteria; phylum Acidobacteriota; class Terriglobia; order Terriglobales; family Acidobacteriaceae; genus Telmatobacter. The sequence continues at coordinate 678,399 of CAVYPN010000032.1, read as the reverse complement.
GAACGATAAAGATTAGTGGCAGCGCCGCGATCGTCGCACTCCCCCGACCCCGAAAAAACATAGGACTGGCGAGCCGATGCCGGATTGAAAACACAAAGGCGAGCAGAAGAAAGCAGAACAGGGACGCATACACAGTGAGAAACCCGCGCTGCTGTGCATAGATCGGGATCAGCTTCCAACTCGCGACCGGAATGGGAATCGACGCGGCCACGATCGTCGACACGCTCATGTAGCCTTTGAAGAAATTAGCAAATACCGCCAGCCGGAGGGGCCTGGGCGGCGCTGTTTTTTTCTCTTCCGGCATTTCGCCTCTCTTACTCAATCGCCAGCTCAAGCGGAACCGACGCAACCGACCCGATCACAACCGTGACTGGAGCGATCGACTGGACCTGGTTCGACGCCGCCCTCTTCTCCGCGCGAATCGAGTACACACCAGGCGGCAATTCGACGTTCGCGGGACTGGTGAGATTTGGCACTCGCACCTCTTCGGGCTGAAGCAGACTGGCGCACGACCACTTGTAAAAGACCTGCCATCCGTGTTCGGTCTTGTCGCCGCGCACAGTTTTGATCGTCACTGGCACCTTGCGGCCCATTCCAAATTTGTGACAATCATCGGCTTTGATCTGGACGTCTTTTGCTACCGCGCTTAAAACCTGGCGGCGTTGCTCTTCATCCTGCACCGTCAACGCGAAGTCGCAGGCTCTCACATCGCGATCAAGGGTCTCGAGATATTCCGGTGGAGGAGGCGGTGCGGGCGTCGCGTCGCGCAAAGTGGGCAGATTTCCCGGCTTCGGCCAGCCCCACAGCAGCCCCTTCCGCAGCGTGGCCAATGCATCGCTTGCCCCCAGGCACGCCTTCAAGGCATCAAGCTTTGCCCGGGTCGGTGCGAGTAGATCCGCAGCTGGTTTGGCCAGGGCTGTGTCGCAAGGCAGAAACAAACACAGCAGTAGCATCGCAATTGTTTTGACCGGGGAAGATCGCGCCATCAGGCCCTCTTGAGAGCACTTCGCATCTACAACCCGCTGAAAAATCTGGCTCATTATATCCACAATCTCGACAGACTTGGCACAAAATACGAGGAGGGTGTGCCATGCGCCAATGGGATTGGTGAGAACGGCTCGGTGATCCATGTCACCAACAGTGACGACCATTTGGACCTATATGTAGAGGTGGGAACTCAAGCGGGCGAGTTGCATCCGCGCCGCACTGGAGCTGCCCTGGAGTTGTTTTGGCGAGGCCTGCATGGAGCAGTTTGCGAATCCGATATCAGAACAGGTGAGGGAAGTCGTCGAGGCAGTAGTTGAGGCTCTGCGGGTTCCCAAACCCGATGAACTTTCCCCTTCAGCAGCGTCCAGTTCGTTGGAAGCTGAAGCGCTGCGCGGCGAGATCATTCGCGTCGGGCGAAAGCTGTGGGAGCGGCAGTATGTGGACGGCAACGGCGGCAATATCAGCTGCAGGCTGGGCACGAAGTACGTACTGTGTACGCCGACCATGATGAGCAAGCGCGACCTGGAGCCGGCGGACATCTGCCTTTCAGACATGGACGGCAATATCGTGGCCGGGGATCGGCTGCGCACCAGCGAATTGCTGCTGCACCTGGAGATTTATCGCGGCAACCCACGCGCGCACGCCGTGGTGCATTGTCATCCGCCGTACGCGACGGCGTTTTCGCTCACAGGTACCACGCCGCCGGTTGGGCTGATTTCGGAGTACGAGATTTTTATCGGACCGGCAGCTCTGGCACATTACGAGACGCCTGGGACGCGGGCCTTTGCCGAGACGGTGCTGCCGTTTGTGCAGGATCACAACACGATTCTGCTGGCGAATCACGGTGTGGTTTGCTGGAGCGATACGGTGACGCACGCCGAGTGGCTGACGGAGATTCTCGAGTCGTATTGCAAGACCTGCGTGATTGCGAAGCAGATCGGGAAGCCGCTGACGCATATTCCTGAGGATAAGATCCAGGAGATTCTGGCGTTGAAGCGCAAGCTGGGATTTCCGGATGCGCGGATGGAGCCGCTTCCGGTGGTGGTTGATGGGGATGCTCCTGCGAATCCGGAGTTGGAGAAGCTGGTGCGGCAGGTGGTGTCGCGGCTGGAAGAGCGTTAGCGGCCGGATACGATGAGACCGCCGCCCAGATAAACGCTGTTTACTGTTTACCGATGAGTAATTGACGAGTAGTCCACTGTCGTTAGCTAATAATATGTCCGGTGTTTATAGCAAGTGATATGTCCGCTTTTGGGGCGGTGAGGATGGGGCCATGCGCGAGAGCATGGAGATCTATCCGATCACCGCGATGGAGCGGGCGATGAAGCTACAGGAAGTGTTGTTACGGGCCACATCGGGGAAGATCAAGTGGTGGCAGGCAGCGGAGTTGATCGGCATCAGCGAGCGACAGATGCGTCGTTGGCGCAAGCGGCTTGAGGACGAAGGTCCTCAGGGCTTGCTGGACCGGCGACGGCGGAAGCCAAGCAGCAGACGAGTGGCGAAGAAGCAGGCCGATGAGGTTGTTGGTCTCTACCGGGACAGGTACTTCGATCTGAACGTGCGGCACTTTCATGAGAAGCTCGGCGAGGAACATCAGATCGGTCTGAGCTACACGTGGGTGAAGCAGGCGTTGCAGGCAGCCGGCCTGGTGAAGCGCAAGTCTCGGCGCGGCGTTCATCGCAAGCGGCGTGAGCGGCGTCCCCTGCCAGGGATGATGCTGCACATCGACGGCAGCGAACACCATTGGTTTCAGGATGAGCGCAAGCATGACCTGATCGTGATCCTGGACGATGCCACCAGCGATATCTACTACGCGCAACTGGCGCCGGAGGAATCGACCTTCACGGTGATGGCCGGGCTACGGGCAGTGATTGAACAGAAGGGATTGTTCTGTTCGCTCTATTCCGACCGCGGAGCCCATTTCTGGCTGACGCCGAAGAGCGGCGGCAAGGTCGATTATGACCGCCCTACGCAGGTGGGCCGCGCCATGAAGGAACTGGGAGTGCATATGATTCCGGCATACTCTCCGCAGGCGCGGGGACGATCGGAACGCAGCTTCTCCACCTGGCAGGGACGGCTGCCGCAGGAGCTGCGGCTGCGCGGGATCCGCACCCTGGAAGCAGCCAACCAGTTTCTGAACGACCACTACATCGCCGAGTTCAACCGTCGCTTCACGGTTCCCGCAGCCGAGCGCGGAACGGCGTTCATGTCCTGCCGGAACAGGAACCTGGAGATGGTTTTTACGCAACGCTACGAGCGAACCGTCGATCGGGACAACACCGTGCGCTTCAACAATCTGGTCATGCAACTGGAGCGCGCTCACTGGCGCCACACCCTGGCCGGATCGAAAGCGATCATCCATCAGCACCTGGATATGACGCTGACCCTCATGATCGCGGGACATCGCATCGGACACTACAGCGCGGACGGGAAGCTCCTGACGCCGCTGAGCAAAAAACAGATCAAGGCCGTGGAAAAGACGTTGAGAGGAAAAGTTCCTTTCCCTCTCAACTTGCAAATCCCGCAAACAACGCGGGATTCGCACTTTCCCACCGCCTCTACGGCTACTAACTTATGAAACCGGACATTTTACTTGCTACGAAAAGCGGACATTTCTAGGTTCTTCGTCACATTTGGTGAAGGAACGCGATCTTTCATGAGGGTTTGATGGGACTGGATCTCAGTCGGCATTCACGACGCGCAGTCGGAGCAGATCGAATTTAGCGCGGCCGTACATCGAGCGCTTGATCAGCTTCAAGCGGTGAACATGGCCTTCGACTGGTCCGTTGCTCCAAGGTTGCTGAAGGGCGGCAAGCAGCGCGGCTTCATCGTGGCAGAGGTGTTTTGCAAAACTTGCCAGCAAACTGCTCTTTGCGCTGTCCTTCCAGTCAGGCCAAGCAGCTGCATCTCGCTGCCGAATCATGCGGGCGAACTCTCGCGCCAGATCAGCGCACGTTGCAATCTCCGGCGACCGGCGACATAGTTCTGCGATGTAGTTTCGGGCATCTTCTGGCTCCTTCAGGAAGCTCCAAGCTGTTTGCCGTGGGGACGACGGCTGGGGCAATGAACGCGGAGTTTGCTGCCGTGCACGTTGGCGTCGTGAGCCATAGTGGCTCCGAACCCAACGCCTGACGATGGGTGATTGGCCGGTAAAGCCTCGTGCGCGTAGTTCATGCCAGAGTTCGGTGGCATTGTGACATCCCTCAGTCCAGCGCTGCTCAAGGTACTCGCGATGTCGATCGACCTTGGACCTGCGCACTACGGTCCGTCGCTCTGGAAATACCTGAGCGCGAATCCATCGACGAATTGTTCTGATGCCGACACCACAGCGACGAGCGATTTCATGCTGGGTGACACCGATGCGGACTTGCTCCATCACGGCGTCGTATTTTGCCAGGCGGTGTTCTCTTTTCAACTTCTGCCTAGTCTCATCTCGAGGCGTAGGCTTATCCGCTTTCGCAGGAGAAAGTGCCGAAAATACCGGAGTCTTGACCAAATCACGTGCAGTCTCGGACAACAGACGATGATGCGGCACGAGTGCAGCGATGAATGCCTCCGTCAAGTTGTGAAGCAGGTGCCAACGATCGGCAACTTGCACCGCTTGCGGCGCAGCTGTTGTTACCGCTTGAGCATATAAGCTGGCGCGATCGCGGCTGACGATCTCCGTTCCAGGATGAGCACGAAGCCATTCCGCAGTACTTTCCGCACTGCGGTCCGGCAACAGATCGACGACCTTACCACGTTCCAGGTCGCAGAGAATCGTGCCATATCGATGCCCCTTGCGCCAGGCCCAGTCATCGATACCCAACACCCTGGGTCCTTGAGCGGAAGTCTTTATCAGTTTGCGGCGCAACTGACGAAGGAGCGTCGAACCGCTAGCCAGAATGCCGAGTTGCTTCGCCAGCCGTGACCCTGCGGATCCGCCCAACGCGCTCGTAATCTGCTGGAGAGAAGCGCTCAACCGGCACGTGCGCCGCGAGTATCGTTGTACGGTTTTCGGTAGGCGTTCCGTGAATATCTGCTGCCCGCAATCTTCGCTGTCGCAAAAGAACCGGCGCACGCGCAGTTCGATCCGCATCGGAATCCCTTCCCAAGGCAGATCACTCAACCTTCGCGTGTAACGGCTGTGAATGCGCCGTGACGCTTGCCGGCATTCTGGGCAATGGCTAGCCTCGCTCGTCGCTTGAAGTACCATGACGAGCAAAGTGTTGTTCTCAACCATCAGCTGATCTAACGCCACTTCACCGGTATCCGGCACCAATGTTCGTCGCTCCATCGGCATGAACCGGAGACCGCCAGAGCCTGTTCAACTTCTAACTCGCTCTGCATCAGAGGCAAAGTGCCAACCATGGTTCACCAAATGTGACGAAGAACCCATTTCTACTTGCTAACGACATTGACGAGTAGCCCACAATCCATTCGGAATCGCCTCTGTGTGCCCTTTCTCACATTGCATTGAAGTCGGGAAATGCCATATTCCCGCTTGGCTTTTAGAGGGGTGATTTGGATGGCCAAATTGTGTTGTTCGTTCAATCTGATGTTGCTGTTTCTGATGTCGTTGGCCACGTATGGAGTTGCGATGCCAGAGCTGGATCGATCACGGTGATCTGGCTGCCTGTATCCACCACAAAATCAAACGGGCCTGGCCTGGTTGACCCTCACCGGAATCACGATCAGCGCGCCTGCGACATAGCGCGGGGTTATACTTGCAGCACTCCCGGGGATCAGGAGGATGAATTTCAGAGGGCGGATCAGCGGAGCTTTGTGTCAGGGAATAAGTCCATAGTTTTCAAATTCGGTGATGTGGAGGTTCGCGAGCGGGAGTTCTGTCTTGTTAGGGCTGGCGAGATCCTTCCGGTTGAACCGAAGACATTTCGCGTGCTCTTGTTCTTGTTGCGCAATCCTCGGAAGCTCATCTCGAAGGAAGAATTGCTGAATGCGGTGTGGGGCGATGCCGCCGTTACCGAGAGTTCCCTCACGCGCACCATTGGCCAACTACGGCGCCTTCTCGGGGACGAGATCCGCAACCCGCGCTACATCGAAACCGTGCCCACGGTCGGCTACCGATTCCTCTGTAACGTTGATATCTCTGAGCAAGGCGAGGACGCTTTGGAAGTACGGGGGAGATATCCGCATTGGTTTGCAAACCGATGGAGAATCGCGGGTCTGGTCCTGCTCGTCATGGTCGTTTCGGGCGGCCTTTACTATCATTGGTATCCGCGAAACCATCACCTCTCCGAAAAGGACATCATCGTTCTTGCCGACTTCACCAACAGCACGGGCGAAGTCGTATTCGACGACACGCTGAAGACAGGGCTGGACGTCTCACTGCGCCAGTCGCCATTCTTGAATCTGCTCCCCAACAGTGACGTGGCGAACATCCTCAAGCTGATGACTCTCCCTGAGGGTGCAAGGCTTACTCCAGCCGTAGCCCGGGACCTTTGCGAGCGTGCGGGGAGCACGGCCTACGTTACCGGTTCGATCGCCAGCTTGGGCAGCCGATATGTGCTGGAGATCAAGGCGGTGAATTGCATGAGCGGTGACACGCTTGGGCAAGAGCAAGTAACAGCGGAGTCCAAGGAGAAGGTGTTGGACGCACTGGGACGTGCGGCACTGAAGTTGCGAGGTGAACTGGGTGAGTCCTTAGCTATAGTGCAGAAATTTGATGTTCCGCTCGAACGGGCCACTACATCCTCGCTCGAGTCTCTAAAGGCCTATAGCCTTTGTAAAAAGGTCGAAGGTGAGAAGACTTCCGCTGCAGCGCTGCCTTACTGTTTACGAGCCATTGAGCTCGATCCAGATTTTGCTTTGGCCTACTCGGCAGCGGGCTGGAATTACATCGGGTTGTCTGAGCCGGGGCGCGCAGCCGAGTTCCACACCAGGGCATTCCAATTGCGAGGTCGTAGCAGCGAATGGGAGAGGCTCTCAATTAGTGCCGACTATTACACGTATGTGACTGGAGAGATGGACAAGGCCATCCAAGCCAATCAGCAACGGGTGGACGACTACCCAAACAATTTTGAGGGTTACAGCTCGCTGGGAATCGTTTGGGGTGCACGTGGACAGTATGAGAAGGCTGCGGCATCTCAAAGGCAGGCTATGCTCCGTGCCCCACGCCAAGCATCTATCTACAACATTCTTGCCTTAGACGCTATTGCGTTGCATCGCCTCGATGAAGCGCACCAGATTGTCCGCGAGGAACAGGCGCGAAAACTCGATCATGAAGCTCTCCACACAACTCTCTATACCCTTGCATTTCTTGACTCAGACTCAGCTGCGATGACAGAACAGCAACAGTGGTTTGTGGAAACGCCGGGGAACGATGTTGGGTTGGCGCTCATGTCAGATACTCAGGCGTATAGCGGTCATTTTGGGAGAGCTCGGGAACTGATCCAGCAAGCGGTGGACTCGGCCGTGAGTGCAGGGAGCAAGGAGTCCGGGGCAATATCGCAGGCGATATCTGCTCATCGCGAAGCTGCCATTGGAAATTCAGCACTTGCCCGACAATCGGCGGAATCGGCTTTGAAGCTTGCGCCTATGAGCCAAGGAGTCGAGAGTGAAGCCGCACTGACTTTTGCACTAGTGGGTGATACAGCACGAGCCACTTCTCTCTCCCGGGACTTGGAGAAACGCTTTCCTCTGGATACCCAAATCCGCGCGCATTGGCTGTCCGCGATTCAGGCACAATTAGATCTAAATAGGAAGAACCCGTCTCTCGCACTTAGTGCATTGCAGGCTGATGCGGAAATTGAGTTAGGCAATATTCCGTACGCCAACAGTATTTCCTGCCTCTATCCGGTGTATATGCGCGGAGAAGCCTACTTGGCGTCCGGACAAGGCAGCGATGCTGCCAAGGAATTCCAGAGGATTCTCGACCACCCCGGCATTGTCTCGAACTGTTGGACAGGAGCGCTGGCGCGTCTGGGAGTGGCTCGAGCCAACGCTCTGCAGTCGAAATCGACAGATGGCTCCGATGTGAATGCGACGCGCGTCCGAGCACTTGCAGCCTATAAAGAATTCCTTGTCCTTTGGAAGGATGCTGACCAGGAGATTCCGATACTCAGGCAAGCCAAGTTCGAATATTCGAGACTGAAAGCGCACGCTGCGTAAACAGCGGCGTTCGAAAACCCTCAGAAGTATTCCTCGAGTGCGCGCATAGTCGCAGAAGGTGCTCAGCAAACCATTGGCCAGGGAATTCGACCTCCGGGACTATTACCGCCTACACAGAAGTTACTCGACGAGCAACAACAGGGGGTCGGTGTTGTCACAAAGGTAATTGAAGGGTTGGCCACAACTCGCTCCGTTCGGCCTGAACGGATGTAGAACTTGCGTCGTCCTGTTATACGTCGGTCATGCTCTGGACATTGTTGATCTTGATGAGTTCAGCTTGCTTAGTGCTGGGGAGTACGGAAGCAGCACGGCATCCACCCATGTCCATGGGCGCTGTGATCGGTGCAGCCAGCCTGGGACTTGTATTCGCCATCTTCAATTTCTACGCGTGGACCAAGTTCGCCGATTCAGTAATTGATCCTTGGGTTCGCCGGTTCACGCATAAGAAACGCGAACGCACACTGGCTACGCTGTACGCGCTGGCGCTTCTCTGGGCACCCCTTGGAGCGGTTCTCTCCAATGTCCTTACACATGTCCTGCTTCGCGCTCTCAGGTTATAAAGCCCTGGGTAACCGTCTTCTATGAGAAGGTCAAAGATGTCAAGGCCGACTTGGCGGCCGTTCTAGTCTGAACACAGAATCCTCCGGCAGAGGTGCTGGACACTGTCAAGGGCGTCCGTCAGGACGTTCATCTTGACCCTTGACAGTGTTCAACACCTCTCAACACTCGATCAGGAACGAAGCGGAACGTGTTTCAGTTCAGCTTCGTTCGATATTTGGAGTGGGAATCGTCCCACCGACATCATCTGATTCGTCCTCAACCATTGTTCCCGAGACTGTATTGACGCCACCCACGTTGCCTGCCTTCTATCCGCACTCTGATGGGCCACTGCGGGCCCGGTGCATTCTGGGGTCCGATCTAAAGCCCAGGTCCATCACAACGATGATGGACCTGGGCTTGTTGGGACGCTGCCATCTAACCGGCGATCTCTAAAGGATCAGACGGTCACGCGCAGTCATCCGAACAAGGCGGTGGATGTCATGATCAATCAACCTCGAGAAGCAGATTGCTTTGGAACGAATAAAAACAGATTCGTGTTTCCCTCTACGCCGCGGCCGATTCGGTTGTTGTCTTTCCGTATCCAAGTGGCTCATAGACTTCGCCGCTCGACCAGAGCCGATGCAGTAAGACGGCGAGTTTTCGTGCCACTGCGACAGAAGCTCGCTTCTTGGCGTTCTTTCCTCCACGCTCGCAGAGTTTCATTCCGAATCGTCGTAAGTCGGTGTCCGGCCCGAACGGGCCCAGGATGTAGTGCGCGCTACCCACCAGCAGCTTGCGCAGCATCCTGTCGCCGGCCTTGCTGATTCCCAGCTGCGGCTGGCTGTCGCCGGAATCCTCCTGCTGGGGCACTAATCCCAGGTACGGACCAACATCGCGACTCCTCTTAAATCGTTGTGGAGTCTCCAGTGTCAAGACATAGGCCAGTGAGGTGACAGGCCCTACTCCATTCACCTGCCGCAGTAACTTCGTGTCCATATATTTCTCTCGGCCCAGCTTTTCGATGCGCTTCTCGTAGCTCTGGATTTCCTCGCTCAACGTCTGGATCAGACGCAGTAACGGCTGCAGCGTTTCTCGCACTTCTGGGGGAATCTGGTCTGCCGCTTTCCCGGAGAAGCTTACGCTGGAACAGCCCGCTACCCTCGATCCCATGGTCTTTACCATCCCCCGCACGGTGCTGATTAATTTCGTCCGCGACTCGACCAGCGAATCGCGAACTCGAATTACCAGCAGGTCCTCGCGGACTTCGGTGCTGCGATGCTGTATCGGATACAGTGATTTCGGATCCACACGCCCCAGTCTGGCCAGCTTGGCGGCGTCGATCCGGTCATTCTTGCGCCGGCGACGCTTTTTCCCTTCCATCCGTTGCGCATTGGCAACCAGCACTTCATGTCCAAGTCCCGCGATTACTTCCCGTACCCACGCCGAATGCGTTCCCACTTCGATAATCACTCGAGAAATCGCCAGCCCTTGAAAAAACTCTCCAACTTCCTGCCGCTTCGTCCGAAACTGGCCCTCGCGAAGGGTCTCGCCACCTAAACCCAGAATGCAGTAGTTGCTCCACTGATCTCCAAGATCCACGCCCACGGTCAGACGATCCAGGTTCGGATGCGCCGCATCTCGCTCCTCTTTTGCTGGTTCAGCAGCCGCAACACCCTTCATTTCCAACTGCTGCCGCAGTTGTGAAACCAGCTCCGCCATCACCTCGCTTGAATCCCGCCGCTCTTCAGCTCGCGGGTTCCTGCGCTTCATCGGGGATTCACTCTTCTTCACAGAATTGCTATGCTTCTTCACGGGTCGGCCTCCATCCTTCGGGATTGCACCTTTGAGTGCGTTGATCTACGTCAGCTTAACGCTGGCTACGATCGGGGTCGACCTTCTCATCCCATCTAACCGGAAGTAACGCAAAATTTCGCCTGGCGAAGATCAATAAAAGGCAACCGCAGATCCCTCGACTGCGCTCGGGATGACAACCGATTTTCGCGATCTTTGAGCGTGTTCAGTACGATAGGCGATATGGGGTTAGTCCGCATCGGCGAAGGGGAAAAAGCGAAACCGTGCTATACTGGCTTTGCGCTCAGTGATTTGGACGTGAGCGGCGGTTTGCCCCTTCTTATTAAGGCAATTCAGCCTGGCACAGATTTCCCCCAAGCCCCTACAGCGTAACCACCTCCGGCTGGAGCAGTGTGCTTTCAGCAGTTTGCAAGAGTGTGGTGCCTGCGGACAATGAGTCCAACGGCGGCATTAAGTAGCGTGCGGCAGGTCCGGACCTCAGAGGAAGTTGAAAAGTCTGATGGTCAGTCCCCGGGACGTATTTGGTTCTCCCTTACGCATAAATAAAGAGCAGGCGCGCACGTGGCAGGACAAGTGTGTGCGGCTGCAAGGTCGGGTTCCGATTGCAGGCCCCAGGGAAGACGGGCTCCGGAACTCAGGAAATGAATATATTTTGACGACACAGTTCTCAGTCCAGTTTCACATCTTTCGGCCGCCTTGATGGCGCGGCTCAACACTAACAATTTTGTAACCCCCACGCCCGTACAGGCGGGCTGCATTCCTCCGGCTCTCGAAGGCCGCGACGTGCTGGCTACGGCGCAGACGGGTACCGGCAAGACCCTCGGATTTTTGATTCCGATCGTGGAGATGCTGCAGAAGGTGCAGGACCGGAATGCCGCACAGGCACTGATTCTGCTGCCTACACGCGAACTGGCGATGCAGGTAGAGGTGGCTTTCAAGGCCATTCGGACGAGCCCGCAGCAGACGGTGGCGCTGGTGGTTGGAGGGATGCAGGAACGCCCCCAACTGGATGCGATTCGCCGCGGCGCGCGGTTGATCGTGGCTACGCCGGGCAGGCTCGAGGATTACCTAAAAAGGAAACTCGTGCGGATGGACCAGATTCAAATACTGGTGCTGGATGAAGTGGACCGGATGCTCGATATGGGCTTTCAGCCAGCCATCGCACGCATCGCGACCACGCTGCCGCAGTCGCGGCAAACGCTTTGCTACTCCGCTACGCTGGAAGGCGCGGTGAAGGAAGTGGCGCGGAAGTATCTCAACAACCCGGTGCGCGTCGAAATCGGATCGGTATTGAAGCCGGCGGAGAACGTGGAGCTGCGCACGTTTGAAGTGGCTCCTGACAAAAAGCAGGAATTGCTTGAGCATCTTCTGGATTCAGAGGATGGCAGCTTCCTGGTGTTTGTTCGCACCAAGCATGGCGCGGATCGCGTGGCGCGCAGGCTTAGCCGTTCCGGCTGGTCGGCGACACAGATTCATGGCGATCGTTCGCAGTCGCAGCGGAACTCGGCACTGCGGAGTTTCTCTGAAGGCCATCACCGCGTGCTGGTTGCTACGGATGTTGCCGCTCGCGGCATCGACGTGGCGAATGTGGCGCACGTGATCAATTTCGACATGCCGAAACTGGCGGAAGATTTTGTTCATCGTGTTGGCCGCACGGGACGCGCATCGGCCAAAGGCATTGCTTCAACGTTTGCCGGGCCGGCGGAGCGTGGCGATCTGAGGAAGATCGAGCGGACACTGTCGATCCAGATGAAGCGGTTCAGGGTAAGTTCGCTGAGCGAGAGCGCGGCGTAAGGAACAGTTATCAGTTGTCAGTTTTCAGTTAAACCACCCGGAACCGAAACTGGTTCCGGGTGGTTTTGTTTGTGCGAGATTTCTTGGTGATGGTGACAGCAACGACGAAGCAGATCCTTCGCTCACTCACCCCCGAACTGAAAAACGTTCGGGGCCCCGTTGCTCCGCTCAGGATGACACAACTGGGCGAGGTGCAGATGCAAGGGCAAAAGCAACCGCAGATCCTTCGACTTCGCTCAGGATGACACCGCGGGGGTGCGTGCTCAGGATGACACTGCAAAAATGATTCCGCTGGGGAACACGCGCTCAGAATGACACTGCGGTGTGTGGGCTCATTCCGTATGATGTTTTCGTTGTCTCGAGAGGGTTACGATGCGCGCTTCGAAGTTCTGTTTGGCGGTTGTTCTTTTATTGGCTCCTTTGTTTGCGCTGGTTGCGTTTGCGCAAAGCGATGCTCCGAGCAAAAGTGCGCCCGTCTCGTCGGCGACCGCGACGGCGAAGACGATGAGCGATGCGGAAAAGGCTCAGATGGCGGAGCGGGTTCGCGCGGCGACTCTTCATGCTTGGAATGGGTACAAGAAATATGCGTGGGGGCATGATGCTCTGAAGCCGCTTACGCTGAAGCCATTCGACTGGTACGGGGATGGGCACAGCCTGCTGATGACGCCGGTGGATGCGCTGGACACACTGACGCTGATGGGGCTTAAAGAACAGGCCGATGAGGCGCGGACGCTGATCGATACGAAGCTGAATCTGGACCAGGACATCTACGTCAAGGATTTCGAGATTACGATTCGGCTGCTGGGGAGTTTGATTTCCTGTTACGAGATGACGGGGGACAAGCGGCTATTGGAACTGGCTGACGACCTGGGGCGGCGGATGGCGCCGATGTTCGACTCGCCGACGGGAATGCCGTATGAGTATGTGAACCTGCACACGGGGGCGGTGCGGGGAACGAAGAGCAATCCGGCGGAGATTGGGACGCTGCTGCTGGAGTACGGGATGCTGGCGCGGCTGACGGGCAAGCAGAATTACTACGATATGGCCAAGCGGGCGTTGGTGGAGTTGTACAAGAGAAGGTCGGCGATCGGGCTGGTGGGGTCGGAGATCGACGTGGAGACGGGGAAGTGGACCGACCCGACGGCGGGGATCATGGGCGGCATTGATTCCTACTATGAGTATCTGCTGAAGGCGTCGATTCTGTTTGACGACAAGGACTGCGCGCGGATGTGGCAGGAGAGTGTCAGGGCGATCGACAAGTATCTCGCCGACGAGGGGCCGAGCGGGCTCTGGTATGGGCAGGCGGACATGAACAGCGGGCAGCGGACGCATACGAATTATGGCGCGCTTGATGCGTTTTATCCGGCGGTGCTGGCGCTGGGGAACGATGTTCACCGGGCGGCGGAACTGCAGGAATCGAGCTACAGGATGTGGAACGTGGCGGGGATTGAGCCGGAGACGCTGGACTACGCGAAGATGAAGATCGTGAGCCCGGGGTACGAGTTGCGGCCGGAGATTATCGAATCGACCTACTACCTCTACCACTACACGCACGATGCGAAGTACCTGGCGATGGGGCGGACCTACCTTGATGGGCTGGTGAAGTATTGCAGGACCGATGAGGCGTATGCGGCGCTGGCGGATGTGCGCAGCAAGCAGAAGCGGGACTCGATGGAGAGCTTCTTTTTTGCGGAGACGCTGAAGTATCTGTATTTGCTGTTTGCTCCGGAGTCGACGCTGGAGTTTGATTCGGTGATTTTCAATACTGAGGCGCATCCGATGAAGCGGAGCCTGGGGCTGAAAGCGGGGGATTGAATGGAGCCGATCCCACTCATGCGATGAAACCGCATGAATGGGCGCCCGGTTCCTAGAGGGCAAGCAAGCCGAGTATCCGGCCAGCCGCGACGCCACATTTAAGCAACCCCCGCGCAGCAGGCCGGAGCCGGAGAAGAAGCTAACGTTGCCGCTTTTGCCGTTAGATTGAGTTCCAGGCTGAGTGGACGTGGACGGAAGGGCAACTGCAGGTTTCTCCACTTCGCTGCGCTTCGGTCGAAATGACAATTCATTTGGTTGGGTCGGTCTTTGACTTCCCACCTACGTGGCCGGCGAACCCACATTTCGTTGACTCTGCACCTTGATTCGGGTATCCTAAGGGTCTTGTGCGGTGTTGCGCCTGGGGTCTGTTGTGGGCCCTCTGAGACGGTTTCAAGTCGATGAGGAGAAGAAGTTTAGCCCGGACCCGGCTGATTGAACCCCTTAATCGGATTCGACCGGAACAGGCACCTTCGGCTGGGACAGCGAGTTAAGTCCAGCAGAGTCAGGGCCCTTTTTGAGGGGCAAGCGCCGCAGTCCTCACCCGAACAGGATTGTTTGGAAGTGGGCAGAATTGAATCCCATGCGCGGATGCCATGGGGTTAAGCGCATTGCGCTGAAGATTTTGAAGTGATAGAGGGCAGGAGAGAGATGAGCACCTTTGTTCCGAGCGGCAAGGATATTGACCGCAAGTGGTATGTAGTGGATGCCAGCGGCCAGACCCTGGGCCGGCTGGCGACCAAGGCGGCCGATGTTCTGAGCGGCAAGTTGAATCCGAAGTACGTGCCGTACATCGACATGGGCGACCACGTAATCGTGATTAACGCCGAGAAGGTTCGCCTGACTGGTTTGAAGAGCCAGAAAAAGGTCTATCGCCGCTACACGGGCTTCCCGGGCGGTTTGCGCGAAGAGGAATTCTCGCGCCTGCTGGCCCGCAAGCCGGAAAAGATTCTGGAAGAGGCGATCAAGGGGATGTTGCCGAAGTCGAAGCTCGGCCGTGCGATGGGCACGAAGCTGAAGGTCTATCGCGGCGACAAGCATCCGCATTTTGCGCAGCAGCCGGTGGCTTTGGAAATTGGTGTTCGCAGCTTTTAGCTGTGGCGAGTTTGGTTTTTAGACGGTTTTGGCCGCGCTGAATCAAGCCGGCGGAGAGAGTCAAAAGAGAATGGCAGATCTGGTTCAGTATTACGGGACGGGGCGCCGCAAGTCGGCGATTGCCCGCGTTTTTCTGCGTCCGGGCACCGGTGAGTGGAAGGTGAACGGCAAGCCCTTCGAAACGTACTTTGTGACCGAACAGCAGCGCGTTGCCGCCAAGCGGACGCTGGTGGTGGCTGAGTTGGCCGGGAGTTTCGATGTCGTGACCACGGTGAAGAGCGGTGGAGTTGCCGCGCAGGCCGATGCCGTGAAGATGGGCATTGCCCGCGCACTGGTTCTGTTCAACCCGGAGCTGCGCAAGCTGCTGAAGGCTGAAGGCCTGATGACGCGCGATGCTCGCCAGAAGGAACGCAAGAAGTACGGTCAGAAGGGTGCACGCAAGCGGTTCCAGTTCAGCAAACGCTAACGCGTTTGCAGTATGCAGTTCGTAGTTCAGAGTTCTTAGTTTTCGAGCGACTTATTGCTGTGAACTTTGAACTTTAACTCAGAACTTGGTTTTAAATCTCCCGCGAGAGCGGGCTTCAATCCGGGCCAGACGAAGGTTAGCCCGGATGCAATCCACGAAGGAGGCCAATGGCCACGATCACAATGAAGGAGCTGCTCGAAGCGGGTGTTCACTTCGGGCATCAGACGAAGCGCTGGAATCCCAAGATGAAGGAGTACATCTTTGGCGAGCGCAACGGGATTTACATCATCGACCTGCAGAAGACGCTGAAGCTTTTCAAGGACGCGTCGAAGTTTGTGACTGAACTGTGCGCGAGCGGCAAGACGATTCTGTTTGTCGGCACCAAGCGCCAGGCACAGGACGCCGTGGCTGAAGAGGCCAACCGGGCGGGCATGCCGTACATCAACCAGCGCTGGCTGGGCGGGCTGCTGACGAACTGGGTGACGGTGCAGAAGTCGGTGAAGCGCCTTCAGGAATTGGATGATATGGCCACGGACGGCCGGTACGAATTGCTGACCAAGAAGGAAGTCATTCGCCTGGAGCGCGAGCGCAAGCACCTCCAAGCCAACCTGGCCGGCATCAAGAATATGAAGCGCCTGCCCGATGCGCTGTTCATCGTCGACTCGAACAACGAGGCGATTGCGGTGAAGGAAGCGCGCAAGCTGGGCATCCCGGTGGTGGCGGTGGTGGATACTAACTGCGACCCGACGGTGGTGGATTACGTGATTCCCGGCAACGACGACGCCCTGCGTGCGATTCGCCTGTTCACCTCGAAGATCGCTGATTCGGCGGCCGAGGGTGTGAACCTGGTGGGCGACAAGGCGTTTGCTGCGGCGGAGGCTCCGGTCGCTGAAGACGAAGCTCCTGTGGCGGCGGAAGCGGCGCCGGTGGAAGACGTCGATTTTGACGCGGCACTTGGCGCGGGCGTTCGCAAGGCTCCGGCGGCTGAAGCGGCGATCGACGAAGAGGAAGTGGCCGAACGCGCCCTCTAAGTTTTTAAGTAGACTGAGACAAGCGTGGCCGCGCCGTCTGGTTGCCACGCTTTTCTTTTGGGCACCTGCGGTGCGGCCAAACCGGCAAAGGTTATTGGCTTTCCGGAAGTGATAGCCGAGTGCCGATAGTTTCAACGCAATTTTGAATTGGGGAAAAGAGAAGGAAGCGAGATGAGTGTGGCAGAGAAGATAGATGCAAAGTTGGTGAAGGATCTTCGCGAAAAGTCCGGCGCGCCCATGGGCGACTGCCTGAAGGCTCTGCAGGAGACCAAGGGGAATATCGAAGACGCATTCGTGGTGCTGCGCAAGCGTGGCATGGCTTCCGCGCAGAAGAAGGCAGCGCGTACGACCAATGAGGGCGCGGTGGGCACCTACATCCATGCCGGCGGCAAAATTGGCGTGATGGTGGAAGTGAACTGCGAGAGCGACTTTGTGGCGCGCACCGATGATTTTCAGGAATTGCTGAAGGACATCGCGATGCACATCGCGGCGAGCGATCCGCGTTACATCAAGCCCGAAGATGTGAGCGCCGAAGACATGGAGCGCGAGAAGGAGATCTATCGCGCCCAGGCAGCTGCGACCGGAAAGCCCGCAAACATCGTGGAGAAAATGTTGGAAGGCAAGATGGCGAAGTTCTACGAAGAGGTTTGCCTGCTTGAGCAGCCATTCATCAAGGACCAGGCGATCAACATCAAGGAGCTGATTGCGCAGAAGGTTGGCAAGCTCGGCGAGAATCTCACTGTTCGGCGCTTTGCGCGGTTTAAAGTGGGTGCGCCGGACTGGACCGTTTCGCAGACCAAGGCCGTGGAAACGGCAGCGGAGTAAGGATTCTCTTTACGGAGATTCATCCCCTGGGGGGTGGATGCAAGGTGGCGAAGGCCTGGAGCGCAAGCTCCGGGCCTTTGTTGTTTCTGCGGGGTCTCAAGCGGTCATGTGGAAACGTCCGGCGAGATTATTTTGAAGGGGCTGGAGGTCGGGTTGGCGCGGGGCTGATGCGTGGTGCTGGTAACGCGCGAGAGGACGGCTTCGAGTAGTGGCGTCACGTGAGTGAGCTGGCGGGCACGGATCAGCATGTCCCAGAGCGGCTCGAACTTCTTCCACCCCGATGCGTAGAAGAAGTGCTTGGCCTGGTGTTTGAGCGCGCCGTGATGGAGCGACGCGCGGGCGATGGATGACCATCGATAGAACTCGCGGTAGGCCCAGTCATATCCATTCTTCAGAGTTTCAGGTGCGAGACGTGCGGGCCGGTAGACGACATGCCGCGTGTCGTAGAGATTCCAATCGCGCGTAACGATGCGGCCTTCGCGCACCATACGGGCGTGAAGTTGCGTGCCGGGATAAGGCGTCATGATGTGGAATGTTGCGGTGGTGACGCCGTGATCAACGGCCCAGTCGACGGTGCGGCGGAAGACGTCGTCGCCGTCATCGTCCATGCCGAATACGAAACTGCCATTGATCATGATGCCGAGTGAGTGCAGGCGGTCGGCGACGGCTTTGTAGTCGCGACCAAGATTCTGGCGCTTGTTGCTGCGGCGCAGGTTTTCGGGCGTGAGAGTTTCAAAGCCGACGAAGATGCTGCGCAAACCGACCTCGGCAGCGCGTTCTATCAGATCGCCTCGCAAGATGGAATCGACAGTGGCCGCGCCCTGGAAGAGCCGGCCCATGCCTTTCATCCCGGAGAAAAGCGCTTCAGAGAAATGACGGTCGCCGAGAAGATGGTCGTCGAGGAAGTAGAGATGGCGCCCGGGAAGACGGTCGATTTCGGCGAGAGCTTCGTCGACGCGCTGCGTATAAAAGCTGCGGCCACCCTGAAAGAACGCATCCTTGTAGCAGAAGTCGCAGTGCTGCGGGCATCCGCGCGTGACGACGATGGAATTGGGAACAAGATACGAGGCGCGGCGGATCAGATCGCGGCGAATGGGCGGGATGCGCTCGAGCGTGCGGCCGGAGGTGGATGTGTAGGCGGGTAGCGGCGTTCCGGCGCGGAAATCCTTGAGGAACTGCGGGAAGGTTTGATCGCCGGGGCCGATAAAGATGGCGTCCGCGTGGGGTACGGCTTCGCCGGGAAGGGACGTGACGTGAAGACCGCCGAGACATACAAACGCACCGATGCTGCGATAGTGGTCGGCGATCTTATAAGCGCGGCAGGCATTCGTGATGTAGACCTGAATGACGACTAGATCGGGTGCGTCGTTGAGCGTGAGCGGCTGGATGTGTTCATCGACGATGGTGGCATGGTCGTCCGGCGAAAGATAGGCGGCGAGCGTCGCGAGACCGAGAGGAGGGAAGAGGGAATACTTGATGGGGCGCCAGTAAGGATCGGTCGCCTCAGTGAGCGCGGGCAGGATGAGTTTCACGCGGAGCGGGCGCGAAGCTGGAATGCGGGAAAGAGTGCTCGGGTTCATTGTGTATTTTCCGGTACCAGGAATGGAGAGGCGGCGCGTGCATTGGGAACAGCGCCAAATCGACGCTCGCGATGCTTGAAGTCGTTCACAGCGGTTTCGAGATCTTGCCCATCGAAGTCGGGCCACATACGGTCGGTGAAGGAGAGCTCGGCATAGGCAGATTCCCAGAGAAGGTAGTCGGAGAGTCGTTTTTCGCCGCCGGTGCGCATGAGAAGATCGACTTCGCCGCAGCCAGAGGTGAGGTTGTGCGTGATGATGGTACGCATGCGTTCGGAGTCGATCGGTTCGGCGACGGAAGAAATAAGTGAGGCGGCGGCCTGGGCGATGGACGATCGTGATGAGTAGTCGATGGCGATGCGGAGGAGAAGGGTCTGGCCAACTGCGGTTGCAGATTCGGTGCGTTCGATTTCGCGCAGCAGTGGTGCGGGGATGCGATCGCGACGGCCGATGACTTCGAGGCGCACGCCCTGCTGACAGAGGCGTTCGCACTCGAGTCGCAAGAAGGCGCGGATGATCCAGAAGATGCTTTGGACCTCTTGCGCAGGACGCGCCCAGTTGTCGGATGAGAATGCATAGAGGGTGAGGACACGAATGCCAAGGTTTGGCGCGTGTTCAACGGCGCGCCTTACTGCTGCGACGCCGGCGCGATGACCGGCGACGCGTGGCAGTCCGCGGTGGGTGGCCCAGCGGCCGTTGCCGTCCATGATGATGGCGACATGAAGACCGGTCTGTGACGTGTTGTGCATAGTTACCTCGAAGGGGAGGGCTTTTTGATTCCTTGCTCGCTCCTACTTGTTGGGTGTGGCGGGTTCCGGGAGTGAGCCGTACCAATCGATCGAACGCGTGAAGTACATGGCACCGGCAACGGCCAGGAAGCTGGCAACAGCACCGACGAGCAAGGCATTGTCTTCGAGCCGCAGCAGGAGGTAGATGAGTGTGTACAGCAGAGTAAAGACAACAAACGCCCGAACTGCCTGTGCGCGGCTCGCGAAGATCCAGCCGGCATTGGTGGAGAGCAGAGTGACGGTGGCAGCGCCGGCGATGAGGAAGCCGAAGTCGAAACCGATGCGCTCGGCGAGAGAAAGCAGCAGGAGGTAGAAGATGATTTGTGCGATGCCTACGAGGACGTATTGCGCTGGATGGACGCGCTTGCCGGTGGTGACTTCGAAAACGAAGTAGGAGAGAAAGAGCAGGCCGAGGAAGAGAAGGACGTATTTGAGTGAGCGAGTCACGGATTGGTAGGGATCGGCGAGTTCAACGAAGGAGACGCCGAGAGTGGTTGTGTCGAGACCGGTGATGGTGTCGCTGACACCCTCGGCGCGCACTCCGCGAGCGATGAAGGGAACGGACCAGTTTGCGGTGAATCCGCTGGGAGTGATGTTGTGATCTACAGGCAGGAAGCCGCCATCGAAGCTGGGATCGGGCCAGTCGCCCTGCATGGAGAGGCGAGTGGTTTTACCGTAGGCGATCAGTGCAATGCGCTGTGCGCCGGAAAAGCGCATCGCGGCGGTGACGGTGAAGTGACTGGCGGGCTGTACATTTCCGGGCCGAGCGCCAAAGAGCTTGAGCTTGAGTTGCTGTGTAGCATCTGCGCCGAAGGAGAAGTTTTCAGCTGACTCCGCCGGCGAGAGTGGGAGCGTCTTGCCGCCGATGGTCAGAGAGCCGTCAGAGATTGCGCCGCGCGCGTCGGTGACGCCGACGATGAACTCGGCGCGGGACCAATCGAGCACAGCGCCTTGCGGTGCGGCGACTGGTACCCCGTTCAAGTCGAATGCTGCTTCAAAGTTGAGATCGGCCTGAAAGACGGGAACCTTGAAGAGCGAGCGGCGTTTTTCTTCCGCCCTGGTTTTTACGGTCGCTGATGCCTGGGCCGGAAATACGAGATAAGTGCCGTGTTTCGCATTGAAACCGGATGAGGTCGGCGGGATGTCGTAAGGAATGGCGAGCGTGGGTCCGAGAAAGGTCTGCTGGCCTCCGACATGGCTGCTGATTTCCTTGACGACATCGGACGCGCGATGAGTGCGGTCATCTACGAGGTTGTCGACGAAGAGGGCCGGAATGGTCATGACGAGCGCTAGTGCGCAAACGATGAGCAGCTTTACGCCCATGGAGCGGGATGTAAATTTCGACTGAAAGCCGGAGTGAAGCATTGGTGCGTCGTTCAACGGAGTTCCTCCATCCAAGATGTCACTTTGCAATGCAAAGTTATTAAGCAAAAAATTTTAGGTTCGCGATGGCGCAAGGTTCTGCACCAGGGCGGAGACGGCTGCATCTGGTTTGGCGCCGGCGCCTGCGTCACGCACGACCTGCTCCAGGGTGGCGAGGTATTCGAGGTAGCGCTTGCGGCCGGATGCTGTGATGCGGCAGATGGTCTGCGGTCGATTGCGGTCGTGGCCGCGGATGATTTCGACCATCTTGGCTGATTCGAGAACGCTGAGATGACGGCTGAGGTTGCCGTCAGTGAGTGCGCAAAGCTGCTTGAGATCGTTGAAGGCCAGGCCCTTGGGATTGGTGATGAGCGAGGTAAGCACACTGAGCCGCGCGCGTTCGTGAATGACGCGGTCGAGGCCTTCGTAGGCGAAGCGGCCTTCGCTGCTGGAGGATTTAGATTTCATCGCGATCTTCTTTCGAGCCCCAAAGGAGAACCGCGGCGACGATCAACTGGCCGACACCGTAGGCCACGCCCATGGTCCAGGGAGTGAGTGCCCGTGTGTCGCCGAGACCGATGCAGGTGAGACCCGTGAGCAGATACCAGCAGCCTGCGGCCGTCATCGGTTTAGGCAGGAATCTGCAGGACGCAAAGACGCCGAGGCTGAAGGTGATTTGCCAGAGACCGGGAAGCATCCAGACTGACCCGGGGACAAACCGGACGAGGATGACAGAAATGAGTGCGCCGGTGCCAACGGAGGGAAGGAACTGTTCGACGGCCATGAGAATCATCTCATCGGCCAATCCGGAGTGGATGCGGCGGGTGCGGGTGAGCGTCTGCATGCCGATGAGGACGGCGGAAAGGATGGCAGTGGTGATCCAGATGCGGAGGTAGTTGCCGATGTGATTGGCGGGATCGGGCAGAAGGAAACCTTGCATAACAGCAGCGAGGAAGGCGAACAGGCCAGTGGTGGCGAGCGTGGCAGCGCCGTAGCCGCGGAATTCAGTCGTGCGCGCGACCTGACGGCGAATACTGGTGATGTCGCCGAGGGCCTTGTCGAGAGGATGAATCGGAAAGCTCATCGCATACTCACTTTACGTTGCAAAGTAAGGTAACCCAATGCGAAGAGGACTGTCAAGTTACGAGGATGGTTCAGGACTCGCCGGAGTAAACGTGGTTTGTTCTAAGTCCGGAGAGAGGTTCGGGTTACGGCGATAGGAAATCAGGTCACTGGAATATGGAATCACGGGCAGAAGAGAGCCGGGTGCGGTATGATTTGGCCCGTGAAAACAACCATTGTTGTACTTGCATTTGTCTTCGCCGCAATCTCAATTGATACAACTCTCGCGCAGCCGGATACAAGCGCTGCGAAAACTGAGGCGACCGTCCACAAAGCCTCCGCACCGGTGAATGGGTATGAGCCGATGTGGTGGAAGGAAGCCGTGGTGTACCAGATTTATCCCCGCAGTTTCCAGGATTCGAACGGAGATGGGATCGGCGATCTGAACGGGATCACGCAGCATCTCGACTACTTGAAGAAGCTGGGCGTGAACGTGATCTGGTTGTCGCCGCATTACGATTCGCCGAATGCTGACAACGGGTATGACATTCGCGATTATCGGAAGGTGATGAAGGAGTTCGGCACGATGGCGGACTTCGATCGCATGCTGGCGGGGATCAAGGCGCGGCATATGCGGCTGATTGTCGACCTCGTTGTGAATCATTCGTCGGATGAACATCGCTGGTTTGCGGAATCGCGATCGTCGAAGGACAATCCATATCGCGATTACTATTTCTGGCGCGATGGAAAACCGAATCCGGCGGATCCCGCGCATCCGCTGCCGCCGAATAATTATCCGAGTTTCTTTTCGGGGTCGGCGTGGCAGTGGGACGAGACGACCAAGCAGTTCTACCTGCACTATTTCGCGGTGAAGCAGCCGGATCTGAATTGGGACAACCCCAAGGTGCGGGAGGATGTGTTTGCGCTGATGAAGTTCTGGCTGGACAAAGGTGTCGATGGATTCCGGATGGATGTGATTCCACTGATTTCGAAGCAGCCGGGATTGCCGGATCTGACGCCCGAGGAGATGAAGAATCCGCCACGTCTGTGGGCCAATGGACCGCATCGCGATGAGTATCTGCAGCAGATGAATCGCGAGGTTTTGTCGAAGTACGACGTGATGACGGTGGGTGAGGCGATTGGAATCACGCTGGAAGAGGAGCCGAAGATCGTCAACAGCGAGCGGCACGAGTTGAACATGGTGTTCAATTTCGACGCGGTGCGGCTGAATCGCGGGGAGTTCTACTCTGAAAAGAAGTGGACGCTGCCGCAGTTGAAGGCGATCTACGACCATCATGCGACGGCGCTGAGCAAGACGGATTGGGACACGGTGTTTCTGTCGAACCACGACAATCCACGGCTGGTGTCGAACTTTGGCGACACATCGACGGCGGAGTTCAGGGTGCGTTCGGCCGAGCTGATTGAGACGATGCTGATGACGCTGAAGGGTACGCCGTTTATCTACCAGGGTGATGAGCTTGCGATGACGAACTATCCCTTCACAAAGCTCGACCAGTTTGACGATATCGAGGTGAAGAACGCGTACAAGGAGAAGGTGCTGGGCGGGAAGATGACGGAAGCGGAGTTTATTGCCGAGTCGCGGCGTTTTGGTCGCGACAACTCGCGAACACCAATGCAGTGGAGCAATGCACCGAACGCGGGCTTTACGACGGCGTCGGCGAAGCCGTGGCTGGCGGTGAATCCGAATTATTCAGAGATCAACGCGGCGAAAGAGCAAGCGGATCAAAACTCGGTGCTGCACTACACGGGGCGGGCGATCGCGCTTCACCACGCTCATCTTGCCTTTGTGTATGGCGACTACAAGGATCTTGATCCTGAGAACGAACAGGTGTATGCCTTTACGCGAACGTTGAGCATGCCTGGAAGGCCGGACGAACGGCTGCTGGTGGTGCTGAACTTCGGTGAAAAGCCGGTGGAATACACGCTGCCGCAGGGAGTGACGGCAGGAAAGCTGGTGTTGGGCAATGTTCCCGGAACGCAGGAGACGGGAGGCTCGACCTTGAAGCTGGGAGCGTGGGACGCGCGGGTGTACGCGTACTAAGCGGTTCGAAACAAATAGCATGGCCCGGCCGCTATGTTTCGGGATTGAAATACAGCGGCCACAGGGTAATCCCAGCGGTCTCGTTGCATATGCGATACTCGAAAAAGCATGTATAAGCGGATTATTTTGAAGCTTTCGGGAGAGGCACTGGCGGGTCCGAACCGGTTCGGCCTGGATGCCGTAAAAGTGTCCGATATTACGGACGAGATCGCCGATGTTCACAAGCTAGGCGTGGAGATCGGAATCGTGGTAGGTGGCGGCAATTTTTTTCGCGGTGTTGCGCAGCAGGCGAAGGAGATGGACCGGGTCGCCGCAGATAACATGGGCATGCTGTCGACAGTGATGAATGCTATCGCCTTGCAGGACTCGCTGGAACAGCGCGGCGTGCAATGCCGGGTGATGACGGCAGTGTTCATGAACCAGGTGGCGGAGCCATATATTCGGCGCCGGGCGGTGCGGCATCTTGAAAAGGGCCGCGTGGTGATTTTCGCGGCGGGCATAGGGAACCCATTCTTTTCGACTGACACGGCGGCAAGCCTGCGGGCCATGGAGATCAAGGCCGACGTGCTGCTGAAGGGAACGAAGGTGGAGGGCGTCTATAGTGCCGACCCGGTGCTGGTAAAGGATGCCGTGAAGTACGACGAGATAACCTATATGGAAATCCTGAGGCAAGGGCTGAAGGTGATGGACCTTACCGCAGTAAGCCTCTGCAAGGACAACAACCTGCCGATGATCATTTTCAACATGAACCAGCCGGGGAATATCCGCCGGGTGGTGCTTGGCGAAAAGGTGGGTTCGCTGGTAACGGCCTAGCGGCAGTTCATAGTTGATAGTTCGAAGTTCACAGTTGTTTATGGCGAGGGAATTAGAGAATCAGGATCGAGACTCGCGGCTCGAGAAATTCCTGGGTCTTCGGTCGTTGCGTCAGCTGGCGGCACTTTGACGTCTAAACAGCAAGTGGAAATGAAAAAGCCAGCGCGGCTTGATGCGTTGACGGGCCTGCGCAGCTTTGCGGCTGTCAATATCGTCTTATTTCATTTTTCCAATCCAAACTGGTTTGGGCCGCTGGCGCCGATTGTGAACGCGGGCTATGCCTCGGTGAGCTTTTTCATTCTGCTCTCGGGATTCGTGCTGGGTTACAACTACAACGCAAAAGCGCGCGCGGGTGAGCTGAGTAACGTTCGGTTCTACGAGGCGCGGTTCACGCGGCTTTATCCGATCTATCTTTTGAGCCTGATCCTGGCGTTCAAGACGATTCCTTTGGAGTGGGGTTACCACACACACGGAATGTTCTGGACGGGCATGGTGCTGTCGCCGCTGCTGCTGCAGGGGTGGATTCCGGAGATTGCGACATTTTTGAATACGCCGGCATGGACGATGTCGGCTGAGTCGTTCTACTACGTGTTGTTTCCGTGGATGGCGCGATGGAAGAAGCCGGAGCATGTGGGATGGCACCTCGCGAAGATGGGGCTGGTGTGGATGCTCGGCCTGATTCCGGGAACGCTGTATGTGATGTTCAATCCCGATGGGCTGGCACAAGTGGATCGCTTCAGCTATGGGAAGTGGCTGCAGGCGCTGAAATACACGCCGATTCCGCACCTGGCGAGTTTTGTTTTCGGCGTGATGCTGGCCAATCTCGACGAGATTGTGCCGAGAATGGGGATGAGGCGGCTGGTGTTGGGAATCTTCGGGTTTGCCGCAACCTTCGTGGTTTTGACTCAGGCGAGCAGGCTGCCGTATCCGGTCCTGCATGACGGTTTTTTTATGCCACTGTTTGGTTGCATCATTATCGGGTTGGCGGGAGTGAATCCGCTATCGAAGCTGCTGGGCATGCGGCCCCTTGTGTTTGTGGGCGAGGCGAGCTACTGTCTCTATCTTCTGCACTTCAACCTGTGGAACATGATTCACGATTCACATGTACTGGACCGACTTGGTCTTGCGCGATTTGACCCTTGGATCAGCTATCTGGTGCTGATAGGCCTTGCGCTGATGGCGCTGCACTTTGTGGAGAAACCTGCGCAGCGGATTTTGCGCGGGTGGATGCATGTGTGGCGGTAGAAACAGTTTTGAGTTCTTAGTTCTGAGTACAACAGCCAAAAGCGAACGACATTCGTGCTCGCTGCAAAGCAGAAGCCCAGCCGGTTGGCTGGGCTTGATGACTTGTCTGCTTTGGACCGTGCTAGGGCGTTACCGTTTGTGTGGAGTGGTTGCCATGCGGGACCAAGACGAGGGCTGTCGGGTGGATGCCGGTGGGATAGGGTGTGGTCTGTGTCTGTTTCAGCGTACCTGCGGTTGGATCGAGTTGGAAACCGGAGACCGAGTTGCCGAGGAAGTTGGCTGTGTAGACGAAGCGGCCAAGCGCAGGATCGACCGCGACATGCACGGGCTGCGTATCGGTGTTGTTGGTTTGCGCGCCGGTCGCGTTGACTGCGGTTGACGGGGTACCGGTCGTCAGGTCGATTACGTATGCGGTCACGCTCGAGTCAAGCGAATTGGAGACATAGATAAATTTGCCGCGAGGATCGATTGAGATGGACGAAGGTTCTCCGCCGGTCTTGTAGGGACCGTTGACCAGGAAGTTGAGAGAAAAGCCGGTGTAGATGCCGTAGCCGATCAACTGGTTCGATGCGAAGTCGGTAACGTAGACGAACCGATTGGTTGGGTCTGCGGCCAAGGCAGAAGGCTTGACGCCGGCGTTGTAGGGACTTCCTGGCGTCGCGGTTAAGGCACCTCCTGAGCCGGTGGCGAATCCGAACAGCCATCCAGGGCTTGCGGTGCTGGTTGTGACTCCGCCCGGGTTGTAGGAAGACAAGTCGTAAGCAGTCACATAAACCGCTTTTCCGCTTGCGAGGACGGCAACTCCTGTCGGCACGAGGGAATCGGAGGCAAAGCCCGGTATCGCGAGGCTGACCTGGTTGGCAACGGAGCCCAGTGCCCCGGAAGTGAGCGAATAGGCCGATAGTGTTGCGTTGGTGGTTCCAGAAACGACGTAGAGTGTATTGCCGTCGGGACTTACCGCCATGGCCACGGGCGTTGTGGCAAGCGATACGCTTTCCTTCTTGGTCAGCACGCCATTGACGGAGACGGCGAAGTGGACGATGTTCATGTCCACTTGATTGGCGACGTAGATGTTCTGATAGCCGGGAGAGACGACAATTGCCGTAGGCGTTGTGCCGCCGGAGCAGACCTGGGGAGCAGCGGTGCGAATCGCGCCGGACTGCGAATCTACGGCGAATGTTTCAATTTCACCGGCAGGACAAGCAGACCCGTTGGTTCCGATTTTGCTTGCGGAGGTGGCGACAAACGCATAGTCGATCGTCACAAGCTGACAACCTGAAAAGAGCGTGGCCACAACGAGGCCGATGGCAGAGACCAGCATGAGCTGTCTCAATTTGCTGAACTTCATGCGCTTCCTTCGTCACGGGCTGTCAAGGTCCAGCCCCGAGAATGCTGGTTGAGATTCCTTTCAGTCATTGTAAAAGCCCTGAAAAGGGTGCTGCTGCAAACCGATTTACGTCTTTTCCGAGCGCAGCCAGCTGTTCGCCGGCGGCTGCTATTTCTTGGACTTTCCATGGGTAATTGCTGCGACCGCTGTTGGATTGGCGTTGGACGCAGACGGTGAAAACTGCGAATTGAGAAGAGAACCGTCGGAGTTCAATCGAAACCCCGATACGTTGTTGCCGAGGAAATTTGCGGTAAAGACGTACTGATTCAGCGAAGGGTCGATGCCGATCGCAACGGGCTGCGTGCCGGTTGTGTAGGTTCCGAGCCGAGTCAGATTGCCGGAGGAGACTGAGTAGACGGTCAGGTTTGAATCCTGACCGTTTGCGACGAAGGCGTACTTGGCGCTGGCGTCGAGCAGGACGGCGCTCGGCTGCCCGCCTGTGGCGAACGGGCTGCTGCTCAGGGCGGCCAATACGCCGCCATTGATCTGGAAACCGTAGACCAGGTTCTGCCGGGAATCGGCGACGTAGAGATAGGTGCCGGAAGCATCGCTGGCCATTGCGCTGGGATGATTTCCAACGGCCAGCGGAAAACCGGGAATGGAGGTGAGGGTGCCGTCGGAGCCGCCGACGAATCCGAAAACGTAGCCGACGCTGGTTTTGGAATCATAGCCTGCAACGTACACATAGGGACCCGATGCAGCCACAGCGAGTGCGGTGGGAACGAAGACGTCAGATGCGGCAGTGCCCGACAACGAGAGAGGCCAGTAGCTGGCGCTGATGGCGGTGTTCACCACCGCAGTTCCGAGGGTGTCGGCGGGTTGAGCGGGTTTGAGAGCTCCTGCTTGCGCCTTATTCAAAATGGGGAAAACGCCGATAGCTCCCGAGCAGGGCGACGCAGGGCTGCAGGTTGGCAGCGGCTGAAAAGTATCGACGACGTAGAGGAAATTTCCTGAGACGGCTGTCGCGAGGGGAAGAATGCCGGGCGTATTCACGGTGTTTTGAGGGTAGAGCTTGCCGTCGTTGCCGATGACGAACTGGACGATGGAATTGTCGTCTTGATTGACGACATAGAGATCCGCCTCGTCGGGTGATACGGCCGCAGCCACGGGATTCCTGCCGCCGGAGGGGAAAGGCGAGGTAATAATCTGGCGCATACGCCCAGATTCCGAGTTGATCTCGAAGACGTCGACTTCTCCGTAGTTGTTGGGGCCAGCCGCTCTAGCGCTGGTCACATATACGAAGTCCACGGTAAGCGTGGCGCAGGCCGAGAGGAAGGTAGCTGCCAGCAGACAAGCCGCCGAGATGGCCAGCAACTGAATCGGTTTGTTCAACTTCATGCGCATCTTTCGTGTTGGAGCCAACTTCGTGACCTTCTAAGAATCGAATCTTTGAACCGAATCGCCTGATGCCTGACTCTGCTTTTGGACCTTGATCGAATCGGCTGTGTTTCAAGAGCCTTTGCGGTTCGAGTGAGAGCAGCCGCAGTGGTCGCTCTCACTCGTGAAGATCGCCGCGAAGGTGTTAGCTTGTGCGCCCGGTGGCGATGCACCATGTCCCGGGGCCAGGAAGCTTATAACTGTCCTTTGCCTTCGTCGACTGGCTGAGCGGAGTGAGATTGCCGTCGTTCTGGTCAATCGAGAGGCCCGTGACCGACGAATCGTTGAAGTTCGCGGTGTAGATGTACTGGTTGGACGGGTCCTCAAGTATGCACTGAGGGCCGGCACCAGTCCCGCCTGTGTCCCCCGTCTGGCCGGAAATCGGAGACGCCTGAAACGGGGTCGTAATGGTGTAGGCTGCGATCCCGCTCTGGGCGACAGTCGTGTTGGCATTGTCGCCCTCATTGAGGACGTAAAGCCAGCTCTTGCCGTTTGCCTGAAGTGCAAGGATGGGCCTGGAGAAGTTGGAGTTGTCGGGAATATTGCCGTTGGCCAGGGACTGAAGCGATCCGTTTGTGCCCGCGGTGAAGGCAAAGATCTGCCCATTCGAAGGCGGAGTATTGGTATTCGGGCCATCATCGAGAACAAAGATTTGGCTGCCAGCCGAAACGATCGCTGTTCCCTTACTGATGCCAAGCGGCTGCGAGCTGTTCTGATTGATGGACAGCTGGCCGTTCGCCCCATTGTAGGCATAGGGAAACACCGAGTCGCCGCTCGCGGGAGTGCCGCTCAGCGTAAGGAAGAAGTTTCCGGTAAGCACGAAGTCAATGGGGTTCACGGGGATCGGGAAGTAGGGCAGCGGCGCGCCGCTGGAAGCGGTGACCTGCGAATTGAGGACGTAGCTCAGGCGTCCGGTAGTGGAGTCGACTGAAAAGGCGGTAATGTCGCCGCAAGTGGTTATCGCTGCTCCGAAGACGAGGGAACATCCTGTTCCATTGGGCGCATCATGATCGAGCACAAAGATGTGTGAGCCGGTCGAGTCGGCAACCATGCGGAAGGGGTTATTCCCCTGGGTAAAGTAGGTGCCCTGGGGGGCCAGGATACCGTTGCCGCCGATGGAAAACTGGGTGATATTTGCATTCGAGCAGACATCAGTGGCGCTGCAGGGTCCGCCGTCGGCGGTTGAGCCTTGATTCAGGACATAAATGAACCGTCCGCCGGTGAGCAGCACGGCACGATTGGGGTTGGCGCCGCCGGAACTGACAGGAAGGCCCGCGATCGGAACGAGATTTCCGGTATTGTGGTCGATTTTGAAGCCGCTGATAACGCCTGCACCCGTGGTAGAGGCTGTTTGCGTTCCGGTGACGTAGAGATAGCCGACCGTAAAGCTTTGCACGCAAGACGAGATGCCGAAGACCACGCCAGCAGAGAGGGCAGTCATCAGAAGAGCCTTGCCGAATTTCCTGAACTTCATGCGATTCCTTCATCCTGGTCAGGCGAGAGCCGCCAAGTGTGTGCTGATTCCGCAGCAGAGCTGGGTTGGGATGGGTCCCTGCTGCATTGTAAAAGGCGAGGGCTTGTTATGCCTAGTTTCAGCGCAAGATAGAGCGGTTTACCAATTCATGTAGCCATTTCCGGCCTCCGTCGAGGTGGCTTTTCCCTGGTGAGAAAGCCACTTGCGTTCGTGGCTTCGGTATACGGCGAATGTGGAACCGCTGTAGCCCAAAACAAGGTGTTTGGGGCTGGATTGTTACGGGGAAACGCGGCGTGATAGAACATGTCGCCCTCGTGCCAATTTGGTGCGGATAACCGATGCGAATTGGACGTGGAAATGCCTGCAACGTCACCCCGTTTCAGGGGAATCGGCAACGCTGGAACGAAGATTGTGTTCGGTGCGGGGTCAGAAAAGGCTGAAGCCGCGGCACAGGTGCACCGCGGCTCCAGACGGGCGGGTTTGCTACCAGACGCGGCAGGAGTTTTCGGGATACATGGGCTGGCCCTTATGACAGCTAAATGCCTTGCCAAATTCATCGAAGTTCTGGACCGTTCCGTTCACGCGCCAACGTCCAGGTGAGTGCGGATCGGTCATCGCCGACTGGCGGGATGCCTGTTCGGTCTCATTCTGGCACCAGACCTGGGCAAACCCGAGGAAGTAGCGCTGTGCCTCGGTGTAGCCGTCGATCTTTTCGTCGAGGGTCTTGCCCTCCTTGGCGAGGACGTCAAGCAAGGCCATATAGGCAATGCGCAGGCCGCCATTGTCAGCCGTGTTTTCGCCGAGGGTCAGCTTGCCGTTGAGCTTGGCCTGGGGCACGTCGTCGTGGGCCGGTGCGGCTTCAAAGCCGCCGTATTCGGCCACTTCGCAGTCAGTGCGCTCGACAAACTTCTTGCGATCTTCGGCGGTCTGCCACTCGCGCAGGTTTCCGTGGCCGTCGTATTTCGAGCCTTCATCGTCAAAGCCGTGCGTCATCTCGTGTCCGATGACCACGCCGATGCCGCCGAAGTTGACGGCGGGATCGATGTCTGGATCGAAGAACGGGGGCTGCAGGATGCCGGCGGGGAAGTTGATGTCGTTCATCGACGGGTTGTAGTACGCGTTTACCGTCGGCGGCGTCATGCCCCACTCTTTCTCATCAACGGGCTTTCCCAGCTTGTTGAGGTTGTAGTTGCGCTGGAATACGGCGTCGCGATGCATGTTGCCGATCGCGTCGTCCCGTTTGACGATTACGGCCGAGTAGTCGCGCCATTTCTCGGGGTAACCGATCTTGTTGCGATAGAGGGCGAGCTTTGCTTCCGCGGCTTTTTTGGTGTCATCGCCCATCCAGGGAAGCGTCTCCATGTCGGCGGCGAGGGATTTATCAAGTGCGGCCACAAGCTGGTCCATGCTGGCCTTGGATTTGGGCGGGAAGTGCGCCTTTACCCAATCCTGGCCGACGGCTTCGCCGAGCGCGCGGTCGGTTTCAGAGGTGCACTGCTTCCAGCGGGGGGTGGGCTCTTTCTGGCCGGCGAGCGTTTTGCCGAAGAAGTTGAAGTTTTCGTCGTAGTAGGCCTTGGGCAGGTTGACGGCCGAAGCGTGAATCGTGTGCCAGCGCAGATACGACTTCCAGGCACCGACGGGCTGGGATGAGACCAGTTCGTTCAGGGCTTTGAAGAAGTCGGGGGTAGCGACATTGAGCGTGTCGAAAGGGCGAACCTGGACGTCTTTGAAATACACCGCGAAATCAAAATCGGGAGCGAGTTTCTTGAAGTCGGCGACGGTATAGATGTGGTAGCGGTTTTCCGGGTCGCGCAGAGCGGTGCGGCTGGTGGAAGCCTTTGCGAGAGCCGTTTCGATGGTGAGAACGGCATCGGCCTCTTTGGCAGCATCCTCAGGCGAATCGCCGGCCAGAGTGAACATCCTGGTCATGTGTTCGCGATATTGCTGGCGGATGGTCTGGAACCGCTTGCCATCGGAAAGGTAGTAATCGCGATCTGGCAGTGATAAGCCGCCCTGGCCGACGCTGGCGATTTGTTTGGATGCGTCCTTTTCGTCGACTTGTACTCCGAACCGGAAGAGCGGGGCGGGATCACCTTTTTCGGCGAGGCCGCCAAGGAGCGGGGCGAGACTCTTGGTGTCGTTGAGGGCGGCGATGCGATCAAGGGCGGGCTTGATCGGTTCGAGGCCCTTTTGCTCGATCAGGTCGGTATTCATGCAGGCGGCGTAGAAGTCGCCGTACTTCTTCTGGAGCGGGGTCTTGGGATCTTTCGAAGCGGCGTCGAGTTCCTGCCACAGCAGGTAGCGATTGCGCTCACCAAGGACTGAGAAGGAGCGAGCCCAGCGGACCTGGTCCGACGGGAGGGGATTGGCCTTGACCCAGTTGCCGCATGCGTACTGATAGAAGTCATCGCAGGGATCGGCGGATTTGTCGATGGCGGAAAGATCGAAGCTTTTGGAGGCGGCGGGCGGCGTGGGTTTGGAATCGTCACTGGATGATGGGGCGGGAGATTGGGCGACTGCAATTCCGGCTGCAATGAAAAGCACAGGCGCGAGTTGAGAAAGCTTCATTGGTTCTCCTCTTGATTTGCGAAATTGACAGGCCGCGCTCGTTCGGCACTGAAGAGTGAAGAGGAGGCCTGAGGAAAAGAGCAGCAGGATCGGGCGCCGCTGCGTCGCAGAGAAGATTACCAGACGCAGCCGACAGACGGCTTCAGGAATTGAAGGAGGAAGAAAATGTTCGAACAGCGGATGGGATTTGCTAAACTCCGCTCACAGTTCCCCGAAGTGGAGAATACAAAATGATTTGGAAACGGAAGCTTGCGGTATCTTTGTGCCTCGCGCTGGCTGGCGTGGCGATTGCAACGACCTTAGCGGCTCAGCTGGAAGAGAAAGCAGCGCCAAAACGGACGCTGGTGCGGGCCGGGCATGTGCTTGACGTGAAGACGGGCAAGCTTTCCGATGCGCAGACCATCATTGTGGTGGGCGACAGCATCAAGTCCATTGCCCCAACAGCGTCTGTAACTGCCGATGCGGGCGATGCGGTGGTGGACCTGGGAGGAATGACGGTGATGCCGGGGCTGATCGACGTGCACACGCACATCACCATGAACACGGACTTCGATCCATTTCGAGAGTTGACCTCGACCGATGCGAAGCAGGCGATCAACGGCGTCGTGAATGCGCGCGCGACATTGATGGCGGGATTCACGTCGATTCGAAATGTGGGGGCGGGCGATTTCACCGATGTGGATCTGCGGGACGCGATCAACTCGGGGCAGGTGGCGGGACCGCACATGCTTGTGAGCGGGCCGGCGATGGGGATTACGGGCGGACACTGCGATGACAACCTGCTGCCGGCACAGTATCACCGGGTGGGCGATGGTGTGGCGGATGGAATTGCCGCAGTTCAGCAAAAGGTGCGGCAGAACATTAAATATGGCGCGGACCTGATCAAGGTTTGCGCGACAGGTGGCGTTCTGTCGAAGGGCGACGATCCGCAGGCATCCCAATACACGCTCGAGGAGATGCAGGCGATCGTGGCGGATGCGCATCGGCTGGGGCGCAAGGTTGCCGCGCATGCGCACGGAGCGCAGGGAATTCTGTGGGCAACGGAGGCTGGCGTGGATTCGATCGAGCACGGAAGCTACATCAATGACGCCGCCATCGCGGAGATGAAGAAGCGAGGAACGTACCTTGTGCCGACGCTCTACCTGCAGGACTGGATAGTGGAAAAGGGTAATCTGCCCGCAATTTATCACCAGAAGATGGTGGATACGATCGGAGTAGCAAAAAAGAACATCAAGCATGCTATCGAGTCCGGCGTGAAGATCGCGCTGGGGACGGATGCGGCGGTATATCCGCATGGGCTGAATGCCCACGAACTGGATGTGTATGTGAATCAGATGGGCATGTCGCCGCTGGCCGCGCTGCAATCTGCGACGGTAAATGCAGCGGACCTGATGGGGTGGACCGCAAAGACGGGTTCGCTGGAGCCGGGGAAGTGGGCGGACATTATTGGAGTGGAGAAGAATCCGCTGGACGATGTTCGGGTGTTGCAGGACGTGAAGTTTGTGATGAAGGCTGGAGTGGTTTACAAGGGCGAAGGCAGAACGGGGAAGTAAGACGCGCCATGCGTCGAGCAGGGATTGGCGGGGGAGTGGGGTGGAGCGTAAATTTCAGGCGCTCCGCCTTGAACTCGTATTCCTGACTGCGACAGCATGGCGCGAATTGCGGTTAACCCTGTGAGCGAAGGCGACGGACTGGTGCTGCATGCTGTAGTGCATGCGTGCAGACTCGGATTCGAGGTCGGTGGGGACGAACCAATTTGTGGTTCGCTGAACCCTTGCGGAGCGACCGGCGATCCAGAACTTGATACTGATAAAGCTCACGGCAGGCACGCCGAAAAGAAGGAAAACAAAGAGCGGCAAGTGTTCGCGAACGAGGGAGAGGTTGGCGCCGATGCTTGCTGGATTCAATTGGACGATCTCCTTGCCGAGCGAACCTGGGCCGTACGAGCAAACTAGTCGTAGAGCGAACCCGCGTGTGACGCCGGGGAAGTCAAACTGATCTTGCCCGTTTGATTCTCAGACTGTATCCCGGTTATCGGCAGCGCACAATATGGCTTTAGTGCGCGAGAAGGAGCGCCGTGGTGCAGGTAAATTCGGCGACAGTAATGCCGCGGAAACGTTACTTAATGGGGAGTAGCGACCATTCTGATACGGGATTCAGAGGAGTTGCGATGTGAAGAAAGAAGGGTCGACCTCGGCTTTAGAAGGACTCAGTGAGGTCTTGCGCCCACGCCATCGCGCTGGAATAACACTCGGCGGCGAAGTCCTCCTTTACCTGGAACTCCCTGCATGATTGGATGACGGAATCCCATGCGCCGGTTTCGACGGCGAAGACCAGCTCGAAGAATGGTCGGAGGCTGCCCTCGTGATCGAGCAGAAATGTTCTGGAGGACTCGTCGAGCGACAGACCATCGATAATGGCGCTCATCGGGATCTCGAGAATCGTATCCATGAGCGTCAGCAGGCCGAGCAAAAACAAGTCGGCTCCGTCATGCGGAATGCGGGACCCAAGCAACTCCGCAAATCGGGCGCGGACCAGAGCGGAGAGCAACAGGTCGCTGGGCCGGCCGTGGGACATTTCGAACATTCCGGAGAGACGGCACCAGCGGCGAATCTCATCGTCACCGAGCAAGCCAAGCGCCTGGCACACGGAATGGACTTCACAGCGAATTCCAACACCCGCGGAATTTACGAAGCGCATGAATCGGTAATAGATCGTCGCATCGCTCTTGATGAGTTCCTCGATAGCGATCCAGTCGAGTTCGGGCTGACAGACGGCCTGGAGCAGGCGCAAGTACACGGTGCGATTGGTTTGAGCGGTGCGGGTTCGCAACGATTCCGGCTTGCGAAAATAGTTGCCCTGAAAGAACTGGAAGCCCTCTTTTCGAGCGCATTCCGCGTCCTCGCGGGTTTCGACGTTTGTCGCGACTAGACCGGAATGCCGCCAGCGATCGAATCCGATAATGCTCTGGATCTCTTTCAATTCGGTTTTATGCAGGTCAATGAAGATAAAGTCGGCGAGATGCGCAATCGGTTCGCGCGGGTCGGCGGGAGCGTAGTCGGCCAGGGCGATTCGGTAGCCATCATTCTTGAGGTCACAACACTGCTGGTAAATTGCGTCGTCAACGATCACATTCGACTCGATTTCGGCGACGACCTTGTCAGGTGGGAGCAACGCCAATCCGTGCTGAAGCAGGACGTCGCGGTTGCAACCGATGAAGGCCATGCGGTGATCGCAGAGGGTGTCGAGACTCAGGAGCGTGGACACCTCAATTGCGGCGGCGCCGGACTCGTCAGAACTGGAAGTCGAGAAATGGCTGACGACGTCGGTTCGAAAGAGGAGTTTGTAGCCGATAACGGTTCCTTCGGTAGCGAAGACAGGCTGCCGAGTGGCATATCTTACGGGCCGAGCTTCAGTCTCGATGCATGGTTCCACTGTCTTAGCACTCCTGCATGGTAGTTATCGGCAGGATGGGTGAAAAGTTGAATGGCGGACGGGAGTGGATCAGAGGAGCCTACTAGACATGAGGTGGCCAGCGTCCGACAGGCGATGACTAGTTCTTTACAGGGCGCGGCAACCCCTGCCACACTGGAAGGTGGACACCCAAACCATCGTTATCCTTGATTTCGGCTCGCAGTACACGCAGCTGATTGCGCGTCGTATTCGCGAGCTGAACGTTTTTTCAGTCGTGCTTCCCTGCACGGTTCCGCTTGCTGAAGTCGAGGCGTATAAGCCGATTGGCCTGATTCTGTCGGGCGGCCCGTCGTCGGTGTATGACGCGGATGCGCCGAATGCCGATCCCAGGCTGCTGGAGATGAAGGTGCCGACGCTGGGCATCTGCTATGGGTTGCACTTTATCGTGCATCACCTGGGCGGCAAGGTGCGGACGGCGCCGAAGCGCGAATACGGACATGCCGAGGTCGCGCTGGAGGACAGTTCGACGCCACTCTTTGCAGGGCTGCCGCCCGCGATCCAGGTGTGGATGAGCCACGGGGACGAGGCTTTGGAATTGCCTCCCGGATTTCGCCGGACGGCGGTGACTTCGAACGCGCTGGCAGCAATTGCGAATGAAGAGCGACGGATATGGGCGGTGCAGTTTCATCCCGAGGTGCACCACACGCCGCTCGGTCCGCAACTGATCAGGAACTTTGTGTTCGGCATCTGCGGGGCAAAGGGCGACTGGACTCCGGCGCACTTTATCGAGACGACGGTTGCGGGAATTCGCGAAAAGGTCGGCAAGGGGCACGTGATCTGCGGACTATCGGGCGGGGTTGATTCATCGGTTGCGGCGATGCTGGTACACAGGGCCATCGGCAGCCAGCTGACCTGCATTTTTGTGAACAACGGGGTTCTGCGCAAAAACGAGTTTGAGAGCGTGCAGAAAAATCTGCGCGACAAGCTGGGGCTGAATATTGTCGCCGTTGATGCGAGTGAGCGGTTTTTGAAGCAGTTGGCGGGCGTCACTGATCCAGAGACGAAGCGCAAGAGGATTGGCGCGGAGTTCATCGCGGTGTTTGACGACGAAGCGAACAGAATTGCGCAACAGACCGGGGGCGTGGACTGGCTGGTGCAGGGAACGCTCTATCCCGATGTGATTGAGTCGAGCAGCGTGAAAGGGCCGAGCCAGACGATCAAAAGCCACCATAACGTGGGCGGGCTGCCGCTGGGGATGAAGCTGAAACTCATCGAACCGCTGCGGGATCTGTTCAAGGACGAAGTGCGGCGGATCGGACGGGATATGGGGATGCCGGAGGATGTTCTGGGGCGGCAGCCTTTTCCGGGACCGGGGCTGGCAGTGCGTATCCTGGGCGAAGTGACGGCGGACCGCGTGGCCCTGCTGCAGGAAGCCGACGACATCGTGGTCAGCGAGATCAAGGCGGCAGGGCTCTACTCCAAAATCTGGCAGAGCTTTGCGGTGCTGCTGCCGGTGATGAGCGTGGGCGTGATGGGCGACCAGCGGACGTATGCCTATACCTGCGCGGTA
This sequence comes from uncultured Acidobacteriaceae bacterium, assembly GCA_963770365.1. Lineage (GTDB taxonomy): Bacteria > Acidobacteriota > Terriglobia > Terriglobales > Acidobacteriaceae > Telmatobacter. Next base: position 640,228 of record CAVYPN010000032.1, on the reverse strand, counting down.
CGGGCAGTGCATTCGGAAGACGGCATGACGGCGGATTGGACGCCGCTGCCGTATGAGGTTCTGAAGCGGATCTCGAGCCGGATCGTGAATGAAGTGCGGGGCATCAATCGCGTGGTTTACGACATCACGTCGAAGCCGCCAGGCACAATCGAGTGGGAGTAAGGACTGGCCGTCCAGGCGTACGCGCTTCGCGCCATTCTTGCTCGCGATGACGGCTTCAGTTTGGTTATGTAGATAGAGTTGAAATGCGCCACTGCTTCGTCAATAGTCGAGAATTCTTTTGATCTTTCCGTTCTCAATTTCGAAGACAGTGAGATTGGTACGGGCACTTGGTTTCCAGCTGCCGTCGTCTTGTTTTGCTATAAGCCTCATCTCCACTTTGGCGATTACGACATTGTGATTGCTGCTGAGCAGTCGCAGGCGGTAGGTAGTACTTTTCGTGAGTCCGAGATAGCCCGTCATTCCAACGCGAACCTGGTCTTTGCCCGCAATTCGCGCTTTCGCTGCGGGATGCTCGTATACAAAATCGTCTGTGCAAAAAGCTAGTGCCGACTCGACGTCTTTCGCAGTTGCATCAAGCTGCATAGTGGCGACGCGCGCCTGCAGGTATTTGTGAATGAGGCCTGCTTCGAGATTTTTCTGGCACGAAGCCTCAATTTGAAAACAAGAGCAAGAAACAGCAAAAGAACCGCTTGACGCTTCATCGACATCGCTCGTTCACCTTCGTGTGTACCGGGAAACACTAGATCGAGTCTCACGAGAAACCGCGTAAAGAATCAGGGTGACGAGAAGATTGTAGCCACGCCATTCCACTTGACAGCATCAGAGTGACGAAATGCCCTACTGCGGGTGCGAAACGATCGTTTGCTATTTCAACCGGACAAGAGAATGCAGAGTAGGAAACATGTGCGGCAGGAGAATTGGTGGCTGAGCCGGTTCCGCCAGCAGGGCGAGATCAATTATCGTTGCTCGTGTGCAGGACCGACTGTGGGTCTCATCTGCAGAGTGCAATTTGAATTGAGGATGGAATGATGGAGAAGAGTTATCGGCCGCAGGAAGACATTGTTGCGTTGATGACGCAGTTTGAGCAGGATGTGAAGGTTGAGCCGGAGTTGCCGGATGCGGCGACGCGACTGCTGCGGGCGCGGCTGGTGTTTGAGGAGGCGCTGGAGTTTGTGCGGGCCTGCGGGTGCACCGTTGCGATTGCCGGGCCGGGCGGGATGAAGGCGACGGTGATCGATGAGATCAGCGTGGTGGTCGCTCCAGATGTTGCGCCGGATTTTACGGAATACGTGGATGGGTGCATCGATCAGCTTGTGGTGACGTACGGGGCGCTGGTTGCGGCGGGCGTGAAGGCGCAGAGCGCATGGGATGAAGTTCAGCGGAGCAACATGAGCAAGGCTTGGCCACACTGCAGCGAGTGTGATGCGGTTCTGGTGCGCGGAAGCGGCGAGGAACTGGTTCACCCGGACGATGCTTCAGCGCATGGCGGGAACTGGCACACGGTGCTGAAGGTGCACAAACGCGAGGACGGCAAGTTCATCAAGGCGCCGACGTATTCGCCGGCCAATCTGAAGCGCGTGATCGAGGAGCAGATCGAGCAGGCGCGTGCTACTGCCCTTCCGGCTTGAGGATGGGTGCGCGGAGCGGAGTGGTTTCGATCTCGATGCGGGTGTCGCGGGGAAAGACGACATCGCGTCCGGAGTGCAGGAAGTTGTCGTAGACGGAAAGCGCAGCGGCATAGAATCCGATGCCGGCGGCGAGATTGCGATTGCCGGCAGCAACGCCGACGATGCGGCCAATGAATCCAAATCCATTGGAGGCGACTCCGGTCTGGGCGGTGAGATTGCCGTCCTGATCGAGGGCGCGGCCGGCCAGCATCGTCAGGAGCAGGGGAGCGATGGCGCTGGCCTGGCTGCGCGGACTGATGGTGCCTTCAGCGTCAAGAGAAAGGTTCTGCGTTTTCTCAGTGGCGGCGCCTGCGAGCGCGCCTTCCACCTGGCGGCGGTAGCCCTCGGGGAACTGCACCTGCTGAAATGTGAAGCGAAGCTTGCCGTTGCGGCCGAAGGAGCGGGCGGCCCGGGAGGCGGCGACCTTGCCGACAAGTTTCGAACCCTGGGGAACAACGAGCTGGCGGTCTTTGTCGTAGACAGGTTCAACGACGAGAGCTTCGACGGAGTCGCCCGGCCGGGCGCTGGCGGAGGTGAGGTCGCGCGAGAGGGTGGCGTTGACGGACCAGACCTCGGTCTTGCCTGCGCCGGCTGGCGGCGGGGGGAGAGTGTCGGCGGTTTCAGGCAGGGTGGTTTCGGGTAGGTCAAGGGGCGCGGTGAGTTCAAAAGACCAGGCGGTATGCGCGTCAATGCGTTCGGGATGGTAGGGGAGCTGATGGTAGAGCACTTGCAGGGCGCGATCGCCTTTACCGGGTGCGGTGAAATAGGCGATGCGGTCGCGCAGGTTGGCCCTGGCCTCGGCCCAGCGGCGAGCGATGAAGGATTGTTTGGGGGAGACGCCGGGGGCGCTGAGTTTGAGCACGGGCGCGCCGTTGGCGGCTGGCGCGGCGGCGATGGGGACTGTGCCGGCGGGAAGTTCGAGCTTGTCGAACTGAACCTCGACGGTATGGAAGGGCGTGAAGTCGCCGCGGAGACGAGCGTGCCAGCGTGTCTTCTTGTCGGCTTGAAGAGCGACGACGTGTCCCTCGAGCGGCGTATTCCGGGGCACGACGAGTTTGCCCTCGGCGTAAATCGAGTGCATCAGGTGCGCTTCAATGGGCTCACCGACTTTGACCGGATAATTTCGGCTTATTTCGACCTGGAGGCTTGTTCCTTTGGCAAGGACGGGCCGAGAGGGCGCTATGCTGCCAGGCGGGTTCGGATTGGGCGCGGGGGCGGCGGAACGGTGCTGAAGAGATTGCGCGCACGCGAAAGCGCCGAAGGCTAGTGCTGCCGGGACCAGAAGGCAGGAATGGCAGCGGGCTGAAAACGACATCAAAGAAGCTCCTGCTGACGGAGATTGTACTTCTGAGACGCGGATGAGGGCGAATCGCGAGCCAGCTAGGAAGTTGCGGGGCGAACACGAAGTGCAGCGATCTCCTTGTTCAGCGCTTCGAGCTTTGACAGTAGTTCGTCATGACGCTTGTCGGCGATCGACGGATCCTTGCCTTCAATGTAGAACGAGCCGTTGGGCTCGAGTTCGCAACGATGCACTTCGTGGACGTGCTCGAAGCCCTGGCGATGGATGACTTCGATGAGTTCCTCGCGGGTGAGGGCTTCGTTTTTGAGAGCCTTGCTATCGACATTGCCGTCGCGGATGAGGACGACGGAGCGGCCTTCGAGCGCTCGCGTGAGGCGCGGGGAACGGAAGAGCACGCGGACGACAAGCCAGTTGATGGCAAGCAAAGTGAAGGCGCCAATCATGCCACCGGTGACGGAGTTGTCTTCGCCGATGATGGCGTTCTGCACGGTGTTGGAAAGGGAGAGCAGAACGACGAGGTCAAAGGGGTTTAACTGCGCCAGCTCGCGTTTTCCAAAGAGGCGCAGCAGAAGGACGAGCGCGAGGTACACGATGACGGGTCGCAGCACCTTCTCGATGATGGGAATGGGGAGCTGGAACATGTGGTCGAAGGCGGGAATGAGAATCATGGAGCGAGGATAGCGTGCCGCTTATTGCTTTGCCAGTCGAATTAGATAGCCGTTGCCGAGGGAAGCACCGGTTACCTCTGACCTGTACAGCCAGTTGGCCAGGGAAGTATTGGTCAGCACATACGATAAAATCCGCTCAAGCGATCCTGTGCCCCATTGGGAAGGTCGCGCATTCCAGAAGGGAACCAGTGGACCGCGTGCCTGTGACCGAGCGGAACTTATTTGCGGAAATGGCGCCATTCCGGGTGGAGCCTCGCTTTGTTGGCCGGGTGTGGGGATGGAAGGATTTGCATCCCTGGTACGACCGCGAGGCAAAGGACGAACCGATCGGCGAGGTATGGCTGACGGGAGATGATTGCGGTGTTGCGACGGGTCCGCATGCAGGTAAGACGCTGGGCGAGATCTTCGCAGAAATGCCACGGGCGATGCTGGGAGAGAATGCGCCGTCAGGCGATTCACCGCTGTTGATCAAGGTGATTTTTGCCCGCGAGAAATTGAGCGTTCAAGTTCATCCGGACGATCGGCTCGCACAGAAATACGGACAGCCGCGAGGCAAGACCGAGTGCTGGTACGTGATGGCAGCCGAAGCCGGAGCGCAGGTGGCTGCGGGGCTCAAGGCAGGAGTCACCATGGACGCGGTGAAAGCAGGCATCGAGGGCGGCACATTGGAACAGAGTCTCAAGATGCTGCCGGTGCATGCTGGCGACATGATCTATGTAGACGCGGGAACGGTGCACGCGATCTGGCCGGGATCGGTGCTGCTGGAGACGCAGCAGAATTGCGATCTGACTTACAGAATGTACGACTACGGGCGCGGGCGCGAGCTGCACATCGAGAAATCTCTGGAGGCCACGAGGCTGAAGACAACGGCGGGCAACGTGATGCCGAAGGTTTTGGAAGATCGCACAGTGCTGGTGGAAGGCGCGTATTTCTCCGTGGAGAGAATCCCGGTCGAAGTTAGTCGTTCGAGCACGAGCCTGCGTCGCGAGGGCGAGGCGAAGACGGGGCTGGCGTATTTGTTTGCGGCAGAGGGAAGTGGGCGGCTGACGAGCGCCAGCTTTGGAACGGTGGATCTGCCCGCGCGCGGGATTGTCGCGGTTCCAGCGTCGTCGCCGGTTTTTGCTATTCAGGATGTGGGAGGGCTGGACCTGATTCGAATTACGCCGCGCTGGCCCGAGAAGACAGCAGCATGACGAACCGGAATTGGCGGGAGTCAGTGGTTGCGTATATTCGAGTGGAAGCGCAGCCAGAAGACAAATTTGGCCACCAACCAAGGCTGTACGCACTGGCTACGCAGGTCGGCCAGGGGATGGACTATGACGATGACATTCTGTTTGCAGCGGCCTGGATGCATGACCTTGGAGTGTTTTTGGGGCATCGGCCGAAAGATCCCGCGCAACTTTCCCAGTGGGATCACGTTCCGTACACCATACGTCGCAGCAGGGAGCTTTTGACGCTGTGGGGTTTTCCTCCTGAAAAACTTGACGGGGTTGAGGCAGCAATCCGTTATCACCAAGCCAAGGATGAACCAACAACAGTGGAGGGTATGTTGATTCGAGATGCAGATATCCTGGAGCAATTGGGAGCAATCGGGATCCTGCGGGCGGCGGTAAAGGTCGGACGGGACTCGCGTTATCCCAATTTCAGTTCAATTGCTCCGGTTTTGAGTGATGCGGTTAACCATTTGGCGAACCAGACACGTCTAATAGGTTCAAAGACCATGGTTGAATCAAGAGCAGAGATGCTACGCTCTTTCCTAGCCGCGATGCACGATGAGGCGGGCGACATGCTCTACTAGGGTGAGGGTTTTTCCGCCGCGCATGCCGACCGGTGCGCGGCTTTTATCACAATGCAGTGATTGCCCCAATTCGATTTGCCAAACCTACAAAGTGTTGAAACGCTTTTCCCGAAGCCGCAAGCCGGGAGAGTGCGTAATCCGGGAGGGAGAGACAACATGCGATGGAAGTTAATGGTTTTGCCGGTTCTGGCCTTATTTTTTATTGGAGCAGCATTGCCGGCCCGCGCACAGGTGACATATTCGGCCCAGGAAGGGAAGCTGCCATTCACGGTTGGAGCGGGTTTTTCTGACTTTTCGGATGACTGGGGAGTCCGGAATCCGCGCCAAGTTGGAATTACGATGTGGGTAGACTGGCGTCTTCCGCATATGCCGCCGCTATTGGACGGCCTCGGGTTGGAATTTGAGGGCCGCGACGTGAACTACGGACCCCTTCGTATTTGCCGGGCCACCGAATGGATACAGCACTGGGTGGGCCAATTTATCAGTTCCGCCGGAAGGGACGGATTCGCCCCTTTGGAAAGTATGTAATGGGAATTGGCAGCATCGATTTCCCGAGTCCGGGGAACACCTACTCCCATGACACAAGGTCTGTCTTTGAGCCCGGCGTGGGTGCCGATGTGCGGTTCTGGAGTCGCTTCTCCGCAAGAGCGGAGTACGATTACCAGTTCTGGCACGCGATTTTCGGACCGCGCGATTTGAATCCCAACGGAGTCACAATCGGTGTGGTGTATGACTTCGGACGGTTTTCGTCGAGGTAAGAGCGCGGCGGATCGAGGTCATGGTATTGCAAAGCGAGAAAGAGGGCGTCATGAACTGGCGCCCTCTTTTTACGTGCGCGACTTAAGATCTGAACTTTGCAGATGCAGTCTCGTTTATGATTTGCCTTGAAAGCATATGAGCGAATCGTCATCCGGTGAGTTGAAATTCAAAAACTCTACGACGGACTGGGCCTTGCGTGCAGTCATCTTTGCGATATTCGTCTTTTTTGGCGGCGGAAAATTCAAGTCGGATACGAATGCGGCCTGGATTCAGCTGTACAACGACATTGGATTCGGACAGTGGTTCCGTTATGTGACAGGGGTTGTGGAACTATTGGGAGCGCTTCTGATGCTGTTTTCGCAAACGGTTTCAGCGGGACTTGCCCTTCTGGGAACGACGATGCTGGGGGCGGTCCTGATCGATGTGATCGTCCTCCACCGATTTGCCGATGCCTTCATCCCGTTTGCATTTTTGTGTGCACTGATCGCGCTGTGGATGCGCCGACGGCGAGTCTGATCGACTGCCAAGAACTTCCAAGGCATCATGGGAAATCGAGTGCGCGGTCTTTGAAGAGGCTGTCGCTGTCTGGTGAGCCGGACGCGGAGTGCGGCATACAGTGGTGCGGGGTGGGAAAGCTCGCGGCATAGGAACGCGTGACATGCAGTCGATCCATGAAGACGTAGCGCGTGCGGATGCCGTTCAAGGTGGATGAGAGCTGCGCGGGAATGTGTTGGCGGTCGACGTAGATAACGAGGGCCGCTTCGCGAGGATTGTCGAAACTCTGACCCACGCCGATGGCGAAGAATGCAGGATTCTGCTGCATGAGCTTGCGGGCGATCTGGTGCTTGGCGGCCAGAGCCGACGCCATGACGGACGCGGTAAGCGGTGGCGCGCCGGCAGCCGTTACCGTCGAGGGCGCCGAACCAAGCGCGACAGCGCGGGCGGTAGCAGGAATGACGACGGTACGCACGCCTTCAACGACGGCGGGAACGACCGGTGCGAGATTCTCGTCGACATACACAATCAACGACGCCAAGCCGGGCTCATCGTTGCTTTTTCCGGGGGCGATGCCGAGGATGCCGGCCGAAGGATTTACAAGCGCGCGGCCTGCGGCAAGCGCAGCCTGCTGGCGCGCTGATTCAGTGTCGGTGAGCACGCGTCCCTGGGCTGAAGCAATGGTGCTATCGCCGTAGCTGAGGCAACTTACCGCATGGTCGGTGGTGCCGACGAAGGAGAAACTCGTGTCGCCTGCCATCTGCGTGCCAAGGGCATTCAGCACGTCGGGAGCGGGGCTGGCGATGCCGTGGCTGACGCCTGAAGCGTCGATGCCGCCAGCAAAAAACAGCCCGATCGGCTCGGCATTGGCCGTATTGACAATCAGTGAGCCGGAGTCGCCCGCATCGCCGAATCGATCTCCGCTGACGGCGATCTGGTTGGTGAAGGTCTTAGTGAAGTACGGCTTGGTTTCGGCGCAGTCGCGATAGTAATCGACCGCGACATCAAGGTCGAGGGCACTGACCCTGCCGCAGGTGAGGCCGGTAGTGCGGCCACTTTTAGCGACGCGCAACTGCAGGGTTGCATTTTCGCCTTTACCGCCGGTGGACGAGATTCCGGGAGGCGCGGCGCCAAGGGAGCCATCGGGTTGGCGCAGGCCGAGTTCGAGAATGTTGCCGGCGGGATCGACGGTATGCGATGCAACCTGGGCGATGGCGGCGTCGACGTTGGTTTGCGGGGAACGAAGCGGGAGCCATGTGGTCAACGCCGCGACAGGAACCGTGCCGGCTCCGTCGCCGTTGGGGGTGCAGTTGTTATCAATGAGCCCGGGTTGAACGATCGTGTCGCCGACCGTGGCCTGATCGCTGCGCGCCAGAACGTGATTGTTGCTGAGCAGGTATTGACGGCCGCTTGCGTCCTGAACCAGGGCGCCGAGGGTTCCGCTGCAGCAGTCGACAATGTTGCTGCCCTTTTCGTCGAAGTCGTTGTTGTTGCCTCCGGAACTGCCGAGGAGGATCGCGGCCGACTGGGAACCCTGGTGGACGGCGGGATTGCTGCTGACGCCCGGAGCACTTAGAAGCAGGGCAGTCTCAATCTTTGCGGATGAACCGGGGAGCGTGGCCACGACATATGTGACTCCCGTGCCTGAAACAGTTGATGGCGCGGAATAAGTGACGGAGCAGGAGGTAAATGCGCGACGGGAACGCCGGCAGGTGGTCGCGCTTAAAGTGCCTTCGCCGCCAGTTTCGCCCGAAGCTGAATTCGCGAGCCCGAAATGGATTTCGCCGGAGCCCCCCGCTTCGGTGAGATAACCGGTTAGTGTGACGGTGCCGTTTGGTCCGAGAGCGGCGTTCTGCGGCGTGAGCGGCTGCAGGAATCCAGGCGTCAGTGTCAGCAGGGACGTTGCGCGGAGACCGGGCTGAGATTTCAGGGTTGCGGTGACCAGGACCTCGGCCCGGTCGGAACTGAGATAACCAGGAGGTGTGTACTGGCCCTGATCGTTGATTTTGCCTGGACCTGAGGCCGGATCGCCTCCGCTGACCGACCAGGTGACGGGAGCGGCTGTGCCACCGACCAGCGTGGCGGTGAATCGGTGAACAGGGGCAGCGTGCGCATTGAGAGCATTGCAACCGGTGCAACTGGTGTCGATGGTTGTCGAGGCCGGCGAGACAGAGAAGGCAGCATTGGATGCAGTCGCGGTCACCCTTCCGGCTCCGCATCCGGCAAGAAAGGCTGCTCCGATACAAAGAAGCCCGGAGATGATCCTCAGCGCAGTCTTGCCGGAACGGCGAGCCGCCGGCAGTGCGCACGCAAAGTGCTGATGCTTCATGGGATGTATGGCTTGCTGCACCGGAGGCAGATTGTCCTTGGGTTGAAGATGGTCCCGTCGGTTTCGACGAGAGCGCAGACTCAAGGTTAGCTCTTTTTGGCAGGGCCAAAGCAAGCACGTGAGCACTTAATTGATCAAAACGTAATGTTTAGGGCGCCGCTTTGGCGGTGAATCGAGCGCCCGGTCATGGACGAAGCCGGATTTGGGAGTCAATCGCAGAGTTGATGAGCCCTAAGCCTAAAAGGCGGATGTAGCGAAGTGGGACTCCGAATGAACGAAAGTGGTACATCCGAAGGTCCCATGGCGGCCTACCATCATAGTAATCATTACCTATGGTCGTTTTTATGATTACTTATGGTGCAACGTGCAGAAATACAGGACTTTCATTCTCATTCAATGCAATCCTTCGAGCCGATTGCTGTTAACGCTTTAGAAGCACCGGGGCGATCCGGACGCGAGCAAGGCCGCCGTTTTCTTGTCGATGACGGGGGACAAGCCGCGATGGTGATTGTGATCTTCATCGGGATGTTTGTTCTGGGTTTTCTGGCGCTCGGCATTGATGTGGGCTACTTGTTTCACGAGAAGCGGATGGCCCAGGCGGCCGCCGATGCCGCCGCCGTGGCAGCCGCCGAAGAAGGCAACGCCGGAAACAGTTCAAACGAGCAAACAGTCGCTAACGCGATGGCGAAGATGAATGGGTTCGATCCGTCGGCAGCGCTGAGTCCGGCGATCGTAACGCTGAAAACGCCGACGACCGGGAACTACGCGGGTTCTGCGAGCTTCATTGAAGCGGATGTCTCCAAGCCAATCCCGACGTTTTTTCTGTCTGTGTTCAATCGGAGTGCAAGCAGCATAAACGTCTCTGCCCGTGCGGTGGCCGGGGGTGGATTGAGCAGCCCGACCTGTATCTGCCTTGAAGCACCCACGGGACAGGGCCTGACCATGAGCAACAACGGCCAGATCAATGCGACGCAATGCGGCGTTACGGTGGACTCGAGCAGCAGCAATGCTGTGGGGATTGTGGGGAGCGCGACGCTGAATTCGCTATCGCTCGGCACAGTTTCGAACACATGGAACAACAACAGCAACATCAATAACAACGGACTGATCACGTCGTCGACAAAGATCGTGCAGGGGATTACGACCCAATGCAAGCCAGTTTTGACGGTGCCGACACTTCCGGTCGGGATTACCTGCTATGACAATCCGGTCCAGGGTTATACGGCCGCGACTGGATACAGCGGCGTTTACACGCTTCCGGTGGCCGGCGAAACAGCAACAAGCAATACTCTTTGCTTTAAGAGCCTGAATACGAGCAACGCCCGTTCGGTGACTCTAACGCCCGGTTACACCTACTACATCCAGGGGGACTTGACCACCGGCGGCGGCGCGCCCATCAGTGGTAGCAATGTGCAGCTTTATGTCGGCGGAAATGTGAACTTCACCAACAGTGCGACGGCAAGGCTTTCGGCTCCGACTGTCAACGGTGTTCCGCAGACGCTGATTTACGCAATGGGGAACACGGTGTCGATCCAGGGTGGGACTAACTCCAATCTTTCGGGTCTGGTGTACGCGCCAAATGCAGCGGTAACGCTGAATAACGGTACGGGCACAACGCTGACGATGGACTTTGTGGCGCAGACGCTGAACGTGTCGGGCGGAGCAGCGCTGAACAGTTATTCAATATCGAGTTTGGGAACGCTGAATCTTTCCGTAGCCAAGCTGGTGGAATGAGGGGTAGCTATATGATCTGGATTTCTCTGTGTTCTACCAATTGTCGATCGATCCTGGTGCGGATGCACAAGCGGTTGATGAACAATGCGGGAAACGCCGCACTCGAGTTTGCGTTTGCTTTCGGAATCTTTGGGACTCCGCTTCTTTTGGGGACCACGGAACTCTCCATGCTGGTTTATGACTCGATTGAATTGTCGAACAGCGCTCACGCGGGCGCGATGTACGGCATGATCAGCTCGACATTTGCCGGGGACACAGCGGGAATCCAGAAAGCTGCTCAGGCAGAGGCAGCCGATTTCGGGACGAACGTTACGGTGACGCCGACAACATACTACGCATGTTCGAACGCCGTGGACGGAACGCAGTATTCATTGCAGAGTGCGGCGGCGGCGGTGTGTCCGGCAAATGCAAGCAACCACTACCTGCAGTTTGTGAAAGTCGTCTCGAGCATGAGCATCACCCCCCCGGTGACCTGTCCCGGATTGCCGAAAACGTGGACTGTGAGCGGGACGTCGGTGATGGAAGTGCAGGAATAACGGTGAGACGGTTGAATCAAGACTATCGGGGCGAAAACGAGCAGGGACAGGCGATCCTTGAGGTGGCGCTGGCGCTGCCGATCATCGCGGCGTTCACCCTGATGATGATTGAGGTCTGTCTTGCTTTCTATAGCTACTGCATGATTTCCGAGTCGGCACGCGAAGGAACGCGGTACGCGATTGTGCGTGGGGCGACGTGCCAGACCAGCAGCGGCGCTTCGTGCACGGCATCGGCATCGACAATCAATAACGCAGTGACACACCTGGGTTGGCCGAATCTTGGCAGCGGCACGCTGAGCGCGAATACAACGTATCCGGATGGCAACGAGAATACCGGCAGCCGCGTGCAGGTCGTGGTGAGCTACACGTTTCCTTACAACATTCCTTTCGCGCCGAAGGGGACGCTGCACATGTCAAGCACATCGGTGATGTACATCGTGCAATAGGTCGAGTTGCTTGAATGCAACTCAACTGAACCCCAGCACCGGATGCGGCGTGTACGGCTCTTCCAGCGCGGCAACTTCCTCCGTCGTCAATTTCAACGCGAGCGCCGCCACTGCGTCAGTCAGGTGATGCGGCTTGGTAGCGCCCACAATCGGCGCTGTAATCACGGGCTTGCTCAGCATCCACGCCAGAGCTACTTGCGCCCGAGGCACGCCGCGCTTCTCCGCAATCTCGCTGAGCCGGTCGACGACTTTTCTGTCGTCTTCCTCGGTGCGCGCATACATCGTGTTGCCGAACCGGTCTGTCTCTGAACGCTTCGTCGTTTCAGCGGCCCACGCCCGCGTGAGTCGACCGCGAGCCAGGGGACTCCACGGAATTACGGCGATATTCTCTTCCGCGCAGAGCGCCATCATTTCACGCTCCTCTTCGCGATAGAGCAGGTTGTAGTGGTTCTGCATCGAAACGAAGCGCGTCCACCCATGCAACTCCGCGAGGTAAAGCGCTTTCGCAAATTGCCATGCGAACATCGACGACGCACCGATATAGCGAACCTTTCCAGCCTTTACCACGTCGTGCAGCGCTTCCAGCGTCTCTTCGATCGGCGTCTCATAGTCCCACCGGTGAATCTGGTAGAGGTCAACGTAATCCGTGCCAAGGCGGCTCAGACTTTGATCGAGCTCGAACAGAATTGCCTTCCGTGACAACCCGCGCCCGTTCGGCTCATCGCGCATCTCGCCATGCACCTTGGTCGCGATCACCACCCCCTCACGTCGCGTATTCGCTTTCAGAAATTTGCCGACCACACGCTCGCTGTCGCCGCTCGAGTAGACATTTGCCGTATCGAAGAAGTTGATCCCGAGTTCCAGCGCCTGCCGCAGAAATGGCTGGCTCTCCTCCTCATTCAGCGCCCATAAGTGGCGACCGCCCTTCAACTCACCCGCGGCGGGCGGCTTGCCATACGTCATGCAGCCGAGGCAAATGCGCGAAACCTTCAGGCCGGTCCGGCCAAAATTCACATACTCCATCTGAGCTCCTCGATTGAATTGATGCATTCCGTCCGCGATTGTTGCGCAGAATCACAAGATCGGCGGGCGCGGCGGCTCTGCCAGAAACTGCACATAGATCGCCTGCGTCTCGGCATTGAAGCAGACGAACTGCACCACTTCGACTCCGCTCGCGTCAATATGTTCCCTCACCGTGTCGATCGCGATCCGCGCCGCGCGCTTTGGGGGAAAATGATAGATCCCTGTGCTGATCGCTGGAAAAGCAATGCTCCTCACATGGTGTAGCTTCGCGAGTTCAAGACATCGTCGATAGCAGCTTGCCAGCAGATCATCTTCGTCGTGGCCGCCGCCCTGCCACACAGGACCGACGGCATGAAACACCCACTTGGCAGGGAGATGAAAGCCCGGCGTTGGCTTGGCGTCTCCGGTTGCGCAGCTACCCAGTTTCCTGCATTCGGCAAGCAGGTCCGGTCCGGCCGCGCGATGGATCGCACCATCCACACCGCCACCACCCAGAAGCGATGTGTTTGCCGCGTTGACGATCGCATCCACTCTCACGGTGGTGATATCGCCCTGGATTGCGATCATTTGTGCCATCGATACCCCGCGAAGACCTGCTTTGACGGTATGATAATCGCCTGCCCTCTCCCATCCATGCTCTGTCGATAAGTCACTGGCTCTCAATAGGGTGCGGGAGTTTATCGGTCGCATGTTTTGAATGGCGGGAGGGTGTGGGTGGGAGAGAGGGCTTGCCAGAGCCTGAGGAATGAATCTCCCTGACAGCTGGATTTGGCGATGCGCCGGCGGGCCTATGCTCAACCGAGGTCGAACAGTTGGGTGGGGGAGGGTCTGTCGGCCCGCCGGTACTATCGAATTTATATATTTCGAATCGTATCGTCAACCGCTCTGCAGAGACTGGCTCAGTCGTCGTCGAGGCGTTCAATCATCACGTCGGTCGACTTGATGAGAGCGGCAGCCGTGTCGCCTTTTTTCAAGCCCAGTTCCCGGACGGCGGACGCGGTGATGATCGCGGTAACCTGAGCGTCTCCGATTGCAAGGATGACCTCCGCCAGAAGCCCCTCGATTCTGACGCTGACGACTTTCCCGGCAAGTTGATTTCTTCCACTGACGCGCCGATACCGCTTGCGCGACTTCGTGTCGGACTTGAGAGCATCCTGGTCGAGGAACGGTTTGAGGCTTGCGAACGACACGCGATGATGTCCTCCAGGCGTTGTGAAGGTCTTGAGCTTCCCCGACAATATCCAGTTCTTGATCGTGGGATAACTTATCCCCAGAATGCGGGAGGCTTCCCGGGGTGTCAGCATTTGCTTCTCATTGGCCATGGACTAATCTTTTAGCACTTTCCCGTCTGAGATGGGTTGAGAAAAATGACGCAGTCAGACTCCCACCATCACGTGAGATGCCTTTACGATCGCGCTGACAGCGTCGCCCTGCTTCAAATCGAGCGACAGTACGCTCTCCCGTGGTGATTGACGCGACAAGCATTGTGCCACCGGGCAACTGAATGCCAACCTCGCTGTTCACCGCACCGGCGTGGATTTCAACGACTTTCCCGGCGAGGATATTGCGGGCGCTCAGCTTGGCATTCTCCAAATCCTTACCGACCATTACTTCGGAGGCCTTGATTACTCCGAATGCATCGGTCCCAATCTGCAAATTAAGTCTTTCGACGCTCGAATTCGTGATGACAGCAACAATGGTTTCGCCGCCGCGCAAAGAGAGAAGGACCTCTGCGTTCACGGCACCTTTCGTGATGTTCTTCACGATTCCAGGAAGGATATTGCGAGCGCTTATCCTCATGCTACCGACCTCCAGAGTTTCATCGATATTGAACCTCCATTACGCCTGAAAGAATTCTAGATCGGAACGGTGGAGGGGTGGCTGGACGGTTGTGAAGATTCGGTCGGTTTGCTAGTTTGCGTACAGGACGCTCGCATCATTCGAGAGGAATGGCATCCATGTCAAAAGTTCGCATCGCGGGATTCGGTGTTTCATTAGACGGTTTCAGCGCCGGTATCGAGCAGAGCCTGAGTGACCCACTCGGCAAGCGCGGGACGGAGATCTTTCAGTGGTTTTTTCGGACAAGGACATTCTGCGCAATGCACGGACAGGAAGGTGGCTCTGTGGATCTCGACGATGAGTTCGCTCGCAGAGCGATGGAGAACTTTGGTGCCTTCATCCTCGGCCGCAACATGTTTGGTCCCGTGCGCGGCCCGTGGCTGGACAACCCATGGAAGGGCTGGTGGGGCGACAATCCTCCTTACCACGCGCCTACTTTTGTTCTCACGCACCACGAGCATGCGCCTATCGTTATGGAAGGGGGAACCACCTTCTTTTTTGTCACCGGAGGAATCGAGGAGGCGCTTGCACTCGCGAAGAAAGCTGCGGGGAGCAAAGACGTCAAGATTGGCGGTGGCGTGTCAACGGTGCGCCAGTATCTCAAAGCCGGACTCGTCGACTCCCTTCACCTCGCCTTGTCGCCCGTTCTGCTCGGTCAAGGGGAGCCGCTGTTTGAGGGGCTGGACTTCAATGCGCTTGGATTCGCGGTAGCCGATCGCAAGGCTACGGATTACGCGACCCATTTTGTGCTGGAGAGAGCCTAGGAAGCGGCCTCAGCGAAACATGAGGGCGAATCGCCGGATCAATCGCAGGTTGGCCGGCGCGGGTTGGCGGAATCGGTTACTGCACCTTCAGGACAAGTTTTCCGAAGTGGGTGGCGGATTCCATTGCGTGGAAGGCTTCGCGGGCTTCGGTCCATGGACGACTTTCGAAGACTGGACGCAGCTTTGCGGCGGCGATTGCCTTGTTCATCTCTTCGAAGTCGTGGCGGGAGCCGACGTAGATTCCCTGGATACGGACCTGCTTGTGGAGGATCATCGGGATCGGGATGGGCTCGGCAGGGCCGGAGAGAACGCCGATTTGCGCGATGACGCCACCCATTTTCACGGCGCGCAGCGAGCGCGGCAGAGTGCCGACGCCGCCGACTTCGATGACGAGATCCACACCTTCGCCGCTGGTTTGTTCGAGCACCCAGCGATCCCACTCGGAGGTTTCGCCGTAGTCGAGGCCCTTGTCGAGGCCGAGCGAGCAGGCGCGTTGCAGCTTGGCGTCGCTTGAAGAGATGCCGAGGACGCGCAGGCCTTTCAGCTTTGCGAATTGAAGCGCAAAAATAGAGACGCCACCGGTGCCCTGGATGAGGACGGTGGAGTTGGGCTTGAGGTCAGCGGCAGCGAGTGCGTGCCAGGCGGTGACGGCGGCGCAGGGGAGCGTGGCGGCCTCTTCGAAGCCGAGGTGATCGGGGACGCGGACGAGGCCGGATTGGTTGAGAATGACGTATTCGGCGAGCATGCCGTCGATATCGCCCCCGAGCGCTCCTTTGACTTTCGCGGGAGCGGGTGGGCCGTCGAGCCAGTTCTGGAAAAAGGTGCCGCAGACGCGGTCGCCGGGTTTGAACGCGGTGACGCCGTCGCCGACGGCAGAGACTTCGCCGGCGCCGTCGGAGCAAGGGATGCGCGGCAGCTTCAGTTTGGGGTTGTAGCTGCCTTTGACCATCATGAGATCGCGATAATTGAGCGAGATGGCATGAATTTTAATCAGCACTTCGCCGGGGCCCGGTTGTGGTGTGGGGCGCTCGACAAGCTCAAGAGAATCAATGCCGAAGGATGGGACCTGCCAGACGCGCATGGGCTAAGACTCCGGGGATGGATGGTGCAAATGTGATTGGATGCCTGCGATTGCGGTACGAAGATTTGCAAGCGCCCGTAAAATGAAGATATGGCTCGCGGGTGGGAAAGTAAATCGGTGGAAGAACAGATGGCGAATGCCACCGAGAAAAAGCCCCCGCGTCCCGGCGAGGTACTGATGACTGAAGCAGAGCGTCGGCAGGCTGTCGACCAGCGTGCCGCGAACGAACGGCGCAGGCAGGCATTGAACCTTCAACGCGAGAACATTCTTTCGCAGCGGACATCGAATGCCGCACGGCGGGCCGCATTGACGGCGGCTTTGTCGGAGATTGAGGCGCAGATTTCTGAGCTGGAATAGTCTCCGGAGAGTATCAACAGTTTTTGTCGGCTGACCTATTGCACTGTAACGGCGATCGGAAGTTCGACGCTTTCGCTCCCGGAACTGGCTTTCAGGACGGCAGTGTAGGTTCCCGCAGGCACTGTGACCAGCTTCGTTGCCGGGCTGGAACTCCCTGTTTGCGGCGAAACGCTCCCGCATCCGGCAAGCGTCCACGAGAATGCCAGGACAAACGACAACAGCACGAATGCATGGAGCAAATGACGTCTCTGTTTCGTTCTGAGCCCGATCAGCATAAGAGAACCGAATGAGACGAACGCCAGCCTGCGGTAGACACTTGTGCGGCTTGGCGTGGTGGTAACTCCGTTTGTCGTTTTCAGGGTCACCGTGATGGCCTGCGCTGTCAGGCTTTTGCTGAAAGCGACAGCATTCGCAGACAACGCGCAAATGCCCGGGTAGGGGAGTCCCGAGCAGGTCAGGTCAATCGTCCTCTCGAATCCGTGGAATGCCGACGCATTCAGGACAAGGTATGCGCTTTGTCCGGAATTGATCGTGACCGATGGGTCAGCCGGGCCAGTCAATGCGAATCCGGACACCGGCAATGTGAAGGATCCAGATCCGGGAGGAGTTCCAGCGTAGCTTGCCGTAATCTTCTCGTCTCCGGCGGCGCCGAGAGTTGTAACAATCGTGGCAATTCCGTTCCCGTCCACTCTGCTTTGGCCAAGTTCAACGGCTCCGACGTACCACGTGATCACGCCGGAAATTGCAGGCAATCCGAGATTGTTCGTTACGCTCGCCTTGAGCGTAATCGACTCTCCCATTGCCGGCTTTGGATCGGAAGAACTCAGGGCAACGTTGCATGAGGTCGGATTCTGAGCTGCCCCTGGACCGATTGCTCTTACAAGGCCGGGAGCACTATTTAGAACATATAGGTAGCCGGAATGATCAAGCGTCAAACCGTAGATCGTCTCCAACTCTGCGCTCGTCGCCGGACCGTTATCGCCCAGCAGACCCACCGTGCCATTCCCCGCAACGGTAGAAATGTTGCCGTGGACGTCAATCATCCGAACACGGTTGTTGCCGTTGTCTGCGAGATACAGATTGCCTTGTGAATCCAGCGCGATTCCGAAGATCTCGCCGATTGAAGCGCTCGTTGCCGGGCCGCCGTCTCCGGCGAACCCACAGGTTCCATTTCCGGCAATCGTATTGATCTGACTGTTTGAGGAAGAGACCTCGCGGATGCGGCAATTGAAATAATCGGCAACATAGACATTGCCATTGCGATCAACGGCGATGCTGTAGGGACCATGCAATTCCGCGTCAATCGCGGAGTTGCCATCTCCAGACAATCCGGGTTGCCCGGTTCCGGCGATGGTGTCGATGATGCCGGTGGATACCGTCACTTTGCGCACGCGATTGTTGGCATAGTCTGCGATGTAAATGTTCCCGGCTGCATCTACGGCAAGCGCGGTGGCTTGATTGATTTGAGCTATCGAGGCAGGCCCACCGTCCCCTGAAAACCCGCTTAAGCTTCCCCCGGCAACTGTGCTGATCGTTCCGTCGGAAACGGACACTTTGCGGACTCTGGAGGCGGTGAGGATGTAAAGGTTCTTCGAAGCATCTACGGCAACCCCCACCGGCGAACCCAAACCTGCCTGAATTGCGGGGCCATTGTCGCCGCTGAACTCAGAACTGCCGTTCCCTGCAATCGTCACAATGTTGCCCGTTGCGGCGATCACTTTACGAACGCGAAAATTCCCGCTGTCAGCGATATAGATGTCTCCGTCGTTGTCGACTGCGATGCCCAGCATCCAGTCCATGGAAGCTTTTGTCGCCGGTTCCGCGTCGCCGGAAAAGCCTTGAACGCCGCTCCCGGCAATGGTGCGAATGATTCCGGAGGGTGGCAGAGAAACTTGCCCAAATGCCGGGCTGCTGACTGCCAGAAAAACCAGGACAAAACACGCCGCCGCGAATCCGTACCGATGTTGCATCGTTTTTGCACTCCTCAATCCGTCGCGAATCGCCTATCGAACAGCGCGGCAGATCGCACCTCGCTCGCACGCGCGGCGCGATGTACCTGACGGCATATACCGTTTCCGCCTCTGTTTCGTGTTATCGTCCAGGCTTGCTCGCACGTTAGTGTGCGATGAGCAGATTGAGTCATGACCGGGGCGTCGGTTGGGCGCAGGACGACCGCACCGCTGTCCCAGCCGGACCAAGGAGATTGAAAGCAGTTGCACTGGCGCAACCAATCGTGCCGCGCCGATGCGCGGCCCTCGATCGAAGGCGGTTCTACGCCTCGCGGTGGAACATGATTGAGTTGGCCTGGTGAACGGTGGTCATCGAGACGCGGGCGATGTTGACGTGGGCGGGACGGGCGGCGGCCCAGACGATGACTTCTGCGACGTCTTCGGCGGTGAGCGGTTTGACGCCTTTGTAGACCTTGGCAGCGCGTTCGGTGTCGCCGCGGAAACGGACGAGGCTGAAGTCGGTCTCAACCATGCCAGGATCGACGCTGGTGACGCGGATCGGGGTGCCAAGGACATCCTGGCGTAGGCCGTCGTTGATCAGACGCTCTGCGGCCTTTGTGCCGCAATAAACCGCGCCATTCGGGTAGGCGAGTTCTCCGGCGGTGGAGCCGAGACTGATGACGTGGCCGCGGCCGCGCACGACCATTCCAGGGACGACGCAGCGCGTGACGTAGAGCAGGCCTTTGATGTTGGTGTCGATCATTTCGTCCCAGTCTTCGATTTTTCCCATGTAGACCTTGTCGAGACCGCGGCTGAGGCCGGCGTTGTTGACGAGGATGTCGATTTCGGACCACTCGGGCGGCAGGCCGTCGATGGCGTTCTGCACGGCGCGATGGTCGCGTACGTCGAGGTCGATGGAGTGCACGGAGGGAGCGCCACGCTCTTTGGCCTGCGAGG
The DNA here is from genome assembly GCA_963770365.1 of uncultured Acidobacteriaceae bacterium. GTDB lineage: Bacteria > Acidobacteriota > Terriglobia > Terriglobales > Acidobacteriaceae > Telmatobacter. Next base: position 620,523 of record CAVYPN010000032.1, on the reverse strand, counting down.
CGACCTCGGAAAGGCGGCCGGCGCGGCGGGCGGCGAGCAGGAGGCGGGCTCCTTCAGCGGCGAAGGCGAGAGCTGTGGCGGCGCCGATGCCGGCGCTGGCTCCGGTGATGAAGACGATTTTTCCCTTAAGGCTCATGACACTATCCTAGCGAATTGTTGTGTGGGGAGGAGTGATGGCTGTTACGGGCGGTGAGCATCGGCGCGGTTGCATCGCGATTTGACGGGTGAAGACAAAGCAGGTCCTTCGCTGCGCTTACCCCATGAACGACCTAGTCGTTCATGGGGCCCCAAGCTGCTGTGCTCAGGATGACACCTGTGAATCTTCTTTCAGGAATTCAGAGTGCCGCGTTGCTGGGCGATGCGGTACTGGCCTACGGCCCAGTCTTCATTGGCGAGGCCGGCTTGTTTGGCCTGTTCGAAGATTTCGGCGAGATTGTCGGCGAGGCTGAGGCGCGCATTGCGGGCTGCGGCGGCTTCGCGGAGCATGCGCGTGTCTTTGGCGCCGAGGCTGATGGTGGCGCCGGCGTGCTCGGGCGGGTTGAGCATCACGTTGCCGTACGAGGCGTAGAACGGCGACTGGAATAACGCACTGTTGACGGCTTCGAGAAAGATGGCAGGCGCGATACCTTGCGACTCGGCGAAGACGAACGACTCGCTGAGCGATTGAATCATCGTGCTGATGAGGAAATTGCCGCCGAGTTTGACGGCGTGGGCCTGACGGGGCTCGCGGCCGATGATGGAGATGCCGCGCGAAAGGGGCTCGAGCAACGGACGGGCAGCCGCAACGGCGGCTGTCGTCGCCAGCCATCACAATCCAGAGCTTCCCGGCTTCGGCGACATTGGGTCGGCCGAAGACGGGGGCGGCAACGAAGTCGATGTCCACGACGGCCATGTGCTCGGCCGTCAGCTTCTCACTGAGCGCAACGCTGATGGTGCTGCATGCGATGTGGAGCGCGCCAGGTTCGAGCGCGTCCATGAGGCCGTTGGGGCCGAAGAGGACCTCTTCGTGGGCCGCATCATCGAAGAGCATCGTAATGACAGCGTCGGCGCCAAGCTCAGCTTCTGCGGGAGTGCCCGCGGCGATTGCGCCTTCGCGGAGCAGCGGTTCCGTGCGCCCCTCAGTGCGGTTCCACACCCTGAGCTCGTGGCCGGCGGCGAGGAGGCGCAGCGCCATGGGTGTTCCCATCTGTCCGGTTCCCAAAAATCCGATCTTCATCTTTTTCGCTCCCTGCACCATCTTGTCATTAGAGTGTGGTGCACACGCAAGCGTCGCGCGGGACGCACGATAGACTGGATCATCGATGATCCGTACAGCCAGGGCGACGCGTTATGTTGTGCCGCTGCGTGAAGGCGGTTCTCTGCCTGCGATTGTAGAAGCTGACGACCTGGGGCTTTACGTGGTGAAGTTTCGCGGGGCGGGGCAGGGGATTCTGGCGCTGATTGCGGAGTTGCTGGCGGGTGAGATCGGGCGAGCCCTGGGGCTGCGCGTGCCGGAGATCGTGTTCATGGAGATTGACGAGGCGCTGGGGCGCAACGAGCCGGACTACGAGATACGGCATTTGCTGAAAGCGAGCACAGGCGTGAACCTGGCGCTCGATTATCTGCCGGGGTCGACGATGTTCGATCCGGCGGCGCGAGATAAGGCTCCGGCTGATGAGGCTTCGATGATGGTGTGGTTCGACGCGTACACGCAGAACATCGACCGGACGCCGCGCAATGCGAATTTGCTGGTGTGGCATCGCAAGCTGTATCCGATTGATCACGGGGCGGCACTGTTTTTTCATCATGACTGGGCGTCGCGGGAGAAAAAGATTGATTCGCCGTTTGCGGAGATCAAGGATCATATTCTGTTGCCGTGGGCGACGGAGATTGCACGGGTCGCGAAGACGGCGCACGAGCGGCTGACGGAGGCGGTGTTGCGCGGGATCGTGGAGATGGTGCCGGATGCATGGCTGGAGGCGATTCCGGGAAATGTAAATGTGGCCGAGAGGCGCGCGGGATATCTGGAGTTCTTTGTACGGAGGCTTGAGGCTTCCGCAATTTTTGAAGAGGAGGCGATCGGTGCCCACTCCCGCCTCGTTTGATTATGCGATTTTGCGCGTGGTGCCGCGCGTGGAGCGGCAGGAGTTTATCAATGCCGGGGTTGTGGCATTTTGTCTCGAGAAGAAGTATCTCGAGGCGCGGATTCATCTGGATGCTGAGAGGTTGAAGGCGCTGTGGCCAGACGCGGATGTGGAATTGGCACGGGAGCATCTGGAGGCGGTGCGGCGGATTTGCGACGGGGATCCGTCGGCGGGGCCGATTGCGAAACTGTCGCAGCGGGAGCGTTTTCACTGGATCATTTCGCCGCGGAGCACGATTATCCAGCCGTCGCCGGTGCATACCGGGGTATGTGACGGGACGGATGGATTACTGGATCGGCTGGAGAGACAATTTCTGGATGTGTGATACTCGATCCGTTGCAATCTGAACACGCGCATGCGGTCTTCCGCAGAGGTTCATTCATATGATGCCATCGCGCCGGGGAAGCGTTGGAGTCCTGGGTATTTCATTATTCCTTGTCGCGGGCATTCAGACTGCAGTGAATGCCTGCGCGCAAAGTCCCGATTCCTCTTCGCCGATTCGGCTCATTCCCAGGACGAAAGAGGAACGTGAGCAGAGATACCAGGCTCATCATCTTATTACGCTCATTGCGCAGGTTACGGACTCGTCGGGAAAGCCGGTGACGGGGCTGAAGGCTGATGATTTTTCTGTGCTCGACAACCAGAAGCAATCGAAAACAGCCTCATTTCACGAATTTGCAGTACAGGCAAGCACGGCGAACCTGCACGTGATGCTTGTTCTCGATGCGATCAACGACGGCGGATCGTCGATTGGACACGTGAAAAAGGATCTGGACAAATTTCTTGCGCAGGACGGCGGGCCGTTGGCGTTCCCTCTCGAACTGGTTTATGCGTCCGGCGCGGGAGAAACCAGATCACAGCCCTCCACGGACCGTTCGGCGGTTGCCAGGCAACTTGCGGAGTTTGCGCGACGCCCGCGCGAGGCGGGTTGCGATCAAGCGCACTTCAATGAGGGCAGCCGCATGGCTGGGCAGCCGATGGATTCCCCATCGGCCAGGAATTCGGCGGAAGAACGAGCGAATTGCATGATTTGGCATTTCACCGAATCGGTGAACGCTCTCAGATCATTGATTGTCGAACAGAATAATGTTCGTGGCCGGACAATCCTTATCTGGACTGGCCGCGGCTGGCCATTGCTCGCCGATTTTGGAACTCAGGCGAAGGGCCAGAGGGGAAACTATCGCGATGTCCTCGTCGAACTCACGACTAATTTGAGGGAAGCACAGGTGACTCTCGATGCGGTTTCGTGGGGAGATTTCGAAACGCCGAGGAACACGGGTAAGCCCATCATGAGCGTAACTGCCAGTGCCCCGTCTACGCCGGATGAGATCGCCGAGATAACCATGGCGCTGCCCGCTCTTGCGCGCCAGAACGGAGGGCAGGCGTTTGCCAAAGTAAAGAACTTTGCGGATGCGATGGATGCATTCCTGGGTGATGCCAGTGATTTTTATGAGTTGGGTTTCGACTCGACTCCGGCGGCTGCGGCGGACGAGCTTCGTTCCATTGACGTGAAAGTGGACCGGCCCGGCACGACTGTCCGCGCGCCCGGTAGTTACTACGCGCAACCGTGAGGTGCGGAATGATGTCATCGCGGTGGGTAACCGTTGGAGCGCTGAGTATTGCATTACTCCTTTCCGCGAGCGATCAGAGCGCAGTCAGTGCCATGGCGCAGAGTCCTGACGCGACCTCGCCAATCCAACTCATTCCAAGAACAAAGGAGGATCGTGAGCGAAGATATCAGGACGAGCGCCGCATCGTGCTTACCGTGTGGGTGACGGATTCCTCGGGAAAGCCGGTTACGGGGCTGAAGACGAATGATTTTCTGGTCCTCGACAACCAGAAATCGCGAAAGATCGACCGATTTCGCGAAGTGGACGGAAAGGCGTACACCGTCAAAACGCATGTGATTGTCGTGCTCGATGGGATTAATGACGACGGATCTTCATTTGGGTATGTGAAGAAGGGACTCGATCTGTTCCTTGGCGAAGACACCCGGCCGCTGACCCTCCCGCTCTCGCTGCTCTTTGTATCCAGTGCGAGAGTGTTCGAGACGCAAGCCTCTACCGACCGTGCCGCAATTGCACATCAACTCGCACAGCTTGCGCGCCTCCCTCGCGACCCCGATTGCGAGCAACCAAAGTTGAATGAGTATGAAGGGGTTGGCGCGCGGGTGTTCTTAACGCCAAAGGAAAAGGTCGACTGCAGATTCAATCACTTCAGACACTCGATTCTGGCTCTACGGAAAGTACTTCGGCAAAAACAAGCCGCTCGCGTTCGCGATCGCACGATCCTCATTTGGACGGGCCGGGGCTGGCCATATGCTGTTTTGTATCGAGGCAACTATGGCGATCTTCTTGTAGAACTTAACACCAATCTGCGCCAGGCCCATGTAACTCTTGAGGCGGTTTCGCGGAGTGATTTCGATTCTGACCTGGGCCTCCGGACCGCGACCGACAAGGTGCCGCAGACGCCCGACGATGTCGCGGCAGAGGCGATGAGGCTGCATGTTTTAGCCCTCCAAAACGGAGGCCAGGCTATTGCCAGAGCCAGGAACTTCGCAGATGCGATGTCCAAGTTTCTGGATGATGAAAGTAATTTTTATTCGATGAGTTTCGACTCGACTCCGGCGGCTGCGGGGGACGAGTTTCATTCGATTGACGTGAAGGTGGATCGGCCCGGCGTGACTGTCCGCACGGAGAGCAGCTACTACGCGCAACCCTGAAGGCGGAGGGTGAAGCCCCTTGCGGCTTCAGCTCTGCGGTTCGCTCGGCTTATCACGATCAGCTGCGTACCCAACCGCGGTGCCTGATCAGGGCTTCGACGCCTTGTTCGCAGTCTGAATGGGATATGTACGCTCGACTTCATCCTTCAATTGTTTGAAGAGGGCGAGATCGGGCGGATTGAGGCCATCGGCACGGGTGCGCTGCCAGATCAGCGCGCCGTGAGCATCGCCTGGATCGGGCATGTACACCTCAAGGAGATCATCCGGAGGACCCACTTCACCGCCAACGGCGACGCCATTGCCCGGAATCGGACCGTTCGAGGGCCGGCCCGGACCTCCCCGCGGCCCGGAACCAACCTGCCCTCCAACCGTCGCGCTGGCCAGACGGCCTTTGCGAACCACGAAGATCAAATCAGCCTGCTCCCGACGAATTGTCAGTACGTAGCGCTTCCAATCATCAAGAGCTTGATCAACGTCGGCGATAGCCTGGCGGTCATCCGGGTCTACCCGCGGGTCAAATTCCTGACCAGCAACTGCCTCCACATAAACGTAGCGTGCCTGGTTGAACACCGCAGGCAGCTTATAGGGCTTCTTGGGCTTGGCCTGTAGCGTGGCGAGTGCGGGCATCAGAACCAGTAAAAGCGTGATCGTCTTCAGCGGTTTCATCGGGCCCCCGAAACGCGGTTGCGCGGGTGTTTGACAGACGAATCTGCCGAACGCAACCAGAGTACGCGGTTTTTATGAAGGGAACACGACTTTCTCGATTTGACGAGTTTCCGCCTTCGGGAATAGCTGTCGAATGCGAAATAGCCTACCTACTGCTGCTGCGGTGCTACCAGCTGGTGCGCGATCGCGAAGAGGGCCAGTTCGAGGCGGGTGGAGACGCCGGTCTTGTCGAAGATGTTGGACAAATGGCGCTTCACGGTTTCCTCGCTGAGGGTGAACTGCTTGGCGATGTCGCGGTTGCTGCAGCCTTCGACGATGCAGCCGACAACGTCAAGTTCGCGCGGGGTGAGGCCGTAGGTTTTGCGCTGCGGAGGCTGGGCCTGCCGCATCAACTCGTGCAAAGCCGAGACAAGATTGACCACGCGCTTGCCGCCGATCCAATAGTCGCCTGCATAGACGGTGCGGATGGCGGTGTGGAGTCCAGCTGCCAGTGCATCCTTCAGCACGATACCGCGGGCGCCGATGTGGAGCGCTTCAATGATCTGCTGGGTGGTGATGGTGGAAGTGAGAAGGATGATCTTGACCGTAGGCGAGCCGTTCATGATGGCGCGCATGGCTTCGAGGCCAGGCAGGCGGGGCATCTGGACATCGAGCAGGAGGATGTCGGGAGTTTGCTCCAGGGTCTGGGTGATGGCCTCATCGCCATCGTCGGCTTCTCCTACAACTTCGAAGCCGTCGCGCTCGGTGAGCATGTTGCGCACACCGATACGGACTACCGGATGATCATCGGCGAGTACGATGCGGATGGGTTGTTGTTCCACGAGAGCCCTATACCTCCGAAAAGCCGGGACTAACGAACGGGCTATGTAAGCGGCCCGCAATCAAAAACATGCTTCCAGTCCTGCTTCAGAAAAGCGCAGGCAGGCCTGTATTAGGCTGGAAATTCCTTTTCAAGCATACGCTCCAGCCTTTGCGTGGCCGAATACAACTCTTGTAGTGCATGGGCACAGTTATCCAGTTGGTCACTGCTGGACTCAAAGAACGCGCCGAGGCGGGCGGCCTGCATTGCGCCAGCCATGCCGCATCCGCCCTTGATGGCGTGCCCGATGCGACGAATTTCGTCCCTGTTGCCTTCGGCAATGGCTTTCTCCAATGCAGCCAACCGTTTATGCATGTCGGTGACCACGGCCATATAGATCTCGCGAACCGTTGACTCGGTCATGAGCTGGCGGAATTGGGCGAGGGTGGTGGGATTAATGACCAGTTCCTCGGCGACCGCGTCCTGGGGCTGGTCGATCTTGGGATTGTGCTGGCTGAGGAGCTTGTGGAGATCCTCCGGTCCGAAGGGCTTCAACAAAAAGCCGTCGGCAGCTGCAATCAGGTCGTCAGAGGGGGTAGAGCCGCTGATGAGGATGATCTCGTCCTGGCCCAGCTGGCGAAGCTTCGTGATCAATTCCGACCCACTCAAGCCGGGAAGCTGGGTATCCAGCAAGACCACGCCGGGGATGACGGAGCCTGTCTCGAGCATCTCGAGAGCCTGATTTCCATCTTCGGCGCTGTGCACCATGTGACCGTGAAGCGTGAGGACTGTGGCAATGACTTCGCGGCTGACGAGGTCGTCGTCAATCAAGAGGATCGTCGGAAGTTCGTGCTTTTCACCGATGCCCAGCATTGTTGTGCCTCTGTTGGCCCGTTCTGCGATAGATCCTATTCGTCTGCAACGCCAATTTCGTGGAGCCAGCCCGGGGCTTTAAGCAGTTCGCGGGGGCGGGAACCATCGGCTTGGCCGACCAGGCCGTCACGCTCCATCAGGTCGATGAGGTGGGCGGCGCGGCCATAGCCAATTCTAAGGCGACGTTGCAGCAAAGATGTCGAGGCCTTTCCGAATTCGAACACCAAACGTACTGCGTCGTCGAACATCGGATCGTTGTCGTCGGCATTGTCGCTGGCGCCTTCCATGCTCTGTTTTTCATCGCGCGGGGACTCGAGGAAGCCTTCGACGTATTCGGCCTGTCCCTGGTCTTTCCAGAACGCGACGACCGCGGCGGTCTCCTTTTCGCTGACATAGGGAGCGTGCAGGCGCATGAGGCGGCTGGTTCCGGGAGGCAGGAAGAGCATGTCGCCACGGCCGAGGAGGGCTTCAGCACCGTTGGTGTCGAGGATGGTGCGCGAGTCGACCTTGGTGGCCAGGCGGAAGCTGATGCGGGTGGGGATGTTCGCCTTGATGAGGCCGGTGATGACGTCGACCGAGGGCCGCTGGGTGGCGAGAACGAGGTGAATGCCGACGGCGCGCGCCATCTGGGCAAGGCGGGTGATGGATTCTTCGACGTTGGATCGGTCGAGCATCATGAGGTCGGCGAGTTCGTCGATGATGATGACGATGTAGGGGAGGGGGTGCTCTTCCTGGTCGTCATCGAAGAGCGAGGGCATCGCGCCTTCAAAGAGCTTGTTGTACTGGTCGATGTTGCGGACGCTGCGGCTGGCGAGCAGCTTCAGGCGGCGTTCCATCTCGCGAACCGCGTTACGCAGGGCGTTGGCGGCCAGCTTGGGCTCGGTAATGATCGGCGTGAAGAGATGAGGAATGCCCTCGTACATGCCGAGTTCGACACGCTTGGGATCGACGAGGATGAGGCGGACCTGCGATGGCGTGGTGCGATAGAGCAGGCTCATGATCATGGCGTTGATGGCGACGGATTTGCCCGATCCAGTGGAGCCGGCGATGAGCACATGAGGCATGGAGGCCAGGTCGGCGGTGACGATGCGGCCGTTGATGTCTTTGCCCATGGCGAGAGTGAGGCGCGACTTGGCCTTGGCAAAGGTTTCGGACTCGAGCACGTCGCGAAGGTGGATGGTTTCGCGTTCGTGGTTCGGGACCTGGATGCCGACGGTGCTTTTGCCGGCCATGCGTTCAATGAGGATGCTTTCAGCGCGCATGGCGAGACAGAGGTCTTCAGCGAGGCCGGTGACGCGGCTGTACTTGACGCCGGCTTCAGGCTTGAATTCGTAGGTCGTGACCATGGGGCCGGGATTGATGCGCTCGACGGCACCGCGGACATCGAACTCAGCGCACTTCTCGACGAGTACGCGGGCCTCGTCGCGGAGGTCGTCTTCGCGAACAACCTGGGGTCCGGAGCCGGAGTTGAGCAGGGTGCTGGGCGGGAGCTTGAAGCCGCTTACGTGTTTGGGAGCGACGGTCACGGTGCGTTCTTCGGCATCGGCGCGCTCATGAATGGCGATGCTTTGGGGAGCGGGGCCGTTGGCGACCGGCGCGGGAGCGGGCGCCGGGGCTGGTGCCGGGCGCATTTCCACAACACTGCGCGGCGCAGGCTGAGGCGCGACGGGGACGGCTGCGGGAACCGTATGCATGGGCTGCGGTGGGACCGGTACAGGTACGGAGGCGACAGGCGCAGTGGAGTCGGCGACGGTGCGTTCCCAGATGCTGGAGCGGCGCGGCGGGATGGGTTCAGCACCCCGGTGCCCCGGAATGGTAGCCGGAGATTCTGGTTCGCTATCTAATTTGGCGGCGCGCTGGAAGGCCGGAATGTCATCGACCGGGTCGGGCTCGGGCGTGGGTTTCTTCAAGCCAAACAGTGCGGCGAGGCGGCTCGGGCGAGGCGGTGGCATTTCGGCGGCTGGTTCGGGATGGTCGCCGATGGCGCCGGAGAACAGGCGCTGCGCGGGGCCGGGCTGGGTCTGCTCGACAAAGCGCTCTTCGAGTTCGCGCTTGCGCTCGGCGCGCTCTTCGCTCCAGTTGCGATAGCGATCGTGCCATGAAACGAGGGTGAGCCAGCGGTCTTCGATCTGCGTTTTGAGTTTCCAGAAGTTGATGTCGGAGGCGAAATAGACGCCGACAGCGGCGAAGGCCGCGGAGACGAGCCATGCACCCTGAATGTTGAGGTAAACGACAAGAGCACCGGAAACTACGCGGCCCATGACGCCTTCGACCGGGACGGTGTGGAGCCAGTGCCAATGCCATGGGAAGAGGCCGAGAACGGAAGGCAGGAAGAGGATGGTCAGAGCGGTGCCCATCCAGCGCAGGATGGGCGAGCCGCCGGAGCGGGAACGAACCCAGTTCCAGCCCAGGCCGCCGATCCAAAGCGGGAAGAGAAAGACGGTGATGCCGAAGGCCTGGAGGAGGATATCGCTGACGTAAGCGCCGAGGAGGCCAATCCAGTTGTGAATGGCGTGTGCAGGATCCGCGCCTGAGGCGGTGTTCATCGAGGAATCGGCGGGGTGATAGGTGGCGAGCGCGAGAAAGAGCAATACGGAGACGAGCGACAGCACCAGGCCGAGGAACATGTTGAGCGCCCGGTTGCGCGTCGGCGACAGAATGATGGGAATCGGCTTCATTGAGGGACGCCTCCGCACGGGGTGGCTCGGCCGCGATCCGGGGTCCCCAGCGACAGGTCCTCATTGCTGGGGTGGAAATCGACACGATCGTCGCAAAGAATGCGATCAGGCCGCCAAGGCGGACGAGAATTCCCAGAGCAGCCTATATTATCCCCGGCGGCAAGAGCGGCTTGCGGGCAAAACGAGGCGGGGGAACCACGGAATCCACCCCCGGTGCGAACTCGAAGGAGGCAACTAAGGCGATCGTCGAGATCGCTGCCCGAGCGAGGAGGACTAACGAGAATCGAGCCGTGAGGATATGGCTGTACTATGCAGCAAAGGAGGTGTCGATGGATCCCAATTCGGAAAAAGCAGGAGGGCGGTCCTTGTCCAGAGAGGCCTGGTCCCAGACGATCTCGCAATGCAGAGCCGCGCGATGAGAGGAGACTCCATAGCTTCTTTGTTCAAGACGATAGCGAAGAAATCGGCAACAGGACTGCCCTTTGTAGGACCGCGCTTCGACTTATATTCTCGCTGGCGATCGCTTCCTCACGCGCCGGGTCACTACTACTCCCCAATTCCCGATATCGAAGACATAAAAGCTGCAGAGGGCGAAATATGGCGGCGGGAAAATACCAAAGAGATACCAGGAATCGATCTAAATGAACAGGGGCAGCTGCAACTGCTGGACCTATTGACGCAGTACCACTCTCAACAACCCTTCACCGAGCATAAGACAGCCGATCGGCGCTATTACTTTGCGAACGATTTCTTCAGTTTTTCTGACGGCATTTTTTACTACTGCATGCTGCGGCACTTAAAGCCGAAGCGGGTGATCGAGATCGGTAGCGGTTTCTCCTCTTGCGTTCTCCTCGACACGAATGAGTTGTTTTTTGATTCAGCAATACACTGCACGTTCATCGATCCTGACCCTGAACGGCTCTACGGTCTATTGCGGGCTGCGGATTTCAGCAAAATCGAGGTGGTATCCAAGCGGTTGCAAGAGATTGGACTTGGTTGTTTTAGCGAATTGTCCGCTGGGGACATTCTATTCGTCGATTCGTCGCACGTATCGAAGACGGGTAGCGAGGTGAACACGATCTTATTCGACATTCTTCCCTCGCTTCCGGCAGGCGTGCACATTCATGTGCACGATATCTTTTATCCGTTTGAGTACCCACGGGAATACGTGTACCGCCAGTGGGCCTGGAATGAGCTGTATTTACTTAGAGCTTTCCTTTGCTACAATCGCGAGTTTCGGATCAGCATCTTTCCGTCGTTTCTTGAGCGATTCCATGGCGACCGGTTGCAGAAGGCGCTGCCTCTGGCGTGGAGGCATCCCCCGGACTGGCCGATGCTGCGGGGAGCCAGTCTATGGATCGAGCGCGTTCAGCCGTAGGAACTCGGAGTCCGAACGGCTTATATCCAGAGCTCAGCTGCCGAGGAGTCTGCTGCCAAGAACCAGGAGCAAGATGCCGAGGACGATGCGGTAGATGGCGAAGACGGTGAAGCCGTGGCGACGGACCCACATGAGGAACCACTCCACTACGCCGAGGGCGACGATGAAGGAGACGACGAAGCCGATGGCGAGGACGACCCAGAGTTGGCTGGTCATGTGAACTTCAGCGATCGGCACCGCTCCGGCGGCCAACGCCGACTGGCTGGGGTGAATGGACTTGAGCAGGTCCCAGGCGGTGGCTGCGAGCATGGTGGGAATCGAGAGCAGGAAGCTGAACTCGAGTGCGGAAGGTCGATCAAGGCCGACCATCTGCGCCGCCGCGATGGTGGACATGGAGCGCGAAGTGCCCGGGAAGATGGCCGAGAGCGACTGGCAGATGCCGATCCAGATGGCCTGGCCAAGACTCATCTCTTCCACATGCAAGGTATTGGGCTCGTAGCGCGAGGAACGGGCGTCGATGACCCACATGATGATGCCGCCTAACAGCAATGCCCAGGCCATGACGGCTACGCTGCCGAGATGCTTTTCACTCAGCTTGTGCAGGGGCAGAGCAATGGCCGAAGTGCAGGCGAAGGCGATCAACGTAAGGGAGATGGGATGGTTTTTCCAGGTGCGATCCCCGCTTTCGCCCTGTGGGAAGCTCTTGACGAAGGCGACAATGCGTTCGAGATAGAGAAGAAGAAGGGCGAGAATGGCGCCGGCCTGAATGACGATGGTGTACATCTTCCAATAGGCGTCGTCGAGCGGGAGACGCATTGCTGCTTCGGCGATACGCAGATGCGCAGTAGAACTGACGGGAAGAAACTCGGTCAGGCCCTCAATGATTCCCAAGAGTACTGACTGGATATAAACGTTCAAAAAGCCTCCGGTATGAAAGAGCAATTGGATAAAACGAACGCGGAATACGCACAGAACTATTCTTTCTCGGCGCCGTAGACCGGAATTCCCTGATCCAATTTGAACACGACCATCGCAGCGCGAGCGGTGTAGTCCGATTGCGGAAATTTGTCTTTGAGCCTGGCGGCGAGTTCGCGGGCGTGGTTATGGGCGGCGTCGCTCTTTTTGTCGTTGTTGCCGTCCGCATACATATTGGTGAGGACGGCCTGACGGTACACGGCCTGGTAGAGGGCCTGTGGAGTACGCGTGCTCTCAGGATGCTCGGCCGCGAACTTCTCGTAGATTTCGGCTTCCTTTTCGGGGCACTTTTCCTGACCTTGCCAGTCGCCGCAGAGCTTGTTGTCGAGGAGTTCGTAGGCGGCGAAGTCGGCCTGGCGGGTGCCGGAGTAAAACTTGATGACTTTCCTCAGACCGTCTTCATCCATCTGTTCGCGCATGTACGGCTCTTTTTCTTTTGCGGATGGGCGGCTGGCCGAGTCGGTCTTCTGGATCTGCCAGAGAATGTCGGCGGCGCGCCAGGCCGCTTCAGCATCGAGCGGAGAGTTGGGAAACATTTCGACAAGGCGGCGATAGATCAGGTGCGCGGTGCGGGCGGCGTTGACGGGGCCGCGGGGATCGGATGCCAGAGATTCCTGGTCGGCCCCGGCGCCCATGAGGATCTGATCGCCGTTGGGGGTATTTTCAATGACGACTCCCTTGGACTGCATCCAGCCGGAGATGGGCGGAGGAGTGTCGTTGGTATCGAAGATAGGCGCGTCGTTGGTGTGTTCTTCTTCGATGTCGGTATTGGCGTAGACGCGGAGCCAATCGCCGCTCTTTTCGGCTACGACCATTTCGCGGCCGATCTGCACGCGGCCAACTTTTTGTGCCTGCGTGTCGGCTGAAACGTAGAGCCAGGAGACGCGCAGGGCCGTGGCGCGGGGTCCGGCAAGGGGCTTTTGCAGATTGTCTTTCTTTTTCTGCGCGGCCATCGGCAGCGTGCAAAGGATGAAGCCGAGCGCAAGGGCTCCGACTACGCGGAATCTTGAATGCATCACAGAAAAGATCATAGTCGAACGACGTTACGTTTCTGTTTCGGTAAGCACCTGGGCGAGCAAGGCGGGGTCGACGTTGCCACCACTGACGACAGCCACGGCGTTCTGATAGGGCGGAAGCTCGGCAGCGTGGAAGAGGAGTGCGGCGGATGAGACCGCTCCGCTGGGCTCAGGGACGATGCGCGCAGAAGCGATAATGGCACGCATGGCGGCTCGGATTTCGGATTCGGTGACGGTGATGACGCCGTCGACAAAGGCCTGAATGTGGGCGAAGTTACGCTCGCCAACGCTTTGGGTACGGAGGCCATCGGCGATGGTGCGGCTGGTTAGCTCGGCTCCCCAGGTGACGATTTTGCCGGAGCGAAAGCTTTCGGCGGTGTCGCCGGCGAGTTCTGGCTCGATGCCGAAGACCTTGGTTTGCGGGCGCAGACGCTTGACGGCGGTGGCGATTCCGCTGAGCAGTCCTCCTCCGGAGACGGGTGCGAGGACGAGGTCGACGTTGGGGAGTTGTTCGATGATTTCGAGGCCGCAGGTGGCCTGGCCGGTGATGATCTGTTCATCGTCGTAGGGCGGGATGACGATGTAGCCGTGTTCGCGCACGAGTTCTTCAGCCTTGGCGAGACGTTCGCTGGAGGCGACGCCGACGTCGACGACTTCTGCTCCGTAGGCGAGGGTGGCGGCGCGTTTGATGGCGGGGGCGTTCGATGGCATGACGATGACGGCTTTTGCGCCAACTTCACGCGCGGCATAGGCGACGCCCTGGGCGTGGTTGCCGCTGGAGTAGGTGATGACGCCGCGGGAGATTTCTTCAGGCGTGAGCTGGAGGATTTTGTTTGCTGCTCCGCGTAGCTTGAAGCTGCCGATGGGCTGAAGGCTTTCGCACTTGAGCCAGACTTTGCCGGCGACGTTGGGAAAGTAGGCGCGGACGAGCGGGGTCTTGACGGCAATGCTGGAGATGCGGTCTGCGGCGGCGCGGATGGCATCGAGGGAGACGAGGGAGTCAGTGGCGACGGTCATGGGAGATATTTCTCCGGAACCAGATTAGCGGGTGTTTGGGCTTGCCAGACGATCTGGATGATGTGCCACTGTTTGCCGTCGAAGATGGCCTGGATCGAGTTGATGCCGCGATCGATTACCTTGCCCTCGGGGGGCTTGCCGTCGGGGGTGGTGCGGGTTTCATAGGTGCTCCAGAGATGGGCCATGTGATCCCAGCTCTCGGCGCTGACCTTGACCTGGCGCTCGTAGAAGATGGCGTTGCCGCGCTTGGCGACAAGGTCAATCCAATCCTGGACGGTGAGAATGCGGGGCGTGGCGGTGCCGTCGGCGCCGATGCGGAGGGGGATGAGACGGGCGTCGGGTGCGAATAGCCCGCGGAAGCACGTGCGGTCCTGGTTGCCGGGGCCGCTGACGGCCGCGTCGATGGCCTCGACCAACTCGTCAAGGGTGGCGGCGGAAGGGCAGACTGTGATTTTCGGCGGTTGCGCGTCGGGGGTTTGGGCGGGAAGCGCGGGCGCGACGACAAGAAGTGCGGCGGCGAGTGCAAGGGAAAGCGAGAGGCGGCGCATGAAGGGATTTTACAAGCAGGGATCAATTTGACAGGATGCGTTCGAAGTAGATAAGTGGATCTTTCTTGTAGATCACGTGCGCGAGTTCGCGGTAGCCGCAGCTTGCATAAAAGGGGCCGGCGCCGGCTGCGGTGTCGAAGGCATCAAGTCGGATGGCGTCTGCGGGCCATGCGCACGCGATTGCTTCGGCTTGTTTCAGTAGTAGACGGCCGATCCCTTTGCGCTGGAGATTGGGATGAACGGCCATGGCGGTCAGGTACAGGGGCTTGTCTGCCGGAGTGAAATATGAGGTGTCGATCGCCCACGGTTTCTTGGTGGCGAGGCGCAGGGTGCCTACGATGCGGCGGTTGGAGCGTGCGATCAGTATTCGCGAGAATTTGGGGAGGCGCATGTTTGCGAGGACGCCTCGCTCTGTCGTTGGGGACGACCAGAAGCCGTGACCGAAGCGCCGGGTCAGGTCTTCAGAGACGGCGGTGTGAAGGGCCGCGAGTTCGGGAGCATCTGTGTTGGTGGCGGTGGCGAAGGCGAGTTTCATCGGAAGGGGAGGATTCCAGTATCCCACTCGTGCGCGAAATGCGGCGCAAGAATTGGCGTCCGGAGCAGTCATCCCGCGCGGACAAAGAAAGACAACCGCAGATCCTTCGACTTCGCTCAGGATGACAAGCAGGTTTTTGCTATCCACCCATGCCGCGATGAGGCTGCGTCATAGATGGGGCACTCATTTCGTCGCACAATTCGCGTGACAAGGTCTGGGCCACTCGCCGAGATGGACGAAAGACAACTGCAGGTCCCTCGGCTCCCGTTGGTCGCTCGGGATGACAACCCGTGGATCAAGACCTCGGGATGACAGCCGGTGGGGATCAAGATGCCGCCGGTTTAGATTTCCAGGATTATGGGCATGATCATGGGGCGGCGGCCGGTGGTTTTCTGGATCAGGCGCTTTAGCTCTACGCGAACCTTTTCTTTCACCATGCCGTAGTCGGTTTTTTGTTCGCTGGTGAGGCTGTCGATCGTCTTCAGGACAACCTCGCGAGCTTCTTCAGTGATGTCGGCGCCGCCGAAGCCGCGCATCACGATCTCCGGTTCGCGCTCGATTTTGCCCATGCGTTTGTTGATGGCGAGCACCGCCAGGACGATGCCGTCTTCCGACAGGATGCGGCGATCGCGGACGACGAGGTCTTCGACAACATCGATGGTCGAACCTGAGTCGATGAGGATGCGGCCGGCAGTGACCTTGTCTTTCTTGCGCGCGTCGGCCTGATCGAGTTCGAGGACGTCGCCGTCTTCGATGACGAGCGCGTGTTCGATAGCGCCAGTCTCCATCGCCAGTTGCGCGTGGCGGCGGAGGTTGCGGTAGTCGCCGTGAACGGGGATGAAGAACTTGGGACGAACGAGATTGATGAGCAGGCGAAGCTCTTCCTGGCAACCGTGTCCGCTGACATGGATGAGGCCGTGGGAGCCGTCGTCGAAGATGACATTGGCTTCGCGGCGGCTGAGGTGATCAATGACGCGGAAGATGCTTTTCTCGTTGCCGGGGATGATGCGTGAGCTGAGGATAACGGTGTCGCCGGCGTCGATGTGGGCGTGCTTATGGTTGTCAACGGCGGCGCGGCTGAGAGCGCTCATGGGCTCGCCCTGGGTGCCGCTGATGAGGATCATCAATTCGTCGGGCGGATAGTCGCGCATCTGGCCGGGGTTAATGATGAGGCCGGGCGGGACTTCAATGTAGCCGAGGTCCTGCGCGACCTCGGTGCTCTCCATCATGGAGCGGCCGAGAACGACGGCTTTGCGGCCGTGCTTACGCGCCAGCTCGAGGGCGATGCGAATGCGGTAAATGGATGACGAGAAGCAGCTGAAGAAGAGCTTTTTCTTGGTTTGCGAAAAGATTTCGTGCAGGCGGGGAATGACGGCGCGTTCACTGGGGGTGTAGCCCGACCTTTCCACATTTGTCGAGTCCTGTAGAAGGGCCAGCACCCCGCGTTTTCCGTATTCCGCGAAGGTGTGCAGGTCGAAGGCTTTGTCGTCGAGAGGGGCGAGATCGATTTTGAAATCGCCGGTGTGGATGACGACGCCTACGGGCGTGTCGATGGCGAGGGCTACGCAGTCGACCAGCGAGTGCGTGACGCGGATGGGCTCGATGGTGAAAGGGCCGAGGGTGAACTTTTCTTTGGGCGTGATTTCAATGAGCGTGGTTTCGTCGAGGAGCTGGTGCTCTTCGAGCTTGCCCTCGACATAGGCCAGCGTGAACTCGGTGGCGTAGACGGGGACCTTGAGCTCACTAAGTATCCAGGGGAGTCCGCCGATGTGGTCCTCGTGGCCATGGGTGAGGATGATGGCGCGGACGTGTTCCCGGTTCTCAGTGAGGTACGTAATGTCGGGCACGACGATGTCGACGCCCAGCAGTTCCGATTCCGGGAACATAAGGCCGGCGTCGATCACGATAATGTCGTCTTCCCAGCGAAGGGCGAGGCAGTTCATTCCGAATTCGCCGAGGCCGCCGAGGGGGATGATTTTCAGCTTATTTGTTTGCATCTGTCAGGTTCGATGCTAACACCTGTGTGGGTACTTTGATGCCTGGGTATCAGGGGCGAAGTTGTTCAAAAATATGCAGGAATTGTCTAGGCACCCGCGCAAATGCTCACTAGAATACGGTTTGTCCTTCGCTGGTTACCAGGCTGCGATCCTTGAGTGAGAACCCCACCAATCCGGCGGCAGAGCCCGAGCGTTCTCTAGTTGGGGATGCAACTCTTCGCGGTTCCGGCGATCGCGCCGCTCGCGATGGGCTGCATTTGTCGCGTGTAAAGGGTGGCGACCAGCGGGCTATGACCGAGCTTTTCGATCAATACAGCGGCATGGTGTATTCGGTAGCTCTGCGTGTATTGAACGATCCCGGGCAGGCTGAGGACGTGATGCAGGAGATATTCTTCCAGGTCTGGCGGAACCCCAACTCATTTGTAGCGGGGCGGGGTTCGCTGGGAGCATGGCTTGCGGTGATGGCGCGCAACCGGGCGATCGACGCATTGCGACGCCGGAGACCGACGGATTCGGTGGATGATGTGGTGCTGGCGTCAAGTTCGGATCTGGGGTCGGAAGTTGAACGCAATCGGATGATGGAGAAGGTCAGAGGAGTATTGAAGGACCTCCCGATGGAGCAGCAGAAATCGGTCGAGATGGCGTTTTTTGAGGGGTTGACGCACTCGGAGATTGCAGCGAAGACGGGTGATCCGCTGGGAACGGTGAAGACGCGGATCCGATCGGCATTGATTAGTTTGAGAAAGGCGATTAGCGCATGATGCAGGACGAACACATACCGCAGGAGGACCTGGTCCTCTACGCAATGCAGGCCATGCAATCGCATGAGCTTGCAGCGGTGCGTCTGCATCTGGAGCAGTGTGCGGAATGCCGGCAGGCGCTGGCAGAAGTGAATGGCGATCTTGCACTGGTGGCGATGAGCGTGGAGCAGCAGCCGCTGCCGGAGGGTGCGCGGGCGCGGTTTGTGGAGCGATTGGCGGCGGATGCCACGGAAAAGGGCAAAGGTGTTGTTGCACCGGTGGTTTCAATCGAGAAAAAGCGGCCGATGCGCACGGCGGCCGCGTGGATTGGATGGCTTGCGGCGGCGGCATCGCTGTTGTTTGCCATTTCGCTGCAACAAAGAGTGCATGTGCTGGACGACGAGCTGGCGCTGCAGAAGCGTGCGGCGGAACAGCAGGCCACGGCCAATGCACGGGCTCAGCAGGTGCTGGATGTGCTGACGGCGCAATCGGCGAAGCGAGTTCTGTTGACGGCGGCAAAGGCCAAGCCGGAACCGACAGGACGTGCAATCTACCTGGCCGAGAGCGGCGGGTTGGTGTTCCAGGCGAACGATCTGGGACAACTGGCAGAGAACAAGACGTACGAACTGTGGGTGATTCCGGCCGATGGCAAGGCGCCGATTCCAGCGGGCCTGTTCCGGCCTGATGCCGCGGGAAGCGCAAGCGTGGTGCTGCCGCCACTGCCCAGGGGAGTACCGGCCAAGGCGTTTGGCGTGACCATCGAAAAGGCTGAAGGGTCGGCAACGCCGACCGCCCCTATCATCCTGGCGGGAGCCGTTCCCGCTGCGGGCGAGTAAGCGCGTATTCTGATTTGGCGCGGTTGAAGGCGTGCGTCGCATGCGACTAAGCCTTCAGCCGGCGCAGGATTCTTCCTGGAGCATTGAAGCCATGCGACTGAATACTTATTTGAACTACGGCGGAAACTGTGCCGAGGCGTTCAAGTTTTACGAGGAGCACCTGGGCGGCAAGATCGGGATGATGATGAAGCACGGCGACATGCCGGATCCAAGTAAGGTAATGCCCGGCATGGAGAATTCCGTATTGCACGCTACCATCACGATTGGCGAGACAATGATCATGGCAAGCGATGTGCCTGCCGACCGTTGGAAACCGATGCGCAGCGCCTATCTCGCGCTCAACCTGGCGAGCGATGCGGATGCAGAGCGGCTTTTTACGCTGCTGGCTGAGGGCGGCGAAGTGTTCATGCCAATACAGGAGACATTTTTCGCGACTAGGTTTGCGCAGTTGCGCGATAAGTTCGGCACATCGTGGATGCTCATCCACGAGAGGCCAATGGGTGCGAGACCGTAGCGCGGTCTTGAGCGCCGAAGTGTGAGCGAACTCTATATTCGGACGTTCTGATAGCTTGATGGTGGGTTATCACTATGTCTCGATTCTGCTGTTTTGCGATCTGCGTAGCAGTTGCGTTTTCCTCTCACAGTTTTGGTGCATCGCGAACTCCAGAAAAACTGGAAGTGACGGGATATGTATTTGCGCGGGGCAACGCGCTCACGCCGGGACAGGTCGACGCGAAGTTTCTGACCCGGATCAACTATGCATTCGCCAACATCACAGACGGACGCATGGTGCTGGGTGCGCCCGCGGATGCGCAGAACTTTGCGCAGTTGACGGCGCTGCGGAAAGTGAATCCGCGGCTGACGGTGCTGGTGTCGGTAGGCGGATGGTTATGGTCGACGAATTTTTCGGACATGGTGTTGACGGCGGAGAGCCGGCGCGTGTTTGAAGACAGCGCGATGGAGTTTCTGGCGCAGTATGACCTGGATGGCCTGGATATCGACTGGGAGTATCCTGGCTTGCCGGGTGCGGGGCATCCGTATCGTGCGGAGGACAAGCAGAACTTCACAGCATTGCTCGCGGAGTTGAGGGCGCGATTCAATGCCGAGGAGAAGAAAACCCACCGGCGGCTGTACCTCACGGTGGCGATGGGAGCGGGCGGCGACGTGATTGCGCATAGCGAGATGCGGAAGGTTGCGCGCTATGTAGACACGGTGAACCTGATGACCTATGACTACTATGAGGCAGGTTCAGACCCAACGACGGGTCATCACGCGCCGTTGTTTGCTGATCCGGCTGATCCGAAAAAGGTTTCTTCCGATGAGACGGTGCGGGACTACGAAAAGGCGGGAGTGCCGGCGGCAAAGATTCTGCTGGGTGTGCCGTTCTATGGACGCGCATGGGGCGAGGTGGCGGATCAGAATCATGGATTGTTTCAGCCAGGGAAGGCTGTAGCAGGATTCAACGGTCAGTACAGCGCGATCGCGGCGAACCTGCTGGGACAGGGATTTCAGCGCTACTGGGATGACGCGGCGAAGGCTCCGTATTTGTACAACGCGGAGAAACATATCTTTGTGTCGTACGAGGATCCGGAGTCGCTTGCGGCGAAGTGCAGGTACGTTCGGGAACGCAGGCTGGGTGGAGTGATGTTCTGGGAGTATTTCGGCGATCCGGAACAGAAGCTGCTGCAAACGATTGATGAGGGTTTGGGGAGATAGTTCGAAGTTCTGAGTTCAGGGTCGCTCAGGATGACAATTCACAGGCTGTGGGGAGACGGGGATTATCAATAAGTGAAGGTGTCGGCGAAGAGGAAATCCCACGAGCTGTCGAGGTAGAGCCAGCGCTGGCCGCCGAACCAGCTGGTGGGCAGCGATGGAACATGGAGCAGGGCGTGACCGCCGACGCACATCATCTCTGTGCCATTCCAGCCGAGGAACGTGCGCGAGGCCAGTCCCACGCTGGCAGGATTGGTGACGCGGCGCAGGCAAACGGGGCATCGTTGACGCTGATCGGCGACCGCCCAGCGGAATCCGAAGAGACAGATGGTGAAGCACCACAGGAGCTGTGAGCATTCGGCAAACGACGAGTAGCCAATGGAGTTGCCGTACGCAAGATCGAGCGACGCGCAGAAACCGATAGCCGCGACGAGCGTGAATTTGGCGGCGAGAAACAGAATGCGGCTGATGCGTTGCCGGAATGATGGACGATGCGAAGTGACGTCGGACTCTCCGAGGGATACGGAGATGACGGCTGGCAGGGCCACGAGCGCGAGGAAAAGCGCAAATTCAAAGATGCTCCGGACGCCCTCGATGGTAGCGACGATGGGAGTGCCGACGAGATCGATTTCGATGCCATTCGGATTGAGGGCGCTAACGGAGATGGACGGTTCCGACATGGCGGCCTGCCCTCTTGGGGAGAGCTGGGCGAGGAGGTATCCCTTCGCGGCGGACGGTGCCTCAGATTGAATCTGCGCGTTCGACTCGAGCACCCAGGCGTCGGGTGAGCCGGGCAACTGCCAGCTGCCGGCAGGAGCGACGCCGGTAATTCTGATTTGGGTTGAGCCAATGCGGATGATGCGGCCGGCAATGCGCGGGTCCCCGGCAAAGGAACGCATCCAGAGATCGTGGCTGAGAACAAGCGAGGGCAAGTTGGGGTTCTGCGTAGAGAGTTGATCCGCATAGCGGATGGGCAGCCCGAGCAGGGAAAAGAGGTTGGCGGAGGAATGCGCAATGTTCCAGGATTTCGATGCGAGGTCGGCATCGGCTTTCTCGCGCGAGACGCGATAGAAGGCGAGGTCCTTAAAGAAGCGCTGAGGCGAAGTCTTCCAATGCTGATAAAGCGCGATCGAAGTGCTCGGGCTGCGGCTGGCGGCAGTCTCGTTGACGAGCAGGACGCCGGGTTTGATCTGGTAGTGCGCGGCCTCGTTCTCTGCCTCGACGCCGGGGAGCAGGCGGGAAATTACGAAGCACAGGGCCAGTGCGGCGGATAGCCACAAGAGCATCTGCGCTGCGGATCCATGAACATGCACATGTGCGGAGGATGATTTTGCGGGTTGATTGCGGAGACAAAGCGCGTCGGGGAATGCGCCGAGACAGAAGCAGGTAATTTCGCGGTGCGCTTCCCACGAGAGCGCGTTGTCGATTCCGACGTAGGAGCGACGAACGTGCCAGAGTTCGGCGAACCATTCGCGGCGCCAATCTTCGCGCTGAATAGACGGCACCAGGAGCGATGCGGCGCGCAGAAGTGTGGAGTCGAAGAGCGAGAAGGCCTGATCTCCTGGAGAATTCATCGGGTGCTGGCCTCCTCGGTAGAGATGAGGCGATCGAGGAGAGGATAGCGTTTGCGGGAAGCCTCGAGCGTCGTCTTTCCCTGGGTAGTGATCTTGTAGTACTTGCGCGGGGGGCGCTGCTCGGCGTCGGCGATGGACTGGCGTTCCCACTGGGAGCGAATCAGTTCGTCGCGCTCGAGGCGGCGCATGGCGGGGTAGACGGTTCCGCTGGGAAGGCCAGTCATCTCCATGATGCTGAATCCGTAGACGTAGCCGGCGGCGATGGCCTGGAGGATCATCGCGGCGGTATGGGAGAGCTTTACCTCGGCAGCCATGGCAAGCATTTTACCTATGTAGCAATCTACTTGACAATGGTTTTAATCGGATTATGCTGAATGCTACATAGGGTTCGATAGGAGGCCTGGCGTGCTCGAAGTTCAGCATCTGTACCGCAGCTATCGAACGATTCCGGCCGTTGAAGATGTGAGCTTCAAAGTGGCAGCGGGGGAGATTGTGGGCTTTCTTGGGCCGAATGGCGCAGGCAAGTCGACCACCGTGAAGATCATCACGGGGATGCTTCGGCCGGATGATGGGAAGGTGCTTTTCGAGGGCCGGAATATTCGCGATGACATGGTCGTGTATCGGGCGTCGCTCGGTTACGTGCCGGAGGAAGCGCAGCTCTACGCCTATCTTTCGGGGCTCGAATATCTGCAGCTCGTGGGGCGGCTGCGGGGAATGAGCGAGGCGCTGATTGAAGCAAAAGCAACGGGACTGCTGAAGCTGCTGCACCTGGAGTCGTGGCAGTATTCGCCGATTTCTTCGTACTCGAAGGGGATGCGGCAGAGAGTACTGATTGCGGCGGCGTTGCTGCACGATCCCAAGCTGCTGATTTTCGACGAACCGCTTTCAGGGCTGGATGTTGCTTCTGCACGGTTGTTCAAGGATCTGCTGGAGATGCTGGCGAAGGAAGGCAAAGCTGTGCTCTACATCTCGCACGTGCTGGAGACAGTGGAACAGGTTTGCGATCGCGTGATCGTGATTGCAAAGGGGCATGTGCTGGCAGATGCAGCGCCTTCGCAGTTGAAGTCGCTGATGAGCCTGCCGAATCTGGAGAGCGTGTTTGCGCAACTGGTGGAACAGCAGGACACGAGAGTCGTTGCGGAGAAGATCGTGGAGGTGATGCAGATCCATGGCCAGTGACTTTCAGAGGCTGCTTGTAGCGCGTGATGCTGCGCCAGCTGTTCTTTCGCTCAACGTGCAGGCGGCAATGGGGCCGCTGCGGGAGCCAGAGCGAAGCCAGTTTGTGTTGCTGATGCGGCACTTTCTGGAGCGCTTTTTCAATCACGAAACGGCTTCTCCGGATGGAGACGGAAAGACGCGGCTGGTGCAGCTGGCGTTTGCAACCGGCATGCCGGGGTTGATGGTCACGATGTGGCTGTGGCCTGTGTACCACCGGTTTCGCGGTTGGCCGCCGGGGAGCACGCAGGTGGGTCCGCCGCCCTATTGGGTGCAGGTGAACCATCACTTCTTTTTCGTGTTGTACTCGTTCGTTGTCATGGGCCTGATTACGGTGTTCGAATGGGACCTGTTTTTTCCGGACCTGCTGGACGTGGTGGTGCTGGGGACGCTTGCCGCTGGCGCAGAGAAGAGTGTTTTTCGGGCGTGCGGCGGCAATCGGCATTTTTATCGTCGGATTTTTGTTCGACGCCAATTTTCTGGCTCCTCTGTTGCTGCCGGCGGCGACCGATCCGCCCCATATTGTTGGTTTTCTTGCGGGACATTTGGCGGCGGTTGCGGCGGGCGGGTTATTCGGGGCGGGATCGGTTGTTGCGCTCGAGAGCGTGCTGCTGGCGGTAATGGGCGAACGATTGTTTCGCAGAATTTCACTGGTATTGCAGGGCGCAGCGGTTACGGCGCTGGTGATGCTGCTGTTGTCGTTTCCCGTTCTTTCGGGAGTTACGCCGAAATTATTGCAGTCGCACAACGGCGCGGTGCTTTGGTTTCCCCCGTACTGGTTTCTTGGGATGTACCAGACACTTCTGGAAGGTTCGTCGGCGTTGCCGATTTTTCACGAACTCTCCAGAATCGGACTTACGGCATTGCTCTGTGCGGCAGTAATCGGAGTTCTCGCTTATCCGGTGGCCTATCTTCGGCGGGTGAAGTATCTGCTGGAGGGAGCGCCGCCTCGGGCGAGGCGAAACGGGCTGGTGACGCCATTCAACCGATTGCTGCACTTGATCGCGGTGCGGAGGCCGAACGGGCGGGCGGTGTTTCACTTTATCAACCAGACGCTGTTTCGAGTTCCGCGTTACCGCATCTACCTCGTGCTGTATGGAGGGGTGGGGCTTTCGGTGGTGATCGCGATGGTGCTGCGGCTAATGGTGGTGAACGGACAGTTGCGTGCGGAGGCATCGGCGGACGGAATCCGCGCGGCTGTGGGTATTGTGGCGTTTTGGATCACGACCGGGTTGCGAACGGCGTTTGTTTCTTCGGGGAACCAGCAGGGAAGCTGGATCTATCGCTTTACGCACGGCAGGCCGGCGCACTTCGACGCGGCAATGGATGAGCTGAAGTCCGCGATGCTCTGGGTATTGCTGTGCGGCGTCGTGATTACGGAAGCAGCGGTCGGTGTGCTCTGGTTGGTTACGCCCGCAGGGCTATTCAGCATGCAAGGAACGGCAGCGCAGATCCTGGTGGGAGCAGGGATGTGCATTCTGCTTACCGACGCATTGTTTGCGAACGTGATGACTGTGCCTTTTACGGGTGAGCCTTCGCGGGAGAAACCGAATCTGGCGTTCACGCTGTTGTTGTATTTCACGTTCTTTCCGGCGGTGACGGCGGTGGCCATGATTTCTGATCAATGGATCGAACAGGGTTGGCAGAATTTTGGCCTGGCGGCGATTGCGATTGTCGTGATTCATCTATGGTTTCGTTATCGACATCGCGAACAGGTGCGGATCAACAGCGCCCAAGCGGAACTGGAGGAGGGCGAAGAAGATTTTCCGATGCGATTGGGGCTGCGGTATTGAATGCCGGGGGATCCTGCCTTCGAGGGTTCTTTAGTGTGATCCTGTGAAGCGCCAAGCTACGCAGGGATCCTGCGACTCTTCAGCATATGGTCTTCGGCCGGAGGCATCGACCTGGTGAAGCAGATCAGCGGCGGCGTCTTCCGCGGACATCTTGACTGGAATTTGCCAGAGCGGAGTGAAGCCAGGATGCTGGTCGACTACATTTCTGAACTCTGCGTTCACATATAACAGGTCGAGCTGGCCGGGGCGTCCGGCGAAGGCCTCAGCGATGCGGTCGACGAGCTGCACGATACCTTGCGACGGGAAGGGATTGAAGAGATAAACCAAACAGGGTCCCGGAGGGAATTCGAAGGCGAGAGCGTCCTGGCAAATGGCTTCGAGGGGACTGCGCGCGTTGCCGGATTCTTGCCAGCGCGCGAAGTTGTCGGCTGCGATTGCATGGAGGTCGGGGTTCAGCTCAACGCCGATGCACTTAAGGAAGGGAAGTTTTGAAGCAATGAGGACGACGCGGCCTTTGCCGGAGCCGAAGTCGATGAATGTGTAGTTCTCCACGGCGAGACGACTGGGCGTCTCGAGCCAGCGATCGAGCATGGCCTGGGCGAGAGATGGAGCCGTTGCGTAATAGGACCCCATGTGGCAATCGTTCGGGTGGCCAGCGTTCAGTTGGCTGCCGGGAATGAATCCGCTGGTGTCGAGGCCGGTGGCCTTGTCGAAGGGATGGCGGTCCTGAATCGAGAGGGGTCTGTCTTCGCCGGGGAAGTGAACGCCAAGTGCGAGACGGGCTTCCTCGAGCAGGCGCGCCATGCCGAGGGAGAGTGCGTGGGGGATGACGGGGCTTTCGCGCAAGTCCTGGCGGACGAGATTGCAGAAGTGGGTGGTCTCGTAGTTGAAGCCGCTGCTGATGTAGGGCTCGTCGATCTCGACGATGCGGCCATCGAGGTAATGAACAGTGGCGTGGGTGGGGTTCCACCAGTTGGCGCGGAGGAGCACGTAGCCGCGCGGTCCGCAGAGCAGGGCATCGCCACGGCTGAGCAGGTCGATGCCGGTGTGGAGTTGGGCCATCCCATGCTCGTGTTCACTTTGGAAGATGGCGAAGTTGTCGACGCCGGAGGAACTGAGGCGGCCCATGGTCTGGACGCGCTTGAGGGGACCGAGCCAGTCGAGAGCGAGGAAGGCTTCATACGGACCGATGCCCAGGATGCCTCCTCCGCCGAGCTCCTGAAAGTGAAGCGGATAATCGGGACCAATGGACGAGTCGCAGTGTCCGGCGCGGACGAATCCGATGGCGCCTATGGGGTCGGATTCGAGATGCCGGCGGAGACGCTGGTAGAGCGGGAAGAAGGGCGGCTTCATGGCTTCCATGAAGAGGCGGTCGTGCTGGCGGGCGGCGGCGAGGATGGTTTGAAGCTGGCGAAGGTTGAGGGCTGCAGGCTTCTCGCAGAGGACGTGCTTGCCGGCGGCGAGGGCCTGTAAGCAGAACTCGGCGTGTGTGTCGGGATGAGTGGCGATATAAACGGCGTCGATGTTGGAGGAGAGCAGGTCGTTGAGCGTAGGGGCGACGATGGGGACAGAGAACTTAGCTGCGAAGGCGCGAGCGCGGTCGGGGTTGCGGCCCCAGATGGCGGTCAGGGAAGTATTCTCGACGGCCTGAAGACCGTGGGCGAAACGGGCGGCGGCGCGACCGGGGCCGATGATGCCGAAGCGGATGGGCTCAGAAACTTGAGGCACGGGAACAGGGTAGCGCGTTGGGGTTCTTCTTTAGCGAGTTAGCGGTGCTTCGCACCATTTGCGAGTTAGCAAGTTAGCGATGCCTTCAGGTGATTACGGCAATTCCTGAGTTGTCGTGATTTTCTGGCTTTTGTTGACTCAGGAATTTGCTTTAGCGCAGCAGTTCTTCGAGGGTGGTGGACAGGTCGGTTTTTTCGTCGCGGTATTTGACGATGACAGGGGCGTAGAGCGAGAGGCCCCAGGCCTCGGAGTTCGCGTGTCCTTTGCCTTTGGCGACGGCACGCGAGCCCGGAACAACGACGGCGTTGGGCGGAATGATGAGCGGGGTGTTGGCGGTGGCTTTAATAGTGGTGCCGTTGACGAGATCGAAGACGGGCGTGCCGCGCGTCAGGATGGTGCCCGGGGCGAGGACGGCCCCGGTGCGGACGATGGTGCCTTCATAGACGCCGCAGTTTCCACCCACGAGCACATCGTCTTCAATGATGACCGGGCTGGCGTTGATGGGTTCGAGTACACCGCCGATCTGGGCGGCGGCGCTCAGGTGAACACGCTTGCCGATCTGGGCGCAGGAACCGACAAGGGCGTGGGAATCGACCATGGTGCCTTCGTCGACCCAGGAGCCGGTGTTGATGTACATGGGGGGCATGCAGACAACGCCAGGCGCGACGTAGGCTCCGGCGCGGATGGAGGAGCCGCCGGGGACGACGCGGACGCTATGCTTAGCGGTCCAGTAGCGCGGAGGGAAAGTATTTTTGTCGACAAATGTCAGGTCACCGGCGGGGAACTCGCGAAGTTTACCGAGACGAAAGCCGAGGAGGATTCCTTTCTTGACCCAGGCATTGACGCGCCAACCGGTTGGAGAAGCCATGTCGGGGGATGCGGAGCGGAGTTCCCCGCGTTCAAGCGCATCGCGCAGGGCGAGAAAGCATTCCATGGCGGCGGGGTCATCGATGGCGGAAGCGCCGGCGGCGAAATGGCGCTCAATTGCCTGTTCAAGCTGATTGGGATTCATTCGTTATGAGTTTAGCAAGCACAGCGAAACGAAGATCGACGCATGGGCAAGAGAGTTGAATCGCGGAAAAGAAGAACGGCGCCGGAGAGAATAATGCGGCGCCGCTTGCGAAGGAGAATGGCAGTGCGTTCAGTTTTAAGCGGCGGCGATGGGACCGACCTTAGCTCGAGAACGAGGAGCGAGGGACATCGCGGGCATCGCCTGCAATTCGAAGGAGTTATTTCCAGACGGGATCATAGCCAAAGGCACAGTGCGATTCGCGGTGCCGTGGAGATTTTTGGATTCAAGCCATGCGCAGAGCCTGGGATCGTAGATCTCCGGTTGCCCCTGCCAGAAGTCGGGTTTAAGGCCGCATTGAATGCGGAGATGGCCGAGTTGGAGTTCGATGTTGCGCGTGTCTTTCGGAAAGTAGCGGCGGGCATTCGCGGTTCCAACGTGCAGCCCGGTGACGCCGTGGCCTTTGCTTTGAGTTTTAACGACCATAGGGTACCTGTTCTGAGGTTTCCGTTAGAGTACAGGGATTAAAAGTGAATCGATCTAAGCTGACTTGAACGCCTTTCGCGCCATTTTCCAGTTCGGGAATCTACCTCTGTCGGGACCAAATCGGGCGAAGGGGCTACCTTCTTACCCGGCAGCGAACACTCCGTGAATCAAAAGTGAGTCCAAAAACGTACGTGAGGGATGCCACAACGGCAAGGATGTTAAAGAAACTCTAAGACCATTGATGCACGACCAGATATTCGGGTTGGGTAAGGAAGAATAATTTTTGGCTAAACCGTAAAGATGAATGGATGGCACAGTGCCAGGCACCTAAATGCTTAATTTTGATCGATCATAGACCGGCGGAGAGCGGCGGCGACCCGTTTCTGCTGAGATGCGGTGATGCGGGTAAAGAACGGAAGGGCGAGAGTGCGGGAGCCAATTGATTCGGTGATGGTGAGGTGCAACCGGGATTGGACGATGAGGTTGCGCCAAGCGGGCTGTTGATGGATGGGAGCGAAATAAGCGGCGGTGGCGATGCCCTGCTCGGAAAGCAACGCCTGGATGGCGGGACGGTTGGCGATTTGAGGCAGCCGAACGACAAAGACGAACCAGCTGATGGTGCAGCGCGGGCAGCCTGAGCGGAGGCAGTTCGATGCCGGGGATGTCTGCAAGCAGTGAATGGTAACGCTCGGCGGCGGCGCGACGGAGGGCCAGGATTTCGCCGATGCGGCTGAGTTGAACCCGGCCGAGGGCGCAGGCAATGTCAGACAGGCGGTAGTTGAAGCCGATGTCGGGATGATGAAGCCAATCGTCGGCTTTCTGAGATTCGAGGATGTCCGCGGGATTGGCTACTCGGCCCTGGTTGCGGAGGCTGCGAAGACGGTCAGCATGGGTCTGGGTGTGGGCCAGGATTGCCCCGCCTTCGCCGGTGGTGATCTGCTTGTTGGGGTAAAAACCAAAGACAGAGAGATCGCCGAAAGCGCCGACGCGGCGCTGATCAAACTCGGCGCCGATGGCTTCGCAGGCGTCTTCGATGATGACGAGATTGTGGCGTGTGGCGAGAGCACGAAATGTATGCATGTCGGCTGGGATTCCGAAGGTGTGGACGACGAGGATGGCGCGCGTGCGAGGCGTGATGAGGGGTTCAACGGTTGAGGGAGTCAGGTTGAGTGTGACGGGATCGATATCGGCGAAGACAGGCGTGGCGCGGACGTGAAGGACGGCGTTAGCGACGGCGATGAACGCGAAGGAGGGAACGATGACTTCGTCGCCCGGACCGATATCCAGGGCGAGCAGGGCCATGTGGAGGCCGGCGGTGCCGCTGCTGACCGCGATGGCATGAGGGACGTCGTGGTATTCGGCGAAAGAGGTTTCGAAGGCTGCGAGCTCGGGACCGAGACTGAGGTGCGGGGTGCGCAGGACGGCGGTGACGGCGGCGATTTCAGCTTCGGTGATGTCGGGGGCGCTGAGAGGGATAGGCATGGCTGAACTTCAAATGGGGAATCGGTGTGGTTTGCGCCTTAGCGAGTTAGTGGCGCTTCGCGCCTGTCAGCAAGTTAGCGAGAGTGCCGGTCGATTAGAGGTGCGGGTTGTTTGATCAGCAGATTTTCGAGTGGGACGGTGGTAAGGATGCGGGCGATCGTTTTGGCGGCGGTGCCATTGCCGTAGGGGTTGGACATGCCGCGAACTTTTTTGTGGAATGCGGGAGTGAGGGCACGCTTGAGTGCGGCGGTGATGGCGGCGCTATCGGCGGGAACGTCGATGATGTTGCCGGCGCGTTCGCGACCTTGCTGGCGCATGCCGACATTGACGACGGGGAGCGCGAAGGATGCCGCTTCCATGATGCCGCTGGAGGAGTTGCCGATCATCGCATCGACCTGGCCGAGGAGGCTCCAGTAGGTAACGGCGTCGAGGTTGACGAAGATGTGCGTATCGGCCCGCATGGTGGCAAGGATGCGGGTGCGTTCAATGAGTGCGTGGCCGCCAGCATCCGTATTCGGATAGACAAAGATGAGTTGACCCGGGACTTGCGCGAGCGCTGTGAAGAAGGCGCCGGCTTCGGCATTAGTGTCTCGAAGGATGGTGACGGGGTGCCAGGCGGCAAGGATCGACGGGGCCGCAAATTTCAGACTGAGGCGCTTCTCGAGGGCAGTCCGCGAGAGAAGTTTGGAGCGTCGCAGATGGTCGAGCGAGGGTGCGCCAGCATGGTGAACGCGCCAGGGTTCTTCGCCCATGGCGATGACGCGGCGACGGGCGGTTTCGGTGGAAGTGAAGTGGATGTGGGCAAGCTTGGTGAGGGCGTTTCGGACCTGGTCGTCAATGGCGCCCTGGCTGACTTCGCCGCCTTCGATGTGGGCGATGGGAATGCGCAGGGCAAGCGCGACGCTGGCGGGAGCCATCATCTCGTAACGATCGGCGATGAGAAGCATGAGGTCTGGCCGCCAGGACGAGAGGGCGTCAGCGAGCGAGAGGATGGCGATGCCGATGGTTTTCGCCATGCCGGTATCGGTGTCGGAACTGAGGAGGCACTCGATGCGGGCCTTGATAGGGAAGCCTTCGCGTTCGATTTCAGAGATAGTGTTGCCAAATTCCGGTGAAAGGTGGGGACCAAGCACGATCACACCGAGTTCGACGCCGGGGTGTACGGCGAGTTCACGTAGGGGCCAGTAGAGGTGGCTGTAGTCGGCGCGCGAGGTAGTGACGACGGCAATTTTTCTTTTCGCCTTGCCCGACTTACTCATCGGAGACCTGCGACGCGGCAGTGGAGCAGTGAGCGAGAACTGTCTGGCTCGGGGTGTAGTCGGGAACGAGGACTCGAAGATCGGCAAGCGCCGCGGAGAGATCGCGCGATTTGACAGCGCGGTGCAGTGTGGCCAGCACGGATTGTAGATGGCTGCGTTCGGGCAATGGTGAGCGAAGGCAGACGAGGCTATTTGCCGTTGCTGGGTGTGGTGTTTCGGAGTCGGACCAGAGTTGTTCGGATTCCTTGTCGCCGGGACGGAGGTGCGTGAATTCGATGGCTGATTCGCGATCTGGAGCAAGAGCGCGAGCCATGAAGCGCGCCAGGTCTGCGATGAAATGTGGTTGCGGAAGCAGCGGCACCAGCAGGGTAGGTGTCTGTGGCTCACTCGCTGCTGCGAGGAGAAGTTCGACGGCTTCAGCGATCGTGAGAAAGTAGCGTCGAGCAGCGGGATCGGTGACGGTGAGCGGAAGTCCAGATGCGATCTGGCGGGCGAAGACCTCTGTGACGCTTCCGCGGGAGGCGAGAACATTGCCGAGGCGGAGGACGGTGCCGTGGGATGCGAGGACAATTTGTTCGGCGAGGCGCTTGGTTGCGCCCATTATGGAAGCGGGAGCGACAGCCTTGTCAGTCGAGACGAGGACGATGCGGGCACTGCACGCGGAGGCTGATGCGACGAGCGTTTCAGTGGAGAAGACGTTGTTGGCGATGGCAGCCAGCGGTTGTTCTTCGATGAGGGGTACGTGCTTGTGAGCGGCGGCGTGGTAGACAAGGCTCGGACGATGGAGAGAGAAGATCTCGTCGAGGAGACCGCGATCGGAGGCGCTGCCGAGAAAGAAGTTCGTATTGGTAGAGGTGCCGGCAAGATCCTGTTGGAGATCGTAGAGGCTGTTTTCGGAGGATTCAAGGAGAATGGTGCGGGCACCGGCGGACGCCAGACGCCGCGCGAGTGCGGAGCCGATGGAACCTCCCGCACCTGTGATGAGGATTGGATGTTGCATGAGCGACGAGACGACCGCCGGCGTTGCCGACGGAAGTGGCGGACGACCAAGAAAGGCGTGCCACTGCAGGGTCTCGAGGGAGGGAATCACAGATCGAAGTATAAACGTGGATCGTTGTCGGGAACGGAATCACGGGTCTCAGGGCTGGGAATCGAGTGGCGCATTGGAGCAGGAAACCTGGGTGTACCAGGCAGCATTGAGGCGGCCCGGTCGAAGTTCGAGGCAGACCTGATCGCCGGGAGATGACTTATCGTAGATGGTCTTGGAGACACCGAGACTGCTCGGTTGCGACATGGGTCCCCACGGTTCGAGTTCGAGGTAGAAAGAGCGCGAGCGGCCCGTTGTGTAGTGTTTGCCGACGACAGAAACGACGAATCGCGTGGGTGTCGACTCGTCACCAACCGCGTCTGCTACTGCGACAGCGCTGTAGCTGTAGAGGATGCCAAAGAGAAGGAGCGCGCAAAAGGTGCGCGTTGGAGAAGGGCTCTCAAAGAATGAGTGATAGAACGCCGCGATATAGGCGAGGGTGAGCAGCGCAACCACTAAGCCGATCGATTGGAGAGAAACGAAGTGGACGCCACGGGCGCGAATGAGTAGTCCGAAGCTCGCGGCGATGAGGGCATAGAGGAGTTCAGCGCGCGGATCGTCTTTTCGCTTGAATACGGCGTAGAGCAGCGGCGAACGGTGGATCAGGATGGCAAGTGTGACAGGCACGAGTGCGAGCGCGATCGAGAAGGGCAGATAGAGCGCCGGGATGCCGAAGTTGGCTGCAACAGCGGCAGCAATGGCGATGATCAGCGCGAAAATGCTGTACGTCTTTGCCTGGGTGAGAGCGGCAAGCCGTTGCTGAGGAGTGGAACCGAGTTCGTCCTGCTGGGAAATCTTTTCAAGAATTCTGTCGCGATCGCGCTTGTCGAGATCCGGGACCCGGCGAATCCAGGAATCGAATGCTGAGTCGTGATCAAAATGATTGGCCATAGTGAGCGTGCGGCGGCCGCTATTCAAATAAAACTGCGTGTACTTGCCATTGCGCGAACTAACGGTGCGATAGCCTTCGATCTCGTTGAGGTCGGCGAAGCGGTCGGTGAAGGCGCCGCGGATCTCAATGCGATTGCCTTCGATGATGACGCGGGAGCGTATTGCAAGCGCGATGAGGTAAATGCCGAAGAACAGAAAGACAGCAGTCATGACGACTGGCAATGCGGTATTCGCGCCTTTTGTCGCCAATGCACACATGATGACGCCACCGGCAATGGCGGGCGCACCAAGAATGAGGAACAGCGAACGGCACCAGGCCTTCACGCGGTATTCGTGTCGGGTGGCGGATATCTGCTCGGAAGTGCTCATGGTGCGTTCCTCAAATGCCGGCTTCGGCGCTACAGGAAAAAGCCAGCTGAACCGTCTATAGGATCGAAGGGTGCGCGGACAGTGTTCAGGATAGGTGCGTTGCTCGCATACACTGAAGTGTTCTGCTGCATTGCAATGCGCAATATGCCTATCGATCTGGAGACGGACTTGGGAAAGAAGTTTATGCGAGTTTGTGGCCTGATGGCCATGATTTTTCTGGCAATGGCGATTACTGCCGGAAGTCAGGCGCGCTTCAACGCCGACGCGGTGCGGCTGAATAATCGCGGCGTGGCGCTGATGGGGCAGCAGTTTACGGAAAAGGCGGAGCAGAGCTTTGCCGAGTCATTCAAGAAGGATCCGAAGCTTGCGCAGGCCGCGATCAATGACGGCATCGCGCTGCTGACGCTGCAGAAGCTTGATGATGCGAAGAAGGCCCTCCAGGCAGCGCTCATTTTGGATCCGAAGAATGCCCAGGGTTGGTACAACCTCGGCCTGGCCCAGCATGCGGATAACGAACTGGACGATGCGTTGAAGAGTTTTCAGCAATCAGTGAAGCTCGATCCGCGGGATGTGGATTCGTATTACTTCGAGGGGGTCTGCTATCGGGAGATGAAGCAGTTCGACAAGGCTGTCGAGGTGCTGAAGCAGGGACTCGCCATTCAGCCGCTGCATGCTTCGTCTGAATTTGCGCTGGCGAGAGCGTTACAGGCGCTGGGCGACAAGGAAGCGGCGAAGGAACATTTCAAGCTGTTTCAGCACATGACGAGCACGAAGATCTCGGCGGCGATCGGGCTGGCGTATGGCGAGCAGGGGCACTATTCGACGGTGACGCCGGTGGAGGAGTCGCAGGCGCGGCAGAGGGCGATGATTCCGGTGAAGCTGGTGGCGGAGACGATGGTTCGCGCGATCCCACCCACAACGCAAAAGCGCGTTATGGATGGGGCACCCAGTTCTGGGAGGTCTGCCGAGACGGGCGGCGCTTGCATGCTGGATGTGACCGGATCGGGGCAGATGGACCTGGTGCTGATGGAGAAGGGTGAGCAGGCGATTCGAGTGCTGCATCGGAAGAGAGACGGATCGTTTGAAGACTTGCATGCGATAGCGCTGGGGTTGAAGGCTTCGGGTCATGCGGTTGCGTGCGCGGTGGGCGACTACGACGGGGATAACCTGAATGATCTGGCGGTTGCGTTAGACGAAGGGGTGCGGCTGTTTCGGAATCTTGGAAAAGGGAAGTTTGAGGATGCGACGGCGGAGGCTGGGCTGGTGGCGCGCAACAAGCCGGCGGGGATCACGTTTGTGGATTATGACCACGATGGGGATCTGGATTTGTTTTTGACGGGTGCGCCGTTGAAAGATGGCGATGCGCCGAATGTGTTGTGGCGGAATAACGGGAACAAGACGTTCACGGAGTGGACGGCGGATACGGGATTGGGTGGAAGCGGAAAGACCACGAGCGCGATCCTGACGGATTTCAATAATGATCGTGCAGTCGACATTGCGGTGACCGGCGACGGGTCTGCGCCAACTCTCTACGTGAACCCGAGAGAAGGGAAATACCCTGCGCAACCTTTATTTGAGGCTGTCCATGGGGGAAGCTCGATATTGCACAAGAATGCCGCGACGACCGCGATATTGGACTACATCCCGCTGCCCTCGACAGTGGGCATCGCAGTCTTTGATTACAACAAGGACGGATGGATGGATATTGCGGTGACACATGCCGGTGCGCCGGGGTTAACGCTGTGGCGGAATGTGGCGGGACCGCAGGGAGAGGGGCGACGGTTTGAACGAGTGCCACTGCCGCTGACGGGTGCGACGCGCGGATGGGGTGTTACGGCCGTCGATATCGACAACGACGGGTGGGTTGACTTGGCGGCGATTGTGGAGACTGCTGCCGGACCGCGCGTGAAGGTGTTTCGCAACAAGGGAGATGGCACGTTTGAAGATGTGAGCGGCGCGCTGGCGCTGGACGCCGTGAAGCTGACTGCGCCGCGTGGGCTTGATTGCTGCCGATGTGGATGGCGATGGTGCCGCGGACCTAATCGTCACGCAGGAGAATGCTGCACCGGTGTTGTTGCGCAACGTTGGTGCGAACAAGAATCATTTTGTTCGGCTCGATCTTAGCGGGTATGCGGACAACAAGACGGCGATTGGTTCGAAGGTGGAGATCTTCGCCGACGGGCAGTGGCAGAAGTGGGAACTGGCGGGTGCATCGGGGCTGGCAACGCAGGCGCCTCCACAATTATTAGTCGGACTGGGGGAGGCGGACCACATCGATCTGTTGCGTATTTTGTGGCCTACGGGAATCTTGCAGGACGAGATTGATCTTCCGCATACGCAGGTGATTGCGATGAAAGAAGCGGATCGCCGCGGGAGTTCGTGCCCGGTGTTGTTTGCATGGGATGGACACAAATACAAGCTCGTCACGGACGTGATTGGAGCGGCGGTGGTGGGGCACTGGTTCACGCCGACGCGGCGGAATATTCCGAACTCGGGTGAGTGGATCAAGGTGGATGGCGATCGGCTTGCGGGTGTGGATGGGAAGTTGAGCCTGCGGTTTATCGAGCCCATGGAAGAGGTGAACTACATTGACCAGTTGCGACTGGTTGCGGTGGATCATCCGGCGGATGTGGAGGTGAATCCGGATGAGCGTTTCCTCGACGATCCGCCGTTTGCTTCGGGGCGTGTGGTGGCTTCGAAGGGCGCGCGGGTGCCATTGGGTGCGTGGGATGGCGAAGGGCGCGATGTGCTGGAGGTACTCAGCAGGCGCGATCATAAATTCGCCAGCGGGTTTACGGCGACACCGTATGACGGGTTTGCGAAGGTGCATGCGTTGACATTGGACCTGGGTGATGTGAATACGAGCGCTCCGCTGAAGCTGTTGATGACTGGGTATGTGAACTACTTCAGCGCGACATCGCTTTATGCAGCGTGGCAGGCGGGGATCAAGCCGATCTCGCCGTATGTGCAGGCGGAGCGGCCGGATGGCACGTGGGTGACAATTCCGGGTGAGGCGGGATTCCCAGCGGGGTTAGAGCGGACGATCATTGTCGATCTGACAGGCAAGCTGCCGACGGGAACGAGCAAGATCCGGCTGGTGAGCAATCTGGAGATTTACTGGGATCAGGTGTTGATTGACAACCATGCCGAGGCGGAGACGCGGACGACAGACGTGCCGCTGGCGCTGGCGACGGAGCGGTTCCGCGGATACCCCACGCAGATTGACGGGAAGAGTCCGGGCGATCTTGATTACGACTATGATCGCGTGAGTCTGACGGGGCCTTTCCAGCATCAGCGCGGGAACTACACGCATCTCGGCGATGTGACAGCGCTGGTGAAGGGCGTGGATGACCGGTATGCGATCTTCGGCAGCGGCGAGGAGATTGCGACGGAGTTTGACGAGACGAAGCTGCCGGCGCTGCCTGCGGGATGGAAGCGCGACTACTTCTTCTACGCGAACGGATATGTAAAAGACATGGACTGGTGGGATGCGATGCCGTTCACGGTGGCGCAGCTGCCGTTCCACGGGATGAGCAAGTATCCGTATCCGGCAAGCGAGAAGTTTCCGGACGACGCGAATGCGATCGAGTATCAGCTGAAGTGGAATGACCGGTTTGATTCGGGTGAGCCGGTACGGTCGTATCGATTCGATTACAAGCTGATGCCGTCGACGCCGGCGGACGATCCTATTGCTCTGCCGGCGCGAGCGGCCACCCCGTAGCTGCTTGAGTTTCAACGGACGGTAATGACGCGCCATTGACTCCGAGGCGCCAAGCGCAACTGTAAATGCAACCGCAGATCCTTCGACTTCGCTCAGGATGACAGGTTTGTTGGAAATTTCGATGAGTGCGCGCGATGAGTGAACTGGTTCTTGAGCCGGCAGTACGGCAGCTGGAGATGTTGCGGGCGGGCGAGATCTCTGTGGGCGAACTGGCCCAAGCGCATATTCAGCAGATCGAGAGGCTCAATCCGCAATTGAATGCGTTTGCGGATTTCGATGCGGCGCGGGTGCTAACGCAGGCGAGAACAATGGACGCGATGCCCGCCGAGGCGCGTGGGCCGCTCCACGGGCTGCCTGTCACGGTAAAGTCGTCGATCGCGACTGCCGGTTACAAATGCGAAATTGGCAGTCTGAATCATAAGGGCGAGATTCCGCGTGAGGACGCGGTAGTGGTGGCGCGGTTGCGTGCAGCGGGAGCGCTGATTCTGGGAACGACAAATTGTCCTGAATTCCTGATGGCGTATGAGACGGACAATCTGCTGTACGGCCAGACGCGGAACCCGTGGGACCAGGAGCGGACACCGGGTGGGTCGAGTGGAGGCGAGTCGGCGGCGATTGCAGCGGGGATGTCGGCGACGGGGCTGGGTTCGGACAGCGGAGGATCTGTGCGGGTGCCGGCGCATTTCACGGGGATATGTTCGCTGAAGCCGACTCCGGGACGGATTCCGGGGCGAGGGCATTTGCCGCCTTGTGTGGGGCCGTTTGCGACGCTGGGGGCGATTGGACCGATGGCGCGGACGATGGCGGATGTGGAGCTGATGTTTCGCACGCTGAGTGGGCAGGATGATGCCGATCCGGCGAGCCCTCCGGTTCCGCTGCGCGAACTGAGCGAGTCAGAATTGAGGCGAATTCGGATTGGATTCTTTGAAGATGATGGGCTGACGCCGGTCAGTGGAGAGACGCGTACTGCGGTGCGCGCAGCGGCGGCGGCTTTGCGAGAGGCAGGATTTTGTGTCGAGCCATTTCGGCCGCGGACGCTGGAGCAATTGCGTAAGTTGTGGTGGACGTTCTTTGTGCAGTGCGGGGCGATGTTTTATGAGCCAGAGGTGCGCGGCGGATCGGCGAAACTGAGTCCGATCTTTCAGGAGTTTCTGGCGATCGCGGCGAGGTCGGGTCCGCTGATGGCAACGGAGTTGCTGGATGCGTGGGCGCAGATGGATCTGCTGCGCGCGAAGACACTGGAAGAGATGCGGGAGTTTCCCGTGCTGCTGTGTCCGGTGGCGAGTGTTCCAGCTTGGCGGCATGGCGAACGGGAGTGGACCATTGACGGGGAGACGGTGGAGTACCTGGACGCGGTGCGGTACACGCAGTGGTTCAATACGCTGGGCGCTCCGGCGGCGGTAGTGCAGGTGGGGCGGTCGCCAGAGGGAATGCCCATTGGCGTGCAGATTGCGGGCCGGCCGTTTGAGGATGAAGTTGTGTTGGGCGTGGCGGGAATTGTCGATCGAGCGTTCGGCTTTTCGGCTCCCGCGCTGGCTGTCCGCAGGTAGCTTTATCTGTTTGGAGCCAGCTGCTGGCTGATTGCGACCTGAATTCTCACCTTTTTTGTTGATTGTGCTGAGATGTAGTCGGTTGCTAATCACATGAGACTGAAGCTTCTCTGTGATCCGGTAAAGCAATCGGGCGCTGATCCTGCGACGCAGTCAAGTTTATCCATCACAGACAAGTGATCCTGCTCACATATAGAACCAGAGTGGCGGGTGCGGTAAGTTGCTGATTCTGCACCTCAACCTTTGGATGGAGGCGAGGGCGTACCGCGGGCGGTACTCTGACGCTTCCCCGGATCGGAGCGCCGCGGGTGCGCCCAAGTTGGCAAGAACGTTTTTCCGAGGCTAGTGATGTTCTGAAGAGTGACAAACACCAGCAGACTGTTGTGCGGGTGTTGGATCTCGAAATTGGTGGCCGCGAGTTCATCACGATGGCGGGGCCATGTTCGGTTGAGACCGAGCACCAGCTTCTCTCCACAGCTCATCATGCGCGCGCACACGGCGCGCAGATCCTTCGCGGCGGCGCATTCAAGCCGCGCAGTTCTCCGTATGCATTTCAGGGTCACGGTCTCGCCGGGTTGAAGATGCTCGCCGCAGCGCGCGCGGAAACGGGTCTTGCGATCGTCACAGAGGTGATGAGCGAGGACGATGTGCCGCTGGTGGCGGAATATGCGGACATTCTGCAGATCGGCTCGCGCAGCATGGAGAACTATACGCTGCTGGAAACGGCGGCGCGCTCAGGAAGGCCCATTCTGCTGAAGCGGGGGATGATGGCCACGGTCGGCGACCTGATGAAGTCGGCGCAGGTGGTGCTCGCAAACGGGAATCCCAATGTGATTTTGTGCGAGCGGGGAATTCGCACATTCGATGCGACGCTGCGCAACACATTCGATGTGGCGGCAATTGCGCTTTTGAAGCAGATATCGCATCTGCCGGTGATTGCGGACCCCAGCCATGCATGCGGACATCGCGAACTGGTGCCGGCGCTGGCGCGCATTGGTGTGGCGGCAGGAGCGGATGGATTAATCGTGGAGGTGCACCCGAATCCCGAGAAGGCATGGAGCGACGGGGAACAGTCGCTGAATTTTGCCGAGTTTGACGCGATGATGGCGTCGCTTGAGCCGTATATCGCCCTGCGCGGAGTGGCGATTGAAGCCCGGGCCCTGGAGACGGTTGGATGAGTGCTGGTCTCAGAGTGGTTGGGATTGCGGGCTTCTGCATGTTGCTGATGGCGACGTGCGGGTTTGCGCCTTCCATCTCACAATCCATTGGGTCTGATGTGATCGTGACGGCGACGCCGGCGTATGAGCCATTGGCAGCAGTGCGCGGCGGAGAGCGCTTTCCCAGGGGCGCGCATTTGTTGTTGATTCATGACGGCAATGCTGAGCCGCTTGTGCCGGAGTTTGCTTCGAGCGCGGATGCGAGTCTTTCTTTCGACGGAGGCAGCGTTCTGTTTGCGGGCAAGAAGACCGCAGTAGATCCGTGGCAGATATGGGAACTGACGCTGGCCGATCGCAGGGTGCGGCAGGTTGTCTCTTCGACCACTGACGCGATTCGACCGCTGTATTTGCCCGGTTGGCGGCTGGTGTATGCGCTGCAGACATCGACGGGGTTTCAGCTGCAGTCGGCGAGGCTGATGGAATCGAAAGCGCTCGAAGAGATTGAGCCGGCGGGGACGCACGCGGTTCTTCCACTGACGTACTTGGGCGCTAGCGCGGTCCCGCGGATGTGCTGGCGGATGGAAGGATTTTGTTTGAAGCGGGATTTCCGCTGGGTGACAGCGCGACGCCGGAGATGTTCCTCGTGTATTCGGACGGGTCCGGAGTGGAGTCGTATCGCTGCGATCATCCGGCGACCTCTGCAAGCGCGCGGTGGGGCGGAAAACAGCTGAAGTCAGGAGATGTTGTATTCACGCATGGCGCTTCATTGGCGCGCTTCACTTCTGCCGTGGCGCACGAAGAACGGGTGAATCTGCCCCGCGGAGATTATGCGGGAGGGATTGCAGAGACTGCAGCGGGTGAGTGGCTGGTGAGCGCGCGCGAATCTGCGAGTGCGAAATTTGCGCTGAGGATGTGGAAGCCCGGGGCCACCTCGATGCAGACGGTGTTGGCGCGTTCTGGAGACGACCTTGTTGAGCCGGTTGTGGTTTCTGCGCATGAGCGGCCCAGGCGGCATCCTTCGGCTCTGCATGACTGGGATTTTGGCAATTTGCTGGCGCTGGATGCGCGTATCTCGCGCGATGGTGCGCTGAAGGGCGTGCCGGCAACAGTGCGGCTGGAAACGCAGGATCCGAACGGGCATGCAGTGGCGATGGGTACGGCTCCCGTTGAAGACGACGGATCGTTCTTTGTGAAGGCGCCGGCGGACCGGGCGATTCGGTTTGTGCTGCTTGACGCGAAGGGTTCTGTTCTTCGGCAGGAACAAGGTTGGTTCTGGATTAGAAGCGGTGAGCAGCGGATTTGTGTGGGGTGTCATGCGGGGCCGGAGCATGCTGCGGAGAATCGGGTGCCCAAGGTTTTGCTACGCACCACGACGGCTGTGGATCTTGGTGGTTCGGCCGGGTCGCTGCAGCGGGGAGGTAATTGAGTTGTTCTACCGCACTCTCTTTCTCTTGTTGAGCACGACAGCACTTGCGGCGGCGCAGGCGACTAGTGCGCCTCGGGCAGCCTCCGCCTCAGCGACGCAATCGAGTTCCGGTGAGAAATCGCCGATTCGGTTCGAAGACGCGACTGCGAAAGCTGGAATCAACTTCACGCACAGCTTTGGTTCGGCCAAGCTGGGCTCGCTGCTGGAGGGGACGGGTGCGGGGTGCGTGTGGATCGACTACAACAACTCCGGGAGGCCTTCGCTGTACGTGGTGAATGGAAGGCCGCTGGACGACTCGATGCATCCGTACCCGCTGAAAGACAAGCCGGTGCCGCCGCCGCACAACCATCTTTATCGTAATGACGGGAACGGACACTTCACGGATGTGACGGAGCAGTCGGGCCTCGATCCGGAGATGTACGCGGTGGCGGTGACGGCTGCGGACTACGACAACGATGGGTTTGTTGATCTGCTGTTGACGGGATACGGGAAGACGATTCTCTATCACAACGATGGCAACGGGCACTTCACGGATGTTACGGCGAAGGCTGGGATCAAGGTGGATGGGTGGGCCATCAGTTCGACGTGGCTGGACTATGACAAGGATGGATGCGTCGACCTGTTTGTTGGCAGGTATGTGAAGTTCGACCCGAAGTATCGCGCATTCTATGCGGCGGACAACTATCCGGGGCCGCTGGACTACGAAGGCGAGACGAACAGGCTGTTCCACAACAACTGCGACGGGACGTTTACCGACGTGACTGAGAAGTCGGGGATCGGCGCATTTGTGGGGCGGACGATGGGCGTGACGGCTGCGGACTTTGACAACGACGGATGGGATGACATCTACGTTGCGAATGACCGCACAGAGAATTTTCTCTTTCGCAACAAGCGTGACGGGACATTTGAAGAAGTAGGGAACGATACGGGGACGGCGTTCGGACAGAATGGCGAGTCGACTTCTTCGATGGGTCCGGTGTTTACGGACCTCGAAGGGCGCGGCGTTCTGGACCTGTGGGTAACGGATGGGCACTATAACCGCCTGCTGCGCAACAACGGCAAACAGGGGTTCGACGATATTGGCGCGTCGAACGGGGTTTCGCAGACGAATGCGCAGTATGTGAGCTGGGGAACGGGTGTTTACGACTTCGATAACGATAGCTATCTCGACATTCTGATTTTTCACGGCGGCTTGATTCACCTGATTCCTGAGGAACACACGCTATTTCGCGGACTTGGAAATGGGCGGTTCGCGGATGTTTCAGAGAGCGCAGGTCCGGTGCTGAGTGAGCGCACGGTGGCGCGAGGTGCGTGCTTTGCGGACTACGACAACGACGGGAAGGTGGATGCGTTCCTTGTGAATCTCGGCGCGAAGGGGACGCTGGTTCACAATATTTCCTCCAATACCGGACATTGGGTTGGGATCAAGCTCGTCGGAACGAAGAGCAATCGCGATGGCATTGGCGCGCGGGTTGAGGTGTATGCAGGCCACAGGCGCTGGACGGCAGAGGGCGTGGCGGGATCGGGCTATCTTTCGCAGAATGATTCGCGGCTGCACTTCGGGCTGGGCCCGGTTTCGGCTATCGACAAGATCGTTGTGAAGTGGCCGAGCGGGCGCGAGCAAACGCTGGAGAAAGCAAGGCGTGGATCGTGTTCTGACGATCGAGGAACCGAAGTGAAGACGCGCCGGCGCAATGTGGCAGGGGCGCTGAGCGCGCTAGCGGCAGTGTGCGCGGTGGCGCTTGGTGTTTGCGCGTGGAGCGGGCGGCCAGCGCGGGCCTCAGTCGCGACTGGCCGAACGGGCGCAAGGCTTGAGTATGCGTCGCCGGTGGAAGTGTTGTTTTCTGCGGATGGAATGCGGCTCTTTGTGCTTTGCCAGGAGAGCGCGCAGGTTCGCGTACTGGATGCGAAGAGCTACGAGCCAGTGAAGGATATTGCAGTGGGCGCTGTGCCGCGGGGGTTTTCGCTTTCGCCGAAGGGTGATCGGCTGTTTGTGGCGAATTCGTGGGACGACACGATTTCGGTGATCGACACGAAGACGCTGGAAGTGACGGCAACATGGCCAGTGGGGGCGGAGCCATCGAGCGTAATCGAGGATCGTGAAGGCAAGCATCTGTTTGTGGCGAATCGCATCTCGAACGATGTTGCCGTGCTGGATGCGCAGACCGGCGCTGAGGAGAAACGGCTGGCGGCGGGGCGCGGGGCCAGCTACATTACGGCGTCTCCGGATGGAAGCAAGTTGTATGTAACCCACGTGTATCCGAACTCGACAGCCCATCGCACGGCCCCTGCCTCGGAGATCACGGTGATCGATACGGCGCGTGCGGTGGTGGTGGACCGTATTGTGCAGCCTTACGTTGCGCATGGATTCCACGTGGCATTCTCCGCGGATGGTCGACTGGGCGTGGCAGCGAGCATGCATCCGAAGAACCTGGTGCCGCTGGCGCATCTGGAACATGGCGGGGCGTTCGCAGACACACTGACCTTGTTTGGGACGGATGTGGGCAAGCCTGTGGAGGTTCCGCTGGACGAGTTGGAGCGCTATGCGGTGCGGCCTTTCGGGATTGCGATTGCTCCTGACAAATCGCGGATGTTCATCACCTGCGGCGGATCGGAGATGGTTACGGTCGTCGATCTTCCGCGATTGATCAGGTATGCGCGCATGCATCCAGGGTCAAGCGCGCAGGATTTGTCAGCGAGTGCAAATTACGTGGTCGGGCACATCGCTGTGGGGCATGATCCACGCGGCGTGGCGCTGACGAAGGATGGATCAAGGCTTCTGGTTGCGAATCGCCTGGAAGACACGATCAGCGTGATCGATACGAAGACGAACCGCGTGGCGTCGACGATCGCGCTGACGGGGCCGAAAGAGCTGTCGGTGTTTCGGCATGGTGAACAGACGTTCTACACGGCGCGGTATTCATTCCAAGGACAGATCGGCTGCG
The DNA here is from genome assembly GCA_963770365.1 of uncultured Acidobacteriaceae bacterium. Classification (GTDB taxonomy): domain Bacteria; phylum Acidobacteriota; class Terriglobia; order Terriglobales; family Acidobacteriaceae; genus Telmatobacter. The sequence goes on along the minus strand of CAVYPN010000032.1, from coordinate 576,215 downwards.
CGAACTGCCATATCGATTCGACCTTCGATGGATTGCAATGGGACCTGGAGCCGGACGGGTTTGGCCGCGATATCGTCGATAACCGGCCGATTGAGGCGGTGAAGGATACTGAGCCCTTCAAGTGGAATGGCGGCAATCCGAACCTGCCGACCGAGTGTGGGCCGCGCACGGAAAAGTACTTCTGGCGCGCGGAGAACTATGACGATCTGACGCTGACGGACCTGGTGGTGTATGTGCGGAGTTTGCCGGCGCGACCGAATCGCCAGCGGATGCCGGGCGCGGAGTTGACCGCTGCGCAGGAGCGAGGTCGGGCGCTGTTTGTGCGCGAGACGGACAAGTTCGGCAAAGCAATTCCGGAGACAAACCGGTGCGTGTATTGCCACAGCGGTCTCAAGGGAACGGATCAGAAGTCGTTCGATGTGGGAACGAAAAAAGCGACGGACAACTCGGGGCTGCTCGACACGCCGCAGCTGACCAACATCGCCATCACGGCTCCGTACTTGCATGACGGTTCCGCGGCAACGCTGGAACAGATATGGACGGTCTTCAATCCGCAGGATAAACACGGCCGGACCAACGACCTTACCAAAGACGAACTCAACGACCTGATTGAGTACCTGAGGACGCGATGAAAGCAATTCTGACGATCGCAACGATAGTGATCCTGCTGGGCGTGCAAAATGGGGCCGCGGGCCAATCGAGAGGTGTTGGGCAAGGAGTTCGCAAGGATGCGATTGCGATAGCGAAGCCATTGCCGGCAATGCCGCGCTTCAGGTTCGAGAACTTCACCACGGCGAATGGGTTGCCGGATGATCACGTGTTCAACGTGCTTGTCGATGGAGACCGAATCTGGGCGGCGACGGAAAACGGACTTGGGCTTTACGAGAACGGGAAGTGGAAGACGTTCACAACCAAGGAAGGATTGGCGCATCGCGCAGTACTTTCGCTGGCGCTGGACAAGCGCACCGGAGATGTGTGGGCGGGAACCATGGGAGGGTTGAGCCGCATTTCGGGTGGACGCATCGACACCTTCACGCAATTGAATTCGGGGTTGAGCAACGACGTCGTTTACGGAGTGTCGGTAGAAGGCGAGAACGTGTGGGTAGCGACGGCTGCGGGAGCTTGCAAGCTCGATCTGCACACGGGAGAGTGGTCCCTCTACAACGAACGCAACACTCCGATGCAGGAAATCTGGGTGTACGGAGTGACTGCGACGCCGACGAAGGTGTATTACGCGGTGTGGGGCAGCGGCGTGCTGGAGTACGACCAGCAGAAGAAGACCTGGGACAAGTACGACGATCCGGACGGCGAGACGGAGATGGTGTTGTTCAAGGATCAAGGACTGATCCACGAGATCACCACGTCGGTGAGTTATGTGGACAAGATTCTCTGGGTGGCTACGTACTTTGGCGACAGCCGATATGACGGCCGCTACTGGCATAACTTTCTAACGAAAGACAGCGGACTTCCTTCGAATTTCACCAATGTGATCAAAGGCGTGGATGGTAAACGCGCGTGGTTTGGGACCGATAAAGGGCTCGCTTACTACGACGGAACCAACTGGGCCGTGTACCGTCCGTCACTCGCGACCGGGAAGCCGGAGATGACGATTCGGGATGCGAAGGGCAATGTCTCGTCGGTTGCTGTAAGCACTGCGCCGGCACACAACTATGTTTTGGGAATTGATTTTCAGGGAAGCGACATCTGGGTTGCTACCGCAAAAGGTTTAAGTCACGGGATTCATCAGCCATAAGGAGCCATACATCATGATTGCTTTATCAGAAATCCTAGAGAGCATCGCACATTCACCGATCGAAAAACGCGCTATGACCAACCACGGCGTACTCAACGAAGCCTATGCCTATGCCAAGCCGAGTTCGTTTTCGCGGGGCATGCGGATTGACCTGAACGGACTAACGATCCTGCTGATTTCGGGGACGGCGTCCATCGATGAGAACGGCGTGAGCGTACACATCGGCGATTTTCGCGCGCAGATGAAGCGGACGCTGGACAACATTACCGGCCTGCTGGAGAGCGAAGGCTGCACGTGGCACGACATTGTGCGCACCTCGTGCTACCTGCGCGATATCGATCGCGACTATGACGCGTTCAACGAAGAGCGCACCGCGTTTTTCAAGGCCCAGGGGCTGGATCCGCTGCCCGCTTCGACTGGTATTCAAGCTCACCTTTGCCGACCGGAACTCTTGATTGAGATTGAAGCAATCGCGATGTTCCGCACGGAGAAGACAGCAAAGTAAGGAGCAGCGCGATGCGGAAGACATGTTTGGTGATGGCGGCCCTGGTAATGGCCGCCGGCACGACGTGGGGTGTGTTTGCGCAGGAGCCCGCGAAGGGAAACGTATGTGAATGCGGCAAGCATCCTCCGGGTCCGCCGAAGGATCGTTTAGTAACGCCGTATGCCGGCGAACCTGCCGATCTTAGTCCTTATGCCAAGTTCGCTGCACCGTACGATTTGAATTACGTCCATCCGAATATCTATGCGGGCGCAGGACGCGACATCCCGGAACCGAAAAATCTAACCGAAGTGCGTATCGGTTTCATCGGACCGATCGAGCATAGCCCGGAGCAGATATTCGGATTGCGCATGCTTCATGGTGCCCAGCTCGCAATTGAAGAAGCCAATGCACGGGGCGGGTATGGCGGCAAGCCGTTCAAGCTGATGCTGCATAACGACTACGACAACTGGCAGGCGAAAGCGGTTTATGGCACCGATCGCTCAACCGATCCATCGATATGGGGCGCCGCTTCGGATGAAACCGTAAAGATGGTGTACAACGATCAGGACTGGGCGATCTTCGGGTCAATCAGCTCCGAATCTACGCACATTGTGTTACGCGTGGCTCTGAAAGCCGAAATTCCGATTGTCAATTCAGCGTCAACGGACCCAACGATTCCGGAGACGTACATTCCGTGGTATTTCACCGATCTGCAGGACGATCGCGTCCAGGGGCTGACGCTGGCGCGCCATATTTATACGGAACTGGGGTTGAAACGCGTTGCGCTGCTACGCGTGAACAGCCGCTACGGACGGTTCGGTGTGTTGAAATTCCGCGATGCTTCGCGGCGACTGGGCCATCCGGTTGTGATCGAGCAGAAGTTCATGCCCGGCGATACCGATTATTCGCGGGCGTTGAAGATTATCCAATCGTCGCGGGCGGATGCCGTCGTATTGTGGGCGGATGAGATTCCCGCGGCAAATATTCTGAAACAGATGAAGGCGCTGGGAATGAAACAGCGCGTGTTTGGCTCCTACCGCACGATCGGACCGGAACTGCTGACAGAGGCCGGCTCTGCAGCGGAGGGGTTCGAGGCAGTATTCCCCTATGACCCGACTCGCAGTGATCCTAGGTGGCTGGATTTCAACTCTCGCTATGATGCACGGTTTCATGAAAAACCGGAGCAGTTTGCTTCGCTCGCATACGACGCGATGAATGCGTTGCTCGGTTCCATCTGCAAGGCGGGACTGAATCGCGCACGCATTCATGATGCGCTTGCCGACATTGCGGAGTACGACGGCGTGACAGGGCACATGATCTTCGATCCAAACCAAAAGAACGTGGCGCACATGTACCTGGGTATGGTTCATGAGGGAGCCATTTCGTACAAAGCCGTGACGATGGAGAACGCGGGGGCCTCTGTGCCGCAGAAGAAGACGGAAGATGCGAGGTCAGGAACGACGTCGGTGCCTTACGCGCGCGTCGGTGAAGATGGCGTGGCCTATGCCGGACCGCACTTGAGGAATCTGCCGGAAGGTGTCAGGAAGGTGGTGCTTTTCGGACCGCACGCGGACATCGTGGCGCAATCGACGGAGATGCAGGCGCTGCTTCACCGCGATTCAGGACAGGGCGAGCGGTGGACGTTGCTGCCCATTGCGAGCGATCAGAGTTGGGGGGCGGCTTCGACGCAGCTTGTGAATGCGCTGATGGACGAGCATGCGCTGGCAATCCTGGCACTGGACCGCGATGCGGCTCACCTCGCGGAGCAGTTGGCTCTGAAGGCTCTTGTGCCGGTGGTCGCTCTGAGCGAAGATCGGAGGCTGACTTCTACCAATGTGCCGTGGATTTTTCGAATGCCTGCTGCGACGAAGCCTGCTGCTGCGATGAAGCTGATTGAAGAGGCTGCGAAAAAGAGCGGACAGAATGCGGAGAAGCTTCGGGATGTGTTGGCTTCGGGCGAACGGATCGACGGAGTTGCGTTTCTTTCAACCGGGGAGCCGAGAATCGAATAGCAAAACGAGCGCGACGATCTTCGACAAAAAAATGAGGGGCAGTCCGATTCGGACTGCCCCTTTGATTGGAGAGAAGCCGCTTGCTTACGGGAGGTAGTAGCGGAGGGAGGTCCAGAACATGTTGTCGGTTCCTTTTCCAACGCCACCGGGATTGGTGGTTCCGCCCTGACCAGACCAGAGATCGCGCTCGAACCAGCTGTATTGCAGTCCGTAGCGCAGGCGTCCCTTGGGACCGTTGTACATGTTGTACCAATAGCCGGCAGTGAATTCCTGAACGTCCTTGTTGTTGCCGCCGCAGTTGGCCGGAGTGGACGGGGCAGTCGAGCCGCCCGCCTTCACTTCGACATTGCAGCCGGACATGTTGGTTGAGTAGGTCCCGTAGCCGACTTCAGTGCTTCCAACGGTGACGTAGTCGCGACCAATGTAGTCGCCACCGTAGTTAAGGTAGACCGAGAGGCGCGGGTTGGGGTTGAATTCGAGTGTGCTGAGAGCGGAGAAGCCGTGCAGCGGCGAAATGGTCGCATCGGGTCTCAGAGTGATGTCGGCGATGCCAGACGAGCCGTAGCGGCCGACGCCTTCACCATACAGACCCTTGAGGCCGATGCTGACTTTCTTGCTGGCGAGAGGACCGCGGAAGCCGCCGCCGATGCCGCCGCCCCACTTAGTGTCGTTGTAGGGTGAGCCGGTTGCGGGATAGATGCGGTCGCGGAAGCTGCGTCCGATGCCGAAGAGTTCCCAGTGACCCCAGCCGGGCTCGATCGCGATCTTTGCAATAAAGTCCGGTGTGAGGTTAAACGAGTAGTTGGCATTCAGGTTGTACAAACCGCCGCCAACGCCCGGAGATCCGATCAGCAGGTTTGTGGGGAGACCGGAACCGGCAGGAAACAATGCTTCAGCGTTTTCAAGCCCGATACCCGCAAAGAACTTTTTGCCGAAATCCTTGCTTACACGGAAGCTGTATTGGCGCGCCCACACGAAGCCTGCTTCGTACTGTGCGTCGATTGTTGCGGGCAAGATCTCGGTGCCGCGAGTAAGACCCTGCGTGGTTTCAGTTGCGAGCGACCAGCCCTGGCCGCCCGAGAAGTCCCAGCCGTTCCGCAGCTTTGCATCGGCCCAGAGTTGCCGCTGCCGCACGGTGTAGCTGTTCGACTGGTTGTTATTGGAGGTGACGCCGGCGCTTAGCCAATCCATTTCGTAGTAGCCGGTGAGGGTCACATTGTCGAGTTTTCCGACTGCCTTCAAAGCCAGGCGGGACTGACGGCCCGAGCCATAGAACTCGCTCATGTTGTGAGCGTCTGCCGCGTTGAGCGGAACGCCCGTAAATGGAGTGTTGATGTCTCCGCCTGTGGCACCCTGGCGCCAAACTGTTTCCGCCGCCAGGAAGCTTCCAGCGGGCGAAAGAGTGATGCCCTTGTAATGCAATACTTCAGGGCTTCCGATGGCTTTCTTGATTGCGGCGGCATCGTCGGAGAAAGAGGAAACCGCCGAAGCGTTAGCGGCCTTCATGTCTGTGACCGTGCTTTGGAGGGTGGAGACAGCCGTCGAGTTTTCGGTGACAGCCGATTGCTGGGCGGTAGCATCGGCTTCGGCCTTTTGTGCCGCGGCCTGGGCATCCGCAGCTGCTTGCTGCGCCTGTTTCAATTGCGTATCCTTGGCCGCCAAATCGGACTTCAGGCCATCAAGCTGACCTTGGAATTCCTGCCGGAGGGCATTGATCTGCTCTTCGACGGTGGGTTTGGGAGGCTGCTTCTTGGTCGCGTGCTTCTTCGCGGGCGCGGGGGGATCACCAGCGTATGCATTTGTACCAACGAGACTGGCTGCCAGGATTGCAGCGGCAACCATTTTCATTTGGGATTTCATTGGGCGTCTTTTTTCCTCTCAGATCAGGTTGATTCGTGCGGACGCCCGTCTAGGCCTGGCGCCCGTTGTGTGGATCACAGCACTGGTACTGAAGATGAAGCCATGTGGAGATCAAACTGAATTGCGGCAAGCGAAGAAGGGCGAGAAAAGAGTGCGGGTTCGGACGTTGCTTTTTCTTCGTTGCGACTGTCTTTCACAGTCGCAGATTTTGATGAATATTTGACTAATTCACATACTTTTAACAAGTTATAGGCGGGAGTAACGGCGATGTTAAAGGACGATGAATTCACCGACCATTCACAATCCGGCGGCGCAAATGCTCAGCTTAGTGCACCCTCGCAGATGCGCGGGGTTAGTGAATCTTTCGAAGGTTCTGGGTCGCCGCGGTATTAGTGGGTCGCGCGTGCATCTTTGCCGGCACTTACCAGGTTGGCCAGGATGCGATAGGCTCCGGGCACTAACTCGGGTAACTGGCGATAGAGGGCGTAGGCGACATAGATATAGGTTCCCTTGCCAGGGTGGGTGACTATCAATCCGCCGCGCTGCGGATCCTGGCCGGGGTCGGCAGTTTCGGTGAGTGCCGTGTATCCGGGATCCCAGGAATCGAGGAAGGAGTGACCGCGCTCTTCGACCCAGCCGTCGAAGTCGGCGGGGGTGATCTTGTTGGGGGAATTGAGCAGAGCGTTGGATGAATCGAGCAGTTTGACGGGTGCCTGCTCGTCGACGACGCGCTCGGGAAGCCGGCCCCCCATGGAGAGTGGAAGCGGGGCGGGGAACGTGCTGCTCTGGTACTGGACGACGAGCGTGCCACCGTTGCGGACCCACTCTTCCAGACGGGGCTCGACTTTCGCCAGTTCGGGGCGGACGGAGTAGGCGCGGATGCCGATGACGATGACATTCCAGGAGCTGAGGTCACCGGAGATGAGATCGGAACTGGAGAGCAATTGCGGGACGATGCCCATGCCTTCCAATGCTTCGGGGACCAAATCGCCGGGGCCCATCACGTAGCCGATGCGGAGACCGGGAGCGAGCTTGACGTCGATCTTGCGGGTCTGGAGAGTGGCGGGCGCGTACTGGTTGTAAGGACGCAGGCCCGGGTAGCCGACGCTGTGCCAGCCGGAAAGGTAATTGCGGCCGGCGGATTGTGCTACGGCCTGAATGGAATAGGCTCCGGTATGCGCGGCCGCAGGAGTTACAGAGAAGAGGATCGGATCGGTGTCTCCTGCGCCTTTGCGATGGAACTCGGCCTGTGCCGGGTCGCAACGCCAGCCATCGGGAAGCTTGAGGGTAACGGAGCCGTCGGCTGCGGCCTGGGTGTGGACGGTGACGCGGACGGGAAGAGCGCTGCCGTCGAGCGGGAGGATACGGGCTTGCGGAGCCACGCTGACGCCGATGGCCGGGGTGACCACCAATGGTTCGTAGAAACCACCAGGGCCGGTGACGCGCTGAAGGGTTTGCACGACTTCACCGAGTCGAATGGGCAGGCCGTCAAAGGAGAACTCTGCCCAGGCGTCAAGTGGGTAGGGAGCGAAGGAGCGCTCACGCCACTGCGGGTTCGAGATGGCGTAGAAGGGTTGCTCGGAGTTGGGGCGAGTGAAAAATGGCGCAGTGGACTCGGCGTCTTCGGAGACGTGGACAGTGAACACAGGATCGGTGACGAGTGCGGCTGGATCGCTGGCGCCGCTGATGGTGGTTTTCCAATCCTGGCCGGTGCGGCTCTGGAGCCATACTTTGTCGAGGCGTGTTTCCTTGGTGGCTTGAGCAGCGTGGACATGGACGCGGAACTCTTCGCCGGGAGAGACGCTGGTGGGAGCTTCGTCTGCGGAGGCGCCGCGGAAGCCGGCTGACTGGGCGTGGGCCTCGTTGGTGCGGAAAGCGACGAGGTCGAGGCCGAGTGCGTCGGCCAGGGCTGCCTGAAACTGGTTGATCTTGGCGTCGAGTTCGAAGAGGACGCTGGCCTTTGATTCTGGATCGAGATTGCTGACGGCGACTTTGTCACGGAGGGTAAGCGTCTCGCGGTAGATCGGGGCGAGGGCTTGAGCGACAGGCAAGCCGGAGTTGCATGGGCACTTCGACTGCAACTCATCGAGAGCGTTATTTATGACGTGCAAGCCCGCGGCGAGCCATTCGGGTGACGGTGATTTGGCGAGATGGGCCAGCCCCGAGATCGAAGTGTCGATGTGGACTTTATTGTTCTGATAGAGGCTATCGTTTTCCGCGTGGGCGGACGATGACGCCAGCGCAGCGGACGCAACCGCCCAGAGGTGGTAGCTCGCAGTAGCGGGTCCGCTTAGGGATGGGTTGGCTCCGCCGTTCTGGGACTTCTGCTCGCCCCATCCTTCGCGCGCGATCTGCGCGTAGCTGCGACCGAGGGTTGCGTCGAGTGTGCCGACGGGAAGCTTTACGTCTGTCGATGGTGCGGTGGTGGTCACCTCGCCGGTGGCGTAGTTTTTGAATTTGGCAGGTGCCCACTTGCCGGTGGCGTAGTCGAACATGCCTTTTTCGGTAACGGGGGCGAATGGCGTCATGGAGTAGACGGCGAGCGGCTGCCATAGCTGGAGGCCGAGGCCGCCTTCGGAAACTGGCTTGAGCTGATCGGGGAAGACCTTGGGGTCGGCGGCGGCCTTGAAGACTTCCTGGGCGATTTCGCCGGAGACCTGGTGCTGGCCGTGGCCGTCAGTGATGCCGCCAACGAAGGTGGAGACGATGACCTGGGGGCGCTCGCTCCGGACTGCGAGGACCGCGTCGTAGAGGACGCGGTCGTGAGTCCACTTCTGGAAGGATTCTTCCTGTGTCTTGGAGAAGCCGAAGTCGACTTCCGTGCCCCAGAGTTGTTTGGCTCCGTAATATTGGCCGGCTTTGAGGAGCTCGTTGGTGCGCAGGATGCCGAGAGCGTCGTAAAGTTCCCCAGACATGGCGTTTTGGCCGCCTTCGCCGCGGGTGAGGGTGTAGAGCGTAGCGCGGACGCCCATGCCGCGCGAGAGGTAGGCGAGCAGCGCGCCGTCTTCGTCGTCGGGGTGGGCGACGATCATCATGAGGCTGGCGGTGGTGCCGAGCTGCTTGAGCGTCTGCTCGAGCCGGGCTTCGCCGCGGTCTTCAGGGAGCGGGAGAGCGACGAGGCGCGGCTCCGATGCTGGCAATCGGCCAGCGGATGGCGGCACCTGCGCGGTAGGGGCGGCCTGCGCGGGCATTTGCGGCGCCGGGGCGAGTGCGATGAGACCCGCTGCGATCAGGACGGCGGAGGCAGCGTTGACGTGTGTGCGAGGTGCTCCCTGGGAAAAGAACATGGTTGTCGTCAGTGTACAATCCGGTGAGCGGAAATCCGGATAGAAGTCGCGCACAGTATGGAAGCCCGGAAAAGCAGATTCTTCGCTCACCATCCCCGAACTGAAATACGTTCGGGGCCCCGTTCGCTCAGAATGACACTTTCAACTTTGATCGTGAACTTGAGAGACAAGATGCTGGCGGCCAGGAATTCATTATGATAAGGGCCGAGTGTCTGATCGATTGAAAGGTTCTTCCGGATTGGATTCATCCGCGACGCTCGAGCGGCGGATCGGTCTGCGGTCGGCGGTGCTGTTCAACATGCTGGAGATGATCGGCGTGGGGCCGTTCATCACGCTGCCGCTGGTGATTGCAGCGGCTGGATACAGGCTAAGCGCATGGGCGTGGCTGCTGGGCGCGGCGATCGCGGTGATGGACGGGCTGGTGTGGGCAGAGCTGGGGGCGGCGTTTCCGCGTGCCGGCGGATCGTATGCGTTTCTTCGCGAGATCTACGGGCCGGAGCGCGCGGGAAACTGGCTTAGCTTTCTGTATGTCTGGCAGCTGAGTTTTTCGGCGCCCCTTTCGATTGCGTCGGGGTGCATCGGCCTGTCGAGTTTTCTGGCGTGGTTCTGGCCGGGGCTTGAATCGGCTCCGATTGCGGCGTTGCCGGCGCTGCATTATGCGAACTTTGCGGCGGCTGCGGCTTGTTTGCTGGTGACGGCGCTTCTGTATCGGAATCTGAGTTCGGTGACGCGGCTGGCGTGGGTGCTGTTTGCAGGCGTGATGGCCGCGATGGCAGGCGTGATTGCGTCGGGGTTTGCGCATGCGGCGGCGATGGGCGGATGGCATATGCCGGCTTCTCCGGCACAGTCGGCAGCGCTTGCGATTGGCGGGCTGGCGCAGGCGACGCTGATTGCAACGTACGACTACTGGGGCTACTACAACATTACGTTTCTGGGTAGCGAAGTAAAGCAGCCGGAGAAGACGATTCCACGGGCGATCCTGCTGTCGGTGCTGTTTGTGACGACGTTTTATGTCATCCTGAATTTTTCGGCACTGCCTTCAATGCGCGATGCGGTGATGCATGTGCAGCCACCCCAGCGACCTGGACCTGTCGCTGGGGACCCCGGAAGCGCTATCGCGCGCGTGCAACTGGTGGCGGAGATTGCGCGGTCGGCGTTCGGGCAGTGGGCGGGGTACACGATAGCCGCGCTGGTGATGTGGACCGCGTTTGCTTCGGTTTTCTCGTTGCTGCTGGGCTATTCGCGGGTGCCGTTTGCGGCGGCACGAAGCGGGAATTATTTTCGGTTTCTGGCGGCGGTGCATCCGAAGCACGGGATTCCGCACCGGTCGCTGGTGGCGCTGGGGCTGGTGGCTTCGGCGTTTTGTTTTTTCTCGCTGCAGCAGGTGATTACGATGCTGGTGGTGACGCGGATTCTGCTGCAGTTTTTTCTGCAGCATGTGGGCGTGATGCTGCTGCGGGTGCAAAGACCGGAGTTGGAGCGTCCGTTTCGGATTCCGCTGTATCCGCTGCCGCCGGTGCTGGCGATGGCGGGATTTGTTTTTATCCTGGTGAATCGAAGCAACGCGTTGGGTGGGTTGGCTGTGGCGGCGGGGATTGCGGTCAGCGGGACTTTGATCTATTTGTGGCGCGCAAAGAGGCTGGCACAATGGCCGTTTGCGGTGTTGCAAAAGTAGCAAGTCAGCATGCGCTTCGCGCATCAGCGAGTCAGCAGGTCAGCGCATCACGATGAGTGACTCGGCGTAGGCCTGTGGACTGGTGTGGCGGATTTGAGATGATCCGGGAGGCGGGTCGAATCTCCACACGACGCGAATGCGGAATGCAGAATGGATGGAAACAAAATGCGCGGACTCTTTGGAAGAGTCCGCGCATTGTTACTTAGGGCTATGTGGATCTAGCGGAGGCTGCCTGTTGTTTGGTTGACTGAGGTGCCAATGATGTCGCCAGAGACTACCAGCTCGACCCTGCGATTCTGCTGGCGGCCTGTTGAGTTATCGTTCGTGGCGACTGGCTGGCTATTGCCGAAGCCCTGAGCGGTGACAGCATTGGAATTGACGCCGGACTGGACGAGGTAATCGCGCACGGAGCCGGCGCGGTGTTCTGAAAGCGCCTGATTCATGTCGTCGCCGCCGACGTTGTCGGTGTAGCCGCCAACCTGGACGTTGATGCCAGGGTAGGCAAGCAAGATGCCGGCAACCTTGGCGAGTTTCTCGCGGGCTCCGGGTTTCAAGGAGTATCGGCCTGTATCGAATAGAACGTCAGACATGTTGACGATGAGGCCGCGCGCGCTATCGCGCGTCTGGAGAATGAGATTCAGTTGCGTTGAGAGGCGGGCACGCATTTCAGCCTTTTCACTGTCGGCTTGCTGCGCATGGCGATTGGCCTTGGCGGCATCCTCTTGCGCCTCTGATAGGGCATGTGCCGAAGTTGCCTGATTTGCTGCCATGTCGAGCCTGGCCTGTGCCGAGTCAGATTGTGCATGGTTCGTTTCAATCTGTGCATTCACCTGGCCGGCCTGAGCCTTGTCTCGCAGGCGATTGGCGTCGTCAACTTGCGCTTGAGTCTGAGCTAACGCAGCCGCTGAGGTCTGGCGCTCGCTGTCTCTCTGCGCACGCAGATTTGCCTTGTCGGCCTCGGATTGTTGCGCGTTGTTGTTGGCGAGCGTGGCATCGGCCTGTGCGTTAGCGACGGCATTGGCGGATGCTTGCTGGCTTGCAGCCATGTCGATTTTGGTTTGGGCGGATTCAGACTGGGCGCGAGCGGCGTCGGATTGCGCATTGGCTGCGTCAGCCTGGGCGCGTTCAGAGCGGCGCGTTGCGTCATCGGTTTGCGCTTGCGAATTTGCCAGCGCATCGGCTGAGTTCTGACGTTCTTCGTGGTTGCGAGCTTCGTCCATCTTCTTCACAGCGATTGTCCGCGCGTCTTCCGCGGTTTGAACCGCCTCACGGGAGATCGAAATGAGTTGCTTGTTGTTGTGATGCTTGTCGATCGCGTATTGATCGGCGGAGTCCATCAGCTTAGCGGCATGACCGTAGCTTTCGTCGGCGTACTGTTCGGCACCCTCGGATTTAGCGATGCGCATCGCGTTGCGTGCTTCGTAGAACTCGAGCGGCAAGCGGGCATTCAATACGATCGGATCGAACTTGTATCCGGTGGGAAGATAGCCGCCGCGTTCCATTAACTCAAATTTTGCGTGAACTTCTTCCGTGGTTCCGCGCGTGTCGGGGCGAACGACGTTTTCGAGCACTACCACATTGCTCGGCTGCTGGACTGCGTAGTACGGCTCCGCAGTGACGATCAAGGCGAATGCCTGGAGGTTGGTGGTCACGTTAAGTTTGCTGCGGCTGTTGCCGCCAACCAGAACTTCGCCGAGATTGACCGGGCGACCCTCAGGCGAGATTGCCCAGAGGACGTAGGTGAGATACTCGCTGCCGAAGCTGGTCGGCCTGTCGAGATTGGCAAATTCCGCTTCAATCGCAATGGATCCGCGTTTGCTATCCACTTTGGCTTCGCCGCTGGCAGCGGACATCAGGTCAGTGCCGGCAAAATCAAGCTTCGTGCTTCTGCCGCGGTGCTTATAATTCACCGCCTCAACCGTGCGGCTGATCATCCGGACGTGAAATGCGGGAGCGCGGTCTTCATGGCGATCAGATGCCTGGGTTTGAGAATTAACCTGTGCAAGCCCGGCGACGCTGATTACCCCGGTTAATGCCAACGACAATGCGATGTTCACTGATTTTCCTTGGGCAGTTGCCTGCCGTGTAGCTGTTTTGTTGCGTGTTAGAACCGATGCGCCTGCTCAGGGCACGGTGCAAGTCGGCTCATGGTCTCCCGATGCGAAATGGACTGCCGCAGCAATGCCATTTGCAGCACGCGTAGACCGCGTTGCGAAAGACAACGTTCAGGATCTCTATGTTGGTGTGTTTGGGAGATCGATGCGGTTTACCGGCTAAGGAGGGCTGCCGCTCGGAGAATTCCTACAAGTCGAAACATGGCGTTATCGATACACCTCTCGAATTCGGCTTCCCATAACTGCACACATTGTTCCGTTTTAACGATCCCACGACTACAAGCCGCTGTCTGTCTCGTTCTATACACCTGATGTCGATTAGGGACATTGCGAATGGTGGGAAGTCGCAGTCTCTTTGCCGCCAACCCTGCTGCAATGCGAGAGATGGCGGGAGCCTCCACGGTCAGGTGAAGGCTCGCCAGAATGCGAGTGGATTTATTATTCGCCGTTGAGGGCTTTGGTGGCGTCTTTGAGTTTGTCGGCTTCGCGTTCGAGGGCGGCGGCAGTCCTGGCGATCTGGGGATCGACGGCGGACCACTGCTTTTGCTCGATGGCTTCGCGAACGGCGGGCAGAGTCTTGACGCCGTAGCCGGTGAAGAATCCGGGAGCGTAGATCATGTTTTCAAACCATGGTCGATTGGGGAGACCGGTGGAGTCGGTCAGGGTGTGTTCCGTTGCGAGCAGGAGCGCATTGACCTTGGGATCCGCGGAAGCGGCGTGAGCGGTGAAGGCCTTCTCGTAGTCTGCGGCCGCGGCGGTGAGATCGTCGGAGGCCTGGTCGAGGGGAGCGAAGTTGAAGTAGGGTGGCACGATGTCGACCGGGGGCGGGACTGAGGTTTTTTTAGGATCGGCGGCAGCCTTGTAGACGCCGTCGGCGAGGTCGGCGTTGCGGTCCTTAATCTGGGTGCGCATGGTGTCAGCGAGCTTTTTGACCTCGGTGACGTAGGTGTGGATAGTGTCGGCCTGATCAGCGAACTGGTAGGGGATGACGTCGGCGTCGGCCATGCGCATCATCATGGAGCCAGCAGTTTGCGCGAGCGCCCTCTCGTACACGAATTCGGTGTCCTGGAAATGCGTGTAGTAGTAGAAGTCGTCGTAGACGGAGTGGTACTGGCCGCCGCCTTCGTCTTCTCCACCGTAGCCGAGGTTGGCGCTGGGAACGCCGAGGTGGTCGATGAAGACGGTGTAGTCGGAGCCGGAGCCGAGTGCGCTGATGCGGCTGTCGGGGCGCGATTTGGCTTCGGTGCGGGATTCGGGTGTTCCGCGCAGGCGAGCGGCGAGGTGGGCGCGCTTCCAGACAGACATCTTTGTTTCGGGGTCGTCGATATCTTTCGCAACACTGTTGATGAAGTTTTCAAGCGAGTGCGAGCCGCCGGCGCGGAAGAGGCCGCGGCCGTTGCCGTCAGAGTTGAAGTAGGCGACGGCGTGCTGCTTCAATTCGTCGGCGTGGAATTCGGCCCACTCGGTTGATCCGAGGAGCGCGGGCTCTTCGCCATCCCAGAAGCAATAGATGATGGTGCGGGCGGGCTTCCATCCCTGCTTGAGAAGTTCGCCGAGTGCACGCGCTTCTTCGAGTTCAGGGGCTGCGCCGCTGATGGGATCTTCGGCGCCGTTAACCCAGGCGTCGTGATGATTGCCGCGAATGACCCACTCATCGGGGAAGGTTGCGCCGGGAATGGTGGCGACGACATCGTAGAGAGGCTTGCGATCCCAGTTGAAGGCGACGGCAAGGTGGGCCTGGGCTTTGCTGGGGCCGGTCCTGTAGGTGAAGGGAAGATCGCCGCGCCATGTTTCGGGGACGGTCTGGCCTTCGAGCGACTTCAGGAACGGCTGCGCGTCGGCGTAGGAGATGGGGAGCACGGGAATTTTGGTGATGGTCTGGACCTGGTCGAGGGGGATGAGCTTTACGCCTGGTTTCGCGCCGACGCCGGGGGTCTGCGGATCGCCAGGGTAGACGGGCATGTCCATGACGCTGCCGCGCTGTGCGCCATCGGCGGGACGCATGGGGCCCTCAGGAAAGGATTCGCCGCGGGCGTAGCCGTCGTCTTTGGGGTCGGAATAGATGATGCATCCGACGGCGCCGTGTTCGGCAGCGACCTTGGGCTTGATGCCGCGCCAGGTTTCGCCATAGCGGGCGATCACGATGGCTCCTTTGACGGAGACACCCATGGCATCGAGTTGCTCGTAGTCGGCCGGCGCGCCGTAGTTGACGTAGACGAGAGGAGCGGTGACGTCGCCGTCTTTGGAGTAGGCGTTGTAGGTGGGGAGTTGCTCACTCTTCTGGTTGGAGGTGGGATCGACGGCGAGGATTGGCTCGTCGAGTTTGGCAGTGAACTTAGTCGGGCCGAGGAGTTCGAGCTTGCGGGATTTTGGCGTTGGGAAGAGGGCCTCAAATTGCTCGATCTTGGCGTCGAGGCCGTAGGACTTTAGCTGGGCGACGAGCCACTCGGCGTTGTCCTTGTCGTAGGGAGAGCCAACGTGGTGAGGGCGCGCGGAGAGGCGGCGCATACTCTCGCGAATGCGATCGGGCTCGGGGATGGCGCGGAATTTCTGTTCCCACTGCACTTCGGCGGCGGAGTGAGCCGCGGTGTAGCCGCGCAGGGATTCAGTGTGCGACGGGTCCACGGCATAAGCATTCATGGACAGGATTAAAAGGCAGGCAAACAGTTTACGCATGCGGCGGCACCTCATTGGGAGTGAGAATTCTCGAACGATGCTGCGGATCGTTCCCAGGCCATGCGAAGCGGTCTTCTCTTAATAGCCACTTAGCTGCAGGGGATGAGCCTTACATGAACTGGAGAACCACTGTAGGGGAATACAGCGGAGTAAAGCGACTGTAATACCCGCGCCGGGGGAGGGTCAACCGGAATTCGAATCACGGACGTGCATGTCCTAAGGATTTAGTTGACAGGCAGGTGGGGCGGGCGTAGAGTCCTAAAAATATAGGAGGCTGTGTGGGCGGAAGTTCAGCAAAGAGCGGATTGACCAAGCTGGAGTTGAGGATCATGCAGGTGATCTGGAAGCGAGGAAGCAGCACGGTGGCCGAGGTGCAGGGGGAGATGCGGCCGCCGCTGGCATACACGACGGTGCAGACGGTCCTGAACATCCTGGAGCGCAAGGGCAAGCTCAATCGCGAACTGGAGGGCCGGGCATTTGTATATACGGCGAAGGTGAGCGAGGAGAAGGCTAACGGGCAGAGCCTTCGCGATCTGATCGATCGGATGTTTGGCGGATCGAGCGAAGAACTGGTGATGAGCTTGCTGAAGAGCCGGCAGATCGATGCCAAGCGGCTGGCGAAGCTGACCGAGCAATTCAGCAAGGAGAAGGGAGGCCCGGCATGAGCGGCTTTGAGTCGGTGCTGGTCGAGTATGTTCTGAATTCGCTTTGGCAAGCTCCGCTGGTGTTTGGGGCAGCGTGGATTGCGGCGCGCGGGTTGCGAGCGGCGGGTCCGGCGGCAGAGCATCGCGTGTGGGTGAGCGCACTTGTGCTGGAGAGCGCGCTGCCGGCGTTATCGCTTCTTTCCTGGGAGAAGATGTACATGGCGTGGCCGTGGTCTGCGCAAGGAACTTCAGCGGCGGAAGGGCACGTCTCAGTGCTGATGGGCGCGGGAGCGGGCGCCGGATTTACCGCGCTGCGACTGCCGCCGGGGGTGATGGGGATGCTGGCGATTGTGTATGCGGCGGTAACCGGATATTTTGTTGCCCGGTTTGTGTGGCGATGCGTGCGGCTGTCGTTGCTGAGGCGCGGAGCGGAGCCGTTGCAGTTGAGCGGCGAAGCGGGCATCTCGTGCGAGCGATGGCTGAAACGCCTGGGCATTACCGAGCCGATTGCGATCGTGGGCTCGAAGGAGGTTTTTGCACCGGTGACGATGGGCGTTGTCGACAGGCTCGTGATGCTGCCAGCGGGGATGGTGACGCGCATTTCGCAGGCAGATCTGGACACGGCGATTGGGCATGAGTTTGCGCATATTCGACGGAAGGATTTCTTGAAAAACCTGGCGTATGAGATTGCGGCGCTGCCGACGAGCTACCACCCTTGTCTCTGGGCTACGCGCCAATGCATTGCGGAGACGCGGGAGATGGTGTGCGACGAGATGGCCGCGGGAATTTCAGGGAATGAGGAGTATGCGCAATCGTTGTTGCGTCTGGCGACCTTGCTGTTGCAGGGCAGGCCGGTGAGGGTTCCGCATGCCATTGGAGTTTTTGATGCGAACACGTTGGAGAGGAGACTTATGAAACTTACCGAGAAGAAGAAGCAGATGGGCCGCTTGCGCGCGACAGTCTGGGTGGCGGCATGTGTCGTATTGGGAGTGGCAACGGCTGCGTCGGCGGTGGCGCTACGCGTGGGTGTGGATGCGCAATCGAGCGCGGATAAGCAGGATTCGAAAAAGGGCGCGCCGCTGTCGGTTACGCCAGAAAAAATGCAGGCAAACCTGATCAGCAAGGTGGCTCCAAAGTATCCGCCGGAGGCGAAGGCAGCGAGGATCCAGGGGACCGTGGTGCTGGATGCGGTGATCGACAAGTCGGGACGCGTTGATGATTTGAAGGTTGTGTCGGGGCCGAGCGAACTGCAACAGTCCTCGATGGATGCGGTGCGGCATTGGAAGTACAAGCCGTTTTTGTTGAACGGGGATCCGATCGAGGTGAAAACGACGATCAACGTGAAGTATTGGCTGAATCAGTAAGGCGAAGTGGCAATGCGGGACAGGCCCGAGATCCGGGCCTGAAGGCCCACGTATGAAGGAATGCTATTCAGCGGCCTGAAGGCCGCTGCTCCCTCCGGTTCGTTTCTGTTGCATTTCTGAAAATTCGTGTCTGGGAACTCCCGATAAAGCAGATCCTTCGCGCCGCTTACCCCACTGCGTGGGGCCCCAAGCTTGCGGCGCTCAGGATGACACATTTCCCACTTGTGTTGAGTGAATGAGGTAGCGGCGCTCAGGATGATACGGAGAATTCGTGTTGAGTGAATGAGGTTAGCGGCGCTCAGGATGACACGGCGAATCCGTGGAGAGCGAACCCGCGATTCAGATGCCGGCGTACCAGGCGTAGCCGGCTTCGGGAGAGGCGGAGCCAAGGCCTTTGCCGAAGTGTTTGAGCGAGTCGGTGGCGGTGATGCGGGTGATGTATTTGACGCTCTTGTAGCCTAGCTGGCGAGGCACGCGCAGGCGGAGCGGACCGCCGAAGCCGACGGGAAGTTCGCCGTCATTCATGCCCATGGTGAGGAAGGTTTGAGGATGCGTGGCATCGGCCATGTCGATGCTCTCCCACCAGTCCTTCTCAATGGAGAAATAGACGACGTAACGTGCCTGGGGCAGAACGCCGACGGCGTCGAGCACGTTGTGCAGAGGCGTTCCAATCCACTCCGCAACATAAGACCAGCCCTCTTCGCAGACCACTTCGGTGATCTGGTTGTGGACCGGGAGCGCTTTGAGGTCGGCCAGCGAAAACGTCGTGGGATGCGCGACCATGCCGTCGACTGCAAGTTTCCAACTAGAAAAGCCGGTGGCCAGATGGCGCTTGAATTCTTCACCGGGAGGCGCGGTTTCGTTACGGAAAGGCTTCTCGGAAATCATGCTGCGCGGGAATTCGCGGGCGAGCGAGTGCCTGGTAAGAATGCGCTGGGCGGCGTAGGTGAGGGTTTCGCCGGGCCCATAGACTGTGCCACCGTCGGGCGGGATGAGGCCATAGCGGCGAGCGATGCGATGGGCGGCGGCAAGACCGGCGACCCCCGCGGTGGCGGCGATACCGGTGGTGATGAGCTTGCGGCGAGAGATATTGCTCATGGGCGCTCCGAGGAAGAATCGATGCGTCCTGTGATCATGGCACGCATGCGACTCCAGAATCCAGCGAGGGCAATCATTGCGACGTGAACGATGAGGAAGAGAACGAGTAAATCGGTGACGAAGAAGTGCAGGGTACGCGCGGACTGGCGGCCGCCGAGCAGATTGACGGTTGCCGGGAGGACGGAGTCGATGGCAGGGGACAAGGCGAGACCAGTCCAGATGACGAGGGGAAAGAGGACAAAGATCACTAGGAGATAAGCGGTGCGCTGGACGACGTTGTATGCGTGGCTTCCGGCGGAATCGGGTGGCGCGCGGCGGAGGCTCTTTGCAAAGACATTGCGGAAGGCGCGCCAATTGCGGTCGGCGGGCGCGGGAAGCAGGTTCCGCGAGAAGTGGCGATTGAGCAGGCTCGCGACAACGTAGACGAGGCCGGTGATGACGAGGACCCATGCGGCTTCAAAGTGAAGATAGCGGGACCAGCCATTCTGATCGGGCATCACGTAGTTGTAGCCGGAGGGAACGGTGTCGCGCGATGCGGGGATGGGAATCTTGAAGAGCGGAGTGGTGCCGGAGTTGCCGGTTTCGCCCCAGTAGAAGCGTGGGTGCGAGATGATGATTTCGCCGCCGGTGACGAGCAGGACAAGGAAAGAAATGACCGTAAGCCAGTGGGTTACGCGGACGAGCGCGGTGTGCCGCTGGGTAGCTTGCATTTGGGGCGAGGAAGTGACGGACACGCGGGGAGGATAGCACAAAGATAGCGCGGCTGACTCCGGAATTCTTGTGGTCTATTCAGGCTCTGTGCGGAAGAAAACAGATGATTGAGTGTCGTGCTTTCCCAGGTCTCAAAAGCGAGACCCGGGACACCTGGTTGCGAAAGTATGTGTGTGCGTTGAGGCGGACTGAATTGGTCGGAGTTCCATGGGCTGAATTCATGCAAATGTTTTGTGGAAAACAGCAAATTTTGGAGGGGGGGTAGGGGTAGGCCACCCCCTCGAGGTCAGGCTGCAGCATGAGGCTTGACGGGGGCGGATGGGACGCGTGTCGCGGCGATTGCAACCTGCGCGGCGTATAGAAGCTTGGAGGCGTTGGCGGTGTCAATGACGTCAAGCAGTATGCCCTGAGCAATACAGGCGATGAAGTCACGGATGTTTTCGCGCCCGGCGAGCGTTGGCAAGGCGGCGCGAAAGGCTTTTTGGGCGCAATTCATTGCAGCGTTCTGGTTGCGCGTGCGGACTCGCTCGGCTTTGTAGGCGCGAGTGTAGGCCTCGACGCAGCGGGCAACGGCAGAAATCGGAGGCTGCGGTTCCGCTAACGGCGAAGAGGTGGGAACGATTGCGAGCGGGGATTCAGTGAGTTCGGCAGCTTCGGACACGGGGTTCCTTTCAGAAATGACAATGGCATCGAGATCCGGGTTGAGCCGTCTCTCGATGCCTACACATCAAGTGTGCAATTTTGAGGCTTAATTACCTGCAAAATTTGCGGATTTATTTTGTGCGTGGAATGAGGGAGTTGCGGGGATTTGGAGGGAGACCTGGGTTGACAGATTTGTCAGTAAGGTCCGAGTGGACGGTCAGCTCTGAATTGGCGATGAGCAGAGAATCATAGGAAGATCTTTCGGGCCTGGCGGGAATTCTCGTCAGAATCCGCTTTATGGAGTGAAGGCGCAATTGAGATTGCGCCAAACAAAGCGGAGGTTCCAAATGAAAATCAACTTCACGACGGCGTTGTTTGCGATTGCATCCATCGCGGCATCGGCACACGCATATGCTCAATCGTCTGTGCGGGCTAACATCCCCTTCGAGTTCATGGTCAGCCAGAAGGTGCTTCCAGCTGGCGAATACTCGATTTCGAATCTGTCGGACAGAACGATTGAGCTCTACAACGGGGAGAAACAAACCAGGTTGCTCGTTTCTACGACTGCGACGGGCTATGTCAGCCAAAAACCGCACACGCTGGTATTTCGGAAGTACGGGGACCAGTATTTCCTTCGCGAGGTTAGAGGCGGCGTCAATGAATTCTCTCTGGATGTGTGGCCGTCGAAGCTCGAGAAGGAAGCTCAGCTTCGGGCGGGGGTGACTCATGACAAACAGCAGAGCGCGGAGATTGCACTGAAGTAGTGCAGGCCTTCTCCGCGAAGCAGGGTCTTCGGCATCGCTCGGGAATGACGCGAGTGGATTGGGACGCGAAAGAGGAGCAAAAGCAGATCCTTCACTCCGCTTACCCCATGGACGGTGTCCACGGGGCCCCAAGACGCTACGTTCAGGATGACAGTGGTTGTTGGCGGGTTCGATTGCCATGAGAGTGCAAGGGTGGGAGTTGTACTACTTGAATTCAGCGGCGTGAAGGGTGCTGCTCTCTCCATGGGCAGCCGCTTGGTGGAATTGGCGCAAAAAAGCAAAAGCAGATCCTTCACTCCGCTTACCCCATGGACGGTGTCCATGGGGCCCCAAGACGCTACGTTCAGGATGACATGCTTGTTTCCGGGTCCGATGCCATGGGAGTGCTGGCGCGGGAGGTTGCTTTAGTTGAGGAACATGGTGCGGTAGAGGGTGTCGCGCTGGACGGGCTTGAAGCCGGCGTCGCGGATGATGCGGCGGAGTTCTTCCTCAGTGGTGCAGTTGCTGGTGCCTGCGGCTTTGACGACGTTCTCTTCGAGCATGACGGAGCCTACGTCGTTGCCACCGAAGTGGAGGCCTAACTCCAGGACCTTGAGGCCTTGCGTGACCCAGCTGGCTTGCACATTCTCGATATTGTCGAGGTGGAGGCGGGCGATGGCGAGGACCTTGAGGTATTCGACGGAGGTGGCTTCTTCCCAGCCGCGGCCGCCTAGAGCGGTGTTGCCGGGCTGGAAGCTCCAGGGGATGAAGGCGGTAAATCCGCCGGTTTCTTCCTGCAGGTTGCGGACGACTTCAAAGTGGTTGATGCGCTGATCGAAGGTTTCGCCGACGCCGAACATCATGGTGGCGGTGGTGCGCATGCCGAGCTGATGGGCGGTGCGATGGACGGCGACCCAGTCGGCGGTGCGGCACTTGAGGCGGGCGATGCGCTTGCGGACGTCGTCGTCGAGGATTTCGGCGCCGCCGCCGGGGATGGAATCGAGACCGGCGTCGCGGAGGCGGGCGATGGTGGTGCGCAGGTCGAGTTCGCTGTACTCGGCGATGGCGAGGATTTCAGATGCGCTGAGGCAGTGGAGCCAGATCTTGGGAAAGCGCTGCTTGATGCCGGTGAATAGGCGCTCGAACCAGTCGATTTTGAGGTCGGGGTGAAGGCCGCCCTGCATGAGGACGCCGGTGCCGCCCATCTCCTCGGTTTCGGCGATCTTCTCGTAGATCTTTTCGAGCGAGAGGATGTAGCCCTCGTCGGAGCGGGGAATGTTTTTGCCTTCTTTGGGGAGGGGGCGGTAGAAGGCGCAGAAGGTACAGTACTCCGTGCAGAAGTTGGTGTAGTTGATGTTGCGATCGATGATGTAGGTGACTACGCCCTCGGGGTGGAGGCGGCGACGGACGGCGTCGGCCTCGAAGCCCAGCCCGATGAGGTCAGGGGAGTTGAAGTGATCGAGGGCTTGCTGGCGGGTCAGCGACATAAGACAAGTTTACAGTCCGCAGTTCTAAGTTCACAGTTCTCATTAAAAAGACGGCCCCGAGCATGGAAAGAAAGCCAGAGAGGGGGCGTTCCCCATTCAGCCGCGTTTGGATTTGCGGAAGAGGAAAAGACCTTTGCGCTGGACTGGATCAGGGCGAGTGCGCGAAAGATTGGAGGCGGTGGAGACGCCGCTGAAGAGGACGAACCAGTCCCAGAAGGCGCGGAGGGTTCCTTTTTTGGGTTCGATGCTCATGGTCGGATGCATGCCTTGATGGTCAGGTGCCCTGCCTATTGGAGTGGCGAATGATGCTATTTGGCTCGGAAAAATTCCTCAAGAGGGACGAAGCTTACTGGGTCGAGTTGGGTCTGGGGGTCGATTTAGGGGCCGGCTTTTTGGCCGGAGAGGAGATGCCGAAGCTCATGAGGAAGAAACGAAAGCCTTTGCGGAGGGAATCGACAAGACTCATGGCGCGACCTTTCCAGAGACTCTTCTAGAGTATCGCGTGTGAGAAGGGGCAACGCAGAAAGCTCACGCGGATTGCCCTGCGTCCTCGTTTGTCAGGATTTCGGAACGCTATTGATCTTCTGAGGCTGGCGGGGGGGCGGGGAGGCGGATGGGGGCCTCGGCGGGCGGGGCGGGTGCGTGGTTGAGCAGGTCGAGGACAGAAGGGGGCATGGGCTTGCTGGCGTTGGCCAGGAAGATGCTGACCTGCCAAATCTCAGTATCGCTGAGCTGGGTTTTGAAGGAAGGCATGCCGGTGAGGCGAATGCCGTTTTCGACTTTCCAATAGGTCTCGCCGGGAGGATCGTCACTGACGCCGACGATGCTGGGATCGTTGCGGTGGGGCTCGAGCAGTTGAGGAGCGTCGGGGAACATGTGGTAGCCGATCGCAGCCGTTCTGCCGTGGAGGCCGTGGCAGACGGCGCAGCGTTCAACGTAGATGCGAGCGCCGGCAGTCAGATTAGTTTGATCGGGCTCCATGTGGGTGCCGACCATATCCTTTTGGATCCGCGCATCGAGCGGCAGGCTGACGAGTTGACGTTCGTAGGGAAACGGGGCATCGGAGACGGCGACGGGCACTCTTCCATAGCTGAGGTAAGCCAGCACGGCGAGGGGAACGAGGACAATGCCGAAAATGAATCCGATCAGGAATCGACCCATGAAAGAGTAATGGCCTCCGTCGCTCCCATCGTATTGCATGCAGGCGGGGATAGCGGCAAAATCCGCCGTGGCGCGTCCAAAGGGTGACAGCCCCGCGCAGCGCCGGTTCGAGATGTTTAAATATCGGTAGGGGTGCGCTCGGCTCCGTAACGTGTTTTAACCCACGGATGAAGGATCTGTCCGCGGGGAAACAGGCGTTTCACCCCACAGACGAAGACCTGTCCGCGGGGACCTGGCGAGTTCCACCCCACGGACGAAGACCTGTCCGCGGGGACCCGTAAGTTGGAGGTAAGTCAAGACCGATGTTTTCTTTTCGCCGTTCTGCAGTTTTTCTGGCGGTTATTTCGCTTTCATCTTTAGGTGCTCTGGCGCAGAGCACAGATTCCAGCAGCAGTGCACCGGCGCAGGAACAGCCGCAGGCTCCGGCAACCGTGCCGAGCCAGCAGCAGGGTCAGCAGACGGTGCAGGCGCGCATCCGGGCGCGGCGCGAGGCGCGGCGGGCACAGGCTATCCACGACGCGTACTCGCATTTGTACGAGGTGTTTGTGGGCGGCGGCTATCAGCGGTTTACGCCGGGTTCGAAGTTACAGCGGACGACGATGTATTCGTGGGATGTGGCGGCTACGCGCTACTGGAGCGAAAAGCTGGGGCTGACGTTTGACGTCCGCGGCAACTACGGGACGGCATTCGTGGGGCTGAATCAGACCTCGCTGACGCGGCCGGCGATCAGCCACTATGACTTTATGGTCGGGCCGACGTACCGGTTCAGGATGCGGCCGAAGTATTCGATCGCGGGGAGCGTGAAGGGCGGCGTGGCGATGAGCAACTTCGCCAGCGATACCAACAAATTTGGGACCGCCGTGCTGGGGCTGTATCCCGATGGGACGACTTACGCATTGAATGCCAGCTTGATCGGTGAGGTAAATGTGACGCCGAGTTTGTCGCTGCGGCTGGCGCCGGAATATATGGCGACCGGGTTCGGGTCGACCTTGCAAAACGATCTCGGGTTTACGTACGGGTTTGTGTACCGGTTTGGAAAGCAGTAAAGACAGAGTTTTCAGTGGTCAGTTTTCAGTGATCAGTTAAAAACGCCTCACCGCTGGTGAGGCGTTTTTATTTGTGGGCGGCGTAGTCGGCGGCGCCCATCATGTGGATGGAGACATAGGGTTCGTTGCCAATGACCCAGCTGTCGTGGCCGGGTTCGATGTAGAAGATGTCGCAGGGTTTCATTTCGAAGATGCGGCCGTCGTCCATGGCGGCAGTGGCTCGGCCGGAGACGACCATGCCGACGTGGGAGACGTCACAGCTTTTCTTGCCGAGGGCTTTGCCGACGTGTTCGGACCATTTCCATCCGGGCTCGTAAGTGGCACGGCCGATGGTCATGCCGCCGAGATGGACGAGTTCGAATTTACCTTTTTCGAAGGTGCGGACTTCGTCGGGGTGGTCGAATTGCTTGAGGATGACTTCGTACATAGAGCCTCCGGAGTTCAAGTCGGGTACGAAAAGCGGAAGCAGATTCTTCGCTTACCACCCCCAAACTGAAAAACGTTTGGGGCCCCGTGCGTCTCAGAATGACACATGCAAAACATCAACATTCAGGCGCCTGATGAACGCTGAATCCTTTGTTTGTTACTGCAGGATCGGGATGTTGGCGATGCGTTGCTGCCACTCTGCGGGGCCGGTGTTGTGGACGCTGGTGCCTTTGGAATCGACGGCTACGGTGACGGGCATGTCTTTGACTTCGAACTCGTAGATTCCTTCCATGCCGAGGTCTTCGAAGGCTAGTTGGCGGGAGTGGATGATGGCTTTGGAGACAAGGTAGGCTGCTCCGCCGACGGCCATGAGATAAACGGCGCCGAATTCCTTGATGGCTTCGATGGCGACGGGGCCGCGTTCGGCTTTGCCGACCATGCCGAGGAGGCCGGTTTCGGCGAGCATCTGGCGGGTGAACTTGTCCATGCGAGTTGCGGTGGTGGGGCCGGCGGGCCCGATGACTTCTTCGCGGACGGGATCGACGGGGCCGACGTAGTAGATGAAGCGATCGCGGAAGTCGACGGGAAGTTTTTCGCCGCGGCTGAGCATGTCCGTCATGCGCTTGTGGGCGGCGTCGCGGCCGGTGAGCAGTTTGCCGTTGAGGAGCAGGACTTCGCCTGGTTTCCAGGTGGCGGCTTCTGCGCGGGTGACGGTGTCGAGATTGACACGCCTGGCGCGGGAGACGTCGTAGGTGAGCTTCGGCCAGTCGTCGAGCGAAGGCGGGTCGAGGTAGGCGGGACCGGAGCCGTCGAGGACAACGTGAGCGTGGCGCGTGGCGGCGCAGTTGGGGATCATGGCGACGGGAAGGTTGGCGGCGTGGCAGGGAGTGTCGAGCACTTTGACGTCGAGGACGGTAGTGAGGCCGCCGAGTCCCTGCGCGCCGATGCCGAGGCGGTTCACCTTGTCGTAGAGTTCGACCCGAAGTTTTTCGGCGGTGGTTTTGGCGCCGCGGTCGATGAGGTCCTGGATGTCGATGGGGTCCATTAATGATTGTTTGGCGAGGAGCATTGCTTTTTCCGCAGTCCCGCCGATACCGATGCCGAACATGCCGGGAGGGCACCATCCGGCGCCCATGGTGGGGACGGTTTTGAGCACCCACTCGACGAGGGAGTCGGATGGATTGAGCATGACGAATTTGCTTTTGGCTTCGGAGCCTCCGCCCTTGGCGGCGACGGTGATATCGACCTTGTTGCCTTTGACCAGCTCGACGTTTACGACGGAGGGAGTGTTGTCCTTGGTGTTCTTGCGAGCGCCGGCGGGGTCGGCGAGGAGTGAGGCGCGGAGTTTGTTGTCGGGGTCGAGGTAGGCGCGGCGGACCCCTTCGTCGGCCATGCCCTGCATGTCGAGGGTGGGCGGGCCGCCATCGGGGCCTTCGAAGCGGACATCCATGCCGACTTTGACGAAGACGTTGACGATGCCGGTGTCCTGGCAGATGGGGCGGTGGCCCTCGGCGCACATGCGGCTGTTGATGAGGATTTGCGCCATGGCGTCTTTTGCGGCGTGGGACTGCTCGCGCTCGTAGGCCTTGGTAAGCGAGGTGATGTAGTCGGTGGGGTGGTAGTAGCTGATGTACTGCAGCGCACCGGCTACGCTGCGGATGAAATCTTCCTGGAGGATGACGGTCATGGGTGAGGCTCCTCGAACCTTCTAGGGTAAAGGACGGGAGGTACGGCTGGCGAAACGAGGAGGGCCCCGGCGGGGTGTTCGCGCTTAGTGGGACGATGTCCTTCCTAAGGCTTTGTGGCTGGGCCGTGAAAGAGCAACTGCAGGTTCCTCGACTCCCGTTGGTCGCTCGGAATGACAGTGGTGATTGCCGGGAGGACTTGCGTGGCGAGTTTGCGTCCGCGAATCCGATTTAGAGAGCAGAGGGGGGATTATGAATCCGAACAAGGCATTGTGGGAGAAGGGCGATTTTACCGAGATTGCGGCGCTGATGCGCGCGTCGGGAGAGTCGGTTGTGAATTCACTGGGGATCAAACTGCCACTGCGGGCGTTGGACCTGGGTTGCGGAGACGGCACCACGGCTCTTCCTCTGGCGCGCCTGGGGGCTGACGTCGTGGGCATCGACATCGCGAGCAACCTGGTTGCGGCGGGGAACAGGCGAGCCGCGCAGGAGGGTCTCGACAATCTGAAATTTCAAGAGGGAGACGCGAGCAACCTGGAGGGCGTCGCGGACGATTCCTTCGATTTGACGCTCTCGGTGTTTGGCGCGATGTTCGCACCCAGGCCTTTCGATGTTGCGAAGGAGATGGTCCGCGTCACAAAGGCAGGCGGACGCATCGTGATGGGCAACTGGATTCCGAATGATCCGACTTTTGTGGCGCAGGTGCTCAAGATCAGCTCGGCGTTTGCGCCGCCGCCACCGGAAGGTTTCGTGAGCCCCATGACCTGGGGTGTGGATACGCACATCATCGAGCGATTTGGCGAGGCGGGCGTTCCCAGGGAGAGAATCTCGATGACCCGGGACACGTTCCACTTCATCTCTCCCAACAAGAACCCGATGCAGGTGATTGATTTGTTCCGTCGATTCTATGGCCCCAGCATGAATGCCTACGACGCCGCGGACAAGAGCGGGAGAGTGCCGGAACTCCACGCTCAGCTTGTGGATCTGGCGGAGTCGCAGAACACGGTTAACCACGGCACCACGTCGATCCCCGCCACATTTTTGAGAGTGACGATCAGCCTGTAATGGCGCAATTGTGATAACAAAGTTCTGGAGTGATTAAACATGGGAAAGAGAAGTGAAGCTCTCGCAGTACGTCTGGAGGCCGGCGCAGCAGCACTGGCGTCCTTTGCCGCCACGCTATCGGAGACGGAATGGCAAACGCGTCTTCCCGGGGATGGCCGAAAGGTCGGTGTCGTGGTGCATCACGTTGCGAGCGTATACCCGATCGAGATCCAACTTGCCCACGTGCTTGGGGCCGGCAACGCCATTACCGCAGTGACCTGGGACGCGGTGCACGCCATGAACCACGATCACGGCGAGAAGCATGGCGGGGTAACCCGGGAAGCTGCGCTCGCCTTACTGACAACCAACAGTGCGGACGCAGCAGCGGCGATCCGCGCGCTGAGCGATGAAGAACTGGATCGCGCTGCGCCGGTTTCACTGAACAGCGACGCTCCGCTCACGTGCCAGTTCATGGTGGAGGATCATGCGGTGCGCCATAGTTATCACCACCTGGCAAAGATCAGGGCCGCGCTGGGGCGTTAGAGGGCGACGCTGATCCTCAGCACCGCAGTCGTGGATGTCGCCGCGCGACCCGCGAAAAGAATGAAAACCGCTGCTTGTCAGATCGTGCTTTCCCATCCAAGCGAAGCTTGGATGGGGCACCCTTGTTCGTGCGGCAAATGAGTTTGCGTGGCAGATCTTTCGACTTCGGTCGCCGGGGCGACCTCCGCGCAAGATGGCAATTCATTTTGTTGGATGCGGAGTTTGGATTTAGCAAGTCAGCATGCGTTTCACGCATATGCGGGTTAGCACGTCAGTGGGTTTGATTGAACAGCGTGCCGGGCTCATCGGGGGCGGGGTAGGTGGGCTGGCCGTCTACGACTTTGAGGAAGGGCGTGAGCTTGTGGTCATTGGCCGAGGCGGCGGTGAGGATGTCGCGGACTTGCCAGCCGTTGAGCATCATGGCGTCGGCGATGAGGGAGCGGTGGCAGCGCCAGGGGACGGCTTCAGCGCACATGATGGCGGTTGGGGTTGCGCTTGCGATTTGCGTGAGGGCTGCGAGGCCTTCGGCGAATTGCGGTGTGGACATGTAGTCCGCGTAGCCGCGGAAGGATGTGTTGCGCCAGCCGGTGTTGATGGAATCTTTGCGGCTGTGGCGGCGTCCGCCTAAGGCTTTGAGATGCGTGTAGGCGATGTTGCTGGAGCGGAGCGATGACTCGAGGACGTTGGTGTTGAATTGCGGAACGTGGCGGGATTTCGGGATGGAGCGGACATCGACGAGATGCCGGATGCCGTGGGCATTGAGAAGAGCGATGAACTCTTCGATGGAGTGGGTGGAGTGGCCGATGGTGAAGAGGACGTTGGGCGGCACAGGTCTATCGTACCGACCGGATCAGATGGAGGTAATTGAAACTGAAAAGCAGATTCTTCGCTCACCACCCCCGAACCTGCCCCAAAGAGCTAATCGCTCTTCGGGGCCCCTGATACGTTCGGGGCCCCGTTCGCTCAGAATGACACGGTGGTTATGTCCTGTAGGTGAGGCAGGAGCTTTGTGGGAGCAGTGATTCTGGCGTTAAGGTTGAAAAGCAGATTCTTCGCTCACCACCCCCGAACCTACCCCAAAGAGCTTAATGCTCTTCGGGGCCCCGTTCGCTCAGAATGACACGGTGATGTGTGGCGGTGCTTTCTGAATGGCAATCATTGACAGACGGGTTGCTTGATTAGAATGCAACAAGCTCATGACTTTCCCCGAAGCATCGAAGAAGCGAATCAATACGCCGCGGCAGGTTTTGTTTGCGAGCCTGGTGGGGACGGCGGTTGAGTTTTTCGATTTCTATATTTATGCGACGGCGGCGGTGCTGGTGTTTCCGCGGCTGTTCTTTCCCGCGACAGATCCGGCGTCGTCGGTGCTGGCATCGCTGGCGACATTTGCGATTGCGTTTGTGGCGAGGCCGATCGGGTCGGCGGTATTCGGGCATTTTGGAGACCGCATCGGGCGGAAGCGGACGCTGGTGCTGGCGCTTTCGACGATGGGGATTTCGACATTCGTGATTGGAACACTGCCGTCGTATAAGTCAGATTGGGTTGGCAGCGCCGTTGTTGCTGGCGCTTTGCCGATTCGGGCAGGGGATCGGGCTGGGCGGAGAGTGGGGCGGCGCGATTCTGCTGGCGGTGGAAAATGCTCCGCCGAAAAAGCGCGCGCTGTACGGCATGTTTCCGCAGCTTGGGGCTCCACTGGGATTCCTGCTGTCGGGCGGGATTTTTCTAGTGCTTTCGCGGTGGCTGACGGACGCGCAGTTTTTTGCGTTTGGATGGAGGCTGCCGTTTCTGGCCAGCGCGGTGCTGGTGCTGCTTGGTCTTTATGTGCGGCTGTCGATCACGGAGACACCGGTCTTTCAGGCTGCGGCAAAGCGCGCGAAACCGATGGCTGTTCCCATTGCGCAGGTTTTTCGGCGGCACACGCGTGACTTGATCGCAGGGATTCTGGTTTGCCTTGCGACGTTCGTTCTGTTTTACCTGATGACGGTGTTTGCGCTGTCGTGGGGAACGACCGCCTTGCATTATCCGCGCGCAGAATTTCTTGTGCTGCAACTGATCGCGGTGGTGTTTTTTGCGCTGGCTATTCCGCCTTCAGCATGGCTCGCTGAGCGTGGACGAAGGCCGGTGATGTTTGGCGTTTCGATTTTGATTGCGATCTTTGGGCTGTTCCTGGCACCGATGTTCACAGCCGGACCGAAGGGCGCGCTGCTGATGATGGTGCTTGGCCTGGCGCTGATGGGCGTGACCTATGGGCCGCTCGGCACGGTGGTTTCGGAGATGTTTCCGACGTCAGTGCGGTACACCGGCGCATCTCTTGCGTTCAGCATGGCGGGTATTCTTGGCGCGTCGCTGGCCCCGTACATTGCGACGTGGCTGGCTAACAGATATGGGCTTTCGTTTGTTGGCTACTACCTGACCGCGTCGGCAATCCTGTCGATCGTGGGACTCTTGATGATTCGGGAGACGAGCGGAGACGACCTGGGTGCGTTGACGGAATGAGCGAGGCAGGGTTTCGGTGATCGATGTTCCCTCCCCGGTCTCAAAAACGAGACCGGGGGTACCCAGTATGTCCTAAGCTTGAATCATGGCGGATTATCCTGCGGATTCTGTTCCGGACGCGAAGCCCTCGTCGATGCTGGTGCACGATGGGGCGAAGGCTGCGGACGTTTTGTTTGATGTGCTGGTGATTGGAGCGGGGCCGACGGGGCTGGCTTGCGCGATCGAAGTGCAGAAGGCCGGGTTCTCGGCGGTGCTGGTGGACAAGGGATGCGTGTGCAATTCGCTGTTTCACTATCCCTCGCACATGACGTTTTTTACGACGCCGGAGTTACTGGAGATCGGGAACATTCCGTTTCCGAGCCCGAATCCGAAACCTTCGCGCAATGAGGCGCTGCAGTATTACCGGCTGGTGGCGGCGCACTACAAGCTGGATGTGCGGCAGTATGAACGCGTGGAGCGCGTGACGGGCGCGGATGGCGGGTTCACGGTGCATACGGAGGATCGGTTCGGAAGGCCGGGTGAGTTGCGGGCGCGCAAGCTGATCGTTTCCAGCGGCTACTACGATCTGCCGAACTATATGGGAATTCCAGGCGAGAAGCTGAGCAAGGTGTTTCACTACTACAACGATCCTCATCCATATTTTGATATGGATGTCGTTGTGATCGGCGGGAAGAACTCGGCGGCGATTGCGGCGCTCGAATTGTGGCGGAGCGGTGCGCGCGTTACGGTGGTTTACCGCGGCGCGGGGGTTCAGCCGCATGTGAAGTACTGGATCAAACCAGACCTTGAGAATCGCATCAAGAACGGGGAGATCAAGGCGTACTTCCGCACAAATGCTGTCGAAATCACGCCGGATGCGGTAGTGATTGAGACTCCTGAAGGTCGCGAGACGATCAAGAACGATTTCGTGTTTGCGATGACGGGATATCACCCGGATTTCAGCTTTCTCGAGAGCATGGGTGTGCGGTTCGAGGGGCCGGACAAGCTGCCGGTGTGCAACGCGGAGACGCTGGAGAGCAATGTGCCGGGGATTTACCTGGCGGGCGTGATTGTGGCGGGTTCGCGGACCAACGAGATCTTTATTGAGAACGGCAGATTTCATGGGGGGCAGATTGCGCGGGGGCTTCTCGGTGGGTAGTGGCTCGGGGCGAAAGGCAAAAGCAGATTCTTCGTTCACCACCCCCAAACTGAAAAGCGTTTGGGGCCCCGTTCACTCAGAATGACACCGCTTATTCGAAAGCAGATTGTTTGCTCAGAATGACAGCGTACATTGGAAAGCAGATTCTTCGCTTACCGCCTCCAAACTGAATTGAGTTTCGGGCTCCGTTTCCTCAGAATGACAGCACTCATTGGTAAACTTAAGGCACTCGTGTTTCCGATGAATATGAGGGTGAGCTGATGCGGTGGTGGCCACGCACGGTCCGGTGGCAGCTGATTGTCTGGCTGATGCTGCTTGAGGCGGTTTCCGTCGTGCTGTTTGCAGTGTTTCTCGTCTACACCGAGGGGCGGGAGATACGGCAGCGCGCACTGGAGCGGCTGGCGCACCAGGCCACGTCGATGGCCCAGCAGGCGGAAGATGCGTACCGGCAGCAGCAGCCGGAACTGGTGCTGCCGTCGTTGCGAATGATGGGCGAAGCGCCAAGCGTGGCGCAGGCCAGGATCACCGACCTGGCAGGGAACGTGCTTTTTGTGAGCCAGGGCGAGGCGGCATCCCAACTGCTCCCTGAAGAGAAAGCTCAGATCGCTCTGGTCCACGCGCACGAGCCGCGCGTATTTTCGTTTGGCAAGGACCGCCGCGAAGGCGTGAAGGCGATCTACGACGGTAAGGACATTCGCGGCTATGCGTGGGTGGAGACGGACCACTCGTGGGATACCGAGCAACTGAAGACGGTCTGGCGCAGCTCGTTATCGTTCGGGCTGATCTGGATTGGCGCATCGGGATTGCTGGTGCTGCTGATGTCGCGCTCCATTTCGCGGCCACTGAGCGTTCTGCAAGGCGGGACGCGCGCGCTGATGGAGGGGCCGGGGACAAGCGCGAAGTTTCCTCTGCCGGTGACGGTGGATAACGAGTTCGGCGATTTGATCCAGGCTTTCAACCGGATGGTGGCTGCGCTGGAGGAACAGCGCTCGGGATTGAACGACACGCTGTCTCTGCTGGATTCGATGCTGGCCAATGCGCCGATCGGGCTGGTGTTCTTCGATCGGCAATGCAGGATTGTGCGGGTGAATCACGTATTCGCGGAGATGACGGGCGTTGCGCTGAGCCGACACCTGGGACGCACGCTGCCGGAGGTGCTGCCGGAACGCATCGCCACACGCCTGGAGGGAGCGATACGGCACGTGATCGAAGCCGAGCAGCCGGTACACGATCTGGAACTGGAAGGAAAAGGCGGCGAGTCGGGAGCGTTGTGGACCTGGCTGGTGACCGCCTACCCGGTGCGGCCCACTCCCGAGAGAGTGCGCTGGGTGGGCGCGATTGTGATGGACGTGAGCGAGCGCAAACGGAGCGAGGATGCGCTACGCCGGACAGAGAAGCTGGCAGCAACGGGTCGCCTGGCCGCTTCAATCGCGCACGAGATCAACAATCCACTGGAGGCGATCACGAACCTGCTTTACCTGCTGCGCAGATTCTGCCAGCTGGACTCGGTTGCATTGAATTACGTGACGATTGCGGAGCGCGAAGTGCGGCGCATGTCGGATATTACCCAGCAGACGCTGCGCTTTTACCGCCAGTCGACGCTGCCGGCGCGGGCCACGATGGAGGAGTTGCTGGACGCTGTTCTGAACATGTACAGCGCGCGGCTGGGGACGCTGGGTATCACGGTCGAGCGACTCTACGATCCAAGCCTCGATGTGTTCTGTTTTGCCGGCGAGATACGGCAGGTAATTTCAAACCTGGTGAGCAACGCAATGGATGCAACGGCAGGCGGGGGCAGGCTCATCGTGCGGGCGCGTCGTTCCCGGGACTGGGTGCATCCGCAGCGGGATGGGGTGCGGATCACCATTGCCGATACAGGATGCGGGATGACGGACGAGGTGCGGGGCAGGCTCTTCGAGGCGTTCTTTACGACCAAGGGAGCTACGGGGACAGGTCTGGGACTTTGGGTGAGTCACGAGATCATCCTGAAGCATCATGGAATTATCCACTTGCGCAGCCAGGCGCGGTCGGAGGGTGGGGCCTCGGGTACGGTATTCCAGATCTTCTTTCCTGACAATGAAGAACTGACGGGTGGGGTGCCGGCGGAGGAGCAGGTGGCATCAAAAGCATAAGACAGGGGCGTAAGGCACGCGGATTCAGGGGCCCAGGCGTCGCCGATGTGTTCGGGAGTCTGTTACCAAAGCGCGGAACTTTTGGCCGGAACCTGGGTTAGTAACGATGACGGCAGTGCCGGGTGACCGTCAAAATAAAGGACATCGGCACAGCAGTGATGCGCATCTGCAGAAGCAGGCATGCGGGAGATTAAAGAATGAAAAAGTCATGGACGCTCAGGGTGGTTTCCTCGTTGGGAGTGATTGCTTTGGCGGGTGCGATGGCTCTGGCGCAGGACGCCGCGCCGACGAGCGGACCGCGGAGCGATGGGCAGATTGAGATGGACGTGGTGCATGCACTGGACGCTTCGCAGGCCCTGAAGAACGACCTGATCACGGCGGCGACAGTCCAGAGCGAGGTGACGCTTTCGGGAACGGTGTCGAGCGATTCTTCAAAACATCTGGCAGAGTCGATTGCGAAGACAGTTCCTGGCGTGAGCAGCGTTCATAACAACCTGAAGGTCGGGAATCCGGCAGACGACGCAAATGCGCAGGGCGCGCCGGCGAATGACCCTTCAAACGACATGGCGGATGCACAGGCACAGCCGCAGGATAACGGGCAGAATGCGCCGAGCATCAACCAGGCGCCTCCGCCGAACTGGGGCGATCAGAACCAGCAGCAGCAGCCGGCGTATGGACAGCAGGCACCGCCGCCGGGATACGGACAGCAGGCACCACCGCCGGGATACGGGCAGAATCAGCCTCCAGCGTATGGACAGGCGCCTCCGCCTCCGGGATATGGGCAGAATCAACCTCCAGCTTATGGACAAGCACCTCCTCCAGGATATGGACAGCAGGGTCCGCCTCCGGGATACGGACAGGCACCTCCTCCGGGATATGGGCAGCAGGGGCCGCCTCCGGGATATGGACAGCGTCCGGACTATGCGCAGGCTCCGCCTCCGTCGCGTTACGAGATGCCGCGGGGACCGGTCAGCATTCCGCAGGGAACCCTGATCCAGGTGCGGACGAATGAGCCGGTGAACAGCAAGCGCGCCAGGGACGGCGAGCCGATCCAGTTCACGGTGATCCAGGATGTGACCATGGGCGGAGTACTCGCGATTCCGCGCGGTGCGACGGTGCATGGCGTGATCGCCGAGGTGAAGCATTCTGAAAAAGGCTCGCTTACAGGCAGCAACGAACTGGCGCTGGAACTGACTTCGCTGGACCTGATGGGTCAGAACTATCCGCTGCAGTCGGACATGTTCAGAGTGAAGGGGCCGGGCAAAGGTGAGCGCTCGGCCGGAAACGTGGTAGGCGGCGCACTGATCGGCGCGATTATCGGCGGTGCGATCGGCCGCGGTGAGGGTGCAGCGATAGGCGCAGTAGCCGGCGGCGGCGCGGGTGTGGCAGCATCGGCGGCTTCTTCGGGGCCGGGAGTATGGATTCCGGCGGAAGCGCTGGTGAGCTTCCACCTTGCGGTTCCGGTGACGGTCGATCCGGTTTCGCCGCAGGAGGCGATGCGGTTGGCGCAGGGGCTGAATCCGGGCGGACCGAATCTGTATCGTCGCGGGCCATCTCCCTATGCGCGGTACCCGTATGCGTATGCCCCGGTGTATTACAGGCCGTATTACGTTACGGGCGGGTACTACTATTGGCGGTAAGTCGTTGTAAGACAGGTTGTAAAGCACGCCCGATAGCGTAAGACATCGAGCGGGCTGTGTAAGACAGAATTGCGAGTGTGGGACAACGGGCATCCTATAAAGGGGTGCCCGCCGTTTTTAGTTGGACATCGGTTAACGCGGGTTCACGCGATCGACGGATCGAGGTTCTTGCCGACGTCGGTCGTTTGGATTTCCGGCTCGTATTTTTAGAAAACAGCAAACATCTCTTGATCGAAAGGACTGCGAGGCGCGGGGAAGAGGCCGGAAATCGCAGTGTGGATTGAATTGGTTCTGATGGAGAAGGTTTCTTTTGGCGATGGATGGGAGGGGCGCGTTATCGAGGGCCGGTTTCCGCTCCTGAAGTGGTTGGGAGGCACAAAGGACTCCGGCTTGTATCTCACCGTTCTGCAGGGCCTGCAGGAAGCCGTCATTCAACTGATTTCAACGAATGGCGCCGAAGGGGACGCAATCATTGCGCAGTGGGATTTCGCAATGTCTCTGTCTCATCCGCACGTGGAACCGATATTGGCAAAGGGCCGATGCGTTATCGAGGAGAATGAGCTGTTGTACGTCATCAGCGAACCCTTTTCCACGAATCTTGCAAAGACGATTGCCAGCGGAACGCTCGATGCAGACCAGGGAAGAAGAATCTTCAATCCGATTGTCGAGGCGCTCAGCTATCTGCACGAGAATGGCGTCGTGCACGGTCATCTGAATCCATCGAACATTCATTTCGCCGGCTCTGATCCGAAACTCTCACTCACCGATTTAGTGATCGCCGGGTCAGTGAAGAGGAGGATATCCGCGCCGGGCAATTATGATGCGCCGGAACTGTGGCAGGGTGAAGCGAGTGCGGCGGTGGATACCTGGTCGCTGGGAATGACGATGTGGGAAGCGATGACGGGCGCTCCACCTTCATGGGACATGTGGAACGATGAGGAACCGGAAGTGCCGGAATCCCTGCCGAGTCCGTTTAGCGAAATTGTGCGGGAAAGTCTTCACCTGGTTCCGACTCGGCGGTGCACGCTTCGGACGATTCAGGATCGGTTGAGCGTACGCAGGGTCACGGCGTTTTCCGCAGGCTCGAATCCGGCCACGAATCCAGCCAGGACGGATCAGGCGGTCATCAAGGGCCCGCTGTTCGATGGCGCAGCGCCTGCGAGTACTGCAATCGCGGCAAGCACGGTTGCAACGATGGATCATCCGGCTGCACACTTTTCTGCGCACGAGGAAATTGAAACGGGGACATCTTCTGAGCCGGCTCTTTTCTCCGGCACGCTCACCCACTTCGAAGAGGAGCACCTTCATCGCTCCTGGGTTATGCCTTATGCAGGTGTTCTGCTTGCGGTGATTGCGATCGGCGCAGTTTTGTATGTACGTGAACACAAGTCCGGGGCTTCTCCAACGGCGACAGGGAACGCGGCGGCGATCAGCGCGCCAGCGGTGGAGAAACAGGCGCCTCCTCCGGCAACGCCGGCCCCACAGCAGACGGAGCTTGCACAGACGGAATCTGCAACAACGGGACCTACACAAAAGGAACCGGCGTTAACAGGGACTGCACAAACGGAACCGGCGACGAGCGCGGCTGCATCGCAAGCGGACGCCAAGGATTCTCCGCAGACCCAAGACAAGAATGCTTCGCAAGAACAACCCAAGGATGCACCGCAAGCGCAGCCCGCCGCTCGGCCTGCGCAAGGCAGCGGAACTGGGCAGGACAGAACTGGGCAGGACAGAACCGGGCAGGCTGAGGCACACACCGCGGCCGCGGTGAATCAGCCTGATCCAGAGCCATCCTCTTCTGCGGATCGCGAGCGGACTAACGAGAACGCAAGGGGGCTGGTGGAGAAACGCGTCATGCCCACGGTTTCGCCTGGCGCGCGCGGCAGTATGAGAAGGCCGATTGAGGTTCGGATCCGGGTCTCGGTGAACCAGGAGGGCAGGGTTTCAGATGCCGCGTACGTGGCGCCGGGCCCGGGAAATTATTTTGCACGGGCCGCCCAGCGTGCGGCGCTGGGCTGGAAGTTCAAGCCGCCTGTGCAGAACGGCGATCGGGAACGCAGCGTTTGGATGCTTCGCTTCAACTTCGCCAGAGCTGGGATCGAGGCCACGGCGACGGAACAGGGAAGATAGCCGAGTTCTCGGGCTTCGGTCGCGAAGGTCAGCGCCCAGGTCAATTCCAGAGCGGGAAGTTTCGCCTGTTGGTGTTTACTCGCAGCGCAGGGCCACGATGGGATCGATCCTGGTGGCACGGCGGGCGGGGATGTAGCAGGCGAACACAGCCACAATCAAAAGCACAAGAGCGACACCGGCGAAGGTGAAGGGGTCGCGCGCGCCAACGCCGTAGAGTTGATTGCTCATGAGGCGGGTGAGGGCGAGAGACGCGGCGATTCCGATGAGCAGGCCAAGAAAAACCATGCGTGCTCCCTGTCCGACTACGAGACGCAGAACGTCGTTGCGGCTTGCGCCGAGGGCCATGCGGACGCCGATTTCGCGGGTGCGTTCGCCGATGAGATAGGACGTGACACCGAAGATTCCGACGCACGACATGGCTACGGCGAGCGCAGCGAACGCGGCAAGCAGAATCATGGAAAGGCGGCGGGGAGCGAGGGAGTTGGAGAGGACTTCGTCCATGGTCTGGACGGTGTAGATGACAGCGCCGGGGTCGGTTTCAGAAACGGCGCGGCGGACCGGGGGCATCACACTGGCCGGGTTGTCGTGGGTGCGCAGGACAACAGCGACGCCGTCGGCGACGAGGGCCATGAGCTTGGGTGGAAGCTGCATGAACGGGTAGTAGAACTCGGCCTGAACGGGGGAATGCGCGTCGTTGCCGGGGCCCCACTGTTTGACGTGTCCAACGACGCCGACGATTTCGGCTTCGACATCGAACTCGGCGATGTGGATGTGCTGACCGACGGGATTCTGGTTGGGGAACCAGGTTTGCGCGAAGACGTCGTCGATGTCGACGACGACCGGTGCGTTCTCATCATCATGCGCAGAGACAAAGCGGCCGCGTTCTAGCGTGATGCCCATGGCGCGATGGAATCCGGATTCGACGAGATAGAACATGGCCTGGGGCATGTCGTTATCGTTGGCAGGTTTTGGCTGCCCCTTGATCCAGAAGGGGAGTTCGGAGTCGTGAATCATGGGGCGTGAGCCGAGGGTGACGGAGACGGCTTCAACGCCGGGGATGGCGCTGATGGCGGCATCGAAGCGGCGGAGGCGCGCGCGGGTTTCAGCGGCAGAGGTCTTTGCGTTGGTGGGCAGGGACATGGAAAAGGTGATGGCGTTGGCGGGGACGTAACCGGGATCGACACGCCAGAGCGCGGAGAGCGTGCGCAGCATGAGGCCTGCGCCGATGAGAAGAACGAGAGCCATGGCTACTTCGAGAGAGACGAGAATGCCCTGGAGGCGATGACGCGCTCCGCCGGCGCCCTGGCTGCTTTGGCGGAGGACCTGCTGCAGATCTGCGCGCGAGGATTTGAGAGCGGGAAGAAGGCCGAAGACGAGGCCGCACAGTAGAGAGACGGAGAACGTAAACAACAGAACGCGGGTGTCGAGGGAGACTTGATCGGTGCGCGGCAGTGCGGCGGGCAAGAGACGAACGACGGTGCGAGTCCCGACGAAGGCCAGCACCAGTCCGAGTGCGCCGCCGAAGCCGGCAAGGAGAAGGCTTTCAGTGAGGAGCTGGCGGATGACGCGGATGCGGCCGGCGCCGAGAGCCGTGCGAAGGGCGAACTCGCCAGACCTGCGGGTGGCTCGGGCAAGCAGGAGACTGGCGACGTTGGCGCAGGCGATGAGCAGAACAAAGCCGACGGCGGCGAGGAGGACAAGAAGCAGGGGCTGGACGTTTCCTACCAGGTCGTCTTTCAGTGTGAAGAGCGAGATGCCTACATCCTTGTCGGCTTCGGGGTAGTTGAGGGCGAGGGTGTGTGCGATCGAGTCCATGTCGGAGCGGGCCTGGGCGAGGGTGACGTCGGGCTTGAGACGACCGACGGCGTGGGCGCTCATGTCGACGCGTCGATCCAGAAAGGAGGGATCGGTCCACTGGCCGATGGGAGTGTAGATGTCGCGATCGACACCATAGAAGGCGAAACCGGGCGGGAGGACTCCGATGACCTGATAGGCCGTGCCTCGGAGGTTGATGGATTGGCCGATGATGGCGGGCGATGCGGCAAATCTGCGCTTCCAGAAGCCGCCGCTGAGGACGACGACGGGCGCGGCGCCGGCATGATCGTCATCCCGCGTGAAGGTGCGGCCGAGGATGGGCTGGACACCCAGGGTGGGGAAGAATGCCGCGGAGACCATGAGGCCGTTAAGCCGCTCGGGTTGGACGCTTCCGGTGAGGTTGTAGTCCTCGTGGTGGTAGATGGCCATGGAGGCGAAGGTTTGGCTGGCCCGTTCCCAGTCGAGGAAGTTGGGATAGCTGATGGGGGCGCGGTCGATTCCGGCGTTTTTCTCGTGGATGGCGACGAGTTGGCCGGGCTGTGCGTAGGGCAGCGGGTTGAGGAGCACGCCGTTAACGACGGAGAAGAGCGTGGTGTTGGCGCCGATGCCGAGAGCCAGGGTGAGGACGGCGATGGCCGTAAAGCCTGGAGATTTGAGGAGCATGCGCAGGGCATAACGCAAGTCCTGGAACAGGATGGTCATGTCGGTCCTCGCGAAAGGAAAGATTGGCGGCCAGTTCGTGCCACTCCGGGGAGAGCGCACGATGTCCCGAATCGTACCGTGGCGCCCGGGAAAAGGCTATATGTGAGTGATGAAACGGTATGCTGCCTCCGGTAGGAGGATGGAGATCGCGGCGTTTGGGTGTCAGGCGAGGTCCCGGCCCAAAACCGTGTCGGAGTGCGGGGTCGTCTATAATGAAAAGGCATCGCTATAAGCGAGAATTGCGCTTTTTTCAGAGAGCTGTGCCCCCAGGGAAACTGCATGCGGGGCGGCGAAGCTTTCCGGTATGCGCGTAGAGAGTTGAAGGCTTAAACCCACCCATGATTCGTTTTCTGCAGTCGAAAGACAATCGCCTCGTCAAAGCTTTGTTCGTAGTCATCATTGCAGCGGCCTCGGTTTCGATGGTCGTTTACCTGATTCCCGGCCTGACTGGCGGGGGAGGCGTTTCGGCGGGCACGTATGCCGTGGTGTACCCGCACTGGTACAGCAAGTTTTTCGCCAGCGGCGAAACGATCAGCCAGGAGAAGGTGTCGGCGCAGGCGCGGCAGCAGTTGCAGCAGCGCAATCCGCAGTATGCGTCGAACCCGATGATCGTCAACCTGTTTGAGCAACAGGTGGGGCAGCAGATGGTGCAGCAGCAGATTCTGCTGGCCGAAGCGGCCAACCTGGGGATCTCCGCGAACAACAATGACGTGCTTCAGTTCCTGCATGAGGGGCAGGCGGGGCAGGTGCTGTTTCCTAACGGCAAATTCATCGGACAGGACCAGTACACCGCGCTGATCGCGGGCCGTTTTGACATGTCGGTGCCGGAGTTTGAAGAGAGTGTCCGTCATGACATCACCATTCAGCGGCTGCGCGCGTATGTGACAGCCGGTGTAACGGTGAGCGGCAAGGAAGCGCGCGCGGAGTACCTCAAGAAGGGGACCAAGATCAAGTTCGACTACGCGGTGATTTCGTCGGACGACATTCGCAAGTCAATCAATCCGTCGGATGCAGATCTGCAGGCGTTCTTCAAGAAGAATTCGGCCCGCTACGCGAATGCGGTGCCGGAAGAGCGGACGATCAGCTACTTTGCGTTTACGCCGAACGATGTGCCGGGGGGCGTGCAGCAGCCCACGCAGCAGGAGATCGAGAGCTACTATAACGCGCACAAGAGCGAGTACTCGGTGCCTGAGCAGGCCAAGTCGCGGCATATTTTGATCCAGGTAGCGCCCGGCGCGGATGCGAAGACCGACGCGGCTGCCAAGGCCAAGGCAGAGGACATTCTGAAGCAGATCGAGAAGGGCGGGAACTTTGCCGATCTGGCGAAGAAGAATTCCGACGACCCGGGCAGCAAGGACTCCGGTGGCGAGCTGGGTTTTGCGCAGCGCGGGCACATGGTGCCGGAGTTTGACAACGCGATTTTCACGCAGAAGATCGGCGATGCCAAGATTGTGAAATCGCAGTACGGCTATCACATTGTGCAGGTGGAGGAGCGGACGGCGGCGCATGCTCAGTCGCTTGCCGAAGTTCTGCCGACGATCCAGGCGACGCTGATTCGCCAGAAGTCCACGTCGACGCAGGATGCTTTTGCGCGCCAGTTGACTTCGGAGGCGATCAAGAGCGGCCTCGAGAAGACGGCTGCAGCGCACCATTTGCAGTTGGTGACGACGTCTCCGTTGAATGCGCAGGGCGTGATTCCGGCGCTGCCGGATGGATCGCAGTTGATTGCGCATGCGTTTGGAGCGAAGCCGAGCGATCCGCCGCAGTCGGCGCCGACGGGCGAAGGCTATGCGATTTTCCAGGTGAAGAATGTGATTGCGGCGCATGCGCCGACGTTTGCGGACTGGAAGAGCCACGTGGAAGACGACTATCGCAACGAACAGGTCCCCGCACTGTTGAGCCAGAAGACCGCGGAGCTGGCGGCGAAGGCGAAGGCGGAAAACGATCTTGGAAAGGCCGCGAAGGAGATGGGCGCGAGCATCAAGACCAGCGACCTTGTCGACCAGACCGGGCAGGTTCCGGAACTGGGCGCGGTGGGGCAAGTAGCTCCGCAGTTGTTTGAGCAGACGCCGGGCTCGATCACCGGGCCAATCAACGCGGGCAGGACGGGCGTGGTGGCGAAGCTGGTGGACAAGCAGCAGCCGAGCGACGCGGACATCGCAAAGAATCTCGATCAGACCCGGGACCAGATTCTGGAGCAAAAGCGGCAGGAGGCATTTGAGATCTTCGCCAACACCATCATTACCGGTTACAAGAAGAAAAATCTCGTGCACATGAATGCGAAGCCGCAGAGCCCGCTTACGGGCGAGTAGCGCGCAACCGAGGTTTCGAGGGGGGCAGAGCCCGCTTCCGAGGATTGGAGGCGGGCTCGTTGTTTTTGTGGTGGGCGCGCGCATTGTGCGGCGCGTTCCGGCGTGCGCAGCGGAGATAATAGCGACATGGAATTCGGGCGTTGTTCTGGCGTTTTGTTGCATATCAGTTCTTTGCCTTCATACGGGGGGATTGGGGACCTTGGGCCGGCCGCGCATGAGTTTATCGAGTTTCTGGCGGCGGGGAAGCAGCACCTGTGGCAGGTTCTGCCGCTGTGTCCGACGGGGTATGGGAATTCGCCGTACGCAGGATCGTCGGCTTTTGCAGGGAATCCCTACCTGATCAGCCTGGAGTACCTGGTGGACTGGGGATGGATCGGCGGAGACCGCATTGCGGGTCTTGCGGGTCGCAGCGGCAATGTGAACTTCGAAGAAGTGGAGACGAGGAAGCTGCCGCTGCTGTACGAGGCGGCGGAGAATTTTCTTGCTCGCGGGGCGCACGATCCGGAGTTGGCAGCGCAGTGGAAGCGTTTTGAGGAATTCTGCAACGCCGAGGCCAGCTGGCTGACCGATTACGCAATGTATGCGGAGTTGCGACGGAAGTTCAACACGGGCGCGTGGGCGGATTGGCCGGAGGCGATCCGGCGGCGGGAACCGAAGGCGCTGGCGAAGGTGGCGGCGGAGTCGGGACGCATGCTGGCGCAAGAGCAGGTACTGCAGTTTGCCTTTGCCGTGCAGTGGACGAATCTGCGCACGGTGG
This sequence comes from uncultured Acidobacteriaceae bacterium, assembly GCA_963770365.1. Lineage (GTDB taxonomy): Bacteria > Acidobacteriota > Terriglobia > Terriglobales > Acidobacteriaceae > Telmatobacter. The sequence goes on along the minus strand of CAVYPN010000032.1, from coordinate 532,638 downwards.
CGGCGCGGCACAAGATTCGCATCCTGGGCGACGTGGCAATTTTCGTCAACATGGATTCGGCGGACGTGTGGACACATCCTGACGTGTTCGAACTGGATGGGGATCTGCGGCCGATTCATATAGCCGGAGTGCCGCCGGATTATTTTTCGCCGACCGGACAGCGATGGGGGAATCCGCTATATCGATGGGACGTGCTGCGTGCGCGTGGATTTGACTGGTGGATCGATAGGATTCGAAGGTCGCGCGATCTGTACGACATGATCCGGCTCGATCATTTTCGGGGATTCGAATCATATTGGTCTATTCCGGCGAATGAGGAAACGGCGATCAATGGAACGTGGGTGAAGGCGCCCGGGCTGGAGCTGTTTGGAGCGCTGGAAGCAGCACTGGGGCCGTTGCCGCTGGTAGCGGAGGACCTTGGACTGATTACGCCTGAGGTGGATGCGCTGCGGTTGGAACTGGGGATGCCGGGAATGCGCGTGCTGCAGTTTGGTTTTGGAGACAAGGGCGCGCATATTCATTTGCCGCATCGATTCGCACCTGGAACGGCAGCCTATACCGGCACGCATGATAACGACACGACACCTGGATGGTGGGCGACGCTGGGAAAGACGGAGCGCGCGGCCGTCGAGTCGCTGGTTGGACCGGTGAACAATCGACCGACGTGGCCGCTGATTCGCGCGGCAGCTGGAAGCGTGGCAGAGATTGCGATTGTGCCGGTGCAGGATCTGCTGGAACTGGGGTCAGAGGCGCGCATGAACACGCCGGCAGTGCCCCAGGGAAACTGGAGCTGGCGGGTGCCGGAAGGAAGCTGGACAGGGGAACTGGCGGCCCGCGCCGCGGCAATTGTGGATGTCACGGATCGCGATAATGATCCGCTGAAAGCGGAGGATGCCGAATCGAGCGAGACCAAAGTGTGAGTGCCGGCCAGGCGCTGCCTTTGTTGATTGCTCAGAAGTTGTTATTCTTGCCCCACATGGAAACTGCGGCGATTCAGACCCACGGGCTTACGCGGCGCTTCGGCGCGCTGACCGCGGTTCAAGATGTGACTTTCACTGTGGCGACCGGTCAGTTCTTTGGTTTCCTGGGGCCGAATGGCGCGGGCAAGTCCACTACCATCAAGATGCTGACAGGGCTGCTGGAGCCGACGGCGGGCACGATTGAGATTCTGGGCAAGCCCTTCAGCGCCGGAGCGCTCGATCTGAAGCGGCAGATTGGCGTGGTTCCGGAAGGCATGGCGCTGCTTGGGCGGCTGACAGCGCCGGAGTATCTGCGCTTTGTGGGGCGCATGTACGGGCTGGAGCGCGAGACGGTGAATCGGCGTACTGAGGAACTGCTTGAGTTTATGCAACTGGCGGACGAGCGGCGCAAGCTGGTTACGGATTTTTCGCACGGCATGCAGAAGAAGCTGGCGCTGGCGGCAGCGGTGATTCACGGTCCGCGGGTTCTGTTTCTCGACGAACCCTTTGAAGGTGTGGATGCGATTGCAGCGGGCATGCTGAAGACGATGCTGCAGGGAATGATCAATCGCGGGGCAACGATTTTTTTAACAACGCATGTGCTGGAAATTGTGGAGCGGCTTTGCACGCACGTGGCGATCATCCACCAGGGACGACTGGTCGCCAACGGGTCGATCGAAGATCTGCGCGCGGGTGTGGAGAGTACCCTGCCCGGATCTGAGACTGAACAAAAGCTGACGCTGGAAGAGATCTTTCTTTCGATCGTGGGCGCAAGCGGACAGGAAGCGGCGCAGGAGCTGTCATGGCTGTCGTAACGGGCGCCGGAGACACGGCTGTTAGCCCAGGCGGGCCGTTTGGCCAGATGGCGCGCCGGCAGTGTGCGGCACTCGTACAAATGCGGTGGCGCATGGTGGCCAACAATGTGCGCTCCGTGCAGGGCGCCTTTGAATTCGGCGCGCGCAGTGTCGCTCTGCTTATCTACTCCATCATGGGACTGGCGCTGGGCTTCGGGCTTGGTGCAGGCGCGTACTCAATCGTATCGAGCGGACATCCGGAATTTATTTCCGCCTTGTTCTGGACGGTGTTTCTGATTTGGCAGGCTCTGCCCATCGCGCTGGCATCCTTTCAGGAGCAATTCGATCTCGCCGGACTGTTGCGCTTTCCGGTGAACTTCGCCTCGTTCTACGTGCTGCACCTGGTCTTCGGGCTGGTGGATGTGCCGACGATTCTGGGGAGCATCTGCTGCGTGGGAATCCTGGTGGGTGTGACGCTGGCGCAACCTGCGTTGTTCGGCTGGACGGTGTTTGCGCTGGCGGTTTTCGCACTATTCAACATTCTGCTGGCGCGGACCGTGCTGGCGTGGGTGGATCGCTGGCTGTCAAAGCGCAGGACCCGCGAGATCGTAAGCGCGATCTTCCTGCTGCTGATGCTGAGCCTGCAACTGCTGAATCCGGCGCTTCGGGGCGGCTCTCACTTTCAACGACCAGACAAAGTAGCTGCGAACGCCAACCATCGGAATGTCTTGAAGGACCTGGAGGTCTGGACCAAGGCAGCTCACGCGATAGAGGAGTGGCTCCCGCCGGGACTCGCTGCCGGGATCATCATGGATTCGGAAGAAAGCCAGCCGCAACAGTTATTGATATCACTGGGAGTGCTCGGTTTCTACATCATTGCGACCGGAGCATTGCTGGGGGTTCGGCTTCACGCGGAGTATCGCGGAGAGCAATTGAGTGAAGCGCCATCGGCGCAAAAAAAGAACGCACGCGACACCAAGTGGCTGATCGACGGTTCGGGTCCAATCGCTGCGGTATTGGAGAAGGAGCTTCGCACCGTTCCGCGGTCGATGCCGCTGCTGTTTGCCATTGGGGCGCCGCTTCTGACGGTGCTGGTGATCAGCACGGTCTTCCGCAACGGGGCGATAAGCGGACATCCATTTCAGATGGCGTTTCCGCTGTGCGTCTGCTACGCGCTTCTGGGATTTACGCAGATGATCTTCAATAACCTGGGGGCGGAGGGGACGGGGATTCAGATGTTGTTTCTGTCTCCTACGCCGATCCGCAAGGTGCTGCTGGCCAAAAATCTCTTTCACGGGGCGCTGTTTGTCCTGGTGGCATTTTTAGCCGGTGTCCTGGCTACGATTCGACTGGGCCAGCCGAACTGGACGCTGCTGGCAGCCACCGCGGCGTGGGTGATGTTTGCATTGCCGACAAATCTTGCGGCCGGGAATCTGCTTTCGCTCACCATGCCGTACCGCGTGAATCTTGGGCGGATTTCGCGCCAGAGGGGATCGCAGGCAAGCGCGCTGGTGAGCATGCTGATCCAGGCGGTTGTGATGGGGACCGGTTTGGGCGTGCTGGCGATCTGTACCCTCTTCGACAAGAGGTGGCTGGCGGCGCCGTGTCTGCTGGTGATGGCCGGGGTGGCGCTGGCGGTGTGGATGCGCGTGCTGGCGCACGCTGATTCGATCGCGAATCGCAACCGCGATAATTTGATCGCGACGCTGGCGAAGACGGAGTAGGGGATTCGATTCCCCACGATGGAGCGCGGGGCTAACGAACAGCGCACCTCCGGCGCTTTTCATCCCGCGCGGTCGGCAAAAGCCGGTGGACGACTCATTCTGAATGAGATCAATTGACGATGGTGCGAAACAGCTGTCCCGCCGGGATTCGTGATTTGCCGAAAATCTGAACCGGCCAGGGCCTTTTGGCGTAATTTGGGTCAGCTGGTTTAATAATCGGCTGGTTCCAACGTCATCTCTATGAACAGTCAGAAAGGTCAGCCCGTGGCAACTGCCAGTCCAACCCTGCCGGCGGTGGAGATGCAACAGAGTCTTTCCGACCTGTTTGCTCTGCATCATCGACGTGTCTTAATGGCTGCCTATCGCATTACGGGCAGCATGGCGGATGCGGAAGATGTGGCGCAGAGCATTTTTCTGCGGCTGGCTGCGGGTAATGAATTTGCAGTCAGTAACGCGGGGAGTTACCTCTACCGCGCGGCTATCAATGGGGCGCTCGATCTGTTGCGGCGCAAAAACGTCGCTTCAAACGAGCCGCTCGATTTGGCAGCGGGCGTCGCATCGCAGGGACGCGGCTCGCGGCCGGAGGCCGAGGCGCAAAGCAGCCAGCTGGTGCAGTGGTTGCGCACAGCGCTGGGCGACCTAAGCCCGCGGGCAGCGGAGATGTTCACGCTGCGGTATGTGGAAGAGCTGGACAATCGCGAGATTGCCTCGCTGATGAACGCGTCGCAGGCCGTGGTGGCGGTGACGCTGCACCAGACAAGAGCCAAGCTGAAGAAGCGGCTCACAGAGATGGAACGGGGGAACCGATGAAGAACCACGACGAAGTTTTGCTGGACAGCGCGACCCAGGCGATGCGCGATGCGCAGCCCGAGGCCGGTCAGATTTCCGCAGCGGCCGAGAAGGTTGCGGGCAAGCTGGGGATTGCATTCGCGGAGAGCGCGTCCATTGAAAGTTGCGAGGATGTGCGGTCGTTGTTCAGTGCTTATCGCGCGGGAACGTTGCCGGAAAATCGTGCGCTGCTGGTGAAGGCGCATCTGCGCGAGTGCGGAGTATGCCTGCGTCGATTCCACTCGGGCTCTGGCGCGGTGGACTGGTCGACACCCAAGGCGATGCCGGCGCGGGCGCGCGTGCAGCCGTGGACGATGGGCTGGGCGATGGCTGCGTCGCTGGCCGTAGCGGCGACGGGGCTGTTTGTGTACAGGACGTACTGGCAGATTCCGCCGGGAGTGCGGGCGGAGGTGCAGTCGATTGATGGATCGGCCTCGCTGATCACGGACAACGGCGACCGACTGCTTGCGGCGGGCGCGGAGTTGAAGGAAGGCGATGAGCTGAGGACTTCCGGCGGGTCGCATGCGGTGCTGCGGCTGGCGGATGGTTCGACGGTGGAGATGAACGAGCGTAGCGCAGTAAGCGTGGGCGCGCGCGGGCGGAACCTGACGGTCGATCTCGATCACGGAGCGGTGATTGTGAAGGCTGCGCACCGGACTTCGGGTCACTTGTATGTGAAGACCGATGATTGCAGCGTTGCGGTGACCGGTACCGTGTTCTCGGTGAATGCGGGCATCAAGGGATCGCGCGTGGCGGTGCTGCAAGGCGCAGTGGAAGTGGCGCACGCCGGGGTGACGTCTACGATTCATGCGGGCGATGAATATGCCAGCACACAGAATCTGGCTCCCGAGTCGGTGAGCGAGCAGGTGGCGTGGAGTCCGAATCGCGAGCAGTACATTGAACTGCTCGCACAATTCTCGACGCTGCAGCATCGCATCGGGCAGATTCCGATACCGCAGCGGTATGGGAGCGATCTGCTGGATCGGATGCCTGGAGACACGCAGCTTTACGTGAGCATTCCGAACCTGGGCGACTTTGTGAGCCAGGCGAAGACGATCTTTGAGGATCAGCTCAAGCAGAGCCCGGTGCTGCAGCAGTGGTGGAGCAGCGGTAAGCAGGACAAGACGGCGGAGATGGACGCGCTGGTGAACAAGGTGCACGATCTGAGTTCGTATCTCGGCGACGAGATGGTGATCGTGGCGCTGAAGCAGCAGACGGGCAATGGATTCGCAGTGGTTGCCGATGTCCAACGCGGCGGCCTGGCGGATCTGTTGAAGCAGGAGTTTGCGAAGGGCACGCCTGGCATGTTGACGGTGCTGGATGAGAGCGCGCTGGGCGGAGCGACTTCGGGCAAAAAGGGAGATGGCGCGTATGCGCTGGTGCGAGAGAAGGAAGTGATCTTCTCGAACAACATCGACACGCTGAAGACAATTGATGCGCAACTGAATGCTGGATCGAGCGGGTTTGCAGCATCGGATTTCGGCCAGAGGATCAAGGCTGCTTACAACCGCGGCGCCGGCGTGATTCTCGCGGCGAACCTGCAGCAGATGCTGGCCGGGGCGGAGATCCACGGTGCAAAGAGAGGCGAGGCGTTTCTCGAGAAGTCGGGCATGAGCGGGGTGCGCTACCTGATTGCCGAGCATCGCGAGTCGAATGGAACTCCGGAAAATCATCTGAATCTGCAGTTCTCAGGCCAACGGCAGCGCGTGGCTTCGTGGCTGGGAAGCCCAGCGCCGATGGGTTCGCTGGACTTTGTTTCGACCAATGCGGCACTCGCTGTGGCAGGCGTCTCCAAGGATCCGACGGCGATTGTGGATGACCTGATGGCCATGATGTCGGCGGACAAGAACGGCGCGGATGAGTTGAACAAGGCGCAGGCCGAGCTGGGCATTGATATTCGCAACGATCTTGCCGGGAACCTTGGCGGAGAATATTTGTTCGCTCTGGATGGGCCGGTGCTGCCGACGCCATCGTGGAAGGCCGTGATTGAAGTGCGCGACTCTGCGCGGTTCGAAGCGACGCTGGAGCGACTGGTGACGGCGGTGAACAATCATGTGCAGGATCAGGATGGACGCGGCGTGACGATTGCGCGAGCCAGAGCAAGCGCACCGACTTTTCTACACAGTTGGCAAATCGTCTACAGGCGTTGTCGTCGCGGAATACACCTATGCCGATGGGTACATGATCGTTGCTCCCACGCGGGCGCTACTGATGGATGCACTGCACGCGCATTCGACAGGGGATACGCTGGGGCACTCGGCGAGCTTCAAGGCTCTGCTGCCGGTGGATCAGAATGAGAACTACTCGGCGGTGGCGTATCAGAATCTGGGGCCGGTCCTGACACCTTTGCTGTCGCACATGAGCGGCGAGTCGGCGGATGCCTTGAAGAAGCTTGCTGCGGACGCGCATCCGACGGCGATCTGCGCGTGGGGCAAGGACGCGGGGATCGAGGTCGCGAGCAACAGCAACCTGTTCGGATTCGATTTTCTGACCCTGGGCAGCCTATTGCATTCAGGCAACAAACAAGCAATGCCCGCTGCGGAACAAATGCAGTGAGCCGCACGTAAGAGATGACATGGGCGTGATCCAACTTGATCGACTGGAGGTGCGGCTTGGCGGCCGCACCGTCCTCAATGGATTGACGGGAGAGCTACGCGGTCATGCCATCGGTCTTCTGGGGCCGAACGGTGCTGGAAAATCGACACTGATCAACACGCTGCTTGGGTTTCACGAGCCCTCGGGTGGAGTCGCAAAGGTGCTTGGCCTGGATGCACGCGTGGATCGCATGCGAATCCGGCAGAGCGTCGGCTACATGCCGGAGAACGACTCGTTTATCGGCAACATGAACGGCGTGCGGTTTGTGCGCTACATGGCTGAACTGGCCGGGCTGCCTCCGGCTGAGGCGCTGGAGCGCGCGCACGAGGCCCTGTTTTACGTCGGACTGGGCGAAGTGCGCTATCGCAAGATCAGCACGTATTCGCTGGGCATGAAGCAGCTGATCAAGCTGGCGCAGGGGCTGGCGCACGGGCCAAAGCTGCTGATTCTGGATGAGCCGACCAACGGACTCGATCCTACTGCGCGCCAGCGCATGATTCAGCTCATCAAGGACATTCGCAAACAGGGCGGCACGCATCTGCTGATCTCATCGCATCTGCTGCGCGATATTGATGAGACGTGCGACGAGGTGCTGATTCTGAACAAAGGGCGCATCGCCGCGATTTCGAATATTGAAGAAGAGCGTCGGTCGCATCGCCATTTCATTGAAATGGAGATGACGGGCAGCACCGATGGGTTTGTACAGAAGATGGGGTCGCTGGGATGCGAATGCGCGAGCTTTGCCGGCGGCCGCGTGAAGCTGGTGATGCCGGATGCATTGAGCGCGAAGGACCTGTATGTGACGGCAGCGGAGTTTGGGGTGCAAATCCGACGGATTCAGCAGCGAAGGGATTCGCTCGAAGATATTTTCCTGCGGGCGATGGAGTACGAGGGAGGCCGGGTAGACCATGTCGGTGTTTGATCATGATTACCGGCCGTATGAAGGCCGCCTGACTCCGCTGGGGTCGCGTCCGCTGGTGCTGGCACGGTATGCGCTCAATGAAGCGTGGTCGTCGAAGATCACGATCGGGCTGTTTGTGCTTTCGCTTCTGCCGTGCCTGGTGGACCTGGTGATTATCTATGTGGCGGATAATCCCATGGCGCGTGCGCTGATCATGCGCGGGAGGCCCGTCGCTCGACATCGATCGGACCTTCTTTTTGCACGTTCTGGAGACGCAGTGCTGGTTTGCACTGGTGCTTGCGGCGTGGATCGCGCCGCGACTGGTTTCGTTCGACCTGGGCGATAACGCGCTGCCGATTCTGCTGAGCCATCCCATTTCACGCTTCGGATATTTGCTGGGCAAGTTTATCGCGCTGGCTCTTTCGCTTTCCTACGTCACGTGGGTTCCATGCCTGATTCTCTTTGTCTACCAGTGCTACGCCTCGCCGCAGCCGTGGGGAATGGCGAATTTGTCACTCGCGCTGGGGATTTTCGCCGGGGCGGCGGTGTGGGTTGTGCTGCTGTCGATGGTGGGGTTGGCGGTATCGGCGTGGGTGAAATGGCGGGTGATTGCAACGGGAGCGATTTTCGCTGTGGTATTAGTACCGGCGGGCGTGGGTGGAATGGCTAGTCTAATCCTGCGGACCAGGTGGGGATCGCTGCTGAATCTTCCGTTTATGATGTCGGAGCTTTGGCAACGGATGTTAGGTGCGCCGATGCCGGTCCGTATGAACCCGCAGTTTATACTGCCGACTTTTCCGATGGTGGTGACGCTGGTCATCGCGTGTCTGCTGTGCGTTGCGGTGCTGAATGCGCGTATCCGTGCGCGAGAGGTGGTGCGCGGATGAACGCTGTGACGGACACAATTCGTTTCGAGAATGTCTCGAAGTTTTACGGCGAGGTGCTCGGCGTGAACCGGGTTTCGCTGACGCTGACGCCGGGGATTTCGACGCTGGTGGGGCCGAACGGATCAGGCAAGACCACGCTGATGAACCTGATGACAGGGCTGGTGCAGCCCTCACGCGGGTCCGTCTCAGTGTTGGGGCTGTCGCCGTCGAACGCGACGGAGTTTTTTTGCAACGTCGGGTATTGCGCGCAGTTCGATTCATTTCCTCGCGGGTTGAGTGGGTTTCAATTTGTGCTCGACAGCCTGATGCTCTATGGCATGAGCGAGGAAGATGCGCATGGGTTGACCGCAGAGGCTCTCGAGCGCGTTCAACTGGACGGCGAAGCGGCACATCGCAAGATTGCCGGGTACAGCAAAGGAATGCGGCAAAAGATCAGGCTGGCGCAGTCGATCGCGCATCATCCGCGCGTGCTGGTGCTCGATGAGCCGCTGAACGGGCTGGATCCGATGGCGCGTGCGGAGTCGCTGGCGTTGTTCCAGGAACTGGGGCGGCAGGGAATGCACGTGGTGATCTCGAGCCACATTCTCGACGAAGTGGATCGCATTTCCGATCGCGTGGTGCTCATTACGGGCGGCTATCTCATTGCGCAGGGGAACATTCACGATGTGCGGAAGGAAGTACGCGACAAGCCGATGCAGGTACTGATTCGCTGCGACAGTCCTGAACTGCTGGCGTCGAAGATGTTTGCGGTGAATCACTGCGTGGAAGCGCGGTTGCACGCGGATGGGCGCGGCGTGTTCTTGCGCACCGGGGATATCGACGAGTTTTACCGGCTGCTGAATGAGATCGCAGCTGAGGGATTGGTGAAGATCGACGCGGTGGCTCCGGCCGATGACAACGCAAACGCCATCTACCAGTACCTGATTGGTTCAGACGGGAGCGCCTCATGATGCAGCAGAGTTTCGGCAGCGCGATTGGCATCCTGCGGCAACAGCCCTGGTCGTTGTGGTGGGTCCAGGCGCGGCGACTGACCCGGATTGAGATCAGGCGCAACCTGTTTACGCGGCGGGCGTGGTGGATCTATTTTCTTGCGTTTATTCCGGCGGTCATCATCCTGATCCACTCTGCTCATCGACTCGCACTCCGGGCTTTGGTATGAGTGACGACACGAGGTGCTCGCCGGCGTGGTGCAGCTCTACTACGTTCGGCTGGGAATCTTCTTCGGGTGCCTGGGAATTTTTTCGCGGCTGATTCGCGGCGAGATGATCGAACGGAGTCTGCACTATTACCTGTTGTCGCCAGTGCGCCGCGAAGTGATCCTGTTGTCGAAGTTCTTTCGCGGGCTGCCGTGAGCGCGGTCTTGCTGTTTGGCGTTGCGGTTCTTGCCGATTTTGTGCTGATGTATGCGGGATATGGTGCGGCGGGCCGGGACTTCATGATGCATGGGCCGGGGCTGGGACAGATCGAAGCGTACCTGCTGATCGTGGTTCTGGGCTGTTTGGGGTACGGTTCGATCTTCCTGCTGCTGAGCCTGATGTTTCGCAATCCCATGCCGGGCGCCATGCTGCTGCTGGGGTGGGAAGCGATCAATCCGGTATTGCCTTCGCTGCTGCAGAAATTCAGCGTGGCCTCGTACCTGCGTCACCTGATGCCGGTCAGCGTGCCGGCGGAGGGTGTGTTTGCGCTGCTGACCGTTGAGACCGAACCGGTGTCGGCATGGGTGGCGGTGCTGGGTCTGCTGGCGTTGATCGCGCTGGTGCTGACGTATACGTGCTATCGGATGCGGCGGCTTGAGATTCGCTACACCACGGAGTAAGGCATCCCAAGGCTTGATTAAGCCATTGAAGCGGCCAGCGCTTTCACACCGCGCAGGTCGATTTTTCCGGTGCCGAGAATGGGCAGCGCATCGACGTGGAAGAATGCGCCAGACCGCGGCTTCCAGAGAGCGGGCAAGTCGCACTGGGCGAACTTTTCGATAACGGGCGCAAGCTTTTCTGTTGAGAGCGTGGAGATAACGATAATGCGCTCGCCTTTCTTCTCGTCGGGCAGCGCGGTGACGGCGAATACCTGCTCGGTGACGCCCGCGAGTTCCTGCAGCTTGTCTTCAATGCGGATGTGGGGAACCATCTCGCCGCCGATCTTGCTGAAGCGCGAGAGGCGGTCGGTGATGGTGAGAAAGCCGTCCTCTTCCATGATGGCGACGTCGCCAGTGGTGTACCAGCCGTCGTGCAGGACTTCGGCGGTCTTCTCGGGCTTGCCGAGATAGCCCTTCATTACATTCGGACCTTTGACGAGCAGCATGCCGGGAGTGCCCGGTGTGACAGGCTGGCCGGTGTCGATATCGACGACGCGAACGGTAACGCCTGGCAATGGGTGTCCGATTTTTCCGCGACGCGCGCCGACCTGCCGAAAGCCTGGAGCACGAAAGTCGCGGCCATTTACGGTGACCACAGGCGAACATTCGGTACAGCCATAGCCCTCGAGCGGGCGGATGCCGAAGGTGTCTTCGAAAGCCATTGCGACGCGGTCGGCTAGCTTTTCTGCGCCGACGAGGACGTATTGCAGGCTGCCGAAGCTTTCAGGCGAGCAGCGTCGCATATAGGCTTGCAGAAAAGTTGGGGTGGCGATGAGGAAGGTGACGCGATACTGCGCGACCAGTTCGCCGATGACCTTGGTGTCGAGCGGATTTGGATGGTAGACGACGCCGACGCCGTTCGCGGCGGGCATCCACAACGCGGCCATGAATCCGAAGGAGTGGAAGAAGGGCAGGATGCCGAGGATCTTGTCGTGGCCGTCGAGCATGAAGACCTGCGCGACCTGCTGGATGTTGGAACCGATGTTGTAGTGCGAGAGCATGACGCCCTTGGGGTCGCCGGTGCTGCCGCTGGAAAAGATCACGGTGGCGAGGTCGTCGACATTGCGTTTGCCGGGAGCGGCGCCGATGGCCTTGCGCAGAAGGGTCTGCGGCATGGTGGATGCGAGCAGTAGTGCAAGAAGCCTCTCCGTGACGCGCGGGGATTGAAGGACATCTTCAAGAAATATGGTGCGGCCGGGAATCTCAAGTTTGGGGAAGCGCTCAACGAAGGCCTTTGAGGTGATGACGACATCGACGTCACATTGCTGTGCGCAGGAAGCGATCACCTCGCTCGAGGCGGTGTAGTTGAGGTTGACGGGTACGCGGCCGAGCAGTGTGAGCGCGTAGTTGGTGAGGGCGCCGCCGACAGAGGGCGGCAGCAGCAATCCGATCATCTGGCGATCGCCGATCGCGGGGCGAAGACGGCGCGCGATGTAGATGGTTTTGGTGAGCGCGGAGAAGAAGCGGACCTTGGGCGTTTTGCCATCCGCCATCATGAAGCGCAGCGGGAAGCGACGCGCGGTGCGCACAAATGCACGATCGAGGGTGCGCATGCGGCGCTTGCGTTCGCGAAAGGCTTCGGCCTGGAGTTCCTGGACGGCGGCGCGGACGGAGATGGCCGAGGTTGTTGGCGGCATTGGCACGCCGAAGCTTACGGTGACAGGGTAGGGGATGCGATGGGGAATCTTCCAGAGGAAGCGGCCGCGTTCGAAGCTGAAGATACTGCCCCACACGCCGTCGAGATTGACGGGGATGATGGGGACTTCGACGCCTTTCATGATGCGTTCGAGCCCGCGGCGGAAGGGAAGCATCTGGCCGGTGCGCGTGATCTGGCCTTCCGCGAAGATGCAGACGATTTCGTCCTGGCGGAGTGCGTCGCTTGCAGTGCGTAGCGAGCGGATCATCTCGCGCGGACGCTGTTCGCTGGAGATTGGGATCGCTTTCATCATGCGGGCGAAGGGCTTGATGATGCGGTTATCGTAGATGCCCTTGTACATGAGGAAACGAATTGGGCGATCCGTCGAGGCGATCAGAAGCGCCACATCGACGAACGACATGTGATTGCAGACGAGAAGCGCGCCGGTTCTTTCGGGGAAGTTGTCGCGGCCAAGAACTTTGACGCGGTAGATGGTATGGGTGACGAAGAAGAGGATGAGACGGCCAAACCACTCCGGGAGCAGGATGAGAACGTAGACCGTGCCGGCTGCCGTGATGACCGAGGCGGCAAGCATGATGCCGCGCGGATTGAGATGGATGAATTTTGTGAATACGAAGTAGGCGCCGGAAGAGAGGGCAATGCCGACGAAGGACAGCAGATTGGATGCGGCGATGATGCCGCCCTTGTTTTCTTCGGCGGGGCGATGCTGGATGAGCGCGTTCACGGGAACCGCGAAAAAGCCGGCCCAGAAGCCAAGCGTGCCAAGCAGGATTGCTGAACCGATGAGACCGGTGTGCATGGTGCCGAGCGCGATGCCGGTGAACGTCATGCCGATGGAGCCGAGCGGGATGAGGCCGTATTCGATTTTGTTGCCGCTGAGCAGGCCGGCGATCATGCTGCCGATGCCGATGCCGACGGCGAGGGTGGCGTTGAGATAGCCGGTTTCGGTCTGGCCGATGTGGAGAACGTCGGGACCGAACACGATGATGGTGGAGAACAGCAGCGAGCCGAGGAACCAGAAGTAGGTGTTGCCAAGGACCGCAAGGAAAAGGGGCTGATCGCGGCGCATGAGGGTGATCTGCTGCCAGAGATCGCCGATGAAGTTCAGGCGGAATTTCTTTTCGGGTGCGGCTGCGGGAACGCGATCGATGCCGAAGCTGGTGGCGAGCCCGGCGCAGGCGAGGGCGAGGAGCGCGTAGCCAGCATAGACTTCGTGGCCCCGGAAATGCTCGGCCATGGCGGCGCCCGTGACCGTGCCGATGATGATAGCGAGGAAGGTGCCGAGTTCAATGACGCCATTGCCCCAAGAGAGCCGTTTGGCGGGGAGCAATTCAGGAAGAAGACCGTATTTGGAGGGACCGAAGAGCGCGGCCTGCGTGGCGACCAGCCCCAGCGCGACAAGCGTGAGCGGTTGCAGATGCAGGGCGAGGCCAGCGGTGGCGATGGTCATGGCGCCGATCTCCATGACCTTGGTCCAGATGGTGACCTGGCGCTTGCTGAAGTGGTCGGCGAGCCAGCCGCCGGTCATGCTGAAGAGCACGAAGGGCATGGAGAAGAGGAAAGTGATGATCGAGACGAAGGTGTCGCGCTCGTCATTGCGCAGCCCCATGCCGATGATCATTGCGAGGAGGAGATTGCGCAGGATGTTATCGCTGTATGCGCCCTGGAACTGCGTCACAATCAGAGCCCAGAAACCGCGCTCACTGCGATGCACATCAGGCTCGATGGGAGGCTGTACTGCCGCGGTATCTGATGACATGGGTAGCAGTGATTATACGGCTGGTCGGTTTGGCTGTCTCGAGGCCGGAGATAGATGAAGGGTACATGTAGAGAGGATGCTGGAGTTCAGGCTCATTCGACAATCCAAAGTATCCTGCAGGACAACGCGATGTTTCCTTCATTGGAGGCGCTTTCCAGCAAGGCCATCTGCCCAAAGGCAGACCAACCAGCCTACCGCAAAGCAAACGAGATTGCACGGTTCTGTCGGAAGCTGAGCTACAAATTGTCTCGACGTGGTCGGGCATTTTTCATCGAGTACATTTCTCGATCCGCTTTCTCAAGCAGCATTTCGATTTCTGTTCCGTCCTCTGGAAAAGTGGATACTCCGATACTGGCGCTAAGATGTACTTCATTACCGTCAGCAAAGAAGGGTCGGCCAATTTCCGCAGAGATCCGTTGTGCGACCTCACCGATGCTGGATCGATCTCTGACTGCTTCAAGCATGACGCCGAATTCATCTCCACCCAATCGAGCTATGAGGTCCGTCTCTCTGGGAACACGGCTGATTCGTTTGGCGGTTTCCTTGATTGCGGCGTCACCTGTGCCATGTCCCCAATGATCGTTAATCGCTTTCAGTTGATCCATGTCGATGATGAGGACACCGATGTGCTGGCAATGGCGACGGCCCTGTGACAGCCGTTGCTGCGCACGATCGAAGAACAGGGCGCGATTTGCAAGTCCTGTAAGCGCATCATGGGTAGCCTGCACGTAGAGCTCGCTAGTCTCATTCTTTGCTGCGTGATACATAGCCGCCGCGATCAACTCCGACACAAGCTCGACGATGCAAGCATCTTCGTCGGAAAAGGCGTTCGCCTCTTCCGAGACGACCTTGAGAGCACCAACGTTGACTCCTTCATGGCTTAAAGGAACGGCAACCATGGACCGAATCCCAGCCCTGCGGCAGGGCTCGACATCCACACGCGAATCCGACTCGATGTCGTCTGATTTGAGAATCGTACCTCGATTCACACAAAGACCAGATAGGCTGCGGGCTCGCTTCGCCCGGTAGCCGAGCAGACCCGATCCAATACCACTGGCGCCCCTGCACACCATTTCGTCATTGTCTGCGTACTCAACGATAGCGCCTCCTGCGTTCGTCAAGGACGGCAATGAATTTACGACCGCGTTAATTACCCCGGCCAGATCCAGACCGAGTTTAGCAATCTCAGTTTGCAGACTGATGATCTTGAGGAAGATTTTCGGATCAATGCTCTCGCAGCGGTCCATTGCCAAGGCTCCAGGAGTGCAACATTCGTTCAGTGTCGGGAGTGTCTCTGGTACGAGAACCCCTTTCGAGATCCGTCAGATGAAATTAAACTATAGGACCCGTATCGCACTTTTGGTCAATACGACCGAAGTTGTAGAGCCAACTCGAAAGTCACGATGGAGCTAAATGAAATCGTGTTCATTCTTGGTCTGAAATCCGCCGCCCCCTTCGAAAAGGAGTGTCTGTGGGAACGAGATTCATGTTAGCTTGCGTCTTGGCGATTCCTGCCACGTCGCTGCTCTGTCAGTCGCCGCGACCGCTCACTCTTAGCGGGGATTATCCGTTTACCCACGATCCCTCTGTCGCTCGCGAAGGCGAAACGTACTATGTATTCGCCACAACATCGCGTGCGGACCAGGGACAACTTCCGATCCGCTGCTCGCGCGATCTTGTTGTTTGGAATCGATGCGGTTATGTATTTGACAGCATTCCGGCGTGGATTCGCGAGTCGAGCCCCACCACCCGAGAATTGTGGGCACCCGACATCTCATATTTTCAGGGCAAGTACCACCTGTACTATGCGTACTCGTCTTTTGGCAGCAATGCTTCCGGCATAGCGCTGGCAACCAATGAAACGCTCGATCCGCAGAACTCGCGCTACCACTGGAATGACGAAGGCCTGGTTCTGAAGTCGACAAAGGCGGACGATTTCAATGCCATCGATCCCAACATTGTTCTCGATAAACAGGGACATGCGTGGCTGAGCTTCGGAAGCTTCTGGAGCGGCATCAAGATGCGCCGCATCGATCCCATCACAGGCAAGATTTCTTCCGCCGATTCAACCTTATATTCGCTCGCTGCACGCGCAATGCCCGATCGGCGGGAACCGCCGAAACCGGGTTTGCCCGCAGACTGGCAGGCCATTGAGGCGCCGTTCATTGTCCGGCACGGTAGCTTCTATTACCTCTTCGTCTCATTCGATTTGTGTTGTCGTGGTACTGCGAGCACTTATCGCACCATGGTTGGCCGGTCGCGCAACGTCACGGGACCCTACGTTGACAAAGACGGCAAGACGATGCTGAAAGGGGGCGGCACGCAGTTGCTCGCGGCGAACAGCCGATGGCTCGGTCCCGGAGGAGAATCCGTGCTCCAGCGGCCTGAAGGAGACATCCTTGTCTTTCATGCCTACGACGCCATCACGGGCAAGCCCGCACTTCAGATTTCCACGCTGACCTGGAAGAACGGATGGCCCCATGCCGCACTGGGAACTGCCGGCGAATCAAAATAACAAGACCCGCGAATTCCTGAAGCCGGGAGCTGATGACATCCTTCCTCGTTACGCGATTTTCCAATTGCGCGGCCCATGTAGGTGTGACACCATTTGCGAACAATGTTTCCTGGGATTTCGAAAAGCCTCGCGAGAGTGTATCTCGCGTTCTTGTTGATGTTGCTCGCCTCCGGGATCCGCGCTCAGACCTTTGATTTCGAGAAAAGTCATCCTCAGACAATCAGCCTCGACGGGCCCTGGCGTTTCCAGCCGGGCGACGACCCCAACGGAACACTAGGCTGGGCCAACCCGGCATTCGATGATTCAAAATGGCCATTGCTGCTTTCCGACAGGCCGTGGAGCGAGCAAGGGTTTAAGGAAAACAGCGGATTCGGGTGGTATCGGTTCAAAGTCTTCTTGCCGGAATCGCACAAGGCATTGGGGATTTGCATTCCGCGGATCCACAGCAGCTACCAGATATTCGCCGACGGCAAACTTATCGAACAATTTGGCGACATGCCGCCCCGCCGCGGGTATTTGACCGAATTCGACCATATCGTTCCGCTTGTGCCTGCGGAGACAAATTCCGCGCGCATGCTCTCGATTGCCGTCCGCGTACGGCAAATTGCCTGGTTCGACCGCGTTGGCGGACCGGATGGGGCGGCAACGTTCGGCGAAATGGGCGCGCTGAAAGACTTGAAGACCCAGGATGACCGGACCCGATTCTGGTCGCTGACGTCGAGCAACGCGCTGATGTTGATGAACCTGCTGGCCGCTCTTGCCGGGTTCTTTCTGTTCTGGATGCGGCCAGGGGATCGCGAATATTTGTGGTTCGGGATTTATGAGCTTCTGACTGGCGTTGAACACCTGTGCACAGATTGGCCGATGTTCTATCCGACCGAGTGGATGGGTTATTGGCTCTTCGACAGTTGCTTGTCGGCAGCAAGCTGGCCGCTCTTTCTTTTGTTCGTATTCAGGCTTCTGAATGGACGCCGGAACTGGCTCTTCTGGGCTGCGATGGCAACCGCACCTGCAACGGTGCTTGTCCATTTGGCCGCGCAATGGTTGGACTACGGTCATTGGCGAATGGTCGCGGCAGGCTGCCTGGTTCCTTACTTTGCGTACATCCTCGACCTTCTGTATCGGAGAGCGCGTCAAGGAATTGCGGATGCACAATTACTGCTCGTTCCTGTCGCCATCTGCTACATCTCCTGGTTTGCAGAAATCCTGCTCGTCGATTTTTTCGTATCGGGACATACGCGGGTTCTCAAGGATTTCGCCTGGTTTTTTCAGCTATCCCGATGGCCCTTTCCGTTTTCATTTCAGGATCTGGCCGATATGCTCATGCTGCTGGCGGTGGCTGCTGTCCTTCCGCTGCGCTTTGCCCGCTCACGTCGTGATGAAGAACGTCTTTCAGCAGAGTTAGAGTCGGCGCGGACCGTTCAGCAGGTGTTGATTCCCACTGAAATTCCATCAGTCCCCGGCTGCGAAATTCAATGTGTCTACAGGCCGGCGGGGCAAGTTGGCGGTGACTTCTTTCAGATCATTCCGATCGCCTCAGGGGGCACACTGATTGTCATCGGGGACGTCAGCGGGAAGGGAATGCCCGCTGCCATGACTGTTTCCCTGCTCGTGGGCACACTGCGCACTCTGGCCCACTACACGCAAAGTCCATCGGAGATTCTCAGCGCCATGAATCAGCGCATGCTGGCGCGCAGCCGGGGAGGATTCACGACGTGCCTCGTTATTCGCATCGCACCGGATTACACCCTGACGGTTGCGAATGCCGGCCACCTCGCACCTTATCTGCAAGGAAGGGAATTGGAAGTGGTCAACGGATTGCCTCTCGGTCTTGCGGCAGAATCCGTTTATCCGGAGACCGAAGTTGCCCTGCCAGAAAACGCGCAGCTCACTCTCGTCACGGATGGCGTCGTCGAGGCCCGCGCCCACAGTGGGGAGTTGTTGGGATTCGAGCGCGCCGCGATCTTGTCAACGCAGCCTGCTGCGTCGATCGCACAAGCAGCGCAGACCTTCGGCCAGGAAGACGACATCACGGTTTTGACGTTGTCTCGCCAGCATTCCCAGGCCCAATTGAAGAGCGCTCCGTCGCTGGCAGCGCTGATGCCGTCATGAGATTCAAGTTTCTCTAAAACGGTATGTCGTCGTCGGAGATTTCGGCGGACTGGCTGTACTCGTCGTGGCCGGCGGGCGGGCGCTGGTCGACGTTAGCCGAAGGTCCAGACTGACGGCTGTATCCGCCGGAACTCGAGCCGCCGTCTTCGCGACCAGACAGAAGAGAAACGTCGTTGACGATGATCTCGGTGCGATACTTCTTTACGCCGGTTTCTTTGTCGTCCCAGCTGCGGGTCTGAATTTTGCCTTCGACGTAGAGTTTGGATCCCTTCTTCACGTAATCGCGCACGATTTCAGCGAGGCGCGTGAAGGCGACAAGATTGTGCCATTCGGTGCGATCCTGCCAGTTGCCCTGTGCATCTTTCTGGCGGTCGCTGGTAGCGAGAGTGAAGTTTGCCACCATGGTCCCGCCGGCGGTGGAACGGATCTCAGGGTCTTTGCCTACGTTACCCAAAAGAATGACTTTATTTACTGACTTTGCCATATGCTTGATCCTGCCTGCTGTCCTCTGCTAATTCTCGTTGTCACTGTAAATTTGAGCTGTCACAAACCGCTTTCCCGGTGCTAATTCGGACCGTCATCTTGAAATGCTAATACCTGTTGTCACGTCAGGTCGGGGGACACGCTCAGCTAGGGCAGTGAACTTTGCAGAGGACTCCTTTCCCTTGAACTCTTTACAGCCTAAAGAAGTATAAATGTTCAGACCGGCCTCTGGTTCGAGTCATGGGCGGCAAGAAGTACACGATAACCCGCACTTACAAAAAACAATCTGAGATGTTTTGCGGACATATCGGTTGGCACCGAGATTTAGAGGGCCAATCTGTTTCGGCATGCGTTTCGTATCAGGGTGCATTTTCAGCTTGCTTCTGATCAATCTTTGCAAAGAACTTTCGTATATCGGCAACCAAGAGATCGGGCTGCTCCAGGGCGGCGAAGTGTCCGCCCTTCGTCATGCCAGTTCTTTGTACTATGTTGAATGTTTGAGTAATCCAGCTAAACGGCGGGACAGCCACGTCCTTCGGAAAATCCGCATACCCCACCGGAGTCTCCAGGTGTGGCGTCGGCACCATTTGCTCTATGGTGAGCCGGTTCTCGCGATAAATTCGCATGGCGGAGCCGATCGTGCCGGTCGCCCAATAGAGCGTGACATCGGTCAAGAATGTGTCGCGATCCACAGCCGTAAGAAAATCGCCGTTGTTGTCCGTGAGCAGTTGAAATTTGCCAATCATCCAGGCCAGCCATCCCACAGGGGAGTCAGTAAGGGCGTAGGCAAGAGTCTGCGGTTCACTGGCCTGGAGGAAAAAGAAGCTGCTCTCTTCCCGGTCAAAGTAGGAATACCGTTTCCGTTCAGCATCGCTCATTTTCGCAACTGCTTCCTGGTTCGGCGGTGGCATGTAAATCTGATTCAGATGCAACCCGATGACATGCGTCGGCACCTGGTAAGCCATGTCCTGGGCTATTGTCGAACCCCAGTCACCACCCTGTATCCCGTACTTGGAATAGCCCAAACGATCCATCAGAATAACTAAAGCCTTCGCCATACGCTGTGGGCCCCAGCCACGGCTTGTGGTGGGTCCGGAATATCCAAAGCCAGGAAGCGAAGGAATGATAACGTCAAATGCCGGGCTATTTTGGTCCTTGGGATTGGTAAGCGGCCCAATGAGCTTCTCAAACTCCAAAATCGAGCCGGGCCATCCGTGAATCAGCATCAACGGTATAGCGTCGGGGCGAGGAGAGCGCTGATGGATAAAATAGATCTGCTGTCCATCAATCTCCGTTGTGAACTGGTCGAACTGATTGATCTTCGCTTCTTGCGCACGCCAGTCGTAGCCGTTCTGCCAATAGTCCGCGAGTTCCCGAACCTTCTTGATGTCGGCACCGTACTCCCAGGTCGTGCCCGGAAGTTGATCGGGCCAGTTGGCTTCCGCCAAACGATGGCGAAGATCAATTAGAACACGGTCGGGAACATGCATTTTGAACGGCTGGATTAGGGCAGTTTCCGGCTTTGCCCGCAGTTGCGTTTGTCCCAGTGCAATTGCGGAGAGTAAGAAGAACGCAGCTAGCAGAAACCTCGGGCACTGCCCCGCTATCCTTCTCGCTTTCTCGAATCCAGTTTTCATCATGCTCTTGCATCACCAATGATTCCGAGGCTCCACTCAGATGGCCCGCCTTACATCCGATCCGGAGTTCCATCCGACCACACGCCGGTGGGAACGACGAAATTATTCATCGGTTCCGGGTCACCTCGGAACTGTGGAGTTAGAAATATTGGAGAGTTCGGGAAATTAAACGAGACATGGTTTGCGTCGTCTATCGAATTTGCGCCCCATACTGCACCATCCATGAGCGGCGTGTAAAACATGAGATGGGCCATGTTGTGCCCACCACCATCATTGAGATATGCATCTTTCGACATCATGAAGCACATCGCCCCGGCTTCGAGAGCAGGCAATTCTTTTCTTCCCATCGCGGTCTTAATACTTTGCTTGATCTCAGCTTTCGATTTTCCCGCCAAGACTAATTTTGTCCTGAAGTAGGTGTACGGCACGACCGTACGCGCGGCCGGGGGATTGAAGCACTCCGCGCCGCGCGTCTTAGGGCTCCAAAACTCTGGGCTGTTGAATGAATTCATCCAACCGCGCTCCACAATGCAGATAAAGCCGTTCTTGCCTTGGACCGCCGTTTCGTAGCCATTTTTCCCAAGGATTACAACCGTGGCATCGCGGGAAATGGATGACGGAGCCGCGCTTCGCGCCAAGGCGATCTCGGCATCTCGATCCATCAGATATTTTTCGATCGGAGGCATGCTCGGATACGGATTCTTGGCGTCCTGTGCCTGTGCGTTCCAGGCTGTACTCAGGGCAAAAGCCAGCGTCAAGCCCCACAATGCCATCATCTCAACTGTCTGTCGTTTCATCCGATTCTCTCCTCGAGTCCTTGTCGTGCAGATTTTGTGATGCCGAATGAATATCTAGCTCCAGTTCCATGATCGTCGAGCACCGTTGATCGGCTCAGGCTTCCTTTCCCTCCCTGCGACTCGACGAGAGCTCTCCGTGTGCCTCCGCATAACACTGTGTGTAATCGTCGTTATAACGAGGCATACCGATCGATGAGTTGAGCCACAGCATCGGGCTGCTCATCGGCGACGAAATGTTCGCTGTTTTCGATGACTTCGATCTCAACGTTTGTGCAACCATGCGTCCGCAACGCATCGGCGAAGCTCGGCATGAGCTTCTCGAAAGGCGAGTTTTTGCCCGGAGCGAGTACCAATGGTACGCTGATGGCGCTTTGTTGCGCCGCATTGAATTTCTCATTTGCCGGAAAGGCCCGATAGATTTCCAACGCCGCACGCAGATGTTCAGGAGCGCCGTATGCCTGGGCGTAGCGGGCGACATCCGCATCGCTGAAAGTCTCGGAGTCGAGAAAATGGCGCAAATAAATGGCTTCGCGACCGGCAAGGAGTTGCTCCGGAAGGCCCGACGTCTGCTGAAAATTGATATGCCAAGTGATGGGATTGGCTTTAACCGCATCCCACGGCCCAAGGCCTGGCAGCGGTGCGTCAAGCATCATCACTCCGCGGCTCGTCTCGGGATAACGGCGGGCAAAGGCGTAAGCAACCATGCCGCCGATATCGTGCCCGACCACGTAAACGTGCTCCAAATGCAGATGTTCCGCCAGCTGGTGAACGTCTTCTGCCATATTCGCAGCATCGTAACCACCGGCCGTTGCAGCAGAGCCGCCTATGCCGCGCAGGTCAACTGCCACGACTGTGAATTGCTTCGCCAACTGCGGCATGATGCGGTGATATTCGTACCAGTCTTCGGGAAAACCGTGCAGCAAAATGATGGCGGACCCAACTCCACCGCGCACGTAATGGAGTGTTGTTCCGTTCACTTGTGCGGTATCGGAGACGAAGCCACTTCCTAGCGCAGCGACCGCCGGATCTGCGGTCTGCCTGGGCGATGACTGGCCATCAATGGCGACGCACGCAGCCACTACAAAAACCGCCCAAGCTTTCCAGGTTCTCGGTTCGTAATTCTTCGCCAGCGTGAATCCGCTTTTCCGGCCTGCGATTCTGAAGCGTTGCGCCGCGTTGCTTGTCATCGTGAATTCTCGCTTTTGGGCATGATTGTGAGAACGTTCGCCATGTCCTGCCAATGAAGGTCGTCAAGAAAAAGATGCACAAGGCTATAGTTCAGGCTGCTATCTGGCCAAAACTGGAGTGCGGGATTTCGAGGTGTGTTAAGGTCTCTCTTCGTGCTGGCAATTCTGGGTCACGAAGATGTTCGCGTGACCCAGATTGTCTTGCACAACCTCCGGCCTTGCGCCTTCGCGCAAGGTATGGCTGAAATGGGCGGTGCGGATCCCGGGCGTGTACGTGCGACATCTGCAACCGACGTGCCGACGCTTAGTTTTCAGGAGTCAACAGGATGGCGTGGATCTTGCCCGCATCCGGCCCGGTCTTCACCATTGCCATGCCTGAGATTTGTCCACGCTGATTGATATTGCTAGCCGCGATGATCTTGAGGTTGGAATCTCCGGGAATCCGCGTGTTTAGATCGGTCATCACATCGTCTTGCCAGATGAAGCCGCGGGACCAGCCCGGCGGAGTTGAAGGTGCTTCCCACCACCTGGGCCCGGTTGTTGATGCCTGTGGCAAAGGCGGCGCCATCTCCCGGCAGAATACCGAGGTTTTTGACTGCGCCGTGTGCGCCGTTCGGCCAAAGAGAGGCAACAATGGTTGAGCCGTCCGTGGTCGAGACATACCCAACAGCCTGGCCGTGGTCATTGATGGCGTAGGCGTCAGATCCAGTGTGTCCGAGATCCGCAAGCTGGAAGGCATGGTCGTTTTCCCACAACACGGCGTGAATCGCAAAGCTTGGTGCACTGGTGCAGGTTCCCGTGGAGCCCACGGCCTGGCCTCGATCGTTCATGCCTTGTACAAAGCCGTCCGGCTCGCCAGGCAGCGTAGGAAGAGCTCGGACTTCGCCTTTTTCCCACATTACCGGCAATATCGTCGTTCCAGGCTGCTTGCTCGACGGGCATCCGGAGTCCGGGGCCGTCGTCTCCGAAATGCCTACGATTTGTCCGCGGTTATTGATGGCGGCGGCCTGCCCGTTATTTCCTCCCAGCGTCGGGAGAGCCATGATGTGGCCGTTTTGCCAAAGAAACGGACGGCACGTTTTTGTTGTGCCAAAGGCGCACATGTCTTCACCGTTCGGATCCAGAACAGATGTTTCGGCCATGCCGACAGCTTCCCCGCGATCGTTGATCCCGCCATAGTTGGTCCAGCTGTTGTCTCCTCCTAGCGTGCCGAGGTCGAGGTTGCGTCCGTGGGCGTATATTACCGCGCGGCCACTTGCAACGGTGGTGGAGGTCGAAGTGATGGGCGGGTTTACAACCCCATCCATGTTCTCTGTCCAGCCTTCATTATTGAGTCCCATGACCATGCTGAAGTTGTCCGTGCTGTGGTTAAGGCCCATATCGGTGATTTTGTAGCTCTGTTGAGCGAACGCATTGCTGGAACAAGCCAGAACAATCGTCGAAACGCACGGTATCCAGGAACTCCGCAACTGTTTAATCATCCTCATATCTTCTCTTTTCCTCCGGTAAAGTTGTGGCGCCTGAATCACGATCGTTTGCTCAAACTCAGGCGTCGCGTTGGTTAACTTCGCAGCGTCGATTTACATCGATCTTCGAGCGGTGTTCAGCCTAGCTCATTGAAGTTGACCGGGTAGGGCTAATCTACCGGGCGATTGAGAAATGCGATGAGCCGAGGGTTTCGTGCGACAGACCGTGGAATGCCGATTCACAACTCAGGCTAAAATGCTATTCATGAATCGAGAGAATGTCCTGAACTTGCGGTCATTCTGGCAAATCCAGATCGTGGGATGGTGCTGCTTCTATCTCTTCGACCTTTTGGAGTCGATTCATAACTTCTTGACTCGGCGTGTGTCGATCGCTGATCAGACAGTCCCTATCTTCTGCATGTTCCTGGGGAGTTGCGCGCTGCATCCTTTTTGTCGCCGGCTGCTGCGACAGTCGCAATCGTGGATCGCTTTTGAATTGAAAGCCGCCGCGGCAGCTATGGTCACAGCGATTCCCGTAGCCTGCGCAGCCTGCCTTATTTTGGAATCCTTCGAGCACGTGCCCTGGCATGCCTGGGTTGCCGTGTCGATGTGGTCCTGGTTCATTCTCTTTATCTGGTGCAGCTTGTATTTCAGCATCAAACAATGGCAGCAATCGAGCGAAGAAAGGGAGCGGCTGCTTCGCGTCGAGTCGGAAGTGAGAGAGGCGCGCCTGCTTGCACTTCGCTATCAGTTGAATCCACACTTTCTATTCAATTCGCTTAACGCCGTCTCCACTCTCGTTCTGGATGGAAATGTGCCTGCGGCCACACGGATGCTGGCGCAGATCGGAGATCTTCTGCGCACCAGCCTGGATTCCGAAGTCACCTCGGAGGTGACGCTTTCGCAGGAGCTGGCCTTTACCGAAGGGTACCTGGCGATCGAACAAACAAGGCTGGGGAAGCGGTTAAGAATCGATATCGCTGTCCCATTCGAAACGCGAGATGCCCTGGTGCCGAACATGTTGCTGCAACCGCTCGTTGAGAACGCAGTTCGCTATGGAGTGGCGCCGTTGATCGAAGGTGGGTGGATTGCGATCAAGAGCGCGCTCCATGCCGACAGGTTGCGAATCGTCATCGGGAACTCCGGACGGCATGAGTGCGAGCAGAAGAAGAATGGAAATGGAATCGGTCTCGGAAACACGGCGGAGCGCCTGAAAACACTTTACGGGGCGAATTTTGAGTTCTCGCTTGAGTGGCCTGAAGGGGGCGGTTGCGAGGTCGTGCTGGAATTGCCGCTACGCAGGACTCGGAGCCTGCTGGAGGTTTCGACGTGCGCGCTCTAATCGTCGATGACGAGCCCTTGGCGCGACGTGGCGTCGTTCTCAGGCTACGCAAATTCAGGGATGTCGAGATAGTTGGGGAATGCGCAGATGGGCAGTCCGCAGTGCAAAGAATTCTGGAACGATGTCCGGATGTTGTGTTCCTCGACATCCAGATGCCCGGAATGGACGGCTTCGAGGTGCTGCGGGCGTTGCCTGGAGAAAGCCTGCCCGCAATCATTTTTCTGACAGCGTATGAGCAACATGTTTTGCGGGCATTCGATGTTCATGCGCTGCATTACTTGTTGAAACCGGTGGACGACACACGCTTCGCGGCAGCGGTGAGTCGAGCTCGTGATCTGGTCGACTCCTCATTAAAGGCCGACATGGCACAGCGGGTCATGAAAATGCTGGACCGCAGCTCAGATGGATTCGCGTCCCGGTTTACCGTGCAAGCTGGATCCCGCATTCAAATCGTCATTGCGGAGGATGTTGAGTGGATTGGGGCTGCCGGTGATTATGTTGAACTCCACGTCAACGGTCGCTCCTACCTGTTACGCGAGACGATGGCGTCTCTCGAACAGAAACTCGATCCGGCAAAGTTTATCCGCATACACCGCTCCCGAATTGTGCAGTCCAAAGGCATACTGGAGCTGCGATCCATCGAGAACCGCGAGTTCACGGTGAAGCTTTTAGACGGCTCGGAGCATCGCTCGAGCCGCACCTACGCGGATCGACTTGAGCGCTGGTTGTCGTCAGGTAGGATCTGAAAAAAATACGCTAACTCTGAGTCGCACGGCGCGCCAAAGGTACAGATCGCTTTGCGATCATTCTGATGGTTTGTTGCTCGGACTTGCCATCAATCATGCCCGAATTCTAATCTCTCCCAGACAGGAGGTTGGATGCGTCCGACGGCTCGCAGCTTTGAATTGACGCAAGTGACGGAATGGAACGATGGTGCAGTTCACTCGCAGCAGGACTCGCTCGCTGCGGAAGAGCCGCTGGAGATTCGCGTTGACGGAATACCTCTGACCGTAACTATGCGTACTCCCGGGAACGATGTCGAATTGGCTGCGGGGTTCCTTTTGACCGAAGGCATCATAGAGTCGCACGACCAGCTTGGCAAGATTCGCGCCGTCGCGCCTGACGCCGGCGCAAAGAGCAACGTCGTTGAAGTGCAGTTAAAGAACTCTCAATTCACGGCCGAAGATCAGCAGCGAAACTTTTTCGCCGCGTCGAGTTGCGGCATCTGCGGCAAGGCCTCGATTGAAGCCATTCGTCGTCGTGGTCTACGCGCTCCCAATAGCGACTTCCGCGCATCACCGAAGGTGCTGTGCCGCTTGCCGGAGATACTGCGCGCCTACCAGCCGGTCTTCGATCGTACGGGCGGCCTGCACGCTGCCGCGCTGTTTGATGACCAGGGAAATCTCATCGCACTCCGCGAGGACATCGGCCGGCACAATGCAGTCGACAAGCTGGCCGGATGGGCTTTGCTCGAAGACCGCCTGCCGCTCAGCGACTTCATCATGCTCGTCAGCGGCAGGGGAGGCTTCGAAATCATCCAGAAGGCGCTGGCCGCGGGGGTTCCCGTCGTTGCGTCGGTCTCCGCTCCATCCAGTCTCGCGGTCAAGCTGGCGCGCGAACTGGGCCTGACCCTGGTTGGCTTTCTGCGCGGGCAGCGGTTCGTTATTTATTCAGGTAGCTTTCGCTGTCTTTCCTAAACAGAAGTCTTTTAAAATTTGCCTTCCTCAATGACATCCGATGCGCTAACCCATGTCATCAAACGTTAACAATTAGGCTGTGAGTCTAGGCAAATTAGGGCTTTACGTCTGCATGTTGTGGGTACTAGCATCCAGCAATCGTTGAACGGAGGTTGCTTTCTTGGCGGTCATCGTGAACAGCAAGCCTCAGGAGATTAAGCTTGGGGAGCGCCTGATCGACACCCTAAACCGCAGCGGTATCCTGATTCCGCAGGTCTGCTATCATCCCCAGCTTGGTTCCATCCAGACCTGCGATGCCTGCATGGTCGAGATGGACGGCAAGCTCGTGAGAGCCTGCGGAACCGATGCCGTCGACGGCGTCCATGTCGAAACCGGTTCACCACGGGCGCAGGCAGCGCAGCGCGAGGCCTTTGATCGCATCCTCGGCAATCATCTGCTCTACTGCACGGTCTGCGACAATAACAACGGGAACTGCGCCGTCCACAACACTGCGGTCCTCCTCGAAATCGAACATCAGGACACCCCCTTCAAGTCCAAGCCCTACGAGGTTGATTCAAGCAATCCCTTTTATCGCTACGACCCTCAACAGTGCATTCTCTGCGGGCGCTGCGTGGAGGCCTGCCAGAACCTGCAGGTGAATGAGACCCTCAGCATCCGCTGGGAGGACCCACATCCGCGCGTTCTATGGGATGGAGGCGCGCCGATTGGCAAGTCGAGTTGTGTCTCTTGCGGCCACTGCGTCACGGTGTGCCCGTGCAATGCGCTCATGGAGACGTCGATGCTCGGCCAGACCGGCTACTTTACCGGCCTGCCGATCCATGCGCTGAAGGGCATGATCGACATCGTCAAGGGAGTGGAGCCGGAGGTGGGATTTGGTTCGATCATGCAGCTCTCTGAAGTTGAAGCCTACATGCGCGAATCGCAGATCAAGCGGACGAAGACCGTGTGCACCTATTGTGGTGTGGGCTGCGCATTCGACATCTGGACCAAAGAGCGTCAGATCCTCAAAGTGGAGCCACTTGACGGTCCCGCCAACGGCGTTTCGACCTGCATCAAGGGCAAGTTTGGGTGGGATTACATCAACAGTCCCGATCGCCTGACCAGGCCGCTAATTCGCGAAGACGACAAGTTCAGAGAAGCGACGTGGGATGAGGCTCTCGGCCTGGTGGCCCGCCGCTTCACGGAGATCAAGGCCGCGCATGGCCCCGATGCGCTCGCGTTCATCTCGTCGTCAAAGTGCACGAACGAGGAAAGCTACCTGATGCAGAAGCTGGCGCGCGCAGTGATCGGGACCAACAACATGGATAACTGTTCACGCTACTGCCAGGCGCCCGCGACTACCGGGCTTTTCCGCACAGTGGGCTACGGCGGCGATTCGGGTTCCATCAAGGATATCGAGCAGGCCGACCTGGTCGTGATCATCGGCAGCAACACGGCGGAGAGCCATCCTGTTCTGGCTACGCGCGTGAAGCGTGCGCATAAGCTGCGCGGCCAGAAGCTCATTGTCTCCGATCTCCGCGAACACGAAATGGCCCGCCGCGCTGATGTCTTTCTGCATCCGCGCCCCGGCACCGATCTCATCTGGCTCTCCGCGGTCACGCGCTACATTTTTCACCACGGGCTAGCAAATCAATCCTTTATCGACAAATGGGTGAACAAAGCGGATGAGTACCGCAAGAGTCTCGAGTCTTTCACTCTCGAAATGGCGAGCGCACGCTGTGGCATACCGCAGGAAACCATGATCAAAGTCGCCCGCATGATTGCCGAGGCCGAGAGCGTGTGCATTCTTTGGGCCATGGGCGTTACGCAGCATGTGATGGGGTCGGACACATCGACGGCAATCTCGAATCTGCTGCTGGCCACTGGCAATTACATGCGCCCGGGCACTGGCGCATACCCGCTCCGGGGACATAACAACGTACAGGGCGCCAGCGATCATGGCGCCATGCCGAATTACTTCCCTGGATATCAGAAGGTCGATGATCCGGCCATCCGGGCCAAATTCGAAAAAGCATGGAACGTAACTTTGCCGCCGAAGCCCGGCCTCGATAACCACCTGATGATCGACGCCATCCACGATGGCCGCCTCAAATCCATGTATGTCTTCGGCGAAGAGCTGAGCCTTGTCGACTCCAACGCAAATTATGTCTCGGCTGCGCTGGAGAAGCTCGATTTCTTTGTGATGCAGGAGATCTTCTTCTCTGAGACTTGCCGCTTTGCCAATGTCATTCTGCCAGCGAGTCCAAGTCTGGAGAAGGAAGGGACGTTTACTAGCACAGAGCGGCGCATCCAGCGCCTGTATCAAGCTATGGAGCCGCTGGGTGAGAGCCGTCCCGACTGGAAGATTCTGATCGATCTCGCCAACCGGCTTGGTGCCAACTGGACTTACAAACACCCGTCTGAAATTTACGAAGAGATCGCGCAGCTGACGCCAACGATGGCGGGCGTAACTTACGAGCGATTGGAAGGATTCAAATCATTACAGTGGCCGGTTGCGCCGGATGGCATCGATGAGCCTCTGCTCTACACGCAAAAGTTCAATACCCCTGATGCCAAGGCGACGTTCTTTCCGGTGCCGTGGACCGAACCTAGCAATCAAGTCGATGAGGAATACGACCTGCATCTGAACAACGGGCGACTGCTTGAGCACTTCCACGAAGGCAACATGACCTACCGTACCGAAGGGATCCGTGAGAAAGTGCCCTGCACATTTGTTGAAGTCTCGCCGGAACTGGCATCTGCGCGTGGAATCCAGACCGGAAGCTGGGTGCGGCTTGCCTCGCGGTATGGTGCAGTCAAGGTGCAGGCCGTCGTCACCACGCGCGTCAGCGGCAACGAACTTTACATGCCGATGAACTCTTCTCTCGAACCGGTGAACCGTCTCACCAGCAGTAGCACTGATAAGGTAACGCACACGCCGGCCTACAAGGAGGCTTCTGTCAATCTTACGGTGCTGAGTCAAAACGGCGACAATCCGTTACCGCGGACCAATCCGCGCCACGGACATCCAACTCCACAAACAGGTGTGGAAGTCGAGCGCAAGTGGGCGCGCAGCGATTACCACCTGCCCGGCAATGGGTTGGTTCAGATTGAAACACGCGCAACCGCACCCGCTGGACAGGAGAAATAACATGGCGCGACCTATCGGCTTGGAAGTGGCACCGCGCGATCCGCGCGAAGAGCTGCGCAAGCGGCTGGAAGACGCACCTGAGCAACACGCGGAAGCACTCCTCGAGTCGTATGAGTTGCTGCAGCAGTTGCACGACTCCGGTGTTCTAAGGTTGCTGCGCGGAGCGGTGAGTTCGGGTGGCATGATCATAGATGCTGCGGTTGGTGCTGCCGATTCCGAGGAAGGCATTCGCGGCCTGCGGAATGCAATCATCCTCGGCAAGATGCTCGGTGCGATCAACCCAAACCTGCTGCAGGGATTCGCCATTGCCTTGACCAAGACTCTCGGTTGCCAGGAGCCAATTGTGGAACCACCGGGATTGCTCAAATTGTTTGCCGAATTCCGGCAACCCGAGTTGCGACGCAGCATGGCGCTCATCAATAAATTCCTCGAAACTCTTGGTCGTGAACTCAAAACCCGCGGAGAGTGTCACTGATCGAAGCACCTCTCAAACAAGAGATCGGAGGCGTTATATGGCACCTACCAATCGCTGGGGTATTGCACTGGCCGGCTTTCTAATGCAGGTCGCATTGGGCGCCGTCTACGCATGGAGCGTATTTCGCAATCCACTCACAAAACAATTCGGCTGGTCCATCGCACAGGTTACCTGGACCTTCACGATCTGTATTTTTGTCCTTGGCGTTTCCGCCTTTTTGGGCGGCCTGTGGCTTAACAAGAAAGGCCCTCGCGTTGTCGCGCTCACCGCGGGAGTGCTCTATGGACTTGGTGTGTTTCTGGCGAGTTTCTCCGCTTACAAGCTCTGGTGGCTCTATCTCAGTTATGGATTGATTGGCGGCATAGGGCTCGGGTTTGGTTACATCGTTCCGATCGCAGTGCTGGTCAAATGGTTTCCCGACCGCCGCGGCCTGATCACCGGCATTGCCGTTGGCGGTTTCGGCGCCGGAGCTCTGGTCACAGCACCGGTAGCTCAACGGCTGATCCAAAGCGTCGGAGTCCTGAAGACTTTCGCATATCTCGGTATCGCGTATATGATCGTGATCGTCGTGGCGGGTCTCTTCATGAAAAACCCGCCCGCAGGATGGACCCCACAAGGCTGGACTCCAAGCGCCACGCAAACGGCACAGCGGGCGAAGGTGGACTATACGCTCGGCACAGCGCTGGCAACCTGGCAATGGTGGGCGCTCTGGCTCTTGCTCTTCCTGAATACTTCGGCTGGAATCTCGCTTATCTCTCAAGAGTCGCCGATCTTCCAGAAACTGACCGCCGCAAGCGCGGCCGTTGCAGCCGGAATGGTGGGAATCGTCAGCATCGGAAATTCCGTGGGCCGGATCTTCTGGGCCTGGGTTTCGGACGGCATCACACGGCGTTGGGCATTCGCTGTAATTTATCTGATCCAGTTCGGGCTTTTCTGGCTGCTACCCTCGTTGACTTCAGTTGCGGTCATTTCCATGGTCTCATTTGTGATTCTCATGTGTTATGGGGGAGGCTTTGGAACCATGCCCGCGTTTGCCGCCGACTATTTTGGTTCAAAGAATGTCGGACCGATCTACGGCCTGATGCTCACTGCGTGGGGCTTCGCAAGCTACGTCGGTCCGCAACTACTCGTGAAATTGCTCGGTCCAGGCGGCTCCTACACAAGCGGCTTGCACACCATCGCGATCATCATGCTCGTTTCCACGGTTCTGCCAATCATCGTTTCCCCTCCCACGCGGATGACATCGTTGCATGCATCAAAATCTGCGACAGAAGGATCCGCAATCGTCTGAGTAGACATGCGCTCAGAATTCAAACGGGCAGAAGTCTCCATGGTTATTCGGTCGATGGAGGAGATGGAGGACCGAAGACCGTCACGAATACTACGCCTCCAGGAACGTACACAATGATGTTGTCGGCATTTTTCCTCCGGTGTCACTACCAGCCAGAGTCTGACATTGGTGGTGCAAATAGCCAACTGATGATGAATGATGGGGCACTACACGCGTAAGAGCGAAATTTGTCGAGTTCCGGCCGATTGACCGCTACTCGGAAATGTCGTTAGCAAGTTGGAATGTCCGCTTTGAGTAGCAAATGCTGGCGGCCAGGTTCGTAAGTTGGAGGGGTTTTCAAGGAGATCACAATTCATGGCGAAGGTGGAAGAAGCAGGCAAGTGGCCGCTGGTTTTCCGTTCAGCTCGGATATTCGATGGTGATTCGGATGCCTTGATTGAAGGAAGGGATGTTGTAGTTGCGGGCGGAGTAATCGAAGACGTTGCCGCCCCCGATCCCCGCAGAGACAAGGACGCTGAAGTGATTGACTGCAGCGGATGCGTGCTGATGCCGGGATTGATTGACGCGCACGTGCATGTGTATGCGTCGGGGCTGAATATTACGCGCGTGGTGCAATCGCCGATGTCGTACCTGGCGCACTTTGCGGCGAAGTTTCTGCACGGATGCCTGGATCGCGGATTTACCACGGTGCGCGATGTGGGTGGAGCGGATGTGGGGCTGGCGTCGGCGATTCGGGACGGACTGCTGGGGACCGTGCCGCGGCTGTTTTACGGGGGCCGCGTGATTTCACAAACGGGCGGGCATGGGGATTTTCGGCCCGGCGATCATGCACTGGACGGCGTGACGTGTTGCGGCTGTGGATTCCATACCGATCACATGGCGGTGGTTGCGGACGGAGCGGATGCGGTGAGGCGCGCGGTGCGGGAGGAGTTGCGGCGGGGAGCTTCGCACATCAAGATCATGGGGTCAGGCGGCGTTGCGTCTCCTACGGATCCGCTGGACCGCTGCCAGTATTCCGACGATGAAATCAAGGCTGCGGTGGACGAGGCGGAACGGGCCGGATCGTATATTGCGGCGCATTGCCATCCGGCGGAAGCGGTGCGTCGTGCGGCTGCGTTCGGAGTGCGATCGATTGAACACGCGACGCTGATCGATCGGGAGACGGCAGAATTTGTGGCCGAGCGCGGTTCGTTTGCGGTGCCGACCATGGCAACGCTTTTTGGTCTTCTCGAAGAGGGGGAGGCACTTGGTCTTCCTGCAGTGAGCGTGGAAAAGCTGTGGAAGATTGGCGACTCCGCGCTCAAGGGTCTGGAGATCATGAAGCGAGCCGGCGTGAAGATGGGATTGGGCAGCGATCTGCTGGGTCAGCAGCATGTGCGGCAAAGTACGGAGTTCACGCTGACGGGCGCAGGTGCTGCCCGCGATCGACGTGTTGCGTTCGGCGTGCTCGGTGAATGCGGAGCTCATGGGGCAAGTGGGCAAACTGGGCTGCATTCGCAAAGGTGCGGCGGCGGATCTGCTTGTGATCGATGGTAATCCGCTGGAGAAGATTTCTCTGCTGGCAGGGGATCACGCGAGCATTGCCATGATCGTGAAGGATGGCAAATTTCACAAACGATCACTCTGAGCGGAGACTATGAGGAATACAGGGCGAAGGTGGGTTGGTCTCTTAGTTCTGCAGGTTTTCAGTCGCGGCGGCTCCCGGAACGCCGCAGGCTGCGGTTGCGAAGCCATTTGGCGATGCCGAGGGTGAGAAGAAGTCCGCCAAACGGGATGCACATCAGCGCGACGATGAGGGCGAACCAGCCTGTGTTGGTGCTGGCGCCGCTCGGGCCGAAGCCGCCGAGCAGTGTCTGAAGCACAATTGCAGCCAGCACGCCCGCGCCCACCATGGACGATCCCCATTGCAGAAGCTGGCGCG
Organism: uncultured Acidobacteriaceae bacterium; assembly: GCA_963770365.1. Lineage (GTDB taxonomy): Bacteria > Acidobacteriota > Terriglobia > Terriglobales > Acidobacteriaceae > Telmatobacter. The sequence goes on along the minus strand of CAVYPN010000032.1, from coordinate 498,626 downwards.
TGCCATCGTTGGGTGAGGCGAGGCGTTTTTCCGATGCGGGGACGCGTTCGATCACGGGCATGCGGCTCACGATCCCTGCGCGAGGCGCAGCATCACGTAGGTGACGACGCCGGTAACGGAGACATAGAGCCAGATCGGAAATGTCCAACGCGCGACCTTGCGGTGCTGAGGAAAACGGCCAGTGAGCGAGAAGAAAAACGTGACCAGCACCAGGGGCAGCGCAATCACCGCGAGGACGATGTGGCTTGCGAGCAGGGGAAGGTAGATCGAGCGGAATGCGGCTTCGTGGGGATAGCGGACGTCGCCGTGCAGGTAGTGGTGCAGGATGTAGCTGACGAGGAAGAGCGTGGAGAAACTGAAGGCCGTGATCATCGACGCGCGGTGTGCGGCGATCTTGCGTGCGCGAATGAAGGTGTAGCCGACGAGGAGCGCCGTCGCGCTGAGGCCGTTGAGCGTTGCATTGAGCGCGGGAAGGAAGGCCAGCTTTGTGCTCGTGGTGTCGGCGGCCGGATGTTCGTAGATCAACCAGAAGAGAAACAAAGAGGCAGCCGCGCTGATAGCCAGGATGGCGAGGATTGCCGGAAGCGTCCTGGCTCGGGGTTGCGACGACGTCACCGGGGTGCTCATGCGTTCCTCAGTGTTTGGCAATGGCGCAGACCATCAACGTAGTCAGCAGGAGTGGCAGGTAGATGACGCTTACCTTTAGCAGATCTCGGGCCACCATGCGGCTCTCGGTTTCGCTGGTCGCGCGCAGGATGCGGGTGAAGCGAATGGTGTAGGCGAGATAAAACAATCCCAGTGCGGTTGCAGGAATTGCGTATACGGGTCCGGCCATACCAAGGCGCCAGGGAGCGAGGCTCACGGGGATCATGACCACGGCGTAGAACAGGGCTTCGACCACGGTGGACCAGCCGTCAGGCTGAACGACGGGTAGCATTCGGATGCCGGCGCGTGCATAGTCGTGGCGGTAAAGCCAGGCGATTGCCATGAAGTGCGGAAACTGCCAGACGAAGAGGATCGCGAAGAGCGCGACGGCAGGCCACTCAATGCGTCCGCGGGCGGCTGTCCAGCCGAGCATGGGGCCCATGGCGCCGGGAAATGCGCCGATGAAGGTCGCAAGCGAGGTCACGCGCTTCAGGGGTGTGTAGATGGCGACGTAGCAGAACGCCGTGAGCAGGGCGAGAGATACGGTGAGCAGATTGGTGTGCAGAAGCAGCCACCATCCGCCGAGCGCAAGAGCGCCGATGCCGGCCAGAACGCCCTGGACGAATGAGATGCGACCGGCGGCGATGGGCCGATCGGCAGTGCGCTTCATTTTGGCATCGCTGGTGCGCTCGAGAGCCTGGTTAAGGGCGCTGGCCCCGGCAGAGACCAGGCCAATGCCGATGAGTGTGTCGAGCAGTCCGCGCTGAACGCTGGAGATCCCCGATTGCATCGACCCCAGGTAGAAGCCTGCCCACCCGGTGACGACCACCATTCCCGTGACCCGCACCTTGAACAACTCGCGCAGATCGCTGATCAGCGTGGCGGTGGTGCCGGGGCTGGGAGCGTGAATCTGGTGCGCTGGATGAGCAGGGGCCGGTTCCCCAGGCAAACGTGCGTCGTGCGCAGCGAATTCCGGAGAGGCGGCAGCCTGGGAAACGGGAGTCATAGGGTGGAAAGTGACCTCGGTGGCGGCGCGGGAGCCCTGGCACCTGTCTTGATGATATCAAGCGGCGACGGATACAGGGTGATAGGCCGATCAGGCTACTTCAAGGTATTTTCGTGCCACTTCCACGATTTGGGCGCGGCTCGTCTGCCAGGACTCCCATACGTCAGCGCACCACTGTTCGATCATCACTTCGCGAGCGGGGCCGGGTTCTGCGGCGAGTACATCCTCGATGCGAATGGTGCCGCGGAGTGCGGGAAGGGATGGCTTGGTCCACGTATTCGGCCACCGTGCGAGCTGCATGTGCGCCCTTTGCACCTGTTTGCCAGTGAAGCCTTTCTCGAGGTGCAGATAGAGGCCGATGAGGGAGAAGACGATTGCGATTGGCTTGGTGGATTCGTCCGCATTCTGCGCGGCGTAGGCATCGACAACTAGCTGATGGATGAAGGCGGGATCGGGGTGCGCCAGGGTGTAGAAAGCGAGTTCGTTGTAGAGGTCGTCGTTGCGAGGCATGCCTGTTCCCATTTTATTGAGCGTCGCCAAATCGGTTGCAGCCGAAAGAAGGGAGGTTCAGACTCTGATAACCCCGGAGAAGCTCGGGGCGTGCGATGCTGGAATCGCGGGGGCAAGTGAGAGCATCGCAATTGGCTTGGAGATCGAGGTTAGCCGGGATGAGATCGCCTCACGTCAGCAGTTTGATTGCGGCGGGTATGTGGTGTGCGTCGCAGCTTTGCGCGCAGACGCAATCAGTCCCCGAGGCGAACCCGGCCCGTCCGACGGTAGCGACCCCGGCGACGTTGACGCCGGTGGGGTATCTGCAGTTTGAGAGCGGCGGTTTTTATGCCGACGCTTCACCTGAGTTTTCCAATCAATTTTCAATCAACCAAGTCACGAAGTTGACCGTCGCGCCGCGGCTGCAGTTTCTGGGCATGTTCGGTCCACTTGCGAATACGCATCGCGCAGCCGGCGGCATTGGCGAAGGGAATCAGCCTGGGGGAATTGCTGCTGCGGTGCAGGTGGTCGTGCTTCCCGGGAAGGGCGCGAAGCCGACGATCAGCTTGAGCTACGCCCACACGCTTTACGCCGGGTCTGCTCCAGACATCGATATCGGCAGCTTCGATCAGAGCGCGATCTTTCTTTGGAGCGAGGACCTGGGTGGATTTCATTTCGATGTGAATGGGATTTTCAACCAGCAGTCGCCTGGAACTGCGCGCCGAGGGCAGTTTGGCCAGACCATGTCGATCTCTCATCCGCTGGGGCCGTTCACGATTGCCGGGGAGTTGTGGCATTTCACGCAACCGTCGACGCGGGGAAATGCCGTTGGGAATTTATGGGCGCTGTCGTACGCGATGCGGAAAAACCTGGTGATCGATGCAGGATTCAACCACGGATTCACTTCCTCATCGACCCAGTGGGAAGTATTTGGAGGATTCACCTACTTACTGCCCCATCGTCTTTGGAGATCGCGCGCACAGCCTAAGGTTGGCCACGACGCTGGGAGTTGCGAAACGATCAATGGTCAACCTGTTGGGCGAGGAGCCAGTCAGGTCGCGATCGGTCGCCAGGCCAGCAGCACGGATGACTGCGTCGGAGACTTGTTGTGGCGTGAGTAAGTCGGTGCGCAGGGAAATGTGGGCCGTGCGGTAGAGCGGCAAGCGTCGCTGGTAGCGTGCGGCGAGGTTGGCGTGATCGGCGAGAACGGGACGCACATTTTCGGTCCCGCTGCAGCGGGCGAGTGTGGTGCTGAGCTCGACTTCGAGGTGTACGAGCAATGTGCCGGGTGCACTGAGAAGAAGCGTACGCGTGTCTTCGCGTTCGATGGCACCGCCGCCGAGAGCCAGCACCAGGGCGTCACTTGTTGCGAGCCGCGCAATGGTTGCGTGCTCGCGGTCGCGAAAGGCGTCTTCGCCGTGGCGCGCAAAGATGTCGGCGATAGCGGCGCCGGCTTCGGCTTCGATCACGTTGTCCACGTCGACAAATTGCCAGCCGAGGCGCGCGGCGAGGATGGGGCCGACGGTGGATTTGCCGGAGCCCATGAAGCCGGTGAGAACGATGCGGCGCGGCAGGCGTTTTGCTGGGACGGTTTGATGTTCATCATTCCATCTCGAATTCCAAGGAGGTCTACCTTGAGTTGCGCTCCGAAAATCCGAGAGAAAGGCAACCGCAGATCCTTCGACTCGCTACGCTTGCTCAGGATGACAGATCTGTTTTGTAATTCAGTCCACGTACCAGAAGGACGCTCGCGTCGAGACCTGCACGCCGCTTAGCCGAGCACCATGACGACGGCTCCTGCCGTAATCAGCAGGCCGCCGGCAACCGTGGGCACTGTGAGCTTTTCGCCGAGCAGCAGCCAGGCGAAGACCATCACCAGAGGCACGCTCAGCTTGTCGAGCGGGGCAACACGCGAAGCTGGCCCGAGTTGCAAGGCGCGGAAGTAGCAGAGCCATGAAAGACCGGTGGCCAGTCCTGAAAGCACGAGATAGAGAAGGGTGCGCCCGTCGAGGTGACGTAGCTCGCCGTGCTTTCCGAGCGCCAGGGCGATGCCCCACGCGAACACGAGGACGACGGTGGTGCGTATGGCGGTGGCAAGGTTTGAGTCGACATGCGCCACGCCTACTTTCGCGAGTAAAGCTGTCGCAGCGGCAAACAAGGCCGAGAGGAGTGCCCATCCAATCCAGGTCATAGCCCTAATGGTATGCGGCATGGGTCTGCCGCGGCTCATCTAGACTGGATTTTATGGAGACGGGTCGGGCCAGCAAAACTGCTCTGGGTGTGGCGATTCGGCGGGCGGCGCACCAGTTGGCCGACAAGCCTCCAGTGCTCGATGACCCGATTGCATTGCGGCTGGTGGGCGAAGGGTATCCGCGCCTGATGGAACGGGCTCTGCATCCGGTGGGACGCGACTTTCGCGGATTCATGGCGGCGCGCAGCCGGTATGCCGAGGATCGGCTGTCTGAAGCGGTTGCGCGCGGCGTGACGCAATACGTGGTGCTTGGAGCGGGGCTCGACACGTTTGCATACCGCAATCCGTTTCCGGGGTTGCGCGTGTTTGAAGTGGACTTTCCGGCCACACAGGTGTGGAAGCGAGCCATGCTGGAGCAGGCCGCGATCGCTTTGCCATCCAATCTCGTGTTTGTCGCGCTGGACTTTGAGCACCAGACGCTCGCGGATGGACTTGCGGAGGCTGGATTGGATTTTCAGAAGCCGGCATTCTTCGGCTGGCTGGGCGTTGTGCCGTATCTGACGTTCGAAGCATTTAGGGCCACGTTAAGCGTGGTCGCGCAGATGCCTGCGGGGAGCGCGGTGACTTTTGACTATGCGGTGGATCGCGATACATTAAGCCCCATCGGACGCGTTGCGTTTGACAGATTGGCAGAGCGCGTCGCGGCGGCTGGGGAGCCGTTCCGGCTCTTCTTTACGCCGGAGACGCTGGATGCGGAGCTGCGGCGGGAGGGTTTCGGGCGGATTGAACAGGTCGGCTCCGCTGAACTGAACGATCTCTACTTCAACAACCGTGCGGATGGGCTGCAACTATCGCCCCTCGGCCTGGGCATGCTGGCTACGGCGTGGTTGTGAATCCGGAAACAACGCGACGCTACAATGGAGCCAGCATGATGCGCATGGTTTTGGGATTTGTGATCGCGGTGTCGCTGGGCTCGGTGGCCGGCTGCGGATACCACACCCTGGGCGCGCCTACGCATCTGCCTCCGGATGCGCGCACGCTTTCAGTGCCAATGTTTGCCACTCATACCGAGGCTTATCACACCGAAACTGCGTTGACCGATGCGGTGATTCGCGAGTTTGCTGCGCGTTCGCGGATGCGCGTGACGCCGTCCGCGGGCACTGATTCCGATGTGGTTTTGCATGGGACGATCCTGAACGAAACTGTGGCGCCGCTGACCTACAACACCACGACGCAACAGTCCTCGAGCTTTCTTATAACGCTGGTTGTCTCCGTCACGCTGAAGGACCGCGAGGGCAAGGTGCTGTACGAGAACCAGAACTACATCTTTCGCGGACAGTACCAGTCGACATCCGACTTGCCGACCCTTCTGGACGAGCGCCCTGCGGCAATTGACCGTTTGTCGCGCGATTTTGCGCGAGCGCTGGTGGCCGATGTGCTGGAAGGAATGTGAATAGCAGGGAATAGGGATGTTGCAGATGGGTTTCGGCCTTCTAATCCTCAGTCGATGGTTGGTGTTGCGCTGGTAATCTGTATAGGCATGCTCGCTGTTCGGCAAATCTGGAGATTTGTGCGATGACCGGCTCTCGCTGGGGTGCGGGCTTCAGCGCCGTGGGGCGTTTTGTTGGAGAGATTGAGGCTGCCGCTACCGGGAAGGGCTCATTGCGGGCGGGGTATGTGCTCGCAGGCGATGAGATTTTCCTGCTGGATCGGTGCCGCGAAGCGGTTCTGAAGGCATTTGTTCGGCCCGACCTCAGGGATTTTTGCCTCTCCGACCTCGACCTGGGTTCAACGCCGATTTTTGACGTGCTTGACCGCGCGCAGACGCCGTCGCTGATGGCACCCTTTCAGGTAATTTTTGTGCGCAATGTACGCCAGCTCTATACGCGGGGGGCGAAAAAGGACGAGTTTGCCGCGCTGGATCGCTATTTCAAGTCGCCGAATCCGCAGGCGCTGTTGATTTTTGTCGCGGATTTTCTGCGCATTCCCACGGATACGCGGCGGATGGAGATGGACGACAAGAACCGCTTTGAGCGTCTGAACGAAACGCTGGGCGAGCATTGCGGGATGGTGGAACTGGCGCGCGTAAGCGAAGAAGATGCGATGCGCTGGGCGGTCGCCACCGCGCAGGCCATGGACACGAAACTGGAGCCGGACGCGGCGCGCGAACTTGTCGACGCATTAGGCGCGGACATGATGCTGATTGCGTCGGAGTTGGAGAAATTGCTTCTCTACACCTCGGGACGTAGCCGCATCACGCTGGGAGATGTGGAGACGATGGTGCTGGCGGCCAAGCAGCGCTCGCTCTACGAGCTGACTGATGCCATCAGCTCGCGCAACACGGCGAAGGCACTGGCTCTGCTGCACGGGCTGCTGAACAGCTCGGATGCAGGCGAAGATGCCGCCATAGGCCACCTGTATATGCTCGCGCGCACGTTCCGGCAGATGCTGGTGATCGTCGAGAAAAATGTTCGGGACTCGCGCGCGATATGGCAGGCGCTGTGGCAGGGATTTCGCATGCCGCCCTTTGCGGCGGACGATCTGATTCGGCAGGCGAGGCGGTATAAAAGCCGGCGCGAACTAACGCGCGCGCTTCGCTTGATTGCGCGCGCCGATCTCGAGCTTCGCTCGTCGCCGCCGGACAAGCGGCTTGTGCTGGAGCGGCTTGTGTACGACCTGGCCGCGGAGCCGAAAGCTGCGCCGCCGCCGTGGGCTTCGGCGCAATTGTCGTTTGAGGGTTAGGCAAACAGGAAGTTCAAAAAGCAGATTCTTCGTTCACCACCCCCAAACTGAACTACGTTTGGGGCCCCGTTCTCTCAGAATGACAGTGCCAGTTGAAGAATAGAATTCAGAGCGCTGGGCTTAACGCCGCGTTCCAGATTGCGATAGCCAGGCGCTGTAGGCGCGATCTTCGCGCAGGATATGGCTGGTGAGCCAATCGCGCAAAAAGTTGATGAGGTGCACGCTGAGTGCGGCTTCGCCTCGCTTGTAGCGTTCAACGTATTCGGCCACCTGCGCAGTCAGCAATCTGTGCTTCGTTTGATGCTCACCGAGGCCTGGATATTTCGCCTTGGCAAGCATTGCTTCCTCGGCTCCGAAATGACTGCGCGTGTAGGCCAGCAGATCCTGCAAGAGGCGACCAACCACAACATTGTCTTGCCCCTTCAGCATTGCCGCATGCAATTCGTTGAGCGTATCGAACAGGCCCGCATGCTGGTCGTCAACAAACTGGATGCCAACTGAATACGTCTTGTCGAACGTCAAGAGTGCCATTCCGAAATCTCTCCGCCTGAGCGCCGGCAATCAAGATATCGGCAGCGATGCGCTGGAGTTGAGTGGGGTTCGTCTAGCTTCTGTCGCGGTTTGCGGGGATCTGCAGCAAGTGGGAATGGGCGATCAATAAACGCCGTGCTCGTTCAACCACAGGCCGCAAGGCTGGTCGAGCTTTTCCACGTGATCGAGGTACCACGAGGGCAGGAACCCGAGCAGGGAGGGAAAGTGCAGGGCGTCTTCGTGGTTGATTCGTTCAAGAGCCGCGTAGAGCTTTGCCAGCAGGTGATGGTGGGCGGTCCGATGATCGCTGACACCGGGGAATCCTTGTTGCAGCAAAAGCCGCTCTTCACTCTGAAAGTGCATCTGGGTGAAGTCAATGAGGCGTTCGAGCTGCAGGGTGACGTTGCGGCGGTCGGCTCCGCGCAAGAGCATGACGCGCAGGTCGTTCAAGGTATCCATGAGGATGCCGTGCTGATCGTCGATGGCTTCGACGCCGACGATGCACTCGTGACTCCACGTCAAAAGTGTCACAATCCCTCCGCGAACAAGGGCAAGTCTAGCTCCGCTGGAGGAAGTCACAATGGCGCTATGGTGGAGAGGGCATGAGCCTTTGGGTACATGCGGGATGTGACTTCCGGCGCATTACCGAGGTGTTTCTCAGTCCCCTGACGCCTCTTACTTCCTTGTTTTTCTTATTCAAGGATTACGTCAGGCTGGGGCTCATGGCTCCGCGTGGTTAAGACGATGGCTGCGCCGAGGATGAGAGCTCCGCCGAACCAGGCGTAGGGACCGAGGTGCTCGCCAAGCAGCCGCACGCCGAGGTAGGAGCCGAGGGCGGGCTCGATATTGAGGAAGACGCCGGCGCGCGAGGCTGGGACGTGGTGGATGCCCCAATTCCACAGAAAGGTTGTAGTGGCCGTGCAGGCCAGCCCGCTGACGGCCAGCGCAACCCACGCGGTGAGGCTGACATGGGCGAAAGGCGGTGGCGCGACTTTGTCTGCCCGCCACGAATTCAGAAGCATCGGCCCCAGGACCCACGCGACAAGCATGATGGTGCCGGCCACGATGCTGTACGCGGTGACGACCACGGGGCTGTGGGTCCGCATCAACTTTTTGCTGAGCAGGATCCAGCTGAGCGAGGTGCAAAGCGAAAGGACCACCAGCAGATCGCCATACAGGGTAGGTTCGCCATGTGCTGCCGTGCCACGGGCGCCGCCGAGGACGATCAATGCCGCCCCAATGGTCGACGCGACCAGGGCGGCCCAGCCGAAGCGATCGAGGTGCTCGCCGGCAAACAGGGCAGCAGCGACGCCGAGCAGAACTGGCATGGAGCCGACCATCAGGGCTGCGTGACTGACCGTGGTGTGCGCCAGGCCATGGAACTGAATCAGGAACTGGACGGGAATTCCGAAGAAGGAGGAGACAAGCAGGATGCGAATCTCGCTGCCCGTAAAACGAACCCGGTTGAGCAGAGCGACCGGCAGCAGTCCGACGCAGGCAAAGAAGAACCGGTAGAGCACCATGTGCTCCACGCTCATCTCATTGAGCGCGAGGCGGCCAAAGTAGAAACCGGTACCCCACAGGCATCCGGCGACTGCGCACGCGCCGTAGCCGAGAAAGCGGGTGCGCGGGGTCAATGTCGTTGGTTCTGCCATGCTTACATTTACTGTCGCACAGCCAAGGTGAGGAGCCGCCGGGAGGTTTGGAGAGACCGCTGACCGGCCCTACGACTTTTGGAGCCGATCACTCCAAAATCTCAAACGCGAGAGGATGGATCTCTTGAAAAGCGGGCGTTCCCAGGAGCATTCCCAGGAGCGGAATATTCCGGACGAACAGCGGAACCTGAAAGATCGGCAAGTCGTCCAAGATCGTGCTAGCATTTGTGGCACGGTGCGTCCTGGCCGGTGCTGTGGCGAGGCGCTTCACTACCAACGTTCGCCCAACCAAATACAAGAGGATGCGAACATGAGATCGACATACTTTTCCAGGGCCATGACCTTCCTTCCGCTGCTGCTGCTTGCTCCGGTTCTGCACGCGCAGTCGAGCGATGCAACCAGTACAACAACTCCCGGCGTGTCCAAGGTCCGCATTGTGCGGCTGAGCCAGGTGCGGGGCTCCGTCCAGATCGACCGCAGCGACGGGCGCGGCTATGAGCGAGGAATCGCAAACCTGCCGATTGTCGAAAAGAACGAGTTGCGTACGGGCGAGGGCGTTGCCGAAGTGGAGTTTGAAGACAACAGCTCGCTACGGCTGGCGCCAAACTCTGAGGTTGAGTTTCCGCGCCTGGAGCGCTCGGCAAGCGGCGCGACCATCTCCTCCATCCGCCTTATCGGGGGAACCGCGTACATCAGCCTGGTGAAGCCGCAGGGCGGCAAGGCGCCTGCGAATGAATTCACACTGATTTTTGGCGATCGCCAGCTCCATCTCGACCCGGCGACGCACGTTCGACTGGCTATCGAAGTCACTGAGGCGAAGCTTGCTGTCCTTGATGGCGTGGTCCGCGTCGATGAAGCGAATGGCGCTGTGAGTATTCCAAAAAAGAAGACAGCGACGTTTGGGATTCTCACTGACAGCGAGCCCACGATAGCCCGCAACGTCGACGCAACTCCATTCGATGGATGGGATCACGAAGCGGCCTCTTATCACGCGAACACCGCTGCGTTAGGCGGGTTCAACTCGCCTTATGCCTATGGTCTTCGGGATCTGTCGTACTACGGAAGTTTTGTTAACGCGGGCGGCTGTGGTGGTGGCGGGTCAATGTGGCGACCTTATTTCGCCAGCGCGGCATGGGACCCATTCGCGAACGGCACCTGGGCGTGGTATTCGGGCGCGGGCTATTCATGGGTTTCTCCGTACCCCTGGGCGTGGACGCCATATCACTCCGGCTCCTGGGCGTTCTGCAACAACCTGGGCTGGGGATGGTTTCCCGGTGAAGGCGGGGGAGGGTGGTACGGCCTGAATAACGTCGCGGCACTCACGCCCCTCGAACGCACTACGGGAGGCGGCGGACGCGCTCCGCACCTGCCGGGGCATCCGCCACTTCCGCACGCGCCTTCGATGATTGCGGTGAACACCAAGCCGATCGCGGCTTCGCAGATCGGATCGTCGACCTCGTTCGTCTTCCGCAAGGATTCGGCCGGATTGGGCGTGCCCCGGGGAACGCTTGGGAACCTGAACAAGTTCTCGCGCGAGTCCATCAGCCACGGCACCGCCAAGACCGCGATTTACGCAAGCGTACCGCGGACGGGCCAGGCCTTCAGCAGCACCAATCGGTCGGAAATGCTGGGCGCATCGATCCATCGAGGAAGCGCGCCTTCGTTCAGTTCATCGTCCTCGAGTAATTCCTTCGGCCCATCCTACGCCGGATCGAGCAACTCAGGTGGAGGAGGCGGAGGAAGGTCGAGCGGAGGTCCTGCTCTCTCTGCTCCCTCAGCCCCCTCCATGCCTTCAGGTGGTGGAGGCGCGAAAAAGTAAGCGGCGCAACATTGCAGACCTGGCATGAGCGCGCAGCTTGATGGATGCGCGCTCCATGCATCTTCTCCGGAACCGGATAGCTTGAAATTTTGAATTGTCCAGCCCGAATGCAACAAGAGCGCTCCGTTGCGCGCACTGATCCTCGGCAAGAAATTGCTGTGATCTCACGATCAAGCCGTGAGAATCGGCGAGAATACCTAGAGATGGTAATGCGCTTTTTCGGGTTTGATTTGCGTGCTCCTTTTGCGCGCATGGGCCAGCTTCTGGCAATCGCGGCATTGTTATCTGCTTCGGCGGCGAGGGGTCAGCTTTTCGGACATCACGCAAAGGATAAGCCCGACCCCTCCGCAGCCCAACGAGCGAAACCCGAACACCCTGCGTCGCAGCATGCCGCATTTACAGTTCCCGTGGAGCCGCTGGGTTTCTTTGCGCCGGGCGCAGTTTATCAGGGGCAGCGCGAGAGTCTCGTCTCGCTGGATTTTCTGGATGAAGACCATCTTCTGTTCACGTTTCATGCGCCTGGCCTGATTCGCCGGGAAGGCAATCCAGCGGCACCTGACCAACGCCAGATCCGCGCGGTGGTGCTGGCGCTCCCCTCGGGAACACTGAACGCCGAAGCTTTGTGGACGCTTCACGACCGGGGCCGCTATTTGTGGATGCTGAACGACGGGCATTTCCTGCTGAGGAATCAGAACAACTTGCAGCTCGGCGATACGTCGCTGGAACTGAAGCCGTCATTAATGTTTCAGGGACCGCTGTTGTGGCTGGAACTCGATCCTTCGCAGGACCTGATAGCAGCTGATTCGCGCGAACCGGCGGGAGCAAAGGCACAGGCCGGCGCCGTACCGAGCCCTGCGACAGCTTCTGCCTGGGTCACTTCAGAGGAGGTGAAACCCGATACCAAGCCCAACATCGTTCTTAGCATCTTGCGCCGAACTACGGGTCAGGTGATGCTGATCAGCCACACGCGGACAACGGTGCACCTTCCCATCAACTCCGAAGGGTTTGTCGAATCTCTGCGGGGCAAGGGGCGGGAATGGACGCTGGTTCTCAACTACTTCGGCGGGGGGAACCGCGTCATCGGGAGTCTAGACTCCATGTGCGCTCCGTCGGTTGAGTTTGTCTCAAATCCTGAGGTAGTAATCACCACCTGCAATCCCGACAACAGCCGCTGGATGGTGGCTATGTCGACCGACGGCAAGCGCTTTTGGAATGTAGCCAAGCCGCCGACGCAGATTTGGCCGCGCCTGATCATGGCTCCCAACGGATTGCGCTTTGCACGTGAAACGCTGACCGTAACACATGCGGTGGACACATTTGCGCCACTCAGCTTTGACGATGTGACCGGCCAGCTAGTGGAGGTGTACGACGCAATCAGCGGGAAGGTGCAGTTGACGGCTCCTGCCAGCCCGATTCTGGATGGAGGCGGAAATGTAGCAATTTCGCCATCAGCGCGCCGCGTGGCCATTCTCGATGCGGGCGCCATCCAAGTGTATGAACTGCCTGCGCCTGCGGCTGGTCTTCCCACGACGCGTTGAGCCGGGCGGGTGTTCAGGGCTGCCATCGACGTGTAAACTTGGCTGCGGAGGTTTTCTTGGCCACGGCTGTTGTCCGGTATACGGCTGCGGCGGTCTCAGACCGCGGGCGCAAACGGCCCTCGAATGAAGATGCCTACGGCTTCTCCATCGAGGCGGGTGTGTATTTGGTTTGCGATGGGATGGGCGGAGCAGCGGCGGGGGAAGTTGCGAGTACGATTGCCGTCGACGAGGTACTCCGATTGCTGACCAATCGGAAAGAAGAAAAGCAAACTCCGCTGCCGGACGCGGCGCAGAGTGCGATCTGCGAAGCCAATGAAGCCATCTTCACCCGGGCGCAACGCAATCACCGACTGAATGGGATGGGGACCACCCTTGTAGCGCTGGCAACGCGCGAGCAACGCGTGTGGGTGCTGAATGTCGGGGACAGCCGTTGTTATCGCCTGCGGAAGGGCACGCTGGAACAACTCAGCCGTGATCACTCGCTCGTGGAAGAGCAGGTGCGGCTTGGTCGGATGACGCCGCGTGAAGCTTTGCATTCCCCTTTAAAAAATGTGATCACTCGCGCGCTGGGAACACAGTCGCACGTGACGCCGGATGTCTTCGAGTTCGAAGCAGAGCCCGGGGACCTTTTCCTCCTATGCTCCGATGGGCTGACGCGCGAATTATCCGATTCCGTCATTCAGGGTTTGCTCTCCGGAGATCTCCCGCTGGAAGCGCAATCGGCGCGGCTCGTGGAAGCTGCGAAAAAGGCCGGCGGGCACGATAACATCACCTGCCTGCTGGTCCGTGCTGAGGGCTAGAGCCAGGCTTCCGATCGATTCAAAAGTGTGCCGTGGCTGCACATCCGCTTTTCAGTCCTGATTGCAGTGCTGGCGGCCGTTAGAACTGAAAAGGGCGGCGATTGTGTCAAGGATCTCAATCGGATGAACAGGCTTGGCCAGAATCTCAAAATCGTGGCCCTTCCTCCTGGCTTCCAGCAGGAGTTCTTCGACGGACGGCTGTCCGGAGATCAGAAGGATGCGACAGTCCGGAAATCGCTCTTTCAGAGCCATTGCAAGGTCGATCCCATTCATTTTGGGGAGCATGACATCAAGAATGGCGAGGCCGGGCGACCATTGGCCGAGGCCGTCCAAAGCCGTCTCAGCCGAGTAGGCGACGCGAGTATCGTAACCGTTTGAAGAAAGGATCTGCCTGAGCGTATCGGCAACGATCGATTCATCTTCAACGATAAGAATCCGTCGCTCTCCCACTTCTCTGGGCATAAATGGCCTCTCCGGTGGGAAGACCGCGTACAGCCCACTGCTGTTGTGAGGATGCCGTGTTGCACGGCGCTGGTTGGTTGTCCAAGGCACGCTGGCTGCGGGTATCCCTGCAGAAACACAGCCCATTCCACGACTATCGCGCGGCCCTTTCCGCCTCGTATGCCGGAAACGCGGTACTTACTTTTTGGCTTCCGGTAATGGAAGCCAATTACTGTTTCGCCGGTCGTGGTATCTCGAAGGTGTGATTCTAAACCGTTCAATTTGCGTAATTTGCAGCATTGTCTGGCTATAGTTGAAGGCATAAGGTTCAAGCATCAAGCGTGCCCTCCGCAGTTCAAACGAAGGGCGCGCAAGCGAGGACACTATGCACACGCCGGGTAATCGAGATGGCCGCATACAGACCGGTAAAACAGGTTGGATTTCCATCCAAATCAACGCTTGTGAACGTCCACCGTTGCGTCCTGGAGACTGTCTGCAAGGCGAAACGATGACAATTCCGCCAGCTCTGATCCATCTCTTCGAGCATGCGGACGGGGCGCCTCTCCCGCTGCCGGAGCGCTTTCCGCGTCTTACATTTCTGGCGGTCGCGATCGCACTGCTGCTTACCGCACTTACGGCGGAGTTCGATTATCTGCGGGGTGCAGGATATTTCTGGCCCTGATATGCGTAAATTCGAGCGAATTCAACCGGTCTCTAAATCCATGGAAAACGCAAAGACAAAAACCACCCAATCCGTTCAGCCCAATACCAGACGCCTTGAGCCGGAGACGATTATCCGTCCCAAACTCGCTGAGACAGGTTTTCTTCTCGATTGGCTTTCAGGTGGAGAGGTGTTTCAGAGGAATATCCAGGGTTTTCCGCTTGGATTCGAAGCCTTGAGCTGACCTGATTGTAAAAAGTGGCGGAAGAGGAAGAATGGTCGGGGCGGAGGGATTCGAACCCCCGACCCTCTGCTCCCAAAGCAGATGCGCTACCAGACTGCGCTACGCCCCGACGTTGCACTCTGATTGTATCGCGGAACAGCATGCGACTCACACGGGCGAACCTTCCCCTTAATGTTGCATAAGCCACGCGAGAAGCCAGATTACAAGCAGGATGGGAACGGCGAAGATAAGCCCCATGGCGCACGCGAGCACGATGAGAAAAGCCCAGTCTTTCCACGTATGACGCCGCGGCTCACCGAGATGGCGCTCGAGGAGAAGATAATTGCGCCGGTTCGCCTTCCATCCGATGTCGAAGGCGTCGCCGAGAACCGGGATTGAGCCGACCAGCACACCGATACCAAGATTGACGCCCATGCGCATGAGAGTGATGTAGGGAACCCCACGAATCCATGCAGCGATGGGGATGATGAGCGAAAGCAGCCCGGCGAGCACATCCCCCAGGCCGGGAACCAGCCCGATGATGCCATCGATGCCGAATCGGATCCTTGTGAAGGGGATGCGAAACGCTTCATCGAGCAGGATTTCAAGCCGGTGCAACGTCTCGTCGCGCAAGAGCCAGCTTCCACGCGCCCAGCGGCCGGACGGAAGTACATCGCCTCCACGTGGTGACAAGCGGGGAGGGTCGAAACGGGCCGATTTGTCGTCGGAATCGGGCATTTGCGGGTGGATCGAGGGAGCCTAGGGACAACTACTTCGATGCTACAATCGGAGAGGCACATGGCGGCTATAGTTCAGCGGCAGAACGCCTGACTGTGGCTCAGGATGTCGTGGGTTCGATCCCCACTAGCCGCCCCAATTTAGTATCAATAACTTATCGAAAATCCACCTTTCCAGGTACGACAGCGAATGTTGCCGAGTACAGATCTGCGTGTTGGTATCGACATCGCGCTCACCAGGTTTGATGATTGTTCGAATAGCGTGCGCTTGATTTGTCCTGGGCGGAGACCTTCACAACAATCGCTGGCCGACGCGAAGGGCTGTAGAGCGTGCTGGTCGTCCGGTCAGGAATGCAGACATGGAGCGAAAAGTTTCGCGTCTCTTCAGGATTTACCGTGATGGAGACAGATCCGTGCCGACAGAGTCCGCTTGCCGACTCTTGATTTCGCTGCCGTCCAGACTTGATCGAAGTGTACGGTTTTCTCAAACTGCCAGTGTTGTTGATTTTGCAAGGGACGTTCTGGCCATTAGGCCAACTGTCATGCTTTCCACGCAGATGAATTGAAGCAGAATCACGGAGTGGAAGACTGTTGCTTTTCCGCCTCCTTGATCAAATTTCTGAACACGTCAACCGCTGGAACATCAGGCGAACGAAGCGCATCTTTGGCGTTGTATCGCCAAACCGCAGGAGCGTCGAGGGCGTTGTCACGTCTGCCGCGGTACACCGCAAACATATCCTGCACGGGAGCAATCTCTACCTGCGGGTGGGGATTTTGAGGTTGAGCCCCCGTCGGATCGCCAGCTTGCGTGGGATTGCCTCGATGTCCCCCGAATGTCCCTCCAGAATCGCTGGGCTCAAAAATAACTGGACGATTGTTGGCAGGGACGCCGCCGATTGTCGGTTGCGCGACTTTTCCATTCCCCTTGCGAACCGAAATGATCAGATCAGCCGTCGAGACGTCGCTTGCCAGAGTGAATCGGCCCCAGTTCATGAGGGCTTTCTCCACATCCTGCTGGGCTGTGCGGTTTGCGTTTGGAGCCTCGACCGCGATTCCAGCATCGGGATCGACAACCACCAGCACTGTCCCCGCGTCGAGAACGTCCTTTGGCAGGATGACCTTCTTCTTGTCCTTGCCGGCAGCGAACAAACAGCAAGTCAGCAGCAAGGAAAGAGCAAGGCTTCTGTGATAACGCATAAGCGCCTCCGGATGGAAGTCAGTCTAGTTCATTAGGGCCTCTTTTGGCTGGTTCCATGCCCGCCGTCGTTCTGTGCGCGACTTTTTACGTAATTTGGCCATAACCAGGAATGCGGCGAATCAACTCGACGTTGCCCATCGGCTAGCCGACAGATCGCGAAGTGTCGTTGTATTCTTAGCCGGAGGAGCGCATCTTGATCGCCGGTGAGCCGTTCCCAGGCCGGAGCTTCTTTGCTGTTAAGGTGATGTGGTGAGTTCGTTTAATATCGACGTTCTATTTGTAGGTGTGGGACGGAAGGTTTTTATCGGCACTTTGCTTGCTTTGGGGGCGGTGTGCGGCGCATTCGATCCAAGTGTTTCAGCGCAAGCCAATTCACCTAGTGCCTCGGCGAGCGCAGCGATTCACGGCAGGGTATTGAATTCAGAAGGCAAGCTTGTTGACGGCGCGACTGTTCATCTTCGGCAGAATGGCGCTTCGCGAGCCGAGGCCATCGTTGACGCAACGGGCGAGTTCAAATTCTCTGGGCTTGCGGCCGGTACTTATGTGCTGATTGCCGAGAAGGCGGGTGTCCGGAGCCGAGTCGCCACACGCACAATCTCATCGCTCCACGATGAGCCCGAGGTGGAACTCCGACTCGAGGCCCCCTCGACAACCAGCGGCAAATCGGTGTTGGGATCGGCAGCCCCAGCTGGAGCCATGGAGTTCGCGGACAATCCAAACTTCGCCGTTGCCGGCGTGACGGATTGGACAGCCGCCGGCGGGCATGGATCGGACACCAGTCTGCGAGCGAGCGAGGCGCTCACGCGAGAGACCCGCAACCTCAAGCCAAGTTCTGTCGGCCCGGGCACGGCAATAACACCTGCAGAGGCAGGTATCGCCAGAGCTACGGAAGAAAAGCTCCGCACATCTCTGAGCGCGGCGCCCAGAGACTTTGACGCCAACCACCGGTTGGGCGAGTTCTACCTGCGTCAGGGCAGATATACCGAGTCATCTGCGTTGTTGAAGACGGCGTACGAAATCAAGCCCGACAACTTTGAAAATGAATATGACCTGGCGCAGGCCTGCGAGGAAGTTGGCGACCTGTCGCAGGCGCATGACCATGTGCGGCATTTGCTCGCAGATCGCGACGGAGCGGACCTGCACCGTCTCGCGGGATCAATTGATGAGAAACTCGGCGACCCTTTGACCGCCGTTCACGAATACGAACAGGCGGTGCGCATGGATCCAAGCGAACAGAACTATTTCGAGTGGGGCTCCGAGCTGCTTTATCACCGCGCAGTTTGGCAGGCGCAGGCGGTTTTCGAGCAGGGAGTGAAGGCCTACCCGAGTTCAGCCCGCATGCTCACCGCTCTCGGCGCAGCCTTGTTTGCAGGTGCACTTTACGACGAGGCGGCACATCGTTTGTGCGAAGCTTCCGATCTCAATCCCGCAGACCCTGAGCCCTATGCGTTCATGGGCAAGATTGAGATCGCCGCGCCCAGTCCGCTGGCCTGTGTGAGCCAGAAACTGGAACGATTTGTTCGACTGCAACCAGACAACGCGCTCGCGAATTATTTTTATGCGATGGCTCTTTGGAAAGAAAATGGCCGGTTGACAGACCAACAGACTCACAACCGGATCCAAGCCATGCTGACCAAGGCGATCAATATCGATCCGAAGTTGGCGGAGGCATACCTGCAACTAGGCAATCTGGAAGCGTTGCGGCACGAATATCAAGAGGCAATCGGCTTCTATTCAAAGACAATCGAGATCGATTCGCAATTGAGCGAAGCTCATTATCGTCTCGGAATCGCCTATGAGCGGGTCGGCGAAAAGGAAAAGGCCACGCTTGAGTTTAAGAAGCATGATGAGATTGAAAAACAAACTGCTGCCGAGATTCAGCGCCAGAGAAAAAACGTCAAGCAATTCGTCATCGCTCTTCCCGCCAGTCCGGTGTCTCCGCATGCTAACTGACGCCAGGCCAGAATCGCTTCGCTAGCTTGTATGTGGCTTCATCGTCGAGACGATGCCGTCGCCCTCACGAATCGTAATAATCTGGTTGGCCTTTACCTGCGTAAACTTTTCCAGCTTCTGTGTCGTCGGCCACTTCACTTCAATCAGGTCCACCGTGTCCACGGTTCCGAGTCCGAAATGAAGGCGTAGATCGTTCTGCGACATGACGCTTGTGCCGCTGCTTACTTCATCCAGCTGGATATGTTTTCCAGTCACGACGCGGACGCGCGCGCCGATCGCAGTTCGATTACACTTCGTGCCCACCAGCTTGATCTTGATCCAGTGCTGCTT
Source organism: uncultured Acidobacteriaceae bacterium (assembly GCA_963770365.1). GTDB lineage: Bacteria > Acidobacteriota > Terriglobia > Terriglobales > Acidobacteriaceae > Telmatobacter. Next base: position 479,667 of record CAVYPN010000032.1, on the reverse strand, counting down.
GTTGCCTCCGACGTTCTTGAGCAGAGAGGGCAACTCGTTCATGTTCAGGATCAATACATCCATGCCGCCGTCGTTATCGAAGTCACCAAATGCCGCGCCCCTGCTGGAATACTTTGCGGTCATGCCGGGACCCATCGTTGCCGAAACATCTTTGAAATGGCCGTTGCCAAGATTCTTGTAGACCAGCCTCGGATTCTTGAACGTTTCGCCAAAGTTATAGTGGTCGATCTCCGGGTAGACATGCCCATTCACTTGAACAATGTCGGACCATCCATCATTGTCGTAATCAATAAAACCGCACCCCCAAGCCACATAGCTGTTATTGATGCCGACGCCGGAATCGAAGGACAGGTCGCTGAACGAGCCGTCGCCATTGTTGTGGTAGAGGTTGCAGGTGTCGTCCGCAAAGTTCGTTTTAAAGATGTCGAACCATCCATCGCAATCGTAGTCCGCAACGCCGAGGCCCATGCCTGCCTGTTCGTGGCCGTCATCGTTGTATGCGCATCCCGCCATCACTGAGACATCGGTGAACGTGCCGTCGTGATTGTTTTTTAAGAAAATGCTCGGCTCGGAATCGACCGCTACATAAATATCGGGCCATCCATCATTGTCGAAGTCGTAAGAGACCGACGTGATGGAGTACCGCGGCCCCGGCTTCAAGATTCCGGCCTTCTCCGACACATCAGTAAATGTGCCGTCTCCATTGTTGTGGTACAGGATGTTGGTATCGCCGGGAAGTCCGCGCGGGCCGCACATGGTAGGCACACCCTTCCACTGGCAGAAGCTCGCCTGATCGATAGTCAATGGCTTGTCGGGATCAAGCTTGACGAAGTTGCACACAAAGAGATCCAGACGACCATCCCGGTCATAATCGAAAAACGTGCAGCCTGTGCCCCACCGTCCGTGCTCCTGGTAGAGGCCTGCCTTGCGCGTTACATCGGTGAACGTTCCATTTCCGTTGTTATGGAAAAGAATGTTGTGACCCCAGAACGTGCAGAACAAGTCATCCGAGCCATCGTTGTCGTAGTCGCCGACGCAGACACCGGTCTGCCATCCGGATCGGCCAAGGCCGGACTTCTCGGTCACGTCAGTGAATGTGCCATCGCGATTGTTCTTGAAAAGATGCGTGGTTGGTTGTTTGCCTGGATCCCAATGCGCATCGAGCCGATTTCCGTTGGTCAAATAGATGTCGAGCCATCCGTCATTGTCATAATCGAAGAAGGCGATACCACTGCCTTTCGTCTCGATGATGACACGCTTCTTGTCGACGCCTCCCCACACATTGGGAACATTCAACCCCGCCTTCTCCGCGACGTCGATGAACTGGACGGGAGAGGCAGGAGAATCGGCTACAGTGGCCTCAATCCGCGGTCTGCCATTCCATGCCCAGAGGGGAGTCGTCAGCCTGTCAAGGAGAGATGTGCCGAGCATAAAAAGAGATGATCCGAGAAAGCGACGCCGTTGGATGATCATAGAATGCGTTGATTATAGGTCACTGATTTATGTCTCATAAACCGTTCGACGATCAGCGGTTTGGGTTTGGCTTTCCTCATTTGCGCTGAACCTTGGGGAAAGAATGTGGAACGATTCCAACTCCTTCTTTCACTGCGATGATCTGATCGATGGGCACATTCGCCAGCTTATCCACCTGCCCGCTTGGCCATGTGATGATCAAGGATTCAATCTTGCTTCGTTTGCCAAGGCCAAAATGTATGCGAGGGTCGCTGGCCGACATGTAGCTCGTTCCGCCCTTCGACTGCTCTATATGCACGAACCCTTCTGAAGTCAGTTTCAGCACTGATCCAATTCCATCGCGATTGGATTTTGTACCGATCAAAAGAACTTCGAGCCAGTGGTTGGCATTCCCGCCATCGTTGCGCAGCAACTCAGGAAAATCACCTCTGCAAACCACAGCGAGGCCGACTGCACCGTCGTTGAAGAAGTCCGCTGTCGCCAGGCCGCGGCCTGCCACCTGCTGGATAAAGTCCGGACCCAGCGAGTTTGAAACCTTCTCGAAGTGGCCTCCGCCGAGGTTATGGAACATGAGCAGAGGCTCTTTATAGGAGACCTCGCTGTGGTAGAGCTTTACATTGTCGACCATGGCTCCGTTGGCCTGCACAATATCCGGCCATCCGTCATTGTCGTAGTCGATGAACTTCGCGGCAACCCCGCTCAGCGTGATCGCCTTGTTGCCGATGCCGGAACTGTAAGTGACGTCGGTGAATGTGCCGTCTCCGTTGTTGTGATAGAGGCGGTTCAACTCGAAATCCAGATGCGTAATGTAGACATCGAGAAATCCGTCCCCGTCCACATCCGCGGCGTCGATTCCCATTCCCGCTTCGTAGCGGCCATCTTCGCTCGCTGCCAAGCCAGAGATCAGCGATTCGTCTGAAAACGTTCCGTCGTGTTTGTTTTCAAAAAGGAAGTTAGGCCACGTATCGTTCGCAATCGCAATGTCGGGCCAGCCATCGTTGTTAAAGTCGGCCGCAACCACGCCCATACCCTTCGACTCGGGCTGGCCAATTCCCGACTTGTCGCTGACATCCGAGAACGTTCCATCATGATTATTGTGATAGAGCTTTGTTTTCTGGCCGTGATAGTTATTCGGACTGCAGTAGGAGCGATAGCCGGGCGCGCGCTCACCGCACCATTCGTTATTCTTGGGCGACCATTCAAGATAGTTGGTCACGACCAAGTCAAGCCAGCCGTCTTTATCGAAGTCGACCCATGCCGCGCTCGTCGACCACTTGCCTTCATCCGCCACACCACCCTTCACAGTCACATCAGTAAAGGTCCCATTGCCATTGTTGTGATACAGAATGGCGCGCCCATAGCCGGTGACATACAGATCGGGATAGCCGTCATTATCGAAATCGCCAACGGCGACTCCTTGTCCGTAGTGACCCTCCCCACCCACTCCGGCCTTGTCGGTTACGTCGGTAAATGTCCCGTCGCCATTGTTGTGATAGAGAGCCGAGCGGAGGGGCTTCGCGGGCTTGTAGGCATCAGTCGCGCCTGCCTGCACAAAGTAGAGATCCATCAGTCCGTCCTGGTCGTAGTCGATCCACGCCACGCCCGTGCCCATGGTTTCCAGGTAATACTTCTCATCCGATTCTGTGGAATCCTGTACGAAAGTGATACCCGCCGATTTGCGAATGTCGGTAAAGCGAACGCTGATGGGAGCACTTTGCGCCTTCGCGGGTTGCTGCGCGCCAGCAGTCGCTGTGCCGGTCAGGCCAACCAGCGCGATGAACAAAACTGGAAAGTAACCCACGAACATAGCGAAAACTGGCGAATCGTCCCGCAGGCTGCGCGATCCAACCAATTGCCCTGTTCGTTCAATGCGGGGAAGGTGACGGTTGGATCTCATAGTGTTCTGTCTGCCAGCGACAATGCCAGCTGTAGAAATTGAGCCTTGTCAGCCAACGCAGTGGGCCCACTGTTTGCCTTATCTGTCGGAGCCTGGTCAAGTACCTGCGCAATCCTGTCGATATCCAGGCTCCCATTTGCGCTGCTGTTTTTGAAGCGATTCAGCACATCTCTGGCCTTGGCGAGCTGTCCCGTTTCAAAGTAGAAGACGCCAAGGGTCGAATAACCTCCCGCCCACTCGGGGAGCAAATCAATGGCGCGTTCGAGACTTGCTGCGGCGTCACTGGAATTTCCCTGCATCGCCGCAGTAAGCCCGAGACCCCAATAGAGCTTGCCTGAGCCAGGAATGCGTCTTTGCCCCTTTAACAGAATCTGCCTCGCTTCCGAAATGTCACCGCCACGCAAATCCAGTAGCGCAAGGGAAAGGTAGGCCTGTTCATTGTCAGGGTTGCGAGCGATTTCATCCTGAAATATCTTGCGCGCCGGTTCAGCGTTCCCCATGTGTGAGTAGATGTCGCCCAGCAAAGCCATGTACGCATCGTCTTTTTGTTCATCACGCGAAACCTGTTGGGCAATGTCGAGCGCCTGCGAATACTCGCGCTTTCGAAAGTATGCGTTTGCCAAATCGACTTTCACATCGTCCGAGTTTGGGTTGACCTCGAGCGCAAGCTGAAAATGTTTTATAGCGTCATCGTACAAATGAAAGCGAGCGAGCAAAACACCAATCCCGGCCAACGTCCGAAAGTCTCCACTGGCGAGTTGATCGAGTTGTGCGATTGTGCTGCTCGCGTTTTCCGCGTCTCCTGCTTTCAGATACGCCTCAGCCAACAGATAAAGATTTTGCGGTTGATCTGGATGCTTCTTCGCTTCATTAGTCAACTCGGCGAGGTCCAGCTGATTGCGAGCGCCCGGAGCAAGATTGGAGCGATTGTTTAGATAGTCAAACAGGTTCTCAAAAGGAAGGGGACCACTCGCGGAGTTCTTTGACCGGGTCTTGAAGGAATTCAAGTCTCGATCAGCGGCCGCCGTCTCGTGGAGGCTGCGTTCCACCATTGCGAGCTTGTAGTAACCGTTGGCCGGATCGCGACTCACGCGGACGTATCGCCTGAGCAGTACTTCCGCTTCCGGAAATTTCTTCGCAGCCATTCGAAGATTGGCGAGCTCGAGCAGAGCGTCAGGAAAATCCGGATTGAACCGAAGTGCCTCCTGAAAATGATTCTCTGCACCTGCGGCATCTCCCTGGCGCTCGGCAATGAATCCGAGATTGAAGAGGCACGACGTATTGTGAGGATCCAGTTTGAGGCCTTCTTCAAAGTACTTCTTCGCTTCGTCGAACCTTCCCAGGTTTCTGTAGGAGAGTCCGAGAAACGAGTAGGAGCGCGCAGAGTTTTCAATCTTCAGCAATTCTGTGAACTGGTCGATCGCCTTGTCGACCTTGCCCGCCATGAAATAGCTTTCGCCGAGCGCCGCAATCAAATCCGCGCGTTGAGGAGCGATCTGGATGCCGGATTCCAATAACGGGATCGCATCTTCAAAATAGTTTTGCGACATGCCGATCTGCGCCATCAGGAAGATGACATCGACATTCTCGGGCGACAGTTTACGCGCATGCAGCAACAAGTCCAACGCGTCCAGTGGGCGCCCCTCGTTCGTGCACGCCTGCGCGAGCAGGTACATTGCCTCAACCGAATCGGGCTTAAGCTTCAACGCGCGATTAAGCGCAAGCTCCGACTTGGGATTCTGCCCATCGCGAAGGTAGACCTGTCCGAGATTGTAGACAATCTCAAATGTCTCCGGCTGAAGCGCGTCGGCTTTCTCTAGCTCAAGCTGAGCGGGTTTGTATTGTTTCTGTGATGCAAGCAAAACGCCCAGAGAAAAATGCACTTGCACATTGTCCTTGCTTTGTGTTGAAACGTCGGTCGCCACGCGCAGTGCATCTTGAACTCGCTTGCTTTCGAAGTAAGCGCGAATCAGGTTGAAGCGTGCGGCAAGATTCTGCGTCGGCACTTTTTGAAAGTGAGCTATGGCCTCGGCAGCGTTGCCCTCCATCATCAACAGAACTCCCAGGTCGTAGTTGCCGTCCTGGTTCCTCGGATCCAGACGCAACCCCATGCGGAAGGCCTTCCCCGCGGAATCCAGATCCTTCATGGCGACATAGGCATTGCCGATGTTGTTGTAGGTCTTCACGGAATTGGGAGCAATCTTGAGGGCTTTCTTGAACGCCTCAAGCGCGCCCGCGTAATCGTGCTGATTCGTCTCGATAATGCCAAGCAGGTTATAGCCCTCAACGCTGGACGGATGGTGCTCGAGAGCTTCCAGTGTAGCGGTTTTTGCTTCCGCAGCCCGTCCCTGTTGCATCAGCATTGCTGGTTCCGCGAAATCGTCAGAAGGCTTAGCTGGGGCCTGCTGCGCCATGCTGATAGCACCGACGTTTAGCGCGAGCGTCAGAAAAAAGAAAGAGACAATCCTGGCATCGGGCCTGGTAAAGGCGCTGTTCTGCGCAGACTTGGCGACGTTCGCCGTCCTGAACAAAAACTGTAATGTGCGTTTCCAAGCGCTCATTGTAGCGTTTCCAACGCTTGCTTCGCGGTGGCGTTCTCTGGCTGCACGCGCAGCAAATCGTGCAAAACGGTTCTTGCCTGCTCCTTATCATTGCGCAGTGCATATAGCCGCGCGAGATTCAGATAGGATTGATCAAAATTTGGAGCCAGTCGAATCCCAGCCTTGAATTGGTCCTCTGCGTCTGCGTACTTCTCGGTGCGCACGAAGAGTACGCCAAGATTATTCAGCGCTTCAGGATAAACAGGGCGGAGTTCAAGCGCCTTCCGCAAGGATTCGGTTGCGTGCGGAAAATCGCCTTGCTGCGCGTACAGCATTCCGATGCTGTAGTTTGTTTCTGGATCGTCCGGCTGTAGTTGCAGCGCTCTGTGTAAACACTCCAGCGCCTTTTCAAACGAACGCTGGCGCCGGTAGACGTTTCCAAGATTCAGCAGTGCTATTGCAAATTCTGGTCTGAGTTGCAGGGACTTCTCAAAATCCTGAATTGCTTCGTCAAGTTGTCCTTGCTGAGCGGCTATCATGCCAAGATTGTTCCACGCTTCCGGGTAGTCGGGCCGCAGTTGAATTGTCTTCTCAAGGTACTGACGAGCCTGCTGAAAGTCATTCTTCCTCAGATTCAGCGTACCCAGGTTGTAATTGGCGTCGGCGTTGTCTGGCTTTGCCTGTAGCACCTGCCGAAACGAATCCGCTGCCTGCTCAAGATATCCGTGCTGATACATTGCAACGCCGTAAGTAAAGTCGTTGCGCTGGAAGGTATCCCGCACGAGGAGCCCTTTGAAAGGGAGTGCTTTTTCCATCCGACCGTCTGCGGTGGTCGGCACGGAACTCAGATCTGCCTGAAGGTGTTCGAGGTTCATCGGTCCTTGATAGACCTTCACGATCATGCCTTGCTTATCCAGCAGGAATGCGATCGGAATCGGCAGGTCTCTGCGCCGGTCAAAGAGATGGCGGTAAATGATGTTGAAGATGCCGGCAACTTCATCGCCGGCAAACAGCGAAGGGAATGTAAATTTTCCTTGTTTTGCAAAAGCGCGGGCGTTTTCCATCTGGGCCGCACTGTCGACGTTTAACCCCACGATCGAAAGCTGCCCCGCACCAAACGCTGCTGGCCGCTCCTGAAGCTGCTTCAGCTGTTCGAGGCTTGCAGGTGCCGTTGTCGCCCAGAAGACCAGCAATACCAAACCGCCCTGGAGAGAATTAAGCTCGAGCATTTTGCCGGTGAGATCCGATAACGAAAAGCCTGGAGCCTTCAGCGGATCAATAAGCCATGTTTCGACTTGTGCAGGCAATAACTCTGGCTGAGGCGCTTCCCGAGCACGCGCAGAGCATACCGGCGGCTTGCTGAAAGGCCTTGCTTCAAATGTGCTCTGACCTTCGCCAATTTCGATGCGATGGTTTGGCGGCAAATTCTCAAATTGCTGTGACTCTCCGTTGGGCCACCGAACCGTCGCGCGGATGGTCCCCCCTGGCTTTCCTACGCCAAAGAAAAGCTCCTTCGAGTGCTGAGAAAGAAACCCAGATCCGGCCTGCAGGTATTTGGTTTGACGCAACTTTCCGCTTTCTACCGTAATCGCCGTTCCGATCGCATCGCGGTTGCTTTTGAAACCTTGCAGACGGAACGAGATCGAATCGCCAATCTCTGTCATCGCGTTGTGCAGTATGCGCAGTTGCGGCGCGTTTCGATTCTTGAGGATGACTTCTAAACGTCCATCGTGATCGATGTCCGCAAGCGCAAAGGCACGGCTGTCCTCTAGGAAATCCAGACCAACGGCCCCTGAAACCTCAGTGAATGTGCCGTCACGATTGTTTGCGAACATGACGTTGCGTGCATAACCGTGCCACGTATTGTCCGATCGAACTAACTCATTGATCGCTTGCCATCCGCGCTCGTAGGCTAGTGCCGGTGTTGCATCCTCAGAAGATCTGGCGACCACCTGCCGCCAGAAGAAACTGGCAAGATCATTTGGTTCGCTCCCAGAGAGATATCCATTCGCGACGTAGAGGTCGGCGAAGCCGTCATGGTCGATATCCCAAAAATCAGACGACCAGGACCATCGTCCCATTTCGACCGCAGCCGGCCTCCCCTGATTCTCAAATGTCCCGTCGCCGCGATTGCGGTAAAGGGCATTGCCGCGCGCGTGCCGTTGATAGAGTCCGCGAATGCGTTCCGGCGCGCCTTCGTGAAACTGCTTCTGTTCTGAGACCCGTTGACCCGCGGCCTCCCACATGCTGGGTACGTAAATGTCTTGCCGGCCGTCGTTGTCGAAATCGGCCCAGCAGCAGCTCATGCCTGCGCCCACGCCTTCAACGTGTGCTTGCGACGAAACAACGGTAAACGTTCCATCGCCATTATTGCGGTAGAGCTGCGAACTGCCAAAATCGTTGGCAACGAAGAGGTCTTGGTGTCCGTTCGAATGGGCGTCGCCCCAGGCGCACGCAAAACTATAGCGGTCATTGTCTGCATTCAATCCGGCAGCTTCCGTGGTCTCCACAAAATTTCCATTGCCCTCGTTGTGAAAGAGGCAATTCGGCGGACCGTTGCGCGCGTCGTAGTAGGGAATCGGATAGTGATATTGATCGAGACCGAGGTAATACATGTACATGCAGAGATAAATATCCAATCGCCCATCACGGTCGTAATCCGCAATCGCTGCGTGCGTAAAAGTTCCCTGGGGCTGGCGCGCAAACTTGAAGGCATCGCGCTTCAATACAAAGGTGCCGTCGCCCTGGTTCTGGAAAAGAAGCGGCCCCGTTCCGCAAACCACAAGTAGATCTTGCCTGCCCTTGTTATCGAAGTCGGCAAAGAGAGCGCAGGCCGTGTTGTCCAGTACGTCCACTCCAGCCTTTTGCGTGACGTCTTCAAACGTGCCGTCGCCGCGGTTTCGGTAAAGGCGATTTGGCAGTCCAGCAGGCTGACAAACATAAAAATCGTCGAACCCATCGTTGTCGAAATCGCCAGCCGCCACGCCATTGTTTCCGTAAACGTCAACGCCGATCGCTCCATCCAGAACCGTGCGCCAGTAATCAGCTCCGTGCGCCAATTGCTTCGCGTAAGACTCCGTCTGGCCGATCGCCTGTGCCGTCACATCGATGAATGCGGGTCCGCTCACCACGCTCAGCGTCTCTTCGCCAGCCTCCCATCGCAATGCCTTCCATGGTTGTGAACCTTCACGCGACCAAACCATGCGCCACGAACCAACTCGCTCTTCGCGGCTGTCATCGCTTCTCTGCGCAACAAGGTCATATCGCACGTCGACGCGAACTGTGAGCGGCGCACTGGCGGTCTCTTCGATCCCGAAAATCTCAAACTCCGCGGTGTGTACGCGCTTGAGGGGTCCAAGCCAGGCATCTATCTCCTTCAACAAATTCTTGCGCCCCGTCACCGAAGTGGTAGCAAACGCTTTTCTCGTCACGTCAATCCCGAAGGAAGACCGCACCTTCGTTTCTTTGACGTTAGAAATCGATGCCGCTTGAATTGATTCGTCAAAGAACTCGGCCAGTGTCGAGTGGTCGCGTGGCGAGTTCTTCAGGGCTTCGCTCCATTGCTTGAAAACGGATTCAATTTCGAACGCATACAGCTCTGTGACGTATTGGTCAGACCCGGGCGTCACGAGTTTGAGCACATCTGCAAGAGGAGATTGCGCAGGATAATGCGGGAACAAGCGATTGTCTGAGACTGAGAATGCCGCCAGTGAGTTTGTCGGATCGAGCAGCGTCGGCGCGAACAGGCGCAAACCTCCAAACAGAGGCGCCGGACGAAGTAATAAGGGCGCGAATCCAATATTTTTCAGAAGCTTTCGGCGGGAGATGCGTCGGTTCAAATTGAAGGGAAGTGACTTCATTCTGGCGGGTCTGTAGAGCAGACAATGATGACGGGATAATAGCATCAACCTCGGGTCAGGTTGGGATCGCTAGTCCACGCTAGTTTCTCTCATCAAAGGGCGGTGGCTGGATCAAGTCCTCGTTTTCCACACAAAGTGCTCACTGCGGCATTTTCTCTCCGATCCAGCCATCCACCGCAGTCGGTCCCCGAGATAGGCATCAGCGTTATCGAGGATTATTGATCTCCGATCTTGCTGACGATAAATAACTTAACCCTGCCTCGATCGCTTCGACACCCGATACCATTCCGTCCACTTGATCGAGTTTTTCACTGGGCAAACAGAGGCCTACAACTTTTGGTTGACAAAGTTCCTACGAATATCCTACGCTTCCTCGCACGCAATGAAACCGTTTACAAAACGGTGGAATGCGTTGGCAGTTTCACTTCCTCAATAAATTGACACGAAACTGAGAACGCGAAAGTCGGAGGTTATTGGGATGAGCCGTGAGCGTAGAACCGCCAACTGGATAAGGGTGACTGTTTACACAACCTTCACTTGCTTTTGCCTGCTCTTGGTACAAGGCCGATCCGCATTCGGCCAGGTGGACGAAGGAGCAATCACCGGCACAGTCTTAGATTCCAGCGGTGCGGTTGTACCCAACGCAAACGTGACCCTGGTGAATACCGATCAGGGCATCACGCTGGAGACCAAATCGGGTGGCAGCGGAGGTTTCACCTTTTCCCCGGTCAAGCTCGGAAACTACCAGTTGACTGTCACGGCGCAAGGGTTCTCGAAGACAACCCAGAAGAACCTCAAAGTAAGCGTAGCGCAGATGCTGCAGGTTAACGTTACGCTCAAGCCCGGCGCAGCCACTGAAACCGTCGAAGTGAATACCGCGCCGCCGCTACTCCAGACTGAAGAAGCTTCCGTCGGCCAGGTGATCGGCCAGCAGGAAGTGAATGCTCTGCCGCTCAATGGCCGCAACTTTACGTTCCTTGCCCAATTGGGAGCGGGCATGCAGACGCCGCAAGCGGACACGCGCGGCAACGCTGCCTCAGGTGCTTTCTCTGCTAATGGACTTCGGCCCGCACAGAACAACTACCTGCTCGATGGCATCGACAACAATTCAAATGCCGTCGACTTCCTGAACGGAACCAACTTCATCATTCTTCCCCCGGTGGATGCGATTCAGGAATTCAAGGTCCAGACCGCGGACTTCAGCGCGGAACTCGGCCGGTCTGCTGGAGCGGTGCTGAACGCCACGATCAAGTCGGGCACAAACAGTCTGCATGGCGCGGCATGGGAGTTTTTCCGCAACGACAAGCTCGATGCGGTCGATTGGTTTGAAAAGAACACCACCAGCCCTTTCAAGGGAGCCTTGCGCCTCAATCAGTTCGGTGCCTCCGCTGGCGGCCCCATCATCAAGAACAAGATGTTCTTTTTCGGTGATTATGAAGGGAAGCGTCGCGTTCAGGGCAACACTTCCGGAAGCGCTACCGTCCCAACCGCGGTCGAGCGTTCCAGCGGCTATACCGATCTGACCGCTATTCTGGCAGCGAACAGCGGTACCGAGACCGACAACCTGGGTCGCACTGTTCCCAAGGGCACAGTGATGGATCCTGCCACCACGCGCAGAGTAACTGCCGGCCAGGCGGATCCGGTTTCGGGGCTCGCCGCCACGGCGACCGGCTATGTTCGCGATCCATTCGGTTCTTGCCCAGCTTCAACCACGACATTTACCGCAGCCGCTTGCGGTTTGAATAATCTACCTGCTAGCCGGATAGATCCCACTGCCATCCCTCTTTTGAATCTCTACCCACAGCCGACCAACTCGAGCCCGAATAACAACTTTGCGTCAAGCCCGAAGCTATACGAGCACGAAAACACTTTCGATACGCGGTTCGATTTCAACCCGACCGAAAAAGAGCAGATATTCTTCCGCTTCAGTTACTCAGATGATCCACAATACATCCCGGGTCCTTTTGGGGGCATTGCGGACGGCGGCAGTTTCCAGCAAGGTATTCAGACAGCGAAATCCGATCAGGCCGTCGCAGCCTGGACGCACGTGTTTAATCCGAGCACCGTCAACCAGGTTCGCGGAGGATTCAACCATCTTCACACCACGCGCTTCGGGCCGGTCGGGTCTCAGATGGGCATTCCGGCGAAGTATGGTATTCAGGGTATTCCCCAGGTAGCCGAGAATGGTGGTCTCCCCGCCTTTGGTTTTGGCGGACTGGCTACATTGGGAAGCAACAACTTCCTGCCCTCGGACGAAGTCAGCGCGACGATTCAGGTGACTGACGACTTCACGAAGGTTTACGGGAAACATAACTTCAAGACAGGCATCGAATATCAGCACGTGAAGTTCTCCACGCTCCAGCCGGCGTGGTCGCGCGGTCAATTCGACTATAACGGCTCCTTTCACCGATGTTGTGGGCAAGAACGGTACAAATGGCATCGCGCAATTCGTGCTGCAGCCGGAAGCTGCGACCGTTCCCAACGGGATTAACTATTCGGGCGGTTCTGACCAGGTATATGCGTCGAACATTAACAAGACCTACGATGAGAAGATTTACTTCGCTTCGTACTTACAGGACGACTGGAAGGTCAATTCAAAGCTAACGCTCAACCTGGGCCTGCGCTGGGACTTCTTCGGCCCGATCAACGAACAAAATGGCGGACAGGCAAACTTCGTCCCCGGTGGCGCTCCCGACCATAAGCCGGAGTACCTCATACCCGCTTCAGGCAAGGACACGCGAAGTCTGTCGACTAGCTTTACAGACCTGTTGGCCAAGGATGGTATTGCACTTGTCAGCACCAACAAATACGGACAAGGACTTGTGCAAACGCAGAAAACCAATTTTGCGCCGCGTGTTGGTTTCGCTTACGAGGTCACCCCGAAACTTGTGACACGTGGCGGGTTCGGTCTCTTCTACAACTCCTTTGAGAACCAGGGATATGGACCCAACATCGGCGAGAACTATCCTTTTGTGTTCAACTTCAATTTTGTTCCGCAGGGTACGGATAGCGCGGTCAACCCAGTGAGCATCAATACTCCGTTCTCAGGGTGCCCGACGGCCGGTCCGGGAGGAACTGCGACCTTTGAATCGGGCTTCAGTTGTATTCCGCTCACGCCAACCGCTGTACAAGCCAATGGTTTGGGTTTGCAAGGGCTGCAATTTGATTACCAGACCCCACGCACCTATAGCGCAAACCTGACATTCCAGTATTCGTTAACGCGCACCTTGTCGGCTCAAGCTTCGTACGTGTTTACCGACGGCCAAAACCTCCAAACGGGCGTTGGCACCAACAACGTAAGTCAACTCTGGCCGAAGGATCATTCCCTGTCAGACACGTATCCGAACAACGAGATCCCGTTCCCGGACTTTGGACGAGGCTCCAGCTACCACAACACTGTGGGCACAAGTCAATACAACGGCTTGCAGACCAAGGTCGAAGAGCAGTTCTCGGACGGGCTGACCTTCCTTCTCGCCTACACCTACTCCAAGACGTTGTCGGATGCTGGTGACCTGCTCAACGGCGGCAGCACGGGTGGATATCGCGCCCCAGACGTGCCGGGCCTTGGGCCGAAATTCGACTACGCTTTGGCCGACTTCGATATTCGTTCAGTACTCCACTTCAGTGGCGGATACGAGCTCCCGTTTGGCAAGGGCAAGCGTTACATGAACCGGGGAGGAATCGCCAATGCGGTTCTCGGTGGGTGGGCCACTAACTGGATTGTTGTGCTTCAAGGCGGCCAGCCACTTAACATCGGTTGCCCAACCAGTGTGACTGCGGGAACCGGCTGCAACGCCGTCAAGGTTGCCGGCCAGAGCCAGAAACTTGGTATCAAGACCAAGATCGACAAAAACGGGACGAATCTCCCGTACTGGTTCGGCAACGCTGCGGCTTTCCAGCAGGCGTGCCCGTTGGGAGCGAGCGCAAGCCTTGCACCTGGATGCCTGCCGTTGACTGGGAGTGCGATTTTGGGCTCCAGGCCTGGCCAGACCGTTACGCCGGGATTCCACAATTTCGACTTCTCAACGTTCAAGAGGTTCCAGTTCAACGAACGCTTCTCGGCGGAGTTCCGGGCAGAGTTCTTCAACATCCTTAACCATCCGAACTTTAACGCGCCTGGATTCGGCGGCAACGGCGTGGTGTCGATCAGCGGCTCGACCGACTTCACGAACGTGAATAATTTCGGCGCAATTGGATCGACCCGCAATGCGCCCAATGATCCAAGACAGATTCAGTTTGCGATGAAGGTGTACTACTAAACATGTTGTGTTTCGATCCCGGGAAGCGCGCCAACCGGCGCTCTTCCCGGGACCTGTTTTTGGTGATACATTGCTCACGCGGCGATCGCGGAGGAGTAGAGTGAGCAATCAACCTGCATCCAGGTTCCTGATCCTCAGCATGCTTGCGTGCATTGTGGTTTCGCTCAGTGCGCAGGACCAGCTGAAACAGGACCTTGACAGGCAATATCAACTGGCTGTGAACGACTATGACGCGGGACGGTATACACAGGCAGCCAACGAACTTGAGAAAGTTCTTCCTTACGCGACGACAAGCTCGACGGTTCACGAACTTCTTGGACTGGTCTACGCGTCTCTCAATGAATCAGACAAGGCGCTGGAGCAGCTCAAAGCTGCCGTGCAGCTCAAGCCGGATTGGCTGGAGGCCCGGACGAATCTTGGCACCGCACTTTTGCATTCGGGGAAGGTTTCGCTAGCCGGGGAACAGTTTCGAAAGGCGCTCGCCCTCGATCCTCACGGCTACGAAACGAATCACAATCTGGGCGAATTCTACGCACAAGCCGGGAAGCTGGCGGAGGCGCGCCCTTTGCTGGAGCAGGCTCACGCGATTACTCCAGCGGCCTATGAGAATTCCTACGATCTAGCCATGACCGATTTTCTTCTCGGCCGAAATGACGAGGCGCGAGCGCTGGTGGCTGATCTCGTGAGGCAAAAGGATACCGGCGACCTTCACAATCTCCTGGGACAGATCGACGAGAAGGATGGCAAATACCTGGCAGCCGCCTCGGATTACGAGCTCGCCGCTCATCTCGACCCGAGCGAGGACAATTTGTTTGACTGGGGCAGCGAGATGCTGCTGCATCGGACCTATGAGCCGGCTATCACCATCTTTGAAGAAGCTGCTCGCCGCTACCCCAAGTCGCCTAGACTTTACATCGGTCTCGGCCTGGCGCTCTATTCACGCGGCAAATATGACGAGGCTGTGCAGGCACTTCTCACCGCTGCAGACCTGGCCCCCTCCGATCCTCGCTGCTATGTCTTCTTATCCAAGGCATACGACAGCTCTCCCAAACAGGCCGAAGATGTCATTCAGCATTTTCGTCGCTATGCGGAGCTCCGTCCCACCGATGCCCGGGCTCAGTACTACTATGCAATGAGCCTCTGGAAAGGGAAGCGCACCGGAGACACCAACGTTGATCTTCAGACCGTTCAAGGCCTCCTGCAAAAGTCGATCTCCCTCGACGACAATCTTTCAGAAGCTCATGTGCAGCTCGGAGACCTCTACGCGGGCCAGCATCAATACGACAAGTCCATTCCCGAGTACCTGCGCGCCCTTCAGCTCAATCCGAACCTGTCGGATGCGCATTACCGTCTCGGTACCGACTACGTACACGTGGGGCAAAAAGACCAGGCCCAAAAAGAATTCGCGGTCTATCAAAAACTCCGTGCCGAACACCTGGCAGAGACCGACAAAGAGAGGGCAGAAGTTCAGCAATTCGTGTATTCAGAAAAATCGGATTCTTCTGCCAAGCCGTGATGCGGAATTCTCCGGGCGTCGGAAACGCAGTAATCGAGACAGGCAACAGTTGCGTCACGGATGCACAAATGATTGGACAAGTTGAGTTGATAAAGAGGTCGGCACTCAGCAAGACACTTGCTTCGAGCTTCTCTCCCGGTGCAGGACTAAGTCCCCGTGAGATCGCTTCAGGCTTGAGTTGGAGTCGACGCGAATTCTTGCGCAATTCAGCGGGCCTTGCTCTGGGAGCCACGCTCGCGGGTGCAAGTCCGTTCCTGCGCGGAGAGACAGCGCGCAAAAAGCGCAAGGTCATCGTCGTTACATTCGGCGGTGGGGCCAGAGACCAGGAGACCTTCGCGCCGGAGGGTCAGGAAAACATTCCCCACATGCTCAAAGAGCTGGTTCCTCAATCGAGCTTTTTCACCCACGTGACCAATGATGGAATCCTCGGCCACTACGTTGCGACGGCCAGCCTCACGACCGGCGTTTACGAAACTCTCAATAACTTTTCCGCTGTTGCCCCTGAGCATCCCACCGTCTTCGAATACTTCCGCAAGGACCTCAAACGCCCTGCTTCCGATACTTGGGTCGTCGCACCCAGCAACGGTTTTAACCGCATCGGCGAGAGCGATTGCCGTTCCTATGGTCCAGGAACAGGCGCTACCGTCATCCTTCCAAAACATCTGCTCAGCGCTGCAACCTCAGGCGGGACCACGGACTTTGACCATCTGCTCCGCGATAACTACGAAAATCCGCTTTACACACCTCATCTCGGAGGAGGCGAGTTTGAATTGCAGCAACTCGACGGTATCCTCCGGCTCTCTGTCGCCGATTTCATGGCGCATGCGCGAACGCTCTCCAGTCCCGACGAACTTTCTGTTTACATCGCCAAGCGTCTTATGCAACAGGAGGCGCCAAGCCTTCTGTGGATCACGATGCACGACATCGACGTGGCCCATTCCGGCGCATACTCCCTCTACATCGAAGGCATTCGACGTACTGATCGCCTCTGCGCAGAACTGTGGAAGGCTGTTCAAGAAAACCCCGAATACAACGGCAACACAACGCTCTTCATTCTTCCTGATTTCGGACGCGACTCTGACTACGACGCCGGCGGCAACGGATTCCAACACCATCGAACCGGCGATGTCGCCAGCCGCACCACATGGATGATGGCGCTCGGAGCAGGCGTTCGCGAAGGTGTGATCTTTAATGAGCCCATGCAGTCCATTGATCTGGTGCCGAGCCTCGGCGCGATCATGGGCTTTTCACCTGCCCAGTCGCAGGGCAAACCAATCAAGGAACTCTTGTAGTTATGTTGCCGCGCGATCTCCAGCCCGAGAATTTCACGGCGTATCCGCCGGAGGCCAAAAAGCTTGTCCTCGATCACATCCAGGCTATCCGGCAACTCCCCCTTACGTTCCTGCCCAGCTTGTTGCGCGAGGTCATAGAGTACGACTTCAAATTTCCGGCGGAACGAGCGGCAATCGATGTCGAGCTTTCGACGATCGACGCGCTCTCTCCGTCGCAAGCCAAAGAATGGTTTCAGCTGTTCCAGTCCATCTCAATCTCTTCAAAGCTCGAAAACTTCGATTGGATCAATTCGCCCTCGCAATTCATTGAGCAACAATCCGCTTACCTCTGGAGCACGCACCAGCTCGATGCTTTTCGCAAAGCTGCGACCGATTACGGCGCGCGTTTGCAAACAGCTGTTGCACAGAAACCGCTTGCTACACAGAGACTCGGCGTTGCGGTCATTGGCCAGGGTGTTTCCAACTATGACGAGCCGCTGTTTCGCAACCTTCGCTCACACGGCACCTACTTCAACCAAATCAAACCCGAGAATGGCCTGCAACTTCTTCTTGCGGCGGCAGCCGCGCGCGGCGAGGCCCATCCCGTTCCTTTCGGCCACTGGTATGTCGATGGCGGAGCCGAAGCAGAGCACAGTCCGATTTTGACTTGCGTCTCGTATCAGGGCATGCAGGCCATGCGCGCCGCCCTGTTGAGAGACATGCAAGGGCAGATCAATCGTCCGGGCATGGGTCCTGAAGAGTTACGTACACATCTTGCCCGGATGAATCCTTCCGATCTGGGCGCGAGCGATACAGGCAATGCTGTCCTCGAGCGCTTCAAGCTGAAAATCCTCACCGAGGGCTCGGGAACGCAGATCTTTGCCACCGCATTTGCCCAATGGGCAACCCGGGAATCCCTGCGCAGAGCCGAGCCACTTACTTTGATGGTCCGCTACGCGCCACGGCAGCGGCAGCGCCCGATGAACGAACTGCTCTCGAATGCCGGCGGAACCCCTGAGCTCGACCCTGTGGGCTCGCTCATCGATGCTGACATGGGCGCCTACTATCACTGGATCAATCAGCAGCGGCTTCAGGGATACGACCGATCCGCCTTCCTGGTGTGGTTCGAAGGCCACAGCCAGGCTCTCGTGATCGCTCCTACCTTACCGCGGGGAACGCAATCAAGCTCATCGCTGGACCTTGGGCAGCTTCTGGCGCTGGCTGTCGGCTAAGCTGTAAGCCTTCAGTGGCGCCTGCATTCTTGGTTCCGCTTTCCGCTGATATATTTCCCATGGGTTGTAATCGGGCTTTTTCTCATTGCCAAATGTGTCATCTCAGAAGGGAGTCGTCAATTGATCAGACGCGACTTTATCAAGACTGCAGGCGCGGTGTTGGCCTCTACCGCATTGTCCGGTTCTCAAGCTCTTGCCCAAGTGCAGATTTCGCCGGGAAGAAAGATTCTCCCCATGAACCGGAACTGGCGTTACAGCCCCTCAAAAGTCGCCGGTGCCGAAGCGGTCGGATTCGACGATTCGAAATTCGAGCGGGTCATCATCCCTCATACAAACATTGCGTTACCCTGGCACAGCTTCGACGACAAGGATTACGAATTCATTTCCACTTATCGGCGTCGCTTTAAGTTGCCTGAAGGTGCGGCAGGAAAGCGCGTCTTCGTTGACTTTGAAGGCGCCATGACAGCTTCGACGGTTTGGATCAACGGCGTTCTTCTTGGCGAGTACAAGGGTGGCTTTACGCCGTTCTCCTTTGAACTGACAAAGCATTTGCATCCTCAAAATGAAAACGTTTTAACGGTGCAGTTGGACTCGACCGAACGCAGCGACATTCCTCCCTTCGGATACGAAATCGATTACATGACCTTCGGCGGAATCTATCGTGAAGTCTCACTTCGCGTCGTTCCCCAACTCTACATCGACAACATCTTTGCCCAACCCAAGGATGTCTTAAGCGCCAGTCCGTCTCTCGATGTCAATTGCTTCCTGGCCGGCGATCTCGCGGCAGGCGGCTCCATCTCGCTCGAGGCAGAGTTACGCGATGGAGAGAAGATCATTGCGAAAGCGAGCCGCACCGTTGAGCGGCCATCCACCGCGGTCAATCCTTCGAATCCCCCAACACCGTTGGATCCATACACTGACGCACCCGCTTATACCACTACAGAAACGCTGAAGGATCCGGCCCGTTACACCGTGTCCCTGGCGAATCTCGGCGACATACAACTCTGGAACCTCGAGCAGCCACATCTCTACACCGTCCACGTGCGGTTATCCAGGGCTAGCCAGGTTATCGACGAGGACACCCGACGTATAGGCTTCCGCGAAGCGACGTTCACCGATCACGGTTTCTCACTCAATGGCAAGGTCATCAAGTTGCGCGGACTCGACCGCCATCAGACATTTCCGTTTGTCGGTCAGGCCATGCCGGCCCGCGTGCAGCGCATGGATGCTGACATCCTGCGCAAGCAACTCCATTGCAACATCGTTCGCACATCGCACTATCCCCAGTCTCGCCACTTTCTCGATCGCTGTGACGAAATTGGTTTACTGGTGCTTGAAGAGATTCCGGGCTGGCAGCATATTGGCGACGAGAAATGGAAGGAAGTCGCCATCGACAACGTCGGCCGCATGATTCGCCGCGACTGGAACCATCCGTCTATCATCCTCTGGGGGGTCCGGATCAACGAGTCTCGCGACAGCCATGATTTCTACACGCGCACCAATGCCTTTGCGCATGCCCTTGATGAATCGCGCCAAACCGGCGGCATCCGTTACTTCCAGGAATCGGAGTTCCTGGAAGACGTCTTCACCATGAACGACTTCGGCTTTCCCTTGAAGCAACCGAATCACCCCCGCTATCTGAATACCGAGTTTGTCGGTCACACATTTCCGACAAAGACTACCGATGACGATGAGCGCCAGCGCGAGCACACCCTGCGACATGCGCGGATTCATAATCAACTGGCCTCGAACCCTCAATACGCGGGCGGCATCGGCTGGTGCGCCTTCGACTACAACACCCATTCCAACTTTGGCGCCGGCGATCGCATCTGCTACCACGGAGTCACCGACATTTTTCGGGAACCGAAACCTGCAGCCGGTTTTTATAAGTCGCAATGCGACCCGGCAGAAGAGGTTGTGCTCGAGCCTGCATTCCATTGGGCGCGCGGTGACGAGTCCGTCGGCTTTACCAAGGCCGTCTTCTGCTCCAACTGCGATCACATCAAAGTCTTCGCGCGTGCAAACTCCGATCTCGCTAATCCTTGGGTTCTTGTTGCTGAGGTCGATCCGGATCGCACGGAGTTTGAGCACCTCAAGTACCCGCTGTTCGTCCTCGAAATGAACAAAATCGATCTGAAGAAACTTGGTGCGCCCTGGGGAGATCTGCGGATCGACGGATTCATCAGCGGCAAGCAGGTTATCTCCAAATCGCTATCAGGCAAGGGAGTCGACACAAAGTTCGCTCTTGTTGCCGACGACCGTGAACTCCAAGCAGACGGGGCCGATACAACCCGTGTCGTCTTTCGGGTAACCGATGAGTTCGGCGCGATGCGCAATTACGCAAATGATCCGATCACTTTTACGCTGGAAGGTCCCGGAAAGCTGATCGGCGACAACCCATTCGCGCTAGTTGGCGGAACAGGCGCCGTGTGGCTACGCGCAGGTGAAGAGCCTGGTGTTCTGCGACTCACAGCAAAACATCCTCGTCTTGGTGTGCAGAAAATCGAGATCAACCTGGTTTCCGCGCCGGCAGAGCAGGTTTAGTCTTCCCAAAAGAACGTAATCTGGCTCGGCAGGGTGACGGCTGCTTCGGCGCGATGCCAAAAGAACGGCCGATGAATACTGACTCGGAGGCACAACGCGGCCAATGACGGCGGGCTGCCGAAAAAGCGGGGCAGTTCGTCGCGTCTGCCGCGAGCTGATGCCGGTCAACTCTGCTGCCTGCAGCCGCTCCCTGCTCGCGCGCATGGCATCTATCCTCGCCGCCCGTTATGCCGGACACGTCAAAACACCAAACATAATATGTGCAATCCAATTGCGCTCAATTGGCTGCTCAGCACATACTGTTCTTGGCGACTCGAGCGTGCAATGGTCCTCGATAACGATAAAATTCCCGATAACGGTGGCAAACTTGGATTCTGTAAGCTACAGACAACAAAAAGGGTTTGAACGTTCGATCCCCTCTGACCATCCCAATTTGCACTTGCCAAGTAGCCCCTGGATAGTCTGTTTTTGACGAGCCTCCGTGAGCCCTGAATCTCCCCAAAAAGAAATGGATGCTGTTGCCGCCGCTATGCGGAAGGCAGGTTTGCACCCCTTTGAGCCGCGTCGGGGACTACGCAATGGACATCTGCAGACCATTGTCGGCAATTATCTGCCGCGCCCCCCGTTTCACTCTACAGCGGTGGCAGAGACGGTGGAGGTTGACCCACTGGATGGCAGCCGCGTGGTTTGCTTCTGCGATTGGCAACCGCTGGCGGTGCGAGCGGACCGGCTGACGGTGATCCTGGTTCACGGCCTTGAGGGGTCATCGCAATCGCAATACATCCGGGGGCTCGCGGCGAGAGCACTCGCTGTGGGCTGCAACGTGATTCGCATGAACATGCGCAATTGCGGCGACACGGACGAATTGACGCCAACGCTGTATCACTCGGGTCTGTCGTCGGATGTGGCCGCGGTGATGCGCCACTATGCCGGTCAATTCGGGCTGGAACGGGTGGCGCTCATCGGCTATTCGATGGGCGGCAACCTGGTGCTCAAGCTTGCGGGTGAGTGGGGAAACGCTGGACCCCTTTGCGCGGTGGCAACGGTTTGTCCGGCCATCGATCTCGCGGCGGGTTCCGATGCGTTGCACGAGCCCGTGAATCGCTTATATGAGAGGCACTTCATGCGCGGGCTGATGCGGCGATATCGTCGCAAGGCCGCACTGTTTCCGCAAATCTTCGAGATAACGGGCACGGGCTCCATTCGCTCCCTGCGGCAGTTTGATGACATGATCGTGGCTCGGTACTGCGGGTTTCGCGATGCCGACGATTACTACTACCGCGCTGCGAGCGCGCGCGTAGTCGACAAAATTTCTATCCCTACGCTGATCATCCGCGCTGAGGACGATCCATTTGTGCGCCTGGTACCGGAGACGCGCGCGGCTCTCTATGCAAATCCAAACATTTTGCTGATCGAGACGCGGCATGGGGGACACTGCGCATATCTATCGCGTGATCGCGGCGATGAGATTCATTGGGCCGAGGCCAGCGTTATCCGCTACGTGATGCAGTTTGCCCCCGCCGCCCAGACTTCAGACGGATCGAATGGAAGCTGATTGGGAGTTTGAGGTTGGGGGCGACGCACCGATCATCGAGGCGCACTGGCCGGGATTCGTCGATCTGCGCGAACATCCGCATCAAGCCCGAGAGCTGACGGAAGCTCGGCAGCTTCCGGGTCTTGCAGATGCCCTCGCGCGACTGAATGCGCCGAGTTCCCCGGTGTGGACCTCGAAGACCGATGTCTTCGACCCGGGCTCTCTTGACACCGACGAACTCGACGCGACGCGTGAAGAAGCGAAACACGCCATCGCCTGCTACGTTGACCTGCTCATGCGCAGCGATCAGCAGTGGAGTTGCCCGCTACAGGCGGAGCGGTACTGCAGGGCCTTGTGCGAGGACCTGCGGGATATACCGCTCCGGTGCTGTCGAGTCGATCTAGTGGTTCGCCGGGCGCTGATCGATCCTGAGCGGGATGATCTGGGGGCGACAGCATATTTCACCGCGTGCGGAAGGTCGGACGGTGATGCAAGGGCTTGCCTCGCAGAGTGCCTGGCGGCCTTCACCGCTGCGATTGTGACGGCACCGCAATGACCGCTGCGGATGTCGAGGAGTCAGGATTTCCCGGCGTGATCATTCAAAGTTACAATGGAGGAATTGCGGGCGAGTAGCTCAATCGGATAGAGCACCGGCCTTCTAAGCCGGGGGTTGTGGGTTCGATTCCCGCCTCGCCTACCATCAAATCCGCACTTCCCCTGTTTTCATATACTTAACTTCATTTAGACCCTCCCTTTTAGCCTGTAACCCCCGGCCGAAAAATGTTCGAAATTCAAAACACGCGGATCGTCCAGCATGGAGGTCCAAAACTCGGTGTCTGAGTTCTGCACCGACGCTGTTTGTTTTTTGAGAGCGCCATACCTTCTTCGTCACGCGGTGATCTTCTCCTCTACGCGCCATTCGGTGATCCTCTCGGTCTCCGTTATTCACTTCGTAGAATGAGCTTTCTCACCCATTGTGAATCCAGTGCACAGCTGATAGGCTCCAAACCGCATGCTGAGTGTGCGCGTCAAGGCACACTGTGCCTGTAGGTCTTCTCTGGGCTCCTCGGTGAATTTGCGGGTTTCATTCTCTAACGCGAACCATGACCTTCTCCACCCCAAGGGCAGCTGCGGTGCGCAGTACCAGTGCCAATGTGGGTGTCAGCTTTGCACGTTCGATTCGGGAGAGGTGCGTTCGATGCGTTCCGATCTTTGATGCCAACGTCGATTGCGAATATCAAACTCCCACATCTGTCTAATATCTGGGGACACATCTGTCACTTTCCTCGCGATAATCTGAGACCGCTTTACTGAACCCGCGACAGTGTTCAACAGTTGCCGCGTTGCAAACGTGACTATCCTCTGCATTCTGGAGGTCTGGTTCGGTTGCGCTATGGGCGATGGTATGAAAGCAGCCCTGGCAGATTGAATCGACGGTACCATCGTCGTTGCGACGACGGGCAAACGAGAAATGTTCCCTATGCACTTAGTACACCTATTCTATTCAACTAAGCTAGTTGATTCATACCAATGGTGCCCTGGCAAACGAGGGGTCAGATGACCGAAAGTAATGGGTTAGGCGCTGTGTCTGTCGGCTCCCCGACGTAAGGTTTATGCAACGCAGAGGCAGTCCCCCGACCTCTCATCTCTGTCATCCGCAACAATCGTGGCCACTTTCTATATAGGGAGTAGAATGCACCTTGTGCTAGATAAAACAGGCAAAAAACTAATTGAGATGGGTTTGCTCCCTCCCCACACGCTTTCATACGAGGTAGTATGCGAACTCAACAAAGCCACAATTTTGCGAGTTGAAACCTATTTGACAGACGAAGAATACAAGACGTTTTTGGATGTTAAGGTTGAGAATTGGAAGAAGGGGAATGTGAGCCAGAACACTTAGCAGGTTCCCGCCGGCCTGGTTGCACGAGAGCACAACCGGGTAGTTACGGGCCAAGATGAATTCACCGCGCTAACTGTGCCTCTGGAGGATACTAGGGTGTTCTGTCTTGGTAAAACTGGAGGACTCCGGCCGGCGCGGACACTGAACACTTTTGGAGTGAGGTATAGGTTTACAATGTTTCAATTTTCATGAGAACCATGAATATTAATAGGAAGATGGCTACGAAGAGTGCAGCGTAGCGGAAGCGTCTGCCGACAGTGCCAAACCACAACCCCTCGAATCGTTCACGCCTCAGTTTAGCGCGAATCGCGTCACCTGGTTCCTCTGGAGATAGAGTTAACTCCTCGTCCCTGTTCAAGCGAAGTTCACCTCCGAGTTATGGGGGTCATCCTTGAGAGTTAGTGTGTCAAGGTGGAGTTTGTTGTGCTAGCTTTTGAAGATGCGGGACCAGTGTGGCTTGGTCATCCGCGTGATCATACCTAGATGCTGCCTCAACTCCGACATCTTGAAGGACATTCCGACCCTGTTTTGTCAACCTCACGTTTCGGTGCAGAATCGGGCTTAGTCGTCTGACTGGGTTTGTGCTCAGAAGCCAGTCGCCTCCTTGGACGCATCATCTTCGATGAAGAATGGCAAGGTCGTTCTTATCGACATCTCATTACCGTCCGGGAGTGTAAAACTTGCGGTGAGTAAAGAACCTTGGGTGCAATATGCAGTTGCGTTCGTGATTGTTTTATATCCTTCACCTGTTGGCTTGAATATCGTTATTTTGAGCACATTGAATCTCCTGGGCGGTGATAAGTTTCTTGGCGGTATCTGGAACATTCTCCATTCCTCGGCAGCACCCGGATAAACGGAAATCACTCACACGCCTTTAGGAAGAGGGACGTCGCAAACGATGTTTCCAAACGTAGTCACTGAGGGACGCCAAGGCGACAATGCCAATTTCAAATCCCAGGAGAATCCATAACACCATGGTTATCCGCGTCCTTCCATGATCCGTGTTCCTTCTCGAACAATGTGCTGCGGTCCGTGTTTGCTCGATTCGCGCTCAACGAATTCCCTGATTCTGGCTGGACGAACCTCAAGTCGTTGGTATTCGTTTGCCTGGTCGGTCAATCGTCCGAGAAAGACTCTCGCAACTTTGGGAACGTTTGCTTTCAATGAGTCGCCGCTCCGTTTTTTAAATTTGACTGCATTTTGTAGAGTTCGGCGAAGCACTCAGCGTTGACTGGACGTCCGAAAAAAAACCCTTGTGCCTCATCGCATTTCTGTTTCTTCAGAAACGCAACGTCTTCTGCCGATTCAACACCTTCGGCGACCACCCTTAATCTCAGGCTTCGACCCATGCTGATTATTGCGCTTACGATCGTAGTGTCATCGGGTGTGGTCGAGATTTGTCGAACAAAGGACTGGTCGATTTTGAGTGCATCGATCGGGAGCTTGCGAAGATAACTCAAACTGGAATAGCCTGTCCCGAAATCGTCTACAGATACCTGTATGCCCTTATCCCTCAGACTCGTAAGAATTGCCGATCCGAATTTAGCTCGTTCCATGAGGCCACTCTCGGTCACTTCAATATTTAGCGAACCCGGGTTCAGACCAGTTTCGTGGAGGACTACCACAAGGTTTGCGAGAAAACTCTCACTCCGGATCTGGAGCGCGGATACGTTGACTGAAATAGTAAGTGGGCACAGACCAGCATCTGCCCATGCTTTGCCTTGCGTGCATGCTTCGCGCAGAACCCAAGCACCAATCGGCAAAATAAGGCCCGAGTCTTCCGCGACTGGGATGAACACAGAGGGCGGAACCGGCCCTCGCGTCAGCTGCGTCCAGCGCAATAGAGCCTCGGCCCCGGTGATGGTGCCCGACTTGAGATTAACAATTGGCTGGTAGTGCAGCGCTAGTTCTTTCCTGTCAAGGGCCCGCCGCAAATCCTGTTCGAGAGACTGCCGTTCAACAGCTTTGACGTTCATCTCCGGTTTGAAGAATCGATAGCTACGGCAACCGCTCTCCTTGGCTTGGTACATTGCGACGTCGGCGTTCTTGATGAGACTCTCCGCATTACCGCCGTCATCAGGGTACACACTTATCCCGATGCTGGCGGTTACGTGAAGCTCGCTGCCATCGACCGAGTGGGCTGCCATTACTCCCTTGAGCATTCTATTGGCTGTATTGGCAGCGTCATCCGCGTGTCGTATGTCCTGAAGTAATACGACGAATTCATCGCCACCTTGACGGCTTACCGTATCCGGCGTTCGGATACAATCCCGGAGACGATCTGCCACGGAAATCAGAAGCTTGTCTCCGATTGAATGACCGAGCGAATCATTGATGTGTTTGAAACCGTCGAGATCGAAGAACAGGACCGCCATCATGCTCGAGTTGCGGCTAGCGGCCGCGATCGCATGGTTCAGCCGGTCGTTCAATAACACCCGATTCGGCAGGCCGGTCAGAGCGTCGTGCTCGGCCAGATGCGTGATCTGCTCCGCAAACGCTTGTGCCATAGACACATCGCGAAAGACAAGAACCGATCCAGATGTCCTTCCATTACGATCACGAATGGGAGCGACGGAGTCTTCGATGAATATCTGGTGCCCATCACGCCGTGTGAGGATGCAATTCAGTGGGAGAGGGTTGGCCCTTCGGTTCCATCTATCTCTGGTTGTAGGATCCTCAGCGAGATCGCCAGTCGAGGCGTCCATGATACGAAAGGCCTGAGCCAGAGGATGACCGGCTGCCTCTCTGAGTGCCCAGCCGGTCAGCCTTTCAGCGACGGGGTTAAGGAAAGTGATCTTTCCGGAATCGTCAGTGCAGATTACGGCATCTCCGATGCTCTCCAGGGTGATTTGGGCACGAGTCTGTTCGCTCAATAGGGCTTCTTCGAGTAACTTGCGCTCAGTCGAATTGCGCAGAGTGTGCATTAGTTCGCGCGTTTCTACCTGACTCTTGATGAGATAATCCTGCACACCCTCTTTCATAGTAGTCATGGCTTGCGCCTCATCCTTTACATCAGCTAGCAGCACGATGGAAATCGGCCGAGCGGCTGAAGCTGCCTGCAACCTCTTCAATCCGAGTGGGTCGGTCAACCCAAAGTCGAGCATGACGATGTCTACCGAATGCTCGGCAAGGAATCTGTTTGCATCCGCCATGTTGTCGACATGGGTTAGGGCGAAGGAGGAGGAGCCCTGATCGCTGAACATCTCACCGATCCTGCGAGCTTCTATTGAGTCATCCTCAATCAAGAGAACGGTTTTGAGTGGCCCAGTGATCAACGTGTTTCCCCGTGCAGAGCTATGACCAACACCTCGATAGACCCGATTTGCTGCATTGCCGCATGGAATGGAACACGATGCCATTTAGCAATAAGGTTCTATTGGAGTTCCAGTCGTTTTTTGCCGCGGACGCGAGTGTTTGAAAGCGCTCGGAGCTAGAAATCCGGTAAGTAACTGAGAGCTTTGGACATCATAGAGAGCTCTCTGATTTGGTGCTTGCTTCGTATAAGCAACATCGGCGTAATAAGCACGTTTCGTCTGCGCAACGAACCGAGGCTTCCATAGTTCCATCACAGTGCGCAAAGAAACTTGTTCGCGTTTGAGTGGGTACCGCTCAAGGCCGACTGCTGTGACGTCTCCGCCACGCCACGGACTCGATCAATAAAATCTCGCTCGCTGTTGCTTAGAAGAAACGCAGATGTGGGCAAGCTTGGCAACGCATTGGAACCACTGAAAAATCGGGACGATCAGCTAGAAGCGAGCATTGCAAAGGATCGAGGCTGATAGGTTGTGCCTAAGCAACAAGACAAAGCGATCGCTGAGACGAACTGATTTAAAGACCTAATCTCCCGGCAGCGCAAATTGGCGCTAAAGAGGAGATGTGTCGATGAAGATGATTAAGCATGCTGCTCGCAATCTGGTCCTTGCCTCAACGCTCTTAGCCTTAACAATGCACGCTGGCAGGACATTTGCTCAGTCCACTACTACAACCGCCACAGTGCCGGCCCCCACCCCGACGTCTGTCGGTGGAACTGATCCCGAGCCACAGGGCACGATCGTAGTAATCATTCTCCAACTCCTCCAGTTGGCATAGAATGGCCGTAAAAGGCGAGCTTGAGCTGGCTGCCCAATGAGGGAGAGAAGATGCACTTGACCGGGATAGATCTTCTGTTTTGGGTAGCCGGCTTTGTCGCCCATATCGTATTGCTTTTAGTTCTTTGGATCCGTCATCGCGTAACGACATTTCCATTTTTCACGATTCTCATCGCTAGCTATGTCATGAGAACCGTCGTTCTGTATCTCACCGCTCTAGCGGGTGGCAAGCATACATATCTCCTGGCGTACCTTTGGTTGGGAAGCGTTGACTTGGCCTTGCAGCTTTGCGTTGTATACGAGATGGCATCGCATGTTTTTCGCCCACTCGGCAACTGGGCGCCAGATGCCCCGATCAGACTCGCCTGGATTGTCCTTGGAAGTATTACGATCGCGGCGGCTCTCACGTGGCTCTCGGCGATTCCGCCAGCTCACACGCTGCTGCGAACGATTCTGATCCGCGGCAATTTCTTTTCCGCCGTGTTGATGACAGAACTCTTTGCGGGAATGATTGCTCTCTCGGTGACCATCAGACTTCCATGGAAGACTCATGCGGCGAGGATTGCGCAAGGCCTTGGGTTCTACTCGTTCGTTTGTATTCTCATCGAGGCAGGACATAGCTTTTTCGGAATTGATCACAGCATAAAGATTGCTGCGGACTTGACCTATTTTCGGATGCTCAGCTACATGATCTGTGCGGGCTATTGGATCGTAATGCTTTGGCTTGATGCTCCAGTTCCCAAAACGCTTCCCAAAACAATGAAGGAGCAGCTACTTACACTGCAACGGCTAGTCGAAGCCGACCTTCGGAGAATTCGAACGTTGGGGGAATAGTAATGCGAGCAACCTATTTTGTTTTAGCGTTGGCAGTCTTCCTCGCCGCGCTACTGAGCCTGGTGGTCCACTATTATCTCCGGCGGATTCGGACTGAGAAGTATCCATATGGGAGCTGGGAGAAGCTTCTAGGCAGGCTTTCGGCAGTCGATCGGGAAAATGTAGCTTTGATCGCCTCATTTATGGCTGACCAAGACGAAAATGACACAAATCTCGATGAAACCCAGATATGGTCAATGGTTGGTGGGATAGGGGGGCTCGAGGTTCTTGAACGAAATTGCGGCGTCCTCGTCGATCTGGTCTTTTACGTTCAGCAATGGTATCCGGAGGCACTGGCCATTGCCGAACAACTCAGGTTGAACACACGAGAAATTGAGTGGCATATTGGACGGCTGAAGAGCGCGGCCAAGGTCGGCAGGGCCGAAAAGGCGTTTCCGGAACACGCGGAGCAGGTGGTTGTCATCTATTACACGATGACACGCCGTGTGCTGGCGCTCTATGAAGAGTGGAATCTCCCCGGGCTTGTAGAACTGCGAAGGAGTCTATAGCAGTGCCTGTAAGGCCCAACATTCGAGCTAGAGAACTCGTCTCGTGAACAAACCGGCAACTGCCCCAATGACCTCTACTTCTTTTCTATATCTCCATCGCCGCTCATTGTTGGGTTCTGGCGACAGCATATGCGGCACAATCGTCAACCACTCAGCTTTCTTATCCAGTTCGCAGAAGCCGCAGAAGTATCCATTCCGGGTAAATAGAAAATAAATTGGACGATCAAACTCGTTCGTCCAGTCCTTCCGGCTGGCAATAGCTCGCTTCTGCGTATCAATCATCACGATGGATCCGGCAAGAATCATTGGCTCCAAGGTACGGTCATGCCTGCCAATAATACCGCGGCGATAGTGAGCCGGCATCATTTTGCGATCGGATTGAATCAGCAGTGTCTCTTCCGGTACGGGATCGGAGATCAAGTTGTCGGGGACCCAGGCCCTGGCATGTCTCTCCAGTTGGCCCTCTGCAAGCAAGAGAGTCGAATTGGGGCTGGACGCCTGTAGCAACTGTGCCGAACCTTCATTCGACCCGGGGCAAAGAGAAAGCATCTGGTCCGTCGACAGATTGTAGATATAGGCGAGCACAATGAGCTTGGTCGCAGACAGCCCACGGTTCTCTCGCTCTACCCGGTCAAGCCAGCTTGCCGAGATTCGATACGCATCGTTGCCCCATTGTTGCGCAACCTGCGCGCAGCGTTCCTCTGTTTCTCGCAACGTAAGTTTCAAATGGTTTCGAAACTCGCGGAGTTGCGCCCCGATTCCCTTCGGTGACGACTTCTCCGGCAGAAAGGTCGTCGTGCACGCGGTCAATCGAGGCGCCACGGAAAGTATTCCACTCTTTCCCTGGGCCTGAATGGTTGCGACTTCAGAGTCAGTCTTTCTGAAACAATCAGTCATTGAACTCTTCTCTGAGGTTGGAAACTGGGTCCCACCATCACATGTGAGGCTTTGTCAGTTTGCCTGAGCACACCCCACATGTTGTGCAAACATCCAACTGCTTTTCACTATACTCTCTTATGTCCGACGCCAAACATAAGGACTTCAGGGCAGTATTATTTGGCGATCGGACGCAGAAAGCGATCTTGAATGGAATCAGGTCCCCGCAAGAGTGAGCAAAGGAGAACAGACTGTCGCGCCATTCTTTGAGAGCATTCCACGGAGTGTATTCGAATACGATTATCGAAATTACCAAAAGAAATTGAAGTGGTGATCAAATTTCTCGTACGCAAACATAGCCGCGCTTTCGCGATCTTGGGTGGATGATTCCACCGGAAACCTTTCAGTCGATTAATTGCGCGACTCCAAGAATTGCTGCGGAAGCAGGTTCGTGAGCCATTCAAGTTCCCTTTGAGCGAGCTCTAGATAAACATCAATTTCGTGAGAGTCGCGGGGCGAGATCCTGATGAGATAAAGCAGGTTCATTAAGGCTTGAATGGGTCTATCAGCAGCCCATGGAGGATGAGATGTGGGGCGGGGTTGAAGCGGGGGCCCTCCAAGTTTGGAGGGATGAATAAACCGATATAGCAGTTGCCATCTCGCATAAAGCCGCCCCTTCGGTTGACGGCACAAAATACTCTATGCGCAGATCAATTTCGCTATGCGATTACTACCGTGGCAGGAATGGCGCGACCTGATTAGGGGAAGGACTTCGCTACGCCCGGGCGGGCGGCCTTCTATCAAGCACCGCTTCGAGTTCGGCAATTCGAAGGAGAACAACGCGCTTAAGGCTGCAAATCGTGGGAGACGTCGATTCCCCAATTTTCTCTAACCGGTCAAGAGCGCGGCGAAGGTGGACGATCTCAAAGAGGGGAACAGGTTCACCGGATTGTGTTTGGAATCTCATGGAAGTTAACACATGCTTGCATGGGAGCGGAGCCTTGTGTGTGATTTGCGTCACACCGATCGGAAAGAGCCCATGCCTGCGGTGCCGAGAACGTAAGTTGTAGTCCACCTGTATAGCTTCCGCGCGACACTCAATTAGGTCTTCTGCGTCCGCCAACACAGGAGAGTATAAGGGGCCAGTCTGTGGACATTGCGCGCGTGAGGAGTTTCATGATCAGGTACCGGACCAGTCTCAAGGATATTTCCATCCTGATTGCCGTCATTCTCGTCGGCCTGTACTTGACACTCGAGTATGACATCTTCAAAAACTCCGATGGAGTTAGTGTTCACGAGAGAACGATCGAACTCGATGAAGCCCTGCTTCTCGGTGGGATTATGGCATTGGGGTTGCTGGCGTTCTCGGTGCGGCGATACGTTGAACAGAGGCGTGAAACCGCTCGCAGAATTGCGGCAGAGCAGCTTGTCCGTACACTCGCTTTCAAGGATCCATTGACTGGCCTCGCCAATCGCCGGCAGTTCGATGACGCGCTTAAGGCTGCGGCCGCCGCTCCGCCTCGGGAAGGCGCCGTGCACGCTTTGATCCTTCTGGACCTGAACGGCTTCAAACAAATCAACGATGTTTACGGGCACGGAATTGGAGATCAGGTTCTCACAATTGTCGCGCAACGCCTGCTCGGCGCCATGCGTGACGGCGATCTGGCAGCCCGACTGGGCGGGGACGAATTCGCCATTCTCGCGCTGCATCTCGTCGGTCCGGAAGCTGCGACCAGCGTAGCACTCCGGGTAATCGAAGCTCTGAAGGAGCCCATTGCCGCCGGTTCTGTAAAACACCAGGTTGGTGCGGGTATAGGCATCTCGCTCATTCCCGGCGACGCGGTTACTCCCGAGCAGGCGCTGCGAAAGGCAGACCTGGCTCTTTATCGCGCCAAGGAAGAACGACGATCGGCCGTGCACTTTTTTGAGGACGATATGGACAAGCGGGTTCAGGAGCGGCAGCAACTGGTCGAGGAACTCCGCATCGCGGTAGCGAGCGAAAGTATTCGCGCCCATTTTCAGCCATCCGTCCAGCTCAAAACAAAGCGGATCATCGGCTTTGAGGTTGTACCGCGCTGGATCCACCCTTCATTCGGCGAAATCATGCCGGATCGTTTCATTCCGATAGCCGAGGAGTGTGGACTGATCCATGAGCTCGGTGATCAGATTCTTCGGCAAGCCTGTACGACCGCCATGCGGTGGCCCAGCGATGTTGTCCTCTCAATCGACGTGCTTTCGAGTCAGCTCAAGGACAAAACGCTGAAGACGCGCGTCATGGACGTTCTACGCGAGACCGGACTTCCTCCGCAACGTCTGGAAATCGAGGTAACGGAAAGCACCCTCGTCCGCAATCTTGAGGCAGCCCAGGATATTCTGGGCAGCTTGCGCGAAGCAGGTGTCAGGATTGCGCTAGATAACTTCGGTACTGGCTACTCAAGCCTTTATCACCTGCGAAATTTCAAGATGGACAAGATCAAGATCGACGGCAGCTTTATTCATGGCATGCTCTTCGAAAAGGAAGATGCTGGAATTGTTCGAGCATTGGTAGGCCTCGCACATGGTCTGGGTATAACCGTCGCTGCAGAGGGCATTCAGGATTCTGAGCAACAAGCTTCGCTGCTTCGCACAGGTTGCGAGCAAGGCCAAGGGCAACTGTACAGTGACGTCATCTCCGCCGAGGACACACTGGACGCAATCGAAACAGATACTCTGAGCCTTCAAGGCTCCGAAGCGTAAACCAGCGAAGTGATATTTGTCCGGATTCGGCGCCGGGCCAGAAAGCGGCCGAAACTCCGTACTGACCCATTTTGTTTTGTCCACAACCCGCACTATTCTTCCTGACGTTCTCACTTCTCACATTCAGGGTGCTCCATCCCGAAGTTCGCCAATCGCCGCCCCCGATACAACACTAAGACTTCCCGACCGATCCCGTGTCATAGTACCTAGAAACCCTGTAGCGCCGTACACTGATCCGACCTGCAGAGAGCAATGTATAGGCATATAGGTCTGAGACAAGGGATTAACTTTAGTGTCGCCATTCCCCAGGCAGTGACTTCGCACATAGGCTTGTTCACGGGTTACGCCCGATTCTGCAGTGTCACATATCACATTGACTGGCCATTGCCCGGACGCGCAGTATTCTAACTGGGCAGTGAAATCTAGTTATATTACGGACGCAGGCAGAATCTCAGATTGCGAAGCCTGCAATATTGAGGTTTGTTTTGATTTGTACACTCAGGCTTTTATCGAGAGTGTGCCAAGCACGACACTTAGAAACTCTTCGATCCACAGTTACACATGCCAAGTGTTGCATGCGCTTTCGCGCGCGAGGATGACCTCGGATGGCGATGGAGTCGCTCATCTATTTCCCTAAACAGCACGGATTCCCCTATGGCAATGAGCGCGAAGTCAGAAACGGATCATTTGACTGTTTGCGTGACATGGAAAAGCCGCTTCACCTGTGGAGACGAGGAAATGGAAAATGCAAACAATAGGTGAATCAATGAGTAGTTCCAAGGGCCAGATTACGCGCGTTGGTGAGTTCTTCAGAAAGTTGTCCCCGTTGGCATTGTTAGATGTAGAGGCATTGCAGTTTCCCGCTTCTTATAAGCCAGGCGCCATTCTATTTGGGGAGAAGGAGGCGTCTCCAGCGATCTTCATCATCCTTTCGGGCGAAGTGAAGCTATCTATCAGTTCGAGTGATGGTAAGCGCCTCATTCTCAGCATCGCCAAGGCCGGCGAGATACTCGGACTCTCTTCAGCACTTTCCGGTCTCCCAAGAAATTCGACGGCTGAAGTCATGTGCCACTCAAAGATTGCTGTCATTGAACGCAGCCCATTTCTTCGCTTTCTCGGCCGACACCCTGCGGCTTATCAAGCCGTAACCGAGGAGTTGGACCTGCAATACAAAGTGGCGTGTGAACAGTTGCGCACGGTAGCGCTCTCACCCTCGGTTCACGAGAAGCTTGCCCGCCTGCTGCTCGGATGGAACGATGGCGGGCAGAAGAACGAGTGGGGCACCGAGTGTCGCTTTTCATTTACTCATGAGGAAATTGGTGAGTTCATCGGAGCCACGCGCGAGACCGTAAGCCGAACACTCAGCTTCTTCAAGACTCGTCGCCTGGTGATATTTGATGGAACAACATTGACCATCCCCAGCAGAATGGCGCTCGAGAGCTTTGCCGGGATATAGGCAGAGCATTCGGATCTTTTATCCGAACGTGGGAGATACAGACGATCTACGCCCAGCCATCCTGTACAAGTTCCTGCAGAATTTGTTTGAGCTTTTTGATGATTTCTCGAGAATCGCTCGCGAGTTCAACGACTTTGTTAATCTCCTCCAGCTCGGATAGCTCGATTACAGGGGGCGGTGGCGGTGGCTTCGGCAGATGTCCCCGTGGCACCTTCGAATTCCTCGGAAGCACAGATGGACGAAGCCGAGGAGCATGCCATTTTGGAGAATGCCGTATGACATTCACTCGCAAAGAGATCGAGTTCTCTCGAGGAGTCTCGGTTGCGGCAAGATGATCCTGTATACCTGTGCGGAACCTGGGCTTAACGCGATGGTAACCATCTACACATCTTGTGCAATGCTTTGCGGTGGTTATTCTCGCTTACATTCGCAGCATGGAGCCAGATGAAACACCTAGTGGCGATGTTCTAGAGGGACCTGTTAAGCCGGGTACGATTCGCGTTGTTCTCGCGGACTCTCAGGCAATTTACCGTGTCGGAATTCGCAAGATCTTCGGACTCGAAGACGATATTCGAGTCGTTGCGCAGGCGGAATCGCTGGAAAATCTCCGCGCTGCGATTGAGCGACAACCTACCGATGTTGTCCTTGTCGAGGGTGAACTTCTCTCTGGCGCCACCAACTCAATCCCGGAACTCCTGCGCATCGCGCCCGACATCAAGCTCATCGTGCAGGCCGAATCCGCTGACGAAGACCAGACCGTGGAACTCTATCGTCGTGGCATTCGCGGCATCATCTCCCGGTCTATCTCTCCCGATCTGCTGGTTCGCTGCGTGCGGCGCATCGCTAGCGGAGAGACCTGGATCGACAACCAAAGGATGAACTGGGTTATCGAAGCCTACCGTGTTCAGGAAGCTGTGCGCTTAAGTTCCCCTACGCAGCCGCTCCTCTCTCCCAAGGAGACGGCGGTCATCATTTGCATCACCCAAGGTAAGCGCAACAAGGAAATTGCTTCTCAGCTGGGAACCTCCGAACAGGTCATAAAGAACTATCTGGGCAAAATCTACGACAAACTCGGCGTCGAAGACCGCATTGAACTTGCCCTATACTGCCTGCATAACAACATCATTAATGCAGAAGCAGTTGAAGTCGCCGTTGTCCAAAGGTTGGTCACCAGATAATCCGCGACGGCATACCGCGAACTTTGCAGGCTAAGTGGCGATTTTCGCTCACTTTGGAACCCAAAAGCACCAGTCTGCGCCTCGGCTGTGTTATATACCCCGCCTGAATGCTGTTTCATACTAATGGTGGGTTCATCAATGGTTGCCGATGTAGGTGTATGTAAATGAGTCTTCTGATCCTCCAAATCGCGGCAATCGTTGCAGTGGCAATCTATCTCGTCCGCTGGAGATCTGGCTTGCGCCGCCGCAACGCGCGGTCTTGGGATTCCCTTGTGACTCGTCTCCAGCCGGGCTGGAGCGCTCGCGACTTGAGCGTTCATTTCCTTTCCAAGGAAGGGCTGAATACCACCCCGGCAGAAACCTGGGAACGCATGCAGGGCTTTCGCGGGATTCGGGCGATGTACCGTAACGCTGGTGTGATGCTGGAGATGGTAGATTATGCGGCTCAAAACAGCGATCCAAGCGGCTCAATTGACCGAATCCTGCTTGAAACCCTTCGCAGTGACGCCATGCAGATTCGCCTTGGAGCTCTAAGGGTTCTCGCACACTGCGCCTTCAGCCAGGCGAGTGAAAGCGTCCGCTCGAATGCATTCCAAGTTGCGTCGATGTACACCGGAATGGCGGCGCGGACGGCACAGCTTTTGGAGGTATGCGCACCTGACATGCTTCCAAATTTCGTCGCCGCTATGTAACTGCGTAGCCCTCGCCGCACGGCACAAACTTCCATGGAGATGGCGGAGTAAGCGCGAGCGCGCACTACGTATAAATTTCACTGTACAAGCAGTTCTTATACCGGTCGATCGGCAAGTGGGCGCAATTGTGTTCACGCTCTTCGCGCTCCAGCTCAGGTTTCGATATTGCAGTTGCAACGGTGACGAAGCATTCACGGCAGATGGAATCGATTGTGCCGTCATCATTTAGTCGATGTTCGAATCGTGCTGTAAAGGTCTGAGTCATGGTCGATCATCCTTCCCAAGACATTCAACCAAGGCCGAAACAATGTTCCACGCCGCCTTCCGGTGCGGCCTTTATGATGCAGCGCCCAGCTACCATTTGCAATCTGTGTTCCATCGAACATAGACAAGGCACACGAGGTTAGCGCACCAAAGCGTAAGTGGCTCTTTGCCTAGCTAAACCGATTAGAATCATTGCATAAGATGGGCGGGGTCAAATTTACAGTGCCTTCATTGGCGGAAGGGTCCTTAGTCGTAGAAAATCCGACGTCGCAGATGCTCCCCACCCCTTGATAACAATGACGTTGGATGGCATTGCCACGCATGGGGTATTGTCGGATTCCTCTGCATCCCTGATGATCAACAACATACTGAGCTCACTTATGCCTAGGAGTAACTGAATGAAGCAGCTGTTGAATCTGCCTGGTTGGCCGCCCCAAGGTGGCGCTGGACCATTTGATACCCGCAAAGCAGCCTTTGCGAGTAACCCGGAATCTGTGACCTTAAGAAGAGTCGACAGGATCGTGGGAACCCGCGTCGACCTGACATGCATGTTCGGCAAAGAAGTCGTGACTTTCCGATTCTTCGCAGCAGATAAGGGAATGGCCGAAAATGTTGCCGATGTTCTCAGATGTAACTCGGGTCAAAGCTTGCGCGATCTGGGTATGCTCATGGTTGCCGAAAGCGAATGGGAACTGTCGACGCACTGAGACGAGGGTCCGATTGACTCTATCCTTGATTGCATTCTCAATAACCTAGTCTCATTTTCGAAATCTGGGTTATATCCGGATGGTCCACGACACATCCACGATGGAAGCTGACGTGTGTCTGGCCGCTGCTCGGCAGTAGTCGAGGTCACTTCGACTACGATCAGCTGGGCTCCAACTGTTGGAACAACTCTTGCTTTAGGCCGGTTTCAAGCAGGCTCCCGGCTTGCTCGGCCACAACCGGATGGCTGAAATAATAGCCCTGCCCCTCATCGCACTCATGACGCCGAAGGAAATCGAGCTGGAAATGGGTTTCCACCCCTTCAGCGATGACCCGCTGATTAAGGCTCTTCCCTATATTGATCATGGCGCCGATGAGGGTGATACCTCCAACGTCAGCCGAGATCTCCTGCACGAACGATTGATGGATTTTCAAAGTGTCCACCGGAAAACGCCGCAGATAAGTAAAGCTGGAATATCCCGTGCCGAAGTCGTCGATGGCCAGCCCCACACCCATAGCTTTCAGCGCACGTAGTGTGACTACAGCCGACTCCGCGTCCTGCATCAAAACGCTTTCGGTGAGTTCCAGTTCTAAGTTCCGGGGCTCGATTCCGGTGGCGATCAATGCCGCCCGAACCCCCGACAGAAAATCCTTGGCCAGAAATTCGGATCCCGACACGTTCACTGCGACCGGCACGACAGCGATACCCGAATCGCTCCATGCGCGCAATTGTCTGCATGCTTCCAATAACACCCATTGTCCGATGGGAATTATCAAACCGCACTCTTCCGCGATGGGTACGAAGGCCCCCGGAAATAGCATTCCGCGCTGCGGGTGTAACCAGCGGATCAGCGCCTCCGTCCCCGCAATGCGCCCTGTCTGAAGATTGATTTGAGGCTGGTAGTGCAGTAGAAACTCGTTCCGTCCAAGCGCATAGCGCAAATCTCGTTCCAATAACAGGCGCTTTGCAACGCGCATTCGCATATCGCTTTGAAAGAACTGATATCCATTCCGGCCGTGTTGCTTGGCTTCATACATCGCGGCGTCCGCTTGACTTATCAGGTTTTCCGGATCCTGCCCGTCGCCAGGGTAAGTACTTCCGCCAATACTCACGCTGATATCAAGACTTCTGTTGTCGATAATATGTGGCGAAGCGATCGCTCTCAGGATCTTCCGTGCGCTAATGGCGGCGTCTTCCCTATGTTCCACTTGGGAGAGGAGTATCACGAACTCGTCCCCGCCCAGCCTGCATACCGTGTCCGATCGTCGGACACATGCCATCAAACGCCCAGCAACCGATCGCAGTAGCTTGTCTCCTACCGCATGGCCGAGGGAGTCATTGATTCTTTTGAATTGATCAAGATCGACAAAAAGCACCGCAAGTTGCTTGCGCTGGCGCCCCGCTAGTGAAATCGCTTGCGTTAATCGGTCGTTGAAGAGCGTACGGTTCGGCAGATTCGTCAGGGCATCGTGTTGTGCCGCGCGCGATATTTCGAGTGAAGCAGCTCGGGCCACGCTCACATCGCGGATTGTCATCACCGCACCGATTAGGTTCCCTACGTGGCCCTGAACAGTCGTTATTCTGCTTTCGACTCCGCACTCTACCCCGTCTCGTCGAACCAGCTTACAGTGGATAATCGTGGCAACCGTGGATCTATCTCGCTCAAGGACAGTTGCGACGGCATTGTCAACGGTCGCGCCACTAACGCTATCGATGAGTACGAGGACGTCCGCAATTGGCCGTCCTAGCGCCTCCCCTAGAAACCATCCGGTCATCTTCTCTGCGAATCGATTTAGATAGGTTACATTTCCGATTGTGTCTGTGCGCAGCACAGCCTCTCCAATCGAATCAAGGGTAGCGTTGGCGACCTCGTTTTCCAGCGCCACTGCATCGGACTTACGCCGGTCCATCATCGTGCGCACTGTTCGCCTTAACCGGTAGCCATCGGCTTGTTCCCCGAGCAGATAATCTTGCGCGCCGCGCTGTACGGCTTGCCTGGCGAGTGCCTCGGTGCCAGCCTGACCTAAAATCAAAATTGGAACACGAGGCGCAGCCTGAAGTATCTTATTGAGCGTTTCGATGACTTGGTTGCCGGTGAGGTTCAGGTCTAGCACTGCCGCCCCCACGCCACCGGCGAGTAGGCGCTCGATGGCGCCCGAGAGTTCGGTGACCCACTCCACTTGGAACCGCTCTTCCGTTATGGAACCTAATTCACCTAAAACTCTCGCCGCGTCGTCTGCGTCTGCCGCAATGAGCAGGACGCACTCATGGTCATTCTTTGTAGTCGTTCGTTCGGCAAGTTTTAGCTCGGAGCTTGTCATCTAGTGGAATCCGCGACGGCGTGCTAAGCCGATTTGACGAATTTGGCCTCATCTGCAGCCATGAAGCGCAGCATCTGCTGCTTCAATTGCGCGTCCACTTCGTCCGCTATCGTTACAACGGCGGGAAGCACCTGGTTGAAGTCCAAATGTTTCTGGCTTCGGTGCAACGTCGAAAAGATGCTGACCTGCAAGAGACGGGATTCCTCCACCGCCATGGCTACTGTGTAGCCTTGCTTACTCCGCAAATCTCCGTGATGGCCCGCCGCCGCCGAAATCGGAGCCCGCGTCCCCTCATCCATACGCAACCGCCTAATCACATCATGCAGGAGCTGGGGTAGATGGCCTGTGCGCTCCTGAAACGTGAGGGCGATACACGTCAGATCAGGCTCCTTCTCGACTCGGCCGAGCCATTCCTGAATCACTTCATCGACCTGACGTTCGAGGATGTCCGCTACAGCCTCGGGAGGGCTAGCGCCGTTATTCTTGCTCCCCACCCGCACAGAGTTTATCGACTCTTCCATCGCACTCTCCAAATGATCACTACTCTGGCTCATCGTTCGTGCATTGAGCGTCGCTGATCAAACAGTACATTGGGTTGAAGTCAGGGTCTGAGCTATAAGGACCACATTTCACTCAATCTAGCTGCTTCGGTAGGTAATCGTAATCCAAGGTGGATCGATCCTTCGTGGCCACCTGGGCAAGTTGGCTTAGCCGGGCATCACTGCAGATAAAGGAGGGAGCGCTTGTTGAGCGCTCCCTCTTTGCGAGTCCTGAGTCCTTGTGACGGAGAGATCACCTGAACCGAATCTCGGAACATGCCTCGGTTACTTCAACCCGTAGCTGAATGGTATGGCTGTTCCATCATTCAACGTGATCAGGAAGAAGTAGGTTTGATTCGCCGGGCCGAGATTCTTGTTGCTGATATTGAATATCCACTGCTGGGCGGAAGGATCCCACCGGAACGTGGTATCAGGTGTGGTGGAATCCACGGACTCGTTGACCGTAGTCGTCGTGCCGTTGACGATTTGGTAGAGGACGAACGTTTTAACAACGCCGGGAGTTCCCACGGAGACTCCATTCGCATCGCACACGCGGAACTTCGCAGGTGATGTGCTCTTTGAATTGAACACACTTGTTCCGTTCGGATTGATTGGTTGGAGGATCGTATGACCGAGATCACCGTCGCACACTCCGATGTTCGCGTATTTCACACTCAGCGTAGTGCTGGCCATGGGAGCGCTGAGGAAATTGGCATCCCCCGCGTAGTTGTAGGTAACTGTGTAAAGATTCGCGGATACAGGAATGGCATGAGAATCAATGGTCATGCTGAACATGCCGTTCGATCCGATCGGCGCCTGCACCATTGATCCATTGATGACGATCGATACCGTTTCGCCCGATGGTGGGTAGACCGATCCGGCAGCAATGACACCTGAAAGCGTGATCGATGATGTGCCATAGGTGATGGACTGGTTGGTCAACCCACTGAAGGCAGACTGCGCCTTCGTGATGCTCCATGAACCGTTCTTTGGTGTGAACACGTAATCAACGGAAGATCCCATCCCGTAAACGGTCGTCGGACTTACCGTAGCGGAGCCCACGCCGGGGCCCACGGGGCCCGTCGGATTGTTCGTGCATGTCACCAGCGTGGGGGATGTGCTTCCGCACGCTGATAAAGCGTGCGAAACACCATCAAATGTGCCCGTATAGCTGCCTGCCGTGAGTGTTACGGGGAGAGCCGTAATTGACCAGGTGGCGTTGGTGCTGGTAAGGGCGTAGTCGCCCGCATTGCCCTTCAGGAAGGACACAACGGGACTGACCGAACCGGAACCTACGTCAGGTCCTACCGGCCCAAGTGGGTTGTTTGCACAGCTCACGAAAGCTCCCTGAGTACTCGAACACGCCAAAAGCGCGTGCGAGTTGCCGTCATAGCCACCTGAGTAGTTGCCGGCGGTGACCGTGACAGCCAACTGAGAGATCGACCACGATCCGTCCTTCGGTGTGATGTTGTAATCGGCCGGAATACCGCTAAGGATATTTGACGTTGGGGAGACCGCTCCCGAGCCGACCTCGGGGCCTACAGAAGCTGGACTATTTGTGCAGCTCACACCTACAAAGGTGCTAGTGCACTGCGAGGGCGGGTGCGCGTTTCCGTCGTAGGTCGCGATGTAGTTGCCGCCAGTCACCGTTACCGTGAGTGGCGAGATTGACCAGGATCCACTCACTGGAGTGATGGTGTAATCAGCAGGAATGCCGCTGACGATTGCCGAAGTGGCCGCGATCGACCCGGAACCCACGTCTGGACCGACGGAGCTTGGATTGTTCGTGCAGGTCACCCCTGCGTAGCTGCTTGTGCAGGCAGTAGGCGGATGCGGCGCGCCATCGTAAACGCCGGTGTAGCTTCCACCAGTTACCGTAACGCCCAAGGGCGTGATCGACCACGATCCGTTATTGCTGGTTATCGTGTAATCGATACCGGAGCCCTTCTCGAACACGGTAACCGGGGCTACTGCCGCAGAGCCCACATCTGGACCGACTGGACCTGCGGGATTATTGGTGCAACTTACGAAGCCCGGCTCCGTGCTGGAGCAAGCGGGAAGCGCATGAGGGCTGCCGTCGAAGACACCGCTGTAGCTGCCGGCACTAAGCGTCAATGCAAGTGGCGAGATCGACCAGGATCCATTCTTGGGCGTGATGTTGTAGTCAGCTGGAATGCCGCTCACAATACTCGACACGGGAGTGACCGCTCCGGAGCTTGCGTCCGGACC
The DNA here is from genome assembly GCA_963770365.1 of uncultured Acidobacteriaceae bacterium. Classification (GTDB taxonomy): domain Bacteria; phylum Acidobacteriota; class Terriglobia; order Terriglobales; family Acidobacteriaceae; genus Telmatobacter. The sequence continues at coordinate 437,174 of CAVYPN010000032.1, read as the reverse complement.
CACCGAGGCCGGATCGTTGCTGCAGCTGACGCCCGCATACGAGCTCGAACAGGCGGACGGAGAATGAGCAATTCCGTCGTACGTGCCGCTATACGCACCGGCGGTCACCGTGACCGGCAGGGCCGTGATCGACCAGGAACTATTGTTGCTTGTGATGGTGTAGTCGATCGGGGAACCCTTTCCGAAAACCGGAATTGGCTTGACGGTTTCTGAACCGACATCGGGACCGACGGGACCTGCCGGATCATTGGTGCACGTCACGAAACCTGCCTGCGAACTTGAGCAGGCAGAGAGTGAATGCGAGCTTCCGTCGTACACACTGGAATAGCCGCCCGCGGTGAGCGTCACCGCCAACGGAGTAATGGACCAGCTTCCATTCTCCTTCGTAATAACGTAGTCAGCCGCGATGCCGGTAACGATACCTGGTACCGGTTCAATGGCGCCGGAACTGACATCGGGACCCAACGAAGCGGGATCGTTCGCGCAACTCACCCCTGCGTAGGTACTCTTACAAGCTGACGGAGCATGGGGATCGCCGTCGTAGATACCGCTGTAACTGCCTCCGGTCACAGTCACAGCCAATGGCGTAATCGAATATGCGCTGTTGTTGCTTGTGACGTTGTAGTCAATCGAGGAGCCCTTAACATAAGTCGCCGTCGGGCTGACCGCACCCGACGTCACATCCGGACCCACCGGTCCTGCCGGGTTGTTGTTGCAGGTCACAAAGGTCGGCTGTGTGCTGATGCAGGCGGAAAGAGCGTGTGAACTGCCATCGTAGGTTCCGCTGTAGCTACCCGCTGTCAGGGCTAGTGACAGCGGTGTGATGGAATAGGTTCCGTTGGTTTTCGTAATCGTGTAGTCGGCAGCAATGCCCGTTACGATGCTCGGCATCGGTACAACGGCGCCGGAACTCACATCCGGACCCACCGATGCTGGATCGTTCGCGCAACTCACACCCGCATAAGAACTCTTGCAAGCTGATGGAGCATGCGGATCGCCGTCATAGGTGCCGCTGTAGCTGCCTCCCGTCACACTCACGGCCAATGGCGAAATCGAAAATGCGCCGTTGTTGCTCGTGATGTTGTAGTCAATCGCAGAGCCCTTCACATAAGTCGCCGTCGGACTGACTGCACCCGACGTTACATCTGGCCCTATCGGTCCGGCCGGGTTGTTGTTGCAGGTCACAAAGGTTGGCTGTGTGCTGATGCAGGCGGAAAGCGCATGCGAACTCCCATCGTAAATTCCGCTATAGCTACCCGCTGTCAGGGCTAGTGCCAGCGGAGTGATGGAATACGCTCCGTTGGTTTTTGCGATCGTGTAGTCGGCCGCAATGCCCGTGACAATAGTCGGCACCGGAGCAACGGCGCCGGAACTCACATCCGGTCCCACCGAAGTTGGGTCGTTCGCGCAGCTCACACCCGCATAAGTGCTCTTGCAGGCTGATGGAGCATGCGGATCGCCGTCGTAGGTGCCGCTATAGCTACCTCCCGTCACAGTCACGGCCAATGGCGTAATTGAAAATGCGCCGTTGCTGCTTGTGATGTTGTAGTCGATTGCAGAACCTTTCACGTAAGCAGCCGTAGGGCTGACCGCACCCGACGTCACATCCGGACCCACCGGTCCTGCCGGGTTGTTGTTGCAGGTTACAAAGGTCGATTGTGTGCTGGTGCAGGCGGAAAGCGCATGCGAACTCCCGTCGTAAATTCCGCTGTAGCTACCCGCAGTCAGCGTTAAGGCAAGAGGAGTGATGGAATACGCTCCGTTGGTTTTTGTGATCGTGTAGTCGGCCGCAATTCCAGTGACGATGGCCGTTACGGGAGCAACTGCTCCTGAGGACACATCTGGACCCACTGAAGCGGGATCATTAGTACAGCTCACACCCGCATAAGTGCTCTTGCAGGCTGATGGAGCATGCGGATCGCCGTCGTAGGTGCCGCTATAGTTCCCTGCGGTCACAGTCACTGACAGAGGTGTGATCGACCATGACCCGTTGTTGCTGGTGATCGTATAATCGCTCGCATTGCCCTGAACAAAGGAGGGCGTTGGGCTCACCACCACCGTGTTCACATCCGGACCGACGGGACCTGCCGGATTGTTCGCGCATGTCACAAATCCGGATTGGTTGCTCGAACAGGCCGAAAGCGCATGTGTGTTGCCGTCGTATACGCCGCTGTAGCTGCCCGCGGAGAGCGTCACGGCCAGCGTGGTGATGGACCAGGAACCATTGTTGATTGTGAGCGTGTAGTCAGTGGCAGATCCCTTCCCATAAACAGCGGTGGGAATCACCGACGCTGAGCCGACCTCAGGACCAACCGGCCCTGCTGGGCTGTTGGTGCAAGTTACGAATGTGGCCTGCGAACTCGAGCAGGCTGAGAGCGCGTGTGTTGCGCCATCATACGTGCCGTTGTAGTTGCCGCCTGTCAATGTAACGGCAAGTGTTGTGATTGACCATGAGCCATTGTTGCTGGTGATGGTGTAGTCGCTCGCAGAGCCCTGCGCAAAGACTGGCGTGGGCGTTACCGTACCGGAACCCACATCAGGTCCAACGGGACCCGATGGAGAATTCGTACATGTCACCATGCTTGGCACCGAGCTTGAGCATGCTGAAAGTGCGTGCGAATTGCCGTCGTATGTCCCGTTGTAGCTGCCCGCTGTCAGTGTCACCTGGACAGGAGCAACTGTGAGGGCGGCCGACCCTGCGCTGCCGGCAAATCCGGATCCAGCGGCGAAGCTTGCACTGACTCCCGAGGCGTAGGTTCCAGCGCTGATGCCGGACAGGCTGACGTTGCTGAGGGTCGCCGTCCCACTGCTATTGGTTGTCGCAGTTCCTACGTTCGTTCCATTCAACTTGAAAGAGACCGTTTGTCCACCTACGGCCGCGCCACCTGAAGAGACAGTTAAGGCTGCCGACAGATTGACTGTGCCTCCGAACGTTCCGCTCGCGCTGCTGACGGCAAGAGTCGTGGGCGTCGGAGCGGCCACGACCAGCGTCCCGTTTTTCGAAGCTGTAAGTGGGGTCTGACATCCGGTTCTGCCTGTTGCAGTCACTGTAAAGGTGTAGCTGTTCGCGGCTGTGGTGGATGCCGTGTCGATGGATAGCGTGGATGCGACGTCGGCGCCCGTCGACGCAAAGGTCGCCGGATTGAATGTGCCTGATACGCCGCTCGGCAATCCGGTTATGCTCAAATCGACGGTGCAGGAATTAGCATTCCCATTGAAGCCGGTTGTGATGGTGAACTGTGTTGAGGCTCCAGCATGCACTGGATTGGGGTTCTGTGCTCCGATCGTTACCGTGTTTGGCTTTGAATCAGTGAATATCGTCTGAGCCTGCAATCCTGAGCTCGTGCCTACGGCAGTGAGGTGGTAGCGAGCACCTACATCTGTGATCGTGGGAGCATAGTCGGAAAAGCTGAACTGTCCGCTTGCGAGTCGCTCGTGACCTGATAGTCGGGCGGATCAACCAGCATCTTGCTGACCCACTCGCGCATATACAGCTTGACGGTTTCTCCAGGTTGGAAACCTGCGCCTGTCATGACGACCGTTGTTCCAGGAGCGTAGTCCGGCTGATCCGTGGCGATGGTCGGGAACCAGTAAAGTTCAGCAGAGTTGGCAGAGACCCCTGTGCCGCCTGCTCCCAGCAGTGCACCTAAGCTGCCCGGAACAGCAATTCCGTTCGAGTGATCGGAGGTCGATGGCGCGCCCGCGATGAACGCACCCGCCAGATTGTTCCCCCAAGGCTGAAGAAGGTCAACAGTAGTGCCGCCTGTCCCTCCCATCGTCAGAACGCTTCCATTCTTCGGCAGGAGCGCAGCAATATGACCACTCTTTGGAGTGGCGCCGCTCACTGCCCGCAATGCGTTCGTCCATTGACTGAAGATTTCCGCTGTTCCCAGATCGCTTGAGCCATTGCTGCCCCCGATCACTGCGACACCGTCGTACGTTGTCGTCGCACTGGCTTTGGTACGCGGCGATGTCATGTTTGGCCCGGCGGATATCGTGCCGCTCAACGTGTCGGGATTGTATGTAAAGACTTCAGTCGAACTCAGAACGGCTCCATTGATGTCGGTTCCACCGGCAATCAGGACTCGGCCGTCGGGAGTTGCTGCCGCTGCGGCATCTGTTCTCGCTGTAAGCAGTAAGCCCGCAGCGTTGATCGATTGATCTGACACCTTGAATAGCAGCAGGCTCAGAACCGGCCCGCTGGTGCTTTCTCCTCCAACAATGAGTACATTGCCATCCGCCAATGCTGCCATCGTGTGTTTCGCGAGCCCGGTTTCAAGCGAAACCTCCAGTAGCGTCCAGCTTCCGGTCTGCGCGTTCATGATCTCGGCGGTGTCGCTGAATCCGCCACCAGTGGTCAAGCCGCCTGTGACAAGCACGTCGCCCGTAGTCAACACGATCGCAGCGTGACTTGCGCGCGGAACATTCATTGGGGCGGCTTGCGAGAACTGCCCAGTCGATGGATCAAAGATCTCCGTCGACCCCTGGGGCACGCCATTGCTGTCTGCGCCTCCCGTGATCAATATCCTTCCATCGGGAAGGGGCACCGCCGTCGCTCCAGTCCTTGCCTGCACCATCTGGCCGGAAGCCGACCAGACGTTGGAAGATTGCGCATTTGAGTTCTGAGTTGAGGTCAGAATAGAGGCGAACAACAAAGAGCACACAGTAAGCAGACTTTCGAGCTTCCGCATAGAACTCCGACTAGCCCCGCGATCTAGAAGTAGAGATCCGACTTATAGACAATCACTCTGAAAAGCCTGAACTCAGTTCGCGGTGGATTTGCCGAAGTCTATCTGTGACTTACCCGTTCTGATCCAGTAACGAGACGAGAGTGTTATTACGCAGATACCGGAACGCGAGTTACCGGCATCGTCTTATCCACCCCTCTGGTAATCGTGTCAATCTTTTGACCTCGTGATCAAGTCGCACGGGTGCAGCCGTTTCTCGATAACACTTCGGTCACTTTCTTCGGGCGAGCGTCAAGGACTATGCAAGCCGAAACGCACATTCCGCATTGACACAGAACTCGAACAAGGAACAACAAGTCGGCCGGTATTTACAAATCCCATCCACCTGGACGTAAAAACCGGCTCCTCGGACAAGTGCCGAAGAACCTGATACGGGCTTGCCCACCAAGTAGTGAGTGATAAATGAGGACGTTATCACTCGCCAAGTTGCAGGCCGAAATGTCGAATCTCGCGTGGCAGAGTGCCGATCCTCCCTTCTCCTCCAGCCGAAGCGCTCGCGTCGATTCAGCGACGATCCTTCCTGCGACCGTTACACGGACCTTGCCCTCAGCTGGTGAAATCGTGATGGGATGATCAGGGCCAGGAATCTTGATCTCTTTACCTTTGCTCAAAGTGTTATTCATTGCGTTCCTCACGTTGTCAGTTAAAGCTTCGAACCGCCATCGACGGGAATACTGGCTCCCGTAATCCAACGCGCACCATCGGATGCCACAAAAGCGACTACGTCGGCAACATCCTCGGGTTTGCCGAGTCGCTTCAATGCCTGCATTCCCAGCGCGACCTCGCGCCCCGCTTCTATCTTCGTGAAATTCGACATATCAGTGTCGATTACCCCTGGTGCGACAGCGTTTACGCGTATGCCGCGCGGCCCGAGAAGAGCGGCCCAGTTCTTGACCAGAGTCTCAATTGCTCCTTGGTCGAGGCGTAGGCAAGAATCGAAGGAAGATCTAGACTTGACTTGCCGACCACCGAACGGGCTCCGAGAGAAGAGATAACAACAATGCTTGAGCCGTCACCAAGAGCCGGCAGCAGTTGCTGTACCAGGAAGAACGGGCCTCGGACGTTCGTCGCAAAGAGGCTGTCAAAATCCTCCACCGTATAATCCGCAATGCGTGCCGCCTTGCTGATTCCGGCGTTGAGTACAAGTACATCCAGTCGATCGCCTACGATGGAGCGCACCTGATACACCCGCCTTCGGCGTCTATGGCGCGACGAAAGCCGCTCTCCGCTCTTTCGTCCGAACCTGGACCTCGGATCTCAAGGACCGCCATATTCGCTCAAACGTTGTTAGCCCGGGTCCAACCGATACGCCAATAGTGGATGGGCAACCTGAAGACGCTATTGCGCGGATTGTGTCCACCATTCCAATGGGGCGGATGGGAGATCCTGACGAAATAGCTAAAGCTGCGCTTTTTCTGGCGTCAGATGATTCCAGTTTTGTTACGGGTATCGAACTCTTCGTTGATGGCGGTAGAGGGCAAGTCTGATCGAAAGACACTGCGCCGAAGACCTTGCCATTTCACTTCCAGGCTGGATGCTTTAGGAGGTCTGCCACCGTGTTCATGATTTCGTGCGAAAGGTCTTCATCCGATACAGCTCGGGCCAGAGACATCGCTCCGACCAGCGCGCTGAAAGTCAGGATCGCTCTCGATCTTGCCTGGCGCTTATCCTTGCCTGGGAGCAACCCGGCAAGCAACTCAAGATCCGCCTTGACTTGATCAGTAGTGAGCGCACGAGTCCGCTTGTCGCTACGAGCGATTTCAGGGGCCAATGCGCTGAAGACGCAGCCCGCACCTGGATTCCTGCGGTGCACATCGCTCACATAGTCGTCGATAAGCTTCTCGAAGGATAGCGGCCGCCCGCTGGATGCAGTAGCTACCTTTTGGCGCTGCCAGACTCCGAATGCATCGCTGAGTGCCTCCGCTACCAGCTCGTCACGAGAGTCGAAGTGCTTGTAGAAGCCACCAACCGTCAGGCCGGCTTCCTTCATTAACTCCGCAATTCCGAATCCCGCAAGGCCCTTTTCACGGAATCTCTTTGACGCAATGGCAACGATGCGCTTATGAGTCTTCTCCTTTTGCGCCCGGGAATAACCCATCCGAACCTCCCCGAAAATAATCTGCGACCAAATCAGGATTACGAATCTAATCCTACAGTGAGGATTATAACAGTAATCCACAGTGCTCGACGAAGACCAAGGGCTCAATCAATTCGGGATCTGCTGGAGGTCTTGATCGACATTAACAATCTCGGGGGTTGCAATTGCTGGATGCCGGGATCGGTCTGTTTGAGCATGATATTGGGAAATGCGCTGGGCCGCTCTTTATCGCCATCCTCCAATTCTTCGTGGTGTATCTGCTTCACAGATCCGTGCGGATCACGCCGCAAACGAAGCGCGGATAGACGACAACAAATGACTGTGTTTCACACAAGAAGGGAAGAGCAAACCAAGATGACAAACGAAGAGATTCTCCGTGTCACAGTTCTCAACTCATGGAAGCTTGCTATGAACCGTTTAGGTAAGACTCTATCTGAGCTGAGCGATGAGCAACTTCAGCAACAGGTCGCTCCAGGGAAGAACCGCGTATTCTATCTTCTCGGCCACTTGACCGCGATGCACGATCGCATGTCTCCCCTGCTCGGTCTCGGGGATAGACTTCACCCTGAGTTGGATGAGCCGTATATCGCGAATCCAGACAGAGCAGTCGCGGATCCACTTTCGGCTACCGAACTTCGGAGAGTATGGTCCGAAGTCAATAACAGGTTAACTGCAGCTTTCGAGAGATTCACGCTGGAAGACTGGCTGCATAAGCACACCGCGGTTTCCGACGAAGATTTTGCCAAAGAACCAGGCCGCAATCGTCTGGCGGTCGTACTCAGTCGCACCAACCACATGTCTTACCATTTGGGGCAGATCATACTGGCTCACAGCCGACACTGATGCATTCAGGTCCGCGCTGTCATCGGCTCAACTCCGAGAGCGCCTTCACCTGGCAACGTGTCGGATTGCCGGGAATTATGGACGGAAAGGCGCTCTTGCATTCGTTGCGCCCATTCGGGCGCAACCGTCCAGCCGAGGGTCTGTCGGTCTGCTGCCAGCTGAACACAGGAGAACCCGACATCGTTAAAAACTTGTTTCCGTGTAGGTGCGCCCAGAGTTCCTTCAGCCAACCGGCTGAGGAGTTCTCGAAATGGCAAACTTGAATTGGTTCACTCCCGGACAATGGGTTTGCTCATACCGGTACCATCCGAGGTCCTTCAGAAGGAATAAGACAGACCGGCCAGAGGCACCACGCTTGCGCGCAATCCGCCACTATTGACACGCGAGGTTACGTTTCCGATGAGCAGCAGTCGACCTTTGAGACGCACCTTTGCACCCACCCCAATCGCATCCGAACTGTAGTCCTTCGTCATTGGTTCGATGTCTGGCAGCATATTGGCATTCACATCTTCAAATGTCCCAATCGAAAGGCGGCTAGCCTGCAGGATGCGCTCGCCTATCAGGTCAGCAGCCACCGTGATCCGCTTCGTCACACGATAATCCGCACCCACCGAGTAAAGGATCTCGGGAGGCAGGCTGGCTTTGGCGCCAGTCGTGGCTGTCGGATCTCCTGCAAGTATGGAGTCGCCATTCCACTGGTACCCCACCCGCACGTGCGGCGAAAGTCGCCCGCGATACGTAAGCGCGCCGAATGGCGCAACGCCCAGTGTGCCCGACCCGAGGAAGTTCGTTTCGTCCCCTGAAGGCAGCCGAAACGCGATTCCCACAGAGCCGGAGATCTTCTCGCCTTTGATCACCTGGTACTTGCCTCGCAGGATCACATCTCCCAGACCAGTCGCATCGCCGCCGTTGGCGAAATTTTTATCCACGCTGGCCACTGCGTTGGAACAATTCTGACCTGGGTCGAAATAGTGGAACTCCCCGCATTGCGATCCGAACCCGACGCACGTCCCATCGAGTTCGCAGGCTACCGTGCGGACGATGTGGGCCGCCGAGTTGACGCGAAAGTGCACCTGTTCAATCGGGATCTCCGCTGAGACATCGAATCTGTTGCTAACTCCGTATACACCGTAAAGCACCGTCTGGTTCAGCGAAACATGTACGGAGTTGTTGGTGGTGATGTAGTCGTTCTCAAAGCTTGGCTCCACCCCGTTTATCAGGAACACCGAGTGTCCAAGAACGGCAGGAAGCTTTTTCAGGTTTATCCCGTCTAGCTCGCTGAAGCTGAAGTATTGGTACGCCACGCCGACGTTGAGCTTGTTGCGCCCAATCACGCCCGCTCGCTCGGTGAGGATCGGACCGAGCGTATCTTCAGTCGGGATTGGAATCTGATCCTTGTCAAACGTAAAACTCACCCCCGATCCCGACGAACCCAGCGGCAGAGTCGACAAGGCTTCCCCGACCGCCGTGTTCAAAGGGCGGAAGGTGTTTAGTGACGAACTGGTAAAGTGCGCTTGGTGCGCCGTGTTGGGCAAAGTCATTCCGCCCGGCCCAAATAACTGCGGCACTGCGCACACCAGATTGTTGCTTGCTGTTGTGCTGGAGCAGGTCTGACCCTGCGCGGGCGAGAGGAGAACCGCTAACGACAGAACGAATAACAATGCTTTCAATTTCAATTTCGTGCCTCCGGGAAAGGTTAGCTCATTTGGCGCTTTCAATTACCCATTTGCCCTGTTGCTTCTTCAGCGAAAAGACGACGAGGCGCTCGTTGACATTTTTGCTTGTTGCCGTCACCTCGAGCCGCTGGTGACAAGATATAGTGGCCGTGTCTCCGCTAATCGTTACAGATTCCGGCGTCAATCCAACACGAATCTTATCTGCCAGCTTGAATACTTTTTCAAGGTTTTGCCGTGGCGCTGTGATCCAGACGGCACTCAAAGCATTCACATCTTTCGCTTCGTAAGCATGCCGGTAGGCATCCAGCGTTTGCAACACCAAATCGTGATCCCGCTGCTGAGCCTGCTTTTGTGCCTGCTGTTGCGTCTGCTGTAACGCTTGGGCTTTCTCGGCTTCCTGGGCCTTCGCGGATTCCTGCGCCTTTTGGAGGCTGCCGATACGCTCGCGCGCCTCCGCCGAGTGATGGCCGTCCGAATAGTCGTTGAGATAGTGCTGAAGATCGGACAACTGTGATGAGTCGTGGACCGAGTTCCACGTCATGTCGTCCATCTTTCCGTAAGCCTCCCGCGCAAACTGGCTCGAGGGGAAGTTCTTACGAAAGTCCCGCAGCGCATCCATATTGTGTGTATCTTTCACCTCGTTCCAAGCCGTCACGTCCGCCGGAACCTGCACCGGCGCTGCAGACGGCGGTGAGGCAGCCTGCGGGGGCTGAGGCTGCACAGGCCGGAGTACTGGAACTTGATTCTGCAAAGGCTTCTGCTGCGGAGACGAGGCCTGCCGGTTGTTGGCTGTGACCTGCGTGCGCGTTGCTTGCTCAGCCTCCTGCGGAGGTGGTTGCGTAACCTGGGGGGGCGTACCGCCGGAACTCTGGGTCAACCGCAACGCGATCGTGCGATTTGTATCCGAATCTGCAATCATGATTGACTGCGTCTGTTCTGTGTATCCTTGCTTTTGCAACGTGATGGTGTGCTTTCCGGGCTTCATACGTACTGCGCATGTGGCCGCGCAATCCGTCGCATTTCCATCCACAGTTATTCGCGCATCGGTGGGCTCAATCTGGAGTGTGATCGGCAATTCGGCGCTCGATCCCGAACGGAAAACAAAGAACGCACCCACAGCAAACACCGCAGCTATAGCGGCGCCAGCCGCGATGAGCCGGTTTCGCCTCGCGGCGGCGGCTTGGGGCTGAACCGCCGGCTCCTCGGCGGCCTTCTTCGTTGGCGAGGCCGTTTCAGACATCCCCACCGCGGCTTCCTCGAGCTTCGGCTTTGCCCGCCACTGCCCGCGCTTCGTCTGTCGAAGCCCGCTTCTCCTTCGCCTGGAGCTGTTCCCGCTCCAGCTTCTCTTGCTTCTTCCGTTCCTTCTCCTGCCGTTTTTTCTCTTCCTTGATACGTCGGAATTCGGTCTCTGCGGCCTCCAGCGACGCTCTCAGTTCTGAGTTCTTATTGTCGTTACTCCCACGCCTTGCGCAGTTTTCTTACAGCTTCCTCTCCAAGCCCATCTGCCAGCAGGTCCTTCGCTTCCTTGATTGCCTTATCAGCAGCCGCCTTGCGGGCTACGCGCTTCGGTCTCGGCCTGCTCACGCGCCAACCGTTCACGCTCCTGCCGTTCCTTTTCAAGCCGATCCTGTTCGGACTTTTGCCGCGCGACTTCCGCCTGCGTCGACACCAGCGCCGCCTGCAACTCGCTGTTCTCCGGATCCTGCTTAAGAGCCGAATTCAGCCGTTGCAAAGATTCTTCAGTCCGCTTGCGCGCCAGCAGATCGCGCGACTCCCTTATCGCTAATTCTGCCGCCTGCTTCCGAGCGCGTTCCTCGGCTTCGGCCTTGTTGCGCGCCTGCAGCTCGCGCTCTATCCGCTCCCGTTCTCTGCGTTCCTGCTCGGCGCGTCGCCGTGCTAGATCCGTTTGAATACCCTCTAAAGCCGCAGGAAGATCCACGCTCTGCACGTCCCGCCCTATCGCGGTCCGCAGCAACTCGATCGCAGCAGCACTTTCACCTTGCGAGTGCAGAGCTCGAGCCTGGTCGATCGCGTGCTGTGCCGCTGCTTTGCGAACACGCTCCTGGGCCTCGGCTTGTTCCCGCGCTACCCGTTCGCGCTCCAGTCGCTCGCGTTCGCCCTTGGCCCGCGCCGCCTCGGTTTCCATCAACTTGAGCGTTGAGGTTAGTTGAGTATTTGCCGGATCTCGATCGAGCGCCTTCTGCAAAAGCTGCAAAGCAGTGTCTTCCTGTCCCTGGGCCAGCAGCTTCCTGGCGTCCCGGATGGCTTGTTCTGCTGCCTCGTTTCGCTCCCTTGCCTCGGCTGCAGCCTTCTCGCGTGCGAGCTGTTCCTGCCGTTCCCGCTCGCGCACAACCTCGGCCCGCCGCCGCTCAATCTCGTTCTGCGTCGCAAGCAAGGCCGCCTGCAAGTCAGAGCTCGCCGCATCTCGCTCCAGGGCCGTCCGCAGCCGCTGCACAGATTCCTCGTCGCGGTCTTGCGACAGCAATTGTTTGGCTTCGCTAATCGCCTGGTCGGCCGCGGTCTTGCGGGCACGTTCCAGCGCCTCGCGCTCCAGTCGCTCGCGTTCGCCCTTGGCCCGCGCCGCCTCGGCTTCCATCAACTTGAGCGTGGACGTTAGTTGGGCATTCGCCGGATCTCGATCGAGCGCCTTCCGCAAAAGCCGCAAAGCCCGGTCTTCCTGCTCCTGGGCCAGCAGCTTCCTCGCGTCTCGGATCGCTTGTTCTGCCGCCTCTTTTCGCTCCCATGCCTCGGCTGCCGCCTTGTCGCTGGCGAGCTGTTCCTGCCGTTCCCGCTCGCGCACAACCTCGGCCCGCCGCCGCTCAATCTCGTTCTGCGTCGCAAGCAAGGCCGCCCGCAAGTCAGAGTTCGCCGCATCGCGCTCCAGAGCCGTCCGCAGCCTCTGCACAGATTCCTCGCCGTGGTCTTGCGCCAGCAATTGATTGGCTTCGCTAATCGCCAGGTCGGCCTCGGTCTTGCGGGCACGTTCCAGCGCCTCGCGCTCCAGTCGCTCGCGTTCCTGCTGCTCGCGCTCGGCCCTCCGCCGTTCCGCTTCGGTCTCCACAGATGCTAGCGCCGACTGCAAACCGCCATCGCCGGGGTATTGCGTCAGCGCGTCGCGCAGGCACTGTGCCGAGTCATCCAGCCGCTCTTCGCTCAGCAGACGCCGTGCAGTTTGAATTACCTGCTCAATCGCCGCGTCGCGCACCCGCGCTTCGGCTTCGGCGCGTTCTCGCGCAATCCGCTCGCTCTGGATGCTTTCCTGTTCGGCCCGCTGTTGTTCCAGCGCTTTACGGGCTACCGTGATCTGCAGACGGAGGTCTGCCCGCTCCGGATTCTGGCCTTCAACGCGAAGCAGGATGTTCAGCGCACCTTCCCAATCGCCGCTCCCTATCTTTTCTTCCGCCAAGTGCAGTGCATTGTCACACTCCAACGTGCGTGCCCTCAGGTCGGCTCGCTCGCGCAGAAGTGGCTCCGCCTCACGCGCTATCTCAGCAGAAATTGTGCGAACGGCCGGGTCATTCGGGTGCGCCTTCAGACACTGTCCCGCGCGCGCAGCCGCCGCCTCCAACTCTTGATCCGACTCCAGGAGCGGCAGGGAGGCGCGTACAGATTCCAGTTCCTGCACGATCAGGTCGTGCTCCATCCGCCGGCCTTGAATGCCGGCAAGAATGCGCTTTGCGGCTTCCTGCAGTTCCTGGAAATTGGCTCGCTTCTCCAGGAGCGACTGAATGCGAGGTGCCAGAGCCTCGGCGTCGCCCACGGTTGGTGCCGCGGCCACCGCCTGCGCCAGAGCATCCATTTCGTGCAACAGCCCATCGATGACAGCGCGGAGACGGGCCACATCGCTCTCCACTTGCTGCGCCCGATCGGCCAGGTCCGGATCACCCGCGTCCTGCGCGGCGATTGACTTCGCCCGCTCCAGAGTGCGTGACAGGTCCTCCAGGCTGTGCGCGGCGCCTAAAGACGTCGACAGACCAGCGACCTCCCCGAGCAGTTCCGTGTGGCGATCCAGCCGTTTCGTCACCGTAGACTCAATCTGCTGCAGCAGAGCTCCAACCTGCGCATCGCCGGCAAATCCGGTGGCAATTTCCCGTGCCCGCCTGAACAGCTCTGTCAACGCTCCCGTCGACGTCCGCGCCAGCTCCTTGACCTGGCCTGCCAGAGAAGCGAGTACACGGTCCCGCTGCTCGCGCAGTTGGGAAAGGTTCGCCGCCACCTCGGCGCTCTTTTGCTGCACTTCCGGCTCGTGCGGAAACGCCGCGTTGATGCTGAGTAGGCGATTCTCCGATTCCCCTAGAACCGTCGTGTCGTGAGGCCGCTCGACAACTCGCCTAAGTTGTTCCAGTTCCGTCAGCGCTTGGTCGCGTGCCCGCAACCGCGACTCAACTTCATCCAGCACCGCTGCAGCCACCTCAATGGCATGCTCGTCGATTTGCTGGCCCTCCATCGACTCACGCAGTTGTTGCGCCGTCTTCCGCAACTCGCCGATTTCGCTGCGTGCGTCGAGCGATCGCCGTAGCTCAACCGACCGGTTCAGCACCTGTTGCGTCAGCTGGGCCCGCGCTTCGGCCCCGGCGCGTTCCAACGCATGCTGCCGCTCCACTTCCTGCCGCTCAAACTCGATCCGCTCGATTTCCAACCGTGTGTTGGCAAGCAGCGACTCCAGGTTCGGTTCGGACCGATACTTCGCCAGACCCCTTGTCAGAAGTTGCACCGCCTCCTGCAACTTGCCCTGTTCGCTTAACGCCTTTACGGCCAGGCTCTGTTCGTTGACAAATCGCCGCCGCTCGGCGATATCCCGCTGCTTCTCCGAAATCGCTCGCAGCCGGACAAGCGTCGGCTCGTCGGGAAACTGCGACAAACCCATCTCCGAAATCGTGCACGCCGATGTGAAATCCCCTGCGTGCAGCGCCTTCTCGATTTGATCAGTAATCTCCTGCAGAAAGAGCCGCTTCTTTTCCTGCTCATGCCCGCGCAACGCCCACTTCAGCAGCTCACGCACATTTGATTCCGACGGATCGAGTTCCTCGGCTTGGTGAAGCACGTCGAGCGCGTCGGAAAACTTGCGCTCCGCAATCTCCCTTCGCGCCTGGTCGACAAACACCTGCACCCGCTGCCGCCGCGACCGCTCCCCCAGCTCCGTATTGATCACTGAGGCTAGCGCCCGCGCTTCGGAGTCTGACGCATCCAGCCGCAGCGACTCTTCTACAGCCTCCTTGGCCTCGTCGAAATCCCCCGCGAGCAAAGCTGACTCCGCCCGGTTCAGCGCTTCCCGCACCGCCTTCACCCGCGAAATCGCATTCCGGATCTCGTCACACAGCTTGATCGATTCCTCATCCGTCGGGTCCAGCCGAAGCGCCTGATCGGCGCACGCCAGCGCTTCCTCATATTGCGCTCCCGCCAGCGCCACCTGCGCCTGAGACCGCATCTGGATCACTTGCGACGTCCGCTGCTGCTGCTGGATCGCCCGCCGCACTTCGCGCACCAGCCGGTTCGCCCGCTCGTTCTGGCGATCCAGGCGGATCACCTCTTGGAGGTGCAGCCGCGCCCGCTCCAAGTCGCCCCGCTGCGCAGCCGCTTCCGCCCGCTTCATGCAGTCGGCGATCGACGCGGCCTTCAGGACCTTTTGCACCGACAGCAGGTCAAACCCGAACTCCTCGGCCGTCTGGTAGCGGTCATTTACGTTCTTCGCCAGCGCCCGGGATACCACCGCCTGCAAGCCCGGTGGAAAGTCCGTCCCGTACTGCGCCAGCGGTTTCGGCTCCTCCCGTAGGATCTTCACGAACGTCGACGCCACATCGTCGCCCCTGAACGGCAAGTGGTACGTCAGCAACTCATACAACATCACTCCTGCCGAAAAAACATCGCTTCGTGCGTCGACCGGAATCGAGTTAATCTGTTCAGGGGACATGTAAGACAGGCTGCCCACCAACTGCCCCGTCTGCATTGTCGTGCTCTCAACGCCCGCATTCCGCGCCACGCCGAAATCCACTATCTTGGCCGTGCCGTCCAAGAGCACAATTACATTCGCCGGCTTGATGTCGCGGTGGATGATGTTGCGGTCATGCGCATACTGAAGCCCGTCGCACACCTGAATTACCAGGTCCAGCTTCTCCACTAGCGGCAATGGCCGCCGTTCCGAAATCACCTTAGAAGTCGGCTCGCCCTCAAGATACTCCATCACCAGGTATGGTTTGCCATCCTGCCAGCCGGTGTCATACACGGTCACGATGTTGCGGTGGTGCAGGTTTCCCGTCGACTTCATCTCCCGGGAAAAAAACCGATCGAAGATGCCTCCGGGCGACTCGGTCTGTCGCAGCATCTTGATCGCCACCGTCCGCCCGATCGCCGGGTCGTTCGCGCGATACACGATCCCCATCCCGCCCGTCCCGATGACGTCGAGCACCGTGTATTTCCCGACTTGGCGAATTTCGGGCTGGACGCCCACGAAACCACTCCGCAACTACAGAAAGACAAAGCTGTCTTTTTGAAATAGCAATCAATTTCAGAAGGCAGATGCAAAAGACAAGGGAATGAGCGACTTTCGGGGCAGCGCTCTTGTCGAATCGAGATAAACTTTATCACAAATTCGCGACGAACCCGCCAGGTTATCTGCCGTTTGTCGAGTCCAACTGAGCATGGCAAAGGCCGGGCGCCCCGTGCGGCACCCGGCCTTGCCTCCCGCTTAGATATCTAGTTCATCGCGATTTCAAAGGTCGTTGCCTGATCCGAGTTGCGGGCTTCAGTCCGTTCCGGCTTCGGCTGGCCGAGGAGGATGCTGTGCATGCTCGATCCGGCGAACTTGGCTTCCACAAGCATATGGCGGCTGCCGCTCACGTAGAACTCGAGGCGGCCGCGATTCTCAATCTTAGAGCCGGCTTCTTTGCGAATCAGCAGGATGGCCGCAGCCCTTCCCGTCTTCGCATCGATTAAGGTCATGGTGTTATCTGACGGCAAAACTTCGTAGTAGCCGGCGGGCACGTAGTGGTGATTGGCAACGAACCCCCAGGGCACGTCGACATGGGCTTTGGCTTGGGCTGAGGCGTTGACCACTGCCAACGGCAGCAGAGCGAAGGTCGCGATGGTCATGAGTGTCGAAACGCTGCGAGTCATGGGAGTTCCTCCTGATAGATTTGGCTGCCTTTTTGTTTCGGTCCCGGCTGCCATGTTGCTAAGTTGCGCCCACTTCCCGATTTGTTCAATGCACTGGAGGTAATTCTGAAGTCAAACTCACCTAGACGCGCAAGCTGCACAAGGGAAGAAGTTTAAGTGAGCCTGTCACGTGCCGATTTCATTCCGGATGATTGGCATTCCCATGCTAGACTCCGCGCAGGGCACACCTTGGTAGGGGGGAATGCCTGTTGGGAACCCTTGCAAACAATTCCGGTACATGGCGATTCGGCGTCTACGAGGCGGACGCACACAAGCTAGAGCTGCGCCGCAAGGGCGTGCTGCTCCGGCTTCGTGACCAATCGTTCAGGATCCTTGTGCATCTACTGGAGCACGCAGGCGAAGTGGTCACCCGAGACGAACTGCAGCGGAAACTGTGGTCCGCCGATACCTATGTGGATTTCGATCACAGCTTGAATACCGCGATGATGACGCTGCGCGACGTGCTCGGTGACGAGGCGGATGCTCCTGTTTATATCGAGACGATCCCGAAACGCGGATACAGATTTATTGCTCCGGTCGTGCCGATTAGGAACGAGGAGCAGCGAGAAGCGCCGACGACTGTGGCAACGACTGCGGCCAAGGTCGACGAGGGATTCTCGATTGCCGTGTTGCCGTTCAAATGTACGGGGAACATTCCGGAGATGGCGGTTTTCGCCGAAGGGCTGGCGGAGGAGTTCGCCGGCGGGTTTCTGCGATTTTCCTACCTGAGGGTCGTCTCAAGCAATTTGGCGCAGCAATATGCCGTGGTTTCCGCGACTGACAGCCCTGGGCCGCGTTACGTTCTGCAGGGCTCTTTGCGTCAGATGGGGACCAGACTGCGGGTTACGGCCCGCCTTGCGGACATGACTACAACCACGAACATATGGTCCGAGACGTACGAACAGCCATTCCATGCCGATTCTCTGTTCGATCTGCAGGATTACCTGGTTCCACGTATCGTGTCCACGATCGCCGACGGCCGCGGCATTCTGCCTCGTTCCATCAGCGAATCGCTGCGCTACAAGCATATTGACCTGATGACTCCCAACGAGGCTGTGTTGCGGGCCTTCGCGCATTTTGAGCGTGTTACCGCGGAGGAACATGCCGCCTCGCGTGCGGCTCTGGAACGCGCCGTGCAACGCGCCCCAGGACAGGCGGACTGCTGGGCGATGCTGTCGCTGCTTTATAAAGAAGAATTCGCGCACGATTTCAACCTGGAGCCCGATTCGCTGATCCGTGCTTTTTCGGCGGCGCAGGTTGCCTTACAGGCTGATGCCACGAACCACCTCTGTCATCATGCGCTGGCCGCGGCGCTCTTTTTTCGCGGAGATATTCCAGCCTTCCGCGCCGCCGCTGAGCGAGCGATCACTCTCAACCCCATGGACGGATTCACGGTTGCCAGTCTTGGTTTTCTGCTCGCGGATTCCGGTGAGTGGGAACTGGGATGTGCCTTGGTGGACCGGGCACGTGAGTTGAATCCGCATCATCCGATCTTGATTCGTCAATAATCAATCGAAAAATAATAGTGGTTGCGGCGCTCTTTGGTGCCGGTTGGCCTCATCGCGGTCGAGTCACCGCCCAACCGGACATAACCGTGCGCCGTGAAAGGCGCTGGACCATAGTGGGTGCGAGTCCCACCCGGGAACTGGATCGCTCCACCCGGTAGCAATCGAAGCGGCAGAGGAGGTAACGAATCTGCTGGAGCCTTCGGTGTAGAGGGTCGCGAAGGCGACTTGGCGATCATGCAGGCCGTAATGGAGTAAACGCTGAGCAGGCCCCGAAACCGGGGATGCAGGAGCCGACCCGCCAGTAATCGAGGGAAGGCCGAAGCTGATGGGGAATACGAGCGAATCAGATCCATCAGTCCTGCCGGGGTAGTGGCGACGGCATGCATGAAAACGTGGACCAGACGCAACACGGGAAGCCCCAGCGGTGATCCGCAGTACGGGATCAACTGGCAACTCGCGAGAGCCAGGCCGGGCCGTTTGGGGTGGCGGGGAGGTTCGTAGTACCGATGAAGCCGGGTAATGCCGGCATTTTCGGTGCAATTTGGATCACGGAGGGTGAACGACAATTCTCCGGCCTATGGGCAACGGATCGATGAGCATGGCGAAGCTGCAC
The DNA here is from genome assembly GCA_963770365.1 of uncultured Acidobacteriaceae bacterium. Lineage (GTDB taxonomy): Bacteria > Acidobacteriota > Terriglobia > Terriglobales > Acidobacteriaceae > Telmatobacter. The sequence continues at coordinate 418,536 of CAVYPN010000032.1, read as the reverse complement.
ATCCAGGAACACTCACGCTATGGGTTGAGGGTCAGTTCGAAATATAGTTACCGGAGCCCGCCGCATTATTGCTTGCGGACAATGAGGTCGTTCTTCCACAACGCCATCAGGAGGAACGGCGCCTCGTTGAACTCGCGTTTTAGGAAATGATCTTCAGATTGTCCCGGAAAACAGTGCTATGTCGTTCGGTTTTGGATGTTGCATTCCCTCCAGTGACCCTTCAGCGTTGAAGAGCGGCGCGAGATGGATTCCATGCAGGGCAGCGATGGTCTCGATTTCCTCGACTCGTTCCCGCGTAATGAATCCTCGTCCCTGGGAGAACGGCTCGAAACGTCGCGCCAGGGCGAGGGCCATGCCTTCGAGCAGACATCCATGGGCCACATCGGGGAATGGATGCCGATTCAAAACGCCTTTGAAATCGGGCATGAAACTCAACCCGCCCGCAATCTGTCCCAGACCACCAAAGAAAGACTTGGGATCCAGGCATATCGCCGCAAGGACTCAGGTTTTTCGGGTAGCCCGCATCGCAAATGATGGCCTCGGGCGCAATGCTGCCCAAACGAAGTGAAGGGGAAGCCACGCTCGCCGCGCAGATCACGAGATCTGCCGCACACGGGACGTGATCGAGACCGGTTGCGATTTCTACCGCCGTTCCATCAGCCTCCAGCTCGGCGGCGAGCGTGCGGAGCCGCTGTGCGTTGCGCGCGCAAAGTATCACACCTTTGACGAAACGGCGCCAGGCAGCGGGCACAGCCGGAACCGACATCACCTGTTGCTCCAACGATGAGGAGCGTCGATCTCGAGATTTCCCGCCCTTCCAGCGCACACATTTTCCTGATGCCTTGAACGATAAATGCCACCGTCAGGGTATTGCCGGTCGTGAAGATCGTATCGGACCTTTCGGAAGCTGATGGAAGTTGCCTTCAATCAGAATGGAGCTGAATCCACCCAGGCTCACGATCCTTGCTCCTGCGTTAATCGCACAGGCGGCGGCCGCACGAACCCGGCCAATGTTGTCGTGAACGTATTCGCAATCCAGGCGATCAGGAGGAATGAAGCAGTCGATGTACAGGCCACGCGCTTTCGCTCCGGTCGCTGACGTGACCTCGACCTTACAGACGGCTCGCGGTGGAATCCACGGGAAGATCTCCCGGATATCCTCGTCGGGTAATGGCGCGCGCTCCGCACCGCGCAAGACGGCGAGCACATCCGCAGCTGCGCGCCAGCTTTCCTGATGCCCGATCAGAGCGAAATCCAGATCGGTCCGCCGCTCTCGCGCGGTTACACTGGCAGCTGCGTGACCCATTGAAGTGTTACCTCCCCGGGTAGTCCCAGCGCGTCCAGCGTCTTCAGGTACTGTTGCAGCGACGCTCCGCGCAATTCGACCGTGGTCAGCCCGACCTCGGAAAGCGATGGTTTCACGCAAGTGCCGTGGCAGAGCTCGCACTCCCCATGCCGACATTCCTTGGCGACCATCTCCGCGAGCGTAGTCATGACGTCAAGATGAAGCCGATACACCTTGTCATCGAAACGCTGTGGGTCCCTGGCTCGCTCGGCCCTGAGAATCTCCATCGCGTGCTCGATGTGTCCTTCCTCCTCCGCAGCGATCGCGGCGAAGGTCTTGCCGAGACTGCCCGGGGCGGCCTTCCCGACACGGGTATAGCTTGCGACAGCGAATGATTCGAGCATGATCTCCTGAACGATCAGACAAGCCATGAAGTCGCGCTCCGCGATGCAACGCATGAATGCTTCGCGAATCCGCCTCCAGTACCTGGCGTTGACGTTGTTGGGGACATTCACTCCGATCTTTCGACCTTCGGCAGCGAACGCGGCGGCATGTCCCTGTTCTCCCTGGGCGTGCTCCAGGGCATCGGCAACTTCTTCGGGGTCGTCGCAAATAGTCGATAACGCGCGGTAGTTCATGGCAGCCATGAGCTCACCGGTTAATGCCTGGGCTAGAACGTCCTGCCATATCGAAGCGGTGGGCGAGGGGGAATTGCATACAACCTGTTCCGAGCAGGTCAGAGAAACGAGGGATTCCATAGGTCCTCCTTGGGACTGAATGAAGTCGTCGAGATGGAATGAGGCCGGTGTACGAATCAGATGGGGCCGCGACATCGGCGAATGCGAACGGCAGCAGCGAGAAAGGCGGCAGTGAACGCCAAGCCAATCCATAAACCCGAACTGATGAGGAAATGGAGCGGTCCAACGTGCATCGTCGGATCCATTGCCCTGCCACGTCCCATGATCGCGGCACCTTCGGAGCCGCCGGTGAAGCGGGTACCAATCAACGAACCGAAATACGTCGTATTGAAGGCAACCTTCTCCGCAATGCCAACTGTCAGCGGCGGCAACGCAGCCCAGAGAATCGGCACGCGTCGTGCCCAGCCTGAGACCAGCAAGAGCCACGCATAAATTGGCGATTGCCAGAGCCCGTGAATGCAGAGGAAGTGGAAGAGCAGCATCGGCCAGCGGTGGAGATATCCCCACCCGCGACCAGAGGATCGTCACATTATGGCCGCTGCCCAGCAGCACTGCGCTGCTGATCATCAGCATGATCCATTGCGTAAGAACGGTGATCGCGAAGGTGAGCAGAGGAAGAATTACGATGGGAATCGCGGCCTTCGACAGCACCGTAATGAAATCCGAGACCGGCAACGACTTCCAGAACAAAATGCTGCGATCGCGGCGCTCCCCATACAGGGCGTCGATAGAGTAGAACAACCCGACCAGAAGAGTGGCAGCCATGATCAAATCTTCGGCGAACTCGTATGGCTGCCCGAACAACTCGCGCTGCTGCATCAAGTCGAGTCCGGGTGTGGCGTGCATCTCGACCAGCAAGTGAAGGATGCTGATCGAGAAGCCAAACAAGAACACGCAAGCGGCCGCGGCGGGGGCAACATAGATCGCCCGGTTTTCCCACAATTCGCGCCGCACCGACCAGTACATGAGCCTGGCCGCAGGTATGGCCTCGGCTGCGATTCCCTGCGAGCGAAGAGACGATTCGGGAATTACGTTCGATGAACTGCTCAATTGGCCGCTCCTTGTGCCTGCTTGTCCTGATTGGCAATCACGGCAACGAACAAGTCGGCGATGCCGGGTACCCGCGCATCTCCCAGCGTAGCCACGTATTGCCGGTCAACTCCGTCGAACATCAGGACTCTGCCACCAATTACCTGGCGCTCATCGATAGGTTTGAGGGCCCGTGCTGCCTCTGCCTGGTCGGGATGGACCATCACTTCAAGAAAGCGGGACTCAACTTCTTCCATGCTGCAACTGAGCACGACGCGACCTCTGTTCATAAACATCAGGTCGGTGATGACGTGCTGGATCTCCTCCACCTGGTGCGTCGTCACGACGATGGTGCGGCTGCGATCGAAGTAGTCGTTCAGCAGGGAATCGTAAAATTGCTTCCGGAAAAGGATGTCGAGCCCCAGCGTCGGCTCGTCGAGCACCAGCAACCTGGCATCGATCGCCATTACCAGGGCAAGGTGCAGTTGAGCAACCATGCCCTTGGATAAGTCGCGGACTTTGCGAGTATGTCCGATGGAGGTTTTGTGAAGGAAGCTTTCTGCCTTTGCGCGATCGAACCGGGGATGCACCCCGGCAACATAGTCGAGCACCTGCCATACCTTGATCCAGCGCGGTAATACGGCAACATCGGAAATGAACGAGACATCGCGCATGAGTTGATCGCGCTGCGTCCAGGGGTCGCGACCGAGAACCTGAAGTTCACCCTGATAGGGCAGCAGGCCGAGAATGGCGTTGAGCGCAGTGGTCTTGCCCGCGCCGTTGGGGCCAATCAGTCCCAGGATGCGGCCTTCTTCGACACGCATTTCGATGCTATCCAACGCGATCGTCGTTCCAAACTGCTTGCGAAGACCGCGCGCTTCTATGCATGCCATGGCTTCAGCTCTCCTTCTTTCGGGAATCCGGCTTGGCGCTTTTTGCGCATGCGCCATCCAGCAATTCCTCCGCTTTTAGCCCAAGCCGCTGAATGGATGCACAAATCCTGGGCCATTCTTCTTCCAGGAATTTTTGACGTTCGCCCCGCAATAACAAAGCGCGTGCGCCGGCATTGATATACATGCCGCGCCCTCGCCTCGTCTCCACCAGTTCCTCGTCGACCAATTGTTGATAAGCTTTCAGGACCGTCAGCGGATTGACCCGATATTCGGCTGCCACCGTGCGCACTGAAGGCAGCGGGTCCCCTTCTTTGAGCACGCCGTCGAGCATCATGGCGACAACCCTGTCGCGAAGCTGGCGGTAGATCGGCTGACTGTCGTTCCACTCGAAATCCATCCTCTGTTCCAGATATCCTTTGCTCTCGTCACCCTGCTGGTCAAGATGAGCTACTCGATCGGATCGATAACGTTTCGACAGATCTCTCGGACCGCTGAGAGACGTTTACTTGGTGCGCTTCAGATCGAGTAATCCGCCCATCTGCTTGCCGCCAACCATTGCGAACTCCCACTTTTCGGTGTGATGATCGGAGTCGATGAACGTGAAGGTGACGCGTTGCATATGTCCCATCTGCGCGCTTAAAAGATTGGTGGCTTCGAGGAAATTGAAAACGATGGTCTTGCCGTCGGGCGAAGTGGTTGCCACCATGCGGGGCTGGTTTCCTGCGTCACAGTAATGGGTTAAAAGCAGACGGTCGCCATCGAGATTGAACATGGTGATCGGATCATCGGGCCCGGCTCCCTTCATCTCATGCATGAGAGCGTTGCCCATCGATGTCACGCGCAGTGAAACATGAAGAGCTTGGCCATCCATCGTGCCTTCCCAGGATCCCGCCAGGGCTTTCAGTTGCTCGAATGAGCTTTGTGCGGCGGACTGAGCAAGAGCCGCTGTGGAGATCAAGAAGACAACGAGAGACACACTCAGATTGCGCATTTTCATTTTGATTCCTCCGCGAACGTGCCTTTTCTCTCCGGGCTAGCCCGCAAACAGGCAACGTCTGCCATCAACATCCATGGTGATGTAGTTAACCATAACACTACACCACATGCAAGCTTTTTCTTTAGTATCGAGCGAAGTTGGAGAAAAAACGACTTGAACTCGCTCATACGGTGGACACCGTCCGTGTCGGAAGCTTCTCCCATTAGGCGCTGCTTCGGCTCCGGGTGATTCCTGTACGCACAGAGAAGATCGTGTTAACAAAAGCTCGTGTCACACTTCGCGCAAGACAACTGCCGAGTGACAGTTCTTTTACACCACAGTGACAACATCTATCGCATATATGACCAATGCTAAGAAAATGTCGAGAATCCTGAGTTCCGAATGATGAGAACTTGCTTGGTTAGTACAGCAAGGGTTCACCTGAGGTCAGCGGTTCCCTCTGCGCTGCTCTCTCTCGCGGCCGTACTTCTCGTTGCCTGTGGGGGCAGAGTGACTCCGGCAATCAACAGCGTGGATCTCGCAGTAGTTGGTCAGACAGTTACAAAGGCGCGTACAGCAGGGAGCGAGGTCGTGTTGCTCGAGGAGCGACTTAACTCCATCTTTGAGGATGGTCCACAGCGCACACTAGCCATTCTGCAAAGCGACGGCCACACCGTGCAGTCGTACGTGACGCCGACGGGATGGTCAGTGGTTGACTTCGCGCTGCATCCGTCCGGTGACATTTCGGCAATTCTCACCACGACTACAGAAGTGCGCATCGTTCGGTTCGATCCAAATGGGTCGATTCGAAGCGACCAACCATTTCTCGACTCCGCCGCGGCAATGGACCCATTCTTTAACTATGCCGGTGGCATCAAGAATGACGACGCTCTTCAGCCCGCCCTGATGCACGACGCCGCACGGCTTGCGCCGCTTGGTGAAAGCCTGGCTGTCGTGTTGCGTACCGGCCGCAATGCGATTGTTGCTTATCGTCTTGACCCTGACGCGAGTGGGGTTTATAGGCGTTCCTGGCGGACCCTAGTAGAGCCCGGAAGCTCGATCCTTGCGGAGGGCATCACGACTGGTAGCTTCGACGTGTTCGGCCAGCTGCAGAATCATTTGAGGATTTTCGTGGATGTCGACTCGGCTGCGCCTGTAATGCTCGCGGTCGGTGTCGTCAATGCTCCGATGCGGAACTACACGTTCCGTGCGCACGCAGAGTATTTCAGCGAACCAATTGCAGCATCGACAGGCGTCTTGCTCACGCGTGTGGCCGTCGCCGACGGGCGCCGCCTGGGAAGCACTGCGATCGATACGCATGAACTTGCCGAGCTGCATGGAGTGCGCGCTACCCCTGGCGGCTTCATATTGATTGGACGAGTTCTGTCCGAGGTGCGACCAGACGGAGGTGGCTGGAATGCGTTCACAGCGCTCGTCGGACACGATGGCACCCCGGGCCCGTACAGTGTTATCGATGTCGATCAAGGCGATGTGTTGTTTGATGTTGCTCCGTTGCCCAGCGGGCGATATCTGGCGCTGGGTACCACCGGCTACATACAGAATCCATCGGGCGCGAGTATATCCGAGGCTGCGCAGCCACTATTGGTGTTGCTAAACCCTGACGGCTCGCTCGCGCAGAACCTTGGCTACGCGGGAGGTGCTCGCCACAACCAGTTGACTACCATTGCACCTCTGAAGGGTAGCTGGCTTCTTGGCGGTATGGTCAATGGTCCTGGCACGCATTCTGGCGACGGTGACCGCGAGTTGATCGTCGCTGATGGATTCTTGCGGCAAGGATCTAATTTGCCAGTCGAGTGAGCTGTCTGTGCCCTTTAAAGCTTCCCATCGACCTTAACCTGACGTATCCCGTCAGTAGTCCTGATCTGGGATTGGCCTTTTTGATAGTGGTGCTCAGGGATGGGATTTTACGAGCCAGACATTCGACTCATCGGCTGTTGCCCCTTCGAGGGCCAGGCGTTCTCCGCTGGGAGACGGGATGGCTGCATAGAAGTGAATATCTCTGCCGTCGAGCACTGAAGTGATCTTGCCGTTCAGATCGGCGTTAATCAGCGTACAAGTGCTCGGCGCTCCCCACGGGGAGCTATGTTGAAGGCACGCGCTGACCCAAAAACTGCGCCCATCGGCAGACCAATCCATTCCGTTGAGATCATTCCAGCCCGGCAACTGTATCGTCTTCTCCGAATCGTCTTTGAGCGAGATGATTCGAATGACAGCGTCCTGCCTACGAACTGGCTTGAATCCAGCAAGGAAATTTCCATCGGGAGACAGGCTCCAGTTTCGTCCGCGCGGGAAGATGGAATCCTGCCTAACTATGGCGTTTCAGCGAGTCCTCATCAGCCACTATGCAGCGATGGAGAGTTGGTAGGAAGCGCGACTCCGAGGCCATTCCACCTCAACATCCCGCTCAGAAAGACTTCGATATTGCGATATTCACGACGCGCGGACCAGCCGGAGCTAGTCCACCGGAAAAGACAGATGTCCAAAACTGGTTGTTTGAGACGTTTTCGACCTGTGCCCTGATCGTGATTGGCCTCTCGCGGCCAAGACGGTAACGCGCGCCCAAATCCAGCCTTGTCCACGAGGGAACCCGCATGCTGTTTACCGCGTCGAAAGGCGCAGACCCAGTCTCCATCAGATTGCAGTCGAGAGCGAAGCCATTCGTATGAGGAACATCCCAATTCAAGTTCACACGCTCCGTCGCTGTTGGAACGATGGCAGAGCTCTTCCCTTCGATCGTCGGATCGCCGGTGGAGCGTTGCCTGGAGTCGATGAAGCTGATTCCCGTCATCATACTCAACTTCAAACAGCCCGACTGAGCCCGAACGAAGTCCTTAGCGAATGAAGAAAGTGCTCCAGCTCAAGACGATAAATCTTCTCGTCAGCCAGTGTCCGTCGATCAGCCGCCAGCAACCTAAGCAATAAGAACGATTGAGTAGAGAGGGTTTTGCTGCCGGCACGAGGCCGCAGTCACAGTCTATGCTCCGTGCTTGAGAATAGCGGCCGGGATATGAGCGAGAGGCAATACTTTGTGCACCCCATCGAGTTTGATGGCTTCCTTGGGCATGCCAAAGACAACCGAAGTCGCTTCGTCCTGTGCAATGTTGAACGAGCCGGTCTGCTTCATCTCAAGCATGCCACGTGCGCCGTCATCTCCCATGCCGGTGAGAATTACGCCGACCGCATTGGGACCGGCGTAGCGAGCTGCGGAGCGAAAGAGGACATCGACCGATGGCCGATGGCGGCAAACGAGCGGACCATCCTTGATCTCGACAAAGTAGCGCGCTCCGCTGCGACGAAGCAGCATGTGATGATTACCCGGGGCGATAAGCGCGCGGCCGCGCAATACGGTGTCATTGGTCTCGGCTTCTTTCACGGTAATGGCGCACAAGCCGTCGAGGCGGTTTGCGAACGCGCGAGTGAAAAGCTCAGGCATGTGCTGAACGATGACGATCCCTGGAGCGTCGGGAGGAAGAGTTTCGAGCAGGGATTTTAATGCTTCCGTACCACCGGTCGATGCACCGATGACGATTACTTTCTCAGTGGTCTCATCCATCGCGCGCGTGGCTGGCGGCAGGATTACGTCGGCGGTGAGTTTTGGTTGAACGATATGTTCAAGGCGTGGTTTGCCCAGCCGTGCACCTGCGGCGGCTTTTACGACATCGCATATGGCAGCGCGCGAGTCTTCGAGATACTGCCGCGTTCCCAGGCGGGGCTTGGTGATGATGTCAACAGCGCCATATTCGAGCGCGCGCAGGGTGCTCTGTGCGCCTTCGTCGGCGAGGCTCGAACAGATCACGACTGGAACCGGATGCTGGGTCATGATCATTTTCAGAAATGTCAGACCGTCCATGCGCGGCATCTCGATATCGAGCGTGATTACATCGGGAATTTCTTCGGCGATGCGATCGGCGGCGACGAAGGGATCGGATGCAGTGCCCATGACTTCGATATCGGGGTCGCTGGACAACAGGCTGCTGAGTGCCTGTCGCACTACCGCCGAATCGTCTACCACCAGCACCCGGATTTTCTTTGTGCCCATCATGAGCCTCGTATCTTACGTCCGCGCCACTGTGCGCGGATCCATTCCAGCTAACTTTCGGAGAAGAACTTCTCCAGTATCGGTGTGAAACTCGATAAAGATGCCGCGGCTTCCGCCCAGGCGCGATGCGAGCACCACGAAGCCTTCGTCCTGAAGCACGCGCAAAGCGGTCTCGGCATTCATCGTGCCGACCGTTGCTCCCTTTCGCGAAGAGGCCAGAACGTCGGCGCCGCCGAAGAGTTTCACTTCCACTTCTGCGCGCGTCATTCCGAGGCTATCGAATTCATGGGCGATTTCGCGAATCACGTAATCCACGTAGCGACGTGCGGCGGCCGGATTCGAACGGACCAGGGGTTTCGCGGTGTGCGTGGGCAGCATGGGATGGCACATGGCCGAGACGCCGAGTCGGGGCCCGTGAAACGTGACGCTGACGCAGGAGCCAAGCACGGTCTTCAGGATGGATGGACTGCGCACGAAGCGCCATTCACCTGGCTGAAGATAAAACTCGGGTAGATCAGTTGCGGAGTCGGGCATGAGCTTTCCGGTAGAGCGCGGGAGCCACAGGAATGACCGGCAAATCCATATCGTGCAGGGTCTCCGAGTGACCAACGAACAAATAGCCCGAGGGCGTGAGGTTGTGCACAAGCTTGCGCAGGATGCTTTCCTGCGTGGCGCGATCGAAGTAGATAAGAACATTGCGGCAGAAAATAGCGTCGACCTTTTCCGCCAGCATGTAGTCGGAGTCCATGAAGTTGAGGCGCCGAAAATCGACGAGTTTGCGCAGCTCCGGCGCGACGCGGACGCGGGGAGACTGGGAATCGCGGCTGCGCAAGAGGTACTTGCGTTTGAGAGCGAGCGGAATCGGCGCAACACATTCTGACGAATAGATGCCCATCTCAGCCCTTTCAAGCATGTCCGTGGAGATGTCAGAAGCCAGAATACGGAAGTGAAATCCTGGATGCGCCGCGGCATACTCGCTTAGCACGATGGCCAGGGTGTATGGCTCCTCACCACTGGAGCAGCCTGCACTCCAGACGACAATCGAATGTCCATTCACCGGCCAGTTCCGGGAGCGCTTTCTGGGCGAGAAACTCGAAGTGCAGCGGCTCGCGGAAGAAGTCGGTCTTGTTGGTAGTAATGACGTTGATAAGAAAGATCAGTTCTTCCTTCATCCCTTTGCGGCCGAAGACGAAATCGCAGTACTGAGCGTATGTTGCCATGTTCAAGGTCCGCAGCCGGCGCTTAAGGCGGACCTCGACCATGGTCTTCTTCTCCGGGCTCAGGCAGATTCCGGTTTCGGTGTAGATGAGCTCGCGTAAGCGCGCAAAGTCGCGCGTTGACAGCCCTTCTTCCTCATCGGTATAAGCATGGGCCACGGTTTTCTCCGTTACGCAGCAGCTGCTTCGGCTAATGATTTGTCCTGGGTGTGAAGCCCCGCGAGTTCATCGGCCGAAAACACGCGGTCGATGTCCAGGATCATGATGAAGTTGTTGTCGCGTTTGCCCATGCCCTTGATGAAGTCCACGCGAATCTGCGTGCCTATGCGCGGCGCGGGCTGAATCTGATCAGGCTCCAGATCGATCACCTCTTCGACCGAATCTGCAAGTGCCCCGATCACCGTGGGCTCATTTTCGAGCATCACCTCCACCACCACGATGCAGGTGTTGCGGGTGCTTACCGTTTTGGTCATCTCGAAACACAATCGGAGATCGACCACTGGGACGACGCTGCCGCGCAAGTTGATAACGCCAGCCATAAACTCCGGCGTGCGTGGGATTTGAGTGATTGCCGTCAGATCCAGAACCTCCCTCACCTTGGCCACATCGGTGGCAAAGATCTCGTTGCCGAGTTTGAAGGTCAGATACTGACGTGTCTCCGTGATTTCGTTCACGCTCATGAATTCGTTTCCTTTCTCGTGTGGCGCGTGAAGTCCCAGGGCACCCCGTCATCAGACCGGGTGCCCTGTGCCTCAGTACCGTTCAAACTCTCCGTCAGAATCGTCCTGCCTATCCTTCATCCGCAGCGACACGCCATTTTTGGCACCTGTCGCTGCCGCATGTCTGGTTGACTTCAGAGCTGGCTGGACGGCGAAGGACGTGGTTTCGCTGATTTAGAAGCCGGCCGGTGTGCCGGTTCATCGTCCTCGTCGCCGGTACGGAAGAACGAAAGCGCGCTGACCAACTGCTCAGACTGCCCGGTAAGTTCTTCGGTAGTCGAAGCCATTTCTTCGGCCGCCGAAGCGTTCTGCTGGATCACCTGCTCGAGCTGTTGCAGAGCCTTGTTGATTTGCTCGGCGCCAGTATCCTGCTCCTTGCTGGCTGCGGAAATCTCCTGGACGAGTTCGGCGGTGCGCTGAATATCGGGAACAAGCTTGTCCAGCATCTCGCCGGATTTTTCGCTGACCCGCAACGTGGTGCTGGAGAGCTGGTTGATCTCTCCGGCAGCTTTCTGACTGCGTTCGGCCAGCTTGCGAACTTCGGCCGCAACCACGGCAAACCCCTTGCCGTGCTCGCCGGCGCGGGCTGCTTCGATGGCTGCATTCAGAGCCAGCAGGTTGGTCTGACGGGCAATCTCTTCAATGATGGAAATCTTGTTGGCAATCTCCTTCATCGCAGCGACGGCTTCCAGCACGCTCTTGCCGCTTTCCTGTGCATCCTTCGCGCTCTTGTTGGCAATCTTGTCGGTCTGCTGCGCGTTGTCAGCGTTTTGCTTGATGTTGGAGACCATCTCCTCCATCGAAGATGAGGCTTCTTCGGCGGCCGCGGCCTGGGAACTCGCACCTTTCGATACCTGCACGGACGCAGTTGAAATGGATTGGCTTGCTGACGCTACTTCGCCCGCGATGGAGCGGATTTCCGAGACCGTGCGGGTCAATTCCGCAACCATGGCGACGAGCGCCTGCATCAGCTTGTCCTGCGTGCAGCGTTCTTTCAAGGTGACAGTCAGGTTGCCGCCCGCGACAAGTTCGGCGGCCGTCGTGATCTGATTCATCGCTTCGATCAAGCTATTGAGATTGTTCTTGATGGTATTGAAGTCCCCGTTGTAGTTATCTGTAATCACCGGCGGCATATCGCCCTTGGCAATCATGTCGACGTAATGGGCAGAGACATTCAGCGGTCCGATCACGGCATCGAGCAGCGAGTTGACGCCGCGAATGATATCGGCGTAGGCACCTTTCACCAGGTCCGGTTGGCCGCGCTCGGCGAGTTGTCCGTTCCTTGCGGCGTCGGTTAGCTTCGCCAGCATCTTCTCGAGGGTCTGCAGGACCGTGGCCACGTTGTTGACGGCGAGCTTCATTTTCTCGTGATCGCCTTTGTAGGTCTGGGCGATTAACTCATTGATCTTCCCGTCCGAGATCTGGGCCAGGATGCGGTTGCCTTCGCCGATGGGCAAAAGGATGGCATCGAGCATTTCATTGACGCCGCGCACGATGCCGGCAAAGGCCCCGGCAAACTGCTCAGGCTTACCACGCTCACTGAGCTGGCCTTCGTGCGAAGCCTGCGTAAGCCGTGCCATTTCCTTTTGCAGGTTTTGCAGCACGATCGCGACGTTGTTGACAGCGAGCTTCATTTTCTCGTGGTCGCCCTTGTAGGTCTGGGCGATTAACTCATCGATCTTCCCGTCCGAGATCTGGGCAAGGATGCGGTTGCCTTCGCCGATGGGCAGAAGGATGGCATCGAGCATCTCATTGACGCCCTGAATCAGCTCCCGATCCGGACCGTTGAAAAGAGTCGCACGACCGCGCTCGGTCAGGAGGCCCTCCTTGGAAGCATCCACAAGGCGCATGATTTCAGTGAGCAGCTCGTCACGGCCGTTTTGCGGAGCAACATGGTTGCCATTTTTCACGCGGCCGTTTTCTGCGCTGTGCAACTTTCGGCCATCGTTCACCAGTGTGGTTGACATCGTTTCCTTCCTCTTCTTTCTGCCCCGGACCGGCGTTGCGATCAGCAGCCAGCGCAGACATTTGTTGGGTTCCGTTTGGTTGTGAACTTCGCCGTTATCCGCGAAAGAATTCACAGCAGTCAGTTGGTTTTCTGTTGGCCGGACAAGAAGCTCCAAGCCTTTTTGGGCAACGGCGGATGTCCGCGCACACGGGGCCCGGCGCCGCGAATGCATTCCTGCACCAGACGGTGCGGATCAAGGATCAGCGCCACCGTTCCGTTGCCCAGGATGGTGGCGCCCGAGAGGGTCTGCACATGGCGGTAGATGCGTCCCAGAGATTTGATCATGGTCTGACAATTGCCCAGAACGCGATCGAACACCAGTCCGCAACAGCCGTCTTCGGTGTCAACTAGCATCACCTGCTCGAAATCAGGCAGGGCAGTGGTCACGTTAAAGTACTCCCGCAGACGGATGTATGGCACGACCTTTTCGCGTACGTTGATCAGGTGCTTGCCATTCGCGCCGTCGATCTCGGCCCGGGACAGCTCTATGCATTCGAGCGTGTCGGCAAGCGGCAACACGAAAGACGCCTCACCCACCATCACCAGCAGTCCATCAATGATGGCCAGCGTTAGGGGAAGGCGCATCGTGACTGTGGTGCCTTGGCCGGGCTTGCTGGCCACATCGATGCTCCCCCTGAGATTGTCGACGGCGCGGCGCACCACGTCCATGCCAACGCCGCGGCCAGAGATATCGGTAACTTCCCTGGCAGTTGAAAATCCAGGCTGAAAGAGCAGCGCATGTATCTCGGAGTCGCAGAGGTGATCTTCGGGATTGATCAGGCCCCGCTCAATGGCCAGAGCCCGCACCGCTTCGACATCGATTCCGCGGCCATCGTCGCCGACGCTGATCAAGACGCTGGCTCCGGAGTAGCGCGCCGAAAGATGAATCGTGGCGCGTCCGGGCTTGCCATGCGTCACGCGGTCCTTCGGCATGCCGATGCCGTGGTCCATGCTGTTGCGAATCAGATGCATCAATGGGTCGCTGAGCTGATCGATGATCGTCTTGTCGAGCTCGGTGTCGGCTCCCTCGATGGTCAGTTCGACTTCTTTGCCTAAATCGCGCGCCAGGTCGTGCACCAGGCGGCGAAATCTCTCGAAGGTATCGCGGATAGGCATCATGCGTATATTCATTGACGTCTCCCGCAAAGCCGAAGCCAGGCGATCCACTTCTTCAGCGACTGCGCTCACCTCGGGATCGTCGCGCCGCGTGGCCAACTCACTGAGGCGGGCCTGCACTGTAACCAGCTCTCCAACGAGATTGACAAACTGGTCGAGCTTGGTGGCCGCTACGCGAATGCTCCTGCTGTTGTCGGGTGAATCGTAATGGCGACGGCCACCGCTCGCTCCACGCTGGTCTTGGAGCCCATTTACGGGCAGCTTGGTTTCAATTTCTGCAGGTTTCTGCTGCGCTTCAATGGACAAGCTGCAGCAGTCTTCAACAAAGATGAATACATCGCGGAGGGCATCGAGGCTCGCGGATGTTCGGAGGATGAAATCCCATGAGATATAACAGCGCTCGGGATCGAGCTCAGCCAGGGGAGGAACGGACGCCATGCTGGGCGTTGCCGCAAGCTCGCCGAGGCCGCCGAGTTCGCGGATGAGCAGCAGCGGGTCGCTGCCGCCGCGCATCAGCTGCGGTCCTGGCGCCAAGTGAATCGTCCAAAATCGGACGCTGCCCGATTCGCTTGGATGGTCAGTATGCGATCCAATTTTCTCTGCAGGCGGTTGATCCTCGCCGGAAGTCATAGCGCGTAACCGCGTGAGCAATGCGTCGCGGGCGATGCTGTTGTCCGGCGGATCGTCTTCGAGAAAGTCGCGAATATGGTCGATCGCTTCGAGGCTCAGATCGACTAGTTCAGGGATTACTGCAAGCCGACCACTGCGAACGTCATCAAAGGCATTTTCGAGATTATGGGTGAAGGCGGCGAGCGCTTCGAAGCCAAACATGGCTCCAGATCCCTTGATGGTGTGCAGAGCGCGAAAGGCGCGGCCGACAAGTTCCATATCGGCACGATGCTCGTTCAGCTCGAGAAGGGCGGCCTCGAGTTCGACGAGGATCTCACGCGCTTCCTCGCGGAAGGCCTGGCGAAACTGATCAGTGGCGGCTGGCGAGGACATTGGCCCCTTCCTCCCCTGAGCTATGCACCATTGCTCGCAAAAGCGGCGCAAGGCCGCTCATCAAAAACGCTTCTTCAACCTGTGCGCTCCAGGGACCTTCAACGACGAGTTCGGTGCCCGCCACGGACGCGCACGAGATGGCTGCCCATAGCAACTGTGCGGTAGTGATGTCGATGGCGCTGGCGGCGGAGACCTGGATGGAGACGCGCGACACAGCCCCGATTGCTTCGGTGAGAGCCTGTTTAAGGTCAGATGCCTGCGCGATGTCGACGACATCCACCAGAATGATGTACCGCACGCCTTCCATGTCTTTCGTGCTGATTGCCATACCGAATTCCGATCAGGGCACTTGTCTCCTCGAAGCGGCACGCAGTGAAAAGCGGGGCGCGGGAGACAGGCAGCGTTACATCTTCTGCATCGGCGATTAGTGTGCAAAGGATGAACCAAAAGCGGCTTACGTCTGTTTGATTCTTCTAAGGAAAGGCACGCGGCGGATTTTGGAATACCCGAGGTCGGGTTTGGGACATCAGAACGGAACAGGGAGCACTTTATCGATAATCAGCATCTTGATGCGGTTAACGGTTTGCGTCTTTGCGGTTCTAGCGTACGAGTTTCTGAACGACCGCCAGAAGCTGATCGCCATTGAACGGCTTGACGATCCAGCCGGTTGCTCCAGCCTTGCGTCCCGCATCCTTCTTTTCCGGATGTGACTCGGTGGTCAACATCAGAATCGGGGTAAACGCGTAACCCTGCAATGAACGCACGGCTGCAATCATCTGGATGCCATCAAGGTTGGGCATATTCAGGTCGGTGATAATCATGTCGAATTTTGACTGACCTGCCTTGACGAGCGCATCGCGCCCATCGCATGCTTCGCCTACTTCGTATCCGGCTTTGCGCAGTGTAAACGACACCATCTGCCGCACGCTGGCCGAGTCATCGACGCTCAAAATTCTCTTCATCGAATAAGCCCTCCTTTTTTGTGTTCATCGAGTCGATGGTCGATCGGCGCGAAGTCAAAACAATTCAACATCATTTCCCGTCACCGCAGCGCAAAGCACGGGCATCTCATCCCCGTCGAGCACGGCGCGCAAGATGCGGCGTTCCAACTCGCTGCTGTAGGTGGCCGCGCATTCATTTTCTATCTGCACCCGATCGTCCCACGTGAGCAGCGCCGCACTACCCGCGGAGACTTCGTTTGCATTCTGGATCTCGTTGCACGCATCTTCCATAAGGGCCACGGAGTATGTGAGACGTCCGGCGGTGAGTGCGAGAGTGGTGCTTTCATCATGCATTGCAGTGACGGCTGCTTTGATCTTTGCCGCCGTTAGTGTCCGCGATGGCCGCGGCCCTGGAGAGCGCCGCAAGACCCGCATCGCTGTCGTGACGCGCACTTCCGAGATTCTCCATACTGAGACGCGTCCTGGTCCGATGTGCATCTTCGGCGCGGGCCGAGGAACTGAGCATGGCTTCGAGCGTATCGCCGGAGCGATCAGTCAACCTGGACCATTCGGTCGAGACACGGCCGATGTTGCGGGTAACTTCAAGCACTGCCATGGCCTGGTCGCCGAGATGGCGCGCCTCGATCATCGAGTTGAAGTTCAACAGTTGCATTCGCTCGCGTGCCTGTCTGGAACGCATCAGGTGATTTTTGGTGATGCGCATCAGTTCGCCGATACTGGCCAGGCTTGCCTCAATCTCCACATCGTCGGCTGCGCACTCGTTCTCGAGGCGTTCGATGCGCGCAACTTGTAATGACAGTCCCCGCTCCTGTTCGAGAATCGTTGCTCCAATGGCTAGCACGTCGGATGATCCAACGTGCAAGATACTTTCCAGGCACTGGTTCACCTCATCGATCCATTCCCTGGTGCTGGCGCAGGCGCTCTGGATCTGGTGTGCCTGCACTTTCAGGATCGCGTTTCGCCGCGCGAGGGAGTTGTTCATCCTGTCTGTCGCAATTCTTCAATTTGTCAGACGTTCGGATCAGCATATCCCGGACATGCTCGGTCTGCTGGCGGGTAATGTCCTGTACTTGTACCGCCTCAACGACCCGGGATATGTTTGCGGCAACTAGGGCTACGCAATTCTGAAAATCCGCAGGGATGCGGGCAAAGTCGACCAGCGCGGCATCCATTGCGACGATCGCGGCGCTCAATTCAGCCTCGATGCTGTCAAAGTGCTCTGTCCTGCGCTGGATAGTGACCTGAAGCTTTCGACGACGTTCAATGAAGGTCTTTACGGCGCTTCTGGGCCTCACTCTGCACTTCGGCGGCTCCGCATGAAACCATAGCGGAGAATTCAGCCAGTTCGCGCGCCATGTATTCAAAGCGCCTTCCTTCTGCTGCCAGGCGGGCAACTTCGATGCTGGCCAAAACGGCCAGCGTCTCTCCTTCACGGGCAATGAAGCGCTGTTCTGTGGTGAGAGACAGCAGGGTCTCCAGCATCTTGGCTTCGCTGGTGAACACAGTACTGATGACGGCAAGCGAGTCGATGCGCTCCTCGATGAAGCGCCTCGCGGACGAAGCCAGCGCGCGCGCCGAGGGCACAATGGACACCACCCAATCCTGCTGGACGCAGTTTACGATTCCGGATGTAAGATCAAGAACGTTTTGGACCTCGTGGGCTAGCCTTTCAAAATGCCTGGCGACGGCACGGATATCCTCGCCGCTGGTGGTTAACGCCGTCTCAAGTAGGGCGCGTGCGCGATCAACTGCGGCGCGCGAGTCGAGGGTACTCGCCCGGCCATACTCGTTTGCGGAAGAAAACATCGGTCAACGCCGCCTCAGCTCTGAAGGAGATGCGCGCAATGCAAAGGCGCCCGAAGGGACCACCCCGTTTGTCGCAAGGGTGGCCTTTGATTCATCCCTATCTGGTTATCGTCACTTGAGACCGATCTGTTCACGTTCTGCCGGATATCGGCTATTTCATCGACTCGCTGGGGAATGATGTATCTACTTTGGCCGATTTTGACTCACTTGTCCGAAAAGTTCGGTGTTGATTCTGGTCAAGAAAAATGGCCAGCCAAAGCAGATTCTTCTAGAACTTGCTGACCGTGTTAGACCCACCATTTATGACCCAAATGTTGGCGCCATCGAAGGCGCCGCCGGAAGGGAAGACTTCAGTTGGAAAGGTCCCGAGGCTCGCCCCGTCGCTGGCCCGTAACTTGGAAACGGTATTGTCGGCCTCATTCGTCACCCAAACGTTGGCCCCATCGAAGGCAACGGCGAACGGTCCTGATCCGGTTGGAAAGATCCCCAGGCTCGCCCCGTCGCTGGTCCGTAACTTGGAGACGGTGTTGCCGCGCAAATTCGTCACCCAAACGTTGGCACCATCGAAGGCAACGGCGATCGGTCCTGATCCGGTTGGAAAGGTCCCCAGGCTCGCCCCGTCGCTGGCCTGTAACTTGGAGACGCTATTTGCACCCTCATTCGCCACCCAAATGTTTGCCCCATCGAAGGCAACGGCGATCGGTTCAAATCCGGTTGGAAAGATCCCCAAATTCGCCCCGTCGCTGGCCCGTAACTTGGAAACGGTATTGTCCTGCTGATTCGTCACCCAAATGCTCGCCCCATCGAAGGCAACGCCGACCGGTTTCAATCCGGTTGGAAAGGTCCCAAGGCTCTCCCCGTCGCTGGCCCGGAACTTGGAAGCTGTATTGCCGTGCGAATTCGTCACCCAAACGTCGGCCCCATCGAAGGCAACGCCCGCCGGCCTTGATCCAGTTGCGAAGGTCCCCAAGGTTGCTCCGTCGCTGGCCCGTATCTTGGAAACGGTATTGTCGTTCTCGTTCGTCACCCAAATATTTGCCCCATCGAAGGCAATGGCCGAAGGGGATGTTCCAGTTGCGAAATCCTGCCGGTACCACTGCAGCAAGGCAGCCTTCTGTTCCTTGAGGCCGCCTCCGGGACCCTGCGGTCCTTGCACGCCCGTTGCCCCCGTCGGTCCTTGCGGCCCAACCAGCCCGGGTGTTCCCGGAACACCCGGGGGGCCTGGTGATCCTTGCACACCCATTGCCCCCGTCGGTCCTTGCTGTCCGGCTGGACCTGGTGCTCCTGCTGCGCCCGCCTGCGCCATCAAATTCCATTTGGGACTAATGTCAGGAGTATTTTCACCGTGATTCGTTACCGTCGCTACGTAGGTTGACCCGTTGTAGGTCACGACATCGTTCACCGCATAGGTGGCGCTGCTGTCGAAGATATTGCGGAAGTTGAAGCCCGTCCCGTCTTTTCCTGCGGGTCCTTGCGTGCCCGGAGTCCCATCCGCCCCGGGAACGCCCTGCATTCCCGGGGGTCCCTGAATTCCCTGAGGACCCTGCTGTCCCTGGCTCTCCAACGCGATCTCCAACTCCGGACCATTCGCAGTCAGCAAGCTTTCTTTTGAGTCGAAGGAAAACGCGCCCGCAGGTGTGGTGAGCACTATTGCTATACCGTGGTTGGGGACCGACCCGTTGAGCCAGCCCTGCGCGAGCTCGGTAATGTCGATGAGCAGAAACTGGTTCATGCTCGCGGCAGTAATCGCGATCGGACGGCTGCCCGTGGCTGAGGCGCCCCGCAGAGGCGACGGCGTTGTATTGTAGGTGAGCCCGTTCTCGCTCCAACCGCTATTCAGTTCGTACACGTCGAAGCTGCCGGCCTTGCCGACAGCATCGACATACAGGCGCAGCGTTGCCTTGCTTATCGTGGCATTAGCGGGAAAGCTGGAAAGGTTGAATTGTATATAGCCGGTAGTGCCGGGGCCTACGACCACCGAGATGCCAGATCCGTAGTTAACCTTTGGCGTTGCGCTGCTGACAAAAGTGTCGGCGCTGGGTGGGGCTTGAGCGACGCTCGACAGCGCGGTCAGAGTGACTAGACCGACGAGGATCAACAAACGGCGGCCTTGCAATGCTTTTTCCTGCAGCCTCAGCATAGATCTTCTCCCAGGTAATTTCTGTCGGCTATCCCGCTGCCTCTATGCCAAAACAGGAGGTGTTTGCGCAGCGCTGCAGACGGGCTCATTCATCTCATGCGTAAACGAAGACCGTTTTCCCTCACGGGGTATTGATTTCCCTTTGTAAAGGGGTCGAGTAAGCGCACGGGACTTGGACCTGGAGCCACTTTAATTCCTTTGACTTGCTGTATCTGCCACACTATTCTTCTGTCACATCGTGCTTCCCAAGTCCCGAAATCCTGACTATGAGAAATGACGGTGAAGATTCTCAACCGCAAGTAAGTGAATTGCTGGTCCAGTGGCGAGACGGCGATCACGCTGCGTTGGAGCAGTTGGTCCCGCTCGTCTACGACGAACTGCGGCGACTGGCGCGCAGTTATCTTCGCCGTGAAGCGCCCGGGCAAAGCATTCAAAGCGCAGCCCTGGTGCATGAAGCGTACCTGCGCATGGTCGGAAAGAGCCCGCCGGACTGGCAGAGCCGCGCGCACTTCTTTGGAGTCGCTGCGCATTTAATGCGAGAGATCTTGGTGGACCGTACACGGAAACTCAAGGCCGCAAAACGTGGCGCGGGAGCCGGAGTGCTTCCATTGGATGAGGCTATCGGTCTGGCACACCAGAAAAGCGTGGATCTGATTCTCCTCGATGACGCTCTCGAACGTCTCGCAAAACTCGATGAACGCCAGTGCCGCATCGTAGAACTCAGGTTCTTTGCCGGCCTTTCACTGGAAGAGACTTCGGTTGCACTCGACATCTCTGAAGCCACAGTCTCGCGCGAATGGACCACTGCGCGACTTTGGCTGCGCCACGAGATCGCGGGAACCGGACTGGCATGACTCCCGAACGATGGCAGCGGGTGAAAGAAGTCCTCAACGGTGCCTTGCACGTTGATGGGGAAGAGCGTGCGGCATTTCTGGGACGCGCATGCCAGACGGACCCCTCTCTTCGAATCGAAGTCGACGCCCTTCTTGCTTCAGCTCCCGAGGTTGTGGATGAGTTTCTCAAATCCGCACCGCCGCAGCGGAAACAACTGGCGAAAGGCACTCGTCTGGGACCATACGAAATCGACCGCCTGGTCGGTACGGGCGGCATGGGTGAAGTCTATCGAGCTCTCGATACGCGACTGGGACGGGTCGTCGCGATCAAAGTCTGCCTCGAGCCACTGCGAGCGCGTTTCGAGCGAGAAGCACGGGCTATCTCAGCGTTGAATCATCCCAACATCTGCACGCTGTACGATATTGGGCCGGATTACCTGGTCATGGAATTGGTGGAGGGCCGGTCGCTGGCAGACCGGTTAAAGCAGGGACCTCTTCCCGTCAACCAGGTGTTGCAATACGGCGAGCAGATTGCCGATGCTCTGACTGCGGCGCATGCCCGGGGGATCATCCATCGCGATCTAAAGCCCGGAAACGTCATGGAGACTTCCAAAGGGATCAAGCTCCTTGATTTTGGCCTGGCGAAGTATGCAACAACTACCTTGCTCGGAGACGCCGAGACGACGTTGACCGTGCGGGGTGCGGTTCTGGGAACACCCGCCTACATGGCTCCTGAACAACTCGAAGGCCACGATTGCGATGCCCGCACCGATATTTTCGCGCTGGGACTCGTGCTCTTTGAGATGGCCACCGGTAGCCGTGCGTTCGGCGGATCGAGTCAAGCGCAGCTGATATCCCAAATCTTGCACGGCGAACCGGCGTTTGAGAAGGTTGCGCCGACACCATTTCGCCGTCTTGTGGAACGATGCCTTGCGAAGGATCCTGCGCATAGGTGGCAGACCGCGTTCGACCTGCAACTGGCTCTCGAAGATCTGGGGAAGGGAACCACGTCGACCAGCATAACGAACGGCGGGCTCAACGCACCGACAAAGCGCTGGAAATTAGCATGGATAGTCGTAGCTGGGGTATCGGCGCTGGTCGTTGCAGCTCTCGCGTGGACCTGGCGGGCTCACGATCGGCGAACTCAGATAGTTCAAAACATCAAACTGATTCCGCTGACCAGTGATCCTGGAGTCGACCAGGAACCTTCGCTTTCGCCGGATGGAAGCCAAGTGGCTTTTTCATGGAACGGACCTGACCAGTCGAACTTCGACATTTATGTGAAGACTACAAAAGCAGGAGCCGCGGTGGCCGCACCGCCTTTACGGCTGACGCGAGATCCGGCAGATGATCGGAATCCCGTGTGGTCGCCCGACGGAAGTTCGATCGCTTTCCTGCGTAAATTGAATGTTGGAAACCAGTTCGGCCTGATGTTGATGCCGGCTCTCGGTGGACAGGAACGCAAGCTGTCTGAAGTCTCGATAACAGTAACGGCTGGGTTTTATTCGCCCTACCTCGCTTGGACACCGGACAGTCAGTCACTCATCGTCACCGACCACTTATCCGCTGGGCGCCCGACTGGCTTGTTTCTTGTTTCTGCCCGCACTGGGGAAAGGCAACAACTCACGTTTCCGCCCGGCGGGGTGATTGGAGATCATTGCCCGGCCGTATCGCCGGATGGCAAAACGCTTGCCTTCCGGCGCGCGCATGCACAGGGCAATTGGCGGGGAACCATTTATCTTCTCGGACTGGACATCGATGGCAAGGCTCACGGTGAACCGCGCGAGGTGATTCTCGCGCCCTGGGTCGCGACTCCAAATGAAGTCTTTGACTGGTCGTGTGTGGCCTGGACGGCGGATAGCCAGAGGTTGGTTTTCTTCCACGATCTTGGGCTATGGACTCAGCCGCTCTCACTGGAAAGCAGAAACCCCGCTCAGGGTCAGGCGGTCATGGCCGTCGAGACTGGTGCCGGACTCAACTTCATCTCCAGCTCTCGCACCTCGCCACGTTTGGCTTATGCCATGAGAAGCGGCGGCGGACAGAGTATCTGGCGCATGCATATTCCGGAGAGACATACAAAAGCGGAACCCCCAGAGAGGATGTTTGCATCAACCCGAGAGGAATTTGCCCAGCAATATTCTCCCGATGGCAAGAAGGTGGCGTTCGAATCCAAGCGAGGAGGCAACCTTGAGATCTGGGTCTGCGAGAGCGATGGTCAGGGTTGCGCGCAACTCACTACCATGGGGGCCTCCGCTTCGGGCGTACCCACCTGGTCTCCCGATGCGAAGCAAGTCGCCTTCTACTCCAACGCGCAAGGTAACCCCCAAATATACGCAATCCCATCAGAAGGAGGTGCCACGAGGCGGCTGACTTCTCAAGGCGCTGGAGCCATGTTCCCCCGGTGGTCGCGCGACGGGAAATGGATTTACTTCTCCTCGAAGGAAAGCGGCACCGCTCAAATCTGGAAGGTGCCCTCCGCGGGCGGGCAAGCTGTCCAGTTAACTCATGGCGGCGGACTGGTTGCGTCAGAATCGCCCGATGGAAAGTGGCTCTACTTTTCCGGCGAAGGCGCCGACTCCATTCTTCGAAAGATGCCGGCAGCAGGGGGTGAGGAGACCCAGGTTTTGCCGTCGATCACCAGTTGGAATTTTGCCGTGATGGACGATGGCGTCTATTTCGTCACCCGGAGCGGCTCCCGCTTCGCAATCGAGTTTCTTGACTTCGCCACCGCCAAAACTGAGGTCGTAGCCCCCATCGAGTTTGGCTACTTTGGATTCAGCGTCTCCCCGGACCGCAAATCGATCTTGTACGAGCAGACAATTCCGTCGAGCAACGAGTTGGTCCTGGCGGACGGATTTCAATGAAGCGCGTGAACGAAGAAGAGCCCGCAATTCTGAGTGGCCGAACGCCTTCGTATTCGCAGCAGCGATGCGCGATTGCCGTCGCGACATGCTTTAACGGCGCAAATCCCACGGACATGTCGAGAATGGCCGAGCCCACCTGACATTCAAATTCGGTGGGCTCAAGGCCGCTTTCTCGAACAAGACGCGTCAAGGAACCTGGACTTCAATCGGGTTTCTGCGCGTAGCAGACCTGACCTTGATAGCGCAGCACCAGCGTGTTCTTATAAAAATCCGCCATACCGAAATAGTCCAGATATCCGGTTGCGCCTTCGAATTTGCCCGTTCCGCCCGAGATGTACGACCGGTAATTCCCCCATGGCACAGCAACGATACCCAGATCGTTTGTCGGGTAGGTGGGGGTCAGCACGGCCTTTTTGAATGTGATCGTTTCGCCTGCTGCGGTAACCCAGTAGTGCTGGACGTTGTACGTGCCGTTGCTGTTTTTTCCGAGGATAGTGGCCGCAAGCGAGCCCGCCAAATCACCGGAAGCTGGACCAAGGTTGGTGACGCCCGCAATCGCACCGATATTCGTCATCAGCGCCCCGCCCACCGGAACGCAGTGGGAGGAATCCGACTCGGCCGCAGCAACAGGCGTCAATCGGAAGAGGTTGTTGGGCACAAAGGAAAGGAGCAAAAACATCACTCCGGCGGGGACGCGTGATTTCAGCAAATTGAGTTTCATGAAGTTCTCCTTGTGTTGTGTCCTCAGATAAGGTCCGGACTTACTCCGGAATCTTCATTAAACTCATGCGCAGAAACTCCCTCTTTTCCCTCATGGAAGGCAACAATTGACGAAAGATAAGTTCTCGGCTTTCGTGGCGATGGGCTCGTCCGTCTCCAACTCAACCCCAAACGGGGCTTCGTTCAGACCTATATCGCAAGGGATTCTAACTATCTTGAGACTGTCTTTTCAGATGTAATCTCTGATGGGGTCATACACGTTTAGAGCGAACAGGATCAAACACAAATCTGGCACTGGGGACTGGGAGCCTTGTGGATCCGTAAGAACGCGCGCGCGAGGCGCCAATGGGAATGCTTGACGAGGTGCACTGCAATCACGAGTTATTCAATCACCAATTCTTCGGGGTGCAGAAACCATCCACTTTGGCGATCCGCAACGAATCATCTGCCGCTCTAGCGAGGCATTCTGCCTTCAAAAACAAAAAGCGCCCAAGAACTGGCCTAAAACCGCTTCTTGGCTCTGCAACCCTCAAACGGCCCGACTAAGCAGATCGTTGATTCGGGCATGATAGCTGCGGCTCATGGCGAGCTTCTGCCCGTTCACAAGGTGAACCATGAAGTCGCCTCGGGTCTCGGTGCGAACTTCTTTGACATAGTGGAGATTGACAATAGCAGACCGGTGGACACGCAGGAAGAGTTCAGGATCCAGGCGCTGTTCCATCGAACTCATGGTCTCTCGTAGTAAATGCGTCTCCGTTCCAGTGCAAATGCGAACATAATTCTCTTCCGCGCCGATCCAGCGGATATCGGAGACGGGGAGGAAAAGAATGCGTCCACGCGATTTGAAGATGATCCTGGCAGTGTATTGACTCGACGCTCCGTCCTTGGATTGGCTGTGATCATCACGTCGTTCCGCAGCGCGTATTTGATCTCTCGCGCGAGCGACAGCCGAATGCAAACGCTCCGCGCTGAACGGTTTCAACAGATAATCGGTCGCATTCAATTCGAATGCTCTTAGCGCGTAATGGTCGTATGCAGTTGTGAGGATCACGCGGGGCAGTGTAATACCAGTCGAGAGCGCTAGCTCCGCGATCGCGTCCAGTCCATCCATGCCGGGCATCCGCACGTCGAGAAAGAGCAGCTGTGGAGCCGCCGCACGTACAATTACGTGAATATCGCGAGCCGTAGAAGCCTCACCAACGATTTCGATATCCGGTTCTGCGCGAAGAAGCTGCCGCAATTTCTGACGGGCGAGAAGTTCATCATCAGCAATCAAGTGTCTGGATAGCCATAGACTCTCCCATTCAAGTGCTTTTGATTTTGTTCCTCGAATCAGAAAGTGACGCAGATATCCAATTTGAACTGTGAGCCCTGATCATTGCAGGGCACGTCTTATGCCATCCGTCCTCCCCGAGCTTCAATCTTGATTTCAATCACTTACCTCCGCTGCGGCTTTCGAGGCAGCGAGGGACTTGTTCGCTTTCGCGACGGGTTGTCCGATTCTGGACAGCGCCGAGGCCTCCTGAATTCCGTCTGGGTCTCGCAAAAAGGGAGGCAATAAGGATGTGAAGCCCTTGCTGGACCGACGAACGCGGATCTTTCCGATCGATGGATTCCAAATAGGGGTCCAGTTCGAACGAGGGACTCGCTATAAGAAGGGCGAAACAATGTCAGAATCTCTATTCATCCCTGCTAACCGACTTTTTGTCACCTCTAGGTGTGTTTTCGTCACATTTTTCAAGCTCCCGAAGTCCGGAGGCTGGCAGAGAAATGGCGAATGGCAGGGATGACAGGCGGGCAGGTTTGAAACGGAGGCCGACTTTAATCGGCCTCCGCACCAAACGGGGGAAATTAGAAGTAGATTTTCGCTGCAAGTTGTGTTGCCCGGCCGGGTTGGGGATCGCCCGCTGAAACTCCAAAACTCGCAGGCTGAATCACGGATTCAATCTGACCGAAGGTGCTATCGCCGAAGTTTCCGTCCGGTTCGGAAAAATTGGTGTGATTGAAGACGTTGTAGGACTCAAGTCGCAACTGAATATAGGCCTTGTTGTCTTTCAGAAGCGGAAAATCCTTGTAGAGTTGGAGATTCGAGTAGTTGTATCCCGGCCCGTTGAAGAAGTTGCGTCCGACGTTTCCGAAGGTGCCGACCGGCTCAGGAGAAAAGCTAGATGTGTCGAAATACTGATGCCCGGCGGCACGAGGATTCATTTTCTGGATGTGGAAACTGCTTGTGTTCGGATTATCTGCGCACCCGTAGTATCCGAACGCATCGCACCATCCGGATTGGTATGCGCCAGCCTCAGAAATGCTTACAGGGAATCCAGTTTGCAGCGCTGTCGTGCCGCTTATGTGCCACTTGCCGAGTATTTCATTGACGATAAAGTGGTCTTTCATGGACCTGAGCACGGGGATTTCGTAGGTGTAAAGAGCCGCGAATCGGTGCCTGGCGTCGTAGTCGGAATTGCCATAATTCAAGTGCTCGAAGCCGGGCGTGTAGTTAATGGCGCGACCGTTCAGGAACCCTACTCCGTTGGGAGTTCCATTCCCATAGGAAGACTCGTAACCGGAGTAATCATCAAGCGCGTGAGAGTAAGTGTAGGAGAGGGTGAAATAGAGTCCGTGCGAAAGCTGCTGCTGCAGGCTTGCTTGCAGTGAGTGATAGCTCGATGCGCCTGTCGAAGCCTGCTGAGCCACGCTCAGATACCATGGGATTCCACCCGCAGTCGTCGCTGGTTGCGCCGTGTACTGGGGGTAAAGAAGGTGGATTAACGGAAGCGCATTGGCGCAACCCGAGGTATCGGCGAGACAAGCAGCATGCCCTGCCGGGGTAATGGGATCGCCTTCATAAGTGCGAGCCAGTTTTCGTCCGATAGAACCGACATAGCCGACTTGCATCACTGTCTTATTGTTCAGGGCCCGTTGTACGTTCACGTTGAAGTTGAATGCGTACGGCGGAAGGTATTGTTTGCTCGGCTGGCTCAGATCCAGTTCGGCGTAGTTGTCCGCCCAGTCAAGCGTGGCTCCGGGCTCGGGTCTCTGGTACGGGAAAGGATTTGTTTCAGATAGTCCGGTCCTGTCCGGCAACGTCGGTGAACGGATCCTGGAATGCGGGGCTTCCACCCAGATCAGCCGCGCCATGCGAGGAGAACAGGAACGGTGGCGACGAGAGATTTTGCAGGGCTTCCTCTTCCTGATCGCGATTGAAATAGACGCCGAATCCAGCTCGCACTGCGAAATCGTGATTGCCTGAACTTCCTATCAGAGCCGTGGGACCTGCACTTGGCGACCATGCCAAGCCAATGCGCGGACCAAAGTGGTTCCACTTCACAGTTGCTGCGCCATAATTTGTGCACCCGGGATCACCGGGATAGAAAAGTCCGGGCGCATCTCCCGGGAAGATTTTTGAGGTGGCGCTGGTGTTCTGCCAGCAGGTAATGCCAATGCCGTTGAACTGATGATTTGCCCATGGCGTTTCAGCATCCCAGGAGATGCCGTAGTTAATGTTGACGTCGGAAGTAATCTTCCAGTTGTCCTGGGCGAATGCATAGTATTCACGAGATGTGGCGGCAACCAGGCTGCCGGAAGTCTGGGTAAAGGTACTGGGGATGCCTGTCAGAAAATCGATGGCCGGGTCGCCAGACGAAAACGCTCCATTTCCGTTGACCGTGTAAATGCCGTCGTTATCAGCGTAGTAAGGGTTGTCGACGCCGAACTGTTCGAAGGTGCCTCCGAATTTCAAGTTGTGATTCCCGAGGATCTTCGTAAATACATCCTGCGCAAGCATGTTTGTGTCCTTGCGCGGTTGAGGACCTTCGAAGCTAAAGCCGAGGTTGAAATACCCGAGAATATTGACCACGGGCAAACC
Source organism: uncultured Acidobacteriaceae bacterium (assembly GCA_963770365.1). Classification (GTDB taxonomy): domain Bacteria; phylum Acidobacteriota; class Terriglobia; order Terriglobales; family Acidobacteriaceae; genus Telmatobacter. The sequence continues at coordinate 390,343 of CAVYPN010000032.1, read as the reverse complement.
CGCTGCTGAGGACTGGGGGGAAATATTGAATCCGATTGAATTGGGCTGCACGATCTTTGCGGGTTCAACCGCGGCGTAATTGAACCGATAGTAGCCGGCGCGAAGTTCGTTGATCGTACCTGAGTTGAAGATGTGACTGAAATCAGCGTCAAAGACCTTGATGTGCGAAGTGTTGACCTGCGAGAAACCTGGAAGCGTTGCGCCGCCGAACGGCAGCAGATTGAAGGTTGGTGTAGAGTCGAAAATGCTCGACGCCCAGATCGTATCGTTCGATGTCGGATGATAGTCAATCCGAATGATTCCCTGATCGTCTTTCAACGTGCCGCTGTTGTTGAAATTGTAAAAGTACGATGTTGATCCATTTCCGCTTTGCTGGGTAACGTTAGGCGCAGGGATGTACGTCTGGAAAAGAGCGGACGAAATCGTATTCCAGTTCGAAGATGGTACGCTCACGCTCGCAAGTCCTGGGCAAGCGTTCCATCGAGTCCCTGCACTGCAACCGGCCAGAGCAAATGGCAGAGGATGGCTGGAAAGACCATTGAGCGTGCCGGCTGCGGAGCCGGTCGGAACCTGCGAGTTTGGTACGCCTGTGATCTTATTTACATCTGCGCTAAAATCGCCGCTCCGCTGACTGGGACTGAAGACCTGGGTATTCTGCGTCGCTGCCAAACCACTTTTTGTGCCTTGGTATGCGAGGAAAAAGAACAGCTTGTTCCTGAGGACGGGTCCACCCAGCGTACCTCCATAAATGTTCTGATGAATAGGCGGCTTTTGTCCCGGCAGCGCGAAGTAATCGCGAGTGTTGAGGAAGGTGTCCCGATAGAATTCGAAACCGTCGCCGTGGAACCTATTGCCACCTGCTTTGAGTGTCTGGTTAAGGATTGCGCCAGAGTTGCGGCTGTATTCAGGATTGATCGTGCTTGTAACGATCGCCAACTCTCCGATAGCGTCCGGGTTAACCACCAACCCTTCTGTCTGGATGGCTGAATCGTTCACGTCGGCTCCATCAAGCAGATAGCTGTTCTGCTCGATCTGCGCGCCATTCGCCGAGAAACCGCCGAAGCGATCAGCAGCCTCCACCACTCCCGGCGCGGACTTCTGCAACGCAGTTGCATCGCGGCCCAGCAGCGGCAATTGAGTAACAACATCAGAGAGGATATCGGTCTTCAATTGGGTTTCGGCAGTTTCCACCTGGACACCCGCTCCGGTAACCTCGACGCTTTGCGCAGCACTACCGACGGAGAGCTTGGCGTTAACCTCACGGTCATCATTAACGTTTAGCTGAATCCCGCTCGTCGTGAACTTCGAAAAGCCCGGAGAAACCACCGAAATCGTGTACGGTCCCCCGATCTGCAGATGCGTGACCCTGAAGAAACCCGAACCGTCCGACCTTGCTCCAACTGAAATTCCATTGCTTGTGTTCAAAACCGTAATGTCGACGTTGGGAACTACGGCTCCGGCCGGATCTGTAACAGTTCCGTGAATAGCGCCGGTTGTAACCTGCCCGTACGCGGCTCTATCGATCGTAAAGGCAGCTATCAACAAGAATGCGATTACCAGCCTCACTCTGAGTTTCATTGCGACCTCCTAAAGTTATTCATGCGGGTTCACACAATCTGGGATCAATGGCCAAGCCCTGCTGACAAAGTGCACTCATTTTCGTGTGGAGGCACTTAGCACAGCAGAACAACACATTGGACCATGCAAGCGAGTGGCGGTTTTGGCAATGTGACGAAGGGTTACTTTCCGGGATGAAGAGCACATTTTGGTATTCACGCTGCAACATGTGATCGAGGCCGACCACTTCTGGAATACCAAATCGAATCGCGCGGTGTGTTCGACACTCGTCCCCAAAATCGTCGTGCCCGATTTGTGACGAGTTGCGAGATCGTGATGACGAATGGTTGTCTGCGGAATGCAATGGTGAGCATTCGACGGCTCAACGATGCGCAGAACGGCTCTGCATTCTGGTTACAATTCATCACCCGCTGAGTCTAGGACTCGTGGCAGCGCACTCCCCTCCAGGTAAGCACTGACACACGGGCTGTCGTTAAAACGACTTCGTATATGCGGCAGCCCGAATTGACGCACGATCTGAATAGCACGCTATGTCCTTCTGAGGAACGATGGTATCGGTAAAAATGCCGGGGCAACTCACTTAAGCACAAAGGGAATGAGCCGGCATGAGCATCGAGTAACAGATCATGACAAGCGTTTCACAAAGTCATGACAACTCGCTTGCAGCTACTCGGTAACTTGGTGACCATTCGAGGTCTATCTCCAGTTTCTGGTACGTGGATTCTTGAATCGCACCAAACCAATAGCGCATGAATGCAACTTCCATACTTCGGTTTCTCAACGCAACGGAGGCAACATGGCTGGCAATCGCAATAAGCGTACGGTGTCAATCCTCTCTGTCCTGATAATCACAACAACCGTGGCGGGATTCGGCCAGCGGCGAGCGTCGTATATTGTCGACCCCGATATCCCCCGCATCGAAGCTGGTGCCGAAGGTGGTTCCATTTCGCGGGAGATCGAACTCGGAGCCGCTTACCTCACGGGACGTGGCGTAGCGCGTGACGAGAAACAGGCCGCGCGCTGGTACGAGAAAGCCGCAAACTCTGGCGATCCGGCTGCTCAAGAGGAGATCGGCTATTTCTACCAGGCAGGGATCGGAGTGGAGCGGGATCCTGCTCGCGCCGCTCAGTGGTTCGAGCGTGCCGTTGCCGGGGGACTCATTAGCGCGAAGGTCAACCTGGGTGTCGCGTACGTATGGGGTCTTGGTGTGCGCAAGGATCCCGCCTTTGCTGTTCAGCTCTTTCGTGAGGCGGCGAAAAAGGGTAGTGGCATGGGAGCGTGCTACCTCGGTGACATGTACTACTTCGGCGTCGGAGTTCCAAAGAGTGAGTCGGATGCCAGACATTGGTTTGAAGTCGGTTCGAAGCTCCACAACATTGCCGCCAAGTCAGATCTCGCGTTGCTTCTTCTTCATCACCCCGACAAGGACAGCCAGGATCGCGCCATCCGGCTCTTGCGCGAAGCCTCCTCCGGCGGAAGCGTAGCCGCTAAACACCAACTTGGACTTGAGATGATTCGCATGCCCGAATTTTCTCGCTCCTCCAATGAGGCCATCAAGTTGCTGGAGGAAGCTGCGTTCGATGGTTACTGGAAATCCTCCGCTGCCCTTGGAGTTCTGTCGCGAGATGGGAAGGCGGTGGCGAAAGACAAGAAGGTAGCCTATTATCACTTTCGCGTTGCAGCGCTCCAGGGCGGAGAAAAGGCCGCTACTGTTCTGGCAAAGGACATCAAAACGCTCACCTCACAACTTGAGCCCGCTCAAGTCCTTGAAGTTGATCAGGAAGCTAAGGTCTGGGTACAAAAGCACAATCGTTCGCTTGATTTTGTAAATCTGCATAACGATTTTGCGAATAGCTTTCCCGCATTCGCCTTGGAGCACTCGCAGAACGATATTCACGCCGCGTTGCTGATGGAAGCTCCCGATACTGAGGCGACGCCGTGAATTGACGACAAGCCCTTCCCTGAACGCGATCTCAAGAACGAAAGTGAGGCCTGATGCAGAGCGCGATGAGGAGAGGCAGCCAAAGCGAACCGGTGTTTATGAAGCCGGCCATCTTCATCGGTACTTTTGTCTTGGTGGGTCTGCTGCTCGCATTCCAGGAGTGGCTCAGCATCCACCACATGGGCTACCACATGCCGCCCCTGATCTTTTTTGAATCATGGGGATATCAGTTCCTGATGTGGGGAACGGTGTGTTGGCTGCTTTGGCACTTTGTCGGTGCCCAGATGCAGCGCGCATCGATTCTCAGGATTATTGTCGTCTTCCTTCCCTTGAGCGTGGTCATCAGTCTCGCACAGCAAATGTTGTTTGTATTGATCTTTCGGGACCTTCCACTTGATCATCCCGAATCTTCCTACTGGCGGCGATTGTCGATCTATGTCTATGCCGAACTCCTCAATAACATGCTCATCTTCTGGTGCGCATTTTGTCTATTTCGCGGTGTTGGGTATTACCAGCGCTTTCGCGAACACGAAAACGCCAAAGCCGAACTGGAGGTCGAACTCGCCAATGCGCAACTTGCGGCTTTACGAATGCAATTGAATCCGCATTTCCTGTTCAACACGATGAACGGCATTTCCAGCCTCATGCGCATCGATATAGAGGCGGCTGACGCAATGCTGGAACAACTTAGCTGCCTTCTGCGTATGTCATTGGAACGGGGAGAGGCTCAGCTTATTACTCTCCGGGAAGAGCTTGAGTTCGTTGAGCTGTACCTTGCGATGCAAGGTCGCAGATATTCTGGACGCGTGAAACAATCTGTTCGTGTAGATCCTGAGCTTTACGATTCGTTGATTCCAAGCATGCTTCTTCAGCCAATTGTCGAGAACGCATATGTGCATGGCCTTTCAAGGACAGAGTCCGCCGGCATACTCATGCTCGAAGTTCACAGGCGTGGCAATCAGATGCGCATCACGGTGATGAATAGCGGCATCGGAATAGATCCCACGCCTGACAGAGACGCAAACGGGCACGGTGTTGGCCTGCGCAACATTAAGAGTCGCCTTAAGCTTCATTACGGAGAAGACTCACGCTTCGAGATTGCGCAGGTAGATCCCAGGCACGTCAGCGGTCGATGTCGAGATTCCTCTTCAGTATTCACCGGATTTCTTGAAACCCATTGCCAGGTTCGGTACACAATGATTCGCACGGTCCTCGCAGACGATGAAGTGCTCGCCCGCCAAAAGGTTCGTCAACTCCTTAAGGAAATTCCGGACGTTGACATCGTGGGCGAATGCGGTACGGCGAGCGAAACAATTGACCTCGTCAGGTTAACGGACCCTGATCTTCTTTTTCTGGACGTATGCATGCCTGATATGGATGGCTTCGACGCAGTCAGCGCCCTCTCCTCCGATCCGGGTGGCAAGGTGCCTCATATCGTGTTTGTGACCGCCAATGATAAATGGGCGGTGCGAGCTTTCGAATGTCATGCGCTGGACTATCTTCTCAAGCCGTTCACCGCCGAGAGGCTGCAAGCGGCCGTTCAGCGAGCGCGCGACCGCCTGGTATCGAATAAGAATCAAGTCGGCAGCAAGATGTTGAATTCTGGAAGCGAGCAATACACCACTCGAATGGTCTTCAAATCTCGAGGGCGCATTCTATTTCTTTCCGTCGATGACATTCGCTGGATCGAGGCTGAAGAGAACTATGTTAGGTTGCATACGTCAGACCAGTCACATCTTCTTCGTGAAACCATCGGCAGGCTGGAACGCCGCCTTGATCCACAGTCGTTCCTGCGCGTTCACCGTTCTTCGATCGTGAACCTGCATTATGTCAAGGAAGTCAAGAACGAAGCGGACGGCGATGCCATTGTGCTGCTGATAAACGGCGAGAAAATCCCTATGAGTCGAAGCTATCGATCGAGGATTCAGAGACTCATGAAAGTGTCGTAACCTTCCAAAGATTGAATCCTGACATAAGGTCTGCGCAACATGTACTGCGATCTTTAGTCAACTAGTCCGGACCATTTAGCAATTGGTCCCCATTTCTTGCCGTTTATCCCAACTTACATGAATCTGTAAGCGACAGCTCAGTAAATACGCTTGCGAGAAGAATGTCGTTTATCTATGTGCTAAGTTCAAACCGCATTCATTGCGGCTGACATGGCCCACCGCTACAATCGTCCCGCCGATGCTCTCCTCGTCACAAATACCCAGTTTGCGCCTCATGCGGTCACGAACATGCACGTAGTCAAATCGAGGTCCTCCCCTATGAGCACAAATGCACTTGCCGGAAATCCCGCGCGCACCATACGTGAGTGGAAGAGATGCCTGCCAACTGAGCACCCTTTTGGCATCTCTGCAACGACAAGTGTGAATGCAGATCGAAACAGAATCTACCAGGCGCTTACGGTTCCGGAGTATATCGAAGCATGGTTTTCAGTCCCCTGCGCAATCGCAGGGCGCACTGGAGTATTCGCGGGTGAAGAATTCCTTTTCGATCAGCTACTGGTGCACGCAGCATGAGCAGTGCAGAATCTTCTGTTCATACCAGGTTCGACGCAGAAGTAAACTCGTCTTTACGTGGCAGCACTTTACGACCGCAGAAGCAACATCAAGCATGGTGAAGATCAGATTGCTCGGCGATTTCGGGCGAACAACCGTGCATGTAACGCATGTTGGCTTGGCCCTGTCTGACCAACAATGGCATGAGGGCTTGTGGTCATCGTCTCTCGAGAAGCTTAGCAAGCTCTTCTGAAACTGGCTGAGCCCCGCTGTTCCGCGGGGATAGATCGATCGGGAGCAATTGGCCTGGTTGAGGGCGGCCGGACTTGCGCTTTGCTAAATGTTCTCTACTTTCTTGTTTCTGAGCGCCTGGCCGATGTGAATCGGGGGGTAGTCGCACTCGGCGAAGACCCACTCCCTATCCTTGCCGTCGACAAGATTTCCATCAAACAGAATCACTGTTCTGCAGTGCCCGCATCGGAACCCAAGATGTCCCCGGTCCCAGGTCGTCTTCTTGTACCAACCAAGGTCGATCGGCGCCACCTTCAAAGTGCTTTTGCAGCTTCCGCACACGACCTTTTGTGACCATTCGGGGCCGACTGAAACGATCTCCATGAGTAGCTCCTCTGTAGTCTTGAAGTCTTCGCTCCGTTGGGCATCTGGACCGATCTTACGCAGCAGCAAGGCGAAACGCACGCGGCAAGAAAACCGATCGAATCCTCTCCTGTCCGGGTGGTAGGGATTGTAATTCACCAAGATAGGCTTCGGACAATAGGATTCCAGGAGGCCCGCAATTTTCTGCGCGCTCCGCATCGACGCGATCGGAGTGCCTCTTGCTCTTTCAACCTTGGTATTGTTCGTCGCTCACCTTTTCGAGCCAATCGACCGTCTTGCCACCGAGCTTCTCCTGGATAGCAAGATGGGTCATTGCCGTGGCAGGCGATGCGCCATGCCAGTGCTTTTCGCCGGGTGCAAACCAGATGACATCGCCGGGCCGAATTTCCTCGATCGGGCCGCCTTCGCGCTGTGCCCGACCAAGCCCTGACGTCACAATCAGCGTCTGGCCGAGCGGATGCGTATGCCAGGCCGTGCGCGCACCGGGCTCAAACGTGACACTCGCGCCGACTACGCGCGCCGGATCAGGCGCGTTGAACATCGGATCAACGCGCACCGTTCCGGTGAACCAATCAGCTGGCCCTTTGCCAGAAGGCTGGGAGCCGCTTCGTTTGATTTCCATATTTCTTACTCCCGAATCAGATTAGGCGCCTTGGTCCGGAACTACGCCGATTTCAGTGAAGCCATGTCGATTGAAAAGCGGTACTTCACATCGGATTTGATGACGCGCTCGTAGGCCTCGTTCACTTTCTGAATGGGAATCACTTCGACGTCGGAGGTGATGTTGTTCTTTCCGCAGAAGTCGAGCATCTCCTGTGTCTCTGCAATGCTGCCGATTAGAGAACCGGAGAAGCTGCGGCGTGCGAAGATCAGGCCAAAGACCGAAACCGGGAGAGGCTTTTCCGGCGCCCCCACCATGGTGAGGTTGCCGTCACGGCGAAGCAGCTGGATATACGCGTTGACGTCGTGCTCGACAGCGACTGCGTCGAGAATGAACTCGAAGCTCCCCGTATGCTTGGCCATTTCGTCGGCATTCTTCGAAATCACAACTTCGTCTGCCCCAAGGCGCAGCGCGTCATCCTTCTTCCCCGGCGATGTGGTGAAGACAACGGTGTGAGCGCCCAGCGCGTGGGCAAACTTCACGCCCATATGTCCGAGCCCGCCGAGACCGACGACGCCAACCTTTTTGCCCTTCGTCACGCCCCAGTGCCGCATGGGCGAATAGGTGGTAATGCCGGCACACAAAAGTGGCGCCGCTCCCGCCAGGTCGAGATTCGACGGAACGGAGAGGACAAAACTCTCGTCTACTACGACGCTGTCGGAATAGCCACCGTAGGTCACTCCTCCGAGATGCTTGTCGGGAAAGTTGTAGGTAAGAATCAGATTCGGGCAGAACTGCTCAAATCCTGCCCGGCATTCGGGGCAGGTCCGATCCGAGTCGACGAGGCAGCCCACAGCCGCGAGGTCGCCCTGCTTGAACTTCTTCACTGCGGAGCCGACTCTGGTCACCCGGCCGACAATCTCATGCCCTGGAACGCATGGGTACACAGTGGGCATCACGCCGCTCCACTCATTGCGCGCCTGGTGAACATCGGAGTGGCATATCCCGCAAAACAGAATCTCGATTTGCACGTCCGTCTCAGTCGGGTCGCGGCGTGCGATGGTGGCTTGAGCAAGGGGCGATGTTGCACTTGCAGCAGAGTATGCTTTTGCGTTGTACATAAACCTCACTTTGCTTGTTTGGAATCACGTTCGAATCGAAGATACGCGATTTGGCATTAAGGGTGCACAAATGTTGTCGTCTGGAACTTCGTTGAGTCGCTCACAGGCACGCGCGAGAACGAGGCAGTCCGGGCAAGTAACGCCGCACGTTGAACAGACTATGCGACCGGGCGGACACGACGGTATCCTGATCCTTCCTATTTATTGCCTGATCCTGCCCATGGTTGGATTTTTGTACTCAGAACTGAAGAGGATGGTGGCGGCTCGAACCTCTTCGACGGTCCAAGCCGCACAAATAAAAAGGGCCGGGAGAGTGCCTCCCGGCCCTTTTCAGTTTAGTTGCAGTTTAGAAGCTAGCCCGCATGCCGAACTCCATCTTGCGGGGAGCGTTGGTTTGCGAACCCTGCACGCCCCATGTTGTCGGGTCGGAAAGGTTCATCGCAGGATCGGCAAGGATGTTGTGGTTGAAGACGTTCGTGAAGATCACCGAGAACTTGAGTGCGACGCTCTCGTAGACCTTGACCCCCTTTTCAAGGCTCATGTCCACGTTCCAGTAGGGCGTTCCGTTGATCGGACCGACTCCGGGGTTCTTGGAGTCGATGCCGAGGATAGGGGCGCGAACCTGGTTGTAGACTGCCAAAGGATCCTTGAACATATTGACGGCGCGGCTGCCGGAACCGGCAGTTGCCGTTCCAACATCGGTGGTTGCGTCGCCGGCGACATTGTAGTGCGAGGAGTTGCCGCCGTTGTACTTGCTGGTGAAGACGCACTGCTCGTTCGAGAAGTAGTTGTTGGCGTCGGCGGAGCCAAAGGATTGACCATCGGAAATGGTGTCACAGTAGAGCGGCTCGCCGCTGCCCGCGGTGAAGACCGGTGCAAGCGACCATCCGCCAGCTATGCGGCCCATGAGGCCCTGCTGGCCCTTGAAGAAGGGTGGCTGATACACCATGTAGGAGTTGTAGACGAATTTGCGGTTGAACGCCTGTACCCCATACATCTTCGAAAGGTCGAAGGCGTCGTTCGGAGTGTATTCGCTGGTTGCCTGCACGAAGGCGCCTGTACCGAGGGCCTTGCTGTAGGTGAAGTTGTTATGCATCAGCAGCCCGTGGAAGTTCTGTGTGGTCAGGCTGACGAACAGACCGTTGTAGTTGCCGTAGCCGGTGCTGGCGTTGAGCGCCAGTCCGCTTGACGCAATCTCCGGGTGGGTGGCGTTTCCGTTGTTCATCATTGTGGGGCCCTGAAGTGTGCTGAAGTTAAACAATCCATTGTCAAGATCCGACCAGAGGCTCCATACGGACTGACTGGTGAGGTTGTCAAACTCCTTGGCAGCTACAGCGGCGGTGCAATTCGCGTACCCGGTGCAGTAAGTGGAGCCTGCAAGAGCGGTCTCAAAGAACGGCTGTGCAGCAATGCCCGATGGAACGCCCGCGGCCCCGCAAGCTCCAGCTGACTTTGCACACCCCAGCGCAGTTTCCAAAGCTGCATAAGCAGTTTTGAAATCCTGGCCGCCTGAAACCATCATGTACGGGACAACGTTGAGGTTGTAAGGTTGATATTCGTGTTTGATAATGCGCCCGATATAACCAAGTTCCAACGTGTTCTGGCGGTTGATCTGTCGTTGGATGGTGAAATCGAACGAGTCGGAAACGTTGGGCCGGAAGTCAGGATCGAGACCTTCAGCCGCCGAGCTCGCGGAGTTGTTGTAGCCAGGATAGACCGGTTGCGGCAGCGTTGGGCTGGCTGCTGCAAGAGGCGCCGTGTTGCCATCCACGCCAATGCGGAATGCTGTAGCGGCTGTTCCGTTGGTAGTTCCGTTGGCACCGCCGCAGGTTCCGTCAGCAAGCGCTTTGGTGCATTGCACTGGCTGAATCAAGCCAACGCCCAGAAGAGGCACAAGCACCAGGTTTACGCCGTTCAGTCGACCGTAAACGCGGCCATACCCGCCGCGGATGACAGTGCCTTCGTGACCGAATAGCTTGCTGCCCATGCCATCGCCGTTGAAGCGCGGGTTCCAGGCCATGCCAATGCGAGGACTGAATGAGCCGTAAAACGGATTGTAGGGGTATTTGCTACCTTTGCCGACATTTCCGACAAGGGCAAAGCCGAGTTCAGGGTTGTAGACCTGGCCCTTCAAGGCGGCTGCCTTCTTCTGCGCCAGGTAATCTTCGGTTTTCACCGGCTCGTCAGCTGCATCCACCAACACTGTCTGCTTGCCGCTGGCTTCTGTAGGCGGCATTTCCAGCGTCCACCCAATGCCGTAGGTCAGGGTAAACGATGGCTTCATGTGCCACGTATCGCTGAAGTACGTGTTGTAGTAAAGGATGGTGCTCTTGTCGAATGCATGGGTAAGCGGTGGGTTCAGCGCCAAGTTGGGGCCGGAACGGGTGTATGCCACCTGTGCGGCGGTCACAATCCCGAGCGCCTCGGCCGCAACGCGGCTGGCGGCTGTAGTGGAAGGATAGCCGGCGGCCTGCAAAAGGCTAAGGTCGACGCTACCGGCGCCCGATCCACCACTCGACCCGAGTTGGTAGGTCGGCGTGAAGTTGATGCCGCCGCCATTGTCGGAGCGCTGGTGGAAGTTGAAATTGTGCTGGAATTGCCCGCCGAACGTGATCAGGTGATTGCCCTTGACCAGCGTGAGATCGTCGCGGAAGAACTGGTCCTGACCATCCCAGAAACGTGTGCGCACTGACTGCGTGTTGACGTTAAATGGCGCAAGAGGAGTGGAGACTTCGCCACCCGGCTCCAGGGCTCCGCCGAGTCCCGAGATTTGCGGTGGAGCATTTTGATCGGCCCACGACCAGAAGTTGCGCAAATAGCTGTAGTGGAAGTCGTTTGTGAGTGAGGACGTAATGTTCGTCGTAAGTCCAGCCACGTAATACCATGGCTGCTGCGGACGGCTGGCGACCGAAGTCGCCTGACCCAGCTTGTCGCCGGTGAAGAATCCTCCGATGTCAATCTGGCTAGTCGAAGCTTGAACCAGCTTGTAGTAGCGATAGCTGGTCATGAAGTGCCACCTGTCGCTGAAGTCGTGGTCGAGCCGCGCGACGAAGAAGTTGTCCTTCGTCGGAAGAGCCAGGGAGCCCTCAAATTCATACTGGTTTACGCCATCGCACGTTTGCGAAACGAAGCCTGGGCATCCGGCGATTCCCGCGGGTTCGTACTTGTTCCACATCTGCTGGACGACCGGGTTGATACCGATGTGGCGCGGATCGATGGCAGCCAGATCATAGGTCACCCCGCCAAAGGTAACAATGCCGTTGCGCATATTCGGCGAGGGGACGGCGCGCTTATAGACCGTGGAATTCGGGTAGCGGTATCCCTGGTAAAGCGCAAAGAGATATGTCTTTCCTCCCATGAAGTGGGGAAGGATCGGACCGCCTGCGCCACCGCCGAATTTGCTGTAGTGATAGTCAGGAGGTTTCGCGTAGCCTTGGCCTGGCTCGTTGTCGTTGTTCTCCCAGGTGTTGGCGCTGAAGTTGTTGTCGAGGTAGTACTCGTAGCCGGTGCCATGCCACCGATTCGTTCCGCGCTTGGTCACAATTTCAACCTGCGCGCCGGCCGAGTTATTAAAGTCGGCGGTCTGGTTGGTCGCGTTGACTTTGAATTCTTCCACGCTGTCTGTGGGAGTGGGCATCACGCCTGTCGCGCCTGCCGCGACGTTGCGATTTTGGTTGGCGATGCCGGTCGGATCGCCGGCAAATGATCCCGTGTAGACGGACATGCTTCCGTCCATGTCATTGGTGTTGTTGCCGCCATCCAGAAGGAATGTGCTCTGGTCCACGACCGTGCCGGCGACGCTGCCGTCTGGACTGACGCCCGCCTGCAACGTCGTGAAGGTTCCGGCATCGTGGAGAAGGCTGGGAAGCTGCGCGATCGCTTCTTGCTCAACCGTGCTGCCGACGGTTGCGTTCAAGGTCTGCAGGTCGGTTCCCGACGCCTGTACTTCGACGGTCTGCTGGGCACTCCCGACGTGGAGTTTGAAATTTGCCGTAGTCTGCGTGCCAACCTGCACGTTTTGATTTGCGATCTTATTGAGTTCAAATCCTGACTTGGTTGCGGTGATGTTGTACGAGCCAGGTGGAACGTTGACAAAAACATATTGGCCGGTGCGGCCCGAGACGGTTGAACGGCTGTCGTTTGTTGAAGTGTCAGTCAGGTTGACGGTTGCGTCCGGAACGACCGCGCCGCTCTGATCCGTGACCGTACCGACGATAGTGCCCGTGTTGGTGGCCTGCGCTAATGCGAACGTCGCATTGATACAACACAGAAATAATACGAGCGCGATCGCTCGTATCGAGAATCGTGATTGAAGCTGCGTCATGAAGCTGCCCCTCCAGGTAGTTGAATTGAGTCCCGTATCGGGACCACATAGATGCATACGGCCGATGATTCAAGTGAATCGGCGGCTCTGCATATGACCGCAGCGATAAAGGTTTTCCGGAGTTTCCCCATTCGGTCCGTCACGAAGGGTTGAGAACCCTGAAACGAAGTCCGGGAAACGCGCAAAAAATCCTGAATCGCTGAGTATTCCATTCCAAATGACCGCTTACAAAGCCTGATGCGCGAAAAATAACGAACCTGCTCGCGAGTCATACCCCGTGAGTCTTTGAGGTTCGTCACTTTCTTGGAGCCGCGAAGCGCTGCGGTTCCGGGGACTTCACGATCAGCCTTGATCTACTGCACACGAACGCTTGGTGCGCTGGAAAATGTCAAAACTGAAATGCCATTTCATGCGTGGGAAACGTCGTTGAGAATCTGTTGATTCGAAGTAGATCGAACGTTGTTGTCGAACGGCGGGGAACCGTTTTCCCTCGGTCAGTTGCCCCAGAACGTGACGGGGGATCCTGCCGAAAGTTGCTCCAAAGTATCACGGAAATGTCTTCTATTCAAGGAAGATTCACAAAAGAAATCCTGTTTTTCGTAGGAGTTCCTAGGAGATTGATGTAATCGATTCTCGCAGTGAGGGGCTGCGATGCGCCCGAAGGCAGCGGAAAGGCAGAAGGGAATCCAGGCTACGCGCTGGAAGGGTTGCTGCGGCTACGGCCGATTAGCAATTCACGGCGACCCGATAAATCGATTTTGCTAAACGCCTTCTAAACGCCTGTATAGATCTGAAGCGGAGCCCAGAAGAACGGCTTGCGAAACTCTCCCTTGGAATGAAGCAGGGTAAGCTTGGCCTGACGCAGGGCTTCGGCGGGGGGCTTGCCGGATTCGAGGCCCTGGTAGAGGGAATCCATCAAGCGCGGCGTCGATTCCTCGCTTACCTCCCAGAGGGCACCGATTACATGGTGCGCTCCAGCTCGCAAAAATGCCCACGCCAGGCCCACCAGCCCTTCGCCCGCGTAGGAGCGGGTGCCGCTCCCATAGCACGCAGAAATGGTAACCAGGCGTGCATGGATCGGATGTTTCATGATGTCGCGGGCATGCAGTTTGAAAGAATCTGCTTCTGCCGTTGATCGGGAAAGGATGATTGCCGAGTCCAGGGGATCGATGCGGCTGGCGACGCCGTGGGCCACGAAATGAATGTAGGCAAACTGCTGCGGCGCACTTGTGAGATAAGACCCCGCGGTTGCCCGCTCGCGCGCAAATAGGGTCACTTCCGGGGCAGCGAAGTGCTTCTCGATCTGCCCAATTTCCGATGCCGCCTTTGGCAGGTCTGGATAATCCGGGTTGGGTGAGACAGCGTCGCCCACCAACAGGAGTTTATTTCCGGTTCGCTCGGGCGGCTTCGCGGAAGCGAGCAACTCAAGAGACGAGGCGGAGACGAGCGTCGCATCTTCAATGAAGTAATGCGGAACCGGCCCGGGAGCGATCAGCGTCTCGAAGTTCAGCTGGCTGAGTACCCCGTCGTTCAGGATGACCACTGTTGACCCCGGTCGAATCAGTTCGCGGGCCGGTGCCACAAGCATCCGATAAAGGGCGACGCCATCCGCGTTAACCGTCTCAATCGGATCGCTCAAGCCAAGCAATGTCTTGCGATATCGTTCAACAACTGGTGTTATCTGGCCTCGTTTAGGCAGTGTGAACATGCTAATCTTCGCCGGCGTAATCGCCCAGAGATAGGATTCGCGTTCGCCCAGCCAGTAAAACAGAAGGGTCGCATTCGTCTTGCGCGCGATCTCGCCAGGATGGAAAGACGCAAGCGAAACAGACGGAGAATTGGAGGTAATCCCGAGTCCCTGCTCGAGGGTGCGTGCGCGGCTGCGGTCGGCTAGCGCAAGCGCTTCGTCCGGCCTGTGATGAGCGACGAGAAAGTGAATGTAGTCGTCGTAAATGGCGGTGGCGTTGGCAAGGAAAGGAAGCTTCGATTCCTCGTTCTTAAGTTCGCCTCGTGCAGATTCAAACGTCGCGAGCGAGGTCTGATACATCCGAGCAGCATCAACGGCTTTGTCTTCCGACTCATAGAGTCGGGCAAGTTCGTGCTCCGCGCCGAAACGCATGGAGGTCTGGCTCGCTGGGTCTCTTTCGACCTCGCGGAAAAGAGATTCTGCCTCCTGAGCGTCGAGTTTGGCTGCTGCAATTCTGGCCCGGGCAAATGTCACGTCGAGATCGTCAAGACGATTGCTGTTGGCGCTTAGCAAGGGCCCAAGCTGCTGCAGGTAGCCGTTCGCTTCATCCAGCTTGCCGGCGTCGATAGCTGCATGCGCCAGATCCTCCAGGGTGTTGACGATATCTTCCTTACTGTCGATCTGCTTCGCAAGAGCGAGGGCTCTGCTGTAAGACTCACTCGCTCGAACAAAATTTCCAGTATTCCAATGCACATCTCCGGCTGTCGTCAGCCATTTGACCTGGTAACGAAAATTGCCAAGTTTTGCGGCTGCCCGCTCAGCTTCAACAAACAAGTCAAGCGCCCTCTCCGTGTCGCCAAGGTTGAAGTACGCCCAGCCCATATTGCCAAGCGCGACTTGCGCCAAGTTCTCATTTTCCAATGCCAATGCCGTAACGCTGGCGGATTTCAACCAATCAAGCGCCTCGTCATAGTGGCTCTCTTGAAGAGAGATCGCACCCAGATTCAAATATGCGGTCGATTCTAATAATCGATCGCCATGTGCCCGGGCGAAAGCAAGGTTTTGAAGAAAATAGCTGTGAGCTTCGTCAAATTCACCGCGCTCTTCGGCGAAGACCCCACGAGCTCTCAGCACCGGTTCGCAGGCATCTCCGTTTGAGGGTGCACAAAGCCTCTCAGCCTCGTTCAATCTCTCTCTGGCCAAGGAGAACCGCTGCAAGTGAGTGTAAGCAACGCCCTCAAGCGTCAGCCTTTCGGTATTGTCCTCTTGGGAAAAGTAAGTTGATGGTTCCGCGTCTAATACCGAGAGGCCGTTCCGGTACATGCCGCGCCACACCATTGCCTCCGCTTCCAAGAGGCGGAACTTCGATGCCCACTGAACGTTGTGATTCTTAAATTGTTCGTATCCGCGCTCCGCCTCCTGCTGGCAGTTCTCAAGCTGTCCGTGGAGGAAGAGTTGCTTCGCGCGATCGAATTCGACCTGCGGATCGGCGGCGCGCGTATCAGAAAGCGGAGCCAGCATTGGCAGTGACGCAATGCACAACAATATCCACTGCCATTTGCCGACGGACGAAGCCATATCGCCCGGTTCTCAGACTTTCTTACGGTCTACCGGGTGTGCGGAATTGCAAAACCGGAGATGTCTGGGTTGACGATCGTGGGGAAAACCATGCAGCGTTATGGAACGGTTCCGCCGTTCGTCTTGCCGCCGCCACCCACAATACCTCCGCCGCCGACACAGCCCATCGCCATCTCGATCATGTTCAGGGTGATGGTCGTCTTTTTCGGCGAGCCAGTAGACGAGTCGAAGTCCTCTTGTTCCAGAAGCAGCGTCGCGAGATAGATCTTGCCAAAGTGCGGAACATCGAGCGCGTTTCCGAAGCAGCGACCCGTGAAGCCCCCCTCCGTCTGGTTTACCAACGAACATTCGATCTTCCCCTGTTTTGCTGATATGGCAGGAAGTCGATTGTAACGCGTGGAGATCTCGGTCGGAAGATTCTTCTGTCCCTGGATGTGATCGCGCTGGGCGGCGATGCGCTTGATGAAGTCCCGATTGCTCGTGTAGGAACCATCGTTCTTCGGCTTGTCTCCCAGCAAGTTCAGATCGAGATCGACCTTGAGTGTGTGGCCGGCGATGCGCAGGTTTTCAAACCGCGTGCCCAGGAAGGTCACGGCCGGAACATACCCCACGAGCGGATGATCCGTTGAGATCTGGCAGACGATGCGGTCGGCGGTCACGATATCCAGCACGTTCAGGCCTTCAACGACGGCCGTGGTCAGCGTGTTCCAGCCGTGGCCGGCTTTGTCAGAGGGATTCCCCGCCACCTGCGTGTATGCAGACCGGAAAGAGACTGCACCTCCGAGCCTGTAATTCTCTGCATGCTGCGAAAGATATCCGCCGCGCTCGTTGAGCTTCACAAACGTTGGAGGAGATACTTCCTGGATGAGCGGCAACCGTAGACTGCCAGACAGTGCTACAGCTTCTGCGTAATATTCGTGATATCTCTGTGGTGAAGCGGGCATGCTTTTCTCACCTTCCCCAAAAAAGAGTTAAGGCACTTAGTTGTCAAAGTGTACATCGAGAATACGCCTGTCAATTTCCGTGCGCGTCCCCGTGCCATCGATGCCGATGATCGCAAGCGAGTACGAGCCCTGCGTTAACCCGCTGCCGGGAATCACAAGTGAGACGGTTCCGTCCCCATCGGATCCCGCCCTGGAAGCGGCCACTGTCCGCGTCCAAAGTGGTTTACCTTGAGGATCGTACAAATCGAATGCGAACGAAGCATAGCCGGAATCCTGCGGAAGCTCAATCGAAAGTGCCGCGCCCTTTGTGCGATCCGCCTCAACGGAAGCGTGAGCAGCCCCACGCGTACCAGCATGAAAAGATGCGGATGGAAGTATGCTCGGTTCGCTCACTGCTTTCCGGAGCGATGGGATCGTATCCAGGTTCTGGTAGGCGACAAGCGCCAGCAACGCGGCGAAGACGGGAACCGCGAAGACCGGCCGCAGCCACGCTTGCCAATCGAATCTCTTTTTCGTTGGTCGAATGATCTCTGGCTTCGGGAGCGCCGCGGAGGCCTCGGCAATTTTAGGTAGTTCAACTTTGGCGGCGCCAATAAAGGCGGCCCCGGCGCGCAGGTCTACTGCACACTCCGGACAATCAAATGCATGCTCCTCAAATGCATCGCGGAGATCCGGCGTGAGCTCACCTAGCAGGTATCGTTCCGCGGCCATCTGTTGCGTTGCTTCGTTGTGATCCATCGAATCAGTTCCTCAAGTGACCGGCCCAAGTCTTCAGCCGGTCTCGGTGTCAAAAGATGGTGAATTCAATCACCAAATCGTTTCAGCATGATTTGCGCTCATTCCCAAGTTCATCCGTTTGAGGTACTCGACCTTGAAATCCTGCTTGGCGCGGTGCAGGAGGACGCGAAGATACTCCCGGTCCACTCCGAAGTCGCGGCAGACCTCATCCCGGTCCCGTTCGTCGAGGAATACGGCCTTCAGCAATGACCGGTCGCGCGCCGGCAGGTCGAGCAGAATCTCGCGGACCTTTGCGCTCAATTGGCTTGATGCGATGACGCTTACGACATCCGGGCCCTTGGCATGCGGTTCCGGCATGCCTTCTTCGTCGAGCGACTGGCTGCGGCTCGATGACCGGTAGTGCTCCAGAAGGACGTTGTTACACACCGTATTGACAAAGGCGCCAAAGCGCTCCGGCTGGCGCAGAGCGTTCTCCTTGCGCAGAATGCCAAGAACGCGCGCAAAGGTCTCCTGGCGCACGTCTTCGATCGCCTGCGGGGACTGGAGCCGCGAGCGCAGCTTTAGATGGATCAGCTCCGAGAAATACCCGACGAAATGGTCCTGGGTAGCCCGATCCCCAGCGCAAAGATTTTCGATGTAATTTGCATCGAATGAACGAAATTGCAAAGCGTTCTCCGCTAACCCGAGAGGACGTAAGTATAGCATCGGCGTCACTTGCGCAAGGTGACGCCGGGGACGGCGTGCGCACGAGCTATTGCGGGTTCTGAGCGGGGCCGCTTCCTGCAAGGCCGGTGTTGAAAGAGACACTTGAATCACCTGCTGGTCGTTTGCGGGGTCTGTTTCCCCGCTGGGGGAGAGAACGTGAGTTCCCTCAATTTCCGTTCAACTGTTATTTCTCAGGCGCATGCGAAGCCCTTCATCGACCGACACTCCGTTGGCGAATCGGCGTCACGCCACCAAGCGCAACTTCCGGCCGGCAGGCCATTGTCGCAATGGCCTGACAGTGGAAGATCAACCCGACCCAGCCGGTACTGAGCCAGATCGACAAAGGTAGAGAGAACCAAAGGCTGAAATCAGAGAAACAATTCATCCAACTGGCAACCATGTTGCCGCGGGGTTTGAGGCGCATCAGCCTCAAACAACCTGGTTGGACATTTTCAAAGGCACCACGTTTCATTCGCCGTATGTTCGCGAATGCGGCCATGCTCAGGATGTTGATAACTTCATGCATTCCGTAACCGTTCCGCTCTGTGGGGTGCAGACGGAGCCCAGTCTCTGAGGAACTCCGTCTGCCCTGGGGGAGGACCGTCAATCTTGGTCTGTCCTCATGCTGTTCATAGAGCTGCTGCAAATCGTGTCTCTGCCGCATTGGGAATTGGAAAGATCTGCGCCGCAACCAAGCGCAAGACGCGGATCCGTGGCGCTGAAAGCAGGATTCGGACTCCCGAGCAAGGTGTGGCGAGCTGCCCTTGCAAACATGTACGCCAGAAATCGATGCTGCGGATCGGTTTTGGATGAGGGATGTGCCAGCGCAGAGACATGCCTCTCAGTCCCGGCAGGCGCTGAATTCGTTCGCTCATCAATATTCGCGGCCTGCAGGATTAACTGCGGCAGGTCATCGGGTGGGGTGGTCTTCAAATCCATCGAGAAGCCCACCCGCGAATCCTTGATCTGCATATCGGATTCCACGACATTGCCCCAGACCGGTGTCCAATTGGGCGCACCTGCAGGCGGTGGTGAGTTCCACGAAAGGATGGCCCGGACCCTCGGCTGCGGCATCGGGGTATCGGTTTGCCATTGGGCGACGATCTGCAGAATCACCTCATACGCAAGCGGTCTCGGCACAATTGCGTCGGATACGTTCACCGAACGCATCCCCTGGTCGAGCCACTTCGCGCCACCGTCGCAGGAAACATAAAAGCGTACAAACTCTTCGGAACCGTTGATCCGCGCCGCCCCCGTGTAGCCAACGGTTTGCTTGATGTCGATTGTGGCGCGGAGCTGATTGAACTGGGCGTCGTAGGCAACAGAAGAGATGCATTCGTAGGTAGTGTCTTCCTGGATCTTGAGGACGGCGTTAAAGGACGTGGGCGGAATATTTCCAAAATATCTTGGGTTCGCCAGCAGCAGCGCCCGAAGTCTTTGCCCGGCTTCTTCCGGCGAAAGCTGCGCGAGCGCAATCAACTCAAGAGCGGGATGAGTCGATGGAGCGATGGGATTGACAGCAGGGGAGTTCATTTCCATTCCTCTCGATCCGTGGTCCCAATGAGCCATGCTCGCTCGGACCCGGCGTTGGCAGAAAGGGCGTCAGTTTCGGCTTACGAGGAATAGTGCGGCCTCTCCGTGCGACCGTTTCATCCAGGAGGCAAAAATTATCGAGACTAATGCTCTCAATCGAATAAAAACGAAAAAAAACGCTCTAAACGCCATTCGATTAGGGCGAATCGAGTTGAAACAAGTCGGATCCTTCGGCCAGAGCAACGTCTACCCGCCTGTGATTATGCGAGGACCCATTGGCTGAACAACCGGAGTAACCCCGTTTAAACTGACTGCGAACAGAGGCAAGTGTTCTGAAAAGCCAGACTTGCATGGCCCGTGCGGTACCCGAACGTAACCACTTTGGCCCAGAAGAGGAAGTTACCGGCAAGTAAACCTGTGCTAGCCTAACCCTACTTTTGGGTGAATCCCCTGAAAGTACGTTCGCGAAGAACGGGACGTTGGATCGATCAGGGAGCGGAGATGGGACGGCTGGCTGTTGACCGGAGATTGGACCGGGAACTGACACCTGCGCAGGCATCTGCTTTCTCGTTCGTTCGCCGGAGCTTGCGATTTGGAATTGTCGCCGCGGCCCTTGTTGGCGGCCGACTTCCAGCGATCGCTGAAGCGCCAGCTCCGGTGGAACTCACCTCGGTCCACCAGATTCGCCAGCTCAAAGCCTCAACGAACAGCGGCTTCAGCGCGCATGTACGTGGGGTGGTGACCTACTACGATACAGTCGCGCCCAACCTGTTTGTGCAAGACTCGACCGGCGGTATCTGGGTAGACTTGCACGGCTCTTCGGCCAAGCCGCCAACCCCGGGCCAGGTGCTTGATCTTCGCGGAACGGTAGGCTTCGGCTTCAGCCCTTACATCCAAAACCCTCGCTGGACTGTCACAGGGAAGTCGGCGCCGCCGAAACCACGGCTGATTTCTTACGACGATGCGGCCACTGGTTCCTTTGACGGCCAGTGGGTGCAACTCGATGGTGTGGTCCGCTCGTTTGTTCAGCAGGCCGAAGGCAACGTCCTGGTGATCGATGCCGCCACGCCCACCGGAACCTTCAAGATAAGGGTGCCTGGCTATCAGGGGCCTTTTCCTGTCCAGCTGATTGATGCGAAGGTCCGGTTCAGCGGAGTGTGCGGAGCCTCGTTCAACGGTCGGAATCAATTCGTCTCCTTTCACGTGTTCATGCCTTCGCTCCAGAACCTCGAAGTCCTCGAGGCTCCTCCAAAAGATCCTTTTGAGATTCCGGTGATTCCGATTGCCGATGTCCGACGCTATTCGGCCGATCTTCCCGACGAGCACAGGGTGAAGGTCGTTGGCACAGTCACCGCACGGTTTCCCCAGCAGGGCATCTATATGACCGATGGCTCGGGCGGACTCTACGCCGAGAGCCAGGATGGAAGCCCGATCCGGGAAGGCGACCAGGTTGAAGTCATCGGGTTTCCAGCGGCCGGCAACTACAGCCCGGTGCTGAAATCTGCAAGCTTTCGTCCTACCGGCAAGCATTCCTTGCCAGCGATTACACCCATCACGGGCCGCGACGCTCTCAAGGGCAAATTTGATGCTCAGCTCATCAGCATCACCGGTACCCTCACTTCCTATCGCCAGACTCTCAATCAAAGAGAACTGGTCGTGGAGTCCGACGACCACTTGATCTTTGAAGCCGATTTGACTCATTCCGGGAAATCGCCCGTGAATATTCAAGAGGGAAGCCGGATCTCTTTGACGGGCATCTGTGCTGTCAAAGCGGATGAGAACGGCAATCCGTCGGAATTCGAAGTTGTTCTCCGGTCACCCCAGGACGTTCAGGTGCTTTCCGCCCCAACCTGGCTCACTGCCGAAAGAGCAGTCGCCTTGCTTTTCGGCCTTACCATGGCCACGCTTGCCGTGATCGGATGGGTCTTCATTCTCCGCAGGCGCGTACATAGACAGACCGAAATCATCACCGAAAAGCTCAAGAACGAGATGGCGCTCGAAGAACGCTATCGCAATATCTTCGAACGCAACCTCACTGGACTTTACATCGCCGAGCCTGACGGCAAGATTCTCGATTGCAACGATGCCTGTGCCCGCATGCTTGGATACCGCGGACGTCACGAGTTGCTCGGGAACAGCGCGCGGGCAGAGCAGATCGTGCAGAAATTCCACGAAACCGTGGCCGATCTGAGCTTCACGATCGGCACGGAACAATCGTTTGAGCGGTTGGATGGGACACAAGGCTGGGCATTGTGCAGCCTTAAAGCAGTCGGTGGGCAAAACGACGAGAGTCGAGTCTTTGAGGGTTCGCTGGTCGATATTACTGAGCGAAAACTTGCCGAGGACCGAATCCAGTTTATGGCCTACTTCGATTCGCTGACCCATCTGCCCAATCGAGCCCTCGTGAACGATCGGCTCTCAAAGGCCATCGCTGTCGCGAAACGGGAACGGCAAAAGCTGGGTGTACTCCACCTCGACATCGACAGCTTCAAGGTCATTAATGATTGTCTCGGCCACTCGCGCGGCGATGAGCTGCTCCAGAGCATAGCGCACAGACTGCAGAAATGCGCTCGCGAGGAAGACACTGTCGCACGGTTGGGAGGAGACGAATTCCTGATCGCTCTCGGGCCCATCAATTCGGCCGCCGATGCGGCCATTGTTGCGGAGCGAATCGCAAGCGACCTGAAGCCCGCCTTCAATCTCAATGGAAATTCGCTCAACGTTACGTGCAGCATCGGAATCAGCATCTTTCCCGACCACGGCAATGACGTCGAGACTCTCATCAAGAATGCCGACGCGGCCATGTACGCTTCCAAAAGCAGGGGCCGCAACACATTCAGCTTCTTCTCTGAACAAATGACGGCGCAGGCAGTGGAGCGCCTCCAACTCGACAACACCATGCGCGGCGCGCTCGAACGCGAGGAGTTTTACCTCGTCTTCCAGCCGGAATTCAACCTGCAAACCGGAGCCGTATCCTGTTGGGAAGCTCTCATTCGATGGAAGCATCCGGAACTCGGTCTGGTTGCACCGGACAAGTTCATTCCGATTGCCGAGGCGAACGGGATGATCGTTCCCATTGGCGAGTGGGTTCTGCGGACCGCCTGCAACCACGCACGCTCCTGGCACAACATCGGCAGCAAGGTGCCGGTCGCGGTGAATGTGTCCGCCGTTCAATTTAGACAGATTGGCTTCTGCGAACTGGTCAGAAAAGTATTAAAGGAGACCGGGCTGGATCCCGAGCACCTGGAACTGGAGATTACCGAAAGTCTTCTGATCGCCACCGAGGATATGCGGTTCGAAGTTCTCAGCCAGTTGAAGGCGCTGGGCGTTCGCCTCGCAATCGACGATTTTGGCACTGGCTACTCCAGCCTCAGCTACCTCAAGCAACTCCCCGTCAGCAAGCTAAAAATCGATCGCAGCTTCATTCATGACCTGCACCACAATGGCAACGAAGAGGCCATCACCGCCGCAATCATCCAGATGGCAAAATGCCTGAATCTCACGGTCACCGCCGAGGGTGTCGAAAATGAACGGCAGTTGCAGTTCCTGCGCGAGCAGCGGTGCGACGACGTGCAGGGATTCCTCTTCAGCAAGCCATTAAAGGCCGATCAGATGGACTTCCAGAACCGGAAGGCATCGGCGCTGTTCGAGATCTTGTCGATGGGCGCAGCCAGCTGATCCATCTCGCCCCGAACATCTCTTCGATCGCGAATGAAACAGACCAAAAACCGCCAGCCGAGAAACCGTGCTCCTCAATCCATACCCCAACAACGCTTTCTGGTTCTAGGCAATCCCGTTGGGAACCAACCGGGCATTCGTGAATTTCGCCGCAATGCTGGTGAAGATCGAGTCCAGCGAATAGCTGTTTGCTGAAGCACACTGACCTTTGTTCTGTGAGGCTGTTGCGTCGGAATAGAAGTCGCCCGGTGCGCTCGCCATGTCCTGCATCGCCGTACAGGGAGAGATTCCTGCAAGTGGACCTGATTTGTCGGTAGAACAACCCGACGAGGAGGCTCCATACGCGATCGTGTAAACCGTGGTGCCCTGTCGGGTAGCGTATTGAGCCGCGGAGATTGCCTGCTGGCACTGGTCATCGAGCGACCCATATACATTTCCCGAATGCTGGCCGCTTGAGATCTTCGTGCTGTTCGCATCGCCGTCGCTCAGGATGATCATGATGTTCTCTGAGCCCGGATTCGCGGCAGACGCTGAAGCCAGTGAGGACTGCGCCGCGTAGATCACGCCAGCGTAGTAGGTCCCTTCGCCACCCGGTGTCTGCATGCCGCTGCAGTTCTGTGAGCCTCCGCCTCCGGTCGCGATCGCTAACGAGGACGAGGTATTCAGGGCCCCGCCCTTCTGATTGTTCGAGCTATAGTCGGAAAGATAGTCGCTGATCTGGTAAGTGGCCGAGGCCCCCTTGGGCGCGGTCCAGCTTGCACCTGGCGTCGGTGTGGAATACGGCAAAGCCGTTGGGTTGCCGGACGGGCAGGTCGTGTCGTTGGAAGCTGTGCTGGCCATTACGTTGGGAAACGTAAACAGGCTTACCTGGTCGAATCCGGTGCAATTGGTTTTGGTGCTCGAGGCTGTGCATGGCGTGAGCTGACCCAGCAGCGTTTGCACTCCATTCAGAGCGCAATGGATCCTCGTATTGTTGCAATTGATGTCGCTGTCCTGCTGTCCCATCGAAGCAGTGGTGTCAACCACCATGGCCACGTTGACCTGGGTGTTCTTCCCACTCAGTGGGGTTGCCGTTGCCATTACACTGATCGGGATGGACCGTGCAGCCTTGATCCCAAAGACTCCCAGCACGCGGATGAAGTAGGTCGGAACAATCGAAGTCTGTACGACCTGCAGTACATTGTTGCCCGTCGGCGAGGCGGAGCATGGCGCCTGGATGATGCTCGAATCGGTCACGCACCGAAATGTTGGAGTCACCGTGACGCTCGTTAAATTGGGATTCGCATTGCTGCCATTGCTTAACGAACTCGTGGCATCGACCTGGCTCTTCACCGATGCCGTGGTCGCTCCCGATAGTGTCATGGCGTAAGCGCCCGCCAATGCCGCGGCATCGGTCGAGCTCTGCAATTCGCGGTAGCAAACATAGGCATGCCCAAGATCAACCGTAATCCCGGCCATGCCGCAGAAGAGCACCATCAGGAAGACCATCCATGGCAGTACCTGCCCTGAATCGTCCTTGTAGATGCGGCGCAGGGTTGATTTGATAAGGCCGTTCATTGCACGACCTCCGTAATCTGGCTTGCCATGTTGCAGCTCGCATACTTGACGCCGTAAACCTGAAGCGAGCACGGATACGTCGCGATGATCTGTGCCGACCCGCCGGCCGTCATATTCGCGTTCGCCGCGCCGCTAGAACCGGGACATGAAGTCACCCCGGCGCCGTAATTGACACCGCCAAGAACGTAAGTTACAGAGATATTGCTCTTGCTCAGCCCGGGCGCCGCAGCGTAAATCGCCGAGGTTGCCGTCTGGCAGGGATCGCTGTCGCCTCGGTCGACTGCGATCATGCGGCCGGCATTACTCACTGACTCGGCCAGTTGAAGCTTCTGGTAAAGGGCGATCGAGAAGGAGAAGATGCCTGTCATGAGGACCAGGATCACGGGCAGCGCGATACCCATTTCAACAAGAGCGCTTCCTTCATTGTCTGAGTTCAGGGTGGTGCGCAATTTGCGAACAACGGAGAACCGAGTAGCGAACTTCTGACGGGAAAGAACCAATGCCTTTTTCAAGGGGTGACCTCCTAATGCGGCAAATGGGTGTCAGCCTCAGGTGCATTTCGGGTTTACCTGATGACTGCCAGGTTCACTGCAGTGCCAGTCTCATATGACTTCGGGCCCTGTCCTGGATGCTGCCGTTGAACGCAACCATAGGAGAGTGTGATACCACCCGCAATGCCAGTTAGGTGTCGATGCCATCCCCTTGTGGTGACCGCGAAGAGGTTACTCTGCCCGGAATACAAGTCACGTTTTACGAGTAACTTCCGGTAATGGAACTTTGGTGGTAGCGCGCTTTATCCGAAGCTTTTCTTGCTGAATATGGAGGGCCGAATGTCCGCGAATCTCAGAAGCCATCCGATTCGTTTCGCGGGCTTGAATGTGACTTGCCGTCCTGCGCAAATCTTCACAAAGGTCTGACTCCCCATTCGTGCGCCCTCGGGAGTATGATTCCTGCGCTGCGCACCCCAACGATTTTCGCGCGGCCTATCCCTCGGAGGAATTTCGATGGCAACCATGACCGAACCGATCCCGGGCAAGCTCAGCGATAAAGTGAGCTTTCGCCCGCGCTATGGCAATTACATTGGCGGCAAGTGGGTTGAGCCCGCTACCGGCCAGTATTTCGAGAACGTAACGCCGATTACCGGAAAGACATTCTGCGAGATTCCCCGCTCCACCGCACAGGACATTGAACGGGCTCTCGACGCTGCCCATGCTGCGCGCGAGAGCTGGGGCCACACCAGCCCTACGCACCGCGCCATCCTGATGAACAAGATTGCCCAGCGTATGGAAGATAACCTCGACCTCCTGGCGCTGGCCGAAACCTGGGACAACGGCAAGCCGATACGCGAAACCGTGAACGCCGATCTTCCCCTTGCCATCGACCACTGGCGCTACTTTGCCGGCTGCATCCGCGCGCAGGAAGGCACCATCTCCGAGATCGACCACGATACGGTCGCCTACCACTTCCACGAGCCCCTCGGTGTGGTCGGTCAGATTATCCCGTGGAATTTCCCAATTCTGATGGCGACATGGAAACTCGCTCCGGCGATCGCCGCAGGCAACTGCGTGGTGTTGAAACCTGCCGAGCAAACCCCGGCCAGCATCCTCGTCTGGGCCGAGCTGGTTGGCGACATCCTGCCCCCGGGCGTGCTCAACATCGTCAACGGCTTTGGCCTCGAAGCCGGCAAGCCCCTGGCCTCAAGCTCGCGCGTGGCCAAGATCGCCTTCACCGGCGAAACCACCACCGGCCGCCTGATCATGCAGTATGCGAGCCAGAACCTGATTCCCGTCACGCTGGAACTCGGCGGCAAATCACCCAACATCTTCTTTGCCGACGTCCTCAATGAAGACGATGACTTCTTCGACAAGGCCATCGAAGGATTCGTGATGTTCGCGCTGAACCAGGGCGAAGTCTGCACCTGTCCCAGCCGCGCCCTCATCCAGGAAAGCATCTACGACAAATTCATGGAGCGGGCACTGAAGCGCGTAGCGGCCATCAAGCAGGCCAATCCGCTCGACAGCGACACGATGCTCGGCGCCCAGGTATCGACCGAGCAGCTTGAAAAAATCCTCAGCTACATCGATATCGGCAAGAAGGAAGGCGCTGAAGTGCTGGCCGGCGGCGAGCGCGCGCACCTCGGTGGCGAACTGGAAAGCGGTTTCTATGTGCAGCCGACGGTCTTCAAAGGCCACAACAAGATGCGCATCTTCCAGGAAGAGATCTTCGGACCTGTTGTTTCCGTCACCACCTTCAAGACAGAGGCCGACGCACTCGAGATCGCCAACGACACGCTCTACGGCCTTGGTGCAGGCCTCTGGACGCGCGACGTAAACCGTGTTCATCGCCTTGGCCGCGGCATCCAGGCCGGGCGCGTCTGGGTGAACTGCTACCACGCCTATCCCGCACACGCTGCATTTGGCGGATACAAACAATCGGGCATCGGCCGTGAAACCCATAGCATGATGCTCGATCACTACCAGCAGACCAAGAACATGCTGGTGAGCTATAGCCCGAAGAAGCTCGGCTTCTTCTAGACCGCGGAGAAGCATGTCAGAACCGCCCAAACAGGTCGAAGCCACAGACCTCGCCGTCCACCTCATCCGCGTCCTGCGCGAGAAGCACGGGCTGCTGATGTTCCACCAGTCGGGGGGCTGCTGCGACGGCAGCTCCCCGATGTGCTACCCGCGCGGCGAATTCATGGTCGGTGACTCCGATGTGCAACTCGGCGAGGTCGACGGCGAGCCCTTCTACATGAGCCGGAGCCAGTTCGAATACTGGAAGCACACTCAGCTTCTCCTCGACGTTGTGCCGGGCCGCGGCGGGCAATTCTCGCTCGACAACCCCGAAGGCGTGCGCTTCCTTATCCGCTCACGTGTCTTTACCGATGCGGAAATCAATGACCTCCGCATTGCGGGCCGGATTTAGCTTCTGATGGAATCAGCGCGATCGATGCGCCGCGGTTTGCCTCGCAAGGCAAAAGGCGGTTGTGGATGAGGCGGCATCTCCGTTTGATGAGCTGCGTGGCACAAAGACCTCAGCAACATTATCACGATATGCAGATTGGAGACATGGCTGCCCGCGCAGCAATAAAACAAGCGGAGCCCCGCCAGGGGCGACGATCAGATTCGCCCCAAGAAGCTCCGGATCCGAGTCCCAGCCGGTAGCGCCGTTCCAGATCGCGTCGGAGCGAAGCATCCGCTCGACCCCGTACACAGTATTCCTGCCGTAGATGCTCACCGGTTTCTGGAACGACCAGATCAGATAGCCGCCCCAACCATAGTCGTTGAAGAGCGGTCCCTCCCAGCCCTGCTGCTTGATGGTTTCGACAGCTTGAACAGGCAACGAGCTACTGAGTCTCTCTTGCAATTCGGAGTTGTTGATACCCCTTGCGATGAACAGGAGCCATGCGAACGCTATCGAAGCCGAAACCACGAATGGAATTGCAGAGACCTTCAGTTGAAACGGGTCTTCGTGGTTCTGAGTAAATCCCGTGGCGATTATGGCTGCACCCGCAACCGCCAGCACCCAAATATCCCGTTGCGAGTGGAACGAAGCGAAGATCGAAAACGCGAGGAGGACCACTTCGAAAAACGAAGGCTGTCGAACTCGTGCCAGTACCCCGACCGCGGCCAGAGCAATGAACAAAACACACCAGTCGTCCAAGCTTCGAAACGAGATCGCTGAAAGCTCGGGGAGTTGTGTGAGCAAGGTGCCTTGTGAGACAAGTTCGTAAGCGACCTTGTAGATATTTAGCCCATACGGGTTTATCAGCGTCGCGAGGATGCAGCCAAGGAAAACCCACATCATCTTTGCCGCCCGAAAGTTCGTTTGAATCGCCGACCACCGTGTCGCCACAAGAGCCTCGGCAAGAGCAATCCCCAGTACCACCAGTCCATCCACAAATTGAATATGGATATTTACCCAAAAAACAAAAATGACAGGCAGCCAAAGCAACTCGCGGCTCTCGCGTGTCTTGCGCGCTTGCAAGAGGATGTCGAGTTCAAGGGTGAAAAAGAGAATGCTGGCCAACCACGGTCGCGGAGTGTAAAGACGCCCCATTGTGTACACGGCCAGAAACGTCGTAATAACTCCCAGCAAGAATGAGGAGTTCAGCCGCCGAACGAGGTGATGAACAGCCGCCGTGATGGAGACGGTCATTGCGCAGCTGAATACGACAATTCCAACCAATCCCAGCTTTTGATAACACCAGAAAACGAACAATTCGAAGAGCCAGCTATATGCTTCAAAGTGCTTCCCGGCGCCAAAGGCTGAGAACGGCTCTGTGCGCGGAATTGCTCCATGTTCCACAATCCAGCGTCCGATGGCCATATGCCACCACACATCAGTGTCCGTGACAGCGTCAAAGCGAAGAGCCAAAAAGACCGAAGTCGTGAAGAGCACGGCGAGTACCAGCCCCTGCGCCCACTGCACACGCTTGTTCTTTCCTGCCGGAATGTCTGCACCGTTCAATTGCGGCAATCTCCTAATCCATCTTGTGCGAAATGCGAAGTGATTGAGTCAGACTATTTTATGTGTCCGCAGCGGGTACGCCAGCAATGAATAGTGGCGGCGGGTACCGAAAGTCTGTATCGCCGCGCGCATCAAATATTTGTCATCGTATATGGGTGGTCTGCAATTCTATTCGTTAGAGGTCAATCCATGAAAGACGTCGTAATCGTCTCAGGGGTTCGTACGCCGATTGGAAAACTCCAGGGTTCATTGCAGTCCTACACAGCGCCGAAGCTGGGCGCACTGGTGGTACGCGAGGCGGTGAAGCGGGCCGGGGTTGAACCCGCAATGGTGGACGAGACCATCATGGGCTGCGTCCTCCAGGCCGGCGTTGGCCAAAGTCCGGCGCGCCAGGCCGCCATCTTTGCCGACCTTCCGCCCGAAGTGGGTGCGCTTACCGTCAACCAGGTCTGCGGATCAGGTCTGCGTGCTGTTTCGCTTGCTGCCCAGGCCATTCAAACAGGCGACTCCCAGATTGTTGTGGCCGGTGGTATGGAGTCCATGTCCAACGCGCCCTACCTGCTGCCCCAGGCCCGCACCGGCTATCGCATGGGCAACGGCATCCTCGTGGATGCCATGATCCACGACGGCCTCTGGGACGTCTATAACCAGTTCCATATGGGCGCGGCTGCTGAAATGGTGGCGGAAAAGTACCACATCACCCGCGAAGACCAGGATGCCTTCGCCGCCGAATCGCATCGCCGCGCCGCTGCTGCCACGTCTGCAGGCCGATTCCGCGCGCAGATTCTTTCCGTTGACGTGCCATCGACCAAAAAGGGCGAGGCGCCGCGGGCGTTCGATGCCGACGAAGCCATTCGGGCCGACACAACACCCGAAGTGCTCGCCAAACTAAAGCCGGCCTTCAAACAGGGCGGCACCGTAACCGCTGGCAATGCGCCCGGCGTGAGCGACGGAGCCGCAGCAGTTGTTGTTACCAGCGAAGACCGGGCAAGGGAACTTGGTCTCAAGCCAATGGTCATCATTCGCGCTCAGGCGCAGGCAGGCCGTGCACCTGAGTGGTTTTCGCTCGCACCCATTGACGCTGTCCGCAAAGTCATCGCCAAAACCGGCTGGTCGCTCGACTCTGTTGATCTATTCGAATTGAACGAGGCCTTCAGTGTGCAGGCCCTCGCCGTAATCCGTGAACTCGGCCTCGACCAGGCCCGGGTCAACGTAAACGGTGGAGCCGTAGCGCTGGGCCACCCCATTGGCGCCAGCGGTGCGGCCGTGCTGGTCAAGCTCATCTACGCCATGGCCGACCGCGGAGCCAAACGGGGAATCGCCTCGCTGTGTCTGGGCGGCGGCAGCGCCGTGGCTCTCGCCGTCGAGCGCGCCTAGAGGCCTCTGGACGGCAAAGAATGCCCTCTGGCCGGCCCACCCATGAACCTGCCACACGCGACATCACGGTGAAGTAGAGTGCCAGCTTCCAGCAGTTCAAGTGTGACGGCATTTCCGATTGTTCCTTTGGTCTACACTGTCCGATTCCGGACAGTGCGGCCGTACACCGGTCACTTCAACCCCCGTCCCTTCAAGGTCTTACCCTCCATAAGCCTTTTGTTTCGAGTATCTAGCCGCTGGTCGCCTTTGGCACGGCAAGTGCTCCCATCGTGGGGTGATGGATATCGCACGGCCAGACTTGAAGAAGCAAAAACGGCGCCGCCTGTTTATCTGGGCAGGCATTGGGGTGGTAGTCCTTACGGTTGCGGTGGTACTGGTTTCCCGGCTCAAGCCGGCAGCTCCCACGGTCGATGCATCAACCATTTGGCCAGACACTGTGAAGCGCGGGGATTTTACCCGCCAGGTTCGGGGCTCGACCGGTACCCTGGTCCCACGCGAAGATTCGATTGAACTCATCCCGGCGCTTACCGATGCCACTGTTGTGCACATTCGTGTGCTGCCTGGCACGATCGTCAAAGCGGATACGATTCTGATGGACCTCGCGGCGCCCGAGGTGGAGCAGAAGCTGTTGGACGCGAAGTTACAGGTAAAGCAGGCCGAGGCCGATTACAAGGCCCTGCAGGCGTCGCTGCAAAGCACTCTGATGGACAAGAAAATTGCCGCCGCACAGGTTGCAACAGAGAATACGCAGGACGATTTGCAGGCGCAGACCGACCAGCAGCTCTTCAAGCTGGGCGTTGTTTCCGGACTCGTGGCCAACAAGTCGAAGAGTACCGCCGACCAATTGGCCGCGCAGCACAAGCTCAGCCTTGAGCAACTCGATGTCAACGAGAAGAACATCGAAGTGCAGCTGGCATCTTCGCAGTCGAAGGTCGAACAAGCAAAGACGCTGCAGGCGCTCTATCAGAAGCAGACCGACGCACTTCAGGTGCGGGCAGGGATTGCGGGAGAAGTTGATCCGCTGGCGACCCCCGTGGCGGTCGGCACACACGTCACCGCGGGCACCTCGTTGGCCGAGGTGGTTCAGCTCGGCAAATTGAAGGCAGCCCTCCAGATCGCCGAGACCCAGGCGCGCGACATTTCCATCGGATTACCGGCTTCCATCGATACGCACAACGGTGTCGTTCCGGGACATGTCACCAGAATTGACCCCGCCGTATTGAACGGAACGCGCACCGTTGACGTACAACTGGATGGACCTCTTCCTCCGGGTGCCGTGAAGGGGTTGAGCGTGGATGGAACCATCGATCTGGAGCATTTGCACGATGTGCTCTATGTCGGCCGTCCCGCACTGGGCAACGAGAACTCGACGCTGAGTCTGTTCAAGGAGTCTCCGGACCACAAGACCGCGGAGCGCGTTCAGGTGAAAGTGGGCCGCGCTTCTGTTAACGCAATTCAGGTGCTCGGCGGTTTGAAAGAAGGCGATACTGTGATTCTTTCCGACATGTCGCGCAATGACGCAGTGGATCGCATTCGCCTTGAGTAAGCGCTGGGCGAATAGGCAGCAATGTTCAGGGACCGGCCAGGAATCAGGAGTGCAAACTGCCCTGATGACTGACAACTGAAAACTGACAACTAATTTTCACGAGGGGGATTGGATGGCAAACGACAAGCTGATTGACATTGAAGACCTGACCAAAGTCTTCTACACCGATGAAGTGGAGACCCACGCACTCTCCGGCATTCACCTCACCATCTCGCGTGGAGAGTACGTGGCCATGTCCGGCCCTTCGGGCTGCGGCAAGTCCACGCTGCTGTCTATCCTGGGTCTGCTCGACACGCCCACTGGTGGAAAGTACCTGCTCAACAACAAGCCAGTTGAGAACCTCAGCTTCGGCGAACGGTCGCGTATTCGCAATCAGGAGATCGGCTTCATCTTCCAGAGTTTTAACCTGATCGGCGATCTCACAGTGGAAGAAAACGTCGAGCTGCCGCTCACCTACCGCGCCGGAATGCCGTCCGCAGAGCGCAAGAAGCGCGTCAAGGAAGCCCTGGAACGCGTCAACATGGCGCATCGCATGCGGCACTATCCCGCGCAACTCTCCGGCGGTCAGCAGCAGCGTGTCGCCGTGGCCCGCGCACTGGCTGGATCTCCATCGATCCTGCTGGCCGATGAGCCTACCGGAAACCTCGACTCGAAAAACGGTGAAGCCGTCATGCATCTGCTCGCCGACCTGCATCGCGAAGGCTCGACCATCTGCATGGTGACGCACGATCCACGCTTCGCCAAGCACGCCGAGCGCGAAGTGCATCTCTTCGACGGCAAGGTTGTGTCTGAGGACGAGTTGAAGAAGCTCACGGAAGAAGTGGAGGCGTAAAGTGTTCGGCCAGGACTTGCGATACGCTGTACGCCAGCTGCGCATGTCGCCTGGCTTTACGCTAACGGCAGTGCTGACGCTCGCACTGGGCATCGGCGCTCTCACTACGGTTGCCACGTGGACCAACGCGGTTCTCTTCAATCCGTGGCCACAGGTGCGCGATGCGCGCTCGCTGCGTTTCATTTCAGCGACCGTGCTCGGCAGCGATGGCTACTCCGTCCATTACGACCAGGTTCAGTACCTGCGTCAGCAGGCCCGCTCGTTCGGCGATGTGGCGGCGTTTGATCTGGCTACGCTCAACCTCGCATTGCCTAATGCTCAACCGCAGGCGATCACTGCCGGGACCGTCTCGTCAAATTACTTCCAAACCCTCGGAGTCAAGCCGGAAGTCGGCAGCTTCTTCCAGCCGGACGCAAACGATCGCGCCTATGGTTCAATGGATGCGATCGTCCTGTCCGATGGCTTGTGGCGCGACCGATTCAACGCCGACCCCTCCGTTGTCGGTCGCACCATCTCCGTCAACCACCATGTCTTCACCGTCATCGGCGTAGCTCCATCCGATTTCGCCGGAATCTATGGCGGCATTGCTGAAGCTGCCTGGGTTCCACTCTCGGCGCTGCGCGAACTCTCCGTCGATGCGTCGCCCGATCCATTGATATTGGCCCGTTGGGGCTTGCAGGCTGTCGTTCGCCTCCACCCCGGCGTTTCCGATTCCACCGCCAAGGCCGAGATCCACACGCTGGCCCAGTCTTTCGCCCTCGCACAGCATAACGATCAGTACAAAAGCTGGGATCTGAACCTTTACGACTCCTCGCATTTCCAACGCGGATTGTTTTCCGTGATTGGCCAGGTACTGCCCGTGCTGCTTGGTGCGTCTTGCTTGCTGATGCTCCTGGTCTGCGTCAACATAGCTTCTCTGCTCGGCCAGCACGCCGCACGCCGCCGCCGCGAAATCGCGATCCGCACCGCTCTCGGCGCAAGGCCCGCGCGCATCGCTTCCCAAGTGTTCATCGAGACCGGTTTGCTGGCAGTTGCTGGCGCCCTTGTCGGTTGGGCTCTGAATGTGGGGATTTCAAGGGCGCTTTACGTCCTGCTGCCCGACCTCGGCATGCCGCTCACCTTCAATCTGCATAGCGATTGGCGCATCATCACATTCGTCGCTGCCATTTCCATCGTCGTCACTTTGATCTGCGGCATGTACCCCGTTCGTCAGTCTCTGCGCATTTCCCAGCGCGAAGCCCTGCATGAAGGCAGCCTGACCGTGGCCGGAACGAGCCGAAAGAGAATTGGTCAGCGCATCCTGCTCGGCGTTCAGTTGGGCATCTGCTTTATCGTGCTCGCCTGCTGCGGTCTGCTCACGCGCTCTGCGTTCAACATCTTTAATCGCCCCACTGGATTTGATCGAACTAACACCCTTACCGCGATCATCGATCTTTCCCGCGCCGGCTACAGCGATGATCGCGCCCGCATCTTCCTTGGCAATGCACTCGATCGCCTGCGCAACGCACCGGGCGTTGCCTCAGCAACACTGACCACGCACCTCCCCATGGGTGACTGGGGCTCCGGCAACACGCGCGACTTCAGCATCCCAGGTTACGTTCCCACTAAAGGTGAAGATACTTCGGTGGTGACGGATTTCGATGGCCCTGACTTCTTCCGCACCATGGGCATTCAACTTCAGCAGGGCCGCGATTTTGCTACATCCGATAATGACAGTGCTCCCAAGGTGGCGGTGATCAACGAGTCGATGGCTCGCCGCTACTGGCCGAAGGGAAATGCACTAGGCAGCAACATCGTTGTAAACAAGATCCCGCGGCAGATCGTCGGCGTTGTGCATGACTTCGCTTATCACAGCCCCGACAACACCGATCCGAACCCTGTCGTCTTTCTTCCATTACTGCAGGGAAAGTCTGGATACGGTTACGCAATCCTCGCCGTGCATGCTCGTACCGGTGCAGATTCCGTGGCATCGCAGTTGCGAAAAGCGATCAGCGGCCTCGATTCATCTCTTCCCATCGAGAACGTTCGCACGCTTGAAGATATTACCGGCGCGCAATACCAGATGGCGCGCATTCCTGCCGAACTGCTTGGCGTTTACGCCATCTGCAGCGTACTTGTCGCCATGATGGGGCTGTATGCGGTGATGGCCTACTCGGTGATCGAACGCAATCGCGAGTTTGCCTTGCGTATGGCGCTCGGTTCTTCGCGCCAGGGCATCTTTCGACTGGTATTGCAGGGAAGTGCGCTCGTCATTCTCGTCGGGCTTGTCGCAGGAGGTCTCCTTTCGATTGCTGGAGTGCGCCTGCTGCGATCCATGCTGTTCAACGTGGCTCCTTTTGACTTGCTCAGCTTCAGCGTCGCTGCTCTCGTGTTGGTGTTCACAGTGCTCATTGCCGGCATCAAGCCCGCGCTCCGTGCGGCGAATATTCAGCCGATGCAGGCGCTGAGAAACGAATAGACAAGGCACGATCCAGACCCTCAAACCTACGGAACTGAATCGCGATGAAGCAAATGCTCAATAACACGCTGCAGGATCTCCGCCTGACGTTGCGCCAGTTGCGTAAATCGCCGGGATTCGCGGCCACCGCGATCATTACGCTCGCGCTCGGCATCGGCGCCAACACCGCGATCTTCACGTTGGTACAGGGCATTCTGCTGCGTTCGCTTCCCGTTGCCGATCCCGCGCTGCTCTATCGCATCGGCGACACCGACGATTGCTGCGTCAATGGCGGTTTCGTTGGAGAGAACGGCGACTTCGATATCTTCTCCTACGATCTCTTTCAGCATTTGAAAGAATCCGCACCAGAGTTTGAGTCCCTGGCTGCCGTGCAGGCCGGCCAGTGGCAATGGAGCGTGCGGCGCGGCAACACGCTCCCGCGAGAACTCCACGGAGAGTTCGTCACTGGAAACTACTTTTCCACCCTCGGTGTTGGCTCCTTCGCTGGCAGAGTCTTCAGCGACACCGATGATCGGCCGACGTCTTCGCCGGTGGTCGTGCTAAGTTACCGCTCCTGGCAGAATGAGTTCGGCGCCGAGTCATCCATTGTTGGTCAGGTCGTCTCCATTCAGGCGCATCCATTTACCGTCATCGGCGTTGCCCCGCCGTCCTTCTTCGGCGATCGCATATCCGAAAACCCACCTGATTTCTGGATGCCCGTCAACCAGGAACCCTACGCACGCGGGACGAGCACGATCCTGCATCACCCTGAGCAAAACTGGCTCTATCCGCTGGGCCGCGTCCGGCCCGGTACCAATATTTCTGCCCTTCAACAGAAGCTTTCCGCGGCGTTGCGCAATTGGCTCTACACGCGCCCTGTCTATACCGATCACGGTGGATCATCCATCATTCCCAAGCAGCACGTGACTATCGTGCCCGGAGGCGGCGGCATCCAGACCATGCAGCAGGAGACCGGCACCGGTCTCAAGATGCTCATGATTCTTTCTTCGGTTGTGCTGCTGATTGCCTGCGCCAACATCGCGAATCTGGTCCTGGCGCGCAGCACCACGCATCGCGGCGACATAGCTGTCCGTATGGCACTGGGAGCCAGTCGCACCCGTGTGATCCGTCAGATCGTCACCGAGAGTGTTCTGCTCAGTTGCATCGGCGGACTCGCGGGTCTCGCAGTGGCCTATGAAGGATCGCGGACAATCCTGGCCCTGGCGTTCCCCGATGCCCGGAACCTGCCCATCGATGCCAGCCCCTCACTTGCTGTGCTTGGATTCGCCTTCGGTATTTCTTTGATCACCGGCGTGGCATTCGGATTCGCGCCTGCGTGGCTGTCATCGCATGCCCAGCCCGCGGAAGTTCTGCGCGGAGTCAATCGTTCGACGCGCGACCGTTCCGCATTTCCGCAGCGGGCGCTTGTTGTCTTTCAGGCTGCGCTATCGCTCGTGCTTCTGGCCGGCGCCATTCTGATGACTCGGTCGCTCAATAACCTCGAACATCAGAATTTCGGCGTCACGACCGCAAACCGTTACGTGATTCACGTTGATCCGGCGGGCGCGGGCTATACCGCGGAGCGGCTTCCCGCGCTCTACCACCAGATCGAAGACCGGCTTTCCTCGTTGCCGGGAGTGGCCAATATAGGCATGGCCCTCTACAGTCCGCTCGAAGGCGATAACTGGGGCGAGTGCGTCATTCAGCAGGGCCACCCCGCTCCCGGACCCAACGATAAATGCGGATCCACATGGGACCGGGTCAGCCCACACTTTCTTCAGGCAGTCGGCGTGCCTATCGTTCATGGCCGCGACCTGTCCGATCAGGACACACAGGCCACGCAACCAGTCGCAGTCGTGAACCAGGAATTCGTCAAGCGCTTCTATCCCAATCAAGACCCCGTCGGCAAACACTTCGGCATCGATCTGCCGCAGTATTCCGGAGCATTTGAGATCGTTGGCGTTTTTCACGACTTCAAAATGAACAATCCGCGCAGTGAGCCGCGCCCGGTGTTTCTCCGGCCACTTGCGCAGTACTACAACGGCTATAAGAACTGGACCGGACCCGGTCAGGCGCCGTCGTTTATCGATGCCATCGTTGGCGGTGAAACACAATCGATGTTCATCGATGCCATCATCATCAATTTCCGCCGGCCCGAGCAGAACGCCGATGAGCTTCTGCGGCGCACGCTGGCGTCCGTCGATCCGAATTTGACTGTCGTGGATCTTCGCACCTTTGACGCCCAGGTCGCGAACAACTTCACTCAGGATCGGCTGGTCGCCCGCCTCACGACCCTGTTTGGCATCGTGGCGCTCATCCTCGCATCGGTGGGTCTCTACGGCGTCATGTCCTACTTTGTTGTGCGTCGCACCAGCGAAATAGGCATTCGCATGGCCCTCGGCGCCACGCGTTCGAGTGTCTTGACCATGGTGATGCGTGGCGCGCTCTGGCAAGTGCTGATCGGCCTGTGCCTGGGCATTCCTGCTTCGCTATACGCCGGCTACCTGATGAAGAGCCTTCTCTACGGCGTGGCCAGTTACGATCCATGGGCGCTTGCCGGCGCGCCCCTCTTGCTTGTCCTCTGTGCCGTCACTGCAGGGTTCATTCCCGCGCGACGTGCCTCATCCATTGAACCCATGCGCGCGCTGCGCATCGATTAGCAGAAAGGAGATCGGGCTAGATGAACAGACTGGCTAACGACATGCGCTATGCATTCCGTCAGTTGCG
This sequence comes from uncultured Acidobacteriaceae bacterium, assembly GCA_963770365.1. Lineage (GTDB taxonomy): Bacteria > Acidobacteriota > Terriglobia > Terriglobales > Acidobacteriaceae > Telmatobacter. The sequence continues at coordinate 351,852 of CAVYPN010000032.1, read as the reverse complement.
GCGCGCACCTGGCTTCGCATTCACCGCCGTGCTCACGCTCGCTCTCGGCATCGGCGCCAGCTCCGCCATCTTCTGCCTCATCGACGGCCTTTGGCTTCATCCCATGCGAATTCCTCATCCCGGCGAACTGGTGCGGATTTTCGCGACCACGCAGCAATCTCCCGCCGCGAAAGAGGGCGTAGATACATACTTCAACTACTCTGAGTATCAGACGATCGCCGCACGCACCACAGCACTGAAAGGTGCCTATGCACTCGGTCGCCGCGGCAGCATGATCGTGCGCCCAGACGGCACCGCAGCTTTGTTGCTGACCAACGTGGTTTCCAGCAATTTCTTTGATGGCCTCGGTGTTCATGCCCTTCTGGGTCGCATGTACACACCGTCCGACGCTGCGCAACTGCGCACTCATCCCGGCGTGCTGCTCGGCTACGGTTTCTGGCAGCGCGAATATGCCGGAGACCCGAACATCGTAGGTCACCAGATTTCCGTCATGCGAGGGGAACATCATCGCACCCAGGTCGACATCTGGGGCGTGCTCCCCCCTTCGTTCCGTGAAATCGATAACGGCATGGATCGCGACCTGTGGATGCCGGTAGAGACCTGGGCTGCCGTAGCCAAGGCCGATGAACTTACTTCGCGCCAATTCCGCTGGTTCAAAGTCATCGGCCGGCTCGCTCCCGGCGCGACCGCCGCTCAAGTCAATCAGCAGGTCGCCACAATCGCAAAGTCTCTCGAGACTTCCGATCCGCAGGCCAATCACGGGCGGAGCGCACGCGCGGTCGGCGACCTCCCCTACCGCATGGCCCAGGCGGGAACCACAGGCATGGTGTTGTTCGCGATTGTCGGCTGCGTGGTCCTGTTGGGAACCGTCAATCTCGCCCAACTCCTGCTGGCACGTGCACTCGCCCGCGGATCTGAAGTTGCCCTGCGCCTCTCGCTTGGCGCGCGCCGCGTCGTCGTCGCCCGCCAGTTGTTGATCGAAAATCTGCTGCTCGGATTCTTCGGGCTCGCCGCGGGAATCGCGCTCGCCGCTGCAATCGCCGCCATTCTGCCCAGGTTGATGGTCAGTGAACCGGCAATGCTGGTCGCCATCGGATCGAGCTTCACCAGCTTTCAACTGGACTGGAGAGTATTCCTCTTTGCTGCCGCGACTCGCATTCGTCACCATGTTGCTGCTTGCGCTCGTTCCGTTGAGCCAGGTTGCGAGGCAGGAATTGTTGCCCGTCCTTCAGTCAGGCTCCGTTACCCGCACGGAAGCCAAGGCGCCATTCATGCGTCGTGCCGCCATCTGGCTGCAGATTGCAGTCTCCTTCGCCCTGCTTGTATCCACCGGTGCGCTCGTGCGCAGCTTCATCAATACGCGCCTGCAATCCATCGGCCTCACACGAAACCAGGTCCTGCTCGCATGGACGCAGGAGCCCGATGCTCCCATGCGTGACGACGTTATCCAGCGAATGAAGGCCATACCGGGCGTGGATAAAGTAGCCTATGCGATTCGCGCCCCGCTCAGTCTCTCCGAGGGTGGAATCACGGTGAAGGCAATCCTCCCCGGCCATCCTGAGATACACGATCCCATCGAGATCAAGTACAACGCAGTCAGCCCAGACTTTCTCGACGTCATCGGCACGCGCATTCTTCGCGGTCGCGCCTTCGGGCCGTCTGACGATCAACCAGGCCCAGCCGCGATCCTGATCAACCGTTCCATGGCGCAGAAATACTGGCCCGGTCAGGATGCAATCGGCCAGACGATAGACCTTGTCGGATATAGCGACGGGTCTCTGCCAAATACCGCGGCGCGCATTGTTGGCATTACAGAAGACGCCCCCATCAATCAGGTTGGCGAAATTCCCGAACCCTACATCTACATGCCCTTTCACTTTTCGCAAATGGGCGAAATCACCTTCGCGCTTGGAACGAAACAGAATGCGATGAGCCTCGCTCAATCTACGCGACAAGTGCTCATTCACACCAACCCTCTGCTCGACCCCATGATGGTCACCTCGCTGCCCGAACTGATCCGTTACTCAGCCGGCAACTACCAGATTATGGCCGAACTGGTCAGCGCATTGGGGTTCATCGGCCTTGCGCTCACCATCGTTGGCCTCTACGGCTTCCTCGCCTTTCGCGTCAACCAGCGACGGCGCGAGATTGGCATTCGCATGGCTCTCGGCGCATCCCGCGAAACCACCGCTCTGCTTATCCTTCGCGACACCGCCCGCATGGCCTGCATCGGCCTGGCCCTGGGCCTCGTCCTCGCATTAGGCGCCACGCGGCTCGAAACGTCGATGCTCTTCGGCGTGCGTCCGCTCGACACGCTCTCAATCATCTGCGCGCTTGCCGTGCTGGCTATCGCCATAACTCTCGCAGCGTGGCTGCCCGCTCGCCGTGCTGCTTCGGTTGATCCCATACAGGCACTGCGTACTGAATAAGGAGAGGTCAGAATGAATTCGTTCGTGCAGGATCTGCGTTACGCGCTTCGCCAGTTGCGCAAGTCGCCCGGCTTCACCATCACCGTGGTGCTGACGCTTGCCCTCGGCATCGGCGCCAACGCGGCTGTCTTCACCCTCTTTGATCAGGTCCTGCTACGCATGCTTCCCGTCCAGCGGCCCCAGGAACTGGTTCGCTTTGAGTGGAACGGGGCCTTCAATGGCTCCATGAGCAGCTTCGGCGGAGATAGCGAAGGTCATATCAACTATTTCTCCTATCCGATGTACAAGGACCTGCGCGATCAGAATCAGGTCTTCACCGGAATCCTCGCAGCTGACAAAGCCCAGGCTGGCCTCTCCTGGCACAACCAGGCGGAAAACAACGACGCTGAAGTGGTCTCCGGCAATTACTTTCAGCTTCTCGGTCTCAAGCCTGCCGTCGGCCGCCTCTTCACGCCCGAGGACGATACAGCAAAAGACGCGAATCCCGTTACCGTGCTCAGCTATAACTACTGGCGCACCCACCTCGGCTCCGCGCGCGACGTCATCGGCCAGACGATTCTCATCAACGGCCACTCCTTCACCATCATCGGTGTCGCGCCGCCCAACTTCGATTCAGCCATCGGCGGCTATCGCCCCAGCGTCTTCGTGCCCACAAGCATGATCGACTTCGCTATTCCCTGGCGCGCGCCCATCGATGATCTCAAGAATCGTCACTCCACATGGCTGACATTGGTTGCGCGTCTTAAGCCGGGCGTTACCCGGCAGCAGTCTGAAGCAAGCATGAAACTGCTATGGCATTCGTTGCGGGCCATTGAGTTCGCCCAGTCTAAATCGACATCCGAACGCTTCCGGAAGAACTTCCTCGACCTTTCCTCGATTCGCGTTCTCGACGACTCCAAGGGATTCAACCCCAATCGCATCGACCTCCAGAAGCCGCTGGTGATCTTGATGAGCATGGCTGGCCTGCTCGTGGTTCTTTGCGCTATCAATGTCGCAACTCTGCTTCTGTTACGGGCTGCCAATCGCGCTCGCGAAATGTCGATGCGCTACGCTCTCGGCGCGCGCCGCAGCCGCATCTTCTCGCAATTGATGATCGAGGGTGGAGTTCTCGGCCTGACGGGTGCCATTGCCGGAGTCCTTCTGGCGCCTGCGGTCGCAACTTTGCTGGTGCGCGTTCTCACCAACTCCGATCCTGGAACAGAACCATACTCAGCCTCCGTGGATATGCGCGTACTCCTCTTCACGCTGGGGATCTCCGTTCTGGCAACGCTGTTTTTCAGCATCGCGCCGGTCTTCCATTTCATTCGCCCGAATCTCGCCGGAACGATGCGGCAAAATACAGGGACTCTTTCACGCGATTCGCAGCGCTTCCGCAAATTCGCCGTTGGCGCGCAGATCGCGCTCAGCGTCCTGTTACTCGGCGGCGCCGGGCTCTTCCTGCGCACGCTCGACAACCTTCGGCACCAGTCGCTGGGATTTGAAACCGCCAACCTCGCCGTATTTTCGCTTGATCCCAGCAACTCTGGGTATAGCGAAGATCGCACCGCAGCAATCGTCAATAGCTCTATCGAATCCCTGCGTCGCATTCCCGGGGTTGTTTCGGTCGCAGGCAACAACGATCCTGAACTCGTGGGCGATACCGAATCAACCAACTACTCGGTCCAGGGCTATAAGCCATCAGAAGATGAGCGCATGAACTTTGAGCAGCCGCGCATAACGCCCGGCTACTTCGCCACCATTCATCAGCCGGTTCTGGTGGGCCGCGAATTTACAGCCTCAGACACAAAAGGTCAACCCGAAGTCGCCGTCATCAATCTCGCATTCGCCAAACGCTTCTTCGGAACACCGCAGAACGCCATCGGACGCCTTATAACAGAAGGCTCGAGCGACAAGCCCAATTTCAATATCACCATCGTTGGTGTCGTGGGCGACATCCGGCACACCGATCTGCGCACACCGCTCGGTCCCGCTGTCTACCAGGCCTACGCGCAGATGAAGCATCCGGGCGGCGTGGCGGTCTACGTGCAGACTTCGGGCCCTCCGGCAGCAATCGAGGGCGCCATCCGCCAGACCATCCATCAGCTTGACGCAACCCTCGTCGTTGACGGTCTGCGCACGATGGAAGCGCAGGTCCAGCGCAGTGCTGCCGATGAACGCGCGCTGGCCTTCCTCGCAGTCGGATTTGCCGGCCTCGCCTTGATCCTCGCCGCGGTTGGTCTCTACGGCGTGCTCGCCTATTCCACCGAGCAGCGCACCCGCGAAATCGGAGTTCGCCTCGCCCTTGGCTCATCGCGATCAGTCATCGTTCTTCTCGTCGTTCGCGAAATGGCGGTCATTGCCGCCGTCGCCACGGCAGTCGCTCTTCCTTCGCTCGTCGCTCTCGGACGCCTCTTCCGCAGTCAGTTGTTTGGAGTCACCACCTTCGATCCGCTTACCCTTTGCGGAGCCGTCATTCTCACAGTATTCATGCTTTGTGTAGCTGCCGCATTGCCTGCCCGGCGCGCTGCAAGCGTCGAGCCCATGCAGGCCTTACGCACCGAATAGCGCTATGCGCAGAAAGGATTTCATGTTGCAAGCGACGATGCAGGATGTGCGGTATACAGTTCGCCAGTGGCGGCGCGCTCCCGGCTTTACGCTTACCGTCATCGCGGTCCTCGCCCTCGGACTCGGCGCCAACATCGCTGTCTTCACACTGCTCAATGGAATTCTCCTGCGCCCGCTTCCATATACGCATGCTGACCGAATCGTTACCTTGCGTGGCCCGGGGCCTATCGATTGGTTGCCTTTTGCGAACATGCAGCAACTCGCCGATGCGGCAGGTCCGCAAATGAAGTACGGCGCCGTACTGATGGATGGAAGTCCATTCAGCGCGAGTGTTGTGGGCTCCGGCGGTCGCTTTCAGGTTTCGCACCTCGCGGTTACCGCTGGATTGATGGAAATGCTTGGGGTTCAGCCGATCCTCGGGCGCGGATTCACATCCGACGAAAATCAACCAGGCCAGAACCATGTGGTCATCATCGGCGAAGATGTCTGGCGAAAACTCTTCAACGCAGACCCGCACGTTATTGGTGCAACGTTGACGATTCTTAAACAGCCTTACACCATCATCGGCGTGCTTCCCAAAGGATTCTTCTTCTCGGAAGGGAATGAGATGTGTGTCTGGTCGCCTGCCGGAATCACAGCCCAGAACCACTCCGCGATGTCGGGTCCGCACATGCTGCTCGGTTGGATGTTTGCACGCGTCCCGGAAGGCATGTCTCCCCCACAGCTGACCGCGAACTTGAGCCGCATTCAGGCTGTTATTGCGAAAGAAGATCCCGACCACGAAATCGCATCGCAGATCAACGTCTCTAACTATCAGCAATCTCTGAACGCGGAAGTCCGCAAGCCGCTTGCGCTTCTGTATGCAGTTGTACTAGGCATTTGGGTGCTGGCCTGCCTGAATGTCACCAGCTTGCTGCTTGCCCGCGCGATCTCACGCACTCGTGAACAGGCGGTTCGTTCCGCTCTTGGCGCAAGCCGTCGCAGGCTTCTCCAGCAGACCATTGTCGAAAGCACTTTACTTAGCATTCTCGGTGCTCTCGCCGGCTTCGCCTTTGGACAAACGGCCATCAAGATTCTATGGCGCGAGATTAGCAATCGCCTGCCGCTTGCGCACGCCGTCCACGTCGATTGGCGCGTGATTTTCTGTCTTGGCGGCTTTACCCTCCTCACCGCCATAATCGCGGGCGCCTTTCCGGCGCTGCGTGCGATGAATAGGAATGTTCGCGATAATCTTGGCGGCGTTACCTCGTCGTCATCTGCAAGCGCTAATCGTACGCGCGAAGCACTTGTTGTCGGTCAACTCGCTCTCACTCTGGTTTTCCTGATGGGCGCAGGCCTCTTCCTGCGTACGATCCACGCGCTGCGCCAGGTGCCGCTTGGTTTCTCTCAACAAAACGTGCTGACTGGCGGCATCATTCTCAATGCTGGAACTGACCTCGACAACGCGGATGCCAACCAGCAAAGCGTGGTTCGCAACACGTATTTGCCGCTTCTCGAACGTCTCCGCACCATTCCCGGCGTAAAGGTCGCGGCGCTCAGCTCGGTTCTCCCGTTGCGGTCCGAGATGAACGTCACGCTTATCACAAAGCTTGATCACAAAAAGGTGCCTGAATCTCAGCAACCCAGAGCCGAGGGCCGCATCGCTTCCGCTGGATTCGTCGATGCCCTTGGAGTTCCGATGATTCGCGGGCGATTCTTTACCGACGAAGACTCGGCAACTGCACCTCCGGTCATCGTTGTCAATCAGGCTTTCGCCGACAAATATCTTCGCGGCCAGGATCCTATCGGCCACGTGATCTCGATGAGCGATAAAGGCCCATTTGCCGACATTCGTATAGTCGGCGTGATCGGCGACATGAAACAGAAGAGCGTTGCCGAATCAACCCAGCCGGAGATCTACTTCTGTCTTGCGCAAACTGAACCAGGAACGCCTATGTATGGTGTCGCAACGGCTTTCATCCAGGTGGCCATTCGCGCCGCCGTTCCGGCGGATGCCCTCCGTGCGCAATTCGACAAAGCTCTTCATGAAGTAGCGCCCGACGCAACCACCACCGGTGTCAAAACCATCCATCAGGCCGTCGAAGATTCCTTTGGAAGCCAGAAACTCATTGCTTACCTCCTCGAATCCTTCGCTGCGCTTGCCCTCATGATCGCCTCCGTCGGCCTTTACGGACTGTTATCTTTCGCCGTTGCGCAGCGCACACGCGAGATCGGCATCCGCATGGCGCTTGGCGCGCAACAGGCCAACATCCTCAGCCTCGTCCTCCATCGCGCCGTGGTGCTGGTCGCAATCGGCCTTTCACTCGGTGGCGTCTTCGCGTGGTTCGCGGCTCGATTCGCCGCCGGCTACATCTATGGCGTTCGCGCGCACGATGGGGTCACTTTTGCCGCTGTAAGCGTAGTGCTCGCCGCGTCTTCATTCTTTGCCGCATGGCTGCCCGCGCGCCGCGCCGCTGCCGTCGACCCAATTCTTGCCTTGAGATCGGAGTAGAACAACCGCCATGATCGACTTGAAAAACATCGAGCGCAGTTACAAAACGGGCCACGCCGAAACCTGGGTGCTGCGCCGCATCAATCTCACCATTCGCGAAGGCGAATTCCTCACCATCATGGGTCCGTCCGGAGCAGGGAAGTCGTCGCTGCTGAACGTGCTGGCTCTTCTCGACGATAGCTGGCTGGGCGAATACTGGTTCGGCACAACGCCGGTGCACTCGCTCAATCGCAAGCAGCGCGCCGATCTCGCCCGCCAGCGCATCGGCATGGTCTTCCAGAGCTACCATCTGCTCGACGACCTCACCGTGGCCGAGAACATCGACCTCCCGCTGTCGTACAAGAACTTGCCGTCGAAAGACCGCGGAGGCATGGTTGCCGATATTCTCGATCGCTTCCAGATCGTCGCCAAAAAAGATCTTTTTCCCAATCAGCTCTCCGGTGGACAGCAGCAGCTCGTCGGCATCGCGCGCGCCGTCGTGCACGCGCCTTCGCTTCTGCTGGCCGACGAACCAACCGGCAACCTGCACTCCACGCAGGCTCGCGAAATCATGGAGCTCTTCTGCGAACTCAATCGCGCCGGCACCACCATCGTGCAGGTCACGCACTCTGAAGAAAACGCCCACTTCGGCAAGCGCATCATTGAGCTTCGCGATGGCTGGATGACCCGCGACGAAAATCTGCAGACCGCCGCACCGGAGGTCAGCGCACAGTGAATAACCCACAGGTGAAGGCATTGAAAAAGAATCCAGGCAACTCTATCGGCAAGCGTTTCATTGCAGGCTCGGCAATCATCCTACTCCAAGCCAACATGGCGTTCGCGGCTCAGTCGGAATCCACAAGTGCTCCAGCGCAAACCGCACCCAAGGCCACCACAACGCTGCAGACATCGCCCACGGTGCCGTTCAACGAGATGCTGCACCACTCGCATAACCCCTTCGACACCTACCGCGGCAAGATTGTGCCGCCCCCCAGCATGGCCAACTCCCTGCGCCTCAACTCCCTCGTCCGCGACGGCAAGCTCTATCTCTCGCTGCGCAACGCGATCGATCTCGCTCTCGAGAACAACCTCGACCTCGTCATTGCGCGCTATAACCTGCCCATCGCGCAGATGGATATTCTGCGCACCCAGGCAGGCGGATTCACGAGAGGCGTAAACACCGGTGTCGTCTCCGGCACACCTGGTGGCGCGGCAAGCGGTAACGGCACAGGTAGCGGGGCCGGCGGCACAAGCACCGGGAGCGGCGGCGCCGGCGCTGGACAGGGCGGTCTCGTGCAATCCACCTTCGGAGTCGGAAGCAATGTTTCCAGCTACGATCCATTCATCATTGCCAAGGTCTTCAACGACCACATCTCGCAACAGGTAACGAACCAGGTCTTCTTGGGCGTCCCCGTGTCGCACCAGAACGAAAACCTTGCAAACATCAGCTATCAACAGTTCTTTCCGACCGGCACCTACTTTGAAACTGATTTCAACAACAACCGCCAGACCTCGAATAGCCCGAACAATTCTCTGAATCCGCAGCTCTTTTCCAACTTCCAGGTCATCTTTCAGCAACAGTTGCTCGCCGGATTCGGAACCGGGCCGAACCTGCGCTTTCTACGAATCGCCAGGACCAACAAGAAGATTGGAGACATCGCATTCAAAGCGCAGATTATCGCGACCGTCACGCAGATCTCCAATATCTACTGGGATCTTGTGAATGCCTACGACACCGAGCAGGTTGGTGAACGCTCGGTTGCCTTTGCCACGGAGACACTTGACACCAGCCGCAAGCAACTCGCCCTCCAGGCTATTCCGGAGATGGATGTGCTGAAAGCTGAGAGCGAAGTGGCTACGCGCCAGCAGGACCTGACGGTCGCACGCACCAACCTTGAACTCCAGGAACTCTACATGAAGAACGCCATCACCCGTTCTTTCGACGATCCAGTTCTTCAGGAGTTGCCAGTGGTACCGACGGATCATCTTGCCGCCCAGATACAGCCGGAGACCGAGCCAGTACAGCAGAGCATCGCTGACGCTCTTAAGAATCGCACTGAAATACAGGAAAACGCCCTCGACCTCAGCAACCGCGAGCTAACCCGCAAGTCTGCTCGCAACAATCTCCTGCCCCAGCTCAGTCTTTATGGCTTCTATACAGGAACAGGCTTCGGAGGCGTCCCTAATCCCGATTTCATTGCGAATGGAGGTTCCGTGAGCGCCCCCGGCGGGTGGGGCGGAACCATCGAGAATGCGTTGAACAACTCATCGCCTGAGTACCAGGTGGGTTTCCAACTCCAGATGCCTCTGCGCAATCGCGTCGCCAAGGCCGACCAGTACCGCACCGAGCTCGAGTACCGCCAGTCGCAGGTATACGCTGAAGAGTTGAAGAAAAACATCGTGATTGAAGTGCGAAACGCACGCTACGCGCTCGAGCAGGGCGCCAGTCGCGTGGATGCTGCCAAAAACGCACGCGACCTCGCTCAGCGCACACTCGACATCATGCAGAAGGAACAGAAACTCGGCGCCGGCTCCAACCAGCAGACGCTCTCTGCTGAGCACGATCTCTCGGTGGCGGAATCGGCTCTCGTTACCGCTCAAACAGCATACGAAAAGGCGCGCATCACCTTGAAGTATTCAACCGGGTTGGTGCTTGAGGAATACGGAATCTCGATCGATGCCGCGAAAACCGGCGTGGTAGAGGCGGACAGTCATTAGAATGACAGACCCTCGCAAGAATGGACGAATTCGGGTTTTAGTTGCCGACGATCAACCGCACATCCTCGAGGCTGTGGAGTTGCTGCTGGAGCCGCAGGGCATTCATGTGGACTGCGTGCGCTCGCCGCAATTGCTCCTCGAGGCACTCGGCCAGGCCGACTACGATGTCCTGCTCATCGACCTCAACTACACCCGCGACACCACCTCCGGCAAGGAGGGTCTCGACCTGCTCGCTCGTCTGCAGGAGGTCGATCCGCGCATGCCGGTGATCGTCATGACGGCCTGGGGCAACATCGACCTCGCCGTCGAAAGCATCAAGCGCGGGGCTCGCGACTTCATCCAGAAACCCTGGGAAAACGAGCGCCTCATCTCGCTGATTCGCGTTCACGCCGAGCTGCACCAGGCCCTTCGCCGTGCGCGCCAGCTCGAACTCGAAAACCGGCTGCTGCGTGCTGAAGGCATGCCGGACTTTGTGGCCGCAGCGCCCTCCATGCAGCCCGTGCTCGAACTCATCGGCCAGGTGGGGCCATCTGACGCCAATGTTCTCATCACCGGAGAACACGGCACCGGTAAGGAGATCGTTTCCAAACTCCTTCACGCCGCATCGCCACGTGCGCGTATGGCCCTGGTTGCCGTCAACGCCGGCGGCCTTCCGGAAGGCACCTTCGAAAGCGAGATCTTCGGCCACGTTAAAGGCGCATTCACCGATGCGCGCTCCGACCGGGTCGGGCGTTTCGAACTGGCCAACGGCGGCACCCTCTTTCTGGATGAAATCGCCAACGTCCCGCTGCGCCAGCAGGCCAAGCTCCTCCGCGTTCTCGAAACCGGCGAACTCGAGCGTGTCGGCTCTTCGCAGACGCGCCGCGTCGACGTTCGTGTGTTGTCCGCAACCAACGCCAATCTGCCCGAAGAAGCCAAGGCGGGAAATTTCCGCGAAGACCTGCTCTTCCGCATCAACACGGTGGAGATTCATATCCCCGCCCTGCGCGAACGACGCGAAGACATTCCACTGCTTGCCGTGCACTTCCTCAACCGCAATCGCTCGCGCTATCGCAAGCAGGTCACCGGCTTCTCTCCCGCTGCCATGCAGCAGATGATGCAATACCCGTGGCCAGGCAACGTGCGCGAGCTCGAGCACACCGTCGAGCGCGCCGTGCTGCTGTGCCGCGGCGAAGAGATTGAGCCGGCCAACCTCGCCATCGCTTCCGCAAAATCGTCGGCAACCAATTTTGAGAACATGAGTATCGATGAGGTTGAGGCCTTGCTCATTCGCAAGGTCCTCCGCCGCTGCGACGGCAACATATCGCAAGCCTCTGAGGCTCTCGGTCTCAGCCGCGCAGCGCTCTACCGCCGCATCGAAAAATATGGCTTATGAACGGCACAAGCGGAAGCGCAAGCCCTCGGCCCTCAGCCGGGCGTGGCTCTTCTGTTTCCTGCTCGCATTGCCAACCTTCCTCTTCGCCGGCATCCTGCTCTGGCAGCAGCACGTAACCACCGCTCCTGCCCTCCTGCTTCTGCTTTGCCTCCTCATTTATCTCCTGCTCATCGCCGCCGCGCTCATCGAAGGCCTGATGCGCCCGCTCCAGACGCTCTCCAACGTCGTCTCGTCGCTTCGCGAAGGAGACTACTCTTTTCGCGCACGGGGTGCAGGTTCCCGTGACGCGCTCGGGGAACTGGCTGGGGAGATCAACGCTCTCGCCGACCTTCTGCAAAAGCAGCGCGTGCGCTCGCTCGAAGCCACCGCCTTGCTTGCGCGCATCCTCGAAGTCATGCACGCGCCACTCTTCGCCTTCGATCGCGAAGACCTTTTGCAATTGGTGAACAATGCCGGAGCGCAGCTTTTAGGCCGTCCTCTGGTGCGATGCTTTGGTCACAGCGCGCGGGACCTCGCGCTCGACAACCTTCTCGCCTCCGCCGACCAGAGCGTTCATTCCTTTGGCACCAAGCCTTCGCGCTGGCTTCTACGCAAGGCGCTCTTCCGCCAGGACGGCGCACCGCATACCCTCCTGCTGCTTGCCGATGTCAGCCAGCCCCTGCAGGAAGAAGAACAGATCGCGTGGAAACGCCTGATTCGCGTTCTCGGACACGAGCTGTCAAACTCGCTCGCGCCCATCAAGTCCATCGCCGGAAGCCTTCTGGCGCGTGCTGAAAGCATTGGCGGAGACGACGCCACCGTTCGCGATTTCCGCCGCGGCCTCAGTGTCGTTGAAAGCCGCGCCGACGCCCTCCATCGCTTCGTGCAGTCATATCGCCTGCTTGCGCAATTACCCCCACCGCATTTCAAGCCGGTGCAGACCGGTCCGCTGCTCGAGCGGGTTGCGCTCCTAGAGCAGCGCGTGCCCGTCCGCCTCGACCCGGGTCCCCCCGTGATGCTCAACGCCGATCCCGATCAGCTCGAACAGATGTTCATCAATCTGCTCACCAACGCGGTCGACGCGTCGCTGGCCAACGGCTCCAAACCGGTGCGCATCGGATGGCGCATCGCAGAATCGGATCTCGTAGTCGGAATCGAAGACAGCGGCCTTGGCATCGCCAACACTGAGAATCTTTTTGTCCCGTTCTATACCACCAAGCCCAAGGGTAGCGGTGTCGGGCTCGCGCTCGCGCAACAAATCGCCCGCGCTCATGGCGGCGAAATCCGGCTTGTGAATCGTGAGGATGGACCCGGGGCCCGGGCCATTATTCATCTGCCCCTCGCGTGATTGGCCTTATCCCGCGGCAGAGATGGAGATCACTGTCGACTTGATCTCTGTCGCCACCACGCAATTGCGCCCGGCGTTCTTGGCACGATAGAGAGCCGCATCGGCAATCTGGATCATCTCTTCGTAATCCGTCGGAAAGCCCGCTGCAACGCCGAAGCTCGCCGTCACAGAGAATGTCTTGTCGCCCTCGCCAAGCTGTGTCGCTTCCACGGTGGCGCGCATATGTTCCGCCCTGGCACGTGCCGCCTCAAAGTCCGACCCTGGCAGAATCAGCAGGAATTCCTCGCCGCCGTAGCGTCCCACCCAGTCGTAACTCCGCACCGCGCGCTGGAAGATGGCGCCGGTTTCGCGCAGCGTGAGGTCGCCCGCCACGTGGCCCATCGCATCGTTGACCCGCTTGAAATAATCCAGGTCCACCAGGATGATGCTCAGCGGCGATCCATCGCGTTGCGAACGATCCACTTCGCCGCGCAACCGTTCCACGATGATGCGGTGATTCCACAACCCTGTCAGCCCGTCGTGCTCTGCAAAATGCCGCATCTGCTCGCGCGTCCGCACCAGCTCGGTCTTCTCGCGTTCCAGGTCTCGCGTGCGACCCTTCACAGCGTCTTCCAGCTGCGCCTTCTGGCGCATCAGTTGGCCCACACGCCGGCGCCACGTCCACACCGCCAGCACAAGGATAAGTACGCCCAGCTCCCACTTGATGTACTTGTCCATCCACCAGAGAGGGAGAATCGTGAACGAAAACGAAGCAACCGGCGAGACCGCGCTGCCGGCCGCATTCACTGCCTCGACTTCAAAGCGATAGTAGCCCGGCTCAAGATGGCGATAGTGCAGCGTCATCTCTCGCGTGTCCTCCCAGGCGGAGTCCTGCTCGCCAATCAGACGGTAACGAATACCAATGTCCTGCGTATCTTTGAACGACAGGAGCGCCATCGAAATCGTCAGCTGGTTCGAACTCCACTTCACCGAACCCCCGTCTGCGACCGGCACGGCGCCCAGCATCACCTGCGAAATGGCCGGTGGCGGCGGCGATCCCGCCAGTGCATCCTGCGGCGCGATCAGGTGGCTCAACCCGCCCGATGTGCCGATCCACATGCTTCCGTCCCGATCCTCGGTCATAGCGAAGCTGTCCGTGTCGTTCCAGATCAACCCATCGTCCTGCGTAAAACTCCGCCAGCGATGCCCGTCGAATACCGTGACGCCGGCGTCCTCGCCCACCCACAACCAGCCGCGATGATCCACCACCAGCGAGACAATCTCTTCCGACATCAGCGGCGGACGTCCAATATGGTCCGCCTGCACCACTTTGTATCCGTTCACGTGCAGGCGCATCAGATCCTGCGATGGACCTGCCGCCCAGATATCGCCATTCCAGTCCACGGCAATCAGGTCAGGCCTCGCTCCCGACGTGCCCGGATCGATCGCATGCCAGCCTTTGTCATCGTGCTTGAAAAGCCCCTGGTCCGAAGTCACCCACAGGTTCCCCGACTGATCCATGCTCATGTCTGTAAAGCGCGGCGCTGTCTTCGGAAACGCCGGGTCCAGCACTGGATGCGCTTCGCGATCAGATCCCACAGGATCCACCTGGAACATGCCATTCACAGTGGCGATCCAAAGGCGATGAGGTCCGTCAGCCAGAAGCCCGTATACCGCAGGCATCGTCTGCTGTTTCCCTACCAGCGACGTGGAGTCGATCCTGGTCAAGCTTCCGGCCATGCTGCCCATCCAGATCGCTCCGTCGGGGGTCACCTCCAGAGATCCAGCGCGCGCAACATGCACGCCTGGCGAATGCCAGATTTTGGGAACATTGCTCTTGGCTGGAATCCAGGTCAGCCCGGAGTCAGTACCAATCCACAATCTCCCCTTGTGGTCGCGCGACATCGACCACACCAGGTTGTCGCTCAACCCGTCGTTTTTTGTGTAAGCTTCCCAGCGATCCTCTCCAACCCAGCGCAGGAGCCCGTGGCCAACAACGCCCATCCAGATCGAGCCTTCGCGGTCCACAAACAGTTCCTGCACCTCAAACGGCGACATGCCGTTGTGGTCCGTAACCAGACGCCAGTGGTCTTTCTCCCAAAGCGCCAACTCAGATCCCTGCGCGGTGAGAATGCGTCCCTGCCCATCTTCAGCTAGCGTCGGATATGCCTCTGATGTTGGCTCTCCCGGCAGATCGCGAACGTACGCGCGAGTGCCGTCGGGCAGCATCTCCACCACATGCAGATTGCTGCGCAGCCAGATGTGCCCGTTGCGCGCCACCATCATCGTCAGCCACTGCTCCTGGGGCAGTCCCAGCGTTGCGCGCATTTGCGTCGTTTGCCCGCCATTCAACCGGCAAAGATCCTTCTCGCAGCCGTACCACAACGAACCATCAGGCCCGTAGAGCACGCTCCACACAAACCCGCCCTTCAGATCCATGGGTACTGAAACCCAATCGTCTGTCCCGCGATGTTTCAGCAACACGCCGCGGCTGCTCGAGGCCGTTACAACTTCGCCCGGCCGGTTCGATGTAAACGTCGTACCCGTCGGGTGCGTGAATTCATTCAGTGGATAGGGAAGCTGGATCGGAGAGAATTTTCCATCTTTGCGTTCAAAGTAAACGCCTGCCGACGTTCCCACCCACAGGGTCCCGTCAGGACCGATAAAAACGTTATCGATGATGCGATCGGGAATTCCCTCGGCTGCGCCGTAGCGCTGAAACTGGCTCCCGTCGTACCGGTAAAGCCCGTTCTGCGTCCCCATCCACAGATAACCGACCCGGTCTTGCTGGATGGAGGTGATGTTGGGATTTCCAAGACCCTGAATATATTCGCGAAAGCTGTACCGCTGAGCCGACGAGGTCGCACAAATCCAGCAGATCGCCACGACCGCGACGGTCGCGCGCAACAGCAGACTGCTCGATTTGGATCTCCGATTCATCAAGGTCGGTCTTTCTCGGCGCTTGGAATGGGCGAAATCGGGGAGAGTTACCTCAACAACGAAGACGGCAAATAGTCAACCAAAGGCCAAACGTTCGATCTCAATTTCCGAAGCTCTGGCTCCTCAGTAACCCAAATATAGCCTTGGGTCAGCTCTGCGAACATGCCACTTTGGTCTAAGTTGTTGTAAGACAAAGGTGCGGAGGTAACTTCGTGACGTTACCAGGGTGCGCAAACTGGATCGAATCAAACCATCTTCCCTAACAGAATGATTCTGCCCATGATGTCATCAATCGCACGCAAGCGCGGATTCAGGGAAGGCTGCCGAGGCCGTGTCTTCGGTAACGTCCGTGGACGCTGGCGGGGTCGTGAAGAAGTCGTTCACCTGGTCCAGAACCTCCGCTCCGGTCTTCGCCTGGTAGATCGACTTGCGCAGCCGGCCCCCGCCGGCGACCCCGTGCGTGAACCAGGTGGCAAACTGCTTCATCTTGCCCGCTGTCTCCCCCAGGCGCGCGTCGCGCGGCAGATCCTTCGTGGCCTCCGCTTCGGCCAGCAGCATTTCAAAGTAGGCCCGGATCATGTGGTGCCGGTCGGCAAATGTCGGCTGGTCGTAGCGGCCCGTCGCCGTATATTGCGCAATCTGCCTGAAGATCCAGGGATTCGCCGCCGCAGCACGGCCGATCATCACGGCATCGCACCCCGTTTGTGCCACCATCGCCGCCGCATCCTCAGGGGTACGGATATCTCCATTGCCGACGACCGGAATACCCACCGCCTGCTTGATCGCAGCAATCCACTCCCACCGCGCCTGCCCGCTGTATCCCTGTTCCCGTGTTCGCGCATGCAGCGCCACTGCATTCAGCCCTTCCGACTCGGCCATCCGCGCCAGTTCCACACACACAATCGCCGCATCGTTCCAACCCATACGGAACTTCACTGTGAAGGGAATCGTCACCGACCGTCTCACCGTACGAAAGATCTCGCCAATCTTCGGCAGATCGCGCAGCAAGCCGGATCCGCCATTGCACCCAACTACCCGTTTCGCCGGACAGCCAAGATTCAGATCAACCGTGTCGAACCCCGTGTCTTCGACAATCCGTGCGGCTTCCGCCAGCGTCTCCGCATTCGAGCCAAACAACTGCGCGCCGATCGGATGCTCATCGTCGTAAAACGTCAGATACCGCCGCCGCTTCGACTCTCGCATCCGCGAAAGCCCGTCCGCCGAAGTAAACTCCGTCATCAGCAGCCCGCACCCCGACTGCGCATTCGTGACGGCGTCCTCAACAGCAGCGATCTCCGTTTCCTGATCCCTGATCCCTGATCCCTGATCCCTTGAAAACACACTGGCATGCCGAATAAACCGCCGGAACACGGTATCCGTAACCCCAGCCATTGGTGCCAAAACGGTCGCTGGAGAAACCAGAACTGGCCCAATCCGCATCTCCGCCGGCACACGAATGCCTTCCGGCATCGCATGCTCCCTGGGATTGTCCCAATCCTTCTTTACCGTGAATCCCTTGCCAGCCATCTGGTTATTTCCTGTTCAACTCGGTAATTCAGCCACCTGATAGAAAAAGGGCTTGCCGCGGGAGTCCGGCCTCCAGCCTGCCGCCATCGCTTCCCGAATATGTCCCTCTACCTTGGCCGCCACAATCGTCGGTCTGGGAGGCAGCGTCCGGATCCAACCGATCTTTTGGGCTAGAACGGCGGGATACTCCAGAAAGAGCTCCCGACGTGCAGCTTCTATAACTCTCACATGAATCGAAATGCCCTTCCACCCGTCCGACGTGAACTCCTGCTGTTCACGGTGCAGGCGCCAAGTCAGAGGGAAACCGTCGATGGTCACCGCAGCTTGAACCGATCGTTTGGCGCGTGGCATATCTGCTCACTTTCAAAACGTAAGACAAGTCATTGCTACAAAGGCACCTAACGCAACTGGGCCTCCGCCGTGGCGGAGGCCCGATCTCACAGCCGTCGCTCCAGGCCTACTTTGCCGGAGACGTCTCGGCAGCCTTGGCGTATTTGCGGCGGAACCGCTCCACGCGCCCTGCCGTGTCTACCAGGCGCTGTTTGCCGGTGAAAAACGGGTGGCAGTTCGAGCAGATTTCCACGTGAATGTCGCCCTTGTGGGTCGAACGGGTCTCAAAGTTGTTTCCGCAGGCGCACATCACGCGCACCGCAGCATAGTTGGGATGAATCTTTTCCTTGGGCATCGCTAAAGACAGACCTTTCCTGCAATCTTCCGTATCTATTGTATTGAGATTCAGCAGGTAGCGCAAACGATTCAGGCAGCAGCGGACGGCGTTTCCGGAGCGGCATCGAGGCTCGGGACGCTCTTTACAGGACTTAGCAACGGCCAACCCTTGCGCAGCACGTAGTCCAGCCAGGCCCCGGCAATCTGTGAAGTCACCACCGCCGCCACCACTAATGTCGTGTAGAACTGTGAGCTGATAATCCCCGCATCGAACGCAACACTGGCCAGCACAATCCCCGGGCCACCCCGTGCATTGGTCGTAATTGCCAGGTTGATCAGGTCAAGCCCGCGGAACCCCGCAAACCGCCCCGCAAGCGAAACCGAAAGAATCTTGATGGCGCAGGTACCAAGTATGAATACTGCGATCATGCTCCACGAAACACCCCGGATCAGGTCGAGTTTCAATCCGACGATCGCAAAGTAGACAGGCACGAAGACCGCGAATGCCACCTTGCCGATCGAGTCCAGGGCATCGGCAAACAGCCGGCGCTTCTTGTGGACGACGGCAAACCCTGCCAGGAACGCCGCAAACACAAGACTTACATCCAACGCCCCGGCCAGCGCGCAATAGGCGAGCAGTACAGCCACCGCATATCCAATGGGGCTCGATTTGGCCAGAATGTTAAATTCGGCCTTGTTAATACGCTTCACAATCCGTGGCACCACCGTGAGGCCGAGCCCGAAAAATGCCACTGTCAGAGCGAGATGCGTGAACAATCGCTTCGGATCGAGGGCCTGCTTTCCCGCCGCAGCGGTTGCTAACGCCAACGCCAGCCACAGAACAATGTCCTCAAGAACCGCAACGCCGAGCACCAGCCTTGCGAATCGCGTGTGAAGGATCTTCAAATCGCTGAAAATCTTCGAGACCACCGGCACTGACGTGACGGCCACACCCACGGCCAGAATGATGATGAGCGAAACCTTGTTCCCGTTTGGGCCTTCCAGCGACGGTCGAATCAGTGCTGGTCCAAAGACGAGTCCGATGACGAACGGCAGCCCGGTGCCGACAATCGTCAGCCACCCTACTTCCCGACGCTCCTCACGAGTGAACAATTGCTGCGTCTCGGCGCCGCTCAGGAACATGAGCAGCAACAACCCCAGCCAGTAAATGAAGTCGAGCACATCGCTTTTGTGCATCGCACTTCCTACAACTCCGGCAAAAAACGGCAGCCTCCCCAGCAGCGCTGGACCCAGCACAATCCCCGCCAGGATCTCGCCAATCACCTTCGGCTGGCGCAATTTGACGAATAAGGCGCCAAGCAGTTGCGCGAGCCCGATCAGTAAAAGCAAGACGAAAAGGGTTGAAGTGAGAGAAGAATTGGACACGTTTCTTATGTGCTCATACGTTGTGATGCTCATCTTGGCCCATGATTTGCATCAGGCTCCTGGGTCAATCCGACTTCTGCGTGCCGCGTCCCATGGCATCGAAATTGCAATCCCAGAAAAAGCACACCGAATCCTCGCGGATGGACAACGCGCTTCAGCCTCTTCCCCTCCAAGTGGGGGAACGAACGGACGCAAAATTGACTCGAGGTAATTTCTATATGGGACTCATTACGCCCAACGACTTTCCGAACCTGCGCGAACTCTATACCGCACAACTGCGCTACCTGCTATCTGCTGAAAATCAGATTGTCGATGGCCTTCCCAAGATGATCGAACATGCGCAAGAGGCGCAACTTAAGCAGGCATTCCAGTCGCACCTGCAAGAGACGCGCAACCACGTCGCTCGCCTGCAGCGCCTTCTTGGCGACCTGATCAACGATCCAACCGACAAGAAGGATCCCATTCTCGCGGCCATCGTCGGCTCCGGAGAAAACATCACCAAGGAGTCTGATCCCGGGGCCGTCCGCGATGCAGGCCTCATTGCCAGCGCACAAAAAGTTGAGCACTACGAGATTGCATCGTATGGCAGCGCCCGCGACTGGGCCGAACAACTCGGCCTGACCGATCACGCGCAGATCCTGCAGCAAACCCTCAACGAAGAGAAACACGCCGACAAACTGTTGACGGAAATCTCCCACACCGCCAACGCCACCGCCGCAGTCTAGAAACCGCGGCAAAAAATCAAACCCAGAAAACTCGCAGTTCGCAACATGACTGGGGGCCCCAGGTCCGGGGTCCCCATCGACAGATCTTCGTCGATGGGGTGGAGTTCTCGCGTCTGAGACTTTTTCACACCTACGCCGAACCATCCTCTTCAGAGGCAACTGACAACTGAGAACCGTCAACTGACAACTGGTCTTACCGCCCCTTCAGCGCCTTCGCGATCCCCGCCTCCACCAGCGGCGCCATGATGTCATATCCGGCCGGCAGGGGATGCACACCGTCATGGCTCAGATTCGCCGGCAATCCATCCCGATCGTCCTTCATCGCAGAGTGATAGTCGACGTACACATACTTGTGCTCAGCCGCATATTTCTGCATCCAGGCGTTCATCTCATCGATCTTCGGCGCAGGCGTCAGTCCCGGCTGCCATGGATAGTCAAACGCCGGCAGAATCGAACACAGCACCACCCCAATGTGATTGGCCGTCGCCATCTCCGCCATCGCAGCGATATTCGCTTCCGTCTCCTCCAGCGTCATCGGTCCCGTGTTCCCGGCGATATCGTTCGTTCCGCCAAGAATAACCACCACCTTGGGCTGCAGAGCGATCACGTCCTGGTGGAAGCGCAGCACCATCTGCGGCGTCGTCTGCCCGCTGATACCGCGATTGACGTAGGGCTTCGCGGCAAACACCGCTCCTGGCTTATCGAAATGCCATCCCTCGGTGATCGAGTCGCCCATGAACACCACACGCTTTTCCCCCGCTGCCGGCGGCCCCAATTTCAAGTCAGCCTCCTTGAAGCGCTCCAGCCACGGAAAATCCGTGAGCAGTTGTTGGTCGTGCTTGCGCCAATACTCGTTGTCAGGATGTTTCGGCGCAACCTGCGTCGGCGGCGGCGCCTTCGTCTCCGGAACACTTCCAGGCTCCTGCCCACGAACTCCGATCGAACCAATTCCTGACGCAACAGCGAGAACTCCAATGGCGGCTCGCAACGATATCCGATTCAAAGCAACACATCCTTCCTTGAGGACTCTAACCAAACGAAATCCCATCTTAACGCCCCTCCGCAACTTCAGACTGCCTTCTTGCGCGGCCCGGCGACAAAGCGCATTTTCCACCAACCCGCACGCCTTTCCCACCGCAACGCGCCCGTGCCAATTGCGCTAGGCTTGGTAGAGCACATGAGTGTATGCGAAATCTGTAACGGAATAGGTTTGGTCCGCGTTGTTTCCGAAGGCGGACTCTGGGTCTCCCGCGCCTGCGAGTGTCAGGAAGCTGACCGCGAAGAGCGGCGCCTTGCCTCAGCACGCATCCCTGAGCGCTATCGACAATACACGCTCGATGGCTACGAGACAGCCTTCCGCGGCGCCGACCAGTCGCTGAGCCGCGCGCACCTCACCGCCCGCAAATTCGTCGACGCCTACCCCGTCGACACTGCTGGCAAAGGCCTGCTCTTCACCGGATCCATCGGCGTGGGCAAAACGCACCTCGCCGTCGGCGTGCTCCGCCGTCTCATCCAGGAGAAGGGCTGCAAAGGCCTCTTCTGCGACTACCGCGAGCTCCTCAAGAACATCCAGAACAGCTACAACTCCCAGGTCAACACCACTGAACTCGAACTACTCAAGCCCGTCTTCGCCGCTGAAGTGCTCGTGCTTGACGACCTCGGCGCGCAGAAGCCCAACGAATGGGTCTGGGACACCGTTGCGCTCATCCTCAACACCCGCTACAACGACAAGCAGACCACCATCATTACCACCAACTATCCCGATCTGGCTGCGGGAAGCGGCGCGAAGTCCGACGTTGAGCGTGCCGCCCGCGAGCAAACACTCGGCGATCGCATTGGCGACCGCATGCGTTCGCGCCTCGCCGAGATGTGCGTCAAAGTTGAGGTCACCGGCGAAGACTTCCGCCAGACCGTGAAGCGCGCTCGCTTCGGCTGAAATCGTTTGGGTGCCCAGGTCCTTCGCATTTGGGGACTGGGGAGACCACGCGTCAGCCGCGAATGGCTCACTCCGGAGAACAGACAGTGCCTGGCAAACTCGAAATGATCGTCGGACCCATGCGGAGCAACAAGACCGCCGAACTCCTGCGCCGCATCGAGATTCGCCGTCAATACGCCAAGCAGTGTGTCCTGCTACTCAAGCCCAGCGCCGACACCAAGTCCGCGGCCGGCGTGGTCGAAAGCCGCAACCCCAACGGCTGCGGAAAAATGGAAGCCATCGAATTTCCCAACTCCGATCCCTGGTCCATTCTCCCCATCCTCGCGGAGACAGAGCAAAACATCGGCAAGCGTGTCGAATGCATCGCGATCGACGAAGGCCAGTTCGTCGCCGACCTCTTCCTCTTCACCAAGCGCATGCTGCAGCAGGGCCACGACGTCATCGTCTCCGGCCTCGAGTTAGACTTCCGCGGTATGCCCTTTGGCGAAATGCTTCAGCTTTCCTGGCTCGTACGCATCTACGCCGGCAACCTTACCGAACTCGTCGCCTACTGCAGTTGCGGAGCCAAGGCTCTCTATCCCCAACGCCTCGTCGACGGCAAGCCCGCTGCGTACACAAGCCCCATCATCATGGCCGGCGACTTCTACGAGCCCCGCTGCGACGACCACTTCGTCCTCCCCGGCCGCCCCCACTAGCGTTCCTCACTCCAGCGCAGGAAGTGAGCGGTGGTCACTGGTACAGCGCGTCATGGCGATCTTCTGGCAATGACTTCTCCTCTTCGAGAGAAGTGTCCTCACTCACATTTGCAAAGATCAGCGGGAACTTCACCGTCGCTTCAACGAGTTCATTCGAAATCTCGCGAATCTCCAGAGAACCTCTGTTTCCAAAATGCAATCGAAGTCGGTTTCTTATATTTGCGAGTCCTATACCCATTCCACCGGTCTCTCGCCCCTTCGCGGACTTCAGCCCAACTCCGCTGTTTCGAACCTGTATGCAGAGCTGTCCGTCCTCTTCTGTCGCGGTTATTTCGATGAGCCCCAAACTCACCCGCGAAAGCCCGTGAACATAGGCATTTTCAACGAGTGGCTGAAGAATCATGGTCGGAACGAGAGCATCATACAAGTGGGGATTGATAGTGATGCCCTGGCGCACTTGACCTGCGGATCGGATGTCCTGAAGCGAAAGATACATCCCAATGAACTCCATCTCTTCCTGCAGACAGATCAACTGCTTCGGCCCTCGCTCCAGAGAGACACGAAGCAAACTGCAGAGTTGCTCCAGCATTCTGTCCGCCGCGCGCACATCGGAGTACATCAGGCTGGAAACACTGTTCATGGTATTGAAGAGAAAATGAGGATTGATCTGCATACGAAGCGCCAGCATGCGCGCCTCTGTCAATTCGACCGCAAGGTGCGACATATCTCTTTCCTTCTGTCGCGACTCCCGGTAGTAGCCCATGGCGCGGATGACGATGAAAGCTCCCCAGAAAACAGCCGTATTCTCAAGAAATTCCTCGGCAAGACTGAAGTCCAATCTCTGCCAGAAAGTCATCGGAACGCGACTGACGGGGAACCCGGATGCCGCCAGCGCCATTTCAACAACGATGCTCATCGCCACGCTGAGGGGAACAATGCGGATCAGGATGTATCGCCACCCCGCTTTCTGCAACCTGTCTCCCAGCCAGAGCCAGAGAGACCAGCAGAATATGCCCCAGAGCAAATACTGCAATTCCCAGCCTTCAATTGCGGGCCACACGCTATAAGCGGATTTTTGCCACATGATTCGCATGCCCAGCCACTGCTGCAATGCGAACAACAGGCCGACTATAAGAAAGCTGCCGAGAAAGGGGATGGGTCGCATTCCCACGCGCTCTGAGCGACCAAAGAGCCTTTTAATATTCATGGTTAACTCCGCGAAAAGCGGGCTCCATCGTTGCGATCCGCCAGTTAAAAATGTGTCTCGTCTCCTGAGCTTCGCCCTGGCGAGGAGCAGAGGCGAAGCTGGTTTCCGAGCTTTATATGACCAAGTTTGCGATCATATCAGCTTGTTGGACGGTGCAAGTAGGAACAGGGCACGATTTGTGACGAGCGACGGAAAAATCCGAATCCGTCCGGACCTTAATCACTCCGCGTCCTCCTTCTTCTGCTCCGGCGCCTTCTCCGGCGTCGTCAGCGGCTTGATGATGTCATCGAGATACGCCGGCGTTCCATCCACCCGCTCCAGCGCCGGATAGCGCTCCCCATCGTGATAATCAATCTGCGCTGTCGACACAAATGAGTCCGCCTGCACAATCACCTTGATCGGCTTCGCAGGATCCTTCGCTTCGCGGATCGCCTCGCGCAGCGCATCGCCCGAGAATACCTTGTCATTCACCGCCATGATCTTCTCGCCCGGCGCCAGCCCCGCCTTGTCCGCTGGCCCGTTCCACAGCACATCGGCAATCGTCCCATCCGCCCCGACCCGCAGCCCGATCGAATACCAGCAATTCACCCCGCCGCCCCGCCGTCCTTCGGCCGCAGCCATCATCCGTTCTGACTTCGTCGGCTTGTCCTTGAACACCAGCTTGTATCCACCCTGTTCCAGACCTGCTGCATCCACATGCGGATTGATCTTGTCCACGCGATCGTGCAGAAACGTCGCCCAGTCATAGGGCACAACCTGGTTCAGATCCTGCACCAGCTCATCGAACGTGTAGGTCACAATCAGCGGCCCGGTATTGCCGCCCTTGCCCAGAAAGATCTTCACAAAATCATCCAGCGACTTCTTGTTTTCCGTCGTCTTGCGGATCAGGGTATCCGCATCCAGCCACAGCATCTCGCCTTCAAAGTAGTAGTCCTGTCCGCGCCGCTCATTCGACCACGCCTGGTTTCCTCCGCGCAGAATGCTCGCACCCACCGCGGTATCCACCGTCGGCCGCCACTCACGACCGCGCGTGTAGTCCAGTTCTGCAGCCGTCCCCGCCAGCACGTCCTTGTACTCCTGCGGATTCTTCAGTCCCGACCGCGCCGCGAGCACATTCCCCCAATACTCGGTCATGCCTTCGTACACCCACAGCATCGAGGCTTGCATCGGCGTGGCGAAGTCCGGCTGATACAGTCCCGCAGGCCGCCGATACTTCCCGTTCCACGAGTGCGTGAACTCGTGCGACAGCAGGTCTGACTCGGGCAGCTGGTGCACATCGTCCGCAAATCCTTTTTCGCCAACACCGTTGTCTGACGACTGCCCATGTTCCAGCCCCATGCCGCCTGCAATATCCGACAGCGTCAGCAGAAAGTGATACTCGCCGTAGTGATGCGATGCGTACAGTGCATCCGCCTCCCGCACCAGGTTGGCCACTTCTGCCAGCACCGCGGGACGAAGGTTCGCATCCTCCGGCGCATCCGCCGCCACATCCAGAAAGTGCTGCGGCTTGATCGTCGGCGCCAGCGGATACTCATGGAAATACAATCCCGTCAGTATCGGCGAATCCTCCAGCTGCTCCACAGTCGTTGCCGCAAACTTCGTGATACTTCCCGCCGCCGGCACCGGATAAGCTCCCCCGCTAATCGGCTTCAGCGCCGTCCCAATCCCCCAACCCGCAGGAACCTTTACCGAAGGCTGAATCGCAATATCCTTCACCGGCACATGCGCTGGATAGAACATCAGCGCCTCCCACTCCAGCGCTGCCATCCGCTGCGAAACCCGCCGCGTCACAATCGAATCCAGATGCATGTGAAGAGTCTTCACGCCGTCGGGGACCGTCACGTGATACGCGAAGAGACTCACATCGTCACGCCGCCACTCCAGCGTCTTTCCATTCGCCGTAAACACCACACCGACCATCGAAGACGCCGGCCCCGAAGGCATGTGATGTCCCGGAATCCACTCCGGCGAAATCAGTGTTACCGGTCCCGCAGACACCGGAAAATCAATCTCCGCGTGAAACAACTTGCGCGGCGCATCCGAGAGATCAGCCGTGATCTCGATCGGCGCCTTCTGCGCACGTGCAAGTGGAATTGCCAGGGCAAACACCAAAAGGGCAGGGAAGTAATGGGCACAGCGCTTCAACGTGAGCATCCGGACGGGGCCTCCTGAGAAATTCAGGTTATCGCATGTAGGCGCATCGCCCGATTTCCGTTCGCCCCCTTGCCAGCGACGCCCGCGCCCTACTTGCTTATATTGAGCAAGTCTTTGATCCGCCCCACCAGCGTCATCGGGCTCTTGTCGTGCGCCAGCATCATCCGACCTTCGGCGGGTAACCAAACCTCTTCACCCGAAGAACTCGCATTAAACAAGCCCACATGGTGCTTCTCGGCAAGTCGCGCCACAGTTATGTAGGCTGCTTCTGCCATGGACCACGCGAACGATACCAAAATGAATTCCGCGCCGACCGCATAGTCAGCACTTGAAACTTCCTCCTCCGCGCGTCCTTTGGCAAGCTGCCCGTTCACGGGAGAGAAGATTTCAATCATGTCTTCAAACCACGCCCGCAGATTCGCCGAACTCAGAGCCGGATCGTCGTATCCGTGGTCTTCGCTCCACTTCGTCTGCTCTGCATACCAGTCCAGGAACTCAGCATGGCTGGCTGGAGGGGCATTGGGCTCAAAGACCATCAGGTCGTAGCTCATGATGTGATGCTATCCCGTGAGCGGGGATTTGCGCCGTCCCGCAATCAAAATTCTCGCTTCGGGAGCGCTTGCGCCAGGCTCCCTGATTGTGCCTTTATGTCCAGCGTGTTAAAAGCTAAGGAACAGGGTACAGGGTGGGAGCCGTCTTTCCGAGCTGGGCAGTTCATTCCATGCGGCCGGGGCCTTCTGCCATTTTGACGAAAAACCTGATTTCTCGCGTCAAGGATATATCCAGAAGCATGAGCGCCGGGCCCATGACGGAAGTGGAAACTCTCTACGGCGACTATCCCATCGACGGCGCCTTCGACGAGATGCGCGAGCCGGCGGGCGACGTGCGCCTCCACTATCGCGCCCTGGCTGAAACCCTCGCGCGACTGCCGCAGGAGGAATTGCAGCGACGCAAGCAGTCGGCTGAGCTTTCCTTTCTCACCCAGGGCATCACCTTCACCGTCTATGGCCGCGACGAAGGCACCGAGAAGATATTCCCCTACGACCTGCTTCCCCGGCTCGTCACGGCGCAGGAGTGGGATCGCATCGAGCGCGGTCTTACCCAGCGCATCACGGCCCTCAATCTGTTCCTCCGCGACGTCTACTCCGAAGCCAGGATCCTCAGCGACCATGTCGTCCCACGCGAGCTGGTCTACAGCTGCAAACACTACCGCCGCCAGATGCGCGGCCTCCAGGTTCCCCGTAACGTCTACATCTCCGTCGTCGGCTCTGACCTGCTTCGCCTCAATACCGGCGAGTTCGTTGTCCTCGAAGACAACCTCCGCGTCCCCTCCGGCGTGAGCTACATGCTCACCAACCGCCGCGTCATGAAGCGCACCTTCCCTGAGCTTTTCCACAGCTACGGAGTGCGCCCCATCGAGCATTATCCGCAACTTCTTCTCGCCACGCTGCGCTCACTCGCTCCTGAGGGCCGCCCCGAGCCCAACATCGTCCTGCTCACCCCCGGCGTCTTTAACTCTGCATATTTCGAACACACCTACCTCGCCCGCCAGATGGGCATCGATCTCGTGGAGGGCCGCGATCTCGTCACCCACGACAACATCGTCTACATGCGCACCACCGACGGTCTCAAGCGCGTCGATGTCATCTACCGCCGCGTCGACGACGATTTCAGCGATCCGTTGATCTTTCGCGGCGATTCGATTCTTGGCTGCACCGGGCTGTTCAATGCCTATCGCGCCGGCAACGTCACCGTCACCAACGCCTTCGGCACCGGCCTCGCTGACGACAAGGCTCTCTACGCCTACATCCCCGACATCGTCCACTACTACCTCGGCGAGGATCCGATCCTCAACAACGTCAAGACCTACCTGATGACAGAAGAAAAAGAGCGCAAGCATGTCCTGGCCAATCTCGATAAGCTTGTGGTCAAAGCGGTCGGCGAAAGCGGCGGTTACGGCATGCTGATTGGCCCGCACTCCACCGCGCGCCAGCGCGAAGAGTTTGCCGCTCGCATCCAGGCCAATCCGCGAAACTACATCGCCCAGCCGACACTCGATTTCTCACGCGCCCCATGCCTCATTGGCGACCGTCTCGAGCCGCGTCACGTCGACCTGCGGCCTTACATTCTCTTTGGTGACAAGATCAACATCGTCCCCGGTGGACTCACGCGCGTAGCCCTCGAAAAAGGCTCACTCGTAGTCAACTCCTCCCAGGGCGGCGGCAGCAAGGACACATGGGTTCTGGAATAGCAGCCAGTCACAGACTTCCGGAGAGTACCAAAATGCTTTCGCGCGTAGCCGACAGCCTCTATTGGATGAGCCGCTACCTCGAGCGCGCCGAAAATACCGTGCGCCAGCTCGATGTTGCCATGAGCCTCATGCTCGATTCTGGGGGCGCCAGCGCCGAAACCCACTGGCAGCGCCTCATCGCCTCCCTCGGCAATCCTTCCGGACTCGATTGGTCGGGCGACGCCGGCTCCAACGCTGAAACGCTCGTCTTCGACAAGCATCACCCGGCATCGATCTCCTGTTGCATCGATGCGGCGCGCGAAAATGCTCGCCAGATCCGCGAAGAAATTTCCACCGAGCAGTGGCAGCGCCTTAACCGCCTCTATCACCTGATGCACTCCCCGCACACCGAAACCCAGTTCCGTTCCAACATCAACGACGTGCTGTCTTCGCTCATTGACGCCATCCATCTCTTCAAAGGCGTCAGCGACACCACCATGATCCATGGCCAGGGCTGGCACTTTATCCGTCTCGGCCGCTACCTCGAGCGCGCCTACGCCATCGCAACGCTCCTTCAGGTCTACCAGCCTCTGCTTTCAAATCCGCCGGAACACGAGCACTACGGCTATCAGTATCTTGAGCAGGTCGGCCTCCTCCGCTGTTGTACGGCATTTGAAGCCTACTGCCAGGTCTATACCGCGGACCTAACGCCCGACCGCATCCTTGAATTCCTCCTCCTCAACCGCGACTTTCCTCACGCCATCCGCTACTCCGTCGATGGTGTTCGCCAGGCCATTCAATCCATTCAGCACACCGGCGGACGCCGTCCCCCTGACGAACTCAGCGCTGGCATCGGCCGACTGCACGCCATGCTCAGCTTCACGTCGATCGGCGAAATTCTGAACGGCGATGCCGCGGTATTCCTCCACACCATTCGCCAGGAGTGCATGCGCATTCATGAACTCGTGTACCGCTACTACATTCAGTACTCCATCCAGTCCGCGCTGGCGATCTAACTGAGGGTCCAATCGACGTGAATTGCTACTCCATCCGGCACCTTACGCGTTACCGATATTCGCGACCCGTGAGCGAAAGCATCATGGAAACGCGCATGCATCCACGCTCCGACTCCAATCAGCACTGCCTCACATTTTCGCTCTCCGTCAGTCCGCGCTGCCGCGTCTTCACGTACCGCGATCACTTCGGCAACAACGTCCACCACTTCGATATCCCCGGCGACCACAACCAGCTCGTCATTGTCGCCGAATCCGTTGTCGAGCAGCAGCCCATGCCCGACGTCCCCGCCTTTCTCTCGCCGGATGCCTGGGGTGCCCTCGACGCGATGATCGAAGCCGGCGATTACTGGGAGATGTTGCTCCCCAGCGAGTTTGCCGTCGAAACGCCCGCCCTTACCCTGCTGGCATCGCAAATGGGAGTCTCCCGGCGTGACGATCCTTTGATGCTCGTGCAGGAACTCAACCACCGACTTTTCGAATACTTCGAATATGTCCCTCGCTCGACCCGCGTCGACTCGCCCATCGACGAAGCCATCGTCAACGCTCGCGGCGTCTGCCAGGACTTCGCACACACCATGATTGCCCTGCTCCGTCTGGTGCGCATCCCCGCACGCTACGTCTCCGGCTACCTCTATCGCAGCCGCGAAGACCATGACCGCTCAACCCCCGACGCGACTCATGCGTGGGTTGACGTCCTCATGCCCCACCTCGGCTGGGTGGGCTTCGACCCCACCAACAATCTTGTTGCGCACCATCGCCACATCCGCACCGCTGTTGGCCGCGACTACGCTGACGTTCCCCCCACTCACGGCATCTTTCGCGGCAAGTCTTCGAGTGAACTTTATGTAGCCGTCCACGTTGAAGCAAGCGACGCGCCGCCGGCCCTCGATCGCAAAATGCCCATTCCCGAGGATTGGTCAGTGCTCGTCGAACGCGCCCAGCAGCCGCCCGAACGCCCCCAGCCCCTCATTGACGTGCAGCAGATGCAGCAGCAGCAATGACACGAAACGTCGATATTTGACACGAAGCGCGACGTCGAGTGGACGAATCGCGTAATAGCAGTGACGAAAGGGTGTTTTCGGCCTTTCGCGCGGCTCCGCGTTGGGTTTTCTTGATTGAATCTTCGCCCATAATCCAAATAGATTGAGGAGTATTCCCGAGCCGGGCGCTAGTTGCCCGCATTGCTCGGGCGCGCTGCAATGCAACGACTCTGAAGCGCGCGTCACACGTTTGATCCGTACGAGAGTGAAGGCATAAATCACTCGGCCACGACGCGAACGGCTCTGATCCATTCGCGCAAATAACAAAAAAGGGTCGCTTCCCAGGACCACGCAGCAAGAACTTTTTGGAGGTTTAGCCGTGAAAAAGTCCCTTCTGGGATGGATACTTCTCTGTATCCTCTCCACCGTCGCGCCTTCGTTTGGCCAGCTCGCAACCACCTCACTTCGCGGAACAATCAAGGACCCTTCAGGAGCCTTGTTACCTGGAGCCAGAGTCACCATCACCGATAAGGCGACGGGGAAAACGACCTCTACCGTGGCCGACAGCTCCGGCGCTTATTCATTCGCCCAGATTGCGCCGTCCACGTACACCATCGTCGTAACCTCCAGCGGCTTCGGCGACCAGACCAAGTCTGCCGAGCTGCTCGTCAACCAGCCCGCGACCATCGACTTTGCACTCTCGGTACAAGGGAGTTCGGTCACTGTCGACGTCTCCGCCGCCGCGCAGACCCTCAATACTTCTGACGCATCGCTCGGCAGCGCCGCCGGCAATGAAATGATTCAAGCGCTTCCCAGTGAAACCCGCAACGTGCCCGATCTCCTGTCGCTTCAACCCGGAGTCTTGTATCTCCCCTCGACATTGGACAGTCGCAGCGGCGCGGTGAACGGCGGGCGGTCTGATCAGGGCAACATCACTCTTGATGGTGTCGACGACAACGACCAGGTAAACGGATTTGCGTTTACTGGTGTGCTTCGCGAGACGCAGGATTCCATCGAAGAATTTCGCGTCGCAACCGGAAGTGCGAATGCAGATTCCGGTCGCTCTTCAGGTGCACAAGTCAGCATGGTCACCAAGTCGGGAACCAACAAATTCCATGGCGCTGCCTATGAATACAATCGGCCAACTTTTACAGTTGCGAACGATTGGTTCAATAAGCAAGCCGAACAGAACAGTGACTTGCCCAACATTCCCGGCAAACTCATTCGCAATATCTTCGGTGGAACGCTGGGTGGTCCGATATTGAAGGACAGGTTGTTCTTTTTCGGGAACTATGAAGGCAGCCGCCTGGCTGAGAACGCCGAAGTTAGTCAGACTGTTGCCACAGCCTCCTACCAGGCCGGCAATCTAAGCTACTTCGACACGAGTGGAAACATCCAGACGCTCAGCTCCGGTCAGGTCGCCACTCTTGATGCAGGCTGCCAGGTCTGCAACACATCGGCATACCCCAATCCCCCGGGACCAAATCCAAACGCATTGGCTTACTTCAATTCGATGCCCGCTGCGAACGGTACAACTCTGGGAGACGGTATCAACGAGGGTTCATACTCCTTCTCCTCGCCTAACCCAATTCACCTTAATACCACGATCGGAAGAATCGATTTTGCGCCCTCTGACAAGCACCGTATCTTTGTCCGCGGCAATTTGCAGGATGACGTCACTGGTGGCACCGAACAGTTTCCCGGCCAGGGTCCGTCTTTTGCAATCATCGACAACACCAAGGGCATCACTGCCGGTGATACCTGGACAGTTTCGTCAACGATCGTGAACGACATTCGTTACGGCTATATTCGCCAGGGCTTCAGCAACCGCGGAGTCGGCAAGGGCGACTACGTGGATTTCCGGTTCCTCTCTACAGCCACCGCAGAGACCCGGAGCAACATCACCAGCGTGCCTGTCAACAACATCGTCGATAACCTGACCTGGACCAAGGGTAAACACAGCATTCAAGCCGGCGGAAATTGGCGGCTGGTTCACCAGAATTTTTTTACTGACGTCAACTCCTTCAACACTGGGAGTTCGAATCCCTTCTGGCTCGGTGGCGTCGCTCCTTCGCCGGCCGGCATGGATCAGGGCTTCGGGAATTCCTACCTTATCGCCTATGCAAACCTCGTGGGCGACGTTCCCTTCGTGACCAACAATTACAACTACCAGGTGAGCAGCGCTACATCGGCTACGCTGCTTGCCGACGGAGTGCCGCTTAACAAGCATTTCAAAGCCAATGAATTCGAGTGGTACGTCCAGGATGCGTGGCGCGCGAGGCCAAATCTGACCATCACTCTTGGGGTTCGGCATTCCATCTTGCAAACCCCTTGGGAGACAACAGGTCAGGAAATTACTCCTACTGTTGACACTCATTCTTGGTACCTGGCCCGCGAATCGGCAGCCCAAAAGGGACAGATCAACGAGCCGGATCTGTCCTTTGCACCGTCCGGCCCCTTCTACAATCGCCCTGGTTACTACGCCAAGTCAAAGGACAACTTCGCTCCTCGGCTTGCCGTTGCCTATTCTCCCGATCCGAAGACATCGATTCGAGCAGGAGCGGGCATCTACTATGACCATTTCGGCGAGTCTCTCGTAAACAACTTCGCTCAAAACGGCCAGTTCGGCATCAGCAGTGCCATTACCAACCCCGCCTCGGTCTATCAAACAGAAACGGCGCCGCGCTTTACCAGCCGCACCGCACTTCCGTTTAGCAACGGCGCCGGCGATCCAACCGAGACCTTTCCAAATGTCCCCGACGACTTCAACGCGCTCATCTCCACTGGTCTCGACAGCAAGATGAAAACGCCGTACTCCGAAGCATTTGATCTGTCCTTCCAGCACGAGCTGCCTGGTGGATTCACGGTTGAAGCGGCTTACTACGGCCGCCTCGGACGTCATCTTCTCCAAAACGTCGATCTCGCCGAACCGACAGATTTCGTGGATCCGAACGGCGGAGGCGATTACTACACAGCTGGAACCGCGTTATCAAAGGCCGTGGATTCGAATGGCGGCTACGATCCAAATGCGACTCCAGGCTGCAACTGCCACCAATACGCCCAGGTAAACAGCATTCCATACTTTGAGAACATGTTCCCCTGGATGGCGAACTTCGACTATGCGGGTGAAAGCGCCACGCAAGCCATCTATTCAGACGAGTGGAATCCATCCCGCGCGAATCTGGGCGCAACCACCGCTCTGATTGATCTTGATCTGTATTGCGGCACGGCCTTCCAGAATCCCTACAGCGGTGACTTTCCTGCGTATCCTTGCCCCAGTGACCTTACTTCTCGGTTCTGGCAGTATCAGTTTGCTTCGCTCTTCTCGCTCTCCTCGATCGGAGCGAGCTCCTACCACTCAGGCCAGCTTACGCTTCGCCATCCCATGAGCCACGGCCTGCAACTCGACGTCAGTTATACCTATTCAAAGTCGATCGATATGGGTTCTGACGCCGAAAGAAACCCTGCGCTCTCCCTGCTCGTCTTCAGCCAGATTTTCAATACCTGGAAACCGAGTCTCAATCGCGGAGTGTCCGACTTTGATACCCGCCACCTGCTTACGGTCGACTACGTCTATCAACTGCCATTCGGACGCGGGAAAGCGATGCTGAGCAATAGCAACAAAATTGCTGACGCTCTGATAGGTGGCTGGCAACTGTCTGGAATCTTCCGGTCAACCAGCGGTCTTCCGTTCTCGTTATTCGAGCCGGGATACACCACAAGCTGGACGTATGGAAGTTTCCCAGTGGTCACAGGGCCCGTCAAGATGCATCGCCATTTCGACTCCAACGGTGAACCGCAGTTCTTTGACAACCCCAGTGCAATCAATAGCGGGGTTGCTACAGGATCTCCAATTCGTCTCCCCTATCCGGGCGAGGCCGGACAGCGAAATCATTTCCGCGGCGATGGCTACGTCGATCTCGACTCCGGGGTCAGCAAATCCTGGAAGATTCGGGAATATGGAGCTCTAAAGTTCGCCTGGGAAGTCTACAACGTCACAAACACCGTCAGATTCGATCCGGCATTCCTTGGGTCCGTGCTCACTGATGGCAACCTTGGCGTTGCAAGCACGCTGCTCACGACGCCCCGTCGCATGCAGTTCAGCATGCGTTACGACTTCTAACCCAATCTCTTCAACAAAAACCGCCGGAAGAGCCCTCGCTCTTCCGGCGTTTTCTTTTTTCCTTCGCCCCGCGAACCGGCGAAACTGACTTGCTCGCCGCGAAATTTTGGGGTCGAATGGATCGGTTAAAGTGACGAAACGGCATTTTCGACCCCTCAAGCGGCCTTGTATGAGGATTTTTCTATTGAATCTTTATCGGGTGACCACCTAAATTTAAGGATATTCCCTGCGCCCGGCGTTCGATGCCGGCGATGTTCAAACGTTCCATTGTGGCATTTCTGAATTGTTCGGGAGACAAATCAACCCCAACAAAGAGTGAAGATCTTACGAATCACTCAGCCACGGTACGAACGGCTTCGAACCGTTCGTGCAAATACAAATAAGGTCGCAACCCACGACCAACGCAGCAAGTATTTTTTGGAGGAACCAGCCGTGAAAAAGTCCCTTCTGGGATGGATACTTCTCTGTATCCTTTCCACAGTCGCGCCTTCCTTTGCTCAGCTCGCAACCACTTCACTCCGTGGCACAGTCAAGGACCCCTCAGGAGCCCTCGTACCCGGAGCCAAAATCACCATCACCGATAAGGCAACCGGCAAATCGTTCTTGGCTGTCGCCGAAAACACCGGCCAATACGTCTTCAACCAGATTCCGCCGGCGAAGTACGACATCATGGTCGCTGCGGTCGGCTTTGGCGAGCAGACCAAGTCTGCTGAACTCCTCGTGAACCAGCCGGCGACGATTGACTTCTCCCTATCTGTCCAGGCCAGTTCAGTCACCGTAGATGTCTCGGCTACCGCTCAGACCCTGAACACTTCAGATGCGTCGCTCGGAAACTCCGCGGGAACCGAACTCATCCAGGCGCTCCCCAGCGAAACCCGCAACGTGCCTGACCTGCTCTCGTTGCAGCCCGGTGTTCTCTATCTGCCGAACTCAAACGATAGCCGGACCGGGGCAGTGAATGGAGGCCGATCCGACCAGGGCAACGTCACCATCGACGGTGTCGACGACAACGATCAGGTGAATGGGTACGCATTCGCTGGCGTTCTGCGCCAGACACAGGATTCGATCGAAGAGTTCCGTGTAACCACGAGCAATGCGAACGCTGATGCCGGCCGATCCTCAGGCGCCCAGGTCAGCATGATCACCAAGTCCGGCACCAACAAGTTCCATGGTGCGGCATACGAGTACTATCGCCCACCGCTGACTGCGGCGAACAATTGGTTTAACAAGCAGGCCGAATCTTTGGCCGGCCAGCCGAACATCCCCACGAAGGTGCTCCGCAACATTTTCGGCGCGGCCTTCGGGGGTCCGATCATGAAGGATAAGTTGTTCTTCTTCGGCAACTACGAAGCGAGCCGTCTTTCAGAGGACCAACAGATCGTTCGCACCGTGGCGACACCCAGCTTTGCAGCAGGCAACCTCATTTACCTCGACCAGAACAATAACCCTGTCACGCTTAACGCTGGTCAAGTTACCACTCTCGATAGTGGCTGCCAGATCTGCAACACTCCCACGTATCCGCTCCCTCCAGGGCCAAACCCCAACGCACTGGCATATTTCAATTCCACGCCACTCGCAAACGGAACATTGACCGGCGATGGCTACAACATCGGATCATTCACGTTTGCGTCGCCTGCATCCGGTCCGGCTGAATACTTCCATCGTTCGACTCGACTTTCACCCCGACGGACCGAGCAAAGAATTTTGCTTCCGCGGTCAACTGCAGAAAGACACCACACTTCAGGCTGAGCAGTTTCCCGGGCCAGCCCGCGTCCTCTGTCACGATAAGAGCAATAACAAGGGCATTATCGTTGGAGACACTTGGACGATTTCACCGAACCTTGTCAATGACATCCGCTACGGATACGTTCGTCAGGGATTCAGCAGCATTGGAATTGGGTCAGGCGATTATGTCCGCTTCCGTTTCATGGACACATCTACTGCCCATACACGCAACACGATCACCAGTGTTCCGGTCAATAACATCGTCGACAACCTGAGCTGGTCCAAGGGCAAACACAACATACAGCTGGGCGCCAACTGGCGGTTGATCCATCAGAACCACAATTCGGATGCAACCACATTTCAAGGTGCAACCTCGAATCCGTACTGGCTCGGCGGGAGTCCCCCCGATCCGTGCCAGCTCGACAACTCCTGCGATTCCAACGGGTCAAAGGTCAACGACGGCTTTGCCAACTCTTATGAGATTGCCTTCGCCAATCTGGTGGGCACCATTCCCGAACTCGACAACTCCTTCAACTACCACGTTGACAGCGCCACGACGGGCTCCCTGCTTCCCGACGGTGCATTCCTCCAACGCCATTTCAAAGCAAACGAATTCGAGTGGTACATCCAGGATTCCTGGCGCATGAAGCCAAACTTCACTGTCACCTTCGGCGTTCGACATACCCTGCTTCAAACGCCCTATGAAACCAGCGGCCAGCAGGTTGCGCCAACAATCGATACGCATTCCTGGTATCTGAAGCGGGAGGCTGACGCACTCAAGGGCCAGGTTTATGAACCGGAACTGGATTTTGCTCCTTCCGGACCTCACTACAACAAGCCAGGCTTCTGGCCGAAGTCGAAGGACAACTTTGCACCTCGGCTGGCAGTCGCCTACTCCCCCGACTCGAAGACCTCGATTCGCGCCGGCGCGGGCATCTACTTCGATCACTACGGCGAATCGTTGGTGAACATCTTCGATCAGGAGGGCTCGTTTGGTATCTCGTCTTCTGTGAGCAATCCAGCCGGCACCTATGGAATCGAAGGCGATAGCAGACATTCGCCCTCACCGCGCTTCATCGATGAACACACTCTGCCTCCCATTGATAACGGCGGCTCGCCACAAACCCAGACATACCCCTACACGGCGCCACCGTTTAACTTCGCGATTACCTGGGGGCTCGATAGCAAGCTAAAGACCCCGTATTCCGAAAACTTTGACTTCTCCATTCAGCGGCAGATTCCGGGTGGATTTACTTTTGAAGCCGCGTATGTCGGGCGACTCGGACATCACCTTCTGCAGAGCCTCGATCTTGCTGAACCAGTCGACTACGTCGACCCGCAAGGCGGAGGCGATTACTACGCAGCCGGAACTGCGCTCTCCAAGGCAGTCGACGCGAACGGCGGTGATTCGAGCGCAAGCGTTCAGCCAATTCAGTACTTCGAGGATGTGTTCCCCTTCATGGCCAACGTTGACTTTGACGGTGAAAGTGCAACGCAGGCGATTTACACGAATGAGTGGGCACCCTATCGCTCCCAATTCGGCGCAACTTCCGCTCTGGCAGACATCGACTTCTATTGCTCGTATCTCTCGAATGCGGATTGCGCGAACTACCAGTCAAAGTTCTGGCAGGATCAGTTCTCTTCGCTTTATGCGCTTTCGACAATCGGGAACAGTTCGTACCATGCCGGCCAGCTCACCCTTCGCCACCCGATGAGCCACGGTCTGCAGTTTGACTTCAGCTACACCATGTCGAAGTCCATCGACATGGGATCGGATGCTGAGCGCGATACCGAATTCACCGGTGAATACAACTTCGACAACATCATCAACACGTGGAAGCCTTACCTCAATCGTGGAGTTTCCGCTTTTGACACACACCACCTGATCACCGGCGACTGGGTCTACCTGATGCCCTTCGGCAGAGGTAGAGCATTCGCTGGCAATTCCAACGCTCTGCTTGACTTCTTTATCGGTGGCTGGCAGTGGTCAGGAATCAATCGCTGGTCGAGCGGCCTGCCGTTCTCTGTCTATGAGCCCGGATGGAGCACTGACTGGCAGATTGAAAGTTACGGCGTGAATGTGGGCAACATCAAGACTCACAAACACATCGATCAGAACGGAAATCCCCAGTTCTTCCCGGACGCCGCTGCCATCAATGCCGGTACCTCAACCGGTGGTCCAATCCGGTTGCCGTACCCCGGCGAAGCCGGCCAGCGCAACAACTTCCGTGGCGATGGATACTTCAACGTCGATTCCGGCCTCGCCAAAAACTGGAAGATCCGCGAGTACGGAACGCTGAAGTTTGCCTGGGAGGTCTACAACGTATCGAATGCGGTTCGCTTCGATCCAGCTTCGATCGATGTCGGTCTCACCGATGGCCAACTCGGAATCGCCAGCAGACTCCTGACGCAGCCTCGCCGGCAGCAGTTCAGCCTGCGTTTCGACTTCTAACCCAACCATCAACAAAACGCCGGAAGAGCCTTCGCTCTTCCGGCGTTCTTCTTTTCAGTCTCCGCTCTTGCGACCCGCGATGCTACTTGCTCGCCGGGGATCCTTCAACCCCCATCGCCTTCAATCGGCTCTGCGCAAGCTGCCAGGTCGACGTCGGAATTATCAGTGGCTCCTTCGGCTTTTCCAGCTTGCGATAATCCGAGATCGCCGCATCGCGCTCACCGTACTGCTCTGCAATGCGCCCGAACGCATACCAGTAATCGTCATCCGGCTCGTCCAGGTTCAGATCGTCCATGGCGCGCAGCAGGAGGTCATGCGCCTCCTTCGTCTTGCCCGTCTCGGCGTAAACGCAGGCCAGCGTGTGCAGAATCGCCGGATTGTCGCGATCCATCTGGCTCGCTTTTGTCGCTGTTGTTACGTCGGCTTCGTCCACCTTGCCGGTGTACAGCGCGAACCAAGCCATCGAATTCAGCAGGCTCCCGTCCGCCTTGCCCTGATCGATCAACTTCTGAATCCATCCGCGCGCCGCCGCGTAGTTGCCCCGGCTCGCTTCGATCCGCATCTTCCCCTGCAACGCATCGGCATCGCCATCCAGCAGCTTCAGGCGCGCATCCGCCAGCGCCAGTGCGTCATCGAAGCGTTTCAGCCCGATCAACCCCTCCAC
This sequence comes from uncultured Acidobacteriaceae bacterium, assembly GCA_963770365.1. Taxonomy (GTDB): domain Bacteria; phylum Acidobacteriota; class Terriglobia; order Terriglobales; family Acidobacteriaceae; genus Telmatobacter. The sequence goes on along the minus strand of CAVYPN010000032.1, from coordinate 312,584 downwards.
TTCTGTCATGAAGGCCAGCCGTGATTCCGGCACTTCCTTCACCAGGTCCGACCCGACTTCCTCGAGCTTCGTATCCTCGTCGAGTTGCGAGTAACCCATCGCAAGCGCCAATTCAATATTCGTTTTCTCGCGATCCGTCGCCGCGCTCTTGCGCGCATCCTCCAGCAGCTTCACTCCCTGGGCAGCCGTGGCTTTCGTGCCCACCATCAGTGCAGCCGCTGCCAGAGTCATCTTGTGCGCGTCCGCCGCCTGGCCCTTGATCCAGAACCGCGGGAACACCGGGCCGCCCAGCGTGTCGTCTCCGCCGCCCAGGTGCTGGTCTTCGCGAATCCAGTCCAGCAGCATCTTTGCGCCGTTCAGGTTCCCAGCCTTGATACGATCCAGCATCTCCAGGGCAATGGCGTTGGGTTTGTCCGAATTATCCAGCAGCTTGTACTGATCGCCTTCTTTCACAACAAAGAACGTGATGGCCGGGCCGCCCGGAATCTGCACCTTTTCGCGGTACCCGGTCGCATCGTCTCCGTCGCCTTTGGGATCGAATGCCTGCAGCAGGATGTCGATCGTCACATCCAGCGAGTTGCCCTGCCGCGCCATCTGGCTATTCATCTTTTTGCCCGCGGCCAATACTTTCTTCCGATCCTCTGGATCGACGGCGCGGAACATTACCAGAGCGTTGCGGCTCAGGATCGCTTCCATCTTGGCCTGCGTCAGTTCCGGATCCATCGTCAACAGAAAAGCCCGCTTCACCAGGTCCGTCGGTGTATTCGCAAACTTGAGATCCTCATGCCGCTTCGCGTCGCGCAACATGCCGGCCATCCCCATCGTCTGCGCCGCATTGTCACCGGCTGCGCCCGCCTGAAGAAAATCCGCCGCCAGCGCGTAGTTGCGCGTGTTCATCAGCATTTCGCCGGCCGTGCGCGCCGTGTCCTTGAACGCCGCATCGGAATTCGAAAGCTTGTTGATCTCTGCCAACCCATCCTTGCTCCCCTGCAAAACCGCACGGCTCGCTGCAATCAATGCCACCGGTTGCGGATTCACCCCATGCGCTGCCTTGATCGCGCCCGCAGCATCTCCGCTGTAGAACATCGCATACGGCAGATTGTTCGGAATCTCCAATTCCGCCAGCTTGTCCTGTCCCAGCTTCTCGTACTCTGCCACCGCCTGCTTCAGGTTCGCCTCTCCGCTGTACCGCCGACCAACCGCGTCATACTCCAGCAGTATCCCCAGGTTCCCCTGCGCCGTGTGATCGTCCGCATCAAGCTTCTCCGCCGCTCGGTAAGCCTCCGCCGCACCTGCCCAATCCGTTCCGGGACGAAGTTCCCGGCCCACCAGATCGCGCTTCAGAATGTCAGCCAGCGTCCGCTGCGCCAATGCCGAATTCGGATCCAGCCTCACGGCTTCGCGCGCCTCTGCACGCGCTGCGTCGCCCATGCCCGCCTGCAGCAGCACACGCGCTACCTGCAAATGATGGACCGCATCCTTCGGATTCGCCGAAATCAGATCGCGATAGCTGGCCAGCGCTTCCTTCACCTTGCCTTCGTGCAAAAGCGCCTCGCCTTCCGGCTCAAAATTCACCATGATTGCCGGTCCCGCCATCAGTTCAGCGACCTTGTTGCGTACCGCCGTCGCCTCCGCAACCGAGTAGCGCCGCTTCCCTGAGTCGAATGCAAGATCCGCTTCCACCACGCCGTCGTTGTCTTTTGAAAACTTCTCCGTCAGCACCGCCGGCCCCATCGCGATCGTGTCGTCCTTCGGCAACTCCTTCGGTACAAACCCCGCCGGCGGCACGATCTTGTATTTCCACTCCGCGATGAATGGCTGGTCCAGTTCCCAGTCAGCGGTGCGTGGCTTCTTCGGCTTGTCCGCGTCATCCTTCTTTTTCGTGTCCGCATCGTCCTTGCGCTTCAGGTCTTCCGGCAACTGCTGAAACAGCGTGTCCACGCGGATCGCCGCAATCGCATTGTCAAGGTCCGTAAATCCGCGCTTGGCCTTTTCGCACGCGAGCGTGAGCTCAAACTGTTTCGACAAGTCTCCCGGATCTGAGCGCTCCACGCTGGTCAGCTTATCGGCAATGTATTGCGCCTTCACGTATCCTGTAAGCCCGTCGCGTGTCTCCTTGTCCGGTTTGTCCGCATAGAACGACCGGTAGTGCGACTCGAACACCCCCGACGGCAGAGTTTTTTCAATCACCGTTGCCGGCCCGTTCTCGCCCAGCCGAATCTCTCTCTGTTCCAGCAGCACGTTGTCCCGCGACGGCGACTCCGGCGTAAGCGTCAGCGCGGTACTCTCCGGACGCGCAATCAGCGCGTGCCTTCCCTGGTCGTTGATCGGCAACTGTCCCAGCCGCGCGTACTGATCGGTCGCATCGATCCACAACGCGGGCTTTCCCGGGCACGTACACAATCGCGTGATCGAACAACCCCATTCCCGGCAAATCCGCCGGAACGTCCAGTCGTGAGCCCCCATTCAGCAGCGCCACATACGAAGGAATCCCCGCCGCGCGCAGCATCGCCACGAGCAGCGTCGCCTTGTCCTTGCAGTCGCCATATTTCAGCGCCAGCGTCTCCGCCGGGTTATGCGGCACAATTGCCGCCTCGCCAAATTCGATTCCCGTATAACGCACCTCGCGGTCCAGGTAATCGAGAATCACGGCTTCCTTCTCACTGACTGACGATTTTCCTGCAATCAATCCCTCCACGATCGATCGCACCGCGTCCCCATTTGCCTTGCTGTCCACAATCTTCGAGTACTCGGTCGCCAGCGTCTGCCATGAAGCGGCGGTTGAGTAATCAATCTCAGGGGACAGGTACGCATCGGGAGGCAGATTCGCATCGCGTGATTCAATGCCCTCGAGCGCCCCAATCTCATAGGTGATCGTCACCCGTCCATTGGCTTCGACGCGCTTCGGCGTCAGTCCCGGCAGCAGTCGCGTTTCAATCCGGAGCGGCAACGACAGGGGTGCTTCGAAGACCGCTTTGCTGTGCCCCACCGGCGTCCGCTCGTGTCCGAAAAAGGTGCGGCCCACGCGTCCCGGCGCAAAGAACGGCTCCGTCTCGCGCTCCAGGTACTCCTCCTCCACCACTACTCCGGGCGCAATCGCAGGCAGTGGAGCCCGCAGCCTCTTGCCGTCGCTGTAGGTCTTGTAGTCGCCTCCACGCGCTGGCTCTTCCGTGATTGCCTTTGGATCGAGTTGATGCTCCGAATAATCGGGCTCGATCACGCGCGCTCGAATCACCGGGCGCACTTCATGCCATGGGTCCCAGCCCACCGACAAGGTGTCCCAGCCCTCGGCGCCCTTGGCGGTCAACACCTTGTAGATGTAGTGCCCCACGTGCGTCAGCCGGCCTGCCTCGTCAAAACTGAATTGCTCATCGTCTTCAAACAGCAGGACATTCGCGCCGTCGGGGGCGGGCATCGAGGAAGCGGCCTGGTACAAATCCCTTGCAGAAACAGAGAAATGCGACGCGCTCGATGGCGCGGCATCCTGCTCGGCAGGTGCTCCAAGCGCGACGACAACGGGAAATATGAGAAGAAGGCAAGGAACAAAACGGCGCAAGGCAAGAAGGTGCACAGCACTCCTCGTTGAACAGGGTTTGTGTTCACGGTAAACCCGGCTCACGGCAAGTGCAAGACCGGCGTCCCGAGGCTTCTCACCGTCGGTTACCTGCAGAAGTAATCCGTCAGGCCCACTGCCGCGCTTCCGCAGCAATCTCACGCAGTTCCGGCAGCACGCGCCCCAGCGGCACCGCCGCGGCATGCCGCTGCCCCAGCGCAAAATACAGGTCCTTGTAGAGCGCGTAGAGCCGCTCATACACATCAACGGCGCGCCGATCCGGCTCAACCGTTCGCAACGGCAGACAAACAGCCGCCTGCGCCTCGTCGATCGTCTTGTAGATGCCCGCTGCCAGCAGCGCCATGATCCCCGACCCCAGGCTCGTCGGAATCCCGGCCGGCACCAGCACCGGCTTGTTCAGCACATTCGCATACACCTGGTTCAGCACTTCGTTCTTCTGCGGAATCCCGCCCGCATTGATTACGCGATCCACGCGCACCCCGTACTCCGCCATGCGCTCAAGAATAATCCGCGTGTGAAACGCCGTTCCCTCAATCGCCGCGAATAGTTCATCCTGCGCGGAGCTCACCATATTCCAGCCCAGCGTCACACCGCCAAGCTCCGGATTCACCAGCACGGTGCGATCGCCATTGTCCCAACTCAGCCGCAGCAGCCCCGTCTGCCCGGAGTGGAACGATTCCAGCCCCTTTGACAGCTCGAACACCCGCGTCCCCGCCCGCTGTGCGATCGCTTCAAAAATGTCGCCTGTCGCCGACAGCCCCGCCTCAATCCCCGTATAGGCAGGGTGTACGCTTCCCGGAACAACTCCACAGACCCCCGGCACCAGGTGCGTCTCGTGCGCCATCGCAATGATGCACGTCGACGTGCCCACCACATTCACCACGTCGCCTTCGCGGATATGCGAGCCGATCGCATCCCAATGAGCATCGAATGCGCCCACCGGAATCGGAATCCCCGCGCGCAAGCCAAGCTTCTCCGCCCACTCCGCCGAAAGATGCCCGGCAACCTTGTCGCTGGTCAGATATTCCCCGCCCATCTTCGCGCGCACGCCGGCCAGCAGCGGGTCTACCGAAACAAGAAACTCCTCGGGCGGCAAACCGCCCCACTTGGGATTCCACATCCACTTGTGGCCCATCGCGCACACGCTGCGTTTCAGCCCGCGTACGCTCTTCACGCCGCACAGCGTCGCTGCCACCATGTCGCAGTGCTCCAGCGCCGTCACAAGCAAATCCCGCTTGCCCGGATTGTGCCGCAGCCAGTGCAGCAGCTTCGCAAATCCCCACTCGTGCGAGTACACGCCGCCGCACCACTCGATCGCTTCGAGCCCCGTCGCATGCGCCTTCATCGTGATCTCTTCGGCCTCGGCGTGTGCGCGGTGATCGCACCACAGGTAGTACTCGTCCAGCGGCTCGAGCCCCTCGCCTACCGGAATCACGCTCGATCCTGTCGTGTCCACCGCAAGGGCTTCCACCGAGCCGCCGCTGATTCCTGTCGCGGCCAGAACATCCTTCATCGCAACCGCCAGCGCGGTCATCTGGTCGGCATGCGCCTGTGTTGCAAAATCCGGATCCTCGCGCCGCCGATGCAGCGGATACGAAGCCGACGCCGTTCCCACCGGCCCCATCTGGCTATCCACCAACGTCACGCGCACACTCAATGTGCCGAAATCCACACCGGCTACTACCGCCATTCCCAACTCCCGCAGTAAACGATTTCCAGCTTCGGCACCAGACTACACCACGACGGCAAACCAGCGAAGCAGCACAATCGATCACTTTCCTCTCTTCCGCAAGGAGTCTATTTCTTGGCCGTATGCTCCTCCTTCCCACCTTCCGGCGATACACTCACCGGCGCCGCCCCCTTCAGTCCCGGCGGCATCCCTTCCTGGTTCTTCACCAGGATCGAAATGCGGCGGTTCGACGAATCAAACGGATTCGCCTTCACCCGCAACAGCTGATCGGCATATCCGCGGACCTGCGTCACCTGGTCCCTGCGCACGCCATCCTGCTGCAACAGCCGGCGCGCCGCATTCGCCCGGTCCGCTGACAACTCCCAGTTGCTGTAGCTCGTGTCATCGGAGTACTGCGCCGCATCCGTGTGTCCCTCGATCAGCAGGGAATTGGGCAGCGTCTTCAATTCCGCCGCCAGCAATTCAAGCAGTTCCTGCCCGCTGTCGCTCAGCCGCGCCTTGCCGCTCTCGTAGAACGTTCCGTTCTTGTCCTCCAGCAGCTCGATCCGCAGTCCCTCCGGCGTGATGGTGATTTCAATTTGCTTCGAAAGCTTCTTCAGGTCCGCCTTCGCCTTGATCTCCTGCTCCAGCTTCTCCTTCAGCTTTTGCATGTTATCCGCGCTGGCTGCAGTTACGGTCTCACCGGTACCCGTCATCGTCGTGCCCATCAGAGCGGCCGTGCCCTTGGGATCGTTGAAATATCCCGCTACCGCTTTCTTTACCTTGTCGCTTGAATTCATCAGCCACAACACGATAAACAGCGACATCATCGCCGTCACAAAATCCGCATACGCCACCTTCCACGCGCCGCCATGATGCCCGCCGTGGCCACCCTTGCGCTTGATGACGATAATCGGTTGCGTCTTTGCCGCCACGTCCCGGCCTCCCTAAGCAGCCTTGGCCGGTGCCGCTGCGGCCCCGCCCTGGCCCTTGCAGAACTTCTCCATTTCGTCGAACGACGGGCGCACGCGCGCCGGAATCGCGCGCCTTCCCAGTTCGATAGCAATCATCGGCGCCGACCCCTTCAGAAACGCGAGCAGCAGCACCCGCAGCACATGCAGATAGTCGTTGTGCTCGTCCGCGGTTTTCGCCATGTTCGCGCTCAGCGGACCTGCCACTCCGTAGCACAGCAGAATGCCGAGAAACGTCCCTACCAGCGCCGCCGCCACCTTTTCGCCGATCTCCTCGGGAGGACCGCCCAGCGAACCCATCGTGATCACCACGCCCAGCACCGCGGCCACAATCCCCAGCCCCGGCAATGCATCCGCCATCGTCGTCAATGCTGCAACCGGCTGCGTCGCCTCCTGGTGATGCACCTCCATGTCCAGTTCCATCATCTGGTCCATGTCGAACGGATCCACGCCGCCCGTAATCGCCATCCGCAGTGTGTCGCATACAAAATTCTGCACATGATGGTCAGCGAGAAAATCCGGAAATGCCTTGAAGACCGCGCTCTCCTTCGGCTTCTCGACGTCGTTCTCCACGCTCAGCAGCCCTTCCTTGCGCACCTTGTTCAGAAACATGTACATCATCTTCAGCAGATTCAGATAACGCGCCTTGCCGAACTTCGATCCGCTCAGAACGCCTTTCAGGCCCGCCAGGATTCCCTTCAGAATGTGCGGCGGATTCGCCACCAGCAGCGTTCCGATCGAGGCCCCCGCAATGATCAGCAACTCGGCCGGTTGCACCAGCACGGCCATGTGTCCCTTCTCCATCAGGAACCCGCCAATCACCGCGCCAAACACCACAACGATGCCTATGATGGCAAACATGCCCGTCTCTCCTGCGCCGCCGTAATGTGATTGCCCCCTGCCCGGACGCTCTCAAGCATCGCCGCCTGCGCCCGATCCAGCAGCCCGGCCAGCGGTTCACCGCGTTCAGCCTGCGCCGCGCCGATGCTCACGGTCAGCGATACACGGTCGCCCCACCAGCGGAAATCGGTCGTGCGCGCCAGCCCTGCGAGATGCTGAGCATGCGCAGCGAGCATCGGTCCGCTGCGTTCATGCGACAAGACCAGAAACTCATCATCGCCCCAGCGGCCGATTTCTTCGGCGGGTCTCAGTCCGGTCGCCAACATCCGCTGCACCTTCTCCAGCATCGCCTCGCACGCCCGCGCACCGTGCGTTCGCCGCAATCCACGTGCCTGGTCGACCGTCACCCACAGCACGCCCAGGGGCGCATCGCTTCGCAGGAAGTCCTCGTGCATCACCACCAGGCGGTCTTCCACTTCCGTCTGGCTCTCGCCGACGCTTGAGTCCTCGCCGAGTTCCCCATGCGGCAGGGCATCCATGCTCTCTGCTGGATGAAACACCACCCCGCGTCCCAATCAGGCCGCCCATGCCGTCACGCAACGACCGCACACGCGCCACCACCGGAACTTCATGCCCCACCTTGTGCCGCAAGTGCACCAGCGCTCCGCGCCCCGGCGTCTTCTCCGCACCCGTCTGCCGGATCCACTGCTGCGCGCCTCCCACCACAATCAGGTCCAGCATCTCGCGCACGCAATGTCCCACAATCTCTGCGCTCGCGAAGCCGGAAATCGTCTCGGCGGCGCGGTTCCACAGCGCAACGCAGCCACCCTGATCCGCCAGGGCAACGCCCTCCGTCAGACTGTCCAGCGCAGATTCCAGCAGCTCCGTGCGGTCCACGTCGCAAGGTCCTTCCACTCCATTCATCGGCGAAAGATGGTGCGCCTTGATTCAGACCCGACAGCGGCCACCGGGGCGCAAAGGCAAATGTAATCTTGAGCGGACCCTGAGCGTAGTGAAGGGGCAGTCGAAAGGATCTGCGGTTGTTTCTGTCGGGAGGGCCTGATGCGTCGAGCTGCTTACTGGGGGCGACGATATTTCTCCCGGAAGAAGGATTCGAAAATAGACCAGGACGAAGGCCTCGAACCGGAACGCAACGGTACGTCACCATCTCGTAGAGCGGTGCGGATCATCTCCGAATCAAATTGAAAGGGAAGGGAACTACTTTGTCTTCGGTTCGGCCCCGTTGACCGCCGGTGTACCGCTCAATGGCAACCGCACTACAAACCGCGTATCGCCGGGCTGCGATTCCACATCGATCTTTCCGCCGAACTTCTGGGTCACAATCCTGTGCACAATCTCGAGGCCCAGCCCCGTCCCCGAACCCTGCGGCTTGGTCGTAAAAAATGCCTCGAAAATCCGAGGCAGCACATTCGCTGGAATTCCAGGTCCGTGATCCGTGATGCTCACCACCAGCCACCCGGGATCGGCACCATTGCCATTTGCTGGCTCCGTCCACGTCGCAATCTCGATCTGGCCCTGCATCGGCGAAGCATCCGCGGCATTATCGATCAGGTTCGTCCACACCTGGCTCAGCGCTGAACCGCGTGTGTGAATCACCGAAGGCGAAGCTTCAAAACTCTTCTTCACCCCGATCTGCTTGATGCGCAGCTTGTGTCCCAGAATCGTGATCGTGCTCTGCAGGCTGTCATGCACGTCCAGGTCTTTCACCGGCGAGCGATCGTCATACGCAAACTTCTTTACCGCCATCGCCAGGTCCGACACGCGCGAGATGCTTTCTTCGATGGAGCACACCAGGGCGACACTCGACACCAGAGCTTCCAGCCAGTTCAGAGCATCCGAAAAGCTCTTCGCATCGAAATACTCCCGCGCACATTTCAGCTCTTCCTGCTCAAATCCAATCTCCACCAGCGACGGCGCAATAGTGAAGGCATTTTCAACGCCGGCTTCCTGCAGCCACTCAGCCAGCTTCTCTTCGGCATCCGCCTGCTCCAGCGAACTCATCGCCGAACAATGACAGCCTTTCATCGCATGCTGCAGCAGGTTGTGCATGCACTGCATTTGATCCGGCGTCTTCGGCTTGCTCGCCGAGCGCAGGCTCAGATCCTGCAGCTTCAACAGGTTCCCGCGCAATTGCGACGCCGCCCGCTTCGCCGCCGATCCCGGATTGTGCAGTTCATGCATCAACCCCGCCGCCAGCGTCCCCAGCGAGACCAGCTTTTCACGGTGCAGCGCCTCTGCCTGGTAGGCCTGCAGACGCATCGCCATGTCTGCAAGAATGACCTTGCGCGCTTCCGGGCAACACGCCATCAAACCCCAGAACTGATCTGCCGTAAACCGCAATAGAACCGAATCGCGTACCGCCGTCACCAGGAACATTGACTGCGACTTCCCCGTCAAAAAGGGAGTCTCACCAAAAGCCTCACCCGCCTGCGCCGTTCCCACCGTGCTCAGCGACCCATCTGCCTCAACACGATCCGCGCGACACTCACCATCGAGAACCAGCCAGTAGTACAGCACCTGGCCCGGCTCCATCACCGTCGCGCCTGCCTGCGCTTTGACACGTTCGACGACGCTCAGGCTATCAAGTGCATCGGCCGGTACGTCCGCAAATGGCCGCGTATGCCCCAGCATTCCCGCCAGTTCCTTTAAAGGAACCTGCTCAATGCTTATCAATTGTGTGCCCGCGCTCATCTAGCCTTTTTTATCCCCATTTAGAACCCTGCCAGGTACTGGTGCGCAAACTGCACCGCGATCGATCCTTCGCCCACCGCCGACGCCACGCGCTTCACCGATCCGTGCCGCACATCTCCAGCCACAAAAACCCCCGGAACACTGGTCTCCAGCAGAAAAGGCTCGCGCTGCTCCTGCCAGCCGTTGCGCGCCTTCCCATCCTGCCGCAAATCCGGTCCTGCCAGCACAAACCCCTTATCGTCGCGCAAAATGGTCTCCGGAAGCCATCCCACTCCCGGCTGTGCGCCAATAAACACGAATAACGAAGAGGCTTGTACGCAATATTCGCCCTTCGGACCGCGCAAACGCAAGACCTCCAGCCTCTCTTCGCCTTCCGCCGCTATTACCTGCGTTTGCGTTTCCACCACAATATTGGATGTGCGCTCGATCTCATCGATTAAGTATTTCGACATGGTGGCCGCAAGTCCTTTCCCGCGCACCAGCATCGTGACCTTGCGGGCATACTTGGCAAAGAACAATGCTGCCTGCCCGGCCGAATTCGCGCCCCCCACCACAAATACCTCTTCGTCTTTGCACGAAGCCGCCTCCACGAGCGCCGCGCCATAGTAGATTCCGCGCCCCGTCAGCCGTTCCGAGCCCGGAATCTCCAGCTTCCGCCACTGCACACCGGGCGCCAGCAGCACAACGTGCGAAGAAACCTCGCGCCCGTCACTGAGCTGCACAAACCGGTATTGCCCGTCGATGCGCAGCCCCACCGCGCGTTGCGTCACAAACTCCGCCCCAAACCGCGATGCCTGCGTATGCGCCCGCCGCCCCAGGTCCGATCCGGTGATGCCGGCGGGAAAACCGAGATAGTTCTCGATCTTCGAGCTCGATCCAGCCTGTCCGCCCGGCGCTTCCGGCTCAATCACCAGCGTCTTTAATCCCTCGCTCGCCCCGTACACCGCCGCAGCAAGCCCTGCAGGCCCAGCGCCCACCACCAACATGTCATAGAACTCCTGCGTCGCCTGGGTGCTTAACCCCACCTTGCCGGCCAGCGCATCGGGAGTGGCCTCCATCAGCACGCTTCCATCCGCAAACAGAACCACGGGCAGCTGCTCCGGAGTGATATGCCGCTCGTCGATCAGCTTTCGCGCGTCTTCGCTCGATGCCGCATCCAGCCAGCGATACGGCACATGGTTGCGCGACAGAAAGTCCCGCACGTTGTAGTCATTGAGCGCCCAGCGGTTGCCAATCACGCGCAACCCTTCAAACGGAGGCCGGTATCCCGCCTTCCAATCGTCGAGCAGATCCGTCAGCACCGGGTACAGCTTTTCTTCCGGCGGATCCCACGGCTTGGTCAGGTAGTAATGGATGCGCGCCGTATTGATCGCCTGAATCGCCGCCTCGGTGTCCGCATAAGCCGTCAGCAGCACCCGCTTCGCATGCGGATAGATCGCCTTCGCTCGCTCCAGGAACTCCACACCCGTCATTCCCGGCATGCGCTGGTCGCTCAACAGCAGCGAAACCGGCTCCTGGCGCGTCTGAAGAATCTGCAGGGTATCCAGGGCAGCCTGTCCGCTGGCCGCGCGCATCACCCGGTACTCCGCGCCATATTGACGGCGCAGGTCCTGCACGACCGCCTCCAGAACGCTTACGTCGTCATCTACCGCCAGTAAGTTCGGCCTCGCCATATCCTATCCAGTTTACGGTCTTTTCGCAGGGCTGCAACTGCTTCCATTGCAATCAAATCCACAGTCTTCGATAGCTGCTACAAATGGCCAATCCGTGGTTCTATACGACTAAGGTAACCCTATCTTGTGCCAAATCGGTAAACAGGATGTTCCGGCAACCCTGAAGGATTCTCCGTGACGATTTAGTCAATTGGGCTGTAATCTTACTTTGCAGGGTATTACCTAGGTGCAGGTACCTCTGAGCAATGGGGGTGACGAAAGGCATGTGTATGATTTTCACTACACCAATCAGGAACTTCCTGTGAGCTTTTTAGAATTTTTAGGCGTTTGCCGATAGTTGTCTTGGGCGGCTTTTACGCCATCTGATCAAATAGCAGCACCCGGCCCGTGAGAGATGAGAAGCCGGTTTCGGCCCAATGTAATTTCACAGGCGAAGAGGCGCAAAACATGAACAAGGTCATTCTTGCTGATTCACAGGCTATCTTCCGCGCGGGAACCGCTAAGGTTCTGGCCATGGACGAAGACCTGCGCATCATTGCCCAATGTACAGACCTGGACCGGATGATGCACGCCATCACCACCTTCCCCGGTTCCATCGTGGTCTTCGCAGCATCCTTGCGGCCTGACATGGCCCGCTTGAAAACGCTGCTTGAAGCCTCCAACAGCCGTGGCATCGTTATCGCCGAGAACACCGAGGCCGCCAGCAGCTATCTGCAGCAGGGCTTCCGCGGCGTCGTTTTCCGCAATGTCACCGGCCAGGCGCTCGTCGAGTGCGTCCGTCGCGTGGCTGCGGGAGACACCTGGGCTCCACCCCAGCTCCAGGTCCCCGACTCGCCCGAAGAAGATATGGTCGGCACACGCGTTCGCGACCGCCTCACCCCGAAAGAGATGCGCATCGTCGCGCTTATCGTCCAGGGCTGCAAGAATCGCGAAATCGCACTGCGCCTCAAAACCACCGAGCAGGTCATCAAGAATTATCTGCGTTCCATCTACGACAAGACCGGTGTCAGCGATCGTTTAGAGCTCGCGCTCTTCACCATCCATCACCGCGTCCTCGCCCAGGCCGCTGCCGAAGTCGGCAGCAAGCTCGAAGCCGAGATGCAGCAAGCTCCTGCCATCTCCACCAACTCGCCCGCACTGGCCCAGTCGTAGCCAAATCAATTCCGCCCAAACACCAAGGCCGCTGACTCCCATCAGCGGCCTTCGTGTTTCGGGTTGCATCGTCCATAAAGAAGACAGCTCGAGAAGCGCCATCAGTCTTTGCATCTCTCTCAGTGATTGTCATCCCGAGCGCAGCCGAGGGACCTGCATTTACATTCTCCCGGCAGCAGCGATCTTCCGCAGCAACCGCACAACAGGTGTCATCCTGAACTGAGCGGCTTGGGGCCCCGCGAACGCGACGCGTTTGTGGGGTAAGCGAAGTGAAGGATCTGCTTTTGTCTCCATCCGGCTTCCCAGACCCAGCGTACGATCACCCCACCCTGATCACGACCTTGCCCACCTGCTCGTTCGATTCAAGATACCGATAAGCCTCCACCGTAGCCTTGTACGCAAACGTCTTCGCAATCTTCGGCACAAACCGCCCATCCGCCAACCGGTCGTACACATACTTCTTCGCAGCCGCCAGACGCTCCGGCTTCGTCGTAATCTCCCGCACGGTGTAAGCGCGCACGCTCAGCCCCGTCCGAAACGACTGCATCAGCGGAAACGGCGTCGGCTGCATCGAAAGCCCGCCGTAGATAAACAGCATGGCATCCTGCGCCGCGCCGGCCGCAAGCGTCTCCACGTACGGTCCGGCTACAGGATCGAAGATCAGCCGCGTGCCTTTGCCCCGTGTGATCTCCTTCACCCGCGCCGCATAATCCTCTTCGCCGCTCGCAATCACATGATGCGCTCCAAGCGCAATCAGTGCATCCTTCTTCACTGACGTGCGTGTCACCGCAATCGCCGTCGCGCCCGCATCCCGCACAATGTCGATCGCCGCGAGCCCCACACTCGAAGACGCCGCTGGAATCGAAACAAAGTCTCCCGCGCCAACCTTGCCGTAAAACACCAGCGCTCCATATGCAGTCAGGTACTGCATCCACGCAGACGCAGCCTGCTCCGGCGTCAAGTTCTTTGGATACTCCGTCAAAGCGTAAGCCGGCACCACTGCCTGCTCGCCCAGCGTGCCGTATTCGTTCATCGAATACGCCGGAATCGTCGCGACACTTTTCCCGATCCAGCTTGCATCGACGCCCTCGCCAACAGCATCCACAACGCCTGCAACCTCGTACCCGATACGCGACGGCAGCTTCGGCTGTTCCAGATATTGTCCGCGACAGTAGAGCGCCTCGGCGCGATTCAGCCCCGCAGCCTGCACCCGCAATCGCACCTCGCCCTTGCCGGGCTGCTGCAACGGTCTCTCTTCAAACTTCAAAACCTCAGGCCCACCCAACTCATGAAACCGAACAATCGTAGCCATCTTCACCCCTCACTATTACGGTCTCTGAACATTGCGTAAAGGTGGTTTTGGAGGCTGTCATTCCGAGCGCAGCCGAGGAACCTGCAGTTGCATTTTCTCCGCTCGTCGATCAGACTGCTGCAACCAACCACATACCCCTATACGAGTGTCATCCTGAACGGAGCGGTTTGGGGCCCCACGAATGCGACGCGTTCGTGGGGTAAGCGAAGTGAAGGATCTGCTTTTGCTCTTGCAGGCGCAACACCGGTGACTGCGGTCAAGACCTTCTCCATCGTAAAGAAGAATCCCTCAGGCCTGAAGCCTCCTGAGGGAATCTCTTCAACGGCACAAACAATCGTTACAGCTTCTCCGCCACGCTCTTCGCCTGCGTAAACAGCAGCAGATAATCCGGACCGCCCGCCTTGGAATCCGTCCCGCTCATGTTGAATCCGCCAAACGGATGCGCACCCACCATCGCCCCCGTGCACTTCCGATTCAAATACAAATTGCCCACGAAGTATTCGCGCCGCGCCAGCTCCAGCGCTTCGCGCGATCCCGAATAAATCGCGCCCGTCAGTCCGTACTCAGTATTGTTCGCGACCTTCAATCCCTCATCAAAATCCTTCAACCTTGATCACCGCCAGCACCGGTCCAAAAATCTCTTCCTGCGAAATCACCGCATCCGGAGAGATGTCGGCAATCACCGTCGGCTCCACAAAGAATCCGCCGTCAGCGTTCGCGACAGCTTTGCCGCCAGCAACCAGCCGCCCTTCTTTCTTGCCGATCTCGATGTATCCCAGAATCGAATCCATCGCCGCCTTGTTCACCACCGGCCCCATGTTGGGATTCGTCGCCGGATCGCCGACCGTCAGCTTTGCCACCTTCTCGCGCACCCGCTCCACAAAAATGTCGTATACCGGCGCTTCCACAATCGCACGCGAGCAAGCCGAGCACTTCTGCCCGCTGAATCCAAACGCTGCTGCTACGGTGCCATCTACTGCGGCATCAAGATCCGCATCCGCACAAACCAGAATCGAATCCTTGCCGCCCATCTCCAGAACCGTACGCTTGATCCAGATCTGGCCCTTCTGGTGTTTCGCTGCGCGCTCGTGAATCTCCAGCCCCACATCGCGCGATCCTGTGAACGCGATGAACCGCGTCTTCGGATGCTCCACAATCGCATTCCCAAACGTCGCGCCCGATCCCGGACAGAAATTCACCACGCCGCCCGGCATCCCCGCCTCTTCCAGCACTTCAACAAACTTCGCTGCAATCGTCGGCGAATCGCTCGACGGTTTCAGAATCACGGTGTTCCCTGTGACCATCGACGCCACCGTCATCCCCGCCATAATCGCGAACGGAAAATTCCACGGCGGAATCACCGCACCCACGCCCAGCGGAATGTACATCAGTTGATTGAATTCGCCCGGCAACTGAATCGGCGTCTCCGCCTTCGCCAGCCGCAGCGCCTCGCGCGCGTAGAACTCCAGAAAGTCGATCGTCTCGCCCACATCCGCATCGGCCTCGGCCCAGTTCTTGCCCACTTCATACGTGAGCCACGCGCAGAATTCAAAATGCCGCTCGCGAATAATCTTCGCCGCATTCAGCAGCAGAGACACCCGCGTCTCCACCGACGTCCGGCTCCACGTCTCAAACGCATCAAGCGCGGCAGCCATCGCCTTCTCAGCGTGCTCCGCCCCGGCCTTCTGGTGCACGCCCACCACCTGCGCCGGACGCGCCGGGTTGTAGGACTTGATCTTGCCCTCGGTCCTCGACCGGTGTCCGCCGATAATCAGGTCGTATTCATGGCCCAGTTGGCTGCCCACCAGGTCCAGTGCAGCCCTCATCATGCGGGCATTCTCAGGGTTCTTGAAATCGGTAAAAGGCTCATTCCGGAACTCGCCCTGGGGCGAGCGCGGCTGAATTTCGGTCGGAAGGGTCACAGTTGCCATAGCGAGTAGATTGTATTCCCTTGGGCGGATTTTTCGTTCCACATCGTTCGATGTCCGGAGGCAGCGTGGGGCTTCAGCCCCACGAAGAACGAGCGATCCCTTTCCGTCAAACGCGTCACCCTGGAACCCTAAGCGTTGATTCGATTTCCCACCGCCCAGGGAAGAATTTCCACCACTATCCGGACCCTCCCCGCCTCAATTTCAACAATTCCGTTACATTCGCGAAACAAACCCGACGTCCCAGGGTTGCTAGGTTAGGTACCCTTGCGGCCGCTCAACTCGAGGCGGAGACCACAACAGGGGGTACATGAGCATTCGGCGATGACAAATGCTGTCAAATCAGAGCGGCGCTTCGCACGAATCCAGTGAGGGATGATGAAACCCCAATTCGATCTGTGCACTCTGCGCCCGCTCTCTCGTACTTTGCTCTCGGGCTTACCTCCAAACGCTTTTGCGGATCCCAACGCCCATCCGACGCGCCGATTCTCCGGGTTGCACCGCTCAACGGTCGCATTGGTTCTTATCGGGCTTGGATCGGCCAGTTTGCAGGCGCTTGCACAGCAGCCCGCTCCCATCCCTAACTGGCCCACCGATGAGCCCGGCACCACCGCCAGCCAGTACTCTCCGAATTCGCAATACGGCCAGCCGCAATACCAGCAGGCGCCGCAATATCAACAGCCTCCGGCCTATGGCCAGCAACAGGGCTACCCCCAGCAGGGCTACGGTCAGCAGGCCTACAACGATCCCACCCAGGGTTTTGCCCAGCCCTATCAGCCGGCACAGGCCCTCAGCCCCGATCGCCTCGAGCAGATGGTCGCCCCCATCGCCCTTTACCCCGATAATCTCGTCTCCATGGTTCTGGCGGCCTCCACCTACCCGGCGCAGGTAGCCGCCGCCGACCAGTGGCTGCACATGCAGGGTGGAGCACCGCCTGAACAGATCGCCGCCGGCGCTAACGCTCAGACCACGTGGGATCCCAGTATCAAAGCGCTCACCGCGTTTCCCCAGGTCTTCGACGAGATGGCGCAGAACCTCCAATGGACCACCGACCTCGGCAATGCCTACTACAACCAGCCACAGGACGTGATGCAGACCATCCAGGTGATGCGCGATCGCGCCCAGGCAGCCGGCACTCTCCAGAACACCGCGCAACAGCAGGTCATCGAAGACCAGGGCAACATCGAAATCGCACCACCCACGCCCCAGGTCGTCTATGTGCCGCAGTACAACCCATGGGAGGCCTACGGCCAGCCCGTCGATCCATATCCCGGCTTCAATGTGCTCGGCGAAATCGGCTCTGCCATCGGCAACGCATTTCTTCAATTTGGTCCCGGCCTCGCGATGCAGGCCTTTTCCGCAACCCCCTTCGGATGGCTCGGCTGGGGCCTTGACTGGCTCTCCCACGCCATCTTCTTTGGCGGCGACCTCTGGAGCACGCACA
The DNA here is from genome assembly GCA_963770365.1 of uncultured Acidobacteriaceae bacterium. Lineage (GTDB taxonomy): Bacteria > Acidobacteriota > Terriglobia > Terriglobales > Acidobacteriaceae > Telmatobacter. The sequence goes on along the minus strand of CAVYPN010000032.1, from coordinate 295,309 downwards.
GCGGCTCTGTGCGCGACTGGGGCTTTGCCCACGGCGGCGGCCGTTATTGGGGCGCGCACGGCGAACTGGCCGGCTTCCGCGATCGCGGTGGCTGGGGTGGTCGCGGCGGTCGCGGTGGCTGGGAGCACAATACCTTCCGCTCCGGCCTTGATCGCGGCAACTTTCCCCATGCCACCACCCCCACCCCCCGCGCCTTCAATGGTGGCCAGCGCGCCTTTGGCAACCAGGGCAACTTCGGCAACCGCAACAGTGGCAACTATGGTCGCGGATACCAGGGCAACGGCAACACCTACGGTCGCGGCAACGGCTATCAATCCTCCGGCAACAGCTACGGCGGCTACGGCCAGCGTGGCGGCGGCAGTGGCTACGGCCAAGGCTATGGTCAGAACGGCAACTCCTATGGTCGTGGAGGCGGCTACGGCCAAAACGGAAGCACCTACGGTCGCGGCAGCGGGTACGGCAACGGATACGGCCAGTCCGGCAACGGATACGCCAATCGCATGCCCCAGGCCACGGGACGACCCCAGCAGTACGGCAGCGCCCGCGAGTTTGCCCAGGGAGGCTACGGCGGTGCCCGCCAGGCCTATGGAAATCCGTCAGGCGGCCGCGAATCCTACGGCTCATCCGGCCTCTACAGCCATCCGCTTCAGAATTACGGCATGCGTCCCGGCTTCGGCGGCGGCAATACACAATCCTATCGCTCGCCCAACTACAGCACCGGCTCCGGAAATCGCTCCTACGGCTATAGCGGCGGCTATGGCGGATACGCTGGCGGCTCGCGCTCTTATGGCGGTTCCAGCAACTATGGAGGCTCCAGCATCGCGCGCGCCCCATCCGGCGGCGGCTTCCACCCCTTCGGCGGAGGCCACGGCTCCAGCGCCTACAGCTACGGCGGTGGAGGCGGCAGCTACAAAGCTCCCAAGTCCTCCGGCTTCGGCGGCGGTGGCGGAGGCCACTCCTTCTTTGGTGGCGGCGGCGGCGGGTATAAGGCTCCCAAAGCACCCCACTTCAGCGGCGGCGGCGGCGGAGGCCACTTTGGCGGTGGTGGTGGCAGCCACTTTGGTGGAGGCGGTCACTCCGGCGGAGGTCATTCCGGTGGCGGCGGACACTCCAGCAGCCATGGTGGCGGCGGTCATCACCACTAAACTTCGCCCTCACTCAACTCAATGCAAAATGACCACCCTCGGGTGGTCATTCTGCTTTCCGCCGCAATCGTGAATACAGCTACTCTTCGTCTCCCATCTCCAACTCATCCTCCCGGCTGCGATTCAACTCCCGCGTATCCAGATCGATCAACGCCAGGTGCTGCTTCTTCAACTCCACGTTCAGCGCCTTCACATCCGACGCTTTCACTTTCTCCCACTGTTCGATCAGCCCATCCAGCGGCTTTTCGGCGATCCCGGCCGCCTCGCTCTGCGCCGCCGTCGGAGCCGCATCCGCAGCTTCAATCGAGTGCTCCAGCCTCGCGATCTGTGTGCGCACAGAACCGAGCGTGGCCGGACCTGCCGGCCCGCGTCCAAATCCGCGCCCGCCATGCTCAGGCCCCGCGATCGCATCCAGTTTCGAATCGATCGTCGGCCCTGCCTGTCCGACCGGCGGCTCCGCCTTGCGCGCCTTCAGCTGCTCCCGCAGCACGCTGATCTCGTGCATTGCCGCCGTCGCCTTCATCAGGTCGTCATACATCCGCTTCGCCACCGTGAACTGTTGCTCCAGGTCCGCCGTGTGCGTCTTTATCCGCGGATCCATCACTACCTTCAGCGTCTCCGTGAGTGTCTTTCCGCCCGCAATTAACCGCACCGTGTACTCTCCCGGCATCACCCACGGAGCCGTCGAAACCTGCGGCGTATCGTGCGGCGTTGCCAGCATGTCATCAGGTCCCGTCGACAGTCCCGGCACCTGCGGATACTGCATGTCCCACAGGAAACGATGATGTCCCGGCGCTGCCGAAAGCACCCGCGGCTTCCGCTCCCACACCGGCGGGTCAGGATACCGCGGGTCCGTCGCCGGCACTGGATCGTTCGAGTTGAACCGCGCGATCGTCTGTCCCTTGCTGTCCGCAATCTCCAGCGTCACCACCCCCGACACGTTTGCGCCAAGGTAGTAGTCAATCACCGCCCCATTCGGCGGATTCTTCGTCGAAGGAAAATCCGCAGGCCACGGCGTCGGCGGATTCATATCGTTCCGAATCCGCAGCGCCGTCTGCGGCGCATACAGATGCGCATCCTCGCTCGCCGTTGCCGCCGCAATCTGCCGCAGCGGCGTTACGTCATCAAGAATCACGTAGCCACGCCCATGCGTTGCTGCGATCAGGTCGTCGTCTTTCACTTCCAGATCGCGCACCGAACTCGCCGGCATATTCAACCGCAATGATTGCCAGTGATCGCCGTCGTCGAACGACACATACACCTGCGTCTCCGATCCCGCGTACAGCAATCCCTTGCGTTTCGGATCTTCGCGAATCGCACTCGTCGCCGCACCCGCCGGAATCCCGTTCACAATCTCCGTCCAGCTCTTGCCGCCATCGTGCGTGCGGAACAAATGCGGCCGCATATCGTCCAGCCGCATCGTATTCACCGCCGCATACGCCGTCTGCGCGTCAAAGTGTCCGGCATCCATGTTGAACACCTTCCAGAACGGCTTCAGCGCCGGCGGCGTCACATTCGTCCAGTGCGCGCCCGCATCTTCTGTCGTCCAGATCAGTCCATCGTCGGTCCCGGCCCACAGACGCTTGCCGTCTACCGGCGACAACCCCAGCGCATAAATCACGCCCCGCCGCGTCGCCTTCGCCGCCGGCGCATCCTTGTAGGTCTCCACCACTGCGGGCAACTCCCACGTCTCACGCGACAAATCCGGACTCACTTCTTTCCAGTTTTTCCCGCCGTCTTCCGTCAACCACAGTGTGTTCGTTGCGAAATACAATTTGTGCGGATCAACCGGCGAAAACATCAGCGGCTCCGTCCGCAGCGCGCGATAGCTCCGCAGCGGCTTCGGCTCCACATCCTGAATCTGCCCCGTCCGCCGGTCGTAGCGCGACACCTTGCCGCCATACACAATGTCCGGGTCCAGCGGATCGGGCGCGGCATATCCATACTCCTCGATGCCCGCCGGATGCCAGTCGTGAAACGTGATGCGTCCATCGTTGCTGCGGCTCGGCACGCATGCCGACCCTGAATCCTGCTGCCCGCCGCACACGCGATACGGAAACGCATTGTCCGTCGTCGCGTGGTACATCTGCGCGGTCCCCTGGTTGTACCACTCCGCCCAGCTCTCGCCGCCGTTCTGCGAAATCACCACGCCCTGGTCGCTCGCCAGCGCCACAATCTTCGTGTTGTTCGGATTCACCCAGACATTCTGATAATCATCGCCACCCGGCGAACCGCGGAACGCCGTCCACGTCTTGCCCGCATCCGTCGACTTCCAGCTGACAATGCTCGCCACGTACACCGTGTCCGGATCTTTGGGATCGACCAGCGGCACCGCCACATCCCCGCCGCCAATCCGCTCCTCGGGTCGCGTATCGTCTTCCGGCGCGTGCACCCAGTGGTCGCCGCCATCATCTGACCGATAGAGCCATACCGGGCCCTTCACCGGCGCGATCTCCGCATAAATCCTCTTCGGATTGCTCGGCGAAATCGTCATCTGCAACTGCAAAATCTCATCCGGCAGCCCGTTCCCCGTGAGCTTCTTCCACGTGTCTCCGCCATCGGTCGAGCGATACAGTCCGCCCTCTCCGCCCCCAAACGACCCGTTCTCCCACGGCGCTTCCTGCCGCTGCCACATCCCCGCAAACACAATCTGCGGATTCTGCGGATCGATCTGCACCTCAGACGCGCCAGTCTTGTTGCTGACAAACAAAACGCGCTTGAACGTCTTGCCGCCATCGTCCGTCCGATAAAGTCCGCGCTCCTCATTCGGTCCAAACGGATGTCCCTCGACCGCCACAAAAACGCGATTCGCATCCTTGGGATCGATCGCGACCTGTCCGATCTGCTGTCCGTCGCGCAGCCCTTCGAGATGCGTCCACGTCTTGCCCGCATCGGTCGACTTGTACACCCCATCGCCCGTCGAAAGATCCGGCCGCTGCAACCCCTCGCCGCTGCCCGCATAAATTGTGTTCGGATCGCTCAAGCGAAACTGCGATCGACCCAATCGATCCGCTCGACTCCTTGTCCCACACGCTGTGCCACGTCGCGCCCGCATCCGTCGTCTTCCACACCCCGCCGTTCACCGCACCCAGGTAGAACGTTGCTGGCTCGCTCGGCACCCCCGCCAGCGCACGGGTTCGCCCAGCACGCATCGGCCCGATCTCCCGCCACTTCATGTCTGAGAAAACCTTCTCGTCCACCTGCGCCTCAACGCAGGCCCCCATCAAGACCATCGATACGGCAACCATCAACGCGCGGCTCAAAAGTTTCATGCTTCTCCTTCAAAGGAACAACCATCAGCAAAGTCGGGAATCGAAGCGCCTGGCGAGCTTTGGGAAACGGGGAGGTAAGGCGCAGCGTCCTCCGCTAGATGTTAACGAATGGATTTGACCCGGCTCTTGTTTTTTACAAAGGCTGTCCCCGAGGCACACCAAAATGATTCCTGAGCGTTATCTGAACCGCTGAATCATCACAGGTCATTTTTCGGGAAGGTCGCCGGGAACCAACCCGCAACGTCGGGCATTGGCCTCGTAACACGCCAGTCCGCTTCGTCACCCTTCGCTCGCCAAATGGATGCCTCGTCCATACGCTGGGATCATGAAGATGTTTGTTCGCACACATGCCCTGAGCAGGATGGTGCTCTGCATATGCATCCTGTTCACACTTCCGATTGCCGGGGGCGCGGAACCAATCACAGTCACCATGTCAGCAGATCACTGGCAGACCAAGGAGAATGCGGAGTTCCTCCGGGAACTCGGTTTCTATCACGGCCTCATGCGCCTGAACAGCGGCGATGCGGTACTCAAAGACATCACGTTCAGCGACGGAACCATCGAATTCGACGTCAATACGATCGGGCGCGGCGCCCCCGGAATCGCGTTTCGTCAGCAGGACGAAAAGAATTTCGAGCTCTTGTACCTCAGGCCTGACCCTGCTTGCCCTGCCTTCCATGCCTGCATTCAGTATGCGCCGCAGACGCATGGTGTCTTGCTGTGGGATCTCTTTCCGCAATATCAAACGCGTGCGCAGCTTCGCGAAAACGGCTGGAACCACATCAAGATGGTTATCTCCGGCCGAAGAATGAATGTGTTCGTGAACGATGCTCCATCGCCCACGCTCGAGGTCGGCAGGCTGGAAGGAGATTCGTTGAAAGGCGGCCTGCGATTTCAAGGCCCGGCTACGTTCGCAAACCTGATCATCACTCCTGATGCAGTGGACAGTCTTTCTCCTGAGCCGGCCAGAGATCCGCTGGAAGGGGACCGCGGTCTTGTCCGGAATTGGCATCTCTCAGCCTCTGCCGCGCTGCCAAACGGCAAGGATCCCGTCTACACCGAAATGCCCGCTGCTTCGCACGAATGGAAAACGATCAGCACGGAGCGGAACGGGCTCGTGAATATCAGCCGTGTGTATGGCAAGCCTCTGCCCGAACAGACACGTGCCGTCGCATGGCTCAAGACGACGATAACTTCAGACAGCAAGCAGACGAAGAAGGTCAATATTGGCTGGACGCGCGAGCTGTGGGTATTCGTGAACGGGAAACTCGTGTATGCCGACAAAAACCTCTTTGAATCGGAAGAAGCCAGAAAGATCCCCGATGCGCGATGCTCGCTGGAAAATGGTGCGTTCACGTTGCCACTGGAAGCTGGCGATAATGAGGTCGCAGTGGCAATCGCAAACAACTTCTTCGGCTGGGGAATGATGCTGCGCCTGCCTGATCCCGAAGGGGTTCATCTGGCCGCAAAGTGACAACCACGCTGGGTGGCGAAGAATGGACCCGGCATGCGTCGTCGATCCTCGTCTGCCGCATGCCGGAAGCATCTGACTTTCATTTGCCTCTCCGGCCGCGTCGCCTCACTGACGATCGAAGCTTTGGATGTTGGGCTTGGCCTGGCCTGGAATGTGCGAGGTGATCGTGAGGGTCTTGCCATTCGGTGAAACCTCGACCTGTTGTGTGTCCAGAACCTTGCCGTTGATCTTGTCGGTCAGTTCCAGCGCTCGATCGCTCAGACGTCTTCCTGATATGGCATAGCCCGCCGGCAGATCGGGACCCTCCGCTGCATAGTCTTTGCCATCGAACTTTATGCTCTTCGTTATCTTCCGGGCTGGATTGATGAAGGAGAGCCCGCTGTCGTCGAAGGTCTGAACCTGCATCTCGTAGGCGGAGTTGACCTGCTCGGAGGTGCTCTCCCAGGTGCCGGCAAAGCCGGACGTGCCCTCGGTTCGCGTGTACTTGTAGAGGAGATTGCTCGCGGAGCCGTCAGCCCGATAGCCGGTGAAGTTGTCAGTCAGGGTGTTGCCGTCAGCGGAGAGATCCCAGATGGCGGAGATGGTCACGTGGCCGCCGGACTTGCGCACGACCTTCCATTGCCTGGGAGACAGGACGCTGACGGCGAAGGTGGTGCCAAAAATTCCAGGCTGATCGGTGCCGTCGGCCACGATGGTCTCGGAGTTGTCGCCGGAGAAGATGAAGGTGTATTTGTTGGGGCCGGCATCTTCAACCTTCATCTGATCGGTGAGCTTGCTCTGGGCGGGGTTCAGCTTCCACGTTCCGGTGAAGGGATCGGTAGCCGCCCAGAGCGTCGTGGCGAACAGAACGACGACGAAGAGATGACGAAGGGATCGCAGGTTCATGGAGTTCTCCCGAGATGGATTGGGGATTGTTGCCGCGGATGGGGAGAAGCATGTTCGGGGCCATTCGCAGAACGCGCGTACGGGAGAGAAGCGGAGCGGTCTGTGAGGAGTGCAGTCCGCGCGGCTGGGTTGCGAAGTGGGTTCGCCGCCGATGTCCGGTAGCGGAAATGAACATCGTTATGCTGTCAACACTGTTCGCTTTCGGCACAGCATCGCCCACTAGCGAACAGGGAAGCCACTGAGCGTTCCCAAGTCTGATCTATCTAGTTCGCCATGTCGCGGATGCGGAGGAATCCTGGAAATAGAAATCCTGGAGGGTTCCTCGATGCCCATTGCAAAGCGCGAATAATTGGAGACCGAGACTCGATGGCGTGATAAAGGCTTCGTCGCTCGTGTGCAGAGCCGAGCTTTTGCCGGCTCTTCTTTCGATGAGTTGAAGCCTGGACAGCGCTTCGAGGTCGCGTTCGATTTGCGTTCCCCGCGAGCCTACAGTTGCAACCAGCTCCTCGATCTTGCAAGCCAATGGCTTCGCGATCACTTCTCCTGTTTCCGAAACCACCTTGGTTGCTCGTGTGCATACAACCGTGAAGATGCGGATAGGAATAGAAGTGAGCTGGCTGAACAATTCAACAAACTCCAGATTTGTTTTCCCTGTTCCACCCGGCGAGAATGACGTAATCAACAGGCCGGCCCAGAAACCATGCAGCCATTCTTCGTCGGTGCCTGATCCGATTTCAAGAATGCGCACCGCCACGACCGGATCGACACGCTCTCTGCTACTCGCGAGGCCGAGGCCAAGCAGATCTTCCGCCTTGAGTGCGATGGACACGGCGTTCAGAACCTTGTGGCTGCTCGCCCTGGTGCGAACCCACTCTCCGATTTCTTCGGCGCCCTCCGAACAGATGCGACCTAGAAACGCGAAAGCCTCGACCATCCGTGCGAGGCTCAGCATGTCGCCCGGCTTCGTCTGCTCGATCAAAGACTCCAACAGCGCCTCCCACCGGCGCGACTCCGGATCATCTTTCGACCAAAGGAACGTTAGCCCGACACCGTCGGTCCCATTCCTGACAACTTTTCCTTGCGTGGTGATTCGGCGCGCCGGGTCTAATTCCAACGATCCTTCCCGCTGCAGAGTGAGCGCGAGAATGGTGCCGGGCTGCCAGCGTTCCTGTGTGAGAACATACAGGCCCGTCGAACTGATATCCCTTACCGCCTCCTGCGTCAGGGCCTCGCCGTTCCAGCGGTACGCCGCAAACTGCTCCACAAACCGCCGCTCTGCTCTGTCCGACTCCGGTGTTAGAAACTTCTCCAACCAGCCGAAGGATGCGGCGATCTTTTCGGGATCGGGCTTTAGAACCTTCTCCAGCCAACTAACACGTGCTCCCATTGATCCTCCACTTCAGTTTTGGCATGGAAATTCAATGTGATTCTACCCATTTCGCAATGCGCTCGAAATACTCGATCCTTCAAGTTGAACTCCGAAGTACCGCGAACCATCCGTCTCGAAGACTGGTCTCCTCAATACTTTGGATTATTCGGGAGCGTTGCTGCAGACCATCGAGACTCCGGCATCGTGAAGACCCTGGTCACGCAAGCCAGAATCAATTCGCCGTCGAGATAAAGCCGCAGCAACCGATCCCGACCATTCGTAGAATCTATCCAGACTCGTCCCCACCCCACTCATCCCGCCTCGTGAAGTGTGGCGATACCCTGGGGCAAGCAGTCTTCGGGTGAACGTCGCACGATGTGGGCGCTCCATGGGAAACTACCGAATCCCCAAATTACCCTTCCCGTGTCAACCCCCATCCAACCGTGTTCGCCACCTAAACCCAACAAAACAAAGGAAAGAAAAACTCCGCCAGTTTGCAGATAATTTCCACCCCCTGGCGCACAATCGAGTTATAAGGGTCGGATCAGGGAGAGCGATGCACCCTTGCGCCGTTGGTCGCCTTCACAGTTTCACGGCTCGAACGTCATTAAGCCCTTAAACGGCGCCAAAACATGCCAAAACGTGCCAAAATCGACCATAATGCGCTGCCAATTTCGACCTTATGTATTGTTGTATCAATCACATAGACAGCTTAGCTCTGCGAATCAAAAAACAAGGTTTGTGAAACTGTGAAACTGGGAAGTCCGGCGGCTCTAAGTCCTTTCCTGAGAGGAATCTACGGCTAAGTCGAATTGACAGAAGAATTTGGCGGCAGGGTATCGCTGTAACCTGATGAAAAAGGAGAATTTATCGCCAGATTCCGGTATATAGGGGTACCCCGGTCTCCCGCGATTCTTGCTCAGCCAAACATGGCCGTAAGATCCGAGATGTACAAGGTTTCATCCGCAAAACCGAATGTGCCGTCGTCAATCACCTCGCGCGCCGCATGCAGAAACGCCGTCAGCGCCGCCCGGCTGAATCCCGACCCGATGCTGATGCGCCGAACACCCAACTCGCCCAGCTGTGTCACCGTCAGTCGCGGTGCACCCTTCAATCCCATCAGCACATTCACCGGTTTTGTGACGGAAGCGCAAACCGTCCGAATGTCCTCCGGCTGTGTCAGCCCAGGCGCATACAGCACTGCGGCGCCGGCCTTCTCAAACGCCTGCAGCCGCTTGATCGTGTCGTCCAGTTCTGGCCGCCCATGCAGATAATTCTCCGCCCGCGCCACCAGCATGAAAGGAAACGGCAAAGCCTTTGCAACCTCAGCCGCGGCAGCAATCCGCTCCACCGCATGATCGAATTCATAGATCGGATTCGCCTCATCGCCGGTGGCATCCTCAATCGACCCACCCACCAGTCCCGCTTCCGCCGCCAGCCGGATCGTCTCTGCGGCATCCTCCGGCGCATGTCCGTATCCGTTTTCAAGATCTGCCGCCACCGGCAAATTCGTTGCCTCAACGATGCTCTTCGCATTCTCGAGCGCCTCTGCCCGGCTCACCGCTGCCGTTCCGTCCTTGCGTCCCAGCGAAAACGCCAGCCCCGCGCTGGTGGTCGAAAGCGCCTCATACTTCAAACTCGTCAGGATTCGAGCCGACCCCGCGTCCCACGGATTGCCAACTACGAACGGCCTCTTGCGCTCGTGCAATGCCTGAAAGGTCGCCGCTTTTTCCGATTGTGTCTTCATGAATCACTCCAGTGCGAGAAATGACAGAACTGTGTAAGCTTGCGATGCCAACGAAGATAATGGTACGGCTGATCCCGCGCCAATACGTTGCATCCTACTTCCTGAATATCAATTGTTCTCCCGCAATGGGGAACTCGGCCACTTGGATGAGCGTCTATCTTTGACTAGGAGCATGTTGCGTTGCAGATTGGAATGGATGTGAACACAAGCGCGGTCACCATCTCTCCGCGAATACGGATGCGGGCTGCGCTCACGCTCGCAATCGTTGCGGACCTTCTTCAGATTGCCGTCTTTCCCATGTTCATCGAAGGTGCCGCATCGCCCGCGGACGACCTCCTCGACCTGGGTATGGCGGGCGCGATGAGTTTCCTGCTCGGCTGGCATTGGGAATTTCTGCCATCGTTTTTCGGCAAGCTTGTTCCCGGAGTAGATTTCGTCCCCCTCTGGACGATGGCTGTTGCCAACGTATATCGCAAGTCGAATCGATCCGAAGTCAAGCCTGAAGGGCCGGTCATCGAAGGTGAACCTGCGCGCAAAGGCGGGCAGAGAAGCTGAGTTGTGCGCCAAGTGCGAAACCGCGTCAGCGCCGATGATAGAACGGCAGCACGATAAACAACGCGATACAGATTGCCGCCACCAGTGCAAACGCCATCAGGCCGTAAGCCACCTTGAGGTTTGGTCCCGACGGCTCTTCGTCTGCCGAATCCGGCCGCTGCTCGGGCCCGGACGCGTCACTCATACTTCAGCGCCTCCACCGGATCCATCTGCGCAGCACGTGTAGCCGGAACCGTGCCGAACACCACGCCCACCGCTGTTGCCGCAGTCAGTGCAATCACCACAGACCACATCGAAATCGGAAGCGAGTAATCCGAGAAGAGCCGAATGGAGAGCGGCACAGCAAGCCCCACAAAGCACCCGACCAGCCCGCCGGCCAGCGAGATAATCACCGCCTCGGCCAGAAACTGGAGCTTGACCTCGCGATAAGTTGCGCCCAGCGCCTTGCGAATCCCGATCTCGCGAATGCGCGCCCGCACGTTGGCCAGCATGATGTTCATAATGCCGACGCCGCCCACCGCGAGCGTCACTGCCGCCACCAGCACCAGTACCACGATCAGCGCTATCGAAATGCGATCTGCCATCGAGAGCAGTTCGCGCAGATCGAATGTCTTGTAAACCGAATTCGGCTTGTGCCGCGCTTGAATCACACGTTGAATCTCGCGCGTGGCGTCTGGAACCTCGTCCATGCTGCGAATCGTGAAATAGATCTGCTTTACATCGTCGGTGCCTGTAAAGTAACGCGCCACGGAGAAGGGAATCAGAATTGTCTCATCCGCGATCTCCGTCTCGCCAAACGTGTCCACGCTCTCCTTGAAGGTGCCCACGATGGTGAAGGGAATTCCCTGGATGCTGAACTCCTTGCCAAGCGCAGCATCCTCGCTTCCGAACATGTCGCGCGCAAACGGCACAGTCACCGCGGCTACCATCATGTGAGCGCTTTCGTCCTGCTCATCAAAAAAACGACCGGAAAGCACAATCAGGTTACGCACGTCCTTGTACTGCGGACTCGTGCCCAGCACGAGAGTGTCCTTGACTACACCGCTCCCGAAACTGATGCGCTCCTGCGCATGAAGCACAGGGGACGAAGCCACAACACTAGGAACCTGTGTCAGGACTGCCTTCTCATCGTCGCGCGTCAGAAAGTCGTTGTACTGGACCTTCTCGGCACCGACGGCGCCGCCGCCCGAGTACTCGACTTCAACCTGGTTGGTGCCGATCTTCTGGATCTCATTCAGAATGAACTGCCGCCCCGTGAGACCGATGGTGACAACCAGAATCACCGACGCCGTCCCGATCACCATGCCCAGCGCCGTCAGCGCAAAACGCAGCTTGCTGGCGCGAAAACTATCGATGGCGAGCTTAAGGATCTCGCTCATCAACATGGTTCGCCTCGCGCTCAGCAGAGTCTGCTGGAATGCGGCGCGCCGGGCTTGTTCAACAACAGGATTCATTCGTGCCTACAGGATAGGATGCGCCATAAAACCGGCTGGCTTCACCACAATCGTTGGACGCGCGGGTAGCAAACCTGATGCTCTATCTTTCACCAACTGGAGATTTTTTACGGCTGATCGTACTTCTGTAGCCACTTCAGCTCCTCGCGCAACTTGATGTAGCCATGCCACGGATTCTTGCCAAGCCCGTGGCCCTCGGCCGGAAACACCAGGAACGTGTGCGGAATCCCCAGCGTCTCGAGTGCCCTCTCCATCGTCTCGCCCTCCAGAAAGCTCACGCGGATGTCCGCCCCGCCCTGCACCAGGTGCACCGGTGTCTTCACTTTGTCGAAGCGAAACAGTGCTGCCTCATCCTGATAAAGCGTTGGGTTCTCCCACGGTCGTCCGCCGAGGTACCACGCATCATCCCAGGTCTCGTCGTCGTTTCCCCAGTTCGCGGCGTGCTCCACAGCGCCCGCGCCCGTTACGGCAGACTTGAACCGCGTGGTCTGCGTAATCAGCCAGTTGGTCATGTAGCCGCCATAGCTGTACCCGCCGATCGCGAGATGATCCGGATCCGCATAGCCGTCCTTCACCAGAGCGTCCACGCCGGTCAGAATATCCCGGCCCGGCTTCGACACCAGGTGCGGCTCGATTTGCAGCATGAACTCGTCGCCATAGCCAGACGACCCGCGATAGTTCGGTCGAAACACGAGCCAGCCGTTGTCCGCAGCAAAAGTCGCACAGTCATACCAGTCCGCGCCAAACCGGTTGCCATCCGCATCCGCCGGTCCACCGTGGATCAGTGTGAACATGCGCAGGTGCTTCGCTCCCTTTTTGCCAGGAGGGAAAATCAGCATGCCCTCCACCGTGTGTCCATCGTCGGACTTCCATGTGTAGGGCTCCCACTCCGGTTGCGACCTCTCGGCGAAGATCGGATTGAAGTCCGTGAGCTTGGTCAGCTTGTCAGGGTGCAGGGGATCGGAGACAAGATAAACCTGCGTCGGAGCGTTTACAGTCGAGTGCCTCACCAGAAGCGCATTGTCAGCATGCGCCGGATCCAACCCGGCATAGCTTCCCGCGATGCCCGGCAGCTTCGTCGCTTTCTCCCCTTCGATCAGATAAACCTGCGTCTCCGTGCCCTTGAGCCCAAGCGCGAGTTCGCGTCCGTCTGTCAGCAGCGTGTATTGGTCGAGCGACCCGTCGAACGACCCACCCAGTCGCTCGGTTTTACCTGAAGTTGGGTCGAGCCGGTAGAGCCGTCCCTGCACATCGCGATATTTCCCGTCCAGCGAACCAGCCGCCGCATTCACGGCAAAATGAATCCAGTGCCCGTCCGGTGACCAGTGAATGTTCGATTCAACCGCCTGGTTATGTGTCACCTGTCGCGTGCTGCCGCCCGCCGTTCCGACCAGAAAAATCTCGTAGTCCGCAGGGCTCTCAATCCGCTTGTGAATTGGCTCGGTGAGGAAGGCAACCTGCTTGCCGTCCGGCGAAGGCGCAATCTCGCTGATAGCCAGATCGACCTTCGCAATTGTCTCTGCACCTTCCGCGAGCTTCGAACCAGGTTCTGCATTGGCCTTGGCTGCATTGGGAGCCTCTGTAGCTGGAGGCACCGCAACCGCCCGTGCCAGCGCCGAGGCGACATCGAGCTTGAGCAAAACGTCGCCGCGATACTGCTCGCGCCAACGCACTACGTCCTTCCATGTGTCCTTCTGATCGTCCTCTTGATCGTGGGTCAACGGTGACGTTGCCGAGAAATAGATCGCAGAGCTGTCCGGCGCCCATGCAAACGCATGCACATCAAGCTTCTCACTATAGAGCGGTAAGGCCTCACCACCCGATGCCGGAATCAGCCATATCCGGCTCGACTTCACTCCTTCGCCGTCCGCGTCGCCATCTGCTGAACCCGCGGGAGCCCGGTCCGACAGAAAGGCAATCCACTTCCCATTCGGACTCCAGCGCGGCTGCTCGTCCGTCCCAGAGCGCGTCAGAGGCTTCAGGCCGCTCTGCGCGGTCCACAGCCATAGATCGTGGCGGTAAACGCTGGCCTTCCAGTCCGGCGTTTCCGTGGCAATAACGGCGGCGGACGCGTCCGGCGAAAGGCTGGTCGCCGTGATCTCAGTGGTGTTCAGGTACTCGTCAAGGGTGATCGTGCTCTTTGGACCTTGTGCTGCGGCGAACAAAGGAAACAGGCAAAGTGAGGCGGTCAGAGCCCGCCGAAAAAAGAGGTGCATATCAGCACTATACCGGTCTGACCGCAGGGGTTAGCATGGCTTCTGGTTGTCGGCTTTGACAAGGTGGAACGATGAGAATCGACGCACATCAGCACTTCTGGAAGTACAGCCGCGCCGCATATGACTGGATAAGCGACGAAATGACGGTGTTGAAGCGGGACTTCCTTCCGGAAAACCTAAAGCCGTTGCTCGCCGCGAACGGATTCGACGGATCGATTGCTGTGCAGGCCTGCCACACGATGGAGGAGACGCTGTGGCTGCTCGAACTCGCCGAAAAGACCGACTTCATCAAAGGTGTAGTCGGATGGGTCGACCTCTGTTCTCCCAACCTGCCGGCACAGTTGGATAGCGTTGCGAATCATCCCCGCCTGGTCGGCGTTCGTCACGTGGTGCAGGCAGAGCCGGACGACGAATTCATGCTGCGCAACGATTTTCAGCGCGGTATCGCTCGTCTCGCCGGGTATGGTCTCACCTACGATCTGCTTCTCTATCCTCGGCACCTGCCGGTCGCCGCAAAGTTTGTGCAGCGGTTTCCTCAGCAACGATTTGTTCTCGATCACATCGCCAAACCCGGAATTGCCGACGGCCTTAGGGACCCATGGGCACAGGGAATCCGCGAACTGGCGCAATATGAAAACGTCTGCTGCAAGATCTCGGGCATGGTCACTGAAGCCCGCTGGAAACAATGGAAACCCGAAGATTTTCAACCGTATCTTGACGTGGTCTTCGAAGCCTTCGGCCCGCAACGTCTGATGATCGGCTCCGACTGGCCAGTCTGCACCTTATCCGCAACCTATGCCGAGACGATGGCCATCGTGAACGAATACATCCTCCAACTCGACCACGGCCAGCAGGAGCAGATTCTGGGCGGCAATTGCGTTTCGTTCTACGGGCTGCAATGAGACAAAATTGCTTCGTTTCCGCCCCAACGATGACCTTCATTCCAGCGTGCCGCCGGTGTTAGATTGGCTCTAGCGCGAAAGTGGCGGAATTGGCAGACGCACCAGACTTAGGATCTGGCGGAGAAATCCATGAGGGTTCGAGTCCCTCCTTTCGCACCAAATGCGGCCTCACGAATGCGGATCAGCCGCCAAAGGGGGCGATATGGCACTGCAGAATGATGGTCAGGCCGGGGTTCTCGGACTGTTGGGCGGAGCCCGGATACCCGGGGCGCTTGGCGCTGCGCCGCTTGCAGGACATACCACCGACGGCCGCGGGACAAAGCGGCTCCCAGGACCGCTGAAAATCGGCCCGAGCGTTCTACTGATGGATAGCTCGGTAACCAAGGTGGCGCCGAAGACGCTCAAGATGACGCCTCCATGGCAGGACAACAGCACCAAACGTGTGCATGTCGTGGACTGGGATTTGGGCGCTGATTCTGCAAAGCCAGCCGACGTTGTTCAGGGAAGTCTGTCGAATTGTCCGGTCGCTTCGATCCTGGCGGCACTCGCGAATACTCACGATGGCGCAGAACGCATCCGGAAGGCAGTTACGCCGCAACCCGGCAACGTGATCACCGATCTTACTGCGGTGATGCAGTATCTGGAAAACGATGGGGAATGGAAGGACAAGCCAAACGGGACTCTCAGCTCGAAGCGCTACTTCACCGTCGAGTTGCCGGGTATAAAGCAGGAGGTCAGCGATGTGTTCTATTCCGACGAATCGGATCGCCAGGATTGGAGTCTCCTCTACATCGGTATGTCCAACCCTTTCAATAGAAAAATGAAGTATGTTCTTTGGCCGTCAGTGATTGAAAAAGCGTATGCAACCGAACTGAAAGGGTACGACAAACTTAATGACATCAATGACCCTAAGGTGGCGTGGAAAGCGCTGATAGGCTCTACGCCCACCTTGGTAAATGTGAAGGACTTGAAAGACTCGGATATCACCAGGCTTGCGCAGGCGGCGAAGGGAGTGCCGACGATTGCAACGACGCGCGATGATATGCATGACGCAGATGAAATGACGAGGGTGGAACATCAATCAGGCGGATTGCTGGAGGGGTGGCATGGTTATGCGGTGACGGGCATGGCTGGGAACCAGATCGCGTTGTATGACCCGCACGGCAAGCCCGTAAATGTGTCAATGACGCAGTTCAAGAAGTTCTTCACAACCATTGTGTATGGCAACCTATGACCGTCGCGGCGGAAGCGGAGCTCTATGAAAACGACGTCGAGATGAGCTTCCGAGGCGGATCAAGTCCGGGAGTTATCGGATGGCTTTACTGGGATCGACCCAAACTTTGAGTTTCTCGGGTGCCGTCTACGATCCAGCGCAACGGGGCCGGTTGGACCTAGTAATCTGAAGAAACTATGAGCCCAACTCCGCAACAGCCCCAGATGAACGTCGTCCAGACTCCGGACTATCGCGAGTCCTACGCCAACAGCGTGCAGGTGCGCGTAAGCGTGTGGGACTTCTCGCTGGTCTTCGGCCTTGCATCCAGCGACAGCCCCGACCAGGTCACCATCCGCAACCACCAGGCCATCTTTCTCAGCCCGCAACAAGCCAAGGCCCTCTGGAACGTCCTCGGGCAGAATCTCTCCCAGTACGAACAGGCCTTCGGAGCGCTCAATCTCGAACCGCAGAACATGAGCTTCCCGCAGGGGCCAGTCAATTAGCGTTGTTTGAGGGCAGCGGCGGCGATCCCCGTGCTTCCGCCGTTGCGGCACGCGCTGACCAAGTATCGCCAGAGCCAAGAAGACATATTCATGAGCAAGCGATTGCGTCTGAGAACGATCCTTGAGCCGCGCATGGACGCGCCATTCCCTCTCTGGATGGTGTTTCCCGTCATCTTCGCCCTGCTGTTCGTGAGTCATTTCTCGTTGCTGCGCCTGCCCTACTATTGGGACGAGGCTGGCTATTACATTCCCGCCGCGTGGGACTTCTTCCGCACCGGCTCGCTGATCCCCATCACCACCATGTCGAACGCGCACCCGCCGCTGCCCAGCGTGTACCTTGCGCTTTGGTGGAAGCTCTCCGGCTTCTACCCGGAGGTGACCCGTGAAGCCGTATTGATGATTGCCTCCATCGGCCTTCTCGCCGTCTGGCGACTCGCGCATCGCGCCGCCGGTTCCGGCCAGGTTGCCTTCTGGACAGTCGTGCTCACGGCGTTGTACCCCATCTGGTTTGCGCAGAGCACTCTCGCCCAGGCCGACATCTTTGCGGCCGCCTTCTCCCTCTGGGGGTTGGTTTATGCGCTGCCCGACCGCGATCGCAAGCCGGGGATTGCCGCCTTGTGGTTCATTGCTGCCGTGCTTTCGAAAGAAAGCGCAATCGTCACTCCGATGACGCTGGCGGTCATGGCGCTGGTGGACGGATTTCGCTCGTCGCAGCCACAACGAAAGCGCTACCTGATTGATGCTGCCTGGTTCGCAGTATGCGTTGTCCCGCTCATTGCCTGGTATGGCTGGCACTTCGCCAAAACCGGATTCGTCTTCGGCAATCCGGCATTTCTCAAGTACAACGCAGAAGCCAATTTCGAACCGGCGCGTTTTCTAGCGGCTTTTGGACACCGCCTTCTGCATCTCACGGCGCACATGAATATGTTTGTGCCGTCGCTGTTGACCCTCGCTGCTTTGATGCTGAGACCACGCCTTGACGCCGAAGGTCACGAACGCCCTCGCATCAGCAATCCGGTCTTGTGGCGAATGTTTTTCATCCTTGTTGCAAACGCAGCATTTTTCAGCATACTCGGCGGCGCCCTGCTCACCCGCTACCTGCTGCCCATGTATCCGCTGGTCCTGCTCTTTGCTGTCTCTACGTTCTCGCGCCGGGTACCGTTTTGGCAGGCGCTCGTTCTCTTCTCGGCCTCGGCATTCATTGCTGGTCTCTTCATCAACCCGCCCTACCGCTTTGCACCCGAGGACAACCTCGAATATGCTCGCGTAATTCGCTTGCACATTGCCGGCATCGCGCAACTCAACAAGCGCTTTCCAGGATCCAGCGTTCTTTCCGCATGGCCCGTGACCGATGAACTCGCCAAGCCGGAACTGGGCTACGTAAAGACTCCCTACCAGGTTTACCGCATCGAAGACTTCACTTCCGAACAGATCGATCGTGCCGCGGACGACCCCGGTGGCTATTCGACAGCCCTCGTCTTTTCGACAAAATACGATCCTCCTTCGCTGCTTCTAAGCCTCGGCCCAAAAAGTGAGGCTCTCGACAAGAAGTACTTTGGCTTACATCACGACCTGCCGCCCGAAGCAATCGCCCTGCGCCTTCATGGAACCTTGAACTGGGAGCGCGAAGACCACGCCCAGTGGATCGCCCTGATCCGATTCAACCGGCAGTTTGAAGCCCAAGCCGAGTTGCCGCGCCCCACCCGCTGAACTGCCCGACACCTTCGAGTCACTGCGATGAATGAGCCAAAACACCTATAATCAAGCCTGTTGTGCTCATTCTGACTCGATTTCGAGGATGGTTACGGCCTGTGCGTGGATGGGCCGGCATCTTGTTGCTCGCTGGCCCCGTGTTGCATGTCAATGCAAATGCCCAGGCCGCCGCGGCCGATGCCGGAAACGCAGGGAAAAACCGGATTCTGCTGATTCTGCCTTTCGACAATGGAACAGCACAGCCCAACCTTGAATGGATTCGCGAAGCTGCGCCCGAGATTCTCGATGCGCGTTTTGCTTCCGCCGGCTTCGCACCCATGGGCCGCGAAGACCGCAGGTATGCGCTCGACCACCTCGGCCTGCCGCAGCAGTTTCAGCCCTCGCGCGCCAGCGCCCTCAAGCTGTCGCAGACGCTCGATGTTGACTCTATCGTCGTCGGCAGTTATCGCATGGAGGGGACTGGCATCGTGGCCGAGGCACGTGTTCTTGACGTTCCCCATCTGCGCATGAGCGACGCGGTGATGGCACGTGGTGAAATGCGCGACCTGATTGCCGTGTTTGATTCGCTCGCGTGGCGCCTCACCCGCATCATGGATCCAGGATTCAACGTTGCGCAGGATACATTTCTTGCTGCCGGAGCCGGGCTCCGCCTCGACGCCTTCGA
The DNA here is from genome assembly GCA_963770365.1 of uncultured Acidobacteriaceae bacterium. GTDB lineage: Bacteria > Acidobacteriota > Terriglobia > Terriglobales > Acidobacteriaceae > Telmatobacter. Next base: position 276,197 of record CAVYPN010000032.1, on the reverse strand, counting down.
ACAGTACATTCGCGGCATCTCCGAGCCCGACCAGCAGGAGCGCGAGCGTCATTTGAAGCAAGCCGTTTCCCTTAGCCCGAATTTCAGTCCGGCATGGATCGCGCTCGGCCGTGAGGACTTCAACGGACAGCAGTATGACGAAGCTGCTTCGTCGTTTGCCAAGGTAAGTCCAAACGATCCTGACGTTCTGGAAGCAGGCTTTTACCGCGGTCTCTCTCTGCTATATTCCGGAGCTTATAAACAAGCAGCGGATGCCTTTGCGGGGGTGGCGCGCGAGTTGCCGCTTGGCGAGGTGCTCAACAACGAGGGCGTCGCCGTAAGCCGTCAGGATCACGACGGCACCGGTTTATTTGTGCAGGCTGCCGCTGCTGATCCGAATAACGCCGACTATCACTTCAACCTCGCCGTGAGTCTCAAGCGCCATGGTTCCGAGCCCAATGCTTTGAACGAGCTGAACCAGTGCCTGAAGCTCCGCCCCAGTGACACGGAAGCTCAACAAATGCTCGCGGCATGGAAGGCGCCCAGGTCCGCGGATGCCGATGATGCGGGCGAACCGCTTGAGCGCATCGTGCGTACCTTTGATGCGGTTGCCTTCAGGCAGGCGGCGGTTGTGATGGACCAGATGCAGGCAACCCGGCTGGCGGCGCTTCCGCCCAACGACCGGGCAGTGAAACTTTCCGCCCAAGCCAAAGACTATTTCAATCGCGGACTGCTACTCGAAGCCGAGCGGTTGTATCAGACAGCGGAGGCGGACGATGGTTCGCTCGCCGATGCCCATGCCGGATTGGCGGCGGTTCGCGAGCGCACCGGTGACCAGAATGCAGCCCGCAAAGAAGCGAATGAGGCATTGAAGCTCTCGCCCTCGCTGGATGCATACCTGGTGCTGGGAAGGCTCGATCTGGCGGCAAATCATATAGACGACGCGAGCCGCGATGTTCGAGAAGCGCTAAAAATGGACCCCGGCAGCGCTGTAGCAAAGGAACTGAACCGGGAGATCGAGGCGAGGTCCGGGAAGAAACCGTAGTGATTGGAGCGAGCGATGCTTCGGCACGTTGATGGATTCAAGTTCCGCGAACTCTTCAGCATGATTGCAATGATCGGGCTCGCATGCGCCGGAGTTGTGCGTGCACAGCAGCCGGTGGTTGACAAACTCGTCCTCGACGACACCATTCAGTCCGTCAGCGCCGGGCTTCTGGAGCGCGCCATCGCGCACGCAAACAGCCAGGGAGCCGGCGCTTTGTTGATCGAGATCAATACGCCGGGCGGCCTGGTCGATTCCATGCGTACCATGGCCGGGGCGATCCTCAGTTCGCGCGTGCCGGTCATCGTCTACGTTGCACCCGCAGGCGCACGAGCCGGCTCGGCGGGATTCTTTCTTCTCGAGGCGGCCGATATCGCCGCCATGGCGCCCGGCACCAATGCGGGTGCAGCACACGTCGTCTTCGAAGGTGGGAAGCCCGACGAAGTCCTTAGCCAGAAGGTGGAGAACGACGCGGAAGCATTCCTGCGGTCTTATGTTGCCAAACGCAATCGCAACACCGAGGCGGCGATTGCCGCGGTTGCATCATCGCACTCTTACACCGCGGAAGAGGCTCTGGATCAGCACCTCATCGATGTGATCGCGCCCAATGATGCACAACTGCTCGATACGATCGATGGGCGTCAGATCACGCTCATCGACGGCTCGAAGCTGACCCTGCATACGAAAAACGCACAAATCGAAGTTGTGCAGCCCACTATGCGCGAGAATCTCCTCGGTTGGCTGGTAAACCCCAACATCGCGCTTCTACTTCTGGTGGGCGGAGCGCTGCTGATCTATCTCGAATTCAACACGCCGGGAACGATCGTACCGGGCGCACTAGGAACCTTGATGGTGCTGCTGGGCATCTTTGCTCTCGACCTGCTGCCCATTCGCTTTACGGCAGTTCTGTTGCTGATTGCAGCATTTGCGCTGATGTTTCTCGAAGCGAAGTTCGGCGGCCACGGTGTGCTCGCATTGGCCGGGATTGTATGCCTGACCTTTGGAACGCTGACCCTGATTGCCGCGCCGATTCCGGAGCTTCAGATTCGTCCTTGGGTTGCGATCGCGGTGAGTGTCGGATTTGGAGGCATTACCGTCTTTCTAGTGCGCCTCGCGTGGCGCGCACGTCGGCTGAAAGCACGCCTGGGCGCTGATGCACTGATAGGTAGCACGGCCTCGGCGATGGAGGCTCTTGCACCAGAAGGTCACGTGCTGGTCGAAGGAGAGATCTGGAACGCGGTTGCGAGCGAACCTGTGCCCGCAGGCGCTCGGTTGCGCGTTATGGGGCACGAACAATACATGTTGAGAGTCGCGCCTCTCGAACGGTCAGAACCACCGAAAACTGCTGCGTAAAGTTTGCGGGAGTACAATCCGTGCTGAGTGAGGGAAGTGAAATGCTGACTCCGATTCTGATTGTCGTTGCTATTTTTGCCTTGTATCTCATCAATTCGATCAAGATCCTGCGCGACTACGAGCGCGCGGTAATTTTTCGCTTTGGTCGAGCTCTGACGCCTCCGAAAGGTCCGGGAATCATTGCGGTTTTCCGGCCCATGGACCAGATGGTGCGCATTTCACTGAGGCAGGAAGTACTGGAAGTTCCGGCCCAGGATGTGATCACACGCGACAACGTAACCCTCAAGGTCAATGCGGTCGTCACCTTGTATGTAGTCGATCCCAATGCGGCCGCCATCAAAGTGGCGAATTATGTCTACCAGACTTCTCAATTTGCGCAGACAACGTTGCGCTCGGTCCTGGGCGAAGTGGAATTGGACGAGCTTCTCAGTCATCGCGACAAGCTGAATCTGAAGATCCAGACCATCATCGATCAGCGCACGGAACCGTTCGGCGTGAAGGTGATCTCGGTCGAAGTCAAGCAGGTGGATCTGCCGGAGCAGATGCTGCGAGCCATGGCGAAGCAGGCAGAGGCAGCTCGCGAAGCCCGCGCGAAGGTCCTTCACTCACAGGGCGAGTTCGACGCAGCGCAGAAACTCGTGGACGCGGCCGCCTTGCTGGCGACCCAGCCTCTTACGCTACAGCTTCGCTATCTGCAGACGCTCACCGAAATCGGGGTCGAAAAGAACACAACCATCGTGTTCCCGTTGCCCATTGAACTGATGCAAATGCTGAACAAGCTCACACTGGGCTCAGCACCCCCGAACGAGAAGCATGCCAGTGACAACTCCTAGAACCGAGTCGGCAAGAACTCATCCAATGATTTCCTGATTCCAGGGGCGAAGAATGATTCGAGACTTCAGCAAGGATGAACTGGAAGCCACCGAGAGCGGCCAAGACACCGAACTCACCTTGGGAGGCGGTACACTCTTCGTTCTCGGTTGCGGGCTGCTGGTTCTCTGCACAATCTGTTTCAGCATCGGGTACTTTGTTGGCCATCGGCCTTCGCAGGCGTTAGAGACAACCTCGTCACCGTTCGGTGGCGCGAAGCCGATCCCCGTTCCAACCGGCACCGGTTCCAAACCTGGAGCGGCAGGGCAGCCACCGGCGAGGGCTCAGGCGGGCGCGCTGGTTGATGCCGCCACCGAGTCTTCGGGAAGCGTCAGACCGCCGATCGATGCCCAAACCGCTGTCGCGGCCCAGAATCCGGGCGCATCGCAGGCTCAAATGAAGCCGGCACTTGATTCCCAGGTGCATCCTGCATTTGCGGGGCAAACCAGCAATCCGCAATCCGCTTCCGTTCTTCAGGTACAGCCGGCGATGACGCAGGTCCAGGGTTGGATGGTGCAAATTGCCGCGGTCTCACATCCCGAGGACGCGGAGGTGCTTGTGAATGCCCTGCGCAAGCGCGGATACACAGTCACCGTTCGCCGCGAAGTCAACGACAACCTTATCCACGTGCAGACCGGTCCCTTTGCAAATCGCAACGATGCAAATGCGATTCGCCAAAAGCTGCTGAACGATGGCTATAATGCCATCGTCGAATAGCATTCGGAATCTACGTACGCATCCACTCCGGCAAGCCTGAAGCGATCGCAGCGCGAACGGCTGCCAACAGGTCTTCTCGCGTCGCATAGTCGGCCGGAAAAACTGGTGCGTGAAAAGTGACGTGCGCTGTGCCGGGGCGAATGCGCATGCTTCCCTTCGACATCATCCCTTCGGTACCCCAGATCGAAACCGGAATGCACGGCGCCGCGGTCTCCTGCGCCAGGTAGAAAGGTCCCTTCTTGAAGGGCAGCATCCGCCCGTCCTTCGACCGTGTTCCTTCCACAAAAGTCGTGATGTGCACGCCCTTCGCGAGCACCCGGCGTGCGGCTGCGATACTTTCCTGCGCACTTTCCTTGCGACCATCGCGGTCGACGGGTATGAACTCGCCTTGCCGAAATCCCCAGCCCAGCACGGGCACGTGCATCAGCGATCGTTTGAGAAACGCGGATGTGCGTCCCGGAATATTTGGAATCAGCGCCGGCGGATCCAGGTTCGAAACATGGTTTGCCATGAAGATGCATGCCGTGTTCGCTGGAACGAGTTCGCGGCCCTTCACCTCGACACGAATGCGCGCAAGAAAGTATCCCGTCCTGACAATCATCTGCGTCGCGTTGTACAGCGGCAGAACATTGCCGGTGATGATCGACCATGGAATAAAAATGATTGCGGTGGGAATGCCTAGAATGACGAACGTGCTGAAGAGAAGCAGTGAGGCGATCATGGCAGGCTTTCGCGATCAGTCCTGACGAACTCTGAGTCGCGCAGGAAGTTTCTCATAGATATCGTCGAAGCCGCCATTGGAGAGGATGGCGACCACATCGCCGGATTTAAGTCGCGGCGCGATGCTCTCGACGATCTGGGTTGCATCTGGATGGAGCTCGGCCGGCGTCCCCGCTGCATTCAGCGCGTCGATAACATCCTCGGGGTGAAGTCGCTCTGCGTCCGGAATACGCTGCTGCTGATAGACGCCCGCCATGATCACGCGATCCGCCAGCCGCAGGCTCTCAATCAGGTCGTTCTCCAGCACCTTGCGCCGCAATGTGTTCGAGCGCGGTTCAAGCACGGCCCAAATGCGTGCATCCGGATAGACCGATCGCAGCGCGCGCAGCGTCTCACGAATCGCCGTGGGATGATGTGCAAAATCATCGATGATGGTAATGCCGCGGATAACATCACGAACTTCGAGCCGTCGCTTCACACTTTTGAAGCTGGCCAGGGACGAGCGAATTGCGTCCTTGCCAATCCCCCGGCCGACAGCCAACGCGGCCGCCGCCGTCGCATTCAGCGCATTGTGTTCGCCAGCGAGTTGCATCGCGAGTTCCGACCAGAGCTCTCCATGTTGCCAAACCTCCCATTTTGTCTTGCCGTCCGCGTGGCGCAGGTTGCGGATCTGCCAATCGGAATCGGCTTTGAATCCGTAGCGTTCCACACGACAGAAGGCCTTGCTGATGCACTCGGACACATTCGGGCTGCCATCGAATGCAACCAGCAGGCCCCGACGCGGCACAAGGTTAACGAGCCGCTTGAATGCGACCTTCACCGCTTCGAGATCGGCGTAAATGTCCGCATGATCAAACTCCACATGCGTGAGGATGAGCGCGTCAGGGAAGTAGTGCAAGAACTTCGGTCCCTTGTCGAAAAATGCGGTATCGTATTCGTCGCCCTCAATGATGAAGGTGCGCGTCGGGCGAAGTTGAAAACTGGTGCCGAAGTTCTCTGCGACGCCGCCGATCAGGAATGACGGCTCAAGAGCAGCTTCGTCGTGCGATGCGACCTGATAAATCCACGACAACATGCTGGTCGTCGTCGTCTTGCCATGCGTTCCTGCTACGACGAGCGATTCGCGTCCCTTCAGAAACTCCTCGCGCACCAGTGCGGCCATCGACGTGAAGGGCATCCGCTCATCGAGCACGCGTTCCACCTCGGGATTGCCGCGGGAAAGCGCATTTCCGATGACTACGAGGTCCGGCGCAGGATCAAGGTTCGATTCTGAATAGGGTTCGAGCACTGGAATTCCAAGTGAATGCAACAAGTCGCTCATTGGCGGATAGGCGGCCTTGTCTGAACCCGAAATGCGATGACCCTCAAGTTGAAGCAGGCCTGCCAGCGAGGCCATCGCCGTGCCGCAAATGCCGGTGAGATGAATATGCTTGCGCGCGGAAGTCAAGATTGCACCGCCGGTTCGAGCAACGCGAGTTGAGCATCGTTGCCGGCGCTGAGTTCAGCCTCGATGCCGAAGATCAACGTGACGTTCTGCTTCGAGACGTGCCCGCTGCGCAGTCCGAAGGCAATGGGAACATCGATTCCGTTAAGCGCGGAAAGGATCGCGTCTTCCAGCAGATTCTCCGGCGCGCCCGGCGAGGTGCAGTCGAGCATTTCCCCGAAGACGATGCCACGCAAATCGCTCAGCTTTCCTGCTTGGCGCAACTGCCAGAGCATGCGGTCAACCTGGTAGGGCTTGGCGCCCACATCCTCAATAAACAGCAGCTTGTTTTCCGTCGCAGGTTCCCAGGGCGTTCCGATCAAGGAGACCAGAATGCTGAGGCACCCGCCGTAGAACGTGCCGCGCGCTGAACCATGCTTCAGAGTGCGCATTCCTTCTGCTCTTCCAACGGTGTAAGGTCGGCCCGAAAGCGCCGCTTGAAAGCTATCGAGATGCACGCCGTCCTCAAGATAGAAATCCGCAGCAACCATCGGACCGTGAAATGCAGGAAGCCCAAGCTGATCCAGGAGCCACAGCTGCAAGCCGGTCATGTCGCTGTAGGCGAAGAATGGCTTTGGATGGTTCGCGATAAGCGCAAGGTCCACTGCCTCCAGCAGGTAGTTCGATCCGTAGCCGCCGCGGACCGCTGCTACGAAACTTGTTGTGGGGTCCGCAAACGCCGCGTGAAAATCTGCAAGCCGTTCATCAGAGGTTCCCGCGAAAAACAACGGACTGCGCGTCTGCGCATTTGTTCCGAGACGGGGCACGTATCCGAGCCTGCGAAGCCGTTCCACGCCCAGGTTGACTCGTTCCGGAATTGCGAAGGATGCAGGCGAGATAACACCCACGCCGGCACCCGGTCCAATTGGACCAAGGCTCATGAGCGGCTTTGATCTAGTCGTCATCCGCACCACGCTTCGCCGCGCGCAATCAGGGTTGCAGGTCCCGTAAGTTCCAGCTCGCTGCCCAGTCCTGGCCAACTCACGGTCTGCGCTCCTCCCGGCGAGACAACGAGCAAGGGGGATGTACAGCCGTGAAAGGCAATCGCAGCCGTCGCAGAGGCCGAGGTCCCGGTTCCCGAAGAAGTCGTGGGGCCAACTCCGCGCTCGAAGATGCGGATTTCAATCTCTCCCGCACCTACGATGCGCGCAAACTCAACATTGGTCTGGTGTAGAAAATCGGAGTGAGCGCAGATTTCAGCGCCAATTGTCTGCCATGCATCTCCAGCAACTGAGAAGTCAGTGTTCTCGACGACAGATCACGAAATGTGGATTCCCAGTAGAGACCGCGATGCCTTCCACGCGCACGGCCGTCTGCAAGCGTCACTATTTTGCGTGCGGCACTGGGAATCCCCATGCCCGTTGTGACTTCGACCGAGTAGCCGCCATCTGCAAGCACGTTGTTGATCCGGCAGATGCGCAGGCCGGCGTCCGTCTCAATGCGCAACTCGTCGCCAGCTTTTGCGCCGATCATCGAGCTCATCCACGCGGCGACGCAACGAGTGCCGTTGCCGCTGATCTCCGCAATCGAGCCGTCTGCGTTGTGAAGCCGCACTCGTCCGGACTTGGAGCCGGTCCAGGCAAAGAACTCGATACCGTCCGCGCCCACACCCGTGTTGCGTGCGCAAAGCTGACGCGTCAGTTCCGCCCGGTCGCGTTTGGCTACTGAGTCTTCGGTCACGATCAGAAAATCATTGCCGCACGCGTGCGCCTTGGAAAAAGGAATCAATCTTCCTCCGGATCGCGGAAATTGAGCAGCTCATTGATCGCCGGTTCGGAGAGAAGTTTCCCGCGCAGGCGCTCATGCTGCTTCTTGGTGGCCACGATGGTGAAGCTCACGCGCTGCAGATCGCCTATTGCATTTGTCGCAAAGTCGGCCAACCGCTCGCCGGCCTTATCCATTGCGTCGAGAATGGAACGAAGCATCGCCGTCTGATCGTCTCCGCGTGCTTCATAAACGAGCGAATAAATCTTGATGTTTGCTCGGCGCTCAAGAAAGCCGACCAGTTCGAGGGAGACAATCACGATCACGGTAGCTACCGCGGCTGCGGCTAGCAGTCCCGCGCCACACGCCATGCCAATCGATGCGACTACCCAGACGCTGGCAGCACTGGTCAGTCCGCTAATGCGGCTCCGGTTGTGAATGATCAATCCCGCGCCAAGGAAACCAATGCCCTGCACGATATTCGACGCTACCTGACCCTTGTTGGGGCTTCCATCTCCGGCCAGCACCGCTGAGAGCAGGGTGAAGAACGCTGCGCCCAGGCAGATGAGCAGGTTCGTGCGTACACCGGCAGATCGGCGCTTGTACTCGCGCTCCAGGCCGATGAGACCTCCCAACAATGATGCGACGATTAACCGCGGAATGGCGCCGTTGAAAACGACGACCTGCTGCCACCAGCTGAAGTCGAAAGGCGCCGAAATGTTGGCCAATGTCGCGTACATGGCTGCCACCTTGGCTGATGCTATCATCGCTCCGCAGCTTTCGTGCCGGGCGGGGTATCGGAGACGTAAACCGTGCCGGATTTCTGTCCTGGACAATAAAAATGCTGCACCAACCTGAGTCCATCAGGATGGGCCTTCACAGCCCGGTCGATCTCATCGTCATCGAACGCAACCACGATTGCGGCGTGCGTGGCTGGTGCAGCCAGCGCGTCTGAGAAATACTCCTTGTCGCTGCCGTTGATTGTCTGCCGCAGCGGGATTCCCGTAAACGCCACCAGATTCGGATACACCGAAGTCTCCATCAGAACAAGTCCGTCCGGGCGCGTCGCCAGCAGCGAGCGCAGCACTGGTGGTATTTCGACTTCGAAAGCCCGGCGAGACTCAATGTTCTTGGTGCCTTCGATATACGTTAATGGATGATCGCGAAGAACCGCCCACGCGTTGACGGCGACGATCGCATAGATCGCTGTGGCCGCGAAAGGAACCAGGTTTCGTTTGAATTCACGGAAAACCGCAATCACGAATTGCGCCCCGAATCCCAGTCCCAGCGCCAATGCCGGCAGCATCTCCATCCCATAACGCGTGTTGTACCAGGAGTGCGGCCACCACACGGGGAGAAAGATCGGTACCGATCCGAAAGCGATCGAGTACGCATAGAAGGGAATCGGAAGCCAGAGCAACAGCGTCCACTGGAATGCCCGCCGGTGCGTTGTGAGCCATCCCCACGCAGTACCCAGCATCGCAAGTGTCAGAGTGAAATTGCCCCACGATTCCGGCGCAACGTCCATCTTCGCGCACTTGACGAAAAATAGCAGCGATACCCAGGGATTATGCCAACCCGGATGCGGAGGCCCTGATCCGGGTGTCGCGGTGCGTATCTCGATTGCTGCCGCTGAGTAGGGACCGCGCGCGAAGTCCAGCCAGTCTCCGAAAACGACGGCGTTGTATGCGAACCAAACCAGCGGTGCCGCAACTACCGCAGCACTCGCGATCCAAAACGTCCTTGAGCGGAGGGTGCTCGTGCGAAGCTGCACAATCCCAATGGATGTCCACGCCAGAAATGCCAGGATCCAGCCGTCATACCGGGTAAAAACTGCCGCCACAAGAATGAGTGCGATGCCGCATAATAGCCGCGCTGCTCGAGGCGGATCGTTGTTGAGAGCGCCCCGCCACTCCACAAGCCACACGGCGAGCCAGATCATTTCGCAGAGAAACAACGGCTCCGTCATCGCTGTGGTCTGCAGGTAAAGCAGGTTCGCGTTCAGCCCAAAAAATGCGAGCGCCACAATTGCCGCAGATGGTCGCAACCAGTGGCGCGCAAGCCGATAGACTCCTGCGCACCCGGCGATATACGCCATCGCCGAAGGAATCATCCCCGCAATGCCGTCGGCCCACCAGGCATAGACCGCGACGAAGGGGATCAGCAGCAGATGCGGCAGCGGGAGCCAGACAGAGCCAAGCTGCGACAAGCCCGGCCTATGCGAATCAATGACACGCCGGGCAATTTGTAGATGCGCGACGGCGTCTCCGTAGTTGAGCATCGCGCCATGGCGCCAGCTCCAAAGGCTTGCAAGCGCAGACGCCGCCACCGTAGACGCCACCACCATCAGCCACTCGTTGCGGCTGATGGGGCGGCGAATCGGCTCTTCAGTCAAGGTGCGTCAACTCGCGGAACAGCTTGAAGCGGTGGTCGATCTCCTCGCGTGTCAGCTGCTGCAGGCGCTCGGTTCCAAATCGCTCGACGGTGAATGAGCCCATGACGGAGCCATAGAACATGGCGCGCCGGAAGGCGTCGGGTGTGAGTTCGCGCTGCGAGGCGAGATAGCCGAAGAATCCGCCGGCGAAGCTATCGCCCGCACCCGTGGGGTCAGTGACCTGCTCGAGAGGAAAGGCGGGAGTTTTGAAGGTGCGTGACTCGGGGGCGCCTGGAATTGCCTTGTGAAAGAGCGTTGCCCCGTATTCGCCATGCTTGACGACGAGCATGCGCGGTCCCATCCCCATCACGGCGCGCGCTGCAAGGACGAGATTGTTGTTGCCGGCGAGCATGCGTGTTTCGGTGTCGTTGATGAGGAGGATGTCGAGGCCTTTGAGCACTTCGAGCAGTGCAGGCTTGTGGTCCTTGATCCAGTAATTCATGGTGTCGCCGGCAACCAGCCTGGCCTGGGGCGTGGCCTCCCGAACACGGCGCTGAAGAACAGGATCGATGTTTGCGAGGAAGAGGAACTGCGAATCGCGATACGCATCGGGGATTTTGGGCTCGAAGCCGGCAAAGACATTGAGATCGGTTTTGAGCGTACGGGCCTCGTTGAGATTCTCGAGATACGAGCCTTGCCAGAAAAAGGTTTTGCCCGGCGCGTGCTGGATGCCGGTGGTGTCGATCTTGTGCGCATCGAAGACGGCTTGCTCGCTCGCGCCGAAGTCTTCGCCGACGACGGCGATGACGCGGACATCGGTGAAAAAGCTAGCGGCGAGCGAAAAGTAAGTGGCGGCGCCGGCGAGGCAGCGTTCTTTGCGCCCCGACGGTGTCTCGACAGTGTCAAAGGCGACGCTGCCCACAACAGTAATTGCCATGCAAAATCCTCTCTGGGTTTGATAAATAGACGAATCTCGGTTTACCAGCCGTGATACTTGCCGAAGAGTAGTTTCAGCCGCTCTTTGGCTGCGGCTGGAATTGCATCCGGCTGCGTGAGTACGGCAAACTTTGCTGCCGAAGCGCACGCGCACGTCCGTTCCGCCGGCATTGCGGCAACCGCCGCCTTCACCACCTTGCAGGCATTCTCCGCATTCTGGTGCAAGACAGCGACGATCTCTTCAATCGTCACCGCATCATGACCCTCTCGCCAGCAGTCGTAGTCGGTCACCATGGCGACCGTGGCATAGCAGATCTCCGCTTCGCGCGCGAGTTTTGCTTCCTGCAAGTTGGTCATGCCGATCACGTCCGCGCCCCAACTGCGGTAGAGATTCGATTCAGCTTTGGTTGAAAACTGCGGACCTTCCATGCATATATACGTGCCACCCAGTTTGCCTACGACGCCGGCGCTCGTGCATCCCTCTTCCGCTGCCTTGGCAACTACGGAGCACACAGGGTCGCCGAACGCCACATGGCCGACGATGCCATCGCCAAAAAACGTAGAGATGCGGTGAAATGTGCGATCGATGAATTGGTCGGGAATCACGAAATCTGTCGGCTTGTGCTCTTCCTTCAGCGATCCGACAGCCGAGACCGAGAGAATCCGCTCTACCCCAAGCTTCTTGAACGCGTAGATGTTGGCGCGAAAGTTCAATTCCGAGGGCAGAATCCGGTGTCCTCGGCCATGGCGCGCCAGGAATGCAACCTTGCGCCCCTCCAGTTCGCCGAGCACGAACGGGTCGGAAGGCTCGCCAAATGGTGTCTCAACGTGTTCTTCATGGACGTTGGTAAATCCGGGCATTGAGTAGAGCCCGCTGCCGCCGATAATCCCGATCTCTGCCTGAGGCAATGTCGCTCCCATCAACAGGCAATTGGACAAGCCTGTCTGATTGATTCAACAAACACTTCAGTATAAAGGTCGAGAGCGCCTCGGACTGAATAGGAACTCTGCTGGCGGGCAGCCGAAATTACGCGATCACAGCTTGGCTGGCAGCCGCGCGAATGCGATTGTCGGCCATGTCGCGCACTCCCCACCCGGCAATCAGCAGGCTGGGCGAATCCGTTGGCCGTGCCTTCCCCAACTCGCCGAGGGTGGTTCGCTGCACCCGCTGCTCCGGTTGAGCGGCGTGGGACACAATCGCGCAGGGAAAATCGGCTGGCAAACCCTTCTCGAGCCATTCGAGTGCCAGCAGCGTAAGGTCGCGCCCCGGCATGTAAACCACGCGCGTGGCATCTTCGATTTCCGGTATCGGCGCGTCATTGTGCGATTGTGCGTGATGGCCGGTCGAGAAAATCACGCTCGAGGCCGCATTGCGATCCGTGAGCGAGCAGGGAATTGCCGCCGCAGCCGCGAAAGCAGCCGTGATTCCGGGCACTACTTCGAAGGCTACTCCAGCATCCGTCAGTGCTTTCATTTCTTCAGCCGCGCGACCAAAAATCAGCGGATCACCGCTCTTCAGTCTCACCACGCGTCGCCCGGCCGAGGCATGCGTAATCATCAGCGCATGGATCTCCTCCTGCGTAATGCTCTTCGTTCCGCAACGCTTGCCCACGTTTACGACTTCCGCGGATGCCGCGGCCAACTCCAAAATCCCCGGAGGTACAAGATCGTCATGCAGAATGACCTCGGCTGACTGAATGAGCCGCAGCGCTTTCACTGTGAGCAGATCCGGGTCGCCGGGACCTGCGCCGACAAGAAACACTTTGCCTTCCGGACTCTGTTCGGATTGGCTTGAGGCCGAATTTTCTAAGGAATGCGGTGGTGTCGAGCTTGATTCGAAAAACTGCCGCTCCGCCATTTCATGCAGCAAAGCCTTGCGGTCTTCGCCTGGTGGAAGCGTTGCCAGAACCTCACGCCGAAACGCGCCCAGATTTTTGAGCCATGGCCCGATATCCGCTGACAACCGCGCATCAATTTCGCGCCGAAGCCGCTGAGCAACGGCCGGGCTTTCTCCCGCTGTGGAGATTGCGATCTGCAGATCGCCCCGCCGCACAACCGATCCGAAATAGAAGTCGCAGTGCGGCGGATCATCCACGCTGTTCACCAGAATTCCCCGGCGAACTGCCTCGCGATAGATAGTCGCATTCACTTCTGGATCGTCCGTCGCAGCGATCACCACAAAGTTGCCATCCAGGTCGGCCGGAGCAAAACTTCGCTGAATCCACTCCAGCCGGTTCTCCCGCGCAAGTTGCTCGATCTCCGGCTTTGCCTCCGGCGCAATTACGCGCAGGCGCAGTCCCGTTATAAGCAGGCTGTTGATCTTTTCAAATGCCACGTTGCCCGCGCCCACCAGGAGTCCGGGCCGTCCATCGAGTTTCAGAAAAATCGGCAGTAAGCTCATGGCAACCTCAGTCTGCTACGGAGTGGGGCACGCGGCCCGCGGGTAGATCGCGCTCAACCGGCGCGAAGACCTCTCCCGCCAGGTATCCGCGCAACTCATCGTTTGTGTGGCGGGCGAACCATGCGCGCAGATTTTCATCGCCATCGCGCGTGACCAGGTACTTGCGCAGCAGCCGCGCGATCGCTTCGGGAACATGGGAAGCAGGAGTGCGATAACCCACCGGCCGCGCAATGCCCGCGTGCTGCCCCACCGACCCGCCAAGGCAGAAGTAGTAGGCATCCACCAGCTTTCCCTCGTGCTTGATCTTCTTGCCCTCGATTCCGATATCGGCGATCCAGTGCTGTCCGCATCCATTGGGGCACCCGGTTACGTGCAGCCGCAATTGCTGATCAAATTGCGGGACCCGCTCCTCAAGTTCGTCCACCAGCCAGCGCGTGAACCCTTTCGTTTCCGTGATGGCCAGCTTGCAGAATTCTGTGCCCGTGCAGGCGACAGCCCCTCGCCAGAAGGGCGAGCCTTCCACATGAAGACCGATGGCGCCAAGTTCGCGCACAAGGTCCCCAGCCTTCTCATTCGGCACGTCAATGAAAAGCAGGTTCTGCGAAACAGTTGCGCGCAAGGCGCCGCTTCCGTACTTGTCCGCCAGATCGGCTGCGGCTTCCAGCTGTTCTCCCGTCAGCCGACCGCGAAGCACAGATGCTCCGACATAGCTCAATCCGGTCTGGCGCTGGCGATGAATGCCAACGTGATCGCGAAGCGTCTCATCCGGCACATCCTCATCGACACCTGCCGCCAGCGTGAAGTCCAACCGCGATTGCAATTCGGCCAGGAAACTCTGGGCCGTCCATCCCTCTTTCAGAAAGAGATATTTCAGCCGCGCCCGGTCGCGACTCTCACGCAAAACCTGCTGATCGCGAAAGATCTCCGTGATCGCCTTCACCACAGCAACCGCCTGCTCAGGAAGGACAAAGGCATCGAGCCGGACCGCTAGATGCGGCTCGTTCGAAAGCCCTCCTCCTACGCGCACCGTGAATCCGACCTGGCCGTCACGCTTCACAGGCGTTAGTGCAATGTCATTGATCTCTGGATAGGAGCACCAGGTCGGGCAGCCCGTCACGCAAATCTTGAACTTGCGCGGCAGATTGTAGAAATCAGGATTCGCCGTGAGCAGATGCGCAATCTCGAGGGCAATCGGCGAGGCATCGATCAACTCATCATGATCGACGCCGGCCAGCGGACAGCCTGTTACGTTGCGCACAACATCCCCGCAAGCGCCTTTCGGAGAGAGGCCAATCGCGTCCAGCGCATCCACCACTTCGGGCAGGGACTCAATCGTCAGCCAGTGTAACTGGATATTCTGACGGACAGTAATGTCGGCCAGATTGCGTGCATACTTCCGCGTGATCCCGCCGATCGTCCGCAGTTGGCTTGACGAGATGATTCCGTTTGGGATCCCGATGCGCATCATGAAATGGTCAGAAACAAGCCCTTCGCCACCTTTGCCGCCGGTCGCGCCCACACCATCCCCCTGCGTGTAGATACCCCACCATTTGAAATACATGCCGGCCCATTCGGGGACTACGCTGGAGCGCCCCTCGCGCGCAAAAGCTCGCACTTCGTCGAATGCCTCCCAGGGGTTCTTGGCGCGCTTCAGGCGTTCGGTACGTTGGGCCTTCGTCTCTTTCGGTGGAACTGCAACTTCATTCATATGACCTCTTTGAGGGGATTCAATTGCGCTGAAAACAGAAAGCCCGCGACAGCTAAGGCTGCGTCGCGGGCAATCAGGAAACCTTTGGAAAGATGGAAGCTTTAAAAGACCATGGTCACCCGTGCGCGCGAGGCGGCATACAGCGGCGACAACAGGTCCGAAGGTCCATGCATTGATATTCTCAGGATGTACGCGAAATTGCAACTGCCGCGGCACAAGTATCAGCCAAATGCTCCCACCAAAAACTGGTCTTTGGGTTACAAAACCTTCCTGAATCTCCTTTTGATTGTGGAGCCTTGTCCCGTCACTTTTTATCAGAGAGCCTCGGTATGATTCTTTCATTTTGACCGGTTTGCGCCTCTTCCAGACCACGTCGACGTGGGCTCGTCGCATCAAACGGGATCAGAATGACCCGCAAAGCAAGAAGCGGCTGGGGACCGTGCCATCATGAAAATCGCGCAGGTTGCGCCTCTATATGAAAGTGTGCCCCCCAAGTTTTATGGCGGGACCGAACGAGTGGTCTCATATATTACGGAAGAACTTGTAGCGTTGGGACATGACATAACTCTGTACGCGAGTGGAGACTCGCAAACATCGGCGCACCTCCGATCGGTGTGCGAACGAGCACTTCGGCTCGATGGGGGAAAGCTGCTCTCGCCCCTCGCCCATCACCTGAATCTCATCGAAACCATTGCGCAGGAAGCGGACGAATTCGATGTTGTGCATTTTCACCTCGACTACCTTCCGTTCTCACAGATTCGAAGGCTCGAGATTCCTGCCGTTACGACTCTTCATGGGCGGCTCGACATTCCCGACCTTTACCCCCTGTTTCGGGAATTCGATGATATGCGCCTGATTTCCATCTCCGATGCCCAGCGGGCTCCAATGCCGTGGGCAAGTTGGCTTATGACGGTTCACCATGGTATTCCGGAGGATCTCTATCAGCCGCGTTTCTCATCGGGAGATTACCTGGCTTTTTTGGGACGAATCTCGCCGGAAAAGCGGGTCGACCGGGCGATTGAGATTGCACGCCAGGCGGGAATGCCGTTGCGGGTTGCCGCCAAGATCGACGACGCCGATCGCACGTACTTCGAGGCAGAGATCAGCGATCTTTTGGCGGATTCCGATGTCGAATTCGTTGGCGAGATCGGCGAGCACGATAAAACTGATTTTCTCGGCAATGCGGCTGCGCTCCTGTTTCCCATCGACTGGCCTGAACCATTTGGCCTGGTGATGATTGAGTCCATGGCCTGTGGCACCCCCGTCGTGGCGTTTCGCGGAGGATCGGTTTCAGAAATTATTGACGAAGGTGTGACCGGATTCATCGTGGAAAGCGTCGAAGAAGCTATAGAGGCAGTGAAGCGAATTCCATCGATCGATCGCCAGGCTTGCCGCCAGCGGTTTCTGGAGCGCTTCACGGCGCGACGCATGTGTGAGGCATATTTGGCCGCGTACGAGCGTGGCATCTGGGAAAAGAAACGCGCAGCACGCGGGAAACGCGGAACAACTCTCACCCTTTAGCCCTGGAGTCTTCTATCGATGATGCCAACTGGACAGCGTGAACAAAATCGCGACGTCATTGAAGTTGATCAGCAATTTTACATTCGAGCTTCATCGGCCCTGGCTGACGATCGAACCAGGGTTCTTCTGAATGGCGATACCTTCGCCGTTTTCGATCGCGGAGGAGATATTCAGCCTGTCGGCTTCGGCCAGCAAGGAATCTTCCATAACGAGACCCGCCATCTCTCGCGCCTGGAAATGCTCTTCTGCGGATTTCGCCCCTTGCTCTTGAGTTCCACCATCCGAGAAGACAATATTCTCTTCGGGATAGACCTCACAAATCCTGACATTCAACTTGAATGCGGTGCCTCGCTGCCTCGGGGAACGGTGCATATCTACCGCACCAAGTTCCTGACAGAATTGGTCTGTTACGACCAGATCACCGTGAACAACTACGGCGATACAGCCATCGATGTCGAGCTCTCCTTCGATTTTGATGCAGATTTCGCCGACATCTTTGAAGTGCGCGGCGAAAAGCGGAAACGCCGCGGTGAGAAACTTCCTCAAGAGATTGGGCGCTCATCTGTAGCGCTCGCCTATGACGGCCTCGATCTCATCCGGCGTACCACGCGGGTTGTGTGCTCGGCCCCATCTTGTGAACCGCACGAGGGCGGCATTGCCGTTCCGCTGAAAATCGAGGCCCATGGCGAAGCCAGCTTCACGGTCAATGTTGTGTGCGAGCGCGAGGGAAACAGCCAGATAGCCTTCAGCAGTTACAGTGAATCGCTGCAAGCGATGGACCACAAGCGTAGTAACGGACCGTTGGCAGATGTGGACATCCAAACTTCGAATGAACAGTTCAATAATTGGCTCCGCCGGTCCTGCGCCGACCTCGCCATGATGGTGACGCAGACACCGCACGGGCTTTATCCCTATGCGGGCGTGCCGTGGTTCAGCACGGTGTTTGGTCGAGATGGCATCATCACGGCTCTCGAATTGCTTTGGCTGGCCCCTTCGGTCGCAAAAGGAGTGCTTTCCTATCTGGCTGCAACGCAGGCGACAAGCCACGATCCCGAGCGCGATGCGGATCCGGGCAAAATCCTGCACGAGATGCGGAAGGGCGAGATGGCTCGTCTCGGCGAGATACCCTTCGGCCGCTACTACGGCACTGTGGACGGCACACCGCTCTTCGTCCTGCTCGCCGCTGCCTACTACGAGCGCACCGTCGATAAAGAATTCCTGCGCGAAATCTGGCCTAACATTCTCGCCGCCCTTGAATGGATCGATGTCTACGGAGATCGGGACCGCGACGGGTTCGTCGAATATGCACGTCAGACTGATCACGGCCTGGTACAGCAGGGATGGAAGGATTCTGGCGATTCCGTTTTCTATAGCGATGGACGATTGGCCGTTGGGCCCATTGCTCTCTGTGAAGTGCAGGCCTATGTCTATGCGGCCAAGAATGGCATTGCAGCCGTTGCTGCCGACCTGGGGTACAAAGACCTTGCTGAACGGCTTCGTGCGCAAGCGACCGAACTCCGAGCGAATTTCCAATCAATGTTCTGGTCAAGCGAACTCGGCATGTTCGCATTGGCGCTGGATGGCGAAAAGAAACAATGCCAGGTGCGCAGCTCCAATGCGGGCCAGTGCTTGTTTTCCGGCATCGCAAGCGACGAACAATACCACTCCATTAGTAACGCGCTTCTTTCGCCCAATTTCTTTTCCGGTTGGGGCGTGCGCACTCTCGTCCGCGGCGAGCGCAGATATAACCCAATGTCTTATCACAACGGTTCGATGTGGCCGCACGACAATGCTCTCATTGCTCTCGGCTCACTTAGAAGAAGCGACAAAGATCTTGCCTTGCGCATTACTTCCGGTTTGCTTGATCTTTCGTCCGAGGTGATGTCCCATCGTCTTCCCGAACTTATTTGCGGCTTCGGCCGTCGCCCCGGAAAAGGGCCGACGCTCTACCCGGTGGCTTGCTCACCGCAGGCCTGGGCCGCGGGATCGGTTTTCATGCTGCTGCAGGCTTGTCTCGGGCTGGAAATCCGCGCCAGTGAGTCGCGAATCTATCTTCATCACTCCGCATTACCTGAAAAGCTGCAGCATATTCGTATTCGCAATCTCAGGGTCGGAAACGCCAGCGTCGACCTCGCCTGCGAACGCTACGCCGACTCAGTAAGCGTCAACATCCTGCGCCGCACAGACGAGGTTGAAATTGTGTCAATCCGCTAGTTCGCCGCCGTAGCATCGAGTTGAATCCCGATTGGATTTCCACTCTGCCTCGCCATGCGGAGCCCACCTTCCGCGTGGCCGCTTACGGTTTCTGCGCGCCAGCAGCCTGCACAAGCATCTCAACTGGGGCGACCACCATGTCGCGAAGAACGGCCTGGGGTTTCTCCGCAGACTTCAGAGTCTGTGTGTCTCCTTGTGTGATTCCCGCATCTGCGACGCGATGGTTTTCGAGATCGTCAAGCGCCCTCAGCCCGATCGTGGAAACCTTGGATAACGTCTCCGACACTGGAGTCAGCTCAGCCGTGATTTCTGACCTATTCAGCGAGGGCTCCAGCCTGGCATCGTTATCCCGCCACACCGTCAGCCACTCCTTCGCTTTTTGAAACTGCTCTGGAGAAGCATTTCCAGCGACAATCGCGCTGACCAAATTTTTGAATTTATGTGCCATTTCGCTCTCAGGCGGAACCGCATCCACCAGGTGGTTCAGCGGCGAATGCCAGTCATATTTCTTCAGTTCTTCCCGCTGATATCCCACCGGTGGCTGAACTACACTTGCCAGCACTGCGAGATATTTCGGATCCGCCTGTCCGCTCATGCGTTGCAGCATGGGCCGCGTGAAAGACTGGTGTTTCAGACCATAGAATTCGAGTTTGTCCGAGACCACGGACATTCGCACATACATCGAATTCACGTCGCGAACATCTTGCGCAGACCACAAGCGCTCGGCAATCGCAGCCGTGCGCGGCCAGATGCGGCTGTCGATGATTTCAGGAGTCGTAAACTCGCTCCACATCGCCGCTTCGCCACCGAGCACGCGCTTTTTCTCTTCCGTTGTAAGGCTCGCCCCATCTCCCGCTAATGGATCTGCAAGGTAGTGCTCGGCCGCCGACTGGTTCAAATCAACGTAGTAGCCCGTCGACAATAGCCCGCGATTCCCCTGTCGCGCCGCAGCCGCCAGGGACTTTGTCCCGCGCCAGGACTGGATCACGACATCCTTGGGAGTGTTGGGTTGCAACACCTCGTCCCACCCCTCCATGATTCTGTGGTGTGCGGACACGAGCTTCTGTACTCTCGCAGTGAAGTACGATTGAAGCGCCGCATTGTCCTTCATGCCGTGCGTGCGCATGAAAGCCTTGATTCTCGGATTTGCGTCCCATTCCTTCCCATCGCACTCATCGCCGCCGACGTGGAAGTAGCCATCCGGAAAAATTGTCGTCATCTCCCCGATGAACTTGTCGATGAATGCAAACGTGCTCTCGCGCGTCGGATCCATTGCCGGATCGAAGACTCCCCATTTGGTCTCAATTTTGTATGGCCCTTTGCCACTCGCCAAGTCCGGATACCCCACGAACCAAGCCGTGGTGTGGCAAGGCATGTCGAACTCCGGCACGACCCGGATCCCGCGATCCCGCGCATATTCCACCACCTCGCGCATCTGCGCCTGCGTGTAGTACAGGCCATTCGAACCCTTGCCGGTCAAAGGCGGATATATCTTGCTTTCGGCGCGAAATCCCTGGTCTTCCGACAGGTGCCAGTGGAAGACATTCAGTTTCACTGCTTCCATCCCATCGAGGTTGCGTTCGATCACACTCATTGGCTGGAAGTGCCGCCCCACGTCGATCATCAACCCGCGCCACGGAAAGCGCGGTTCATCGTCGATAGTTACCGCCGGTGCGCTGAATCCCTCCGGAGTGATCGTCACCAGTTGCAGAAACGTCTGCAGCCCATGCATCGCGCCCAGTGGATTTGGCGCGGTGAGAAGCGCGTGCGTCGATGTCACTTCCAGGTGGTACGATTCGTTCTCGCCGAGTTTAAGCGCGGCATCATCAGCCCCCTCGGTTTTTACTGTGAGAATGGCTTGTCCGCTCGTCACTTCATCGTGATAGGGAATCCCGGTCTCACGTGAAAGGGTGTTGAGAAATCGTTTGCGGGCCGACTCAATCCGCGCATCTTTGAATCCCTCAAGGGCGATGGTGAAGTCGCCGTCAATCTTCAGTTGCCCTTCTCCCCGCAGGACATGCTGCGGCATGGGCATGAGGGCGAGTTCTTCCGGAGTCTCGGCATGGATCGCCCGAGCGGGGACAATGGCCGCCAGAGAAATCCCGAAAATGAGTGCAGCGCAGCTTAGACCACAGGACTTCATCACAAATCACCCCCGAGAAGGAACCAAAACAATGGTGAAAGCTTGAAGAACCGCCAAATCGCCAGTGTTGATCGTTTAGCCTTCGATTGCTCATTATAGAACAACGAGGCGTTTGATCTCCGGATTGAAATCCCGCAAATTCCATTCTTCGCGCGGGTTAGGCGTCCAGTCCTGGTTTGAAAAACAACGGCAGATGTCGCCTTCAATGACTATTGCGCACTGCAGATTCCTCAGAAGTGCTGTATTTCCATCCCTCTTCCACCAATCCTGAAAGCCAATCCGGCAAAGCTTCTGATCGTAAACCGGTAATTCATTCAAGACAATGAAAGATAGCGCCCATTTTCTCGGGAAATTGACAAGAAATCTGCAAAGTAGATGCAAGCCAAGCCGTTCCACGTGTAGAATCGTTCCCGTCATGCCAGAGACATTGAACGGCCGTTGTGAACTGATCATCAAGTTTCTGCTAGGCGCAGGTTCAGCCAGTATCGAAGAAATCCTCGCCGTCGCCGGTTCTTCGGCTCCCAGTATCCGGCGAGACCTGGCGCGCCTTGAAAATCGGGGACTGATTCGCCGCACGCATGGCGGCGCAACCCTGGTCGAGCCACTGCTCTATGAGCCCTTCCGTTACGACAGTTCATTTCTCGCACGCGAACAGAGGTTCGCCGTCGAAAAGCGCCGCATCGGTCTTGCCGCCGCCGAGCTCGTCCAACCGAACGAGACGATCGGCCTTTCTGCAGGCACGACAACGACCCACATCGGTCGCAGTCTCCGACATCGCGAGAAGATCCAGGTCATCACCAACGCAATCAACATCGGCATGGAACTGTGCAATCAGCCTGGTGTTCGCACCTATTTGACCGGTGGCGTCATTCCGTGGGCATGGTCTTTTTCGCTGACTGGAAATGCCGCTCTTGAATTCCTTGATGACGTATACATGGACAAAGTCTTCCTCAGTGTTACCGGTCTCGATGCTGAACGGGGCGCCACCACATTGGAGGCCGACGAGGCGCTTGTCTACCGCAAAATGCTCAAACAATCCAAGCAGGTCATCGTCGTTACAGATGCGAGCAAATTCGGCAACGTCAGCCCAGCTTTTATCTGCCCAGCCGGTGAAATCCATACCATCATCACCAATGTCGGAGCCTCGGCAGAGGTTCTCGCTCCCTTCGAGCGCCAGGGGACTCGCATCATCCGAGCCTGAAACGAAGTGGGCATTTCACCGCCTCTCAAACTCATCCCTTTGAGCAAATGACTCCGTAAGCGCCAGAAACTACATCAGATCCGTGCGGCCGGGGAATCTCGGTATGGATCTCATGTGAGGCTGAGTTCATCTAACCTATTCAAATATCTACATTTATAGAGAACGATTACTGGTAGATATTCCTGGGCGCAGCGCAATACGCTCGGTCCCTGATCGCGAACTCGCTCCGACAACTAATCGAGGATCGATCAAAAGTCAATAGAAAATCGATTAGTCGTCGTCAATTAGACCATGAGGTTGATTGTTTAAGTCTTATTCGATCATTTTGTTGTTGAAATTGCTTCAAGAACGTCGTATCTTGATCACCAACAAGTAAACGTCCGTAAGCCCCGTGCCGACTCTCCTGCAGCAAGACTCTGGAATTCGGCAACGGCGGCAACAAGGCCGGCGAAGGTCTCAAGTTCCGATCGCCCGTCCGTTCTGCAACACCTTGGGAGGCGTAGTGCCAGTACCGAAAAGCCCATCAGCGAGCCAACATCTTGAACCACGAGCAGCGCGATCCGTTGCACTGGAACATCTCGGTTGGCGGCCGGTCTCTTTCAGGAAGTCCCAGGGCGAATTCGTTCAAGAGCAATCCGTGTGAAAGCTCTTGAATTCACCCGTCCATACGCGGATGCGTATCGACACCACGAGATCTCATAGGAAAGGTGTGATGGCAATGATTGACCGGAATCGGGTTCTCAATCAAAGTCTTTCATTGGTGCGTTCAAACCCTGGCCCAGGACGCTCCACAATAGGCGGGGGCCTGAATATGCGGCGAGTCATGGTGGGGCTCGTTGCGGTGTTGTTCCTCATCTACCCTTTCGTTACACGCGCGCAGGAACTCTCTGCAACGCTGAGCGGTATCGTCACGGATAGCACTGGTGCGGTCATTCCCAATGCCACTATCACCATTGCTCTCAATGGTGTTGGCGGCGCATCGCGCGTGGTCCAGGCCGACGGTGGCGGATTCTATAAAGCCACCAATTTGACCAACGGAACGTACACCGTCACCGTAGTCGCGACCGGCTTTGACACATTCAATGCAAAGGGAGTCGTGCTCGACGTTGCAGAAAAACACTCGCTCAACGTTCAGATGAAGACTGGCTCCGTCAACACCACCGTTACGGTTGAAGACAATCCGGTCTCAATTGACACGGAGAGCAGCGCGCAGGCGGGCACCATCTCGGGAGAGCAAGTGCGTGAGCTCGAGCTGAGCAGCCGTAGCTTCGAACAATTAGTCACTCTGCAACCCGGCGTCGTAAACGGGCTGGGAGACGATGTATCTGCGGGCGCAACAGCTCTGGCTGTAAACGGAGCTCGCACGACTGCGAATAACTGGACGGTGGATGGCGCCGACATCAATGACAGTGGTTCCAACGGAACCATTACCAATGAGCCCAGCATCGATGCGATCCAGGAGTTCACCTTACAGAGAGGCAGCTACGACGCAGGATATGGTCGCTCAGGCGGCGGACAGATTCTGGTGGCCACCAAGAACGGCACGTCGAGTTTCCATGGCGACGCATACGAGTTCGTGCGCAATACGGCTCTCGATGCCAACTCCTACTTCAACAAGGTCAACACGCCATTTACGCCGCGGAATGTTTACCACTACAACGATTATGGCTTTACGGTCGGCGGCCCAATCTTCATTCCCAGGGCATACAACATCGACAGGAAGAAGACCTTTTTCTTCTGGTCGGAGGAGTGGAAAAAGGATACCGCTCCCGGCAGTCAAAGCATGGCGGTGGCCACCGCCGCTGAACTCAGTGGCGTCGTGCCGGGCAACTTCACACCCGCCGGCCCGAACGGTGCCGGTTGCACAACCTACGATCCATCGAGCAATACCACCAAGATCAACCCGAGTTGCTACAGTTCGAATTCCAACGTCTACTTGACGAATGTCTTCAGCAAGTTCCCGGCGAACAGTGGCGGAAACTACGCCTTCTCCTACTCCGCCAAGAACGACTTGCACGAGGATATCGTCCGCGTCGATCACTACTTCAACGACAAAGTGCACTTCTACGCACGCGGCATGAATGACGATATGCCGGTGAACGCGCCCATGGGGCTATGGGCTGGCCCGAACTACCCCGGTCTCGTCAATACCATTGTCGATTCGCCTGGCAAGAACGTTGTCGGGAACCTGACGTGGAGCATCTCGCCCAAAATCGTCAACGAAGTCGAATTTGTCTACGCTCAGGGCACATATAACTCGACAATTGCCTCCGGACAATTCGCAACTTCATCCACCGTCAACAGCGCGCTCACCAACAATTGGGCCTATAAGGATCCGTATGGCCGTGTTCCCGCTGTCTCCATTACGGGCGTCCAGGGATTCTCTCCGGGCTCCGCACCATGGAAAGAGCGCAACCTCGATCGAACCTACTTCGACAACCTTGCCATGAGTTTCGGAAAACACACCGTTCGCACGGGATTCCAGTTCCAGCAGATGATCAAGACTGAGAACGCGGTCTCCGGCGGTCCGAGTTTTTCGTTCAACGACTGGGGTGACTTCCTTCTCGGCAATGTGCGTACCTACTCACAGGGTAGCCGCGACATCATTCCCGATCTCCACTACATCAACAGCGAGGCGTATGTTCAGGATGATTGGAAGATCTCAAGAAAACTCACGATCAACCTCGGCGTTCGCTGGAGCGCGTTCCCGTCGCCGGCCGACGTGAGAAACACGCTCAACAACTTCGATCCGCAGATCTACAGCTCCACGAAGGCGCCCGTCATCAATCCGAAGACCGGCAATTTCGACCCAACCCAGACATCGTTGATTCCGGCCACATACGCCAATGGAATCATCTTCCCGCAGGGAGGCGCATGTTCAGCAGCGCAGGCAATTTCTTCGCAGGTAACCTGCTCGCGCTTTGGCAACCATATCAACCCGAATAAGAACACCAACTTCGGACCGCGCCTCGGCTTTGCCTACAACCCCGATGGCCGCGGACTGACTTCCATACGCGGTGGCTTTGGAATCTTCTACGACCGCCTCCTCAACGGAATCTGGGAGCAGAACGCGTTCCAGGATCCGCCTCTGTTGCAAACCACGACTATCAATAACACGTCGTTCGACAGCCCATCCGGCCAGAACGCCGTCTCGTATGGTCCCAACGCGCTGACTGTGACGGGAACACCCACGTTCCGCGCCCCCAACTATGCCAACTACAATCTGTCCGTGCAGCGGCAATTGCTGCCCACCACAACTGTTGAAGTCGCATATGTTGGAAATCTGGCGCGCCATCTGCTTGGCGAGTTCGATCTGAATCAGCCAACCGTCTCCGCCAGAACGAACAATCCAAACGCCGATGTCAACGCAATCCGCCCCTTCCTTGGCTACGGATACATGCACGATCGGGCTCCGCTCTTCACCAACAACTACAACTCGCTGCAGGTCTCGCTAAGCCATCGCTCTTCGCGAGGTCTCACCGTGGGCCTTGCTTACACGTGGTCGAAAGATCTCACCACAAATTCGAACGATCGCGGCACTTCCGCAACCAGCAGCTACGACTTCTTAAGGGATTACGGTCCGTCTTCCACGAATACGCCGCAAATCCTTGAAGTCAACTACATCTATGAGCTGCCGTTCTTCAAGTCCCAGCATGGCTTCGAAGGTCACATTCTGGGTGGCTGGGAAATCTCGGGTGTTTCGTCCTTTGTGTCCGGTTCGTCCTTTACCGTTACGCAGCAGGTCGATCCGTTTGCATGCATCGTGACCGGTGGCGTCTGTGCTGCAGGCAGCGCACCGGGAACGGGAATCAATGGCCTGGGCTTCATTCAGGATGGAGACATCGCGATTCGCCCGAACCAGACTGCCAAAATTCAAAAGACCAAGACCAGGGCAGAATGGTTCTCTACTTCGTCTTTCGCCGAGGCAAAGGCCACCGGCACCTTCGGCAATGAGCGCGTTGGTTCGTTGCTTGGACCCGGCGTGCAAAAGTGGGACATCGCAACGATGAAAAACGTAAACATTGGCGACCACCTCAGGTTCCAATTGCGCGGAGAATACTTCAACGCGTTCAACCATACCAATTTCAGTGCTGTCGATTCTTCGCTGGAAGACGGCAACTTCGGACAGGTGACTACGGCACACGAGCCGCGGATCATCCAGATTGGTGCAAAGCTCTACTTCTAACGGTTGTCACTTTCCTGAACAGGCCGGAGCTCTCGCTCCGGCCTATTTTTTGGTTCTGACCTTTCCCGATTAGCGATCGAGCGGAAGATGAAAAGCATAGCGAGCAAAAGGCTCTAAGAATCGTACCAGGCCGAACAGAAGATAGCATCTTCCTGCGCGTGGATCGCCTTCAGCATGCCCGCCACCTCTTTCACCTTGCCGGTCGGCACCGCAGTCCACACGTTGCGATAAAAATGAACTACGCAGCGCTGCCACTTGGCTTCCGGATAGAACTCTGCGAGGTTCTCCACCAGGCCAAGGCACCTGTCGGAGACAATCAGCTGCACACCCTTCAAGCCGCGCTGCTTCAGTTCGCGGAGGAAGCTCGTCCAGCTCGCCTTGTCTTCCTTGGCGCCTTCGCTGACAGCCAGGATCTCCCGATAGCCGCTCTGTCCCACGCCGATGGCTACAAGCACAGAGACGTTCCTCACTTCGCCGCCCCAGCTCCGCTTCAGCCACAGGCCATCAAGAAATACATAGGGAAAATCACCCACCAGCGGCCGTTCGCGCCACTCGTTGATCTTGCCGTAGATCTTCTGGTTCAAATCGCTTACCGTACTGGCGCTGACCCGCGTTCCCCACAGCGCTTGCGTGATGTCTTCGACCCGCCGCACGCTCACACCGGCAAGGTACATCTCAATCAGAGCCTCTTCCACCGACGACTCGCGCCGCCGGTACCGCTCGATGATCGCCGTCTCGAACGGCAGGTTGCGCAGCTTCGGCACTGTTAGAGTCACATCGCCAGCCTTAGTCTGCAGATGCCGATCGTAGCTGCCCGCCCGCGTGTCCTTGCGGGCCTCGGTGCGTTCGTACTTCCGTGCACCGCAAAGCTCGTCTGCCTCCGCATCCAGCAACGCGTTCAGAGTCTCTTCCACCGTCGAACGGACTACTTCGTCTAGATGCGCCTGAATGCGTCCTTCATCGATCTGAACTACCGGTCCCAACGGCTGCCTGACTCCGCCTTCCGCATCTTTACCCACTTCACTGGTCGGCTCCATCTCTCGCGCCTCAGAGGTCTTGCTCCCCTTGCTTGTACCAACCTGCCCGCCTACAACTCAAATCAAATGTGCGAAAGAAATCGTACGTTATCACAGAAGAACTACTGGCACTGGCGCCATCAAGAGCACCAATAAGGCCATTGCGACGTGCATTCCGACCTAGTGGTCCGGCGACAGTTTCGTTGCCCCGGGTGCGCCCTTTGTTGACGGCACCGTTGACATGATCTTCAGCAGCCGCTCGTCCTCTGCCTTGTTCAGGCCGCTTGTCTTGTCAAACTCCACCTTCGACTGTGCCGTCATTCCCATGGAGCGGTAGAGCCGCGCTAGCTGGTAGTGCGCATTCACGCTCTTTGGCGCAAGCTTCACTGCCATTTCCAACTCGCTCTTCGCGTCCTGCTTCCGATCTTCATCCGCAAACAAGATGCCGAGGTCGAGGTGTTGCATCGCGATATTCGGATCTGCCTTCTCGATCTCTTCCAGCAGTGACCTCGCTTCATCCATCTGGTTCATCTTCATGTGTGCGTCGGCCAGGTAAAGCTTCGCCTGCAGATGATGCGGATCGTTCGCAAGCTCCACCTGAAACTCCTTCGCCGCCTCTGGATACTCACCCTTCGTCCACAGCAGATAGCCCAATCCAAAGTGCACACTCGGCTCTTTGGGATTCGCTGCAACCGCCGCACGAAACTCCCTGATCGCTCCCTCCGGATCTTTCATCTCGTCCAGGGCTTCGCCAACCAGCATGTCTGCCTCGGCTGACTCAGCATTCAACGCGATCAGTCGATGATAAGCATCGAGCACGCAGGGGTATTGATTCGACAGCAGGCAGCTATGCGCCAGAGTCAGCAAGAGCGTAAGGTTCTGTGGGTCCTGTTCCGAAGCTCGCTTCAAAAGCGGTGAGGCTTCGGCAAAGTGCTCGAGCCCATACTGCGACATTCCGATAAGAATCGTTAGCCGCTGATCATCTGGCTGTGCTTTCAACAACGGATCAAGATCTGCAATCGTCTCGCGGTAGTCGCCAGCCTTGAACAGAGCAATCCCCAGATTCAGCCGCAATCCCGGCATTCCGGGGCTCAGCGCCATCGCCCGTTGGTAGTGTTTGATCGCCTCTGGGTAATGCTCTTGCTTCGATTCAATCAAGCCCATGTGCGCCAGCGGTTCCGGGTTCGATGGATACTGCTTCGCCAGCGCGCTCCATGCCGCTTCCGCCTCTGCCAGCTTGCCCTCGCGTTCGAGGGAAAACGCAACCTGGCCGGGATCGGTCTGGGCTACTGCCGCCGCAATTCCAAGTGAAAGAAATGCGGCTGCCATCCCCAGCAGCGTCGTCGGTTTCCGATGAAGTTCCACAATGACTGAATCTTAATTGCTCGCGCCATTTTTGGGTGGGGCACGCCATGTCTGCGTGCAAATTGACAACACGCGTTAGATCAGTCCCACTATCGCTTATTGGTCATCATTATCATCGTCGGGCGAAGCATCTGCCCCTTTAGGCAACGGGCGTGGATCGGGTTTGATGGCTACCGGCTGTGTCAATGTGTGACCGTCAACTGTGAGGCGAACGGTGTAGTTCCCGGGTTGCAGGCCCGCTGCACTCCGGCCCCGGCGTATCGGTGCCGTCTCCGCCTTGGGCGGTGCGGCTCCCGCAGGATGACAAGCGTCGACGGGCGGTGATGGCGCCGCCCTGCGTCCGCCGAATCCAAAGCCGCGTTGAGCGACAACGTTCAGTGCCACCCGATGCATACCGGGCTCCGCGGATGGCGGTGGCGTTGGCTCCAGCCAGTAAGCCTGCACATTAATTGCCTCGGTGTCGACAGGCTTCACGGGCGTATCACTCGCTAGGCAAACATCCACCTTGCCCTTTGCATTCAGAAGTTCCACTTTCAGAGGACCGCTGGGCGTGCCCTTCAACCAGTAATAGGCAACGACGCCTGCTGGAGGGTTCAACTCCTGTGGTTCTTCATGCGGCATTGGCGTTCCGTTCTGGCTGCCCTGGTGAATTGCAATCGTCTCTCCGGGAGCAAATAGAAACGCCGTGGACCCTTCGATTTCCTTGCCGCGCTCTGCAATCTGGCGCAACGCCGCCATCTGATCCAGTACCCAGAACCCGCGGCCAAACGTCGCCACCGCCAGATCGTCTCCATGTACAACAATGTCGCGAACCGACGTGACTGGCATATTCAGTTGCAACGGCTGCCAGTGCTCACCATCATCGAACGAGACGTAAACGCGCAATTCTGTTGCCGCATAAAGCAGACCCTTTTGTTTTGTGTCTTCCTTTACCGAATTCACAAATGCGCCGTCGGGAATACCCTCAGCCACGTTCTTCCACGTCTTTCCACCGTCATGTGTCCGATAGATATACGCGTGATCATCGGCTAACCGATGGCGGTCGACTGAAGCGTATGCTGTCTCCAAGTCGAAGTGTCCAGCTTCAATCTGTGACACCTTGCTCCATGCGGTCATCTCTGGCGGCGTCACATTCTTCCACGTCGCGCCATCGTCGCGCGTCACATGGATCAAGCCGTCATCGGTGCCCACCCAAACCGTTTTGGCATCGAGCGGCGATGGTCCGATGCTGTACACCACACCGAAGCGGTCTGTCATTGGCTCATCAATGTCCTTGGCGGTTACCGCATCGAGCGTCTTCGGTACCTCCGGATGCAGCCGCGTGAGATCCGGGCTGATCTTCGCCCACGTCTTGCCCCGGTCGCGCGTGCGGAAAACAAACTGGTTTGCATAATAGAGTGCTTTGTCAGCCGCGGAAAATACCTGTGGCAACGTCCACGTCCTGCGGTTGGGATCGTTCGGGTCGGCTGCGGGCAGTTCGCTACCGGCGGGGGAAGGCAAGTTCAGCTCCTGGTTGCAGCGCTGATCTCCGTTGCCATAGAGCAGATTCCCATCGTCGGGATCCGGCACCACCGTGCTGCTCTCTCCCGCTTCACATATTGGCTCCCAGTTGCGGAAATCGAGGATGCCCATGCGCGACCACGCGCTAACGCCAACCGCACCCGAATCCTGTTGCGCGCCATAGAGCCAGTAGGGGAAACGATTGTCGGCCGCAATGTGGTAGATCTGTGCCGTCGGCTGGTTATACCACGTACTCCACGTCTTCGCACCGTCAACCGAGATCACCGTTCCCTGATCGCTCGACAGAACCATGCGGTTCCCGTCCTTCGGATTGATCCAGAGTTGGTGATAATCGTCGCCACCCGGTGCGCCCTTTACGGGAACCCATGTCTTGCCCGCATCGAGGGTCATGTACGTTGACGTATTGATGTCATAAGCGCGATCGGGATTCGTGGGGTCCACACTGATCTGCCCGAAGTACCACCCGCGTCCCCACAGGCGCTGCTCATTGTTTACGAGCCTCCACGTCGCTCCTGCGTCATCCGATAGATAGATCCCTCCTGAAGGCTTCGGTTCCGACCCCTTCTCGCTGCCGGGGCCGCTTCGAATGGGCCTTGCGATCGCAGTGCCCAGATCATCGACCACCGCGTACAACCGGTTTGGATTGCTGGGCGCAACTGCAATGCCGATTTTGCCAACATAATCGTCCGCAGGAAGTCCCCCTGCCAACTGATGCCACGTGTCGCCGCCATCGGTGGATTTGTAAAGTCCTCCGCCAGGCATATTCGACGGTGCATACACTGCCCACGGCGGACGCCTCGTCGCCCAGAGAGATGCATAGATGGTTTGCGAGTCATGTGGATCGAGTGCGAGATCGACAGCGCCCACATTGTCAGGATCCTTCGCGTTGACCAGAACCTTCTTCCAATTTGCACCGCCGTCAAGCGAACGATAAACACCCCGCTCCGGATTCGCCTCGTAGACGTGTCCGAGTGCCGCGACGTAAACCCGATTGGGATCGGCGGGATCGACTACGATTTTCCCGATCTGCCGAGTCTCCGCAAGCCCGATCGAGCGCCACGTCTTGCCCGCGTCTGTTGATTTAAAAAGCCCGATGCCATACGAATGCTGGCTGCGAATGTCCGGCTCTCCCGTGCCCACATAAATAATGTTCGGATCCGAGGGAGCCACCGCAATCGCACCAATCGAACCAATCGGAATTCCGGTCAACGGATCATCGGCAATCGGAAACCAGGTCCGACCCGAGTTCTCTGTCTTCCACACCCCTCCGCCTACCGAGCCCATATAAAAGGTGTCGGGCTGCTCCGCATTTCCGGCAACGCCATACGTGCGCCCACCGCGCATCGGCCCGACATCGCGCCAGTGGAGCCCCGAGAGCATCGTGGCGGAATACTGCTGGGCACCAACAGGAATCCCAAAAACCAAACAAAGTGACGCGACAAAGCGATGGCGGCCAGCAAACATGGCGGGGCTCCAATGAAAACAGGATTTTGTTCTACGGCGGGGAAAGCAATCAGATTGCGATTGAAGGGATTGTAAAGGAAATTGTATGGCGGCGCATAAATAAACCGGCGAGCACGCATCGAAACTATGCTTCATCGCGTCGAAGTCAGTTCGGATAGTTCTTGCGAATCAGAACTGTTCGATTGAACGCATCGGCCGCTTCCAGAATCTTGAGCCGCAGGTCCGGATCGACTTGGTGCGTCGTCAACCACGTCTGTACCGCCATCTGTGCATTCACACTGTTCTCGAGCGTGTCCTGCCCACCCATGAAGGCGCCTAGCCATGCGCCGAGAAAGAAGATCTTTCGGTGCTGCTTGATCTCCCCGAGTTCGTCGAGCGCTTGCACCAGGTACGGCTGTGTGAGGCCGGCTTGATTCCACGAATTGAATGGACGCAGGCTTTGCGTGATCCAGTCTTCCTGGATCGTCGTGGAATGCAGGTACTCGTTGAAATAGCGCTCCTTCACCTCGGCGGATGGAGTTGCTGCCTCGGCGGCATACGCGTATTTCAGGCCTTCGCCGCTTTGGTCATGCGCCTTTTCCGCTTCGTAGATTGTTTTTGCTTCTGGGTCGCTCATCGCGATTAGGTGGCCCACGAGATTCCAGCGGTCGAGCCTCTTCAACTCCATGCCCGGCACTTCAACTTTCCCCGCTAGAAGATCTTTCACCCTCTGCAGACCATCGGGAGATTCTGAAATTGACGTATACGAGCGGAAGCTGACGATGCGCATGGCAAGCGTAGGTGCACGGAGCATGCGATCCGCGATCACCGACTCCACGCGCGGCACGGCGGCTTTGCGCGCATCATCGCTCATCCAGGAGTGAAGAACTGTCGAGATCCTGGCGCCCTGAACCCGCGCCATGGCCTCGTCAATCTCGCCTGGAAGCGACTTGAGCGCCAATTCGACATAACCCTTCGGCGCAGATTTCGCGAGGTGTACGTTGTCCCAAAGCGCCCCCCAAAGCATTGCGCGCAAAAGGGGATCCTGCTTGTCCGGTGGAACCATAACGACTTGTCTTGATGCCTCCGCTTCGCTCGCGCGATCAAGCGGAAATCTTCCGTATGCCTCGTCCCCGGCGTTGGCAAACACAAAGGCAGGACAAGACTCTCCGAGAGCCTGGGATACATTGACCGATGCTGTGCTCCAATCAACGCGCAACAGGCGATTCGGTTTCTCCACCTGTCCGTAGTTCAACATCACCTGGGTCGAGATGGGCCACGCAAACCCATCCGGCAAAACGTCATGCTGCGAGAGCGTAAGCCGATCGATCTTGCCATTCCTGCAGGACCAATCCACGTCAATTTCCGGCATTCCCCGGCGCTTGATCCACGCCGCCGCCCACGCATTGAGATCCAGGCCTTCCGTGCGTGTCGCTGTTAACGACGCATCTTTCCCCTTCGCGATTGCCTGATTAAAGGCGGAAATCAGGTCGCTCCACTCTGCATTTCCATATGCATGCGTGCTGAGATATGTGCGAAGGCCTGCGCGAAACGCATCACTGCCCATTCGAAACTCCAGTTGCTTCAAAATCGCTGGCGCCTTCTGGTACACGATTGCGCCGTACGCCGACTTCGCATCCTTCAGATTTGGGATGTCCTGGTAAATGGGAGTTGTGCCCAACGTCTCATCAATCCCGTATGCGAGCGGCTTCACGTCATCATAGAAGTGCTTCCATGGGTTCGACGCAGGCTCTAAGGTCGCCAGCGCCTTGTACGCCATGTATTGCGCAAAGCCTTCCTTGAGCCACAGGTCGTCAAACCACCGCATTGTTACCAAATCCCCAAACCACTGATGGCAGGTCTCGTGCAGCACGAGAGTGTTGCGCCGGAAATAATCGCTTGGCGTCGGCATCGAGCGAAAGAGAATGCCGTCCTCGTTCAAAAACGTCGCACCGGCATGCTCCATTCCTCCAAATGGGAATCCGGGAATCAGAACCAGGTCATACTTGGGGAAGGGAAACGGTCTCGCAAAGAACTCTGAGAAGTATCCGATGCCGCGTGCCGCCATCTGCTGCACCTGCGGTGCCTCTTGCTTTGCTCGTGCCGCTTGCGACTTGCGCACATAGACGGTCGGCTCTCCTGCGTCTTCCGCGCGCACTGCCTCAAACGGGCCCGCTGCAAAAGCAAACAGATATGTGCTGATGGGTCGCGTTTCTTCGAATCTCGTATGCGTTTCGTCCGTTGGCGTTGCGACTGTATTTCCAATCACCGTCCAACGCGCAGGATGCTCGACATCGAGACGAAAATTCGCCTTCAGGTCCGGCTGATCGAAGCATGGGAACGCCATGCTCGCATCCATCGGTACAAACAGCGTGTAAAAGTATTCGCGGCCGTCGTCCTTGTCTTCGTACCGCGTAATCGCTTTGCCTGCCGCCGCAGCATTGCTGGTAAACACCAGCCTGACGGTGTTCTTCCCAGCAATCGCCGCCAACCTCAGATGTCCGCTCTCGATTTGGGCCGTAACTGGCCGACCGTTCAATTCTGCCGAATGCAGAACGCCATCGCGATAGTCAATCAACAAGTCCCCGTCGGTCTTGCTCTCGAATGAGAGAGACTCCGCACCGTCAACAGACACCCCATGCTCCGTGATTGTGAATGAAAGCTGGTAGTGGATGTTTGATAATCGCCCTGCGCGGGCGGCCGCCAGACCGCGAGAAACACCCGGTTCTGGAGCCACCAAGCCTGATGCCGTTGACGCGGCGAATAACATTGCTACTCCTGCATAGATATGCAACCGAATTCCAGCCGTAGTCGCCATGACGTATCAGCCATCCTATAAGATCCCGCGATCGGCCAAACACCGAAAACGCGGGAAAGCTTTTCCCCCGTTCCTCATGCTGCAGGGTTGTGCGAAAATCCAAAGGAATGGCAGCAACCGGATCCCCATCGTGCTCTATCTGGAATTCATGAAAAGCCTTGTCATCTATCTTGTGATCATCGTTGCGACGGCAATATCCGTTGCACAGAATGTTGGCGGATCGCTGCGGGGGTCGCTGCAGGACGCCACCGGGGCCAGAATCGCCGACGCCACCATCGTCGTCCATGCGCCTGCCGGCTCTGAAACCCGTTCCGTTCGAAGTGATAGTCACGGATACTTTCGCGTTGACGACCTGGCTCCCGGCAAATATCGCATCGTTGCTACTGCACCTGGATTTGCCGAAGCAGCCGCCGATGTTGCCGTATCCGTCAGCAGTATTCGCGACCTCACCGTGACTTTGCGGCCTGCGGTGGTGCAGGCGGCTGTTGGCATTCGCGCGCAGGCATCATCGATTGCCACGCAGACCATCGACCTTGCCAGCCAGACTCACCAGAGCGTGATTACCCGGCACGACCTCGAGTCCCTTCCTTTGGCCGAGCGCAGCTTCGCCAACATCGCCTATCTTGCGCCCGGCACGGAACCCGTTGAGCCCTCTGATCCCACCAAAGCGCGCATCACCGCTGTCTCCACGGGAGGTAGCTCAGGCTTGAACAACGAGCTCTCGGTTGACGGCGCCGATAACTCCGACGACTACATTGGTGGATTTCTGCAGAATTTCTCTCCCGATTCGATCCAGGAATTTGCTATTCGCACCGCACAGGAAGACGCCGATACTGGGGGCACTACCGCTGGCTCCGTGGTAATCACAACCAGACGAGGAACCGACGAGTGGCATGGCGACGCGGCTTTTTACGAGCGCGCGGCCGCCCTCAATGCGCGTTTCCCCATTGAGAATCCCGCGCCCAATCCCAAGCAGCCGTTCTCCCGCCAAAACTACGTCGCCGCGCTGGGTGGACCTGTTCTGCGTGACAAGCTTTGGTTCTTCGCCGCCTCCGAATTGATCCACGAGGATGCAAGCATCGTCTATAGTCCCGCAAACAGTGCACAGTTCGATGCCCTTGCCGCAATCGCCGCCGACGGCCTCATTCCCGGCGTCCCATCCATTTCCATTCCCGCAAACGTGCCAATTCCGTTTCGAGACGGCTTCGGGTCCCTGCGTTTCGATTGGGCACAATCCGCGAAGTCCTCGTGGTTCCTGCGCAGTTCCGTTGATAACTACACCACGCACAACAATCTTGTTCAGCAGGGGACGCTGCCATCCACCGGCCTCTTGACTCACAACAACTATCTCGACCTGGCCCTCAGCAACCAGTTCATCTTCAGCCCCACGTGGCTAGGCAGACTCGTCCTCGGCGCGAGCGCCCTGCACCTCACACAGCAGCGCAATTCGAATCTTGGATTCGCACTGGCCTTTCCCTTCAGTTCGACTGCACTCACTGTCTCTGGATTTGAGACTTTCGGCGATAACCAGTTCGCCACGCCTATTACCTTCTTTCCGTCTGAGCGCAACCAGCAAAAGTATCAACTCCGCTACGACGTTACGAATGCACGCGCCCGACATGCCATCAAATTTGGTGTCAACTTTATTCACGAACCAGTTCTCGGCGGTACGTTCCCGGGTAACGACGAAACGCTTTATCAGTTCCCGCAAAACCCTGACTTCTACCTCGCCAGTGCCGCCAACTTATCCCAGTTCGCGACGGACATGCAGTCCGGCGCGTCGACTTCAAACCTCGGCGGAGGCTTCTCACAGAATGTTCAACGTCTCGCGTTGTATGCCGAGGACTCCCTGCGCGTTTCGAAAAACCTGACCGTGAACTATGGCCTGCGCTACAGCGCGACATTCGGGTTGCTCGATGCGTCGGGTCGCACACAGCAGGACAATCCCGCCTTCATCACCCTCAAGGCGCTTAACATTCCGCTTGTCGCAGGTGTGCCGCGCGACGATCGCAAACAATTCGGGCCTCGGCTCGGCATTTCGTATGCTCCTGGTGCAGGCGGCAATACTGTTTTGCGCGCAGGCTTCGGACTCTACGCCGACGACCTGGCACAGACCGGATGGGCCACGGCATTCCAGTCTGTCAACGCCGCCCCTGGCCCTTGCGTAGACCCCATCACAAATCCCGGCGGCGACGAAAACAGTGGTTGCCTTCCGGGTTCCGCATCCGGCGGAAGCGGGAGCCTAATCAACTCAAACTACAAGACTCCCTACGCAATTCACATCACCGCAGGCGTCGAACATTCCTTCCGTGCTGGTTGGTCTTTCAGCGCAGACTACACCCACGAACAGGGAAACCACGGCTATCGCGGCTACAGTTATGGCGGCGGAACAAACCTGCTCACTCCGCTGTTGTCATCTTCCGACCCAGACCAGGCCGCCTTTGTCCCGGATATGAACGTCTTTCACTCCGACAATCGCTCCAGTTACAACGCGCTGATGCTCCATGTGCAAGGCCAGGTCTCGCGAAAGCTCACTCTCGTTGCAAACTATACGTTCTCCAAGGCGCAAACCTGGGGCTGCGTGCTTGGCGAGCTCTCCGATTACGTGAATGGCGTGTGCAATCCCCTCGACCCCTTCGCACCCGGCGACTATGGCCCCTCCGGCGAAGATGTCCCCCATCGTTTCGTCGTGGCAGGAACCTGGCGGGCCCCTCTGGGAGTGGAAGTGAGTACCCTGACGCAGGGCGAGAGCGCTCGGCCCTTCACCATCACAACGGCTGACGGTTCAGGTCGCATCCAGATCAACGGCGTCCCCACCGCACTCGACCAGTTCCGCGGTACGCCATACATCCAGGCAGACATCCGCGTCGCTCGTCCCTTCAAGCTGGGCGATAACGATACACTCATGCCGTTCGCAGAGTTCTTTAATCTCTTCAATCGCAATAACCCCGGCGCCAACTACGTGACCAACATCGCATCTCTGCCGGTTCCCGCCGATCAAGCCCAGTCGGGCAACATCACCGACATCTGTTCTGACGCATCCTGTTCAGCAACGCAACCCATCGTCAGCCTGAATCAGTTACGGGTTCCCGGAGGAGGTCTAGGTGATTTCTTTGGCCCGGGAACCACCGTCGGCATACCATTCGCCGCGCAAGTGGGGATTCGGTTGACGTTCTGATCGAAATGCATGGGCTGCGTTTCGCTACGCAACTCGAGCGCAGGCTCTTAGGCCAAATCACGCCAGGTGTTGAAATCGCGAAAGTTAGGTAAATTCGGTCCTCAAATTTAGCTTTAGAACGGCCCGAACACAGTGGCCGGGATCGCCTTGGCGCGCATCTAACTACCAGCATGCGATTTCGCAGATCAGAGAGTCGAGCTATGCCCGGGTTGAACCGAATGTTGGCCAAACCATCTCGATGGACAAGCTTTTGTGCAAGTGCAATTGTGCTGCTGCCAGTCCCGTTTGTGGCAGCGCAGGTAACGCCTCCACAACAGTCGAGTTCCGGCGCGCGGACTGCAACCGTTCCGCTGAATTCAACCGATCCGAGGCGTCCGGAGATCCAGCCTAGCCTGTCCGTTGATCGCGACCCGGTGCCTTCGCCGGATGTCGAGGCTCCCGAAGTGACCTTGCCGTCTTCGAACGTGCAGACCCAAGGATCTGAGCTTGAAAAGGGCAAGGACGGCATTTATACCCTTCACCAGAACGTCGACGAGGTCCTTCTTAGTTGCACCGTGATCGACGAGAAAGGGCATCCTGTCGAAGACCTCACACAGAAGGATTTTCGCGTGTGGGAAGACAACGCGCCGCAGCGCACCAGTTCCTTCAGACATCAGGATCTCCCCGTCTCCCTGGGGATTCTCGTCGACAACTCCGGCTCCATGCGAGATAAGCGCACCGCCGTGAATGGAGCTGCAATGAACCTGCTGCACGAATCAAACCCCAAGGACGCAGCATTCATCGTCAATTTTAACGATCATGCCTATCTCGATCAGGGTTTCACTTCCGACCTGGTCGCGCTTCATCGGGGCCTTGCTCATTTCGATACGCGAGGAACCACCGCCCTGTTCGACGCGGTGGCGGCGTCTGCCGATGAGTTGGCAAAACATGCAAAGCTCGAAAAGCAGGTACTGCTCATCGTGTCGGACGGTGCCGACAATGCATCGAGGTTAAACGAGCAGGAGGCCATCCGGCGCGTGCAGAATCTCGGAGGTCCGGTGGTTTACACCATCGGATTGCTCTACGACTCCAGCCCAAGAGAATATGAGCGCGCTCACGAATCCCTTCAGTCGCTCTCCGACGACACCGGCGGTATCGCCTATTTCCCGCGCTCGCTCGGTGAGGTCGACAAGATCGCATCGGAGGTCGCCGAGGACATCCGCAATCAATACACCGTCGGGTATCACTCCACGAAGGCTGCCAGCCTGGGCGGATATCGAGTGGTGCACGTCGAGGTCATTTCTCCCCATCACGGCAAACTTACTGTCAGAACACGCCGTGGCTACTACGCCAAACCTGCGGTGGTCGATCAAACGGCCCAAGGCGCTACCCGGCCTTCGAATCCATAGCAAACATTCGCAGTATGTCCTAGGTCTCGCCTTTGAAGATCTGGAACCACGCATCAGAGGTTGGCAGTTCAGCGCCAGCCTGCGTCGCGTCCAAAGCAGCCGCAATCCGTAAATCACATCGATGCTTTTCGAACTGGCCAGAATGATTTGGTTGGATTTGAGCAGAGTGCGTGGGTCTGCAGGAATAGCCCAGGGCTTACTGTCGGAAGAGTGACCTTCGCGTAAAGGGCACGGCTTGCGCCGTGCCCGATCGATTCAATGAGATACAAGAGTCTTGCGCCGTCAACTCTCTAGTGCAGGTGAAAATCGATATCCACCACGATCTGAACAGCGACGGGGTGCCCCTGATACATGGCCGGTTTGAATTTGTATTGCCGCACCGCCTCGACCGCTTTTTCATCCAGGCCCATTCCGAGATGGCGAGTAATCCGAACGTTTTGAGGATTCCCTTCAGCATCGACAATAAGCTGAAGAACAACCGTGCCCTGGAGGCTTGCCGACCGCGCCTGTTCTGAAAATTCAGGCTCCACTGAGTGAATCACAGCTGGTGCGCTTACCCCACCGCCTACATTCATCAGGCCGCCACCGTATCCGCCGCCGCTTCCTGGTCCGGCGCCGATTCCGTGACCCGAGCCGAGACCGCCGCCCAGACCGCTCCCAAATCCTGAGCCGCTTCCGTTGCCCTGCGAGGCTAGTGCGATCTGCGGTGAGTTGCTGATGCCTATGTTCGGCATCTTGGGATTATCGGGAAGCTTCACCTGCTCTGTCGGTTCAACCGCAAGCTTCGGCCGCTCGAGCCGAACCAGTTGCGGAGCATTCATCTGCACCTTAGCGACCTCGGGTGCTTTCCCTCTCGTCGGCGGAATCGGCTGATGTGCACCGCCGCCGCCACCGCCGCCCGCCTTTGCCGCCACGGGCAAAATCTTCGGTGGAGGCGGTGTGGGCGCAAAAAGTTTGAAGTCTACATGCGTCATCTCGGTCTGTTGCACGATCACCGGATGCACTCTCATGCCAAGCCATAGCAGAAGGCCGATCACCCCGGTATGAAAAATTGCCGAGACGATCCGCGACCTCGGGCTCCGCTCTTGAAGTGCGGCGTCGAGGTTGCCGAATGTGGGCACTGTGAGAGGAACAGTCAGCCTCGGCACCGGACGCGCCCGGACAAGGTAAAGAGGATGAACCTCTTCAGCCTCGTGGTCCAGCAAGTCGACAGCCAGCGATGACGAGTTGTACAAATCCGCCTGCCGTGTCGTGCTTCCTAGACCGCTTGAGAACGGCCTGAGTTTTGAGCCCGATTTTCGTGTTCTTGGTTCAAAGTCGCCCATAGTCTATGCCGGTGTAATAAGGCCGCCGGCCCCCTCTCTCCTGATTAGTCGAACCAAAGAATAGCTTTCACTTTCAAAACGACATCACAACTCCGGCACTTTCATTACTTGGCCCGAGAGGAAGAAATTTCACCAAATACCTTTGTCACTTCCCGTGATCTTCTGACCTACAAGAGCCGCAGTTGCCAACCACGGCAAAAGACTCAAACGTGCACCACTTTCGAACTGTCGACGCCGAATCACTCTCGCCAATTGCGAACCGTAAAGTTTGGCAGACTGCGGCAGGATCGGCACTCGCAGGAAATCCTTGGCAAAGTAGACTTCCTTGCCGCGGAAACGGGCCGCGGTCATTACCCATTCGGGAATGTCCAGGGGAACACCGCGATAACGCTGGACATAGTCCGAAACGATCGCAAGATAGGTCGTCACGCCTTCCCAGATCCCTGCGGTCGCGGCGGCCACGCACAAATCGTCGTAATCGATACTTCCCGTTTCGACGAGCAGTGCGCTATCCACAATGTCGCACAGGCGAAAATAGAAGTGGCGGTACATGCGCTGCAGCGTCGAGACCATCAGCCGATCGGAGATCGAAGGCACGCGAAACTGCAACTCGCCGATTGAAATGCACCGCGTCCGGTCAAGCAATGAATCCGCGATGGCGAACTGCTCGCCCATCTGTCCAAGCCGGCCGATGTGGATTTCGACAAGTTCCGGCAATCTTGGAATCATGAAATTCCATTTGCAGGCGAGCCGGTCGCCCCAGCTCCGCGATGCGGGCCGCGCCCCAAATTCCTTCTCCATCAGCCGGATAACCGCTTCAGGTTTCGCATTGGTGTAAAGGTCAAGATCGCTGCCAAGGTCAGGGTAGTGATCCAGGGACTTGATAACCGCCACGCGCAGTTGATTGCGCGTGAATGCATCGCAAATCTGCGAAAGATAGGAGAGCGCCACGTCGATGCGCGCCCGTTCTGCTGAAAGGCAAATATCCGCCCACGAAGTCCGAGTCGCATCGCCCGCTTGAAGAGTGATCTCTCTGAAGGCGTCAAGCCCGCGCACGAGAACATGGTTCGT
This sequence comes from uncultured Acidobacteriaceae bacterium, assembly GCA_963770365.1. Classification (GTDB taxonomy): domain Bacteria; phylum Acidobacteriota; class Terriglobia; order Terriglobales; family Acidobacteriaceae; genus Telmatobacter. Next base: position 234,520 of record CAVYPN010000032.1, on the reverse strand, counting down.
TTCAGCCAATGCGACCAGGCAGTCGAACTTAGCTCGTGAGATCTCAAGGACCTCTTTCTTCAGTTCCGCTGAGAACGCGTTGTTAGCGCTGTCCGCTTGCCTCGTCGGAAGCACAAGGCGAGAGAGAAGTTTCAGCGACTCATGGGCGAGAGATTGCGTACAATTCTTTGTCATTGGCCAAGGCTCATTTAGTGCGGTTGAGGTGCTGTCTGCCGCGGCAACTGCGGCGCCGCTGAAGGTGATTGGGAAGGCGCCGGTTTAGGCGTCTCCGCAGGCTGGTTGGGAGTCGCTCCGGAATCGCCGCGTGGAGTCAGTTCGACCGGACCGGTTTGCCGCCGTCTCTGCTGGCTGTAGATCTCAAGCGCATCATCGACTTTGACATTGCTGTCGGTTGCAACTGCGTTGAGGCTTCTGCCCTCGGCCGCGAGCTGGCTCGCGAAGCCAACACGTGTTCCTGCATTGTCAGCACGTTGCGCTTTTTCGTAGTAGAACTGTGCCGACTCCAGGTCGCCGTCCTTTTCAGCAACGTACCCGAGATTATTCAACGTGAAGGCGTTGTTTGGATCCAGCGAGTAGGCACGAAGAAAATCTCTGCGTGCTGAAGACCAGTCGTTCTGGTTCAGCTCGAAAACTCCATGGATGGTATACATCTCCGCTTGCGCCCCGACCGGGCCACCGTTGCGAATGCGCCTTTCAAGGCGCTTCGCGCTTGCGGCTGCCATCTCGCTCACTGATTTCCCGCGCCATGCTTGGTCGAAGGTTACCGCGGCAGGTTCGGACGAGTTCAAGGCTGCGGCGGCATGATAGTAACGAAGCGCCCCGTCCAGGTCCCCTGTGGCTTCGCTTGCAACGCCAAGATTATTGAGTGTGAACGCGTTTCGCTGATCAACTGGCAGAACCTGTTTGAGCAACGCAACGGCCTCAAAGCCCCGATTCTGTGCGAGCATCCGCATCGCCTGAATATTCGTGCGGTTCACGCGCATCTGCGCGTCTTGCAGGTTGATCAATGCATCGCGCATCGGCTTGCCCTCAAGAGGCTTTGCATTGCTCAGGTCGATGCTCGCATTCGATCCCTGCTCCGACGCCAATTGATAGAACTGGGTGGCGCGATCGAGGTCGCCTTCGACCTCAGATACATAACCAAGATTATTCAGGGTGAACGGGTCGGCCGGATCGTACAGGTATGCCTTGTAGAAAAGCGCTTCAGCGCTCTTGTAGTCATGCTTCTGAACGGCTTTGACGCCTTCCCGATTCAGACGCTGAACTGGCGTTAGCTCACTGCGCCTCGGGATTTTGATTACTTTTCCTTCACCCGCCCACAAAAGAGAGAGTCCTGACCCGGCGGCAAGAGCAATATAGGCAAATATCTTGGAATATGAATATCGCAACGAACTCTCCTGCCGGGCTTTAGGCTCACCCGGACTGGGTCGGAACATATCTGTACATTTGGTTAGATGCCCAATCGCCGCCCGTGTTGCTCTGCCATGCAGAGGGAATTTTGAGCGCGAGACTCGACCGCGAGACCACGAATTGCGCCCAAATCTCATCCAATCAACTGTCTTCTAATTCCGGAACCGTGCAGGTGTTCGACAATGAAGAGAGTTTGTGGCTTCGCTCTTGTGAGTCTGTTTGTCCTCGCATCCTCGGGCAAAATGCACCCGCAGGCAGCAGGCGCCATCGCGGTCGAGTCGGACCTGAACGCCGCTGGCGCACATGACGATATTTCGGCCATCCCACCACTGCCCAGCGGGAAAAGCACGATTTTAGGCGGTGCTATCCACGACATCGATCCTGTGCTTGATCGCTTTACGTTGAGAATCGTCGGGGAAAAACCAATCAGGATCCTGTTTGATGAGAGAACGCAGGTCTTTCTCGACGGCAAGAAGATACCCTTGCGCGACCTGCGCCCCAGCAGTCATGCGTCGGTACAGACAACCCTGGATGGCACCTCGGTATTTGCCTTGAGTGTGCACATCCTCTCCCAGTTGCAGCAGGGTGCCTACCGCGGCGAAGTCATGAGCTACAACCCCTCAACGGGTGACCTCGACCTTGTTGGAGGGCACGGTGGAGGATCAATCCGCTTTAGAGTTTCCAACGACGCGACCTTTGCTCGCAAAGGGCAGGGAAGCTTTGTCGCTTCACAATCAGGTCCTTCTGACCTGCAAAAGGGAACCCTCGTGTCCATCGAGTTTGAGCCCGACGGCAACGGTCGCGGTACCATCACCAAGGTTACGGTTCTGGCGACCCCAGGTTCGCAATTCGTTTTCAGCGGAAATCTGACTGCTCTGGACATGCACACGGGCTCCATGGTCTTGATTGATCCAACGAACAATCAGAGCTATCAGATCGAGTTCAATTCCAGCAGCCTGGCGTCAATGCCTGACGTTCGTCCCGGCCAGCGTGTGCGCGTGGCGGCGGAATACGATGGAACACGCTATCTCGCCCACAATGTAACCCCGTACTGATCGGCTCGATTCCGAATCGCCGCATTCTCACTGCGCGCCGTTCCCGGACTTGTTACCGGGAGAGGCTAACGGCGCGAAATTCGTCGGCGTACACGGTTTGCTGGCGAAGGAACCCTCCGAGACCGGAGTGGGCGGCGTCGGCGGCGTCTGCCATGGAACCTTGTTGAAGTCGAAGAAATCCAGCAGATTTGGCTGCGCGGCATCGCGCGCGGTCAGGTGTGCCGAATCGCCGATGAATCGGTTCTCCACAAATTTGATGATCGCCGTGTGATCCATCGGCGTATGCGATACGTAATGGCGGCGGGTGAATGGCGAGATAACGATGTTGGGTAACCGAAACCCCAGCTGCGCCGCGAAGCCCTGGGCTGCTGCGGCATCCGCCGGATTTGCCCCGGGGTCGGTTGCGGAAAGATCGCAATGGGTTGTCGGCGTTCCTCCGCTGGGTAAGCATGGATTGTACTGATCAGGATTGACTGCAATCTCCGATATATCGGCAATCGATCCGAGCGTTGTATCGGTGAAGTCGTTCGAGTGTCCAGGCACAGGCGGAACATGGTCGTAGGGTCCGCCGCCCTCGTCGTAACTGAAGAAGAAAACGGAGCTGTTCCATGACGAGCTCGCCATCAACGAGTTGGCGATGTTCGCCACCTGGGCTTGCCCTGTCAGGATCGATTGCCCGGAACCGGGATGCTCGTCGTTGTTTCCGTATCCGGCTTCGATAAAGGCAAAGCTTGGGAGCGTTCCATTCGTGAGATCTGTGAAGTACATCGAGATCGGAGCGATGTGATTTGTGTCGATGCAAAATGAATTTGTCGTGTCGCCGACAACGCTCGAAGCCTGCAGTGGTGGAGTGCAGGCAGCCCCTGTCGGATTCTCGTATACGAATTGGGTCGAATAGCTCAACGTCGTGAAATCGGTTGCAGGAAAATTGGCGTTTGCAGATCCGACGCACTCATCACCATTCAGGCAAAGACCCTGGGTGACCGTGTAATAGATCTTCCAGGAGACATTCGCCTGCTGAAGTTCCTGAAAGATGGTTGCAATGTCCAATTGCGGCAGTTGATCGTTGCCTCCGGGATCCTTCACTAAACCCTGCGTAGTGCCGCCTGTGAATGTGGCAATGCGGTTGCCAATGCTCTTGGTCGAGACCGGAGAGAACCACCGATCCGATACGGCGAATTGGGATGCCATGTAGTAGTAGTAGTTCAGAAAAGTCTGGTCGTAATAGCCCATGGCGCGCTGACCACTGAGATCGGTAAAGGTCCCTGAACAAGTCGCGCCGGAGGCGGCACAGCTCTTCGCATATCCTTCGCCATTGTGCACGAACCCGTCCATCAGGATCGGGCGCGAAGTCGTGAAATTGAATCGATTGACGTCGCCGTAACTTGAAAGCCAGTCGGAGGTTTCATCGTCGATGCAGGTGCTGGTGAATTTGAAGATTTGAAATACATCGCCTTCGTCATCGGTGTTGCTGATCGAGCCAAGCTTGTCGTCGATGCCGTCCACTTCATAGTCGACGCCGTCATCGCCAATGTTCCAGGCGTTGGCTTTGCGATAAGGATTCAGCATGCCGAAGTAGTTGTCGAAGGAGTGATTCTCCTGGAGCATGAAAATCACGTGCTTAATGGATTGAAGCGTGGCTGCGGGCTGAACCGTGACGGTGACGGTCGCGGTGACGCTGCCGCCGCCGCCTGTGGCTGTCGCGGTATACGTGACGGTTGCAGTCGGACTCACTGACTGCGTTCCACCAGCCGGTTGCAATGTGTATGAACTGCCATCCGTTCCGGTTACCGTCAACTGCGTTGCGTTCGTCGCCGTGACTGTCAAAGTCGAAGAAGCGCCGTCGGTGATCGTCAGGGGGGTTGCGGTAATGTTTACCGTTGGCGCAGTCTGAGACACCGTGACCGTTGCTGTCGCAGAAGCAGTGCCTTTGCTGTTCGTCACGACTGCGGTGTACGTCGTGGTCGTTAATGGCTTAACCGCCTGAATTCCACCGGCCCTTGCAAGGTTGTATGACGAACCGTCGCTTCCCGTGACAGTTAGCTGGGTGGCATCGGTCGCGGTGACGGTAAGGATTGCGGTCTGCGCGACGGCAACTGACGTGGGGTTCGCTGTAATTGTGACCGTCGGTACTTTCAGAATATTGCTTCCCACGAAAAGAGCGCATCCCGAACAGAGAGAGCAAAAGACGGCGAGGAAAGAGACAAGCAGAGGAGCGGAAAGTTGCCGGGTCGTATGCTCAGTGTGCAAGGTACTCTCCATTTTTTCGAGGGCCTACATCAGCAAGCAGCAACCGGAAGCACCTGGGAAACAGCACCAATCTCACGGTAAATTGAAAACATTTGCGCGTACATCTCCCAATTGCCGGGGCAGAAGACTCCCAGCCCGCAGGCATTTTCCTGGCCGGTTCATGATTCATGCCGGATTCTATGGCCAATATCTATGCCGCAATATGTATCAGCGTCTGCAAATCAACACTAGTTGGATGACATGTGACCGACGGCAGGATGCCCAATTGAGGAATTTTTAACCATACGCCACTGAAAAAGCGGCGCGGCTCGCGCCTCATCTCCACAGGATTCCGTGGTCCTATCAGAGATCACACGCTGACTGGACTCCGACTCACAAATTGATCCCTTCCGGACGATTCGCTTCGTCTCCAATTGATTGCTCAATCTCGTCGACCGTGAGGAAGTCGTCCGTCTCTTGAGACACCAGGTGAGGAACTGCGCCGTCGTCCTGCTGGAGAAAGAGCCCTGGCCCCAGACTCCATCTCGGCGACCGCCTTCTGCCGAGATTTCCGTTCCGCCAGCGAATCCGCGACGCGACAACCGCGTCATCTTGTGAGATTGCTCTCTTAACCTGATGGAGACGAAACCAGCGGAGATAGCTTCGAATCACATTCGTCATCGTCATTTGAACGCCCGCCGTGAAGTTCTGCTCCGCCATCCTGTGTTCTAACTCCGGGGAACGTAAGATGCGGATGATTTGATCCGCCAGATCGCGGGCATTGCCGATTCCGTAGAAGCGCACCGCCATATGCTCATCGCTGACCATTCCTCTAAAGTCCGCAATGTCCGCACAGACGATTGGCACACCATACTCGCAGGCCTGATGGGCTGGACCGCTTGATCCTGTCGCTGAGTCGTATGGCAACACAAGAACTGACGTCGACTGAAATAGTTCTGGAATATCGTCTTCCGCAACATAGCCGTGGAACTCGATTGGAAGGTTCTTCGGTTGTCCATCGCGAATGGACTCCCAGTAGCCGGCTCGGGTGTGATGGTTTGCGCCCGCGACGACGAGCTTTGCGTTCGGAACCTTTTCAAGGATCAAGGGGAACGCTTCCATTAGGGTCTCGAGCCTTTTATACGTACCCCAATGTCCTATCGCGAGTATGCGTTGATCGGGATTGCCCCGTTTGCTGAAGTCCGGCGGAGTTGGTGCCGAGGCAAATGTACCATGCGTTCCAAGCAGGACATTATGCGCAGAATATTTCTTCACCAGCGTCTTGCGGTAACCGGGAAGCAAAACGGAAACTGAGTTCGCGCGAAGGAGCGCACGTGTCGCGAAGTCCGTGCCAATCCGGTAAAGACGTTCCCGGCGCACGCCCGCCGCCGCAAAATCGACGTGTTCGATGATGTGGTGCAGAGTAATGTGTGTGTAAAAACCTGCAGCGCGGACGAGCGCCGGCGCGCTGAGTCCGGCAAACGCGGCGAAGGGGTTTTCAGGTGTCGCAAAGCTCGAAAAAACCAGGTTGAACCACACCACGTCCGGCTTCAGTCGGCGAATTGTGCTGAGAAGACGCCAGGGTGTGGAGATCGCACCGAATTTCCAGCAGCGAATGACGTTAAACCCAGGCAACTCGCCCTGCGGATCGATCTTAAGCGACTCGCCATTTTTGTCCGTCGCAAAGTCATAGCTTGTCAACTCGTCGGCGAGGATGGTTAGCTCGACGTCCGCATGGCTGTTGAGTTCCTTCGCGATGTGGAAGGCGTATTCGTTCAACTGCCTGCCGCTCGGTGGGAATGTTGCTACGAGACAGATTCTCATCAATAGTGGCCTTAGAAAATGCTGATTTGAACAAACGGTCTAAACTGCTGATTCTGACCACCGGTAAAGTTGAAGAATGTCTCTTCCTGAAACCCGGCAGAAAATCGGATCGGGTATTGCAGCATGACCGATCCGGAGTCGTCATGAAACTTGCGCCGGAACGGCCGTGCGTAGGAGATTGAGAAGCCGTTTTGGGTCGCATCGTAAACGTGGTAGCTGCGCGTGCTTGAAAATGCAGTTGAAGCCTGGATATTCCAGTTCCGACGTGGATTGAAATCGACAGAGAAGGCCGGGCGTACGTTTTGCGCAATCGCAGAGGCGCCACCAACGACGCGCCACGCGCGAAGGTCTTCGATCATGCCCCTCACGAGCAGGCGCTCTGAAAAACGGTGCTCAAGTCCGATGTAGGACGACGTATAAAAGTCCTCAAAATTTACGGGCGTGAAAAGCTGATCGTTAGCTCCCCAACCCGTAAGGAGAGCCGTTTTTCCCCAGGGTGCGCCTACTCTAAAGTCGATGGCCCCGGTCAGTCCTCGAGAGTGCTCTTTTGTCTCCGTAAACGGACCACTCTCGCGAATAAGGTAACCGCTGGCAGAGATGGCGTTGAAAAACGAACTGGTGTTCATGTAAATGAACGTGCGAAAGAGATTCTGATTCAGTTGGATCGGCGCCACGGAGTCGCGGCGAATTGTTGCCTGGATGCCACCGTTGAAAGTGATCACGTTGCTTCCAAGGTTCACGGATGGATTGAGGCCAAAGTTAAGGTTGTAATCGGTGGTGTCCCTGTTCACGATGGAATTTGTGGCAGGTACTGAGATTTGACCGCGCATGTTGCGCACTTGAAAAAAACCGCCCGGGGTCGGCAGGTTTCCGACATGGAGATGGAAGGCATTCGTTGATTCAGTCTGCAGCGATGAGCGCGGCGGCGGAAGAAGTGAAATGTCGGAGCTTGGAACGGAAAACGGCGCATCCAGTTTCGAATCGAGCACGTACACGGTCGAGTCCTCGAAAATAGGCTGGATTGAAAATTCTGACAGCACGCTCACCATCGGAGTGACCCGAAGCCCCTCGTTCGCTCCCGCTTCCAGCAGACTGGTTGTGGCGGTTTGATCTTCGCCTTCGGCGTTGGAGGCCATTGCAAACGAAGTGAGCGCCTGCGCGTTGTGATGCTCCTGGCGGTAGAGGTTCGCCTGTGCAAGCAGGTACTGGTAGTCAGGAGTGCTGTCAGCCTCTACTTTGATGGCCGCGAGTTCAGCATTGGCTTTGGTCGTTTCTCCAAGCGCAAGGTAGTTGTTCGCCAGTCCAATGCGCACTTGTGTGTCGGGCGCGCCTGCCGCTTTCGCATGTTGGATGTAGGTCTGTGACAGGCGATAGTCGTGGACCGACCGGAAAATATCCGCGGCCTGAATATATTGGCCGCCACTGGGGGGAAGAGCGTCGCCAGCCGTAGCCTCCATCAATGCAAGGGCAATCTCTCGTTGAGCGTCGTCGTCATGACCCTGCTGAGCCATTCCCTGCGCAATCGCTAGCCGCACATCTACGCGATTGCCTTGCGGCATTTCAAGCGCCTTGCGAAAGCGCTCCATCGCAGCCTTCTGCTCCCCTACGGTGCTGAGGGCCTCACCAGTCGAAACAAGAGTCGCGCTTTTCACCGATGGGCCGAACGGACCCTGCGGCGGCGGTGCTGCCTCGGCTTGCTGTTCCGCAAGTTGCACGTAGTGATACGTCTGGTCGCGATCGTCCAGGCTCGCATAGGAACGCGCCAGCATTGCGGAGATGCTCGGATCCGACGGTGAGAACCGCTGAGCGTTTTGCAGTTCGCCAATGGCTTCGTGGTAGCGTCGCGCTGAAAAGAGTGTGTTAGCGAGACCGAAATGGAGGGCTGGATCGTCGGGCGCAAACGCCAATGCAGCCTTGTATTCCTGCGCTGCCTTCGCCAGCATATCCTGGCGGCCGTATGCCGTTGCGCAAATCACGTGAACATCCTTCGAATCACCCATCAGCTGTTTGGCCATGTCCGCGTGGCGAATCGCAGCTGCCGGCCTGTGAAGGTCGAGGTCGGAGTATGCAAGTCCAAGATGAGCTTCGCCGTCTTTGGGATCACGCTTGAGCGCTGCTTCAAAGTCAGTCGCAGCAGCATCCGGCCTGTGCAGGTCGTTGAGCATGTAGCCGCGATTCACGTAGGCTGTCTCGACGTTCGGATCTCGCTTAAGCGATTCGGTAAAGTCCTCTTCAGCTTGCTGGGATTCGCCTTTGTGCTTGTGAACATATCCCATCAAAAGCGGAATATCCGGTTCTTGCGGCAATACGTTTTCGTATTGCTTGGTTAATGCGAGCAGTTCGTCCCATTTCTCAAGATGCAGCAGATCGTATCCGAGATAGACAACAACATCGCGGTCGTGCGGCAATCCCTTGATCGCTTCCTGGCCGATCTGTGCCGATTGCCGGTAATCGCCTTTGAATGCGAAGTAGCGCTCCTCTTCGCGGAGCAGGACCGGTTCTTGCGCCATCTCTGGAGTGGCTCGGCCCAACCATTTCCCGGCTGTCTGCAGATCATGTACCTCAATGGCTGCGTTCATGCCTCCGGCCACAACAAGTGCGTTCTTCGGATCCAACTCGAACGCCTTCTCGTAGGCGGCTTGGGCAGGTTTGAAATGCTTTCGCGCCGTGTACAGATCCCCCAGTGCCAGGTGGGGTATGTACAGGTTGGGGTCTACTTGAACGAGGCGCTGAAAGTACTTCTCCGCATCCGTATCTCTTCCCGCGGCTCGCGATGCATAGCCAAGAGAAGCGAGCGCAAATCGGTTTTTCGAATCGATTTCCAGAATCTTCTTGTAGGTTGCGATGGCCTCTTCGGTATGCCCTAGCTTCATCAGCACGTCGCCGTTCAGTTGCAGGCCGTTAGGATCATTCGCATTGATGCCAACCGCCTCTTTCACGTCTGCAAGTGCACCGTTGAAATCACCCGATGCTAATTTGATCTGCGCTCGAAGACGCAGAAATGGAGCTCTGCTCGGGCCTTGCTCGTTGATTTTGCCAATCTGCTCCTGCGCAACCTCGACCTCGCGCCGCGCTGCATCAACATCACGCTGCGAGCGATAAAGGTCCGACAGATCCATGTGAAGCTGAATCCCGTAAAGAGACCCTTCCGCGGGCTCGGCCGGCAGATTGGCAATTGCAGTTTTGTATTCGCTGACAGCGTCGCTTGTTTTGTCCTGTATCCGCGCTATCTCACCGCGAATTGCGTGCATCCGGTAGGAGTTGACGTCAATTTGCTCTGCACGCTTCAAATAGGATTGGGCCCGCGCCAGCGACCCCGCGCCCACCTGCGCCTGCGCCGCAGATAGCTGCAATCCCAGATCCTTGGGAAGCTTGTCGGCCGCCTGTGCATATAAATCTGCAGACTCGTTAGGCTTGCCGTCGAGCTGGTACGTGTACGCAAGCTCCGCGGTGATGTCCGGCTTTGGATTTCGAATTGACTTTAACGCTGCAATGGCTTCCGGATATTTACCGACCTGGCGAAAATATCCGGCCATGGACCGCTGCACTTCAGGGTTGTCAGGAGCGTGTTTCCTGGCCGCTTCAAGATACCGGTTCGCCAGGTCCAACTTTTTCTGGTGCTGGTAGCACATGGCCATCAGTAACTCTGACCGAGCGTCGGGGTGAGAGCGTTCCGCGCGGCCCAAAGCGTCGAGGGCGGCGTCGTAATTCCCGGAGCGCATGTACAGATCGCCCAATACGAGCGCGTCGTTCGCACGCCGCGGATCAGCGGCAACTACTTGCTTCAGCAAGCGTTCAGCTTCGTCGTTTTTCCCCATGGCGGAGTATGTCTGCGCGAGTCCTGAAAGTCCTTCAAGGGACGACGGACTCAACTTCAAGCCATGCGAATAGGCGTCGACAGACTGTGGGTATCGGGCATTTAGGCGCGCCGCATAGCCCAACAGGAACCATAGCTGCGGATCATTCGGTGCTGCTTGCGCTGCACGCTGAGCATATTCCAGCGCCTGAACTCGATCGCCCCGCTGGAGCGCCTGTTGCGCTGCGCGAGCAAGGCGTGCGTTCTCAATGCTTGATCCCCACCCTAGATCCGGCTGTGCATTGTTTTGTTGATGCTGTGAAGGTTTCGAAGTATCAGGTCCAACTTGATATGTCTGCGCGTTAACCGCGCAACCTCCCAGGATGCATGCCCCGAGGCAAACAGTTCTCAAACAGTTATGGATTTCTTTCAAGAGTTCACCCAGTCCGCTCGTTACTGCAAGAGTTCACACAGCCGCGAACTCACGGTAGTTATTTTGATTCCGGAATGGGCCGGAATGTTGGCTGCTGTTGATTCTGGGCGCTTAACTTAGCGAAAACAGGATGTTCAATGCCAATATTTGCGGCGGAATGCAACCATCGCTTGCAATTTGTGAATCAAAACCCCTGAACAACTGCATATCCCGATGCTTGCGACCACCGTTTTGTCGCATGTGGCAATCAAATTTATTTCCGAAAATACAGCAGAGAGGAACCCGTGGAGACGTCCGAGTCGATTACACAATCCAGACGGCCAATTCCATTAACGCTAATTTTGCTGGCCGTGTTGATGGTTCACCTTCCGCTCCTGTTGATGAAGCTGCCACTTAAGTCCTTCGACACGAATCAGCATATTTTCTTCGCGTCGCACTATGTGCAGCACTGGTTTGATCCATGGAACACCAAGTGGTACGCAGGCTTTTCGCAGACGACATATCCTCCATTGCCTCAGCAATGGGTCGCTTTGATCTCGCATGTCATTGGGCTTGACTTCGCCTATATGGCAGTGCAATTGCTTGCAGTCCTGCTGCTCGCGGTCGGGGTGTATCGCTTTTCCTTGTTGTGGGTCTCGCCGCGCGCAGCTTCATTCGCGGCCCTGGCCAGCGTCTTTCTCGGCTCTGAAAGTTTTCTGGTATATTCTGCCGGCCAATTGGGCACGACGGCGGCAGCCCCCATCTATCTCAACGCGCTTCCGTTTCTCTATGAGTGGATTCGCATGGGAAAATGGCGTGCCTTCATCAAGGCCAGCGCCCTGTTTGCCGCTGCTGCAGCCGCACACCATGCGACGTTGCTGTTCGGATCTTTCTTCTTCGCCTTGCCCGTTGTGGCCCTTGCGGTAATGGATAGGCACGAAGGCGAGGAGTCGTCGACAGCTGCCGTAGTTGCCCGCACCGTCGGCATCGTGGTGTTGGTGGCGGCGCTGATCGGCGTTGTGTTGTTGCCTTTCTGGATTGCACTCATCCACTATCCCGTGACGCAGGCGCCTATCCCGCACGCGAGTCGCGCGAATTTCATCCTGAGTCCGCAATTTGGAGTCAACTACTTCATCGTTCCTTATGGTGCGTTGATTCTCGCTCTTCCGTTCATATTCTGGCGTGGAGCGGCTGTGATCAGGCTTCGACCGCTCCTGTTTGGCTTCTGGATCGCGTTCCTTATCGGGCTCGGTGGAACAACACCGGTGGGGCATATTCTTCTGGGTCGCGCATATGAAGTGCTGACGATGGAGCGCTTCACTTACTGGGCTACGCTTCTTGCCCTGCCGTTCGTCGGACTTCTCGCAGCGGAACTTGTTGAAAGGTTCAGGACCCCGGCCATTGTTGGCCTGACGGTGCTGGCCGCATCGACATGCGCGCTTGCTGTTGGCTGGTCCACGTTTCACCCCGCCGACGCTGAGGACTTCAAGGTCGATTCGGTGGCTGCGTGGCTCAACCGCGACGGGCACGATCAGTACCGATATATCACGTTGGGATTTGGAAATAAGATCGCCCGAGTTGCCATGATGACCAACGCCGGCAGTGTCGACGGCGAATGGAACTCCGGGCGTATGCTTCCTGAGCTGACGGCGAATGGAGCAGGTGCCCTCACGAGTTCGAAGTACTTCGGCAAAAACGGAATCGATGCACTGCGCGCAATCCTGGAACATGCGGATCACTACGGGTTGAAATGGGTTCTCGTTCGAGATCACTACTACGATCCGCTGTTGTCTTTCGCTGGCTGGCGGCCCGTGGACAATCTCGAAGACAGAACAATCATCATCTGGGCCAAGGATGGCATCCCTCCCGCAACCCCGTTGAATGCACCTCAAATTCCTCCTCATTGGCAGGGTTTGATGTGGGGCATCCTGCCGTTTGGCAGTAGCATTCTGGCGCTGTTGGTGTTGCTCATTCCGGAAAAAAAACCGCTGGAGAGCCGGGTCTCCTACGCTTACCCGGCGGAAGAAGATCTCGTGTCGGGGAGGTTGGCTTCGTGAGCAGAGGACCCCTTCTTGCGGTTTCACTTGCGGCTGCAACAGTCGCCTTCGTAGCGATCGGAACCATATGGCCCTTCGCTTCCGCCGCAGCTTACACTAGCGGAGAAAACTTCACTGGATCATCGACTCCTGAAGCTGCGGTGCAGGGCCTTGGAGAAGAGATTCGGGCCAAGGCATGGGGTCGGGCATACTCCGGCCTGGCCAACAAGGCGGAGTTTACAGAGGCTGAATTCCGGCGGGACCTGACCAGCGCCTATCCCGATCTTCTTACCTATGCCACCCTCAATAGTTTCGAGGTGCAACCGGAACACGCTACGGCGACAGACGCGGACCTTCAACTCAAAATGCAGTGGTCCACTGTCGTTGGGCCTTCGGTAACAACACGCGAACTTCATGTAGTGAAAAACGGCAGTGAGTGGCAGGTGCAATGGCCCATCAGAAAAGCACCGGTCGTTCCTCCTCAGGTAGTCCCCGTGAACTATTTGCGCTGGGATGTCATTTACCGCACGGCAGGCGACGATTGGGGCGCACAGGATGTTGAAGCTCCTCACGTCCGAATCGTCAATATGCATCCGGTGCAGCGAGCGGAAGGTCTTGTCCTGCTGGGCGAACTGCTCAACGAAGACGTTGTTCCAGCTTATGTGTCAGTCACGGCCACACTCCTCTCAAAAGACCAGAAGCCAATCGCGACCGAGGCCAGCTTCGACAAGATATCCCATCAGCTGTTGCCAAAACAGATCACGCCTTTTCTCATTCGGTTTCCGAATTTATCGCTCTCTGATGTCGGGAGCGTGCGGATGACCCCCTTCTCAACACTTGTTTCCGCATCGGCAGATCCTGTGATTGAGATCGAAAATGAAAAGCTGAATCCTGCTCCGGATGCATCCCTCACCGGCCAACTCACAAACCAGAGCGGTCAGATCGCCAATGTGGCGCATGTTCTGGGGACGTTCTACGACAAATCGGGACAGGTCATATGGGTCGGAGATCAATACGTCGATCACGCGCTTCTGCCGCAGACGCCCGTTGCATTTAACATCCATATCCCGGAAGACCTTGCACGCAAAGTCAGCAGTGAACGAACCGTGGTCTCGACCTTCAGCTTCGGAGGTTCCGAGTGAGGTTGGGATTGCCAATCCTGCTTCTCAGCCTCTCGCTGGGGATATCCGCCGCCTCTGCGCAAGGCGGCATCCTCTCTGTGCCCGCGAGTATCGAAGCAGGCGCCGCATTCTCCATTCAATGTGGCGGTTCGGGACAGGCCACACTCTATATCGTTGGTCCCGGTCAACTGATCAAGCGAGATGTGCAATTGGGTCAGGCGATCTTGTTCCCCGCGGGATCACTTGGCAACGCCGGCCATTACGTTGTGTTTCTTTCTCCGGCTAACGAAACAGGCTCGCTCGAGGTTTTGCCCGCAGATAAACCGGCAGATCTGACCTTCATCGCAAAACCTTCACGGCTCCCGGTAGCGCTTCAGGGGGGGATCACGGGTGCGGCTTATGTCTTTGACAGCTACCGCAATCTCATCACGAAGCCGGAGTCGGTGTCATTCGAGCTCTCCAATCCATCATCCCCCACACAAACGCGTATCGTGCAGACACGCAATGGGGCCGCCTGGACCCAGATGGACTCATCACCGCACGAGGGAAAAGACCAGTTTGTCGCTCGCGTTGGAGATGTCTCAAGCACCCGCATTGTGAACCAGGTGCCCGGGGATCCATGCAGTTTGAAAATGAATGCGAAATCAGCGGGCGACAAGGTTCAACTCCAGACCGACCCCGTCCGGGATTGCAGTGGAAATGCAGTTCCAGACGGCACAATCGTGACGTTTACTGAGTCGTACAACGACACAAGATCCACAGTGGATGTGCCTTTGAAGCGAGGCGTGGCCAGCATCGAGATGCCCGCGCATCGCGGGGCAACAATCTCCGTCGCCAGCGGCGTGGTGTTAGGTAATCAGATTCGGTGGCAGCAATGAGGTTCGTGAAGTCACTTATCCTGTCTTGCGCGCTAAGCGGAGCTGCTGCGGCACTCGCCGCAGACCAGCCGACCGTGCGAATCGAGCCTCCCAATCTTCAGGGGCCGCGTCAACTTCAGCCGCAGACGGCGAAGGCCGTAATTCAGGACTATCTCGATTCATGGGCTGTATTAGGGAAGGCCTTTTCTCAGAACCGGCCTGACCTGCTCGATCAGGGCTTTATCGGTGACGCCGAAGACAAACTTGCCGGCACGATCAAGCAGCAGAGATCAGACGGTGTCCACACCGTCTATCGCGATAAATCTCACAATGTGAAAATACTTTTTTACTCTCCTGACGGCTTGTCGATCGAATTGGCAGATACGGTCCAATATGATGTGCAACTCTTCGATCACGACAAAGTAATTGGAACCGAACAGGTTCACACCCGCTACATTGTTGTTCTCACTCCCACAGAAGTCCGTTGGCGAGTACGAATTTTCCAGGCACAACCCGATTAATCGGCAGTTCCGCGCATCTAACCAATCTGGCAGCTTGGTGCCACACTACGGTTTGAAATGAGGGAAGAGCAGCGGAAAGTGCAAGAGAAAGGAGCACCACAAATCAAATGCGAAACTCCAGGAGCTGAACATGATCTCAATAGTCATCCCGATCTATAATGAACAGGAGTTGATTGAGCGACTGAACGATGCTGTCGCAACTGCCTTAAAGGAAGTTGTGGATGATTGGGAGGTCGTCTATATAAACGATGGTTCTACCGATTCCTCTCTGCAGCTTCTGAAGACATTGCAAGCCGTGGATTCGCATGTAGTCGTCGTCGACTTATCGCGCAACTGGGGGCACATGGGGGCTATCTCCGCTGGTCTTCAGACTGCACGCGGCCAAGCCGTCATCCTGATGGATGGCGATTTTCAGGATCCGCCGCAGGTTCTGCCGCGCTTGATTGAAGCCTGGCGCGACGGCGCGGAAGTGGTCGTGGGAGTGCGTCGCAGCCGCCAGGAAAGCCGCAAAATCCTCGCTGCGCTCTTCCCGTTGTTCTACCGCGTCCTTGGAACTCTTTCTGACTATCCAATCCCATTGAATGCCGGGATATTCAGCTTGATGGACCGCAAGGCCGTTGACGCGATCGTAGCCCTTCGCGAGAAGAACCGTTACCTTCCTGGACTTCGCGCCTGGGTCGGCTACAAGAACTCGATCGTCTACTACGACCGACACGACCGTGCAGCAGGCGATGGAAAGCTCTCATTCATCAGCCGAATCAAATACGCCATGGACGCCATCACGAGCTTCAGCTATAAGCCCCTTCGGCTCAGCTTTGGTCTCTTTGGATTTTCGACGGCAATGGCTGTGTTTCTGGCACTGTGCATGGTTCTCACATCCACCGCCGTGTCAACCGTTGGGTTTGGCATCGCAAGCGCCGTGTTCTTCGTGGGCGGACTCCTGCTTCTATCCATTGGAATCCTCGGCGAATACATCGGCCGCGTCTACGACGAAGTACGCAACCGGCCAGTCTCGCTCATTAGTGAGGTTCATCGTCCGCAGCTCACCATCGAAACGGAAGCGGGGTCAATCGAGGTTCCTGTCGGAAGCTACGGCGTGCCCAGTGGAAGCCTCGCCATGCAGGCCGTGAGGTATTCAGAGCAGGACGCTGCATAGACACATACAGAATGCCCTGAACCCCGCTGCCTTACGGCTGGCGGGGTTTTTGTTTGTGTCCAAAAGCCTGCATCTGGTGGCTGTCTCTGAAGGAATGGCCTGTTTAATGAGTCGGAGCGGGAGTGGTGATCGAGGGCGCGTTCGATGTCGACACGATGCTCCCGTCCTTCGTCTCACCGCAGGCCGGAATTCCGCGCTCGATCGCTGTCCCTTCTTCATAGTCGTTCCAGGTCTCCAGCATGATGAACGGCGGAGGCTGGTTCGCAGGAAACTCCTTGCGCCAAAATCCAAACGTGTCGGCAAACGTCTGTCCGCAGCGCGCAGCGATATGGCGATTCAATCCCCATGATGCTTTGCTGTCGTCGAACGTCGACCACGCGCCGCCAATAATGATTTTGTCAGCGTATTTGGTTTTCATCGTTCCGTAGAATTCGCTCAGATATTGTTCGCCCCAGTCACTGCCGTCGGGCTTCCAACCCTGAGTCCCGGGATTAATCCACGCATAGAAACCGTCGAAAGCACCCGAATACTGACCGGGGAGATTTTCCTGGATGAGAAGCGGTGCCGGATTCCATGTATTGACCAAAGCCCGTACTTTATCCCAGTTGGTATGGCCGCCTTTTGGAAAGATGAAGATCACAGGCCGTCCTTCGTATGTCAGGTACGCCTGGTGGCCCTCCGATTTCGACGTGAGATAGGTATCGTGAAACACCGTGAAGTCCGCGATTGCTTCGTCCGTGGAGTCGTCTTCGTGGTTGGTCTCGTCGTACATCATGGCCACCTGGAAGCCATTCTTTCCCGCCTGCTTCTGCATCTCCGCATAGCTGTGGTCGATAAACGGTTCCCGGTCTCCATACCAGTCCACGACGAAAGCGCTGATCCCCATCTTCTTTGCGGCTTTGATCTGGCGTTGAATCTCCTCGGGATCCTGTGAAGAATAGCCAACCGTGATGTGTCTTGGGTGTCCAAACCACGCCTCATAGAGGGCTATCACCTGGGGCGAACTCCCAGTCGCTCTGTACTTTAGCTGCACTGGAGCATTTGAGGCCGGTGCGAAGCATCCGTGTGCCACAAAAAGGAAGGAAAGAAGCGTAAGACCTAGTCGATTCAGCATCAATAGTCATTTAGAAGCTATCGAGCCGCCTTCGGTTGCAGCACCCGCAAGAAGCAGTCGCTGGGTCGTGAGCAGCCATAGCGCCAATAAACGCATCGGATGAATAGAGGCTGTCCCCGGAACATATTGAGAAAGCCTGCGATTAGATGCAGTTCCTTCAAGAAGCGCATGGAGACCCATTCACAGTGGTAAGTTCTGTTGTTCAAACAAGAAAGACGTTGCAGGCACGCATCATCTCCGGCAGCATTGTCCTGCTTTCCGGTTCCGGGCTAAACACCGGAATCAATCTCGCCTACAACATTGCCGTTGCGCGATACCTTGGGCCGACCGGCTTCGGCCACGCCACCGTCATCTACACCATCCTCGTACTGCTGTCGGCCGTGACGTTGTCGTTTCAGCTCATTGCCACAAAAATGATCGCCCAGCAGCAGTCCGCCGCAAACAAGACCGCCATCTATCGTTTCTTTCATCGCGCCTCATGGGCCGGTAGCATCGCCGTTGCCTTGCTGCTGGTTGCTTTTCAGGGTCCCATTTCGGGCTATTTGAATCTGCCCGATGCAAATCTCATTACCCTCATTGCCGTGGGTGCGGCATTCTATGTTCCGCTGGGCGCGCGGCGTGGTTACATCCAGGGAACATACGGCTTCCGCAGTCTTGCGCTCAATCTCGTCATTGAGCAGGCTGTCCGGCTTGGTGGGTCGCTGGCACTGATCGGTATGGGATTTGGGCTCAAGGGTGTCATCGCAGCAAATTCCGCCGCCATTGCGATTGCCTACTACAGCGCTCGGATCAAGCTCGACGGTCGCGCTCCCAATCCGCTTCGCCTCCCCCATGTGGCGCACGAGACCTTCCAGGCAGTCATCTTTTTTGCCGGCCAGATGATCATCAACAATTGCGGCATCGTCCTCGTCAACCACTTCTTTCTGGCGCGTGAGGCAGGGTACTATGCTGCGACCGCAATGGTCGGCCGCGTCATCTTCTCCTTCTCCCAGGCTGTCGTCAATTCCACCTTCCCCCTCGTAGCCGGAACCAGCAATGAAGAGAGAAGAGATTTCCGCGTCATTGCGACCGCTCTGGCTCTGGTGCTCGGTGTAGGCCTCACCATCACCGTTGGACTTTGCTTCGCTCCTCCTGAACTGTGGTCACATCTGTTCGGAAACGGCTTTGCAATAGCAGGAAAATACAATCTGCCCTATCTGCTCGCCCTCTACGCGTTTGCCACCGTAATTTATTCGCTCGCAGGCGTCATCATCACCTTCGAGATGTCCTACAAGATCGCAAATACCAGCTGGGTGCAGCTGATGATCAGCGGCGTTCTCATTGTCGGAATTTGTGAATATCATTCCTCCTTGAGAGAGGTCGTGCTGGTGCAGCTAGGTCTGATGGGCCTGCTGCTCGTCTTCGTGGCAATTCCATTTCTTATCAATAGCCTCACCGATCCCAAGGACGTTTTGCAGCCGGGCAGTTCTCGTCCTCTCCGGCTGATCTGCAGAGTTTCTGAGGATGTCGCGATCGCAGAGTTCTTGAAGAGCGACTTCAACGGCCCCGCTTTCCGCGAGTATCACAACACCCTCGGCAACATCGTCAAATCTCCGAATTTTGAAGATCCCGACGAAAACGCGAAGCGTCGCGCTCTTCTCTTTCTCCGACATTTATACCTTTGGAGAGAAATTCCGCCCGACACGCAATGGTACGAAGCCGAGATCACCACGGACGACCTTGCAAGCATCCGCATGTTTCCGCGTGCGCAATGGCGCAAGGTCGCGAATGGAAGATATTCAACGATCTCGATCGCCGAAGGAATTCAGAAGCGGCGGGATCAACTTGACGCGCAATTCGTCTCCAAAATCGATGCGATCTCTCGCCGCTTCGATGCAGATCAGCCCGATCTGAGCGCCATCTTAATGATCGGTGTGAGTGATTCGGACCCCGTCACAAT
Organism: uncultured Acidobacteriaceae bacterium; assembly: GCA_963770365.1. Lineage (GTDB taxonomy): Bacteria > Acidobacteriota > Terriglobia > Terriglobales > Acidobacteriaceae > Telmatobacter. The sequence continues at coordinate 215,050 of CAVYPN010000032.1, read as the reverse complement.
TATTGACGGCAATCACAGGGTGACAGCGGCAGTGCTGCATTCGCCTCAGGCACTAAGGAAGCTTCGATTCATCTGCGGGCTCTCCCCGCGCATGACGGAGTGCTGCTGGTACAGGACGAATCTGATGACTCTCTTTCGTTACGCGAAGAACGTTCTTACGCACTCAACCCGGAATCCCGCGGCGGAACTAGCTCGTCTGTTATAGGGGCCATTCGAAATGAGAACGAACCTTGATCGAAAGGAATAATTACGATGAAATATCGAAAAAGATTGATTGAAGTTCGAACGCTTCCCGGGAAGATCGATGGTCCGCGGCTGAGAACCCTCTACCACGAACTGGAAAGCTGCATCAATGTTGACAGCCCTGCAGTGGTGCTGGATTGCTCCCTGCTCTGCCAGGTCGACAAACCCGCAATTCATTTCCTTCTGTGCTGCCTTGAAGAAGCCATGAAGCGAAACGGCGACATTCGACTCGCAGGTCTGCAACCCGCGCTAAGGGCGGAAATTCGGTCAACAGGCCTCGATTCGCTCTTTCAGATATTCGATAGCATCGACGATGCGCTTGAAAGCTTCAGGATGCCGCGGATGACCTTCATCCTGCCCGAACAGTCCGGCGCAAACGATCGGCGCGCGAATGAGAATGCCGCTTAGGCACTGAGGGAGAACGTATGGCGATGACACAAAGCAGGCTCTTCCCTCGAAGGGAAAGATGTAATCCTTGGAGTCGCGGTTTTCGACTTGTTGCGTTCAGTATCGTTGTGCTCTTGACGCTGGAAACAACCAGTGTGGCCGGCGCACAGCAAAGTCCGCCGTCGATACGACCCAGCGTGCTTTCGCAGGCGCCTCAGTCGATCAACACTCAGCAGGCGGCCACGCCTCTGGCAGCAACGGTACAGGATGCCCCTAACGAAACCACCGATTCGTTGCCCTCGGCCCCAACGCCGCAGCCCGAGCAGCAGCAGCCTGCACAACAGCAGCCACCCCCGCAACAACCGGTCGGTACGGCGGCAGCGCCATACGAAAAGCCAACCGGTGTCCCGGGCTCAAGAACAGCGGGCGCCGCGATTGCGCCTGCAAAACAGCGGAGAGTGCGCGCCATTGTCATTCGAGTCGGCATTGTGCTGGCGGCGGGCGCCGCAGTGGGTACGGTCGTGGGACTCTCCAAAGCGACTCATAGTGCACCTTAATAAAATCCGAAGTGTAGCCATCAAAGGTAAAGTGCGAATGCAAAGTAAGCGCGGCGGCGAGAGAGTGAGATTCGTAAGCTTTTCAGGCATTGACGGCGCCGGGAAGAGCACGCAGATCGCACTCCTGTGCGCTCATCTCGAGGAGCGGGGCCTGCGGATTCGCGTCGTTCGTTTTTGGGATGACGTCGCACGGCTCACAAAACTTCGCGAAGGCACAGGCCACAGAGTCTTCAAGGGCGACAAAGGTATTGGCAGCCCGGAGGCGCCCATTGTTCGGCGGGATAAGAACGTTGGCGGCTGGCTTATGACCTGCCTTCGCTTCTTCCTCTATTTTGTTGATGCAATTTCGTTGCGAAATGTAGTTAGAAAACAACTCCGCGGCAGTTGCGAATTTGTCATCTTCGACAGATATGCATATGACGAGCTGGCCAATCTCGACCTGAATAATCCCGTCGCGCGTATGTATGCGCGCATCATCCGACGCATCGCCCCCGATCCTGACGTCGCCTTTCTCCTCGATGCGGACCCGGAGGCTGCGTGCGCAAGAAAGCCCGAGTACCCGATTGAATTTGTCCGCGTCAACCGTCGTGCGTACAGGCGGTTAGATGAACTGCTCGGTATCTTTACGATCATAGCTCCAGCTCAAATCGACGCAGCGAGTCGAGATGTCTTGAGCCAGGCTCTCCGTATCCTCGCGCCCGACGGCCCTCTGGAAGAGACACTCCGTGTCAGTCTCTCCAGCGAGACCTAAGCTCAAAGGTCGCTTTCACGATCTGAACCGTCAAGAGCTACCACCTGTAAACGCCGTAAGCGGGTAAAAATCGCTCAAAATCCGCGATGTTTTCCGGAAATGAGCCCTTTGAGGTCCATATGCTGGGACGATGTCGAGGGTGAAAATCGCCACCTGAGGGATTTCGAAGTAAGAATTCCGTTTGTTTCGTTCACCCCATGCCAAACAACCTGCAAATTCCGCATCTCAGATGGCCAGGCTTTCGCATCTAAACGTTGTAGGTCTGTTTCGAATTGCGTCGTCGACGCGGATGGGGAAGAGGCAAGTTCATTTATGCCATCGAGATTTAAAGTGCTTCGGCGTGCCCTTGTGCTTTTGTTCATCTGTTCTTTTGCCTTCCGAATGGAACTGGCACACGCAGCGACCTGTTCAACCCAGTCTCAGATGCCGCCTCAGCAGCGCGACTCGATCGCAAATCAGGCTCGCGCCATGATTGCACTCGTGCAACAGGGCAACATTCCGGGACTTCGCGCCCTTACCCTTCCCGCCATCGCAGCGGACTTCGATGGCATCAGCGCATCGGTAACCAGTCTCAGCCCGCAAATGCAGAATTCGACGGTCACCGTCCAGGACCTCTATTCACTCGATGCCTCCATGGTGCAGCCTGGCGCGGAACGCACGCAATTCTTCTGCGGCACACCCACGGTCGTGCTCACCTTCAACGGGATACCCCCCGGCAAGTACGCATTGGCGATCTTGCATGTCACAGGGGTACCGCATCCACAGCAAATTTCAATTATTCTCGCGAGTGCTTCGGGGAATCAGTGGCAGCTTGCAGGTCTCTATGCAAAGCCGATGCTTGTTGCCGATCATGATGGAGTCTGGTACTGGACTTCCGCGCGCAAGTTTACCCAGACGAAAGCGAATTGGCCGGCGGTGCTCTATTTCCGCGTGGCGCAAAACTTGCTCAGTCCCGTGGACTTCTTGTCCAGTCCGAATCTCGAGAAGTTGCAACAGGAGACCGAGCAGGCTCGTCCCGGTGATCTCCCAGGAAAGTCACCGTTGATGCTCAACGTCCAGGGCTCGACCTTCGCAGTGACTTCCGTCGACACGACCACGCAATTTGGTCAACTGGACATTGATCTTCATTACACCCCCAATTCATCACAAGTGGCGCAACTGAGGGTTCCTGTTTCAGCTCGTCAACAAGTCACCGAAGTCATGTCCGAGTTGCTCCGCGAACACCCTGAGTTGAAGCAGGCTTTTCATGGCATCTGGATCCATGCAGACCAGGGAAATGCAAGCCTCTTTGCGATCGAATTGCCGATGGACCAGATTCCTTCGGGGCCTCAGCCGCAGGCCGCTAACACACCACCCGCCATGCGTTGACCCGCACCAGTGGGTTACTTGCCTCTCAGGCTGCGCTCAACAATATCGCTCGCCTCGCGATAGACCTTGATTTGGTGCGCGCGCAACAAGGCGTGCAGCGTTCCTGAGCTTGAGTCTGACGTGATTTTGGCGGACTCAAGCAGCGGCATATGGCAGTCCACGCATTTTGTGCGGATTTTGAGGCCAAGTGCAGCGAATCTTCCGCAAGCACGCATCGCATGGCAACTCAAGCAATGCCGTGAGAATGAGTCCGCGTTCTCCTGTTTCTCATGTACGTTGTGGCAGGTAGAGCAAGTCATTTTGCTCGACGTGAAACATTTGCTTTGCTCAAGCGCGCCCACCTGGTTGCCATGCACATCGGGAGGTGCGTCGGGAGTGGGAGGCTGGATCGCCAGGTAGTCGTGAACATTATCGCCCGCGACGAAGCTTAGCGGCGGCCGTATCGGCTCGACAGCGCCCGCATGGCACAGCGCGCATAGATCAAGTTGCCGGTCACGCGTCAGGTGTGCAGGATTGACGATCATCTCATCGTGGCTCTCCCTGCGTGGCGCTGCGGCTGAGCGTTCCCGACTAACATGCTGGGCGCCTGGCCCATGACAGCGCTCACAGTTGATTCCCAGCACCAGGCTGTCCTTTGCAAAACGATTCAACGGCGGTGCCAGTGAAGTGAAGTAGCTCGCGTGGCATTCCAGGCACCGCGGCACGATAGCGCGATCAAAATGCACTTGCCCTGCCGGAAAGCCCGGGCTGATGACCCACTCGTGGTTCCATGTCCAATACGAGGCCGGCATCTCGTACAGCAGGTCGTCATGCCAGTACAAGTACGATTGTCCGTGACGTCCTGATCCAATCACAATATCGAATCGTTCGGCCAGCTGGCTCTGGTCCGCAAGATTAACGGCCTTCTGATAGAAGCCGTCGGACGCGGCCACCATGTTCACGACGAGATTTGGATTCGAGGTGTGCAGTACGTTATGCCCTTGACCAAAGCTGCCAATAATACTCTTTGCACTGGCCGGCCCGGAATCACGGGCGTGCGGTGTGAGCCCGTAGTATTCCGACTCTTTGCGATGGCATTGCGCGCAGGATGCATCGCCTGCGTAGGCGCTGGGCGGAGGCGCCGCGTGATCCGCTGCTGGGTGGTCTGCGATTACCTGGGGAACGGTGACGGGCACCATCCCCAGCCATGCCAGCAATAGGAGTGCAGCCCGACTCCATCCACGCTCCGTCTCGCCACGGTTCGTTCTTGAGCTGTCCAAGATAATGTGCCTTGTCCGGTCTTTTCTGATGCAGTCTTTGAGATCATAAACAACTTCATCTCGACATGCCATTAGCGCGAGAGATCACGGATCTGCAAATGGTAGGGGCTCAGCAGATCGCCGGTGGAGTGGCCAACGGCGGCAAGTGCCAGCCGATAATTTACCTGCGTCTGCAACAGAGTGAGTTCTGCCTGGGCGAGCTTTGCCTGGGCATCAAGAACAAAAAAGTTCGTCTCTGCACCCAACTCAAATTTGCGCTGCTCCGACGATAAGGTCTTTTGGGCGAGGTCGTAGGATGCAGTGCCCGCTGCCAGGGCCAAACGCGCTTCTTCAAGCTGCGCCACAGCGTCGTGGACCTCGCGCGTGATCTGCTCTCGAATCTGGCCGCCGGTATTGAGGTCGCGCGTACGCGATACCAATGCAGAGCCCAGCACCGCTTGGCCGCTGCGATTTTTCAGAGGCAGTGAGAGCGTGAGGGAAGCGCCGTAGCCCGGAAAGCCGAAGCCAAAAAGCTGGCTCATGGATGAGCCGAATCCACCAGGCGCAATCAACTGTCCCGTCGTAATGTTGAATTGATTGCCGCCTAGCCCGCTGCTCTGGTAATAGCCCTGGAGTTGAAGGTTGGGCTCGAGCTGATTGTGCGCAAGCCGGATGCTGGTTTCGTCATTGGCCAGCGAATCCTTGATGGCTTCGACTTCAGGGCGCTGGCCGAGGGCCTGCGCAAGAGCCGTAGTCGCGTCGATGGCGTCGAGTTCTCCCGTCGGCTGCGGCTTCTCAGTCAGATTCAGGTCAAGCGCGTGCACACTGGAATCGCGATCGGCACCGATGGTTAAGCGCAGAGCCTCCTCCGCTTGGTCGAGGACGTAGCGGGATTGAATCACTCCCACCTTGCGAGCCGCAACTTCAGATTCTGACCGATAGATATCCAGCGGTGGCAATGCCCCCAGTTCAAGAGAGCGCTTGTCACGCTGATAACTAGCTTCGGCAAGCTTCTGCGACTCCTGCTGCACATCGAGAGCGCCGCGCGCTTGAACCGCGAGCCAGTATTGGCTCACGACCTGCAGGATGGCGTCGTTGACCTCGGCCTCAAACGTGGAACGCGACTGTTCGAGTGAGCGCCGCGCAATCCTGATCAAGGCTGTGTTGGCAAAGCGGCCCGCTCCGCGCAACAACGGCTGATCAAAAGTGAAACTCAGTACGGAGCTGAAATAGGGATTGAAAAAGTAATAAGAGCTGTTGGTGGAGACTTTGTTGCTCGACATGCTCGCAACAATGTTGGTGCCCGGGGTAAAGGTTTGGGTATACGAAACCTGGCCGATCTGGCTCAGGGAGTTGAGCGTCGTGTTTCCGGTAACTCCGGTCCCCTGCAACTGGCTGTACGTCGGAGAGGAATTCCTGCTCACATTGAAGCTGCTCTGAAGCAGTGGATCGAAGGGGCTGAACTGACCGAGCAGCGCAAATTTCTGCGCCTCAATCTGCGTTTCTTCAATGTGCACGTTGCTGTTGTTCTCAAGCGTAAGCAGAATGGCATCGCGCAAGCTCAGGGTGAGCTTGCCATCCTTGACGTAGTCCTGGAGGTGCAGCGGGGGCGGCAGCTTGTCTGCACGCACGCGGGCCGTGAGCATGCCGCGATAATTTTCAGGAGACTGCGCATGAGATGGCAAGAAAGCTGGCAAGGCAAACAACGAGATCAAGGCAAATCGAAAAATCCTCATCCAGAACATTCCACCCTTAAGCGAAGAAATTCGGCAACAGTAAACGAGGGAGCCGATATGGGTCCCATGACGAGAACATCACGGAATCATTCATAACGGATGGCCTCCACTGGATCGAGTCGGGCGGCTTTGGTCGCCGGATAAATGCCGAAGATCAATCCGACCGAGATCGAAACCAGGAAGGCCAACGCGATGGAACTGAATGTGACGATGGTGGACCAGCCCGCCAGCCACGCAATCAGTCTGGACATGAAGAAACCAAAAACCACGCCAATGGTTCCGCCGGCGAAGGAAATCATCGTGGCTTCCACTACGAACTGCCGAACGATGTCCGACTGCCGCGCTCCCACCGCGCGCCGCAGGCCGATTTCGCGGGTGCGTTCGAGAATGCTGGCAAGCATGATGTTCATGATCCCGATTCCACCCACCAGCAGAGAGATGGATGCGATGGCGACCATGACGGTGTTGAAGAGCCGTTCGGTGCGCCGCTGTTCGGCAAGCAATTCAGCGGGCACCACAATGCTGAAGTCGTCCGCACCATGATGCGATGAGTTAAGAACCGCTCTGACCACCTGCGCGGATTCTGGGATATCGGCAGCGTCCGAAAGATTCAGATAGATGCCGTCGATTTCATCGCGAACGGCGCTGTAACTGTCTTCGAGTCGCAGAAAGGCCGATTGCAGTGGAATGTAAATGTTGTTATTGGCGTCCGTAGTGGTGGCTCCCTGGCTGTCGCCCTGTGCGCTGAGTTGCGGACTCACGACTCCGATCACGCGGAACCACTGTTCATTCACCTTGACGTACTGGCCCAGGGGATCGGATGAGCCGAATAAGCTCCACTTTGCCGCGGCGCCCAGCACACACACCGGCTCCCCTCGGTCGTCGTCTGCCTGATCGAAGAACTTTCCTGACAACAGGTGCAGACCGGCGATCTTCGGGTAGCTGGCATTTACACCCATCACGTTCGGCATATCCTGCTGAGCCTTGGGAATGATCTTGGAAGGAGTAAGTTGTTTGCGCGGTGTCGCTGCCGCAATACCGCCAAGGTCGTCGCGAATCACGCGATAGTCCTGCAAGGTCAGGCCCGGCGAGATCACGCGAACCTTTTGATGGGCCTGCCACTCCATCGTCTGTTTGGCTTCCACGATCAGATTGTGGACACCCATCTGTTCGATCAGCGCCATGACCTTCTGCCGCGCCCCGGCGCCGATCGAAAGCATGGCCACGACAGCGGCTACGCCGAAAATCATCCCCAGCATGGTCAACAGTGACCGCGTCCCATGCAGCAGCAGGTTCTGCATTCCAAGTTGCGCGTCTCTCGTCCATTGTTGATAAACCAGCAGTGAACGCGGCGGAGTCTGGGAGACATCGATTGCCATCAGGGGGTTCCTCCCAGTCCGCCTGCTGCAGAACCGGCGCCAGTAGCCTTGCGCGGGGCGGTGGGATCGACGATTGCGACCTGGTCTCCCATTTGCAATCCCTGGACGGCTGCGCGGCTTTCGTTCTGGTACTGAATCGTCACTTCATGCTGTTCATATCGATTGCCCTTTTTCACGTATACGATGCGCTTGCCGTCTTTGGGAAAAATCGCAACTCGCGGCAGATAAACCACGTTCCCTTTGCTGCCTCCAAGAAAATTGATCTTGGCCGTGAATCCTGATTTCAGCCGTGCATCTTCATCGGCCAGCTTGATCGAGACGTCAAAGTGGCCGTTTGTGTTGTTCCAAAAGAATTGCCGCACCGACATCCCGCCCACGCTCGTAACGGTTCCGTGAAATACCCGATCCGGCAATGCGTCAAAGGTCACCTCAACCGGTTGTCCGTTCTTCACGTTATCGCGGTCTTGCTCTCCAATTTGCGCTTTCAGATCCAGCCCTTGCGGGTCAACCACCTGTGCGATCGCACTGCCTGGTTGCACCTGATCACCCTCGTGGTAGTCGGGCAACGTCATCCCAGTGAAGAAAAATCCGCCCGACGCATTCTCGTTCTTCTGGATCGAGATCAAGCCATCGATCGGCGCCATGACGTGCATCTTGTCCAGATTTTGCTGGGCTTGATCCATTCCCAGCTTGGCCTTGTTGTACTTTTCCTGTGCGAGATAAGTTGCGGCCTGCCCCGTAGCTTTGTGCGATTCGATATCCTTTTCCTGCTCGGCCAAAACGCGCTTCGCCTGCGCTAGAGCCAGGATGTTCTTGTCCGCATCGATCTTGCTCAGGAGTTCGTTCTTCTGGACGTCCAATTCGGCCTTGCGCACCGCGTAGCGATCTTTCAGCAGCAGTACCTTGTCTTCCGCCGCAAGTACCGCAGCATCGGCTTTCGCCTTGATGATCTCCTGCTCGGCTTGCAACAGTTCGGAGCGGTTCTGTTCCAGCTTGTAGTGCTGCTCGCTGGGATCGAACTCAATAACGACATCCCCCTTCTTCACCGGCCGACCGGTCTGGGCGAGGTGCGTAATCTGCAACGCGTCTCCTCCAACCGCCGGAGCGTTGAGCGTGATGGAGTGGCTGGCCCGAAGTTCTCCTGTCGCATGTACCTTCAGATCGATCTCGCCCCGCTGAACCGGCGCAACCGGAATATCATCGGCTTTCGCAGTTAAAGGGACGCGCCTCGATGCAACGACGGCAATCCCCGCGGCGAGCACGATGATGCCGGCCACTACCCAGATGAGGATGCGCCGTCGTTGGGTGCGCGCCATCTCAGTTCTTCTCCGTCGGGTCCTGAAGCGCCACGAGGTCACCTTGTTTCAAGCCGGCTGAGACCAGAACGCGGTCGCGGCTTCTTCGTTCAATCTGAATGGCCCGCTCCTGAAATGCCGAACCATTCCACACATAGGCGACGGTCTGTCCAAACTTTAGGAACGAAGCCTGGGCGGGAATCGTGATGGCATTGGGAACCCGGCCAACGATCACGGTGATTTGCGCGGTCATGCCGGGCTTCAGGCGCGCATCCGCCTGGTCAACACTGATCTCCAGGTCGAAATTTCTCGGTATCGGCCATCCGTTTGAAAAATCGGGAGTGGCGATTGTTCCAATTCGCTCCACTTTGCCCGTAAACTGACGATCCGCGATCGCATCCAGCTGTAGTGTGACTGGCTGCGACGCGGCAAGACGGCCGCGTTCCGTCTCGTCAACGCGCGCCGCAATGCGCATCGAAGTCGCGTCGGGCAGCTCAGCAAGTGGCGTTCCGGGCCATGCGCGCTCGCCGGCTTTGAAGGGACCTTCTCCGCCGTTGTGCCACACAGAGAGCAGACTGATTGACCCGTCTGACGGCGCACGCAGGGTCATGGCAGCCAGTGAGGTGGCAGCTCGCTGAGCATCGAAGTCGGCCTTGCGGCTGGCATGCTTTTTGTCCTCAACTGTCGCCTGGCCGATTGCGATATCCGACTTCAATTGTGCTTCCGCCTGTCGAAGCGCCTGCTCTGCATCCGCGAGTTTCAGCTTTGCCTCTGCCCCATCGATCCGGGAGACGACCTCTCCCTTGCTGGCCTCGAGCTTTGCCACCTCCACGTCATATTTCGCCTTCATCAGTGCGGTTGTATCTGTTTCCTCGGTCAGACCGCCCTGTGCGCGAACCTGCTCGATTTCAGCTTGCGACGATTTCAAAATTGACTGGTCCTGCGCGAGATCCTGCTGGGTTTTCGAGGGATCGAATTCAACAACAATGTCGCCTTTCTTCACTTGCGTTCCATCCGCGGCAATTTTGAGAATCTGCAAATCACCGGCGTTGGCGGGCGCCGTGATCGTGACAGACTTCATCGCCTTTAGCTGGCCGCGAAACTGGGCGGCGTCAAGAAACTCCCCGCGCTGCACTTGGAAAGTCGCAACGGTTGGGGCTTTTCCCGAGAAATGGACGACGCCATAGACGGCTCCGCTGGAGAGAACGAGGACGATTGCAATCAACAGAGCTCTGTGCCTCGCCCACACGTCCTTGAGTATCTGCGTCATTGCACACCGCCTGCGGAGCTACCCGCGCCGGCGGCATCGATGTCGACGGCGGCGGAGAGATCGGGCATCAACCGGGGATCGTGGCCCGCGATGGAAAACGTGGCGGAGAATTTGCGAAGCCGCGAGGAGAAATCTCCAGGCGTACCCATCGGATCAATGGACTCCAGCTGTCCCGGAAGGACGAGATCACTGTAGGCATCTAGATGGACATGTGCCTTCTCCCCAATCTTCAAGGCGAGAAGATCTTCCTGGTTCACAGGAACCCGCACCTCCATCACGGCCGGATCCACCACCTGCATAAAGGGCACCCCCGGCCTCACCTGGTCGCCCTCCTGTACCTCTCCCATGCTCCCTTCTTTCCAAATCGTGTTCAGTACGACAATGCCGTCGATGGGTGCGTGAATCTCCATCAAGGCGGAATTAGCCTGCGCATGGAGCATTGTCTCGCGAGTGCGATCGCGCTGGATCTCAAGAATGTGGATCGATGCCTGCGCCGCCTTCCGCTTCAAGTCGAAGGTCTGTTTCAACTGCGCCAGCGTGGCTTCGGCTTCATCGAGAGTTTCCTGGGCTTTCTCGGCGTCGATGCGCGAGAGCAGTTCAACCTTTTGCATTTCCAGCTTTGCTTTTGCCAGATCGTCTTCTGCCTGGTTCATCTCTGTTTCATCTTTGGCCCGCGCAGAAACTTCCTTGGCCTGTTCCTCAATCACTTTCTCGTTTTCGTCGTCGCTCTTGGCTTGCTTATCCACGATGTCGCGCAACTGCGCCTGTCGGTCAAACTCAACCAGCAGGTCGCCTCGCTTCACCCGCGTTCCGCTAGGTACAAGTTTCGTAAGTGTAAGGGTGCCCACCTGTTGGCCTGCAATAAGAGGGGCCTGAATCGATCGCGCTTCCACCGCAGCTGTCATTCCTCGCAGTCGGAGCACGTTTTGGGTTGGAGTTTGGCCGGGGTGGGAAAGGGAACTCACGCCTTCGTTCTTGTTCCCGTTTTTCGAGCGGAAATAGAAGACCACAGAGGCCGCTGCAAGCAGTAATGCCGCAAGTGAAGCTACAAGGAGGATGCGCTGCGGCTTACCCCATCGCGGGCGTGCCGCGGAGTCTGTGGGTTCGGCTTTCTGCGGTTCGCGAGCCGGTTCGACCGCGCTACTCATGTGAGCCCGATTTGACTGGAGGCGAATCCATCCGAGCTTTCTCCAGCGTTATTTGCTTTTCGGCAAATATACGCGCCATCTCCGCATGATTCAACAGCGGAAGCACGAACAACTAAACCCAGGACTTACCGGTTGGACTGAACTTTTCCGTTAGACGTTACATTGGACGCATTGGTCAGGCCTTCCGCTCATAAATTTGCCCGCATCTCGCCGAACCCGACGCCGCGACAAATCGCAGAATTTCAAATCAGCGATGGCGGGATTTGGAGAGGCAGAAGATCGTCAATGATATTGCACTGCTCAGTTCCCACCATGGCTTCTTCCTGGGCGATCATTGTCTGTCCGGCATGGACATGCTGACTACTGTAGGGACGCTGATCGGACGGCTCATCCATCAGCCGCCTGTCATACCGGTGAAGCGGGTACAACGCGGTCCGGCAACGTCGGGATATCGTTTACTCAAGTATGCTGGCCATCCCTGAAATATTTGAGCTGCAAGGGCGGAACCAAATTCTCTATTGACACCGATCTTTCGGCTGAATACCATACCCAGCGAATCAGTAAAGCGTTTTAGCCTGCTGCCAACTAACCTCAGCTGCTTCCCCGGGTCCCCGAATACTGAGGTCGGTTCTGATCACTTGTTGTTAAATGCTGGAAGCATCCCCTAAGTGCTTCGGCTGAAATTTCAGGTTATAAAACGCGGGGCGGTTTTGTAAGTTTCGTCCTAGCTGTTCATTTGCAACCCGGGATATGCAATCGCTCAGATCGGCGGCTTAGTTATGGTCGTCTCGAGCGCAGAAAAAAGCGGGATCAACACCGCGGCGCATTGCCAGTGCCTCCAAGTGCATTCGGACGAAGCGCCACAAGCAATGGATAACCAGCTTCAATGGAGAGTGACGCATGAAAGTGAATTTGGCGACGCCTGCGAAATACAGATTATTTCTGTTATCGCTCGTTCTGCTTCTCACCTGCTTGGCGGGACACGCCCAGCAGAATTCAACAATCACAGGCACAGTCTTCGACAAGAACGGAGCAGCTGTTCCGGGAGCCGAGGTCACACTCACCCAGCAACAGACCGGCTTCGTTTCCAACGCTGTCAGTAACGACAGCGGCAACTTCACCTTCAACGGATTGAACGTAGGAACCTACGATCTCAAGGCCTCCGCAAAAGGTTTTAACGCCTACGTGGAGAAGGGAATCGTAGTTAACGTTTCCCAAACTACGCGTGTCGATGCAACCCTTACGGTTGGCAATGTCGACCAAACTGTGACCGTCCAGTCGGACGTCCTCACCGTACAAACGGATTCGAACGTCGTCAGTACGCTCGTCAGCGAAGAACAGATCACCGAAATCGCGACGGAGAACCGGAACTTTGCCTCGCTGGTTGCGCTCGGTCTCGGCGTCAGCTCCACTTTGCCGGACAACAATACGCCAACCTCTGTCGGTGCCAGCTCAAACATCAGCGTGAACGGTCTTCGCCAAAGCCACAACATCTGGTTGATCGACGGCGGCGAGGCTGACGATCGCGGCGGCGCCGGTGGCATCGACATTCTGCCATCGCAGGATGCGATTGCGCAGATGGAAACTCTTTCCTCCAACTATCCGCCGGACTACGGTATTTCTTCCGGCGCCACGATCAGCCTTTCTCTCAAGAGCGGCACCCAGAATTTCCATGGTGAAGCATGGGAGTTCAACCGCAACACAGCCTTCAACGCAAACAGCTTCCAAAACAAGAACAAGGCTGTTCCCACCAACCGTGCCAAGCTCAACTACAACATCTATGGCGTCAATCTGGGCGGCCCGCTCTTCATTCCGCATGTCTACCCCAGGGGCAAGACGTTCTTCTTCTGGAACGAAGAGTGGCGCAAGCTGATCCAGGGCAATCCTCCAAACCTCCAAAACGATCTGCCTGCGGCCGATTTTCCAACCGCCGGCCAGAACCTGACCTATGTTTCGCCCGGATTCGCCAAGAGTCCTGTGGTGCTGAAAGTTCCCGTTGTCGGCGACCCCGCATTTGCAGCGAAGTTGGCTGCCAATTGCCCGGCTTGCGTACAAGGCCAGCCTTTTCCCGGTGGCGTAGTACCGGCCGGTTTGTTTGATGCCAACGCCGTGGCATATTTGAATTCCGGAATTGTTCCCAAGCCGAACGCGCCGAACGATCAATTCCTGGGTCAGGCGAGTCTCCCCATCAACGTCCGTGACGATGTTGTGCGCGTGGATCACCGCATCAACGACAAGTACCAGATTCTCGCGCATTACCTGCACGACTCGGTTTCACAGGCGTTCCCGGCGCCGATGGTAGGTTGGTCCACCGGTAGCTACCCAACTATCACCAGCACCCTCAACAACCCTTCAAACAGTGCTGCTGTCAAGCTGACTGCGACCATCAGCCCCACTCTCCTGGTCGAAGCAAGCATGAACTATGACGGCAATATCATCGATATCGTCAATAGCCCGTCAGGCGCCCTGCCATCGGGTTTCACCGTCAACAAGTTCTTCAATAACGGCTCCAAGTCCGCTCCGAGCATGCAGTGGAACGGTGTCTATGGTGGCGTTCAGGAGAACCCAGGATCGGCACCGTGGCACAACGCAGCTGAAGACTACGAGCCCAAGGTGGACCTCTCTTACACCATGGGCAAGCACGCCATGAAGTTCGGTGCGAGCTATAACCGTTACACCAAGAACCAGAAGCTCTTCCTCAACGCGGAAGGCAGCTATGCGTTCTCTGGCGCTACGGGCGACTCATTCATGGACATGTTACTCGGCCTGGCCTCCAGCTATTCCGAGTCACAGGCTGCACCAATCCGGCACTATGTCAACCAAACCCCATCGGTATATGCGATGGATACCTGGAAGGTCACCCCGCGCCTCAGCCTTCAGCTCGGACTTCGCTACGACGCGCTGCCACAGGCATGGGAACGCTCCAACCAGGTGGCAACCTTCGATCCGAGTCTCTACTTGAGCAGCCAATCTCCTACTTGGCTGGCAAGCGGATCCCAGGATCCTAACGGCCCCGGATTCCAGGTCGTCAATGGTTCACCGTTCTACTTGAACGGCGTACGGTTGGCTGGCCAGAATCGCACTCCGGTAGGCTTGGTAAAGAACGACTACGACACCCTGCAACCCCGCGTTGGGTTCTCTGAAGACCTCTTCGGCAACGGCAAAACAGTGCTCCGCGGCGGCTTCGGAACCTTCTATGAACGGATGCAAGGCAACGACATCTACGATGCCGCGACCGCCGCTCCGTTTGCCAACACACCGCAATCCAGCACCGTGTATCTGAGCGATCCTCACGTGAGCTACGTGAGTGGACAAGCTGCGGCGACACCGTTCTTTGCGCAGGGAAGTACTTCTCTCGCTCAGGTGTTCAAGGCCCCTGCCGTTGCCCAGTTCAGCTTCGGTGTTCAGAACCAGTTGGCACAATCGGTCATTCTGGTTGTCCAGTATGTCGGCAACATCGCATGGCATCAGAACATCCGCCGGGCCATCAACACTTACTCCTTGAATACACCGTTGAAGGTTGGTACCAATCAGGCGTTCAACGTAGCCGGCGGGCCCGCGACAGATTACCTGAAGTACTCGCGCGCGAACGCTGGAGATCCGAATAACAATTCGGGAACCAATCCGGGCGGAACGAATATTCCGATTCCGGACCAACTGCGCAATTTCGATGGCTTTGGCGGCATCACTGAGCAGGAGAACAACACCAATGGCAACTACAACGGTTTCCAAGCCGGACTCCGTGTGCAGAACCGTTGGGGCCTGAGCGGCGAAGTCGACTATACCTACTCGCACGAAGTTGACATCACCAGTCAGGATGATGCG
The DNA here is from genome assembly GCA_963770365.1 of uncultured Acidobacteriaceae bacterium. Classification (GTDB taxonomy): domain Bacteria; phylum Acidobacteriota; class Terriglobia; order Terriglobales; family Acidobacteriaceae; genus Telmatobacter. The sequence continues at coordinate 199,853 of CAVYPN010000032.1, read as the reverse complement.
ACCATTGCCAACCCGTTCAACATCAAATATGACAAAGGCTCGGGAATCTTCGACCGGCGTCAAATTTTGAGCATGAACTACATTTACAAACTGCCCATCTTCAGGGCGGCAGGCCTCACTCACTCGGTCCTTGGTGGCTGGGAAGTTGCCGGCACAATCATCGACGAGACCGGCGTGCCCACCATTCCCAGCCAGTCCCTCAACTACGACACCGTTGGTTTGGGCGGAGGGTACACCAATCGTCCCAACGTAAGCGGCAAAGTCAAGAAGTTGGGGCACGTCAACAGTGCCTTTGATACTTCCGGCTTCAGCTTCCCAACTCCGGCATGGGTTGGTGGCCCCAACCAGGGCTTCGGAAGCTCCGGCAGAGACGCGATCCCCGGACCCAACCGCGTGAACTTTACGACTTCGCTCTACAAGTCGTTTGCGTTTACCGAGAAGGCCAGGTTTGAGTTCCGTGCAGAATCGTTTAACAGCTTCAACCACACCGAGCCCAATGGAGTAGGCAACCAACTGGGCAACTCAAACTTCGGAAAGGTAACCTCTTTCTATGATCCCCGCGCACTCGAGTTCGGCGGCAAGTTCATCTTCTAACTGTAGTCAATAACCCAAAGCGCGGCAGCTAACTACTGCCGCGCTTTGTTTTTGCGCGTAGATTTGGAGAATGGATCTCATCGTGAAGTTGAAGGGAATGAGAATTCATCACGGACTGATATCTACCTGCGTGATCGCCGTCGGACTGATTACGATGCCCGCCCTGCTCTGTCAGCAAGAGGATCGAGAGTCCACTCGCTCGAGGGCGATGGCCCTTGAACAATCGGGACAAAATGCTGAGGCGGAGCAGGCCTGGAGCGCCATCACAAAAACCGATCCACAGAATGCGGAAGCGCTCGCACATCTTGGCTTGCTTGAGGCCCGGCAAGAACACTATGAGACGGCCATTGGCTATTATCGGAAGGCATCAGCGGTCAATCCGGAGTTGCCCGGCCTTCAAACGAACATGGGACTGGCGCTGTTCAAAGCGGCTCAATTCCCGGATGCAATCAGATCCTTCACCGCCGAGCTAAAGAAGCGTCCTGGTGACCCGCGTCTGACCATCCTACTCGGCATGGCGCACTATGGAATGAAGGACTACCTTGTTGCAATTCCATATTTGCAACGTGCGGCTGAACAGGACCCTCAGAGTGTCGCTCTCCGCATCACCCTGGCTCAGAGTTGTCTGCGCAGCAAGCAGTATCAATGCGCTCTCAACGTGTGCAAACAAATTCTCGCGCTAAAATCAGACTCCGCCGATGCGGCCATGATAGCCGGCGAAGCCCTCGATCAAATGGGGGACAAGGCTGGTGCGGTACAGGCATTGCGGGCGAGCTTAGAGGCGAATTCCAGGCAACCTGACCTGCACTTTGGGCTCGGCTATCTGTTGTGGACAGAGAATAAGTGGCCGGAAGCGGCGAACGAGTTCCAGTTAGAAATTGAGAATAACCCCGGGCATCTGAAAGCACGCATCTACCTTGCCGACTCATGGGTGCAGCAGCACGAGTTCGAAAAAGCGCTTCCGGAATTGGAGAAGCTCGTAGCCGCCAATGAATCGGAACCAATTGTGCACCGTGATCTCGGCATCATCTATGCGCACAGCGGCCGGAATGAGGATGCAATTCGAGAACTCAGGATGGCGGAACAATCCGATCCCGAGGACTTGGAATCCCGCACCAGGCTTGCCAAGCTCTATCAGTTGGTTGGCAAACGCGAAGAAGTGAACGCTGAACTCGTAACGGCCAGGAGATTGCCGCTGCGGAGTCACGCATCTCTTGAGGAGACCATCGACTCTATTGAATCTCCAGCCCCATGAGAGTTTTGCAAAATTGCCGTCACAGCCCGTTTCTAAGGTCGATGGGATTCGCCTGAAGTCGCGGGCTTGCTACTGTCCGCATAGACCTTTATCCAATGGTTCCGCATCTTGGCGTGAAGCACATTTCCCGCCGTTTGAGACACGATTACATTGGTTTCCTCGATCGGCATATGACAGTCAATGCATTTGTTAGCGATCTCGTGACCCATCTTTCTGGACATGCCGCAGCTCTGCCACTTATGACAACTGAGACATTTAAGCGAATAGGACTCGAGCGACTGTCCGGAGGTGTGGACGTCGTGGCAGGTTGAACAGCTCATTTGCTCCGAAGATTGATAGCATTTGCTTCGCTTAAGCAAGCCCACTTGATTCCCATGGACATCTGGGTGTTCAACATCGGGAGACGGGAGCTGTTTGAAATACTCATTCAGAGGCCGACCCGGAATGTAGGAGAACGCCGGCTTCAGGGCCTCTCGCTGAATCCCGTTATGGCATTCAGCACACAAATCAACCTGCAGGTCGCGCGAAAATCTCGCGGGATTCAGAATCAGCGGTTCCTGCCCTTTGGTCGCACGGTGCAGTTCTTGGCGAACATGGTCTGCTCCGGGGCCGTGGCAGCTTTCGCACGAGATGCCCGGTACCAGGCTTTTCCGGTCATATCGATTTGTCGCCGGGTCGGTGGAAAGGGCTCGAATATAAGTCGCGTGACACTCGAGGCAGGCAGGATTTACCGGGCGGGAAAACTCCGCCGTGCCGTCGATGTAGCCCGGACTGTTGATCCATCGATGGCCGTCGCTCCAATAACTCACCGGTAATTCGAATAATCGGTCGCCTTGCCAGTAAAGGTAAGTCTGGCCTCGTACTCCTGATCCGGTGACAAGATCGATGCGTTCCTCTCTCTGATAAACATGAGAGCCCCACCCGCTCCGCGCAACCTCGAAGAGACCATCCTTTTTCGACTCCATATGAAACTGAAGTCCCGGCTCGGCGGACTGCGCTGAGTCAACGATGATCAGGGAATTGGCGCCACTTTGAAATGATCCAAGAACAGAACTGGAGGTGGGGAGTTGGGAAGTCAGGTAATGAGGAGTGTGCTGGTAGGTTTGACCCACATCTCTGTGACACTTCTGGCAACTCGCGTCGCCAGCATAGTCAGTTCGATCCGCCCCGGACTGTCCCTCTTTAGGCGAGTCAATGGCAACTGCCGCCCGCAGGAAAAAGTGTGTAGCCAGAACGGCAAGCAAGAAGAATTTGCCCCGGAACATCCTGTGCGGCCCCCACTTGATGATATTGAGTACCGCAAGAATATCGCTCAATTGCTGATCCTAGTGCCTGACAGCGGCCGCTTCCTGGTTCATAAGCACCTTCAGGCTTCGGGCCAGTTTCTCGATCTCTTCAGCCTTCTTGAGCACGGTGAGGGAGAGACTCTCCTTGTACGTCTTGGCCACTTCCGCTCGCAATTCAGCGGACAACTGATAAAGCTTTTTTGTATCCGCTTCGATCTGCGCCTCCCTCAGTTCCTCTGGAGAGGCTGCAGGGGAAGCTTCAGTTGTGGGATCCAGAGACGCGGGATGGCTGGATTGAGGGGCATCCTTGTCAACGTGAGGCTTGGGCTCCGATGGAACTGAACTGGTCGCACCGGCGGCTTGGGATTGCACAGGAAGAGCAAAGGCATTTCCGAGAACCACAAGCAAGAGCAGCCAGTAGACTAGCTTCGATTTTCTGGGATGCTTCATCATCATGATTTCCCTTGTGCAACTCGACCCGAAAAGGGCCGCTACTGCATCTTCATCTTCTCCTGGACAGTTTGCGCAAGTTTTTCAATCTTCATCACTTTTGCGGCGTTGACTGCCATCGACGTCGATTTCTTTTCTGAAACAACGGCCTGCTGCAGTTGCTGCGCCAGCAAGAGGATCTGATTGGACTCCAGCCAGATTTCTCGAGCACGCATCTGATTCTGCAGAGAAACTCTTTCTCGCTTCTTCTGATCCGCCGGACTGTCGCCGAGTTCCTGCTTCAAGTCAGGCGGCCGCGGAGTTGGATTCGGAATAATTACGTGACTTGCCGGTGGGTTCTGCCCAAGGCTCGCAGCAGCGCCCAGAAGCAGCGCGCATACAAAGCAGCTCTTTAGGTCAAAACCCGCGAAAGAACCTCGCATAGATCCTCTCAATCAAGTGCAATCTAAACAGAGATTCGCATCCTCGGTCCAGACATTTCTTGAATTGCAAGGCTTCGCTGCAACGACCGGATCAGCGGTCTCTCAGATATTGATTTTATGGGCTCTAAGGGGTAGTTGCAGTCGCGTTCAGCCGGCTGCCCGCACCAAACGAATTCCCAGCTTCGGATTCACTTTTGGGTTGTAGTCTGAAGCGCTAGCTGGCCCGAGTCAACGGTCGCACCGGAACGAGCGATGGTTTGGAAGTACATCTGGTCGCCGTCGATTTCGACGAGCATGAAACTGCGGTCAGTGTCGAGGTTAACCAGGTCGAGATCGCACGAGGTCCGGATGTTGTGGTAGCGCAGTTCTCCGGATTCACCTTCGAGGAAGAAGTAGATACCCCGCTGCGGTTTCAAGTGCTCATAAACGTGTTCGTGTCCGCTCCACACAGCATTGACCCCGTATTTGGTGAAGAGCGGCATGAGCTGATTGCGAAGGTCAACGTCGGGACCATGGTACGTTGCACACGTGAATAAGGGGTGATGGAAGTAAGCGATCTTCCATTTGGCGCTTGAGCTCTTCAGCTTGTCTTCGAGCCATGAGAGCTGCTGCGGAGTCATGTAATTGCTGTCAAGCACGAAGAACTGCACGTTCTTCTTCTGGAACGTGTAGTAGCGACTGCCGCCCATGCTGTAGGGCTTGTAGTTGATTTCAATCTGCGGATCATCGTGATTGCCGAGGGATGCATAGAATTTCACGTTCTCATCAAGCAGGGGCTTGTACGGCTCTTCAAACTTCAGGTGGAAGTCGCGGGGAGAATGACCGCCGTAGATGTTGTCGCCGTCCATCGTAACGAAGTCAAATTTGACGACGGACCAGTAGCGCTGCATCTGGTGAGCAACGTCGAGTTCAGGGCGCTCACCCGTGCCGTTATCACCTATCACTGCCCACCGCACCGACCCGTCTTTCAAAGGAAGACGAACATCGGGGGCATTGGCTGCAGGCTGAGAAGTCTCTGGCGGCGCTTCATCTCCTGGCAGTCCCGGATAGAGGGCAAGCAGAAGCGGCAAAAACAAATATGGTATATAACGCATCGGAGTGTGAACCTTCTCAGGGGAGCGCATTGGGTAAGAAGTCAACGACCATGTTCGTGCTCGAATCCCGCAGCGCTAACGTACTTCCAGCGATGCAATATTCCATCTCTTTCGGTAGCACAGGCAAGACTTTCAACACGGTTGGCGGCACAGACTGGATGGGCTGGCCGTTCTGGTTGGGAAATTCGGCGTTGACGCGAAAAGCAGCCGAAGCGCCGGGTTCAGCGTGATTCAGGCTCGCTTTTATTTTTGCGCCGTCGGGACCGTTCAATACATCACCAAGAAGCTTGCGGAATGCCTTCTCCGCTTCGGGCGTAAAGAAATCGCCCCGCTTCGCATTGGGGCGCGATTGCTGCACGGCATCGCGCAGTTGCTTGCGTTGCTGCTCCAGCTTGGAAACGTCAGACGTAGGCTTCATCTTGTCAGCCGCGAGTGCGTGCTCTTTACCGACATAGTCTTTTGCCTGTTTGCTGAAATCCGATAGCACCTTCCGGTCGGGAGAAGAGACAGAAGGCGTCTGCGCGAACATACCTTTTGCGGGCATTGTCGCGAATACTGCCAGGGCGACGGCGATTTGAAGATTGAAGCGAACTCTTCGAAGCATGCGTATCCCTTTCATGTCTACTTGTCTTTCTCGGCGGCTTTGGCGGCCTCGCCCATCGCCGCAGACGCGACGGCATCTTTGAGCGCGTCTTGCACGGCGTCCTGTACCTCGTCGCGAAAGGCCTCGCGCACGGTTTGAGCAACTTCTTCGGGCTCGAAAGGCGTTGAGTCCTTGGCGTCGATCACTTTGTCGAGAACCTGCTCGAGAACAGGCTTGATAGAAATTTGCCGCGCAACTTCCTTTGCCACTTTTTTTGCGGGAACAATGAGCGCTGAAGCGAGCTTTGTGTCCTCGATGACGGGCTCGGAACGTCTCCAGTCTTTCTCAAAGACCGCTTCCATCTGTTTGACGATTTTCTTGTCGCGGAAGATGATCCCGATTTCGCGTCGTGCTTCGAGTTCCAGCTTGCGCAGGCTTTGGCTGCCCACGAATGCGCTGTTGCCGTCGCGGAGAATGGCGCGAAGGTGTAGCCGCGAGGGAAGGCGGCGCACAGGGATGTCGCCGCCCTTGGCGGAGGCACGAGACAGTATGCGCACTTCGGCGCCGGCGGAGATCTTCTTCTGCAGCAACTTGAGAAAGTCACGATCGCTGATCTTCATCTCGTAGATCAGTAGCTCCTTCTTGGTGCCGGCAATGAAGTTGGTGAGCTGCTTACGCGCGTTCACGGGACTCACGACAAGGTCGCCCTTGGCGCTTTTGTAAGCGCGGCGCTTGGAGTCGCATTCGAAGAGACGAATTGCCTCTTTGACAATGCTGGCCTTTGACGTGACGATGCCGAGCGAACGACTGAGGTCGATGTCCATGTGCGTGAAGTTGAAGCCGAGCAGGTAGAGCACCTTGTCATCGATGATGATCATTTTGCCGTGATAACGGACAAGGTCGTCGGCTGTGCGCGTAACGGTGACGCCCTCGGCGAGCAGCCGCATTTCGAGCCTGCGAAGGTTTTTTTCTTCGCCCTGGTTGGTATGCGCGATCAGAGCCTGAACGGTAACACCGCGGCCGACGGCGGCCACCAACGCCTTCTCAATTTCGACGCGATCGAAACGGAAGATCAAGATGCGGATACTCTTTTTGGCTTTGCGCAAACCGTCGAGGATGGGTTTGATCCCGTTATCCGGTTGGATGAGCAGCTTCACTCGGTCTCTCCTGGGGATGCTGCAACAGATTCTTATTACTGGAGATGCGATTTGAGCCTGGGGGGATGTTTGATGACGGGCAGGCAGCCCCTGCGTCGCTTAGATGCTTCTAAGTGTGCAGCGTAGTTGCAGCAAGGAGAGAAAGAATGAAGTGCAACCGCGGTGCGTTGATCGGAATTGCCTTTACCCTATTTCTGCTTCCACCCCAGGGAGCACTCGGCCAGCTGGCTCAGCAACAGCCCGCCAGGGACACAGGCGGTCACGATCGCGACAATGGCGATCCGGTTGATGCGGCAAGACTGCACAATCCGGTGTTGTGGCACGATCCCGGCGCAATTTCAGCTCTGAATCTGTATGACGGGCAAGGCGGCAAAGACGGACAGCCGGTAGCACCCTTCAAATTCGAGTCAGAGGACATGGAGGGAACGAATCCGAAGTTTGATGCGCGTGACGCCAACGGTACGAAATGGCGCGTAAAGCTCGGCGATGAGGCGCGGCCAGAGGTTGCAGCATCGAGGCTATTGTGGGCAGTGGGCTACTTTGTGAACGACGATTATGTGATCACGTCGGCGCGCGTCGAGGGGCTGCACCTGGAACGCGGGGCGAAGCACGCCAGGGACGAGGAAATCAAAGATGCGCGATTCGAAAAGAAGCCCGACCAGCAAAAGAAGATCGGGATCTGGAAATGGAAAGAGAATCCATTTAACGGCACCAGGGAATTCAATGGCCTGCGCGTGATGATGGCGGTGATGAACAACTGGGATCTCAAGGACGTGAACAACGCCGTCTATTCCGATAAATCGTCCGATCGGGACATCTTTCTCACGAGTGACATCGGCGCGACATTTGGCACCAATGGACTGAGCTGGACGAAGGATCGGTCGAAGGGAGACGTCGACACCTTTCAGAAATCGAAATTCATCACGCATCAGGACGAAAATACGGTCGACTTTGGAACCCCTGCGGCTCCAGCGAAAGTCCTGGCTGTGAAGGCAAAGCAATACGAGATGCGGCGCGATCTCGAATGGATTGGAAAGGGAATCCCCATCACCGATGCGCGATGGATTGGTTCGCTGCTGAAACAGCTAACCCACGAGCAACTGGTCGACGCGTTTCGGGCGGCTCATTTTTCGCCCGACGAAATTAACGAATATGTCGGAGTGGTAGAGCAACGCATTCTGGAACTCAGCGCCTTGTGAGATCCCACTAAGCAGGCACTTCCGCCGGCGCCTCATCGAGACTGGCCTGAATGTCGTGAAGCTTCTTGTAGACTCCATCTTCCCGTTGCAGCAGTTCGTCGTGTGTTCCTGATTCCGCGATGGCGCCATTTTCAATAACAAAAATGCAACTGGCGCGCCGGACGGTGGAGAGCCGATGGGCAATGACAATGGAAGTTTTGCCTTCCATAAGTCGATCGAGCGCCTCGACGACAAGCTGTTCTGAAGCGGCATCGAGGCCTGAGGTCGGCTCATCGAGGATGAGAATGGGAGTCTTGCGGATAATGGCGCGCGCAATCGCAATGCGCTGACGCTGGCCGCCCGAAAGCGTCACGCCGCGTTCACCGACCGTGGTGTCGAATTTTTGCGGGAGTTTTTCAATGAACTCCATGGCATTGGCAATTTCAGCGGCCTTGACGATCTGCGCTTCGGTTGCATCAGGGCAGCCGTAGGCGATGTTGTCCCAAATCGTTCCGCTGAAGAGGACGGTGTCTTGCAAAACGAAGCTGATCTGGCCGCGCAGGGACTTCTGCGTAAATTCGCGGATATCTTTGCCATCAATCTTGACTACGCCCGCAGTGGGGTCGTAGAAGCGGGCAATAAGATTGATGACGGTGGTTTTGCCTGCGCCCGTGGGCCCGACAAGCGCCACCATGGTGCCGGGGTCGATGTGCATGTTGACGTCGGTTAGAACCGGCTCGCTTTCCTTGTAGGAGAACGCGACGTGTTCAAAGTCAATCTGGCCCTTAAAGGTGGGCGCCTTGCGCGCAGTGGGTGCGTCGTGTACCTCATCGTCACTGCGCAGGATCTCCTGGATGCGCTCGAAACCGGTTGAGGCCTTTGAATACGCGTCGATCGTCTTGGAGATATCCTGCATGGGCTTGTACATTTTGCCGAGGTAGAAGACGAAGACGACCATCGATCCGGGAGCCAGTTGGCCAGACATGGCGAGTTGCGCGCCGAACCAAAGCACAGCGCAGGTTCCGATTGCGGTAATGATGTTAACGATGGGGACGAGGCGTGCTTTGAGCGAACGCGCGGCCAGAGCCGCCTCCACCGCCTCAAGGCTTTCGCCCTCAAAACGGCGAATTTCGTAGTCTTCTCGCGAAAACGCTTTGACCACGCGGATGGACGATACGACCTCAGAAACGAGTGAAACCATCCGGCCTTCCTTTTTCCGGACTTCCCGGGACGCTTTCTTTACCTTGCGCGTGTATGTGTTGACAATAAAGAAGAGCGGAGGAACGACCGCCAACGCTATCAACGTGAATTGCCAGTTCACGCAGAACATGACGACGATCATGCCGATCAGCGTGAGGGAATCGACCAGGATTCCAAGAAGCCCGGAGACAATGAAGGTCTGGATGGCGTCGATATCGACGGTGACGCGGCTGATGAGGTCGCCCGTGGGTTTCTGATCGTGATAGGCAAGCGAGAGGCGTTGGACATGGGTGTAAATCGTCCGTCGCAGATCATGGGCGATCCATTGGCCTACGTTGGTGGTGAGGTACTTTTCAGCGTATGTGCACATCGCGTCAGTAACGGCGATGACGAGCACCGCGATGCAGGCGAAGATGAGGATGTTGCGCGGCTCAGAACCGGCGGTCGCAACGATGAATTTATGAAGCCAACCGTGCTGGCTCTTACCCTGGATCAGGTCGTCCAGAACAATCTTGAGCGGCCACGGCTCCAGAAGGCCCGCGATGCTCTCGCCGGCGATGGCGAGCAGGCCGAGCCATAGCTCGCGCCGGTGAGGACGCAAAACGTCAAGGATGCTCAAGCCGGGCTTGCTGTCGAGCGCCTGAGAATTCATGCATAATTTGGATGCGCGAAGTTGAAGATTTGAAGCTCTGTTTAGCCTTTGAGGGCCAAATCAGGAGAGGATTTCATCCACTGATTCGCAATTAAACCGGGTTCAGATCGTTGCCTCGAGAGGAATCCTAGATCTTTGCGAGAGTGGATTCACAGTTAGCGAGTTCTCGCCGAACGCGGTTAGACTCGTAACCGGCCACTGGATCACTCGCTCCCTGGATCGAGTCCCGTTCCCAGGCGTGAAGGCTTTTCTGCAGCCAACTCCGCGCCTCGCGCAGGTCCGCAGCTTTCTTCGAATTCGCTCGTGCGAGATCGGCAAGTGCCGCAAAGGCCAGGCCCATTGTCTCGTACGACTGGGCTTGGCCCTCCATGTCATATCGAGTCTTTTGCTCGATCGGTTCGAATGTAGCAATCGCTTCCCGGATTGGTGGGAATGCAGCCTGAATCTGATGCTTCCGCAACAATTCTTTCGCAATGCCTAAATCACTGAAACCAAAATTGTCTCTTGCCAAAGAGTTGGCTGGATCGGCATTGCGCAGTCCGGCGAAGATTCGATGCGCATTTCGGTAATACTCAAGCGCCAGGTTGACATCGCCTTTTTGTTCCTGCAGCGGTGCTGCAAGATTGTAGGCTTCACCAAGGTACTCGCGAAAAGTTGCATTGGTTGGATTGGATTGAGACAACTCCTCGGTAAGCCGCAATCCTTCATTCGATGCCTCAATCGCGGGACCGATTTGGCCTGTCTTCTGCAATGCGGTTGCAAGGCCAATGTAGTCTCCAGCGAGATGCGTTCTGGATTCTACGTTCGCTTTCGCAGGTACCGCGCGAATCGACGCTGCCTGCCTGAAGTTTTCCGCCGCGTGGAGATAATCACCCGCCTGATTCTGTACCGTTCCGGTTTGCCAATAGAAGCCAGCCAAAAAATCCTTGTACATTGGATCGGCCTGCGTATCCGCGAGTTTCTGCGCAATGGGAAGCGCGGAATGCAGATCGCTCAATGCCCCGGCGTAGTCACCAGCGGCGAGAAGAACGAAGCTCAGGCGAAAATAGTCGCGCAACAGATCAGACTGGATCGCTGCGTTGTCGGGGTTGGCGGCCGCAGCGGCGGCGCGGATCGCAAGCGCCTTTTTGTAGCTCAGCAGCGCTCCGGCAACGTCGCCGAGATTCGCGGCGCCATCATAGCCCTGCAGGTCCCCAACGCGATCGTAGGCAGCGGCGAGTTCGCGCTGCAAAGACAGGTCTCCGGATGCCTCCTTCGACAAACTGTCGAGATATTCCCGCGCACGTTCAACCAGCAGTTTTCTGGCCGGTGTTGCTCCAGCGAGATCCCGGATCGAATCATGAATTTCAAACATGAGGGAGTTCGCAAGCTTGCGAACGTCGTTAAACCGCATCTCGGCCCTTGCGCGCTCCATCCGTGCGACTCTAGCCTCATGCAGGGTAATGGCCATACCCGCTAGAAGCGCCAAGGCGAAGGTTCCGGTAAATGCAACTCCAGCCTTATGGCGGGTCACAAATTTCGACGCCCGATACCAGGCTGTTCCGTTGCGCGCTGTCACAGGAATGTTTTCCAGATGCCGACGGATGTCTTCCTGTAGCTGCTCGACCGAAGAGTAGCGACGAGCGCGATCTTTCTCCAACGCCATCAAAACGATGTTGTCGAGATCGCCGTTGAGCCGCTTGCGAAGCCGATCAGGAGAGCTGTCTCTCAACCCGCTGCGTTCTTCGCGGTCGGCTCGTTGCATCGACGGTTCGTGCGAGAGATCAACCCTATAAACCGCAACGCTCGGTCGTTGCGGCTCTGTGTTGCAGACAGCTTGAATCATTTCCTGTGGCGAACTGGTCGCCAGCCGATAGGGACTTTGTCCGGTCAGCAATTCGTACAACACGATTCCCAGCGAATACACATCGCTGGCCGTCGTAATCGAGTCGCCGTGAATCTGCTCCGGGCTGCTGTATCGCGGCGTCAGAACCCGGAAGGCAGTCACGGTTGAGTCAGTAAAAGTGCGGTCACCTCTGACATCGACAATCTTTGCAATGCCGAAGTCCAGCAACTTCGGGGTGCCTTCAGCAGTAACCAGAATATTTCCGGGTTTGATATCACGATGAATAATCAAATGCTGATGCGCATACTGGACCGCTCCGCAAATTTGCATAAAGAGGCGGAGCCGATCGACAATCGAGAGCCTCTTCTCGTCGCAATATTCCGTGATGGGTCGACCTTCGATCAGTTCCATTGCAAAGTAAGGAACGCCATCTTCAGTCGTACCACCGTCAAGCAGTCGCGCGATATTCGGGTGTTCAAGACTCGCCAGGATTTGGCGCTCGTTCTTGAATCGCGCGATGACAGAGCCGGAATCCTGGCCGGCCCGGATCACCTTAAGCGCAACTTCTTTTCGATACTGATCGTCGGCTCGGACGGCACGATAGACTTCGCCCATCCCGCCGGAGCCGATTTGCTCGACGATTTTGTATACGCCAACACGGCGCCCGATCCACGGATTGTCTTCAGTCGGAATAAGAGCTGCTGCGACTTCAGCAAGTGACGTTTCACCCAAAAACTGAGGCTCGATGCTCCGTTCACCTCGAAGCAGGAGTTCGACTTCGTGGCGAAGAGAGAGGTCGCTCCCACACTGTTGATCGAGATACAGGGGGCGGTCGTCGTCCGGCAGTTCCAGCGCCGTGCCGAGGACGTCCTTGATTTTCTCCCAACGCTCCGGAGTCATGGCTGCGTTCTGCTGCTCATGGCTTGGTGTAGCCACAGGCGTGCGGTGGCCCACTCCCGCTTTGTGGTCGCCGGCGAAATCTTGACAATCTCGGCGGTCTCCTCGATTGAAAGTCCACCAAAGAATCTCAGCTCTACGATCCGGCACTGGCGCGAGTCCAGAATCGCGAGCTGTTGCATCGCGGCGTCGAGTGCAAGGAGGTCGAGGCTTAGCGCCTTCGTAGTTGCAGATGCTTCGTCGATTACGACAGTGACAGGATTAGCGCCGCGTTTGGCCGCGGCATGCTTGCGTGCGTGGTCCACCAGAATCTGACGCATCATCTGCGCCGCCATTGCGAAGAAGTGGGCGCGTCCTTGCCAATCGACATGATCGTGCCGTGCCAGACGCAGATACGCTTCATGCACCAGGGCAGTGGGCTGCAGCGTGTGACTGCTGGATTGGCTTGTAAGGCAGCGGCGAGCGATGCGTCGCAGTTCGTCGTAAACCAGGGGAATCAATGCATCCCGCGCCGAGATGTCTCCGTTGCTCCAACGGGCGAGCAATTCGGTCACAGGTTGGGATGAAGTAGACGTCACGCGCTTCCCCCGACCGTCGAGAAGATGACGAATGGTACCGTCCACTCGGATAGGAAGTCAACGGATTGTTGGTAACCCGTAGAGCGATTCGGCCGCTCTCTATACAGCGTTCACAGAATCACGGGCGACTTCCGTGAGCCAATTCTGCCCGATTTTACGTTCAGGTAAATGAGAAAGCCGAGTGAACCAATAATCGGCTTGAAGTGGAAGAACGACGGCGCTGGAGTGGTAGCGCCGCGATCGATGTATTGCGTCCACAGAGCGCCAGAATGTGGAGTTCCCAATTCCGCCCGTTAATGGATTCTGTCACTCAGTATTCCGGCTTCGCCCCTTTGAACTGGCCATCCGAGCCATGCCGATGAGATGGCTTGAAAGAGCCTTTGTGTCCCTGTGAAGTCTTCGGTCGGTGCTTCCAGTCGAAATATTTCGCCATCTCTGAGCCGGTTTCTCTCAATTTCACGTTTAGACAAGATAGAAGACGGAGTGCAGCTGGTTGGCAGTTCAGGGTGACTTCCCCAATTGCTGCATTGTTCACACAGTTCTTGACCGTGCCAACATTTCCCCGATCTTCCCCGCAAAGGAGTTCCCCATGTTTGTGTGTTCTCTGCGCTACGCATCCCTGTTGCTTGTCCTGTCGTCACTAGGCCTGGCCGCACCGGCAGACGACCTGCATTTCAAGAAGAGCATCTCGGTCGAAGGGAACCCTGTCTCTGGTTCCGAAACCTGGGTAAAGGGAGCGAGGCAGCGCACCGTCACAAAGTCTCCCGCGGGCGATGTCGTCAGCTTGCGCCAATGCGATCTCAAGCGAACGGTGACGGTGAACGAGCAGAGTCAATCCTATTTCGTCGTGAACGATCCTCAGGATCAGTCGGCCGCAAACGCTGCAGCACTCATGACAGGCGCATCTGCGACACCTTCAAGTTCAGGAGGCGTCATCACCCAAACCGTCAGCGTGACCGACACCGGCGAGCGCAAGCAGATTTCGGGCTATACGGCGCGGCATCTCAAGACCGTCGTTGTCGTCGAGTCTTCGCCGAACGCATGCTCTCCAATTAATCAGAAATATGACATTGACGGCTGGTATGCCGACTTGGCCAAGGAGCAGGTAAGTTGTTCACAATCTCTCCCACCAGTGAAGGTGGCTGCCAATTGCACAGACAGAATTGTCGTCCGCCACAAGGGAACGGCCAAAGCGGGCTATCCACTGCGCGAGACCATCGCGCTCCAGAATGACGGTGCAAACCCTACAAAGATAGAGGTCGCCACATCGGATATCTCCAAGGAGACATTAAAGCCAGAGCTTTTCGATGTCCCCGCTGAATTTCACGAAGTGCATTCAGAAATGGAACTTTATGCATCCGCTGCGTTGCAGCAACCACCGCAGGCGACTTCACCTGCAGCCGCGGCTCCGCAGAACTCGACAATGAACGCAATGCCTTCGCCTTCTCCAATGGGCATGAGCGGTGGGATGCCCTCACCCCTTTCGATGTTGGCGCAGCGCATGGGCGGTCGGAACGGCGCTTCAGGTACACAAGGCCCTCCCCCGGGCGCGCAGGTTCCGCTACCGCAGGCGCTGGGTCCGAAGGCGCCGGGCAAAATTCGAATTGGCGTTGCTCCGGCGCAGGCGCAAATGGGACAGGGCAACAACGCGCAAGCCGATTACGGCACACCCGTTCGGAACGCCATCGTCTTCATGATGAATGGACCTGCGGTTGAAATCGCTGCTTTGGATGCGCAGATCCCGATTCAGTTGCAGGCCGAGGCCCAGCAGAAACAGTGCGATTACATTCTCGTGTCGGCGGTAACCGTGAAACATGCAAGCAGCGGCAATTTTGGCAAATTCATGAAGGCGGGGAGCATGGCCGCCAACTTAACGCCTCTGGGCATGATGGCGCATAGCATGGGTGCCGTGAATGGAATGATGGCAACTCAAACAGTGATGCAGACTGCAGCCATGACGACGCAGCAGCAAGCCATGAGCCAGTTATCCGGTTTCAACGGTCAGATCAAGTCAAAGGACGAAGTGACCGTCGACTACCAGCTGGTTCCCACTGGAGAGGCTCAGCCTAAGTTGCAAAACTCGCTGAAGGGCAAATCCAAGTCGGATGGGGAAGATGTCTTAACCCCGCTCATTCAGCAGGCAGCGAACTCGATTCTCACCGAAGTCACGAAGAAATAGACGCGCCAAGCCGGCAAATCAGTTGCGGGTAAGGCTGTTGTCGAGAGGATGGCCTGTGGACAACATGTGGCACTCGGGAATGAGCCTGCGATGGTTTGCAAAGTACGCATCTAGTCACGCGAAGCCGGTTGCGATGCAGGCTTGCTTCCTTGCTCTGATGACGGCCCCGGCGCTCTGTCAAAACGCCGCGATTGATGCGCCGTGGTCGGGGTCGGCCCAATGTCAAATCAACGTCCAGGGGCAGGGGTACATGCACAGTGAGACGCACACTTGGACGCTGACTGGCGGACAGCCGAGCGTGCAAGGTGCGATCCGGGTTCATCCAGCCACTTGGAAGGTTACGGGGCAGGGGTCGTTCACGAGAACGCAAGGAACGCAGACTTTGAGCGGTCAATGGACCACCAGTGCGACCCAGGCAAATGCGCCCATTGCGATCTTCGTTCGCGCTTCGGATGGCAGGCTGATTCTCAAATCCTGGCATGCGCAGCTTCGAGCGGCTGGTGGCGTGACCGGGACGCAACAGCAGACCATTAATGGCATTCCACAGTCACAGGTGCCAATTTCGGCGGAGGCTTTTGAGTGGGCTGTGCCTGTGTCAGACTCTTCCGCGGCCAGCACCCAGATCCGCGGATCGAGTTCGATCGCCACCAGGGGCGCCGTTGGACCGATGCAGCCCGGAGGCTCGAAAGGTACAGCCGTCTGCACCTGGCAATTTTCGAAGAGTAGCGGAGGCGTTGCGAGTCCTTCGGCAGGTAGCGGGCCGCGTGGTCCATCCTCGAATCCCGCTGGCTCCAATCCAACGGGATCGTCAGAAGCTGCTCCGAAACAAAACATAGAAGAGGTGTCTCCATGAAAAGCTTTCGGTCAGCTCATCTGCATCCGGCGTGCTTGTTGATTGTGCTGCTTGTACTTGCTTTAGCCGCTCATTCCCAGGAGTCCGAGTCTGCGCACAAGCGCTTCACCAACGATGACGTTCTCAGCATGGTGCAGATGGGCCTTTCCGAGGAGGTCATCACCGCGAAAATTCGGGCGATGAATGCGGCAGATCCGAGTTCGCTGCGATTCGACACGAGCGTTCAGGCTCTGCAAGCGCTGAAAACGGCAAGCGTACCGGACGGTGTGATGCGGGTAATGATCAATCCCACCCCATCGGCGACTTTGATTGCTCAAGGCGCACCAATGACCCTCGATCCCAACCTGCCACCACCCGAGGTCGGCGTGTACTGGAGAGACGAGAGTCGCTTCGTCCTGATCGACGGGCAAGTGCTGAGCAACACCAAGATCGGTGGCAAGGCAGGCAGCATGTTCACCTATGGTATTCGCGGGCTTCATTGGGATGCGACCTTGAGTGGGCCGACTTCCGGCCACATCATTCGAGATCGCCGGCCAGTGTTCTATCTTTATGTTCCCGATGGCGGCAGTTCCTCAGACTATGCACTGTTGAAGCTGATCAAAAAAGGCAATCGGCGTGAATTCCAGGTTGGTGGCCTGGGAGGCAAGTTCGGTGGCGGCAAGGCAGGATTGAAATCGGACAAGGAGATTCAGTTCGAATCTGCGCACGTGGGTATTCGCACTTACAAGGTCACGCTGAGCCAGGATTTGAGACCCGGTGAATATGGGTTTTTCATGGCCACTGGCCAGCAAGTGAACGGCACCGAAGGGCGCGGCACAGGCGGTGCAGCTACAGGCCGTATCTACGATTTCAGCTTGCCGGAATAAAAAAATGTTCCGGTCCGCGCCACCAAAGCGGTCCCTGCAAAATCAGCGCGATGTGATTGTGGCACTTCGGGCGCTCTGTCGTGCCGTTCGTTGGGCCGTCAAGTAAACGGTGTGGGGACCAAGCATCGCCCCACATAGGAGAAACGTAGAATCGCGCATAATCGGCTCAGCGCTTCAAGGTCGGCAACAAAGTGTGTTCTTCATCAATGTCATTCAACATTGGCATGATCGCATTGAATAAAAACAACATCGGGGAGTTAACTTCTGAGGCCAAACGCACTACGCACTACCGCAACGATTCGCTTAACGAAGCCGCAACGCATCCTTCCAATCGCAGGTCTAAGCTCTTTTGTGCTCGCCTATGGGGGGTGTTTAAAAACTTTAAGTACTTCTCTCAGGTTATTGATTATACGTATATTTATGGCGGAGAGTGAGGGATTTGAACCCCCGATACCCTTTCAGGTATGTCGGTTTTCAAGACCGATGCAATCAACCGCTCTGCCAACTCTCCGTGGACTGATTATACGAAGAAAGTCGATTAAGAGCATTTCCAAGGTTCACGCAACCGACATACATCACGTCTCATTGTCGGGCAATCGCCTCACGCACAGCTTTGTATCCGTCCAGCAAAACGCTGCAGTCCATCCCCACGGCAATCAGCTCGAAACCCGCCTCGGCATACGCCCTCGCCTTCTCCGCCGTCGCCGCAAAAATCCCGCATGGCTTGCCGGCCGCTTTACAAATCAACTGCACTGCGGCAATGCTCTCGACAACCTGCGACGACTCGATCTGGCCCGGAATTCCAAACGATCCGCTCAGGTCATACGGCCCGATCACCACGGCATCCACGGCGCTATGCCTCGCAATCGCCTCCGCATTCTTCACTCCGCCCACAGACTCGATCTGCACCACGATCGCATAATCCTGCTTCTCCAGGCATTCCGCAAACCTCGCTCCATATCCCTGCGCGCGTGCAATGCCCACACTGCGCTCACCACGCGGCGGATAGAGCGCGGCCCGCGCAATCTCATCCACTTCCTCCGCCGATGAAACCTGCGGCAGAATGATCCCATCGCATCCAATATCCAGAAACCGCTTGATCGCCGTCGCCGATCGATCCGGCAACCGCACAAACGTTGGCCCTCCACCCGCACCCACCGCGCACGCAATGGCCGCGCTCACTTCGTTGAAGCGGCCGTGTTCCCCGTCGATCCACAGCCAATCAAATCCCGCTATTCGCGCGATCTCCACAATGGCCGGATGATCGATCGTCACAATTGTGCCCAGCTTCATGCCGCCCGACTGCAGCCATGCCCTCGCGTCCATCTGCTCTCCGCTTTACGTTCAGGTTTCCAACAATTCCAGTTGCCGCTCACTCCCGCGCCCCGTCCGTCAAATACTCATAACTCACAAACGCCACCTTCGTGCTGTCCGGCGACCACGACGGAACATTATTCGTCCCCTGCCCGCCAAACAGTTTCGCCAGCACCTTCACCTTCCTGTCCGCCAGCGACATCACATTCAACGTCACATCCTTGTCCGGCGGATGTCCCGTTACACCCTTCTCAAACGCGACAAACGTCATCCATTTCCCGTCAGGCGAAATGTGCGGGAACCAGTCGTTCGTCTCCTCCGTGATCACCTGCTCCTGTCCGCTGCCATCCGGATGCATCCGCCATATCTGCATATGTCCCGTTCGCTCTGAGTTGAAATAGATCCATTGTCCGTCCGGCGAATATTCCGGACCGTCATCGAGCCCCGCCGCCGTCGTCAGCCGCTTCTCCTCGCCGCCATTCACCGAAACCGCGTAGATATCGAAGTTGTCACCGCGCTCGCCCACAAACGCCAGCGTCCCTCCATCCGGCGACCACCCATGCCAATACGATGGCCCTACCGGCGTAATCTTCTTCGGCGTTCCGCCCGCAATCGGCACCGTGTACACCAGCGATTTGCCTGTCTCTGTCGAATCGCTGATCGCCAGCATCGTTCCGTCCGGCGAAATCCCATGATCGTTGTTGCACTTCACTTGCGGATCGGTCTTGATCCGCACCGGCTCGCCCCCGCTTACTGCCAGCCGAAAAATCCCGCCGTCCTGGTTAAACAAAAAATACGACCCATCCCGCGACCAGTTCGGCGCTTCAAAATGAGCGCGCGCCACATACGCCACCCGCCGGTCCGCCGACGCAATCGGCACCGTCTCCAGCGTGCTGTAAAGCACCGGCTTCTCATTTGCCGCCGTGAGCGCCTCGATCTTCACGTTCGAAAACACCGCCGTCTCCGTCGCATCCTTGTCGTGAGCCGAAACCCCGATCCCCACGTAAAACGGCCCGTTCAGCACCAGCTTCGTCGAAGCGCCAGCCGGCGCCAGCTTCCCATCCGGCACCCGAAACGAACGCGTAGAAATAGTCCCCGCGCTTCTCCAGCCGAAGCCGCCGCGGCCCATCCACATTCGATTGCACCTCGTGGTCATCCGCGCCTGCCGCATCGCGAAACTGCAGCGACGTCAGTCCAACACCGTGCCGCGCAATGTCCACCGCCGGCGCATTTCCGTCCAGGCTCTGCCTGATCATCAGCACTGCCTTGCGATGGGGATTCCCTTTGTCTCCCACGAATGCGATGTCCGCCGAAATCGCCACGTCTCCACTCATCTTCTTCCAGGCAAACTGAAAATCATCCATCCCGAACCACATGTTTTCGCCGCTGCCCGTTACCGAGTAGCTCTGCTTTGCTGCGTCATAGCTCGTCGATCCTGGATGCAGCACTGTCCCCACATCCTGGTGTCCTTCAAACACTCCCACAGCCCCTGACCCCGCCTGTCCCATCGCGCAGCCCGCGCTCAATCCAAAAACAAGAACAAAACAAAATGAAGAAAACCACCGATTCATTCCATCCTCCGCCGCAATTGTCAGGCGCGATCATTCTCGCGCATTCCCCTTCCGCACGTCTCGCCACCTCCACCAGCGCCGTCCGCATGCATGCAATGTCACAGAACTCGCC
Source organism: uncultured Acidobacteriaceae bacterium (assembly GCA_963770365.1). Lineage (GTDB taxonomy): Bacteria > Acidobacteriota > Terriglobia > Terriglobales > Acidobacteriaceae > Telmatobacter. The sequence goes on along the minus strand of CAVYPN010000032.1, from coordinate 179,787 downwards.
GTGAAATGTGAGCGCGCTCCGCCTCCATGGTGTTAAAACAGGAATGCATGCCCAAGCGAACTAAACCAGGAGCGCCGCCGCTTCCCGGCCAGCCCATCAGCCTGCGCACCTTGGGCGAGTACCTCAACCTCTCGCCGGCCACCATTTCCCTGGTTTTAAATAATGCTCCCGGCGTCCGTTCCATCCCGCAGGAAACCCGCGACCGCGTCGTTGAAGCTGCAGCCAAATTCGACTATCGTCCCAGCTTCTTCGCGCGCTCCCTGCGCAAGCGCCAGACCTTCACCGTCGGTGTCCTCGTTCCCGAACTCAGTGACAGCTACGCCATGCAGGTCCTCAGCGGCGTCGAAGAGCACCTCATTGAGGAAGGCTACTTCTATCTCACCGCGAGTCACCGCCGCAAACCCGATCTCATCGAAGAGTACCCGCGACTCTTCATGGATCGCTCCGTTGAGGGCTTCATCTTTATCGATACGGCCCTTGAAAAGAGCATCGGGGTTCTCCCCGCCGTAGCCGTCGCAGGACATCGCAAAATCGAAGGCGTCACCAATGTGGTCCTTGACCAGAAGCGAGCAGCCGAGCTTGCCCTGCGTCACCTCTACCAGCTCGGCCACCGCAAAATCGCCTTCATGCGCGGCGGCAGTCACAGCTCTGACGCCGACGATCGCTGGAACTGCGTCATGGCCGTCGCGCGCGATCTCAAGCTGGCCGTGCCGCCCGAACTTGTCGTGGAACTCCGCCTCCGCGTCTCCACGCCGGAGCTTGGATTCGAGCCCGCCAACGAACTCCTCCAGCGCGGGGCCGATTTCACTGCGCTCGTTTGCTACAACGACATCGCGGCCATCGGTTCCATTCGCGCATTCATGAACCGCGGCCTCCAGGTTCCTGCAGACGTTTCCGTCGTTGGCTTCGACGACATCCAGACCGCTGCATTTCACAACCCGAGCCTCACCACAATTCGCCAGCCGCTAGCTCAAATGGGAACCACCGCCGCCCGCATCCTGCTTCAGCGCATCCGCGGGCAGGCTGCCTTCCCTGACTTCGTTTCCATTCATCCCGAACTCGTCATTCGCGAGTCCACCAGTCCGCCCAATCCCAAACGTAACCGCATCAAGCGCACCTGAGCCCTCGATGCCAGTTCCATCTCCGCCTTCAGCCAGATCCTCTTCGCTTCGCACTCTCGCCATTCTTCATCCGGTCTTCGCGCTTACCGGCGTCCTCCACGCCGTCGGCGGCGCTCTGCTTCCATCCCTTGCCGCGCGCTTTCACTTCAACGACTCCACCTCCGGCCTGCTCTTTCTCCTCTACTTCGCCGGAACCTCGCTGGGCGCGCTACTATGTCGCGGCAGCTATGCGCGGCTTATCACCATCGGATTTCGCAGCGATGGTCTGTACCTGCCTTGCTGTGGCCGTCTGTCCGCGCTACCTGCTCGCGCCCGCGTTCTTGCTTCTCGGCATCAGCGTCGGCGTTCCCATGTCTGCCGTCACGCTTTTCATTGGTCGCGCATATCCCGCGCGTTGCGCGCCCCTCCTCACCTTCCTCAATTTCAGTTGGAGCGTCGGAGCTCTCGCTGCTCCGCTCATCGCCGCACGTGTTCTCATGCATCACTCCTACCAGGCGGCTTACGTCCTCTTTGCCTCCGCTTCGGCCGTCGCCGCTTTCGCCTCCGCGCTTGTTCTGAGAGACCCGCCCCAACCTGCGCGAGAGCCATCGGACACGCGCACAAACACCGCGTTCTACCTCATCGCTGTCTTCGCATTTGCTGCGTTCCTTCAGGTTGGCATTGAAAACACAGTCGCCGCCTGGCTGCCTACCTACGCGCTGCGTACAGCCGCCGCCGGACTCGTCCTGGCTGCCGCCTCCACCTCCTTTTACTGGGCAGGATTCCTCTGCTCGCGCGGCCTCTCCTCGCTCCTCCTGCTGCGTGCCGAACCCATGCGCGTCTTCCGCATCGCAGTTGGCGTCGCCTTCGCGTCAGCACTGCTTCTCGAGTTCGCGCCTTCCGTGTCCGTCCGCAACCTCGCCATGTTCCTCCTCGGCGCCTCTCTTGCCCCTACCTATCCCCTCGTCCTCGCCGCCTTTTTCGCGCGCAGCCGTCGCACCTCCGACTCTCGCTGGATCCTCTTCACCGCCGGATTCGGTGGTTCCGTCCTTCCCTGGATCGCCGGCTTCATCTCTACCCACTCGGGCAGCCTTCGCACCGGAATGCTCACCATCCCCGCCGCCCTCCTCCTCATGGCTATCCTCCTCCCCACTCTCCGTGAGCCGAGCCCAAAAACCGCATAACCCTGCCAATCTTTGGCGCCCAAAAAAGGGAAGGGAAGCCATCAAGGCTCCCCCCTCTCCATCACAACTTTGAACTACGAACTAAGAACTACGAACTATCTCTTCCCCTCCACCTCATCCGCCAGCGCGTCCGCTCCATACAGCTTGCGCAGGGCTTCAATCATCCCCGCCGAGTGCACGGACACAGCGCGATTCTTCATGCCGTCGTATACAAAATCCCCGGCCAGCGATTCGATGTTGCCGTCAAAAACCAGCCCCACCAGTTCACCCTCGCGATTCACCACCGGTGAGCCCGAGTTCCCGCCGATGATGTCGCCCGTCGAAACAAAATCGAGTGGCGTCGACAAATTCAGCTTGCCCAGTCCAGCCTCTTCCTTCGGCGTCAGATTGAACGGCGCCTTGTCGCCAAAGCTGTTCGCGCGATCGTACAGTCCATAGAACGTCGTAAGCGGCGGCGCAATGGTTCCGTTATAGGGAAACCCGTCCACCGTCCCGTAGCTCAAACGCAGCGTGAACGTCGCATCCGGATAAGCATTCTTCCCGTACACCAGGAATCGCGCCTTCCCCAGCTTCTCGCCTGCCGGTGTCAGCACGCTTGAGATGGTGTCGCGTATCTTGCGGTTCATTTCGCGGACGACCGGATCCAGGCGCCGCGCAGCCACAATCATGGGATCCGTCGACGCCGCAACCGCCGCTTCGCCGCCATCGATCAGAGCTTTGCGTTCTGCAACGTCGCTCAGCTTCGTGCCGTCAATCAGCGAATTCACGGTAGCATCGACGCTTTCGCCATGCATCACAGCCTGAAGATATGGATCGTCTTTTCCAAGTTTCTCTACGCCCAGGTTCAGAGCCGTTGTCATGTACAACTTATCCGCCGCCTTTGAAATCGTCGCCGGCGAAAGCAGCTGGAACTTCATGGACTGCAAATTTGCATCGTGATATTGCGCAAGCCGCTCGCCATCGGGCTTCTTGATCTCTGTGACGTACTGGACCAACTGAAGCGCAATCGAGAAGAGTCTGCTGTCCGTCCTGCGGAAGATCTGAGACCTGATCAACGGCTTCTCTTGCTCCTCCGCCTTTGCAATCGTGTCCCACGCGCTGCCGTAGTCCTTTTCCCACTCCCGATTCGCCGCGACCTTTTTGCGGAAGTCATCTTCATCAGCCTGCTTCTTCGCAATCAGGCTCTTGTCCGCCAGAGCTTCCGTTCGCCCCACGTACACCTTCAGGCTGTTCTGCAGTCCAAAAATCAAACTCCCCACTTGCCGCGCCTGCTCCGGTCCCTGCGCTCCATAAGCCTGTGCCGCTGCAATCCGCCGTTTCAGATACTCCGTCACCGCTGGCTCTATGACGTCACGTTCTACCAGCAGTTCCGCCATCGTGTCCTGCCGCGATGTCGATCCCGGATGCCCCGAGATAAAAATCAATTCGCCTGGCTCCGCACCCTTCGCACTCCACTTTAAAAAGTTTTCGGTATGCAGTGGTTTCCCGTTGTCGTACACGCGAAACAGCGCCATATCCAGGTCATACCGCGGATACGTAAAGTTATCCGGATCGCCACCGAAAAACGCTGCCTGTTGCTCCGGCGCAAACACCAGCCGCACATCCGTGTACACCTTGTATTGATACAGCCAGTACTCGCCGCCGTTGTAAAACGTCACGACGTCCGAGCGCAATCCAGTCTTGTCCTTGCTCTCCTTGGTGATCGCCGCCACTTCCGACTCGCGCGCCTTCAGTGCCTTCGCATCGTCGGCAACGCCCTTGGCCGCGCCCTGCACGCGCGCCGTCACATCCTGCATCCCCACCAGCACGTTGATCTCAAGGTCCGGCGACTTCATCTCCTGGTCCGGCGTCGCTGCGTAAAATCCATTCAGCAAATAGTCGTGCTCGGCCGTCGAGTTCTTCTGCAACTGTCCCCGCGCCACGTGATGATTCGTCAGCAGCAACCCATCCGGACTCACAAACGACCCCGACCCGCCGTCATTCAGCCGCACGCTCGAAAGCCGCAGATGGTCCAGCCACTCCTGCGTCGGATGAAAGTTGTACTTCGCCGCCAACTGCTTTAACGGCGGATTATCAAAGGTCCACATTCCCTCTTCGGCGCGGATCACAGGCGTAGCAGCCACCACGGCCGCCGCCAGACAAACAACAGAACACTTCACCCAACTAAACATCGAACACCTCACGAAAATTAAGCAATTGCCTTGTTAATAATTCAATTTGCAGAGGTCAGAGAATGTTAGCCTTCACTGACCACTGACCACTGACCACTGACCACTGACCACTGACCACTGACCACTGACCACTGACCACTGACCACTGACCACTGACCACTGACCACTGACCACTGACCACTAGTTCGTGGGCATCACCAGCACCTCAACCCCCGATGCCGCATCCTTCTGATGAAACACCTGCTCCGTCGCTTTCGTAAACTGTTCCGGCGGCGTGTTGGGAATATCTGTAAAGATCTGCGGATTCCGATCCGTCAGCGGGAACCACGAACTCTGCACTTGCACCATGATGCGATGCCCGCGCCGGAAGGTGTGAAACAGATCCGGCATCACGAAGTTGATGTCCGTCTTCTTCTCCGGCACCAGCGCCTCCGGCTTCTCCCAGCTGTTTCTGAACTTCGCGCGGAACGGCTCGCCTCTCAGCAATTGCTGATATCCGCCCATATGCAGCGGAGGCGCGTCCAGAATGCGCTTGTTCGGAGCGCCGGCCTCCATTGCGTCTGGATAGTTATCCGGATAAACATCAATCAGCTTCACATCAAAATCCGAATCCGTGCTCGAACTCGCCACCTTCAGCTTCGGCGAAATCGGCCCCGCGATCGTCACATCCTCTTCCAGCGGATCGCTCACATACGTCAGCACATCTGGCCGCTCGCTCGCGAACCGCTGATCGTCCACCATGTACCGCTGCGGAACCGTATCCGTCGTGTAACCCACAAACGGCACCGGATGATTCGGATCGCTCTCGTAGTCATCCCTGCTCTGCACCTCGGTCGGCGGATCGAAACTCAGCTTTCCCCCCGCGTGGAAATACAGCATCTTCGGCGTCGCCTGCTTCGGCGGCCACGCATCAAAGTGCCTCCATACATTCGTCCCCGTCTCAAACACCACAGCCTTCGGCTGAGCTTCACCCTTGCCCTTCAGGTAATGCTCGAAGAAAGGGAACTGAATGTTTTGCTGGAAATACTCGCTCGTCTTCGCCCCGAACTGCACATCGCCCAGGTGCGTCCCCTCGCCGCGCGCCCACCCGCCATGCACCCACGGCCCTTCCACCAACGTCGTCGGCGTCTCCGGATTCAACTTCGACGTTGCATAGAACGTCCGATACGGCCCGCTCAAATCCTCCGCGTCATACCACCCGCCCACCACCAGCACCGCGCACTTCACGTTCTTCATGTGCCGCGACAAATCCCGCGCCTGCCAGTAGGCGTCGTACGTATTGTGCTTCGCCTGGTCGTTGAACAACCAGTTCGAACCCTTCAAATACTGCTTGTCCAGATTGGCGATGTTCCCGGCCTTCAAATAAAACTCGTAGCTGTCCGGAGTCCCGAAATCAAATGGCGCCGTCTGTTTCGGCGTCTGAGGTTCCGTCTGCGGATGAAAGAACGCATAGAATCCGAAGTTCGCCGACAGCATGAACGCCCCGCCGTGATACCCGTCATCTCCGAGAAACAAATCCGTCATCGGCGCCTGCGGGCTCGCCGCCACCAGCGCCGGATGCGAATCGATCATCGACGCCGAAGTGTAAAACCCCGGATACGAAATCCCCCAGATCCCCACCTTGCCGTTGTTGTTCGGCACATGCTTCAGCAGAAACTCAATCGTGTCGTATGTGTCTGAGGCATCATCCACATCCTGCGGCCCCTTCTTGTTGTCGATGTGCGGCCGCATCTCCAGAAATTCGCCCTCGCTCATCCACCGCCCGCGCACGTCCTGGTACACAAAGATGTAACCGCTCTTCTGAAATTCCTCTGAAGGACCAAGGTTCCTCGGATACTGATCCTCCCCATACGGCCCGACGCTGTACGGCGTCCGGTCCATCAGAAACGGATAAGGACCCGCATCCCCTGCAAATGCGCTCGTCTTCGGCACATACACCGCCGTAAACAGCCGCTTCCCGTCCCGCATCGGAATGCGAAACTCATATTTCGTGTAATGCGCGCGAACAAAATCCTCGGTCGGCGCCTGGCCTGCCACAGGCTGGGTTGCAACCACATACGTGCAGCAAAAGAAAATTATTGCCAAAACCGGGAAGGAAAGTCTGTTCACCTTGAGCATCGTCGGCTGGATTCTCCTGAAGGGTTAGGGTACAGCATTTGAAACCTCAATCAGTGAACCACACCCGCCCGCTCGCCGTGAGCCAACTCACAGCCCACCTTTCCTGCACCCATCACCGCCATCCCAACCGTCTAGTGCTATAGTTTGCTGTTCCCATCGAGGCGCACGCATGCTCACCCTCCGCACCCCGGCCCTTGTCTTTCTCGCCGTTATTTTTACCGTCTTCGCCGCCACCAACGCCACAGCCCAAACCCCCAATGCTCCGCCGACCCCGCCGCTCCAGATCAACGTCCGCAACGTCCTGATCGACGTCGTCGTCACCGACAAGAAAGGCTCCGCCGTCCCCGGCCTCCACAAAGAGGACTTCCAAGTCCTCGAAAACGGCAAGCCGCAGGCAATCGAATACTTCGAGCCTCACTTCCCGTCTGCATCGGTTCCCGCACCACCCGCGCCACCCCTGCCCCCCAACACCTTTACCAACGTCCCCGCCGCCGAGCCCAATCAAGCCATCAATCTCCTGCTCATGGACGCCCTCAACACCACCACGCAGGATCAGGCCTACGCCCGCCAGCGCATCGTCAAATACCTCGGTACCATCCCGCCCGGCCTCCGCATCGGCGTCTTCCTCCTCGGCGACCGTCTACGCATCATCCAGGGATTCACCGACGATTCCACCCTCCTTCGCACTTCCGTCGAGCGCCTCGCCGGCAACCCCGTCGCCGTCGCAATGGAAGCGACTCCCAATGAACTCGCCTCTCAAACCACGTCGATGAACAATCTCTACGCGATGACCGCAGACCCCGGTGGCCCGGGAGCCAACGGCGGTGCACAACTCGCCCAGATGATCGGCGACCTGCAGGACTTTCTTGCTACGTCAACGGCAGAACAGCAAAACCAGCAGCTCCTCATCACGCTCGACGCTCTCCAGGCCATCGCCCACTACGTCTCCGCAATCCCCGGACGCAAGAATCTCATATGGTTCGTCGGATCATTCCCGCTCTGTTTCCCAGGCATCACGAACTCAAATGTCGGATGCCCCTACGAAGACCAGATCAAAAAGACTATCGATGCGCTTGCGGCAGCGCGCGTCTCCGTCTACCCCATCAGCACCGGTGGCGTCGTTGCTCCCAACGCCGATATGGGTAGCATCAGTGGCAGTAACAGGAACGCATCGAGTCCGCTCCAGGCCGCCATGCAAAACTCCGGCCAGGATCGCGGCGCGTTTGAATTCATCGCCAGCGAAACCTGGGCTGAGCAGACCGGCGGCGTAGCCACCCATCACAACGACCTCAAGGGCGCCCTCGCTGAAGATATCCAGAACGGCTCCAGCTACTACACCCTCGCCTACACGCCCACCGACTCCAAAGAAATCGGACGCGAACGCAAGATCGCCGTCCACCTCAAAGAAGAGGGCTACAAGCTCTCCTACCGCCGCAACTACTTCGAACGCACCTCCGCCGAAATCAAGGCCGATCCGTCGCAAGCCGTGAAAGATCCGCTTCGCCCGCTCATGGATCGTGGCATGCCCAACTTTTCCGACCTTCACTTCCGCCTCCACGTCGAGCCCGACACGGCGCCGCCACCTCCGGGCGCGCCGCCCAGCGGCGATAATGCCGCGCTCAAGCAGCCTTTGAAGCGCTACACCGTGCGCTTCTTCCTCTCGCCGCAGAATCTCAACCTGATCGAGAGCCCCGACGGCACCCGCCGCGCCCCCGTTGAGGTCGCGCTCATTGCCTACAGCCAGCGTGGCGAGAGCCTCAACTGGCTGGTTCGCTCCGTCAACCTTGCCATTCGTGCCGACCAGCGGGCCTTCGTCGAAAGCAACGGCATTCCCTTCCACTTCGACTTCGATATGCCGCCCGGTGATGTCTACCTCCGCGCCGGCATCTACGACCCCAGCACCGAGCGCGCCGGAACCCTCGAAGTTCCCGCCGCCGCTATCCACCTCACTTCAAAATGACCCGAGCGACCATGAAATCGGAATTGTTGCGATTCAACGGTGCTGTCGAGCGCGATCCAGCCATCGATGCGTGGATGCGGAAGCATCCCGGCGAATTGGGAGCCATCGCGCATCACTGGTTTCAGGTGATGCGCAACTGCGGCGACGAAGTCCGCGAACTTCTGCACGACGGTTGTCCGGTTGCATGTCTCGGAGATGTGCCCTTCGCCTATGTCAATGTGTTCACCGCGCACGTCAACGTTGGATTCTTTCAAGGCGCAGCACTGCCCGATCCCGCCCGCCTCCTGCAAGGCGCCGGCAAGTTCATGCGCCATGTAAAGCTGAAACCCGGAACGCCCACCAACGCCGCAGCGCTACACAACCTCATCCATACCGCCTACTCCGACATCAAATCCCGCGTCGAAAACGGCTAGCTCCGAGAGCCAACCTTATCTGAGTCGCTCCTCTTGCACTTCTACAGGAAGTGTTGTACCTTCGTGTAGAAGTGAAAGGGGAAGCATGACCGGGCCGCATATTGACCTTCCACAAGGGACGTTGGATCTCCTGATTCTCCGAACGCTTTCCCTCGGCCGCCAACATGGGTGGGCCATCTCTGAACGCGTGCAGCAGACGTCGAGTGATGTGCTGCGGATTCAGCAAGGCTCGCTGTATCCGGCCCTTCACCGGCTTGAGCGTCGCGGCTTGATCAAGTCTCAATGGGGAACGTCGGAGAACAACCGTCGTGCGAAATACTACGAGCTTTCAAAAAACGGGCATCAGCAGCTCGAGGTAGAGACGGACGCCTGGGCAAAACTGACGGCCGCCGTAGCACAGGTGCTGGAAACGGCTTAGGAGGTGCGGAATGCTCAGTGATTTGATTTTTCGTCTTCGGTCTCTGTTCCGGCGGAGCGCCGTTGAGAACGAACTTGACGACGAACTGCGATTTCATCTTGAACAGCAGGTGGAGAAGCACGTTCGATTGGGTCTTACGCGAGAAGAAGCCTTGCGGCAAACCCGGCTGGAGTTCGGCGCCACGGATCATGTCAAGGAGGACTGTCGAGAGTCGCGCGGCATCACGTTTCTCGAAACCACCGCTCGCGATATTCGCTATGCGCTAAGACAGTTGCAGAGGACGCCGGCATTCACCATCACGGTGCTGTTGACGCTGGCGCTGGGAATCGGAGCGAATGCTGCAATCTTCACGCTTGTGAATGCGGTGCTGTTGAAAAAGCTGCCTGTCGCCGATCCAGCATCGTTGGTGCGCCTGGGCGATAACAACGATTGCTGCGTGGGCTCAGGCAATCGGCAGGATGGCGACTTTGCAATGTTCTCTACAGACACCTATGAGCAACTGAAGAAGAATGCGCCGGAATTTGAAGAGCTGGCGGCGATGCAGGCCGGTTTCTGGGGCCGGCCTGTTATTGCGCGACGTGACAGCACGCGGGAAACCGCACGCTCGGTGGCGGCCGAGTTCGTCTCCGGCAACTACTTCCGCACGTTTGGACTGCAGCCTCGGGCAGGGCGCTTGCTGATGGATGCAGATGACACGCAAGGCGCGCCCATGACTGCGGTGATGGACTATGAGGCCTGGCAGCGCAATTACGCGGGCGATGCCTCGGTGGTGGGAAGTACCTTCTGGATAAATACAAAGCCGGTTACGGTAGTTGGCATTGCGCCTGAGGGCTTCTACGGCGACCGCATGTCGGTCACTCCGGCGGAATTCTACCTGCCGATCGAGACGATGCCGGTGCTGGCGAATTCCCCATACGTTCACGATCCCGAACAGGATTGGCTCTACATGATTGGGCGCGTCAAACCGGGAGTCGCGATCGCCCCCTTGCAAGAAAAGGTGACGGCTCTGCTGCGGCAGGCACTCGCAACGGACGAGGAGTTTTCATCGGGGCAGGGAAAGAGAACGCTGGCGAAAGTGCGCGTCGTGCTGACGCCGGGCGGAGCGGGCATTCAGGCAATGCAGGAGTGGTATGGGTCAAAACTGCATCTGTTGATGGGGATTGCAGGTCTCGTGCTGTTGATTGCCTGCGCAAACATTGCAAACCTGCTGCTGGTGCGTGGAATGGCACGGCGCGCGGAGATCTCGATGCGCGCTGCGCTGGGAGCCATGCGCGGAAGAATCATTCGTCAATTGCTTACGGAAAGTATCGTGCTTGCCGGGTTGGGCGGTATCGCGGCACTCGGCGTCGCCTATGCGGGAGCGCGCATGCTGCTGATGCTGGCTTTCCCCGGAGCAGAGAGCATACCGATCCAAACCGGCCCGTCGCTCTCAGTCCTGGAGTTTGCATGTGGGTTGTCACTGCTGACTGGGATTCTTTTCGGCGTGGCGCCGGCGTGGATTGCGGCGCAGGCCGGGCCGATCGACGCAGTGCGCAGCAGCACGCGAACCGCGGCGATGGGATCTTCTGTTTTGCAGCGCGGACTCGTGGTACTTCAGGTTGGACTCTCGCTGGTGCTGCTGGTTGTCGCCGGACTGTTCCTGCAGAGCCTGAAAAAACTCGAGGGCACAGACCTCAAGCTCGATGCGAGGAACCGCTATATCGTGCACATCAATCCTCAAACCGCGGGCTATACGCAAACCCAGCTTGAGGCGCTGTACCGGACCATGGAGGAGCGCTTCCATGCGCTGCCGGGCGTGATGAAAGTAGGCATCGCCTCGTATACGCCGATGGAAGACAACAACAACGGCTGGGGCGTCCAGGTGCAGGGACAGCCCTTTCTGGATGTTGGGGCCTCGGTCATACGAGCGAACGCGGAGTATTTCGATTCTGTCGGAACGCGGGTGGTGATGGGCCGCGGGATCGATACGCGTGATACGCCGGCCTCTACCGCCGTCGCCGTGGTGAACCAGACATTTGTCAAAGACTTGTTCAAGCCTGGCGAGAACCCGATCGGACGTCACTTTGGACACCCTGGACAGGATTCGACCGGAGATTTTGAGATTGTGGGAGTCGTGGAGGATACGGTCTACACCAGCGTGCGAAAGAAGGATCACCTGATGTATTTCGTCCCGATGATGCAGCGGCCGAGAAGCGCAAAAGGGCCGATTGAAAAGGACGATTCGCTCTATCTGGGATCGATTGTGCTTGCCACCGATCATCCAATGAACGACATGGAAAAAGTTGTCCGCGCCACGCTTGCCGACATCAATCCGAACCTGACGGTCGCGCAGCTTCAGACTTTCAATGAGCAGATTGCGGATCGGTTTACCGAAGAGCGCATGATCTCGCGACTGTCGACGCTCTTTGGCGCATTGGCGCTGCTGCTGGCGATCATTGGCTTATATGGCGTGACTGCCTATTCCGTCGTGCGGCGGACGCCGGAGATTGGCATTCGCATGGCGCTCGGTGCTGAGCGCGGCGGTGTGATTGCGATGGTGATGCGGGGAGCGATGATTCAAGCCGCGCTTGGGCTGGCCATCGGAATCCCTGTTGCGCTGCTCTGTGTACGATTTGTGAAGTCACAGCTGTATGAGATCACCAGCGCCGATTTCAACGTGATGGCGGGCGCAATTGTGACCCTGGCTTTGGCGGCCTTCATTGCTGGAATCATTCCCGCACAGCGTGCGGCGTCCATAAATCCCGTCAGAGCTTTGAGAATGGACTAGCTTGGTGGAGTCTGGATCCGCCCGAAATGGGCGGGTCACGCGGGACCAAGAGTGCCCGAGGGGGCCGTGGTCCCAAAGGACAGGTCTCGGTCTCTGGGGTGGAGATCCTCCGCCTCTGGGACCCCCGAGAGTACGCCCCCGAGCCATCCTGCGTCTGAAGGCGCGGCAGCCCCGCAGAACTGACCGCCCCGCCATCACTTTCCGCGTTGTCAACCCCACCCAAACGAATTCTCCCGCCCAAACCCAACAGAATCAGCGAAAAATACTGCGCCGGATTTGCAGGTAATTTCCCCTCCCAGGCGCACAATCAAGTTGTGTCAGACCCGGAACACCAAACTTCGCATGGCGCCTCCGCAGGCCCCAAACGACCAACTTCAAATGAGGTTCTTAAATGATGCAAAAATCTGCCAAAATCTGCCAAAATCGACCCTAATGCACCAAGCTTCGAGAGCTTAAGTCACATAGTTTCAGAGATATATGTCCGCCGAAGTCCGACTTCAAAAAAACAGCAAAATGCGGTGCGCCGCGCACCGCAATCCCTGCCCCTAAGTCGTTTCCTGTGAAGACTCTGCGGCTAACTCTAATCGACAGAGGACTTTGACAGTCGCGCTCTCGGTAAGCCGTTTAGAATGAATATTTCATTGCCCCAAGATGGGGTGGGGGGTATCAAAGAGAAGTGAGTGACGACTGAAGACTGAAAACTGATAACTGACAACTCGTCTGATGCTCAGTACTCCGCCACCAGTTCCCGGTAGCTCGCATTGGCCGCGTGGCACTGTCCCTGCGCGTGACCGAACTCGTTCTCCGTCACATCCATGATGAATCCGGAGATCGGACCCACCGTCGCATTCGTCCCCGCGCTCGAGCCCGGCCTGTACTGACGCTCCTGGTCTTCCGCTTCCCAGCGCAGCCCCAGTTCCAGGCAAGCCTGCCGGCGCTGCTCTGCATAGCTCACCAGCCGTTTCATCTGGTGCTCTTCCACACCGCAACGAAAAGCGAATCCGCTGTTGCCGGCCAGCAAAACTGCCGCCGCACACAGCGCTGCCACTTCAGCAAACTTCCAGCTTCTACTTAGAAATCGCAAAGGATCGGTACCACCACTGCATAGGGATTTGGGCTTGTTGTGCGCCCAGTATAGCCAAATTTCCGTTTTTCCAAGTGACGAATCGCACTCGAATTCCGCTCGCCGTGTTCCCGAAGTCACTCAGCAGTCATCAGCAAACCTGTGCGACAATCGATTCACCGGACCGTCCCCGTCCTTGGCGAGGTCACCATGGGATCTCCAGCCGAACGTTCTCGATTCCTCTATCGCGCGCTCGTCGTTTCTCTCGCCGTGCACTGCGCCTTCTTCGCCTCGGTGTTTATATTCGGAACCCGCGTATTCATTCGGGTCATTCCGCCCGTCAAGACCCAGTCCGTCGCGCAACTTAACTTCGCCGGCGGCTCCCACGCGATTCGGATCCAGTTGCCCATCGACCAGTTCGCAGCTCACACCCGCGAGCCCGCTAAAAATGCTCCTGCCGCGAAACGGACCGACATCCCCATGCAAGTTCCCGCCCTCAAGAAGTCAGGCGGCGGCTCCACGCGCGCGCCTCATCACGGCGACGGCTCATCCACCGCCATGACCGGCAATGGCAGCGACGCCCAGGACATCCACCCCGCCTTCCCCATCTTCTCCCCCCACCCGCCCGTCACCGACCGCGCCCTCCTGCCCTCGTCCGAACAAAAAATTGTCGTCGATGTCAGCGTCGACGCATTTGGTCAGGTTGTCAGCGAGAATCTCGTCAAAGGAATGGGAACCGTGCTGGACAAGATTGTCCTCGAGACCGTAAAGACCTGGCGCTTTCAGCCAGCGACCATAAACGGCAAACCGGTCGCCACCGAAGCCGAACTGATCTTCCCGTTTAACCTGGACTACCCCATCACAAGCTCCTAGCCACGCCGCTGGCCCTGATTTTTCATTAAGGATCACCTCTTGTGCCGGCTGAAAGCATCAAACCTGCATGGCATATCGACACTTGAGTCGAGTGCAGTAAGATAGCCGCAACCGGGAACGTACTCGGGTCCTTCCCCAAAACGGCGTGGGTTTTTCAACCCAGAGGAGTGTATGGAAAGAGGCAAGAAGGAGAAGCATACAACTGACCACTTAAGAGGCGTTCTCCGGGGAGAGGCTTTCGAAAGCGATTGCACGGTGGCGCTTGTAACCAAACTTGATCATGAGAGGCCGACCGTCGCTGTCTGGACCAGCCTTCGCATTACCGCAGCATCGCAGACCCCGCCCGACGGATCCTACCGGCTCGAGGTCCACGGGCGAACCTTCGACGTGGAGCGCGTTGGGGGCAAGTGGCCGACACTCAACCTATAGATTCCTGATATTCTCTGTTGCATCGATCCGCAAATCAGGCCGAATATAATCCCTTCCCCTCGAAGTAGACTGCCTCACTACGCCTGGCGGGAGGTCGCCGATGTTCCGTATCCGCCGCGTTGCGTTGGGACTTCTGACGGTTCTGCTTCTCGGCTCTGGCCGAAAACTATGGGCGCAGCAAGCGAAATGGGAAGAACTCAAGGCCCGCGTCGAAGAACTCTTCAAAACGGGAGACTACGCTGCGGCCATTCCCGTTGCCAAAGAAGACCTTCACGTGGCCGAAGCGACGTTTGGCGCGACCGATCCAAACGTCGCAACTGCGCTGAATAATCTGGGATTGCTCTACGAGAAGCAAAGCCAGTTTTCGGATGCCGAGCCACTGCTCCGGCGTGCACTGATCATTCGGGCGAAGGCGCTGGGGCCAGATGATCCGCAGGTTGCGCGCTCCATGAGCATGCTGGCTCAGGTGCTCGAGGCTGAAGCGAAATATGATGACGCCGAGGAACTTTTCGTACGCGCGTATCAGATCGAAAAAAAGGCTCTCGGACTCTACCATCGAGATGTTGCCACGACTGCCACCAATCTCGGCAACCTTTTGAACGAGGAGGCGAAGTATGCAGATGCAGAAACATTTTTGCAACTGGCGATCGCCATCGACGAAAAAGTTCTCAAGCCGGACGATCCAGATATCGCTGCAGACTTGAACAATCTGGCCGAACTCTACGATGCCCAGGGGAAGTTTGCCAACGAAGAGCCGCTGCTCGTGCGCGCTCTTGCAATCAACGAGAAAGCATATGGCCCCGACCATCCCTACGTTGCCAAAGCCTTGAACAACCTGGCTGAAGATTATCAACAGGAAGGGAACTACACGCAGGCAGAACCACTTTTGCTTCGCAGCCTCGCGATTAAGGAGAAGAAATTCGGCCCCCATAACCCCGAGGTTGCTGAAGTTCTGAATAACCTGGGGGAATTCCGCATCGCGCAAGGACGGTACGCAGAAGCAGAGCAGATGCTGAGGCGTGCTCGCGAGATCGATGAGAAGGCTCTTGGACCGGACGATCCCACTGTCGCAGTTGATCTGAACAATCTAGCCGAGTTATATCAAACGCTTGGTAAGGTCGCTCTCGCCGAGCCATTGTTTCAACGAAGTTTGTCAATACGCGAAAAGACGGACGGTCCCGAACACCCGGATGTCGCGACGGCGCTGAACAATCTGGGCAATTTTTACGTTCAAGAAGGTCGTTATAAGGATGCACGGCCCCTCATGATGCGCGCTCTCGCAATCGACCGCAAGATGCTACCGCCCTACGCGCCAGAGATTGCTACCGACCTCAATAACCTGGCGGAACTTTCTGAGAACCAGGGCGACTACGTCGATGCCGAAGAAGGATTCAAGCTCTCGCTCGAGATCACCGAAAAAGTATATGGTCTCGAGCACCCAATTGTTTCGACAGCACTGAATAACCTCGCTTTAGTAAAGGTTGATCAGGACAAATACGATGAGGCGGAGCCGCTGTACAGGCGTAGCTTGGCTATCGACGAGAAGGCGTTAGGTCCTGAGCATCCGGACTTGGCGCGGACGCTGAACAATCTCGGCTCGATGCTGGATGATGAAGGCAAATACACCGCTGCCGAGCCGCTGTTCGATCGCGCTCTAAAGATTGATGGCAACGCGCTTGGCCCAGACCATCCCGATAACATCCTCACGTTGAACAATTTCGCACAGCTGTACGAACACGAAGGCAAGTATGACAAAGCGGAACCACTCTTCGGCCGAGCCCTCAATATCCTCTTCCGGCAATTCGAATATAACTTCACCTTCATGACCGAGAAGCAGAGGCTGGACTTTCTGGGTTCGGTCAATTACCACTTTCCACCTTACTTCAGCTTTGTATATCGCAATCACGATAAGGACCCGAAGCTTGCAGGCACCATGTATGACCTTTTGCTCTGGGAAAAGGGATTCATTGCCGGCAGCATTACAGACATGCGGCGCAGAATCAAAGCCTCTGGAGACAATGAGGCTCTGAAGTTGCTCGAAGATCTGGGTGCAAAACGGACAGAGATCGCAGCACTGCTGAATGCAAAGCCATCAGATCGCGATCTCTGGCGCAAGCAGATCGATCAACTAAGAACTGAAGCCGACGAACTGGAGAAGCATTTGGTGGAACGGTCCGCAGCCTTCGCAGAGAAGACGAAACTGGATCGGGCTACATGGCAGCAGGTGCGTGATGCGCTGGCTCCAGGCGAGGCCGCTGTCGAATTTGCGCGCTTTCGATATTTCGACAAGGATTGGACGCCCAAATCGTATTACGTGGCGCTCGTCGTTACGAGAGAGACCAAAGACGCACCTCAATATATCGTGCTGGGAGAAGATAGACAGCTCGAAGGTGAAGCCCTCACGCACTTTCGTCAGCAGCTTCAGACGCGCGGACTGGATGCGGAAGAGGAAGCGGCGTTGCCGGGTGCAAACGCGTGGGATCTAGTCTGGAAGCCTCTTGAAACTGCGCTTGCCGGTACCAGGCGTGTTTATCTCTCGCCAGATGGCGCGCTGAACGAAGTCCCGTTGGGGATTATTGCCGCACCAGATGGCAACCTGGCAATGGAGAAATACGACCTGCGGATTCTTTCGAGCACGAAAGATATTTTGCGGAGTGCATCTCCTTCGCGAGGGAATGGAACGGCATTGCTTCTCGGAGACCCCGCATTCGACCTGACCGGCGAGCAGGAATCGGCAGCAATGAAGAAGCTCGAGCTGAAGTCGAGCAACGCACAGTCTAGCGCTGAACTCTCATCCCAGACTGGACCCTTGCCGAGCACGGAAAGCGCGACGGAACTTCCGCGCCTGCCTGGAACAGGCGCGGAAGTTGCCGCAATCGCAAACCTCATGAACGCCAAGGGCTGGAAGACCAATCTCTACACCCGGGACGCGGCTTTGAAAGTCGTGGTTCAACACGCAGAGAGTCCAGTTGTTGTACATTTGGCCACGCATGGATTCTTCCTGCCCGATCAACAAAACAAGATCACCAGAGGAGGCGCCGCCCAAAATCCAAGCGCCGCGCTCGAAGACCCGATGCTGCGCTCCGGGCTTTACTTTGCCGGCGCGGATCGCACACTTGCCGGCAAGCCAACTGCCGTCGGGTCAGACAACGGCATCCTCACCGCGATGGAAGCCGCCAATTTGAATCTGAGCGGTACGGAACTCGTGGTACTCAGCGCATGCAATACGGGGCAGGGCGACGTGAAGGCGGGTGAGGGCGTATTCGGCTTGAGGCGCGCATTGCAGGAAGCTGGCGCGAGAGCGGTACTCATGTCGATGTGGTCGGTTCCCGATAAGGAGACCACGGAACTGATGCAGCATTTCTACACCAAGTGGCTTGCGGGAACAGAGATGCATGAGGCTCTGAAGCAGGCGCAATTGGAAATTCGTGAAGAGGTCAAGCGCGATCACGGCGGTCGGGATCTGCCGTACTACTGGGGAGCTTTCGTCCTGGTGGGCCGCTGACGAATGCGACGCACACCCTTATCGTCAGGTGGGTTTGGTCCAACTTCGGGTATGATGCCATTCTTGGCAGTATTCAAATCCGATAAACCCAACGATGATGTCCAGAATGAACTCGTAAGCTCAAGAACCGGAGTGTGTGCATGAAGTGTTTTCCTGTTTGGGCAATGACGGTGCTGGTTGCGGGCGTTTCGGCGGCGCAAGCTGGACCGGTGTTCCTGCCGGCGAGTCCGTCAACAGTCGCGTGGGGCTACTACTGGTCGAAAGCCAAGCCAGTTCTGACGGTCCACTCCGGTGATTCAGTCCGCATTCAAACCCTTTCAACCTGCGGGCCGAACGAGCGGCTCGAAGCCAGTGGAGTGGCAGCCAAAGACATTCCTGCCTACAACGCAACAATCTACGACCAGGTGAAAGACCGCGGACCAGGCGGACATATTCTTACAGGCCCGGTCGCAATTGCCGACGCCGAGCCAGGTGACGTGCTGGAGGTCCAGATTGAAAAGATTGACATCGACGTACCTTTTGCGTGCAACGGGTTCTCGGTTGGGAGGGGATTTCTGCCCAACGATTTCCCCTATGGACGCCGTAAAATCATTCCCCTCGATCGCGAAAAAATGCTTGCGCACTTCGCGCCGGGCGTTGAGATTCCGTTGCATCCGTTTTTTGGAAGCATGGGCGTAGCTCCTCCGGAATCGGCCGGAAAGTATGACAGTGCTCCGCCGTGGATGCATGCCGGCAACATCGACAACAAGGAACTCGTGGCCGGTACCACACTGTTTATTCCCGTTCATGCCTCGGGCGCACTATTCGAGGTGGGCGACGGCCATGCCGGCCAGGGCAACGGCGAGGTCGACATCACTGCCATGGAGACGTTTTTGACCGGGACGTTCCGCTTTATCGTTCACAAAGACCAGCATCTGCTATGGCCGCGTGCCGAAACGCCAACCAGCTACATCAGCATGGGGTTCAGCCCCGATTTGAAAACGGCGACTGAAATGGCCGTGCGCAACATGATCGATTTTCTGGTGACAGAAAAGCACTTGTCGCGCGACGACGCCTACATGCTTACCAGCGTGGCCATCGATGTCGACATTACCCAGTTAGTGGACGGCAACGTCGGCGTACACGCGATTTGCCCTAAAGGAATCTTCGTCGATTCCAGATAGTCGAAAAATCCCCTGAGCGTGGAAATCCTTCGGTATAGCCAAATGACTCCGGCCCGGTAAAATCAGCCTATATGGATATTGCTGAGAACAACGTTGCCGGCGAGGAGACGATCCTCGAGGGCACTAGGTTTGTGCGGGCGTGCCTGCGCAAACCTGTAGATCGGACGCCGGTGTGGTTTTTGCGCCAGGCCGGGCGTTATATGCAGGAGTATCGCGACGTTCGTAAACACCACACGCTCGTCGAGATTTGCAAGCAGCCTGAACTTGCCGCCGAAGTCACCATCACCGCGGCCGAAAAGCTTGGTGTCGACGCTGCCATTATCTTTGCCGATTTGCTGCTGCCGCTTGAACCGATGGGCCTGCCATTCGAATTCCAGGCGGGAGAAGGCCCGGTGGTACATCACCCCGTACGAACAGCCGAAAACGTAAAGGCTCTGCGCACAGATCGTGCGGGCGATCTTGCCTATGTGGCACGCGCAATCGAGAAAGTTGCCGCGCATTTCGGCGACCGGCTCGGCGTAATTGGATTCTGCGGCGCTCCCTATACGCTGGCCAGCTACATGATCGAGGGCGGCGGGTCGCGGAATTATATTCACACCAAAAAGATGATGTACGGCGATACGCTCGCATGGAACAGCCTTCTCGATAAGTTGGTTGTGGTACTGACCGAGTATTGCCGGCTGCAGGTGCAGGCGGGCGCCGATGTAATTCAGATCTTCGACAGCTGGGTTGGTTCGCTCGGGCTGGAGGACTATCGCGATTACGCGTTCGAGGCATCGAAGCGGCTGGTTCGCGCGGTGCAGGGGATGGGGGTCCCGGTCATCTATTTCGGCGTTGAGACAGCAGGGCTGCTGTCGCAGATGGCGGCAACCGGCGCCGATGTCATCGGCCTTGATTGGCGGCAGCCGCTCGACGTGGGCTGGCGCGAAGTGGGCCACGCGCATGCTGTGCAGGGAAATCTGGATCCGATCACGCTGTTCGCACCGCTTGAGGTGCTCGAGCTTCGCGTGAAGGAAATTCTGCGTGCAGCGGCTGGAAGGCCGGGACACATCTTCAACCTTGGCCACGGAATCGTTCCGGAGACGCCTGTCGAAAACGTGCAGGCCGTCGTGCGCATGGTGCGAGAGTTCCGGCTGGAGAACCAGAATGCCTAAGAGAGCGGTCCTGCTCCTCGCGCACGGCACGCCGGAGACGATTGAAGAGATTCCGGAATACCTGCGCAACGTGGTCAGCGGGCGACCGCTTCCGAGCCAGGTTATCGAAGAAATCAAGCACCGGTATTCGCTCATCGGACGTAGTCCGCTTACGGAGATCACGCTGGCCCAAGGACGGCTTGTCGAAGCTGAACTTGTTGCAGAGGGCCTTGATGTGCAGGTCTACGTTGGGATGCGGAACTGGAAGCCATACATCCCGGACGTGGTTCGCAAAATGCGCGCCGATGGCGTGACAGACATGGCCGTCATTTGCCTGGCGCCGCAAAATTCGCGGACCAGCGTGGGGCTCTACAAACGGGCAGTGCAGGCTGAGGCCGGCTCCCTGAGAGTCGATTTCACCGAGGCCTGGGCGCAGGATCCGATGCTTGCAGATGCATTCGCCGAGCGCTTGCGGGCAGCGCAGGCGCGCATGATCCAGGAAACCGGCGCGGCGGTGCCCGTGCTTTTTACGGCACACAGCGTGCCTTTGAGAACGGTGCAGGTGACAGAGGCGGTTGAGGGACAGCCGAAGCTATGGCCTGGCGAAGGTGCCGATCCTTATGCGGAAGAGGCCAGGCGAACAGCGGAAATTGTGGCGGAGCGCGTTCCCGAGATTCCTAAGTGGTGGTTTGCCTTTCAGAGCCAGGGCGCGAGCGGAGGTCCGTGGATCGGGCCGTCGGTTGAGGAGACACTTACGGAAATTGCCGGTGAAGGCGTGAAGACGCTCCTGCTGCAGCCGATCGGATTTCTCTGCGACCACGTCGAGATTCTCTACGACGTGGACATTGCATTCAAAGCCTTTGCCCAGAATCTGGGGATTCGCCTGGAGCGACCCGAATCGTTGAATGTTTCGCCTATCCTGGCGCGCGCAATCGCAGGACTTGCGAAACGTGGGCTCAGTCGGTTAGAAGAATAAGGAATCCAGATCGCCAAAACCGAGCAGTAGTTTTTAAGCCGTCAGGGCGTCGTCCCCTCGAATGCCTTCCCGCGCCAATGCCTGCTGTGCCCTGCGATGAAGGTCAGTCGATGTCGTTTGATCGTTCTTCCAACGAAGTGAATTCCTCTCGCGAATCATGTCCAGACTGCGGAAGGCAGGAGATGCGGCGTGTTCCACGCGCGGGCTTTCTACAACAGCGAGTTCTTCCCCTGCTTGGGTACTATCCGTGGGAATGCCCAATCTGTAGACGGTTGAGGCTCCTCCGGATTCGGGGAAAACGGCGCAAGCGACCAGACGCGGCCGAGTCTGAGTAAGTTCAGGGCGCGAGAGGATCGCGCAATTTCCAATCTCTCTATAATTGCCTGAATGTACCTTCCTTCCCCGGAGGCTGCTTGACGCCGTCTATTGCTGCAACCCGACAAGAGCGATTCCCTGGTAAGTATTTCCCGCTCGAGGTTCGAGCAGGGCCGCCGACTCCCTGATGGTCGCGTCGACTGGAAAGCATCGGCCTCGGGACGCCGCAACCTGCGAATCGCTGTCGTCGCAATGTTCGTGCTCGCCTGGGCATTGTTGTCGGGCGAGGAAGCGCGGGCACAGGCGCCCCAGTATTCGATTGAAGCAATCCGCTATGCGGTTTCACCGGATGTTCCGGTTGCCGAATTGGTCGTGAACGGGCCGAAGGATCAGAAGGTCGATGTCGCGATGGTGGTGTGGCTGATTCGAGGCGCAGGACACACGATCCTTTTTGATAGCGGGTTTCATCGCGACACCTTTCTCAAAGACTTTCCAATGAAGGACTACCTGCGTCCGGATGAGGCGCTGAAAACGGCGGGCGTAGATCCGCAGGACGTGACCGATATCGTAATCAGCCATGCGCACTGGGACCACATGGGCGGGATCGACCTGTTTCCCAAGGCCATAGTGTGGATCCAGCGCGAGGAGTACCGCTACTATACGGGCGATGCCTGGCAGAAAGACGGCAAGCATGGAGGAATCGACCCTGCCGATGTGCAGGAACTCGTAAAGCTGAATACCGAACATCGCGTGCGTTTTGTTGACGGCGATAATGTGGAGATCTTTCCTGGGATCACTGCCTATACAGGCTCGCGCCACACCTTCGATTCGCAGTATCTCCGCGTCGCAGGCAGCCCAAGTTATGTGCTGGCTTCGGACAATGTCTACTTCTACCTCAACCTTTCAGATCATCTCGCGAGCGCAACATTCAGCGTGGCGGATCATGCGGCGAATATTGCCCAGCAGAAACGGATGATTGAGCTTGCGGGCTCGGTGGATCGCGTGGTGCCGGGGCACGACATTCTGCAGTTTCAGAAGTTCCCGACTACCGGGCGCGTCGCAAAGATCAAATGAGAGGGAACCTCGCATTTGAGATAAATCTGATTAGATGTATAACTTGCTAGAGCATTGGTCCCGTTTCCAGATGCAGGAACAGCTCAGTACTGCTGGTCGAGTTTGACCGCGTAGATCTGACAATCGAAAGAGAAGTCAACCTTCCAGCAATTCGGGAAGTAGATGGTAGCGCCGTCTTTCGACCACTTGGGCGCGGTCGCACGACCTTCGCTATTTGCGATCTTCCGCACCCCGGTTCCATCCGGATTCATGATGTAGATTTCGTGATTGCCCGCGCGGTTCGAAGCGAATGCGATCTTTGTGCCCTTGGGAGACCAGGCAGGCCAGCCGTCGAAGGCAGGACTGTTGGTGAGATTCACAGCGGCAGATCCGTCGCTGTTGGCGAGGAAGACCTCGGAATTCGTGGTTTCCACCATTCTGCGGAAGGCAATTCTTTTTCCGTCGGGCGAGACGGCTGGATAGGTGTTCACGCCTCCTGAAATGAGTTTTGTAATCTGCCTGCTGGCGAGATTGATGGAATAGATTTCGGCGTCGTTCTTTGCGGGAGGACGCAGGTCGTCGTCTGTGCAATACAGGATGTTCTGGCTATCCGGTGTCCACGATGGGTGTATGGTCTTGTGTTCGGCAGGCGAAACGGCTTCGACACCGGACCCATCCGGATTCATGATCTGAATCTGCTCGAGCCCCGGGCGAATGAGGACGAAAGCTATTTTGCTGCCATCGGGAGACCACGCAGGGTCTTCGTGGTCCGCATCATCCCTGGTGATCTGAACGGGATTACTGCGGTCCAGCCCCATGCGGATGAACTGCTCCTTGCCGGCGATTACAGAGATGTAGACAAGCTGTTTTCCGTCGGGCGAAAGGGAGAGGTCGGAGTTTTCAGAATGCGTGAACTGCCAGGCAAGGCCGATCGGTCCAGATTGCGCAAATAGGGTTGTGCTCGTGAGGAGCATTGAGGAGACGCAGAGCGCAGCAAGGTGACGATTTTTGAATGTTGAGCACATGAATGCTGCAATGCTTACCAGCTTCCACGCAGCTTCGTCCAGCAGATCGTGACGAAACGGGGAATTGCGGCGGCGATTACTTTAGAGGGATGCCCGCCTTCTGCGATAGCGCCTGGAACCGCGGGTCGGAGCGGAGATTGTCGATGCGCGGGTCTGCTTTGAGGTGCCACGAGATCTCGAGGCACCGCTCGTTGTAGGCCTTTTCCAGGAACTGCAATGCTTTATCTTTTTCGCCAAGTCCCGCGTAAATGGTTGCGACGATATACGGCGAAACTTCGTTATCTTTCGATCTGTTCAGAAGGTCATGAAGGATTTGTTCCGCCTCCGTTTTCCTTCCGGTCACCGCGTATGCGTGAGCGAGCGAGGCGTTGGCATCCTGATCGCCGTTCGATAGCTGCACAGCTTTCTGATACTCCGATATGGCTTCTGGGAGTTTTCCGGTGCCTTCGAAGCCGGCGCCGAGATTCTGGTGTTCGACCCACTCGTTGGGGTTCGACGCAATCCCTCGTTTCGCAGCTTCAACCAGGCCGGGAAAATCGCGAAGCTGATAGTAGACACCCGCTTCAGTCATGGCGGCGCTGGGACCGAGATCGATCTGGTTGATTCTGGCCAGTTCGGCCAGGGCCTCTGCGCGCCGGCCCAGAAAGGCCAGAAACTCTGCGCGATCTTCGTGGGCGCAGGTGTAACTCGGGGCCGTTGCGATTGCCCGGTTGAATTGTCGCTGGGCCTCATCCAGATTCCAGTCATACCGCCAACTGATTACGCCGAGCGTGTCGTGCACTTCGCCGATGCTGTCGTCGAGTTGCGTCGCTTTACTCAGCGCTTCATGTGCAGATTGAAAGGCGGCCTCCTGGGGTACCTGGCGGAAAATCGCCAGATACAGATATGCATCCGCCAAACCGGAATAGGCTTCAGCGAACCCCTGATCTTTCCGGATGGACTCTTCGAAGTAGCTTTTAGCCTGGAGGAGCGGTGGTCCCATCGTGAACTGGTTGTTGAGGATAAAACGTCCTCGCAGGTATGCGTCGAATGCCTCGGGGTTCACCGAGCGAGCCGAGCCGAACCTGGCTTTCTGTTCGGGAGTCAGTTGAATGCGAATCTGCTGAGTGACCGCCTCGGCGACTTCGCGCTGCAAGTTGAGAATCCCGTGCAATGGCCGCTCGTAGGATTCGCTCCAGAGATGGCGGTCGTTGGGGCCGTCGAGCAACTGGACCGTGACACGCACCTGGTCGTTTTCGCGGATGACGGATCCTTCGAGGACGCCATCCACTCCCAATTCATGCGCAATCTGGGGCAAGTGTTTCTTCGTGCCTTTGTACTCCATGACCGAGGTGTGGGAGATGACGCGCAGCGACTGAATGCGGGAAAGCTCCGTGATCAGTTCTTCGGTCATGCCATCGGCGAAGAAGTCCTGGGCCGGGTCTCCGGAGAGGTTTTGCAGCGGTAGTACGGCGATGGAGCGTATGGGGCTGCCCGCGCTTGCGCCATAGAAGTGATGCCATCCGATCCACGCGACAAGTCCGATGGCACAACAGGAAAAGAGCGCAATCCAGAGTCTGAATTGCTGCCGGCGCGGCGCCGCGACGGCCAGTGCCGGCTCATCCCTTTTGTTGTAGCTCTGCTCAGAAACCAGGTGCGGCCGCAGAGACGCTGGATCAGCGTGCTGCGCCGGTGCAGAGCTAGCCTGGGGCGGGCGCGGCGACGCGTCGAGGACCGGGGCGATGAATCTGTACCCCCTGCCGGGGAGTGTCTCGACATAGCGCGGCTGCTGAGGGTCGTCCTTCAGAGCCTGGCGGATTTTGCGGATAGCGCTGTTGATGCTGTTGTCGGTATCGAGAAAGACGTCTTTGCCCCAGATCTTCTCCGCAATCTCTTCGCGGGTGACGAGCTGGCCCTTCTGCTCGATCAGGATGACCAGCACCTGCAGAGGTATGCGCTCGAGTTTCAACGCGCGGCCAAGGTGGCGAAGCTCGAAGGCTCGCAGATCGACCTCGAAGTCCTTGCCAAATCGGATGGATTCCTGGGCTCCGGCTGGACTTGTTCCCACGGCAATACCCCCTGGAGGAGTGGACAGATTTTACACCGGGCGCTGCTTGCTTCGTTATCCCTTTGAGACTCTTGCATTTGAAAAGACAGGAAAAATTAAGACGACCGACAGGTGTTCGCTATTGAGTGCACGGGCGGCTCGGCGCAAGATTCGCTTTGTCGCGTGCTCTGTCTTATATATCGCGACTGGAAGGCGACATCCGCCAGCACACCATTTTCATCCCCAAAGGAGATCCCCGATGAGAACCAACTTTGTATGCCGCATCGCAACCCCCCTGTTTGTCTCTCTTGCACTTGGCTTTACGCAAGGTGCGTCGGCCCAGCAAAAATCGCCGAGCGTTGTTCAGGTTGTGGCCCTGGATGAATGCGATCCCGCCACATTTAATGGCGCTCTTGGACCTGACTTCTGCAAAAACGTCACGCTCGGAGCCTCGACGACAATTTCGGACTTGTTTGCGGGTGCAGCTGCCGGAAATCCCGACCCAGGCTGGGACTTCGAACCTGACTCAGCCAACATCAAGGATGGGGCGATCCTGAGCGTTGTCGACCAGGGCGGCGAGCCGCACACGTTCACCGAGGTTGAAAGATTCGGCGGCGGTTTCATTGCGCCCCTCAATGCGCCGGGAGAGGACACGGTTCCCGAATGTGTGGGCGGCTTCAAGAACATCGCCGTGGCGAGGACGCGCATTCTCCAGGGGAGCCAGCTGCAGATCACGAATCTGTCGAAAGGCGAACATCTGTTCCAGTGCTGCATTCATCCATGGATGAGATTCAAAGTCACGGTGAAGTAAGCGCTTGAACGCCGGCGAGAAAGCGGTGCGGCTTGAAACGCGCCGTTTTCTCGCAGAGCCGAGCCTAACAAATTATTGTCGGAACAGCTGTTTGGCGATGAAGAAGACGTTGGCGGGGCGCTCGGCCAGTCGACGCATGAAGTAGGGATACCACTCACGGCCGAAGGGAATATAGACGCGGACGTTGTATCCCTCGGCAACCAGCTTGCGCTGCAGATCGCGGCGCACGCCAAAAAGCATTTGGAATTCGAAGTGGCTGCGCTCGATGTTGCGCTGCGCGACAAAGGCCTTTGCAGCCGCGATCATGTTCTCGTCGTGCGTGGCGAGGCCGTGGTAGATGGGGCTTTGCAGCAGGATGTTGCCGAGCTTGATGTAGTTGGCGTCGACGTCGGATTTTTTGGGGAAGGCAACCTCGGCCGGTTCCTTGTAGGCGCCCTTGCAGAGGCGGACGCGGATGCCGTCGGCGATGAGCTGCTCGATGTCTGCCTGCGAGCGGTAAAGATACGACTGGATAACGATGCCGATGGAGCCGCGCAGTTCGGGCCGGGCATTGATGCGGCGCACAATGTCGAGCGTGACCTGGGTGACTGGGCGAGTCCTCCATGTCAATGCGGAGGAAGTTGCCGGTCGCGTGCGCGTGCTGGGCGAGGCTGGTGGCGATTGCTTCGGCGAGCGCGGGATCGAGCGCGAGACCCATCTGGGTAAGCTTGACGCTGATGTTGGAGTCGAGCTTGCGCGCGGCGATCTGGTCGAGAAGCTGGTGATAGATGTCTGCGGCCCTGTGAGCCTCGTCGGCGGTGGAGACGCTTTCGCCTAGCGAGTCGAGCGTGACATGCATGCCCTGCTGGTTGACCTGCGCACAGACGCGGAGAGCGTCTTCAATTTCGAGGCCGGCAACAAAGCGCGAGCTCAGCTTGCCGCCGATCGCGGAGTGCTCGGCAAATTTGCGGATTGAACGATTGTGGGAGAGTGCGATAAAAGCGGAACGGAGAACGGGCATCAGTTAACCTTGCCGGGCGACGGTCCTGGGGATGAACGCATTCGCACGGGACACTTAAGTTTCGCACAGCAGGGCAGCGGTGGGGGCATCCTTGGATAATCTGAGCAGGCAGAGACTTTTCAGAGGCATGGTATGCCTTTGAAGGTCGAGTGGAGGTCTCATGCGGGTATTCCCCGTCATTGTTTGTTCAGTGTTGGCGGCGCTTATCACCAGTGCGATGGCGCAGGCGCAGGGGCAACCGCCGGGAATGCCTACGACCGCGGGTGAGACGCTGAGCGGAAAGCGGATTGTGCTGGCGGATGCGGCGCGTGGACACAGGACGGTGCTGGTGGCGGGGTTCAGCCACGACGGCGGGATTGCGTGCGGCGAGTGGATGAAGGCCATCCGCGGAGACGCTGCGCTGGCCGGCGTGGACGTCTATGAGATCGCCATGCTGGAGGGAGCGCCGGGAATCCTTCGCGGCATGATCAAGAGCGGCATGCGCAAAGGGATGAGCGCAGCGGAGCAGGAGCGCAGCGTCGTGCTGACGCAGGACGACAAGACTTGGGAGAAGTACTTTGCAGTTTCGAATGCGCAGGAGCCGCAGGTGATGCTGCTGGATGCGGACGGGAATGTGTTGTGGCGCGGGCATGGTGCGGCGAGTGCGGTTGAGGCGGAGTTGAGGAATGCGGTGAGTGCGCATTGACTGGCGCCTTGATCGGGCGAAGTTTGGCGAAGGGTCGTGAGATGTTGCTTAAGTAGATTAGGCGGTGATTCGCCCATAACAGAAGCCGAGGGGATTGCACGGTTCCTTATCGAGCTAGTCTCGCAGTAGACTGCCGCCCAAGGGCGAGCATGGAGTTGCCTGCCGCGAAACTATGCCCTGTCCTCGTGCCTACCCTTCTCCCTTTCTTGCGCCTAATCTTTTTCTACGCATTTCATTTGAAATCCTCCGCGCTCAGTGCGAGAATCCCCGCATCCCGTTCGGTCTGAACAGAGACGCCCATGGCATTCAAGGAGCCTTTCGATGGCATTGTCCGAATATGCAGAATGGTGGGATAAGCAGAAGAAGAGCAGCGAAAAAATCCTTACCGAGTGGGTTCAGGAGAATCCCCAGTGGTGGGCCGTCGCCATCGCCGGCACAGTCCAGACTTCCATGGATCTGGGAGCCGGGCTGGTCGACGTCCTGCGCTTGGGCGAGGGAGTAGCCGAAGGCGGCGTTAAAGGATATGGAAAGGACGCCTTGCGCCTTCTCATGCTCCTCGGGCCGCTCGGAAGGGCAGGCGGAGTTGCCAACCGGTTTCTCACACCGCTCATTCGCAGTGGCAACCTCAGACTTGCCGTACAGGTCGTCGGCGTCGATGGCCCTTGCACCTTTCAGGCGGTCAACAACGCGGTGGCCTTGACCAAGAGCAGGAGTCTGTTTGTGACCGTCGCCGACATGGCGGGCGCCCTCGGCAAACGTGTTTCGCAGTTGGGCAAAACCGTGGGCGGCGACTTCAAGCTTGGAGCCTGGATCGATGACCTCGTGCCGTTTTTAAAAGAGAACGGCGTGCGTGTTAAGGAAGTGATTGGCTTGAACAACATTGAAGAAGTCACCAGCCTTGCGCAGAAGGAAACCGGCCCCGTCATCTTCGCCATCCGCAGCACCGTGCGCAATGCCGCAGGCGCCACTAAGGAGATTCTGCACACTGTCATCGCCAACCGGACCGCCACGGGAGCGGTGAAATTCGCGGACTACGGCGGCACCTTCGTCGACTCCCTTCCAAAACTCATCGAAAACCTCGGGTACGGCAAGCCGGCAACTATCGAACTCCTCCAGTCCGGTTCCAGCGCAACCATAATTGAAGCCGCCAAGATTACTGGCGCCTTTGCGGGAAAGCTCTTTAAGGGAAGCTTCTTTGTCATGGAGGGCCTGGCGGCGATCGCAACCGGAGAAAACGGCGTCGAATTCGCTGTCCCCGTTTCGGTCGTTGCCTCCACGGCGCCCGCACGCCACTCCGACATTGCTCCCGCTGTCGTCAAGGGCAGTTTTGACGCCTTCAAGTCCCGCAAGGAGGGGAAAGCCGTGCTGCGCATGCCGGAGGTCACAATTACCGCGGGGCGCAAGGGAGCGCCGCGGCCCGATTGGCTCACGGGTGTCCAGTTTCGCCTCAACGCTCTCGGATTCGGTGCCGGTCCTGTCGATGGAATCCTCGGACCTCGCACGAGCAAAGCGATCACCGATTTCCAGCGCACCTATCCACCGCTCCGAGTCGATGGAATCCCGGGCCCGAAAACCCAGGCTATGCTGTCACAGATCTGCGGATATTGATGCACCGCCACAGCTTCGATAAAGAAGGCGAGATGATGCAACCGCCCAGAGGCCGGATTTACACTCGGTTGATTGAACAAGTGCGGTGCGGCTCATTGACTCCGTCAGACGTACCCTGCCTCGCGAGTGGTTTGTAGCTATCCAAGATCGGAACAAATTTGGGAGGGGGGTGGGGGGGTGCCCCCTTTCCGCCTCTTGGTTCGCGGGGAGAACATTCTGTGCTCCAGATGATTGTGCCTGAAACGGCGTAAATTACCTGCAAAACTCCGCCGGAAATTTTGTGTTTGGAATGTGCAGGTTGGAGCGCTGGGCGACGATGGGGTACTTGACAGCGTTTTGGGGGTGAACCCCTTGGGTGAGACAGTTTGCCGTTTGCAGAACAGCATTCCCATCACGGGCGAACGCTCAGGACAGGAAGCGGAGCTGGAGGGCGGAGATGTAGTCTTCGGGAGCCATCTGCTTTTTGCCGGCGTGCATACCGAGCATTGCGCCGGCGGACTCGAGGGTGAGCTCATCGACGTCGGGCTGGCGGAGGCGCTCGAGGATGAGAGGGAGCGCACGCTGGTCGCGCCGTTGCGCGAGCGCGGCCAAAGCCTCATCGACAACATCTGAGGAGGAGTCATTGAGCAGATCCGCAAAGGCGTCGCGGATTTCGGGCGTGTCAGTTGTACCCAAGCTGCCGAGGCCGAAGGTCGCCCAATCACGCACCTCCTCGTCTGAATCGTGCATAAGCTCGAGCAGGATGGCAACAATCGCGGGCTCGTTGGCAAAGCTGCCACAGGCACACGCAACCGCGAAGCGTATCTCGGATTCCGGATGCGTGCTGTAGCGCACGAGAAGCGGGATGGCGCGCGGATCGCCGATGTGGCCGAGAGCATGAATCGCCGAGGAGAGGGGCTCGATGTGCTTCTCACTTTCGGCCAGCGCCGAAACGACGTTGAAGGACTCTTCAGGAAAGCTGTTCTCGAGATGATCGGCGGTGTGTCCCAACTGAGCGAGAACGGCAGCGCCGCGGGCGCGCTTCAAGGGGGCATCGGAGCGGCACCAGTCCGAGGCAGTCTCGAGCACTTCGCGTGAACCAATGTGGCGCAGCTCATGGACAGCATGCCAAGGCGCCTCGTCGTCGTACTCGCCTTTCAGCGTTTCGGCGAAGAGTTTTTCAATCTTCATGGGAGAAGGTTAGCATCGGGGACGGAACAGCAGCCGGGGTTGAGTGGCGGAGTTGAGGAGCACGTTGATCGCTGCGTTTCAGGGTCAGCCTATTTGCCAGGGAACCCAATGGACCGCAACAAGATGCCATAGCGCGGGTCACTGCGTAGCGTATCCATATCCGCGCCCACCTTCAGCCATACCACGCCGAATCCCCGATCCTCCCGCGCTTTGTCCAACCAGCGAAATGCTTCTGTCCGATTCCCCAGTCCCGCATACACCTGCGCATAATCATAGGGAGGGACATAGGAGACGCTGGATCGTTGTTCGAGTCTCCGCAAGACGCCCTCTGCCTTTGTCCGCTCACCAGACAATCCGTACGCGAGACCCAGGCCGCCCAACACATCCGGGTTCTCCTCCAACCGCAAAGCATTCTCGAACTCAACGATTGCTTTCTGCGACTGCATTGCCTGCAAGTAAGTGAAGCCCAGACCCATGTGTGAGAACCAGTCGTTGGGATCCAGGGCCACTGTCTTCTGCTGTTGCACGATCGATTCGCCTGTGTGTCCAGTTCGCGCCAGCACCTGTCCGTAGTTGGCGTTCAATTCCACTGACAGGGGGTCAAATGACAGCGCACGCCGGCTTGCAGCAATCGCTTCGTCGTTTCTTCCGAGCGAAGCAAGAAACAGAGCGTAGAACTGGTATGCGGGAGCATAGGAATCATTGAGCGCAATAGCCTGCCGAAACTCCTGCTCGCTTCCGCTCCAATCCAGATCGTTGATCCATCGCACCATTCCAAGCATCGTGTGCGCCTCCGCCAGCGTTCCGTCCAGAGATATCGCCTTTTCCGCCGCGGCCCGCGCCTTCATGTTCGCTTCCTTCGGCGGAAGAATCCAATCCATCGCAACAAAGTAGTAATACGCCAACCCGGAGTATGCCAGCGCATAGTTCGGGTCCTTTTCCGTCGCCTGCACGAAATACGCAAGCCCCATTTTCAAGCTTTCCTTAGTGCCCTTGGTGGAGTAGTACCGCCCTTTCAGATAGAGATCGTATGCCTCTGGATTGCTGCTCTGCCTCGCTGCCAGACTCTGCTTTTCCGTTACCGTCAGCTTCAGCTTGTACCGCTTCGCAATGTCTGAAGAGATCTGGCTCTGAATTGAAGATGCGGAGCCTGGCGGCCGCTCATACTCACTCCCCCACAAGTGCTGGCCCGTAACCGGATCAAGCAGTTCGCTGCGCACTACCAGCGCATCGCCCTTCTTCTCGAGGGTTCCCGTCAGGACCGCGCCAACTCCTAACTGCCGCCCGATTGCCGCGGCATCGTTGGAATGGAACTGCGACGCAACGCTCCAAGCCGTCACGTGAAGGCCGTGAAATTGTGACAGCTCGTCCACGATGTTGTCGGCGATCCCATCGCTCAGGTAATCCAGGCGGCTGTCGCCACTGGCATTCGAGAACGGCAGCACCGCAATCGAGTTCGAGGTCAGTGCAGTGGTCTGGCGCCAGCGAATCGCAATTGCAGCCGCCACGATGCCAAGAAGCAGCGCAGCGGCCGCCACCCACTTCCAACCGGAAAGCTTCCGGAATCCGCTGATCTCGCCCAAGTTCTCGACCGCGGATACATGGGCCGTCAAAGCTGGGAAACACTCCTCCGGCTGCAGTATCCCGATAAACCGATATCCGTAGTTAGGTATGGTCTCCACGTATTGGGGGTGCTCGGCGTCATCGTCGAGCGCTCGTCGTAGACGCTTGATGGCGCTATTCAGGCTGTGCTCGAAATCTACGAAAGTCTCATCGGCCCACAACCGTTCGCATATTTCCTTGCGGCTAATCGTGGTGCCGGGCCGCTCGAGCAGCATGCCGAGCACCTGTACCGGCTGCCCGCGCACTTTCAGTCGAACACCGCTTTTGCGTAATTCGCCGATTGCCGCGTCAAGCTCATAAGGGCCGAACCTCATCGTCGTGCCCTCGTGGATGCGCTGGAGGAACTGATATCTAAGCGCGCCGCCTGATTCTACGCTTCGCTTATCAACGCCGTACATGCTTAATCAACAACTTGGCGCGTCAGTTGCGTGTCACCTACGAATCATCCTCCATGCATTGTCAGGTTTCCCCCGGCAATCCACACTCGGCTCTGAAACTGACTGCATCGGCGCTCAAATGTACGCCGACCGGTTCGGTTCCAAGGAGAGAACACCATGATGCATAAGCTGCCCACCCGTCACGCCATCGCGCTGGCGTTGTTCGCGATCCTCATCTGCGGCGCCGTCCAAACCGCTACCTGTCAGGAAAACCAATCAACCACTGAGAGCCACAGGATCGAGGGTGGCTGGTTCTTCACAGTCACCGTGCCGCCTGGAACGCCCGGACCCGAACAGTTCCAGACACTCGATTCATTCGCCGCTGGCGGAGGCTGGTCAGGGCACGCCGCAACCGATTCCTTTACCAACTGGTCACCGGCATACGGAACCTGGAAGAAAACAGGGAACGAATATGTCATCACCCAGTATCAATTCACCCAGGACCCCAGCGGCAATCCCACCGGCCTCGTCATCATCCATAGGGAGATGCATTTCACTGGGCCAGACAGTATGGCAGGCGAATCGAAGGTTTCCTTTTGCGACCTCGCAGCAGCCAACTGCTTCAACGTTCCGGCGCCAGCCCAGATTGTCGGACATAAGATCATCGCTGCCGGGCCAGACGGAATTTAGTCAGCGGCCATCGCGGGCACCTTGAGCAAGTGCCCCGCGATTGCCATGTCGATCCGGAGCCTTTCCCGCTATGACTGATTCCAGGGGCCTGGTGAATCAATACGGAAGTTTCAACTTTGATGACAGTTGTCGCACGTCGATTCATCAAGAATCCTTATCGGAGAACTCATTCGATGCGAAACAGCGCACAGCCGTGGGCGGGCAGGATGAGGTGCAGCGTCTTTGCGCTGGGGATGTGTTTCTGGTTCCAGACGTCGTACATGGCGTGCGGTTTGTTTTCGAGGTGGAAGAGCATCCAGGGAAGATTGGATGAGGTCTTCGCGTCGGCGAGATTGAAGACGGCGATGTAGCGCTTTGGGTTCGCTCCGCCTGTGCGCGCGTACCAGTACCGCTGCGGGAAGGATGCCGAGCTGCCATGATTCTTAGGCAGGAGGCCCGGCCCGGATTCAACGGATTGTTGATTCAGATCGAGGACTTCCTTGTTGGAGATAAGGGTGCGGGTGAAGTCGTCGAGTTTGGTGAGGTTGGCGCCGAGGATGAGCGGCGAACGGGAGATGGCCCAGAGGGTAAATTCGGTGCGCTGCTCGTCGTGGGTGTAGTTGGACTGACGGGACTGGTCTTTGCCGGGATGCGGGCCCAGGTAGCCCTCAGGGAGCATGTCGGGATCGGGCCAGCTGCCGGGCTTGACGTAGGGCGCCCACTTGGCAATGCGGTCAAACTCGTCGTGGAGGCCGAAGGGGTATTCCGCCGAGGGTGGATTGTGGGTGAACGTCCAGCCGTCCCAGTGGTCGTCGGTGATGCGCCACATCTGCGCGTATTTGGCGATCTCGGCGGCGTGGTCGAGCTGGGTGGGGCCGGGGGAGAGGCTTAGCACGATGGGGCGGCCGGTTTTGCGGATGGCTTCGGCGATCTGGCGGATTTCGCTGGGCCGGTAGGGATGGTCGCTGATGCAGTCGACCTTGATGTAGTCGAGACCCCAGTCGGCGTAAAGCTTGAGCATGGAGTCGTAGTAGGCCTGTCCGGCGGCGTTGTCGGCAACGCCCCAGTTGCCGGTGTCCCACGGGCAAGGGGACGTTTGATCGGCGGCGTCGGCTGCGTGGAAGCTGGACCCGGCAACTGGGCAGGTTCTGCTGAACGACCTGGCGGGGAATGCCGCGGACGATGTGGATGCCGAATTTGAGGCCCTGGTCATGAACCCAGTCAGCGAGGGGCTTGAAACCTGCGTTATTGGCGGCATCGGGGAAGCG
Organism: uncultured Acidobacteriaceae bacterium; assembly: GCA_963770365.1. GTDB lineage: Bacteria > Acidobacteriota > Terriglobia > Terriglobales > Acidobacteriaceae > Telmatobacter. The sequence goes on along the minus strand of CAVYPN010000032.1, from coordinate 144,884 downwards.
CGCCGGGTCGGGGATGAGGATGCCGTTCTCATTCCAGAGATATTTGCGAGCCTCGAGGGTGCTGCCGAAGGGGTCCTGCATATACCAGCCCTCGTCGACGACGGAGTATTGCCAGCCGAATTGGCGGATGCCGGCGAGGACGGTGGTATTGGCGCGGAAGTCGGCTTCGCTGATGGTGAGGCCATAGGCGTCCCAGCTGTTCCAGCCCATGGGGGGGGTGGGGGCCGGGTTCTGGGCGAAAGCAACGCGGACGGAGCAGGAGAGAAAGCTGAGCGAGAAGAGCAGGATAGAGCCGGATCGGAACATGTGGAAACGTATAACACAACCGGAAGCGTAAACGGTGATCGCCGTTGGGAAAGGGCGACTGGCGGGAATTGGTCCGGCAAAACAACGTGATGCACCTCACTTTCAAATGCGCCTATAATGCTGTCGAATCTAAACAGAACAGCTGCACGATGCCAAACCCCGACACCTGCAACTGAGGAGTCAATTATGCTCAAGTCTTTCTTGCTCTTCACGGCGGTTGTCTTGCTTGTGACGGCAGCCGCTTCCGCTCCCGCTCGTCCGCCGCAAGAGTCATCTGCAACCCCGAATGCCAAGAGCGGAGCCAAGATTTCTCCCGAAGCACATGCCAGGGCCAAGAAGCTCTATGAACTGGATTGCGCGCTTTGCCACGGTTCAGCCGGGGACGGCAAGACCGACCTGGCGAAGGACATGCAACTTACCATGATCGACTGGACCGATCCGAAAGCACTGTCAGGAATGTCGGACCAGGCGCTGTTTGACGCGATTCGCAAGGGTAAGGGAAAGATGCCTCCCGAGGATGAAGGACGCGCCAAGAACGACGACATCCACTACCTCGTCAATTACATTCGGAAATTTGCCAAGGATCAACCGGCTACGACCGCAGCGCCCGCAGCACAACCTGCTGCTTCACCCGCTCCGGCCGCGGCCCCTGCAACGCCGGCGCCGTCCACTTCTCCCAGCAGATAGATCTGTGCGGCCGGCCCTCGTGGCCAGATGAGGCCGCGAGGACGGATGCGCCCAGGATCGGCGCTGCCCTATGCGGGCGGGGTTGTGATGGTTGCGCCCCAGGCATCCGGGCTCACGTCGCGTGCGTGGCGTGCGAAGAGCCAGTGATGTCCTTCGAGGTCCAACACCCCATATTGGAATTCCCCGTATTCGGTTTCGTGAGGCGGCTCGACGATTCGGGCCGCGTCGCGGGTACGCGCGTAGTGGGCTTCAAGGTCTTCAAGGAAGATGGTGAGGCTTTGCGTTTCGCTGCCGAGTTCAGCAGGGCTTGACCTGCCCGAGCGCGCGGAATTCACCATGATGAAGGCGTTTCCGATGTACAGTTGCGCACCCTGAACCGGGTCGCCGTAGCGAAAGTGTTCGGCGAAACCGAAGGTTGTAGTGAGCCACTCAATCGCCTGGGCGAGATTCCTGTAGGTGATGTGGGGAAGCACGGTATCGACGGGAACAGAGCGATTCTTCAACATGGCAAGAAAATGCAGCACCTCAGTGAACAGAGAACTGACATCCCGCATAGCTCGGAGAAACCGTAGCGCTGTTCTTCAAACGCGAACCTTCGAGCAGCTGCCTTCAGGGAACCTATTCCGGATTTGCCCCGTCTTTACTATAAGCTGATCCGGGAGATTCAAGAATGTCTTTCAGTGTCTGGAAGCGTGCCGCGACGGCGTGTCTGGTATTGGCACTGCCGCTGTTTGCGCAGCAGCCGGAGCCGATTGCGGGCGGAAATCCGGCGTTGCCGCTGGTGCATGTTGAGAGCGAGCCGAATTCCGTTGCAGCCGAGAAGGCGCATTATGTGGTGCTGGTATCGCTCGATGGATTTCGCTGGGATTATGCAAAACATGATGGCGCGGTGAACCTGCTGGCGCTGGGGAGGAAAGGCGTCTGGGCTCCGGAAGGGATGCTGCCGAGCTTTCCCTCGCTCACATTTCCTAACCACTTCTCGATCGTGACCGGGCTGTATCCCGAGCATCACGGGCTTGTAGCCAACAGCTTCTACGATCCTGCCAGGCAGGCGCGTTATGGGATGTCCGATGCGAAGGCCGTGCGGGACGGAAGCTGGTATGGCGGCGTTCCATTGTGGAGCCTGGCGGAGGCTCAGGGCATGCATGCGGCGTGTCTCTTCTGGCCGGGCTCAGAGGCGGAGATCGCCGGGCACAGGCCGACATGGTATGCGGTATTCGACAACAAGACGCAGGCTACCGATGATGTGCAGGAGGCGCGCATTGATGACGCTGTGGCCCTGTTGAAGATGCCGGAAGCGGAGCGGCCGCACTTCATCACGATCTATTACTCTGAGCCTGATCATGAAGGGCACGAATTCGGACCGGATGCGCCGGAGACGAAAGCGGCAGTCCTGAAAATGGACAGGATGATCGGCAGGCTGAAGAAGGCGCTGGATGCGACGAAGCTGCCGATCGACCTGGTCGTGGTGAGCGATCATGGCATGGTGAAGGAGCAGGGTGGCTGGATCAACCTGGATGAGTTTGCCGATTTGAGCAACTTCGAGGCTGCGGGGCCACTCCTCTATGGCAAGACGGAAGAAGATCGCGTTCGCGTGTACGACAAGCTGAAGCATGCGTCTTCGCAGTTTGTGGTTTATCGGCGGAAGGACGTGCCGGCGGGGCTGGACTATAACCAGAACCCGCGAGAAGGCGACCCGGTGGTGATTGCGACGGGGCCGTATGCCATTCGCGCGCACAAGCCGCAGGGCGACCGGCCGGATAATCCGCCGGAACCGGGGATGCATGGATTCGACCCCCGCAGGGTTTCGGAGATGAAGGCGAGTTTCTTCGCAACCGGGCCGGATATTGTTGCCGGGAAAACGGTGGCGCCGTTTGAAAATGTGAATCTCTATCCGTGGATCGCCCACATGCTGGGATTGCAACCTGGAAAGACCGACGGCAGTCTGAATGTGCTGGCGGGAACACTGCGCGATAACGGCGGAGAGACAGCGAGCGCCGGCGAATCGAAACAGGAGTAAGGACACAATGAGCCCAGTGTTGGGAATTGATGGCGGAGGTACAAGAACGCGTGCCTCCATCGTCGATGGCGAGCGGGTACTGGCGTTTGGGGAAAATGGCTCGATCAAAAGGCTGCGTGTCGGCTCGGAGATTGCCGAGGAGAATCTGCGCGCGCTGCTGAAAGACGTTTTTGCGCAGGCGGGATTGCACGGCGTGAAGGCCGCGTCGGCGGGTGTGGCGAGCGCGACAATGCCCGGCGTGAAGGAGTGGGTCACCACCGTATTCGACGACTTTGGCGTGGAGCGATCCGAGGTGGTGGGCGATGAGGTGATTGCGCTGGACGGAGCCTTCAAAGGCGGCCCAGGCATTCTGCAGATCGCGGGAACGGGTTCAAACTGCATTGGCCGCGCACCGGATGGTGGGCGCGAAAGCGCCGGCGGGTGGAGTTCGCGTTTGGGCGATGAGGGCTCAGGATACTGGATCGGTTTGCATGCCGTGCGGCGGGCGCTCAACGCGCTCGATCGCGAGGAGCCGACCCGGATTCTGGACGTGGTGGGCGGACTGTGGGGAACGACGTCGATTGAGGAACTGGTCAACCTCGGCGACGGCTCACCGGGTCCGGATTTTGCAGCGCTCGCCCCGGCGATCAGTCAGCTTGCCGAAGAGGGTGATGCGGTGGCGAAAGGCGTTCTGGGTCAGGCTGCCGCGGATCTTGTGGAAAGCGTGCTGCTGGTGCGCGCGAAGCTCCGCAGGAAACACAATCTGGCAACGGAAGTGCCGGTGGCATGGATCGGCAGCGTGATTGGGAAGTCCCGGCTGGTGCGCGAGCAGTTCTTCGCGGGGTTGCACCAGGCGGCGCCGGAGATGCCGATTGGAAAAACCGAGGTTGCCGGAATTGAAGGCGCGGTGTGGCGCGCCCAGCAACTGGCCAAGTCGGCTCGATGATCGTCACACGCTGAAGACTTCCGAGCGAATTACAATGGCTGTCCTGATGGGGGGATTCGATGGAACGCTTCCGATTTTTCCCGGCAAGGATTTTCGCCCGCTCGATCCAGTGCGTTGTTCCGTTTCTGTGCGCATTCTGTCTGTGCAGTGTGGCGATTGCGCAGGACGCCCCCGCCGCTGCTGCGGACCAGGCACAGCCGGCAGCGCCCGTCATTTCGGTTACCACGCACGAAGTTTTGCTCGACGTTGTGGTGACGGATGGCGGACGCGCGGTGACTGGCTTAAAGGCATCGGACTTTACGGTGCTGGAAGACGGCAAACCGCAGGTGGTGGCGAGCCTGGAGGAGCACGTACCGATTTCGGCGGCGTTGAATGCGCAGGCGGCTCCATCTCCAGCGTTGCCTTCTAACACTTTTACGAATTTTGTGCCGGCAGCAAATACAAATGCGTACACGGTGATCCTGCTGGACGCGCTGAATACGCGGCTTGATGACCAGATGTCGCTGCGGCTGGCTCTCATCAAGTATCTGAAGAAGATGCAGCCGGGTCCGCCGGTGGCGATTTTCGAGCGCGACACGAAGATGCACCTGGTGCAGGGGTTTACCTCGGACCCGCAGGTGCTGCTGGCGGCGGCAGAGAGCGAACGCGACAGGCCCGCCATGCCAAACGTGATACGGGCGACGCGCGAGGAGTACCTGGAGTACAGGCTTGATGAAGTCTCGTTGGGCTTCCAACTGCTGGGTCGTTATCTTGCGGCTTTTCCGGGGCGTAAGAACCTGATCTGGTTTACCGGGGCGCTGCCGCAGTCGAACATCCTTACGCCGATGGGCGATCCGTTCAACGATGAATTCAAGATCCTCGAAGGCGACCCGCATGATCTTACAGCGGCGCTGACGCTGAGCCGCGTTGCAGTCTATCCCATCGATTCGCGCGGGCTGCAGGCTGCGCCCCAATACACGGCGGCGGCGAAGGGGCCACCTGCTGCAAATGCGCCTGTTCAGTTCGAGACGGGGCAGGCATTCCAGCACCTGGCGCTGGATTCGATTGCGGAGTCGACAGGAGGACGCGCGTATTACAACTCGAACGGATTGGGCGCGAAGATCACGGAGATCGAGGAGAACGGTTCGAGCTACTACACGCTGACCTATGCAACCACGAACAAGACGTGGAACGGCGAGTTCCAGCACATCAAGGTTGCAGTGGATCGGCCGAACGTGAAGCTGCAGTACCGACAGGGCTACTACGCGGTGGATCGGACGAAGCAGGAAAAGGCGCAGCTGGATGACATCCAGAAGACTGGGAAGGCGGAGGGAACTGGCGGCCGCGCAACTGCACCGAGCGCGACCGGTCCGCCAGTCAGCTTCCGATGAGAAAACGCCAGGGCCGCAGAAGACTGCGACGCCCACGGCGAACGCTGGCAAGTCCGCTCCTCCGAAGGAAGGGTTCGAGGAGGCGATGCAGCTAGGCGCCGTGCCACCGACGGAGATACTCTTCACAGCGCGCGTGACGGAGAACGAAAAGGTTGAGCAGCTGAAGAAGGAAGACGCGTGGCCAAAGGACAACTACCTGGCCGCGGACTGGAAGTACAAGCCATTTCACACCTACACTGTGGAATTCACCGCAGATGCGAAGACTTTGCAACTGGTGAAGGGGCCCGATGGGTTGCGGCACGGGAGCATTGCGTTTGTGAGCGTGCTCTACGATCAGATGGCGCAGAACGTGAACTCCCGGCTGACCACGATCAACATGGACATCGACGACGCGCAGTACCAGGAGATTCTGGCGCATGGGTTGATCGAGCATCATGAGATTGCCGTCCCGGCGAAAGGGAATTACTTTCTGCGTCTCGGCTTGCACGACACCGTGAACGACCGGATCGGTTCGCTTGAAGTGGCTGTCGACCGGGTGAAGCCCGAGGTCATGAGCGCGGTGGCGCAACGCAAGTAGATTCGCGGAGAGCGGCTGAGCGGAATTTCACTTCGCCAGAACTCCACCGACGATCGAGGCGACGAGCTTTCCAGCGGCGTCGACTGCGACGAGATTTGCGGACTTGCCGGGTGCGAGGGTTCCTGCGCGATGCGCGAGGCCAGTCATCGCGGCGGGATTTGTAGAGAGCAGGCGCAGGCCCTGGTCGATGGTCGCGCCGGTGAATCGCACAAAGTTTGAGAGCGCCCGATCGAGCGTGAGCACGCTGCCGGCGAGCACGCCACGGGCTGTCGCACGTCCGTCTTTGACCTGCACCGGAAATCCACCGAGCTGATACTCGCCGTCGGGCATGCCGGCGGCAGCCATGGCGTCGGTGACGAGAATGGCGCGTTCGGGGCCCTTGCAGCGCCACCAGAGGCGGACGATCTCGGGTTCGGTGTGGATGCCGTCGCAGATGAGTTCTGAAAAAAGCGTGTCGGTGGTGAGGACTGTGCCGAGGATACCGGGCTCGCGATGATCGAGCGGACGCATGGCGTTGAAGGTGTGCGTGGCGCTGACGGCGCCGGCGGCGATGGCAGCACGGGTTTCGGCCGCGGTGGCGTTGGAATGGCCGACGGAGACACGAACGCCTCGACTGCTGGCGTGCGCGGCGAGCTCGGTCGCTCCGGGCAACTCAGGGGCAAGCGTCATCAAGCGCACATGGCCATGGCCAGCCTCGATGAGGCGATCGAAGGTGGCGATGCTTGGGGCGAGGAGATGTTCGGCAGGCTGTACGCCGCGTTTTTCGTGCGACAGGAATGGACCTTCGAGATGGATGCCGAGAGGGCGCGCACGGCCGGGTTGCGGCAGCTTGGCGATTTCGTTGGCCAGGCCGTCGAGCGCGCGGAGAGTTGCGTCGAGCGATGCTGTGACAGTGGTGGCGAGGTAGGCGCTGGTGCCGCGCGAGGCGAGGAACGTGCCCATGGTATCGAGCGCCTGAGTAGTTGCTTCCATGACGTCGTGGCCGGCAGCGCCGTGGATGTGCACATCGAAAAATGCTGGGCCGACGGTGGCGCCGGGAAAGTCGAGCACCTGGGCGCCGGCAGGAAGCTGAGACGAATCGCGCGTCGCGATGGAGTCGATCTTGCCGTCTTCGATCAGGATGAGGGGATGCTGATGGAGGCTGGTACCGTCCCAAAGCCTCTCTGCAGTCACTACCGTTTGCATGGCTATCCATTATTGCAGGTGAGTCTGAAGACCCGCGGGGGTTGCTTGCAACGGTTTGGGACGGGCACTTGTCATCGAGCATGTAACGCGATGGCGAGCCTCGTTTGTTATCGTTTTGCCATGCGAGTTTCGGCGTGGTTTCTGATGGCTGGCGGTTTGTTGTTGGTTGGAGTGCAGACGAACGTTGCGCAGAGCATTGATCTTCCCACGAGCAAGCAGTTGATTGAGCCGGTCCCCGGCCGTCCGCAGCGCTTGAACAGCCTGCCGATGTCGATGGCGGTCTCGCCGGACGGGCGCTACGTGGTGACGGTGAATGCCGGGTTGGGCACATACGAGTCCCACTACGAGGAGTCGCTCGCTGTCCTCGATACGAAGACCGGCTCGGTGTCGGACTTCCCCGATGCTCGCACGCAGATTCATGCAAAGCAGACGCTCTATTCCGGGCTGGCCTTCAGCCGCGATGGCAGTCATCTGTATGCGAGCATGGGGTCGCTTGATGATCCGCTGGGCACCGCGCCGCCGTCGCATGGCCTCGCCGACGTAGGGAGTGGCGTGGTGGTTTATCGATTCGCCAACGGAAAGGTTGAACCCGAGCGCTTCATTTCTTTGCCTCTGCAGCAACTGGCGCCGGGCCATAAGACGAAACTCATTGGCGACATGGAGGGGGACAAGGGCATTCCGTTTCCCGCGGCCATTGCGATCGTTGGCGGGCAGGGATCTGAGAAGCTGCTGGTGGCCGAAAATCTCTCTGATGATGTGCTGCTGCTCGACGCGTCTACCGGCGCTATCGAACATCGTTTTGATCTTGCCGAGAGCAGCGCTGTGCCCTCCGCTTATCCCATTGCACTCGAATTGTCGCAGGACGGCCGGCGAGCATTTGTCGCCCTGTGGAATGCGTCGGAGATAGTGGAACTGGACCTGGCCAAGAATGTTGTCGGTCGCAAGCTGACGTTGCTGAAACCATCGAGCCCGATCGCGCCGGGGACGCATCCGTGCGCCTTCGTGCTGTCGCCTGAAGGCAAGACGCTTTACGTTGCCCTGGCCAATCGCGACGTAGTGGCTGCGGTGAATGTGGGCGCAGGCCAATTCTCAGTGAAGGGCTATTTCGACACACGGCTTCCGGGACAAAGCTATTTCGGAGCGGAACCTGAAGCGCTCGCTTTGAACGCGAATGGGACTCGCCTGTACGTAGCCAATGCGATCAGCGATGCCATCGCGGTTATCGATACAGGTAAGCTGACAGCCAGGAGCGCGAAGCAGGGAATGATCGAGCCCAGCGGGTTTGTCCCAACCGAATGGATGCCGATGTCGATGGCGTTTCTGCCGTCGTCGTCCGGGGGAACGCTTTACGTTGCCACTGCGAAAGGAAAAGGGACCGGGCCGAACAAGATGGTTCAGCGAGCGGACACAGCGGCAGAGAAGAGGACGTGGCCGCTGAAGAGGCCGACCTATATTGCGACACTGCTTTACGGTTCGCTGGCTGCCCTTGATGCCGGGGAGATTGAAACGGATCTTCCGCGATCGACCGAAGTGGTGCTCGAGTCGAACCGCATGAAGGCGGCGGCGGAAAAAATCGAATTTGCGGGCGGTGCGACAGATCGGATCAAGCACGTGATCTACATCATCAAGGAAAACCGCACCTACGATCAGATTCTTGGCGATCTTGCACAGAGCGGAAAGCCAGTCGGGAATGGAGATCCGAGCCTGACCATGTATGGCGAGTCTACGACCCCCAACATTCACAAGTTGGCGCTGCAATTCGGCGTGCTCGACAACTTCTACGATTCGGGCGAAGTATCGGGCGACGGGCACGTGTGGTCGAATGCTGCGATCGGAACTGACTATCTGGAGAAGACATGGCAGCAGGCGTATCGCGGCGGCCAGCGCAGCTACGATTTTGAGGGCGTGGTTGCGGAAGGCCTGCCGCTGCTGCAGAAGATTCCCGATGTGAACGAACCAGCCAGCGGCTACCTGTGGGGCGACCTGGCCGCGCACGGCAAGACTTACTACCACTTTGGTGAATTTATTTCGACTGTCTTCTGCGATGAGCAGAAGACGGCGAATCCGCAGCAGGGGCCGGTGTTGCCTGGACAGGCGTGTTCACCGAAAGCAATCGAGCCGGGCGCGCCGCTGCCTGCTGAATGGGGCGGTGGGGTGAACAAGTGGCCGTGGGCGATTCCTCTTCTTGCCTCAAACACCGCGACAAAGCCGGAGCTCGTGGGGCATTTTGCCACGGAGTTTCCAGACTTCAATCTGAATGTGCCGGATCAGGTTCGCGTTGAGATTTTCCTGCGCCACTTGAAGCAATGGGAAGCCGACTTGAAGAAGGGCAAGGACACGATGCCCAACTTCATCCAGTTGCGGCTGCCTGACGATCACACCGCGGGCACCCGCCCCGGCTCACCGACACCGAAGGCGTCAGTCTCTGACAACGATCTGGCGGTAGGCCGCGCCGTCGATGCGATCTCGCATTCGCCATTCTGGGACGACACGGCGTTCTTCATTCTCGAAGACGATGCGCAGGATGGCGGCGACCACGTGGATGCGCATCGGAGCGTGGCACTTGTGATCAGCAAATATGCACCGCGCGGGAAAGATGGCGGTCCGGTTGTCGATAGCCGGTTTTACTCGACGGTGAGCGTGATCCGGACGATGGAGACCTTGCTGGGTCTTCCGCCGATGAACAACAACGATGCGTTCAGTTCGCTGATTTCGACGCTGTTTACGGGCCGGGGTGATCAGCCGGCGTATTCGGCAGATTATGCAAATCGAGACAATGGCCTGATCTATGCGGCGAATCCGAAGAAGGCGGTGGGAGCGGAAGAGAGCATGAAGATGGACTTCCGGCATGCGGATCGAGCGCCCACGCAGAAGCTCAACGTGATCCTGTGGAAGGACGCGATGGGGGCGAAGCCGGTTCCGGCGATGCTGACGGAGAAGCGGAAGTTGAAGAAAGATGATGACGATTAGTTGAGGTAGTTGCGTTCCAATCCACACCGCAAAGTGCGCGGATTGGATGGGGCTCCTGGGTCCCGGCATGGATGGTTCGTAAGAAGCAGATCCTTCGCTCGCCTGCCCCACAAACGCATGGCGTTTGCAGGGCCCCAAACCCGCTACGCTCAGGATGACACCTCATAGGCAGATGGATGGCCATGCAGGCGGAGCGATCGTTTCCGAACGTGTATGGTTATATGCGGCGGAAATGATCGCTGAATGGGGGCGTTGTGCAGATCTGGAATCGGCGAAATTTTCTTAAGGTAGCTGGAGCAGTTTCGGCCGCATCGCTGGCGGGTGCATCGCGCGCGAGTGCTGGAGCGGGGAAGCGGATCTTCACGCTGAGCACGCAGGACGAGCCCGCGCGGCCAGTGGCGGCAAACGATCATATTCAAATCGCGCTGATTGGCGCCGGCGGGCAGGGCATGGGCGATACGCGCTCTGCCGTTCAGGTGCCGGGCGTGAAGCTGGTGGCCGTGGCCGACTGCTACGATGGGCGGCTCGCGCGCAGCAAGGAGGCGTGGGGCGACGACGTCTTTACGACGCGCGACTACAACGAGATTCTGGCGCGCAAGGACATCGACGCGGTCATCATCGGGACGCCGGATCACTGGCACAAGCAGGCGTCGGTGGATGCGATGAAGGCCGGCAAGGACGTCTATTGCGAAAAGCCGATGATCCATCTCTACAAAGACGGGCCGGAGATGATCGAGACTTCGCAAAAGACGAATCGCATCCTCCAGATCGGCAGCCAGAGGGTCAGTTCGGTTCTGTATGCGAAGGCGAAGGACTTGCTGGCATCGGGCGCGATCGGCAAGTTGAACATGGTGACGGCAAGCTGGGATCGGAATTCGTCGATGGGCGCGTGGAACTATACGATTCCGCCCGATGCTTCGCCGGAGACCTGCGACTGGCCCCGTTTTCTCGGCACGGCTCCGAAGGTTCCGTTCAGCGCGGAGCAGTTTTTTCAATGGCGCAAGTGGAAGGCCTATGGCAGCGGTGTTGCAGGTGATCTGTTTGTTCATCTCTTCAGCGGAACGCATTTTGTGACCGGCGCGCTTGGACCGACGCAGGGAATGGCCACGGGCGCGATCCGCTTCTGGAATGATGGGCGCGACGCGAAGGATGTGATGCTGGGGCTGTTCGACTACCGCGAGGGGTTCAACTTGAGCCTGCGCGTCAATTTCGTGGATGGCGGCGAAGAGAGCGAGAGCCTGATCTTTACCGGCTCTGAAGGGACGATCCAGATCGGATGGACTGGCTTGACAGTGAACCGCGTTCCACGCGAGACGGAACCGGGCCTTACCATCGATACGTTTCCCAAGGCTATGCAGGAACAGATCGAGACGGACTACCGGAAAAAGTATCCACCGCACTCCGGCAGCGCGGCTCTTGCCGGCGAAGAGAAGTACATGCTGCCGAAGGGCTACAGCGATCAGTACGACCACTTCAAGAACTTCTTTGCCTCGGTGCGTTCGCGGAAGCCGGTGGTCGAGGATGCGGTGTTCGGATATCGGGCGGCGGGAGCCGCGTTGCTGAGCAACCTGAGCATCGAGCGGAAACAGATTGTGCGCTGGGATCCGGATGCGATGAAGCTGCTGTGAACAGGTTTCAGACGGGACCGGAACTCTCGCTGGCGAAAGGGATCATGCGTTGTGTCCGACCCAAGGGCTACGGCAGTCCTGTCGCCGGTACCCGGATGCCGCAAGAGCGCGGCTTGAATGGGGCACCCGGGATTGTTGGTCCTCGACCGCCCCCCTTTGACGCCGGTTAAAATCGTGGAATGAAAAAGCGGATCGGAGTTCACCTCGGGACGGCGGGCGGCGCCTCCAATGCGGTGGAGCGCGCGAAAGAGATTGGCGCGAATACATTTCAGATTTTTTCGTCGAGCCCGCGGATGTGGCGTTCGCCGAAGGTCGATCCCGCGCAGGCCGAGCGGATGCGGGCGCTACGCGCGAAGTACGATGTGGGGCCGCTGGTGATTCACACCAGCTACCTGGTGAATGTATGCAGCCAGACGGCGGATATTCGCGAGAAAAGCGTAGCTGCGTTTCGCGGGGAGATTGAGCGGGCGCTGATGCTGGGTGCGGAGTACCTGGTGCTGCATCCTGGGTCGTGGAAGGGCCTGACCCGCAACGAAGGGCTGAAGCTGGCGGCCGAGTCGATCGCGAAGGCCATCGACGGAGTTCCGTGGCAAGGCGCGGATTTTTCAATTCTGATTGAAAACACGGCCGGGTCAGAATGCTCGCTGGGCGGGAATTTTGAACAGGTGGCGGAACTGGTGCAGCGGCTCAAGACGCACGCGCCCGTCGGTGTTTGCCTCGATACCTGCCATACGCATGTTTCCGGCTACGACATTGTGACCGCCGAAGGCTACGCCGACACCATTACCCAGGCCGACATCACGTTTGGCGTGGACGCGGTGCGGGTGTGGCATTGCAACGATGCCAAGGCCGCGCGCGGATCGAAGCTGGACCGGCATGAGCACATCGGGCAGGGCAATATCGGCGTGGAGCCGTTTCGCTGGCTGCTGCACGATCCGCGGTTTGCGGATTGCGCTTTCATTGCGGAGACGCCAGTGGATGAAGATGGTGACGAGGAGCGGAATGTCCGGGTGCTGCAAAGCCTGGTGGATATTCCCGAACCGCGGAGCGGCCGTCGCGGAAATTGAAATATGCAGTATTCGCGTAAGGCCTTCACGCTAGACTGATCTTCACTGCATTGGAGGTCGTCGAAATGAAGACGCTTATCAAAACATTTGCTCTCGCCGTTGTCATCGGATGCGCGGTACCCTATGTCGCGGGTCAGGCAGCACCCGCACCAACGCCGGTTCCCAATCCCAAGCCTCCGCTCAGCCCGTCACAGGCGCTGCTGGAATCGTGGAACGACATCGGGCGGAAACTGACGGCGATGGCGGAAGACTTTCCCGAAGATAAGTACGATTTCAAGCCGAATAAGGACGAGCGCTCGTTCGCCGAGCAGTTGCTGCACGCTTCGAATGCGAATTACTTCTTTATCGATCCGGTGAAGGGCGTGACTGCTCCGCAGGGCGACCCCAAGCGCTCCGACTTTAAGTCGAAGGCGGCGATTGTGGAGTTTGTGCGCAAGTCTTTCAGCGAAGGAGCGGCACTGATCAAGAGCAAGGGCGACAACGGCATGAACGATCTGTTTCTCGACCCGTTTGCCAATCAGAAGAGCCGTTTTTCGGATGGGGCGTGGGGCCTGATCGAGCACTCAGGCGAGCATTATGGCCAGCTGGTGGTGTACTACCGCGTGGCCGGGTTGGTGCCGCCGGAGTCAAGGCCGAAGAAGTGATCTGAGAGCGGAGTCAAGCACTTTTCAGGTGGCTGGGGTGGGGCAGCGCTCACCAGATGGCCCATTTACACTGAAGAGTGATGGCGGAAGAAAAAGAATTTCGATACGACCCGGCGACAATTGAGACAAAATGGCAGGCCCGGTGGGCGGCGGACCCAGGGATGTACGCGGCCGAGCCCCACTCCTGCGGCAAGCCCAAGTACTACGTGCTGGAGATGTTGCCGTATCCGAGCGGCGCGCTCCACATGGGCCACGTGCGCAACTACTCCATTGGGGACGCGCTGGCGCGGCACATGTGGATGCGCGGCTATAACGTGATGCACCCGATGGGGTGGGACGCGTTCGGGCTTCCGGCGGAGAATGCCGCCCTCAAGAACAATACGCCGCCGCGGGAATGGACCCTGGCCAACGTTGCGGCCATGAAGCGCCAGTTCGAGCGCCTCGGCATGGGATTTGACTGGGCGACCGAGGTTACAACCTGCTTTCCGGACTACTACAAGTGGAACCAGTGGTTCTTTCTGCGCATGTACGAGAAGGGCCTGGCCTATCGCAAGAAGAGCAAGGTGAACTGGTGCCCTGAGTGTGCGACGGTGCTGGCCAATGAGCAGGTGATCGACGGCCGCTGCTGGCGGCATGAGGACACGATTGTCGAGCAGCGCGACCTGGTGCAATGGTTTCTCCGCATCACGGCGTACGCGCAGGAACTGCTGGATGGGCTCGACAAGCTGGAAGGCTGGCCGGAGAAGGTGCGCACCATGCAGCGCAACTGGATCGGGCGCAGCGAAGGAACGGAAGTAGATTTCGGCGTCGAAAACCGGCCGGAAAAGATTCGCGTATTTACCACGCGGGTGGATACGATTTTTGGCGCGACAAGCGTGCAGCTTGCGCCGGAACATCCGCTGGTGAAATCGCTTGCCGCCGACGATGCGGGGTTGCGCGAGCAGGTTGCGAAGCTGCTTGACGAGCAGAAGAAAGCGCGCGAAGCAGGCGATATCGGCGAGATTGAGAAGCATGGGATTCCGACGGGTAAATTTGCGATCAATCCCTATAGCGGCGAAATGGTGCCGATCTGGGTGGCGAATTATGTGCTGAGCGATTACGGCACGGGCGCCATCATGAGCGTGCCGGGCCATGATGAGCGCGACTTTGAATTCGCGAAGAAGTACGCGATTCCGGTTCGCCGCGTGATTGCGCCGGCTGATCCAAGCGCCGAAGAGCCGGAGTTGCCGTACCTGTCGGAAGATGGAGTGCTGGTGAATTCGGGAGAATTCAGTGGGCTGACCTGCGCGCAAGCCCAAAAGAAACTCCAAGAGGTTGCTGACGGCAAGGGCTTCGGCGAAGCGACGGTGACATTCCGGTTGAAGGATTGGGGCGTGAGCCGCCAGCGCTATTGGGGCACGCCGATTCCGATGATTCACTGCGAACGGGATGGCATTGTGCCGGTGCCCTACGATCAGTTGCCGGTGCTGCTGCCGGAGAAGATCGAAATCACGCAGCAGGGCGGCTCGCCGCTCGCCCGCGTACCGGACTTTGTGAACGTTACGTGCCCCAAGTGCAAGGGGCCGGCAAAGCGCGAGACGGACACGATGGATACGTTCGTCGATTCGAGCTGGTATTTCTACCGCTATACGGATGCGAAGAATGCGGTTGCGCCGTTTAATTCGGCGACGGTGCAGTATTGGTTTCCCATCGATCAGTACATTGGCGGCGTGGAGCACGCGATTCTGCACCTGATCTATTCGCGCTTCTGGACGAAGGTGATGCGCGACCTGGGAATGATTACGAATGATGAGCCGGTCGAGCGCTTGTTCACGCAGGGAATGGTGATCAAGGACGGCGCCAAGATGTCGAAGTCGAAAGGCAACGTGGTCTCGCCTGACGACATGGTGGCTCGCTACGGCGCCGACGCTGCGCGCATGTACGCCTTGTTTGCTGCGCCCCCGGATCGCGATCTTGACTGGCAGGAAGATGGCGTTGCCGGAGTGACCCGGTTTCTGGGCCGCGTGTGGCGGCTCGTGACGAAGTATGCGCCGGTCTGTCGATCAACCGCTCGAGGTCAGTCCAGACACAGGACAGCGGAGCCGTTGCGCTGAAGCTGCTGCGCAAGCTGCACCAGACGACGGCAAAGATCACGCAGGATTTCGAGGGTCGCTGGCATTTCAACACATGCGTTGCGGCAATCATGGAATTGGTGAACGAGATTCAGGCGGCGGATGCGCAGCTTGCGGCGGGCGAGGTACCTGCGCCGGTAATGCTTGAACTGCTTGAGACGCTGGTGCTGCTGCTGGCGCCGTTTGCACCGTACCTTGCGGCCGAGTTGTGGGAAGAACTTGGCGGAGAAGGCGCGGTTCTGCGGCAATCGTGGCCGAAGAGCGATCCCGCGCTCGCGAAGGAAGATGAGATCGAGATTCCGGTGCAGATCAACGGAAAGCTGGTGAGCCTGATCCGCGTACCGGCGGGTTCTGATTCCAAAGTGATGGAAGCCGCCGCGCTTGAAGAGGAGAAGGTAAAGGCACGGATTGCCGGAAAGACGGTCGCCAAGATCATTGTTGTGCCGGGTCGAGCAGTCAATTTGGTCGTCAAGTGAATCTACGGGTGATCGAGTGATCACAGGCAGCAGGGCGGAGCAGATCAGGGGTACGCAAACCCTGGTCGATCAGATGGGCTGGATGCTCAAGAGCCCGCTGGTCGTTGCCGTTGAAGTCGGCTGGCGATGGCTGTTCGGTGTGCCGTTTCTGCTGGTTTGCTGGTCGCGTGCGCAGCATATCTTGGCGGTGCTCACGCCAGAGGACTCCGGCCTCAGCAACATCGATCCTTCGAATCCGTGGCTTGCGGCCGGTGCTTTCAGCCGCGCGGTTGCGAAATACGACCCGCTGATCGCACACGAACTGCACTGGCTGTTACCGATCGCAGCAGTGGGATGGATCGTGATCTCGGGACTTGGACGCAGCCTCGTCTTCAGGCTCATGCAGCCCGGGTTGCGCTTTCGACCGCTGGCGATGATGGCGCTTCAGACCGTCTGGCTGATTCTGTTTGGAAGTATCTGCTGGGGCTGGTTCCGGTCCGTTGCCTGGGTGGCGACAACGCATTTTCCACAGAACAGCGAACCGGACCTGATCGGTCTAGCCATCTGGCTGATCTTTCTTTCGCTGGGGTTCTTCACGCTGTGGGCGCTGGTGGGATGGATCGTTTCAGTTGCGCCTGTGCTGATGTTGATGGAAGAGTGCTCCGCTGGCTCGGCTCTTGGAATGACCACGAGGCTGGGGAAGACATTTACGTCAGAGCTGTTCGAGATCGGCATGGTGATGGGGATCGTGAACCTGGCACTGATGGTGGTAGCGATGGTGCTGTCGGCCGCGCCGCTGCCCTTCAGCGATCAGCTCGGTGGCGGCGCGTTGCACGTGGTGTGGGCCGGGGCAACGGTGTTTTACCTGGTTGCGCACGACTACTTTCAACTGGTGCGGCTGAAGTGTTTTGTCCAGTTCTGGAAGATCTTTCGCGGCGGCTTGGCGTCAGCGTAGAAGGTCCGATTCCCAGCGAAGCCCGTCCTCATCGACTCTAAGTACCCACCGCGACCCTCGACAAGCAAGGCGTTCCGGGCTGGGTTCAACCACGCCAGATACAAACAGATCGTCTCGCTGGCCATCCTCATAATTTTCGTCGAAAGCGGTAAGAATCATGC
This sequence comes from uncultured Acidobacteriaceae bacterium, assembly GCA_963770365.1. Taxonomy (GTDB): domain Bacteria; phylum Acidobacteriota; class Terriglobia; order Terriglobales; family Acidobacteriaceae; genus Telmatobacter. Next base: position 127,823 of record CAVYPN010000032.1, on the reverse strand, counting down.
CCGCCCTGAGTTCAACTCGATTGCCCTCGTGGTCGGTGCAGAAATCCTCATGAGAGAGACACAGCAGCACACGTCCAAACAAGCCGTTGAAGTCGGCCTGCACCCACTTGGACTTATCTCGTTCCATCTTTCAATTTGCGCCTCCTGCCGCCTCCTCTTTCGAAAGCTTGCGCTCAGCGTTCCTTTCGCTTTCGCAATGGGCAGCAGCGTTGGGTAGAACTGCACGAACGTCGTGTCCACCGCAGCGTGTGCGGCGTGGCAGGTATAGCAGGGAGCGCCCTGGGGGACAAGCGTTCCGTTCTTATCCGGCGAATCAAATTCAAAAAAAGCCCATTTCCCGGGAAAGCGTGCCTGATCTTTGACGTGGATTTCAAAACCCATGATTCCTGCGTCCTGGAAATGGCCGCTCTGGTTGATCGACCCTTTGGTTTTCGCTCCGCGCACCTCCAGTACCATGACGGTTTTGTCCGGCCAGGTTCCCGTGGCCACAAAACTGCGCCAGGCCGCGGGATTTACGAAGACATTGTCGAAGACGGATTGGCCCTGCATATCCATCGCCTTGGGTGAATAGCTCATATCGATGCCGGATGTCAGGTAGATCCATTCGCGATAATCCCGAGGCGGCAGCAAATCGCCATTGGCGGCATAGACCGGCGTTCCGGCCGTTGCGGCGTGGGCAATCGCGGCGGGATGCCGGCAGAAGGATACGGCCGAGGTGAGAGCCAAAAGGCAAAGGACAGCCGACGTAATTCGTGCTGCTGGGGACACTTTGACCTCCGATGCAATGAGGAACGCTTTCGAACTTCCTGGAGTTCTGCAAAAGGAGAGTTCTGTCGTCTCGGCGACCTGAGCTAAAAAATCTTCAGGCGGATGACGAGATATTTTTTCGGATCGTCGCGGATGCTCTTGACCAGTTTTTGAGCCTGGTCCATGGTCTGGTCAGTGTGGTCGTAGAGAGACCGGTTTTGCATCAGCTGTCCGATGGTGCCCTTGCCCTCGTCGATGCTGGCAAGAATGCCATCGAGGCGCGTGATCGTATCGTCAAGTTTTTTGGCAAATTGCGGGTCCTTCGCCAGCTTGCCGATCGATCCCTTACCAGCATTCACGTCGGCAAGGAGTTGATTGGCGTTGGTGACCGCGGTGTTCAGATTCTTGTAGAGCGTGTCGTCCTTGACGAACTTGCCGGCTGTGCCCTCGCCACTCTGGATGCCGCTTACAATCTGGTCGAGCTTATCGACTACGGAATTTGCGTGGGTGTAGAGCGTGTCGTCATTCACCAGCTTGCCCAGCGTTCCCTGCCCGTTGCCAATGGCTGCTGTCAACTTGTCGAGATTGTTCGCGATGCGATTCAGCTTGGAGTAGAAAGCGGGATCGTTGATCAGGCCGCCGAGAGTCCCGTGTGTTGAGTTCAGCGTATCCATCAGCCTGTTGGCGTTACGCATCAGCGCGCCCACTTCTTCGATCGAGGTTTGGCTGGCGCTGATGACGCCCTGAAGGCTCGATGCCTCGATCGAGGCGAGTTCGGTGTTGTTTGCCGGCTGCGGTCCGTGGGCGCGGGCGGAAGTGATATCGACATAGCTGTCACCAAGGACGCCCGATTGCGCAATGGAGGTGGTTGAGTCAACGTGCAGAATCCGAATATACTTGCCGCCGACCCGCATGGTGACTTCTACAGGTTTGGGGTTGCGCTCGGGTACGACGCGAATCTTCGTGATATTGCCGATGGTGACGCCCTCGAGCGTTACCGGAGCGCCCGATTTGAGACCGCCCGCATTATTGAAATAGGTGCGAAGAGTGAGCTTGGGAGAGAACAGTCCTCCCTCAGAAGAGTTCATGAGGAGGACGACAAGAACCAGAACCGCCAAGGCCGCCATGACCAATGCGCCAACTCTCAGCTGGGACCACTGAATCTCTTTGCGGCTCGGCACGCCTACCTCATGAAGAAGCTGACCCGACCAGTCTGCGTCGTCGCCTTGAGAATAGCAGAAAGGGCAGGGGTTACCGAGCAGATTGGTAGGGTTTCAGGACAGAGACCCTTTGGGATGATCCGCGGCTCAAACAATGGCTTTTAGTGTTTGGATCGTGTTATTTAGCCTGGACCCGCGCCTGGATGGTTTGATCGCGTTTTACAGCGCGAGGATATCAGGCTTGGTTTTTGCCCTGATTTTCGAGGATTACGTTGGCCATGGAGAGGCTTGAGGTATGCGTGATCGAAAGCGAGGCATGAGCGACGCCCAGTTGCCCCGCAATCTCAGCGGCACGGCCTTCGAAGCGCAGGGTGGGGCGACCACCGGGTTCCCGCACCACTTCAATCTCCAGCCAGTTCACGCCGCGGCTGATACCCGTTCCAAGGGCCTTGGCGGCGGCTTCTTTGGCGGCAAATCGAGCGGCCAGGCTTTCGGCCGCATTGCGTTTGCGCATGCAGTAGGCCTGCTCGGCGGGGGTAAAGACGCGATTCAGAAACCGCTCTCCGTAACGCTCAAGCGATTGCTGAATCCGCGCGATTTCAACCAGGTCAGTACCACTGCCGACGATCATGCTGTGTACCAACCTAACATCCGGGACCAAGGGGATTGTAGAGATGCAAACGGGGAGTTGGAATGAAGGGGATTGGCAGGCGATCCGCTGCCGTGCTCCAGCGTTATCCTTCCGTCGTTCCCGGGCAAGTTCTGATGGGGTTTTCCGCTCACTCCGTCGCAGGCTGTATGGGGCAACTTACCCTGAAGCCGGGTGCTCAGGCGTAGAGAAGGCATCCCTGCTGCGCATCGTTCCAATTCCACCTTGTGACGATGCGCAGCGTGGAATGAGTCTGAGCTACTGTATGGTGGGGTTGACTGTGCCAGCGGCCGTGGACGCGCCCAAGTGATTCCCGCTTAGGCCAAGACACGAGTAGAGCCGTCATCACCTTTTGCAGCATTCTGTGGCCCGCAATCGACTCGCAGTGACCTAGCGCAGCGCACGCAGGAAACGGGTAAGCGCTAAACAGCGGCGAGAAAGTCCGATGTCACAGAGGCAGACCGCAGCAGCACTGCGATCCTCTTGCCTTCAGAGTACTCATCCAAGACTCACGAAGTCGGTCGTCATATAGGCTTCTGCCAAAGCCATGGAACAAAATCAATGCGCATCTTCCTGGGCAGGGATCTTACTTGTCGCGCTGATGGCGGAGTCCGTCAAAAGAAGCCCTAATTGGGGAGCAAAGTAATCTCATCACGGGCATGCTCCGCGTGCATATCGGCATGCGCAGTGAGCGACAGTCTCGCCAGTGCCTGCAACTGGTTCGCTTCGAATGCATGCAGGTAGTCGGCGCCACTCAGTATCCGCAAAACTTCGAGATCACTGAGCGTGACGACGACGAGGATTACCGCCTACCCTTCAGTAACTCAGGAGTACTGTGCTTGGTGGGAGTCTCCTCCGCCCACTCAGCCGATTGGGCCTGAGGATGCATTCAGCTTAGGAAATGGGAGTTGAGGTGTTTTACAGCGCCATAGGCCGGACCCGGCACCGACTGATCCCCGAAACCTTTGCCGGTTACGCTCAATGATCTAGAAGTCACACACGAAATACCAGATTGAATTGGTAATAGCTTGCAGCATTGTCCGGCACTGAATTCGCTTGTTCCCCATTGTCGTGGCCTGCTATACCGCTTACAAGCCCATGAGAGTCTCACTGCTGTGCTTTATTCTCGTGTCGATCGTCTCGATATTTGCCTATGGTCAGACCGCTCCCGCAACGGCAATTCCGAGTGACGCAACGCCCCCCGCATCCTCAACCAGGAATGAGTTTCCAGCCGAGCCACTCGTCATTGAGCAGCTTGACCACGTCTACACCATGGCCGCAGATGGAACGGGAGTGCGCCAGATCACTCTTGTTGCTCGAATCCAGTCCGATGCTGCGGTCCGTCAAGTCGGAATCCTTCGCATCCCCTTTGCCGGCAGTTCGGAACATGTCGAACTTGGTCATATACGCGTTCGGCGGCCGGACGGCTCCGTCACCGAAACTCCGCCCACAGAAGCCATTGAAATGCCGAGTCCGGTTACCACCGCTGCGCCCTTCTACAGTGACCTTAAAGAGCTACAAGTCCCCGTACGCAATCTTCGCGTCGGAGATCGTCTCGAATGGCAGGCAAAGATCATACGCACCAATCCTGAAGCACCTGGACAATTTTGGGGCCAGGAGTCGTTTATCACCGACGGTGTCGTTCTGTCGGAGTCATTAGAGCTTCACGTTCCGAAAGACACCTTCGTTAACGTCTGGAGCCGGACCGGTAAGGCCGTCGAAACCACCACTTCTACCGAACATATTTACCGCTGGGAATCTTCTCAGAAGACACCTACCGTAGGTCCGGAAGCCGACGCCGAACGGGAACGCAAGAAAAAAGAGATCTGGACTTCCGAGCAGGAGCTTGATGAAAAAGAGGGCAAGTTGCCCGCGGTAGCTTGGACGACTTTTAGAAGCTGGGATGCAGTAGGTGCCTGGTATCGCAATCTTCAGAATGACCGCGTCGTGCCTGTGGACCCCGACGTTCAAGCCAAAGTTGCCGAACTCACAACAGGCAAGGCGACCCAGCAGGAAAAGGTCCGAGCCGTTTACAACTATGTCTCAACACAAATCCGATATATCGGTGTGGACTTCGGCATTGGCCGATTTCAAGCGCACCGCGCCGTCGAGGTTCTCCAGAACCAATACGGCGACTGCAAGGACAAGCACACACTGCTCGCCGCCATGCTTCACGTTCTTGGAATGCAGCCCGACGCGGTCCTCATCGGTGCCGGTCTGCGTTTCAACGAAGCCGTTCCTTCGCCGCTATCGTTCAACCATCTGATCACAAGAGTCTCAATGGAAGGGCGAACGGTTTGGCTTGACTCCACCGCCGAAGTCGCTCCATTCGAAGTCCTCAACTATGCCCTCCGGGATAAGAGCGCACTCGCAATCCCTGACTCTGGGACGGCCAACATCGAGCGAACTCCGACAAATCTGCCATTTCCATCCTTCCAGAAAATGGACACCGTGGGTTCACTGGATGAGACCGGAACTTCCAACTCGCGTATCGTCATAACACTTCGCGGAGACAGCGAGGTGTTTGTCCGAAGTGCTTTTCACGCATTTTCCCCAGGTCAGTATGACCAACTAGTTGAAAAGCTCTCCCAAGGCATGGGGTACGGTGGGACCACAAGCCATGCCGAAGTCTCCCGGCCTGAAGATACCGCTGAGGCACTTAAAATCATCTACGAATATAAGCGCGAAAAAGCTGGGGACTGGGGGAACCACAAGATCGTTCCCCAGCTCGCCCCTGTGATCCTTCCTCGCCCGGAAGATAAAGATCAACTCGTTAAGTCCATCTTTCTTGGCCCACCGCATACCGAAGTTTCAACATCTGCAATGAGAATTCCTAAAGGATGGGTAGCCATACTGCCCTCTGCGGTCCATGTCAAATGCCCTTGGGCTACATACGACGAAACCTATCGGTTCGAAGATGGAACTGTACACGCCGAACGCAAAATCGAGGTGCTCAAGGAAAGAGTGCCCGTCGCCGACTGGAAGAGCTACAGAAAATTTGCCGATGACGCGGACATCGGGAACGAAGAATACATCCAACTCATCCCTTCAGGGGCACCGGCGTCACTCCGTACTTCCGTCAATGGCTCTGGAGCCGAACCCAGGACAGGCCTCACAAGCGATCAGGAAGCCGACAAATTGATTGTCGCCGGGCGCCTTTCGATCCAGCACCATGAATTTGAGGCGGCCCAGTCCCAGCTTGACAAAGCCCGATCGCTCAATCCGGAACATCAGAGACTCTGGGCCAACTACGGATATCTCGAATTCCAGCGCGGTAAAATGTCTGCTGCGATCTCCGACTACAAGCAAGAATTGTCGCTCAACCCTGACAACTACGATACCTATTTCTCTCTCGCTGAGGCTCAAAACATCCTCGGTGAAGAGCAGGAGGCCAAGGAAACTCTCCAAACCTGGGAATCGGCAGAACCAGACAAAGCAGCGCCGATAAGTGCGCTGGTCTCTTTGCTCCTTGATGAAGGGCATGCGTCCGATGCCGTCGCCGCGGCAGAAGCGGGCATCGGTCACCTTCCCGAGCAGAGCAAGAATCACGAGCATCTCCAATTGCAGCTTGGCCGAGCCCAGCTTGCAGCGGGTGTGAAGGAGAAAGGCGAGGCCACTTTGCTTGGTCTGCTTCACTCCACTACTGACGCGGGCATGAAGAACGATGCCGCGTATGAGTTAGCCAAAGCTGGCCTCGACCTGTCGCTGACAGAATCCACTGCCAGAGAAGCTCTCAACGAGCTCACTACGGAGAGTAAGACCTGGACCGTCCAGGAAAATCCCCAGAACACGTTGGCGAAGAGCCGCCGCATCGCGGCCACCTGGGACACCATCGGCTGGATTCTTTTCGGCGAAGGCAAGCTCGCAGAGGCCGAGAGCTACATTCAAGCTGCCTGGGTTAACGGCGCCGATGCCGAGATCGGTGAGCATCTGGCAAAGATTGCGGAAGCCAAAGGCAATCCAGATGAGGCACTACGGTTTTGGGAACTCGCCCAAGCCACGTTCCCCTCCTATCTCCGGCCTGGCGTTCGCAAGACTCCCAGTGCCACCCAGAAAGAGCTGATGGAACGAATCGAGGCTCTTCGCAAAGCTGGAGCGAAGGAATCGAGCGGAAACTCCAATCTGATTCTCAAGCAACTTCGGACCGTTTTCCTGGCCAACTCAGGTGACCTCGTTGGAACTGCCGAATACCGACTCCTGCTCAGCGATGGAGCAATTCGTGACGCTCAAAAGACAAGTGAGAAGGAGGTTACGGGAGCCAGTGAGCGCATGAAAGCCGCCAAACTCCCCGGCTATTGGCCAAAGGGATCGGACGCCCAACTCGTCCGTAACGCGACTCTCAACTGCTATGTGGATGTTTGCGAACTCGAATTTCAACCTTGACACTGGCCTACGGCTTCTGGGATTCTCCGCCAAGCTTGGGAGACGTTGATTAACACCGCCAAAGGGGAAGTTGCACCATTTTTGGTAAGGTCCGGGTGGTCCACCATCCAGGAATAACTCAGTTTCCACCGCTGCCGCCTCAAGATTCTGGGCTCGTTGTAAGCTTGTCGCAGTCCATATGGCTGTCGTTCGTGCTCTCGTGATCTTATTCTGGTTGCTGTCTCCGGCGGTCTTTCTGTTTCTCTACCTCCGGGGCCAACGGGCACCGCTGGCTCTCCGGCGTTGGAAGGCGAGGACTCTCTTTGCCGCCTCCTCAATAGCGATTAACTGGATTCTCTTCGCTGGGCTGCTAATTCGATCACAGACCGCTTATGGGATGATCTTCCCGACATCCATACTGACACATCTTCTGCTCACGCTGTCGTGCGTAGGGGCAGTGCTTGCCGCGAGAAGATGGCCATTGCTAATAGCGAATGTGGCTCTGCTCACGTTATGGATCGCGATTGCGTACGCACCTGCACACTGGCTAATGAAGTCGGGACCGGGTCGAGTCAGCGTCGACGGACAACGAACTGACGCGACTATCTATTTTGGACATCCGACCGACAGCGAGGCCCAGGCGGTTGCGCTGGCAGAGATACCCGGCATTGGAGACTACTTCTTGAACTTTGACACGGAAAAAGTCCGGGTCGGTACCAAGGATGAATATGTTCACCTGCCTTATGGCATCTGGGTGTTCAAGTCTCTTCGCCAGATGCGTTTCGTTGCCCCTCTACCACCAAAGGAGCTAAATCAATTCCGTATTGCCGCTCCCAACGGAAGAGTGATCGAAGTGCAATTCTGATTCTTCCCTCACTCGCACTGGACGTGTTGCGAGCGGTCGAGTAGCCCCGGGGAATTTCACCCCGAGGCTCTCACAGAACCGTGCGTGAACCTCTCGATTCACACGGCTCTTCATAGCCGTAGCTTGCGCTCGGTCGAGAGCAAACCGTCTCAGGAGGAAAGGGCTCATCCTGGATATCCAGTTGGCCGAACCCTCCGTCGAGCTATGTCATCCTCTTCGCTCCGCGTCCATTACAGACGCTTCAACGCTACTACAGGATGATCCGCCATCTTCAAGTGCATCGATATTTCCCTTTCGTGGTTCTCACTTATAGGTTTTCTCTTAGCATCACTTGAAGACTTCCCATGTTCCGCCTAACCGCCTCGCTGGCAAGCTCAGGCCACCTCTATGCCGGATGCCGCTACGCCCGTAATCAGGTACCGTCGCAGCTTGTCCCGCAGCAGTCACCACACCGCGGTTTTGACATCGTCTAATAGGTTTCGACACTTCATCAGTGGTTCCTTTGCAGTCCTCTTCTTGCCTGACACCTGACCTGGTACTTGCCGGCCTTTTCCTTCTGCGCACACGACCAATGGCACTTAACCACAGCCGCCGAAGGTGGTTTGAAGCCCGCTCCTGCAAGCCGGCTCCGAGGGGCCCGCCCTCATCGGTTAAACAGTTACGCACGTTTCGCTCTCGCGAGCTTCGCGTGCTCATGGCACACAATCACCGCCAACTCGGAAGGTGCAGCGAAGCTAGCTGCTAATCCAGCAGGGGAAGAACCTGTCAGTAGAACTTGCCCAGTTGCTACTGAAGTCATACCGGACGGCAGAGGGAGTGATCTCTCTTGCCGATGCTCCGGAGTAAACGTTCCAGCCGGCAAAGCGCAAGCAGCGTCGGGTCCGTCAGGGGGACTAGCAAGTCAGCAGGCTGTAGCGAAAGGAGCGAACCGTTTAGCCGCGAAAAGGCGGTCCCACCGGTAGCGGACTGTGGTGGGATGGATGAGAATGCCGAATCTGTCTTCCGAAGATGAAGGCCTGTGCTGCCGGTGAAGGAACTGGGTATAAGCAACCGGTGGGTTCTCCGTGGTCATAGAGGGCTGCATGCTGACAAGGATTAGCAGTGAAAGCTCGGAACCACTCGCGGGCAGCCTAGGCGCTCCCGCACAGCAAAGGCTCTCCGTATAACCAGCGAATGCCGGGAAATCGGAGAGTGCACGCGAGTGGGTCGGATGAGGTCAATAAGTGTTGATGGACGGGGACAATATAACCCCGACCGGAGCGAGGACCTCTGGGGTAAGGCCGTGAGGCCCTAGTGACGGTATCGGAAGAGAAAACCTGCCCGGCTCTGAACGGGATCACAGGTCTCAGTCTTGGAAGATACGAAGGATGAAAGCAAACTGTCTGTTGCGTTGCGCACGCCGGGAGCAGGCTTAAGCAAATCAACTGACAGGAAGGCATCATCTGATATGTCAGCCTTGAAGCCGTACTGGGGAAAACCCGCCGTACGGAAGTGCGTCCAGCCAATGCTGGCATGTTCAGTGGGAGAGCAACCGTCCCACCGAGGTAAAAGTCAGAGCCTCGTAGCTAGATAGCAAGGAGGAGGGAAACCAAATTCTTGAAGCCTATCAATAAAAGTCATCCTCGGGATGACGGCGAGTCAACGGGCCGTAATGAAAATAAACACATAGGTGGCCTCGAGAGGTGGAAACTCCAGTGGTCGAGCCCGCTTCCGTAGGGCGAAGACAGCATGGGACTACGCAGACTGACTGACGCGGAGAACCACACTGGCGGGGTGATAGTGACGGCACACTGACAAGGATATGCAGAGCAACTGGAGAAGCCCTCCTCATCCCGTCGCGAAATCGGCGGAGCAGGGAAGCCGTATAACCGGCCACACCGGGAAGTCGGCAGAAGATGAGAGGGTGGCGGCCGGGTCCGCAGTAGCGAGGAAGCCGGGTAATTCTGGCGGAGCCAAGGGGCCCTGCTGTTTGTAACTGTTCCGACAATATGGGAGGCAAGGGTGGATGACAAAGACACCTATTAGTTTGCAAGACCTGAGGCGGACCATATACGTCAAGGCGAAGGCTGAACCGACTTGGCGTTTCTGGGGACTGTACGTTCACGTCTGCAAGATGGAGACGCTGCACGAAGCCTACCGAGTGGCGAAGCAGAATAAAGGGGCGCCGGGAGTCGACGGTGTCACGTTCGCAGCCATCGAGGCAGGAGGAGTGGAGAGTTTCCTGAATCAGATTCGGGACGAACTGGTCTCACACACGTATCAACCGTTGCCGGCACGGAAGCGGGAGATACCGAAAGACGGGGGCACAAAAGTCCGCGTACTTTCGATTCCCTGCATCCGGGACCGTGTAGTCCAGGGAGCGCTAAAGCTCATCCTGGAGCCGATATTCGAAGCCGACTTTCAACCGGGATCGTACGGATACCGGCCTCACCGGACAGCACATCAAGCAATCAACCGGGTGGCTGAAGCGATTGTGCGACACAAGACACGCATTCTTGATCTTGACCTCCGCGCCTATTTCGATAACGTTCAGCATTCGCTGTTGTTAGAGAAAGTGGCACGACGGGTGCGGGACGATGATGTGATGCGCTTGTTGAGCATGATGTTGAAGGCTACCGGGAAGAAGGGCGTCCCGCAGGGCGGGGTAATTTCACCCTTGATCAGTAATCTGTATCTGACGGAAGTCGACCGGATGCTGGAAAGGGCGATTGAAGCCACGCACTACGGAAAATACACCGCGATTCAGTATGCAAGATTCGCTGATGATCTGGTGATATTGATCGACGCACACCCGCGAAATGACTGGCTGGAAAAGGCGGTATGCAAGCGGCTAAGGGAGGAACTGGCGAAACTTAGGGTGGAGATTAATGAGGAGAAGAGTCGGACGGTCGATCTGCAGAAGGGGGAGAGTTTTGCTTTCCTTGGCTTTGACTTTCGCCGAGTTTCCAGTTGTCAGGGACAATGGCGGCCTCAGTACACACCGCGGCTGAAGAAGCGCACGGCGCTACTGAGAAAGCTCAAAGACGTCTTCCGCAGACATATCAGCCAACCCGTGGGAAGGGTGATTCAGTTGATCAATCCCATCCTGCGTGGCTGGGTGAACTACTTTGCGGTAGGGCACTCCAGTCAAGTCTTTTCGTTTATCAAAAACTGGGTGGAAAAGAAGATTCGGCGGCATCTGATGCGTAGCCAGAAACGCAAAGGTCTCGGCTGGAAGCGATGGAAGAGGCAATGGTTTTATACCGCACTCGGTTTGTTCAACAACTATTGGGTCCGGTACATGAAGCCAGCGCTGAAAGTCGCCCCAGCACGATAGGTCACATAACCCTCGACGCGAAGCAAACAGGAACGCGTAGTGCGGGAAATCCGCATGCTGCGTGTGACGAGGCGGGGACTGGAAACGGGTTTACGGTTTGGATAATGAGACACTCCCAGAGGAAACGGGGAGCAACAGATAGGCCGGACCTACGGAGCACCGCGCCAGTCCTCGACCCTACTTTTAGAGGGGGTTATGGAAACGGCGGCATCATTCGAAGCCCGCTTAGCGCCATAGCCCTTCTCGACTAATCCACGTTGCCGGGACCGCTCCCGCATCGGCGACCATCAGTTCGGGGTCGGCCTCTCAATGTGGTCGATGACGAGCCTATCGACTGTGCCTTTGGATGGCACCAGCTTCAATCCGAGCTGCTCTTCGAGGGCCGCGAAGATCGAAATGCCTGGATCGTCTGCAGTGACTGCCCTATCCGGCGTCCATTCAATTTCAAAATCGAAACTCCTCCCGCCGAGCCCGGTCTTGTCCACGATCTTGCGTCCCGCGTTGTCACACGGATCGGTGTCGATGGTCACTTATCAACTCTTCTTTTGGTGATGTGATTGCAGCTCAGATTATTCTGCCCAGAAGGCGCATCTCTTCCCTAAAAAATGGACTCGCGTGCTCAGATCGACTTCCTTGCAACTTTGCGCCTCTCTCTCAAACTGCTGAGGAAGGCCGAACCCGAATTCTCGGTTGACGAGCTCCGGCGCCTGATCGAGTCCCGAATCGCCAAGCTAAAAGCTGAGGCCAGTCTCCAGCGAAGATCCGCTGCCCTAGAAATTCCGTGTCCGGTCTGTAAACAGCGTGCCGGACTTCCCTGTATCAGCCTTCCGTCTAAGACTCAGTTCGGCAAGAAGAATGATCCTTCATTTGAATCCCACGCTGGCGGAAAGAAAGTGATAATGAGGCGGCCCCACTGGGAGCGAATCCATCAACGTCACGAGTCTCGATCAACACATTGCAATTAATCTAAAATTCCAAAACCAGGGCGAGTTTTTCCAATTTAATCGGTTCAAAAGAGGTATTTCCTTATCGCGATCCCCTTCAGTCAACAAAGTAGCCGATGTCGGTTAGAACCGAATCGCTCAGCTCCACTCCCAGGAGCTTTGAACCTAGTGCTCCGCCAAAATTCTTCTGGAACCGAGTGAGGACTGTCTCGGGTAAACTGGTTTCCTTCCGGAGTAATCGCATCAACGAATCACTGTCGGTTGGAAACAGGTAATCGCCGGGCAGACCACAGGCCGGGCGAATCATGAGGGAGATCGGAAGCTTTCCATCAATAAACCCAGCATGCTCGGATGGTTGAGTGATGAGATTTACTCGCATGCCGGCGATATTCCCACGCTTTAATCGCCGCTAGTGTGACGCATATTACTCGACTACCCCTTAATGAAAACTATCGTGTTGAGCTAGTCTGGACCACCTCGCAACAAGAACCGACGGATACCTGAAAGCCCATTTCTCACGTTGTGCCTGGATGGGGCGGTTTCTGGGCCATCTTCCGTTACCAAAAATAGTGCAATTTCCGAGTAGCAGTGCCTCGGAAAGCAACTTCCACGTTCGCATCTTGCGCCCATCAAATTCTCCGCCTTCTATCTCGCCCTTAAGGTAGACTTTGGAATTCGGCAATGGAGGCCCCATGACCGACCACCTTCCCATCCGCCCCGATCCGGAGAATGAGATATTGCGCACCCACCCCGCCGGTCATACCCCGGAGATCAACGAAGTCAACGTCCGCCGCTATCTGGCCTACCTTGAACACTCCCTCGACGACGCCACCCAATGGGCCGTCTTCGAGCCCAATGGCGAGGCTCTCTGGTCACGCGTCCGCACCACCCTCAAAGACTTCCTCAGCACCGAATGGCACTCCGGCAAACTCCAAGGCGCCGCGGCGGAACAAGCCTTCTTTGTCCGCTGCGATCAAACCACCATGACCCAGAACGACCTTGATAACGGCCGGCTGAACATAGTCATCGGCATAGCCCCGGTCAAGCCCGCCGAATTCGTGATCATCGACATCGGCCAATGGACCGCTACGCACAAGCCCTGACCGTTCCCTTCGCCCAAATGTTCCTGGAGGTTGCCGCCAACGTCGATAGGTAGGGTCGGCGACATGTCCGAGTTGGCGGGCTTTCAACATACGCCCAGAGCATTAAGCTTTAAGTTCAGCTGCCATCCAGCTTGAGGAACTCGGAACGATTGCGGCCATCCCGCTTCGCCAGGTATAGGGCACGATCTGCCGCTCTGATCAAGCTTGCCATTGTGTGTTGAGTAGCTCCATCAAACGTGGAGAAACCGATGGTGACGGTCATGGTCCCCGAAGGGGTTGTCGGATGGATAAGGCGGAGTCCCGCGACGCACTCCTGAAGTTTCCCTGCAGCCTTAACAGCTCCAGCGCTATCGGTTGCAGGAAGAATCGCTGAGAATTCATCGCCGCCGTAACGGGCCACAAAGTCAGTCACGCGAGGCAGTGCCTTACGTAAGGCGTCGGCGATGTGAATCAGATAATCATCTCCGACCTGGTGCCCGTTCATGTCATTGATCTGCTTAAAGTGGTCCACATCGATGATAAGCAGGGATATCCGACCGCAACGGGTCAATCACTTCAGGTTCTCCATGTCTGGGATGCTGTACGCGAATATATCGTCGGTTGAAGAGCCTGCGGGCTTGCCTGCCATCCTGTTCAGCAGTGGTGCTCCAATGATGTGAAGGAATGGACCTTGCCGGCCAGTCCAATTTTCACCAAATGAGCGCGGAGGATAACCAGCGACGCTCCCGACGATGAGAAGAGTGCCGTCCTCCAGCAAGTCTCCCACTCCGATGTCGACACAGGGATAGATAAGGTCCTCATCTACAAACACACGTTGAACGACGTACTCGATTGCGTTGGCGGTAATGAGTGGTTGTGAGCGACCAAGCCACCGGAAGACATACTAACGAGGCAACGCTTTGCCGCACTTTCGCTCTCTCTCCATGACGCGCTCCGTGGCGAGGCGGCCTTCCCGCAGCGCGGCCCAGCTGGGCCACTCCTTCACTTCGTTGCGTCGTCGCGCTCCCCGCTCCTCCGCGGCATCCCCGCTCTGTCGCGCCGGGCGTGGACAAACGTCAAAGACGACCCCGCAGTTACGCAATAGGCAACCATTCCGTTTTTGTCGTGGATGACGAATCGGTTATTGCATCCACGCTCGAGATCATTTTGCGCAAACAGGGCTTCGACGCAAGGGCCTTCCAGGAGCCGGTCGCGGCTTTGCAGGCGGCGAGTGCCGATTCACCAGATTTATTGATTACAGACGTGATCATGCCGGAAATGTCGGGAATCGAGCTCGGGATTCAACTTCAACGGAAATTCCCCCGCTGCAAGGTGCTGCTTTTTTCGGGACAAGCTTCCACGGACGAAATGGTCTACACACGATTATGCGTGCGGCAGTGCGCGTTCGAATCTCTCTGACGCTTGTTATTCCGATTTCTTGACGGCAATCTCTCGGGGAATCGCTGCATCTAACTATGTCGGTGTCTCGCTGCTGCCCCCCTGCCAGCAACCCAGTTCGGGCGGCAGGAACACCGACCCCGGTTGTACGAGGGTGCAACCGGGTAGTTCGGCGCTGTCCGTTAGCTCTAAACCACTTCCGAGAGAATGACGGACAGCGCACTAACGGACTGTTCTAGCCCTTAAGGAATATCTAGAAAGCCCCACCGAAATGAACAATGAAAACGCTCATGCTCATCGAACTTGCCGAGTTTTCGTACTGTCCATTTTGGGGATAGTCGTCATTACATTTCTTCTCGTGGTTTGGTACTTCCACGTCCCTGTCGGGAAGCATCGGGCAATTTCCACCACCGCTCCAGCACAGAGGCTGTTCTCGTCCTATCTCATTTCGCAGTACCTTCGGCATACCCAGTCCCCGCCCCAATGGCAGGTATGCGCGTCTAGCGACCTAAACTTGTGCAATGGGCGTGCCTAGAGAGTTGATAGAGACTAGTGAGTACGGCGTACAAATATGGGTTTGCAGCAATTGCGGATGGGCGCGTGCCTCTGCTAAAGGTGGCGAAGACTCGCGAGAGGGTCTACGAAAAAGGGAGTTCGTGCAACACGTATGCGCTGACCATCCACGCGGGAAACCGCGCTAGGAAGTGCGGCCGCAATCGTGTAAAAACTACCCGTTCGCACTTTCGTTCCAATGTCCCGATTATCTTGCCGATTCCCCGCTGAAGTCGCTCCAGGATGTGCGGGTCGTAAGCATGCTCCTGTTCAAATCGCGAAAACTGAGCTTCATCTGAAATCCTCCACGACCATTACTCGAATTGATGCCGCCCGCATTAAGTTCTCGCAGTCCAGATCGGTGCACCGCGGGAAAGGTGACCGCATCCTAACCCTCCTCAGCGATGACGTCTGCACGGTATCCGACAATTAGATAAATAGTGATTAGGCGGTTGCCGGAACGACGGGACATTTCTTTAAGGGCGACGCGGGGATTCTGGTTCGCTCGTGGCTACTCGTCCGGGGTCTGGGAAAAGACCTTTTTCACCTGCGATCAACGGTGGCCTTCCCAAATTTGGTCAGAAGCACGTTGAGCACCGTCATTGCCAGAACAACGATGAGGAGAACCACCAATCTGGGTCTGCTTAGGCGAGGATCTTGCCGGGAGGTCATGACCGTGATGAGCATGGATGCGCCCAGGATCACAACTTCTTGCACCCAGAAACGCTGCCAATCGAACTCGCGATGCTCGAGCATTGTTAGTACGCTTTGAAGAAAGAAGCCGAGAATAGCGCAAGGGCGAGCCGATATTCAATCGAGCAGAAAGATGGCGGCTTAATGATGGAGAACCGCTCAACCAGAACCGGGTTACAAATATGCTGCTGTTCGTATCTCAGGAGTTCGCTCTCATCATTGACCGTTGCCACGGTCGCGATGCATTGCCGACATATGGAGTCCGTAGTTCCGTCCAAATTCGAGCGATGAGCGAATTGGCGAAAGGGTGTCACTTTTAACTCGGTACGATGGCGGGTATATTAGGTCATCTAGCCGGAGAGGTCTGTTCGCTACCCAACACAATTGATGAAGTTTTCCACAACGATCCGGTGATGGGTCTAGGAAGGCGCCAGCAGTGGTTGCAGTTCACAAGCGGCATAAGATGAGTGCCGCCGGACGAAAGAGTCTGGCGCGCCTCATGCCGGCGCGGACGCGTTCGACGATGAGATTGCGTTCGAGTTCGGCGACTGCGCCGACGATGATGATGATTGCGCGGCCCAACGGGCCGCCGGTGTCGATCTGTTCCCGGAAGCTGACGAACTCGACTCCGATCCGGTTGAGCTCGTCGAGCGCCGACAATGCGCCTATCGAGAGAGCCGTGACGAGTCTGCAGCAATCACTTGTCCGATCAGGCAGTTTTACGTCCAAGTGAAGCGAATACATTCGGACGGCACAAGAGAACGCCTCTGTTTCCATGCTACTGGAAGGCCGGGCTCATCACAACAGTTTCGGCCTTGGCGTTGATGGTGCTGAAAAATGCCTTTCCATGCGGGCTCGGATTCTCTCGGCCACACGCAGGCAGCCGAAGGATGGTTCCACTCACTGGAGTTGCCGCAAACTCGCCGCCGCGCTGGGCGTCAGTAAAGATGCTGTGCATCGCGTCTGGAAAGAGGCGGGTTTGAAACCGCATCGGCTGGAGCGGTATATGGCCAGCGATGATCCGGAGTTCGAGACGAAAGCCGCAGACATTATCGGGCTGTATCTGAACCCGCCGCAGCCTTTGCGCATGAGGACTGTCTAAGAACTTGCCATCTGCATTCAAGATAACCGCAAGGTTGCTGATTGAGTCTTGAAGTAACCGCCTGCGTCAAAAGATCGAGACCTCTGGTGAAAGTGGTAGTACTCAGTCAGGACTGGCTTTTGGTCACTTCGGTTGAGTAACTTATCGGTCACATGCGCGCCTGTGCGGCCCCACGCAGTTGGTTGGATAAATTGGCTGTATCTCCTTATGAACGGGCTCGCACTAAGTAGAGGAGGAGAGTGATCCAAGTGATCCCAAAGGAGGTCTCTTCATCGTAACGCCCCAACAATTGCGGTCTTTTGTATTCGATCTAAGACCGCGGCGCTATCAATTAGTTGGTATGTAACCACATCTAGTGGCCTGTCGCGGAGTAAACGTTACTAATACTTCTGCCATCTAAGTGGGTATGTCTCTTGATTCGGTGGTTCTCAACGAAGAGCAGCAAATGGAACTTAGCCGCATTGCCCAGTCCCGATCCCTGCCTGCTGGATATGTCTTCCGTGCGAGGTTGATTCTGATGCTGGCCGAAGGAGCGTCGTTCAGCACGATTAAGCAGCGATTGAGAACCACGGCGCCGACCATTATCCGCTGGAAGCAGCGCTTCGTTGCTACGGGTCTGGACGGACTGGATACCAGCCATCCCGGACAGTCGGCCTCGGTATTGACTCCGAAGCTGCGGGCTCGGATTCTCTCGGCCACACGCAGGCAGCCGAAGGATGGTTCCACTCACTGGAGTTGCCGCAAACTCGCCGCCGCGCTGGGCGTCAGTAAAGATGCTGTGCATCGCGTCTGGAAAGAGGCGGGTTTGAAACCGCATCGGCTGGAGCGGTATATGGCCAGCGATGATCCGGAGTTCGAGACGAAAGCCGCAGACATTATCGGGCTGTATCTGAACCCGCCGCAGCATGCCGCCGTATTCTGCGTTGATGAAAAGACGGCTATTCAGGCACTTGATCGGCTCAACCCGGTTCTGCCGCTTTCCCCCGGCCGCGTCGAGCGCCATGGATTTGAATACTACCGGCATGGAACGCTCTCCTTGTATGCTGCTCTGGATACTGCCACGGGCCGTGTCCATGGAAAGACCGCCGCACGCCATACCAGTCAGGACTTCATTACCTTTCTGAAGGAGGTCGTTGCCCTATGTCCACCCCGCCAGAAGATCCACATTATTCTCGACAATCTCTCAGCACATAAGACGAAGCTCGTGCGGCAGTTTCTGGAGCAGAATCCCCGCGTATCCTTTCACTTCACCCCAACCTATTCCTCATGGCTCAACCAGGTTGAACTCTGGTTCGCAAAGATTGAGCGCGATGTGATTGCTCGCGGCGTCTTCACTTCAGTCTCTGATCTGGCCCGAAAGCTCCGCCGATATATCAACGCCTACTCGGCAAATGCACGACCAATTCGGTGGAAATACTCCGACACCACCCGGCGCATCCGCAGTAACGATTTCACTGCGACAGGCCACTAGAGCACGGATAGAGAGTTATTTCTAAGCTAAGTCAGCGGCGGTTTAGATCAAGTAATTGGCATTCAGCACGTTGTAGCAGTCGCGTTTGTCACCCTCGTAGCGTGCTTTCGGACTCATTACTGATGCCGTTGTTTAGTTACGGAGTGGTCATTGACATCCTTCCAATCGGTTTGGAGAATCTAGCAACTTAATCTTTCATTCTTTGGATCAGGTTGTGCTAGCTCTAACGGGTCAGTCGATGATTTGCCGCGCTCTCTCGAGGCAGCTTTTTCATTATTCGTACGCATATTCCCTGCCACCAGCACGACGCAGCCATCGTCCTTTTACTCCTACGGCAGCTCTGCGCTCGCCGAAGTTATCAGTCTCGATGCTTTGCTGCATCGGGTTTTGTAGCGATCGCACTGCGAGAACGCACGGGTGGACAGCGAGGACAGCAGGACGTAACAGGGCTCTGATGCGGATTTCAGTTCTGAACGCGCTAATGAAGGAGTGCTTCATGCATCGCATTGCAAGATTTGTGGCGATCCTTGGAATAGTCATCGGTTGCGCCTGTGGGTTTGAAGGCGTTGGTCTTGGACAGGCATCGAACACGTGGACCTCTGCAGGCCAGATGACGCAAGTGCGCACAGGCGCGGCCGCAGTTCTGCTCTCCAGCGGCCAGATTCTGATTACCGGGGGCGCCGATGGCAATGGCGTTCCGCTTGCCACGGCCGAGTTCTATAGTCCCTCGACGGGCACATTCTCGGCGGCGCCATCGATGAATACCCCCAGGGCGCATCATGCGGCCATCGTGTTGACGACCGGCGATGTGCTGGTAACGGGCGGCGTCACAGACAGTGGCGGCGACTATGCTACTACCGCGGAAATCTTCAGCGTTGCGAGCCAGCAATGGACTCTGCTGCAGGCGTCTCTTGGGACCGGTCTCGCGGGCCATGCGATGGCCAATCTATCCGACGGAAACGTCCTGATTGCCGGTGGCGTCAACACTACCGGCCCGATCAATTATCTGATGTTGTATAACGCGACCAATCAATCCATCAGCAACATCGGCACGCTGATCACTGCGCGCTCCAATGCGGTGGCCGCGGCTACGCCCGATGGGCGAGTGCTTATAGCCGGCGGTACGGATATCAATAACACCGTCCTGAATTCCACCGAGATTTTTGTTTACAACCCAAACACCCTGAGCGGGATCATCTCGGCGGGTCCTCTCATGACCTATCCGCGTACGGCGGCCACGGCCACTACGACCTATGACGGTGTGGCAATTGTTGGCGGCAACAACGGTCAGCAGGACCTCGGCACAGCAGAAATCTTCAGCCAGTGGACGAACGCCTTTCGAGTTGTGAATGGTGGTACACCACGAAGCAGCCATTTCGCCGTAATGCTGCCGAAGAACGGCAGCGTTCTTGCGATGGGCGGGACAGGCGGACAGGCGGTAGACCAGCTACAGCCATGGGCCAACAGCACTGCGGGTGCGTTCGTGGCAGGCGCGAGCTCGCTCAGCAACCACAGCGGTGGCTTTGCCGCTCCACTCACTCTCGGCTCACTGTTGGCGGCCGGCGGGCAAGGCGCGCTGGCCAATGCTGCAGAGTTTTACTGGTTTCCGACCATCGCAACCGATCAGCCGGACTATGCACCGGGCACGCCGGTGGTAATGACCGGAACCGGTTTCCGGCCCGGCGAGGTAGTTGACCTGCACCTGCATGAGTGGGTCAACCAGACGACAACCGACATCCCCGAGTACACAGCGACTGCAGACAATACGGGCACCATCAGCTTCATGGGCTACGCGCCTACGACGACCGACATTGGAGCGCGGTATCACTTGACTGCAGCGGGCGAAAGCTCCGGATTCCAGGCGCAGACTATCTTTACGGACGCGAGCCCGACAACGACGGTGACGGTTAGCGGGACCGGCAGCATAACCATCACGCGTAGCAGCGGGACGGAGACCATCGTTTCCTGCGCCGGTTCCCCGAACGTAGGGTCCGGAAGCTGCACGGTCAACAGCACTACTCAAGCGACCTGCTCCTCGGGGACATGTCGAGCGACGTGGAGCGCTAATTACACTGCAAACCTCACGGCAACGCCCGGCGTGGGTCTCAATTTCGCGGGATGGAGCGGAGGCTGCACCGGGACAACCACTTGCACAGCATCAGCAAATGGGAATGGCGACTTTGCAGCCACCGCCACATTCTTTGCGCCGCAGATAGGCTCTGTGACGGTTGGAGGACAAGTCGGCACGCTGACGTTCGGAACTGCCGGCAGCGCGACGTATACGGTCACTGTTAATCGTGCAGCCGGCACGAATACTGCATACACTGCGAATCTTACGGTTGGCGCGTTGCCATCGAGTGTGAGTGCCGGATTCAGCCCCAGTACTCTCTCATTCGCGGCCGGCGACACCGCGCACACCTCGACACTGACGTTGAGCACGACTTCTGCCGCGGCCGCCGAGAGTGCAACATCATTTGCGGTGACCGCAACCAATAGCTCCCAGTCTCTCGATACAAAATCGGGCAATGGTTCGCTATCGATCGGCAAATCCACTCCTACGTTGTCCGTGACGAACTCGCCCGCAACCTACAGCGGGATCACGCAGGCGGCAACTGTGGCCGGTTCGGTGTCCGGCACTGTTTCGAACGTTACGTATACAGGTACGAGCGGCACGACTTACGGGCCTACCACCACCGCTCCAACCGGCGTCGGAACGTACGCGGTCACGGCGAATTTCGCCCCCACGGACAGCACCGATTACAACAGCCTTACCGCTGCTTCCGCCGGGAACTTTATCATTGCCAAGGCGACGGCGACTCTGACGGTGACCAACACGCCGGTGACGTACAACGGCAATCCGCAGACGGCCACGGTGAGTGCCGGCGCGGTAGCGGGCACAGTCAGCAACGTTCGGTATAACGCTTCCGCGACAGTGCCAACCAGCGCGGGAACGTATGCGATCACCGCCGACTTCACGCCGACGGACACAACCGACTACAACACTCTCACGGGAGTCTCGGCGGGGAACTTCGTCATAAACAAGGCGACGCCGACTCTGACGGTGACTAACTCGCCGGTCACATATACCGGAAGCCCCCAGGCTGCGACAGTTAGCGCCGGTTCGGTAGCTGGCACGGTGAGCAACGTTCGATACAACGGTTCCGCAACGGCGCCAACGACCGTGG
Organism: uncultured Acidobacteriaceae bacterium; assembly: GCA_963770365.1. Taxonomy (GTDB): domain Bacteria; phylum Acidobacteriota; class Terriglobia; order Terriglobales; family Acidobacteriaceae; genus Telmatobacter. Next base: position 106,297 of record CAVYPN010000032.1, on the reverse strand, counting down.
GAACCTACACCATCACGGCCAACTTCGTACCGACGGACACAACCGACTACAACAGCGTGACGGCAGGTTCGGCGGGATCGTTTGTCATCGGCAAGGCGTCACCGACTCTGACGGTGACGAACTCGCCGGTCACATATACGGGCAACCCACAGGCCGCCACAGTCAGTTCCGGTGGGGTCGCTGGCACGGTCAGCAGCGTGAAGTACAACGGCTCCGCGACGGCGCCCACGAGCGCGGGAACCTACGCCATCACCGCGAACTTCACCCCGACAGATACTACTGACTACAACAGCGTGACGGGAGGCTCGGCCGGTAACTTTGTCATCAACCAGGCGACGCCAACGCTGACAGTGACGAACTCGCCGGTCACGTATAACGGGAATCCTCAAGCCGCCACGGTGAGTGCCGGTGCGGTGGCGGGCACGGTCAGCAACATCCTGTATAGCGGTTCGGCGACGGTTCCCACGAGTGCGGGAATCTACGCGATCACCGCCAACTTCACGCCCACGGATACAAACGACTACAACACTCTCACGGGAGTTTCAGCCGGGAGCTTTGTCATTAACAAGGCAACGCCGACTTTGTCCGTGACTAACTCGCCCGTGACCTATAGCGGTTCTCCGCAAGCCGCCACGGTAGCCGGCTCGGTGCCGGGCACTGCCTCCAACATTTTGTACAACGCTTCGGGAACAGTTCCAACGAATGCGGGAACCTACGCGATCACCGCCAGCTTTACCCCGACTGACAGTACGGATTACAACAGCCTCAGCGGAGTCGCGGCCGGAAGTTTCGTGATCAACAAGGCCGCACCGACGGTCAGCGTCACAGCATACAGCGTGACCTATGACGGAAATCCGCACACCGCAAACGGATCGGCGACGGGCGTGAAGGGCGAGACTCTGAGCGGCCTGAATCTGAGCGGCACGACACACACCAACGCGGGCACGTACAACAACGACGCATGGACGTTCACAGACGGCACGGGCAACTACACCAACGCCAACGGAACGGTAAACGACGTCATCAACAAGGCTGCAGCGACGATCAACGTCACACCATACAGCGTGACCTATGACGGAAACCCGCACACCGCGACCGGCACGGCTACAGGCGCTAAAGGCGAGACTCTCAGCGGCCTCAGCCTGAGCGGCACTGCGCACACGACGGCGGGCACATATAACAACGATCCATGGACATTCACGGACGGCACGGCCAACTACACCAACGCCAGCGGAACTGTGAACGACGTCATTAACAAGGTGACGACATCGTTTGCGGCACTGACAGCTTCGCAATCCATCACCTATGGGACAGCGGCGATCAACCTAAGCGGCAGGGTAAATGGCTATCCCATGATGACTGGGACGGTCACGATCACGGCCAACCTGGTATCTTCGGGCCCACTCGCATTGAGTGGTAATCCGAATAACTTCTCAGGAACGATTGACACTCATGCTTTGCCTTCGTCAGCGATACCGTACTTGATCACGTACAGCTATTCGGGCGATGCGAACAGCAGTCCCGCGACTGACGTCACCACCACTCTGACGGTGAACAAGGCGACGCCGACGATCACCTGGGCTACGCCAGCGCCGATCACCTACGGCACGGCCTTAAGCTCAACCCAACTCAATGCGAGCTCAACTGTCGCCGGCACCTTCGTATACACGCCGGCAGCGGGCACGGTGCTGAACGCAGGATCCCCGACCCTCTCTGTCACGTTGACGCCCGCGGATATCACCGATTACAACTCCGCAACCAAAACGGTCACGTTGACGGTGAACAAGGCCACGCCAACAGTCTCAGTGACTAACTCGCCAGTGACATTTAACGGCTCGCCGCAAACCGCGGCAGTAATCGGCTCTGTGCCTGGCAGCATCACGGGCATACTTTACAACAACTCTGCAACGGTTCCATCGAGTGCCGGAACGTACTCGATCAAGGCGAACTTTACCCCAGACGACAGCACCGATTACAACAGCCTGACGGCAGCGCCGGCCGGTGACTTCGTGATCAATCCGGCAGCCGTGACCATCACTGCCGGCAGTTTCAGCGGCACATACGATGGCAACACGCACGCTCTTTCGGCCTGCACCAGTTCGGCTCCCAGCCTTGTGACCTGCGCGAACAGCCCTGCGGGACCGGTAGGTCCAAATGTGAGCTCTGGAAATGTGGTCACCCCGAGCCCACTATTCGGTCAGGGCTCTGCGGCGGATTACAGCATTACTCCCGTGCCCAATTCCTGGAGTATCACCCCAGCTTCATCGACCGTGACCGTTTCCTTCCCGACTGCGACCAATAACGGCGGCGGAAACTTCAGTGCCACGTATACCAGCAATCCATTTATGGCGTCCGCAGTTGTCAGCGGTCTTGGCTCCGGCATTACGCAGACGGTGACGTGGACGGGCTGCACGACGATCACGATGGTCGGAACCTGCACGGCTACGGCAAACTACGCGGGCGATGCAAACCACTCTGCGAGCAGCGGCTCTGCAACTCTGACGATCGGTCCTGCACTTCCAAACGTAAGCTGGGCCGCTCCTGCCGACATCTTCTATGGCACGATGCTCAGCGCGACGCAGCTTAACGCGACTTCAAACGTACCGGGGACCCTGAACTACACGCCCGCAGCAGGCACGATCCTCGCCGCAGGCGCAGCACAGCCGCTCAGCGTCCACTTCGCACCCACGGACGCACTGGACTACACTCCGGTTGATCTTTCGGTGAACATCAATGTTCTGCAGGCCACCCCGATCATTGCGTGGGGAAATCCGTCTGACATCAGCTACGGCACGGCATTGAGCAGCACGCAGCTCGATGCAACCGCTCTTCCGCCCGCGACCGCTCTCACCGGCTCGTGGCTATACAGCGACGCGAGCAATCCCCCAAACGCGGTCGATTCGGTGAGCGGCAATAACGGCGCGCTCCAGGGCAATACCGCGACTGTGACCGGCCAATCCGACCACGCCTTCAGCTTTCCGGATGTCGCGGGCGATGGTGTCATCATCCCCTCCAACTCCGGCTACGATCTGACCTCCTCCGGCTTCACCGCAGCATTCTGGATGCAGGGCAGCTCGAACAGCAACGGCCAGGAGACAATCCTGGAGAAGTCATACGACGGCAGCACCGGCTGGACATTCCAGGTCAACAGTTCCAACGGAATCTTGGCTTTTGATATCGGAGAAGGCAGCGGCAATTTCGCGCAGGTCCTTTCTACCGCGAATATCCTTGACGGTATCTTCCACTACATTGCGGGCTCGTGGGACGGCACAAAGATGTCGCTGTATGTGGATGGCGTTCTGCAGAACACGACAACGCTGACTGGTTCGCCTGCCAACAACACCGGCGGGTTGAATATCGGCTTCAGCTCCGGCGGTGGCAGCGCGTCGCAATACTTCCAAGGCACAGTGGACGCGATACAGATCTTCCGCCTGCCGCTTCCCGCCGGTAGCTATGCATACAGCCCCGCAGCCGGAACAGTCTTGAATGCAGGCAACGGCCAGACGCTCTCTGTCTCATTTACGCCCACTGACAGCACCGACCTGGGCACTGCGACTGCGAGTGCAAGCATCAACGTGAAACAGGCAACCGCGAACATCACTGTCAACTCGTACACGGTCACCTATGACGCTTCTCCGCACACCGCAACTGCGACAGCCACCGGCGTGGGCAACCTGGATCTCAGCTCCGATTTCGACCTTAGCGGGACTACGCACACAAATGCGGGCACCTACACGGACACCTGGATCTTCCATGATTCGACCGGCAACTATGCTAATGCCAGCGGCACAATCAGCGATGTGATCAATCAGGCCAAAGCAACGATTAACGTCACCGCGTACAACGTGACCTACGACGCGACCGCGCACACGGCCACGGGAACGGCCTCGGGCGTGGGCAACGTCGATCTCAGCGCTGACCTCGTCCTTACCGGTACGACCCACACCGGTGCCGGAAACTACACGGACACTTGGAACTTCCATGATTCGACCGGCAACTATGCTGATGGCAGCGGCTCAGTGAATGACGTCATCGGCAAAGCGAATGCCGCCATTAGCGTTACGGCTTACAACGTGATGTATGACGCCACAGCGCACACGGCCGCAGGCACAGCCACAGGCGTGGGCGGGGTTAGCCTCGGCGCCAACCTCAACCTTAGCGGGACCGTGCACACGAACGCCGGTACTTATAACGGGGATGCCTGGACCTTCACCGACACGACGGGCAACTACAACAACGCCAGCGGCACCGTGGACGACAGCATTGCCAAGGCGAACGCGAGCATCATCGTGACGCCGTACAGCCTGACATATGACGGCAGCGCGCATACCGCTACAGGTACAGCTACGGGCGTCAAGAACGAAAGTCTGAACGGACTTAACGTGAGCGGCACGACTCACACGAACGCTGGCACCTATAGCGGAGATGCGTGGACGTTCACCGATGTGACCGGAAATTACAACAACGCCAATGGCACAGTCACCGACTTCATCGATAGGGCGAACGCGAATATCGTCGTGACGGGATATACCGCGACCTACGACGGGAATATGCGCACGGCGATGGGAACAGCCACGGGCGTCGGCGGCGCCATGTTAAGCGGCCTGGACTTGAGTGGCACGATGCACTCCAGCGCCGGCGACTATCCAAGCGATCCCTGGACCTTCACCGATATCACTGGGAACTACAAAGCGGCTACGGGAACAGTCCACGACACCATCAACAAGGCACCGCTGACGGTGACTGCGGCGGATGGTTCACGGCCATATGGACAGCCTAATCCGGCGTTCACGGGAACGCTGACCGGAGTGATCGCCGGCGATGGCATTACGGCGAGCTATGCAAGCGCGGCCGTCTCGAATACACCTGTCGGAACCTATGGCCCAAGTGACTCCAACGCCATCGTTCCAACGCTGAACGATCCCAATTCCAAACTTGGCAATTACGCAGTGAGCAGCACGAATGGAACCCTCGCAATTACGGCGGTTCCGCTGTATGTGATCTCGCCTGATCACAGCCGTCCTTACGGTGGCGTAGACTCGCCACTCACGCCGAATCTTGTCGGTCTGACAGGTGGAGATACAGCCAGTACAGTCGGGAACCCGGTGTGCAGCGCGTCCGCATCCTCGACGAGCGCGCCTGGAACCTACGCGATCGTCTGTTCAGGCGTGACCTCGAACAATTATGTTGTCACGTATGTGAATGGCACACTGACAGTAACTGATCCGTTAAATGGCATTGCGGTCAGCCCAAATCCGTCATCGGTGACGTATGGAGGATCGACAGCGTTCACCCCACAGGGAACATATGCCAGTTCGGCTACACGCATGCTTGCGAATGCCGGCGGCGAATCTTACAACTTGCACGATCTCTCTTCTACTCGCACCGGAGCCGCGACGGCAGAAGCGCAAGGAAAGCTGTACTCGATAGGCGGATTGGTCTCGGGCTCTCCGAGCAACACGGTCGAAGCCTATGACCCGGCAACTGACAGCTGGACCGCAGTTGCCAACCTCAACAACGCGCGTACCAACGCACGTGCCGCATCCGTGGCCGGCAAGGTCTATGTGTTCGGCGGTTGTAGCGATGCGGCTTGCACGTCTCTCGTCTCAACGCCCGAGGTGTACGATCCCGCAACCAACTCATGGACAGCCATCAGCGCGACAAGGTTCACGCCGCGCAGCAGTATGGCCGTGGCCGTCCTTAACGACAAGGTTTACGTCGCGGGCGGGCAAGATAGCTCCGGCAACCCTGTGAGCACTGTCGAAGTCTATGATCCTGGCACGAATGGCTGGTCATCCTTCGCACCGCTGCTGAAAGCTCTCGGGCCAGCGAGCGGAGTCGTAGTGAATGGGAATTTGTACGTCATCGGTATCGTGACGGGTAATGCCGAAGTCGAGGAGTTCACCTCGGGTGCGTGGAAAATTGTGAACTCCGGGACGCAGCCGCTGGCGGATGCTGCCGCGGCTGTTCTGAACAATTTGATTTACGCGGTCGATGGAAGCGGCATTCACGCCTACGATCCTTCCGCCAACACATGGACTGACAAGACCGGCTTGAGTAATGCGCGCATGCAACCTCAGGCTGTCACTCTAGCCAATCTGATCTACGTGGCGGGAGATACGGCCTCTGGTGCCGCTGACCAGAATTCGCTCGAAGCCTTCGCGTCTGACGAAGCGCAATGGTCCAGCTCCGACGCAACAGTGTCGAGCATCGATCAAAGCGGCAAGGCCACCGGCCTGAAGGTTGGCAATACAACGATCACCGCGACGAGCATTCAGTCGCCGACCATCTCAGGCAATTCGAGCCTGACGGTCAACCCCGCCACCCTGATGGTGAAGGCAGATGCGCAGACCAAAGTGTACGGGCAGTCGGACCCGGCACTTACGTATAAGGTCGGCGGGCTTCAGTTCTCGGACACGCAGGCCGCCGTGCTGACGGGCAGCTTAGCTCGGGATGCTGATGAGGCTGTGACTTCCGCACCTGGATACGCAATCAAGCAGGGAACATTAGTCGCGAATGACAACTACACGATCAGCTACACCGGGAACTATCTCAGTATCACTCCGGCCACACTGACGGTCACGGCGGACCCACAGACGAAAGTCTACGGCCAGAATGATCCGAGTCTCACCTACAAGGTGATGGGACTTCAGTTCTCCGATACTCCTGCCGCGGTGCTGAGTGGAGCACTTACGCGCGTAGCCGGCGAGAGTGTTGCCGGAGGTCCGTACGCGATCTCACAAGGCACCCTGAAATCTAACGGCAACTACGCGATTAACTTCACGGGGAATCAGTTGACGATTAACCCGGCGCCCCTAACCGTCACCGCCAGCAGCGGATCCTTTATCTATGGCGGGACGCCTCCGGCCATCACGGCGACCTACAGCGGTTTCGTGAACGGAGACACATACCTGAGCCTTACAACGCAGCCCACCTGCTCGACGACAGCGAAGAGCACGAGCCATGTGAGCGGTAATCCCTACTCCAGCAGTTGCTCAGGAGCCTCCGACAGCAACTACATGATCAGCTACTTACCAGGCACGGTGACCGTGAACCCGGCGCCGATGAGCATCACGGCCAGCAGCGGTTCGTTCACCTATGGTGGAACCGTTCACAGCATCACTGCGAGCCTCACGGCAGGCAGCGCGTTCGTCAATGGCGACGGAGTCGGCAGCCTTGTCGGGCTTGCGTGCACCACTACGGCGACAAGCGCCAGCCATGTGAGCGGCAATCCTTACACGAGCAGTTGTTCAGGAAGTGCGGATAGCGACTACGCGATCAGTTACGTACCAGGCACGGTGACTGTGAACCCGGCACTACTGAGCATCACAGCCAGCAGCGGTTCGTTCACCTATGGTGGGACGGTTCCCACCATCAAGGCGAGCTACAGCGGCCTTGTGAACGGCGATACCTTCGCCAGCCTGACGACAGCGCCCGCCTGCTCGACCACGGCAACCAGTTCGAGCCCGGTCAGTCCGCCGACCTACGTGAGCAGTTGCTCGGCGGCGGCGGATCCGGACTACACGATCGGCTACACCAACGGGGCCGTCACCGTTACTCAGGCGCCTTTGACTGTCACGGCCAGCAGCGGCGTGATGACATTTGGCACCGCCGGGTTTATCGTCACGCCTCTGTATGGCGGATTCGTAAATGGGGAGGGTCCGTCCAATCTGCCGACGGCACCTGCTTGCGGACCGGCTTTCAGCAACATCAGCCCCGCTGGATCGTATCCCACAAGCTGCACCGGGCTAGCCTTGGACGGCAATTACGGCGTGACGTACATCGCTGGCAATGTTGTGGTCACCCCAGCGGACACGCAGACCACCGTCTCTTCCTCCGTTAACCCATCCACGTACATGCAGCTCGTCACATTCACAGCCGTTGTCACCGACATCAGCCCAGGCAGCTCTGCAATCCCCGCTGGCACCGTGACGTTTACCGATGCATACAACAACCAATCAATCGCAATCTGTTCGAATGTCGCTCTGGCTGTTGTCAATGGTCAGGACCAGGCCACGTGCAGCACAACTACGTTGGGTGACGCGTCCACGAATAACGTCGTGGCTGCCTTCGCGCCAAACCCCGCAAACTTCAACGGCAGCAGCTCGACGGTACTCGCACAGGTCGTAAACCCGGCGCCTGCCGTGACACTTAGCCCGCTGTCGGTCTCGTTTGGAAACACAAATATCGGTAGCACCAGCAGCTCTTCAACCGTAACGCTCGGCAACGCGGGTGATGCTGCGCTGTCCCTCGGCACAGGCGCAATCGCAATCAACGGACCAAACGCGAACGACTTTGCATTCACAACGACGTGCGGGTCGAGCCTGGGATTTGCCTCGGGGGCCAACAGCTGCAAGATCAGTATTGTCTTCAAGCCCACCGATACGGGCGTTGAGACTGCGACGTTGCAGATTACGGACAACGACGACAACGCGACCAACGCACAACAATTTGTTTCCTTGACCGGCTCAGGCCTCAGCACCATTCCCGGCACTTCGCTTTATACGAATGCGATCTTCGGAACCTCTAACGCCTGTGGCGCCATCACGTTCAGCGGCGGGAGTTCGGTCGACAGCTTCAACTCGATGCTGGGCTATTCCGCGTCCAAGCAAAATGCTGGCGGTAACGTCGGCACAAACGGGAACGTGACGCTCAATGGAAGCAACAGCGCCATCTACGGTTCAGCCGCGGTCGATAACACTTCTTCTGGGAGCTGCAGTAAGAGCTCAGTGCCCGGGCTGACAAGCAATGGAGGAGCAAAGGTTACCGGCGGGCTCATTCCGCTGAATGGGCCGATCACTTATCCGGTGCCGCCATCGGCGAATCCGGTTCCACCTACCACAAGCCAGGCCATCTCCGGTTCGTGCCCAGCGGGGATGACCGGTTGCACAAACAATGGGAGCAAAGTGGTAAGCCTCTCCCCCGGTCAATATGGAAATGTAACAGCGAGTGGAGGCACGACCATTCATGTCAGCAAGGGCAAGTACAACCTGAACAGTCTCACTCTGAGTGGCAAGAGCATTGTCACCGTTGACTCCGGCCCCGTTGTCATCAATATCGCCGGAGCTTCGCTCAACAGCGGCAGTCCTGCCATCGATCTGAGTGGCGGGAGCATCGTGAACCCATCTCATATTCCCGGCAACATGCAGTTTGCATATGGGGGTTCGCATGGCGTGAACCTGACAGGAGGTGCCGACAGCTACGCGGTGCTGTATGCTCCGAGCGCACTCGTCAACATGAGCGGTGGTACTGATTTCTTTGGATCGATCATTGGGAGCACAGTAACCAGTAGTGGCGGGACTGCGGTGCATTATGATACGAACCTGCCAAACATCCAGTCCGGCAATTACATCTGGTTCACGGCGGTGGTGAACAACCTAATTGGACTGCCCGCCAGCCAGCAAGCGAAGCTGTATTTGACTAACGCAAGCGTCACGTTCACAGCCAACGGCACTCAATACACCGAGCCGGTTCCTAACGGAGTGGTTACCTTCAACTCGTCCGTCCAGTCCTCAGGCGCGAAGACCGGCTTTGACCTGACTAACAACCGATGGAGCACCAATGTCGCGAAGAACGGGGCGACCGGCAACACGTTCGTCACTGGCTTCGCGTTCCCGGTCCCTGTGAACTTCCCGACAGGAATCCAGAACGTGACGTTCTCCGCCGCATTCTCTACCGATACCCCCGGAATCACGATGCAATGGCAATGGAATGCTGCGGTGTACACCCAGTTCAGCAATACGTATGCAACCACTACCAATAGCAACGTACTCGGAGTGAATTCCGAGGACGGAACCGCCAATGCGAACGGTACCGACCCGGCAGGAACCCCCGAGACCTGCAAGCAGTACGCAACGTTTGGAGCAACGGGCGGATACTCTACAGTCCGTCGGGCATCGTGCCCACGGTTGCGCAAGTCAGCGCGTCGCCGAGCAGCCTGGATTTCGGGAACCAGGCCGTCGGCCAGCCAAGCAACACGCAGCAGGTTGTTCTGACAAACAACTATTCGACTGCTCTCACCATAGGAAACGTTGCAATCGCCGGTGGTGACGCGGCCGACTTCAAGGAGATAGACAGCTGTTCGAGAGCCACCGGAGGGTTGCCCCGGGGAGCTCCTGCACAATCACTGTGACGTTTACGCCGAGCTACAGCAACTTCGAATCGGCGAAGATCGTCATCACCGACACGGCCAACAACAACCCTCAAACTGTTTACCTCTCGGGGACGGGGCAGTAGTTCAATGCAATCATGGGGCCGAACAGGTGAGTTCGGAGTTGGTGCAGCGGACTTAAAATGCGCAGGATCCAACTGGCTCCAGTTTCACTGCCGCGGCAGAGATCAAAATTTCCACGTGGATGTGTAGTCGGCTTTCCGGCAAGTGACCCGCATGAACGCCAGGGCGCACGCAGAACCACGGGCGCAAATCATTAGGTTTCCGCTCACTTCGCAGCTGACGCGAAAATCCTTTAAAAGCGCCGCTCTATTTGGGGCAACTTCTGAGGGGATTTCCGCTCACTCCGTCGCATGTTGGGGATGTTTGACATGCTTTAATCTTCGCTTCCACGGGATGCTGGTCTCGGCGGAGATCACATCGCTCTACAAGTGAGCCTAGCCCCGCTCGTAACCATCTGCTTGCGAATGAAGGCGTCCACGGGGACTTTCAATGCTGGATAGACGTCACGGGAGAAGGATCGCTACACTATCTGCCAACACGTTGAGGAATGATAGGGATTCCCAGTTGCGATCACGTACGTCATTCGCAAGCTTCTCAGACCACTCGCGCAATTGAGCGGCAGGAACATGAGGGTGATAAGGCTCAAGTTTGTGGATTCCGACAGAGCCTGTAAGAGTTCCTACCCGCAGCCAGCGCCGTCGTTACGTCTGCGCAACAAACAGACGTTCCCAACCGCGAAGAAGAACCGGCGCGAGATGAGTGTACACCTGAATCAGATTAAACGGGAGCTCATGATATGGGATACGAAGCCGTCGGCGTATGTGGCGGATATGAAGAGGCGATCGCAGAAACACTTGCCTTGATCCTCAATGCGAGCGGCTTCGAAACGTGGCGTTCACCAAACCATTGAAGGCGTTGCGCGCGGGCGAAACGAGGTGTCCGGACTTCCTTATCACCCAAGTTTCGATGCCCCTATTGAACGGCATCGAACTTAGAATCGAATTCAAAGCTCTCTAATCCGCAATGCCGTGCACTCCTTTCGGACCGATCCGCGCCGCTGACCTGAGCAGACGTACAATACCCAAATGTTGGGCAAAGACGGTAAAGACGTTCTCTGTGACGAACGCGGGTGCGGCCAAGAGGCAAGCGGTGGCTGTGAACTGAGAATTGACGCCGGCTTCGGCGGCGATCGCAGCACTATTCCCGGAGACCTGATCGCGTGGTGCGATTTTCATGAGATGAGTCTACGTGTAGGCATAGATAGCGAGTTCATCCTCCTCGATCTTGAGCAGCTAAAAGCGGCGTACATCACTCATGGCGCGAAGCGTGGTAGAGCCACTTAGCAACAAGATAGGTAATAGGTACTTTTCGATTGAGATGTTCATGTGCTCAATGGAAAAGAGTGGAACGTTCACTTTTGACCATTCTTTTATGATAAAGGGGGAGTAGAAACACTTGTATGTTTGATAATGACCCATCTCTAATGTTCGTTTGCCCGGTCTGCGACGCAGCATGGGGTGAGCCGTGTCATCTTCAAATTGGCGTCGTTCGCTTTGAAAGTCATTATGAGCGGAAGAACCTTGCCGATGATGAAGTGCTTGATAACATCATGCATGGTAACGCGGTTGCACTCTTGGACGCACTACGCGTGTCAGGAAACTGGCGGCCTCCTAATCCGTCGCCACCGCCGCCATCAAGAATCAGATTACAGTCCGAGACGACGTCGAGGAACAGTGAGTGGTGGATGTCCGCCCCGAGATCATTCGCTTGATCAAAGCGAATCTCACGGAACGGAAGTAAGAGGAAGCCCGGTGATGAGCCGGGCTTTTCTAATTCGGAACGTTGATGAACCACCGGAGGTACGATGGAAGCAGAAGTGATGCGGATCGCGGCGACATTAGCGAGTCGGGGGCATCCGTATGGATGTTCTTCAGCCAAATTCTCATACGGAAGTATTCGTTGCTGAGCTTCCGAACAAAAAACAGTATCTGTTCACGAGAGCCGGTCTCCTGAAATTAAGGTATGACGGCAAATTGAATATGCCGGGATTGAGGAATTTGGAGTGACGCGATAACGCATTAGGCGCGCGGGATAAAAACCATATCAGACGTCATAAGGGTTGGAATCGAGACGAGAGTAAAGTGTTCCGAGTACGAAACAATGGTGAGCACATCCGCCGCCCCAAGAGTGGGAAGGATAGTGTGTATCGCTTAAAGCCTGAATCTCAGGTTTGACCAGAAGCTGTTTGGCCTTTACATATTGGATTTGGTTGAGCGTCCAAAGCGGTTCTTACCCGCCAGCAGATACCAGAAACGTATTCGGCGAAGTCACAGACCTCACGGAGAACTTTGATGATTGCAGGAATTGCTACCATCAACGCCCCGAGATACGCAGTGACCGTCATCACTCAGCTTTGCCAATAAAGCAAGGTTCAGACGGTGACTGGTGTCACGGTATTCTGCGCAATCAATCGGAACTCATTTCTCGACTTGGTTGGGTAACCCATACCCCATAGGTACCATTGCCCTAACAGGCGGCTAAAAACCGTTGTCCCAACTTTTGGATCCCCCCGTTTGACCCATTTTTATGATCCCCTGGGATCCACCCCTTTTGGTTTGGAGCCCCTGAAGCCCCCCCGTCCGCCCCAGAACCCCCTCCGCCCTGTCGCGACACCGTGTGTCCGAATCCACTTTCCCCTACCCCCCAAGGTGGAAACCCCCGGCGCGAACCGGAATTTCCCTCCCACCTTTAACCGACCCCCGTGCCTCCATTTGCCCCACCACCCCATGGCCCTCCACCCACCCAAACCCCCCCCCATCCCCTTTCCCCTCCTCCGACCCGAGCTCCTAACCAGCCTGTCCCCTTGTGCCCCCCTCCGTCCCCCCGCCCCCCGAACCGGCTGGGGTCCGCCCCTCCTGCCGGGGCCCCTTCCTTTGGCCAACTTCCGCCACCAACCCCCCCGTGGCCTTACCCCTTGCCCCCCCCCCCCTGACCCCCCCCCCCCCCGCCCACCTCCCCCACCTCAAAAGTGGCCCCTCCCCTTCCGCCCCCCCCTTTGCCCGAAGCACCCCCCCTTGACCATCCGACCCTTGCCGGTCCCCTTCCGCCGGGCCCCCTTGGTGCTCCACCTTGCCCCCCTGCCCTTGCCCCTGCGTGCCAAAGTGGCTCCGGATTGGTCTGCGATTCGTGTGTCTCGTTCGAGCGCTTCTGGCCATGAAAGTCCACCGTCGGATTGCCGGTATCATCTGGCGGCGGACCATCCTGTTTGTCCTTCGGCTGAAAACTCTTCAGGCTCGCCCAGGCCTCCAACAGCGTCCCATCCACCGTGAAGTGCTCGTCGGAAATCAATCCCGCTACCCGCGCCTGCTCCACCACCTGCGCCAGGAACTCCTTGGCCACCGCCGCTTCCAGCAGCCGGTCGCGGTTCTTGGTGAACGTGGTCGCGTCCCACACCGCCTCATCCAGGTTCAGCCCCACAAACCACCGGTACAAAATGCTGTAGTCGATCTCTTCCATCAGCAACCGCTCGCTTCGCACCGAATAAAGCATCTGCAAAAGCTGAGCCCGCAGCAGTTTCTCCGGGGCAATCGAAGGCCTGCCGCCGGAGGCATACATCGCATCAAACAACGGCGACATCCGCTCCAGAATCTCGTCAGTCATCGCACGCACTGCACGCAATGGATGGTCCTTCCGAACACGTTGTTCCGGCGACAAGTAACTGAACATATCCGACTGCTGATAGTCATTTCCACGCATGACCTTTTCTTACTGGAACGCCATGTGGAATTGAAGTGACTTTTTCAGCACCCTGCTAAGGTAACTTGTGCGCAGATAGTGATTACTTGAAGCAGCTTTGCTCTACTGCCAGGAGGGACGATGAGAATGAGACAGGACCAAAGCGGTCAGGTTCTTATTCTCGCAGCCCCTGCTCACGATGGTGTTGATAGCGTCTATGGCACTGGCTTTGGATGTTGGGCTCCTGTTTCGCGCCAAGCGGAACCTGCAGATTGTCGCGGACGCAGCCGCAACTGCAGGCGCGCAAAACCTGAATTACGGCTTGTCTGCGTCAACGGCGGCCCAGGCTGCTGCCACCAGGAATGGGGTGACGAACGGTGTTGATGGAGCCGTTGTCACTGTGAATTCACCTCCGCTCGCAGGAGCAAACACGAGCTGCGCCACCTGCGTTGAGGTGGTCGTTTCCGAACCCAATCCGACAACTTTCGTGGGCATGATTACCGGGAACAATTCTGTCACCGTCGCGGCGAGGGCAGTCGGCGGTACGAGTTCTGGCAAAGGGTGTGTCTACACACTGAACAAGACGGGACAAGACATCTATGATTCTGGCTCTGGAAATATCTCGATACCGAGTTGCGGAATTATTGACGACTCAAGCAGCTCAGGCAGCACGAATGCATTTGTCAACAGTGGTTCGGGCACGATAACTGCATCGTCAGTTCTCGTGGTGGGTGGCTATAGCGAAAGCCATCCTGGCTCGATCTCTCCTACGCCCACAACTGGCACGATCCCGGTTAGCGATCCTTTGTCAGGGTTGACTGCTCCCACTTTCAATGCTGCGTCCTGCCTGTCCGATCCGCATGTGAACAGCACAACGACGATTGGGCCAGCCTCGTCCGGGGGCACGATCTGCTACAACGGGCTGACAATCTCTGCGGGAAGTGGCACAGTTACACTCAACCCCGGAATCTATGTGATTAACGGAAAGCTCAGTTTGACTGGTGCTGCCCCCGTCACGGGCACCGGAGTTACCTTCTACCTGCCGAGCAATGGCGACCAGCTCTCGATGTCGGAAAGCGGGTCGGTGACCCTGACAGCTCCGACGAGTGGAACGTACAACGGCATCCTTTTCTTTCAGGGGCGAAGTGACACAACCGCATTGAGCATCACCGCTGCCGGTGCCTCAACTCTCAAGGGCATCATTTATGCACCCAAAGCAACACTGTCCCTGAGCGGATCGGGTGCGTCGGCTTTCTACACATCAATTGTTGTTGGGGCGATTAATTTCACGGGATCGCTCAATCTACAGGACTATGCACTAGTGAACAGCGGGCAGCCGCTTAGAAGTCCAGTACTAGTTGAATAGGAGATAGAATGACTAAACGCAATTTTTCAATTCGCGGTTTCATTGCGATGCTCCGCACCGACGAAAGGGGCAACGCCCTCGTAGAGCTTGGTCTCTCCATCCCCTTATTCACGGCTCTCCTGCTCGGATCAACCGAGCTTGCAAGGGTGGCTTATGCCTCGATTGAAGTAACAACCGCAGCCAAAGCTGCCGTACAGTACGGCGCACAGACCAGCGCCACGGCTGGGGACACAACCGGCATCAAACTGGCGGCTACAAACGAAGCCTTCAATCTCAAAGGCCTTTCGACCACTGTGTCAACCTCTTGCATCTGCTCCGATGGGTCGGCATCGACCTGCTTGAACACGGATTGCTCAAGCTCGCAGATCGAACAGCTTCTCACCGTGCAGACGCAAGCTACCTTCGACCCCCTGATTCATGCACCAGGACTACCAACATCGTATACGGTCCATGGCAGGGCGGTTCAAAACGTGCTCCAGTAATGGACCAGGAGAATCCAACGCGGGTTGGCCGGTTGCTGGAACAGTGGAAGTGTCTCAACCGGTTTCTCCGGACTGCATTCATCGCAAGAGAGTGTCGCAAAGGCATTCGTGGCGAGGAAGGCGCAGCGGCAGTCGCGACGGCGCTGTCCAGCGTAATCTTGCTGGCTGTTTTCATCGGCGTCTTTGAAATGTCTTTGGCCCTTTATAACTATCACCTCATCTGTAATGCTGCTCGCGAGGCAACCCGGTATGCCATTGTCCGAGGCTCCGTCTCCTGCACCAACAGTCCGAACCTATCGAATTGCAATGCAACGGCAGACCAAATTCAGTCCTTTGTGCAGGGTCTCGGTTATCCAAATTCGGCCCGACTTACTGTAACCACCACCTGGCTCACTGTTGTGAGTTCCGGATCGCCAGCGACCATGACCTGGACGGGGTGCGCATCGGGCACTTGCAACGCGCCGGGAAACCTCGTGAAGGTGGTTGTAACCGAACTTTTTCCGCTGAATATCCCCTTTGCCTCAAGCCTGACGATAAACCTCACCAGCACATCGCAAATGGTGATTTCGCAGTAGATCTGGCTGGACACTGGGGGAGAGTCCACAAAAAGTTCGCCGCGCTGGGAAATTAGTTCGTGCTCATCGCCTTGTGTTTGTCAATTGTCTCGTCCGGATGGACGGGTTTCGCAATAATTTCAAAATCGTGTCCGTGAGCAAGGTGCAGAGTTAGTGCGCGTTCAAGCCGAATTGTGCCATCAACCTCAGCGATCCGGCGTTGCGAGCATGTTATTGACAAAGCAATCAAGGAGATAGAGTCAATCGGACCGTCGTCTCAGTGCGTCGACAGTTCCCATTCGCTTTCGGCAACCATGAGCAACCCAGATCGCGCAAGCTTTGACCCGAGTTACATCTGAGAACATCGGCAACATTTTCGGCCATTCCCTTATCTGCTGCGAAGAATCGGAAAGTCACGACTTCTTTGCCGAACATGCATGTCAGGTCGACGCGGGTTCCCACGATCCTGTCGACTCTTCTTAAGGTCATAGATTCCGGGTTACTCGCAAAGGCTGCTTTGCGGGTATCAAATGGTCCAGCGCCACCTTGGGGCGGCCAACCAGGCAGATTCAGCAGCTGTTTCATTCAGTTACTCCTAGCTATAAGTGAGTATGTTGTTGATCATTAGGGATGCAGTCGAATCGACAATACTCCTTGCGTGGCAACACATCAAACGTCATTGTCATCAAGGGGGAGCATCTGAGATGTAGGAGTTGTTGCGACTAGGGACCCGTCCGTCAATGTTCTATAAGCGCCGAGCTGAGCTTCGACTTCGCAGATGCGATTCACCACACTACTCGCGGGGTTTGGCGAGTAACCTCTGGACTACGGCGACCCCATCTGCATCTGCCATGACGGTCTTCTTGTGCAGGCCATACAGGGCCAGTTCAAGGCGATCTGCGACGCCGAGTTTGTCGTAGATTTTGCGCAGATAGTTTTTGATAACTCCTTCGCTCGGCTCCCAGCTGCCATGCAATTTCCTTGTTGCGCATGCCTTGCGTGATGCAAGTGATGATCGCGGTCTCTTTCGGGGAGAGACGCGGCTGCGTGCGCCGGCTTGCGAGCTCAGCTTCCTGGCCACGGTAGGCTTCGATCACCCAGTTCATCCTTTGGTTGTCGATCCAGGTCTCTCCGCTAGCGATGCGCCGCACGCAACGTACCAGGCGAGAATCGGGAGAGATAGACCGAGAGAGATGATGCCGCGAATGCCGCGACGATCGAGTTCCACGGTCTGGTTTTCGTCAGCGGATTCGGCCTGCACGATGAGCTTGATGTCGGGCGCGATGCGCAGGAGGTCCGGGATTGAGATGGTGGCGCCAGAGTGAGAAGTTCACCCTCGACAAGGGCAACATCGGTAGGATGCTGCTCAATCGCAAGGCGGAGATTCTCCAGCGAGTCTGCCTGGGCGACGACTCGAATATCGTCTTCGAGTCCGAGAATCTTGCGAATTCCGACACGGTAAATAGCCTGAGAGTCCGCAAGAACAACGCGGATCGTACCCGGCTGAACAGGTCCGTCTAGAATATCTCCGCTGGGTGTTTCATCCGGCTCCATGCAGCCAATGTAAGCGAGAGTAACCACAGAGACGATTACCTAAAGTGTGTAAAATGGTTACCATCGCGTTAAAGCCCTAGTGGTTCCGCACGGATTCGCAGGATTATCTTGTGCCAACAAAGACTCTTGAGAGAGCTCGATCTCTTCGCGAGTGAACGTCATACGGCATTCCCCAACATGGACGCGTGCCTCGGCTTCGTCCATCGAATTCGAAAGTCGCACAGGGACAGGCACCGCCGTCACCGAGCCCGGTCGCTCAAATTGCGATTGCAACGAAGCAAGGACTCATAAAAGGCGACGGTGCTAGAGCTTATCCGTAAGGAAGACACGGTGAATTGGAACCGCTTTAAGACCAGCCATGGTGAAGTCCTCATTCACCACAGCCACCTTCCACCGCTTCCCGTTCTTCTTTAGAATCTCGCCAACTCTACAGAACGGCATCTCGCCGGTCAAACACTTCCTCGAAGCAATTAACTGGCGCTCGACCAAATAGACCCGAAGCGCTGTTCTCCGTATTTCCTTCGTAGCGTCCTCATTGGTGATAGATTTTACCTTCCCGTTTTAGCCGCCTTTAATAACAATGCGTCCTGTCTGTAGGTAAGGTCGCTGGCGTAATCGATCTCCACATATTCGAACTAAATATCGTCCGAATTGGATTGCATCGGGTCTTGCTCGCACCTTCTTACAATGTTGCGTCGCAGAGTAATAAGCATGTTCGCGCGTGCAACTTTGATGCGATGGTGCCTGAATGCAAACGGAACCATAATCGTCTTTGAGAGAGACCACTCTACGCCCTGACTAAATTTGTCGATGCGGCGTGATTGGCCATTCGGCAGTTAGGAGATGTCGTGTTAGGGATTTTTCGCAGTCGAACTGGTTGTTCTTGCTCCGAAGATAGCGCAGCTTGGAGTTGGCCATTCACCCGTGCGCACGAACGGTATCATGGCCTAACCGTCACCACCGTAACCTGCCTGAAGCATCCCTGGTCCGTCCGGTTGTACGACTCTAAAAGCATGAGATTCGTGAAGGCCGCGGAGGAACGTAGAATCCTTCGTCAGATGCAGGCTGGCGTCGATCAGGCTCATCAAACGAATGGACATCCGCTAATGGCTGGCCTCTAAGGTTTGACGAAGCACCCACGATTCCTTCCCTACCGTGCCCGGCTTCTTCGTTGAAGCGCCACCAGAGTCTCGAACTTTCGGCGCCTCACGCCATCCTCGCCAGCACCGCCAAGTATCCGTTCCAGCGTTCAACCGCCGTTGCCCCCACGAGCAGCGGGTTTAGAACACTCTCTGCCCTGTGGCACCCTTCAATCACGCGCCGAGGCTCCGAGTATCACGTTGGATGCCAGCAGTTTTCTCCGAAGTGCGCCGTGCTAGGCCGACACGGTCTGGGTTCTCCCAGCACCGAAAACACCAAATGATCCTACTTTCGCAGGCACTCTATGTGATCTAGCCCACATCTCCCAATTCCAAAGAAGATGCGATGATCCAACCTGATGACTGACTCTCATGCCTCAGCTCTGGACCAATATCAGATCGGTCTGAACTCCGTAGACTGCGAATCGGGAAGCAACTCACACTCTCCCGCCTAGCAACGGAAACGGGATTGTCAACCAGTCTGCTTTCAAAGCTTGAGTCCGAGCGAATGATTCCAACCCTGCAGACACTCTCGAAGATCTGCCGCGTGTACGGGGTTACACTGAGCTATTTCTTCGCTGAACCCAAGAGGCATAGTTTATCGATCACGCGCAAAGGCCATCTCGCATCAGTCCGTCGATCGCCGGAATCTGTGCGGCAAATCCTCTCCATTACGATCACATCGGATCGATTCGATGCGGTGCCAACTTTGTTGAATCTCCTCCGAAGGTCCTCGTCGCAGCGTCAGAACCGGGTCAGGGATTATCGTGCCTCGTTTACGTAGTCGAAGGCAGGTTGGCTCTGAACATTGGCGGAGACAGAGATGCCCTTGATGCAGGAGATTGCGCATGCATCGATACCGACATGGTCGTCGTCTGGGGTTCAGCCACGCCGATGCCTTGCCAGATGTTGTTAGTGAAGGGTTGAGCTCCCAAAATCGGTGTCTACTTGGTTTCGTACCACCTAGTCCACATCAACTTCCACTTGCAGCGGGATGGCGCGTCTTGACCGCTATTTCGTCTGCGGCTCCTGTGGCTCAGACGGTTTAGCCAGGATGAAAGGAGTGGTGCTCGGGATTCACGACGATAAAGACCTTGGTATGAGCCAAGGCCTTGGGATTTTCTCTCGGAGAGATACGCGAGCTTCTCGCCATCCAGGATGGGCCCGCGAACACATGCGTAGAAGTGCGGGATCTCGTTTAGAACAGATGAAGGTTGTCGTGCGGAGGTAAGAGAAGTTCCGGTGCCGGATGTTTCGACCGCCGAGCGCGTGAAGTTCCTTGGCTCGCCAACAGTCCGGCTGAACGGCATCGACATCGAACCAGCGGCCAGAGATCGGCGGGATTTTGGGTCCATGTGCAGACGATACGCAGACGGAGCGCCTTCTCACGAACTCATCCGCGCCGCAATCCGATCCGCATCGAAAGACAGAGGTGGCGGGCAATGAAGCAGGTTCCTGTTGTGGTAGGTTCATCGCTCGGTGCGATTGCTTCGGGTTATCTGCGCCCGGAGGTTGACTACTGTATGTGACGGCCATCACTGAGGACGACTGGCACTACACATATTGGGGATTACTTCGGGCTGAACAATGTAGCGCTCGCGGTGAAAAGAAGGGGGAATGCTGCCATCCTGATTAAAGCACTCCGAACTAGCCACTGTGGTGCGCCTCGTGTTTCGAGGCCTTTCCAAAGCTCACCGTCAATCGAGCTGGGGTAAGCCGGTCGCTATGAGGGTCGTATATGAATCTTGGCTCGCTGACACTGCTCGGAAACGTTTCGATCGCATTGCTAGTCTCTGTTGGGTTGTTCCAAGACTCCATCGGCGAAACCGCCGACTGACTTGTCCGAGGCAAGTCTTGAGCAGTTGGGAAACATCCAGGTGTACTCCGCATCCAAGCATCTGCAGTCTTCAGGAGACGCCCCGTCTTCGGTTACCGTAATCACGGCCGATCAGATTCAGGAGCAAGGCTATCGTACTCTGGCGGATATCCTGCGAACCGTTCGCAGCTTCTTCGTCACTAATGACCGAAACTACAGCAGCCTTGGCGTACGGGGATTTGCGCGGCCCGGTGATTACAATACGAGAATCCTACTGCTTGTAGACGGTCACAGACTCAATGACAACGTCTACGACGAAGCCATGCTGGGGACAAAATTCCCCATCGACATAGACCTGATTCGGCGGATTGAGATCGTGCGTGGTCCGGTTTCATCTCTCTACGGAAGCAACGCTCTATTTGCCGTCATCAATATCATTACCAAGCAAGCTCAAGACCTAAACGGCCTGGAACTCTCTTCTGGAGCAGCGTCATTTAATACTTATCAGGGCAGGATCAGCTACGGGCGTCAAATAAAACAGCTTCAGTTTGTTATTTCCGGATCCTTTTACGGTAGCCGGGGGCCCAATGAACTCTTCTTTCCGGAATTCGATACGACTCAAACAAATAATGGTATTGCGAGCCATGCAGATGACGACCAGCTAGGCAGCGCACTCGCTACGGTCGCGTTCCGTGGTCTTACTGTTCAGGGCGCCTACGGCATCCGAGAGAAGGGAATCCCGACCGGAGCATATGGGACGGTTTTCAACAATCCTGGAACCCGAACAACCGACTCGCACGGATACGTCGACCTGCGATACGACCATAGGTTGCCGGGTGAATGGAACTTGCTTGCGCGGGCTTTCTACGACAGATATACATACCAGGGATACTATATCCTTCACCTATCGACCCTGCTAAGATCAGCCCGAATCTTGATCATGCCGAGGGAACATGGTGGGGCACAGAACTTCAGCTTACCAAGACTGTTCTTGGTCGTAATCGTGTCACAGGCGGCGGAGAGTATCGCGACAATATCCACCAAAATCAAAGCAGTTACAATCTGAATCCATATTCTTTAGACATGCAAGACCAGAGGAGTTCCTTCGTTGGCGCTCTCTTCGTGCAGGATGAAGATAGCAATTACAAAATCCTTGGCGCTCAATGCAGGGTTCAGATACGACTACTACAGCACCGTCCATGCAAGTGAAGACCCGCGGGCAGCGTTGATCTACAGCCCATGGACCGGTGCCGCTCTAAAACTGGTCTACGGGGAGGCCTTTCGCGCACCAAACGTATACGAGAAGTACTATTCAATCCCTCCCAATGCTTCTAACCCGTCACTAAACCCAGAAAGGCTCCGCTCGGCTGAAGTCGTATGGGAGCAGAACCTTTCTGACCACGTCTGGTTCACGACGTCGGCATTCCATAACACAATGCATGACCTGATCACGCAGGTCCCGCTTGACAGCGATCTACTCATATTTCGTAACCTTCAGAATGTAGAGTCTGACGGAGTCGAATTGGAAGTAAAAGGCCAGATCCACCGCGGAATTCAGGGAATTGCGAGTTACAGTTTTCAGGAAACGAAGGATCGAGACACGCACCAATTTTTGAATAATTAACCACGCAATCTTGCTAAGTTGAATGTGATCCAGTCCCTACTGCACCGGACCCTGTTTGCCAGCCTGGACGCCCAATATAGAAGTGGCATGACGACCTTCACCGGTGGCTCAGTCTCGCCATTCACGATAGTGAATGCCAGTCTGTTGGGGCGGAGAATTGGCAAACGCGTAGACCTCTCCGCAAATCTCTATAACGTTCTAGACAAGAAGTATTATGACCCGCCATCGACCGGTCTCTCAGAACTGAAAGTCCAGCAGGACGGCCGCACCTTTAGGGTAAAGATGACCTGGCACTTTGGAGAATGATAGCGGGAAATGAAGAAGAGGCATCCATTTCGTTCTTGGCTAGTCTTGCTTGGCGTCGGCCTCGTGGTGACACTGGGAAATAAGATCGCGTATTCCCAAGCAGTCAGCGAAGATCAGGTCAAGGCGGCCTATTTATTCAACTTTGCCAAGTTTGTCGAGTGGCCGCAGGAGACTTTCCCGGACGCTACTGCTCCCATCCGTTTGTGCGTCCTGAATGATCTAACAATCGGGTCGGCACTAAGTCAGATTGTCAAAGACAAGCACATCTTAGGCCGTTCCATAGTCGTTGTTCCGATCCAAACTGGCGAACAGGGTCGCAGCTGTCAGATTCTGTTTATCAACTCTGCCCAAAACTGGCAGATTGAACACATCCTCAAAGTGTTGCAGGGTGCGAGTGTTTTGACCGTGGGAGAGGCCACAGGGTTTGTGGAAAAGGGCGGAATTGTCAACTTCGTAATCCAGGATGATCAGGTCCATTTCCAGGTGAATCACAGGGCCGCAACTCAAAACAGGCTCCAAATGAGCGCGCGTCTCTTAGGTGTGGCCAAGCTTGTAATTGAGTAAGTGAGAATGTTAAGTATAAAACCATTTCCCGACTGGTCCATCCGCCACAAGTTGACGAGCCTGTTCGTGGCAATGGCCTGCATTACCGCCCTTACGATCTTTGTGCTTATCGGCGCGCTTGATCTGTTAGGTTTAAGACGGTCGATGGCGCGCGACTTATCAACGCTGGCAGAGATCTTAGCTCGAAATAGCTCCGCGGCGTTGACCTTCCATGATGCCGGCGCGGCACGGGATGTCTTACAGGCGTTGCAGGCGGAGTCGAGCGTTACCGCGGCTTGCATCTACACGCAAGACGGTAAGCCATTTGCTGTTTATGTCCGGAGCGGCGAGAGATTCGACTTTGTTCCTGCGCCAGCACGATCTATGGCGCCCAGCTTCGAATCGGGCCGCTTGAATCTCTTCCATAGGATCGTCTTTTCTGGTGAGTCTCTTGGGACGATATACATTGAGTCAGATTTGCAGCCATTACACGAGAGACTCCGAGCGTACAGTGTTGCGTTCATCGGCGCCTTATTGGTCACAATAGCCCTGGCGTGTTTTCTAGGTCCGCGCCTCCAGCAGCCGATTTCCCGTCCCCTTGTTGAGTTGGTACAAACGGCAGATGCCATCTCGAACGGTGCTGACTACTCCCTTCGCGCGGTCTCAACCAGCCGAGACGAGTTCGGAATGCTGGTAACCGCATTTAATGGCATGCTCCAACAGATCCAAAGCCGGAATGATGAACTTGGCAAACAAAGGGAGCACCTTGAGGACGAAGTTGCGTCCCGTACTGTCGAGTTATCTTCGGCGAATGCGCGTCTGAAGCTCCAGGCGGGCGCTTTGAATGCTGCATCTAATTCCATCGTGATCACCGATGTCAGCGGCCACATCGTCTGGAGTAACCCCGCTTTCTCGATATCATCTGGTTTCTCGTCCGAAGAGGTTATTGGCAAGAGCCCGGCGTTGATCAAATCTGGGAAGCATGGCAAGGAATTCTATTCACAGCTGTGGGCGACGATCTTATCGGGAGATACGTGGCGTGGAGAGGTGATCAATCGCCGCAAGAATGGGGAACTCTACACTGAGGAGATGACTCTTACTCCGGTGACATCGCAACCGGGTGAGATCACTCATTTTGTTGCGATTAAACAAGATATAACAGATCGGAAACGGGCAGCGGAAGCTTTAAGTCTGGCGGAGGAGAAATATCGGGCTATCTTCGAAGGTGCCGTTGTAGGAATATTTCAGATCACTCCCGATGGTCGTCCAATAAGCATCAACCGCGCGTTAGCGCAGATGCACGGTTACGATTCGCCCGAAGAATTCCTGTCAGAGGTCTCCAACGTCACACGACAGTTATTCGTTGATCCGGATCGGATGATTACGCTGAGGCGAGAGCTTGAGCGCACGAGCGTTGTGCAGGGCGTGGAATTGGAAATCTATCGAAAGGATCGAACGAAGAAATGGGTAGTGGCAAACATGCGAGCCGCGAGAGAGGCAAGCGGCGAGACTAATTTCTATGAAGGAACGATAGAGGACATCACTGACCGCAAAATTGCCGAGGAACGTGTGCAGTTCCTGGCATATTACGATGCTCTTACCGGACTTCCCAATCGCATTCTTCTTCAGGACCGGATAAGCACCGCACTCGCTTCTGCTCGTCGCCGTAAAGAGAGGGCTGCGGTTCTGTTCCTCGACCTTGATCGATTCAAAATCATCAATGACTCGCTTGGACACTCGACAGGCGACCTCCTATTGCAGGAGGTTGCTTCGCGGCTCAAGGGCTGGGCTCGCGAACAGGACACGGTTGCCCGTGTAGGTGGTGACGAATTCGTCGTTCTGCTGACAAGCATGGGGCAGGAATCTGACGCTGCGGTTGCGGCCCAGAGAATCATCAAAGCCCTCAGCGTTGAGTATTACATTCGAGGTCAATCACTGAACATCACTACTAGCATCGGAATTAGTATCTTCCCTCAAAATGGAGTTGATGGCGAGACGCTTATCAAGCATGCGGACACCGCCATGTATTGCGCCAAGCAGAAAGGGCCTAGCAATGTTCAGTTCTTCACGGAAGACTTGAACACCCAAATGGTCGAGCGGTTGACGATCGAGAACGGTTTGCGCCTGGCGCTTGATCGGCAAGAGTTTTTCCTCGTATATCAGCCCCAGATGGATATGGCCACGGGCAGGATTGTCGGTTATGAAGCGCTCCTTCGTTGGAAACAGCCTGTGCTGGGGCTTGTGCCACCAGACAAATTTATACGAATTGCTGAAAATAGCGGATTGATTGTAGCGATCGGTGAATGGGTTCTGAGAACCGCCTGCTCTCAAGCTCGAAGATGGCAGGACGATGGGCTTCCTGCGGTCAGGATCGCGGTGAACGTGTCAGCGGTCCAATTTCGCCAAGACGGTTTCCGTGATCTGATCAGGGACGTGCTCCGCGAAACGGGATTGGCTCCTGAGTATCTCGAGTTGGAGTTGACGGAGAGTCTCCTTCTAACCAACGCGGACGTCGTGTTCTCGGTTCTCCAGGAATTGAACGAAATGGGTGTGAGCCTTGCGATCGACGACTTCGGCACCGGATATTCCAGTCTCAGCTATTTGAAACAATTTCGGGTCAACAAGCTCAAGATTGATAGATCATTTATCCGAGATATCGCGGAGGACTCTGACGACGCGGCCATTACCACCGCAATCATCAGCATGGCAAAGAGCTTAAACTTAGGGGTGATTGCTGAGGGAGTTGAAACCGAGGAGCAGATGTCATTTCTGCGTCTACGTCAGTGTGATGAGATTCAAGGGTACTATTTCAGCAAGCCGCTCTCGCCAGAGGATGCTGCGGAAAAGCTAAGATGCGCATTGATCGAATGCGATCTGTAGCGCGATTGCCGGAAATTCTCCGAGGTCATCGAGAAATATTACTCCTAGTGTGTTCAATCGCGCCAAGATGCGCTGAATCGAGCCTTCAAATTATCGTGAGGAGATTGGTCTGCCCGATCTTTTGTACCAGTTTCATTGTTAGTGTAGTGCGGCTATTTTTGTTGATCGATAGTCGCAGTCGGGGTGTGGAGAAGTGGGAAGCGCGTACCGGCATGCGGGAGGTCGAACTCTCTTCACGGACGACCCATTACACTCACGCCGTCGTTCATTCCGCGCTCAAACAGGCACCAGTCGCGGCTGCTTCCTCCGAATCCGTCGGCGGGAGTGGCACTCCCGAAGGCCACGCGAGTGGAGATTCGGGTATTGGCCGCGGAAGAGCCGAGGCGATTGTTTTCGCGTTGCTCGCAACACCAATTTGACTGACCAGGCTTCGAGTGTCGGCAAAACCCAGCTCCTCATCCGTATCAGAAGCCTGGTGAGCCGCGACTGACGCTGCGTGATCGCTAGTCTCCGTCCCAGTTCCAATTCGGTACCGCCTGGGTCCCATATACGGCGACGATTACGCCTACCCCTGATGGCACCTGCATTCTTGACTGCTCGGGTTCGCTCAGTGCCATCTGCAAGGATTGAACTACCGGCTGGAAGCAATTCAGGAAAGCGACTGTTACGGCCTTCTGGCTTGCATGACCACAAGATCAACTCTCCGGTTCATTCTCCGGCCTTCGGGTGTTGTGTTATCAGCAACCGAGTGATATTCACCGTATCCAGACGCAGACGCTTAAGCCGTTCGGGTTGATCGGCCTGGTGAAATCCGCGGGCGACTCTGTAACGAAACCGATATCCTTCCATCCATTTCCGCTGCTGAAGGATTGCCAGGAAGAAATTGTCAGCATCGATCTGGAGGTACAGACGTCGCCTGAGCCTGAAGCGGGGGACGGGTGTCCTCATGTCGCCGCATTGAGCTTTAGCCGGCTTCGACGAGGCCGTAGCGGCGCTGCCAGGCTTCTTTGAGGCGAGCCTTGATGCGTTCCTGTTCGCCTTTGGGATATGCGCCGGGAGTTGCGACGAAGTGTGCAGCTTCGCGCTTGGCGAGTTCGAGGATGGCTCGGTCGCGGACGAGGTTTGCTACGCGAAAATCGGGCAGACCGGCCTGCCGCGTGCCGAAAAATTCGCCGGGCCCGCGCATCGAAAGGTCGAGTTCCGCAAGCTCAAAGCCGTCCTGGGTGCGGACCATTGCGTTCAGGCGTTCTTCCCCTTGCTCGGAGACGCGAGGACCGGTGATGAGAATGCAGGAGCTTTTGGCCGTGCCACGGCCGACGCGGCCGCGCAGCTGGTGCAACTGCGCGAGGCCGAAGCGCTCGGCGTGCTCGACGACCATGACGGTGGCGTTGGGAACGTCGACGCCGACTTCAACGACCGTCGTGGCGACGAGGACATCGATTTCGCCGCGCTGAAAGCGGCGCATGATGATTTCTTTTTCGTCAGGCATCGAGGCGGCCATGGAGCAGGCCAACGCGCAGTCCGGCAAGCGGGCCGGTGCGGAGCTTTTCGTGCATGGCCACGGCGGACTTGAGCTCCACTCCTTTACTCTTTGGAGCGGGTTTTTGGCTGGAGACGCCGGCGAAGAGTTCGGCGGTCTTGCCTTTGCGGGTTTTCCCGGGTTGCGTCGCGGGCTCCGAGATCGTTGCCGTCGATTCGTCGTGCGAGAAGTCGAGTTCGGGCTGGTCGTCGCTGCTGCCTTCGATGACGGGGTAGACGATATAGGCCTGGCGCTTCTGCGCGACCTGCTTGCGCACGAAATCCCATACATCGCCGGCGCGTTCTTCGGGGACCCGGCGCGTGACGATGGGCGTGCGGCCGGGCGGCAGTTCGTCGAGGATGCTGACGTCGAGATCGCCGTAAAGCGAAAGGGCCAGTGTGCGCGGAATGGGAGTTGCGGTCATGACCAGCACGTCGGGCTCGGGCTGATTCGGTTTCTTCATCAGCTTGAAGCGCTGGAGCACCCCGAATCGGTGCTGTTCGTCGACGACCACCAGGCCCAGGCGATCGAATTCGACTTTCTCTTCGATAAGAGCGTGGGTGCCGATGACCAACTGAGCCTCGCCGCGATTGATGAGGCCGCGGTTGGTGCGCTTGCGGTCCTCATCGAGCGAGCCGGTGAGCAGGACGATGCGATAGCGGCGCGAGGAGCGCTCGAGCAGCTTGCGGGCGGCGAGGAAATGCTGCGTGGCGAGAATTTCGGTAGGCGCCATGAGTGCTGCCTGGTAGCCGTTTTCGATGGCCACGAGCATGGCCTGCAGGGCGACGATGGTTTTGCCTGATCCGACGTCCCCCTGCAGCAGGCGCCGCATGGGATTGGGCGCACGCATGTCGGCAACGATCTCGCCAAGGGTGCGCTTTTGTGCGGCGGTGGGATGAAACGGCAAGACTTCCCGAATGGCATTGCGCACCTTGTCGCTGGTCTCGAAGGCGATTCCGGTGCGTTCGCGCATGCGGCGGCGTTTCAGTTCGAGGCCCAGCTCAAGGAAGAACAGCTCCTCGAAGATGAGGCGGCGATGCGCCGGTGTGGCCCAGGACTGCAGTTCGGTCAGCGATGTGCCTTCCGGCGGGAAGTGCACTTCGCGGAGCGAGGCTTCGCGGTCGGGCATGTCAAGACGCCCAAGCATCGCCGCCGGCAGGCACTCCGGTACATTGCCGCGCATGTTCTCGAGCAAGTTGAAGATCACTTTGCGCTGCCAGCGGGAGGCAAGTCGCGCGCCGCCGAGCGACTCGTATACGGGCGTGATGCGGCCAACCTCGAGCAGGCGGGTTTCAGCATCGTCGCTCGAGTCGGGCAGGATCTCGAATTGCGGCTGGATCATTTTGAAGTTGCTGGATGAGCGGGAGGGTTCGACCTTGCCGTAGAGTGCGACGGTCTGGCCGGCGTGGAATTTGCCTTCGAGGTATGTGGCGTGGAACCAGAGGCACTTGAGCACGTGGCGGCCCTGCCCGACGGTCAATTCAAATAGCGGCATGCGACGCGTGCGCAGCAGCGCAGCTCCGCGCACCTCGGCGATTACGCTGGCGGTTTCGCCGGGCTTGAGCTCGTCGAGGCTGCGGGGGTTCTGGCGGTCCTCATAGCGAAAAGGAAGATGGTAGAGCAGATCTTCGGCGGTCCGGATACCTTTCTCGGCCAGCATCTTCGAGAGCTGCGGACCGACACCGCGCACAAACTGGATTTCACTATCGAGGCCGGGCACACTCAGGATGCTAACGCATTCCGGAGCGGGACATACCAAGTTGGCATCGCGAGCGAGTTGGCACCGTGCGAGCCATTTCTACAAAGTGATTGCGCTATGGGTGGCCGCATCGGATAATCCTTCGGCAACCCTTACGCGATCCACGCGAGACAGGAGACGCAGATGCCCACCGTTGCCGCAATCATGTCGGAATTGAAAAAGAAAGGTAAAGAACAGACACGCAAGATTTATGCGCGTCATGGGATGGATCCGGAACGCCTGTATGGCGTCAGCGTTGCCGACATGAAGGTGATCGCGAAGACCATCCGGGGAGAGCAGGCGTTGGCCTGCGAACTCTACGAAACCGGAATCATGGACGCGATGTACCTGGCCGGCATGGTGGCCGATGGATCCAAACTGAGCAAAGCGCAACTGAACAAATGGGCGAAAAGCGCTGTCGGTCTGCAGATGATCTCGGAGTACACGGTGCCGTGGCTTGCGGTCGAGAATGCATCTGCGCGCGAGCTGGCGCTGGAGTGGATGAAAGCGAAGGACCCCGCTCTTGCCGCGTGCGGCTGGTGCACGTATGCGGGATTTTTGTCGATGAAAGCCGACGAAGATCTGGATCTCAAGGAGATTGAAGCGCTGCTCGACAGGATTCCGAAAGAGATCGGCACTGTGCCCAACCGGGTGAAGTACACAATGAACAGTTTCGTGATCGCCGTGGGAAGCTACGTCAAACCTCTGTTAAACCAGGCGAAGGCGATTGCGAAACAAATCGGCACGGTGAAGGTGGATATGGGCGAGACGGAATGCAAAGTGCCGGTGGCAACTGCGTACATCGAGAAGATCGAAAAGATGGGACGAGTAGGGAAGAAGCGCAAGACATTGCGCTGCTGATAGCCGGGCTGAAAGCGCTCTAGAACTCGGAAATCGCGTGCCGCGCCGTGCGTACTTCCGCAGCGAGCACACGCAGGACTCTCAACGTAAGCGACGGATCGCTGAGCATCAGGCTGTTGAAATCTTCTTTGGTCACGAAGCCGAGTTCCGCATCTTTTTCGGCATTGGCTGTCAGGGTGTACGGTTCGTTTCCGACAAGCGCCGGCAAGCCCAGCAGCGAACCTGGATGAAGCACGATCGAAAGCAGGCTTCCGCCGGTAGGCGATTGCATCGTGAGTCTCGCGTTGCCCTTGCGGAGAATATAGAGGCCGGTTGGTGCGCCCCCTTGCACGAAAAGAGCGCGTGGTTCGGAGCACACGACGGTCGAAGAGCGCTTTTCAAGTGCTTCGATCAGTTCCTTTTCAGCAATAAATGAGGAGGAATCAAAATTCACTGAAGCGCTCCAGAATGTTCTCATAGCCATGGCGATCACGGACCTTACCCAGTGAATGATTCCATGGATTGAAGCGTCAACCTGTGACGCAAGTCACATGGGGGTGGTTGAAACCAGTCCTGGGGATTCGGTCGAGCGACTTTCGGTTAAAGTTGATGATCGCTTTTATGGTGTAACGCAAGGCAATAACGATGGTTAATGGCGAGTGTGGGTGGCTTGAGCGGGAAGAGCCAGCGAGGGGTTCAGCACGTTCGACGGAGTTGCAAGGCTCAATTTGTATTCGTCAGCTCAATGCGATCAGCTTCATTTTTTGGCCGGCTCAACAGCAATCAGGGCTACCGCACCCGCGGGAGTTCCCGGCGTCCGGGCAAACATGACATAAATGTCCTTCCCGGTCGTTTCCCGTTCGACCTGGGTCCATCCCGGCGTGCGCTTCAACAGGTAGGAGACAGGCATGGTGTCGGTTACGAGGACGTGGTCGATTTTGTATTGATCGAAGATCTCCAGGGGACGCACAAGGTACATCGCCTGGAGATAGGCTGCGAGAACTCCGCGGTGTTCGAAGATGTCGAATCGCGAATCGA
The DNA here is from genome assembly GCA_963770365.1 of uncultured Acidobacteriaceae bacterium. Lineage (GTDB taxonomy): Bacteria > Acidobacteriota > Terriglobia > Terriglobales > Acidobacteriaceae > Telmatobacter. The sequence continues at coordinate 74,989 of CAVYPN010000032.1, read as the reverse complement.
TGAAGTCCGGTTTGGACTGGAAGGTCATCATGCCGCCGACGTGATCGGAGTTGAAGGTGCGCCACGAGGGTTGAATCGACGCCACCGTCTGCATGGGATAGAAAGTGCCCAGCTTGGTATCCAGTTTCTTTTCGCTGGGGAAGATGAAAAAGAAAGCGAGGGCGGCAGCGGTAACCATGAAGGCATTGGCCGCCGGAATGGTCTTTTCATCCGACCCGAGATCGAAAGCCCGACGAAGATCGACTGCGAGAATCGGCGTGGTGAGCACTGCGGCCATGAACAGAAAGCGCATGTGTGCGAGCGCCGCGTACCACGCGAAGAACACGAAGGCGAGCTCGTAAACGCGCCATTTGCGGCCTTGGATCGCATTGCAAACCACCATCAGGCACATGGCTACGAATGCTGTCGCTCCGGCGATGGTGCTGAGATCCAGGGGCTTCCATTCCATCACGTTGGTGATGTTCAGTTTCTGGTTGAACATCATGTCGATGGGGTTCCAGACCAGGCGCCACCCGTAAGGATTAACGAAGAGTGCGCCGACGGAAAGGCCTAGAACAGCGAGGAAGCGATTCCGTTCGGCAGGAGTGAATGCTACCTGTTCGACGATGCCTTTTTGTAAACCGAATGAACCGCAGAGGATGTACAGGACCAGCAGTGCCAAGCCGATAAGCCAACTGCCGTGTAAATTGACCCAGATGAAGAAGAGCGGTGGCAACAACCACAAGGCGCGGGTCTTTCCGCGTTCTGCAGCTTCAAGAATGGCGAGCTCGGAGGACATGGCGATGTACGCCATCGCGATGGTGCGAGGGCCGGAGTTTACAGAGATGAGAATGAATGCGAGTCCGGCGGCCCACCATGCCGCTCCTGCGTGACCTGATCGGCGATAGCCGCGCCAGTACATGAAGACAAGATTGCCGCAGAGCATCAGCCAAGAGACGAGGTAGATGCCGCGCAGGTGGAGTGCCTGGTAGCTGAACCAGTAGGGAAGCTCGGCGAGCCATTCCGGGTTCACCCACGGCTGTCCGCCGACGGTAAACGAGTTGGTCTCGGTCGTCATGAAGTGATGCGTCGACATAAGCTGACGGGCATCCGCCAGATGCCACCAGATGTCGGGATCGCGCACGCATTCAAGATTGGGATTGAGCGTAACGGTGAAGATGACCGGGAGCACCATGAGGATAGCGATGTTCATGAGGTGCCGGGAGAAAATGCGGTTGAAGATGCGCAACATCGGGCTGGTTGTCACGACGGGCGCATCCTCGGTGTGCACGGGGCTCTCAATGGCGGAGGTGGAGTCCATTGTTCTACGTTACCTGCCGGGCGATCTGGCGGGAAAGTGCAACTTCAAGGAGAGAACACACGGCGGTACTGTAGGAGCCTGCCGGATCTCGGTCACTTTTTCTGGATGGATGTGGTTTGGACCGTGTGAAACGGTTCGCCCGCCGGGATGAATTGAATCGGCATTCCCGGAAAGACGGTGCGCAGCCATCGGGCGCATTCATCCATGCCTGCTTCTTCTGAGACGACATGGCCGAGCAGGATAAGGGCTTTGTGTCGGCCCTCGGCGGCAGCATCAACGACGTAAGGAACGGTCTCCCACTCGCGCGATTCGCCGGCCACAAGAAGTTGAACATCATCCTGCTCGAGCGTCTTGATCTGGCGATCGGCACCTGCCGCGCCTGGCATCAGCGCGATCTGCGTTACGGGCATCGACGGGTCGCCGACGATGCGGATGGCGCGAGCGCCGGTACTCTTCTGCAGCGAGGCGGCGATCTGGCCGACTGTCGTTGTGGGAAGCGTGAACAGGTTGGGATTCGTGCTGTTCTGATACTTCTTCCATCCGAACTGATCGACCATGCCGGCCAGGATTCCATCGGGCTTGCGCAGGTGCCAGGTGTCATGGAATCGATAGACGACGAGGTGGTGTTCGCGGATGTACGCGAGCTTCTGCAGGTAGACCGGATCAGCGGCGAACTGCGACTGCTGGTCGAGATGGTTGTAGAAGGTAGGCTCGTGGGTGATGATGAGGTTCTTGCCGCTGGCCACGGCTTTTTCGAGTACGGGGTAGGTATCCATGAAGGTGGTGACGATGCCGGTGACCACGGTGTCGGGGTCGCCAGCTTTGAGCGTATCGACGGTATCGGCTGGCGGAGTTGCTCCGGTTGCCGCGATGACGCGCTGCATGGCTTCAGCAGCAGTGAGGCTCTTGCCGGGACTTTGCGCTGCGAGGCAGACGGGCAGAAGAAACATCAGCGATGCCAGAAACGCAGCGTGAAATTTTCTGATTAGAGACATGATGCCTCCAGGGAATTCTGTCAGGAGGAAGTCTACATGCCCGGAATGCGAGGCGTTGTGATCATGCTTGCGGATGCGCGGCGATTGCCGCCAGAACTTCATCGAGAGCGGACTTCCACGGAGAGAGGCGCACTTTGAAGGTGCGCTGCAGCTTGTCATTGGAGAGCACCGAATTCTGTGGGCGCTTTGCGGGGGTGGGATAGTCACTGGTCGCAATCGGATTAACTTTGGGAGCCTCGACGCCCAGAAGCTTGTGTGCACGCTTGAAGATGGCGCGGGCGAAGCCGCACCACGAGATACTGCCGGAGCAGGTCATGTGATAAACGCCGGACCACGACGTGTCCGCACCGAATTTCTTTTCCAGTATTCCATCCGCAATGGCACGCGTTGCTCGCGCCAATTCCGCGGCTGTTGTAGGTGCGCCGATCTGGTCGTCGACTACGTTGAGGGAATCGCGTTCGCGGCCGAGGCGCAGCATGGTGAGGACGAAGTTTTTGCCTTCCGGCGCATACACCCAACTGGTGCGGAAGATCAGATGCGGTCCACCTACGCTGCGAATCGCTTCTTCGCCCGCGAGTTTGCTGGCTCCATAGACGCTGAGCGGACCGGTCGCGTCGTCCTCTACCCATGGCCGACGCTTGGAACCATTGAAGACGTAGTCGGTGGAGTAATGAATCAGGAGAGCGCTGGCGCGCTGAGCCTCTTCCGCGAGTATGCCGGGAGCGCGCGCATTGATGGCGAAGGCGAGATCACGCTCGCTCTCGGCGCGATCGACGGCAGTGTAAGCTCCGGCGTTGACGATGATGTCGGGAGCAATTGCGCGCACTTTTTCGCGGATCTGATCGGGGTTGGCGAGATCGAGGGAGGCGCGGTTGCAGCCGATCACCTCAGCTGGTCCGGCAAAGCTCTGGAGCAGCGCTCGCCCAACCTGGCCATCGGCACCGGTGACGAGAACGCGAGGCCAGATGCTCACGCGAATACCTCTGCGGTTTCGAGCGTCGATCCGTTCGCGTCTTTCTCTGACACGATGGCTTCCTCCGGCACGACCGGCCATGCGATCGCGAGTTCCGGATCGTTCCACACAATGGTGCGCTCTCCCTGGGGGTTGTACGAATCAGTGACCTTGTAGGCGAACCCGGCGACTTCGCTGAGGACAAGGAACGCGTGGCCAAAGCCCTCGGGGATCCAAAGCATGCGGCCGTTTTCGCCGGTCAACTCGACCGCGACATGTTCGCCGAAGCAAGGCGAATTGCGGCGCAGATCAACAGCAACATCAAGCACCGAGCCGTGCGTGGCGCGTACCAGTTTTCCCTGCGGGTTGATGGTCTGGTAGTGAATGCCGCGGACAACGTTCTTCTTCGAGACGGAAAAATTGTCCTGCACCCAGGTGCAGGGCAATCCTGTCGACTCGAATGCCTTGTGATTCCAGGTTTCCCAGAAAGAGCCGCGATTGTCGCTGTGAATCTTCGGCGTAATCAGCAGCACGCCAGGGAGAGAGGTTTCTTCAATATTCATAACTCGCTGATTCCTGCGGGAATTTGCCGCTCGTTACGCAGCGCGAGGAGGTATTGTCCGTATCCGCTCTTCGCCACGGGCTTGGCAAGCTCTTCGAGCTGGTCGGCGTTGATGTAGCCGAAATGATAGGCAATCTCTTCCGGGCAGGCGATCATGAGTCCCTGCCGTCGTTCGATGGTCTGGATGTAGAGGCCGGCTTCGAAGAGCGAATCGTGCGTGCCGGTGTCGAGCCATGCCATGCCGCGGCTCATGACCTGCACTTTCAGTTTGCCTGCTTCGAGGTAGAGGCGGTTCAGGTCGGTGATTTCGAGCTCGCCGCGCGCCGAGGGCTTAAGGTCGGTGGCGAGCTTCACAACATCGTTGTCGTAGAAATAGAGACCGGTCACGGCGTAGCGCGACTTCGGCTGTTTGGGTTTCTCTTCAATGCTGATGGCCTTGCCCCCGTCATCGAATTCAACCACGCCGTAGCGCTCGGGATCATGCACCGGGTACGCGAAGACCAGCGCGCCGCTTTTCAACTGCGCCGCACGCTGCAGATCGCGCGAGAACGATTGGCCGTAAAAGATGTTGTCGCCGAGGATGAGCGAACACGTATCACTGCCGATGAATTCGCGTCCGATGGTGAATGCCTGGGCGAGGCCGTCCGGACTGGGCTGCACGGCGTAGGTAAGGTTGATGCCCCAGCGCTTGCCGTCGCCGAGGAGTTGAACGAAGCGATGTGTGTCCTCGGGCGTGGAGATGATGAGAATATCGCGCAGGCCGGCGAGCATCAGCGTGCTCAGCGGGTAGTAGATCATCGGCTTGTCGTATACGGGTAAAAGCTGCTTTGAAACGACGTGCGTAACGGGGTAAAGACGCGTTCCCGAACCACCGGCAAGAATGATCCCCTTCATTGCGCGATCCTCTCCTCGTAGTTCTGCTTGATCCACGTGAGATAGGCGCCGCTGCGCACATTCTCGATCCAGGATGCGTGATTGAGATACCACTCGACGGTGTTGCGAAGACCGCGCTCGAAATCTACCGACGGCGTCCAGCCAAGCTCGCTTGCAATCTTGCGGGCGTCGATCGCATAGCGGCGATCGTGGCCCGGCCGGTCGGCGACAAACTTGATGAGATTGCGGCGCGGGCCGCGGTTTGCGTCGGGGCGAAACTCGTCAACCAGGTCGCAGATTGTATTTACGACGTGCAGATTGTTGCGCTCGCTGTTGCCGCCCACGTTGTAGGTTTCGCCGGGCCTGCCGCGCTCGAGCACGGCGCGGATGGCCGAGCAGTGATCGTCGACGAAGAGCCAGTCGCGGACGTTCTGGCCATCCCCGTAAACCGGAAGCGACTTGCCTTCGAGGGCGTTCATGATCATGAGCGGGATCAGTTTTTCAGGGAACTGGAAGGGGCCGTAGTTGTTCGAACAGTTGGTGGTGAGCACCGGGAAGCTTGAATGTATGGAAGTAGGCGCGTGCGAGGTGATCGGACGCTGCCTTCGAAGCCGCGTAGGGGCTGTTGGGCGCGTACGGAGTGGTTTCGGAAAACGCCGGATCCTCGGGAGAAAGCGTCCCGTAAACCTCGTCGGTGGAAACATGCAGAAAGCGGAAATCCGCTCTTGCCGCGTCGTCGAGCGTCGATCCAGTAGCGACGTGCCTGCTCAAGCAGCGTGTACGTGCCTTGCACGTTGGTATGGATGAAGGCGCCGGGATCGACGATGGATCGATCGACATGGCTTTCGGCAGCAAAGTGGACGATGGCGCGGGGCCGATGTGTGTTGAGTGCAGCGGCAACCGCCTCGGGATCGCAGATGTCGGCGCGCACCAGCTGGTACCGGTTGTCGTCTTCGAGGGCCGCGAGGTTTTCGGGGTTGCCGGCATAGGTCAGCAGGTCGAGATTGACGACCGGCGTGCCGACCGTCTCGATCCAGCGCAGCACGAAATTCGAACCAATAAATCCGGCGCCGCCTGTAACGAGAATCTTATTTTGAATGTCTGTCATCGAGAAACTGTTTCCTTAATGTGAGGGAGTCAGCAGGAAGATCTGCCGCGCCAGGGCGCATATGACCGGCCATTTCGTGTTTGGGCCCGATGCAACTACACCGCGTAAGTCTATCGTATTTCGTAGGATGGGTTTTTCGACACTCCAGCAAAACCGCATTGTTGGAGACGTTTCCAGTGGCCGTTCCTGCATAGACTTGGATGCGCTTATGCGAGGAACATGCAGTCGCCATAGCTGAAAAATCGGTAGCGGCTGTCCACAGCGTGGCGATAGGCGGCCAGCACGCTCGCCCGGCCCGCAAAAGCACTCACCAGCATCAGCAGGCTCGACTGCGGGAGATGGAAATTCGTCAATAATCCCCCCACCAACTGAAATTCGAAGCCCGGCGCGATGAAGATATTCGTCTCCCCGGAGTGAGCGGCGAGCGGTTCCGATCCGGCTTGCCTGGCTGCGGCTTCGAGGGTGCGCACTACGGTTGTGCCGACGGCGACGATGCGGCGCTGTTCGCGGTGTGCGCGATTCACGGCATCGGCCGTCTCGGCGGAGATGCTGTAGCGCTCACGATGGAGGCGGACTTCGTCGACGCGTTCGACGCGCAACGGCGCAAACGTGCCGAGGCCGACGTGCAGCGTCACACGGGCAATCTCAACCCCACAGGCCACGATCTGTTCGAGCATCTGTGGCGTAAAGTGCAGCCCGGCGGTGGGCGCTGCAACTGATCCTCGCTCTCGCGAAAACACCGTCTGATAGCGGTCGCGATCGGCCGACTCATCTGCGCGGTGGATGTAGGGCGGCAACGGGATGTGCCCAATGCGTTCGAGGATTCCGAAGAAGTCTTCGACGGGGGCAAATTCGATCAGCCGGTCGCCGAATTCTCCGCGCTCCAGCACTTCGGCTTCGAGCGCAATCTGGCCGTCAGGGTCGGGAAAGACAAGGCGCTCACCGATGGCGATCTTGCGGCCGGGGCGCACCAATGCGTGCCACCGGTTGTCGCCCATGGGTTCTGTCAGCATCACTTCGATGCGGCCGGTGGGCTTTTCCTTTTCGCGGCGCAGGGTTCGCCGTGCGTAGAGCCGCGCTGGGATGACCCGGCTGTCATTGAGTACGAGAAGGTCGCCGGCGCGCAGCAGGGAAGGGAATTCGCTGAAATGGCCGTCGCGCAACTCGCCGCTGGTGCGGTCCATCGTCAACATCCGGCTCTGGCCGCGTTCGGCGGGCGGTTGCTGGGCGATCAATTCTTCGGGGAGTTCAAAATCGAAATCGGTGACGCGCAGATCCGTCATGATGCCTTCTGCCCCAGGTGTGCGAGAGCCCGCAGCCTTGCGCGCTCGATGGCGGCGTTCAGTTGGAGGCGCATCGGTTCGAATTGATCGGCAGGCAAATCGGCCGGCACGCGGGTCCACTGAGCCCAGCTCACAACAATCCGCGTGAACGGCTTGGGAATAAGGAAGCGATCCCACGAATTCAGGGTCCATGCACGCTCGGGCTGCAGGTGGAATGCGCCGATGGGCGCGCCTGTGGCTTGCGCCAGCTTGATCGGTCCAAGCTTAGTTTCGTAGATTGGGCCGCGCGGACCATCGGCCGTAAAGATGGCCGTGCGCCCGGTTTCGATCACGCGCTTCAGGCCAAGAAGCCCCTCGCGAGCGCCCCGCGAACTCGATCCACGCACCGCGTCGAAGCCAAACAACCGAAGGACGCGCGTGATGAGTTCGCCGTCAAAGCTGCGACTGATGAGAATCACGGCGCCGGAACGACGGAAATACATGGTGCAGGGCAGAACGCACTGATGCCAGAAACAATAAATTTCCGGACCCGCCTTTTGGCCGAAAACGACCGGGACTACGCCGTCTTCCGCGATGACTTCGAAGCGCCAGGTCAGACCCACGATCCACAGCAGCGCCCAGACGATCCGCGGAACGACTGCCAGCACAATTCGCTGGCTCACGGTGAATCTAGTGTTGTCCTGGTCGGTCACTTTCCTGATTTTACGCGTCGTACGTTCGACGGCGCCGCCTACGCGGCGGAGCTTGAGGTATGCTCAACACGCGGCTATCAAGATGGCATGGGGAAAAATAGGCTACAGGTTGCGAGCCCTCTGGAGGATTTCACGCAACCTGTAGGATAGCCGCCCCCGACTTCTGGCATGGCAGCTAACGTCAAAACCAGCGCTAACCCAAAGGTCCAATATGCAGACCAAATCCGCGGTCAGCAGCCATTACTTAAGTCATGGCAATCATATTTTGGTGAGCCGCAGATTCAATCACACGAATGGGTTAGTCGTAAAAACGAAAGAGCGAGTCGCCTCACCCGTCGGTCAGTATTACGGGCGCGAAAACCTTCGAGGTGGGGAAATGGGCCACAGGGAACGGCACGGACCGCCCGACGTGAACGATCGATGATGTCTGGCATGATTGAGCGTCGATTTGTGCGCAAGTTGAGTGTGCGGCTTCTCAGCTATAGCGCAGCCAGCGGATCAGTTCCGGCAGCGTGGCGCGTTTGCCATACATAAGGATGCCGACGCGGTAGAGCTTGGCTGAAATCCAAAGAACTGCCAGGATGCTGACGACCATCAGTCCGATGGAAACCGCGAATTGCCACGGAGGCGGAATCTGCGAAGCCATGCGGAGGAACATGATGATCGGTGCGGTTGGCGGGAACAAAGAGCCCGCGATGGCCCATAACGAATTCGAATCATTCATGACCACCAGGATCAGTGAGAAGCTCAGCCAGGTGGGCGCAGCTGCGAGCGGCATATACATCTGGAGTTCCTGCTCGGTTTCGCAGGAAGCAGCTAGGCCGGCAAAGAGCGAACTGTAGAGCAAGTATCCCAGCAGGAAATACACCGGAAACAGGATCGCTTCGATAGCGGAGACGTGTACCGCGTAGTCGCCGGACAGTACGGAAGCCGCAATGCGCGTGCCCAGAAGGATTGCGCCGGCTACTAACCAGATCCCAATCTGGGTGAGTCCGACGGCGCCCACACCAATCAGCTTGCCCGCGAGCATGTCTGCCGGCTTGGTGATTGCCAGCATGACCTCGAAGATACGCGATGTCTTTTCCTGGATGATGGAGCGAGCGACGTTCATGCCGTAAATCATCGTCGTCATCGACAGCAGGATAGCCATGACGTAGCCCTTCCAGAATGAGGCAGCGGCATTGCTCTTCACCACGCTGCCATCTTTCTTCACCTGGTAGGTCTGCAGATGCACGCCATCGACGAGTTTGTCGGCGTCATTGTGGAGCATTCCGCCTGAAGTCAGCCGGGCATCGAGGATTGCATGATTGACGGCGTCGTGGAGCCTGCCGCCCGTCACAAAATCGCCGGAAGAAGATGATGTATAGGTCGCGGTGGGTGCCTGTCCAGATGGCGTTTCGACCCAAAGGAAGCCGTCAATTGTCTTCGCGCGAACTTCGCTGACAAGTGTGTCATGATCGGCGCTGGATGCCGGAGACACGATGTCGACCTTAGCCTTGGCGTCCTTGTCTCCCAGCAATTGAGATTTGATTTCGTTCGCGAGGATCGGATCATTCGAAGCGACCGCAAGATGCCTTCCTGATCCAAGGCCGAGATTGGAGAGGTAGCCGATTCCGATGAGGACGGCAAAGATTGCCGGCACGCCAAAGGTCGTCATTTTGAAGGCGCGTCCACGCACCTGTTCCAGGTATTCGCGTTTTGCCACCAGCCAGATGTTACGCATCGACCTTGCCTCCAACTGTCTGAATGAAGATCTCTTCGAGCGAAGGCTCGACCATTTCAAAGCGATAGATTCGCGCGCTCGTCGAGGCTTCGCGCAGCAACTTTTGAGCGTCGCCGTGCTGCTTGAGGCGGATCTCGGCGTGTCCCGAGTAGTTTTTGGCTTCGGCGATCTCCGCGCTCTTGAGAAATTCGGCGCTGCCCTCGAACTCCACGATGATGTGATTGCGTTCGTAGCGCGATTTGATGTCGCGCACGCGGCCGGAGAGCACCGCCTCTCCTTTATTGATAAGGCAGATTGAGTCGCAGAGCTTTTCCACCTGGTCCATGCGATGGGTGGAGAAGACGATAGCCTTTCCCTGGTCCTTGAGTTCCAGCAGGGTCTGTTCGAGAAGCTTGGCGTTGACGGGATCGAGGCCGCTGAAGGGTTCGTCCATCACGATCAGGCCGGGATCGTGGAGCAGGGAACCGATGAACTGGATCTTCTGCTGCATTCCCTTGGAGAGCTCTTCAGTCTTCTTGGGAAGAGCCTCGTCAATGTCGAGGCGCTTTGCCCAGTCGGTCGCGCGCTTGCGCGCTTCCGCAGCAGTCAGCCCATGCAGTTCGCCGAAAAAGACAAGCTGCTCGACCACCTTCATCTTCTTGTACAGGCCGCGTTCTTCCGGCAGGTAGCCGACGCGTTCCAGGCTCGCGCGCTCAAACGGCTTGTCCGAAGAGTTTGATCGTTCCTGAGTCGGGCATGGTGATGCCCATCATCATGCGGATGGAACTGGTTTTACCGGCCCCGTTCGGTCCCAGGAGCCCGAACATCTGGCCCGCATCGATGGAGAGACTCAAATCGCGCACCGCGACTTTGCTCTCGTAGGCCTTGGTGACACCTGCGAGTTCGACGACTGGCATTCCTACTCCTGGAGTTGGGGTTTTGCCGGACCTTGGGGCGGGTCCAACTGAAGTGTACCTAACGCTGCTGCGCCGGCACTCCTATGTTTTACGAATTGCAGGAGAGGTTGGTTCAACCGAACAAGCACTAATTGTGCTTGTTGTATTCCGGGGGACCGGCAATGACGAGTGCGTCTTTATCGCCGTAGACGTACCAGCAGCACCAATCGGTTTCATGGTTCGGCTGGTCGAGGGGCGAAATCAGGTCGCGGTAGACTACGCGGCCATAGATAAAGACCTTCTCCTCCCATTTTTCAATGCGCCTGAACTGATCATCGGAGGCGCAGTAGGATCGAACATCGGCGCGGCGGAAGGGCCGGATGCCTGCGGACTCTCCGGGGAGCAGGATGATGGGCTCAAACGGGGTGGCCGATTTTCCGCTGTCATAGTCGGGCGTGGAAGCCAGTTTTGTCTCATCGGTGGCGATCTTGACGCAGTCAGCCTTGGCCAGGATGCGGGCCGGCGTGCGGCCGCGGTTGGTGGCCATCACCTTGAAGCCGTGCTCGACCGTCAGGAAAGGCTCGATGGTGATGACGATCCAGGGCCGGCCGGAGTCGACGATCGCCTGGGAGCTTTCGAGTGCAGCATTTGCACATTGCAGAGCTGCTTGAGCCGCTGCCACCCCGAATTCGGTCTGCCGCTGGATGTTCTGGAGGATCTTGAACGACAGGATAACGCCGAGGTAGCCCAGAATCACGAGAACAAGCAGCGCTCCCCAGAGCACCTTATCGTGCCAGGTCCAGGCGGATGGCTGCGTGGTCCCGGAAGTCACGACAATCTGAGGAGGGGTGCCGGTCGAGGCTTGTCCGGGGTCCTGGTCACCGGGAGTGGACTGGGTGAGTCTCGCAGGAGCGGACGCAGGCTTGGCGGTGACTCCGGTACCGGATTTCGGTGCAGACTGCGGCGGTTTCGGAGTGGCAGTGACTGGCCGCGGCGCCGAGTCGGGATCAGACTGGGCGTTACTGGAAGCAGGCGACAGTCCGCATGCCACGATCAAAAGAAGAAAAGCGGTTCGCCTGAACATTAGAAGAAGAATACAACGGTCCGGAGTTAAGCTGGCGGTTACCGACGGGTTCGAATGCAGATAGCAAACAGGCAACCGCCGGGGTCTTCCGGTCAATTGATGCCCATCGGCCGCTGAAGCGGTCAGAGCAGCCCGAACCTGTCGGAGGAACCGATCTGGTCTGACACATCGCTGGAGTTCGATCCAAAGAGGACGTAGGCTGGGAATCGGAGAATTGCTCCAACCTGTTTTCTTGCCTTGTACATAACCGCAAGTAGGCATTACTCCGGTGTATACCCGTTATTGCACAGGGGTACTACCAACGTGCACTTCCGTGTACACTTGCCTCGATACCCCCAACGTAACGCATTGAATCCAGCGAGAGTTGACATGCGCGAAAATGAGGGCAGAATTGCTCTATCGGAAAGCCATCTCAGCAGGACGCGGAGAAGGAGGAAGTTTGCAGCATTTGCAACACCCGTATGCCTGGTGGCCGACCCTGGCCGTGCTTCTTGTGGCGACCATTACTGACATTCGAAGCCGGCGGATTCCAAACTGGCTGGTGTTTCCGTTCTTGCTCGGCGGCCTCGTGGTATCGACTTGGGTCGCAGGATGGCATGGCCTGGGACAAAGCCTTGGGGGAATGCTGCTGGGGGGCATGGTTTACGGGGTACTGGCAATGATGGGCGGCATGGGGATGGGCGATGTAAAGCTCTGCGCCGCGATCGGAGCCTGGATTTGGTGGAAGCAACTGGTTTTCGCATTGGTATTTATCGCAGTAGCCGGCGGAATCATGGCCCTTTGCTGGGCGCTCGTCGGGGGTTTCATGGGAGAAATGTTTACGGGAGCGGGGGATTTGCTGTTTGGGTGGAAAAAGCGCGGTTTACATGCGCCCGAAGACCTACAGCTTTCCAACCCAAAGGCACGCAAGATGCCTTACGCTCCGGCGATTGCTATTGGTACTCTCATTTCCTTCTTTTCTCATTGAGAACGGGATTGAAAAACGACTAGAGTATGCTGACAACCCCCTGAATCTGGTGGTTCCGTAACTCTGGCGCAAGAACTTGGGAGCTTTGATTTTGTGACTGATAACACGCACGACTCTGATCCCCTGGGCGGCAATGTACTGTCCATCGCGCTGATCTGCCCGAGTGAGCAGCGCAGGAGGACAATTGCGAGCGCATTGAACAGCTCGCATGCCGCGATTGTGCGGGAATACTCCTCTTATCCCCCGACGCTGAAAGAGATGCCCAGGATGCTGGGCGAAAAGGCGTTTGACGCGGTCATTATTGACCTTGAATCTGACGTTGAATATGCCCTGGAACTGGTGGAGTTTGTTGCTTCAAGCAGCGCGACCACGGTGATGGTGTATACGTCTCGGCTCGATCCGAACCTGATGGTTCGCTCGATGCGGGCCGGTGCCCGCGAATTTCTGTCGGATCCCATTGATCCGAATGCCCTCTCAGACGCGCTGATCCGGGCGTCCGGTCGTCGCCAGGGTGGAAAATCCTCAAAGAAGACGGGTGGCAAGATCCTGGTCTTTCTTGGCGGAAAAGGGGGCTCCGGCGTTACAACGGTGGCATGCAATTTTGCCGTCGCCCTGGTGCAGGAGTGCCAGCAGACCGCGGTCCTGATTGACCTTGATCTGCCACTGGGTGACGCGGCCCTCAGTCTGGGACTTACGACGCAGTTCTCCACCGCGGATGCGTTGCAAAACGCGGACCGCATGGATACAAACTTCTTCTCTAAACTCCTGACGACGCACAGCTCCGGTCTTCCGGTGCTGGCGGCTCCGGGAAGATTTCCCCAGGTTCAGGCAAGTAACGACGCGATCGACAAGATGCTGAACGTGGCCAGGCAGGAATTTGCTTTTGTGGTGATCGATGCCGGGTCGCGATTCGATTTGACAGACGCGGCGTGGTTCGAACAGGCCGATACGGCTTATCTGGTGATGCAGGCGGGCATTCCCGAACTGCGCAATTCGCACCGGCTGATATCGGAGTTTTTCAAGTCAGGAACTCCCAAACTCGAGATCGTGCTGAATCGGTATGTGAAGAGTTCGATGGGTGTGGATGAAGAACATATCGAGAAGGCACTCACTAAACCCATCGCATGGAAGATTCCGAGCGACTACTACAACGTCCGGCGGATGCAGAACGAGGCAGTGCCGCTGGCTCTCGAAGATTCAAGCATTTCAAGGGTACTCCAGGATATGGCACGAGCGGCTTGCGGGATGCCTCCCAAGCCGGAAAAGCGAAAAGGCTTCAGCCTTTTCAAATAATCCCCCGTTATTTGACGGAATTCGTAATTGAGGACGGCGCATCGTGGAATCAATGAATCTGGAAAACTTCAAGGCAGAGGTACACCGTACGCTGCTGTCGAAGCTCGATCTGGAGAAGCTCTCCCGCATCAACTCCAGTCAGGCGCGGCAGGCTGTCTCGAGCATTATCAGCGAGATCATCAGCGACCGTCGGGTGCCGCTAAGTTTCGATGAGCAGGAGAAAATCCAGACCGATTTGCTGGATGAGGTATTCGGTCTAGGGCCTCTCGAGCCGTTGCTCAAGGACCAGAAGATCTCCGACATCATGGTCAACGACAAGGACCATGTGTTCATTGAAAAAGGAGGCCTGCTGACGCGCGCAGATGCCTCGTTCCGCGACGATCGACACCTGCTGCAGATCATCGACCGCATCGTATCGCGCGTGGGACGCCGCGTTGACGAGTCTTCGCCGATGGTGGACGCTCGCTTGCCGGATGGTTCGCGTGTGAACGCGATCATTCCGCCGCTTGCGCTTGACGGCCCTTCCATGTCGATCCGCCGATTCGGCACCGGTCCGCTGGCGGCGAATCAGCTGGTACAGCTGAAGAGTATTTCTGCGGAGATGATGGAACTGCTGTCGGCCGCGGTCCGGGCGCGACTCAGCATTCTGATCTCAGGCGGAACGGGCGCCGGCAAAACGACCTTCCTGAATATTCTTTCGCAATACATTCCGCAAAACGAGCGCGTCATCACGATTGAGGACGCCGCGGAATTGCAACTTGCGCAGGAAAACATTGTTCGCCTGGAAACGCGGCCACCCAACGTCGAAGGCCAGGGCGCGATCCGACAAAGGCAACTGCTTATCAACTGTCTTCGTATGCGTCCCGACCGCATCATCATCGGTGAGTGTCGTGGCGAAGAAGCGTTTGACATGCTCCAGGCGATGAACACCGGCCACGAAGGGTCGATGACCACCGTCCACGCCAACACGGCGCGCGATGCGTTGACCCGTCTTGAATCGATGGTCGCGATGACCAACCTGAATCTGCCGGAAAAGACGGTTCGTGCGCAGATCGCCTCGGCGCTCACCATCGTGGTACAGGCATCCCGTTTGAGCGACGGCTCGCGCAAATGCGTGAGCATTCATGAAATCACGGGCATGGAAGAGAACGTCATCAGTATGCAGGAAATCTTTTCGTTCCAGAAGAAGGGTATCGGGCCGAATGGCAGAGTGCAGGGCGCATTCGTGCCCAGTCGCATCCGTCCAAAGTTCCTCGAACAGCTACGTACTGCCGGTATCTTCCTGCCGCCGAGCTTGTTTGAGAAAGTAACGGAAGTGAGCTAAGCCGAAGCGTTCGCGGAGGTATATATGGGAATTATTGTCGTACTCGTGTTCCTGGGAGTTTTCGGGGTAGTTATTCTGATCGCGGCCGCGAGTGGGTCCGGAGCGACCGAGCAGACCCGTGCGATCATGACCAGGCTTGAGTCGGCGATCGCCGTCGGCAAGCCTGAGATGGCAGACCTCATCGTTGACGTACGCAAGAGCGAACTGATGAGTTCGATTCCCTGGCTGGATCGCTACCTCTCAAAGCTCGAACTCGCGCCCCGTATTCGCCGCTTTCTGTACCAGGCGAATGTGAAGTGGACGGTGGGCGGGCTGAGCCTGTTCTGTGGCGTTTGCTTCATTGTGCCGGCTTACCTGGTTTATTGGCGCACCGATTTGGTGATCATCAGTTTGGTGGTTGGGCTGGTGACTGGGGCGGGTCCTGTGTTCTGGGTTTACCAGAAACGCAAGATGCGATTGGGAAAGTTTGAGCAGGAACTGCCTGAAGCGATCGACCTTATCGTGAGCGCTCTCCGCGTCGGCCACAGTCTCAACGCCGCCATGGGTTTGGTGTCGCGCGAGTGCGCGGAACCATTGGGCGGTGAATTCAGGCTGACATTCGACGAAATGAACTACGGTCTGGAACTGAAATCGGCGCTGGACAATCTCGTCACACGTGTACCCTTGCAGGACATAAAGATTGTTGCGACAGCGGTCCTGATCCAGCGCGAAAGCGGCGGCAATCTTGCCGAAGTGCTGGATAAGACGGCACAGGTGATCCGCGAGAGATTCCGCTTGAAACGTCAGGTTGCAACGCACACGGCGCAAGGACGTTTGACGGGATGGATTCTGACGTTGCTTCCGGTGGTTCTGGGATTCCTGCTTTATATGGTCAACCCTGAATTGATGAGTAACCTGTGGAAGAAGGATCTCGGAATCAAACTCCTCTATGCGGCTGGTTCGATGATCGTTATCGGCGGCTTGATCATTCGCAAGATCGTGAACATGGACGTCTAGCGAGGACACATGACATTTGCAGTCGTTTCATTCATTATCGCGTTTTTCCTGATCGCCAGCGGCGGCCTGTTGATCTTCTATCGCGACACGATCCAGGAACGAATCTCGGCCGCGCTCTATCCGCGTGCCAATAAGAAAACGATCACCACCACGCTGGAAGAGACGCGCCACGTGATCGGCGGCGTGGTTGAACATTTTGAGAAGATCCTTCCCCGCAGCCAGGCCGAGATCTCGGCCGTGCAGCAGCGTCTGGTCCGCGCGGGAATGCGTTCTGACACCGCCGTCAAGACGCTTCTACGGCGCCAAAGTGATGACGCCGCTATTCCTGATCCTGCTGTCGTGGGTCACCGGTTTGATGCACTTCAGCCCCTTCTTTATTCTGACGCTGGCGGCCGGTGTCGGCTTCCTGTTGCCAGACTTCTGGCTGGGGCGCAAGATCTCAAACCGGCAGGCGGAAATCAGGAAGGGTTTGCCCGACGTTCTGGACCTCCTGGTGATCTGCGTGGAAGCTGGACTCAGCCTGGACCAGGCGACGGCGCGTACCTCGGCCGAACTGGTCAAAGCCCAGCCGGCGCTTAGCGATGAGCTTGGAATTGTCGCGCTTGAACAGCGCGCAGGGCGTGCACGCTCTGACTCGTGGAAGCACATGGCGGAACGCACGGATGTTGACGTGATCCGCAACCTGGTCTCGATGCTTGTACAAGCAGAGCAATTCGGAACCAGCATCGGTAAGACGCTCCGCGTCCACTCCGATACACTGCGCACGAAACGTGTTCAGGAGATTGAGGAAAAGGCGGCAAAGCTTTCGGTGAAACTGCTGTTTCCTCTGGTTCTGTTCATCTTTCCATCACTGTTCGTCGTTGTGCTGGGACCGGCAGTTCTGGTCATGATGGATTCGTTCAAAGAGTTCTTGAGTCATTAGTTCTTAAACCATTTCATGAAGGGAGAGAATCGATATGGACACAACCACGATTATCCGGGTTGCAGCCGGGGTGCTTTTTGTTATCGTGCTGGTCATTCTGATTCAGCGTCGCCGCACACGGGTGAAGTAACCCGGTCAGCTTCCGGAGGGGGCCGGAAGGAGACGTGGCGGATGGTTCTCCGCGTTTCATCCCGGCGCCCATACCTCACATAGAGCCGTTTTGCTGCGGCGATGCCACGGCTGTCTCGTCTGCGCCGATAGCTTTTAGTGGTAGACTTCAACTGGCTTTTCCTCTTCGTGCGATCGAATGCCGTTGATCGATTGAGCGGAATTCATTCGGGGTAACATTGACGCAGGCGAACCTGCTGCGTCTCCTGGCAAATTTTGGAGTTCGGAGCGAAGCGGTCCCATTTGTGCCGAACTTCATCCGGGCAGTTTTCTGAAGAGGCGCAGATCATGGAAACTCGCAAGTATTGTGTGTACAACCAAACGCGCGAGAGCTTTCTAAGTTTGGGCGTGAGTGTTGCAGATACCGCCGCCAAGCAACTGAAAGTTCTTATGGACAGCCTCTCCATTCAAGCTGACGCGGGCTTGTGGCTGACGCCTTTCCGAGGAGTTCCGGCGACGAAGGGTCTGACACCTGTCGATCTGATCTATCTCGACGAAGACAACCGGGTCATTCAGGCGATCGAGTCTTTCCCCAATCATGCGATCGAACCGGCGCGGGAGCAGCCGGCAAGCGCCCTGGTGCTTGCCGGGCACACCATTTTTTCCACGCAGACGCAGCCTGGCGATGTGCTCCTTATCTGTGCCGCGGATGAAATGGAAGACCGCCTGGCTCACTCCTCAAACGGAGCTGGTTTGAATGCAGCGGCCTCGGGATCGGCGTCAACGAGGTCTTCAACAGCGGCTGTACAGGAACCCTCTTCAGAGATCGACCAGGCAGCTGAACTGCAGAGTGCTCAGGAGCGCCTTGCGCAGAAGGACAGCGCCGATGCCGATGCCATCCAAAAAGCTTCGTGGTTCATCCGTTTTCTTCGCTGGCTTTCAACTGATCGCCGCGGTTCGAAGCGCCATCCCTTGCCTGGCCTGGTTGCATACTACTGGACAGGCGGAGCTCCCCAGGCCTTTCATATCTCGGATATCAGCACGAATGGTTTGTATCTTCTGACCGATGAACGATGGTTTCCGGGAACCATGATCTTGATGACGCTGCAGCGTACGAATACCGATGGCGATGACCCTGATGATTTCATCTCGGTTCTGACCAAGGTGATCCGCTGGGGTACAGACGGAGTTGGACTTTCCTTTGTTCCGTCCAATACTGTCGATCTGAACAGCGGAGAGACCCTGCCTGAAACCGGGGTGGGCAGAAAGGCGCTGCACCGCTTTATTCAGCGCGTCCAGGAACCTTCCTGAGCAAACTTCAACCCTGAGGTTTTGGAGAGTCTCGGCTTATCGCAGGCGAGATATCAGGAGAACTGCGGCGATCACGTCGATGACCGTTTGAACGGCTACTGGTTGATTTCGGGAATAATCAACAGCACTTCGAGTTTCGCGACCTGGCCATCATTGGTGCCCGCGCGGAACTGCCACTGCTGAAGCGCTCCCAGTACGAGTTGCTCCCGCGCATAGCCGAGATCGGTCGGAAAAACGACCGAGAGCTTTTCGAAGTGACCGGACTCATCAACGAAGCCGTGGACCATGACCGAATCAGAGCTGGCGTCATCGGGATTCAGGTTTGGGCGGACAATGTAGTACGGCCACGGGGCTGCAAGATGAGCGCTTCCCGCACTGGCGGAGTCGGAGGCATGCGGAAGGGAATACTGAAGGATCCAGCTCTTCTCGAGCCCGACATGCAAGTAAACCGAGTAGGCCAGTCGGCCCTTCCAGACGTCCTGGGTTTCGGGGTATTGCTCGTCAAGAGATGATCCGACCACAACAACTCCGAATTGGCCGTTCTTTGGCACGCTAATGCGGGTGACCGCGCCGTTGTCGCCTTCCCCTGAGCCATGGCCGACGGATGATCCCGAGCCTGCACCGGGGTTGTGGCCGGTTCCTTTTCCGCCCGCATCGCCTGCCTGCGAACCACTTCCTGAAGCGCCGGTTCCGGGGCCCTTTTGCGCGCCACCGGTTCCGGGCCCGGCCGATTTGCCGCCGTTTGCACTCTGTCCTTTTCCTGCACCCTTCGCCGCGCCGGTGCTGCCCGCGTCTCCCGAGCCATTCTGCAGGGCATTTGGTGTCTTACCGGTTCCGAGCCCGCCCTGGTCTGAACCTTCGGCAGATTGGTTTGCGCCAGGCATCGTGACAGTGCCCTGGTTCATATGAAGATCGGAAGCGGAAAGTATTGCAGCAGGTGTGGGATCGATCGAGGACACAGAACTGGTCTCAGGAACTCGCTGCACTTCCAGATCACGCTTCAGAACGACCGGAGACGAGTTGGCCGCCCTCGGCATCGGAAACCTCGACTGAAAGCTGGTCGACGATACGTTCAGGTCGGCAATCTGTACTTCCTTGTTGGGGAAGTTCAGCTTTGGCTTGTCCAGCGAAACGGATGGCGGCTGCGGTTTCGGAGGAGTGAGCACCTGAACCTTGGGCCGATGGCCAGACCAGAGCAACATCGCGGGAAGCGGGGTCTCTTTCGGCAGCATCTTGTTTGGGTCCACATCGGGATCAATGAGTGTTTGTGCGGCCAGTTTGCGGCGCATGAAACGGATTCTGCTCGACGCGGGGGCAGCAAGTTCTTCATGAGCCGACGATTCAGCGGCCGATGAGGAAGACTTTGCGTTCATGCTTCCACTTCCGCCGGTTTTCGGAATCGGCGGATAGGGCATATCGAGAGCGACGTGCTGCATCATGTAGACGTTCGGCGTATTGAGTCGGAACTGCGGAGCAAATAGAAAAGCAGAAAGGACCACGAAGATTACTGAGAGGTGCATTACGACAGACGCCACCAGCGCCGATGGGCTTCGGCGGGGTTCCGGCTGCAGCGTAAATAGCGTAATTGTGCGCGAAGACCTCATTCGCCGGGTGATCCCCTCTCCTGTCTGATGGCCTGCTCGAACTCTACACGGGGAACAGGTGCAGTTTCTGATTGAGTGTTGAGCCTCGAAGCACCCCTGACTTACGGAGCGGCGAAGTTACACCCGGGAATGGTCACAGCTGTAGGTTCGTGTGATCCCTGTCTGCAAGGCAAACGTATTTCTAGTATGCGCGTAGACGGTTCACACGACAAGGTCATTTAGGCAAAGCGAAACACTTTCGTAAGTTGGGAAATCTCCTTGAGCACGCTGTCAAAATGGGGCGCTCATAGTTGTTTACTTGAACGCTTTGGTACCGTTGACAGCAATCTCAAGCCATGAGGAGATACGGTGACAAAACCGAATGAACCGAACGCCCTAAGCCCAAGCCTCGCGCTGTCATTTCCATTAAGTGGCTTACTAGGTACTTCGGTTTAGAGGGGCCAAATTCGATGCACTCGAAATGCCACATAATGCTATACTCTAGCGGCATTCACCCATGCAGGTAGTTCACCATTTCGACCACTAACTCTGTGTGAAGAGGCCACTTCTCTCTGTGCCTGCGCGATAGGGGCAGAAGAGGCAGAAATCAAGGCGCTTCACCTCGCGAAGACAGGATTCTGATGAACCGAAGACTGGTAACCATACTCCTTGCTGCATTCGTAGTGGCAGCACTGTGCTCCGTGCTCGTGTACCGGTTGGTCGGCATGCGCATTAATGCAGCTAAACCGCAACCATCCACTCGCGCAGTTGCCGCTGCCAGAGACATCAAGATCGGTACGGTTTTGAGCGCTCCCGATTTGACCACAATTCAAATCGTGGGCACGGTGCCGAAGACTGCGATTCTGGATGCGAAAAACGCAATCGGCCGTGGAGTTACTTCGTCCATCTACGCCGGCGAAACAATTCTGGATGATCGTCTCGCTCCCATGGGCTCCGGCGGCGGTTTAGCCGCAACCATCAAAGACGGCATGCGAGCGATCGCTGTTCGCGTCGACCAGGTTGTTGGCGTTGCCGGCTTCGTGCTTCCGGGAATGCGTGTTGATGTTTTGATCTCCGGCGTCCCTCCGACCCCCAGCGCGGGAGGAGGCGGTGGAGGCAACAACACCCAGGTGAGAACCGTGCTGCAGAATATCGAAGTTCTTTCGGCCGGCACCGATATTCAGAAAGACGCCGAGGGTAAGCCCCAGCAAGTGCAGGTTGTGAATCTGCTGGTAACACCCGAGCAGGCGCAGGTACTGGCTCTGGCCAGCAATGAAACGCGCATTCAGCTTGTGCTCCGCAATCCCCTCGACACGAAAGTTGCACCGGTAGAGGGAACGGCGATGACGAATCTGTTTCTGGATCAGAATGCGCCGGCGACAAAGCCCAAGCTGACTGGCCGGGTCGCGACTCGCAAGCCGAAAGAAGATTCGTTTACGGTCACCGTTATCAACGGGACTACCAAAACCGAAAGTAAATTTGCAACGCCCGGGGGGAAACAGTGAAAGCTACAGCTGGGATCATTATCGCCAGTGTCAGCGCTTTGACACTTGTATTCTGTGCCGAAGCGGCCATCTTGGCCCAGGCACCCCCGCCGGGAGCCCAGCCGGCGGCATCGAACAGTCAAGATTCGACAAACGACTTGTCGCTCGCCGTGGGTAAATCGGTTGTGCTTGATCTTGCTCGGCCTGTTACGCGCATCGTTGTAGGCTTGGGTGACTATGCCATGGCGCAAGCCGTGAGTCCGACGCAGATTCTTCTCAGTGGCAAAGCCCCGGGAGAGACCAGCCTCATCATTTGGGATCAAAGCGGCGGCAGGCAGTTTTTCAATGTCACGGTAAGGCCAAGCAGTTTCGCGTCAAATGACACGCTGGAAGGCGTCCGCCGCGAGTTGAGGGCGGAGTTGCCGGGACAGAATGTCAGAGTCACGCAGGACAACGGGGTAATTTTCCTGCGTGGAACCGTGAACAATCTGAATAGTTCCGAACGCGCTGAGAAGGTTGCTTCAACTGCAGGCAAAGTTGTTAACCTGCTCAACGTCAATGTGCCGGCGGCGGAGCCGCAGATCCTTCTCAAGGTTCGCTTTGAAAGTATCGACCGTACGAAAGAGAAACAGCTCGGTATCAACGTCTTCAGCACAGGGTTTGGCAACACCATTTTCTCGGCTTCAACCAACCAGTTCGCGCCGACGATTCCAACAATTGCAGGGAGCACCGGAACTGTTGGTGCTGTCAACCCGTTGAACCTTTTTGCGTTCTACCCTGGCATCAACCTCGGTGCCACGATGCAGGCCCTCGAGCAGAAAGGGCTCTCCGAAGTTCTCGCACAGCCGAATGTGCTGGCGAAGAATGGGCACCAGGCCAGCTTCCTGGCCGGCGGTGAATATCCGTATCCGGTCGCGCAAACAGGAGCCACCGGTGGCGGCTCTGCACCCATTACCATTCAATACAAACAGTACGGCGTCCTGCTCGCCTTTCTCCCAACGATCACAAATCGCGGTACGATCCGGCTCCAGGTTGCACCGGAAGTCAGCGCTCTTGACTTCGCAAACTCGGTCAACATTGGCGGCGCGAGTGTTCCGGCTCTCACGATTCGTCGTGTGAATACGGAAGTCGAACTCGCCGATGGACAGAGCTTCGTGATTGGCGGTCTTCTGGATAACCGCGAAACATATAATTTTGAGAAGATTCCCTTTCTAGGCGATATCCCGATTTTGGGCAAGTTCTTTCAAACGATGCAGAGAACCAGGTCGAATTCGGAGCTAATTGTCATTGTTACTCCCGAAATCGTGAATCCGATCGATGCCAGTACGCCTATTCCTGAGTTGAAGTATCCGGAAGGATTCCTGCCTCCCAATTCGCCGATTCCGATGAACACACCGGACACGAAAGTTGCTGGAAGCGCGCCTGCGCCTCCGCCGGCAACAATTCCCGTGGAGAAGCTGATCGAAAGTCAGAAACCGGAGGTACCGCTAGTCGTTTCAGGTGGAATGTCTGTAGGTGGCGGTGGCGGTGCCAGCTCCGCTTCAACCCAACCTGCTCCGCAGTAGTGCAGAGAGTGGCCTCGTCAACTCGAAAGGTCTGGTTCACGGTAAGCCCCAGCGTGCAACGCGCGCTGGGGCGCAGGAGTAAGGCAATTCTGAACCAGGTTCAAACTTGGATCGATTGTCAACCCGATGCAAGGGATTCGAATCAGGAATGCTTCCAGGGATTGTTGAGACAGCTTTGAGCAGAAATGAATTCTTCTAATCCGTCGGGAACCGCGAAGAGTGCTTTGGCTGACGCGCTCAAGTCCTCAAAACAACCGCGCATTGTGATTCGTAATCTGACACGGTCGACTGAACTCGCCGATAATGCCGAGTTGGCACACAGCGGTGGGAAACGCTCGAAGGGCTTGCTGGGCCGCGCAGGTCTCGGACGCGGAGAAGGGATGTGGATAGTGCCTTGCGAGGCGGTCCACACCTTTTTCATGCAATTTCCAATCGATCTGGTTTATCTCGACCGCAAACTCAGGATCAAGAAGATAAGAGATAGCGTACGTCCGTGGCGGATTTCAGCTTGCCTGGCCGCTCATTCGGTGATTGAACTTCCTGCAGGAACGATTCGGAACACGCAAACTGAGTGCGGCGACATTCTCGAGATTTCGGAATGCGACGATAAGCCAAGGGTTAGTCCTAAATGGGCCAAGATGACTGAAGCTCCTGGGCTTAGTGGAGCCTCAATCTCGAAGAACAACTCCATCGAGGTGCAATTCCCCGATGCTCGTGAAGAAGATACTCAACCATCTGCTTACGTTCGCTTTTGCTGGTGGAGCCCTCTTTTTTGCTGCGTTTCTTGCTGTCTTCGCAATTGCAAAGTTCAAGACCTTGCTGCAATATTGGTCCGCGGCGCACTCTGGTGCGCCAAGAACCCGTATTCTCTTGCACTCGTCACGCACTTTGAGAGATCATCGGGTATTCTCTTCCAGAATCCCGCCATCGTGATGAAGAATCCGCCCTGGGCTCTTCTGTTCATTCTGCCTCTAGCGGTTCTTTAACTACCGACGTCGCGTTCGCGTTCTGGACGGTCTTTGAGCGTTATTCGCGGTGCTGGGCTGTGCGCGCGCTCGGTCTGGAGAGACATTTAGAATCTCATTCATCTCGCGCCTATATTTGTGCCCATGTTTTTGGGCCGACCGTTGTGCTTGCTGATGCTCGGTCAGCTCGACGATCCTGGTTCTGCTTGGTATCACCCTATTTCTTGATCATGGTTGAGCGGAGGCGCGATTGGGTAGCTGGTGCGTCACCTGTTGCTGATCCTGGCGAAGCCTCACGTCGTCGCTACTTGTTTCTTCTTGCTGTCGCACTATGGACGATCCACTTCAGAAGATGGACGATCCTGTGCTCAAGGCTTTGTTCGCTGACCGCGATGCTGCATTGCAATGTCTTGCAATCAACATGCACATCTTCGCTCGAGTTCCTGGAACGCACTCGGCGAGTATCGTCGGCGAAACCGTACCGTATCCAAATCTTGGAGGAATGCTCTATCGTATTCCGGATCACACATCCGTTGGCATTTTTGCCGCAGATTATTGGGCTGGTCTGGCTTGGCTTTTATTGGCGAAAGCATCGTTTCACCTGGGACTGGAAATCGCGACGGATGGTTGTTCTGGTCGTCTCCGTGGCTTGCAGCTATTACAGTTTTCCATATGATGAAATTCTGGTATTGCCCGCACTGATTGTCAGCATATGCGAACCGGCAATCGAAGAGTATTCCTCACGTGCTTCGTCGCAGTCAACCTCGGTTATGCCCTGTACCTTTTCAAATCTGCAGGACATTTCGGCTTCAGCTACATGTTTCTGTGGTGGACTGCAAGTGGGTGGCTGATCACCTATGTGGCCGCTATGAAGTCGCGGTTGCGTGAGCCCGCAACGAATGCAACGAGCGTCTACGGCTCATGATCGAGTCATCCCCAACAGTTCATGAATCGCCTTACCTGCACTGTCGTCGCTGTTTACTGAGACGGAGAAGCTGAAGATGACCAAAATGCGTTTGGCGATTTTTGGGTTCCTCGCTCTGAGCAGTGCACTCTCGGTTTTCTGGGGTTTTGCTCTAGAACGCGCTGCGCGCGGCATCATCGTAGATTTCAAGGTAGTGTATATCGGCACGCGATGCCTTATCGAGAAACACGACCCATACGACGAGAACCAATTGTTGAGCTTTTACATTGCGGCAGGGAGGAAAGCGCCCCTCGAGCCCCGCCGAACTGAATAAAGTCCGGCAAGTCGTCGCCCTGCTGGTTTACTTTCCGACCGCTTTTCTCTACGTTGCACCATTCGCGCTGCTCCCTTTTGGCGCAGCGCACGTAATTTGGTCAGGGCTTACCGTGGCGGTGTTCACGCTTGCCGCGTTTTTAATGTGGACGCTGGCGCAAGATCGCGCTCCAAACGCCGCCTTCTATCTGGCATGTTTTGTTCTCGCCAACTCCGGGATACTCTACGCGGGCGGCAATCCGGCGGGACTTGCCATTGGCCTTTGTCTCGTCGCGAGCTGGTGTTTTCTCCAGGAGAAATACGTCTATATCGCGATAGTTCTGCTTCGCGATGAGCCTCGCACTCAAACCCCACGATACCGGGTTTTGTGTGGCTGTATTTCCTTCTGGCAGGTGGTTTGTTGCGCACGACGCGCGCTCCAGACACTCGCACTCACGGTTGGTCTCGCCCTTCCTGCGATACTGTGGGTCTACCACGTCTCGCCTCATTGGATTGCAGGAGTTGTCCGGCAACCTTTCCGCTACATCAGTCCAGGGAGGAATCACCGACCCAGGGCCCAGTTCCATGAGTGGAACCGGCGGCGGCATGATTATCGACCTCCAAACGGTAGTCAGTGTTTTTCGCAATGATCCACGCATCTACAATCCGATCACATACGCGACATGTGGATCGCTATTGCTGATTTGGATCGTGATCGCCATGAGATCTCGTTCGACGTCCTCGAATCACTACCTCGCGCTGGCGGCCGTTGCCGCTTTCTCCATGCTGCCCGTCTATCATCGCCCCCACGACGCCAAGTTGCTGCTCCTGACGCTGCCGGCCTGTGCCATGCTTCTAAGCGAGGGTGGCGTGATCGGCCGAATCGCGCTGTTTCTCAATTCCGCGGCCATCGTACTAACTTCAGATCTTCCCCTGGCGTTGCTTGCCCAACTCACCAAGGGCTTGCATCTCTCCACCGAAAATCTGCAGGCAAAGTTGATGACGATTCTGCTTGGCCGCCCCATGCCGATGATCCTTCTTGCATTGGGGATCTTCTATTTGTGGGTCTATGCGCGCCGGTCTTTCCGTGAGTCCAACCCATTGTTCCCTGAGGCAGACCAGTGCTCCTCGATCTAGAATCGGTCCTTTCGCAAAGATGCCGGAACAGAGGCGTCTCCCTGCGTCCTCTTACGGCCGCAACGGGAAACATGAATTCATCCGACTACTCCATCGGGCTCGGTTTTGCTTTGACCATGTATTTCGAACTCTCTCGGAGTTTGCCGTGGAACAAAATAATCGGGGGCTCATACGGTGGCCTCGCTCAATTCTTGGTCCGCCCCCAGGTCTCAAGGAACTGAACGTTTTCTGCTGGGGCCTCTTTGTAATCGGCTTCATCATCCCCCTCGCCATCGTTCTACTGATTCGATGGAAGATGGGCGCACGATTTTCCGACCTCCTTCCTGTCGACTTTATCTATTTCTACGGTATCGGCCGGCTCCTGAACCAGCATCCCGCCATTAATCTGTATGACTACGGTTTGCAACTGAAGACATTCAACGAAATCTATCCATTGTCAGCGAATCACCAGGTTTGGGGCCGCAGTCCCTATCCGCCATTTGTCGCCAAATTCTTCAGTGTCTTCGCGCACTTTTCACTCGAAAAAGCATTCTTCCTCTGGATGGGAATGTCATTCGTTCTCTACATCGCTGGAATCGCTGCGGTTGTGAAAGCCGCGTTGCCAAAGGATCGATTGAGAGGCTCGCTCGTTTTCTGTCTTTCGATAGCCTCTCCTTTATTTCTCTACTTCAATCTCGCAGTAGGGCAACTTGCCACGGTGGCGGTCTTCTCCGCCGGACTTGCAATTTATCTGGAGAGGCGCTCCCGGCCCATGCTCAGCGGACTCGCACTGGCGATTATGGCGTACAAGCCGACGCTCCTGCTGCTTATCGTTCCGATGATGCTCGTGACTCGCCGATTCAGGGCGCTCGTCGGATTCTGCGCTGGAGGAGCCGTGTTAATCGCAGGATCAACATTGTTTGCGGGTCCGCAAATCTGGCCGGTCTATGCGCATTTTCTCGAGACATTTGCTGGAACCGCCGGCATTCACGGCGAATCATCAATCAAACGCTGGGAATACGTGGACTTCAACTCTGTGTCCTATGCCATTCCGGGCGGACGAACCTGGCTCGGAATTGCCGCGCTGGTTTGCTTGCTGATCGGAATCGGTGCATGGCTTGTGATGCTCTGGCACAAGTCTGTGGGATCCGACCCGGCAGCACAGAACCTGGTCTGGGCAATCACGCTGACATGGACGCTGCTCATCAATGTGTACGTGCCCGTTTACGACACGCTCCTGATCGCGGTCGCAGCTACCCTCACGATTGGAGCTCTAGCACAAATTGAATGGGAAAGAATAGCAGGGTGGATGGCCGTCCTCGCGATTGCAATCTCCATCGTCTCTTTCAAGGCGGAATCGATTGCGCAGGTGCACGGGATTCAACCGCTGACCATCCTGATCTTGTTTCTCGGATTGGGACAGGCGATGATCTTGCAAAGCATCTTCTGACAAGATTTTGACTGATCAGAAATCGGCAAATTCCGGAGACAGGGAACAGCCTGTTGCGAGCAACTGAATCGAACGAAGCGCGCGTCCCCGCGCCGACGATCGATATTTGTTGCTTCACAATATCGCTTCGTCTTCTATAAGCACAAAATCAGGAGAATTCGCGGATTCAGGACTTCAGAAATGCCACGTTTTTTGCCGCCCGAAGTTGTTCATCTGTAAATACCCCTTTTGTGTTATGCGATCGACCGCGCTTGTCAATCCCCTCAAGTACACGTTGGTTACCCCTTTTGTGGTATCCCGCTCTAGAGATAATTGACTTCTAATGAATTCAAGTGCTAAAAACAAGGCACAACACCTGCTCACTATGCACTACCACCAGTCTCTGACTGGAACCCCAACCCAGGAAATGGAGAATTACGAATGAACGATCTGATGATCAAGATGTATGTAGCCGCAAAGATGTTGATTGAGCGTGAAGAAGGTCAGGACCTCGTCGAGTACGCGCTCGTCGTTGCTCTGATTGCCTTCGGTGCGATTACCGGCATGAAGTTCCTTGCCGGCGGACTCAACAACGCGTTCTCTGACATTGCGAACGTCCTCACCAGCAACATCACATAGTTCGAACCGGCGTAGCCGGATGAAAGACCAACTGCAGCCTGGTGTGTGTACCTCGCCAGGCTGCATGGTTTTTCAGAGAAGATTCAGACGAAAAATAGGTGACCATTCATCGGTCATCACTGTTTTGAACAGATCGGGTTACCCTCGGGCTCCAATTAGCACTAGCGTCATGGCATCAGAGTTCTTTGAAAGTTGCCATCATTTCAAACGTGATGCTAGAAGATGACAAACAGTCTCCAGGAGGGAAAACATGAATCAATCTTTCACGAATCTTTTCCAGTTTCTGCGCAACAACATCGTCCGTGAAGAGGGCCAGGATCTCGTCGAGTACGCGCTCGTCGTTGCTCTGATTGCCTTCGGTGCAATCGCTGGCATGCAGTTTCTTGCCGGCGGACTCAATAACGCCTTCTCCGACATCGCGAACGTTCTCACCAGCAGCATAACGTAGCCTGTATAGCCTCGATGTTCCCTTGTAGGCTGTTCAGTTGGAGAATGCGGGTCCTTTTGCTTCACGGTGAGTGAAGCTGGGCCCTTAATTCTGATGGGCCGTTGAGGTCAACATTTTGTTTCTCCGCCGTTCGTTCGCGGACTGATCGGCTTCCAGGGCTTTACCAACTCTGGTAGCCGTTCTGGGTTCCCCTCCACAATCGCCGTCCCGGTTTTCCGGCTGTGGCAAAGTAGTTGTATGTTCATTTCAAGTCCTGGGTCCCACGAGCAAGCTGTCACACTGACATTGCTTGAGGGAAGTTTTACCGCCATCGTTCTGGGACTGGTCTTCGCGTGGCCGCGCCTGGGCGCTCCTGGTTTTCGCGCATCGAACGATCTCTTGGTCGATTGGCCCAGAGGAAGCTTGTCGCCGTGCTCGTGGTTGGCCTTTCCGGTCTGGGACTTCGTCTGGCCATTCTCCCCTGGTGTCCCATTCCGCTTCCATTTGTCCCGGACGACTTCAGCTTTCTGCTCGCATCAGATACTTTCTCCCATGGCCGCCTAACCAATCCCACCCCCGCGATGTGGATCCATTTCGAGTCCATCCACATCGACATGCTGCCGACCTACATGTCGATGTACTTTCCCACCACAAGGCCTCGCGATGGCGGCAGGGAAGCTGCTTGTTCGGCAATCCATGGTTCGGCATCCTGATCACGAGCGCACTGATGTGCGCAGCGATCTGCTGGATGCTCCAGGCGTGGCTTCCGGCATCCTGGGCCTTCCTTGGCGGCATGCTCGCCGTCATTCACCTTGGTCTTTTCAGTTATTGGATCAACACGTACCACGCCGCAGGGTCGATCGCGGCATTCGGCGGGGCGCTGGTTCTCGGCGGATTACCGAGGTTCAAGCGTCGGCCCACCTTTCGTTATGCGCTGCTGATGGCAATCGGCATCGCAATCATGTTTACCACCCGGCCCTTTGAGAGCATGCTGCTGTTTATTCCCGGTTGCGGTTTCGCTGGTCCGCTGGTACCTCGTTGCCGCAAACCGCCCCAGTCCGTCGGCACTTTTACGCCAAACTGCAATTCCGGTGGCCGTCGTTGTGGCAGCTGCTGCCTGGATGGGCTATTACGATTACCGCGCCTTCGGGAGTCCTCTCACCTTGCCCTACTCGGTCAATCGCGCGACCTACGCGATGGCGCCCTATTTTGCCTGGCAGAAACCCCGGCCTGAGCCTGCCTACCACCACGAAGAGATGCGCCGCTTCTACCACGAAGATGAGCTTGCCGACTACCAGCGGAGCCATTCTCTCGGTGGGATTCATCAAGATGACCCTGATCAAGGGCGTCAGCGGGACGCTCTTCTTCACCGGACTGGCGTTACTTCCGTTCTTCTTTATGGCGCGGCGAGTATTCCTTGATCGGCGCGTCCGATTCCTCGTGATTTGCCTGGGAGTGCTGACGGTGGGGATGGTGCTGGAGATATTTCTGATTCCCCACTATATGGCGCCCTTCACGGCTGCCATCTACGCACTCGGGCTGCAGGTATGCGCCACATGCGGGTCTTCAGGCCCGGAGACCAGCCAGTCGGCAAGGCACTTGGTCAGGCTCACCGCCGTAGTCCTGATCGTGATGTGCGTGTTTCGCCTCTACGCCCAGCCACTCCATCTCTCGTTTCCGGAATGGCCATCGTCCACCTGGAATTTCAGCTGGTATGGCCCGTGACGTCTTTGGCAAAGACCGCGTTGAAGTCGAGCGTCAACTCGGAGAGCCTGCCCGGGGGCCAGATCGCCATCGTCCGTTACTCCTCCGAGCACAACCCCCAGGACGAGTGGATCTACAACGCGGCGGATATCGACCAATCCAAGGTAATCTGGGCTCGCGAAATGGACCCCAGCAAACAACCGCGAGCTGTTTCAATATTATAAAGACCGCAAAGTTTGGCTCGTGCAACCCGACACCGAGCCGGTCGCTGTTTCCCCTTACCCCGTGTCGGGACAGTTTACTCCCAGTGCACCTTAGGGCATTGGAGCCCATCTTCCATGAAAAGGAGGGGGATACTGGTGGTGAGTCGATGATGAACGGGAGGCGCACCGCCGTGGTCATGCCGGCAGTTGGCCGAACAGAAGTAGAGCCGAATGCAAGAAGGCACTGATGGCAGACCAGGTGCACCAATTTTCAATTCCGCCGAAGAAACTGATAGTTCCGTGGGTATGCTCGGCAAACATTTAAGATTACGCCATAATCAAGTCGTCATGGGCCATCACAGTCAAATCCGGGTAGACCGTTCGTTGGCGTCAAGAGCTCGCAGTCCCAGCTCCTTATGGCCTGTGCGTGGGCCGTTGGCAGCATCGCAAGGAAGCCAAAACAGCCGTGAGCCCCGAAATAGGCTTAGCCGACTACGGCGACGGCCACGTAAGACTCAGCGTGATCGAAAACGATGAACGCACCAGCGAAGCCATCCGCGGCATCAAGCAAATCCTGGCGAAGAGCGCAGCGGTCCAAGTATGCAGTTCCTGAAGGCACGAGTCCGATTCTGAACAGAGTCGGGGAGTCATTGCAATGACATCAAGGACACCTTTGGAGCCGGTCCCGCCGGCCAGTGAGACTGCGCAACCAGCGTCACCGTGGCGCCTGCTCATAGTCAGTTCTGCAGCTCTTTATCTGGAAATCGTCCTGATCCGCTGGATCGGCACAGAAGTGAAGATCTTTGCCTTCGTCCAGAACCTGTCTCTTATCGCCTGCTTCCTGGGTTTCGGCGTCGGCTGCTTCAATGCTAAAAAGCGCGGCAGTCTTCTTTTTTCTCTGGTGGCCACATCCACGATCGTCGTTCTCGCCAGCCTGCGCCTGGGCCCATGGCACGACTTTCTGCGTTCCGTATCGGCCGTGCTTTCCTATACCTCCGACAGCGCTCTCTGGAGCAGCGCACGGAAGGTTTCCTTCGACACGTTTGCCGAGGCTTACGCTTCATCGTTGCTGATCGTGGCGATGTTCTTGCTGCTGATCTGCATTGCCATGATCCCTCTGGGGCGGTGGGTAGGGTACTATCTCGAATCCCTGCCCAATACAGTGTCGGCATATTCGATAAACCTGCTCGGCAGCGTGCTCGGAATTTGGCTTCTTGCCATCCTAGCCTTCATGTGGATGTCTCCGTCCATCTGGTTCGTGGTAGCCTTTGCGCTTATTTTGTTTGCGCAGCCCTTCTCATGGCGCGACGTCATCATCGGTGTCGCTCTCCTCGGCGTCACCCTTCTTGCGTTGAAGCCCGGCCCCGACACCAAGGTTTACTGGTCCCCCTATCAGAAGCTTTCATTTACTGAATCTGGCAATCAGCAATACACCATCGACGTCAACAATGAAGGGTACATGACGATTGCCAATCTCACCCCCGCTGCCTTGGCTGCTGATCCAGCGCTTGCCGGCTCCTATCAAGACAGCTCCTATGACAGCCCTTTCCAATTCGCACCTGGCGTGAACCGGGTTCTGGTGATCGGCGCTGGAGCCGGCAACGATATTGCTGCGGCGCTCCGCCACGGCGCATCCTACATTGACGCGGTCGAAATCGATCCCGTCATCTCGACCCTGGGTACGCGCCTTCATCCTGAACACCCTTATTCCTCTCCAAAGGTCCATCTCATTACCAACGATGCCAGGAATTTCCTGCGTCAGAGCCACGACAAGTACGACGTCATCATCTTCGGGTTACTCGACTCGCATACGGAGTTCTCCGGCTACAGCAACGTGCGCGTGGATAACTATGTCTATACCGAGCAGTCGTTCCTTGATGCAAAACGATTGCTCGGAAAGGACGGAATTCTGGTCCTGAAGTTTGAGGTGCGAAGCCCCTGGACATGGATGGGGCAGCGCTTTTACACCATGTTGACCAGCATATTTCCTCACCCGCCCCTGACCTATTACTCCGAGTCAGTTGGTGCCCTCCTGCATGGCACCGTCTTCATCGAATCCAACGACCCTTCTCTGTGGCAAAAGAGTGCCGGCGCTCAGCAGGCGTCGTTCCTCAGTGCGCACCCTCCGGCATTTCCACTGTCCGCTGAGAATGCTCCACCTCCGACCACGGATGACTGGCCTTACGTTTATAACCGCGGCCATTCCATCCCCCGCGCGTATTTTGCCGTGTCGGCGGCCATCCTGGCTATCGCTCTCTATATGGCTGGCCCGTTTTTCAAGCCGAATGAAAAGGGTACCTGGCAGTTTTTCTTGCTCGGCGCGGGCTTTCTGCTGATGGAGACTCAACTCGTAAGCCGCCTTGCCTTGTACTTCGGCACAACCTGGCTGGTGAACTGCATTGCGCTGACCGGCATTCTCACCGTGTTGCTGCTCGCCAACGTCTACGTCCAGTTCCGCCCCCCCGAGAAGCTCGGCATCTATTACGCTTACCTCTGCGCTGCGCTGGCGGCCAATTACCTCATTCCTTTCTCCAGTATCCCCGGCTCGGGCAGGCTGGTAGGCACTTTGGTTTGCGCCGCCTATTGCGTGCCGTTCTTCTTTGCGGGTGTCATCTTTACCGAAACGTTTCGCAGCGCAGCCGGCAGCAGCAAGGCCTTTGGGGCAAACATGCTGGGCGCAGTCGCGGGCGGGCTCGCCCAGAATCTGTCCTTCGTCTTTGGGATGAAGGCCTTGTTGCTGATTGCCGCCGTCGTCTATGGCACCGCGGCGTTTTTGCAAGTCATGAAACGGAGACTCCGCACCTAGTTTGGGCCAACCGGCAGTCGTTACCTGAGCTGGTAACTTTCTGTGGATGCTGGTGCAATTGGTCCATTTATGGCTGAGAATAGAGGGATACTGGTGGTGAATCGATGATTAACGGAAAGCGCATCGCCGTGGTCATGCCGGCGTATAACGCTGAGAAGACGCTGGAAATGACCGTGCGTGAGCTGTCAGACCTGGTCGACATCAAGATCCTGGTCGACGACTCCAGCAAAGACCAGACAGCGGTTCTTTCCAAACAGCTCGGCGTCCAAACCTTTGTGCACGACTCCAATTACGGGTATGGCCGCAACCAGCAAACCTGCTATCGCGAAGCCCTGGCCGCCGGAGCCGACGTCGTTGTTATGGTTCACCCCGATTACCAGTACACCCCTCTCCTGGTCCCCGCCATGGCCGGCATGATCGCGAGCGGAGTCTACGACATGGTTCTGGCTTCGCGCATTCTTGGCGGTGGGGCGTTGGGCGGTGGAATGCCGTTATACAAGTACATCTCCAACCGCTTTCTGACCGCCTTTCAGAATGTGTTTCTCGGCGTCAAGCTGTCGGAGTACCACACCGGTTTCCGCGCATTTTCGCGCAAGCTGCTTGAGACCCTTCCCATCCTCGAGAATTCCGATGATTTTGTCTTTGACAATCAGATGATTGCACAGGCTGTGATGTTCGACTTCCGCATTGGAGAGATTTCGTGTCCAACGAAGTACTTTGCGGAAGCGTCCTCGATCAACTTCAAGCGAAGCGTGGAGTACGGCTTTGGCGTAATTACGACCACCCTGAGCTACGTCGCTCACAAAATGGGCCTCATCCACCTCGCCCGCTTCGACGCCAACGGAAGAAAAGTCACCCAGCAGTACTACTCAAAACTTCATCAAGGTTCCTGAAGCTCTGAGTCGAAAAGCACTGCAACAGTGAGAAAGGCAAATCCTCTCGCGTGACCGCAGCACCAGTCCCGACCGACCACATCTCGCTTGCGAAAACCGAATTTTTGATGATGGTGCTTGCGGTCTCGGTGCCCTTCGCAATTCCCAGGCTCGGCGCTTCCTGGTTCCGGCGCATAGAGATTTGGTTCGGGTCGCTGGCCCGCCGGCGTG
Source organism: uncultured Acidobacteriaceae bacterium (assembly GCA_963770365.1). Taxonomy (GTDB): domain Bacteria; phylum Acidobacteriota; class Terriglobia; order Terriglobales; family Acidobacteriaceae; genus Telmatobacter. Next base: position 40,381 of record CAVYPN010000032.1, on the reverse strand, counting down.
CCTTGGCAGTTCTTGCTGTTTGCCTATCCGAACTTCTCTTGCGGCTCGTCTTTCTACCTGTTTTCCCAATTCCTCTGCCATTTACTCCGGATGATTTTAGTTACCTGTTTTCGGCAGACACCTTCGCCGCGGGCAGGGTGGCGAATCCAACCCCGGCAATGTGGCAGCATTTCGAGAGCATTCACATCTCGATGACGCCAACTTATGTGTCGATGTACTTCCCCGCCCCCGGCCTCGTTCTGGCGGCAGGCAAAGTCTTCTTCGGACATCCATGGTTCGGTCTGTTGTGCGTCAACGCCCTCATGTGCGGAGCAATCTGCTGGGCGCTACAAGCGTGGATGCCGCCCGGGTGGGGTCTTCTTGGAGGCTTCATCGCGGTTTTGCGGATCGGGCTCTTCAGCTATTGGATCAATTCCTACACCGGCGGGGCCGCCATCGGGGCGCTCGGCGGAGCGCTCGTGCTAGGCGCATTCCCGCGCCTTATTAAATCCGTAAGAGTTCGAGACGGCCTGGTGTTGGCCTTAGGTGCTGCCATCCTCGCTGTAAGCCGTCCTTATGAAGGACTACTGCTTTGCCTTCCAGTGGCTTTCGTTCTCGGCCGTTGGCTCGTCAAGGGAAAAAACCGGCCGTCCTACGCGGTCATTCTCCGCCGAGCTAACCTGCCCCTGGCCGTCTTGTTCGCCGGGATCGCGTGGTTAGGCTACTACGACTATCGCGCATTCGGCAGCCCAATCACGCTGCCGTATACGCTGAATCGCGCCATGTATGCGGTCGCTCCGTATTGGGGTTGGCAACATCTTCGCCCGGTGCCGCAATACAAGCACGCAGTCATGCGCGACTTTTATATGACACAGGAAGTGCCCACCGCCAGGAGCTATCGCACATTCGCGGGATTTGTGGGGCAAAATCTCGCCAGGCCAATCAATGTCTTAAGGTTCTTCGCCGGAATCGCTCTGCTTCCACCGCTATTCATGCTCCGCAGGGTGATCCTCGATCGCCGCGTCCGTTTCATGATCATTGCTGTTCTTGTTCTCATGACAGGGATGCTGGCGGAGATTTTTCTCATTCCCCACTACGTTGCGCCCTTCACGGTTGCGTTTTATGCCATCGGCCTGCAGGCAATGCGTCATATGAGGGTCTGGCGACCCGGTGGCAGACCTGTCGGCGTGATGATGGTCCGGCTCCTGGTAGTCGTCTGCGTCGTCCTCGCGGGACTGCGGCTATTCGCCAGACCGTATCTTCCCAAGATAACGGAGTGGCCGGTAGCCGAATGGATGGGGATGTGGTACGGCCCGGATCATTTCGGCACAAGCAGGGAATCCGTTAAGACGCAACTGGAAGCATCGCCCGGCAGCCAACTGGCAATCGTCCGCTATACTCCAACGCACAATCCGCTCGATGAGTGGGTTTACAACGCGGCCAACATCGACACCTCGAAGGTGATCTGGGCACGCGAAATGGATCCCGCGAGCAACCTCGAGTTGATTCGGCATTACAACACTCGAAAAGTCTGGCTCGTGCAGCCAGACTCGGTCCCCGCGGTGGTCACTCCGTATGCATCATCGGATTCAGCTGGCGCTTATTAGTCCAGGTACTTCGCAACCGCACGGAGGAGAGAAAGCATTAACGTTCCGTCCATTACCGTCAGCCAAATTGCAGAAAGCCTTCTGGCAATTCCTGCGTTTCTCCCGGTCACGGTCTGCGTCGGCTATGTCGTTGCCTGGTATACCAACCTGTACAATTTCCGCCGGCGTTCCCTCGTGGAACGGATCTTCTGGAGCGTGCCACTCTCGCTGGCAATCTCCACTATCGCGTCGGTACTCATCGGCTGGTTTTTTTCGCTGGTTGCTGTTCAGATTCTCCTCTTGGCAAGTGCTCTCGCCTTCGTCGCGACCTTGGCAACAGAGTGCAGACGGCTGTCACATCAAGGCAAAAAACTCCTCATCGGATGGAAGCCTTTCGGCGGCATGGCCATTACTTTGGCCGTTGCATGGATCGGGCTGGCGCTTCTGTCGCTCGTTGACTTTGAGAGCCACCAGCGTCTCTTCATGAGCCTCACGGTCTACGATCATGCAGCGCGCACAAACTGGACCGAAAGCATCATCCGCACCGGCATCCCGCCTGCTAACCCGCTCTACTGGTATAGACAATCCGCGTCCATGCGCTATTACTATTTCTGGCTCGTCGATTGCGCTGCGGTTGCCAAACTCTCCCATCTCCCCCCCCCGCACTGTCCTCATAGCGGGCTGCGTCTGGGCGGGGCTCGCCTTGTCGGCGTTGACGGGGCTCTTGCTCAAACACTTCCTTCTGGTTGGCGCTCGCCTTCGGGCACAATTCTTGATCGCCGTTTCGCTTTTTTCCGTGGCTGGCCTCACCATTTGCCTCCAATTCTGGAACATGCTCTTCATGCACGTTCCGCCGCCCGGTGACCGGTGGGCTCTCGTCCAGATCGTCGATTGGCTCAGCTACTTCCTCTTCTACCCGCACCACGTCGTCAGCATGGTGTGTTGCATGCTTGCGTTTCTGTTGGCCACAATGGCCGGCCGAAACGGTAACCGTAAGAGCGTTCTTAACGTGGTCCTCATTGCCACAGCACTAGCCAGCGCATTCGGCCTCTCCGTCTATGTTTCTTTTGCTTTCTTCCTGGTCATGCTCGTCCTCTCACTCTGGCAGATCGCTATCGAGCGAATCTACCGGCCCGCCCTGTTGCTTGTCATCGGGGGTGCCGGTGCCGTGGTTCTTCTCCTTCCGTATCTTTGGCAACTCACCCACACTGTTTCGAAGCTCGGCGGCGGCAGTCTCTTTTCGTTCTTTGTTCGCGAGACGCTCCCGCCAGACAGCCTTCTGGCACTACCCCTCTTCCGTCACTTCACCGCAATCCATTCCACGGCTGCACGAAACCTTGCCAATCTGGTGCTCCTTGCCCCGGGGTGCTGCATCGAGCTCGGCCTCCCCGTTGTGGTGTTTCTCATCTATCTCGTGCCCGCCTGGCGCGGCCGCATCCGTCTCACCTCGCCCCAGCGATCCCTGCTCCTGATGGCAGTAACCACCATCCCCATCATGTCCTTTATCCGGTCCGGAGTGCTGACCGTTAACGACTTCGGTATGCATTCCGCGCTGTTCCTGCAATTCCCGTTGCTCCTACTAGCCTCCGAACTCCTGGTTGGCTGGAGACTCCGCCACAAGTCGGCCGAACCGGATCAGCTCTTCGGCCTGCCGGGCCAGTCCCCACAGTGGCTCCGTTCCTTGGCCACCCTCGCCATCGTCGTCGGAGTGCTCTCTGCCGCCTATAAGGCTATCGATCTGCGTTTCTTCCTTCCCTTCTACGGAGACTATGTCAAGGGAAGCCTCGGTCCCCATATCCACGACCTCTCCCACAAGGCCTACGTTGCCGGCGTCGGTTACGCCGAGCTCAATTCTGCAATACCCCGCGACGCAATCGTCCAATTCAATCCCGCGAGTCCAAACGCATGGTGGACAAACGCCGACCTCTTTGGAGTGAACCGGCAGGTAGCCGCCGTTAGCGACCAGCTCTGGTGCGGCTCTGAACTGGGCGGCGACCCTTCCGGCTGCCCTGCTATGGCCGTGGATATCGATGCTGTCTACCGCGGGACCACCACGCAACAGGCGCTCGCCATCTGCCGCCAATACAATATCCAGTACCTCGTCGCCAACATCTACGACTCTGTCTGGCAGGACAAGCAGAGCTGGGTATGGACCCTCAACTCGGTCGTTGCCGAACCGGAATTCCGTGCGCTCGATTGTGCACAGGCGCAGACGCCATGAGTCTTGGAGGGCTGGCGGGAATGATCCGGTTAGACTCTACGCATAGCCATTGGAATTCACTATTGTTTCAATCGTAAAGACCTCACGGTGTGGGCTGAGAATGAAAAGGGATTCAAAATGATCGAAGTCTCTCAGTGTGTTATCTGCGATGGCCCCATTCGCCAGCTCAAGCGGGCTTTGGTAGCTCCTTTTCTGGCGAGACGGATTTGGAACAGGGCACCCTTCTGCGTGGATCTCGTGAAGTGCGAATCCTGCGGCTTCATGTTCTACAATCCACGCCTTGAAGATGAGGACTTGCAACGAGAGTATAGGGGGTATCGCTCAGAAGAGTACTTGAAGATGCGCCATTCTTTTGAGCCTTGGTACACTGCAAAGTTCAATGCAAGCTTGGCAGGAGAGGCCCATTATGTGACGCGTCGCGCCAAGCTTGCGCCGATCTTTCGCAGGCATCTTGGACCCCGAAAGATCGATCGGGTTCTGGATTACGGCGGCGACCACGGAGATTTGGTCTTAGGATTGTTCGAGGGAGCGGAGCTATTTCTCTACGATATCTCAGGGGCAACGGCGCTTCCCGGAGTGACGCCAATCAGCGATCCGACGAGTTGCAAAGCGGATCTTATTATCAACAGCAATGTGCTGGAGCACGTTGGTTTTCCGCGCATCGAGGTCGATCAGATCCTCAAAGCGGCGCCGGGAGGCGGGCTGATCTTCCTTGAGGTGCCTTGCGAGGCCGCACTTGGGATGAAGAGAATCGTTCGTCGAATTGCCCAAATTGGGTTAATGTCGCTTGCGAAGCCTTCGCTGGTTCTGCACATTATGCGTCCGGCGACCCTCTACATGATGCACGAGCATATCAATTACTTCACAGAGCATGCGTTGACAACGCTCGTCCAGCGTTGCGGCGCTACGGTCATCGATTCCGGGACGTATCCGCTCATCTCCCCAGCCGGAAATGAAGACGTGGCATGGGTTCTGGGAGAAAAACGGGCCTAATTGTTTGTCTTTCAGATCGCATGTAAACATTTGTAACGTTGGCCTTGATACGGGCCTGACGTAGGATGAATTGGATAGGGGGTACCTTGGGACGTCCGCCGTCAACTGATCTTCATACATCCTGCCCGTTATGTGACGGGCAGGAACTTGCCGCCCTTTGGCAGGTTGATGGCTATACGATTGCCAAGTGTTCCTCATGTTCGCTGGTCTTCGTCCAGAACCCGGTCACGACGGAGGATTTGATCGCGCATTACGCCAGCTTCGTGGATGATTCTTACGGCGATACAAACGTCGAATGTCTCAACTACTATTACAACGAACTAGGATCGGTTATCCGCAAGCGCTTTCCCCAGCCTGGAAAATTGCTGGACGTGGGATGTGCGCGCGGCTGGTTTCTTGACACCATGCCGGACTGGGAATGTCATGGAAACGAAATCACGACGCACTACGGGATGACAGCACAGGAAAAGTACGGCGATCGAATATTCCTTGGTCCTTTCGAAGGCTATCCCATGCACGAAGCGTATTTCGACGTCATCACATTGCAGGATGTATTCGATCATATTCGCGATCCGTTGCCGATGCTTGAGAAGTGTCTTCGATTGCTAAAGCCTGGTGGCCTTATTGCAATCAAAGTCCATAACATCTCCTGCATGTATGCCAAGCTCACTGGTCCACGATTCTACGCTGTAATGCCACCCTCTCATCTGTTCTATTATGACCAGCGCACGCTCGCGTTAACCTTGGAGAAAGCCGGATTCAAGCCGTTGGATTCTCTGTTTATCGGGCATCTCTTTAAGGTCAAGACTGTGTTTCTACGATTGGCGCAAGGGAACATGAAATCCGGATTTGTGCGGATTTATGAGGCGCTGAACGGTACTGCGTTGGGTGAGGTGAAGTTCAAAAAGAATCTTCACGACATTATTACAATGATCGCTGTGAAGCCATCTTGAAATCGAGCTACCACGCGGTCTCGGCTCTGGGACCCCTACAGACGGATTGAGGTCGAAAAGAGCAATGCTTTCCGCTCACGGGAAACTGAACAAATGACAAGCCATCTGATTACCATTATGACCCCTTGCTATAACGAGGAGTTCAATGTCCGCGAATTGCACAGACGCTTGATGGTCGTGGCTGGAGAGTTTCCTGAATACCGCATCGAACATCTCTTTATTGACAATGCATCAACAGATCGTACGGTTGAAGTCCTCCGCGAAATGGCCGCCAAAGATTCCTGTGTCAGGGTCATCGTGAATGCGCGCAACGTGGGAGGAGCACGGTCTGGAATGCATGCGTTCTTACAGGCAAAGGGTGATGCAGTCGGGGTCTTGTTGGCTGACTTGCAAGATCCGCCTGAACTCTTTGTCGAGATGTTCCGCGAATGGGAGAAAGGCTTCCCAATCGTTGCCGCGATCAAGAACTCGAGCGAAGAGAACGGACTGATGTACCGTCTACGAACGGCGTACTATCGACTGGTTGCTCGTTTGACGAATGTTGAGGTGATGGAGCACTTTACAGGTTTCGGTCTCTACGATCGGTCGGTGGTGGAGAAGATTCGTACCGAATTTCGTGATCCATATCCGTACTTCCGTGGAATGATTGCTGAGCTCGGGCTGCCAGTGGCCAAGGTTTTTTATAACCAGAAACGCCGCGAGCGGGGAGTCACAAAGAACAATTTCTATTCGCTCTACGATTTCGCGATGCTAGGTATCACGAACCTTTCCAAAGTTCCGTTGCGCCTTGTCGTTTTCTTCGGATTTGTTTCGGCATTCTTGAGTTTTCTTGCGGGTATGTTTTACTTGGTTTACAAACTCGCCTTCTGGCGGAGCTTTACGATAGGTGTTGCGCCGGTCGTCCTAGGCCTATTCTTCCTCGGCTCGGTACAACTAATCGCCCTTGGCATTATCGGGGAATACGTCGGATCCATCCACACTTTTGTGCTGAATCGCCCGCTCGTCACCGAAAAAGAACGTATCAATTTCTAGGCAACTCCAGTTCTCGTGAATCAAAACATCCACAAGCCGTCAGTGCAGTTCATGCGCTACTTGCTTGTGGGCGGTTTTAATACGGTCTTTGGGTACGGACTTTTCGCATTTCTAAACTGGGAATTTACCCCACTAGGTTCTTACAGTTATTTGTATGCATGGCTTCTGACAAGTCTTATTGCACTGACTGTGGCTTTCCTGGCATATAAGTGGTTTGTATTTCGTACTCGAGGAAATTACTTTGTCGAATGGCTTCGCTGTTTCGGAGTGTACAGTGGTTCGATGGCTTTCGGATTGATAGGCATGGCGATCCTGGTCCCCATCCTCCGCGCCTATTCCAGCAGGCCCCATTTTGCGTCGTACATCGCGGCTGCGATTTTGGCGGCCATTAATGTTTGTCTCAGCTTTATCGGCCACAAGAAGTTCTCTTTTCGGCAACGGATCGTAGAAGATAACGCCAATGGCCGCGGTGGGCTGAGTTAACTCACGAAGCGAAGAGAGCGTACATTTGGTATCGCGTAACAGACGAGGTCCCATCCTTCGAGCATGTGCGGACGCAGGTAAAAGGAATAGTTGGGATTCATTTCTTCTATCAGCAGCGGGATTTCCCAGAGATCGCTTTGCCGATGATAGGCGGAAATCGTCAGGACAGGTGAGTTTTTCTGAATAGGAGTCCTTGCCCCGGCAAGTGTAGAGATTTCCGATCCCTCAATATCCATCTTGATGATGCTAACCGGATAGTTTTGTAGCAACGAGTCCAGCGTGACACAATCGACCTCGTAGTTGCCGCTACCGATTTGCGATGCCGGTCCGTTTCCGACATCCATCATGACGCGCGCGTTTGAGCTGCCCGTTGCGACTTGATGAAGTTCTACTCGCCGGCGAACATCGGGGGGCATCTGTGCCAATCGATCCTCGAGTTTTGCATAGTTGCCGGGGTCGGGCTCAAGAGCGACTGCGCTTCGAAAAGCGCCGCCCGTCTCTTCGAGGAAGAGACCCAGTGTATCTCCATCAAAGGCCCCGCAGTCAACGAAAGACTCTTCATTTCCAAGCTTGAACAAATCTTCTTGAAAATAGATCGCTCCCGGTACCGGTGGAGGCAGGCAGTCAAAGTCACCGAGTAAGCGAAAACGCAACTGCGCCAGGTATTCGCTTCGTGATCGATCGTCTGCCATTAGGTGAAACCCCGCGCGAACGTGATCAGCCTGTAGATGGACACGGCTGGGAAGATCAACCGTGTAGTGCGGCAGAAAGATGTCAGGAAACTTCCAGTACAAGGGTAGGAAAGAGACCACATTCTTACAGCCGAGTTGCCGTAGTCGTGCAATGCGGGAAGACATCCTGTCGGTGCCAAGGGCTCCCCAAACCGTCAATACGAACGTAGACTTGTCACCGTAAAGTCTGGCTCCTTCCTCGGGGCTCACGATGGGAATACCACTCAGTTGTTCTCCCCATCGTTTTTGGTTACTGTCAACGAAACAGCGGGGTTCTAAACCAATCCGTCGCAGGCCTGCGAGCGTCCGGCGTCCGAGGTTGCCTGCGCCGAATAGCACCAGTTCGATTCGCATTCCTGTCCACCAAGTCGTCGAATGCAGCGGCCTCGCGCTGACGGGCGTTTTCAACACCTTCAACCAGAAGATCTTCAAGTTCCTGCTCGAACTCTCCCATGTTCTTCCCCAATCCAGTTCTCCTTGCGACCGAGCCCGAAACCGGCTCACCAGCAGGTACGCCCGCCATCGACCACGATGTTTGCACCCGTCATGTACGAGGAGGCGTCTGAGCAGAGAAAAAGAATCGCACCCTTGATACTCGTCACGATTTGCCATTCTCCCCATCGGAACCAACTGTCTTAACCTTCGCACGAAGTCTTCTGGCTGCCCGTTGAAAACTCCACCCGGACACAGGGAATTCACTCGAATGTTCTGCTTATTCCAATATGTCGCCAGGTAACGAGTCAGTCCGAGAATGGCGGACTTCACCACAGGATAGCTCACTGGCTTTACCGGTTGTTGATCTTCCTGCAGTCCCTCCATCCGATAGAGGCGCTGGTCTGGCCCGATCAATGCGAAGTCTGAGGCTACATTCACAATGACCCCCGAATTGTGCTTTACCATCTCAGATCCAAAGATCCTGCTGCACAAGAATGCCCCGGTCAACCCAACTCGGAGATCCAATTCCCAGACTTCGAGCGGAAAGTTCTCGAGCCGTGACCACGTCGTTGTTCCATCTTCGACTTTGGGATTGTTGGCTGCGTTGTTGACGAGAATATCGATCCGGCTGAATTTCTCGATAATCTCCTTTCGAGCATCCTCGATCGAGATTTCTGAAGTGATGTCGCAGATGAGTCCAATCGCCTCCGTGGAGGACTCTTCACTCAACTGTTTCGCGCGAGCTTGCGGATTCGCAGCGGCAAGGTCAAGCAGGACCACGTTAGCACCGGCGCTTGCCAGAATTGCTCCATGATAGTAACCGAGCAATCCACCTCCCCCGGTGACGATAGCGACGCGGCCGGTGAGGTCGAAGAGCGCCTGTACTCGTTGATTGCCGTGATCACCCATCGTCGACCTCATGCTCCGATCATTTCGCTGCAGTCAATTCCACTGGCATACGCGTCGACATCGACTTCTTCGCTGCAAGTGCCATGCGAAGACTCTGCAAACCGTCTGCCAGGTCAACCACAGGTTTGCTTCGAGTTTTCACGCAGTCGAAGAAATGGCTCAGTTCGTCGACAAACAGCTGGTTACGCTCGAAGCCCGGGAAGTTATGAATTACCGGAGTGTCGATGTTCCTGGTGAAGACGGCCACCGTGACGGCGCGAAGGTCCATTATCGCACTGCCGCGATCACCAATCACTTCGCACTGCCGATTGGGCGGAGATTGCAAGTAGTCTTGGTGCAGATGGATCGGGAGTGGACGGCCACCCAAGGCGCATTCCATCAAGATGCTCGCGGTGTCTTCCACGTCAATCTCGAGTTCGCTCCAATGGCCGCCGATTGCATAGACACGGCTCGGCAAGCCGAATAGGGAATACAGAAAATCAAGTTCGTGAATTTGCGTAAGAACCACGCCGCCGCCCAAATCGGCCCGCGCGGCATAGGTTTGGCGATAGTCCTCGTAAGGATGCCAATTCGGAAGATACTCTCCTATCGTCGAGCGCACAGCAAGCAGATTTCCCAGAATTCCGCTCTGAACGATCTCAGCCAGCTTGTGAAGACAGGGATGAAAGCGAAGCTGGTATCCGACCATAGCGACGCGCTTCGTCTCTGAAGCAGCACACACAAGATCATCTGCGCCGTCTAGGGAATCGGACAGAGGTTTCTCAATGAACGCATCGCATCCAGCCCGGATGCAGGCGAGTGCCAGCGGAATGTGCAGGCTGCTGGGGTTGCAGATGAAGGCGATTTCCGGCCTCTGCTCAAGGGCTTCGACCAAGGTGGGGAAAACGCGAATGGAGTATTCCTGTTCAATATTGCGGTTTGGATCGGCATTCATGGTCGGCGTGACCACGTGCGTCTGGCGCCGAACGCGATAGGCTATGACGTCGACAGCGTTTCCGAGCAGGGACTTCATGTTGCGGAGATGGCGTTGACCGGTAGCTCCAAGACCGATAAAGAGAATTCTCACTGTGATCTCCGGAAAATGCTACGAGGCTGACAATCGTTCTGTTCCAAATTAAGTCGAAGGACGAGATGAGATTTTCTCATTCTTCGATGAGAGGAATAAGCATGTTTGATCTGAATTCATCTCTAGGCAAGAACGGAAACAGATCTTCAAGCGGCTTGGAGACGAACGAGCCATCCTTTTTCTGAAATGACTGCAGCCGCGGAACACGCATCTCGTCGGGAATAACGTGCACGTCAATCACCACAGGTCCTCTCATTTCCAGAACCCGTTTGACATCCTCGCGCAGGTTTTTCTGATCTGCAATTACGACGCATGGTAGATCGTAGGCTGCAGCAATTTTTGTCAGATTGGGAACAGTGAGTCCTGTGCGGCTGTCGCAGCCAATGGTTGCCTTGCCGAAATATGCAGTCTGTGACGCGCGAATTGATGCGTATCCATCATTGTTGAGAACGAAGAATTTCACAGGGAGTTTAAACCGCGACGCAGTCTCTAATTCTTGGATGTTCATTTGGAAGCCGCCGTCGCCATCTACCAAGATCGTGTGCCTTCGCCCCTTAGCGAGACAAACTGCGAGAGACATGGGCAGACCAAACCCCATTGCGCCGAGACCAGCCGTGTGATAGATACGCTGTCCGGTGCGCGTGGGACAGGCGAGCAGGAAGATCTCGATGCCGCTCCCCGAACTTCCGGACACGAGGAGGTCGTCCGGGCTGGCTTCGGTACCGATGACCTCGGCAAGATGGAAAATGCTTACGTCTCCGTTTGGTTTTCGATGATCGTCGGTAACTACTGGGTACTGTGTCTTCCAATTCCTGCAATGCCTGTCCCAGTCTTGTCTGTCTCTCGGTTTGACAGAGTGAAGTTGACTGAGCAATTCCGTCAAGAACGTCTTCGCGTCCGCGCAAATAGGTTGTTGTATGTGCGGTCTGAGCTTTCCCAGTTCCGCCGCATCAATGTCAACTGCTGCCTTGTGGGCCACCCTCGCGAGATTTTGAGGGGCATAACCCGTGATCGAGAAATCAAGGCGCACGCCGATAGTCAGCAGAAAGTCGCAGTTTTGCAGGGCGAAATTGGCTCCGCGTGAAGCGACAGTTCCCGGCCGCCCCACGTATGTGGGGTCATCGCTTGGAACAAGGTCGGCTGCACACCAGGTGGCAACTGTCGGAAGACCCAATTGGGTTCGAAGTTCCTCGAATTCCAATTCCGCATGTGCGAGTCGAATGCCGTTTCCAGCAAACAAGAGAGGTCGCTCACACCCATTCAACCGACTGATCAGCTGGCTAACTTCTCTTTTCAAGTCGTGGTTGCATTGATGGGTCTCAAGTTCTCTCGGATCGAATCCGGTTAGCATCGAAGGATCGTCAATTGGAGATGCCTGCACATCTAGTGGAATATCGATCCAGACAGGTCCAGGACGCCCGTTGAGAGCAAGGAACAGCGCTTTTTCCAGTTCGTAGCGGATCCGCTTTGGATCTAGAACTGTGACGGCGTACTTTGTTATGGGTTTAACAATCGAAACGATGTCCACTTCCTGGATGCCCAGTTGTCGCACTCCTAGCGGTTGTCCATTACTGCAAAACATCCTGTCCGGGCGCTTTACCTGGCCTGAGAGGAACAGCGTCGCAGTTGAGTCCAGCCATGCGCCGGCGACACCCGTGACAGTGTTCGTCCCTCCAGGGCCGGTGGTGACCACGCACACACCGAGGTGATTGGTTGCCTTGGAATATGCTTCGGCGCAAATTGCACTCGCTTGTTCGTGAGAGTTACAAATCGGTTCAATCGCGGGCTCCGCTCCGAGCGACTGATTCAAGTGCATCGCCCCACCACCCGTAACAACGAAGACGTGTTTAACGCCCCGTTCAACGATGAATCTGACAACGTAGTCTGAGAGCTTCATTTCTTCAACCAGGATACTGTTTGCAATGACATGCCAAAGGTCGCAACGCGAGACAAGGAACTGCAACCTCAGATGGCTGGTCTAGCCTGCATTGCCGAGATTATTTCAAACACGCGAGGTGTTTGAACCTTGAGCAACCAAGCCGATTTAGCTTCCCGCTTTGCTAAGGATCAAGTCCAGCACTTCCCGTACGGCTCCCCTGCCGCCCTTTTGGGCAGTGATGAGATGTGCTTTCGATTTAGCACTCGAATGGGCATCGGCTGGCGCGACCGCAAGCCCAACAACCCCCATCGCCTGAATATCAATGACATCGTCTCCAATGAAACAGACCTGCGAAAGCTGAAGCCGATGCTTTTCTGCAAATCGGGTAATTGCAGCTTCCTTGTCATGACACCCTGTGTACATGTCTTCGATCTTCAATTTGTCGGCGAGACGCTTCACCAATGCCATTCCCGCCGGGCTGGACTCTCCGGAAACCAACGCGATTTTTAGCCCGGCCTTGATTGCCTCGGTTATGCCGGTCGAGTCTGCATAGCAGAACCTCTTGAATTCCTCTCCTTTGCTTCCCCACCAGTAGGTGCCATCGGTCAGAACCCCGTCAACGTCCATTGCAACGGCTTTAATGTTCTCAAACGTCGTGATAGTCATTCCTTCCGCCTCAGCCTCGCAATGATCGGAAATTCCCTTTCGAGTACTTTCTTTTCACCAGTCCCCATGCTTCTCTCCACTAGGCGAATGTCACGGACTAGGCGTGTGATTCCATTGGGTTCGAGTGAGGCAGCTTGATCACTGCCCCACATGGCGCGATCGAGTGTGATATGTCTTTCAACAACGCAGGCGCCCATTGCCGCCGCTGCCACGCTCGATGGAATGCCTGTTTCATGCCCCGAATAGCCTATAGGAATTCGATAGCGATCTCTCATGGTGAGAATCGCACGCAGGTTTAGTTCGCCGTAGTCGGCGGGGTACGTACTGACGGCGTGCATCACGATCAGGTCCTGTTTACCCAAGACCTCGACGGCATGATCCACGTCCGCGATCGAGCTCATCCCGGTGGCGACAAATATAGGCTTCTTGGTATTCCGCGTGTATCGAAGCAACTCGTCATCGTTTATTGTCGCGGAAGCTATCTTGTAACAGGGGACTTTGAACTGCTGAATGAAGTCCACCGATGGAATGTCCCAGCATGAGGCAAACCACATGATCTCGTTTTGGCGGCAGAATCGATCGACTTCCTGGTATTGATCCAGGCCGAATTCCACCTTCTCCCGATACTCCATGTATGAGATATAACCCCAAGGTGTTTCGCGCATCGTGCTGCGCTGGCAGCCCGGCACACAAAGCTCTGGTGTACGCTTCTGGAACTTCACAGCATTGCAACCTGCTGCCACGGCAACGCCGATCAACTGTTTGGCGAGCTCAATGTCACCGTTATGATTGATCCCGATTTCCGCGACAATAAAGCATGGCTGATCGTCGCCTACAAGCCTATCGTCGATCCAAACCGAGCCCATGCGAATTCTGCTCCTTGTGCACTCTGCTTGGGTGAACGACCTTGCGGAAGTCGTTGCCGCTTCACCCTACTCCGCGGCCATCATAGCAGTTTCGTCACATCTCATAGATACATTTAGATTTGGCCAAGGTTACTGAAGATATGCCACAAATTCTCAAATCAATAGGGTTTTGTAGCCTCGGCAGGCTACGAGTACGTTTAATGGAGATCAGGATGACAGAAGCGTCGCGAGGAGTAGATTTGCGCCAGGTGAGACACCCCGTCATCGAGGAAGATTTGAGGAGAATCGTCTCTGTGGACCTTCCCTGGGACCGATTCTCCGGGAAGGCAGTTCTCATCTCGGGAGCGAACGGATTTCTTCCCGCTTACATGCTTGAGGTTTTACTTTATCTCAATGAAACGACTCGAGCCGGAGTCCATGTAATAGCGCTTGTCCGCAATCGCGGGAAGGCGATGCGGAGGTTGGGGAGCTTGATTGGCCGTTCCGACTTGACGCTCGTCGTGCAAGATGTTCGAGATCCTTACCAAGGACCGGCAAACCCAGAGTTTGTGATTCACGCTGCAAGCCAGGCGAGCCCCAAGTTTTTCGGGACCGATCCAGTCGGCACCTTCGAGGCGAATGTCATGGGAACACGACAGATGCTTACGGTCGCCAACCACTCCGATTGCGAGAGCTTTCTCTTCTTCAGCAGCGGCGAAGTTTACGGGCAACTTGCGCACCCGTCTATTCCAATTGTCGAAACGTCCTTCGGCGGGCTAGATCCAGTAAATGTCCGTTCCTCCTATGCTGAAGGGAAGCGGGCGGCGGAAACTCTATGCGCCTCCTGGCATTCCCAGTTTGGCTTGCCTGCGAGGATTGTTAGGATCTCCCATACTTATGGTCCAGGCATGGCACTTGACGACGGTCGGGTCTTTGTTGATTTCGTCGCCGACATCGTGGCCGGGCGCGACATCATTCTGAAGAGCGACGGAAGCGCGCGCCGGCCGTTCTGCTATCTCTCTGACGCCACCATCGCGTACTTCACTGTTCTGCTGAGGGGTGCGGTGGGAGAAGCCTATAACGTGGGAGCGGAGGAAGAGACGTCCGTGCGCGAACTCGCAGAGATGCTATGCCGCTTGTTTCCGGAGCGCAAGTGCAAGGTTGTTCGCCGGGAGCGTTCGGCGGACGACCCATATATTCCAAGTATCGCGAGCGCGGGCCATTTCGACATATCGAAAATCAAAAGGCTCGGCTGGGAGCCGACAACCAACGTCGAAGAAGGTTTCAAGAGAACCATTTTGAGCTACGAGTGAGAAAGCCCTGCTCGTGAGTCGAGAGAGTCGCCGAGTAAACGGCAAAATGACACGTGACGTGACAACCTGGTGCGCGGAAGTTGTTTCGGCCTGAAGCCAAGTCCCCGATCAACGAACGGGAACTTCCGTCGTTGCCGTTTCCCCCGCACACACGCTCAACTCGACCCAGTCGCACAGCATGTGACCACAGAGGATGTGACCCTCCTGGATGCGCGCGGTGTCTTTCGAGGGGATGCGGAGGGTCACCTCTGCGATCTTCAGCATGGCTCCGCCTTCGTCTCCAGTCAGCGCCACAGTGAATGCGCCTATCTTCCGCGCTGACTCAAGTGCGAGGCAGACGTTTTTGCTGTTACCCGAGGTCGAGATTCCGACCACAACATCGCCGATGTTACATAATGCTTCCACCTGGCGCTGGAATACCTTTTCGTAGCCGTAGTCGTTGCCAATCGCTGTAAGAGCCGAGGTATCGGTTGTCAACGCGATCGATGGAAGCCCTCTCCGCTCTCGCCGAAAGCGCCCCATTAATTCGGCCGCGAAGTGTTGAGAATCAGCAGCTCTCCCGCCGTTTCCGCACCAGAGAACCTTCTTGCCTTCGAGGACCGCGCGCGTCATTTCGCCGGCGATTCGCTCAAAAACCTGTCGCTGAGTCGACATCGCTCGAATCACGGCGATGTGTTCGTCGAGGGCGTGTTGAAAGACCGTTTCCAGATTCAGAGAAGTCATGTTAGTCCTCGAACGAGCGACGTATATCCTAGCGGCGTGCGATCTCCGTCGGACCTGAGGGTGCGTTGCCGGCGATAGGGACAACGAGATCTCGGGATCCCGGATTTTCAACGAATTCCACAATCGTCTCTGCGACGTAATCCAGCATCTCCCTGGTCAACCCTGGATAAACGCCGATCCAGAATACGTTGTTCATGATGAATTCAGTGTTCTTCAGGTCGCCCACGATCCTGAACTCGCACTCCTCGTAAGCGGGCTGCCTAAGCAGGTTTCCGCCAAACAGGAGCCGTGTCCCGATCCTTTTCGCCTCTAGGGCGCGCACGAGGTCCTGGCGCGTGAAAGGTGCCGACTCGCGAACACCGATGAGGAATCCGAACCATGAAGGGTCTGAGCCCGGCGTCGCCTGCGGGAGCAATAGATAATTCTCCAACGGCTGCAAGGCGTTGAAAAGATGTCGAAAGTTTTCCTTCCGCCGTTCGATGAAGTGCGGCAGTTTCATGATCTGCGATGACCCCAGCGCAGCCTGCATGTCTGTGATTTTCAGGTTGTAGCCAATGTGGGAATAGATGTATTTGTGGTCATACCCGCACGGGAGCGTGCCCTGTTGCCATTCGAATCGCTTTCCGCAAGTGTTGTCCTTCCCCGGGTCGCACCAGCAGTCTCGTCCCCAGTCGCGGAATGACTCAATCAGCAGTTGCAAGTTCGGCTTGTCGGTGAGTACGGCTCCCCCTTCACCCACGGTGATATGGTGCGCCGGATAAAAGCTCGCTGTGGCGATGTCGCCGAAGGTGCCTACATGCCTGCCCTTCCATTTCGCTCCTAGAGCGTCGCAGCAATCCTCGATCAGCCACAGGTCATGCTTTTTGGCGAAGGCCGAAACTGCGTCCAAATCGAATGCGTTGCCGAGAGTGTGCGCAACCATGATGGCCCGCGTCCTCTCGCTTCGCGCCAACTCAAGCTGAGTCACATCTATCTCGTAGGTCGGCAGCGTCACATCCACGAAGACCGGTATCAGCCTGTTCTGAATGATGGGATTGATCGTGGTAGGGAAGCCCGCGGCAACCGTGATGACCTCATCTCCTGGCTTCAGCCGCCGGTCGCCCAGCTTAGGCGACGTAAGCGCAGAGAGCGCCACAAGGTTTGCCGATGATCCCGAATTGACGAGGGAAGCGCTGCGCACGCCCACAAAGCGCGCCAGTTTGCGTTCAAAGTCCTCGGCAAATCGACCCGTGGTAAACCAGGCGTCCAAGGCCGATTCGACCACTGCGCTCACATCGGCCGCGTCGATCACCTTGCCGGAAACCGGGATGGGCGTGACTCCAGGCTTGAACTCCGTCGGGGGAAAGGCCTCGTCAAAATACTGGGCCGTGAGGTCTAAAATTTGCTGCCGAAGCCGTCCACTGCCATTAGTCATCTGGGTCCACTCACCAAGCATACCCAACTCGAATCATCGCGGTGTACTGTATTAGTCAAGGAAAGCCACCAACGTACCTAGTTGTATTCGGGCTGCCGTGCGGTCGTCCATTAATCGGCAGCAAGGGGATGAAATGAAAGCAGTTATCCTTGCCGGCGGTCTCGGCACGCGGCTCAGCGAAGAGACAGTCCTTCGTCCCAAGCCGATGGTCGAAATCGGGGGCCGGCCGATCCTTTGGCACATACTCAAAATCTATTCGCAGCACCAGATCAATGACTTCATCATCTGCTGCGGCTACAAGGGCTATCTCATCAAGGAGTATTTCGCGAACTACTTTCTCCACATGTCCGATGTAACCTTTGACATGCAAAAAAACCAGATGGAGGTTCACCAGAGTGTCGCGGAACCCTGGCGCGTCACGCTCGTCGACACCGGCGAAACCACCGGCACAGGTGGTCGTCTTCTCAATGTCGCTCGCTATCTGGCGGGCGAAGAGGCGTTCTGCATGACCTATGGCGATGGCGTGAGCAACGTTGACATCACTGCCTCCATAGCCTTTCACAGGAAGCACGGCAAACAGGCCACGATCACTGCCGTGCATCCCGCTGCCCGCTTCGGCGGCCTTCGCCTCGAGGGAACTGAGATCACGGCTTTTCAGGAGAAGCCAAAAGGCGAAGGTGGGTGGATCAACGGCGGTTTCTTCGTCCTTTCGCCATCGGTCATCAACGAGATACCCGACGAGAGCACAGCGTTTGAGGGTGGGACGATCCAGAGACTCACCGCCAGAAAACAAGTCGAGGCCTACTTCCACGATGGCTTCTGGCAGCCTATGGACACCATTCGCGAAAAGCACCGCCTGGAGGAACTCTGGGCCAGCGGGAGCGCTCCGTGGAAGACATGGTGACACCCTGGCAGGGGCGCCGCGTCTTCCTCACCGGTCACACTGGATTCAAGGGCGGTTGGCTGGCTCTGTGGCTCGCTGCCAAGGGCGCGCACGTCAGAGGATACGCTCTCGATCCCCCGTCGGAGCCCAACCTGTTCCATCTTGCTTCGGTTGCCGACGTGCTCGACGATGCTCGAGGCGATATTCGGGACTACTCCAGGCTTGAGGCTTCGCTTACTGACTTTGCTCCCGAGGTCGTCTTCCACCTCGCCGCCCAGCCGTTGGTGCGCCGTTCCTATGCTGATCCGCTCGGTCACGTACGGCACAAATGTACTGGGTACAGCGAACCTGCTTGAGGCAGTGAAGAAGTCAGCCAGCGTTCGAGCCATCGTGTGCGTCACGACCGACAAATGCTACGAGAATCTCGAAACGGGCCACGCTTACCGCGAATCCGACCCGCTTGGGGGCCACGACCCCTATTCCTCCAGCAAAGCTTGCGCCGAGATTGTGGCGGCAGCCTATCGCGACTCGTATTTTCCGTGGGATCGAATTGCCGAACATCGTGTAGCAATTGCCACGGCCCGGGCCGGCAATGTGATCGGCGGGGGCGACTGGTCAGAAGATCGCCTGATCCCTGACTTGATTCGCGGATTCGAATCCGGCAAGCCGGTGCTCATTCGCAATCCAAAAGCGATTCGACCGTGGCAACACGTGCTCGAACCGCTACACGGCTACATGATGCTCGCAGAGCAGCTTCTGGCCGGTCGCGTAGAGGCGGCTTCCGCATTCAATTTTGGCCCCAGTGATGCTGAAGAGTGGCAGGTTGAACGAATTGCAACTAAGTTCGCCGCCATGTGGGGGGAAGGTGCATCATGGTCAGCCGATTCGAGCCAGGGCGTCCATGAAGCTCATACTCTTCGCCTCGACTCTCGGAAGGCACGCACCATCCTGGGATGGCGGCCTCGTATGAATATCGAAACCACGTTTGAGTGGACATTCGACTGGTACCGGCGCTGGCTTAATGGCGCCCACATGGCACCGGAAACGAAAAACCAAATCGCTGCTTACGAAGGCTTGGATTGTTAATCTCGACCTTCCCGAGCGAAGACGCCATAGCGTCAGGTGCCTGCCAACATCAGTCGTGACGACCGCGGGATCAAAATCACCGAGAGCACGATCGACAGGAAGATCGCCAGAAGATATCCATAGGACGGATCGAGGAGCATAGGGACCGTCATCAGAACCAGTGCCGCCGGTGTGTAGCGAATCCATCGAGATTTGCTTTCCGACATCCAGGCCATCGGGATCAGCAGGATCAAAGTATCGTACAAATGAGCATGCCAACTGACCAGCTGTGTCACAACGAGAGCCACGCAAAACATGGGTATGCGTGCGGCCCGCATCGATGCGCCCAGCGCCACCAATGTGACCGATAGCACGATGACGACGGCGGTGTGCGGACCGAACAACACGCCGATTATGCCGCGCAAATTGATCAGGATCCCGGCTGCTTCCTTCGCATCCGTTCCGTGTGTGAGTGCCAGGTAGTCCTGAATGCCTTGCTTCCCGACGACGAGGGCCGAGCCCAGCAA
Organism: uncultured Acidobacteriaceae bacterium; assembly: GCA_963770365.1. GTDB lineage: Bacteria > Acidobacteriota > Terriglobia > Terriglobales > Acidobacteriaceae > Telmatobacter. Next base: position 20,678 of record CAVYPN010000032.1, on the reverse strand, counting down.
GAGCGGAATCGAGACAAGGATGAATCCGATGAATACGCGCCAATAGCGGAAGGCCAGGATTGCCACCAGCGGCACGATGAGCGGGAATTTGAAAAGACCCAGAGCCAGGATTGCGCCAGTCTGCAGATCCTTGTCGCGGGCGAAGTGATCGAACGCGAGCGCGACCAGCAGCGCCAGAATTCCCAGATCCTGGCCGTTCAGCAACAGTGAGAGGGTCGGCCCGAAGGCGAAGGGTGTTAGCCATGCAAATTCCGGAAAGCGGCGCCGAAGGATCATGGCCACGCCCAGCAAGCATCCAAGATTGAGCAACGTCCACAAAGCGAACGCCATGGTCTGCGGCAGGTAACTGAGCGGCACCAGGAGAATCGTCTCGTAGGGCAGGTGGAAAAAATACCCCACGCCATCGTTCAACGGATGAAAGACATTCTGCAGATGCTGGCTGTAGAGTCCGCGCAGATCGTACCGAGCCAGCTTTCCCGCCGTATAAAACACGGGAAACCCACCAGGTTCGCCATACGCGAAACGCCGAAACACAAACCCAAAGAGAATCGCGTATGCGCAAGTCAGAACAAGGAGCAACGCGGACCACGCCTGGTTCTCGCGCGAACCGTCTGACCCCGAGATGACTGGCATGATTCTCGATATTACATGAGAATCAGATCGGGCCGAATCACCTCTCTGGAACGCGGGAGCTTAAGGTCACTCCGTTCGGCCAGGTTCGCCGCAAGCCATTGTTTCCGCCCCGTGCCTTTGCAGGTAACCGCGGATTGGATGCCCCGAATTGGTAAGGTCTTCCGTACCTCTGTGTGCTCGAATATAGATTCAAACTGTGGGTATCGTGACGATGAACGCGCGTCGCTTTGGCTTAGTTGCGTTGCTGCTCGCGAGCGGCTTCTCTGCCGTTTTTGCCGTAATTCTGCAGCGAAACCCACATCCGGGAATCGTCGACTTTCGCATCGTCTACCTGGCCGCGCGATGCATGGTTGAGCATCGGGACCCCTACAGCAAAACCGAGTATCTTCGTGTGTTTCAGGAGCAAGGGGGCAGGATCTCTGCCGACCCTGTTGAGCGTCAGAAATTTGAAGGCGCCGTCATGGCGGTGGTCTATCTCCCCACCGCTCTGCTGGTCGTCGCGCCGTTCGCTGTTCTCGGATGGGGCGTGGCGCAGGCGCTGTGGACAATTCTCACCATCTGCCTCTTCACACTTGCGTGCTGCCTCATTTGGAGCGTCGCCGCGGACTCGTCTCCGCCGGTCTCTGCGCTCCTGTTGGGCTTCATGCTCGCCAATGCGGAGGTGGTGTTCGCTTTCGGGAATGCGGCAGGTGTCGCGGTCAGTTTGTGCGCAATTGCCGTATGGTGCTTCTTCACTAAAAGATTAGCCTTCGCAGGTGTGGCATGCCTCGCCGTAAGCCTTGCTATCAAGCCTCATGATTCGGCCGCGGTGTGGCTCTACTTCTTAATTGCCGGAGGAGCGTATCGCAAGCGGGCCGTGCAATCCCTGATCGTTGTATTTGGTCTCGGCATTCTCGCGGCTCTCTGGACATATCAGCTGTCCCCGCATTGGATACCGGAGATCCGGTCCAATCTTGAGCTGGTGTCCGCACGCGGCGGAATTGCCGATCCGGGTCCTACAGGCATCAGCAACGGCACCGGCGGAATGATCATTAATCTCCAGACCGTATTCGGCGTCTTTCGCGACGATCCGCGCTTCTACAATCCGGCAACCTGGGTTGTCTGCGTTCCGCTCTTCATCGCATGGTTCATCCGTACAATCCGCGCCGGGAGTTCGAGGGCGGATATGTGGCTGGCTCTTGCAGCCCTTGTTCCCCTTTCCATGCTTCCCATTTACCACCGACCCTATGATGCAAAGCTGCTAATTTTGACGGTACCGGCTTGTGCTGCACTGTGGGTTCAGGGTGGAGCGCGGCGCTGGCTTGGGATGTTAACGACCTCGGCAGCGATTGGGGTGACTAGCGATCTTCCGTCATCGTTGCTGACAATGCTGAGCAAGCGAATCCCAACCAGTCCTGTAGGTTTCTCCGACCAGATTCTGACCGTTGTTATTGCCCGGCCGGCACCCCTTATCCTGCTTGCCATGAGCATTTTTTACGTATGGGTCTACGTGCGGCAACCCGAAGTCCCGACGGTTTGAAAGGGTGGATTCTCTAGAACGGTATATCTGGCTACGGCGTCGAGGGCCAACATTTCTCCGACGCGTACGCTGGTAAACTCATACCATTCCAGCTCATGAAGAACAGCCAGTGCGCCAGTGGCAATTGAGAGGCTCAGCTTGATCAAGTCGCGAATGGACGCAATCTACCTGCTGCTCTTGGCTAGCCTGCTTTTTCTTGCGATTGGAGGACTCATGGAACGGATATTGGACGTTTCCATGCTGGACTTCAAGGGAGTTTATTACAGCGCGAGCTGCCTTCTCCACGAGGATGATCCTTACAAGCCGGGCGAGGTGCTTCGTCTGTATCGGTTGAGCGCGCCAAGCCATTCATCCGACCCGGAGGTGGTGCGACAGGTTCTTGCCCAGTACTTTTATCTTCCGAACGCTTTTGCGATTACTGCACCAGTGGCACTCCTGGCTTTTGGACCCGCTCATCTGGTGTGGATGGCACTCAATGCTGCAAGTCTTGTCCTGGCGGCTGTCTTGATCTGGGACGTTAGCGAAAAGTACTTTCCGCTGATGTCGGCAGGCTTGATCGGCTTGTTGCTCGCGACGAGTGGTTCAGTTCTCGCCATCGGAAATGCAGCGGGCATTGCCGTCGGTCTGTGTGTGGTTGGAGTGTGGTGTTTCGTCCGCGAACGCTGGATTGCAGCAGGCGTTGTTTGTATGGCGATAAGTCTCACAGTCAAGCCGCACGACTGCATCCTGGTCTGGCTCTATTTTCTGTTGGCAAACAAGGCTTGCAGAAAATACGCCTTTCAGACGATTGCTTTGGCTGCGCTCGTTGGACTGCCGGGCATCCTTTGGGTCTCGCATGTTGCGCCAAATTGGAGCCAGGAACTCAGATCAAGCATGGCTGCAAATTCAGACGCCGGCGGACTCAGCGATACAGGCCCTGCTTCTGACGCGAGTCGCGTCTCGGACTCAATAATCAACTTACAGTCCGATTTCAGCGTGTTTCTTGACGATCGAAGACTCGCGGATCTCGCCACTTTTCTTATCTGTGCTCCCCTGTTTTTGACATGGATGATTACGACGCTCCGATCACGCTTTTCGCCAGAGAACGCCTGGTTTGCTCTCGCTGCAATTGCGGCCCTTTCGATGCTGCCGGTCTACCATCGACAACACGATGCGAAGCTTCTGCTCCTTACCGTTCCGGCGTGTGTAATTCTTTTTGCCGAGGGTGGTCCACTTGGTTGGTTCGCACTCGTGGCAACTCTCATAACTTTTGTCCTGATCGGAGACTTATCGGTGTTTCGTGTCTTGCTCGTTCGGAAATTGCCGGTTTTTGGAGCCGGGCTAATGGGCAAGATCATGACTGTTGCTTTTATCCGTCCTGTGCCGCTTCTCCTGCTGGTTGTATCCGTCTTTTATGTATGGGCCTATGTGCGGCGCGTTCGAGAAGCGGCTCACAAGCGACCGGAAGCCGCCCTTGACGCTCCTTTGCAAGTCGGTGGCTCCTAGGATCTCCGCTGATAGACGGGGTTGTGACGGAGTTTTCTTCGTCACCTGATCTGGCTGGGTTCTCACTCCGCCGTTTAGTGCTGGTTTTATACCGCATATTCCTACACCGGCATTTCCACTGTCTGTATCTGGTATATTCGGGGTAGATTCAGCAAGCAAACCATGGTGTCCTCTTTGATTTCCAATGATGACATAGAGCCTTGCGTCACCGCGGTTATGCCGGCTTATAACGAATCCGCGACCATAGCGCAGGTCGTTGAGGAAGTATTGGCCCAGCGCCCTGTCAAAGAACTCGTTATTGTGGATGACTGCTCGCAGGATGGAACTTGGGAAAAAGTGCAGCAACTCGCCATCTTGGAAAGTCGCATCAAGACTGCCAGGCACGAGGTAAACCAGGGTAAAGGCGCGGCATTGCGCACCGGAATCGGGCTTGCGACTTCTGACATTGTGATCATTCAGGATGCGGACTTGGAATACGATCCGAGTGAGTACCACAGGCTCATCATGCCAATCTTGTCAGGTAAAGCCGATGTAGTGTTCGGATCTCGATTTCAAGGCGGTAGTGACGCACACCGTGTTTTGTATTTTTGGCACTCGGTCGGGAATAAGTTCCTGACCTTCTGTTCGAATATGGCAACGGATTTGAACCTCACCGACATGGAAGTCTGCTATAAGGTTTTCCGCCGTGAGATTATCCAGCGAATTCGTATTGAAGAAGACCGTTTCGGTTTCGAACCAGAAATCACGGCAAAAATTGCGAAGGCGAAGGTGCGCATTTACGAGGTGGGCATCTCTTATAGTGGCCGCACCTACGCGGAAGGCAAAAAAATTGGCTGGCGAGATGGGTTCAGAGCATTTTGGTGCATCTGGAAATATAACTTTCTGAACAGATGACGCGTCACCACAACGCGATACTGAAACAGCTGATTTTCAAATCGCTACATTGAACGAAGCGAGCATTTAGCGGCACGTCCTATGGCTCGACTTTCGATCCCATCTGCATGGCAATATCCTCAAGGCTGACCTGCACAGAGGGGTAGTGCTCGGGTCGCCGGATTTGGAAGCAGTCGCCTCACCGCGCTGATAAACTTCTATCGTGCCAGATCAGCAGAAGCCGCCAGTCTTTCTTCTCGATGCAATGTCGTTTATCTTCCGCGCATACCATGCGATGCAGCGCAGCCGTCCCATGTCTACGCGTTCGGGACTGCCCACAGCGGCGACTTACGTCTTCGTCAACATGATCAAAAAGCTGCGCCAGGATTTCACTCCGCGTTACTTTGCTGCAGTCTTCGATCCGAGCGGGGCAGTCTTTCGCGACGAGCGCGCCCAGGCTATGGGCATGCTGCGCAAGTGGAACTCCAAGTTGCAAAGCTTTGAAGATGTGAGCTATGACGGCTACAAGGCCAAGCGGGAATCGATGCCGGATGACCTTCGCCGTCAGGTTCCCTATATTCGCCGTTCACTCGAAGCGCTGCACATTCCTATTCTCGAAGTCCAGGGATTCGAGGCAGACGATGTCATCGGCACTTTGGCTCGCGAAGCCGCCGAACTCGGGCACGAGGTCTTCATCGTCTCCGGCGATAAGGACATGATGCAGCTTGTCACTCCGCATGTGAAGGTCCTGAACCCTCAAAAGGACAACCTTATCCTTGACGCTGCGAAGGTGACCGAGGTCCTTGGAGTTCCGCCCGAGAAGGTCGTCGATGTCATGGCTTTGCGGGGCGACACGATCGACAATATTCCTGGGGCACCCGGCATCGGCGACAAGGGAAGTGTTGATCTGATTGTCGAATTCGGCAGCGTCGAAGCCGTGCTGGATCGCGCTTCCGAGGTTAAACGCAAGAGCTACCGCGAATCGCTGGAGCAAAATCGCGATGCGGTTCTCCTTTCGAAGGAATTGGTCACTATCGACTGCCACGTTCCGCTTCCGCTCGATCTCAAAGCCATGGAGACGCAGGAGCCGGATATCGAGGCCTGCCGCACGCTCTTCAGCGAGCTCGAATTCACATCGATGCTTCGCGAGCTTGCACCATCGGCTTCGGCGCCAGCGCTTGAACTGATTGATCAGCCTACCGACGAGCAGGCCACAGCTTTCTATGCGGCTGCACGAAAAACCGGCTTTGCCTTTGCCCTTGCGGCAGTAGAACCCACCGAAGAGGAGACTGAATCCAACGAGCCCGCGGTTCCCCAAACCATGTCGCTTCTCTATGTCGTTGAAGAAGCTGAAAAGAAGACGCAATCAAGCATTGGCGTCAGCGCCGAGACCGGCAATGGGTTGTGTCTACCCCTGACGCCCGAGTTAAAGAAGCTGTTCGAAGACTCCTCGGTGCCAAAGCGCGTGCACGATCTCAAGCTCGCGCTGCACGTTCTCTGTGGTCTCGAAGTTGATCTGCAAGGCAAAGTCGATGACGCCATGCTGCTCTCCTACGCGCTCAACCCGACGCACACTACACAAACGCTTGCGGACGTTGCCGCACGACACAATCACCCCGCACCGAGTTCTCTGCCGGCCGCTGCCGCTGCAACACAAGCTCTGGTCACCGATCTTCGTGCGGAAGCCGAACGAAGCAACGTCACCAAAAGTCTATGAGGACATCGACCTGCCCCTTGCACCTGTTCTTTACCGCATGGAGAAGAAAGGCGTCCGCATCGACACGGCTGTTCTCATCGGTCTCTCAACGCGATTTGGCCAGGAAATGGAACGTGTTGGTGAACGCATCTTTTCGCTTGCCGGACGCCGGTTCAACGTCAACTCGCCGAAACAGCTAGGCGAGGTGCTCTTCAAAGATATGGGCCTGCCTTTACCAGTGAAATACGGCAAGGGCAAAGCCATTTCCACCGCGCAGGATGTGCTGGAGGGGCTTGCGGAGACGAACGAGGTGCCGCGACTCGTTCTTGAGTTTCGCCATCTCTCCAAGCTCAAATCCACCTACGTTGACTCGCTGCCGTTACTCGCCGACTCTGAATCTCGCGTCCACACCACGTTTCAGGCCGCGGCCACATCGACCGGTCGCCTCTCTTCGGTAAATCCGAATCTTCAGAACATCCCGATCCGCACCGAGTTGGGTCGCGAAATCCGGGCTGCGTTTGTTGCAGCACCTGGCACGGACCTTCTCTCCGCTGACTACTCGCAGATCGAGTTGCGGCTGCTCGCACATCTCAGCGGCGATCCGCTTCTCGTCCGCGCATATCAGCAGAACGAGGACATTCACGCGCTCACAGCGAGCGAGGTCTTTGGCGTTCCAGCGGAAACGATGGACAAGGAGACGCGCAACCGTGCCAAGGCCGTCAACTTCGGAATCGTATACGGCATCTCGCCGTTTGGTCTCGCCGCGCAACTGGGTATTCCGCAGGCGGAAGCCCGCGCCTATATAGATCGCTATTTTGCCCGCTATCAGGGGGTGAAGGCCTTCATCGAAAAGACCCTCGAAGATACGCGCCGCGAAGGAGCCGTGCGAACTCTTTTCGGACGCGTCCGCCCTATTCCCGACATCACGAGCCGCAATCCGAACTCCCGCGGATTCGCAGAACGTACCGCCGTTAATACACCCCTGCAGGGAACGGCCGCCGACCTGATCAAGCTCGCTATGATCTCGCTCGACCGAAAACTCGTCGTTCACAAGTTGAAGACGAGGATGGTTCTGCAGGTTCACGACGAACTGCTCTTTGAGGTCCCTGCGGGTGAAAGAGAGGAAGTAGAGGAGCTTGTGCGCGGTGAAATGGAAGGCGTGATCAAGCTGAATGTGCCCCTTGTTGCAGACCTGGGATTCGGCCCTAACTGGCGCGACTTATAGAGAGCTTCTCGCCTTTTAACTCCGCCGTTCGCTGACTTCTCCTTGTCAAACAGCCTCTTCTGCTCCAAGGTTTTGAAGCCGAGGAGCAGACCCTGGTGGAGACAACCCGCCAGGGAATAGCCAGCCGGTGGGGCCTAGTGCAGCGAAGCTAGCTGTGAATCCAACACGTATAGCATCTCACTACCAGTCAGGCACCGCTTGTTGAAGGCCAAGGTCGGCCGTGGATTTTTGCGTGCTCACTACTTCATCGTCACATGGCAGGTTCGTCATTAGGCGCGTTCGATGACTCCGTTTATTCACAAAACCCTTGCATTGTAATACACTTATGCCATGAGCGTGACGGTGTGCGATGTTCCCGGAATGGGCAATTCCGTGGAATTGTCGGTTGTTGCTCCCGTCTACAAGTGCGGGGACTGCGTCCTTGAGCTTCATCGCCAGTTGGTCGCCGCGCTGGAGCCAGTCGGATCATTCGAGATAATTCTAGTCAATGATGGTTGCCCGGCGAACTCATGGGACGCCGTGCGCGCCGCCGCGGCTGCAGATAGCCGTGTAAAGGGCATCAATCTTTCCCGCAATTTCGGGCAACACTACGCCATTGCCGCGGGTTTGCATCACAGCCGGGGAAACTGGGTCGTGGTCATGGACGCCGATTTACAGGATCGGCCCATTGAGATCCCGAATTTGTATCGTAAGGCTCTCGATGGGTTTGACATCGTCTACGCTCTGCGCGAGGAGCGGAGGGATCCCTGGATCAAACGCACGATCTCGCGCGCCTTCTCGAATGTCTATAACCTTCTCAGCGATGTCCGGATCGATCCTAGAGCGTGCAATTTTTCGATCGCTTCTCGTCAGGTCATCGACGCTTACTGCCGACTGAAGGAGTTGAACCGGTCCTATCACCTGTTCCTACGCTGGCTCGGTTTCCGCACTGCGTACATCACGGTCGAGCATTCCGAGCGATTCTCCGGCTCCAGCGCCTACAACCTGCGCCGCGGATTCGCGCTGGCCATCGAATCGATCACGTCGCAATCGAATAAGCCCCTCATCCTCGCCATTCGCGCCGGTTTTTTCATGTCCGGTTCGGCATTCCTGATGGGACTCATCTTCGTGGTGCGTTTTATGATGTACAACATCACCGTGCAAGGCTGGACCAGCGTGATCGTGTCGATCTACCTCATCGGGGGGCTACTCCTGGCGAACATGGGCGTCATCGGACTGTACTTGGGCAAGATTTTCAATGAAGTCAAGCAGCGCCCGCTCTATGTCATCCAGGAGACGCTCAACATCGACCAGCCGGAAGTGGCGCCAGTGGGCGCCGCGCGAATGTATTCGGATGGCTTCGCCGACAGAGAGCGAGCCTGACTGACCGATATGCAACTGAATATTCTGGAATACCTCGAAGAAGGCGCGCTGCGACACTGCCCGGATAAGGTGGCCATTGTCGACGGTGGGCGCGCCTACACTTTTGCCGCAGTGGCCCGTGATGCGAAACGCTGCGCCGCCCAAATTCTCCGCCGGTGCGATACAACGAACCAACCGGTCGCCGTGTTTCTGCCGAAAGAGGCGAACGTCATTATCGCTGACCTCGGTATTGTCTATAGCGGCAACATTTATAACAATCTCGACACTAAATCTCCCGCGCAGCGCGTTCTTGGAATTCTCAAGAACATCAATCCTTTTCTGATCATTACTTGCCGCCCGCTCGCGGTGCAGCTCCATTTGGCCGGTGTCCCTCAGGAGCAGATCCTATTCATCGAAGACATCTTCGACGATGAAATCAAGGTAGATGAAGCGCTCCTATTCCGGCGTCTCGAAAGCATTATCGATACTGACCCGCTATGCATAATAAATACGTCGGGCTCCACAGGAGTTCCGAAGGGCGTCATTCTCGGCCATCGAAGCACCATCGATTTCATGGACTGGTGCTTCGATCGCTTTTCGTTCGATGGAACCGAAAGGATTGGCAGCCTCTCTCCCTTTTACTTCGACATTTATACTCTGGAACTCAATCTGTGCTTGGCCAAGGGTGCCACGATTGTCATTATTCCCGAGGAGACAGGCATCTTCCCAGCGAAGCTAATGGAATTCGTCGCGGCCCAATCGATCAGCTTTATCTTTTGGGTGCCGACGATCATGGTGAACATCTACAACTTGGGCCTGCTGAATCAATTCGACCTTTCCGCTCTCAAAACCATCTTTTTCGCTGGCGAGGTTTTCCCCACCAAGCATCTCAACGGCTGGCGGCGCGCTCTGCCGGGGGCGAGTTTCGTGAATCTTTACGGACCGATCGAAATCACCGTGGACTGTACGTATTTCGTGGTTGATCGTGAGTTTGGCGAAGATGAATCCCTTCCGATTGGCTTTCCCTGTCGCAACACCAGCATCATAATTCTGAACGAGAAGAATGAACCCTGCGTGGTCGGTGAACGAGGCGAGCTCTGCGTGCGCGGCAGTTCGCTGGCTATGGGTTACTGGAACGATCCAGCCAAGACCGCCAAAGCATTCGCTCAAAACCCGCTTAACAACCGCTACCCGGAGTTGATCTACCGCACCGGCGATCTCGTCTATCGCAACGAGCGGGGCGAGATCATGTTTGTCGGCCGGACCGATTACCAGATCAAGCATCTCGGCTATCGCATTGAACTTCCCGAAATCGAACACCAGGTCCTGCTGCTTAATGGGATCACCAACGCGTGCGTGTTATACAACCAGCCGGCGAAACAGATTACGCTGTTTTACGAAACGCATTGCGACGCCGACGTGACTTCGGCCTTCATTCGGTCGAAGCTCGCGGAAGTGTTCCCGAAGTACATGCTTCCCACCGCATTTCATCGGATGCCCGAATTGCCGCGCAATCCAAACGGCAAGATCGACCGCAACGGTTTGGCTGCCCGGCTGCAAGGGACCGCTTGATGCGAACCCGGGGAGAGGAAGACGAGATCTGCGCCGAGTTGAGGCGGATTCGGGAGTTGAACAAAGAATTCACCACGAATTTCTACGCGGCGCCGGAACAATTGCGTGATTGGGCCGGCCGAGGCGTGCTTTCGTTGGTCCGGGGGGTGCGCACGACCCTGCTGTTTCGCCGCCATCGCCACTTCGAGCATCTGTACCACGTCGCCGCCAGCCGGACGGACCTGGCGGAGGCGCTGGCATCACTCGATCCGATCCCGGGCCTGCCGATCGTCACCGATCTGGTGGGCCGGCCCGAGGACGTCGCGCCGGTCGCAGAGATTTATCGCGAAAACGGATTTGAGGACTACGTAGACCTCGTTCGCTTGGTGCGCCCAGGAGGATCGTCTCCCGATGTGGGGTCGGATGCCTCCGTCGACTACGCACACCTCGCCGATATACCCGCGATCGTGTCCTTCCTCGATCGCCAACTCGATCCATTCCGTGATCAGATCCCTGAAGCGCACGAAATCGAGTCCGCCATCGCCCGGCGCAGCATCTTAGTCGATCGATGCGACGGCACTCCGGGGGGGCTGCTCTTCTTCGAAGACACCGGCCGAACGTCTACGATACGCTACTGGTACGTCAGCAGCGAGTCTTACGGTCGCGGCATCGGCGGCCGACTGATGCGGACCTACCTGCGCGAGCATCCGTCTACCGCGCGGTTCTTGTTATGGGTGGTCAGCGGCAATGCCGCCGCGATCGCCAAGTACGAACATTACGGCTTCCGCCGGGAGAGGCTGTTCGATCAGATTATGATTCGAAGAAGGGAATCCACCACGTGAGCAGCATCGAAGAAATCTTGACGGGAATCCGGCCGGAGTTCAATTTCTCCGAGTCAGAGGACTTTATCGGCGATGGTATGCTGGACTCCTACGACATTCTCATGCTGGTGGCGGAATTGGATAAGAACTATGGGATATCCATCGCGGGCGTGGATATCCTGCCCGAAAACCTGCGCAATATCGCCTCAATCGAGAAGCTGTTAGCGAAGTACGTCGCCAAATCGTGAATTTTCTCTTCCGCAATCGTCGCATCCGGGGAGTGCTGGCAGTCGTGCCCGCGAATCAGCGCACCTTTGTCGACGAAATGGCGAACTTCAACTTCCCGCTTGCCCGCTCGCTGAAGCTCAAAGAGGTCATGGGTTATGACCGGCATCGGATTGTGGACGGACCGGTTTGTTCCTCGGATCTGGCCTGCTTTGGGCTGGAATACCTGTTCCGGAACAACCTGCTGAGTCCCGACGGTTTCGATGCGCTTTATGTGGTTACCCAGTCACCGGATTACCTGATGCCGCCCACCAGCAGCGTCATTCAGGGCCGCCTGGGCCTCAAGCACGACATGTTCTGTATGGATATCAACCAGGGTTGCGCCGGTTTTGTCATCGGACTTCTGCAAAGCTTTCTGCTTCTGGATCAACCGTCCGTGAAACGGGTCGTATTGATCAATGTGGATGTCATCAGCCGGAAAACCTCAGCCAAGGACCGCAACAGCTATCCGCTCGTAGGAGATGCGGCCTCGATTACGGTGATCGAGCGTACCGAAGATGACGAGGCCATCCATGCCACTTTGAAAATGGACGGTGCACGGCGCGAGGCACTGATGATCCCGGCCGGGGGCTTGCGCCTCCCCTCGTCGCCAGAAACCGCCGTGCTCGAGGACGATGGGGAGAACAATTTTCGCGCGAAGGATCATCTGCGAATGGACGGCTCCGCCGTGTTCAACTTCGTGCAGGTGGAGGTGCCGCCGATGATCGAAGAACTGCTTCACACCGCCGGGGTCACCTCGGAAGAAATCGATTTCTTCCTGTTTCACCAACCCAACCGGTTCATGCTCCAGAAGCTGGCGGACAAAATGAAGGTGCCTTATGAAAAAATGCCGAATAACATTGTCGAGCATTACGGGAATGCGAGCGGCGTCACGATACCGATGGCCATTTGCCACAACTTGCGCGAACGCCTGTCGTCCAGCGCTATCCGCGCATGCCTCGCGGGATTCGGCGTCGGGCTCACGTGGGCATCGCTGCTGATGCGACTGGGTCCGCTAAACTTTTGTGATGTAATCGAATTTCCGTGAGGGAGTTTTAAGGAAATGGAAGAAATCTACGGCAAGTTGGCCGACATTCTGGAAGTGGACGAGGTGAAACCGACCGATATACTCGCATCATTTGAAGAGTGGGATTCGCTGTCCGTGCTCTCCGTTCTGGCGATGGTGGACGCGCATTACGGAGTCATTCTGACTGCCCCGGAACTGCTGGGCGTCAGCACGGCGCAGGGGTTAGTTGAACTGATCGCTCAGAAGCGCGGGAACTGACGGAAATGGATCAGGCGTCCGCAACACTGATAACAGGGACTTCATCCGGCTTGGGTCGGGCCTCAGCCCTCCGCCTGTCGCGCGAGCGCACATTGATTCTGCACGGCCGCAATTTGGACCGTCTCGAGGAGACCCGGCGCCAGTGCCACGATCCTGAGCGTCACGTACTTTGGCCGTTCGATCTGAAAAATATTGGCAATCTTTCCAACTCCCTGGTCCATCTCCTATCGGAGAGAACGCTGTCCGTCGAGGCGTTCGTCCACTGTGCCGGCATGGTAACCATCCTGCCTGCGCGCAGTATCGATCACCGTATCGCCCAGGAGATCATGACAGTCAATTTCCTGTCCGCGGTGGAAATCATCAATACGTTGCTCAAGAAAAAAATCAATCCGGGCGGCCTCTCGAACATCGTTTTCGTATCAAGCATCTGGGCCCGTTTCGGCGCGCGCGGTCACAGCGCCTATTGTGCGTCCAAGTCGGCCCTCGATGGATTCATGCGTGCGCTTGCCGTGGAGTTGGCACCCGCTACGCGCGTGAATTCCATTCTTCCGGGCGCCATCCAAACGTCCATGGCTGAGGGCGGGTTTGCAGATCCGGTGATCGTGGAAAAACTCCGGCAGGATTACCCGCTTGGAACCGGCCGCGCTGACGACATCGCGTCGGCCGTCGAATTCGTCCTATCTGCTGGCGCCCGGTGGCTCACGGGCCAGGAAATCGTGATCGATGGCGGGCGTACCATCAACGCATCGCTCAAATAGGATCCCATGAAGATTCTGAATCTTTTCCAATCCGGTGATGGTTCGTGGGTCACCAGCGCGACACTGCTGACGATCCTCGAAAAGATCAAAGCGCCCGAGGCGTCCGTTCTGTACATTCATAGCGGCCTCAACTTCGGAACTCCCAATCCCGATCTCGGGCGCAAGGAGTTGCTCGCCCACCTATACGGCCTGATCGCATCGCTGGGCGTCCCCACGATTTGTTTCCCGACATTTACTTTCAGCTTTTGCAATGGAGAAGACTACAACGTCCAAACGTCCCGTTCCAGGATGGGCGCATTGAATGAGTATGTACGCGGCTTGCCGGAAACGGTTCGCTCAGAGGATCCGTTGATGTCCTCGGTCGTTGTCGGCGAGGACCACGACCTGGTGCACAATCTTGGGAAGGATTCGATCGGCACGAATTCGACTTTCGATAAGCTGCACCAGCGCGGCTCCGGTGTGAAGTTTCTCTTTTTCGGCGTCACCGTCAGTGACTGCTTCACCTACACACACTACGTCGAAGAAAGGCTCAACACGCCTTATCGCTACAATCGTGCGTTCAGTGGCCGGATTACCAATGGCGGGCGCAGTTGGCAGGATACATACCGGCTGTTTGTGCGCTACCGCGGTGTAGTGCCGAGTTCCAGCGGCTTGCTCGAATCCGATTTGGTCCGACGTGGCCTGCTTCGAAAAGAGGCCTCCGGTGAAGCCTCCATCGCATGTCTCGATGAGCCGGACGGCTACGCAACCATCGTGGAGCATCTTACAACCGACGTGTACTGCTACATCGCAGAAGACCCGGGCGACAAGAACACCGAATTCACTGTTCGAAATATGGTTTCTTTATGAAAGCGGAGCGCATCGAGATCGACTCAAAAGTTCTCGGCGGAAATGTCCTTGCCATCAGCGATTTCGATCCCGCAATCGAATTCGCCGAGTTCGAACGAAGATATGTGGAAGAGTTCCACCCGATTTACGTCTCCTGCAAGATTCCGTTAGAGCGCATTTCTGAGATTCAAATTCTCGAGAGTCAAGGATTCGGTCTGATCGAAGGCCAGATCCGAGCTTCGGTGAAGCTGCGAAAGATGCACGATATTTCCCGGTTCCCCTACGATTTCGAACCAGTCACCCGCGAAGAGGATCTGACCAGCGTCCTCGAGATAGCCGAAACAACATTTACGCACGATCGTTTCTCAATAGATCCTTGTCTCGCGCCCGGAGTGTCCGGCGCGCGCTACCGCGAGTATGTGCGCCACTCGTTCCGGTCTCCCAACGAGGCTGTCTTTCGGCTTGTCGATCGTGCCAGCGGCCAGGTCGTCGCGTTCAAGACGCACCGTTACGTCAGCGAAAACGAAGTTCTTTTTCTGCTCGGGGGCGTTCACCCTGACTATAAGAACCTGGGCGTGGGGCCGATCAATGAATATTGCGAATTCAATATGCTGATGCAAAAGGGTATTAGGTTCGGCGTCACGCACATATCGGCTTCCAACTACCCTATCTTCAATCTGGAGATTGGCCATTTGGGTTTTCGAGTATTGACCACATTTGCCGTCATGCGAAAAACATATGCTGCCGGCCGATTGGCGAATGGATGAGAGCCGGCTCGACCGCATTGCGCACCGGTCTAGGCGCAGACGGTCGGTCATCTGGGAACTTGTTGAAATTCGCCGTGCTATAGCGAACTCATTGTGGATTCGCGTTTCTGCCAAGATTGATCTTCGGGCCTTTTACAAGACTCTCAATAGTAGTTCTATCGTCTCTATGGCGCAATGTGGCTTCACCATTGCGATGGGCGCAGCAGTTGGCTCTCAGTCTATTCTCCAGAGTTCAAATCGGTCGTTCTCACTATCACCAAGCCCCCACAGCCAGAAACCATACGAATTGGAGTAGAGACCTATTCCAGCTCCCATGGTTCTTCCAAACCTATACTTGTGGGATATCGTTTCCACCAATGTCCGATGTGGGAAGCGCTTTAGAGGCGAATGGCCTCCCGCCGCAAACACATCCACCACCAACAGATCTCCGGGCTTTGGCTGAGGGCCATCAAGAAATGTAAGTATTGCCCCAGCCCGGGGCGCATACCAATATGACCAGTACTGCCCGTCGAACCACACTCTTTCGCCCGCTGCGACGTGCGGCACAATCAAACCATAGAGGGCGTCCCGGCCAAAATCCGCAAATTCCGCGTCCGAGCGAAGGATCAGAAGAGAATAGCCGGTGCTGGCAACGATCAATACAAAGGCTGCTGCTCGGAGAACCTGCACCGAAATACCTTCCAGCAACCGGAAGCAGAAGAGAATGACCGCGGGCATGCAGGGAAGCAAGTACTTCATCGGAAGATGAACGTAGAAGACGATGGGAAAAGGAATCAGAATCCAGAACACCAGGAAAAGACCGGTATGGTCGCGCCTTTTCACCGCTTCTAAAAGCAGGTCGGCCAGCACAATGTACCCAACAACCGCTAACGATAGAACAAGCGAACGATTGGAACGATTGAGCCAGGTGGCGGCTGCCAGCAAAGACAGGATGAAAACGATAATCAGCCGTCCGGCTTTCAAACGGTTCGCCAACCAGCAGGCTGCGAGCGGTAGAGGAAACGCGAAGTACAACAGATATGAAAAAAGATTAGGCAGTTCACTATGCCCCAAGTCAACGGTACGGGGATTGATGGCCAGGTTATGCTCGCGGACAGCGAAAATGGCTGCCAACAGTACAACGCAGCCTACGAAGACCGGGGTCCAAAGCCAGAATCTCCGGCGGAGCTGTTCCAGAATCTCCCTGGGATTGATGCTTTCCAGCAGAAAAAATGCCGCGAGAGGTAGAAGAAGCGCAAGGTGCGGACGCGCAAAGCCCGCGAGCCCCAGCGGGATAGCGGCTGCTGCGCCCTGACTCCATTTATGCTCTGCCTTCCACGCTGCAAGCCGTTCCATTGCGACCAGGGCGGCGGCCGTCGCAAGGATATCGGGCATCGCAGTGGAGGCCATGGGGAGAAAAGGAGGGATGGCCACCAGAAGCAGAGCGCCAGCCGTTGCGTGCCACCGGTCCCATCCGAACCGAAAGATCAGCGAAGTCATCGCCACGACTGCAATCCAGACAAACGTCAACTGCGTTAAGTGCGCCATCCACTCGTGAGCGCCGGTCAAAACTGTCGGCACGAGTACATACCCCATCAGTGTATTTCCAGGCGTCAAAGCGTAGGCTTTCGTGCAGTTATCCATGGAGTTCCAGCAGAGGTCGAAATCCATCGGATGCAGCGGGTGCTTGATGATCTGCTGCGCCATTGTGAGGAATTCCGGATCGTCGATGAGGAAGGGCTTGTTCAGGTAAGGGAGAAGGCAAGCAGTGGCGAGAAGCAATGCAGGCCACGCGCAGGCCAGGACAGCGGCTGCCGAGACCGCCTTGGGTGCTACGCGATCCTTCGTGACTTCCGATTTCATCTTTGTTTCCGTAATAGCGGTCTTCATTTTTCGCGACCTCATGCGTATTTGGCTCTGATCGTAAGCGAGCCGGAAAACTCTCGCGCTCCAGAGATTGCCTCAAGCAACGATCAATTGATCGGACCGCGCTGATGAGAGGCTTTGGGGTGAACGGGCGAAGCCAATCAAATGGCGCTATCTTGATGTCGTGAAAGCCGGCTTCACGTGTCTCATCATGCATGGCGATCATTAACCGGAACGCCTCACCAGAGAATATTCAGTCAGGGGTGGATCTCCTCCGTCAGTTCAAAGATTCATCGATTATCCGGAATGGCGGGTTCCTCCGCGGCTTTCGAACGTGCGGGAAGGCGCACGTTCCAGAGGCCGGGAAAGATTGACGCCCCATTCGTTAGATGGTAGGTTAACTCAACACCGAAAAGCGGCCCGAGTCGAACCAGATCGTTACTACCGTGTCCCTTAGCCTCGAACAGCACAATATCGAGATTCTGCAGAACCGCGAATTCTGGGAGAAAAAGCCTCTGCTGCGCAAGGTATATGCGCAGTTTTATCGTGAGATCGCCCGTAGGCTGAACCCGACCGGTCTCGGTCTGATCGTCGAACTCGGATCGGGCTTGGGTAATATCAAAGAACACATACCACAATCTATTACCACTGACATTTTCCCGAATCCGTGGTTGGATCGCGTCGAAAATGCCTACCATCTTTCTTTCGAACAGGGAGAGGTTGGCCATCTGATTTTGTTCGACGTCTGGCACCACCTTAAATATCCCGGGACGGCCCTCAGGGAATTTGCAAGGGTCCTTGCGCCGGGCGGGCGGATCATCGTTTTTGAACCCGCAATGGGGCTTGTCGGCCGGTTTGTCTTTGGTCACTTTCACCGTGAGCCATTGGGCTTGGAAGAGGATATTGAATGGAACGCACCGGACGGATTTACAGGATCTGAGGCTGCATATTATGCAGCTCAGGGAAATGCGAGCCGCGTGTTCGGATCCGAGGCATTCAAAGACAGCCTTCGGATGTGGCGTGTCGTCGAGGTTAAGTATTTTTCCGGTTTCGCGTACCTGGCAAGCGGCGGCTTCCGCGGGCCACAATTGTACCCGGTCGCATTGTGGCCTTTCTTGAATCAGATGGACTCGGTGTTTTCCAGGTTCCCCAAGCTTGCATCACGAATGTTAGTCGTATTGGAGCAGAAAGGGCCCTGAGAGGATACAACGCATCTAGCATCATGCCGCGTCTCTTACCGTACTCGAAACTCGCGAGTTCCACGGGATTCACTTTAATACAAGGAGAACTGTGGTGTACTGAAAGGCTCATCAGGCAGGCTTATCTGACTCGCGAAAACAGTGGAAACAGGGATCATCCATTGAGCACGGCTGCACAGTTAACCGATGAAGAAGAGTTTTGTCGCAGCCTGCCTGCACATCCGCAGGAGCAGGCTGCCGTCGGCAAACCGGTTGATATTCGTGGAACCGTAAGTCCGCTGCCGGTATCGAACCGGTATGTCGGTGATCTTCAGATTGAGCTTTGCGGCACCGAACAGAAGGTCAAAATCGCCAAACGGGTCCAGGGCGCCAAAGTACTTCCGTCCTGCGGCGATCTCGAGGTAAGCCTCGCGCCAGAGGACCTTGGTTCCACAAAGGCTGTCCTTGACCGGTTGGCCCATGAGTTTGCTCAGAAGCAGAGCGAAGAACTTGTTGCCCCAGAGATTCAAGAAGCGCATCGCTTGAGGATCCATCGCGTAAACCAATCGACATCCATTAATCAAATCGCCCTTGCCGTTTACGAGGGCTTCATAGAAATCGACTAGGTCTTCTGGAGCGACGCTGATGTCTGCGTCCAGAATCATGAGAACGTCGCCTGTCGCTTGAGCAAAGCCCAACCGGACCGCATCCCCTTTTCCCCGGCCTTCCTGCACCAAGACCTTGATGTTCTTGTCTGATTTGCTGGCGGCAACCCTCCGGCACTCGTCCAACGTATTGTCTTTGGAGTGGCCTTCGACAAAGATCAACTCGGTATGCGAGCCCATGATCGGTAGCCGGTCCGCAATCTGTTGAATATTGCCTGCTTCGTTGCGACACGGACAAATCACAGATACAGAAGGTTTGGGGCGGCCCGCGGTCAAGCGAATCGGACGCGCCACCACCCAATTCGTGAGTGCAAATTGGCGGATCAGTGGCAATGGCGCCAGAAAACGATTAGCGAATGGGGTCAGTAGCGGAATGTGTTTTGGCAGGAGGATATGAGGACGAGTCCGGAGAATCTCAAAATCTGCAAGATAGAGCAAATTGGCAAGATCTTCCTTGGTTGTCCAGTTCAGAGTTGGTTGCGGGTACTTCAGCCCGGTCTTCTCCGCAAGCGACAGGATCGGCTGCCACAACAGGCTGTACCAATGAATGATGATCCGCGTTTGTGCGTGACAAGCGGAGCGGAGACGTTCAAACACTAGGCGGATATCATAGAGAAAGCCCACCAGATCGGAAAGGATGATGTAATCGAACTTTTCGTCCTCCAGATCCAGGAACTCGGCGGGCATGCAGCGAAACTCGAGATGTGGATGTTTACAAGCGGCCAAACGAACCATCTCAGGAGAGATATCGATGCCTACGCCGCGGCGCGGGGCGGTCGCCGCAAGCAGATCTCCCGTACCGCTTCCAATTTCGAGAACCCGTGCAGAGGCGGGGACGTAGAAGCGGCAGAGCGAAGAGATCGTCAGATGATACGTATAGTTGCGTCGCCGCCATCTTTCAACGCATGAGGCATAGTGGTCGAAGAATTCTTCAACCTCCGTGAGGTGCTCCCCCATTTGGGTAGGAAGCTTGGCCTTTCGGACCTCACGCGCCCAGCGCGGATAGTCTTTTGATCGAGCCGAATTCGCGGTGGCAAGAACATTCATAAACTGTTAGGCTTTGGCCCCGATTATAATCTGCGGTCTTCTAAGCAGACAATTCTTTTCGGACTCAGATAGAGATGCGCAGCTCTCGATGGTAACCTGACTCTGCTGATAGAAGAACTGCCCGGTGTAGCTCTCGTTTACGATTACTACCACGCTTACTCCGGCGATCTCGCCGCTGCCTGATTTCTGAGACCCTATGTCGAAAACGGCACGACAATCGTGACCACGTTTATCGATAGACGACAATCATTCTTACAAAGCAGTCGGAATTCTTCCCTATTTCAGCGTGCACGTTTTCGCAAATTGGCAGAATTCATTTGGTGGGCAAGCAAGAGAAATCAGACGGATGAGCTTTATGATTCGATCTTGAAGTCCAATCCGCCTATCGGCGTCGTCGAAACGCGGCCGGTAACTCCTGCAATCCCCATCGACGTGGCGGATCCCAAAATTCAATTTCTACTGAGATCTGGTTACCGTGCCACGCATGTTCTCTGCGGCACAACTCCATACCGCATGTCATTGGGCATGACGTGCTGTCACCTGATTATGGAATACGCTGGCGCTCCTACGCCCCCATCTCCGTCCGAATCGCGCTAGCAATCGCGTCTGCGTGCCGTCGCATCACCTCTTCGCTCTCGGCTTCGATCATCACCCGAGCCAGAGCTTCAGTTCCCGAGTACCGGATCACAACGCGGCCTGAATCCTTCAACTCTTCTTCTGCCGCGCGAATGCTTGACGCGACTGCTGGAACTTCCTCAAGCGGCTTTTTCTCTCGCACTTTCACGTTCACGATGACCTGCGGAAACACCTTCAAGTCCTGTGTCAGCTCGTCCACGCTCTTGCCTGTGCGGGCTAAGAGGTCCAACACAACGAGTGCTGTCAGAAGGCCGT
Source organism: uncultured Acidobacteriaceae bacterium (assembly GCA_963770365.1). Taxonomy (GTDB): domain Bacteria; phylum Acidobacteriota; class Terriglobia; order Terriglobales; family Acidobacteriaceae; genus Telmatobacter. The sequence continues at coordinate 6 of CAVYPN010000032.1, read as the reverse complement.
CCCCGG
>CAVYPN010000031.1:0-41490 GCA_963770365.1 uncultured Acidobacteriaceae bacterium | reverse complement strand
TGCCCGGAGGGGGAGTTGAACCCCCACGACCGGTAAAGGTCTGCGGATTTTAAGTCCGCTGCGTCTGCCAATTTCGCCATCCGGGCTTGAAACCATAAACCATTAACATTTCAAACTTTAATGGCATGTCCCGACCGCTACAAATCTTATGAAGCCGAATTCCTTAGAATGTGCCCGTTCTGGGACCAATGGCAACTATCCGCTTCGATGGCCTCGACTGTAAATGGTTCCGAAGTTACCAGAATCGCATCCAAGACGGGTCCTTCCCTTTCACAGCCCTAATCATAACGCTTGGCTGGAGAGGCATCTGGACGATCTGAGGGCGCTGAAGCGACTCGTGCGGATTTGCGCGGAAGAGCGGCTAATCCTGGACTCACATAAAAACCCTACGATCTGAGTTCAGCAAGCCGCGTTAAGTTTTGGCGACCTTCCTCATGGCTAAAGGACGAGTGGCGCTGGTTACCTCGACGGTCTCGCGGCCACCGTCGTCCGCGTGGATTGTTAATGTGGGTTGGAGTGTGGGTGGAAAACCTGGCAGTACTACTGACTGCAAAGGGTTCAATGCATCGAAAACATCGCCAGCGCCAAAACCTTACGCGGCAGTGGCACAACTTGTCACTGACGAATAGGCCGTCATTCGCCAGGAACTCATGCAGGTGTCGATGAGCAACGTGGTGCGCATGTGGCGCCTTGCTACCATCAGCAGATGGATCGGTCCAACGGGTACGAGGCGGTATCGGAAGAATTTCTAGCCCGTCGCGGCAGCGGTGCCACTCGGTCGACTGCTATTGGCGTGAAGGAAGTGCGGAAGTGGGCGAAAACGCTGCCGCGAGGCAGTAGCGTCATCGATATGGGCTGCGGACCTGGTTTTCCCCTGACTGTCGTGCTAGTTGAAGAAGGACTCCAGGTATTCGGAATTGATGCGGCACGGTCTTTTGTCGAGGCATTCCAACGCAACCTGCCCAGTACACCCATTCTTTGCGAATCTGTTCTGGAGTCGAGATTCTTCGGTCGAACCTTCAACGCTGCATTGTCAATCGGACTGATGTTCCTCCTCAAGATCGATGAGCAGCATCGCCTCCTTGAGAGATTCGCCGAGATATTAGTGCCGGACGGCCGCCTGCTATTCACCTCAACCGCCAAACCCGCCGTTTGGAACGATGTAATGACGGGCTTCGAGTCGCTCTCGCTGGGCGCTGAGCAGTACAGGAAGCTGCTCGAAGCCGCTGGTTTCTCCATTGCGGAGGAATACGAGGATATAGGCGAAAACCACTACTTCGACGCCTTCAAGATCAAAACAAGGTGAGAGAATCTTTTTCTCCAAAACGTCAAGAGCACTACCTCTTTAATGACGTTGTTTGGCATATTGCCGGCTACTCTTCCCTGGCCGGTCCAGGAACAGTAGATGGTAATCCAACCACAAGTCAGGAAATCAGCTCAAGCGTCGCTGGCGGCAAGTTCGAAGCGTCTCTTCCGTCGTGCACCGCCCGAACGAAGAAACTATCCTTCACCCAACCAATCGAGATGCACAGGTCCCTGTCGTCATCGAGGATGAGCAGAGGTTTCGCGGTCGCCAGTTTGACCGTAACCGGGTTCCAGACGCCTTCATGATGTTACAGGCCGCCTTGCGAGATTGATGGACAGTGCGATTAGCCACAAGAAGCCCAGGAAACGCGCAATAGGCAGGCAAGGCGAGAAGAGGATGGACAACAGCACAGGCGTGGCGAGTGCAGAAACGCAAGCCAAAAAGAGGCCAGTGTTTATGAGCCAACCCGGCAATACTCCCCGAGCTCCCACTGAGATTCCCGCGAGGAAAATGGCAAAGAATCCAGCCCAAGCAGGGCCCCCAAGCAGAAAGGGGAGGAACTGGAAAGCGTGGAGAGCGGGTCCGAGATCGGTGGCCCCAGGCGAGACGATGGCCCAGGAGAAGAGGGCTGAGAGGGAAAGCATAATTGCAGCACCGAGACCTCCCGCGAGAGTCAGCCGTGAGAAGCTTCCCCGGCTCATTGATGACAACCTGTCGCTGAGAAGCGGGCTGAGAGCAGCCAAACAGAGCGCGGAGGCGAGTTGAAGGAAGTCGCTAAGACGGACGGCAGAGGCGGCGGTGAGAAAGAACGTGCGCAGTTGTGAATCGTTCCCGAACGGGTTAGGAATTCTGGATCCCGGCGCGAGGATTGGAATGGCAATGAGGCTGGCAAAGAAAAACGCAAAGTGGAGTGCAGTAAAGACGATTAGACTCTTTGCCGGGTGATTAGCCGTGTTGAGTGAGCGAGTGGCCTCGAGGGTCATTAGGTCTCCTGTGATGTCCAGGTTGGAACGAACGCAATGCAGCGTCTGCCTCATTGAGGACGACCGTGGCGCTGAGCAGATCATTGGTCAGATGGCCAAACAATGTGGGATAAGCCCGACGAGCACATCCTGAGCAGAACACATGACGCTTGTGAGCAGATGCATCATGTCATTCGACATACGCTCGTGACCTTATAAGCGGTGGTAGAGGATACGAAAACCGTTCGAGTGGCAAGCATCGTGACAACCTTCATTTCACACTTCTCTTAGCTCATTCCCAGTCGACCAGCACAAGAGATCGAGTGCGGTAAAGATTGATCAACCTATGTAAAGATTTGTTAAGGCATTGCAGGAACGAGGAACGACGATTCACTCCAAACGGGCAATCACCGCGACATTAGCCACACTCTGATATTCCGGCTCTCGGAAGCTGACGTCGATTTGCCAAATTCGGATCTGCTTTCGCTGAGGGGTTCGACGCTTATGAGGCTTGGCAAAGTCCACATCGCCGTCATAATGCCCTTGGCCTGGCGATGCCGCGCTCCTCAAGCTTATGCAAGGCCGTCGATTCAGCGCAGCGTCTCGATAGGGGCCGGGTCCATATCAGCGCAATCTTGATTCTCACCGCCCATACCCCAGCAAAAGCCTGTTCTCAATTCCGTCTATCGAACCCTGGCTCGTTTCGAGTGCGATCCATTGACGCCAGGTTTCGAAACGAGCCCTGGCCTTTTCTCGTCAACAGACTCTTGATTCCATCTGCGCGCGGCAATCGCTATTCACATCTCAGCGCCACCATTGGATCAACATGCATTGCCCGCCGAGCCGGAATGACGGTCGCAACGAAGGCCACCGCCAGCAGAAAACATGGCACAGAAGAGAACGCGATGGGGTCATGTGTACCAAGCCCGAACATCATGCTGGAGAGCACCCCGGAGACGGCCGCACACAGAACGATGCCAACGGTTCCCCCAATCAGAACCGGGCGAATGGCCTTCCAAATCACATGGCGCATGACCTTAATCCCATCGGCGCCCAGTGCCATGCGAATTCCGATCTCACGTATGGATCGGCTTACGCTATAAGACACCATCCCGTACACGCCAATCGAGCAGAGCAAGAGCGCAAGGGCCCCCAGCGATCCTGCAAGCGCGGCCACGATGCGCGACGGAGCGCGCCAAACTTCGAGATAGTCTTCGAGCGGTCTCACATCAACAGACACATTGGGGTCGATCGACTGGGCCAAATCGCGAATGCTCTTTGCCGCATCCGCGAACCCGGTTGAGTAGCGAACCATCACGTAGCTGCGGACGTCGTCTTCTGGTCCGGCAGGAAAATAGAGATAGTTTGTGTCGAGTCGACCGAGATGCGCAACCTGAGCGTCCTTGGCCACGCCGATTACGGAGTATTCGTGACCTAACTCCTCGCGCAATGTTTTCCCGAGTGGGTCCTGCCCCGGCCAGAGACTCCGTGCGGTCGACTCTGTGACGATGATTCCTGGTGCGTCGTGCGTTTCACCCGGTCCGAAGCTTCGTCCCCGCACAATGGGAATGCCAAGCAGTGAAAAATAATCGGGCGAGATGTGGTTGTATTCCATCGGGACCGCTCCGCTGCGGCCGGGAACCGTGAACGTCGAACCACTAAAGTCGTGGCTCAATGGCGCGCACTCCGCCTGCGCCACCGCAGTCACTCCTGGAAGATCTTTAATCCGCTCTCGAAACTGCCGCATGAATAGCGTGGCCCGCGTTTGATCGTATCCCTGTCTGCCCAGAGACATGAATGTCGTGGCAACACCCTTGATTTCGAATCCGGGATCGATGGTCTGTGCCTGGTAAAGGCCGCGAAGCAGCAACCCAGCAGCAAGCAAAAGGACCATGCATACGGCAACTTGAGAGCCGACCAGCAAATCGAGTAAAAGTCGCCCACTCTTCTTGCCTGCGACGAAGTGAGCGCCGTCTCCTTTGATTGCACTGTTCAGGTCAGGCCGCGAGCTTCGCAGTGCCGGGACGAGGCCGAACGCAACTCCCGTGATAACTGAAAGTACGAGAGCGTATGCGAGCACCTGGAGATCAGGCGCAACATTCACGGCGATGGGAGGAAAATCACTCGGCAAGTGAGAAGTCACAAGCTGCATGATCCGAACAAAAGACCAGAACGCAATTACGGACCCGAGCGCACCACCGGCAAGGGATAGCAGAAGACTCTCGGTCAGCAGCTGGCGAATCAGGCGCCATCGCCCCGCGCCCATCGACAGCCGAAGCGCGATTTCTTTCTGTCGCACGGAGGCGCGCGCAAGCAGAAGATTGGCCACGTTCGCGCAGGAAATGAGCAGGACGAGAGCGAAAGCGGCAAGAATAACGGAGGCCACAGGAATCAGGAAGCTGCGTTGTTCAGGACTCGAGAAGAATGTCGCGGCATGGATTGCCAGCGAGGTGGTGCGATTCGGTCCCGAGTGGCGCTGGTCAATGCGTCCTGCAATCACGCCGAGATCCGCACGCACCTCCTCTATCGTTACGCCGGGCCGTGTTCGCCCAAGCAAAGCCAGCCAACTCATATTGTCGTTAGACAGCCGGTCGCTCCCAGGTTCCAGGGCTTGTTGCATCGTGACAGGCACCCAGAAGGCGCTCGGAATCGGTTCCGTGCCGGTGAATCCCGGTCGCGCAATGCCAATGACGGTATAGGCTGTCTGATTCAGTACGATCTTCTTGCCGACCAGAGACGGGTCCGCCGCAAATCTCCCCCGCCACAGGTCGTCGCTCACCACGACAACCGCATTCGCACCCCGGCTTGCACAATCGGAATCGACGAAGCCTCTTCCCTGCTCAGGATGTTCGATCAAAACACTGAAGTAGTTGCAGGAAGCGGCGGTCCCCAGGACTTGCCGGACATCAATACCCTTAAGCGTTGCTTCAACGTAAGGCTCATAGGCCACCAGCCCGGCGAAGACATGATTGTGATCGCGATAGTCCAGGTATTCAGAGTAGGAAAACCAGCTCGAATCGTTGTGAATCGAACGATCGCCCCGCCCTTGAAAATGGAAGATCTGGTTTATGCTCACCAGCTCTTGCGCGCGCGGAACAGGGAGCAACCGCAGCGCGAGCCCGTTCAAAACCGAGAAAATACCCACGTTGATTCCGATGCCCAGCGCGATAGCAATTACCGCCGCTACCGTCAGACCCGGGCTTCGCAACAACGTGCGAATGCCGAAGCGAACATCCTGAAGCAGTTGCTCAAGCCACACCACGCTCCACACTTCCCAGGTCTCCTCTTTGACCCGCGCGACGTTGCCGAACTTGCGCATGGCCGCGTGACGCGCGTCCTCCGGAGACATTCCCCGGTCGATGTTGTCCTGGGTCTCCCTTTCGAGATGGTCGCGAATGTCCTGCTCGAGATCCGCCAGCATGCGTTTGCGCCGTGTCATGCTTCCTCCTGCTCTCCGGGCTGGAGAATTTGCGCGATGGCCCGCGCCACTTTGTCCCATTTGCCGGTTTCAACCGCCAACTGTCGTCTGCCTTTTGCTGTCAATGCGTAGAACTTCGCCCGGCGGTTGTTCTCTGAGGTCCCATCTTCGACAGAGATCCATCGCCGCTTGATCAGCCGGTGCAGCGCCGGATAGAGCGATCCCTGTTCGACCTGGAGCACTTCGTCGGACCTGAATTCGATCGCCTTGGCGATGGCGTGACCGTGCATGGGGCCGCGTTGCAGGGTGCGCAGAATCAGGAGATCCAACGTGCCCTGGAGAAGTTCGATCCGCTCGTTCTGTTCTCTGGTAGACATTCTAGGCGATCATAGGCATGCTTCCAGTAGAATGTCAAGGTGAGCGACGCAGCTCCCTATTGAGCCATCCGTGAGTCAGTTGACGCGAGATCGCCGATGCCTGTGTTCATTTTGGTTCAGTAATTTAAGTCGGCATTGCGCAAGCTTTCCTGGAGGAACGAAGCCATACTTGTCCGGCCCCTGGGGCGTTTTTCGGGAGTAATCCTCCGAAACGGGCAAAACCAGCGATGCGCCTGCTAGTCTTCCCTATCAATCGGCTCCCTCTGGGATGTGGGACGCGTTGTTTACTTTCCACATCTCCATAGCCCAGCGCCTACTGAACTCAGCAAGTGTTCCGCGCGCAGGTCACTCTTAAGTCCTCTCAGTCTGCCAATTTCGCCATCCGGAGTGGAGGATGGGGTATCTGCTCAATGGCAAATCGAAAAAGGGTGAGGGCGCGGATGACCCCGATCAACCAGTCAGATCGCGGGTTCTTCGAAAGCTATTGGGGATGGCGGAAGCGGATGTTTTCGCCTTCGAGGCGATATTCTGCGGAGCATGTGTCTCCGCCGCAGATTATCGTCTCCTTTTCGCAAAGCTGGCGCCGGGTAATCAATCCCATGGTTCCGCACCGAGGACAGGACATGACAGCGATGTATGGATTCTGCGCATGACCGAGCTTGGACTGGTTTTCAAGAAGGAAAACCGTGCCGGGGTCCATTTTCTCGGGAATCCATTCTTCAAGGAATTGCAGGTCGGTATCCATGCTGCCCTCCTGGAGTAAGACGTGGCAAAGCAAGTTCCGATAGTGCGGGCTGATCTGTGGTTCAACAGCAAGCTGCGAATGGTTCGACGGAGAGTGTGCAAGTTCCGGTTGCTTCGTAGTGTTTATGGATTGCTATCTTGGCGTCAACGAGAATCGGAGGAAGTTAGTTGCAAATCGGATTCCTCGAGAGTGATGGTTATCTGCCGCTCGAGCCCTTGCCGGAGATTGCGGCGTCTTTAGAAGCGTCGGTGGTGGCATCGATTTCGCGGTAGATCTCGATATTGCGCAGGATGGCCTGCACGTATTCGCGGGTCTGCGTGAACGGGATGGACTCAATGAATTCGTCGATGCCGCTATAGGGACCTGCCGCCTGCCAGTCTTCAACGCGGTTATCGCCAGCGTTGTAGGCAGCGAGGGCGTATTCGGGCACCCCTCCGAAGTGGTCAAGCGTTTGCTTGAGATAGCGCGTGCCGAGACGGATGTTGGTTTCGGGATCGAGCAACTGGTAAGTCTCGAAGTGGGTCATGCCTTCCTGGCGGGCGAGCATTTTGCCGGTGGCCGGCAGGAGTTGCATGAGGCCCCAGGCATTGGCGTAGGAGATGACAGAGGGATTGAATTCCGATTCCTGGCGAATGAGGGACGCAACGAGATACGGATCGAGGCCGTTTTTGGCGGATTCGGCTTTGATGGTGGTCCAGTAGGGCTCAGGAAAGAGTATGTGCCAATACGGCAGCGGGATGGACTGGATGGAGGCGCTGGCGGCGCCGGGCAGAGCGCGCTTGAGGGCATGCATGGCGCGATACGTTTCGCCGAATGATGCGTAGATCTGCGCTTCGGCGAGCGCACTCCAGGAGCCGGAATCGGGATCGGCGGCGATTTCGCGAGGAATGTAGTCGTTGAGGCCGGCGTTGGCGAGCAGTTTGGCCTTTGCCAGATGAGGGCTGTCCTCAGGGAAGCTGTCAGCGAGCCGCGGCAGGTCAGGGGCCTTGATGTCATCGAGGTCGGAGGCGGAAGCGGAAGCGGCCTCAGTGCTGCCCAGCGAGGCAAGGCGCCGACGCGCCATCTGCGCATAGAAGAAGTGTTGATAGACGCGGACGATGGTGCGGTAGTTTGCAGCCGCCTTGGCCGGGTCGTGATCCTGCGCTTCGTAGAGGCGTCCACGCCAGTACAGAGCGGAGGCAGTCTCAGGAGTGCCGGGGAAGGCGCGTATCTGCTCGTCGAACATCTTCTCGGCGTCAGTGTAGTTTGCCAACCGGTAATTGAGCCAGCCGGCGCGCCAGTGAGCTGCAGAGGCGTTCTTGTTAGAGGGAAAGTGCTGGGCGAGATAGCCGTAGTACTCGGCCGCGCGCGGGTATTCCTTGCGCAGCAGATACATGTTACCGCTGGAGAAGAGCGCCTCAGCAAGCCACTGGCTTTGCGGGTAATCAGCTTCCATGCGGGTGACAATGCGAGTCTGTTCGTCGAGGTCGTTGCGGTTGCGGGCGAGTTCCATCAGCAGGTAGAGCCGGCGCGCACCATTTTCGTCGGGGGTGTCGGCGAGGGCTTCGGCCTGAGTCTGGGTGAGACGCTTCAGCTTCAGGTCGCATGCGGCGGCGGCCACTGCGAAGCCGTTGCGCTCCTGGATGTCGAGGTTCGCCTTCTGAGCGAGGGCGCGATACTGTTCGCTGGCCTCTTCGTAGCGGCCCGCCTTGTAATATGCGTCGCCGAGCCCGCGGAGCTGATCGCTGGTGAGGGAGTCTTCGGCGCCGAGTGAAGTGAGCTTGGCGCGTGCAACGGCAGCCTCGGTGGTGAGGGGATATGCGAGGAGAAGTCCTTTGAAGATGCTCACGGCATCCTGATTTTGATTGAGGGCCTGGTCGACCATGCCAGCGGCAAGCTGATAGCCGGCCCTGCCGACGGCGGGATCGCTGGCAGCGGCATCAAGGACGCGTTTGGCGCCGGAGGGATCGTGCAGATCGAGGAGAACGTTGGCCTCGAGTTCGGGCGCTTCGTCGACGAAGATGCTGTCGGGATACTTCTCCTTGAAGCCCTTGAGCAGGGCCTCGGCCTGGGCTTCCTGGTCGGAGTCGTGATAAGCCCGGGCCGCCAGAAAATCGGAGTAGTCGTCGAGCGCTTCGCCGGCTTCCCTTGCCTGGTGAAAATTGGCAACCGCGTCAGCGTACCGTTTATCGAGCAGGTACGCATGGCCCAGAGCAAGGTAAGCGGCAGCCGAAGCTTCGCCGGTATGGCCATGGGCGAAAGAGGTTACACCGGCATACGCGGCGGGCGTGCGCAGATTGGAAAGCTGTTGGGCCATGGGCCGCAGTTCAGCCGAAGCGACGAAAGCAAGCTTGATTTTGTGAGCACGCGCCTGGCGGCGACGGCGTTCGGCGGGGCTGACATATTTCTTTCGGCCGCGCGGGGTGGTGGCCGATCTGCGGGATGCCGTTAAGTTTTTCTTTGATGAAACGGAAGATTTTTGGGCTGTCGTGGGGTGCGTGGTCGTGGGTGCGGGTTTCTTGCCGGAAGGATGGGCAGGCTTCTTCGTTTTATGCGCGGCGGAGGTCGTGGTGCTGGAAGCTCCGGAGGCCTGCTGGTCGTAGCGTTTCCCCTCGACCGGAGCAACTGCGAGCAAGGCGCAAAGCGCCGTGGCCAGCAGCAGGGCTGGCGCGCGCATTGGAAGAGGAGAACGGATTGGATGCATAGATTCAATGTAAGCCGAATTGGGCTGTGGAGAACAGTGAAGTACCCGTACCGTAACGTGCCCTTGGGAATGGTGGGGCGTCTCAGGCGTCTCTTCCGGCGGAATTCCTCCTTTGCCCCCCTTGGAGCCGTCCTTTACACTTAAAGGCAGGGATTCGGTCTGTTTTGGCCGGATTACAGAATTCCCGCAACCAACCCCCATGGCGACCATCCAATCGATAGCAGGCGAAAACGAGCAGCATCCCGATGTGGCCCTTGTTGAAAGGGTTCGCAGCGGGGATATCTCGGCCTACGATGAACTGGTCCGCAAATACGAGCGCCAGCTCTTCAGGATTGCGCAGCACATAACGCAAAACCGCGAAGATGCGGAAGACGTGATGCAGGACGCGTTTTTAAAGGCGTATGAGAAGCTCGATCAATTTCAAGGGAATTCGAAATTTTACACATGGCTGGTCCGAATCGCAGTAAACGAAAGCTTGATGCGGCTGCGCAAGCGGCGTACAGGCAAGATGGTGTCGATCGACGAGGATATCGATACGGACGAGGGGAGCGTTCCCCGCGACCTGGCCGATTGGGCTCCCGATCCGGAGCAGAACTACACGCAGTCGGAGCTGGCCGACATTCTTCGCAAGACCATCCAGGGTCTGCCTCCGGGATTCCGGGTCGTTTTCGTGCTTCGCGATGTGGACGGCCTCTCCACGGAGGAAACAGCAGAGTCACTCGGGTTGAGCGTGCCCGCTGTGAAGTCGCGCTTGCTGCGCGCGCGGTTACAGTTACGCGAACGCCTGAGCCGGTACTTCAAGCGGAAGAAGGTTCGCAAGGAAAAGGGTGTGAAAAGTGACGTGCACTGAGTTTCTGGCAATGCTCGACGATTTAATCGACGATTCGGTTACGACCGAGATGCGTGCCGATCTGCAGGAGCACCTGCGCGGTTGCGAACACTGCGAAGTCACGTTGAGTACCACACGCAAGACGATCCAAATTTATCGATCCCACGAGATCTACGAGATGCCGACCGGCCTGCGCGAGCGGCTGCACAAGGCGATCATGGAGCGCTGCAAGAAGGGCTGCTGAGACTCGAATTCCGCACCGGACTTCTATTTTTCTCTTCCAGTTTTGCGAACAACGAGAAGCGTATGCTTTCCCCATGGCAGCCGCTCGAATTGCCATTCTCGCGTTATTCGTCAGCGTAGCGTTGACGGCTGAATCTCCGTCTAGAATTGCGATCAAGGTGACAACCCCTACCGGGGCGCCGATTTCACATGCCAGGATTCAAGCCCGTACATCGGAGTCGAGAATCACTGCGGAAATCGAAAGCGATGCACAAGGCGAGGCGGTTCTTCGTCTCGACCCAAGCACATCTATCATTTCAGTGCGCGCTTCCGGCTTTGATGGTTGGCAGTACAAGATAAATGCAAGGGAAAAGCTGCATAATCCGTTAATTGCCGTCCTGCGAATCGCGTCCTATTATGGCCCGACGTTGGTTAATGCGGAGCCGGGACTGCAAACCGAGCTTCAACCACCGATTGCAGCGGTAATTCCGCCGGAACATCTTGAATCTCTGATCGACTGCCGAAGCGCAAACTCAGGCACCACGGCCGCGCTCACCTGATGGCCAATTAAGAACCGACTGAAGAGATGACGCAGCCAGGGGAAGATCCGGCGTGGCACTGCGAGCACAGGTCGGCATGCGGAAGGTTCGCTTCGAGAATCTCCGACCACGGTTTTTCGCAATACACAGATCGATTGCGTCCTGAATCCTTAGCCATGTAAAGGCCAACATCGGCAACGGCCAGCGTATCGGAGGTGGATTGTTTGCTGGATTCAGCCGCGGCGACGCCGATGCTGATTGAAACAGGAATGTCACCCTGAGGCGTGCGGAAGGGCTCACTGCAAATGGCAGTGCGGAGGGCTTCGGCGCGCTGGCATAGCTGTTCCCTGCCCGCGCCTGGCATTGCGATGAAGAATTCTTCGCCTCCGTAGCGGCCTACGAAGTCGTACGAGCGGACGTTGTGGCAGAGACGGCGGGCTGCTTCTTTCAGCACCATGTCGCCGGCAAGGTGGCCATAAGTGTCATTCACCTGCTTGAAGTTGTCGAGATCAAGCAGCAGCAGGCCGGTGCGGACATTGGCGCGGCTGGCTCGCTCGAGTTCGTGTTTGAAAAGATCGAGAAAGGCGGTACGGTTCCAGAGGCCGGTGAGGCCGTCCCGCATGGCCTGGGCACGCAGTTCTTCGCGGGCATGGATGAGTTCGTTTTGAAGGGCCAGGATGCGGTGGGCGACGAGGAGGCGGGCGCGCAGTTCCGGCTCGCCGAAGGGCTTGACGAGGCAATCGTCAGCGCCGGACTCGAGGGCATGGACGAGATCGAGTTCCTCGGTGCGCGCGGTGACCATGAGGATGTAGTGGTAGTAGGAACGGGACCTGTCGCGGAGGCGGCGGCAGAGTTCGATACCGTCGATGCCCGGAATGGACCAATCGACAATGACAACCTCCGGCGGCTGCTCCTGCTCGAGCACTTGCCATGCATCGATGCCGTTATCGACGACAACGACTTCGTAGCCCCAGCGCAGAATCCAGTGCTTCAGAATGAGCAGGGTGACAGAGTCATCTTCGGCAATCAGTACGCGAGGACGATCGCCACCGTACGGCCCAGAGTCCAATGGGTACATCGGTTCCACCTCAAACGGGCCGGACAGGGGATGGGGCGGCGAACGTCAGAAATAATTTAGAGACCTCACAAGTCTATCGCCTGGGCCCCGGTGAATTGAATCACTCGATTGTGCTATCGGTTGCCATTTAGAATCAGGCGATTCCGGCGAGGAAAAGGGGCCGACAGAATTGCGGCCGAATGAGCGACGAGGCACCCTTGTTGATGTGGACGTGAGCCGAAGGCAGGTTCCGCAACAAGCATTGAGGCTCAGCTGGCCCGTGCGATTTCGGTTACGAATGGCGTAATTGAGAGGTTCTGCCACAACTTCCGTTGGAAAATGGAGTCATTCTAATCGAGGGCAGCGCCTTAATCAGAAGGCTGTGCTAGCCCGAGGTCTAAAAACATTCTGAGGTGAGGAGCCGTACATGCAGTTTCTTCATGGACCGCTGACCGCAGTTCTGTGCCTCAGTCTTGTGTGTCCGCAGGTGATGGTTGCCGATTCGGTGACCGGCTCAGCAAACCACGATGCCAAACGCACCAGCGGCCATTCGACAAACGACCCAAAGCAATTGGAGGGCGATGCGCGGATTCTGCACGCATTGAACCGCTTTACGTTCGGGCCGAGACCGGGCGATGTGGATGCGGTGCGTGCGGCAGGACTGGACAAGTGGTTCGAACAGCAATTGCATCCGGCGAGGATTGAAGAGGCCGATTTGAATTCGCGACTGTCGCAGTTCCCTGCCATGCAATGGAGCACCGTGGAACTGCTGTATCGCATGCCGAGCAATGCAATCATCCGGCAGACGCTGGATGGCAAGCTACCGGTTCCCGAACGCGGCGCGCTGCATGCGGTGTATGAGAACCAGATGTATCGCGTGAGCGAGAAGCGCCAGGAGAAAGAACAAAAGAAGGCCGATGCGGAGGCAAAGCCGCAGGTGGTAGCAAATGCAGCTGCTGCTCCCATGGCTTCAGCGGGCAGCGGAAGTGGCGACGGATCGCAGACCCAGATACAAATGGGGATTCAGCCGCAAGCGGCGATGGATGCAAACCAGATGACGGCAGCAAAGATTGCGCCAGTGGGAATGGTTACAGATGATGGCGAGTTCCGCCGGATGCTGGAGTTGGGACCGCAGCAACGGGTTTCGCATCTTGTGGCGATGGAGCCGGAAGCGTTCGACGCTTTTTTCAAGTCACTCAGGCCCCAGCAGCGCAATGCATTGGTACAGGATCTGCCGCCCGATCTGAAGGAAGTGGTGGGCGATCTGGAAAATCCGCAGCGACTTGTAAACGAAGAGATCATTGCACAGCGACTTACGCGGGATATCTACTCCAATGCGCAGCTGCAGGAAGTGATGACGGATTTCTGGCTGAATCACTTCAATGTATTTCTGCACAAGAACGAAGCGACGCCGTACTACATGGTCAGCTTTGAGCGCGACGTAATCCGTCCGCGGGCGCTGGGCAAGTTTGAGGATCTGCTGGAGGCGACGGCGCACAGCCCGGCGATGATGATTTACCTCGACAACTCAAGCAGCATCGGACCGGATTCGATTGCGGCGCAGCGGGCCGACCGGCGGCAGAATAACAAGAAGAAGCACGAAGGCCTGAATGAAAACTATGCGCGCGAGTTGATGGAACTGCACACGCTTGGCGTGAATGGCGGCTACACGCAGGCGGATGTGACGCAGGTGGCGCGGATCCTGACGGGTTGGACGGTGGAGAGGCCGGAGCGCGGGGGCGGATTTCAATTTGAACCGAACCGGCACGAGCCGGGAACGAAGATCGTGATTGGGCAGAAGTTCAAGGATCGCGGCGAAGAGGAAGGGCGCCAGCTGCTGCACACGCTGGCAACGCAGCCCGCGACGGCGCAGTTCATCTCGCGCAAACTTGCGGTGCGCTTCGTAAGCGACACTCCGCCGCAGGCGCTGGTGGATCGCATGGCGAAGACGTTCCTCGGCAGCAACGGCGACATCGCTGCAGTGCTGAGCACGCTGTTTCATTCGCCGGAGTTCTGGGATTCCAATGTGTATCGAGCGAAGGTGAAGACTCCAATTGAATTCGTCGTTTCTGCGGCGCGAGCCGGCAACGCGGACATCGAGAATATGCAGCCGCTGGCCAACGCGGTGCGCGAGATGGGCATGCCGCTGTATGGATGCGTGACGCCGAATGGGTTCAGTTGGATGGCGGACCCGTGGGTGAGCACCAACGCGCTGGTCAATCGCATGAATTTTGCGCTGTCGATGGCGGCAAACAGGCTGCCAGGAATTTCGATCGCGTGGGATCCCACGGAAACTGTCAACAACGACACAGCAACGCTCGAGACCAATCCTTCGGCTCCCGATCCGCAGGTGGAGGAGTCGCGGTTGGAGGCGCTGCTCATCACAGGCGGTGTGAGCGATTCAACACGAACGGCGGTCTTACAGCAATTCGAACAGCAGAGGGCGCAGAACCAAAACGGCACAATGGCGGTTCCGGTGTCCACTACGGAGCGACGGAAGTTTCGCGCGCGCGCGGTGACGGAGACTGAAAAGCAAGATGAGCTGTTGGCGGGATTATTGCTCGGCTCACCGGAATTTCAGCGGCGCTGAAGGAGACAGAAGATGCAGATGAATCCGATCAGCAGGCGATTTTTTCTTCACCGCGGCGCGCTTGCGGTGGCAGGGACAGCGGCACTGCCAAGTTTCCTGGTGCGGTCTGTGCTGGCTGAGACGGCGGGCATTCCCAACCGGAGGATGGTGGTGATCTTCCAGCGGGGCGCGGCGGATGGGCTCAATGTCGTTGTTCCCTATCGCGAGAAGAACTACTATGCGATGCGGCCGAGCATTGCGATTCCACAAAACCAGGTAATCGACCTTGACGGATTCTTTGGACTGCATCCTGCGCTGACGTCGTTCAAGCCGCTCTACGATGCGGGACATCTGGCGATTGTGCATGCGGCTGGATCGCCGGATATGTCGCGGTCGCACTTTGACGCGCAGGATTACATGGAGTCGGGCACACCGGGCATCAAGAGCACCGATGACGGATGGCTCAATCGCGCTCTGCAGGCGCAGGACCAGATTCGCAAGCAGCAGGAGACCGCGTTTCGCGCGCTGGCGCTGGGGCCGGAGGTTCCGCTGACGCTGGCGGGCAAAATCCCCGCGATCGCATTAAACAACGTGAACAACTTTTCGGTTGCGGGACGCGGACCTGCGCCCTCGCCCGCGGCGAGTGCGTTTGAAGCGATGTACGGCGAGAGCGGCGACCACATCTTCCATGCGGCCGGTGAGTCGACGTTCGAGGCGGTAAAGATGCTGCGCGCGGCGAACCCGGCACAGTACCAACCGGCGGCGGGCGTTGATTATCCGAATTCGGAGTTCGGCAACCGGATGAAGCAGATTGCGCAATTGCTGAAATCGAACCTTGGCGTCGAGGTGGCATTCACCGATATCGGTGGATGGGATACGCATCACAATCAAGGCAGCGTGGATGGGCAGCTCTCGGGACGGCTGCGCGACTTCTCCGACAGCATTTCGGCATTCTGGCGCGACATGGGAGACGATGCGGAGAGCGTGACGCTGGTGACGATGTCGGAGTTCGGTCGCACGGCGCGCGAGAACGGCACGGGCGGCACCGATCACGGACATGCGAATGCCATGTTTGTGCTGGGAGGCAATGTCGAGGGCGGCAAGGTCTATGGAAAGTGGCCTGGGCTCGACAACGATCAATTGAACGAAGGTCGCGACCTGGCACTCACTACGGATTACCGGCAAGTGCTGGGCGAGGTGGTCAGCAAGACGATTGGCGCGACCGACCTGGATTTGGTTTTCCCGGGCGCGCGGGTGACGCCTAACGGTTTTCTCCGGCTGGTCTGAAAGACCCCTCCTCCTCGAGTGGCATTTCGAGGCCGGACTATCCCCGACCCGAGACCCCGATTGCGGGTGCACCCCCTACTGGTAGACTCTTTGAGGAAATTCTCTCTTTTCATAGGGTTACGGCGGGGGGTTGGCGCTAAATTCCTCTTCTGAAACGACTTCGCCGTAGATTCCTCTTACGAATGGACTTAGGTTTTGATTGTCTCACTTGATGGGCGAGTTGGATTCAGACCCGGGTCTTAATGAAATTCGGATTCTCATGGCAGCCGGGTCCGCGCATCGAAGGTAGACAATCTGATTGTGCAACATTCGCGGGAAATTACCTGCAAAACTGGGGTCGTCGCAAAGTCTTCTATCTGAAGGTTTTGAGAAATTATTGAAAGAGATTCTCTTGACATTGCCCGGGCTGGCTTCCATCCCCGGTCCCCAAAAGCGAGGGACCGGGGGCACCCGCCGAGATTACTCGGCGCGGAGGGCGTCGGTGGGACTGACGCTCGCGGCGCGGCGCGCGGGCAGGAAGCTTGCGGCCAGCGACGCTGAACCTAGAACGAAAGCGACCCCCGCGAGAGTCGGCGCGTCCCATGCCGCGACACCGAAGAGGAGCTTGCCCATGGTCATGCAGCAACCGACTGCACACCCAAGGCCGATGCAGATACCAAAGACCGTGAGCCAGCCAGCCTGGCTCATCACCATTTTGTAGACTGTGCTGCGCTGCGCACCGAGAGCCATGCGCACACCGATCTCGCGCGTGCGCTGACTTACCGAGTAGGCGATCACTCCGTAGAGCCCGACAACACCGAGCACCAGTGCAATGAAGGCAAAGCCGGCCACGATCCACGTCGCAAAGCGATGGAGAATGGCGGACTGGGTGGTGCTGATCTGTTGGGCCATCGTAAGTTCCTGGGTGGTCCCGAGGCTTGGATCGATCTGGTGCAGAGTTCTAACGATCTCAGGAAGGATCGTCTCCTCGTTTCCGGAAGTTCGAACGGCAATGGAGACGTTACTATCGGGGTCGTGGTACATGGCCTCGTACTCGGCGGGCCAGAGATCGTCGTCAAGGCCGCCTTCGCGCACATTGCCGACGATTCCGATGATTTCGCGCATCGATTTGGGATCGAGACTACCATTGGCGATCTTTTGTCCGATGGGATCTTCTCCGGGAAAGTACTTTTGCGCGAGGGCTTCGTTGATGATGACTTTTTGCGATTTGGATGCGTCGTCGTCTTGGGTGAAAAGACGGCCACGAATGAGGCGCGCTTTGAGCGTGGGCAGATAACCGGGGCTCACGTCGCGCTCGTCCACTTCGTTGTGTTCGCCGTGAAAGGGCTTGCCGATGATGCGAATCCAGTCCGTATCGCAATTGCATTGGACGGGAAGGTCACTGGTGATGCCAACCGACTCAACGCCGGGGAGAGCCGAGAGGCGGCGCGTAACATCGCGGAGCAAGGCGACTTTCTGTTCGGTTTTGGGGTAAGAGGCATCCGGCGCGACCAGTTGCACGGTGGCGAGATGCGTTGCATCGAAACCAAGGTCAACGTGAAGCAGATGATAGAAGCTCTTGCCCAGCAGCCCTGCGCCAACCAACAGGACAACGGCAATGGCCAGCTCGATGACGACGAGGTTGGCTCCCATGCGACGCCAGAATCGGCCTGCGGCGGCGCGGCCACCGTCGCCAAGACCGGTGCGGATGTCCTGGAATGAGAGGCGAAGGATGGGAGTGAGGGCCATGATAGAAGCCGCGAGAATGGCGACGACTGCGGCGAACAGGATTGAATCGAGATGCAGGCCAACGTGACTGAGGAAGGGCACAAAACCTGCCACCGATTTGGGGATCAGGCTGGCCAAAATCGTCGTCGTACTCATGGAAACAACGAGGCCAGCGAGACTGCCGGCAGCGGCCAGCAGAAATCCTTCAGTGACGAATTGACGGCTGAGGCGCGTGGATGTGGCACCCAGAGCTCCGCGCACGGCGATTTCGCGACGGCGCGATTCAGACCGGACGAGAAGCAAACTTGCGACGTTGACCGATGCGATGAGAAGCAGGAGTCCGGACGCGGCGAGCAAGGTAAACAGGACCGGGCGCATCTGTCCGATGACGATCTCCGCGAGCGGCTGCACTTCAGCACCCTGGCCCTTGTTCGAGCCAGGATACTGGATGGCCAGCTGTGCGGCGATGGCCTTCGCATCTTCCAGAGCAGCCTTGGGCGTGACTCCGTCGCGAAGGCGGCCGATGGCGAAGAGGTTATGGCAGCTGCGGCGTTGTTCGCAGGCGTTCTTGTCGAGTAGCGGGACATAGAACTCGGCGTTGGCGCGTGGCGCGAATTCGAAGGTGCGGGGCAGGACGCCAACGATGGTGTAATTCGTTCCGTCGAGAACGAGTGATTGTCCAACAATGTCGCTGCGGGTGCCGAATCTTCTCTGCCATGCTCCGTAGGTGAGGATTACGATTTTCGCGCCGCCAGGAAGGTCTTCGCCCGCGCGGAAGTCTCGGCCAAGTATGGGACGGACGCCCAGGGTCTGAAAGAAGGTGTCGGATACGCGCGCGGCGGGCACAGGTTCGGAGCCTGACGCGTTACGTAAAAGATAGCCTGCTCCGCCGTAGGCCTCAAGAGAACTGAAGGAGTGGTTGAGACGCTTCCAGTCTTCGAAATCGGCGCGGGAAAGGTTGGTGCGCGGAGCCAGAGTGCCCTGCTCGGCCACGTCCATGAGGCGATTGGGAGCAGAGTACGGCAACGGCTGGATCAGGGCGGCATCGACGAAACCGAAGATGGCAACACTGACGCCCATGCCAAGAGCGAGGATGAAGATGGCTGTAACGGCAAAGCCGGGATGCTGGCGAAGCTGGCGAAGAGCAAAGTGAAGATCCTGCGCAACGGTCTCCCAGCGGAAGGCGACGAAGCTGTGACTTTGTTCGCGCAGATGGGTGGCGTTGCCGAATTGGCGGGCAGCCGCGATGTGGGCGGCTTGCGAAGACATTCCTGTGGCGCGCAGATCCTGCTCTACCTGCTCACGATGGAAGGCCATCTCTTCGTCGAGTTCGCTGTGGAATCGATTGCGGCGGAAGAGAAGGTTAAGCTTCTTTGCGAGGAGAGTGAAGGGGTTCATCGGGGCCTCCAGTTGGTAGCTAACGACGAATGCGATGCGATGCCGGACCAGTGCCGGACTGAAACTATCAGGCGGTTTGGCTCATCACCCGTCCGATGGCGGCGATCATCTGCTCGAACTCGGAGACTTCGAGTCCCAGGTGCTTGCGGCCCATTGCGGTGAGGGTGTAGAAGCGCGCGCGGCGATTGGTTTCGGTCATCTTCCACTCGGCCTTGACCCAGCCCTGGAGCAGGAGGCGCTGGAGAGCTGGATAGAGCGAGCCCTCTTCCACGGTCAGGACGTCGTCGGAGAGCCGCTTGATGGATTGCGCGATGCCGTAGCCATGGAGAGGCGCGCGGGTGAGGGTTTTGAGGATGAGCATGTCGAGGGTGCCGGGCAGCAGGTCCGGTTTCTTCATGCGTCCATATATAGGTTATCTATGGATAGGAAGTCAATGGCACTCGTCACATTGTTGTGACGATTAGACAGGCTGACTGGATCAGTCTTTGGGTTTTTCAAATTGACTATGGTCGAGCGCGAGGTTTACCCGACGGGAGGCTGCATGGCTTATCGTCAAACCTGAGCCGCCAGCATTGACGAAGTGGAATGTAGTCGGCAAGAGAACCTTGCCGAAGGTTCGATAGTCGAAGTAATCGATGTCAACAGATCCGTTCCCGTAGAAGCTGGGAAAAAGGATTCTCTGGCGGAGAAGTTCTCCGCTGCTCGCATCGAAGAAAAACCACTTCTGTTCGTTCTTCAACTCGACTGGAATGACATAGGCACGCTGACCGTCGACCTTGTCCTCAAAAACCGCACCTGCATTTTCAACGTTACCAACCTGGTCAGGCCTCAAAATTTTGACAGCATCGAAGACATTTGATTCCTCGCCAGGCTTTAATATGCGCCATCCGGAACCGTCATTGATCCATGCCTCTTGACCGTTCTTAACTAGCGTCTTGCCTATCTGGCCATCGCGGGTCGATGCGCGGATTTTGTCATGTCCGTCGAGCAGAAAATCGAAGTGAACTCTGTTTGGCCGGCCCGGTTCCGCCATAGGTTGCGACTTGTAAGGAAACCGCTTGAGTTTGAACAGCGTCACCGGTTCCTACCCTAATCGATTTGCGATAGCGCGCTAGAATCTCCTCGGACGAAGGCAGGGGCGATGCCTTCTGCGCGGCTTTCATCCAATGCTCGGCATTAGGTATTGGCGCGTGTTGCGGCTTCAAAGTGCCGCGATGGCAGGTATTGCAGGTGACTACGATATTTCCATCAAAGTGGTTGCGATTGATCTCATCGACCATGCGCATCATTTCGCGTGCTTTCAGCTTTGCGGGGTTTCCTTCATCGAGTTCAAAGGACGAAGTATGGCAGTGATCGCAGGTTACGCCCAAAGAGCCTGCGATGAAGGCCATCGTGTCAAACCACTGGTCGGCTGGGACACGCTTCAAAACCTGGATGTTTTTGAAGACTTCGGCGGCGGTTTTCTGGCTCGATTGCTGCGCGTGGACAAGTTGTGCACAGGATGAAGCGAAACCAATGTATATGGCTGCAGCGGTGCCAAGCGGCAATCTCATTTTCACCTCCAGTGGATTCGAGAGCTATAGCACTCTAAATTGCGCGATCAACGTCGACCAGAGATTTGTGACCAATTGAATGAGTCGATGGATGAAGCCAGCGGTGCCGACCGCGGCAAATTCAACGAGAACGCCTGCACAAAACAAGAGACCCACTTCCCCAGATAGCGTGGGAAGTGGGTTCAACTGTTCATGGCGCTAAAGCCGATCGGCTCCAACGGTGTCTAGTGCTTTGCGTACATGTCCATTACGTCTTTGCGGAGGGCAATTCGGCTGTCGATGCGCGTGTAGAACATGTGGCCTCCGGGGAATTCGTGAACGGAGATGCGGGATGGATCCCCCATGAGAGGCATCTGTTCAGCGGTGAGCACCGAGCCCATGAAGGGGCACGAGAGGTCATTCCAGCCGTGGACGATCATGACGCGCAGCTTGGGATCGGCGGCGACGGCTTCGCGCAGATCGGGCACCGAGCCTTTGCGAAGTTCCGCATCGCGATTCCATTGGTGGCCTACATCATAGGAGAGGGCGTTGTAGCGGGCATCGACCTTCCAGCCGACGGTGCGCGTGACGAAGTCGACCATGGCGGTGGTGAGCGGAGCGACGATGCTGGCGAGGAGGGGATCGTTAGCGCGCTGCTCGGGCGCGAAGGGGAAGGGATCAAACGAAGTCACGTTGGAGTCGTAGACGGAGCCGAGCTTGCCCTCTTCGCGATGGACTTCGCGGAGGTAGGCGCCGGTTTCGATGCGTCCGCCGGAGAACTTGACGAATGCTGGATCGAGACCGGTGAGTTCGGTGACCTTGGCGATCATCTTCTGCGTGGCGGCCTCGTCGGAGTGGCCTTTGATCAGGGTGGTGGCGTATTCGCCCTGGGTGTAGGCGATGACGTCAGCCATGGCTTCGGGCGTCAACTTCTTTTCGCGCTCGAGATGGGCGGCGGTGATGGAGGGCAGGGTCATCATCCATGGAAGGGGCGAGAGATCGCCGTCACTCTCAATGGAGGGGTTGAGATAGGGCGAGACGAGGACGACGCCGTTCATCGCGACGCCGAGCTGCGATTGCAGATAGTGAGTGATGCGGGGTCCGCGGAAACCGCCGTAGCTTTCGCCGACGAGATATTTGCGCGAACTGAGACGGTCGTTTTTCACGAGCCAGTCGTAAACGATGCGGGACAGATATTCGATGTCGGGTTGAGTGCTGTAGAAGAGCTTCTTGGCGTCCGCTTCGGGGACCATGGACCGGCTGAAGCCGGTTCCGACGGGATCGATGAAGACGAGGTCGGTGAAGTCGAGCCACGTGCCGACATTGTCGACGAGATTGGTGGGGTCGGAGGGACTGTCGCCCTCGTTGCCGGCATCAAGATGCTTGGGGCCAATGGCGCCGAAGTTGAGATAGACCGAGGATGCGCCGGGGCCACCGTTGAAGGCGAAGGTGACGGGGCGGTTTGCGCCTTCCACGGTGTAGGCGGTGACCACCACGTCGCCGGCGATTTTGCCGTCGCCGTCGCGTACGGGGAGCGCGCCGACGGTGACGGTGTAGTGCAGCGACTTGCCGTCGAGTTGGATGGATTGTGAGGTGTGTGCCTCGGGAGGCAGAGGGGGCAGGCCGGTCTTGTCGTCCGCGGGTTTGGAAGCGGGCTTGTCTTTGTCTTTATCGGTTGCGGCAGGCGCCTTGTCGGCCTGCGCCAACACGCGCACAGGTGCGATCCCAAGGCACAAAAGCGCGAACGCCAGAAGAGCGAGGCGTCCGGGGAAGTCTTTAAGGTGTGCAAAGCTCATTCGATAAACATACATGGCCGGTCGCGGGCGCTGGCAACCCATACGCGGGATGATTTACCCTCGAATCTGCATGAGACTGAGAACTAATTTGTTGATTTCGACCTTTGCGATTGCAGTCACAACGATTGCTTCGCTTGCACAAGAGACTCCAAAACCAGTGGAACCGGCGCTGCCAGATGCGCCACAAGCCACTGCAGCGGCGATGACTCGCCCCAATGGGCCCACCGTCATTATGGATACGTCGATGGGACGGATTACGTGCCAGTTCTTTGAGAAGGAAGCGCCGAAGGCGGTGGCCAACTTTATCGCACTCGCACAGGGCACGAGGGACTGGACCGATCCGCAGACGCAGAAGAAAATGCACAACAAGCCTCTGTTTGACGGAACGACCTTTCATCGCGTGATTCCAGAGTTCATGATCCAGGGCGGAGACCCGGCGGGAACGGGAGCAGGCGATCCAGGATATACGTTTGAAGATGAGTTCAATCCGAATCTGAATTTCGATGTGCCGGGGCGGCTGGCGATGGCGAACTCCGGCCCGAATACCAATGGAAGCCAATTCTTCATCACCGAAGTGCCGACCGAGCATTTGAATCAGAAGCACACGATCTTTGGGCAGTGCGATGAGTCGAGCATCAACTTGGTGAAGGCGATTGCGCGGGTCGAACGCGATCCGAACGACAAGCCGGTGACGCCTGTGGTGTTGAAGAAAGTGACGATTGTTCCGGAAGGCCAAGCGGTTCCGCCGAACCCGGCAGCGGCGGCGCAGCCCACAACCACCCCTCAACCTTAACCGGCTTTCGGCCGGTCAGGACAATCGGATTTCGTTCCCGAAATCCACTATCCCCACGCAAAGACAGGAGTTTTTTATGGCACAGGCACCAGGAACTTATGCGACGTTCAACACAAGCGAAGGCAAGATTGTCGTACAGCTGTTTGAGGCGGATGCGCCGATTACGGTGAAGAACTTTATCGAGCTGGCCGAAGGCAAGAAGGAGTGGGTTCATCCCACGACGCAAGCAAAGTCGACGAGCAAGCTTTTTGATGGAACGATCTTTCACCGTGTGATTCCGGACTTCATGATCCAGGGCGGCGATCCGGCGGGTACGGGTATGGGCGGTCCGGGATATCGCTTTGAAGACGAGACGAGAGGATCGAAGCACAAGTTTGACAAGAAGGGCAAGCTGGCGATGGCGAACTCCGGTCCGAATACAAACGGATGCCAGTTTTTTATCACCGTTGCGCCGACAGATTGGCTCACGGGAAAGCACACGATCTTCGGAGAAGTCATCGAAGGACAGGATATTGCGGACAAGATTTCGAAGGTTCCGCGAGGCGGACAGGATAAGCCCAAGACACCGGTGGTGCTGGAGTCGGTGACGATCGAGCGGGTGGCGTAAACGAAGTTTTCAGTTTTCAGTTATCAGTTGTTGTCAGAATTTGGCTCCGCAGATCTC
Organism: uncultured Acidobacteriaceae bacterium; assembly: GCA_963770365.1. Taxonomy (GTDB): domain Bacteria; phylum Acidobacteriota; class Terriglobia; order Terriglobales; family Acidobacteriaceae; genus Telmatobacter. Next base: position 17,606 of record CAVYPN010000031.1, on the reverse strand, counting down.
CAGGATCGCGGGGCCAAATTTTTCCACCTTCGCCGGGCCGATGCCGCCGATCTCGATAAGCTGGCGCGGGCTGGTGGGCCGGGCTGAGGCGACGGCGGTGAGCGTGCGGTCGTGGAGGATGCAGTAGGGAGGAACGCGGAGGCGCTTCGCTTCGCCGGTCCGCCACTCTTTCAGGCGCGCAGCGAGGGCTTCTCCATCGACGGACAGCGCGATCGGCGCAGACACCTCTCGCGCGGAGCGCGGCTGCTGCGTGGAGATGCGATTCGGGTCGCCACTCTTCGTGCTTGCTTCTCGAATTGAAACCTTGCGTGAGCGCTTGCGGTTATCTAGGGAAGCGAATTCTTCGGCAATGCCGTCGCTGAGGAGCAATTCGACCTGTGCAGCGGAGCGCGTGGCGAGACCGGTTTCGGTCAGGCGCACCTTGCGGTAGCGGCGGACTTCGCCGTCTTTTTCATATTCGGCGTCTTCGATGGCGATGAGGCGGGCGCGAGACATGGCGTCGAGTACTGCATCGAAATCTTCGCGCGTGATGTGGCCGGAGGGATCGACGGATCTTTGCAGGGTGCCGGCTGCTTTGTAATCAACGGAGCGAAGTTCGTCGAGGATGAGTTGGGCGAGGGAGCGCTCGGCATTGGTGGCGCGGCGGAAGAGCCGCAGGATGGCTCCTGCGGGATCGCAAATGTCGCAGACACCGCAGGATTGCGCCGCATCCGCGTCGTCGCCGAAGTGGCGGACAAGGGACGACATGCGGCATTCGCTGGAGGCAGTGAAGCGCAGAACTCTTTCGAATTGCTCTGCGCGGTGCTGGGCCTGGATCGAGTAGGTCTTCTTCCATCCGGATGCGCCGACGGTGACATTGCCGGCGAAGTCGACGCGGGCTCCGCCGTGGATTTCGAGTTTCTCGAGTGCCTTGTCGAATTCCTCTTCAGTGAGATTCGAGTCAGCACGAAGTTCGTCGATGGAGCGCGCATCTTCACGAAGCATGCGGAAGAGCTGGTGGAGGTGGTCGGTGGGTGGGTAGTCGCGGTTGTGGAAGAAGTCGTGGGTTCGCTGGTCGGCATAGGAGTGCATGAGGAATGTGCGGCTGGGTGCGCCATCACGGCCGGCGCGACCAATCTCCTGGTAGTAGCCTTCGAGCGTGCCGGGGAGGCCGGCGTGAATGATGGTGCGGATGTCGGCCTTGTCGATGCCCATGCCAAAGGCGATGGTGGCGACGACGACTTCGAGTTGGCCGGATTGGAAAGCGCTCTGCACGCGCTCGCGAGTTTCTCCATCAAGGCCGGCGTGATATGCGGCGGCGGGCATGAGCTGCGACAACTCTTCAGCGAGGCTTTCGGACTGCTTGCGCGAGGTGGCGTAGACGATGGCAGGGCGGCGATCGCGGTGGGCGAGAAGCGAGCAAATTGCGCCGGCGCGTTGAGGGACGGGTAGTTCAACAACTTCGATGGCGAGGTTATGGCGGCGGAATCCGTGGATGAAGCGCACGGGTTGAATCATTCCGAGTTGCGCGGTAATGTCGGCCTGGACGGTTGGCGTTGCGGTGGCGGTAAGAGCGAGAACAGGAACCGAACCCGAACCGTTGCGCAGTGCGGGAATGTATTGCCCGATCATGCGGTAGTCGGGACGGAAATCGTGGCCCCACTGCGAAATGCAGTGGGCTTCGTCGATGGCGATGAGGGCAGGTGGGCGCTTGGCCAGCATCTCTGGAAAGCCGGGAACGCGCAGGCGCTCAGGTGCGATGAAAAGAAAGTCGAGGGTGCCGGCGAGGTAGTCGACGCAGGCCTGGCGCGAGATGGAACGATCGAGGCCGGAGTGGATGCGGGCCACGCGCAGGTTGAGCGCGGCGAGCTTGGCGACCTGGTCTTCCATGAGCGCGATGAGCGGCGAAATGACAAGCGCTGTTCCGCCAAGGGCGATGGCAGGAAGCTGGTAACAGAGCGACTTCCCTGCCCCGGTGGGCATGACGAGGAGCAAGTCGCGGCCATCGACGGCAGCGCGGCACACCGCTTCCTGGTTGGCGCGGAAGCGCGCGAAGCCGAAGACAGAGTGGAGAAGCTGGGCGAGATTTTCCGGGTTGGGTGGATTGGTCAAATTGAATCGGACCTGAGCAGAGGCGAACGTGTCTGATTCAACTTTACAGAAGGACGGCGGCGTGCGTCCCGACGGCGGACACAGGAGGAAGTGACGAGTCTGGTACAACAAATCCGTGGCCCAGGTTGGAGCGGAGGTTGAAACAACAATGGAACTAAACAATGGACTGGTGACGATTGCGGCTGCGCATTCTGTGGATGAGACGGTAGAGAAACTTAAGGGAATTCTCACTGCCAAGGGCGTGGCGCTGTTCGCATTGGTAGATCACAGTGGCGAAGCGGCCAAGGCCGGTTTGCAGATGCCGAACACGAAGCTGCTGATCTTTGGAAGTCCCAAGGCGGGGACGCCGGTGATGGTGGCGGCGCCAAGTATCGCGATCGATCTGCCGCTGAAGATTCTGGTAGCGGAGGATGGGGCGGGCAAGGTTTGGCTTTCTTACAACAGTGCGCAGTACCTGGCGGAGCGGCATGGTGTGCCCGTCGAGCTGATGAAGAACCTGGCGGTCATTGAGGGACTGGCTAACGCGGCGGCGAGCTAGATCTGAGCAGCCCGGATCGAGGCGTGTCTCTTCCTTCTTCGGAAAGCCGCGATTAGTATTCGTATGATTCGCAAATGCTTCCGGAAAGAGCGGTGAGTTTAGTGAAGTCTTGTTTTGTTCCTCGGTCATTGATGTTTGTGTCTTTAGTTGCAATGTTTGCTACGGGCGCGGGTGGTGCGCCGAAAGCAGAGTTTCTGAAGAGCTACAAGGGAACTCCGTTCCATGACAGCAAGTATGAGGGCGGGGCGCAGAAAATTCCGGGCACGGTGATGTGCGCGTATTACGACCTGGGCGGAGAGGGTGTGGCGTATCACGATTCCGATGGGAAGAACAATGGAAGCGGCGCGCTGAATCCGGCGAACGGGACATATCTGAATGAGTTTCGAATGCACGAAGGCGTGGATACTTCGTACACGAAGTTCGGGCTTGACCCGAAGATTGACGACAATCCTTACGACAAGGTGACGCCGCCGGCGGGATTGCTGTACGTGGGGTGGACGGAGCCGGGCGAGTGGTTCAACGTGACTGTGGAGGCGGCGGAGACCGGCGAGTACACGGGCGATTTGCTGTACACGTCGAATCGCGGCGGGACGATTTCGCTGGACGTGAATGGAATGGCGGCGACGGGGCCGTTGACGATTACTTCAACGTATGATGCGGCGGATACGGTGGCGTGGCGGCAGTGGCATCACTGGAACGTGGCGAAGGAACTGGTGAAGGTTCACTTAATCAAGGGCAGGAATGTGCTGACGGTGCACACGGTGGCGCAGGGGCAGATGAACTACGCGACGCTGGAGTTCAAGAGAGTTCGCAGTTCTTAGTTTGCAGTTCGCATTGGTAGGCCAGGGACTTGTATATGGAACAGAGCAGCAAGTCAGCTTCCGCTTACGCGGGAAGTAGCGAGTTAGCCGGTCAGCGGGTCTGACGGAATTTGAAACATTCCGGACTGGACCGCAGAAGCGATCCAGTCCGGAAATTTTTTGAGTCCCACCGAACTCGTTGAAGACTCTGGTTAGTCGCCGGCTACGGTTTCGGCTACAGGGTGGGTGGAGGGAGGATTGGCTTCGATCTTCCCTTCCCTCAGCAGATCGAAACGGTCCGCGTTCATCACCTTGTTCCAGACAGCAATGAAGTCGTGCACGAAGGCTTGCTTGGCATCGCTGCTGGCGTATACCTCGGCGATGGCACGGAGCTGGGCGTTCGATCCGAAGACGAGGTCGACGATGGTGGCGGTCCACTTGAGTTCGCCGGTGTGGCGATCGCGGCCTTCGAGAACGTCCTTCTCCTTTTCAGACTTCGCCCACTTCGTGCCCATGTCGAGCAGGTTGATGAAGAAGTCGTTGGTGAGTGTCTCGGGCCGCTTGGTGAAGACGCCGTTCGGTGAGTGCGCAACGTTCGCGCCCAGGGCACGCATGCCGCCGACGAGGACGGTCATCTCCGGTCCCGTGAGACCGAGGAGCTGCGCCTTATCGAGCAGCAACGCTGCGGTGTGTTCTTCGGTTCCCTTGCGGGCGTAGTTGCGGAAGCCGTCGGCGACTGGTTCGAGTACGGCGAAGGAAGCTACGTCTGTCTGCTGCTGCGAAGCGTCGGTGCGACCGGGTTCGAAGGGAACCTTGACGTCGTGTCCCGCTTTCTTTGCAGCGGACTCGACGGCTGCGCAGCCGGCGAGAACGATAAGGTCGGCGAGGGAGATTTTCTTGCCGCCTTTTGCGGAGGAGTTGAAGTCTTTCTGGATGGATTCGAGCTTGGAAAGAATCTTGGCCAGTTCGGCCGGCTGGTTGACTTCCCAGTTTTTCTGCGGCTCAAGACGGATGCGTGCGCCGTTGGCGCCGCCGCGCTTGTCGCTGCCGCGGAAGGTTGAGGCGGAAGCCCACGCGGTGTTAACGAGTTGAGAGATCGACAGGCCGGACGCAAGAACCTTGGCTTTCAGCGCAGCGATGTCGTTGTCGTTGACGAGTTCGTGGTTGACGACAGGGACGGGGTCCTGCCAGATGAGCTCTTCTTTGGGAACAAGCGGGCCGAGGTAGCGGGAGATCGGACCCATGTCGCGGTGGGTGAGCTTGAACCAGGCGCGAGCGAACGCGTCGGCGAGCTTGTCGGGATTGTTAAGAAAGTCGCGGGTGATCTTTTCGTAGATCGGGTCGACGCGTAGAGCGATATCGGAGGTGAGCATCATGGGCTGGTGACGCTTCTTGGGATCGTGCGCGTCGGGAACTGTGTCTTTGCCGGCGTCGCCTTTCGGTTTCCATTGGTGTGCGCCTGCCGGGCTCTTGGTCAGCTCCCACTCGTAGCCGTAAAGATTCTTCAGGAAGTTGTTGCTCCACTTCGTGGGGGTTTGGGACCAGATGACTTCGAGGCCGCTGGTAATTGTGTCGGCGCCAATTCCGGAACCGTAACTGTTCTTCCAGCCTAGTCCCATCTCCTCAAAACTCGTGCCCTCAGGCTCCGCGCCAACGTGGCTCGCGGCGGCAGCGCCATGTGTCTTGCCGAAGGTGTGGCCGCCAACAATGAGCGCTACGGTTTCTTCATCGTTCATGGCCATACGGGCGAAGGTCTCGCGGATGTCGCGTGCCGAGCCGGCGGGGTCAGGGTTGCCGTTTGGGCCTTCGGGGTTCACGTAGATCAGGCCCATTTGTACCGCGGCCAGGGGGTTAGCCAGTTCGCGATCACCGCTATAGCGTTTGTCGCCGAGCCACTCCGTCTCCGGACCCCAATCAGTGTCCACATCCGGCTCCCAGATGTCAGCGCGACCGCCGCCGAATCCGAAGGTCTTTAAGCCCATCGAATCCAGCGCCACGTTGCCGGCGAGGATCATAAGATCCGCCCAGGAAATTTTGCGGCCGTACTTCTGCTTGATGGGCCAGAGCAGGCGACGCGCCTTGTCGAGGTTGACGTTGTCAGGCCAGCTATTGAGAGGGGCGAATCGCTGCGCGCCTCTGCCGGCTCCGCCGCGACCGTCGTGGATTCTGTACGTGCCGGCGGAGTGCCAGGCCATGCGGATGAAGAGCGGTCCATAGTGGCCGAAGTCGGCTGGCCACCAATCCTGAGAATCCGTCATGACGGAATGCAGGTCTTTGACTACGGCGTCGAGGTCAAGTTTCTTGAACTCCTGGGCGTAATCGAATTCCTTTTCCATCGGATTGGAGAGCGAGGAGTTCTGATGCAGAATGCCAAGGTTCAATTGATTGGGCCACCAGTCGCGGTTGCCCTTTGCGCCTGCGGATGTGTGCTTGATTGCGCCCTTCGAGAACGGGCACTTTGCTTCGCTAGACATGATGCTGTCTCCTGTAATCGTGTGCAAAAAGATTGCTGGTTGAGAAGGAGGTTTCCGGGAGAGTTCCGGCAGATGTACGTCGCATTCAAGGGTACGATATCGCCTTGGGCATCGATATGACAAATCAATTGTTTCTTTGATGATGATTGGTGGAGTCTATGATGAAAAGACAGTTCGAAGTTCATAGATTTAAGTTCACAGTTACTGCCCGCGCCGCGAAGTGGAGACTGTGAACTACGAACTCTGAACTAACAACTTTGGGGTTGAAATGAATCTTCAGGAATTGCGATACCTGGTTGCGATTGCGGAGCACCGGCATTTTGGTCGGGCGGCGGAGGCATGCAACGTGAGCCAGCCGACGCTGAGCAGCCAGATCAAGAAGCTTGAAGAAGAGTTGGGTGTGATGCTGCTGGAGCGGACCAACAAGCGCGTGGACATGACGCCGGTGGGGAGCCAGATTCTGGGGCACGCGCGGAAAGCGCTGGCCGAGGCGGGACAGATGGAGGCGGTGGCGCGGGCGGCGCGCGATCCGCTGGTGGGACCGCTGAAGCTGGGAGTAATTCCGACGGTGGCGCCGTATCTGATGCCGCTGATTTTGAAGCCGCTGAAACAGGGGTATCCGGGGCTGACGATTGAATTATGGGAAGACCAGACGCGGGCGCTGGTGGAAGCGCTGAGAAATCACAAGTTGGACGCGGCGTTGCTGGCGACGGAGACAGATGCGCCGGAGATTACGGAGATCAAGCTGTATGAGGAACCGCTGCTGGCGGCGCTGCCTCGGAATCACAGGCTGGCCGGGGCGAAGCGGGTCGATGAAGAAGCGTTAACGGAGGAGTTGCTGGTGCTGGCGGAGGGACACTGCCTTACGAACCAGGCTCTGGCGGCGTGCGGCGCCAAACATGGTGCGCACGGACTTGGTCATGCGCGAAGTGGGCTGCAGGGGTCGATGCAGGCGGCGACGCTGGAGACGCTGGTGAACTTGGTGGCGGCGGGTTACGGGGCGACGTTGATTCCGGCGCTGGCTGCGGGGTCACTGGGACAAAGAGGGATTGTGCTGCTGCCGCTGGCGGGACGATCGCGGAGGACGATCCGGCTGGCTAGCCGGCCGGGGTTTCCGCGGGCGCAGGCGCTCAGGGCGATCGAGAAGGTGATACGAAAGGCAGTAAATTTTCCGGCAAATCTTCGCTGAACCTCCGCCCGGCGCCTGTGGAAAATTAGGGCGAAACACCATGAAAGAAGCATCACTTCCGAAAAAAGCCTAAAATAATCGGAGAAGATGGATTCGGGACCCCCTTATCCACAAAAGAACCCCTCCCCCTGATTGACCCTGACTTTTAGGCTCCTTAGAGTCTGTAATCAAAGAGGGACAACCTCAGCGAGACCTATATTGGGGCCCCCCGGACCACCCCGCCGACGAAGACTGTCGTTGGGGAGAAATCGTCAAATGGCACGTGTGCGGCGAGAACCGCGATCGCCGATGCTGAGTTGTATCCGTTCGTATCCCGTTGACCCGGAGTGAGCATGCTGAAACTGAAAAAAATCCACATTCTTGGCTTCAAGAGCTTTTGCGACCGCACGGAGTTGACCGTTCCGGGGACGGGTATCGCCGTAGTGGTGGGGCCGAACGGGTGCGGAAAGTCGAACATCCTGGATGGAGTGAGCTGGGTGCTGGGCGAGCAGAGCGCCAAGAGCCTGCGCGGCGGAAGCATGGCAGACGTGATTTTTGCCGGCACGCGCGAACGGAAGCCGCTGGGGATGGCGGAAGTGACCATCACGATGGTCGATCCGGAGGCGTATGAGGGGCCGATCCCGGTAGAGCCGGATGTGGTGGTGGATCACGATGGGCCGGCAGACTGGGATGAGAACGAGTTGCGTCGGCAGAAGGCGGCAGAAGCGGAAGAGATTATTGCGTCGGAGCAGCCGGGGCAGATTCTGGACGATGAAGACGGTGCTGCTGAGAGCAGCCTTCAGGCGCAAGGTCCGGAAGCCGAGGGCGGCATCCAGGCGAGTACGGGTGGGCCACAGCCGGTGATATTGAAAATTCGCCGCAGGAAGTTCAACCGGACTCCGCAAAAGGGCGAGGTTGTGATTACGCGGCGGTTGTTCCGGACGGGCGAGAGCGAATATCTGCTGAACGGAAAGCTGTGCCGGCTGCGCGATATCCAGGACATCTTTATGGGAACGGGCCTGGGGCCGGAGAGCTACGCGATTATCGGGCAGGAGCGGATCGGGCAACTGCTGAGTTCGAAGCCGCACGACCGGCGGGCAATTATCGAAGAGGCTGCGGGAATTACGCGCTTCAAGACGAAAAAGCGGCTGGCAGAGTTGCGCCTCGAGAGTGCGAAGCAGAATCTGGCGCGCGTGGACGATATTTTCGAAGAAGTGACGCGGCAGATGAACAGCCTGAAGCGGCAGGCGTCGAAGGCAGAACGGTTCGCGCAGGTGCGCGATGAACTTCGGGGACGGCTGCGCGTGGTGCTGGCGAGCCGCATGACGCTGATGGATGCGGAGCAGGCGCGGCTGAATCAGGAGATTGCCGCATTCGCAGAGAAGATTGTGAGCGGCGCGGCCGCGATTGGAACGATGGAGACCAGCCAGCACTCGCTGACGGAGAGCGGCTATGGGCTCGATCGCGAAGGACAGGACGCGCAGAACAGGGCCAACAGCGCGGCGATAGAACTGGAGCGGGCGGCGGCGCGCGAACGCAGCAATGCGGAGCGCGTAACCGAACTAGTCGCACGGATTGCGGCCGCGGCCGGCGAGTTGGAACAGACGCGGACACAGCTGGGCGGGATTGCCGAGGAGCGCCAGCAGCAGAGGGCGTTTCTTGAGACCGCAGCGGGCGAGGCAAGGGCGTTCCACGAGAAGGTAGAAGAGCGGCAGCACGAAGCGCGGACCGCGGCTGACGAGGTGTTCAATGCGGAGCGGAAGCTGGAGGGCGATCGCAGGCATGCGATGCATCTGCTGACGCTGGCGGGCAATGCGCGGAACAGCACGGCGCAGGCGGAAGAAAGCCTTGCGGCGCTGGAGCGCGAGGCGGAGCGGCTGAATGCCGAGATGAGCCAGGCGCGCAACGAGCAGGAAACGCTGGGCGTGCAGAGCGGGCAGGCGCGGCTGCGATTTGAATCGGCTGCGGAGACGCTGAAGCGACTTGAGATCGAAATTGCTGAGTTGCGCGAGCAGTTGCAGGAGCGGCGCGCAGATGAGAATGCGGTGCGGGAGCGTGGCAATCAACTGCGCAGCGAACAGGCGACGGCACTGGGGCGGAAGGAATCGCTGGAGTCGCTGATTCGCGATCACAGTTACTCGACAGAAACCGTTCGTCGCCTGCTGAAACCCGGCGCCTTGCAGAACGGGTCGACGCCGGTAGGCACGCTGGCAGACTTTATTGAAGTGAGCGGCGAGCACGAGGGTGTGGTCGACGAGTTTCTGCGTGAAGAGCTCAATTATGTTGTCGTGAAGAGCTGGCATGCGGCCGAGGAAGGCGTTCGCGTGCTGAAATCGGGCGTGGATGGACGGGCGACGTTCCTGATCCATGACAGCGCGCAGGCGGGGCTCTTCCACGAAACGGTGGAGACGATTGCCCGGCCTGGAGTGACACCGCTGAAGGATGCGGTGCGCGTATTGAATGGATTTGGACGGTCTCTTGAAACCATTCTGCCGAAATTGCGGGATGGGTACCTTGTGGAAACGGCGGAGCTGGCGCAGGCCATGGCAAATGAGCACACGCATGCGTACTTTCTCACGCCGGGGGGCGAGTGCTTCCACAGTGCGACGGTGACTGGCGGCAAGCCGGCGAGTGCCGGTCCGCTGGTGCTGAAGCGCGATCTGCGCGAGACGGAGATGCGTCTGGCGACGCTGGATCGCGACCTTGGTCAAGCCGAATTGGAAGCAGCAAAGCTCACGCGGCAGATCGAGGAGATGACGGCACTGCTCGAGGCGCGCAGCGAAGAGAGGCGGCTGGCAGAGCGTGACGCGGCAGACCAGGGCGCGGCGCTGAAGCAAATGGAGAATGAATCGCAGCGCATCGAGCGGCGGCTGCAGGAGTGGATGCTGCAGGCTGCGCGGAACAAAGAAGCGCGCGATGCCAAGCATGCGGTAATCGAGCAGAAGCGCGAAGAGGCGGTGCGGCTGGAAGCGGAGCGTACGACCGCCGAGGCCGCTCTGGAAGAGCAGCAGAGCCGGCTGGCAACGATGAGGCAGACGCGCGAGACATTGCAGCATGAAGCTGCGAAGTTGACGGCGGAGCTTGCGGGCCTGGAAGAGCGGCGGCGCGGCGCGGAGGCGGCATTCCAGCGCATCGATCGGTTGCACAGCGATCTCGAACGGCGGGTGCTTGCGATTGAGCAACAGCGTGCAGCGGCCGAGGCAGAGCGGGAGCAACGCATCAAGGAAAGTGCGGAGCTGGCGCAGCGCGAGCTGGAGTTGACGGCGCTGAAGGCTGAGGCCCTGGCGCAGGCAGAGACGATTGCGGCGCAGGCTCTGGAACTGCGGCAACAGCTGGCGACGATGGAAACGGAGCTGAAGTCGGCACGCGCTGCGTTGGACCAGTTGCGCGAGGATCGCAGCGGCCGGTCGAGCCAGGTGGCGAAGCTGCGGTCAGACCTGGAGCACCTGGAAGGAAGCTGCCTGACGGAAGTGAACGCGGAGGCGGCTGCGCTGCGCGCAGATGCCGAGATCGTGCGCATTGCCGATGAGATGCTGGCAGTCGAAGAAGAGACTTGCCGTACGCTTCGCCAGAAGATCGAGCAGATGGGCCCGGTCAACATGATGGCGCTGGAGGAGTACAAGGAGACGGCAGAGCGGCATAGCTTCCTCGAAACACAGCGCACGGATTTGATCGAGTCGATCGAGAACACGCAGGCGACGATCAAGGAGATCGACCAGATTTCGCGGGAGAAGTTTGACGAGGCGTTTGCGCGCATCAATGAGAACTTCGGGCATGTGTTTACGCGGCTGTTCCATGGCGGGCAGGCATTCCTGCGGCTGACGGATGCGGAAAACCAGGCGGAGAGCGGGCTGGAGATTGTGGCTTCGCCTCCAGGCAAGAAACTGCAGAATGTGCTGCTGCTGTCGGGCGGCGAGAAGGCGCTCACGGCGATTTCGTTGCTGGTCGGCATCTTCCAGTTCCAGCCGAGCCCCTTCTGCGTGCTGGATGAAGTGGATGCGGCGCTCGACGAGACGAACGTGGGGCGGCTGGCCGATCTGCTGCACACGCTGAGCAAGGAGACGCAGTTCCTGCTGGTGACGCACTCGAAACGCATGATGCACGCCGCGGACATGATCTACGGCGTGACGATGCAGGAGCCGGGCGTGTCGAAGGTTGTGAGCGTGAAGCTGGGCGGACAGGAACAGCAGAGGGCTACGGCGTAGGGCTTCCTGCTACTGACGTCAGCGTCGTTGCTTTCCCGGGTCTCAGAAGCGAGACCTCGGGGCACCCAGCTTAGTCTCTTTAGACACTGAGGTATCTCCTCAAAACGATTGGCGGCTGTGCTGTCCCACCCTTGCGACCAATACTTCGCAAGGATGGGGCACCCAATTTTGTGCTTGATCTGGGCAAGGTACACTGTTTTGCAAATCAATCAGGAGCAAAACTGTGAGCCCAACTTCTTCCTTTGATCCGCGTGTCGATGCTTATATTGCGAAGGCGAGGCCATTCGCGCAGCCAATTCTTTTTGAAATTCGCGAACTGGTGCATAAGGCTTGCCCCAGTGTTGTGGAGACGATGAAGTGGAGCCGGCCTTTCTTTGAATACAAGAGCGCGATTGTGGGAAACATGTCGGCGTTCAACGAGCATTGCAGCTGGGGCTTCTGGGGTGAAGAGATCTCCGCTGTGCTGCGCGAGATGGACGTGCTGAAACCGGGCGCGATGGGCTCGCTGGGCCGACTGACGACCGTGAAGGATTTGCCACCGAAGAAGCAGATGATCGACGTGTTGAAGAAGGCGGTAGGCTTCATCGATCGAGGCGAGTATACGAGCCCGATTGCGGCTCGGCAAAAGGTGGTGAAGGCTCCCGCTCCGCCTGTTAAGGCGTCGCCCGAGTTTGCGAAGGCGCTGAACCTCAACAAGAAGGCGGCGGCGGTGTTCGCGGCATTCAGTCCCAGTTGCAAAAAGGAATACGTGGAATGGGTCGCGGACGCCAAGCGGCCTGAGACGCGCGACAAGCGGATCGCGACTGCGATCGAGTGGATCAGCGAGGGCAAGCAGCGGAACTGGAAATACCAGAACTGCTGAGGATAATAGCGTTCACGCTTTGACTCGCTGCTGTAAGAATTGAGCTGAATGGCTTACGACGTCATTGTTCTGGGGCTTGGCGCGATGGGGAGCGCGGCTGCGCAGCACCTTGCGGAGCGGGGCAAGCGCGTGCTCGGCATAGAGCAGTTCACTTCGCCGCACAACAAGGGATCGTCGCATGGCGGGTCGCGGATGATTCGTCAGGCGTATTTTGAGAGTCCCGACTACATTCCGCTGGTGCTGCGAGCTTACGAATTGTGGCGAAAGCTCGAAAGAGATACGGGCACGCGCCTGCTGCACATCACAGGCGGCATGAATATTGGCGCGGGAGACGGCGAGCTAGTGAGACGCACGATTGCGGCGTCAACGCAGCACTCGATTCCCTTCGAGGTGCTGGAGGGTCGCGCGATCACTGCCAGGTTTCCGGTAGTGTCTCCGCTGGCCGGCGACGTTGCGGTGCATGAGACGAATGCCGGGTACCTGTTTCCCGAGGAGTGCATTCGCGCGCAGTTGGCGCGGGCTTCGCATGCGGGAGCTGAACTCAAATTCGAAGAGAGTGTTCTCACGTGGTCGGCGGAGGGAGATTGCGTTGAGGTGCGGACGGGCAAGGGCTCCTACAGCGCGGGGCACCTGGTGATAACAGCGGGGCCGTGGGCGAGCCAGGCGCTCGATGGGATTGTTCCGCTGCGCGTGACGCGGCAGGTGATGGCGTGGATTGCGCCGACGACGGGTGTTACGCCGTTTTTGCCGGATCGCTTTCCGGTGTTTCTCTGCGAGGATGCGCGTGGCGGGGCGCATGGATACGGCTTCCCGGCGATTGACGGACCGGAGGGCGGGATGAAGGCGGCGATCCACGGCAGCAACCAGGTGTGTACGCCGGAGAGCGTCGACCGGGAGATTCATGAACAGGATCTCGAGAGGATTGTGGAGCAGTTGCAGGTGCGCATACCGGCGTTGGATGGCACGGTGATTCGCGCGCAGACATGTCTTTACACGATGTCGCCGGATGAGCACTTTGTGATCGGTGCGCATCCGCAGTTTGCATCGTGCTCAATTGCATGCGGATTTTCAGGGCATGGATTCAAGTTTGCCTGTGTAGTCGGGGAGATTCTGGCGGACCTGGCGATGCGCGGATCGACTTCGCATGCGATCGGGTTGTTTTCGCCTATGCGGTTTGCAGGGTGATGGATTGTAGTGTTGAGATTCTCTGTTTCCGACCCGGTCACAGTGGGAATTGCTGAAAAGAACAACCGCAGATGTTTCGACTTCGCTGCACTTCGCTCAACATGACAATTCTTTTGGGTTATCGGGGGCAGGTGGAGATAGATCCCCAGGTTCTCAGAAGCGAGACCTCCACCCCATCGACGAAGACCTGTCGATGGGGACCGCGGACCTGGCGCACCCAATTTGGTAATGACTGACGCTGACGTTTCGCGATTGACGGTTCACGCTATTGATAGGCGCCGGCTTTTTTGAAGTCGCCGCCTTTGACGATGGTGAAGGTGGCGGGGTCGACGTGATGCTTGAAGGCGTCGTTGACCTGCTGCGGCGTGAGTGCGGCGACTGAGGCTTCGAGCTTGGAGTCCCATTGCATGGTGCGGCCCCAGTACTCGCGGCTGATGAGGAGCGAGGCGATGGAGCCTTCTTCAGAGCGCTGGACGGTGTGTTCGTCGAGCCAGGTCTTCTTGGCTTTTTCAACTTCGTCGGCGGTGAAGCCGTCTTTAAGCGCAAGGGCTAGCTCTTCGTTGAAGTCGGCTTCAACCTTGGGCATATTCTGCGGCGCGGCGATGGCGAAGCCGGTGAGGACGGCGGCATCGTCTTCAGTAGGAATGCCGAATTGAGAACCGGCGCCGTAGCTGAGGCCGTCTTTGACGCGAATGCGGCGGAAGATGCGCGAGTTGGGTGAGCCGCCGAAGACCATGCCGGCGATGGTGAGCGCGGGATAGTCAGGATCGGTGTCTTTCATCTTGAGCGGCATCGCGGCGACGAAGAGTCCGTTCTGTTTGTCGGGTGTTTCAATCTTGTGATTGACGGCCTCGACTTTGATGTAGGAATCGGGGACGCGCTGATAGTGGCTGGGGCTTTTCCAGTCGCCGAAGAGTTCGGTGACGAGCTTGCGCATCTGCTCGGGATCGAACTGGCCGCTGAGGACGATTTCGCCCTGGCCGGGACCATAGAACTGCTGGTAGAACGAGCGCACATCGTCGAGAGTGACTTTCTTGTCGTCTTCGATCTCTTCGTCAAGCGTGGAGACGTAGTGGACCTGGCCACGCTTGTATTGTGCGTTGAGATGGCGATAGAGGTCGATCTGGACGAGGTTGTTGGGCTCGGTCTTCCCTTCTTCCGCGCTGGCGATGCGCTGCTGACGAACCTGCTCGAATTCGCTTTCGGGGAAGGAGGGCTCGCGGAGAAGTTCGCGCACGAGGCGCAGGGAGTCAGCGAGATTTGTTTCGAGGGTGCGGATGCTGGCGCTGGCCTGATCGACACCGCCGGTCACGCTGATCTGCGCTTTGAGGTGGTCGGTTTCATCCTGGATCTGCTGACGGTTTTTGTTCTTTGTGCCGCGCATCAGGAGCGCGCCGGTGATACCGGCTGCAGTCCCTTTGCCCTCAAGGGACTTCTGGTCTCCGAAATGGAGGTTGATGCGAGCCACAACGGTGCCGCCGCGCGTCTTCTTGGGGAACATGACGAGCTTCATGCCGTTGGGCAATTTGGCGCGGACGACGCGGGCCTCGATGTTCTGCGGAGTGGGATCGAAGGTTTCGCCCTGTGCGATGACAGCGCCGCCCTTATAGTCCTTGAAGACGACGGCGGGGTCTGGAGTCGCAGGGATTTCCGCACGGTCGGGAGTGGCGGTCGGGATGAATTCGCCCTGGGTGCGATTGGACGATTTGAAGTAGGCCTTGGCGACGCGTGCGACATCATCGGGAGTGACCTTGGAAACTTCATCACGGTTGAGAAACAGTGTGCGCCAATCGCCCTGGCCGATGGACCTGCCGAGAATGATGGAGACGGTTTGCGAGCTCGTGAGGGCAAGCTCAATGTTCTTCAGGATGCGGCCCTTGGCGCGGTCGACTTCTTCCGCTGTGGGAGGATTGGCGGCAAAGCCTTCGACAACCTTAAGGACGGTTTGCTGAGCGTCGTCGAGGGATTGGTCGGGCTTGAGTTGCGCGAATGCCTCTACGACTCCGGGGTCGTGCATGGCTTCAGTGTTCATGCCGGCGGAGACGGCTTTTTTGGAGTCGACGAGTTCCTTATAAAGACGGCCGGTTTGCGGTGCTCCAAGGATTTGTGTGGCCACCTCGATGGCCGCAATATCAGGGTGAAGCGCGGCCGGAACGTGATAGACAACGATGACGGCCTGAATGTTGCCGACGCGGCGCAGGATGACTGAGCGCTCGCCCTGCTGGGTAGGCTCCGAGACATACGGCTGCTTGAGTTCGCGATCTGGCTTGGGAAGAGCGCCGATGGTTTCAGCCACCATGGCGAGAGCCTTGGATTCATCGAATTGCCCGGCGATGACGAGGTCGGCATTGTCTGGCTGGTAATACTTCTTGTAGAAGACTGCGAGATTTTCGGCGGGCACGCGTTCAACATCGGTGCGGTTGCCGATAACGGTTTTGCCGTAGTTATGGAAGTTGAATGCGGAGGCGAGAACGCGTTCCTCAAGAACCTCGACCGGATTGTTTTCGCCGGCTTCCATTTCATTGCGGACGACGGTCATTTCGGTATCGAGATCTTTTTTGAGCATGGGCATGCGCGCCATGCGATCGGCTTCAAGGCCGAGAGCCCAGCGGAGATTGTCTTCGCTGGCGTTGAAGGTCTCAAAGTACATGGTCTGGTCGTAGTCCGTCGTGCCGTTGAACGACCCGCCTGCCCTGTCCGTCAGCTCCTTGAACAGTTCGTGGCCGGAGGTCGAGGTCTTGAATGTCATGTGCTCGAGCAGATGGGCCATGCCGGTTTCGCCGTAGCCCTCGTTGCGCGAACCCACGTGATAGACGACGTTCACCGTGATTTTGGGCTTGGAGTTGTCGGCGAAGAGCAGGACGTGAAGTCCGTTGGGGAAGGCATATTCGTTGACGCCCTCGATGGAGGTCACTTTCTGAACTCCGGCGGGGAGGGTCTGTGCAAAAGATGATGCGGAAAGAACGATGACGGATGCGACGAGGAGGAGGAATCTCTTCAAGCCCATGGTTTCTGCCTCTCAGTGGATTTTCGAATTATAGCGAGTGGATGCAAGGAATGAGAGGTGCAGGCTTTGCGACGACCGAATGGAGAAGAGCTGGGAAGCAGAATGCCTGATCAACCGGGCGGATGACCGGATGGCCAGGATCTGCCTGTTTTAGGAGTTCTATGTGATAAGAGCAACCACGACAACTCACACCAAAGTGGTAGATCTTGGGCGCTGCTTGATTTCAACATTCGTATCTTCAAGGTACTTTGGACTTTGTCCTCGCTGTCGAGTCATTAGGAATCCGGTCTCCAGTCGGTATCATCGGAGTGAACCAGTTCATCCTTGATTGAAGCGGGGCTCCGTGAGGGCAGGCAATAGCAGACTCGAGACCGTTTTAGAGCCCGTTTCCGGGAAGGTTGAGCGGCGATCTGCTGAGCGGCAACCGGTAGATCACTTCTCGGCGTACCGCTGGAACGGCTCCCGGCTGACGGAAGAGCCGGTTAAAGACGTAAGCTCAACCGGACTTTACATTCTCACGGAAGAACGTTGGCAGCCTGACACGTTGCTTTCTCTATCGCTGCAAAGACAAGGCCCACTTGAAATCAATCCTGAGCGCCGGATCGAGGTGCAGGCCAAGGTCGTCAGGTGCGGAGAAGATGGTGTCGGCGTCTGCTTTGTCTTGAAGGATGACACGGAATCACGCCAATGGGAGAGTCTAAGAGAGGACCTGGTAGAAGAAGCAAAGCCGGAAGACATGCTGAGCCTGGTCCGGTTGGTCGAAGCCATTGCATTCCTGAGTCGAATTTGTCCAGGGGAAGCTGAGAAAGTGCGGCTGTTGGTTCTCGGCAGACTGAGTAGGCACAAGCTAGTGAACGCCGTCGCAATTGCGCTCAAGGCCGAGAATCTGCTGGCAGGCGAACCCGTTACCGACAGGCAGCGCGCTAACCCAGATCTTGTTGTCCGTATTCTTGAAGACGGATCGTGTACCGACGAAGATTGGTTGACGGATTTCTGGGGCGGACTCCTGGCAACCTCCTGCGCCGTTGATGCAAAAGACGAATCGAGCCTGATCTTCGTTGAGTCGTTCTCCAAACTCACGACGTTTCTTTGCAGAATCAGGTTCAATCTTCGCGAAGCCGCTGTCCTGCAAACCAAAGAGGCTCGTGATAAGCGGGATTGAGGCGGCTTCAGATTGAAAGCGATGTCCAAGGGCATACGCCAAGTTGGGCTAGTGGGCTACTTCTTCAATTGCCTTTGTGACAACACAGAACCGCAGTTCTTGCCCGGGGAGTAA
>CAVYPN010000030.1:0-48367 GCA_963770365.1 uncultured Acidobacteriaceae bacterium | reverse complement strand
GTAATCAGCAGGTCATCGGTTCAAGTCCGATCGTCGGCTCCATCTGATTCGAACCGCAGCGATTCCCCTCTTGAAACTTAGACACCGTGGAACGCGGGTGCGGGCAATGGTGTCGGTCTGTCTCTTGCAAAAGTGAAGCTCGGCGGTCCTTCGCAACCCACTCATGGCGCGAAACAACTGCGCCGTGAATGGGGCACCCAGGCTGTTGAGTGGCGCCCTGCCGCGCGGGATGGCGTTCAAGGTAGACCGTGGTTGGGCTATTTGATGATCACGACGTTCATGCTCCATGGCGCGAGCGTTAGGGTCAGCGGGAGATTCTGCGCTCCCATATCCGTGGTGGTGGGGTCGGCCCAGACATTGTTCTGCGACTGGTCGTAGAGGGCCTTGCTGTAGGTCTCGACGCTGACGTCGGAACTCGTGTTCTGTGCAGAGAGCGAGACCGTGACCTGCTCGCTTGCGCTTTGGCTGACGTTGAACAGGACCAGCGCGGTGCCGCCGCTGTGGGTCGCCGCATAAGCGCGCACATTGGTGGTGTCGCCGCTGACGCCCGCAGTGAGGACGCTTTCACCATTGACAGCGACCTTGCTGAAAAGCTGGAATGCGCGGGCCGTCGGCGACATGGTTCCGATCGGGCCGGAGCCCGCACAGGGGGCGTCGGTTGGGCCGTCGGCAAAGACGTTGTAGCCGCCGAAATTCTGCCATCCATACAGCGAGCTGGAATCGTTGCCCTGAGTGCCGTTGCAGTTTCCAAACCCGATCCACCAGGTGGCGCGCGAAACGCCCTCGTTCATCATTTCGCCAAGCGCCTGGCCCGCATAGAGTCCCTGAGTAATGGAGAGGCTTTGCTTGCCGGGGTTGGTGTAGACGGATCCGATCTCGCCGACGTAGATCGGCGTGTTTGGCTTGCCAGCCGTGGCCAGTTCGGCCTTGAGAGTATTGAGCGATGTGGTCAGGCCATGAGCCGCCTGCTGGACAAGATACGCATCGCTCTCGGAGCCTGGAGCCTGCGGATAGTAGTGGAACTCGACGAAGTCGTACTGCGAGCCTGCCAGCACGATCGGATCCCAGGCAGGGTAGTTGCCCGGGTTGACGTCAACGCCTACCAGCACGCTGGAATCAGCCACCTTGATTTGCTGGTAGTAGCCATTGCTGGATGAATTTCCCACGGCGGCAGCGTAAGTAGTGGCGTCGTTCTTGAGCGTGTGGTCATCGTCTTCCCAACTGCCGTACTCTTCGTTGCCCACGGTCATGTGGCTGACGTGCGCGTTGAGCGACTTTGCCTGGGCGATCCATGCGGCGGCCTCGGACGGCTGGCCGGGGCCATTGCAAGTGGAGTTGGTTCCGTAGTTCGCCGTGAGGGCGACATCAAAGTTCCCCGGAACGACGAGAGAATTGACGAATTTTGTGAAGGTGGCGTTGCTGTTGGGCGTGTTGCCACACATGGTATTCGTAGCCCAGTGATAGTCGTCGGACCAGGAACCGCCCGGCCAGCGCACGGTTTGAATGCCGGCCAATTGGAATGCGGGCACGACGGCCGAGGTGGTGGGGTCGTACCACGCGGCCATGTTCATGCCAAGAAGCTTATCGCTGACGGCAGGCCCGATGCTTGCCTGATCGATAGCAACGGTAGAGATGACCCCGGCGACAGTTACGGCAGCCGAGGTGCCACTGGCGGTGTTGTAGGTAGCAGAACTCGAGGAATCGGGCGTGTATGCAGCGGTCAGCGTGCCTGATCCGACGGCAAGTGACCCAGCAGGAATGTTCACGGCTGCGCTGCCACCGGACAACGTCGCGGCAGACGAGGTGTAGCTTCCGCTGGACACGGTAACCGAGCCTGTCGCCACAGGATTGCTGGCGCCCCCGCTGACCGAAACGCCGACCGACAAAGCCTGCGCCGTGGTGATGGAGAAGGAAGCAGGCGTAACAGTGACGGTGGGTGTTGTCTTTGGTGCGGCAAAAGTCGCCGTCACGGTGGTGTTCGCACTGAGCGTGACATGGCAGGTCACGGTGGATGAGGTTGTGCATCCAGCCCACGAAGCGAAGGTGTTGTTTCCGGCTGTCGCGGGAGCGGTGACCGTTACAGTGGTGCCGGAGTTATAGGTGCGCGTGAAGGCGGCGTTGCCGTTGGCTGCGCCGTTGTTGTCGGCTGGGGAGACAGTCATCCCCACGCCGGTAGCTGGATTGACGGAGATTACGGTGAGGGTGTAGGGGGTGGGGGGAGGGGGGGTATTTGATCCCCCGCCGCCTCCGCCACATGCTGTCAACACTGTTGCGATACTCACTGCCACCCAAAGCGCTGCATTCTGATGCCAATTCTTCATGAAGGTTCTCCCGAACTCGCGGGATGAAACGTTTTCATTTTCGGAGCCCAAAAGTGCGCGGAAGCTCCTTGAAAAGCGATTTAGCACGTTTCAGGACCGTTGGAATTTTTCGCGCAATGATATCCCATCCAGGGGACGAAAGGCGAGATGGATGGCGGATTTGGAAGTGACTTTCAGGCAGAGGGAAGGATGGACTAAGGTTAGTTGAACGCCTGCAGAGGGTTACACGTGATGGGATCCGGCCGACGGGTCAAACCGGTGTCATTCGGGAGCGAAGAGGTTCGCTAATGCGGCAAGCAGACTTTCGCGGAGGGAGTGGAGGCGGCCAATGGCGCCAGCCGCTTCGGCGTCGCGATTTTCGGCATGGAAGGTGAGGATTTCTACGCCGCAGGAATGGAGTTCGTCATGGAGTGATGCGATCAGGCGATAGATGCGGGCTCGGCTCTTGAGGGAGCTAGATTCAGAGGCAATCCATGCGCCGAGACGGCATTGCGTGGGATCGATGGATGGCGGCACACGACGCTTGCCGTGAAGAAATGCCTCGATGGCGCTTACCCACGCGATGTGTTCCGCGCCGGCGTAGAGAAGCGGCCGGTCGACGGGGTCCAGGACGCTGACATTCGACCACCTGGGGTAGGTGGTCCAGGATGCGACCCAACCGGGAAGATCGGCAGCCGGCATGGGGCGCGCAATGCAAAAGCCCTGTGCAACCTGGCAACCGAGCCGAAGCAGCAGAATTCCCTGCTCCACAGTTTCGACGCCCTCGGCGACGGCCAGACGGCGAAATGCGGTCGCGAGGCCAAGCATCCCTTCGACGATGGTGAGGTCTTCAGGATCGTCGAGCATATCGCGGACGAAGGTCTGATCGATTTTGAGCACGTCGACAGGAAGCCGCTTCAAAAAAGCCAGAGAGGAGTAGCCCGTGCCGAAGTCATCCAGAGCAAAAGAAACGCCGAGTTTGCCACACGTATGAATGACTTGAGAAACCAGTGCCATGTCGGGCAGAGCGCTGCTCTCGAGAACCTCGATTTCGAGTCGGGAGGGATTGATCGAAGGGTGGTCGGCTAGCAATTGCTGCAGACGGGTGGGAAAATCGGGCCGCTGCAACTGTTGCGCCGAGATATTTACACTGACGGGAATTTTGAGGCCGACAGGCCCCCAGTTTTCCATCTGCGTAAGTACGTTTTCGATGACCCATTCGTCGATCTCAAGGGCGACAGGGTTCCCTTCCACGATGGGCAGGAATGCGCCGGGAGAGAGGAGGCCTCGTTCAGGGTGCTGCCACCTGATAAGCGCTTCAGCACCGACGATGGCGCCGGTGGCCATATTCATTTTGGGCTGGTAATAGAGCAGGAATTCCTTGCGAGCGAGAGCGGCGCGGATACGCTCCAAGTCTTCGTGATGACCGCGGGTGGAGCTCGCGAGCCGTGAGTCATAGAGGTGATAGCGGTTTTTGCCGCTGATCTTAGACTGGTAGAGCGCCTGCGCGGCCTGGCGCAGAAGCTGGTCGGCATCGACGTCCTCGGCCTGGGGATAGCAGGCGATGCCCGCGCTTGCGGAGAGCTGAAGCGATGTATCCCGGATCAGAACGGGCTGGGAGGCAGCTTCGAGAAGCTGCTCGACTCCCGGGAGGCACTGGTCAGGATGGTCGAAGTCGCGGAGCACGGCGATGAATTCGTCGCCGCCGAGGCGGGCAAGGGTATCGTCGTGTCGCAGGGTGGACGCCATGCGATGAGCAACGGTGGTGAGAAGTTCATCGCCGACTGTGTGGCCGTGGCGGTCGTTGATGCCCTTGAAATTGTCGAGATCAAGACAGACAACAGCCAAAGTGTTGCCTCGGCGCTCTGCCTGGGCCATGGCTTGGTGCAGGCGATCGCGGAGGTGCACGCGATTGGGCAGACCTGTGAGCAGATCGTACAGAGCCACGCGCTCGAGTTCCTTCTCGTGTTCTTTTGTCGATGAGATGTCAGAGAACAGGGCGACATACTGCTGCGTATTTCCTGCCGAATCGCGCACGGCCGTGATGGTGAGCATCTCGGGGAAGATGCGGCCATCCTTGCGGCGGTTCCATATCTCGCCCGTCCAGTGTCCGCTCTCGATCAGGTCGCGCCACATGTTGGCGTAGAACTCTTTGCTATGCCGACCTGAGCGCAGCAGACTGGTTCGGAGGCCGACCGCTTCTTCGCGACTGTAGCCAGTGATCCGGGTGAAGGCGTCGTTGACATCGAGAATGATGCCCGCGGGATCGGAGATGACGATGCCTTCCGAAGCGTGCGTAAAGACGCTGGCAGCGAGCTGCAGGCGGGACTCAGAACGCTTGCGGGCGGTGATGTCTTCAGTAAAGATGATGATGCCGCCGAGGGCTCCGGTACCAGTAAGCCAGGGGCGCACTTCCCAGCGCAGAAACTGAACGGAACCGTCGGAGCGGTCAAACCGGTCTTCTTCGTTTTTGATGGTTTCGCCGCCGAGCGCGCGACGATGAACGGTGAGCCAGCGCGGGGGGAGATCGGGAAATATCTCGTAATGCGATCGACCAAGAATGTCTGACCCACGAAGACTGAAGTCGTCGCACCAGCGCCGGCTCACGGCGATGTAACGCATATCGCGGTCGAACATGGCGAGAGAGGCCGGTGCGTGCTGGATAAAGAGCTGAAGCAACTCTTCGCTCTGGCGGAGATCGGCTTCGGTTCGTTTTCTGTCGGTAATGTCCTGGATGGTGCCGCGCATGGACACGGGTTTGCCTGCTTCATCGCGCTCGAGGCGTCCCATGCCATGGACCCAGCGGGGCACGCGATCGTTTTGGCGCACGATCCGGTATTCGCGGTCAAAAAGCTTGTCCCCGCCGAGCACTTCCTGATCAAAATACACCGCCATGTCGTCGCGATCTTCGGGGTGCATGAGCGCGACCCAGCCGTCGACAGAGCGTTCAAACTCGGGCCCGATTCCGAAAATTTCATCGAGAACATCGGAGGAAGTCCAGAGTTGGGTCTGCAGATCGAGTATGTAACTGCCAAGACCGGCGATGCGCTGGGATTCCTGCAACGAGCGTGCCAAGTCGCCGAGGGTGCGATCGGACTGCACGTCGTTGCCAGGCTTTTCCATAGGTCGCAAGTACTCAAACTCCAGGTACTCAAATTCAGGGAGTCGGAGGTTTGGTTAAGGATGAGACGGACAAAAGTACCATAACCCGCAGTCAAAACATAGGGGGTTCCCTTACCTGGGAATAAAAGCATTTGCGGAGGAGCAGTCAGGTTTTCGTGGATTCGCCCGACGGAGAACGCGCTGAACCCCTGCAGGAATTGAAGCAGCAACGATATCGGAGTGCGAAGATCGTCGGCTAAAAATGGTGTCGATTTTGTGCAGATGGAATCCGCCATGACACTGGAACCAAATGAGGTACGAGTTATCCACGCACTTTTTCATGCAATCTTGTTTCGTCCCGGCTTATCCACGCATATTCTTGGCATAATCCAAGCTGTAGTGTGACTTCCGCAGGGTGCGCGCCAAGCCGTCGGCCTATCGGGACTGTATAGGGACCGGGAAGACGGGGCAGTCCGAGCGAGGGCACATGATCGAGAGCGGTTCCTGCGTTGCTGATCCGAGCGCCAGGAGCAGAATCGGGAATCAATTTTTCAGGACCGAATTCGAACCCTGCGGACCTGCGGACCACCGGGATGCAACCACCGGAGCCTTGAAGAGTGAACAGCTTTAGCCGCCAGGATGTGTTGAGAATTCTGCAGATCAGTTCCCGCCAGCTGCAAGGGTGGGAAAGAGCCGGGCTCATCAGCCAGCTTGAAACCTACACTTTCCAGGATCTTGGTCAACTGAGAACGCTACGCTCGCTGCGCGAGGAAGACGTGCCGGCAGCGTCGATCCGGCATTCAATCGTGGCCATGCAAGCTGTGGCGGGTATGTCGAATCCGCTGCAGGAGGCTTCGCTTGTGCGGACCGGCACGCGTCTTGCGTTTCGATGCGATGGAGCGATGGTCGACCCGATACGGCGGCAGTTGCTGTTTGATTTCGAGCGCGTGGAACGGCAGACGGGGAATGCAGCGGTATTCGCGCTCCACCGGCTGCAGGACGATTTCCGCGGGGTGCAGGAACTGTTCATGGCAGCTGTGCAGGCTGAGGAAGCGGGCGAGAAGCATCGTGCCATTGCTCTGTATGAGCAGATGCTACGGATAGATCCCGACTATGCGCCCGGCTATATCAACCTCGGCACCATTCACTTTCACCTCCGGCAGTATGTACGGGCCGAGGAACTGTATCGCCAGGCAACAATGAAGGACCCCGGATATGTGCTGGCGTTCTTTGACCTGGGCAACGTACTGGACGAACTGGAGCGGCCCGACGAGTCGATTGCAGCCTATCAGCGAGCGGTCGCGCTGGCACCCCGGTACGCGGATGCGCATTACAACCTGGCCCTGGCCTTCGAACGCAAGGGCGAACAGCGGTCGGCCCTGCGCCACTGGCAGGCCTACGTGAAGCTGGATAAATCGGGACCGTGGAGCGAGCACGCGCGAGTGCAAATCCGCAAACTGCTGGATGGCGAGATCCTGTCGATCTCGTGGAGGGCGACCGGGTACATGGCTCCTAGAAGAGGCATGGCGGCGCTTCAGGTGCTGCACCGGCCGAATTAACTGCTCGAAAGGTGTTATGGACAATCCCCGTCCGAGCGGAGTGGAATGGCGGAAGCAATCCGCTGATCTTCTAAGGAACGGCGGCCTTGAGGCGGGACTCGAATGACTTGCAACCCACTTGAATCGCAGACCCTTGCAACCGCCCGGATTCCCGAAGATCTCAAGCTATGGTCGTTTCAAAAGCGGCGGAAACCACAACTTTGTAATGGCAGTGGAGTCTAAAAAAGAGGGGCTAATGACTACAGGTAGTTCAGGGCTGCCCCGACACACGTTGCGACGGCTGGCCGTTTCGCCTTCCCTCATTCGCGAGAATGCTCCCCGCGCGGCTTGACATGGGCTTGACTCGAGCATGAGCCGTTCGGCTCACGTCTGGTCTCAAAACGCGACATTTCCAAGGATGGCTATGATTAGGAAGCTGCTTCAAGGTCAAGACAGGCTTCGGGTATGCAGGTGGATTGCTGCCTGCGCCCTGGCGTCGACCGTCGTTGCCGCGCAAACGCCGGCTACCCGCATTCGAAGCGAGATAAGCAACGTTGCGGTTTCGCCTCTGACGGCATCTCAACAGCCGCTCGGTTCAACCCAGTACGATGCCGGGCGAATGGCGTCCGATGCCCGGCTCACTGGCATGAGCATCGTGTTCAACCGATCGGCTTCCCAGGAAGCAGACCTGCAAGCACTGATGGCGGCACAGCAGGATCCGAACTCACCGCAATATCACCAGTGGCTGAGCCCGGAGCAGTTTGGCGCTCGCTTTGGCATGGCACAGTCGGACATCGACAAGGTGCAGACGTGGCTCCAGCAGCAGGGCTTTGCGATTGACTCGGTGGCGAGAGGCCGAAACATGATTCGCTTCTCGGGCACAGTGGGCCAGCTGGAACAGGCGTTTCAAACCCAGATGCATTACTTCAAGTCCAACGGCGAAACGCACTTTGCTCCAGCATCGCTGCTCTCGGTGCCGACGGCCATTGCTCCGACGGTTGCCGCGGTGCGGAACATAAGCGACTTCAGGCCGCGGCCGATGCACGTTTCCACGCACCGCGCATTCACGTCGGGCCAGTCTGGCAATGTGTTCTTTGCGCCGGGTGATATCGCAACGACTTACGACATCGGCCCGCTTTACACCGCCGGCGTGGATGGCACGGGACAGTCAATCGCGATTGTCGGGCAGTCGGCGGTGCTGGCAAGCGATATAGAAGCATTTGAAACTGCAGCGGGACTTCCGAAGAAGGATCCGGTGATGGTGCTGGTGCCCGGTTCGGGAAGTTCGACGGTGGTTGCAGGCGGCGATGAGGGCGAGTCGGACCTGGATATCGAGTGGGCTGGAGCGATTGCGAAGGGCGCGACTATCGATTTTGTGTATACGGGAAACGGCGGGAACAAGAACGCATTCGATTCGATCGTATTCGCAATCGACGAGAATATTGCGCCGATTATCAGCGTCAGCTATGGCGCGTGCGAGACAGCGCTCGGTGGCTTCTCACTGGAAACACAACTAGCCCAGGCTGCGCTTCAGGGCCAGACGGTGTTAGCGGCATCGGGCGACCAGGGTTCGACAGCCTGCTCGGGCGATACGCAGAATGGCCTGACGACAACGCAGCAGTTCGCACTGGCCGTGAATTATCCGGCGAGCAGCCCGAACGTGACGGCGGTGGGCGGAACCGAAATACCGGCAGCCGATGGGGTAGATCCAAACACCCTAACGAAGGGGGCGAACTACTCGACGTATTGGAGCACCAACGGGACAACTGATGTGCTGTCGTCGGCGAAGGGCTATATCCCCGAAATTGTGTGGAATGACGATTCGACGCAGTTTGGCCTTGGCGCAAGCGGCGGCGGCGCGAGCACGCTGTTTGCCAGACCAAGCTGGCAGACCGGCGTGACCGGCATTCCGAGTGGGACCCAGCGGCTGGTGCCGGACGTTTCGCTTTACTCCTCTGCCGGATTACCGGGCTACCTGTTCTGCAGCAGTGATCAATCCAACTGGAATACGACCAATGCTCCCCTGCAGACGGCGAGTTGCAACAGCGGGTTCCGTGACAGTACGTCGCAGGACCTCACCGTTGCGGGAGGCACCAGTTTTGCGACGCCGATTTTTGCCGGGATGATTGCCCTGATCAACCAGATGCAGGATTGGCCAAAGGGGCAAGGCCTGGCGAATCCAATGCTCTACACACTTGCTGCCGGCGCGAATTATTCCACTCTGTTCCACGACGTGACGAGCGGGAACAATAACTGCACCGCGGGAGCCACTTCTTGCGGAACAACAACTACGGGGTTTTCAGCGGGAACGGGCTACGACGAAGTCACCGGCCTAGGCTCGGTGGATGTGGCAGCCATTGCCGCTAAGTGGTTGCCGAAGGGCACGTCAACCCTGATTTCAACGAAGACTACGGCTTCTGCGGCGAATGCAGCGCCAAACGTAAGCACGGATGACATCGTTACAATTACGGTCGCACAAGTGGGCGGAACAGCGACGCCAACAGGTACTGTGAACCTGTCGATTGACGGCAGCGGAACCTACAACGGCGCCGGCAGCACGACGACACCTGTTACCCTGACGAACGGCACCGCGACCTACACGGCAAACTTCGCGACCGCTGGTGCACATACGATTGTGGCGCAATATGCTGGCGACGCCGCGAATGCTCCTTCGACGGGAAGCGTGGTGATCACCGTCGGTGGAACGACGTCAGGAAAGGGGACCTTCGCCTTGGCATTCAGCGCGCCGACCCTGACCTTGAAGCAAGGAGCGCAGGGGAGTGAAGGGCTGACGATCACGCCTGCGGGCGGATATACCGGAACGATCGGCCTTTCTTTCTCAACCTCGAACGATACTGCCCTCGCTAACCTGTGCGTGTTTGCCGGCACGGGTTTCAATACCGACACGTCCATCAGCGTGCCGGGTACTGCAGCAGTGACGGGACAGATCACAATCGATACGAATGCGTCGGATTGTGTGAGCGCTACGGGAGGCGCCCTCAAGGGGCGGGGCCTGCGCGTGATTCCGCACACGACGGGCTCGCTGAAAGCGAGCAACAACACTCCGAAGCGGAACAATCCGATCCCGGCGGGGATCGCATTTGCAGGGCTGGTGCTTGCGGGGTTCCTGGGACGGTCGTCGCGCAAACTGCGGCAACTGGCTTGCGTGATTGTGCTGGCGTCATTGGGGCTGATACTCTCGGCCTGCGGAGGCGGCGGAGGCAGTAGCAGCGGCAGTTCCAAGGTTCCGAATCCGGCAAAGGGAACGT
Organism: uncultured Acidobacteriaceae bacterium; assembly: GCA_963770365.1. Lineage (GTDB taxonomy): Bacteria > Acidobacteriota > Terriglobia > Terriglobales > Acidobacteriaceae > Telmatobacter. The sequence goes on along the minus strand of CAVYPN010000030.1, from coordinate 38,158 downwards.
ATACGATCACTTTTGCGGGAAAGGATTCGGTCACATCGACGATTACGGCGCAGTCTTCGTTCTCGCTGGTGATCAACTAAAACCGCAGGAATTGATTGAAGGACGGTCGGGGCAGACTTCGCAAGAGGTCTGCCCTTTTTGTTTTCGCCGCGCGAACGCATGAACGACAGGTTTGGCGGGCGCGAATTGATTTGCATCGGCGGAAGCGTATTCGCATGAGCGATGCCACCAACAGGCGCCACCGTCTGATACACTCCGATGCCGGAGGCACTGATTTTCCTTGTCCGACAAGAGCCATTCCCCTTCCCCGCTGACTCACCTGACCGAAGAAGAACGGATGTTTTTTGCAACCGTGCGGAAGTTTGCGCAGGAGACTATCGCGCCTGCGGTGCGCACGATGGACGACGAGCAGCAGTTTGCGCCCGGCCTCGTAAAGAAGCTGTTCGAGCTTGGATTGATGGGGATCGAGATTCCCGAAGCGCTGGGTGGCGCGGGCGGCAGCTTCTTTGATTCGGTGCTAGCGATCGAAGCGATCGCCACGGTTGACCCGGCTGTTGCGGTGCTCGTGGACGTACACAATACCCTGGTGGTGAATGCGATTCGGCGATGGGCAAACGAAGAACAGAAGCAGAAGTGGCTGCCGAGGCTGGCTGCGGATACGGCGAGCGCGTATGCGTTGAGCGAAGCCGGCTCAGGATCGGATGCGTTTGCGCTGCAGACGCGGGCGGAGAAGTTTGATGGCGGCTATCGGCTGAGCGGGCGCAAGCTGTGGATCTCGAATGCCAAGGATGCGGGATTATTTCTCGTGTTCGCTTCGGTCGATCCTGCGGCGGGGTACCGAGGAATTACCGCGTTCCTCCTGGAGACAGGCACGCCGGGTTTTTCAGTCGGCCGCAAGGAAGACAAGCTGGGAATTCGCGCCAGCAGCACATGCGAGTTGCTGCTTGATGGGTGCGTGGTTCCGGCAGCGAACCTGCTGGGCGAAGAAGGCAAGGGGTACAAGATTGCGATTGAGTCGCTGAATGAGGGACGCATCGGGATTGGCGCGCAGATGCTGGGGCTGGCGGAGGGCGCGTGGGGACACGCCGCGAAGTACGCGAAGGAGCGGCGGCAGTTTGGCAAACCGATCGCCGAGTTCCAGGCTGTGCAGTTTACGCTGGCGGAGATGGCGACGGAGATTGAGGCTGCAAAGCTGATGGTCTACAACGCAGCGCGGTTAAAAGATGCGGGGCAATCGTATGTGCGCGAGGCGGCAATGACGAAGTACTTCACATCGCATGTTGCGGAGCGCGTGGCCAGCCAATGCGTGGAGGTCTTCGGCGGCAACGGATTTGTGCGCGACTATCCGGCGGAGAAGTATTATCGCGACGCGAAGATAGGCAAGATATACGAAGGCACGTCAAACATGCAGTTGATGACGATTGGGAAGATGGTGATTTGAGAGTTCTAAGTTCGTAGTTCTTGGTTTGAAGACTACTTATGATCGGAGCGTCATGGGTGGCCCTTGGCGTTGCTTGCGTGCGATGTGAGAGGCTTCAGCAGGAATTCGCGGATAAGATTTGACACTGCGTTTCCGCCCGTCTCTGATAACCCATTGAGAAGTACGAGCGAGCCTCCGCGATCGGCTTCTGGATAGTAGAGATTGGAAAGCGCCGCAGCTGAGAAGTTGCCGAGTACCTGCGAATAGTTCGGCTCCCAGTGACCACTGTCGCTCCGCGTCATGACTGCTGCGGAGATCGCATAGAGAGCGCGGGCCTTGATGCTTCCCTTCCCTTTGTAGAAATAGCGCGGATCCTGGTGAAAGATGGCAGGATAAACCGCGCGGCCGAGCAGTGCGCCCGAGACACGGTTGGCCATGGCAGCGCCGTAGCGCTTACCGTATCCTTCAATTCCGCTTCCGTATGCAGGAAAGATGCCCCGATTCTGCTCTGCGCCGGCGATGCCTGCTACCGCGAGAAATGAGACTGGATCAATGAGTCCGCGGACACTCAGCTGAACCTTCTGCTTCGCCATCATCGGCGGAGCGTTCCAGTCGTAGGCGCTGTAGAAGTTCGGAATGACGCCGGCGACGCGCTGCTGCACGGCAATGTGCACCTGTTCGCGGGAAAGCTCTTCTTTGTCTCCGCTGACGACTACGCTTGTTTCTCCACCAGAAACAGCAAGCGTTATTGATGGCGCGATGCGAAATTCGCCTGCACGCAATGCAATTTGCTCCGACGTGAAGACGGTCATATCCGGCCCCGACACCTTGAGTCTGTAGGAGCCTTGCGTCAAATCGGCGAACTGGAACTGTCCGTTGCTGCCGGAGATTCTCGACTGCACAACTGAACCGGCTGAATTCAGAAGAGCAACTTGCGCGCCAGGCACCACGTGTCCGTTGCTATCAAAGACCGTTCCGGAAATGTTTCCGGTGCTGCTCTGGCGGGCATCGATTAGCGAGGTCTGACTGCCGTCCTGCACGGGCACGGGCACGGGCACGGGCGCATCGGGCAGCGCATTCTCGTGTGCTTCCACTTTAAGACTTTGCTGAGCTTGAGCGAGAGGATCTGAAAGGACGATCAACATCAACGAAATCAATGTAGCGGAAACTGACTTTCTTAATCTAGACAATCAAATGACCTCGCCCTGCCCAAACACTGCCAATCACTTACTAGACGGGGCGCAAAGGGGGCTGTAACGGTGAATGCAGATGACGTATTCGTCATTCTTCAGACGAAGAAGAAATCTCCTGCTAACGGGATGCGAAAGTCGCAAAGGGGGTGATCCGGAGAGCGCATTCTTCATCTGGAGACGAGGAATTACGGAAGGCTTTGAATCTGACGAACAGTTCACTCCATAAAGGCGAGACGACTAAAGGCGAGACGATCAACTGGACTGCCCGCATTCTCAGTTGATGATTCGGTCGAGAAAGCGGGCAATCCAATGTTCGGCCAGTCTGCAATGTGCTAACAGACGGATACCTGCCAAGGGAATTGGTAGATGTGGGGAGAGGGGAATCAGGCTCGCGCTTTTACTTCCTGCCTGGATTCGCTTCTGACCTCTTTGGGAATCTCGATGACGCCGAGTTGCTGCATCATCGTTGCGAGGTTCCAGTTTGCGTGCTCTTCGACGATCTTCGCGTTTTCGAGACGGTAGATCGAAGTGCCGTCCACGTTGAACTTCTGGTTGGTGGGTTGCATGCCAAGGAATGCGCCCTTGTGGGTTCCGTGGGCTTTCCAGTGGAGAACGACTTCGTTGCGTTCGGCGATGGTGTCGTCGATGGTGAATTTCAAATCGGGGAACGCCTTGCGGCAGCCCTCGATGTGGTTTTTGATGTTTTGTAGTCCGGAGCCCAGGTTCGGGAAGACTGGATCGTGGAATCGGACCTGGTCCGCGAGATACTCGGAAACCTTGTTGAGGTTCCCATTGTTCCAGCATTCATCCACGAACCGCTGGACGACCTGCTTGTTTACATCGGGATTTTGGTTCTGTTGAGGCATCGTCCGCCCTCCTTTCCATGGGCCGGAATTATAGGCCTGGATGAGTCACGCGCTGATTGCAATTTGGGAGATTTTCTGAGGAAATCGTATAGGGAAAAATGCCAACACGAGGACGGTTGCGTTAAGACTCCTGCTTGCTAGCACATGACAAAAGGACCGTCTGCAACTATTGCATCTGTGCGAGTTACACGCAGAAGTCTGATTCTAAACAAGAAAAACGCCGCAGAGTTTCAGGGCGCGATTGGGCTTGTTGACCGGACGAAAAGCTATGTGATCAGGAGGCCGGCTGGATTGGCGACACAACCGGATCTTGCTACCAGTTTCCGCGACTGGCTTCCGCGACTTCGCGGATGTGCGCGGGACGCGTGCGGCAGCAGCCACCGATGATCTGCGCACCGGCGGCAAACCATTCCATGGCTTTCGCTCCGTACGCGGCGGGATCGCTGGTGCCGGTCCAGCAACGGTTCTGCGCGTCCCACCCTTCGCCGGAATTGGGGTAGACGATGATGGGCTTTTCTGATGCGGCGCGCAGTCCTGCAATCAATGCGGGAATTAGCGCGGGGTGCGTGCAGTTGACGCCGATGGCGACGGTCTGCGGAAATGCAGCGACGGCTGTTGCACATTGACGGAGCAACTCTCCATGGGCCACGTGCTCGCGATCGGGACAGTTGAAGGAGAACCACGCGGTGAGTTCCGGATGGGACACGAGTGCCTGGCCAATGGCTTCAGCTTCACCGAGTGAAGGCAACGTTTCGAAAGCGAGCAGATCCGGCGTCTGTCGCCCCGCGGCGTTTGCCAGGATTTGAATTCGATCAGCGTGGAATTCGACCAGATCGTTGAATGTGCAGGTGTAGTTGCCGTGATATTCGGCGCCGTTGTGAAGGGCGGCGCCGTAGGGGCCAAGCGATGCGGCGATGACGATGCGGCGGCGGGGAAATGCAGCGGCGGCTTCACGAGCGAGTGCAACGGAACGAAGGAGCGCGGCATCGGCGCGTGCGGGATCGAGGCCGACCTCGGCATAACCCATGCGCGAGACCTGGTAGCTGGCGGTTTCGATGATGTCAGCGCCGGCTTCGATGTAGGCGCGATGCACGGCGACGATCTTTTCGGGCGCCTCTTCAAGGACGTGGGCGGACCAGAGCGGGCCATCGATGTTGGCGCCGAGATATTCGAGTTCCGAGGCCATGCCGCCGTCGAGGACGTGGACGCCGTGGAGGAGTGACTCGCGCGCTACATTGCGTCCGATCATGAGTAGGTGCTCATAGCATTCGTGATTGACCCGCAATCAGCTGAACACCTTCCAGAAGTACTCGAGGTAAATCGCAATCGAGCATAATAGTGCGCAAACGAGCCACGCGATCCAGAAGAGCCATCGCCAGCCGGGACGGAGAGCAGCGAGCAGTGTAACGGCAAGAAAACCGAGCGATGGCAGAAGCCCTTTGAGATCGGACTCGAAACTTGCTTCTCCAAGGTTGCGCGGGCCATGCGACAGATCCACCAGAAGCGCCGCGATAACCGCGGTTGGAATAAGCACCAGCAGCCAACAGCCAAGTGCCCGTTTGCGGGTGAATTGCAAGACGGCGCAGATCACCAGGAGAACGGTTCCGAACCAGCAGAAGAGAGTTGCCAAAAGACTACCTCCTTCAACTGCTGCTGGGATGATGGTAAATGAGGGGGCATCCCCGAGATTGCAATTTGTGGTTGCAGCCAGTGCCCGCGGCTTTTGACGCGACATTAGCGATCCGGTTGTTCGTGGACGATTGCGCTTTTTTGAGTGATGTCAAGCGAGAATACCCTGCCGTCAGCACTATGCACGGTTGCTCCCCTGATCATGTGGCTGTCTGAGAGCGTGTAGTCGTAGGAATAGACGCTTCCGCCGGCGATCGTTTGCTTGATCAGCAGACCATTCGCGTACTCATTCTGCATCAGGGTGGTCGGCTGGGCATTCAAACCATGGGAGACACTGAACGTGAGGAGGTGCTGAGCGTCATCATATTCGTAGTGGCAGCTCTCGCCAGAAGGGTACGCAACGCCGATCAATCGATTTTTGTCGTCATAGCTGTAGCGCACCACCCGACCGGTACTGTCGGTGATTTGGGAAATACTTCCGGATGGGGTGTATTCGAGGCGAATCGAACTCTGATTTGGAGAAGTGAGGCGCATGAGACGGCGATGTTCGCCACGCTCGAATTTCAGTTCCTCCCCATTTGGATTGCGGTAGCCGGTCAAGTAGCACATTTCTCCACGACCGAGACAGGGGAGATAAGCCTTGACCGTGCCGTCGAATCGTCGCAGGTCGTAGTGCTCGAAAGGAGTCGGACGCCAGCGCAGGTCGTAAAACCCAGGTGTACTTTTGTCGACGTAGGTGACAAGGGATAGATTGGCCACTCCTCGCGGAGACCGAACCAGTGCTCTGCGGCTGCTGTCGGCAGCGACAACGGAGATGGTGATGTTATCGGGAGATGACAGGAATTCATCGTAACTATCGGTTCCGCTGATGCCGAAAGGATTCTGACCGCTCCATCCGTCGCGCGTTGCGCGTTCGAATTGAATCGGGATGTCACCGGGCAGGTTGAAGTCAGTGTGCAGGTCGACAAGCAGTCCAAGCCGGAGATCGAGTTCAAATTTTTCAATTGTGGTATCGTCCTCGGGCCGCAACGTCTCTCCACAATCACGAATCAGGCGACCGGGCAGAGGATTGATTCCCTGCCGCGGAGAATACTGGAAGAAGACACAGGGTTCGCTCTCGGCCTCGCCATCCTGACTCAGCGCGGGGTTGATATCCGACTCGAAGATGTCTTCCGCCGGCAGGTCCGGATCGAGCGTGTCGTGGAGAAGGCTCGTTGCATCGTCGTTGGTTGGCAGATGCCAGTAGAGAAGCGCCACGTCTTTCAGCAGGATTCGACGGAGGCGCGCATGAAAGTGCTGGTCGGCGTCGGAATGGAGAATCAGCCGCTCCAAAGACGAGTCCTGCATACCGTCGGACGAGATAACGGCAGCGCGCGCCGAGTCGCGCTGGGTAAAGGTGGATCGCCAGTACTGATGGGTCGAATACAAGTCGGCGTCAGTAAAGCCGATCAGATAGGCATCGGGGTCGATGGCCAGATTCGGAAAGCCGTGCTTCATCTGCGCGTAGAGAGACTGTGCCTCATATTGCTTACGTTTGGCATTCCATGCGGACTTATCGATTTTTACGGGAGGCAGAACCACTACATCGAGTGAGTATTTGGTGTGCAGCCAATTTGCAAAGTCGTCGAGCGAATAAGGCTCTTTGTGATCGCCCATTTGAACCAGATAGATGCGCCCGGTTCCCTTTAGCTGTTCAAGGCGAGCGACCGGCCCGACGTGGCGCAAGGACATACGAATCGCTTGTGAGCGATGTTGGCTGTTGAGGAGCCGGTAGCGGCTGAAGATCACCACAGAAAGCACAATGATGGAATGGATGACGATGAGAATCAGACGTGTTTTCTTTTTTGACGACTTAGAACCGGCAGAAACATCTTCCGGGAACTGGAATGATTGATTGCAATAAGAGCAACGACCGGTGGACATCAGTAATGCGCCGCAGCGGGGACAGGTTATCTGGGCCATGATCGAGGAAGTTAGGGAAAATGATAGCAGCCTTTGAGAAGCATATCCTTCGTTCACCACCCCCGAACCTACCCCAAAGTGCGATTCCCGTTCTTGGGGGCGGCTGAAGCATTCGGAGTTCGCTCACGCAGAATGACGTTGCCAGTTTTACGCAGATGAGAATACAGGCTTCGTGGTAGCTCAGGATGATGGAGCGATGGTTTTCCTTAGAGCTTCTGGGTGCGCTGGACGGTGCGGACGCCCTGGACACGGCGGATGCCGAGGACCATGCGGTTCAGGTGGCGGAGGTCTTCGGCTTCGACGACGAATTCGATAATGGCCTCGCCGTTGTCGTCGTGGTGGATGTCGACGCCGCGAATGTTGGTGTTGTCGTCGGAGATGACGGCGGTCAATTCCTTCAGCATGCCGGTGCGATCGTCGCAGTAGACCGTGATCTTCACCGGGTAACGTTGTGGGCGTCCACTATCGTCACCTACGCGCGACCACTCCACGTTGATGCGCCGGTCACTCTCGTAAAGCAGATTCTGCACGTTGGGACAACTGCGCGCATGTACGGCTACGCCTTTACCACGGGTGACGTAGCCGACGATCTCTTCGCCGCGGATGGGATTGCAACATCGCGCGCGGTAAACGAGTAGATCGTTCTGGCCTTCGACCTGGAGCGAATCGGATCCGGTGAGATGCAGTTTGCGCACCGCGTCGGACATAGCCTGATCGACGGTGCCGGGCGTCTGCGGCTCAGTAGTCTGCGAGCCATCGGGCGGATTGGCATAGCCGGGCGCGAGTTTGTTGAGCACCTGATGAGCGGAATGCTTGCCGGCGCCGAGGGTCGCGAGTAAGTCAGCAGCAGTGGCGACACCGTATTCGCCGGCGATGCGGGCCAGATCCTGGTCGTCGATCTGGCTCATGGGCACTTTGAATCGGCGGGCTTCGCGCTCAAGTAGCTTGCGACCGATCTCGACGGCGCGGCGGCGCTGGTCTTCGTTGAGCCAGTGCTTGATCTTGTTGCGGGCACGGGGGCTTTTGACGAAGGTGAGCCAGTCGCGGCTGGGCTTGTGGTCCTTCTGCGTGACGATTTCGACGATGTCGCCGGTGCGGAGCTTGGTGCGCAACGGCACCATGCGGCCATTAACCTTGGCGCCGACGCACGTGTGGCCCACCTCAGTGTGAATGGTGTAGGCAAAGTCGACAGGAGTGCCGTCGGACGGAACCACAACAACTTTCCCTTTGGGTGTGAAGGTGTAGACCTCGTCGGGGTAGAGGTCCATCTTCAGGCTGGAGAGAAATTCGTTGGGATCCGTCATCTCCTTCTGCCATTCAACAAGCTGGCGAATCCAGTTGAGGCGTTCTTCATCGCGCGCTGTGACGACGTCGTCTTTGGTTTTGTATTTCCAGTGCGCGGCGATTCCCTCTTCAGCGATACGGTGCATCTCTTCAGTACGGATCTGCACTTCGAACTGGTGGCCACCTTCGCCGATGACGGTGGTGTGAAGGGATTGGTAGCGGTTGGCGCGGGGGATCGCGATGAAGTCCTTGATACGTCCGGGCACGGGACGCCAGAGGGTATGGATCAATCCAAAGACCGCGTAACAGGCAGCGACGTCATGCGTAATGACGCGAACGGCGAGCAAGTCGTAAACCTGATCGAAAGTGACCTTGGAGCGCTGGAGTTTCTGGAAGATTGAATAGTAGCGCTTGATGCGCCACTCAACGCGCGCCTCGATGCCGTTCTCGCGAAGCTGCTCGGTGAGCGTGTCTTCAACGCCGCGCAGGAACTGCTCGCCCTCGACGCGCTGGGCTTCGACGGCTTCGGCTACTTTTTCGAAGCTGACGGGATCGGTGTAGCGGAAGGCGAGGTCTTCCAGTTCGCCGCGGACTTTGCCCATGCCGAGGCGATGAGCGAGCGGGGCGTAGATGTCCAGCGTCTCGCGCGCGATCGCTTCGCGGCGGTCAGGCTGGAGATGCTCGAGCGTGCGCATGTTGTGCAGGCGGTCGGCCAGCTTGATGAGGACGACCCGAACATCGGTGACCATCGCCAGAAGCATCTTGCGGACGTTTTCCGCCTGGCGGTCTTCGCGGTTGGCGAACTGGATCTTGTCGATCTTGGTGACACCCTCGACGATGTGAGCGACCTGGTCGCCGAAGTCGGCCTCGATCTGCTCGCTGGTGGCGGGAGTGTCTTCAACAGCGTCGTGCAACAGACCAGCAGCAATGGCCGTGGCGTCGAGCTTCATTTCGGCCAGCACTTCTGCCACTTCAAGCGGGTGGATGACGTAAGGCTCACCGGACGCACGGGTCTGGCCCTTGTGATGCTGGACGCAAAACTCCCAGGCTTTGCGAATAAGTCCAATGTCTTCAGTGGGTCGGTTGACCTGAACGAGGCGGAGCAGGGTTTCGAAGCGGCGATCGATGACAGCCTGATCGAGGACCGGACGGACGCGCGCGGCGGGCGCTGCCGGTTCCCCGGTGGCGCTGCGAATCTCTGTCGGTGTGGGCTGGCGGACGGTCGCCATGCTTCATTATAGGCCGCAAATGTTGAACATGCCTCAATGCAGGGTCGGCAGCGGCCGAAGCTCAAGGTAAAGACACCAGCCGAACCGCTTTCTGGAGTCAAATCTCGGTTGGTACCTGGCTGAGTTGCCCTGAAACAGTGCCGACCAGGCCTGGGGTGTTTTCGGCACGCGCGGCGGCGCCGTTGACGATCATCGGTTAGTTAACGAGGTTCTCTCATATTGCAAAAATGCTTTCGTTATTAAGTAGATTTGGCAATAACCTCACACTTTTAAGCTGTGCGGGGGTGTGTTGGCCATCACTGCCGGGTATCCATAAGACGGGCGTAGAGTCGCCTTCGGACTAGAGGTCCAGAACCGAGGAACTTATGTTGAAAAGCCTCTTAGTTACAGCTGCGGCCGCAACGCTTGCGGTCAGCTTGAGCTTTGCGGATCAGTCTCAATCGAAGATAGTGATTCCTGTCAACCAAACCGCTCCGAACAATGGCAAGCAGATGTACACGAACTATTGTGCACCGTGCCACGGCGCAGACGGAAAAGGAAGCGGGCCTGTGGCATCATCGCTGAAGGCACGTCCGACCGATTTGACGGAGTTGTCGAAGAACAACAACGGGAAATTCCCTGACACGCATATCGTAGCGATTCTGCAGTTTGGCGCGGATGTTCCATCGCACGGTTCGGCTACGATGCCGGTATGGGGACCAATTCTTGGTACGATGAACAAGTCGAACGTTCAGGATAAGCAGCTCAGAATCAGTAATCTGACTCGCTACCTGCAGACAATTCAGGCACAGTAGACGCCGACGGCATTGCTCCCCGTAGCGGCGATGAGCCCCAAGGGGATCAATGACAAAGGCAAAGAAGCCCAGACCTGACCGGAACGAAAAGGCGCCCGAAGCATCGCATGCAGACGGCGCCTTCTCAGCGTCGTAGTGAAAAACGGCGGCCGGATAAAACGGTCGTTGTACACGAGACGCCCAGGCGCGACTCGAAGCGAATTCCCTTTCCCCAAAACAAATCGACGAGTCAGAATGCGGGCTCGCATGGGCAAAGTATTGGTGCGCGCATAAGCCGACGTGCGGCCGATCGACTGCGTGCGGGACACGTGTGGGTCTACGCGTCGGATGTGGAGTCGCTAAACTCGGGCGACGGGGATACGCCGGCGCTGCTTCCAGTGGCCGACAGTCGCGGATTGCTGTTGGGAACAGCCCTATATAGCCCGACATCACAAATTGCGCTGCGGATGGTATCGCGAGAAGCGATCGGCGAGGCGGAGTGGCTGGAGTTGCTGGGAAGGCGACTAGAAAATGCCATCTCTCGTCGATTGCCGGAGCTCAATTCAGAAAAGAACGAAAGCGACTCATCTCGGCTGTGCTTTAGTGAGGCGGACGAAATTCCCGGGCTCGTGGTCGACAAATATGGCGATCTGGTGATTGTGCAGTTGCTCGCCAAGGGGCTTGATTCACCTTCCGTACGCCAGAAGATTGTGTCCATGCTTCGCGATCGCATCAATCCGGCTTCAATTCTGGAGCGGCCTGATCCGCGGATTCGCGAACTTGAAGCCTTATCCGCGCCGTCGCTGGAGCCGCTGTACGCCGCGGACCCTCAAAACCCTCTGACTGCGACGCAGTTCCGGCTGAACGGGCTGACGTTTCACTTCGACGCGAACGCAGGACAGAAGACCGGGGCATTCCTTGACCAGCACGCAAATTACGCCGCGGCAGAGAAGTACGCTAGTTTGCTCGCTCCGGGCGGTCGCGCGCTGGATGTCTGCACGTATCAGGGTGGGTTCGCGCTGCATCTCGCGCGGGTTTCGAAACGCGTAACAGGAATCGACGCTTCACGTTCATCTCTTGAGGTGGCCGAACGGAATCTTATCGCCAATCGTGACAAGATCTCCGCCGAGGTGGACTGGGTAGCGGGCGACGCGTTCGAAATTCTGCGCGACTGGTCGGAAGCCGGCGAGACGTATGAGACCATCGTGCTCGATCCGCCGGCGTTTGCAAAAACACAACGCGCGGTGGAAGGTGCTCTGCGCGGTTACAAGGAGCTGAACCTGCGTGCGCTGAAAATGCTGCGGCCGGGCGGTCTGCTGGTGACCTGCTCGTGCAGCCATCACGTGGGATGGAAGGACCTGGTGGGCGCAGTAGCTGCGGCCGCTTCTGACGCCCATCGACGTGTGCGACTGCTGGAGCGACGAGGAGCAGCGCTCGATCATCCGGTGGTGCTGAATATTCCGGAGACCGAATATCTGAAGTGCCTGATTCTGGAAGTGGAGTAGTGTTGGTTTGCGTTGCGCGGTACAGCTAAGCAGAATCGCGCGATAGCGACCAGCGAGGAATCAGGCGGGCACGCCATCCAGACCTCACCGTCGATTGCGGTTCGTCGGACACACGCGGACTGAGTGCCGCTGTGACCTTCATCTGCGAGAGAGCTTGCTTAACCTGCGCGCGCAGCGATTCCGCCTCAAAGATGCATGAGCGAAGGTAGGCGGAGACGGTGAGTTGAGCGGCTGCGGCGCGTTCCTGCAGTTGAGCCTCTTCAGCCTCAGTGAGCCGAATGGTGATGCTTGCGGTTTTGCGCTTTTTGCCCGGAGCGGCGGGAAGCGCTTGCGAAATCGATGTGAGGCACTGCGGATTGGGGTTCGTCTTCACAGAGTGCGGCGACTGGCGCCACGCGACGGTGAGAACGGAGAGCCTGCTCGTAGCTGATGGTCGCAACATCGTCGAGCATGGCGCTGTCATCCCACATTCCGTCGGCTTTTTTCGCAGGGCCAGTGAAGGACTCGAGGAGGCTGGCAAAACTGCCCGCGCTCTTGATCGCCGGTGTGGATACCGATTCAGACATCGCATACGAGCATAGACGGAACGACTGCGGCGCATCAGGAAATTCAAATGATTTGCGCGAATGCTTTGTCAATTTGGAACGGCGCTGCGAAAGCAATTCAAAAATAGGAATCAGAAGCACAATTATTCTGAGGACGGGCGAGCCGGTTTTGCGGATTTTGAGGGGCTGCCGGTTTCCGTCCAGAGGAATGACAGCTGATCGGCGTCGTCCTGAATCTGCTGTTCGACGCTGACGCCTGCGGAGTGACCGCCGGCGGTGCTGTAGTGGAGAAGGATGGGACGGCTGCTCTTCGACTCAGCCTGCATCAGTGCGGTCATTTTTCGCGCGTGCAGCGGATCGACGCGGGTGTCGCTGTCGCCGGTGAAGAACATGATGGCGGGGTAGTCGGTGCGTGGCTTCACATTCTGGTAAGGGGAATACTTGAGGAGGTAGGGAAACTGCTTCTGGTTCTCGGCTGAACCGTACTCCGTGGTCCAGTGCGGTCCTTGTTCAAATTTGTGGTAGCGCAGCATATCGAGCAAGGGGTATCCGCACCACACGGCTGAGAACAGCTCAGGATGCTGGGTGAAGGAGGCGCCCATCAAAAGGCCGCCGTTGGAGCGGCCGGTGATGGCGAAGTGCGCTGACGATGTGTATTTGTTGTCGATGAGGTAGTGAGCTGCGCCGAACCAGTCGTCGAAGACATTCTGCTTTTTCTCGAACATTCCCTGCTCGTGCCAGCTCTCGCCGTACTCGCCGCCGCCGCGCATGTTGGGCACTGCGAAGTATCCGCCTTGCTGGAGCCACCAGGCCCAGGCTGGATTCCACGTCGGTGTCTCGCTGAGGTTGAAGCCGCCGTAACCAGTCATCAGCAGGCGGGCGGAACCGTCCTGCGGCAGGCCTTTTTTTCCTGCGATAAACATGGGGATCTGGGTGCCGTCTGTCGATTTGTAGAAGACCTGCTTGAGATCGTACTGGGCGGTGTCGAAGGGAACTTTGGGCTGGGCAAATAGCTCGCGCTTGCCGGTAGTCGTGTCGATGCGGTAGATGGTGGGCGGTTGAATCCAGGACTCGAAGCTGAAGAAGCCGTAACGGTCGGTAGTGCGACCGGCCATACCAGAGGCGGAGCCGATACCTTCGAGATCGACCTCTCCAGCCGGTTTTCCGTCGAGCGTGTACGCGCTGATCTCGGACTTCACATCGTGCAGGCGCTTGACGTAGATCTTGTCACCGACGATGGAGAAGGTTTCGACCACGTCTTTGCCTTCGGGCACGACGGTCTTCCAGGCCTCGGGCATGATGCCGGGATCGGCGCGCAGGATGCGGCCGTTCGGCGAGCTGTAGTCGGTACGGACATACCAGGCACCCCTGGCGTAGATCGCGGAGAAGCGCGAATCCAAGCCCCAGACGAGAACTTCAAAGGGCGAATTGGGCTTGGTGAGATCGCGAAAACAAATGTCGACGCGTTTGGCCGGCACGCCGCGCTCGATGGTGATAACGAGGTAGCGCGCGTCGTCAGTGATCTGCGCGCGGAAAGTATCGATAGGGCCGAGCAATTCACCGTGAAATTCGCGGCCGAAGATGAGCTTGTCGTCGGCATTACGGGTGCCGATGACGTGAAGGTAGAGCAGCGTGCCTTTGCGGTCGGTACGCGCATAGTAGAGGCTTTTGCCGTCGGGAGAGAAATCGAGCGAGTAATAGAGACCCGCGGGAAGTTCGTCTTCGAGCGGCTTCTTTTTTGCGATGCTGAAGATCCGGACGGTGGCCTCGTCTGCGCCTCCCTGGCGGACCTGGTAAGCGAGGAGCATGCCATCGCGCGAGACGGCCGCGAGGCGGACGGAGGTGTTGGGGTCGCGACTGAACGCGGCGGGATCGATGAGACGCTCGTCCTTGGATGGGCTGAGGGCTCCGGGCGCTGAGGGCTGGCCTTTGGAAGCCGCGCCGGTCCAGCCGTGGCGCACGTAGATGGAGGCCTGCTCTTCGCCGGCAAGTCGCTTCATGAAGTAGTAATTGCCGGCGCGCTGGATAGGGATCGTCCAGCGGGAGGTGTGCTCGAGCGGGTCGAGGTCGTCGACAGCCTGGTTGCGAATGGGGTCCTGCTTGAGATACCGGGTGGTATAGACGTTCTGTTCGTTGATGAAAGCGCGGGTCTCGGTGCTTTTGGCGTCTTCAAGCCAGCGGTAGTTGTCGGTGATCTTGGTGCCGAAGTAGTTGTCGATGACAGGATTCGCATCGGCAACGGGAGGCGGGGAGAGCGTAATGCCATCGCGGCCGTGGACGGACTGGGCATGCGAGTGAGTGGCAATCAATACGATGAAAAGGAACAGAGACCCAGCAGTGCGCCGCATCAAAAACCCCCTGCCAGACAGGATACTCGGGGAAATTGGGAGCATGCGCTCAGGAATGAGTGCAGCCCGAGCAGTCAGATGACTCCGCTGGCACCGCGCGTGCGTTGCAGGCGCAATGCGACCCACCGTCATCTGCAACCCCGGTAGAATCGACAGGAGTGAAAGACTCGTTGCCAACTCAACCACGCGCAGGCGCTCCTTCGGTGCTGACGCGAGCCATGCGCGCTCTGCGGCCTTCGCACGCGCACTCGGCCTTCAGTGCGACGGTGGTGCTGATGGCCTCGGTATTTTTGTCGCGCATCATCGGGTTGGTGCGCGTGAAGTACATCGCATGGCTTTTGGGCAGCGGGATGAAAGCCGATGCGCTGAACGCGGCGTTCGTGCTGCCGGATATGATCT
Source organism: uncultured Acidobacteriaceae bacterium (assembly GCA_963770365.1). Classification (GTDB taxonomy): domain Bacteria; phylum Acidobacteriota; class Terriglobia; order Terriglobales; family Acidobacteriaceae; genus Telmatobacter. The sequence continues at coordinate 23,005 of CAVYPN010000030.1, read as the reverse complement.
CGTACTTTCTGGTTGGCGGTGCGGCGTCGATCACGTTTGTCACGATCCTTACGCGCTATCGCGAAACGGGGCGCGAAAAGGAGGGCGAGCGTTCGCTCTCAGTGATTCTGACCACGATGTACCTCGTACTGGGCGCGGCCATCGTGGTTGCGGAGATTTTTGCGCCGCTATTTGTACGTCTACAGTTCAACGGATTTGACGCAGAAAAGGCGGCGCTTTGCGTCAAGCTCACGCGCATTCTGCTGCCGGCACAGTTGTTTTTCTTTGCGGGAGGCGTCTTTGGCGCAGTGCTGCTGGTGCGTAAGCAGTTCACCGTGCAAGCGGTTTCGCCGCTGATCTATAACCTGGGAACGATTGTCGGCGGCTTGCTGCTGGTGAAGCAGTTCGACGTGTCCTCTCTGGCGATCGGGACGGTGGCGGGCGCGTTCTTCGGTCCATTTTTTCTGAACTGGCTGTTCGCGCGGCGGGCCGGTGCGCACTATAGGCCTATTCTCGATTGGCACGATGAAGGACTACGCGAATGGGTGCGGCTTTCGTTGCCGCTGATGGCAGGCGTTTCGCTGGTGACAGCGGATAACTGGATCATTGCGCACTTTGCGTCGAAGATCGGTGGCGCGGTGTCGGAGTTCAACTACGCCAAGCAGCTTTTCACGGCGCCGATGGCGGTGCTGGCACAGGCTGCCGGGGCCGCGTCGATGCCGTTTTTCGCAAGCCTGTGGGCGAAGCAGAGCCGATTTGAATTTGCCGGCGTGGTCGCGGACTCGGTTTCGCGCGTCTCCTGCATGGGATTGCTGGCGGCGTCGGTGATGATCGCGCTGGGCAAGCCTGCGATCGACCTGGTGTTTACGGGAGGCCGCTTTTCGGCCAGCGATGCGAGCCAGTGCGCCGCCTATTTCGCGGTGTTCTCCATCTCGCTGTTCCTGTGGTCGGCGCAGGCCATCTACTCGCGGGCATTTTATGCGGCCGGCAATACGATTGTGCCCATGGCCGCTGGAACGATTGTGACGGTGGTTTCGCTTCCGATATACGTTGGACTTTTTCACCGATTCGGGGCGATGGGACTGGCCTTTGCATCCGACATCGGGATCGCGATGCAGACGCTGGCAATTGCGGGCTTGCTGCATCGGCGGCACATGGTGTCGCTGGCAAGCCTCGACTACCGCGAATTGGGCAGATGCCTGGCCGCGGCGCTGACCGGCGGGGCCGTCATCTGGATTGTTTTTTCGTGGATGGCGGGTGGGCTGATCGAGAGAATGCATCTGGAGAGCCACCACCGCTTGAATGATGGTGTGGTTCTATTCGCGGGCGGCCTGCTTTGGGCGGCGATTTCGATGGCTGTACTGAAGAGGACGGGATCGGAGCTGCCGAGCGTGATGATGAAACGACTTCGGCTGGTGTGAATTCTCCCAGAAGATCTGATCTTCCGAGGCTGAAGCCCGCACGCACCTTCTCACCAGGACAGCACGTTATTGATTTCTGCCGCGTGGCAAAAAGGCACCGAGACCCCTGCCGAGACAGGGGTCCTTGTGGTCAGAGAGACCGGCAGCGCGCTACGAGTGCACTGCGACTTTGGGCTCGGCCTGTACCGCGGTAGGCTTCGAATCCGGTTTGCGGATGTCGATGCCGCCCTTGAAGAATGCGCCATCTTCAATGCTGATGCGAGCCGCGGCCACGTCGCCGGTGAGGGCGCCTTCGGCACGGATGTCGACGCGGTCGGTTGCATTGACGTTGCCCTTGAGCTTGCCGAGAACGACGATTTCGCGGGCGCTGATACTGGCCGTGACGTTGCCGTTCTTGCCCACCGTGACGCGATTGCCGGGAATGCTGATGCTGCCCTCAACCTTGCCGTCGATGAACAAGGATTCGGTTCCGGTAATCTCGCCCTTGATGGAGAGGCCCTTGCTGATGCTGGCTTGCTCGCCGACCGACGACGATGCAGCCGGGCGCGGCGTTTCAAGAGTAGGTGCCACCGGCGTGGGGCGAGCTGGCTCGGGGGACGGAGTCGGGGAGGGTGATTGGCCTTGTTGGGTGGGTTTCCACATAGCGCTAAAACTATTCCTTTTCTGTCCTGACGGGACTTAGGTGGTGCCAAGGCAGGGACCACAGATGTGGACCCAAAGACTTAAGATTCCCGGACGGGCGCCCGGATAACGGTGAGCACGTGCGTCCGCGATATGATTTCAGTCCTTGCTCGGTCTTACCAAGCATGGTTGTTGCCGTTATTGTAAGACGACAGGGCAAAGTTGCACGAATGTGGAGATTACCGTAGTTTTCCGGTTGCCATCTCTGACAACAGGCGGGATGCGGAAAACCCTGTGAATTGCGGCGATTTACCTAAAACTCCCAAAGTAAGGACGAAAACATGCACGGTTGGGCTCGTTTTCCCATGGTGGTGTGTGGAGCGATTGCGTCGCTGGCGATGAATTTGAGCGCCCAGCAAGCCGTGGACTCCAGGTCGTTTGATGTGGTGATCCTGCATGGACACATCCTCGATGGCACGGGATCGCCCTGGTATTCGGGCGATGTGGGCATCCGCAACGGGCATATCGCCGCGATTGGCGACCTGAGCAGCGCTCCGGCAAAGCAAAGAATCGATGCACAGGGGAAGATCGTGGCACCGGGATTTATCGACATGCTGGGGCAGTCGGAGCTGACCATTCTGGTTGATCCGCGACTGCCGTCGAAGATTTACCAGGGCATTACGACGGAAATCACGGGCGAGGGCGGTTCGGTGGCGCCGGCAAATGACGCGATGCGCGCGGCGGATCGCGCAGGCTACGCGCACCTGCACCTCACGCCGGACTGGCAGACACTGCGCGAATACTTCGCGCGGCTTGAGAAGCAGGGGATGGGCATCAATCTCGCGACCTATGTGGGAGCGACTTCGGTGCGACGGATGGTGCTGGGCGATGCGGATGTGCAGCCGACACCGGCGCAGCTCGACCAGATGAAGGCGCTGGTGGACCAGGCGATGCGGGATGGAGCGGTGGGCCTGTCGACGGCGCTGCAGTACACGCCCGCGCCTTATGCAAAGACGGAAGAACTGATTGCGCTGGCGCGCGAGGCGTCAAAATACGGCGGTATCTATGCGACGCACATGCGCAGCGAGGGAGATGCGGTTCTGGAGTCGATTGACGAAGCAACGCGGATCGGACGAGAGGCACAGATTCCAGTGGAGATCTGGCATCTGAAGGCGGCGGGCAAAGCAAACTGGGGAAAGATGCCGCAGATTGTGGCGCGCATCGATGCGGCGCGGGCCGCGGGCGTGGACGTGAGCGCCAATACCTATGCGTATACCGCGTGGTTCAACACGTTTTCAGCATTTGTTCCGCCGTGGGCGCATGATGGCGGCGATGTGAAGCTGGTGGAGAGATTGAAAGATCCGGCGATGCGCGCGCGGATTCGCAAGGATATGACGAGCAACGGCAAGGATTCAGCCGGCGAAGACTGGGACAACGAGTGGCAGGAGATTCCAGGTCCAGAGGCGATTTTGGTTGCGGTAGTGCAGAATCCCGAGCTGGTGCCGCTGCAGGGAAAGCGGCTTTCAGATGTCGCTGCGCTGTGGCATGAGGATGCGATCGATGCGCTGTGCGATTTGCTGATCAAAGACAAGGCGTTCACCAATGTTGCGGTCTTCGGGATGGACGAGCCGGACGTGAAACTGGCGCTGAAGCAGCCGTGGGTGTCTATCGATAACGACTCGCAGGGGACGTCGCCGGAGGGATTGCTGGCCGGAGAGCATCCGCACCCACGGGCGTATGGGACGTTTCCGCGGATTCTGCGGAAGTATGTGCGCGAGGAGAAGGAACTGACGCTGGCCGATGCGATTCGCAAGTTTTCGGCTCTACCGGCGCAGCGAATGCGGCTCACGGATCGCGGTGTGCTGAAACAAGGGATGTGGGGCGATGTGGTGGTTTTCGATCCGGAGAAGATCACCGACAAGGCGACGTATGAAGACCCGAACCAGCTTTCGGTGGGGATGGAGTATGTGCTGGTGAATGGTCTGCCGGTGATTGCCGAGGGAAAAATGACAGGGGCGCTGCCGGGGAAGGTACTGCGGGGAAGTGGATACGTGCCGTAGTCTGGGACTTCGCAGCGTCGTTTTCGGACTCAGACTCATCTCTTATTTGATCGGAATATTGCTTACTTCATGACCCATCCTCTTTTTTCGCCTTTTCAATTGCGTTCTGTTGTGTTTCCTAATCGCGTTGGCGTTTCGCCCATGTGCGAGTACTCGTCGGAAGACGGGTTCGCCAATGACTGGCACCTGGTTCACCTGGGCTGCCGCGCGCAGGGTGGCGCGGGCCTCGTGATGACCGAAGCCTCAGCCGTCACTACGGAAGGCCGGATATCGATCAACGACCTGGGCATTTGGAAAGACGAGCATATTCCGAAGCTGGCGCAGATCGCGCAGTTCAGTCCACGCGCAGGGTGCGCGTGCGGGTGTGCAGCTTGCCCACGCGGGCCGCAAGGGTAGCATGACTGCGCCATTTGGCGGGGAGCGGCTGCTGACCCCGGAGGAAGGCCGCTGGGAGCCGCTGGGGCCTAGCCCGATTGCGTTTTCGCCGACTTACGCGGTGCCCAAGCCGCTGGACGAGGCGGAGATTTCCGGGGTGGTCAGGGCGTTTGCGGATGCGGCAAAGCGGGTCGACAAAGCTGGGTTCGACCTCGTCGAGATTCACGCGGCGCACGGATACCTGCTGCATGAGTTTCTGTCCCCACTTGCCAACCAGCGCACCGACCGGTATGGCGGAAGTTTCGACAATCGTATCCGGCTGCTGCTGGAGGTGGTTGACGCGGTTCGGGCAGCGTGGCCTGATCGTTTGCCTGTGTTTGTTCGAATTTCAGCGACGGACTGGGCAGATGGTGGCTGGTCACCAGATGAGTCGGTCGAGCTGGCGAAGCGGCTGCGCGAGCACGGCGTCGATCTCGTGGACGTTTCATCGGGCGGGCAGGTTCCGAGTGCCAAAATTCCGGTCGGGCCGGGATTCCAGGTGCCGTTTGCAGCGCGGATTCGCAGAGAAGCGGGAATCCCAACGGCTGCTGTGGGGATGATTACCCAGCCTCAGCAAGCCAACGACATCGTCGCGAATGGCGAGGCGGACATTGTGCTGCTGGCGCGGGAGATGTTGCGCGATCCCTATTGGCCCCTGCATGCGGCTGCAGCGTTGGGGGAAACGGCGAGTTGGCCGGTGCAGTATTTGCGCGCTGCACCGCAGGGCTCGGCGGCGCGAACATCGATTGAGCGGCCCAAGTAGAGTGAAATCGGGCGATTGTAGCCTGATTTTCAACAAGATTCGGCATCTTCAGAGGTTCAAGCCACGCATTTTGCTTCACTTCGGCTGCAATTGGTGGCCTATACTGCGTCTAAGCAGTGATCCCGCGCATCTGCGGGCCTTCTGTATTTGCTATGGCATCGCACCCATCCCCGAAGCGCGCTGTTGAAACCCCGACTATCCCTGACCGTCTTTATTTCAAGATTGGGGATGTTGCGCGCATTCTCAAAGTCGAGCCCTATGTGCTGCGGTTCTGGGAGTCGCAGTTTCCGCAGCTGAAACCGAACAAGAGCGGCACAGGTCAGCGCCTCTATCGCAAGCGCGATGTCGAGGTTGCGGTCGAGATCAAACGGCTTGTCTACGGCGAGGGTTATACGCTGTCAGGCGCCCGGCATGCCTTGGGACAAGCGAAGCGAGCTGAACCTCAGGCTGCTGTTGCTGCTCCGGCACCGAGTCAGACTCAGGCGCCCGCGGCCACCGTTGGGAAGAAGCGCGATAAGGTGGCCGAGGTGGTTGTTCGCGCGCGCGCTGAGTTACGCGAGATTGCCGCAATGCTGGCATCGCCGGGAAGCGCTGCCGTGACGCCCGTGCAACCGCTGCGCCGCCGTGCGCGTTCGTCGACGGTGGAGAGTGTCTCCGGCTCGCTGTTCGACGCATAGGGCTCAGTTCGGCATTGCCTCAGTTCGGCATTGCCGAGGCTTGTCCCTGGAAACCCCTGAGAGATAAGCGGTACGCATCCAACGCCGGACCAGGCTCGCACCGGATAACAATCAAGTGACAATGCTCTGACCGTCGACTGACACTTGTCTTTGCCTAAATCCATAACTTCAAAGAATGGAACTGAGGCTACGCTTCTGCCGGTTCTCATCGGATCGCCTGTTCGCCCGCGAGGGTGATCGATGAGGCGACGGATGTCGAACTTTACTTACGGGTTGCTTGACTATGCGGCTTATCCGATCGGCATGTTGGTCGTTGCGCCGGTATTTCTGCGCAATCTGGGTACTGCCCAATACGGCATTTGGGTCGCTGCCGCCTCGGCGGTAAACATCGGCGCCATTGTTTCTTCAGGTTTTGGCGACGCCAACATCCACCAGGTTGCAACACTTCGGGCGAATGGGTCGCGCGCGGAACTGTTCCGCGTTGTTCGATCGACGATGGCGATTCATCTCATGCTGGGAACCGTGATTGCCGCAATTCTCTGGTACGTAGCGCCGTTTCTGGCAAGGCATTTGGCTCATGCCGATTCTGCGTTGCTGTCGATTTGCCTTCTCAGCATGCGCATCGCCGCGGCCATGGTCCTCATTCGCGCGGTCGAAACAGTTTGCATCAGTACGCAGCGAGGCTTTGAGCGATACGGGGCGGCGGTCGGGATCAGCGTCACTGCGCGGGTATTGAGCCTCGTGGCTGCGGCCGCAATCGCTTTGTACTCGGGCGGTGTTGTCGCCATCATGGCGGTTAGCGCTGGCTTTGCCGCACTTGCCCTTGTCGTTCAGCTCTTTCAGATCCGACGCCTCCTGCAGATCGACTCACTTCTTCCGGCTTTCAACGCGGGAGCAATTCGGGGGCTCCTGCGCTTTGGAATATTCACCTGGGCTCTATCGTTTACGGGCGTGGTCTTCAGCCAGGCTGACAGACTGATTGGCGGAGCATCGATGGGAGCATCGGCGTTGGTTGCGTATGCCATTTGCGCCCAGATAGCCCAGCCCGTTTATGGGCTTACCGCGGCCGGCCTCCACTTCCTATTCCCGTATATTGCGTTTCGCCGCGCAATCGACACACCTTCGGAGCTCGCAAGCATCGTGATTCGTTCTGTACTGGCCAATGCGCTCCTTGTCGCAATCGGCGCCGGTCTCTTGCTCGCCTTTTCGCAAACCATTCTGCGACTGCTGACGACGGGCGCTGTTCGAGACGCATGCACTCCTCTACTTGGACCCGTCGTTGTCAGTTCGGCAATTCTGGCGCTCACGGTTTCGGGCAATTACGCATTGCTCGCGCTCGGACGTCCTCGTCTCCTGGCTTTGATCAACTTCGTTGGAGCATCTGCCATGGTTCTTCTTATCGAGATTTTCCTACCCTCGCGCGGCGCATGGGCGATCGTCGAATCCCGGATGGCATTCGCGGCGATCGCCCTAATGATCTATATTCCGCTTTTTCGCTGCCTCAAGCTCGGCAGGCTAGCGACCTTTTCCCGCGCGATGGAAAACCCGCTGGCCGTTGAGGAGAGCGCATGACGCCCAGGACAAGCCATCTCCGCGAAACGCTTCAAGAAAGACCCAGTGGGCTGACAATCGCACCCAGGCATTCGAATCACTTCGAAATACATGCGCTCGAAGGCGCCTTGCAAGCATGCGCAAACGTCCTCGGAGTTCCGGTGAATGCGCTCGATATGGAGACTGCTCTTGCGAATATCGAACTTGCATTAAGTGCCCGCAGGAAGGGTTACATCTGCTTGGCCGCGGTGCACGGCATTATGGAGGCGCAGCGCAGACCAGAAGTGATGAGAGCTTACACCGAATCGTTGATGACGCTTCCCGACGGCAGACCGACAGTGTGGGTTGGAAGATTGCAGGGTCTTCAACAGATCGAGCAGGTTAGCGGCCCGCAGGTGATGCTCGAGGTTTTCCGACGCAAAGCGTTTGCCCCATACACTCATTTCTTCTACGGCGGCAAACCCGGGGTTGCACAAGAGCTTGCCGCCAGGATGACGCGACAATTTCCGTGGGCACGCGTTGTCGGCACATACACCCCTCCGTTCCGCGATCTCCAACTGCAGGAAGGGCGCCAACTGATTGACACGATGTGCAAACTGAGACCCTCTTTCGTCTGGGTCGGAATTAGTTCGCCACGTCAGGAACTGTTCATGCGCCGATACCTGGATTGTTTTCCAACCACGCTAATGTTCGGAGTTGGAGCGGCATTTGACTTTCACACCGGAAGAATCCGAGAAAGTGCGGATTGGGTCAAGCGCGCAGGGCTGCAATGGCTTCATCGCCTTATGCAGGATCCAAAGCACCTGCTTTGGCGGTATATGCGCACCAACCCTGCATTCCTCTGGCAGATCGGCCTGCAACTGACTGGCCTGCGGAACTACCCGATTGCTTCAAACGACACTTTTGCAACGACGGAGGAAGTCCCTACCGATTCGGCCGTAGACCTTTGCACTCCCGGCTGCGGTTAATAGGGGGGCTTCGCGTTGCGGTCGTACGGTTGACCGTACATATTGGTGTGGGGCGCGGCTTTCAGCAGCACGGCCGGAGCTTCAATTACTCCCAGATCGACGGAATCCGGCGCCACACGAACACGGCGAACCATGCGATTGAGGAGAGGTTGCGCGATGCCTTCAATCCAAACGTGCATCTCATATTCCCCTGGCGGCACATGAATGATATGAAAGTTGCCACCGGAATCGGCAACTGAAAACAGGCTTGTCGAAAGCGTGAGAACCACCGCGCTCATTTCGGGATGAATGTTGCAGAAGATGTATGAGACGCCTTCGCGCGAGAAGGTTACTGACTTTGTAGAGCCGGCCTCGTACAGCCCGAGATCGAACCGCTTTCCGTCAAAAAGCGAAAACACATTGTGAAAAAACGGATCCTTGTTCGGAAAGTCCACGATACTGCCCACGGGAATCACGAGAAGGTGCGGACGAAACTCGCGGTTCTTTTGCAATAGCGTGTAGTGCCGATCGGGTACAAATGGCGATGCAGGTGTCTGCGGCAAAGGCGCGAGCCATGCAACGGAAGCGGGGAGCACGTGTTTTGTTCCGTGCTTCTGAGATTCGATCCGCAGGCGCACATCGACTGTCGGGTCATTCTGTGCACCAGCAACACATGTGCAAAGGGCAAAACCAATGATCGACTTCCAGATCAGTCTCCCTCGCATCAGAAGGTGTACCCCGTTGCAATTCCGATAATGTCGCCCGTCGCGGAATAGTTGTTCACCGGCGAGCTTCGCAGGCGGCGATACTCGAGCGAGAACGTCAGATAGGCGCTCGGACTGTAGATTACATTGCCCGTATAGGTGAGATTGCGTGCCAGGTTCAGGTAGTACGCCGAGGCAGCTCCGGCATATGGGCGGAGCTCCGAGGCAGGCACCTGATCTGTTCCTAACGCAGCGTTGAATTGGAGTTTCTGGTTTGCGCGCGCCTTGAATTGCGTCCATCCGCCGAGGGCGTGGAGATTCTCAAAGGAGTACCCCAGCGGGGAAAGTGGATCAGGCGCAAATACGTAATCTTTGAAGGCGCCTCCTCCAAGTCCACCGAGTGCCGCGCCCCAATAACCGCTACCAGTCACCTCGGCGTGCGTGGTGACAGGGATGCGGTAGTCGAGCGTGCCTGCCCAGGAATTGAAACGATTTCCTCCGATTGACCGATGAGGAACAAAGAGGCCGCCCGCGCCGAGTTGAAGCCCGGAATCCTCGGCGCCACCTAGAAACGCGAGCCTGCCTTCCGCACCGGGCCAGCGACTCAGCTCTGCTGTTGTCGGTGTCGTGATCGATGCAGTCGAGGCGGCCGCCCCGGCGTAGATCTGCACCGGATTCATCACATCGACCAAGGCCGCCTGCACCCGAATTCGTTGCGCTCCAGGCAGAGAAAAGTCCTGCCTCATCCCAACTTGAGGATTCCATGTCCAGAGATTCCCCGACCAACCAAGCGCCGGAACGGCTACGGCGTTAAACGATGTGGGCGTGTGGGGGCTCACCATTGGACGATCCAGGGCGAAGAATGCCTGCGTGTGGCCCCATTCCAGATCGGCGTGGGCGGTACGAAGGCGCAGCAATCCCCCTCCATACGCGTTCGCCGGGGTCCCGTCTGAAACTGCTCCACCATCGAAATCGACCCGTACGTCTGCGTGGGTCTGAGCATTGAACAGGTGAGGCCCTCGCGCATCAAGGCCCAGCACGGTCTGCCGGATCGATGCCCCCGTACTGCCTCCCCCTGAAAGAACGATCGACGGCGAAATAGGATTATCCACCTGGGTGGTATTCACGAATCCCGTGAGGAGCACAAGGCCGCTGAGCTTTAGCGGAAACTTCGACTCGCTCTCGACTTTGGCCTGTTCGTGGGTGGCGACCTGCGTTTGCTCGAGCGCCTGTTGTTCGCGAATCTGATCGACCGCTGCCGAGAGCCGCGCAGAATCAGATGCCGAGGCTCCCGGATTTGCCGAGCCAATCTGCTGCTTAAGCGCTGTCATCTGTGCGCGCAGTTCATCGAGCTCACGTTGCGATTGCTCGATCTGTTTCTGGGCTCGGCTCAGGGCATCTGTAAGCTGTCGCACCTTCACTTCGAGGCTCTCATCCGCCGCCGGCTGGCTCTGCGCAAGGCCGCAGGCGGCGCTTAACCAGAGCCCAAGCGTTGCACGCCCGGCGATTCGGATAATCCATTCGATTGTTTTTGCGCGTGCGCGATGCTGGCTCATCCCGCTGCCCACCTTCTTTGACTTGAATCTTCCGGTGCCGTCTGGTGTGCGATCCCCCGGTCGATCGTCATACGAAATATTGTTTCACCAGGAGCTGTTGTTACCAGCTGGACTTCACCGCCATGTTCGGCAGCAACGCAATGTGCGAGCGTAAGCCCGAGCCCGGAACCCTTCTGTTTGCCCTCGCTGACGAAGGGCTGGAACAAGCTGTTGCGAATGCTCTCGGGAACGCCCGGTCCGTTGTCTTCCACCTCCATGACGATCATCCCGTTATGAATGTCGAGGCGGGCCTGAACGCGCGCCTCTGCTTCGCCAGTTCTCGCTGATTGGCAGGCATTCAGGAGCAGGTTGTAGATCGCTCTCTCCACTTGCTTTGCGTCAACCAAAGCTGTCGTTTCCGCAGGATCACAATGGGTCGCGGTCAACTGAACTCCGGCTGCGTCGGGATGGGCACGAAGCAGTGTGAGTGCGCGCTCAAACAGAGTCGTGACCAATTCGTGAGAACGCCGTATTGCTGCGCCCGTCCTGCTGAAGATCAGCATCGACTCAATGAGTTCGGTGGTGCCATGCACTGCCGTGCGGATATCGCCCAGGATTTCAGCCCGCTCCTGCTCGGACAATGGCGATGAGGCTAGAAACTCTGAATTGGCATAGACGCTGGCAAGATAGTGACGCAGGTCGTGCGAAACCGAACTTGCCATTCGGCCGATCGTTGCGAGCCGCTCGGATTCCAGAAGAGCCTGGTTCGTGCGCAGGATCTCATCGCGCATCTTCGCAAATGCCAGGCTCAGCTCACGCACTTCGCGGGTTCCGTCACTGGGCAGCAGGTGCGAGCTGTCTCCGACTCCAAAGGCGCGTACGCCCGTCGCGAGGTCTTCGAGCGGTCGAGTAACGATGCGCGACAGCCAGATCATCGCAAGTGTTCCAACGATCAGCGCTAGCAGTCCGGCGATCAGCACGAGCCGATCGATCTGATGGATCGATCTTTCTGCCTGGTCAAACGATTTCAATACGACGAGTCGCAACGGGACGGGCGCACTCAGATCGCGTGTCGTGGCAATAAAGCGCTCGTCGCCAACATTGATGGTTACCGGCGCATTGAGTTCCGAACTGGTAGTTGCCGGCAACTGGGAAATCTGATGCAATACCGGACCATCCAGTGTGCTTGCGAGCGTGTGTCCATTGCTCAGAAATACAGTTTCCACGCTGGTAGCTTCGCCGATCTGCCGCAACAGATCAGGGCCAATTTCGAATCCGCTGATCACGTATCCCAGCAGAACCCCATCCCGCGCGCTGCCAAAATAGAGCGGATGCGACGAACACGCGTAGAGACGATCGGAGCTGACCAGGTATCGGAAGCTCGGCTTGCCGAACAGCTGTTGCAGGTCCTGGGCCAGTGGTCCGCTATCACGTAAACCCCTTGCGTATGCCGCCACCACGTGCCCCTGGTTGTCTGCCAAGGCAAACAGATCGCTGTCGCTGACTTTCCAGTACTCGACGCCGGCGTCTTCGATGGTCCGCTTATCGCTGGTGGTCATCAGCGCCTTCAGGCGAGGCTCATCAGCCAGCAGGGCATTCTCGTGTTCAAGCGCACTCAATCTCTGCGCTTCGAGATTTTGGAATGTGGTGACGGAGTGAGCGAGATCTCTTGAGAGGTCCCGGGTGACCTGGCCCTCCAGCTGATGGCGAACGATGAGAAGACTGCCGAATGTTGCGCTCGCAATGATCAAGGCCATTGCGGCGACCAGCAGCATGCGGGTCCGAATCCCTCGACGTTCGCCCATGCACGCTACTCCTGATGCTCTTCGAGACCGCCCAACTTGTCAGGCCGTGGGTACAAACTTGTAGCCGGCCCCATAGATCGTAAGCAGGTGCTTTGGGTTTGCCGGATCGGGTTCCAGCTTTTGCCTGAGCTTCAGAATCTGGTTATCGACAGTGCGTGTGGTTGGATAAGAATTGTATCCCCACACTTCGTTCAGCAGCAGCTCCCGGCTCAATACGCGCTCCGGGTTTTCTGTAAAGAATCGCAGCAGCTTGAACTCATGCGATGTCAGAACTACGGGCTCGCCTGCTCGTTTCGCAGTCATCTTTTCGAAGTCAAGCTCGCACTCGCCAAAGTGATAGAGAGCGGACCGCGTCGGCCGCCTCCGGCGCCGTATCGCCGCCTGAACCCGCGCCATCAACTCGCGCGGACTGAACGGCTTGGTCACGTAGTCATCCGCACCAAGTTCCAGGAGGAGGACCTTGTCTACCACCTCGGTGATCGCGCTCAGCACAATGACCGGCGTCTCAGGCGAGAGAGATTTCATTTTCTGGCAAAGCTCTCTGCCAGACATCTGCGGCAATATCAGGTCGAGCACGACAGCCACAGGACGTCGAGAGCGAAACAACTCAAGCCCCTTTTTCCCGTCCCCGGCGATTTCGGTCGCATAGCTCTCTTCCATGAAGATTCGCGAGAGAACCTTCTGCATCCTCGGATCATCTTCAACCACCAGGATCAAACCGAGTTCAGGGTCCGGCACCGATCGTTCTGCGATACCTTCCAGAAGAAGCTCCTGACTGTTCACCATATAGTTCATTTTGCCCTTGAAATTCGGCCTAAACAAGTAAAACCACACAAATTACATTTGTTTGACATTCACCGCTCAGGACCGGGTCAAGGTTGGCAACTTGCCTGCAATAGCTGCCACAGGCGGCCGGGCATGATTGTCGGCCTGCCCGTCGCCCAGGTCCGCTGGTGAGGTTCCTACACCATTCGATACATCGGCCAGGGTCCGGTAGAGCCTGGCGTACTGTTCTGCAACAACGGCGGACGAAAATCGAGTTAAATGGACAGGCAACGGGCGACGCTCGCCAAGGCTGGCGACAGCGGCAGCAGCAAAGTCCTTCTCGCAGTCGGGCCCGAGCGTCACAAACCTGCAGCCTGAGTCCCCCGTCTCCCGAAAAGCTGGGATATCCGAGCAGACGATGCGGCAGCCGGCCAGACGACCTTCCACGATCGGGAGGCCGAACCCTTCTACGATGGAGGGCGCCAGCAATAGTTCGCAGTTTCGGTAGCACCAGTTCATCTCGGCATCGGAGATGCCGTTCGCCATCAGCACGCGCTGTGTCAGGCCCGAGGCCCGGACGCAGGCTTCGACCCGCCCGGTTTCCGGTCCCGGCATGCCAATCAGCACAAGCCTCGTATCGGGACTTACCGCGCCATTCGAAAGCAGCAGCTTAAAGGTCTTTAGAGCCACCGGGATGTTTTTGTTTCGGCGATGTTGAGCCACGCACAAGAGGAACGGGCGGTCCGGCCACCGGAACATGAAGGATGGCCTGCGCACAATGGGGGCAGCCTCTACGCAGTTGTTCACGGTGACAGCCTTCAGCGATGCCTGCGGCATCCTCTCGTATAGCTGAAACCGTGTGCTCTCTGAAACGCATGCGATGGCATCGGCATTCCGCAGGCAAAGCTTCAGGATTTGGCGATTCACGAGGACTTTGGGGAAACCGAAGTTCGATGCAATGTCATAGGGATAGAGATCGTGGAGGGTCACGACCACTGGACAGGCAAATGCCCCCCGCCGAATGGGAGAGGGATAGGCAATGTGCACAATGTCAGCGTGCAGTTGACTGGCAATTGCAGGCAGTGTGCGATAGTACCAAAGGTTTCTGCGCAGCGTTCCGGGCCCGATGGGGACCACGTGAATATGAAGCCTCGAATCCTGCCTGCCAATTGCCTCGTTCACGTATTTCTGCTCCCATTCTCCAACGAGCACGTGAAGCGAAGTAATTTCCGGTCGAGTGAGCAGGCACCTCACAAGATTCGCGGCATGACGGGACACGCCCGACATGCAGCGATTCGAAGAAACGGCGGCCACGACGACTCTCATTTCCCTACCTCAGGTCAAACCTCAAGCAAACGAATTCCCGTCTAAGCCAGGCTTTCGTTTTCTCTTCTCGCACTTGCGAGCGTCGAGCCGATCAGCACGATCGCCCATAACGGCAGCGACAGATCAAAAACTTCGGTATCCGCAAATCCACGGACTACGACAAACAGAAGCACGGCCAGCAACAGCGTTTTGATCGGACCCGTCCGAATTCTACGAACCTCGAGGTAAATACTCCCATAGAGACAGACCAGCAGCGCTACGCCCAGTGCTCCGTAAGCGTAAAACTGCTGCAATAACTCGTTGTGTGCGTGCCTTGCCTCAAACACCCCAAAGGGCGGAATTACTTTCCAGACCGAGTGGAAGCCATGCCCGATCCACGGATGTTGCAGGGCCTCGCTCAGAATGAAGGCCCATATACCGATTCGGCCCGTCAAGGTCTCCGACTGATTCCCTGCATTCGTGTAGACATCGTAATAGGCCGACAGCAGGCTCCAGAACGCGGCAACTACAACAGCAGCTGCACATCCGATGTAGAACTTCGCTTTCCAACCCAGGCTCCGGTCCCGGAGCAGAAGAAACGCCTGCGCAACCACGAACGCAACAATCGTGGTCTTACTCAGGCTTCGCAGCATGGTGATGGCGAGAAACGCCGCGGGCATACGAAGTCCCTTGACCCCAGCCCGCATCAGGTACTGTGCAAAGAAAAATGCGAAGGCGCATGCATAACCGATCTGATTCGGTCCCAGGAACTCTTCGTCACCCAGGCGAAGATCGGACTGCACTGGCAGCAACCAGGCAATCAGCGCAATTGCACAGGCACCCCATATGTACCCGTTCATCGCCGCCGCGACCGTCTCCTCGATGTCTCCGATCCTCAACAGCAAAACCACGATCGTGAAGTCGCAGGCCATGGCGCACCAGAATGCCGCTGCAGCCGATCTCGATGCACTCACTGTCCACGCGAGGCTGCAGCCCGAAAAGAGCAGGAAACCCAAAGCCCAGCGAAAACTCGGAATCGATGTAAACCACGACAAACTGCGTGCGCCGGGACCAAACGAAAGGAAAGCCGCCGCAATCAGGAACATGTAATTCAATGCCAGGCTGGCTCCGACCCCAAGCTGCGGATCGGCATCGAACAACCGTACCGCAATCACTACGGCCATCAGCCTTGAGGCAAAGAAAAAACCTGCCGCGGCAGAAAACCGTGCCATCGATTGCAGCCGAGGATCTGCCTGCTCAAATGCCAAGCTCGTCATCACTTCAACTCCGGCTGGCGTTTCAGTTGCCTTGCATGCGTAACCAGATCGCCGCTGATCTGTTCCACCAGCCTCTTCCGCGGATCGCGCTGGTCCAGCACGCTCCACCGCTCACGTAAGAGACTCCACACTGCGGCCCCGATTACGATGAGGCCTGTGAGCAGAAGCAAATAGATCGCCCGTGGCGGAAACGACTTCTTCTCCGGAACTCCCGGGGCATCGATCATTCGGACCACCGGAACATCCTTCGCCTCCTGGATGCGCGCCAACTCATACTGCTGTGTCAACAACCCGTAAACCGTCTCCTGAACACGGACGCGACGGTAGATATCCGCATAAGGAACGGCCAGGCGCGGCAGTTGCCGCAGAGGCGGATATTCTTCGGCGGTGCTGTCGAGGCCGGCCTGGTTTTGGGTAGCAATATTTCCATCCGCCCCAAGAGGTTCGGAATTGCCGCCGATAGCCTTCAGCTGTTTCTTCAGGTCAGCAATGCGGGCCAACCCCGCGCGTACTCTGAAGTTTTCATCTCCATAGATTTGCTTCAATGAATCGAGTTCCGACTGCTCCACGATCAGTTGCGCCTGCAGCTTGGCCGCAGCCTCCACGGTCGCGCGTGTTTGTTCCTTGATGTCGATCGTGGAATGCGTGCTGGAGAAGTCACTCATCTCCTGCTCCGCCCTCTGGAGTTCTGCCAATGCGCTTGCGAGACGATGTTCGATGAACAGGCGCTCCTGGCGAGCGGAAGAGGTGTTCGTCCTGTTCACCAGTAGATTCAATTCGTCGAGATAAGCCTGCACCATATCTCGAGCACGCTGTGGATCTGAATCTTCCACCGTGATTGAAATAACGCCGCTCTTCTTGTCTTCGAGCACGGTGGTTCTGTGCGCGAGTTGCTTTGCCGCATCGACCCGGTAACGCTTGCCATAGACCTGCAGCAGGTGGAATCGATCGATCAAATCACCGCTGACGCTCCCACTGCGCAGCAAATCGACGAACAGGGGGCCGGAGGTGCGCGCGCCGAGGAGGCTCGAGGCGAGGGTTCCCAATCCCCCAAGGTCACCGGTACTCCGCCCTGCCAGCGCTGCAAGCATTGCCGTACCGGGCGAAGAATTCTCCGGCGGCATGATGCGCGCTGTCGATTCGTACTGCTTGGGAATCAGAAAGACAATCGGCAGGCTGATAAGGAAACCCAGAACAGCCGTTCGCAGCAGCGGCAGCCGATTCTCCCACAGTACGGAGGCATTGGTCAGCCAATTGGGAGCATTCTCATTCCTCAACCGCGAAATGTTCGTGCTCAATGTTTCTGTCTGCTGCATTCTTCCATTCCCCTGTCCTACAGCCCTGCAAGCGCCGCTGTGATGGCGATCGAAGACGCGATCTGCGCCGTGCTCAGCAGATTGCGCCAGAAGAGAGACGCGCCAATAATCTTCTGCGGAACCACGACAACGTCGCCCGGCTGCAGCCTGGTCGAAAGCACATTGCGGTCATACCACTCGCCGGATCCCCTGCCCACCACCGAGCCATTGGCGCGAATTACGAAAATGTCCTTGCGATTTGCCGCCGCGGTTGCCCCACCGGCGCGTTGCAGGTACCACCCCGCGGATTTGCCAGGTGCGAACGAGATGGCCGAAGCGTTGTAAACCTGTCCGCTAACCAGCACAAAGCCCGGACGCTTCGGAATACGCAGCACATCTCCTCTGCGAACTTCGATATCCGCCGGGGTTCCTGCCCACGCATCGATGTCTTGCGTGATGTGAATGACGAGTCGTCCTGTAGCTGGCTGACTCTTCAGCCGCGATAAGATCTGCTGTTGTTGCTGCTGGACCAGCATCAACTGACCGCCAGGATCAGCGGTGCTGAGATTGGGAGCTAGTCGCGCTGCCGATGAACTCGTTTCGAGTTGCCGGATCAATTCCGCACGGCTTTTCTCTTCAAGCTCTCGTACCTGCTCGCGAGTCAGCACCGCTCCTGCCGGGTAGGAAGTGTCCCGAAAGCCTCCTGCGCGCCGAAGGATGGCGCTCAGCCGCTCACCGTCCTGGAATCCATAACTGCCCGGGTGGGCAACCTCGCCTTCAATCGTGATCGACGATCCTATATCGTTCCATCCCGTGATCTGGTGAATCGTCAGAACGTCTCCCGGCTTCAGCGTCGGGTCTGCCGCGGGGCTGCTTCTGGAAACCGCCTCTCCGATAGGAACGTCAGTGCGCTCGGTCTCAACCTTGGCACCATCCGCCACGCGATAGCTGATCAGGTCTGCGGTTCCAATCAACGCATCCCGCTTGAATCCGCCGGCCATGCGCACCAGTCGCGCCGCTGTCATGCCTTCAGAAAGCGGGTAGGAGCCAGGCCGCAGCACTTCGCCGCGAATTTCTACCTTCGGTGCATCCACCTCATAGCGGCCAAGGACTCGAATTGTGTCGAAGGGCTGCAAGGGAAGATTGCCGTTTCCAACCATCACGTCAGGGAGGTCGAAGTCGATCGTCTCAGCATGCAGATCAGGCGGCACAAGGCGGATGATTTCTCCGTGTGCTGCTGGTTCAGGCAACAGGTCCCCATAGCTCTGCAGCAGATCGCTCAAGCGCATTCCTTCCCGAAAAGGATGGCGACCCGGACGGACGACATGCCCTTCGAGATACACCACGCGCTCGCTGTACGGAGCGATTGGAGCAACGTGAATGCGATCACCATCCTGAACGTTGAACTTTGCAATCGTCTCGGTTTCCGCAGCCGCATCCTTGTTCGCGTCCGGGCCAAGGCTGATCGTCTCTCTTTGTTGGTTTGCTTTGATGCGCTCGATCGAGATGTGCTGCAACGATGCGGCGACCGTCAGACCGCCGGCATCCGCAAGTAATGCTGCAAGGCTGCTGTCGCCGTTCAATTCGTAAATAGCCGGCCGCCGGACCGCACCAGATATGGCTACCTGCGGTCCTGCCGCAGGGATCACCAACGTGTCGCCGCCCTGCAATCGATCCTCGCCATCGCGCACACCGTGCAACAGAAAGTCATACAGGTCGACGGTGGCCAGAAGTTGCTTGCCACGATAGTGCTTGAGAGTCCGCAGCGATCCGACCGCGGTTGGGCCTCCAGCTGCGTACAAAGCTGTCATCGGGGACGCAACAGACGCGATGTCATAGGATCCAGGCCGTTGGACATCTCCGACCACATACACGCGAATCGTTCGCAGCCGCGAAACCGTAATCGATACCTGCGCGCCACGGTATTGGCGCTTCAGCGCTTCCTGGATCATTTGCTCGGCCCGCCCAAGTGTCAGGCCTGCCACTTGCATATCTCCGGCCTCGAGCAGCGCCACATGTCCATCCGCTGCGACTGTGCGCGAGACTGTCTGCGTGATTCCGCCCCAGATGTCGATCGTGAGGCTGTCTCCCGGTCCGAGCACATAATCCGGGCCGATCGGAACATCCAGTGGAATGGCTCCAGCCGCCACACGATCGCGACGCGTGAAGACTTCCGATCCGAAGCGCTTCAAGGACTCGGTCGAATCTGGAATCTGCGTATACAGATCGCGAAGCGAGTTCAGATTGTACGGTGCCGGCTGACGCAGCACCTGCGGCTCATCCGTTATGTTCCTGCCCTTTTTGTGATCGGCCTTTTCGCGGGTTGAACTGTCGGGTTCTGGTTGTGGGGCTCCTGGAGCGCTAGTGGTGGGAAGCTGCTCTGCAGGCAATTGCGATAGGAGACTCGATCGATTCGTCGGCTCGTCAGAAGGCGTGACGCCACCCTGCGCGATGCCGGTTTGTGCCTGGTTTGCGAGTGCCGATGGATCATCAACACCGTTGCGCTCCTGGCTAACTGTCATTTGCCGCAGATCGCTATCGCTCACATATCCGCGAGAACGCAGGAAGATCGTGATGTTCTGTCGCAGTTCCTTGCTGGCGACGATCTGACTGTACAGCGCTTCGTCGGTAATGGAATCCGCTTGCACGGGGGCGCCAGTAGTCTGCGTCTCCGCAATCAGTTCTTTCAGCTCGACTACAACCTCCGGCCGATTCTGAATGATCGAAATAATCTGCGTTGCCGAAAGGCTCACATTGGAGGAACTGTCTGGAGCGAGGGAATCTCGACTGCTTGCAGCGGACTCAGCGTCAACCGACTGGTCGGCGCTGCCCGAAGGAGGGGAGGTCGACTGCGCCGAGAGCTTTGCCCCCCACAGACAAATCGCCCACAGCGTTGCTGACAGGACCGTCAGCGACAATGCTTTGCGCGCTCTCGTCATTGCGCGACACCTGAAAGACGGCGTTCCCATCGCGGACCCTCGATAGCGAGAAGCAAACCCTGAGCGAGGTGAAAGCGCAGTCGCCGCATCGCGAACAGTGCTTGTACCTTGTGTCTGCGTAACTGCTCTTTCATGCTCTCTTCGCCGTTGGGCCGCGTGATCCGCTGCGGCAGATGGAGTGGAAATAGCCGCCGCCTCCGTTCAGTTCTTCCGGCCTTCGAATCTGGACTGAGCTGCTTCTTCAGCAGAAGGTAGAGCTTACTGTTTGGTGTATCTGAGAGAAGGACACGTTGCCCGTACAGCTGAACCCATAGGCAGATCGCGGGCGGCAACTGATCCATAGACCAGCGCGATAGTTCCTGCGGCGCGAATGGCCCAAAAACGAGAGTGGCTAATAGTGTTGCGGCCCCGATTGCGACGCCCGCGCCTGGCTCCCTCGCCGCCACCTTCTCCGCTTCGCGCCAGAATGCAGCGTCGGTTTTCCTGGCGCAAATATGGCGCCAGTATTCGAGCACCCACGAGGCGCGGATGAATTCGCTACACATATGCTTGAAAATGTGCTGCCCCTGTTGCACAAAGATATCCGCAGGTGAAAGGCAGGCTATCTCCTGGCCCGGTATGTCCTGTATCCTCCGCCATTCCGTACGCATGAGCCGGTCGGAATCCATCTGCTTGTCTCGATTGCCTGACAGGCGCACGTCGATTGACCTATCGGTGCGGATTCTGTACAGGTCCCTGATGGTAGACATTCCCATTCGGCCGGCTTTGAATTCCCATGTACTTCCGATCACAACATCCAACTCGTACCCCAGTTCTTGCAGGCACGTCTTCACCTTCGGCGCATCCTGCGCGCGAACGAGAATGTCGAGATCCGCCTGGTTGCGAAGCGCACTCTCTGGCACTGACTCTGAAGGAAGCGTGAGGCCCTTCAAAAAAGAGAATTCGATGTTCAATTCACGCAACATCGTGTTCACAGTCAGCGCTTCTCGAATGAGAGCGGCAGTCCGCTCTCGGTTATCTGCAAAGTCCTGGTGCAACTGCTTCACCGTCGACTCTGGTAAACACTCTTGAAGATTCAGGGCAACGAGACGGTCAAGAAAGTAGAGTGCAAGTCCGCTCACGTCGAGCCAGAATTTCGCACGATTCCAATCGCGTGCATTGAACTCGCCCAACCGTGCGCGCACGGATGGCGCGGGCTCAGTGAAGCTCGCAAATACCGCCGCCTTCAGCCGCAGGGACCGCGCTTTCTGTTTCCGCTCAATGTGGATCGGACCGACGTTCATACCACCTCAATGGCTGTACATCTCCGGCTCGCCCACGCTGCCAGCCGGCGGAAGATGCCGCAGATAAATGACGATCGACCAGATCTCGTCGTCGCTCAAAGTTCCCCTGGAGCCAGGCATCCCTGACGGCCAGATACCGTTATCGATTACCCACTTCAGCTGCCCATCCGAATAACTTTGAACTTCGATTGAAGCGAGCGACGGGACCGGAGGCGACATGCTGTCTGCGAATGGAACGCCTGTGTTCTGGCCATCCAACCCGTGGCACGCAACGCAATAGTGCGAGAACGCGGTTTTTCCATCCGCGATCGTCTCGGACGTGGCTTGCAGCGGATTTCGCTCCGCCTTATTGCGGACGAAGATATGGTGCTTTGCTCCCCGCATCAGGCTCGCCTCAAACTTACTCGGCCGGGTGGCTCCCATTCCGTGAACCAACAGGAAAGCCAACGGCAACAGGATCACGATCGGTAGCCACACCCAGCCGCGCATCTTAACCCACCACATGGATCGTCAACGCCATCTTTCCGTGCCCCGAACCACAGAACACCGAGCAATGTCCGACGAAGGTGCCGGTCTTCTCCGGAGTGAACTTCACTTCTGCAGGCTTCCCTTTTGCTGCGTTCAGATCGACATTGAGCTCGCGAAAACGCACTCCGTGAGGAACGTCGGCGCTGGTAAGCACCAGGTCAACACTTTCACCGGTCTTGATTGTGATTTCTGCCGGTGCAAACGCAAAACGCATTGCAGTCACCTCGATGCGCCGCGGGCTCGTTGCCGCTTGCGATCTAGTCGTAAGGAGTGGGAGCAGCGCGACTGCAAGCATGGCAAGTCCGAGTATTCTTCTCGCCGCGTTCAAAACTCTTTGCCGTTGTCCACCTGATTTGTCCCGGTCCCGGTTGGGGGTATGAATGATAAGCACAAAAACTCCAAATAATGAATTTGCTTTCTGAACTTCCACTCTGCCTACCCTAACGAGCCGCCGAATTCCGGGTGTCATACATGTGTAAGTGGATTGTCATGATTTTGTCGCAACAATTGATGCCGCATGAAAGCAGACGGGTTAAGCGCATTCACAACTGCGCAGCGAATCTGAATTCTGCGAGATTTTGCTGGCAATGACATTCCGCTTACAAAGAGAAGACGCCCCGCTGACACTACCGGATTTGAGCGGCGATACATTGTGCTCATGTCGCAGCATAAGCATCCTTCGATTCGCGCATGTTTACGAGCGTTCTCCGCTATGGCCATCGCCTCAGCCGTGCTGTGCACCGCGACAGCGATGTCGGCGCAGGACACACCGCTCATTTCCGGAGGCGTGGGGTTTATCACCCTCACCACCGGTGGAAACACCACCTACATTCCCATAATCAATCCTCTGCTCGCTGCTCCTCTGGGCAAGCACTTGCTCGTCGAGAGCCGCGCCACGATCGCCGATTCGTTCTTTCCGCGTGGCGGTGGCCAGAGTGGCTACAAGAGTTCCTCATTTCTCGGGCTGTCGTTTCTGCAACTCGATTACCTTGCAAACCGGCACGCAACCTTAGTTGCAGGCGAGTTCCTCACACCCTTCGGCACCTATAACGAAAGACTCACGCCGATCTGGATCGGCAACTTCGAAAACGCGCCACTCATTTTCCCGGTGGGAGTCATGAGCACCGGTTCCAGCG
>CAVYPN010000029.1:0-130906 GCA_963770365.1 uncultured Acidobacteriaceae bacterium | reverse complement strand
CTGCAGGGGTCGATGCAGGCGGCGACGCTGGAGACGCTGGTGAACTTGGTGGCGGCGGGTTACGGGGCGACGTTGATTCCGGCGCTGGCTGCGGGGTCCCTGGGACAAAGAGGGATTGTGCTCCTGCCGCTGGCGGGACGATCGCGGAGGACGATCCGGCTGACGAGCCCGGCCGGGGTTTCCGCGGGCGCAGGCGCTCAGGGCGATCGAGAAGGTGATACGAAAGGCAGTAAATTTTCCGGCAAATCTTCGCTGAACCTCCGCCCGGCGCCTGTGGAAAATTAGGGCGAAACACCATAAAAGAAGCATCACTTCCGAAAAAAGCCTAAAATAATCGGAGAAGATGGATTCGGGACCCCCTTATCCACAAAAGAACCCCTCCCCATGATTGACCCTGACTTTTAGGCTCCTTAGAGTCTGTAATCAAAGAGGGACGACCCTAAGCGAGACATATATTGGGGCCCCCGGACTACCCCACCGACGAAGACCTGTCGTTGGGGAGAAATCGTCAAATGGCACGTGTGCGGCGAGAACCGCGATCGCCGATCTGAGTTGTATCCGTTCGTATCCCGTTGACCCGGAGTGAGCATGCTGAAACTAAAGAAGATACACATTCTCGGCTTCAAGAGCTTCTGCGACCGGACGGAGCTGCCGTGCCGGGAACGGGCATCGCCGCGGTGTGGGGCCGAACGGGTGCGGCAAGTCCAACATCCTCGACGCGGTCAGCTGGGTGCTGGGCGAGCAGAGCGCCAAGAGCCTGCGCGGCGCGAGCATGAGGACGTGATCTTCGCCGGCACCCGCGAACGCAAGGCCGCTCGGGATGGCGGAAGTGACGCTCACGATGGTGGATCCGGAGGCCTTCGACGGCCGTACCCGTAGAGCCGGATGTTGGTGGTCGGACACGATGGACCCGCCGACTGGGACGAGAGACGAGTTGCGCCGGCAGCAGCGCGGCCGAGGCCGAGGAGATTATCGCATCGAGGCAGCCGGGCCAGATTCTGGACGATGAAGACGGTGCTGCTGAAAGCAGCGGCTACAAGCACAAGGTCCGGAAGCCGAGGGCCGCATCCAGGCGAGTACGGGCGGGCCACAGCCGGTGATGTTGAAGATTCGCCGCCGGAAGTTCAACCGCACCCCGCAAAAGGGCGAAGTTGTCCATCACCCGGCGGTTGTTCCGGACGGGCGAGAGCGAATATCTGCTGAACGGAAAGCTGTGCCGGCTGCGCGATATCCAGGACATCTTTATGGGAACGGGCCTGGGGCCGGAGAGCTACGCGATTATCGGGCAGGAGCGGATCGGGCAACTGCTGAGTTCGAAGCCGCACGACCGGCGGGCAATTATCGAAGAGGCTGCGGGAATTACGCGCTTCAAGACGAAAAAGCGGCTGGCAGAGTTGCGCCTCGAGAGTGCGAAGCAGAATCTGGCGCGCGTGGACGATATTTTCGAAGAAGTGACGCGGCAGATGAACAGCCTGAAGCGGCAGGCGTCGAAGGCAGAACGGTTCGCGCAGGTGCGCGATGAACTTCGGGGACGGCTGCGCGTGGTGCTGGCGAGCCGCATGACGCTGATGGATGCGGAGCAGGCGCGGCTGAATCAGGAGATTGCCGCATTCGCAGAGAAGATTGTGAGCGGCGCGGCCGCGATTGGAACGATGGAGGCGAGCCAGCACTCGCTGACGGAAAGCGGCTATGGACTCGATCGCGAAGGACAGGACGCGCAGAACAGGGCCAACAGCGCGGCGATAGAACTGGAGCGGGCGGCGGCGCGCGAACGCAGCAATGCGGAGCGCGTAACCGAACTGGTCGCACGGATTTCGGCCGCGGCCGGCGAGTTGGAACAGACGCGGACACAGCTGGGCGGGATTGCCGAGGAGCGCCAGCAGCAGAGGGCGTTTCTTGAGACCGCAGCGGGCGAGGCAAGGGCTTTCCACGAGAAGGTAGAAGAGCGGCAGCACGAAGCGCGGACCGCGGCTGACGAGGTGTTCAATGCGGAGCGGAAGCTGGAGGGCGATCGCAGGCATGCGATGCATCTGCTGACGCTAGCGGGCAATGCGCGGAACAGCACGGCGCAGGCGGAGGAAAGCCTTGCGGCGCTGGAGCGCGAGGCGGAACGGCTGAATGCCGAGATGAGCCAGGCGCGCAACGAGCAGGAAACGCTGGGCGTGCAGAGCGCGCAGGCGCGGCTGCGATTTGAATCGGCTGCGGAGACGCTGAAGCGACTTGAGATCGAAATTGCTGAGTTGCGCGAGCAGTTGCAGGAGCGGCGCGCAGATGAGAATGCGGTGCGGGAGCGTGGCAATCAACTGCGCAGCGAACAGGCGACGGCACTGGGGCGGAAGGAATCGCTGGAGTCGCTGATTCGCGATCACAGTTACTCGACAGAAACCGTTCGTCGCCTGCTGAAACCCGGCGCCTTGCAGAACGGGTCGACGCCGGTAGGCACGCTGGCAGACTTTATTGAAGTGAGCGGCGAGCACGAGGGTGTGGTCGACGAGTTTCTGCGTGAAGAGCTCAATTATGTTGTCGTGAAGAGCTGGCATGCGGCCGAGGAAGGCGTTCGCGTGCTGAAATCGGGCGTGGATGGACGGGCGACGTTCCTGATCCATGACAGCGCGCAGGCGGGGCTCTTCCACGAAACGGTGGAGACGATTGCCCGGCCTGGAGTGACACCGCTGAAGGATGCGGTGCGCGTATTGAATGGATTTGGACGGTCTCTTGAAACCATTCTGCCGAAATTGCGGGATGGGTACCTTGTGGAAACGGCGGAGCTGGCGCAGGCCATGGCAAATGAGCACACGCATGCGTACTTTCTCACGCCGGGGGGCGAGTGCTTCCACAGTGCGACGGTGACTGGCGGCAAGCCAGCGAGTGCCGGTCCGCTGGTGCTGAAGCGCGATCTGCGCGAGACGGAGATGCGTCTGGCGACGCTGGATCGCGACCTTGGTCAAGCCGAATTGGAAGCAGCAAAGCTCACGCGGCAGATCGAGGAGATGACGGCACTGCTCGAGGCGCGCAGCGAAGAGAGGCGGCTGGCAGAGCGTGACGCGGCAGACCAGGGCGCGGCGCTGAAGCAAATGGAGAATGAATCGCAGCGCATCGAGCGGCGGCTGCAGGAGTGGATGCTGCAGGCTGCGCGGAACAAAGAAGCGCGCGATGCCAAGCATGCGGTAATCGAGCAGAAGCGCGAAGAGGCGGTGCGGCTGGAAGCGGAGCGTACGACCGCCGAGGCCGCTCTGGAAGAGCAGCAGAGCCGGCTGGCAACGATGAGGCAGACGCGCGAGACATTGCAGCATGAAGCTGCGAAGTTGACGGCGGAGCTTGCGGGCCTGGAAGAGCGGCGGCGCGGCGCGGAGGCGGCATTCCAGCGCATCGATCGGTTGCACAGCGATCTCGAACGGCGGGTGCTTGCGATTGAGCAACAGCGTGCAGCGGCCGAGGCAGAGCGGGAGCAGCGCATCAAGGAAAGTGCGGAGCTGGCGCAGCGCGAGCTGGAGTTGACGGCGCTGAAGGCTGAGGCCCTGGCGCAGGCAGAGACGATTGCGGCGCAGGCTCTGGAACTGCGGCAACAGCTGGCGACGATGGAAACGGAGCTGAAGTCGGCACGCGCTGCGTTGGACCAGTTGCGCGAGGATCGCAGCGGCCGGTCGAGCCAGGTGGCGAAGCTGCGGTCAGACCTGGAGCACCTGGAAGGAAGCTGCCTGACGGAAGTGAACGCGGAGGCGGCTGCGCTGCGCGCAGATGCCGAGATCGTGCGCATTGCCGATGAGATGCTGGCAGTCGAAGAAGAGACTTGCCGCACGCTTCGCCAGAAGATCGAGCAGATGGGCCCGGTCAACATGATGGCGCTGGAGGAGTACAAGGAGACGGCAGAGCGGCATAGCTTCCTCGAAACACAGCGCACGGATTTGATCGAGTCGATCGAGAACACGCAAGCGACGATCAAGGAGATCGACCAGATTTCGCGGGAGAAGTTTGACGAGGCGTTTGCGCGCATCAATGAGAACTTCGGGCATGTGTTTACGCGGCTGTTCCATGGCGGGCAGGCTTTCCTGCGGCTGACGGATGCGGAAAACCAGGCGGAAAGCGGGCTGGAGATTGTGGCTTCGCCTCCAGGCAAGAAACTGCAGAACGTGCTGCTGCTGTCGGGCGGCGAGAAGGCGCTCACGGCGATTTCGTTGCTGGTCGGCATCTTCCAGTTCCAGCCGAGCCCCTTCTGCGTGCTGGATGAAGTGGATGCGGCGCTCGACGAGACGAACGTGGGGCGGCTGGCCGATCTGCTGCACACGCTGAGCAAGGAGACGCAGTTCCTGCTGGTGACGCACTCGAAACGCATGATGCACGCCGCAGACATGATCTACGGCGTGACGATGCAGGAGCCGGGCGTGTCGAAGGTTGTGAGCGTGAAGCTGGGCGGACAGGAACAGCAGAGGGCTACGGCGTAGGGCTTCCTGCTACTGACGTCAGCGTCGTTGCTTTCCCGGGTCTCAGAAGCGAGACCTCGGGGCACCCAGCTTAGTCTCTTTAGACACTGAGGTATCTCCTCAAAACGATTGGCGGCTGTGCTGTCCCACCCTTGCGACCAATACTTCGCAAGGATGGGGCACCCAATTTTGTGCTTGATCTGGGCAAGGTACACTGTTTTGCAAATCAATCAGGAGCAAAACTGTGAGCCCAACTTCTTCCTTTGATCCGCGTGTCGATGCTTATATTGCGAAGGCGAGGCCATTCGCGCAGCCAATTCTTTTTGAAATTCGCGAACTGGTGCATAAGGCTTGCCCCAGTGTTGTGGAGACGATGAAGTGGAGCCGGCCTTTCTTTGAATACAAGAGCGCGATTGTGGGAAACATGTCGGCGTTCAACGAGCATTGCAGCTGGGGCTTCTGGGGTGAAGAGATCTCCGCTGTGCTGCGCGAGATGGACGTGCTGAAACCGGGCGCGATGGGCTCGCTGGGCCGACTGACGACCGTGAAGGATTTGCCACCGAAGAAGCAGATGATCGACGTGTTGAAGAAGGCGGTAGGCTTC
Source organism: uncultured Acidobacteriaceae bacterium (assembly GCA_963770365.1). Classification (GTDB taxonomy): domain Bacteria; phylum Acidobacteriota; class Terriglobia; order Terriglobales; family Acidobacteriaceae; genus Telmatobacter. The sequence continues at coordinate 125,881 of CAVYPN010000029.1, read as the reverse complement.
ATCGATCGAGGCGAGTATACGAGCCCGATTGCGGCTCGGCAAAAGGTGGTGAAGGCTCCCGCTCCGCCTGTTAAGACGTCGCCCGAGTTTGCGAAGGCGCTGAACCTCAACAAGAAGGCGGCGGCGGTGTTCGCGGCATTCAGTCCCAGTTGCAAAAAGGAATACGTGGAATGGGTCGCGGACGCCAAGCGGCCTGAGACGCGCGACAAGCGGATCGCGACTGCGATCGAGTGGATCAGCGAGGGCAAGCAGCGGAACTGGAAATACCAGAACTGCTGAGGATAATAGCGTTCACGCTTTGAGTCGCTGCTGTCAGAATTGAGCTGAATGGCTTACGACGTCATTGTTCTGGGGCTTGGCGCGATGGGGAGCGCGGCTGCGCAGCACCTTGCGGAGCGGGGCAAGCGCGTGCTCGGCATAGAGCAGTTCACTTCGCCGCACAACAAGGGATCGTCGCATGGCGGGTCGCGGATGATTCGCCAGGCGTATTTTGAGAGTCCCGACTACATTCCGCTGGTGCTGCGAGCTTACGAATTGTGGCGAAAGCTCGAAAGAGATACGGGCACGCGCCTGCTGCGCATCACAGGCGGCATGAATATTGGCGCGGGAGACGGCGAGCTAGTGAGACGCACGATTGCGGCGTCAACGCAGCACTCGATTCCCTTCGAGGTGCTGGAAGGACGCGCGATCACTGCTCGGTTTCCGGTAGTGTTTCCACTGACCGGCGATGTTGCAGTGCACGAGACGAACGCGGGGTACCTCTTCCCGGAGGAGTGCATCCGCGCGCAGCTGGCACGAGCTTCGCATGCGGGAGCTGAACTCAAATTCGAAGAGAGTGTTCTCACGTGGTCGGCGGAGGGAGATTGCGTTGAGGTGCGGACGGGCAAGGGCTCCTACAGCGCGGGGCACCTAGTGATAACAGCGGGGCCGTGGGCGAGCCAGGCGCTCGATGGGATTGTTCCGCTGCGCGTGACGCGGCAGGTGATGGCGTGGATTGCGCCGACGACGGGTGTTACGCCGTTTTTGCCGGATCGCTTTCCGGTGTTTCTCTGCGAGGATGCGCGTGGCGGGGCGCATGGATACGGCTTCCCGGCGATTGACGGACCGGAGGGCGGGATGAAGGCGGCGATCCACGGCAGCAACCAGGTGTGTACGCCGGAGAGCGTCGACCGGGAGATTCATGAACAGGATCTCGAGAGGATTGTGGAGCAGTTGCAGGTGCGCATACCGGCGTTGGATGGCACGGTGATTCGCGCGCAGACATGTCTTTACACGATGTCGCCGGATGAGCACTTTGTGATCGGTGCGCATCCGCAGTTTGCATCGTGCTCAATTGCATGCGGATTTTCAGGGCATGGATTCAAGTTTGCCTGTGTAGTCGGGGAGATTCTGGCGGACCTGGCGATGCGCGGATCGACTTCGCATGCGATCGGGTTGTTTTCGCCTATGCGGTTTGCAGGGTGATGGATTGTAGTGTTGAGATTCTCTGTTTCCGACCCGGTCACAGTGGGAATTGCTGAAAAGAACAACCGCAGATGTTTCGACTTCGCTGCACTTCGCTCAACATGACAATTCTTTTGGGTTATCGGAGGCAGGTGGAGATCGATCCCCAGGTTCTCAGAAGCGAGACCTCCACCCCATCGACGAAGACCTGTCGATGGGGACCGCGGACCTGGCGCACCCAATTTGGTAATGACTGACGCTGACGTTTCGCGATTGACGGTTCACGCTATTGATAGGCGCCGGCTTTTTTGAAGTCGCCGCCTTTGACGATGGTGAAGGTGGCGGGGTCGACGTGATGCTTGAAGGCGTCGTTGACCTGCTGCGGCGTGAGTGCGGCGACTGAGGCTTCGAGCTTGGAGTCCCATTGCATGGTGCGGCCCCAGTACTCGCGGCTGATGAGGAGCGAGGCGATGGAGCCTTCTTCAGAGCGCTGGACGGTGTGTTCGTCGAGCCAGGTCTTCTTGGCTTTTTCAACTTCGTCGGCGGTGAAGCCGTCTTTGAGCGCAAGGGCTAGCTCTTCGTTGAAGTCGGCTTCAACCTTGGGCATATTCTGCGGCGCGGCGATGGCGAAGCCGGTGAGGACGGCGGCATCGTCTTCAGTAGGAATGCCGAATTGAGAACCGGCGCCGTAGCTGAGGCCGTCTTTGACGCGAATGCGGCGGAAGATGCGCGAGTTGGGTGAGCCGCCGAAGACCATGCCGGCGATGGTGAGCGCGGGATAGTCAGGATCGGTGTCTTTCATCTTGAGCGGCATCGCGGCGACGAAGAGTCCGTTCTGTTTGTCGGGTGTTTCAATCTTGTGATTGACGGCCTCGACTTTGATGTAGGAATCGGGGACGCGCTGATAGTGGCTGGGGCTTTTCCAGTCGCCGAAGAGTTCGGTGACGAGCTTGCGCATCTGCTCGGGATCGAACTGGCCGCTGAGGACGATTTCGCCCTGGCCGGGACCATAGAACTGCTGGTAGAACGAGCGCACATCGTCGAGAGTGACTTTCTTGTCGTCTTCGATCTCTTCGTCAAGCGTGGAGACGTAGTGGACCTGGCCACGCTTGTATTGTGCGTTGAGATGGCGATAGAGGTCGATCTGGACGAGGTTGTTGGGCTCGGTCTTCCCTTCTTCCGCGCTGGCGATGCGCTGCTGACGAACCTGCTCGAATTCGCTTTCGGGGAAGGAGGGCTCGCGGAGAAGTTCGCGCACGAGGCGCAGGGAGTCAGCGAGATTTGTTTCGAGGGTGCGGATGCTGGCGCTGGCCTGATCGACACCGCCGGTCACGCTGATCTGCGCTTTGAGGTGGTCGGTTTCATCCTGGATCTGCTGACGGTTTTTGTTCTTTGTGCCGCGCATCAGGAGCGCGCCGGTGATACCGGCTGCAGTCCCTTTGCCCTCAAGGGACTTCTGGTCTCCGAAATGGAGGTTGATGCGAGCCACAACGGTGCCGCCGCGCGTCTTCTTGGGGAACATGACGAGCTTCATGCCGTTGGGCAATTTGGCGCGGACGACGCGGGCCTCGATGTTCTGCGGAGTGGGATCGAAGGTTTCGCCCTGTGCGATGACAGCGCCGCCCTTATAGTCCTTGAAGACGACGGCGGGGTCTGGAGTCGCAGGGATTTCCGCACGGTCGGGAGTGGCGGTCGGGATGAATTCGCCCTGGGTGCGATTGGACGATTTGAAGTAGGCCTTGGCGACGCGTGCGACATCATCGGGAGTGACCTTGGAAACTTCATCACGGTTGAGAAACAGTGTGCGCCAATCGCCCTGACCGATGGACCTGCCGAGAATGATGGAGACGGTTTGCGAGCTCGTGAGGGCAAGCTCAATGTTCTTCAGGATGCGGCCCTTGGCGCGGTCGACCTCTTCCGCTGTGGGAGGATTGGCGGCAAAGCCTTCGACAACTTTAAGGACGGTTTGCTGAGCGTCGTCGAGGGATTGGTCGGGCTTGAGTTGCGCGAATGCCTCTACGACTCCGGGGTCGTGCATGGCTTCAGTGTTCATGCCGGCGGAGACGGCTTTTTTGGAGTCGACGAGTTCCTTATAAAGACGGCCGGTTTGCGGTGCTCCAAGGATTTGTGTGGCCACCTCGATGGCCGCAATATCAGGGTGAAGCGCGGCCGGAACGTGATAGACAACGATGACGGCCTGAATGTTGCCGACGCGGCGCAGGATGACTGAGCGCTCGCCCTGCTGGGTAGGCTCCGAGACATACGGCTGCTTGAGTTCGCGATCTGGCTTGGGAAGAGCGCCGATGGTTTCAGCCACCATGGCGAGAGCCTTGGATTCATCGAATTGCCCGGCGATGACGAGGTCGGCATTGTCTGGCTGGTAATACTTCTTGTAGAAGACTGCGAGATTTTCGGCGGGCACGCGTTCAACATCGGTGCGGTTGCCGATAACGGTTTTGCCGTAGTTATGGAAGTTGAATGCGGAGGCGAGAACGCGTTCCTCAAGAACCTCGACCGGATTGTTTTCGCCGGCTTCCATTTCATTGCGGACGACGGTCATTTCGGTATCGAGATCTTTTTTGAGCATGGGCATGCGCGCCATGCGATCGGCTTCAAGACCGAGAGCCCAGCGGAGAGTGTCTTCGCTGGCGTTGAAGGTCTCAAAGTACATGGTCTGGTCGTAGTCCGTCGTGCCGTTGAACGACCCGCCTGCCCTGTCCGTCAGCTCTTTGAACAGTTCGTGGCCGGAGGTCGAGGTCTTGAATGTCATGTGCTCGAGCAGATGGGCCATGCCGGTTTCGCCGTAGCCCTCGTTGCGCGAACCCACGTGATAGACGACGTTCACCGTGATTTTGGGCTTGGAGTTGTCGGCGAAGAGCAGGACGTGAAGTCCGTTGGGGAAGGCATATTCGTTGACGCCCTCGATGGAGGTCACTTTCTGAACTCCGGCGGGGAGGGTCTGTGCAAAAGATGATGCGGAAAGAACGATGACGGATGCGACGAGGAGGAGGAATCTCTTCAAGCCCATGGTTTCTGCCTCTCAGTGGATTTTCGAATTATAGCGAGTGGATGCAAGGAATGAGAGGTGCAGGCTTTGCGACGACCGAATGGAGAAGAGCTGGGAAGCAGAATGCCTGATCAACCAGGCGGTTGACCGAACGGCCACGATCTGCCTGTTTTAGGAGTTCTATGTGATAAGAGCACCAAGACAACTCACACCAAAGTGGTAGATCTTGGGCGCTGCTTGATTTCAACATTCGTATCCTCAAGGTACTTTGGACTTTGTCCTCGCTGTCGAGTCATTAGGAATCCGGTCTCCAGTCGGTATCATCGGAGTGAACCAGTTCATCCTTGATTGAAGCGGGGCTCCGTGAGGGCAGGCAATAGCAGACTCGAGACCGTTTTAGAGCCCGTTTCCGGGAAGGTTGAGCGGCGATCTGCTGAGCGGCAACCGGTAGATCACTTCTCGGCGTACCGCTGGAACGGCTCCCGGCTGACGGAAGAGCCGGTTAAAGACGTAAGCTCAACCGGACTTTACATTCTCACGGAAGAACGTTGGCAGCCTGACACGTTGCTTTCTCTATCGCTGCAAAGACAAGGCCCACTTGAAATCAATCCTGAGCGCCGGATCGAGGTGCAGGCCAAGGTCGTCAGGTGCGGAGAAGATGGTGTCGGCGTCTGCTTTGTCTTGAAGGATGACACGGAATCACGCCAATGGGAGAGTCTAAGAGAGGACCTGGTAGAAGAAGCAAAGCCGGAAGACATGCTGAGCCTGGTCCGGTTGGTCGAAGCCATTGCATTCCTGAGTCGAATTTGTCCAGGGGAAGCTGAGAAAGTGCGGCTGTTGGTTCTCGGCAGACTGAGTAGGCACAAGCTAGTGAACGCCGTCGCAATTGCGCTCAAGGCCGAGAATCTGCTGGCAGGCGAACCCGTTACCGACAGGCAGCGCGCTAACCCAGATCTTGTTGTCCGTATTCTTGAAGACGGATCGTGTACCGACGAGGATTGGTTGACGGATTTCTGGGGCGGACTCCTGGCAACCTCCTGCGCCGTTGATGCAAAAGACGAATCGAGCCTGATCTTCGTTGAGTCGTTCTCCAAACTCACGACGTTTCTTTGCAGAATCAGGTTCAATCTTCGCGAAGCCGCTGTCCTGCAAACCAAAGAGGCTCGTGATAAGCGGGATTGAGGCGGCTTCAGATTGAAAGCGATGTCCAAGGGCATACGCCAAGTTGGGCTAGTGGGCTACTTCTTCAATTGCCTTTGTGACAACACAGAACCGCAGTTCTTGCCCGGGGAGTAACTTCTGTGTAGGCGGTGATCCACTCGGAAACGGCCGGATCAGCCCTTACTGCCGTCTTCGTAGTGGACATGGCCGATTCCTCCACCACTGAAGCTGCCGATAAATAGTTCTGTGTCGTGCTCAGGCTTGTCTGCGGGGCGGTCGAGCAGGATAATATTGCGGGTCGATGGCGGCAGCTTTAACTTGAATGATGCGGCCGGCTCTCAGAGAAATTTGCGCACTATTCAAACGCGACGATAGTCCAAAACGTCTCCCTATCTCGCGCCAGGCAACGAATCCAGCCTGCTGAATCTCGCCCAGGTCGAACCATAGAGAGCGATGAACGCAAAACAGACCAGCGGCACTACAAATCCTGTTCGTATAGAATGCACATCCGCGATGTGTCCCATAAACGGCGCTGCAATTGCACCTCCGACAATGGACATTACGATGAGCGATGAACCCAATTTGGTGTAATCGCCAAGTCCGCGGATGCCCAGCGCAAAGATAGTGGGAAACATCACGGACATGAAAAAAAACGTTCCAAACATTGCATACAGTCCCGCTTTGCCGCCGCCCATTGCTATCGCGATCAGGGCCACATTGACAACCGCATAGATCGTTAGCACGCGTTCGGGCTTGAACTGGCTTATTACTGCACTGCCACACAATCGCCCCAACATGAACAACACGAAACCGATGGCACCAAGCCATTTAGATGCCTGCAGACGGGTCACTCCCGGATCATTCTCGAGAATGTAATTGACGCAAAAGCTGAAGATTCCAGTTTGCCCGGCGACGCAGAAAAACTGCGCAGCAATGCCCAAGGTGAAATGCCTGCGCCGGAACATGTCCCAGGTCTTGGAAACCAAAAGGAACGCCGCGACATATGCGACTACCAGCAGGCAGAGTTTCGTCGCCTGGAGCAATCCTTCGTCCATGTGAAGCAACGTCCATATCAGTCCAAGAATCGGAGCGATGAAGAAGTAAAGCAATCCGCAAACCACCGCCAAAACGGCTGCGATGGCAACCAATTGAGCTCTTGAAGGTTGAAGGTGGTTTGTCTCATCGAGGGCCCCGCGGTTCTCGTCCTCGGTGTGCAAGTCTGGGACCCGCCATTTGGCGAAGACCGCGATCAATAAAACCACAAAAATGCCAATGCCTATATAGGGAGTGGAAAGGCCGCGGTTGGTTTGGGCACCGTCGCCGCCGGAAAAGACAAAATGCCCACCCACAATCGGGCCGAGAATCCACCCGGCTCCGTTGATCGTTTGAGCAATGTTTATCCGTATCGGGCCACTCTCCGGTGCTCCCAGCACCGTGGCATAGGGATTCGCAATCGTTTCCAAACACGTCATACCCGCAGCGATGATAAACAAGCCCAGTAAGAACGCCCAATACGCACCGATATTGACGGCCGAAATGAACCAAAAAGAACCGGTTGCAATCAGCGCCAGCCCCACGAGAATGCCGCCTTTGTACCCAAATCTCTTCGCGATCAGACCGGCGGGTATTGCCATGAAAAAGTACGCGAGATAGTTGGCCGCCTGTACCAGTCCCGACTGTTCTTTGGTGATTCGCAGCGTGTCTTGGAAATGCTTGTTGAGAATGTCAATCATCCCGTTACAAAAGCCCCACAGCAGGAATAACGAGGTGATCAACACAAAGGTAGCGGCGAGGCTCTTGCCGTCCGCAGTGCGAAATAAACTGCCTCTCGTGTTGAATGGGCTAACGGCAGCGGTGGTGTCGCTCGTATGAGTGTTCATCGTGTCAGTCTAAGGTGACCAGGATTTTCCTGAAACATGACGAGTTGGCAGTCGCGCGTGAGGCTCATGGTCTTCTTGTCTTGGGGTAATTTCACTTTACACAGGAGTGTCTGCTCCCGATCAAATTCAATATATCGCCGTTCGCAACGACAACCCAGTTCAATCGAAGGGTCACGGAAGAATGGTGGACGATCCGGAAGTTACATTTTTGGCAATATTTTTCGCTGGCGACTGAATTGGTCTCACTTTCAGCGGCGAATTTCCTGCAACCTTTTTGTGGAAAACTGCAAATTTCGAGGGGGGGTGGGGGGTACCCACTTCCGCTCGTCTAATCAGCAGGCGAACATTCTGCGGCTACGATGATTGTGCCTTAAACTCGCGTAATTACCTGCAAAACTGCGCCGGGAATTTTATGTTTGGAATGTTGAGGTTGGAGCGCCCGGTGGAGATGGCGCACTTGACAGTTGCGGGGTATGCAACATCTTCGGCAATCGCGGGGACCAAGTTTGGGCGCAGAAGTTGTTGCGCCAGTGACAGGCAATTGCTCGTGTTAGTTACATAAATCTCGTTCGCAAACATGAGGACATCGCTCACGGGGCTAAAGCTTACATTTTTATTGAACCTTTGCGGCACGACTAAACAGCTTGCTGAAAAAGTCGATTCGAGGGTCGAGTCTGGGTGAAAGAAATCCCGCAGGGGCTAAAGCCTCAATTGCCTTGTTGCGATTACGGCCCGCGACCCAGAGGGTACCCCGAGCCGTGCCCTTGTTACGAAGCCTGCGCTGATGGTGGTCCGAACGAGTCTTCAGCAGCTCTAAAGTCGTGCCCTGACACAAGAACAAAAAGCAGATCCTTCGCCCCGCTTACCCCACGGACTTGTCCGCGGGGCCCCAAGCTTGCGGGGCTCAGGATGACACTTCATCTTGTTGCTCAGCACGACTGAAGTCGTGCCCATTCAAAACCCGTTTATGCAACGGTCCTCAACTTGGGCGGACGGGCAACAAGTCATGTCGACAAGATTATTCAGAAATTCTGAAATTGCGGCGACCGATTTTTGTGTTGGAAAAAAAATCGCCTCCGAAGGAAATCTTCGCTTCGGAGGCGCTTGCTTTGGATTACAAAAAAAAGCACAAGATGAAGACGGGGACCAGTAGCTGGCACTGGAGGTCGGTAGTACGCAGCTACTGGCGATCCCAATAAAACGAAGCTAGCCGCGGCTTCCCCTTTCCACTGCCGCCTCGTGCCGCCCGGCTCAAAGGAGTCTTCTAACTGGCTCCCGAACCTTGGTGACAAATGAAGTTTCGCTCAACTTCGTTTGGGGCTCCGTGACGGCTGTCACAGGGCTTTGTGGAATTCCCGGTGCGGAGCATTTGCGGGTTTCCTGCTGGTTAAGGCTGAGGGTTGACGCGTTTGACAAAGCCGGGCGGGGGCAAGAAAATCGGAGATTCACGACGCCGAGGAAAGACTCTCCCATGACAACACTTTTGAAGACAGATTTAGGCACGACTCCGCTGATCGGCCGGGGCAAGGTGCGTGATTTGTACGCCGTAGGCGATGCGTTGCTGATGGTGGCGACGGACCGCATCTCGGCATTCGATCATGTACTGGGCACGGGGATTCCGGGCAAGGGCAAGATTTTGACGCAGATTTCGCTGTTCTGGTTTGACCTGGTGCGGGACATTGTGCCGAATCATCTGATTGCGACGAAAGTTGCAGAGTATCCGGCGGAGTTGCGCGCGTATACCGACCAGCTTGAGGGCAGATCGATGCTGGTGAAGCGCGCGCAGATGTTTCCGGTGGAGTGTGTAGCGCGGGGATACATTGCAGGATCGGGGTGGAAGGAGTACAAGGCGACGGAGACGGTATGCGGGATCAAACTGCCGGCGGGATTGCAGGATGGATCGCGATTGCCGGAGCCGCTATTTACTCCGTCGACAAAGAGCCAGGACGGAACGCACGACGAGAATATTTCGTACGCAGCCGTAGAGAAGGCGGTGGGTGCAGACGTGGCGGATGAGTTGCGGCGGCTGACGCTGGCGATTTATGAGAAGGCAGGCAGGCACGCGGAGTCGCGCGGGCTGATCCTGGCAGATACGAAATTTGAGTTCGGGATGACACAGGATGGCATTGTGCTGGCGGATGAGGTGCTGACGCCGGATTCATCGCGATTCTGGGAGGCATCGTTGTGGAAGCCGGGCGGGGCGCAGCCGAGTTTCGACAAGCAGTTTGTGCGCGATTACCTGGAAAGCATTCACTGGAACAAACAAGCTCCCGCGCCGAGTCTTCCCGAGGACGTGGTGGAGCGTACACTGCATAAATACCTTGAAGCCTTTCGCCGTTTGACAGGGCGGGACCTGGACGCACAGGCATGAGCATGACCGGATTGACGATGGTCGACTGGATCATCGTGGTGGTGTTGGCGGTAGCGGTGCTGGCTGGCATTGCGCGGGGCTTCTTTCGTTCGGCATTTTCGCTGGCCGGGCTGATTGCTGGGCTTTCGCTGGCGTCGTGGAATTACTGGCGGCTGGCTGGCAATGCTGAAGCCTCTGATTCATTCCGTCGCGGTGGCCAACGCCGTCGCTTTCCTGGTGATTGCGCTGCTGGTGATGGTGGTTGCGGCGATACTTGGTTCGATCCTGGCCAAGGTTTTTGAGAAGGTGGGGCTGGGTTGCCTGGATCGTTTAGGCGGCGCGGTTTTCGGTTTTGTGGAAGGAATTGTATTCGTGACGGTGTGCATTCTTGTTACGGTCGCGTTCTTTCCGGAAACAGTCTGGTTGACGGAGGCAAGGCTTCCGCGATATTTCTTCGGAGCACTCCATGTGAGCGTTCACGTTACTCCGTCGCGGCTGGGCGATCGTGTGCGCAAGGAATTGCAAACGCTGGAATCGGAATCGCAGCAGCTGATCCACGAGGAAAAAGTCAAATAATTTTTTCGGCGGCTGAAGCCCGCCGGTTGTGGCAATCTAATAGAGCAAGAGGTTGACGTGAGACGAGACCTGGACAGCCTGGTAACACAGATGCATTCCACCGGTATCCGCTATGAGGATGCGGTGAAGGAGTTCAAAAGACAGTATCTGCGCGAAGTGCTGGCGGCCAACAAGGGAAACCAGTGCAAGGCTGCAGAGGAGCTGGGTGTCCACCGCAACACGCTCAGCCGGACAATGGCAGAACTGGGCATCAGCCTGGCGGAGATTCGCGCCGGGCTCAAGCGTCCGCCACGCAGTGAACGTCCTATATTCGGAGCCGCACGCCAGGGTATACGCCAGGGCTAAGCCAGCTCCGCATCGGCATGCAGACAACTCAACAGAACAACGAAGCGCGAACTGCAATCGAGAGCGGTTTTGCCTGGGATGGGCAGGACGCGTACTTGTTCGATATCGACGGCACACTTTTGCGGAGCCGCGACCGCGTACACATGGACAGCCTGCCCGCGACGGTGCGGGAGGTATTGGGACTCGAGGTTTCGCTCGAGGGCGTGTCGCTGGCCGGGAATACCGATACGTCGATTCTGCGCGAGGCCTGCGCCCTGGCAGGGGTTCCAGCCGACGTGCTGGAGCCACAGATGGCGGCGATTCTGAAAGGCATGTGCCAAAACGTGGCGGACAGGCGGGATGAGTTGCAGCCGATCCTGATGCCAGGTGTGGAAGAGACGCTGCGGCATCTTGCCGATCGCGGCGCGACGCTTGGGGTGGCCACGGGTAACCTTGAGATGATTGGATGGATCAAGGTGGAGCGTGCTGGACTGCGCGAATGGTTTCGATTCGGCGGATTCAGCGATCATTTCCCTGTTCGCTCTGAGCTGGTGGGACATGCGGCGAAGAAGGCTCGCGAGCTGGCAGGAGCGCAGGCAAGCATATGCGTGGTAGGCGACACGCCGCGGGACATTGAGGCGGCACACGCGAACGGGCTGGCGGTAATCGCGGTCGCTACTGGACATTTCTCGTTTGACGAACTGTTGGAGCTCGGGCCGGAAGTATGCACGACAACGCTGGCCGATTTGCTGGCGGCGACGCGGAGCAAGGCATGAAGAAGGTGCGCGCAGATTTGGCGGCGATGGTGGCGATGCTGATGATGGCCGCGCCCGCGTGGGCGCAGCAGAAGCCAACGCCTGCACCGTCGAATCCGGAGGGGAACGCCGCCCAAGGCGAACAGGCGAAGGACGAAGCGCCCGCAAGGAAGATTACGGGAAGCGATCGCAGGCGGGCGACGAAACTGTACCTGCGGGCCACGAAGCTCTTCCAGAAGCAGCAATATGACGAGGCGATGCGGGACTATGAAGAGGCGGCGGAACTGGATCCGGGAAATCCGAATTATGCCGCAGCTCCTGAGGTAGCGCGCAGTCATCAGGTGACCGCGCTGATCCAGACGGCCGCAAAGGCGCGCATCCGCGGGGACAAGACGGCGGAGCAGGCGGCATTGCAAAAGGCGGCGGCACTGGATCCACACAACATCGAGGTTGCCGCGCACATCGACGAGATGGCGGCCGATGTGGCGGCAGGGCAAGCGAAGCCGTTGTACGAGCAGGGGGTGGATTCTCTGGCCCCCGCTCCGAAGCTGGAGTCGACGGCTGGCCCGCACAGTTTTCATTTGAAGACGGATCGCCGCACGGTGATCCAGACGGTGTATCGGTCATTTGGAATTGAAGCGTCAGTGGACCAGAGCGTGACGGGGCCACCGCTGCGATTCGATATGGACGATGCAACGTTTCTGCAGGCAACACAGGCGGTGAATTTGGCGACCGATTCATTCACCGTGCCGTTGGATGCGCACCGGGCCCTAGTAGCGAAGGATACACGCGAGAATCGGCGTCAATACATGCGCGAGGAATACGAGACGGTCTACCTTGGCGGGCTCTCGACCGCGGAGATGACCGAGATCGGGGCCCTGGCCAAGAATGTGTTCCAGTTGCAGCAGGTGGTTGTGCAGAGTTCGGGAACGGTGACCATTCGCGCGACCACGGACAAGCTGGACGCGTTCAATGCTACGCTGCGCGAACTGCTGAACGGACGAAGCCAGGTGCTGTTGAATATCCGGCTGATTCAACTGGCGCACACCAACCAGCGCAACACGGGCGTGCAGCCGCCGCAGCAGATCACGGCATTCAACGTGTTTGCGGAAGAGCAGTCGATTCTGAATCAGAACCAGGCACTGGTGCAGCAGATTATTTCGTCGGGGCTGGCTTCGCCGGGCGACACACTCGCGATTCTTGGAATTCTGCTGGCGTCAGGGCAGGTTTCGAGTTCGCTGTTTCAGAATGGAATTGCGCTGTTTGGTGGAGGGCTGACCTTGTCGGGAGTTTCGCCGAAGCCCGTCACCGTCAATCTGAATTTGAACTCTTCGGAGTCGCGGGAACTGGACGACATTCAACTGCACCTGGGCGACGGAGAAGAGGGCTCGATCAAGAGCGGATCGCGCTACCCGATCGAGACGTCGCAGTTTTCGAACCTGGGCACGTCGGGTATCAGCATTCCCGGTCTGACGACAGCGGGAACCTCGGGAAGCCTGAGTTCCCTTCTCTCGCAGCTGAATTCAGGGGCGCAAACGATTCCGCAGATTGAGTACCAGGACCTTGGACTTACGTTCAAGGCAACGCCGCGCGTGGTGCGCAACGGCGATGTGGCGCTGACGGTGGATCTGAAGATTACGGCGCTGGGAGGTTCCGCGCTGAATGGGGTACCGATCCTGAACAATCGCAGCTACTCCGGCGTTGTGTCGCTGAAGAACGACTCGGGCGTGGTGATCGTGAGCCAGGTGGACAAGGAAGAGAGCCGCGCGCTGAGCGGGTTGCCAGGGCTGACGGAGATTCCCGGGCTGAACACGGTGACGGACACGGATGTTCAGAGGAACTACGCGAGTCTGCTGATCATCATTACACCGCACGTGATTCGCGGGACGCAGGCGGCCGGGCACTCGCGCATGTTGCGGATCGAGCGCGGAGAGACGACGCCGTGACGCGGTTCCTCACACTCATGCGCAAGAGCGCATGAATTGGACAGCCAGCTTTCTCAGAATGGGCAACCAAGGTTTGTGGTATCCCACCCAAGCAAAGCTTGGATGGGGCACCCGGCACCCGGCTTTCAAAACACAATTACTGGGCGATGCCGTCCATTTTGGATTGATACTCGATGATCTGCTTCAACGTTTCGTAGGGAGCGTTGGCGGGAACTTCGCGACCGTTGATCACGAGTGTGGGCACGGAGGCGATGTCGAGATCCTTGCTGAGTTGCATAGAGGATTCGACGGTAGCCTTGGTTTCAGGCGCTGTCGCGCAGGCCGAGACTTTGGCTGGATCGAGCCCGGCCTTGGTGGCGGCGCTGTTCAAAGTGAGGGTGGCGCCATCGGCCGTCGCGAGGCCATCCTGCCCATCAAAAACCGCGGATACGAACTGGAAGAATGCAGGGCTGCCGGCCAGCTTGGCTACGCAGGTTGCATATTCGGCTGCAATCATCGATTGGGGATGAATGCTGGTCAGCGGATTGTTCTCGAAGACGATGCGCGCCTTGGGAAAATCGGAGAGGAGCTTCTCCATGTTGGCCTGCGCAGCTTTGCAGTGGGGGCACTGGAAGTCGGCAAACTCAACGAATTCGAGATCCTTGGAGGCCGAGCCCCGGTAGGGTCCGTTGGCACGCTCCTGGAGCGTGGAGCGATTCTCGGCAAAAGGATGATCGCCGAAGGGGACGATCCGCTCGCCGACGATGATGTGCTTCTGGTCAGGCGTTGTGAAGAAGGCCAATCGGGAGGCCTGCTGTTTGCCGGACTTGTCGCCGATGAAGACGACGACCTTGCTGACGCCCGGGATCTGGGTCTTCTGAATTGCCTGGACCTGCCACATGGAATTGGCGTCGAAGCCGAGATTGGCCTGCATGAAGGCGTTGACAGTGTCCTTGGTGGGAGCGGTGGCCGTGAAGTCGGCCGGATCGGGCGCAGGAAATACGGGCGCCTTGGCTTCTGGCGCCGCGGGAGCGGGAGCGGGTGTGGCGGGAGTCTGGTCCTGAGCGACGGCGTGGTGGATGGGAGAGAAAAGCATGGCCAACGCAATTGCTGAGGCCAGTCGAGCGGAGTTACGAATCAAGCGAATTTCTCCTTCAGCGGCGGGAAGACTCCCAGCCTTTAGCTTATACCTGCACTTTGACGGCAATGGGAAAGCGGCGTCCCATGCCGAAGGACTTTGACGTGACCTTCAGAACCGGGGCGGCCTGCTGGCGTTTGTATTCCGAGCGTTCCACCAGGCGCACTATCTGTTGGACGAGCTCGAGGGGAAAACCATTCTTCTGCGCAATGCATTCCGGGGTCTCGTAACGCTCGACGTAGGCCTCGATGATGGGATCGAGGACATCGTAGGGCGGCAGCGAGTCCGTGTCCTTCTGTCCGGGGCGCAATTCGGCGGAAGGAGGTTTCTCAAGGATTGCGAGGGGGATGACTTCGCGCTCGCGATTGAGCCAGCGGCAGATCGCGTAGACGCGCGTCTTGATGAGGTCGCCGATGACGGCGAGGGCGCCCACCATGTCGCCGTAGAGCGTGCAGTAGCCAACGGCCATTTCGGATTTGTTGCCGGTAGTGAGAACCAGCGAGCCAAACTTGTTGGAGAGGGCCATGAGCAGAGTGCCGCGGATGCGGGCCTGGAGGTTTTCTTCGGCGAGTCCGGATTGCGTGCCCTTGAAGAGCGGCTCGAGAGCCTGCGTGTACTGGTGGAACAGGTCGCTGATACCGACGAGTTCGAAGCGGATGCCGAGGTTGGCGGCAAGGGCGCGACTGTCGTCGATGGAGCCCTGCGAGGAGAAGGGGCTGGGCATGCCGATGCAGAGCACGTTCTCCCTGCCAAGGGCGTCGGCGGCGATGGCGGCGACGAGTGCGGAGTCGATGCCCCCGCTGAGAGCAATGAGGACCTTGCTGAATCCGCATTTGCGGACGTAGTCGCGCGTGCCAAGGACGAGGGCGCGCCAGGCGGCCTCTGTGTCGTCTTCAAGCGGATCGTGGACTGGCGAGGCGTCGAAGGGATCGACGATCACAAGATCTTCTTCGAAGGATTT
The DNA here is from genome assembly GCA_963770365.1 of uncultured Acidobacteriaceae bacterium. Classification (GTDB taxonomy): domain Bacteria; phylum Acidobacteriota; class Terriglobia; order Terriglobales; family Acidobacteriaceae; genus Telmatobacter. Next base: position 110,361 of record CAVYPN010000029.1, on the reverse strand, counting down.
TGCCTGGGCAATGAGTTGGCCGTCGGCGTTGAGAGCGAGGGAGGAGCCGTCGAAGATGAGGCTGTCGTTGCCGCCGACCTGGTTGCACATGATGACCGGGATTCGATCGCGATGGGCGATGGCGGCAAGCATCTCGCGGCGAACCTTGCGCTTGGAGTGCCAGAAAGGCGAAGACGAGAGATTGATATGAATGGCTGGATTCTGGCGCATCAACTCTTCGAGCGGATCGAAGGAGTAGAGACGGCGCGGCCAGAAGTTCTTATCGTTCCAGGCATCTTCGCAGATGGAGATGGCGAGGCGCACGTTGTCGAGTTCGACGACACGCTGCTGGCCGGAGGGCAGGAAGTAGCGCTGCTCATCGAAGACGTCGTAGAAGGGCAGCAGGCGCTTGTGCTGTTCGAGAAGGACCTGCCCGCGATCGAGGAGGACTGCGGCGTTCACGGCGGGCTTCCACCCCGGCGACGAGGATCCATCGCCGGGGACCCCGGGCTTGCCGGCGTCAGGCGGGGCCGGCAATGCGACGCCGGCGACGAGCGCTGTTGGCAGATCACGGGTGGCCTCGGCGAGTTCATCGACGGCCTGGCGGCAGCGGGCGAGAAAGCCCGGCTTCTCAAGGAAGTCGGCGGGCGGATATCCGCAAATGGCCAGTTCGGAGAAGACGGCGAGGCGGGCGCCCTGATCGGCAGCGCGGCGGGTAACCGTAAGAATTTTTTCGAGATTCCCGGTGAAATCCCCGACCGTGGGGTTGATCTGGGCCAGTGCGATCTTCACATGTCCAGTTTAAAGCAGAGGGGGGAGGGATAGGGATTAGGGACCAGGGACTAGGGATCTCGGGCCGGCTTAGCGAGTTAGCGGCGCTTCGCGCTCTCAGCAAGTTAGCAGGCCAGCGTCGACAAGGGTGCAGCGCAATTCCGCGTTCTCAGGAGCCGGTGCCGGAGAAGACCACGCCGACGGTGCGGACGATGATCTTGATGTCGAGCCAGAGGCTCCAGTTTTCGATGTAGGTGACGTCGAGGGAGACGTAGCTGTCGAAGGATGGATCCTGGCGACCCTGCACCTGCCACAGACCGGTGATGCCGGGTGTGACATCGAGGCGGCGAAGGTGGCTCAGCTTGTACTCCATGACTTCGCTGGCCAGCGGCGGACGAGGGCCGACGACGCTCATGTCGCCACGGAGGACATTGATGAACTGCGGCAACTCATCGAGGGAGTATTTGCGGAGCATGCGGCCGAAGCGGGTAATGCGGGGGTCGTTGGTGATTTTGAACAGGACGCCGTCGCGCTCGTTCATATGCATGAACTCGGCGCGGTGCTTATCGGCATCCCGCACCATGGTGCGGAACTTGTAGCAGCGGAAGACGCGGCCTTTCTTGCCGATGCGTTCGGAGGCATAGAAGACGGGCCCCCGGGATTCAAACTTGATGGCAATGGCGACAAACAGCAGGAAGGGGGAAAGAGCCAGAAGAAGAAGGCCGGAGAAGAGGATGTCAAGCACGCGTTTGAATACGAATCCGAGTTCGGGAACGTGGCCACGGTGCAGGGGGATGGTCGGGAACTGGCCTATGTATTCGACCGGGCTGTTCCAGGCCAGGCCCTGGTAAAGATCGGGAACGATACGCAGATCGACGCCGTGCATGCGGGATTTTTCGAGTACATCCAGGACGACGCCGCGCTCGGAGGGGCTGGTGAAAAAAATCTCGTCGACGAACTGCTTGCGCGCGTGCTGAAAGAGCGTGTCAAGGGTGCCAACGACATCGCCGCTCGAAGACATCATGTGCGAGGAAGCACCCGGGAACTCGATAAAGCCTTTGAACGTGTAGCCGAGGTGACGAATGCTCTCAAGGTGATGGCGGAGCGCATGCGCTTCGGCACCGGTGCCGACGATGAGGACGTTGCGAGTGTCCTGGCCGCGTTCGAATCGGCGGTACATCAGGGTCCGGTAGATGAGGCGGCGAAGGCACAGGCAGACCGTGACCAGAACCAGCGTCAGGAGAACAATGCGCCTGGGAATATCTTCAGCGCGCACGAGGTAGAGGGTTCCGGTGAGCAACAGGCCAGACGTGAAACAGACCTGGACCGTGAGCCGTTGTTCATGCAGGAAAGAACTCAAGCTTTTGGGTGAATAAAGGTGGAGCCGGCGACTGGAGACGACGAGGGTGATCGCAAAACCGCAAACCAGGCCGAGCAGAATCCACATGGAGCGGCCGATGAAGAGCGTTCCGTTGTAAAACTCACGCGCTCCAACGACGGGAGAGGTGTGCCGTTCGTAAATTGTGGCAATGACTGCTGCGACCAGCACTGTAAGGAAATCAAGAAAGATCCAGAATTTGACTTTGCCCTGCGAACTGCGCGAGGCATCCCGCGGAGAGTCTGTCGACCAATCGGATGGGGTCGCTACAGAAGCTGATACTCTTTGCCAGAAATCGGATGTTGCCATATCCGTCCGCTAACCTCAGAAGCCCGTAGCTACAGTTGGAAAGTGGGGGTGGTTTCTAGCTTGCAGAAGACGAAGGGAAGCGAGACGCGAACTACTCTGGCTAGGGATACTGATGATTGGAAGAGCCCAGCTTACGAAAGGTTGCCCAATTTGCGGCAGGAGGGCCGTTACCACCATTACCTTGGTGACATAAGGCGTACGACCTCCGGGCCGATGGGGTCTCGGTGTCTTTTGCTCTCCCTGGAACGCCGTTCCGCGGTAGATGACTGACGAGCTAATGGACCTTTGGAACACTCAAACCTCACATTGAGCCTATTGCTTAGATTAGAAAGTCGTGTCTTTCGCGAGTCATTGAATTGCAATTTCTTCGAGGTGACGACGCGACACAAAGGCAACGAGTGAGGTGCAAAGGACCTTCATAAGGAACCCGTCTTGCGGATTCCTGAGATCTTCCAGGCTGTTTTGATCTGTTTCTGCTTACTGAGGGAAAGTGCCTGTATCCAAATTATGAAGGACTCTCGTTATAAAGTCATCAACTCTTAAACTGAAGGTAACACATACGCATCGAGGGTGAGGAATTGCTGGATGTTGGGATCGGGAGAGGCCATGAAGGCCTTAAGGGATCCGAAAAAAGCGGAATGCCCGTCGTGCAAAAAGAGCACGGAGTCGGCGAGCCTTTCGGCGAATCGCATGTCGTGGGTGACGATAATGCTTGTAAATCCAAGCTGTTGCTTGAGTCGCTGGATGAGACCGCCTAGTCTGCGGGCAATGATGGGATCAACCATTGTTGTGGGCTCATCATAAAGAACAATCTCAGGCTGGGAGGCCAGTGCACGGGCGATGGAGACGGCGCGACGGCGTCCTGTGGACAAACTGGCAGGTAACGCATTGGGTACGTCCTCGGCGCCGACAAGTCCGAGCAGGCGGTCAACAACCTGCTGGATCTGATCCTCTTCCTGCCCACCGCGTTCGCGCAGGGGGAAGGCTACGTTTTCGCGGACGGTAAGCGAATCGAAGAGGGCGCCATTCTGAAAGACCATGGTCACGCGTTTGCGCACTTCCTGCATTTCCTCTTCGGTATAGGCATTGATTTCCTGGCCGTCCACGCGGATGGAACCGACCTGGGGCTTGAGAAAGCCCATGAGAATTCGGAGAGAGACGGACTTGCCAACGCCGCTGCGGCCCAGGATGCAGAGGGTTTCGCCGCGATTGACGGAAAAGCTGACGTCGTCGAGGACTTTACGCTCACCAAACCACATGGAGACGTGTTTGAAGGAAATCAGCGGCCAGATTGTGGGCTCTTCGTCGGTTGGAGCGGGTTTGCCTCCCGCGATGTCAACCAGCAAGTCCTCCGTGATTTCGGGGGACTCGGGGATCGGAACATCGGAAGATGGAACCCCGGTTGGCTCGGCGGTGGAGTCGGAAGTAGCCACGAGATCAGATTACTTGAAGATGGCGCCCGTCGAGCAGGGCTTCGGCCTGGAGGAGGTCCTGCGGAGCGTTGAGGTTGAGGAACCAGAGAGCGGGGGGGAAGGCATGAGGGCTAGAGATCTGGCCGGCCTGAAGCAGCAACTCAACGGGCAAAACAGAGAAGGGGCAGGAGAGAATATCGGCTGCGGCACGGAAGGCGCGCAAGGAGTTACGGTCGCTGGAATTGAGGCTCGATCGGAGCGAGGGGAGCGCGGCGGTGTCGATGATGGCCGGAAAAGTCTGAACAAATCCGGCAATGGAGACGACGGTGACGGCGGATTGGGTGACGGTCGCGTGGTGAAGAAGATAGACGATAAGGCTCGCGGGAAGGAGCGGCAGATCGACGGGGAGAAAGAGAGAGAACGGGGCGGATGTATTGGCGAGCGCGGAGCAAATGCCGGAGAGGGGACCGCGGCTGGACTGGGTTGGATCGTCCGGCAAGGTCGGGGCAAAAGAGGAAAGATCGCTTTGGGCACCGGCGATGCGGGGTTCGAGCCCGGCGGCACGGAGGAGGTCGCAGGCACGTTGGACAAGAGGAACGCCGGCGAGGAGGGTGAGTGCCTTGTCGTGCCCCATGCGTCGGGATTGCCCGCCGGCGAGGATGAATGCGTCGGCGGGCGGGAGGGGGTGGGGGTGGGGCAGGCTCAACGGCCTGCCTCCTCCAGGAATCGGATCAGGGAGCGGATGCCGAGTTCGAAGTTTTTGAGATTGAACTTTTCGTTCGGGGCGTGGATGTTGTCGTCGGGCAGGCCGAAACCCATCATGACGCTGGGAAGGCCGAGGTGGCGGTCGAAGTCGCCGACGATGGGAATGGAGCCTCCAGAACGGATGAAGACCGTGTCTTTGCCCCACACTTCGTGAAGCGCGCGGGTGGCAGCCTGGATGTATGGGTTGTTAACCGGGATCAGGCACGGGTCGCCGGAGTGGATCAGGCGCACGTCAACGTCAACACCAGCGGGAGCGATCTTTTCAACGTAGCTCTTGTATTGTGCGAACGCATTTGCCGGGGTCATGCCGGGGACGAGGCGCATGGAGACTTTGGCGACGGCCTTGGCGGGTATGACGGTCTTGGCGCCAGCGCCGGTAAAGCCGCCGGGGATGCCATGGACGTCGAGCGTGGGGCGCGCCCACGTACGCTCGAGGACGCTGTATCCGTTTTCGCCGACGAGCTGGCGTGCGCCGACTTCAGCGATGCGGTAGTGCTCTTCGTCGAAAGGCAGGCTGCTCCAGGCGGCGAGCTCTTCGGCGCTGGGCGGAATGATGCCGTCGTAGAAGCCGGGGATAAGGATGTGGCCGTTCTCGTCTTTGAGGCGGGCAATGATTTGCGCGATGGCCGTGAATGGATTGGGAGCGGCGCCGCCATACATGCCGGAGTGGAGATCGGTTTTGGCGCCGCGCACTTCGAGTTCGGTGTAGATCATGCCGCGCAGGCCAACGCAAAGGGTCGGCAACCCGGGGGCGAAGAGCTCCGTGTCGGAGACGAGAGCGAAGTCGGCTTTGAGGTTGGCTGATTTGGAGGCGACGTAGTCGGCAATTCCCTCCCCGCCCACTTCTTCTTCGCCTTCAAAGAGGACGCGGACATTGAGAGGAAGAGACTGGTTGGAAGCGAGCAGGGCTTCGAGGGCTTTGACCTGCATCCAGACCTGGCCCTTGTCGTCGACGGCGCCGCGCGCGTAGATGTTGCCGTTGCGTTCCGTCGGGTCGAATGGCGGCGATAGCCATTCGTCGATGGGATCGGTGGGCTGGACATCGTAGTGGCCGTAGATGAGGACGGCAGGTTTCCCCGCGGCGTGAAGCCAGTCGGCATAGACGAGCGGGTGGCCGGAGGTATCGATGAGGCGAACGTTCTCCATGCCGATGCGCTTGAGTTCGGAGACAAGGAATTCGGCGGCACGGCGGCAGTCGGCTTTGTGTTCGGGGAGCGTAGAGATGGAAGGAATGCGGAGAAGGTCCTTAAGTTCACCCAGAAAACGCGCGTGATTGTCGGTTGCAAAACTTACAGCAGACGAAGACATTGAATTTCGCTCCTCAAATGCGGATGCCACAGTCAAAATAAAAGTCGCTGCTAGTATAGGCGTTGCGGTCAGTCCGATCATATAAAGGGGTCACTCTCTTGCCGAAAAATGAAGGTGCCCGCCCGCGGCAGAGAGTGCCTGGCGCCAGTGTCATTCTTGCGATGATTCTCTTCGCCGGAGTTTCCGCATCAGCACAGGATAAGAAAGGCGAGGGATATTTTGCGCGGGTGAACACACTTGGGGTGTTCAGTGCATATTCCAATGATTCAAGCCACATCCTTCTCGGCGAAGCGGAGAGTCGCAAGCTGTTCCTTCTCGGAGCGAGCTACAGCCGGCGTCTCATTCTCAATCATCTTGTGAATTGGCAATACAACGGCGAAGTGATACCGCTGGCGCTCGAAAGCGACCCGACAGATCACATCACGCAAACGTGGACCCCTTCGACAGCGCCATTCCCGCCGATAAACGACACCGTCGTCACGTACGGGGCCTGCCATGGTGCTTCAGGAACGGGGACGATTACGTTGAACGGTGTTACGTATACAGTCAATTTTTCAGATCAGTGCGGCCGCCGCTGGACCGTCGGCGAAGCGATGTCGCCGATGGGGCTCCAACTGAATTTCCTGCCGCGCAACAAGACGCAAGTCTTTGTGATCGGCCACGGCGGCTACATGTATTCCACGCGAGCAGTTCCTGTCGAAAGTGCGGGTTCGTTCAATTTCACATTTGACGGCGGTGTCGGCGTCGAATTCTATCGATCCAAAACCCGGTCGATTCGCGCGGAGTATCGGTACCATCACTTCTCAAACAAGGACACAGCGATTGCGAATCCCGGCGTGGATAACGGGATTTTCCAGGTTACGTATTCGTTCGGGCGTTAGTGGGGCGTCTGTGAAACAACTGGCAGAAAAAGCAGATCCTTCGTTCACCACCCCCGAACTGAGAGACGTTCGGGGCCCCGTTCACTCAGGATGACACGGCCAATTTTTGTGAACCTCGGGAGCAAGCACTAGTCTCGGGGGACAGACACTAATAGCGCGGAACATTCGGGTCGATCTCGGGGGACAGGCGCTAATAGCGCGGGACGGTTGGGTCAACTTCAGCAGACCAGGCATCGATGCCGCCGCGGAGGGATTGGATGTTTTCGAATCCCTGATTGCGGAGCCACGCGGTGACATTGAGGGAGCGCTGTCCGTGATGGCAGAGCAGGATCAGATGCTCATCGGGGTCGAGTTCCTGATGGGCGCGGGCGGGTACGTCGCCCATGGGCATGAGCGTGCTGGGTTCGATGTGCGCGGTGGAGTATTCCCATGGCTCGCGGACATCGATGAGGCGGGTCTTGTTGTCGCGAAGGAGCGCAGCCGTGTCGGCGGGCGAGATTTCATATTCGAGCATGGGTTCAGTGTAGGACATGAGGTGGCAACCAGAGGCCACCTGCGTCCGGGCACTATTGCGGAGCGAAGTCGCGAATTTGATCGACGGTTTGCTGATCGAGACGCATCAGCAGATCGGTGAGCAGGTCCACAAGCTGATCGAAGTCATGGCGGTTCAGGATGCCGTTGTGGGCGTGCGTATAGCGAATAGGCGCGACGAGATTGACGGTAGGAACGCCGCCGTTGCTCTCCTGGATCTCGGCGGAGTCGTCGCCGTAGCCCTGCACAAGGTCAAGTTGCAATGGGATGTTTTTGTTTTCCGCGGTATCGCGAACCAGCTTGATGAACTTTCGATTGGCCATGGCGCTGGAGTCAAAAAGGAAAAGGCCGGGTCCTCCGCCGAGTTTGGCTTGCGTCTCTTCGGGATGTCCGAGGAAGGTGTCGCCGGCGATGCCGCCTTCAAGGGCGATGCCGATGTCAGGCTTGACTACCTGGGCGGCGGTGCGGGCACCGCGTAAGCCGACTTCTTCCTGCGTCGTGGCGATAAAAAATATCTGATTGGGGTGATGAAGCTTAGCCGTGCGCTCCATGGCCTCAAGAAGTGCCGCGCAGCCGAGGCGATCGTCCCAGGCTTTGGCGAGATAGTTCCCGGTGCCATTCATCTCCTCAAATGGGCTGTCGGGAACAATCGGGTCACCGGGCGAGATGCCGAGAGCGGCAACTCCGGCCGCATCCCTGGCTCCAACATCGATGAGGAGAGATTCGCGCGGAAAGACGCGGTTGCGATCTTCTGCGGGAAGGACGTGGATATCGCGAATGCCGGTGATCGCGTGGACAGGCCCTTTCGAGCCGAGAATGATCCAGCGCTGATCCACCAGCGCCTGATCGAGCCAGCCTCCCAGCATCTGCATGGTGAGAAAGCCATTCGGAGTAATGCGGCGGACGATGCCTCCGAGCTCATCCATGTGGGCGTCAACCATGATGCGGGGACCTGCGCTTCCCTGCTGCGCAATCACGGAACCCATGCCGTCATAGCGAAGCGGAGCAGTGGCGAGAGGCTTCATGCGATCGACCATGATGGCGCGCACGGCTTCTTCGGCGCCGGGCGGCCCGGGCGCGTTGGCAAGTTTCTCGAGGAGCGCGCGAGTGGCGTCCTGCGCGACGGCAGGAGAGCAGACGATGGCTAGAAGAAGACCGCAAAGCAGACGTGAACAAGTTGACATTGGAGACAAGGGTACACGAGGGAAACGGGGTTGAGTCGGGTTTGTGGGCGAGGACCGGACGAAGGAAAGCCCGCGATGTTCGGCACGGTAATCTAAAGAGAGATGCCGCCAATTTTGAATGCACAAACGATCACCAAGCAGTTTGGGGCCAAGCCTCTTTTCAAGGACATTTCGTTCACGGTGGAGGATGGGTCGCGGATTGGGCTGATCGGGCCGAATGGGGCTGGGAAATCGACGCTCCTGGCGATCCTGGCGGGAGCCGTGGAACCGGACGCGGGAGAGCTGGCGGTGCGAAAACGGGCGCGGGCAGCTTATGTTCCGCAGGACTCACGATTTGCTGCCGGACTGACGCTTCGGCAGGTGTTGGAGACGGCGCTGACATCCGCGCACGTGAATGAGGGGGAGCGCGAGGGGCGACTACGGGAGATTTCGGGGCGCGCAGGCTTTGAAGACCTGGCAGCGGAGGCGGCCTCGCTCTCGGGCGGCTGGCGGAAGCGGTTGGCGATTGTGGAGGCACTGGTCGGACACCCCGATGTGCTGCTGCTGGATGAGCCCACAAACCACCTGGACCTGGCGGGGATTGAGTGGCTGGAGGAGTTGCTGGCCGCGGCGAATTTTGCCGTGGTGACGGTGAGCCACGACCGCTACTTTCTTGAAGCGACGTCGAGCGAAATCATCGAACTGAACCGCGTGTATGCGGAGGGCCTTTTCCGCGTCAAGGGGAACTTCAGCCGGTTTCTCGAGGAGCGCGAGGCGTATCTGGAATCGCAGAGCAAGCAGCAGGAGAGCTTGCGCAACCGGGTGCGAACCGAGATCGAGTGGCTGCGGCGCGGGCCCAAGGCGCGGACGACGAAATCGAAGGCGCGGATCGATACGGCCAACGAGATGATCGGGAAACTGGCGGCCATGGATGCTCGTACGACCGTGAACTCCGCGGGAATTGATTTTGAGGCGACGCAGCGGAAGACGAAGAGGCTGGTGGAATTCAACCACGTGGCTTGCGAGATTGGCGAGCGAAGGCTTTTCAGTGGGTTGAACTTTGTTCTGACGGCAGGCTCGAAGCTGGGGCTGGTAGGGCCGAACGGGAGCGGGAAGACGACATTTCTGCGGCTTCTGAAGGGTGAACTGGAGCCGGCGGAGGGCAGCATTCGGCGGGCGGACGCGCTGCGGCTGGTGTACTTCAGCCAGATGCGCGAACTGGACGAGAGTCTCACACTGCGAAGAGCATTGGCGCCGGAGGGGGATGGGCTCGTGTACCAGGGGCGCGTTGTGCATGTGGCCAGTTGGGCGGCCCGCTTCCTGTTTACCGGCGAGCAACTGAACCAGCCGGTGCGGAACCTGAGCGGCGGGGAGCGGGCGCGGGTGCTGATTGCGAAGCTGATGCTGGAGCCGGCGGACGTGCTGCTGCTGGATGAGCCGACGAATGATCTGGATATTCCGACGCTGGAGATCCTGGAGGAGAACCTGTTGGAGTTTCCGGGAGCGCTGGTGCTTGTGACGCATGACCGCTATCTGCTCAATCGGGTGGCGTCGACGGTGCTGGGGCTGGACGGCGATGGGCACATCGGGCGATTTGCGGATTACGGGCAATGGGAAGCGTGGATCGAAGAACAAAAGACAGGGATTAGGGATCAGGGACAAGGGATTAGGGAGCAGAAAGGCTCATCCGAGACCGAAATCCAAACGCCGGCGAAGAAGAAGCTCTCTTATATGGAGGCGCGGGAGTTTGCGGCGATTGAGCAGCGGGTGGAGGAGTCGGACGCTCGCCTGGCAACGGCCCGGGACCGGGTGGAAGACCCGGCAATTGCGTCAGATGCGGCGGCGCTGCAGGCGGCGCTGGGCGAACTGGAGTTGGCCCAGGAGGAAAACGACGCTCTCTACGCCCGCTGGGCCGAATTGACAGACAAGGCGGTCTAAACTGGATACTGACTCGAAAGCAAGTTGAATTGAAAGCTGGACTTCGACGCCGCGTGGCGAAATATTTGCATCGAAAGACGATATGCACAACCCGGTAAAGGTATTGATTGTCGAGGACGAGCCCCATGCCCTGATGGGATTGGCGGAGCTGATTTCCGGCTGGGGATACCAGACGGAGACGGCGCGCGACGGCATCGAGGGCTGGGAGAAGGCGCTCGCGTGGAGTCCGGCGATTGTTGTAACGGACTTGAAGATGCCGCGGATGGACGGCATCGGGCTGCTGACGAAGCTGGCTGAGAGCGCGAACTCGAATGTCGCCGTAGTACTGCTGACCGCGCAGGGGTCGATTCAGCTGGCGGTAGATGCGATGAAACTGGGCGCCTACGACTTTCTGCAGAAGCCGGTGGACGCCACACGGCTGCGGACGATTCTGTCGAATGCGACGCGGCAGCGGGCGACGGAGATTGAGCTGGAGGTTACGCGGAGGCAGTTGCGGAATACAGGCATTTTGGGGTCGATGGTGGGCAGTTCAAAGGCGATGCGGGAGATTTTCGCGCTGATCGAACAGATCGCTCCTTCGAATGTTTCGGTGTTGGTCACGGGCGAAAGCGGAACCGGCAAGGAGATGGTGGCTCGGACGCTGCACGACTTAAGTCCGCGCAAGGGGCGGCCGTTCCTGGCGGTGAATTGCGCGGCGATTCCTGAAACACTGATTGAGAGCGAGCTTTTCGGCCACGAGAAAGGCTCGTTTACGGGCGCCGTGGAGCGGCGAGCGGGATGCTTTGAACTGGCATCGGGCGGCACGCTGCTGCTGGACGAAGTGGGCGATATGCCGATCGGTACGCAAGCCAAGCTGTTGCGGGTTTTGGAGGAACGAAAACTGCGCCGCCTTGGCGCGCGGACCGAACAGGATGTGGACGTGCGGGTGCTGGCGGCAACCAATCGCGATCCGCAGGACGCGGTGGCCGACGGGCATTTGCGCGCGGATCTTTTTTATCGGTTGAATGTGTTTCACATTCACATGCCGCCGCTGCGCGAACACATGGAGGATCTCCAGGTGATGGCTGAGGCGATGGTGCGCGAGATGAATCAGAAGCATACGCGGCACGTTCCGGGGCTCTCGGACCAGATTCTGGATCGGATGATGGGGTATGACTGGCCGGGCAACGGACGCGAACTGCGGAATACGATTGAGCGCGCGGTGATTCTGTGCCCAGACGGAGCGCCGCTGGATAGTTCGCACCTGCCACGAACGTTTGGTACGCCGCAGTTGCCGGTAGCGGCGCGGGCGGGGGACGCCAATGTTGTGCCGGTGCGCGTGGGGACTACTGTTTCCGAGGCGGAGCGCATGTTGATTTTGCGAACGCTCGAATCGACGGGGCAGAATAAAACTCGCGCTGCCGAGATTCTGGGCGTGAGCCTGAAGACATTGCACAACAAGCTGAAGGAATACAGCCACTCGCGGGAAGACCAACCGGTGTAATCGCATCGGCGCGGTCGGATAAGCTAAAGCTGCTGCGCTGAGATGGGGTCGGCTCGAGTCCGCAGCACGAAACCATGCGACTGAAGACAAAACTCGTCTTGGCGATAACGGGGTTGGTTTTTCTCATCGCGGGTGTGCTGTCTCTGGTGTACGTCAGTCACCTGGTAGATGCGGCCATTGAGCAGTCCTACGAAGCCAACCGCATGATCGCCAACCAGGTGCGGTTCGCGCTGCACAATGCGCTGCAGACGGGCCTGCAGGACAAGACGATCCTCCCCAACGACACCACGAAGTTGCATGAGCTGGTGGTCGCGGCGATTCACGACAGCACTTCTCTGCAGACGATGCTGGACTCGGCCAACATGTATTCCGTGACGGAATTCGATGTGAACATCGTGGATACGCAATCGCGCATTCTGCTGAGCACCTTTCCGGATAACGATGGCAAATTGCTGCTGTTTCGGCCCAGCTACGACGATCTGCGCGCGGCCAATCCGATCGCGAAGATGCGGGAAATCTACGGTCCCGCGAAGGTGTTTGATATCGTGGCCCCGCAAGACCGAAACGGCGCGCCATTCCTGAGCGTTCATGTGGGTGTGCGAACGACGCTGCTGCAGGCGGTCTACGAGCCATCCCTGAAAGAGGCGTTTACGCTGATGGCGTTCGCGCTGGGGACAGCGCTGATTGTGGCATTCCTGCTGAGCAACCTGGCTTTGCGGCCCTTGGAAGAGATCAGCATGCAGCTCGACTACTGGAATCCGACGCCCACGGGGGCCCAGAACGAAAATGGCGAGGCACCCCAGCTCGATACAGCCGAAAGAGTATCGACGAAGATTGAGCAGATCGGGCAGCGGATGCGCAACGTGGAAGAGGTTTTCTCGGCCCTGAAAGAGAATCTCGACCAGGTTCTCGGAAACCTTCAGGACGGCATCTTATTATTCACGGGGGATGGACGGGCGGTGCTGGTTTCGGAAGCCGCGCAGCGCTTCCTCAACGTGGAGAACGACAACATCCTCGGTTTGCAGGCCCGCGAGATCTTTGACAGTTCCACGGTACTGGGAAGAACGCTTCGCGAGGCGTTCGATGCCGGAGTCACGTTGGTGCAGGAAGAAATACAAACGGAGACGGGACGGCGACTCCAGGCGTCTGTCGATTTCATCTACGATGACCACACGCGGATGGGCCTGGGCGCCCTGGTCACATTGCACGACCTTGAAACCGTGGAGCAAATCGAGTCGGAACTGGAGCTTTCGCGGCGCATGGCGGCGATTGGGCGGCTGACAGCGGGTGTGGGGCATGAAGTCAAGAATCCGATTAACGCCATCGTGGTGCATCTTGAGTTGCTGAAGAACAAGCTGGGCGGGGATCACGCGCCGGCGACGCGGCACCTGGAGGTGATTGACGCGGAGATCCACCGGCTGGATCGCGTGGTGCAGACGCTGGTGGATTTTTCGCGTCCCGTGGAATTGCAGCTGCGGGAACAGGATCTGCGCAAGGTAATCGGCGATGTGCTGGCCCTAGCGGACGACGAGCTCTCGACACGCAACGTGAAGCTGGAGAGCCGTCTTCCGATGCACGCGCTGATTGCGAATGTGGACGCGGATCTTATGAAGCAGGCAGCGATCAATGTCATTCTGAATGGCGCACAAGCCATGCCGAATGGCGGCACACTGCGCGTAACGCTGGAAGAAGATCGCAAGATGGCCGTGCTGCGCATTGCGGATGAAGGCACGGGAATTCCGCCGGAGATTCGGGAGAAGATTTTCGATCTTTATTTCACGACGAAGAGCGGCGGGAGCGGCATTGGACTGGCAATGACGTACCGTATTTTGCAGTTGCACCATGGGAGCGTGGACGTACAATCGACAGTAGGCCGTGGCACGGAATTCTCACTGCGCATTCCACTCGCCGCCACGGAATGGGGACGCCGGCATCTGCAACCGGCAGTTGTGGAAGAGACAAAGGGGTCGGATACATGAAACTGAGCGCTGGGAGCGCTAGGATCGCTGCGTGGCTGTTGCCGCTGGTGCTGCTGACGGGGTGCATTCACAAGACCCAGGTCGCGCAGAATCAGCCGCTCGCGCCTCCGATCGAAGACCCGCCTCCGCCCAAGCCCGAGCCGGCACCCACCAATCTGCCCCCGCCTGAGGTGACGATTCCCGTGCAGCCGGCGCCGCAGGTCGCTCCTCCGCCGGAGCCGGTGAAAAAACCACCCAAACACAGGAGGCCGGCGAACAACAATCCGCAGGTGGCTGCAAACGAGATGCCCGCCGTTTCCGCAGCGGGTACACTTTCCGCCGGCGATTCACCGAACGTGCGGCAGCAGGTCGATGCTTCAATTGAGTCGACGGAGAAGAGCCTCAACGGGATCACGCGCAAGCTGGACGATCAGCAACAGAAGACGGCAGCGCAGATTCGCGAGTATCTGAAGCAAGCGCGCGAGGCGTTGACGGCGGAAAATGTAGATGGCGCAAAAAATTTCGCGTTCAAGGCAAAAGCTCTGCTCGACGAGTTGCATCCGTAGAGCAGACGAGTTCCCTTCTCTTGCTTCTCAATCCACAGAATTTTCTCGAAACAAATTTGTTTGCGAAGCTGCGCTAGCGCTCGCCCCAACTGAGCTTGCTGCGCAGGGCGTCAAAGAAACCACTCTCACTGAGGCGGACCAGGTTGACGGTGTAAGCGGAGCGCTGGCAGCGGACTTCGTCGCCGACGTGAAGTTCGAATCCCGTTTGCCCGTCGACGGTGAGAAGGCATTGGGTGGGTACGCCTTCGACGCGAACCGTGAGTCGCGCATCGCCGCGTACCACGATGGGGCGCAGCGTGAGCAGGTGAGGACAGATGGGCGTGACGACAAGGGCATCGACGTCGGGAGTAAGGATGGGACCATTGGCGGCAAGGGTGTAGGCCGTGGAGCCGGTGGGCGTGGAAACGATCACGCCGTCGGCGCGGAAGCGGGCCACGCTTTTGCCATCGAGTTCCACGGCGAAGTCGCCCATGCGTGCGATGTCGCCTTTGGAAACGACAACTTCATTGAGTGCTTCGAAGGTCTTGACGGGTGCGCCGTTGCGAAAGACTTCAGCGTGGAGCATTTTGCGCGCATCGAGCGTGTGGCAGTTGTCGCACCAGCTTTCAAGCGTGGTGTAGAGATCGGCGAGGCGCACCTCGGTGAGGAAGCCGAGAAAGCCAAGGTTGACGCTGAGGATGGGCGTGCCGGTTGCGGCGAAGATGCGCGCAACCGAGAGCAAGGTGCCGTCGCCGCCAAGAACGATGACCAGTTGGGGCTTGTGCGCGGGCAAATGAGCGCGATCGACTGCCGGCGCAGCGTCGGTATAGCTGGCGCCCTCGCAGTCGAGCAGGGGCTCGTAATCATGCTTGCGGAGCCAGCCGATCAGTTCGGGAAGCAACTGGGCGAGTTCCGGCCTTCGTGGCTTGGAGACGATCGCAGCGCATGTCATGCGGTCTCAGTGTAACGGATCAGTGGTCAGTGTTCAGTGAACAGTGGTCAAGGCCGTTTTGCGTAAAGGAGGAACTCAACATTACCCTCTGTGCCAGTGATGGGTGAGGGGATGGTTTCGACGACGTGCCATTGTAGTCCGGTGATGCAGTGGGCGACTTTTTCGACGGCGAGCTTGTGCACTTCAGGGTCGCGGACGATGCCGCCTTTGCCGACGTTGCCGCGACCGGCTTCGAATTGCGGCTTGACGAGGATGACGGCTTCAGTGAGTGCGGGCGCGGCGGCAAAGACCGGTGCAAGCAGCAGCGTTGCGGAGATGAACGAGACGTCCATGACGAGCAGGGTGAGGACGGGCTGGCCCGGTTCGGCGAGCGCGCCGGGAGCGAGGAAGCGGGCATTGGTGCGTTCGACGAGGCGAACGTGCGGGTCGTTGCGGAGCTTCATGGCGATCTGACCGAAGCCGGTGTCGACGGCGGTGACATGCGATGCGCCGCGCTGCAGAAGACAATCGGTGAAGCCGCCGGTGGAGGCGCCGATGTCGAGGCAGGCGCGGCCAGCGACGTCGATCTTCCAGTGATCGAGGGCGCCCTGGAGTTTGAGACCGCCGCGGCTGACGTAGGGCATGTCGCCGCCGAGGAGGCGGATGGCGGAGTCGGACGCGATGGCGGCGCCGGGCTTGTCGATTTTCTGTTCGTTGACAAGAACGCGTCCGGCAAGGATGAGGGCGCGGGCGCGCTCGCGGCTGGGAACGAGGGCGCGTTCGACGAGGAGGAGATCGATGCGGGTTTTGCCGTGAGTGGACAAGCGCTCAAGAAGCTCCACGAATTTCAGAGTTGGTGTTAAAAGAAGAAGCAGGTCCTTCGCCCCGCTTACCCCACGAACAATAGTTCGTGGGGCCCCAAGCTTGCGGGGCTCAGGATGACACCTTAAAAGTGAGCTTGAACGGCATGCGACCTGGAGGGTACGTGGAGCCGTGCCAATCAGTCAAACCTGATCTTCCCAAGATGCATAGATCTAGATTAGCGTGTCTGGATTGAAGCGAATCCTTCTATTCAGAAGCCGTCGTTGTAAGCGGTGGGGTAATTGCCGTCCTTTGCGCCGCCAGCTTCATTCTTGGAATGCCGTGCTGGTGGCAGTCGGTGCAGCGGACCCAGTGGATATTGTGGGGGCTTTTGGCGTTTGAAAATGTAGTGTCCATTTTCTCCACATCGAGGCCGCAGTGGGACATCTGGGGATGGCATGTCTTGCAGGAGGCTGTTGCGCTTTCGTTATGGCCGGCATGGCATGCGAGGCAACTGATGCCTTCGTGGACACCGACGGGAGTGCGGTCGTCACCGGAGCCGATTTGCGGACCCCAGCGATTTGCGGCGGCGAGGGTCGCGGTTTCAGGCTGGCGCGGGGCGTGGCATTGGTAGCAGAGGGCCTGGCGCTGATCGGGACTGATTTTCACCGCGCGCGGCCCGTCGGACAGTTGCGGGAGGGAAAGCAGGCGGATGGCGAAGTGCATCTGCTCGCGGCGATCGAAGATGGCGAGTGAATCCGCCGTGGGGGAAACGGTCGCGGCGATGCGCGCGGGGGGCTTGGACTGCACAGCGCCCTCGCGGTGCATCTGGTGGCAGGCCATGCAGGGCATGGTGGGCTGGTCGGCAAAACCGGCACGGGTGATGCGCCAGGGACCGGCGGTATTCTGCGGCTGAACGAGGTCGCGGATCGCTCCATTGAAGTGCATGCCGTGGCAGCGAAGGCAATCGTCCATCAGATGCCGTTCAGTGTTGTGAGTTGGACTGGCAAAGATTTCGCTGTAAGTAGCGCTGTGCGGACCGGCATGCCACGAGGCATATTCATGCTGATGGCATTTCTGGCAGTTCGTGGTCATGGCGAACACGTCTTTGTCGCGGAGACGGATCGCTTCAGGCGCGTTGCCGCTGAGATGTACACGGATATGACGGAGCTTGGTGGCGAGGCCCGCTTCGTGGCAATCCATGCACGTGCCGGTGCGGTGCGCGGAGCCATGCACTGCGCTAACATACTGCGACATTTCGTGGCAGCTTGCGCATCCCTGCCCTCGCTGGGACGTGTAGTAGTAGGACGCGCCGTAAACGCCAGCCACGCCGAGGAGCACGACGAATGCGATCAGAAGAGCGAGCGTTTTGAAGAATCGCATCATGAACGGAACGCAGTGCCTTTCCAGTTGCGGACGAGGGCGGCCGATGCGTGATAGGCGACGGCCATGATGGTGAGCACTGGATTGAAGCCGCCATTAGTGACGTGCACGCTGCCGTCGATGACGAAGACGTTGTCGACATCGTGAAGCTGGCAGTTGCGGTTGACGACGGAGGTCTGCGGATCGTTGCCCATGCGGCAGGTGCCGGCCTGGTGCTGGCCTGCGGAGACACTTTCTGGATGCCACGCCATGAGTGACGTGTTGATGGCGCCGGCTTCTTTAAGCCAGGCTTCGGCACGTTTGGCCTGTACGTCGCCGATTTCAAAGGTGTGAGGGTGAACGTTGCCCTCGAAGCGGGCAACGGGAAGTCCCCACTTGTCGCGGACGCTGGGATCGATGGTGACGCGGCCGGACGCTGATGGAATCTGCTGTGTGGGGCCCATGATGACGATTGATTGTTTGTGCCAGTGGCGCATGGCCTGCTTGTGCGCGAGTCCCCAGCGCGGCGTGTTGCTGGGGAGACGGTCGACCATATGGATGGGCAAGCGGATGAATTCGTTGGCGAGCATGCCTCCGCCGCAGAGGCCGGGCGTGCCATGGTTGTAATCCATGACGGCAATGCTGGCGCCGGGACCGACGTCGTCGTAGGTCTCGAAGTCGAAGTAGCCGACGGCGCCGGTGTAGTGATGTCCCTGGAGGTTGCGGCCGACCTGGTCGTAGCGATTGCCGAGACCATTGGGAAAGAGATGGCTATGCGAGTTGAGCAGCAGGCGCGCGGACTCGATGGCTGCAGACGAAACGATGACGATGTCGGCGAGCTGTTCCTGGAGATGGCCGCGCTCGTCGAAGTAGGCGACGCCGCGTGCGCGACCGCGATCGTCGGTGAGGACTTCCTTTGCCATGCACCCGGTGCGGAGTTCGCAGTTGCCGGTGTTAAGAGCGACGGGAATGACAGTATTTTGCGAACCGTTCTTGGCGTCTACTTCGCAGGCGAATCCGCAGCACCAGCGGCAGCGCATGCAGGGGCCACGGCCGTTATAGGGCACGCTGTTGCGCAACATCGGAAGATGGAAAGGATGCAGGCCAAGGCGTTTGGCAGCGGGTTCTAGAATGCCGAATTCGCGATTGGGCGGCAGCGGTGGCATGGGGAGATCACGACGGCGCGGTCCATGGAAGGGCGTGCCGGAGTAGTCGCCGGAGACGCCGATTTCGTATTCGGCCTTTTCGTAGAACGGCTCAAGGTCGTCGTAGGTGATGGGCCAGTCTTCGAGCGAACTGCCGGCGGGAGCGCCGTAAGTTGAACGCATTTTGAAGTCCTGGGGCATGTAGCGCCAGGCTTGCGCGCCATAGCTCAGCGTGCCGCCGCCCACGCAGGCTGCATTGTTCTGGTAGGCGCCTTCGCTGGGAAGCACCGTGTGGGCGACGCCGTTCTTGTCGACCCAGGCGCGCGGATTGCCTTCGTCTTCCGGGCCGAAAGCATTGCCGAGGACGGTGGTGCGCTGATTGCGGAGGTCGTCTTTGCGGCAATCGGCTGGAGTGTACCACTGACCGCGCTCCAGCAGGACAACACTAAGACCGGCGGTGGAAAGTTCCTTGGCGACGATGCCACCCGCTGCACCCGCGCCGATGACGACGGCGTTGACGCGCTTCATGAGCGGCCGCCTTTGCGCAGATCGTATTGTGCGCGGCCGCGAAGGGGAGGTTCGGCCAGGCCCAGCATTCGCCAGCTGACCGCATCGCGATTGCCGCCGTGGCGAGGAGAACCGTAGTAGCCCTCCATGGTGTGCTGGCGGACGAGTTCGAAGAACGCGCGATGTTCTTTTTCAAGGACGAGGGCGATCTGGAGTTGTTGCGCGGTGGTCGCGTCGGCGAGGGACTTACCGTAGCGTTTGCGGCTCATCGCATCGGATTGTTCGAGTCCATCGCGGTAGGCGTTTTGATGGCGACGGTAGTGGCGCGCGAGCTGGCGGTCGATGTAGGTGACGACTCCGGCTTGCGAGGCGCTGGGAAAATCGTCGGCGGGAATGATTTGATCGCAGAGCGCGGCGAGAATGCGGGCATGGCTTTCGCTCAGAAAATCCCACGCGGAGCCGGCACTCGTGTGGCAGCCGATGACCGCTGCAGCGCCGCCGAGGGCGCTTGCCAGAGCAAACTGGCGCCGGGTTAGGAGACTTTTTGATGCAGGCTTGCGCATTTGCCTACCTCGATGACGAGGATGTGCCCGCGCCTCGGACTCCAAGGCGCAATGCACATCAACGACTCATGGTCGGCGGTTGGCGCCACGATGGTCTGTGTTTCGAGTCACAACGAGGCAAGGCGCTGAAACTGCGATGCGTGGAATGCAAAAAGGCCGTCCCGGAAGCGAGACGGCCCTGGATTTGCCCAGTTCCTGCGTATCAGGGGTGGATGTTCTGGCAGACGGCCAGCGAGGCTGTTGGTCCCGGCTGGTAACAGGGTTGCCCTCCGCCAGGAATGCGGCTGGAGATGTTGTTGTTCCCCTTGGACGTGGTTTGGGAGGAAACACGCACATCGACGATGTTGCCTTCGATCAGAACTGTGGTATCGACAATGTCCTGGTCGGTCCGGATGATGGTGAGGAAGGTGGTGTCGGGCGAAGCGACGTAGACCTTGCCAAAGAGAGAGTTTGAGGTGGAGACAACGGTGCGCGGATGGCCGGTGACGGTCAGCGTTTTCTCAACAGTGTGGCTGGCCAGATTTACGATCGTAACCGTGCCATCGGCCTGGTTCGCCGTATACGCACGGCTCCCATCTGCCAAAACGGTGACACTGGCAGGATTAGTCCCCACTGAAACATTGTAGGTAGTGCCAAACCCTCCGGTGATCGCGCCACAATTGGCGTAGTTCGTGACTCCACCCACCGTGCAGCTCGGGTTTGCATAGGTGTTGGAATCATTACCGAACTCGTCAACTGGTACGTCGATAATGCTGACCGTGTTGCTGTCGTAGTTTGCGACGACAAGTTGCTGCGTGGCGGGAACATACTCCGCGTATACCGGGCCAGCGGGAAGTGCGATCGACGGATGGCAGGTAACCCACTGGTTATTCTGGTTCTGAAACGGCGTGCACTGGTCCGATGTGTTGTTCAGGCTGTTGATGACGGAAATAGTATTGCTGCCGCGATTGAGGACAAAGACGCGGCGGCCGTCAGAACTGGATACGCCATAAACCGGACATTTGCCGAGCGGGATGCGCTGCGACACCGTGAAGCTCGAAACTTCAAGCGCGTCGGCCTCGCCGTTCTGCGCGACCGAAGTGGGCGCATTGTTGCACGTGACGTCGAAGGGCACGTTCTGGCTGATGGAATAAATGTGCTGCCCGAGCGTTCCGAGTCCAACGACAGCGATGGGTGTGGTCGCGACCGGAACGGCGAGTTTAAAGGCTTCCGCCGCACCGTTGATTGCCAGGACGTCGACGACGTTGCCGTTCAGGTCAGGAGACCAAAGACCGGCGGTGGGAGAGAACAGCCCCACGGTCTGCGCGGTCACGGGCAACGTTGAATAGGAGATGTTCTTTTCCTGAGGCTGGGTATTCGAGACCTGGAAATTGGTGAGGGTATGGTCGCTGTTGGCGGTATACCCGTTGGCACCATTGGAGTCGAGCGTAAAGGCAAAAGGATTTGGCCCAATGGGAGCCTGGGTGAGGATACTATCGCCGGAATAATCCAGGACCGTGGCAATGCCTGGGACATTGGCGCCTGGCGAAGAAACGACGACAGCAAAAGAAATCGGCTGCGAGGCCGGACCGGTGGGGTTGATCGGCGTAATGACGGGTCGGTAAGAGTTTCCGCAACCGGCAAAGAACGCAGCGACCGCAAGTACGGAGCCCGCCTGAACCAACCGCAGGCGTCCCTGGCTTAAAACGTTGGAAAAAAGACTCATTCAGTTCTTTCCTGCTTACTTACCGATTGTAAATCAGAGGACGGCTGCAATTGGGTTGGAGGGCACAGCAACTGCCGCAGAAAACTGGACATAGCTCTCCGATGGATGCGACCGATGCTGAACCGGAGTTCGGGCTTTACAGGGTTTTAGACGCGGCACGGCGTCGATTCGGTATCGTCAGCTCGCATTGCCGGCTTGGGTGCGCCTGCCGGGCGCGGCCGTCATTTGCCGACAACCTCGACGATGGCGTTGTCTGACGCGGTCCATGCGGCCGGGCCTTCGTGCGTCAATCGATGAGTGGCGTCGCTCCAATGCAGGTGAGTGACGGAGCCTTCGCCTTTTTCATAGGCGTAGGTGGTACCGTCGTCAGCGAACAAGGTGAAGCTCGCGTCTCCGCCGGGGTAGATGCGAACCTTTGTAATGGTCTGCTTGTCGTGGGTGCTTTCGACTTGCGAGCCGAGCGGGAGGATGGAGCCGGCGCGGACGAAGAGCGGGATGGTGTCGATGGGAGCGGGGACGGTGATGGTCTGGCCACCTTTCACGCGCTCCTGGGTCCAGTAGTTGTACCAGTCAGCGCCAGCCGGCAGGTAGACGCGGCGGCTGGTTGCGCCCTGCTCGGTGACAGGGGCGACAAGGAAAGCGGGGCCGAACATGTACTCGTCGCGCAGGTCGGCGACGTTGGGGTCATTGGGAAAATCGAGAGGAAGAGCGCGCATGAACGGCGCGCCGGTGAGCCAGGTCTGGTAGCCGAGCGAATAGATGTACGGCATCAGCTCGTAGCGGAGGCGAAGGTATTTCTCCAGGATCGGCTCGGCCTGCTTGCCATAGGACCAGACTTCGTTGGTTTTGCGGCTGCCGTGAGCGCGCATGATGGGCAGGAACGTGGCGTACTGGAACCAGCGCGTATAGAGCTCGGGATAGTCGTCGTATCCGCCGACGTTGTCGCGCGCGTCGCTGGGATCGAGCAGCGGCGGATGCGCGGGGTGATGTTCGTGCGGCAGGTACTGCCAGCCGCCTGTGTCGTTGGACCAGTACGTAATTCCCGAAGCCGTGAAGTCGAGGCCGGTGGGAATCTGGCGGCGATAGGTGTCCCAGGTGGGGTGGATGTCGGACGACCAGACAATGGCGCCGTTGCGCTGGACGCCGAGATACGCATCGCGGGATAGGATGAGCGCGCGCTTCTGCGGCAGATCGCGGCGGAAGCCATCGGAAAGCGCGCCGGTGTGAAAGAGGGCGTAGACGTTGTAGAACTCGGTGCCGGGACCGATGTGGTAATACGAACCGTTGGGCGGCAGGTCGGGCTCGGTTTCGTCGGCCCAGAGTGAGTCGAAGCCCTTGCTCAAGATGTTGTCGCGGATCGTGTTCCAGTACCATTTGGCGGCGTCGGGGTTGGTGGTGTCGATGTCGGAACCGGCTCGGTCATAGGGCAGACCGTTGATGGGCTTTCCGTCGGCGGTGTGAATGAGCCAGCCGTTTTTCTCCAGTTCGGCGTAGAAGCGATCGTCGGGGACGAAGCGCGGCCAGACGCTGATCATGGTTTCGAAGCCCATGTCGTGGAGTTGCTTGTTCATGGCCGCGGGATCAGGCCAAAACTTCGGGTCCATGTCCATCTGGCCCATCTTGGTGTAGTAGAACCAGTCCACGACCATGACGTCGGCGGGGAGATGGCGATCGCGATACCCCTTTGCAACCGAAAGGACTTCGTCCTGACTCGCGTAGCGCTGTTTGCACTGGATGTAGCCGTAGGCAGCTTTCGGCAGCAGCGGCGTGGGACCGGTGAGGAGACGATAGCCGGCGTAGATTTCGTCGGCGGTGTTGCCGGCGATGACGAAGAAGGAGACGCGGTCGCCGACTTGCGAAGTCCACTTCGTCTGCTCGTTGAAGCCGGGCTCGATGGTGGTTTTGGAAGGATTGTCCCAGATGAGGCCGTAGCCCTTGTTCGTGATGAGGAATGGGACGCAGGTAGTGGGGGCAGCGGGCGAGAGATAGTCGTTCCAGCAGCGGACGGGATGACCGCGGTGATCGAGGAATCCTTCGTGGTTGTCGCCGAGGCCGTAATAGTGCTCGTCGTCGGGAGAGACAAAGGTTGCGCCAACGGTGAAGAACTCGGGATCGGTGGGGCGGCGATCGTTGTTGATGTCGGCCGTGCCGTCCTTGTGATTGGGAACGGCCTGACTCCATCCGGTCATCTCTAGAATCTTTTTGCCCTCGGGCGTGGTGAAGGTGATGTGCGCGCCTGGAGTGGAACCATTGAAGAACTTGGCGATGTCGAGTTCGGTCGAGAGCTTCGGATGCAAAGGCGGGTGATCGCGCTCGACGGTCGCGATGATGCGCGAGGATCGGTAGATGTCGTTGAGGTCGGTCTGATCTTTGGACCAGCCTTCAGCATTTGGAGTGCCTACGAAGCCGTAGCCGGGTTTGGCGAGTGCGTTGTCTTTCTGCAGGCTGAGGGTGACACGCAAAATGTTTGGCGCGTATGGCTCGAGGACGATGGTTTCGCCTTTGCGGTCGATCTCAAGGCGCGGGCCAGAGGATTGGGCAGAGCAAACGCCTGGAATGACGACCAAGCCAGCGAGAGACAGCACGAGCAATGAATACCTTTTCACCTGAACTCCAAAAACCATAGAAATGCACGGATTGGTACGCGGGATGAGTGTAAATGAACAGGTCGGTAGTACCAATGTGAGGTTTCATCCGCAGACACGCTCATCGCGATGAGATGAACGGGGCATATATTCAGAGTCGATGAGTGCGCCAACTGCCTTTTCCCAACAACTATAATGCGGAACTAAATGCTAGTCGTATTCAGCCTTGATTTCCGGGACTTTAAAGCAGCCCAAACATTGCACGCCAAGCGCAGTGAGATTCCTTATCTTGGCTATTGTGCTGTCCGCTATATCTATCCAGTTTTGGGCCTATGCATTCTTGCGTTTGAATTCACTCCCCATCACTTCGTCGGCTCGCCACAACCAAAGCTTTACGGCGCTCTTTGCGGTCTTTTTCTGGTTTGTATTCCTCTTTACGTGCACTGGATGACCAAGCGCTGTTATGTGCGAACAAAAAGCGATAGCAGCGATTGCTCCATCGAATTCGATGAAAGGTCGATTCGTGCAAAAAACCTTCACACAAGAAGCGAAGTGGAGTGGACGGCAATCCGGTCGTCTTCCGAGGACAGCAAGACCTTCCTTCTCTATTTGGCACCCGCGCGCTTTCTTGTAATCCCAAAACGGGCTTGCACCAGCGAGCAAGCGAATGAGCTTAGAACGCTGTTGCAAGAGAAGGTGAAGAGCAATAGCGTGTCAGTTTGAATGCGATCGTATACCAACACAGTCGATTGCAGCAGCCCATCGTGGCACGAACGTCGATCCTGGGCGGTTTGTCGCCTACTCCGAATTAACAGTTTTGCGTACGCTCTTTACGGCCCCGATGCGTGAAGAGCAAGCGCAGATCCTTCCCCTTCGCGTCAGGATGACAAAGCGTCGTCGGGCGAGTTGAAACTCGGCAACCAATCAAGATTTGGCCGGAACGATACCATAAAGCGTGGCCCGACCGAAATTGCTTTGGCAATCCAAGACAATCCTGTTGCTGGTTTTTCCGTTTGTGGGCGCCGACGTGGTGCTGGAGACGCGCTGGTGGGCGACGCAGATGACTGCGGTTGCGATCTGGACTGTGAGTCTGAGCATTCTGCTGGGGCTGGTCGCCCTAAAGGTGCGTTCAGCAACGCCCGGCGCTGCGCTGGCGGGTGCGGCGATTACGGCGAGCCTGATGTTCGGGACGGTGTCGTTTCCATATGTGCCGTGGAGGACCGCGCTGGTAGCGGTGCTGGTGCTGCTGGTGATGACGTCACTGGCGACGCGGGCCGGGCACAAGCGCAAGGAACGCCTGGGAACTGCGGAGAGCAAGCGGGGTCGCGCGGCATCGCAGGTGGCGGCGAACCTGGGGGTTGCCGCGATTGCTTCGAACCTGCTGGTGCAGTCGTGGCTGATCGATCATGGGTGGGTCCACAACCGGATTGCGCCGACGGTTATTTTCGTGCTGGGTTTGGCGGCGCTGGCCGAGGCAGCGGCGGATACGGTTTCGTCGGAGATGGGACAGGTGCTGAGCGGACATCCGCGGATGATCACCACCTTTCGCAAAGCCGAACCGGGGACTGACGGTGCAATCAGCCTGGGTGGAACGGCGGTTGGGATTGTCGCTGCCGGTCTGGTTGCGGCGGCAGGTGCGTGGGCGACGAATGGAGGCTGGCTGATGCTGGCGGTGAGCTGGGCGGCGGGCGTATTCGGATTGCTCTTCGACAGCCTGCTCGGGGCGACTCTGGAGCGACGTGGATGGATCAACAATGATGCGGTAAATTTTCTCTCGACGGCGAGCGCGGCAGCATTTGCCTTGGGGATGCTGACTGTGGTGCGGCTCTAGAGAGGACATTGCATACGTCTCGAAGTGCAGAGAAGCAGATTCTTCACTCACCACCCCCAAACTCCGCCCCAAAGAGCAAAATCGCTCTTTGGGGACCCCGAAGACGTTCGGGGCCCCGTTCGCTCAGAATGACACGACCAACGCTTATTGTGAACTTCAGAGACGTATCCATGGGGTTTCGCGCAACCGAATGTCCATCTGTTTTCCTCTGCAAGGGCAGATTCTCCTGGACAGATCAAATGAAGATCAAACCGAGACGATATCCGCGCGTGACGGCTTCGGTTCTTGTGGTCGCGCCAAGCTTGCTGAGGATGGAACTGACGTGAAACTTCGCCGTATGTTCTGAGATGCTGAGCTTCACTGCGATTTCCTTGTTTCCCGCACCCTCTGCCAGCAGGGATAGGACCTCCGTCTCCCGCGACGTAAGTGGTTCCTGAAGATGTTCATTTTCCTCTTCCCGATCTTCAGAGCCGGCGGGCAGAAGGGTTTCAAGGAACTCCGGCGTAAGCGTGATCAGATCATGTGCGGCAGCCTCAAGTGCAGCGGCGATCTCCGGCGCAGAAGAGTCGCGCGGAAGAACCGCGCGCACTCCGAGCCTGACGAGGCGCGCCAAATCAGAACGAGTGACGCCATCCGCCAGAAGAATACGATGAGGCGCGTGAGCCGGGTTGGACGATGTTGAGCGGAGCCTTTCGACAGAAGGTTCTGTCCCGTCGAGGAGAATCACGTCCGCGTCCTGTTCGGAGTCGAATGAATTCTCATGGACGATCTCGAAGCGGGGATCGGCGGAGAGCGCATTTTCAAGCCCGGCCCTCGTGAACGGCGAGGTCGAACGAATCAATACCCGAATCACGCCGCCTCCGCTCATTTGCACAGCCACACGCGCGGCTGCATCACTCAGATGGATGCCGTCGCCATCTTTTGGATTCATGCCGGCCGGTTTAGCCGGCAGGCTTCTCGCGGACGTTAACCGCAACATTCAACAGCTGGCCGCCTCGCACGATGCCGATTGAAACTGATTTCCCAACGGTTTCCGCATCGAGAAGCCACTGCAAGGTTGCCCCGGAACGAATCGGCTTTCCCTCGATTGCCACGATGACATCTCCGAGAATGAGTTTTGCTTCCTCTGCGGCGCTCTGTGGTGCGATGGCGGTAATCAGAAGACCGCGGCCGCTGGCGATGCCGAGAGCCTGCCACGCATTGTCAGGAAACGCGACCGGTTGCACACCAACGCCGATGAAACCGCGGACGGTGCGACCATGTTTCAGTAGCTGGTCCACAATGCGGTTCAGCGTCGACGTCGGAATGACTGCCGCGGACCGGCCGGGGCCCGAGGTCGCAATTCCCAGGACGTCGCCGGCTGCATTGATGATCGGACCACCCGAGAACCCAGGGAACGGATTCAGGTCGAGCCGAATCCAGCGGTCCATACGTTCGCCGCTCCGCGTCCGCCATGGACCGCCAACCGCGCTGACGATGCCATATGCAGCGGCCAGTCCTTCAGTGCCTCGCCTTCCAATGGAGAGCACGATCTCTCCGGTGCGAGATTTCGAATCGTCTGCAAAGGTCGCGGCCTTGGCGCCTGTTCCAAGCTTGAGAACGGCAATGTCAGTGCCGGCGTCACGGCTTGCGACTGCCGCCCTGATTTCATCGCCCGATGGGAGGACCACGGTGACTTCTTCCAACCCTTGAATCGTGTGCGCGATTGTGATCGCGGTGCCTTCTTGCCAAATGGTGCCGCTAACTCCGGAACGCCCGCCCTCCAGCACGGAGATGACTGAGCTTCCGGCACGTTCGACGGTATTTGCGAGTTCATGAGAGAAATCAACGAGAGAAGAACTGGGCATTTGCTGCTCCTTCGGCGGTTGCCGCTGGAGCTACACTGCAACAGTTGGTGGAGCCTTCGCATCCGCCAGTTGGGCATGTTGAGCCTGCCCGATTCGGCAGTGCTCACGACCTTGGTCGTCATGCCCTCTTCTTCAGTCGAGGTGGAGCCGCCAGAGGGTGTAGCTGAGGATCTCGTGCTCCACGCGCTCGGTTTCGCCGGTGTTGCCTTCGATGGGAACGCGGGGACGGGGCGAGGTGAGGACATCGAGTCCGTTGGCGGCACAGATCTGGTGAATGCGGAAGAGGTGTGTGCCGTCGCTAACGACCACGATGCGTCGCAGGCGATTGGTGTGCGCTATGACCGCGAGGCGATGGACGGACTGGTCGGTGCTGGTGCTCTCGGTCTCGGCAATGATGTCAGATTCGGGAACGCCCGCTCCCTCGAGATATTGCTCGCCGACAGCGCCCTCTGAGAACTGATCGCCCCCGTCGCCACCGAGGGTGATGATGAGCGGGGCGATGCCGCGGCTGTAGAGGGATTCCGCATGATCGAGGCGGGCGCGAAAGACGGGCGAGGGACGGCCGTCGTACTCGGCGGCTCCGAAGACGGCGATGGCATCGGAGGGGGCAGCCAGATCCTGCGCGGCGTAGTGCTCGATCTGGACAAACACCCAGCGGCACCAGACGAGAGTGGCAATCGTCAGAAGCCCGAACAGCACAAGAATCCAGCGAAGGATCGGCTTTTTCCGTTTGGCTCTGACCGACGCTGGCTCCGGCTGTTCTTTCATTTCAGCTCTCAGCGTTGCAGCACCATCACGACTTCGTGGGTAGGAATAGCGCCTTCGCGAAGGACTTCCCAGCGCCCCTCGCCGAGCGAAAGGTCAACAATGGTGGTGGGCAGGGAGCGGCTGGTGGGGCCGCCATCGACGATGAGCGGGATGCGGTCGCCAATCTGGTCGCGCACGCAGGCGGCGTGGGTACATTCTGACGCGCCCTGCAGATTCGCGGCGGTGGCCGTGATGGGCAGTCCCAGGCGCTCGACGACCGCCCGGGGAATGGCGGCATCTGGAATGCGCAGCGCGACGTTGCCGGTGTTGGCGGTGGAGCGCAGGGGCAGCTTGGTACCCGCGCGCACAATGATGGTGAGCGGGCCGGGCCAGAAGCGGTCGGCGAGCTTGTCGAGCATCGGGTCAGTATCGCGCGCCAGTTCGTAGGCCTGCGCGAGCGATGCGATGAGCAGCGAGAGAGGCTTCTGTTTCTGGCGGCTCTTGATGCGGTAAATATTTTCGACGGCGTGGAGATTAACCGGATCTACGGCAAGACCGTAAAACGTATCGGTGGGCATGGCGACTACATCGCCCTTGCGCAGGCAGGAGACTATGTAGTCGATCCGGTCTGATTGGGGCTCGTCGGGATGGACGCGCAAGATTTCCGCGGACAAGAAGGTCTACCTCGGTTCCCTCGACATTCCGCCCTGCCACGATCCCGAACTCAACCTGATGCCGCAGCGACGAACCGCCTGTGTACCGGAAAACATCGTCGCCCAAGGAGGCCGGGCATTGCGGATGCCACAAAGACGGAAGCTATCACAGAGCGCCTCGGCGAGCAACCTGAACGCAGCCGTCGATTCAACAACATCCCGCAAGACGGCATAGAATCGCCTAAGCGACTGACGGTTCGCAGGGATGTCTATCCGCATTGTACAGAGTAAGCAGAACGCGCGGCTGAAGGAATTACGGCGAGCGCTGGCGAGTCCTGGGCGAAGCGAGGATGGTTTGGCCGGGGTCGAAGGGCAAAACCTTCTGCTCGAGGCAGTGCGCGCCGGGCTGCGCATCCGTTGCGTATTTGTGGCGCAGGGATCGGAAAGACTGCTGGAAACCGCGGGCCTGCCGGAATCCATCGAGGTGCTGGCGATGCCAAGGGAACTGCTAGATTCGGCGATGGCGACCGAAACGCCGCAACCGGTTGCCGCGCTGGCGGAGCCGCCGGACTGGACATGGGCGCATCTACTTGGGGGGCGAAAAGGATCGGCTCCGCTGATTGTGATTCTGGCGGGCATTCAGGATCCGGGAAACCTGGGGACAATTCTTCGGTCGGCGGAAGCGTTTGGGGCAGACGGGGTTGTGTGTCTGCCGGGAACCGTAAATGCCTGGAATCCAAAAGCAGTGCGTGCTTCGGCGGGAAGCGTTTTTCGGCTGCCTGTGCTGAGCATCGGAGAGGAAGAGATGCTGGAGAAACTGCGAGGCGCAGGGGTGCGTGTACTGGCAACGACAGCGCAAGGCGCGCAACCGGCGGACCTGGCGGAGCTGGCCGAGCCGGTGGCGTTGATGATTGGCAATGAGGGGAATGGGTTGCCGGTGGATTTGGCTGTGAAGGCGGATGGCGCTGTCACGATTCCCTGCCCGGGTCCTGTGGAGAGCCTGAACGCGGCGGTGGCTGCGAGCGTGCTGCTGTATGAGGCGGCTCGCCAGCGCGCGGCTAAGAGCGGCGGCCCGCAGACCCTGCGCGGAGGAACGCAATGAGTTTGTTCGACGGTGTGCCGGATGGCCCGGCAGCGACACTGCACTCCTCCCAAAGTCTTCCCACCGGAAACGCGCCGCTGGCGGAGCGGATGCGGCCGCGGACGCTGGAAGAGTACAGCGGCCAGGAGCACCTGCTGGGTCCGGGCAAGCCGCTCAGGGTGCAGATCGAACGGGATGCGCAGGACTCAAAAAGCCTGGGATCCATGATCTTCTGGGGTCCGCCGGGAGTAGGCAAGACGACGCTGGCAAAAATTATTGCGGAGACGACGAAAGCTAATTTCGTCGAGTTTTCAGCAGTGATGAGCGGCATCAAGGAGATCAAGCAGGTGATGGTCGCAGCCGCCCAGGCTGCGGAAATGCATTCGCGGACGATCCTGTTCGTTGATGAGATTCACCGTTTCAACAAGGCGCAGCAAGATGCGTTTCTGCCGTACGTGGAGCGCGGAACGATCCGGCTGATCGGGGCGACGACAGAGAATCCATCCTTTGAAATCATTTCTGCTCTGCTGTCGCGGTGCCGTGTGTACGTGCTGCAACCGCTGAGCGAAGAACGGATTGTTTTGCTGCTGCGCAAGGCCGTGGAGGACAAAGAGCGCGGACTGGGCGCAATGGAACTGACGGCGGATGACGATGCGCTTGCGTTGATTGCCAGTTACTCGAGCGGTGATTGCCGGAGCGCTTACAACACGCTGGAGGTGGCGGCGCAGCTTGCGCTGGGGCCAAACCAGGATGGGACAAAACATATCGACAAAGCGCTGGCAACGGAGGCTGTGCAGCAACGCGTGCTGATGTACGACAAGTCGGGCGAGGAACACTACAACCTGATATCGGCGCTGCACAAGAGCGTGAGAAATTCAGACCCCGACGCGGCGCTGTACTGGTTGGCCAGAATGTTTGCCGCCGGTGAGGATCCGCTGTACCTGGCGCGACGCGTGGTGCGGATGGCGGTGGAGGACATTGGACTGGCAGCGCCAGAGGCATTGAACCTGTGTCTCTCGGCGAAGGAAGCGATTGATTTCCTGGGATCGCCCGAGGGTGACCTGGCTCTGGCGGAGGCGGTGGTGTATCTGTGCCTCGCGCCGAAGTCGAATGCGGTGTACACGGCATACGGCGCGGTGCAGCAGGAGATTGAGCAGACGCGGCAGGAGCCAGTGCCGCTGCATCTGCGCAACGCGCCGACGCGGCTGATGAAGGAACTGGAGTATGGCAAGGACTATCGCTACGCACACGATGAAGAAGGCAAGGTAGCGGATATGGATTGCCTGCCGGACTCGCTCAAGGGGCGCAGCTACTATCGCCCGACACAGGAGGGGCGCGAGAAGGCGCTCGCACAGCGGATGGAAGAGATTCGGCGGATCCGCACAAGTAAGCGCATTGGATAACGTGGCGCGCGTGACGAAATACCGTCGGGAGCGACGGGATTTCGTCACGAGAGTTTCGTCACTTTGTGCGTCACCAATACCTTAAGAAATACTGAACTTCCTGTAAGTCATTTGCGTTCCATCAGTCATGGTGCTCTAAGGTGCGGCCGCAACTTTGGCACGCGGTTTGCTGTTTATACCTACAAGCGCGATTGGTTGTGAAGAAAATCGCGCGGCACGGTGGAGGGTCATCATGGCACAGGATTGGAACGAGAACACATACGCACAGCAGTTCGACGGCAGTTTGCGGCGCAGTCCGAAGTCGCGGCCGGTAGCCGTGACGACCAATCTGCGCCTGATGAGTGAGGGGACCGCACGCGAAGTGCGGATGTATGCGCAGCAAGCACCGGGTGCGCCGCAATACGTCCTGGACCCCGGGGAGAATCTTCCGCTGCATCCGAGCCTTCGCGCTCTCGGGCGTCACTATTTCACCTGGTAAGTGGGGATGGTTCAGAAACGAGCTGAATGAATACCTAGATTAGATTGTTTTTTGTATGGAAATGCTCTGGGGCGCAGCGCGCATCGCCCCAAGAACATTTGGGGCACGGCCAACAAACCGTGCCCCTTTTTATTGCGACTCTCTGAATTACTTAGTCGCGGTATTTCACAGAACAGCCGTAGGCACGCGTATACGGATTGGCAATGGGCTTGCCGGTACATCGCCGCGCTGAGCGCATCGCTGACGTAATTGTCGGCGCCCTTAATGTCATCGACGTCGGGCGTGGGCCGGTTGTCGATGGCACCCGAGTAAATTAACTTGCCCTGCGGATCGATCACGTACATATCAGGCGTGGTCTTGGCGTCGTAGAGGCGGCCGACTTTGCCATCGGGATCAAGCAGCGCTGCCGTGGGCGCGGCATGCATCTTCGAGAGGTAATCATTCTCCTGTGCTGCGGTGACGTATCCCTGCGAACCCGGCGCGGAAGAGATGACGGTAAACCAGACCACTCCCTTCGCGGTCCACTCCTTTTGCAGATTCTGCATATTGCCCGACTCGTAGTGCTTGCGCGTGAAGGGGCAGCCCTGGTTGTGCCACTCGAGCACGACGAACTTGCCGTGATACTGGTCAAGCGAGTGGGACTGGCCGTGCGAATCAGTTGCGGTGAAGGCGGGAGCGGGGGCGCTGACTTTGGCAGTCTGCGCGAGGATCGAAACAGGGAGAAGCCAGATGGTAAAAACAGCAGCAAGCGCTGCTCGCGAGATGAGATACATTTCGCAATCCTCCTGAGGGGATTTCAGAAGGAGAAGCCGGAGAGTTCCGGCACCTCACTGATAGTTGGACGAAGAAGAGGCGTTCTGGGATGCTGGGTGCGGAAGCTGTGCAAGAGCGTCGGTGACAATGCCGGGAGTAAGCACTTCGGGCAGAACGCGCGGTTTGCTATCCCCCGGAACGTAAAGCACGTACGTCGGCACGCCACTACGGCCGAGAGAGGCCAGCGTCTGGGTGATGGAGTCGTCGTAGCGGGTCCAGTCGGCGCGCATCAGGACAACATTGCTGTCGGCAAAGGCCTTCTTCACTTCGGGCGCACCGAAGGCAACGCGCTCATTGACCTGGCAGCTGAGGCACCAGCTTGCGGTGAAGTCGACGAACACGGGCCGGCCCTGGGACTGATAGCGAGTGACGGCTTCGGCGGACCATGGCTGCCAGCCGGTCCCTGAACTTGTAGCCACCACAGGCGTATTGGCCGCGCCGAGTTTGCCGGGGGCCGTCACTGAAATCGCAATTACACCAAGCGCAATCACCGCGGCAACCACTGTCGACCAACGCTTAGCCGGCCAGCGGCCAAGGAACCAACCGGCGATGGCAAGCAGAAGGAAGCTCAGGAGCAGCAGCGCCATCAGAGTTGCGCCGTAGGCCTGAGCCAACACCCACGCCATCCAGATGACAGTCCCAAAGATCGGCACAGACACGGCCTGCTTCAGCACCTCCATCCATGCGCCGGGACGCGGGAGGATGCGTGTCCACGCAGGCTGCAGCGTGAGAGCGACGTACGGCGCGGCGAGGCCGAAGGCCAGCGCGGTGAAGACGGCGAAGGTAACGATCGCGGATTGTGCGAGCGCGTAGCCCAGGGCTGCCCCCATGAACGGCGCGGTGCAGGGAGTCGCGACGATGACCGCAAGAACGCCGGTGAAGAAGCTGCCGGTGTAACCCTGCTTCGCGGCGAGTGATCCGCCTGCGCTGGTGAGGGTGAGTCCGATTTCAAATTGGCCGGCGAGCGAAAGACCGAGGAAAAACAGAAGAGCGGCCATCAGCGAAAGGAAGATGGGCGACTGAAACTGGAATCCCCAGCCGAGGTGCGCGCCCGCTGAGCGAAGCCCCAGCAAGAGTGCGACGAGAGCCCAGAAGGAAACGAGGATGCCTGCGGCGTAGACGAAGCCGTGGGTGCGGAGTTTATGCCGCTCCTCGCCTCCGGACTGGACGAGCGACAAACCCTTGATGAACAGCACGGGGAAGACGCATGGCATGAGATTGAGGATGAGTCCGCCGAGAAAGGCGAGACCAGCGGCCTGGAACAGACTGGGCGTAGCGGAGCTGGCGGGGCTAGCGGAGTTAGGCAGGTTCACTGCTGCAGCAGGAGACGGGGCTGTTGCAGTCGTTGCGGGAGTTGGTTTCTCAGGCGCCGCTTTTGCCGTCGCGGGTTGGCCCGAGGGAATCACAAGTTCGTAGGCACGGCCGCCGGAGAGTTGGAGAAGGCCCGCGAGTTCCTTTGGATTCGAAGCGAGGGATTCGTCCTTCTTCAGGTCGAGCGTGAGGCCGTTCGCGGTAGCCTTAGTCGTCTGCGGAGCGGGGTTGGAGAGAATGTCAGGTGTCGAGGGAAAGAAGGACGCCTCGGTCTCTTTGTGGCCGGAGATCACCGTGAGGCGGAAACCGCTCGACGTCGGTGTGAAGCCGACTTTAAGGCTCGATGGAGGCGGCTGCGGCAGCTTGTTGCCAAGACGCGTCCAGATGGCCTGATCGGGGGCGCTTGCGGCTGCTCCCGATCCGACGGGACGTGTGATTTCGAGTTCCGTTTTTTCCGGGATACAACTGCCCCGGCAGACAAGCCAATCCACTTTCGCGTGCAGGACTGCCGGACCTGAAGCGTTCGCGGCGACGTTCACCTGAAACGGAAACAGAACTTCATCTTCGTAGCCGAAGTCCATCAACGGACCGAGCGGAAGGCGTTTGGGGATTGGGTACTCAAGTGGGCCGGCGGTGATTCCCGATGGAAGCGTCCATTTGATGTGAGGCGGTTCTCCTGCATCACCTGGGTTTTTCCAGTAGACGTGCCATCCGGGCTCGAGCTTGAAGTAGAGGCCGGCGTTGTTGTTCCCGGGGTTGAGCTGCGCGTTGGGACTGATCAGCTGCACGTGGACGTGGGGCAGATCGGCGGCACTGGTAGCGGCAAATGCGGAAATGGCTGCGGTGAGCAGACATGCGAGCGCGAGAATCGGGCGGAAGAATCGCATCAGGATCGGACAGAGGCCCTTTTGTTGGACGCAGCCAGGGTGGAGTTGGTCGCGAGAAGTGTGGGGATTGGCACAAGTGCTGTGCCACCCATGCTCGCGATGCACCGAGCGTTCGAAAATCGGGAGGACAAAAGCAACTGCAGGTTCCTCCGCTCCCTGCACTTCGTTTCGGTCGGTCGGAATGACAACTCTGTTGAGCTGCGACTGAATACGGGAGAAATGACACCATTCAAGACTTGGCTTAGGGGACGCCGAAGGATGGAAAGCGAGGGATTGAAAGGACACGCGATCACAGGGCTAGCCCACTCTCTGCGCGTGCTCGCGAAAGATGCAGACATCCTGGACGCATTTCACGCCGGCGGTGCGCGCACGCGCGATGGCCGTGTCGTTGATCACGCCTTCCTGAAGCCAGAGATACGGGATGCCAAGGCGGATAACGTCTTCCACAATGGGCGGCACGTTCGCAGGCGCCCGGAAGACGTCGACCAGGTCGAGTCCTTTGGGGTAGTCCTTTTTCGCGGCGGCATGCGCTGATTCAAGATCGGGATAGCATTTGAGGCCAAGCACTTCGGTAAACGAGGGATTGACGGGGAAGACGTGGTAGCCCTGCATCACGAGATAGCGGCCGATGTTGTGGCTGGCGCGCCAGGACTTCTCGCTCATGCCGACAACGGCAATGGCCTGTGCACTGCGCAACATTTCGTTGACTAGGACGGGATCGTTCATTTCTTAGCTTCCAGTTCCTCGCTTCTAGCTCAAAGTTATCAGTTTTCAGCTGTCAGTTCTTTACCCTGATTGCGGGAGCCAGGTTCGGCACCGTTACTAGCTCAGGCGGGCTCAATGCGCTGGTGGGTGCCGTCGGGGAGCTTGCGCCAGCGGACGCCGTGCATGTCGAGCCAGTCGCCGATGGGTTCATCTGCTTTGCGATCCGACCCGATGCGGAGAATGTTGCCGTCGAGATCTTCTACCTGCATCTCGAGGGCCCATTCGTAGTTGGTGGGTGGGTTGCGGATCTTCGCGCCGGTCGCGCGGAATTCCTCATAGACTCTTTCGACGTCGACGCCATCGATCCAGACCCAGCTTCCGGGATTTCCCTGGTCCCCTTCGCTGAGAAACAGGTCGCAGCGACCCCGGGAGATGGAAGCGAAGAGCGGAGCGTTCTCGTCAGGGAATTTGAAATTGATGTGGAACCCGAGCGCACGGGTGTAGTAGTCGACGCTGGCGCCAACGCTCGATACGCGAAGAACAGGAATGACTCCGCCGAACGCGATGGCTGTTTGGGGATGCGAGAGACTGGTGGCCACGTCCGACCTCCTCGAGATTGAAGATACTATGCGGGAATTTCCAAGTCGTCATCTCCGCCGGTCGCGGTGCCGCGACGCTTGGCGAGCAAGTAGCCGCGCAGGAAAGGTTCGAGGTAGCCGTCGAGCACCTTGTCGACGTCGCCCACTTCCACCTTGGTGCGATGGTCTTTCGCGATGCGATACGGCTGCAGAACGTAGGAGCGAATCTGCGAGCCGAAGTTGATCTCGAGCTTCGAGTCCTCGACCTTCTTGCTTACGGCGCGTTTCTTTTCGAGCTCGTATTCATACAGGCGCGACCGTAGCATCTTCATCGCCTTCTCGCGATTCTTGTGCTGCGAACGTTCGTTCTGGCATTGCACCACGATTCCTGTGGGCAGATGCGTCATGCGCACGGCGGAGTCCGTCGTGTTCACGTGCTGGCCGCCCTTGCCGCCGGAGCGATAGGTATCGATGCGCAGATCTTCCGTCTTGATGTCGACCTGGATCGTTTCGTCAATTTCAGGCGAGACGTAGACCGAAGCAAACGACGTGTGGCGGCGCTTGGCGGAATCGAAGGGCGAGATGCGGACGAGGCGATGAACGCCGCTTTCGCCGGCGAGCAGGCCGAAAGCGTACTCGCCCATGATGGTGAACGTGGCGGATTTAATGCCGGCCTCTTCGCCGTCCTGATAGTCGTTCATTTCGGTTTTGAAGCCCTGCTGCTCGGCCCAGCGCAAGTACATGCGCAGCAGCATCTCGGCCCAGTCCTGGCTTTCGGTGCCGCCGGCGCCGGGATGCACGGTGACGATTGCATTGAGCGGATCGGTTTCGCCGGAGAGCATGGTGCGGGCTTCAAGTTCTTCAGTGAAGGTGGCGAGGGCCTTCATATCGCGCTCGAGATCCGCGAGGACGTCTTCGCCTTCGCGGGCGAGTTCGAAGTAGGCATCGATGTCGCCGGTGCGCCGGACGAGTTCCTCATCGTCGGCGATGAGCGATTCAAGGCGCTTGCGGTCGCGCATTAACGGCTTGCCCGCAGCAGAATTCGACCACATTGCAGGGTCGGCAAGCTTGGTTTCGATTGCGGTTAGTTCCCTGCGGAGGCGGGCAGGGTCAAAGATACTCCCGCAGGTCGCGGACTTGATCGCGCACCGGAGCGTAAGCGTATTCGAGATCGGTGATTGCCATGCTTTGCTCTTAGGACCTGACTTGTTAGCGAGTTGGCGAGTCAAATGGCCGGGGAGCGACCTTCGACTGCTCTGTGCTTAAGTATAGCGGAGTTAGCCGGGTTAGAGGTGCTCGTTTGAGGTGCCAGACCTGCTTGCGATTTGTTTGATTTCAGCCTTCAAGGACCAGGCGAGAACGATAACCGAAAGCAACACGCACAACCACGCGAAGACGTCGCCGTGATCGGTGTAGAAGGTGATGTCGTCGCGGAAGCCGTATTGCGCGGGAAGAGCGTCGATTTGGTGGCGCGGGATGCTCTGGCGCACGCGGCCGTAGGGATCGATGACAGCGGTGACGCCGTTGTTGGTGTCCCGCAGGAGCCAGCGGCGGTTCTCGATGGCTCGCATACGGGCCATGTTGAGGTGCTGCCAGGGAGCGCTGGTGTCGCCATACCAGCCGTCGTCGCTGATGTTGACGAGGACTTCAGCGCCGAGCTGGGCGAAATGGCGCACTTCGTCGGCGAAGACGGCTTCGTAGCAGATGGAGACGCCGTAGCGATGGCCGTTGAGGCGGAAGGTCTTGCGGTATTCGCCGGGAGTGAACTTCGATACACGGCCGGTTAGCTTGTGGGCAAAAAAGAGCAGCCGCTGAAAAGGAATGTACTCGCCGAACGGCACGAGATGAATCTTGTCGTAGCGGCTTACCTCAGTGCCGTCGTCTGCAAAGGCCACCGCCGAGACGTGATCGATCCACTCGCCATTAGAGGGATCACGGTCTGATCCGATGGCGTTAACAATCATCGGTGCATGCACGACATGCGCAATGCCCGCGATCGCCTGCTGAAAGCGTGGGTCATTCTCGAAGAAGGGAGATGGTGCTTCGGGCCAGACAACGAGATCGGCATGCGTGGGATAGGGCGGGCAGATGATTTCACCGTTAGGCGCGCCGGTCTGCGGAATTCCAGCGATGTAGGTTTTGCATTGTTCGGAGGCGAGGTGCTGAAACTGA
Organism: uncultured Acidobacteriaceae bacterium; assembly: GCA_963770365.1. Taxonomy (GTDB): domain Bacteria; phylum Acidobacteriota; class Terriglobia; order Terriglobales; family Acidobacteriaceae; genus Telmatobacter. The sequence continues at coordinate 71,835 of CAVYPN010000029.1, read as the reverse complement.
GCGACGTTTCTGTCCCACTCGCCGGGGCCGGACCAGTCGTTGTCGCCCCCGACGTCGAGGTTGGGCTGGACGAGGACGGCGGTGGCCGAAGCGGCGGGCTGTGCGGCAGGCAACACATAGTGGCCATTGGCCAGGAAAAGAATCGCCAAGCACACCGCAAACCCCCAACTTTGAATGCGGAGGCGCGCGACACGATCCTTCATTTGCTCGGCCGCCAAACCGAGTCCAGCCGATAGCGCGTTCGATGCAACCAGAAGGAACGTAATGCCGTAAACCCCGGTCCATGGAGCAAGCTGATTCACAAGTGCGTTATCAACTTGCGAATAGCCAAGTTGATCCCACGGCACGCTGGTGACGCGGGCGGCAGCGAGGTCGAGCGCGACCCAGAGGAAGGGTGCGGCGATGAGGCCGAAGTTGATTTTGCCCGTTGCCCGGCGAACCAGCATGATGCCCAGACCGAAGAGGCCGAAGTAAAGGCCGAGAACCAGACTGAATCCGATGAGCAGAAGCGTGGGAGCTCCGGTGGGCATGTCGCCGTAGCGCATCATCGTGTCGCGGATCCAGTAGCAGTTGCCCATGTACCACAGGACGCCGCAGAGGTAGGAAAGCAGAAACGCCCGACGAAAGGGGCGTTGATGGTCGACGGTGGCCGGGCCAAGAATCGCCCAGAGCAGCGGGACGAGACCGAACCACGCGAAGATGCCGCGCCAGGGCGGCATGGGGCCGGCGAGCGGGAACGGCAATTCCAGCAGCGCGGCAGAGAGAACGGCCGCAGCCCACATCTTCATTGAATGCCAGCGCATACAGGGTGGAGTTTAATGCATTGGGCCGCGTAAGGGCTTTTCGCGAATGCACCCAACAGAACTGCAGAATGTGGGACTCGGGAGGTCGCGGCTTTAGGAATTCTTTACGAAAAAGTGGATAGATTCGACTCATGATCTTAGCGACCATGGCAATAAAGTTCCTGGAATGGATGTTCTTCGCCGGCCTTGCGGGGTCGGCCATTGTGGTTCTGATCAGTTTCGTTGAGGACTTTAAAGAATTGTTCGGAGAAGAATAAGAATCAACGAATTCCCTCCCTATTTTCATCGTATTTACAAGCATTTCCGTTTAATTGTTGACGGCCGCGTCGTCCAGAACTAAACTCAGCCAAGGGCGGACGAGATAAGAGCCCTTTTTGACTCTGAGCGGCAAGAACATCTTGCCGGCGCGATAAGTAATGGCATCCACTCGAACGACCGTAGCCCCACCGTCAGACCGCGTCCGGCTCATCGTGGCATCCTCCGTGATGCTCACGTTCATCTCGTTCTGGCGGGCAGCCGCCATCGTCCTCAACGATTTAGGTTCTTCAGCGTTCTACGCCGGCGGCATTGCCGAGCAGGCCGTGGGTGCCGCCGCGCCCTGGTTCATTCTCGGCATCATGCTGTTCAGTTTCGCGGTGCGAGCCGTGTACGTGGAGAGCTGTTCCATGTTCACCCGCGGCGGCGTTTACCGCGTGGTGAAAGAGGCGCTCGGCGGCACTTTCGCGAAGCTCAGCGTGTCGGCCCTGATGTTCGACTACATCCTCACGGGGCCGATCTCAGGCGTATCCGCCGGGCAATACATCACCGGCCTGATGAACGAAATGATGACGGTGGCTAACAACAGCCACTGGCTGCCACCAGCGCTGCTCGAGCACGGCCAGCCGTTCCAGTTCGACATGAACTACACCTCAGCGGTGTTCGCTGCGGCGGTCACCATCTATTACTGGTGGCAGAACATCAAGGGCATCGAGGAGTCGAGCGACAAGGCACTGCGGGTTATGCAGATCGTCACCGTGATGGTGGTTGTTCTATTCATATGGGGCGCCTACTCGGTGATGATTCGGGGCATTCATCTTCCGCCGCCACCCACGCCATCCAATCTGAAATTCAGTTCCGATGCTCTCGGCTTCCTGAAGAATGCCGGACTGCCGATTTTTGGCTTGTTCGGAATCATCATGGCTTTCGGTCACTCGATCCTGGCCATGAGCGGCGAGGAAAGTCTTGCCCAGGTCAACCGCGAGATTCAGCACCCGAAGCTGAAGAATTTGAAGCGCGCAGCGATCGTGATCGCGATCTACAGCCTGATCTTCACGGGCGGCGCGACACTGCTGGCGTCAATGCTGATTCCGGACGGTCCGCGGACGCAGATCTACCAGAACAACCTGATTGCCGGCCTGGCCATGTATATGGTCGGCCCGATGTTCTGGCGCGTTGCATTCCGCATCTTCGTGGTGTTTGTAGGGTTCCTGATCCTTTCTGGCGCGATCAACACATCGATGATTGGATCGACCGGCGTGTTGATGCGCGTGGCGGAAGACGGCGTGCTGACGGACTGGTTCCGCAAGCCGCATCCGAAGTTCGGCACCAGCCATCGCATCGTGAATCTCATATTCGCGCTGCAGATGTTCACGATTATCGCCACGCGCGGCAACGTGATTACACTGGGCGAAGCATATGCGTTTGGCGTGATCTGGTCGTTCACGTTCAACAGCCTCGCCATGCTGGTTCTGCGCTGGAAGTATCACGGAGAGCGCGGCTGGAAGGTTCCACCGAATATCAAGATCGGAAAGACGGAAATTCCCGTCGGGCTTTTCTGCGTTTTTCTCGTTCTGCTTTCGACCGCCGTCACCAATCTGTTCACGAAGTCAATCGCGACAGTAAGCGGCATTATTTTTGCAGCGGCATTCTTTGTGATCTTCACGATCTCTGAGCGCCAGAATCTGCGCAAGCATGCGCTGACCGCGCGGCAGATGAAGGACCACTTCCAATTGGAGCACCAGGACACGATCAGCCGTGAGTCGGTTGCAGTTCGGCCGGGCGGGATCATGGTCACGATGCGGGATGCTAATAATCCTGTCGCGCTGAAATGGGTGCTGGCTCGAACCAGGACGGAAGATCGTGACGTGGTGGTGATGAGCGTGCGCATGATGGGCGCAGGCGGACCGGAATATCTGAGCGCCGAGGATCAGAGCTTCAGTGAGCACGAGCAGATGCTGTTTACCAAGGCTGTGTCTGTCGCCGAGAGCTTCGGAAAGAAGGTTTCACTTCTCGTGGTCCCTGCGGGCGATGTGTTTGCAGCGCTCGTACAGGGCGCGAATTCGCTTGAAGTGGACTCGGTGGTTTCGGGGCAGTCAACCTCAATGACGGCAGAGGACCAGGCGTTTCACATGGGTCAAGCATGGGAGGTTTTGCCCGAACCGAAACGCCAATTCAATTTTTATGTTGTCGGCGCGGACGGCGAGACCAAGGTGTTCTATATCGGGCCGCATGCACCGACACTTGGTCCGGACGACGTTCAGCTGGTTCACCGCCTGTGGCTGAATATGAGGCGCGACCCTTCTGTGCTTGACCTGCATCACAGCGACATCATCACGTACGCGCTGACGCGATTGGCCGGCCAGTATGCACGCGAAAAAGTGGAGATACTCCGCGACCTGCGAAACTATCGCGCATCAGAGTCGCCAACTCTTCGGATCGGCGGACAGGATCTTACCGGGGTTGCTTCCCCATCTTCGGCTCACGACCCTGCACAGCCGGCAAACAAAGCTCCGCGCGGCGTGTAAAGGGACTGGGCGCAAATAATCCGTCTCGATTGCCGACTTACACAACAGAGTAATCAAACATAGCTGACTTAGGGTTACTACCAACTGCCGCATTTCAATACATGATCGAATTCCAATAGGTTACCTTGGAGCAGCCAGATCAGGCTTCAAAGCCCCACTCTGCACTGAGGAATCACACTTATCAATAGTTTCACTCTTCGTGCAAATTGAGAATTCTCGGTGATTTGAGCTAACTCGTCTCTGCTTTCTATGGTGAGCCGACTAAAGTCGATGGATGTTACCCTTTCCCGTTTGTAAACGCTTCCTATGCTCGGTATCGTCTGGCTTCAGTAACAGAATCCTGAAAGAAAGAGGATCTTTGCGCATTCTGGAGGCTGCGCCCGGATCATCCAAGGAGGTTTGGTGGGAGTTTCAGAAATACTGCAGCATATCGATCACGAAATCGCGCAACTACAACGAGCGCGAGCACTGCTCAACGGCGGTGCAAGCAAGACTTCGAAGGCAAGCCGAACAGTCGTTGCCAGGATAGGCAAGAAGAAACGCAATCTCACGCCGGAGGGCCGGAAGCGCATCGCCGAAGCGGTGAAGCGCCGTTGGGAGAGGCAGAAAAAAGCTGCGGGCAGCAAATAGCTCGAGCGACGAAGGGCTGGAATCGAGTCCCAGCCCTTCGTGTTTTGCTGGGCGCTTAGATCGTTTCGCCGGGCGCCATCCGGATGACTTCAATTGAGCCCTTCAAAAGAGCGTCGAGCTCCTCGGGTGTTCCGGTGAGCGGGGGAAACGTTCCAAAGTGAATGGGCAGCACGGCTTTCGGCGCAATGAATTGCGCAGCCAGTGCTGCTTCCTTAGGTCCCATGGTGTAGAAGCCGCCAATGGGCAGCATCGCAATCTCCGGATGATAGAGATCCTTGATCAGTTTCATATCGCTGAAGACCGTAGTGTCACCGGCGTGATAGAGCACGGGGCCATCAGAAATGGTGAGCACGAAACCCGCGGCAACGCCTGCATATTGCGTCCCGTTCTTGCCTTCGACACCGGAAGAGTGCTTGGCCTCGACCATCGTGACAGCGACGTCTTCGAGTTGGACGGTGCCACCGATGTTCATCCCGGTGGTGTTTTCGGCCCCCTCCTTGTTGACGAAGGCGGCAAGTTCGTAGATCGCGACGACATTGGATTTGTGCTTCTGCGCAACCGGAACGGCGTCAGAGATGTGATCGCCATGTCCGTGCGTAAGCAGGATGTATTGAATCTTTTCGGGCAGGGTGAAGCCCTGGGGGTATTTGGGGTTGTGCTGAATAAATGGATCGATGAGGATATTGGTGCCCTTGGGGGTTTGAACGAGTACCGTAGCGTGTCCAAGCCACGTAATGCGCGTGCCTTTTAGTGAAGTCATATTTGCTCCAGTTGGGGATGATTCAGAAATAGCGACGATGATTGGATGCGACTGAGCGCAGATTGATTCCCATGATCACCCCAGCGACGTGGACCTGTCGCCGGGGACCCCGGCTTAACGCGTGATGATGACTTCTGAAATGCTGTCCTTGGCGAGGAACTGGCGGAAGCCCGACCACTGATTGAACAGGTCCTGGATGATTCGATTCGTAAATACGCGCTGAATCGGAAATGGCTGGGCAAGCTGCATTTCGACGTTATCGCCCTCAGTGATATGGAAACGGCAATGAGCCGATTCTTCCGGATTCTTGCGCGTGTGAAAGAAGGCGAGGACCTGGCCGCCCGGATTCAATGAAGCATACAAATGTCCCACCACGGCAGCGACGAAGGGTTCCGGAATGTAATCGAGAGCCGTCCAGAGCAGAACGATGTCGTACATCTTCCCGCCGAAGTCAAGAGTCTGTTTCAAATATCCCTGGGTGTCGTAGATCGGCTTGTCATCGTCGTCGACGCCCTTTTTCCACGCACCGGTGCACGCTTCAGTCGCCAAATCGGTCATGAACACGCTGTGACCAAGACTGGTGAGGTAATTAATATTGGTGGGCGACGTGGCTCCTGAGTCAATAATGCGCAGACCAGGCTCAGCCTGCAGCCGTTTGCGCAGCGCCGCCCATCCTCCCGAATGACGCGGGATGCGGGGGCCGCTGGCACCAGAGCCGGCGGACGAAGCGCCTTCCTTCTTGTCGAACCAACGGCGAATCACTTTGAGATTCCCTTGTCATGGGACGCGCGCCACAAAACGGCGTCCGCTCGCATGGCGAGGCTATGCGTTCGTTGCGGGAACGGCCTCAGGCGCTTTGGCGCCCTGCGTGAGATCGACTTTTCCGCGGAATAAGGCATTGTCTTCGACGGCGAGGCGCAGCGCGCGCACATCGCCTTCCACCACGCACCCGGAGCGCAGCTCCACGCGCCCGCTGGCCACAATATTGCCCTGCACCGCGCCCTGGATCAGTATGTCGCGCGCCGTGAGGTCTGCTGCGACGTTTGCGCTGGGGCCGATGGTCAAACGGCTCTCCGTCAGCGTGACGGTCCCTTCGACACGCCCATCGATGATCAGGTCTTCCCCGCCCTTCACTTCGCCACGGATCACGACCGACTTGCCAATCCGAGCAGAACCATTTTCGGTTGCCATGGATCAATTCCCTTCCAAAACTTCTTGATTTCGTCCGGCACCATTTTGGCGTCCGGTTGTTGATGTAACTTTCGTCGACCGGGCCGTCCGGCAGCCCGGAAACATGCGGCTCAAACGCCCAGAGGGAGCAAGAGTCCCTTTTCGAACTATAGCATCGGGGTGGAGCCCTTCAGTTTAAGAAACTCTGGCTGCGGACCTGCGTCCAAAACTAAAGAAACGTCCAGCTAACCGGAAAAGGAGGACGATACACTGGAAACAGTGCGCCTCATCGCGATGTCGATGCTGATACTGCCCCTGGCCGCTGCGGGCCAAAACGGGGCCGGGCATGAGGAAGGGCTCGTGCAGCGAGCGCTTGCGAATGAAGTTCGGGCTGCAAACGACGCCCGACACCCGATGCGCTACCGCCTGCACAAGGCCAGCCCCCGATACGCTTCGACCAAAGATATCTTCGAAACGAAAGACGGAGCCGTGGCTCATCTGGTCGCCGTGAATGACGCGCCTCTGAGCGTGACAGACGAACAGAAGGAACAGGCGCGACTGAACGGGCTGCTGAGCGATCCGGGCAGGCAGCGGCACCGCAAGCAATCAGAAGATGAGGACACGGCGCGGGCGATGAAGGTGCTGCGACTTCTCCCAACCGCATTTTTGTATCACTTCGCGGGCACTGGCCAAGGGCCGACCGGCGAGGTGCAGAAATTCACCTTTACGCCAAATCCTGAATTCGACCCGCCCGATCTGGAAACGCAAGTGTTGACGCAATTGACCGGGGAGATCTGGGTTGACACCGAGCACGAGCGCGTGGCGCGGCTCGAGGGCCACCTGCGGCAGGACGTGGATTTTGGGTGGGGAATTCTGGGACGTCTGAACAAGGGTGGATGGATCGTGATCGAGCAGGCGAGCGTGAGTGAACATCAGTGGCGCATCGTGCACTTCCAGATGTCGATGAGCGGCCGCGTGGTCTTCAAGACCAAGGTCTTCGATACGACCGAGGATGAAAGCCAGTTCGCGCCCTTACCCGTGGGATTGAGCTACCAGCAGGCGATCCAGATGATGAACACCGGTTCGGATAGAGCCAAGGGCGAGGCAGGCCAACAATAAAGCGGCCCCGACTACAGCAGTTTCGGAATTGGTGAACACCGAAGCCAAGGAACCAAGTGGCTTACATGTATTCCGAAACAGCTCTAAGTCGAGGCCGCAAGATTGGAACGCAATTCGCCTTACTTGATCCGGATGAAGATCATGGCGAAGGTGAACAGGGTGAGTGACTCGATGAAGGCAAGTCCGAGAATCATCAGCAGCTGAATGGTTCCAGCGGCCCCTGGGTTGCGCGCTACCGACTCAACGGCAGAACCGACAGCTCTTCCCTGTCCGATGCCGCAGAGTCCAGCGGCAAGGGCGATTCCAATGCCGATACCGATTGGATTCAGGTTGACGGGAGCTCCCCCGTCAGCAAATGCCGGCACTGCGAAACACAGCAGCGACAGCACCAACAGAACGTTTTGCAGTTTACGCATGTTTCTCCAGCTTCTCAAAAATTAGCCGCCAGTGGGTGGTTGAGATTCACCGAGCTGATCCCCTCACGCTTGCGGCCTTTCCGTTGACCCGGAGCGGAAGCGTTCCCCGGCGGAAATCCTTCAGTTGTCAGTTATCCGTTTTCGGTTGTCAGTCAGCCCAGCGCCTGGGGCACCAGCAGACATTCTGAAAACTCACAACTGATCACTGAAAACTGTTCTTCAATGTTCCTGGCGCGTTGCTTCGCTCAGATAAATCATGGGCAGCAACGTAAACACCAGCGCCTGCACCAGCGAAACCAGCACGTGCAGCGCGAGAAAGACGATTGGAATTGCCAACGGAACCAGCGAGAAGAAGACGAGGGTGACCAGATCGCCGGCAAACATATTGGCCCAGAGACGGATGGTGAGCGACATGATGCGCGCAAAGTTCGAAACCAGCTCAATGGGAAAGAGCAGCCATGCGATCCACCACACAGGCCCGGCAAAATGCTTCAGGTAGCCGAAGACGCCCTGGTCCTTGAAACCGTAAAAGTTGTAATAGACAAAGACCGACGCGGCCAGTCCAAGAGGCACGACCGCGGAACTTGTAGGGGGCGCAATTCCGGGAATGAGCCCGATGAGATTGCAGGTGAGAACAAACAGAAAGATGCAGGTGACAAAGGCCTGGAAGCGCTGATACTTGTGGCCGATGATGGCTTCGGCCTGGCCTCCAATGAATTCGTGGAGGAGTTCGGCAATGTGCTGCTGAACCGGCGGCTTTTCTACGGAAAGGCTGGCCCGAATCCACAGGAAGAATACGATGAACCCCAAGACCACCAGCAACTCGATCGCAAATGTGTTGTCGATGGGGGCGGCTGGATTTGCAGGATGAACGCCGACCATGTTGAGCAGTGCGTCGACCGGGCCGGCAAAAAGCCGGTTCAGCAGATTTGTAATTCCAAGTGCTTCTTCCATGAAGACGAATAACTTTCTGATTCCGGGTAAAATCCAGCGGCGAGACAGGGATCAAACGTCAGCCGCGCAATAACTTGAGCGCCTCCCATGTGAGCGTGATCACTGCCAGGCTCAGGCCGCAGACAAGGGCCAAAGGCGAACCCCGGAAACATTTAAGGCTACCATAAATAACCCCTCCGAAGACGACCAGCCGCAGCAGAATGAACGCGATCGAAAGGCCGATACCGCGCGGTGCAGCCTGATTCCGCATACGGGAATTGATGATCCTCACAAGGCGTCGCCACTCGAAGATGCTGGCTGCAGAAACGAGGGCTCCTGAGGCAAAGAGCGCTCCGGTTCCCCAGCCGCTCGCAACCCAGAGAACTAGAGAGGCCAAGCCTCCCAGGATGAGTATTTTATAGATTGCGCTCTTCAGTAACGCTTGAAGTGCTTCATCAGAGAGACTGGCGATTGCGGGAGCCGGCTCGTTCATTTTCCCTGACCTGCTTCCGGTCCCGGATTGTCAGAATTCGCTCCTGCACCTCGGCCGGGCTTGGCGCCGGCAGTAATCACCATGCGGACCACGTAGACGATGCCGGATATGCCGCCGAAGAGGATGCCAACGAGCGTGATCCATGTCTGATGGAAGAGCTTGTCGAGCCCGGCTCCAAGCAACCACCCCACAAAGGCCGAGGACGGCAGAAGCACGGAGATCTGGATCATCTTTTCCGCTTCGGCAAGCGATGCGAGGCTGCTCGTGAATTTTGAGCGCTGCTGCGTTTTCGGGATGGGACGGTTGAACGGCATCCATCGTGGTTATACACGAAGGGCAGCCGAAGCGCGAAGTTGCGAACGCTATACTGGCGATTGGACCTTAACGATTCGGTTAGAAGGAATTACAGTGTTTGATTCGGAATTTGAGCGCAATCTTTTTGAGTTGCGCAAGGCCAAACTCACCGAGATTGAAAAGCTGGGGCAGGCCGCGTATCCCAACCAGTTCCCTGCCTCGCATACGATTCCACAGATTCGTGCCAAGTGGGGCGAGGCGACGGCGGAATCGCTGGAGGCGGAGCGCACGACGGTGGCCATCGCCGGTCGTATCATGGCCATTCGCGTTATGGGTAAGGCGGGCTTTGCGACGCTGCAGCAGGGCGGCGAGCGCCTGCAGATTTATGTGCGCATGGATGCCGTGGGCGAGCAGGGCTGGGCGCTTTACAAGCTGCTCGATCTCGGTGATCACGTTGGCGTGAGTGGATACCTCTTTCGCACGCGAACCGGCGAGCTGAGCGTGCACGTGGAGCGGCTGACATTTCTGGCGAAGGCCATGCTGGCGCTTCCGGAAAAGTTTCACGGACTGGCCGACGTGGAACTGCGCTATCGCCAGCGCTATGTCGATCTGTTCTCAAATCTCGAGGCCCGCGAAGTGTTTGTAAAGCGCGCCAAGGTGCTTCGCGCACTGCGAACGTTCTTTGACAGCCGTGACTACCTCGAAGTTGAGACGCCGATGATGCAGACGATTGCCGGCGGAGCGAATGCGCGTCCGTTCAAGACGCATCACAATGCGCTGGACATGGATCTGTTTCTGCGCATCGCGCCGGAGTTGTATTTGAAGCGGCTGGTGGTGGGCGGGCTTGATCGCGTCTACGAGATCAATCGCAACTTTCGCAACGAGGGCGTGAGCACGCAGCACAACCCCGAGTTCACCATGCTCGAGTTCTATCAGGCGTACGCGAACTACCAGGACATGATGCAGCTGACGGAAGACCTGGTGGAGTTTGTGGCGCGTGAGGTAAACGGCGCGACAGTCGTGGAGTTCAACGGCAACACAATCGACCTCGGCAAGTGGACGCGGCTTACCATGACCGAGGCGATTCGAGAGTATTGGCCCGAAGAGGCAGGCGCCAAGCCGGCACTCTCCGCATTCGAATCAGCAGAGGTCTTGCAAGCCAGAATTCATGCGGCCATTTCTTCGATCGAGGGCATGGAGGGACAGAATCAGTCAACCGCTGAACGCTTGTCGGAAGTGAAGACAATTCGAACAGCGATGGGTGCCGTCTACTACGACGCGAAGAAAGGTGCGCCACTGGGCAAGCTGATCTACAACCTGTTCGAAGCAGTCGTTGAACCCTTCCTGATTCAGCCAACCATCATCTACGACTACCCGACGGTGGTCTCTCCGCTTTCGAAGCAGAGGCCAGATAATCCAGAACTCGTCGAGCGCTTCGAATTCTTCGCCGGCGGCTTTGAGCTCGGCAACGCGTTCAGCGAACTCAACGACCCGGTCGAGCAGCACAAGCGCTTCGAAGACCAGCTCACAGAGCGCGACCGCGGCGACGAAGAGGCCCACCAGATGGACGAAGACTACGTGCGCGCCCTTGCGTATGGCCTGCCGCCGACCGGCGGCGAAGGCATCGGCATCGATCGTCTGACCATGCTGCTGACCGGCTCGAAATCCATACGCGACGTTATCCTGTTTCCGCTCATGAGAAAAGAGCAGGAGTCAGGGAACAAGGATCAGGAGCAGCAGCCACCACCAGCTGGCTCCTGATAATCGCCCGTGTCATTCTGAGCGAACGGGGCCCCAAACGCCTTTCAGTTTGGGGGTGGTGAACGACAGAATCTGGTTTTCGCGTCTTGGTTTCCACTAAGAAATTCAGACGCACACACGAGGAGCTGCTTTTTGAAAATCTTGTTCGTCGGTGACATTTTCGGCAGCGCGGGGCGCGGGATCGTGCGCGAGCACATCGGGCATGTGCGCGAGGCGCATGACGTCGAACTCACGATCATCAATGCGGAGAATGCAGCGGGCGGGTTTGGCGTGACGCCGCAAATTGCCGAAGAGCTGTTTGACATGGGCGCTGACGTGCTCACCACCGGCAACCATGTGTGGGACAAGCGCGAGCTTCTGGATTATTTGAATTCAGCTCCTGCCAATAGCCAGGAGCGCGCGCGGCGCGTGCTGCGCCCTGCCAACATGCAGCCAGGATTGCCCGGATACGGTGTCTTCGAGGGCGTCACGCAGAGCGGCGTGGCGTATGCGGTCGTCGACCTGATGGGCAAGGTGTTCATGAGCGGCACCAACGACCCGTTCAACGCTGCCACCAACCTGCTGGCCGGCATCAAAGCCAAGGTAATCGTGGTCGACTTTCACGGCGAAGCCACCAGCGAAAAAGTCGCCATGGGTTGGCATCTCGACGGGCGCGTCACGGCGGTTCTCGGCACGCACACGCATATACCGACGGCCGATGAACGGGTTCTGCCCGGCGGCACCGCCTACCAGACCGACGTGGGCATGAGCGGTCCTTACGACAGCGTCATCGGCGTCGAGAAAGAACTGGTGTTGCATCGGTTCCTCACGGGAATGCCGGGCAAATTCGAGGCCGCCAAGGGCAATCCCAAGATGTGCGCAGCGCTCATCACGTGCGATGCGGCAACGGGGCGCGCATCGGCGATTCAGCGAATCATGCTCGGGGAATGACCATGCTGACCAAGGGGCGCAAAAGAAGCAACCGCAGATTCCTCGACTCCCGTTGGTCGCTCGGAATGACAGTCTGAAATGACAGTGCCGAGAACGAAAAAACCTGGACAGAATCAGTATTAGTTCTGGCCGGACTGGGGCACGGGCCATGTGCGCGCCACTGCATCTTTCTGGGATGCGGGTTTCACGGCCGCCATCGAGGCCGGTCTGTGCGTGGCCTTGATCAGCTTTCCCTGGTGCGTGAACGTCATGGACCACTCCGTGGCATGGGGACGCGCGGCCGCATCGTCAAACCGGATTACTTCGGTTCCTCGCGACTGCATCTGGACATCCATCGCCGCGGCGAGCGCGGGAATGGGCTTATGCAGAGCAGGCTCCGCGTCCGGGGTCAGGATCTCAGGCCTTGCGCCGGTCAGTGCGGCATAGCAAAGCGCATTCCCAAGCCAGTCGGAGTTTGCGGTCTCGGCATCTTCGGCGCGGATGTGGTTGAAGGCCGAGATAGTCAACGCATTGATGGGAGCGGGAGAGAAAAGAGAGTACCCGCGCTTGAGGATGGGAACGATGCGCACGCGGCCGTTGCCATTACGCGGAATCGATGCAGAGAATACTGAAACATCGCCTGCGCCGTTGTTACGCGTGTATTGCACAAAGAGATGATTGGGGAAGGTCGGACAGACGATCTGCCGTGTTGTCCATTCTCCTTTCGAAAGCTCCAGCCCTGTGAAACCGACATGCTCGGCAATAGACGACTCCGCATCGGCAAGCAGGAGCCGATCTTGCTGGGAAATTTCTTCCGCTGATCGAAAATCGACTGTGTAGATGGGAGTCTGTCGGGTCGCAATCGTTGAGAATGGCTTGGGCTCAACCGGATCCGGCACAATTCTTTCGTGCTTTGACCTCTCCTGTCCCCGGCTTTGCGCCGGAAAAACAGTGAAGGATACGCAGACAACCGCAAGCACGGCGGCTGCCAGGGTTTTCAGGGGAATGTGGAACGGCACCATGCTGTCTCAAGGGTACCATTCGTGGAAGCTCATGCGGATGGAGAAACAGGAAGGGCAGCCCATTACGGGCTGCCCTTCGCTTCACCAGGAGTACATGCGATCTATTGCTTCGGTTTATGGGTTGTTGCTGCGGGGCGATGAGCGGCAGTCGGCTTGTGAGCCGGTGTCTTCTTCGACTGCAGAATGCCATCTTTCAGCACGATCTGCGCATTTGCAGCGGCGGCTGCCGAGGCAGGAACCTGGGTGTAGGTGTCGTACGTTCCGTCGAGTTCGGGACCGCCATCCTTCAGCAGCTTGAGCTCAGAACCAACTGCCGGGATTTCCTTTTCCGGAATCGGTTCCTTCATGTTGACGATGAAGTCAGCTGTCTTGGCGTCCTTGGAGTCCTGAGTGACAGCAACCTTGATCTGGCTGGCGCTCGACTCGATAACGGTACCCGGGACAGGCGTGTCCTTGCCTTGCAGGAGAGCCCAGAGCTTGTCGGCATCTTCCTTGCTGCCTACGGAGAGCACGGTTTCCTTATCGGCCAGTGCCAGCGTATTCAGGTCGGAGGTGGTCGCCAGCAGATCGTGGATCTGTTCTTCAGGCGTCTTGGCGGGAGCGATATTCAGGGTTCCCGGCGGGAACAGCGTGGCCGCTGATTGAGTCTTCAGCGCGTCCAGGCCTGTCAGATCTCCGTGGTACTTCTTGAAGTAGTACTCGAGTTGCGGCTCGATCTGGCCCTTGAAGTTGGCTGGCGCAAAGTTCCAGGCACGGGCAAAAAACCAGCAGGCCTGAACGTAGTCCTGCCCTGCCTTGTCTTTCGCAGCCTTGGCAGCAGCTGCCAAAGCTGCGTCGCCGGGAGTCGCTTTTGCCTTGGCTTCGGCGTCTCTTTGGGCCTGCGCATCGAGAAGCTGCAATTTGACGTACGCCAGCGCAAGCTGAAGAGTATCGCCCAGTCCGGGCCCCTTGGTTGTGGCCTCCGGCGGGTACATCATCAGTTCTTTGCGGTATTCCTCAACGGCTGCGGCTGGATCCTTTTTCACCATGTCATCGAGAGCGATAGCGGAGGCGAAGGTTGGGAACGCGGTCGCGGTCTGCTGCTTCCAGGCATCGTCAGCGATACCGGCTGGTTTTGGGATTTGCAGCCCTTTTTGCGCGAGTGCAGCCATATCATCGCAGGTTGCCTGATCGGGCGACTTCGCGCATTGGCTCTTCTTGATGGCTACCGAAAAGAAGGTTGCGCCAAGATCATTAGGATCGATCTGGAGCAAGCGCGTGGCAGTCTTGAGGATTCCGTCCTGATCTTGCAGTTGTTGATAGGCCTGCAGCAGATCATTGAGAATCGCCTTTTTGACGACGCTTTGCGGGTACTTGGTCAGGAAGTCCTCAATAGCTGCCGCCTTGGCCTTGGGATCAGACTGTGTTGTGGCCATTGAATAGGCGTTGTATTCGGCGGGATCCTTGATTTGAATTGTGCCGCTCGGTTGATCCTGCGCGCGCAGCGTGGGTGCGTAAACGAGGCTCAAGCTCGCCAGCGCCATCACAGATGCAAAGACAAACTTCTTCATTCAGTGCTCCTGGGAGATGCGGAAGTGGAATCGGTACTTAAGCACTCGCTCGCGGTTTCATCCATCCGTTTTGAAGGGCGATTCGACAGACTTTCACGGATAGACATTCCCACGATGTCCAATGCGGTATTGGGAGGATTATAGAAAGCCCTGCCCATTGTGACAAGGCACCTGTTTCGACAAAAACCTGTGCGGCCTGAAAGGCGGCGCACATTGGAGGTTGGCGGCTCAACCGGGAGCCAGGGCGCCAACTCAATCTCAGACAAGCCATTCAATGAAAGCCGTGCAGGAATCTTTCTGCCTCCCTCTAGGGGAACCGATGGCCGCCCCCGCAGCACATCGCATAATCGCTTAGACACCGAATCGTGGCAAAGTGTTTCCTGAGCTTACCAGAGGATCGTTCCGGCAGAAAGAGTTACTGCAGAAGTTGAACCAATTCCGCCTGTTCCGCAAGAAAGGCATCGTGGCCGTGCGAACTGGTCATTTCGCGATACTCCGCGGGCACTCCGGCCGACCGAATCAGTTCGGCAAAGCTGCGGACGGACTCTGGAGGAAACAGCCAGTCAGAGCTTATCCCGATGAAGGTGAGGCGGGCGCGGATATCGCTGAAGGCCTCCGTGGGAGACGCGTGGCCATTGAGAGGGTCCCAGGTCTCCATGGTGCGCAGGATGGCGAGATAGGCATTGGCGTCGAAACGCTGGATGAAGCGCTCGCCCTGGTTATCCAGATAGCCGGCAATATCGAAGCGACCGCCCACGAGGCCGCCTCCCTGGCTATCGTGACTCCACGGGTCTTCGCCGTTTCGGTTGGGATTGCGCGAGAAGCGTTCGTCGAACAGGCCGGCGGACTTGTAGCTAATCATTCCAATCTGCCGGGCGAGCGACAAGCCAAGTCGCGGCTGTCTCTGCGGCAAATAGTAGCCGCCATCCCAGTCCGGATCGTTCTGGATGGCCTGACGCTGGAGATGGTTCAGCGCCAATCCCATGGCCGTTAAAGGGGCTACACCAATAATGGCAGCGCGTTCGACGCGGGCGGGTTCGTGAATCGCCCATTCCAGGGCCTGCATGCCGCCGATCGATCCGCCGAGGATCAGCCTTAGACGATGAATGCCGAGAGAGTCGAGGAGATGGGCCTGGGCACGGACGTTGTCTCGAATCGAGACGAGCGGAAAATCGGGACCATATACCAGGCCGGTTTCGGGATCGACGGAGCCGGGCCCCGTGGAGCCGTAACAGGAGCCAAGGATGTTGATGCAGATTACAAAATCATGCTCAAGCGACAAGACGGCGCCGGGAGCGAAGATCTCCGGCCACCAGTCGCCGACGCGAGCAGAACCCGAGAGAGCGTGGCAGATAAGGACCGCATTGTCGTGCGCTGCATTGAGGCGGCCGTAGACGGCGTAGTGCAGCGTCGGTTGGGCTAGCGTGCGCCCGCTCTCGAGCATCAAGTGCTCGTCCAGTACGAAGTCGCCCTCATACGTGGGCTCAAGAGCAGGCGACCGGGTCGATGCAGGGCCCGACCCGGTTAAGGCTTCGGTCATAACCCTCATTGTGCCGCATGAACCTTGCTTGTGGCAGCACCAGAACTAGCGTGACCGTTGGCCGTCTCGATGGCCTGGTCGATATCGGCAATGATGTCGCGAATGTCCTCGATGCCGACAGAGAGGCGGACAAGCTCGGGAGTCACTCCGGTTGCGGCCTGCTCTTCCACGGAAAGCTGCTGGTGGGTGGTTGAAGCTGGATGAATCACGAGGGACTTGGCATCCCCGATGTTCGCCAAAAGCGAGAAGAGCTCGAGCGAGTCAATGAACTTCTTGCCGGCCTCGTATCCGCCCTTGATGCCGAAGGTGATAAGCGAACTCTGGCCGGTCGGTGAGTATTTTTTCGCGCGGGCAAAGTACGGGCTGGATTCAAGACCGGGATAGTTGACCCATTCGACGCCCGGATGCTGCGCAAGATAGTGCGCGACTGCGAGTGCATTCTGCGAATGGCGTTCCATGCGGAGGTGGAGCGTCTCAACCCCTTGCAGCAACAGGAATGCGCTGTGCGGCGAGAGCGCGGCGCCGGTATCGCGCAGACCCTGGATGCGGGCTTTGAGAATGAACGCCAGCGGGCCGAATGCCTCGGTATACGAGAGGCCGTGATAGGACGGGTCGGGATCGGTGAACTCCTTGAATCGGCCAGAGGCTGCCCAGTCAAATTTGCCTGCGTCCACAATGACGCCGCCAATCGTGGTGCCGTGACCGCCCAGAAACTTGGTTGCCGAGTTCACGACAATGTCGGCACCCCACTCGATAGGGCGAACCAGCGCCGGAGAAGCGCAGGTGTTGTCGATGACCAGCGGCACGCGGTTTTCGTGGGCGATTGCAGCCAATTTTTCAATATCGGCAATGTCAAGCTTGGGGTTGCCGAGGGTCTCGGTGTAGACCGCCTTGGTCTTCGCGTTAATAGCAGCGCGGAGGCCGTCAAAATCATCGGCGTCTACAAAACGCACGGTGATGCCGAGACGCGGCAGTGTGTAGTGGAAGAGATTGTAAGTACCGCCATAGAGAGAAGTCGTGGAAACAATCTCGTCGCCTGCCGCTGCGAGGGTGAGGATGGTGAGGGTCTCGGCTGCCTGGCCCGATGCCGTCGCCAACCCTGCCGCGCCGCCCTCGAGGGCCGCGACACGTTTCTCGAAGACGTCGGTGGTCGGGTTCATGATGCGCGTGTAAATGTTGCCGAATTCCTTGAGCGCAAAGAGGCGGCCGGCGTGATCGGCATCCTGAAACAGGTACGACGTGGTCTGGTAGATGGGGACGGCGCGCGAGCCGGTAGTGGGATCGGGTGACTGGCCGGCATGAACGGCCAGTGTGGCGAGTTGTTGCTTCTTCTCTTCAGACATCGTGATCTCCTTCAAATTTCATATCGCCTTGAGCTGCGGCGGTGGGCGGAACTTCAAGGGAAGCGGCACCCAACAACGAAATGCAAAAGCCCGAATCCTGTTCCGGATCCGGGCCGCCTGGTTCTTGATCGGTTGCGACTAGCGCATTCGCCTCTCAGAAGCCACACGGATGGATCCGCATGCGCAACACATGCACATGGCCATGGCCTCAATCCGGGGTTGCGCTGAGTTCGGCATTGAGGGCAGTATCGCGGAACGCGTATCGCGCTGTCAAACGTGAACTTGTCAGTAGATTGTCACTGAAAAGAACGATCGGCCCCTCAATAAGCTCTATTCATCGGCCTTCCAGACATAGGCTCCCGGCTGCGCCAATCCAATGTGCGCAAGCACGCGAAACGCAAACTGACGCGCCATTTCAGTGGAGTCGGCCGGCTGGTTGTAGAACGCCGGAATAACCGGAAAGATGACCGCGCCTGCTTCGGCAGCAAGCGTCATATTGCGCAGATGAATGCGGTTGAAGGGCGTCTCACGCACGCAGAGCAGCAATGGTCGCCGCTCTTTCAGCGTGACATCGGCAGCCCGAGCAATGAGCGAATTGGCGAGGCCGTTCGCGATTGCTGCCAGCGTCCCCATCGAGCACGGCAGCACGATCATGCCGTTGCACGGATAACTTCCGCTGGCGATCGCGGCGCCGATGTCGGAGTCGGAATGCTGCGTGATCTTGGTGGTCGAACCGCCAAGCAGTTTCTCGAGCAGACCAGTGCGGCCCGAAATTCCAAGTTCCTCTGCCATCACCCGCAGCGAATTTTCGGACGCGACAAAATGTACTCGCGTAACGCGCGCGTCTGCTTCAAGCGCACGCAACAGTTCCCGCCCAAGAACGGCGCCAGAGGCTCCGGTGATGGCAACAGTGAGATTTACGCCTTCCACGTGCGAATTCCCTTCCCTACCTAGGCAGATGCTCTGGCTTCGTCGAGACAGCTCGGTTCGAATAGGTCGTCAGAAACAGCTTCGTCCAGTTGTCGCCCTGCTTCATTTCAAGCAGAAACGTGAGCGTATTCGCCGACGGGCTTTCATAGGTTGCACGCAACACCGGCCCCGGTCCGGAAGCGCCGCTGAGCAGCACAAGTTTGTTTTCGGTAAGGTCTCCCGTAAGTTCGCTGGGATGCGTGGACGTATCGTTAAACCACCACGCCGTGTATTTGCCTGATTGCTTGTCGAACGAAATGAAGTGACGTGTGTCAGTCGGCTTGCGACCGGGAAGCGTGGTGGAGAGCGTCTCGCACAGGTATTTGCCGGCGATCCCGATCTCAATGCGGTCTGTAGCATCGCCCACCATTGCGGGTCCGCCCTGGTTGTTGAAGTCCTGCTTGCCGCTCCAATCGCCCTGCATGAATCCTAGATTGTCGAGCGGATTCGGGGCCGGCGCTGCCGGCTGCTGGGCAACGCCGATCGCGCTCGTGCAGGCAAAGAGCAAACAAGCAATGCGATTCATCGATCTCTCCTGTCGAGGAGACGATAGCAGAGTCTGCGCCTTCTCGGATGGCTAGTCCGGCTCGGATGAACTGTAGGCAGGCCCGCCTTCATCCCACTCCTGCATCAGAAGTGCGTACCCATCGGAAACTCCATGTTTCTCCAACCGCTTTTTCTCATCGAAGGCCTGCTGATGCTCGCCTGCGTTCCACAGCACGCGGAACAACATGATCGACGAAATCTCCGACTCCGGCGAAAGCTTCACCGCCACCCGGCCGCGCTCGATCGCCTCGCGATGCTTCCGCTCCCGAGACAGCACCCACGCGTAGTAGCTGTGCACGATTGACGCCTCGGGAAACTCCTCCGCCAGCGCCTTCATCCACTTCTCGGCATCCTCGAGTTCCTCATCGGCCGAGTTGACGACTTCCTCAATCGTGTTCAGCACCCGCTCTGCCGCGTGATCCGGAATCTGGTTCATGACTGCTACTCTCCAAGAACCCGCTTGAAGATCGCATCCACATTCCCCAACTGGCACGTGTAATCGAACGTCTTCGCCAGCTTTTCCGACGAGAGCATGCCTGAAATCGCCGGCTCCTTCGCGACCTCGTCCCGGAACACCAGATCGTCCTTCCATGCGCGCATGGCATGACCCTGCACTAGCCGGTACGCGTCTTCGCGCAGCATGCCGGCCTCGGCCAGATCGAGCAGCAATTGTCCCGAGAAGATCAGTCCGCCCGTCAATTCGAGATTCTTTTTCATCCGCTCGGGGTAGACCAGCAGACGGTCAATCAGGTCTGTCGTCTTGAAGAGCAGATAATCGGCCAGGATCGTGGAGTCGGGGAAGATGACGCGCTCGACCGACGAGTGCGAGATGTCGCGCTCGTGCCAGAGGGCGATATTCTCCAGCGCCGCCTGGGAATTGGAGCGAAGAATCCGCGCCAGGCCGCTGATCTGCTCGCTGGTGATGGGATTCTTCTTGTGGGGCATGGACGATGAGCCCTTCTGCTTTTCGCTGAAGTACTCCTGTGCCTCACGGACCTCCGTACGCTGCAGGTGGCGGACCTCGACGGCGATCTTGTCGAGCGTGCTGCCGATGATGGCGAGGGTACCGATGTAGGCCGCATGGCGGTCGCGCTGAATCACTTGCGTAGCAACAGGCGCGGGCTTGAGCCCAAGCCGCTCGCAGATGCGCTCTTCGTGCTCAGGCTTCAGGTGGCCGAAGGTACCGACGGCGCCGGAGAGCTTGCCGACGCGCATGTCTTCGGCGGCCGCATCGAAGCGTGCGAGGTTGCGCTGCATCTCGGCATACCAGTTCAGCAGCTTGAGACCAAATGTCGTGGGTTCGGCATGGATGCCGTGGGTGCGGCCGATTGTGGGGGTGTGCTTGAACTCGATGGCCCGGCGCTTCAGAACAACAAGAAGCGCATCGATTCCCTTCTTGATGAGTTCAGAAGCCTGCTTGACCTGCAGAGCCTGCGCCGTGTCGACGACGTCATTCGACGTAAGGCCATAGTGAAGCCAGCGGGATTGCTCTCCGAGCCCCTGCACCTTAAGGCTTTCGGCAACCGCGGTGGTGAAGGCGATGATGTCATGCTTCACTTCGGCCTCAATCTCACTGATGCGTTCTGCAGATGCGGTCGCTTTGTGGGCAATCGCGTCTGCGGCGGATTGAGGTATAACGCCGTCTTCGGCGAGGACAGTACTGGCCGCCGATTCAACCTGGAGCCAGCAGCGGTATTTGCTCTCTTCGGTCCAGATGCGGCCCATCGCGGGGCGGGTATAGCGCTTGATCAAAGGCAGCTCCTCGATTGGCTATCGCTGATGGCCGTCGCCAACTCTTGATTGTACGAGGTTAAGCAGCTTAGCTACGCGGAATCCCGAAGCGCTTGTGCAGTTCGTCGTACAGAAGGCCGCGACCCGGTTTGTATGGCTGAAACCACTCGCCGTCAATGACCAGTTGCGGGATTGCCCGCTTGCCAACATGCCGGATGACCTCGGCTGACGCGGCCGGGTCCATGTCGACGTTGATCTCTGTGTACTCGATCCCGTGTTCTTCAAGAAACTGCTTTGCCGCCCGGCAATCTCTGCACCAGGCGGCGGTGTAAACCTGCACCTTCATGCACCTAGTTTACTGTGCCCGGCTGATACCATTTTCGCGTGACGGCAGACGAGATCAAGAAAATGCTCAACCTCGAACCGCATCCGGTGGAGGGCGGATATTTCCGGCGTACCTACACGTCGGCGGCCAACGCAGAGCTTGCGCGCGGAAGCCGGCCGCAAGGCACCGCGATCTATTACCTGCTTGAAGCTGGCACTTTTTCAGAGATGCACGTACTCGACTCGGACGAGATGTTTCATTTTTATCTCGGTGATCCGGTGGAGATGTTGCAGCTTTACGCCGACGGGCGCTCGGCGCTTTTCACTCTTGGACCAGACTTGAAAGCGGGACAGCATGTTCAGCTACTCGTTCCCGCAGGAGTATGGCAGGGAACGCGTATCCTGGGCGGCGGCAAACTGGCGCTCCTGGGATGCACCGTGGTACCGGGTTTTGACTTCGAAGACTACCGCAACGCGAGTCACGCCGAACTTGCCGCAAAATGGCCCGAGCAAGCCGAGCGGATCAGGGCATTGACGCGCAGTTAATTCCGGCTCCTTGTCCGTCAATCCCGGAGGGGTGTCCGACAATAGCCCAGGGTGAAACCCTAGGTCGCCTCGCCAACACCCACCCCTGCCCCAGGCCGACCGAAACCAACCAACTCAACCTGTCATCTCCATCCCGCGTCATTTTCTTGCAAGCCAAACAAAACAAACGAAAGAAATTTCCCCTGGATTTGCAGGTAATTAACCCTCTCCGTCGCATAATGAAAGCTCACTAAGGAATGCGATCGAAAATTCCGGCAACGCGCATCCCACGGCCAATACCGGGATGCGTACCAAAACCGCCGACCAAGTCAAAAAGCGTGCCGCAAGTCCTTTTGCAGGAATTCTTTACTTTTAACTCCAATGGGCAGAGGAATTTAAGCGCCCCCATTTTCGTAACCCTTGCGCGGAGAATATTTTGCATTAAAAAGCGCAAAAAAAGCATCACGCAACCAAACGGTTGCCTATCGTCCTGCTTGCCCTCTAGCGCCGGTCGCGGAAAAAGCTGCGCAGCAACTCAGCGGATTGTTCGCCCAGCACTCCCTGCTGCACCTGCATCTGGTGATTGAGCTGTGGGTGGTTGATGACGGACAGTACAGATCCGCATGCCCCCGCTTTCGGGTCAGCGGCCGCATAAACCAGGCGGTCGAGACGCGCGTGAATCATGGCCCCGGCGCACATGGCGCATGGCTCCAGCGTGACGTAGAGCGTGGTGCCGTTGAGCCGGTAATTGCCGAAGGTGCGGGCAGCCTGGCGCAGTGCAACGATCTCCGCGTGCGCCGTAGGGTCGCTGGTGCGAATCATGGAGTTTTGTCCGCGCGCGATCAACTCACCTCGAGAAACCATCACGGCGCCGATGGGCACTTCACCGGCAGCGTTGGCCTTGCGCGCCTCGGAAAGAGCTTCCCTCATTGCTTCCAGGTCGGAAATCATGGCTTGAATGGTACGGCAAAATCAAGCTGCCGTCCCGTCGAATTGTTCGCGAGAAGTTACCGCAGGACGCGCGGCTAGCTCGGCGTAACGGCTGGCGGAAACCTCTCGGCAGCTATAACGGCACGGTCGCGGGCTGCTGCTGGGTCATGCAGTGCAGCGTTCCCAGCCCCCACACAAGATCGACAGCATGAATACCGATGACTTCGCGATCCGGGAAAAGGTCTGCCAGAATTCCAAGCGCGATACGGTCGTTGGGATCGTGAAACGTGGGCACGAGAACGAGGCCGTTGGCAATATAGAAGTTGGCGTAGCTGGCGGGAAGTCGCTGTTTTCGAAAGACGACCGGACGCGGAAGCGGTAATTCGACGAGGTTGAACGGCTTGCCGTCAGGCGTGCGGACTGCTTTGAGAAGGGCGAGATTCTCGGCCAGCGGCTCGTGATTGGCGTCCTTCGTGTTCTGCTCGACGGCGGTGACGATCGTCGCAGGCCCGACAAAGCGCGTAATGTCGTCGACGTGACCGTGCGTGTCGTCGCCGGCGATTCCCCGCCCCAGCCAGATTACCTCCTCGATGCCGAGGTAGTCGTGGAATGCTCTCTCGAGCTGTTCGCGGCTGACGCCGGGATTGCGCTGCTGCACCTCGCTTAGCAGGCACTCTTCGGTCGTCAGCAGGATGCCCTGGCCGTTGGTGTCGATCGATCCGCCCTCAAGGACGAGTCTGCGATTCTCGCCGCCGATATCGATGGCTGGCTGCCACTGCGGAACCCCAAGCAGTTCAGCCGCGCGATCGGGAACCTGGTCATCGAAATGCCAGTCCGGATACTTAGCCCATGCGTTGAAGAGCCAGTTGGTGAGGGCTACTCGCCCTTCCATATTTCGGATGAAAATCGGGCCCGAATCTCGCGTCCAGACGCGGTCTGTAGGCCATTGATGAAAGCTGACGTTGTCCAGATTGGCTTGAGCTCGCTCGAGGATGCCGGTGGCACGGCCCTGTTCCTTCTCGTTCTGGACCAGCAGGTGCACCCGTTCGCGAGCCGCAAGCAGGCGAATGATTTCGGCGTAGAGCCACGGAATGGCCTGAAACTTGCCGGGCCAGTCTTCGGGATTATGAGGCCACGCCAGCCAGGTCGCCTCGTGCCGATCCCATTCGGCGGGCATGCGGTAGCCGAGTTCATGCGGAGTCTGGGTAGACATTCTTATTTGCCGTCTCCACCGTCGCTGACATCAAGGAAACGGCTGGTGATGGGCGCATAGGCGTCGATGCGGCGGTCGCGGAGGAAGGGCCAGTTGCGGCGTGTGTCTTCGAGCAGAGCAAGGTCGATCTCGCCGATGAGGATTTCCTCCTCCTCGTGCGAAGCCTTCGCAATGATGCGGCCGAAGGGATCGGCGAGAAAGCTGCCGCCCCAGAATTCCAGGCCCTGCCCGCTCGCGCGGTTGCCGCGGATATCGCCCGTCTCATGCCCGACGCGGTTCACGCCGGCCACATAGACTCCGTTGGCGATGGCGTGGCCACGCTGGATGGTCTGCCACGCGTCATACTGCGCCGCGCCGAACTCCTCTTTCTCTGCCGGATGCCAGCCGATGGCGGTGGGATAAAACAGCACTTCGGCTCCCTGCAGAGCGGTCAGGCGCGCGCCTTCGGGATACCACTGGTCCCAGCAGACGAGCGTGCCGACGCGGCCAAATGCCGTATCGACTGCCTTGAAACCGAGATCGCCCGGCGTGAAATAGAACTTCTCGTAGTACAGCGGATCGTCGGGGATGTGCATCTTGCGGTAGACGCTGATGATGGTGCCGTCCTGCCCTAGCGTGACGGCGGTGTTGTGGTAAAGACCGGGGGCGCGGCGCTCGAACAGCGAAGCAACGATCACCACCCGGTTCTCTCGTGCAACCTCGGCGAGTCTGGCAGTCGACGGGCCCGGAATCGGTTCCGCCAGGTCGAACAACTTGATGTCTTCTCGCTGGCAGAAATACTGAGCGCGAAAAAGCTCAGGCAGGCAGACGATGTTTGCCCCCCGTTTCGCCGCTTCGCGGATGTGTGCGATGGCCGACTCAAGATTCGCATCCGGGTCGGGGCCCATCCGCATCTGCACCAGGCCGACTTTATATTTACGAGCGCTTTCCATGTTTCAAAGATTCCTCTACGGCAATTCCTTTGGGGACTCTACGCGACAAGGCCAACCCCGGCTCGCGGGATTGGCCTCACTTCCACTCCACGCAATGTCTACTGTTCGAGAATCAGAACTGCGGCTGCGATTGTCGTTGTCCATAGGCCGCGCTTATCGCCAACGGCCGACTGCGTCACATTGCTGGTGCGTACGATCTTGTTGGAGATGCGGTAAATCTCTTTCTTCTCGTCCCAGCTCTTATCCGGATCAAAATCGACGTCGAGCGTGGTGGCCAGCATCTCGGCGGCCAATTCTTCAGCGTATTCGCCCGCCTGCTCTTCGGTTTCGCCGAAGCTGTGATGCTCACTCAGGTAGCCGTAGGTGTCGCGATCTGCCGGAATGGCTACGCCGATGCTTGAAACGACAAGGCGGTGCGGTTCGCGGGTTGAATTCTCGGCGATGACGGCGAAAACGACCTCACCATGATCGAGGTATTTGAGGCCTTCCTTGCGCGAGATGACTTTGCAACGAGGCGGAAAAATGGACGAAACACGCACCAGGTTTTGCGAGGCAATGCCGGCATCCCGAAGTGCCAACTCAAACGAGGTCAAACGCTCCTTGTGTTTGCCTACGCCCTTAGTGAAAAAGAGCTTCTTCGGGACCATGTTTTTTCCCAATTTCTATGTATCCTCCGTCAGAGTGCAATGTCTGAATTTGCAGGTGTTCCCGCATGAGTCTATCGCAAATGGACGGGTAAGTGCAGGAAGGGTTGCGATTTAATCCTCAGTTCACGCGCCGAAGAGACGGGAGCTTGGCCGTTGTCTTCAGAAACGCCACCCTTTGCCTGAACAATCTTGCGCTATTTTGCCGTTTGAGCGGAACTTTCCCCGGACAGCGGAGTTTGAACAGGAATGAGGCTGACTTTGGTTCTCGGCATCTCTGTGCTTAGCATGACGCTGGGCTGCGCACTCGCTGTGGCGCAGGAATACATCGCTCCGTCCGGGCCGCCTCCAGCTCGAACCGCGCATCCCGACGCAGATCCCGTGCCGCTGGAATGGGTTCCCCCAGCGCTCGCTCAGCTCAGCTCGGAAGCGGCGATGAAGTCAAGCTTCACTCTCGACCGGACGATGCTTGGCGTGGCGGCCGGGCTGGTTCCGGACTCCGATGCACCGACGCGGCAGGCGATCAACAAGCTTGACGGCGTGAGTTTTCATACCATGCGCTTCGGCGATGCCGGCATCCCCGATGAAAGCGCAGTCGAGGCGATTCGCGCTTCGTATCACCTGCGTGGCTGGAAGCACATGGTGACGACATCGGACCACGGTGGCCCGGTGCACAACGGAACAACCGACGTGTGGGTCGTTCTGGATGGCGCGAATGTGCGTGGGGCCGTCGTGCTGGCAGAAACCCCCAGAAGCCTGACGCTCGTGACGGTGGCGGGCAATCTGAGTCCTGTAGACCTGATGCACCTGCGTGGGCATTTCGGAATTCCGCGCCTTGACGCCGGTGACTTCAGGAACGCGCCGGTTCAGTAGAATGACATTCGAGCGCGGCCGCACAGGTGGTCTCGAATAGCGCTTGAGCTTCATTTTGCGTTCATTTGCGCAATTCGGGCGGCATTGCCACTTGTAAATTGCAGGTGTTAGCCTTCCCTTACACCCTATCGAGGGAAGGAACTCCAGAAAACAAATGCAAAAAACCTACAACGGGCTGGAATTGCCGCAGAACGGCAAGCCCATCGAGTACAGCCACGGCCAATATCAGGTTCCCGACAATCCCATCATTCCATTTATCGAAGGCGACGGCACAGGCCGCGATATCTGGAAAGCCTCGCAGCGCGTCTTCGACGCAGCGGTTGAAAAAGCCTATGGCGGCAAGCGCAAGATCGCGTGGTTTGAAATTTTCGCAGGCGAAAAGGCATTTCGTCAGTTCAATACCTGGCTACCCGACGACTCCGTCAGCGCCGCGCGGGATCTTCGCGTCTCCATCAAGGGGCCACTGACGACACCTGTAGGCGGCGGAATCCGGTCCTTAAATGTTGCGCTTCGCCAATTGCTGGACCTGTACGCTTGTGTGCGGCCCGTCAAGTACTACCAGGGCGTGCCCAGCCCGGTGAAGCATCCTGAAAAGGTCGACATCGTAATCTTCCGCGAGAACACTGAGGACGTGTACTCGGGCATTGAGTTCAAGCAAGGAAGCGCTGATGCGGGTCGCATTATCGAGTTCATCAATGAAGATTTGTTGAAGGGCGGTAAGAAGAAAATCCGCTCGGACTCGGGAGTGGGCATCAAGCCTATCTCGATCTTCGGAACCAAGCGGCTCGTCCGCTATGCCATTCGCCAGGCGCTCGAGATGGGTCGAAAAACCGTCACGCTGGTGCATAAGGGAAATATTCAAAAGTTCACCGAGGGCGCATTTCGCGAGTGGGGATACGAGGTGGCGGTCGAGGAGTTTCGCGACCACACAGTGACGGAGCGGGAAAGCTGGATTCTCGGTAACGTCGATGCCAATCCGAACATCACCGTCGAAGAGAATGCCGCGCTGATTGAGCCCGGCCTGGAGTTTGGCAACCAGGAATTTCGCGATTCACTCTACGCCGAGATCAAGGGCGTCCTCGATTCCATCGGGAAGACACACGGCAAAGGCGCGTGGAAGAACAAGATTCTCATCAACGATCGGATCGCGGACTCGATCTTCCAGCAGATCATCATTCGCCCGTCTGATTACAGCATTCTCGCAACGACCAACTTAAATGGCGACTACATCTCGGATGCAGCAGCCGCGCAGGTTGGAGGGCTTGGCATTGCACCGGGGGCGAACATCGGCGATGGCTATGCGGTTTTCGAAGCTACGCACGGGACCGCTCCGAAGTATGCCGACAAGGACGTCATCAATCCAGGCTCGGTGATTCTGTCAGGCGTGATGATGCTCGACTTCATTGGCTGGAAAGAAGCGGCCAAGATGATCGAAGACGCGATGGAGAAGACCATCCAGCAGAAATTCGTAACGTACGACTTCGAACGGCAGACAGCCGGTGCAACCAAGGTAGGCACCAGCGAGTTTGCGACGCGCATAATTGGAAATATGTAAGCGAGTTCACAGTTCTGAGTTCTAAGTTCGCAGTCATTGGAGCTGCTCTGAACTGCGAACTCGGAACTTAGAACCAGGAGAATAGCAATGCGGAAGAAAGGTAAGTATTGTCGGCGCCGGCAACGTAGGTGCCACTGCAGCACACTGGATTGCGGCCAAGGAACTGGCCGACGTGGTGCTGATTGATGTTGTGGAAGGCGTGCCGCAGGGCAAGGCGCTGGATCTGCTTGAGGCTATGCCGATTGAGAAGCGTGATGTGCATGTCATCGGTTCGAATGACTACGCAGCTACGGCGAACTCCGACATCGTTGTGATCACGGCAGGCATTCCGCGCAAGCCCGGCATGAGCCGCGACGACCTGCTGCATACGAATTTCAAGATCATGTCCGACGTGGTTTCGAAAGTGGTTGCGCAGTCGCCCGAATGCATTCTGATCATCGTCTCGAATCCTCTGGATGCCATGGCGCAGGCGGCTTTCCGGCAGGCCGGATTCAATCGCGAACGTGTCATCGGCATGGCAGGAGTGCTCGACTCGGCTCGCTTCCGCACCTTTATCGCGGAGGAACTCAACGTCAGCGTGGAGAACGTGACGGCTTTTGTGCTCGGCGGTCACGGCGACACCATGGTTCCTCTCGCTCGGTATTCGACGGTAGCCGGCATTCCGATCACCGAGCTCATTGCGCCCGACCGATTGGAGCAGCTGGTGCAGAGGACGCGCGACGGTGGCGCTGAAATCGTGAAATACCTCAAGACCGGCAGTGCTTACTATGCTCCCTCCGCGGCTGCAGTTGAGATGGTTGAAGCGATTCTGAAGGATAAGAAGAAAATCCTGCCATGTGCAGCGTATCTTCAGGGCGAATATGGCATTGAGGGGTTCTACATCGGCGTTCCGTGCAAGCTGGGAGCCGCGGGGCTTGAGAAGATCATCGAAATCAAGCTCACGCCCGAAGAGGACGCAGCGCTGAAGAAGAGCGCCGCAGCCGTCAAGGAGTTGTGCGCAGTGATCGGGGTTTAACCTGGCTGCAGCCTGATGTCCGTCACGCACTGAAAAGGTCACTCGAAAACGAGTGACCTTTTTTGTGTTGGATCAACCAAAGGGTGGAGAGTCCTGCCCATCCATTCTCCGATGCCCATTGCACCTAAAAGGCTCATGTTCGATATAGCCTAAGCGCCACCTTCCCTGATCTTTGCAAGGCATCAGGTAAACCAAAAGCGCATAACCCGTGTATCGGGAGTCGGCAAGTTCGCGATTCCGATTCGCACGGACGTTGAGTTCGATCATTCAGGAGAGTCAAGTTGCGCAAATTATGGATAGCCCCACTCTGTTTTCTCGCTGCCTCAGTCACGGCAATTGCCCAAAGCAACTACGCGACAGTGCGCGGGTCGGTTTTCGATCCCCAGCATCATGCGATTCCCGGGGCCCACGTTCACGCAACTGAAGCAAGCACGGGCGCTGAGCGCGAGGTCGTTTCAAATGGAACCGGGCTCTACGAGATCGCCGGATTGCAGCCCGGTAGCTACGCGCTTACCGTCAACAGCCAGGGCTTCGGCGAGACCAAGGAGAACATTGTTCTCGAGGTCGGACAGCAGGCCACGCTCGATATCGCCTTGCGCCTTAGCAAGGATTCGCAGTCGGTTACGGTTAACGCCTCGGGCGAACTGCTTAAAACACAGGATGCCAGCGTTGGCGAAGTTGTAGATCAGCATTCCGTCGATTCCCTCCCCCTGAACGGCCGCATGCTGATCGACCTTGTGCTCACCGTGCCGGGAGCGCACATCAGCCACGGCGCTGCCACCGGCGACATGAACCCGTTGTATTGGCGGCCCGGTCAGCGTTCCGCTGTCAGCATTGGCGGCAGCCGCCCCAATGGGAATTACTTCCTGCTCGATGGTGCGACCAATACCGATCCAACCTTCAGCACGCAGAACCTGAGCGCGTCGCCCGATGCAGTACAGGAGTTCCAGGTGCAGACCGGCAGCTACTCAGCCGATATGGGCGGGGCCGGCGGCGGCCAGATTAATATTGTCACCCGATCAGGCACGGCAAAATTCCATGGCACTGCGTACGAATTTCTTCGCAACGGCGCGATGGACGCTCATTCGTTCAACGACATGGGCATGTCGAATTTCCTCGTTCAGAACAACTTTGGCGCTTCGGTCGGCGGCCCTGTCTGGCATACCGGAAAGACGTTCTTCTTCGTGAATTATGAAGGACTGCGGAATGTGGAGACGATGGCCATGGTTGACACCGTTCCCACCGCGGCCGAAGACGCGGGAGACTTCAGCCAGAGCGGCGTCAACATCTACGATCCGGCAACGACACAGGCAAATCCGAACTTCAATCCGAGCCTACCTGTGAGTAAATCGAATCCGCAGTTCATCCGCCAGCAGTTTGAATATAACGGCGTGAAGAATGTGATTCCGCCGGGCCGCATTGCCCAGGCAGCATCAATCATTTTGAACAAATACACGCCTCAGCCAAACACCATGGACATGGGGTCGATGACGATGATGGGCCAGCCCACCGTGATCGGCGCGGGCAACGACGCGAATAACTATCTCGATTTGCGCAAGCAGCGCATGAACAACGACCAGGGCACTGTCCGCATCGATCACAACTTCGGCAGCGGGGATCTGGCGTACTTCCGCTATTCCGCTTCTGGTGAAAACGGATTTCACCCAACAGTCGGCCTTCCAGGATTCGGCTTCTATCACGACGATCTCGCGCAGAATGGAATTCTGGCGTGGAACCATGTTTTCTCATCGCAAATGGTGAATTCCGCTTCGGGCGCCATCTCCCGCCTTGTGATGATGCATTCCACAGAGAGCGCAAACAAGAGAGACATCGTGACGGAACTGGGCATTACCGGAACGGGATTTGGTGGACCGGCTGCGTGGGGAGCGCCGTACTTCAACATTCAGGGCTTCTCGCCCATCGGCGACAACTACATCGCCACCCCGATGCATGCCTGGGACACGGTGGTCGAAGGCCGCGACACACTGAACTGGCAAATCGGGCGGCACAGCGCGAAATTCGGCGGAGCCTACCAGAAGTTCATCTGGCCGATGTGGGGGTTTTTCCAAAACCGTGGCTTCTACCAGTTCACCAACGGCTTCACCACGCAGGATTCCCTAAACGACGGGACGGGATCCGCTCTGGCCAGCTTCGAACTGGGTCTGCCCGCGGCACGCCAGGGCCAGGCAGGTGTGCCGCAGATGGACCTGCGCCAGTGGTATTCGGATGCCTATGCACAAGATGCATGGCGCCTGACAACGACTTCTACGTTGACCTATGGAGTTCGATACGAGTTCATGAGCCCGCTAGTCGATATTCGCTATACGAACAGCAATCTCGACTTGAGCAGCGGAACACCCCAGGCCTTCATCGGCGGACAAAACGGATACCCGAAGGGCTTGATGTACGCAAATCACACGAACTTCGCTCCGCGTCTAGGCCTCGCCCAGAGCATTCCTCGCCTCGGATTGGTGGCGCATGTCGCCTATGGAATTTTCTATACACCGGTGGATATGAACACGTGGTGCAACCAGCGCCACAACGTACCGTATGTCTTCCCTTTGACCTCGCAGAGCGATCCCTTCACTCCCAGCATCAACACGTTCAACTTCCCTGCACCGGTGCTCGGAACGTCAGTTGTGAGCTTCACCACTTTGCAGTTACACGCGCCGGCACAATACGTCCAACAGTGGAGCGCCTCACTTGAAAAACAACTGGGAAATTCCACAACCGTTGAAGTGGGCTATCTTGGAGCCGGCGGGTTCCATCTGCAGCGCAGCCACCTTATCAACAATGCTCAGCCCGGTCCGGGACTGATTCAGCCGCGGCGTCCCCATCCCAAAATCAGCTTCGTTCCCAACACAGTCTTTCCGTCGAATGTGACTGTTGCAAGTTCGAGCTTCCCTGTGAGCACCATCAACCTGCTTGAGAACACATCGCAGAGCTGGTATGACGCGGGGTACGTAAATGTGCGCCGCCGATACGGAAACGGGCTCAGTTTCCTTGCGAACTATACGTTTGCCAAGTCGCTTGAAAACGCACCGGACTTCCGCTCGCCCATGTTTGAGGCAGCCACCCCGCAGAACAACGACGACCTGAATGCGGAAAAGGGTCCGGGATGCGACATCCGGAACCGGTTCGCCCTCAGCGCGGTCTATAGTTCGCATGCCATGGGCGGAAATCATCTGATGCAGGTGCTCAGCCGCGATTGGCGCGGGTCTTTGGAGTACCAGGTTCAAACCGGCTTCCCTTTGACCATCTCGGTATTTGGCGACACGGCGAATGCCGGAACCGTTGTCGGTGAAAATCCGATTCGCGCAAATCTCACAGGCCAGAAGGTATTCGGCCCGGGGACCCACAGGTCCACAACGTGGTTCAACCCGACCGCTTTTGCCACTCCGCCTGCTTACACGTATGGCAACGTGGGCCGCAATTCCGTTTACGGTCCCGGAATGCAAACCATGGATCTTGGGGTAGTGCGCGAGTTCAGCATGGCGGAGAAGGCTCGCTTTGAAGCTCGAGCGGAATTCTTCAACGCTCTGAACCACACCAATCTCGGCACGCCGAACCGCTTTGTGAACACGTCTAATTTCGGCAGTATCACTGAAGTCTCGTCGCCGGGACGGGAAATTCAATTGAGCGCGCGGGTCAGCTTCTAGATTTTGGCGTTACTCCAGGGCGAAGCCGCGAGCTTCGCCCTTTTTTTCATGGGCAGAAGGAGGCCTCTGTCGTGGGAAGGTTACGACATTAATTCGTCAGGAAACTAACCATCACCGGCCCAATCTGGCTTGCGCACTCGTTTGGCGCGAGGTGCCCACAACCGGGAATCACAGTCAGCTGGGATTGGGGAATGAGCTGGTGGATCGTTTCGCCTTCGCTCAAGGGCGTAATGCGGTCGACCTCGCCCCACACAATCAACACGGGCATCTTCAAGCCGGGGAGCAGATGGTCGGTGGTGTCGCGCCCCGTCAGCATCGCATCAAGTGCCCTGCGGATAATCCATGCATGTTCGTGCGAAGTGCGAAGGATATCTTCCGCGATGAATCCAGGAAGATGCGGCGGTGTGGGCATCAGCAGAGCGTCGAATTTGTCGAGTTCTTCAACTGAAGTGGGCGTAAAGAGCCTTGTATCCCACTCGGGTTTCACGTAAAGCCCGGCACTATCGAACAGCATCAGGCGGCGTATCCGGTCTGGATGCTCCGCGGCGACAAGCTGGACGATCCATCCGCCCATTGACCAGCCACCAAGGTCAACCTGCTTCAGTCCAAGCGCATCGAAGAAGCCGCTGACGATCCTGGCCTCATCGCTCACAGAGTAGGAGAAATTTGCCGGCTTCTCACTCTCTCCATACCCGGGAAGATCAGGCAGGTATACGCGATGCCCCGATCTGGCCAGTTGTGGCGCGAGTTTCTGCCAATCGTCGGCCCTGCCTCCAAGACCGTGCACCAGAACGACGACCGAGCCGTTGGCAGGTCCGAGCGCATAGTAATGCACGCGATAGCCATCGACCTCGGTAAAACCGCTCTTGGCGCCGACGAAAAACATCTGGGCTTGACCAAAGACTCGAAAGACTCCCAGCGGACGCGTCCAGCACACCACGCTCAGTGACACGATGATCGCGAGGACACCGCAGACGACCCATTTCCATTTGCCCGCTCGAATCAACTGAACTCCTGCCCGGCGAGTTGCAGCGCTCTTGCTCGCTGCCAGCCGGCCTCAATCACGCGCACTGTAATAGGATCGAGCGCCAGCGCGCTGTGGCTGTTCCACTCCGCCCGTTCCACCCAGCGCACGGCATCTGCGTCCGATGACGCCTGCAAGGCGCCTCCAACCACGCGGCAAAGGTAGTCGGCAATTACGTAATGGTAGCGAACACGCTCACCCGACGGTCCGCTCACTCGCTGAACGCGGTCAATGAGCTCGACTAATTCAATTGTTTCGACGACGAGGCTGGTTTCCTCCAGCACCTCGCGCACAACGCCTTGCGCCAGAGACTCTCCCAGTTCCAGAATGCCGCCCGGCAGGGACCACTTCCCTTTGGAGGGTTCGTGCCCACGTTGCACCAGTAAAACGCGCTCCCGATCCACGACGACCGCGCCAACGCCGACAATCGGCGCCTCGGGGTATTCACGCTGCAGGACGTTTGTCATCATGTCTGCTTCTACTATAGATCTCGCTCCAACACTTGCGTAACCAGCCAAAGCTATTCAGATCAACTTCTTGCGGGCTGCATCGATTCAACGCGCGTATCATCAAAGAAACAGGAGAACATCATGGCGGAGTTCATACTGCGCATCGATGGCATGCATTGCGGCTCATGCGTCCGCCGCGTAACACAGGCCCTGAATTCCACTGGCACCATTGAAGTTGAGGAGGTGCGTATTGGGGCAGCCAGACTGAAGTCGCCCGACGACACGCCTCCCGTGGATGCCGCGATAGCGGCGCTCGCCAAGGCCGGCTTCAACGCACGATTGGAGCAGTGAATCGCACGATGGGTTCGATGGAGACAGAGTCGCTGACATTACCCGTCATCGGAATGACGTGCGCTTCCTGTCAGCATCATGTGGAAAGCGCTCTCAAAGAGACGGCCGGTGTGAAGTCGGCACATGTTGACCTGATGGCGAATCGTGCCCTCGTGGAGTTTGACCCAGCCGAGGCATCGGCTGAACGATTGGTGGAAGCGATCCGCAAGTCCGGTTACGACGCCGTGCTTCCCCATCCCGGAGCAGCCGCGCTGCATGGGCCGAAGCCATCCCAGGGGAAAACCGAGATCAAAGCAGCGGCAACCCTTGTTGCCGGCGCAATCGCGATGCTGGTGGCCATGCCCGTGGGCACGCAGATGGGGGCGTTGGACCACCTGTTGATGAGAATGCTGCCGTGGCTCTACCAGGCGTCGCCGGATGTTCTGCGCTGGTCGCTGCTCGTCGTTACAGCAGTCCTGATGGCGTGGGCAGGCCGCGATATCTACGTCGCAGCGGCTCGTGGCCTGGCGCGTGGCAGCACCAATATGAACACGCTGGTGAGCCTGGGAACTGGCGTTGCATTCGCCTACTCGGCATACGCCACGGTTGCTCCTGCGCCGGATCGCCAGGTTTACTACGACGCGGTTCTGCTGATCCTTGGCTTTCTGCTCCTCGGTAAAGCACTCGAGGTGCAGGCCAAACGTCGCGCCCTGGCCGCCATCGATGGGTTGAGCCGTCTGCGCCCCGCAACAGCCCGCCGCATCGTGAATGGCGTCGAAACCCTTGTCGCGCTCGAGGAAATTCGGATCGGCGACAAAGTGCTTGTTCTTCCCGGCGAACGATTCCCGGTAGACGCAAAGATCGCAGAAGGCCGCACCAGCGTGGATGAGTCAATGCTGACAGGCGAGGCGACTCCGCAACCGCGAGAAGCTGGGGAGCGTGTTTTGGCTGGCTCTCTCAACTACGACGGCGCCGTTGTATGCAAGGCAGAATCGCTGGGCGAGGACATGGTGCTCTCTCAAATAACGCGGATGGTGGAGCAGGCCCAGTCGTCGCGGGCGCCCATGGAACGGCTGGCAGACCGGACCAGCGCTATCTTCGTTCCCATCGTTCTCGTGCTGTCGGTAATCACATTCGCCGTCTGGATGGTTACAACGCATTCTGTTTCGATGGCCTTGGCGGCCACTGTTTCAGTGCTCGTGATCGCTTGCCCTTGCGCCATGGGTCTCGCGGTCCCGGCGGCGCTCACTGTGGCCGTGGGTCGGGGAGCGCAGTTTGGAGTGCTGTACAAGGGCGGAGAGGCCCTGGAGCGGCTTGCCAACCTCAACGTCGTCATCCTCGACAAAACCGGCACCCTTACCATCGGACGACCCGTCCTTCAAGCAGTGCGACCGGTCAAGGGCTACAGCGAGGACGACCTTTTGCGCATGGCGGCTGCCGCGGAAGAGCGCTCGAATCATCCCCTGGCCCATGCGGTAGTCGATTACGCGAGATCTCGCTCTATTAAGTGGGAACCTGCCGAAGAGGTCGTGGTGATCCCTGGCCGCGGCGTGGCGGCCCGCGTCGAGGACTACAACTGTCTTCTTGGAAACGATGCACTGTTCCAGGAATCGGCGATTCGGTTCCCCGACAGCATTCCTCCCGCGAAGCCCGGAGTAACCCGCCTCTGGATCGCGCTTGATTATCAGTCGATCGGCTGTTTCGATGCGAAGGACTCATTGCGCCCCGATGCTGGCAGTGCGATCGCCGCATTACAGCAGAGCGGTCTTCGCGTGATGATGCTTACCGGCGACTCCGCCGCTGCTTCTGCGCCGATTGCCAACCAGGCCGGCATCGGCGAAGTTGAAGCCGGGCTGGACCCAGCCGGCAAACTCGCACGCATCCGCTCCCTGCAGCAGGATGGTCTGCGCGTTGCGATGGTTGGCGACGGCATCAACGATGCGGCGGCACTTGCGCAGGCTGACGCCGGAATCTCGATGGGCAGTGGCGCCGATCTCGCCCAGGAGGCCGGAGACGTTCTGCTCCTGCGTGCCCAACCATCCTCCGTGATCGTCGCGATCGATCTGGCGAAATCGACAATCGGCATTATGCGGCAAAATCTGATCTGGGCGGCGGGATATAACCTGATCGGAATCCCTGTGGCAGCGGGATTGCTGTATCCTGCTTTCCACATCCTGTTGAGCCCTTGGATCGCCGCCGCCGCCATGGCCATGAGTTCTGTGAGCGTGCTGGCAAACAGTCTGCGACTGCGAAGGTGGCATCCGCATCCGCTGCCCGCCGCAAAGACAAGCTAAACTAGCCATAGAGCCCCTGACCGTGCGCATCCTCACCCGGTACATCCTCGGCGAAATCCTCTCCTACGCATTAATCGGTTGCGCGGTCTTCACTTTCATTCTCTTCATGCGCGATCTGAACCAGATCCTCGAGGCAGTGGTTCGCAACAGTTCGACCTTCGTCAGCATCGCCGAAGTATTTGTCTATAGCCTTCCCAACACCCTGAAGGTCACCATACCGATGGCTGTCCTTGTCGGGATTCTGCTAGGGCTTAGCCGCCTGGCCGCCGACAGCGAGATCATCGCCATACGCGCATCGGGGCTGGGCATCGGCTACTTCGTCCGCGTCGCTTCGATTGTTGCGATCGCGGGAACGCTGCTGGGGCTGGTGAACTCGGTTTTCGTGGCGCCGCGCGCGAACAGGGCCATTCTCGATATGCAGCAGGAGTTGGAGACTTCCCAGGCTTCATACGTGATTCAGCCACACGTCTTCTACGAGGATTTCCGCAACGCCGTGCTCTACGTGCAAAACGTAAAAGGCGGAACGGGGGCATCCAATTGGGACCAGGTCTTTATGGCCGACGTCAGCGACGCTGGGAATCCGATCATCACGACCGCTAAATCTGCGACCGTAGTGAACGACTCACCACAGGAACTGCTGATGAGGCTCCGCGATGGTTCCCGACACGAGACGGTTGCCGGCCAGCCGCAGCAGTACAACATCTCGACATTCGAGAAGACTGATCTTCCATTGTCGCTGAGTCCGCAGAGCGAAACTCACCTGGGCCGCATGGATACCGCCATCTACGCGCTGCCATTGTCGACCCTCGAAGCGCGCACCCACGGTCCGGATGGAAGAAGATTCCTACTGGAACTGTACACACGATTTTCTTATCCTGTGGCGTGTCTTGTTCTGATGCTGGTTGGCGTTCCCCTCGGGGTCATTTCACGACGCGGCGGAAAGAGCTCGGGCCTGGTCTACACCGTTTTGCTGGTTTTGCTCTACTACATTCTTTCGTACACCGGCATCGCGCTCAGCCGCCAGGGAAAACTCCCGCCATTCCTCGGCGTGTGGATGGCCAATCTACTCTTCGCCGCGGTCGGCAGTTTCCTTCTCTGGCAGATGGCGAGCGGCGGTCGCGTCTTGAGCGCGATCGCAAACCTTGTGTCGCGCACACCCAAGCCGCGCCTTGCCCTCAAATCAAATGGAACTCATCTGACAGAACTTCTCGAAAAACTACAGCCTCGCACTGTGCGCCTTGTTTCGCGCGGGTTGTTTCCACGACTGCTCGATGGCTATGTCGTGCGTGAGTTTTTGGGGATGTTTCTGCTCGTACTCTCCAGCTTTGTCATGCTGATGCTGGTCTTCACATTCTTCGAACTGGTTGGCGACATCGTTCGTAATCACATTTCTCTTGCGACAGTAGGCGAGTATCTCTTCAACCTGGCGCCGAGCATGGTCTATACCATCACGCCTCTTGCCGTGCTGATCGCCGCACTGGTGACGTTTGGAGTTCTCAATCGCAACAGCGAAATCGTCGCCATGAAGGCCACCGGGATCAGTCTCTACCGCCTCGTTATCCCAATCGTATCGATTTCTGCGGTGCTGGCCATCTGCCTGTTCTTGTTCGACGACTATTACCTGCCGACGGCAAATCGCCGCCAGGAGGCTCTTCGCAGCACCATCAAGGGCCGGCCGCCGCAAACTTTTTTGCACCCTGAAGAAAAGTGGATGTTCGGGCAATCTCATCCGGGCGAGCAGGGCCATATCTTCTACTACCAATTCTTCGATCCGGACAACAACGCATTCGCCAATCTATCGATCTTTGAATTCAATCCATCCACGTTCGCCCTTTCCCGAAGGATATTTGCTGGGCGAGCTGTCTGGGACGAGCAAACGGAAACTTGGCGCTTCCACAATGGCTGGGTTAGAAACATCGATGGCAACCAAAGGGATTACAGCGAATTCAAGAACACGAGTTTCGCTGAGATCCACGAAGACCCGGATTATTTCAAAAAGGAGAACTGGCAATCCCAGGAGATGAACTTCGGGCAACTCGACAGCTACATTCGCGACCTTCGTCAGAGTGGGTTTGACACAATGCGATTGAGGGTAGCCCTGTGGCAGAAACTCGCCTATCCACTGATTGCCGTGGTCATGTCTGTCCTGGCAATTCCCTTTGCGCTCTCGATGGGGCGTCGAGGTTCGCTTACAGGAATTGCCGTCGCCATCTCTGTAGCTCTCGCCTATTGGGTCGTGAACGGACTGTTTGGCGCTCTGGGAAATGTCAATTACCTTCCGGCGGCGTTGGCAGCGTGGTCTCCCGACGTACTATTTGGCCTTACCGGTGGCTATCTGCTGCTCAGGACTCCGACCTGAGACCATGACGCGAAGCTCGCGTCCGGCCTTTCGGCACTCCCCGTTATTGCTCGTACAATAGGAATATGTTTCGAGAACTGGGCCCGCTGCTCAGCTACATGCGTCGTTACCGATGGGGGTACCTGTGGGGTTCTCTCGCGTGCATCGCGACGAATGTAGCCGCCGTGCAAGGACCTCAAATTCTGAAGAAGGCGATTGACGAACTGGAACGCGGTGTCTCGCGCGAGCGCATTGTCTTTCTTGCCGGTGTGTTCGTTGCCATCTATCTCATCAAAGGCCTCTTTCTCTACGCACAGCGCTGGATCCTGATCGGCATCTCCCGCGAGATCGAATTCGATCTGCGCAATGACCTCTTCCTGCAACTGGAACGCCAGGACGCCAATTTCTACCAGAAATACCGCACCGGCGATGTCATGGCGCGCATGACCAATGACCTGAACGCAGTGCGCATGCTCCTTGGTCCGGCATTGATGTACAGCGCCAATACGGTTTTCTTCACGGTCGGCGCACTCTACTTTCTGCTCCGCATCAGCCCGTGGCTCACCCTCGTGGCGTGGGCACCGATGCCACTTGCCAGCATCCTCGTTCAATACTTCGGACGAAAGATCCACGATCGCTTCGAGAAGATTCAGGAGAGTTTCTCCGAGATCTCGTCGCAGGCGCAGGAAAACTATTCAGGCGCACGACTGGTCCGCGCATTTGGACGCGAAGAGTCTCAGATGAGCCTGTTTGAGAAGCTGAACCGCCAATACATCATGCGAGCGCAGGGCCTCGTTCAGCTTATGGGCATGTTGTGGCCGACGCTCGAGTTCATCCTGGGCATTGCCATGATCATTACTCTTCTGGTGGGCGGCCATGAGGTGATTGCACATCGCATAACGCCGGGCGAATTCGTGGCCTTCAATACCTACATGATTCTGCTGATCTGGCCGATCATTGCGGTGGGTTGGGTTGTGAATCTTTTCCAGCGCGGAACTGCCTCCGTCGCACGTATCGATGAACTCTTGCGCGCCCGCCCTGGCATTGACGACAGTTCGGCCGATCCTGCAATCCCCGCCGACACGATCCTGCGCGGCGATATAGAATTCCGCGATCTCAACTTCAGCTACGGTGACACACCGATCCTCCGCGATATCTCGCTGAAGATTCCCGCCGGTTCGAGCTTCGCGATTGTGGGACCAACAGGTTCCGGCAAAACCAGCCTGGTCAACTTGATTTCGCGGTTGTACGAAACCCCGGAAGGCTCCCTGCTTATCGACGGCCGCCCGATCCGCGCATATCCGCTCGAAACACTTCGGCGTAACATGGGCATCGTGCCGCAGGAGACCTTTCTGTTCAGCGAAACCCTTAGAGAAAACCTGGCTTTTGGCGTGCCCTCCACCTCTGCCGAAGAGCTGCTGGAAGCGGCCGAGGCGGCGCATATACGGCGTGAGTTTGAGGAATTTCCGCAAGGATTTGAGACCATGGTCGGGGAACGCGGTATGACGCTTTCGGGCGGACAGAAGCAGCGCCTGGCAATTGCGCGCGCGCTGCTCCGGCGCCCCGCAATTCTTATCCTGGATGACGCGCTCGCAAGCGTTGACACGTATACCGAGGAACGCATCCTGGGCGGACTGCGAAACTACACTGCGACGGCTACGACGATTCTCATCTCGCACCGCGTATCGACCGTACGTAATGCCGACCAGATCGCGGTGCTCGATCAAGGCAGAATTGTCGAAGTCGGACGCCACGATGAGTTGCTCGCATTGGATGGCTACTACGCCGGCCTCTATCAGAAGCAGCAACTGGAAGAAGAGCTCACAGTCGCCGGCTGATTTATACCGTCCATCGCGCTCCGGCTTGCGCCTCATGCTGGGGAGCCCAGGAATTGTCACTCTTGACATTTGCACTCACTGCGTGAGACTCCGGACTCATCGCGAAGTGATGCGCACTCGGATCTGCCGCCACTTGTTTCCACGCGTCGCGCACGTTTCGCACATTGGCGATCACCTGTTCGAATTTAATCCGGGAACTCGCCTGCGAGCCCTGAAGCATCAGCGCAAACATGGCAACGTAGAAATCTGCGAGCGACTCGGCCGGCTTGCCGCCCACATCGGCGTTCAGCGTTGCCTGCAGGTAGATCACGATATCCATTGCGCGTTTCACGGACGCGCGTCGCTGAGCGACGTCGTTCCGCTCCACTGCTTCGATGGCGTTGTGCATGAAACGAATGATTCCGTCATAGAGCGCAATCGTGAGTTCAACCCCCGAAGCGCCCTCAAGTGAGTGACCTCGGTACAAATCCATTTTGATGCTCCTATCCGTTTTGATTCCGGCTGTAGCCGGTGATTGCGCTGTACATTTCGTTGACCTGATTAATCATCTCTGGAATTGCCTGCAGTATCTGGTTGGCCGCGTTCAATTCCGTGGTGAGGTTCGCTTTTTGCGTCGCAATCAGCGCATCCTCTTTCGAGATGTTGTCATTCAAAGTGGTTTCCTGGCTGCTGTCTTCTTTAAGTGCCAGGCTGATCGCGCCTCCCTCGGCGCTGCTGTTGCCTAGACCGTTCAACATATTTGTAAAAGTTGAACCAAAGCTACCCGTATCCTGGAAGAACGAGACGACCTGGGTGAAGTTGGAGTTCAACGCGCTGCTGAGTTTATCGGCATCCAGGCTGATCGTGCCGTCGGCGCTCGGATTCGCAGTGATGCCAAGAGAAATCAGCGAATTGATAGCATTTGTGCCGAACGATCCGCTCATCGCAGACAGCAGCCCCTCCTGCAACTTGGCCAGAACTGAGGTGCCATACAGCGGCTGTGGATTTCCAGTTGAGTCCTTGCCCTCCTGGGCATTGATGGCCTTCATCGTGGCGTTATAGTCCGTCACAAATGTATTGATCGCCGTCTCAATGCTCGTCGTATCGGTGTCGATCACCACCTGTACCGTCTCCGGAGTTTCTCCAGAGCTTGCCGTGCCGGTTGATAGCAGTTGAAAGGTCACCCCCGGAATCGCATTTGTGACCGTATTCGAGGCACTGGTGATTCCGGAAACTCCGTCCACCGTAATCGTGGCGTCCATTCCGTTTTGAATCGTCGCAAGACCCAGCCCTGGATTTTTGTCTGTGACAGTGGAGTCTGCGAGCGTTGTGGGCTTGGCTGGGTTGTTTGTAACATCGGCAATCGTGATCTGGCCCGCCGCGCCATGGGACTGGCTCACCAGGGACAGCCGCTGTGAGCCGTCCGCATTCGTCAAAACGTTCGCGGTTACACCAAGAGCTGCACGGTTGATTGCTGCAGAAAGCCCTGCTAGCGTCGTCGCGGTCGAGCCGTCACCGACGTTCACCGTCTGCCAACCTCCAGTCCCCACCTTGAACGTGATACCGCCTGTCAGCGTATCCTTGGCGCCCACAGTATCCGAAGCTGCGCTCGAGGTCTGCGCAAGATTCTGAACCGAGATGGTGTGTGTTCCGGCCACGGCTACTGGGCTTGCCGACGACAAACTCAGCACATTCGTATCGGAGCTAGACCCTGTCTTATAGGCCAACGTGCCGCTGAAGTCGGTCAGGTTCTGCAAGTCGGTTGACAAGGTTGACAGCTGCGTGCCGAGGCTGGTGAGCGCCGTGTCCTTGCTCGCGAGTGCAGTCAACTGTGTCTTCCAGGGCGTCTCCACGGCTTGCAGATTGGTCACAATCTGGTTCACGGTCGTGGTGACATCGAACCCCTGGCCACTGGTGGCCGAGCCAAAGTTCAGTCCAACAGCTCCCATACATTTTCTCCCAAGTCTTCCAAGATCAGGTAAGGGACCACGGTGGCAAACGAAAGATTAGAAAACACAAACGCGGCTGGAACATACGCCAAAGCAAAACGGAGAAAGCCGAACAACTCGCCCCTCTCCGTTTTGCCTCTGCGTTCAACGTTGGAGCTCCGAGCCTACTGGAGCAACTTGGTGATCAACTGTTGTGCCTGGTTAGCCTGCGACAGAGCGGCAATGCCGGTCTGGCTCAAGATCTGGAACTTCGACATGTCGGAGGTTGCCTGACCGTAGTCGGTGGCCATCACATCGTTCATGGCCGCCAACGTGTTGGTTGACTGTGTAGTCATCACATTCCCGACTGCAGTCAGCGTGTTGATGTTGGCGCCGATCGTGCCGCGAGCCGCCGCAACAGACGTAATTGCGTGGTTGATCGCGACGAGAGCTGCTTGTGCGCCCGCGGTACTGGTCAGATCGGTTCCGGCGAGTTGCAGTGCGCTGGAGCTCGCCTGCACTAGGTCGGAGGCTGAGTTGTTGTAGGACTGCGAGATGGTGCCGTCCGATGTAAAGATGGATACGCTCTGGTTGCTTTTCGTGTTGGCGCTCTCGGCTTCGGTCGCCGTGTTCCCAGTTTCCTGAGAAAGCGCCCCGCCGCTGATCTTCAAAGTGTTTCCGGAAATCGTGGCGCTTACACCGGCGGAACCGAACTGTGTATTGATCGCCGCCGCCAAAGAGGAGAGATTACCGCCTGTACCGCTTGCCGCGAACTTGGTGTCTGTTAGCGACGTCGTTGAGCCTCCGGCGGCGGTAATCTGAAGAGCATTAGTGCCGGGAGAGAGAATATCAGAAGCGTTGCCCACTGTCAGACTCGTCACGCTGCCCGTGCCTGAAACGGGGATCTTGACCTTGTCTGTGAGGTCCGTACTGGCATTTTGGCTTAGGTTCACCGCGCCTGTGGTACTAGACGTAACGCTCGTGCCAGTTTCCACTGCTGAGCTCCCAATCGTGAGGCTTTCCGAACCGGCGCCGACCGTCAGCACGTTGCCTGTCACTGAAGCGTCGGTGCTTGGGCCACTCTGGACGAGAGTCTCGACAGCGTTGATTGAATCCGCCAGATCCTGGAGAGTGCCGCCGGTTCCGTTGGCCGCCCATTTACCACCGGCCGCAAAATCGAGGGTATTGTTTGCATTCCCTAAGGAATCCGTGTAACTAATTCCCACGCTGCCGGGCGTGATGGTGTCGTT
Source organism: uncultured Acidobacteriaceae bacterium (assembly GCA_963770365.1). Classification (GTDB taxonomy): domain Bacteria; phylum Acidobacteriota; class Terriglobia; order Terriglobales; family Acidobacteriaceae; genus Telmatobacter. The sequence continues at coordinate 27,963 of CAVYPN010000029.1, read as the reverse complement.
GGTAGCATCCGTGAGCGTAACCGCTTGGGTGCCGGTGACTGCCATGCTCCAGGCACTGGCGGTCTGGGTTTTACCGATCGTGGCGCCACCGCTCAGTATCATTTGATTACCTTGAACCGTGGCCACGTTTGCGCCAAAGGTCTGGTTTATCTGAGAGGCCATATTGGTGATTGTGTCCGTGGTTGCAAGTTCATAAGATTGGCCAGCGCCAGCCCATGACTGCCCATTGTTCACAAACGTAAGGCTCTGGTTGCCATATGTCACTGTGGCAGTGTCAGTAGCCGCGCTGCCAATGGTGACTACATCGCTTGCATTTGCGACCGTGTAAGCCGAGTTCTTCGCAAACGTATTGATGCCGTTGTACTCCGTATTGTTATTGATCGTGTCGGTCTCGGTAAGGATCTTCTGATATTCGGAATTCGCTGCGCTGACTTGGCTCGCATTCAGCGTGCCGTTGGATGCTTCCGTCGCCAGTGTAATGGCGCGGTTGAGAAGACTGGTGACCTGCGACAGGGCGCCGTCGGCGACCTGCAGAAAATCGACGCCCTGCGACGCGTTCTTCGCAGACTGCGACAGCGCCGTCGAAGATGCCTGGAGACCATTGGCCAGCGAGAGGCCGGCGGCATCATCGGCGCCGGAATTGATGCGCGAACCCGAAGACAACTGTTGAAGAGTTTTGGACAGAGAAGCCTGCGTATTCGCCAGGTTGTTCTGTGCGTAGATTGCAGAAATATTGTTCAGGACACCCAAAGCCATTGAAGTTCTCCTTGTGAGCTAACTGATTCGGGTTCCCTGCTTCGGGTGTCTTTCCAGGATCGGTCGATCTTTCCCTGCCCGGATCACCTTGGAGTAGGAACCACGTTGCTCACTGGCTTCATCGGCGACCGGCTGGCGGACTTTATAGATTTTTCAAGAGTCTTAGCAATTTTCGTTCCAATCATCCTCCCGCGATCTCTCGCCGATAAGAATCAGAGGACCACAAAAGGACCCTTCAGTCATGATCGAACTCACGCGCCTCAATGGGAATCCGATGCTGCTGAACAGCGACCTCATCAAGACCGCGGAGGCTTCTCCAGATACGATGCTCACCCTGATCAACGGCGAGAAACTGATCGTACGTGAAGAATTGAGCCGGGTGCTTGAAAGGGTGGTCGCGTACCGTGCAGAACTGCTTGCCACAATTGCGCGCAAGCTTTCGCCAGACGATGCTCTCCGCCGCGTCGCATCCTTGACGAGCCTTGAGTTCACAGGAGAGACGCCCGGCGGCGCTCTATCCGACGAGCAGCAGTGCGGCGAAGAAGGCCAATGAAGTCGCACCACTACAGCGGTTCGCTGATTCCTGTGGAGTGATCGATGGACAAAGGCAGCATTGGCGGAGTCATCCTGGCCGTCGTCGGCATCATTGCCGGTCTATTGATCGAGGGCGGCACAATCAGCCAGATTCTGCAGCCGACTGCCGCCCTCATTGTGTTTGGTGGAACATTGGGAGCAGTGCTGGTTCAGTTCCCCCTGAGCACAGTCACCAGCGCATTCCGCAGCATGGCTCATGTATTCGTCGCTCCTCAGAAGCAGAATGAAGCGCTGATCCAGGTGCTCACGTCCTTTGCGAACAAAGCTCGCCGGAGTGGAGTGGTTTCTCTTGACGCTGATCTTGCCGGGATCGCCGATCCGTTTCTCAAGCAGTCCCTGATGCTGGCCGTAGACGGAACCGAGCCGGCTGAGTTGCGCAAAATCATGCGCGTCGCACTCGATTGCGCATCGGAACGCGAAGAGCGGCTTCCTCTTGTGTTCGAATCGGCGGGAGGGTTTTCGCCCACCATCGGAATCCTTGGCGCGGTACTCGGCCTCATACAGGTGATGCAGCATCTGGATAATATCCAGGAAGTCGGTCGCGGCATCGCCGTTGCCTTTGTCGCCACCATTTACGGCGTAGGTGTCGCCAACCTTTTCTTCCTGCCGTTCGCAGGCAAGATCCGAATTCATCTGCGCGAAGAGCAGCAGCGTCGCGAAATTATGCTCGAAGGTGTGACCTCGATCCTTGAGGGCATGAATCCTCGCATGCTCGCCCTTAAGCTATCGGGCTTTCTCAAGGATGCAACGATCAACAGAACGGAGCCCACAACATGAACCCCAGAGTCGCGCGATCGAAAAACAATCACGAGCGGTGGCTGGTTTCCTACGCCGACTTCATTACGCTGCTCTTCGCTTTCTTTGTCGTGCTTTATGCCTTTGCAAGCGCCGATCGAAAGAAGCAGATGCAGGTTTCAGCAGCCATCACTTCTGCATTCGAGTCCCTCAGCCTCGCGTCAGTCAAACCAGGGAATGGAATGAATTCAACAGCACTTCCGCCGCCAACACTTCGATCACCGGCATTCATCGCGGCAGACTCGATTTCGGCAAGAAGAGTAATTGCAGATCTCGAGCGGGTTCGCCAAGACCTTGGCAAGCGTCTCTCTACTGAGATTGCGCAGCGAACGGTCTCGATTGATTTGGGACGCGAAGGCCTTGTCATCAGTTTGCGCGAGGCTGGATTCTTCGACTCCGGCACCGCCGTTCCTCGGCCCGAAGCGACGGCAACATTACGCCAGATCGGGCAGGCTCTTGCCGGCACTCCCTACGATGTGCGGATAGAGGGCCACACGGATACTATCCCGATTCACAACACGGAGTTTGATTCGAACTGGGAACTCTCATCCGCACGGGCTACCCGGATTGCACGGCTGCTGCTCGATATGCACACGGTGGATCCGGAACGAGTCTCTGCCGCTGGATATGCGGAGTACCGCCCCCGGGCGAGCAACAACACGGCAGAGGGGCGCGCCGAGAATCGACGGGTCGATCTCGTCGTGATGCCGCGCACGGTTCTTCCTGTCTCTCCGCCAGATGCTGCGGAAGACAAGATGAGTTGGCGGAAAATTACCGACGAGTGAACAAGTTTTATGAAATTCCCAGGACCTTCACGATGACTCGCTTGCGGCGCTGGCCGTCGAATTCCGCGTAAAACACTCGCTGCCACGTGCCAAGGTCGAGGCGGCCATTGGTTACCGGCAGCGTCGTCTCATGATGCAGCAGCAGTGATTTAAGATGAGCATCGCCGTTATCTTCGCCCGTCTGGTGGTGTTTGTAGTCGGGGCGTGCAGGCGCCAGCTCCTCCAGCCACTTCCCGATATCCTCAATCAATCCGCTCTCGTTGTCATTCACGTAAACAGCAGCAGTAATATGCATGGGAGAGACAAAGCATAGTCCATCCTGCACGCCGCTGCGCTTGACGATCTCTTCGACGCGCTCTGTGATGTGTACCATCTCGCGGCGTTTTCTGGTCTCGAACGTCATGTATTCCGTATGGCTCTTCATTGTTTAGCTCCGGGGAAACGCGGCATTGTTCGCACCGCCTGCGTTCCCCATTTATCCTAAAGAATGCCGTGACCAGCATGAATTCACACGAAGCAGAAGTCCTCTCGCAGCGTGGGCTTGACGAGCTAGCAGCCGGTTCCCCAACTGAAGCCGTTCAGAGCTTTCGCGAGGCTATGACGGTTGATCCCAATCACGTCGAGGCCCATCACGGACTGATCCGTGCATTGCGCGATGCCGGCAGGCTTGAGCAATCCATTGGAGCTGCTCTTGCTCTTACTGCTTTGACTCCAGACGATCCGCTCGCCCACACGGCCTTGTCCATTTCGCTTCAGAAGGCTGGACACATTCCCGAGGCCGAATCCGCTGCCGCGCGCGCCCGCATTCTGGAGTGGAAAGCAGAGCTGCAATCGCCTCCGGACAAGGATGAAAGCCGGTGACGAGACGGCACTCGACCGATTCCGCACGACGATTGCGCTGGATGCACGATCAACTTGAACGCGCCTATGGTCCGCAACATTGGTGGCCGGCTGAGACGCGCCTTGAAATCATTCTGGGCGCTTACCTCACACAGAATACTTCGTGGAAAGCTGTCGAAATATCTCTTGCCAATCTTCGGAGCGCTGGAGCGCTCAATCTGGAAGGACTCCGCGCCCTCTCCATCGAACAGCTGCGAGACCTGATCCGTCCTTCGGGCTTCTATAGCCGGAAGGCGCCGGCAATCAAAGCATTCGTCGCAATGCTCGATACCGAATTCGAAGGATCGCTCGACCAATTAGGTGAAACGCCGACTGCCGCTTTGCGGAATCGGCTCCTCGCGCTGCCGGGTGTCGGCGCTGAGACCGCCGATGCAATTCTGCTCTACGCGTTCGGGCACGCCGTACCCGTCGCAGACGAATACCTGCGCCGCATCGCTGTCCGTCATAGGTTTCTTGCCCCTGCTCCCGAGAGGAATCGCAAGGGTTACGAGGAGCTTGTTCAACTTACACGTAACGCATTTGCCGGCGACCCTGAAACAAATCACGCACAGCTCTTCAACGAATTCCACGCGCTTACGGTCGCGGTTGGCAAGGCTTTCTGCAGAAAGATCCCAGATTGCGCGCACTGTCCGCTTGCGACCGATCTGCCGCGATTGCCTGAGGGCGAAACGAGGGCGTGAAGCTCAATCGCCATTCTCACCGCACCCCTCGCTTGAACGTATTGTTCCTGCTGCCGAATCGAGCCAGCTAGCATTCGCCGGCAACGGAACGGGCTCACCCCGGTTCGGGTGAGCCCGTTCTGCTTTTACGACGATCCGGAGAATGCGTAGCCGTTGCGGTTTAGTTGACGCTCAGGAGAGTCGAACCAGTGACGCCCTTGAATTGTGCGGCTATGTTGGTCTGTCCATGAATCGCGCTCGACGCGACGCCGTTTTGATTGACAACTGCCACGGTCGGCGTCGACGAAGTCCAGGTGGCTACCGAAGTAATGTCCTCGGTCGAACCGTCACTGAACAATCCGATCGCCGCAAACTGCTGCACTGATCCGAGCGCGATGGTCGGCAATGCCGGTGTCACCGTGATGCTCTGAATCGTTGCATTCGAGACAGTCAGTGTCGCCGTCGCAGGCGTTTGACCATTGATCGAACCGCTGATAGTCACTGTTCCGGTTTTCACTCCGGTGGCAATGCCTTGGCGGTTGATTACGGCATCCTGGTAGTTCGACGTCTGCCATCGCGCAGAAGCGGTCAAATCCACCGTCGTTACGCCGTCGCTAAACAAGCCTAGCAGCGCAAACTGCTGTGTTGTGCCGACTGCTATCGTCGGTGCAATCGGGTTGACTGTCAGCGATTGAATCGTCATCGACGTGATGGTGATTGCGGTAGTCCCGGTGATGCCGTTGAGTGTCGCAGAAACGGTCACCGCTTTGTTTGTGGACTTCTTAGTCCGCAGAACGCCGCTTCCGTTCACCATTGCATAACGGGCTCCACTGGTGTGCCACGAGACGCCGGAGAGCACCAGTTGTGAGCCGTCACTGAAGGTTCCGATCGCCGTGAGCTGGACTTTCGAGTGCGGCGGCACAATCGGATTCGACGGCGTGATGTTGATTGAAACCAGTGTCGCCGTGGTAACGTTCAACGTCGCAGATCCGCTTACGCTTCCATACGATGCAGAGATGGTCGTCGTCCCGGCGCTCGCTCCGGTTGCCAACCCGCCTGCGCTGATCAACGCGAAACTGGCGTTGGAGGAACTCCAGACAACCTGCGAGGTCAGATCCTGCGTGCTGTTGTCCGTGAAGACGCCAGTCGCCGTGAATTGAACATTGCCATTGATGCCCACCACCGTGGTCGCTGGGGTTACTACGATGTCGGTCAATGTTGCAGGTGTTACGGTCAGCGAAGCCGTTGCCGTCATCGAATCGTAGCCAACCGTAATGGTGGTCTGACCCGGCGCGATAGCTGTAGCCAAGCCATTTGCATCGATTCCGGCAACTGCTGCCGAAGACGAGAGCCACGAGAGCCCGGCCGTCACAGGCTGGATGCTGCCGTCACTGTAAACCACGTCCACGGTGTATTGCTGCGTGGTTCCGCTGGCAATCGAAGCAGAAGCCGGGGTCAACTGCAGTGACTCCGGAACCGCGTCGGTGATGTAGACGGTCGTGGTATTCGTCATTCCGCCGAAGCCCGCCGTGATGGTTACGGGGTTGTTGTTGCTGTTAGCAACACCCGTGACGATGCCCGAAGCCGGATCGACCGAAGCAAGCGTCGCATCCGACGAGGACCAGCTCGCGCTCGTAATTGTCTGTGTGGAGTTGTCGCTGTAAGTGGCCGTCAGCGACAGTGGGTATTGTCCACCGACCGGAATGTATTGACCATCCGGCGCGATGTCGATCTCTGTCAGAACTGCCGATGTGATTGTCAGAGTCGCCGGCGAGGACGTCACACTTCCTGAAGATGCGGTGATCGACGCTGAGCCTGCACTGACGCCCGTCGCCAGGCCTGCCGCACTAATGGTGGCAAAGTTGGTTGCGCTCGAATTCCATGTCACGCTGTTCGTGATGTCGGTTGTGCTGCCGTCGGAGAATATGCCGCTCGCGGTAAACGACTGCGTCTGGCCCGCGGCGATTGAGGCTGTCGCAGGAGCAACGACGATCGATGTCAGTTGCGCCGCGGACACGGTTGCCGTGGCAGATGCAGTCGCCGATCCGATTGTCGCGGTAATCGTCGAGTTCCCCGCCGAGACGCCCGTCACAAGGCCCGACGAGTTGACCGTTGCCGAGGCGCCGATCGCAGTCCAAGTCGCCAGGCTCGTTACGTCGTGCGATGTGCCGTCACTGTACACCCCAAGCGCAGACAGCTGTTTGCTCTGTCCTGACGCGATGGAGAATCCTGCGGGCGTAATCGTGATTGACGAGAGCCCTGCGGACGAGACCGTAACATTCGAGGTGCCAGAAACCGAGTTCATCGAAGCCGTGATCGTCACCGTTCCAGCTTTCAACGAGGTCAGCATTCCGGAGGCACTCACTGCCGCTACCGTAGCGTCAGAACTCTGCCAGCTCACCAGGCTGGTAACGGTTTGCGTGCTGCTGTCTGAGTAAGTTCCCTGCGCACTGAGCTGCTCGCTCAATCCAGCGACCAACGTGGCTCCGCCTGACACCGAAATCGATGAAAGCGTTGCAGAGCTCACTGTAATCGTCATCGATCCGCTGGTCGAGTTCAGCTTCGCTGTGGCAACCACGGTCCCGGGGTGCACGCTGCTGAGGAGGCCTGCAGCACTTGTCGTCGCCACTGTGGAGTCCGAGGTAGACCAGGTGACTTGGGAAGTGAGGTCTGCTGTCGTTCCATCGCTGTAGTTCCCTTTGGCCGCGAGCTGCAGGGTTGCACCCGCCGCAACTGACTTCGTCTGGCTGGAAACAGTGATGGAGCTCAGCGTCTTGGTTGAACCGGTGCTTTGCGTATTCGACTTGCTGCTGCCGCCGCCGCAACCCGAGAGAACCAGACAAGTGATCAAAATCGAGCCTAACAATGCGCCGATTTTCTTCATGATGCAAACCTCTTCCTATAATCGATTCGTTGCGTATCCATCTGCGCATTCCTGTTTGAAGCGTCACTCGACGTTCAATGCAGGAATCTGGTTCGAATCGCGATCTGTCGTTTGTGTCATCCAACGACGTTCTATCGGCGACTCAATTCTCTGGTGCGCGCGGGGATTGCAGCGCAGTTATTGGAAGCGGAAGGGGAACCTGTTGCGCGGCCTCCGAGCTTTCGCAACGATTCCCAGTGTGGAAGGCTGTCATAGACCCGGTAAATACAACCTTGGTGTACCGGGGCTGACATGGTAATAGCACGATAAGTGAATTACTTACTCCTGCCTTACCAGATCGAAACAACCTGAGGCATAATCGAGCCTCGAAAAACTACGTGTCCAATTTCGAGACACCCTTTTTCAACCAAACAGCGCCTTCACGGTACTTAGGTAAGCCTGGACCGCACTTCTTGAAATCGCGCTTCGTTTGATGAATCCTCAACAGAGTAGCGCCTCTCTGCATGGGCACAAGGAACTATTCATTATCTTGGGTTTACGAGAGTCATCGGAACGAATTACTTAAGGGGTACATCCTCGCATCGTCTTCCTGATTTCTCACATTTTTGCTCAATTCGACAGACCTCATGGCATCGCAATGCGAATGGGACGCGGTTAGAGCGTCATGTTTTTTCAAAAGCGCACGAGTGGCTATTTCAGTTGTCCGTAAGCCTGAGCTTCGCCTGCAAAAGAAGAATCGCAATCGCAGAGACTCTGCCATCTCTCACAGGCGCACGGTACTTTTGTCAGGCTCCGCGCACAACCTGGATTCAGACAGGCTCTTTGGCAGCCTCGCGACAGCCTGACGGCACATAGATGTGATCAAGTCGCAGCGATCTGAAAACGACCAGATTCTTGCTTCAGTTAGTGATTCGGTGTCGGATTTTCGCCGCAGCTCGCGGAGCAGATATTCGATCTATTCTTTACACTTGCCAAGACAAGTCCTGAGCAGTGACAAGAAGTCATTCGGAGTGCAGTGTAGTGATGGGATCGAGGCGCATGGCCCGCAGCGCCGGGATATAGCTGGCGGCGAGCGCGACAGCGGTAAGTACAAGGGTGACGCCAGAGAAGGTGGGCAGGTCATTAGGCGACACGCCGTAGAGCAGTCCGGCCATGAGGTGAGAGACGATGAGCGCGCCGGCCACACCCAGCCCTGCACCAGCGGCTGCCAGACCGAGACCGCGGCGCAGGACCATCTTGAGGATCGTGGCTCTCTGAGCTCCCAGGGCGAGGCGAATGGCGATCTCGCGTCTTTGTTCATTCACAACATAGGAAATAGTCCCGTAGATCCCAAGCCCGGCCAACAGCAGGGCAGTGGCCGCGAAAAACGCCACCATTTCCATGGAGAATCGCCTCACGGAAAGCGACGTTGAAAGCACGTCATCCAGGGTCTCGGCATGGAAGACGGGAAGTGTCGCATCGATGGCCTGGACCTGCTCGCGCACTTGTGCGGAGATGGCGCTGGGATCGAGTTGTCCGCGAAGAAAGATGGCCAGGTCTTTGGCGGGGCGCTGATACACGCTGCGATAGATTTGCGGAATTGCCGCGTCCGCCAACGATTCCGTGCGGGCATCCGCAATGACGCCGATGATCGTGGTCCAGGCCGGCATGGCAGAGCCCGGCAGCCCGCGGGTATCCAAGTGCAAACGGACGCGTTTGCCCAGCGGGTCCTGGTTGGGCCAATAGGTGAGAGCCGCGGCCTGATTGATGACGGCAACCTGGGGAGTCGTTTCAATATCCTGCTCGCTGAAAATGCGCCCGCGCAGAAGCGGCATGCTCAACAGGTGGAAGTATTCGGGCGAAACAATGGGACTCTCGATCACAGAGGCCTGATTGTCCATCGTCTCGATACCTTCACGGATCAATGGCAGCCGACCGGGGTGGCTGTGGCCCAGGGGAAGAGCGTCCTCGTCGCCGACCGCCGCTTCTTCTACGCCCGGCAGGGTTCGGCCGCGGCGGAGAATCTCGCGCAGCAGGACCGCTTCCTGCGTAGCGGTTTGATAGGGATCCATTGTGGGATCGTTAGGCCCCGCCAACCAGGTCTCAATGGCCATGACGCGATCAGGATTGAACCCGGGCTGCACCGCAAACAGATCCCAGAAACTGCGCAGCAGAAGGCCCGCGGCAACCATCAACACCAGGGAGAGCGCCAATTCACTGATAACCAGAACCTGGCGGGCGCGCGAGCGATCCCGTGAGCCGCCGGCACCGCGTCCTTCCTGCTTGAGCGTCCCCGTCAAATCGACACGACTCATGAGCCACGCGGGAGCAAGCCCAAACGCGGTTCCTGCTATCACCGAGACGGCGAGAGCAAACCCGAGCACGCCCCAGTTGATCGATATCTCGTTCATGTGTGGCAAGCTATCCGGAATCAGCCGCAGCAGGAATTGCCGGGCGCAGAAGAGAAGGCCAAATCCGGCAGTGCCGCCCAGCAGGAACAACAGCAGACACTCGGTGAGAAGCTGGCGGATGAGGCGCGTTCTTTGCGCTCCCATAGCCTGGCGAACGGCGATCTCACGACTCCGCACGCTGGTCCTGGCGAGCAGGAGATTGGCGACATTGACGCAACTGATCAGGAGGACCAATCCTACCGCGCCGAACAGGAGAATGAGGGATTGGCGAACGCTGCCAACCACAGTTTCACTGAGCGAAATCAGGCGTACGGTCCATGCCGTCTGCGCCGGATATTCCGCCGGGTATTGTTTTTTCAGCGATTCCACCAGCGCGTCCAGATGTCCCTGCGCTGCCGCAATCGAGAGTCCCGGCTTCAGGCGCGCGATAACCACACGACTGCGCAGACGTGAATCGCGGAGCGGGGGCGGAAACGGCACACCGGCAAAGCCGGCGCCCAGCCACAGCTCCACATTCTGCTCGTCGCTGGTGGACCCCTGATCGCGAAACCCGCGCGGCATGACACCCACGACGTGATACACGTCGTTGTCCAGGCGCACTGCTTTGCCGAGAATGTGCGTGTCGGCTCCGAATTCCCTCCTCCAGAGCCCGTCGCTGAGCACGACCTCAAGGTTGTAGCCCGGAGTAGTGTCATTCGCATTGAAGGTGCGGCCCAACTGCGCGTCTACACCGAGGACAGAGAAGTAATTCGGCGTGACCTGTTTAAAGCTGAGACGCAGGGGCTGTGCACTGCCGATGAGGTTCACGTTTGCACCGGTTCCGGTAATCGCCGCGGACTGGAATATTCCGGAACTCTCGAGGTCTGTCCACTCAGGGACGGACATGCCCACGCCCTGCGCGCCTACGCCGGGAAGATCGTCCTGGATGCGAACCAGTTCGCTGGGGTTCGGGAACGGCAATGGGTGCAGCAGAGTGGCGTCGATCACGCTGTAGATCGCGGTAGTGACTCCGATGCCCAGCGCCATGGTGGCGATGGCAATGAAAGAAAACCCGGGAGATCTCAGCAGCATGCGAACCGAATACCGCAGGTCGAAGAGCATATTCTCGATGAGGGGAAGGCTTTGCTCGGCGTGATGGCGTTCGCGGATCGCTTCAGCCGCACCGAGCTTGAGTGCGGCCTGACGCCGCGCTTCGGCAGGCGACATCCCGACGCGAAGATTCTCCTCTGTCTGGAACGCGAGATGTTCCGCGATTTCTTCCTGCAGGCGTTGGTCGACACTCCGCCTCGTGGCAAGATTCGACAGTCGTATGAAGAAGCGGCGCAGGAATTTCACGTCAGATCCTCCGCTTTGACTTTGAAAAAGCGCGCGATGATGGCCGCGGTTTGCTCCCAATCGCGGGTCTCTGCCTGCAGTTGCCTGCGGCCGGCCGTGGTAAGCCGATAGAAGCGGGCGCGGCGGTTGTTTTCTGAGGCGCCCCACTCTGAAGCAATCGAGCCCTCATGCTCCAGCTTGAGCAGTAAGGGATAAAGCGTGCCCTGGTTGACAGCCAGAAGGTCTCCGCTGATCTGCTCGATGCGCCGGGCAATTCCCCAGCCGTGCTGCGCTCCCAGGACATCGAGTGTCTTGAGGACCATCAGCGCGAGCGTTCCTTGCAAGACGTCCGGCTTTTCCTTCATCGGGATTTTTACCTTTAGGTTTCCAACAGGAATAATGACATGCTTCCTTTTGGAAAGCAATAGGACGTTCTTAAACTTTCTATTTTGACGACAAATCCTGCCAACACCGATCAGACAAACCCGGGCAGACAAATCCAGAAGAGCTGTCGGAAACCGCCGGAAGACGGTTCATTGATTTCAAATGAAAAGTTTCGTTGGCAATTAACGTTGAGTCGTTTGCTTGCCTGTCTTCTTGCGTGTTTCGGAAGCAAAGCTGCACGCATCCTCGGTGAGCTTCGTAGGTACGAGCGTCAGTTCGTGCAATTGATTCTTAACCAGGAGCGCGTTAAAGCTGCTGACTTGCTGCTGCAAGTTTTTCCACGCGTCCATGGTGTGGTTCAGGTCGCTGCAGTCACTCTCCCAGGTGGCGATCTGGGTTGGGGTGGGGGCCATATCCATGCCAACCTGCATCATGCTGACCATGGTGTTGTAGGCATTGTTCAGGTCCGCGAAGGATTTAATAGCCTTCGGATCGGGCGTTGAAGGGCGCACAGGACCTCCGCCGCCAAAGCCTGTGGGGACGATCCCGCCAATTTTCGTCAGGCTCGCGTCCAGTGTTTTTGCTTGCGCGGCAACATCGGCCGGGAGAGTGCCGTGCATCAGGGCTGCCAACTCATCCTTCACGGCCTTCACTTCCTGATTGCCTGCGAAACTCTGATCCATGCCCTGCACGGAGAGCAACGTGAGCTTGTTCTGAGCGCGCAGCGCTGTCATGAGCTCGGGGCTCTGGCCAGCACGTGGATCGTTGACCACAGTGATGGTGCGTGTGTAGACCTGACCATCCACAGTGAGCTTCAACGTATAAACACCCGGAATCACCTGCGGCCCATGGGGACCGGGAGTGGTGGAGCCCGGCACCATGTTCATTTCGTCTTCAAGGTCGTGGCGCAAGGCAGGCGGGTCGTCGTAGTACAAGTTCCAGTTGACGCGATTGAGACCGACACGCGTGCCGAGAGCTCGCGACTCGGGCGTTGCCAGCCAGTAGTGCGGGAACAGTGCGCCTTCGATCGGCGGTGGCAACGTGCTCGACATCGTGCGTACGAGTTTGCCATCGGCATCGAAGATCTGGAGTTGGATGGGCCCGCTGGGCTGATGGTCCAGATAGTAGTCGAGAATCGCGCCATATTGCACGTTGTGTGCGTGGGGGACTTCGATTGAAAAAGGCTGATCCCAGTTGCTGTTCATGCGGGCACGAATGGCGTCTTCGGGCGGGAAGAAATACACAGGTGCAGATCTAACAGCCTGAGCTTTGGCGGCAATCTCGCGCAGCGGAGTAATGTCGTCGAGAACCCAGAAGCCGCGGCCGTACGTACCGATCACGAGGTCGTTCTGGTGGTGATCGGTGTGCACCTCGAGATCGCGGATGGACGTGCTTGGGAGATTCTGGCGCAACGGTTGCCAGTGATCGCCGTTATCGAAGCTGACATAGACAGTGGTTTCGGTGCCGGCGAAAAGAAGGCCGGCTTGCTGCGGATCGACACGCAGGCTGTTCACCCAACTTCCGGTGCGCTCGTCTTTGGGAAGGCCACTGACGATGCTTACCCACGTCTTGCCGCCGTCGGTCGTGCGCCAGATGAGCGGAACATCCGCGTCTTCCTCGGGGGGCACGGTCTGTCCACGAGCGCCGCCGATACGGCCTGCAACGTACGCGGTGTTGGCGTCATCGCCGGCCTCAATCGTGTTGAGGTTAGTGTTGCGTGGCATGTCCGCGATATTCGCGACGTTGTTCCACACTTTGCCGTGGTCGGTTGTGATGTTGATCTGGTCGTTCGTGCTGACGGACCAGATGATCCCGGGCTTGACCCTGGATATGGAGAAGTCTGCGATCGAAGCCGGCGGCGGAGGCGGTGTCTGACCTGGTTGTGGGGTAGGCTGCGGCGGACGCGGCTTGCTGCAGTCCGCTGAAGGCGCTCCTTTAGCTGTGGTCAGATCGGGGCTGACTGCGGTGAAGGAGTGGGCGCCATCGCGCGTGACCATCAAGCATTCGTATGCGACGTAGAGAGCGCCAGGTTCGAATGCGAGATCGAACTTCTTCTGGAAATCGCGGGCGGCGATGTATTTGCTGGACTCAGATCCGAAGTTCGGGGCGACATTCTCCCATTGCATTGTCGACATGTTGATCTTGACCATGCCGCTGCCGCCGCCGCCCGGGCCATAGCCGACACCATAGATGATGTTCGGGTTTTTGGGGTCGGGTGTGATGACTCCAAATTCCGAAGAGGGCACCGGGCTCCAGTCGTTGAAGTTGATCTGGCCGAAGTTGCCGCGGCTCGAGATCTCGACTGCTCCCGTGTCCTGTTGCGCGGCCATGATGTGGTAGGGATACTGATTATCCGTGGCAACGTGGTAGACCTGCGAGATGGCCTGTGTGTACCACAGGCTCCAGGTCTTGCCATTGTCGAGCGTGACGCTCGCTCCCTGGTCGGAGCCAACCAGCATGCGATTGCCATTCGTGGGATCGATCCACAGCTTGTGATAATCCTCGCCGCCAGGCGCGCCCTTGAAAGGCTCGAAGGTGATGCCGCCATCGGTGGAGCGATACATGGCAGTACTCATCGTGTAGACGACGTCAGGATTTTGCGAGTCGACGTAGACACCGCTGCTGTAGGCTCCCTGGCCGTTGCTGATGCGGATGTCCTTACCGGCCATGTGCTGCCAGTTTTCGCCGCCGTCGTCGGAACGGTAAAGGCCTGACCCGTTTTCAATGTTGTTGCCTACGATGTAGATGCGCTTGCCGCTCGTGTGCATGGCGACTGCAAGAGCAACGCGGCCCGGAAAAGGCGGAATCTTGATCTGGGTCCAGGTCTTGCCCTCGTCGGTGGATTTATAGACGGTTGCCGGCTTGCGCTTGGTCTGACCGCTGGGAGGGCCAAAGCCGCCGCTGGTTCCCTGCGTCGCAGCCAGCATCACGCTTGGATCGTCGTAGGCGTATTGGAGGTCACGCGTGCCGTCGTAGTCGGCGGGCTTGAGGACGTTGGTCCAGTTCTGTCCGCCATCGGTAGAGCGCCAGACGCCGCCACCTTTATGGTGATCATCGCCAAGCGCGGAGACGATGACGAGGTTGGGATCGGATGGGTCGACGAGGATGCTGTCGATCTTCACGGTGTCTTCGAGGCCGATGTGCTGCCAGGTGCTACCGGCATCGGTTGACTTCCACATACCATTGCCGAGGCTGCCACCAATGGGGTCGCCGGCCCCGGCGTAAATGATGCGTGGAGCGGAGGGAGCGACCTGAATCGCACCAATGCTATCGACACTCGTTTCCTGATCGAAGATCGGGAACCAGGTCACGCCTGCACTGGTGGACTTCCAGATTCCGCCAAGCGGGGTGCCCATGTAGAACGTCCCAGGATCGCCGGCAACGCCGCTGACGGAGGAGATACGCCCACCATGAAAAGGCCCGACGTTGCGCCATTGGAGGCCAGCGTAGAAATTCGAATTCACTTGTGCCATCGCGCTCTGAACAGATGCCAGTACGCACAAAAAAAACAGCGGGGCGCAGACTGCCCACACTTTACGCTTCATTTTGGAATGACCTCGGGGAATGAGAGTCGTTTGGCGCGTAGTATACAGGAACGTCCCGGGCAGAGATGCTCGTTGGCTTCAGTAGGGCGGGTCAATCCAAAGGTAATTGCCGGCAAGTCAGATTGACGCGTTCAGACCAAAACGCTCCTTGAGTTTTCAAAGTCGATCAGTGTTCTCGGCAAGTGGCCGAAAACCGACACGTGTCCCGGTTGGCGACAATTCGGCGGCGGCACGATCGAGGTTCTGAATCTTAAATATTCGAAGATGGAAAACTAAGCGTCACGGATGGCTTCTTTTGGCGCTCTTAGATACCCCTGGTAACCGTTATTGGACCCTTATCAGACCCTCGACCTCTGCCCTACAGACCTCCGCCTTTGCCGCCGAGCTTCAGGTGGCTCAAACCCTGGTCCCTCACCATTTAAGAAGAGTGCTGCAATTCTTTGCCCTTGGACTCGACGGCACCTAGCAGGTTCTGCCACGATTCATCGAAGGATTTGGCACCCTGGAATTGCAGGTCGGCCGCCATCTGTTCGAGATCGATTCCCGCCTTTCGAAAATTGATCAGAACGGTTTCACAGTCACCTCCATCGCGCGGAAGAGTTCCGGCCAGTTTGCCATGATCGGCAAAGGACAGGAGTGTCTTCTCAGGTATGGTGTCGATCGTGTTTGGCGCAGCAAGAGCGGCAATATAAAGAACGTCAGATGCCTTTGGGTCCTTGGTGCCGGTACTGGCAAACAAGAGCCTTTGGGGCCGTGCGCCAAAGTTGGCCAAACGCTGCCAGCGATCGGACGTCAGCATATCGCGGTAAGCCTTATACGTCTGCTGGCCGATGGCAATGCCGAGTTTGTCCCGAAGTTGGTCGGGCACTTTGTCCATCGTTGCGCCGTCCCATCGGCTCAAAAAGATCGAGGCAACCGACCGAACATCGGGGCTGAGGCCCGCTGCAACGCGCCGTTCGAGCCCTCGCATGTACGCGTCCGCTGACGCCAGGTAGTGCTCACGAGAAAAAAGAAGCGTCACGTTGATGGCCACTCCACCTGCGATTGCCTCTTCGATAGCGGGATTCCCTTCCTTCGTCCCCGGAATCTTGATGAAAAGGTTCGGACGATTCGCTTTCCTGTGCAATGTAGTCGCTGCGGCGACCGAACCCTTGGTGTCATAGGCTAAAAGAGGCGACACCTCAAGCGAAACGAAACCATCATTGCCTGCCGTTCGTTCGTGAACTGCAGCGAAAAGGTCGGCGGCACGAGTCAGGTCCTGCAGGGCCAGTTCAAAGAACAAGCTCCTCGCCTGAAAGGCCTGTGGACAAGAGACGGCCGATCTCCGCGTCATAGGATTTGCTCTTTGAGATGGCGTGCTCAAAGATGGTTGGATTCGATGTAAGCCCAGTGATGGAAAACTCATCGATATAGCGCTTAAGCGTTCCGTTGTCCAGCAAGTCGCGCGTAATATTGTCGAGCCACAAGCTTTGTCCGAGATTATGGAGTTCCTGAGTTGCGTTCATCGCTGCTCCTGCTTACTCCCATTGTCGCCCCGCGAATTGTTTCTAGCTCAGACTGAGCATATGCCCGAGTATCTCGTGGTTTCTCGCTTGTGCCAACTCTTGGAAACGCAAGGCGCATCATGGTTCGAAATGTTGAGCTCACCGGTTTTTGGCTGGGAGAGGTCTGAGGAAATACGAATCATTGTTTGGCGAGATCACGGACAACCTGCAACTCCGTTCAAATGCACGACCGATCATGGTTGAGGCCCATTAACCGACCCGCGAGTCGCGAGGATGCAGCTATACTCACCAGACGCCACTGGGGGCTCGTCGGTTCCGGTGTCCTCTCCATCTCAGCCAGTTCGTCGAGCCAGATGTCTTCAAGGAGCTTTGCCCCTTCCAATCCGAGCAGGTCGATGACGGAGCCCACAAACGATCGCAGTTCTCGCTCTGCCACGGTGATGGGCTGCTCGCAGCCCGCAATACATTCCCGTCGTCTTAGCCGCATGTTGTCCATTGCTCTTCTCGATTTTTTAGATTTGCGTGCGCGCCCGTATCAACAAACCTAACTGGATGTACGGAGGCCCGTTCGAGCAGCCGAACGCGGGCCCGATAAAGCCTGGCCTTTGCCGCAGCTACCGAGATGTTCAACGTGTCGGCAACCTCTTTCACCGAATACCCCCGGGCCATTTGAGCCTCGATCGGTACTCGCAATGAAGATTCAAGGTTGCGAATAGCCCGCAGCACGTGATCCTCTCTCTGGCGAAGGTCGCACAGTTGCTCCGGATTCGAGGATGAATCCTTGAGTTCCAGGGGAGAACCGCTATCCCCTCCCTCGAAGGAACCGATCAGCAACACCTCGGGTCGCGACCGACGCCTGCGCAGGACCATCAGTGCCGAATTGATGGCAATCCGCGTAAGCCAGGAGTAAACGCTTGATCTGCCCCCAAAACCATGCAGAGCCAAATATGCCCGCAGAAATGTATCCTGCAGGGCATCTTCAGCGTCCTCCCAATTCTTTGTTATCCGAAGAATAGTCTTGAAGAGCCGAGACGAATACTCCTTTTCGAGTTCATCGAATGCCATCGTCGAACCCGTCCCCGTAGCAGTCATTATCTCCAGTTCTCGCGCTGCGATACCTTGCACGACGGTTTGGTTGCGAGATGATTGCGTCTCGTGTTTGATGCCGGTGCAAACACGTGATGTTGGCGATCCTGGTAAATGCGTCATCCCAGCTCCCACTTCTACACCCTCTTGGTGCAGGTTGCACCTTTATTGATCGCTCTGATTACGCCATAGGCCAGACTGTGCGCCATTGGACAAAGGTATGGGCGATACGTTGGTATAAGACAGCAAGCGTTCGCATGCTTCAGCGGAATCATGTCCCAGATTCAAGCGCGGAACATGGCAGTGATCCTTCGATCGAGCGCCTTAAAAATGAAGTGTGCGTCATGCGTTTTCTGACACATATTTGTCAGTCAAGCGCGCCAATCCGGGCATCAAACTCCAGAAAGCGATTCATCCGACAATCCAGCCCGACGCCGCGCGACAACTGAGTCTCGGCGTTCAACAAACAAGACACGAAACGCGGGAACTGTGCGTGAGTAGATGTCGGAGTCACCGGAGGTCTTTATAGATGATCAGTTCATCCGAATTGCGCTGCGTCGCGGCATTTTCAGATCTGCCTGAAGAGCAGCTTGTGTGGTTTCTCAGTTACGTAGAGGACGTCTCTCTCCAAGCGGGAGAAGTATTCGTACGACAAGGTGACCCAGCAGACTGGATGATTGTTTTCCTAGAAGGTTTTTTTCAATGGCGGGGAGAGTTCGGAGGCGATGCTGTCTCGCTCCCGGCACGAGCTGGTGAAATCAGTGGAGTATTTCCGTTTTCGAGGATGAAGCGGTTCACCGTGACGGGACGAGCCTTAACCGATGGGCGTCTGCTCAAGTTTCCGGCATCTCTCCTTCCAGAACTTGTCCGGAAGATGCCTGAATTGACCACGAGACTGGTCGCCACAATGTCGGACAGGATCCGCGAAGGAACCCGAATTGAGCAGCAGCGTGACCGCCTGGTCTCTTTGGGCAAGTTAGCAGCAGGGCTTGCGCACGAGTTGAATAACCCCGCGTCTGCTGCCCAACGCGCGAGCAGTGGGATGCGCCACGCCTTGGCGAAGATGCGCAATGCCAATGCCGAACTGTGGCGGAGGCCGATTCAAGAATCAGAAAGAGCGCGAATCGAGACATTGGAAGCCTCTCTGCTGCAATCATCAACACCCTTGGATGGCATTGCGCTCAGCGATTTGGAAGAACATCTAGATTCAATCTTGAAGAGTTATGGCTTCGAGAATTCATGGGGGCTTTCTGGCGCTCTTGCAAGAGCGAACCTGCCTGCGGACACATTGATTTCTCTGCTGAGAGGCCTCGATGCCGAAACGGCCCGTGCGGCGATTGCCCGGATCGCAGCGGCAGCAGACTTATCGGCTTTGCTCAGCGCGATCGAGAGCGGAACTGCGCGGATATCGGATCTGATCCGGACAGTTAAGGACTATACCCACATGGATCAAGCGCCGGCACAAAACGAGGACATTGTACGAAGTCTGGAAACTACGCTCAGCACCCTGGGCCATCTTTTGCAACCTTCAATCAAGGTGCAGCGCGCTTATCCGACGGAGCCCCTCCTTGTGAATACGGCTAGCAATGAATTGAATCAGGTCTGGGCCAATCTTATCGAGAACGCCATCGAAGCGATGCTCGGTCAGGGAGAACTCAGACTCCACATTTTCCGTGAAGATCGCAATGCCGTGGTTGAAATCGGCGATAACGGTCCCGGAATTCCTCCTGAGATAGAGCCCCACATCTTCGATCCCTTTTTCACGACGAAGGGCATTGGGGAGGGAACAGGTCTCGGACTCAACACTGTGCGGACGATCGTCAGAAAGCACGGAGGGAGCATTCATGTGAACTCAAGGCCGGGAGACACTCGCTTTCAAGTATGGCTTCCCTGCGCAGACCCATCCGAACCCGATCTACCTCTCAATGGCTAGCCCGCGCTTACCGGTTTCGCTGGTACCGCAGATACAGGTGGTCTGCGCTTTGCTTGACGCTGAGCAGTTGAAACCACGGAGCACACTCCGGCCTAAACTCCGTTCCTTGTACGAGCGCAGGCCGCATTGCGTCAGACGTTCGGCCCGCGATTTGTGGCGACAAAGTAAGAAAGAGTTCGTCGACAGCTTGTGCTGCCATAAATTCTCCGAAAAGTGAAGGCCCACCTTCATGGAGGAGACTTCGTATCCCATACTGCGCGTGGAGCAATCGCAGCATCGCCAGCGGGTCGATCGCTCCAGAGCTGGAATCCAGAGCGTGTATCTGAACGGAAGGCAATTTCGCAGCGCCCGCCATGGTGAGTGCATCCTTGCCCGCCGGGGTTGTCATCACCACCGTCCGTGCCTCTGGCATTCGGAAAATTGCTCTCTCCAACTCCAGTTTCCCACTGCCGCTCACGACTACGAGAAGCGGGCGCGGCGGTTTATGCAGAACGTTCACTCTATATTCCACGTACAAATGCTTCGCATCGGGGTAGATGGATTCAGCAGTCCAGAGGCCTTGTGGTCCTGTATCGTGGACGGTTCGAGAGCCAACGATAATGGCATCTGCCGAAGCCCGCAACAGGCCCATGATGAAGCGGTCGGCGGGGTCGGATCCGCTGATGGCGGAGCCGCTAGCCTGACCCTTTATGGCGTAGCTGACAACACCGTCAAGCGTGGAAACGAAGTTTGCAAAGACGAAGGGACGCTCAGCAGGTGATGTTTGGAAGTGCAGATCCCCATCGTAGAGATCTCTCAAGCCAGTTGGAAGACCTGGTATCAATTTGTCCTGATCGCGATCAACGAGGGTCCGTATAGGCGTCATTTGTTTGCGAGCTCTTTCTCGGAATCAAGTGCCAACACGGCGAGTGAAAACCTTGGCCATCTCGAAGTCTATGACAGCTGTAAGACGATCTTACCGGGCTGATGGGGCGCACCGGCGAGCATCAGGTGCGCCTCACGCGCCTCTGCCAGAGGCGGTACCGATCCCACGCGCGCCGAAATCGTTCCATTCTCGAATAGCGCGTTCAGGATTTCCAGGCGCGAGGTGGTGACGTCGGCGTAGAAAAAGCCGACCTGTACGTCTGACCTTTGCGGAGGCGGCTCCGACGAAACAAGAGAAACAACCCTGCCACCCGCCTTCAGAGCGCCAAGACTTCGCTCCAGGGTGCCTGCGCCCACGGTGTCAAGGATTGCATCCACAGGCGGCAGTTCCCTTTCAAAATTTGGCGCATCCGAGTCGACGATGCTCTGCGCCTCAAGACTATGGAGCAATTGCGCATCTCGGGCCCGCGCCACCGCAACCACATTCAAGCCCGCATCCAGGGCCATCTGCAATGCGTACGCACCAACGTTCCCTGCCGCGCCAAGGATCATGACGGCCTCACCTCTTTTCACCTGTGCATACTCGAACAACATCTGCCAAGCGGCTACTGCAATCACCGGAGCAGAAGCCGCCTGCAGAAAGTCCAGTCCCTTCGGCTTCGGCGCTATCATTCCCGCCTGCGCCAGTGCATACTCTGCCTGCGCTCCGCAGAATTGGGGATTGGTGACTCCATACACCTCATCACCCGCGCTAACTCCCACCACGTTCGCCCCAACCGCCTCCACCACCCCGGCCAAGTCCGACCCCAGCGTCAACGGGGGTTGCGGACTCACCTTGCTTTCGCCCTCGCGGATCAGCGCGTCCCAAGGGGCGACTCCCGCAGCCAGAACACGGACGAGGATTTCGCCCGCGCCTGCCACAGGCGCTGGAACGTCCTCCAGTGCAACCTGTTCGGGGCCGCCAAACCGCTGTATACGCACAGCCTTCATTTCGCCTCCACTACGAACCTCGATGACCGAAAGATGTCTCAGGATAAGTCCTATCGAGGGTAATCGTCTTCGGATCTCTTCAGAGAACATTGGGAAAAACTGTCACCCTGAAAGGGTACTCGCACAGGAACAGGGCCATCTCCAATGGCGCACTGCCCTGATTTTGTTGCAGGGTTTGATCCTTCAAAGGACCTATTACAACCATGTGCTGCAGTTTTCGGTAATAACCAATCGCTTGAGTAATTCGCCAGGATGTGCCACTCGTTGAATGTCACGCTTGTAGCAGATCCGCGATGGCCCGACGTGCCAAACACTACACGCCACCGATGGGCAGCGCGCATTTCCCGGCAGAACCTCACCTTCCACGAAAGCCAACTCGAGAGTATGCGATTCATTCTGTTCAGTAGCCTTTTCACCCAACGAGCCCCCTTGCATTACTGTGGCGCTTTCTGGTTCTTGCGGCCTTGGCTGCAGCCTCAAACCGATGCAGATTCAGGTGTTTCCCAAGTTCATGCCAGTTGGTCTCGAAAAGTTTCACGCCGTAATACTCCGTTGTACAGGCTAACTGGGCCATAGGCACCTAAAGAGTGCGGTAAATTTTCATCGATTGGGCTCCTGCCCGCGCAGCGAACGCCACTCCCTATTCGATGCCACGAATGAACTCTTTTCACATTGCTGACGCGGTGGACCGGTCCTCGACTGACACAATCTTTATGGATTCTTTATGTGCCCGCAGCCCGACAGATTCGATTCTGATGAATTCACCACAGGCAATTCTGTTGACGTATTCTAGTTCCAGGCTCAAATCCGTGTTCCTACAGCTTCCCGTGCCGTCTTTTGAAAGCGGTACGATCCCAGTGGCTTTTCCCTTCCGTACAGATTCGAGGCACACGCACTGATTGAGCCAGAGCCGATAGCCTGATGCAATTGGACCTTGGTATTGGAAATACCTTGGTATCAGTGGCCGAACCGTCATCGTGGGGCGGGCCGGTCGCCATCGGGGGACAGTATCGACCGGTGGAGCGAGCGGGGACATGACCTCTGGAACACGCGACGCAAAACAGAGTAGCGAAGCACCGAATCTGCGGGACTTGATCGAAATGATTCCCGGGTTGGTTATGTGTGCACAACCTGATGGCTCCGCCGAGTTTGCAAACCGCGCCTGGCAGGAATACGCGGGCTGCTCATCAGAGCAACTGATGGGTTGGGGCTGGCAAACCGTGATCCACCCAGACGATGTGACGAAGATTAAGAGCAAATGGAGCGCATCTCCTACGGCTGAAAAACCGTTCGAGACCGAAGCGCGTATGCGGCGCGCCGACGGCCAATATCACTGGTTTTCGATTAGAAAGGGGCCAGTCGTTTCGGAAACCCGAAGCAGTAAAGCGTTGTTGCGTACTTTGATCGCTTTCGAAGATATCAACGAGCGAAAAGAGGCCCAGGTCAAGCTGCAACTTAGCGAAGCCCTGCAGCAGGCGTTTTGTGATAACAGTCCCAACCTAATTTGGCTAGAAGACCGGCAAGGCCGGTATCTCTACGCTAACAAGGAGTTCCAAAGCGCTCTCCGCGTCACCGAAGAACAAGTCAAAGGGAAGAAGGACGAAGAACTGTTTTTAGTCAAACAGGCTGCAGCTTTTCAAGCGAAGAATCTGCAAGTGCTTGAGACACGCGCTCGGGTAAGATTTGAGGACGTCTTTTTTCGAGAGGACGGGCAACGCGCGCTCATTGTTCAGAAGTTCCCGCTGTTCGACGCGGACGGTGGGGTCTACGCCATCGGTTCTGTCGCGACTGATATCACGGAACGTCAACATGAGGAGTCGGCGCGCCGCTACAGTGAAGAAAAGCATCGCCTTGTCGTCGAAACGGCCAACGACGCCATTATTAGCATGGACCACACTGGCACGATTCAGTTTGCCAACCCGGCGTCCACGAGAATCTTCGGTTATGACCCCGCGGAGTTGATTGGAGAGCCACTGACCGTACTCATGCCAAAATTCATGCGCGAGCTTCACGACAATGGATTCAGGCGCTACCTGGATACGGGCCAGAGGCACATCAACTGGCAGGGGACCGAACTGACCGCGCTGCGCAAGAACGGCCAGGAGTTCCCTGTGGAGATTTCGTTTGGGGAACTAACCAGAGACGGACATAAGATATTCACCGGCTTCATCCGCGATATCAGTAAAAGAAAGCAGGCCGAGGACAAGCTTCGTCTGAGCGAGCGTAATCTGCAGACGACACAAGCGGAGCTCGCTCGGGTTTCCAGGCTCACAACAATGGGTGAAATGGCAGCCTCGATTGCACACGAGGTGAATCAACCCTTGACCGCAGTAGTCAATAACGGCAGCGCGTGTTTGCGATTGCTCGCCAATCGCAATCTAGAACCCGACGTTCTGCGTCAGGCTCTTGAAGGAATCATTGCGGACGGCACTCGCGCCAGTGCCGTTTTGTCTCGAATCCGCGCGTTCATAAAGAAAGAAGCTGCTGAGAAAAGCGAATTGAATGTAAGCGAAGTGATTCAGGAGGTACTGATCCTGGCTGGCCGCGAGCTTTATGAGAATCAAGTCTTGCTCGAAAAGCAGCTGACAAACGATCTGCCGTCTGTCCTCGCTGATCGTGTTCAGTTGCAGCAGGTTCTGCTGAATTTGATCATGAACGGCATCGAGGCCATGGCGGCGGTGACAGACCGACCTCGTTTGCTCGGAGTGCAATCCCAAATCGACCAATCTGGTGACGTACTCGTTGCAGTAAGCGACTCAGGCACCGGCTTTGATACTGCAGCAGAACGTGCTTTTACACCCTTCTTTACAACGAAAGCGAATGGTTTGGGAATGGGGTTGTCGATCAGCCGTTCTCTCGTTGAGGGTCATGGTGGTCGACTCTGGGCGACACACAACTCACCTTACGGCGCCGTGTTTTCCTTCACACTCCCAACGACCGGCGGGAATCTCTCATGACTGGTACGCCGATAGTCTTTGTGGTCGATGACGATCCATC
This sequence comes from uncultured Acidobacteriaceae bacterium, assembly GCA_963770365.1. Classification (GTDB taxonomy): domain Bacteria; phylum Acidobacteriota; class Terriglobia; order Terriglobales; family Acidobacteriaceae; genus Telmatobacter. The sequence goes on along the minus strand of CAVYPN010000029.1, from coordinate 3,582 downwards.
AGTACGTTCCTCGTTGAAGTTCCTCTTGAGCACCGTTGGTTTACAAGTTGAGAGCTTTGACTCGGCGGATGCCTTTCTGCGCAAGACGCTGCCAGATGCGCCAAGTTGCCTTGTGCTTGATGTCCGACTGCCTGGATTGAGCGGACTCGATTTTCAGCGCGAGCTTACGGCGAAAAACATCACTATCCCGATTATCTTTCTCACAGGCCACGGTGACATTCCAATGAGCGTTCGCGCCATGAAGGCGGGGGCCGTCGAATTCCTCACCAAGCCATTCCGCGATCAAGACCTGTTGGATGCTGTTCGTATCGCACTGGAGCGGGATCGCGCCAGACGTGAAGAGGGGAAAGAGGTAGCCGTCCTCAAACAAAACTTCGACTCGTTGACTTCGCGCGAACAGGAGGTGATCTCCCTTGTCGTGTCGGGCATGCTCAATAAACAGATCGCGGACCAACTTGGAACTGCGGAAAGTACCGTGAAAGTCCAGCGTAGCCGGGCAATGGAGAAGATGCACGCGGAATCTCTTGCCGATCTCGTCAGAATGATTGAGAAGCTCAAAGTTCCCTCGGGAAGAAACCAGTAAGCCAAGGTTTATTCGTGTACGCCTTTTTCAGACACCGGATATCCCAACATCCAATAGCTTCTTTCTCCGTTCGGCAATAAGCTTTGTTGAGTATGGAGTTAGAAGTGGAAAAAGCTCTAATCTCGATAGTCGACGATGATGAGTCCATCCGGAGGACTACGTCATTTCTCATCGAATCTTTCGGCTTTCGAGCAGCGGCCTTTGAATCTGCTGAAGATTTTCTGAAGTCGTTCCGGCTGCACGAGACTTCATGTCTAATCGTTGACGTGCAAATGCCGGGCATGAGCGGACTACAACTTCAAAGCCGGCTCGCTGCCGAAGGTATCGGCATTCCCATCATTTTTGTCACCGCCTACGACAACAAGACTTTGCGTCACCAGGCAAAACAAGCCGGTGCGGTCGCATTCCTGGGAAAGCCATTTAACGACGAGGAGCTACTTGAGGGCATTCGTTTAGCGTTGCGAGGAAAATTAGAGACGACAAGAGATTTGATCGCCGTGGTCGACGACGATGAGTCCATCCGCAGGACTACCACACTCCTCATAGAATCGTTCGGTTTCCGGGCGATTGCCTTCGAATCTGCCGAAAGCTTCCTCCAGTCGGGCCAGCAGCACAATACATCGTGTCTCATCCTTGACGTACGGCTGCCGCAGATGAATGGATTGCAGCTTCAAAGAGAGCTCGCTGCAGCTGGTTGCAGCATTCCTATCGTTTTTATCACTGCATATGACGACAAAGAATCGCGTGGTCGCGCGATGCAAGCGGGCGCTGTTGCATTCTTAGGAAAACCTTTTAGCGATGAGCAACTACTCCAAATCCTTCGCGCAGCCTTAGGGCACGACAAGGGCGGCTCGACATCTATATGACTCAACGAAGGCGTCGTCAGAATAGCCATTCGATGCCGGAGAGCTGCTTGAGAAAGTCCACGCTGCTCTAACGACTAGCCAAAGTAGTACGCGGAGCTTCCCAGGTTTTCCCGCGTGGAGGTGAACTGTGTCTAATTTGAATTTGATTGACCAGACCTGTGGCAAACGTAGATCTGAACAGATCGTTGGCATCAGCCCTTCTCTGAAGTCCGCCCTCACGGAAGTGGAACGAGTGGCACCGACGGATGCCACCGTGCTCTTGCTCGGCGAGACGGGTACTGGCAAGGAGTTGATCGCTCGTGCGATTCACAATCTCAGTCCACGTAGCGACCACCCGTTTGTGAAGTTGGATTGCGCCGCAATCCCCTTCGACTTATTGGACAGCGAACTCTTTGGCCATGAAAAGGGCGCCTTTCCCTGGGCTGTGGCGCGCAGAATAGGCCGTTTCGAAATGGCTGATTCCGGAACACTGTTCCTTGATGAAATCGGTGATCTTCCCCCCGCGCTGCAGCCTAAGCTGCTGAGGATCCTGCAAGAGCAGGAATTCGAGCGCCCGGGAAGCAGCCAGACGCATCGCGTCAATGTCCGTCTGATTGCTGCGACGCATCGAAATCTAATGGGCATGATCAGTCAGGGAGAATTCCGCAACGATCTCTACTATCGACTGAACGGATTTCCAATCAAGCTCCCACCGTTGCGCGAGCGCCGTGGAGACATACCATTGTTGGTCTCGCACTTCGTGGAAATGTTTTCACGACGCATAGGAAAGCAGATTCACGATATACCGGCAGAGACGTTGAGTGCATTCACCGCGCATTCCTGGCCCGGCAACGTGCGGGAGCTTCAAAATTTGATCGAACGCGCGTTAATCCTGTCGAACGACGGGGTTCTTCCGAACCTCTTATCCGCAATGGCCAGGAAGTCGACGAGGGTGACTGCACTACAGGGCACATCGAATGGTTCTGGAAATGCCGTGATCGACTCAAATACCGATGCACTTCCGAGTCCCTTACCGGTCTCGGGCGACCGTTTGGATACAAAGGGGCATTTGCCTAATCATAAGTTCGAATCTTCAGCCACATCACCTGATCACTCCATCGTGTTCGTTGTCGATGATGACGTCCCCGCGCGTGAATCCATGAAACAGACAATTTGCCGCGAAGGGTGGCTGCCAGAGACATTCGCCCTCGCTCAAGAGCTTCTTCGATCGGCCCGGCCACATGTTCCAAACTGCCTTGTGGTGAATATTTCCCCTAGAGACCTCAGCGGTCTTGAACTGCAAAAGCGGATCGTCGCCGAACGTACCGAAACGCCGATCATATTCATCGCTGACCACGGGGATGTACCCACATCAGTTCAAGCCATGAAGGCTGGAGCCGTGGAATTTTTGATAAAGCCATTCACGGATGACGCTCTTTTCGATGCAATCCGGGAAGCCCTCAAACGTAGCTCGATTGCGCTTGGCCGCGAAGCTGAAATGCGGTCGGTCCGCGACTCTTATGCGTCTCTTAGCCACCGTGAACGGCAAGTCATGGCATTAGTGCTGTCTGGCCTCTTAAACAAACAGATCGGTTCAGAACTCGGCATCAGCGAGATTACAGTGAAGGCTCATCGAGGCCGGGTTATGCAAAAGATGGGAGCCAAGTCTGTCGTGGACTTGGTAAGAATGGCCACGAGGCTGCGATCAGAGCGCGCCCTCGCCGGGTCAGGTCAGTTCAGGTCACCGTCACCTTCTCCAATCTCCGGCTCGCCCGATCGCAGAATGAACAGGTCAGCTTCCTCGAGTGGACCTACGCTCACGGCGGCGAGCGGAAGGTCATAACCGCTCTTATCTCGAGTTCCTCGTCGTCTGCTGATCCACGGCGTGCCTGGCGCACTCGTTCGCCTGCTCAGTCTGTTTCCGACCCTATAACCCGTCGTTCGCATTCGGCCGATCTTCGGCGAGGTTTTATACGGCCTTCAACCATTCGTCGGACCGCTCATACCAAGGTATCGGCGACACCATCGTCTAATGGATTCGTCTCCTCACTTCTGGCTTAATGACAACGATGAGCGAGTCAAGGCAGATCCGAGAGATTGCATCAGGCTCTCCTTTGCAAGGGACTCTCAACAAGTGAAAAGGAGATTTATCTC
>CAVYPN010000028.1:0-29809 GCA_963770365.1 uncultured Acidobacteriaceae bacterium | reverse complement strand
TGGTGGACCTGATCGGGATCGAACCGATGACCTCTTCCATGCCATGGAAGCGCGCTCCCAGCTGCGCCACAGGCCCACATGATGGGTGCAACTCTTCTATTGTCTCTGCTTGGAGGGGATTCGTCAAACAGCGGCGCGCATTGAAGATGGCATCTCCATGCCGCCGTTTTAAGCTTGAGACCAGGCGGCGTGATTGCTGGAAGCAGAACGCTCTCGGCCGTTGAGCACGTGAAGGAGGTCGCTATGAAAGCAGCCGTCGTGAACGAGCTGGGGCAGGCGCCGCGCTACCAGGATTTTCCGGAGCCGAAGGCGGAACAGGGAGAGGCCCTGATCAACGTGCGGGCTGCGGGACTGCATCCGGTCGTGAAGGCACTGGCGAGCGGCTCGCATTATGCGGGTAAGGGCGAGGTGCCGCTGGTTCCAGGCGTCGACGGCGTCGGCACGCTCGAAGACGGTAGTCGTGTGTTCTTTGGGTTTGCTCGAAGGCCGTGGGGAACGATGTGCGAGCAAACCGTGGCTCTGCTTTCTAAATGCCTGCGGTTGCCTGACAACATCGATGACGTTCAAGCTGCAGCCATCGCCAATCCCGGCATGTCAGCATGGCTTTCGATCAAGGATCGGGCTGGGCTCACGAAAGGCGAGACAGTTTTAATCCTGGGGGCGACAGGGGTAGCGGGCCAGCTTGCGATCCAGGTTGCGCGGCAGCTCGGGGCGGGGCGAATTGTTGCCGCGGGGCGCAATCTCGACGCGCTCGCTTCGGAGAACCTGGACGGTATCGTTTCACTTACCCAGGAGGATGATGCAGTCCGCGAAGCATTTGCGGTCGAGGCCCGGAAGGGAATTGACGTGGTGATCGATTATCTCTGGGGACGGCCGACGGAGTTGCTGCTGGAGGCACTGGCCAAGGGCTTCAATCCGGCAGGGTCGCACGCCACGCGCCTGGTGGAGGTGGGGCAAAGCGCCGGGCCGGCTATCACGCTTCCCGGCGCCACCCTCCGCAGCATTGACCTGAAGCTGATGGGCAGCGGGTTTGGCTCCGCGCCTTTGGAGCGCGTTTTCGAGGCCATTCCTACGCTGTTTTCGATGGCGGCAACCGGTTCTTTGCGGGTCGCGGCAGAACCGGTGCCCCTGGCGGACGTGGAAGCTGCCTGGAACCGCAAGGACAGCGGCAAGCGGATCGTTTTTACGGTGTAAACCCTTCAAGGAGAGGTACTCAGAACAAAATAGATCCGTGACTGGGAACACTTTAGGGGGGTGCCGGTGTCTAAGAGAATAGGCAGGCGAGGCATTTGTGCTTCGCTCCTGCGCGTAGTGGTTTGGTATCCGGCGGAGTTTGGCCGGGAGCGTGGTCAGGGGAAGCCGGAACCGGCGATTGTCCGAGGTTCCCTGATGCCAAACTTACCGCTGATGCGGTAACGTGGGGGGAGCTGAATTGCAGGCGGATCTCACCATGGGGAATTTAGCGAGCGCGCTTTCACTTCGATCGGAGGAAGCCGCACTGATCGCTGAGCTTCAGGCAGGCTCTGAAGAAGCCTTTGCCTGGCTGATCGCGCACTACCACCAGCCAATTTATTCGCTGCTGGCGCGGATGTCGCATGACCGCGCGGATGCCGCCGATTTGACCCAGGAAGTCTTCGTCAAGGTTTTTCGCGGCGTGGGGCGCTTTCATGGAGAGTCGTCGCTGCGTACCTGGATTTATCGCATCGCTCTGCACGAAGCGTCGAACCAGCGTCGCTGGTGGATGCGGCACAAGCAGCAGGAGATTCCCATAGAACAGGAGATGACGGAAAGCTGCTCGGGGGCTCCGATCAAGTTGAAGGAGATGCTGATCGATCCGGGCGAGTCGCCGGTTGAGATGGCGATGCATGCGCAAAACAGGGCTCGCGTCGAAGCTGCCCTGAACCAGGTGCCGGAGCCATTTCGCACCACGCTCATTCTCCGGGATATCGAGGGGTTTGTGTACGAGGAAGTGGCTGAGATTCAAAGTGTGAATCTCGGGACCGTAAAGTCGAGGCTTGTTCGCGGACGAGCCATTTTGCGGACCATTCTTACGAAGTCTCAATCGGCGGAAAAGGCGTCAACGCCTGCCCGATTTGAGATCCCCGTGAAAGGGGAGGCGCGATGAGCACTTGCAACTCCATCCAATCGAAGTTTTCAGAGTATCTTGATGGCCGCCTGACCGGACATGAGATGCAGGAAATCGGCGTCCATCTCGACGCGTGCAGAGAGTGTTCGGGAGAGTGGACGGGTTTGAAGCAAACGCAGATGTCGCTATCCGCGCTGGGTCCGGTTCCGGAACCGGAAGATCTTCTGTTGCGCATTCGCGTAGCCATCAGCCAGGAACGGGCGCGCAGTCGGAGGAGTGTGCTGCAGGCCTGGAAGCTGGCTTGGGATAACACGGTCGGACCATTCCTGCTGCAGGCCACGGCGGGTTTCGCGAGCGCGGTGCTCTTGCTGGGTACGGTCACGGTGCTGGTGGGAATGTTTACACGGCCCGAGGTTGCGCGGGGCGAAGACGAGCCGCTGGGCAGGGCCACTTCGCCGCAATTCCAATATCTCTCTTCCGCGGTGAGCAGCAACGATCAGATTCGTGGGGGAGGCGGCCCCGTGGTTGTCGAGGCTTACGTCAACGGGAAGGGCGAGGTATACGACTACCGCATCGTTTCCGGTCCGGTGGATGACAACACGCGTGCGCAGGTGGTGAACCTGCTGCTTTGGAGCCACTTTGAACCGGCACGCTTCTTCGGTCAGCCGGTACGCGGGCTGGCGGTGCTGTCGTTCTCGGGTGTTTCGGTTCGCGGATAGCGATGTTAATCGAAATGACAACGGCCCTTGTGCCCACTGCGCGAGGGCCTTTCTTTTTGGGAACTCGCATCGTCTAACAGGCATATCTCGGAATCGCGCCTGCGCCATGGGTCGTCCATACCGGAACTGCCGCAGTCGGCGGGCTGCGGGCGCGAAACTGGTCAAATGCCGTAGACTTCAGGCAAGGTCCCTTTGATGCCGTACAGACCATTCACCAGACTCGCGTTCGTTCCTCCTGTCGCCATTTTCGTTCTCGTCGCTTCTGTCGCTCTGGCGGCCGCGGCGCAGTCTTCCAGCAGCAATCCTCCAGCAGCCCGGCAGAGTTCGTCGTCGCAGCCAGTCCAGGAGAAAGCTCCCTCGCTTGTCGATCCGGCGGGTCCCACCATTTCGCTGGTAAGCAAAGAGCCGGTGTTCCTGATGGCTGCAGCGCTGAATGCCTGCGGGTACGATGAGGGCCTCGAGGATAGCGCCCCGATCCGCAAACGCGTACGCGATGAAATCAATAACGCGCTGGCAAAAAGCGAAGATGCGCGGGCCAAGCGCGACAAGATCTGCCTGTACATCGCGCAACACCGGATGACGGGCACGGAGCACGACATTTCGCAGTACATCTCGCTGGCGCTCTATCTTAGTCCGCCACCGGCGCTGGAAACGACGGTGGAGTTGACGGAGATGCCGCCCGATTCGACGCAGGTGGTGGAGATTGTTCCGCTGCTGCGCGACTTTGCGGAAGCCGTCGATCTGCATGGAATCTGGCTGACAGCGCATCACACCTACGACGAAGAGACCGACAAGTTGCACGATCCGCTCTCGAAGATGATTGTGTCGACCAATCTCTATCTCAAGATGCCGGCGACGACGTATGAGGGGCGTCGATTCGTAGTGGTAATCGAGCCGATGCTGTCGGCGAAGCTGGTGAATGCGCGTATCTATGGGACCGATTATGTCGTGGTGGTGTCGCCGCTGAACGCCACCATTCCGATGAACGCTGTGCGACACACTTATCTGCATTACGTGATTGAACCACTGCTATTCTCGCGGACGAACGCGATCGACCGGATGCAGCCGATCCTGAAGGAAGTGCGCGACGCTCCTCTCGATTTCCGTTACCGTTCGGACACCGTGGCGCTGGTAGTGGAATGCCTGATCAAGGCCATTGAGGCGCGCACCGTGGATACGGGAATTCCGGAATACAGGATTCCGGCTGGCGTCGAGCGGTCCGATTTTCCTCGCTACGAACATGAACGCCAGCTGACGCTCGAGAAGATGGAAGCGGTGCGCGTGGCCGCCGTTCATCACGATATGGCGCAGGGGTATGTGCTGACCCAATATTTCTTCGAGCAGTTGATCCAGTTTGAAAAGGATCCGGCGAGTTTACGCGACACCATTGGCGAGATGGTGTACGGCATGGATATCGATCGACAGGCCCATCGCGCGCGGGAAACCCAGTTTGACCAACAGGCCGACGGAGACGTGCTGCAGCGCAGCAAGCCGCGAAACCTGACGGGGCTGGACCTGGCGGAAGCGAAGCTGGCGCAAGGCGACGTGGCCACGGCGAGCGCACTGGCGCACAAAGCACTGACCGACCAGTCAGACACGCTGGATGCGGTGGCGCAGGAGGCGCAGGCAGATTTCATCCTCGCGCGGGTGGCGATCATGACCGGGCATCCGGATGTGGCAATCGGTGATTTTCAGAAGACGATCGCGACCAGCAAGCAGCCGCGGCTCGTCGCGTGGTCGCATATCTACCTGGGGCGCATGCTCGATCTTGACTGCAAACGCGACCAGGCATTGACGGAGTATCAGGCTGCGCTGGCCGCACGCGACGGACAACAGGATACGCGTATTGCGGCCGAGCGAGGCGTGAAGACAGCGTATGCCGTGAAGGGCCATAGCTGTGATGAGGACGCGGACGATTCCAATGCAGCACCGCCGCCCAAAGCTGCGCCGGGCCAAAGCGCGCCCCCCAAACCGCAATAGGGTTTGTGCTTAGTCGTTTCTCAGTGCGGCGAAATCTCTCCAGATTCCATGTTGAAGCTTTGCATTTGCACGCCTCTCTGCATCAATCGTCTGAGGCCGACACGGCCCTGCGATTTGGGCTATGAAGGAGCGTGTAACTGTCATGACTTAGGAGTGTTATGGGGGAGGGCATGAAACCTTGCAAGATCTTCCCATCGCATGAAAACGAAGGGTTTTTCGCGGCTGATTGGGCGGCTGCGTGAATGGTATGATGAGGGCGAATCGACTCTAATCCAAATGCCTTGTAGCGCCGAATAGGGACAAATCGGGCCATTGCCCCATTTTCGAGGCAATTTCATGCAGTCACCACCCACTGACCGATCGAGCAACGTTGCGGGAGTAGTTCCGTCACTGCCAAGACTTGTGGGATGGAAAGAAATTGCAGCCTATTTCGATAAGGCGGAGCGGACCGTCAAGCGGTGGGAGCGTGATCGCAACCTGCCGGTCTACCGCGTACCCGGCGGATCCAGTGCTTCGGTCTACGCCTATCCTGCGGAACTCAAAAAGTGGCTGGAAGCCGACCCTTCGGGAAAGTCGGAGATAGAGGCAACTGCCCAAGTGGCCGGTGAAAACCATCCAACGCACGCACACGAAGTGCCGACTTTGGATGCTCCCTCGGCAAGCAGTGCCAGCGAGGCAGCGCGGCCACATTGGGTAGCACCAAACTGGCGATGGGCAGCCGCAGCTGCGGGACTGATTGCGGTTGCATCGGTGTCGTCGCTTTTACTGTTTGGAAATGCGGGGTTGCGGTTGCGGGAAAGAGTACAAGCGTTATTGGGAACGAAGACAGCGAAGTCTTCCCCTCAGGCCGCGAATCTTGTTTCCGATGCGGAAAGGACGCAGGCCCACGACTTCTACCTCAAGGGACGCTACGAGTGGAATCAGCGCACGCCAGAAAGTTTGAATCGCGCCCTCGACTACTTCACGCAGGCGATCGTGCACGATCCGGGTGACGCCCAGGCGTATGCGGGGCTGGCGGATACATACGATCTGATGCGAGAATACTCGACGCTGCCAGACTCAGTAGTTTTTCCGCGCGCAATCGCCGCTGCAAAGAAGGCCGTTGAACTGGACGATTCGCTTGCCGAAGGGCATCGCGCGCTGGCCTTTGCGGAGATGTATGGCTCTTGGGATTTCGTGGATGCTGAGAAGGAATTCCGTCGCGCCATTGAGCTGAATCCGAATGATCCGCAGGCCCGCCGGTGGTATGCAAATGCCTTCGCGGTTCCGGGCCGGTTTTCAGAGTCACTGAGCCAGATCACCAAGGCACAGGAACTTGATCCCGGATCGCATGCGACGCTTGCGGACAAGGGCATCATGCTCTACGACGCAGGTAAAACGGAAGAGGGGATCGAGATTCTCAAAGATGTAGAGCGCTCCGCGCCGGAGTTCCGGTCGCCGCACAGCTACCTGATGATGATCGCCCTGTATCGACACGACTATCCGACCTTCCTGCTCGAAGGCCAGAAGACGGCGGCAGTGATGAAAGATCCCGTACTCGCAGACATCGTTGCGTCAGCGCGCGCTGGATACGCTAAATCAGGCAGCCGCGGCCTTATGGAACGCTTGTATGCTGCGCAGAAGGATTATTTTCTGCAGGGAAAATTCGATGCGACGATGCTGGCTGAAACTTGCGTGCTGATGGGACGGAGACAGGAAGCATTGCAGCTTTTGGATGGAGCCTGCAACCGGCATGAGGCGAACCTGTTGTCGTGCCTGTCCCGCCCCGACCTGCTCACATTGAGAGACGATCCCGGCTACAAGGCACTGGTGAAAAAAATCAACTTTCCGGTAGATTCCGCGAAGGCCTCGCCAACGTATTTAGCCGAATTTGCGAAGCAGCCGTTGCAGAGTTCAACCAACCCACACTGATCGAAGCGTGGATCGGCTCTGCGTCCGGGTTGGGAGCACGGCCTCGCTGCGGTTGAAAGACCCGTGTCTGGATTTAGACGGGGTACGAGTTCTCTGTGGACGAGGCAGCTGCCAAAGAATTAGCTTGGTGTGGTCCCCAGGAGGGCAGATGCGCCGCCGTGATTTTGTTCGCGCCGTGCTCGCCGTTGGTGCGGCTCCCAAGCTGCTGTTGAGCCAACAAGCCGCAATTCCCGCTCCACCGCCGCCCGCGCCTGTGCCGTGGCTGTTGGGTCTCACCTCGAAGACGCCGATTCCGCAAGTAGAAGCTGCCGACCAGGTGGCTGCGGCGGAATTGCGCTTCTTTACGCAGCAGCAGATGGTCACGTTGGCGCGGTTGAGCGATGTTCTCATGCCGCCGATAGGCGAGAAGCCGGGAGCGGTGCAGGCACAGACACCGATGTTCCTGGATTTCCTGATCGGCGACTCGCCGGATGTGCGCAAGCAGGTCTACAGCGAAGGCCTGGACTGGCTTGATGCGGAGGCAAAGAAAAAATTCAATCTTGAGTTTGCGAAGCTTAGCGATGCGCAGGCGGATGAACTGCTGAAGCCGTGGTTGCGGACGTGGATGAATGATCATCCGCCGGACGAGAAGCATGCGGACTTTATCAACATTGCGCATGACGATATCCGGACGGCGACGGTGAATTCGAAGGCGTGGTTCGCGGCGCCGCAAGTTGGCGCAGAGCCGCGCACGGAGGAGGAACTGTACTGGTCGCCGATCGAGCCGGATATTTCGCTGGAGAAGGCGGACGGCGCGAGTGTGCCGCCTCATGTGCAGGCAGAGCCTAAGGCCGGGCATCCAATGCCGTCCTATCCTCGATAACCAGCAATCAACAAGGAAAAAATAGACAACACCGATGCTGAATGAAACATACGATGTGCTGATTATCGGGTCGGGACATTCCGGCGGAATGGCGGCGAAGATTCTGACCGAATATGGGATCCGCTGCGTCATGCTGAATGCCGGCCCAGTTGCGGATGTGAGTCATGACGCAGAAAAGAAGCTTGCGTATGAGCTGCCGTTCCGCGGATTTCGCCCGCCGGGGCGTATCGACCACGTATTTCAGTCGAACGGTTTCAATGCCAACGTGTGGGTGGACGAGCGGGAAGTCCCGTACACCTTTGAGGAGAACCAGCCCTACAACTGGGTGCGGGTGCGGTTGTTTGGCGGGCGGTCGCTGTTCTGGTCACGGCAGTCGTTCCGGCTGAGCGATTACGAATTCAAAGCAAAGTCTCATGATGGTTTCGGGGAGGACTGGCCGATCAGCCATGCGGACCTGGCACCCTACTATTCGCGCGTCGAGGGAATCTTTCGCGTGACGGGCGCGCTGGATGGGCCTCCGCAGTTGCCGAATGGGAATTTCATCCTTGATGACGCGCCGTGGACCTCGGCCTTGCAGCGTTTCATAGCTGTGGCCAAGCCGCGTGGAATTCCGGTGTGCAAGCAGCGGTCGGCGCAGGGGCGTGATGGCCTGGCGAGCTCGGTGAATCTTTTGCTGCCCGATGCGGAGCGAACGGGGAAGCTCACTTCAATTGCGAACGCGGTGGTGCGGGAGCTTACGGTCGACAAGAATACTGGGCTACCGAACGGGTGCAACTTCATCGATCGCCTGTCGCATCGCGAGATGAGCGTGAAGGCACGCGTGGTGGTGCTGGCGGCCGGGACACTGGAGAGCACGCGGCTTCTTCTGAATTCGAACATGGCGAATTCGAGCGGGCTGGTGGGGCGCTACCTGATGGATCAGGTTTACGGCCCCGGTGTGCTGGCCTCGGTGCCGGAGGCGCGGCGCAACGGCAACCTTATGGCCGTGATGGGCTCGTCGTCGATCGTTCCGCGGTTCAGGAATATCGAAACAAAGAGCGACAAATTTCTGCGCGGTTACGCCCTGAACACTACGGCAGCGACGGGTGCGGTGGCAGCGCGCAACTTTGCGGCCTACGGTGCAGAGTTGCAACGCAAGATGGACGAGTACTACGGCAGCGGGTTTCACATGACGGTCATGGGCGAGGTTCTGGGGCGCTATGAAAATCATGTGCGGATTGATAAGGACCGCAAAGACGCATGGGGGATTCCGGTGCTGCACGTGGATACGAAGTACACGGATAACGAATTCAACATGGCGAAGGATGCGGTGGAGACGGCGTGTGAGTTGGCGGAGGCTGCGGGGTTCGAGATCTTGTCAAAGAACGACAAGCCGAATCCGCCGGGCTACAGCATTCACGAGGTGGGCACCTGCCGGATGGGGAACGATCCGAAGAAGAGCGTACTGAACAAATTCAGCCAGTCGCACGATCACAAGAATCTTTTCGTGGTGGATGGCGCGCAGTTCACGAGCGCAGGGTGGCAGAATCCGACGATGACAATCCTCTCCCTTTCGATGCGGGCATCGGAATACCTGGCGGGAGAGATGCTCCGTCAGAATATCTAGAAGCGAAGAATTGTTGTTGAGATGAAGTTTGGGAGTGCCGAGGGCACCCCCAAAAACTATTTTTGCACCTGCTTCAGAATCGGAGCGTTGGTCCGAATGTGACACGCAGGTTATTGTAGGTCCCATTATTGAAATACATTTGATCGCCAGCCTCTATGCGGAGGCCAAGGGCTCCGAAGAATCCCTCAATGCCGCCGCCGGGATATACAGCAATATGGGTAGTGCCGCCGCCAAACTGGTCGAATGCGTTGTCAAACGTCTCTCCCGATACCGTGGTGGTGGTACTGTGACTGAATTCAGTGAAGCCGACCTTGCCAGTCACAAACGCGCGAAAGGGTCCCGGTCGTGCCGAACTGGAATTTGGGCCCGAAGAGACCGGTGAGTGGACGCGTTTTGCTCCTGACCGTGGTGCTGGTTATACCGGTAGTTGACCCGTTCTTGGAAACCGTCGTGTAGTTCTGTTCGAAGTCGTAGTTCATCTCGGCTTCAAGCGCGACGTTGGGATGGACGTTGAAACCAACGCGACCGCCGAGTCCGAGAAAGTTAACGGCGGTTCCCCCCGCTGGCTTCACGCGGAACAGATCGCCGTAAGCGCCAAGTTCGCCGTGGTTATTCGTGTAGCGAGTTGGCCCATTGGGCATATTTTGCGCGTATTGCGGTGGTGGTCCCTGATACGGCGGAGGGGGCGGAGGCGCCTGGTCTTGTTGCGCGTTGAGCGAAAGTGGAAGTGCCAGGAGGGCGATTGCTCCGGCACAGGCTAGGATGCGATTCATGAGTGTGTACTCCAGAAGTTGAGTTCTCTCGCAGGAAGATCCTCTTTCCCTTGGGAGGGCCGCGAACATCACGCCCGGCTGCAAAGCCTGAGCGCTCGAACTTCCCTAGATGCAGTGGACTTGCAGCAGGTTGGAAGTGAGACCGGGTTGCCCGTTCGCAGCGAATGTCTCAGAGAGCGAGACGCGAATATTTGACGTGCAAACCGGCAGGCTGAGTGAACCGGCGATGTTTGGCAAGTATGATCGTGCGTCGAAAGGCCGGGGAGGCTTCACTTGGATGAGGCGGCACGTCTAAGGAATAATTAGGTAGGACGCTGGTCCTTTGCTGCCATAGGTTCCGGGAGACCTTCAGGGTTCATGACTGGAGGGCGGAGAACGGCAGTTGCTTGAGGAGTAAGTGAAAGCAGTCTTGACTGAATTGGAAACTGCGCTTGGGCATGGCTTTGCCAGGCCAGCGCTGCTGGTGTGCGCGCTCACGCATCGATCGCTGTCCAACCAGATCCACGCGAGCATTCCGCAGGTTCACGACGACGGCGCCGATGCGTTGCCCGCGACGACCGACAATGAGCGGCTGGAGTTTCTGGGTGACGCCGTGCTCGGCCTGGTAGTGGGTGAGGCATTGTTCTTGAGCCATCCCGAATGGCAAGAGGGCGAGTTGACGCGGGTTCGCGCGCAACTGGTGAGCCGGCAACATATGGCCAGGGTAGCCAAAGCGATCGCATTGGGGGATCACCTGCGCCTGAGCCGCGGTGAAGATCGCAGCGGACTGCGACGGAAGAGCACCGTGCTTTCAAACACGATGGAAGCGGTGATCGGCGCGCTTTTTCTGGATGGCGGGCTGGACCCGGTGAGGGTCTTCGCGCATCGATATGTAATAGGAGATGCAGTTGAGCGTCTGGCTGAGCAACTACGGTCCGGCGCGGCGCTGGGCAACTACAAGTCGGCCCTGCAGGAAAGGCTGCAGGCGGAACGGGCAGGCGCGCCGGTTTACCGAGTGAAGAGTGAAAGCGGTCCCGATCATCGCAAGCGATTTCTGGTCGAGGTGCGGTTAAAGTCGGCAGAGGGCGAACCCGCCGAGCCGCTCGCACGCGGAACCGGCACTACGAAAAAGATTGCCGAGCAGGATGCCGCGCGGCGTGCCCTGGCACGACTGACCAGTACCACGACGATGTTGATCGACGAGGCGGAGATATCGCTCGAGGAGGCAGAAGAAGCGGAATGAGTGCTCCTGCACAAATTGCTACGGCTCCTCCGCAGGCGGGGAGGCACATATGGCATCACCTGCCAACTGTGCCGGAAGCGCTGGCTTCGCTGTTGCGGACGGTAGTGGTGGCGCTGTTTGTGCTCACGTTTGTGCTGCAGCCGTTTCTCATTCCTTCAGAGAGCATGGAGCATACGCTGCTTGTGGGGGATTTTCTGCTGGTGAACAAGCAGATCTTTGCGCCTTCGGGGAGCGAACACAATTTCACGCACTGGATGATGCCATATCGAGATGTGGAGCGGGGAGATATCGTGGTGTTCCATCATCCCCAGCCCCATCCCTACCTCGTCAAGCGGGTCATCGGCGTTCCCGGCGACCGATTGCGCATCGAAAGCGGACAGGTTGTAGTCAACGACATTCCGATCCGCGAACCGTACGTCGCGTTTGAGCCCGCGGCCCCCAGCGAGTTTCGGGATAACTTTCCGGCCAGGGTCTACACGGACCCTGACGTCGACCCTGAGTGGTGGAAGCAGATGCAGACGCTTACGCAAAACGGCGAGCTCGTGGTTCCACCGGACAAGTACTTTGTGCTCGGAGACAACCGCAATCACAGCTTCGATTCCCGTTCGTGGGGGTTTGTCCCGCGTCAAGCGATTATTGCGCGTCCTCTCGTGATTTACTTTTCGGTACGACGGCCGTCCACGACCGATATCCAACAGGCCGCGGATGATAGACTCGGACACGACAGGGAACTCTCGGCACGCCTCGCGGCTTTTGCGCGCTGGAAGCGCATTTTTCGTGTTGTTCATTAGCGTCCGGGAATCCGCAGAGTAGCCGCCAGCCATCTGGGCACAGAGCGACAGGATGACCACAAAAATTACGCCGCCAGCCAGGACGCCGTCCGAAGTTGAGTCTGCTCCCGAACAAAGACACGAGGAAGAAACGCCGTTTGAAGCGGCCGCGAGCATCTGTACCGTGCTGGTGGTGGGGCTGTTCATTCTAACGTTCATCGCGCAGAACTTCGTCATTCCTTCAGGTTCGATGGAGCAGACTCTGCTGGTCGGCGACCACCTTGTGGTGGACCGCATCACGCTCGCGCCGCCGACCAAGTGGATGCCCCTGGTGCACTATCGCGAGCCAAACCACGGGGACATCGTTGTCTTTATCAAGCCGGGAACTATCGATGCCGAGGGTAAGCCAACGATTCTGTTCCTGGTGAAGCGGTTGGTCGGTGTTCCTGGTGACCACATTCATCTTCATAACGGTGTCGTCTACATCAATGGTGTTGAACAGCCGCAGCCCCACGCGCAGCCCACGACGCCTGCAAACTACCAGCCTTTTCTTGACGAGTTTCCTTCCGTTCCGCCGGAGGGCAATGGCGATCCCAACAACGGCACTCCCGATTCCTGGGCCAACGAATTTCCGAGTCACGTGGCGGATGGCGACCTCGTAGTTCCTCCGGGCAAATACTTCATGATGGGCGACAATCGCCACGACAGCCTTGACTCGCGCTTCTGGGGATTTGTTCCGCGCGAAAATATTGTGGGCCGGCCGCTGTTCAACTACTGGTCGTTCAAAACACCTGAACATCAGTTTGACGAGACCGGCATCGGGAACAGCATTGCGTGGATGGGGCATGTGGTGCTGCACTTCTTCACCGACACGCGCTGGACCCGGACGCTGCACCGTACACGCTGAGAGAGACAGTTGTCAGGAATCAGTTTTCAGTTCTCACCGGTCGACCCACTCAATGAAAACTGAGAACTGACAACTGAAAATTGCTGACGACCTCAAGCCACGGACGACTAATCAGACCATGACGGAAGAAGCGCAAGGCCGGAGACGCTGGCGATCGAAGTTATGGATCGCCGCGCTGGCATTGACGATTCTGGTTGCCATCATCGTGATTCCGCCCCTGGTAGGGATCAATCGGTACAAAAGCCGAATTGCGCGGGCGATGTCGAACTCGCTGGGGCGGCCTGTGCTTATGTCGGGCGTGGAGTTGCGGCTGCTACCCCGGCCGGGGTTTGTGATCACCGATCTGACGGTGGACGAGGATCCGGCGTATGGCGCTGAGCCGGTGCTGCACGCCAACACAGTGACGGCGGCGATACGTTTGTTTTCGCTCTGGCGCGGGCGGCTGGAGATGAGCCGCATCAGCGTCGACGAGGCGAGCCTGAACCTGGTGCGCACTCCCGATGGGCGATGGAATCTTGACACGCTGTTTCGCACGGCAGCGCGTTCGCAGGCCGATGAAGCGAACCAAAGCAAACCGGTTCCGCTACCTTATCTTGAGGCAACCAACTCGCGCATCCACATTAAGGAGGGCGTTGAAAAACTACCCTTTTCGCTGGTGAACGCCGATCTTTCGTTTTGGGAGGAGGATCCGGGCGATTGGCGCGTGCGCCTGAAGGGGCAACCCGCGCGCACAGACGTGAACCTCGAACTGAGCGACACCGGTATCGTGCAGCTTGAAGGGCGGATGAGGCGCGCGCCGGAGCTTCGGCTAATGCCGGTGCATGTGGAGATGGAATGGCGCGCGGCACAGATGGGGCAGTTGAGTCGGTTGCTGATCGGATCGGACGCCGGCTGGCGCGGAGATGTAACGGCGGAGATGAGACTTGATGGCACCGCGGATTCAGCCAATGTGACCACGCGTCTCCGCGCGACGGGAGTCCATCGCGAAGAGTTTGCACCTGCCGCACCGCTGGACTTTGATGCGAACTGCGGATTTACTTACCACTACTCTGTCCGTTCGATTGAAAAACTGGTGTGCGATTCCCCGCTCGGCGGCGGTCGATTGAGAATGGAGGGCGACCTGCCCGGCGACGGCCAGCCGAATCTCTCGATGGAACTCGAGAAGATTCCGGCGCAGGCAGTGCTGGATGCATTGCGCACTGTGCGGCAGGAACTGGGCGAGGGGCTAGAAGCCGTCGGTACGTTGAGCGGTAAGCTCATCTACGATGTGACCGCACCTGTGCCGGTCGCTGCGACGCAGGCCAAGCCGGGGCACGGCCGAAAGGCTCCGGACGCCAAACAGGCGCCCGCAACACCGGCGCCTCTAAGCGGAAGCATTACAGTGGAAGGGCTCAAGTTGAGCGGTGGAAGCCTGAGCCAGCCGGTGCTGATCCAGAAGATACTGTTCGAACCAGCAACGGGAACGAATGCGCAGGGCAGCGTGCTTGCTGGAACGGCGAATTTGCCCGCCGGCGCTCCGGCGCCGCTGGTGTTTGCCGTGCGGCTGAGCTTGACAGGCTACCAGGTGATAGCGCGCGGGCCTGGATCGCCAGGGCGCGTTCGGCAGCTTGCACATGCCGCTGGATTGAAAGAAGCGGCAGCGTTGGATGCGATTGCGGGCGATCCATTGGCGATCGATTTGTCAATCGAAGGACCGTGGCTGCCCGCGCCGGATGCTTTGCTGGCCGAAGGCGTGAGCGCTGCGCCCGGCTCTCCGGCGGTGGTGGCATTGCCAACATCCGACCGATTGACAGGCACGGTTACATTGCACGATGCGAACTGGAAGACTGGTGCGTTGGCGAACGCGGTGGAGATTCCGGAGGCAAGGCTGCACCTGGGTGGCGGCTCCCTGATTTGGGACCCAGTCATCTTTGCCTATGGGCCGCTGAAAGGTACGGCGCGGGTGGAGAATCCGGTGTGCGTGGCGGATCAGCCGTGCCTGCCGAATGTCGATCTGAACTTTAGCACTCTGGATGCAGCGGAGCTGCAAGCGACCTTGCTGGGCTCCCAGAAGAAGGGAACGCTGCTGTCGACGGTAATCGCGCGGCTGACCCCATCGTCGACGCATCCCTGGCCCGCGATGCATGGAACGCTGAAGGCGGATTCGCTGGACCTCGGCCCCGTGACGCTCGAGGATTTTCGAGCGGACGTGAAAATGTCGCCGGAAGCCGTGGAGATCACGAGCGCGGATGCAGGATTGCTGGGGGGCCAGCTGCACATGACCGGCAAGGTGGAGAACGGCGACAAGCCCGGCTACTCGCTCGATGGTCAGCTCACGAAAGTGAACGCGGCTGACTTGTGCGCATTGTTCGAGCTCAAGTGTACGGGAGCGAGTTTAGATGGCGACGGCAAGTTGGAACTGGCTGGATTTGCGGGCGACGATCTGGCAAGGTCGGCAAAAGGCACTTTGCATTTTGACTGGAAGAAGGGTGCGATCGCCGCACGCGATGGCAAATCGACAGATGCCGTTCCATCGCTGTTGATGAAATTTGATCACTGGACCGCCGATGCGGCGATTGGGGACAACGGCGTGACGTTGAAGGAAAACCATCTTCAGCAAGGGGCGCGCAAGGGATCTGTGACTGCATCGATCGCGTTTGGCGATCCGCCGAAGGTCAGCTTTGTGCCGGCCAACGGCGCGGCTCCTCTAAAAAAGTGAGCCAGTCTCCTCGCTACAATCGAAGCATGGTTAGCAATGTCGCCTCTTCCCCTGTCGAAATTCGCTGCAAGGGCGTGTTGTTCGACATGGATGGCATCCTGATTTCATCAATCGGGTCTGTCGAGCGCAGCTGGACGAAGTGGGCCGAATTGCGCGGCGTCGATCCCGAATATGCATGCAAGACCGCGCACGGACGGCGAGCGATTGAGACAGCGGCACTCCTGCGACCCGACCTCGACAGCGAAGCGGAATTGCGCCTGATTGAAGATATCGAGCTTGCCGATGGCGAGGGGTTGGCAGTGTTGCCGGGCGTACTGGAGCTGCTGCGTGCGCTGCCTGAGAATCGCTGGACGGTAGTGACGAGCGCGACGGAGCGGTTGGCGCGAATGCGGATGGAGCAGGCGGGCATTCCGGTGCCGGCACGGCTTGTCACAGCCGATGACGTGACGCAGGGCAAGCCTGATCCGGCGCCTTATCTGGCCGGCGCCGCGCTCCTGGGATTGCCGCCCGAGGAGTGCGTTGTATTTGAAGATGCGGAGTCTGGCACGCAGGCTGGGCGGGCTGCGGGATGCACTGTGATTGCGACTACCTTCTCCCATGATGCGGAGTCATTGCGCGCTGCACATTATCTGATTCCTGATGTGACGGGCGTGACGGTGCGCAACCTGCCCGCCGAGCAGGGGATTGTGCTGACGTTCAACCCTCTCGCCGAATAGCCTATTCGCTGGCTTCGATGCGTCGACCGTGGGGGTCTTGCAGCGGACGCGAGTTCATACGGTACAGGATCATGAACGTTCGCAACTGTTCGAGACTCAAGGTGAGGTCGTTTTCGTAGATGATCCAGCGCACGCCCTCGGTGCAGGGAGGGGCGCTGAGCGAACCGGTATAGGTCCAGTAGCCGCGGTCGGCGGGCAGGAATCCGCCGGGATTGACGATGTCGGCAACCTTCTCAGTGGCTCCCGTGGTCTTGGGAAGATGCGGCCAGAGCATCGCCATCACGGCGTTGGGACTTTCGCGGTCCATGGTGAACCGGATGGCGATTACGAGGAGCTTTCCATCGGCACTCTTGTGCACCAGGTGCACATCCATGTCTGTGAGCTTTCCGCGCACTGCTTCTTCTGCCGGGTGATGAAAATGAAACTGCTGCAGGTCGTATCGTGTGCCCTCGTAGACGATGTAGCTGCCCGGCGCCGGATGAACGAGGATGGTGCGGCCGGTGTTCTCGAGGGTTACGGCTCCGCCGATGTAGTGGAATTCCACGGGGGGTAGCGCCTTGTTCAGATGCGCGCCGCGGATATCGATGGGCGACTGCTCATGCCCTTTGGCGCAGGCCTGGTAGGCGGGATCGAGCCTGCCCCATCCAAGCGGTCCCGTCTTCCCGTAGTAGTCCCAGTATGCCCCAGATTGCGCGCCCGCCACGGACGCAGCGAGCCCCAAAACCAGAACGGCAACACCATAAAAGCGCATGTTCTCTCCTCGATAAAAGACGAGCAACGGTACCGAGTGATTCTAAAACACCGGGATGGTGCAGACTCCCCAGTCCGCGATCAGGTTCAAACGCATTTACTGCGGATGAGGAGAAACGTTTCAATCCAAGGATGTCAGAGAGTCTGGTGCGGGGCTTTCCTGATACCTTTAACCCACAACGTCGGGAACAGGTCATCCGGCGTGCGTTGATCCCGCTTTCGGAAATTGTGAGGATGCTAGATATCTCATGAATACCGTAAACCCCTTGCGAAATATCCCCCGAAGGTCAGTCGTTGTTTTCCTGCTTGGCGTCTTTTTTACGTTCGTAGCCGTTGGAGTTGCCAACGACGTAGTTGAGATGGGAAGGCAACCTCCCTTGCGGTTCGGTTTGGCCCTCGCGCTGAACGGCTTATTTGCTGTCTGTTACGCCGTGATGGGTGTATCTCTGCGATCCAAATTCTGGAAGCCGTTCATACCCCTGTTCATCTTGCAGCTTGCAATGATGTCAGCACTGGCGAACTGGTTTCCTAATTCGCCGCAATTCCATCAGTTGGATGAGGTTCAAACTGGACGTCTTGAAAAGCGGTTGAATTTCGATGGCATCGCGACGATTATTACCCTCACTTTGGGCTATGCGGCTTTTGTCCACGTCTTCGTCCGGGAGAGCAGGCGGCACATCAAGGCCAGTGCCGAAAAGGCTGTGCTCGAGGCCGAAATGGCCGCAGCCCGCGAGATCCAGCAGGTGATCGTGCCCGAGCATGGAGAGTCCTTCCCGGGCTACACGGTGGATTCCGTCTACCAGCCGGCACGCCAGGTCGGGGGCGATTTCTTTCAGGTGTTGCCAGCCGGCCAGAACGGTCTGCTCGTCGTGGTGGGCGACGTCGCAGGCAAGGGATTACCTGCCGCCATGCTCGTTGCCATGCTCGTCGGGTCCATTCGCACGACGGCCGAAGACAGTGACGACCCGGTAGTCATGCTGCGCAAACTCCACGATCGCCTCGTAGGACGAACAATGGGCGGATTTGCGACAGCTCTCGCCGCTCATATCACTCGTGATGGCCTGGTCACGATTGCGAATGCGGGCCATTTGTCTCCCTACCTTGACGGTAAGGAAGTTGAACTGGCAGGGGCGCTGCCCCTTGGCATTGCTGATCGCGGCGGAAACTTTGAACCCAAACGATTTGAACTGCAACCAGGCAGCCGGCTGACTTTCTACTCTGACGGGGTCGTCGAAGCGCAAAACAAAAAAGGCGAGCTATTCGGCTTCGAGCGCGCCAGGGCCATATCAACAAAGCCCGCAGCAGCAATCGTTGCGGAGGCGGTCGAGTTTGGGCAGGAAGACGACATCACGGTGGTGACGATTGAACGCCTGCCTGCTCACGAATTCTCCTTGCGAAATGAACCACTACCAGCCTCTGCATAGAGGTGGCATTTGCAAATGCGAAGGGACTCCATAGCGGAGCCCCTTCGCTGTCTCTGCCTCTCTTCTCAGGCTGTTGCCGAGGCATGCATATGATGCTCCATCTCCTCCTTGGAGACGTCGCGGATGTGGGTGGACAGAAACCACCGGTGGCCAAAAGGATCGGTGAGACCGGCAGTCCGGTCGCCATAGAACTGGTCGGCGAGGGGCCGGACTACGGTTGCGCCGGCTGAAGCAGCTTGCTTGGTGGTGGCGTCGACATCAGGTAAGTAGACGTGCAGGGTGACGGGCGAGCCCTTGAAGTGATCCGGGCCATAAGCGTCCATCTTGGGCGCTTCGTCCGCCAGCATGATTCTCGAATCACCGAGTTGGATTTCGGCATGAGCAATGCCGCCCTCCGGCCCGGGCATTCGCATGACTTCCTTGGCGTTAAAGGCTCGGGCGTAGAAATCGATCGCCTCGCTTGCCCTGCCTCTGCTGATGATTAGATAAGGCGTAACGGAGTGATATCCGTCAGGAATCGGCTTGATAGATTTAGCCATGGGGGAACCTCCGGTTTTTCACGTACCGGAGTCAGCCTACACCCTCCGGAAAAACGAGGAAACCCCGGCCCGCGCGGTTGTTGATAAAAAGAAAATGAATTCCGCGGGACCCGAATCGAAGCGGTCAGCAGATAAAAATGGGATCCCCTCTCAAGGATCCCATAGTCTCGATTAACTGATTGTTTTACTTCGCCGCAACTGCAACACCAGCCTGCTCCGCGAGAGCTGCGGCCTTATCGGTCGCTTCCCATGTGAACTCGGGCTCGGTACGGCCAAAGTGGCCGTAGGCTGCCGTCTTCTGATAGATCGGGCGGCGCAGGTTCAGGCTCTCGATGATGCCCTTGGGCGTAAGCGAGAAGTTCTTGCGAACGAGTTCGGTCAGTTTGGCTTCGCCGACTTTGCCGGTGCCGAAGGTGTCAATGCGTACGCTGACGGGATTGGCAACGCCGATAGCGTAGGCCAACTGAACTTCAGCCTTGTCAGCGAGACCTGCGGCCACGATGTTCTTGGCGATGTAGCGCGCAACGTACGCTGCTGAGCGGTCGACCTTGGTCGGATCCTTGCCCGAGAACGCTCCACCGCCGTGACGGCCCGCGCCGCCGTAGGTGTCGACGATGATCTTGCGGCCAGTGAGGCCGGTGTCGCCCATCGGCCCGCCGATAACAAATCGCCCAGTCGGATTGATGTGGTATTTGGTGTGCTCGTCGAGCCATTTGGCAGGAAGGACGGCCTGGATGACGTGCTTGAGAACGTCGGCGTGAAGCTCGTCGTTGCCGATAGTTTCAGCGTGCTGGCTGGAGATGACGACTGCGTCGATGCGTGCAGGCTTACCATTCTCGTCGTACTCCACCGTGACCTGGCTCTTGCCGTCGGGGCGGAGATACGGAAGCTTGCCGTTTTTGCGCACCTTGCTAAGCTGGCGAGTAAGCTTGTGGGCCATCGAGATGGCCGCCGGCATTAGTTCCGGGGTCTCGTTGACGGCGTATCCGAACATCATGCCCTGATCGCCTGCGCCGCCGGTGTCAACGCCTTGTGCAATGTCGCCGGACTGCTTGTTGATCGACGAGATTACTGCGCAGGTGTTGGAATCGAATCCGTAGATGGCGTTGTCGTAGCCGATAGAAGCGACGACGCCGCGGACGAGGCTCTGGAAGTCAACGTAGGCCTTGGTGGTGATTTCACCGGCGATAACCACGAGGCCGGTTGCGGTCAGCGTTTCGGCTGCCACCCGGCTGTACGGATCCTGTTCGAGGCACGCGTCCAGGATGGCATCGGAAACCTGGTCGGCAATTTTGTCGGGATGACCTTCCGTGACTGATTCAGAGGTAAACAAAAAACGATCGCTCAACTTCGCATTCCTCCCCATTGAAGGGATTCAAGGTGATTGCCTGCCGCAAACGACTGAAGAAGCTCGATGAGGGCCATACAGTTGCGGTGAATGCAACGACGGCGGAAGACAACGCGCATCGGAAGACCGAGGGCCATACCGGCGCATCCCTCTATGGTAATTGGGGAAAGGCCGCAGGGCAAAGAGCGTCAGCGAATGGGGACTGGAGGGCGGTCAGTGGTGATTGTGGGGGGCGAATGGGGCGGCGGTCCTAACCTGGACATATGAGGGATTGGAGCGGGCACGATATCAGCCGCGCAAGCTTGCGGAGGTTTCCGTCCATGGGATAACCTGAGCCGCACAATGCTGCAACTTGGGAGATGTGATGAGCGGACCATCAGTCTTCATCGGTTCTTCGACCGGGACCCTGGCAATCGCTGAATCGGTAAAACGGATACTAGAGAATGACGCCAACGCTAGAGTGTGGAACGTGTCGTTCGAACCGGGCTCGTGGATTTTGCAAGTGATCCTCGATTATTCGCAGAAGTCAGACTTTGGATTGTTTGTCATGGCGCCTGACGACAGGTCTGTCATCAAAGACCAAGAACAATATTCGGTCCGGGACAACGTTCTGTTCGAGATCGGTGTTTTTATGGGGGCGCTCGGTCCGAAGCGGACGTTTGTCCTGTGGCCCTCCAAGTTCTCGGGTAAATTGCGCCTGCCTTCCGATCTGCATGGATTGACCATGGTCGAATACGGCATCGATATTGCAACCTATGCGAGAGAGGATGGCGCCACACTCGGCAAGTTAAAGAGGCAGCTGAGCGCGATCAATTCAGCTATCGAAGACCTGGGGCCGGCCCTGCGAAGCAGCCACAATGAGATCGCCTGGATTGACCAACTGGAACAGCAACGGGAGTTCCGTTTCAAAAATGGAACAGAATCGTACAAGGAAATCATCGCACCCGCCGCCGCGCAGCGAACGAAGCCCTGGTACCCAAAGACATCAGTAGAGCTATTGATGACAAATATCGCCGAGGGGTACACAGATGAGGTTGTGGACACCATCTTCTGGTGGCTAATGGTCGACGGGGTGCTAGCGTTCGACAACATCCATATCTGGATGGACGACACAGACGATGAAGACGGCGACTTTCATTGGTCAACCTCAGTCAACCATACGGTGTTTACGGATCGAGGCGTCGCGTGGCTCAACCAATTGCGACTTGAGCGAACCAAAGCTACAGCGCTCCGATCTCCTAGCCGTGCGCGAGCGAGGACTGCGCGTAGACCTGCGATGGAGCGCTGAAACCGAGGTTGTAATTGAAAAGGCATTGAAAAGAAGCCGCAGATTCTCCGACAGCCCCCGAGGAGTGTGATGACGCAGAGGGAGCGAGCTGCGCGGAGCCTGCCAATGTTATTGGTGTGATCGGGTCTGCGCGTATGGGTGAGGTCTTACTCGCGAGGACCTAGTAGCGGTGCGTCCAGGAGGCCAGGTGAGCGATGACGGCGTTGGCCTTCTGTGGGAGAGGAATCACCGAACTCCACCAGCCGGCGCGGACGCCGAAGTAGCGGACAGTGAAGAAGCCAAGCACAGTAACCACCGCGACAAGAGCAAATGCACCCACCCAGCGCAGACGCTGTTCCATGGCCTCGTGGCGCTCCATACGCTCTTTTCCGACGTTGGAGGCAAACGTAGCCCAGCCATCCGCAGCCGGATCGACCGGTGCGCCCTTTTCATAGGTGGCTTTGAGGAAGCGGTCTGTCCAGTCGCGGGTATCGAGGCCGAGCGCTCCCACATATCCGCGAACGATGCCTTTGCTAAGGATTCCACCGGGAAGTTGCTGATAACGATCCTGTTCCAGCGCAACCAGGTGGCGTTGGCTGATCTTGGTGACCGCAGTGATCTGCTCGAGCGCGATGCCTCGCGAAATCCGCTGCGTCCGAAGCTCTTCCCCAAAAGTACTCATTTGGTAACCAGTCCCGACATCATAGCCCGGGGGAAATCCACAGGCAAGTTACTTATGGCATTGCACGATTGGAACAACTTTATCACCCTTTCTTATCATCGAGCTAGAGGGGCATAAAGTGAGGTACGTCACTTGCTATTGTGCAAAACTCCAGCAAAACCGCCTGGTGCTTGTCGCCGGGTACTGTCGCCGGATTACCCGGGCAAGCATAAGAGAAAACGGCTGATACCCTTAGGAGGAAGGCCGCGAGCCACTTGCGCGTTCCTTCCGGAGCCGTGCCAGACCCATGAATAAGCTCGTCATCGCCAACCTGCTCCATCGCCCGCTGCGCTCGCTGATCAGCGTGACCGCTGTGGCGATTGAAGTTGTCATGATTCTTTCCATCGTCGCCATTTTCATGGGTATGCTCGACAGCCAGAAGGAGCGCATGAACGGAATCGGAGCGGACGTTGTGGTGATGCCTTCCAACGCCGCCATGGTTGCCGGTGTTGGAGGCGCGCCGATTCCGGTCACAACTGCCGGCTTCCTCGCTGGACTGCCCCATGTGACCGTAGCCTCGCCGGTAATCACGGATTTCAACATGTCGAGTGCGGTCGAAATCATGTATGGAATCGACTTCAAAAGCTACGACGCACTGAGACCCTTTAGATTCGTGTCGGGTGGGCCATTTCAAACCCCAGATGACGTGATCATTGACGATATTTACGCCCGGTCGGGCAAGGGTTATCGCGTTGGCGACACGATGATGATCAAGAACGAGAAATTTCGCGTCTGCGGCATCGTGGAGAACGGCAAGGGAGGCCGCAGGATGGTGCCGATCGATACTCTTGGCCGTTTGATTGGCTCAGAAGGTAAAGCTTCAGTGATTTATCTGAAAAGCGATAATCCGGCAAACGACAACCTGATCATGGATGAGGTGCACAAAACCAAGGGTCTGGCGAACTACAGGGTGCAGACCATGGAGGACCTGGTTTCGCAATACACTCCTTCGCGTTTTCCAGGGTTTGACATTGCCCTGGATGTGGTTATTTCGATCGCCGTCGTCGTTGGCTTCCTCGTGATATTTCAGTCCATGTACACCGCAGTGCTCGAACGCACGCGTGAAATAGGCATCCTCAAGTCCCTGGGATCGTCCAAGGCAACCATCGTCAGCGTCGTTCTTCGCGAAACTGCCCTGCTGGCTGTTGCTGGAGTCCTGCTGGGCATTGCCGCCACATACGGAGTTCGGGCGCTGCTCCATGTAAAGTTCTCCACATTCGCTTTTGAACTAACTGCTGAGTGGATCGCTTATGGCACGTTGATCGCATTTGGCGGCGCAATCTTCGGGGCGCTGTATCCCGCATGGATGGCCGCACGCAAGGATCCGATCGACGCGCTGGCATACGAATAGAGTTTCGACGCGGCGTGCCTTCTGGATGCTTCGACTCGGCGAATGTGCATCCTACTGATGGAAGATCGTTTCGCGTAATGCGCTATACTTTTGATTCATCCCCTGCAACTCAGCAAAAGAGGTCTTCTGCACTAGCGGAGTGAGATCTGTTGGCGATCGTGTCAAAGCGCTGGTTCTATGCGGTGTGGGTAGTTTTCATCGGCATTCTTGCGGTGATGCACGCCCTGAATCTCGCCGCCGATTTTCCGAACCACACGCCGTGGTATGGCGACTGGGCCAAGTACACCGATGAAGGCTGGTACGGGAATGCCGCCATTCGCGCTCACCTGTTCGGGCAGTGGTACGTTCCGGGAGACTTCAACCCTGCGCCCGCTGTTCCGGTGTGGCAGTTTCTCGAGTGGATTCTGTTTTTCTTTACGGGCGTCACCGTTAAAGCGGCGCGGGGACTCGCCGTCGCACTCTTTTTTGCCAACCTCGTGCTGAGCTACACGCTGCTTCGGCCGCGCGGGCCCAGGTGGATGGCACTGCTGGCGCTGATGATGTTGGTGACTAGCCCGTTCCTTTACTGCTTCAGCCGGCTAGCGATCCTAGAGCCGCTCCTGACAACGCTTCTGCTCCTGGCGCTGAACCTGACGATCAGGCTCCCGCGCATGAGGAGGCCGGTGGCCATGTCGGTGGCTATCGGCGTGGTATTCACGCTGATGATGTTGACCAAGACGACGGCAATCTTTCTGGCGCCGGCGATTGGTTGGGCCATGTTTGCGGCGTTCTGGGATCGTGCCGACGCTTCATCCGATACAACCCGGTCAAGCCCGCGTACCTGGTTTCACCAGCGCGCATTGCGCTGCGCTGCCGCAGCCACTGTAACGTTTGTAGTGACCTTCGGCGCGTGGATGGCTCTGGTGGTTGCCCTTGGGTACCTCGGTGATTACAAGTATCTGCTGTTCGTCAACAAATATGTGAAACCCACCGAGTTCTACTGGCCGCTGCTCAGCCTCTGGTGGTCATTTCACGCAACGATTTGGATCGACCACATTCTCATTCCCCTTGCCGGAGCGTTAATGGTGACATCGCTCGCCGCGGCCACAGTGTTCAGCAAGCGCACAAGGTGGGGAACTGAGTTGCTGATTGATCCGGTCTTCGGCGCGTGCATTCTGGCGGCGGGGGGTTACATCCTCTTCATGACCTACCAGAATCATCCGCAACCGCGATATTTCGCGGTGGTCGCGGTGTTCTGCTTTCTCATTGTCGCGATGGCAACGCAAGCGCTGATTGCGCAGGCGGGCTCGCTGCGCTTGCTGGGATGGGGCGCCGCTGCCGTGACGACAATCTCCATCGCGGTGAACGCCGTGTCTACGTTGAACTATGCTGCGCACCCTGAGTACACATTTGTGAATGCAGCGCGGCAGCTGACCAACTATATCGATCAGCATCCGAACGGGAACCGGCTGCTCGTGTCGATCAGCGGGGACGAACTCACGCTCATCACCCACCTCCAGACGTTATGCGATGACTTCAGCATGCGCACCCCCACGTTTCCTGACTTGGGATCAAAGCTTGCGGTTTACAAGCCCGGCTGGTGGGCGACGTGGAACGACATCGATCCGGGAACGCTTGAGGACCTGCACACGCATTATTCGCTGGAGCAGGTGGCGGAGTTCAAAGCTTTCGATGATCCTGAGCGCAACGTGCTGGTGCTGTTCAAGCTCCACCCGCTGCCGGATGGGCAGATGAGGCTGATCCATGGTGACAACCTGCAGGAGCCGCTCCCCGAAGACAAGATATTTATTCCGGTGGAATAGTGTTCTATATTCCTAATCCCTGTTGCCTAATCCCTCCGACTTCGGCGGCTTTAATAAGGGCCGGATTGAACCCCTGACAAACTATAGGCAGTTGTTTAGTTCTGGTTTAGAATGCGGTGTTTGTGTCACAAAGGATGAACATCGGAAGCTTGTGACTGCAATCACTCGACAGTGTTTGGCACGGATGATAGGCTTCCGGGTGACTTGGAGCCGGGACTCTTGCGGGTCGCTATTTTCCCGCCGGGGTGGCTAACCGAAGGTCGTTGGGTCGCGATCGTCGGACTGCCAGAAAAACGGCAATCAAAAAATCACATCGGAGGACTTGTGACAGCACAGGACTGGGTGTACTTCTTTCCGGCCGTGAGCGTTTTTTTGCTCGTGGCCTTTTTCTTCGCGCGCCAGGTAGTTGGCTCAGATCAGGGGACGTCGGATATGCAGAAGTTCGCAATCGCAATCAAAGGAGGCGCTGAAGCCTTCTTGAAGCGGCGGTACAAGACCGGGGTGGCCCTTCTGGCCCTCATGCTTCCCACACTCGCCTTTGCCCAGCCGGAACATGCGGGTGGCGGCGAAGCCAACCTGGTATTGCCGGATCTATCAACCGTGCAATTCTTCGGCATGAACGGACATGCCCTTCTGATGATTGGATTGCTCTTCTGCGTCGGCGGCCTGTTGTTCGGCCTCGCCATCTTTGTGCAGTTGAAGAACGCACCGGTCCATCGCAGCATGCTCGAAATCTCGGAACTGATTTACGAAACCTGCAAAACCTATTTGATCACGCAGGGCAAGTTCATCATGCTGCTCTGGGTCTTCATCGCGGTCATCATTTCGATGTACTTTGGATGGCTCGCGCCGGTACCCGGAAAATCGATCGTGGTTACCTTGCCCATCATCCTGCTCTTTTCGCTCGTGGGCATCGCGGGTAGCTACGGGGTGGCGTGGTTCGGAATTCGCGTCAACACTTTTGCCAACTCACGCACCGCGTTTGCCGGATTGCGCGGCAAACCGTATCCGATCATGGCCATTCCGCTGAAGGCCGGCATGAGCATCGGCATGTTGCTGATCTCGGTTGAACTGCTCATCATGCTGTTCATCCTCTTGTTCATCCCGCGCGACTACGCGGGTCCATGCTTCATCGGCTTCGCCATCGGCGAAAGCCTTGGCGCCGCAGCCCTGCGTATCGCAGGCGGCATCTTCACCAAGATCGCCGATATCGGCGCCGACCTGATGAAGATCGTATTCAAGATCAAGGAAGACGATGCTCGCAATCCGGGAGTCATCGCCGACTGCACAGGCGACAACGCTGGCGACTCCGTCGGACCCAGTGCCGACGGCTTTGAAACCTACGGCGTCACCGGCGTGGCCTTGATCACTTTCATCCTGCTGGCTGTCAAGGATCCGACGATTCAGGCGCAGCTGCTGGTATGGATCTTTGTGATGCGCGTAGGGATGCTGCTTTCAAGCGCAGGTGCGTACTTCCTCAATACCGCGATCTCGAGCGCGAAGTACAAAGACTCTGACGAAATGGACTTCGAGACGCCACTGACTTCGCTGGTATGGATCACATCCATCGTCTCCATCATCCTCACCTACATCGTCTCGTATCTCATGCTCCCCACACTGGGCGACGGAACGCTCTGGTGGAAACTGGCTTCGATCATTTCATGCGGAACCTTGGCCGGCGCGCTCATACCTGAACTGGTCAAGGTCTTCACTTCAACCAAATCCACCCACGTCAAGGAAGTGGTCAAGTCGGCGCAGGAAGGCGGAGCTTCCCTCGGAATCTTGTCGGGATTCGTGGCCGGCAATTTCTCGGCCTACTGGCTGGGGCTCAGCATGGTCGCACTCATGGGACTTGGCTATTACTTCAGTATGGGCATACCGGATTTGCAGAATAATCCGGCGGGCATGATGCTGGCTCCAGCCGTCTTCGCCTTTGGCCTCGTGGCCTTCGGCTTCCTTGGTATGGGTCCAGTCACCATCGCCGTCGACTCTTACGGCCCGGTTACCGACAATGCTCAGTCCGTCTATGAGCTGTCTCTGATCGAAGACGTTCCCAACATCCAAGCCGAGTTGAAGAAGGATTTCAACATAGACGCGAAGTTCGAGCGTTGCAAGCACCTGCTCGAAGCCAACGACGGAGCCGGCAATACATTCAAGGCAACGGCAAAGCCAGTGCTCATCGGAACAGCCGTGGTGGGCGCAACAACCATGACCTTCTCGATCATCATGGCTCTCACCCACGGACTCACAGACAACGTGGCCAAACTCTCCCTGTTGCACGCGCCCTTTATGCTCGGGCTCATCTGCGGCGGAGCAGTAATCTTCTGGTTCGCGGGCGCTTCCACACAGGCTGTCTCCACCGGCGCTTACCGTGCGGTCGAGTTCATCAAGGCAAACATCCATCTGGAGGGCGCGGAGAAGGCTTCCGTCGCTGACAGTAAGAAGGTGGTAGAGATCTGCACGAAGTACGCGCAGAAGGGCATGTTCAACATCTTTCTCGCGGTCTTCTTCTCTACGCTTGCATTCGCGTTCATGGAGCCGTTCCTGTTTATCGGCTACCTGTTCTCGATTGCGATCTTCGGTCTGTATGAGGCCATCTTCATGGCCAATGCCGGCGGCGCCTGGGATAATGCCAAGAAAATCGTAGAGGTCGACATGAAACAGAAAGGCACACCTCTACATGATGCGACCGTCATCGGAGACACCGTCGGCGATCCGTTCAAAGACACCTCGTCGGTGGCAATGAACCCGATCATCAAGTTCACCACGCTGTTCGGATTACTTGCTGTGGAACTCGCAGTGACGCTCAGTGGGAATAACCCGATGCTGACGCATATCCTTGCTGTGGCGTTCTTCCTGGTGTCGGTCTTCTTTGTGCACAAATCGTTCTATGGAATGAGAATTGAGTCCAAGCAGTAATTGACCTGTCGTTGCATCGAAGAAAACGTCGCCTGGAAATGGGCGACGTTTTCTTTGCGCTATGAAGCGGCAAAACGCTATGAGGTGGCAAAAAAGTCCAGTTGTTGCGTGGCTCAATGACGAACTACGATATGCAACCAGAAAGTTGCCCGAGGCTTTTGCGTTGTTTGCCGGCGGCATCGAAATTCGCGGGATCGAGCCACGCTTCGAAAGCAGCTTTGCGCACGGGCCATTCCGAGTCAAGCATCGAGAACCACGCCGTATCGCGATTCTGGCCTTTCACAATCATGTGCTGGCGGAAGATGCCTTCGAAGGTGAAACCGTAGCGAAGAGCAGCGCGGCGCGATGGAGAGTTATTCGCGTTGCACTTCCACTCGTAGCGCCGGTAGCCCAGGTCTTCGAAGATGTGGCGAGCCATCAGGTACATCGCCTCTGTGGCGGCAACAGTGCGCTGCAGGGATGGCGCAAGCAGGATATTGCCGACTTCGATGACGCCGTTGAGGGGGTCCATGCGCATGTAGCTGGCGTAGCCTTCAACGCGACCACTCGTCTGCGGCATGATGGCGAAGAATAGCGCGGCTGCTCCTGCCTGCTTTTCCGTGAGCGCGCGCTTCAAATCAGGCTCGCAGGCATAAGGGCCATCTGCCAGGTAAGCCCAGATCTCGTCGTGGCCTTGCATGGACCGCCAGAGGTCACCTGTGTGGCTCCCGTTGATTGGCTCGAGGGTTACCGTCCGGCCTTGGAGGCGTACCGCGCCGGGGAGGGCGACGGACTTCCAAGCCGATAGATCCTGCGGGGTTTCGCTCACGGGTTCAGGCTATCAGCCGTCGAAATCCGAGTCCCGGGACGTGCCAGAAGAGTAACGTCCGCCTTCTCCACATTTCCCACGATTTCGCACAGGAAAATGGTGCCAAATGCACCGTTTCTGCACCTTGTACCTGCCCCAAACGCGGACTAGGCTTGTATTTCAGAACGGATGGATGCCTGACAGCCGCATCTGCACTGTATTTTGGGCAAATCTGACCCCGAAAAACCGCATTTCGCAAGTCTATTCGAGGTTTCCACAGGCTGATTGCCCGTATTTAGCAACGGGATGCTCGAATTACCATCCAAATACAAGATGTTGTGGTTTACGGTTGACAGGCACCATAGACAGCGTTATTTTTGCAACTGCGACTGTAAACAGACTGTAACCTTGAGCCCGGTTGCAGACCGCAGGGTAGAAAAACCTGCGGTACTGAAAAAGCCCCCGTTTTTCCGTTCGCTGCACTGCTTAACCCCCCAATTTTGGCTGCGTTAAGACCAAGGGACAGGTATTCAAAGAATTCGCCGATAGAGAGGAACCGATGAACGAGGCCAACCTTCAAACAACCGCTGCAGCCCCGCAAGCTCCCTATAGCCAGGGTGGTCTGACATTTTCCCGCCGTTTTTCAACCGA
>CAVYPN010000027.1:0-39846 GCA_963770365.1 uncultured Acidobacteriaceae bacterium | reverse complement strand
CTTCCCTTTGACAAATCTTCGCCTTCAGCCGGAAGTTTTTCATATTTCATAGCTGTAGACGCAATTCCCCCAGGCGCGGCATCTCCGCCCTTCCTTCAGCATCCCTTAATCCCCCCGTGGAACAATACTCGCGCCGGCCAATCTCTCCCGGGGTAGCCTTTCCGATCAGCCGAGTTCACGCCGGAGCCGAACATGCACAATCAACGTTGTCTCCCAGCTTTTGCGCGCTCTCTCTTTGCCGCCGCTCTCTGCTTCTCGTTCCTCGCGGCGACGCCTGTCGCGTCAGCGCAAGGTCCCTATAAAGTTCTCGATCACTGGAAGCTCGCCGACAGCGGCGGATGGGACTACCTGCTTGTCGACTCCGCGGCCCATCGCGTCTACATCACGCGCGGCGACCATGTCGACGCCGTCGACACCTCCAACGGCAAGCTCCTCGGAACCATCAGCGGACTGCATGGCACGCACGGCGTGGCGCTCGATCCCGATGGCAAGGTCGGATACATCTCCGATGGCGGCGGCAACGTGGTCGTGGTCTTCGATCGCACGAACTTCTCCACCGTCGCCACCATTCCCGCGGGCACCAATCCCGACGCCATCATCTATGAACCCGCCACCAAATCCGTGCGCGCCTTCAACGGACGCAGCAAGAACATCACAGTGATCGACGCCGCATCGCGCAAGGTCATCGCCACCATCGACGTGCCCGGTAAGGCCGAGTTCGCCGTATCCGATGGCAAGGGCAGCGTCTACAACAACATTGAAGACAAGAGCGAAGTGCTCAAGAACGACGCCAGCGCGCACACCATTACCGCGACGTGGCCTGCCGGCTGCGAATCGCCCTCCGGCCTCGCCCTTGACCTCTCCGGCAACCGCCTCTTCCCCGTCTGCGATGGAAACAAGATGAGCGTGATCGACGCCGCCAGCGGCAAAATCCTCGCTACTCCTTCCATTGGTGATGGACCCGATGCCGCCGGATGGAACGCCAAAGACAAGCTTGCTTTTGCTTCCAGCGGCGATGGTGTGCTGTCCGTTGTCGACGCTACCACCTACAAGACCATCCAATCGCTGCCCACCAAGCGCCGGGCGCGCACCATGGCCTACGATGCAGACACCGACCGCGTTTACCTCGTCACCGCCGACTTCGGAGCGTCCCCCGCTGCCACCGCCGAGAATCCCCGTCCGCGCCCGCCCATGATCCCCGGCTCCTTCGAGATCATCGTTGTCGGCCGCTAAAGCAATGATTAAGTCATGAGCAATGAGTAAGTCTTGAAATTCAATCCACCACTGGCGGTGTCATTCTGAGTGAACGGGCCCCCAAACGTCCTTCAGTTTGGGGGTGGTGAGCGAAGAATCTGCTTTCCGGGTCTCGTTACGACGTGAAGCTACTACAGTCCCGGCTCAAATCACCGTTGCACCAAATCATGCATTTCCCTCCAGTGATAAATCTTCAGCTTCTCTGTTTGATTCTTCGCCGACTCCATCATTGCTCCCGCAATATCTTCCCCCGTGATGCCCTTATATCGATCGCCTTTCCACGTTAAGAGAGGATTGAGAGCAGACCAAAACCTCATCAGTGCGTCTTCCAGTATCGAACGTTTCTCGTTCCTTTTCCCCATGATCATTGAGGGCCGAAAGATATGCGTATGCCCGAAATTGAGTGCGATCACGTCTCGCTCGGTTTCGCCTTTGGTCCGTACATAGGAGAATTTTGAATTCGCATTGGCGCCAACTGCAGTAACCAGAAAGACCGATTTCGCTCCTCTTTCTTTTGCCATCCGTGCCGCCAGCACCGGGTAGTCGTGATCCACCTGGTAGTAGTCGGCTTTCTCAGGCGAGTTCTTCCTGGTTGTGCCAAGAGCGATGAAGACTTCATCCGCTGCAATCTCCGATTTCACACCCGCCAGGGAGTTGTAGTCCGCTTTCACTGTTCTTAGTCTTGGGTGAGTGATACTCAGGCTCTTCCGAGCGACGGCGGTTACCTGTCCGTAATCGGAGCTGTTCAACAGTTCGCTCAGAAGATGCGAACCTACAAATCCGCTTGATCCAAAAACAACGGCTCTCTTCATTGGGCGAGACTCTCAACCTTCTTCACTGTTGCCACTACACAGACATTACGCACTTGTGAGATTTTTTGAATGAGACAGTACGGCCGGCCCAGTTCTACTCTCCACCAACAACGCCGCCCCAGCCAACCCCGGCGGCACTTTCGCCATCCGCTTCACATAGGGTCCACCCAATGAGATCCATCCTCAAACCCGCACTGCTCGCGGCCGTACTCATTGAGATCGTGAATTTCTGGATCATCGGTTATCCCACGGCGAGCGGCTCCCTCACTATGGCCAGCCAAAACGCAGGCCTCGCACTGCAGTGGGATCTGCTGCACCTGCCCGGCCTCATCGCCAGCGACCGCATCCTGTTTCTACGCGAGCACGCTCATCTCAGCTCCCTCATCTTTTTCCTCGCCGGATACATCGACACCGCCATCCTGCTCGCCGCCCTCCTCTGGGCCGTCCGACTGGTGCTCCACACCCTCCGCAAGCTATCCTCCCCCATGAAGCACGCTCTCTGATCTATTGAACTCAGAACTTCGAACTCAGAACTGCTTTCATGAAGCTCACCCTCGCCATTCTCGCCCTCGTCGTCTTCGCCCTCTCCTTTGTGGCCGACTACAAATGGCGCCAGTGGATGAACAAACGCCGCGCCGACCACGACGCAGCGCAAGCCTCCGGCCCTGACCATCCCCCTCCATCCCCGTAATGCGCGAAAGTTACCCGCGCCCGCCTGCGGCTGTCTCCGATACGCCACCCCCGTCTTCCAAAGTGGGATGTATGGCTGCAACTTTCTTCCTTGCCAGCCGTTACAATGGGTATAAGGGAGTCGTCCAAGACACCATGCAAAGTAACCTTGCCCACGCCCTTCGCTTTCCCTGGCTTCGCGCCGCCCTATGGATGAGCCTCGCCACCGCCCTGCTCGCGGTTTCACCCCTGGCGCGCGCCCAATTTTCGGGGCCGCCCACCACGCCTGTGCACGACCCTGCCGCCCTCAGGCCCCCGGCTGGCGCCCACGTCGCCATCGTTGAATTCGAAGACATGGAGTGCCCCGACTGCGCCAATGCCAACCCCCTGCTCCGCGAGGCCGCGGCCAAGTACGACATTCCCTGGATCCGCCACGACTTCCCCCTGCCCTTTCATCCCTGGAGCTTCCAGGCAGCTGTGAATGCCCGCTGGTTCGACACCAAAAGCAAGAAAATCGGCGACGAGTACCGCGACGCTGTCTTTGCCAGTCAACCCTCCATCTCCAACCTTGATGTGCTGCGCCAGTTCACTGAGAGCTTCGCCAAGACCCGCAACATCGCGCTGCCCTTTGCCCTCGATCCCCAGGGCAAATTCGCCGCCGCGGTCAAGGCTGACTACGCCCTCGGCCAGCGCATCGGCATCGAACACACGCCCACCATCTGGATCACGACCGCCAACAGCAAGGGCGCGCCCTTCGTCGAGGTCGTCGACCGCACCAAGCTTTACCAGCTCATCGATCAGGCCATGGCCGACACCCGGTCGGCGCCCGTGAAAGCATCAGCACACAAATAAAATCGTCGTTGTACCCGGCCCCGTTCCCCAATGTCATACTTCAGCCAAATCGTTGAAATTCGTGTTTCGCCGTCACACGTCTGGAAGGTGCTGCTCGATGTCGAGCGCTGGCCCGAGTGGACCACCTCCGTCAGCAAAATCCAGCGCATGGATATCGGTCCCCTCACCCTCGGCAGCCGCACCCGCATCTGGCAGCCGAAACTCATGCCCGCTGTCTGGCAGGTCACCTCGCTCGATGAGAAGCGCCGCATCTTTGCCTGGACCACCCACACCTTCGGCATCAAGATTGTCGGCCGCCACCAGGTCGAAGCCGTAGGCGCGCGCAGCCGCGTCACCCTCTCCCTCACCTACACCGGCGTCATCGGAGCCGTCCTGGCCCGCGCCTACCGCGACCTCAACTGGGACTACCTCGCCCGCGAAGCCAACGGCCTCCGCGGCCACTGCGAAGCCCCCGTAGTTCAGCACGCGCAAGCGCGCTGAACTACAGTTCGTAGTTCTGAGTTAACAGTTCCGAGCACAAAAAAGCAGGGGCTTCAGCCCCTGTGCTTTTCAAACTCAGAACTAAGAACTCACAACTCTGAACTTTGCAGTATCAGAACTTCTTTTCATACATAAATGACGATGTCATTCTGAGCGAACGGGACCCCGAACGTTTTTGGGGCCCCGAAGAGCGATTTTTGCTCTTTGGGGTAGGTTCGGGGGTGGTGAGCGAAGAATCTGCTTTTGTCTTTCGGCATCTCTCTGGCCGAGCTCGTCACAGATTTGCAGGGGCAGTCATTCTGAACGAACGGCGCCGCAAACGCCGCACAAAAAAACAGGGGCATCAGCCCCTGTGCTTTTCAAACTCAGAACTAAGAACTCACAACTCTGAACTGGCGGCCTCAGTCGCCCGTTTGTATATTGACTAATTCCCCATGGCCGCCCGGCGACACTGTACTCGTCTGCGGCGCCCGCCAGTGATCGATGTGGCTGATGCGATGCACGCACCCGATCGTGCAATTTGGCGCGCAGCTCTTCGCCGTCAAAAACTCCCGCTTCACATCCTCGGTCGTGTACTGCGCAAGCGGGACTCCAGGGTAGCCTCTCTGCTGCGAGCAGTAATGTACCAGCCCGTCTTCGCAGACATACAGATAGCGCGAACCCGCGCGGCAGCGCCAGTCGTTCGACTCGCCTTTCACAATCGCTTCCTGAAACATGTCGAACTGCGCGTAATTCGTCTTCTTCCGGTTCGTCATCTCGAAGTAGACCCACGCCTCATTCGGCTTCAGCGGCTTCAGCTGCCCGTCGCCATCATGAATAATCCCGATCGTCGACTCGAACCCCAGTTCCAGCGCCCGCTTCCCAATCACCAGCGCGTCGTTCGGATCCTTGAAGCCCCCGCCCACCACCGAGTTGATGTTCACGTGAAACTCGGCATGCTCGGCCAGCATCTGCAGCTTCTTGTCCAGCACCTTCAGGCTCTTCTTTGAAATGTCGTCCGGTTCCAGATTGTCGATCGAGATCTGCATGTGATCCAGACCCGCGCGATTCAACCGCTCGATCCGCTCCACGTTCAGCAGATAGCCATTCGTGATCATCCCCGCAATGGCGCCCGTCTTCCGCATGCGCACGATAATGTCGTCGAGTTGCGGATGCGTCAGCGGCTCCCCGCCCGAGATCCCGATCATCGCCGTCCCCAGCCGCCCCAGGTGGTCGATCCGCCGCAGCATCTCGTCCAGCGGGACAGGCTCAGAAACCTTGTCGTATTCGTTGCAGTAAGCGCACGAAAGATTGCAGAACCGCGCCGGAACTATCTGCGCCAGAACAGGATGCGCCGTAGACGCCAGCGCCCGCGCCACCATCGCATACTCCCGCGCCTTGCGCCGAGCCGCAATCCACTTGCCCTTAGCCGTAGATCTCCGGGAAATGCCCATCTTTACTATTGAAACATATTGCAAGAGAGGCGGGTGGCCTCCCAAGCCTTTCAAACCTAAACCAACCCAAAATCTGGGTGCCCCATCCTTGACCTCCTTTTGGTCAAGGGTGGGAAAGCACGACCCCTCGTAATTCGCGTCTTCGCGCCGTCCACTCCGACTCGATTTCCACTACTCCTTCGAGCCCGCAAGCGTAATGTCGAAAACTCGACCAAATCCAATCCTCGGGTTTGGAAACCAGACCCCGCTTCACCGGATTCCGGTGCATGTAGCGCAGCTTCTCCGTTGTCTTCTCGGGATTGTGCACGTTGAAATCGTAGTAGCGCCGTTGCCAGAACTGAGCCTCATCCGGGTGCTTCAGCAATCGCGAAGTTCGCTGCTTCAAAACCTGCAACGCAATCGCAAGCGATGAAATCTGGGGCTCGCTGACGAGAAGATGAACGTGCTCCGGCATCAGCACATACCCAGCCACAACGAATTTGTATTGCAGCCGCGTCTTTTCAAGCTGTGCTTCGAACACTTCGTACCCTCGTCCGCGCGCGAGAACCGGCAGACGATGGAAACAGCTGAACGTGATGAAGTGAAAACAACCGGCCTTCTGAATCCGAACGAGACGTTTTGGCATGAACGAACCAGTTTAGTTCCGGCACCAGAATTCCTGCTATCCCACCCTTGCTCCGCAAGGATGGGGCACCCGGCACCCGGCCTATAATCCCGTTAGCAAATCTAGGTCAAACGAAAGAAATGGGCTGCTTTGTATGGGTGGCAATGCCTTACAAAACCTAGGCGACCTCACGAAACCAGCAACGGTCCTTATTGAGAAGATTTCCGATGCGGTCGGCGGAATCTTTCAGCCTTACCAACTGGTCCGGATCGCGAAGGCCGAGGCTGAGGCAGATCGCATTCATGCCGATTCTCAGATTCAGATAACTGAACTTCATCGGCGTGCCATGCATCGGTTTCCTCGAAGAGGAGGCCAAGAAACAATCCAACATCGAGGAAATCACTAGGAAGGCTATCACTCTTTTGAGCGGAGAATCTGAGCCGCAAAACATCGAGAATGACTGGATCACAAACTTCTTCGATAAATCCAGAATTGTCTCGGACTCCGATATGCAGCAACTCTGGGCGAAGGTGCTCGCAAGCGAAGCCAATAGCTCGGGGTCGTTCTCGCGGAAGACCGTGAACCTCATGTCCGATCTGGAGAAACGAGACGCGGAGTTATTCACCAGCCTATGTGGCTTTGGATGGATGATCGGAAATGTAGTCCCACTCGTATTCGAGGCCCAAGACACCATTTACAACCAGATGGGGATCAACTTTAATACACTTTCACATCTAGAAAATCTTGGTCTGATCCAATTCGAGAATATTGGGGGATTCAATCGCCTCAATTTGCCGAAAACATATAGCGTGTTTTTTTATGGAACACCGGTCGATCTGTCCTTTCCGAATGAATCCGGAAATCAGTTGAACCTAGGTCACGTGCTTCTCTCAACGGCCGGGCAAGAATTGGCGCCAATTTGCGGCTCTAAACCGACCGAAGGGTTTCTGGATTTTGTTGTGGCGTGTTGGGAGCAACAGTCGTTGTCGCCGAGTGTCAATAAAAATCCAACAACCCAAACGGAAACTTAACCGGGCGGGTGGCCCACCCAAGCTCTTCAAACCTAACCCAACCCCAAAATCTGGGTGCCCCATCCTTGGCCCTCTTTTGGTCAAGGGTGGGAAAGCACGGCCCCTCGTAATTCGGCGGGTGGCCCAGGTCCAGCACTCCCAACCCAGCACAAAGGATGGGTGCCCCAGGTGCCGTTTTGGGCACCTGGGAAAGCACGAGCCTCAATCGTCCTTCTACGGTTGGCCGTAGATTTCGGGCGCGGCTTTGGCCCAGCCAGCGTCCGCGTAGCTCTCCTTCGCATTCACGACGAAGAGGTTGGTCTGCACTGACTCGATGCAGGCGGCGGCGAGTTCGCCCGCGTGCTTCATATTGGCCTCGCCCTGTGCCGCAAAGAATGCCTTGCCGTCGGCCAATCCTTTATCCGCTTCGTCGAGCGTCCGCATGGGGTTGATGACAACCCACAATCCGCCGTTGTTCTCGCCCCACTTGCTCTCGTACATGGCCCAGTGACTATTCGGAAATTTGCTGAAGCCATCCACGTACATTTTCACCAGCTCGTTCCATTCCGCATCGTGGCCAGCCTTGATGTGGAACGAGGTGAACTCCCAGTAACGCTGGTGGGGAACGTCGACGGACGCGTGCAGGCTCATCTCGGGGTGGTAGATAAACGCCTGGCTGTCGTAGCGGGTCAGCAGTTCACCATCTGCGAGGTTGGCTGCGTCCATGGCTGCTGCGAACTTGGCATTGGCGTTCTGCGCTTCCTGGTCCTTGCCGTAGGCCTCCAGGGAATCGTAGCCAAACATGAAAAGAGCGCGCGTCGGGCCGGAAAGCGAGTCCATGGCGATGTAGTGGGTGGGCCACTTGGCATCGTTGGAGGCCTTGATGAAGTTGCCTTCCGACTTGATGTGGATCGCGCCCGCTTTGCCTGGCTTGAGGTACTCGCGTTGGATGACCAGGACATTCGGCGGCGCGTTTGTGCCGGCATCCTGCGCGATCGCGAGGGCGGCGGATGCGACGAAGAAACTCGAGAGTGCAAGGGAAAAGATGGTGCGGTCTTTCATGGTGCAAGCCCTCCTGAGGCTAATGAGCGCGCGAACAAAAGCAGTGCCGGCCTGGGGAAAGAGCAGCGCAGAACAAGGCGGACGCTGGTGCTCGGTTATAGGTTGGAGAGTGAGAACGATCCGGGTTATCGAACCCGGCCGTGCATTCCGAGGGGGAGTGGACCCCGGCGTCACACGGGAGGGCGAGAAAACACTCGCACTGAAAATGGTACTCCTGGAGACGTGGCGCCATGGTCGGCGCGGCAGAGGTCAATTGTCAATCGAAATACAAGTTCAATAAACCGGGTACCGGGAGGCGGGTGGCCCACCCAAGCCTTTCAAACCTAACCCAACCCAAAACATGGGTGCCCCATCCTTGACCCTCTTTTGGTCAGGGGTGGGAAAGCACGACCCCTCGTAATTCGCGCCTTCGCGCCCCGGAGACCCCAACGACAGAATTGCCGCCCCCCCCGCAATGTCCCGGACGGACCTGTGATTCTGAACGAACGGGACCCGAACGTTTCAGGGGCCCGAAGAGCGGGAACCCTCTGGGTGGGCTCTTTGGGGCGGGTCCCAGGTCTCAATCCCCACAATCCCCATCGTTTCCCAAGCACAAATCTCTGCCGACCTCACCGGGCACCGGCCTACTTCGTCGCCCGAGTCCACACCACCGACAACACGCCCTCGCTGTAAGCCTGCCCGCTCTGCCCGAGCTTGAAAACTCCGGTCTGCTCTTCGTGACCCTGCAGGGTGAATTGCCAGCAGACTTTCGTTGCCTCGTTTCGCGTCTGCGTGCACGTCGACCATTGGTTGCACCGCCGGTCGCCCGCCAGTAGAAACGTGCTCGACTTGATCACGTACCCGCTCGGTGGATCGCCCGAGCACAGGTCGTATGCCGCGCTGAAGCTCTTCCCCGCACCGCTGATCTGCGGCCCCGACCGATAGATGTCGGTCACGTCACGCAGCGCCGGAGCCGCCGCTGCAGCAGCCGTCAGTGCCGCAGGCGGCTTCACCACCTCCACCGCTTTCGTACTCAACTGGACGTGCTCCGCGATCTGCCCGATCGGTGGATGAATCTTGAGGATCGCAACTCCGAACTTCGGCGAAAGACCCGGCCCGGCAGGGGTTGCAGCCGCTGGCTGCTCGGCTGGGGGTGTAGGTTGAGGTGCGGATTGCGTATCGGGTTGCGCGGCAGTTGGTGGCGCCGGAGCGGGCGCTGCGGCGGCCTGTTGTGTCTCCGTCTTTCGCAGCAACACATTCAGGGGGTTCGAATAGCGCCTTAGAAACAGTGGAGGCGCCGAGACAATCTCATACGGTGGATCCACCACGATCTGCTTCTGCTCGGTCCAGTGCGGCACCACATCTTTCCAGTAGGCCCGGCCGCCTTGGTCCGTCGTCGCCGTCGACACAACCGGCAGGTCAAGCACCACCCCCACCGCGGGATGATTCGCCCCTGCCGCATCGATGTATTGAGCATCCACCTCAAGGTCAAACGGCGCAATAAACCTTTCGAACATGCTCGTCGCGATCACACCCGCAAGCGTGGTCAACGTCGCCACGCCTATCCCGATCACCGTCTTTTTGAGATTGCTTGCCATGGCTGTTCGTTCTGCATAGTGAAGATAACCGACAACCGTTTCTCATTTGCAAAAAAAAATTCGCGCCCCTCTGATCCGACCGGACGAAATTGGTGGGTGGCCCGGCTCTAGTTCACCGGAACTGGGGCACGCAGCTATCATCACCATAGATCCCCATTCCGCCAAGGACGGGCCCATGAAAAACCTCTGGCAACCGGAGACCGTGCAGGAGCTGAAAGAGCGGCTGGCGCATCTGCGCTCCGACAGCCCGCGCCTCTGGGGCAAGATGACGCCCGGACAGGCCGTCGCCCACTGCGCCATGGGAATGGAACTTGCCCTGGGCGACCGCCGTCCGCCACGCATGTTCATTGGTCGCCTGATCGGAGGCATGATCAAAGCCAGGGCCTTCCAGGAAAGCGAGCCCATGCGCCGCAATTCCCCCACCATTCCCGGCCTCGCCGTAACCGACGACCGCGACCTGGGCCTCGCGCGCGACATCCTCTGCGCGCTCATCGACCGCTTCGCCGCCTGCGGTTCCGCCGGCTGCACCACGCATCCCCACAGCTTCTTCGGCTACCTCACCCCCGACGAGTGGTCCCTCTGGATGTACAAGCACATCGACCACCACCTGCAGCAATTCGGCGCTTAAGCGCGATCGGCTCAAATCAAAGTTCATCGTCAAGGATGGATTGGGATGGCATGACGAGCGGGCACTCACTTTCCCGCGCATCGTGCGTGGAGTATCTTCCTCTCATGGCGAATTTCAAACGCAAGGGGCCGAAGTCGACGCGGGCCGGGTGTCTGCTGTGCAAGCAGCAGAAGCGCCAGGGTCAGCGACTCAACCTGCGCGTCACCTTCAGCGAGCGCCGCCGCGCGGAGTCAGCAAAATCCGAGCTTGCATTGTCAGACGAGACATCCGCTGCAAAGTAGGCAGATCGAGGCTATCCGGACCACG
This sequence comes from uncultured Acidobacteriaceae bacterium, assembly GCA_963770365.1. GTDB lineage: Bacteria > Acidobacteriota > Terriglobia > Terriglobales > Acidobacteriaceae > Telmatobacter. The sequence continues at coordinate 29,159 of CAVYPN010000027.1, read as the reverse complement.
TGAACATTTGCCGGAGACCCGCTGACCTTCGTTAAATGTGCCCAACCAAGATCATCCGCTGCAGAATCAAAATCGCCAGCCCGGCAAGCAGCAGATGGGCACTCGTCCTGATCCAATTTGTCCGGATGAGCGTGCTCACTTTCTGCTCGTCATAACCGTTGACAGCCATCTCTCCTTGAATCCTGCGTTGCCACGCCATGGTCGATGCAAACGCAACAAGATTCAGCACCAGACCAGCCGCCGCCTCGTACCCACGGATGAACTCCGGACGGAAAACCACCAACGCCAGCGAGACCAGCAGAAGCAGCATTGCCGGCAAGATCGTCGGCACCGCGGCTGCTCGATTATTGGCGCGCATGTAAGCCGCAAAGTTTTCCTTACCCACTGCGGGATAGATTCCGTAATGCTGCAGCTGCAGCGTCGTCATGCACCCGGCGTTGTAGATGGCAAGAAACAAGAACAGGACAAAAAGAGTCAACTGCCTCCTCCGCAAACCCGAACCGTCTGCTTCACGTAATCACCACGCTCCGCACGATCGAGCATCATGCATGCCAGGTCTTCGCGGCTCATCGCTCTTCCTGAAAAGCCGGCCCCACCCGGCTGGTCGTTCACGATGTAGTTTCCCGTAAGCATCCCATTGGTGAGTCTCGCTGCCCGCGACACGGTCCAATCCAAATCGCTCCGCGTGACCAGCGCTTCCATCGCGCGCTGATCCGCAGCAACGTGCCGCAGAAGCGTGCGCCCCATCAGGAGCGTGAACCACCCACTATTCGAATCAAACAGGGTCGACGAAACAATCAGGAACCGGCGCAAGCCAGTTGACCGCATGGCTTCAGCCGTTGCCTTCGCGCCGTCCGACACAACTGTCGTAGCTCCCAGCCCGCGCGAGCCCAGGGCCGACAGCACCACGTCATGACCGGGCAGCGCCGCCGCGAGTTCCTTCGCATCCATCGGATTGCCAACGATCACGCGCAGCGATTTGCTGTCCCGGCCGAACGCCGAGCGTCCGAACGCAGTGACTTCATGCCCCCGCGCCAGCCCCTGGTTCACGAGAGCCGTACCGGTCTTTCCCGTAGCGCCAAGAACGAATAACCGCATAGCCGCGAATCATACGCTGAACCCTCTCCTCCCGTCGCCTTCTCGACCGGCGGGCGACCAGGTCTCGTTCACCACAAATCTGGACGCCGTTGCAGGCAATTTCTCATTTCACAATTGCGACCCCGATTTCCCCGTGTTAGTTTTGGGGAACTTTCGGAAGGCTGCCCGGCAACGCTCGGCAGCGCTCGCTTCCGGAGCGCAAGGAGGCACGATCCCCTATGTTTCAACGGACCCGACTATGCATCGCCACGCTCATCATGCTCGCGCCAGGCGCGACCCTTCCCGCATTCGCGCAAGCCGGTCACAGCAACGCTGCCGACGCGGCTGCAGCATGCAAGTTGCTCCCCACATACAGCCAACTCAAGGCGGCCCTCGCTGCAGCGCGCGCCGAAGGCAACGGCGGCTTCAACCTGGATATGTGGGGCACCGTCGTAAATCGCGATGGAGTGGTCTGCGCCGTTGCCTTCACAGGCGCCGACCGCGGCAGCCAGTGGCCGGGCAGCCGCGTCATTTCCGCGCAGAAAGCGAATACCGCGAATGCCTTCAGCCTGCCGAAACTGTCGCTCTCCACAGCCGATCTGTATAGCGCCGTGCAGCCCGGAGGCTCGCTCTTCGGCCTGCAGGCCAGCAACCCCGTCGACGCATCGGTTGCCTATCGCGGCGACCCTGAAAACTACGGCACCGCGAAAGACCCCATGATCGGAGGCCACATCGGCGGCGTAAATGTTTTTGGCGGCGGCCTCGCGCTCTACAACGCGCAGGGAGTGCTCGTGGGAGCCATCGGCGTCAGCGGCGACTCCTCATGCGCAGACCACAACATTGCTTGGCGCACGCGCAATACCCTCAAGCTCGACCATGTACCCGGAGGCGTCGGTCCCGACAAAACCCGGCCCGACAACATCGTCAACGACATCACCGCCGCGCCAGGTTTGGCCCTCGGCGTCAGCGCATCCGGCTGGGGCCATCCTGCCTGCAGCCCCGCCGCCACCACCATCGCCGGACAATTGCCGCCGGTCCAGTGAAATCCTTCGCCGCTGGCGTGGCGGAGACTCTGTCGATGGAAGTCCCCGCCTCGCCCGCGACGCCCAGCCCGGCCACTCCACTCGGCGGCCAGGACGCGATACCCAGTCAGTTGTCGCCGCGCGGCGCCCGCTCCTCATCCACGTTTACGCGTAACGCGCCCAGGAGATGAGTTCGAGTCGAGTGGGACCGCCAGAGCTTGTCTGTTCCGGTTTCGCAATGGATGGTGACGTGCGCCACCCAAACGTTTCAAACAATCCGCAAAAAAGTTTCGAGCGACAGGCTGACATTGTCGTGTGGTCCTTATAGCTCAGACAACGATCCTCAAACCCACTACGGTCAAGCTGCGGGGATGCCCTTTGCAACCCTGCAAGCTTAAGGAGAACTATGAAGGGTTTGAAGTTTGTTGTGTTATCGGCTATTGCCGGATGCTGCATGTTGGCAGCCGCCCCCAAGGCAATGGCTCATGGGCAAATCGCAGTTGAGGTCGGTCCAGCTCCCGAGTGTCCCTATGGCTACTATGACTCCGCGCCTTATGCCTGCGCCCCCTACGGCTACTACGGCACAGAATGGTTCAGCGGTGGTGTGTTCGTTGGCGCGGGTCCGTGGTTTCACGGCTCTCAGGAATTCCGCGGCCACGTCGACAACCGTTTCCATCCGGACAACGGCTATGTCGGCAAGATGCCCGGGCGCGGCGAGAAGGCCGAGCCCACCAATCGTCTCGATAAAAACGAGAAATTCAAGGGCAATGAAATGCGCGATGGCCGCGGCCATAAAGACGGCGACCGCAAGCCAGACGATAAACACTAAATTATCCAATTAACTTTAAGGATTGTCAGAGGTCCCGCTAACTCGCGCTGCGGACTGGTCTTAGTCCGCCGGACGAGTTGGCAGGATCTCGGATATCCCTTCTTATAAGCCGATAACTTCGAGCGCCTGGCAAGATAAGCGAAGATACCGCGTTCGCCGCCCGGAAAGGGCGTACCATGAAAGACGAGCGAGAGTTTCTCTCCTCTTTCAGATTCTCTGAACTAAGGCAGTTCTTCTGGAGTATTTTCCCTCTTAGCCCTTGATATATGGAAGGGTTACCCCATGATCGTCACTAAAGTAAAGCAAGATAGAGCTATCTCTAAGCCCTCTGCATCCGCTGAAACATCCAATTCCGGAATTCGCGTCTCCGCCGACGACATACGCCTTCGCGCCTTTCACATGTATCAGAAGCGGGGCAACAAGCACGGCCACGACATTCAAGACTGGCTCAAGGCCGAGCGGCAGATCACCCAGCGCTAAGGCTCTCCCATACACATTGACCGCAAGTCTGGCCAAAAGGCTGGAAGGAGAAGTTATGGGTTGCTCACGGTGCAATGATTTCGAACGAGCCCTTGACGATAGAGCGAACGAGTATCGCCGGATGTGTGCGAACGAAACTTTTGGGCGCATCAGCTCGAGATTCGTCGCCTATAGCGTCGTGGAGATGGAGCGAGCCAGGAGCGAACTGGATGTGCACCGCTCGGTGTGCTCTTCAGTCATCGGCAATGCTCGCGAACGGCTGGCCTTCTCGGAGATCTGAACCTTCAGGCATTTGATCTCCGCCGGCTGGCCCTATACTTAGCTCGTGAAATTCCCACTTCCCGGCCAGGAGCTCGTTGCTCTGATTGTGGCGGTCTCGTTTGCCGCCGGGCTTAACGTCTATGCCACAGTGGCGACGCTCGGCCTGCTTGCACATGCGGGCGCGCTCGCTCTGCCTGACTCCCTGCATCTGCTGGAGAGCTGGTGGATCATCGGCGCCAGCACCGCGCTCTTTGCCGTCGAGTTCTTCGCAGACAAGGTTCCTGCCTTCGACCTCATCTGGAATGCCCTGCACACCTTTATCCGCATTCCCGTCGCCGCACTTCTGGCATGGCGCGCGACGGCCATGCTCTCTCCGGGAGAGCAGCTTGCCGCCACGTTGCTCGGCGGCCTTATCGCTCTCGCCGCCCACGGAGGCAAAACTGCGGCCCGCGCCGCCGTCACCCCTTCGCCCGAGCCCTTCTCCAACATCGGCCTCAGCCTCGGCGAAGATGTGCTGGCCGTCGCGCTCACCTGGTTTTCAACCGTGCATCCGTACATTGGCGGCAGCATCGCCCTGGCCTTTGTCGTAGCCGTGATCCTTCTCGTCCGCTGGGTCTGGCGGGCGCTTCGAGCCCTCTTCCGCGGAGCCGAACACGCCGTCGCAGGTTGAATTCAGCTCCTGGAAAATCGAACGGACCCCTCGCGAAACCGCCCAAGGTCGGAATGATGCGATAATGTCGAGCTGGCCAAGCCCTTTGAATTCCACCGTTTGTCGGCATACCGCTGCTTGGGGGCTCTCTTGGCACGGTTTGGGCAGGCACCCTGCTTTTTTCAGCAAAGCCCCGCTCCGACCTTTTCCGGTTTAGGTCCCTGCAAGTATTTTTTGCGCCGAATCCGAGGAGGTGCGCGTCTATACTTGCAGAACCCTCGCTTCACGGCACGAGAGGCTCAGGATACCTTGAACGGCGACTTCACCATCGCGACGATTCGTAAAGAGCACGCTGAGTGCCCTTCCTTGCCGCTTGCGCCTGATGCCGCTGCAAAGGTCGCAGCTCGCCAGTTCTTCCAGCCTTACGTCCTCGCGTTTCTCGCACTGGCCATCGCGATCGGCGCCAATGGATACGGCAACAAGCTCGCACAATATCTCCACTACGCCGAGGTTTCGAAAGCGTCGGCCACCCGCATGTGGGTGGACCATCGTGACGATTCGTCCGTTACCGTCTCGCATCAGCAAACGAGGCCGCAACGGATCTCCGCTTTTGAGCTGTTCCTCGTTTTCGCTCCTCAGGTTCCGCGCCTCACGCGCGACCACGCACTCACCACGCCGGCCCCGGCGCGCGCTGCGTTTGTTATCGCTTCGCATATCCCTTTCCGCGCTCCTCCTCAAATCCAATCTTCCATGGCGTAGTCGGCAATACAGGCCTGTGTTGTAGCTGATCCCTCAGGCCGCATGTATTGCCTCTTGGCTCTTCATTCCAACTGAATGAACTCGAAATGCCTACCCGATAGGAGCGGGAGCATATGCCAATTGCCTTGAGAGCAATGGAAGTGGAAACGAACGCGCCGATGCGCGAAGGCCCGGTGTGCGATGGCCCGGTATGCGATGGAAGGATCCGGGAGTTTCTCGAAACCGCCGAGCGGCGCCGCCCGCAGCTGTTGCGGATGGCGCGGCGCTTGACCAATAGCAACGAAGACGCAGAAGACATCGTGCAGGAGGCCCTCATGAAGGCCTTCAAGGCGCTCGCGAAATTTCGCGGCGAATCGCAGATGTCCAGCTGGCTCGGCGCGATCGTGCAGAACACGGCGCATGAACATCTGCGCAGCCGCCGCAATCGCGTTTTCGTCTCGATCGAGTACCTCAACCGGCAGGATAACGAAGTCGTGGAGATCGACCTGCCTGATCCCGGCAAGAACCCCGAGGAGAAGTGGCAGAGCAGGGAGATGGAGATCATCCTGCGTGAAGAAGTCGGCAAGCTGGGAGTCGTGTGTCGTCGCGCCATCGAAATGTGCGTGCTCGACGAGCACCCCCAATTGCCGGCGGCCCGCTCGCTCAACCTGAGCGTGGCCACCATGAAGTCGCGGGTCTTCCGCGGCAAGCGCCTTCTGGGACGTGCGCTTTCGCGACGGCTCGGTGCGCGGCATGGAGGTCTCGCGATGGCAGCCGAACACCGGGTAAGTTGCGAGATGTAGGCGGAACCTGGGCCGCCACCGAAGCTCTCCACTGAAGCTCTTTTGAGCGCCGTGACAGCGGCGCTCATTTTTCTGCGGCGCGGACAGGCTTCGGTGAAATATTCTGCGCGACCACCCAGGCTGCGGCTCCGATGATCCAGGAAATGAAGAAGCCTGTAAACGGCAGCCGCTTGTCGGATTGGCCGAGGACAGCCTGAAGGCTCTGCGCAGACATCAGGCAGGCCGGCAACCAGATGAGAAGCGTGTAGATGGAAATCTGCGCGGCTTCAGCCCATGCAGCCACACGCGGCAACACGTTGAACAGCACGCCTAGCCCGCTCGCGATCTGTCCGGCGCCGGTGAGCCGCGCCCATCCCGCGCGAAACGGCAGCCACGCCGGAACAAAATGCGCCGTGGCCTGCAGGTACACAAAGTGCGAAAGCCCAATGGGCGGCAGCGACGCGGCGAAGAGCATACGAGCCGCGCGCAGGCCGCGCTCTCCAGCAGCGAAAGCGAAAAGCGAATCCTGGGGCAGATCGGCAAGCTGGGCAAACAGCGTCCACCCGCCGGAGAGAAGAAGCGTAAGCTCGCCGAGGCCAAGCCATACGGCTTCCATTTGCGGAGCGACTACGATGGACGGCAACTTCAGCGAGGCCCACAAAATGAGCCCTGGAAAGAGAATGCGCACTGCCCATGCGCGGGTGGGACGAAAAAGCAATCCGCAACCAACACTCAATTCAAGCAATCCCGCAAGGTACGCCAGCGCGGTGCGGCCGGGCATCCATGGAGCCACCGGCTGCCACACCATGGCGAAGTCGCCCACCACCAGCGCAATCACACCCAGGCCGATCAGGCCGATGGCAAACAGGATGAGCCCCGGTTGCTGGCTCTGCGCAACGTAGTTGGGCACAGCAGTCGGGGAAGCGAATTTGAGAACGGGCTGCGAGCTCGACATCATGAGTATTGGAAGCTAGCCGATTCCTGCTGTCATTCCAACCTCGATGTGACGCGTCCACGCGGTGAAGTTCTGAACCGGTCTGCAGGCACGGCTTGCCGGACGGCCATGCGCGGCCGTGGAGTTATACTCCGAGCACTGCATCTCCCGCGAGGTCGTTCGATGAAAAAGCTTGTGTTCCTTCTGCTCCTGTCTGTTCCGCTGTTCGCCCAGACCAACGACAAAAAGCCGCCCACCACCCTGCGCGGCGTGCTCCTGGAACAACTGCGCACCACCCACGATCAGGAAGACTGGTTTGTCCCGGTGAGCATTGCCGTCGATGGGCTGACCGCGCAGCAGGCCATGTGGAGTCCCGGCAAAGGAAACCATTCGGTGGGTCAGCTCGCCTATCACATCTGGTACTGGGATCAGCGCGCCCTCAACGATTTCAAGGGCGTGAAGAATGAGAAATTCGACGGCAACAATAACGACACCTTCGACAAGTTCACCGCTGACCAGTGGACAGATCTGGTGAAGAAGCTCAACCAGGTGTTGTCCGATTGGGATAAGGCCGTGAACGATGCCGACGACACCAAGCTCGCTGCCAGTGCCTCGCTCATCGCGCACGTCGGCGCGCACAATGCCTACCACGTCGGCCAGATTCTCTACGTCCGCAAGCAGCAGGGCGTCTGGAATCCAGACAAGGGCGTGAAGTAACGCATCGAGTTTTTATCGAATCAGCACGGTTGTTGCACGTCTCGGCAATCAGCCATGACTTGGCGAGCGCAGCGCCTTGTCTGCCTCGTTGCCGATGCGCACAACGATTGGCAGCAGCGCCTCGACATCCTCAAGCGTCGTGCGGAAGTTCACGATGCACGCACGCAGTGCATATTTGCCGTCGATGATTGCATTGGAGAGATAGGCTTCTCCGCCTTGCTGAAGGCGCGTGAGCACTTCGCGATTCAGATCGTTGAGATAGTTGTCCACGTCGCCGCCGCCCTTCAGATCCGGCGGAACGTAACGGAATGTGGTGATGCTGAGTCCCTGCGTCAGCGCTTCAAGTTCCGGATACCCCGCGATGCCATCGAACATGACACGCGAAAGGCGCATGTCGTCGGAGATCATCTGCGCGTAGCCCTCGCGCCCGGCCTGCTGCAGCGCAAGCCATACCTTGAGCGCGCGAAAGCCGCGCGAGTTCTGTGGGCCAAGATCGAAGTAGTTGATGGCTTCGACACCGAAGTGATAGTAAGCCGGATGGTATGCAAAGGCGTCGCGCAACTTCGATATGTCGCGCACCAGGGCGCAGCCCGCCTCGATCGGCGCGTAGAGCCACTTGTGCGGATCCACGGCAATGGAGTCCGCCGCGCCCAGTCCCGCGAACTCGGGCGGCGCATCAGGACACACCGCGGCGAATCCGCCATAGGCTCCGTCAATATGGAACCACAGATCGAATTCGCGACAAAGCTCCGCGAGTTCGGCCAGCGGGTCCACAGCGCCAGTGCTGACCGTACCCGCATTGCCAATCACCAGGAACGGCTTGTCGCCGGCAGCCAGATCGGCGCGGATTTGTGCGCGCAGGTCCTGCAGATCGATGCGCATCTTGCTGTCGACGGCGATCCACCGGATCGAGTCCGTTCCGAGTCCGCCGATGTCGGCGGCTTTCTGAATCCAGGTGTGCGTCTCTTTCGAGCCGTATGCACGCAGCCGCGCGCCATCGACGCCCTTCGACCGAATATCGCTGCCACCCTTTGCCTGGCGCGCCGCAAGAAAGCAGACAATGTTGGCCATGTTGCCACCACTGACAAAAAGTCCTCCGCAATCGGTCGGATAGTTAAGCATCTCTGCGATCCAGCGAATACTCTGCGCCTCGATCTCGCTCGCCATCGGCGACAGCAGCCACGCTCCGCAATTGGGGTTCGTCGCCGCCGCAAGCAGCTCACCCAAAACGCCGATCGGCGCAGCGGAAGAAGTCACATATCCCCAGAAACGTGGATGAGCGTTGAATAAGGAATGATCGAAGAGCAGGCCGGCTGCACGGTTCAGCAACTCCGCCGCGTCTGTTCCCTGGCTCGGCATCGGGCGCCCGGCATCCAGCAACTGGCGTATCGCGGAAGGGGATTCGCCCGTCGTCACCGGCCGCTCCGGAAGCGAGTCAAAGAAATCGGCGATGCGGTCCACGAGCCCGTGCCCGGCGGCACGAAAGTCGTCTGAAGAGAGATTGAGTGGCGATCTACGATGTGCGATCGTTTCAGCTTCCTGCATGGGGATGCCTCGCGGAAATTCTACTGGACTGCTGTTCAATCGCGATTCCCGATTCTTGCTGTCTCCGGCAGATGCGAGAAAACGGGCGCACTTGCCACTGGAATCATTTGCAACCGCGTCGCCTTGCGCCTGTACAATTGCGTGCATTCGGAGGTCGACGAATGAGCAAGTTTGCAAGCATAACCGAAACGGTCGGCAATACGCCGGTGGTCAAGATCAACCGTCTCGCGCCGCCGGGCGTGAACCTCTACGTCAAGATTGAAGCGTTCAATCCGCTGGGGTCGGTCAAGGATCGCCTCGCGCTGGGCGTGATTGAAGAAGCAGAGCGCACCGGCAAGCTGAAGCCCGGACAAACTGTCGTTGAAGCAACCAGCGGCAATACCGGCATCGGCCTCGCTATGGTCTGCGCAGCCAAGGGCTATCCGCTGGTGGTCACCATGGCGGAGACTTTCAGCATCGAGCGCCGCAAGCTGATGCGTTTCCTCGGCGCGAAGGTCATCCTGACGCCGGCCTCGGCGCGCGCTGTTGGCATGGTCAACAAAACGGTGGAACTCGCCGAAAAGCACGGCTGGTACTACACGCGCCAGTTTGAAAACGAAGCCAACGCCGACATGCATTCGCGCACTACGGCGCAGGAGATTCTGTCAGATTTTGCCGGCGAGCGACTGGACTACTGGGTCACGGGATTCGGCACCGGCGGCACGCTCAAAGGCGTGGCGCGCGTGCTGGCCAAGGAGCGCCCCGAGACAAAGATCATCGTCTGTGAGCCCGACGACGCTGCGATGCTCTCGAGCGGGATCGATCAGGAGCGCAACGCCGACGGGTCTGCGAAGTCCGGCCATCCAAGCTGGAAGCCCCATCCCATGCAGGGCTGGAGCCCCGACTTCATCGCCAAGCTGGTCGGCGACGCCATCGCCTCGAAAGCCATCAGCCAGGTGCTGCGCATCGCTAATCCCGATGCACTCAAGTGCAGCAAGGAACTCGCCAAAAAGGAAGGCATCTTCGTCGGCATCACTTCCGGAGGAACGTTTGCCGGTGCGCTCCGCATTGCCGCCGAGGCTCCGAAGGGATCGACGATCCTGTGCATGTTGCCCGACACCGGCGAGCGCTACCTCAGCACGCCTTTGTTCGCGGATGTGTCCGTCGACATGACCGAAGAGGAGTGGGAGATCGCACGTTCAACGCCCGGCTGCATCCTGGAGCCGCCAAAGCAATGATCCCATGCGATGATCATCGCCGGACGACGTTTGCGCGTGATCAACCGCTCTTGCGTGTGAAGCGCCACTCGTCGATGTAGGCCCACGAGCCGTTTCCACCGAGTTCTTCGTTGACGAAGGAGAATCGATCCGCATTCTCCTTCGTCCACCACATCCGCCACTCGCAATTCAAGCCAATCATGGTCATCAGACCGGTAAAAACAATCTGATTGCCGCTCCAGCCTTCTGGCGAGCGCAGCATTCCGTATGCACCGCTCATCAGCACGTAGATCCAATGTTTGCTGAAGGGATCGAACGTAATCTGCTGCATCTCCCGGCCTTCGGGAGCAACCATGCAGACCCAGTTGTTCTTTTCGCAAAGTGCATATCGGCAAGTGCCGACATCGCTGTAAGCAGGATTTGCGGAGGTCGCCGGCACTGCGTTCTCGTAGTTCCACTCGCCGGCGATCCAGCGAAACTCGTCGATTCTGGATGCGCGCAATTCGGGCAGACCAGCAACCGCCGCAGGATTAAAGACGCCGACTTGTCGGCCCGGATCATTGCGCGAGGGCCCCATCTGCATCACGCCCGAAGAGAACAACTTTTCGATCAGCATGCGCGACCTCCTTCGAAAGCTCAAATCTGCCCGACCCGGAGCAGGTTTTGAGGTATCCAGATATAATACACAACCATGGTTGTGCAATCCAAAATTGTTGATTTGTCCGCTTTGGACTTGAGCCATCTGGCGCTGTTTCTTGGCCTGCGCGTCAATGAGCTTGTGGTCACGCGCATGACGCGCGCCGGATTCAGAAACGTCCGCGAGAGCCATGGCTACCTCATCCAGCACCTGATCGAGTCAGACCGCAGCATCACCGAGTTGGCGCGACGGATGGAGGTTTCTCAGCAGGCTGCGTCGAAGTCGGTTGCGGAACTGGTTCGACTTGGGGTGCTTGAGGAGTCGCCTGCCCAAGATCGCCGTGCAAAACGCATTCGTCTCTCAGCGAGAGGGTGGCAGGCTGTTCATGCGTCGCGTAAAATTCGGGCCGGCATCCATGAAAACCTTTGCCGTACTGTGGGCGAGCGGAACGTCGCGCGCGCAAAAAGAACTTTGATTGCATGCCTCGATCAGCTCGGCGCAACAGGACGAATCAAAGGACGGCGCCTCCGGCAACCTGGCTGAGCGGATACACGCGCTAATGCAGCAAGGGCGCCAGCCGGAAGTTCCGACGGCGCCCTCTGAATTCAGGATTCCGAATCGTCAGACGAGATGGTCAAATCCCAGCGCCTGCATCTCTTCCATCTGGTGCTTCAGCTGGTCCCTCTCCTGCTTCTGCTGATCCCCCATCTTATCCTCGAAGGTTCTCGACCGAGGTTCACGGTTTTGAAGCGAATTTGGGAGCGAATTCAGGTCGAGTTTAAATTCCTGCGGCTTCAAGTCCTGGCGGAATTCTTCCATCTGCTTCTTCAGTTCATCCATCTGCTTCTGGTCAAACTTGAAGCTGTCCGCGCCGAAGAACTGCTTGTTAAATTGCTCCATCTGCCGGTGCAGCTCTTCCATCTGCTTCGGGTCGACGCCAAAGTTCTGGTCCTTGAACGCGTCGCGAAACTCCTCGGCCTGCTTGCGAAATTCCTCCGCCTGCTGCGGCGTGATTTCGAAATGCATACCACCGGATTGGTCGCGCCACTGATCGAGCTGATCGCGCAGCGCCTCGCCCTGGTCGCGCATCGACTGCACTGCAGAGTCATCCAGATCGAGATGCCGCTGCAAATCAAGCACGACGTCGGGATCGGCAAACGCCATCAGCGGGCATGGGCCATCGGGAAGGAGTTCGTGAAACTCTAACTCACTCTTCTTCTTCGAATCGACCTGAAGGGTCAGCGTCGTCTGCTTCTTGTCGCGAAGCACAGTGACCTGCACGGCCTTCCCCTGGTTGGCGCGCATTGAACGATCCCAGTCAGAAACCGTGGCAATGTTCTCGGGTCCCACCTTGAGAATTACATCGAAAGCTTTCATCCCGGCCGCTGCGGCTTCGCTCTTGCGCGCCACCTGCTTCACCATCAGGCCATTTTGAATGCCGAGATAGTCAGCCATCTGCGCCGTCAGGGGTTCAACCATCGCGCCAACCTTGAGCGTGCTGTTGCCGACAAATGGCATGTGGAATCCGCCCGGAAGCGGAGCATCCCCGCTCAGACCGTTGCCCAGAATACCCAGCCCATCGACCGGCGAGCTGATATCGCTGCCGTCGTTCAGCTTGTTCCAGATCGCGCTGTCGAGCTTCTTGCGATCGGCGAGCTGCGCGGTGAGAGTCTGGGTTGCGCCGTCGCGGCTGATCAGCATCGTCACCTTGCGGCCCGGCGGAATTTCGCGCATCATGCGGCCGAAGGCCTCCGCGCTTTCGACGGGCTGACCGTTAAGTTCGAGAAGCACGTCGTTCACGCGAAGCCCGACCTGCGCTGCCGGTGCGTCGTGATCGATGAGCGTTACGATCGCTCCCCGGACGTCCTTCAGCTTGAGCTTGCTTGCAGAGTCCGAGTCAACGTCGCCTACCAGCACGCCAAGATACCCCTGCGCGCTTGAGTGCAGCAGCAGACGGCTAGGTTCTTCTACGATTTGCGCTATTCGTGTCGCCTGCGCCGGCGCCATTGACGGCGCCAGTAGGATTGCGGCTCCCACCAGGGCGACTCCAGCTTGGATGTAAGGCCTCATAAAGCGGTTCATGATACTTTCCTCGTATTCCTTCATCCAGGTCCGCACTCTTGTATTGACGGTGCGGTTGCCTGAAGGTAAGGGGTTCGTTATTGAAACGCAGGGGCCCTGCTTAGAACTTCGCGGGACACGGTGCGGATATGGGGATTATTGTCCGAATTGGCAACGGTAGACAATACGCGTCTTACGCCCGTATCGGCCTCCACCGGCTCCAGTTCGCTGATAGCCGCCGCCCGGATGCGCGGATCGCTGTCGTTCAGCAATGCTTCCAGCACGGCGTCGCGAACGCGCATATCCTCTGAAACGAACGGCTGCAAACCTTCGAGTGCTTTCTCCCGGACGGCCTCGCTCTTGTCATAGCGCAATGCCACCATCAGCGCGTCGCGGATGCCCTCTCCCTGGCAGGAATGCCCGGCGCGGCATTCGGCCGCCAGCAATCCTACGGAGTCGTCCCGCACGCCTTGCGAAGATGCATTCTCCGACGCCAGCATCAGCAACTGGCGGATCGCCGGATCGTCGAGCGAACCCTGGATATGCTGCGGCACCACCTGGTTATACGTGACCTCTACTAACTCGCTGTTCGGCTGGCGCACAATGCTGGAAATGTTGGCCACCTCGGCCGTCACCGGCGTCGCCTGTCCCCGGTCAAGCTTGTCGACCTGTGCTGTCGCGACGCGTCCTTCGGCATGTGCTGCGCGGGCTTGTGCGTATTCATACCCGCCCAGCGTACCGGCGCCACCCCCCACAATCAGCAGCAGAACAGCCGCAACCGGAGCAGCCTGCAGATTCGCGAAGTTGTTCAGCACACGCTGACCGAAGCGCTCGAACCACCGCTTGGGCGGAATGGCATCCAGAGATTCTTCCAGGCGGATCCGCGAGCGAGTGACAAAATTCGGATCGGGCTCGATAACAGGGTAGGCCGTGGCCAGCGTCTTCAGCGCCAGCAGCTGTTGCCGCTCCTGGCTGCAGTCTGTGCAGGCGGCAAGGTGCCGGTCCAGCTCGTGTACCTGTTCATCGGGCAGCTCGCCGTACGCCGCCAGAACGATGCGTTCATGGGCAAGTTCGCAATTCATCTCTTTACGTCCTTCCAGCCTCTTACTGCAGTGTCACAACTCTCATCCAAAAACCGCCGCCGTCGCGAAACATGTCCGCGGGGTGGTTTAACGCACTCCCGCCAGTTGAGTTCTCAACTTTTTAGTCGCTCTGAAGAGCGTATTTTTGGCGGTTTCTTCCGTGGTATTCAACATCTCTCCAATCGTGCGCAGGCGGAGACCCTGGTAGTGCTTCAGTTCAAAAACCATCCGCTCGCGCGGGGTAAGCTTGCTGAGCGCGGCCTGAATCCGCTCGCCCAGCACCTTCCGATCCAGTTCCTTGCTCGGGTTCGAGAATGACCGGTTATCCGAAACCGAAGCCAGCACGTCAATCTCATCGCCGGAGTGATCAAGCACCACGGCCTGGTCTTCGCGGCGCGTCTTGCGGCGGCGAAGCTGATCCAGGCACAGATTGGTCACGATCCGGTAAATCCATGTGTAGAACGAGCACTCAAACCGGAAGTTCCCGATATACCGGAATGCCTTGAGAAACGCTTCCTGGTAGATGTCTTCCGCATCCTGCTCGGAGCCCGTCAGATGCAGCGCCAGCCGCAATACCTGTTGCTCATACTGGCGAACCAGCGCATCGAATGCTGCCCTCGACCCGGCCTGCGCCTCGCGGATCAGTTCCATCTCCGGCGCACGGGCCTGCAAACGCTCTGCGGCGCGATCCGGTCCGTCCATTGCCCGGGAAGCCATGCCTGCGGAAGATTGTATCGTCCTTTTGGCAGGCCACGCTAAAGAGCCGGGCAGAGCCGTTGGCGAAGTTGGGTAGCTCACAGCATCCGATGCCATCGAGATTTTCGCTCCGGTGGTGCAGACGTTATCCACTTATGTAGACGGCTCATGCGCCTGTTTTGTGAGCCTCATGTGCCGCCAAATCCCACCTGGGGTGACGACATCGGTCCAGGTTCCACCGATAGCAGTTAACGGGTGCCTTCTGGGCGCGGTTGCGTCGATCACGTGGCTTAAACTGGGGAAGCATGAACGACAGTCTCTTTGCAGGAATGGAAGCCGCGCCCGGTGAACCCGCCGGATGGTATACCGCGCACTGTGATGGCGGATCGCGCGGCAATCCCGGCCCCTCCGGCTACGGCGCAGTCGTAGAAGATCCAGCTGGCAAGGTAGTCGCTCGCCTGAGCGCGTTCCTCGGCACGCAAACCAATAACTACGCTGAATACAAAGGACTTCTCGCCGTTCTTGTCTGGGCAAAGGAGCACGGTGCACGCCAGCTCCGGGTCATCTCCGACTCCGAGCTGATGGTCAAACAGATGAAGGGCCAGTACAAGGTCGCCAGCCCCGTCCTGCGCCCTCTGTGGGAGGAAGCCAAGCTCCTCGCCCGCCAGCTCGACCGCTTCGAAATGCGCCACACCCTGCGCGGCGGCAACAAGGAAGCTGATCAGCTCGCCAACGATGCCATGGACAAGGGAACAGGCAGGCCCGCAGCAGGCAGGCCCGGTCGCAACTCCGTCTCGCCTGCAGGCGGCAATAAATTGACGCCCAAGGGCGTAAACGACCAGATTCTCGAGGGTTATGTAAAGGACGGTGTCGTGCATCTGCTCGAAGGTGACCTGCCCGATGGTACTTTCGTAAAGGTCACACGCAAGTAGCCCACCGCCCGCAACACGTCAAGCCATCGGCAAACCTGCTCTAATCCATACGTCTCATGCTGTATTGCTTCTCTTGCTGTACCCACGGGAAATCACTCCCTCGATTGCCTTGGTTCCCTCGTGCTCAAGAGAGACCCTCTGGAGGAACGAACGATGGAACATCGTAAAGCCGTTTCATGGGCCCCCCTTTTCCTGTCTCTGCTCGCCGTTTGTTGCTTATGCATTGCTGCGTTGTTTGTCACTGCATGCAGCAGCATGTCTGGTAGTCTTCAAGGCTCCGGCATGGGCACCGTGGCGACCATGATCAGCGACCCCGCAACCTGCGCTACGCCGAACGGGCCCTTCGCCCATGTCTACGTCACCATCACCGACGTCAAGGTTCACACCAGCTCCACCGCTGGCCCGAATGACAGCGGCTGGGTCGACCTGACCCCCAGCCTCTGCCAAGGCGCCCAAGCAAGTTGACCTGCTGGGACTGGCCAACAATCAGTGCTTCCTCGCCTCGCTCGGCGACCCGCAACAGCTGCAGGCCGGAACCTACCAGCAGATTCGCATCATTCTCGCCAGCGACAGCACCGGCATCAGCACGAACTCCTGCGGCAACGGCGCGGCCAACTGCGTCCAGCTCTCCACGGATTCAAGCTTCCACACGCTAAACCTCTCCAGCGAAGACAAGACCGGCATCAAGATTCCGCCGGGCCAGATGGCGGGCGGCGGCCTCACCGTGGCAGCCGGAAAAACCACCGATCTCGATATCGACTTCCAGACCTGCCAATCCATCGTGCAGC
Source organism: uncultured Acidobacteriaceae bacterium (assembly GCA_963770365.1). Taxonomy (GTDB): domain Bacteria; phylum Acidobacteriota; class Terriglobia; order Terriglobales; family Acidobacteriaceae; genus Telmatobacter. The sequence goes on along the minus strand of CAVYPN010000027.1, from coordinate 12,733 downwards.
AAGGCAACGGCCAATACCGGCTCAAGCCCGTGCTGCATGCCGGCGAAGTCGGCACCGTGTCTGCCTCGATCAACGGCGCGGTGCTTGATAAGTCCACCGGCAAACCCGTGGCCGGCACCGCCTGGGTTGCGGTGGAGCAGAAGGATTCCGGTGGCGTCGATCGCGTTATGCAATCGACGATCGCCAACGCCGACGGCACCTTCGTCTTCTGCCCGCTCGCTGCCGGCAACTATGACGTCGTCGTCTCTGGCGTTCGCAGCGCAGATGGAGCGCTCTATCCGCCGACCATCATTACCGGAGTAGCCGTCGGCGACACGACCGGCAATATCAGCCTCAATCCGCCTGCGCTTCCCGCAGCCAGTTCGTTTGCCAATCTCAACGGCCTTGTAACTTCAGCGAGCAATGCCAGCCCCGCCGCGCCGATCTCCATCGACGTCACGTTGACCGCGCTCGCCACCGTCAACTCCACCGTCTACACCATTCCACAGCAGCCCGCTGCGACTCCGTTCTACGGCGTCTCGCAGGTTGTCACCACGGGTGCAGGCCCGGTGGGAACGCCGCCGGTTGCATGCCCTTCCGCTACCGACTGCATCAACTACTCGCTGCCGGTTCCCTCCGGCGGTGCCTGGATCGGTGCCTGGTCTGCAGGCGGAACAACCCTCACGCAGCCCGCGCCGCTGGCCAGCTACGCAGTCGATGGAATCACCACCGATGCCTGCAGCGCCATCGACGTGAACTCGAATCCGCCGATCGCATTGTCCGGATCAGGCCCGTTCACCGCAGTGGCGATTACCACCAACCTGCAATTCACCAGTTGCCCATAATCGCCAACCAAACTCGAAAGGGCCAGAGTTCACTGAACTCCGGCCCTTTCCTTTGAGACCTGGGCAATCTATCCCATTCGATACCGCGGGGTGCCCCATCCTTGCGACGCATTTGTTTTTGTCGCAAGGGTGGGAAAGCAACGAACCCACGCGCAACCGTCTTTTTCAAAGTCAGGACGAGAGTCGTTCTTACGCGGCGTTGGCCAGCTTTTCGTACTCCGCAAACTCCGCGGGACGATTGAGCACAACACTCAAATTCATGAGCGCACGCGACGAGCACGCAGGGCACTCGCGATTAGCATCGCTCACACTATTGCAGTCAAGGCAAAGCACGGCATGGTCAAGCGGAATAGTCGATTTGTTTCGAAGAGAATTCATAAATGTGTTGTCCAATCCTTGGACACCTGTATAGAGAAACCCTATCGCAGCCCGGAGTTGTGCCCTCTACCACGAATGTGGCAGAACCTCAGGCCCAACAGGCCAACGTTATGATCGCAGGCCCTGCAAAGTAGTGATACGAAACACGCAATCGTTTCAAGCGGGCGCGGGGAGTGATTCCGTTATGTGGAACTGCTCAAACGAATTCACGGATATCTCATCGATTCACCCGATGTTATTCCGCCATACGTGCCCCTGGTGCTCCAGCAGCCGATCCGAGCAATCCGGCCCCCACGTGCCCGCAAAGTAATTCGGAAACACCTCGGGATTCTTCGCCGCCCACGCTTCCAGAATCGGCGTATAGAGTGACCACGTGACCTCCACGCCGTCGCGATGGGCAAACAGCGTCTGATCGCCCAGCATGGCATCCAGCAGCAGCCGCTCATATCCATTCGCCGTCGAAGTGCCAAACGCCGCAGCGTAATCGAAGTCCATATTCACCGGGCACACTGACATGTTCGGCGTGTTGGGAACCTTCGCGCCAAAGCGCAGCGCGATTCCTTCGTTCGGCTGAATGCGAATCGTCAGCAGGTTCGGCTGAATATCCGTGCACGGCCCGGTGGACTGCATGCGATTGAAAATCAGCAGCGGCGGCTGCCTGAACTGGATGCTGATCTCCGTTGCGCGCTTCTTCATCCGCTTGCCCGCGCGCAGATAAAACGGCACGCCCGCCCAGCGCCAGTTTTCAATGCCCAGCTTCACGGCCGCGTATGTCTCGGTTCCTGACTCTGGATTCACGCGTTCTTCGTCGCGATACCCGACGACTTTCTTCCCCTCCACAACGCCGGGACCATACTGCCCGCGCACCGCGTCCTTGATGGGAATGCTCGGAATCGCGCGCCACACCTTCACCTTTTCGCGGCGCACAGCTTCGGCTTCAAAGCTCGACGGCGGCTCCATGGTCACAAAGCTGAGCAACTCCATCACGTGGTTCTGCACTACATCGCGCAGCGCGCCAGCCTTCTCGTAAAACGGTCCGCGACCCTCAACGCCCAGCGTCTCCGCTGCCGTGATCTGCACGTGGTCAATGTAGTTGCGATTCCAAATCGGCTCGAAGATGCCGTTGCCGAAACGGAAAACCAAAATGTTCTGCACCGTTTCTTTGCCCAGGTAGTGATCGATACGGAAGACCTGGTTCTCGTGGAAGACCGCGTTCACCTGGTGATTCAATTCGCGCGCCGAATCAAGATCGTGCCCGAACGGCTTCTCGATCACCACGCCCACGCGCCCTTGTTCAGGTTGAGCCATCCCCTGCGCGCCAAGGTTCTCGATAATCGGCGTAAAGTACTCCGGCGCCGTCGCCAGATAAAACAACCGGTCCGGCCCGATGTTCTTCTCCGCCGCAATCTTGTCCAGCTCCTGCTTCAATCCCGCGTAGTGCGAAGCATCGTCGAAACTCAGCGCGTAGTAGCTGATCTTCTTCGTGAACTCCTCAAGCCGCGGATCGGCCTTCTCCGCCTTTCCAAATTCGATCATGCCTTCGCGCATGTCGGCGGCAAACTCATCACCCAGCGCCCGCCGCGCCACCCCGACGATGGCGAAGTTCTTCGGCAGCAACCCATCCTGCTCAAGGTGAAAGAGCGCAGGCAGCAGCTTGCGCTTGGTCAGATCGCCGGAAGCACCAAAAATCACCAGGATGCCCGGGTTGGGGATCCGCTCGCCGCTCTTCGGAACCTGCGACAAATCCTCCGGCCGAACCTTCATTTGCACAGTTGCTGATGCCATACGCGCCACCTCCGTGTCGCTCTGAGTTCACAGTCCTAAGTTCTTAGTTCACAGTTAGAGCCCGTTGGTGTTCTTAAGGTCACAGTTCTAAGTTCGTACCCCATAGTGAATGACCGGTGATCGATCAAGCTAGCTTTGAACTTAGAACTCAGAACTAAGAACTGTTCTTCAATCCTTCTTCACCGCATGTCCGCCGAACGCATTGCGCATGATCGCCAGCATACGGTCGGTAAAGTTGTTCTCTTCGCGCGAACGAATGCGCCGAATCAACGACTCCGTAATCACCGGCGCCGACACATTCAGATCGATCGCCTCAAACACCGTCCAGCGCCCTTCGCCCGAATCCGCCACATACGCCTCAAGCCCATCGAGCGTCGGATTCTTGCTCAGCGCATCCGCCGTCAGATCCAGCAGCCAGCTCCGCACCACGCTGCCGAAGCGCCAGATTTGCGAGATCTGCGCCAGGTCGAGATTCAGCTCTTCCTTCTTCTCCATGATGGTGAAGCCTTCGGCATACGCCTGCATCAGGCCGTACTCGATGCCGTTGTGCACCATCTTCACAAAGTGTCCCGCACCGGCCGGCCCTACATGGCCCCAGCCCTGCTCTTTCCCCGGCGCCAGCGTTTCCAGAATGGGCCGCAGATAATCGACGGCTTCCTTGTCGCCGCCCACCATCATGCTGTATCCCTCCTTCAATCCCCACACGCCGCCCGACGTTCCCACATCGACAAACTGGAATCCCTTCGCCGTCACTTCCTTGTAATGGCGCTGCGAATCCTTGTAGTTCGAGTTGCCACCGTCGATAAGGATGTCGCCCTTGTTCAGCAACGGCTCAAGCTTCGCAATGGTGTCATCGACGGGCTTGCCCTGCGGCACCATGATCCAGATCGCCTTGCGGCCCGTGAGCTTCTTCGCCATATCCTCGAGCGAATTCACGCCCACATTACCCGACGCCGTCAGCTTCTGCACTGCCTCCGCGCTGAAGTCGAACCCCACCACCTGGTGGCCGCCGAGCCGAATCCGCTCGGCCATGTTGCCGCCCATCTTGCCCAGACCAATCAATCCCAGTTGCATAACGCTCTCCCTTCCAATCCGTTTAAAAAACTTCCAATGTCTGCAAATTGCTGCGCAATGCATCTGCGCCGGTAAAGCAAATCACCTGCATCCCCGCGGTCGCGGCTGCGGCCGCGTTTTCGGCACGATCGTCGATAAACAACGTGCGCTTTCCCGGCGTCCCCAGAATATCCAGAGCCCGGCTGTAGATCGCAGCACCGGGCTTGCGCAGCCCCATGTAGCAGGAACTGAAGGCCACATCCACGTGATCGCGCAAACCGAAACTTCGAAACCGATATTCATTCGGCTCCCGCGCTTCATTGTTCAAAACACCAAGCATGTACTTATGGGATGCGGCCAATTCGCTGAGGATTCCCAGAGCTCCGTTTGGCAAAGCTATCGACTGGGCAAAGATCGCAGCCATGAATTCATCTTTGCTGAAACTCCGCGGCTCATAAAACACCGTTGCGTCAAGATACTGCGATGCGCTGATCGCATCGCGTTCCCACGCATCATTGGCCTCGGGGTGCCGCCGCTCAAACTCCGCGCGATCCAGTTGAAACTGATCCACCACTGCCGCACGTTCACGATGGTCCCAGCCATTGGTCAGCAGGACTCCGCCAACATCGAAAAGGATTACGTCGAAGGGGAACATCGGCGTCTCATAAAAACAGTGATCAGTGAAGATCAGTGGTCAGTGGTCAGCGAACAATGATTACTGGGCCGGTGTGAGTCTCGAAAACATACTCAGTTCGAACTGCGTTGATACTTTGCTTCGATAGCAAGCACTTTTTTGAACCGACGGGTAAATCGTGGCTCATTCGAAATAAACTTCGCCTTGATGAACGCATCCACCAGCTCGTAGGCAAGCGACGCTCCCACGATCCGCGCGCCCAGCACGATCACATTCATGTCGTCGTGCTCCACGCCCTGGTGTGCAGAGTAGGTATCGTGGCACATGCCTGCGCGAATGCCCGGAATCTTGTTCGCAGCCACGCACACACCCACGCCAGAACCACAAATCAGAACCCCGCGCGGCGCCTCTCCCGCGCGAAGAGCGTCGCCCACGCGCTCCGCAAAATCGGGATAGTCGTCCTGCGGCTCAACCTTGTACGCACCCAGATCGAGAACCTCGTGCCCTTCACGCGTAAGGTAAGCCCGCACTTGTTCCTTCAGCTCAAACCCCGCATGATCCGATGCAATCACTAACTTCACGTGCAACTCCTTGAAAGTCGAAAAGGAAACAAGGCTGATCAAAAAGCAGTCAGCAAAACGAACGCGCCAACCAGACCGGGCTTCCTAAGCCCTATTTCTTAACCAGCGCCTTCGCCCGCGCCGCCACATTCTCCGGCGTGAATCCATACTCGGCCATCACCTTCGGCCCCGGTGCCGATGCACCGAAGCGATCGATGCCCACAACATCGCCGTCCAGGCCCACATACTTCCACCATCCCAGCGTCGCGCCCGCTTCCACCGCGATCTTGGGCACTCCCGCCGGCAGAATGCTCGCCCGGTACGCGGCCGTTTGCTCCTCGAATATCCGCCAGCTCGGCAAGCTCACCACGCGTGCTGCAATTCCCTCGCTCGCCAGCAGCTTCGCCGCATCGATCACCGTCGAAACCTCCGAGCCCGTCGCAATCAGAATCACTTTCGCGCCCGCCGCATCCTCCAGCACATACCCGCCCTTGCTTACGCCGCCATACACATCGTGCTTCGCTGTGTCGATCACCGGCAGATCCTGCCGCGAAAGCGCAAAGAAGCTCGGCGTCGTGCGGTCCAGCGCCAACCTCCAGCACGCCGCCGTCTCATTGGCATCCGCGGGGCGAAAATCCGTAAGCCCCGGTGTGGCGCGCAGCATCATCAGGTGCTCAATCGGCTGGTGCGTCGGTCCGTCTTCACCCAGACCAACCGAATCGTGCGTGAACACAAAGATGGAGTGGATCTGCATCAACGCCGCCAGCCGCAGCGCAGGCTTGCAATAGTCAGAGAAGGTAAAGAAGGTCGAGCCGAACGGCACCAGGCCGCCATGCACCGCCATGCCATTCACCGCCGCGCACATGCCGAACTCCCGCACGCCAAAAAACACGTTGCGCCCCGCGGGATCGACATGGAAACTTGCTCCCGGCTTGAAAATTGTCTTCGTCGACGAAGTCAAATCCGCCGCGCCGCCAAACAGTTCCGGCACCACATCCGCCACTGCGTTCATCACCGCCCCGCCCGCGTTGCGCGTGGCCTGCTTCTTATCCGCCGGGAACGACGGGATCGCCTTCTCCCAGCCTTTCTTGCGCTGACCCTTCTGCGTGCGATCGAACTCAACCGCGAGGTCGCGGAACTCCGCCGCGTAATGCGTGAAGAGATGCTGCCATTCCGCCTCTGCCGTTGCGCCGCGATCCACAGCCTTGCGCCAGTTCTTCAGCGCATCGTCGGGAACGTAAAAGCTCTGGTCTTCCGGAAATCCATAAAACTTCTTCGTCGCCGCGGTATCCGCCGGTCCCAGCGCCTCGCCATGCACTTTATTGGTGCCTGCCTTCGGACTCCCGTAACCGATCACCGTGCGCACCGCAATCAATGAAGGCCTGCCCGTCTCCGCCTTGGCCGCTTCAATCGCAGCTTCAATAGCTTTCAAATCGTTGCCGTCGCCAACCCGCTGCGTGTGCCAGTGGTACGCCTTGAAGCGCTCCAGCACGTCGTCGTTGTAGCTCAGCTCTGTGGGACCATCGAGCGAGATCAGGTTGTCGTCGTAAAGCACAATCAGCTTGCCCAGCGCCAGAGTTCCGGCCAGCGCGCACGCCTCGTGCGAAACGCCTTCCATCAAATCGCCGTCGCCGCACAGTACATACGTGTGGTGATTCACAATCTCGAAGCCGGGCTTGTTGTAGATGGCGCCAAGATGCTTCTCCGCAATCGCCATTCCCACAGCCATCGCCAATCCCTGCCCCAGCGGACCGGTCGTCACTTCCACGCCATCCGTGTCGCCATATTCGGGATGTCCCGGCGTCCGCGAGTGCCACTGCCGGAATCCCTGCAGATCCTCGATCGTTACCTTGTACCCGGAAAGAAAAAGCGTCCCATACAGCAGCGCCGAGGCGTGCCCATTCGACAGCACAAACCGGTCGCGGTCGGGCCATTTCGAATTCGCCGGGTTGTGTTTCATGATCTTGTGAAATAAAAGGTAGGCAATGGGGGCGCAGCCCAGAGGCGCACCGGGATGGCCGCTATTGGCCTTCTGCACCTCATCGACGGCGAGCAAACGCAATGTATCAATCGATAATTCGTCCAATGAAAGATCCGCAAGAGTTGCCATAAAACTCGGTTCCTGTTCCTTTCGAAAAAAGCTGCGGAATTTATGCCTCGTTCCGAGGCTCGATGCTGATGTCCACGTTGTACCCGAGCCAGCGATTCTGCTCGCGCCAGTGAAGAGTCCATGATAGACCACCGCTCACCATGTTCGAAGCGGTGGAAAGATCCACGCTGTAGCCCGCGCTGCCAAGACTATGGCCCATGGTCGAATGCGTTGTCTTCCATTGGTCCGTCGTCCAAAGCACCTCAAATGGTGCGTCGTCGAGGATGCGCAGCGTGTCCCCGGCCGTGAGTTTCTGGATCGGCCGCCGCCGGCTATAAAACTCCAGGTTGGCGCGCCGCATCTTTTTCCCCTCCGGCTCGCAATAGCGCTCGTACACGCTATCGATGCGGTCAAACACCTTGCCGTCGACCGCCGAGCGCAGCAATTTCAGATACTCCGCATGAGCCCACACCAGTGGAACTGCCGATCCCGCCGGCTTGCCCTTCTCCAGTCCGCCCCGATCCGCTTCGTCCCACACCTGCTCCGGCATCATCTGGCCAAGAGTGGCGAAGCGCTCGTAGGTCGCAATCAGCGGTCCGAGGTCCGCGCCCGCAGCCAACTCGTAATGGGCGCGCTCCCCCGTGAACAGCGGCCATATGCGTCCCTGTCCCCATCCTTGAAATGGGCCGCCGTCGGGCCGCTGGCCGTAGCCATCAAAGTTGTATCGATGCCACCCGGGCCCCTGCGGAAGATCAGTTTTGAGCACCGCATCCACGACCTTCAGCGAATCGATCACCAGCGGATCGTCGGCGCGGCGTATTCCATACCGGACCAGTTCAAGAAAACCTGCATCGATCACCTCGCGCGCTTCAAATTCGGTGCGCTCACCCGGCGGCCGGTTATTGATGTGGATCGACTCAGTGCCGCAGCTTTCGCAGGCGTAGGCCTCGCCCTTCTCCGGCGGCCGGACCCGCATGTAGTGCCGCTTCACTTCGGGATGCAGCACGCCATCGTTGGTTACCGTCCAGGTCTCCAGATGCCGCTCGATCCAGTCGGCGAACTCCTCGAGGAACACGGCTGTCTCCATCGCATCGTGGGCCCGCGCGATATCTGCCGCGCAAATCAGCCCGCCGATCACCGCCGCAAGCGTCGAAGGCGAATAGCCCGCGTTCTCCTCCCATCGCTCCTGATGCGTAATCGGCGCATGCTGCACCAGAAATCCCGCCGCCCGCTCGATAAAGGGAAATATTTCCATCTCCCCCAGAGCGTTGGCTTTCCACAGCCGCCACGCCAGGATGATGGGAAAGGCCACCTCGTCCAGTTGCTCGCCCGACCAGTAAGGGCGCCCATCCACCCAGAAATTCTGCGCAAACCCTCCGTCCGGCTTTTGCGTACAGGCCAGGTAAACCAGCGCTCGCCGCGCCGTCTCCGCGCGTCCGCAGGCCAGCAGGGCCGTCGCCGTCTGCACCATGTCCCGCGTCCATACCAGGTGGTAACCACCCAGGTCGTCGTCGCCATGCGCCTGCCCCCACGGAATCGAAGCCGAGGCTACAAACGCACCGGAAAATGTTTTGTCTTCATGCGCCAGCAGCACGTTGTGGCTGGCTCGCATCAGCTTGCCGCCGTCACTCGATTTCGCCGCCAGCCACTCGGGATTGGCCAACCGATGCCATTGCACAATGAACCGGTCGCGATGTTGACCAAATGGAGTGGCCAACGCGCTCACTGTCTTCTGCAGCGCGGTATGGTTCCCTTCGCCAAGACCAAACGCCAGGGTGAATTCGCGCGCGCCGTCAGTTCCCGCCGCTCCCAGGTTCAGTTCGCCGAACAATGCGATATTGCCGTTTGTGGCCGAACCGAATTCCCAGTCCATCTGGTGGTTATCGCGCAGGTCGTGCCACCCGTCGCTTGTGCCCACAAACCCGCAGCTCACGCGCGTAAAACCGCAGCTGGCTCCCATCGCCAGCGACCACTGGTTCTTCCAGGCCAGCAGCATCTTCTGCCCCGCAATATCCAGCACGCGCCCGGTATTCCCGGCGCCCCCGCCATCAAGATGCGGTGCCAGCAATGCATAGATTTTCAGGCGCGGGATCAGATCCTCGTGCCCTTCCAGGCGCACATGCTGCAATATCACGCTATGGTGCGGATCGCAGATGATCTCCTTCGTCAACGTGTAGCGTCCGCCGGGGTCGCGATTGATGTAGCGCACCCCCAGCGCTTCCGGGTGGATGTACTCGAACGTCGACACCAGGTCGCGCTTCTCTTCGTGCGTAAACGTCTCGCCGTCCGTGATCAGAAACCCCATATCGCGCACCTGCGCGCTGTCGATCGTGGGGTGGTAAATCTCGTTCAGGATGCCGTGGGAGCAGGTAAACCACGCCCGGCTCGAAGCGGAGTAGGCCGTTCCAATGGCGTCTTTGACGCTGGAGGTCCAGCGGGGCTCGAGTCCTGGCGCGCCAAAAGCTTCACCCTGCTGGTCAAGCCAGCGGTACGACGGTCGTTCATTATTCATGGATTCACACCGATAGTCTGTTCGGGGAAGTTCGAGTTCTGCGGTTCGGCACCCTCTAAGGATGTTCCCACATCCCCTAAGGTTTCCATTTTCACACCGATTCCTTCGAACCCTCGGACAGTCTTACCGCATCCATCCAAACATAGGGCACTGCCCGCGGATATGAATAGCCGGTTTCATTGATTGTTTTCTCAAATCCATCGCATCTGGCGCATCCACATACACCCTGCGATGACCTTCCACTGAAACAGTACAATCCCAACTGAGGAGATTTCCCCGATGGCATACGAACTTGCACCGCTTCCTTACGACTACGCCGCCCTCGAGCCTTTCATCGACGCGGAGACCATGAAGCTGCACCACGACAAGCACCACCAGACCTACATCACCAACGTGAATGCCGCGCTGGCCAACCACCCCAACCTGGCCGCCAAATCGGTTGACGACCTCATCAGCGACCTGAACGCAGTTCCCGAAGACATTCGCAACGTTGTCCGCAACAATGGCGGAGGACACTCCAACCACACCATGTTCTGGACCATCATGGCCCCTCCCAAGTCCGGCGGTGGCGGCACACCCACCGGCGCCCTCGCTGACCAGATCAACAAAGATTTTGGTGATTTTGAGGCCTTCAAGAAAACTTTCAATGAGACCACCGCCAAGCAGTTCGGCTCCGGCTGGGGCTGGCTCGTAAGCCAGGGCGGCAAGCTCAAGGTCATCACCTCCGCCAACCAGGATTCGCCCCTCAGCCAGGGCATTTACCCCATCCTCGGCAACGACGTCTGGGAGCACGCCTACTACCTGAAGTACCAGAACAAGCGCCCCGACTACCTCGCCGCCTGGTGGAACGTCGTCAACTGGGCCGAAGTCACCAAGCGCTTCGAAAAAGCAAAAAAGTAGCGAATATCTCGTCCCACAGAACAGACTCTGTGCCCCACTCATCGCGTTTTCATCGCGATGAGTGGGACCGGTCTACCGCTGGCGCTCAGCCTGCGAATTTGATCTAAACTTTCTCTATGGCAAATCGGATGCCCTACATGGCAAGCACTCGTGGAATAACAGTGAGCGTTGAGCCAACTTACCTTGAGTCGAGATCGTCGCCGGACACCTCGCAATATTTTTGGGCTTATCGAGTGACCATCGAGAATCAGGGATTGGAAACAGTGCATCTGCTCAGCCGGCACTGGATGATCTCGAATGCGCGCGGCGAATTGACCGAGGTCAAGGGGCCAGGTGTTGTCGGGGAGCAACCGGTCCTCAAGCCGGGAGAGAGCTTCGAATATACGAGTGGCGCGCCTCTCGACACGCCCACGGGCATGATGGGCGGGGCTTACCAGATGGAGTCTGAGAGCGGTGAGCGTTTTGATATCGAAATACCGACGTTCTCGCTGGATCGTCCGAATCAGCGCGTGTTTCTGAATTGAGAAATAGAGATCCTGAGTGAGGGATCGAAGACGTTATTTCAACCCGTCCACCCATTCCTCCACATCCTTCAAAACCTCCGCCTCATTCGATTTGAAAACATAGTGGTTCGCATTCGGAATGCGGATCACTTTTGCGGTCGGCACCATTCGCTCCCATGCTTTCGCCTGGCCCTCGGTAAACTCCGCATCATGAGCGGCGGCTGCGGCCTTTTGTTTCGCGTCCATCGGCGGGCCGCCGCTTAGGTCGTGAGGATCCGCGAAGATCGCCAGCACCGGACTCTTGATGTCGGTGTACTTCTGCTCACCCGCGATGATCGCCTCCGCGCTTATGCGGCGGCGATCCTTCTTGTCAGGCTCAGGTCGATTCGGAATGTCAGGCAGCCCTTCCATCTCTTTTTGGCGGGCAACCAGGTCTTTTTCGTACTGCGGCAATTCAGTCTTCAGCATCTCTGCGATGACCGCACGAATCGCACTCGGATCCCGTGCATTCGAGAGTTCGGTCATCTTCGCGCGCAGTGCGATGCCATCAAGCCCGAAGTCTCCGTGCGTGGCGTCGTAGAGGGCATACGGATACCCTGCATCCAGGTAGACCAGCCCTGCGACACGTGCGGGAAAGCGGCTCCCAATCGAACTCAACTCCTCTCCGGCAATCGAGTGGCCCACCAGAACCGGCTTCTCAAGCCCTAGCTTGTCGATCACGGCAATCACATCATCACCCATCCGGTTCGCCGAATAGGCATCTCCGCTCACAGGTGGTGTGTCTGACACGCCATAGCCCCGGCGCGTAATTCCGTAGACGTGATACTTGCTCGTCAGCTTCTCGGCGAAGCCATCGAAGACATGGGCATTGTTCCCGAGTCCGGTTAACAGGACCATCGGGCGTCCCGTCCCGCCCCAATCGAGTACCTCAAGCTTGACACCTGGTTCGACCGTCACAAACTGTACGGTGTGTTTTGATGAATCGATTGCCCATGCCGTGCTCTTGGTGGCTCGCTCGAGCTTCAATGGATTGGAGCTACCCTGCGTCCAGGTGCCATCGATTGAATTCGAGTCCGCGCTCAGCGTCCCGGCAAAACTGCCATGAACCATCGGCACCGTGAACTTGACGCTCTTTCCTTCCAACGAAATCGGATCTACCGGAATGGGATCGGTTGTCTGATCGATGCTGTAAAACTCGGCCGTCAGTTTTTTGTCTGCCCCTGCCGACACCTTCAGGATGGTGCGCAGCTTGAGTCTGCCCGAACACAAGCGTGCCCTGCCAATCCCCGACCAGCTCCTGCGCTCCAAGAAATCCGGGAAGCAGCAACATTACCGACAACCAAAGCCATGCAGTCGTGATCGTCCGCTTCATCCCACACCCCCAAACTTCACTCGAATTCTACAGTCCAGCGCCGACTTCCCCAGCGCCAGTCCCAGAGCGCAGTCGAAGGATCCCGAGGGTTGCCTCCGGGCGAAGAAATGAGAAAGGTCCGAG
>CAVYPN010000026.1:0-174391 GCA_963770365.1 uncultured Acidobacteriaceae bacterium | reverse complement strand
GTGCAGGTTGCCGTTCTTGTGCGGTACGCGACTCCGGCAGAATCGATCCGTGCGGGCGATGACGCCCATCTGCGCGGCTCGCTTCATGGCTGGGCCGATTGCGGCCAGGTTGTGCGTCTTCGGCGGGTCGGGCAGTGATTGGATCTCTGCCAGAACATCGTCAGACGTGATCTCTTGTTTCTTGCGCGCTGCGGCCAGTACGCACGCGTCGAAGATGTGTCGCCATTTCGGATCGGCGTTCTCGTCAGCGCGTTTCATGCCGTCGCGAATGCGCTCCTGCGCTGCGGGCGGCATCTTCCCTCTGAAGTCGATGGAATACTGCATGGGCCCTGATCTCCTATGCGGCGACTGCGTCGGTTGTTGTTGCGTTGATACGTGCTTGCCGAGCCGACTCGCGCCGTTTGCGGGCATCGAGACAGTCCTGGCAGAGAGTTCTATTCAGCGCAGGCTTGTTGCGTCCGCAATCCGGGCACAGATTGCGGTGTTTGAGTTGTTCTCTGCGCCTTGCTAGCGCGGCGCGAACGACTGAACGGCGGTGTTCAATGGTTTTCATGCTGCGATTGCCTCCATGGTGTCCAGTGATAAATCTTTCCTTCGAACGGCATCCGGTCCTCGAAGAACTCGGCCAGCTGCCCGAAGTGCTTGAATCCATCGGCGGTTGCCAGCCGCTGCATCGCGTAGCTGGACAGTCGCTGATTGTCGATTCTGATCACGCGGCTGTTCGGCATCTCGACCAGGCCGACGCGAATGCACGGCACGATGGCGATGCGACGCGCTCGCGGTGTGCGCAGATACACATAGAGGTGCATCAGGTTGCCCCGCACGTCCTCGACGCGGCGGCGGCCGCGTATTGTGTACTGCTTGATGCCCGCCAGAATCAGCGGCTCGAATTCGGGTTTGAAGTTATACAGTCCCATCAGTACAGCTCCTCGATCTCTATGCGGAGCAGAAGCGCCGCCATTCTCTTTTTCAGCCGATACATCTGAGTCTTGAAACCCTTCGCGTCGAGCACGTGCGGCGTGCCGTCCAATTCGACGTAGTAGAAGTCCGCGACATACACGACGGGTCGCAGCTTGCCATTGCCCGGTACGAGCGTGATGCGTTTCTGTTCTTGGTAGTGAAGAATCTGACCGCGACTCGCGAGAGCCTGAAACTTCGCGGCCCAGTTCGCCTCAAGCTGCGACGCATACCACTTCCCGTTGAACAGCACGCGGCGATTGCCCATCTTGTTACCGCGTTCGCCGACGCATGTCTTCTTGCCATCGACGAACTCGGTCCACGCTGCCCGTTCTTTACTTGTTTCGCGACGCATCGGCAAGCTCCAGTTGTTCTTTCGTCCACGTCTTCGCGATATCCCATCCATCGATCAGCGCCACGGCGCGCCACTCGACCCCAAGCTCTACGTCGTGCGCTCCCTCGACACCGAACTGACGAACGAGAAAGCCGTGCCGAGGGCAGAAGTCGCTATCGATGGATGCGAGCGTCACGCAGCGCCTGTTTGCGAACGCACATTGTCCGGTCATGCCCATTACGCCGCGCTTTCGCCGCAACCCGCCCAGCGAACCAGCGAGGGGTTCTGCGCGTGCCGAATCAGGACACCGATCGCCTGAAGGTACTGAACGGCGCGGTCGATCATCTCGCGTTCGGCCTCGTGCACCTTAAGCGATGTGTTGTACCAACGCGTCGGCAGTAGGCCGTCGTCTGTCTGAAGCCACGAACAGAAGCTCTCCAGATCGCACTTGGCTGAATCCTCGGCGATCTTGTGCGCGAGCGCGTTGATGGGGTGATGAATGATCGTGTTCAACGGCTCGATCTTGCTCGTGCAGTTCGGGCATTCGTCGCTGCAATTGGAGATCGTGTTGCAATCGACGTTGCCGCAGATGTGAGCATCGTTCAGGTGCAAACGAACGATGCTCTCCGGGGTGCGTTCTCTGCTTATCGCGTTTTCGATGACTTCCGGGCTCATGTCCTCAATCCCTGATTGGGTGATGGGGGCGCCTTCCAGCGCCCCGGCTTGAATCACTTTTTCGCCTTCGCGGCTTTTTTCGTGGCGGTTTTCTTGACGACTTTGCGGGGCTTCTTTGTCGTCGCCTTTTTCGCTGGCTTGGGCTTCGGCACGTCGAGCACCTTCGCCAGAGTCTTGCCGGTCGGATCTGGGCCGTGCGGATCGTCGGCGTGCCCTTTCGTCTTCGCGGCCTTCTTTTCCTTTGTGGCTTTCTTCTTCGCCGACTCCGCAGCCGCTTTCTGTTTCTCGGCTTGCCGATCTTCCTCGACGGCCCGCAGGGCCTTGTGATCGACAGAGAGCAGTTGCGCGAGACGTTCGAAGCCCTCGGGCCGATAGTCCTTCCGGTCCACCGAATACTCGTGAGCGGCGAGATCGTTCGCGTGAATCGCCATGTGCGCAGCGCGAAGACGCTCGGCGGGAGTAAGACCCTGCATGAGCTTGGTCAACTTATCGCCCGACCCATACCCGAGAGCTTTCTCGTCCCATCCGAGAGCGACCGCGAGCTTGGGGTTGTAGATCGAGGTCATGCGGGTGACGCAATGCAGCGCGACATCAAGCGCCAATTGATTCAGCACCGCGTCGTTGACCTTCGCCTGGCCGAGCGCCTTGAACAGTTCATTGCGATAGCGCTTCTGGACGTTCAGCTTCGCGAGAGTCGTCTTGCGCTTTGCCTTCTGACTCGCTGCCTCTGCTGCGTTGCTGTGACTGCTTCCACCGTGCGAACTGAACCCGTAATGCGTTTTGCAGTTCGTGTTGCGGCAGATCGTCGCAGGGTGCCCCGCGTTCGGACCGTCGAACCAGATCGCGTCTTCCTGCGACTCGCAGGCTGCATCCTTGCCGTCCTCAATGACAACGACATCATCCTTCCGAACAATCGTGCCTTCAGTCTTGTCGTACCAGTATTGGCTGCCGAGAAGGACGAGGGGCTTGCCCTCCTCTTCGGCCTGTTGCAACGAGTACCGAATCCATGCGCGAATCTTGCCGCGATAGCATTCCGAATCGGTGCACGCATCCTGCGCCACGTCGCTGAACAACAGCGTCGAATTGACGGTGCGTTTCGAGCATTCGCTGCACGCCATCGGCGCGATGTTGTCTTCGAGAGGGAAGGGAGCAGCAGACAGCACGACCAGCATGGTGCGGCCGATCTCGCGCCTCAGCTCCGCAACCGACTTACCGGTCTGACGCCATGTGAGCGTGGGCGTGGCTTCGCCGCGCGGCGTATCGTTGCCGTCTGCGTTGCCGTCCTGTTCGTCGTCCTCGTCTTCGAAGTCCTCCTCATCGTCGTCTTCGGCGATCCCGGCCAAGCCTGTCGGCTGTCCGTCTGCGATCGACGCCGAGCCAGTGAAAGAGCTTCGCCTGTTGTTTCTCGTCGAGCCGTGCGATCTCCAGCGCGTGCCCGACTTCGATGGCGTTGGCGACAAGCGCCTCCTGGATGGGCTGAATCGCGTCGAGCAACTTGAGACGGCGAGCGACGAAGCTGGACGCCTTGCCGAGCTTCGCCGCGACCGACTCAGTCGTTGCGCCCGTCGACTTCATCAGTTCGTCGAAGGCCTTGGCCTCATCGAGCGGGGCCAGGTCCTCGCGTTGCAGGTTGTCGATCATGCCGATCTCGCGAGCCTCGTGCGTCGGTCAGATCGCGCACGATGCACGGGGCCGTTCGCGCTGTGCGGCGGTCTCGCCGCCCGTGACTTCTCTCGCCTGCCACGATCTCGTAGTCCCAGTTCACCCTTGATCGGGCGCACAATCAGCGGAACGTTGATGCCGTCGCGTTTCACGCTGGCCGCGAGATCGGCGAGCGCCGTTTCGTCAAACGTCTTCCGCGCGTTCCAAGAGCCGGGCGAAGACGCGACAACGGTATTTCGGTAATGACTGTCTGAATTGCTTCTGCCACTGCTGCCATGTGCTTCCTCCAAAGTTGTTGTCGTTGTGGTTTCAGGGGAGCGAGAATCAACTCCCCCATTCACTGCGGCGCAAACTCTACGAATGGCGAATATGTCGAACGACCAGGACGACCAAGAGGCCGAGCAGGTAGAACGTCATCGCGCTAAACAGAAGAGCGTTTCCCCAAACTGCAATGCCAAACAGCAGTTCGGTCATCGGGTGCCGATGCAAATGGGCACTCTCACGTTTCGGCATCTGAATCACAGTCGCCATTTAGACCTTCCCCCTCCAGATTTCCTCCATGTCGCCGCCGCACTCGATGAAGCCGCCACGAACCAGCGCGCGGCAGGTGCGTCTCTCTGACAGATTCGAAGTCGTGAAATCCGCCCGTGACGTTGCGCATTTGCGACATTTGCGCCGAACGTAAACCTCGTTCTGTTTCGCGACCTTCTGTGCCATCCTGTCGACGGCGGCTGTTTCGTCGTCGTCCGCTGTTCGTTCATGACGCGTCCTCCAGTCGCGTGTTCGTTTGGTTCCCCGGTTAGTGCGAAGCGATTCAGTAATTCCGCCTCGTCAATGCCGTTGTCCTGCATGTACTCGGCGGCCCATGTCCAGAACTTCTGAATCCTCTCGTTGCGTTCACCCGTCCCCTCGACGGGCTTCTCGCGCTTTTCCTGCCTTGCTTCGTTCGCTGTTCGATCTCTCAGGCTTCGCTCGGGTGGGAAAGAACTTGCGCCGTTTCTCTGAGCATCCAGATGCGCCGTCAGCGTCGTCGGGCCGTGAATTACGGCAAGTCGTGCAGCGGGTGAACGATGACCACGTTGTCGCGAATCCTGGTCGCGTTTCCATCTGCATCTGGGACAGAAATGGTTGATCTCTTCGCCGATCGAGCGCGACGGCGACGCGCTGTCCATGCGAACTGAGCGGCCGCGCGGGCGGCCGATCGAGTGGCACCAGCGATGCGATGCCTTGATGGTTCCGTCGGCCTCCTCCTGCTTCCACTTCTGGTCTTCGAACCAAAACGAGTTGATGGTTTCGTTTTTGTTTTGCGCGGCGGTGATGCGCTGCTCCAGCAGCTCGCTGGCGCGGTGCAGTGCCAGTTTGTCCATCTTGCCGAGCAGCCGGATGGTCTCGGATATCAGACTCTTCATGCGAAAGCCACCGCGAGACAACGACGTTCCAGATCCCGGTTACGTACTGGAGTTCGCAGACCCTTGGGGAATGTCGTGTTTCTGCGAGGCGTGCGCTTCCCCCGGTTCTGTCTTGGTTCTTAGGGTTCTCTATAGGGATGTCGCGGATGTCACCCTGGACTTCGCGGATTTCACCTCAGATGTCGTTGCGGTTTTCACCTGGTCGTGCGACAGGTGAACCTGTTCAGCGTGACGTTGCAATTCTCAGGTGAACTCTGTGCACCTGAGTCGTCTCCGTTCGGAGTGATCTCAGATAAGTCTTTGCACCTGAGCGCCGACGCTTGTCTTTCTCTCTTTTCGTCTCTGACGAGCTTCCAGCCGGTCGACGTTGATGATGTAGCTGGACAGATCCTTGCGGCCGTGCCACGGACGACCTTGATCCAGCCTTCGTTGGCAAGTGTTCGAATCGATCTCTGCGTACGTGCGGATCGAGCGTCGTGTCATGCGTGAAACTGTCTTGATGGATGGGTGCAGCAGTAGCCCTTTTCGTTGGCGAAGTTGCCCAGGATGGCAAGCGTCGCCGTGTGATTGGATCCTCCGGGCCGAAGTCCCATACAGACCACGATCGTCGAATGCTCACTCCGCCGCCCCCGAGAGAAGATCGATGTTGACGGCCTTGCGCATCGAGTGAGCGTGCTGTGGTACCACATCGAAGGTGACGACCCTGTTTTTGAATTCGCGCGGTTGCAGGGGACGCCGGCACCGCAGATCGTTTGAATGAAAGAACAACTTTTCGTTTTCGTCCGTCACAATGAAGCCGATAAAGCAGCCGTCATCGCTGCGACGAAAGACAGGCTCAACGACATCGTGAACGTGTCCGAAAATCTTTTGTGTTTCTGACATGGTGACCTCTCCGGGGATGCCATGCGCGTCACTTGACGCGCAGGTACCGGCTCCCTTCCTTTTCGTCCACGAAGATCGCCTCGGGTAACGTGTCCGGCTGGCGTTCGTAGATGGCTTTGATTGCGGCCTTGTCGAGCTTCAGTTCCGTCTTCACAAGCGCGGGATGATCCTGCTGAAGCATCTCGAGCGTGAACTCTTCAGCGAGATCGAACGCCACCGAGTCGGCGGCCTTCTGCGTCCAGATCGTGAAGCGCGGCGTCTTGACTTTGCCGTTGAATGCAGCATCGACAGCGAGACGAATGCGCTCTTTCAACTTGTCGGCCTGATTCTCGAACGAGGCCTTGCGTTCATTGAGTCGTTCGATCTCGTGCTTGCAGATCGCGGCGTTGGCTTCGAACTGCCGCAACACCATCGCGGCAGCTTCGATCCGATCGGGAGCCTCGCGCATCAGATCATCGAGACGCGCCTCCAGTTCGGGCGTCAGTTCGCCTTCGTTCTCTGTGAGAATGTCGGCGATCAGCATGCCTTCGAGCGAGATGTCGTACAGCGTGAGCTTGTTAGAAGGGGCGTTTGACGCTATCACGGCGACTCCTTTCAAGGTCTGCTTCGGTGATGCCGAGGCGCTTGCGTTCTGCCTCGACTTGCGCGGCGCCCTGCGGATCGAGCACCAGTGGTTGAGCGAGCGACTTCTTCGGCAGGTCAGAACGGGATGTCGTCATCGCTGATCTCCACGGAAGCGCCCACAAGGTCTTGTTGCTGCGCTGGCTCGTTGTATGGCTTGCCGTCGCGGTACTCCTGATCGCCAACGGCGAGCACGTTCGAGAATGTTGATGTACTTGTTGTCCGCGTCCGTCTCGAACTCGAATTGCAGCGACTTGTCTTTGGCGGCGTCGAGTGCATCGAACATCGACTTGTGCCAGCAGTAAACCTGAAACTGAGTGCCGATGGCGCCGTTCATCTTGACAACGCGGAAGGGATTCTTTGGCTCCTTCTTTGTCTCGCGCTGCCTCGACGTTCATCGCATGGCAGACGACGCGGCTGCCGTCGACGTGGAATGGCGTACTGCGTGCGGTTGCCGTTCTGCGTGCCGTTCTGCGCATGGTGACCGTTGCCGTTGGTGTTCTGCGGCGGTGCCTGGGGCGGCGGTGGTGGTGGCGGTGCAGCTTCGCCGCCGAGCCAGTCGCGGAAGATCGCGAACTCTTTCTCGCCGGGCTTCGTGTACACCTTGCCGTTCATGGCGAAGCAACGGCTCTTGTCCACGATGAAGTTGTTCCCGTCGTCCATCAGGCCGACGAGATCGAACTCGTATTCGAGTCCGTCGCGCTGCACCGGCGCGAGGCCGATCTTGACGCGCTTCTTTTTGCCCTTGCCGTCCTCGACTTCGGCGTACTCGGTTTTCGTCCGCATCGTCACGACGACATGCAGAGGCGCGGCGATCATCGAGTCCACCATCGAGCGTTCGTGCGGTCTGAATTCCTTCCAGCCGCTCATGCCGTCACGCGAGCTGCTTTTCTTCGCCGCCATATCGACGAACTCAAGCGCGCCGTCTTTGCCCATCCAGAAGTGACTGAGCGAGTCTGCGAGGAATGCGTCGTAGCCGCCTTTGATGGCCGCCTCCAACGCCGCCTGAAAGTTCTCCGGCGAGTAGCTGTCCAGTTCGATCACGTCGAAATCGAAGTGGCTCGGATCGTCACAAGTCGGTCCGCACTTCGGCGAGTGGGCGTACTTCGAGAGACTGCCGTGTTCGGTATCGACGGCGGCGATCTTCCCGGTTGGGCCCACGAGCGTGCGGGCCATCTTGAGCGCTGAGAAGCTTTTCCCGGAACCCGCTGGCCCGATCAAAGCTACTCGACCTTTTGCGCCGTACTTCTGCGCTTTTCTGAATTGAATTGCCATGTGTTTCCTCCGACCGCGTTAGCGGTGTTGATCTGTACTGCCGGGTACAACTAACAACAACTCGCGAACCATCTCGTCCTCTGCGTCGAACACGAGCCACTCGCCGCAATAGGCGAGCCAGCATTCGTCGTGCTTGGGGTGTCTGACCGGGATGATGGTCGTCGATACTCGCGCGGCGGCATCAGGCCGTTTCGCGTCGAATCTGTGAATGAAGGGAGCGCCGTTCAGCGCGGCGTCGAGACTGAATCGCGTGGTGGAGATCGCCGCCATCAGCGCGCCTCCCACAGAGCGATGTCGTGATACGTGCTGCGCATGTCGGCCAGTTCCGACTCGCGAAGCTGGATGTCTTCAAGCAACGCCACGAGCGCGTGCTCGGCGTCGCGCACCTGGTCGAACGTCACATCGAGCGAGGCGTGGCCGTCGCGATACTGGTTGGTGACGGATTCGGTGGCCGACTGTTCGCACGCGAACCGCAGCAGATCGATCTTGCTGGCAAGTGCCTCGCGGAGCGGCGTCTCCTGAATTGCGCAGGGATTCGAGAGCGCGCTCGGCCTGTCGAATGTCGAGCGCCATTTGGGCGCGTTCAACTAGCGTATGCACGGGGAGATGTGAGATCGTTTCGGGGGAATTCGCGTCGAGCATCGTGCTCATCTGCACCTTCTGCGCGAACATCTTCCGCGCGGGCTTGACTTCGTTGAGGGAGAGTTCCTATGTTCCACGTGGAACAAGTCAGAAGTAACTTACAAAGTTACTTAGTAAGTACAATGAAGACAATAGGAGACTCTCAAAGCCCTGTCAATGGGTTTTTTCCACAGTCGTCCGCCATTCTCGATTGATTGCGTGCTATTAGTTATTGAGTAGGCACCTTTCCCAATGACAACCAACTTTGTAAGTGACTCAGAGAGTAGAAAGCCTCTTGCCGAGAAGTCGATGCTGACTCCCGACGAGCTTTCAGCGCGGATCGGCGTGCCGGTGGCGACGTTGCAGACGTGGCGCACGCGGCGCAATGCCGGCGAGGAAGTCGGCCCCAGGTTCGTTAAGCTAGGCGGCGATGCGCCGATCAGCGGCAGGAGCAACGGACGCCGCCATGTGCGGTATCTGCTGCAGCACGTCGAAGAGTGGGAACAGTCGCTCGCCGAGAGTGCAGCATGAGCGTCTTCAAGCGACCTGGGTCGCCGTTCTATCACTACCGCTTCATGTACAACGGGCGGCGCTACACCGGCTCGACCGGCGAGACCGGCCCCTACAAGGCACGCCAGATCGAGAACCAGAAGATGGAAGCCGTTCGGCGTGGCGAGATCAGCACCGGCAAAGCGCCGCGCCTTTCCGTGTTTGTGCAGCAGTTCAAGACGTTCGTCGAGAAGAGCGCCGAGGCGAAGCAGCTCGCAGTGAAGACGCGCAAGTACTACGACAACGGGTGCCGACTGCTCGAAGCGACGCCGGTCTGGAATCTGCGCATCGATCAGATCAGCGCCGAAGACGCGCAGATGATCTCGTTCCCCGGCTCGTCATCGAACGCGAACAACGCGCTGCGCACGCTGCGACGCATTCTGTCCTATGCGAAGGATCGGAAGATCCTCTACGTGGTGCCGGAGATCGCGTTGCTCGAAGAGAACGAACGGCAGGCAATCATGCAGCCGTGGCTCGAGGACGTGTTTCTCGAATGTGCCACGTCGCCGTTGCGCGAGATCATCATCATCATGCTCGACGCGTTCATGCGGCCTGATGAAGTCTGCCGTATTCGCTGGGCCGACATTCACTGGGACGCGTCGCAGATTTTCATCCCCACCGGCAAGACCCGCAAGGCGCGCCGTTTCGTCGGCCTCACCGATCGCATTCGCGCGGAGCTCCGCATTCGTCAGCAGGGCGCCGACAAGGATGTGCCGTGGGTGTTCCCGTCCAAGCGCGCGAAGTCGGGTCATCTCGCACCATCGTCACTCGACAAGATGTGGACGCTGACCAAGGCGAAGGTGATCGCAAAGCTCGTCGAACGCAGACTGCCGCCAATGCCCGAGGGGTTGGTGCTCTACAGCGCGCGTCACACCGGACTGACGAACTTCAACGCGGTCGTCGGCGGCGATCAGGCAAAGGTCGCACGCATCGCAGGACACTCGGACATTCGCGTGACGCAGAAGTACCTGCACCCGTCGATCACCGATGCCGCCGAACTGATGAATCAGCACAACAACAAAAAAGCCCGCCTCCAACTGGTGGAGAAGCGGGCTTAGGAGATTGGGGATGGAGCCTACAAAGAAGGTTTCGCCGCGCGAGGCGGTGTCGTTTGTGCAGATCGAACTTTCCGCCAGGAACGAAGCTGCGTCACAGTCCGAGTGGCGATCTCTACATGATCGGCGGCAAGCACGGCACGAAAGACTTTTGGATGATGCCGATGAACAAGGCAGAGAAGGGAATTGTGCCGGCGACGCAGATCGTTCGCGAGTTCGAATTGCTACCAGCGTAGATCACCGGTCCACTGCGAAGGAATCACTCGAATGCGAACCCGCAACATGCGCGAATGGAAACAGCTATACGAGACGCAGTGGCGTCCGGTGTTCGCGCATCTTCCGAAGGAGGAGCGAGCGAAGCTGGTACGAGGATGTATGGGCAAGGCGATCTACGACTCACGCGACGAAGCAGAGCGCGTGATCGACCGGCTCCCGCTTCGCCCAGGTGAACTGCTCGGCGCGTATGATTGCCCGCTGTGCGGTGACATTCATACCGGCAATCGCAAGTATCTGAGATGGGATTTGGCGCGTCACTACGCGCAGATCAGGAGATGCAAACAAAACGGCGCGCTCGACTCATGAGTGGGCACAGATGGGCACAAAAAAGTGGCATCAAAAGTGGCACAATGACGAAACGCGAGAGGACTTGGTAAGTCGGTATGATGCTGATTGCGGAAGGGTTAGATGGTGCGCCCGGAGAGATTCGAACTCCCGACCTACTGATTCGTAGTCAGTCGCTCTATCCAGTCCCGACCTACTGATTCGTAGTCAGTCGCTCTATCCAGCTGAGCTACGGGCGCACACGTGTGGCTTCGAACGAAACCAACATCAGATTATCAGGGTTTCCGCGGGGTTGCAATGTAACCATCAGGCAGCGGGAGCCGGCTCAGTTACCGGCGGAGGTAGCGCAACCTGCACCTCCTCAACCACCTGCAGTCCCGTGCTTCGCACCAGCTGGATCACCGTCGCCGCATTCAGGCGCGTCGCGTCATACTCCACCCGCAGCGTGTGCGCCTCGCGATCGAAGCAGAGCCGGCGAATCCCGTAAACTTCGCGCATATTGGCTAGGGCAAACGTCATCGCCTCGGTCGGCGCCGTTGCGTAGCGAAGCACAATGTCCACCGTCGTCATAGAGAAAGCATAGCAGTTTCGTGCTCCGCATTGCCCCTATCTACCTCCACGACGACGGCTCCCATCAACAATCTCAGTGATCGCTCCGCGTCAAAACCAACGCCGGACCGCCGCCTTCCATCTCATTCACAAGTTCGGCCTTGTCCGGCCCGGTTAGCTTCAGATCGAAAGCCACCGGTGGATCATGAAGAGTCCGCGGCGGGTGCGCACGCCGATGGCTGACGTCAAACTTCAGCGTTTGTCCGTCGAGCTTCAAACCGAACATCGGCTCCGGCAGCCCCGGCGTTGACGTATAGGGCGAATGCACATCCTGCCGCATGTGAAGGTAGAAGAGCACCGCTCCACGCACTTGCCCGCCTTCATCCGTGATCACAAGATCAACACCCGGCAAATTGTCCATCTGCCCGCGCCACACGCCGATAAACTTCGAAGCGTTTTCCTGTGGGCCCTCAGGAGCCGCAACCTGCCCGAGAAGCCCAACCTGTAACGACATTGCCATCAGCAGTGGAATCCAACGGAAATTCATCGCTTCCTCCTTCTCTAGTCTTCTTTGGTCATCTCAACGACCGGCGCATCGTCACCGCAGTTCAGGCAATGGAGCATGGCTTTGCCTTGTGCGGTCAGGTCCACCGTAAAGTTCATCAGTGGACGCGAAGCATTCTTCCTCTTCAATTGAAACGAAAACGTTCGTCCCTCCAGCCGGGGATGCATCAGCGCATGTGTCTCCCGCACTGCGATGTGCGGTTGCCCTCCATCACGGCTGATGCCGTTCAAAACCAGCGTGCCGTCCAGTTCGCCGTTGTCGTCCGCCAATGTGAGAACAGCACTCGGTTGGCCATCCAACTCGGCCTGCCAGATTCCTAC
Organism: uncultured Acidobacteriaceae bacterium; assembly: GCA_963770365.1. Classification (GTDB taxonomy): domain Bacteria; phylum Acidobacteriota; class Terriglobia; order Terriglobales; family Acidobacteriaceae; genus Telmatobacter. The sequence continues at coordinate 162,356 of CAVYPN010000026.1, read as the reverse complement.
CCAAGCGTCATCTTGATCGGACTGCACAGCAGCCAGTCCCGCCGCCAACAACCCAACGCACACAACTCCACCCATGCGAATTCCCATCGCAGTTACCTCCCGTCTGTTTGTCACTTAGCTTGTTTGGATCTGTTTTGCCAGCGTAGCCGTCGCCAGCGTTCCACCCAGGCCCATGGTTTCTACCGCGGAAGAAGGCACGATCACCATCGAGCCCTTTTCCCGTATTGCCTCATACAGCATGTTCATTCCGCGCAGATGCAACGCGCCGGGATTGTCGTTGTAAACGCGCGATGCCTCGGCGAATTGTTCGGAAACCTGCACCTCTGCGGCACCCAGAATCACGCGCGCCTGGCGCTCGCGCTCAGCCTGCGCCTGCCGCGACATCGCATCCTGCAGCCCCTGCGGAATGCGCACATCACGCACCTCCACCGACTGCACCGTGATTCCCCACGGAGTCGTTTTCTCGTCCAGGATGCGCTGCAGTTCGCGCCCCAGGGTCTCCCGCTCCGTAATCATCTGCGACAGTTCATGTCGCCCGATCGACTCGCGCAACGCCGTCTGCGCGCTCAGCGTGATCGCGTCAAGGTAGTTCTCCACTTCCAGAATCGACTTCTCCGCATTCCACACCAGCCAGAAGACGATGGCGTCCACGTCCACCGGCACAGTGTCGCGCGACAGCGTCGATTCCGCCGAAACGCTCGTCACCCTCACGCGCTGGTCCACATACGCGCTCAGTGTTTCCAGCACCGGGACAATAAAGAAGATTCCAGGCCCGCGCAGCCCCACGTAGTGTCCCACTCGCAGCAGCGCCACCTTCTCCCACTGTTGGACGACTTTGATCGCATGCAGCAGATACAGTCCAGCCAATATCCCAATCAACAGTGGAACCGGACCCTTTGTAATCGCGCTCAAAAGGAATCCGCCCAGCAAACAAATTACAAATGCTGTTACCGCGACCCGGTTGTATTGCATATTTACTCTCTTGTTCATCGCTTATCTCCTGCGGTTCGGCTCGTTGGCCGCAGCCCGCAACTGATCCAGTAGGTCCTGCACTGTGAATCCCGCCGCTCCCGCGCGTGCAACGGCATCGGTAACAATCTGCGCCAACTGCCGCTGCCGTTCATCTGCCGCCCGCGGCATCTTCTGATCGCTGATGAATGTCCCCGTCCCCTGGTGCGTCTCGAGCAGTCCGTCGTACTCCAGTTCCCGATATGCGCGCACCACAGTATTCGGATTTACTTCGAGGTCCACCGCAAGCTGCCGGACGGTAGGCAACTGGTCACCCGCGCGTAACGCACCCGAGGCCACAGCTCCCCGCACCTGGTCTACGATCTGCCGGTAGACCGGCATCCCGCTGTGCAGGTCGAGGTGGAAGTGAAATGCCGGTTTGGAAGCTTTGCTCATCGCGTCAATCAATGTACTATATGACTAATACACCGATTCAATTTCCATGTCAAGCGAAGTTTTCAGTATGGATTCATAGAAGAGTTGTCATTCCGACCGACCGTGACCCTGAGCGAAGCCGAAGGGGAACGGCGAAGTGGAGGAACCTGCAGTTGTCTTTCTGGAATAGATTGTGTCAACCAGGCGAGAAAAGGCACGACTCGGGCGCCCTTTGGTCGCGCGCCGGCGGAGGCCCGGCAAACCCGAGGGCTCCAACTCCTGAAGGAGCTTTCCTGGCCGCCAAAACCCTCGGTGAAAAGCTGTCTATTCCTCTCGCAAGGCGACCATTGGGTCCACGCCGCTGGCTCGCCACGCAGGCAGAACAGTTGCTGCGAATGCGACCACCGCCAGCAATGCGGGCACGGTCAGGAACGTAGCGAAGTCCGTTGCGCTCACGCCGAACAACAGGCTCGCGATCAGGCGAGTCAGGGCAACCGCGCCAATCAGTCCAGCGAAGATGCCGATCAGTGTTAATTGCATTCCCTGCCGAACAACGAGGGCAAGGATATTCGCGCGCCGTGCGCCCAATGCGACCAGAATGCCAATATCGTGTGTGCTCTGGGTGACCAGGTACGACATCACGCCGTAGAGGCCCACGGCCGCCAGCAGCAATGCGAACGACGCGAATGCGCCCAGCATCGTGCTCGAGAAGCGCTGGCGTGCCAGCGAATCATGCAAGCGGTCGTTCATGGTTCGAACACCGTAGATGACAACCGCGGGATCGACTGCGTGGATTTCGCGGGAGATGGCGTTCGCAAGTCCCGGATCGTCAGACGACGAACGGGCGACCAGGAACGTGCCTCGGTCAGGCCCCTGCTGCATGGGGAAATACGTGGCAATCTTCCCGTCGGTATCCAGGCCGTATTGTTTGACCACTCCCACGACGCCGACAATTGTGATGGGCTTTTTAGGATCGAACCAGACATGTTTTCCAACGGCGTCATTGTTGGGCCAGAATCGCTGCGCGAATTTCTGGTCAATGATGGCGACCTTCTGCGAATCGAGATTGTCCTGCTCCGAGAAGAAGCGGCCCGAGACCAGGGGAATCTGCATGGTCCGAAAATAGTCCGCGCTCGCGTCACGTTGATCGACTTGCAACTCTTGTCCCGAAGGCGGATTGTAACCCTCCACATGGATTCCTCCCCACCCCACCGACCCGGTGAGTGGGAGCGCCGAAACAGCGCCTTCCGCTGCTACGCCCGGCAAGTGGGCAATGCGCGTTTCAACTTCGTGATAGAAACCAGCGAGGACTTTCTGGTCTTTATACTTGGGGTCGCTCACGACGAACTGCATGCTCAGAACATTGTCTGCCGTGAATCCTGGAGCTACGTTCTGCAAGCGAACGAAGCTGCGGATCAACAGTCCGGCACCGATCAGCAGCACAAGCGAAAGCGCGAGTTCCGAAACGACAAGCAGGCTGCGCAAGCGATGCCGTTTGACGTACAGACCGCCATCCGACTGTCCGCTGCGCCCTCCTGCCTTGAGCGACGAGTTCGGATCCAGCTTGATCGCCCTCCATGCCGGTGCAAGGCCGAAGAGGATGCCAGTCGCGAGCGAAAGGCCAAACGTGAACGCGAGCACGGCTCCGTTGATTCCAATTTCATCAAGCCGCGGAATATTGCCGGGATTCATGGTGCGCACGACCAGAAGGCTCACGCGTGCCACAAGCAGTCCGGCGACGCCGCCGAGGAGTGCCAGCAGGATACTCTCTGTCAGCAGTTGACGCGCCAGGCGTTGCCAGCCGGCTCCCATTGCCGTGCGGATAGCGACTTCCTTTTCTCGGGCCGCCGCACGGGCAAGCAACAGGTTGGCCACGTTGGCACAGGCAATCAGCAAAACCAGCGATACGGAGCCAAGCAGCACGAGCAGAGCGCGCCGGACGTCCCCGACTACCTGCTTCTGCAAGCCGATAACATCCATACCGTAGCTGGCATCGCGCTTGTCTTTGACACGAATGCCGTTGGCGATGATGTCAATGTCTGCCTGGGCCTGCTGCACTGAAACGCCTGGCTTGAGGCGGACAACGATGTTGTAGTTTTCATCGCCACGGCGCTGTGCGGCATCCGCTCCCAATGCCAGGGGTAGAAAGATGTCCACCTTGTCCATCGGACCTTCTGACGGCATGACTTCAGAGTTGAGCATAAAGTGGCGCTCAAGCACGCCCACCACAGTGAATGACTTCGCGTCGAGCGTAATGCTCTTGCCGACGATTGTGGGGTCCGCATTGAATAAGCGCTGCCAGGCTCCGTAGCTGAGAACAGCCACACCCGGCCTGCCCGGTATATCTTCTTCCGACAGCAAATTGCGGCCAAGCAACGGTTTTGCGCCGAACATCGTCAGGAGGCTCGATTGTGTGCTCAGCACGTCAACCCGTTCCGGTTGGTCGCGACCCGTCAAGGTGAAGGTGCGGCTCTGCGCGATGGCCATCTGGTCGAACGAATGGTTCTGGTTCTGAATGTCAATGTACTGGCCGGGAGACGGCCAATCCCGCAGAATTCCGATCCCGGGAGAATGCAGCCAGACAGCCGCCAGACGGTCTGCATGCGGATAGGGAAGCGGACGCAGCAGTAGCGCGTCGACCACGCTGAATATGGCGGAATTGGCGCCAATGCCAATGCCAAGCGATGCCAGAATTACCAGGGTCAACACCACATTCTTGCGAAGCATACGAAAGGCAAGGCGGAGATCCTGCAGCCAGAAATTCATTCAATCCTCCCGTGGTGGATAAATGATCCCATGACGCGCCGAATTAGTCTGCATGGAAAACGACCTCGCCGGAAGTCAATGGCTCCGGTTTTGGTCTGTTCGTGAGGTTGATGCGGCCTGCCCGGTTCCCGATGGTTAGTGCAGTCATCGAACGGAATCAAGCCTCGTGAAGCGACTCGGCCGCGCGCAGCGCCAACCCGTGTGCAACCGACGTAAACTCATTTCCGCCTCGAATCCGAGACGCTCCAAAGCGGCTCTCGAAAATCCGCCGCACCGCCGGCACAAATGAAGATCCTCCCGTGAGGAATACCCGATCGACCGCTCCCGGTTCGACTCCCGAACTTCGCAGAAGCGAATCGACCGAGCCCTCGATCGCCTCAAGATCGCCCGCTATCCATGCCTCGAAGCTCGCCCTCGTCACGGGAATCCGCAACTCCATGCCTCCTCCGTGAAATCGGAACTCGGCGTCTTCATCGCGCGACAGTTTGAACTTCAGCTCCTGCACGGCCTGGTGCAGTTGATAGCCCAGGTCCTCTTCCACAATTGCAATCAGTGCTTCAATCTTCTCCGGCTCAAGCGCTCGAATGCGCGCGCTCTTCAAAATTTCGCGAACGTTGTTCGTGCGCAGAAACGATAGATAGTGCCACCGTTCGAGATTCGCGTAAATCCATGCCGGAACGGCAGGCAAAAGCTTGTTCAGAGATCGCGCTTCGGAATCCGACCCCAACGCCGGCGAAACAAGCTTGCGAATAATGCGCGCGTCAAAGGCATCGCCCGCCAGCCCAACTCCGCTGTTGCCGAGCAAATCCTCCGGCCTTCGTCCCCTGCGTCGCACTTCCGGACCAACGCGCAGCAGCGAAAAGTCGCTTGTACCGCCGCCGAAATCGCCGATCAGTAAAAGTTCCTCATGATCGAGCGTTGCTTCGTAGGTGTAGGCGGCCGCCACCGGCTCCATCTCAAAATCCACGTGCTCAAAACCCGCCAGCGCAAACGCGGCCCGCAATCGCGCAACGGCATATTCCTGATCCTCTTCCGTCTCCGCGCCCACAAAGCGCACCGGCCTACCCACCATCGCATGGCGAACAGGTTGTTTGAACTCGTGCGCCGCATGTTTGCGCAGATCGCTCAGCATCCGCGAAACCAGCTCTTCCAGTTTGTAGCGCCGGCCAAAGACCTCCGTCCCCGTCAGCGTCCGGCTCGAAAGATGAGACTTCAGCGACTGGACCAGCCGCCCCTTCTCATCGGTCTGCAAATAGTGGTCGATGGCCGCAGGGCCGGTGAGGGAATGCATCCGCTTGGCGCCTTCGCTGTTCTTGTACTGTTCGAAATACAATACCGAGCGGAATGACTGCGTCTGAGCGCCGCCCGAGGGAAACGACGCAAGCTGCACCTCTCCCGCCTCGTCCACCATGGCAACGGAGCTGTTAGTAGTTCCAAAATCAAATCCAACAGCAATGTGTCGACCCTCGGCGCTTCCCATACGCCCATTATTTCGTACTCTCGATCGATCGAGTCCCAATCCCACTCATCGCACTGCGCTCTCACATGCAAAGTGACGTTGCGTCCTCCACTCGGCCTTCCTAAAAACGACAAACAAAATCAATCGCTGTCACACTCTCTCTCCCAACTCCCCACTGCCGTTGTCATGCTGAGCGAAGGTCGCCGCCGCGACCCGCAGTCGAAGCATCTGCGGTTGCTTTTCTCCGTTGACCCGCGAGGCATTCTGTCCGCTTAGCTATTTGCACATCCGCAATGACGTTCTTGCTTCCGCACGACGGAGACATCGAGCAATTACCATACTTTGAGTTGGCGCGGGTGCGAGATCGATCCGAGTGAGCCGGAGATAGTGAACCGGCGCAATCTTACCCAGACCGAGTGGAAGCGTAGTGATTGAGATCGCATCGCCGGATTTGATCACGACAGGAGTCAGGTCGGCTGGAAGCGCAACCACGGCGATGTCCTTGATCCGTGGCCACGCCATCTCGGGTAGCTCGTCAGGATCGGTGAGGGCGCTGAAAGTGCACCTGATCTCATCTGTGCCTTTGACCGGTTCGACCAGCAAATCGTATCCGAAGGCCACGTTCAATTGGTCGTAATGGAGAATGTAGTGGAATATATGGGCAGGTTTGTTCTTGTCAACCCACGATCTCACAGACCAGCCGCGGATTTCGTCAAAATCCGGTGACGACCATGGCACCGACTCCGAAAGGTCGATCACCACGCCGTTTGCCTTGATGCTGCCATGTTCCCAGCCCTCGACATGCGCTGTCGTTGGTACGGCAGTTGTCGTCCTGTAAAAGGGCGAGTCGGCATAGGTCTGGCACTGACCGCACAATGGAATTGAAAGCGCAAATGCCAGCAGGCACTTGGTCATGTGAACCTCCAAACGTCGAGCCACCAGGTTAAGACTGTGACGACAGTCTCTTTTCACTCCAGAGCATAGCAAAATCAAAGACGCACGATAGATTGAAAATGCTTCGATAGAGATCGCCGATACCGGCAACGCAGCGTATATCGCAGGCAACCGCAAGAAAACCCTACGAATCTCAGTATCCTGGCAAGCCCGTACGCAAATCCCTCCGAGGCTGCACATCCATGAAACAACCTTCCCTCGTTCTCAAGGCGGCATATGCTGCTGCATGTGCTTTATTGCTGCCCTTTACTGGCCTGGCGGCCGCTGCACAGACAGTCATTGCCACTATCCCCGCACAGGAAGGCTCGTTCGGGCTTCCCATGACGATTGCCGTAAATCCGCTGACGCAGCTTGTCTACATTGCCGGCAACGGCGTCGAGGTCGTGAATCAAAAAACAAACACCCCGATCACGACCATTAACGTCGGGCAAAATCAACTATCCGGCATTGCCATCAATCCCGTGACCCGCAAACTCTACGTCACAGATTTCAACACCGGCCTGTATGTTGTCGATTTAACCACGAACTCGATTGTGGCTCAGTTCCCGTTGCCCCTCGCATGGTCAGTCGCCTATGACAACCTGACAAACCGTGTCTACACGTTGGACGGGCAGGATAACGTCTGGGTAAATGACGGAACAACCGGCTCATTGATCAAGGAGATCGTCGTCCCCCCACAGAGCGCGCTCGGTGTCACCATCGCCCTGAACCCTGCGACCAAGACTCTCTACATTCCACTGCAATCGAATCCCGGACAAATGCTGGTGGTGAATTCCGGTACCGATGCGGTCACCGCCGTTCCGCTACAGGGCGCATACAGTTACGACGCAGGTGTCGACCCGCTGCGCAACATCATTTACGTCAGCGATCAGGCGGGACAGATGGATGTACTGAACGGAGCCACAAACACTGACATCGCATTCATCACCGGAATTCCATTGCAGCCTGAGGCCCTCTCGGTGGATCCGCTTACCCGTATGGTTTACCTGTCGAATGCCAATGGCAACGTGGAGGTGATCGACGGTAAGACAAATACGCTGACATCGACGGTCATTCCGGTAGGGACGAATCCAGATTTCTCGACCATCGATCTCGTTCACGGTTTGCTGTACGTGGGCAACACGGCGGAGTTTCAACCGGGCACGCAGAACGTCTCGGTGATCAGCCTTAGGTGATCACTTAATTTGAGGCGAGCGCGATCCGATCGCGGGAGCATGTCACCAATTCCGGCATCGCTCGCATCCGTTCATGCAGCAGTTGTCCATCGCGCAGACTACGCCATCGATGGTGACACGGTGCCTGCACCGTGAGGGCGTAGTCCGCGGCTCGATCATTGGCGCATGAACACTCTGTCCGCCGCGCGATGTCAATACCCAGACCCGCCAAATCCGCGCCCAACTCCTACATTCGATTCACTAAAAAACTCATCCCCGTTTTGCAGGTAATTATGGGCCATCGGCGCACAATTAAGTCATCAAGCCGGAACCTCCGGATACAGGAACAGAAGCATGACCAAAAACGTTACCGTCGCCATTCCATCCACCGTCCATCGCAAGGCCCGCATCTGGGCCGCCCGCCACAATACTTCGCTCTCCGCTGTCGTTGCCCACCTCCTCGGCGATCTTGACGCCCTCGTCAAAGTTCGCCAGCAGCATGACGCGAACAATCCGGCGCAGCACGATGTAAGCCAGACTCCTCCGATGTGAAAAAATGCCAAAATGTGCCACTTTCACCATCCCTCACTTTGCTATCACCATGAAATACAATGACTTAATGCCTTCAAGACCGACCGGCCGATTTTGCGCTGTGAAACTGCGAGACCGCAGTTTATCTCTCGCAAAACCAACTGCTTATGCCCCTGAACGTGAAGTTATCTGTGAAACTGTGGCGACTGTGAAACTGTGAACCCGTGCTGATAACTCATTTAAAATCAGCAAAACGTCACCGCTTCACAGAAACTGTGAACGCCAAAAACGCCACCAATACACGCCAATAGCTATGTCCGCGCCAGTTTTATTCGGCCTTTCCGGTGTCCTACAGGCTTTTCAGAAAGGACCGAATCTCGGGATTCGACCAGTCCGGATCCCCGATCACCTTGCGCCGGATATACCCCTTGCGGTCGATGATGTACGTCTCCGGCCAACCATCGGTCCCATACAACTTCGCCACCCTCTGGTCCGGATCGCGCACCGTGTCGACGCTAACGTGATACCGCGTAAGAAACCGGCGATAGGAGCCCGGGTCCGTATCGATGCTCACCGCAACAATCGCGATATCCGGCCGGTCGCGGTGCAGTTGCTCCAGCGCCGGCGTCTCCTGGATGCACGGTGGACACTGGCTCCACCACAGGTTCAGCAGAACCACCTTGCCGCGATAGTTCGCAAGATGAACAGTGTTCTCACCGTCGCTCACCGTAAAGTCGGGAGCAAGCCTGTCGGCGTTGGCTGGAACACCGCCACGATCGCAGCCGCATGCAAGCGTCAGCACCACCAGCGACCCCAGGGCAATGAATCCAGTCAACCGCACCTCCTTATAATACGGAGCGACGGGTACTGAAAGAAAGGCCGAAGCACCATGACGGACAAACCGGATCAAGCCGAATCGAGCGCGCGATCCTTCAAACCCGTTCTCGGCCTTTCCGACGATCCTGGTGAGCCTCTTGCCATCCCGGTTCGCACCGGCACCGTCTTCGATCAGCCCGAGCCCGATCCGCTCATCGAACTCACCGTCATCATTCCCGCCCGCAATGAGGAAGAGAACCTCGCCGCCTGTCTCCAATCGCTTGTCGCGCAGGCCGATCATCTCTTCCAGCTTGGCCGCGACTGGGACCTCATCGTCGTCGACGACCAATCCACCGACAAGACCGCTGAAATCGCCCGCAGCTTTCCCGGCGTCACCGTCCTTCAGGCCGCCAAGCTCGAGAAAGGCTGGACAGGGAAGAACAACGCCATCTGGACCGCGGCCCGCAGGGCGCGTGGCCGCTGGGTCCTGTTCACCGACGCCGATACCATCCACGAGCCTGGCAATCTATACCGGGCCATCCACGAAGCCACGCGCCACAAGGCAGGAGTGCTGAGCTACTCTCCGCGTCAGCTCGTCACCGGTCTGGCGCAGCGCACGCTTATGCCCCTCGTTTTCTCTGAACTCGCCTTGGCCTACCCGCCTTCCAAAGTCTCCGATCCAAACCAGCGCGTAGCCGCTGCCAACGGCCAGTTTCTCCTCATCGAGCGCGAAGCCTATCGCCGCCTCGGCGGCCATGCCGCGGTCGCAGACCGCGTCCTCGAAGACGTGGAGCTCGCTTTCCTCGCCAAGCGCCGCAAGGTGGGCCTCCGCTTTCGCTACGCGCCCGACGCCTTGAGCACGCGCATGTATCGCACAACCTCAGCGATGATCGAAGGCTGGACCAAGAATCTCGCTCTCTTGTTCAACAACGCTTTGGCCACCTGCCTCTGGAAAATCCTCGACATCGTGCTCCTGGTCGGCCTGCCCCTGCTCGCGATCCACTTCTGGAACGCACGCTTCAGCCCGCATTCGCTTGAGTGGCTTGGCGCCGGTTGGGTGCTTCTTCTGCTGTGGCTGCGGACCCTTTTTCGCTTTTATGCGCGCGTTGCAAAGTCGAACTTCCCATTCCTCGACTGCGCCATCTCCCCCCTGGGATTGCCGCTGTTTGTCGTCCTCCTGTACCGAAGCTGGTTCAAACACCGCGTTCTGAAGCAGGTAAGCTGGAAGGGAAGAACCTATCCCGGCTGAATGGCACCGCAGACCACAAATTCAATCCGCTGAACCGGATAGGTTCACCACTTGACCCCCGGATTTGTAACCTTCACCACCTTTGGGCATCTATTAAGATGAGGGCCGAATGATCGAACTCACAAGACGAGCCACATTTTCGGCCTCGCACTACTACTGGAACGACGCCTGGTCGCCCGAAAAGAACGAGCAGATCTTCGGCCGCTGCTCTCGCCGCAATGGCCATGGCCACAACTACACCCTCGAAGTCACCGTCACCGGCGAACCCGATCCCGTCACCGGTTTTGTGGTCGACCTGAAATGGCTCAAGGACGTCATTGAAGACGAAGTCCTGGCCGCCTGGGACCATCGTCATTTCAACCTTGAGGTGCCCGAATTCTTGAATTCAAAACGGATCCCGACTACTGAAAATATCGCCATCGCCGCCTGGGAACGGCTCGAAACACCTGTAAACAACGCAGGCGGAGCCCGCCTGAGCCGGATCCGTATCTACGAAACGCCGGAAATCTTTGCGGAATATCGGGGAAGTCGCGCATGAAGACAGCCTGTTTCGGCCGCCGATACATGCTCAGTGCCAGCCACCGGCTCCATGCCGAAGTCCTTTCCGATGAAGCAAATCGTGCAACCTACGGCAAGTGCAACAACCCGCATGGCCACGGGCACAACTATGTACTTGAGGTGCTGGTCAGCGGGCCCGTCGACGGCGAAACCGGCATGGTTATCAATTTGGCAACACTCGATGAAGTCGTGCAAACATCTGTCCTGGAGAGGTTTGACCATACAAACTTGAACTACGATCCGTTGTTTGTGAATCAGGTGCCGACGACGGAGAATCTCTGTAGGGCAGTATTTGGACTGCTGAAGAACGCGCTTCCAACCGGCAAACTGGACTATGTTCGGGTGGAAGAGACCGAAAATAACTTCTTTCAGTACTCTGGAATGTGAATCTCGATAAGTGGAACGACGCCCTGATTTTCAGGGCTAAAGGAAAAAAACAATGGCGCAACCGATCGCGGTAAGCAAATCAATTCGGAGGGCAGTTGAAAGTGACGCGGGCATAAGCAACATCAGCACGCAGGAGATGTATCGCGAAATCCTGGAGCGCCTTGGCGAAGACCCCGAACGCGATGGCCTGGTGCAAACCCCCGCCCGTGTCGAGAAATCCATGGCCTTTCTTACCAAGGGCTACAACGAAGATCCCTCCAAGATCCTGCGCGGCGCCATGTTCGATGTCGATTACGACGAGATGGTGATCGTGAAAGATATCGAGATGTTCTCGCTCTGCGAGCACCACATGCTGCCGTTCTTCGGTAAGGTGCACGTGGCATATATTCCCAAGGGCAAGGTCATTGGACTAAGCAAGATTCCGCGCCTTGTTGAAGTATTCGCTCGGCGCTTGCAAGTGCAGGAGCGCCTCACGCGCCAGATCGCAGACACCATTCAGGAAGCAATCAGTCCGCAGGGCGTGGGCGTTGTCATCGAAGCTCGTCACCTCTGCATGATGATGCGCGGCATTGAGAAGCAGAACTCGTCCACCGTCACTTCAGCCATGGTGGGTTGCTTCCGCCAGAAGGAAACGCGCGCGGAGTTTCTCTCGCTCGTTCGCCAAAGTGGCAACGCCTCACTGTAAAGCAGTGCGTCACTGTGAAACTGTGGTGGGTCGTCTAAAGTAGTTGGGTGAATGGTCTTTTAGTAATTGATAAGCCGGGCGGCATCACCAGCCACGACGTAGTAAGCCGCCTGCGCAAAATTACCGGCGAACGCTCCATCGGCCATCTTGGCACCCTGGACCCCATGGCAACCGGCGTTTTGCCGCTACTGATGGGCAGATTCACCCGTCTTGCACAGTACTTTTCAGCTGCCGAGAAGAGCTACACCGGAACCATCCATTTTGGCTTCGCAACGGACACTTATGATGCCGATGGCGATCCAATTGGCGCCCAAACGCACCCTTCGTTCACGCTCGAACAGATCTGCACCGCAGCGTCGCGATTCCACGGCGACATGGACCAAATGCCGCCGCCATTCTCCGCCAAAAAGATTGCCGGAACGCCGGCGTACAAGCTCGCTCGCGCCGGCAAGCCCGTTGAACTCAAACCGGCGAAGATCTCCATTCGATCTTTCGCAATCACCGCACTTGAGGGCGAAGAGGCGTTGTTTGCAATGAGTATCAGCGCCGGTGGCTACGTCCGCTCCGTAGCCCATGAACTTGGCCAGGATCTTGGTTGCGGTGCGCATCTCAGCAGCCTGCGCCGCACGCAGGCTGGTGCTTTCACGTTAGCCAACGCCCACGCGCTCGAAGAACTTGAACCCTTGACCGGTGATGTTGCCGCGCTTGAAATGCACTGCCTGCATCCGCGCAGCCTGCTTCCTGAAATGCCCTCTGTTACCGGCGATGCTTTCTCGCTCGGCCGTCTACGCAATGGCGCCCAGGCAAATCTGCCCGAGTTTTCGCAAGCGCCAATGGTAAAGGTGTTTGCCAGCCAGCGCGAACTCGTCGGCATCGCGAAGCGCATCGCGGGAACGCTCTTTCAACCCGTCGTGGTGATGGGCTGATCCGTCGCAAGCTTATTTCCGCAACAACGGTCTGAGCGCAGGCAGCAACGTCTTCGCGATGATCTCCGACCCTTTGGCGGTGGGATGAATTCCGTCCCCTTGAATTGTTCCCGCCACATTCACCAGGTCCTTGTAGATCATTGGCACGAATGCGGCGTGATGTTTCCGGGCGAGATCGCGATACACCTGGTTGAATGTGTTTATGTAGTCCGGGCCGTAATTCGGAGGCAGCGTGATGCCGGCAATCAGCAACTTGATGTGAGCATTGTCCAGCGCCGTCAGCACGGCATCCAGATTCTTCCGCGTCTGTTCCAGGGGAACGCCGCGCAGGCCGTCGTTGCCGCCGAATTCCACGATGGCAACCGCGGGATGCGCCCCCAGTACCGAACGAATATTCGCGACAGCGTCCTTGGTCGTCGCACCGCTGGTGCCCATGTTCGATACCTTGTAGGTATAACCGCCCTTGTCGAGATCCCGTTGAAGAGCATCGGGGTACGATTGGCCGGAGTTCAAGCCATAGCCTGCGGTGATGCTGTCGCCGTAGCAAACAATCAAGGGCCGGTCTGCCGCCATTGACGGGAGAGCAAAGATCGATAAACACAACGAAACGAGAATCCTGCGCCAAGCGTCCACATCAACAGTGTAATGTCGCAGAAGGGGAACGTTCTTCGGCAAGCGGCCGTATATATCTATCTGGAGGCAATCGCGGGTGATTGAAGTCCGTAATGTCAAGCGCTGGATTCAGAACGGCTCGCGGCGCGTGGACATCCTGAAAGGAATCTCGCTCAGCATTCCGGCCGGCCAGTTCATCGCCATCGTGGGCGCAAGTGGAAGCGGAAAAAGTACGCTTCTTGGCCTTCTTGCGGGCCTCGACACCCCCAGCGAAGGCGAGATCTGGCTCGACGGCACACCGATTCATAACCTTGCCGAGGGCGACCTCGCCGCGGTCCGCGGCCGCAAGATTGGCTTCGTTTTCCAGTCCTACCAGTTGATTTCGACATTGACCGCTCTTGAAAACGTGCTGCTTCCGTTCGAACTTAACGTCGAAGGTAACGGCCTGAAGCAGGCGCGCTCATTGCTTGAAGCCGTTGGCCTGGCCGAACGCATGGACCATTATCCGGTTCAACTTTCTGGTGGCGAGCAGCAGCGTGTTGCACTGGCTCGCGCATTCGTGGTCAATCCTCCGATCGTGATGGCCGACGAGCCTACCGGTAATCTTGATTCTGCGAACGGGCGCATGGTGCTCGATCTGCTACTCGAGCGCCACGGGCATGCTGGCGCGACTCTTGTCCTGGTTACGCATGATCCTGAAATCGCGGCTCGCGCCGATCGCAAGATCGTCCTCAAAGACGGCATGATCATTGAGGACACTCTGCCTTCTGAACCGGTTGAAGCCGTCATCCAAAACGAGCGGAAAAATGGCTGAACGCGCTCTCAATTGGCAGCGCGCTGCATCCATTGGCTGGCGCGACCTCAAGTCCGCACCGGGCAAGTTTGCCTTCGTTGTCCTCTCTGTCGCAGTTGGCGTTGCCGCCCTCGTTGGTGTGCGAGGCTTCAGCGAGAGTTTCCGCACCACCCTGATGACGGAAGCGCGATCGCTGATGGCAGGCGATCTCAGCGCGCGTGTTTTTCGCCAGCCGAACGCGGATGAATCTCAAAGGTTGGCCAACCTGGAGAAGGGAATTCCCGGCAGTGATCTGACCTGGGTCACGGAAACAATCTCGATGGCCTCGGTGCCTCCTGATCCTGTACCGATCCTCGTTACCTTGAAGGCGGTCGACCCCGCACGCTATCCCTTCTACGGCTCCGCTCAACTGGAGCCGGCGATAAGCCTGCAGCAGGCCCTCCAGGGAAACTCCGCAGTCGTTGCGGAGGAGTTCCTGATTCGTTTGAACGCGCACGTCGGCGACACGCTGCGCCTTGGCAACAAGAACTTCAAGATTGCAGCCGTACTCACGCAGGAGCCCGACCGCATCTCGGCGGGAGCAGGCATGGGACCCAGGGTGATGGTGTCGCGCTCCTCTCTGGAGAGCACAGGCCTGCTCGCCCCTGGCAGCCGAGCAGCTCAACGCTTGCTGTTGAAACTGCCGGCCACTGCGGACGATACGGCTGTACGCAAACAGGTTGAAGCGGTCTTGCCGGATGCGCAGGTGATGGATTTCAAGGAAGGGAATCCGGCGCTGAGTCAGGGCCTCGATAATGCGACAGCGATTCTCAGCCTCATTTGTCTTGTCGCGATGGTGCTTGGCGCGATCGGTGTTGCGATGGCGATGCACGCGCACCTCGAGCAGCGCATGGACATGCTTGCCATTCTCAAAGCAGTCGGAGCGCGCTCATCGGACCTGCTCCGCATCTTCCTGCTTCAGACAATGGCGTTGGGACTTCTGGGAGCATTGATTGGCGTCGCTGGCGGAGCTGCCGTGATGGAGGCGTTGCCTGCGGTCTTCGGAAAGCTTTTGCCAGTCCATACCGTGATGCATTTTCCGTGGCGCGCTGTGGCGGCGGGCCTGGGTACCGGTTTGTTGACAACCCTGCTGTTTTGCCTGCCTCCGTTGCTGGATGTACGCACGATCAGGCCCATTCTTGTTTTACGTCGTCAGGTGGAGCAAGGCCCCGGCACCATCCGCGAGTGGTTTGCGCGCTGGTGGTCGCGGCGCCTGCAAGTGGGCATCGCCGCGTTGGTCATCGTGGCGCTGGGTGCGATTGCATGGGCGCTCTCTGATTCTGTAAAGGTTGGCGGCTGGTTCGCTCTCTTGTTCACAATTGCGCTGCTGGTGCTTCTTATCCTGGCAGCGGTTGCGCTTCGTGTTCTTCGTTTTGCTCTTAATCGTGTCCGGCTGCATTTACCGTCGTCCTTACGTCATGGACTCGCGAATCTCTATCGTCCCGGAAATCAATCCGCGGCCGTGTTGGCCTCGCTTGGCACCGGAGTCATGCTCATTCTTGCCGTCTATTTAATGCAGAGCACGTTACTGCGCGAGATTCGCGAAACCGCCTCGCCCAAGCTTCCCAATGTCTTTCTCATCGACATCACGTCTGACGAAGTCGATGGGGTCCGGTCCTTTTTCCAGCACCAATCAGGTGTCACACAGCCGCTCGATTTGCTGGCGGTTGTGCAGGGCCGTTTTGTTGCACTGAATGGCAAAACGCTCGACCAGTTAAAGGACCAGCACTTTCCCAGGAGGATGCTCGAGAACGCGGAATTGAGTTGGGCGGATACGCCACCCGCGGGCGACAAAGTGACCCAGGGCAAATGGTGGACCGACGCCAATGCCGCTGAAATTGCAATCGGCGACGGCACTGCACAGCGGTTGCATCTCGGTATCGGCTCTTCGGTGGAGATCACCATAGGAGGACGCGTGCGTGCTCTGAAGGTGGTCGCGCTTTACAGGGCTGACGGACAACACATCGGGGCTCGCGTCCCGTTCATGCTCCCATCTGGCCAACTCAAGGACGAGCAGGCAACCTGGTATGGTGGCGCACACATTGAAGCAAAGCAGGTTGCCACGATGGAGCGAGCGCTTTTTGCCGCTTATCCAACGGTGACGGTCATCAACATTGCCGATGTTCTGGACCGCATCGAGAGCGTCGTCGACCAGATCACATTCGTTGTGCGATTCCTGGCAGGCTTTTCGATATTGGCGGGTCTCATGATCCTTGCATCCAGCAT
Organism: uncultured Acidobacteriaceae bacterium; assembly: GCA_963770365.1. GTDB lineage: Bacteria > Acidobacteriota > Terriglobia > Terriglobales > Acidobacteriaceae > Telmatobacter. The sequence goes on along the minus strand of CAVYPN010000026.1, from coordinate 145,818 downwards.
TGCCAGCGCGCGCTTCCGCCGCATGCGCGAGGCCGTCGTGCTGAAAACGCTTGGTGCAACCCGTATGCGCATTGTCCGCACATTCAGCGTTGAATTCAGCGTGCTTGGGCTCCTCGCTGGCTCAGTCGGCGTAGTATTCGCAAATCTGCTTACTCGCGTATTGCTGCGGCGGCTTGAAGTGGGCTTTCACATCGATTGGTATGCGACGGCAGCTGCTCTGATAGGAACGGCGATACTTGCCACAGGGACAGGCTGGATCGCGAGCTTCCGCATTCTCGGGCTGCGTCCGCTCGAAGTCCTGCGCGAGGAGTAGATATCCCAAACCGCGCTATGTTTGACCCTATAAAAGTTTGCTCGTATGATGAAAAGGTTGGCTTTCCAGCATCAGACACTCTGTTACCGCCGACCCAGTGCGGCTGCAGGGAAGCCAAGTCTAGTGATTGCCCGTTCGTTCAACGGTAGGACAGCTGCCTCTGGAGCAGCATATCGGGGTTCGAATCCCTGACGGGCAGCCAATCAAGTACTTCCCCATACTTCCAGCTGCAATCGCGCTGCAATTTGCCGACGGATGCGGACTCGATCGTTGGGCCTCCCAATCGTGAAGAGGATCCACACCATCCATCGCGGAGTGTGTTCCCACTATCCTTAGTTGCATTCAAGGGAGTTGGCCGTCTGCTTGGACCTCTTTGTTGTCTCGACGGATATGTTTGTTCACGTACATACCGGCATCGGCTGCGCTCAGGAGGCTATCTTTGGTCGAACCATCCTCCGGATAGAGGGCAATACCGATACTGGCTGAACCGTGCAATACGTAGCCTTCGGCGGCAAACGGCTCGTCGAGAGAGCCCTCGAGCCGATGCACGATCTCTTCCACTTCGGCGCGGTTGCGGACTCTAGGCAGCAGGACAGCAAATTCGTCGCCACCGAGTCGAGCCAGCATATCGGCGCCACGGAGCTGGTGTTTCATCCGGTTGGCAACTTCCTGAAGGTAGAGATCTCCGACCCGGTGCCCGTAAACATCGTTCACCTGTTTGAAGTCGTTAAGATCGATATAGACCAAACCAAAGATTGTTGCATTCTGACGCGCCTCTTCGATCTGGCTTTCAAGGTAGCTCTCCAGCGAGAATCGATTGTGAATGTCGGTGAGTAGATCAAATTCGGAGCGGCGTACTAAGTCTGTGTAGAGCCGCCGGGTTTCAATAGCCAGGCTAGTCAGCGCTGCCGCCGCGAAAAGAATCTCTGACTCGGTGGAGTGTTGTTTGGTGAGAGGATCGAAGGCCGCATAAATGTCTCCGAGCGGCGGTCCGGTGCGAGCTTGGATCACCTCGTGAACGACACGGAATGCCTTGAGGTTTGGCGGGCAATTTCCAAGTTGCGCGCCGTCGACGATTCGACACCAGCACGGCGTGCCATGCAGCCTGAATGAAACCAGCTCTGTAATTTGCTCAATGATCTCAGCCAGAGGACGAGAGCCGTTGATATCTTCAAGAATGCGACTTCTCCGCCGCTCGATGTAGGCCATCGAAGCGTTTTCCCGGCGCACCTTGCGTTCAATGAACCAACCCCTTGCGCCGGCCGCAAACAGCAGCGCAAGAAGTATGCCCACGAGAATGACGAGATTTCGAACGCTCAGCGGTGAAGGACTGGCAATGACGGAAATATCGTTGAATGAGCGGAGCAGGATGTTGAACGGTACTTCCTGTTCGGTGGGATCGATCGAATTGGCTTGAACAGCCATGCAGATGCCGATGATGCGGATTCTCGTTCCCGCTGGTATCTGCGGCATAGGGCGGAGAGGTCGGTTGGCGGGCGGATGGCGATAAACTGCGGTAAAGAGTTTTCCTTCCGACTCCAGAACAAATTCATCCTGCGAGCCTTCTCTGACCGAGGCAACAACCTGTCCCTCGAATGAGACCAAGTCACTTTGATGGCCGTCGGGGTCACCGCTGTTCCACGTCGCCAGTTGACGCCAAGTTGAAGGTAGCGGCTGGATGGGCTCATAGATGTTGGTGTCCTGGAATTCGCCATCAGTCAGTGCGAGGAAGCCTTCGTGTGCATCTGGAAAACCCGTCGCAATCGCAACATCGCCGATCCGCATTGGGATACTGGAACGAGTGGAGATCCACAAGCTCTGGGAGCCGTTTTGCACGACAGCAGCCGAACCTGGCTGGTAGTAGGTAAGCGTCCCTTTCACCCGAACTCTCTGCGTCACGTCATGAACGTAGGAGGTTGATAGGGCCTTGTCCATTGTGGTGATAGGGAGAGAATCGGGATTTACATCGGCAGGCTTCAGAATCCTCACGTCCGCAATCGAAGGAACTTCGAGGAGGATCCCGATTAGTTGCATCTTGCTATCAAATTTCCCTGATACCACTCCAGTAACTTCAACTTCAGAGTCCAGTAGTCCCTTGAACTTATTGGCGTCGGTTTCCACGACCGTCGCATCAATCGGGCCCCCATCCATCAGCAGTTTCAAATAAGTGCCGTGCATGTTTCCGAAGTTCACGATATCCGCACTGCGTAATCTGGCCCGGACTGAAACCAGCATGCAATCGCGTTGAGCGCGGATCAACTGCTGAAAGTCGGCTGCCACTGCCTTGGGGAGAGTGTCATGCCGAAGAACGGTCACGCTGTCACTGACAACGTCGGTAGTAAAGCTATCCCGCGTCTTTCCTCGCACCAGTACACGATCGCCGGGAGCCAGGTTCCCGTAGGCTTTTGTCTGAACGTAGATCGCTTCGTCCCCATCCTGCACAAACAGATCGACGTCGCTTTTGTTGTAGTAGGTAATCGTGGCCTCGAAGGCAACGGGCAATCCCACTCGGGCCTGAGTCTTGGTCAGCGTGTGGATGGCATGGAGAGAGGTGATGACGCCTGCGGCAGCATCTCCGGCGAAGGCTGAAGAGGAGGTCGTCCACGCAGCGACCATCGCAAGCGCAAGGAGAAGGAACCGCATGAGAGTGGTTCCCGTCGAACCTGTTGCGCATGCCCTCGTTGCCCCTGTTTCATCCATTACGCCTGTACCTTCTTTGTTCCTACATAGGAGTCCGGCGGAGCCGAACGGCCTTGCCGGTTTTCTGATCCGCTGAATGAGCCTGATGATACTCTCATTCTGCTCAAGAGAACCAAATGAAGGCAAAGCTTTAGACCCGGTCGTAACTTTCACGAGGGTTAGACAAGACTACCTGCCAGTTTCTGTCCGTTTCTCTTGTTCGAAGGGCTTTTGAGCACCTTCTCGTTCTGCAGGCCATCGTCGTCGCACCCGTGCAAGGAAGACACGTCAGTTCGAATTTCCACGAATTAGCGTACTCGAGGAAGCACGATCAGCGTGTGACATGGCGCGCCATTAAGCCGATACCTATGACATCAAAAGAGAAGTGAGGGTATTGGTTCTTCCTCAACGGACATCGGCGCCGTCGCGCTCAATGACGGATGGGTTTTTGAACCGAATCACTAATCCGTGTTCACATCCGCGAAATCTAGGCATGCTGCATCGCAGAGCCATAGCCGTTTGATCCAACCTCGACGCCAGCCACGGTCAGCTCGCCCGCTGAGTTTCCAATAAAGTTGACCGTTGTGCTGCTCGGAAGGAAAACGCGGAAACACGTGCTGCATCCGTTCTTCGTGCGCATGCTTCGAAATGAGATGCGGCCTTCGTATTTCTGTACGATTCCCTTGCTGATCCAGAGTCCGAGGCCGGTCCCTTTCGTGGACTTGGTGCTGAAGAATGGTTCAAAAAGCTTCTGTGAATCTTGCGGCTTCACGCCGATTCCAGTGTCCACGATCGAGACGCTGATCCCGCGCCGCTTAAGTTGCCAGTCGCTGGCTTCTCGCACCGTGATTCGTAAATCACCTCCGCTCGCCATCGCCTGGATCGCATTACCAACGAGGTTCAAAAATACCTGGCGCAGCTCCACCGGGAATCCGTGAACCATGCCTGGTGTGAGGTACTTTTTCTGCAATCGAATGTGGCTCGTATTCAATTGCCGTTCCTGGAGCCCAAGGACGTCATCCAGAAGTTCGGTTAGCGTCACCGCGATGGGTGTCTTCGACTCGCGATAAAAACTCAGAGTCTGCCGTGTAATGTGTGCGACGCGCTGTAGCTCCTGCTCGGCCATTGCTGCGCAATGCCGTGCCTCCTCATCGAGCGAGGGGTGATTGCGAATCAAAAAGAAAATGTTGGTTATGGCAGCGAGCGGGTTGTTGATCTCGTGCGCAATGATTCCTGCCACGCGGCCCATGGCAGCCAATTTCTCTGTTTCGCGCAATGCATCCTCTGCCTTCAATTGTGCGGTGATGTCACGATTCACTTCAAGTACCGCGTCGCCCTCGAGATTCATGATCTTGCGGCAGGCAACAATAACATCGGAACCGTCCTTCTTCTTTTGAAGGAGGTTCCCTTGCCAGACCTTTCGATCGCGCAGGGTCGCTTCGATTTCCTCGCTCGGAACAGGAAAGACGGTACGTAAAACTGAGTGGATGTCACGGCCCAGAATTTCATTGCGCTGCCAGCCATATAAATGTTCAGCTCCGGCATTCCAGAAGAGGACTTCTCCGTTGTTGCCACGCTCCATGATGGCTTCCGTCGCAAGTTCCAGCAACTCGGCCCGAGTGCGGAACTGTTCTTCTCTGTGCCGCAATTCCTCGGTGCGCTCTGCTACGCGTTGTTCCAGCTTGTTATTCAACATCTCAAGCATGCGGGTCTTGCGATGGAGTTCGACGAAGATGCCGATTTTGGCTCGCAATACGTCGGGCACGACCGGAACAGAGATGTAATCCACTGCGCCACTTCGATAGCCCTGAATCTTGTCGGAGTCCGTGAGGTGAACGCCGGAGATGAAAATGATCGCAGTTTTCTGGAAACGAGGATGTTGGCGGATCACGTCGGCAAGTTCAAACCCATCAAGCTCGGGCATGCTTACATCCATCAGCACTACGGCAATGTCATTCTTCAACAGAATATTCAACGCTTCGCTGGCCGAAGTTGCCTTGATGAGATTTTCCCCGAGTTCGGAAAGGATCACCTCGTAACTGAGAAGTTTGGCCGGCTGATCATCGACCATCAGGATGTTGACCTTTGTATCTGCGTTCATCAATTCCTCTCCAGGTTCACTGCCGCGCGCAGCTATCGATGCAGCCACATGCGCAGAGCGGAAAGCAGCTGTTCGGTGTTGACAGGTTTGGCAAGGTATTCTGAAGCACCTGCCTCAAGACATCTTTCACGATCGCCCTTCATAGCTTTTGCTGTCAGCGCGATAATCGGCAGCCGCCGCAGAGCAGGATTCTGCCGGATCACCTGCATTGTTTCGTATCCATCCATCTCCGGCATCATGATATCCATGAGCACAATTGCCAGGTCAGGTGTGGTCTCAATGGTATCGATCGCCTCACGCCCCGTACCCGCCGACAGGACCGTCATTCCGCGCCTTTCAAGCACACTGCTGAGTGCGAAGATATTTCGTACATCATCGTCGACGACCAGCACTTTGCGTCCGGCAAGTGCCTCGTCTGATTGATGGAGACGATCGATCATCTGCCGCTTTCCTTCAGGCAATTCGGAGACTACGCGATGCAGAAACAGGGCTGTTTCGTCGAGGAGGCGTTCCGGAGATTCAACATCCTTCACAACCACGCTCCGTGCCAGCGTGTGCAACTGCGCATCCTCCTCAGCAGATAACTCTCTCCCAGTGAACACCACGACCGGCAGATCGCGTAGCCTTGAATCGCTCTTGATCTGCTCAAGCACATCAAACCCGGACATGTCGGGAAGACGAAGATCTAGCACGATGCAGTCGTAGGAATCCCGCTCAAGTGCTTCGAGTGCTGCAGAACCAGAGCCGATAACATCCAGGTCGATGTCATTGTGCCAAAGGAGTTCACGTGTGCTCAATTGTTCCGCAGGGTTGTCTTCGACGACCAGCAAACGCTTGCGCCGCGGTTGTGAATATTCTCGGATGCGCGCCAAAGCCACATTCAACTCATCGGTCGAGGTCGGTTTTGTTACGAATGCAAAGGCTCCCCGCGAAAGACCATGATGGCGGTCTTCGTCAAGCGTCAGCATTTGCACCGGTATGTGTCTCGTTTTCGGATCCTGCTTGAGATGGTTCAATACCGTCCAGCCAAGCATGTCGGGCAGCATAACGTCGAGTGAAATCGCGGATGGATGGTACTCGCGCGCCAACGCAAGAGCTTCTGTTCCGGTCATCGCCACCAGAACTTTGAAGCCTTTATCCCGTGACAGGTCACAGAGCACCCGTGCGTAATGCGGATCGTCTTCCACGATCAGCAGCACTGCATCTCCTTCTTCTAATGACTTGCGATCGTCATCGATGCGAGCTTCTTGCTCAGCTTTTGATACGCTCGAAAGGAACATCGGGACTGAAATCATTCCGCCATCCCTTTCAGTCTTCAAAACCGTCGGCGCCGCCGGCCCGACATAAGTCTGCGGCAGGTACAACGTGAAGGTGCTGCCTTTGCCGGGCTGGCTCCGCAGTTGAATTTCTCCTCCCAGCAGGTTCGCCAATTCGCGACTGATCGCAAGACCCAACCCGGTTCCGCCGTATTTGCGGCTCGTGCCCGCATCGGCCTGCTGGAACGCCTCAAAGATGATGCGTTGCTTTTCCGGTGGGATTCCGATGCCAGTGTCGGAGACCTCGAATGCGATGACTGAACCGGCACCGCTGAGGATTGGATGATCTGGTGTCCAGCCGCCCGCAGCCGACGAGACCGACAACTTGACCGTACCTTGTTCCGTGAACTTGAACGCGTTCGAAAGCAGGTTCTTCAGCACCTGCTGCAGGCGTTTCGAGTCCGTAACCAGGCTGCGGCCCATGCGCGGATCGTTCGTTGCATCGAAGATGAGTTTGCGATTTTCCGCTTCGTGCCGGAACGGCCGCGCGACGGTGTCAAGTAGCGCGCCGAAGAAGACTTCCTCGGCCTCCACCGACACCGTGCCCGATTCGATCTTTGAAAGATCGAGAATATCGCTGATCAGATTCAGGAGGTCGGTTCCGGCACCGTGAATAGTGCGTGCGAATTCAACCTGCTTGGCATTGAGGCTGCCATCAGGATTCTCGGCAAGCTGCTGACCGAGAACAAGGATTGAATTCAGCGGAGTCCGCAGTTCGTGAGACATGTTGGCAAGGAACTCTGATTTGTATTTCGAAGTGAGCGCCAGCTCGCGTGCCTTTTCTTCAAGAGCGCGACGTGCCTGTTCGATCTCCTGGTTCTTGCGTTCCACCTCGTAGTTCTGTTCTGCTAACTGTTGTGCCTTTTGTGCCAACTGCTCGTTGGTCTGCTGCAATTCCTTTTGCTGTGTTTGCAGCTCTGTCGCGAGTTGCTGCGATTGTTTCAGCAGTCCTTCCGTCTGCATCGTGGCCTCAATCGAGTTCAGCACGATGCCGATGGATGCGGTCAGCTGTTCGAGGAATGAAAGATGCGAAGCAGTAAACGCGCTCAGGCTGGCAAGCTCGATGACCGCCTTGACTCTATCCTCAAACAGAACCGGCAAAACGATCACATTCTTCGGGACGGCCTGGAATAATCCGGAGCGGATTGGTGCTGTTCTCTTGGGCAGCTCCGTGATAAGCATGCGCCGTTTGTCGGCAGCGCATTGACCGACGAGACCTTCGCCTACACGCACTTCCTTCAGGTAGCCCTCGGGCGTATCGGCAAACGTGGAAAGCAAAACCAGGTTGGCGTCCGAGCTCGCCGAATCACCGCCCATCTGGTAAATAACGCCCTGCTGCGCATTGACAAGTGGCGCAAGTTCCGACAGGAGCATTCTGCCGACAGTCGCCAGGTCACGCTGGCCCTGCAGCATTCCGGTGAACCGAGCCAGGTTTGTCTTCAACCAGTCCTGTTCTGTGTTGCGATCCGTGGTGAGACGAAGGTTGTCAATCATCGTGTTGATGTTGTCCTTCAACTCTGCCACTTCGCCTCGCGCTTCCACCTGGATCGATCGAGTCAAGTCACCCTTGGTGACGGCCGTCGCCACTTCCGCAATGGCCCGCACCTGGTTGGTAAGGTTATCGGCCAGCAGGTTCACGTTGCCGGTCAAATCTTTCCATGTACCGGCAGCACCGGGAACATTGGCCTGGCCTCCAAGCCGCCCCTCCACACCGACTTCACGAGCCACGGTGGTCACCTGGTCGGCGAACGTAGCCAGAGTGTCGGTCATATTATTGATGGTTTCCGCGAGCGCTGCTACTTCGCCTTTTGCATTCACCGTGAGCTTCTGGTTCAGCGCGCCGTTGGCTACGGCGGTCACGACCTTCACGATGCCGCGCACCTGCTCGGTAAGGTTGGCGGCCATCACGTTCACGTTGTCTGTCAAGTCCTTCCATGTTCCGGCGACGCCAGGCACCATTGCTTGTCCGCCAAGCTTTCCATCAGTTCCAACTTCGCGTGCCACGCGGGTTACTTCGGCAGCGAACGCGTTCAACTGATCGACCATGGTGTTGATGGTGTCTTTCAGTTCAAGAATCTCGCCCTTTACATCGACGGTGATCTTACGGCTCAAGTCACCGCGGGCCACAGCCGTCGTAACTTCGGCAATGTTTCTTACTTGCGCCGTGAGGTTACCGGCCATCGAGTTGACGGAGTCAGTAAGGTCCTTCCAAGTGCCGGCCACACCGGGCACGTTGGCCTGGCCGCCGAGCCGTCCTTCGGAACCGACTTCGCGAGCGACGCGTGTCACTTCGGCGGCGAATGAGCGAAGCTGCTCGACCATCGTGTTCAGCGTTTCCTTCAATTGCAGGATCTCGCCGCGCACGTCCACAGTAATCTTGCGGCTCAAGTCGCCATTTGCAATAGCCGTTGCCACCTCGGCGATGTTTCTCACCTGCGCCGTAAGGTTGCCGGCCATGAAGTTCACTGAATCCGTCAGATCCTTCCAAGTACCGGCCACGCCCGGGACCATGGCCTGTCCGCCGAGTTTGCCGTCCGTTCCCACTTCGCGGGCCACGCGCGTTACTTCGCCGGCGAATGCGTTGAGCTGATCCACCATCGTATTAATGGTGTTTCTCAGCTCGAGAATTTCGCCCTTCACGTCCACCGTGATCTTGCGCGACAAATCGCCGCGAGCCACGGCTGTTGTAACCTCGGCAATGTTTCTTACCTGGGCCGTCAGGTTGCCGGCCATCGAGTTCACCGAGTCCGTCAAATCCTTCCATGTGCCAGCCACTCCGGGCACGTTGGCCTGGCCGCCGAGTCGTCCTTCCGTGCCCACTTCGCGGGCCACGCGCGTCACTTCGCCGGCGAACCGGTTCAGCTGGTCCACCATCGTGTTGATGGTTTCCTTCAGCAGCAGAATTTCGCCGCTGACGTTCACGGTGATCTTCTTTGAAAGATCGCCTGTCGCGATAGCTGTCGAAACTTCGGCAATGTTTCTCACCTGGCCTGTCAGGTTCGACGCCATCGAATTCACCGAATCGGTCAAATCCTTCCATGTACCGGCGACGCCCGGCACCTGCGCCTGGCCGCCGAGTTTGCCGTCCGTTCCGACTTCGCGGGCCACACGCGTCACTTCGCCTGCGAACGCGTTCAGCTGATCCACCATCGTGTTCAGAGTGTCTTTCAATTCGAGAATTTCGCCCTTCACATCGACAGTGATCTTGCGGCTCAAATCGCCGCGAGCCACGGCCGTTGCCACTTCTGCGATGTTACGCACCTGGCCAGTGAGGTTCGACGCCATGAAGTTGACGTTATCGGTGAGATCCTTCCACGTGCCGGCCACGCCGGACACCTGCGCCTGTCCGCCCAGCTTTCCGTCCGTACCCACCTCGCGGGCTACGCGGGTCACTTCACCTGCGAAGGCGTTAAGCTGGTCGACCATCGTGTTGATGGTGTTCTTGAGTTCGAGGATTTCGCCCTTCACGTCAACAGTGATCTTGCGCGACAGATCGCCACGAGCCACGGCCGTTGTGACTTCGGCGATGTTTCTTACCTGCGCCGTCAGGTTGCCGGCCATCGAGTTCACCGAGTCCGTCAAGTCCTTCCAGGTTCCCGCGACACCCGGAACGTTGGCCTGTCCGCCGAGGCGGCCTTCGGTACCCACTTCGCGAGCCACCCGAGTTACTTCTCCGGCGAACCTGTTTAGCTGGTCCACCATGGTGTTCAGCGTTTCTTTCAGCTGGAGTATTTCGCCGCGGACGTCGACGGTGATCTTACGGCTTAAGTCGCCGTTCGCGATTGCGGTCGCCACTTCAGCGATATTGCGCACCTGGCCGGTAAGGTTGCCGGCCATAAAGTTCACGTTGTCGGTAAGATCCTTCCACGTTCCGGCCACGCCGGGCACGCTGGCCTGACCACCAAGCTTGCCTTCCGTACCCACTTCGCGCGCCACACGCGTCACTTCGCCGGCGAACGCGTTGAGCTGGTCAACCATCGTATTGATGGTGTCTTTCAGCTCAAGAATCTCACCCTTCACGTCGACAGTGATTTTGCGGGAAAGGTCGCCGCGAGCCACGGCCGTCGTTACTTCGGCGATGTTTCTTACCTGCGCCGTCGAGATTGCCGGCCATGGCGTTTACTGAGTCGGTCAGATCTTTCCACGTACCTGCCACGCCTGGCACCACAGCCTGTCCGCCGAGTTTGCCGTCGGTGCCGACCTCGCGCGCCACGCGCGTTACTTCCGATGCAAATGACCGCAGCTGATCCACCATCGTGTTGATGGCTTCCTTGAGCTGCAGAATTTCTCCACGTACGTCCACCGTGATTTTGCGGGAAAGATCGCCGCTGGCGACGGCAGTTGCGACCTCCGCGATATTGCGCACCTGGCCGGTAAGGTTCGAGGCCATGGAGTTCACGGAGTCCGTGAGGTCCTTCCAGGTACCCGCCACACCGGGGACGACGGCCTGTCCGCCAAGCTTGCCGTCGGTGCCCACTTCGCGCGCCACGCGGGTCACTTCCGCAGTGAATACACCCAACTGCTGAATCATCGTGTTAACGATATTGGCCGAACGAAGGAATTCACCCTCAAGCGGCCTACCATCCACGTCCATCCGAACCGTCTGGGTCAAATTACCTTGCGCGACGGCGGCGATAGCGCGCGTTACTTCAGTAGTTGGCCGAAGGAGGTCTTCAACGAGCGTGTTGACCGAAACCTCCATGTCATCCCAGGCGCCGCGCCGATGTTCTACGCGGATGCGCTCGCGGGTCTTGCCCTCTTTGCCTACCGCCAGCCCGACTCTCTTGAGTTCAAAAGCCATCTGCTCATTTGCGGTGACGATCTCATTGAAATTGTCGGCGATCTTTCCCGGAAGCCCGGTCCACGCGACTGGCAGGCGAACGCTGAAGTCGCCTTCTTTCATGGTTTTCAGGCTTTGCAGGATCGTGGTCAGGCACTCCGACATCGGTGGTTCCAACGCGCTGGTCGGATAGCGGTTATCTCCATCTTGCCCGCTGACGGGCGGTTCAATGGTCGTCGACATACCGGGTACTCCTGGGTGGGATCTGACCACTCAGCATTAGCGAGTCAAACCACGCGCGTTTCCCCAAGCTCGGACCTCCCGAGACGCACGAATGCTGGAGTGCAGCGAGCAAATAGATGCACTCCGCGATTTGAGGGTTGCCTCAAAGGCACGACGTTCCGTTGAAGTAATTGCTTGAACAATAGAGTGAGGTCTGCGGCCCTCTAATTTTGGAATTTATAAGTACTTGAAAATAAAACACATAATAATCTTCATATAGGAACGCGCTTATGGCATATGCCGTTGAATTAGTGGAAATCATGCGATCTGACTTCGGCGGATGTGATGTCAATCGGTCTGATCTGTCTGGCCTTTACATGGATTACGCCGTTCTGGATTTGCAGGATACCCTCGATCTCAAGAAAACGGTTGCGCGTGACGACTAATCGTTCCTGCTCGAATAGATCTGGTGTGATGATGACATTTGCAATTCCAGTTTCATCCTCCAATGAGAGGAAGACGAATCCTTTTGCTGTCCCGGGACGTTGACGTGCGATAACAGAACCTGCAATTCGAACAAAGCGCTCGTTACTGCTGCGAGCAAGGTCATCAGCAGAAAGAAATCCCGAGCGCTTCAACGAGGCTCGATGATAGGTCATCGGATGCGGGCCACAGGTAAGGCCGCTTCCGGAGTAATCCGCAGCAAGGCGCTCGTCGTTTGTCATTTTTCTCAAGGGCATCGAATCATTGGCCTCGCGATCTGTAGTTGATGATCGCAACAGAGGTCCGACTGGACGGCCAGCCTGCTCTACTTGCCAGATCGCATCACGCCGATGTTTGACGTCTCCAACAGAATTCAAAGCACCAATGCGCGCAAGTAATACCAGTTCTTTTCTGTTCAAGTCCGGAACCCGGCGTGTGAGATCGTTGACGGATTCAAACCGGCCATAAGCGTTGCGTGAAGCCAGTAATGCATCGGCACAGTTCTGTCTGAGTCCCTTTGCGTAGTTAAGACCGATGCGAATGGAGAGACTGCCGTCGCGTTCATGCTCGATGGAGCATGGCCAATCGGATCGCTGCACACAGATTGGATGAACGCGCAATCCATGTCGCTGCGCATCTTTGACAAGTACGGCAGGCGCGTAAAAGCCCATTGGCTGGTTATTGAGAAGACCGCAAGTAAATGCTGCGAGGTAATGGACCTTCAAGTACGCAGAGGCATACGCGATAAGCGCGAAGCTTGCAGCGTGAGATTCCGGGAATCCATACATTGCAAATGATGAGATTCCCTGCACAATGTTGTCCTGCTCCTGCGGGCTAATTCCATTGCTTGTCATGCCCGCACGCAATCGGCCTTCCAGATCGCGCATCCTCTGCATCGAGCGCCGCATGCCAACCGCGCGACGCAACTCTTCGGCCTCAGAGCCAGTAAAACTCGCAACCACCATTGCCATACGCAACAGTTGCTCTTGAAAGAGTGGCACCCCTAACGTTCGCTTCAGCACAGGCTCCAGCAACGGATGCGGGTAGGAAATATCTTCCAGTCCCTGTCGACGTCGCATATAGGGATGCATCATTTTGCCGACAATCGGCCCCGGACGAATAATGGCAACCTGCACCACGACGTCGTAGAAACATCTCGGTGCATTATGCGGCAGTGAAGCCATCTGCGCGCGGCTCTCGACCTGAAACATGCCTACTGTGTCCGCTTTGCAAAGGGTGTCATAGACAATCGGATCTTCGGGTAAAGATGCCAGGTCAACATCGTTGCCATAATGATGCGGAATCAGTTCCAGCGAGTCCTTGAGAGTAGCCATCATGCCAAGGCCAAGCAAATCCACCTTGATCAGTCCCAAGTCCGCGCAATCCTCCTTGTCCCATTGAACAACCGTACGGCCGGGCATCGATGCGCGTTCGATAGGAACGATACGATTCAGCATTCCGGCGCAAATAACCATGCCCCCAGAGTGCTGTCCAAGATGGCGTGGCAGATTGTACATTCGCATGCAAAGTTCGAGATATTTGGCAATCGCAGGGTGACGTGCGTCAAAGCCAGCTTGATCGAAGTGCTTTGCCATAGTGTCATTGGTGCCGCGCCATTCCCAATGACCGACGATACTGGAGAGTTTTGATAGCTGAAGTTCATCGAAACTTAACGCTTTTCCTACTTCACGAGCTGCAGATCGGCCGCGGTACGTAATGACGTTGGCGGTCATGGCCGCGCCAAGAGAGCCATAGTGCTCGTAAATGTATTGAATAACGCGTTCGCGATGGTCGCCCGATGGAAGATCGAGATCGATATCAGGCCATTCGCCGCGACTCTCGCTCAGAAATCGTTCGAACAGCAACTCCATTCCAATAGGATCCACAGCAGTGATTTCCAGTGCATAACATACAACCGAGTTTGCTGCCGATCCACGGCCCTGCACGAGAAACCCGTTTCGTTGGCAAAAACGAATGATGTCCCAGACAATCAGGAAGTAGCCGGCGAATCCCAACTTTGCAATCAACTCGAGCTCGTGTTGTGCCTGCTTGCGGGCTCGCCCTATCAGATTTTGTTTGAGCAACGTTGAATAGCGTTTGCATATGCCATCTTCAACGCGTTTAGCTAGAAAAGTATCCATAGTGTCGCCGTCAGGAACAGGAAACTGCGGAAACTCGTAGCCGAGATTGTTAAGTGCGAATTCGAGACGTTCGCTCACAATGCGCGTATTTGCAATCGCCTCGGGTAGATCGCGGAAAAGATCTGTCATCTCTCGTGACGAGCGCAAATGGCACAGAGCATTTCTGCTCAAAAGCCTGCCGGCATTGTGAACTGTCGTGTGATGTCGAATGGACGTAAAAACGTCGAGGAGTTCACGATCAACTTGCCTGGCACAGCGCACACCGTTTGTCGCAATGATAGGCAGACCCATGCGCGATGCAATGTTGAGAAGTTCAGAATTCCTAACCTCCTCTTCTCGTTCGAGGTGTCGCTGGAGTTCAACGAATACATTGTTGCGGCTATAGATGGAGGTAAGGCGATCGAGTGCCTTGCGTGCACCAACCTCGCCTTCGCGACTAAGAGTCGCTGCGAGTGGCCCTTCTTCTCCTCCGGTGAGACAGATCAGACCGTCTGAAAATTCTTCCAGGTCTTCAAAGGTCGCTGCACCTTCAGCCTTTGTGGCCTCGCGCATCTTGAAGCGTGTGATGAGTTGGCAGAGATTCTGATATCCAATCTGCGATGCGCAGAGGAGGACGATGCGCGGTGGTTCATCGGCGTATTGGTGCGGAAGCCACTCCTGGGGAACAAGCCTGTTGCCGAACGATGAGACGGCAATCTCTGCTCCAATATGGGCTTTTACCTGGTTATGCTTTGCCGAGGTGTGGAAACGAGCAACACCATAGAGGCCATTTCTATCAGCCAGTGCCATTGCCGGCATGCTGATCTCGACTGCACGCTCGGTGAAAGATTCTGGCTCGGACGATCCAGCGAGAAAACTGAAAGCGCTCGAAGCATGGAGCTCTATATATTCTTCAGAACTGGATCGCGATGACAGATCGCAAATTGTGAAGTCCTTGCCCTCAGTCATACATCGCATCCAATAGCCATTGCCTCTTCAAATGATCGTGAATAATCAAGCACCCAATCGACTCGCCTAGATTGTTGGTAACGACTAAATCCCACTCTTCCAGATCCCATTGGTTAACTGACCACCAACAGCCGCTGGTAAGCCAAGGACCGTACGCAACCTGAACGCCGAAGCGATCACCTCCGTCGTGAAAATATGCGGGCTTCGCGAATTGGAGATGCATACGAATTTGTCGAGGCGGCCGCATGCGCCGTAGCGATACTCGGACATTCGTTTCCTCAAGCGGAGTAGGTTGACTGATTACGGAGAAGTTCTCCATAGCGAAGCTGTCACTGCGATGCGTGTCTATCAATCTCGGAGAGCCAATACGGTCGTCACCGATCAATGCTTTAAGTCGAGCAAGAGTGACATCAAGACGCGATGGCTCTGGTGTCTGTGGCGCAAAAAGACCTAGTTGCATCTTGCTTTGCTGTCCCGGCTCGGCCGTCAATGTGAGAGAGCGTATGGCTGCTTGGGGAGGGTGGGCTGCGATCTCAAGCTGCAGTAGTTTCAGCAGGAACTTGCGGTCGTTAGTGGGGATTGCCGGTCGAATCACGCGCTGGTAATTGAGATCTTTTTCGAGATCCATGTGAACAGTGAGAGTTGCCAACGACAAAGCTCGTGAAGTTGCGCGTGTTACTAGACTACTGATCATGTTTGCAGCGATGAACATGAGAGAGTCGAGCTGTTCAATATAGGTTTCTAATGCGATGTGCTCCTTGAGTTCGAATTTGGATTCAATCGGCAGAAATGTATGTTCTGCTATGCCCTGCGCAAGTTTGAGCCAGAGCTTTGCCCGCTGTCCTAGACGTGTAATCAACTCTTCTTCAGGCAGTTCAGCCAGTTCGCCGAGGCAGCCAATTCCCCAGATTGCAAATGTTTCGAAATCCTCCTCATCAAGCGGCAATGCAGTGATTGGAGTGGCTACGAGGGAGGCTGCCTCCTGTTTTTGAGGAACGACCGTAATACCGCGCGAGAACGCAGCCTTGATGCGTGCAGTATCGAAGTTATGACTCACGGCCACTGAAGCGCGAAAACCGGCAGAATGGATTGACGACTGAATGCGCTTCGCCAATATTGCGGGTGATCCAAACAGGCGTTCCGTGCCGCTGATGTCCAGCACGAAGCCTGCCGCATTGGTAGCAAATGTTTCTTCGATACGTGGGGAAAACTGCGACACGCTTTCGAGAAGGATCATCCTTGCTGTGTGTTCTGTTTCGACGGAGCGCGACTGAACACATATTCCACCGAGTTCTTCGACTTCCAAACGAGTCATGCCGTGTACGACACCACGTTTTCTGGCATGAATATTGAGGGAACAGACTCGCTCCTGTGGAGCGGTACCATCAAGTATGGCAACAGCATACGCATGCAGATCTGGTCTTAAGCGAATGATCGCCTGTGCGGGAAAATCCGCCGCATAAATTGCGGCGTAAAGCGCATTGGATTGATTCGTCATGCCTGTTTTTCATGGCTCCAGGGTGCTTGCGTAGACCACGTAGATACTGGCGGTTTGCGTGCGATGTTTGTTAGCGGAGAAAATCGCATACGGCCACGTCGTGCATTGAAATTAAAACCGCGAATAACCGTGCCCGTTGCAACGTCGATTCGATCTGGCTGGCACTCAAGGACGACAGCTGCACTCGACTGCGCGTAGGCTGCTTTGCCCAGTACGATGAGGCTGCAGCGTGTGCGATCAGCGGTTTGACGGAAGCGAAACCACGTTGCCAATGGAATGCGACGACCATGTTCGATGGCTTCGTCTGCAAGGTCAAGCACAATTGCAGCGAAACCGCCGGACTGCAACAGTAGATCCGTTGCGCGGATTGCCTGATCGAGGCGCGTCCACGGATGCTTCTTGTCTGGAGGAATTCGGCGAATCACGGGAGAAGATTGCTCGATAGGTGCATTTCGGCAGCGGACCCAAAGCAGGTGTTTCAGACTAACCCCATTCGCGGCAGCCGATTCCGGATCCAAATTATCGTTCGCATCAATCCATGCGCATGAACTCCCATCCTGCGTTCGCCTGGCAAGAAATGCCAAAGCGATGGTTGTTCGCCCGGATGAGACGGAGCCGGTGATCTCGCTGATCGCACCTACGGGCAGACCACCATCAAGCAACTCGTCAATTTGAACAATGCCGCTTGATGAAACGTCCTGTATGACTCGCGCAGCTGGAGTCAGCGCAGAGGGATAGCGATGCTGGAAATCACTTTCGATTTGTTGTCGAAGTGCGGCAGAGGAATGCATGGAAAGAGGCGATATTCGCCTTATATTCGCCTTTAGAATCAAACTAAACAAGATGGGTTGTCAACACTTAGCTTTGTGGGAAACTATGGCCATTCCTGTAAACAATGCTCGGCGCTCTATTTGCAGAAATATATTATTTTCTTTAATTTACGTCTGTATTTTTGCATAAATACCTTAACTAATTTACAGGCGTCAGATGCGCCGTAAAATGACGTAAAAAAGGCGCTTCGTACGTTAGCCTCATACCTTTTATCCGTTCGCGGTTCCTGAAGACCTCAATAATTACTTCAACGAGATAATCGACGTGGCTCTGTGTATATACGCGCCTCGGCATTGCCAACCGCACCAAGTCCATCTGTGCCGAGCCGGCAAACATTAGGGTGCCGATTTCGACGGAACGAACACCTCCCTCGAGGTACAGTTCCGCTGCCAGGGCCACACCCGGAAACTGATCAGAGGGAATATGTGGCAGGAACGCGCGAGCATCAATGTAAATAGCGTGGCCTCCCGGTGGCTGGACAATCGGTACTCCGGCCTCCGCGATGTGATTCCCGAGATAGGCCGTTGACGCGATGCGATAGCGAAGGTAATCCTCCTGCAGCGCTTCCTGGATTCCCACTGCGATTGCTTCTAGATCCCGCCCCGCGAGTCCACCGTACGTCGGATAGCCCTCGGTCAGAATAAGGAGATCCTTCTGCTGTTGTGCGAGCAGGTCATCGCTGGTACAAAGAAAGCCGCCAATGTTCACCATGCCGTCTTTCTTCGCTGACATTGTGCATCCGTCCCCATAGCGGAACATTTCCTGCGCGATAGCTTTTGGAGTCTTGTCAGCATAGCCCGGCTCTCGCAGCTTGATGAACCACGCATTTTCCGCAAAGCGGCACGCATCGAAATACAGCGGAATCCCGTGCCCCTTGCAGACCGCGCTCACCTGGCGCACGTTTTCCATCGATACAGGTTGGCCTCCCCCGGAGTTGTTGGTTACCGTG
Source organism: uncultured Acidobacteriaceae bacterium (assembly GCA_963770365.1). Taxonomy (GTDB): domain Bacteria; phylum Acidobacteriota; class Terriglobia; order Terriglobales; family Acidobacteriaceae; genus Telmatobacter. The sequence continues at coordinate 127,557 of CAVYPN010000026.1, read as the reverse complement.
AGCATGACCAGGGGGATGCGTTCGCGACCGACGCGCTCGATCAAAGATTCAAGTGCGGCGACATCCATGTTTCCTTTGAACGGACATTGTGAGGATGGTTGGCGGCCTTCGGGAATGAGCAGGTCAACAGCCTCTGCACCGACAAATTCAACATTGGCGCGTGTCGTATCGAAATGAGTGTTGTTTGGGACCACATCGCCTTTCTTGCAGGTGACACCAAACAGAATGCGTTCAGCAGCACGCCCCTGGTGGGTGGGAATGATGTGTTTGTATCCAACGATGTCGTGGACGGAATTGTAGAAGCGGTCGTAGCTGCGGCTTCCAGCGTAGCTCTCATCACCTTCCATAATTGCGGCCCACTGATGGGTCGACATGGCGCCGGTACCAGAGTCGGTAAGCAGATCGATAAGCACATCGTCGGCTCGCAAAAGAAAAAGATTGTAGTACGCGGCTTTCAGCAGTTCTTCGCGTTGCGCCCGCGTTGTCCAGCGGATCGGCTCCACGCTCTTGATCCGGAATGGCTCGATGATGGTTCTAACTGGCATGATTCCGTCCTTGCTCGTTCGGTAGTATAGGGGGTGCCTGAGCGAAGTCCAAAATGGTTCTGATCGTGTCGCAGCAACCATTCGCTTCGCCAAGGAGAAGCGCTTCATGAGGTTCAGTCGAATTGTAGTTCTATTGTCGCTGCTGATGGGCATGGGCAGCAGGAACGGATGGCCAATTCTTACCCGGACTTCTCTCTGTCGATGCGCTTGAACTCGATATTGCCCACACGGAATCGCGATTTCGTTCCGATATATTTCTGCGCTCGATCGGTGTCTCCAAGCCCATCGGGCTCTTCATCGATGGCAAAACGCCGGATACTTCGTTCTTGCGAACGAACGAGTCCGGTGGGCATGGTTTGTTCTCGCCCCTCAAGCCCAGGGCAGGGAATCGCAGGTCCAATAAAAACTGGTCAGGATTCGGCGATTGCAGGGTTGTATGCTGATCCGCGCGTGGTCTCTGATTGAACGGGTCCATGCGCGATGTGCGGAGTCTGCTAAGGTTCAGCTGCTAGCTTGCGAAGTCGATGGCACCTTGAGATTTCGAGCGAGTTTAACGGTGAGTTACTTCTTTGCGACTCGTAAGAACTTTCGTTTGGCTACATGTAGCATCAATCTCTGTTACTCTGAGGATAAATACTTTGTAAAACTGTGGTCGGCAGCTTCCCTGGAATAGAGGAACATGGGCACCGAGAAGTTGTGCGCGTGCGACCGGACGCGTCAAAGTCCATTATGTGCGAACATCGATTTCGTCGATACCGTCAAAGAGCCCTTTCTTACAATCGTCAGAAGCCTCTCCGATGTTCAGGATGGAGTCTGGTTGAGTCCCTTCCGGGGCATTCCCCGTGGGCCGCAGGTTTCGAGATTCGATGTTATTTATCTCGATGATGACTGCAAAGTTCTCGATTACGTTGTGAATTTCGCCGAAGCCGAATTTGAGCCGATTCCCGAAATCGCTGCCAGCGCCCTGGTTCTCCCCGCGCACACACTTGGTTCATTTCCGATCCGAAAAGGCGATCAAGTGAGAATTTGCCAGGGCAAGCGGGTCCTCGCTGGCGCCCAGGATTCCTCCTCCACAACGCCTTGCACAACGTTCATGGAGGGACCGGGATATCAGCCGACAAAAGAGAATGCGGAGCAGGTTGCGAAGCCGGAAGCCCCCGCGAACGCATCTAGAGAAGAGAAGCCTTCCAAGACGGTCCGCTTTTTGCGGTGGTTGTTTCCAAAACCTGTTTCGAGCGACAGGCGTCGCGGCGAGCGATTGCCGGATCCCGGTCTAGTTGCGTATTACTGGACCGGAGGATCGCCGAATTCCTATCCTATTGGCAACGTGAGCAGCAGCGGGCTGTATCTGGTGACCGACGAACGCTGGCTCCCTGGAACGCGCATCGTGATGACTCTCCAACGAAACAATCCCGCGGCAACCAAAGCTGATGATATCTGCAGAGTTGAATCGAAGGTAGTTCGCTGGGGAGACGATGGCATCGGCTGCGAGTTTGTTGAATCAGGATTTTTTGACCTGAATAGCGGCGAAGTGATCGAGGGCCAGAGGTTTGACCACAACGCTTTAGAGCAATTTCTTCTTCGTGTCCGAGGAATTGAGGCCGGCACCCAGCAAAACGCGATTCAATAACGCGCCAATCCACATTCCGCGCCGATGTTTGGGAAGGATTATGGGGTGCGCGCCAGGTCGGGCTTTGTGGAGAGGGATTCGAACCATGATCTGCATCAAGATAGTCTCCATCGAAGTGCCAAATAGCCCATCCCGCGCGTCCTAAATAGATGAGTGTTAGACTCGAAATATGCACGGTAAGAGCTTGATCCATCGCTGGCGCCTCACCGCTTTCGGTGCCGTGCTCTGCCTGCTCGCCGCTGTCTTCTCATTTGAGGCGAAAATCGCTTGGTACGGCCCAACCGCCGCGGACACGCACATCAGTGCTGCCAAACTGCAGCCAGCCGAGGCCCCGAGGCTCATCGCACAGGCTCTTACGTCCCCAGCTCGTCCCATGTACCCGGCTTTGCAACTCGCATGGCTGGCAGTATGTGCACTCCTCGCAGCCGCTTTGACGCCTCGCCGCCGTAATGATTCCGATCTGACTCGGACCTCGACATACCCCGACTTTTCTCCCTTCCGCTTCTCCCGTCCCCCTCCCTCCCGCTAGTCGGTTTCCTTGTGTACGTGCAGACGGCTTCGTCCGCCTGCATTGTTGAGCGCTTTCTCAGGACCGGCATCTAGATTGCCCATCCGGGAACGAGACGGCGATGTCAACTTTCCGGACTCTCGATTGGCACTCCGCGCGTGGAAAAAACAGCCGCGCCGTTTGATTGCGCGTTGCTCAGGCGTTCAAGTCTATCCGCCACTGGGGTCATCGCTGAACAGGAGCAATATGGATATTCCGAAACCCACGACGGGGTATCGCTCACCCGTCACCTCGCGGCTCGGCTCTGGCGTCTTTCTATTTGCCGTAGCTCTCGCAATTTCCGCCTGCCATGGTCACGGCGACCAATCCGCCGCCGAAGCCGCGTCTACTTCCACGGCGCAGGTCGCCGTCGCGCAGCGCGGCAACATGAGCCGTGTCCTCACGCTTGCGGGTCAGTTTCAGCCCTATCAGACCGTGGACATCCACCCCAAAGTCAGCGGCTATATGAAGAAGATCAACGTCGACATTGGCGACATCGTGAAGCAGGGCCAGACCCTCGCGGTTCTTGAAGTCCCCGAGCTCAAAGCGCAACTACAGCAGACCGTCTTTGAGATCGCGCAGAGCAAGGACGAGATCACGCGCGCGCAACACGAAATTGGTAGCGCCGAGGCCACGCACGCAGCTCTTCAATCCGCCTACCAGCGTCTCTGCGAAGCCGCCAAGGGACATCCCGGACTCATCGCGCAACAGGAGCTCGATGACGCCCAGGCGAAGGAACTTTCCTCCCAGGCCCAGGTCGATTCGGCCAAATCCGCCATGGCCGCGGCCCAGCAGCACATGGGCTCATCTCAAGCAGACAACCAGCGTGTGCAGGCCCTGCACGACTACACCAACGTGGTTGCACCCATCTCCGGCATTGTCGTGTGGCGTTATGCGGATACAGGCGCGCTCATCCAGGGCGGCACCAACTCCAACAGCCAGAACCTGCCCATCGTCCGGCTCTCGCAGAGTACGCTCCTTCGCCTTCGCTTGCCCGTGCCTGAGAACGACGTGCGCTATGTCAAAGACGGCGACCAGGTCACGGTCCGTGTAGACGCGATCAACCGTTCACTGACGGGCAAAGTAGTGCGCTTCACGCGCGACATCGACTCTGAGACCCGCAGTATGGAAACAGAAGTTGACGTCGAAAACAAGGATCTCTCCATCGCGCCCGGTATGTATGCAAACGCTATGCTGCGGCTCGCACACGTGGACAACGTGGTCACAGTTCCCCTCGAGGCGCTGATGATCCAAGGCGGCCAGCGAGTGGGCTACGTACTGGACGGTAGCAATCGTGTGCATATTCGCCCAGTGCAAGTGGGCATTGAAGGATCGAAGCTGGCTGAAATCACGAGCGGCCTTCAGCCGGGCGACCGTGTCATCGTTGGTGGTCAGGATAAGTATCAAGAAGGTGAAGTTGTCAGTCCTGAAGTATTGCAGGAGCCCGCATCCGAAACCCAGCAGGAAACCGGGGGCACCATCGATCTCAAGGGAGATATACAGTCCGATGCACCTACCTCCGATGCAACGGTCGGCGTCGAAGCTGCTAACGAGCATCGCTCCGAACCCTCTACTGTGCAGAAAAATCGAGCGATCAAGCCGGGCGTGAAAGAGCACGACACGCATGAACAGGATGCGAAGCACGTCGGCGGAGGGCCGCGCTAATGCCGAAATTCGCACTCAAATATCCATACTTCATTATCATGCTCTGCCTGGTCGTGGCCCTCATCGGCACGTTCACCGTGGCCAGCATGCCCGTTGATCTATTTCCGCAGATCGACATGCCGGTGGTCGTGGTGGCCACTTTCTATAATGGCATGCCCCCGGAGCAGATCGAATCAGACATCACCAACACATTCGAACGATTCTTCACTCTCGCCGCCAACGTCGACCACAGCGAATCGCGCTCTCTTACTGGTGTGAGCTTGGTCAAAATCTACTTCAAGCCCGGTACCGATCCCAACGTCGCGGTCAGCAACATCGCCAACCTCGCCATGGCCGACCTTCGTCGCCTGCCGCCTGGCACTCTTCCGCCGGTGGTTCTCGGCATGGATGCTTCCACCCAGCCGGTCTGTCTGGTCACGCTCAAAGGCCAGGGCCTCAACGAAACAAGCCTCAAAGATCTCGCGCAGTTTCAAGTGCGCAACCAGATATCGAGTGTGCAAGGTGCATCGGTTCCGCAGCCATATGGCGGCACCTATCGCCAGATCCAGATTTACGTCGATCCGCTGAAGCTTGAGGCCCGCAACCTGAGCCTCAACGACGTCGTGCAATCAGTCAATAGTTCCAACCTCATTCTGCCTGCCGGCGACGTGCGGATCGGCTCGAAAGACTTCAACATCTACGCCAACTCGCAATTTCCCGATGCTAAATCGATGAACTCCATGCCTCTCAAGACAGTAGGCAATTCATCGGTGCTCGTCGGCGACGTTGGCAAGGCGGTGGATTCTGGTGCGCTGCAATATAACATCGTGCGTATCGACGGCCAGCGCTCCGTTTACGTGCCCATCTTCAAGCAGGGCGGCAACTCGAACACGATCACCATCGTCGACGGCATCAGGACTGCGGTTAAGAAACTTGTCGACATTCCTGAATCGCTCAAGACGGCTGTAGTGTTTGATCAGTCAATCTTCGTCAAGTTAGCCATCAGCAACGTTGCGCGCGAAGCCGGCATCGGCCTCGTGCTCACCGGGATGATGATTCTCGTCTTCCTCGGCAGCCCTCGCGCCACCGTTGCCGTATTGCTCGCCGTCCCGCTCTCCATGATCGTTTGCCTAACCATCGACAATTACATTGGCGGATCAATCAACACCATGGTGCTCGGCGGTTTAGCGCTGGTGTTCTCACGGCTCATCGACAACGGCGTGATCGTGCTCGAGAACATCTTCCGTCACATGGAAAGCGGTGAAAGCGCTTTCGTCGCCGCCGAGAAAGGCGGCGAAGAAGTGTCGATGGCTGTGCTTGCCGCCACCTTCACTACCTCCATCGTGTTCTTTCCGGTCACCTTCTTTCATGGGGTCAGCAAATACATCTTCACTCCGCTTGCATTAGGCGTTGTCCTCTCGATCTTCGCGTCATACTTCTTCGCCATGACCGTAGTGCCACTCTTCTGCGCCACGTTCATCAACGTGCACGACGAAGAAGGAGACCATGAAAACAAGAAGACCGGCGTCTTTGCCCGCTTTGATAGAGCGTTCAATGCGAAGTTTCAATCCATGCTTGACTGGTACGAAGGCCTTGCCTATCGAGCCATGAAGCGGCCGGCATTCACTGCAGGCGTGATCCTGGGCGCGGTCGTATTGCTGCTCGCCATCACCTTCCCGTTCCTAGGCCGCGCTTACTTTCCGCGCACCGACCCCGGCCAGTTCGTCATCAATCTGCGCATGCCCGCCGGCACCCGTCTCGAGGTCAGCAACGACTACGTCGCGAAGGTGGAGCAGATCATCCGCCGTGAAGTCAGCCCCGCAGACATGGACATGATTGTCTCCAACATCGGGGTCTATCCCGACCTGTCCGCCATCTACACCACTAACGCCAGCATGGACACAGCCTTCGTGCAAACCAGCCTGAAGGAGGATCATGCCGTCGGCAGTTACGAGTACATGCGCCGCGTGCAGCGCAAGATCGCGGAGCAGATGCCGGAACTATCCGCTTACTACCAGGCTGGCGGCCTCGTCGACGCAGTCATCAACCAGGGACTGCCCGCACCTATCGACATTCAGATCAAATCTCAGAACATGGACAAGTCCTTTGAACTCGCGACCCAACTCGCCGCAAAGATCCAGGCCATGCCCTCGGTGCGGAATGTTTACATTCCGCAGAGCCTCGACTACCCCGGCCTCCAACTCGACATCGACCGCCAGCGCGCCAGCCTTGTGGGCCTTAGCGCCAAAGACGTCATTGACGACGTAATCACCGCGCTCACTTCGAGTGGCATGGTCGCACCCAGCTACTGGATCGATCCCCGAACGGGCAACAACTACCTCGTCACCGTTCAATACGCCAATCACTGGATCAATCACATGTCCATGCAGGATCTCGAGAACATTCCCCTGCATTCCAAGCGCCCGCCCGGCTACGGCCCCATGCAGGACGCGCGCCAGGCCGGCTTGGTGCCAGCTGCGCTCGAAAACGGCGTCAGCTCCGGCGGCCTGGTCACGCTGGGTTCGGTGGCGAATATCCACCAGATCAACACGCCAACCGAAGTTGATCACAACCAGATTCGCCGCGTGATCGACGTCTACGTTTCGCCCAAGAGTGAGGCACTCCAGGGCATTGGCAAGCAAATTGACACTCTGCTCGCCGAAACTAAGCATGACAAGAACACGGTCATCGACTTGCGCGGCGCGGTGGTCAGCATGAACCAGTCGTTTAAGGACTTCGGCCTCGGCCTCATCATCGCGGTGCTGCTTGTCTACCTGATTCTCATGGCTCAGTTCACTTCGTTCATTGATCCGTTCATCATCCTGATGGCCATTCCGCCGGGCCTAGTCGGGACAGTCATCTTCTTGATTCTCACCGGGAGCACCCTCAACATCATGTCGCTCATGGGCGTCATTATGATGACCGGCATCGTGGTTTCAAACTCGATCTTGATCGTTGAGTTTGCGAACGTGCTTCACGAGCAAGGTTTGCCGTTGCTGCAGGCAACGGTGCAATCCTGCAGGGTCCGTCTGCGTCCCATCTTGATGACCTCGCTAGCGACGCTTCTCGGCATGATTCCCATGGCGCTCGGCCTCGAGGCGGGCAGTGAGCAGTATGCGCCGCTGGCCCGCGCCATCATCGGCGGGCTCGCCGTCTCAGTCGTCGTCACTATGTTCCTCGTCCCCGCTGTTTATCTACTCATCCACGGCCGCCGCGAACACAACCAAGGACACAACGCCACGGAGGCCCATGCATGAAACAGCCGTTACCTTATTCGATTGCATTGGCGTTTATCGTTGGTATGGCGTGCGGTTCGGCATTCGCGCAGGAGTTCAAGCTGCCCGACGCGCCGGCCGCGCAGTTCCTTACGCGGTCGGAGAAGTTCCCGCTGCAACAAAGCGATCAACAACCAGCGAATCCTAATCACTCGGATCAGAGCCAACCGGCCAGTCAGGTCCCGCCACCTCTGCCTGCACCACCTCAATTGCCGCCACCCACCGGCCCCAAGTTGACCCTCGCCGATGCCGAGAAGATCGCGCTGGCGCACAATCCTAACGTTTCCGTCGCACACCTGTTGCAACTCGCCCAGGCGCAGGTCACGCGCGAAGCCCGCGCCGGCGAACTGCCTACCGCCTTCGCCGACCTCACCGCCGTTGGCGCGCACGACAACAGCCGCATCACAGCCGGTGCAATCAACAACCCCGTCGTTTACAACCGCGCGGCCGGGGGCGTGACCGTTAGCCAACTCATTACCGACTTTGGCCGCACACATAATCTCATCCGCAACGCGCGGTCGAACGCCAAAGCTCAGGTTGAATCTGAACGCGCCACGGTTGAAGACATCACGCTCGCCGTCGATCAGGCTTTCTATCAGGCGCTCACCGCACAATCGGTTCTACGGGTCGCACAACAAACTGTAGCAACGCGCCAGGCAACCGGTCAGCAGATCGGGGTGCTCACCAATCAAAGCCTGCGCTCCACTCTCGACCTCAGCCTCGCCAACGTGCAGATATCGCAGGCTCAGTTGCTCGTCCTGGACGCACAGAATGCCACGCTGTCCGCGCTCTCTAATCTCAACGCCATCCTGGGTTCTGACAATGACATCCAATACGATCTCGTGGACGAGACGCCATCCAATCCTGAACCTGCGCCAATCAACGCCGACGATCTTGTTCAACTAGCCTTCCGCGCGCGACCCGATCTCGCCTCGCTCAACGATCATTATCTTGCCGCAAGGCAGTTCGCCTCCGCCGAGCACGATCTGCTCCGTCCCACCGTTTCCGCGCTGGCGGCTGCGGGCGGCACGCCCATTCGCGCCGATCAGATCGCATCATCGTGGTACGGCGCAGCAGGTGCCAACGTCAGCATTCCCGTTTTCAATGGCTTCGACTACATTGCCCGCGGTCGCGAGGCCGATCTGCGAGCAAAGGCCGCTTCTGAACAAGTCCGTGGCCTGCGCGATACTATCGCGCGCGATGTCCGCGACGCAGTTCTCAACTCCCAGCTCGCCTTCCAGCGAATCGGCGTCACCAAGCAGCTTCTCGACCAGGCCAACACCGCGCTCGAACTCGCCCAGGCCCGTTATAAGGTTGGACTCAGCGGCATCGTCGATCTCACCCAAGCCCAGCTCGCGCAAACGCAGGCAGAGATTGGCTACACCAATGCGCGTTACACCTATCAGACTGCTCTCGCCATGATCCGCTACCAGACTGGCCAGTAAAATATTGCCTGCACTGGGCTCGTAACTGTACCCAAGAGCCCGGAAGACGACCGATCAATGAAAATCGCCTTTTGGGCTCCCGGAATCGGAGAAGCCTTCTTTAAAGATGGATATCCAACTGACAACCACGACAATAGCGCAACCGATAATGCCCGTGAAGAACAAGATTTCGACCAGGCGCATCGCTAGAACCATCAAAGAATAGGTAGCTGTGTGGGGCAATTGGAGCCTTTCCGGAACATGTCGAATGGAGTGTCGTACTCATTTCGAGGTAGATAGAGCATACGGCGATTGCAAAAGCGGCACTAGACATACCAAGGTATAGTTGTGCCCCGGTTGTTTACGCGTTACATTCCAGACACGCACTCGTTTATCAACCTGGTAAGCGAGTCGGCTTTCCCTTCTTGTTTGAATCTGTAACCCAGGTCGCAACAGAATCCACCGCATGAGACCTTACCGGGCCAGCGGTGAAGTGTACTCTGCAGCATCTCGCAGTCCGTACGTCGGATGAATCTAGAAATCGAATGGAGGAGCACACGATGAAACCCATTGTGCGGCGAGGGAGATCCTTGTCTTTTTCGCAAAAGTTATCGCGGCTTGGAGAGCGGCTCCAGCAGCCGATGTGGCAACGTTATGGCGCCACAGTTCTTGTGGGCAAACTCACGGGCGTTGGCCTGACACTACTGATCATGGCAGGAGTCGCCAGCGTCTTCTTCGCGAAGGTATACGCGGCCGATGCTCCGATGAAAGCTGCAGATATTGTCAATCCCGTAAACACTGCGTGGACGTTGATTGCGGCCTTCCTTGTATTTGGCATGCAAGTCGGCTTCACCATGCTCGAAGCTGGTTTCTGCCGATCACGCGAGACCGTAAACGTGTTGATGGAATGCATCGTCGATACTTGCCTCTGCGGCATTCTCTTCTATGCGATTGGCTTCGCGTTCATGTTCAGCCATGGAAATGGCTTCATTGGGTATCACTGGTTCTTCCTCCAGGGCGCACCGGAGACGTACGAGTCGACCGGCGTGGCATTTCTCGCCGTTTGGATCTTTCAGTTCGCGTTTGCCGATACCTGCTCGACCATTACGTCCGGCGCAATGATTGGTCGAACCGGTTTTGTCGGCGATCTGCTCTACTCGGTCGGCGTCTCCGGCTTCATCTATCCGATCGTTGGCCACTGGGCGTGGGGACCGGACGGATTCCTCGCCACCATGGGCTCGACCGGCTACTTCCTTCCCACTCTGGGTACTGGCTTCCATGACTTCGCCGGGTCCACCGTTGTGCACACCATCGGCGGATTCATCGCGCTGGCCGGATCTATCGTTCTCGGACCACGGCTGGGACGCAAGTTCAAGCGCGATGGCGGAGCTCCGATGCTTCCACACGATCTCACCATCGCCGCATCTGGCGGACTGATCCTGTGGTTCGGCTGGTACGGCTTTAACCCCGGCTCGACACTCTCTGCGATGGATTTTGCCGGGATCGGTCGTGTCTCCGCCAACACCACACTGGCGGCTTGCGCTGCCGGACTCACGGCCATGATGTACGCCTACTTCCAAAGTAAGAAATGGGATATCGGGTTTACGGTCAATGGATTCCTCGCCGGATTGGTGGCGATTACCTGTCCCTGCTATTGGGTCAGCCCCACGGGCGCCATTGTTCTCGGTGGCATCGCCGGAGTGGTCGTTTGCCTGGGTGTGGAGTTGCTTGAGTGGCTGCGCATCGATGATCCAATCGGTGCGGTACCGGTACACGGCCTGTGCGGCATCTGGGGCACGCTCTCTCTCGGCCTGTTTGCGTCTGGCCAATTCGGAGCGACGGGCCCCACCGGGCCTGACAATTCCGCTCCACTCGCCGGCCTGTTCTACCACGGTGGCTTCACTCTGCTAAAAGCGCAGTTCATCGGTAGTGCCATTGTCACGACGGCTACGTTTAGCGTTGCAATGGTGCTGATGTACCTGGTGAATCTGACCGGCACGCTGCGCGTTTCTGAAGAGGGCGAACTCTATGGTCTCGATCTTCACGAGCACGGCATCTCTGCTTATCCGGAGTATGTCATCTCGTCTCTGGCTGCGCCGGCTGGCATGCCCAAGGACGTCACAGGCCACTCGCCTGTGCAAGAGATGACGACTTTGCGCAGCGCTTCCACAACTGGCGATTGATCGAGAGAGCGAGGAGCTTATGACGAAAATTGAAGCGATCGTTCGGCCCAACAAATTCGAGGCGGTGAAAGCCGCCTTGATTGAGATGGGGGTGGAAGGAATGACGGTCTCGGAGGTTCGTGGTCACGGACGCCAGAAGGGTCACACCGAGGTCTTTCGGGGAAGAGAATACGACGTCGATCTTCTCCCGAAGATCAAGGTAGAACTGGTTCTGGTGGACGAAACGGTCGAGCGTGCGATCGAAGCCATCTCTAACGCTGCGTATACAGGAAAGATTGGAGACGGCAAGATCTTTCTATACACCGTTCACGGCGCCGTCCGCATCCGCAGCAAGGAGCGGGATCAGGCGGCCATTTAACTGTTTCCGCGTCGGAGCCGTTTCACGAAGCTGATGACAATGGCTCATCCTTCTCCGTGGCGACTTTCCCTTCGAGTGGTTTGAAGACGAAAGGTGATGCGACTAAGCCTTGTGGAAGCTCAGATGGGCGGAGACTCAATTATGTCCTTCGGTTCTCCTATTTCCCCCTTCGACCCGGACGGGCAAGACTGGTGGTCCAAGGACGGTTCAGGGCTGACGCATCAAATCAGCGGCGTCAGCCGCTTTCTTCGCGATCTTCGCATTCAATTGCGCTTTGGCACTCTTTCGCGTGCACCTCTGCGACTCATCCGATTTGAGATCACAGAAACTTCAGCGGAGTGTGACTGGATCGCACGCGATCCCGATCGCTGGGATGTCGGACCTCTCACGCGACATTGGCAGACGTCACGCCTCGCTCCAGGCGCTCAAGGACGCCATTGACATCCGATCGTTGCTGTTTATCGCAATGCCCGATCTCGTTACCGCGCGGGTGCGAGTCTATCGTGAGGCCGCTGCTCATTCTCGCGAACTGATCATCATCGGTAGTGTTCGGCGACAAGACAATTCATTTCGCGGAATCCATTCGCTGGCAATGCGGGCCAAGCTTGTGGGTCTCCGGTTCTGTCTGGAAAACGATCTACTCAGGCGGCTATCGCGGGAAGAGACATTCGGATTCGGCGATTAGGCAGGAGCTGTCCAAGAAGGAAACTTGGCGCGTTCGCACATCTTCACTAGCTCAGCCAGGGAGCCGGCTTGCATGCCATCCATTACTCCCCGGCGGTGGACCTTTACTGTTATCTCGCTCAGGTTCAGTTCGGCCGCAATCTGTTTGTTCAGAAGGCCTGCAGTCACCATGGCCATGACTTCGCGCTCGCGATCGCTGAGCGAGTTGATTCGCAGATTAATCGCGCTGACAATGGAATGTTCACTTCGACGCGCCCGATCCTGTTCGAAAGCCTGTTTGACCGCATGCAGTAGTTCCTGCTTTTGGAAGGGCTTCGTCAGAAACTCAATGGCCCCTGCCTTCATTACTCTGCGTACCATGGGTACGTCTCCGTGTGCGGTCATGAAGATGATCGGAAGTCCGATTCCCATCTTTCGGAGCTGATCCTGAAACTCAACCCCGCTAGCCCCCGGCAAGCGCGCGTCCAGCAAAATGCAGCCCGCCCGCGAATCATTCCAGCCTTCCCAGAACTCTTCAGCCGAAGCGTATTGCTCGGTCAGTATGCCGACCGAATCGAGTAGATTTGACAGCCCCTCACAGATGGCAGCATCGTCATCAACGATAAAAACAGTCTCTCTCATCATGCGTTTACCTTGAGCGTAAACCTGAATCGCACGCCAACCGGACTAAGATTCTCCGCCCAGATGCGCCCATCGTGAGCTTCAACCACGCTGCGACAAATCGCGAGTCCCATGCCGGTCCCGTGCTCCTTGGTACTAAAAAACGGTTCGAATATCCTGCTTGCGGCGTCTTGTAGAATGCCGGGACCATTGTCCTCGATGGAGATGACAATTTCATCAGCGCCGTATCTTTCTGAACGAATTGTTAACTCCGGAGACGCAACCGTCACCATCGCATCCATCGCATTCGCGGCGAGGTTAAGCAAAACTTGTTGAATCTGTACCGGATCCACTTCAATTCCAGGCAGGTTGCGGTCCTGTATTACGCGAATGGCAACCCCGCGCCTGATGGCCTCATCGCGAAGCAGTCGGCTGAGCTCCTGTACCATTCCATTCAGATCAATCGACTGCCTCTCGATATCTTCTTTACGGAACAGGGCCCGCACTCTTTTGATGACCGCACTGGCGCGCGTGCTCTCCTGCACGATTTTGTCGGCGGTGGCCGAGGCTTTCGCAAAATTTGCCGGATTGCTATCGAGCCACTCTTTGCAAGCATAGGCATGGGTAACCACGGCGGTCAGCGGCTGATTCAATTCGTGCGCGATCGAAGCTGCCATTTCAGCCATACTCAGCGTTCGCGACAGGCGAGACAGGTTATCCTGCGCGACGACAAGACTCTGCTGCGCCCTGTGTTGATCCTCAATATCGATGTGGATGCCGTACCATCGCGCGATCGTTCCGTCCTCTGACCGTTGAGGAATACTGCGAACCAGATACCAGCGGAACGATCCATCCGCGCCGCGCACACGCACCTTCACTTCAAACGGGGAACCCGCAAGTAGAGCCGATTCCCAGCCTTGTCGGAACAACACTTCATCTTCCGTATGGAGGATTTTAAAAAAGGAATCTCCAGCGATTGAGCTATCGCTCAAACCAACATAATCGCGCAGATGTTGATTGCAATACTCAATCCGACCAGCGGCGTCCGCACGCCAAATCTGTTGAGGAATGGCTTCAGTCAGGACGCGAAGCTGGCGTTCGCTTTCCTGGATGTCGAGATTGGAGCGCTCCAACTCGGCGGTCCGTTCCCGAACCTTCGTCTCAAGTTCATCTTTCGCCATTCTCACTGCGTTCTCCGCGCGTTTTCGCGCAGAGCTGACGATCGAAATCGCGAAAGCGCACAAAATGAAAGCGGCAAGAAAGCTTTGCGATTCCTTCGCAACCGTAATCGAAAATAATGGTGGGATAAAGAAATAGGTAATGATGAGGGAGGATTCAACGACGGCGATGAATCCGGCAACGGCGCCGCCAAACCAGGCGCTTCCCATGATGGCACCGAAAAACAAAAATACAAACGGATAAGCGATTACATGTTGAAGCGGGAAGGTCCACAGCAGCGCGACCAGCACAAAGCACGTGGCGATCGAGAGGGGCTTGAACCCGTATTCCATCGTCCAGCGGGGAATTTGCTCGAACGTGATGGCAGTCATGCCTCCATCATAGTGGCTCGACAGATGTTGCCGTCGCCCGAATGGATTGATCTTTAAAATGCCCTTGTAGTCAGGAAAGCTCCTTCACTAAAACAAAAAATCACCACCATTGAAGCCTGGAGGATCTGTATCCAAACGAACAGTCTTTATCACGGCAAGATCGATCTCTTCACCATGACGCGGGTTTTCAGGCGAACTGATCGAGGCTAAACCCTAGCTTGTAACTCTCGCCATGCGCCAGAAGATCCTCCCATGTCACTTCGCGTTGTTGGAGGCCGGCCATACGGCCGAGCATGCAGCTGAGCGCGGTTTCAACTCCAGCGGCGATCTGGTTATGCACGGGCCCGGAGACGATGCTGGCAATGAACGTGCGCTCCTTATCTCGATCGGCGAATTGGAGGTTGTCGAGGAAGGCGCCATTGGCGGCGAACTTGCCGGAGCCGGGTGCGCTCGCTGTGGAGTCCTGATACGCCCAGGCGTTGGGGCCGGTGATGGCAATCGGGCCAGAGTAGGGACAGGTAGCCGATCCGCTGACGCCAAAGAGCTTGAGGCCCGCGTCGAAAACATTGTCAGTTCCGAACTGGGTGGATGCGAAGGAAAAGCGCACGTCGTTGGGATAGGTGAAGTCGACCTGGTAGTTATCCCAGCAATCGCCGAAGTGGGTGAGGACGTTGCGGCCGCCGGTCGCGGTGGCTTTGAGCGGGTGGGCGCCGAGCATCCAGTTGCAGAGGTCGACGATGTGGATGTTCTGCTCAATGAGGATGTCGCCGGAGAGAGCGCGGTCCCAGAGCCAGTTGCGCAGGCGATATTCGTCAGGGCCTTCGCCTTCGCGCTTTTTCTCAGTAGAGGCGGGCGCGTTGTAGTTACCGGAGGCGGTGACGATTTTGCCGATGGAGCCGGCCTTGAGTTTTTCGTCGAGTGCGGCGATGGGCGGAGCGTTGCGACACTGGAACCCTACGTCCACGCTCTGATTGGGCTTGACGCGCGCGGCTATCTCGAGGGCGTGCTTCGCTTGCATGATGTCGATGCCGACGGGTTTTTCGCAGTAGACGTGCTTGCCCGAGGCGACCGCGGCTTCAAGGTGTTGTACGTGGAAGAATGGTGGCGTGGATATCTGGATGAGGTCGACGTCGGGCGAAGCTGCGAGTTGTTCGAAGGCATGTGGGCCGCGGAAGAGCAGCTTGCTGTCAATGGCAGGCTGGCCGAGGCTGGCATTGAGCTTGTTGAAGTGATCGTGACCCGCGGCGAGGTTGTCGGCGAAGAGATCGGCGAGGGCCACGATGCGGGCGGAGGTATTTTTCGCGAACGATGTGGCGACACTGGTGCCGCGATTGCCGCATCCCAGCAGTCCATGGCGCACCGCCGAGTTCGCTTCGTATCCAAATGCTGACCGTGGATTAAGAAAGAGCATGCCTGAAACTACTCCCGATCCGGTTTGGAGAAACTTCCGACGATTCATGTGCCCTCGCGTTCTGAAGATGGTGCCCGCTTTTTTAAGCAGGCCGATTCATGTCAGGCAAGCACCTGATCGAGGATGCGTTGCAGGTAGAGCTTCTCATTCTTCACATCCTCGACCTGCTGCGGCCCCGAAGTCTCGCGCTCGATAGTGATGGCACCGGTGTAGCCGAGCTTATGCAGCTTGGTGAAGACGGTCTTGAAATCGACGAGGCCTTTGCCGATGAGCACTTCCTCGCCGAGCTTGCTGGGATCGGTGGGCCATTTACCGTCTTTTGCGTGGACGCTGCGGACATGGGTGCCGAGGATGTCGACAGCATCGACGGGATTGGCTTTGCCGTAGAGAATCAGGTTTGCCGTATCCAGGCCTACCGCGAGATTGGGAAGGTTTGCGTCGCGAATCACCCGCGAGACGGTGGTCGGCGTTTCCTGTCCGGTCTCCATGAGGAAGTATTGGCCGTTGGCGTGGCAGTGTTCGGCCACCGTGCGAATAGCAGCGACCGCCTGGGGGTAAAGCGCATCCGTTGGATTCTCAGGGATAAATCCGCAATGAGTTTGAACCTGTTGAATGCCGAGCTGCTTGGCAAAATCCGAAACCTGCCGCAATGAATCAATGCGGGCGGCTCGTGTCTTAGGTGGGACGACACCGATTGTCGATGGCCCCTGCAGGAAGTTCCACTCGAGCGGTCCTGGTCCGACGACTTCGACCGTGGTGGCTACCACCTGATACTTTCCCAGCAGGTCCGCGATCTCCTTCGCAGCATCGGCCGTGAACTTGTTGATGTAGCCGTCGAGCGAGAGGAAGCAGTTGCTGAAGCCCATGTCGTGGACGCGCTTGATGGTGCCTTCGGGGTCGCTGAAGGGACTGATCAGCAGCCCGACCGCCATCGGTGGCAGCTTCGGAGTGTCGGGTTTGGCGAAGGAGCGAATTGAATGAAGCCCGGCTGAGATTGCTGTTGCAGATGCAGCAGCCATGAAGGCACGGCGATCCATGGAGTTCCTTTCTCTGGTGCGGCTTTGGAGGAAATCTCCGTTTTGTGTAACGTTTGAAATCTAAGCGGTTAGGCCGCGTCTCTGCAAGTGCAGGCAGGCACACAAGCTGGACATTTCGCTGATACAGACCGGGGGGATTGGGAGATATTGGGGCTCTTATGCAGACGGAGCGTTCAGCTCTTCGAGGATCCGGCGAACGGCCTGGTCCGCCGCTCGCGCGAGATCCGGCGACAGGTCCATCGATATCGGCTGTCGAGGGTCGATAGTGATGGCATACAAGATCACTTCACGCTCACCGCTCTGCATGTAGAAAGCGTCGAGAAGGTCTTTCACACCGATGTCGTGGGCCGTAAGCGTCGGGGGATAGTCGGCAGAGAAGCGCGGCGTGGTGCGCGTGACTGTTCCAGGAGGGTTGCCGTCGTCGGTAGCGTCGATGAGGATGATGTGGCCGGCGTTCTGCAGCGGCTCCAGGAGAATGAATCCGCCGGTGCCGCCGTCGAGGCATTCCACGTTTGCCGGGAGAGAATGCTTTTCGAGAGCCCGGATGACATGCACGCCGACCCCTTCGTCGCCCATGATGACATTACCGAGCCCCAAAACCAGGGTCTTTTTCGCGTCCGTCGTCACCAACACCTCGCGTCACCCAAGTATCCCAGAAATTCTAGTAACACGGTAACTCTCAGGTGTTGCCGTTGTTTTCTAATCCCTAGTCCCTGGTCCCTGTTTTCTCACGCGATCGAATTTCCACCCGCCGACGATCGAGGAGATGGTTCCGCGACCCTCGATGTAGTCGTGATAAAAAGCCAGGTACACGTGGACGACGATGAAAGCCACAAAAAACCATAAGAACAAATGATGCCAGTAGCGGACGCTCATCTCGCCGCCCATCAAGGGCACGATCCAGGTAAACATCCGCGGTATAAACGAATTACTCATACTGGAGTAAAGAGCAAACCCAGTGATCGATTGCGCTACGAATGCCAGGAATGTGAAGAAGTAAACGAGACCGGCCAGAGCGTTGTGTCCCGTTGAGATTGGCCCATGCAGCTTCGTCTCAAGCACGTCGGCCTTGATAACGTCGATGATCTCCTGGCGCTGAGATTTCTTCAGCGGGAAGAAAGAATTCCACCGCGCATACTTGTTGCCCACAAATCCCCAGTAAAGACGCGCCAGGAAGTTGAAGACATACACATACGCGCAGAGGAAGTGGATGAAGCGCACCCAGCCGAACCAATACTGCTGGTACGATTCTGCGGAATAGAACACCCGCAGCGGCGCGCCAATCAGATACCCGGTGATGCACAGTAGCACTAGTGCAATCGCGTTGATCCAGTGGTATGCGCGTACCGGCAATTCCCACACATACACCCGGCGATATTCCGCGGGACGATTGCCATTCCCGTAAACGGATTTGCCTGCAATTCCAGTCGTACTCATAGCATCACTCAAAGGAAACCTGGTGAAGGTGCCTTCCCTGCGGATCGTACAAATGCACGGCGCAGGCCAGGCACGGGTCAAAGGAGTGGACGGTGCGAAGAATCTCTACCGGCTGCTCGAGATTTGCCACCGGCGTGCCGATCAGCGACTGCTCAAATGCAGAGCGCTGCAGCTTGGCATCGCGCGGAGAACCGTTCCACGTCGTCGGCACCACCAGCTGATAGTTGTCGATCTTTCCGTTATGGATCTTGATCCAGTGCGCGAGAGCTCCGCGAGGCGCTTCTACCAGCCCGACACCTTCTGCATCTGCCGGCCAGCTTTTCGGTTCCCACTTTTCGCTGTTGAATGTGGAAACTTCGTTCATCTTCACGCGCTCCATCAACTCGCCGAAGAATTCTTTCAGCCAGATCATCGACAGCGCTGCATCCAGACCGCGAGCCGCCGTGCGTCCGAGCGTCGAGAACAACGCATCCACCGGTACACCGAGCTTACCAAGCGTCTGCCCCACAAGCTCTTTCACGTCCGCGTGACCGGCAGCATACGACACAAGCAGGCGTGACAGCGGGCCCACTTCCATCGCATTGTCCTTCCACCGCGGGGTCTTCAGGAACGAGTACTTCTCGTATCCGGCCAGTGTTTCAAACGGAGGCTGCGGGCCAGTGTAGTTGATCTTCGTCTCGCCTTGCGACGGGTGAACGCCCTTTGCGTCTCCACCCTCGTAGCTGTACCAGGAGTGCGCAATGTACTCCTTGATCTCCTGCGAATCCTTCGCATTCACCGGGTACACCTGGCTGAGATCGCGATTTAGAATGGCGCCGCGTGCATACTTGAACGATTCAGGGTTCCCGTAGCCCTTGGTCGGATACTCGCCATAGCTTAGATAGTTCGAGAGGCCGCCGCCCCACTTCGCCCAGTCCTTGTAGAACGAAGCGACAGCCAGCAGATCGGGAATATAAACCTCGTTCACAAACTCATCGGCCTGCGAGATCAACCGCGAAACCAGGTTGAGCCGCTCGGTGTTGATTGCGGCCATTTCGTCTGCGTTGATCGAGCAGGGAACTCCGCCCACCAGGTAATTCGGATGCGGATTCTTGCCGCCGAAGACCGCGTGAATCTTGACGATCTCCTTCTGCCACTCCAATGCATCGAGATAGTGCGCGACGCCGATCAGGTTCACTTCCGGCGGAAGCTTGTACGCCGGATGTCCCCAGTAGCCATTGGCAAAGATGCCCAGTCCGCTGGCCGCAAACGCCTTGATCTTGTCCTGCACTGCCGAGAAATATGCCGGGGTGTTCTTGTCCCACTTCGAAAAGCTCTGCGCAAGCTCGGCGGCTTTCTTCGGATCGGCCTTCAATGCATTCACGACGTCGACCCAGTCAAGCGCGTGCAGGTGATAGAAGTGAATCACGTGATCTTGCACATACTGCGTGGCCATCATGATGTTGCGGATGATCTCCGCCGTCGGCGGCACCGCAATGCCCAGCGCATCTTCAACCGACCGTACGCTGGCCAGCGCATGCACCGTGGTGCAAACGCCGCAGACGCGTTCGGTAATGGCCCACGCATCGCGCGGATCGCGGCCAATCAAAATCTTCTCGAGGCCGCGCACCATTGTGCCCGCGCTGTATGCGTCGGTGATGACGCCGTTTTCCACCACCGCCTCAATGCGCAGGTGACCTTCTATGCGAGTTACAGGATCGACCACTACACGTGTCAAGGCCATTTAAGACTCCTTCTGGTCATCGGCGTGTACTTCTGCGATGACTTCCTTTTTACGAATATTTGTAACCACTGCATGCGCCGCTACACCGGCCAGCGTGGCTGCTGCTACGACCGTTCCAACCGTATCGGCCGTGCTCTCGATACCGAATCCCGGGAACGACGCGAGATGTTGATACATTGGACCGTTGTCCCAGAAACCGGGCTCGCTGCATCCAATGCATGGATGTCCCGACTGGATCGGCGAACTCGTGCCTTCGTTCCAGCGCACCACCGAGCAGGCGTTATAGGTCACTGGACCTTTGCAACCCATCTTGTACAGGCAATATCCCTTGCGCGCGTTCTCGTCATCGAACGACTCAACAAACAAGCCGGCATCGTAGTTCGGCCTGCGATAGCAAGTGTCGTGAACACGGCGACCGTAAAACTCCTTGGGCCGGCCAAGACTGTCGAGCGCCGGCATTTTGCCCAGCACCAGCATGTGCGTAACCACAGCCATCATGACGTCGGCGATTGGTGGGCACCCCGGCACATTGATAACCGGCTTGTTCACCAGCTTCGAAATCGGAGTCGCATGCGTCGGATTCGGCTTCGCTGCCTGAACGCCGCCATATGACGCGCAACTGCCCCACGCGATGACTGCAGCGGCATCTGCCGCAACTTCCTGAAGGATCGACAACGCGGTCTTGCCGCGAATCATGCAGTACACACCGTTATCCTTTGTCGGTACGGCGCCTTCCGCCACCAGGATGTATTTGCCCTTGTGGTCGCGGATCGTATCTGTCAAACTCTTCTCCGCCTGAAATCCCGATGGCGCCATCAGCGTCTCGGAGTAGTTCAGGGACAGTACATCGAGCAGAGCATCCGCAACAATCGGGTGCGATGACCGGATAAACGACTCGCTGCAGCCGGTGCACTCCTGAAAATGGAGCCACACCACAACCGGCTTTTCTTTCTTTTCAAACGCCGATACAACCTGTGCTACGCCGCTCTTTGCGATGCCCGCCACCGCTGCTGCCGATGCACAAAACTGCAGAAATTGTCTGCGGTTGTACCCCTTCTTCTCCATGGACTGCCAAATCGTTTGCCCCATGCCCACCTCGCTTGCAGTGCGTCAATCGCAGTGCATCTCTCGCAGAGCATCACTTGCCGTGCGGGTACCGGAATCTCCTCAGGCGGATCCATATCAGTCAGATCAAATCTGGAAGTCCAGCAAATGTAGGCAAAGTACTTAGAACTAAATACGATAGGCTGTGAGCTTCATCACAAGTGTTGCAAATCACGTATTTTGCGCACTTCAGCGACGCACTTGTGATGCCCCTCACAATTTAATGATCAGGAGAAAATTACTTCGGCATTCGAATAGTGTCACAGCGTATGGCACTTTCCGCCCCAGGGCGAACCAACATGAGCAAAACGAGACAGCGTGGACTTCGCTCTCCCGGGATATCATGCTGCATGCCCTTTAAAAGAATCGGGGCTCTTTTCGTGGCAGCAGGGTTCGTTGTGTTTGCCCCAATAGCCCGTCCCGAAAATCCGAATGCCGCCCTACCCGCCACCCTGGCCGCACCCGAGATTGTTGCGCAGATGCTCCGCCACAACCGGGCGCAGTCGGAGCAACTGAAGCATTATCAGGAGTTGCGGCACTACCAGGTCCAGTACAAAGGATTTTCGGCCAATCTTGTGGGCAAGATGGATGTGTCGGTCACGTTTGACGCTGCGACTGGCAAGAGCTTTCGCATCGTGTCGCAAGGTGGATCGAAACTTCTGTGCGACAAGGTTCTGAAGAAGGCTGTGGACAGCGAAGTGGAAGCGGCGCACGACCAGGATGCGACAGCCTTGACGCCTGCCAACTACAAATTCGAGCTTGCGGGCATCGAAACCGTTGAGGGCAGGCCGGCATACGTTCTCACGGTCGTGCCGGTAACGAACAGCAAGTTTCTCTACCGAGGCAAGATCTGGGTAGATGCGGCAGACTTCGCGCTTGCCAGGATCAAGGCCGAGCCGGCAAAGAATCCTTCCTTCTGGATTCAGCGTCCGCAGATCACATTCAGCAGCACAAAAACGGGAGACTTCTGGCTGCCTACTTCGAATCGCAGCGAGACAAAGGTTCGCGTTGGCGGAACCGCCGTATTCACGATCGATTATGGGACCTACCAGATCGATACAGTTCCTTCGAGCGCGACCGCGACCCGCTGATGAAGAGAAGATCTTCTCGGGGACTAAGGTAGTAGTCTTAGGAGCAGGAACCGAATCAGCAAAGCCTCTAAGAGGAAATGTCGACGCCTGGTACAAAGTTTATGGGGTCGGACCAGCCGACAAACTCTATCTCAAACTTGAAGATCGTGCGGTGATTTGGTGCATGCGGACGGAATGGCAACGGTCGTCTGTTTACAAATGCCGCACAAGACAATGCGGGTGCTGGCGGGAGAGCGACAAGGCGTTCGCATTTTCTTGAGGCGTTGAACGAGAAGCGGCGGAAACAGGCTATTCTGACGTACCATGTTGGCGATCTGGAGTTGGTTACAGCACCGCGGCCAGGCTCAAAATCCCGCGCGCCTTGGGGAAACAAACAGCGCCAGACGATGTGCATGGCATGTTAGGTTGAGGCAAAGGAGCAGTTTTATCTCAATCTATGCTCACCCCATTCAGAGTGTGTCTCCTGTTGGCCCTGACTTCCGGCTCATACCTGTTCGGCGCCGATTTATCCATGAGGGTGACAGATAAGAAAACCCTCGAGACGCAAGGTTTTAGTGTATTTCTCTACGACAGCACGTACCATCCCGTTTTTGTAGACCAGAAGAACACGGCCATGGAGATGATTCTCCACGGCCAGCGCATCGCAACGAACGGTGACGTGCGTCTGATGCCAACCCCCGAGCAGTGGGACCTGGTGGCTACACTCAAAGGGCGTCACGCCGATAAGGAGAACAATCGGCTCACAGCAGACCTTGCTTTCCCGACCTTCGATCTCAGCTACACGCTGGAAGTCGCAGCGGAACCAGGCGGCGTGAAGGTCACCATCAATCTCGACAAGCCGCTCCCGCAGAAACTGGCCGGGCGGGCGGGCTTCAACCTGGAGTTCCTGCCTTCGATTTACATGGGCAAGGCTTACCTGGTGGACGGAACCAAAGCCGGCATCTTCCCGCGAACGCCTGACGATGCGATGGTCAAGGTGTTGCCGCTGGCCGATGAACCGAAGAAGGCCTACTACCTCGAGGACTGGGACAAGGCCAAGGGATACACCGAGCCGCTGCCATTCGCTGAGGGCAAGAGAATCACGCTGGGAGTCGACGACGCGCTGGCGCGGGTCAACGTCGTGTCGGATACAGCAGACCTCATGCTGTTCGATGGACGCAACCGCGCCCAGAACGGCTGGTTCGTGTTGCGTTCGCTGATCCCTTCAGGCAAGACCACCGGCGCCATCGTGTGGCACATCCGGCCGGACGTGATTCCCAACTGGACGCGCCCGCCGATGATCGCGCACAGCCAGGTCGGTTATGCGCCAGATTTCTCCAAAGTGGCGGTCATTGAACTCGACCCGAAGTTCGACGCACCAAAGACAGCAAAAGTCCTGCGCCTCACGGAAGACGGATCATACAAGCAAGTGTTCGAGGGCCCCATCACGCCTTCAGCGCCCTGGCTGCGCTACGTCTATTCGAAATTCGACTTCACCGCAGTCAAGGATCCTGGTCTTTATGTAATCGAATACGCGGACCAGCGCACGGCAACCTTTCCGATCTCCAAAGACGCTTACGCAAACATCTGGCAGGACAGCCTGGACCATCACCTTGCCGTGCAGATGGATCACGTCTCCGTTCGCGAAGCCTACCGCGTGTGGCACGGCGCTTCGCACCTGGATGATGGCCGCCTGTCGCCCGTGGTTGGAGAGCAATTCGACGGCTGGAATCAGGCGACGGCAACGGACGGGAAGTATAAAGGTGGCGATCACATTCCTGGGATGAATGTGGGCGGATGGTATGATGCCGGCGACTTCGACCTCGAGGAGCCTGCGCAACTGAGCGTAATTCAGAGTCTGGCTCTGGCGTATCGCACATTCAATCTTAAGTACGACGAACTTTCGATGGATGAAGCCTCACGTGAAGTTGAGATGCACCGTCCCGACGGCGTGCCGGATACCGTGCAACAAGTCAAGCACGGTGCACTGCTCATCCTGGCGCAGTTCCACAATATCGGCCACGCGATCCGCGGCACGCACGAACCAGATCTGCGCCAGTACACGCACCTTGGCGACGGAGCATCGAAGACCGATGGCCGCATCTATGACCCGAAGCTCGGTCCGAACGAAGTGAAGGGCGACTACTCCGGCAAGCCGGACGATCGCTGGATCTTCACCACGAACAACCCGTTCTTCCAGTGGAACGCCATCGCGGCGCTTGCTGCAGCAGCCGACACGCTGAAGGGCTATGACGACGCACTCGCGAAAGACTGCCTCGAGACCGCCATCAAAGCCTGGAACGACGAGAAGGCTCACCCAACGCAGAATACGGCGGGCGGCGGCCTGGGCGGATCAGCTCCCGCAGGTGCTCCCGGCAGGTGGCGTGCTGGCTGCGTCTCAGGGTACGGTTTCTGGCCCAGGTGCTGCGGCAAGTTCGGGCACGACGAGCGCACCAACAGCACCGCCAGCCGGCTTCGGCCGTGGCGGCTTTGGCGTCGGACAGGACTGGGCTGCTGCACTGGAATTAACCATCGCCACGCATGGCGCCGAGCCGTACAAGTCCCGCCTGAAGGAGTTGTTTCCTCAGGTGATCGCCCCGCAGCAGATGGGTTTCCGTGGGTGGACGGCAGTTCGAGCATTGCCTTATCTGGACGCGAGTGCGAAAGATCAGATGCGGGAAGCGGTGAAGACGTACATGGCGGGGCTCGACAAACAGTTGGACGCCACCCCGTTTGGCGTGCCCCCGAGCCTTGGTACCTGGGGCGGATCGGGCGCGGTCGTTGACATGGCCATCCGGATGTACTTTCTGCACAAGGCGTTTCCCGATCTTGTGGGCCCCGAATACACGCTTCGTGCCGTCAATTACATTCTCGGTACGCACCCGGTATCCAGCACTTCGTATGTAGCTGGCGTCGGTACGGTCTCGAAGACGAAGACGTATAGCAACAATCGGGCGACAACGCCTATATTCCGGGCGCCGTGATTCCGGGATACATCATCATCAAGCCGGATTTTCCGGAGTGCATCGACGATTTCGGATTCCTATGGTTCGAGGATGAAGCCGTCGTGGCCGGGTCGGCAAGCTGGGTCGTGGCCGGCAACGCTGCGGACGCGATCACTAAGGAATCAAAGTAGGGCCAGCACTTCGCCATGTTGGTTTGCAGTCTCTCGGTGCAAGGTTCCAGTGCTTGCAGAGGCTACGGACGGGGTTGCTACAAAGTTTTCTCTAGGGGGTTGGTCTTCGATACTGCACCTAGACTGGCCGACTCTGCAAGTTGTGTGATGTCTTGAACAATACGCAACCAATCAGTTGCGCTTTTAAAAGGGTTTTTTTAGGCAAAGTATTCAGCGGAAATGAGTTCGTCGGAAGGGTATCCCGGAAGTCGTTGTCTCCATTGGGGTTAAGTCGCAAAGTATTCATTAATTTGAAGTTAGCGCGCTAGTTTCGGACGGGTTGCACCATTCCTGGGGCACGGTGTGTTCGAGATTGTAGGGTGCCGCTCAATAAAAGAGCTGGCGGCTCGCAGTGATTTTGCTCATCGGCAGCGCGAGGCGTTATCCGTGCAGCTTTTTGCTTCTGAGACAAGTGTAGAGAATTGGGAGAAATAACCTGCAAGGTTGGGGAGATTTATTTGCATAAAAGAATGAGGCAGATGGCGCGGATTCGGTGGTGCGGGGTATTGACATCGCCTCACTCACAAACGTCCACGGCGTGCCGATTGCCCGGACACGAAAGCTACTTTTTTGAAAACATGCTGACTGGCGATCTTTTTTCCTGGTTCCCCTGGTTACTGCCCAACCCGGGCCTTGATGAGTTCGTCGAGGTAGTCGGGTTTGCCCCCTTCGCGGACGAGGTGCGGATAGCGCGGGCCATCGTGATAGTTGATGGTGCAGGTGCGGTAGAACTCGTCGACTACGACCAGCAGCGTGACGGGCTTGGATCTGTCTTTGGCGTCTTTGATGGCGGCGTCGAGCAACTCGGGGGTGAACACGCGGCCATTCACGCCAACCACCTTCATCCCCGATGAAACGCCGGCCTCAAACGCGGGACTGCCGACAACAGAATCCGCCACCATTCCATCCGCGCCAAGCTGCAGCCCGATGGAGTAGATATATCCGGGATTGCCGCGACGGCCTTCGAGCTTCGCCGGCTCGCCGCTGTATGCGACCTTCCAGCCGCCGTTTTCGATGCCGCCGACAGGTGATTCCTTCGCAGTCGAGTCAAGCCGCGTGTGGAAGAACGTTGCCCAGTCGAACGGGGCGATGGCATTGAGATCACCGATGAGCTGATCGAAGGTGTAGGTCTTCACTTCGGGTCCGTTGTTTGCGCCGCCGTGGAAAGCATGGCAGAAGTCATCGATGGACTTGGCGCCATGCGATTCGCGATGGATGATGGTGGCGACTTCGAGCCACAGCAGGTCTCCTTCGTCGTAGTAATCCGTGCCACGGCGCCAGCTCATCCAGCCGCGCCCGCCAAAGCCCATGCCGAATTCAGCATCCGCTGTATCGCGGAGCGGGCGCCATGTGCGTCCGTTGCGTCCGGGCCCAAGCGACGCAGCGATGCTCGCCATGTACTCGTGATACTGATCAGGCGTCCACAGTCCGCTTCGCGCGGCGAGCAAGGGTCCGACATAGTCTGTGAGTCCTTCATAGCCCCACAGCAGATCCGTCTTCATTGGCTCCTCGAAACCCGGAACGGCCAGGTCGGCGGGCCGGCGATATTTGCCGTTCCACGAATGTGCAAACTCATGCGCGAGGAGACCGCCGAGCGCCATGCCCGATCCGGGTCCCAGCAAAACGTTTTCGGGCAGGCGGCTGTCGTTGGATTCGTGATGCTCGAGGCCGAAGTGCGCGACGTGATCGCTGAGTCCGAGAAGGAAGTGATAGTCGCGATAGTGACGCGCGCCGAAGAGCTTGCCCGATTCCGCGACCAGGTTGGTCATGGCCTTCTGGTCCTTCTCGCTCATGTTCAGGGCGTCTTCGCTGTCGGCAACCATGTCGATCTGGTGATGGATCGGCTCGCCGGCGGGCGTGATATCGATGGTGCGGTAGTAGCGGCCGGTGGCGACGGGCGAGTCGACCAGAAGATCAAATGAGATGGGCTTGAAGGAGACCGTGTTTCCATTTTCGCTTGCGACGGGAAGCGATGAGCCGAACTTCCATCCTTCAGGCATGATCAGCTTCGTTTCGTACATCAGCTTTTCTGCCGGCGTTCCTTCGGGATAGAGAGCGACTTCGTTCCACTCGAGGATGAGGAGCTTGTCTGTCGCGGAGCCGCCGTCGGGTTCAATGTAGTCGTAGTTGGCTTCGAGACGGGTGACACCTTCGGGCACATCAAGGTGAAAGGTGAAGACGTCGAGCAAGTCGCGCCGCCAGGGAATGACCTTGCCCTCGGCGGAGAAGTGGAGCCCGGCCAGGCTGGCGATAGGACCGTCGGGTCCATGTTCGCCGGGAATCCATTTGGGGTAATAGACAGTGAGAGGGCCGGATTTGACGGGCATCACGAGGTGCGCATGCAGAATCTTGTTTTGTGTTTTAGTCGCATCGACGGTGAGAGAGATGTTCTGAGCACTGAGCCCCAGGGTTCCGGCAATTGTCCAAATCGAGATGAAAAGCGCAAGCGACTGCATGCGGCGAAGATTCACAGGTGTGCTCCTTGAAGGGAAGAGGGACTCCTCTGGAATCATATCAATCGAATCAGGAAGTAAAGGGTGCGACTGTGTCGGAGGCTATCTTTGCGGCACGTCGATCGCGCCGGTGAGGCCGGCAACGCGTTCGACATGATGGCTGCGGCACCACGATTCGAGGCCTTTGGCGAGGCGTTCGGTGGCGCGCGGATCGGCGTAGCTGGCGGTACCCACCTGCACGGCAGTTGCGCCCGCGAGCATGAACTCGATTGCATCTTCGGGGGTGACGATGCCGCCAAGGCCGATGATAGGAATGCTGACGGCACGGGCCGCCTCGTAGACCATGCGGATCGCAATGGGCTTGATGGCGGGACCGGACAGGCCGCCGGTTACGTTTGTGAGCCGGGGTTTGCGGGTCTCGACGTCGATCGACATGGCGAGAAAGGTGTTCACGAGGCTGACGGCGTCTGCTCCGGAGGAGGCGCAGACACGCGTCATGGCGGCGATGGAGGTGACGTTGGGCGAGAGCTTGATGATCAGCGGACGTTTTGCGATGCTGCGGACTTCATGCACCAGGTACTCGAGCGAGCCGGAATCGGAACCAAACGCCATTCCACCAGCGTGAACGTTGGGGCAGGAGACATTGAGTTCGTAGGCGGCGATGCCTTCGGCGTCGTTGAGCCTTTCGACGACCTGTTTGTATTCGCCGACAGTGCAGCCGAAGACGTTGACGATGACCTTGCAGGAGGGATAGTGGCGGAGGGGCGGCAGCTTTTTTTCGATGAACTCGGCGACACCGATGTTCTGGAGTCCGATGGCATTGAGCATCCCTGCGGCGGTCTGGATAATGCGCGGCGCAGGATGGCCGGCCATGGGTTCAAGCGAGATTCCCTTTGTGACGAACGCGCCGATGCGTTCGAGAGAGACGATCTCTTCAAATTCGATGCCGTAGCCAAAAGTGCCGCTGGCGGCGATGACCGGGTTGGTTAACTCTATGCCGGCAAACTGCACTTTCATGTCTGGTTTCACGCGCGGATTTTCCCTCGAAACTGAAGCGGCTATTGCGGAGTGGATGGGATCGAGTGGACTGGCTTCAACGCCTCTTTCAGCACGCGTCCCGTCGCTGCTGACGGAAAATTGACGCCCGCAAGCGACGCAAACGTGGTTGCCAGATCAACAGGAGCCACACGCTCATGATACTCGCCGGGGATGAAGGGACTTCCGTAGAAGGCAAGCGGCACGTGCCGATCGTAGGACCACGGGCTGAAGTGCGTTGTTCCGCCCCAGCTGCGAATGTCCTCCATCTGGTAGCCGCCAAGCGCAAGCATCACAAACCAGTTTCCGTGGTAGGCATAGCTGTGGGCCAGTTCGCGGCCGAACTCCGTCTGCGGCAGTTGTCCGTGAGCCATCTGCAATCGGGTGTAGACGCCGGCAACCTGGGGCGCAGGCGGCAGGCGTTTTTGCGAAGGCTCCGGGGTTGGTTCGTTTGGCTTGAGGATGGGTGGCGGGGCGGGACTTTGCGCGGCAACGGCATCGGGGAGTATCGCAGCCAGTTCTTCTTCTGCGGCTTTCTCGTCGATATGGACCTTCTCAAACGCGTGCTTGTTCAGGACGATGTAGGGCAGATCGGGTTGGGGCATCAGGTACTCTACGTGCGCTCCGGGGGAGTAGCGTTTGTTGAGCTCCTTCTCCAGCCGTTGGTAGAGTTGTTCCATATTTACCATTGCGGAGTTCATGCCGAGCTTCGCGGCCTCGCTGGGCACCGGCGCGACACCATGGTCGGCTGTGAGCGCGAGCCAGACGTTGTTAAGCCCCACGGTTTGGTCGAGCCAGGAAAAGAACTGGTCAAACTGCTGATCGAGCGCAATGATCATGTGCTCTTCCGAATCCGAATCGGGTCCAAGCTGGTGGCCCTGGATGTCGTTTGCCGAGAGGGAAATTGTCACGAGGTCGGTCACGCCGCGCTGGCCGAGCTTCTCGCTCGTGATCAGGGCTTTGGCGAAATCGAACTCGTAACTGTTGGCTGCAGGCGTTCGGCCTACGAGATCGAAGAACTGCGTGGTGCCTTCGACGTTGGCCTCTCGTTCGGCCTGCGCTCTGCGGCCACCGGCATTGAAGGCTCTCGCCCACTCCGGCAGATGCTCCATGTAATAGGTCGATGTGGTGAATTGGCCGCTCGAGTTGTCAATCCAGAATGCGCCGTTAGCGGCGTGTCCCGGCGGCAAAATCGCAGCGCGATCTTTCAGGGAGATGCCGAAGACTTTGGCGCGGCCCTGTGTGGCGAGCCGCAACTCGTCGCCCAGGGTAGAAGCACGGAGATTCAGAGGCGAAGCGCCGACAAGATATTTGGCTGCCGTTGACGAGGCCCCGGGGGCATTGGCGGGAATCGAGGAAGGCGGAATATCGACGAGCTGGTAGCGTTCATCCTGGACTGAACTGACCTTCGCGGTGTCGGAGCGGGAAGCGTCCCACCACTCATTTGACTCGATGCCATGGCCATCGGAGTATGCGCCTGTACCAATGGTCGCGTGTCCGGGCGCTGTCTTGGTGTTGGCGTAGTCGTAGTAGCAATCCGTGAACCATGCGCCCTCGTCCATGAATAGCTTGAAGCCGCGGCCTTTGAATTCCGCGTGGTCGCGGTTGAGATAGTCGCCGCGAAACTGGTCGATCACGATTATGACGATCAGTTTAGGCTGGCCGACATAAGCCTGCGACCAGGCCTCAACGGACGTTTGAACCATCAGCACGACAGTGATACACACGAGGAAAAGGCGGGACAAACTACGCGAGGTCTGGAACATGATTCCAATTCTAAACATTCGATCATGAACGCCATGCAACAGCCTGCGCCATGCGGCGAAGGAGACGGGGTTCAAGGCAGACCGATCCTGCATCAGGACCGCAGTCAGGACTCACTCGTAACGAAGTGCGACCGTGGGTTCTACGTGTGCCGCTCGAAGCGCGGGAATCAAGATGGCGATGGCGGCAGTGGCTAACAGGACGACCGAGACGACTACAAACGTCAGCAAATCTGATCCGCTTGTACCGTAAAGCACGGTAGCAGCGAATCGTCCTACCACCAAAGCAATGGCGAGTCCAATTGCCAGGCCAATTGCAGTCAGGGTCAGACCCTGTCGCAGAATCATCCTCAGGACCTTCCGCGGCTTGGCCCCAAGCGCCATGCGAATTCCGATCTCGCGGGTACGGCTGCGGACCGAGTAGCTCATCACTCCGTACAGGCCGATGGCCGCCAGCGTAAGACCGACCGCGCCGAAGATCCCCAGCAGCAGAGCGGAGATTCGGGGAAGGAGCAGCGATTTGTCGACATGTTGCTGCATCGTTTCGATATTGAAGACCGCCATGTTGGGATCGAGTGCGGCAATCTGATCGCGTACGGAATGAGCCATTGCGCCCGGCGTAACCGTTGTCTTGACGATCAGCGTGGTTCCGAAGAAGCTGTTGGCTTTTTCAGGTGCGGCATTGAGAAACATGAATATGGCATCGAGCGGTTTCTCGCCAATCGTGCGCAACTTTGAATTCCGCGTGACGCCGATAACTGTGTATTGGTCCTTGTCCTGCCGGATCACGCGACCGATCGGCTCCTGGCCGGGGAACAAGTGAGACGCCATGGTCTCGTTGATGATGACCGAATGCTGGTCGTCGGTCGAGGAAACGAAGTCCCGGCCGCGCAATAACGGAATCCCCATCGTTTTGAAATATCCGCTGCCAACGCTGTTGGTGTCAGCATGGATGTTCTGCTTGGGATGATCCTTGACCGCGTCCACGTCGTAGCTGTTGTTGGACGAACCGATGCTTAGCGGCACCACGCCCACAAAACTCACTGATCGCACTCCGGGCAGAACCGACACTCGTTCCCGCACTTGAGTCAGGAACTGCACCGTCTTGTCATGCGAGTAGCTTTGCAGCTTTGGATCCATCGTCATGATCAGCATGTTGTCGGTCTTGAAACCGATGTCGATGGAGGAGGCATTGCCGAGGCTTCGCAGGAAGAGCCCTGCGGTGGCAAGCAGGACGAGCGAAAGCGCTACCTGCACCACTACCAGCGTATTGCGCAGGCGTGAACGCCCCATCCCACCAAGCACCGATTGACCGTCTTTAAGAGCGTCAACGAGGTCAGGCCGCGAAGCGCGCAGGGCCGGAACCAGTCCGAAGAGAAGAGCCGTGACGATGGAGAGGCCAAGCGTGAAGAGCGCAACGCGCCAATCGACATTGAAATCGAAGACGATCGGGAAGGGCAGCGGAAGCTGGAAGTTGGAGATTGCGTGAGCGGCGCCGGCTGCCAGCGCAAAGCCGACGCCCGCGCCGGTGAGCGCCAGAATGAAACTCTCGAATAGTAGCTGGCGAATGAGTTGACGGCGCCCAGCGCCCATCGCGAGGCGAATGGCAATTTCCTTCTGGCGACCTATAGCGCGGGCCAGCAGGAGGTTCGCGACGTTGGCGCAGGCGACCAGCAAGACCAATCCAACGACGACCATCAGTACGGCCATGAGAGTGAATGCGGGAGTTGCGGATCCGGCGATCAGTCCTCCGGCGGTTTGGAGGGTGAGGCTTTCGTGGTCCTTTTGGTCTTTGCGATAGGTGTCCTCAAGCCGCCTCTTGATGACACTGAGCGCCACTTGCGCCCGAGACCGGGTGATGCCGGGCTTGAGCCTGCCGTTCAGCATCAACCATTGATTGTCGCGCTTGGTTCTGATGTTTCCATCGGTGACCAGATCGGGCATGATCTCTTCCGACACGGTGAGAGGCACCCAGAAATCGGATGAGATTCCACGATCTACGCCGTAAAAACCGGGCGGCGCGATTCCCACGACGGTATAGTGTTGCCCGTTCAGGGCTACATCGTGGTTGAGGATATTCGGGTCGGCGGCGAAACGGCGCCGCCAGAGGTTGTTGCTGAGCACCACGACGTGGTTGCGGCCAGATGTCTGGTCGTCATCAGGGAGGATCGTGCGGCCAAGCGACATCGGCACTTCGAGGGTCGGGAAGAAGTTGCCGCTGACTGACTGTCCCCAAACCCGCTCTGGATCCCCTTTGCCGCCGATGCTTGCCGGAATGAGAGGAAAGTGGGCCGTGATTCCGCCGTCGAAGATGTCGCGGGCCTGATCGCGATAGTCAATGTAGTCGGGATAGGAGTA
Source organism: uncultured Acidobacteriaceae bacterium (assembly GCA_963770365.1). GTDB lineage: Bacteria > Acidobacteriota > Terriglobia > Terriglobales > Acidobacteriaceae > Telmatobacter. The sequence continues at coordinate 94,551 of CAVYPN010000026.1, read as the reverse complement.
GGACTGGCCCTCAGCGAACATGACCATCCGTCCCGGGTCTTTGACGGGCAACAGGCCCCACAGCAGCCCATTGGCCACGCTGAAGACCGTGGCATTGGCGGCAAACCCCAACGCGATGGAAATGATGACGATGGCGGAAAAGCCGGGAGCCCTGAGAAGGGTCCGCAGCGCGTAGCGAAGATCCTGGAGCAGGTTTTCCATGAAGGCCTCGATCGGAAACCGGAGTCTCAGTCGAAATACGCAGGCTCGAGCTGGGAAGTTCTCTAAAAGTTCGAGTTAACGCAAAGATTGCTCGTTTCTGCAGCGTGTTACTATCATCCACATCTGTCTTGACGATCTTCCCCGGAGAGACCAGTCCATGGCTAGTTTTTCTTCTGTGCTTCGACACGGGTGTGCATCCCTGTTTTTGGTAGGAGTCTGGGCCACACCGATCAACCTTCGCGCACAAGCAACTTCCAGCAACCCTCCATCAGATTTCGTGATCCGGAATACGACGGTGATGACCGTCACACATGGCACGATTGAGCATGGCAGCGTCTGGATTCACAACGGAAAGATTGCAGGGGTGGGCGCAACAGTAGATGCGCCTTCAGACGCGAAGACCATCGACGCGGCCGGAAAGTTTGTCACGCCGGGAATCATCGACCCGCACTCGCACTCGGCGCTTGGCGACGACGTTAACGAAGCCACCAGCCCGGTGACGCCGTCGATGATGATGATCGATGCATTCGACAACCGGGACAAGGCTTTATACCAGGCGCTGGCTGGCGGCGTTACGACGGAACTCTTGCTGCATGGGTCGGCGAATATGATCGGCGGCCAGGCGGTCGTGATCAAGAACAAGTTCGGCCTGTCGCGCGACGAGATGCTCTTTCCGAATGCGCCGCGATCGATCAAGTTTGCGAGCGGCGAAAATCCAAAGCGGGTTTATGGGCGTCGCAATGAAGTTCCTTCGACGCGCATGGGCAATTTTGAAGTGATGCGCCAGGCATTTGAAGATGCAAAGGCGTACATGGCTTCGTGGGACGCGTACAACGCGAAGGTCGCGAAGGGCGACAAGGAGGCGACTGCACCGAAGAAGGACCTGAAGTTGGAAGCGCTGGCCGACGTGCTGCGCGGCAAGCTCTACGTGCAGATTCACTGCTACCGGGCCGATGAGTTCCTGACGGAGGAGGCGATTGCAAAGGAATACGGGTACAAGATTCGCGCCTTCCACCACGCGCTGGAGATGTACAAGGTTGGGGATAAGATCGCGCCGACAGGCACCGGCATCGCAACGTTTGCGGATTGGTGGGGGTTCAAAGACGAAGCGTGGGATGCGATTCCGTGGAACGCGGTGATGAGCATGCGCGAAGGCGTGCGCGTGGCCCTGAAGAGCGATTCGAATGATTATGTGCGGCGGCTGAATCAGGAGGCCGGCAAGATGGTGCATTACGGCGGCGCCACGGAAGATGAAGCTCTACGCATGATTACGCTGAATCCGGCGTGGATTATCGGCGTGGACGATCGGGTGGGATCGCTGGATGTGGGTAAGGACGGAGACGTGGTGATCTGGAACATGGATCCCCTGTCGACTTATGCGCGCGTGGAAAAGGTGTATATCGATGGCGATCTGTTCTTTGACAGCTCGTTGGCCGGCTTTGGAACGACGCACTTCAGCGGCGCAATGCACGACGCCGCGTCCGAAGGCAGTGATGAAGGAGACGAACAATGAAGCCGGGAATCCTGATTGCAGGTTTAGCGTGCGCTGCCTTTGCCCAGGTGCATGGCCTGGCGCAGACTGAAAAGGCCGGACCAAACGGCACTGTGCCGGCGCCGGCGAAGGCGATCGCCATTGTGGGCGGAAAGCTTTTGACGATCACGCACGGGACCATTGAAGACGGCACCGTAGTGTTGTCGGGCGGAAAAATTGTCGCTGTCGGTCCGGCAAAGTCGACCAAGGTTCCAGCCGGAGCAGAGGTCTTTGACGCCAAGGGGATGACTGTCTATCCGGGATTGTTCGATGCTGAAACGAACCTCGGGCTGACGGAGGTTGCGGCGGACCAGAACAGCAACGATCTGGCGGAAACTGCGGACGAAATCGAGCCCCAGATGAACGTTGGAGATGCATTTCATGCGGAGACAGTTCGCATTCCAGTGGAGCGGTTGAACGGGATCACGAATGCAATTGTCGCGCCGGCATCGGCGGATTCCATTCCGGGGCAGGATGCAGCGATTCAACTCTACGGACGAGACCGGGACGAGATGCTGCTGCAGCCGGGGATTGCGCTAGCGATGAATTTCGAGGGCAGCGTTCGCAGGAAGGCGAACTTCAACGGGCCTTCGAAGTTTCCAACGACCCGGATGGGACTTGCGTCGCAAATCAGGCAGGCGTTTCTTGATGCGCAGGCTTATGAGGTGGAGCGGGCTGCGGCGGCAAAGCCGGATCACAAGGGGCCGACGCCGAAGCGCGATTTGAAGCTTGAGGCCCTGCTGCCCTATCTGCACGGCGAGAAGCCAGTGGTGCTGGCTGCGTATGAGGGATACGAGGTGGAAGTTGCGATGAGTATTGCGAAGGAGTTTCACCTGAAGGTGATTCTCAATCACGTGACACATGCGCAGGATGTGCTGGATGAGATCGCTTCGTATCATGTGCCGGTGATTGTCGGACCGATTTATGACTTTCCGCGTCCTGACGAACGGTACGATGCGGTCTACTCATTGCCGGCTGAATTGCAGAAGCGGGGTGTGAAGATCGCGATCTCGTCTGCTGGCGGTGGAGAAGGAGGAAGCCGCAATCTACCCTACGCAGCCGGGTACGCGGTGGCCTATGGGCTGTCCTACGATGAGGCCTTGAAGGCCATTACGCTCAACCCGGCAGAGATGTTCGGGCTGGGAGACAAACTGGGATCGCTGGACGTGGGCAAAACCGCGAACGTGGTGGTGGCGAATGGCGATCCGCTGGACGTGAGAACTTCAGTGAAGCAGGTCTTCATTGATGGCAACGCGGTTCCGATGGTGAGTCGGCAGACAAAGCTGCGCGATGAATATATGCCGCTTGCTACGAAAAAGCCCTGAGCGGCAATTTCGCGAGAGTGCGTTATGCACAACAAAGAGGCGGCCCGATGAAGGCCGCCTCTTTGTATCGTGCAGAATGATTGAGCGCTATGCCGTTACAGGCTCAGTGGCGTTCACCTTGACCGGCGTGAGCCAGCCAAAGCGATCGGGCTTGAGGCCGTTGGCGATGGCGAAGAACTCGTCGGCAATCTTTCGTGTGATTTCGCCGATCTTTCCATCGGCGATAAGGATGCGATCGATGGAGCGAATGTGCGTGACCTCGGCGGCTGTTCCGCTGAAGAAAACCTCATCAGCGATGTAGAGCATTTCGCGGGGAATGGGCTGCTCGGTAACGGCAAGTCCAAGGTGGCGGGCTATGGTCAGCACGCTGTCACGCGTGATTCCGGAGAGTGCGGAGTTGGCAAGGGGCGGCGTGTAAAGGACGCCGTTCCGGACCAAAAAGATATTTTCGCCGGAGCCTTCGCTGACGAGGCCACTGGTATCGAGACCGATCCCTTCAACATAGCCGTTGGCTTCGGCTTCCATGCGGATGAGCTGGGAATTCATGTAATTTGCGCCGGCCTTGGCGAGAGCGGGCATGGTGTTGGGGGCGAGGCGATTCCAACTGGAGATGCAGACGTCTGCGCCGCCGGTGCCGGCTACATATTTCCCCCAGGGGAAATTGGCCATGTAGACCTCAATGGGGGATCCCTTGGGACTGACGCCGATCTCGCCGTAGCCGCGAATCGCAATGGGCCGGATATAGCAGGGCGCGACGCCGTTGGCCTCAATCAGGTCAACCACGGCCGCGCATAGCTCGTCGAGCGAGAAGGGAAGATCCATGCGATAGATCTTGGCGGAGTCAAGCAGGCGCTGCATGTGCTCCGGAAGCCTGAAAACAGCGGAACCCTGGGGTTGGGCATAGCAACGGATGCCCTCGAAAACGCTGGAGCCGTAGTGGACGACGTGGCTCATCACGTGGATGGTGGCGTCTTCCCACGGAATCAGGTTGCCGTTGTGCCAGATCTTCGAGGTTTTCTGAATGGGCATGGGGATGCGCGTGCTCCTTGGTCACGTCGATGCGCGATTAACTCAAGGGTATCGCGATTCGGTGCAAAGTGTCACGGCTGGGCCTGGCACATTGCGGCAGGTTCCTTCTTCGCTAACCGGCACAAGATATTGCTCCGCGATTCGAAATGGTGCCATTCGGGCGGGCGGAACATCTCTGCAATTGTGCTAAGGTTCAGGCGTGCCTGCCGAGAAACGGAAGAAGAAGCCATTGCATCCGGAAGGGGTTCCGTTGCGGCGCAGCGCCGGGTCGCGGTTGAAACTCCCACGGATGACGAAGGCGGAAGGATTCACGCGGCATCCGTTCGATGCCGAGCATGGCGTTCAAACCAGCGGGCTGATTCCGGGGCGACTGCTGAAGACAGGACATACGCACGACCGGCATTCAACGGCATATTTTGGCGTCGCACCGTCGGTCTTCCGGGCGCTTCTAAAGCGATGGCAACGGACGAAGCCGGCAGCGCCAATCAAGCAGTTTACGTTTATCGATGTGGGTGCCGGGATGGGCCGCGCCATGCTGCTTGCTTCGGAATATCCGTTTCAGCGGGTTGTCGGCATCGAACTGAATCCCCTTTTGGCGAAGGTGGCGCAACGAAACCTGGAAGTCTGGCGGGCGGCGGGGAAGTCGAAGGCACCGATGCAGGTGCTCTGCGGCGATGCCGTCGACGCGCCATTTGCGCAGGGGCCATGCCTGGTGTTCCTGTTTAATCCATTTGGCGCGTCCGTGATGAGTCGATTGCTGAAGCGTCTTGCGGTTGCCTTTGCAGATCGAGCGGGCCAACTCGATCTTCTTTACGTGAACCATGAGCAGGATCATGTGATCGAGCGGCAGGCGGGATTCACGCGGCTTTTCGTTGGTCAGGAACGCCGTTCGCGTTCTGACGCCATCGCGGATCACAGGATCATGGCCAACCAGCCGGATGGCGAATACGCGTCGGCCAATTACGAGGACTGCTCGCTTTGGCGGTGGACCGGCAGGCCTTAACCAGCAGAAAGTGTTGACGGATCCACCCCGGAGGGTGGAAGTTGTTCGGTGGGCAGCGCCGGCCTGAAACAGCGGAGCCGTTCAGATTCCGCAATCCTGGCCTGAGCGCGAAGGAGTAGGAGCTTGCGAGAGCCGCATCTGATTCTGGGAATCGGGGAGCTGTTGTGGGACATGTTGCCGGAAGGAGCGCGGTTGGGCGGCGCCCCGGCAAACTTCAGCGTGATGGCGGGGCGACTGGGAAATCATGCAGCCATCCTGAGCAGGGTGGGCCGCGACGACCTTGGTCGCGAGGCGGTGCATCTGCTCAATCCCTTGCCAGCCGACACCAGTTTTCTGCAGATTGATCCGATGCATGAGACCGGGCGAGTCACGGTCTCCTTCAGCGACGGCCAGCCGGCATACGCCATTCATCATCCGGCGGCGTGGGATTTTATGGAGCTGTCGGACGAGTGGGTGAGGCTCGCAGAGCGCGCCGACGCGATCTGTTTTGGATCCCTGGCACAGCGCAGCATCGAATCACGGCAGACGATCCAAACGCTTGCGGCGCAGGCGTCTTCGCGGTGCATCCGCATCTTTGATGTAAACCTGCGGCCGCCGTTTTATTCGAGCGAAGTGATGCAGGAATCGCTTGAGTTGGCTACGGTCTGCAAGATGAACGATGCCGAGGTTGCGCAGGTGATGGCGTTGCTCGGAATGCCGGGCGAGGACGACACCGGCGGGGAAAGCCTGCGGCGGGGCGCTGAGCGCTTGCTGATGGAGTTCCCGACATTGCAGTTAATCGCGATTACCTGCGGTGGACATGGCAGCTTACTGGTGACACGGGACGAATGGCATCAGCACACAGGATTTCCTGTGAAAGTGGCGGACACAATCGGCGCCGGAGATGCGTTTACGGCAGCCATGGCTCACTCCCTCCTGCGCGGAGCAGAACTGCCGGTGGTCAACGAGGCGGGAAATCGCTGGGGTAGCTGGGTTGCGTCGCAATCCGGTGCAATGCCGCCCCTGGCCGATGCAACACGCGTCCAGATTGAGGCGGCCATCGAGCAGTCGGCCTAAAGCGCTTCTTAGACTGCTTTGTATTGGCGAATTAGCCCATTGTAGCTTCGGTCTACGGGCGCAAATGTATCGACATTCCATCGACAAGATGCCGCGGATCTCGTAGTGTTTTTATGGACTTCGTTTTTCGCGTCCAAAGTCACTGCCCATGAAGAGATCTCGTCGATCGGCAAGCAAACTTAGTCCGCCACCCGCGAGCGACCCGTCGGCTCCCCTCTCCAAGCATCGCCGGGTCTTCGACCATCTGCTGGCCGGCATTCAATCCGGCGAACTGAAGGCAGGCGACCGGTTGCCGAGCGAGGCGGAACTGGGGAAGCTTTTCGACGCGTCGCGCATCACGGTGGCTAAGGCCGTCCACGACCTGCAGCGCATGGGGCTGGTGACACGGCGCCCGGGTGCCGGCACGCATGTTCTTGCTGAGAACCGGCCAAGCGGCCGAACGTTCGGATTGCTGATTCCCGAGCTTGGGCTGACGGAGATCTTCGAGCCCATCTGTCATGGGATGATGCGGACGCATTTCGCGCGCCCCGACGCGCTTTTGTGGGGTAATTCTTCAGTTTCTGTCCAGGACAGTGCGAATGCCGCTGAACAGATGGTGCAGTCGTTCATCTCGCAAAAAGTTGCGGGGGTATTTTTTGCGCCGTTGGAGCTAACCAGCGACAAGGATGCGGCCAACCGGCGCCTCGCGAGGGCGCTTGATCGGGCGCAGATTCCTTTTGTGTTGCTGGATCGCTGCTATATGCGTTATCCGGAGCGTTCGCAGCACGACCTGGTGGGCGTGGATAATCGCCGTGCTGGCTACATCGCGACGTCGCATCTGCTCGACTTGGGAGCGCGGCGACTGGTTTTTTTCGGTGAAGAATTCGCGGCGAATACGGTGGATGCGCGGATAACCGGATTCCACGAGGCGTTGCGCGTGAACGGGGTAAAGCCGCACAGCGAACCGGTATGGCGCGGCAGTCCGCAGGATGAAGGCTTTGTTCGCAGCATGCTGGACGCGACGAAGGCGGAAGGAATTGTGTGCGCAAATGATCTGACGGCCGCGCGGCTGATGCAATCGCTGCTTGGATTCGGCATCCGCATCCCGGAGGATATCCGGATCGTAGGCATGGATGATGTGCGGTACGCGAGCCTGCTGCCGGTGGCGCTTACTACGATTCACCAGGATTGCGCTGGAATCGGTGCCGTGGCCATGGCGACCATGCTGGAGCGGCTGGAGCATCCGGAGCTGCCGATTCGCGACGTGCTGGTGCCGGTGCGGCTGGTGGTTCGCCGATCTTGTGGAGCGCATCTCGGGCGGGGCGCGGGAGAGTCGAAACCATGGTGACCGAACAGGCCTGACGACGGAACTGAAATATGGAGAGTTCTGCGGTTTCTCCTGCCATTCAATACAATTGAGTCCATCGTGATCATCAACCTGGCCAGGCGCGCGCATGACCATAACTGGGAGCTCGATCCCATCACCCGGTCCCTGCTCGATACAGATTTTTACAAGCTGCTGATGCTGCAGTTTATCTGGAAGCATTTCAGGGACACGCGCGCAACGTTTACGGTGACGAATCGGTCGCACGAGGTGCCGCTGGGCGACATTGTGGATGTGCGGGAGCTGCGCGAGCAACTGGAGGCGACGCGCAAACTGCGTTTTCACAAATCAGAACTGATCTGGCTGGCCGGCAACACGTTCTACGGCCGGCGTGGGATCTTTGAACCGGCATTTCTGCAATGGCTGGAGCGGGACTTTCGGCTTTCAGATTTTGATCTGTCGATTCACGAAGGTCAGATCTCGCTGCGGTTCGATGGACTATGGACCGAAACGACAATGTGGGAGATCTATGCGCTCTCGGCCATTGACGAACTGAAGACGCGTGCCAGCCTGAAGAAGCTCTCGGAGCTTGAACTCGACATTCTCTATGCAAGGGCGAAGACGCGGCTCTGGGAGAAGATGGCGCGTCTGCGGGGGGTGCCGGGCCTGACGGTGAGCGACTTTGGGACAAGACGGCGTCACAGCTTTTTGTGGCAGGAGTTCGTAGTGAAGGCAATGAGTGACGTGCTGGGCGAAAATTTCACCGGTAGTTCGAATACGTACCTGGCATACACACATGATCTCGAGGCGATAGGCACCAACGCACATGAACTGCCGATGGCCATGGCCGCGCTTGCAGACAGCGTTGAGGAAATGAAGCAGGCACAGTACCGGATGCTTGAGTTGTGGCAACAGACCTACCAGGGAGAACTTCTGATTTTGCTGCCCGATACATTCGGGACGACGCAGTTTTTGGAGAATGCTCCAGGCTGGGTGGCGAACTGGACGGGCCAGCGCATTGACAGCAAGGACCCGTACCTTGCGGGCGACGAATACATCGCGTGGCTGCGGGAGCGCGGCTGCGATCCGACCACGAAGCGCCTGATTGCATCGGACGGACTCGACGTTGATTCGATTCTCAGTCTGCACGCTTATTTTGGTGGCTCGATCCGCAACGACACCGATCCTTCGGAATTCCGCGAGGCCACGGACTTCTTCGATCCCCTGAAGTGGCTGCCCCTGCCTCGTATTCGATTCAGCGCCGGTTGGGGAACATATCTTACCAACGATTTTCGCGATTGCAATCCCCGCTACGACGACAGCTTTGATCCGGTCAGCCTTGTCTGCAAGCTTAGCGAGGTCGATGGACGGCCTGCGGTAAAGCTTTCTGATAACTACCAGAAGGCGATGGGGCCGCCGGCCGAGATCGAGCGCTACCGGCGAATTTTTGGAACGGCCGGCGTAGCCAATGTTCCGGTGTCGGTTTAACAATTTCACAGGCGATTTTCGTCTAAAAAAACGGTAGGATAAGTCGATCTGACCAAGGAGACGGGCTTTGAAGAAAATTCTGGTGATTGCAGCAGCGATGGTTTGTTTAGTGATGGGGCGTCCGCTTGCGCACGCCCAGGATGCAGGCATCAATGGAAAATGGCACTTTGTGCTTGAGACCCCGGGTGGCGACCGCGAAGTGGATGCCGATCTGACTGTAGATCCGGACGGCAATGTGACGGGGAAGTGGGGAGCTGCAGATGTTGCAGGCACCTACAAGGAAGGAAAACTCGCGCTGGATTTTCAGTTCACTTCGGAAGAAGTGGGTACGACCGCTGCGATGAAGATCGACGGCAAACTGGACGATACCGCAGCTCTTGCAGGGGACTGGGCATTTTCTGAATACAACGGAACGTACAAGGCAACACGTCCCGTGACGCCGGCTCCCGACGCGGCTCCGACCGCTGCTCCTGCCCCGGCGCCAGACGCAAAGCCGAGTTCGCCCGCCCCGAAGCCGGATCCGCAGTAGCGCATATCGCTCAGAACAACTATCCAAGGGCCCTGATCTGATGAGATCAGGGCCTTTTGTTTGAGATTTGCGGTTTTTCGAGACTGCGCGACGGGTATGCGAGAGTGACTTGCCGATCAGGGCTGTGAAAAGCCGGAACTGTCCTTTGACGGTCTTTTTGTTAAGAGATGGAGAATTTCTCTTGCTCTCCATGTTTAATTCTCATACATTAAATGAGTGAGCAGGCGCTTATCTATGGAGACTTGGCTGCTTGGCGCGACCGAAGAGCGATAACAAGCGAAAAGCGATTCTCGAATCAGCGATGGATCTGTTTGCTGAGCGGGGCATTGCACATGCACCGACCTCGGCCATCTCGGCCGCGGCGGGTGTAGCGGAAGGCACGCTTTTCACGTATTTCAAGACCAAGGATGAGCTCATCAATGAACTCTATCGCGAACTGCGTAAAGAGATGGACCGGGAGATGGTGGACTATCCGTTTACGGCGGATGCACACACGCGGCTTCGCTATGTCTGGGACCGCTATTTGAGCCTGGCCATGCGGTTTCCCAAGCGGCTGAAAGTTTTGCAGCAATTACGCGCGTCGGGCAGGTTGCTGAAGGATGCAGAAGCTCCGAACGTGGCCATTGTGGAGCTGTTGCATACGACGAGGGAGGCTGCGGAAATGGGCGGCTTTCGTAACGCTTCGGCGGAATTCCTGGTGCTGATGTTTCGCGCACAGGCTGAAGCGACAGTGGAGTTTATTGGGGCACATAGAGATCTGGAGGCGGAGAGCCGCGAACTGGGGTTCCGGCTCGTTTGGAGAGGCCTGACCGGGGCCTGAATTTTCTGCATTCCCTGAGTGAGTGGTCATTCACTCTTCCGGTGCAATATCGCAAGGAGAATCAAGAAGACGTGCAAGAATCGAACGTGCCGCAGCGAAGGCTCGCGGCTATCTTCCCCCCTGAAGTTGGCAAGCTCTCAGTCGTTACAGCTTCCACAAGCGGAATCGGATTTGACGTAGCTCTCGCGCTTGCACAGGCGGGGGCGGATGTGATCGTCGCCGGCAGACACACGGCGGATGGTCATGAAGCGTTGGCCAAGATCCGGCCGCTGGCACCGAATGCGCTGGTGCGCTTTGAAAAACTGGATCTGGAGAGTCTGAATTCAGTTGCGGATTTTGCGGGCCGGCTTGCGATCGCCGGCAGGCCCGTGGATCTGCTGATCAATAATGCGTGCACCCTGGCATTGCTGAAGCGCGAAGTGACCGCAGATGGATTTGAGCTGCACCTGGCAACCAATTTTCTAAGTCACTTTGCATTGACAGCGCACCTGCTGCCGCTTTTGCGCGCAGGCAAACAGCCCCGTGTAGTGCAACTGACGAGTACGGGCCGCCATCACGGCGAAATATTTCTGGATGATCTGCATCTTGAGAACGGGTATACACCGCTGAGGGCATATAGCCAATCGAAGCTGGCCATGCTTGTTTTCGCCCTGGAACTGCAGCGGAAGAGTGAAGAGCGCCGATGGGGGCTGGCAGGGAACTCGGCCCAGCCGATCGGGACGCGGGCGGCGCTGCTTGCAAATGCGACTGAAGTGAAAGGCTCGATGGGCTGGTATCGGCGCGCACTGGGGTTTGTGCCGCAGCAATCAGAAGGCGGCGTACTGCATGCGCTTCTGGACGCCTCAGAAGGAGCGGAGCAGCAGCGGATGGGTGCGAAGAGCGTGGCTGAGTTGATTGGCCCGACGGTTCCCGAGGCACTGGATATGCGGGTGCTCGATTCGGCGATGGGACGAAAGCTTTGGGATGCGGCGACGGAACTGACGCGGGTTGAGTGGCCGAAGTCGTAAGACCGGTCGCTGGAGTTTCTACTGGGGGGTTGGAGCCGGGGCCGAATCCTGCGAAGTTGCGGGAGGGGGAACCGGCTTATTTTTTGCCCGCAGATATGCGATCAGCGTGGTGACTTCGTCGTCGGTTACGGAATCCTTGAAAGGCGGCATCTTCTGTCCGCCATTAAGAATCTGGTTCGTGATTTTTTCGGGCGTCCAGGCCTTGTCCTTGTGAAGATCGGTGAGTGCGGGAGCTTTTTTGGACCCGACTCCACCGACACCGTGGCAGAAGGTGCAGCCCTTGTCGCGAAACAAGATTGCGCCGGCTTTCTCCTGGTCACTCTTTTGGGAAGCGAGGAGCGGGGTGGGGATTGCGACCATTGCAATGAGGCCAAGGAGCAGGAAAGAACTGAAAGGCTTCAACCGTGGAATCACTTGATTATTTTCTCACGTCCATTTGATCGAACGCGTGCGGCCGCGCTTCGAGTTGTTCGATCGCCAGGGGGATTTCACCGGGTGCGACAATGCCGTATTTCTGGTTGAGGAAGTTTCGGAGACCGATGGGCAAGCAGGGTACGATTTCCTGCCAGGTGATTGTCTTGCAGCGGACGCGCATTTCGGCGTTTTTGACCGCGCGCAGGACGTCGAACCATGCCTCGCGGAGATCGGGACGGCGCTCGTCGTGGATGACGCAGAAGGCAGAGCCAGAGGCGTGCGCAGCCAGCACGTTGCGGATGAGTTGATAGCCGGCGTAGCCCGGGAGCCAGGGCTGTTCGGCATCGGCCCGGGATTCCAACTCAGCGCGAAATGCGCGCGCAACTTCGTCCGCATTGTCGCAGGGCGGCTCCCATTCCTGAGTGAATTTCTCGGTGAGTTCGACAGCATCGCGACGCCGGCGAGTGCGAATCTGGACGCGAGGAAGCAGATCAAGATCGAAGACTTCATCGAGATCACGATAGGCCTCGACGAGCGGGGCTTCGCGGATCTGGAAGTCGCTCTCGGTAAGTTTGGCTTCGACGAGCAGATCGCCCCAACGCATGTCGACTTCGGTGCGATCGACGCGCTCGTTTTTGAGGGGCACGCGTGCTTTCCAGCCGAAGGCGGGTTCCGATTCGGAGTCGATGCCAAGCATGCGGCGGATCGCGGACGAGGCGATGACGTCGGGTGTGCAGAAGACGTTCATGAGCAGTGCATCGGAACTCATGCAGGAGTCGAGTTCACGCCACTTGCGGGCTGGATCGATTGAGGGGCGCGGGAGCGAGCGGCCCTGCGTGTGAATCTTGTCGAAGCGGCCTACCCACCGAGGGTGGCCGGCGATGGCGGAGTAGGCGGGCGGATAAAAGTTTCCGTGCAGGCCGTCTTCGGGCGCGTAAACAATAACGGGGTTGCTACCGTAGCTTTCGACGTGCGGGTGGCGGCGGGCGTAGAGATGGTTGCGAAGGGCGAGTTCGGCACGAAGACCGCCAGCGAAAGGTGATGCGAAGCCGGGAGTGGATTCGAACGACATAGGGATCACGGTCTCAGGGCTTTAACTTCTGGGTTATTGGCCGAAGTGGCTGCTTCCGGCGGTAGGCCCCAATTTCTGCGGCGCGCTTTTTTCGCGGACTCTGGGCGTAAAGTCCTTTGCCTGTCAGGGCTTACAACGCTGCAAAGTCCACCTTGAAGTTATCCGCAGAGTCCTCTCAGGAAAGGACTTAGGGACGGTGTGCGGAATGAAAAACGGGGAAATGGAGTCGGCATCGAAGCACCTTTCTGGATTTGCTCTCAAGATTCATTGTGCATCGGGGGACAGGAAATTAGCTGCAATTGGCCTTGCAGGGTCACTACGGGCGATGGATCCTCGGAAGTGGCGATACACGGAGAAGAGCAACTGCAGGTCCCTCGGCTAGGCTCGGGATGACAAAGATGAGGTTATGCGCGGAGGCCCGAGCCAGATTCGGGATGGCTGGGCAAAGTCACGGGCATCGCAGAGGTGCCGTCTCGTTAAGATGCTTGTGCGGTACGGGGAGAATCCGAGGTCACGGTGACGAAAGGGCGTACTGCTAAACGGGGATGGCGATTGAAGATGAAGTGCTTAAGCTATTGGTATTGCAGGCATGAATTCTGAGAACTATACTGACCGCACCCGTGGGGCGGTCATCGAAGATTTGCCAAACCTGCAATTGAATAGATGTTGGAGGGTCACATGTTGAAAGCAATGTGGTGCGGTTGTGTTTTTGCAGCATGCCTCGGTTCGCTTACGGTAGCGGCGACTGCGCAGCAAGTGGTCCATGCGTTGACGGGGACGGTGAGTTCGATTGATGAACTTACGAAGACGTTGATCGTGTTTCAGGACAACGGTTCGGAAGGGCAATTCAAGGACATGACCAGCGCGAAAACACACATTGTGATCGACAAGAAGGTAACGCTCGAATCGGCTTCGCCTGATTCCTTTAAAAAGAAGGGCGCATATGTCATCGTGTTTTACTGCGGCGACAACGAGGACCGGATGGCCGTGGCGCTGAAGAACCTAGGAGCCGGGCCGTTTACGTCGGTCGAGGGGACCGTGGTGAAGTACGATGGCAAGCAGCACTCGATTTCGTTGCAGGATACTTCGGGGGCGCTGCAGACTTTCAAGATTGCGCAGGATACGGTTGCGGAAGGCTACATGGGCGTGGTGGATGGGTATAAATTCCAGGCGCAGAAGGGTGATCATATTCGGGTGGTGGCAACGACGGACAGCGGCGGCGGGACAGCGTTGTTTGTGAGAGAGATGTGAAGAGGCGGGAAATGGGATCAGGGACGCAGGACCGAAGATCTTAGCCGTCAAATGCCGCAGCAGGACGGAGGTCATTTTTAACGACCTTCCTTCTTTAACGAATCGACGTAGTTTTGGCCGCACCGCTTTATGGGTGCGGCTTCGGCATTTCTGGGATTTTGTATGGCGGGTTGAAGGATTGCGTAATTGCGAACAACACCCTGTTTGAAGAATCGCTGCGGGAGTTGATGGTGGACAACGGCGGGCACGGGGATGGCGTGGTGGTGAACGATAATCCGGGGAGTTTGAAGAGAGCCTGAGTGGCGAATCCTCTCGGAAGCTTTTCGACGAGTCACACGATTGCAATCTGCTGGTGACGAACTGGAAACAATCTGGGGTTATGGTCGGTGATCGGACGCGAGAATCGCGCTCCCCCAGGAGGTTTTAGATCACCGTGCCTACAGACCGCCGTAATTTTCTCAAGCTGCTCAGTTCAGGAGCTCTTGCTGCTGCTCTCCCTTCCAGCATTGCGCGTGCTCTGGAGATACCCGCGCACAACCGTACCGGTACGATTGCCGATGTAGAGCACATAGTTGTGCTGATGCAGGAGAATCGCGCCTTCGATCATTATTTCGGCAGCCTGAATGGGGTGCGCGGCTTTGGTGATCCGCGGGTTATGAAGTTTTCAAATGGAGACCCTGTCTGGTATCAGCCTGATGGATCGGGCGGGTACGTGCTGCCTTTTCGGCCCGACCTTTCCAACCTCGGTCTTGCTTTCCTCGAAGACACCGATCATAGCTGGGATAAGACTCACATTGCCTGGAACGAGGGCGTGTATGACGGCTGGGTGGAACAGAAGGGCTCTATCTCAATGACGTACCTCACGCGCAAGGACATTCCGTTCCACTATGCGCTGGCTGACGCGTTCACTGTCTGCGATGACTACCACTGCTCGCTTCTGGGACCAACAGATCCGAATCGTTATCACATGTGGACAGGCTGGGTTGGCAACGACGGCAGCGGCGGCGGACCTGTGCTCGACAATTCGGAATTGGGATATGACTGGTCTACGTATCCTGAGCGCCTGGTGAATGGCGGGATTTCCTGGAAGATTTACCAGGATCAAGGGGCGGGGCTGGACGGGCCGGACTTCTGGGGCTGGGGCCCTAACGCCTACATTGGCAACTTCGGCGACAACTCGCTGCTCTACTTTCACCAGTATCAGAATTCGGTTCCGGGAAGTCCGCTGAACGACGGGAGCGCTGACGGGAACGAATATCAAGACGCAGGCAGGATCGAATCCGCAGGTTGCGCCGCATCTGGTGGACCAGTTCCGCGCGGACGTGATGGCGAACAAGCTGCCGCAGGTGTCCTATATTGTTGCGCCGGAAGCGTACTGCGAACATCCGAACTGGCCGGCGAATTACGGCGCCTGGTACATCGCGCAGTTCTTAGACGCGCTTACCGCGAATCCTGAGGTGTGGAGCAAGACGGCGGTATTTCTGATGTACGACGAGAATGACGGCCTGTTCGATCACAAGGTGCCGCCAACTCCTCCAATGAACCGTGCCCAGGGAATCTCGACGGTTCCGACGACCAACGAGATCATCACCGGAAACACCTCTTTCATAGACGGCCCGATTGGATTGGGTGTGCGCGTGCCAATGATTGTGATTTCACCATGGAGCAAGGGTGGCTATGTGAGCTCAGAGGTTTTCGATCACACGTCGCTTATCCGGTTCATTGAAGCGCGTTTTGCGAACGGGAATTCAGGACTGATCGAATCGAACATTACGCCGTGGCGCCGCGCAGTATCGGGCGATCTGACCTCGGCATTCAATTTCCGCACGCCGAACAGCAAGGTCGTGGCGCTGCCTGATACCTCAGCGTATGTTCCACCGAATCAGAATCGATATCCGGACTACGTGCCGCCGGTTCCGGCAAACCAGATGATGCCAGTGCAGGAGCCGGGTACAAGGCCCGCTCGTCCTGTGCCCTATACGCTGAATGCAGAAGGGCTTGTCAACGCAAGCGACGGCAGTTTTGCAATCAATTTCAGCAATGCGGGCAAAACAGCCGTTTACCAGGTACGTTCCGGCAACTCGAGCCAGGGTCCATGGACTTACACGCTGGGGAAGGGCGAGAAGGTCGCGGATACCTATCCCATTAGCGCCAGTGGGCTGAGGGGCTACGATCTTTCTGTCTACGGTCCAAACGGATTCCTTCGCGCATTCCGCGGAAGCCTTTCAGGATCGTCGACGGTTCAACTCGACCTTCGCACCGATTACAACGAAAAGGGAAACATCATCATACTTCACGGAACGAACCGGGGAAGCCAAACCATCGATCTCGGTGTTGCGGATGCCTACACGGGGAAGGTGACCAGGAGAGAACTGAAGCCCGGACAGTCGTATGACATGACCTGGGAACTGCATCAGAGTTTTGGCTGGTATGACCTGGTTGCGACGGTGGAATCGGATTCCACGTTCCGCTATCAGCTGGCGGGACACGTGGAGACGGGCGAGGAGAGTCGGACGGATCCGGCGATTGGGTAGTGTAGCGGAACAGGGATGACCCCGCACAGGTGTGCGGGGTCTGTCTTTGAGGATAGAGATTGATCGGGAACTAGAACTGGCGGCCGGCGAGCTTATGTTCTAAATCTTCAAAGCGGTCGATGAACCAGATGTCCTGACCGCGGTTAGATTCTTTGATGAATGCTTGCAATGCAGTGCTTTGAAGGGCTTCTGCGGGAATAGCGCCGACGATTGCGAGCTTCATTTGGTAGGTGACGAATTTCTGCACGATTGCGCCAGCGAGGCCAGTGCGTAGTTGAAAGAAGCCGGGCGCCAAGCGGCTGGCTGGAAGGATGACCAGTTTGGCGTCGTGGCCGCGGGCTTCTCCGAGGATGTCGGTGGCTTGACGCTCGGTTTCTACGAGAGGGCCGTCTGCGGGGACTTCGAATACGGGTATGCCCTGCAGAGTGTACGTGACGGTGGTCATGGTTCAGTTAGACGCAAGGTTGGCGCTGCCGGAATCACGTTTGTTCGGATTCGCGAACCAAAAGCAACTGCGGGTTCCTCCGCTCCCGTTGGTCGGTCGGAATGACAGTGTGTTAAGAAGGCATGCGCGAACTAAAGGTCCGTGCTTTCCCACCCATGACGCGATGTAACTTCACCCCACAAACGAGGACCTGTTTGTGGGGACCCCGGGCTGAGTCATGGATGGGGACGCGGTTTTGTGGTGGCGCGATCGAAAGGCAAAAGCAGATCCTTCGCCCCGCTTACCCCACTTGCGTGGGGCCCCAAGCTTGCGGGGCTCAGGATGACACATCGTTAAGAGAAGAAGTGCGAGGGAATCGAGAGAGGTAGTGCGAGGGGTTGCGACGTTGGTTAGAGGCCGGCGCCGGGGATGTATTTGTATTCGATTTTGGCGGGCTGCTTGATGGGGTCGCCGGTTAGATCGTGGGTGTGCCATACGACGGATTCGCTGGCGACCTCGGGGTGTTTGCGGAGAAATTCCAGGGCGTAGGTGCTGGCGGTGGGGTCGTCTTTCTGGTCGGCGAATTTGGCTGACTCGATGGCGGCCTTTTGTTTTTCGCCGAGGCGGCGGTAGAGGATGGCGAGCTGGTAGTGCGCGGCGAGATCATCGGGATCGATGGCCTGAAGCTTCTCGTATTCTTCGCGGGCCTTGGGGTAGTCGTGCGCCTGGTAATAGCTGAAGCCGAGTTCGCGAAGGCCGTCTTTGGCGAAAGGATACTTGGCGAGCATGCCCTGGAAGTCGGTGATCGCTTCGTTGATCTGGCCAGCGTTGCGTTCGACGAGAGCGCGATAGTAGAGGGCGCGGGGATCGCCGGGGAGAAGAGAGAGAGCCTTGGCGAGATGCGGCTTGGCGTCGTTGTAGCGCTCCCACGAGATTTCAACGATGGCCATGTTGGTGTAGGCGTCGGCGTAGTCCGGGCGGAGGTCGGCGACGTGCTGGAAGGCCTGGACGCCGGCTTCGTATTGGGAAGCGTCGAGGAGAGCGATGCCGTAGTTGTTCCATCGCATCCAGGCGGGAGTTTCGTTGGCTTGCGGCGCAGCTGCTGGATTGGCGCCGATGCTCAGAGTGCGGGTGTCAGACGCGACTTCGAGAACAGGCTGCGGATAGGGCTTCGGCTCCTTCAGGCCTGTCTGGGTTATTGCGAAGTCGATGAAGTGCTGATCGAAGCGGCGGTACTTCACGGTTGCCTTGATCGTGACGGCGCCGGAGACTGCTTTGGGCAGTCGGAAGCGGTAGCGGACAAGCTGCGAGCGGCCGGACTGGATGGTGTTGTTGTAGGCCAGTACGCGATTGTGCCAGATCTCGTGAAGCGCGTTGAGTTCGCCCTTGGTGTTGACGAGGCGGTTGGTGAAGGAGTGGGCGGAGGGATCGAGGTCTCCGTTGGGCTGGATGAAGCCGGACTCGGTGAGGACTTTGCCAGAGCTGTCTTTGACAGTGAAGTTAACCCAGGACTCGTAGAAGTCGCGCTGCTCTGGGACGTAAGAATGGGCGATGCCCTTGTTCTGAATGACTACGTCGGCGATGAGAGTTTCGCTTGGGGAGACGGAGAAGGGGACCGTGCCGAGCGGTGCGATCAAAGTCGTGTTCGCCGATGAGGAGTTGTCATCGGATGGTGAAGCGGGTGCGGGTGGTTCTTTTTCGAGGGCGAAGATGTCGACGTTGAGGACGCCTTTGCCGTCTATGCCGTTCTTGAGGAAGTCGACGAGCTTCTGAGACTGCTCGTCGAATTTGTAGTAGGCAGCGTTGAGGCTGTTGCCGCCGAGCCAACGATGCGAGACGAGAGTGCCGTCCTTGGCGCCAGCGTCCTGTGTGTTGGCGGAGAGAGGCTGGCGCGGCATGTGGCAGGTCTGGCAGGTGGAGACGACGTCTTTGCGGTAGAAGGGGAGCGGCGATTGTTTGGTGAAGCTGGCACCCTGCCATTCGTCGTAGACGGTGAAGGCGCGGAGAAATTTGTAGTCGTCGAGCGAGCGGGTGATGGTGGCCTTGTGGCAGGCGGCGCAGAATTCGGCGGTCTTGAGGAGTGGCCGCATTACGGCCTGCTTGTGGCGATCGAGGTGGGCGAGGATTTCGGAATCGGAAACCGGGTGGGTGACGGGTGCGCCCTTTTCGTCAACGAGGACGGCGGGCACTCCCATGACGTAGCTGCCCGTGCCAGTGGTGTCGGTCGACTGGATGGCGTGGCAGACGGAGCAGGTGATGCCTTCCTGCTCGAAGGGGCGCGTCTTGGGCATGCCTTGCGACAGGTCGCCGGAGAAGAGAGCGATGGGATTGTGGCAGCCTTCGCAGTGACGCGAGAACTGGACCCCTTTCTCGTCGATGAGCATGTTTACGTTCTTCAGGTACCAGGGCTGCCGGAAGCTGTTGGAGTGAACGGACTGGCGCCACTGGTGGTAGGCCTCCTGGTGGCAGCGGCCGCAGTATTCGGCGTTGAGAACGCTGCGAGGATTGATGAACTGACCGTTGGCGGTCATGGCGTTCGAGGGGAGGAATGGGGATTCCTTGCCGAAGGCGTAGTTGTAGCGGGTAGAGACGGAGTCGTGGAACTGGGTGGTTTGGCCGGTGACGTGGATTCTGGCGGTGTAGGCGGCGGGGGGAGCGTCGGGGGTAGTCGAAGCGGATGTCGGGGTGGAGAGAGGAGCAGGATCGGTGGCGGCGCGGACAACCAGATTGACCGTGAGCGGGAGGGCCAGGAGGCATCCGATGAAGGCCCAGCGACGCGGCAAGGATTTGAACATCTCTGAAGGAACTCCCGAATCAATGCTTGAACGTACCACGCAGGCATACAGAGGAAATGCGAGGGACAGTTGAAACGGTAACAGGGGTGGGGGTTGGGCTGTCTACCACCGAAAGGTGGAGTGCGCTATGCGGTCAACAGGACAGACAGGATAGTGTCACATCGACGCAATTCGCGAACTTCGAAGCGGTTAGGTTGATGTCGAGGGGGCAGAACGATGAAGAGAGCGATTGCAGGTTTGTTGATGGCGGGGATGTTGTCGGGCGTGCCAGCGGTGGCGTTGGCGGGGCCGGCGGCCGAGTATGTGAATGGCACCGCGCAGGGGGTGAAGGAGGGAAGTGCCGGGAGACTGAATACTTCGTTGGCGAAGGCGCTTGAGTTTCAGGCAGGAGCGAGCGGATTTTCGATTCCGTGGGACGGCGTGCAGATCTACAAGTATCGCGAGGAGAATCGTTTCCGGCTTGGGGTGTTGCCGGCGATCGCGGTAGGGATGCTGAAAGCGCGGTCCAAGCGTCATCTGGTGACGATTGGATGGAAAGATTCGGATGGGGTTGCGCAGCTGGTGACGCTGGAAACTTCACGGGATGACGCGCGCGGGCTGATTGCCATTCTACGGGCCCGTTCGACGCAGGCATGCAAGGGAAAAGCGGGGCAGCAGTGTTCCGTTGGGGAGTAATGGACGCGAAATCCTGAGGATGCCGGTTCGAGCGCGCAATCACAGGCAGAAGAGCCAGTGGTGTGACAGGCGCTGGCTTTCTTGTGTTTGCAGCGAGCGGTTCATAGAGTGGGATGAACGGATATAAATGGATGTTGGATGGGTGATACAGCGCACATCCCCTTAGCCAAATCGGGGCCGAAACTGGTACGGTTGATGAGTAAGATCACGTATTCCTAGATGGCCTCAAGTCCTTATTTCTCTCTCGCAGTCTTGTTCGTTGCCGCGCTCGGATTCGGGCTGGCTCCGTTGGGGCTTGCCTGGCTGTGGCAGAGGGTGTTTTCGCCGGCCAAACCGAATCGGATCAAGAATGCAATCTACGAATGCGGGCTGGAGTCGAAGGGCGATGCCTGGGTGCAGTTTCACTCGGCCTACTACCTCTACGCGATCATGTTTCTCATTTTTGACGTAGAAGCGATATTTCTTCTGCCGTTTGCGGTGGCTTTTTCGGGGCTGGGAGTGGCGGCATGTGTTTCGATGCTGGTGTTTGTGCTGCTGCTGATTGAGGGATTGGCCTGGGCTTGGGCAAAGGGAGTGTTGACGTGGGCATGAAGGCAGTGAAGAAGTGAAAAAGTGAATGAGTGAATGCAAAGGCTGGCGCAGGAGCGAAAAGAGGTCGTTTTCTTCACTGATTCACTTTTTCAATTGGTCCCTGGAGCGTAGCGAATTATGGCAGTCGACGAGAATCTGAAGATCGAACTGGGGAAGCAGGGCGTCTTCGTTACGACCATTGAAGAGCTCTATAACTGGGGTCGGCGCAGCTCGATCTGGCCTATGCAGTTTGGGCTGGCGTGCTGCGCGATCGAAATGATTGCGACGACCATGGCGCGCTACGATCTGGCTCGATTTGGCGCAGAGGTATTTCGGCCGTCGCCGCGGCAAGCCGACATGATGATCATTTCCGGCACGGTGACCAAGAAGATGGCCCCGCAGGTGGTGCGGCTTTACAACCAGATGGCCGAGCCACGCTACGTGATCGCGATGGGGGCGTGCGCAATTTCAGGCGGCCCGTTCAAACAGGGATACAACGTGTTGAAGGGAATTGATCGGTACATTCCTGTTGACGTGCACATTCCGGGATGTCCACCAAGGCCGGAGGCGCTGCTGCAGGCATTTATCACATTACAGAAAAAGATTGATGCGCAGCCTTTGACGGGCGAGGGACGTCCGCGGCATCTGGATGCGAATGCTCCGGGGGAATTTCCGGTTCCGGAGCAGGGCGAGCATGATCTGGAGCCGGCGGCGAACAAGAACGTGTGGATTGTGCCGACGATTATTCAGTGAAACAGTGAAGAAGTGAATTAGTGAACAAGTGAAACAGTGAAGACGTGATCGGTGGACAGGGACAGTGAAGACGGTTGAGGAGATCAAGGCGGCGATTTTGGCGGCGGTGCCGGGGGCCGGGGTGGAGATTGTGCCGAACCCGGGCCCGAGCGCGCAGCATTCGCTCTTGTTGAAGCCGGGGAGCGCGATCGCCGTGGCGACGTTTCTGCGCGACGACGAAGAGCTGGCCCTTGATTTTCTTTCGAACGTGACGGGTGTGGACTGGCTGGACAAGGAGATCGCCGAGAAAGTTAAAGTAACGCGGCAGGTTTCAAAGCCGGTCGAGGGCGGCGAGCCGGGGCAGGTCCAGATGGTGGATGAAACCGTTGAAGAGACCCGCAAGCACGTGCAGCCTGGGTATCTCGAAGTGGTGTATCACCTGTTCTCGATGGCGAAAAAGCATGGGCCGGTTGTGCTGAGGATGCGCACGGAAAACCGTACGGACAAGGTGGAGTTGCCGTCGTTCACGCCAATTTGGCGATCGGCGGAGTTCCAGGAGCGCGAGGTTTTCGATCTTTTCGGGGTTGTGTTCAAGGGGCATCCGGATTTGCGGCGGCTTCTGATGTGGGATGAGTTCAAGGATCATCCGATGCGGCGGGATTATGTGGACCCGGACGATTTCGAATACGAACCCACCGCACACGATGAGGTGCTTAAGAGGGCGCAACAGCATCACGAAAAGTAGGGACTAGGGACGTAGGGATTAGGGAACAGGGACACGAATTCAATGGGTTCAGCGGAAACCAAGACGGAGAAGGTGGAAGGGTGGAACCGGCCGCCGGTCATTGAGACCGAAGGTGAGAGCGAGTTGCTCGAACTTGCGATGGGGCCGCACCATCCTTCGACGCATGGCGTCTTCAGGATGGACCTGGCGCTCGATGGCGAGCGCGTTGTGAAGCTGAAACCGGTCTTTGGTTATTTACACCGCAATCACGAAAAACTGGGCGAAGGCCAGAGCTACCTGGCATCGATGCCGTACACGGACCGGCTGGACTATATCTGCTCGCTGACCAACAACTGGGCGTATGCGCTGGCGGTGGAGAAGCTGGTGGGGCAAGCGGTACCGGAGCGCGCGGAGTATCTGCGTGTGATTCTGGCGGAGCTGACGCGGGTGCAGAATCATGCCTCGGCGATCGGATTCCTGTTGCAGGAGATGGGTGCGAGCGGTACTCCGCTGATGTATGCGTTTCGCGAGCGGGAAAAGATTCTGGATTTGTTTGAAGCGCTGACCGGATCGCGGATGATGTGCAACTACATGCGCTTTGGCGGCTGTCGCGTGGACGCTTCGGACGCGTGGCTGAATGCGACGCGCAAGGTCGTAGCGAATCTGCCGGCATTTGTGGATGAGTTTGAAGCATTTCTGCAGACCAATGAAATCCTGATGGCGCGCACGCAGGGAACGGGAATTCTACGGCCGGAGCTGGCGGTGAATGCGGGCGTGACGGGGCCGATGCTGCGGGCTTCAGGTGTGAACTACGACATACGCAGGGTGGATCACTACGGCATCTACGACCGGTTCAAGTTCCGCGTTCCCCTGGGCGATCATGGGGACATTTATGACCGCTACATGATTCGGATGCTGGAGATTCGCGAATCGCTGGGGATTCTGGAACAGGCTCTGAAAGAGATCCCGGGAGGCCCGGTGATGGATCCGAAGGCGAAGATCCGCGGATTCAGGCCGAAGGCGGGCGAGGCGTATGGGCGGATTGAAGCGCCGAAGGGCGAACTGGGATTCTATTTGATCAGTGATGGGAGTCCGAACCCCTACCGCTACCGTGTGCGGCCACCGAGTTTGATCAATCTGACGGTGCTGGAAGATATGTGCCTGGGGCAGAATGTAGCGGACGTGGTGCTGATTTTTGGAAGTGTGGATATTGTGTTGGGGGAAGTGGACAGATAGTTCGCAGTTCTTAGTTCGTAGCTCACAGTTCCTGATTGTGCCGTGGCGCTCGGAACTTTGAACTCAGAACTTAGAACTCTGGACTGGAGGATTGAATTGCTGGGTGAAGGGATTCTGAAGGGACTGGCGGAGACGGCTAGGAATTTTGCCGGGAGCTATGTCTCGAAAGATCGGTTGACGACAGTGCAGTACCCGGAAGAACGGGCTCCTGCGATCGAGGCCACTCGTGTGTTTCCGTTCCTTGTGTATGACGGGTCGGACTGGGAAGCGGGGTTGCGATGCGTGGCCTGCCAGATCTGCGAGAAGGAGTGTCCGCCGAAGTGTATCTATATCGAAAAGAGCAAGGACAAGAAGCCGGACTACGTGGGGAAGCCCCAGATTTATCCGGCGCGATTCGATATTGATGTGTCGGTCTGCATGAGCTGCCAGATTTGCGTGGAGGTGTGTCCATTTGAGGCGATCAAGATGGACACGGAATTCGAGCTGAGCACCGACGACCGATTTGGCGGATTGCTGCAGGATCGCAAGCAGCTTGCGAAATCGAACGAGTACTACCACAAGATTCATCCCACCGAAGCGGCAGAGGTGGATGCGCGGCTCGCCGAGGAGAAGGCGAAGGCAGAGGCGAAGGCCAAGGCGGCGGCCGATGCGGCCGCGGCGAAGGCCGCTGCTGCATCAAGTGCTGCTGCGGCTGGAACGACGCCGGCCAACCCGGCTGCGGTGAAGCCGAATGAAGGAGAGCCGAAAGCATGATCGACAGGCTCGACCAGATTTTCGTTTTGTTGTTGCACTGGATCGTCGGATACCTGCCTGGCGGATGGCAGGCGCCGATCGGCGTGGTTTTGAGCGCGGCGTGTATTGTTTGCCTGTATCCGGCGTTGTTTGCGCTGGCGGTGCTGATGGAGCGCAAAGGACTGGGGCGCATGCAGAACCGATACGGCCCGAATCGCGTGGGTCCGTTTGGGATTCTGCAGCCGGTTGCGGACGGCATCAAGTCGCTGACGAAGGAAGACATCGTGCCGCTGAATGCTGATGCGCTCGTTCATTTTATGGCGCCCGTGGTGCTGGTGGTTGCGGTCTTCATGATGTTCGCGGTGATGCCCATGGGCCGCAACATGGTTCTGGTGAACCTGGATGCAAGCCTGCTGTTCTTTTTCGCGATGGGTGCGACTACGGAACTCTCGATCTTCATGGCTGGATGGTCAAGCCGGAACAAATATTCGCTGCTGGGCGCGATGCGCGCCGTGGCGCAGATGATCAGCTACGAGGTGCCGCTGCTGCTGTCGGGCGTGGTGATCGTGATGATGACGGGGTCGCTCTCGCTAGTGCAGATGGTGGAAGCGCAGGACCAATTCACTGGCGTCTTTCCGCATTGGTTCGTCTTTACGCCGTGGGGATTGGCGGGGTTTGTGATATTTGCGATCGCGTCGACTGCGGAGACGAATCGCTCGCCATTCGATTTGCCGGAGGGTGAGTCGGAGCTGGTGGCGGGGTACTTCACGGAGTATTCGGGTTTCAAGTTTGCGCTGTTTTTCCTGGGCGAGTATGTCGAAATGTTTGCGGTCGCGGGACTAGGCACGACACTCTTCCTGGGTGGATGGTCGGCGCCGCTCTCGTTCCTGGGCTGGGTGCCGTCGTGGATATGGTTCTTTGCGAAGGTTGAGGTCTGGATCTGCGTGTTTATTTGGCTGCGCGGAACCCTGCCGAGGCTCAGGCAGGATCAGTTGATGAACTTTGCGTGGAAGTTTGTGTTGCCGATGTGCCTGCTGAATCTGTTTGTCGCGGCGCTGTGGCGGTTTATGGGCGAGGGTTGGCTGCGGTGGGTGGTTTGCTCGGCGCTGCTGGTGCTGGCTTACGTGGTGATGGGAAACGCGGAGATGCGACGAAAGCACTTCGGGCCGAGGACGTATCGGTATGCGGAGTGAATCGAGTTCGTGCTTTCCAACCCATGACGCGATGAGACTGCGTCATGCGTGGGGCACCCAGATCTCTGAGACGTCGAGTGATTATTGCGCGAGTATGGGGGAAAGGAGCGGCTGGCTGTGGGAGTGGCCTTCTATCTGATATCTGCGCTGGCCGTAGGTGGGGCGCTGGCAGCGGTGCTGCTAAAGAACCTGGTGCATTGTGCGCTGGCGCTGACGGTGGCGTTTCTTGGAATCGCGTTCCTCTTTCTGCGGCTCGACGCGGAGTTTGTGGGGTTTGCGCAGATTCTTGTATACGTAGGCGCAGTTGCAATCCTTGTAGTGTTTGCGATTTTGTTGACGCGCGCGTCGGAATTGCCGAAGGACGGCGTCTTCTCGAAGACATGGCTTGTAGGCCTGGCGATTGCAGCGAGCGTGTTTGCAGTTCTGGGGTGGGCGGTGTTGCGAGCGGGGCCATGGCTACCGAATGAGATTGCTGCGCCGCAGGTAACAGTGAATGAAATCGGGCAGGCGCTGATGGGGCGGTATGTGTTGCCGCTGGAGATTGTGGCGGCACTGCTGACAGCGGCGCTGCTGGGCGCGGTGATTGTGGCCATGCACGAGAAAGTGAGGACGAAGTGATGGCGACGCCGTTGACCGGATACTTGCTGGTGGCTGCGCTGATCTTCGCGATCGGGCTGGCGGGCGCGCTGACGCGGCGGAACGCGATCCTGGTGCTGATCGGGATTGAGCTGATGCTGAATGCGGCGAATTTGAATTTGATTGCTTTCTGGCGGTATGGGCCGCATCCGGAATTGCTGACGGGGATGATGTTTGCGATTTTCTCGATTGCGGTGGCGGCGGCAGAGGCTGCGGTGGGGTTGGGGCTGGTGATTTCTATCTATCGCCACGTAAAGACGACGGACCTGGACCAGATGAACGGGATGAAAGGGTGATGGAGTGCTAAACCTGAACGTATCCTTCATCCCCCAGACAACGGCAAGTCTTGTCACGCAGTGGCTGTGGCTGGTTCCCGCGGTGCCGATGCTGGCAGCCGGCGTGATTGCGCTGCTGAAACAACCGATGCGGAAACTGGCGTCGGGGCTGGCGATCGGGTCGCTGGGGATTTCGCTGCTGGTGGCGCTCGCTGCGTTCGGACACGTGGTGAGCGGGTGGTCGAACGGGTATGCCGTTCGCGAAGTGGTGAACTTCAGCTGGATCCAGGTGGGCACGACGCCGGTGGAACTGGGATGGGTGCTCGATCCGCTGGCGGCGGTGATGCTGGTGATGGTCACGTTTGTCGGGCTGCTGATCTTTATCTACTCGACCGGATACATGGAACACGACGAGAACTACACGCGGTTCTTCTGCTTCCTGAGTTTGTTTGCTGGCGCGATGCTGGGCGTGGTGATTGCGAACAGCATTCTGCTGCTGTTCATGTGCTGGGAACTGGTGGGGCTTACGTCGTATTTGCTGATCGGCTTCTGGTATCAGAAGCCTTCAGCGGCAGCGGCGGCGAAGAAAGCATTTCTGACAACGCGCGTGGGGGATGTGTTTTTCCTGCTCGGCATTGTGTGGCTGTTTGCGCAGACGGGCACGTTGTTGTTCTATGACCACGGTGCGGGATCGATGGAGGCGCTGGCGCTAGGCGGCTTGCTGGTCCACCACTCGGCCTGGGGACTGACAGCGGCAGGAGCGATCGGGCTGTTGATTTTTGCGGGGGCGGCGGGGAAGAGCGGACAACTTCCGCTGCATGTGTGGCTGCCCGATGCGATGGAAGGTCCGACGCCGGTATCGGCGCTGATTCATGCGGCGACGATGGTGGCGGCGGGCGTTTACCTGGTGGCGCGTGTGTATCCGTTGATGGCAGCAGGAATGCCGGCCGGCGGGACGACAACAGCGTTGACGGTTGTGACGTGGGTTGGCGCGTCAACGGCGGTTTTTGCAGCGCTCGTTGCGGTGGCGCAGAACGACATCAAGCGGATTCTTGCGTACTCGACTGTATCGCAGCTTGGGTACATGATGGCGGGGCTGGGTGTGGGCGGCGTGGCGGTGGGAATGTTCCACCTGATTACGCATGCGTTCTTCAAGGCGCTGTTGTTCATGGGCGCGGGATCTGTGATTCATGGCGCGCACGAAGAGCAGGACATCCGGAAGATGGGTGGCTTGAAGGGAGCAATGCCGATAACGTTTGCGACGTATGCGATTGGCATGCTGGCGTTGTGCGGATTTCCTGGGCTGTCGGGCTTCTGGAGCAAGGATGGAATTCTGGAGGCGGCTCAACACTGGAGCGTGGCGAAGGCGCCGTTCTACATGCTGGTGTTTGGCGCACTGTTGACGGCGTTCTACATGACGCGGCAGGTGAGCTACGTTTTCCTTGGAACGTGGCGCGGTCATGGGCATGCGCATGAGAGTCCGCGGGTGATGACGATGCCGCTGGCGATTCTTGCGTTTTTTGCGATCGCGCTGGCGGCGATTGGAACGCCCGCTTGGCCTTGGTTCAGGGCGTTTCTCAATGGGAATGCCGCGACGTTTGGTTTTACGGGATTCAATGAGCCGGGGCTGATGGCGCTGATGTTGACGTCGTCGGTGGTGGTGCTTGCGGGGCTTGGGTTGGGATGGTGGATCTACGGATCGAAGTCGCCGGCGGCTGAGGAGGCGGATGCACTGGAGAAGGCGGTTCCGCCTGTGTGGGCTGTGCTGCGCGACAAGTTCTATATCGATGAGTTGTACGGCGCGACGGTGATTGCGTTTTATGCGTGGTGGGCGAAGGTTGCGGATTGGATCGATCGCGAGATATGGGGAGATATGGTTGCGACCGTCACCTTCCTGTTCAACAGGTGGGCGCGACTCAATCGGTTCCTCGACGCCAACATCGTTGACGGCGCGTTTGACAAGGGTTGCGAAGAGATCGCCACGGGAGGCGGGTTGCTGGCGCGCGTTCAAACCGGACGCGGGCAGATGTACCTGCGGCTGCTGGCGCTGGGGGTAGTTGTGCTGGCCGCGATTCTGATCTGGAGCGGCCGCTCATGAACGCAATGGCGAACGGAATTCCCTGGCTCACGATCATTACTCTGCTGCCGGTTGTCGGTGCGGCGATCGCTCTTTTTTCAGGCCGGCATGCTCGCGGCGTTGCGCAGATAACAGGCGCACTCGCATTCGTGCTTTCCCTGGCGATCTGGTTGCACCTGCCCGGGGATGGATCGATCGGGCTGCAAGAGCTGCACACGAACTGGGTGCCTTCGCTGGGGATTCAATATCACCTTGGCGTCGATGGGCTGGGGGCGCTGATGCTGGTGCTGTCGGCGCTGGTGACGCTGATGAGTGTGGATGCGGCGCACCGCGTGCATCATGAGCCGGGATTGTTCTTCGCGCTGGTGTTGTTACTGGAAGCGGGACTCTTCGGGTCGTTTACGGCGCTGAATTTCTTCCACTGGTTTTTGTACTGGGAACTGAGCCTGATACCGGCGTTTTTCCTGATCAAGCTGTGGGGTGGGCCGAAGCGCGGACCGGCGGCTACGCAGTTCTTTGTGTACACGATGGCAGGAAGCGTCGCGCTATTGCTTTCTTTTCTCGGGGTTTTTTATTCGACAGGATCGATGGAGTTCGGCCACCTGGCAGCGATGGCGGCGGACGGAACGCTGGCGCAGCAGGTGACCGCCCATCTGGGATCGGCTGCGGGCGGCCACGTGATGATGTGGCTGGCAGTCGGAGTGCTGGCGGGATTTGCGGTGAAGGTGCCGATGGCGCCGTTCCACACGTGGCTGCCTGCGGCATACGCTGAAGCGCCTTCGCCGGTAACGATGTTGCTGACGGGCGCAATGTCAAAGATGGGCGTGTATGGTTTGTTGCGGATTGCGCTGCCGCTGTTTGGAGCGCAGATCGCAGAGATCAGGACACCACTTTTGGTGCTGGCGGTGATCACGGTGGTGATGGGCGCGTGGGCGGCGGCGGCGCAGAAGGATTTAAAGCGTGTGCTGGCGTACTCGTCGGTGAATCACCTGGGCTATTGCCTGCTGGGGATTTTTGCGATTGCGGTACCGGGTGGTGCGAATGTGTCTGTCGGCGCAAGCCAGGCGGCGGCGCTGAATGGCGTGATTCTGCAGATGTTCAATCACGGACTGACAGCGGCGGCGCTGTTCTGGTTTATCGCGATGATTCAGTTCAGAAGCGGTGGACTGCGGGGAATTGACGACTTTGGCGGATTAAGAAAGCCGGCGCCGGTGTTTGCGGGGCTGATGGGGATTGCGCTGTTTTCGTCGCTGGGGCTTCCGGGGCTGAATGGGTTTGTCGGTGAGTTTTTGATCTTCCGCGGAGTGTTTCCGCTGTCGTGGGTGGCGGCGAGCGTTTCAGTGCTTGGGTTGCTGGTGACGGCGGCGGTGATTTTGACGGTGATTCAGAAAGTGTTCACGGGTCCGGTGCCGGAGCGGTGGGCGAGTTTTCCTGATCTGCACGCTGGGGAGCGGCTGGGAATGGCGCCGGTGATCGGCTTGATGTTTTTGCTCGGCGTGGTGCCGCAGTTGATTGTTGGACATGTGAATCCGACGGTGCAATATCTGCTGGCGCATTGGAGATTTTGATGGTCTTGGGTGAAGAGAATGTGAGGGCACGGGTGGAAGGGCTTCAAAAACAGAAGCAGGTCCTTCGCTCCGCTTACCCCAACTGCGTTGGGGCCCCAAGCTGCT
Source organism: uncultured Acidobacteriaceae bacterium (assembly GCA_963770365.1). Classification (GTDB taxonomy): domain Bacteria; phylum Acidobacteriota; class Terriglobia; order Terriglobales; family Acidobacteriaceae; genus Telmatobacter. The sequence continues at coordinate 64,246 of CAVYPN010000026.1, read as the reverse complement.
CCGCTCAGGATGACAGAGCAAAGAGTGTGGTTCGAATTCTGAAGGTTTTCTGAATGTTGGCTTGGACGATTTACATCTCGTTTGGCGGTGCGCTGGTGCTGGCGCTGCTGCCCAAAGGGAACGCAGCGCTGGCGCGATGGCTTGCGCTTGCGGTGGCGGTGACGGGATTTGCGATTGCGATTACCGGGTTTGCGGCAGGTGCGGGGCAGGGACGCGTGATGCTGGTCGATGTGCCGTGGGTGGCGACGATGGGCATTCGCTTCATGTTGGCCGCGGACGGAATCAGCCGCGTGCTGGTGCTGCTGACGGGACTCGCCGCGGTGGCCGGTGTGCTGTTCAGCTGGAATATCGAAGTGCGGACGAATGAGTTCTTCGCCTTCTTTCTTGCGTTGATCGGCGGCGTGTATGGCGTGTTTCTGAGCTTCGATCTGTTTCTGCTGTTTGTGTTCTACGAGATTGCGATCGTGCCGAAGTACTTCCTGATCGCGATCTGGGGGTCGACGCGGCGCGAGTATGCGGCGATGAAGCTGGCGTTGTACTCGTTTGTCGGATCGGCGATGGTGCTGATTGGATTGCTGGCGGCGTATGCGATTTCGGGAAGCCACTCAACGGGGTTGGTCGCACTGGCGAATGCGAACCTGCCGGTGAGTTTCCAGATGTGGGCGTTTCCGCTGGTGTTTGTGGGTTTTGGCATTCTCGCTGGTTTGTGGCCGTTTCATACGTGGGCGCCAACGGGCCACGTGGCTGCGCCGACGGCGGCATCGATGTTGCTGGCGGGTGTGGTGATGAAGCTGGGCGCTTACGGATGCCTGCGGGTGGCGATTGGATTGTTTCCGCACGGAATGGATCCATGGGGATTTTCGTTTGCGGGGATCGGGTCGTGGCGCGATGTGTTTGCAGTGCTGGCGGTGATCGGGATCGTGTATGGAGCACTGGTGGCGCTGGCGCAGACGGATTTCAAGTTTGTGATTGGCTACTCCAGCGTGAGCCACATGGGATTTGTGCTCCTGGGGCTGGTGACGCTGAAGCAGATCGGCGTGACGGGCGCGGTGTTGCAGATGTTCTCGCACGGGGTGATTGCGGGACTGTTGTTCGCGATTGTGGGGCGCATTGTGTATGAGCGCACGCACACGCGGCAACTGGCAGAACTAGAGAAGATGCATCTGGGCAGGCGGATGCCGTTTGCGGCGTGGGCGCTTGTGATTGCGGGCATGGCATCGATGGGGCTGCCTGGGTTCTCGGGATTTGTTGCGGAACTGCAGGTGCTGGTGGGCGCCTGGATTGCGAAGCCATGGTGGACGGCTGCCGCCGGCATTGGGATCGTGGTGGGCGTTGCGTATACATGGCGCGCATTGCAGAAGGCATTCTTCTCGGACAGGCTGCCGACGGCGGAGGAGCATCCGAAGGAAGGCTGGCCGAAGTTTGAGGCGATTACATGGCCGGAGATTGCAGGGACGGCGCTGCTGATGGCGGCGACGCTGATCGTGGGTGTGTATCCGCGGGTGCTGCTGGATTCGATTGAGCCGGCGGTGAAGGCGCTGCTTGCGGGAGGGATGCAATGAACTTTGCAGACCTCTTACGCGTGACGCTGCCGGAGACGGCGCTGGAAATCGCTTCGTTGCTGGTTCTGGTGGTGGATCTTACTTTTCTGCGCAAGGCGGCGTTGCAAACGCGCGTTATGTCGGCAGTGCTTGTGGGCGTGATTGGATGCGGTGCGGCGTTGATGGCGCTGCCGTTCCAGGCGTTCGGTGGGCTCACATATCCGGGCAGCGCGGATTTGATGCTGAGCGCAGGCGGATACACGGCGATTGCGCAGACGGGAATCCTGGTACTGACGGTGCTGACGTTGTTCCTGCTGGTTGGTTCGGATTTCACACAGCATGTGGGCGAGTATGTTGCCGTGGTTTTGATGGCGGCGACGGGCGGGTTGCTGATTTCGGCGGCGCAGGATTTGCTGGTCATCTTTGTGGGGCTCGAGTTGCTGAGCCTGGGCCTGTACATTCTGACAGCGTTTGCGAAGAAGTCGGGCAAGAGCGCCGAGGGGGCTATCAAGTACTACCTTTTCGGCGGGATGTCGGCGGCGTTTCTGCTGTTCGGGTTCAGTTATTTGTACGGATTGTCGGGATCAACGAATCTGCATCGGATGCTGCTGGGCCTCTATCGGCCGCATGCGGCGGAGATGGCGCCGCTGCTGTATGTAGCGCTGGTGATGATTGCGGCGGGACTCGGATTCAAGGTGGCGGCGGTGCCATTTCACTTATGGGCGCCGGACACCTATGAAGGAGCGCCTGCACCGGCAGCCGCGTTTATTGCGTCGGTGTCAAAGGTGGCGAGTTTTGCCCTGCTGATCGGGATCAGCACTGCGGCGTGGCATGTATTTGATGGGCTGCATGGTCGCATTTCGATATCAGCCGGTTTCAGCTCACAACCTGTCGCGGTTTATCACGACTTTCGCACAGCGTGGACGCAGATCCTGATTGTGCTCGCGCTGGCATCGATGGTGCTGGGAAATCTTGCGGCGCTGGCGCAGACGAGCGTGCGGCGGTTGCTGGCGTATTCGGCGATTGCTCATGCCGGATACATTCTGCTGGGTCTCGCGTTTTTCTCGTATTCGTCGCAGAGCGCGCAGGCGATTATGTATTACATCCTTACCTATGGGCTGACGACGATTGGGGCGTTCGGCGCGGTGGCGGTGGTGGAGCGCGTGGGCGGGAGCGATCGGATGGATGCGTTCCTGGGCTTGGTGAAGCGCAACCGTTTGCTGGCAGTCATCATGATGGTGTTGTTCCTGTCATTGGCGGGGATTCCGCCGCTGGTGGGGTTCTGGGCGAAGTTCAATTTGTTCGCCGCGGTGTTGAGGGTTTATCCGGCTGGTGTCGCACTGGGGTTGGTGGCACTGGCGTTAGCGATGAGCGCGGTTTCGCTCTACTACTATCTGCAGGTGCTGAAGCGGGTGTTTGTGATGCCGGCAGTGGATGAGACACCGCTGAAGGCCAACCCGGTGACGATGGGATTGCTGGCGATGATTGCGCTGGCGGTGGTGATTCTGGGGTGCCTGCCAGGATTGCTGCAGACGTGGATGGCCGGCTTCTACGCTGGAATGTGAGCCATCTCACCAGATAACCCCACCCCCCTATTATGGGGACTCTTTGGATAAATTTCCCGGAATCAATGGCTTGCCGACAGGGGGTGTCGCCAGATTCCTCTTATCAAAGGGGTTCGCCGTAGATTCCTCTGTCAATTGGACTTAGCTCCCACAGGAATTTGTTTTCGGAAGCAAGTGACGGTTGAGGCGTGGTCACTTTTGGACGCAACTTCATTGTGCGCCAAAGCAAGAGAAAACCCTGCAAAACAACGAGAAGAATTTTTGTTTTGGAATGAGTTAGTTAGAAGGAATTTTTTTGAGTAGGGCTTGACGTCTCGCAGCGAGCCAGTTTTTCCTCTCGTGTTTTTGACCTCTGTGCGAGAGGCGAACGTGTTCTGAAATATGGAAAGATTGCATGCGACCTGACCTTCTCGTGGCACGTCTCAGTGAATCAAGGAGAGACTATGCACTACGTTAAGGTCCTTGTGGTTTCGCGTCTCGCGGCAATGAAGGCACTTGCTTTTTCGGCTTTAGCAACTGCTGTGGTCAGTTGGGCACCTGTTGCGCCGGCACAAGTTTCCGTCAACATTGGCGTGACGCCTGTGTGTCCTTACGGGTACTTCGACTATGCACCGTATGATTGCGCTCCGTATGGGTATTACGGACCGGACTGGTTTGTTGGCGGAGTGTTTCTTGGGGCGGGACCATGGTTTCACGGGCCACGCGGATTCTTCGGGCACGTGGACAATCGCTATGACCCGCGGCACGGTTACCACGGACCCATGCCTGAACGCGGAGCTGAGGCGTTCAACCACTTTCATGGGAATGAGGCGCGGGATGGGCGGGGGCATGAAGGGCAGGCTCCGCACGGCCCGGAAAGGGAACACGCGTTGCCGGGATTTCATGGGGGTGGTGGACACCCAGGCGGACACCACTGATTCGGGACTGGGTTCGTGGTTTCCCATTCATGCGCAGAGAAGACTGCGTACGAATGGGGCACTCGAATTCCTGATGAAGGGAAGGCAAAAGCAGATCCTTCGCTGCGCTTACCCCATAGACATTCGTCTATGGGGCCCCAAGCCGCTCCGCTCAGGATGACACGCTGAGACTGCGCCGCTGAGGATGACACTCGGAAATTTAGTGACGCTGCGTTCAGCAGGCTTGAGGTTTTGCTAGCCGCGGAGGAAGTCTTTTGCCTTTTGGATGAGGACGTCGCGGCTGATGTCGGAGATGGCGTTGGTGAGGGGAATCTGTTTGGGGCAGGCCTCGACGCAGTTTTGCGCGAAGCCGCATTCCTGAATTCCGCCGTCGCCGGATAGAGCGCGGAGACGTTCTTCTGCGAAGACTTTGCCGGTTGGATGATTGTTGAAGAGCTTGACCTGGGCGATGGTGGCGGCGCCGACGAAGCCTGTCTCTTCATTGAACTGCGGGCAGACTTCCATGCAGCAGGTGCAGGAGATGCAGTTGGAGAGCGGGTAATTCGCTTCCTGCTGCTGGGGGAAGACGCGCGGGCCGGAGCCGAGATCGTAGGTGCCGTCGACGGGGACCCAGGCTTTGACGCGCATGAGGTTTTCGAAGAGGACGGAGCGGTCGACCTGGAGATCGCGGACGAGAGGGAACTTGGAAAGCGGCGCGATCTTGATGGGCTGCTCGAGATTCTCGACGAGGGCGGAGCAGGCCATGCGGGCCTTGCCGTTGATGAGCATGGCGCAGGAGCCGCAGATTTCTTCGAGACAATTGGAGTCGTAGGTGATGGGCGTGGTGCCTTTGCCTTCGGCGGTGACGGGGTTGGCGGCGATCTCCATCATGGCGGAGATGACGTTCATGCCGGGACGCCACTCTAGCTCGAAGTTTTCCCAGGTGGAGGGTGCGTCGGGATTGGACTGGCGCTTGATTTCGAATTTAACGGTTTTTGCCATGGTTCCTCAGGGTCCGGATCGACGGTTGGGTCCAGTCCGGCGTAGTGCAATGCAGAAGCAGATCCTTCGCTGCGCTTACCCACTTGGTGGGGCCCCAAGCTGCTCCGCTCAGGATGACACTTTCATTGTGGTGCGACTGCTTGTGGCGCGACTAAAGTTGTGCCCTGATACGACTCCAAAAAGCAACCGCAGATCCTTCGACTTCGCTCAGGATGACACTCTCTTCGTGATGCGATTGCTATTTGGCACGACTGAAGTCGAGCCATTTCAAAACCTAGAGGTCATTTCGCGGCGTCGTAACGACGGGGACGCGGTTTGATGTACTGAACGTCCACGTCTTCGAATTCGAGGCGTGGACCTTCGGGTGAGCCGGTGAAGCTGGCTTTGGTGGTTTTCAAAAACTTTTCGTCGTTGCGGTCCGGGAAGTCGGGCTTGTAGTGCGCGCCGCGAGATTCGTCGCGAACGATCGCGCCCTGGACAACGCAGCGTGAGAGCTCAAGCATGTTGTAGAGCTGGCGGGCGAAGGCGAAGCTGGTATTGGCCCACTGGCTCTTGTCGCTCAGGTTTACGTTCTGGAAGCGATCTAGGAGTTCGACGATTTTTCCGTCTGCCTGCTTGAGACCCTTGTTGTAGCGGATGACAGTGGCGTGCTCGGTCATGGTGACGCCGAGTTCGCGCCAGAGCTTGAAGGGATTCTCGGTGCCGGGGTTGGAGAGGAGCTGCTTGTTCATCTCGGCCTGGCGGGCGAGCTCGGCTGCGGCTCCGCCGTCGCCTACTACCGCCGGCAGGTTCTTTGCGTAATTGATGGCGTTGGGGCCGGAGATGAATCCGCCGAAGATGCAACTGACGAGCGAATTGGCGCCGAGGCGATTGGCGCCGTGGTATTGGTATTCGCACTCACCGGCGGCGAAGAGGCCGGGGATGTTGGTCATCTGGTTGAAGTCGACCCAGAGTCCACCCATCGTGTAGTGCATGCCGGGGAATATCTTCATGGGGACTTCGCGCGGATCGTCGCCAACGAACTTCTCGTAGATTTCGAGGATGCCTTCGAGCTTGCGATTCAGGGTTTCGCGATCGATGTGGGTGAGGTCGAGGTAGACCATGGGCTGGCCATCGATGCCGAGGCCGTGCTCGTAGACGATTTTATGGATGGCGCGAGTGGCAACGTCGCGGGGGACAAGGTTGCCGTATTTCGGATACCACTCTTCGAGAAAGTAGAAGCGATCGGACTCGGGGATCTGCTTGATGGGTCGCTTGTCGCCGGGGGTGCGCGGGACCCAGACGCGGCCACCTTCGCCGCGGGCCGATTCGGACATGAGGCGGAGCTTGTCTTCGCCGGGAATGGAGGTGGGGTGGACCTGGATGAATTCGCCGTTGGCGTAAAAGGCGCCCTGCTGGAAGACGGCAGATTGCGCGGAGCCGGTGCAGACGACTGAGTTGGTGCTCTTGCCGAAGAGGGCGCCAACGCCGCCGGTGGCGAGGATGACCGCGTCGGCGGGGAAGGCGCGGAGTTCCATGGTGCGGAGATTCATCGCGGTGATGCCGCGGCATACTCCCTTGGAATCGAGAATGGAGGAGAGGAATTCCCAGCCTTCGTACTTCTTGACCTTGCCTTCGGATTCGTAGCGGCGGACCTGTTCGTCGAGCGCGTAGAGAAGTTGCTGGCCGGTGGTTGCGCCGGCGAAGGCGGTGCGGTGATAGAGAGTTCCACCGAAGCGGCGGAAGTCGAGAAGGCCCTCGGGGGTGCGGTTGAAGGGGACGCCCATGCGGTCGAGGAGATCGATGATGGCGGGTGCAGCTTCGCACATGGCCTTGACGGGCGTCTGGTTGGCGAGAAAGTCGCCTCCGTAGATGGTGTCGTCGAAATGCTTGTCGGTGGTGTCGCCTTCGCCCTTGAGATTTTTGGCAGCGTTGATGCCGCCCTGTGCGCAGACGGAGTGGGAGCGCTTGACGGGAACGATGGAGAAGAGGTCGACGTTTCCGCCGGCCTCTGCGATTTTGATGACTGCTGCGAGCCCGGCCAAGCCTCCGCCAACCACGATGATTCTGGGTGCTGCCATTCTGTCCTTTCAAGGGCCAGTTATCAGCTGTCAGCTATCAGCTTTCAGCAAAGGCCTAAAACGAGAGCTAGGAACCAGCGGGGATTGGCGGCGTGAAGCGGAGTGGAGCCGCTACCCGGTTCCAAAAATTGATTTGGCCGATGGCCGTGGTCAGGAATGCAATTTCACGTTCAGAAAAATGCGCCTGGACGCGGGCGTACGTTTCGTCGTCGATGTGGTGACTGGCGAGGAGTGTAACGCGTTCGGCCCAGTCGAGGGCGGCGACTTCGCGCGGAGAGTAGATGCCGGCTTCGCGCCATGCGGCCAGCAGGTCGAGTTTGGCTGCGGGGACGTTGAGCTTGCGGGCGTCGTTGAGATGATATTGGACGCAGAAAGCGCAACCGTTGAGTTGCGAGATGCGGACCTTGAGGATTTCGATGAGATCGGGCTCGATGCCGGACTTGCGCAGGGCGTGGCTGACGGCGGCCATGCCGGTGGCCATTTCAGGGACGATGTCCTGGAAGGTCTTGTAGTCGATGCGCGCGTTGGTGGTTGCGGTGGGCATTGATTTGTTGTCCGGGGCTAAAGCCCATTTTCTTGTGTGGCTGGATTCAGGGGCCTGAAGGCCCCTGCTCCCTCCGTGGTGGTGCGGGTTTAAGTTCGGCACGAATCAAGGTCGTGCGTTTGATGTGAGTAAAAGCAGATCCTTCGCTCCGCTTACCCCAACTTCGTTGGGGCCCCAAGCTGCTCCGCTCAGGATGACACCTGGTGGTTGGGAGATGCGATGAGAGCCGAAACAGGTACGATGTCGGGGGTGTTTTCATACTTCGGGCTGATGAAGGCCCAGATGCTGGCTAGTCCCATGACGAGCAGGAGGACGCCGAAGGCTGCGCAGGCGTAGCCGAAGCGTTTGCGGGCGATTTCGCCGGGAGTGATGCCCCACTTGGCGGCGAAGAGCCAGATGCCATAAGCGAAGTGCCAGCAGATGGCGATCATGGCGATGACATAGACGGCGAGCATGAACGGGTTGGCGAGTTCGTGCTGGACTTTGGCGAAGGCGGCGCCGGGATTCTCAGGAAGGCTGATGCCCATGAAGCGCTGGCGAAGGACGTGCTGGCCGATGTAGAGGATCGCGATGAGGCCGGTCCAGCGCTGCGCGACGTACATCCAGTTGCCGGCCCACGGGTAGTAGACAACGTTCGACTTGCCGCGGAACCAGATGTAGAGGCCGTAGAGTCCGTGATAGAGGATGGGAAGGAAGATGAAGACCCACTCGAGGACGCGGACGAGCGGCAGGGAATTGAGGAACTTGACTTGCTGCTCCGTAGGCGATGGGGCCTTTGAGCGCTTCGAAATTGGAGAGCAGGTGCTCGAGAAAGAAGGCTCCGATGGGGATGATGCCGAGGAGCGAATGGAGCTTGCGCCAAATGAAGGACGTTCCCTGACCGGCACGAAGTGGCTGCACGCCGGCGTGAAGCTTGGGCGTAGCAGGATTTTGGACGGTTGCCATTGAGATGTGGCTCCTAAGTGCTTCGGGGTCCTGAGTCCGGAGCGGTGAGGTATCAGATAGAGGGACGGCGTATTTAGCGCAGTTACAACTGCATTATTGGTAACGCAGATAGCTATCGTCAAGCACGAGGGCTCGTTGTGTTTTCGAAGGATGAAAGTGGAGGAGCAAACTGCAATCGGGTCGCGCGGACGATGCGCAGGAACGCAAGAGGGAGCGACTGGCTGATGGTGCAAGAGCCGGCTTAAACATCTAGCTGGGCTAGGAGGGCGGCGAAGGCTCGGCCGCGATGGCTGAGGGAGAGCTTGGTCTTGAGATCGATTTCGGCCATGGTGCGATGAAGGTGTGGCAAATAGAAGAGAGGGTCATAGCCGAAACCGCCGGTGCCGCGCGGGGCGCTGAGGATCATGCCATCGACGGAGCCATCGGCCATGTGTGTTGGCTGGCCGTCACGGGCAGCGACCAATACGCAGTGATAGCGAGCAGTGCGCTTCTCGGTTGGGATGGCGTCGAGGCGCTGGAGGAGGACGATATTGTTCCAGACGTCGGTGTTGTCGTTGGCGTCGGGCGAGTCGACCAGGCCGGCGTCGGCGGCGAAGCGAGCGGAGCGGACACCGGGCGCGCCGGAGAGAGCATCAACTTCGAGGCCGGAGTCATCTGCCAGGACGAGGGTGCCGGGACTGAACTGGGAATAATAGACGGCTTTGAGCGTGGCATTTTCGGCGAAGGTTTCGCCGTCTTCTTCGGGGGGCTCGATGTCAGCGAGATCCGGCAGGGGATCGATGGAGACGGCGTGTGCTTCGGCTGCGGTTCGGAAGTCGCGCAGCTTTCCCTGGCTGGTAGTGGCCACGTAGAGGCGAAGGGGCATGAGACGAGTGTAAAGGAGCAGGGAATAGGGATTTAGTGTGGTATCGCGGTCGAAAGGCAAAAAAGCAGATCCTTCGCTCCGCTTACCCCAACTTTGTTGGGGCCCCAAGCTGCTCTGCTCAGGATGACACCTCTTAGTTAGTACACGAGATCGTGCCCCATCCTTGTTGCTCTCCGAACTCGCGGAAAAGCACGTCAAGAACAGGGCTCCCAAAGTAGGATGGCGGGTGAGGTTGAAACAGAAATCTAAAGGCGGAATATGGTAGGGATCGTTGCGGGGATTGGGTGGCACATGGTGGGGGCGGCTTCGGCTGCTTCGTTTTATGCGCCGATTGAGAAGGTGAAGCGCTGGTCGTGGGAGACGACGTGGGCGATTGCGGGGATTTTTTCGTGGGTGCTGCTGCCTGTCGGCGTGAGCTATCTGCTGCTGCCGCATTTCGGCGCGTTTTACGGGTCGATTGAGACTGGCGTGTTGTTGAGGATGGCGTTGTTTGGCGCGATGTGGGGCGTGGGCAACGTGAGTTATGGATTGACGATGCGGTACCTGGGGATGTCGCTTGGGATTGGGGTGGCGATCGGAGTGACGCTGGTGGTGGGGACGCTGATTCCGCCGCTGTTGAATGGGCAGGCGGGATTGCTGTTCGAAACGAGAAGCGGGCTGTTGACGATGGCGGGTATCGTGGTGGCGTTGATGGGCGTGGCCATTGTTTCGTATGCGGGGCACATGAAAGAGATGCAGCTGAAGAGCGGCGGTCCGACGGAGTTTAACGTGATGCTTGGGCTGGGGCTGGCGGTGATGTGCGGGATTTTTTCATCGGGAATGTCGTTCGCGATGAACGCGGCGAAGCCGATGCAGGCGGCAGCACTGCAGGCCGGGAGTGAATCCCTTGTACTCAGCGTTGCCGAGTTATGTGTTCATCATGGGCGGGGGCGCGCTGGTGAACTTTGCATATTGCTTCGTGCGGCTGGCGTTGGTGAAGAAGATTTCTCTGGGCGATGATCTGCGGCAACCGGGCGGAATGGTCGCAAGGAATGCAGCGCTGGCGGCGACGGGCGGAATCATGTGGTATCTGCAGTTCTTCTTTCTATGCGTGGGGGGCGGCGAATATTCCGGAGCGGCTGAGTTACGTGAACTGGATGCTCCACATGAGCGGATATGTGTTGTTTGGCGGGATTGTGGGTCTGGCGCTGGGCGAGTGGGCAGGGGTGTCGAGCCGATCGATTCGGCTGCTGTGGGTGGGGATCGTGGTGATTATTGCTGCGGCGAACCTAGTGGGGTTGGGGCTGGCGACGTGAGGCAGTTCGTAGTTCTGAGTTCTTAGTTCAGAGAAATGCCGGAGCGGCTGCTCCGGCATTGGTGTGTTGGGGGCGAGGTGGGCTGATCGATGAACTGATGCCTACTTGGACGGAGGAGTCTTGGCGGATTTTCCTCCGGGTGCTTTGGCTGCGCGGGCTCCAGCGGCCTTAGCATCGGCTTCTGTCATGAATTTGCCGTTCTTCGTAGTGCCGTAGGTAGAGTCTGTGGATTGGTGATAGACCTTGGTGTTGAGGTTGACCCAGACGAGTCCTTTGGCCTTGGCACTTGCGATGTCGGCTGCGGATGGTGCGGGGGCCGGTGCTGCCTTGGCGGTTTTTGCGGCGGGAGCGGTTGCCTTGGAGGGTGCCGGGGCCTGCGCCAGGACCAAGCCAGCGCTGAGGATGGTGCTGAGAGCGAGTGCGTGAAGAATCTTCATACGTTAATCGCCTTTCTGATGTGCTTGATGCGGGGAACAAGTTACCAGCAATGTGATCGCAGATTAGGGAGCTTCCCAAACCCGCAGAGAAGTGTCGCACGGGAAGCGACAGTTGGCGAGTGATTCTTCAGAAAGAAACTGGGGCAAACTCGTTTGAAGTTTGCCCCAGTTGTGGATTTTCAGGGCGCGACGCTAGTTCGGCTAGTCGATGTCCTGGTGGAGGCGGAGGTCGCGGGAGGATGCGCCTACACTAACGGTGCGCTTGCCGGTGGCCGTCGTCCACTTTTGATCCTTGGTGGACCAGTACTGGAGTTGGCGCGGGGCTACGCGGAGCGTGACGGATTTGGATTCGCCGGGGGAGAGATGGATGCGATCGAAGGCGACAAGTGCGCGGACGGGGAATTGGACACCGGCAGGGATTTCGCCGGGTGCGCCGAGGTATATCTGCGGGACTTCATCCGAAGCGAGGGATCCAGAGTTTTTGATGTTGAGTTTGACGTCGAGGCCGCCGTCAGCGGATTTCGCGACGGTGAGGCCTGAGTATTCAAAAGTTGTGTAGCTGAGGCCGTGGCCGAAGGCGAAGAGTGGCTCGATGTTTTCCTTGTCGAACCAGCGGTAGCCGACGTTGACGCCTTCGCTGTAGGTGGTCTTGTGGTCGACGCCTGCTTTGGAACGCTCGGGATACTTGGGATCGGTTGCAGGGTAGTCGGTGAGGCTCTTGCCCCAGGTAATGGGAAGACGGCCTGCGGGGCTGACTTTGCCGAGGAGCAGATTCGCGGTGGACCATCCGCCTTCATCGCCGGGCCACCACATTTCGAGCACGGCTTTGACCTTGTCGACCCACGGGAGAGCGACGGGCTGGCTGGTGTTGAGGACGACGACGGTGTTGGGATTGACTGCAGCGATCTCTTCGACGAGTTTGTCCTGATCGCCGGGGAGACCGAAGACGGGATGAAGCCGCGTCCAGAGAAAGACGACGGCGACTTTGGCGTTCTTCGCAGCGGCGATTGCGTGCTCGTGATCGGCCTGGCGCTGCTCAGGGGTGTACCAGCTCAGGCGGACTTGCACGGGAGCCTGGGATGTGTCGGAGCTGGTGTTGATCTCAAGGTCGTGAGGACCGGCAGTGAGTTCGACGGCGCGACGAACGTTATCGAGGCCATCGGTGGTGGGGATGGCGTTGTCCTGATTGGCTTGCAGAATATCGCCGTGAACGCCGCCCTGGAATGCGCCAGTAGCGGCGAGGCGTTTGCCGTCGAGCTTGATGACGGCGTTGGTGCCGAGGGCCTGGAGATAGATCCAGTAGGTGCCGGCGTGCGGCGGAGTGAGCGTGCCTTTCCAAGTGATGACAGAGTTGGGTGGAAGAGCGTTTCCGCCTTTAGTGGTGAAGTCGAGTTGAGCGTCGGATTGCGTGGAGGCGCTGGCGGAGTTCGCTGACGTGGAGACGATGGCACGGTGAAGGCCGGGTTGGCCGTCGTGGGTAAGCGCGCTCGCGGGGATGGGGGTGCCGGTCATGTCGTCGTCAACCGCGAAGCCAATGTCGGAGTTGCCGGAGATCTTTTTCATCGCGGCGAGCGGGCCGACCTGACGCCATGGCAAGCCAACGGAGCGTTCGCCGTTGATGCCGATGGAGTCGACCTGGGCGGCGGTGGGGCCGATGAGAACTACGGAGTCGAGTTCATCGTGTTTGAGAGGCAGGATGTTGTCTTCGTTCTTGAGAAGGACTGCAGCGTCTTCACCAGTCTTCTCGATGATCTTGGCGTTCTCCTCGATGGACTGTTTGGTGACGTCGTGCTTTGACTGTCCATCGAGATAACCGAAGTGAACGATTTCATAGAGGACGCGACCAGCCGCGCGCGTGATGGTGGCTTCGGTGATGGTGCCATCCTTTATGGCTTCGGGCATTTTTTCAGGGCTCAGCTTGACGCCGAAAGAGCCGCCGCCACCGCGCGTTGGAGCAGGCTCTTCGGGAATGTGGCCGCCGAACATGCCTTCATTGACTGCCGCTGCAGCCTTTGGGTCGACCGGAGGCGGCGGGGGTAGCGCGTCAAAGAACGAGGGGATGAAGGAACCCATCGCGCCAGGTTGTCCTCCGGGCATTTCCATGTCGAGGCCGGCATTGATGAAGTTGACGGCGTGCACTGCGCCCCAATCGGAGGTGACGAAGCCTTTGAATCCGAGCTGATCGCGGAGGATGGTGGTGAGCGCATCCTTGTTGCCGCAGGCGAAGGTGCCGTTGAGGCGGTTGTAGGAGCACATGATGGAGGAGACGTCGGCGCGGCGGATGGCTGCCTCGAATGGCGCTACATAAACTTCGTGCAGAGTCTGATCGTCGATGTTGGTGCTTCCACCGTCAGAGTCGTATCCGACGAAGTGCTTGATCTGCGCCATGACATGCTGCGACTGGATGCCTTTGATTTCTCCGACGCCCATTTCACTGGTGAGGAAAGGATCTTCGCCGAAGGTGTTGTAGCCACGACCAAATTCGAGGTCGCGATCGATATTGACGAAGGGCTGCAACGCAACATCGATGCCGAGCGCGCGCGCTTCGCGTCCGATGACGAGGCCATTGTCTTCGGCGTCTTTCAGGCTGAAGGTGGCGGCTACGCCCATCGTGGCTGTTTCGCCCGGCGAGGGATGACGGGTGAGTACCCCGGGAGGTCCGTCGGCGAAGCGGAGGCCGGGAATGTGGAGGCGGGGAATGCCGGCGAGATATCCGGCCTGACCCTGATAGACGGCGGGGTCTTCCTTGGTGCCGTGGATCAGGGTGAGCTTCTCTTCGAGCGTCATCTGGCTGAGGAGCTTGTCGACGCGGGCATCGCCGGTGACGACGGGAACGGATTGCGCGAATGCGCAGGTGGCGGCGACAGCAAAGAGTGCGGACGCAAACAAACCGCGCATGGTTGAGCGCGAAGAATGAATTGAACTGGCGAGAACTGGATCCACAATTGCCCCCTCGGATGCGATTCAGCAGCCAGATAAACGGTTGATCTGACTGCGGAATCGCTACGGCAAGCAAGTGTATAGCAAGGGGGCAGGCTAACGCTGTTTGCGTGAAGCAGCTGGTGGAGGCAGACGCCGGAAGATTGGTTCAGTAGCCGATGGTGAAGCGGGAGCGCTCATGGGCTGGCTTTTCGAGTTCGTCGACCAGGGCGATGGCGTAGTCTTCCATGGAGATGCGGCTGTTGCCTTGTGCGTCGGCGACAAGCTTGTCGGTATCGAGGCGAAATTTGCCGGTGCGCGTGCCGGGCTCGAAGAAGGCTGCGGGGCTGAAGTAGGTCCAGTTGATGTCGGATTCTTTTAGCAGCTCAAGGGCTTTTTCATGCGAGGTGGCGATGGGAATCCATTCAGCGGGAAGATGGCCAGATTTGATGACCGTTACACCGGGAGCGACTTCGAGAGATCCTGCGCCGCCTACGACAATGAGACGGATGTTTTTGCCGGCTTTGCGAACAGCTTCGATCTGGCGCTCGGTGACGCCGAGAAGCTGATCAGTGTCGTCCTGCGGTGGAGCGTAGGCACTGATCACTGCGTCGGATCCGGTGATGAGCGAGGCGATTTTATTTACGTCGCCAAGGTCGTCTTTCACGGTCTTCACATTTGCGGGAAGGCCGACAGGATTGCGCGCAACGGCGGTGATATTGTGATTGCGCGCGAGAAGCTCGGTGAGAATGCGGATGCCGGATTTTCCGGTGGCGCCGTAGAGCACTACGTTCATGTGAGTCTCCTGAAGGGAAGACGAAGATCTTCCTGAAGGTTAGATGTGAGTGTAAGCGAATGGCTTCGCGGAAATCGCGACGAAGGATTTCCTCGTCAGACATCAATCTCCGAATAGCCTGTTTTTTTGCGCAAGGTAGACTGACCTGATGGAGCCATTGGAAACGAGGCGAAATTGCTGGTTGTTTTGTGAGGGGTTGCGAGGGAAGAAGCTGCGACGTGGATGGTTGCGGTTTTGCTCATTTCTGATCGTCTCTGTGGTCTCAGGCCAACTTACCTCGCAAGCGCAGAACACCGTCGCTGGCGAGAAGTCCCCGGTGGAGAGCCAGATTGTGGCGGAGGGCGGCAGCTCAATCGGCAATATTCACGTATTCGCATTTGCGGACGATCGCCGCATTGCGCCGCTTGGTATTGAGTACGATCGCCATTCGTGGGGAAGTTTTCTTGCCGCGCGAGTGGACTATGTTGCAGAGGTTTTGCCGGTGGTGCTGCTGAACGAGCCGGCACGGTACGGTGCGGACAGTATCGCTTTGACGACGGCTCGCCAGGTGAAGTACGGATTCGGTTTTTCGCCGGCAGGCGTGCGGCTTTTGTGGCGGCGGCATGCGGCCTTCAGGCCTTATCTCATGGGGAAGGGCGGGTTGCTCATTTTTCCGGATCCGGTTCTTTCTCCGCTGGCTGGCCATTTGAGTTTTAGCGCGCAGTTTGGCGGAGGCGTGGAGGAAACGGTGACGCGGCGTGTGTCGCTTCGGCTTGGTTACAGCGATTTCCATTTCTCGAATGGCGGGATAGCGACGAGAAATCCGGGCATCGACCTTATGTATTTCAATGCCGGGTTGGTTTATCGGCTGGGGCGCGAGCCTGCTCCGCACCATGCGTGGTGAAGTGTACTTCAGGCCGGAAGGGGAAGTTGGGAATCGAGGCCGGCGGCGATGAGGTCTTCACGGAGTTTCTCGATGGTAGAGAACTGGATGGCGATGAGGCCGAGCGCGCGGGCCGCGTCGATATTGGCTTGTTTGTCGTCGATGAAGAGGGCTTCTTCGGGCCGGACGCCGAGTTTATCGAGCGTCAGGCTATAGATTGCGGGGTCGGGCTTGGCCATCTTGTGCTCGAAGCTCCAGATGAGAACGTCGAAGCGCGGAAGCCAGTCGAATTCGCGCTGGATACTGGCGAGCACGGTGTCGCCCATGTTGGAGAGGATGGCGGTGCGGATGCCGTGCTGCTTGAGTTGGTTTTGCCAGGCGAGCATGGCCGGGTTCTGCGTGGTCCACATGCGCGCGTCCAAGCCATTGAGTTGGTCAATGGCGGCGGCATCGAGGTTGAGCTTTGCGTCGCGGACGAGGTTCTGCCAGAACTGAAGGCCGGTAAGTTTGCCCTCATCGTAGGCGTGACGATCGGCCCAGTAGATGGCTTCGAATTGGTCATGCGGCAGGCCCGTGATGCGGACCATGGCGTCGTGGGCATTGGCATTCGGTTGTCCGGTGAGAACCATTCCATAGTCGAAGATGACCGCGCGCAGAGACAAAGAACCTCCTCAAGCAGGCGGCCTGTATTGTGGAAGGGACGCCAATATCATTCTAGTTGTCAGTTGTCAGTTGTCAGTTGTCAGTGAAGAAGTGAACTAGTGAATAGGTGAAGAAGTGAACTCTGGAACAGGAAACTAGAGGTTAACGAGCAAAGAGTTGCGATGATGTTTTCGGATCGAACGAATTGGAATACGGAGGAGAGTGCGCTGGCGCGGGCGCATCGCGAACGTGTGCGGGCGGGGCTGGCGATTGCGGATTTGACGGCTTCGAATCCTACGCGTTGCGGGTTTGTTTTCGACGCACGATTGCTGGAGCCGCTGACGGATCTGAGGGCCCTGGAATATGATCCGCAGCCTCTGGGGTTGTTGCTGGCGCGCGAGGCGGTGTGCGGATACTACGCGGATCATGGCGTGGCAGTTTCGCCGGACCGGGTGGTGCTGACGACGAGCACGAGCGAGGCGTACAGCTTTTTGTTCAAGTTGCTGTGTGATCCGGGAGACGAGATTGTTGTGCCGCAGCCGGGTTATCCGCTATTTGATTTTCTGGCGGTGCTGGATGATGTGCGGATCAAGGTTGCGCCGGTTGTGTATGACCACGGATGGCAGATCGAGCCGGAGGGATTTCGTCGCGCCATCACAGCGAAGACGCGGGCGATTGTGCTGGTTCATCCGAACAATCCGACGGGGCATTTTACGAAGGCATGGGAGGCGGAAGAGCTGGCGGTGATCTGCAGGGAGCGGGGAATCGCGCTGATCGTGGACGAGGTTTTTCTGGACTACGGATTCGAGGGAGTAAAGGCTGCGAGTTTTGCGGCGGGGCTAGAGGGCGTGGATGTGTATGCGGTGAGCGGGCTGAGCAAGATTGCAGGGCTGCCGCAGATGAAGGCGGCCTGGGTTGTAGCGACGGGGCCACATGCCAGGGCGGCGATGGATCGCTTGGAGGTGATTGCGGATACGTTCCTGTCGATGAATGCACCGGTGCAGGAAGCGATTCCAGCATGGATTGCAGGGCGGCAAGAAATTCAGCGGCAGATCCGAGAGCGGGTGGCAACGAACCTGGCGGAACTGGACAGAGGGCTTGGAGCGGAGAATGTAGTTCGGCGGCTTGAGGTGGAGGGCGGCTGGTATGCGGTGCTTCGGGTTCCAGCGCTGCAGGCGGATGAGCTTACAGTGCAGGAGTTGCTGAACCATGGAGTGTGGGTTCAACCCGGATACTTCTTCGGGATGGAAGAGAGTGGGTGGCTGGTGGTGAGTTTGCTGGGGCCTGTTGAGGGATTTAGAACAGGGTTGAAGGAAGTTGTTAACTATTTTAGAACGCATCAAGGTGATAACAATTGTCTAGTCGATGTTGAACCATAAATTCATATTTTTTATGTAACTGATTGAAATATAAATGTGTAAATCAATTTTACGATTCCGGCTTTTCAGCCCTTGGGGGCTGCGGAGAATCCAGGAATAATAGAGTCTTTGATGGATCGAGGATGTACTCAAAAGCAGCAAGTTAGCGTCGCTTCGCGGCATAGCAAGTCTGCAAGTCAGCGTGCAATTCAGTCTCACCCAGACGCTAAAGCCCGAGGCTCATTGGGGGCGGATCGTTCACCTCAGAAACGGATTTGTTCTGCGTTCGGCGCCGATGGTGGTGGCTGGGCCGTGGCCGGGGACGACCTTGGTTTCGTCGGGGAGGGTTAGGAGGCGGGCCTGGATGGAGTGAATGATCTGCTCGGTATTGCCGCCGGGAAGGTCGGTCCGGCCGATGCTGCCGGCGAAGAGTGTGTCTCCGGCGAGGACCATTTTGAGGGGGGCGAAATGGAGACAGATGGAGCCCTGGGTATGGCCGGGGGTGTGAAGGACATGGGCGGGGTAGGCGTCGAGGCCGACGCGGAGGCCATCGATGAGGGCTTCGTCGGGAGGGGCTGTTTCAGGCGTATCGACACCGACCCAGGCTGCCTGTTCGGCCATGATCTCGAGCAGGGGAAGGTCGTCTTCGTTGAGAAAGATGGGGGCGCCGGTGAGGGACTTGAGCTTTTGCGCGCCACCGACATGATCGATGTGGGCGTGGGTGACAAGGATCTGCTTGAGGGTGAGGCCGAGGGTGGTGAGGCGGCGATGGATGCGGGAGATCTCATCTCCGGGATCGATGACGATGGCTTCGCGGGTTTCCTCGTCGGCCATGATTGTGCAGTTGCATTGCAGCGGGCCGACCGGAAAGGTCTCAAGGATCATGGGTTCATTGTAGGCCGGAGATTAAGCGGCGCGAGCAAATGAAAAGGCAGCCCCCTGCTGGGGACTGCCTTTCGGGTGTCGAGGACTTACGCTATTTGCCTGGCTTCGCCGGAGCTGAGGATGCGGGCTTCACATCATCGAGGACGGAGTGCGCGTGTCCGGAACGAACGTAGAGGGCGGTGAGCGACAGCGACGTGATCATGAAGATGATCGCGGACCAGGTCGTGAGCCGGGTGAGGACGTTGGCTGCGGCGCGGGGACCGAAGGCGGTCTGTGAACCCTGTCCGCCGAAGGCGCCGGCGAGGTCTGCTGAGCGGCCCTGCTGAACGAGGACGACTCCGATGAGGAACAGGCAGACGATGACGTGGACGGTGATGACGAAGTAGAAAAGAATCTGCATTGCTGAAGCTGCTTTCCGAATCTTGACCGGCTGGACCGGCTGAAGAGTCAATGGTGCGGAGGAGGGGACTTGAACCCCTATGCCTTGTGGGCGCTAGCACCTCAAGCTAGTGCGTCTGCCAATTTCGCCACCTCCGCGAGGTGAACCTATTAAGTATAACAAAATGCCGGCTGGCCGACGATTGTGGCGGGACTTTCCAGGGGGGCGGCTAAGGGCGTATGAGGTATCAGGATTCAGGATTTGCGCAGACCCCAAAGTACCAGGCCTGATGCCAGGACAATGACGATTCCGACCGACATGAATCCTGCGGTGACAAGACTCTCCTGCCACGGCAAACCGCTGTGTCCGACTCCTGTGATGGGCGAGAGAGCAGCAGTGCCAAAGATCGCTGCAAGGAGCGTAACGAACCAATTCGCATAGGTGCCATACAGCACCAGCCAGAAGGCGATGGTGGAAGTTGTTGGGGAAAGTTTGACGTTAGGCCAGACGGCACCCAGAGCGAGGAGGAAGGTGCCATTCATCACTCCTTCAAGGTGTGCGGCGAGTCCCATGCGGATGTTGGCGACGTGCTGCTCGGCAAAGCCGGTGAGAAGGCCGAGGAGGAACAGACACATGCCATGGAACATCAAACGGCGGCCAGATCTTTCCATACTTGCGAAACCCCTTTCGATTACGAATTCGAAGGAACCGGAATGGATCAGTGCATGCGGGCGCGCATGCGTTTTTCGGCGTCGGCGGACCAGTATTTGCAGTCGAGGCGAAGGAAGACGGATGAGTAAGGGATGGTCATGGTGGTCTTGAGGACGAGGACGTGGAATTCCTTACTGGTTTCATCGATTTGGGAGATGACTTTTTCGTGGGGGATGGATTCGATCTGGTAGTCGGCGAGGATCTGAGCGATCTGGGCGCGGTAGGCGGAGGCACCAGGGGCGTCGTTGTCGGGAACGAAGGGGAGCTCGGCATCCATGTAGAGGAGGGGACGGACATGGATGGAATTGTTGACGGCGCCGAGGACGTAGCGGAGGACGTCGAGGTGCGAGGCGTTGGTCTCGATGGTTTCGACGCCGGGCGAGGACTGGAGGGGGTAGGCGGAATCGACGATGAGGATCCAGTTGCGATGGCCTAGGAGGGGAATGGACTGGTTGACTTTGGATTTCCAGTCGGGCTGTGCGCCAGATTGCGCGGAGATGGATGGAGCAGCGTGAAATAGAGAAGCCAGAATGATGACGGCAAAAATGAGACGGGAAACGCGCATCAAAATTGAATCCTCCAACGAACTGAAACTCAGGGACCCCAATTAATGTACGCGCTGTTTGCGTGGTGATCAAAATTTGAGTGGATTGGGTTCTTGCATGTTATTGTTTCCCGGATGCGAAAAACCATGCTCATGTGGGCGTATGAATTGCGCGGATTGCCCGCTTTATTGATGCTGATATCGGCCGTGACATTGCCTTGCCGCGGCCAGGAGAAAGGCGTCGTGGGCACGGATAGTAGCGCTCCAATCGCTGCTGGCGCGCAGACTCCCAATGACCTGATGCTTCTTGGGGCAAAGGAGAACGGCCTTGAGGGCGATGATGCGGGGCCGTGGCACTTGAAGGCCTCTTTCACGGCGCTCGATGAAGAAGGCAATGTGACAGACGCGGGAACTTACGAAGAATACTGGGTGAACTCCACGAAATACAAGCGTATGTTTGCGGGCAAAGCCTTTACACAAACCGACTACGGAACTGAAAAGAACATCATGCGTGTTGGCCTTCGAGAGCCTGCGCCACTCCTGCTTGAAGAGGCTCGCAGGGAGTTTACGAATCCTCTGCCAATTCCCGGCTTAGCGGGCAGGGGGTCGTTTGAGCAGAAGGAGATTGTGAACAGCGGCGTGAAACTCGAGTGCCTTCGCTCCCACGGGATGCCCGTGGATCCGGACCGTACATATTGTTTGGGTGCGGATAAGCCATATCTTCGTATCGTGTCGTCGGTGATGGAGAAGGAACAAATCCTCCACAACAGAATTCTTGCGTTCCATGACCGGTTTATTGCGGGGGACTTGCAATTTGTCCTAGCAGGCAAGCGTAGATTGACCGCTCACCTGGAAAGCATCGAATCACTTGGCACAGTTGATGACGCGATGTTCACTCCGACTGCGGATGCTGTTCCAGTTCCCAGAACACTTGATATTGGCATAGTGAATGTGAGTGCGGCCGTGTCACAGGGCATGCTGATAAGGAAGGAAGCGCCCGAATACCCGTATTTTGCAAGACAGAATCGCATCACGGGCACCGTGGTCTTGCAAGCCACGATTGGCAAAGACGGGCACATCAAAGATTTGCATGCCGTAAGTGGCCCTGCAGAACTGATGGACTCCGCAGCTCAAGCGGTTCGTCACTGGGTGTATAGACCCTATTTGTTGAACGGTCAGCCGGTAGATGTACGGACCACCATCAATGTCATCTTCACACTCAACCGGTAAGACTTTGTCGAGCCGAATCGGACTGCGCGGCGTGGGTTTGAGTTATTGCGCGGAAAGTCTCTGCATCCAGGCGGCGAGCTGTTGCTGGTCGGGGGTGCCTGCGGAGTGGGCGGCATGGACAGCGCGGCGGTCGACTTCGGGGCGGTTCTGGCTGATCTTGAATTTGCCTTCAATGCGGGCGATGGGGATGCGAAATCCCATGATACCGGCGAGCATGGTGCGACGGAATCCGTCGGGCAGGTTACGCCACTGTTCTGAGTATGCGGGGTCGTTCGCCTGGATGAGACTGGCGAGGAGCGCGTTTTTTCCTGGATCGTCTTCGATGAGCTCGAGCGTGCCGTAGGTGTGGATCGCGATGTAGTTCCACGTGGGAACGGAGAGTTCTTCGGCGTAGAGCGAAGGGCTGACATAGCTGTGCGGGCCGGGGAAGATAACGAGGGTCTCGCGGTTGGCGAGCGATTGCCAGTGCGCGTTTGCCTTGGCGAAGTGGCCTTCGAGGATGCCGTGCGGGCCTTCGTCTTTCACGACGAGCGGTAAATGGGTGGCGTGATGCGGGCCAGGTTGCTCTGTCGAATTGAGCGGGCCGACGAGGATGGCGAAGGAATATGAACGCATGGCTTCGATGAGGATGGAGCGATCGGAGACCTGGTTGAATTTGGGTGTGTACATCGAGCTCCTGTGAACCGGACGCGAAAGATTTTGTATTTCAACCTTAACGGTCCGATGAGGAGTGCGCAAAGTCCTGCTGGGAACAAATTTCGATGGCGCGACAAATGGCGAGTGGTAATCTGTGGGGCGCGCAAGGAACTCAAGATGGAGGCAGTGGTTGGAATTATCAGATTCGTTGAAGGTCAGTGGCGTTCCGGTAATGGGAGTGAAGCGGCGAGGGATTGGTCCGGCAGTGGGTCTGATTTTTGTGGCGCCGCTGGTGGCGGAGTTTCTGCTGGGGAATCTTCCGCTCAAGCTTCTGCCGGCGCTGATTGTGCTGGCGCCCATGTATGGCGGTGGGGCGCTGCTGATTCGCGAGACGGTGCGAAGGACGGGACGCGGATGGCCGAGCATTCTGCTGCTGGGGATGGCCTATGGGATTTTTGAAGAGGCAATCACGACGCAGTCGCTGTTCAATCCGAATTATCTGAAGCTGAATCTTGGGTTGCTCACGCCGGCGTATATTCCTTCGCTGGGGATCGGGGCGTGGTGGACGTTGTGGATGCTGATGGTGCACGGGATCTGGAGTATATCGACGCCGATTGCACTGGTGGAGGCGTGTGTGCCGGATCGGGCGCGGACGCCGTGGCAGGGGCGCGTGGGGCTGATTGTTGTGACGATCGTGTTTTTGTTTGGGGCAACAGCAGCGACGGTAATGCAGTGCAAACAGGATCCCTTTCGGGCTTCGAGCGCTCAGTTCATCGGGGCGGCGATAGTGGTGCTCGCGCTGATTGCCCTGGCATTTGTGTTTCCGAAACGGCAACAAGCTGAGGGCGCGGGACCGGCTGCGTCAGCATGGCTGGCGGGTGCTGTGGCGCTGGTGTTCGGGTCGACCACGCTGTTTGTACCAAAGGATTGGGGATGGGGCGCGGTGGGTGCGTTGCTTGCGATTGATGCGGCCATGTTGGTGCTGGTGATTTTATGGTCGGGACGTTCAGGATGGGGACTGAAACATCAACATGCGCTCGGGGCGGGTGCGGCGCTTGCGTATGGATGGCATGCATTTCTGCAGCATCCGGCGGTGGGTGGCCTGGATCCGAGTGTCCGTGTTGGGAATGCGATTTTTCTGGCGGGGGCTGTGGGGTTGATTTGGTTTGGGGCGAGGCGGGTGCGGGTCGCACAGGAAATGAGCGAATCGTCCGTACAAATTTGATGTTGATCCCTGGTCTCAAAAGCGAGACCAGGGGCACCCGCATGGAGGGCCCGAGGCTGGCCGATGAGCAGAAGCAGATCCTTCGCTCCGCTTACCCCACGAACGATGAACGTTCGCGGGGCCCCAGGCTGCTGCGCTCAGGATGACACTTCAATTGAGATATGGACTTTTGTGGTGGGAGATGAGTTGCTCTCTTTTAAGTTGAGAGTCGTGCTTTCCCCGAGTTTCGTGGTCGTCCAAGCCAAAAGCAACCGGAGATCCTTCGACTCCGGTCGCCTAGGCGACCTCTGCTCAGGATGACATTTCAAAGTGTGTGTTGCATAGAGGGCTCTGAGGCTTGGCCGACTGAAGGCAGAAGCAGATCCTTCGCTCCGCTTACCCCATGGACATTGCATGTCCAAGGGGCCCCAAGCTGCTCGCTCAGGATGACACGACGAAGGGAGTAATCGTCTACTGAATTCTTTCGAAGCGGAAGGCGGCTTCGCGCAGGGCGTGGCTGATGGCGGTGATGTGGGTGGCTCCGCGGGTTTCGAGGGTGACGTCGATGACGGTTTCGCCGAGGCTGACCCCGTAGTAGGCGCGGTTGTGGATGGTTTCGACGATATTGGCGCGCTCGCGGGCGAGGATCTGGGTGAGATGAAGGAGCGCGCCGGGGCGATCCTGCAGATAGACGCGGACGCGCAGGAGGCGGCCATCTTTGACGAGGCCGCGCTCGATGATTTTGGCGAGGAGCGTGACGTCGATGTTGCCGCCGCAGACGAGGACAACGGTGCGGCGATGGCGGAGGTTGGTCTTGGATTGGACGACGGCGGCGAGCGCGGCCGCGCCAGCTCCTTCGGCCAAGGTCTTTTCCTGCTCGAGGAGCATAAGAATGGCGCTGGCGATTTCTTCGTCGTCGACAGTAACGATCTCGTCGACGTAGCGGGTGACGAGGGGAAGCGTGACGTCGCCGGCGCGGCGGACGGCGATGCCGTCGGCGATGGTGGCTTCAGCGTTGATGGTGACGGGAGCGCCGGCTTCGCGTGCGCGAAGCATGGAGGGCAGGCGCTCGGGCTCAACACCGATGACGCGGATTTTGGGGTTGGTCTCTTTGAGAGCGCAGGCGATGCCGCTGATGAGGCCGCCGCCGCCGATGGGGACTACGACGGCTTCAATGTCGGGGACCTGTTCGAGGAGTTCGAGGCCAATGGTTCCCTGACCACAGATGACCACGGGATCGTCGAACGGATGGATGAAGGTGCGGCCTTCTTCGACGCGGCGTCGGAGGGCTTCATCGCAGGCTTCGTCGTAACTTTCTCCGTGAAGGATGACTTCGGCTCCGTAGGCGCGGGTGGCGGCGACCTTGATCTGCGGCGTGGCGAGGGGCATAACGATCTGGGCGCGGATGCCACGCGCGGCTGCGTGGAAGGCTACGCCCTGGGCGTGATTGCCGGCGCTGGCGGCGATCACTCCGCGCTTGCGTTCAGTTTCACTCAACGTGAGGAGTTTGTTGAGGGCGCCGCGCTCTTTAAAGGATCCCGTTCGCTGAAGGTTTTCCAGCTTCAGATGAATGGGCAGGCCGGTGAGTTCAGAAAGATGATGCGAGAGCTGGCAAGGGGAGACGTGAATGGAGTCTTCGATGCGAGCGCGCGCGGATTGAATGCCGACAAGAGATACGGGTTCCAAGACAAGCTCCTCGTTGAAGAAAAAGTGACTGGAAATGCAAAACCACCAGCCGCGCTTGCGGGTGGTGGCCTGAGTGTTGCTGGATTAGTTGATCCGGTTCGTCAGGCTTTTCCCGCGCGCTTGATGTGGCTGCTAATTCGAATGGCGGGAATAGGCGCGATAGCGGACAGCACAGAGAAAATGACTGCGCAGCAGGCGATCGCGAAGAGGCTGACGTTGTGCATGGCGTTAAATGCAGTAGAGCAGAGGTGCGGCGGGGGCGTCAAGCGACGACAGAGTCTTGCGATTCGGATGCGAAGGACTCTTGCAGCGCATTCTTTTGCGCAGTGATTTTGTTGAGTGCGAACTGGAAGTAGACGAAGGAGCCCAGGAAAGTGAGGAACCAGTTCAGACGCAGGTTGACCGGTTCGCGGCGGTTGTAATGCTCGAGAAGTTCTTCGCGAAGTTCGTAGATGACGACGATCCAGAGGAGCCAGGAGAAGAGAAAACCGTATCCGGTAACGAGGGACGCGATGGCCCAGTAAAGGGAACTGGAACGGTGGTCAATTTTGCGAACCCAGATGCAGAGGTAAAGGGGCCACGCAACCGCGACAGCATAGACGGCGAAGTTTCGATACGGATCGGGAACGAACCAGAATGCGAGCCCCTCGGCAGAAATGAGCGCAAGAAGCAGGAGCGCCCAGTGAACCCGCGGCGGAGACGGATAGACCGAGTCGTGGCTCGCAGCCTGCTCAATGGGGGATTCGCGCATACGCTATCTTACTCCGAAGCCGCCCTCCCTAAAAGATCTCAGACAGCTTTGCGAAGGTTTCAATCTCAATAAGGTAACGTCCCTCGGGCGGAGCGGAAAGAGCCGCATGCTCAAGAATCCACGTGTCTTTATGGAAAAGAAACACGGCATGGAGGCCGGCGGCAAGAGCCGGATTTATGTCGCTCTTCGGACTGTTTCCGATCATCCACCCAGTGTTTGACGAGATTTGGTGGCGGGCGAGGACTGCCTGGTAGGCGGCTGGATCTTTTTCCGCAACGATCTCAATGGCCGAGAAATGTGACGCAAGACCCGAGCGTCGGACCTTGTCCGCCTGCTCAGCCTGATCGCCTTTGGTCATGAGGATGAGGCGATGGCGGGAAGCGAGATCGCGAAGGGTTTCTTCGACGTGAGGCAGAAGTTCGATTTCCTGCTCGGCAATGGAGTTTGCGAATCCGACGATGCGCAGGTGCTTCTCGTCATCCATCGGTGCGGGGCTGAGACGTTCGAAACATGTCACGAGCGAGCGCTTGAAGCTGGGCAGTCCGTAGCCATGGGCGAGGATGGTTTCGCGTTCTACGGTGTTGAGGGTCTGGCGGACTTCAGCGGGTGTGTACTCGTGATGATTGAGATAGCTGATGAAGGCCAGAATGGCGCGTTCGAAGTAGATGTTGTTTTCCCATAGGGTGTCGTCGGCGTCGATGAGGAGCGTCTGACCGTCGGGAAATCGGGGCATGAAGATATGGTACAGATTTTGATTGAGGATTATTTCGCTGGGGTGGGAAGGAAATAGTCGAACTGATAGGAATGCTTTCCGGCGACGATCTTGATGGTCATGGTTCCGGAGATTCCGGTGAGATCGGCGGTGCCGGAACCGGGCACGACTTTGACGACGAGTTCGAATTTGTTGTCTTCCATGGTGCCGAAGTGCTGGAGGGCAAAGGAGCCGGTTCGGCCATGGAGGGTGCCTGTGACCTGCTCGAGGGCAACGTATCCGGCGGTGCCGGTGGCGGGATTGCCGGCCCCGAGCATCTCGCCTTTGCTGGAGGCTTCGAGGTCACCCTGGAACTGCTTGTCGAGGCCGTAGCGTCCAATAGCGGTGCCGGCGAGTGCGTCGTCAGCGGTCAACGGCGCATTCTTTACATCGAATGTTCCTTCTGCGTGCATAGAGAGAGGGCCATCTTTCGCGGTAGTTTGGGAGTGGGAAACCTGGGCTGAAACGAGAGTCGGCATGATGAACCATCCTAAGAGTAATAGAACGGGGATGATACCGATGTTCATTCGACGCACAATTTCTCCTTCGGTTAACAAAGAAATTGTACGGGGAGGGCTGCGCGCCCACGAAGAACAATCGGACAAAGCGGCTATTCAGCAAGCTTGAAGATGCGGATCTGCACGAGTTTCGCGATGGTGAGGTTCTTGAAGCCGCGGCTCTGCATGCGCTGAACGAAGTCGGGTGTGATTTTGAAGATGCGGATCTGGATGAGTTCGTCGAGCGAGGGCTGAAAGCCGAGGGCGCGAATCTGTTTCACTTCTTCGGCGTTCACTCCCTGGACCTTGAGGCCGATGAGCTTGTCGGCGTCGGGGAATTCATAGCCCATGGCTGGAAAGCTCTGTGCGTACGCAGGATCGATTTTGAAGATGCGCAAGGCAATGAGGTTGTCGGTCGTGATGCCCTGGATCTTTGCCTGCTGAAGCGAGCGCGCGAAGTCGCTGGTGACGTCGAGGAAGGTGTAGGCCTCGAGTTTCTGCGAATCGTACCCGGTGAAGCCCAGCTTACCCATGCGGTCGACGAAGGCGGAGTCAGGAGTGAAGAGAGCGTCGCCGGAGAGTTCGCGATCGTGCACGGTGCCATTGCAGGTGAAGCTGCCGGCCTCGGCAGCGAGGGTTGCGGTGACGTGTGCGCCTTCGTTGTTGAGATCGGCAAGGGTGAAGCCGGTGAATCGGCTCATCGATTCATTGCTCATATTCGTGCCGCAGTGGTGGTCATTTGGGCAGTCGGCGTCGCTGACGTGGAGGCTGAATTCCCGGCCGTTTTCGCTGATTCCAATGGTACATTTTGCATGGATGGGGGCAAGCGATTGCGCGGACAATGTCAGCGTAAAGGCACCGAGTGCGACGACAAAAGCGAGTTGGTTTCGAAGAAGCATTTGTAACTCCTAAGAGATCGGCTTAGAGACGAAGATCTCCTGAACCCGTGCGAACCCGGGATCTTCGACATGCGTTTATGGCGGCGTTGGTTAACTACTTCGCGGATTCGTCGTCGAGGAGGCCGGAGATGCGCAACTGGACGAGTTTCTTGAAGGGAAGATTGTTGAACCCGTGCCTCGTCGCCTGAGCGATGAAATCGTCGTCAATGTTGAAGATGCGCGCCTGAACCAATTCTTCCGCAGTGATACCTGGGAATTTCTGTTTGAGAGTGCGGGCATACTCGGGCGTGACGTTCTGGACGCGCATGGCGAGTAATTGCTTGGAGGTGAGGCCGTCGAAGCCGGCGGATTTCATGCCGGAGACGAATTCGGGGGTGACCTGGAAGATGCGGAAAGAGATGGCATCGTGGATGTTGTTGATCTCGAGTCCCTGCTTCTTCATCTCGGCAATAGCTTCGGGCGTCACTCCCTGAATTTTGCAGGCGACGAGATCGTCGGCGGAGAGTTTGCCAAAGCCGGCCTGGGCCATCGCCTGCGCGTATTCAGGAGTGACATTCTGAATTTTCATGGCGAGGAGTTTGTCGAGATCGACGTCGTAGCCTGCGGCTTTCATTTCGTCGATGTAGTCACGGTGGGGCCGTGCGGATGGAGTGGCTTTGTCGTCGGACTGTGATTCGGCTGCGGGCGCGGCTTCGGGAGTTGTGGAGGCTAGTTGGGCTGGAGACGGCTTTGCGGTGTGGATGGCGACTTCGGTGGCGACAACAGGGGCAATTGTGGGCGCGGTCACTGAAGCGGTAATTGCCGGAGCGGCGACGATGGCAGGCGCGGGTTCTGCTTGCGGTTTGGGGTTGAGGCTGGCCAGCACGTGCGGCACGGGAAGAAGGAGGACAACGAGTCCCACGCAGGCTGCGGCAAGAGAGAAAGGGCGAAGGCGACGGCTGGGAATACGAGTCATGGGTTCACCGAGGATGCGTGCAATACGCGTGAGCAAAGTTGCGTGAGATTGATGGCCGTCGAGCGCCATGGCAAAGCGCAGGTGGCGTGAGCGCTGCTCCTCGAGATGAACGAGAGCGTGCGCGTAGACGATGGGATTGGGGCAGATTTTGAGGGCAAGGTCGTCGCAGCAGAGTTCGCGCTCGTGACGGATGCGGGCGCTGAGCCACCAGACGGCGGGATGGAAGAAGAAGAGCGTTTCGGCGACGGTTTGCAGAATGTTCCAGAAAAAGTCGGCGCGGCGCACGTGAGCCAGTTCGTGGGCGAGGACAACTTCGAGTTCCTCGGGGCCGAGCAGGGTGACGGCGCTGAGCGGGAGCAGCACGATGGCACGCAGGGTGCCCATGGTCATGGGGCTGTCGATGGCGGTGGAGAGACGAAGCGTGATGGCGCGGCTGAGGCCGAGTATTGTGGAGATGCGCTGGAATGCACCCACAACCGAAGCCGGTGCCTCAATGGTGGCCGCAAGGCGAAGACGGCGAAGATACCACCAGCCGCCAAGGCTGCGAAGAGACAGGGCAAAGACGCCGAGCAGCCAGAGGCCGTCGATCCAGGGAAGAAGGGCGGCGAGGGTTACATGCGCGGGCGCTTGCTGCTGAGTGGCGACCAGGCCAGGCGCAGTGGAGCGCGGAAAATCGACCGCGATGGACGCGCGAAGGTTTTCGGCGGTGGCGGCAATTGAAGGGGCCGTTGAGTCGGTGCGCGATTCCCATGCAAAGGTGATGACGGAGGCGCCGAGCATGAGAAGGAGCGCAGAGAGTGCCACAAGGTAGCGCGTCTGGCTGGAGCGACGGGCGATGGCAGCGCTGATCAAACGATAGGCGGCGGCGATGGCGGCAGCTTGCCAGCAGAAGTGAATGAGCGTCCAGGCGATGGCTTGGGGAAGTTGGGTCATGGCCGGTCCTTTTTTGAATCGGTGATGGGTCGGGAGCTTTTGATCTGGGCGAGATCAGAGGAATCCGCGCTGCGCTTGTGTCCGATGAGGGCGCGGATTTCGGCGAGTTCGTTTTCGCTCGCGGGTTCCATCGAGAGCGCATGAAGAGCGAGCTGCGCGGCGGATCCGGCGAAGAGGCGCTTGCTGAGGTCCTTGAGAATCTTGCTCTGCATCAGATCCTGGCTGAGAGCGGCACGGTAGACGTGGGCGCGGTTGGCTTCGTCGCGGACGACGAGGCCCTTGGTAGTCATGATCTGAAGCATCTTGAGGACGGTCGTGTAGCCGGAGGGCCGATCTTCATTGAGGGCATCGTGAATCTCGCGCACCGTGGCCGGCTGCTTCTCCCAGAGGATCTGGAGGAGCTCGAGTTCAGCTTCAGTGGGTCGGGGGATGAGGGTGCCGTGTTCCATGATGAAGAGACGTTATACGAAGAGCTTCGTAATTGTCAACGAAAATCTTCGTAGATCTAGATGAGGAGGAATTTTGGGCATTTGCAGGCAGATAGAGATAGCGGGCGCCTAGTTCACGGATTGGCGTTGGACAGGGACGTGGAGTTCGCGGTGCTGACTGCCTTGACGGATAACGATCTTTGCGCCGGCAGATAACCGGTCGGCGGTGAGACAGGGTTCGAGGACGCGATAGAGGAACTCGCTGTCTTTTCCGTTGAAGATCAAGGTCGTGTTCTCGGGGCCAGAAACCGAAACACCGAAGCGGCCTGCCGCGGCTTTTCTTACTTCGTCAGAGAGTGAGCGCGACAGGGCGGAGATTTTTCTTCGCGTATCGGGGCTGGAGGAGCGGCCATGTTTCAGCTCGATGACCACGGCGGCGGAGTCGGCTGGAGCTTTGCCTTTTGTCTCTTCGAACTCTCCTTCGGGGACGGATGCCAGAGATGCTCTGACGGATTCCA
Source organism: uncultured Acidobacteriaceae bacterium (assembly GCA_963770365.1). Lineage (GTDB taxonomy): Bacteria > Acidobacteriota > Terriglobia > Terriglobales > Acidobacteriaceae > Telmatobacter. The sequence continues at coordinate 33,512 of CAVYPN010000026.1, read as the reverse complement.
GCGTCTGCTGCATTTCCGCGGCTTCTTTGGATTTGCCCAGGCGAGTGAGTGCGGCGACGGCGCGCTCCAGACTCTCCGCAAGGTCATCGAGATTGGGGCTTGCCTGACTGCTACGTTCCGTGCAGGCCTTGCGATACCACTCAGCTGCATGCTTGTCGTCGCCGGAATCTTCGAAGATCTGGCCGCGCGTGTCGTAAGCGTTGGCGAGGAAAGAGTCGCCAGCGGAAGCGCGTTTGATGGCGCGATCGATGGAATTATGGGCTTCCTTAAACCTGCCCATGCGGCGGTAGGTATTGGCGAGGTTGTTGTGTGCCCCGGCGATCAAGTTGCTGCTGACCCCGGAACTCTGCTCGCGCACTTTCAACACTTTCAATTGATACGCGAGCGCTTCTTCGAAGCGGCCCTGCTCAGAACAAATCAGTGCGAGATTGGCCCACGCCGGAGTGGCGGACAGCAATTTCATGTTGGCTTCGTGGATGGACGCAACCTCGCGGTACAGGACCTCGGCCTCGGCGGGATCGTCTTTGCGCAGGGCGTTGCCGAGTGAGAGGAGGGCATTGGTGAGACGAGGATCGCCGGGAAGATTGCGTAAGATTTCAAGCGCGTAGCGCAGGGGAACGACGGCGTGCTGGCGGGCGCCGATCCTGACGTAGGCGTCCCCCATTTTGAGGAGCATCAAGCCGATTCGCTCGGGTTCAGTATTTTCGCCGGCATGCGCGAGCGCCTGTTCCCATGCGGAGATGGCGCGGCGCGATTCGCCAGCGCGTTCGAGAGACTCCGCGAGACTGAATTGATAGCGCGCGGACTGCATAGGCGTTTCGATGGCCTCGAGCAGAGCGGTTGCTTGGGAGCGGAGTTTCGCGGCTTCATTTTCCTTGCGCATCTTTTGGTTGAGCCAGCTCATGTTGAGCATGACGAGCGGCTTCAGATGGGGTTGCTGGTCGGCGGGCGCATTTTTGACTTTTTCGAACGCGACAACGAGGCACGCGAGAGCGCGAGGGAGATCGTTGTTGGCGACGGCCTTGAGGCAATGCGCAATTGCGGCGATGCATTCATTGAGTTCCTCGCCATCTTCGGGCTCGTCGGGCGTGATGCCGGCAGCGACGAGGCGCGCTCGGTCGTGCATTGTCTGGGGATCGCCGAAGGTGCCCCATGGATCGGGACTGTAGACGTCGCCGGTGAGTGCAAAGGCGGCGCGAAGACGATCGAGGTCCTTGATCTGGTAGAACCAGCTCGCCGCGAAGTGAAGGTAGGGAATGCTGGAACGCCGCGGTACATAGGGCGGCCGAGTCCATGTGTCGAAGGCTGCACTTAGTTCGTCGACGACTGCTGGGTCCTTAAAATACCTGGCGACGGCAGCCTCATCTTTATCGAAGTGGATGAAGTGGGTGTAGACGAGAAAGTGGGCCCAGAAGAGGCCGTAGGCCATGTCGCTGCCGGGAGCAGACTTGGCGAAGGCGGAGCGGGCGAATTCGAGTGATTGCTCGTGGCTGCCGCCGTAGCGTTTGGACTGAATCGTTATGACGGGCTGATACGCAGGACCGAGGTCGGGCGCGAGCTGCGTGGCTCGTTGAAATGTCTCGTGCATTTTGGGCAGGAGCTCACAGAAGATTCCCAGCGACGGCAGCACGCGGACAAGCGCGGTTGGATCGTCGGGATCAAGCCTAGTGGCTTTTTCGAGTGCCTCAAGCGCGGCCTTGACGCAATTCGCAGCAGCCTGCCAACTGTCCTCAGTGACTCTATCGGTAGTGCCACCGCCGCGTTTCTTGCGCGCCAGGCTGGAGAAGAAAGATGCGCGGATCAGAAACAGGTCGGCAGCATCGGGTTCAGTTTCGCAGGCAAAGTCGAGGGCGGTGAGGGGGATCCAATGGACGACGCGGTCGAGGATGAAATCACGGTCCTGCCAATCGCCTTGCGGGCGGGTACGGGCAAGATAGGCGCGAAGACCGGAGAGGTCTGCCCGTTTCACTTGATCGATGAGGTCGTGGACTTCAGACCGCGTTGAGGAATGGAGGGTGTTGTCTGGACTTGATTCGTACGCGCGATTGGGTGTGAAAGACAGCGTGTCACCCATGGGAGCCCTCGGGAATGAATTTATTGGATGGAAAAGTATCGCATGGATCTTGCGGTGCTGATGTCACACGGATGGGGCAGGGAGTTCTCTAGCGAAGAGCGGAATTCCCTGATCGGTTCTTGACAGGGCCACGGGGGGCTGCCTAGGATGATCGGCGCTGTTGCGTCCATCCGATAGAGCGCACGATCGAAGGCGCTCATCGCCACTCCCCAATTGTTATATCGATTTACTGGAGCCCACCCATGAAGATCCCCCGCCTCGTCAGTCTACGTCTGTCCTGCATGCTTCAAATCAGCCTGTTGTGCCTCGGGATTTCGCGGTGCACGCTGGCGATTGCGCAGATTCCGGCAAACCACATTCGGATCCACTATCACCGGCCCGATGCGAATTATTCGGGATGGACGGTGTACGCCTTCGACAACACCACGGAAGACCAGGGCAACTTTGGTGGCGGGCCCGTACAGGTGACGGGGACTGACAGTTACGGCGCATATTTTGATGTGGGGATCACCTCGGGTGCGCAGGAGGTAGGACTGATCATCCACAACACTTCGACGGGTGCGAAGGATCCGGGGCCGAATGAGTTTGTGGATCCGGCGACGCAGGGGAATGAGTACTGGGCATACTCGGGGATCGGCAAGCTGTACAACACGCCGATCAATCTGAATAATCCGACGGCGATACTGCCGGGATACGTGCGGGTGCATTATCACCGCAACGACGGGAACTATACGAACTGGACGGTCTATGCATTTTTTGACACGACGGAGTTTGGGGGGGATTTCAACAGCGGGCTGGTAGGGCCGACGAACGTCGATTCCTTTGGGGCCTATTTTGATGTCGGTGTCACTTCGGGGGCGCAAAACGTCGGATTGATTATCCACAACACTTCGACGGGTGCGAAGGATCCCGGTCCGAATGAGTTTGTGGATCCGACGACAGAAGGATTTGAGTACTGGGGAATCTCGGGAATCGGGAAGCTCTACAAGAGCATACCGAGTCTCGCGAATCCGACTGCGCTGCTGCCGGGTTACGCGCGGATCCACTACTTCCGGCCCGACGGGAATTACCAGAACTGGACGGTCTACGCCTTTAACGACACCGCGGAGTACACGGGCGATTTCAACGATGGGTTAACCGGCGTGACGAATTTCGACGCGTATGGCGCCTACTTTGACATAAGCCTGATTCCGAATGCGAAGGATCTCGGATTCATCATCCACAACATTTCGACCGGGGCCAAGGATCCGGGACCGGACATGCATCTCAACGTCGGTACGACTTTTGAGGCGTGGGCGATTTCGGGCAATGCGGAAGTCTTTACGAGCACGCCGACACCGACGGAGATTCTGAATAGCCTTCTGAATGTAACCCAGGCGTATTGGCTCGATCGACAGCGCATTGCGATACTGCCGCAGTTTGCGCAATCGGGGGGTACGTACGGTCTCTCGTTCAGCACGTCGGGAGGACTCTCGGTGACGACGACGGGGATCACCGGGGGCACGACGATTCCGTTAACGGTGGGTGGAACGCTGACGGCGGATGAACTGATGCGCTATCCGCAGTTGAGCAGCTACACGGTACTGCAGATTCCTTCGACGGTGCCGGTGGCGACACTCGAGAGCGCACTGACGGGACAGCTTGCGTTCTCTGCAACCGATTCCACGGGGACGCTGAAATATGCGACGGGGCTGCAGATCGCCGGAGTGCTGGACGATCTGTATTACTATCCCGGCAGACTTGGCGTGGTGTTTCATTATCCGAACGATCCGACCTGGTCGGATTTTCCGGAGGATGAGAACTGCGGCGTGAAGCTGAAGGTTTGGGCGCCGACTTCGCAGGGCGTGACGCTACAGCTGTTCAACGCGTCGACAGACACCACACCGCCTGCGACACTGCCGATGGAGAATCACAACGGTGTGTGGGTTGCGTGCGGGACGAGCGGACTGGGCGAACAAGTATTACCTTTACTCGGTCAAGGTGTGGGTTCCGGCGGACGGCGCTCTCGACACCAATGTCACGAGCGATCCGTATTCGACGGATCTCGCTCTGAATGGAACCAAGAGCAGGATTACGGACCTGGAGGCGGACGCGACAAAACCGACAGGATGGGACGACAGCGTCTCACCGGCGCTGGAGAGCGTGAGCGACTTGAGCCTTTACGAGCTGCATGTTCGCGATTTCAGCGTGAATGATCCCACGGTTCCGGCGAGTCATCGCGGCACGTACGAAGCTTTCGCCGACCAGAACACGCTTGGCATGACGCACCTTCGTGCGCTGGCCCAGGATGGTTTGAAGGCAGTGCACATTCTTCCATCGTTCCATTTTGCCAGTGTGAATGAGGATAAGAGCAAGTGGCTGCTGCCGGGGGACCTGTCGCAGTTTCCACCGGCGAGCACACAACAGCAGGCTGCGGTGGCGGCTACGCAAAGCAGCCCGCCATACAACTGGGGCTACGACCCGGTGCACTATCTTGCTCCGGAGGGCGCCTATGCGATCAACCCAGACAACCGCGTTCGAGAATACCGGACGATGGTCGAGGGGTTGCACACGGCAGGGCTGCGGGTGGTGCAGGACGTAGTGTTCAACCACACCAATTCCAGCGGCGAGGGGCCAAATTCGAACCTGGATGAAGTGGTTCCGGGCTACTATCACAGGCTGGATGCGAATGGGAGCCTGGAGAATGGCTCGTGCTGTCCGGATACCGCACCGGAACATCGCATGATGGAGAAGCTCGTCATCGATACGCTGGTGTTGAACGCGAAGGAATACAAGATCGACGGCTTCCGCTTCGACATCATGAGCTTCATGTTCACGTACAACATGGCTAACATTCAGGCTGCGCTCCAGGCGTTGACTCCGGAGAACAGCGGTGTGGATGGAGCCAAGATCTATCTGTATGGAGAGGGATTCAACTTCGGAGATACGGCCAACAACCAGATCGGAACAAACGCCTCGCAAGTGAATCTGTACGGATTCGGAATTGGAAGCTTCAACGACCGCATTCGCGACGGTATTGGCGGAGGCAGTCCGTTTCACGGATGAGCGCGTGCAGGGATTTGCGACGGGGCTGTTTACGGACCCGAGCGCTTACACGACGTCGACGATGGCGACTGCCGCGCAACAGAGCCAACTGCTGCAATACACGGACTGGATCCAAGTTGGGTTAACCGGCAATCTGCGTGACTACACATTTACCGACAGCGCCGGAGCAACCGTTACGGGCGCGGAAGTGAATTACAACGGACAGCCGACGGGATACACGAAGAGCCCGATCGAGGCCATCAACTATGCATCGGTGCACGATAACCAGGATCTGTTTGACAAGATCCAGTTGAAGTCGAGTTTCAGCGATACGATTGCAATGCGCGCGCGCAGGCAGGTTCTGGGGATGAGCCTGGTGACGCTCGGAGAGGGCATTCCGTTCTACCAGGGCGGCGACGACCTGCTGCGGTCGAAGGATATGGACCAGAACAGCTATAACTCCGGCGACTGGTTCAACAAGATCGACTGGAGCGGACAGACAGCCAACTGGGGAATCGGTCTGCCGATTGCGAGCCAGAACCAGGCGCAGTGGCCGATCATGACTCCGTTGCTGAGCAACTCGGCATATACACCGCAACCGCCCAATATCGCGATTACCACTGCGGCGTTCCAGGAGTTCCTGAAGATACGGTACAGTTCGGGACTGTTCAGGATGGCGACGCTGGGTGAGATCCAGCAGAATCTCAAATTTCTGAACACTGGACCAAGCCAGATTCCGGGATTGATTGTGATGAGGCTGGATGCGAATGGCGGGAACTACGGGCCATACAAGCACATCCTCGTGGTGTTCAATGCGACGAGTGGGCAGGTGAACTTCAGCGATCCGAGCCTGCAGGGATTGTCGCTGGCGCTTCACCCATTCCAGCGGAGTGCGGCGGACCCGATTGCGCGGCAATCTTCGTTCAACTCGAAACAGGGGACGGCGACTGTTCCGGCTTTGACGACGGCGGTGTTTGTGGCTGAAAAGTAGAGTACTTCGCCGGGTAACGTTGGAATGCGGAAGCAGATCCTTCGCTTCGCCTACCCCACTGCGTGGCGCCCCAGTTCACCCCACGAACGAAGAACTGTTCGTGGGGACGCTCCACTCGGGATGACACGTTTGCATATCAGGAAGTTTTTTGGGGCAGCGGCTGCGGGAGTTCAAATGGTCATTCCTGCATGGCGGAGCCCTTCGGTGAGATGCTCCATGAGATCTGGCTGGACCCAGCGTTTGAAGAAGCGCGGGACAAAATCGGCGGCGTCGGGTCTTACGGTCAGCAAATCCAGTATCGCTTTGTGCGCCTCGTTTGTTTCTCCGAGCTGGCCGTATGCGGCTGCGATGATGACCGATCGTCTCCAGAAGTTGGGCATGTTGATCTTGCGGGCGAATTCAAGAGCGAGTTGATAGTCGGCCTTGCGATAGGCATCGAACGCAGCGACGAGCCAGTACCAGCCGGGATGATGAGGATTGAGATCGCGCGCCCTTGCGGCCAGAGCGGTGCCGCGCTCCCAGTTGCCGTCGTAGGCGATAAGGGAGCCGAGAAACGCACCGGTGAATCCGTCGAGAGGATTGAGTTCGATGGCTCGCTCGGCAGCGAGGCGAAATGCAGAACGATCTCCCAGGAAAAACTGCACTGAGCCCAGAGCGTGGTAGGCGAGGTGATTTGAAGGTGCGGCTTCAACGGCGCGAAGAGCGGCGGCGAATGAACGGCTGAGGGCCTCGGGTTGGAGATTGAATTCGTGAAGGAACTCTTCTTTGATGATCAGCGAGAGCATGGCCCACGCATCGGCGTTGCCGGGCTGCTGTTCGACAGCGCGCTCGAGGGCGGCTCTTGATGCGGCGTGCTCTTGAGGGTTCAGGCGCTGGAAGTGGGCGAAGCTGCGGAGGACGGCTTCATAGGGTGTGAGCGCGGCAGGATCGACGGTCCGGAGTAGTTCGGCCATGCTGCGGGGCAAGATTCCATACGTGTCTGCTGTAGTGGCCACGATGTGTGCGGCAAGGTCATCCTGCAACGTGAAGAGTGCATCGGGAGTGAACGGCCGTTCGTAGTTTTCTGCCCAAAGATGAGCTCCGGTGATGGCGTCCACCAGTTGAACAGCGAGCCGCAGCCGGGGTCCTGCCTGACGCAGACTTCCTTCGATTACAAAGCGCGCGCCGATTTCCTTGCCCGCTGCGCGCGCGTCGTTTGCGGGTTGCGTGAAGCGTGCGGTCGAGCTTGGGGCGATTACGCGCAGGTAGGGGAAGCGGGAGAGACCCGTGACGATGTCTTCGGACAGTCCCTCTGCCAGTTCCGCAATGTCAGCGTTGTTGCCGCTGTGCTTAAAGGGCAGGACGGCAACCCAGAAGCCTTCGTCGGCGCGAGCTGCACCCGAGGACGGCGCGAAACTCGTTGCAACGGGCAGCTTCGAGGCGGAGGTTCTCTCGATGGGAAGGCGCGAGAGATCGCGGAATTCGTTGGCGAGGTCACGCGCGGTTTGAATGCGATGACGCGGATCTTTTTCAAGACACCGGCGGACGATGCGTTCCAGGTCGCCGGGCAGATCGGGGCGGATATTGGTGAGCGGCGCGGGTGAATCACGCAGGATTGCTGAAACAAGCTCGGCGGCACAAGTGCCGGAAAACGGCAGATGGCCGGTAGTAATTTCATACAGCACGACGCCGAGAGAAAAGATATCGGTGCGGTGATCGAGGGTACGGCCAGAGATCTGCTCGGGCGACATGTAGGCGGGAGTACCCATGACCACGCCCGCCTGGGTATTTGCAAGCGAGGCACGCGTGGCGTCGTCAGGAGCCGCTTTGCCGACTTCTTTGGCGAGGCCGAAGTCGAGCACCTTTACGCGGCCATCCGGCGTGATCATGATATTGGCGGGTTTGAGGTCGCGATGCACGATTCCTTTTTCGTGCGCTGCAGCGAGGGCATCGGCCAGTTGTTTGCCGATATCCATGATTTGCTCGACAGGCAGACCGCCGACGGGAATGGTCTGATTGAGAGGCAGGCCCTCGACAAGTTCCATGGTGAGGAAGTTGAGGCCGTCGGATTCTTCGACTGAGAAGATGGTGACGATAAGGGGATGATTGAGCGCGGCGATTGCCCGGGCTTCCCGTTGAAAGCGCGCGAGACGGTCAGGATCGTGCGCCATAGTGGCAGGCAAGACCTTGATGGCGACTTCACGTCCGAGTCTGGGGTCACGTGCGCGAAAAACTTCGCCCATGCCGCCAGCGCCGATGGGAGCGACGATCTCATACGGGCCGAGTTTGTCGCCGCTGGAAAGGGACATGGCAGTAGGTAACCCAAGTCTACGCGAGAGCAAGAAAGACTCGCCCGCGATTGGGTCAGCGACAGAGGGCGTTGGGATCGAGGCTGGGCTTGGGCCGGGGCGGGAGTGCGAGGCCGCGCGCGTGCATCGTGGCTTCGAGGCTGTCGGGCTGGTCGGGAAGGGATGGATCGATCGAACCGGCGTAAAACGGATCGTTTTCGGCTTCTTTGAGAGTGACGAAGGTGAAGCCTTTGCTGCGATAGAGGTCGAGGAGGCGCGGAAGCATGCGGGCATCGAATGCGCCGACGTGCATGAGCAGGACGTAGGGGATGTCGTGGTTGTAGAGAGTCTTTGCGATGGCGCGGCGGAAGTCGGCGTCGGTGGAGGCTGCTTCAAGGTAACTGGTTTCGAGCTGGGAGATGGCGGCGGTGTCGTTTTTGGCGACGCAGCGGGCGTAGGGCTCGTTCCACATGTAGTCGCCGAAGCTCATGGTGACGGCGGCGATTCGTATCCGTGGGCAGCGAGGAATTTGCGGGTTGCGGTGCGTTTTTCTTCAGTGTCACCTTCGGCGAGGAAGGGATAACGGAGCCAATGCCAATCGGTGTTGCCTGCGTTTTGTTCGAGCGTAGGTTCGTTTTTGAGCAGGTCGGCTTCCCAGTCGGCGAGGGAACTGGTGTTGAGGTTCATGTGCGACCAGGTGTGATTGCCGAGGAAGAATCCGGCATCGCGCCAGTCTTTGAGCATGGGGGCGGATGCTGGTTCGCGGTCGATAGCTACGCCATTGACGAAGCCGTAGATGGGAGGCATGTGTGCCGCTTTCATCGCGGCGATGAGTTTGTGGCCGATCTCGACGCGGGTTTCGCCTTGAGGGAGAGCGCTGTGAGCAGGGAGGTCGTCCCAGGTGAAGGCGATTTGCTGGGCGGGTGCGAGCGTGCAGAACGTGAAAGAGAGAAAAGTGACAAGGAGCGGCGCACAAGAATTTTTCATCAGGTCCATTATGCATGGGCGATTGAAGCAGCGCACCGAGGTCTCAGAATCGAGACCTGGGGCACCCGATTTTGTGAAGTCACGATGCAGTCTGAGAAGCAGGTCCTTCACTTCGCTTACCCCATGGACACTCGTGTCCATGCGGCCCCAAGCCACTCCGTTCAGGATGACGCTGTCTTGCAATGAATTGAGCTACACGTGGGGCGGAGGGTTTGCGTCATTGCTCCATTTCCTGGAACGGCCCGACGCCCCCGCGTGCAATCCATGCATCAAGGTGTTTCTCCAGGACGGGGAGGGGAACACTTCCGGTCTCCAGTACCGCGTCATGGAATGCGCGCAAATTGAACTTCGTGCCGAGCGCCGCCTCCGCCTTCTTCCTTTCCTTCACAATCGCCATCTCTCCGAGATAGTAGGAAAGCGCCTGCGCGGGCCACGAAATATACCGGTCAACTTCGGTTTCAATCTCGTGATCGCTCAACGCCGTGTTGTCGTGCAGATACTGTTGCGCCTGTTCGCGCGTCCACCCCTGCGCGTGGATCCCGGTATCCACGACGAGCCGCGCGGCGCGCCAGGCCTGATAGCTCAGCATCCCGAAGGTCTCATAGGGAGTGTGATAAATCCCCATCTCGGTGCCCAACCGCTCGCAGTAGAGCGCCCAGCCCTCACCGTAGGCGGAGATGTACTCTTTTCGAAACTGCGGAAGCTCTTTCTCGCGTGCCTGCTCTTCGGCGAATGCCCCCTGCCAGCTATGCCCGGGTGCAGACTCATGCAGCGTCAGCGCGGGCAGCGAATACAGAGGGCGCGACGGCAGGTCGTAGGTGTTCACGAGATACGTTTGCTCCCCGCCGCGTCCGGCCGTGTAGAACGGGGCTATCTCCGGCGGTACCGGCACGATTCCGAATCGCCCCCTTGGCTCTTTGCCGAAATACCGGCGGGCCACCCCATCAAATTCTTTCGCAATCCATGCAGCATCGTGCAGCAGCTCCTCGGGCGTTTTGGCGAAGAATTTTGGATCCGTTCGAAGATACTGAAGAAACTCAGGGAATGTGCCGGTGAACCCGCTCGCCTTCATCGCAGCCAGCATTTCGGCGTGAATGCCGTCCATCTCCTTGAGCCCGATGGAGTGAATCTCTTCCGGCGACATGGTCACGGTCGCGTATTCCAGGATCCTTGACTGGTAGTACGCCTTGCCATCGGGCAGACTCTCCGCGGCCAGCGGAGTGACGCAATGAGGCACATACTCTTCATCGAAAAACTTGAGCATTTTTGCGTATGCCGGCGTAAGGCTGCGCGTAATCACATCTTCCGCTTCGGCTTTCAATTTCTCCTGCTCGGCCGCGGGGATGGAGGGAGGCATTTTGACGAAGGGCCTCCAGAAACTCGTCGACTCGGGATTCTTGGCGCTCACTACATCTTTCAGGCCCTGGTCGCGTCCTGTGAGCGTCACTTGCGGAGGAGTGAACCCTCGAGCCATTCCCGCGCGCATGTTCGCCATCTGCTCGTCGAAGTATTCGGGCACGTCACGCAGGCGAGAGAGATAGCGAGTGTAATACTCTTCGCTCCGAAACTGTCGCGCATCGAGCGGCGCAAGATCCCAGAATTGCGAATCCGAGTTTGCGGGCCGTTCGTACTCTTTGAACTTTACCGAATTGCGCAGGACGACGATCTGCGCGCGATAGACCTCAAGGTTCAGCCGCTCATCTGCCGAGAGCTTTTGCGGATTGACCGTTTCCAGGTGCGCCAGCACAGCTTGCCAATGCGCAAGATCCCTGGCCTGCGTGGCCGCATCGACGTGCGGCAGGTGAACCGGAGGCAAATGCTTCTTTTCCTCCTCTTCGGAGACACTCCCGCGCCGTGCACGCCGCCATTTTTCATCCGCCTTATAAAGAGCCTGAAACGCCTTGTCCGCAGCGCGGGCGGTCGCGGGGGTCTTTGTTGCGTTTTGGGCGATCGCACTTCGAATGGCCGCAAGGGGCCCGCACACCGCCAGGCACATCGCGAGAATCGTCGTCCGTTTGGTTCGAAGCATGCTTACCTCTTGTATCGACTGAAGGTTCTCTGCGCCAGATTCTGTCATTCTGTTGCTGTTGGCCTGTGTCATTTCACATGGATGACGGGGTTGCGGTCGGGGTGGGAGGGGTCTTTGATGATGCGGCCGCCTTGCATGACGAAGGATACGTGTTCCATGACTGTGATGTCGGAGAGGGGATCGCCCTGGACGGCGACGATGTCGGCGTAAGCGGCCGGGCTCGAGGGTGCCGACGTCCTTGTCTTTTTCGAGCATGGTGGCGGCGTTGATGGTGGCGGCCTGCAATGCGCCGAGGGGTGTCATGCCTCCGCGGACGAGCGCGCCGAATTCCTTTGAAACGGATTCATCGACGTCGGCGTCGTCGACGCCATAGGCGATGCGAATGTGGTGAGCGAGCGCGAGCTTGAATGCGGGACCCTGGGCAGCCATGATTTCGACGCCCTTTGCGTAGGAGTCGGGATCGCGGCCCTTGCTGAGGCCGGTTTCCATGTCGTGTTGGAAGCAGTAGAGCGTGGGAACGAGCCAGGTGTGATGCTGCTCCATGAGCGCGGCGCCTTCTTCGTCGAGCATGGTGCCGTGTTCGATGGAGTCGACGCCGGCGCGGACGGCGGCTTTGATTCCGGCTGCGCCTTCGGCGTGGGCCATCACTTTTTTGCCGGCGCGATGGGCGATCTCCACTGCGGTGGCCATCTGTGCTTCGCTCAGTTCCTGCACGTGAAAGTCGGAGATGGGATCCATGACGCCGCCGGTGGCCATGAGCTTGATCCAGTCAGCGCCGTACTTGATGTCGCGGCGAACGACGTGGGCGATGTCATCGACGGTGTCGGCGACGTTTTCGCGGCGAGGAAGCTCCATGTCAGGGGAGAAGGGAGTTCCGTCGCCGTGGCCTCCGGTGAGCGAGACGCAGCTGCCGGCTGCGGTAATGCGCGGACCGAGGATGATGCCGCGCTTGACGGAGTCGCGCAGGGCGAACTGCGGGTAATCGGGCGGACCTTCGCAGGCATCGCGGAGTGATGTGAATCCGTGGTCGAGCCAGAGACGCAGGTTGTAAGTGCCCCAAAGCGTGGCCTGCGGGATGGAGGTGCGCAGATGCGCGGCGATGTTCTGCGTGGTGGGATTGGAGAGGGTGTGCGCGTGCGCGTCAATGAGTCCGGGAACGACAGTGTACGCAGAGAGATCGGTAACTGGGACGCCGCTGGGCGCAGAGTCGGCGACGGACTGGATGCGATCGCCGGCGATGAGGATGTAAGCGCGCGGATGCACGGAGCCAGTGCGGACATCGATGAGTTTGCCGGCGAGCACGGCTTGCGTCACTGCTGGAGCATCGGGCTTTTGACCATGCATTGTGGAGGCGGCAAGGAAGAGGGTGACAAGGAAACAGCAGCATGAACGGGTCATCTTGCGATTGAAGGTAACATTCGAGCCAGCAAGAGGAAAAGGGAAACTGTTGATTGCATTCAATGCAAAAGGGAATCTTGCTAGACGAGTCGCAGTTTGATAGAACAGACCCAGGTTGAATCGTCGGTTGCTGACGAAATGGAGAGGCAAAATGAGCACATCGATTCCCAACGCAAAACCTCTGGCCCAGTTGGATGAATGGGACGATTTCGTCGAAGGGCGTTACAAAGCGGGAAAGTCGCAAGAGGAATTTCGCGTTTACGACGCGGCGGCACAGCCGGGCGTGGCGGAGTTTTACCGGCTGAATCATGAAGGGCAGACGGTGGAATATGTTCTGGGCAAGGAGCGGGAGTACTTTGGCCTGAAGAAAGGGATGAAGACGATCTGGGAGGCGGCGGATTTTCTGAATACTCTTGTCGACGACAGCGACCCGGATACGGATCTGACCCAGACGGAGCATCTTCTGCAGACTTCAGAAGCGATACGGCGCGACGGTCATCCGCGGTGGATGGTGCTGACGGGGTTTCTGCATGATCTTGGGAAATGCCTTTGCCTTTATGGCGAACCGCAGTGGGCGGTTGTGGGCGATACGTTTCCCGTGGGCTGCGCGTGGTCAGAGGCTATTGTTTTCCACGAATATTTTGCGAACAACTCCGATCGCAATGTTCCTCAGTATCAGACGAAATATGGGATCTATGAGCCAAATTGCGGGCTGGAAAAGCTACACATGTCGTTCGGACACGACGGATACGTTGCAGAGGTGATGAAGCCGTATTTGCCGATTGAGTCGCTTTACATGCTGCGATTCCATTCGTTTTATCCGTGGCATCGTCACGGCGCGTACGATCATCTCGCAAACGATCAGGATCGGGCGATGCTGGAGTGGGTGCTGAAATTCAATCAGTACGATCTCTACTCAAAGGGACATTCCAAGCCGGATGTGCGGGAATTGAAGCCGTATTACGATGAGTTGTTTGCGGAGTTTTTGCCGGAGAAGGTGGCCTGGTAGGGTGACTGGGCTGACGCGATGAGAGCCGGCAAGAACGGGAGAAAGGGCAACTGCAGGTTCCTCCGCTCCCGTTGGTCGGTCGGAATGACAGCTTGAATGGCCCGAAGTTTTTTGAAAAGAGATGGCCGCCGGTGATGCTGGCGGCCATTGATGTTTTGGGTCTGATACATGGAGCTGCAGCCGGGATCATTGCATATTCGTGCCGGAGGCAGTCGACGAGGCGTGAGTGTCAAGCGGAGTCTTCGCGAGCCAGGTTTTCAGTTGGGGTTCCTGAAGGTTGCGAAGTTCGATGCAACCGTCGATGTGTTCGATGGCGTGCTTGAGCGTCTGGTCGGCATCTGGAACCTTATGTTCGGCGAAGAACTGCGAGACTTCATCGCGGTCCGAAGCCGAGCAGAAGGCGCTGGTGGCACCGACGATGACGCTGCCCAGCTCAGGCGTGAACTCCTTTTTCACTTCATCCCAGTGGCTCTGGATGAACTTCCATGCGAGATCGCGGTTCTTGTCAGTATCAAGCGAGATGGCGAGTTGGAATGCGGCGTCCTGATTGCGGACCTTGTCGGAGACTGCGTATTCGAGAGCACGTCTGGCGAGGTCTGGGTTTTCGAAACTGGCGAGAAGGCGAAGCGCGCCGATCTGGATCTCCGGATTGGTGGAAGTCTCAGCTATTTTCTGCAATTGATCGAAGAGCGTCGCATCTCCATTGCGCGCCGTGATCAGCAGAGCAGTCTGTGCGAGGTTGGGGTCGACTGCATCGGGATTGGCCAGGTATTTCGCGCTGATTTCGCGCGCCTGCTCGAGGATCTGAGGATCCTTCGCATCGCCAAGAGCGGCGAAGAGGAGCGCACGCAACTGCTTTTTGTCGGGTGAATCGCTGTCGGCGGGCGGGCCTAGTTTTGCGAATTCGGGCGCAAAAGTTTGCCGGAACCAGGTGTCGAGCGCGTCTTTCTCTTCGGGCGTGGAGGCAATTCGAGAATCGACGGCACCCAATCCATCGAGTGCGGATGAGACGACGTTTGAATTGGAATCGGCTTTGAGAGAAGCAACAAGATTCAGGTAGTCGCCGACAGTAGCCTTGTTGGCACGCACCTGAGCCCACTCGTCGCCGATGAGGCTGATGCGCTCGGTGGGCGAAAGTCCGGATTCAACTTGCGAGGCGAGAGTTGCGTAGGCGTCCGGCGTATAGGCGGTGCGATAGTATCCCTTGCCATCCGCATTGGCGAAAAAGAGCGGTGCGCTCGGCACGGTGAGAGACGTTGTCTCGGGCGTGAGAAGTTGGCATTCCTGCTTGTGTTCACCAGTCTTGAAGCAGACGGGGAGCGTCCACTTCTGCGTGGCATCAGGCTGCACACTCGGGCTGAGGTAGAAACGGTTTTGCGAGACTGCGACCTTACCATTGGACGGCTGGCCAAAGGTGAGCAGCGGAACCCCTGCCTGGGCGATAAGGCTTTCCATGATTTTGTCGACGGGCTTATGGCTGGTGGTGGTTTGCGCGTTCCAGAAATCCTCAGCCGTGGCGTTGCCGTAGAGATGCGCGGCGAGATAGTTGTGCACGCCCTGGCGAAATGTTTCCGGTCCGACGTAGTTTTCCACGCTCAGCAGGACGTTACCGGCCTTTCCGTACGAGATTCCGTCGAACATTTGTTCGATCTCCGACGGTGTTTCGGCGCGGGCGCGAATGGCGCGCGTGGTGGGCTGGGCGTCGAGGTTGAGGGTATTATCCATGCCGGATGCGACGGACTGATCGATGTTCCACTCGGGGTGCATCGCTTCGACGGGCTTGTTCTCCATCCAGGTGGCGAAGCCTTCATTCAGCCAGATGTTGTCCCACCATTGCATGGTCACGAGATCGCCGAACCACTGATGGGCCATTTCGTGCGCGATGACTTCGGCGACGCCGATCTTTGCGTTGATGGACGCAGTCTTGGGATCGATGAGGAGCGCGGTTTCGCGGTAGGTGATGGCGCCGAAGTTTTCCATGGCGCCGGCTTCGAAGTCGGGCAAGCCGATGAGGTCAAGCTTTTTGAGTGGATAGGGAATTCCGAAGTAGGTGTTGTAGTAGTGCAGCACGTATTTGGCTACATCGACACCGTAGGTGGTGAGTGCAACCTTGTCGGGCGTGGCGCAGGTGCGAATGGCTACACCGTCCTGTTCGCCGGAACTGCACTGGAAATCGCCGACGAGGAAGGCCACGAGGTATGTGGACATCTTCGGGGTGGTGAGGAACTTGAGGGTGTGTTTGTCTGCAGCCGGGCCGGGTGTATCGGTGACGATGGGGCCGTTGGAGATGGCGGTGTCGCTTTTGTCGACGGTGAGCGAGATATCGAAGGTGGCCTTGAAGGCGGGCTCATCGAAGGAAGGGAAAGCGCGGCGCGCATCAGTAGATTCGAATTGGGTGACGGCGTAGTTCCGGCGTGCTGTTTTGGAGAGATAGAAGCCACGAAGCTCGCCGTTCAGGATTCCGCTGTACTGGATGGAGATGCGGGCTTTGCCGGCGGGGAGTTTGCTGGGAACTGTTAAGGTGGCCTGTTCCTTTTCTTGATCGAGTGAGACGGTTGCGGTTTGACTCTTGCCTGCGGATTCGATTTTTGCGGATTGGAAGGTGAGGCCGTGAGCGTTGAGGGTGATGCTGGTGGCGGGCTCGGCGAGTGTGATGTCGATGACTTCAGAGCCGGTGAAGGTGGCGGCTCTGAGATCGGGCGTGAGCGCCAGGGAGTAATGCTGCGGGCGTACGGTGCTGGGGAGGCGCTGGGCCTGGGTCGTTAAAGTGGCAGCGATGGTGATGGCGGCGAAGAGACAACAGGTAAAAGCAAGGCGCACGAGGCGCAATGGGGAAGCGGGATCGATTTTCATTTCATCCTCTAATAGACAGTAGACGTTCAAAACTTCCGGGCCGGAGTTGCAAAGAAGGCAGCGACGGTGTCGGTCGGCGTTTGAACGGGCAGCTTTCGCTGAGCCCGGCCAATGATGACGCCCCCGTCATTTTAGGGTACCGGGGCGCACATTGGTAATACGCAAAGTTACCAGGCGGGGTTCCGGCGTGACGAGCGGGCTCGGATTATTGAATTTCGACTGAATCGGCAGATTCTGGAGACTTTCTGGGGAGCAGGGAGTCGAGGAGGAGCAGGCAGGCGCCGATCACGATGGAGCTGTCGGCCACGTTGAAATCGGGCCAATGGTAGCCGAAGATGTTGACTTCAATGAAGTCAACGACCGAGCCGTATGCGATGCGGTCGTGCAGGTTTCCAAGCGCTCCGCCAAGCACCAGGGCTAGAGCGATGGTGGCGAGGGTTATCCGGCTGCCGAGGCGGATGAGCGCGATGAGGACGGCGATGGCCGCAACTGCTGAAAACGCGATCAGGCCCCAGCGCACGGCGTTGGGGGACGTGGAGTCGGCGAAGAGGGAAAACGCAGCGCCTTCGTTGAGCCAGTGTGTGATGCGGAGGAAGCCGGGAATGACCGGGATGCCGTCGCCGAATGGGACGTGCGATGCCACGAGGGACTTGGTGGTGCGGTCGAGAACAATGATGACGGCGGAAATGAGGAGAAGCCAGTGGAGTTTGCGCGGCGCGGGGAAGCTCACTGGGTGGCCTCCAACAGTGGACAGTGGACGGCGGACAGTGGACAGTGGTTGCACCGCGCGGAGAGGCTCATTAGGTGGCCTCCGGCGGTGGTTCGGGAATTCCCATCTCGTGGAGGGCGTTGTGGCAACGGGTACAGACGTTTTGCCAGATGCCGTAGTTGGAGACTTCGGGCATGAAGTTCCAGCAACGGGCGCACTTGTGGCCGCTGGCGGGGAGGGCAACGATTGCGAGAGGAACGTCGGGCGTGCTCTCGATTACGCTGACCGCTGAGACGTTGATGATCTCCTTGAGGCCCGCGGCGTGCTGCTGAAGAAGCTTGAAGAGGGGGCCGGTCGCGGAAATCTGCAGATCAGCTTCGAGGCCTTTGCCAATGCGCTTGGCCTGGCGGGCTTCTTCGAGGACGCGGAGAGCTTCATCGCGCACAGCGAAGATCTGTTTCCACTCTTCAAGCAACGGCGCGGGATCAGCGGAATAAATCTCTTCAGGCTTCGGAAAGAGCGACAGATGAACGCTCGGTTCGCGAGCGGCAGTGACAGGGAGATACTCCCAGACTTCGTCGGCGGTGAAGCTCATGATTGGCGCGACGAGGCGGACAAGGGTTTCGGTGATCTGCCAGAGGACGGTCTGCGCGGAGCGGCGGGCCTGGCTCGTGGGCGCAAAGGTGTACATGCGGTCTTTGAGGATGTCGAGGTAGAAGGAACTCAGGTCGACGATGGCGAACTCATTGACGGCCTGGTAGACGCGGTGGAATTCGAAGGTGTCGTACCATGCCGCGGATCTTTTCGGTGAGATCGCGGGTGCGGGCGAGCATGTATTGATCGAGAGGCAGAAGGTCGGATTCGGCGATGCGGTCGCGTGCGGGATCGAAGCCGTTGAGATTTCCGAGCAAGAAGCGGAAGGTATTGCGGACCTTGCGATAGAGCTCGGCACAGCGGGCCATGAGGTTTTCGCTGGCGGCCATGTCTTCGCGGAAGTCGATGGATGCAACCCAGAGTCGAACGATTTCGCCGCCCATGCGATCGGCGATGTCGACGGGATCGACGCCGTTGCCGAGGGATTTCGACATGGCGCGGCCCTGTTCGTCGAGGGTCCAGCCGGCGGTGGCGACGTGCGAGTAGGGTGCGCGACCGCGGAGAGCGACGGAGGTTAGAAGCGAGGAGTGGAACCATCCGCGGTGCTGGTCGCCGCCCTCCAGGTAAAAGACCTCAGGGGCGCCCTTCGGGCCGTTCTCGTTTTGGAAGGCGTTATAGATGGTGCGTAGGTCGGGGTCGGATTCGCAGACGGCGAACCAGCTTGTGCCGGAGTCGAACCAGACGTCGAGGATGTCGGTTTCCTTGCGGAAGGTTGTGCCACCGCAGTGCGAGCACTTTGTTCCGGCGGGAAGCAGTTCGGAGATCGGTGTGGTGTGCCAGGCATCGGCGCCTTCGCGTTCAAAAAGATCGATGATTTTGCGATCGAGAGCGGCGTCGATGATGGGCTGGTTGCAGCCTTCGCACATGAACACGGCGATGGGTACGCCCCAGATGCGCTGGCGGCTGATGCACCAGTCGGGGCGCGTGGCGATCATGTTGGTGATGCGTTCCTTGCCCCAGGATGGGTCCCAGACGACCTTGTCGATTTCATCGATCGCCAATTGACGGTACGTTGTCTCGGATCCGTCGGCGCGCTTCATCGGGGTTTCAAGCGAGATGAACCACTGCTCGGTGGCGCGGAAGATGACAGGATGATGGCAGCGCCAGCAATGGGGATAGGAGTGCTCAAGATCGGAGACGGCGAGCAGGGCGCGCTGTTCTTCAAGCATGGCGACGATGATCGGGTTGGCGGCCCAGATCTTCTTTCCCTCAAAGGGAGGGAGTGTGGCGTGGGGCCACGCGGCGGGATCGACGTGGAGATGGCCGGAGGCATCGACGCGGCAGGTCTGGTCAAGATCGTATCGCTGGCCGGTGTAGAAGTCGTCGGCGCCGTGAGAGGGAGCGGTGTGGACGGCGCCGGTGCCCTGATCGGCAGTGACGTAGGTGGCGAGAACGCCGAGGATGCTGCGCTCGAGGAAGGGGTGTTTGAAGGTGGTGTGTTCGAGCGCGCTGCCTTTGAAGCGGGCGAGTTCGGTTGTCGGGCCAAGCTTGCAGGCGGCGATGACAGCGGGGGCTAGTTCGGAGGCGACGATGTAGACGGGGCCGGTCGACTTCGTATCCCCGGTCCCCAAGTGCGAGGGACCGGGGGCACCCTCTGCGTTGCTTGTAGAGGCACCCAGTTTTGTGGGTTGCGACCCGGGGTCATCGGTTGCGAGGGCAACATATTCGAAGTCGGGGTGGAAGGCGACGGCCATGGACGCGGGGATGGTCCACGGGGTCGTGGTCCATATGATGGTGTAGACCTCGCGGCCGGAGAGGGCGGTGTCGAGCGCTCTCGGGTGCGGAGGTCATCCGGTACCGGACATATATAGATGGGCTGGTGTGCTGCTCGTATTCAACCTCG
This sequence comes from uncultured Acidobacteriaceae bacterium, assembly GCA_963770365.1. Taxonomy (GTDB): domain Bacteria; phylum Acidobacteriota; class Terriglobia; order Terriglobales; family Acidobacteriaceae; genus Telmatobacter. Next base: position 13,674 of record CAVYPN010000026.1, on the reverse strand, counting down.
GCTTCAGCGAGGGCGGTGCGATCGTGAATGCACCAGTAAACGGGCTTGAGTCCGCGGTAGACGAAGCCTTTCTCAAGGAAGCCGTAAAAGGCTTCGAGAGTGCGGGCTTCGTAGTCGCGAGCCATGGTCATGTAGGGTTTTTCCCAGCGGCCGAAGCACCCGATGCGTTGAAACTGTGAGGTTTGCAGGTCAACGTACTTCTGCGCGTAGGCGCGACAGGCAGCGAGGACCTCGGGGACAGGCATTTCGAGCTTTTTGCGGCCAAGCTGTTCGTCGACCTTGATCTCGATGGGCAGGCCGTGGCAGTCGTAGCCGGGGACGTAGGGGGAATCGAACCCGGCCATGGTCTTCGATTTGACGACGAAGTCTTTCAGCCCCTTGTTCAGGGCATGGCCGAGGTGAATAGGGCCGTTGGCGTAGGGAGGTCCGTCGTGGAGAAGGTAAGCAGGGCGGCCGGCACAGGCTTCGCGCAGTTTTTCGTAGAGGCCGATGGAATCCCATTTTTTGAGCCGAAGAGGCTCATTCTGAGGCAGATTCGCCTTCATGGGGAATGCAGTCTGCGGCAAGGTCAAGGTCGCCTTCAACTCCGGCGCTGGAGACATTGGAACTCCCTGGTACGGTGAAAAGATCTTGAATGTTTAGTGTAAAGGAGCAGAAAAGATTTTTAGGGTAACAACTGATCTCTGGGGCCGTCTATCGTTTATGGGAACCTTCACTTCGGAGAAATACGAGTCTCTGGAGGGCGCGACAAGCCAAAACGGCTCGTGTCTTCATCTAAAGACAAGGACGGGCAATGTCGAGCATAATGGAAGGATGGACCAGGAAGCGAGCGATAGCCAACGAGGGCAGTCGCTGCCGAGAGGGCCAGCATCGGCAACTATGGCAAACGACGTTTTAATCCAGCCGGATTCTGAGACAAAGGACGACATACCCTCGATGGAAGGTCATGAGCTTGACTCGTTCCTCGGAAGAGCTTTCGAAGAGAAGCCGATCTGGAAAGATCTCTACGAAAACATCCATGACGTCTTTTTTCCGCCTAAACTTCCACCGCTGGTTCTGACTTCGAAACCGATACCGGTTCCGGACCTGATGGCGGTGAAGGCGAATCCGTGGGCCGTGGGCACGTCGAGTTTTGTCAATCTTGCCATTCTGGCGCTGGCGATTTGGCTCGGCCTCACGATCATTCACCCGGTTGTGAAGCCGACGACTTTGACCAATGTGGATGTCAGCGACATATTGAAAGCGCCGAAATTGACTACTCCGGCGGGCGGCGGTGGTGGCGGCGGTTCACACGACATTGTGGATCCGATGAAGGGCAAGCTGCCCCCGCGGATGAAGGATCCGATTACGCCTCCGATGGTGCCGATCCTGGAGAAGCCCAAGCTGGCATTCCAGCCGGCTATCAATGTGCAGAAGGACATCACGCTGCCGGATAACCCGCAGATGGAGAACTTCGGAGTGAAGAACTCCGCCAACGTGCAGCTGGCCTCGAACGGCTCGGGCGGCGGTGGTGGCATGGGCAGCGGCTATGGCGGTGGAATTGGTTCGGGCAATGGCAACGGGTTTGGTCCCGGCAGCGGTGGAAATACAGGCGGCGGTGTGTACCACATCGGCGGTGGGATTTCAGCGCCAGTGCCGATCTTTACGCCGGAAGCTGAGTTCTCTGATGAGGCACGGCGCGCCAAGTACCAGGGAGTCTGCCTGATTTCGCTGATCGTGGATGCACAGGGCAATCCGCAGAATCCGCGCGTCGTTCGACCGCTCGGTATGGGTTTGGATGAAAAGGCGCTGGAGGCTGTGAGGAAATACAAGTTCAAGCCGGCGATGAAGGGCAATTCGCCTGTGCCGGTGATGATGAGCATCGAGGTCAACTTCAGGCTGTACTAGAAAAACAGGGAATAGGGAATAGGGAGTAACAGGCGAGGGCGAGGCGCAATGAGCGCTTCGCTCTTTTGTTTTGTGGCCATCCTGGTTTTGAGCTCTGAGAGGGAGGACTTCGGTATCAATCGATTTAGTAAAGAGCTCCCGCAGAAATCGGGCGTGGTAATCTTCGGTGTTCGAACTGAGGAGGGATTTGCGATGCGTCTGGCTGCGGGCACGTGTGGGATTTGGGTGACGGCATTGGTGGTGATGGGTTGTGTGGCGACGATGGCGCTGGCGCAGACCGATTATCCCTTCCGCAATACTTCGCTTTCGGACGATGCGCGGATTCAGGACTTGCTGGGACGATTGACGCTCGACGAGAAGGTGTCGCTCATGAGCGATCATCCGAAGATCGAGCGGCTGGGGATCGTCTTCTCAGGACAGGTGGAGGGGCTTCATGGCGAGGCACTGGGCGGACCTGCGAATTGGGCCGCACGCGGAAGGCAGCCTGCGCCGACGACTACTTTTCCGCAGGAGAAAGGGTTGGGCGCGACGTGGGACGCAGACCTGTTGAAGAAGATCGGCGCGCTCGAGGGATATGAGACGCGCTACTTCTACCAGAATCCGAATTGGGATCGCGGCGGGGTAGTGGTGCGCGCGCCGAATGCGGATTTGAGCCGCGATCCACGCTGGGGACGGACGGAAGAATCGATGGGCGAGGATCCGTACCTGGTGGGAACGCTCACCGTCGCGTTCATCCACGGCTTGCAGGGACCGGATCCGAAGCACTGGCAAGCGGCTTCACTGATGAAACATTTCATGGCAAATGAGAACGAAAACGGACGCACACATACATCTTCGGATTTCGATGAGCGGCTTTTTCGGGAATATTATTCGGTGCCGTTTCGCATGGGGTTTGAAGAAGGCGGATCGCGCGCGGTGATGGCCTCGTATAACGCGTGGAACGGAACGCCGATGACGGTGAATCCGGTGCTTAAGAACGTGATGATCAAGGAGTGGGGCAATGACGGACTGATCTGCACGGACGGCGGTGCGCTGGGGCTGCTGATCACGGCGCACAAGGCGTTCCCGGACAAAGAACATGGATCGGCAGCGGCGGTGAAAGCGGGGATCAATCACTTTCTGGACACGTACAAGCCGGACCTGACGAAAGCGCTGCAGGATGGGCTGCTGACGGAAGCGGATATGGATGCGTCGCTGCGGAATCTGCTGAGGCTGTATTTGCGGCTGGGAGAGATGGATGCATCCGGTGTGGATCCCTATGGAGCAATTGGCCGGCAAGAGAAGGGCGAAGCTCCGCCGTGGCAGCGCGCATCGAGCAGGGAACTGGCGCGACAGGCGACGGATGAATCGATTGTGCTGCTGAAAAATGAAAACAACACTCTGCCGCTCGACAAGACGAAGGTGAAGACGATCGCGGTAATCGGGCCGTGGGTGGATACAGTGTTGCAGGATTGGTACAGCGGGACGTGGCCGTACAACGTGACAATCCTGGAGGGCATTCGCGAGGCAGTGGGCAAGAACGTGAACGTGCTGTTCGCAGATGGTTCGGATGACAACGAGGCGGAGGCGCTGGCGAAGAGGGCGGATATGGCGATCGTGGTTGTCGGCAATCATCCTGTGTGCAATGCAGGGTGGGATCAGTGCCCGACGCCTTCCAATGGGAAAGAGGACGTGGATCGCAAGACAATTGTGCTGGAACAGGAGGAACTGGTGAAGAAGGTCTTCGCCGCGAATCCAAAGACGATCGAGGTACTGCGGTCGAGCTTTCCGTATGCGATTGTCTGGAGCCAGGAGCACGTGCCGGCGATCGTGCACATGACGCATAACAGCCAGGAAGAGGGGCATGGGCTTGCGGATGTTTTGTTTGGCGATTACTCACCGGCTGGGCGTCTGACGCAGACGTGGCCTACGGGCGATGATCAGTTGCTGCCGATTCTTAACTACAACCTGCTGGATGGCGAGACGTATCTCTATAGCAAGAAAAAGCCGCTGTATGCGTTTGGGTATGGGCTGAGCTATACGACGTTTGATTATCGCGGCGCGAGCACGAACGCATCGCAGATGGATCCGGACGGGAGTGTCCAGGTGCATGTGAAGGTGAAGAACACCGGCAGGCGCGCGAGTGATGAAGTTGTCGAGATGTATGTGCAGCATACGGGTTCCGCAGTAACGCGGCCGCAACTGGAGTTGAAGGGATTCAAGCGGGTGCGACTCGATGCGGGCGCGGAGAAAGATGTGACGCTGGAACTGAAGGCGCGCGACCTCGCGTACTGGGACGCGCCGGACCATGTGTGGCGCGTGGAGAAGGAAAAGGTGCGTGTCCTTGCTGGCGGATCGAGTGACAAGTTGCCGGCGCAGGCAGTGGTGGATGTGACCGGGACGAAGGACTACAGGCCGTAGCATGGTATTCAAGAAGCTAGTGGCATCAACCTTGGAATTGCGGAAAGCAGATTCTTCGCTCACCACCCCCGAACTTCGCCCCAAAGAGCAAACATCGCTCTTCGGGGGCCCTGAAAAACGTTCGGGGCCCCGTTCTCTCAGAATGACACCTCCGATTCTTGTTGTGAATTGAGGAAACGGGAGTTCCTGTGTCATCGGCCATGCGCGAAGATAGCCTTCAATTCTTCAGGAGGCACTACTTCAAGCTGGGCGAATGTGCATGAGGCTGGCTTTGCGATCGGTGCGCCATCGGCGGAAATGGGCCATGTGCCGGAAGCGTCCGCTCTGCATGTGCTCGTAAGCAACCTCGACGACGAGTTCGGGGCGGAGCGGTTCCCAGGAAAGATCCTTGCCTTGACTCCAACGGCTTCTGCCGCCGGGCATGCGATGCTGGCTGGAGTCGCTGTCTTCTTCGGGGTTCTCCCAATTCTTCCACGGGTGATTGTGCAGGGCATTCTTGCGCCAGGGTGCAAGGAAATCGAGAAGCTCGCGGCGCGTTTCCGCGGAGAAGCTTGCGCAGACGCCGACGTGCTGCAGAAGCTTTGCATCATCATAAAGCCCGAGCAGGAGTGAACCGACTTGCTTCCCCGGGGCCTCCCGGTACCAGCGAAAACCGGCAACGACGCAGTCGCAGTCGCGCTCGTGCTTGATCTTGAGCATGATGCGCTTGTCGGATTGATAGGGAAGATCGAGGGGCTTAGCCAACACTCCGTCAAGGCCGGCGCCTTCGAATCGCTTGAACCAGTCGAGTGCGACTTTCCGGTCGGCAGTTGCAGGCGTGATATGGATGGGCGGCGTGGCGGATTTGAGGAGTGACTCCAATGCGACGCGACGTTTGTGAAATGGCTCGGCGCGAAGATCTCGATCGCCTTTGCAGAGCAGATCAAAGAAGACACACGATGCGGGGGTTTCCGCGGCAAGCAGTTTTACACGCGAGACGGCGGGATGAATGCGGAGTTGAAGAGCATCGAACTCGAGCCGGCCTTTGTGGGCGATGACGAGTTCGCCGTCGAGCACGGACTTTGCGGGAAGCTGCTTGCGAAGCGGATCGACCATCTCGGGAAAGTATCGATTGAGGGACTTTTTATCCCGGCTCTGGATGAGGATCTCATCGCCGTCGCGAAAGACGAGTACGCGAAAGCCGTCCCACTTGGGCTCATACATCCATTTGCCCTGCGGCGGAACTTCGTCGACGCGCTTGGCGAGCATGGGAAGGAGGGGCGGATTGACGGCAAGGTTCATGGTTGAGGCGGCTGCAATGGAGATATATACACAGAGGTGCAGATGCCGCAATCTTCATGTGCTGTTGTCCGATGGAGTGGCTCTGTTGGGTAGAATCCGGGAAGTATGACAAACGACGCGAGAATCCTCGCTCTGAACGAAGGTCTTGCTCTTCCCGGCGGTGTGCAGATCGTAGAAGGGAACGGCGGCCTGCCGAAAATTCAGATCCAGACTGCTTTTGCGGAGGCTGAGATCTACCTGCACGGAGCCCAACTGACTGCATGGAAACCGGCGGGTGCAGCCGAGGTCCTTTTTGTGAGCGAGAAGTCTCACTGGGAGGACGGTCGAGCGATCCGCGGTGGAATCCCCGTGTGTTTTCCGTGGTTCCGCGCCAAGGCAGACGATCCGCAGGCACCGGCACACGGATTTGTGCGTACGAAGGAGTGGCGACTCGAGTCGCTGACCGGTGAGCCGGACGGCGCGATTCTTGCGTATCTATCAACAGGAAGCGATGAGACCACCCGAAGATGGTGGCCTTGCGACTTTCGACTGGAATATCGAATTTCGGTTGGAACCCGGCTGAAACTTGAGCTGACGATGAAGAATCTGGGCCAATCGGTACTTCGATTTGAAGAGGCTTTACACACCTACTTTCGTGTTGCAGATGTTGAGCGGGTGCACGTCATCGGTCTGGATGGAGCTGCTTTTCTGGATAACCGGGATGGGAACCGCAGAAAGATACAAACCGGCGAGCTGCGGCTTTCGGCGCAGACCGACGATGCCTTTGTTGGAGCTACGGGGCCGGTTGAGATTGTGGACGAGGTCCATGGTCGAAGATTGAAGACGGAGAAAGGGAACTCCAATACGACGATTGTGTGGAATCCCTGGCGGGACGGGGCGAGTGCGATGACAGATTTCGGGTCAGATGAATGGCGTCGAATGCTTTGTGTTGAGGGTGGAAACATCTTGGACTCCTCGGTTACGATCGGACCCGATGAGTCTCACACGATGACCATCGAGATCAGTGTTGCAACGGAAATGGTGCATTAGGGCGGGCCTTTCCGGGATGGATCTATTTCACTTTTCTTCACTTTCCGGTATTCGAAGTCGGCGAAGCGCTCGCGGGCGTTCAATAGATATTTATGGAATCTTTATAAATACTTGTTGACTTGAGGCGATGAAAACATAAATTGTTTCAGCCACTTACAGTGTGGAAAGTTACTAAAGTTTTATTGACTCGTAACCGCTCCTATCCTACTGTTAAAGCTCCAAAGAGGCTCACATCCTGGGCCCGGTGAAATCGGCCGTTTTCACAGTCCGTATTCATTTGTTGTCCGTTTCGATTGCGTGAGTACTTCCGATCAAAACGGACCTGAGGTTCCTTCGAGATTTCGGCTAGCTGCCGGCTCCTTTTTGCTTCGGTTCAAACTCGCGGTTTGCACGAGCCGACCCAAGTGAAATTCTGACGGACGATTGCAGAGCGATGCTCGGGTTACGTGTTGCCGTTTTGTGGGGCATATTGCGCGAAGCCCGATTTGTTATTTGGTTGGGATTTCTCCCCCTCGGGTGTCTTGTGCGATCAAACCTGCTTGTTCTAAGCGTCCTGCGAACTGCCGAAACGCGATCACTGCTCAATGAAGTGATTGAGAGCGCCGGCCACAAGCTGGTGCAAGCCAGCGGTTGCGATCAGGCGGAACTTCTTCTCAACAACGGAGTGGAAGCAGATCTCGTTATCCTGGAGTCGTCGTCTCCTCTGACCTTTCCGGATCTTCGCAAAATCCTTCGGACAGCTTCAAAGTCCACGGTTTGCGTTGTTTGCGGTCCAGACGAGCGGCAAACGCTGATTAGGGCTATTGCGCCCGGTGTTGCGCTATTCCTGGAGCGACCGCTGCTGGCCAGCGACGTCTCGATGATGCTTGAGCGGGCATGCAATGCAGATACAACGAAACGAGACCTTGGGTGCGAGAGCACAGCGCATTCGGTGTTCCCAGGTTCAGAGGCGCGTGAAGTAATCCGAGAGGAATTGGCGGATGGAAGGTACTTCCTGGCGGCAGTTCCTTCGATGCAGAGGATCTATCGCCAAGTCCAGCTTCTGGCGGATGTGGATGCTCCAGTTCTGATCCTTGGCGAGAGCGGTACCGGCAAGGAAGTGATTGCTCACTTGATTCATAAGCATTCGCGCCGGGCGCAGCATCGTTTCGTGAATGTGAATTGTGCCGCATTACCGGCCGATCTGCTGGAAAGCGAATTGTTTGGGTACCACCAGGGCGCATTCACAGGCGCCATCAAGGACAAGCCTGGCAAGTTTGAACAGGCACATCGCGGGACATTGCTGCTCGACGAAATTGGCGAGATGAGCGCGCAGATGCAAGCCAAGCTGCTGCATGTGCTTCAAGATGGCCAGTTCAACCGCCTTGGTGCACGAGAAAGCAGCAAAGTAGACGTGCGCGTACTGGCAGCGACCAACGTGCAGATCGAGAACGCACTTGCGGAAAAATCATTCCGCGAGGATCTTTACTACCGGCTGAATGTCTTTACCATCAATGTGCCCCCGCTACGAGAGCGCCGCGACGAGATTCCCTATCTGATTGAGGAGACCATCCGCAGGCTGCCGGAGACATTCCAAAGCGGAAACGAAATCGCTTTTCCGGCCCGTTTGATGGATGCTGCAAGGCTTTGCGAGTGGCGAGGAAACGTGCGGGAGCTGCGGAATTTTGTAACCCGCACAATCACCATGCGCGATCCGGATACTGCGGTTCGCGAACTTGAAAAGAAGATCGCCGCCGAAATTCGACTAGAGCATGAGGAGCCCGTGCGGTCGCTGCATGCCCAAAAGTCGGGGATGCGCTCAGTTGTCCGCGACATGAAGGATCGTGCAGAAGCGCAGATGATCCAGGATGCCCTGGAGATCTCCGGTTGGAACCGACGCCATGCGGCCGAGTATCTCAACATTAGCTACCGAGGCCTGCTCTACAAGATCCAGCAACATGGGCTTGCTCCGAAGTCTCTCGCATGGAGCCGAACTGCCTCAGGGATTTGAGGCGCTAACGCACCTGCAGAGCAGTTTATATAACTGGTCCTCGTTGGGCGTTGGTCTGTCTGCGCGCAAAGCGCTTCTCTGCCCAAAACAAACGCAAAGCATTCAGTTCCAGCGGATCAATGTCGCAATTGTTTGCATACTTCCAAGGGGTAGTATGCAAAAGTCTTGCACACTTCCTTTTTTCGAGGTCGTTGAGGCTGCGGAGCAGCGATGAAATTGCCTTAAAAACGGGGAAAAACGCCTGAAATGAAACCTCGATCCAATTCACTATTGGTCATGATCTTGCAAGAGGTATAGCTAGCACTCCGGATCCCTTATGACTGTAATTGCTTCCCAAGACGTTCTGCGTGAACTGCCCACTGCCGAGTTTATCTTCGGGAGCACGGCTGGGATGCGCAAAGTTCGGGAAGAGATTGAACGTGCATTTTGCGACGATCTTCCCCGTGCTGATCGAAGGCGAGAGCGGTACGGGCAAGGAAGTGATCGGCCGGTTTTTGCATATGGGTTCGATCTCGCAGCATTGGACCCTTTCTGAAGCTCAACTGTGCCGCGATTCCGCCTGACCTTCTTGGAGCGGAGATGTTCGGGTATCGAGCAGCGGGGAGCGAGGGATGTGAGGCCAACCGCGATCGGTTCCGTTGGCCTGGCATGTGGCGGGACGCTCTTTCTGGACGAGATCGGGGATGCGGATTCTGATCTTCTGCAGAATGCTGATGCAGACACTCGAATCCGGAAAATATCGCCATCTGGGTGGGAGATGAGCACTTGACGGCAAATGCCAGGTTTGTGTGCGCCTCGAGTATTGACCTGGAGACGAGGCTGAAGAGCCGCACTGGCGACGATGGATTGCTGGGACTGTTCGGTCTCCATCGCGTGCATCTGCTGCCACTTCGCGAACGTAAGGAGGATATTCCGCAACTTTGCGAGTACCTGCTTGAAAGATTTGCCCGTGAGTTTGGCCGACCTGTTCCACATCTGAGTTTGAACGCGCTGGAGGCGTTCCAGCGGTGGAAGTGGCCGGGGAACATTCGCGAGCTGGAGAATTGGATTGCCAGGATTGTGATATTTGGCGCCGAGGAAGTCGTCGGCCTTGAATTTAGCCGCCAACTTATGGCTCTTGAGGAGACGGCAGCGAGAAGCCATCATGTGACTCATATGAAAATCGGCCGAGGCGAGGCGTCTTCGTCGGCATCGCTGAGGTTACTGCTGATTACGGAGCAAAAGATTGACAGGGGTGGAGATGATGAAACGGCTGCATTTGACCCAAAAGTAACACCTTGGGGGCTAGAGTTGGATTCTGAAAAGTGGCTCCCACGGAATCGGCAAGAATTGTGGAATCAGAGATTTGGATTTTAGGTCCTCAGTAAGTGCGACATGGTTACCCAGGTGTTTTGCATAGGTTACCGCAGAGGTACTTCGGCCGACCCTAATAGGTCATTGTAGAACCCACTGGGTTACCCGACTATGGGACAGGGTTTCTCCGTTGTTGCAGGGTTGAACCGTAAGGCTCAGCAGTTGAGAGAGATTCGGACGGTCGAACGGTTTTAAAAAAAACACTGAGCATGTAGCTCACAGGGCGAAGCTATGTCCTCAACGGCAAAAGGATTTGAGCGGGGTATGCACGTGGTGAAGTTGCAACTGTCGACGTGCCGCAAATGGGCGGTTCCATGGTGTGTGGCGCATACGCGTCACCAGCACGAGAAGTCTGTTAGCGAGATGCTGGTAACCAAGGGCTTTGAGGTTTTCCTGCCGCTCTACGAATCGACCCGAAAGTGGAAGGATCGTCGGATCGTACTATCGCTTCCTTTGTTTCCCGGTTACGTCTTTGTGCGCGGAGCGATGGACCGCAGACTTCCTGTACTGACGACGCCAGGGGTGCACACGATTATCAGTCAGGGCGAACGCATTGCCACGGTGCCGGAAGAAGAAATTGAGGCAATCCGCCGGACGGTTGACGGCGATTTCAGCGTGGAGCCTCACCCATTTCTTCGCTGCGGCGAGCGTGTTCGGGTTGTTCGCGGCTCACTTGAAGGTGTTGAGGGCATTCTGACACGAAAAAAGAACCTGTTCCGGTTGGTCCTTTCTGTGGAGATGTTGGCCCAATCCGTAGCTGTCGAGATTGACGCGATGGATGTTGTTCCTATGAGAGTGCAGGGGTAGGCCGGGCCACGCGACATTAGATCTGCCGCTGCGGACGTCACTGGCGGGCGATTACGACGGAAGTCTGGGCCGAGATTCGTATACGAGCAGCGTCGGGCCGAGATAGATGCGGTTCTGAACGCAACAGATAATCAACAGGAGTGTCTATGAAGTTGACTTCCCTGCAAGCGTTGTTTTTGGGATTGGTCGTTGTTCTCGCGGCGCCGCAACCCGGGCATGCTCAGTCAGCGCCAGACGGAGGCAGTCGCCTCGGCAAACTCACAGGCACAGTCGGACGCTGGCTCGGGCAATAAGGCACATGACGACAATTTCGTGATCGGCAACGACGATGTTCTCGCGATCAGCGTCTGGAAGGAACCTGGAACTGACGAAGTCAGTTCCAGTACGATCAGACGGCAAGATTTCGCTGCCGCTTGTGGGAGAGATACAGGCTGCGGGTCAAACCCCACACCAGTTGGAGCAGGTGATCACCGACAAGCTGAAGAGCTTCATTACGACGCCGGAAGTTACTGTCGTCGTTGAAAAGGTGAACAGCAGGAAGTACAACGTCCTCGGAGAGGTCACAAAGCCTGGTTCCTATCCATTGACAACCGAGATGACGATTATGGATGCCATTGCAGCGGCGGGCGGGTTTCGTGATTTTGCAAAAAAGTCGGGCGTGTACGTGTTGCGCAAGAGCCCTAACGGACAAGAGGCTCACCTGAAGTTCAATTACAAAGACTTCGTCAAGGGCAACAATTCCGCTCAGAACATCAAACTCGAACCTAACGACACGATCATTGTTCCGTAAGGTGCCTGTCATGCTAAAGATTGCCTGTTACTTGCTCGTGCTTACAGCGACAACTTCGCTGTGGTCGCAGGTCGAGCCTGCAGTGCGATGGTCGGCGGGTTCGATCTGGATGACACCACATGATGACGCCTCCGCCGGTTAGCGGAGATGCCTATCCAGTAGTTGTGGGTGTCGAATCGCGTTCCAATTATCTTGATGGTGGACTCGTATTCACGGCCGCTTACGTTGACAACCTCTGCTTGGTGCGGATACTACCAAGGCCATAAGTGACGAAACTTACACTTTCCTGCCCACAATCAGTCTCGACCGCAGGACACCGAGACAAGGTGAATCGCTGCACTACAGCGCAGGCTTCAACATTCATCAAAATACGAGCCAACTCAATGGCGTAAACCAGAACGGATCAGCTGATTACCGATTTCACATCAGCCCGTATGCAGTCATCGTTTTGACCGACACATTTTAGCAGAACTCCAACCTGTACAACCAGACGAATCCGTTTGTTGGAGGTGGCGTTCCGGCGGGCCGTCGAATTCGTGTCTGATTGCGCCCTTTGCGAGACCAACTTCAGAACATCGGGCAGCTGCCGGAATCAATTATCAGTACGGTAGAGAACGCAATGATCGGTGGAAGTGGATCCTACTCTCTCCTGCACTATGCGAACAATTCGCAGACCGTAGGAGTGACCAACGGAAACACAACCGAAGCGCTGGCGTTCTACAGCCGAAGGATGGCCCGATCTGAGTATCTTGGAGTGGCGTACCAGTTTTCAAAATTCATTACACACCCGATCGCCACATACACAGTCACGGACAGCACGTTCGGGTTTTACACCCATTACTTTACCCGAAGCTTTCTCATTCTCGGTTTTGGGAGGTCCGGAGCATTACGCCGCCTGGAGTCCCACCGTTCCGAAGCAGGAAGCCTGGACGCCGGCGGCGCAGGGCAGCTCTCGGGTGGCAAACACTTCGAACGACCCTAGGCGTAAGCTTCACCCACATCGTATCAGGGGCACCAGGCCTTGGTGGTGCCTATCATGCAGATATGGCCGGCATGGTTGCGCGTCTAGCGTTCGCGCGTACGTGGAGTGTCGGCGGGAATGCGGAATATTCGTTGCTTAAAGCTGTCAACACCACTCTGTATCCTGGCAGGGACACACGATTGCCGGCGAGGGTTGATTTCAGCACCGTGATCATGGAAGGGTGACAGCGGCGGCCTGGCTATCAGCATCTCCATGAGACGTATGGAAACATCCCGGCCGTCTCAAATTTCCCCGATTCGAATCGAGTGTATGTTTCTCTGGATTACGGATTTCACCGCCCCATAGGAAGATAAAGATGCCCGACATCATCGAAGAACAAGAATCTACGCAGTTTGACTTCGAACGGTATTTGGATACCGTGCGTCGCCGGCACATTTATTTCCTCGTGCCGCTGTTTGTTGGCTGGATGTTCGTTTGGGGCGTCAGCTGGATCTTACCGGCGAAATACAAGTCGAGCACTTTAATTCTCGTTGAACAGCCAACGATGCCGGAGAACTACGTGGCTCCCAACGTTACGGAGAATTTACAGGACCGTCTGCAGAGCATCACGCAGCAGATCCTGAGCAGTACGCGCCTGCTGATGATCATTAACAAGCTGAACCTGTACGTCGGCTCCGATGGAATCAAGAATCAGGACGACAAGATCGATAGAATGCGGAAGGACATCAGCATCGATCTTGTCCGTGATGCTCGAAACAACGAGATCACCTCTTTCAGAGTGAGCTTCTCCTCGCAGGATCCCGTTTTGGCGCAGAAGGTGACGTACGAGCTGACTCAGCTGTTCATCAATGAGAACCTCAAGGTTCGCGAGAAACAGTCCGAAGGGACAACGCTCTTTATTGAAAAACAGCTTGAAGATGCGCGAGCAACCCTCGCCGCTCAGGAAGAAAAGGTTCGGCAGTTCCAAGCAGCGCATGAGGGCGCACTGCCGACCCAGCAGGCCAGCAATCTCCAGATTCTTGCCGGTTTTCAGAGCCAATTGCAGAACCAGCAGGATTCGCTGAGCACCGCGAAACAGCAGCGGGTCTATTATCAAACTTTAATCGAGCAGTACAAGAACCTTCATGCGACCGGACGTACCGTGGAAGGAGCGCC
>CAVYPN010000025.1:0-47013 GCA_963770365.1 uncultured Acidobacteriaceae bacterium | reverse complement strand
TTGGCGTCAGCGTAGAAGGTCCGATTCCCAGCGAAGCCCGTCCTCATCGACTCTAAGTACCCACCGCGACCCTCGACAAGCAAGGCGTTCCGGGCTGGGTTCAACCACGCCAGATACAAACAGATCGTCTCGCTGGCCATCCTCGCAGTTTTCGTCGAACGCGGTCAGAATCATTCCTGCCATGAGTTCAACTCGATTGCCTTCGAAATCAGTGCAGAAATCCTCATGCGAGAGACACAGCAATTGGCTAAACAAGCCGTTGAAGTCTGCGCGCACCCACTTTGACTTGTCTTTTTCGATCGTCGATACCGATCAATTCGCGCCGGCTGCCGATTCTTCTTTCAAGTACGCGTGCGCTCAACGTGCCCTTCTTCGTCGCCACTGGCAGCAGCGTCGGATAGAACTGCACAAACGTCGTGTCCACCGCCGCGTGCGCAGCATGGCAGGTATAGCAGGGAGCTCCCTGCGGAATCAGCGTTCCATTTCCACTCGGCGAATCGAACTCGAAAAACGCCCACTTGCCCGGGAACCGCGCTTCATCCTTCACGTGCACTTCAAACCCCATCACCTCGCCGCTCTGAAAATGCCCCCGCTCGTTGATCGACCCTTTGCTGATCGCCTCGCGCGCTTCCAGAATCATCACCGTCTTGTCAGGCCAGGTGCCGGTGGCGAGAAAGCTCCGGTAAGCCTCCGGATTCACAAAGACGTTATCGAACATGGAGTGGTCCTGCATCTCCGCGGGTTTCGGCAATAGCTCATATCGATGCCCGAAGTAAGAAAGATCCATCCGCGATAATCTCCGGGCGGCAGCATGTCTCCGCTCTTGGTATAAGCGGGCGCCGCGTTCGACGCGGGCATCACAGGCGGGACGCGGGAGAAAGCGAAAGGCAGCCAAGAGGAGAGAGGCAGACACGCCGCTGCCGTAAGCGGACGGGCTTTGGGGAACATGCGGCCTCCGATCAATAATAACGATTGCGAGTTTGGAAAGTTCCCAGTACCAAGAACGAGCGACGCCAACCTTAGAACAGCTTCAGCCGGATGACGAGATACTTCTTCGGATTTTCCCGAATCATCTTCATCAGTTGCTGCGCCTGGTCCATCGCTACGTCCGCGTGGTCGTAGAGAGACCGGTTTTGCATCAGCTGCCCCACCGTGCCCTTGCCTTCATCCACGCCCGTCAGGATCGATCGAGCCGCGTGACCGTATCATCCAGCTTCCTCGCGAACTCCGGGTCCTTCGCGAGCTTGCCGATCGATCCCTTGCCCGCATTGACGTCCGCAAGAAGTTGATTGGCATTCGCGACCGTGGAGTTCAGATTCTTATAGAGCGTGTCGTCGTTGAGCAGTTTGCCGGCCGTACCCTGGCCGTCCTGAATGCCGCTCGTAATCTTCTCGAGCTTGTCGACCACCGAATTGGCGTGAGTGTAGAGCGTGTCGTCATTCACCAACTTGCCCAGCGTTCCCTGCCCATTGCCGATGGCTGCGGTCAACTTGTCGAGATTGTTCGCGATCCGATTCATCTTGGCGTAGAACGCCGGATCGTTGATCAGGCCGCCGATAGTGCCGTGCGTTGAGTTCAGCGTGTCGATCAGCCTGTTGGAATTGCGCATCAGCGCGGTCATTTCCTCAATCGAGGTCTGGCTGGCGCTGATGACGCCTTGCAGGCTGGATGCTTCGATTGAGGCAAGTTCGGTGTTGTTTGCCGGTTGCGGTCCCTTGGCGTGGGCAGAAGTGATATCGACATAGCTGTCGCCAAGGACGCCCGCCTGCGCAATGGAGGTCGTCGAGTCAACGTGTAGATCCGAATATACTTGCCGCCCACCCGCATGGTGACTTCGACAGGTTTGGGGTTGCGTTCGGGTACGACGCGAATCTTCGTGATATTGCCGATGGTGACGCCCTCAAGCGTTACCGGAGCGCCCGACTTCAGGCCGCCCGCATTGTCGAAATAAGTGCGAAGAGTGAGCTTGGGGAGAACAGTCCGCCCTCAGAAGAGTTCATGAGGAGGATGACGAGAACCAGAACCGCCAAGGCCGCCATGACCAATGCGCCAACTCTCAGCTGGGACCACTGAATCTCTTTGCGGCTCGGCACGCCTACCTCATGAAGAAGCTGACCCGACCAGTCTGCGTCGTCGCCTTGAGAATAGCAGAAAGGGCAGGGGTTACCGAGCAGATTGCTATGGTTTCAGGATAGAGACCCCTTGGGATGATCCCCGGCTCAAACAATGGCTTTTAGTGTTTGGATCGTGTTATTTAGCCTGGACCCGCGCCTGGATGGTTCGATCGCGTTTTACGGCGCGAGGATATCAGGCTTGGTTTTTGGCCTGATTTTCGAGGATTACGTTGGCCATGGAGAGGCTTGAAGTATGCGTGATCGAAAGCGAGGCATGAGCGACGCCCAGTTGCCCCGCAATCTCAGCGGCACGGCCTTCGAAGCGCAGGGTGGGGCGACCACCGGGTTCCCGCACCACTTCAATCTCCAGCCAGTTCACGCCGCGGCTGATACCCGTTCCAAGGGCCTTGGCGGCGGCTTCTTTGGCGGCAAATCGAGCGGCCAGGCTTTCGGCAGCATTGCGTTTGCGCAAGCAGTAGGCCTGCTCGGCGGGGGTAAAGACGCGATTCAGAAACCGCTCTCCGTAGCGCTCAAGCGATTGCTGAATCCGCGCGATTTCAACCAGGTCAATACCACTGCCGACGATCATGCTGTGTACCAACCTAACATCCGGGACCAAGGGGATTGTAGAGATGCAAGCGGGGAGTGGGAATGAAGGGGATTGGCAGGCGATCCGCTGCCGCGCTCCAGCGTTATCCTTCCGTCGTTCCGGGGCAAGTTCTGATGGGGTTTTCCGCTCACTCCGTCGCAGGCTGTATGGGGCAACTTACCCTGAAGCCGGGTGCTCAGGCGTAGAGAAGGCATCCCTGCTGCGCATCGTTCCAATTCCACCTTGTGACGATGCGCAGCGTGGAATGAGTCTGAGCTACTGTATGGTGGGGTTGGACTGTGCCAGCGGCCGTGGACGCGCCCAAGTGATTCCCGCTTAGGCCAAGACACGAGTAGAGCCGTTATCACCTTTTGCAGCATTCTGTGGCCCGCAATCGACTCGCAGTGATCTAGCGCAGCGCACGCAGGAAACGGGTAAGCGCTAAACAGCGGCGAGAAAGTCCGATGTCACAGAGGCAGACCGCAGCAGCACTGCGATCCTCTTGCCTTCAGAGTACTCATCCAAGACTCACGAAGTCGGTCGTCATATAGGCTTCTGCCAAAGCCATGGAACAAAATCAATGCGCATCTTCCTGGGCAGGGATCTTACTTGTCGCGCTGATGGCGGAGTCCGTCAAAAGAAGCCCTAATTGGGGAGCAAAGTAATCTCATCACGGGCATGCTCCGCGTGCATATCGGCATGCGCAGTGAGCGACAGTCTCGCCAGTGCCTGCAACTGGTTCGCTTCGAATGCATGCAGGTAGTCGGCGCCACTCAGTATCCGCAAAACTTCGAGATCACTGAGCGTGACGACGACGAGGATTACCGCCTACCCTTCAGTAACTCAGGAGTACTGTGCTTGGTGGGAGTCTCCTCCGCCCACTCAGCCGATTGGGCCTGAGGATGCATTCAGCTTAGGAAATGGGAGTTGAGGTGTTTTACAGCGCCATAGGCCGGACCCGGCACCGACTGATCCCCGAAACCTTTGCCGGTTACGCTCAATGATCTAGAAGTCACACACGAAATACCAGATTGAATTGGTAATAGCTTGCAGCATTGTCCGGCACTGAATTCGCTTGTTCCCCATTGTCGTGGCCTGCTATACCGCTTACAAGCCCATGAGAGTCTCACTGCTGTGCTTTATTCTCGTGTCGATCGTCTCGATATTTGCCTATGGTCAGACCGCTCCCGCAACGGCAATTCCGAGTGACGCAACGCCCCCCGCATCCTCAACCAGGAATGAGTTTCCAGCCGAGCCACTCGTCATTGAGCAGCTTGACCACGTCTACACCATGGCCGCAGATGGAACGGGAGTGCGCCAGATCACTCTTGTTGCTCGAATCCAGTCCGATGCTGCGGTCCGTCAAGTCGGAATCCTTCGCATCCCCTTTGCCGGCAGTTCGGAACATGTCGAACTTGGTCATATACGCGTTCGGCGGCCGGACGGCTCCGTCACCGAAACTCCGCCCACAGAAGCCATTGAAATGCCGAGTCCGGTTACCACCGCTGCGCCCTTCTACAGTGACCTTAAAGAGCTACAAGTCCCCGTACGCAATCTTCGCGTCGGAGATCGTCTCGAATGGCAGGCAAAGATCATACGCACCAATCCTGAAGCACCTGGACAATTTTGGGGCCAGGAGTCGTTTATCACCGACGGTGTCGTTCTGTCGGAGTCATTAGAGCTTCACGTTCCGAAAGACACCTTCGTTAACGTCTGGAGCCGGACCGGTAAGGCCGTCGAAACCACCACTTCTACCGAACATATTTACCGCTGGGAATCTTCTCAGAAGACACCTACCGTAGGTCCGGAAGCCGACGCCGAACGGGAACGCAAGAAAAAAGAGATCTGGACTTCCGAGCAGGAGCTTGATGAAAAAGAGGGCAAGTTGCCCGCGGTAGCTTGGACGACTTTTAGAAGCTGGGATGCAGTAGGTGCCTGGTATCGCAATCTTCAGAATGACCGCGTCGTGCCTGTGGACCCCGACGTTCAAGCCAAAGTTGCCGAACTCACAACAGGCAAGGCGACCCAGCAGGAAAAGGTCCGAGCCGTTTACAACTATGTCTCAACACAAATCCGATATATCGGTGTGGACTTCGGCATTGGCCGATTTCAAGCGCACCGCGCCGTCGAGGTTCTCCAGAACCAATACGGCGACTGCAAGGACAAGCACACACTGCTCGCCGCCATGCTTCACGTTCTTGGAATGCAGCCCGACGCGGTCCTCATCGGTGCCGGTCTGCGTTTCAACGAAGCCGTTCCTTCGCCGCTATCGTTCAACCATCTGATCACAAGAGTCTCAATGGAAGGGCGAACGGTTTGGCTTGACTCCACCGCCGAAGTCGCTCCATTCGAAGTCCTCAACTATGCCCTCCGGGATAAGAGCGCACTCGCAATCCCTGACTCTGGGACGGCCAACATCGAGCGAACTCCGACAAATCTGCCATTTCCATCCTTCCAGAAAATGGACACCGTGGGTTCACTGGATGAGACCGGAACTTCCAACTCGCGTATCGTCATAACACTTCGCGGAGACAGCGAGGTGTTTGTCCGAAGTGCTTTTCACGCATTTTCCCCAGGTCAGTATGACCAACTAGTTGAAAAGCTCTCCCAAGGCATGGGGTACGGTGGGACCACAAGCCATGCCGAAGTCTCCCGGCCTGAAGATACCGCTGAGGCACTTAAAATCATCTACGAATATAAGCGCGAAAAAGCTGGGGACTGGGGGAACCACAAGATCGTTCCCCAGCTCGCCCCTGTGATCCTTCCTCGCCCGGAAGATAAAGATCAACTCGTTAAGTCCATCTTTCTTGGCCCACCGCATACCGAAGTTTCAACATCTGCAATGAGAATTCCTAAAGGATGGGTAGCCATACTGCCCTCTGCGGTCCATGTCAAATGCCCTTGGGCTACATACGACGAAACCTATCGGTTCGAAGATGGAACTGTACACGCCGAACGCAAAATCGAGGTGCTCAAGGAAAGAGTGCCCGTCGCCGACTGGAAGAGCTACAGAAAATTTGCCGATGACGCGGACATCGGGAACGAAGAATACATCCAACTCATCCCTTCAGGGGCACCGGCGTCACTCCGTACTTCCGTCAATGGCTCTGGAGCCGAACCCAGGACAGGCCTCACAAGCGATCAGGAAGCCGACAAATTGATTGTCGCCGGGCGCCTTTCGATCCAGCACCATGAATTTGAGGCGGCCCAGTCCCAGCTTGACAAAGCCCGATCGCTCAATCCGGAACATCAGAGACTCTGGGCCAACTACGGATATCTCGAATTCCAGCGCGGTAAAATGTCTGCTGCGATCTCCGACTACAAGCAAGAATTGTCGCTCAACCCTGACAACTACGATACCTATTTCTCTCTCGCTGAGGCTCAAAACATCCTCGGTGAAGAGCAGGAGGCCAAGGAAACTCTCCAAACCTGGGAATCGGCAGAACCAGACAAAGCAGCGCCGATAAGTGCGCTGGTCTCTTTGCTCCTTGATGAAGGGCATGCGTCCGATGCCGTCGCCGCGGCAGAAGCGGGCATCGGTCACCTTCCCGAGCAGAGCAAGAATCACGAGCATCTCCAATTGCAGCTTGGCCGAGCCCAGCTTGCAGCGGGTGTGAAGGAGAAAGGCGAGGCCACTTTGCTTGGTCTGCTTCACTCCACTACTGACGCGGGCATGAAGAACGATGCCGCGTATGAGTTAGCCAAAGCTGGCCTCGACCTGTCGCTGACAGAATCCACTGCCAGAGAAGCTCTCAACGAGCTCACTACGGAGAGTAAGACCTGGACCGTCCAGGAAAATCCCCAGAACACGTTGGCGAAGAGCCGCCGCATCGCGGCCACCTGGGACACCATCGGCTGGATTCTTTTCGGCGAAGGCAAGCTCGCAGAGGCCGAGAGCTACATTCAAGCTGCCTGGGTTAACGGCGCCGATGCCGAGATCGGTGAGCATCTGGCAAAGATTGCGGAAGCCAAAGGCAATCCAGATGAGGCACTACGGTTTTGGGAACTCGCCCAAGCCACGTTCCCCTCCTATCTCCGGCCTGGCGTTCGCAAGACTCCCAGTGCCACCCAGAAAGAGCTGATGGAACGAATCGAGGCTCTTCGCAAAGCTGGAGCGAAGGAATCGAGCGGAAACTCCAATCTGATTCTCAAGCAACTTCGGACCGTTTTCCTGGCCAACTCAGGTGACCTCGTTGGAACTGCCGAATACCGACTCCTGCTCAGCGATGGAGCAATTCGTGACGCTCAAAAGACAAGTGAGAAGGAGGTTACGGGAGCCAGTGAGCGCATGAAAGCCGCCAAACTCCCCGGCTATTGGCCAAAGGGATCGGACGCCCAACTCGTCCGTAACGCGACTCTCAACTGCTATGTGGATGTTTGCGAACTCGAATTTCAACCTTGACACTGGCCTACGGCTTCTGGGATTCTCCGCCAAGCTTGGGAGACGTTGATTAACACCGCCAAAGGGGAAGTTGCACCATTTTTGGTAAGGTCCGGGTGGTCCACCATCCAGGAATAACTCAGTTTCCACCGCTGCCGCCTCAAGATTCTGGGCTCGTTGTAAGCTTGTCGCAGTCCATATGGCTGTCGTTCGTGCTCTCGTGATCTTATTCTGGTTGCTGTCTCCGGCGGTCTTTCTGTTTCTCTACCTCCGGGGCCAACGGGCACCGCTGGCTCTCCGGCGTTGGAAGGCGAGGACTCTCTTTGCCGCCTCCTCAATAGCGATTAACTGGATTCTCTTCGCTGGGCTGCTAATTCGATCACAGACCGCTTATGGGATGATCTTCCCGACATCCATACTGACACATCTTCTGCTCACGCTGTCGTGCGTAGGGGCAGTGCTTGCCGCGAGAAGATGGCCATTGCTAATAGCGAATGTGGCTCTGCTCACGTTATGGATCGCGATTGCGTACGCACCTGCACACTGGCTAATGAAGTCGGGACCGGGTCGAGTCAGCGTCGACGGACAACGAACTGACGCGACTATCTATTTTGGACATCCGACCGACAGCGAGGCCCAGGCGGTTGCGCTGGCAGAGATACCCGGCATTGGAGACTACTTCTTGAACTTTGACACGGAAAAAGTCCGGGTCGGTACCAAGGATGAATATGTTCACCTGCCTTATGGCATCTGGGTGTTCAAGTCTCTTCGCCAGATGCGTTTCGTTGCCCCTCTACCACCAAAGGAGCTAAATCAATTCCGTATTGCCGCTCCCAACGGAAGAGTGATCGAAGTGCAATTCTGATTCTTCCCTCACTCGCACTGGACGTGTTGCGAGCGGTCGAGTAGCCCCGGGGAATTTCACCCCGAGGCTCTCACAGATCCGTGCGTGAACCTCTCGATTCACACGGCTCTTCATAGCGGTAGTTTGCTCTCGGTTGAGAGCAAACCGTCTCGGGAAGTCAAGGCTCCTCCTGGTTGCCCAGTTGGCCAAAGCTTCCGTCGAGCTATGTCATCCTCTTCGCTCCACGTCCATTACAGACGCTTCAACGCTACTACAGGATGATCCGCCATCTTCAAGTGCATCGATATTTCCCTTTCGTGGTGCTCACTTATAGGTTTTCTCTTAGCATCACTTGAAGACTTCCCATGTTCCGCTTAACCGCCTCGTTGGCAAGCTCAGGCCACCTCTATGCCGGATGCCGCTACGCCCGTAATCAGGTACCGTCGCAGCTTGTCCCGCAGCAGTGACCACACCGCGGTTTTGACATCGTCTAATAGGTTTCGACACTTCATCAGTGGTTCCTTTGCAGTCCTCTTCTTGCCTGACACCTGACCTGGTACTCGCCAGGCCTTTTCCTTCTGCGCACACGACCATGGCACTTAACCACAGCCGCCGAAGGTGGTTTGAAGCCCGGTCCTGCAAGCCGGCTCCGAGGGGCCCGCCCTCATCGGTTAAACAGTTACGCACGTTTCGCTCTCGCGAGCTTCGCGTGCTCATGGCACACGATCACCGCCAACTCGGAAGGTGCAGCGAAGCTAGCTGCTAATCCAGCAGGGGAAGAACCTGTCAGTAGAACTTGCCCAGTTGCTACTGAAGTCATACCGGACGGCAGAGGGAGTGATCTCTCTTGCCGATGCTCCGGAGTAAACGTTCCAGCCGGCAAAGCGCAAGCAGCGTCGGGTCCGTCAGGGGGACTAGCAAGTCAGCAGGCTGTAGCGAAAGGAGCGAACCGTTTAGCCGCGAAAAGGCGGTCCCACCGGTAGCGGACTGTGGTGGGATGGATGAGAATGCCGAATCTGTCTTCCGAAGATGAAGGCCTGTGCTGCCGGTGAAGGAACTGGGTATAAGCAACCGGTGGGTTCTCCGTGGTCATAGAGGGCTGCATGCTGACAAGGATTAGCAGTGAAAGCTCGGAACCACTCGCGGGCAGCCTAGGCGCTCCCGCACAGCAAAGGCTCTCCGTATAACCAGCGAATGCCGGGAAATCGGAGAGTGCACGCGAGTGGGTCGGATGAGGTCAATAAGTGTTGATGGACGGGGACAATATAACCCCGACCGGAGCGAGGACCTCTGGGGTAAGGCCGTGAGGCCCTAGTGACGGTATCGGAAGAGAAAACCTGCCCGGCTCTGAACGGGATCACAGGTCTCAGTCTTGGAAGATACGAAGGATGAAAGCAAACTGTCTGTTGCGTTGCGCACGCCGGGAGCAGGCTTAAGCAAATCAACTGACAGGAAGGCATCATCTGATATGTCAGCCTTGAAGCCGTACTGGGGAAAACCCGCCGTACGGAAGTGCGTCCAGCGAATGCTGGCATGTTCAGTGGGAGAGCAATCCAGTCCCACCGAGGTAAAAGTCAGAGCCTCGTAGCTAGATAGCAAGGAGGAGGGAAACCAAATTCTTGAAGCCTATCAATAAAAGTCATCCTCGGGATGACGGCGAGTCAACGGGCCGTAATGAAAATAAACACATAGGTGGCCTCGAGAGGTGGAAACTCCAGTGGTCGAGCCCGCTTCCGTAGGGCGAAGACAGCATGGGACTACGCAGACTGACTGACGCGGAGAACCACACTGGCGGGGTGATAGTGACGGCACACTGACAAGGATATGCAGAGCAACTGGAGAAGCCCTCCTCATCCCGTCGCGAAATCGGCGGAGCAGGGAAGCCGTATAACCGGCCACACCGGGAAGTCGGCAGAAGATGAGAGGGTGGCGGCCGGGTCCGCAGTAGCGAGGAAGCCGGGTAATTCTGGCGGAGCCAAGGGGCCCTGCTGTTTGTAACTGATCCGACAATATGGGAGGCAAGGGTGGATGATAAAAACACCTATTAGTTTGCAGGACCTGAGGCGGACCATATACGTCAAGGCGAAGGCTGAACCGACTTGGCGTTTCTGGGGACTGTACGTTCACGTCTGCAAGATGGAGACGCTGCACGAAGCCTACCGAGTGGCGAAGCAGAATAAAGGGGCGCCGGGAGTCGACGGTGTCACGTTCGCAGCCATCGAGGCAGGAGGAGTGGAGAGTTTTCTGAATCAGATTCGGGACGAACTGGTCTCACACACGTATCAACCCCTACCGGCACGGAAGCGGGAGATACCGAAAGACGGGGGCACAAAAGTCCGCGTACTTTCGATTCCCTGCATCCGGGACCGTGTAGTCCAGGGGGCGCTAAAGCTCATCCTGGAGCCGATATTCGAAGCCGACTTTCAACCGGGATCGTATGGATACCGGCCTCACCGGACAGCACATCAAGCAATCAACCGGGTGGCTGATGCGATTGTGCGACACAAGACACGCATTCTTGATCTTGACCTCCGCGCCTATTTCGATAACGTTCAGCATTCGCTGTTGTTAGAGAAAGTGGCACGACGGGTGCGGGACGATGATGTGATGCGCTTGTTGAGCATGATGTTGAAGGCTACCGGGAAGAAGGGCGTCCCGCAGGGCGGGGTAATTTCACCCTTGATCAGTAATCTGTATCTGACGGAAGTCGACCGGATGCTGGAAAGGGCGATTGAAGCCACGCACTACGGAAAATACACCGCGATTCAGTATGCAAGATTCGCTGATGATCTGGTGATATTGATCGACGCACACCCGCGAAATGACTGGCTGGAAAAGGCGGTATGCAAGCGGCTAAGGGAGGAACTGGCGAAACTTAGGGTGGAGATTAATGAGGAGAAGAGTCGGACGGTCGATCTGCAGAAGGGGGAGAGTTTTGCTTTCCTTGGCTTTGACTTTCGCCGAGTTTCCAGTTGTCAGGGACAATGGCGGCCTCAGTACACACCGCGGCTGAAGAAGCGCACGGCGCTACTGAGAAAGCTCAAAGACGTCTTCCGCAGACATATCAGCCAACCCGTGGGAAGGGTGATTCAGTTGATCAATCCCATCCTGCGTGGCTGGGTGAACTACTTTGCGGTAGGGCACTCCAGTCAAGTCTTTTCGTTTATCAAAAACTGGGTGGAAAAGAAGATTCGGCGGCATCTGATGCGTAGCCAGAAACGCAAAGGTCTCGGCTGGAAGCGATGGAAGAGGCAATGGTTTTATACCGCACTCGGTTTGTTCAACAACTATTGGGTCCGGTACATGAAGCCAGCGCTGAAAGTCGCCCCAGCACGATAGGTCACATAACCCTCGACGCGAAGCAAACAGGAACGCGTAGTGCGGGAAATCCGCATGCTGCGTGTGACGAGGCGGGGACTGGAAACGGGTTTACGGTTTGGATAATGAGACACTCCCAGAGGAAACGGGGAGCAACAGATAGGCCGGACCTACGGAGCACCGCGCCAGTCCTCGACCCTACTTTTAGAGGGGGTTATGGAAACGGCGGCATCATGCGAAGCCCGCTTAGCGCCATAGCCCTACTCGACTAATCCACGTTGCCGGGACCGCTCCCGCATCGGCGACCATCAGTTCGGGGTCGGCCTCTCAATGTGGTCGATGACGAGCCTATCGACTGTGCCTTTGGATGGCACCAGCTTCAATCCGAGCTGCTCTTCGAGGGCCGCGAAGATCGAAATGCCTGGATCGTCTGCAGTGACTGCCCTATCCGGCGTCCATTCAATTTCAAAATCGAAACTCCTCCCGCCGAGCCCGGTCTTGTCCACGATCTTGCGTCCCGCGTTGTCACACGGATCGGTGTCGATGGTCACTTATCAACTCTTCTTTTGGTGATGTGATTGCAGCTCAGATTATTCTGCCCAGAAGGCGCATCTCTTCCCTAAAAAATGGACTCCAGCTCTCAGATCGATTTCCTTGCAACCTTGCGCCTCTCTCTCAAAGTGATGAAGAAGGCCGAACCCGGATTCTCCGTTGACGAACTCCGGCGCATGATTGAGGACCGAATCGCCGAGCTAAAGGCCGAGGCCAGTCTCCAGCGAAGACCCGCCGCCCTAGATATCCCGTGTCCGGTTTGTAAACAGCGTGCCGGACTTCCCTGTATCAGCCTTCCGTCTAAAACCCAGTTCGGCAAGAAGAATGATCCTTCCTTTGAATCCCACGTCGGCGGAAAGAAGGTCATAATGAGGCGGCCCCACTGGGAACGAATCCATCAACGTCACGAGTCTCGATCAACACATTGCAATTAATCTAAAATTCCAAAACCAGGGCGAGTTTTTCCAATTTAATCGGTTCAAAAGAGGTATTTCCTTATCGCGATCCCCTTCAGTCAACAAAGTAGCCGATGTCGGTTAGAACCGAATCGCTCAGCTCCACTCCCAGGAGCTTTGAACCTAGTGCTCCGCCAAAATTCTTCTGGAACCGAGTGAGGACTGTCTCGGGTAAACTGGTTTCCTTCCGGAGTAATCGCATCAACGAATCACTGTCGGTTGGAAACAGGTAATCGCCGGGCAGACCACAGGCCGGGCGAATCATGAGGGAGATCGGAAGTTTTCCATCAATAAACCCAGCATGCTCGGATGGTTGAGTGATGAGATTTACTCGCATGCCGGCGATATTCCCACGCTTTAATCGCCGCTAGTGTGACGCATATTACTCGACTACCCCTTAATGAAAACTATCGTGTTGAGCTAGTCTGGACCACCTCGCAACAAGAACCGACGGATACCTGAAAGCCCATTTCTCACGTTGTGCCTGGATGGGGCGGTTTCTGGGCCATCTTCCGTTACCAAAAATAGTGCAATTTCCGAGTAGCAGTGCCTCGGAAAGCAACTTCCACGTTCGCATCTTGCGCCCATCAAATTCTCCGCCTTCTATCTCGCCCTTAAGGTAGACTTTGGAATTCGGCAATGGAGGCCCCATGACCGACCACCTTCCCATCCGCCCCGATCCGGAGAATGAGATATTGCGCACCCACCCCGCCGGTCATACCCCGGAGATCAACGAAGTCAACGTCCGCCGCTATCTGGCCTACCTTGAACACTCCCTCGACGACGCCACCCAATGGGCCGTCTTCGAGCCCAATGGCGAGGCTCTCTGGTCACGCGTCCGCACCACCCTCAAAGACTTCCTCAGCACCGAATGGCACTCCGGCAAACTCCAAGGCGCCGCGGCGGAACAAGCCTTCTTTGTCCGCTGCGATCAAACCACCATGACCCAGAACGACCTTGATAACGGCCGGCTGAACATAGTCATCGGCATAGCCCCGGTCAAGCCCGCCGAATTCGTGATCATCGACATCGGCCAATGGACCGCTACGCACAAGCCCTGACCGTTCCCTTCGCCCAAATGTTCCTGGAGGTTGCCGCCAACGTCGATAGGTAGGGTCGGCGACATGTCCGAGTTGGCGGGCTTTCAACATACGCCCAGAGCATTAAGCTTTAAGTTCAGCTGCCATCCAGCTTGAGGAACTCGGAACGATTGCGGCCATCCCGCTTCGCCAGGTATAGGGCACGATCTGCCGCTCTGATCAAGCTTGCCATTGTGTGTTGAGTAGCTCCATCAAACGTGGAGAAACCGATGGTGACGGTCATGGTCCCCGAAGGGGTTGTCGGATGGATAAGGCGGAGTCCCGCGACGCACTCCTGAAGTTTCCCTGCAGCCTTAACAGCTCCAGCGCTATCGGTTGCAGGAAGAATCGCTGAGAATTCATCGCCGCCGTAACGGGCCACAAAGTCAGTCACGCGAGGCAGTGCCTTACGTAAGGCGTCGGCGATGTGAATCAGATAATCATCTCCGACCTGGTGCCCGTTCATGTCATTGATCTGCTTAAAGTGGTCCACATCGATGATAAGCAGGGATATCCGACCGCAACGGGTCAATCACTTCAGGTTCTCCATGTCTGGGATGCTGTACGCGAATATATCGTCGGTTGAAGAGCCTGCGGGCTTGCCTGCCATCCTGTTCAGCAGTGGTGCTCCAATGATGTGAAGGAATGGACCTTGCCGGCCAGTCCAATTTTCACCAAATGAGCGCGGAGGATAACCAGCGACGCTCCCGACGATGAGAAGAGTGCCGTCCTCCAGCAAGTCTCCCACTCCGATGTCGACACAGGGATAGATAAGGTCCTCATCTACAAACACACGTTGAACGACGTACTCGATTGCGTTGGCGGTAATGAGTGGTTGTGAGCGACCAAGCCACCGGAAGACATACTAACGAGGCAACGCTTTGCCGCACTTTCGCTCTCTCTCCATGACGCGCTCCGTGGCGAGGCGGCCTTCCCGCAGCGCGGCCCAGCTGGGCCACTCCTTCACTTCGTTGCGTCGTCGCGCTCCCCGCTCCTCCGCGGCATCCCCGCTCTGTCGCGCCGGGCGTGGACAAACGTCAAAGACGACCCCGCAGTTACGCAATAGGCAACCATTCCGTTTTTGTCGTGGATGACGAATCGGTTATTGCATCCACGCTCGAGATCATTTTGCGCAAACAGGGCTTCGACGCAAGGGCCTTCCAGGAGCCGGTCGCGGCTTTGCAGGCGGCGAGTGCCGATTCACCAGATTTATTGATTACAGACGTGATCATGCCGGAAATGTCGGGAATCGAGCTCGGGATTCAACTTCAACGGAAATTCCCCCGCTGCAAGGTGCTGCTTTTTTCGGGACAAGCTTCCACGGACGAAATGGTCTACACACGATTATGCGTGCGGCAGTGCGCGTTCGAATCTCTCTGACGCTTGTTATTCCGATTTCTTGACGGCAATCTCTCGGGGAATCGCTGCATCTAACTATGTCGGTGTCTCGCTGCTGCCCCCCTGCCAGCAACCCAGTTCGGGCGGCAGGAACACCGACCCCGGTTGTACGAGGGTGCAACCGGGTAGTTACGGCGCTGTCCGTTAGCTCTAAACCACTTCCGAGAGAATGACGGACAGCGCACTAACGGACTGTTCTAGCCCTTAAGGAATATCTAGAAAGCCCCACCGAAATGAACAATGAAAACGCTCATGCTCATCGAACTTGCCGAGTTTTCGTACTGTCCATTTTGGGGATAGTCGTCATTACATTTCTTCTGGTGGTTTGGTACTTCCACGTCCCTGTCGGGAAGCATCGGGCAATTTCCACCACCGCTCCAGCACAGAGGCTGTTCTCGTCCTATCTCATTTCGCAGTACCTTCGGCATACCCAGTCCCCGCCCCAATGGCAGGTATGCGCGTCTAGCGACCTAAACTTGTGCAATGGGCGTGCCTAGAGAGTTGATAGAGACTAGTGAGTACGGCGTACAAATATGGGTTTGCAGCAATTGCGGATGGGCGCGTGCCTCTGCTAAAGGTGGCGAAGACTCGCGAGAGGGTCTACGAAAAAGGGAGTTCGTGCAACACGTATGCGCTGACCATCCACGCGGGAAACCGCGCTAGGAAGTGCGGCCGCAATCGTGTAAAAACTACCCGTTCGCACTTTCGTTCCAATGTCCCGATTATCTTGCCGATTCCCCGCTGAAGTCGCTCCAGGATGTGCGGGTCGTAAGCATGCTCCTGTTCAAATCGCGAAAACTGAGCTTCATCTGAAATCCTCCACGACCATTACTCGAATTGATGCCGCCCGCATTAAGTTCTCGCAGTCCAGATCGGTGCACCGCGGGAAAGGTGACCGCATCCTAACCCTCCTCAGCGATGACGTCTGCACGGTATCCGACAATTAGATAAATAGTGATTAGGCGGTTGCCGGAACGACGGGACATTTCTTTAAGGGCGACGCGGGGATTCTGGTTCGCTCGTGGCTACTCGTCCGGGGTCTGGGAAAAGACCTTTTTCACCTGCGATCAACGGTGGCCTTCCCAAATTTGGTCAGAAGCACGTTGAGCACCGTCATTGCCAGAACAACGATGAGGAGAACCACCAATCTGGGTCTGCTTAGGCGAGGATCTTGCCGGGAGGTCATGACCGTGATGAGCATGGATGCGCCCAGGATCACAACTTCTTGCACCCAGAAACGCTGCCAATCGAACTCGCGATGCTCGAGCATTGTTAGTACGCTTTGAAGAAAGAAGCCGAGAATAGCGCAAGGGCGAGCCGATATTCAATCGAGCAGAAAGATGGCGGCTTAATGATGGAGAACCGCTCAACCAGAACCGGGTTACAAATATGCTGCTGTTCGTATCTCAGGAGTTCGCTCTCATCATTGACCGTTGCCACGGTCGCGATGCATTGCCGACATATGGAGTCCGTAGTTCCGTCCAAATTCGAGCGATGAGCGAATTGGCGAAAGGGTGTCACTTTTAACTCGGTACGATGGCGGGTATATTAGGTCATCTAGCCGGAGAGGTCTGTTCGCTACCCAACACAATTGATGAAGTTTTCCACAACGATCCGGTGATGGGTCTAGGAAGGCGCCAGCAGTGGTTGCAGTTCACAAGCGGCATAAGATGAGTGCCGCCGGACGAAAGAGTCTGGCGCGCCTCATGCCGGCGCGGACGCGTTCGACGATGAGATTGCGTTCGAGTTCGGCGACTGCGCCGACGATGATGATGATTGCGCGGCCCAACGGGCCGCCGGTGTCGATCTGTTCCCGGAAGCTGACGAACTCGACTCCGATCCGGTTGAGCTCGTCGAGCGCCGACAATGCGCCTATCGAGAGAGCCGTGACGAGTCTGCAGCAATCACTTGTCCGATCAGGCAGTTTTACGTCCAAGTGAAGCGAATACATTCGGACGGCACAAGAGAACGCCTCTGTTTCCATGCTACTGGAAGGCCGGGCTCATCACAACAGTTTCGGCCTTGGCGTTGATGGTGCTGAAAAATGCCTTTCCATGCGGGCTCGGATTCTCTCGGCCACACGCAGGCAGCCGAAGGATGGTTCCACTCACTGGAGTTGCCGCAAACTCGCCGCCGCGCTGGGCGTCAGTAAAGATGCTGTGCATCGCGTCTGGAAAGAGGCGGGTTTGAAACCGCATCGGCTGGAGCGGTATATGGCCAGCGATGATCCGGAGTTCGAGACGAAAGCCGCAGACATTATCGGGCTGTATCTGAACCCGCCGCAGCCTTTGCGCATGAGGACTGTCTAAGAACTTGCCATCTGCATTCAAGATAACCGCAAGGTTGCTGATTGAGTCTTGAAGTAACCGCCTGCGTCAAAAGATCGAGACCTCTGGTGAAAGTGGTAGTACTCAGTCAGGACTGGCTTTTGGTCACTTCGGTTGAGTAACTTATCGGTCACATGCGCGCCTGTGCGGCCCCACGCAGTTGGTTGGATAAATTGGCTGTATCTCCTTATGAACGGGCTCGCACTAAGTAGAGGAGGAGAGTGATCCAAGTGATCCCAAAGGAGGTCTCTTCATCGTAACGCCCCAACAATTGCGGTCTTTTGTATTCGATCTAAGACCGCGGCGCTATCAATTAGTTGGTATGTAACCACATCTAGAGCACGGATAGAGAGTTATTTCTAAGCTAAGTCAGCGGCGGTTTAGATCAAGTAATTGGCATTCAGCACGTTGTAGCAGTCGCGTTTGTCACCCTCGTAGCGTGCTTTCGGACTCATTACTGATGCCGTTGTTTAGTTACGGAGTGGTCATTGACATCCTTCCAATCGGTTTGGAGAATCTAGCAACTTAATCTTTCATTCTTTGGATCAGGTTGTGCTAGCTCTAACGGGTCAGTCGATGATTTGCCGCGCTCTCTCGAGGCAGCTTTTTCATTATTCGTACGCATATTCCCTGCCACCAGCACGACGCAGCCATCGTCCTTTTACTCCTACGGCAGCTCTGCGCTCGCCGAAGTTATCAGTCTCGATGCTTTGCTGCATCGGGTTTTGTAGCGATCGCACTGCGAGAACGCACGGGTGGACAGCGAGGACAGCAGGACGTAACAGGGCTCTGATGCGGATTTCAGTTCTGAACGCGCTAATGAAGGAGTGCTTCATGCATCGCATTGCAAGATTTGTGGCGATCCTTGGAATAGTCATCGGTTGCGCCTGTGGGTTTGAAGGCGTTGGTCTTGGACAGGCATCGAACACGTGGACCTCTGCAGGCCAGATGACGCAAGTGCGCACAGGCGCGGCCGCAGTTCTGCTCTCCAGCGGCCAGATTCTGATTACCGGGGGCGCCGATGGCAATGGCGTTCCGCTTGCCACGGCCGAGTTCTATAGTCCCTCGACGGGCACATTCTCGGCGGCGCCATCGATGAATACCCCCAGGGCGCATCATGCGGCCATCGTGTTGACGACCGGCGATGTGCTGGTAACGGGCGGCGTCACAGACAGTGGCGGCGACTATGCTACTACCGCGGAAATCTTCAGCGTTGCGAGCCAGCAATGGACTCTGCTGCAGGCGTCTCTTGGGACCGGTCTCGCGGGCCATGCGATGGCCAATCTATCCGACGGAAACGTCCTGATTGCCGGTGGCGTCAACACTACCGGCCCGATCAATTATCTGATGTTGTATAACGCGACCAATCAATCCATCAGCAACATCGGCACGCTGATCACTGCGCGCTCCAATGCGGTGGCCGCGGCTACGCCCGATGGGCGAGTGCTTATAGCCGGCGGTACGGATATCAATAACACCGTCCTGAATTCCACCGAGATTTTTGTTTACAACCCAAACACCCTGAGCGGGATCATCTCGGCGGGTCCTCTCATGACCTATCCGCGTACGGCGGCCACGGCCACTACGACCTATGACGGTGTGGCAATTGTTGGCGGCAACAACGGTCAGCAGGACCTCGGCACAGCAGAAATCTTCAGCCAGTGGACGAACGCCTTTCGAGTTGTGAATGGTGGTACACCACGAAGCAGCCATTTCGCCGTAATGCTGCCGAAGAACGGCAGCGTTCTTGCGATGGGCGGGACAGGCGGACAGGCGGTAGACCAGCTACAGCCATGGGCCAACAGCACTGCGGGTGCGTTCGTGGCAGGCGCGAGCTCGCTCAGCAACCACAGCGGTGGCTTTGCCGCTCCACTCACTCTCGGCTCACTGTTGGCGGCCGGCGGGCAAGGCGCGCTGGCCAATGCTGCAGAGTTTTACTGGTTTCCGACCATCGCAACCGATCAGCCGGACTATGCACCGGGCACGCCGGTGGTAATGACCGGAACCGGTTTCCGGCCCGGCGAGGTAGTTGACCTGCACCTGCATGAGTGGGTCAACCAGACGACAACCGACATCCCCGAGTACACAGCGACTGCAGACAATACGGGCACCATCAGCTTCATGGGCTACGCGCCTACGACGACCGACATTGGAGCGCGGTATCACTTGACTGCAGCGGGCGAAAGCTCCGGATTCCAGGCGCAGACTATCTTTACGGACGCGAGCCCGACAACGACGGTGACGGTTAGCGGGACCGGCAGCATAACCATCACGCGTAGCAGCGGGACGGAGACCATCGTTTCCTGCGCCGGTTCCCCGAACGTAGGGTCCGGAAGCTGCACGGTCAACAGCACTACTCAAGCGACCTGCTCCTCGGGGACATGTCGAGCGACGTGGAGCGCTAATTACACTGCAAACCTCACGGCAACGCCCGGCGTGGGTCTCAATTTCGCGGGATGGAGCGGAGGCTGCACCGGGACAACCACTTGCACAGCATCAGCAAATGGGAATGGCGACTTTGCAGCCACCGCCACATTCTTTGCGCCGCAGATAGGCTCTGTGACGGTTGGAGGACAAGTCGGCACGCTGACGTTCGGAACTGCCGGCAGCGCGACGTATACGGTCACTGTTAATCGTGCAGCCGGCACGAATACTGCATACACTGCGAATCTTACGGTTGGCGCGTTGCCATCGAGTGTGAGTGCCGGATTCAGCCCCAGTACTCTCTCATTCGCGGCCGGCGACACCGCGCACACCTCGACACTGACGTTGAGCACGACTTCTGCCGCGGCCGCCGAGAGTGCAACATCATTTGCGGTGACCGCAACCAATAGCTCCCAGTCTCTCGATACAAAATCGGGCAATGGTTCGCTATCGATCGGCAAATCCACTCCTACGTTGTCCGTGACGAACTCGCCCGCAACCTACAGCGGGATCACGCAGGCGGCAACTGTGGCCGGTTCGGTGTCCGGCACTGTTTCGAACGTTACGTATACAGGTACGAGCGGCACGACTTACGGGCCTACCACCACCGCTCCAACCGGCGTCGGAACGTACGCGGTCACGGCGAATTTCGCCCCCACGGACAGCACCGATTACAACAGCCTTACCGCTGCTTCCGCCGGGAACTTTATCATTGCCAAGGCGACGGCGACTCTGACGGTGACCAACACGCCGGTGACGTACAACGGCAATCCGCAGACGGCCACGGTGAGTGCCGGCGCGGTAGCGGGCACAGTCAGCAACGTTCGGTATAACGCTTCCGCGACAGTGCCAACCAGCGCGGGAACGTATGCGATCACCGCCGACTTCACGCCGACGGACACAACCGACTACAACACTCTCACGGGAGTCTCGGCGGGGAACTTCGTCATAAACAAGGCGACGCCGACTCTGACGGTGACTAACTCGCCGGTCACATATACCGGAAGCCCCCAGGCTGCGACAGTTAGCGCCGGTTCGGTAGCTGGCACGGTGAGCAACGTTCGATACAACGGTTCCGCAACGGCGCCAACGACCGTGGGAACCTACACCATCACGGCCAACTTCGTACCGACGGACACAACCGACTACAACAGCGTGACGGCAGGTTCGGCGGGATCGTTTGTCATCGGCAAGGCGTCACCGACTCTGACGGTGACGAACTCGCCGGTCACATATACGGGCAACCCACAGGCCGCCACAGTCAGTTCCGGTGGGGTCGCTGGCACGGTCAGCAGCGTGAAGTACAACGGCTCCGCGACGGCGCCCACGAGCGCGGGAACCTACGCCATCACCGCGAACTTCACCCCGACAGATACTACTGACTACAACAGCGTGACGGGAGGCTCGGCCGGTAACTTTGTCATCAACCAGGCGACGCCAACGCTGACAGTGACGAACTCGCCGGTCACGTATAACGGGAATCCTCAAGCCGCCACGGTGAGTGCCGGTGCGGTGGCGGGCACGGTCAGCAACATCCTGTATAGCGGTTCGGCGACGGTTCCCACGAGTGCGGGAATCTACGCGATCACCGCCAACTTCACGCCCACGGATACAAACGACTACAACACTCTCACGGGAGTTTCAGCCGGGAGCTTTGTCATCAACAAGGCAACGCCGACTTTGTCCGTGACTAACTCGCCCGTGACCTATAGCGGTTCTCCGCAAGCCGCCACGGTAGCCGGCTCGGTGCCGGGCACTGCCTCCAACATTTTGTACAACGCTTCGGGAACAGTTCCAACGAATGCGGGAACCTACGCGATCACCGCCAGCTTTACCCCGACTGACAGTACGGATTACAACAGCCTCAGCGGAGTCGCGGCCGGAAGTTTCGTGATCAACAAGGCCGCACCGACGGTCAGCGTCACAGCATACAGCGTGACCTATGACGGAAATCCGCACACCGCAAACGGATCGGCGACGGGCGTGAAGGGCGAGACTCTGAGCGGCCTGAATCTGAGCGGCACGACACACACCAACGCGGGCACGTACAACAACGACGCATGGACGTTCACAGACGGCACGGGCAACTACACCAACGCCAACGGAACGGTAAACGACGTCATCAACAAGGCTGCAGCGACGATCAACGTCACACCATACAGCGTGACCTATGACGGAAACCCGCACACCGCGACCGGCACGGCTACAGGCGCTAAAGGCGAGACTCTCAGCGGCCTCAGCCTGAGCGGCACTGCGCACACGACGGCGGGCACATATAACAACGATCCATGGACATTCACGGACGGCACGGCCAACTACACCAACGCCAGCGGAACTGTGAACGACGTCATTAACAAGGTGACGACATCGTTTGCGGCACTGACAGCTTCGCAATCCATCACCTATGGGACAGCGGCGATCAACCTAAGCGGCAGGGTAAATGGCTATCCCATGATGACTGGGACGGTCACGATCACGGCCAACCTGGTATCTTCGGGCCCACTCGCATTGAGTGGTAATCCGAATAACTTCTCAGGAACGATTGACACTCATGCTTTGCCTTCGTCAGCGATACCGTACTTGATCACGTACAGCTATTCGGGCGATGCGAACAGCAGTCCCGCGACTGACGTCACCACCACTCTGACGGTGAACAAGGCGACGCCGACGATCACCTGGGCTACGCCAGCGCCGATCACCTACGGCACGGCCTTAAGCTCAACCCAACTCAATGCGAGCTCAACTGTCGCCGGCACCTTCGTATACACGCCGGCAGCGGGCACGGTGCTGAACGCAGGATCCCCGACCCTCTCTGTCACGTTGACGCCCGCGGATATCACCGATTACAACTCCGCAACCAAAACGGTCACGTTGACGGTGAACAAGGCCACGCCAACAGTCTCAGTGACTAACTCGCCAGTGACATTTAACGGCTCGCCGCAAACCGCGGCAGTAATCGGCTCTGTGCCTGGCAGCATCACGGGCATACTTTACAACAACTCTGCAACGGTTCCATCGAGTGCCGGAACGTACTCGATCAAGGCGAACTTTACCCCAGACGACAGCACCGATTACAACAGCCTGACGGCAGCGCCGGCCGGTGACTTCGTGATCAATCCGGCAGCCGTGACCATCACTGCCGGCAGTTTCAGCGGCACATACGATGGCAACACGCACGCTCTTTCGGCCTGCACCAGTTCGGCTCCCAGCCTTGTGACCTGCGCGAACAGCCCTGCGGGACCGGTAGGTCCAAATGTGAGCTCTGGAAATGTGGTCACCCCGAGCCCACTATTCGGTCAGGGCTCTGCGGCGGATTACAGCATTACTCCCGTGCCCAATTCCTGGAGTATCACCCCAGCTTCATCGACCGTGACCGTTTCCTTCCCGACTGCGACCAATAACGGCGGCGGAAACTTCAGTGCCACGTATACCAGCAATCCATTTATGGCGTCCGCAGTTGTCAGCGGTCTTGGCTCCGGCATTACGCAGACGGTGACGTGGACGGGCTGCACGACGATCACGATGGTCGGAACCTGCACGGCTACGGCAAACTACGCGGGCGATGCAAACCACTCTGCGAGCAGCGGCTCTGCAACTCTGACGATCGGTCCTGCACTTCCAAACGTAAGCTGGGCCGCTCCTGCCGACATCTTCTATGGCACGATGCTCAGCGCGACGCAGCTTAACGCGACTTCAAACGTACCGGGGACCCTGAACTACACGCCCGCAGCAGGCACGATCCTCGCCGCAGGCGCAGCACAGCCGCTCAGCGTCCACTTCGCACCCACGGACGCACTGGACTACACTCCGGTTGATCTTTCGGTGAACATCAATGTTCTGCAGGCCACCCCGATCATTGCGTGGGGAAATCCGTCTGACATCAGCTACGGCACGGCATTGAGCAGCACGCAGCTCGATGCAACCGCTCTTCCGCCCGCGACCGCTCTCACCGGCTCGTGGCTATACAGCGACGCGAGCAATCCCCCAAACGCGGTCGATTCGGTGAGCGGCAATAACGGCGCGCTCCAGGGCAATACCGCGACTGTGACCGGCCAATCCGACCACGCCTTCAGCTTTCCGGATGTCGCGGGCGATGGTGTCATCATCCCCTCCAACTCCGGCTACGATCTGACCTCCTCCGGCTTCACCGCAGCATTCTGGATGCAGGGCAGCTCGAACAGCAACGGCCAGGAGACAATCCTGGAGAAGTCATACGACGGCAGCACCGGCTGGACATTCCAGGTCAACAGTTCCAACGGAATCTTGGCTTTTGATATCGGAGAAGGCAGCGGCAATTTCGCGCAGGTCCTTTCTACCGCGAATATCCTTGACGGTATCTTCCACTACATTGCGGGCTCGTGGGACGGCACAAAGATGTCGCTGTATGTGGATGGCGTTCTGCAGAACACGACAACGCTGACTGGTTCGCCTGCCAACAACACCGGCGGGTTGAATATCGGCTTCAGCTCCGGCGGTGGCAGCGCGTCGCAATACTTCCAAGGCACAGTGGACGCGATACAGATCTTCCGCCTGCCGCTTCCCGCCGGTAGCTATGCATACAGCCCCGCAGCCGGAACAGTCTTGAATGCAGGCAACGGCCAGACGCTCTCTGTCTCATTTACGCCCACTGACAGCACCGACCTGGGCACTGCGACTGCGAGTGCAAGCATCAACGTGAAACAGGCAACCGCGAACATCACTGTCAACTCGTACACGGTCACCTATGACGCTTCTCCGCACACCGCAACTGCGACAGCCACCGGCGTGGGCAACCTGGATCTCAGCTCCGATTTCGACCTTAGCGGGACTACGCACACAAATGCGGGCACCTACACGGACACCTGGATCTTCCATGATTCGACCGGCAACTATGCTAATGCCAGCGGCACAATCAGCGATGTGATCAATCAGGCCAAAGCAACGATTAACGTCACCGCGTACAACGTGACCTACGACGCGACCGCGCACACGGCCACGGGAACGGCCTCGGGCGTGGGCAACGTCGATCTCAGCGCTGACCTCGTCCTTACCGGTACGACCCACACCGGTGCCGGAAACTACACGGACACTTGGAACTTCCATGATTCGACCGGCAACTATGCTGATGGCAGCGGCTCAGTGAATGACGTCATCGGCAAAGCGAATGCCGCCATTAGCGTTACGGCTTACAACGTGATGTATGACGCCACAGCGCACACGGCCGCAGGCACAGCCACAGGCGTGGGCGGGGTT
The DNA here is from genome assembly GCA_963770365.1 of uncultured Acidobacteriaceae bacterium. GTDB lineage: Bacteria > Acidobacteriota > Terriglobia > Terriglobales > Acidobacteriaceae > Telmatobacter. Next base: position 22,300 of record CAVYPN010000025.1, on the reverse strand, counting down.
AGCCTCGGCGCCAACCTCAACCTTAGCGGGACCGTGCACACTAACGCCGGTACTTATAACGGGGATGCCTGGACCTTCACCGACACGACGGGCAACTACAACAACGCCAGCGGCACCGTGGACGACAGCATTGCCAAGGCGAACGCGAGCATCATCGCGACGCCGTACAGCCTGACATATGACGGCAGCGCGCATACCGCTACAGGTACAGCTACGGGCGTCAAGAACGAAAGTCTGAACGGACTTAACGTGAGCGGCACGACTCACACGAACGCTGGCACCTATAGCGGAGATGCGTGGACGTTCACCGATGTGACCGGAAATTACAACAACGCCAATGGCACAGTCACCGACTTCATCGATAGGGCGAACGCGAATATCGTCGTGACGGGATATACCACGACCTACGACGGGAATATGCGCACGGCGATGGGAACAGCCACGGGCGTCGGCGGCGCCATGTTAAGCGGCCTGGACTTGAGTGGCACGATGCACTCCAGCGCCGGCGACTATCCAAGCGATCCCTGGACCTTCACCGATATCACTGGGAACTACAAAGCGGCTACGGGAACAGTCCACGACACCATCAACAAGGCACCGCTGACGGTGACTGCGGCGGATGGTTCACGGCCATATGGACAGCCTAATCCGGCGTTCACGGGAACGCTGACCGGAGTGATCGCCGGCGATGGCATTACGGCGAGCTATGCAAGCGCGGCCGTCTCGAATACACCTGTCGGAACCTATGGCCCAAGTGACTCCAACGCCATCGTTCCAACGCTGAACGATCCCAATTCCAAACTTGGCAATTACGCAGTGAGCAGCACGAATGGAACCCTCGCAATTACGGCGGTTCCGCTGTATGTGATCTCGCCTGATCACAGCCGTCCTTACGGTGGCGTAGACTCGCCACTCACGCCGAATCTTGTCGGTCTGACAGGTGGAGATACAGCCAGTACAGTCGGGAACCCGGTGTGCAGCGCGTCCGCATCCTCGACGAGCGCGCCTGGAACCTACGCGATCGTCTGTTCAGGCGTGACCTCGAACAATTATGTTGTCACGTATGTGAATGGCACACTGACAGTAACTGATCCGTTAAATGGCATTGCGGTCAGCCCAAATCCGTCATCGGTGACGTATGGAGGATCGACAGCGTTCACCCCACAGGGAACATATGCCAGTTCGGCTACACGCATGCTTGCGAATGCCGGCGGCGAATCTTACAACTTGCACGATCTCTCTTCTACTCGCACCGGAGCCGCGACGGCAGAAGCGCAAGGAAAGCTGTACTCGATAGGCGGATTGGTCTCGGGCTCTCCGAGCAACACGGTCGAAGCCTATGACCCGGCAACTGACAGCTGGACCGCAGTTGCCAACCTCAACAGCGCGCGTACCAACGCACGTGCCGCATCCGTGGCCGGCAAGGTCTATGTGTTCGGCGGTTGTAGCGATGCGGCTTGCACGTCTCTCGTCTCAACGCCCGAGGTGTACGATCCCGCAACCAACTCATGGACAGCCATCAGCGCGACAGGGTTCACGCCGCGCAGCAGTATGGCCGTGGCCGTCCTTAACGACAAGGTTTACGTCGCGGGCGGGCAAGATAGCTCCGGCAACCCTGTGAGCACTGTCGAAGTCTATGATCCTGGCACGAATGGCTGGTCATCCTTCGCACCGCTGCTGAAAGCTCTCGGGCCAGCGAGCGGAGTCGTAGTGAATGGGAATTTGTACGTCATCGGTATCGTGACGGGTAATGCCGAAGTCGAGGAGTTCACCTCGGGTGCGTGGAAAATTGTGAACTCCGGGACGCAGCCGCTGGCGGATGCTGCCGCGGCTGTTCTGAACAATTTGATTTACGCGGTCGATGGAAGCGGCATTCACGCCTACGATCCTTCCGCCAACACATGGACTGACAAGACCGGCTTGAGTAATGCGCGCATGCAACCTCAGGCTGTCACTCTAGCCAATCTGATCTACGTGGCGGGAGATACGGCCTCTGGTGCCGCCGACCAGAATTCGCTCGAAGCCTTCGCGTCTGACGAAGCGCAATGGTCCAGCTCCGACGCAACAGTGTCGAGCATCGATCAAAGCGGCAAGGCCACCGGCCTGAAGGTTGGCAATACAACGATCACCGCGACGAGCATTCAGTCGCCGACCATCTCAGGCAATTCGAGCCTGACGGTCAACCCCGCCACCCTGATGGTGAAGGCAGATGCGCAGACCAAAGTGTACGGGCAGTCGGACCCGGCACTTACGTATAAGGTCGGCGGGCTTCAGTTCTCGGACACGCAGGCCGCCGTGCTGACGGGCAGCTTAGCTCGGGATGCTGGTGAGGCTGTGACTTCCGCACCTGGATACGCAATCAAGCAGGGAACATTAGTCGCGAATGACAACTACACGATCAGCTACACCGGGAACTATCTCAGTATCACTCCGGCCACACTGACGGTCACGGCGGACCCACAGACGAAAGTCTACGGCCAGAATGATCCGACTCTCACCTACAAGGTGATGGGACTTCAGTTCTCCGATACTCCTGCCGCGGTGCTGAGTGGAGCACTTACGCGCGTAGCCGGCGAGAGTGTTGCCGGAGGTCCGTACGCGATCTCACAAGGCACCCTGAAATCTAACGGCAACTACGCGATTAACTTCACGGGGAATCAGTTGACGATTAACCCGGCGCCCCTAACCGTCACCGCCAGCAGCGGATCCTTTATCTATGGCGGGACGCCTCCGGCCATCACGGCGACCTACAGCGGTTTCGTGAACGGAGACACATACCTGAGCCTTACAACGCAGCCCACCTGCTCGACGACAGCGAAGAGCACGAGCCATGTGAGCGGTAATCCCTACTCCAGCAGTTGCTCAGGAGCCTCCGACAGCAACTACATGATCAGCTACTTACCAGGCACGGTGACCGTGAACCCGGCGCCGATGAGCATCACGGCCAGCAGCGGTTCGTTCACCTATGGTGGAACCGTTCCCAGCATCACTGCGAGCCTCACGGCAGGCAGCGCGTTCGTCAATGGCGACGGATTCGGCAGCCTTGTCGGGCTTGCGTGCACCACTACGGCGACAAGCGCCAGCCATGTGAGCGGCAATCCTTACACGAGCAGTTGTTCAGGAAGTGCGGATAGCGACTACGCGATCAGTTACGTACCAGGCACGGTGACTGTGAACCCGGCACTACTGAGCATCACAGCCAGCAGCGGTTCGTTCACCTATGGTGGGACGGTTCCCACCATCAAGGCGAGCTACAGCGGCCTTGTGAACGGCGATACCTTCGCCAGCCTGACGACAGCGCCCGCCTGCTCGACCACGGCAACCAGTTCGAGCCCGGTCAGTCCGCCGACCTACGTGAGCAGTTGCTCGGCGGCGGCGGATCCGGACTACACGATCGGCTACACCAACGGGGCCGTCACCGTTACTCAGGCGCCTTTGACTGTCACGGCCAGCAGCGGCGTGATGACATTTGGCACCGCCGGGTTTATCGTCACGCCTCTGTATGGCGGATTCGTAAATGGGGAGGGTCCGTCCAATCTGCCGACGGCACCTGCTTGCGGACCGGCTTTCAGCAACATCAGCCCCGCTGGATCGTATCCCACAAGCTGCACCGGGCTAGCCTTGGACGGCAATTACGGCGTGACGTACATCGCTGGCAATGTTGTGGTCACCCCAGCGGACACGCAGACCACCGTCTCTTCCTCCGTTAACCCATCCACGTACATGCAGCTCGTCACATTCACAGCCGTTGTCACCGACATCAGCCCAGGCAGCTCTGCAATCCCCGCTGGCACCGTGACGTTTACCGATGCATACAACAACCAATCAATCGCAATCTGTTCGAATGTCGCTCTGGCTGTTGTCAATGGTCAGGACCAGGCCACGTGCAGCACAACTACGTTGGGTGACGCGTCCACGAATAACGTCGTGGCTGCCTTCGCGCCAAACCCCGCAAACTTCAACGGCAGCAGCTCGACGGTACTCGCACAGGTCGTAAACCCGGCGCCTGCCGTGACACTTAGCCCGCTGTCGGTCTCGTTTGGAAACACAAATATCGGTAGCACCAGCAGCTCTTCAACCGTAACGCTCGGCAACGCGGGTGATGCTGCGCTGTCCCTCGGCACAGGCGCAATCGCAATCAACGGACCAAACGCGAACGACTTTGCATTCACAACGACGTGCGGGTCGAGCCTGGGATTTGCCTCGGGGGCCAACAGCTGCAAGATCAGTATTGTCTTCAAGCCCACCGATACGGGCGTTGAGACTGCGACGTTGCAGATTACGGACAACGACGACAACGCGACCAACGCACAACAATTTGTTTCCTTGACCGGCTCAGGCCTCAGCACCATCTCCGGCACTTCGCTTTATACGAATGCGATCTTCGGAACCTCTAACGCCTGTGGCGCCATCACGTTCAGCGGCGGGAGTTCGGTCGACAGCTTCAACTCGATGCTGGGCTATTCCGCGTCCAAGCAAAATGCTGGCGGTAACGTCGGCACAAACGGGAACGTGACGCTCAATGGAAGCAACAGCGCCATCTACGGTTCAGCCGCGGTCGATAACACTTCTTCTGGGAGCTGCAGTAAGAGCTCAGTGCCCGGGCTGACAAGCAATGGAGGAGCAAAGGTTACCGGCGGGCTCATTCCGCTGAATGGGCCGATCACTTATCCGGTGCCGCCATCGGCGAATCCGGTTCCACCTACCACAAGCCAGGCCATCTCCGGTTCGTGCCCAGCGGGGATGACCGGTTGCACAAACAATGGGAGCAAAGTGGTAAGCCTCTCCCCCGGTCAATATGGAAATGTAACAGCGAGTGGAGGCACGACCATTCATGTCAGCAAGGGCAAGTACAACCTGAACAGTCTCACTCTGAGTGGCAAGAGCATTGTCACCGTTGACTCCGGCCCCGTTGTCATCAATATCGCCGGAGCTTCGCTCAACAGCGGCAGTCCTGCCATCGATCTGAGTGGCGGGAGCATCGTGAACCCATCTCATATTCCCGGCAACATGCAGTTTGCATATGGGGGTTCGCATGGCGTGAACCTGACAGGAGGTGCCGACAGCTACGCGGTGCTGTATGCTCCGAGCGCACTCGTCAACATGAGCGGTGGTACTGATTTCTTTGGATCGATCATTGGGAGCACAGTAACCAGTAGTGGCGGGACTGCGGTGCATTATGATACGAACCTGCCAAACATCCAGTCCGGCAATTACATCTGGTTCACGGCGGTGGTGAACAACCTAATTGGACTGCCCGCCAGCCAGCAAGCGAAGCTGTATTTGACTAACGCAAGCGTCACGTTCACAGCCAACGGCACTCAATACACCGAGCCGGTTCCTAACGGAGTGGTTACCTTCAACTCGTCCGTCCAGTCCTCAGGCGCGAAGACCGGCTTTGACCTGACTAACAACCGATGGAGCACCAATGTCGCGAAGAACGGGGCGACCGGCAACACGTTCGTCACTGGCTTCGCGTTCCCGGTCCCTGTGAACTTCCCGACAGGAATCCAGAACGTGACGTTCTCCGCCGCATTCTCTACCGATACCCCCGGAATCACGATGCAATGGCAATGGAATGCTGCGGTGTACACCCAGTTCAGCAATACGTATGCAACCACTACCAATAGCAACGTACTCGGAGTGAATTCCGAGGACGGAACCGCCAATGCGAACGGTACCGACCCGGCAGGAACCCCCGAGACCTGCAAGCAGTACGCAACGTTTGGAGCAACGGGCGGATACTTTAGCAGTGCGTCGGGCATCGTGCCCACGGTTGCGCAAGTCAGCGCGTCGCCGAGCAGCCTGGATTTCGGGAACCAGGCCGTCGGCCAGCCAAGCAACACGCAGCAGGTTGTTCTGACAAACAACTATTCGACTGCTCTCACCATAGGAAACGTTGCAATCGCCGGTGGTGACGCGGCCGACTTCAAGGAGATAGACAGCTGTTCGAGAGCCACCGGAGGGTTTGCCCCGGGGAGCTCCTGCACAATCACTGTGACGTTTACGCCGAGCTACAGCAACTTCGAATCGGCGAAGATCGTCATCACCGACACGGCCAACAACAGCCCTCAAACTGTTTACCTCTCGGGGACGGGGCAGTAGTTCAATGCAATCATGGGGCCGAACAGGTGAGTTGGGAGTTGGTGCAGCGGACTTAAAATGCGCAGGATCCAACTGGCTCCAGTTTCACTGCCGCGGCAGAGATCAAGATTTCCACGTGGATGTGTAGTCGGCTTTCCGGACAAGTGACCCGCATGAACGCCAGGGCGCACGCAGAACCACGGGCGCAAATCATTAGGTTTCCGCTCACTTCGCAGCTGACGCGAAAATCCTTTAAAAGCGCCGCTCTTTGGGGCAACTTCTGAGGGGATTTCCGCTCACTCCGTCGCATGTTGGGGATGTTTGACATGCTTTAATCTTCGCTTCCACGGGATGCTGGTCTCGGCGGAGATCACATCGCTCTACAAGTGACCTTAGCCCCGCTCGTAACCATCTGCTTGCGAATGAAGGCGTCCACGGGGACTTTCAATGCTGGATAGACGTCACGGGAGAAGGATCGCTACACTATCTGCCAACACGTTGAGGAATGATCAGGATCCCAGTTGCGATCACGTACGTCATTCGCAAGCTTCTCAGACCACTCGCGCAATTGAGCGGCAGGAACATGAGGGTGATAAGGCTCAAGTTTGTGGATTCCGACAGAGCCTGTAAGAGTTCCTACCCGCAGCCAGCGCCGTCAGGTTACGTCTGCGCAACAAACAGACGTTCCCAACCGCGAAGAAGAACCGGCGCGAGATGAGTGTACACCTGAATCAGATTAAACGGGAGCTCATGATATGGGATACGAAGCCGTCGGCGTATGTGGCGGATATGAAGAGGCGATCGCAGAAACACTTGCCTTGATCCTCAATGCGAGCGGCTTCGAAACGTGGCGTTCACCAAACCATTGAAGGCGTTGCGCGCGGGCGAAACGAGGTGTCCGGACTTCCTTATCACCCAAGTTTCGATGCCCCTATTGAACGGCATCGAACTTAGAATCCGATTCAAAGCTCTCTAATCCGCAATGCCGTGCACTCCTTTTCGGACCGATCCGCGCCGCTGACCTGAGCAGACGTACAATACCCAAATGTTGGGCAAAGACGGTAAAGACGTTCTCTGTGACGAACGCGGGTGCGGCCAAGAGGCAAGCGGTGGCTGTGAACTGAGAATTGACGCCGGCTTCGGCGGCGATCGCAGCACTATTCCCGGAGACCTGATCGCGTGGTGCGATTTTCATGAGATGAGTCTACGTGTAGGCATAGATAGCGAGTTCATCCTCCTCGATCTTGAGCAGCTAAAAGCGGCGTACATCACTCATGGCGCGAAGCGTGGTAGAGCCACTTAGCAACAAGATAGGTAATGGGTTTTTTTCGATTGAGATGTTCATGTGCTCAATGGAAAAGAGTGGAACGTTCACTTTTGACCATTCTTTTATGATAAAGGGGGAGTAGAAACACTTGTATGTTTGATAATGACCCATCTCTAATGTTCGTTTGCCCGGTCTGCGACGCAGCATGGGGTGAACCGTGTCATCTTCAAATTGGCGTCGTTCGCTTTGAAAGTCATTATGAGCGGAAGAACCTTGCCGATGATGAAGTGCTTGATAACATCATGCATGGTAACGCGGTTGCACTCTTGGACGCACTACGCGTGTCGGGAAACTGGCGGCCTTCCTAATCCGTCGCCACCGCCGCCATCAAGAATCAGATTACAGTCCGAGACGACGTCGAGGAACAGTGAGTGGTGGATGTCCGCCCCGAGATCATTCGCTTGATCAAAGCGAATCTCACGGAACGGAAGTAAGAGGAAGCCCGGTGATGAGCCGGGCTTTTCTAATTCGGAACGTTGATGAACCACCGGAGGTACGATGGAAGCAGAAGTGATGCGGATCGCGGCGACATTAGCGAGTGGGGGCATCCGTATGGATGTTCTTCAGCCAAATTCTCATACGGAAGTATTCGTTGCTGAGCTTCCGAACAAAAAACAGTATCTGTTCACGAGAGCCGGTCTCCTGAAATTAAGGTATGACGGCAAATTGAATATGCCAGGGATTGAGGAATTTGGAGTGACGCGATAACGCATTAGGCGCGCGGGATAAAAACCATATCAGACGTCATAAGGGTTGGAATCGAGACGAGAGTAAAGTGTTCCGAGTACGAAACAATGGTGAGCACATCCGCCGCCCCAAGAGTGGGAAGGATAGTGTGTATCGCTTAAAGCCTGAATCTCAGGCTTGACCAGAAGCTGTTTGGCCTTTACATATTGGATTTGGTTGAGCGTCCAAAGCGGTTCTTACCCGCCAGCAGATACCAGAAACGTATTCGGCGAAGTCACAGACCTCACGGAGAACTTTGATGATTGCAGGAATTGCTACCATCAACGCCCCGAGATACGCAGTGACCGTCATCACTCAACTTTGCCAATAAAGCAAGGTTCAGACGGTGACTGGTGTCACGGTCTTTTGCGCAATCAATCGGAACTCATTTCTCGACTTGGTTGGGTAACCCATACCCCATAGGTACCATTGCCCTAAGGTAACTTGTGCGCAGATAGTGATTACTTGAAGCAGCTTTGCTCTACTGCCAGGAGGGACGATGAGAATGAGACAGGACCAAAGCGGTCAGGTTCTTATTCTCGCAGCCCTGCTCACGATGGTGTTGATAGCGTCTATGGCACTGGCTTTGGATGTTGGGCTCCTGTTTCGCGCCAAGCGGAACCTGCAGATTGTCGCGGACGCAGCCGCAACTGCAGGCGCGCAAAACCTGAATTACGGCTTGTCTGCGTCAACGGCGGCCCAGGCTGCTGCCACCAGGAATGGGGTGACGAACGGTGTTGATGGAGCCGTTGTCACTGTGAATTCACCTCCGCTCGCAGGAGCAAACACGAGCTGCGCCACCTGCGTTGAGGTGGTCGTTTCCGAGCCCAACCCGACAACCTTCGTGGGCATGATTACCGGGAACAATTCTGTGACCGTCGCGGCAAGGGCAGTCGGCGGTACGAGTTCTGGCAAAGGGTGTGTCTACACACTGAACAGGACGGGTCAAGACATCTATGATTCTGGCTCTGGAAATATCTCGATACCGAGTTGCGGAATCATTGACGACTCAAGCAGCTCAGGCAGCACGAATGCACTCGTCAACAGTGGTTCGGGCACGATAACTGCATCGTCAGTTCTCGTGGTGGGTGGCTATAGCGAAAGCCATCCTGGCTCGATCTCTCCTACGCCCAGCACCGGCACCATCCCGGTTAGCGATCCCTTATCCGGGCTCGTTGCGCCGACCTTCAACTCATCGACTTGCCTATCTGATCCCCATGTGAACGGAACTGCGAGGATTGGCCCCGCTTCTTCGAACAGTACCATCTGCTACAACGGGCTGACGATCTCTGCGGGAAGTGGCACAGTTACACTCAACCCCGGCATCTATGTGATCAATGGAAAGCTCAGTTTGACCGGTGCTGCCCCCGTCACGGGTACCGGAGTTACCTTCTACCTGCCCAGCAATGGCGACCAGCTCTCGATGTCGGAAAGCGGGGCGGTGACCTTGACAGCTCCGACGAGTGGAACGTACAACGGCATCCTTTTCTATCAGGCGCGAAGTGACACAACCGCATTGAGCATCACCGCTGCCGGTGCTTCAACCCTCAAAGGCATCATTTATGCACCAAAAGCAACACTGTCCCTGAGCGGATCGGGTGGGTCAGCTTTCTACACATCAATTGTTGTTGGCGCGATTAACTTCACGGGATCTTTGAATCTGCAGGACTATGCATTGGTGAACAGCGGGCAGCCGCTTAGAAGTCCAGTACTAGTTGAATAGGAGATAGAATGATCAAACGCAATCTTTCATTTCGCAGTCTTATTGAGGCGCTTCGAGCCGGTGAAGCAGGCAACGCCCTCGTAGAGCTTAGCCTTTCCATTCCCTTATTCACTGCTCTCCTGCTCGGATCAACCGAACTTGCAAGGGTGGCTTACGCCTCGATGGAAGTAACGAGCGCAGCAAAAGCTGCCGTACAGTACGGCGCACAGACCAGCGCCACGGCTGCTGATACACCCGGCATTAAACTCGCGGCTACAAACGAAGCATTCAATCTCAACGGTCTTTCAACAACCGTTGCAACCTCTTGCATTTGCTCCGATGGATCGGCATCGACCTGCTTGAATACTGATTGCTCAAGCTCACAAATCGAGCAGCTTCTCACCGTGCAGACGCAAGCTACCTTCGACCCCCTGATTCATGCACCAGGACTTCCAACATCGTATACGGTCCATGGCAGGGCGGTTCAAAACGTGCTCCAGTAATGGACCAGGAGAATCCAACGCGGGTTGGCCGGTTGCTGGAACAGTGGAAGTGTCTCAACCGGTTTCTCCGGACTGCATTCATCGCAAGAGAGTGTCGCAAAGGCATTCGTGGCGAGGAAGGCGCAGCGGCAGTCGCGACGGCGCTGTCCAGCGTAATCTTGCTGGCGGTTTTCATCGGCGTCTTTGAAATGTCTTTGGCCCTTTATAACTACCACCTCATCTGTAATGCTGCTCGCGAGGCAACCCGGTATGCCATTGTCCGAGGCTCGGTCTCCTGCACCAACAGTCCGAACCTATCGAATTGCAATGCAACGGCAGACCAGATTCAGTCCTTTGTGCAGGGTCTCGGTTATCCAAATTCGGCCCGACTTACTGTAACCACCACCTGGCTCACTGCCGTGAGTTCCGGATCGCCAGCGACCATCACCTGGACGGCGTGCGCATCCGGCACTTGCAACGCGCCGGGAAACCTCGTGAAGGTGGTTGTAACCGAACTTTTTCCGCTGAATATCCCCTTTGCCTCAAGCCTGACGATAAACCTCACCAGCACGTCGCAAATGGTGATTTCGCAGTAGATCTGGCTGGACATTGGGGGAGAGTCCACAAAAAGTTCGCCGCGCTGGGAAATTAGTTCGTGCTCATCGCCTTGTGTTTGTCAATTGTCTCGTCCGGATGGACGGGTTTCGCAATAATTTCAAAATCGTGTCCGTGAGCAAGGTGCAGAGTTAGTGCGCGTTCAAGCCGAATTGTGCCATCAACCTCAGCGATCCGGCGTTGCGAGCATGTTATTGACAAAGCAATCAAGGAGATAGAGTCAATCGGACCGTCGTCTCAGTGCGTCGACAGTTCCCATTCGCTTTCGGCAACCATGAGCAACCCAGATCGCGCAAGCTTTGACCCGAGTTACATCTGAGAACATCGGCAACATTTTCGGCCATTCCCTTATCTGCTGCGAAGAATCGGAAAGTCACCGACTTCTTTGCCGAACATGCATGTCAGGTCGACGCGGGTTCCCACGATCCTGTCGACTCTTCTTAAGGTCATAGATTCCGGGTTACTCGCAAAGGCTGCTTTGCGGGTATCAAATGGTCCAGCGCCACCTTGGGGCGGCCAACCAGGCAGATTCAGCAGCTGTTTCATTCAGTTACTCCTAGCTATAAGTGAGTATGTTGTTGATCATTAGGGATGCAGTCGAATCGACAATACTCCTTGCGTGGCAACACATCAAACGTCATTGTCATCAAGGGGGAGCATCTGAGATGTAGGAGTTGTTGCGACTAGGGACCCGTCCGTCAATGTTCTATAAGCGCCGAGCTGAGCTTCGACTTCGCAGATGCGATTCACCACACTACGCTTGAGGTTCTCAATGACGGGAGAAGTGGTGGCGTGGGTTTCTTCGAGTCTGGAGAGAGCGCGGCGAAGATGCCGGAGTTCATAGAGGGCGGGCGCTGCACTAGGGGGTGAGGGCTTCAGCGGCGGCATAGGGGTAAGAGTTCTTCCATGGTGAGGCGAATTTGGCAGGTGACTGCAGTCACAACTGGGCGAGGAGGTCGGCTAGGCCTGTGCGCGTGGTCTGTGTTCGAGCGTGGATTCAAGTTCGGCGATGCGCAGCAGGAGGATGCGCTTGAGGTTATCGATGGTGGGAGAGTTGGTTTCTCCGATTCCCTCTAAACGTTCAAATGCGCGACGAAGGTGTTGGACTTCATGGACGGGCGGCATGAGGATACCTGTTGTTGGCCTGGAATTCATTCGGGTGAACAAATAGTGCCACTAATTTTCCTGCGAGGGAGTGATTTACGTCACATCAGGTCGCGGCCGTCTAAGATTTGGCTAGTCGCGGGGTTTGGCGAGTAACCTCTGGACTACGGCGACCTCATCTACATCTGCCTTGGTGATCTTGTTGTGCAGGCCGTACAGGGCCAGTTCAAGGCGGTCTGCGACGCCGAGCTTATCGTAGATTTTGCATAGATAGTTCTTGATAACTTGCTCGCTGGTTCCCAGCTGAAATGCAATTTCCTTGTTGCGCATGCCTTGCGTGATGCAAGTGATGATCGCCGTCTGCTTGGGAGAGAGGCGCGGCTGCGTAGGGGAACTTGAGCGCACAGCTTCCTGAGCACGGCAGGCTTCGATAACCCAGTTCATCCTTTGGTTGTCGATCCAGGTCTCTCCGCTAGCGATGCGCCGCACGCAGCGCACCGGCGAGTCGGGAGAGATAGACCGGGAGATGATGCCGCGAATACCGCGACGATAGAGTTCCACGGTCTGGTCTTCGTCAGCGGATACGGCCTGCACGATGATCTTGATGTCGGGCGCGATGCGCAGGAGTTCCGGGATTGAGTTGGTGGCTACAATGAGAAGTTCACCCTCGACAAGGACAACATCGGTAGGTTGTCGCTCAATCGCAGCGCGGAGATTTTCCAGAGAGTCCGCCTGTGCAACGACTCGAATATCGTCTTCGAGTCCGAAGATCTTGCGAACTCCGACGCGGTAAATAGCCTCTGAATCCGCGAGAACAACGCGGATCGTACCCGGCTTAACAGGTTCGTCTAGAACTTCGCCATCGGGTGTTTCATCCAGCTCCATTGTGCGAATGTAAGCGAGAGTCACCACCGCAAAGCATTGCACAAGGTGTGTAGATGGTTACCATTGCGTTAAGCCCAGGTTCCGCACAGATATGCAGGATCATCTTGCCGCAACCGAGACTCCTTTAGAGAGCTCGATCTCTTTGCGAGTGAACGTCATACGGCATTCCCCAACATGGCATGCGCCTCGGCTTCGTCCATCGAATTCGAAAGTCGCACAGGGACAGGCACCGCCGTCACCGAGCCCGGTCGCTCAAATTGCGATTGCAACGAAGCAAGGACTCATAAAAGGCGACGGTGCTAGAGCTTATCCGTAAGGAAGACACGGTGAATTGGAACCGCTTTAAGACCAGCCATGGTGAAGTCCTCATTCACCACAGCCACCTTCCACCGCTTCCCGTTCTTCTTTAGAATCTCGCCAACTCTACAGAACGGCATCTCGCCGGTCTTATCCATCACAGTCTCGTCGTACCTTGGATCGCCGTTATGTCGGTACACAATCTGCTTCGCACAATGCGGCTTCACGATACGCTCTTTCGTTGACCACTTTCGCAATAAGTGTACGCTCAAACACTTCCTCGAAGCAATTAACTGGCGCTCGACCAAATAGACCCGAAGCGCTGTTCTCCGTATTTCCTTCGTAGCGTCCTCATTGGTGATAGATTTTACCTTCCCGTTTTAGCCGCCTTTAATAACAATGCGTCCTGTCTGTAGGTAAGGTCGCTGGCGTAATCGATCTCCACATATTCGAACTAAATATCGTCCGAATTGGATTGCATCGGGTCTTGCTCGCACCTTCTTACAATGTTGCGTCGCAGAGTAATAAGCATGTTCGCGCGTGCAACTTTGATGCGATGGTGCCTGAATGCAAACGGAACCATAATCGTCTTTGAGAGAGACCACTCTACGCCCTGACTAAATTTGTCGATGCGGCGTGATTGGCCATTCGGCAGTTAGGAGATGTCGTGTTAGGGATTTTTCGCAGTCGAACTGGTTGTTCTTGCTCCGAAGATAGCGCAGCTTGGAGTTGGCCATTCACCCGTGCGCACGAACGGTATCATGGCCTAACCGTCACCACCGTAACCTGCCTGAAGCATCCCTGGTCCGTCCGGTTGTACGACTCTAAAAGCATGAGATTCGTGAAGGCCGCGGAGGAACGTAGAATCCTTCGTCAGATGCAGGCTGGCGTCGATCAGGCTCATCAAACGAATGGACATCCGCTAATGGCTGGCCTCTAAGGTTTGACGAAGCACCCACGATTCCTTCCCTACCGTGCCCGGCTTCTTCGTTGAAGCGCCACCAGAGTCTCGAACTTTCGGCGCCTCACGCCATCCTCGCCAGCACCGCCAAGTATCCGTTCCAGCGTTCAACCGCCGTTGCCCCCACGAGCAGCGGGTTTAGAACACTCTCTGCCCTGTGGCACCCTTCAATCACGCGCCAAGGCTCCGAGTATCACGTTGGATGCCAGCAGTTTTCTCCGAAGTGCGCCGTGCTAGGCCGACAGGTCTGGGCTCTCCCAGCACCGAAAATTACCAAATGATCCTTACTTTCGCAGGCACTCTATGTGATCTAGCCCACATCTCCAATTCCAAAGAAGATGCGATGATCCAACCTGATGACTGACTCTCATGCCTCAGCTCTGGACCAATATCAGATCGGTCTGAAACTCCGTAGACTGCGAATCGGGAAGCAACTCACACTCTCCCGCCTAGCAACGGAAACGGGATTGTCAACCAGTCTGCTTTCAAAGCTTGAGTCCGAGCGAATGATTCCAACCCTGCAGACACTCTCGAAGATCTGCCGCGTGTACGGGGTTACACTGAGCTATTTCTTCGCTGAACCCAAGAGGCATAGTTTATCGATCACGCGCAAAGGCCATCTCGCATCAGTCCGTCGATCGCCGGAATCTGTGCGGCAAATCCCTCTCCATTACGATCACATCGGATCGATTCGATGCGGTGCCAACTTTGTTGAATTTCCTCCCAAGGTCCTCGTCGCAGCGTCAGAACCGGGTCAGGGATTATCGTGCCTCGTTTACGTAGTCGAAGGCAGGTTGGCTCTGAACATTGGCGGAGACAGAGATGCCCTTGATGCAGGAGATTGCGCATGCATCGATACCGACATGGTCGTCGTCTGGGGTTCAGCCACGCAGATGCCTTGCCAGATGTTGTTAGTGAAGGGTTGAGCTCCCAAAATCGGTGTCTACTTGGTTTCGTACCACCTAGTCCACATCAACTTCAACTTACAGCGGGATGGCGCGTCTTGACCGCTATTTCGTCTGCGGCTCCTGTGGCTCAGACGGTTTAGCCAGGATGAAAGGAGTGGTCTCGGGTTCACGACGATAAAAGACCTTGGTATGAGCCAAGGCCTTGGGATTTTCTCTCGGAGAGATACGCGAGCTTCTCGCCATCCAGGATGGGCCCGCGAACACATGCGTAGAAGTGCGGGATCTCGTTTAGAACAGATGAAGGTTGTCGTGCGGAGGTAAGAGAAGTTCCGGTGCCGGATGTTTCGACCGCCGAGCGCGTGAAGTTCCTTGGCTCGCCAACAGTCCGGCTGAACGGCATCGACATCGAACCAGCGGCCAGAGATCGGCGGGATTTTGGGTTGATGTGCAGACGATACGCAGACGGAGCGCCTTCTCACGAACTCATCCGCGCCGCAATCCGATCCGCATCGAAAGACAGAGGTGGCGGGCAATGAGCAGGTTCCTGTTGTGGTAGGTTCATCGCTCGGTGCGATTGCTTCGGGTTATCTGCGCCCGGAGGTTGACTACTGTATGTGACGGCCATCACTGAGGACGACTGGCACTACACATATTGGGGATTACTTCGGGCTGAACAATGTAGCGCTCGCGGTGAAAAGAAGGGGGAATGCTGCCATCCTGATTAAAGCACTCCGAACTAGCCACTGTGGTGCGCCTCGTGTTTCGAGGCCTTTCCAAAGCTCACCGTCAATCGAGCTGGGGTAAGCCGGTCGCTATGAGGGTCGTATATGAATCTTGGCTCGCTGACACTGCTCGGAAACGTTTCGATCGCATTGCTAGTCTCTGTTGGGTTGTTCCAAGACTCCATCGGCCAAAAACCGCCGACTGACTTGTCCGAGGCAAGTCTTGAGCAGTTGGGAAACATCCAGGTGTACTCCGCATCCAAGCATCTGCAGTCTTCAGGAGACGCCCCGTCTTCGGTTACCGTAATCACGGCCGATCAGATTCAGGAGCAAGGCTATCGTACTCTGGCGGATATCCTGCGAACCGTTCGCAGCTTCTTCGTCACTAATGACCGAAACTACAGCAGCCTTGGCGTACGGGGATTTGCGCGGCCCGGTGATTACAATACGAGAATCCTACTGCTTGTAGACGGTCACAGACTCAATGACAACGTCTACGACGAAGCCATGCTGGGGACAGAATTCCCCATCGACATAGACCTGATTCGGCGGATTGAGATCGTGCGTGGTCCGGTTTCATCTCTCTACGGAAGCAACGCTCTATTTGCCGTCATCAATATCATTACCAAGCAAGCTCAAGACCTAAACGGCCTGGAACTCTCTTCTGGAGCAGCGTCATTTAATACTTATCAGGGCAGGATCAGCTACGGGCGTCAAATAAAACAGCTTCAGTTTGTTATTTCCGGATCCTTTTACGGTAGCCGGGGGCCCAATGAACTCTTCTTTCCGGAATTCGATACGACTCAAACAAATAATGGTTTCCCGAGCCATGCAGATGACGACCAGCTAGGCAGCGCACTCGCTACGGTCGCGTTCCGTGGTCTTACTGTTCAGGGCGCCTACGGCATCCGAGAGAAGGGAATCCCGACCAAGCATATGGGACGGTTTTCAACAATCCTGGAACCCGAACAACCGACTCGCACGGATACGTCGACCTGCGATACGACCATAGGTTGCCGGGTGAATGGAACTTGCTTGCGCGGGCTTTCTACGACAGATATACATACCAGGGAACTTACATATATCCTTCACCTATCGACCCTGCTAAGATCAGCCCGAATCTTGATCATGCCGAGGGAACGTGGTCGGGGCACCAGAACTTCAGCTTACCAAGACTGTTCTTGGTCGTAATCGTGTCACAGGCGGCGGAGAGTATCGCGACAATATCCACCAAAATCAAAGCAGTTACAATCTGAATCCATATTCTTTAGACATGCAAGACCAGAGGAGTTCCTTCGTTGGCGCTCTCTTCGTGCAGGATGAAGTAGCAATTACAAAATCCTTGGCGCTCAATGCAGGGTTCAGATACGACTACTACAGCACCGTCCATGCAAGTGAAGACCCGCGGGCAGCGTTGATCTACAGCCCATGGACCGGTGCCGCTCTAAAACTGGTCTACGGGGAGGCCTTTCGCGCACCAAACGTATACGAGAAGTACTATTCAATCCCTCCCAATGCTTCTAACCCGTCCACTAACCCCAGAAAGGCTCCGCTCGGCTGAAGTCGTATGGGAGCAGAACCTTTCTGACCACGTCTGGTTCACGACGTCGGCATTCCATTCACAACACAATGCATGACCTGATCACGCAGGTCCCGCTTGACAGCGATCTACTCATATTTCGTAACCTTCAGAATGTAGAGTCTACGGAGTCGAATTGGAAGTAAAAGGCCAGATCCACCGCGGAATTCAGGGAATTGCGAGTTACAGTTTTCAGGAAACGAAGGATCGAGACACGCACCAATTTTTGAATAATTAACCACGCAATCTGGCCAAGTTGAATGTGATCCAGTCCCTACCGCACCGGACCCTGTTTGCCAGCCTGGACGCCCAATATAGAAGTGGCATGACGACCTTCACCGGTGGCTCAGTCTCGCCATTCACGATAGTGAATGCCAGTCTGTTGGGGCGGAGAATTGGCAAACGCGTAGACCTCTCCGCAAATCTCTATAACGTTCTAGACAAGAAGTATTATGACCCGCCATCGACCGGTCTCTCAGAACTGAAAGTCCAGCAGGACGGCCGCACCTTTAGGGTAAAGATGACCTGGCACTTTGGAGAATGATAGCGGGAAATGAAGAAGAGGCATCCATTTCGCTCTTGGCTAGTCTTGCTTGGCGTCGGCCTCGTGGGAGCACTGGGAAATAACACCGCGTATTCCCAAGCAATCAGCGAAGATCAGGTCAAGGCGGCCTATTTATTCAACTTTGCCAGTTTTGTCGAGTGGCCGCAGGAGACTTTCCCGCGCTACTGCTCCCATCCGTTTGTGCGTCCTGAATGATCTAACAATCGGGTCGGCACTAAGTCAGATTGTCAAAGACAAGCACATCTTAGGCCGTTCCATAGTCGTTGTTCCGATCCAAACTGGCGAACAGGGTCGCAGCTGTCAGATTCTGTTTATCAACTCTGCCCAAAACTGGCAGATTGAACACATCCTCAAAGTGTTGCAGGGTGCGAGTGTTTTGACCGTGGGAGAGGCCACAGGGTTTGTGGAAAAGGGCGGAATTGTCAACTTCGTAATCCAGGATGATCAGGTCCATTTCCAGGTGAATCACAGGGCCGCAACGTCAAAACAGGCTCCAAATGAGCGCGCGTCTCTTAGGTGTGGCCAAGCTTGTAATTGAGTAAGTGAGAATGTTAAGTATAAAACCATTTCCCGACTGGTCCATCCGCCACAAGTTGACGAGCCTGTTCGTGGCAATGGCCTGCATTACCGCCCCTACGATCTTTGTGCTTATCGGCGCGCTTGAGTCATCTGTTAGGTTTAAGACGGTCGATGGCGCGCGACTTATCAACGCTGGCAGAGATCTTAGCTCGAAATAGCTCCGCGGCGTTGACCTTCCATGATGCCGGCGCGGCACGGGATGTCTTACAGGCGTTGCAGGCGGAGTCGAGCGTTACCGCGGCTTGCATCTACACGCAAGACGGTAAGCCATTTGCTGTTTATGTCCGGAGCGGCGAGAGATTCGACTTTGTTCCTGCGCGAGCACGATCTATGGCGCCCAGCTTCGAATCGGGCCGCTTGAACTCGCTCTTCCATAGGATCGTCTTTTCTGGTGAGTCTCTTGGGACGATATACATTGAGTCAGATTTGCAGCCATTACACGAGAGACTCCGAGCGTACAGTGTTGCGTTCATCGGCGCCTTATTGGTCACAATAGCCCTGGCGTGTTTTCTAGGTCCGCGCCTCCAGCAGCCGATTTCCCGTCCCCTTGTTGAGTTGGTACAAACGGCAGATGCCATCTCGAACGGTGCTGACTACTCCCTTCGCGCGGTCTCAACGAGCCGAGACGAGTTCGGAATGCTGGTAACCGCATTTAATGGCATGCTCCAACAGATCCAAAGCCGGAATGATGAACTTGGCAAACAAAGGGAGCACCTTGAGGACGAAGTTGCGTCCCGTACTGTCGAGTTATCTTCGGCGAATGCGCGTCGAAGCTCCAGGCGGGCGCTTTGAATGCTGCATCTAATTCCGATCGCGATCACCGATGTCAGCGGCCACATCGTCTGGAGTAACCCCGCTTTCTCGATATCATCTGGTTTCTCGTCCGAAGAGGTTATTGGCAAGAGCCCGGCGTTGATCAAATCTGGGAAGCATGGCAAGGAATTCTATTCACAGCTGTGGGCGACGATCTTATCGGGAGTATACGTGGCGTGGAAAGAGGTGATCAATCGCCGCAAGAATGGGGAACTCTACACTGAGGAGATGACTCTTACTCCGGTGACATCGCAACCGGCTAGATCACTCATTTTGTTGCGATTAAACAAGATATAACAGATCGGAAACGGGCAGCGGAAGCTTTAAGTCTGGCGGAGGAGAAATATCGGGCTATCTTCGAAGGTGCCGTTGTAGGAATATTTCAGATCACTCCCGATGGTCGTCCAATAAGCATCAACCGCGCGTTAGCGCAGATGCACGGTTACGATTCGCCCGAAGAATTCCTGTCAGAGGTCTCCAACGTCACACGACAGTTATTCGTTGATCCGGATCGGATGATTACGCTGAGGCGAGAGCTTGAGCGCACGAGCGTTGTGCAGGGCGTGGAATTGGAAATCTATCGAAAGGATCGAACGAAGAAAATGGGTAGTGGTAAACATGTGAGCCGCGAGAGAGGCAAGCGGCGAGACTAATTTCTATGAAGAAGAAAGAACGATAGAGGACATCACTGACCGCAAAATTGCCGAGGAACGTGTGCAGTTCCTGGCATATTACGATGCTCTTACCGGACTTCCCAATCGCATTCTTCCAGGACCGGATAAGCACCGCACTCGCTTCTGCTCGTCGCCGTAAAGAGAGGGCTGCGGTTCTGTTCCTCGACCTTGATCGATTCAAAATCATCAATGACTCGCTTGGACACTCGACATAGGATTTCTCGATTGCAGGACGTTGCTTCGCGGCTCAAGGGCTGGGCTCGCGAACAGGACACGGTTGCCCGTGTAGGTGGTGACGAATTCGTCGTTTGTGCGAGAGCACGGACAGGAATTACTCGTTGCGGCCCAGAGAATCATCAAAGCCCTCAGCGTTGAGTATTACATTCGAGGTCAATCACTGAACATCACTACTAGCATCGGAATTAGTATCTTCCCTCAAAATGGAGTTGATGGCGAGACGCTTATCAAGCATGCGGACACCGCCATGTATTGCGCCAAGCAGAAAGGGCCTAGCAATGTTCAGTTCTTCACGGAAGACTTGAACACCCAAATGGTCGAGCGGTTGACGATCGAGAACGGTTTGCGCCTGGCGTCGATCGGCAAGAGTTTTTCCTCGATATGAGCCCCAGATGGATATGGCCACGGGCAGGATTGTCGGTTATGAAGCGCTCCTTCGTTGGAAAACAACCTGCGCCGGGGCTTGTGCCACCAGAAAAATCGTCAGCTCAATTGCTGAAAATAGCGGATTCATTGTAGCGATCGGTGAATGGGTTCTGATAACTCGCTGTCTTTAAGCTCGAAGATGGCAGGACGATGGGGTTCCTGTGGCTAGGATCGCGGTGAACGTGTCAGCGGTCCAATTTCGCCAAGATGGTTTCCGTGATCTGATCAGGGACGTGTCCTGAAACGGGATTGGCTCCTGAGTATCTCGAGTTGGAGTTGACGGAGAGCTTCCTTCTCAACCAATGTGGGGACGTCGTGTTCTGGAGGTCTCGAGGGAATTGAAGTCTATGGGTGTGAGCCTTCCTTACCACTTCGGCACCGGATATTCCAGTTCAGCCATTCGGAGCAATCGGGTCAACAAGCTCAAGATTGATAGATCATTTATCCGAGATATCGCGGGGAGGACTCTGACGACGCGGCCATTACCACCGCAATCATCAGCATGGCAAAGAGCTTAAACTTAGGGGTGATTGCTGAGGGAGTTGAAACCGAGGAGCAGATGTCATTTCTGTGTTTATGTTGATGTATGCCAATGAGATTCAAGGGTACTATTTCAGCAAGCCGCTCTCGCCAGAGGATGCTGCGGAAAAGCTAAGATGCGCATTGATCGAATGCGATCTGTAGCGCGATTGCCGGAAATTCTCCGAGGTCATCGAGAAATATTACTCCTAGTGTGTTCAATCGCGCCAAGATGCGCTGAATCGAGCCTTCAAATTATCGTGAGGAAATTGTCTGCCCGATCTTTTGTACCAGTTTCATTGTTAGTGTAGTGCGGCTATTTTTGTTGATCGATAGTCGCAGTCGGGGTGTGGAGAAGTGGGAAGCGCGTACCGGCATGCGGGAGGTCGAACTCTCTTCACGGACGACCCATTACACTCACGCCGTCCGTCCACTTCCTGTGGCGCTCAAACAAGCACCAGTCGCGGCTGCGTCCTCCGAATCGGTCGGTGGGAGTGGCACTCCCAAGGCCACGCGAGCGAGATTCGGGCATTGGCCGCGGAGAAGCCAGGCGATTGTTTTCGTGTTGCTCGCAACACCAATTTGACTGACCAGGCTTCGAGTGTCGGCAAAACCCAGCTCCTCATCCGTATCAGAAGCCCGGCGAGCCGCGACTGACGCTGCGTGATCGCGAACTCCGTCCCAGTTCCAATTCGGTACCGCCTGGGTCCCATATACGGCGACGATTACGCCTACCCCTCATGGCACCTGCATTCTTGACTGCTCGGGTTCGCTCAGTGCCATCTGCAAGGATTGAACTACCGGCTGGAAGCAATTCAGGAAAGCGACTGTTACGGCCTTCTGGCTTGCATGACCACAAAGATCAACTCTCCGGTTCATTCTCCGGCCTTCGGGTGTTGTGTTATCAGCAACCGAGTGATATTCACCGTATCCAGACGCAGACGCTTAAGCCGTTCGGGTTGATTCGGCCTGGTGAAACCCCGGGGCGACTCTGTAACGAAACGATATCCTTCCATCCATTTCCGCTGCTGAAGGATTGCCAGGAAGAAATTGTCAGCAGCGTTCTGGAGGTACAGACATCGCCTGAGCCTGAAG
>CAVYPN010000024.1:0-43770 GCA_963770365.1 uncultured Acidobacteriaceae bacterium | reverse complement strand
GCCGGATCACCGCCATTTCGGAAGTAACCATAAAAATCCAACCAACTGACGATTCTGCCGCACCTGCCGGGCTGACCTCGCTACGGTCCGCATAGACACTTTCCGGTATGTAAGCCGCTCGGATGTGGCATCATTTTCACCGGAGGTCTTCAGTGAACAAAATGCGTTGTTGTTTCTTTGCTATGGTGGCAATTGCGCCACTAACTCTGCTCGCGCAGGACAAGCCGCAAGCGCCCGCGACTCCGCCTGCAAATCCAATCACCCTGAGCGAAAAAGGGCTCTATGGGTTTTTAAGCAACGCGGTAGTCCGCGGCAGCCGAGAAAATGCCGGAGGAAAACTACTCGTTCAAGCCGACACCGGACATTCGCAGTTTCGGCCAGCTGGTTGGGCACGTAGCCGATGCCAACTACATGTTCTGCGCGCAGGCTTCCGGTGAACCGAATCCGTCGAAGAACATCGAGAAGACGAAGACATCCAAGGCCGATCTTGTGGCTGCGGTAAAAGACGCGGTCGCCTACTGCAACAAGGCCTTCGACGGCATGACGGATGCCAAGGGCAGTGAGATGGTCAAGTTCTTCAACTTCAACTTGGCGAGGCTCACCTTGCTGTCGCTGAACACAGCACACACCGATGAGCACTATGGGAATATGGTGACCTATCTGCGGCTAAAAGGGATCGTCCCGCCGACAAGTGAAAACCAGACTCCACCACCGCCAGCACCAAAATAAATGAAACGAAGGGCCCACAAGCCGGGCCCGCCTTATGAATCCCGCAAAAACATGGTGCCCCATCCTTCGCCTCTCTTGGGCGAAGGGTGGGATGAGCCCATACCTCTTGAATGCAATTCATGATTGCCGCCGAACCGGAGTTTTCTTTTCGTTACTGCCGAGTGGTCCACGATCCTACCGGAAGACTCTTTAAGCAACGGGGAAGTGAATCTCTTCGGCATCTTTCGCTGTGCTCTCCCAGTCTGCTTGTGGATTCAATTCGGCGACCATAAGCGGCGTAAGGGGATCGTGAGCGTATAACTTCCGAACAACATTGATGTCCAATGTCTTCTCGTAATATTCCGACGCGAAATCGACGTAGGTCTCAGGCTTGCCGTCAAACATGCACAGCAACTCTTCCGATCCGTCTGGATCGTCGACGTCGGTGTCAGGAAAGGCAATCGGGCCATGCTGCCAGTGTTCGTCACTCGGCTCTCTCCAGATGCAAAAGGTACAGTCACCCATGCTGAATGCTGGCTCAGTCAAGAATGAAGCAAAAGCTTCGGGAACACCATCTAAGACGCCTGGCCAGACTGCGATCGGATCGCGTTGCCAAGGACTCATCGGGGACTCATGGTCGAACCCCTTGAGAATCGCACCTTTCGGGCTGAGTACCATGAAGTAGTCATCTCCCGATCCATCACGCATTGAAGCCATTCTCTCCTTGCGTGATGCATCCCACCCCGCATTGAACGAAAAGTACCGATATTCCCAATTTGGAGACACGATGGCATCGAGCATTGCAATTGATTGAGTGATCTTTTCGAGCCTGTCAATGCTCGGCAACTGCGAGAGATCGCGAGTGGAAATCGGCATCCACACATTGTGCCAGAACCGTCTGGTTGTCGGTGAAGTCGCGAGTTCTTTCAGCTCCGCATAGCCCCCGGTTAGCGATTGCGGTCGAGTGACCGCCCAACCGGAAGTTGCACCATTTTTGGTAAGGTCCGGATAGGCCATAACCCACCCAGAACGCTTGAATGGAGTGGGACAATCATTGCGAACTTGTGTCTCCCAATGGAGAGACTGGATGGAAATCGATTGATGATCTCTAGAGGATGACTTCAGGAACTAATTCGTGGTTTGCGCAACCAGTCGCGCTGTTGCCGGATTACATCTGCCATGCCCAGCAGAAAACTTTGCATCTCCGGTGTCATTTCGCGCCTGGCGGTCTCTTGTTGGGCGAAACTGTAGGACCAGTAGACAAGAGACAACAAATAGCTGCATGCAATAGCCACGTCCACGTAGAAGTACTGCCATCCAGAAGACTGGTGAGAGTGCACGATGGTTCCGGCAAGGCTTACCAGCGAATAGAATCCCAGACCAGTGGCAACCTGGAGTTCGCGATCGCGCCAGCCTATTCTTAGGAACTGGCTGCAGCACGCCAGCACGAGGAAAAATGCAATTCTGAGAATTGCAAATGATCGCTGAGCATGCAGAGCGATAAGCAATTGCCAGGGAAATCCCAAGGCCTCTTTGATTCCTGAGAGAGGCCACGTCAGCACCGCAGCTGCAGCGATGATTAGAGAAATGCCGAGTAAGAATCCTTTCGGTAGCAAACGTTGAATAGGACGAAGAATAGACCAGGCCAATTCGATTAGAACCAGGTACTGGAAAAGCAAATCTATATACGTCTCGATCTCAAAAGGGTACAAACTCCGAGAGTGCATCAGAGTTCGCAGGATCAGAACCATGCTGTCGCCTGCCAGACCCGAGACGATGTAAAAGAAGAAGACGGGAAGCGACCTGTAAGTGCGTTTCCACACAAACATTGCGATCAACGCTGCTTGCGCAACGATGCCCATTATGGCCAATACGTTCGCGAGATACACGAAACCTCTTCCCCTGTGACTCCTCTATCGGCAAGAAAAGGAGACCTCTAGTCTCCGGCTTCCAGCGTTCAATTAAAGAAGGCACTGCACCCACGAGAGTAGGCCTCAATTAGTCCTCAGGATGTGATCTAAATCACATGCCCCATCAGACCAGGACAGAGTCAGTGCTTGTATCTGTTGATAACAATGGGGTATGACTACCTGGAGATCAATCGGCTTCAATCGTCGACCACAACACGCCTGCGACCCCATTTGGACCGGCCAGGTGTGGCCTTTTAGTGCGTCCCCCCTGCTAGAATCTCCGCTTAACGACACAACCGGGAGAAACGTACGATGTCAAGAATCTATCTTGGCGTAATTTGCGGTGTGGTCTTCGGCGGTCTGGATGCCGCGATGATGATCCCTCTCAGTTTTCCCGACAAGCGAGCCGCGCTGCTTGGCGCGTTCATCGCACGCTTTGGCCTGGGATTCGTGATCTGCAATGTAAAGCTCCCTTGGCCGGGCTGGATTGTCGGATTTGTCCTCGGAATCCTGCTGAGTCTGCCAGACGCCATCATTACGAAAGCGATGGTTCCGATTCTGGTGTCGGGAGCGATTGGTGGATTGATCATTGGAGCAATTGCTGCGAAGTTTGGTTCCTAAACGCTCTTTGCTACGTTGGGGTCGGATAAACCGCCAAACCATTAGTAACTTTTCAGCAACATTCCCGCTGATTGGACGACGATTGCGGCACCGTCTTGCATTCTTTCCCGCCTCTCTCGAGACGGAAAGCGCCGGCCGGCGCGCCACTCTGAAGCCCGTCCTCTGATCGTCCATTTCTCCACAACTTGCCCCCTAACCCTCAACCCTTCTATCATCCGGCGAGGGATAAGGGTGAAACCACAGAAACCGCCTACGGGCTACCCCTGCACGGGGTCTCCCTGACGGTTCCATACCCCTGAGCGTTCCGGCTCAACGATCTCGAGTTTCTTGAACCGCGGTTTCGAGAGTGCTTATGACCGAACAAACAAATGCAGCCGCCCTGCGCGTGAAGGGCAGGCTGATGTCCGCCTCGGAGGTTGAGCGCACGTTGGTGCGCCTCGCCCACGAGATCGTCGAGAAGAGCAACGGCAGCGAAGACCTGACGCTGATCGGCATCAAGCGGCGTGGCGTGCCCCTGGCCGAGCGCCTGGGCAAGCTGATCGCCGGCATCGAGAAGCGCCCCGTCGACACTGGCACGCTCGACATCCAGTTTTATCGCGACGATCTCACGACGGCCGGCGCGCGCCCTGTCGTAACGACCGGCGCTCTCGGCTGCGAAGTGGAAGGCCGCGACGTCGTGCTCTGTGACGACGTGCTCTACACGGGTCGCACCATTCGCGCCGCTCTCGATGCGCTCTTCGATCACGGACGTCCGCGACGTGTGCAGCTTGCGGTTCTCATCGATCGCGGACATCGCGAGCTGCCCATCGAAGCTACCTACGTCGGCCGCCACGTCCCCACCAGCAGCCGCGAAATCATTGAAGTCAAGTTCCACGAGGTCGATAACGACGAGCAGGTGTTGCTGGTCGAGCGGGTGGACTAACAACAACAGTCATCAGTTTTCAGTGGTCAGTTGTCAGATCTTCGGCAGGAGCCCAAAAAATGCCCCTGATTCTGATAAACCGGAAACTGAGAACTGACAACTGAGAACTGTGAACTGGATACATGACTGCAATCGCACCAACGCCACCCGTCCGCCGCCAGGTTCAAACACCCCAACCGCCAGCATCGCCATTTCCCTACAATCCCGGCTCGCTGCTGTCGATTCAAGACCTCAGCATCGAAGACATAAGCCACCTGCTCTTTCGCGCGACCGTGCTCGAAACCCTCGACCCGCTCATCCGCGACCGCATTCTGCTCAAGCGTCGCGTCGCGCTCCTCTTCTACGAGTCCTCGACGCGCACCCGCACCAGCTTCGAACTCGCAGCCAAGAGCCTTGGTGCCGACACCACGCTGGTTTCGAGCCTTTCCTCCAGCATCGAAAAAGGCGAGACGCTCAAAGACACCGGCCTCACGCTGCGCGCCCTTGGCGCAGAGGCCATCATCCTCCGCCACAACTCCTCCGGCGCTGCGTGGCTCCTCGAGGAAACAACGCGGCTGCCCGTGCTCAACGCCGGCGACGGCATGCATGAGCATCCTACGCAGGCGCTGCTCGATCTCCGCACCATCCTCGCGCATCTCCGCTTCGGAGTTGAAACCCTTACCGCCGATACATTGAGCGGCGTCACCGTCACCATCGTCGGCGACATCCTCCACAGCCGTGTCGCGCGATCGAACATGCTGCTGCTTCCGCGCCTCGGCGCGCACGTAGTGCTCTGCGGACCGCCGCAGTTGCTGCCCGATTCCGCCGCCAACGCCGGCCCCGGCATCTCCGTCGAACGTGATTTCGAGGCTGCTCTCCATCAATCGCAGGCGGTCATGATGCTGCGCATTCAGGCCGAACGCCTCGCAGGTCTCCAACTCGACCTCGCGCAGTACAAAGATGCCTACCAGTTGACCGGCCAGCGCCTCGCCGCACAGGCTCCCACCGCCGTGGTCATGCATCCCGGCCCCATCATTCGCGGCCTCGAACTCACCGCCGGCGTTGCCGACGGTGCCCAGTCCGCCATCCTCGAGCAAGTCCGCCACGGCGTAGCCATCCGCATGGCCGTCGTCGAACGCGCGCTCACAGCAGCGAAGAAAGAAGGCCGCGCATGAGTGCTCTCGTTATTCGCAATGGACACCTCGTTGACCCCGGAGCCGGTGTTGACGCCCCGAAAGACATCCTGCTCAAAGATGGCCGCGTCGCCGAAATCGCCAGTCCCGGCAAGTTGAAATTAGCTAACGGTGCTGAAGTCATTGATGCCGCCGGCCTCACTGTTGCTCCCGGCCTGATCGACATCCACGTCCATCTCCGCGAGCCCGGCCAGGCCTACAAGGAAACCATCGCTACCGGCACCGCTGCTGCAGCCGCAGGCGGATTCACCGCCGTCGCCGCCATGCCCAACACCACTCCCGTCAACGATTCCCCTGAAACCACTCGCTGGATGCTCGCCCCAGAGCGCGGTGCGTGCGTCCGCGTCTTTCCCATCGGCGCCGCCACGCGCGGTTCCAAAGGCGAAACGTTGAACGATTTCGCCGCTCTCAAATCCGCAGGCGCCGTAGCCATCACCGACGATGGACACCCGATTCTGAAAGACAGCGTGATGCGCGAAACCCTTGCCGCCGCGGCCCGCGTGGGCTTAAGCGTCATCCAGCATGCCGAAGACACCCGCATGACCCAGGGCGCCAGCATGAACGCCGGCCCGATGGCATTCAAGTTAGGCCTCCGCGGCATGCCGCCTGAAGCCGAGAGCAGTCTCGTCGAACGCGACATCCGCCTCGTCACCGAGCTCAAGGATTCCCGCGTGCATCTCCACGTCGCGCATACCTCCACCGCAGGCGCCATTGCAGCCGTACGCCAGGCGCGCCGCAACGGACTCCGCGTCACCTGCGAAGTTGCGCCGCATCACTTCCTGCTCACCGAAGAGTACGTCGGCCACTACAACACCAACGCGAAGATGAATCCGCCCCTGCGCTCCGCAGCCGACCGCGACGCGATGATTGAAGCCATCCTCGACGGCGTTGTCGATGCCATCGCCACCGATCACGCGCCGCATGCGACGCACGAGAAGGAAGTGGAGTTCGAGAACGCCCCCAACGGCATCACCGGTCTTGAGACAGCGCTCGGCCTCTGCCTGCGCTGGTTGCACAAGGAGTGGAAGCTGCCCCTGGGCCGCGTGCTCAGCCTGCTCAGCGCGCAGCCCGCCGCGCTGCTCGGCCTCAAAGGCCGCGGCACCCTCGCCGTCGGCAGCTTTGCTGACGTCGTGGTCTTCGATCCCAAAGCGGAGTGGACCTATCACGCCAGGGAAACCCTCTCCAAGGCGCACAACACTCCATTCGATGGTTGGGCAATGCAAGGTAAAGTTCGCTGGACGATCAGTGAGGGCCGGATAGCGTATGGAAGCCGATAAAAAATGAAAACGGAATGTATCCTTCCAGTCCCCTGTTGAAGTGATGCCCTGCTAAACGTCCGTCCTTACGAAGCCTTGCCTCTGAGCTGCTGCTCTGCGCGCAGCCAGTCTTCCGCGTCGTGTCCGTGCTGTCTGCCACGTTCCGCCCAGAACTTGTGCGCGAGCCGCGCGATCTCTTCATGCGAAACACTGATCGCGGTCACCTTGGCACTGGCTTGCCGTTTAGGTGCGATCTCTTTGGTTGCCGATGCAGTCGCGCTGGTCCTTCTGCGAGTCGACGGTTTCTTCGGGGTCTCTGCCATCAGAATCTTCTCCTTCATGTGTCTTGGACCGATGAACTGGCCATCCTCTACAGGTTACTAAATAGGCAAATCCCAATAAAGCGCGAACCGCTGCAGCGTACCATTTCTGTCAGGACAGCTACGCATCCCCATTCATTGCAATGTGCCCGTCACCTGCATTCAGCGCAGAGTTTCGTAATGCGAAACAAATGTCCCGCCCGATTACCGCCACGCCCATCCCGTTCTTCTCTCGTTAACATTCATCGGCACAACTCCGCTTCCAGCCCATGCCTTTCCAGCCCCCAGAAACCGCATGCTATAAAAACCCATGCGCCACGATTACGCACCGCGGCCCGCGCATATCCGCTGGCTCCTTGACTCCGACCCCGCCATCCGCTGGCAGGTCATGCGCGACCTTACCGACGCACCTCCCACCGCGATTGCCGCCGAGCGCTCCCGCGTCGCCACTGAAGGCTGGGGTGCTGAACTGCTCGCCCGCCAATCCCCGCGCGGCCACTGGCCCGGCGGGCAATGGGACCTCATTACTCTCTGGAGCCTCACCGTCCTCAAAGACCTCGGCCTCGACCCCGCCGGCAAACAGGCGCGCACCATGATCGGCCGCATCGACAAGCATCTCGTCTTCAAGCCGCTCAATAACCGCCCTTACTTCAGCGGCGAAACCGAGCCCTGCATCAACGGCAGAATCCTCGGCATCGGTGCCTGTTTCAAGGAACCCAACGACGCACTCGCCCATCAACTCCTCGCTGAGCAGCTCAATGACGGCGGCTGGAACTGCGAAGCCCCCAAAAGCTCCTGCTCCTCCTTCCACACCACCATCTGCGTGCTCGAAGGCCTGCTCGATTACGAACGTGCAGGCCGCAAATCCGCAGCCATCACCCGAGCCCGCAAGCGCGCCGAAAACTACCTGCTCCAGCGTGGCCTCTTCCGCTCGCTGCGGACTGGAGATGTCATCGACAAGCGCTGGCTCCGCTTCACCTATCCCACACATTGGCACTACGACGTCCTGCGCGCCCTCGATTACTTCCGCGACGCCGGCGCCAAGCCCGATGACCGAATGCGAGAAGCAATCCAGATCGTCATCCAGCGCCGCCACCAGAACGGTCGCTGGCCACTCAATCTTCTCCATCCCGAATACATCCCTTTGCAGATGGAAACCGCCGTCGCCCACGCCAGCCGCTGGAACACCCTCCGCGCCCTCCGCGTCCTCCGCTGGTATACCGACTCGACCTATGCGTTGTGATCCGGAAATACTCGCGCCATCCAGGTTGGCGAGAACGGTGTGGCTCGGCCACTCAGCAGAAGTTGTCATCTTGAGCAAAGCTCAGCGCAGTCGAAAGATCTGCGGTTGTCCTCAGGAATACATGCGATCTGTTGCACGCTTGAAGTCGGCAGGCTCAATTTCATACCATTCGCGGCTGAGATCGCCCGCACCCCTCCTTATGCGTACACCTTGACCTTCTACATATCTGCGTGTATATGTAGAAGCCATAGGTATGTCGCGAACCGCCGGAGATCCTCTCATGACCTGGCTGCAGAGACTATTCGCCCGCAAACGAATGGACATCGATCTGGACAAGGAACTGCGCTTCCACTTCGATGCGCAGGTCGCCGACAAAGTCCGCTCCGGCATTCCCGAAACCGATGCCCGCCGCCTCACGCGTCTCGAGTTCGGCGCCATCGACCAGATCAAAGAAGACTGCCGCGAGCGGCGAGGCACACTTTGGGTCGAGTCAATCCTCCAGGACGTCCGCTACGGCCTGCGCCAACTGCGCAAAGCGCCCGGCTTCACGCTAACCGCGGTAACTACGCTGGCGCTCGGCATCGGCGCCACGACCGCCATCTTCACACTGATTCAGTCGGTCCTCGAGCGCTCGCTCCCCGTGGCCGATCCCTCGCATCTTTACCGTGTCGGTGACCAGACCACCTGCTGCTACTACGGCGCCGGATTTGAGCGGGACGACGGCGACTTCGATCTCTTCCCTTACGATCTTTACCTCAACCTGAAGCAATCTTCGCCGGAGTTCGAACAGCTCGCCGCAGTTGAGGCCGGAGGATCTTCGTTATCGCTCCGCTGGGGCACGTCGCCTGCCCAGCCTCTGCGTTCGGAATTCGTCTCTGGAAACTACTTCACCATGCTGGGCGTGGCCGCGTATGCCGGACGTCCGCTCACCCAGAATGACGACAAAGCCGGAGCCGCGCCCGCTCTCGTTCTCAGCTATGCCGCCTGGCAGTCAAATTTCGGCGGCGACCCAGCCATCGTGGGTTCCACGGTTCACGTTCAGACGCTTCCTTTCACGGTGGTCGGTATCGCCCCACCGCATTTCTTCGGTGACCGCATCGTCGAGCGTCCACCCGACGTGTGGATGCCCTTATCCAACGAGCCCGCTATCCAGGGTGCAGGCACATCTCTCTGGCCTCAGGGCGACGACGACACAGCATGGCTCTACCTGCTGGGCAGGGTGCGCTCGCAGACCAGCATTCCGGCGCTCCAGTCGAAGCTGTCCACCGAATTGCGTCAATGGATGTTCGCGCATTCCAAGTTCAGCGCCAACGGAGGCGCCGCACTGATACCTCGCCAGCATGTCGTTCTCTCTCCTGGCGGAGGCGGCATCCAGAATTTGCAACAGGAAACTGGCCAGGCCCTGCGCATGCTGATGATCCTCTCCACCGTCGTTCTCCTCATCGCATGTTCCAATTTCGCTAACCTTCTGCTCGCCCGTGGCACCTCAAGACGTGCGGAGCTATCCGTGCGCATGGCGCTCGGCGCAGCCCGCACCAGGATCATCCGCCAGATCCTCACCCAAAGCGTCCTTCTCAGCCTCATGGGCGGAGCCGCCGGTCTGGCCGTTGCTTATGCGTTTTCACGGATGATTCTCCTGCTGGCCTTTCCGCATGCGCACAATATGCCGATCGATGGCAGTCCTTCGCTGACCGTTCTTGGTTTCGCATTCCTTGTTTCTCTGCTCACCGGCATCGCCTTCGGCACTGTGCCTGCCTGGTTTTCCTCGCAGGCCAAAGCAGTAGAAGCTTTCCGAACCGCCAATCGAAGCACCGGCGATCGCTCGTCCGTTCCCCAGAGAGCCCTGGTCGTTGTGCAGGTAGCATTGTCGGTCGTATTGCTCTCGGGAGCGTTTCTGATGGGTCGCTCGCTTGCCAACCTCGAGCATCAGAATTTCGGCATCGCCACCGTCAATCGCTATGTCCTCCGCATCGACCCGGACGGGGCGGGCTACACCGTCGAACGTCTCCCCGCACTCTATCGCGAGATTGAAAACCGCCTTTCCGCGTTGCCCTCCGCGGTCAACGTGAGCCTTGCACGCCACACCCCTCTCGACGGCAACGTCTGGGGAACCTGTATCGTGCAGCAGGGCCACCCCAAACCCGGTCCCGGAGACAAGTGCTTCTCCTCATGGGTCCGCGTCAGCAGCAGTTTTCTCCAGACCGTCGGGGTTCCCATCGTGCGCGGACGTGACTTTTCCGCGCAGGACTCGCAAACCTCAACTCCTGTTGTGCTCGTCAATCAATCCTTTGCGCGGTTTTTCTTTCCTAACCAGGATCCCATCGGCAAACATTTCGGCGTGGTGTCTCCCAAAAACTCCGGCGCATTCCAGATTGCCGGTGTCTTCGCCGACTTCAAGATGAGTGATCCCCGTCGCGAAGTCACGCCACTCTTCCTGCGTCCCTTGACGCAGCAATATCTCGCCTATACCGACCCTGAAGCGATTTCCTCCGAGAAGAGTTCGATGTTTGTGGGCTCCATCATCGTCCAGTTCTCTCGTCCACAAACCGACGCTGAGAATCTGCTGCGCCATGCGATCGCCGAGATCGATCCCAATCTCACCGTCTTTTATTTCTCGCCGTACGATTCCCAGGTTGCCGGAAATTTCAATCAGGATCGTCTTGTCGCGCGGCTCAGCAGCCTGTTTGGACTTTTGGCGCTCGCCCTCGCTTCCGTCGGCTTATACGGAGTGATCTCGTTCTTCGTCACACGCCGCACCACGGAAATCGGGATTCGCATGGCGATGGGAGCTTCGCGCTCCGGCATCATCTCGCTTGTGTTGCGCGGTGCTCTCTCCCCAATCCTCTCTGGGCATCGGGTTGGGAATACCTGCGGCTCTCTACGTAGGCCATCTCAGCGCAAGCCTGCTCTATGGAGTGAGCAGCACCAGTCCCCTGGCGTACCTCTTTGCGACCCTCGCCCTCATCACCAGCGCCGCCGTAGCCGGATTCGTTCCCGCGCGTCGAGCCTCTTCCATCGACCCCATGCAGGCCCTGCGCGACGAATGAGACGCCGGGCGCCGCGAGCCGCAGGAATACCTCCGCGCCCTGAAAGTCCTGCGCTGGTATACCAACGGCACCTGCCAACTGTAAAAACCGGATTTAGGATCAGACACTGAGTTCACCACCCACCATTGTCATTTCGACCGACCGAAGGGAGCGGAGAAACCTGCAGTTGCCTTTCCCTTGGCGGGTGGCCCCGGTCCCGAAGATCGTTTCGACTTTGGGCCGCCGGACAGTTACGGCCGGGTGCCCTCCGGTCTCGTTTCTGAGACCGGGGACAGCGATCCCGTTCCCTAGCCGCAAGGCGCGCTCATTGTGCCGTCAAGCCCCATGCGCCGCCTTCTGCCGCTAAACCCCTCAATCCAAACGCAAAATAGTTCTCCCGGTTTTGCAGGTTATTTCGCGCATTCCGCTACGCTGTATCTATCCATGTAAACTCCCTGATCCTCGTCCGTCCGGCCTCTTCACCGGCCACTGGAAAGCCGCAGGACGCCTGTTTCACCCGTCCCGCGAATCACTTCTTAAACGTGTCATAAACGTGCCAAAATTTGCCAAAAAGTGCCCTATTGGACGTTCCCGAAAATGGCTAAATGTCACTTCCGGAAGCGGTTAACCTCGCTCAACCCTCTACTCAAAAATTCGCCTTTTTTAGAAATAGTTCGAATTCCGTCGTCACCCTTGCATAAGGCCAATGGGCTCAACGCTGAAAGGTCGGTGAACAAGGATTGTGCCGCCCCCGGAGGGGCGATCCAAAAATAGCCCCTTAAGAACACCATGGGAACCGAGATTACCCATCCAAGACCGCCCATCCCAGACTGCCCATCCGAGACCGCTCATCAATGTGCGCCCTGGAGGGCAGCACAAACGGCTCATTCAACCGAAAGCCGCCGGGGCAAGATGCCCCTAAGTCCTTTGCTGAGACGACTCTGAAGCTAACTCCAATCCTAAGAAGACTTTGGAGCGACCATTTCCCATTAACTATTTGAAATCAAGACTTTCCGTCCGGAGGATGGGTGGGGGGAGGGGTAATATTCACCATTGCAACCAACAAGGAGCCCCTGACAACTGATCACTGACAACTGCACCTTACCCCTTGCGCCGATAGAGAATCTGGAACTCGTAGCCCGCATTCGGCGGAAAGAGGCTGGCGATATGGCGCAGGCGCTCTGCCAGGGCCGGGGCAGCCAGCAGCGGATACTCGCGCTCGCGCAGATCGTGATAATCGAAATCTACGGCAAGCGAGAGCATGTAGATGGCCAGCGAATCAGAGAATGCCGATTCGTAAAATGTCGTCCGCGACCGCTCGTCGATCGTCTTCTGCGGCCCGTTGTGCGAGTCCTGCGCGCGACGGCGGGACTCCCACGCATCCTGGCTCGTTTCCCCGCGCACCTGCGCCTCGGCCTGCGACCAGATCAGCTGCGCAAAGCTCTCCGGCACACCGGCCACATCGGCAAAGTTGTGCGCCACGTTGATGAAGAATTCAAATGCCAGTCCGAAGCGGTCCTCGACCAGCCGCGTCGACAGAAACACCGCCTCGGTCGTGCCGAAGCTCGCGTTGCGATGGCACACCGCGCGATCGCCCAGGTCGACGGAGTACGAAGGCGCGATCAGCACTTCGCCGGTATCGGCAATCGCCAGAGGAACAAAGTAGTACGCGCGGCTCTTGAGCGCCGGCGCCAACAGCGGAGGAACAGCGGCGACAAGACGTTCGAGGTCGGCCTCGCTCACGCGCGTCTCGCCCCATCCAGCAAAGCTGATGCCATTGGTAGCCCGACTGACCTGCACCTGTGCAGCCACCTTGTCGGCTGGCCAAAGCTCGATTTGCGCCCCGCTCGGCATAAGAATGTATTCTAGACGAGAGAGGTCGCGTCGATGCAATCCACGCATAGCCAGCGCCACCCCGGCGGCAGAATTTTCGGATTTCCCCTCGAAGGCTTCAGCCTGTTTCAAAGCCTGCTGCTGGCGTTTACCTCGGCGTTTTTCACGTTCTTTGCAACGACATGTCTGGCCATCTTCGCTCTGCTGGCGTGGAACTTGTTCGGCCATCACTCCGTGAATTATGCCGACACGTATCTCTACGTCGGCTTCCCTGCAGGCGCAGTTGTTCTCATCATCGCGCTCCCCGTCTTCGCCACTCTCTGGATTCGCGCCAGGCTGCGCAAGTAAGCAATCGAGACCAAAAGCCACGGCCATTCCCGAAGGAATGGCCGTTTGTACTTGCGTTGATGCTCTGTGCCTAAAGACCCGCAGGCTTGGGGTTGGCCGGATCGAACTTGGCCACGTGAATCTTCTTGGCCAGGCCGATCTTGGAGAGCAGCCAGATGCCCCAGAAGTTGGGATCGATCTCGTACCACTTGAGGCCGTGGCGCGCGGAAACCGGATGCGCATGATGGTTGTTGTGCCAGCCTTCGCCGCCCGTCAACAACGCAACCCACCAGCTGTTGCGCGAGTCGTCGCGCGTCTCAAAGCGCCGGCTGCCCCAAAGGTGCGTGGCGGAGTTCACCAGCCACGTGGCATGCAGACCGAGGGTGACGCGGAGCGCTACACCCCAAAGAACCATGGCGACTCCGTTGATCCATCCGCCCCAGATCCAGCCACCAGCCAACAACAGCAGGCCGCTCACAGTGATGGGAAGCCAGTGATACTTGCTGAGCCAGAGGTAAAACTTGTCGCGGCTCAAATCTGGCGAATAGCGCTTCAGGATTTCGACCTGCCCATGCAGTGCCTCACCAAACAGGATCCAGCCGGTGTGCGCCCACCAGCCCCCTTCTTTAGGCGTGTGGGGATCGCCTTCCTGATCGCTGAGCTGGTGATGGACACGATGCGTCGACACCCAGAAGATCGGACCACCCTCAAGCGACATGGTGGCAAAGATGCTCATAATGTACTCGACCCACTTGGGGGTCTGATAGCCGCGGTGCGTCAGCAGCCGGTGATAACACATGCCGATGCCTACGTTGATCGCCAGCACATAGAGAATCGCCATCACCGCCAAACGCTGCCAGCTGAAAAAAAAGAACGCTGCCAGCGCTCCGGCGTGGAAAAAGCCGATGATTGCCAATGTTGGCCAGTTAATTCCGTAGCCAATTGTTGCAGCTTTGCCCATGTGGACAAGAAACTTCGCAGGAACTCTGCCGTGAGGCGATGAGTAGTCGTGCACTTCAGCAACCGTTTTGGTTGCAGAATCTGGAGCATTGGCGGTTGGGGGAGCGGACACGGGTGATGCCATTCGGTTGTTAATTCCTTTAGACAGGGGTCTGATGAAGCCAGTCTTACAAGAATTGTATAGGAGGGATAAGTTTTCTCCATGACATAAGCGCATCATTGTCACGAAAGTTACCCGGGCCGTCCCAGTGGGATGAACATCGGTGGGTCGGATCGAATGATGTCATTGCCGCAAGCGCCTTTTCTGCTCTGCTATGATCCCGCAATACTTGCGCGGTCGAATTGCACCGGAGGCGGAGCATGTCGAGCGAAACCAGCCGGATTGAGGCGTTTTCTGATGGCATATTCTCCATCGCCGCTACGTTGCTGGTGCTGGAGTTGAAGGCGCCTCCTCCATCGGTTCCCTTCTGGCATGGGCTTGCAGCGCAATGGCCGGGCTTTCTGAGTTTTCTTCTGAGCTTCCTTTTTATTGGGATCATGTGGATCAACCACCACCGGCTCTTCTCCCATGTTCGCCGGGCAGACGATGTGCTCATGGCCGTGAACCTGCTGCTGCTCCTCGGGGTGGTGTGGATACCATTTCCGACGTCGCTGATGGCGCAGGCAGTGGGAACAGTGCGAATGCGTGACGCTGCTCTTCTTTACAACGGCTCGTACCTTGTGATTGCACTACTACATAACTTATTGTTTTTTACGTGCGTCCGCCGGCAGCTAGTCGATCGCACGTACGTTGGCGTGAAGAATATTGCTCGGCGATACGGCGCGGGACCGACGGTGTACCTTGTTTGCCTGATCGTTACGTGGTGGAGTGTACCGGCGAGTCTGGCGATCAACGGCCTGATGGCGCTCTATTTCCTGATGTCCCCGGATGCTTCTCTTCGGATGTACCGGACAGAGGCGACCTGAGGTTCAGGTGAATTATTCGCCCGGCGCAATGCCGAATTCGCCTCCGCCGGTAACGAAGATTTTTTCGGCGGTTCCGCGGAGCACCCGGTACAGCGCGAATTGCCGCTGCGAAGCGCCGCGCAACTCAAACAGCAATTCGCCTCGATTGTCGGCAAGCGCATCCACGGCGTCAATAAGCTTCATGCGGGGAGTTTCATCCAGGTGCTCGCCGTCCGTCACGTTCTTGAGAAGCACGAGAGCATTGCCGTAAAGATCGGGCTGGGCGATCAGGGTGACGAATTTCTGCTGCTTCGAGGGTCCGTCAGTATGCGCCGAAAGAACCATCGTGGCGCCGGAGCCATACGCAAGTTCGAAGACGCGGAATTTTTCGTCAACCAACGGCGGCGGTTCGGGCGGGGGAGCAGGCTTGGCGTGCGCTTTGGCGGTGACATGCTTCGTTTTAGGAGCGGGAGGGGCGGTAAGGCCGAGGGCTTTACGCGCGATGTCTTCCATGTCCTCTTTCATCTTGACTTCGTCGTCCGGGTTGGCCCATGCGTAATTCCATTGATGCTGGGGATGGTTTCTTACGTCGGAGACGGCGATAACCTGGTGCATGTCGGCAGGAAGTCCCATCAGGCTTGGCAGCACGTCAGGGCCGCTGCTGGTGGGCTTGCCGCGCATGAGATGGGGACGATTGGGATCGGCGGATCCTGTGCGTTCCCCATCGCTCGTATCGGCCGATGCCTCGGAGCCCTTGTGCAGAACGGGGCGGTCAGAACCGGCGCTCGATGTGCTGCTGGATGAGTCGTCGGAAGTTTTCTTATGGATGGTCGGACGATCGGGATCGGCAGCAGGACCGGAGCCGGGAGTGGAATTGCCGGAATCGTCGGTACCAGACTTCTTATGCAGAGTGGGCCGGTCAGGGTCCGGGGACGGCCCGGAGGCGCTGGAGTCAGATTTGCCTGAATCTCCCTGATGCTTGCGATGCAGCACCGGCTTGTCGTCATTGGGGTTGAAGCCGTCGTCCACAATGGGTTTCGGGGTAGCCGGTTTTGCGGAAGGCAGGGGCTTCCATAGGCCGTAGCCGACCCAGGAGCCTTGCTCCTGGCCTGCGGTCCTGATGTCGTAAAGCCCGAAGGGAGCGCCGTTTCTCTCGAGTTCGTATTCAACTTCGCTGGTGAGTGCGAGAGGCTGGGGCCGGGCGAGATAGACTCCACCATCCTGCATTGCTTGTCCGTCGTAGACCGTGACAGGAACGATGCGGCTGGTCTTGGGTTTGCCTTCGTCACCGGTCCACTCGAGAACCGCGATGGCTCGTAATTCAGGAGTTCCTTTGTCCTTCTTGACGATTTGTCCGGGATACTGGGCAAAGGCAGACGCGGCCGCGAGTCCCAATGCAGCGGCGAGGGATATTGGTCTGGTAAAACGTGAGTTGAACGTGCGCGATGACACCGAGTGTGCCCCTCGGGAATAATGCAATCGAAACAGCTGTGCCGAAACTTTATCCACCATACTGACGATACGAGGAATCTCCCATGGAACCGAACCAGAAAGTCGCCGACTTCACGCTGCAGACAGACGAAGACAAGACTGTAAGCCTTTCAGACTACGCCGGCAAGCCGGTTGTACTGTTCTTCTATCCCCGGGCCGATACGCCCGGTTGCACCATTGAGGCGTGCGGGTTTCGCGACACGTTCAAGAAGATTCAGGCCGCGGGCGCCGTGGTGCTTGGCATTTCGCGGGACACACCCAAGGCGCAGGCGAAGTTCAAGGCCAAGTACGACCTTCCGTATACGCTCCTTGCTGATGTAGACGAGAAAGTCTGCAATCAGTTTGGTGTGTTGAAGGAAAAGAACATGTATGGGAAGAAAGTCTGGGGGATCGAACGGACGACGTTTCTGATCGGACCGGACCAGAAACTCATTCACATCTTCCCCAAGGTTACGCCTGAAGGGCACGCTGAAGCGGTGCTGGAACTCGTGAAGGAATGGAAGAAATCGCACAAATAGGGCACAAAAGAGCCAGAGAAAAGCTCCCGGGACGGCTGATTTCGCGTGAATTCTTTGAGAATTCGCCGGAATCTGTGTCTCCCAGGCTGCTGGGCAAGCTGCTAGTGGCGCGGACTCGACGAGGTTCGGTGCTGGCGGGTCGGATTGTGGAGGTGGAGGCCTACCTCGGGCCGCATAACGATCCGCCAGATCCGGCGGCGCACACGCACCGCGGGCCAACGCCGCGGAACCTGGTGCTGTTCGGGCCGCCGGGGCACGCGTATCTGTATTCGATTTACGGGAGGTATTTTTGCGCGAACATCAGCTGCGAGCGCGAGGGACTGGGAGCAGGCATCTTGCTGCGGGCGCTGGAGCCAGTAATGGGAATCGCGGAGATGGCGCGCAATCGCGGGCTGGACGAGGACGCTCCGATGCGGATGATTGCGTCGGGGCCGAGCCGCCTTTGCCTCGCACTGGGGCTGACGCGTCCGCTGCACAACGGGCTGGATGTAACCAGCGCCGCGTCGCCGCTGCAGGTGAGAGACGACGGATTTCCGGAGCCCGACGTACTGATTACGCCGCGGATCGGGATCACGCATGCGGTGGACTGGCCGCTGCGGTTTGCGCTGCGCGGGCATGGATGCGTTTCCGGGCCGAAACGGCTCGCAGGAACGTCAACCAAACGCAACGGTGGTCCGTCAGTAGAATAGAGGTCATCCCACTTCGCGAGGAACTTTGCACTTGAAGCTCACTTCCCCGTCTTTCTCCGCCCCTTTGACGGCCCTGGTTTCAGCACTTTTTGCCGTTGCCGCTTTTGCCCAAACCCCCGCAGCCCCGCAGGCACCTGCCGAAGAACATCATCATCATGAGGAACCAGCGCCGACCAACCTGAAGGTCCTTCCGAAGACCATGACGGGAGAGCAGGTTCACGATCTGATGCACAAGTGGGAAGCCTCGCTCGGCGCGGAGTGCAGCACCTGCCACGCGGCCGATCCCAAAAACATCGGGCCGAACGGAAAGCCGAGGCTAAATTATGCCGACGACTCGAAGCCGGAGAAGACCACGGCGCGGCTGATGTACAAGATGGTCGAAGACATCAACACGAACTACGTGGGCAAGGTGGAAAATTCGGGCGTTCCGGTAGCGTGCGGAACGTGCCATCGCGGGCATATCGATCCTCCGATCTTCACGCCGACGAAGGGCGATCATGATCACGATCATGGCGATCACGATGCGCCGCCTCCCGGAGGAACGAAACCTTCTTCGCGGTGAGTGACTCAGTTGATTGCTGAAAGTTGTCAGTGGTCAGCTATCCGTGGTCCTGCGGTGGAGTAACCCATACTCTGTGCGTCCGAATAATGTTCATTTGGGCTGTTCTGGTCGCCAGTTCAGAACCACGTTCAGAGATGAGGCTCCAGCGGAGTTGTCGCTGATAATCAGGAATCGCTTATCGTCGGTGGCAATGTCCCAACTCATCGGGCCTGTGCGAATTCCGGTATCCACCATTTCGGTATCGAACAGAGCGTGCGGCGTGCCAGCTTGGAAAGTTGGATTGGTGCTCACATCCGCTGCCATCATCTTCCAGTCGGGCGAAATGAAGAACAACTCCTTGCCATCGTGCCGCCAGCGCGGCATCACACCTCCACCAGTGGACACAACCCATTTTTTCTCATTCACAGTGGGTGGAAAGGGAATGACATAAATCTCGCTTTGGCCAGATTCGTTCGAGGTGTACGCAACCCAATGCCCGTCGGGCGAGAACTGCCAACTGGCTGCTTCGTACACACGGCATACCGGCTGATCGATTCGGAGCGGCAAATCGCGGCACAAAGCTGAATTCGCTGTTCGGAAGGCGAGGATGCCGGGCTCGTTAACACCAGCGCGTTCTGACAAATCAAAGTGGAAGATGCCAGGGCAACGCGAAGGGCGCGGTGGAGTAGATGCGTACTCCGTCGGAGGCGGCAAAGGAAACAAGACCCTTGCCGCCTCGTTGTCTCGATCGTTACTGAACTGTCATTGAGGATCCGGTGCAAGGGGATGACTGGAATGCTCCGAGCGCGGCATGGCACCCGCGAGCAGAAGAACAGTGCCGCAATACATCAGAGTATCGAAGAGATAATTCAGGCCCTCGAGGCTGTCGCGCTCTGCAATTGCGATCGGGACGTACACGACCAGGATTACAAACAGCACGGTCAAGCCGATCCACGCTGCTGCTGCGCGTGTCTTCTTTCCGGCAAGCAGTGGGATTCCCGCGATTGCGTACATCACGGCAGCAACGTAGGTCCAGAGGCCATGTCCGAAGAGCCACGTGGGCATCACCATCTCCAGGGGAATGCCGGGGACGTGATCGGCGTGCAAGAACTGCTCGATCGAATAAAACAGCACAGGAATGGCAATGAAGAAGCGCGCAATGGTCGTAGCGATTCGCGCGGCGCGCGGGTGTTGCTGCCGGCTGAGGCTCGCGGCCAGTGCCAGCGGACCGGCGCCGAAGGACAATTCCCTCAGCGCGAGCGTGATGCCAAAGCGATTGTGCAAATCGCGCAGGCTGGCTGGCGTGTCCATCAGCACGACGAAGAGGAAAAACGTCAAGGCCAGCAAACTCGCTGAGAGACGTACCTGAATGTGCGTGACGAGGCTGAACGCGGCTGCAATAAAGCAAGCGCCAAGCAGGTACACCCAAAAAACATGCCACGGAATCCACGATGGGACGATCGAGGCGATGCCAGTGGTCACGGTGAAGTGTTCGGTGCCGAAGGCTGCGATGGGCACCGCATAGAAGAGTGGCCCGAACAGAATGAGCTTGTCGAGGTTTGGTTCCGTTCGCCATTCGCCACGCAGAAAAATCACGATGAGCCCGATGGCAAAAACCACTGCGGCGACACCATACGACCAGGTCACCTGGATGGGAATTGCGACCAGAGCCATGGCCGTCGGCGAAACCCCCAAGGTGTATCCCATGGGTATTCCTTTCTGCCTCGAAACGATCCAGCCTGCTGTTGGTTGACGACGCACTCGGCTGATCCAAGTTAGTCGAAAGCGCATGCTGCGTACATTCGCAAGATTCAACTCGTCGGATTTTTGTTGTCAGACGGTCTTGGAGTCGCGGGAATTGGCTGTCTACAAGCAATTTGCGGATGTTGCCAACACGCGATTGGACCGTCGCGCGCCTGAGCGTGCGCTGTCACTCGCGCAAAACGGGCTCCGGCAACGCGATCGTTCTCAGTTGCTACGCAGAGCTTCCATGGGTTGAATTTTGGAGGCACGGCGGGCGGGAAAATAGCCGCTGATGAGAGCTATCGCTGTTAACAAGGCGGCCATGGCAGCGAAAGCGATGGGATCCCAGGGTGAGGTGGCGAAGAGCAGTGAAGCGATGAGGCGCGCAGCGGCGAGGGAACCGACCGTGCCGATGGCGATGCCTATGAACGCGAGGCGCAAGGTCCTGGCGAGTACGTCGCGCTGCACGCGGCCTGCACTAGCACCGAGAGCCATGCGTACTCCAATCTCCTGCGTCTTCTGGGTCACGGAGTAGGAGATGACTCCATAAATACCGAGAGCCGCCAGCAGGACTCCGAGTGCGGCGAAGATCGTCACCAGCATCACCAAAAAGCGGCGAAGTGAGACCGAGTGATCGACGAGCGACCGCAGTGGACGAAATGCTGACGCCGGTTGGGAGGGATTGATGCCGCGAAGCGTTGCCAGAACGCTGCCGGCAAGGCCGTCAGGATTCATGCGCGAGCGGACGATCAGAGTTGCGCCTTCGGCATCGCTATTCTGCGTCATTGGGACATAAATCTCGGGGCTGGAGTTTTGTTCTAGAGAGCTTTCATGGACGTCAGCGATCACACCGATAACCCGTGCAGGCTTGTTTGCTGCGCCGTTGGCGAGCTTGCCCAGAGGGTCTTCACCGGGCCACTCGCGGCGTGCACCTGCTTCGTTGATGATGATGACGGGTTCGGTGTCGGGGTTGTCGTTCCAGGAGAAGTCGCGGCCCTCACGAAGGCGCATACCCATGGCTTGCAGGTAGCCGGGAGTGATGAGATAGACGAGCGCACCGCCGTCAGCGTCCTTGGCGTGATAGCGGCCGACGGAGACGAGGCCCCATTCGCGATTGCGGTCGAGCGGGAGCATGTCAGCAATGCCGACGGATTGGACGCCGGGGAGCGCCGCGACACGATCAATTTCGGATTTAAGGAAATTTGCGCGCTGGACGAGCTGATCCTTGTTTGTGGCTGGCGGAAGGTCGGTCTGCATGGCCGCAGCATGGGA
Source organism: uncultured Acidobacteriaceae bacterium (assembly GCA_963770365.1). Classification (GTDB taxonomy): domain Bacteria; phylum Acidobacteriota; class Terriglobia; order Terriglobales; family Acidobacteriaceae; genus Telmatobacter. The sequence goes on along the minus strand of CAVYPN010000024.1, from coordinate 22,273 downwards.
AGGATTGAATCCCAGGTCGACATCGAGCACGCGCAGGAAGCTACGTAGAAGGAGGCCAGCGCCCACCAACAAGAGGCATGCGAGGGCCAGCTCAGAAATGACCAGGACAGCACGGAAGCGCTCATGACTGCGACCCGCGGCGAGCCCCGAGGCATTGTCCTTGATCACTTCCTGAATGTTGGCGCCGGAGATGCGGAGCGCCGGCGCTAAACCGAAGAGGATGCCAACGGCGATGGCGATGATGAACGTCCATGAGAGTGCCGCAATGTCGAGGTGAATGGTGGTGAGGAGCGGGAGGGCGATGGAGTTCTGGTGTGCGAGATAGTAGACGATGGCCCAGGCGATAACGGATCCAAACAGCGCGCCGGAAAGCGAAAGGATGAGACTCTCGGTAAGCAGTTGGCGGATGAGCCGGAAACGACCTGCACCGAGAGCGCGGCGCATGGCGAACTCTTTGCTGCGCACGGCGGCGCGGCTGAGCTGAAGGTTGGAGAGATTTACCGAAACGATAAGCAGAATGAGTCCGACGGCGGACCAGAGGACGAGGAGCGAACGCTGCAGCTTGCCGGCGACGTGGTCTTTGAGGGTCGTGAGGTCGGAGGCGTAGTCGTAGTACCAGTCTTTGTGTTGAAGCTTGAGTTGCGGAAAGAGACGGTCGGCTTCATCCTGAGCCTGGGGAGCGGTAACGGCGGGCTTGAGACGGCCAACGACCGCAAGCGTGTTGCCCCATGTTTTCCAGAAGTCCATGACAGCGGGCACAAACAGATCGACCTTCTTGCCGGGCGCAAAAACTGCGCCGAAGTCAAAGCTCGCGGGAAGCACGCCGACGATGGTGACCTGACCATTCACGGCTGCGGGGCTGGTATTGATGTCGATCGTCTTGCCGACGATATTGGGGTCCGAGCCGAACTGAGTTTTCCAGAAGTAATAACTGAGCAGCGCCGCGTGACGGCCACCTTTCAGGGTTTCTTCCGCGGTAAAGTTGCGGCCGAGCACAGGCGTAACACTGAGCGTCGGAAAGAAGTTTCCGGCAACTTCAACGGCGTCAAGTTGCCTGGGCTCGCCAACGCCGGTGAGTTTGTATTGCAGCGAGTTGTAGAAGGTCTGGAATGTGGTTACATCCTGGAAGGACCGGTTGTTCCGCTGGAATTCACGAAAGACGTCGACCGTGTAGGTGTCAGCGGAGAGTCCGCCGGCTGCACGCACTTTCGCATCGAAGCTTTTGCCGGCAGTGAACCATACGAGTTGATGGGATTGCGGAAAGGGCAACGGTCGCAGCAGCAGGGTGTTCACAACGCTGAAGACTGCGGCGTTGAGGCCGGCGCCGAGTGCGAGAACCAGGATCGCGATGGCGGCAAAAGCGGGATTGTTACGCAGGGTACGAAGCGTGTAGCGTGCGTCCTGCAGCAACTCGGTATAGTACTCGTGCAGACGTCGACGGCGTTCCATATGCTCTCCTATGCGCTTGCCCGCCTGTTCGACGGCGAGGATGTTGCCGAACTGGCGCTCGGCTTCAGCGCGGGCTTCTGCGGGAAGCCAGCCGAGGGCGATCAGGTCTTCTGTCTTGCATTCAATGTGGAAGCGGAGTTCCGCCTTGATATCGGCCCTGTGGTCGGGACCGAGAATGCGATCGTGCCGGCGCCACATGGGGATTCTGCTCATGCGGTTTCCTGTCTGCGTGGCTGCGGCGCGCCTAAAACTTTAGCGACTGCAAGCGTGTACGCTTCCCAACTCTTGGACTCGAGACGAAAGTGACGGCGGCCTTCGCTGGTCAGGCGGTAATACTTCGCTTTCCGATTGTTGTCAGAGAGACCCCATTCGGCTTCAACGAAGCCTTTGCTTTCCAGGCGCCACAGCGCCGGATAGAGAGTGCCCTCTTCGACGAGAAGCACGTCGTCGCTCTGATGACGGATGAAACTCGTGATGGCGTATCCATGTAGCGGGCCCCAGATGAGGGATTTGAGAATGAGGATATCGAGGGTGCCGCGAAAAAGCTCGAGGCGGGTTTTGCCCATGCCGAACCACTCCCCTTTGGTTTCATGGGGAAGAATGTCATGCTTTCCCCTTGTTACGCAAGGGGAAAGAGAGGCATCCGTCGCGCACGCAGCCGCGGTCGACATTTTCTGCTATTCCGCACGTAATGCGTCGACGGGGTTTACCGCTGCTGTCCGTCGCGATGGGATGTAGCTGGCGAGACAGGCTGCTCCACACAGCGCGATGCACGCAAGCGCGTAGGTGACCGGATCCACGGGACTCACGTGAAAGAGCAATGACTTGAGGAAGCGGGTCGCCGCGAACGCCAGCAGCAATCCGCAGCCGATGCCGCCCCCAGCAAGGACCAGGCCCTGGCGCACGAACATCGTTGTAATGCTATTGCGTTGCGCCCCCAGCGCAATGCGAATGCCGATCTCGCGGGTGCGCTGCGATGCCGAGTACGCAATCACGCCATAGAGCCCCACAACTCCAAGCAGCAGGGCGATGACGGCCGCAATCGCCAACATCACCAAGGTAAAAGAGGTACGCGAAATCGACTTCTGGTAGTAGTAGTCCTGGGTGTGCAAGTCGGTGAGGGGAAGGTTGGCGTCCACCGACCAAACCGCCTGACGCACATCCTTCATCAGGCTTTCGGAACCGGCTCGCGGAGTCCGAATCGCGAATACTACGAAGCGCCGGATGTTGACCTGGTCGCTCTCGAAGTGAGAGAGCATGGTGGGCCAATAGGCGACGGTCGGCGCATCTTTGCCCATTCCATCGTGGTGCACATCTGCGATGACACCGACGACTTCGCGCCAATCATCCTTCGTGCTCACGCGGATGTGTTTGCCAAGGGCATTTGTCGCACTGCCCCAGTACTCGCGCGCGAAGTTTTCGCTCACCATGGCGACGGGCAACTTCTGAAAAGCCTCGCTCCACGTAAAGTCTCTCCCCGCAACCAGGGGGACCCCAAGCGTCTTGAGAAAGCCGGGGGCGCCGAAAACAAATTCGCGCAATGGCGGCATTGCGTTACCCGCATAGCTTCGGTCCTGCGCATATACGGGATCATGCCATCCGTTTCCATCCATCGGAACAGAACCGCCGAAGCTCACGGATTCCACGCCCGGAACAGTTGCGATCTTCTGCGCGATGGCTTGCTGCATGCGGAGAACATCGTCGTCTTTCGGTACGTCGGCTTCGGGAATCCCCAGGCGCACCGTTTGGATTTTTGCGGCTGTATCGTACCCGGCATCGACATGGATCAGTGCGCGAAATGTTCGGATCATCAGTCCCGAGCAGATCAACAGCACGAACGCGAGGCTCACCTGGATGACCACGAGAATATTACGCGTGCGATGGCGTTCGCGGCCCTGGCTGGTAGTGCGGCTCCCGCGCAGACCCGTTCCCGTCTGTGTGCCTGCATACCGCAGAGCTGGAATAGAACCGAACAATACGCTGCAAAGCAGCGCCACCCCCAGGGTGAAGGCCAGGACGTTCAAGTCGATTCCGATGTCGTGCAGGCGCGGCACGCCGTCGGGACCGAGTGCGATGAGCAGGCGGAGCGCGCCCCACGCAAGTGCGAGCCCCAGCACGCTGCCCAACACTCCCAACACCGCGCTTTCCATCAAAAATTCCTTGGCGATCCGCCACGGGCTTGCCCCAAGAGCAGCGCACACGGAAAGTTCCTGGTGGCGCCCTTCGGCTCGCACCAGCAGCAGGTTTGCAACGTTGGCGCAGGCAATCAGCAGCACCACTCCGATGCTGCCCATCAGCACCCAAAGCAGTTTGCCTACATCGCCGATCACATCCTGGGTGAGCGGCCGAACATCTGGCCCAATCCGCGCCTTCTTGAAGAGATCGATACTGAATCCCGGCGGGGCGGGAAAGCTGGTGAGCACGATGGGCCACAACCGGGCCACCTCGGCGTTCGCAGACTGCAATGTGATCCCCGGCCGCAAGCGGGCAACGCCGCTATAGCTGAACTGGCCGAGGGTGGTTTTGCCGCGATCCAGACGAATAGGCATGAAGAGTGCGGGCTGCTCCCAATCGAGGAAGCGGAATTCCTTCGGCATGACGCCGATGACCTGACGTGCTTTGCCGTCCACGCGAATGGTTTGTCCTACGATGGATCGATTCGAGCCAAATCTGCTTTGCCAATAGTCATAGCTGAGCATTACAGTTTCGGGGCTGCCCGGGCTGTCATCGACCCGATTGAACCAGCGGCCCAGAATTGGGGACAGGCCGAGAATCGGAAGAACGCCGTCGGTCACATCGAGTGCCTGCACCTGTTCGGGGTTGCCCTGTCCGGTAACGCTGACCGAATTTCCCTGGTAAATGCCGATGTCTTCAAATGTCCGATTCTGATCGCGATAGATGAAGTAGTTCGATGGCGCCATGTTCACGTCATCGATATTTAGTCCCGGGGCCGTGTGCCAGACTCCCACCAGCGACTCAGGATGCGGGTAGGGCAACGGCTTCAGCAGAACGCCCTCAATCACGCTGAACACTGCAATGTTGGCGCCCACGCCAGAGGCGAGTGTAACGAGCGTGATCACAGTGAAAACGGGGGCGCGCCAAAGCCTGCGCACAATTTGCTTGAGTTGGCTAAAGAAGGAAGTCACAGTCAATCCTCCGGGCGGGCGGCGTAGGGGTAGGAGCAAACGACGTGCACCTCTCAGACGCTACGCAGCTCTTCACTAGTAGGTTCCGCAGCGGAGCGTCGGTTTGGATGCATTTTGTGACGAATGACGGCAATTCTGGCCGATGAGTCGGTCGGGTTTGGTCTTTCTACGGATAGCCAGGCTCAAAACTTTATCGTCGAGCGCATGAGCGGATTTGCTGAATCTGCATTTCCGTGGAGAATGACTCCCGAAAGAGACTCTCCCCTTGACATTCGACAAGAAGAAGGTGGATTCTGTTGTCGAACGTCGAGGGGAAGATGCCACCATCTACGGATTTGCTGCAGGGAACGCTGGACATGCTGATTTTGAAGACGCTCGCACCAGGTCAGGAGCACGGGTGGGCGATTGCGCAGAAGATCCAGGAGATGTCGAACAACGTTTTGCAGATTGGCCAGGGTTCGCTGTATCCGGCGCTCCATCGGCTTGAATATCGCGGATGGATTCGGGCGACGTGGGGCGCGTCGGAGAACAATCGGCGGGCACGGTTCTATGCGCTGACCGCTGCCGGCCGGAAACAGCTCGATGCGGAATTGGAGAACTGGGATCGGCTCACGGGCGCGGTAAACCTGGTGCTGCAGGGCGTATAGCCCCAGAAATCTTGGCGGGAGAACCATGTTGAGTGAATTGTGGTCGCGGATTCGCTTTTTTGTTACAGGCAAGAAGCGTGCAGACGTGGATGAGGAACTTCGGTTTCACATGGAACGCGAGATCGAAGCGAATATTGCGGCGGGGATGCCGGCAACGGAAGCAAAACGGCACGCGATGATTGCTTTTGGAAGCAGAGAACGTGCTCGCGAAGAGTGTCGCGAGGAGCGACCGTCGTTCTTTCTGGAGTCGCTGGGACGCGATCTGCGGTTTGGTCTGCGGGGATTGTTGAGAAACCCGGGCTTTACAGCGATGGCGGTGCTGACGCTGGGATTGGCGATCGGGGCAAATGCAACCATCTTCAGCCTTTTCGACCAGGCGCTGATGCAGGCGCTGCCCGTACGCAGCCCGAACGAACTCATCGTGCTGAACTTCACCGGGTCACGCTCAGGGCATTTGCATTCGGAGGGCGGAGACACGCCCGGCCACGTTCACGAATTTTCGTACCCGATGTACAAGGATCTGCGAGAGCGCAACACGGCGCTGAGCGGGTTGATCGCCGAGTCGCCGATAACGCTGGGTGTGACATGGAACAACCACGCGGAATCGGTTCAGGCAGAGTTGGTGAGTGGAAACTATTTTGAGACTCTGGGCGTGCCGCCGGCGGTGGGACGGGTGTTCGGGTCTGGCGATGAAACGGCTCCGGGAGCGAATCCTGTTGCGGTGCTGAGCTTCAACTACTGGAAGTCGCACCTGGCAGAAGCACCGGTTGTTGGCAAGACGTTGCTGGTGAACGGAACGCCCTTCACGATTACGGGAGTGGCCGCTTCCGGATTTCACAGCATGGTGTGGGGACACACGCCGGCTGTGTTCGTACCGCTCTCCATGGAACAGGTGCTCACGCCGGAGTGGACGTCTCTCGCCGATCGCAAGGATTACTGGATCGCGGTCGCAGGCCGACTAAAACCCGGCGTCACCCGCGAAGAGGCCGAGGCTTCGATCAATCCTCTTTTTCATGCCTTGCGGACAGAGGAGTTCAAAGACCTGACCGATCAATCTGCGAAAGCTCGGCAGGACTTCGTCGCGTCGTCGTTCTTACACGTTGATGCAGGAGCAAAGGGATTCAGTCCGATGCGAGGCGATGTGCAGGCCCCTCTCACCATCATTCTCGCGATGGTGATGCTGGTGATCGGGATGGCCGTGGTGAATGTGGCGAGCCTGCTGTTGGTGCGGGCGGCGGCGCGCGCGCAGGAGATATCGATTCGCTATGCCCTGGGCGCCACCAGCCGGCAGGTCCTTCGGCAACTGCTGGCGGAAGGAATGATCCTGGGCCTGGCGGGAGCGGCACTGGGACTGGCGCTTGCGCCTGAAGCTCTGCGGTTGCTGATCCATCGATTGTCGGCCAATTCGCCGGATGCGTTGCCCTTTGCGGCGGTGCTCAACTGGCATGTCCTCGGCTGGTCTCTCGCGGTCACGATGGTGGCAAGCTTGCTGTTCAGTCTTGCACCCGCTCTGCAGTTCCGGAATCCGCGACTGGCAGCGGTGATGCAGCAGCGGACTGGAACGAGCGGAGGCGGTTCGCTCAAGTTTCGGCGTTCTTGCGTCGCGCTCCAAATTGGATTCAGCCTGCTGCTGATCGTGGCAGCGGGAATGTTTGTGAGGACAATTAGTAATCTTCGCCATGTGGAGACGGGTTTCGCGACCGATCATCTGCTCGCATTTAATCTGAATCCGACGCTGGCGGGCTACCCGGGGAACCAGGTTGCTCCGGTTGAGCAGCGGGCACTGGACGCGATCGCCGCGCTGCCTGGGGTGCGTGATGTTGGAGCGACCAACGACGAAGATTTGACGGGCGACGATATCGAGGGAGACATGGTGCCGGCAGGGTTTTCGACTAAGCCCGACGACGAATTCGACGTGGAGCTTCCCTGGGTGAGCAATGGATATCTGCAAACGCTGGGAGTGCCGCTGGTCGTGGGACGGGTTTTCAATGCAAGCGACACGGCAACCTCGCAGCGGGTGGCCGTGGTGAACGAGAGCTTTGCAAAGCACTATTTTGGCGGACCACAGCAGGCGCTCGGGCACATCGTGTCAAGACCAAAGAAGCCCGGCACCGATGCTTCGATCGTGGGAGTGGTGCGCGATGTGAAGCACGCAAGCGTGCGCGATCCTGCCTTTCCTACGTGCTACACCCTCTTCTCGCAGGCAACCCGGCAGACCGGGCTTACATTTTATGTGCGCACCTGGCAGCCACCCGAAGCAGCCACGACGAGCGTACGCGCGGCGATTGCGGATATTGATCCGAAGCTGATCGTCGGAAACCTTAAGACCATGAAAGACTCGATTGACGCGAATCTGGTTGCAGAGCGGGCCATCGCGATGCTGGCCTCGGTGTTCGGCATGCTGGCAACCTTGCTGGCAGGGATCGGGTTATATGGAATCCTCGCGTATTCGACGGCGCAACGGACACGGGAGATTGGGATTCGCATGGCGCTGGGTGCGCGCCGCACAACTGTGGTTGGATTGATATTGCGCGAGGTGCTGATGTTGGCCGGAGGCGCTGTCGTTGTGACGATTCCGCTGGCGATGCTGGCAACGCGAACCGTTCGAAGCGAGTTGTTTGGAGTGTCGGTCGCTGACCCCACGGTATACGGAGCCGGGATCCTGATCATTTGCGTAGTGGCGGCGCTGGCAGGATTTATTCCGGCGCGGCGCGCGGCAACGGTGGATCCGGCACGAGCACTGCGGACGGAGTAGAGACAGACCGGACGGATCAGCTACCTCAATCGTCTGGTAAGCGCGGCGAGCATGGCTGGGTCATTGCGAACACGGTCGGAGCTGAGACAGTCGGACTCGACGGTTGCTCCGGCGGCAACCAGGAGTGAGGCGACTTTGAGCTGTTTTTCGCGACTCTTTTCGAGTGGCTGAAAGTATTGATGAATGGCCCAGCCGAGTGGCGGCGAGTTGTACTTCTGGTCTTTGAGATCGATGTCGGAGACGGGAATCAGCTTTCGGGCCAGCCGGTCTTCGCCGAGCAGGGCAGACCAGTGGAGCGCGGTTTCGCCGAAGATTCCGCGGAGCCTTGCATTGGCTCCAGCCTCAAGAAGTCGGATGCCGACGTCTTCCGCGATTAGGCTCGCAGCTCCGATGAGCGGCGTATCGCCCTTGCCATCCCTTTGAAAATCGAGGTCTGCTCCGGCTTGAATGAGCCCTTCAATCAGCGGCAGTGCGGCACTGCGTTTCAGGGTGCCTTCGAAGATCATGTCGGAGACGTAGTGGAGCGGGTGAGTGTGGATGCTGTCGTTGGCACCCCAGCGGATGAGTGCGTCGGCACGCGATGGATCTTCAGCGAGCAATAAGCGAAGGGCGGCGGCGTCTCCCTCTCGGATTGCGGTTTTTACATCCATGACTTCAGTTCGGAGTTCTTGGTCCTGAGTTCGTCGTTCATTGTATTGACGAGTAGCTCGTCATTTTGGGCGTTTGTAATCGCCGGATTTGCCACCGGATTTTTGTTCGAGCTGGAGGTTGCGGATAACGATGGATTTGTCGAGGGCCTTGGTCATGTCGTAGACGGTGAGAGCGGCGATGGAGGCGGCGGTGAGGGCTTCCATTTCCACTCCGGTTTGGCCTGTGGTTGCGGCAGTGGCGCGGATGCGGACTCCGCCGATGACGATGGTTGCCTCGACGTCGACGTGTGTGAGCGGGAGCGGATGGCACATGGGGATGAGTTCTGATGTGCGCTTGGCGGCCTGGATGCCTGCGAAGCGGGCGACCTCGAGCGGATTGCCTTTTGGGTTTGCGGGAAGCGCAGCGAGGACTGCGGCGGAAAGTTCGACGAATGCGGAGGCGGTGGCGGTGCGCCTGGTGGCCTGCTTGGCGCTAACGTCGACCATGCGTGCCTCGCCTGCGGTGTTGTAGTGGGAAAGTTGCGGCTTGGATTGCTTCGGCATTCTGGATTCCTAATGTAGCAGGATGCGGACGGTCGATCCGGCTTCGAGGAAGGCTGTGTCTTCAGGGATCACGAGGAAGCAGTTGGATTGCGCGAACGCGGTGAGGTCGCCGGAACCTTGCCAGGGGACAAGTGCGACTTGAGGAAGCTCGCTGACTGAGCGGTTGAATGTGCAGAGTGCGGGAAGGAAGCGGGTGAGGCCAGGCTTGGTTTTGCGGTCGGTATCGCGAGAGAGGTTGGCGAGGACGAAGCGGGGATGGGTTTCGCGGCTGCCCGCAAGCGCCGTGATAATCGGAGCGGCGAAGAGATGGAAGGTGGCCGCGGAGGAGATGGGGTTGCCGGGAAGGCCAAAGAAGGGGATTGCGTCGGGGGCTAAATTCTCGTTGGTTCGCGCCCGGTTTATATATGGCTTCAAACCGGATGCCGCGACTTCACCGAAGACCAGGGGTTTGCCGGGCTGGATACGGACGCCTGTGAAGTGAAATTTTGCGCCGATGTCAGCAAGTGCAAGTTCGACGAGATCGTATTTGCCGGCCGAGACGCCGCCTGAGATGAGGAGCAAGTCGGCTGCGCGAGATTGGGCAAATGCGTCGTCGAGGGCTTCGGCGGTGTCGGCTGCGGTGGGAATGATAACGGGTTCGGCCCCGGCATCCTGGACGAGGGCGGCAAGCATGGGCGAGTTGGAGTTGCGGATTTTGCCGGGGCCTGGAGTGGCATCGACCGGAACGAGTTCATCGCCGGTGGTAAGGATCGCGACGCGTGGACGGACGTAGACATCGAGATGCGCGTATCCGCAGGACGCGGCGAGGGCGATCTGTGCGGGGGCGAGTCGTGCCTCCTTGGGGAGTTGTTCATCGCCGTTGTGGGCTTGCGCGCCTTTGGCCACGACGTTGTCGCCGGGGGCGATGGTGCGCGGAGGAATTAGACGGATTGCGTTGCCGGATTTCTCGACGTGCTCGAGCATTACGACACAGTCGGCGCCGGCGGGGACGGGCGCGCCGGTCATGATTTCCCACGCTTCTCCTTCGGATAGCGGTCCAGCAGGGGCTTCACCGGCGTGCGTGGCGCCAGCGATGGGGAGTGCGATGTGCGCGGAGACCTCAGCGGCACGGCAGGCATATCCGTCGCGGGTAGAGCGGTCGAACGGTGGCTGATCGTCGTCGGCATGTATGGGTGTGGCGAGGATGCGGCCGGTGGCGTTCGCGAGAGGAATGCGCTCGGTGCGGGGATGATGTTGGCGGATTCTTTGAGCGTGTGCGGCTACAAGAGTAGCGGCTTCTTCGTAGCTGGGCAGGTCGGAACTCATGAAGGAAATTGTAGTGGTTGTCGGCCACGGAGAACTGAAGTGTGCGGCGCATTGAAATTGTCGGTTCGTTGCTCTCCCACTCATGACGTGCTGAAACTGCGTCATGAACGGGGCACCCAGGTTCATTGCGGTGTGGGCAAGTGCAAAATTAGAGGCGCACGGCAGCTTTCCCAGGTCTCAGACACGAGACCCGCGGCACCAAGCTTCGCCGGCTGAATGAGAACCCGTAAGTGAAAAATACATTCAGTGCTTCACTACGCTGAGGGTGACGGTGGAAGGGTACTGCGCGGAGTGGTGAATCTGGTTGTGGGCTACTACTGCTTTGACTTCGTCGTAATTGTTGCCGCCGGTGTTGAGGTTGCGGTCGTAGCGCGGGAAGTTGCTGCTGCTGATTTCGATGCGAAGTTCGTGACCCGGTGCGAAGTAGTTGCTGGTTTGCATGGGCTGGAAGGCGATCTTGTAAACCTTGTCCTTTTCCATGAAGACGGGCGGCTTGTCGTAGCCCTCGCGGTACCGGGCGCGCTGGATGTTTTCGTCGATGTTGTAGGCGGTGCCGTCGGGGAGCACTTCGATGAGCTTGACGGTGAAGTCGGTATCTTTGGCATCGCTCGAAACGTAGAGCGTCACCTGAACAGGGCCTGTGACCTCCATGCCCTCTGCGAGCGGACCGGTGGAGTAGACAAGAACATCGTCGCGGGCTTCGAGAGGACGCTGATCCACGGCGCCGGGTTTGTAATCGGCACCCATGCAGCAAAAGCCGCCGCCGCGCGTGAGCACGGGATTCATCGGATCGTAGAGGAATTTGTCGGCGGCGTCTTTCTGCGGTGCGGCGGGAGCAAGGGCGCCGTCGCCGGCGAGCGAGTTTGCGTGGCCAGTTGAGGTGAGATAGAAGGTGACGGGCTTGGCTTCCTTGGGAGGCCACGTGTCGGACGATTGCCACTTGTTGAGGCCCATGGTGTAGTAGCGGACCTTGGGCGTTTTTTCGAGAAGACCGTTGTCTTCGCCTTTGAGAAAGTGATCGAACCAGCCGAAGGTGAGGGCGTCGTAGTCGAGGCGCGCGTCGCCGAGATCGCGTTCGCCGACGATGGTGTGTTCGGCGGCACGCTTGTAGCTGCAGTGAGGAACCGGCGCAATGATGGCGTATTGCTCGTTGGCGACTTCGGGGCTGGCGGTCGAGCGGACGAAGTTGTAGGCGGCAAGATTCGGCGCGACGCTGACGTCGTACCAGGTCATCATCCACAGGCCCGGAACGTTGATGTGCATTGAATCATTCCACAATCCGCCCTTGTACCAGGAGGGATCATTGGGGGTGCGCTCGATCATGCCGGGCTGGCCTGAGGGAGTGTTGTCGGCGTAGATGCCTTTCGGCGCGCCGACGGCAGCAAGGATGTCTTTTTCAGGCAGGTGGGCAAGCGCCTTGTTCCAGTCGACCTGCGGGGGATGCGCATTGAGGTCCCACCATTTCGCGGCTTCGACAAGCGCCTGCTGCGATGTATTCGACGGAAAGTTGGGTTTGGCGTCGTTGGTCTGGAGGCCTGCGTCATAAAGCCAGGTGGCGAAGAGCATCTGTACGGCACCGCCTCGGAACCAGTTGCCCTGCTCGTAGTAAGGACCAACGCGGCCGACACCAGCGCCGTAGCTTTCGGGAATGATGGTGGCGAGGGCCTTGTTGCCGCGCGAGGCGACGTTGAGTTGCCACTCCGCCGTGGAGGAACAGCCGATGAGACCGACTTTTCCGGTGGACCAGGGGAGCCCGGTCATCCAGTCGAATTCGTCGTCGGAGTCGGTGAGTGGCACGCCGAGTATGTCGTAGTCGCCTTCAGAGAAGTAGCGGCCGCGTTCATTCATCTCGACGTACGCGTAGCCATGCTTGACAGCATCGAGGGCAGCAGACATGTCGCGGGGAGCGCCGAGTGCGACGTCCCAGTAGTTGAAGTCATAGGGCGTGCGGACAAAGATGACGGGATATTTCTTCGACTCGTCTTTGGGACGATAGATGTCGGCCTGCATACGCTTTCCATCGCGCATCGGCACCATGACTTTGCGTTCGATGATGGCGACGGCTTCAAGTTGCTGCTCGATGGCATTCCGGTGAGCAATGGTTGCGGTATCTTGCGTTCGCGCCTGTGCATGCGCCGGAAGAGAGAAGACAAAGCACGCCAGCGTAACGGCAGTGAACTTGAATGTGCGTCCCATTTGTGACCTCAAGGATGTGTTGGAGGAAGAGAAACATGTGGAGCCAATATACTGCAGTCGCACGGGCATCAGTCATCGTAAGGAGAAAGAAGAAGGGCGCGCCCGTGGAACCGGGAGCGCCCTATGTAGTGCGTGAGTTACGAGATGCTTATTTCTTCTTGGTGGTGGCCTTGTAGCTGGAGTTGATCTTCTGGCCGGCGGAGTCGAGGATGCCCTTGACGTCGGCCGAGTATGGTCCAGAGGGATCGAGCTCGAGATACTTTTGATAGGCTTCGCCGCAACCTTCGGGCAGAACGATGCGCTGGGTCTTGGGGTCGACAGATGCCTTGGTGATGAGGGCCTGGCCCTTGAGATAGTACGGTAGCGCGTCATTCGGATTGGCGGCAATGGCTTTGTCCGCGGCCGCGGCCTGGCCATCACTGTTGCCAACCTGAGAGTAGATGACCGCTTCGTTTTTGTAATAGAAGCCGGCCTTGGTAGGGTCTGCCTTGACGGCGGCATCGTAGGCTGCTGCGGCTTCAGGAACCTTGCCGTTGCGGGCATAAATTTCGCCGAGGCCGGAATTCGCCAGGCCCTGGATTTCGGGACGAGGCTTTTTCGAAGCGGCATCGAGTTCGACGGCCTTCTTGAAGGCGGTTTCGGCATCATCGTACTTCTTGAGTCCCAGCTGTCCCTGTCCGAGATAGGCCCAGAGCACGGACTCCGTGGGCCGAAGTTCGGTGTCCTTGGTCATGACGCTCACGACTTCGGTGTACTTGGCATTCTTGATCTCGCTCTCTTTGGCAGCGAGATCGGTTTTTGAAGCGGAAGCTCCCAGTTGCTGAGCGGCAGCGGCTTTGGCGCCGTCGGCATCCTTTATGTCGGCCATCGCAGTTTTGAGGTCGGTGTTGAGAACCTTGATGACGGCGTTTGCCTTCATTGCCTCGGCATTGTGCGTCTTCATTTCAGCCAGTGATTTGCGTGTTTCTTCAGGGAGCGAGTCGATGTACTCCTTGCGCGACATGTCATCGTCGGCGGCTGTGTCTTGCCCGACGACAATCTTGATGTTGTCGATCTTGTCTGTCTCTTTGTCCGGAGTAAGGCCAGGCGTGCGATAGACGAGGGTGTAGGTGCCCGGAGGTGCGGAGCCGCTGTAGTCGCCGTTGGCGTCAACTGGAAAGGAAGCTATTTCCTTGGTTTCCTTGTTGAGAGACACGGCGCCATTCCCCTGAGCCGCGCCGGTGGGATTGGTGACATGACCGTGAATCTTTCCAGTGGGCGCAACGTTGGCGGGCGCTGGAGTCTGGGCGATTGCCGCGGGCAATATGGCGAGCGCCAGCAATCCGAGCAATCCGGTCCTAAGCGAAATCGTGCGTTTCATGTTCTTCTCCTTGGGAGCTTCGGCGGGAACCAGTCCGCATGCTCGATCGAAAAAATTGTAAATTCACTCCAACAACAACGAAATCTAAACCTGCTCATCCGGTTAGATGCGCTTGCGGTGGATTGCAGGATTGCGTCCGGACCTCGACGTTAACTTGCGAGGATCACCAGAGGCGTTGCTAACCGGGAATTGCTATTCGAGCTGCTGCAGCAGCATTCAGCTTGCGAACCACAAGCAGCCGCACCATTCGGCACGACTCAAGGTAAATCCAACGGATGCTTCAGCACAAGCCGGAAGGCGCAACAGTCCCGTATGCCGAACCGATCGTGTGCCCTGAGGCTGCACGGTTTCCGATGGTAGTTTGAACCCCCGGCTCCCTCATGTGGCGTGCGTCACACCCTACAATACCGACATGGCAACCACGATTCGACCGGCGGTGGCGGAGGATGTGCCTCAGATTCTTGAGTTTATTCGCGCATTGGCCAAATATGAGCGCGAGCCGGATGCCGTGACGGCGACCGAGACGGACCTGCTGCGCGATGGGTTCGGGCCGAACCCCTACTACTGGTGCCTGATAGCGGAGCACGACAGCAAGTCGGCAGGGTTTGCGCTGTGTTTTTTCAGCTATTCAACCTGGCTGGGGCGAGCGGGCGTGTATCTGGAGGATCTGTTTGTGCTTCCGGAGTTGCGTGGGCTGGGAATCGGCAAGGCGCTGCTGCAACGGGTAGCCGCCATTGCAGTGGAGAAGGACTGTCCGCGGCTGGGCTGGGAGGTTCTGGACTGGAACGCTCCGGCCATCGATTTCTATCGGGCGATGGGTGCCGAGTTTCTGGACGCCTGGAGAAATGTGCGCGTGACCGGCGAGGCGCTGAGGCGGTTGGCGGGAGTTGAGGAGCCGGCGCGGTGAGAATACGCGTGATTGGTGGAGGGTTGGCGGGACCGGAGGCCGCGCTGACAGCGGCGCGGCTGGGCAGCCAGGTGGATCTCTACGAGATGCGGGCGATGGTCGACGGAAAACCGCGGCTGACCCCGGCGCACGAGACGATTGAATTTGGCGAACTAGTGTGCTCGAACTCGCTGAAGAGCGAATCGCCGAACACGGCGCCATGGCTTTTGAAGCAGGAGATGCGGCGCTGTGGGTCGGCGTTGCTGCGCATCGCGGATGAGACGGCTGTTCCAGCAGGACATGCGTTGGCGGTGGATCGGGTGGAGTTTTCGCGGAGGATTGCGGAAGCGATTGCGAGCGAGCCGGCGATCCGGGTGATTCGCGAGGAAGTGACCAGTCTTGATCCGGGCGACTATGCGCTGACGATTGTGGCAACGGGCCCGCTGACGTCGGGTGCATTGAGCCAGGAGATCGCACGGATTACCGGGTCAGAGCACCTGGCATTTTACGATTCGATTTCGCCGATTGTGGATGCGGAGTCGATTGACATGGAGCGGGTGTACTTCGCAGCGCGCTACGACAAAGGCACCGCGGACTATATCAACTGTCCGATGAATCGCGAGGAGTACGACCGGTTCTACGAGGCCTTGATCGCAGCTGAGAAGGCGGAGAGCAAGGAGTGGGAGAAACTCCAATATTTCGAGAGCTGTTTGCCTATCGAAGTGCTGGCAACGCGCGGACGCGATACGCTGCGCTTCGGGCCGATGAAGCCGAAGGGATTGAATGATCCGCGCACGGGCAGAATGCCGTGGGCGGTGGTGCAGTTGCGCAAAGAGAATGTCCGCGCCGATAGCTACAACCTGGTGGGCTTTCAGAATCACTTGAAGTGGGGCGAGCAGGCGCGGGTGCTGCGGATGATTCCCGGGCTGGAGAATGCGAAGTTTTTGCGCTACGGGCAGATTCATCGCAACACCTACATCTGTGCACCTGCCTTGCTCGACGAGTTTCTCCGCCTGAGAGGGAAAGAGCGGACGCTCTTTGCGGGGCAGATTTCAGGCGTGGAGGGATACACGGAATCGATCGCGACGGGAATGCTGGCGGGAATTTATGCGGCGTCGCTCGCGCAGGGCCAGGAACCAACGCCCGTACCGCGGGGAACGGCGCTGGGCTCGTTGGTGCATTACATCACGCACGCGGACGCGAAGGATTTTCAACCAGCGAATATTACGTTTGACTTGCTGGAGCCGGTGGAAGAGGACGTGCGCAAGAAGGTGCGCGACAAGAAGGAACGACACCGGATGGTATGCGAGCGGGCGCTGGAAAAGTTTGAGCGTGGTGGGCTGGGCTGCAGGTTGGTACTTCATCTGTGGTCGAGTAAGCACCGTTGCCGACATTCTTGCAGAGGCAAACAATTCGCCTAAAGGAGAATCCCTGTGTTCACGCTCCCCGGTATTCGCCAATTCCACAGCTGGACCCACGCGAGTTTCACTCTGCTGCTCGACCACCTTTCCACAATCCCCGCCACCGAATACACAAAAGAAGTCCCAGGCTTCGGCTTTCCCACCATCCGTGCGCAGGTGATCCATATCTTGAACTGCGAGGGATTTTGGATCCACACGCTCCAGGCGCTCCCTTTCGATGACCAGGACACTGCCAATTGGCCGACCGTCTCCGACGCCCGACGCTTGCAGAGCGAGGTGAGCATGAGGACATTGAATTACCTGTCAAGCCTCAGCGAGCAGCGCCTGGTTGCTGCCACAGAGCTGCATTTCTCCGATGGAGATAGCGCGGTGCGGACACCCGCACTCATCCTTCATCACGTGCTGACTCACGCCTTCCATCACAAGGGCCAGATCGTCTCCATGTGCCGTATCCTGGGCTATCCCGCTCCTGACACCGATCTGAATCAGTTTGAATAGAAACGCTGGATTTCATCTCGCCACGTCTTTCGAACTGAGCTTTCTCAATGAGGCAAAAGCAATCGCATTTCCTTCAATTTCCCCTTCACTTTGTTCAATGTCGCTCAAGATCACATCTTTATTGACTGTGGGCGAGGTGATGGAACCGTCCGCGTGCGTTTTGCGTAGTTTGCATGGTAGGCTGGGCTCCCCTGGAAAGGTCACGTTTATGCGCGCCATTTCTGCCGCAGATGCTATTTCTCCTGCTGTTGAACGCACCAAGACACTTCTGTTCAGGCCGTTCAGATGGGGCACGTTTCTGAAGCTCGGACTGGTCGCCCTGATTACGGAAGGGCTGGGGAGTAATCTCCGGTCATCGTCATCGCGCGGTGGAGGTGGTTCTCCGTCGCGCAGTGGACCCATGATCCATTCGCTGAGCGACATTCAGCCTCTATGGATTGCCGAGGGTGTGGCTGCCTTGTTGCTGGTATTCGTGATTGCGGCAGCGATCTACTACCTGATTACGCGGCTGCGGTTTGCGTTTTTTCACTGCCTGGTGCACAACACGAGAGAGATCCGGCCGGGATGGGAGCTCTATAAGGAACAGGCATCGCGCTTCTTCTGGTTGAATATCGTGGTGGGAATTTGCTTCCTGCTCCTGGTGGGATTGATTGCGATTCCCTTTGTGGCGGGGTTCTGGCGGGTGTTTCATGAAATGCAGCCGGGGGGACGTCCGGATTTCGGGATGCTGCTGGGTCTTATTCTTCCCTTGCTGCCGATTATTCTTCTGCTGGTCGTAACGGGGATCGCGCTGGACATTGTGTTGCGCGACTGGATGTTGCCGCATATCGCGCTTGAAGACGCGTCGGCGGGTGAGGCGTGGGGTTCGGTGTGGGCGAGGATCAGGGCGGAGAAGGGACAGTTTTTTGCGTACGCGCTTCTGCGCCTGATTCTGCCGATCGTCGCGGGGATCGCCATTTTCATGATTCTGCTGATTCCGGGGCTGATGCTGGCCGGGGCGGTGGCAGGCATGGAGTGGGGCATTCACTCGGCATTTGCGAGTTCGACGGGCTCGGCTTCTGTGGTGGGCGATAATGCTGCAGGTGTTTTTCGGGCTCGTGGCGTTTGGTTTTTTCCTGCTCGCGAGCATTTGCCTGGGTGGCCCGCTGAGCACGGGCACACGTGAGTATGCGCTGCTGTTCTACGGCGGGCGCTACCAGGTGCTGGGAGACCTGCTGTACCCATCCGCGTTGGCGCAGGGATCCGCGCCCGCGGGTCTGCCTGCGGTGTGATCGTCGATCCCTGCCGGACAGAGATGATTGGGAATAGCTACGCTGTGTGAGCGGACGGCTCCTGATCAGGCACGGGTGCGGTGGTCGGCCCAGGCCTGCTGCAGCATCGACGCCGCTTTCTGGACAGGCATTGGCTTCTTCATTTGCTGATTGCGAAACGCGGCCCATGCGGCGACCATCGCCGAAACTCCGAGAACATATAAAGAAAGACGGAACATCAGAAATTCCTCCGTAAGCCGAGTTCGATGCACTGTCAACGGCGAGAGTTGCGAGTGCCGCCGCGCAAGGAAGGCGATACCTTGATGCGCCTCGCAACGTAACGATGACGTGACCTCCCAAGGCAAGAACGTTGCAGTCTCCGTCCTATTCACTCTTTTCGGAGGACCGGGAATTCTGCTGGCGCTGATTCCGTGGCTGAAGAGCCGAAACTATTCAGGAGATTTGGAAATGAGTGCGCGATGTATGGCGTGCATGTGCAGAGGTGGTTCCCGCGATTGACGCCGTGGCAATCGCCGCGCGCCTGAAGCACGAACATTTCGGCGGTCGACGGTGTCAAAGAAAAGATGCGCACAAGTGCACCCGGCGGAGGATCCTGTGTGCGAACGAACCGGGTGGTAGCCTGAGATTGGGAGTCTACTGGATGCGGTGGATGGCGATGGCGGCAGGAGCGGCAATTCTGGCAGGAGCCGGGCTGTGCATGGAAGCGCAGCAGGCAGGGCCGAAGAAGCCTGCGCCGATGATGGTGACGACGGGCACGCCCACTGCGCCGAAAGAGAAGCCGCTGCTGCCTGAGACATTTGCGGGCTGGAATGCGGCGGAGAAGCCGAAGTCTGTCGCCGATCCGGCGCAACTGGACAGTGCGAACGCGGCTGCTCTGAAAGAGTATGGCTCGACGGGCGGCGTCGTGGCAGATTACAAGCGCGGCAGCGAGACGCTCAGCGTCAAAGCACTGACGTTCAATGACGTAAGCGGGGCATACGGCGCGTATTCGTTCTATCGGCAGAATGGCTGGCCCAAGGCGGACATCGGGACCGGAGGGACGTCGGACAACAACCGGGTGTTGTTCTGGAAGGGCAATACGATGGTGGATGCCACCTTCTCGCACGTGGGTCCGATGTCGGCGGCTGAGATGCGAGAGCTGGCTGAGGGCTTGCCGTCGCCGCAGGGAAATCGGGCGCTGCCGCCGCCGATTCTGGCCAGCCTGCCCCAAGGTTCGCTGGATAAGCAGACGACGCATTTTGCGCAGGGAGCAGCGAGCTACGCAGGAGCTGGCGGGGTGCTGCCGGCGGAGCTGGTGGGATTCAATCTCGATGCAGAGGCGGTGACCGCGAACTACTCGCTCACTACTGGACCGGCGACGCTGACGCTGATCGACTATCCGACGCCGCAACTGGCCGAGGCACAGGAAAAGAAGATCCGCGCATACATCAAGGCAGGCAGCGCGGCACAGCCGGCATTTCCGAAGCCGCTGGCGGATTCAGACCAGGCATCGCTGGAGGTGCTGCACAGCGGGCCGATCGTGGTGCTGGTGAGCGGCGATGCGACCCCGGATGAGAGCCACAAACTGCTGGCACAGGTGCATTACTCGGCCGACCTGACGCAGATGACTCAGGGGAAGGACAACGAGATCGTAAAGACAAGCCGCTTCCTGATGGGGGTGGCGATGCTGGTGATCGTCGGATGCAGTGCGGCGGTTTTGCTGGGATTCTTTCTGGGCGGCGGCCGAGCCCTCTATCGGGTCGCCAGGGGCAAGCCAGTTTCGTCGGTGTACGAGGTGGAATTTATCCGACTGCATCTCGAAGACTGAACTGAAGGGTGACAACTGTCACAGCTGGCATCCGAACCGGTTAATGGAGACGTTTCTGCTGTGGAAAAACGGCCGTAAACCCTAGAAAACACCCAAAAAACGCGGTATTAAACGTAGTTAAAAAGGCGAATGTCCAGCGAAGATCGGCAGGCATGCTCAGGAATTAGTGCCCCTGTAAGTTATTGTTTATAAATATAGTTAAATCGATTCGGATTTATTCTTGACACTCCGCCCCCCCGCACCTACTATGCAGCCAGAAAGTTCTGATGGTTTTGCCTCCGTTGGAACTATTCTCCCTGAGGAAGGAGCTGCCCTGTTGCCGGGCGGCTCTTTCCGTTTTTTGGCAGGTAATTTGTCTCGTCACGCCCTGGAAGTCACCCATAACATTTGCGTTCCTTGGTTTGCTTGGCCTGTGTCAACGTCGAGCTTGGTTTCCCTCGAGTTGGACAATGCGGTCAAGTCAGTTATTTGGAGATCGGTGACGAATGAGAGCTCATTTTCTTGGCGAACTTGGCTTGTGCGTGGCGCTCCTTGTAGGTGGCGCAGATGCTTCGGAAGTGCAGAACTTCCCGCTGACAGATGCTTCGGGGCTTTTACCTCACAATGTGAGCTTTGAATCCGTGACCTACCAGGGTCGCAAGGCCATTCGCATGACAACGGTGACCCACGGCGATGACGCGGGACTCTCGCTGCTCGCCGGCACTGACTTTCAGGACGGAACAATTGAAGTCGACATCGCGGTCAAGATAACCACTCCGCCAGGAACGCGGATGCCGGGGTTCACGGGGGTGGCATTTCGATCGAAGCCCGACGGCAAGGAGTATGAGCTCTTCTACCTGCGTCCGAAGAATGCGCTCGCCGACAACCAGTCGATGCGCAACCACACCGTGCAGTACTGTGCAGAGCCGGGATATGGCTGGTACAAGCTTCGGCGCGAGTGGCCGTTTGTGTACGAGAGTTACGCCGAAATTGAGCCGGAGACCTGGACCAAGGTGAAGATCGAAGTCGCAGGACGCACGGCGCGAATCTTTCTGAACGGCTCAAGCAAGCCGAGCCTTGTGGTGGATGGATTGAAGAGTTCGAATCTGCATGGCTCCGTCGGGTTGTGGGGCTATGCCGGAGAAGAGTCATACTTCTCGAATCTGCGGATCACACCCGCCGCGCCTCAGCCGATCAAGAATGGTTCGGAAGCGAAGGGCACGTGGGACGTAAAGGTTACGAGCGACGCGATTGGATTTCAATCCTCGATGAAACTCACGCAAGATGGAAACAAGTTGAGCGGGACGCTGGAACGTGGTCCAGGAGAGGCGATTCCGATCACAGGAACCTGGCGTGACGGCTATGTGGAGTTATCGTTCCCATTTAACTGGCCTGCGGGTGGAGACGGTGCTCCGGGCCCCACCACAGCATCCATGGATGGCTGGATTGATGGAGACGGCGCGAAAGGCCGCGTTCGCGTGGATGGGCGCGCAGACGGAATGTGGGTGGCTCAGCGCAAGGCGGAGTAGATGCGGGTCAGCTGGCTGACTGGGTATTCGTCGGATCGGGAACAGGATCGGACCACGTGTAGCCGCAGGATTCGCAGAGCCAGTTGTTTGTGGGCTCAACGGATTCGAGGGTGGGATCTTCGGCTTTGCATTTAGGACAAGTGGGGATTTCGTAGGCTGGAGCTGCTTCAAGTTCCCTCTGCTCCTCTATCAGTTCTTGCGGGATAGGCTGAGCGAGCATTGCTTTGGCATGTTCGAGTTGATCAGCGGCAACCTTGACGCTGGGGCTGCCTGGGTCAACATAGTACTGTTGTGGCCGTTCAATCCAGCTTTCAATCCCTGCGCCCATCAGCATTGTGGCAACCGCCCTCGCTTCCGCAAGGTCCTGGCATTCGCACAGCAACGTCTTCCACGTGTATTCGCGAGAACCGTCATCGTCCTCTTCATCTTCCTGTTCCGAACTAGCAACTTCCGCTGAGGCAGGCACGAAGTGAGAAATAGTTCGACGATCCCGAACATGCTGCGAAGACATCGATGGGAAGGGCGGCACAGAGGGACTGCGCTCATCAATGCCGCGCTTCTTCAATTCATCGCGGAGGATCTGCTGCGCGTTCGGTGTGAGGTCGTTGATCTGATCGAGGAGATCGCGGATTTCGATGTCGCCCATTTCGCTGTAGAGCGTGGTGAGGCGACGCCATTCTTCCATGGGATCTTGTTGCATGGGGAGCAGTATAGCGGGTTGTTGGCGAGCGGATGGTAATCGGATGTGCGGAAAAGGGTCGAAGCAGATCCTTCGCGCAGCTTACCCCATGAACGCTCACGCGTTCACAGGGCCCCAAGCTTGCCGCACTC
>CAVYPN010000023.1:0-353575 GCA_963770365.1 uncultured Acidobacteriaceae bacterium | reverse complement strand
TTTACATTCTCACGGAAGAACGTTGGCAGCCTGACACGTTGCTTTCTCTATCGCTGCAAAGACAAGGCCCACTTGAAATCAATCCTGAGCGCCGGATCGAGGTGCAGGCCAAGGTCGTCAGGTGCGGAGAAGATGGTGTCGGCGTCTGCTTTGTCTTGAAGGATGACACGGAATCACGCCAATGGGAGAGTCTAAGAGAGGACCTGGTAGAAGAAGCAAAGCCGGAAGACATGCTGAGCCTGGTCCGGTTGGTCGAAGCCATTGCATTCCTGAGTCGAATTTGTCCAGGGGAAGCTGAGAAAGTGCGGCTGTTGGTTCTCGGCAGACTGAGTAGGCACAAGCTAGTGAACGCCGTCGCAATTGCGCTCAAGGCCGAGAATCTGCTGGCAGGCGAACCCGTTACCGACAGGCAGCGCGCTAACCCAGATCTTGTTGTCCGTATTCTTGAAGACGGATCGTGTACCGACGAAGATTGGTTGACGGATTTCTGGGGCGGACTCCTGGCAACCTCCTGCGCCGTTGATGCAAAAGACGAATCGAGCCTGATCTTCGTTGAGTCGTTCTCCAAACTCACGACGTTTCTTTGCAGAATCAGGTTCAATCTTCGCGAAGCCGCTGTCCTGCAAACCAAAGAGGCTCGTGATAAGCGGGATTGAGGCGGCTTCAGATTGAAAGCGATGTCCAAGGGCATATGCCAAGTTGGGCTAGTGGGCTACTTCTTCAATTGCCTTTGTGACAACACAGAACCGCAGTTCTTGCCCGGGGAGTAACTACTGGCATGGTCCGCCGCCTAAACCCTCCCCGAGGGTATAGAGGTAAACACAGGAGGTGTTCCATGGAGATTCGGACGATTGGTATCGATTTAGGGAAGACAGTATTTCACTTTGTAGCTGTCAACGCGCGTGGGCAAGTCGTGGTTCGCAAGAAGGGTTCACGGACTCAGTTGCTGCGCTTCACCGCGAACCTTCCTCATTGCTTGATCGGCATGGAGGCTTGTGGAGGATCTCATTTTCTCGGCCGTGCTCTGCGGGAACAAGGCCATGATGTACGGCTGATGCCGGCGCAGTACGTGAAGCCTTACGTAAAGACGAACAAGAACGACTATATCGATGCGGAAGCGTGTGCCGAAGCTGTAACCCGCCCCACGATGCGCTTTGTGCCGATCAAGACCGACGACCAGCTCGACCTTCAGTCGTTGCACCGTGTGCGCGAGCGTTGGGTTGTGCGCCGCACTGCGGTGATCAACCAGATGCGCGGTATGCTGCTGGAGCGCGGTATCACCATCCGCAAGGGTCGCCATTATATTGAGGAGTCTCTGCCCGGCATCCTGGAAGACGCGGACAACAAACTGTCCGGTGCATTGCGCGTACTTCTGACCCAACTGCGGTCGGAGATGCAATATCTGCACGGACAGATTGAGGAAACCAACAAGCTGATCGCGCGCATCTGCGGCGAACTTGAGCAGTGCAAACGCCTGGTCGCGATCCCCGGAATCGGACCGATCACAGCTACGGCCACAGTGGCAGCCATCGGCAACGGCGCAGCCTTCATGAAGGGCCGCGGATTCTCTGCCTGGCTGGGAGTGGTGCCCGGCGAGCACTCCACCGGAGGCAAGCAAAAGCTCACTGGTACCAGCAGACGAGGAAACAAATACCTGCGCAAACTCTTTGTGCAGGGAGCGCACACCGTGCTGCTGCAGAAAACCAAGCAATCTTCCGGCTTGAGTACGTGGCTGGTCAATCTCACATCCCGCAAGCGCCCGCAGGTGGCGACCGTAGCGCTGGCCAACAAGATGGCGCGCATGGCCTGGGCGGTTCTCTACAAAGGAGAAGTTTATCGCCCGCCAACAGCGGCACAATTGAACGCAGCCTGATGGCCTGCACATGACGCCTGGCACAAAGCGCCAGGCTTGGAAATCGCTGACGCGATTTCCCACATCTGCAGCCCAACGACGACGACTGATCTGAGTTTGGAGATTCCTGCCAGGTTTGCTGGCGAAAACATGAGATGGCAAAAACGGTCGATCCCGGCGCTCTCGAGAACCTGCACTCGGAAAATGCCTTTAAAGGCAGCGTTACTAAAAAGGACGAGAGCGCAGCGCATCCCATTCAGGCCAGGAGTTCGCTACTCCAATCAAGGCCGAATACATTCGCGCAGACCAATTCTGTCATCCTCACTTTTCGCTTGCAAAACGGCGGCGGACCATACATTCCGTATTGGCGGTTATACGACCAGAACCCCTGAATTTGCCAAGACGCTCGATTCAAGCCTCGGCGATTTTGGCATGAAGCCAGAACTCTGCAGGTGCAATCGGCGTTCATGAGGAGTAATCCTGAGAACTGCACGAAACTGAAACAGGAAACTGGCGCGGCCGACGATGAAGAGCAATGCCCAGACGAGTCGAGTGATGATGGACAGGACAAGGCGCTGACGAAGGTGGACCTGGGAAATCGCGCTGCCGATCACTGAAGCGATTTTAGGGTGGCGAGTCAGAGAGTGAGTGGCGAACTATGGCTGGGCAAAGCCGAGCTGGCCCTCCCACCCTGAAGCTGGTCGCTTTGCGCCGCGCTTTAGGGTGGGCACCAGGGTGCTACCTGACCTCGTCTTGTCTGAAGATAAGACCGCGGAGGCCGTGGGATGAAAACGCCTATTTCGAGTGGCCGTCATTATCCTGATCATGATCAGGATGAGCGTTTGGATTGAAGACGATTGATGCAAAGGTACCGGCCAATTGGGCTTGTGCTCCCTTGCCCGGGCCTGCAGTTACGAACAGTTGGTTAGTTGCCCCATTGTTTGTGGTTCCACCACCGAAGGCTATTCCCCACAAGTTACTGAGCGTAATCTTCCTTCCGAAGTCGTCTCTGATGGTCCCCACAAACTTACCGGTCGTAGGATTGAATCCGTTGATGGTGCCGTCGGGGGTGGCGTTGTTTGAAACCAGCAGTGTATTGCTCAGCGGCCCAAAATTGCTGGGTGCGAGGGTGATGCCCCAGGGTTGATTGAGGTGCTCTCCCTGGATCAGTGTCTTCACGAAAGTGCCATCCTCCTTGAAGATGTCGACGTAACCGCCAGCGTCCCCGTTCGTCATGGCATACGTGACATAAACCATGGCATTGATGTCCTGGACGCCAAATACCGAGAAGTCAGATGGAATCGCAGGATCTCCAAACGACTTCACCCAGTTGAAGTTGGCGTCGAACATGTCTACGTGATTGTTGGCGTTGTCCGTCGCGTAGAGGAAATTCCCCGAAGCATTGCTGGTGATGGCCAAACCTGTGTAACTCGCTTTGCTGGCCGAGTTGTCCACTTTGAGGGTCGCCAGGTTCTTGTTCAGACCCGGCCAGGCGCTGATCGTGCCATCCAGCGTGGCAAAGATGAAAGCCGAGGACACGCCCGCAACCTGGAAATCTGTCTTCGATGCATTGGCAACGATTCCCGTCGGTGTGCCAACGCCGTTTGCGCCTGTCGGCTCAACTGGTCCGTTTCCGGCCGTAGGAATCAATACTCTGAGTGCTATTGGTGTTCCGGCTGCATTATAGAGAGTCGACCAGCCGGAGAGGTTATCGCTGACCCACCAAGGCGATCCGGCGCTGCGGGTCAATCCCCAGGCGTTGACCAGTAGTGGATCGGTGTTCGCGGGCTGTTCATCGAATTGATTCGAAACCAGGTTGGTGAGCTGATACTGTGCTTGGGCCAAGGCCGGAACCATTAGAAGAACGAGGCCGAGGCATGGGGCGACTGCAATTCTGCGAAACAGCATATTTCACTCTCCAGGGGGAAAATTCAGCAGCAGATCGAGGTCGAAACCAGCGGTAGGAGCTACTGGCACGAAAACCCTCTCTGGCCTTCCAGTTCGTGATCCTAGGCTGCGGCGCGAACGGAAGTTGTCATCCACTTGTCACCAGTTTGCTAGTTTCTCTTATTTGGAATAGCCTCGTCGAGCTTTCGCCGCAGGTGGCCCGGGTCTCGATTTTGAGATCTGGGAAGGCGCAAGGATGCCAGGCGTCACACAATCCCCCCGGGAAGTCGGCATTGCGGACTGGAATCCGGTGAACTGGCGTGGCGAATCGGAGTTGCCATCCGCGTTTGCCGATACCTATCCTGCTTTTGTTGCGAAAACGATTCTCGATGAGTGCGTGGCTCTGTTCGCAGCAATTGTTGACTCTTTCTCAAGTACCTACGATAGTGAAAGTGGCTGCAGAATCGGCGGAACGATAGCAAGGATACGCCCGCGCTGAGGATCTGGTATGTCTGGAGTATTCATTAGCTATCGTCGTGAAGATAGCAGCGGGTATGCGGGACGGCTGTTCGATATCCTCAGTACCCGCTTCGGTAGAGAGAACACATACATGGACCTCGACACGATCATGGGTGGCGACAATTTTGAGACCGTGATCGAGGAGAAGATCAGCCAATGCGATGTGCTACTTGCTTTAATCGGCGAACGGTGGCTGACGAGCACGGGAGCAAATGGAAGCCGCCGACTTGATTTGGCGGGCGATTTCGTTCGGCTTGAGATTGCCAAGGCGCTCGAACGCGGAGTGCGAGTGATTCCGGTTCTCGTGGGCGAGGCAACCATGCCGCACCAGGACGATTTGCCCAACGATTTGCGCCCCTTGTCTTTCCATCAGGCGATGGATCTCCGAGATGCTCATTTCCATGCGGACGCGGAACAGTTGATGGATGAACTCAGCAAGACCGTTCCCAGCATTGCGGGTCGGCCGCGAAAGTTGAAATCAAATAGATTGGCTCTGGCGGTGTCATCCGCTCTGGCGGTCGCCGTAATCGCGGGTGGCATTCTGGTGTTTCGGCAAATGAAGCCGGCCGCTCACCCAAATCCCGATTCGGCTGACCAGAAGCGGTACGCACCTGCTGATGGAGCCGTTCCGTCTGCTCAAGCCGTCAACACAAACGCGACTGATAAGTCAGAGAGCCCTGACAAGGGCTCCGCGAGTGTTAACGGCAAATGGAAAGCAACAGTTAGATACGATTGGCCGGGAGCTATTTACGAGGAGACGTTCAACTTCGAGGTCGCCGGTTCAGAACTGTCTGGCACCGCCTCACTTCTTGGAGTAGATCGCGGAATATTTGATGGCAAAATCGAGGGACACCAAGTCCGCTTCATGACCAAGTCCCAAACGACGCTGGATGATAAGACTTATCAAGACCAGCATTATTACAAGGGCACAGTTGCGGGGGATACGATCCGATTTTCAATGCTGACCGATAGCAGCGTTGATTCACATGTGCCAGTACTTTTCACGGCAAAGAGATAATTTGACAGCAAGTTCAACTCCTGGCAGCAATCATATTGTCGGACATGAGCGTGTCTAAGCCATGCCCGGGGGCACAGCATTAATGCGAACGCTCCGCCGGCCGCGGAAAGGCTACTGGACAATCCTGTCTTGGTTCCAAGCTCGTCACAACAACCTGGGTCTGCAGATTAATCCTGGGTAGTCGACCAGTGTCGCCGATCTGAATGCACATGGTTCTCGATTGACGACAGGCCAAAGGGCTCATTGAGCCGCGTTGTCGCGGGTTATTCTGAGTTCTGAGAGGATCGTAGCTATCCAAGATCGGAAGCGCGTCGCGGAGAAGTGTTGATTGTGAGGCAGGATATACTCCGCGAGGCGCTTTCGATTTGGACACGAGAAGGAAGCCGCAGGTGTACTTAGCGGGCGCGGTGATCGAGGCTGGGATTATGGATATTGAATGCCATTTCCTGGTTCAGCAAATAGTCTTTCAGTCCGTCATTGTCGCCGCGGGTGATCGGAACTGTTGAGTAGTTGCCTGAACTGGTTTCGATCGGGGGTTTCGGCGAGCCGGTTAGGGCGGCTTCGAAGGGTTGATGGAGCAAGTGAACACACGACTGCAAACGCATGCATGGAGCAAGCCTGGAGAGCGGGTTGGCAGCGGCGGTCATGAAGGATGGAAACCTGCAAAATAGAGTTGTGCGGCGGTGAAGCGTTCAGCGACGCGCATGGGTGCGCCGCAACGGGGACAGTGCCAGAGATCGCAGTCGGGGGGCGGCGGCAGAGGCAACGGTTCGCGGCCTTGCGCAGCGAGCAGTTTGCGCGCCAGGGGCAGCAGCTGTTTTCGGAAACGGTTCGACAGCAGGCCGTAGTGGCGGATGCGCACGAAACTCCTGGGCAGGACATGCAGGAAGAAGCGTCGCAGGAACTCGACGGCGCCGAGGGGCATGACACGCTGGATTCCGCCGTGTCGATGATCGCGCCAGCGGAAGCGGACTTCTTCGCCGTCGAAGGAGACGAGTCGGTGGTTGGATATGGCCATGCGGTGGGTGTAACGGCCGAGATAAGCGAGGACTCGATCCGGACCGCCGAAGGGCGGCTTGGCATAGACGTACCAGTCCTTCTTGCCCAGCCTCGCGATCAGTTGTTCAAACCACAAGGGATCACAGAAATCCGTGGCGGCTCCGCGGCAATCGAGCTGGTTCTTGCGGTAGAGATGACGAAGTCCAGCGAGGAACTTGTCGCGGAAGACGTCGTGGAGTATCGCAATGGGCAGCAGGAACCGTGGGTGGTTGGTCGAAATCCATCGCTGATGATCCGGAGACAGTCCACCGCCCGGGACCACGCAATGCACGTGGTAATGGCCCAGCAGGGTCTGACTCCAGGTGTGCAGGATGGAAAGAAATCCAATCTCTGCGCCTAGCCATTTAGGATCTCGAGCGACTTCGAGCAGGGTCTGGGAACTGGCCTCGAAAAGCAAATCGAGGAATGGCCTGGGAGACGTCAGGGCCAGCGGGTTCAGTTCGTGCGGCAGGGTGAACACGACGTGGAAGTAGTTGGTGTTGAGTAGATCCCGCTGCTGTGCCTGGAGCCATCGCCGCCGTTCCTGCGCCTGGCACTTGGGACAGCATCGTGAGCGGCACGAATTATAAGAGTGTGGTGCTTCGTACGCGCAGTTGACACACTCGTCCTTATGACCGCCAAGAGCAGCGGTGCGGCAGCGCTCCACAGCCCGATATGCCTTCAGCTGCTGATAGCTGACGCTAAACTGTTCGAGATACTGCCTGCCCTTTGCGCGGACGATGTCGGCCACTTCGATGGCCGGCGGCGTCATGAGCGACGCGGACGATGATAAGACCGGCGGCTCTGGTCGACGTTGGAGAGCTTCAGTTCCTCGATCGGGTTAGCAACCTTCTGCAGGCGTTGCGCAGAAAGATGCAGATACCGCGCCGTCACTTCCAGATCCTCATGACCCAGCAGAAGCTGGATGGTGCGCAGATCGGTGCCAGCTTCAAGCAGATGGGTTGCCCAGCTGTGGCGAACCAAATGGGGCGCCACTGTCTTGCGGATGCCGGCTCTCCTGGCCGCTTCCGAGCAGATGCGCCACACGGTCTTGTCGGTGATCGGTTGCTCTGAGTCGCGAAGCGTTCGCGAGGGGAACAGATATGTCTCGGGCTTAAGCCACCGCCAGTAGGCCCGCAGGGTCTCGAGCAACTTCGGACTCAGCGGCAAATCGCGATCCTTGCCTCCCTTGCCGTTCACCACGTGAATAACCATGCGCTGGCTGTCGATGTCGTCGATCTTCAGCCGTGCGATCTCGGCGCGGCGCATGCCCGTGCCATACAGAACCATCAGCAGCGTGCGCTCGAACAGGCCGCTGCTGGCATCGATCAGACGTGTCACTTCCTCCAGGCTCAGGATCTTGGGTAGCTTCCGGCGAACCTTGGGATAGGGCAGGAACTGACGGAACTCATGACGATGGAGTGTGCGTATGAATAAGAACCGAAGCGCAGACACGTGGCACTCGACTGTTCCCGGATCCAACTTCCTCACCTTGAGCAGGTAAGACTGATAGGTGCGAAGATGATCGGGAGACAGCTTGTCTGGCGACTTGCCGAAGTGTTGTGCGAACCGCTCGACGTAACGTAAATAACGCCGCGTAGTGCTCTCGGAATAGTTGCGACGCTCGAGCTCTTCGAGCATCATTTTGCGAAGACGAGTCACAGTAGATACCTCCTGTGACTCAACCTATCCCGGCCACAAAATTACTCGCCAGCCACTACCGCAGCGGCCGCGGCGCCTGCGGCTTCGTTCTTGTGGGCAACCCTTCCCCAACCCCAAGTTTGGGTTACTTCACGTTTGGCGGTGAACCGACCGCAAACTCAACTTGGGGTCTAAAGAGCCCATCTCTGTTCGTCGGCGGAGAACCAAACGTGAAAATTTCGCGTGTAAGATAATCGGCGCATGTCCATCGACGCTCAACACGTATGCGGCCTTCGTTCTGCCCCCGAGTTGTTTTGGCATTGGGAACACCTAGTTTCGTCTGACGATCAAGGGCGCTTTGTTGAAAGTCCCATTTTCTTGAGCAAGTCCAGATAGCGCTCATCTGAAAGCACATTTCTCAAAAGTGGATCAAGCTTCAATTGATTCAACCCAGGGTCACGCTGGCGGTAGGCTCGTTCAAGCCACTCGATAGCGTGATTGGTCTCGCCGCGATAAGCGTAGACTTCGGCAATCTGATATGGCCCGTCTTCGGGGTGTCTGGAAATGAGGATGGCGAGGGCCTTATCGGATTCTGCCGTTCGCTTGAGGGAGTGATAGACAAGTGCTTCCGCGGTAAGTTTCTCCCACTCGCCCGGCTCCAGATCGATTTCTGCGAGCGCGTCCTGGGCGCGGCCCTGCGCGAGCAAAATTAGGGCGAGCCTTGCGTGGAGACCCTCAATCTTCGGATTCGCGGTGACCGCTTTGTCGAGGGCAGATCGTGCTTCGTCGTAGCGTCCCGCGACATAAAGCAGGTCGCCCAGATATGCGCTGGTGCGTAAGGGGTCGAGCGTACTGGCTTCGCCGGTCAGGGCAATCGCTTCATCGAGACGTCCCGTGCATTGATACAGGTAAGCACGGTAGCTCAGAACAACGGCACTCCCCGGCTGCAGCGTTCCGGCTTTCCTTAGTGCGCTCTCAGCGCCATCCCAGTCCCATTCGAAGTTGATCTTTACCCAAGCCAGCGCCACGTATCCGGAAGCCAGATTTTTGTCGAGGGCGATCGCCTTTTCGGCATCCTTGAGCGCCTCTCGATAACCATCTTCGTGTTTTCTCAACCCTATGGATGCCGCGGTATTGATCACCGAAGACCGCAAGGCCCAGGCTGCAGCAAAAGAGTCGTCCATTTGAATTGCCTGATCGACATTGGCTAACGCTTTGTCCAGATCCTCCTTCTCCTCACCTCTGGCGAAGTAGTATTGCGCCTTGAGGTATGGTTCGTATGCTGCAGGATTGCGCAGGTGCGGCGAATCCGGGCCATGATTAGGGTCCAAGATTCTGACCTGGAGGGCGCCGGCAACGGCGTGAGCTATTTCTTCCTGGGTAGCAAGCAAATCATCTGTCTTGCGATCGTAGGTCTCTGACCAGAACTGAAAGCCGTCGCTTACTTTCGTCAGTTCTGCTGTAATTCGTATGCGCTCTCCATCGCGGCGCACGCTGCCTTCGAGGATATTCGCGACACCCAGCTTTTTACCGACCACGCGCAAGTCTTCGTTCTTGCCTTTGAATTGAAATGCCGAAGATCGTGCAATGACCCGTAATCCCGGAATTTTTGTGAGATCTTCGGTCAATTCATCGGTCAGCCCATCCGAAAAATATTCCTGATCTTTTTCTTGACTGAGGTCGACAAAGGCAAGCACGGCAATGGACGCGTCGGCCTTGGAGATGGATTTTCGACGCTCGGCCGCCAGCCAGAAATAGATTCCCGTCGCGGCCGAAACGAGAAGCACAATTGAAAGTGGAATTCTCCATTTGGAGTGGATCAGAGAGCGACCGACCTGGACCGTACGGGTTGTGCCTCCTCGAACTTGCGACGTCACAGCTTTTTCAGAATGAGGAATTGCGTCTTCACGTTGTTGGACGTCTGGCTGCTCGTTGCTGACAATTCCCATCTGGCGAACATCTACGTCGTCCGTCTCGACATCCGCTCTCACCTCGGCGATAAATCGATACCCCCGGCCAGAGAGTGTCACGACATACTGAGGGTCTTGTGGATTATCACCAAGCAATTTGCGCAGGTTTGAAATGTTGACAGCGAGATTGACTTCTTCAACGAAAGTGCCCGGCCAGATATTCTTTAATAATTCATCTTTCGTGAGGGTGCGTCCGCGATTACGAAGAAGATAGAGCAAGGTATCGAAGACCTTCGGAGTGATCGACAGCGGCGATCCATCACGCGTCACGATGCGCTCGACGGCGTCGATGATGAATGGTCCGAATTCGTATAACTCCCTCTGAATCTTCGACATTACTTCCTTTTATAACTCTTTTAAGAAATCCCAAACACAACCCAAAGACGCGATGACAGTTTCTGGGATATTCCCATTGATGTGGCTATGCGATAGCAGGCAGCCGAATCGGCCACGGATTGAAATAGCAACAAGATTCGGAAGGCACGCGCGCTCCGGAGGGGTCATCCGACCAAGGAGGAGCCAAGGATGCGGTGGGAATGGGGTGGCTTCCATAAAGGCCAGCCACCCTGTAGACCACTCTGTAACTGGTGTCAGGTAGAGGTGTTGAGAGGTCGAAATCTCTGAACATCTCCAGACAAATGTATTGACTTTAACCACGTTTGCACAAGGAGATTCAAATGGGAACGCTGGAATTGCAACTCGAGTCGGAGCAGATCAAGCAGCAGTCGGCATCGCCTGTCTTGTTTTTTGAAACGATGCACGCTTATCAACGATCGGCGGCGTTGAAGACAGCAATAGAACTGGAGTTGTTCACTGCCATTGGAGAGACCTCCGGCGGGGTAGGGCCGTTGACGGAGCGGATCGGCTGCCCCGAGCGGGGACTCCGAGCCCTCTGCGACTTCCTCGTCGTCATTGGTTTTCTAAACAAATACATCGACGAGTCCGGGGAGTACTACAGTCTTACCTTGGATTCGGCTGCATTCCTGCACAAGAAATCGCCTCGCTATATCGGAATGGCTATATCTTTCATGGCTGCTCCCTTCCTGGTCGATGGATTCAAAGACCTCACGAGAGTCATTCGCGAAGGCGGTCCACCGCCAGACGGACATTCCGTTAACCAGGAGCTTCCGCTCTGGGTTGACTTTGCACGTTCCATGGCACCGCTCATGTTTTCCACCGCTGAACAGGCAGCGAAGCTATTGAGCGGCAACTCCGAGGCGAAGATACTCGACATCGCCGCAGGCCATGGCTTGTTCGGTATAGCAGTTGCGCGCGCAAACCCGAAAGCCAAAATCGTCGCGCTGGATTTTCCGTCGGTGCTCACTGTGGCAAGGGAGAACGTAGAACATTTCGGAGTTGCCGATCGCGTCTCCTACTTAGAGGGAGACGCTTTGGTTATTCCATTCGGAACTGGGTTCGATGGAGTTCTCGTTCCGAACCTGCTCCATCATTGGGACCGCCAGACAAACGTGGATTTCCTTCGGAAAGTCCACGCGGCCCTCAAACCTGGAGGCCGAGTGGTTGTTGTTGAGTTCGCGCCCAACGACGACCGCGTTTCGCCGCCCATTCCGGCATCGTTCGTAATGAACATGCTGGTAAGTACGCCCGGAGGGAATGCTTACACACTCTCTGAAAATCTGGCGATGCTCGAAGAAGCCGGTTTCAGCTCCTGCGAAGGCGTCAAACTTTTGCCAACTCCGGAAACGGCGATTGTGGGCGTGAAGAAATAGCCTTTCATGTGATCCCTGG
This sequence comes from uncultured Acidobacteriaceae bacterium, assembly GCA_963770365.1. Classification (GTDB taxonomy): domain Bacteria; phylum Acidobacteriota; class Terriglobia; order Terriglobales; family Acidobacteriaceae; genus Telmatobacter. The sequence goes on along the minus strand of CAVYPN010000023.1, from coordinate 341,901 downwards.
CTGCGGAAATGCCCGCCTCTGGTGGCAAAGCAGGATTACGACGGCAGCCAGGATTTCACACAGTTGGAACACGGACATGGATTCGCATAGCACTCAGAACGAAGGGAGGAAACAAATGCCACTCCGAATCATTGCCAGACAACTCTCGCGTCCTTCCGGCCTTCTGGGAAAGCTCGTGGCATTCCTCATGAACCGGCGAAACAAAGATATGAATGCCTTTGCGGCGGGGCAACTTGATGTTGAGCCAACAGATCGCGTCCTTGAAGTTGGATTTGGGGGCGGGGTGACGCTCCGGTATCTGATCGAAAACTCTGGCTTCGTTGCAGGGGTCGATCGATCGCGAGACGTTGTTCTCCGCGCGAAATCGAAGTTCTCACGCGAAATGGCCGCAGGCCGAGCCGCATTTCATGAATGCAGTGTAGTATCGCTGCCCTTAGACGAATCGTCTTTCGATAAAGCTTTGACGGTCAACACCGTCTACTTCTTGGAATCACTCGAAGCAAGTTTTCGTGAGATCCATCGCGTACCTACTCCAGGGGGCACTCTCGCGGTCGGCTTTCTTCCAAAGGAGTGGATGGACCATATGAGAATGCCCGCCGATATCTTTGCCAGTCGCACCGCCGACGAAGTTGTCTCTGCGATCACACAATCGGGTTTTTATGCGGTTCAGAAAAAGAAGCCATGTCCCGAGTCGGCGTGGCTCGTCGTTATTGCAAACAAGAAGGAGAATTAACGCTCGCAAGTCAGCCAGTGTTTATGGCAAAGTCGGTCCTGCAGCAGCGACGTGAAAGTCACGTTTACGATAAGAGGACAATGCGCTCATGGACGTTCAAGAAAACGTTCGGATGCCAAGTTTCGAAGGCCCGAAATTGCACCAAAAATGGTAATGTCCGAATTGGCGGTGATTCTACCGCAACTCGAAAATCCGAAGATTCGAACCAATGGTTGTCGCCGACCAAAGCTAGTTGTCCGACGGCTGCTCTACGTGATCGATGACAAGCACTTTCACCGGTCCCTTTGCCGCCTCAACCTTCAACCCAAGCTCCTCTTGCAGTGCCATGTCCATCGGCGGTGTCGGGTCCATGTCGTCGGCGCTCCGGTCCCGATCCCAGCGACCTTTGTACTTCAGCACGAAGTCGTACTTGCCTCCCAAACCAGTCTTGTCGGTCACTGGCCGCCCAAATTGCATCGCCAGGATTCCCACCAACTGATCCATCGAGCATCCATGTGCAATGTAGTCGCACCCCTGCACAGCGCACTTTTGGGAGAACGGCGGCACCGGATGGTCGCCAAACTCCTTTTTCTCCTCGGCTGACAGCGGCATCGAGCCCTCAGCGCCGAGCTTTGGCCCTCCCTTCGCCACGACCATGTTGTAGACGTCGCCCTGCCTCGTTTCCCAGTGCGTCTTCAACTTAAAACGGTCCTGCAGCAGCGCCTGCAACATGTGCTGCTGCTCTGCTCGCTGCTGTTCTCTGCTCAGAGTCGCCAGCTTCGCATCCGCCTCGCTATCACTTTTGGCCTCGATCATAAAAAACGTCGGCCAAGGCCAATTCGGAGCGCCCACAATCTGATAGTTCATCACACCAAACGCGGTGCTGATCAAGTTTTCGATCGGCCAGTTAGTCGCCCGATATGTCGTCGTGTGGGACACGAACTGTGCGCCCATCACGTACCCGGCGCTCATATCAAGGTTCTTGTTCTCCCGCACCGACGCCACATCAAACGTCATCGTCGCAACGTAGGGAGCGTTTGCAGGCAAGGATGTCGGGGTTGTCGCGGTGCCCGATTGCCCTAAGGAAGTACACACTGCGAGGGCCATCAATCCAGTAACGATGACACGTTTCATATCCGAATCGAGTGTACATCCCGAATTGTAGCTATCCAAGATCGGAAGCGCGTCGCGGAGAAGTGTTGATTGTGAGGCAGGATATACTCCGCGAGGCGCTTTCGATTTGGACACGAGAAGGAAGCCGCAGGTGTACTTAGCGGGCGCGGTGATCGAGGCTGGGATTATGGATATTGAATGCCATTTCCTGGTTCAGCAAATAGTCTTTCAGTCCGTCATTGTCGCCGCGGGTGATCGGAACTGTTGAGTAGTTGCCTGAACTGGTTTCGATCGGGGGTTTCGGCGAGCCGGTTAGGGCGGCTTCGAAGGGTTGATGGAGCAAGTGAACACACGACTGCAAACGCATGCATGGAGCAAGCCTGGAGAGCGGGTTGGCAGCGGCGGTCATGAAGGATGGAAACCTGCAAAATAGAGTTGTGCGGCGGTGAAGCGTTCAGCGACGCGCATGGGTGCGCCGCAACGGGGACAGTGCCAGAGATCGCAGTCGGGGGGCGGCGGCAGAGGCAACGGTTCGCGGCCTTGCGCAGCGAGCAGGGTGCGCGCCAGGGGCAGCAGCTGTTTTCGGAAACGGTTCGACAGCAGGCCGTAGTGGCGGATGCGCACGAAGCTCCTGGGCAGGACATGCAGGAAGAAGCGCCGCAGGAACTCGACGGCGCCGAGGGGCATGACACGCTGGATTCCGCCGTGTCGATGATCGCGCCAGCGGAAGCGGACTTCTTCGCCGTCGAAGGAGACGAGTCGGTGGTTGGATATGGCCATGCGGTGGGTGTAACGGCCGAGATAAGCGAGGACTCGATCCGGACCGCCGAAGGGCGGCTTGGCATAGACGTACCAGTCCTTCTTGCCCAGCCTCGCGATCAGTTGTTCAAACCACGCGGGATCACAGAAATCCGTGGCGGCTCCGCGACAATCGAGCTGGTTCTTGCGGTAGAGATGACGAAGTCCAGCGAGGAACTTGTCGCGGAAGACGTCGTGGAGTACCGCAATGGGCAGCAGGAACCGTGGGTGGTTGGTCGAAATCCATCGCTGATGATCCGGAGACAGTCCCCCGCCGGGGACCACGCAATGCACGTGGTAATGGCCCAGCAGAGTCTGACTCCAGGTGTGCAGGATGGAAAGAAATCCAATCTCCGCGCCTAGCCATTTAGGATCTCGAGCGACTTCGAGCAGGGCCTGGGAACTGGCGTCGAAGAGCAAGTCGAGAAATGGCCTTGGAGAAGTCAGTGCCAGCGGGTTCAGTTCGTGCGCCACAGTGAACACGACGTGGAAGTAGTTGGTGTTGAGTAAATCCCGCTGCTGTGCTTCGAGCCATCGCCGGCGTTCCTGCGCCTGGCACTTGGGACAGCATCGTGAGCGGCACGAATTATAAGAGTGTGGTGCTTCGTACGCGCAGTTGACACACTTGTCCTTATGTCCGCCAAGAGCAGCGGTGCGGCAGCGCTCCACGGCCCGGTATGCCTTCAGCTGCTGATAGCTGACGCTAAACTGTTCGAGATACTGCCTGCCCTTTGCGCGGACGATGTCGGCCACTTCGATGGCCGGCGGCGTCATGAGCGACGCGGACGATGATAAGACCGGCGGCTCTGGTCGACGTTGGAGAGCTTCAGTTCCTCGATCGGGTTAGCAACCTTCTGCAGGCGTTGCGCAGAAAGATGCAGATACCGCGCCGTCACTTCCAGATCCTCATGACCGAGTAGAAGCTGGATGGTGCGCAGGTCGGTTCCGGCTTCCAGCAGGTGGGTTGCCCAGCTGTGGCGAAGCAAATGGGGTGTTACTCTCTTGCGAATGCCGGATCTGCTGGCCGCTTCGCGGCAGACGCGCCACACGGTCTTGTCGGTGATCGGTTGCTCTGCGTCGCGATTCGTTCGCGAGGGGAACAGATATGTCTCGGGCTTAAGCCACCGCCAGTAGGCCCGCAGGGTCTCGAGCAACTTCGGACTCAGCGGCAAATCGCGATCCTTGCCTCCCTTGCCGTTCACCACGTGAATAACCATGCGCTGGCTGTCGATGTCGTCGATCTTCAGCCGTGCGATCTCGGCGCGGCGCATGCCCGTGCCATACAGAACCATCAGCAGCGTGCGCTCGAACAGGCCGCTGCTGGCATCGATCAGACGTGTCACTTCCTCCAGGCTCAGGATCTTGGGTAGCTTCCGGCGAATCTTGGGATAGGGCAGGAACTGCCGGAACTCATGACGATGGAGTGTGCGTATGAATAAGAACCGAAGCGCAGACACGTGGCACTCGACTGTTCCCGGATCCAACTTCCTCACCTTGAGCAGGTAAGACTGATAGGTGCGAAGATGATCGGGAGACAGCTTGTCTGGCGACTTGCCGAAGTGTTGTGCGAACCGCTCGACGTAACGTAAATAACGCCGCGTAGTGCTCTCGGAATAGTTGCGACGCTCGAGCTCTTCGAGCATCATTTTGCGAAGACGAGTCACAGTAGATACCTCCTGTGACTCAACCTATCCCGGCCACAAAATTACTCGCCAGCCACTACCGCAGCGGCCGCGGCGCCTGCGGCTTCGTTCTTGTGGGCAATCCGGAAATAATCCCGATTTTGGGGTTCCTTCCAGGTGGGCCGTGATACGCCCACAATTCCTACCGGGCTTCATTTGTGTCAGGCTCGGGGGATTTCTGTGCGTAGCTCATGACCGGTCTTATGAAGCTTAGTGCTGAACGATTATCGGATGGAGCGCGCTGGAGCTAGCAACTCGGCTGCCCGCGGCCTCACTCGGATATCTTCGGTGAAATTTTCCCAGCGCACAGTGCCTGAGCGATCAATCAGGAACTCCGCCGGGCGGGAGATATCGGTACCATCCGGACCTCCGCCTGGATGCAGGAGTTCGTAGCGCCGAATCACCTCGGCCTTGGGATCGGAAAGAAATGGGAACGAGTAGCCCCGTTTGTGGCGGAGATTTTCAGAAACTTCTTGAGCATCAACGCTAATGGCTACCGGCAAGATTCCTTGTGCCTCAAATTCCGGTAGAGATCTTTCGATGCCTCGTAACTCGAGGTTGCAATACGGTCACCAGTATCCTCTATAAAAAACCAGTAGAAGAGCTTTGGGCGGCTCCTTGCTTGCTGATCCAGAGAACAACTGCGTCAGCGAGACAGAATGACCGGTGCTGTCCGGCAACGTAAAATCCGGCACCCGCTGCCCTACCTGCGGAGCAGCTGCGGACTCTGGTGGGATGTGTCGTGCGCTCCAGAAGAAAACGATGGCTCCAGCCAAGAACAACAGGGAAAACCCCGTTGCCAGAGCGCTGGAAAGCTTTCCTTTATAGACCGTCGATTGCCCAAACGCCTGCCACAGGCCGAAGAGAACAACTACAAAGCCAATCAGCGAAAGCAGGAGGCTGATCCATGGAACCGGCGCTGCCGGAAAACCAGTGAACGGCAACCCGTTGCTCAAGGCGCCGAGTACCGTTAAAAACAAGCCCATCCATGGGGCGAAGGTCCGCTTTCGTACCGTGGTATCCGCCATTTGCGATTCAGTGTAGCACCGCGCGGAAGTGCTTCGTGTCATCGAACGCCCAGCCTGCGGACTGCCATCCGACGACATTGCTGATGTTCTGAGTGTATTGTTTGAATGCTAAGCATCGGATGGGGTGTCCCAAGAGGGACGGGATGAACAGGCGTAGGTCATACTGGATCCGCTGGAGCATGCGACAGTTACAGCCCGGCCTTGACATTGGTGCTGACCGAGAGCCCGTTGTTAAGCGTGGGTCCGAAGTCGCGTAGAGGTCAGTGGTGACGTCCGCTCGATGCGGCGATCCCGTTCAGGAGTTTGTTCGTTACGTAACTTCGGGCCGCAGGTTCCAGCAGAAGGAGCCTACGATGAGCAGCAAGCCCAAGGCCAAGTCTAGACAGAGTGGACGGATGCTGCCGATCATGCACCCCGATGCGGCGGGGATTGATATCGGCGCCGAAGAGATATTTGTTTCTGTTCCGCCGGATCGCGACATCGATTCGGTCCGTCGATTCGATACATTCACTCGCGATTTGTTCGCATTGGCCGATTGGCTGCGCCAGTGCAACATCCGATCCGTAGCCATGGAGTCGACTGGCGTTTACTGGATTCCGGTTTATCAGATTCTGGAAACGCACGGGTTTGAAGTCTTCCTGGTTAACGCACATCATGTGAAGAACGTTCCCGGGCGCAAGAGCGACGTTTCGGACTGTCAGTGGATCCAGTATTTGCACTCGGTGGGATTGCTGAAGGCGAGTTTTCGGCCGCCCGACGAGATCTGCGTATTGCGCTCTCTTTGGCGTCACCGAGAGGGCCTCGTACAGATGGCAGCTGAGCATATTCAGCACATGCAGAAGGCTCTAAGTCAGATGAACCTCCAGCTGCATCATGTCTTGAGCGATATCGTTGGCGTAAGCGGGATAGCGATCCTGGATGCCATCCTGGCAGGAGAACGGGATCCAGCCAAGCTGGCCAGCTTATGTAATCGACGCATCCGCAGTTCACGCCAGACAGTCGCGAAGTCTTTGGAAGGAGATTATCGTCCCGAGCATTTATTCGCGCTTCGCCAGTCCCTGGCAGCCTATCGGTTCTATAAGCAACTGATGGCCGAGCTGGATCTCGAACTGGAGCAGAACATGCGGAAACTTCCACGTGCCGAAGACGCGCCGCACAAACGACCAGTTGGAACCAAGAAGCGGATCTATCAACACGCGGGCAACGAGCCCAGCTTCGATCTGAAGGAAGAACTGTTTCGTATCGCAGGCGTCGATCTCACCGACGTGCCCGGTATCAGTACCTTGACTGCGCATACCATCCTAATGGAGGTTGGAGCAGATGTTTCGCGCTTCCGCAACGCCTCTGCCTTCGCATCTTGGTTGGGACTCTGCCCGGAGAAGCAGGTGAGCGGAGGAAAGGTCCTCTACACTCGCACGCGCAAGGTGAAGAACAGAGCAGCCATCGCATTGCGACTCGGAGCACACTGCCTCTACCACGCTCAGAACTACCTGGGAGATTTCTACCGCAAGATGAAGTGGAGACTTGGGGCGCCAGCTGCCGTAACGGCCACCGCACACAAGCTGGCACGCATCGTCTACCACTTGCTTTCCACCAGGCAGCCGTACTCAGATGAGGTCTTCGCTCGATGCGATCAACAGGCCAGCGTTCGTGCCGAAAAGCGTTTGCGCAAGCAGGCTGCCGAGCTTGGCTTCCAACTTGCACCCATTACCGAAACAACTTGAAGGTTGTGTTCATCAGGAGTCAGCGAGGAGCACGAGGTGTTGCAAAAGGCTGAACTCAGCTGTGAGGCTGATTCAGAGAACTACCTCGGAGGCTCCTCAGAGACTATGTATTACATCGGACTTGATGTTCACAAGAGGACGATCAGCTACTGCGTGAAGGACGCGGCTGGTTGTGTGCACATGGAGGGCAAGATCGGATCCACGCGGCGCGAGCTGGACGGCTGGATCAAGACGCTTCCCCAACCCCGGATGATCGCCATGGAAGCGACGATCTTCACCGGCTGGATTTACGACCACCTGCTTCCTCATGCCGAGAAGGTGAAGGTTGCCCATCCCCTGATGCTGCGCGCCATTGCCGCGGCGAAGCGGAAGAACGACAAGATCGATGCCAGCAAGATTGCTGATTGTCTGCGTTGTGACTTCCTGCCGGAGTGCCATATGGCATCAACTGAGATCCGGGATCGCCGGCGGACGCTGCGCTATCGAGAGTTGCTGGTCAAGCAGATGGTGCAGATGAAGAACCGGGTATCCGGGCTGCTGATGGAAAAGGGCGTGACTCATACTAAGCGGCGACTGCACAAGGTGGGCTACTTCGCCGAGCTGATGTCGGAGAGCAAGGAGATCGATGCGAGCATCCGGCCACTGCTGAAGCTGAGCCGCGAGCACATCGTTCGTGCGCAGAAGCTCGACTATGCGCTGGTCAGTTCGCTTGAGCGCGACCCTTTGCTGGCGGAGCGGCTCAAGCGGCTCAGAACGGTTCCCGGGGTCGGTCCGATTACGGCGCTGACGTGGGCACTGGAGATCGGCGATGTCACGCGGTTCCGGTCGATCAAACAGGCCATCAGTTATTGCGGACTGTGCGGCGCCGAGAGGAGTTCAGCCGACAAGGTCATGCGTACGCCGATTTCCAAGCAGCGCAACAAGCATATCCAGCACGTGCTGGTCGAAGCTGCGAAGCTGGCGCCCAGGCTGAACCACGACCTGGCCCTGATCTATGAAAAAGAGATGCAGAGAGGCAATCGCAATCGGGCCACGCTGGCCGTGGCGAGGAAGATCGTTGCCTATCTGCTCGCAGTGGAACGGAGAAAACAAGATTTCGTGTCTGCCGATCAACCCGGAGGCACGGCGGCGGCGTAAAAGCCTGCCCATGAATAAAAAAACATCAGGATTCTCCGATGCGCAGACTGCCAGGTCCCGCAAGTAGCCCACTGTGCGAAGGAGGTCAACCTCTGGAGGCTCACCACGAATTGTTTCGGGACTGGCAGAGAACACAAACTCAATCTTCTGCGAAGGCTCTTCGGAGCCCGAGGCAGCAAATGGATGTATGGTTCTGCTGGTAGCAGGAACCGCGGCCGAGAGGCAAAGTTGCGTAACGGCGCATCCTGATCAGATCAACCGCGCGCTCTCCCGAGCGCGCCCAGAAACCTCGTGCTTTTTTCTTGACAGATGACTTACATGGATGTGGGCTATTCGGAAACTACAATCCAGTGCGTTATAGAGTCTTTTTTTCTCAGCAGCAGGCGAACCTATCTGCAGCCGCAACGAGGGCACGTGTATTTGGCGGGTCGGACGCGCTGTGGCCGCTGTCCGGCGTGATCACCAGGTCGGCCTCAGGCCACGCACGGTGCAGAGCCCAGGCGCTCTCCATGGGACAGACCACATCGTAACGGCCTTGCACGATCACCCCTGGAATGGCGCGAATCCGCCGAGCATCGCGCAACAACTGATCGTCGCTTTCGAGAAAGCCGCGGTTGACAAAGTGGTGGGCCTCGATGCGAGCGAAGGCCAAAGCGAACTCGTCCTCCTCATAGTGGCTGGTGGAATCGAATACGGCACGCCAAAGTGGGGTGTTGCCGTGCTCGTCCTGCATGTCCACGATGGCCGCATTCGCTAGCAAGAGCTTGGCTTCTTCCGGACGATATTCACGCCCAGCAAAATGCAAAGGAGTCTCCCCATTGACGTCGCGGATGTTGGGATTCGCTCCGCGATCAATCAATTCGGTTACGAGCCCAAGCTCGCCGTGCATTACCGCACAAAAAAGCGGCGATCTCTTAGATTTATCGAGTCCATTCATGTCGCCTTCGGCAATCGCACGCCGTGCCGCACGCACATCTTCTGTCCTCATCAAAGTACGGATTGCACTCTCGCTATTCTTGGTCATGCTGATGACTCCCTTTGGGTTCCGCGCGATGCATGCAAGATACATCAACCTGCCACGAACACGCCATTAGCATACGTACGCGGACTGAATGGGACTTCCGGTCCAGTGGTGCACCACCCTTCCCTTACCAAAAGTGCTGCAGCTTCGCGTTTGGTGGTCCAAGGTCGAACGCGAATGCCCTCATTCCTCTACCCTTCGAATCTAGTGGAGTCTTCAGTTCTTTGCCCATCTCCAGCTTCCCTCCTATCGCCGAATTCGTTTGGCCTCGGTATGCTTGTTCTCAGCAGAACTCTCGGGGAGGTCAGGTGAAATGGGCATGGACCGGCGCAAATTTGTGGGTCGATCAGCACTTGTTGCGGGTGGGCTGGCTTTGAGTGTGACAGAAGCGTGGGCGGCCCCACCACAGCATGCGGATTTATTGAGCCAGATGAACTGGATGAACGAACCGGCATCGGCGAAGGTTAATGGAACTGAAATCGTAGTTCGCAGCCGGGCCAAGACAGACTTCTGGCAAAAGACATTTGATGGGTATGTGGCCGATAGCGGCCACTTCTTTCACCTTTCCGCATCTGGGAACTTTACGTTCACTGCGCTGATCAATGGCAAGTATGCAACCCAGTTTGACCAAGCTGGACTGATGGTGAGGATCGACGCAGAGAATTGGATGCGCTGTGGAACGGAGTTCATCGACGGGAAACGGTATGCCAGCGTAGTGTTCACGCGGACCTATTCCGATGGCTCGACGCTGCCGGATTTATCGGAGACGGAACCGATCAGGTGGCGCATCGTCAGGAAAGGCGATTCGATCGAAACGTTCTGCTCGTTGGATGGCAGCAAGTTCATGTCCGTGCGCATGGGATACTTCCCGACGCGGCCGACAGTAGAAGTTGGCCTCATGTGCGCCGCGCCTAGCGGGCCCGGGTTCGATGCATCATTCAAGGCGCTGAAGCTTGAAACGAGCACGGCATAGGAGTCCCCTCAAATATAAAGAGCGCTCGCGGCGCGATGCTCATATCGTTTTGCACCAATTCTGGGTTACTTCAGGATTCGCGGTCACGCGACCGGAATGTCGGTTTTTCTGTCACGAAGATCGATCATCCACAACCCAATGAGACTCATTAGGGTCACGACGGCGCACGCTATCGCTGCGATTCCGATCGTCGGACCAATATCCTCCTTCGCGGGTATATGCGCGTGTAGTTGCTGCCAAAACCTGCGCAGAGCTCCCAGAAAGCACAACGCGAAGAAAGCGCGGAAGAGAAACTGCACCCATCGGCGATAGGGTAGCGTTAATCCATGATCGCGTAGACTGTTATTTTTTCGGGCGCGACTCCGGAGGCACCATCCCGGCCACGCGGTAATAGACCACAAGCTGTCCGTAGTGCTCGCCGGAATGCTCGATAAAGCCCCAGGCGAGGTCAGAAAATCGGTCCTGCTGGTTGGAGAACGGATCGATGCACAGGTCGCTCATCCCGCGATCACCTTTACTCTTGATCAGCGCCGCGCCTTCGGCAAAGGATTTCTTGACGTATGCGACCACCGCCGCTTTGGTCGCGTAGTCAGCACGCTTCACATCGCCGGTTGGCGGCTTCATGCCTTTGGCCAAGTTATTGACGAAGTAGTTCACATTCACGGTCGCGTGCAAAAGCTGTTCGGCAAAAGACCGCTGGGAGGGATTCGGCTTGAAGTCGTATTTGTCCTCGGGAAAGTCCTCAGCCATCGCAATCAGTTTTCGGCCAACGTCGTTCCAGCTATCGAGCAACACTTTGGATGGACTATCAGCGGGTTTCGGCGCGGCGTCCGGCTTTGGCGCGACCTGGGCGTGAGCAAACTGGGTAAGAAGCGCAGCCGCCAGGACCAGAGGAAGATTCTTGGCAATCGTTCTCATGCGACAAGCTCCTTTGCATTCGATCGTAAATTTTGAACAATTTCCGCATAGGGGGTGACCCGACCGCAATGACGTGAAATGTGCAGAACTTCCGCCAAAGTCGTGTATCTGGCTTCATAGAATGGTTATGGTTCCAGATCAATCTTGAACTTTGAAGTTGGGGCCTAGTCCTCGCCGCGCAATTCCGCAGCGACGCGAATGCCCAAATTAATTCCGCCTTGATGCCGGCAGTGATGCTGTTACTGTCTTGCAACACACAGTTGAACGAATTTATTGACTGCGATGAGCCCATAGATCATGGAAGCGGAGCCAGTCTTTTTCCATCAATACCTCCCCTTACCAGAAAGGCTGGCTAATACAGCGTCACATCCCCTTGCTTGCTGCTGACGGATAGCCGGACCCACCGAAATAGCACTCAAGGGCCTCCACCTTCCCGTCTCTGACCCGGAGATATTCCACGTTCCGGAATGATTTACCGTTCGTTGTGTGACAAAGGTACTTCACAAATGCCTCGTCGCCACTTGTGATCACGCGCTCCAGATCGGATCGCTCGATTAACTTAGCCTGCGTATCCCAGCATCGCGTTTTGAAAGTGCTCTTACTGATGTGGTCGTCGCCGGCCGCGCTGGTGAAGGTAAAGTTGTCGGTCATCAGGGCCTCGAATTGACCCTCGTCCTTTTCCACCCACGCCTTATACCACTTCCGGATGATGTCTTCGGTTGCCGTGCTCGACCCTGCTTCTGCACGCGCCCTTGCCGTCACCAGGAGTCCCGCCGCTCCAGCCAGTGCGCAAGCTCCCGCTTTGAGCGCCTTCCGCCGCGATACTTCGATCCTTGTCATTTGCATTCTCCTGTTCCAGATGTGGCTCGTCCTAGGTGAGGATCAAGGTGCTTTGGCTGCCTGTTAGCCGCAAAGGCACTCGGAGCCTACCCACAGTTGAGCCAGATCTCTGAGGTTGTCTTTGTACTTGCGCGTTACCAGTCTTTTCCACCTTTTGCTCGTAGCCTGTACTCTCCGGTCGGTAAAGATTGGATCTCCTCCACGGCCGAAGTATTCACGACGACCGAGCGGTGGATACGAATAAAACCGTAGGGCTTGAGCTTCGCCGCCATGGACGAGAGAGACTCGTGCAGCAAGTGGGGATTGGGCCGGTGCTGCAACGAAACGTAATTACCCTCGGCTTGCACTGCCACGATCTCAGCCAATTCCAAGAACAAGATTCTCCCCTTTACCTTGAACGCGATTCGTGGTGCCTGTCGTTTTGCTATGACCGCCAACTGCTGCCAGGCTCGGACGAGGTTTGCAGCATCAACTCGGGTTGCCGGAAGCAATGAGGTATCGACAGCTTCGCAAGATCCATTTTCTGCACTCGATGCAAAAGGGTCCTCCCGATTGCTCTTGGTGGGCAAATCTTATCCCCCTGAGGTGGGTTAGCCGAATCCTCCGCATTAGCGTGAGCGGCTTGTTGAACAAACATCTCGCGTGCAATGGCAGTGGTACTGATCGAATTAGGCCTTACTCGGATTTATTGGCGCTGCCTTAGGACGAGCTTATTTGAAATCCTCCCTCCGCCTTTCCCAGATTGACTAGGGGCGCGAAGCGACTGCAGCCATCCCACGATATTTCTGATTCCCACATTCCACACCTTCACATCTTGGGCATTCTTCGCCAACACTTCGTAGCCTTCAACCATCGCGATCAGAAAGCTTGCGATCTCGTCCGGAACCAAGTCGCGGCGGACAGTTCCTTGAGACTGTCCCCTGCGCAAAGCCAAGGCAACGCCTTCTTGCCAGGCATGGAAGAGCGTCTCTAATCTCTTGCGGAATTGTTCGTCGAGCTGAGACATCTCTTGCGCCAAATTGACAAGAGGACAACCGCCCTTCAAGTCTCTCGGCCGAGCTGGTATCGCCTGGACAATGTCGATCAAAGCATCGATAGGGTTCTTGTCCTCGCTTCGTTGGAGAGGCAGCAACCACCTGTTACGGGGGAACGTTGCAACGACCTCGTCGATAATGGCGTATCCCAGAGCTTCCTTGTTCTCGAAATGGTAGTAGAGCGCTCCTTTGCTCACGTTGGTGGCAGCCAGAATCGTATCGATGCTGGCACTCTGGAATCCAGATCGGTAAACCTCCCGATAACCCGCTTTCAGCAAGCGTTCCCGCGTGCGCTGTGGATCACGGGACTTTCGCTTCTTGGGACCTCCTAACATACCGACCAGTATGTATGGAGCTCGATTGAAAGTCAATCACAATTGATCCGCCTGACTTTTGGATGTTGACGTTCTCGAATTTCGCAACCTCTCGCCCCGATGGTATGAAAAGTTGGAGCAACGGCCGTTCTAGCCGTTCTGCGATTGTCCCATCGCAAGATCGACAGCCGGAAAACTCGCAATTCATTTTCGAACGGTTTCGAAAATATAGGCAACGGTTCATGTTCTGTGATTATTGAATTCCACAAGAGAAATTTCATTTCTAGTATCTGGCTGGACTAATCGCGTTCTTTCATGGGACTTAGGTAGTGGCAATCGAATTGCCTACCTAACCGGTATCTCCATGGAGGCCCCAGATGAGAAGACTCCTGTACGTTTTGGCGCTACTAGCGTTCGTGGTTTGCGTTGGTTCTCCCTGGTTACAGGGGCAAACCTTTGCGTCCATTACCGGCACCGTAACAGATTCAACGGGAGCAGATGTCCCGAATGTTTACGTTCTACTTCAGAACCCATCGACCGGTGTCGAGTTCAGGGGCTCAACGAACGGCGAGGGCTCCTACACCATCTCCAACGTGCCGCCCGGACCGGGCTACAAGATCACGTTGAGTGGAACAGGTTTTGAGCCGGTCGTAATCACAGGCATGTATCTCAACGTAAACACGACGCGTACGCAGAACGCTAGGCTGACGGTGGGAAGCAGTCAGCAGACCGTGACCGTTTCCGCAACAACAGAAGCGATCACGATCGACACGGTCGACGCAACCGTTGGCAACAACTTCGAAGTGCAGGATCTGAATAACCTGCCCATTCAGAATCGAGACAGTCCGAGTGCGCTGTTCTACCAGCAGCCCGGCGTCACTCTCGATGGATCCGTTACGGGTGCTCGTACCGACCAGAGCAACGTGAGTCTGGACGGGCTCGATGTCAACGATCTTGCGACAGGTCAGTTCGGTGCGATCGTCGGCCACGCTCCTGTCGACTCTGTGCAAGAATTCCGCGGCGTCTCTGCAAGTCCGCTCTCGAGCGCAGGCGAAGGCGGTGGCGGACAGTATGAGCTTGTCACCCGCAGTGGCACGAATGCATTCCACGGTGCGCTTGTCGAGTACCACCGCGACACGGATCTGGAAGCCAATGACTGGTTCAACAATAATCTGGGCATCGATCGCCCTCCGCTCATCCGTAACCAGTTCGGCGGAAATCTCGGTGGTCCAATCAAGCGAGACAAGGCCTACTTCTTCTTTGACTGGAACAGCCGGCGCGACACGCTCTCGAATCTCGTAAGGCGCGTTGTTCCGACCGATGCTCTTCGCAACGGAGGCATGGCCTACGTGAATGACACGGGCGGGATCTCCACGCTGAGTCCAAGTCAAGTTGCCTCTCTCGATCCCCAGGGCATCGGGTTCAATCCTGCGCTGCTGGACCTATTCACAAGCCGTTATCCAAAAGGAAACGACCCTACACTCGGTGATGGAATCAACTATGAGGGCTTTGACTTCAATGCTCCGTTCCCGCTGGCGGAAAACAACTATGTGGGACGCGTTGATTTCAACTTGAAGGAGACTCAGAAGCTGTGGGGGCGTGTAAGCTTCGCGCGACAAGATTCAACGCAAAGCGCAATTCAGTATCCTGGCGACCCTGAGACTCACCCATTCCTCGACAAGAGCTATGCCTGGGTTGTCGGACACACATGGACAATCGGCACGAACAAAATCAATCAGGCGTCCTTCGGCGAAACTACTGAGAACTACAATTTCCCCGATACGTACAACAAGTACGGCATTAATCAGTGGACCTTCGGAAGTCTGCCATCTGGCGGTAACTTCCTTTCGGGCCCGTATTCCAGCGCAACGAATGCGCAGGGCCGCATCTATCCAGTGCCTGTGATCCGTGACGATTTTTCCTGGAACAAAGGAAGACACGTCATCTCGTTCGGTGGCACATTCAAGTACCTCAATCCCACCGACTACACAATTCTCGACTACAACTCACCGACAGTCGGCCTCGGGGGGGATCTCTCAGGACTAGACCCGAGCAATCGCCCGAGCGACATTTCCACTGACGACTCTGACCAGGCGGACTACGACGCGGTGTTTGCGATGATCCTCGGCCGCATTCAGTCGGTCGGCGCGACCTTTAACTACGATGCGGGCGGCAACCTACTTCCGCAAGGCACCGGCTCGCGCTCGCATTATCGGTACTATGAGACGGAACTGTATGTCGGAGACTCCTGGAAGGTGACACCTTCTTTCACTCTGACCTACGGTCTTCGTTGGCAGAACTACACAGTGCCTTATGAAGTCCATGGCATCGAATCGGTGCCCGATACGGACTTCAAGACTCTCTTTGGCGCTCGTCTCGCTCAAAGCGCAGCCAGCGTTGGAGGCATCAGCACGGATTGCAATTCGACGCTGGGTCAGGGAGTACCATGCGTCAGCTACGTCCTCGGAGGCAAGGCGAACAACGGTCCAGGTTACTTCGATCCGCAGAATCACAACTTTGCTCCTCGAGTGGCCTTTGCGTGGAGTCCAGATGCGAACCGCAAGACGGTTTTCAATGGCGGTGTGGCAGTCATCTATGACCACACGGTTGTGAACGCCGTTCAGTACCAGGCTTCTCAGTACTCCTACCTTTTCCAGGCAAGCGCGAACGCACCCACTGAGGGTTCGCTGGAAACAGATCCTCGCTTTACTGGACTTGACAGTCCTCCTCCGGCACCTGAGGCTCCAACAGCGCTCAAGGCTCCGTACACACCGTTCGTTGATGAGAATGGATCCCCGTTCGGTCTCTCCAATGGTGGAGCATTCAACGAAGGCGTCGACAAGCATCTCAAGACGCCCTACAACGTGCAGTTTAGTCTAGGTCTTCAACGCGAGTTCAAGGGTGGCTACCTGCTGAAGGCCAACTACGTCGGCCGACTCGGCCGAAATCTGCTCGCCCAGGCAGATGCGAACCAACTGGTTGAATTCATTGACAAGCAATCAGGCCAATCGATGTCGCAGGCTTTCGCCAATGTCTCGGAATGGGTGCGGCAGAATCCAGGCGTCAGCTACAAAAACGTTCCATCTCAGCCCTGGTTCGAAGATGAAGGTGCAGCAGCAGGTCTGGTCACGCCGGGAGACTACGGCGTCCCAACTTACACTTCTTTCATTACTGGATTTTTCAGGACTCTGGCTGGCCGTGGCGACTTTGCCGACACGATCGAGGTACTGAACCACTACGGCTTGATTCCCGACAACGTTGGTATGGGTTCACAGTTCTCTGAATTCACCTACTACACCAACAAGGGAATTTCCAACTATCACGGACTTCTGGTCACCCTTCACAAGAACATGAAGGATGGGCTGTCGTTCGATTTGAACTACACCTTGTCCCACTCGATCGACAACGTCTCCGTCATCGCAAACGCACCTGCAATCGGCGGCTATGGATTTGTGTGCGATATCGTTCGTCCGAACGAGTGCCGTGGCAACTCTGATTTCGACGTCAAGCACTATCTCAACGGAAATTTCCTGTGGGAATTGCCTGTTGGTCGCGGCAAGCAGCTGGCCGGAAACGCGCCGTTCTGGCTGAATGAAGCCATTGGCGGCTGGTCAATCAGCGGTCTGCCGAGCTGGCACACAGGCAACGTCTTCTTCGCAAATTCGAATGCCTTCGTAGCGGGTTACGCAAACAGTGCACCAGCACTGTTGGTGGGATCCAAGAGCGATCTTGGGATGCATATTCACAAGGCAACCGATGGCACTCTCTATGCATTCTCGAACGAGAGAGCCACCGCAAAAGACTTTGCAGGTCCGATCGGATTCCAGATTGGATCGCGCAATAGTCTCCGTGGTCCTGGCTTCTTCGATCTCGATCTTGGACTCGGAAAGAGCTTTCCGGTTTACAAGGAGGGCGTGACTTTGAAGTTTCGCGCGGACGCGTTCAATGCGCTGAACCATCCCAGCTTCGACACTCCCAGCAATGACATTACAGAGAGTTCGACCAGATTCGGCGTCATCTCAGCGACCAGCAGCACACCGCGCGTTCTGCAACTCGCACTGCGGCTGGAGTTCTAGCTATACAGCTTCGTAACAAAATCAAAAAGCCCTCGGTTCGAAGCCGAGGGCTTTTTGCTACTCTTTGTATGTTTAACTCAGCCCTGACAATCTCATGCAAATGGCGCGGGACACCTCGGCGGAACTCCTACCTACTTTGCCGATCCGAACAAAAACTTTGACTCCGTACCCTTTGTGGCCGACCTGAACAATGACGGCCGAAGCGATATTGTCTTCAGATCCGACGCACTATCCGGCTCAACCACAGGCCCAACCCTCGGGCTGCTCTTCGGTAATGCCAATCGCACCCTCAGCTATAAAACCCTGGCCACCGGCGAGTGCCCGGGGTTCTTCACGGTGGCGGACTTCAACGGCGACGGGCTTAACGATCTCGCCTACTCGGGCAGTCCCTGCAACGTCCGCGAGGCAACCACGCTCTTCATTCGTCTTGGAACCGGCTCCGGCAACTTTGGGGCAGAAGAAAATGTCTATCAAAACCCCTCCCGGATCGATCAGCCCTTTGCTGTCCCCACCACGCTGGACTCCAAGCCTGACGTCGTGTTCAGTCAACTCAACGGCAGCACAAGCGCCAGCTTTGAGGTGCTGACCAACGACACCACCGGCAGCTTCCCGGGTTGCGCGCTGACGGGGAAAGCCGAAGGCATCAGCATCTGCTCGCCGGGCGCCTCCTCCAGCTCACCGGTCAAGTTCTCGCTCGCCGCAGCCGGGCCTACGCCGATGCGCACCGTGGCGGTATGGGCAGATGGAAAGAAAGTGGCGGAGCAAAAAACTCACGCCTTCTCTGACTATTCCTTCCTTGACAGTTCAGTCGCACTTGCGGCCGGCAGCCATGCCATCACCATTTACGGAACCGGCTGGGACAATACGCTTCAGTCCAAGTCGTTCACACTGACGGTCTCGGGAACCTGCTCTGCACCTTCTACCCCGGGCATCGACGTCTGCTCGCCCCTCAGCGGTTCCAGCGTCAGTTCACCTGTCACCGTGCAGGCAACGTCCACGATCACCGGCACCCTCGCCCGCATGGAGATCTGGGTTGACGGGGTGAAGATGTTCACGGAGAAGACCAGCACCTCCTTCAGCACAAGTCTCAGCCTTGCGACGGGCTCTCACCGTTTCGACATCTATGCCGTCAACACCGCGGGCACCAAGTGGGAGAAGTCCGTTACAGCTGCAGTAAAGTAAATCTCCTCCGCAGACGGCCATCCGAATCGGATGGCCGTCTGCGAACCATGAAGGAATGAACTCTCCGAGCAGTCTGGTGGCTATCCGGACTGCCGGGACAGCCTCAGACTACTTCGAGCGGGCGCAGGTCTCCGGCTGCGATTTCGCGCTCTCGCCTGCACTGTTGACGGCACTCACCACATAGCAATAAGTCGCGCCGCTGGAAAGCTTATTGTCCAGGTACGTTGTTGTGGCGGAAATCTTAACTGTTGGTGTCGATGGATACGATCCAGTGCTGGTGCGGCGGTAAATATAGTTTTGCGTAACGCCCGAGGTAACGGATTGAGTCCAGCGAAGGTTCACTGATCCGCGTGGATTGCCGGTTGATGCCGTAACCTTCGATGGCGCCGCCGGCACCACTGTTTGTACTTGCGCGGTCGCGTTGGCCTCGGCTGAGTCGGCGCTTTCCCCGCCAGCATCCGGATTTGCGCTGTAAGCTGCCGAAACCACGTAGTAGTAAGTCACTCCGTTAGCCAGACCTGAATCGGTATAGCTAGTGCTGCTGGTGCAGGCCACCGTGACATAGGGCCCGCCGCTGACAAGCGAGCGCTTCACATGATAGGTGCTCGCTGAAACAGAGGCAGGCCAGGAGAGCGCAATCTGACCGGAACTATTGGGCGTAGCGGTCAGGGTTGACGGTGCTGCAAGGCTCACCAGCAAAGTGGTCGATCCAGTGTGAGTAATCGTACCTGACGTTGCAGTAACGGTCAGCGAAAGCGCATAAGGCGCGGCACTGGTTGTCGTGTTCATCGTCAGAGTCGAAGAGCCGCTCCCGGAAATCGAAGCCGGATTGAAGCCTCCACTCGTGATCCCGGTGGGGAAGCCTGATTCGCTCCCAACGCTCAGGGTTACTGGACCGTTGAATCCGCTGAGGGGCGTGACTGTCACGTTAAATGTGCTCGACTGGCCTGGCAGCACGGTATTCGCCGAGGGGCTAACCGAAATGTCAAAATTGGCGCTCGATGGCAGCACTGTGACGGTCCGCGTCGGCGGGCTCGGATCCGAGTTTCCGACACCATCAATTAATGTGAGCGAAGTAACGTATTCTCCCGGCGTGCTGAATGTGACGGTACCCGGGTTCTGCGCCGTCGAGGTTGCCGGCGTTCCGCCGGGGAACACCCAGGAGTACTTTGCTGAACTCGAGGTTGTTCCGAACGACACCGACCCTCCGGCAGCAATCATCGTGTCCGCAGCTGGAGTCGAGATGACGCCCCTTGGCGGCGCTGATGTATTGGGCGAGATCTGAATGAACTGTGCGACCGATGGCACTCCTCTGCTGTCAAGCAGGAACAGCATGTAATAGCCTGGCGGCGCAATATTGCCATTCGGCGGAGTGGTGAGGTTGATTGAGCCAAAGCCGACACACGCTGGTTGCGGCGACGAACCGCACAGCCCAATCAAGCGCTGGTCCATGTCATAAGCGTGCGTTGATGAACCCGGACGGACCAGCACGGCGGAACTGATCGCCAAGTTGCTCGCGTAGTTCACAGTGAATGTGGCGTTGTAACCGAAAGGTCCGGGCGTAATGCTGGTAATTGCCGGTCTATCGGCGATCAAATTGTCGTTTGCGTCGAAGAGGTACGACGGCGTGTAGATCTCAATCGCTGGCTCGTAACCGCCGCGCGAACCTGGATTGCTGCCCATGCTCAAAACGGTCGCGTCAGGCAGTAGTAGTGCTGTGGAGTGGTAGAGCCGGGAGTACGCAGCGGTGCCGCCGGAGGTTATTGTCCCTGCGACCGAGTCATATATGTCCGCTCGCTTGCCCGGCGTATCGGGACTCTCATTATTCAATGAGCCCCCCTCGGCAAGCACCTTCCCGTTCGGCAGAATAATGGCGTTCATCTGAATGCGCCCGGTTGACATACTCGGTCCCGGTTTCCAGCTTGGAGAGGCGAGGGAGAGATCGATGATCTCTGTGCTAGACGTTGCGGGACTTCCGCCTCCAAAATAAATTACTTTCGGCGTGTAGTTCGGTGGGAGAAGAGGAAGGAGAACACCGGAGCCGTAGGAACGGTTGAGGGTGGTTGCTGCTGATTGCGTCCAGGACCCGACCAAGGGATCGAAGATCCACGAAGAGGCGTTGTTCGATCCAGAGCCCTGCCCGCTATAAAACACGTGTCCGTTCGGCAGCAAAAACAGGCGCGGATAGAGGGGAGGAGAAAATGGCGCCGTAACCGGGCTGGCCCAACCGGCTCCGGCTTTTTGAAGATCATAAATTTCGGTCGTGTTATTGGTTCCGCCGCTAAGATTCAGACCGGAGAAAGCCATCACGCGCCCGTCACCAAGCGCCGTGGCAGAACCATACCATCGGCCATCCACCATGCTCTGGGATTGCACGAACTGGGTTGTAGCTGGATCAAAGATAGAGGCGCGGTTGTCCCCCTTGAAGGAATAATCCGATGTTCCTCCGATGACGAGAGGTCGACCATCCGGCAAAGCAGCCGTGCCGCTGCAGAAGACATCGTATTCGATCTCCTGGACCTTGATGCCATTGGCGGTCGGGTCCGTCGGATCCCAGACTGCGTTTCGGTAGCTCTCCGCCCCCTTTGAGTTGTTGGAAGCATCGTTCTCTGATCCGGCGACAATCAAGACCTTCCCCGTATGCAGCAGCGTTGCAGAGATCGGATTGATCGGCATCAGGTAAGGCAGCGTCCTCCACACACCCTGGATGTGCGGAGTATTGACCGGGCAAGTTTGCGCAACGCTCGGAGGCGTGAAGATACCGAAACCGGCTAATGCCAGAATCGTTGTGCTCACTCGGACCGACACTGGCAATGAGCTTTGGGTTTTCAGAGTGTGAAACTGAACGAACGCCTGCCGGAGCAAGGTTCGAACATAAGCGAACGGACCCATGTGGACGACCTTTCGAGCCCATAAGGCTAAGAACAAGACGGAGAAACGGGAGGGATGATCGAGATAGTTACCCTGATTGGAAGTAAGCTGTCAAGTAATCTTTAGTTCTTGCTCAGAGCCTCTGTCATCGTGGCAAATTATTGTCGTGGACAAGTTATTGACCAGAAGTACGAGCGTTTGAATCGGAACCAGGAACTTATAACTGTGCAGTCGGCGCCTGCGACGGGCTGACACATGGGCCCGAGTGTATCGGTAGGTCGGGAGTTCGAATCTCTCCGGGCGCACCATTTCACCGAACATACATTCAGGCATTTGCTTCTGCCGATGGCAGTTTGCTTTACACGCGGTTTTGCGCGTGGGACGGCAGTTCCCTTCTATCATTTCCAATAAGGAAACATGCATGAGAAGGTTCGTAATCACGGGCGCGCCAGGCGCTGGGAAAACTGCGATTCTGCGCCAGCTAGAACTTGACGGCTTCGGCGTGGTTGAAGAGGCGGCAACGGATGTGATCACAGCTGCACAGGCTCAGGGAACGGATCAGCCGTGGACGCACCCATCGTTTATCGATGCGGTCGCGAAGCTGCAGAGGGAGCGGCAGATTCGAACGTCGCACCAACTGGAGGAGATTCAGTTTCACGATCGGTGCGCGGTGTGTACGGCGGCGCTGGCAGTCTATCTCGACTACTCGATCACGCCATTTCTCGCTGGCGAACTGGAGCGCATCCAGAGAGAAGCCATCTACGAGAGACGGGTCTTCTTCGTACGGAATCTCGGCTTCGTCACGCCGACAGAAGTGCGGCGCATCAGCTTTGAGCAGACGCTGCTCTTTGAAAAGATCCACGAAGAGACGTATCGGGATCTTGGTTTTGAACTGATCTCAGTGGAGCCGGGAAGCGTGACGGAACGGTGCAGCTGGATCAGAGCTGCAATACGATAGCGCCGGCAGAGGCCTGTGGCGCGGATGCCGATCGTCAGCGGGCTGCGGGCACTCCGATTTTGTGGAGGAATCGCTCGACAGACTTCCGATCGATGGTGTCTTCGGGCTGGATTCCGTAGTCGTAGAGGTTTTCGTAGTCGGTGAGGACGAAGTTGAAGCCGGCCCCATTCTCTCCCCAGCGCACAACTTCAGACAGGACGCAGATGGAGGTGTCGGTGCCATTGATTCGTCCGTCTTGTGGCTGAAGGGTCATCTGGATCAGCGTGCCGGGGGCCCAGCGCTCCTTGGTGAGGAGGAAGAGACCGGTGGAACTGATGTCGCCGACGTGATAGGAGAAAGGGGCACCGCCGGTCCAGTAATACGCGACCAGGTTAGGCGTCGGGAAGCGCTTGGCGCGGCGCTGATTGACCTCAGGGAACAGCCAGCGAAGAAAGCGAAGTGTGAGCGCATCGGACTCCTGCGCCTCGGGCTCGGCATTCGGGCGTGGGGCTGGGGCGGGGTCGGGAGTGGGGGCGGCGGCGTGCGCTGCGCGGCTAGTGCGGACGGGACGGGCGATGGGGGAGGGGGGCAAAGGACGGGGCGGAGGTTGCATCGACGTGACATTGGGGCGAAGCCACTTGGCATCCCACTCCGCGCTGGGATCTGGAACTGGCACGATGCGCGGCCCACTGGAGCTGCGGTTCGCGGTCTCAGGGACGACTGAAATGGAGAATTTGTTGCGGTCCATAGGCACCCCTTTCGGATCGACTCGGCTGCGCGCACACGTTTTCTGTGCTGCGGAATTCCCTGACTAACACCGGAATATCACGAGCTTGTTTCACATTCAATTGGAAACAGTTGCAGGCAGATGACGGATGTTCCGGTTCCGAGGGCAGAGACCTGGGACTTTCGTGCGAATGGTTTGAAGAGCCGCGCATTCGGTTGTTAAAAGGAAATGCCTTGGAGGAAATTTACGGCGGGCCAGCCTCCCGAGAAACCCCGTCCTACGCGAGACCGCGCGT
This sequence comes from uncultured Acidobacteriaceae bacterium, assembly GCA_963770365.1. Classification (GTDB taxonomy): domain Bacteria; phylum Acidobacteriota; class Terriglobia; order Terriglobales; family Acidobacteriaceae; genus Telmatobacter. Next base: position 318,519 of record CAVYPN010000023.1, on the reverse strand, counting down.
CCTAATCTCACCAGAGCGAGCTGACGCCCGAGGGTAACGGAGGGAGTGAAAATTTGCGGGACTGGAAAACGAGCTGGAAACGAGAGTAACTTTCGCCTCTGCGCGTCGATCTGAATGCAACTTGCATAAAAAGAATCATTTGCGCATCTGGCCAGGTCGATTCCGTCTTTCGCGTTGAGAAAGATCTACATTACTAATTTAATTCGAAAGTAACACGTAAGTTGCACCTGAGTGACCATACTCACATTACTTTACCGCTCCTTTGAAGGAATCTGCCTCTAGGCCGACGCGGAGCAACATGGCGACCCGGTGGTTCAAGAAAAACCGCCATCCCAAGAAGCAAAAGCGCGGCACTGCTTGTCCGAGGTGCGCGATTGTCTTCCTTATTTAAATTCTTTGATAGACGCAATGTTTCCCTTTTCTTAAGTGGCAGTTTGTCACCGTTTGCACGTAAAAGCGCGTATTTTGTCCTATGGTGTTCACTCGTAATTCCACTCCATGCGGCAACGTCAACTCTCAGCCTCAGCGCGACAAACGTTGCATTCGGTAATGTCAAGATTGGCCAAACAGCAACGAAGACCGTGACGCTGTCCTCGACAGGCACTGCGCCGGTCACGATCTCGTCCATCTCGGTTGCCGGATCACTTTTCAGCGCAACTGGAGTAACCACTCCGCTCACGCTCAATCCCGGGAAGACGGCTAAATTGACTGCGAGATTCACTCCCCAGGCGGCTAACCCCTGGAACTACACAGGCACGATCACGATTTCCAGCAACTCTTCGACGAACCCGAGCGCAGTGATAAACATGAGCGGCGCCGGAGTTGCTTCATCGACTTTGAGCTCTCTTTCCTGCGGCACGAGCGCGTATACGGGAGCGGGAACAGACGCATGCACGGTGAGCCTTACTGGCGCAGCGCCAAGCGGTGGATTCACGGTTGCACTGTCGAGCAACAATTCGGCCGTCACGGTGCCGGCTTCTGTAACGGTAGCGTCCGGTGCAACGAGCACCAGCTTCTCGGCGGCTGTCTCGTCTGTAACTTCGGCTCAGTCAGCGACTCTTACCGCCAGTTCAGGAGCTGCGACGCTAGGCTTCGCGATTCAACTGAACGCATCGATACCAGCTCTAAGCGTCAGCACGACAACCATTGCTTTTGGCAATGTCAATGTTGGCCAGACAGCAACCCAGGCCGTGACGCTTTCCTCGACTGGCACTGCTCCGGTCACGATCTCGGCCATCTCGGTTGCCGGATCGCTTTTCGGTGCGACTGGACTCATCACACCTCTCACGCTGAATCCAGGGCAGACGGCCAGATTGACTGCGAGTTTCACTCCTCAGGTGGCCAATCCCTGGAGCTACACAGGCACGATCACGATTTCAAGCAACTCGTCGACGAACCCAAGTGCGGTGGTTAGCATGAGCGGTGCCGGAACGGCGGGAACGGCGTTGAGCTCTCTCACTTGCGGCACGGCTAGCTACACAGGAGCAGGCACAGACACCTGCACGATAACGTTGAGCAGCGCAGCTCCAAGCGGAGGATTTGCGGTTGCGTTGTCGAGCAACAATTCGGCCGTCACGGTGCCGGCTTCTGTAACAGTAGCGTCCGGGGCAACGAGCGCCAGTTTCTCTGCGGCCGTCTCGTCCGTAACTTCGGCTCAGTCAGTGACGCTTACAGCCAGTTCAGGAGCTGCGACACAAGGCTTCGCGATTCAACTGAACGCCTACTCATCAACCTTGGGCATCAGTCCTTCGAGCGTGGCCTTCAGTTCGGTCGCGGTGAATTCCACTTCTGCTCAGCCTGTCACTCTGACTTCTACGGGGACTGGGTCTGTGACGGTGACGAGCGCGACGATAACGGGTTCGGCGTTCACGCTGACGGGAGCCACATTCCCCATCACGTTAGCTCCAGGACAGACATCAACACTTAACCTGATGTTTGCTCCAACGTCTGCAGGGCCCCTGACCGGCCAACTCGCGATCGCGAGCAATGCGTCGACCGGCAAAGCCACGGCCAGCCTCAGCGGCACTGGTATGCCGATGCTCACCGCTCTCTCCTGCGGCACGACGAGCTACACGGGAGCCGGCACGGACGCCTGCACTGTGACTCTCAACGCCGCCGCACCTGCAGGAGGCACGGTTGTAAGTCTCTCGAGCAACCAGGCAGCAATAACCGTTCCTTCTTCAGTGACGGTGGCGGCCGGTGCAACAAGCGCAGGATTTACGGCAACGGTCACCTCTGTCTCGACAGCCGAAGCGGTGACGTTGTCAGCGATACTTGGAAGTGCTTCGAAAACCTCTGCTATCCAGCTCAATCCGGCAACTTCAGCTCTAAGCGTCAGCACATCAACCATCACCTTCGGCAATGTCAATATTAACCAAACAGCAACTCAGTCCGTGACACTCTCCTCGACAGGCACTGCGCCAGTCACGATCTCGTCCATCTCTGTTGCCGGAGCGCTTTTCGGCGCGTCTGGAGTAACGACTCCGATCACGCTGAATCCGGGACAGACGGCCAGATTGACTGCGAGTTTCACTCCTCTGGAAGCTAACCCCTGGAGCTATACAGGCGCGATCACGATCTCCAGCAACTCTTCAACAAACCCAAGCGCTGTTGTGAACTTGAGCGGTGCCGGAGTCGCTTCATCGACCTTGAGCTCTCTTTCATGCGGCACCAGTGCATATACGGCAGCAGGAACAGACGCATGCACGGTTACCCTGACTGGCGCAGCACCAAGCGGCGGATTCACGGTTGCACTATCGAGCAACAATTCAGCGGTGACAGTGCCGGCTTCTGTAACCGTAGCGTCCGGGGCGACGAGCGCTGCCTTCTCAGGCTCAGTCTCCGCGGTAACCACGTCTCAATCAGCCACAATTACTGCAACTGCCGGCGGCCTCTCGCAAACATTCGCGATACAACTGGGTACCGGAGTCGGCTCGCTGAGCGTCAACGCCACCAGCGTTCCGTTCGGCGGTATCGTGGAGAACTCTACGGCCGCACAGTCCATCACGCTAACCGCATCGGGTACATCTGCTGTGACGGTAAGTGCAGCGTCGATCTCTGGAACTGGCTTCTCAGTCTCAGGAATGTCGTTTCCCACGACATTGAATCCGGGGCAGTCTGCGACTCTGACAATCCAGTTCGCTCCCTTAACAACGGGCTCCTACACCGGACAATTGACGATCTCGAGCAATAGGACCGGAGGAAATATCGTCGTCAGCGCGAGCGGAACCGGCAATCCGCACGAAGTTCAGCTTTCCTGGAATCCGCCCAGCAGCTCAACGGATCCGGTTGCTGGATACAACATTTACCGCGCGGCAGGTGGAAGCACAAATTATGTGCTGATCAACACGGTTGGGAATTCCCAGACCACATACTCTGACACGGCCGTGGTACACGCCACGAGCTACGTTTATTACGCAACGAGTGTCGACTCTTCAGGAGTCGAAAGTGTGGCTTCGAACACGACCACTGCAACGATTCCGTAGGCAAACCAGCCTTCGAACTCTATCCTGCCAGACAGAAGCAGGCTGTCTGGCAGGATAGAGGAAAGTCTGACGAACCTGCCCAATCACAAACTTCCCAGTTACTTTCCAACAATTCGAACTCCAGATTTTCTACGCGTTCAAGCGCCGTGGCTCGGCCGATTGAAGCGTATTTATCGGCTGATTCGGAGTGCAAGCTGCATTACCCTTGGATCGGTGAACGTGCTGGTAATACTGCCAAATGCAGCGGAGCCGAAGCTTCCATTCGGTTGCCCGAATGCAGGCGTATTTGTGACATTGAAGAACTCTGCTCTGAATTCGAGGCCCGTTTCATGGAATAGGGTTATGTGCTTCGCGACGGCCAAATCGAGGTCGCGATAGGCCGGACCACGCACTGGATTCCTCGACGCGCTGCCGATTGCGAACTGAGGAGCCGTTGCGAAGGCGCCTGTGTTGAAGAAGCGAGCCGGTGTCCTGTCGCCTGGAGACAGGGATGGCTTACCGACCAGATTCGGCCGCTGCAATGCGAATCCCGCGAAGGCATTGTTGTTTGTCGCCTGCGTCACGGTGACGGGCATTCCCGATTGAAGCAGGAAGATGGTATTGAGCGACCACCCGCCAAAAACGGAATCTGCGATTCCGCCGGACGCGAATCTGTGGCCGCGTCCGGCCGGGAGATCGTAGATGGCGCTGAAGGAAGTCACGTTGGGCATGTCTCCGCTGGACGAGTCACGCTCCAGCGATGGGCGAAACGTGTCTGCCGCAATCAGGCTGCTTGAATTCGGCGAAGAGAGCACGGTGGTGGAAAACACCGACGAAGCATCGTCGATGAGTTTCGAATGCGTGTAGGCAAACAAGAAGGAAAGGCCATCGGAGAATCGTTGCTGCACTTTGGCTTCTACGGCGTTGTAGTTCGTGGTCCCACTGTTGTGCCGATAGGTTGCCACATTCAGGAATCGCGGATAGGGCTTGATAAGCTGCGCTTCTGTGATCGTCTTGCCGCCGATTGAACTCGAAGACGGAATCTGGCCGAAGTAAGGATTTGGCACGGTCTTGAGGAGCGGCGCTCCCTCTGAAAGTTGTGCAGCCGTGAGCTGATTCAGATTCGAATCCGGTATACCGACGTGGATGATGCGCGAACCGACGTATGCGGCTTCGACGGACAGGTTGTTGGTGATTGCCCGCTGCACGCCGAGATTCCATTGCTCAACGTATCCCGAACCGGCAGTTCTGTCAGCGGTGTAAACGCTCTGGCCGAGACCTGCATCGGGTGTCAGCGGAATCGGAGCCACGGAGGGTCCCTGCGACAACATGAACGCAGGTCGCAAGCCATCTTGCGTCTTCTGCTGCACATTTTGAATAAACGGGAACTGGGGGGTTGTAAAAGGCGTGGTGATACCGGACTGGTCGATGAACACGATCCCGAAGCCGGAACGAACGACGGTCTTTGGAGTCAGAAGGAATGCAAATCCCACGCGGGGCGCAACGTTGTCGACGTGCAGCTCGCGGGCGCTGCGGGAAAATCCGTTCTGGCCCAGGTAGTCCAGTTGTTGCGTGTCGCGATTGAACACCGCGCCTTGATTGGTCTTTTCAGTCGATGGGAAATGGAGGGTGTATCGCGCCCCGAGGTTGAGTGTCAGGCGGCCTGTCACTTTCCAATCATCCTGCGCAAAGTACTCTTCGATGTGGTCACGAGGGCGAATCTTGCTCTGTTGCAGATCGATCTGAAACGTATCAACCTGGCCCAGCAGGAAGCTTGCGATCGCGTTCCCACTATTTGTGACACCTTGCTGGTCAGTGCCGGTCGTGGTGAAGGCAAATGATCCGGTCGGATTGGGAGGCGCAACGGCGTTGAGCTGATACCAGCGGAGATCCATGCCGAACTTGAATGCGTGCGCTCCTTTCGTATAGGCGACGGTATCGAGGATCTGCCAGACGGCGGTCTGAAACGCTGAGAAGGTGCTGGCTGACGGCCCGAGTTGCTGAAATCCGGTGAAAGTGAAAAGAGGCAGTGCGTTATTGAATGCCGCGTTCGTTGGGATGCCGGGAATACCCAGAGCAGATGAGGCCGTGTCCCCCAGGGTCGTTCCATCGATGGTGTTGCCCCGGCGCGTGTAACCCACGCGAAAGTCATTCAGGAGGTGCGCGGTGAAGATGTGTGTCTCGTTCGCGACCGCCTGCTGGCCCAGCACGCTGGACAATCCGACAACTCCGCCCGTGCCCAGAACAGATCCGGTAATCGCACCGCTGCCGTCCGGCAAGGGCGTTACTGGCTGTTCCACCTCGTTGTAGTAGGAGTAACGTCCGAAGGCTTGATCGTGGCTTCCTCTCGCGCCGTCAACTCTGAAGTCGAACTGATTCTGATGATCGGAATCATTCGCTGTTCGGGTGTAGTTATTCGCCTTGACGGCCAGGTTCGTTGGCGTGGGAAAGCGCGCGAGCAGCGCAACGGCCGCGGGATCGAATGGAATATTGATTACGTCGTTGGGAAATTCACTCCGGACGGTTATACCATTGACGATGGTTGCGCTGGTCGGATCGTAGATATGCGAAACGCCGGTGAAGATGCCCTGCCGTTCGCCAAGGGTCGGAATCGTAGAAATTCTTGTGACGCCGATGAGTTGCTTGACTCCCTGGTAGTCCCCGAAGAAGAAGAGATGATCTTTCCAGAACGGGCCGCCGATTGATGCGCCGTATAAATTCCTTCGGTACTCAGGCTTCGAGGTTCCCGGCGTGGCGAAGTAATTGCGGGCATTCAAGTCCTCGTTGCGGAAGAACTCAAAGAGACTTCCGTGAAAGGTATTCGACCCCGAGCGAGTTGCAACGTTCACAACGCCTCCGTTGAATCGGCCGAACTCGGCTGCAACATTATTGGCTTCGACGGTAAACTCCTGGATGTCGTCGATGATCGGGAAGAAGACGACTTGACCGGGTTCTGGCTGCAGGGCAGAAATTCCATCGAACAGGTACTCATTCGTTCGGGGACGGCCACCGTTGATGCGGGGCAGAAGCGTGCCAGGCGGTAACTCGACTCCCGGCGCGAGCGACGCAAGCTGGACGAAGTTGCGAGTGTTGAGCGGCATGGCGACGACGATGGACCCGGGAATGTTGGTCTCGACGTTGCTGGTCTCCGATTGCAGCAGAGGGGCATCGGCAATTACCTGGACCTTCTGCTGGCCTCCGCCGACGGTCAAAACAAGGTCCGCGCTCACAGTTTGCCCCACAATTGCCTTTACGCCAGTTCGAGTCAGGTGCTCGAAGCCGGTTGCGGTCACGTCGAGCTGGCAGGTCCCCGGTATGAGGCTCGTAAAGAAGTAGTCGCCAGAAGCTGAGCTCGTCGTAACCAGGTGCGCTTTTGTGCTCGACTGCGTCAGTTCGACAGTCGCATTTGGAACTGTAGCGCCCGATGAATCGAGCACGCGACCTCGAATGTCCGCAGCGATCTGCGCCATGATGGCGGTTGGCCAGATCAAGAGAGACAGAACTGCGCACAGGGTCAGACGGTACCTCATGATTGGTTCTCCGGCGAACAAATGACCATGGATTTGTCGGACGCGCTACGTCTTCGAGTGACCAGAAGGGGTTGAAACGGGAATCGAGACTGGCTCAGGTCCCGGCCATCGGTATAACGAATTTATATGTATAGATTCGAGACGTCAAGAATGTGCGTCAGATTGGATTTTGAGCTGTTTTGGGCAAGCCAACACACTTCTGATAAGGTTTGCGCGCTAGAATGGGCCGATGAATCGACTGTGCACACTCCTTTTGCCCCGGCAATGTTGATCGCGATAATCCCTATGAGCATTGGCAGTCCGACCATATACGCCCAGGAGATGGATCATTCCCGTCCAACGGTTCCGTCGAGTCAATTAACGATTCGAGGTCTCGACGGCAAATCGATCACTCTGACGCCGGAAGATCTGGCCGCAATGCCGCACAAGACCGTATCCGTTTACAACGAGCACACCAAGGCCAGCGAAAAATATGCGGGAGTGCCGTTGGCAAACCTGCTGGCAAAGGCTAACGTGCCGCTCGGAGAGAAGGTTCGCGGCAAGCTTTTCATGACTGCTGTGATCGCGGCGGGAACAGACAAGTACAGCGTCCTCTACTCGCTCGCTGAGGTCGATCCGTCCATTCACACCGGAGATGTACTCATTGCGGACATGATGGATGGGCAGAAGCTTGGCAAGGACGGGATGTTCAAGTTGGTCTCAACCGAAGAGAAGCGCCCTGCCCGTTGGGTGAGAAATCTGACTGAGATTTCGGTGGTCGACGTGAAGCCTGCGCCCACGGCCCAGTAGGCCCATGATCGCGGTGACTCGGCGACGACCACCTCTTCGCGCGCTTGCGACAGTTCCGCAAGATATAGCGAGCACGAATCTCATTCGTTGGAACTGACGAGGGAGAACATGGCTCCCTGAGGATCCTGGCCATTGATGATCCAGCCCCCGCCTGGCACCTGCATCGGGCCGTTCAAAATCTTCCCGCCGCCGGACTCAACGCGTTTGACGGCCGCCTTGATCGAGTCCACGTTGAAATAGAAGTTCCAGCATGAGACGGGAATATGCGGCGCCTTGGTCATCATGCCGCCGTCGCCCATTTCCTTGTGGTCGCCTTCATCGAAGAGGCGATAGATGCCCATGGGACCCATGTCCATATCGCTGACCTTGGTCCAGCCAAACAGCTTGTTGTAGAAGTCGAATCCGCCTTCGAGGTCAGTTGTGTAGAGCTCGTGCCAGCCGATTGTGCCGGGAGCCGGTGGCGCTGGGCGTTGCGGCGATGGCATGTTCGGGTCGGGTGTGAAGACGACAATTGCTGCGCCCTGCGGATCGGATAAGACTGCGAAGCGAAGCATGCCGGGAACGTCGGTGGCCGGTTTCCAGAGCTTGCCGCCGGCCTCGACAATTTTTACGATGTGAGCATCGACATCATCGACCGAAATGTAACCAATCCAAGCGGTGTGTCCGGTCATGTGCAACATGCCGGCGATTCCAGCGTTGCCGATGTTGAAGGTGGTGTATGGGATGCCGTCCCCAGACGGCATCTCCTGGGTCGTCCAGCCCACAACGTCTGAGTAAAACTTGCCTGTGGCTTTGGTATCGCTGGTCATGATTTCGTACCAGCTGAACTTTCCTTTGGGCGTAAACATCGATTGAGTTCTCCTTATTGGCGGACGCACCAATGTATCAGAGTGCTGCGCACTTGGTAGCAGTTGATATCAACTCGATTAAGGGCATGTCAACCGGCGACGTCTAATTTTAAAATTGATATTGACACGGGGAAGATTGGCTAGTGTTGGCAGACGTATGAGGGCTGATCCCGTGGTGGATCGCGCTGCTCTTCTGTTTGATGAAGTCTTGATGTCTCGGATTACCCGCGGAGCCTGGTCCCCTGAAGAGCACGAACACTTGGCGCACCTATGAGATAGACGCCATACTTGAATAGATTCATCAGACCAATCCTGACGTGGGCTCGACAGTTCTTTCGACGCTCTTGCATCTGCAATACTAGGGTGCCAAAATTGAGGTTGAAAGGCTAACGCAATGGCTACTGAGTTGCGGAAGACCGGAGTTGACGTCGTCGGAGACATGCCTTGGGGAACGCATTTTTGTCTCTTCTACGAGACGACTTCGGACCTCCTCGAAATAACAGTCTCCTACTGCAAAGCTGGATTGGAGAATCAGGAGTTCTGCCTTTGGGTGGTTGCCGAACCCCTGACCGTGGAAAGCGCAAAGTGTGCAATGCGCCAAGCCGTATCGGACTTCGATCGATATTTTGCCGAACACAGCATCGAGATTGTCGCAGCTCATGATTGGTATCTGCACGATGGAGTGTTCGATCTCAACCGCGTCATTGACGGTTGGAACGAGAAACTCGCACACGCATCAGCCCGTGGATACGCCGGCGTAAGGGTGACCGGTGATACTGCCTGGCTCGAAAAAAAGGATTGGTGCGACTTCTGCGAATACGAAGAATCACTCAATCAGGCCGTCGCCAATCAGCGTCTGGCGATCCTATGCACCTATCCGCTCGCTTTGTGCGGAGCTGGTGAAATCCTGGATGTCGTGCGAACACATCAGTTTGCAGTAACCAACCGGCGCGGGAATTGGGACGTAATCGAAACCGCAGGGCACAAACAAGCTAAAGCTGAAATCAAACGGCTGAATGAGGAACTTGAGCAACGGGTCCAGGAACGGACCAGCCAACTGACCTCGCTTAATTGCGAACTGATCAAGGAAGTACTTCAACGTCAGCGTGCGGAGGAGGCGCTGATGACAAGTGAGGCATACCTGGCGGCGGCACAGAGAGTGAGCCGCACTGGCAGTTTCGGCTGGAGCGTATCCGATGGACATATCATCTGGTCTGACGAAACATTTCGAATTCTTGAACACGACCCAGAAAACAAACCTACAGTGCAAGTCATACTCCAGCGAACACATCCCGACGACAGAGCCCTCGTCCGGGAAACGCTCGACCAGGCGGCACGGGATAGAAAGGCATTTGATTTTGAACATCGGCTGCTCATGCCAGGTGGGTCAGTAAAGCACATTCGCGTTGCGGGTCAACCCTCAACACACCATGAATCTGGCAATTTTGAATTCGTGGGTGCAGTCACGGATATCACTGAGAGCAAGCTAGCGGAAGAATCGCTGCGACAGAGCGAAAGCCATTTGTCGGAAGCGCTAAGAATCACACATACGGGCAGTTGGGTCTGGCAAGTTGCGGGGCGAGGCGCGATGCACCTATCCGACGAATGGTATCGGATATACGGTTTTGACCCGGAAAAAGGCATGCCAACTTGGGAAGAACGGGTACAGCGTATCCATCCGGAGGATCGAACTCTATACCAGGCAGCAATCGATCGAGCCATTCGTGAAAAGTCGGATTACGAAATGGAGTTCCGCGCCCTTCTTCCGTCCGGCTCCGTCAAGGACGTCCACACGATTGGCCATCCTGTTCTGAGTGCATCAGGAGATCTGCTTCAATTCGTGGGTATCTCGATTGACGTCACCGAACGCAAGCGGGCAGAGAGGCTGCGGGAAGGAGAGAGCCGTATTCTCGAGCGGATAGCGCGCGATGCTCCGTTGGAAGAAATTCTGGATAACCTCGTGCGCGTTGTGGAAGCTCAATTTGCGGGCTTGCTTTGCTCAGTCCTACTGCTCGATGAGGACGGACAGCACGCGCGGCACGGGGCCGCCCCGAACCTGCCCGAGTCTTATTCCCAGGCCATCGACGGCCTTTGCATTGGACCGACAGCGGGATCGTGCGGCACCGCCATGTACCGAAAAGAACCCGTTGTTGTCACCGACATTCTCGAGGATCCCTTATGGGAGCCCTATCGGGCAGTAGCCGAGCCCTATGGGTTACGCGCCTGTTGGTCGACTCCTATCCTGGCCCATTCAGGCAGGATTCTTGGCTCATTTGCCATGTATTACCGCGAACCGCGCAGTCCGAGCCCGGGCGAGACCCGAGCGCTGGAGATGGCCACTCACCTCGCCGGCATTGCGATCGAACGCAAACTGGCACGCGAAGAGCGCGAACGATTGCGTCAGGCCCAGGCGGACCTCGCACATATAAACAGAGTGACCACCTTGGGAGAACTGACCGCCTCGCTTGCACACGAAATCAAGCAGCCGATTTCCGCCGCTGCAACAGACGCTAAGACTTGCATGCGATGGCTTCATCGCGACGAGCCTGACCTGGCCGAGGCTTCGGAAGCTGCGTCAAGGATCGTGAAAGATGTAACGCGTGCGGCGGACATCATAAATAGAATCAGCTCGCTGTTTAAGAAGGGGCCTTTGCAGCACGAGTTGGTCGATGTGAATGTGCTAATTGGAGAGATGATCGCCCTGCTCCGCAGTGAGGCGAGTCGGTTTTCGATTTCGATACGTGGCGACCTTGGGAACGATCTTCCCAAGGTCACGGCGGATCGCGTGCAACTGCAGCAGGTATTGATGAACCTTATGCTTAATGGCATTGAAGCCATGAAGGACGTCGGGATCGGGGGTGAACTTATCATCAAGTCACACCAAGACGACAATCATCAACTGCTCATCTCGGTCGGCGATACGGGAGTGGGACTCGAGCCAGAAAAGGCGACACAGATTTTCGATGCCTTCTTCTCTACAAAACCGCTAGGTACCGGTATGGGGTTGCCGATTAGCAAGTCCATCATCGAATCGCATGGCGGCCGTTTGTGGGCGACCTCCAATTCCGGTCGGGGTGCAACGTTTCAGTTCACTTTGCCCACTCAAGTCACCGCTCGTTAATCACGGCGGCCAGCGAAGTACTCCGTACGGACTCGATTCCGGATCAAAATGCGTCATGGAAACTGTGGCGCCGACCCCACAGAAAGCGAATGGGCCGCCAGATCCAGATTGATCGCGCTAGCCCCTTGCGAGTCGATGGCGATTGACTCCTGTGTCGGCCCATCGACAGCACTCACAACGTCATCGTTATCATGATGCAGATGTATTTGAGGTTATCTGGCCGCTAAAGTGGCACTTCAAATGCTTGAAGAGGAATGACAGCAACGCCATGGAGAAGGCCTGCGCGAGGAGGAAGGTTGGTTGCGCCAAACAAGAACGGGTTTTCCCGAGCGCTGATCCTGGGAGGCGTTTTATTAACGAGTGCGGGGATTGTGACTCTCTGGCCGCAGACGCTCCATTACTCGACGCCCCCGGACGCGAAAGCCGGCGAGGCGATCTACAAGACCGGATGCATTGCCTGCCACGGGAGCGAGGGCAAGGGCGCTCCTCAATCGATGACAGTCTTCAAGAGGCCGGATACGTTTCCGGACTTCACCGATTGCGCGGGTACGACGCCCGAGCCAAACGGCAACTGGAAGGCTGTGATTGTGCACGGCGGCCCATCGCGCGGCCTGTCGCAGATCATGCCGGCGTTCGGTGATCTGCTGACGGACAAGCAGATCAACGATGTAGTGGCCTACATGCGTGGGTTCTGCAAGAATGTGCACCACGATCCGCTGGGCGAGTTAAACCTGCCGCGTGCATTAGTTACAGAGAAAGCATTTCCCGAAAATGAGATTGTGGTTTCGACTGCGGCTAGTGCGTCGGGAGCGCCGACATGGACTACGGATGTAATCGACGAGCGCACGATCATCGATGCCCGCACGCAACTCGAGACCGACGTTCCGGTGAACTATGCAGACCAGAATCACAACTGGACCGAGGGGCTCGGAGATATCACGCTGGGAGTGAAGCGAGAGATATTTTCCAGCCTGCGGACGGGTTCCATCCTGAGTGTGCAAGGTGGATTTCTGCTGCCGACCGGGGATAGCAAGCGAGGATTTGGCGCTGGAACGACACAATTTGAGCCATTTGCGGCGTTCGACCAGTTATTCCGGGAGAATACGTTCCTGCAATTCGAGGCCGGCGCGGACCTTCCGTTCGACACGAGTGTGGCGCCGCGCAGTATGTTCTGGCGATCCACGGTGGGACAGGCTGTGGCTCCGGACCGAATGCTGGGGCGACTGTTTTCGCCGATGGTAGAAGTGCTCGCTACCCGGGATTTCAAACCGGGTGCGAGCACCGACTGGGATGTGCTGCCGGAGATGCAGATCACGATAAGCCGTCGACAGCACGTTCGCACGGGTTTTGGCGTGCGCGAGCCGTTCACGAACACGGCTGACCGAACACCGCAAGTGTTGTTCTATCTGCTTTGGGACCGCGCCGACGGGAAGCTCTGGGGAGGTTGGCGATGAGACTCCCTTGTGGCCGTCCCGTTGTGCTGGGGCTCGCGGTGGCTGTGCTTCTGCCATTGATGCAAGGCCATGCGCAGACGAAGACCGAAAATGCGAAAGGAGACAAGGTGCCCGCCGGAACGGTGTTCCGGACGTCGGACCGTTGCGTGGCATGCCATAACGGTCTGAAGACGCGCGCAGGCGAGGATATTTCGATCGGGCTCGACTGGAGTGCGAGCATTATGGCAAATGCTTCGCGAGACCCGTACTGGCAAGCAAGCGTGCGGAGAGAGTCGATCGATCATCCCGAGTCGAAGCAGGCGATTGAGGACGATTGCTCGATCTGCCACATGCCGGCAGTCCGTATGGCAGACCGGGATGCGAAGCGGCACACTGAGGTCCTTGCTCGTTTTCCGCTGAAGAAGTTTCCCGAGGGAGATAAGGCGGCTGAGGACGGGGTGACTTGCTCGGTTTGTCATCAGATTGAGAATGTGGGACTGGGAACGCCAGCGACTTTCGTTGGGAATGTGACCATCGCAAAGCCTGATGCAAAGGGCGATCGTCCAGAGTATGGGCCGTTTGCGGTTGACAAAGGACATCAGACGTTGATGCACTCCTCGACCGCGACCTACAGGCCCACCGAAGGGCACCATATGAGCGACCCCGGACTTTGCGGAAGTTGCCACACCCTCTATACGGACGCCCTGGGACCGCATGGGGAGAAGATTGGCAGGTTTCCTGAGCAGGTGCCCTTCCAGGAGTGGCAGCATAGCGAGTATTCAGCGGGTCGGACGAGGCAGACGTGCCAGCAATGTCATATGCCTCGAGTTGATGAGGCGGTGGCGATCACAGCGTTATATGGCCAACCGCGAGAGGGCATGCACCGCCATGTGTTCGTGGGTGCGAACTTCCTGATGCAGGGAATGCTCCAGGAGCATCGGGACGAATTGGCCACAACGGCCGAACCGGAAAAGTTGGACGCGGCGGTGAAACGGACAACGGAGTTCCTGCAGACGAAGTCCGCGAAAGTGACGATCCTCGGCGTGGAGCGGACAACGAACGGGCTGGCGGTGGAGGTAGAGGTCGAGAACCTGACGGGGCACAAACTGCCGACCGCCTATCCTTCAAGGCGGGCTTGGTTGCATGTTGTGGTGCGAGACGGGAGTGGGCGGGTTGTATTCGAGTCGGGGGCGCTTAATGCAGATGGATCGATTGTGGGTAACGACAACGATCAGGACCCGCTCAGGTTCGAGCCGTATTATCGGGAGATTACGAGTGCTGACCAGGTTGAGATCTACGAACCGATTCTGATGGACTCAAGTGGGAAGGTAACGACCGGGCTGCTGCACGCCGTGGGATATCTGAAGGACAGCCGATTGCTGCCGAAGGGGTTCGACAAAGCGACGGCCGAGAAGGATGTTGCGGTTGTGGGTGACGCGGCAGATGATCCCTCATTCAATGACACGGGGAGCCTAGTGCGCTATTTGCTGTCGACGGGGAACACGGCAGGGCCGTTCAAGGTTGAGGCAGAGTTGTGGTATCAGCCGATCGGGTTCCGGTGGGCGCACAACCTGGAGCCGTACAAAGCAAGCGAACCGCAGCGGATGGTGAAGTATTACGAAGAGGCGTCGCGAAAGTCTGCAGTGATGCTCGCGAAGGCTGAGGTGAGCCGATAGCGGTGGCGCCAACCGCGGCATCGTGGCGTTGCCAAATTGCGAGAGTGACGTTATGAGTCGCTGACGGCGCGCAAGGGTCAAGTTCCGGCATGCTCAACAGACAGGTCCCTATTACGGACTGTTCCGTCTGAGGTTCTAGCCCTCGATTCGGAATCGCTGCTATTTCCCTTGCGAGCCGACTCAGGGGCAGAACGTAGATCGGACCCATCAACCCGCAAGAAGCTTTAGCTTGGCGTGGTTGCGGATGACCACAAGGGAACCGCGGAGTGCGATGAGTTCCTCACGTTCGAATTGCCTCATGATGCGATTAACTGTCTCCCTCGATGAGTTGACCATCTCGGCAAGTTCGCCGAATGTCCAATTCATGCGAATCGACATTGGCAAACAGTCTCTCCGGGGGAACTCCAGGCAGTTCAGGAGCAGTTGTGCCAGACGCTCGCGAACAGAGGCTGGCAACCCGAGACGGCGGATTCCACGTAACACTCCCTCATGATCGCGAGCTAAGGCCCGTGTCGCAAATGAGTTGACTTCGCCGGACCTGTGAAGCAAATGTAAGAATTCGTCACGCGGTATGGCGACCAGGATGCTTGGCTCAAGGGTCTGGGCAAGAAACTCGTGATCGGTCTGATTCAATACAGCGCTAAGTCCGAGGAGGTCTTCAGCGACAGCGAATCTAAAGACCACGCAACGGCCCCGACGTGAGTTGAGAGACAATTTGAGCTTTCCCTGGCGCACAATGTAAATGGAGTTCGCAGGATCTCCATGCCGGAAGACTGCGGCCCGCGCTGGATAGTGACTGAGCCGTCCTACGTGTTCCAGTTGTGCAATCGCTGCGGCGTTCGAACTGGGGCCAGCACCTTTGCCGAGCTCGACTGGAAACGAGAGTCCAGGGCCATGCATGGACCGAACCTTCTTGTGAACCCAATTTGTAGGATTTTCCGTTCTGAGGCTGCCCTGAGACGGCACTGTTTCCATGATTTTGAAACAATTCTGTCTCGCGCTATTCGTTTGAGTGTTGGTCATGTGATCCTTCCCTGAGTTTCGACTTATTAGTCACAACTTGCTTGCCCGGGAACTCTCTTAGTCCAGAGCTTTGCGCAGAATAGCTCGGGCCCGCGATAGGCGGGACTTAGTTGCCGTGACAGAAATGCCTGCGAGTTCGGCGATCTCCGTCACCCGCCGATCGTTTGCTTGCATCTCGATCACGCTGCGCAAATGCGGCCTGAGCTCGCCGATTGCCCGTCTCAATCTCTCAGCGTTCTGGCGCCTCACGTAATGCATTTCCGCGTCTTCTGTGTAGTCCGCAATTTCCCGAGTCCGATAGGTCTCGCCATCGATGAGTTCCATGGAGGCCTCGGGGCGTGCCCGCCTCCTCCGCAACATCATAAGTGCCGAATTTATCGCGATGCGCGTGATCCAGGTCGAAAATGCGGCCCGACCATCGAAACCCCGAAGATGCACGAGAGCCTTAATCCACGCATCCTGAATTACGTCTTCGGTATCAGCTCGGTTCTTTGTGATCCGATAGACTTTCCTGAATGCTCTCTTCGAGTGTCGCCTCCACAGTTCTGCAAATGCAGAACGATCCCCTGATTTGGCAACTTCGACCAGAATTTCATCCGATGCAGCCGGAAGGAGATTCACCTCGGTTCCGTCATCTGATTTACATGTATCCATCGGAATTCCTCAATGTGAATTCAGCACCTGCGGGACTTCGGCAAACGTGCTTCGAATAGCCGGAATCGACTGGTTGCCATCTACTGAGCAATCCGACTGCCAGCGTTATGGGCTACGGATTTGAGGATTCAATCCAATGATTTTAGTGAGTTACAGAAACGGCGACTAACACCGCGATATGCACGGGATGTCAAAAACTGATGTCCGTGACAGGATTTCGACATCGAATTCTGCGTTACTGAATTCGAGGGCTCGCAAGTGACAAATCCTGAACTGAGGCGAGTGACATTCACCTACAAGATGCACCGGCTGCAGGCACGCAGCTCGACAGAATGGGAACAAAGTGCGGGCCCCTCTTGCGCGAGGGGCCCGGCAGGCGTGAGACTCGTCGAATATAGTTTCAGTTGGCTCCGCGAGATTGATTTCCGGCGCTATTACGCGCTTCCTGCCGCTGCAGGTTCTTACGGATCTCGTTAAGATTGTGCTGAAACTTGGCAGTGACACCGGGATTGCTCGTTGTGTAGCCGTCAGTCAGCGTTTGCAGGAAGGCCACGATGTCGTTCTCATCCTCATCGCTGAGACCCAGAGCGCCGACGGTGGTATCTTCGTTGGCTGTCACCTCAGGAGCCGGCCAGCAGGTCTTCTTAACATTGGGATCGTTTGGCGAGGTGCACATGGTATCGCGCGTGTTATAGAAGTGCACCACTTCCTTCAGGCTCTTGAGGTACCCATTGTGCATGTAAGATTTCACGAAGCCTGGGTACGGACGCTGATCGACATTACGCAGTGTGGGCACTTGCATCTTGCCATCAAACTTAGGAGCCAACTGCATCCACTCCGAATCCGGAACTGGTGATCCTTGCGCGCCGCTCAGGAATGCGCCAACGCCCAGGTCCACGTACGCCAGACCCATTGGATTGGCGACAAAGCCATATTTATCGGGATTGTTCTCGTAGTAGTACGGGATGCTGGTGTTCTTGGGGAGTCCCAGGTTGGAAGAGGTGAAGTCCGTGAACAGCGGAGCTGCGTCGGCCGCGGTGCCGCCCGTAGCACCGTTGGCATTGCCGCTCAGGTGGCAGGTGTTGCACTGGCCCTGCCCGTTAAAGAGCTGGTATCCGTGCATTTCCTGAGAGCTCAATTGTGCGTTGCCGGCAAGATAGGCGTCAAACTTCGAGCTAAAGGCATTGACGGTATTCGAGCCTTCATACGCTGCAATCGACAATCCGAATTGGTCGTATACGGTGTTGGCGCGAGTGCGATCCTCGGAGCTTAGACTCAATTGTGGTCCAACGCCACCTGCGCCCGCAGGCGTAGAGCAGACCTTTTCTGCATTGGCAGGCCACTGGATCGATTCGATTGTCGAACCCCATACTTTGACGAACAGGGACTCGTAATTTCCCTTCACGATCCGGTAGGCGCGTCTATCTGATGGTTGATCTGTTGTAGTTCTCCCATGGCCCCGGGCGGCAAAGGAAAGCCATTGGAGGGACTGGAATCATTTGTCGGTGCAGCGTAGGCGCGCACAGAGCGAAGATGACCCGTGAGCGCTATAAATGGAGCTGCAAGTGTGAGTGTGAGCGAAGTGCATACCATGATTCTCTTCCGCACAGATAACTCCTTCTTAGCAACAGTGCGCGCGGTAGCGCAAAGGCGCAGGTTGACCGCTCCGTCATACGAGCGGAATGGACGTACGGACTGCCTGAATAATCCAGGCAGCGCAGTTTACGAGTTGGAGTGGGCACGAGGTAGAACGTTCTCTCACGCGCGACGGCTTATGTAGAGCGTGCGGATGGTCTTGAAGGGCGCGGCCGATGAAGCTTTCAAGGGAACAGCAGCGCCCCTTCCCTGTGCTTAAGGCCTAGATGCCCGCTGTGATTGGTCGGACGCTGCGGACTGCGGATTTATTTGAATAGCCTGCGAATATAGCTATGCGAGCCTACATTCGCACGTCTGGAATTGATGACGAAGTACCAGCTATCCTCATCGTCTCCTCGGTTGATCCCTGCATCTTGAATTCCTTGCTTGACTCATATCAGCACTATTGAGCTTAGGGTGCATCTCTAGTATTCGACCTTGAAGCGATAGGTGAATCCAAGATAGGCATAGGTCAGTGGTGCTCCATGCTTCTGGCTTGTCATCAGCTCGCCTGGAAAGAAATGACCAACACCAATATTGGTGGCGAACGACTTGTGGTAAATGTACTTGGCGGAGGTGTCGAACTCGCTGCCGATGTCGTCGCTCTTGAACCCGCCGGTGGGCGCTGCAATTAAGCTCGATCCAGCACCAGAGTAGATGCCATCATGGATCGTCGCCGCGTGCAGCGATCCACCTTGAAAGAGCATCATTAAGTTGCTGCGCGGCGTCAACTGCAGGTTCAGTCGATCCTGCTTGATGTTCTGGAAGCCGAACAAGTCGACTAGGCCGAATGCATTGTGGTTGCTCGGATATTGCTGATTGTAGGTGCCGATGCGACCGGGATTCGTGTGTGTATTACCGGTCGCGTAGTCATACTCCGCCTCGAGGTGCGGCTGCCATCGCAGATTCTTCGCTCCATAGCCGCCGCGCACGATCGCCGCGCCTGCATGTATCGAATCGTTGCTGTAGCTGCCGCGCTGCAGTTCTCCGGTGCCCGACGAATCAAACCCAAACGGCAGCTTCGTCTTGTAGTACGACCCAAAGGTTACCTCGGTCTGGCTGCCAATCACGCCCTGCTGGCTGGTGACGCGAGGCAAGTCAAGAAGCAGGACAAACGGCTCAATGGTTGTATGCGGTACGTACGTCGCCAGCTTCGCGTGCACGCCATGAAAGGTTAGTCCCGCGCCGTGCGTGTCCAGGCTCGTGGGATGGATCGCGACCACCGAGGTGCTGAAGATATTCAGCTGGTTGACGTTTCCGATGCGCATATAGAAGCCGTCCCAGGTACGGCTGGTGTTCGTCCAGTCACTGATACCAACCACACGCTCGTCGCCAATCCTCAACTCCTGCCTGCCCACGATGAACTGCACCGGCTTGCGGTGGAAATCAAGGTAACCCTGCCTCAGGTCAAAGGTGTCACGCATATTCGCCGCCGTATCCTGCAACGGAAGCCCGAGCGCGTGCAGATCCGTGAACTGTCCATAGATCGTCAGCCAATTTGTCGGAAGCGCCTTGAGACCGCCCCAAACGCGAGTAAGTTCATACAAGCGATTCTTGCCCGAGACGTATCCCAGTGAGGTCTGCTCCTCCGTGCGTCCGCGCAGTTCCATGTCCAGAGTGATCCTCGGATTTTCGATACTGTGAAAGGGCTGGACAATGCCTTCCTTCTGCGGGTACAAAGCTTGCTGCGCCCACCCGGAAGAGGCAAACGCAAAGAATCCAACCATGGCCGAAACTCGTGCTAAAGCCGACCACAGATGAAAATCCTTTGCAACGTCGACAAAACTGCGCATGGCACAACTCCCCTCGTCGCCCCGGAGCTGTGAATTGCGCGAGGCTCCGGCGTTTCATTTGTTCCAGGTTGTTTCCGGTTTATTTCTCCGGAGTGATAACAACTTCCGTCTTGGTGATCTTCGCCAGGAAGTCTTCGCCGGTGCCAATGTGCTCGTTCACCAGACGCGATGGGGTGTGGGCAAGCCACTCACCCAGCGAAATATCCTGGTACTCGGCCGTCGGGAACACTTCCAGAAACACCAGGTCGGTATCGCCGATGTTCTCGATGTAGTGCGGCTGCGACCGATCGATATAGCCTACATCGCCGGGGTGAAAGTCCATGGTGCGGGCGTGCGTGCCGGCCGTGAAGACGGTCATACGGGCTGTGCCTTTCACGTAGTACTGCCACTCATCCGCGTTTGGGTGCCAATGCAACTCCCGCAGTCCGCCCGGCTTGAGCGTCACGATCGCCGCGGCGATGTTCGTGATCGGGAAGTTGTGCCGGTCGACGATCTTCACGCTGCCGCCAGCCGTCACCTTGGTGGGCTCCATCTTTCCCGTGAAGAAAGCGAACGTATCCGGAACGGGACCACTGCCCGCGTACACCTGCTTCTTCTCCTCGTCCAACGGGCGAGGCAGATCGGAAGCGAAGATGAACTTTTCTCGCGGTGGCACATTGTCAAAGGTCGACTCCGGAACGTTAAAGTTCTTCGCGAGCACTTCCCTGGGCGTGTGGTGCAGCCAGTCGGTCAGCAGGAAAGTCTCAAACTCGTTGAAGTTGCCGTCGTCGAACACCAGCAGGAACTGGCAGCCATTCTCGCCTATACCTTGAATCGAGTGCGGTACGCCGCCCGGGAAGAGCCAGAGATCTCCTTCGTTCACGTCTTCAATAAATGCCCGGCCCTTCTGGTCGACCGCCGTGATGCGCGCGCTGCCAGCCGTCATAATGGCCCACTCGGAACCCACGTGCCAGTGCAGTTCGCGGACGCCGCCGGAGATCAAACGCATCTCCACGCCAGCCATCTTCTTCGACAGAGGGAAGTCGCGCACCGTCACCTGGCGAGTCCAGCCGCCCGACTCGATGCGCCTGTGCGCCATGGCAAAGGGGTACTTGAAAGGAGGCTGCCCACCCGCATCGGTTTCCGGCGGGTACACCGAATCGGGCTCCTGCGCCTCCAGGCCCGGGTTCTTCGGCCCCAACTCTTTTTCGTTGATCCCGGTATGTGTCTCCCTGCTCATGTCCTTCGTCTGCTGCGCCGCGGCTAGAATTGGAAGGCTCGCAGCCGCTGCCAGCGCGGCCGAGGTCTTCTCCAAAAACGATCGCCGACTGACGCCGCCTTTGCTTATCAACTTGTCTTGTTCTGTCATGCTGCTCCCCTCTTTTGGTCTCATCCAACGCAATGGACACCTCTTGGGCACGATCTTTGAATTCCGTAGATCACTTCGTCAACACCGATCTTGCGATTCGATGGCGATGTTGTTCGGCGCTTAGGTTGGCAAGATTCCGCCGCATCGCGTCCGTGAATAGTCCGTCGCCTATCTCCAACGGCTGGCGTCAGCGCGTGCCTTCCTTAAGCTTCAGCAGGTCACGCAGCCGGCGCTGCCCATAGGCGCCACCTCGCTCTTGGTCTGACCGCGAGCGCTCGGTTTTGCCGGATCCTTCTTCATCTTCGATAGGTTGTTTGCAAGCTGATTGCCACATCTCGGCGAGTCTCACTACATTGTTACGTTATTTGCTTTTCTTCTAAGTGACTGAACCAGTATGCCGTCTCAGGGTCGAGGAAAGACGGAACGCAAGTGAAGATTCGATCCGAGTGTCGAAATCATTTCGACACTGTCGGAGCCGCGTCGAAATGTCGACCCTCCTTCAAAGGGATCGCCGGTTGTCCAACGCAAGTTCCCTTCACCCGCGCAATGCGACAGGCCGCCATCCACTTTGAGAAGTTTGCTGCACTCTTCAGCAAAGGGTTTTCCAGCAAGGTACTGAAAGCACTTCTTGCGATGAAGCAAACGACTTAGTTCGCACACTGACAGACAGAACGAGCGCTTACTGTGCTGCATAAGAGCTAGCGCGCACCCATAATTCCAATTTGTCACTTTGCAACGCGGATTGGCAACGTGCTTGCTTCTATTCGAGCAGCGATCTGAGGGAGCAGTGACCCCCGAGGGTTCCTGGACCGTCAGGGATTAAAGAACCGGAATAGGAGTGAAGTTTATGAGCTCTGGGAATATGGCTCTCGATTTCAAACATGCGTGGTTTTGTGCAACGCCCACCGATTGCAAAAAGCTCGCAGTTGTTAGCTGCCATGTTGACTCTTTCAGCCGGATTCGCATTAGCGCAGGTTGACTCAACCAAATTCTTAGACAAGTCACAGTCACAAAACAACGTTTCAGTTAATCAGTTGCTTACGCCGAATAAGGCACAGAGAGCGACGAAGAAAGCGCGCGAGGACTTGATACATGGACGCTTTGAGTCGGCGCAAAGAGAGGCGAAACTCGCGCTTGATATCTTTCCACGTTGTGCCATAGCCCTCAATATTCAGGGAGCGGTGAACTTATGGCGAACTAACTATGCTGAAGCTGCACGCGAGTTTCAGCGGGCAATCGATGCCGATCCAGCATTGGGTACTGCATATCTGGGTTTGGGAATTACCTACACTTCTCAGGGACGCTTCAAAGAGGCTCTTGTTCCGCTGGATCGCGCAGCCGCGTTTTTGCCGAGCTCATGGAGCGTACACTTTGAAGCCGCGCTATCTTATCTGGGTGTCGGAGAACCTGACGCCGCTCTCAAGGAGGTTACATATGCGGAGCGGTTCATGGGGGTTGATCCGCAGAAGAGCGCGGGAGTTTCATATCTGCGTGGCGTGGCGCTCTTACAGTTAAAAGGCTACGACGCAGCAACAGTGGCACTAAATGAGGCACTCAGGCTCGATCCGAAGGGCATTTATTCCACGCTTGCAAGAAGAAGGTTGGAGCAACTCAAATCGATAGAGAGCCATCAGGAGATCGAGCTTTCCGCCGGGCGTGGTCCTTTCTGAGTTCCGTCGAAGTGTTTCTACCGACCTGATTTCGCGTTTGCTCCCATCGAAACTGATCAATGAGCAATTTGCGTACCCTCTAAGAACAGCCCTCGATCATTCATTTCTCGTCGAACGCCTTCTCCCACCGCGACTCCGCGTGGCATCGATTTTTTCGTGTGAATCACCCAGGAGCGAGCAAAGCATGTCGGAGCAAGACGCAGCACGTGCAGGAGGACCGAGCGCGGACCGGCCGTCAGCCGGGTTTCAGGTCCCTGCAGTTGCCCCCACCGTCAAGAATCCCTGGATCGTAGCCATCTCCGTCATGCTGGCAACGTTCATGGAAGTTCTGGACACCGCGATTGCTTCTGTGGCTCTCCCTTACATCGCGGGCTCACTCTCGGCCTCCACCGACGAAGCGACATGGGTACTGACCAGCTACCTGGTCGCTAACGCGATTGTGCTGCCCGCTTCGAATTGGTTCTCGATGCGGATCGGGCGCAAGCGCTTCTTCATCATCTGTGTCGCCATCTTCACGGCGTCGTCGTTCGCGTGCGGTGCTGCACCCACGCTTGGCTTCATTCTGGTGGCGCGTGTACTACAAGGAGCCGGCGGCGGAGCTCTGCAACCGCTGTCGCAATCCATCCTTCTGGAAACCTTTCCGCCGGAGAAGCGCGGCGTCGCCATGGCACTGTTTGGGTTCGGCGTGGTGTGCGCCCCCGTCCTCGGACCCACCCTGGGGGGCTGGCTCACTGACGCCTATAGCTGGCGCTACGCGTTCTATATCAACATCCCTGTCGGCATCCTGGCTATCCTCATGATCGGCCGATTTGTCCACGATCCGCCGAACATGCGGGGATCGAAATCGATTGGCTTCGACGGCATCGGCCTGGGCACGCTTGTGGTCTGGATCGGCTGTCTGCAGATCATCCTCGACAAAGGTCAGGAAGACGACTGGTTCGGCGCCATCTGGATTCGCTGGGCCGCGGTGCTCCTGGTGGTCAGTTTCGGATGGTTTGTGTGGCACAGTTGGACGCTCTGAACATCCGCTCGTCAATCTGCGCGTGCTCAAGAACTGGAACTTCGCCATTGGCTGTGTGCTGATTCTCATGTTCGGCATATCCATCTATTCGACCGTCACGGTCTTGCCGCTGTTCTACCAGGAGCTCTTGGGTTATACCGCGTTCACCGCCGGGATCGTCGTCGCTCCGCGGGGTCTGGGCAGCATTCTGGCCATGCCCGTGATCGCCTATCTCTCGGAACGGTTCGACGCGCGATATTTGCTCACCTTCGGCTTTATGCTCTTTGCCGCGACCACGTTGTACATGGGCAGCGTGACCACCGACGTCAGTCCCTGGACGCTGTTGGTCCCAATCTTGATTACCGGTTTTGGAGTGGGATTCATCTTCGTGCCCATCAGCACACAGGCGTACGGAACCTTGCCGCGGGAACAGATTGGTGCGGCCAGCGGGCTTTACAACCTCATGCGCAACATTGGCGGCTCGATCGGAGTTTCACTGACAGCTACGCTTTTGACCCGGCGCGCCATTGCCCATCAGAGTGAGATGACGAACTACAGCCCCCGCAGCGGCCAGCAATTCCAATCGGCGCTGCAGGCACAGATGGGCGCCCTGGGCACCCATTTCGGCCCGGCACACGCACGGTATCCTGCCGAATTGCAGCTGTACCACCAGTTGCTGTACCAGGCCACAGACTGGGCTTTTGTCGACGTGTTCCGCTGGCTGGCCCTGCTCTGCCTGTCGGGAGCGGGAATTGTCTGGCTCTTCAGGCGCGTACAGAAGGGACGTCCGCCGACCGGAGCCGGAGCGCACTGACGCCAGACGGAACAACGATCGTTTAGGGTGTGGACGCCCTGATTCCTCGCGGGAACGACGGCTGAAATCATGAGTTCTTGCCGATGCTCTCGTCCAAGTAGAGAGGCGCAGTTCCTAAAGGAGTGTTCACGCAGCTTTTTGCGCGGGAGAGACGACTCACTACGGCAGAGTGCGAGTGCGGTGTCCAGGGCACAAAACGGCTCTCTGGGCGGTCATTCACGACAAGGCCCGTTCTAGCTGGGTCTTGTCGCAGATGGGTTGGTCACGCCGCAACGTTGACTAGGTTGTGGGGATCGATGACGAACTTTTTCGCTGCTCCCTTATCGAAGTCCTTGTAGCCCTGCGGAGCACTGTCGAGGGTAATGACAGTTGCGTTGACGATCTTCGCGATGGGCAGACGATCGTGCAGGATGGCCTGCATGAGCTGCCGGTTGTACTTGAGGACGGGGGTCTGGCCGGTGAAGAAGCGGTGCGACTTCGCCCAGCCGAGGCCGAAGCGCATGCTCAGGTTTCCGGTCTGTGCAGCCTTGTCGTGGGCGCCAGGATCCTCGGTAACGTAGAGGCCGGGAATGCCGATGGAGCCGGCGGCGCGGGTTATGGACATGAGTGAATTGAGAACGGCTGCGGGCGCTTCGGTTGCGTTGTGCCCGTGCGACTTTGCCTCGAAGCCGACAGCGTCGATTGCAGCGTCGACCTCGGGCCTGCCGACGATCTGGGCAATCTGATCTTCCAGCGAGGCGTCCCTGGTAAGGTCGATGGGCTCGTAGCCAACAGCTTTGACGTGGGCGAGGCGCTCCGCATTCATGTCGCCGACCATAACGACCGCGGCACCGAGGATGTGGGCAGAGGCTGCGGCAGCCATGCCGACCGGGCCTGCGCCAGCCACGTATACGGTGGATCCGACACCGACGCCGGCATTGATTGCCCCGTGGAAACCGGTGGGGAGGATGTCGGTCAGCATGGTGAGGTCCTTGATCTTCGCCATAGCCTGTGCCTTGTCGGGGAACGGGATGAGGTTGAAGTCAGCGTATGGGACCATGACGTACTCGGCCTGGCCGCCGACCCATCCACCCATGTCGACATAGCCGTACGCTCCTCCGGCGCGGCCGGGGTTGACGTTGAGGCAGACTCCGGTCTCCTCTGCGCGGCAGGTGCGGCAGCGGCCGCAAGCGACGTTGAAGGGGACGGTGACGAGGTCTCCCTTCTTGATGTACTCGACGTCGGAGCCAAGCTCGATGACTTCGCCGGTAATCTCGTGGCCGAGGACCATCCCGGTGGGCGCGGTGGTGCGGCCGCGGACCATGTGCTGATCAGAGCCGCAGATGTTGGTGGAGACGACCTTCAGGATGACACCGTGATTGATCTTCTTTCCCGCCGGATTTTCAAGTTTGGGGTAGTCGATAGATTGAACTTCGACATGATTGGGACCGAGAAAGACGACCCCGCGATTAGACGCCATAAGATCTCCTTTGCTGTTGTGAAGGCGTGTTAATGTTTTGGCTGCATCAGGACCAATCCGTAGTGAAGGAATGGATTGAGATGTCAACCTTGGATGCTCCGCACTATTGGGGGCTTAGAGGGCCGAGGCGCCAGCTTCCGCGACGGCATGATCCTGCTCGCCGCTACCGCCTGAAATGCCGATCGCACCGACGATCTTGCCATCTTTCTTTAGAGGAACTCCGCCGGCAAAGATCATGACCTTGCCGTTGTTCGATGCATGAATTCCGAAGAACTGGTCCCCGGACTGGGAGTTTGCGCCAAGGTCTTTGGTGGTGATATCGAAGGCCCGAGCGGTCCAAGCCTTTTTCTGGGCGATGTCAATGGATCCGAGCCACGCATTTGCCATTCGCTCGAAGGCTATGAGGTTGCCACCTTCATCGACCACAGCTACGTTCATAGGCTGCCCTACCTCTTCTGCCTTCTTCTCAGCGGCGGCGATGATACGCCGCGCATCCGCAAGCTTAATCATGGTTCAACTTCCTCTCTGTGCGCTTGGGAGCCACGCACCCTTTGGATGTTTGACGAGAGTATTTTGATGCGCAGCAGGTGACGACTTACAGAGCGCTCTCGCCTGGGATAATGGTCAATCGCCACAGTCTTGGCATGGCGGTCTACGATCGGCACGGTGCATCTGGCTTCCAGGGCATCAAATTCGAAAGCGGTTCCACTGCGACCGAGCTAGCATGTTGCGCCCACGCTTGGATTCGGGAATGTATCCTTATTCTCTTCATCGCTCCGATCGAGACAGGCGAAATCCTTCTCAATCAGGAGTGCAAGTGTCCCGGCGCTTCCGAGACTGATATCTTCGGCAATCCCGACCTGATCAGAAACGCCCCAATCGTTCGCCTGGTCGGCAGGGATTAGAATCGTGACTTTGCCTCCCGCATATTGAACGGTGGGCCGACTCACAGACGACTCCTGTTGCAAGGCATAGGTGAACTTGGCTCTTACGTCCGGCGCGAAGTGAATTGTGTCCTCCAGACAGTCTCCGGCCAGAAGTCTTGCAACCTCAGATCGCGATACCCTTAACCGCATGGAATCTCCCTTAATTCGCAGCTTCATTCCTCAACTCCTATTGCTGTCGATGCATATCCATCGATGTTCTCGCTACCGTGGTAGATATTAAAGTGGTCCTCTCGCAGGAAACCAATAAGGGTAATATCGAACTCCTTCGCAACCTGTACCGCGAGGCTCGATGGAGCTCCGACGGCCGCCACCATTGGAAATCCGCCCATCAGTGCTTTCTGCAGAAGCTCAAAGCTGGCACGTCCAGACAGTAAAAGCAACCGATCCCGCAAGGGCGTTCGGTCCGCAAGGAATTCAGAGCCGATGAGCTTGTCTACCGCATTGTGGCGGCCTACGTCTTCACGAAGCGCCAAGAGATTCCCGGCCCGGTCGAAGAGACCTGCGCCGTGTAATCCACCCGTGCGATCAAACACTCCCTGAAAAGCACGGAGGCGTTCGGGGAGGCAATAGAGCAACTGCGCATCCATTCTGAAATTGTTCTGAGCGCGTGGTGGGCAGACCGTGCGTAAGGCGAGAAGAGACGCTTTGCCGCAGATGCCGCAGCTTGATGTCGTATAGAAGTTGCGTTGAAGGCTCCCTAGATTCACCGCGACATCCTCTACCAGATCTACTCGAACGATGTTCTGTTTGGAACCGAGCTTGAGCGAATCCATAGTCTGAGGAGATTGTTGGTCCTCGGTGAATGAGTGCCCTGCGTAGGTGATTTGTTCGATGTCGTTTGCGTCTCGAACTACTCCTTCCGTCATGAGGAAACCAGCTGCAAGGTCGAAGTCATTGCCAGGGGTGCGCATCGTGACAGATATCGATCGTGTCGCACGCGACTTGGACGGCCCATAGGTGAGTTGGACCTCGAGAGGCTCTTCAATCGCCAGAGTATCCAGCACCTGCCGCGATGTCTGCGCGATGACTTTTTCAACAGGCATCTGCAATGTGGAATCGTCAGCCCTGCGCAAGGGACCATTAACAGTGGTCGCTCTCATGATGGATCGTGCTCTCCTTTCGAAGCGAATGGTGCGACCTCTTCGTTGGCCATCTGCGGTATTGCGGCCACATTAGCTTCTCATATGCATTCCTAGTGCACGCTCTATGCCATTCGGCTTCTCGTTTAGATGCACTAGGGATGGCCAGCAAAAACGCTCAAGCTCCTCATACTCTGTCAAAGGGCTGACAGATTGTGGCGGATAGGGTTCGGATCCACAAAACTCTCTCACAGTCCGCCCCTTTTAGTGGTGACGCGCCTGGCGTCGAAGGTTGTCAGCTTCTGTCGGGATCTCGACGATCACACGATGCCTATACTGCGTCGCAAAGCTGGGTGCAGGCTCAACTGAGGAAGAAAGCCCAATTGCTCAACGACATTAAAGAAACCGTCGTCGTTCGTGGCTTCTGGCAATCTAAATGCTCTAAGGCTGGCAGGGAGTTGAAGAGCAACCGTGATTCTTCAATACCCTCAGGAGAACACAATGCGATCCGACTTGGTTTTTGCCGTTATGCCACATGTTCCAAATCGATTTTTGCTGACCAGGCTTGCCGCCACAGCTACACGGAAATTCCACCGGCCGAACACACGCATACAAGAAACGGTGAACGAAGTCTTAATGCGTTTCAACCGCGCCAGACTGATTGCCGAGGCGCAGACAGAAAGCAATGTGCAGCCACTTCGACGCACAGAGAGGACCCGTTCACGTCAAACAGACCAAACTCAGGCTGTGGCGTGAACCATGAGTCGGGAACATAATGGGGGCGGTCGACAACCGCGTCCTCCCGCTGAAATCAAGAACCGAAGAGGTGATCTATGTCAGCGCACATTCAGATAGTAGACGAGACAGCTTCAAGATATGCAACCGCAACCGACTACTACAGGATCTTCGTTGAAGAAATGGACAGCCTGTACTTGCTGGCTTTCCTGCTAACAGCTGATAAAGACATAGCTGAACAAAGCGTGATCGGGGGCTTAGGTGAATGCATCGAACGCATCGGCGTGTTCTTGGAGCGAGCTCGTTCGTGGGCTCGGCGCGCGATTGTCAAGGATGCGATCCGGAAGATCAGGCCGGCCCGGCAAGAGAGTGCGAACGAGTTCTTTGGCAGTGCTAATGCGCCGGGAACTGTGGGCGCGAGCAATCCCTTTGCGTTCATCGCTTCGCTTCGCGCTTTTGAACGATTCGTCTTCGTCATGTCGGTTCTCGAGGGACAACCAGACGAAGATTGTCAGAGCCTTCTCAATTGCTCGCGACAGGAAATCGTAATGGCTCGCAAGGCTGCGATGAAGCTCTTTGGAGCAGCTACTCGCCGTTTAGAATTCGATCACCAAGGCTTGTTCATTTGGTCGAGGATCTTGAACTGATCAAAGGGACCCAGGTGCGAGAGGCAGTAACAAGCCCTCTTCCACATCTACTGCGGCATAACGCTCGGCCTCTGAGCTGAAGGCTCATTTGCCTCAAGGTCGCTCTCGAGAGTCGGCCGAGCAATTCCGAGCCGCTGCATCTTGTAAATCAACGTAGTGCGCTTCAAGCCAAGTCGTGCGGCTGCTCCATCCCGACCTCCGATCACCCAGCCGACCGCTTCAAGCGTGCGCAGAATCAGGGCACGTTCGGAATCTGTCAGAGTAGTCGGAGGGGGACTAACGCCAATATGCTGCGTTCCGTCCATCAGCAAGGGGTTCGGAAGCACACCATCCTCGGACAGAATGACGGCACGCTCTATCAAATTCTGAAGTTCACGGATGTTGCCTGGCCAGTCGTAGGATCGGAGTGCCAACATTGTTTCCGTCGGAATTTGATCGATGGGCCGCCCCACCCGATGGCCGAGAATCTCGACAAAATGGGATACAAGCGCCGGAATGTCTTCGCGACGTTCTCGCAGCGGAGGCAACTGGACAGGAAATACATTGAGGCGAAAGTAGAGGTCGCTTCGAAACTGGCCATTTCTTACCATCTCCGCCAAGTTGCGATGGGTGGCTGCCACAAGCCGAACATCCACTTGATGAGTCCGACCGCTGCCCAGGCGTTCGAATTCCTGTTCCTGCAGTATACGCAGCAGTTTGGGCTGCAACGACAGCGGAATATCGCCCACTTCGTCCAGAAAAAGGGTGCCTCTATCGGCCAATTCGAAGCGGCCAAGTTTCTGTGCAATGGCCCCGGTGAACGCGCCCTTTTCGTGGCCAAACAGTTCACTTTCCAGAAGATCCAGTGGAATGGCTGCACAGTTCAGCTTGATAAATGGGCGACCGCAACGAGAACTGATGTTGTGAATCGCGCGGGCGATCAGTTCTTTGCCTGTACCGGTCTCGCCTTGGATCAATACAGTGGAGCTTGTTGGCGCCACGCGCTTGACCCCTTCGAGCACTGCTTCCAATGCGGGACTGTCACCAATAAGTTGTTCGAATTTGCGCGGGCGAGTGGCGTGATCTCTGGTTTCGAGCTTGTCGCATGCCGCCACTATAAGCTCACTGCTCATCACGTACCCTCCTGCCCCATCAGCGGTTGAGAGCTGCGCGAACACTTTCGACCAGAACCTCATCGTCGAAAGGCTTCAATAAGAATTCCACCGCACCAGCCCTCATGGCCTGTAGCCGCATCTCTTCGTCGCCATGCGCTGTAATGAAGATCGTAGGAATTCTGCAATTCTCTGTGTTTAATCTTGCCTGCAACTCCAGGCCGGACATCCCAGGCATGCGAATATCCGCAATCAAACACGCAGTCTCTCGGTGATTGCCCGACCCGAGGAAATCCTCAGCCGACTCGAACGCCTGCGATGACAATCCGACAGCCTTCAATAGACCCTGCAACGCGCTGCGCATTGAGCCATCATCGTCCACAATTGCTATAACTTTACTTTCCCTGTCAGGCCTCATAAGCTAACTATGCGTTCTCGGCAAAGGAGGCGCAATCATACGTTCGTATGAGGTCCGTTAACCGCCATTCGCGGCCTTCGTGGGAATTGTGAAGTAAAAGATCGCGCCTCGTGGAGAGTTGTCTGCTGCCCAAAGACGGCCGCCATGCGATTCAACGATAGAGCGGCTGATCCGAAGGCCCATGCCGATGCCGTGGTGTTTGGTGGTAAAGAAAGCGTCGAATATCTGCTCCCTCTGCTGCGAGGGCAATCCCACACCGGCATCACTCACTGAGATCACGAGTTGTTGGTCTTCTCCAGTCTGGGACCTGATAGAGAGTTCGCGTGTACTATCGACATCCTTCATCGCATCAATCCCGTTCATGATCAGATTCATCATGACTTGCTGCACTTGCACTGAGTCGGCCGTGACATTTGGAAGGTTCGGATCAAGGTCGGTACGAATCGAAATCGAGTATCTGCGAGCTTCGTTACGGAGTAGAGCAACTATCTCTCGAATGACTTCATTGATGTCGACCAACTGTCGCTTCGACTCATCCTTCTTTGACATTGATCGGATGCGGTTGATGATGTCTGCCGCACGCCTTGCATTGCGGACAGCCTCCGTCGCAGCTTGACGCGCCTCTCCCAGATCCGGATTGTCTCGCGTAAGCCATCGTACGCAGGTGCTCGCGTAGGTAACGGCGGCGGCAATGGGTTGATTCACTTCGTGCGCCAGGGAGGCGGTCAGTTCTCCCATAGTTGTCATCCGGCTGGCGTGTGCAAGATCTGATTGCGCGTGACGCAGCGCTTCCGAAGCTAGCGTGTGCTCCGTTAAATCCCGTGCGATAACGAGCGCCGCCTCCACGCGTTGGGAGTCAGATCGCAGAGGCGAATAACTCACGGCAGAGTATCGGCGACCCAGCGCGTTCTCAAACCAATCCTCGAAACTAACGCTTTCTCCCGCGAAGCATCGGTCAAGGAATGGCTGAATTTTTTGTTCGAAGAGCTCCACACCGAGGAAGTCGGCTACATGCATCCCGACCATGCTTCCGGGCGGACTTCCCCAATTCCGCTCGTGCACAGCGTTGACTCTCTTATATCTGTAATCGGTTCCGATAATAAGGATGGCGTCAGGGGAGCACTCGAAGACCTGCCCGGTCAGATATTGAGCCTGATTGCGCCCTTCGATCTCACGTTTCAGGTTTTCATTTGATCGAGTCAGCTCCGCCGTTCTTTCTGCGACTCTGACTTCAAGCTGATTTCGCACCCGCGCAACCCGCGACATGAGTAGTGCAAAGACCAGAAATACAAGGTCGAATAGAAGCCGAGACTCGGTGCTGGTGTTGGGTTCAAAGAGATAGCCGCGAACGATCGATGACAGAACCGCGGCAAGAACGCCCGGTGCTGTGCCGGCGTACCAAAAAGTGAGGGCGATCGCGGACAGCGCAAATGTACCAAAAGGTTGAGGTAGATGAAAGTGAGTGAACGCAAGCGAAAGGCCCAGAGCGGCTCCGACGGAGGCCACGGCCAATCCATAACGCAGCGCCACATATCTTGCTTGTTCCCTCGTCCAACTCATCTTCTTTGCATGTTCCATTTTCGAAAGCTCTTCCCCTCAGTAGATTGGCAGAGTGGACAATAGCGAGGTCTTCGCGTCCATGCCCGATTTTAGGAGGTTGCCACTTTCCGGAAGCAAGGCAATAAATTACTTCCTGCTTACCGGCAGCTCAAGCTTCGCCGCCATTCTGACTAATTCGGCGAGTGACTCCGCGCGCATTTTTGTCATCACATGCCCACGCTGTATCTTCACGGTGATCTCGCTGGTCCCCAGTTCAAAAGCGACTTGTTTGTTAAGCATGCCGGAGACTACAAGTCCCATGACCTGGCTCTCACGCGTAGTCAGCGACTCGTAGCGCCTCCGCAATTCGGCAATCTCACGCTGCTCATGGCGCACGGTTTGATCGCGCTCGAAGGCTTGCTGAATCGCATTCAGTAAATCCCGGTCGGCGAATGGCTTGGTCAGGAACTCCATAGCTCCGGATTTGAGGGCTTTCACCGTCATCGGAATATCGCCATGCCCTGTAAGGAAAATGACGGGAATGCGTATGCCGGCGTCTACCAGTTTCTGCTGAAGTTCCAGACCGCTCACCCCGGGAAGGGACACATCAAGTACAAGGCAACTCGGCCCATCCGATTCCTTAATTTCCAAGAAAGCTTCCGCTGTTTCAAAAGATTGAGACCGAATTCCGGCCGACCTGAGCAGGCCTTGTATGGACGAACGCACGTCTGCATCGTCATCAATGATGAATACCACTGGGCCACTCCGAGTTGTCATTCGTGGGCCTCCAGTCCGAGGTCTGTCGAAAGGCGGACGCCGCGTCAAATGAATGACACGGGAGGTCGTCTATGCGAGGCCAGCCCGTTCCCCAGGTCGAAGTATATCGCTGAAACGAAGCAGCTATCCTGCGACCTGATGATTGGTACGCTGCATGCTTTCCAGAACGTTAGTAGCGGAGGCATGAACAACGTGGAAGCGCAACATTCGGACATTCGAGATGGCCATGACCCCGTAGTCAAGCTTCGCGAGGCGAGCATTCGGGAGCTTCAAGATGCAGTTTCGCAGAATCTGGCTTTCTTTTACAAAAGAGCATATCGGTACGTGGGAGACCCGTACGACGCCGAAGACGCGGTGCAGGACGCCCTCTTGTCCGCCTACAAACACTTGGACCAGTTCAAGCGGACGGCGAAGATGACGACCTGGCTTACCTCCATCGTCACCAATAGCGCTCTGACCCAACTTCGTAGAAGGCCGCGCCATCCCCACATGTCCATGGACGAGAAAATCGGCGACGCGCAAGACCTTTGTGTCTCCGATACTTTAGCGGACACCAGGCCAAACCCCGAGGATGATTGCGTCAGGTCAGACTTGCGCAGGCACATCATCCGCTTCGCTGCCGAGCTTTCGCCGTCGATGTGCAGGGCGATCCAGTTGCGCGACTTGGAGGGGCTGACCATCAGCGAATCCGCGCGCATTCTGGGAGTGGCCGAGGGGACATTTAAATGCCAGGTTTCACGAGCACGATCAAAGCTGAAGAAGCTGATACATGGAGTTAAGAAGGAGAGGTTTAGCTAGTGAGCTATACACCGGATGCAAAACGGTATGACGGAGTTTCGTTCAGGCGAAGTGGACGATCAGGAATCGTGCTGCCCCCCATTTCGGTTGGCTTGTGGCAGAACTTCGGAGGCGTCAATGTTTTCGAAACGGGGCGGGCAGTGATTCGCCGCGCTTTTGATCGAGGTGTGACGCATTTCGATCTGGCGAATAACTACGGACCGCCCTACGGATCAGCTGAAGAGAATTTCGGAGAGATTTTGCGAAAGGATTTTCGCAACCACCGCAATGAACTTTTGATCTCCACGAAAGCGGGATGGGATATGTGGCCGGGGCCCTATGGTGTGGGCGGCTCGCGCAAGTATCTGCTTGCCTCTTTGGACGAGAGTCTAGCGCGCATGGGGCTCGAGTATGTCGACATCTTTTACTCCCACAGGCCGAGCATGGATGTCCCTCTTGAGGAAACCATGGGTGCGCTGGCGCATGCAGTTCGCCAGGGCAAGGCATTGTATGTTGGCGTTTCATCCTACAGCCCTGCGAGGACGCGCGAAGCCGCTCTGATCCTGAAGAGAGAAGGAATTCCGCTGCTGATCCATCAACCGTCATACTCGATGCTTAATCGCTGGGTGGAGAAGGGACTCCTCGACACTCTGGAGGAACTTGGCATAGGTTGTATCGCATTTTCTCCACTCGCTCAGGGTTTGCTCACGAATAAGTATGTAAATGGGGTGCCCGAGAGTTCACGCGCTAAAGACGGCCTCTGGTTTCAGAAGGAATTCCTGAGTCAAGAGAACCTCGAACGAGTAAGGGCGCTGAACAACATTGCCAGTGATCGCGGACAGTCGCTGGCGCAGATGGCAATCGCGTGGGTCCTGCGCGACCAGAGAGTGACGTCGGCATTGATTGGAGCTCGCAATGTGGAACAGCTGGATGACTCCCTGGAAGCCCTGAAGCAGCTTCACTTCACAGATGACGAGTTGTCTGAAATTGATCGCTACGCTCAAGACGGATCGGTTGACCTTTGGAAAGATGCCAGGGTGGGAGCGGCGTAGCGATTGTCTTAAGGTTTGACAAAAAGGTGCGAATGCACGACGAATACTCAAAGGGGAGTTTATGCAACAGCAATCTATTCGCGTGGTTCGTTCGGATCAGTTAGATTCCGCGACTGCCCAAACACCGGGATCACAGCGCTTTGCCGCCATTCATGCAGGAGCGGGCATCGAATCGCCCATGTGGGGAGGCCTCTTCCTGGTCGAGCCTGGAGCCAGCACTGGAATCCATCACCATGGAGAGCAACACACGATTGCCTATGTCCTCAGCGGCTCTTCTTACGTGCGGTGGGGCGAGCGAGGGGAGTTCAATGCAACGCTCCAAGCGGGGGACTTCCTTTTTGTCCCGGCGTGGCTTCCTCACCGGGAGATTAATCCTTCGAGCGACCTTCCTTTCCAATGGATCGTGGTGCGCAGCACGCCCGAGCCGATTGTTGTGAATCTCCCCGACGACTTCTGGGGTGAGGTCAAATCAGATTCGACGCATCCACATGTTTACAGCTGATAACATTCAGTTGCTACGTAACTGAGCCGGCTCGACAATGAGGGCGCTCGTTTGCAGAGAAACATCTGCAAATGAAATGTGGGTGGCTTCGCTCAGCCGTTGGTGTAGCCCAGCCAGGACGGGTTCTTGATCGTTCCGTCATAATGCGAGCTGGTCTTGAAGAGTTCAAACTTCCCTGTCATTGCGGCGTCCTTTGTTTTCGCGAGAACGGCGGCGACTTGCTGCCGGTCCATGGGCTTGAAGCTTTGCACGGCCTGGAACGCCTGATCGAGAATCGCCGCAGAGTCGATCCCTGTGATGACAACCGACGCCGGGGAGTTCAGCCCGAAGTGCAAAGCCTCTATCGGAGTCACCGTCTTGCTTTGGAGAATGTAAGGATCGCCGAAGGTCTTCATGGCAAGGACGGCGGTTCCATGCTGCTGCGCTACCGGCGCCACTCCATTTAGGAACGAACGGAAATGCGCATCCATAACGTTGATCGGCATCTGCACCGTGTCGAAGTGAAAGGAGTGCGTGTCGGCAGTCTCAAACATGCGAAGGTGTACGCTGGGATCCTTGTGACCAGTGAAGCCGATGTAGCGAATCTTGCCCGCTTGTTTTGCTTCCTGAACTGCCTCGATGGCCCCGCCGGGGGCGAAGATAACATCCGGATCGTCGAGACGAATGACTTCATGGAATTGCAGCAGATCGATCACATCCGTCTGCAGGCGCCCCAGCGATTGCTCAATCTGCCTGGCAGCGGTGTTCTTATCTCTGCCATCGATCTTTGTCATTAAGAAGACCTTCGGCCTGTAGCCATCGCGGAGCGCCTGGCCCATTCGGACTTCGCTGATGCCGCCGTTGTAATCCCAGCAGTTATCCATGAAGGTGATGCCGCGATCGATTGCGGTACGAAGCAATCGGATGCTCTCGTCGGGATTCTGCTGTTTTCCAAGGTGGTAGCCACCAATGCCGATCGCAGAAACGCGCTCTCCAGTCCTGCCGAGTTCGCGATAAATCATGTTCGGGGACTCATGGCGGGCAGCGGCGGTGGAAGCGTAAGTGCTTTGTGCGCCCGCCGCAACTGATCCCGCGGCAGCAACTGAGGCCGTCTTTAGAAAATTTCTGCGATTCATGGATACCTCCATTCAAGAAAGGCATTCTGCCCTGCTCGAAACTGACTCTATCGACTCAATGTGTCGGTGACCTCCCGCCTTATTCCTCGGGCGATGATAAGCGGGGCTAAAGCGGACAAGTCCAGGTCACCACTTGCAACAACGTTGGATGCAAGTACGGATTGGGCGACAGAGGCAGCTGGCAGATCAGCGCCAGATTTTCCCGCCGCATCCATCACGAGATTCATGTCCTTGCTCATCAGACGGAGCGGGAACTCCGGAGAGTAGTCATTGCTTTTGATCTTCCGGATCTTGCCCGCCATCGCCGGAGCGATCACGGCGGTCTTGGATAAGACGTCAAGTAGAATATTACGATCGATTTGGAGATGCTCCCCGAGCGAAACGGCTTCTGCGATTGCCTGCATGTCGAGGCCGAGGAGAAGGTTGACGACCAATTTCATTTGAACGCCTGATGACCCAGGTCCAATCAAAAACCACTGCCGAGCAATGGACTCGAAAATAGGGACACATTGCTCGAATGTATCGGGATCGCCGCCTCCGAGCAGCGTGACTGTCCCTGCATCAACCGCTGGCGTCGAACCAGAGATGGCCACATCGAGAAAGCTGATGCCTTTTGTACGAGCCTCCCGATGCAGGTCACGCGAGAGTTCCGGCGAGATCGTGCTCATCTCGAGGATGACCGTTCCCTGCTCGGCCGAAGAGAAGACGCCGCCGTTGTCGAGGTAGACGGAACGAACAGCCGCATCATTTGCCAAGGAAGAAACAATCACATCCGAATCAGCCGCGAGGTCCGCAATCGATGGTGCAATGGCAATTCCCCATTTGTTGATCTCATCTGCGGGCCTTGGACTGCGGTTCCATGCGCGAATACGCCATCCGAATGAATCCAAGCGTCGCACGAGCCGGCTACCCATGAGTCCGAGGCCGATGAATCCAACGCGCGTGTTGAGTTGATTAAGTTTTCTTACTGACATATGCAAGACGTTATCTCCTTATCGTCTGACTGTCTTTTCGCCTTTCGACGATCTACTCGCGATTACAACGTGCACGTACATTGCCATCCCAGATCGATGCGGCGCGATTCAGAATCAGCCACGCTTGCGTGAGTTTTGCTGGATGAGTTTGGTAAGTGTCAGAGCCTCGACACTCAAAGACGAATGTTCGTCATGATCGGCCAAGGCTGCGCCAGAAGCGCCTTCATCCTCTCGATTTTGGCGATCGAATCGAGTGGCCCTGAAACTGCAACCTAAAACATCGGGATCGGCGCGTGCGGCAGAGGAAGAGCACCGCAACCGCAGAATGTTACGCTCGTTACCCTGCAAAGTAGCATCCACAAGCAATCGCGGATGGCGGAGAAAATATGACAGTCACGCTGAACGGCAGACCTCAGGCTATCCAACCTGGAGAGCGGCTGATTGACCTGATCAACCGTAGCGGAATCGAAGTACCGCATGTTTGTTACCACCCTCAGCTTGGCCCCATTCAATCCTGCGATACCTGCATGGTGGAAGTCGACGGCAAGCTGATGAGAGCCTGTGGCGTCACGGCTTCCGAGGGCATGAACGTCGTCACATCTTCGCCACGTGCGGACGCGGCGCAGCGCGAAGCCTTTGACCGCATCCTAGGCAACCACCTGCTCTACTGCACGGTGTGCGACAACAACAACGGAAACTGCACAGTACATAACACCACCAAGCTACTCGCGGTTGAGCATCAGGAAATCCCATACACGCCGAAGCCCTACGAAGTGGATATGTCCAATCCCTTCTATCGATATGATCCTGACCAATGCATCCTCTGTGGACGCTGTGTTCAAGCGTGTCAGACCCTCCAGGTCAATGAAACGTTAAGCATCAATTGGGAGGATCCTCACCCTCGCGTGCTGTGGGACGGAGGAGCGCCGATCGGGGAATCGAGTTGTGTTTCCTGCGGGCACTGTGTCACCGTCTGCCCCTGCAATGCGCTGATGGAAAAGTCGATGCTTGGAGAAGCCGGCTACATGACTTCCCTTGCCAAGCCTGCGCTCGAGGGCATGATCGATGTGGTCAAGGGCATCGAGCCGGAAATGGGCTATGGCGCCATACTTCAAGTCTCCGAAATGGAATCGCACATGCGCGAGTCGCGCACCAAGCGAACCAAAACTGTATGCACTTATTGCGGGGTCGGATGCAGCTTCGACATCTGGACGAGAGACCGCCATATCCTCAAAGTCGAGCCAGCCGAGGGCGCGGCGAATGGCGTCTCGACCTGCATCAAGGGCAAGTTCGGCTGGGAGTATGTAAACAGCAAAGACCGCCTCACAAAGCCGCTCATCCGAGAGGGAGAAACCTTTCGCGAGGCTTCCTGGGACGAGGCGCTTGAGTTGGTAGCGCGCAGATTTACAGAGATCAAGACCGCTACCGGCCCCGACTCGATGGCCTTCATTTCGTCGTCAAAATGCACAAACGAAGAAAGCTATCTCATGCAGAAGCTGGCCCGTGCGGTGATCGGCACCAACAACATGGATAACTGCTCCCGATACTGCCAGGCGCCAGCCACCATGGGTCTATTCCGAACAGTTGGCTATGGCGGTGACTCCGGCTCGATTTCCGACATTGAGAAGGCTGGACTGGTGCTGATCGTCGGCAGCAATACCGCCGAAAGCCATCCGGTACTGGCCACGCGCGTCAAGCGAGCCCACAAGATGCACGGCCAAAAACTCATCGTCGCCGACCTTCGCGAACACGAGATGGCGCAACGGGCCGATATCTTCTTCCGTCCGCGGCCAGGAACTGATCTCATCTGGCTCTCTGCGGTGACCAAGTACATCCTCGATAACGAACTCGCCGATCAGAAATTCATCGACAGGTGGGTGAATCACGCCGCGGAGTTCAAGCAAAGTCTGGAATCGTTCACCCTCGAAATGGCCAGCGAAAGGTGTGGACTTCCTATAGATACGCTGACAATGGTTGCCCGGATGATTGCGGAGGCCGACGGCGTCTGTGTCCTCTGGGCTATGGGCGTCACCCAGCACTCTATGGGCTCCGACACCTCAACGGCTATCTCCAACCTCTTGCTTGCAACCGGAAATTACATGAAGCCCGGAACTGGCGCATATCCTTTGCGCGGCCATAACAACGTGCAAGGCGCAAGCGACCATGGTGCAATGCCCAATTACTTTCCGGGCTATCAGCGAGTGGACGATCCCGCAGTTCGCTCCAAGTTTGAAAAGGCATGGAATGTCTCGTTGCCGCCGAAGCCAGGGCTCGATAACCACTTGATGATCGAAGCCATCCACGAAGGCAAACTCAAGGCAATGTATGTATTCGGCGAAGAGATGAGCCTGGTCGATTCCAACGCTAACTACGTAAGCGACGCGCTGTCGAAGCTCGACTTCTTCGTGATGCAGGAAATCTTCTTTAGCGAGACCTGCCAATTCGCCGACGTAATTCTTCCGGCCAGTCCGAGCTTGGAAAAGGAAGGTACATTCACCAGCACCGAGCGGCGCATCCAGCGTCTCTATCAGGTTCTCGAGCCTCTCGGAGAGAGCCGTCCGGACTGGATCATCATTCAGGACATTGCAAATCGGCTGGGCGCCGGTTGGAAGTATGAGCACCCCTCGCAGATTTACGACGAGATCGCTTCACTTACACCGCTAATGGCCGGCGTCACGTATGAGCGCCTCGAAGCGTACAAGACACTGCAGTGGCCGGTGGCTGAGGATGGCAGCGATCAACCTTTGCTATATACCAGGGAGTTCAACTTTCCTGACGGCAAGGCAACATTCTTCCCCGTTCCCTGGACGGAGCCAACCGATCAACCGAATGCCGAATACGATCTTCACTTGAACAACGGCCGCCTCCTTGAACATTTCCACGAAGGCAATATGACCTATCGCACCGAGGGCATCCGCGAAAAGACGCCATGCACTTTTGTCGAAGTGTCCCCGGAGCTTGCAGACGAACGCGGAATCCAGACCGGAAGCTGGGTGCAACTGACATCGCGCTACGGGAAGGTGCGAGCACAAGCTGTCATCACCTCAAGGGTTCAGGGAAAAGAGCTGTATATGCCCATGAATTCTGTGGATGAGCCAGTCAACCGTCTCACCGGCAGCCACACAGACAAGGCGACTCACACCCCGGCTTACAAAGAGACTTCCGTGCAGCTGCGGGTGTTGGGAGAGATCGGCGATGACCCGCTGCCGCGCACCAATTCTCGCCACGGGCATCCGACGCCGCAGACAGGGGTCGAGATAGAACGTAAGTGGAAGCGCGAAGATTATCGTCAACCGGGCGATCACCTGGTTCAAATCCAGACCCGCTAAACCATAACTAAAAAAAGGAGAAGAGAGATGGCTCGACCAATGCCTCTTGAGTTACCACCTCGCGATCCACGCGAGGAACTGCGCAAGCGCCTGGAAGAGGCGCCAGCTAAGCACGCTGAGGCCCTGCTCGACTCTTACGAACTCCTCGGAAAGTTGCGCGAACATGGCTTGTTCGAAGTGTTGCGCGGAGCACTGGGAGCAAGCGAGAAGTTGATTGAGACGGCTGTGGACGCAGCCAGGTCCGAAGAAGCAATCCGCGCAATCCGCAACGCCATCATCCTCGGCAAGATACTGGGGGCCATCAACCCCGAGGTCCTGCAGAGTGTAGCGGTGGCAGTTGGCGAAACGTTGGAATGTTATGAGAAGCCGATTATCGAGCCGCCCGGCCTTCTCTCGCTGCTTGCTCAGTTTAGCCACAAGGAACTGCGCCGAAGCATGGCTCTCTTGAACAAATTTCTGGAATCACTCGGCAATCAAATTAATTTGCGAGGCAGCTGCAAATAAACGCGCAGCCAAGTCACCGATTAGCGTTGGAGGAAGTACATGTCGAACACAAATCGCTGGGGGCTTGCGGCAGCGGGCTTCCTCATGCAAATGGCTCTTGGTGCGGTTTACGCCTGGAGTGTTTTCCGGATTCCTCTGGCAAGACAATTTCATTGGTCCATCGAAGAAGTAACCTTTACATTCACAGTCTCGATTTTTGTCCTCGGAGTTGCCTGTTTCTTCGGCGGCCTGTGGCTGAATCGGAAAGGGCCGCGCGTCGTCGCGCTCACAGGCGGGTTCCTCTATGGCCTCGGCGTCTTTCTCGCCAGCTTTTCGGCCAACAAGCTGTGGTGGCTCTATCTGAGTTACGGAGTTATCGGTGGAATCGGCGTCGGATTTGCCTATATCGTTCCCATTGCGGTGCTCGTAAAGTGGTTTCCCGATCGAAGGGGTCTGATCACCGGCATTGCGGTTGGAGGCTTTGGCGCCGGAGCTTTGGTGACCGCGCCTGTGGCGACACGTCTGATTCAAAGCGTTGGTGTCTTGCAGACGTTCGCATACCTTGGCATCGCGTATCTCGTGATTACCATGGGGACCGGCTATTTCATGCGGAACCCGCCCGATGGGTGGAAGCCGGCAGGGTGGGCCCCGAGCACAACACAGACCAAACAACGTGCGGCATTGGACTACACGCTTGGCGGTGCACTTAAGAAGTGGCAGTGGTGGGCCCTATGGGCACTCCTGTTCCTGAATACCTCGGCGGGCATCTCGATCATTTCGCAGGAATCGCCGATGTTCCAGGAAATTGGCAAGGCGAGCGTTGTCGTTGCCGCAGGAATGGTCGGCATTGCCAGCATTGGAAACGCAGTAGGCCGAATCTTCTGGGCCTGGATCTCCGACACAATCACCAGGCGATGGACCTTCGTCACGATGTTCTTGCTCCAGGTCGGCCTCTTCTGGATACTGCCGGGCACCTCTTCGGCGGCAATTCTCACGATCCTCTCGTTCATCGTCCTGATGTGCTACGGGGGCGGCTTCGGCACCATGCCCGCATTTACTGCCGACTACTTCGGATCGAAGAACGTCGGTCCGATCTACGGCCTGATGCTCACTGCATGGGGATCCGCGAGCGCATTTGGGCCCTTGCTTATCGCGCATATGCGGCAAAGTAGCGGCTCCTATACAAGCGGTCTCCACTTGATTGCGGGCATCATGGGCGTATCCATGCTGCTGCCGATCCTGGTCTCGCCGCCCAAATCTGCCACGGCAAAGGTCGCGGGTTCACGCTCCGCCGTTTCCGCGATGCATTCAAGGTGATTTACCCGGAATGGATCGCAGCCCGTGCAACTTGGGCCTGTAGAGTTCGCCCGGATTCAGGCTGATCACGAAACCGAGAGACTTGGATCGGAGGGCGCCGCCGACGGTGGTGTCGGGTTCCTGTTTTCTTGACCGTCGTGCTCACCTCCTGCATCGCCTTTTCCAATTCTTTCTGGTGGTCTGTAAGCAGAGCGTGAATTTCACGGTGCGTTTCGTCGCTGATCGCGTGGATCTGTGATCCGGTTCGTCATCCGGTGTCGGAGGTTCGACGCACCGGAGAACGCTAGACCAATTCGAGGTCGATAGCTGGCTGATTCCAAACGAAGAAACAAATGGTATGGATCGTGCTTTAGGACTATGTAGGCCAACTTCATGGCACTTTATGCCGGTGACAGCCGGCGATCCCTCAGCAGTGTGGAGCTTAAAAGGACAATATGTGGATCGTCAAAATTGCTCTCGACCGACCGTACACTTTTATTGTCCTTGCGCTGTTGATCCTCATCGCCGCGCCGGTGGTCATCTTTCGCACGCCTACCGACATCTTCCCTAACATCAACATTCCTGTTGTCTCTATCGGGTGGCAGTACACGGGGCTCAACCCCGAGGAACTCGAGGGCCGACTCACCTCGCCCTACGAAAAGGCGCTCACAACGCTGGTCGACAACATTCAGCACATCGAGTCGACGACATATAACGGGACAGCAACCGTCAAAGTATTTCTTCAGCCTGGAGCATCGCTGGACACGGCCAATGCGCAGGTGACCGCCGCTTCGCAGTTCATGCTTCGCCAGCTGCCGCCCGGAACACTCCCTCCCCAAATCATTAATTTTTCAGCTTCAAGCGTGCCCATCCTGCAACTGGGAATCTCGGGTGATGGGTTGTCTGAGGCGCAATTGAACGACTACGCAACCAACTTTGTCCGCACTCAGCTCATTACTGTACCTGGCGCCGTGGTGCCGTCGCCCTATGGCGGCAAGCAGCG
Source organism: uncultured Acidobacteriaceae bacterium (assembly GCA_963770365.1). Lineage (GTDB taxonomy): Bacteria > Acidobacteriota > Terriglobia > Terriglobales > Acidobacteriaceae > Telmatobacter. Next base: position 274,498 of record CAVYPN010000023.1, on the reverse strand, counting down.
ACAGATCACCGTAAACATGGACCAGGCTGCAATGCAATCCAAGGGAGTTGCTCCTGGCGACATTTTGAGTGCATTGGCTCGGCAGAGCGTGGTCATGCCTTCAGGCACGATCAAGATCGGGCAGTCTGAATACGACGTGAGGACAAACGGCTCGCCGCGCACCGTTGAGGGCCTGGCCAACATCCCAATCAGACAGGTGAATGGAACGACAATTTATCTGCGCGATGTCGCCAGCGTAAACGACGGCTTCCAGGTGCAAACTAACATCGTGCGCCAGGACGGCCATCGAGGCGTCTTGGTTTCAATTCTGAAGAGCGGCAATGCCTCAACTTTGGATGTCGTCAAGGGGATCCGCTCGATCCTTCCGCGCGTGGCGAGCACGGTCCCGCCACAACTGAAAATGACGCCTCTCTCGGATCAGAGCATCTTCGTGCGCGCTGCTGTCCAGGGAGTCATTCGCGAGGCTGTGATCGCTGCTGCGCTCACAGCGGTGATGATTCTTGTGTTTCTGGGAAGTTGGAGATCGACGCTGATCATCGCAGTCTCCATTCCCCTTTCGATCTTATCGTCGATCATTATTCTCGGCCTGATTGGAGAGACCATCAATACCATGACGCTCGGCGGCCTGGCGCTGGCGGTCGGTATTTTGGTTGACGATGCCACCGTCACCATCGAAAACATTGAGCGCTTTCTTGAGCAAGGCCACGGTCTACGCGAGGCCATTATTGAAGGAGCATCCCAGATCTCAGTACCTGCCTTGGTCTCAACGCTCTGTATCTGCATCGTGTTCCTGCCGATGTTTTTCCTTGGTGGTGTGGCGCGCTATCTTTTTGTGCCGTTAGCAGAGGCAGTCGTATTTGCCATGCTTGCGAGCTACATGCTGAGTCGAACTCTCGTGCCCACGCTGGCCATGTATCTGCTCCGTGCGAAAGAGCACGGTGCAGTTGCTTCGAGGGGGATCTTCGCGCGCTTTCAGCGAGGCTTTGAGCGGGTTTTTGAGCGCGTACGTGAGCGGTACCACTCGTTGCTGCAGGGTTTGGTTTTCCGCCGGCATCTATTCATTCCCTCATTCCTGGGACTTTGTCTCGCCGCATTCGTTTTAGTGCCATTTCTTGGTGAGGATTTTTTTCCTCAGACGGACAGCGGGCAGTTCATTCTCCATGTCCGCGGCCCATCGGGCATGCGTATTGAAGAAACCGCTCGCCTCTTCGATCTCGTGGAGGGCGACATCCGGAAGGAGATTCCGGCTGCGCAGATCGACAGCATTCTCGACAATATTGGCCTCCCTTACAGCGCCATGAATACGCAGCACCTGACCAATGGAACGTTGGGCGCGGGGGATGGCGACATTCTAGTGTCGCTCAAGCCGAACCACGGACCGACGGCGAACTATGTGCGCGCGCTCAGGCGCAATCTGCCTCGTCTATTTCCCGCGGCAACGTTTTATACGCTACCAGCCGACATCACGACCCAGATTCTTAACTTTGGTCTGCCTGCGCCAATCGACGTGCAGATTGAAGGCAACGATGCAAGCGCAAGCAAGGCCCAGGCTGACAAGATTCTTGCCGAGTTACGCGAGGTTCCAGGCCTCACCGACCTTCGCATTCAGCAACCCTTCGATTATCCCACGCTCCAGGTGGACGTGGATCGTACCAAGGCCGCTCAGGGCGGGTACGCGGAACAGGATGTCTCCACCAGTGTCCTCAACACGCTCAGTGGCAGCTTCCAGGTGACGCCAATGTTCTTTCTCAACTGGAACAACATGGTGGCCTACAACATTGTGGCGCAGACGCCGCAATACAAGATGGATACGATGCAGGATCTTGAGAACATTCCCATCAACCGCGCTGCAGTCGGTGCGGCCCCATCTGCCATGCCCGCGAATCCTGAGATTCTCAGTGACCTGGCGGGCGTGGGCCGGGGACACGAAATGGAAGTCGTGAACCACTACAACATCCGGCGCGTTGTCGATGTCTATGCCAACGTGCAGGACCGCGACCTTGGCGCAGTTAGTCGTCAGATCACGAAAATTCTCGACAACGACGCCAGCTCGCTGCCGCGAGGCACCTTCGTCACCTTGAAGGGCCAGGTTGAGACCATGCGCAGTTCGTACGCCGGCCTGGTGGGCGGCTTGATTTTCTCCATTGTGCTTGTCTATCTGCTGATTGTCGTTAATTTCCAAAGCTGGGTCGATCCTTTCATCATCATTACGGCACTGCCCGCGGCACTGGCAGGCATTGTGCTGTTTCTCTTTCTCACCCACACCACCTTGAGCGTGCCGGCGCTGATGGGCGCGATTATGTGCATGGGCGTGGCAACGGCGAACAGCATCCTGGTCGTCTCTTTTGCCACCGGCCGTCTCGACGAGCATGGCAACGCCGTCAAGGCAGCCGTTGAAGCAGGAGCCACGCGCTTCCGACCGGTCATTATGACCGCGCTGGCCATGATTATCGGGATGGTCCCAATGGCGCTTGGCCTCGGCGACGGAGGAGAACAAAACGCGCCGTTAGGCCGTGCCGTCATCGGCGGACTGCTCTGCGCGACCATCGCGACTCTGCTCTTCGTTCCAAGCGTCTTTGCGCTGATTCATGGATCAAAAAGGAGTGAGCAGGCGCGCCAGAAAAGGCGCCTCGCTGAACAGTACGCATGAACTCCAGCACTGGAATCTTTGGCGGAGAGAAGAGATGAGCACACAGGAACAGGAAGTGATTGACAACCGGGACTAACGCCGTTCCCGCGCACACGGATCCGGCGCATGCAGATCCGCCACCTGAAAGCCCCGGCGGCATGCGCACGGTCGGCATCGCCGTCGCGGTCTCTTTGCTGGTGGGGATTGCATACGGACTTCACCTGCGTTCCACCAGCGAGAAGAGATTGGCCGGCGCCACCGAGGAGGCAGCCGTTCAATCGGTCGATGTGACCCATCCAACCGCCGGCTCGAAGGCTGACGATCTCGCTCTTCCTGGCACCGTACAGGCATTCACCGACACGCCCATCTACTCGCGCACCAATGGCTACCTGAAGAAGTGGTACTTCGACATCGGCTCGCACGTGCATAAGGGAGACCTCATGGCAGAGATCGAAACGCCTGAGGTCGACCAGGAACTTGATCAGTCGCGCGCAGAATTGGAGCGCATGCAGGCCAATGCCCAGCTTGCCGGCGTGACTAGTAATCGGTGGCAGGCGTTGCTGCTCAAGCACGCGGTCTCGCAGCAGGAGGCGGACCAGATGCGCAGCAACTACATTGCTGCGCAGGCAGCCGTGGATGCCAGCAAAGCCAATGTGCGGCGACTGCAGCAACTGCAGAGTTACGAGCGCATCATCGCGCCCTTTGATGGAGTAATTACCGCCCGCAATACCGATATTGGCGACCTCATCGATGCGGGTTCCGGCTCCACCAATCCCCGCGAACTCTTCCACCTGGACTCGGTCAATCGACTCCGTGTCTATGTTGCCGTCCCCGAGGTGTTCTCTGACTCAATCCATGACGGTGACAGCGCAACGCTCACGCAAGACTCCAATCCCAACCAGGAGATTCAGGGGAACATCGTGCGCAATGCCGACGCCATCGACCACTCCACGCGCACTCTTAATGTCGAGATAGACATCAACAACGGAAAAGGTGTGCTGCGCCCCGGCGCCTATGTCTTCGCACATTTCCACGTGCCCCCAATCGGGAACACCGTCACGGTTCCCTCGAACACGCTGCTGTTTCGCGCCGAAGGCCTTCGCGTCGGCCTCGTCCGCGGTGACCGCGTCCAGCTTGTGCCAGTTACAATCGGCCATGACTTCGGCAGTTCCGTGGAGATTACTTCGGGCCTTACAGCCGCCGACGAAGTCATCCTTGATCCGTCCGATTCGCTTGCCAGCGGCGTTGAGGTGCATCCGCATTTCGTCACGGCGGGAGCCCGGTCATGAGCAAGGTCGTCCGCATTCGAGGCGCGGCCGCTCAGCTGCTGGGGGCAGGTCTGTGCCTCGCGCTCTCGGGCTGCATGGTCGGGCCACAATATGTACGCCCCTCAGCCCCAACAGCGCCGTCATTCAAGGAGACGCCGCCGGAGAACTTCAAGTCCGAAGATGGATGGAAGCCAGCGAAACCCAGTGACGCTCAGCTGAAGGGCGACTGGTGGACACTGTTCAGCGATCCTCAGCTCAACAGCCTTGAAACACAAATCGAGCCGGCCAACCAGACTCTGAAACAGGCAGAGGCAAACTTTCGCGCCGCGCGGGCGGCTGTCCGCTTCAACCGGGCATCTGAGGCGCCCACAATCTCGACGGGACCCAGCGTCGGGGCGGTTCGCGACTCCGCCAATCAGCCGTATTTCAATACGTCATACGCCAATAACGGTGAAGGCAATTTTGTCCTTCCCTTTGATCTCGAATACGAGATTGACCTTTGGGGGCGCGTCCGCCGCACCGTTACGCAGTCGCGCGAACAGGCGCAGGCTTCGGATGCAGATCTGGAAACTGCGCGCCTTTCGCTTCATGCGGAGCTGGCATTCGACTATTTCGATTTGCGTTCAGCCGATGCGCAGCGCAGACTCATCGACGACACGGTCAAGGCCTTCCAAAGTGCGCTACAGCTTACTGAGGACCGCTACAATGGCGGTGCCTCGCCGCTCTCTGACGTGACTCAGGCTCGCACGCAACTCCAGACGGCGCAGGTACAAGCCACAGATGTCGACATTCAGCGCGCTATGTATGAACATGCGATCGCTGTGCTCGTCGGAAAGCCACCAGCTGCGTTCACCTTGCAGCCCGACCCGATCACCATCGCCGCGCCTGCAATTCCGGCGATTCCCGGAGTGCTTCCGTCGCAGCTGTTGGAACGTCGCCCCGACATCGCCTCCAGCGAACGCACAATGGCAGCTGCCAACGAGCAGATTGGCATTGCACGCGCCGCCTACTATCCCACGTTGTCTCTTTCGGCAGCGGCCGGTTTCGCGGGCACGTCTGCGGTCAACTGGCTATCGTGGCCCAGCCGATTCTTCGCCGTTGGTCCCACGCTATCCGAGACGATCTTCGATCACGGCCGCCGCCGCGCCACCTCCGACATTGCCACGGCGCAATATGATGCCACCGTTGCCGCATACCGGCAGACCACGCTTACCGCCTTCCAGCAAGTCGAGGACAACCTGAATGCGTTGCACAATCTCGAAATCGAAGCAAGGCAGCAGCGCGACGCCACCGCATCCGCACAGCAATCGCTTGACCTCTTTAACACGCGTTACGAGGACGGTGTTGATACCTATCTTCAAGTCATAACCTGGCAGACCGCCCTGCTTCAAAACGAACGCAACGATATCGCAATCACCCAGCGGCGATTCGAAGCCAGCGTACTCCTGGTCAAGGCTCTTGGGGGCGGTTGGGATACATCACACCTCCCGCAGAACCCATGAAGAGAGGATTGTCTCATCAAGGACACCAAAGGGACAGAATTCCGCTATTGTCTGAAATTAGCCGAATGGAATTTCTGCCCTCAGCGAATGAAGAATCAGAGTTGTTAAAAGGAGAGTATTGGGATGGTGCAAGATGTTGGTTACAGTATTCAGATCATGGCATCTCGATGCGGCATGACAGCGCACACGCTCCGTTATTACGAACGTGTCGGGTTGATTCAGCCGGTGCGGCGAGGACAAGGCGGCCAGCGTCGTTATTCCGATCAGGATGAAGAATGGTTGAAGTTCCTTAAGTCGATGCGAGCGACACACATGTCCATTCGGGAGATGAGGCGATATGCAGCGCTGCGCGAAGGCGGGAACAACCGTGTGGATGAGCAACGCAAGATTCTCGAGAACCATCGTGTGTCGCTCGAGACTCGGATCGCGGACCTGCAAAATGCGCGGGCTCTCCTGACTCACAGAATTGAGCAGTTTTCCAAGCTCAATGGGACAGAAGCGGGCAGCGTTTCTGAATCGCTGCCTCAATGGGCTGCCTAAACGAGTGTGCGTCACGCCAGAACCAAATCGTATCGCCTATCGAACCATACATTCTCTGTCCACGTGCAAATGGCTCAAAGAAACTTTGCTACTTTTGCTTTTTTCCAGACGATTCCGAGCCCCGAAGTCTCCTGGCGGCCAGCACGTAAATGACGAAGGCCGCACGCCCGGTCGGCAGTACGGCCTCTGTACTCTGGTGGAACGCTGCTCCATGCCGGCAGGCTCAATTTCCCTTCATCTGCAGCTGTTGCACTTTGTACTCTTGTTCGACACGTGGGCGACGTACAACCGTGAGCCCCTCGCTGCCAAGCAGAAACGTAGTGCCCGTCGCATCGTTCGTTGCCCGATGTTTCACGTTCTTGACTGCTGCGAGTTCGGCGGGAATAGGAGCCGCGACATCCAGCACCTGGTAGTCACGCGCAACAGCGGGGGTGTACGCATGGGCTTGGGTCCTGACGAGAAAACCACTCTCTCCCAAGGGCTCAGCCGCGCCGAGATCTGTCATAGCCGGGATCATTCGCAGCTCAGGCCTCTTGGCCTTGCGTACATCGAGCACGGCTTCCTTCCGATTGTCGCGAAAATATACGAGTTCAGCATCATCGCCGAGAGGACGAACGAAGTCAAAAGCACCCTGTGCTGCCAACTGCTTGCTCACTACCAGCTTGATGCGAGCAGGATCTGTAACATCAAAGACTGATAGACGAGCTCCTTGCTGCTGCTCGACATAAAGATAGGTGCTGCCTGCATTGTCGGAGTGAAGAAAGAGCGAGTTACCCGGTGTCTGCGCCTGCTCCGGAAGGTCACGAGCTTCCATGACTACCAGGTCCTTCGACTTCGAGTGGATCTTCGCCTCTGCCGACGATGTAGTTAGAACTGCTGCTGTAAAAACTAGTGCGAGTGTGGATTTGAAGTTGTTCATGGTGATTCTCCTTTTCGAGATTCAGTTTTGATCCACACATGCCGTCATGTCCAAGCAGTAAAGGTGATGCCGTATAAGCGAGGATTTCTCCCGATCGATATCGTGCCTGCTTATAAGGCATAAGAATTTGCGAATTCCGTGGGTCGCGGTTTCGCCCTAGTGTTGAAACATGACTACACCGAAGGAATCAATCAAGACAATCGCAATCATCGGTGGAGGGGTAAGTGGAACCCTCACCGCGCTTCACCTGGTTCGGCAGGGAACGTCGGCGCGTGTGATTCTCATCGACCAACGAGCTGACTTCGGTCTTGGTCTGGCGTATTCGACTCCGAGTCTCCGCCACCTGTTGAATGTTCCCGCAGGGAAGATCAGCGCGCTGCCCGATCAAGTAGATCACTTCCTCAATTGGCTTCACGAGAATCATGACCCGACTGCAACTGAGAAGACCTTCGCTCCACGAGCAGTATTTGGACGGTACATCCAGTCACTCCTGGCATCGACGGGCCCGATCGAACAGGAGATTGCAACAGTCGTTGATCTCCGCCGGCACGATTCCGGGGCCGTGCTTACGTTGGACAACGGGTGCGAGCTTCGGGCCGACCTGGTCGTTCTGGCAACAGGTAACTTCGATCCTGCTTCTCTTCCGGGAATCACGGAGGCCGCGTCCGACTCGGGTCGGTATCGCCACGATGCATGGGCGGCGGAAACCTACGCGGGATTGGATCCCGACGCGCCTGTTGCTCTTATTGGTACAGGTCTTACCGCCGTCGATGTGGTGCTGAGGCTGCGTGAACTCGGACATCGCGGAAGGATCATTGCACTGTCTCGTCACGGCATCTTCCCGAATCGGCATGACGATTACACATCATCGAGTTCGAGTGCAATCCCGTCGGATACACCGGCCACCTGTGTCGCGTATCTCCGCTCACTGCGCGCTGCAATTCGTGGAGGTGCGGAGTGGAGAGCCGCTATCGATAGCCTCCGTGAGACCACCAACGAACTGTGGCTCCGCCTGCCGATCGAGGAAAAGAAGCGCTTTCGCCGCCACCTGCAGCGGAGGTGGGAGGTCGTACGCCACCGCATGGCGCCGCCGATTGCCGACGTCATCGAAACCGAGCTTCGGAACGGCACCCTGGAGATCCGCGAAGGTCATCTGAAGACCGTCGATGCCTCTCCTGCAGGCGCGCACATAACTCTTCGCGCACGAAATGACAGTGAAGCCTTCTATGCAGATCGAGTCATCAACTGCACTGGACCGAGCATGAACTACCGCCGAGTCCCTTCAACTCTTCTCCGGAACATGTTCAATAGAGGACTCGCAACCTCCGGCCCTTTGGGTACTGGATTCCATTGCTCCCAGGATGGAGCGCTCATCGACGCTGCTGGTCACGCGTCAGAATTCATCTTCAACCTCGGCCCGGGCCGCCTCGGCGACCTCATTGAATCCATCGCGGTTCCTGAAATCCGTCAGCAGGCCGTTGAGCTTGCTTCGACACTCGTTGATCTCATGAGGTCGCAACGCGTACGCCCTGAAAAGACGGTGACGGAATCTGCAACACCGGAGCTAACCGGAGGGTTGGTAACAGCATGAGCACTGCAACAGTCACCAACTTCAGAGACACTGAGCGAGCGGTGACATCGTGGCTGGCATCCATTGGTTGGGCTTTTGTTCTCGGAGCAGCCAGCGGCTCGGCCTGTGTCGCAATACGGCTCTTCTTTCGCCTTCTTCAGTGGATCTTTGTTCAGCAGACGGCAATGTTACCCATCGTGGCGGCAACGTTGCCGCCGGCGCGTCGTATATTCACCCCGATCGTGGGAGCGGCGTTAGCAACCCTTGTGGTCTGGATGATGCGGAGATGGGAGCCGAATCTACACTTTGAAGAATATGTGGAGGCCGTTCGTCTCAGAAATGGCCGGATCCCTCTTCTCTCGACGGTTTGGCGAACTGCTTCCTCTGCCTTTTCCGTGGCCAGCGGCGCGGCGATAGGACGGGAAGGAACGATGATCCAGTTCGCTTCTGCAATCTCCTCATGGATAGGAGAGCGATCTCCCTTGCGGAATCCGTCGTTGCCCCGGCAGGTAGCCTATGGCGCCGCAGCCGCGGTCGCAGCAGCTTATCAAGCACCTATCGCAGGAATATTCTTCGTCACAGAGATCGTCCTGGGTGAGTGGGCCTGGAGCGACATCCCTCCACTGTTCCTGGCCTCAAGCACTGGTTGCCTCATCAGCCGCTTTTTACTGGGTGTCGGCCCTCTCTTTCCGGTAAGGGGATCACTGCAGATGACGCACGATCTGCTTTGGGTTCTCCCATTGGCTGTTGTTCTGAGCGCACTTGGCCCGGCCTATCAGAAGCTTCTTCATTTCTCGGGAGCGGCGAAGCGTTTGCCCTTCGCACTGCTGTGGAGTGGCCTCGCAGTCGGCGTTCTGGCTCTGATCGAGCCCAAGGTCTGGGGAAACGGCGACGTCGCTCTCCTCGGAATCTTGCAGAACAAAACGATGCTCCTTGGAATCTTCAGCCTGTTTATCTTTCGTCTGGTCGCTACGACCTTCAGCGTGGGAACAGGCACAGTGGGCGGAGTTTTCACACCTACTCTCTTCGCCGGTGCTGCTCTCGGTCTTGCGGCCGGTCACTTGTTGCACGACCCGGAGCCTGCAATCCTTGCCATCTGCGGAATGGGATTTCTAATGGCTGCGGTGACGCATGCTCCTTTAATGGCGGCTTTGATGGCGGTAGAACTCACCGGGCAATGGCATCTCCTTCCGATCATTCTGCCTGGCACTATATTCGCCTCCTTGATTGCTCGTACAATCTCGCGCAAGTCCCTGTATGCGATTGCCAGCCCGGAGCCAGCACAATGAAAATTGATTTTTGACATTCGAGGCTGTGATCATCATGCAGCCACCGACTTGGCTGGAATTCAATCGGAACAGGAGGCGGATAGCGTCATGATAGAGAATTTCCGCGTACGAGTATTCAGGGCGGTCGCACAGCATTTGAATTTCAGCCGTGCCGCAGAGGAACTGTTGCTCACGCAACCCGCAGTCACTCAACAAATCAAAGCTCTTGAAGATCAGTTTGGCTTGCCCCTGTTTGATCGCGGAGGAGGGCACATCGCGCTGACTGCCGGCGGAAAGGCGCTGCTGCCCTATGCGGAGAAAATGAAGGAACTCTCTGACGAAGCCTTTGCCGCGGTCGCGGAGGCGTTTGGACAACATGCCGGCGAACTCGCTCTGGGAGCTTCCCAGACCATCGGTCAATACCTCCTGCCAACGTTGGTGGCGGGATTTCGCCGGACAAACCCTAAGGTCAGGGTTACGGCTCGCAGCGGGAATACAGATGCGATGCTCGAAGCTCTCCTGGCGCGAGAGATTCAGCTGGCGCTCATCGAAGGTCCGGAACTGCGGAAAGATCTCCGTATTGAACCCTTCATGGAGGATCACATGGTACTCGTTGTCCCCGCAACTCATGGATGGGCCAATCAGGACATTAAGGTGGAGGATCTGGAGAGCGAACCATTGCTCATGCGTGAATTTGGGTCTGGCTCAAGAAGAGTGGTGGAGCAAGCGCTTTCGAAGGCCGGAGTGAAGACGAAGGACTTGACGATCAGCATGGAGCTCGACTCGACAGAAGGTCTGCTAAGTGCGGTGGAGGCCGGCCTTGGGCTCACCTTCGTCTCGAGATGGGCAGTCCGGAATCAGCTCTCGCTTGGAACACTAAAGATTGCTAGAGTACTCGGATTGAAGCTGTCGAGGCGATTCTCGATGGCATACCCAACCGGTCCAGAACCAACAGGTATCGTCGGTATCTTCCGGAGATTCCTGCTTTCTCAGGCAATGGAAATGGAGCTAAGAAGGATAGCTAGAACAAATGCCTCTTAGTTGCTACTGAAGCCCGCACCTGAGACTGGCGGGATCGCTTTTTTGGCCAAAAGAGCACGCAATTCTGTCTGTGCAGGATGCCGATTCCACCCAGTTTGCTTGAGATGATTATCTTCTGCAACATGCAGATTGCGGATACTTGTGTACAACCCATTCGGTCAATCGTCGAGACGATCGAACGCCTTCGCGAAACGGCCTTCGCAGTGAATAATAGTGACCGAGTAAATCTCAATCACAGAAAAATTAGATAGCTCGAACTGAGAAAATCGGTCGCCGAAACGAGTGCTGATATCCGTGCTTTTTCCGCTTGAAATTCCGGCTCAAGGGATCTTCGCGATGGGCACAAATATGGGCCCTTCGGTTAACAGCCGCGCGCTTCGCACTCTTCCCTTCTGCTACCGGTAGCTATAAGGTCCTATCGTTTGTTCAATTTGCCTCTTCCCTCCTCTCTGCCTTTGCTATCCGCACACCCCAGATTATCGCCGTTTTTGAAGGAGATTGGGCACAAAAATGGGCACAGTCAGCTGGGGTGAACCCATCGGTGAGAGGACTCTGATTCGGGAACCCACAACCTCTGCCGTGACAGTTAAGCCCATGGTCGTAACCCATTGATTTCAGGAGCATCGGTGGCACCGAAAAGCATCCGAAATCATCCAAAAACAAAGTTCAGTACCGTCGTCCGTACCGTGAGAATTTGCTTTCAGATTTCCAGGATGAAGTCGCCCTCAGGAATGTGCTTTTCAACTGTATCGTCGGGCGACCTTCGCAGGAGATTTCACACATGAAGTTGAATTCTCTGAAAACAAATCGGGTCATGATCTGCCGATTCTGCCTATAAGGCACCATCGTAGTTGGAATTCCATTGACTCCTACATCTTCGCCTCTTTGTTTGAGCTTGGCGATCATCACAGTTTGGCCTGGATAGATCACGTCATCTACCCCACCCCCAAACACGATCCAATCGCTTTCTGAAGGGCGCAAGCGAATTCCGAAGTTCAGATTCCCATCAATTCCATAGGTATCGAGTGACAATCCAGACGACTTGAAGAGCACTCCTGGGAACTTTGCTATTCCAGTTCCGGCGTTAGCTAGACCGATTCTGAAGAACCTAGTCGGACTACGGAAGGTTTCCAGACCGATGCTGACTGCCTCCAGATGTAGCCCCAAATTCGGATGCGGTCTGCTCCCAAACCTGTCTTCGATTTGCCAATATTCCATTGGCAGGGTAATGGAACCCACACGAACGTAAAATCTGGAGTCTTTGCGAGACCGATGTGGAGTGCCCTCAGATTCCGGAACGAAGACGACGATAAAGCCTGACTTTGATCCAGGAGCTTCGCAGATTTCTCTTGTCTCGATACCGATGATCCCGGGTTCCACGAGATTGCCAATGAGTGTAAGAATGCGGGATCGTAAATGACTAGTATCGGGAACTGGGGCAATGTCGGTAATAACATCTGGATCACCAGGTTTTTGCTGCTTCGCTCGTAGTCCGAATACGAGCACTCCACCATCAGAGTTGGCGAGGCCGCAGACAGCTTTGGCAAGCATCTCATGGCCGTCCTTTTCCTTAGCAGGCCACTCCTTGCAGTCAAGATGTCCGTCTTCCGGCTCACCAATTAGAGCATCGATGGCAGCCCTATCATCTATTTCGCTGTACAGAAATTCGGCGCGTCCTGCCAAGTCACACCTCCAGTTTCCACAACCGCAACGGAAAAATCATCTACTGATTTTCGACAGCATACCGCGCTCAAATTAATGTCATGCAGGTTATTCCGGCTCGACATTTCAAACGTCAGCAAACTGGCCTAACGCTTCGGAGCACGCTTGCAAAGTTCCCGAATCTCTTCCGGAGTGGCGTTGCGCTTCTCTTCGACAATCCAAATCCATTCGATGTCTTTGGGTCTAATCCCGCAGACATCGTGTGCAGTGATGCGGTTCAGCAGAGCACCCGTCTTGTACTTGAGGTTGTAGTTGCATCGCTTTGTAGAACAGGTCTTCGACCATCATTCAAATCTCCCTGTCTTCGATTCGACACGTATCCTTCCGACTGAACTTCATGATCTCGACGTGCTGCACGAGCACCCTGCGCCCAACCCTGCGTGCAGCCAGTTTCTTGGCTGCGATCAGCCTGTCCAATGATCGTGTACTGATTGAGAGCAGCTTCGCTGATTCCAGCCTTGAATACAGGACACGCTCATTGCTCATCCCTCAATTCTCCGGTCCTCGATTCGGCAAGTGTCCTTCCGACTAAATTTCATGAGTTCGGTATGCTGCAACAGTACCTTTCGCCCAACGCGACGGGCCGTTAGCTCCTTGTCCCAGCACCAAACGAAGGTTCACTCGACATGCTTCTGGGCAGGCCAATCGTAATTAACCAATCGCTCGCGAGTCCGACTGCTGGCGTGTTCTCTGCATCAGTGAAGCCCATTATCTTCGGAAGCCCGTACGAGGGATTCCAAGTCGTATCCAGTGCCGTGAACACTGTCACGCTGGTCGAGAGATTCGCAGAAGTCAACGAGTCGGCAATCATCGTTAGCACGCGTGTTGGAAGCGCATCCCTACAGGCGGGAGCAATTCAGGCCCTCAAGATCGCTGCGGCGTAGGGTGCTTCAAACTTACAAAGTTTGTTAGTTAGAAAGAGTTAGTCAGCAAAACCCAGCGACACAACCTAATCAAAACTAGCACAAGGTGGGGACAGATGCCATTACGGGTCTGTCCCCTTTTTGGTGCCCGTAAAACCAATGTCCAACACAAGGAGAAATTTTGAGCAGGAATAAATTCGTAGCGTATCAGGATTCAGAAATTATTGGCAGAACCACGGTTGATGACAAGGCAAGCAGGGCCGCAAAAAGACACAATCGAGCAATCGATAAAAGACTGAGTGATGAGCGCAAAGAATGGGTGCTAATGCCTCCATCAAACATGACGATCACCCTGCACAAGGATGCTGGCGTTGTTCCCGCGTTCCTCAACCTGTCAATGCCGCATGATGTCGGGCGGGCGATCCTGCATAAACGCATGGGCAGCATTTTTGAGCATGACGTGAACATCGATGCAGTCATTGACGGAGAACTAGAGGAAGCCTGCGATGCCATGGGTCTGGGACGAGAGGACGTAAATTGAATTTAGAAACACGTAATCGATTCCTTCATCTGATCAGGCTGCAGAATTCCTCGGTGGCCTCAACAGTCGCACTGTGACCCGCTGGGCACGTGAAGGCTACCTGCCCGCATATCCCGTTGGAGAGGGCAAACGTCGACTTTGGCGGTTCCTTGAGAATGATCTTGAGACCTGGATGCTTTCACGTCGCACAGGGGCGTCTCACAGGCGATACACTGTTCGCAGCCACCGATGCTCCCAAAAGGAGACTCCTTGAGGGATAGCAATCGATTTCAGAATGGAAGCCTGACTCTGGTGAAGAACAAGAAGGCTGATGACAGTTGGTTTTTCCGCTACTACGAAGACGTAGCGGGAAAGCGCGTTCATCGCAATCTCAGAATCGGAACGGTGCGGGAACTCCCGCGTCGTCGCGAAGCTGAGAAGGCCGTCATGTCTCTTCGCTCAACGATCAACAGTGGGGTTCGTGCGCCTGAAAAGGTAAGCGACCTCGTAGCCCACTATCGCAAACACGAATTGACGTTGGAGAGAAAAGCATACGCAACGGTTGGAAGCGCACGAGTCGTATTTGACTCTGCATATTCTTCCGAAGTGGCAGGACTACAAGCTCTCTGAGGTCAAGACTGTCGCCGTCGAACAGTGGCTGGATTCCATGGACCTCGCACCGGCCACCAAGACCAAAATCCGCAACATCATGTCTGCGGTCTACAGTCACGGCATCCGGCACGAGTGGATTTCTTTCAACCCGATCAGCAAAGTTCGCTGCTCGGCAAAAAGACTTCGTGAACCTGACGTGCTCACACCTTCGGAGTTTCAGGCGCTTTTGCGGGAACTTCCTTCGCGTGAGCGTGCGGCGGTCATGCTTGCGGGTTCGACTGGGCTTCGTAGATCCGAGTTGTTCGCACTGAGGTGGAGCGATGTCAACTTCTTCACCATGGAAGTTGCCGTTACTCGTTCATGCGTGCGCAATCACTTCGGAGACACGAAGACGGAAGCGAGCCGCAAGCCTGTTCCGTTGCACGATTCGGTTTCTAAAGTCTTGGCGGAATGGAGGAGCGCATCACTGTACAAGAGTGATGAGGACTTTCTCTTCCCTTCCCTCCGCATGAACGGAACGCAACCCCTGATGCCTGACATGGTGCTAAGGAAGATCATCCGTCCTGCCCTCGAACGTGCTGGAGTCACGGGCAAGACGGTTGGATGGCACTCATTCCGGCATAGCCTTGCAACAAATCTCCGCAGCCTGGGAGTAGACGTCAAGGTCGCACAGGAACTCTTGCGTCATGCAAATTCGCGCACGACGATGGACCTCTACACGCAAGCAGTTTCCGCCGACAAGCGGAGTGCGAGTCTGAAGCAGGTTCAGTTGTTATTGGCTTGAAGTTGGTACGGTTTAGAAGTTCCGTACCGTAGTGTACCGTGGGCTGGAAGCTGTCACTTTTGGTGGGGCCATAAACCTTGAATGTTCTTGGGTTTATGGCGGGGACGACGGGGCTCGAACCCGCGACCTCTGCCGTGACAGGGCAGCGCTCTAACCAACTGAGCTACGTCCCCAGAGTGAATCTGGAAAACCTGCTGCATGCTGCGGATGGTCCGGAGTTGGGAACTCGTTTCACCACACAGCCGACCGCCTTATGAGCGGGAAGCCTAGCTGCACCCTTGCTTCTGCAACATCATTGAGTGTATCAGAAACGCTCACCGCAATAGCATCAGGGCCTCAGATTTCTCCTACCCGCCAGCACCGCATCCTCATCAATCCAATAATCCTTTTCGCCTCACCCGCGAATGCTCTACCCCGCCATCATTGATGGATACTGATAGCCGTGTCCACGTGTCCACCCTCGCGCGATCCGCGCACAAGCCGTCAAACTTTGATCCGACCCACGTGCGCGCGAACTGATAAAGGCGCTGCCTCACGCTCGGCCACGACATATCCTGGGGTGAAGACTGGTCGTCGCCGTTCCAGGGTGCACAGGCGCCTTCCCCAATTCGGACGCGACCAGGCGTCCACCCCGGGCGAGAGCGCATGGGCCCTCAGCGCGTGCCGGGGGCCCTGGGCAGGCGAAGTGATTCCACACTCCTAAGGTGCAGCCACGCGCACCCGAGAATCTAACATTCTGATCTGCCAGAACTCGATTCCTAGGCCGTCCAGGCCGCGACCGCGCGATTCCCACGTGCTGCGGCGGTAAAGCCCATGTCCGTCGAAATGCCGCGTACGCATTGAAGCAGGTGATTCGCAATTGACGGCAGTTTCTGCGCGGTCACGCGGAACGACGGACCAGACACGCTGACCGCCGCTACCGGCTGGCGTTGTGCATCCAGCAGGGGAACCGCAATGCAGCGAAGTCCTTCTTCGAGTTCCTCGTCGTCGACGGCATATCCTCTGCGGCGCGTCTTTTCAATTTCCGTCCGGAGGGCTTCCGCATTAGCGATCGTCCGATGAGTGAACTTCTCAAATCGCGTCCGCCGGATGATCTCGTTAATGCGATCTTCCGGCAGAAATGCCAGCATCGCCTTCCCCACCGAAGTGCAGTGAACCGGATTGCTCGAGCCTATACGCGTAATCATGCGAACCGATCGCGCCGGCTCAATCTTGTCAATGTAGATCACACGCGCCTGCTCCAGAATGCAGAGATGCGCAGTCTCCTCGGTCTCGGCCACCAGGCGGCGCAGATGTGGTTGTGCACGCTCGCGCAGGTCGTATTGTTCAATGGCGCGATTTCCAAAATCAAAAAGTCGCAAACCGAGGCGGAATTTCCCATTCGTCGTCCGCTCGACCATCCGGTGCCGCTCCAGCACCATCAGAAAACGGTGCGCGGTGCTTTTGTGCAGCTGAAGCGACGACGCCACCTGCGCCAGTCCCAGTGGAACCTCGCTCTCGCCAAGCAAATCAAGTACAGCAAAGGCACGGTCGAGTGCCTGAACCTTGTATGTCCCCTGAGGGGCCGTGTCTCGCATTTTGATCCTCTATTCCGTCTGGAAGTACAGCTTCAGTTTCTCAGATTATGGGACTTGCGGTCAAGAAAATGGGACGAAGTCAGCGGGAATGATACAGATATGGACCCTCTCGTCACGATCGGATGGCTTCGAGGCGCTCGGTGCGGGACTACGGCTCCGCAGGTATCACGTCGCCTTCACCGGGAGCAAGAAAGAGGTTCTCCTCAAGCCCATGCTGCCGGGTGTAGAGGTCGTAGTAGCGGCCGCCCAGCGCAAACAACTCTGCGTGGTTGCCGCGCTCCACAATCCTCCCCTGCTCTACCACCAGAATCTGGTCCGCCCGCCGAATCGTCGACAAACGATGAGCGATGACAAATGTCGTCCGTCCTACCATCAGCTGATTCAGCCCAGCCTGGATCATCGCTTCCGATTCGGAGTCCAGCGAACTGGTCGCCTCGTCCAGAATGAGAATGCGCGGTTGAGCTAACAAGGCGCGCGCAATCGAAAGCCGCTGCCGCTGGCCGCCGGAAAGCTTCACGCCACGTTCGCCGACAATCGTGTCATACGCATCAGGAAAGCGCTCGGCGAATTCGTCGACGCGCGCCGTCCGGCAGGCAAACAGGAACTGCTCTTCAGTCGCATCAGGCCGCGAGAACATCACGTTCTCACGAATGGTCCCATCAAAGAGAAATGAGTCCTGCAGCACCACGCCCAATTGCGACCTGAACGTGTTCAAGTCCACGCTGGCAAGGTCGATTCCATCCACCAGGACCTGACCGCTTGTCGGCGTGTGAAACGCGCAAATCAAACTGATGACGGTTGACTTGCCCGAGCCCGATGAACCGACGAGCGCCGTCACCGTTCCCTGCTCTGCCTCAAAGCTGATGCCATGTAGCACCGGCTTGTCCGTTTCGTAGGCAAATTCCACATTGTCGAATCGGACGTTTCCCTCGATGGGGGGCATCTTCAGTTTGCGCTTGGGATCCTGGTTCTCTTCGAGCTCCGCCATGATCTCGCGGGTTCGATCCAGCCCCGCAAAGGCTTCGGTAAGCTGTGTGCCGATGTTCACCATCTGAAAGATCGGCATGACCATGATGGCGAGAAACATGTTGTAGCTGAAATAGTCGCCGACCGTCCAAGTGTGACTCAACACCGCGTGGCCGCCCAGCCACATCACGAGCGCCGAAACTAGTCCGAGAACTGTGGTGGATGCAGAACCCAGCACACTGGTCAGCGTCAGCGACTTCATCACGTTCGTAAGCAGCCGTTCGACACCAACTCCAAACACACTGGACTCACGCTCTTCGGCGTGGTAGCCCTTGATGACGCGAACGCCGCCTAGCGATTCGGTCAATCGTCCTGTAACTTCCGCATTGATCTTCGCTCTTTCGCGGAAGATCGGCCGGATCTTCTTGAACGCATACTGGAGCACGAAGACGAACAAGCCCACGACAGTAAACACCGTGAGCGTGACCAGGGCGCTGCGATGCACGAGATAGACAAAAGCCAAAACCGCAGTCAACATGCCGCCGACAAACTCCACAAGGCCGGTACCCACCAGGTTTCGCACGCCTTCCACGTCAGACATGATGCGTGCAACCAGCGTTCCGGTGCGGTTCTCGTCATAGTAGGCGACCGATAGCAGCCCCACATGCTTCTGCACCTGGCGTCGCATCTCGGCAATCAGCCGTTGACCGGCCTTTGAGAGTAGTTGCGTCAGCGAGTAGGACGTAATCGCCTGCACGATCATCGCCGAGAAGACCAGGGCAATAATCTTGGCTAACAACTCGGGATGAGGGTTCGTCGGCGAGAGGACTTTATCCAGCAAGGTCTTCGAGGTGTAAGGAAGCACCAGCCCGGCAACGCGATTGACCGCCATCAGCGCCATGCCCGCGATCAGCAGACCCTTGCGCGGCGCCACCAGCGCCTTGATCTCCGGCCACAGCTTCTTCAAGTCTGGCTTGCGTTTGGGCAACTCGGCTCCGCGCGCCCGGGCGCTTCCACCGCGCGGAGACCGCTCCGCGCCGCCACTCAGCCCCATTCCTCCGCCGCGCATGGTACTCATCCGCTAGACCTTCCCCGATCGCCGCGCCGCAATAAACGACCGCACGCACAGGATTACGTAGACAAGCAGCAATGCCGCCATCGCGATTTGCGCTCCCACCGCGATCGGGTCAACCGGCTTTCCCGTCGAGCTCGCATGCACAAATTCCTGCACTGCCCGGAATCCCGCACCCACAAACCCCAGCAGCCCAATCGTTACATTGATGTGCATGAAAAGCTTGCGCCGCGACTCAATTGGGCTCATGGCGAGGAGCCCGAAAAGCGCCAATGCCACACCAAACCATGTCGGAATCAGCGCCGTCATATGCTGGCTTCCCGTACCCACATACCCGATCAGACCAAGCGCAACCAGCAGAACTGCAAATATCAGTGTGACTCTTGCCAAGAAACACCTCTCCTTGAGGCTGAGGTCAAGGATATCAGTCCAATGGATGCTCGGCCCTGCGTCGTCGATGCGAAGAATCGGCAGCGTTTAGCGCTGGATGCGCGCCGAACCGCCTTGCGCAAAGGCCCGCACCTGGTCGAGCGTCGCCATCGTCGTGTCCCCGGGGAAGGTCGTCAGCAATGCTCCGTGCGCCCAACCCAGCTTCAGCGCACTCTCCAGCGCCTCGCCGGCGAGCAACCCGTAGATGAAACCAGCCGCAAACCCGTCACCTCCGCCCACGCGATCCAGCACGTCCAACTCGGCGGTTGGCGCCATGTACGTTTTGCCTTCCATCCATGCCACCGCACTCCAACTATGCCGGTTAGTGGAGTGCACCTCGCGCAGAGTTGTCGCCACAATCTTGACGTGCGGCAATTTCTTCACCACCTGGTCCATCATCCCGAAAAACACGCTCGGATCGAGCTTCGACTTCGCCACAAGCTCAGGCCCCGGAATCCCCAAACCTTTCTGCAGATCCTCCTCATTACCCACCAGAACATCGACGTTCTCGACAATCTTTGCAATGGTCTCCACCGCCCGTGTATCGCCTCCGTGAATCTTCCATAGCTTCTCTCGAAAATTCAAGTCGAACGAAGTAACGGCTCCGGCCGCTTTCGCCTCACGCATCATTTCTGCAGCCAACTCTGCGGTTGTCCCTGAGAGCGCCGCAAAGATGCCGCCGCAGTGCACCCAGCGCACGCCTCCGCCAAAGATCTCTTTCCAGTTGAAGTCGCCGGGCTTCAATTGCGCCGCCGCTTCATTGGCCCGGTTATAAAACACTACCGGCCCGCGCATGCCAAAGCCGCGATCGCTGTACACGGTCGCCATGTTGGGCCCGGAGACGCCGTCGTGTTTGAAGTGTCTGTAGATCGGCTTGACGCCCATGGCCAGAACGCGCTCGGCGATCAGGTCGCCAATCGGGTAGTCCGACATCGCCGAAGCAATCGCGGTCTTGAGGCCAAAGCAGTTTGACAGGTTAGCGGCCACGTTGAACTCACCGCCGCTCACATGAATCTGGCACTCTGTCGCCTTGCGGAACGGAATGATCCCCGGATCGAGCCTGTGCACCAGCGCTCCCAGGGAAAGAAAATCGATCTCTCCAACTTTGCGAATCTTCATCCCGTCACTCATGTTCTCTCAGAACCTCCGTTTTCACCCGCTTCAATTGCGGCTATTCTCCCAGCGACTGCTTTACATCGGATACCACCTGTTGCGGAGTCCATTCATTGCCGGGATAGAACCTCAACACTTTACCGCCCCGACCAATCAAGGTTGTCGACAGCGTGTGCGTAATCGTTCCATCGGGCGCATCGGTCATCCCCACGTCAAAGTACTTCGCCATCTCCGTCAACACCGGCTTCTCCGGCACGGCAAAATCCCAGTCTGCAAATGCCGTCTTCGCGTCGCTGCCGATATATTCCTCCCCGTAAGCCTTCAGGCGGTCGGGCGTGTCGTGCTCCGGATCAAAACTCACGCACAGCAGATGCGTCTTTCCTTTGAGACCCGGATCCGCTTCCAGTTGCTTATCGATGATCGCAAAATTGCGCGTCACCAGAGGGCAGAAGTTGGGCAGCGGGCAACGTGTATAGATGAATGTGATCAGCAGGTTCTTGCCGTGAAACTGATTCAAGTGAATGATGTGCCCGTCCTGGTTGCGAAGCTTGAAGTCCGGAACCGCATCTCCCTTTGCGGGCACGTGGTACACCACCGCAGGCCGATAGTCCGGCTTGCCCTCCGCGACCACCACAATGTGATCTAGCAGAACACTTGCATCGCCTCCCTGCGAAACCAGCACGTCGGCCGTAACGACATCGCTGGGGTGAAGCTCGCTGAGGATGCTTGGGTCCTTCAGCTTGTAAGGCATCGTCATCGCGTCCATAAAGCCAGGGATGGCATCGTGGCTTAGCGTCACCTCGCCCGTCGCAGGATTGTCCGCAATGACCTTTCCGCGCAGCTTGTAGACCTTGTAGGAAGAGCCGGCCGCGGAATCCTCCGCCTCATTCCGTTGACGATGACACCCTGAAATCGTCGCGATTCCGATCACTGCAACGACAAGTAGTTTCCGTATCACTCCCCAGTTTACAACCCACCCGGTTTCCCACAGCTCGCACTCGTTTCGCTCCACGGTTCGACGGCGTATAACGCAGATATGGGCACTCAATCAGGGGCCGAACTCGACGCATGGTTGCGCGACGGCGGACTCGTGGTCGCCTCGAGCGATCGTGCTGCCCGCGCCCTCCAGGCCGACTTCCACCGCCGACGTCGCACCGAGGGATTGTCTGCGTGGCCCGCGCCCAACATTATTGATTGGAAGAACTTCACCCGCAGGGAATGGGAAGATCGAAACTCCGATGGACGCCTTCTTCTCAATGCGGCGCAGGAACTCTCGGTGTGGTGCGAGATTATTCACAGCGAACAGCATCTTCCTACGGCGCTGAGCGCCTCCGTACGCCGCCTCGCCACGATGGCGGTCGAAGCGTGCGAACTCCTCAGTTCTTATGCTCCCCGGTTCCTTCGCGCGTCGGCGCGGATCGGTTGGGATCGCGACTCCGGCGAATTCAGCAACTGGCTCACCGAATTCGATGAGCGCTGCGCGAGAAACGCCGTCATTCCCATGAGCCGCGTTCCCCTTGACTTGATCGCTCTCCTCCGCGAGGACTCCGCATCTCGGTCGCCGCTTCGTCTCGCCGGCTTCGATCGTGTACTCCCCGTGCAACAGCAGTTGTTCGACGCATGGGGCCAGTGGCAGCAATTTCAACTTCAAGGTCAGCCAACCCAGAAAAGTTTCTACCGTTGCGCTGACAACCAGACAGAGCTCGAATCCTGCGCGTACTGGTGTCACGCGCAGCTCGCAACCAAACCCAATGTTCGCATCCTTGTCATCACGCAGGATGCTTCGCAACGCCGCGGAGAAATTGAGCGCGCCTTCCTGCGATTTTTCAAACCAGAAGCCCCTCTGCCGTTTGAGTTCTCGCTCGGTGTTCCGCTCAGCACGGTTCCGCTGGTGCGTTCAGCTCTTTTGCTCCTCCGCTGGCTTGGCAATGCCCTCAATGAAAACGAGCTTGACTGGCTCTTTTCAAGCAATTTTGCCGCGTCTTCAGAAGAATCTTCGGTCCTGCAATCCTGCATGCGCGTCCTGCGTCGCCGCGACCAACAGCGGCTTCAATGGCCGCTGGAAGGTTTCCTCAACCAGGGTTCGATTGCTGCAACCCTTCCCGCGCCATGGAAACGCCGCATGATCACTGCCCGGCGGTCCCTGAAGGAATCAAGTGCACCGCTCAATCCGGTTGAATGGGCTGACAAGATCCCACACTTGCTTGAGACCATCGGCTGGCCTGGCACTGAATCGAAAACGAGCGTTGAATTTCAGGGGCTGCGCCGCTGGCAGCGGGCTTTGGACACTGCCGGTTCTCTCGGCTTCGATGGGCGCCTCATTCCCTGGCAAGACTTCCTCTCCGAGCTCGAACACGCGGTCAACGACATCCTCTTTGCCCCGCAGTCTTCCGATGCGCCCATCCAAATCGCTGGGCCGGCGGAGTCTGCGAGCCTCACTGCCGACGCTGCGTGGTTCCTTGGCGCGGACGAGGAATCCTGGCCGGCGATCGCCTCGATGCATCCCTTCCTACCAGCCTACGTGCAACGCGAATCCGCGATGCCGCACTCGTCACATCAACTGGACTGGGAATTCGCCTCTGCCATCACGAATCGATTACTGGCTTCCGCTCCGGAGGTTCATTTCAGCTTCGCAGCACAGAAGGACGAGACAGAGACCCGGCCCTCGCGTCTCATCACGCAACTCGGAGTCGCGGCGCAGCCCTTGCCGTCTCACCTGGCCCCTCCACCTCATGACGAACCAATCGCGGTCATCTTCAATGATGTCACCAGCGTTCGCTTTTCTTTGAACCATCTGCGCGGCGGAGCGAGCGTTCTCTCATCGCAATCGCAATGCCCATTCAAAGCATTCGCAACTGCTCGCCTGGATGCGAAGGAATGGGACTCCGCCGAAGCTGGGCTTTCCGCAAAACAGCGTGGCCAGCTGCTGCACGCGGTGCTTCACTCCATGTGGTCCGGCCGGCGTCCTGGAATCAAAAGCCGGGATGACCTCTTCACAATCAAGGATCTCGCCAGCTTCGTTGGCACCCATGTCAAAGCTGGAATGCAATCCGCATTGCCGGCTGGAATCGCTGCACAGATGCCCGCGATGTACCTGGAGCTCGAAGAAATCCGACTCGCGCGTCTCCTCTCTGAGTGGATAGAGTTCGAAAAGTCGCGTGCGCCTTTCACAGTCGAACAAACCGAAGCGCAGCGCACCGTTACGATCGCCGGCCTCAGTATGAATCTTCGTCTCGATCGAGTCGATCGCCTCGTTGATGGCTCCCCGCTTGTCGTCGATTACAAAACCGGAAGTGTTGATCCCAGGTCCTGGGACCTCCCGCGTCCCGACGATTTGCAGTTGCCGTTGTACAAAGTCTTCGGACTTGAGCCAATGCAACCATCCCTGTTCGACAGTTACGGCGGTCCCGCCCGCGGGGGCCTTGTCTTCGCAAAGGTGCGGGCGGGCGAAACCTGCCTTGCAGGTCGCGTTGCCAACGCAAAGGACACGATCAATCCCGATCTTCCCGGAAACAGCGCTCTCGTCAAGCGCAAGCTCACGGGCCTGGAAGAATCGCAGTGGAAGGAATACATCCGGCAGATGGCGGACGATTTCGTTCGCGGCCGCGCCGAAGTCAATCCACGCGACTTCCCGAAAACCTGCGAGCGATGCCGTCTTCAATTTGTCTGCCGGCTCCAGGAACCCGAAAACCGCGCGAGAGTCGAAGAGGATTCGGAGGCTGGCGATGCAGCCGAAGAATAGCTCCGTACTTCCAGTTCCTCCCGATCAGGCTCAACGCATCGCAGCTCTCGACCCTCTTCGCTCGATCCTCGTTCAGGCACCCGCCGGTTCAGGGAAAACTGATCTCCTCACCCGACGGTTTCTGCGCCTGCTTGCCGAAGTCGACGATCCCGGCCAAATTGTTGCCATTACCTTCACCAGGGCAGCTGCTGCCGAGATGCGGCACAGAATTCTCGCCGAACTTGAAAAAGCCAGTGCACGCGACTCCGCCGAGCTGGATGCAGACGAATTCTCGATGGAGGCACTTGCAGCGCGCGCCTGTGAGCGTTCGCGGCAACTTGACTGGCGGCTCCTCGACCTCGCGGCGCAGCTCCGCATCTCGACCATCGACTCGTTCTGTCGCGACGTCGCCATCCAGCAGCCCATCCACTCCGGCATCGGGAACAATCTGCAAATTAGCGAAAGGCCCACCGACCTGTATCGCAGGGCCGCGCGAGCCACGCTGCAGAGGTTAGGGGATGCGGCGCAGCAAGTCCTGAGCGACGCGATCAAGGATCTTCTGCTGTGGCGGGATAACGGCTGGAAAGAGTTGGAAGAGCTTTTAGTCAAGATGCTTGGCCAGCGCGATCGATGGATGCACAGGTTCGTGCTGACCCGCGAACCGGATTGGAATGAAATTCGCGAGCGGCTCGAACGGCCGTTCGCCAACGCTGTTCGCGCCGCACTGGACGGTCTGACCCCACTCATGAACCAGGTTCCCGGCGCAGGAGATGAAGCAATCGGTCTTGCGCAATTTGCGTGCTCCCAAGGCGCAAGCGATCTCCATCGGGATCTCGCCGAACTCGCCAACTTCCCTCACGGGCCGCACCACGACAGCATCGCTCTTGAAGATGCCCGAGACGCGTACCTCTGCCTGGCAAATCTTTTGCTGACCGGGGAAAATCGCTTCCGCCGGCAATTCAACAAAACTCTTGGATTTCCAAGGGAGCACACCGAAGAGAAGTTGCGCATAAAGGATTTGAGCGAGCAACTCTCCACCGTGCCCGGCCTCGAAGAGGCGCTTGCCGGTGTTCGAAAGCTCCCTCCCGCCCGGTATACAGAAGATGACTGGCAGATCGTTCGCGCCAGCTTTACTCTTCTCCGCCACGCCGCGGGCGAATTGAAGGCTGTGTTCGCCGAAACCGGTACCATCGACTTCATCGAAGTCGCGCAAATCGCCCGCGATGTTCTCAGCGGCGAAGACCAATTCCCTTCCGAAGCCGCGCTCGCTGTCGCCGATGGCATCCGCCACCTGCTGGTCGACGAATTCCAGGACACCAGCCGCCGCCAGCACGAATTCATCTCCGCACTGATCTCCGCATGGCCCGATCGTTCCGGCCGCTCCATCTTCGTCGTCGGCGACCCGGTCCAGTCAATCTACTCTTTCCGCGATGCAGAGGCTGAACTCTTCGGGCGCGTTCAGGAGAGGGGCTTTGAATTCAGCGAGGACGAAACTTTTCCGCTCGATCCGGTTCGCTTGACGGCAAACTTCCGCGCCGATCCGCGCCTCGTCACAACCGTGAATGATGCATTTGAAAAAGTCTTTGCCACGCCCGACGGCTCTGGAATCGAATTCAACCAGGCAGAGCCCGCGCGATCCCCTTCCCGCAATTCGACAAAGCAGTTCGAGCTTCACCTCGCCTTCATTCCGCAATCGAAGACAAAAACCTCGAGCGATTCTGGCGCGAATTTCACCGCCGAAGAAGTCGCCTTGCAACGCGAGGCCGTCCGCACGGCGCAGATCGCCGAGGTCATCGCTCTCATTCGAACCCACCTTCAACGCATGGAAACCGCCGGCGCGGCCGGCAAAAAATATCGCATCGCGGTGCTTGGCCGTGCACGCACGGCCCTCGCTCCCATCGCGGCCGCCCTGCGCGACGCCGCCATTCCCTTCCGCGCCGTCGAGCTTGAAAACCTGCAGGAACGTCCCGAGATCCTGGATGCGGTTGCCTTGGCGAGAGCGTTGGCCAATCCTGAAGATCGCGTTGCCTGGCTCGGCGTTCTGCGTGCGCCCTGGTGTGGTTTGAGTCTCGCTGAACTTCATGCCGTCGCCGGAACCGACGATCCGACTCTGGCACAAGCCACGATTCCGCAAACACTGAGCCAACGAATCGATCTGCTCTCACACGATTCACGCGGAGCCGTCCAGCGTGTGCTGGCAGCCTTCAATTCCGTTTCGCACTTACGCAACACGCTCCCGACAGCGTCCGTCGGCACCCTCCTTCAGCAACTCTGGCGATCGCTTGGAGGGGACCACTGCGTCGATGCCAGTGCTCGCGCGAATCTTGATCTCTTCTGGAAGCTGCTCGACCAACTGCCTCAGGGCGAGCAGGATCTGAACGCTTCCGCGCTCGACTCTGCCCTGGAAGAACTCTTCTCTCTACCCGACCCTGCAGCCAACAGCGAATGTGGCGTTCAACTCATGACGATTCACAAATCCAAGGGACTTGAATTTGAAGTTGTGATCGTCCCCGATCTGCAGGCACGGAGCGGCAGCAACAAACCTGAACTTCTATCCTGGCTCGAACGCGGAGTCGTCGATCCCAACGAGGTCGGGCGAACTCACCGAGTTCCTGGTTGCGCCGCTTCAGTTCAAGGGATCTGATCCCGGCCAGGCCAAACGGTGGGTCGACCGCACGCGGCGTGAACGGGAACTGCAGGAGACACGCCGCGTTCTTTACGTTGCCGCAACGCGCGCTCGCGAAGAGCTGCATCTCTTCGCGCAACCCGCATACAAGATTGAAGACGATGGATCACACACGTTGCTGGATCCTCGCAACAGTCTGCTCACCACTGCGTGGCCCGCCTTTGAAGAAGAGATCAGAAATCGCTTCGAGCAGTGGAACCCGCATATTCGGAAAGATGCTGAACCGGGAGAAATAATTTCCATTGCCGCCGGCGAAGGCAACGTTATTGTGTTGCCCCGTCCGACTGTCCTGCGGCGATTGCCGCCAGATTTTGAATCAGCCACAGTCGTCGACGCCGACCTCTCCCCTCCTGAATCTGTGATCGGCCTCAACGACACCACATACCAGCGCCACGAAGGTGGTCTGATCTCGCGCAGCCTGGGCAATGCTGCGCACAAGCTGCTTGAAGAGCTCGCGCGCTTGCGCTTGTCACTCGATTGGAGCTCCTCGTTGACAGCCCTCGAGAACATGCGGCCCCGCATCACAGCCATGGTGCGCTCCGCCGGCATCTCCCTCGCGCAAGCTCAAGACATCACATCGCAGGCATTCAACATCGCACGCAACGCATCACGAGACCCATTCGGGCAATGGATTCTTTCTCCGCACTCCGAAGCCGTCAGCGAATCCGGCTGGGCCGGCACCGTCGGCGGGAGTTTGCGGCTCGTGCGGGTCGATCGGCTTTTCCGGGCGGGACTCGAACCACTGCAGGCCGG
Source organism: uncultured Acidobacteriaceae bacterium (assembly GCA_963770365.1). Taxonomy (GTDB): domain Bacteria; phylum Acidobacteriota; class Terriglobia; order Terriglobales; family Acidobacteriaceae; genus Telmatobacter. The sequence continues at coordinate 246,943 of CAVYPN010000023.1, read as the reverse complement.
TGAAGACGCGCTTTGGATCATCGATTACAAGACAGCCCATGTCGAAAACGTCGCTGCCCAATCGGCACTGCCGGCATTCCGCGCAACCTATGCGCCTCAGCTCCTGGCATACGCCGGCGTACTGCGCAATCTGTATGGCCCGCAGGTCCAACTCCGCGCCGGCCTCTACTTTCCGCGCATGTCGCTGTTTGACTGGTGGGAGATTTAGCGTACCTCTGTTCCAGCGCCAAGACCGATCGAGCGCATCAACTCGAGCGCATTGCTTGTCTTCACCACTCCCGGCGTAAGTTTGTAATTGAAGATCAGCTTTCCGTCCTCGAGCCGATCTTCGAAGTGACAATTGATGGCGCGCCCATTCATCGATGCCGGAATCTCCGCCAGCGCCAGATCGTGCGTGCTCACAATACCGATTGCTCCGTGATCCATCAGGCTCTGCACCACCAGCTTTGTCCCCTCCAGCCGGTCATGCGAGTTCGTGCCCGATAAAAGCTCGTCCATCAGAAAGAAGACTGGAATAGGGCCAGCCGAAAGGTCCTCCGCAACCTTCAGCCTGCGAATCTCCGCGTAGAATCGAGACGTGCCGCCGGAAAGAGAGTCGAGTACACATATCGACGCTGCCACGGCGAGTGGCGACAACCTTAACGAACGAGCCCGCACCGGTGCGCCGCACTGCGCAAGAACAGCATTCACTCCAAGGCAGCGAATGAACGTGCTCTTCCCGGCCATATTCGGCCCGCTCAAAACCATCAGCTGCAGATCGCCGCCCAAGCTCACATCGTTGCTTACGGCCACATCTGCCCGCAGCAACGGATGTGTAATCTCTTTCGCCTCAAAGAGCGGACCTCGCTCCACAAACTCCGGCAAAACGTCATCGGGATGTTCAAACGCGTACCCGGCCAAAGACGCCAGTGCTTCAAACTCGCCTACTTCGTCAAGCCAGCCTCGGATGTGCGGGCCATATTCCTGCTGCCAACTCTCCGCTAGAAATACACATTGCGCACTCCAGAACATCAGCACATCCAGCAACCGCATCGCCGGATTCCGCCTGGACTCGAGGTAACCCACAATGCGATCCAGTTTGCGGATTGCCTCCGACGGAACGAACCCTTCATGCTTCAAGCGTGCCTGAATCCCTTGCAATCTAGCCACGGAGAAATGACCGTGCTCGATGAGCTTCAAAATACCGGCCAGCAGGTCCAGATCGGCCGCCGCCTCCTCGATCGCATCAGCAGATTCCTCCCAACGCGCGTGAATATGGTGCGCCCAGGCCAGGTTCAACGCCGAAATCGCGAGGGCGATTGAGCCCATTCCCCAAGCTCCCCAAGCCACGATACCCGCGACCCACAGGATGCCCAGCACGGTCGTTGTGATCCGAAGCCGCACATTATTCAGGATCGGTTTGTGTTCGCCCCACTTCGACAGTTGATCAGGGTGCAGGCCTGCACGAACTGTCTCGCCAACGCAGAACAATTTTTCCCGCAAATTCAGTTGCGCGCTTAAGTCGTGGATTGCCCCATGCCGAGCCACGACTTCGTCCACCGGCGCCGCAGCGAGCAACCAGGCTGCCAATTTCTCCTCTCCAGCGCGCGTTCGCGCGGTGCACAGAAGCTCAAACAAGGAAGCCGGCCCGAAGATGTCGAGATCCCGCGCATACGGATGAGCCGGATCGAGAAACCGGTCGCCCGTCTCTCCGGTTCCAGCCCAGCGGTCCTCCATGCGTGCGATGCCCCGCGCGTGAAACTCCATCGCGCGGGCCCTTTGCCGAATCCGACGCAATCGATTCTCATGCAGCACCGCGAGCCAGGCGAATACCGCTGCGGCAACCAACAGGAGCCAAAGAAGCTTGACGAAATAGAGAAGAATAATCGCGGCAGCAACGGTAACGAAGGCGACAACAAGCTTTGCGAAGCCTAACTGACGCTCACCTCGCTGGTCTGCCGTCTGCGCGCGCTGCAATTCGTCCAACTGCTCCGCATATAGCGCCGCAGGATCACCCGCACCTCGCGATGTCTCGTCTGAGCCCATTGCACACTCCGCTGCTTCCCTTCAAGGTTATCGCAGCGGAGATGGACTTGAGACAAATGCCAATTCGAGATCGAAGGAATTAGCTCGTAGCTTCGGTAGGCTTTTTTTGTGCCAGCATGCTTTTGTGGTGGCGTACGTCCGAGCCTTCGATCCAGAAGATCACGTCCTCGGCGATATTGGTCGCATGGTCTGCCACCCGCTCCAACGCCCGGCAGATCATCAGCGCATTCAGCGCCTGCGGCGCGATATGGCTCTGCTCCTCCATCACTTTTGTCAATGACTTGTAGGCGGCGCGATTCATCTTGTCCACCGCGTCGTCCATCATCAGCACGGCACGCGCCAGTTCCGGATCGGCCTCAATAAACGACTGCAGGCTTTTCCGTACCATCTCCGCTGAAAGCGTCGCCATCCGCGGAATATCCACGGGCAATTCGGGAATTGCGGGCATCTGCTCCATGTTTCGAACGCGATCGCTGATGCTCTTCGCCGAGTCCCCCACACGCTCGAGATCCGCATTGATCTTGATCACGCTAAGGATGAACCGCAGATCGATCGCCATCGGCTGTTCCATCGCCAGAAGGTCCAGCGCCGCTTGATCGATATCGCGCTCCAGCCGGTTGATTGCAACTTCACTCCGGCTAACGAGGTCACAGATCGACAGGTCACGCACGCGATAGGCTTCGATGGCTCGCTGAATCGCCTGCTCGGCCAGGCCAGCCATCACCAGCAGATTCTCCTTCAACTGGTCGAGACTTTGTTGAAAGCGAATGCGCGTCATCCGAACCTGCCCGTAATGTAATCTTCTGTCCGCTTGTCGCTGGGGTTCGTGAAGATCTTGTGTGTCGAGTCGAACTCCACCATGCGGCCATTCAAGAAGAAGCCGGTCTTCTCGGCCACACGTGCCGCCTGCTGCATGTTATGGGTCACAATCACGATAGTGTACTGCGATTTCAACTGAAAGATGAGGTCTTCTATTTTCGAAGTAGATACCGGGTCCAGAGCAGAAGCCGGCTCATCCATCAGCAGAACCTCGGGATCTACTGCCAACGCCCGCGCGATACACAACCGCTGCTGCTGGCCACCGGAGAGACTCGCGCCGGATTTCGACCTCAAATCATCTTTCACTTCATCCCAAAGCGCCGAGTTCTTCAGAGAGCGCTCGACAATTTCATCAAGTGATCGCCGATTCTTATATCCGTTCAGCTTCAGCCCCGATGCCACATTGTCGTAAATCGACATGGTCGGAAACGGATTAGGCCGCTGAAACACCATTCCCACGCGTCGCCGGATTTCCACCGGTTTCGCGTCACTGTAGATATCGATCTCGCCGATCCGCACCGTCCCCGTTACTCGGGCGATCGGATTCGTCTCGTGCATCCGATTGAGGCACCGCACGAAGGTGCTCTTGCCACAACCCGACGGCCCAATCAGCGCAGTTGCGTGATTGGCCGGAATATTCAGGTTGATGTCCTGCAACGTGTGGTTGGTCCCATACCATGCGTTCAGGTTCGTCACCTCGATGCCGACGCCCACGTTAGCTTGCCCCTTTCAGAACTCCGCGACTGGTAACGTAGCGCACCAGCGAAACCGCAATCACAATCAGCGCGATCAACACCACTGCGCCGGCCCATGCCAGCCGATGCTGATCCTCATACGGTCCGGTCGCGTAAAGCCAGATCTGCACTGGCAACGATGCGATCTCCCGATTTGGATTCGTGCTCCAGAAGGAGTTTTGAAGCGCCGTAAAGATCAGCGGCGCCGTCTCGCCCGCCACGCGCGCAAAGGCCAGCATGCACCCTGTGATGATTCCCGGCGAAGCAGTCTTCACCGTGATCGAAAGCACCGAGCGCCAATTTGGCAACCCCAATCCCAACGCAGCCTCGCGAATGTTGTTTGGCACCATCAGCAGCATCTCTTCCGAGGTTCGCGCAACCGTGGGAATCATCATGATTCCCAGGGCGACACCTCCTGAAAATGCCGAAAAGTGACCTTGCGGAATAACAATCAACGAATATGCCGCCAGGCCCATCACGATGGACGGTACGCCATTCAGCACATCCGCTGTAAACCGGATCGCATTCGCCAGCTTTGTCCCGCGTCCGAACTCCGCCAGGTAAATTCCCGCACCGATTCCAATCGGAACCCCGATCGCGCTCGCGATGGCCAGCAATACGCCTGACCCTACGATCGCGTTGGCCATGCCGCCGCCCGGCTCGCCTTCGGGCATCGGATTCTTGATAAAGAAATCTACATTCAGCGAACTTGCACCCTTGATCAGCAAGTAGACAAAAATCGCGACCAGCGGCGCAATCACCAGCAGAGTCGCCAGAATCGCCAGCCCCGTCACTGCGTGATCGGTAGCCGTCCTGAATCCTGATCTGAAACTGGATGCCCTTGTCGCCATCGAACCCGTTCCTATTCCCTGTGTCTAGTGCGCACTCGCCGGAGCCCCGCGCGTAACAGCCCAAACCAGCAGGCGGGCTAGCGCATTCACCACGATCGTCACCACAAACAATGCCAACCCAATCTCAATCAACGCGCTCCTGTGCAGGTCTCCTGATGCTTCGGCAAACTCGTTCGCAATCACCGATGACATCGAATTGCCATTCGCAAGAAGCGATTTGGTGATCGAGGGAGCATTCCCGATCACCATCGTCACCGCCATCGTCTCTCCCAGCGCGCGGCCCAGCCCAAGGATCACGGCGCCGACAATGCCGATGCGCGAATTGCGCAGTACTCCCATGCGAATCATCTCCCAGCGCGTCGCACCCAGCGCCAGCACGGCTTCCCGTTGCGAATGGGGCACCGCAGTCATTACCTCGCGCGTAAGCGATGAAATGATCGGCAGGATCATGATGGCCAGGATGACCGCGGCCGCTGTGAAACCAAGCCCCGTCGGATTATCGTCGACAAACAATCCGGTCCATCCCAGGTATTTCACCAGCAGCGGATTCACATGATCGCGCAGCAGAGGCACCAGGATGAAAAATGCCCAAAGACCGTAGATGATGCTGGGAATGGCAGCAAGCAACTCCGTAATGAACGCCAGCGGACCGCGCAGCAATCGCGGACACATCTCGGTGAGAAATATCGCCAGGCCAATCGCCAGCGGAACCGCAATCAGCAGCGAAAGAAGCGACGAAACCAGTGTGCCGTACACAAACGGCAATGCGCTGAAGTGTCCGTTCACCGGGTCCCAATAGTTAGGCTGCCCTGTATAGGGATCGCGTGCGGGCGTCTGGAAGAAAAACTTGAACCCGAAACTGTGCCAGGCGAGACTCGATCGGAGGATCAACTCCGTGAGGATCAACAACACGATCCCAAAGATGCTTAAGGCACAGATCACCATCAACACGTGAAAGGAGCGGTCCGCGAACGCCGAATTTCCACGCGTCATCAGAAACTTGCGGACGTCGGAAGCCTCTTTCGGCGGCGCCTCAGGCACTCGTTCCGTGACCGAAACTTTTGGAGTAGCAGGAGTTGGACGTTGCAACACGCGTATCTCTGGCACTTGAAGTGTCACCACCCGTAGGCTACCCGGCAAAGATGAATAGAAGGTTACAGCGCTGCTAAATCAATGCATACAATGCGCTTCAGCCATGAGAATTCCTTCTCCTCTTCCTTCTCCATCCTGTCTCTCTTCGATGCGCCAAAATGACCAACAAAACGACGATCGACGCGTCGGCACAGAATTAAGCGCGGCTTGACCGCAAACGATCGAACTCCTGTAACCTGATGACCTGGAATTCATTAGTCCAAATACATGCGCAAAACCCTGCTGATTCTCGCACTCACCCTCACGCCTTTAAGGCCTTTCGCTCAAACCACCTTTCAGGCCGATGCACCTCACCGGGACTGGAAAGCCTCGTGGATCACGCATCCCACCGCGCCGCTGCGCGAGCCGCTGGTTCTCCACTTTCGCCGGGCACTGGACCTGACATCTGTCCCGGCTACGTACATGGCGCGTGTGAGTGCGGACAACCGCTTCATTCTGTATGTGAACGGCAAGCGTGTGGGTGATGGCCCCGCCCGCGGTGACCTGACCCACTGGCGTTACGAGCGCTTCGACCTCGCCCCCTATCTCCAACAAGGGCACAACCTGGTCACAGCCACGGTCTGGAACTTTGGCGTCTACGCACCGGTAGCTCAGATGAGCGACCGTACCGCTTTTCTGCTCGAGAGCGATGCTACTGGCGCCACCGGCCTCAGCACTCCCGATGGCTGGTTCGTCGAAGAAGAACCCGGCCACCGCCCGCTGGACCGCTCGACCGTGACCATCAAGACCTACTTCGCCTCCGGGCCCGGCGAAGAGATCGACGCCTCGAAATACGACTGGAATTGGAACTCAGCCACCCCCGGCCCAAATTGGGTTCCCGCCGCCTCACCGATGCGCGACAGCATCTTCCCGGGCACCAACCACGCCCACTCCTCCGATACCACCGGCGACAATCCCTGGGGATTGATCCCGGATGAACTGCCCCACATGGAGTATTCGCCGACTGCAGCGGGATCTATTGTCTCTCTGGACGATATCGCTAATGAACAACTAGGCCTTAGCCACTTTCCCGAACGAGATGCCGGTCTTCCTCCGGGAGTGCATGTGCACATCACCCTCGATCGCAAAACCCTGACCACGGCCTACCCTGAGCTCGCCGTCTCCGGCGGCAAAGGCTCTCACATAGTCCTCACTTACTCCGAAGCCCTCTACGACAACAACGAACACAAAGGCGACCGCGATTCCCTTTCCTACACAGACGAGAAAGGCATCGAGCATCCCCGTAAAGCCCTCGGTCTCACCGACAGCTTCCTTCCTGACGGCGGCCCGCACCGCATCTTCATGCCCGTCTGGTGGCGCACCTGGCGCTACCTCGATCTCGATATCACCACCGGCTCCGAACCGCTCACTCTCGAATCGCTAAAGGCATACTTCACGGCCTATCCCTTCGAAGAACGAGCCAAATTCGATTCCGCCGACCCCGACCTCGCCAAAATCTGGGACATCAGTTGGCGCACGGCCCGCGACGACGCCCACGAGACCTACATGGACACGCCCTACTACGAGCAGCTCCAGTACGTCGGCGACACCCGCATTCAGGCGTTAATCTCCTATACCGTTGCCGGTGACGACCGCCTCGGCCGCCAGGCAATCGCCGCCTTCGATGATTCGCGGATCCCCGAAGGCATCACCCGCAGCCGCTATCCCAGCAACCTCCCGCAAAACATCCCGACCTTCTCCCTGCTCTGGATCGGCATGCTGCACGACTACTGGATGTACCGTCCCGATCCCCATTTCGTCCGCGATCACCTCGCTGGGACACGCGACGTTCTCGGATGGTTCTCACATTACGAGGCTCCAGACGGCCTCCTCCGCCAGCTTCCCTGGTGGAGTTTCATCGACTGGGTCCCTTCCGGCGAGATTCCCACCTACGACACGCATGGGGAATCATGCGTCACGACGCTTCAATATCTAGGCGCGCTCACCGAAGCCTCCGATCTGGAGCGCAACCTCGGCGACCCGATTCTCGCGACGCGCTACCAGTCCAAAGCCGAGCACACCCGGGCGGGTCTCACGTCCAAATGCTGGGTACCCTCGCGGGGTCTCCTCGCCGACAATCCGGATCAGAAGATATTCAGTCAACAAGCCAACATTCTTGGCGTTCTCTTTGATGTGATCCCGAAAGATCGTCAGCAGGATGTCCTTCGCCGGATGCTCTCTATTGAACCAGGCACCACGCCTGACGGCATGCTCTCCGCCTCTTACTACTTCCGCTACTACCTCGCCCGCGCTCTCGACCATGCCGGCATGGCCGACGACTATCTCAAATCGCTCGAGCCCTGGCGCAAACTCCTGCCGCTCCACTTCAGCACCTGGCCCGAAATACCCGGCGACACCCGATCCGACTCCCATGCCTGGTCGGCCCACCCCATCTATGACATGCTCACTCTCGTCGCCGGAATCGAGCCCGCAAGCCCCGGTTTCGCAACCGTGCGCATTGCGCCTCATCTCGGCTCGCTCGATCACGTCACCGCGACTTTTCCCCACCCGCAGGGCGACATCAAGATTGAATACCGACGCGACGGCCAGGGCTTGACAGCAAGCGTCACCCTCCCAGGCGGCCTGACCGGCAGTTTCATCTACAACGGCAAACCCCACTCGCTCTCTCCAGGCCTCAACAAATTCCGGGCCCAATGAGAAGGATGATTTCGCTGGTTACTCCAAAAGAAAATCGATGTATTTCCCATCGAATCGCTGTTCCTAGTTCCTTGTAAACGTGCTACAACTTCCAACATGGCAAGAAGTAAAGAAACGACGCCATCAGGGCACGTCAATTTAAGAACACTTGCTGAACACTTGGAGCTGTCGCAAACCACGGTCTCACTGGTCCTCAACAACTCACCGTCAGCAAAGTCCATTCCCCAGGAGACGCGCAACCGCGTCCTCGAGGCGGCGGCACGCCTCAACTACCGGCCGAATTACTTCGCCCGGTCCCTGCGCCAAAGCCGCTCCATGTCCGTCGGCGTTCTTGCACCCGATTTGAGCGAAGGCTACTTCACCCGCGTCATGAGCGGCGTGGTCCAGGAACTCACAAACGCCCACTACTTCTACTTCACCGCCTGTCACGACTGGAAGCGCGAGCTTATAGAGCAGTATCCGCGCATGCTCGTTGAACGAGCCGTCGACGGCTTTCTGCTTTTGAACACCCCCGCCGACCAGATTGAAGTCCCTGTCCCCGTGGTGGCAATCTCGGCGCACAGTGAAGTCCCGAACGTCACCAACATCGTTCTCGACCATCACAAGGCGGTCGAATCTGCACTTATTCACCTCCACTCGCTCGGCCATCGCCGCATAGCTTTCATGCGCGGCCCAAAGGCCATCCCCGACTCCGATTATCGCTGGCAAAGTATCCAGCAGGTCGCTGGCGAAATCGGCCTCGGCATTGACCCCGCGCTTGTCATCCGCATCGATTCTGCAGGGTGGTCCATGAAGACGGGCTATCATCCCATGGCCCCGGAGATCGGCTACAAACCGATGCAGGGCCTGCTTGAGAAAACGCACGACTTCACAGCGATCTTCTGCTTCAACGACATTGCTGCCATCGGCGCCATTCGCGCTTTGAAGGATGCCGGATTGCGCGTTCCTGAAGACGTGTCTGTGGTCGGTTTCGACGACATCCAGTCCGCGGCCTATTCCACGCCATCGCTTACAACAGTGCGCCAACCGCTGTTTGAAATGGGTCAGCGCGGAGCACAGATTCTGCTTGAACGCATTGCCAACCGAGAAGCGCCCCACGCTGCCGAAATTGTGATGGCGCCGGAACTGGTTGTGCGCGAATCGACAGGCCCGGCGAGCGCCCGGCCAACTTCCTGATTCACGAACCTATCCGCAGAACGACTGGAACCACCGGCTGATATACACCTGCGCATGCGCTTCGCCACAGTAGTGGCGGGCATGTGGCGCGTCAGCCGCCTCCTTCGTCCATTTAAAGACCGTCAGCTGTGCGTCGCTGCAGTGAATCGCGATCCATCGGACAGGCCTGTCGCTCTCCTCCCCACAAATCTCACACCGATAAACCGTGTCAATCACCAGAAAACCTCCACGCCGTTCAAATTCTTCCCGAAAGCCTCGCAGCGCATTTGCTTGGAAACTTTGAACTAAGAACTCTGAACTACGAACTCAGAACTAAGAACTGCTACTCGAGCATCTGCAAATCCAAAGGCGCTTCCAGCAGACAATCCATCTTACCGATCTCCGCCAGAGCCCGCTTCATGGCTGACGACTTGCACGGTTCCACCGTCACCACAAATGGCAGCGCCTCTGCCGGATAACCCGGCTTTTGCACGATAGCTCGGATATTGATCCGCTCCCGCGCCAACGCTCCGGTTATCTCCGACACAATCCCGGGCCGATCCGCCACCAGGAACCGGATATAGTGCGGCACCTCAAACTCCGCACCGATCTTTGCCGGAACCGAAGGAATCGCCACGCGGCGCGACCCATGCGCCAGCGCAAGCAGATCGCTCACCACCGCAACCGCTGTCGGATGTCCGCCCGCACCGTGGCCTGAAAACACCACATCGCCGCCATAGTGCCCTGTCAGGATCACCATGTTTTCGGTGCCCCGCGACCAGGCCAGCGGCGAATTCCGGTCCACCAGCATCGGACCAACCGTTGCCGCAACTGCTCCATCACGCTCCTCGGCCCGGGCTACCTGGCGAATCGTGCAGTTCAAATCTCGCGCGTAACTGAAATCCACCGCCGTCACGCTGGTGATGGGCTGCGGCACAATCTCGTCCGGATCCACCACCACGCGCAGCGCCAGCCGCATCAGGATTGCCAGTTTCGACCGCGCATCGAATCCGCCCACATCCTCCGTCGGATCGACCTCGGCATAGCCCTTGGCCTGTGCTTCAGCCAGCACCGACGCATATTCCGCCCCGGCCTCCATCTTGCTCAGGATGAAGTTGCAGGTACCGTTCAGAATCCCTTCCATGCGCGCGATGCGGTCGCCCGCCAGCCCCTGCTCCAGTCCGGGAATCACCGGAATGCCCCCTGCCACTGCAGCGCCATATTTCAGATGTCCGCCTCTGGCCGCGGCCAGCCGTTCCAATTCCACACCGTGATAGGCAATCAATTTCTTGTTGGCGGTAACGACGCTCTTGCCCGCCTCGATCGCGCGCCGCACCCATGTCCCAGGCGGATCAAACCCTCCGACGAGTTCCACAATCGCATCGACGTCTGAAGCCAGAACCGATTCCCAGTCCTCGCTCCAAACTACGCTTTTTGGAACCCAGTCGACCTTCTTCCGCGCAACGTTGCGGTTATAAATATGCGTAAGTTCCAGCCCCTCGGGCTTCGAATCCAAAATGATCCGCGCTACAGAGCTGCCGACAGTGCCGAACCCGAACAGCGCGATGCGCAAGGGCGGCCGCTCATTCGACATAGCGGATGAGGCTTCTCTCTCTGAGACAGAATTCTTCACGTTAAACGGTATTCATCCTTTCAATCAACGGGCGGGAATTTCGAGGATGCATCGATGATACCTGAAGCCACACGCTTCCCCGAATCGCGGATCAATCCAAAGTTCATGTACCATGAAGGCGAGATGCGCCGCGCCTTCTCCATTTTGTTCGTTTGCCTCTTCGCTCTGGGACCCCTTGCGGTCCTCATCGATGGCGACGACGCATCTCTGCCGGCTTGCTGTCGGCGCAACGGCACGCACCACTGCGTGATGACCGACGCAATGTTGGCCCGCATGGTGCAGGCCGCCCTCAGTAGTCCCGCATTCACTTCGCCCGGCCACTGCCCGCAATATTCCACACACGGAAACGCCGCTCCATCGCACGCGCTGGCCCTTGTACGTGCTTCCAAGCCGGTCGCTGGGGAAACTCGCGAACCCGTTCCGCTCGCTTCGTCCGACGCACATGCTCGCAGCATCCATCTTCGTGCACCCGCACTGCGCGGTCCTCCCGCACTGACTCTCGCCAGCTAACTCCACATTTCTCTTCCCTGCACGTTCTCGCGCTCCCCGCGTGGGAACGCCATTTCCCTTTTACCGTGGAGGTCATCTGTTCATGAGCCGTTTTCGCTTCGTGTTGGGACTTCTGGTCCTCGCGGCACCGCTTCTAGCGCGCGCAACTGTCTTCGCCACCATTCACGGCGTCGTCCACGATCCCCAACACCGCCCCATCGCTGATGCTCAAATCAAACTCAAGGCCGCAAACTCCGCGTTTACACTCAGCGCTGCCACAAGCGCAATCGGCGAGTTCGAACTAGTCCAGGTCCCCATTGGCGTCTATACGCTCGAGGTCTCCGCTCCGGGCTTCGCTTCCTCATCGCAGACCATTACCGTAGCCTCCGGAACTAACCCTGTCCTTCACATCCCGCTCGATATCGGACCTGCCACGCAGTCCGTCACCGTCAAGGCCGACGCCGGATCCGCGTCCTCCGTAGACTCGGTCACTCCCACAACCCTGATCTCGCGCCAGATGATCGATCAGACTCCCGGGGCCACCGCAACCGCCGGCATGCAGATGATCACGGACTATGTGCCCGGCTCCTACATGACGCACGACATGCTCCACATCCGGGGCGGGCATCAAACCAGCTGGCTCATCGATGGCGTCTCCATCCCCAATACCAAGATCGCCTCCAACGTCGGACCACAGATTGACCCCAAGGACATCGACCAGCTCGAAACCCAGCGTGGCAGCTACGCCGCCGACATCGGCGATCGCACGTACGGCGTCTTCAACGTCCTGCCGCGCAATGGATTCGAGCGTGACCGCGAGGCCGAACTTCTTCTCTATGCCGGCAATTTCTACTCCGGCGAAGTCCAGCTCTCGCTCGGCGATCACACCGCCCGCAGTGCCTGGTATGCCAGCGCAACCGGTTCGCGTTCCAGCTACGGCCTGGCCACGCCGGTCCCGCAAGTCCTCCACGACGCGACCAACTCAGGCAGCGGCTTCGTCTCCCTCATTCGCAACCAGACCCCCAACGATCAGATTCGACTCGATGCGCAATACCGGCAGGACTTCTTCCAAGTCCCCTACGATCCCAACAGCACTGACTTCGAGTGCGCGTCTGACTACTATTGCTCCTTCGGTCTGCGCGACGGCCAGACGGAGCGTGACTCCTTCGTCATCGCCAACTGGGTTCACACGATCTCACCCAAAGCCCTCTTCTCCGTCGCGCCTTTTTACCATTTCAATCAATCCAATTACGATTCGCGCAATTCCGACCTGCCGGTCGCCACCACCTGGCATCAGAACTCCAACTACATCGGCGGCCAGGCAGATGCGCATGGCGAAATCGGCCTTAACAGCTTTTCAGGCGGCGTCTACACCTTCTACCAATCTGAGAGAGACTTGTTCGGCACGATCATCAACAACGGCTCCGCGCCCTCGCAACCGAACACGCAATCAAACGCCGGCGCAGCGATCCTCGAGTTCTACCTCGCCGACCATCTTCGCCTCGGTCGCTACGTCACGCTGCTCGGCGGAGAGCGCTTCACCATCTACCACGCCGGAATCGACGAAACAGCCATCTATCCGCGCATCGGCGCCAGCATCGAAATTCCGCGTCTCCATTGGGTTCTCCGCGGCTTCTACGGACACTTCTTTCAGCCCGCTCCGGTCCAAACGGTTTCTTCTTCTGTACTGAACTACGCGAGCAATCTTCCCAGCGGAGAAAACACCTTCACCCCCCTGCTCTCCGAGCGCGACGAAGAACATCAATTCGGCGTCCAGATTCCCTGGCGCGGTTGGACCCTCGACATCGACACGTTCAAGAACCGCATTCGCAATTTCCTCGATCACTCCAATCTTGGAGAGTCCAACATGTACTTCCCCATCGCCATCGACGGCGCATTGGTTCGCGCATGGGAGATGTCTCTTCACTCGCCCGAGCTTGCACATCGCGGCCGCATCTACGTCACGTACTCCAACCAGATCGCCAAACAACGAGGCAACATCATTGGCGGATTCACCTGCAGCGATCCCAATGACGCTGCCTGCAACCTCGGCCCCGATTACACTCCCGTCGATCACGACCAGCGCAACACCCTTAACACTGGATTCACCGCCAATCTTCCCTTACACACGTGGTTCGCCGGCAATGTCTATTACGGGTCGGGATTCACCAACGGTCTCGCCGGCGCCGACACCGGCCCCTACAACGGAGCTTATCTCCCCGTTCACACCACTTTCGATGTCTCCGCTGGACACACGTTCCGCGAGAACTGGAGCCTCACCGCCAACGTCCTCAACGTCACGAACCACCGCGTCCTGCTCGACAACTCCGTCACCATCGGCGGATTCCACTGGAACGACCCGCGCACATTCTCTGCGCAACTCCGCTATCGCTTTCACTTCTAATGTGGATTCATCAATAGGCGAGTGTCATCCTGGATCTACCGTTGTTCTCAACAGCTGTGTCATCCTGAACATAGCGGCTTGGGGCCCCGCGAACGAACGTTCGTGGGGTAAGCGGAGTGAAGGATCTGCTTTTGTATTTATTGATGCGTAGATTGAAGGACGTTCTTACCTCGCGCTAGGAAAGAACAAACAACCCCGGCAAAACTTCCCCCGCCTTGCCTTCCACCACGTTCGTAAACGCGTGTGCATTCAACGGCGGCTCCGGTCCGATATACACAGTCCGCGCCCCACCCTGCCGCGCCCAGTGCACAAAATTCGCCGCCGGGTACACCGACCCCGATGTCCCCACCACCACCATCAGCGTAGCTCGCCCAATCTCACGTTGAATCCGGGCCATCTCCAGCGGAATCTCGCCGAAGAACACAATATGAGGCCGCAGCCGCGCTCCACATGCGCAGCGCCCTACCTCCTTCAGACTCTTGTATACCGCATGATCCTCAATCGGCGGCTGTCCGCACTCATCTTCGCAACGCGACTTGGCCAATTCCCCGTGCATGTGTACCAGTCGCGTTGAGCCCGCACGTTCATGCAGATCGTCCACGTTTTGAGTGCAAAGAAAAAAGCGGTCGCCCAATTTCGCTTCGAGCTCCGCCAGCGCAATATGCGCCGGATTCGGCTCAGCCTTCGCGCCTTGCTCGCGTCGCTCAGAGTAGAACTGCCACACCAGCGCCGGATTTAGTTCAAGCGCTTCGGGCGTACACACATCCTCAACGCGATGCCCAGCCCACAAACCATCCGAAGCTCGAAAAGTCGGCAGGCCACTCTCCGCGCTGATGCCCGCCCCCGTCAAAACAAACACCCGGTCTCCGGGCCCGATTGCAATCTTCCCCAACAACCCGCTCCCCAGTTCTTACTGACAACTGATCATTGACAACTGTTCTTAAGGTTCCAGCAGAATCTTCCCTGTCGTCTTCCGATTCTCCATATCCGTCTGCGCCTGCCCCGCGTCAGCCAGCGGAAACATATGCTCCATGCGCAGCTTCAAATCGCCCTTCGCCACCCAGCCCATCACCTCGCTCGCGCGCGATTCCAGTTCCTGGCGAGTTGCAACGTAGTGCCACAGCGTCGGCCGCGTCACAAACAGCGATCCCTTGCCGCTCAATTGAATCAAGTCGAACGGCGGCACCGGCCCGCTTGATCCGCCAAAGAGCGCCATCAGGCCTCGAGGCCGAAGGCAATTCAAGCTTCCGTCAAACGTGGTCTTGCCAACCGAGTCATACACCACATCCACACCCTTGCCGCCAGTAATCCTCTTCACTTCGGCGACAAAATCCTGCTCGGTGTAAAGAATCACTTCCGCCGCGCCGGCCTCGCGCGACAGTTCAGCCTTCTCCTTCGTCGAGACCGTCGTGATCACGCGTGCACCAATCCGCGATGCCATCTGCGTCAGCAGCAAGCCCACGCCGCCCGCGCCTGCGTGTACCAGCGCCGTATCTCCGGCCTTCAGCGGATACGTCGAAGTGGCGAGATAATGTGCCGTCATCCCCTGCAGCATCGCTGCCGCAGCCTGTTCCGGAGTCAACCCGTCGGGCACCTTAACCAGTTGCGATGCCGGCACCAGCGCATACTCCGCATAGCTGCCCAGTACGCCCACGGACGCCACAAGGTCGCCAGGCTTAAATCCGGACACACCGGAGCCAAGATCTTCCACCGTCCCCGCAGCCTCGCTGCCGGGAATCAGCGGCATCGTCGCCTTGTACGTGCCCTTGCGAAAATATATCTCAATAAAATTAACGCCGATCGCTTCAATACGAATCAGCACCTGTCCCGGACCTGGAACAGGAATCTCCAACTCGGCGAGCTGAAGAACCTCAGGCCCACCCGTACTCTGGATCTGAATAGCGTTCATACATGCGCAAGAATGCACCCTTACACCCAAAAACTGCAAGCAGTGTATTTTCCTGAGCATTCACATCCGCGCGCAGGCAGTTCGTTCGTTACTCGCTGCTCCCTAATCCCTGTTCCCTGTTCTTCAAGTTCACAGCCAAATAAAAACCCCGCGAGGGCTTCTCCGCGCGGGGCCTTGCTTTGCTATTCCCTAGTCCCTATTCCCTGTTTCTAAATTCCCTGCTTCTAAAACCTGTCATCCCGCCTGTCCGATAAAATGCTCGGCTCTTCCGGCGTTCTCAACCGCACAACGCGATCGACGGTATACGGCGCGCGCTGCTGCGACGTGTGGAAGTGCCTTACCTGCAACTCTCCGAGCAGCCCGATCGCCAGCATCTGAATGCCTGCCAGGATAAGTACGCCAGCAATCACAAACAACGGACCGTGCAGGTCCATCACGTTCTGATGCGGATTCACGATCTTCATGCCCAGCAGCAATGCCGAAATAAAGCTGCCGGCTAGAATTCCCAGCGCACCAAAGCTGCCAAAGAAGTGCAGCGGCCGGCTCATGTATTTCAACAGGAAGCGAATGGTGAGCAAATCGAAAAACACGCGGAAAGTGCGACCGATGCCGTAGTGGCTCTGGCCGCGCTCGCGGTGCACGTTTTTGATTGGAATCTCGCAAATGGACGCGCCATACCAGCTTGCCAGGGCCGGAATAAACCGGTGCATCTCGCCGTAAAGCGGAATGTTCTGGATCACTTCATGCCGATATGCCTTGAATGTCGTGCCGAAGTCGTGAATGTCCACGCCGGAAAGCTTCGCCATGAGCCAGTTCGCACAGCGCGATGGAATCCGCCGCATCACGAAGTTGTCGATGCGCTCCTTGCGCCAGCCCGATACTACGTCGTAGCCCTCTTCCAGCTTTTCCAGGAAGTTCGGAATCTCGTTCGGATCGTGCTGCAGATCGCCATCCATCGCCAGGATGTAATCGCCCGAAGCGTGATCGAAGCCCGCCGCCAGCGCCGACGTCTGCCCAAAATTGCGGCGCAACTTTACCACCAGCACCCGGCTGTCCACAGCTGCAATCTCTTCAAGAAGCTTGTAGGTCTT
Organism: uncultured Acidobacteriaceae bacterium; assembly: GCA_963770365.1. Taxonomy (GTDB): domain Bacteria; phylum Acidobacteriota; class Terriglobia; order Terriglobales; family Acidobacteriaceae; genus Telmatobacter. The sequence goes on along the minus strand of CAVYPN010000023.1, from coordinate 230,044 downwards.
GTCGCTGGAGCCGTCATCAACCAGCACCAGTTCAAAACTCTCGCCCACTTGCTCCATTACCTGCTTAAGGCGAGCGTATAGAACGGTTACGTTTTCCTCTTCATTGTGGAAAGGGACGACAATTGAATACTTCGGCATACTGATAGTATAGACGCGCCATTATTTGGAACGGCGCACATATTCGTTACTCGTCATGGACGAGAAATTTGCGCGTGTGCACTCACGCTTCATTTCGAGCAAAGGCCTATCGGTCCAGCTCGTCCAACATTCCCTGCATCTCGCTGAGTGCATGGCGGTTGCCGGTTCTTGCCGCACATGCAATCCCCGCCTTTAGCTTCTCCACAGCCTCCTGGTTCCTGCCCGCCTTGGCCAGCGTTTGCGCCGACATGAAATAGGCTGCCGTGTAGTCGGGATTCAGCTCGATCAGGACATCGAATTCCTTTAGCGCAGCATCTACTTCGCCGCGGTTTGCCAATTCCATGGCGATGCCGTATCGGGCAAAGGCATTCTTCGGGTCCAGGGCGAGAATCTCTTTCAGTCCTGCAATCTTGTCCGTTGTGCTCATAATGGGATTTCTGCACCAAGGCGATTTGCGTAATTGGCGTGGATTGCCGAAACTGGAATCTGGTGCTTCGGCACAGAAGTTCTCTCGTGCTTTCATTGTAGCTTGAAGTGAATTCTCGCTGAAGTCTCGACAAAGATGGAGCAAGCCAAAAAAGATGAGTACCGCTGAAGCCAACCCGCAGGTGCGCACCGTTGCCAGCTCGCAGTCCGAGATGACTGAGGTCATCCTCCCTAACGACGCCAACACGCTCGGCAACCTGCTTGGCGGCCGCCTCATGCACTTCATTGACCTCACCGGCGCCATCGCCGCCTATCGCCACTCGCGCACCCACGTGGTCACCGCCGCCATGGATCACATCGACTTCATTCAGCCGGTTCACGTCGGCGATCTGCTCATTCTCAAGTCCAGCGTCAATCGCGCCTTCAATACGTCGCTCGAAGTCGGCGTCAAAGTCTGGGTCGAAGACCCGCAGACCGGGACGCACCTGCACGTCGCCAGCGCCTATCTCGTCTTCGTTGCCGTCGACGAACACGGTCGCCGGCAGAAGCTGCCCCAGGTACAGCCGGAAACGCCGGATGAGATCCGCCGCTACAACGATGCGCTTCTTCGCCGCCAGCATCGCGAATCCGAATCAGCCCGCCGCAAGCGGGAGACACGCAACACAGGCATTGCCACAGCCTGACCATCTACGGACGAACCTGTTCAAGGAGTAAATCGCAATTATGGCCCACGGACACGCCACGCCTCAGCCTGTAGCTCTTCCCGGAGTAGCAAAGATTATCGCCGTTGGTTCCGGAAAGGGCGGCGTCGGCAAAACTACCCTCGCCGTCAACCTCGCCATCGCGCTCTCCAAACTCGGCCAGCGCGTCGGGCTCATCGACGCCGACATCTACGGACCCAATGTGCCGCTCATGATGGGGTCAACGCAATCTCCGCGTGTCGGCGCCGATAACCAGATCCAGCCCAACGACACGCACGGCATCAAGACCATTTCCATCGGCTACATCTCTCCGGGCGACAAGCCGCTCGTCATGCGCGGACCGATGCTGCACCAGATCATCCGCCAGTTTCTGCAGCAGGTCGATTGGGGTGAACTTGACTACCTCATCGTCGATCTCCCTCCCGGCACCGGGGATGTCGTCATTTCTCTCGTCCAAACAGTCCCCCTTACGGGCGCCGTGGTCGTCTCCACTCCCAGCGACGTCAGCCTCCAGGATGCGCGCAAAGCACTTGAGATGTTCGCACAGGTCAATGTCGAAGTCCTCGGCATCGTCGAGAACATGAGCCACTTCACCTGTCCCCACTGCCATCACGAAATTGATATCTTCTCCAAAGGCGGTGCTGAGCGCACTGCGGCACAATTCAAAGTTCCCTTCCTGGGTTCCATTGAACTCATCCCGGCCATTCGTGAAGGTGGAGATCGTGGCCTTCCCGTGGCCCTCGCGGGTCCCAAGAGTCCCCAGGCCGCCGAGTTCTACGGCGTGGCTCAAAAGCTCATGGAGCGCGCCGACGCCGCCGCAGCGGCCAGCAGCGATGTCATCGAAATCAGCTAGTATCCTTGGCCTGAATTTCACCCGTAAATGTGGCGGTGTCATTAGCTCTATATGCGTTCTTCCCATTGTTAGCACTGTCATTCTGTGCGAACGGGGCCCCAAACGCAGTTCAGTTTGGGGGTGGTGAGTGAAGAATCTGCTTTTTCACTTCCAATGGCTAGACATAGATGCGGAAAGGAAACAGAAATTGACGGCCGAACTTCTGATTCGACCTGTGCAACCAGACGACTTCAACCAATGGAAATCCCTCTGGGACGGCTACAATGCCTTCTATGGCCGGAAGGATGCAACAGCTCTGCCCGACGCGATCACCAACAGCACCTGGGCTCGTTTCTTCGATAGTTATGAACCCGTTCATGCATTGGTCGCCGAGCAAGCGGGACAGATCCTCGGCCTGGTGCATTACCTCTTCCATCGCAGCACAATTTCGATTGCACCAACGTGCTACCTGCAGGACCTTTTCACGGTCGAAGCTTCTCGCGGCAAGGGCGTAGGCCGCGCACTCATCCAGGAGGTCTACCGGCGCGCCGAAGACGCGGGCTGCAGCCGGGTTTACTGGCTGACACACGAAACGAATGCAACCGCGATGAAGTTATACGACAAGGTCGCGGAGAAATCCGGATTTGTCGTCTATCGCAAGAACTTCTGACACTGTTCATCGACGATTTGAACGAAAATAGACCAGCGTGTCAATGAAACGAATCCTCGTCTCCTGGAGCAGCGGTAAAGACTGCGCGTGGGCCCTGCACTTGCTCCGACAGCAATCCTCCATTGAAATTGTCGGGCTGCTCACCACCATCAATTCCGAATTCGACCGCGTCGCCATGCACGGGACCCGTAGGGCGGTTCTCGAAGCCCAGGCCTCCGCTGCAAACCTTCCTCTCTGGAAAATCCCTCTGCCCTGGCCCTGCTCTAACGAGGAGTACGAACGTCGCATGTCCGATGTCTGCCTTCGGGCCGCCAGCGAGGGCATCGAAGCCATTGCCTTCGGCGACTTGTTTCTGCGCGACGTCCGCGCCTACCGCGAAAAACAACTCCAGTCCACAGGCATTGAACCGGTCTTTCCGCTCTGGGACATTCCGACGCCCGAGCTGGCCCGCGCCATGATCGCCGGCGGCCTGCGTGCAAAGCTGGTCTGCGTGGATTCCCGTCAGCTCGACCCTTCGTTCGCAGGCCGCGACTTTGACGCGGTCCTGCTTCACGATCTACCCGCAACGATCGACCCCTGTGGCGAGAACGGCGAGTTCCACTCCTGCGTCTACGACGGCCCCATGTTCTCGCATCCCATTGCGCTTGATGCCGGAGAAGTCGTCAACCGCGATGGCTTCATCTACGCCGATTTCAAGCCCGCGGAAACTCCAGTGGCCAGGCCCCATGTCGCGTGATCGCCTGATTCATTGAACATCAGTCTCGAACAAGCCGGCTCTGACAATACACTGTTTGGTCCATATCCCCAGTGTTTCGATCACCCGCGAGGCACCGCTTTGTCCGCCCTTGCTACTCCTTTCGTGCTACTTTGCACATCGCCCGAGTACGTTACAGTTTCTTCAAAAGCACCCCATTCTTCGTTATCGCAACTTTGCAAAGCTTCTCCGTTCCATCGAGCCAGCTTATGAAAGATTCCATCCGATCGAACGCCACCCTACCCGCGCTCATTGCGACGGCTCGCAGAGTCGCCGGTCAGAGATCGACGCGGCGGCCGATCATCCTAGTCTCCGCGACACTCGCTGCCGTGCTCACCTGCTCCACGCACGCGGCAGTCGCCGGCGCAGACACGATACGTGCATCAGGTTTCGGGTATCTCACGCTCACGCTGGTTTTATTCGGATGCGCTTTGGCCTTCTGGACGCGCGCACGCTCAGCCCAACCCACGCTCTACGTTCGCTGGTCATTCATCTCCGCAGGCGCATTCGCGGCGGCCCTCGGCTACGTGCCGTCCTTCACGCAGGCCGTCTTCAACATCACATCCCCACGGCAGTTCCAAACTGCCTGCTTCAACGCCAGCGAGGCCTTGTACATGTTGGCGGCCCTGCTCTTCTGCTCAGGTGCCGCCAGGTCCATCGTTATCGCGGATGTTTTCCAGGCGCTTCTGTTCACCGTACTTCGTTTCAATCTCATCTACTCGCCCATCACGCGCGATCACTTCAACATCTTCCACCTCGTCATCGGCCAAATCGTGGCGCTCTTTCTGTTCCTTGTCGCGATCGTCGCCTGCCTGGGAGCAGCCTCCCGAGCCGAGATGAAGTTGCTGCAAACCCTTTCGTGCTTCCTTGGACTTCGTTTCATCTCGTTCTTCCTGGCAAACCAGGTTTGCTACACATGGCTACACCATGTCAATTGCGGTCTCTGGGATGTACCCGGACCCGCACTCCTCGCTGGATTCGCGCTTTACTTGCTCTACACCGGGCATTCGGCAAACGCTGAGGCTTCCGAAGCAGCGCCGATGCGTCCTCCCAGCGTTACAGTGCGCAATCTCATGCCCTCGTTCCTCACCTTCGTGAACCTCATGCTCGGCCTAATCGTTCTGCGCATCTCGCTTCCTCTGGCCGCATCCGCCATCTCCTTATCTCTCGTCTGTTACGTCGTGCGAACCGTGCTGCTGCAGGCTCAGGCTGTCAAAGAGAAGGCCTCCCTTGAAATCCGTAACGAGCAACTCGAAGGCCTGGCCACCCGCGATCCGCTCACCGGCATCGGAAATCGTCGCTCGCTTGCCGGAATCTACGGCAAAATGCAGACCGCGGCCAGTCGCGAAAATCTCTCTGTCCTCTTGATGGATATTGACCGCTTCAAGCAGGCGAACGACAGCCACGGCCACCAACACGGCGACCGAGTACTCGTCGTTCTGGCGAAGAAGCTCGAAGAGCTTTCATCGAGGGTCGCCGGCAGCCATTGCGCCCGCTTCGGCGGAGACGAATTCGCACTGCTGCTGGTTAACGTTTCCCCGCAAGTAGCTTCTGCGCTGGCTGAAGAACTGCGCGCTTACTTCAGCGGACGCGGATTTCACGCAGGAACAGGAAGAGTGAGCCTCAGCATTGGCATCGCTTCGCTTCAATCGGCGCACGACCTTCCGCTCGAGCAGCTCATTGCCCACGCCGACAGGGCTCTCTACCGCGCCAAGCTGCTCGGCCGCAACCGCGTGGAAGTCCTACCCCAGTGCGAGGCCGGAACCCCGGTGGAAGATCCCAACGCTTCGACCATGCCTATGGAGTTCCAGCACACGGTCTGATAGAAAAAGCGGGACCGAAGTCCCGCTCTCTATCAAGACAAATTGAGTCTAGCGCCAGTGTCCTTCAACCAGCACCCAGCCGCCATGGCGGTGAACCCAGCGATGCGGAACCCACCTGGCATGCTCATGAGGCGGACGATCCCAGCGCCCGGGAACCCAAACATAACGGCCCCCATCCCAGCGGTGATAGCCCGCGACCCAGACATATCCGCGTCCCGGAGCCACCGAACGATGCTCCACTACCGGTGCGGGGGGACCGACGCGGACATAAACCTGCGCGTTTGAAGCGGCAGGAAGCAAGGCGACGGCAAGCAAAGCTGCCAGTGCAATCTTCTTCACAAGTCAACTCCTTCAGCAATCAGAATTGCCGGACCTCCAAACTCCCTCTCCGGCTCGTTGCTGATTACAACATGAGTTCTGCCAAAAAGTTGTGTACCAAAAGTACTGCTCGCTGATCGTCGAATCATGATCGTCAACCAGCTCACCTCCCAGTATTCCCGTCCGCCAATCAAAATGCCCTCACCGGATTCATTCCGATGAGGGCGCCTTAGTGCACGGACAGGTTTCAGGAAGTGCGACTCTTATGCAGCCACTTCGACCTCGGCGCTAAGAGCTTGAATCGCCGTGAGGCAGTCATTCCTGCTCACATCGTGATGGGTCACAGCCCTGATCGCATGCGGCCCTACCGTGCTCACCAGCACGCCGCGAGCCTTCATCCTGGCCACAAGCTCCGCCGCACTCAATTCCCCTTTGAGCTTGAAGATCACGATGTTCGTCTCCACCGCATCCAGATCGATATCGACACACTCCATGTGCGACAGCGCCTCTGCCAGCAACCGCGCATTGGCGTGATCCTCGTGCAGCCGAGCCGGCATCTTCTCCAGCGCAATCAATCCCGCCGCAGCCAGCACACCCACTTGCCGCATGCCCCCGCCCAGCGCCTTGCGAAAGATCCGCGCCTGCTCCATCATCTCTGCCGATCCCACCAGCATCGATCCCACCGGTGCGCACAGACCTTTCGACAGGCAGAACATGATGGTGTCGAACCCGCGCGTCAGCGTCTTCACATCCACGCCCAGCGCGATCGAAGCATTGAAAATCCGCGCTCCATCCAGATGTACCGGGAGCCTCCGCTCTTTTGCTTTTTCCCAAATCTCCTGCATAACAGAAAGCGGCGTGCACCGCCCGCCTGTCAGGTTCGCCGTGTTCTCAATCTCGATCAGGCCCGTCGCCGCGCGAAACGCCCCACGCTTGTAGATCACCGGCTCGATATCTTCCCACTTCAGCCAGCCACGCTCCGTCGGCACCGCGCGCACCAGGCATCCTGAAAATACCGCTGTCGTCGCCATCTCCCAATCGAGTATGTGCGAGCGCGACTCGCAGATCACTTCCTGCCCCGGCTGTGTCAGAAGCCGAATGGCGATCTGGTTTCCCATCGTGCCCGTCGGCACAAACAAGCGCATCCTCGCGCCCGAAGATCTCCGCAGCCCGTCTCTCCAGCAGGTTGACGGTGGGATCCTCCCCATAAACGTCATCGCCCACTTCAGCCGCTGCCATCGCCGCCCGCATCTCCGGCGTCGGCCGCGTAACCGTATCCGACCGCAAATCAATCAACTCAGCCAAAGCCTTACTCCTGGTTTCAACTCTGCTCATGGTTCACTGCGAACTAAGAACTATGAACTGCTCTCACGGTATCTGCGCCATCGGCAATTCCATCACCGGCGTTACTTTGCCATTCGTCGACGCATACGCCCACATTCCATGAAAATTCTCGCGCAATCCCGGCTGCGCCTTTAGCAGAGCCCCCAGCACGGCGATTGCTTCAGTACGCAACACCGCAGGATCCGTCGATCCCGTTGACTCATACGAGACGCCAAGGTCGGGCTCATGCAGTGAAGCGTCCAGCCGCACGCCGTCGATCTTCCAAGTCCGGTCCCCGCTCGTCACCGAATAAGGGAAAGAGTCCGTCGTCGGGGCGCTTTTAATCTGCCCCTGTTCCTGCGCCAGCTTGTCCAGGTTCGGCGAAGAGAGAAAATCCACGGGAAGTTCGAGGTAGCGTGCCGTTTCGTATGTGTACCACGCTGCCCAGGACAGATTGCTCCGCGCCAGGTCGCGCGCCCGCGTCCAGTACCACACCGCGTCATGGCCGCTGAAGTCACCTTGCCGCGCCGAAAAGCCGCCCAGTTTCCATCCCGGAGTACCGGTCGTATCCCATACCAGCACGAACCCCATCTGACCCGCCAACGCTGCCCCTGCAGCATCCGAAAGAATCAATGCATACTTTCCCGGTGGCAACGCGCGCATATCGATTGTGACCGTCATGGATCCATTTGCATTCGAGCAGAAAAACTGCGTATCCGATGGCCCTGTCAGCGTGCTTGCGTCCAGCAGATACATATTGCGCAATTGTGCTTTGCCGCCCTTCACCAGCGGCCCAGCACCCTCGATTGCGTCACGGATGCCATCCCATTGCCCCGATATGGCCGGAAGCAGAACGCTTTGCAATGCACTCGTATCCTGCCTGAGCACGGCATCTGACAATTGCTCGCCCAACGACGCCAGGGTGCTGCGAACTTCTGGCGGCAAGGCCGCCTGCGTTGTGCAACTTGCAGCAAAACCCGCCGCCGGGACCATGATCAAAAGGGCGGCAACGAAACCTCTCGAGCAGAAGCACATCTCTTGCTTTCCTCTCTACCGCACAGCGCGTTTCCTAAATGGAAGTGTCGCCAAGCCAGCCATTCTAGGACCCGGCAACAAGCCTGCTTCCACGAACTTTGCTGTCCCAGGTCTGCCGATTGTGAAAGATGCCCTAAAAACTCTATGAGCGTTCCACGGCCACTGATAGTCTAATGCAGTGGGGTGGTGCGAAAACGTCCCGGCGGGACCCGCACGGCCTCAAGGAACTGATCCCCATGCGAACATTCGCCGCGCTGCAATCACGCATCTCCGCCTCATCCCGATTGTCTTGCGCCATGCTCGCTAGCGCATTCTTCACCGGTACTCTTCTTTGCGGCGCGCCCATTGCGGCGCAGTCTCCAGCACCTCCCGCGGCCGCATCCGCGACACCGAAATCACAGGCTCCTCCCCACAAAACTCGCGCCCACAAGCAATTGAAGAAGCAGGAGCCTGTTCCCGTAGCACAAACACCGCCCCCGCCTCCCATGCCGGACTGGCCCATCAACGACAAGCCCAGCCCTGCCTCCGTTGTCTGGGATGCCACCGGCCTGCGCATCAATGCCTCCAACTCCAGCCTCCAGCAGATTCTCCGCGAGGTCTCTACTGAGACGGGGACGAAAGTAGAAGGTTTGAGCGCCGACCAGCGCGTTTACGGAGAGTACGGGCCCGGCAAGGCGCGCGACGTGCTCTCGCAACTGCTGCAAGGCTCCGGATACAACGTAATGCTGGCCGGAGATATCGGCCTGGGCGCCCCGCGCGAACTCGTTCTCAGCCCACGCATGACAGGCCCCAATGGCGCGCCGCCAAATACCGCCATGAACCGCCCCCAGCAGGAGAGCGACGAGGATGTTCCTGAGCAACCTGAAGAGCCGCCGCCCCCGGTACAGGCTCCGCAGATGCAGAACAGTCTCCGGCCCGGCTTTGGACCCGGAGGCCCAGTTCGCACTCCGCAGCAGGTGATGGAAGAAATGCAGCAGCGCCAGCTTCTGCAGCAGCAACAGATGCAGGAACAGCAGCAGCAACAGCAACAGCCTGTGAATCCGCCGCCGCAGTAGCTCGGGTCGCCGTCTGTACACGATCAGAAGTTATAAGTTGAGCTTTATCCGCAAACACGTGAAAGAGCGTAGCTTCCGACTTGCGTCGACGCCCTTGCTTGAAATCTGAATTGCGTATTATTCCGGCGCTAACTCTGTTCGTACCTTCAGCGCCACCCGCGCGGTCCGCGGACGCATCAGCCCAAAGCCGACGCGAAAGATTCCATAAGCGGTAAGTACGCCAAACGCCATGGCTCCAACTGCCGCGCAAACCAGCATCACTAAATTAATTACGTCTGCCATATTCTAGACCCCCGTCAAAAATTGCTGGGGAAAGTTCCTCTTTGTTATTTGATGCATGCCCGGCGATTCTTGCCGGATGCTGCAGCTTTGTCTCAGCGATTGTCTCAGATAATCTGTCGCGTTGACCCTTGTTTCTATTGCCAAATAGAATACCCCTAGTACGTACGTAATTCCGGACGGGACTACGTAACGAAGGTTCACAGTGGGACTTCCTTGCGTAACATCAAAAACGCAGGGCGGTCTTCAAGGCACCCACCATCTCCACTTCGCCTGACCATGTCAATTACTCACATTTCGGTGCGTGGGGCGCGCCAGCATAACCTGCGCGACATCAACGTGCGCATCCCCCGCAACACGCTCACGGTCGTCACCGGACTCTCCGGCTCGGGCAAAAGCTCGCTCGCGTTCGACACGATTTACGCTGAGGGCCAGCGCCGCTATGTTGAAACGCTCTCCGCCTACGCCCGCCAGTTTTTAGATCAGATCGAACGCCCCGACGTCGATTCCATCGAGGGTCTTTCGCCCGCCATCTCCATTGAGCAGAAGACCACCAGCCGCAGCCCCCGCTCCACCGTCGGCACCATCACCGAGATCTACGACTACCTCCGCCTCCTCTACGCCTCGGTAGGCACCCCCCACTGCCCCAACTGCGGCCGCCCCATCACCCGCCAGACCGCCGAGCAGATCGTCCAGCGCATCCTGCAACTCGGCGCGGGTGAGCGCGTCACCGTCATGGCTCCTGTCGTCCGAGGCCGCAAGGGTGAGTTTAAAGAGTTGCTCGATCAGCTTGATCAGCAAGGCTTTCGCGCCCGCGTCGACGGCGAAATCATCGACCCTTCCGAACCCCCTTCGCTCGACAAGCGTAAGAACCACACCATCGAAGCCATCGTCGACCGCATCCTGCTGAAACCCACGGAAATCTCGGGTGCCACAGCGTCAGGATCCTTGGGTGCTCCGCTCCCGACGAAGTCATCGACCGGAAAACAGGAACCTACTCCACCGGGGTCCAAGCCTTCTGTTGAGAAGCGTTTGGAAGGCGCAGTCTCGAAAGCCCTTCAACTCGCCAACGGTCTCGTTCTCATCGGGTTTGCCAAAAGCGCTGGCGAGCAAAGACCTGACGAGCAGATCTTCTCGTCCTCCATGGCCTGCCCCGACTGCGGCCTCGACGTCCCCAAACTCGAGCCCCGCAGCTTCAGCTTCAATTCGACCTTTGGCGCCTGTCCGGAGTGCCACGGCCTCGGCTCACTCTACGATCTCGACCCCGCCAAGGTCATCACCGACTGGTCCAAACCCCTGCTCGACGGCGGACTTGGCCCCGGTTCCGCCTCGCAGTACCTGCTGCGATTGATTAATCTCGCCTCTGACCGCTACGGCATCGACCTCAAAAAGCCGTTCGAAGACCTGCCTCCCAAGCAGCAGCACATCCTGGTTTACGGACCGCCCAAGGGCGAAGGCCCCCGCACCGGCTTCCATGGAATCCTCAACTACCTGCGCGACACCATCGATGAAGCCCGCAGCGACGGCTATCGCGAGTACATGATGACCTTCATGTCGGCCACGCCCTGCCCCGCCTGCCGCGGCAAGCGCCTCCGCCCCGAGTCCCTCGCTGTCAAAATCAACGGCCTCTCCATCGCCGACTTCACCGCTCTCCCGCTCAATCGCGCGCTCTCCGCTGCATACGAGCTCAACTTCACAGCCCGCGAAGCGTTGGTCGCCGACCGCATCCGCCGCGAAGTCATCGAGCGCCTCGAATTCCTCTGCGCTGTCGGCCTCAACTACCTCTCGCTCAATCGCAATGCCGCCACCCTCTCCGGCGGAGAAGGCCAGCGCATCCGGCTGGCCACGCAAATCGGTTCCCGTCTTCGCGGCGTTCTTTACGTGCTCGACGAGCCCTCCATCGGCCTCCACCAGCGCGACAACTCCCGCCTCATCGAAGCCCTCATCCGCTTGCGCGACCTCGGCAACACCGTCCTCGTCGTTGAGCACGACGAAGAAACCATCCGCCACGCTGACTACGTGCTCGACCTCGGCCCCGGCGCTGGCCGTCTCGGCGGTTACGTCGTAGCCCAGGGGACGCCCGCCGACATCATGGCTTGCCCCGCGTCGCTCACGGGCCGCTATCTTTCGGGAGCCTCTGGCATTCTCCATCGCCCCGAGCCGCGTCCGCTCACCGGCAAGTGGATCACCGTCCACGGCGCACGGGAACACAATCTCCAGGACCTCACTATCCGCGTCCCGCTCGGCGTCATGACCGTGGTCACCGGCGTCAGCGGCAGCGGAAAAAGCACCCTGATCAATGACATCCTTTATCGCTCGCTCGCCAAAGCCCTCTACGGATCGCGTGAAGAACCCGGCGTGCACGAGTCGCTCGAAGGCGCTGACCAGATCGATAAGGTAATTCGCATTGACCAGGCGCCCATCGGGCGCACACCCCGTTCCAATCCCGCGACATACACGCAGGTCTTTTCTCCCATCCGTGACCTTTTCGCCTGGCTTCCCGAAGCGCGCGAGCGCGGCTACAAGCCCGGACGCTTCAGCTTCAATGTCGCAGGGGGCCGCTGCGAAGCCTGCCAGGGCGATGGACAGCGCCGCATCGAAATGAACTTCATGCCCGATGTCTACGTACAGTGCGAGGTGTGCAACGGGCGCCGTTACAACCAGGAGACCCTCGCCGTAAAGTTCCACGGCTACTCCATCGCCGACATTCTCGACCTCACCATCGAAGACGCGCTCACTGTCCTCGCCGACGTGCCCACCGTGCGCCAGAAACTCCAGACCCTCGTCGACGTTGGCTTGGGATATGTGCACCTCGGCCAGAGCGCGACCACACTCTCCGGCGGCGAAGCCCAACGCATGAAACTGGCCCGGGAACTCTCCAAGCGCCAGACCGGACGCACCCTCTATCTGCTCGACGAGCCCACCACTGGCCTGCACTTTGACGATGTGCGCAAGCTGCTCGAGGTCCTGCACCGCCTCACCGACCTCGGTAACTCCATCATCATCATCGAGCACAATCTCGACGTGATCCGCAACGCCGATTGGATCCTCGACCTGGGCCCCGAAGGCGGCGAAGACGGCGGCCGCGTAGTCGGCGAAGGCCGCCCCGCTAAGATCGCAGCCACTCCCGGTTCGTTCACCGGCGAATTTTTAGCCCGCTACTATGCCTCGCACAACGGCAAACTCAGCGAAATCCCTCCCGACGAAATTCCATCCAACGGTTCCCTGCTCAACAATGCTCGTCATCCTGAGCGACCAACGGGAGCTGAAGGATCTGCGGTTGCTCTTGCGACCTCATCTCGTCGGACAGAGCCCGCGTTGGAAGTGAAAGCGGCACGGCCGGCAAAAAAATCAAAAGCAAAGAAACCGGTGCGTGCATGAGCACATTCCCCGAGCCGCTTCCCCACGCTCCCGATGACGCGCCCGCAGTTGAACCTGCCGAGGCGGCTTCAATCGATCCTCTCGCGCCCGAAAACACTCCCGTCTCACCCGCCGAATGGACCGGCGAACCCGAAGCTCCCGTGCAGCCAGGTGAAATGGCGGCGCCGGCCTTCGCCGCTCCGCCCACGGCTGAAGAGATCCTCCGCGGACCTCTCTTCACCGTGTCCGCGCCTCCTCCCATTTACCGCGAAGAGCGCATCCCGCATCTTGGCCACCTCGCCTTACTCGGCCTGCTTGCTATCTTCGGTCTTATCGGCACCATGATGCTTGTGCCGCTCGCCCTGCACTATCACCTCTTCGGCGTCACCAGCATCACGCAGGCTGCCACCGATTACCGTTACGCCCTCGGTAGCCAGGCCGCACAGTACATCATCACTTTCATCGGATGCCTCGTCGTCTTTCCCATCCTCTGGCACAGGCCTTACTTTGAAGGAATTCACTGGCACGGCGCAGCCGCACTCCAACGCACCACGCGCCTCATCAGCGCAGCGGTTCTCTGCTTCTTCGTAGCCATGATCAATGGCATCCTGATGCCGGGCCCTACAAACGCGCCCATCGACCAGCTCTTCAAGGCACCCGGAGCCGCATGGATTCTCTTCGCCTTCGGAGTCACGCTCGCCCCCTTCTTTGAAGAAATGGCCTTCCGCGGATTCCTGCTGCCCTCGCTCTGCACCGCCTACGACCGAACCGTCGAACACTTCACCGGCGCTGCGAGACGTCCCGTCGACGAATTCGATAACCCGCAATGGTCGCTATCCGCAATGGTCTTGGGATCTCTGCTCACCAGCATCCCTTTCGCCCTCATGCACGGCACGCAAACCGGTTGGTCGCTCGGACCATTTCTTCTGCTGATCTTCGTCAGCCTCGTCCTATGCTCCGTCCGCCTCTACACCCGCTCCCTCGCCGCCAGCACACTAGTCCACGCCTGCTACAACTTCATGCTCTTCTCGTTCATGCTCCTCGGCACCGGCGGCTTCAAACACCTCGACAAAATGTACGATTAAGACGAGCGTCACTGAGCATTCTCAGACTGTCCCAGCGTTCGCTGTCTGAGCGAACATGGACGCTCATTCTGAGCGAAATATTGAGAACGGTCGTCATTCTGAGCGATCCGAACGTGGGCCCCAAGACGATAGCTCTTCAGGTTTGGGGGTGGTGAGCGAAGAATCTGCTTTTCTGGCTGCTGGTTTCTGTAGTGGACTAAGCTCGCGATTCTGCCCCTTTACAATCGCATTGATGCCCACCCACGCCCAGCAACTTCTCTCCCTCCTCGCCCGCACCAGCTTCAAGCTCGGCCAGTTCAAGCTCTCCTCCGGCGGCACCAGCGACTACTACATTGACTGCCGCACCACCACGCTTCACGCCGAAGGCGGCCGCCTCACCGGGCGACGCCATTCTCGATCTTCTGGAAGGAGAATCAACATCGATGCGCAAGCCGTCGGCGGACTCACCATGGGCGCAGATCCCATCGTCTCCAACGTCGCAACCGCCAGCGCATGGCGCGCGCAGCAGAATCCTGGCGCTCCCCTGCTCCACGGCTTCCTCGTACGCAAAGCCGAAAAGGCACATGGGACCGGTCGCCGCATTGAAGGCTTCTGTCGCGAAGGCGCACGCGTCGTGATCGTCGACGACGTATGTACCACCGGCGCCTCCACCATCAACGCCATCGAAGCAGCGCGCGAAGCCGGCATGATCGTTGCCGCCGTAGTCTGCATCGTCGAGCGCCAGGAGGCCAACGGCCGCCCCGCCGTCGAAGCAGCCGCGCAAGGCGCTCCATTCCTCACCCTCTACACCGCAGTCCAGGTCCGCGCCGAGCACGTCCGCCAGCTCGAATCCGCCCGCTGACCCGCTTCCTATCCGCACGTTAACTTGTCCCCAAAAAAGAAAACAGGCCATCCGGGCGATTACCCTGGATGGCCTGCAAATCTTGGTGCCTTAATCTATCTATTCTTTCTAGAAATATTGGCTTTCGCCTTTACGCGTTCTTTGCGGCTTTCGCCTTTAATCTTCCTAATCTATGAACAATCTTCCTAATCTATGAACCTTCATGTTGCTGCTGGGCGGCGCTGGTGCAGGTTGCGAAGCAGTTGCAGGAGCCTGACCATTGCTCATGTTGCTCAACAGCTGTATTTCTACGCGCCGATTCTGTTTACGACCGTCTGCTGTTGTGTTCGGTGCAACTTCCTTATCCTTGCCGATGCCGATCAGATAGAAGCGATGTGCGGCAATCCCGTACTTCGCGGCCAGGTACTGCACCACTGAGTCTGCGCGACGCTGGCTCAGGTCATAGTTGTAGGCGGCCGAACCAGTCGAGTCGGTTCCACCCGTCACTTCAAGGATGTAGCTCTTTGCGGTTCCAAGCTGTGCCGCAAAGCTGTCCAGCTGATCCTTGTCGTCCTTCGTCAGTACAGCCTTGTCAAAGCCAAACGTCACCGTCACGTCGGCCATCTGCTTGTAGCTATCGAGACCCTTTACGACTGAATCCAGCGAGTCCGCACGGTGAACCGCATCGTTCGCGGCCGTATCTGCCGTTCCGGCATCCTTGGTCGCGTTCTGCGCGTTCTGCGCGGCTGTTTCCGCCGCACCCTGCGCCTGCTTGATGCCCGCTGTTGCGCGGTCATCCACATCGTGCAGATTACGGTTGTTCTCGGCTGTCTTCGCGTCGAGTGTGTTGGTGTGGTCGATAATCGGCGCTGTCTGGGATTTCACGTAGTTCTTGGTCGCGCAACCCGACACGCCCAAAACTGCTACGGCAGCTGCAATCACGAATCCATTTGAATTTTTCATTGTTTCCCCATCCTTTGCCGCCTCGGTTTTGCCTGACCCTTTTCAACCACCACCAGGCGGGCGGCGACATTTCGTGTCGCCCTCTACACTGCACTCCAGCCGCCAAACGAAACGGTTTCTCTATTTCATTCAAAACAGAGTACTTGTGTCGCGCCTGTGGAAAACTTGTCAAGCTTGTTGACTGTGTAGTTTTTACCCTGTGCGGTAAGCTTTGCATTTCCTGCGGCGAGGAACGCATCTTTACCACACCCAGTATCCTAAGAATTGGCATACTCGCCGCTAAGTTGCCTGTCGTTTTGTTTGTATGGACCTCATCGAGAAAATTCGGCTCCTCCCTACCCAGCCCGGCGTCTACCTCTACAAGAATGCCGAGGGCGAGGTCATCTACGTCGGCAAGGCCAAGAACCTCCGCTCCCGCGTCCGCTCCTATCTGCTCGAGGCCTCCCAGGCCAACGCCAAAACCGGCTCCCTCATGCGCGAGGCCGTCGACATCGACTACATCCTCGTCGCCAACGAGCATGAAGCTCTCGCCCTCGAAAACAATCTCATCAAGCAGCGAAAGCCGCGCTTCAACATCCTGCTCCGCGACGACAAGACCTACCCCTACGTCAAGCTCACTCTGGCCGACCGCTTCCCCAAAGTCTTCGTAACTCGCCGCCTGCGCAAGGACGGCTCCGCCTACTACGGCCCCTACTTTCCCGGCAACCTCGCCTACCGCGTTGTCGAGCTCATCCATCGCAGCTTTCTGCTTCCCAGTTGCAAGGTCGATCTCTCGCGCTACCATCCGCGCGCCTGCCTTCAGTACTACATCCACCGCTGTCTCGGACCCTGCGTCGAAGAGCTCACGACCCCCGAGATCTACAAGCAGGCTGTCCGTGATGCGCAGCTCTTCCTTGAAGGTCGCCAGTCCGAACTCGAGCGTTCCCTCACCGCTCGCATGACCACCGCCGCCGAAGAGGAACAGTACGAGGCCGCCGCGCGCCTGCGCGATCAGCTCTCCACTGTCCATCAACTCCAGGAAAAGCAGCGCATCGCCACCGCTGAACAGAGTGACGACGCCGACGTCTTCGGCTACCACTTGGAAGACGACGCCCTTGCCGTCAACCTCTTCCACATGCGCAACGGCAAAATCGTCGACCGCCGAGAATTCTTCTGGGAAGACCTGCAGGAACTCCTGGAAGCCGCGAATCCGGAGGCGGATTCAGCTCAGCCTGAGAACTTGGGTGCCCGCGGTCTCGTGTCTGAGACCGGGGATACCACGACTGCCGGCTCACCGCCCTTCAACTCCGGTCAGGTGTTCTCCGCCCTCCTCAAGCAGCTCTACATCGACCAGCACTACGTCCCCCGCTCCATCCTCGTCCCCGTCGATTTCGACGACCGCGAAGCCCTCGCCGCCCTCCTCAGCGAGCGCATCAATCACCGCGTAGAAATCGCCGTCCCCCAGCGCGGAGAAAAAAAATCACTCATCGATCTCGTCGGACAGAACGCACGTCAGTCCTACATCCAGCGCTTTCGCGTTCTCGAGCCCTCGCGCAAAGCCATTCAGGAATCCCTCGCCGACTCCCTCATGCTCCCCGAACTTCCCAAGCGCATCGAGTGCTTCGACATCTCCCACATCCAGGGCGCTGAAACCGTCGCCTCCATGGTCGTCTGGCAAGACGGCAAGATGAACAAGTCCGCCTACCGCAAATTCAAAGTGATGACCGTCCTCGGCGTAGACGACTTCGCCTCCATGCGCGAAGTAGTCACCCGCCGCTACAAACGCATCCGGGACGCCGCCGAAGCTTCTTCCCCCCGGATGAGTGAGACGAAAATAACGGGTGCCCCCGGTCCCTCGCCTTTGGGGACCGGGGATACCATATCTCCGAAACCCGACAAAGAGCCGAAGACCATGCCCTCCCTCATCCTCATCGACGGAGGCCTCGGCCAGCTTCACGCCGCCGCGGACGCGCTCGAATCCCTCGGCTTCACCTCGCAGCCGCTTGCTTCGATCGCGAAAAAAGAAGAAGTCATCTATCTCTACGGAAATGAAGACGAGCCCGTCGTCCTCGATCGCCACTCTCCGGTGTTGCACCTTGTGCAGATGATCCGCGATGAGAGCCACCGTTTCGCCGTCGGCTACCATCGCCAGCGCCGCGCCATGCGCGACCGCGACTCCGAACTGCTCAACATCCCCGGCGTCGGCCGCCAGACCCGCCAGCGTCTGCTCACCCACTTCGGCAGCCTCCGCGACGTGCAGCAAGCCACCGCCGACTCCCTCGCCTCCGTAGTCCCCCGCAAAACCGCCGAATCCATCTGGCGTCACTTCCACGAACCGCAAACAATGGAAACAGCCAAAAACTAGAACCCGAAAACGCGGCTGCGTCTAAGTGCAGTGAACCTTGCACGTTCAATATTCACCGAGTGGCAACTGACGAATGGTCCACTACAACTTACGGAACCTATATAGTGATTTTGGACGTGGGTAGAAGATCACCGCTTCGGAGAACCTGGTTGCAAATATCAGCAGGGCTCAGCGCGCTGACAGCAGTATTCATACTCTCATCCCCTCTGTTTCAAATGCCGTCGCATGCGCAGTCGTCACCACAGTCCTCTGAGCCGCAACTGATTCCTCGAAGTCGTGAGGAGAGAGAGCAAAAGTATCAGAATCTGCATCGACTATTCCTGAACGTACAGCTTTCCTCTTCCTCCGGACAACGAACAGGCGGACTGAAACCGAGCGACTTTACAATTCTCGAAGATCATCAACTCCGGAAGATTGCTTCGTTTCAATCCATACAGGACGACTCAAATGGCGCTGGCGTCCGCATCATCCTTGTGCTGGACGCAGTGAATAACTCTTCAGGCAAGGTGACGCAATTCCGCAAGGAGATCGAGAAATACCTCAAGAGCGGAAACGGTCTTCTGGCGCACTCAACATCGATTGCGCTCTTTTCTGACAACGGAATCAAACTTGGTGTGCCCTCGCAGGACCACGCGACTCTGCTCGAAGAATTGAATCAGCTCGCTGGAAATATTCACACTTCAACTTGCGCAGATATGACTTCCGCGATGGAGTGTGGCATGCCCGTCACGCGCAACGACAACTTTTCGCGTGCCTGCGATCCGAATCCTCGCCTCGCGTGCCTGAACCGCCTGTTCAACTCATCCGTTGCAGCTCTGGTTAGCGTTGCCCAGGAACAGGTGAACAGATCGGGTAGGGTCATTGTTGTTTGGATTGGTCAGGGATGGCCTATGCTCAATCAGCCTGGGTTCATCCCGGATACTCCAGAGGTCAAAGAAAGCTTCTATCGCGATCTGGTGACAGTCTCGAGCGCCATAACCGAAGCCCAGATAACCGTGGATGAGGTTGCCTCTTCAGAGATATTGCCCATCGATCCTAAACATATTCACGACAGCTTCTTTTTCCAAGGCGTATCGGATAAAAGCCATGTGAGCGCGGCCAGCCTCTCGCTCCAGGCAATCGCCTATCAGAGCGGGGGCCTGGTTCTGACGAGCACCAGGGATATTGCCGGTCAGATCGCACGCTGTGTTGCGGATTCGGATTCGTATTACTCACTTGCATTTGATTATCCACCGGCTTCTCAGTTTGGCGAATACCATCGGCTCGAGGTAAAGATCGACAAGTCTGACATCACGGTCCGAACGAGAACTCTTTACTACGCTGAACAATAATCCGTCGTTCCGGATCCGATGTGCTGCAAATTCGTAAACAACTGGTTTTGCCGTTCGCGCAGAAGTGTTCTAATGCGAAGCCAATTTCAGTTCCTTCCAGGCTCACCCTTTGCCGCGACCGCGACCATGCGCTCAATCACCTTCTCGATATATCCACCGCCATTAAACGCATCTCCCGGCAGTGACTCAATAAACCGAATCCGTCCTGTTCGGTCGAGAACAATCCCCAGCGGGTACTCGGTCGCACCAAACGTTTGCGCCGCAGAGTCGGGAACGACAAGCGTTGCCGTCCCGCGCATCCCCTTCAAAATCTCTTCATGCGCAGATTGAACGGGAATCACAGAATCGTCTGCAAACACAAGCCCGTAAGCATGGATTGGCGTGTCCTTGTTCACCTTAGCAAACTCCGTCAGCGTCTTCATCATCTTCCTGCATCCGCCGCACCAATCAGGAAAGAGCACCAGCA
Source organism: uncultured Acidobacteriaceae bacterium (assembly GCA_963770365.1). GTDB lineage: Bacteria > Acidobacteriota > Terriglobia > Terriglobales > Acidobacteriaceae > Telmatobacter. The sequence goes on along the minus strand of CAVYPN010000023.1, from coordinate 210,321 downwards.
CCGTTGCCGACGCAAAGTGCGTATCGATCTGCGCCTTTGCCGCGGGAGACTCCAGCGCCCGCAGCACCTTCACTTCCGGCAGCCGCACTCCAAGCAATCCGTAACGCGTCCGCGCTGCGGTAATCCGGGCCGCATCTTCGCTCTTCAGCGGCGCAGCCTGCGGCAGTGCCTGGTCCACATCCGCCACCGTCGCCGCTGCGCCCGCGTCATCTCGCGCGTACCTTTGCCAGAGAGCCAATTCCATCGCCGATTCGTACAGCGCACCCACGCTCATCACGGCATCGCCATTCACGGCCTTCAGCGGCACATCCTTCTTGAGCGCCTCGACAATCGCCGCGTGTTCCTCACTGGCCAACTTCAGCGCTTCGGGATTCGAAGCCAGCTCCAGCTCGTCCTTCATATAACGCACCGCGTACGCCACTTCTGCGTCGTAAGGCGATCGCCGCAGCATCTCGCGCGTCGTCTCCAACGCGAGATCGACTGCGTTCATGTGGACCAGCGCATTCACGCTCAATGCGTACGCTTGCGCCTGGTGTAGTTCCTGTTTGCTCGCAATGTAGGCCAGCGCCGCTGCATTTGCATTGCTCCAGTCCTGCCCCAACGCACACAGCCGCGCCAGATCGTAAAGATCATCTCTGGCATAATCGGCCGGCTTGGCTGCTTCGCACGCATCATGCGCCTTGTGGATCCCCACGGTCAGCGCGCCCAGTTCCGCGTCTGACCAGTTGTCCAGCGAACCCCGCACCACGTCCAGCGGATGCATCGCTTCCTTATAGATTTCGCCGGGAGTTTGCACCGGCAACTCTGCAGATTGGGTCGTCGTAGGCGGCGCGCTCGAATTCTGCACTGGCGGCGCTTGCTGTCCGCGCAAACACATGGATCCAAGCAGAAGCAGCCCCTCCCCTAAACATCTCCCGAGGATTCTTGTCAATTTGTTCCCCCTTTCGCGAAATGTTTTCGAACACCGCGCGCGAGTTGGGCGGCCGAATTGCTGAACCGCTGCCTCGGAACTCCTAAGTTTATAGTACATCTGATACTCCTATGTTTACAGGACCTATATTCCACGACCCATTGCTTTCGAATCTCATGCGGGTCGACCCGTTCGAATCCTGGCAATCGCCTGGAGCTCTCTCGCCGCATTCCGCAGATCGAACACATGGCAATGCCGGAAAACGAACAACCAGTCGAAGTTCGCGTCGCATCCCACCAAGTGTTAGCCGAGGTGATTCCCATGTTTCGCTTTGGTATTAGCCCTACCCCGCTCTTTGCTTCCATTGCAGTGCTGGCCGCAACTCTTGCAACCGCCGGTTGCAGGAGCGGCAACCATCCCGCAGTCAAATTAGCTGTCTACAACGCGCTCGATCAGAATGACCTGCGCAGTGTCACAGTCTCTGAGGACCGCCAGGCTGGCGTCATCACCCTCAGTGGCATCGTGGGCGCTGACGACCGCAAGCAGTTCGCAGAGCAGCTCGCACAGCAAGCCGCGCCCGGCTACTCCATCGTCGATCACATCAAGGTCGATAGTGCAGGACTGGAAGGCGAAGAAAAAGCAGCGGTACAGACCGCCCAGCTCGACAGCGCTATCGAAGATCACTTCAGGGCCACGCTTCAGTCCAACCCTTCCCTACGAAAACAAAAGATTGAATACTCGGCATACAACGGCACCCTGACGTTGAAAGGCTCTGTCAATACCGTCCGCGATCGTAAACAAGCCGAAGACCTCGCGAAGAAAATCCCCCAGGTTCAGCACGTGATTAATGAACTCCAGGTTCACCCCGGCAAGCCTTCGCCCGCAAATTCGTAAAGAGTGCCGGCTCCAGAATCCTGCGAACCGAATATCAGTTACCATCAGTCCGGCCGCTGTGATACTTATGGATTCCTCCCCCAGGAGGATTGAAATGCAAGCACGACACTTATCTCTGGCCGCAGTATCTCTTGCGGTCTTTCTCGCAGGCTGCACCCCAGCTGCACCCCCGCCACCGCCACCGGACACACATGATGCGGACGTCAAGGCCATCAAGGACCTTGAGACCGCGTGGGTCCAGGCATTCGCGACGAAAGACGCGGACAAGATAGCGACCGTCTATTCCGACGATGCATCCGTGTTGATTACGGACACACCAATCATCACCGGGATTCCAGCAATCAAGGCCGCGCTCAAGCCAATGGTCGCAGACAAGAATTTTTCCATCACCTTCGCGTCAGACAAAGTCGATGTCGCAAAGTCCGGAGACCTTGGCTACAGTCAAGGCACCTACACCATGACTTCGACCGCTCCCAAAGCCAAAAAAGTGCTCACAGAAAAAGGGAAATACGTCACCGTCTTCAAGAAACAGGCCGACGGCAGTTGGAAGGCCGCTGCTGACATCTTCAATGCGGATGCCCCCGCGGCACCGGCGAAATAGAACAACCTGATCAACTGAAGGCGAACGCAGGCGGAGCCCTGGTCATTCACCCTCTTCCCGAGCGACTGGGGCGCCGTTTCAACCGCAACGCTTGCACGGCGAACGCGTTGATTCGCTATTTCCCTGTGCTACCCTCACATCACCGCATGAGCCAACAAGCCTCCGCTATCCCAAACCACGCTCAAGCTCCCGCCGATCTTCCCCGCGTCCTCGGCGCATCGCAGGCCACTGCGATCGTGGTCGGCACCATTATTGGCAGCGGCATCTTCCTGGTTCCCACCGAGATGATGCGCGACACGGGCTCCTCCGCGCTTGTCTATCTTGCATGGGTCGTCGGAGGCCTGCTCTCGCTCTTCGGCGCCATGACCTACGCTGAGCTCGGCGCCATGCTTCCCTACGCGGGCGGCGAATACGTCTACCTTCGCGGAGCCTACGGCGACACGCCTGCCTTCCTCTATATGTGGACGTGGTTCGCCGTCGCCAAGCCCGCATCCATCGCTGCCGTCACCATCGGCCTCGCACGCACGCTCGAATTCTTCCCAGCCTTCCAATTCCTCACAGCACATGTTGCCGGAACTCCCGTCCTCTGGTCACAGGTCTTCGCCATCGCTGTTACCTGGTTCATGACCGGACTCAACTACCTCGGCATCAAGAAGGCCGGCGACTTCCAGCTCGTTTTCACCGTCCTCAAGGGCGTTCTCATCCTGATCGTTGCGGCCTTGTGCTTTGCCTCGGCAACCGGCTCGTTGCACAACTTCTCCACCGGCCTGCCCCAGGCGACCGGCGGCTTCAGCGGGTTCATGCTCGCCCTCATCGCCACCCTGTGGGCCTACGACGGATGGAACGACCTCACCATGGTCGCCGGCGAAGTTCGACGCCCCGAGCGCAGCCTGCCCATTGCGCTCATTGGAGGACTTTTCATCGTTGGCGTCCTTTTCATGGCAACGAACGCAGCGATCCAATACATCCTGCCCGCCGCGCAAATCGCCGCGAGCGAACGCCCCGCAGTCGCAGCGCTCTCCATCGTTGCCGGCCCGCGCGGTGCAGGATTCGTCGCCGCTGCCATGGCCCTCAGCATTTTCGTCACCCTCAACGGAACCATCATGTCCGGTGCGCGCATCCCCTTCGCTGCTGCCCGCGACCGCCTTTTCTTCCGCCAGTTCGCGCACATCAACCCGCGCTTCCAATCGCCGTCCACTTCCCTCATTGTGCAAGCGCTGCTTTCCACCGTGCTGCTGCTCTTCCTGTCGAAGTTTCAGCAGCACTTTGAGCTTGCCGTCTTCGCCGAGTGGCTCTTCTACATGCTTACCGCGACCACCGTCTTCGTCTATCGCCGCCGACGTCCCGATCTCGCGCGCCCCTACCGCGTCTGGGGATATCCCGTTCTTCCCGCCATCTTCGTTCTGTGCGCCGGCGGCGTCCTTGTCTATAGCTATGCCGGAAACCTCGAAGGATCCCTCATCGGCACCGCCCTCATCCTGGTCGGCCTTCCCGTCCTTTGGCTCGTCCGTAAAATATACGGGGTCTCCAGCGACAGGTCTTAGTCGCTGGGTGTTTCTACGGCACGTCCATCCGATCAACCCAGTAGCCGCAGAATTAAATGTGAATCCAGGCCTCCCATCCAGGGCCCGTGCAAAACCTGGCTACCACGCTGAAGTATGCTGGGCATTGGGGCGATCAGTTCAGCCACCAATTGCGATAAGGGAGAAATGCATTGCCCAGAACCCGAACCCAGCTTTGGCAAAGTCCGAAGTTCGCTATTGAACGCATCGAAGACGAAGAACGCGACGCGCTCATCTTCCGGTTCACGGGAGCCTTCGCCGCGAACGAGATGTACGGCGTCCTCAAACCACTCGCCGTTGTCAACATCTTTGACTTCGACCCCGCGCCCGGCAAGGAGCTTCCGGGGCTCAACATCTTCGACATCACCGACGTTCCCACTCTCGATTCCTCCGGCCTCGGTCTCATCATCAGCCACTTCATTCGCTGTCGCGCTCGCGGTGTTCGCGTCGTCGCCGTCGGAGTCAGCCCCAACGTTATGCAGCTTTTTAAGTTCACAAGAACGGATTCTCTGATCCCGACGGCCGCCAGTGTCGAAGAAGCCATCGCGTCGCCTCGATCCTGAGAAACGGAGACGAATAATTCATTGCATGCGCAGTGAGGCACCCATGCACGAATTTTCCAGATTGATCGAAGCGGCAAAGCAAGGCGCATTGGAAGAGGTCCGCGCAATCATCTCCGGACATCCCGAATTCATCAACAACAAAGATGACTCAGGCGCAACAGCGCTTCACTTCGCTGCGTTCGGCGGACACAGCGCCGTCGTCGAACTCCTTGTTCAGCAGGGCGCAGACATCAACACACGCGATGCAAAGTTCGGTGCGACGCCTGCTGGCTGGGCCATCGAATACATGCGCGAAATGGGCGGCTTCCTTGAAATAGAACTCAGCGACTTCGCCTTCGCCATCCGGTGACGTCGAATGGACCGCGCGTTTTCTCAAGCGATTCCCCGCACTCCGCCAGGCGGTCGATGAACATGGCACTCCTTTCAGGCTGCTCGCCCAGCAATCAGGGAATTCAGCCGTCGCCGCCCTCTTCGAATCCGAAGCCGACTGTTGAGTCGCCTTGTCACGTAGTTCATATCCAATGCAGAAGCCCTTCCGCCTGTTCGCGCACGCCAATTACAATCCAATTGCGATGTCCATCACACATACAGAGCTCTGGAAGAACCCCACATTCACCATTGAACGAATTGAAGGCCGTGCTCCGGAGACACTGATCTACAGCATCTCCGGTCCGTTCAACGCGCGCGACATGTACGGCTCCATGAAGCAGGTCGCGCTCGGCAACATATTCGAATTCAAGCCGCCAGCCGGCGTTCAGTCGCCGACCCTCCATATCTTCGACCTTTCAAAGGTTCCGCAGATGGACTCCTCCGCCCTCGGCACCATCGTCAGCCACTTCATCAACTGCCGGAACAAGGGCATTCGCGTCGTCGCCGTGGGACCGAGCCCCAATGTCCTGCAACTCTTCAAGTTCACCAAGGTCGATACGTTGATTCCCACCGCTGCCAGCATCGAGGCAGTCCTCGGCGCGTGATTCAGAATTACGTCAGCACGATCTGGCCGAATTCCGGCGCAGATCTCGGCCGCCCGATACGCGTCCCACAGCAGCAACCATGGCGCCTTCAATGAATCCCCGGTCGCCGCAATACCTCATCCGCCTCGACGATTTTTGTCCGACCATGCTCGAGGACCGCCGCGAGCGATTCCTGTCGATCCTCGCGCGCCACGGCGTCTCGCCCATTCTCGCTGTCGTGCCAGACAATCAGGACCCCGATCTGATCCGACAGTCTCCCGATCCGCAATTCTGGGATCGGATGCGATCGTTACAGGCCGCTGGAGCTGCGATCGCCATGCACGGATACCGTCACATCTGTGCCAGTCGCGGCGTGTCCATTCTCGGGCTGCATCAAGAGACCGAATTCGCGGGCGTCGATCCATCGCTGCAGCAGCATTGGCTTCGGTCCGGACTCGCGATCCTGCACGGACAGGGACTGCAGCCCCGCCTTTTTGTCGCTCCTCGCCACGGATTCGATCGCAACACCCTCCGCGCTCTTGCCGCCGAGGGCCTGAACGTACTATCCGACGGGTTCGCCCGCCGGCCCTTCATACAAAACGAAATCCTCTGGATTCCGCAGCAACTCTGGGAACCGGTCAGGAAGAAGACCGGGCTCTGGACGATCTGCATTCACACCAACACCGCATCTGCCGACCTCGAGGAGAGGCTTGAGAGATTCCTCGCGGAAAACGCCAGCCACCTCACCAGATTCGATCAGGTGATCGCGGGCAACCGACCCGGCCGTCTCCATTGGGGCGAACAGATAGCCGCATCGTTAGCCAATCTGCGCGCCAGAATCTAATCTGCCGGAGATGCGAGGGACGAGCGTCGGCGGAGCAAATCGCACGATCGCTCGCCCGGCGAAGACGCTTAGCACGATCCATGGAAGGGCTTCAGGGTTTAAACTTGCAAACAAATGCGCGTTTTCGGCATCGATTGTGGAACCGAGATTACCGGGTTTGGCGTGGTGGACTCGGATGAATCCGGTCCGTTGACTCGAATCGTCTGCAAAACGGCCGGCACCATACGTCTTCCCAAAGCAAAGTCTCTCCCAGAACGGCTCGCTCAGGTACATCAAACCCTTTGCGCAGAGCTGGAGCGCTGGCAGCCCGATGTCGTTGCCATTGAAGAGGTTTTCTACTCCGTCAACGCCAAGTCTGCGCTCAAGCTCGGGCAGGTCAGGGGAGTGGCATTGCTGGCAGCTGCGCAACGAAATCTGCCGGTGGCAGAGTATGCGCCGCTCAGTATAAAGTCGTCAGTCGTGGGCTACGGACTGGCAAAAAAAGAGCAGGTTCAGTTCATGGTCGCCCGGCTCCTTGACCTGCCGGAGATTCCTGAATCACCTGACGCCGCCGACGCGCTGGCAATTGCCATATGCCACTTGCACACTGCACAGACGCTGGCTCTGCAGGGGGGCGGGCGATGAAGATTCCCTGGCACCTGGCTGTGCTGCTGGCCGTTCTCCTGGTCGCGCTCCCTGTTTCCGGGGAAGCGGACGCCGTGGTCCGGGTCGATTTTTCCAACCCCGGGCTTTACCCAGCGCAATGGACACTCGTGCTCCGGCCTGATGGCAGTGGTCACTTTCATGCAGAAGGCGGCACAAAACCCACTGATGATGCGGACATGATTACCCCGGCCAAAGTAGACCGAGATATCAATCTAAGCAGTGACTTCGCCGGTCGCATTTTCTCCCAGGTTCGCGACAGCCACGTTCTTCACGGCAAATGCGAAAGCCACCTGAAAGTCGCATTTCAAGGATGGAAAAAAATCAGTTACAGTGGCCCTGACGGAGAGGGTGGTTGCGAGTTTAACTACTCCACCAACAAGCAGATTCAGGACCTGGGAGAATCGCTGGTTGCCGTTGGCTCGACGCTGATCGAGGGAGCGCGGCTGGAACTGCTGTTGCAGCATGATCCTCTGGGCCTCGACAAGGCCATTCAATACATAGTCGAAGCCTCTGACGATGGCCGTCTGCAGCAGATTGGTGCGATTCGTGACATCCTCGAGCGCCTGGAGGGCGACCCTCATGTGCTTGAGAGAGTAAGGAAACGAGCGCATTTGCTGCTGGAGCGTTCAGGAACCTGAAGCTGCTTTAATTGAGAAATTTGGCGCGACTTTTCGCATGATTCTGCTGTCTGAATAGGTGTGGGCTCCTCGCGATGCGAATTTCTCATCGGAGGCGAAGGGGAAAGGGTGGGGGCTCCAATGAATCGATTGAGCAAGGCTCAGTTCAGGCCAGCTGCCGGAGTTCTGGGGCTGGCTTTGCTATTGGCGTCGACGGTGACCCTGCAGGGGCAGCAGCCTGATCCGAATATGCGTGCCGCGCGGCTAAGCTACGTGGAAGGCAGCGTTCAACTTTCCCAGGGCAACCAGATTCTTGCGGATCCGGCACTGGTCAATACTCCTCTCTTCGAAGGGACTGAAATCGCAGCCAAGGAGGACGGCAAGGCTGAGATCCAGTTTGATGACGGCAGCGTCGCCCGCATCTCTCCCAACAGTTCGCTGAAGATCGCTGTGCTGCGTCAGGACGCCGGGGCATCCAAGGCGGAATTGGTGCTCACAAGCGGCCTGGCCTACTTCGAGCTACAGGGAGATTCCTCTGCGAATCACACGATTGCCCGCTTTGGGGACAGTGCTGTTACCGCCGGTGGATACACCGTGCTACGCGTGAGTCTTGATAACCTGCCCGGCGAAGTCGCTGTCTTTGCCGGCAATGCACACATCGAGCGCGGCAATTCGCTTTCCCTAGACGTGCGTGGCGGCGAAAGCGTCGCCCTCAATGCCAGCGATCCCAACCTTTACAATCTCGCCGAAACCATTGAGCCGGACTCCTGGGATGCATGGAACGCCGATCGCGACCAGGATTTGAATGCGCAGATAGCAGCAAAGACGGCCGCGAGCGGAAGTGAACCGAACAGCAACAATCCCGCATGGGGCGACCTGGATGCAAACGGCAATTGGTACAACGTTCCCGGACAGGGCTATGTATGGTCTCCCAATGAGGCAGCGTCAGGAAGTTGGGATCCCTACGGATGCGGCAACTGGGTTTGGACGCCTCAGTACGGCTACATCTGGGTCTCCTGCGAGCAATGGGGCTATCTGCCCTACACAACCGGGTACTGGAACTTCTACGACGACTTCGGCTGGGGATGGACTCCCGGATTTTGCTACCCCTGGTGGACAACAGGCGGATGGGTGGCGAACGTTGGCAACCACCCGATGCGCTATCAACCACCGCATCGCCCGCGTGGAGGACCTGTTCATGGGCCGAACGAGCCCATCAGGCGCGGCGGCTTCTATCAGCCCAACCCAGTGATCGCGGTCAATCGGATTCCCCTTTCTCCGACTGGAAATCCTGTGCATGCCATCGGCAGGCCGGCTACGATCGGCGGCACCACCGTTCAGCCGCTCAGGCCAATCACGCCGCGGCCAATCTACAGTCCGTCGACGGCTTCCGGATTCAACGGATCGAATTCCGGCTTTGGAAGTCCGAGGGTTGGCAGCCCGAGATACGGTAGTCCCGGCAACGGCAATTCCGCGCCGGCATACGGACGATCCACATACGTGCCGTGGGCAAACTCCCCATCGTCAACCGGCCGTCCCGGCGGTTGGACAGCACCGGCCGCCGCACCGGCTGGAGGCTACCGCGCGCCCGTTCCGAGCCGCGGATACTCAGGCGGAAGCGCCCCTGCTCCTTCGTATGGCGGCGGAGCTCCTCACCCGAGTAGCGGTGGCGGAGGTGGTGGTGGTCACGTCGGCGGTGGTGGCGGAGGCGGTGCTGCGCCACACGTCAGCAGTGGTGGAGGCGGAGGCGGTGGCGGACATGTGAGCAGCGGCGGAGGCGGCAGCCCGCATCACTGATCTGTGAAGATTTGCATTGCCGGGGCCACTTCGTCTGACGGAGTGGCCCCTGCTTTTTTGAGACACGTCCACAAACGAGCCAGTGCTTCGATGGGCTGAGCCTCGGCACGCGCTTTCAGATCAATTCCCGCGCTGGAAAGTGCAGCCGCGGCAGCCGCGCTTTCGACGCCCGCTGCGCGAAGATTATTGGCCAGCGTTTTGCGTTTCAAGGCAAAAACCTGGCGCATGAACCTGAGAAATTCTTCCCTGTTCACGCCAAGCTCCGCGAAGCGCGGTGCGAATCGCCAGCGAAAGACGGTGGAATGGACCTCAGGCGGCGGTGAGAACGCACTCGGCGGCAAAGTGAACAGCGGCACCGCAGGGCCGTGCATCTGCACAGTGACTGAGAGCAGCCCATAGTCGCGCGACCCCGGCGCGGCCGTGACGCGGTCGGCTACTTCGCGCTGGACCATCAGCACGGCGCGATCGAGGGCTGCCGCGTTGTCTGACAGCTTGAGCAAAATCGGAGACGTGATGTAGTAGGGCAGATTGCCGGCGACGATGAGTCGCTCACCTGCTGCTGCGGAAGCTGCCGCAAAATCAAACGCGAGAACGTCGACTGTTTCAATCTGCACATTGGATCCGGCGGCAGTGTGGTCTCCGGCACCCGAGGCAAACGTTGCCGCCAGGCTGGAAGCGAGCTCCGGATCAACTTCAAGCGCCAGCACTTTTCCCGCTTTCGCAGCAAGCTCCCGCGTGATGGCGCCCATTCCCGGACCGATCTCGACAACAGTGCGGCCGGCGCAGTCGCCCAGAGCCGCGACGATGCGGCGGATGGCCTGCTGATCACGCAGAAAGTGTTGTCCGAGCCTCGATTTGGGCGGCACGACTCGATGGTAGCTGACGTGGCTGCAGCGGCTGCGTGTTGCGGCTGCGCGCGGGGTGGTCCCCAGGCCCCCCTCCCCCCACCCATCTCTGTGAAGAAAGTCTTGATTCCCAAAGGCTTACGAGGGAAGCCTAGCCGCAAAGTCTTCATACAGAAAGACTTACTCGCAGAGTCTTCTCGGCATTGGACTTACGCGGCGTCCTCCCTTTCTTCCTCGCTCACAGTTTCGCAGTTTCACAGGCCCAGGTTCGGGTTGGAAGGTTCTGAAGCCACTAAGTCTCTGTGGGGATGAGGGTTAAGTCATTTTCACAGATGATTTTCTGGCTTTTTTTGGCGCATTTTGGCACATTTGGCGCGTTATATCCGGTGTTCAAGCGCCTTCGAGGGCTGTGAAATTGCGGTGAGCACGGAAGATGGAAAACCGGTCGAGGTCTCCCGCATAAATCAAGACCAGGCCAACCGATGAAATGATTTTGCAAAAGTGGACAGACTCTTGGGCGCAAATTTTGAGCAGTCAGATCCAGAGACAACGAGACTGCAACCCCTCGAGGCTTCCGGCAAGGTGAGACATTCGCCGCTTATTCCAAGACTAGCGGAATGCCGGAAATAACCTGCAAAGTGCAGGAATTTTTTTAGATCATGGATTCATAGACTTAACTGTGGCGAGGTGGTGGCGGCGGTTGACAGGTTCGGACAGCGACGGAAAATTTCGAGTGTGTTCCCCGCTTATCTCGGAGCAGCTTGCAACGGAATCTCCAGCGTCCCGGCCTTTCCACTATGCAGGTCATATACAGCGGTCACTAGATGGATGACTCCGGCAGTTGGCAGATCTATGTCCAGGTGCGCAGGTATCCCGTTCTTTCGAATCGAAGCTAACTGTTCCGGCTTGATGTCCACGGTCTCTTCATCGCCTTCCCAGTTCAGCGCGTTGCCGTCGCGATCGTAGGCTTTCAAGCCGAGCAGGAATTTGCCGCTCTTGTCACCTTTGAGGTCCTGATCGAGGACGAGGTCCTGGCCGCGAACAAAGAAATCTACTGTGTAGCGGCTGACAGGACCTTTGAGATTCGGATTCTGGCCGGCGCGAGGTTCACCGGATGATGGTTGAGCCGGGGCAAGCTCGGCGCGAACTCCGTACAAGATGCCGGAAGCTCCGGGCAGTCCGAGCTTCAGCAGCGGCGCCAGTGGATCACCCTTGGATTGCGCAGCCGGAGTCACGTTGTCGTCCGCGTTGTAACCCTGCCGGTATGCCAGCTTGTTTTTACCATGAACCAATTTGATTTCGATCTTCCGATAGCTTCCATCCATCTTCTTGTCAGGCGGTGTATAGCCGATTGTGTAGTAGTTGGCACCGTCGTCGATGGCGCGCTTCAATGCTGCATTGAGATCGTTGCTGTTGAAATACGCTTTGCCGCCGGTCGAAGCCGCGAGATTCTCCATCGCGTGAATGGTGCCCGCGCGCGCTTCTGCGCCCGCATTGTAAGGAGACATGCTGTTGTCGGGCTGGCTGCCAACGTGGCCAACTGCTCCGTCGGTGCCCGGACCGGCGGATTCGGCCTCGCCAATATGTTCGGTCATCAATCCCTCGGCGCTGATTGGATAGACCGCGATTTGTGAAACGGTGAACAGATCGGCCGTCTTCTTGATGCGGTCCACGTATCCAGGAACATCTGGATTTTGCTTCATATGTGCGAGTTGGTCCGCGGTCGGGAAGATGACGAGGGGGAAGGAGCCCGCGAACCAAATGAGATTCTTGCGCCCCGGTACGCCGGACAGGTAGTGCCCGAGATACGTCAGCGCCTCGAATGTCATCGAGGCCCGGGTTCCAAAGTCGCTTGAGCCAGCGTTTGACAATGCGCTCTGAAGCCCCTCGACGCCGATAGGAGAAGCCCCCATCGTCAGGAGCATTGCGACAGAAGCAGAATCGTCGGCGCTATCGGTGCGCGTCTGAAGGAGCGAGCTCTTCTGGTTTTTCAAGCCGGTGCGCTGGTCGTTAAGCGCCGCCAGCAGGGTGGAAGTATCAGACGTGAAGCCCTGCAGGCAAGTCAGCTTCGAGCCAAGCACAAAGATCGCCATCCGTGTTCCCGGCTGCATTTTGGCAAAGAATTCCATGATCTGGCGGCGCACATATTCCTGATCCTGCATGTTGGTATTCAAGGTATCGATCAGCAGGACATTGACGGCATCGCCCGGCGGCGCCGGTGGAACATTCGTGCGTGCGCCGGCGGGCAGGGCCGGCATCTCCGGCGGCGCGCTCGAAACCACGCTGGCCTTTGTGTGCTCTTCGAAAAAGTCGATCGCTTGCGGCTTGCCATTTTCTCTGATCTCGAAATCCTGTTTGCCGAGTCCGAGTACCGGATCTCCATCACTCCTGGTAGCAACCACATCTACGACAACTTCGTGGGTGGTCGTCTTGAAACGAGGACCTAGATCGATGAGTGGTGACGTGGCGTCCACATCAGGCGCGGCATTTGTTGCGGGCGTTGCTTGCTCAGTGGGACGCGTTTGAGCCGGCGCGGCAGGAGACTCTGAGCCAGGTGATGAACTCTGATTTTGTGCATCCTCTGCTGGTGGTAAAGCAGGGGGTGCCGTGACTTGCTCAGATGGAGTTGCGCTGGCCGAAGATGCAGCAGGAGGCTCGCCCTGCTGCTTTGCTTCGTCGCCGGTCACGATGCGCGAAGATGACCGAAACATGTGGTACTTCTCAAACGCAACATCATTCAGGAGTTTCTGGGCCGGGCTCGGGGATACGCTCCCGACGCGTTCGTGGTCTCCAACGACGAAGTTACTCGCCGAAAGCGCAGACGAGAGGGCGACACTCCTCGTTGCGCAGATGTAGGACTGACCGCCGATATCCACCGGGCCGTATTCCACCATAATGTCCGCCCTCGTGATGGGATCGGATGACTTCAGGTCTGCCTGGACGGTCAATCGAAGAATTGATCCCTCATGGGGATCGACCGCGATCTCTCCGTGATAGCCGACGACGCGGTTCACGGTTGCCCACTCCGTCGGATCACCCGGATCGATGCCTGGAACACAGCAATAATTCACGCGGTAATGCGACTTTTCCAATGATACCGCGTAGCGGAACACGGCCTGTGTCCCCATCGGAGTCTGTTCCCAGTGGCTCCAACTCAGATTGCTCTTTGCCGCGTCAAGGAACACGGTGCTGAGAATCGGGCCAAATACTCCCCAGTCCCTGAGTCCTTTTTCTTGCTGTTTTGAGGCTTTCGGCTTATCGCTTCCTGTATCCACCACTTCCTTACCGTCTCGGTAAAGCACGGTCACGTCGAAAGCATTGGTCTCATGTAATGGTCGATACGGAATTGGATTCGTTCCCGTTTGAACCTGCGGTGTTTCCTCGAAGTGGGTCGTTGCTCTGGTTGCGTAAAAGTTCGGCAGCTGGTGGATGGTCTTGCTGACATAGTTCACAACCAGGCTCATCAACTTCCGTTGCGCCGCTAGATCCGGTGCTGGAATCTGGGGAATCTCTGCCGCCGGCGGCAACAGGAACGCCGACTGATCGGCCAGAATTTTCAGCTCCAGTGAGGTCTTCGTTCCGGGCGAATTCGATTGCAGTCGTGCCAGGGTGGCTGTACTCAGCCGCTCCGTCAGCTCGAACTCTGACAATTGCTGAGCAACTTCCGCATCCGGCCTGCCGCGGTTGGCAATCAGCTTCTGCTCCAACCCGGCAACCGAGATGCTCTCGGAGGCCAATGCGGGGAGTGCGCATCCGAAAAATGCCAGCACAAATGCCAATTTGCGCACGCAGATACCCCTCGCTATTAAAGACGGCTGTCAATGGCGCTCGGTTCCGCCGGACTTCCGTTCAAGCACACCCGCGATCACGGTCTGCCTATATCACGGAGCGAAGTATCCATTGAACCACAAACGCTAGTTGTCGTTCCGGATCACGGCGAGGTGGAAGCTGCGGCGATGTGTGAAGCCGAGTTTCTGGTAGAGGCGCACGGCGGGATTGTCGTCGAAGGCGTGCAGGAAAGATGTGCGGCCTTCATTGGCGATGTCGCGCATGACTTCGCACATCACCACACCGGCATAGCCTCGCCCGCGCGCATCAGGATGCGTGCAGACGGCGCTCACTTCGACAAATCCAGGCACGCGCATGCGCTGGCCTGCCATGGCGTGCAGACGGTCGCCGTCGAAGATACCGTAGAAGTTTCCGAGTTCGAAGGTTCTCTCGCGGAAGGGACCGGGCTCGGTGAGCTTGGCGAGTTCCATCATTGACGGTACGTCGGCGCTGCCGAGCCTGCGCAATGAGACGCTTTCGGTGAGCGCGCCTGCGGCGTCGAGGTTCGGCTTGATGCAGATCATCTGCGTCAGGATTCCGCCGCGAAACAGGCTCCAGCCTGCGGGCAGCAATGGTGGATCGTGCAGAAAAAGTCCGATCATACCGCCGGGCTCTGCGAGCGACCGCAGCGCATCGTAGCTCGCCTGCGATTGATCGGGCGCGCCGGCGAGCGGGCCAATTGGCGCCGGGTAGCGCCTAGCCATTCCTTCGCTCATTGCCAGCGAACTGTGGTCTGTGCGCAACGCGTTGAAGATCGGATTGTCGAGAAGCTTCTCGCCAGCGCTGGATTGGAGAACCTGGGCCTCGTCGGCAACATCAGAGTCAACAGGTGGAATGGGCATGCGTTAGAGATGATGCTGCCGCGCGGAGCGATGCGGAATCCTCGCATCGAATCAGAGCGTCAAAGTGAAGCGTGTAAACTTGGCGGTTGGCGCCCGCGCCATCGGAAATTGTCGATTCGGCGGGGACGTGGACCGCAAGGAGAAGAACGATGCAGATAGTTTTTGCCGCGTCAGAGGCCGTGCCGTTTGCGAAATCGGGCGGACTGGCTGACGTGGTGGGTGCACTGCCCAGGGAAATCCTCAAGCTGGGTCACGAAGTTACGGTCTATCTTCCTCTTTATGCGGCGGTTCGCTCTCACATCGCAGGCGAGATGAACTACCGGGTTCGCTCGATCACGATTCCATTTCCGCATGGCAATCGCTTCGTGGGAATCGTGGACGGCGGTGAACGCGATGGCGTGAAGTTCTACTTTGTAGACTGCCCGGAAATGTTTGACCGCCAAGGGCTTTACGGAAACAACGGCGACAGCTATGGCGACAACGCAGAGCGTTTCGGGTTGTTTTGTCGGGCGGTGCTGGAAGCGACGAAACTGATCGGGGTTCCCGACATTTTTCACGTGCACGACTGGCAGGCGGCGCTGATTCCGGTTCTGCTGCGCACGGTGTACAGCGCCGACCCCGCATTCAAAAACTGCGGCACGGTTCTCACGATTCACAACGCGGGATACCAGGGCTGGTTCCCGCCGCGAACAACAGAACAACTGCTGCTGCCCTGGGAGATCTTTACCTACGACAAACTCGAACACTTCAACACGTTCAACTTTCTCAAGGGTGGAATCGTGTACGCCGACGCGCTCACCACGGTGAGCCCCAAATACGCCGAAGAGATTCAGACTCCGGAGTTCGGCAATGGTCTCGACGGAGCCCTGCAGAAGCGAAGCGCCGATTTGCATGGCATCCTGAATGGCGTCGACTATAGAGAGTGGGATCCGGCGACAGACGGCAACCTTGCCGCACACTACACGCCTGGCGATCTTACCGGCAAACGCGATTGCCGCAAGGATCTGCTGCACGCTTTCGGACTTGAGGCGCCGGAGGGAACTCCGGTGATTGGAATCTGCTCGCGGTTTGCCTCGCAGAAGGGTTTCGATTTGCTCGAGCAGATTGCCGGCCGGCTCGCAGAGCGCGATGTTGCGGTTGTCGCGCTGGGAACGGGCGAGCCCTACTACGAAAAATTCTTTCGCGACTTCGCCTTCGCCAACGCCGGCCGCTTCGCGGTGCAGATTCGCTATGACGACGCCTTGGCCCACAAGGTCGAGGCCGGCTCTGACATTTTTCTAATGCCCAGCCGCTTCGAGCCATGCGGGCTTAACCAGATTTATGCGCTCAAGTACGGAACCGTGCCGGTGGTGCGTGCGACGGGCGGTCTCGACAACACCGTTGAAGAATGGAATGCCAGCCTCAACACCGGCACCGGATTCAAATTCGGGGCTTACCAGGCGCAGGCGCTGCTTGATGCCATCGATCGCGCGCTTGCCACGTTCTACGACAAGAAACAGTGGGCAACACTGGTGCAGAACGACATGGCGCAAAACTTCAGCTGGGATGCGCCAGCGCGCGCATACGTCGCCGTATACGAGGAAGTCGCACGGAAAAGGGCTTGAATTTCGGGAGTGCCCGGGCCACTGTTCCGGCCCGGAGGATGAGTATGCGGGTGCCTTAGATCTCAAGCTGGCAAGGGAAGATTTGCTGCTGCGCCAGCGGTTATGCGCCCTGTCCCAGCACCTTCGGCACGTCGATGCCGAGCGCTGTGGCGAGGTCGTGCTGGTGCTCCTGCTCCTGCATGATGATTGAGCGCAGTTGCTCAGAGAGCGCGTAGTGGCCCAGCGCCTCGGCCTGCTTTACGCGTTCACGATAGTTCTTGATGGTCACGGTCTCGTTGTCAAGATCGAACCGCAGCATCTCCTCCGGCTTTTCCGAAAGCTTGACCTCTTTCGCCGTCGCCGTCGGCATCCCACCCAGGTAGTCAATTTGATCGGCGATGATCAACGCATGTTGCAGTTCCTGGGCGGCATGCAGCTTGAGCTCGCTGGCAATGTTCATCCATTGCGCGCCTTTCAGCACGTTGCTGTAAACGGTGTAAGCGATGATCGCCTGGTATTCGCGGGACAAATCCTCGTTCAGGGCTTTGATGAGATCCTGGACGGCTTTGTCATTTTTTGGATTTTTTTGATTCGAACCTTGACTCTGGGTTTTCGCTTCGGGCATGAAACTTCCTTCTCTCTGGAGTTTGCAGTTGGAGCTGCGCAGTCACCTCGTGAGATGCCGTTATCATGGCGGATGTTGGTTGCGCCGCAATCTTCTGCAAACAACTTGCGCGAGAACCCCAGCATCACAAATTTCTGAACTGTGAACGGAGTACGAAACCCATGATCCGGAACGCGCTGACGGCGCTTCTGTGCGCCTGTCCTTTGATTTGCCTTGCCCAGTCTGTTTCACCGACGTTTAACAACCCACCGAGCTTTTCCAGCAGCAATCACCTGCTCGATCTTCTCGTCATCGCCCGTCCAGACACCATTCATCTGGGAACGTTCAGTCCCACCGCGTGGGTCTACGAAGTGTGCCAGACCTCCGTTGCTGTTCAGGATCAGTGCCCCGCCGATTCCAGCACCGCGGCCTCGTATGCCGGCGTTGTTCTGCAGTTACAGCCTGGCGATCATCTCCGGATGAAGCTGGTGAACCACCTGCCGCAAGCTCCCTCTGATGCTGAATCCGCGCATGGCCCCGACGCCATGATGAATGAGATGCTGATGGCCAATCCCACCAACATTCACACGCACGGCCTCATCGTCGAACCGCGCAAGGCCGACGCCTCCGATCCCACCTATGGCGACTATGTATACGTCGTCGGCTATCCATCGGGGAAGTTGCCGCCCATGGTTGATCCTGATCTCACTGCGACCGATCAGCCGATTCAATACGACATCTACATCCCCACCAACCACCCTTCGGGCATGTATTACTTCCATCCACATGTGCACGGGCTCGGCGTCAACCAGATCTCCGAGGGTCTGGAAGGAATTCTCACCATCGGCTCCATCCAGGACGAAGCTTCGTCGACAAATAATTTCACTCTGCCGCCAAATTTTTCCGTCCGTTACATGGACATTCGCGACATGCAGGTGCTGCCTAATGGCGACGTGCAGGACCAGGAAGACTCGGAGTTCTGCACACCGCTTCCGCAGCCAGGCGATAAGCGCGAAGGCTCCTGCGCGGGGCAGAATCTCGCCGCACAATCGTCCGATCCCGGACCGGACTATACGGGAGGCAAATGGTTCTTCTCAGTGAACGGCCAGGTCTATCCCACGCTCCATGTCGATCGCCAAAACGGCGAGGTGTGGAGAATGCTGAATGGCGCGGCCAGCCGCGCGTACGACTTCACAGTGCAGAATGATCAGAATCATGCGCCGATCCTCTTCCAGGTTCTCTCCCTCGACGGCGTAGCGCTTGCACCCACGGCCGGCACCGACGTTACGCGGATGGGGACCGGCGGCCGCTTCAAGCCAGTGCAATGCCCGGGCCCGAAGCAGCCTCATCGCCTGTCTGAACCAGTGTGCGCAACGCATATGGTGATGTTTCCCAGTTCACGCGCCGACATTTTCTTCGGCTCCTTCCAACCCGGTCACGTGGCCTCCGCTACATTCGTGACAACCGACCTGAATACCGGGCCGGCGGGCGACGATTGGCCCTCCGCGAAGATTGCGCATCTTGAGTTTTCAGGTAAGCAGCTCAAACACAATCAACGCACTGAATGTGAAACCTGCCACATCCATGGTGCTGTCAGCAACGGGCGCTCTCGGCGGCCCCGTAAAAGCGATGTATCCGGGGATGCGAGAATCGATTCCGATTGCCGACGCAAAGCAGATCGCAACCGGCAAGACGACCGCGCTTCCGATTCCTCTCGATAAATCGGCTGCGCAACAGGTGCAAACCCTGAGCGCGCCTCACATGCAGCAGTTCGCTGCGCGTCTCGCCGCGCAGTCCAAGCCCGTAGCGTCCATCTCTTCCTCCAATTGCGCCGCGCTTCCTGCCGGCCATCACCGGCGCGTCTTCTTCGGTGTGCCCGCCTCCAACCCCGACGGCTTCGGCCTCGGTTACGAAGAGGTCGATGCGCACGGCAATCCGGTCCCCGGCACGTTCGAGGACATTACCGCGTTCAATCCGGCGTACATCAATGTTTGCCTGCCTCTCGCGCCTGGCAATCAGACTGCCACGGAACTATGGGAGCTTGTGAACACAGCGGGCGAGGCGCACAACTTCCACATGCACCAGACAAAGTTTCTCGTGCTGCCCAAGGGTGCGCCCGTCGGTGACGGCGGAGCCATGATGGACAACGTGCCTCTGCCCAGCGGAAGTGCGTCGTGCGACGGATCGGTAATGAAATGGCGCGACGGCACGTGTAAGGTGACGCCGGTGCTCGTGTCGATTCCCTTCTCCGAGATCGGCGACTACGTCTACCACTGCCACATCGGCGAGCACCAGGACGGCGGCATGATGGCGCACATTCGCGTTATTGCAAATCCGTAACGGACCAACCATTCGGTAAATGCCTTCTCCAAACGCAACAACGGCCCGGGATAACTCCCAGGCCGTTGCCGGTGATCTGTTGGGATTGGACTAAGGCCATCGCGCTTAAAGCGATTGCCAGGGCCCGGCGGTTGAAACTGCCGCTGGGGCTTACTTGGGGCTTGGGGCGCGATGCCCTAGGCCTCAGTCACCTCACGTAAGAAACTACTGGAACAGTCATTTTGCATAGGCTGGATCAACCTCCTTTCCCGTGTACTTCCAACTTAAGCCGCAACCGGATTCACGTCAAGTCGCAATGGGCGCATTGTGCAGGCACCATGAATCAACTCGAATATCCGAGTTGGAACGGGTTCCCACCCTGCGTCGCAATCAGGTACCAGCCGGTGGCTCCGATATGCTTCGACGTCCCATAGGTGTATCCGAAGCCGGTATCGAGGAGACTCGTCGCCGCAACCAGTCCATTGCCCTGGGGAATCGGAATTCCGTTGACCGTCTGGTTTGCTCCGAGCTCTGCCTGCGCCGTGTCGCACGTATTCACAAGCTTGAGCGCAGCCTGCCAGTCCATCACGCGTGCGCCTCCTACCTCCGCCTGCGTGCGCGCAATCAGGGCCGCAACCGTGTGCGCCGACCCTTCGAGCCACACTGCATTGGGGTCAGCGAACCCGGTGTTGAGGCTGGCAGTATCGAACGTCATCCCTGTAAAGATCTCACTGCCGGTTAAACTCGACTGCGGCGACGAGGCCGTATCTGTTGGCTGCAGATTCTTGAGCGCCCAGTCAATCGATCCGGCATACTGGCTGTTCAACATCGCAAGGTACGACCACGTCTGGCAGTCTTCCGGAATGGGATAGAAATTGATTGCCGACGAATCCGCACCCGCAGTCCCGGTCCAGAAAAACGGCCCTGACGGATTCCACATCGCGATCACAAAGCCAAGCGCATGCGCGGCGAGTGCCGACCACGTCATCCCATTCGTTGCCGATCCATGATTCGTCAACGCGTCGAGCATCGTGAAGAATGCATACGTGTCGATGTTGTGCTCTGTTGACTTGCCATTCCCCGAAGGTACTGACTGGTTGAACTGGTTAATGTTCGTCCCGAATGAATATCCCCCGGGCGCCAGCGTGCTGTATGTATTGTTCACAATCCAGTTGCCTACGTTGAGGGCTGCGGTGAGATAAGTTCCATCTCCCGCGCGCTTGAATAGCTGCGCAAGCGCCATACCTGCCCACGCCTGGTCGCCCACGGCACTCGTGTAAAAGAAGAATGGAAACGCCGCAGGTGTGACATAGACACCGTCAGCGGATGGCGCGTTGACAAAGTATGCCTGGGCGAATCGCCCGTCGTTGAACGGGAAATTGTTGGCCTGCGCATACATCAATCCCTGCCCCAGAATCTCAGCGCGCGCCAGCGAATCGGCTGACCCGTGCAGCAGGTATGCGTGGATCGAAACCGCATTGTCGTATGTGAACGCTGTTGACTCCAGTCCGGACTGGTCCGCATAGCTCTGAATCAACCGCACTGTCTTGCCGGTAGCGTAAGCATCCATCATCTCGTTCTGGAATTGGATTGCAGCGTGAATCGCCTGCTGATACGTATTGGCATTGAGCGATTCCGGCGCCGGAATCGACCCTGCAGCGTGCGCAGATTGCAACAGGCTCGACGGGGCAACACTGGCCGCAGCCACGCCGAGAGAGTAGGAAAAGAATTTTCGTCTGGAAAGGGAGCTCATTCTGGTCCTCCGGGGAAGAGTGTTTTCGTACCCGAAGGAAGTTAATCGCCGAAACCAGTGCTCGTCAACAGATGGTTCTAAACACAGACGAGATGATTCGCAGTCTAGATCCGCTCTTGGAGCACGACGCTCACGCTAGCGCCAACATCCTTGCCGATCTTGCGGCGGATCTCTGCTTTCACTGGCAGTTTGTGCCTGCCGTCGCCGAGCGCCATGAACGAACTTTTGAATGGGATGCCGTCAACCGTACCGCGTACCTTGACGAGCCCGCGTGTTCCAAAGAAGGCGACCGACTCAGGCCAGATCACGTATGTCCATCCGGCCTTGTTGGGGCTCTTCTCGAGCTTTGCCGTGAAGCGCTTGTTCAACATGCCCATGAGTTCAACCTGCAGTTTGAGTTTACTCCCGCGCACCTACTCAAATCGCCACCTGGTCTTTGGCTGCAGGCCTGGCCGCGAGCAAACGCCGCCTCATCGCTTTGTCGCACGGAATGGAAAAGTAGTTTGCCACTGCCCAACCAAGTACCCAGCAGAGCGCGATCGTCGGCGCGTACCAGAGAATGCCCCACCGCATGCTTGCGCCGGTAGCCGAAAAGATATTCAGCATGGCGATCACCACAAACATGTGAGTGAGGTATAACTCATAACTCAGCCGCCCGTACGCGCAGAGCCAGCCCATGCCGATCATTCTTGCGGGAGCGCCTGCTGCCGCGCTCCAGTAAAACGCCAGCACCATGCATAGCGCTGAGAATGTGAGCAGCAGAATGGTGCCGTTGCCGAAGAGCTTCGAGAGCTGATCTTCGAATCCCAACACACCAACCAGGCCGCACACGCCAACCGCGTAGAAGGGCCAGATCGCCTTTCGCCCTGTGGGCCGGAGATGTTTTGCGGCCAGTGCTCCCAGTACGCCCATTGCGATCGCCGCCATGCCCGGCAGATAGGCTTTCTCTTTCCAGATGGGATTGCCCACGATCGCCGCCAGCGAAAAGGGCAACGACAACGCCAGCAGAGCCATGGCCGGCGCCAGCAGCCATGCCCTGCGCAGCAGAATGCACATCAGCGGGAAACCGAGGTAGAAGACTTCTTCAATCGACAACGACCACAGTACATCCCAATTCGCGGGCAAGTAACCGGTGTGCCCCTCATACCAGTTCAGATAGAGCCCGAACGCAGAGCCCGCGGCGCCTGGCAGCGACTGCCCTGGCCGGTGAATCACGAAATCGTGCACACCGAACAGATGCAACGCCGAAAGAATGCCGACCAGCAACACCAGGCAGGGCAAAATCCGTGCTCCGCGGCGCACGTAGAATCCGCGCAAATCGATGGCGCCCAGGCTGCCCCAGCGCGCGAGCGCGTTGGATGTAATCAGAAATCCCGAAATGACGAAGAAGATGAACACAGCCTCTGATCCGTTGAATGTCAGATCGTTCAGAAATTCGCGCGGGAGATGCGCGCCGAGAACGCCCTGCGTCAGGCGCAGACGAAGCCCAATATGATTGAGCAAAACCAGAATGATCGAGAGCCCGCGCAGGAAATCAATTCCGGCATTCCGCGCAAGAGCGCGGGAATGGGTCGCATTGAGTTGTTGCAAGCACGGCTCCGGGAAGAGCTGAATGCCCTTCCCGTTCAGTAAAACAGAAGCGCTGGTGTTGCGGAATTGGCTCCGCAGGTTCGCGTTATGCGAGCGCGAGGTTCATGTTGTCGATGGCTTCGTCGATCTCCTGCGTGGTCTTGAAGCCGACGGTCGCGCAATCGATACCCGCATGCTGAAATGCGAAACGCATCGCGGCCTGGCGATCCTCGTGCCTGGTGAAGGTGCCATCGCCGCACAGCTTCATGCTGATGACGCCCATGCCTTCGCTCTTCACCTGCTTGACGTGCGCTACCACTTCGGAGATATTTCCGGGCTCCGGGCCATCGGGAATCGCGCCGTCCATGCGGGTGCCGTTATGGTTCATGCGGATCATCGCGACTTCGAGGAATTTGTTGCCCGGCACCTGACGCAAGGCCGGCAATCCGTGAACTGAAGCACCGCGCTTCCTGATGATGTTCTTCGACTGGGCCGCCATCATTCCTTCCTGCCAGTGCTTCGTTTCTTCCATCCAGTCGCCGGTATGCTGCCAGTGGAGCAGCATGATGTCAAAGTATTCCGTCTGCGAAATGCGGCGCATTTCGTCAAAGCGCTTCATGGGATCGACACCCGCATCCGTCGTCACCTTGTTCATCAGCTGGTAGCTGTCGCGAGGATACGGCTTGAGCGCCTCGCCCAGCATCCCCGGCGTTTGATACGACTCGGCCGTCTCAAAAAAACGAATGCCGCGATCGTAGGCGTAGGCAATCAGCCGCGAGAACTCCTTCTGCCCGAGCGCTGCCTGCACGTATCCGTTGTTGCTGCCGGTGCCGAAGGCAAGCCGCGTCACTTTCATTCCCGAATTGCCGAGGGTCACAATGTCTGTCGCGGTGCGGCCGGCGGCATGGAGCGGCAATGTGCCGACACTCGCGGCAGCGCCCGCCACGATCGTGATTCTCAGAAAATCGCGTCGATTCAATGGGCTCATGGGGACCTCCATTTTTGTGCTGCGCGCGCAGCCGTTAGCGGAGATGGTAGCACGATCGCCCCGCATATCGCATGGCCTGCTGGGTCGCAGTTATCTCTGGCCTGCTGATCCGTAGAACGCGTTATTCCCGGTGTGCAGATCGCGCCCGTAGGTGAGCACCACTCCAGTGCCGAGGACCGACAACTTCAGTTCCGCGCCTGCATCCACCATCCATTGGCGGGTGGCAAGTCCGGCCGTTGGCGCCGAAGTCTTCGCCACATCGAGCCAGGGCCCGGCCTTCACGCTGATGAGTCCGTTGCCCCACAGGCTGCGATAGAAATCTGTATTCGACAGAAAATACCGATCGGCCATTGGCGAACTTCCCTTGCGTCCGTCGCGCGTTCCGATGTGCCCGCGAAGCCACAAGTCGTTGTCGCGCTCGACTCCAATCATCCACAACTCATCCACAGGCGCTGTTCCCGCGATCCCGCCGCCGCGCATTCGTTGCGTGAACTCGTACCTGTCCCCTTCGGCCTGTGGCAGCCAGTGCACCGTCGCTCCGCCCTGCAGCTTTTCAAAGAGCAATGGAGGACTGGACCAGAGGCGCGCGAATTCGGAGGAAGCAGTCGCTGCTCAGGGTGAATCGATGTTCCGGCACGTCAAGCAACGTCGAATGGAGACTGGCGAGATGTTTTAATTCATATCCCGGCGTCACCAGATTTGCCGTGAGCGCCGGGCCGTTCACAACGTTGCTGTAGGTGCGATGCGAGAGTTCAGCTCCCGACGTCCACCCAAAGCGACCACTGTGAATCGATGTGATGGTTCCGTTCGCCACTTCGCGTTTTAGTTTGAACGAGCCGAGTACCGGCGCAGCTCCCGTGAATGAATTGCGAATCGCCCAGTTCTCATCGCGACCATCGACTGCAACCTGCCAGCGCCATTGCGGCAGAGAATGCATCGGCCATGACAGCGACAGCCACGCGCGCCGTTTCTGCGCATCCCATCGCAAGAGCGAATCGAAGTTCGTCGCCGATCCGCCGATGTTGAAGTAGCTCGGATAGACCGTCTCATACGGCAACCCGGAGAACACCGAGACCAGCGACTGGAGCCAGCCGTTGCCGAATCCGTCGCGCTCAATCGCATGGAACTCGGCGTCGAATTTTCCGTCCTGTCGTGCATCCAGCCGGATGTTGTATGCGGGAAAAACGCCCAGACCGTCGAGGCGCCCCTCGCTCGATTCGAGGGCCGGCCGCAGCATCAGTGCCTGCGGTGAAAACACAAACGCCCTTTCCAGCAGCAGTCGTTGCACGTGTATTTGCGGATCAATCTTCAGCGCATCGATCTGCGGCTTCTGAACCCGATTCCAATACTTCAGAGCCGCATCGAGATTTCCGATGAGCAGAAAGACTGTCCCCGCAAAGTCATTCGCATATGCGTCGTGCGGATCGAGGCGCAGCGCCTTCTGAATCCACTGGGCAGCCTCAGGGTATTTCTTCTGCTGAAACGCAACACCCGCCAGTTCAGTCGGAAAGCGTTTCTGCTGTGGACAAGCATGCCTCCCCGTCATGAGCGCCGCCCGCGCCTCATCCCAGCGTTGAAGATGGGCGAACGCCATTCCGAGTTCAAAATTTACATCCGCGGAGCGCTGCGAGACGGGCTGTGCGGTTGCAATTACCTGGCCCCAGTTCTGCTGGTCATACAGTGCGCGTATACCCGCATTGCTCGCAGCTCCCGCGCCGCACTGCGCGGTCGCCCGGATTCCGAACGATAGATGCGTAATGACCAGTGCTGCGATCAGCAACAATTGTCGGCTGAGGTTGCAAACAGTTAGCGCGGGGTTGCAGCCGGGACGGCAAGGAGAGTCCAATTGTGCGTGGCGCTCCACTCGTTCTCGAATCTTGCACGCTCCTCGCTCAGCAGCTTGCGTTCCGCAGGATCGTTCATAGTGACCAGCCCGTGCGCGGAGTCGATACCGTCAATGACAACATAGTGCAGTTCGCTTTGTCCCTGTGGCCTGAGCGCCACAATCAGGGGACGTCCCTTGGAGATTTGCTCCTGCAGGTCACTCCACTTGCCCGCAAACGCGAACGCCTTGAAACCATGCTGCCGCAGATATTCGCTCATCGCTGCTGCCGGAATTCCATGCTCGCGCGGAACGTAGAGCGCGTGCTGGATATTCGCCACTTCGCTGTCGGCCGTGGTCGCGGGCCCCTGTTTCCCGGCCCAGTACTGCATCACCATCGAGAGAGACGCAGCCCCGCAACCCTCGCGCGGCTGCGACACAAATGGCACATCGATCCACAATGCCGCCGGCGTCTCGGCAATCAAAACCGAAGCCGCCAGCAGCAGAACCGCGATCAGACACTGCCGCACGTCAGTGAACAATCGCAACAATGATGATGACGGCAACGAGCACGATGATCAAGGTCAACATATTCGTGCTTAGGGCTCCGGCCGAAAACTTCTGTTGCGTGTCAGTCGCCCGCGTCGACAGGTTCTGGAGCTCGCGGTCAGACAGCGTGGGAATCGCCTTCTGCACCTGCACGGGGTCGATCTTCGCATCCCGCATCGCCTTCTCGGCGGTCGGCGTGCTCATGAACTTCGTCAGCGTCTGAACATTCGCCTGTCGCGTTGCGCTGGAGGTCTCAAGATTTTTCTGCAGTGTCTGCGAACTCACAATATGCTCATCCGGCGACTGGGCCAGAAGGCCCGCAGGATAAGACAGCAGCACAATAAGTACCGCTGGAACCGCAGCCTGCGCAAACAGCGTGGAAATCCTTGCAAGTTTCATACACACTCCGAGTTGGGGGATTTTCGGTCAAAAGAGTAGGATGCCATGCCGTGAAAATGCGGTTGCCCTCCCTGACTGTGGAATCTCCACTAAGGTTGAGCAGAATCAATGGCCTTTTGTAACCGTGCTTCTGTCCGACCATCCCGTTGCGTGCTATAACCATGAACACGCCATGCCCATCCACCGAACAGTCGCCTTTTCTCTTCTGGCTTTCTGTTTCAACGCCGATGTTGCGCGTTCGCAATCGAGCTCGTCCTTTAATGTCGTCGGCACCACGATTGCTGAAACCCAGCAGGCCATCCGCGATGGCCACACGACCTGCCGCGCCGTCGTCGAGGCCTATCTGCGCCGCATTGCCGCTTATGACCAGAAGCCTGTCAACGGTCTTCGACTGAACGCCATCGTTACCCTCAACCCCGATGCGCTGGCCGACGCCGACGCCTGCGATCGCGATTTCAAAGCCACGCATACACTGCCACCGCTCGGCGGAATTGCTGTTCTCATCAAGGACAACTACGACACCCGCAACCTGCAAACCACCGGCGGCTCGCTTGCGATGAAAGACTTCGCTCCGGCAACCGACGCCACCATGGTGGCGCGCCTGCGGGCCGCCGGCGCTATTGTGCTCGCGAAGACCAATATGGCGGAGTGGGCTTTCAGTCCCTACGTCACCGAAAGCTCTATCGCGGGCATCACGCGCAATCCCTATGACCTTACGCGCGTGCCCGCCGGATCCAGCGGCGGAACGGCAGCGGCAGTTGCCGCCAGCCTTGGAGAGTCCGGTCTCGGCACAGACACCGGCAACTCAATTCGCGGCCCTTCATCGCACAACGACCTGGTCGGCATCCGGCCGACAATTGGACTGACGAGCCGCGCCGGGATCATTCCGCTGTTCGCGCAAAACGATGTGGGCGGACCCATCGCGCGCACTGTCGCCGACGCCGCTGCGCTGCTCACGGTGCTCGCCGGTCCCGATCCCGCCGATCCCGTCACCGCCCTCGCTGCCGACCATGCGCACGTTGACTACACGCAATCGCTCGATCGCCACGGGTTGCGCGGCGCGCGCATCGCCGTCTATCGCGAATACTTCAGCACTCCAAGAACCGATCCTGAAATCAAGGCTCTCACCGAAGCAGCAATCAAAGCCCTGCAACGCGAGGGCGCCACGATCATCGACAACTTCGCCATCCCCAATGAAAAGGCGCTTGAAGAGAATCTCTGGTGCGGCAACTTCGAAGCGGACCTCGATGCCTATCTTGCCCAACATCCCGGCGCACCTTATCACGACCTGAAATCCATCGTGGCCAGCGGCCTCTATTTGCCTTATATCGGAGATGAAATCCGCGGCGCCATTGCCCCGCCCAAGCCCGATGATCGCCGCACTCCCTGCCCCGATGTCTACCACGATGTGCCGAAGATCGCCTTCCGCAATGCGCTCACATCCGCAATGGCCGCGCAGCATATCGACGCTATCGTTTATCCCACGTGGAGCAATGCGCCGCGCAAAGTCGGCGATGTCTCCAGCCCCGCAGGCGACAACAGCCAGGTGCTCTCGCCGCAGACGGGCTTCCCCGCGATTACGATTCCGATGGGATTTACGCATGGAATGCTGCCTGCCGGGCTTACCTTTGTCGGCCCGGCCTTCAGCGAGGCGATGTTGATTCGCTATGCGTTCGACTTTGAGCAGACGGTGCATCAGCGCAAGGATCCGCCGCTATTTCCAGCGCTGCCTGAAGCCAGGTAACCGGAGTTGACGGCAAGCGCCGAATAAATTTTCAAAAAAACTCTTGACAGCGTAACGGTTCGTGCTAACTTACCGTTAGTGGACGCTTACCTTCAAGCTGGACTCGACGCACTCGCCGATTCAACCCGGATGGCGATCTTTCAAAAGCTTTCTGCCGGGCCTATCGCCGTGAACGAACTGGCGCGGATGCTCCCGGTCACGCGTCCTGCTGTTTCGCAGCACCTGAAGGTACTGAAGGATGTGGGGCTCGTGACCGATACCAAGACAGGCACGCGCAGGCTTTATCAACTCGATCAGGAAGGTGTGGCCCGTCTGCGCGCGCACTTCGATCAGATGTGGACCCGGGCGCTCGGCGCCTTTCAAGAAACCGCAGAAAAACCCACGCGAGGAGGTCGTCATGACAAAACAGGCAGAAGAACTCGATCTAAGAGTGTTTAAGAGCATTCACGTCAAAGCGCCTATCGAGCGCGCCTTCTCAGTCTTTGTTGAGCAGATGGAGAGTTGGTGGCCGGCGACGCATCACATTGCCAAGACACCATTTCAGTCGATTTTCGTCGAGCCACGCGTCGGCGGCCGCTGGTACGAACGCGATGCCGAAGGTGCGCAGTGCGACTGGGGCACTGTTCTCAAATGGGATCCGCCGCACTCGGTCTGTTTTTCGTGGCACCTCGGGCCGGGCCACGACTCGCCCGACTGGATTTTCGACGGCGATACGTCGAAGGCCAGCGAAGTCGAGATTCGCTTCCTTGCTGAGGGTTCTGACCGGACTCTCATCGAGCTCGAACATCGCAAAATTGAACGCCACGGCGAAGGTGCTGAGCAGCTGCGCGCTCTCTTCGATGGGCCGGGTGCGTGGTCGGGTATCCTCGACTGCTTTGCCAAACAGATCGAAACACTCTAGTCCTGCATTCGTGGCCGGGTTGTTTTTCAACTGCAATCCGGCCACATTTAATTTCAGTTGACACGGAGACAGCATGAAACCCGTTCTCTATTTGCGCATCGCATCCATCCTCACGCTGATTCATTCCATCCTGCACACCATCGGTGGGGTCTTCGGCAAGCCTCCATCGGCCCAGGCCGCGATGATCGCCGCCTCCATGCGCTACCGCTTCGAGGTGCTCGGTGTGATGCGCAGCTACGCCGATTTCTATCGTGGCATGGGGCTTGGCATCACCATTGCCCTGACCATGGATGCAGCGGCTTTGTGGGTGCTGGCTTCAATGGCGAAGTCGGACTCCGCGCGCCTGCGGCCGATCATCGCCGTTTTCTGCTTCGGCTATATCGCTTTTACCCTGAACTCGCTGGCATTCTTTTTCGCCGGGCCAGTAATCGCAGAGATCCTCATCGTGCTTTGTCTCGGAGCAGCGATCGTGACTGCCAGGTCCAACGATGTGCGCGAAGAACGCAACGCGGAATCGGAACTGAAGACCGCGCAGCCCTGAGCAAAGCCCTCCGTTGTGCGCTTCGCAATAGACCGCGAACCTCTGTTGTAAACTGGCCTTCCGCAACGTACCGGTTCGTGCGCGGCGGGCCATTCATTTCCTCGGAGGTGATCAAGTCCCATGAATCGATCTGACGTATCGCCCGCCAACCCACGTACCACCCGCAGAACTTTTGTTGGCGCCGGCGCAGCCGCGCTCGCGGTCGGATTCTGCGAGTCGCTTCCCGATACCGCATACGCCGACACCAACAACCCCAACATGCTAGGCCCGCTGCCGGGATATGCGCCGCAGATCGGCACCTTCGTCTCGCAGCTGACTTGGATGCGCGAGGCCAACGGCGTCCTCAGCGCCACCCAGAAACTTACGCAAGCTGATCTCGACTATCTGTTCGACAAAAACGCCAATACCATCGGCGCACTGATGCTGCACCTTGCCGCGACGGAGACTTATTACCAGATGAACACCTTTGACGGCATGAAGTGGGACTCGTGGTCTGCAGACATCAAGAAGAAGTGGGACCCGGCGATGAATCTTGGCGACGCAGGACGCGCCACCATCAAGGGCCACGATCGGGAATATTACGTCGGCATTCTGCATGAAGTGCGGGAGAAGACACTGGCCGAATTCCGCAAGAAGGATGACGCATGGTTCCTATCCGCTGACAAGGCTTTTCCGTGGGGCCCAACGAACAATCTGTGCAAGTGGTTTCACGTTTGCGAGCACGAAGCGCATCACACTGGACAGATCGCGCTGCTGCGCAAACGGCTGCCCGGCGCGAAAGCAGACAGCGGATCGGGCGGCGCAATCTAGGCAAGAAGCAGATCCTTCGCTCCGCTTACCCCACTTCCGTGGGGCCCCAAGCTGCTCCGCTCAGGATGACACTTCAAGAATGCCGCTAGCGCCTTGCGCTTTTTACCAGCTATGCAACCACTCTTCGTCGCGGCTGATGCGCACAGGCGTATTGAAGAGCTCGCTGAGCTTCGGCGCAGTCAGCATTTCTGCACGCGGACCATCGCCGACAATGCGTCCGCCGCGCATCAGGATGACGCGCTCGATCTCGGGCAGGATGTCGCCGAGATGATGAGTGACGAGCACCAGCCCCGTTCCCTCCCGTGCGAGGCGCCGCAAGGTATCACGGAGTTCGCGCTGCGCGGCTAGATCGAGGGCATTCGAAGGCTCATCGAGCAACAATTGGCGCGGCCGATGCACCAGCGCCCGCGCAATCAGGATTCGCCGCTTCTCTCCGGCGGACATCTCGCCTACCAACTGAGACGCCAGGTGTGCGGCCTCGATCCTCTCCAACGCTTCTACAGCGCGCTCGCGCATCTCGCCCGTCACATGCAGGTTCGGCCACAGCGTCGAAGCGGAGAAAAATCCTGCAATCACGGCATCGAGGCCGGTGGTCACCGCGGTACGTTCGCCGGGAAGCTCCGTGCCCATGAGCCCCGCGGCAACAATGCCGAAGTGCTTGCGCAGTTCGGTCAGATCCCAGCGCTCGCGCCCGAAGATGCGCACCTGCATCCCCGGCTGAACAATGGGATAGATCTGGCAGGTCATGGTGAAGATCAGCGTCGATTTGCCGCATCCATTCGGGCCCAGGATCGCAACATGTTCGCCTGTCCGAATGGACAGGTTGATATCGTGCAGCACCACGCGGTCTCCGCGCGCCACGTTTACATGCGCCAACTGCAAAAAATGCTCTTCGTGCTTGGGCGCTTGCTGGGTCTGGCTCTCGGTCATCCACCCTCCATTTGTTAGATTAAATGGATTGACTCTTTTGTTTCGACGATCGGCTCGACACGCAAGATCCTGCAAAAACTATTAATGAGCGACCTCTCTCAATTTGTGATTCCCCGCGGCTTCCGCTTCGGAGCGGCCAAAGCCGGACTGAAGCAAAGCGGCCGCACCGACTTCGCTCTCATCGTTGCCGACGCGCCCGCATCCGCTGCCGCCGCATTCACCGGCAATCGCGTCAAGGCCGCGCCGCTCCTGGTTGACGCGGAACATCTCCGCGCGACGGGAGGCAAAGTTCGCGTTGTGGCCATCAATGCAGGCAACGCCAACTGCGCCGCCGGCCAGGCCGGCATAGATGCAGCACGCGCCACCTGCAAGGCCGCGGCCGCCACGTTTGCTTGCAAGCCCGAAGAAGTCTTCCCTTCTTCCACCGGCGTTATCGGCGTTCCGCTACCAGCGGAAAAGCTCATCGCCGCACTGCCGGAACTTGCGAAATCCATCGGTTCCCAGTCGGATCACTTTCAGCAGATCGCCGAGGCCATACTCACCACCGACACTGTTGAGAAGACGGCCTTCGCCCGCATCGAAGTTCGCACGCCCGAGATCGATGGCCCCGGCGAGATTCGCCAGGAAGTCCGCATCGCCGCTGTTTGCAAGGGCTCGGGCATGATTCATCCCCAGCTTGTGCCGCATGCCACCATGCTGGTCTACATCATGACTGACGCTGCCATCGAAGCTCTTGTACTCGACACGTATCTTCGCAGCGCCATCGATCACAGCTTCAATCGGATCTCCGTGGATGGCGACACCTCCACAAACGACACGGTGCTGCTGCTTGCCTCGGGCGCCAGCGGCGCTGCGGTCGGCTCGGGCAATGCGGAATTCGCCACGGCCGTCAACCAAGTCTGCATCTCTCTCGCGCGCCAGATTGTGGCCGACGGAGAAGGCGTCACCCACGTTGTCGAACTGCGCATCGAGGGCGCCGCGTCCGACGCCGACGCGTTGCGCGTCGCCAAGGCCATCGCGCATTCGCCGCTCGTGAAGACAGCATGGGCAGGTTGCGATCCAAACTGGGGACGGCTCATGGCCGCCATCGGCTACTCCGGCGCACAGATCGATCCCGAATCCATTGACATCTCCTTTGGCGAACTTCCCATCTGCCGCAACGGCGGCCGGGCCCAGGAATACGATGAGAACGCGGCACATGCCTACATCCAGCAGGCAGAATTCTCCATCAGCATCCATCTCCACCAGGGCGCAGGCTCCTGCAAGTTCTGGACCACTGACCTTACCCACGAATACATCCGCATCAACGCCGACTACACGACTTAGCATCTAACGAAACTGACGTTGCTGCAGCCCGACGTTGAACCGCCCGATTCGGGCTGACCAATCAAACCTGGAGACCCGGCAATTCACTATGGCCAGCATCCCAAAATCAAAGCCTGAGCGCAGAGCAAAGCCCGCACCTCCCAAGGAGACCTTCTCGCTTGTCTCCCATGAGAAACTGCTCGCGATCTATGCAGCGATGGTGAAGTGCCGCATGGTCCAACAGCGCGCGGCGATGCTGTTTCAACAGGGCAAGCTTGCGTCGGACCTCCACGCATCGTCGGGGCGCGAGGCTGCTTCAGCCGCCATCGCGATCGATCTCGAGCAAGGCGATTCGCTGAGCCTGTCGGCCGGTGATTGGCTGCCGGCCCTGGTCAAAGGTGTGACGTTCGAAAGCCTCTTTCGTGCCCTGGCTTCGGCTTCCGCGCAGCTCAATGGCGTTGACCCACACGCTGCATCCGCGATGGAACAAAAGAACATTGTTCCTGCCGGAGATAAATCCCTGCGACCTGACTCCATTCGCGATCGCGCCGTTGCCGCGAAGGCGGCGAAACAGAATTCCATTGTGGCCGCTATTCTTCCGTCAGACGAGCAGTCGCTGAAGCCGTGGCACGACATCCTGGCCGCCGCGGCTTCGCAAACGCTCCCCATCGTCTTCGTGTATTACGGCGACGCCGGTGCAGCGCAATCCAGTCGCAAAAGCAGGAACCCCGGTGCCCTGTTTCACGGCGTACCGGCAATCACCGTGGATGCGCTCGACGCGGTGGCGGTGTATCGCGTTGCGTACGAAGCCATCGTGCGTGCGCGACAGGGGCGCGGAGCAACGTTGCTGGAGTGCACCACGCATACGGGAATCCCCGGAAGCACAAAAGAAGACACGCCATCCTCCGATGTTCATCTCTTGAGCGATCCGGTATCGATCATGGAGGACTACCTCAAAAGCAAAGGGATCGAGCCGGCGCAGCACAATCAACAAATCGTGGCCGCTTTTAACCATGAACTGGACCTCGCTACCCGATTCCTCGTTCCTTAAGTCCAAAGAACATTGCCATATTCGTATTTTTATCTATCTTCCGGATAACAGAGCACATAGCAAGGTCCGGCCCAACCAGAATGGTAAAGTGAGGAAATGAGCGTCACTCAACGCGCAGCTATTGCTGCTGCCCTTTCAAGTGCGATTGTGCTGGCAGGACTCTTCGCTTTCAGTCCAGCCCCACTCGCAGCCGAAATGCCGGGAGCAGGCGATGGCGCGGCCCAGGCAGCACAAGACAGCGGCCGTCCAGTCCCGATCTGCGAGCCCTCGGCGCTCGACTCGCCTTATATTCCGGTCGACAGCTGGGTATATCCCGCTGTCATGCGGCTCTATGGCCTCGGCTACATCGAAACCGTTTTCCTCGGCCTGCGCCCGTGGACCCGCGCCAGTCTTGAACACATCCTTGAAAATGCAGGCGCGCGCATTGAAGACGCGCAGGACTCGCCGGACGCGACCACGGCGGAGGCGCAGGAAATTTACGCGGCCCTCGATCGCGAACTCCATCCTGATATGCAGGGCCCATGCGGCGTCTTCAGAGGCAAGACGCGCATTGAATCGATCTACTCCACATCGCGCGCCATCACCGGCACACCGCTGCGGGACAGCTTCCATCTTGGCCAGACGGTCATCAACGACTACGGCCGCCCCTACGAAAACGGATTCAACAACTATTCCGGCGTAAGCGGCTATGCATCCGCCGGCCGCTTCCTGCTCTACGCGCGCGGCGAATTTCAAGCAGCTCCTTCGGCAGCGGGGTATTCCACCTTACTCGCGCAAACATTCTCTGGTCTCGACAATGCTCCGTTCATCAACCCGGCGACCGGTACGCCCTATGCCCAGGCCACGATTCCAATGGGTCCGATCGGCAGCATTACGCACGGCCGCATCGTTGAGGCCTACGTCTCGACGAATGTCCTCAATCACGAGATCTCCTTTGGCAAGCAGGACGACTGGACCGGACCGGGACAAGGCGGCGCCTTCGCCTACTCCAATAACGCCGAAAATATCTATTCTTTCCGCATCAATCGCATCGAGCCGCTGCACGTCCCAGGGATCTCCTATCTCACCGGACCGTTTCGTTACGACTTCCTTGTCGGGTCGCTCAAGGGGCACACAGCGCCCAACGACCCGTGGGTTCACGTCGAGAAGATCAGCTTCCGTCCGACGGAGAATCTTGAACTCGGCTTCGAGCGCACCGTGATCTGGGGCGGCAAGGGACACGTCCCCATCACGCTGCATAGCTTCCTTAAGAGCTTTTTTAGTTTCGCCAACGTAACGGGGGCTGAAAAATTCAGCCGCAACGATCCCGGAGCGCGTTTCGGATCTTTCGACTTTAACTATCGGCTGCCCTACCTGCGCAACTGGCTCACGCTCTATACCGACGCAGAAGTCCACGACGACGTCTCGCCTATCGACGCGCCGCGGCGGGCCGCATGGCGCCCCGGGCTGTATCTCTCGCATGTGCCGGGAGTGCCCAAGCTCGATGTGCGCGCCGAGGCAGTGACGACTGACCCGCCAGTCTCCACAAGCGTTTCGGGCCGCTTCATGTATTGGGAATCCGTGCAGGTGCAGGGTTACACCAACAATGGCCAGCTCTTTGGCGACTGGATCGGCCGCGAAGGCAAGGGCGGCCAGGGGTGGGTTACCTACCACCTCAGCGGCAACGAGTGGATCCAGGTCGGCGTGAGAAATCAAAAAGTGGCCAAGGACTTCATCCCCGGCTCAACCACGCAGTTGCGTCCTGAGGGAGGTCTCATCCTGGGGGGTACGACGCTCAACGATTTCAACATCCAGGCCGTGAAACGCATTGGCAAGGATTTTGAGATTAACGGGAACTTCTCGCTCGAGCACTGGAAAGCGCCGATTTACCTGCCGGGCCAGCAGACCGTGACCACCACCACGATCAGGCTCACCTGGTTCCCCGAGCGCAAAGTCAGCTTCTGATTCTTCAGAAAGGGCCCGGCAGACAAAAGCAGATTCTTCGCTCACCACCCCCAAACTGAAGAACGTTTGGGGCCCCGTTCCCTCAGAATGACACCGCCAATGGTGGGAAGATTTCGGTCCGGCTACCCGCGAGAGGAGAGTTGATCTGGCCCTTTGCCTATTCCTCGCGCATCAGCTTCACCGGATTCACCGCCAATGCTTTTTGCGCTGGAATCGATGCCGCTGCCAGCCCCAGCAGCAGCATCGTTAGAACGACGCCGCCGAGAACCACCGGATCGTTCGGCGATGCCTGGTACACGATGAACGACAATACCTTCGTCGCCAGAAGCCCAAGCACCAGTCCAGCTACCGAGCCCACTGAAAGCAGCACAAAGGAGCGCCCCAGCGCCGTTCGTAATACCTGCTTGCGCCGCGCGCCAAGCGCCATGCGAATTCCAAGCTCGCGCAGCCGTTTGCTCACCGTATACGAGGCCATGCCGAAGATTCCCGTCACCGCCAACATCGCGCCCAGCAGCCCCAGCACGCCGAGAGCCACCGACGCCACGCGTGCGGCAAACATCGCTGAACCCATCGCCTGGGTCCAAGGCCTCACCACGATGGGCATTGCCGAATCGAGCCCGTGCAGGGCCTTCTCCAGCGCCGTGGAAATCTCCTGCGGATCGCGGTTAGACCGCACCAGCAGCCACGTGTTGCTCGATTGCTGCTGCAGAAATGAGAAGAACATCGCCGGTTGTTGATCCTCTGTGAGCGTCCGGTATTTTCCGTCTTCCACTACGCCCACGACTTCCGCCCGCTGCCCGCCCCAGAACTTGAAATGCCCTCCAACCGCCTTGTTCACCGATCCGAACACCTTGACCGCAAATTGCCGGTTGACCAGGGCCACCTTCGGCGCCTTGGCGTCGTCCTGCATCGTCAGGTCTCTGCCCGCCAGCAGACGGGTGCCCGCGGCGTCGATGTAGCCCCCCGAGATGTGGTAATTCATGGCCTCGGCAATCTGGTTGGTGGGCCGGAAATCGGTGGTGCTGTCCGGGAAAACGCCCGAGTCACCGCCCTCCAGGCCCAGCGGCAGGTGGTCGACATAGCCCACAGCCGTCGCGCCCGGAATGTTCGCTGCGGCTTCAAGCATGCGCCGCTGCATCTGCAGTTCCCGCTCGTCCGCATAGCCCGACATATGCAGCTCTGTCCCGCCGAGCACCACGTTTTGCGGCACAAATCCGAAATTGCTGTGCATCGATCGCGCCAGCCCGCGCACCGCCACCAGCGACGACGTCACCAGCACCGCACAAATGGCAATCTGCAAGGCCAGCAGAACATCGCGCATCGTTAACCGCCGCACCCCGCCAACGCCG
Organism: uncultured Acidobacteriaceae bacterium; assembly: GCA_963770365.1. Lineage (GTDB taxonomy): Bacteria > Acidobacteriota > Terriglobia > Terriglobales > Acidobacteriaceae > Telmatobacter. The sequence continues at coordinate 173,259 of CAVYPN010000023.1, read as the reverse complement.
GCCGCACCGGTACGAATCACCTGCCACGGATCGGCGCGCAGCACCTGCCGCACCGGCAACATCCCGAACAGGAGGCCGCTCCCGAGCGCCAGCAACAGCGCCACGATGTACGTGCCTGCATCCGGATTCACCGGCACGTTAATCGGAGTATCCGGAATCGGCTGCCATGTACTCAGGAAGCGCAGAATTAAGACGCCTCCCGCAAGGCCGACCGCTCCCCCGGCGAGTGAAACCAGTACAGCCTCCGTGAGCATCTGGCGCAGGATCATCCCGCGTCGCGAACCCAGCGCCAGGCGCATTGCTGTTTCCTTCGCCCGGTCCGCCGAGCGCGCCGCAAACAGGCTTCCCAGGTTCGCGCATGCGGCCAGCAGAATGAGACCAGCGAGCAGCATCAGTCCGGCCATAAACGCCCGTGCCGGCCCGCCCAGCATGTCCCCGACCAGCCCCGGCCGCGCCAGCGTGAACTTCACGCCTTCGTCGTCTGCCGGATAAGTTTGCGCAAGCCATTTTCCGACGGTATTCAGGTCCTCCGTCGCCTGTGCCGCCGACACTCCCGGCTTCACCTTTCCTACCACGAACCCGTTGTGATTGCCGCGCTGTTTCAGCTCGTCATAGCCCTCAATCACTGGCTGCTCCACGAGTGGAATCCACATCGCCGGCGCAAAGAAAAGCTCCGTACCGCGAAACTCCGGCGGCGCCACGCCAATGATCGTGAGCAGGTGCTTATTCACCCCCACCGTCCGCCCAACTACACTCGCATCGCCGTGAAAACGGCTATGCCAGTATGCGTAGCTCAACACCACATACGGAGCGCTACCCGCCCCTTGCTCATCGGTGGCGTGATAGAAGCGCCCCAGGTAGGGCTGAATTCCCAATACGTCGAAATAATTTCCACTTGCAAGATAGGGCCACGCTGTCGACGGGCTGCCCCCGGTATCCACCCCAACCGGGCCCATAATCTGGGACATCACGATGCCTTCAAACGCCCGGTTCCGGTCCCGCAGATCCACATAATCGGGATAGGAATGCGAAGGAAACTGGAAGCGCTGCACCTCGTAGAGACTCTGAGCATTCGGCACTTTTACCGGGCGCAGCACCACCGCGTTCAACACACTGAACACCACCGCGTTTGCGCCAATCCCCAGCGCAAGGGTCACAATCGCCGTCAGCGTGAATCCCGGAGACTTCCTCAACTTCCGAAATGCGATCTTCAGGTTGTTCGTCATGGTGGATTTCCTTGTGGGGAAATACGTCTGCGCGCTACCGTTGGTTCCGACTCATTTTGTTTCACTTGCACGTTTTTCTCTTTGGCCCAGATTGACAAATCTTATCGCGAACTCGCAGCGAATTCTCATTCACACGGTGGCTTACCGCCGGACTCAAAGGCCAGGGTACGGCGGCTGGAAAGAATGCCGGCAACTTGAGCGTATCTTCTTTGATGAGAGTGCGCTGCGTGAATGCGCGAGGTCTGTATTGCCGATCACAATCGCCAGGATCATGATCCGTTATGGATTCGCGCCCTGGGCTCCCGTGCGTTTTTCCCGCGTCAGGACATAGGACTTGCGCCGGTCCTTGGAAGCGTGGTCGATCTGCTTCCAGAAACCAACGAAGTAGTCGATTGCCGAAATGGTGGAGACGAGGACGGTGAAGTAGATGGCTGCGATCGCAATCCACTCCACGGGAATTACCAGCACGCCAAACTGCCACTGAAACCATCGATGCGCGAGGACGGCGGAGACTACGCACACGATCTGCACCACGGTTTTGAGCTTGCCCAGTTCGCTGGCCTGGATCGTGAACCCCTCAGTGGAGGCAATGGAGCGCAGGCCGGAGATGAGGAACTCGCGCGCGATGATGACCACCACGATCCACACCTTGACCACGTGAGGGTTGTAGGCCACCAGCGCAATCAGCGCGCCGGTCACCATGATCTTGTCGGCGATGGGATCCAGCAGCATGCCCATCGTCGTGATCTGCGCCCGCTTGCGCGCCAGGTACCCGTCGAGGCCATCGGTAATCGAAGCCAGAATGAAGAGAATCGAAGCCAGAATCTCCTGTTCGCCGTTCGGTCCCTGCAAGGGGAAATGCGGCGACAGTATCCACAGAAGGAGCGGGATCATGGCAATCCGGCTCAGCGTGATGGAGTTAGGGAGATTCACGTTCTTCTCATCAGTCCAGTTGAGTCTTTCTGAATTCACACCCGTTCGGAACCTGCATGTTGACCAGGACCCAAACTTTTGTACCCGCGTGCGGTGATTTTGCAGGCGCCACTACAACTATAGACCGCGTCGCACGGGCCTCTCAAACCGCGGATCAGGGACGCCGCAAACCACGAGCCGCAGATTTCAGATCGTTTTCGCTCGGATCACCGGTTGTGCAACTTCGTCGAAAGCACGTCGAGAAACGGCTGTTGACTCTTCAGGATGGACGATTTAGCGGCGGCGAGCGAGTACCAGGCGCCGCGATCCACTTCCGGAATTTCGATCATGCGCCCAGAGTGCGGCGGCCACTCGAGCATGCACAGGTTGCTGGTCAGCTTGCTCGGATCGCAATCGCCTTCAAAGGCCCATGCGCTGACCAGCTTGCCGCCGGCCTGCCGCACCGTACCCAGATCGATGAATGCGCCGCTGGCTTCGAACCCGGTTTCCTCGTGGAACTCGCGCCGCGCCGCATCCAGGGGGAGTTCGCCGTCGGTGTATTCCCCCTTGGGAATCATCCACGCACCCGCATCCTTTTTGGCCCAGTAAGGACCTCCGGCGTGGACAAGGAACACCTCAAGCTCCGCACCTCGGCGACGAAACATCAAAAGGCCCGCACTTCTCTTTTCCATTGGGATCAGTATAAGTTCACTCATCGTTTACCATCAGGTTCAATGTTCGTGCTCGATACTCAACTGACCGGCGACGATGTACTCCGCGCCTTCAATCGCGACGAGCCGTTCCTGTTTCTCGGTGCCGCATTTACCACGGTTGCAATCCTCTGCGCAGCGCTTGCAGTGCTTCGCCGCAAATTTGATCCGCTGCTCCTGTGGCTTGCTGCATTTGCGTTTCTCTATGGTCAGCGCTTGTGGCTCGACACCCGGATCGTCGGTATCGCGCTTGCCGGTCAACCCTATTTCGGTCGCATCTTTTGGGCCATCAATTTCGTTACTCCCATACCGGCTTTCCTTTTTTTCCAGACAGCGGGCCTTTTGCCGCGACGCCGGAAGTTTTTTGCCGTGTCTCTTGTGTCGCTGTTCCTGGGCCTCGCCGTTGCAACATTATTGTTCGGTCGATTGCACATCTTCCACACCATCAACAACGTCGCGGTCATTGCAGCCCTGCCATTTGTTCTCGTACGCACCTACTTGCAGGGTTCGGTGAATCGCGATTTCGTTATCATGCGCCGCGGCCTGCTGTGTTTCGTGGTACTGGCCCTGTGGGATAACACCCTCGGAGATTTCTGGCTGCACCGCACTGTTGAGCCGTATGGCTTCGCGGTTTTTCTTGGATGCCTCGGATATGTCGCCGCACACCGCGCCCTGCAACGCGACAAGGAACTGGACGAGATTCAACAGGAACTCAACCTGGCGCGACGCATGCAACTCTCCATCCTGCCTGGCGACTTCCCTGCTTCGCGATCTTTTCGGGTTGCGGCAAAGTATGTGCCGATGACATCGGTTGCCGGCGATCTCTATGACTTTCTTCTCGCCGATGACCAGCATGCCGGGCTGCTGATCGCAGACGTCTCGGGCCACGGGGTTCCAGCGGCATTGATCGCATCGATGGTAAAAATGGCGGCCACTTCACAGCGCCCGCAGGCTTCCCATCCCGCGGCCTTGCTCGCTGCAATGAACTCGGCCCTATGCGGCAATACCCAGGGGCAATATGTGACCGCGGCTTACGTGTACCTCGACGCTAATGCGCAAGAGTTGCACTACGCAGCGGCGGGTCATCCTGCCATGCTTCTCCTGCGCGATGGCGCGGTTACGGAAATCGTGGAAAATGGAATGTTGCTGGCTGCAGTTCCAGGCGCGAACTACGAGAGCAAGTCTTTGGCGCTTGAATCAGGCGATCGCCTTCTGCTTTACACCGATGGCCTGATCGAGGCGCGCAACGCTGAAGGCACGCTATTCGGAGAACAGTCCCTCGCGGCGGAACTGAAGACCAGCGCCCGTATGACGCCCTCGGAGACCGCGGATCACCTTATCGGCGCCGTGCAGGCATGGGCCAGGTCGCAGGACGACGACCTGACAGTGCTCGTCTGCGATTTTATGGGTACGCCTGAACTGGCTGCCGCAGACTAATCGGTTAACCCTGGACGGCCGCCAATCGGGTCTCGTCCAGACCACCCTCTCTTTTCGGCGAGACATGTGACTTGTATGCTTGGTATTACTTTTTGTAAAATGTAAAGGGAGGACGATATGGAGTCGGCGCTCAGCATTAAAGGTCAGGCAACCATTCCGAAGGCAATTCGAGATCACCTTCGTCTTGAACCGGGAGACCGGATCAAGTTCTTTGTTCATCCGGACGGAAGCGTGGTGATTCTTCCAAAACTCCGGACCTCCACTTTGAAAGGTGTGGTTCCGAGTCACAAACGGCGTCGCGTGTCACTCAGGGAGATAGATTCCGCAATCGCAGCCGGCGCCACTGAGGGGATTCGGCGAGGCAAACTCCGTTGATTGGGATCGAGACGAATATCCTTGTACGGTACCTTGCGCAGGACGACCCGGTCCAATCGCCTCGGGCCACGCAGATCATCGAGCAGCTACTTACCGAGGATAGTCCAGGATTTATCAGCCTGGTGACCATCGCCGAGACCGTTTGGGTCCTGGACAGGATTTATGGCATGTCCGAGGTTGAGATCGCAAGTGCGGTCGAACGAATGCTACAGGCGGACGCGCTCCTAATCCAGAACGAGCAGGAAGTCTTCACCGCAATGATTGCGCTCAAGACGCGTGCTGCCTCATTTTCAGACGCGCTAATCGCTGCGCTGGGCAGTTGGGCTGGCTGTTCATCGACTCTCACTTTCGACCGGAAAGCCGCGCGGCTGAAGGACTTTGAGCTGGCATGAGGCTTCGTAGCGGGGTCAGTCTTCGGAGCCTAAACAAAAACCGAGAGCGGGAAAGGCAAGAAGCCTGTCCCGCCCTTAGAGTGACGATCTTGCGGCTAAGCGTAGATGCCGCGCTGCTTGATGGTAAACGCCACGCGATCGATGGCCAGCATGTAGGCTGCAATGCGGTTGTTTACGTTGTGGGCCTCGGCATAGCGCACCACGTCGTCGAAACTGTCGCGAAGAATTTGCTCCAGTTGCTCGTTGACGATGGCTTCCTTCCAGAAGTAGCCTTGCCGGTCCTGCACCCATTCAAAGTAGCTGGCTGTAACGCCGCCGGAATTCGCCAGGATGTCGGGCACGATAAAGATGCGCTTATCCGCGAGAATTTCGTCGGCGACGGCGGTGGTGGGCCCGTTGGCGCCTTCGACGATGATGCGCGCCTTGATCTTATCGGCATTGCGGCTGGTGATCACGTTCTCGGTTGCCGCCGGAATCAGCACATCGCAATCGGAGACGATCAGTTCTTCGCTCGGCATGGCCTCGGCTCCGCGGAAGCCGAGCAGCGATCCATTGCGATACTTGTACTCGACCAGCTGGTGAATGTCGATGCCATTCGGATTCGACAGCCCGCCCTCTTTCTCGGCGATGCCGACGATCTTGTATCCGTGCTCCATCATCAGGCGCGCGGCGTTTGAGCCGACATTGCCGAATCCCTGGATGATGACGCGGCAGCCGTCGATGGGCAGGTTGAGGTAACGAAGACTCTCGTCACAAACCACCATAACGCCGCGTCCGGTCGCTTCAACGCGTCCGCGCGAACCGCCGATATTCAGCGGCTTGCCTGTGACAACGCTGGTCACGGTGTGACCCACATGCATGGAGTAGGTATCCATGATCCAGGCCATGGTCTGTTCGTTGGTATTTACGTCGGGTGCGGGCACGTCTTTTTCCGGCCCGATGAAGTCGATGATCTCCGACGTGTAGCGGCGGGTCATGCGCTCCAGTTCGCCCTGGCTCATCTTCTTGGGATCGCAAATGACTCCGCCTTTGGCTCCGCCAAACGGAATATTCACGACCGCGCATTTCCAGGTCATCCAGCTCGCCAGTGCGCGCACTTCGTCGAGGGTCACTTCAGGGGCATAGCGGATGCCGCCTTTCCCAGGGCCGCGTGCGATCGAATGCTGAACCCGGAATCCGGTAAAAATCTCAATGCGACCATCGTCCATGGTCACAGGAAAGTGAACGATAATTTCGCGCGACGGCGTCCTTAGCAGTTTCCAAAGCCCTTCGTCCAGATTGAGCTTGCGTGCTGCAAAGTCGAACCGCGCGCTTTGCGCTTCCCAGGGATTAATCTCCTGGTCCAAAGTCATTGTTGTAGCCGGTACCATACCATCTCCAATTCTTTCGCCTGCCGCGGAAAGGCCTGAGGCCCTTTCACGAGCCAACTGATAGACGCAGCAGGATTTCTCCGGTTTTCCGGAGCAATACATTTTTATTGAGCACCAGGATTCCCCCCTGAAGCTTTGTTTGGGGTGCTGAACTTGCCGACAATCGCCCAAACCCATGTGAGTCTAGGCCTCACATACAGCCTCGTCAAGCCAGCGGGAACCAGCCTGGGAACCCCAGGTACCGCGCGGATTCCAGATGGGAAAGGGTCGAGTTCGAAGAATGCCACTCAGGTTTGCTTCCCAAAGCCCCTGCGGATTGATGAGTGATTCTCGGTAATTCTCTGGGTACGAACGGTGTTTCTGTCTCGCATATGGGCACTTGGATGTACAGCACTAACGATAAGATAGCTATTGCCCTACAACGTTGGTAATGGAGCTTTTGTTGGAGAAAGCGCTCGCGCGTTCTCAGGCTGAGCTAGACTCACGTTTAGCCTCATGTCCTACTCCAACCACAACTTTCCGGCAGCGCTTGCGCCCGATGCCGTTTTGCCGCACTATCTGGAGAACAGATGCCAGTGGGAGACAGGATATTGCTGATTGACGACGATCGGGTCGTCGGCGAAATCGTTTCCGCCCTGGCCAAGGCAATGAATCTGCAGTGCGAAGTGACGCGGACTTCGGGGGAATTTTTTGATCGCATTGGCCCGGAAACGACCCTGATTCTCCTTGATCTGGTCATGCCGGAGATGGATGGGATCGAAATCCTTCGACTTCTTGGCGAGCGCAACTGTAAGGCACACATCGTTTTGATGAGCGGAATCAACATCCGCGTGATTGAAACCGCCAAAAAGCTTGCTCAAACGCTGGGTCTTACCGTCGTCGGACACCTGCAGAAGCCCTTTCCCATCGGCCAATTGCAAGAGCTGCTGCTCGCCAATATCGGGCCGGAGAAGCCCGCCGAGAAGCAGGACGAGGAACGCATCGCCATCCCAGACGAAGATCTGCGCCGCGCCTTCGATCGCGACGAGTTTGTGATCTTCTATCAGCCGCAAATCAACATCGCCACCGGCATCGTTACCGGGGTTGAGGCGCTGTCGCGCTGGGAGCATCCCGAACTTGGACTCGTCTTCCCCGACAATTTCATTTCCAGAATCGAGGCCCTGGGGCTGATGGACCGGTTCTGCTGGATTACTGCGGAACGCGCACTCAATGAGGTAAGGCAGTTTTCGATTCCGAACGGGCATCTGCCGCGGCTCGCCATCAACGTTTCCGTCAGTTCCCTGCGCGATCTGAAGTTCCCAGACATCCTGCTGAACCTTGCGCGCAAATACGACTTCCCGGCGGAGCGCATCGTGCTGGAGATCACCGAGTCCGGTTTGATGGAGTTCTCGCTCGCGCTCGACGTGCTCACCCGGCTCCGCATGCGCAACTTCCAGCTTTCCATCGACGACTTCGGCACCGGCTACTCCATGATGACGCAGTTGCAGAACGTGCCCGCCATTGAACTGAAGATCGACAAGACGTTTGTGCAGCACATGCACGCTCGGCACTCGGACCTGGTGATGGTGGAAAAGATCATCGAAATGGGCCATGAACTCGACATGGAAGTGATTGCCGAGGGAGTGGAAACCGACGAGCAATACGATCTTCTGCGCGAAAAGGGATGCGATGGAGTGCAGGGATTTCTCTTCAGCCGCGCTCTTCCGCCCGCCGACATCATCCGCTGGCTTGAAACCCATCGAGCCCAGCAAGTACAGTAGTCCCATCGCCGTTCACAGGGATAGACAAGCTCTAATCAACATCCCCACTTCAGTCAGATCAATCCGGTGACGCGTTCATCGCGGTCATTGAAGAGCGCCATGGCGATTGGAGAGGCTTATGCGCAGATTTGCAGGCGCGGTGATGGTGGCCGCAACCTTCCTCACCGTGTGGCCGGTTATTGCCCAGGCGCCCATCGCGAAGTCCCCGCCGGCTCCCAGCCCCATCGCACAGCCCCAGACCATCAAGCCTGGAACGAGCGCGCCTACACCCGCCCACTCACTCGACCAGGCGGATCTAACCGCATTTTTCGACGGCATTCTTCCACTTCAGCTCGAGCGAAACGACATCGCAGGCGCATCGGTGCTGGTGATGAAGGATGGCAACGTCCTGCTCCAGAAGGGCTACGGCTACGCCGACGTCAAATCGAAAAAGCCGGTCGATCCGGCATCGACGATCTTTCGTCTGGCCTCGATCTCCAAGCTCTTTACGTGGGTCTCGGTGATGCAACTGGAGGAGCAAGGCAAGCTGAACCTCGACGCCGACGTCAACCAGTATCTTGACTTCCCGATCCGCGCGGCTTTCAACAAGCCGATCACGCTGCGCAACCTGATGACGCATACGGCGGGATTTGAAGAGACGCTTGACGACATCATCATCACCGATCCGAAGCTGTCGGTCTCCCTGCGCGATTATCTGATTGCCAACCAGCCGATGCGGATCTATCCGCCGGGGAAAATTCCGGCTTACTCAAACTACGGCGTGGGCCTTGCGAGTTACATCGTTCAGCGCACGAGCGGAGAGCCCTTCGAACAATACGTGCACGAGCACATCTTCGCGCCGCTCGGCATGACGCACTCGTCGTTCTATCAGCCGCTGGAGAAGTCCCTGGCCAGCCTTCCATCGGATGGCTATCGCGGAAACACCACCAAGCCCGCTGTCGGTTTTGAAATCTTCAATCCGGTCGGCGCGGGCGGCATCTCCTCGAGCGCGGCTGATATGGGCCGCTTTGGACAGGCGCTGCTGAATGGCGGCGAACTCGACGGCAAGCGCATCCTCAAGCCGGAGACGCTCATGCTGATGTGGACGCCGCAATTTCGCGCCAGCGATCAACTGCCGCCGATCTGCATGGGTTTCTACCAGGACTGGCGCAATCATCTGCGCTGGATCGGGCATGAAGGCGACCTGATCGCCTTTCACAGCCTCTTCTTTGTGGAACCGACGCAGAAGATTGTGCTGTTTGTCTCCTACAACTCGGCAGGCGGGGGCTCAGAGCCGCGGCCGGAGATCATCAACTTCTTTTCAGATCGCTATTTTCCCGGCGCACCCGACGTTCAATATTTGAAGACGCCCGCGAATCAGCTGAAGGATATTGGGGGAACCTACGAGTCCACGCGTCGTGACGACACCACCAAATTCAAGCTCTCAACGTTGTTCGGCCAGCGCAGCGCATCGGTCGACAAAAACGGCGTTCTCACGATCAATGGTGTGCGCGATCTGCGCGATCATCCGATCAAATGGAAGCCAACCGGCAAGGACCTGTGGCAGGCTGAGGGTGAACAGCAGCACCTGTTTGCGATTCGTGATGGCGGGAACAAGGTGGTGCGCCTCGCCATCGATTTTCCCGGAGTGCAGCTGCAGCGCGTGCCCTGGTATGAAAACCAGACCTGGGTACTGATCGCTCTCTGGTCAAGCATCGGAGTGCTCGTGCTCGTGATTCTTGCGAGTCTCATTCGAACGTGGCGACGGCTCTTCCAGCGCAAGCGTCCCCGCCCTGAGCCGCAGCCGGGAACCATCTGGATCACCGCTGCGCCGCGGCTGGCAGCCTTTCTCTGGATCATTTTCCTTGGCGTGCTGCTGGGCTATTTCGCTGTAAAGGGCGACGACCTGATGCCTCCCACTCCGGCGTGGTTCAAATGGTTTGCCGCGGAAAACTTCGTCGCCATGCTGGCCATCGTTCTCAGCACGCTGGCCGTCGTTGCCGGAATTGACGCGTGGAGCCGGAATATTCGCGTGATTACCAAGCTCAAGTTTTCCTTTGTCGCGCTCGCCTGCGCAATCCTGAGCTGGATTGCGATTCACTGGCACATCATTGGGCCAACGAACCGAATCTAGCGGGAAGAAGTGAATGAGTTAACGAGTGAACTGGTGAAGAAGTGAATGGTGACGAAGTGAAGATGTGAACGAGTGAAGAAGTGAACGAGTGAAGAAGTGAACAAACAAGTGAAGAAGTGAAGGCGCGTTCACTGGTTCACTCTTTCACTTCTTCACTCTTTCTCTTTCACTTTGTTCAGTCGTCCACTCATCCGCTCCTTCACTGCTCCTTTACACTGGAAGCTGTGAAGCCCTCGTCGAATTTCCAACCCAGCCGCAAGGAATTTTTGGCGCTCGCCAAAAAGCATACGCTCGTCCCCGTCTACCGCACGCTCACGGCCGACCTTGAAACTCCGGTCTCGGCCTTTTTGCGGGCGGCGTGGCAGGAGCGCGAGTGTTTTCTGCTGGAGTCGGTCGAGAACGGCGAACAGGTGGGTCGCTACACGTTCATCGGGCTTAATCCGTACAAGCGCATCGTCGCGCGCGGCCAGCAGATCGACATCACCGAAGGCGGGCGCACCACGCGCATCGAAGGCGATATTTTTCACGTGTTGCGCGAGGCCCTCAGCGGCCACAAGCCAGCGCGCATCGCCGGCCTGCCTCCCTTCACCGCCGGCGCGGTCGGTTTCTTTGCGTACGACGCTGTTCGCCAGATCGAGCGCCTGCCCAACCATGCCAAGGACGAACTCGGCGTTCCCGATGCGTGCCTGCTCTTCTTCGATGAAGTGCTGGCCTTTGACCACGTGCGCAAACAGATCTGGATGGTTGCCACCGCCGACGTTACGCTCGCGAAGCCTGACGAGGCCTACGCAAAAGCGGTGAAGAGGCTGGCGAAGATGGAAAAGCGCCTCGCGACGCCGTTGCCGAAGCTGCCGCAAGTGCGCACCGCCAAGCCGGTCCTGGTGAAGCGACGCACCAGCAAGAAGAGCTTTCTCGCCGCGGTCGAGCGCACCAAGGAATACATCGCAGCGGGCGACATCTTTCAGGCAGTGCTTTCGCAGCGGCTCGATGTGACCACCGGCATGGACACCTTCCAGGTCTATCGCTCGCTGCGCACGGTGAATCCCAGCCCCTATATGTACTTCCTGCGCTTTACGCCGGATGGTCCCGTGGGTTCTGCGAAAAGATCGAAGCCTTCGAACACCGTGGAGCTTGCCGGTTCATCGCCGGAACTGCTTGTGCGGGTGCACGATCGCAAAGTGGAATACCGGCCGATCGCGGGAACGCGTCCGCGCGGATCAAACGAAGCTGAGGATCTGCGGCTTGAAGACGAGATGATGCACGACGAGAAGGAGCGCGCCGAGCACGTGATGCTCGTTGACCTCGGCCGCAACGATGTGGGCCGCGTGAGCGAGTTTGGCAGCGTCAAAGTCGATCGCCTGATGTTTGTCGAGCGCTACAGCCACGTGATGCACATTGTCAGCACGATTGAAGGCAAGCTGAAGCCGGAGCTGACTGCCGTAGACGCGCTGCGGGCCTGCTTCCCTGCCGGCACGCTTTCCGGCGCGCCCAAGGTTCGCGCCATGGAGATCATCGAGGAGTTGGAGCCCTCGCGGCGGGGCACCTACGGCGGCGCGGTGCTCTACGCCGACTTTTCCGGCAACCTCGACTCGTGCATTGCCATCCGCTCGCTGCTGACCACCGGCGGCAAAGGATACGTACAGGCCGGCGCCGGCATCGTCGCCGATTCCGTTCCAGCACTTGAACACCAGGAGTCGCTCAACAAAGCCCAGGCCGTGATTCGCGCGATTGAACGCGCCCGGGAACTGTAGCCCGACCTCCGGCGTTATGGTCGCAATCCCGCCGGCCGTCAAGACGACCACTACCTGCGCAATTGCTTCCGCGCGAGTTCTTCTGCGATCGCAAGCGCGTCTTTCGCCGGAACCTTTTTGTCCGGTTGCACGCCGGCACCTTCCCAATCGGGCTTGCCGTACGGGTTTGTGATTGGCGTTTCGGGAATACCCATGCCGAAGTGATCGTCGAGCCGATGGAATACGCCCACATGCGCACCTCCTCCCGTTGTTTCGCCAACGAGAGTTGCGCGTTTCAGCATTTTCAAATTGTAGGCAAACTGTTCTGCGCCGGAAAAGGTGCGCGACGAGATGAGTATGTAGACTGGCTTGTTCGCCATTCTGCTTCCCGCTACTGGTGAGTGAATGAACGACGCGGAGCCGGACGGATCTTTCGGGTTATACCAGGGAGCCGGATGATCGAAAAGCGGCGCAGCAATCTCCTCCACCATGCCAGGATATCCGCCCATATTGTCGCGCAAATCAAAAATGATGGCGTCGGTTCGATTCAGACGCGCCATCGACTCCTTGGCTTTCGAGGCGCAGATTGATGGGTCTGGGAATGCATTGAGCTTGAAATATCCGATGTTGTCAGGAAGCACTTCAATCTTTTCAAAAGTGCAGTTCTGCCGCAGCATCGCGGAGCGATATGCAGCAAGCGCGGCCAATGTCGGGTCGCCCGCCGCATTTGGAAGTGGAGTTCGACTATACGCAATCTCAAGATGCGGATCTTGTGTTGAACTTCGCAGGTCGCTGGTCAAGCGTGCGGCAAATGCCTGCCCATCTGCGATCGCCTCGTACTCCCCCGTCGCTTCCCTCTTCAAAACCTCCGCGGATGCAATTCGTGCTCGCTGCGAATCGACATAGTAGCGGTTCAGATTTTGGGCAACAGCGTGAACCACGCGATCACGCTCGGCTGGATCCAGTTTTCCTTGATTGGAGGCAACTGATACCGCCGATGGATTTCCTTTTGAGGCTGTATCTTGCGAATTGCCGGATCCTATGGATGTAACTCCGCCATCTTGATTGCCGCCGTTCGAGGTAGCTCGATTGAGACGTTCCAGCACAGACTCAATCGGCGACTTTGCTCCTTTCGAGAATTGTCTGTACACCATCGGGTGGCTCATCACAAAGGCGAACGCGCCAATCATGGTCAGCGAAAGAAAGCTTCCCATCAGAATGGATGCCGGCCGCAAAGGCTCTTTCTGGAGGATGCAAAAGGATGGAATCCCCCGGGGATTGGATGGCACCGCAATGGCGGCCGAGGCCGCGCAGGAATTCCGATACGCTTGCGGAAGTCCGGCGAACCCATCGACAAGCAGATCGATGCAGAGTCGAACCCGCTTTACGAGGCCCGTCTCATCGCGGAGACGGTCGCGATACAGTTGAACGATCGGTTCCGCGTATTTCCTGCGAAAGCGAGAGGGATAGAGCCACAGCAGGCAGGCGAATATCTTCTCAGACATATTCCCCCCTGAGGATCTTCCTGGTCCGGGCTACACGCAACAGATCAGCCATTCTCTCGGCTTCAGCGCGCGCCAGCTTCTTTCCAGACGAGGTCAGGCGGTAGTAGCGGCGACGCTCGTCGCTCCCGTCAGATCGAGCAGTTCCATCGATCTCCTCGATCATGCCCGCTTCAAGGAGCGCCTGAATGGAACTGTAGAGTGTTCCCGGCCCAAGCCTCATTCGGCCGTTTGTTTGCGCCTCCACTTCGCGCATGATGGCGTATCCGTGGAGGTCGTTCCCTGCAAGCGAGAGCAGGATGTGAAATGCCGCGGAAGGCAGGGGATCAAGTTTTCGTTTTGGCATTTTATGCTCGATGATCGATATATCGATAAAGGACTATAGCTCCGCCTCGCGCGAGATGTCAACGCCGTTTCCGACACGGGATCTCTGCAAGGAGGAGGATGCCTTCATCCATGCCATCGAACCTGTTGGGAGATATAGAAGATAAGCAGGTTCAGGACCAGGAATCGCGATTCCAGAAGGGAGCTTCGGACACGCGCGCAGCGGCGATGAGGTACAAAATCCCGAGCACAAGTACTCCGGGTACGATGGCCCAGCGCCCCTCAATGCAATCCATGATTACATCGAGTATTTGAATTACTCCGACGAGCACCATCATGCTTGCGAGTGCGCGACGAGCCCGCAATACCAACAGAAGTGGCAGAAACAATCCGAGAGCGAGATTGCGCGCCACAAGATATCCCGCATAAATCTTTACGCCATTGGTTACTTCATCGTGCGGCGACATCAGCATCGATGGCTTCACTAACGCAATGACGCCTCCGAGCGTCATCAGGAGTCCGCCGGCAACGACAAAGACACGCACCCACAGCGGAATCACAGAAGGCTTGTCGGCAGGAGTTCCCGAAGCGGTTTCCAACTCACGGCTCACTCGGTTTGGACTCATGGATCTTGCTCCAGGGACTGCGGGGAATGGATCGACCCTCATGGTTACGAAGTAAGCAGGATCAAGGTTCCTCAAATCGCAATGTCTCAGGCTTTTTCGCGCAAGACTTAAAGCCGCGACTTACTCCGCGCCGAATAGCCGGCGGAAGAAGTGGCCCATGCGCACCATGAATCCCGGCTTCTTTTCTTCCTTGACCTTGTGCTGCCGATGCTTCGCCACATGCACCGGAGGCGCAGGTTCTCCACCTGTCGCCTTGATGGTGTCGGTCTCGGGCTGCGGCTCGCCGCTCTTATGCACGAAGGTGTCTGTCGCTTCAGTCGGTGCGGTCGAGGGCGTTACTCCTGGAGGGCCCGGCGGAGGAAGCGGCGCGAGGCCCGCGCTCTGCGCCTCTGGGAAGTCGTTGGTGTTCGGATGGACCGGTGCCGGGCAGCCGCAGGATTCTTTTTCCTGGTCGACCACCGAGGAAACGCTGCCATGCTGGAACATCACGCGCTGCCCCGACTGCACGCGATAAATGCCGCCATCAAAGACGCTCGTCACCAGTACGTAGGGCGCGCTGACCCCGGCATTGTCCACGCACGTGTCGCCATGCTGGCCGAGGCGCACCTTCACATCCGCCGCGCCAGGACCGCCGATCAAAATGCGGAAGTCGGGAGTAAGCAGCACGTCAGAATTGCGGCCGGTGGCGAAGCTTGCCTCGACCGCGCCGTGATCGAGCACCATCATCAGTCCGGCAACCTCGTCCTTGGGCACGCTGGCGTCGGCAGCGAGTTTTACGGTGGTCGAAGCGCACACGCGCAGCACGCCACGCCGCGGCAGCGTCACTTCAGTCGTGGCCGTGCCCGAGGTGATGGCTCCGTTGGTGGCGATCATGGCGCGTCCATTCGCTACCTGCAGAGCTCCGGTGACCATGGCGGCGCTGGCGGGATCCTTGTTGTCGAGGGGAACGATCGCGATCGGTCCCGATAGCGTGGGCCCATAAGACGGGTTGCTGTCCGGGGCCGCGCTCGGAGGCGTCGGCTGCGTCTCCGACGGCGGCGTTGGGCGGGCCTTGGGCGCCTGCGGCCAAGCGAGAGGGCCGGCGCAGCATGCCGCGCATATCAGAATCCGATGCAGCGTGTGTCTGGCGGGCCTATGGGAGTCTTGCATCGCGCCTACATTTCCAGGAAGTTGCGGATCATCTGGTGACCGCCTTCGGTCAACACGGACTCGGGGTGAAACTGGACGCCCTCTACCTTCAGAGTGCGGTGGCGCAGCCCCATGATGACAGACCGGCCCTTCGCGCCTGCGCCGTTTGCCTCCGGCGTGCGCGCCGTAACTTCAAGCTCCTCAGGCAAGGATTTCTCAGCAACAATCAGGGAGTGGTAGCGGGTGCAGGTAAGCGGAGTCGGCAATCCTGAAAAAACTCCCTTGCCGTCATGATTCACTTTGCTTGTCTTGCCGTGCATGAGGCTCTGCGCGCGGACCACTTCGCCACCAAAGGCTTCGCCGATGGCCTGGTGTCCCAGGCACACGCCGAGGATCGGAGCTTTGCCCGCCATGTGGCGGATGAGCGGAACCAGGATTCCGGCTTCGCCGGGCGTGCAAGGCCCCGGCGAGAGCAGGATGCGTTCGGGCTTCAGCGCTTCAACCTCTTCGACAGTGAGCTCGTCGTTGCGGCGGACCAGCACGTCCGCTCCAAGTTCGCCCAGGTATTGAACGAGGTTGTAGGTAAAGGAATCGTAGTTATCGAGGACGAAAACCATCGGTAAAACCAGTGTAGCGCGAGCGGCAATCGGGCTCGGGTCCGGATCGACCCCGATACCGCTCAACTGCTTCCGATGTTCGACTTTACGACAACCCTCAGGGTCTGGTCGCGCATGATCGCAATCTAGCGAGCCACCTCTACGATGATGAACGTGCCCGGCTTCGCCTTCGGGCGACTTGTAGACCCGGCAGGCTGCGGCTCGAACTCCGCGGTTGGAAGGAAGATCCTGTGCGCCGTTGTGTCGACTCCCATGGTTCTCGCTCCGTCAGGAGTCTTGACTGTCTGAGCGACCACGTATTTTCCTGCCTTTTCCTCGGCGACGGCCAGAGAGCCATCGCGGCAGCTTGCGAAGGCCTGAGCTCCGTCCACCTTGGTGGCATCGACTCCCGCACCGATGGGCAGGTCAGCCAGTACCTTGCCATTCTCTGTGCTCATCACAATCAGCTTCTGGGGATTCCGGCAGCCTACAAACAGGCGGTGCGTCCGGGAGTCCATCGACATTCCGACGGGGCGGCCACCGGGAGCCACGGGCCAACGCTCAACGACTTTCCGGCTATGCAAGTCGACAACCGCGACAACGTCCTTGTCCTCAAGGTTGATGTAGACCTTGCCGGCGCCATCGGCAGCCAGAAATTCCGGCGCTCCGCCGAGTTCGATGGGAGGGTCGATTTTGCCATTCTTTGGATCGATGTCCGGTTTGAAGGTCATGAGCACGCCACCGTCGCCGGAAACCGCGAGAACGCGATCCTGCGCTGCGTCGTAGATGATTCCATCCGAGTCCGGCACGGTCGCAAGAGTTCCCAGCACCGCGTAGGTCTTCAAGTCAAATATGATGATGGCGCCACTGCCGCCGCCATCGGTAATGAAACCGCGCCCGGCCTTCGGAGCGATGGCCACGCCATGCGCTGTCTTCTGGCCGGGAATGTCGCCCAACACCTTGCCCGTATTCTCATCGAGCACCATGGTGTGCGTTGAACGCGGGACAAAGAGCCGGTGGCTTGCGGAATCAACCGTAAGGTAGTCCCAACCGCCGTCACCGCCCACGTGGAATGTCTTCGCGACCTTCCAGTCTGACTGCGCGGTCGCAGGGACCATGACTGCAGAGGCCAACAGCACAGTTGCTGCAACAGAGGCAATGCGAAAGCTTTTCATTTTTCCCCTTTTGGTGAAGTCCGTGAGACCGATTCGGTATGGAAATGCCGATCCACGTCTCCTGTTTCCAATCAGCGCAATCCTACGGCCGCTCTCCTTAATCTGCGCTGAAGCTTCATCAATATGCGATTGCAATCCGCGAAAGATTCTGCAAATGGAGCAGGCTCCCACAATGCGCTGTTCTTCGTGCTTCACATGGTGCAGCAGCCTCTTCCCGGTTGCGTAGAAGCAAGCGCATCTGAAAAACTGACGATGGTCCGCAATGATGGTTCTCCACTTTCTGATTCAAGGGCGCGTGCAGGGCGTGGGTTTTCGCTGGTTCGTTCATCGCGAAGCCAGCGAGCTCGATCTGCGCGGCTGGGTGCGCAATACCGAAGAGGGCGACGTGGAAGTGGTCGCCTCAGGCACTGCCGAAGATCTTGCAGAGCTGCGCGCGAGCCTGCGCCGCGGTCCGCGCGGCAGCCGGGTCGACCGCCTCATCGAGCACTATCTCGACGACAAAGAGGCGGAAGGGCTGGATGCGTTCCGCATTGAGGGGGCCTGGTAGCGCTTCGTGCAGTTGTCAGTGATCAGTTTTCAGTTTTTCCGTCCGGCTGTCTGCGAGACTGACAACCGAGGGCTGAAGACGGGAACAGAAGACCTGCCTTTTATAATTCAAGTAACGATTTATCAGAGCACTTCGCGCAGTTTTCAGATGTCAGTTAATCAGAGGCCAGTCGGCAAGACTGAGAACTGACGACTGAAGACTGACAACTTCGACAGTCTCGAGGAGCGAGCGAACGCATGCCCGAAGCAATCAAGCCGATCGATGTAGAAGCACTGAAGGCGCTGGTACGCACGGTGCCGGATTTTCCCAAGCCGGGGATCCTGTTTTACGACATCACCACGCTGCTGAAGGATAAGACAGGCTTTGCCAAGCTGATTGACTTGCTTGCGGCCCACTATATCGAACACAACATTGACCTGGTGCTGGGCATCGAGGCGCGGGGGTTCATTTTCGGGCCCGCGCTCGCCTATCGGCTGAATGCAGGGTTCGTCCCGGTGCGCAAACCGCGCAAGCTTCCGGCGCCCGTGGCGCGCGTGACCTACGACCTTGAGTACGGATCGGACACACTGGAGATTCACATGGACGCGATCGAGCCAGGGCAGCGCGTGGTGCTGGTCGACGATCTGCTGGCGACCGGCGGCACCATGGAAGCGACCGTCAAGCTGGTGAATGAACTCGGCGGCGAAATTGCGGGCCTCGCGTTTGCGGTGGAACTGGACTTTCTGAAGGGCCGCGACCGCTTCAAGAAGTACGACGTCTTCAGCCTGCTGCATTACGACGAGTAGCAAGGGGCCCGCTTTACGCTCGCAACCTGCAGCTCAAGCGCATCCTCGTTCATTGCCAATCGATCTCCGACTGATACGGTCGGAGTTCATTGGGCGAATTTCCTGCAAATTCGCAGTGGAAAACTGCAAATTTCGAGGGGGGGGTGGGGGGTATCTGTACCGATGAGGTACCGATGATCTCACACCGTTCGATCCTTATGGGCGTGAATGCTCCCAACACATTCCGGCTTCCTTCGAAGCAGCCTTTTGCGTGATTCGATTTGTCCTTTACTTGATCAATGTGGCCGCCAGATTTACGTGTCATAGGTTCCCAGATTTACGTGTCACAGGTCGTGACAAATAATTCTGGGAAACCGGTTGACTTCCATTTTCCATATCCATCATCACTCGTCCCAATCCCAAGCCCGAAACACACACAAATTGAGCAAGAGCGCTGATGCGCAGGCAACTCGTCAATCACCTTCAGAGAGAGATCGATCGTGCATCCGCAGCTCGGATAATGGAGTCGCGATCGAGTCGCCATAGAAACTCCCACATAGGTAACCTGCTTTCCGCCCATACGATCCGGTGGACCGTCCCGCCTTGATGCAATAGTGACCATCATTGGATATTCCAAATGATCCCGGAGAAGCTTTGACTGGTGCCGGTTGGGACAGTCAATCCGACAGATGTTTGGATTGAATTGAAATACACCTCTCCGCAGTTAGCAAAATTGGTACCAAAAATCTTGAATGGAGACGCCATTACTCCGAACGTGGGGGTAAAGTTCCATGTTCCATTTCCGCCCGATGTGCCCGCCGTGCACTCAAGCACGTAACTATTAACGGCGTTCGTGGATAAAGATAAGCTAGTGAACGTGCTCACGCCTGTCTGATCGACCACACCGCCCATCGCTCCACCAGCCGCAGTCGCGCTTCCCTTATGAATCTGAACCACGGTGATGCGGAGATTGGATGCCGATGTGTTGGCTGTACACGTAGCGACGGTAGAGCCACCGCCCGGATTGAGCGTATACCACGTCTCGTAGCTCCACGTTCCACCGAGAGAACGGAACGCGGTGTTGTTTATGATCGTTCCACTCGTTGAAATGCTTGCAGTCAGAGAAGATGTTCCTGTGTTCGACATGCAAAGGAAGGCTAAGAAGTCAGTGGTCGCAACGTTGCCGAGCGTACAAGTTACGGTTGTTCCGCTCCCATTGAAGTTAGCGCATCCATCAGCAATTGATGGAGCCGATGAGCCACCCCCACCGGAGCCTGGAGCAACGCCAGTTCCCGAAGCATTCATATTTGTGCCGTCGTAGCAAACGGTCATCGGCTTGTTCGCCGGTATGCTCGTGCCGGCCGTCAGTGTGGTTGTCCAACCTGAGCTACTTGCGACAGCCACGCTCTTTGCACCGAACGAATCGATGTTCAAAGTAAGACCGGTTCCGGTGTTCGCGGTGGTAGTCGTGTAAGTGAAGCAGGTCCCGGCTGCAGGGGTGATGCTCGGACTGGTCGCGCAAACATGCGCAGTACCGCTCCCGGACGAATCTGCGCAAAGTAACCCGACATTTCCATTGAAGGTCACCGATCCGAGCGAACTTGCTCCCGGCAAACTTACGCTTGTCCCAGACCCCGTCGAGCATGTGGGGCATGAATAATTCTTGCCGTTCGATGACATCGTCAGAACCAATGGAGCAGTGACGGTGTCCGGCGCGTCGCCCTGATAATCCGTGCTTGTTGCGGTATTGGCCCATACGTGCAGTTCGGCAAATTTGTTCAATACGGGAACGCTCGCTGAACCGTTGAAAGTGTCTCCACCGCCGAGGACGATCGTCGCCGTGGTGCTCCCTATACTCTTGACCCAGGCGCTCCACGTCGTCGATGGCTGCGTCGTGGGAAGCGTATACGAACACGCTCCGGAGCAGTTCATTATCACTTCTTTGCCATTGTCAGCGGTGCCGGCTGATTGCGAACTGGTGTAGGTCACTGTTCCGTTCAGTCCGCCGATCGCTGCTCCCAAGTCAGTGGTTGTTCCGTTGTGGCAGAGCTTCACAGTGAGCGCCGTTGACTGGGAATAGAGGAAGTAGTTGCCAGAACTGCAGGTCTGATCGGACGTGAAACTGTTTAGCAAAGTAAGAACCTTGACTCTAATTCCGCCGTTTGAAAGATCGATTCCGCCGGTGTTGTCGCCAGGAGTCGGAGTGGTGGAGGTGCTTGGATACGTACCGCCGCCTACGGCCCAGTAACCGGGAGAGATGGCGCTGGCAGAAAGGCATACATGGGGCGCTTGATTCGTGCTCGATGTTTGAGCGCTGCAGAATGACGAACCTTGATTGAGGTTGAAATAGTTGTGCCCAGTGTTCCACCAGCCGTAGTTGAGAATATTGTCTTCCCCAGAGATGTTTTCAAAGTTAGTCCCGTTCAACATCTGCCAGCCGAGAATGAAATATTGAAGCTGAGTGAACTGATTTATCGCGTGAACCCCAGCGAGCCCGTTTGAGTTGATCGAGCCTTTGTTCACAAGTGAATCGTTATACACCTGAGCAGCTTTAATGTTGCCGATGTCGGTCAGATGGCCGGTTAGCGCCCCGGATTGATTGACCATGTTGATGTCGGTGCGATCATTCACGCCGTAGCTGATCTGATCGACAATTCCGTCGTAGCAATTGGTCGCCGTCGTATCGATCGGACACTGAGCCGCCGTTTGAATCCACTGCGTGACGGCGAAGAACGTTCCATCACCGGTCACTCCGAGTCCGCAATTGAACGTCGGGCCGATCGGGGCAGTCGAGAGAAACGCCTTATGGCCGGCCGCGTGGATAGACGTCGCAATCGATTTGAGATCGCTGATAAATGTTGCCGAGTTGTTTGTTCCGCAGAAGTCCTCGCTCTGTACAAACACGAAGCTTCCCGAGGGCAGACCCCCCATATAGGCGGTCATGTTCGATGTCAGATCGGAAATCGCCTGCCCGGGCCAGCCACGATTAATGATCGGAGGAGACGAGACTCCGCCATGCGAAAAGTACGGCATCGTGGCTGCCTGGTATGGTGAGAAGTTTGTCGCGTCCTGCACGACGCCGCCGGTTCCAGATTGCGTTCCTGTGCAGCCAGTCGAATGCGTACCGCCGGGAATAATGGTCTGCGCCTCGCTGAAGCTAACGACCGAGCCGGTGATATTGGTCACCTGCGCGCGAGAGACGGCAAGACAGGCGGGCGAGAATCCGGCGAGGTTATCCCCTCCCGGCATCAGCCATTGGCCGACAAAGTAGAACCCTGCGCCGGTACCCGTGGCATCGGTGATCGTGCAGGTTGTGCCATTGCAAGCCGAGGCTGTTGCGGTCGAAGTCTTGAGCGTTGAAGCATTGTCGGTGGTCGAAACGATCAACAGCGAATCGCCAAACCACGCATAGGCGGCCGCGGAATCAAATGGAATCCCTGAGCCGCCGCCAATGGGCGCGTTCCCGATCGTCATGAGATTGATATTCGTGCCGTCGTAGCACGCGACCGTAGACTTGTTCGCCGGCACGTCGCCGGCAGCCAGGGTTGTTGTCCCAAGCCACTTCGCCACCGGCTTTCCGCCGCCGCCATTCACGTTTAGCGTTAGCGATGCGCCGGTGTTTGCGGTGGTCGTCGTATAGGTGAAGCACTTCGGAGCCGAGAGCGTGAAGCCTGCAATCGTGCAGCTCTGCACAGTCGGCGATCCGGAAGTATCTGCGCAGATCGCAGCCGAGCCACCGGCCGCGACCGAGAGCAAATTGACGCCCGTGCCAGGCGTCCACGTTAGGCTCGAATCCACGTTCAGCGATGAGGTGGACGTGTACGTGGTTCCATCTGGAGTGAAGACAGCAAGGCATGTGCCCTGCAACGGAATGGAGGTTGCCCCGTTGGTATAGGTCACGCCGTTGGGATTGATCGCGACTGCGCCCGCTCCAGTACGGCAGAGCACGGAAGCGAACCCCGTAGAGACAGTCGCCGGCAGAGTGACCGTGCAGGAAGACGAGCAGTTCATTTGCACCAACGGCTGATTTGTAATCGTGAAGTTGCTCGTCTGCACGGTTCCGTTGACGGGTGCGCCGCCGACGCTCAGGCAGGCGTTGCCATTCGGACCATATGCTTGCCCTGGAGAGCAGCTCGGCCAGTTGATCTGGTTCGCCGGGTTGGTCTGCGCGCGAGTGCCGGAGCAGCAGACCAGCAACGCGACGAGAAGAACGACCTTAGTGCTGATACGCGAAAATGAAACCATCAGATCCTCCTGCTGCGACCGCCAGCGTGACAGCCGAGCCCACGATCGAAAAGGTTTGAATTGCCGGCGACCCGGCCAGCGAAGTCATGCGTATTCCGTTGCGATAGCCATCGAGCCGCTTGCCGACGATCGGCGTATGCGATAGCGCTCCGGCCGTTCCTGAGAATGCGATGACTTCCTCGAGATACGTGCCATCCGGGGTGACGTCATTCCAGACAGTGCCGGTATCCTGAAACCACTGTTTTGTGTCGGTCGCGAAATAGAGACGTCCGTCAATGCTTGGAGCGGGCCGTGCGCCAAGAGTCCCCTGGCTGATCGCGGCCGAAAGAAAGATCGACATATCGCCTCCTAATCCACTTGGATCGGATCGCCGTCGTCAGTGGCGACCGGCGTCCCATCATCAAGCGTCAAAATATCCCCGGTTAGAACGACTCCGAATACGGTCACCGTTGCCGACCCTGAGGCCGTAGGAACTGGAATGCTCGTTGCGGTGATGATGTGCGTTCCGCTCGAACTCGGCGCGTTATAGAAGCCGGTTGCGTCGATAATTCCCACGGTGAGATTGCCGCCGGCGATGCCGTCAACACTCCAAACCACATGATGATTCGCGTTGCCGGTGACCGTCGCGCTGAATGGCTGCGATGCGCCGGCCGCGATGGTGGCCGTCGCCGGCGTCACAGTGACGAGCGTGGGCGCGGAGCTGCCAGCGGTCGAGTAAACCGCAAACAGATCGCCCTTGCCTGGCCAGTGATCGCCTGAGCCATCGTTGAACGTGCATGTGGATCACGTTCCCGGCATCGAGATCGGATATGCCGACGCCCTGCGCGTGATTCGAGCCGCTCTCGTATTGCCCGAAGCTCGATCCCACGATCGGCTGCAACGTCGAGCCATCGCCAGCGGTCGCTGGCAGCGTGATTGTCGCGCCATCGGCCAGATCCTTGCCGCATCCCACGCCGAAGATCGATCCGTCGGTGAGCGTGCAGTTGCGCCCAGTTGACGCCGGTGATGGTCTCCATCACCCAGGTGCTCATGTTGTTTTTGAAAGCGAAGATGAGCACGTTCGCATTGCCGTGCCAGGTGTGCCCAGTGTCGTCGGAAACGTCGAAGTGAACTACGTTGCTCGAATCGACACGCGCGCCGGCGAGGAACATGATGTTGCCATTGTTCGCCTGGTCATGCATGTAAGCGACGGCGAAGATCTGATCCGCGGGAACGCGATGTCCAGCCGCTGGGCAACGATCACCGTCGCGCCATCAGCGAGAATGCCCTGACCCCACAGGATCTCTTCGCCACCGAGGAGCGTGAATTCGAGCCATTTGAGGCCGCCCGATGTCGACGGTGTCTCGGGGCTGAGCCACGCCACAGCCGCATAGGTGACATCGCCGCCCCAATCGTGGCCCTCATCATCGTCGTAGATCAGCGAGAGCTGGCGCGTGGCCGATGCGTCGCAGAGCTTGATGGTGTGCGCGGAGTGGCCAGCTGATCTTCGAGCCCGCCGGCGATGCCCACGCAAACATATTGCCCGGCGGGAAGCCAGTCGATGGAAGCTGGAACTGGCTGCCCGATCGGCAAGATCCCTGTGAAGAAGACGAACACGCCGTCGGCGAGTCGGAATCTGCGTGAAGTTCGAGCTGTTGCCTGGATCGCTGCCCGGCACATTCAACCATCCAGCCGACTCCGGATCAGATATGTCGTACATGATGGCTTCGTTGTATGGTCCGAGCACGAATTCTATCTCGCCGGAATTCTCTTCAGGAGCGCGCGTGAGCGACCCGCCCTGCCCTTCGACGGAAGTGGTAGGCGGATAAACCGTGAGCGGTTCGAGTACTTCATAATCGCCGGCATATTGGAAGTTCAGCGTGTCATCGACAGCAACGCGATCGCCAGGCCGCACCGCGCCGGCCAGATTGCCTGCGGCGTCGCGCGCGAACAGCGACGTGCGCAGTTTGATGAACCGCGGCGTGATGTAGGGACTATCGAGCTTTCCATCGGCGCCGGTCGTGTCGACGCCCAGCAGCCGATCCCGCTCATAGGTGGTGATGCGGCTGACCTGGTCGTAGGTGCAGGTCGCGAAATCGAGCGCCTGGCGCACCTTCTCGCGCTGGCGCTGGATGCCGTTGCCGATCACGCCGCGCGCCAGCTGATTCGCCTTGTGCCAGAACTCCGGAGCGCGTTCCTTGAACCGCGAGTAAAGCAGACCGACGAGGCCGCCTGGTCCAACGCTCGCGGGATAGTTGTCGCCCTTGGGAATCAGCAGAAACGTCGTGGGATCGATCTCTTCAGGTGTGCCGATATTCAGGACGGTGGGAACGCTGTATACCTGCCACTCGCCGTCGTAGACCGTATCTGTGCCACCGATCGCGATCCAGTCGAGCGCGTTGAGTGGATGCGGCTCGCTCATTGTGACGAGCGGCCGGCCGCCGGTGATGACGATGCTCACGATGGTTCGAATTGTGAGTGCCAAGCGCCGGCACCAGCACATCGCGGAACTTGCCGACATAGCGATTCGGCGCTGTGTGGATGCTCTGGTCTGAGGCTTCGAAGCTTCCCGGCAGAACATGGTCGCGCGAAAAGGTAAACACCGAGCTGCGCGGCTGATCCGCAGTTGAGACAGATTTCGCCCGCGTCTTCGCCCAGGAACGACCGGCAGCAGAGCAGCATCTGCTCGACGCAGGCCTGCAGCGACGTCTGGCTGCGAAGACGTAGTTGCCTTCGAAGCGGCGGCGGCCGTTGGCCAGGATCTCATCGAAGTACTGCGCCGCGTTCCAGATGCTCGACCAGTTGAAGCGCGCGCGGATCGCGTCGGTGAGATCGTCCGGGCCGCTGACCAGGTCGAGCGCGTAATCGGGGAAGAGCTTGCGCCGCAGAAGCATATCGACGAAGTGCCAGGCGGGGTTCGTGGTGAAGGCGTAGCCGCTCATCGTGCCGTCTTCGTCGAAGAGTCTGCACTTCAGGGCGCGCCAGAGACCGATGGGATTGATGTCGGTGAACTGTGATGGATCGTTGCGATGATCGTTGGTTGGAAACGCGATCGGCTGCTTCCGCATCAGCATGTAGTAGGCGATGCGCGAATAGTGCAGCGGCTGGATCGCCGACGGGAACTGCGCGCAGAGCACGTCGATGCCCTGGTCGGGGCCGTTAGAGCTGGGTGTGAACCCCGAGCCGATCGCCGCATCGCAACCGGAGTGGAAGTTGAAAACGAGGCTCCACTTATTGTCGAGACCGTTCTGCCACTGCTGCCCACTGAAGCCGATCGACGGATGCGGCGCCGGATTCAAGCCACGCCAGGTGAGCTCGTCGTTGATCCAGATTTCCTGTGGCCCGTCCCACTCGCCTTCGCCAAGGAGCCAGCGGCCGACGCGGACATAATCCATCCAGTCGTTGCCGGTGTCCTGCAGCATGTAGTAATCCTTGCGATAGCCGGTCACCCAGACATTGCCATAGGCCCATGCGGCCGGTGTGCCGGTCGTCGCGCTTGCCGAGGATGCCAGCGTGGTGGAGGAATTGGGCACTAGAGTTGCCTCCGGCGATTGATGGTCTTGATGGCGACATTGGCGAGCGATTCGCCGTAATTCTTCTCGTAGTTATTGAGGATCGCGAAGATGCGCTCCGGTACCTGGCAGGTCTGAAAGCTGTACTTGCACTCCGTTTTCCCGTCGCGCCGCACCGCCGGCCGCCCCACTGAAGCTGACAGGTCTCGCAATATGAAATGGCGGCGTATCGTCCTGCGCGGGATTCATCAGCTGCGAGCCCTGAGCCTCACCGTGTCGACACCAACATCCCGACCGTGAGCGAGCCGTGCACTTCAATCCACGACGCCTCAGCATCCGCCTGCCACAGCCGATAGACGACGAACGCCCCCTCCAGAGAGGCGCGAAGCATTAGCTTTCCATGTCGCGCGAAAGCGTGTCGCCACTGACGTTCTGAAGAACAAAGCTGCCCATGTCGGTCTGCAGCGAGCGATGAAACGTGATCTCCGGAACGGACATCAGCCAGGGAAGGTATTCAGCCGGCGGGATGCCGCTCCCAGGTATCTCCGGGTCGCCGGGAGTGCCATAGGTGGGGAGAGTGTAGTAGACAGCGATGCCGATAAACGATATGTCGAGCTCATTGAAATCACTAAAAAAAGCTGAATCGAAAAAGCGGCAGCCCACCGTGAGCGACTTCAAGATCGTAATATCGGTGCCGACGCCGCCCACAATATAGTTCTCGCCGTTGCTTAGCCCAAAAGCGAACTCGCTCGGTCCGGAAGGATCGTAGCCGATACTCGCACCCCATTGAGGGTTGCCATGCACGCCGATGATCTCGGCGATTACCACCGGGTAAATCCCGACGACGGTCGCGCCGGGGGGAAGTATTGGAGGTGTGAAGCCCGTCCAAAATGCCCATGTCGTCGGAACTGCGGCGTTAGCCGTGTCGGTCAACCGCGCGCTATTGAGGGTGGATTCAGCCGTCCAATGAATTCCGAGAGTATGCGATCCAGTGGTAAGAGCTGAACACCATGCGACGGCTTGTCCCGCTGGAACTGGAAGTATGGGCGGCGTAGCGGCAATAGCAGCTGTCGCCTCGATCGCGCTCGGCACGTTGTTCATCAGGCGATCGGAGAACAAATAGAGATCGTTGTTCAGCGTGAGCACGTCGAGCAGATTTACCGGCGCGATGCCGGTGCGCGCGCCGCCCACGGCTTTCAATGATGGCGGAAAGTTGATCATCTAGCGCATCACCTGCAGCGCCCACCAGGTGATGTTGGTCGCGGAGGCGGCTCCGTTCTTTGTTCCATCGCAGATCACCTTCACGCGATGGATGTCCAGCGAGACGCTGGGCTGCGAAAGCACCATCTGCGGGCCGAGCTCGGCCGCCGCATAGCAATCGACTGTGGTGAGGAGTACTCCATCGAGATAAACATCGGCCTTTCCGAACTCAGGCCCTTTCACCAGGTAGAGCTGGAAGCCGTAGCCGCGGTATTCGAATTGCGCCCATTCGCCCGCCGTGCCCACGTTGGTCATCGCGGTCGCGGGGAGCGGCAATGTGGATCCAGCGCCGCGTGCGAGGCCGCCCAGCGTGATAGCGGGCGCGACCGGAGCCACCTCGGTCCACGTTCCATTTACCGCCAGCTTCTGATCGCCGCGATCGTTGTTCACGAAGAACATCACCGAATCGTGTGTCCAGTCGGAAGGGTACTCAAGCATCGGGGCTTGTGGCATTTCTTCAAACGTCACGCCCTGGACATCCCATTTATTATTCGAGGTCTCGACTTCCTGTGGCTCGGAAGTGAAGCGGCCTGTACAGCCGGCCGCCGGCGTCCCAGTTCTTGATGGTGAAATAACCATCTTCGTAGTTCTCGTAATACCACTTCAACCGCTGCACGCACGCCCAGGTGCGGCCGATCCAGCTGAAGGTGAAGGTGTGGCCCGTGTTTTGCGTTTCGCGCGTCCAGGGCGAGGATCCGATCGCCTTCTTATGAAGCTGCGTTGAGGCACGCTTGCGCGTAATCCATAGCTCGGATTCATCGAATCGCCCAGAGCTACGTCATAACCGGGAATTGGATTGAGGACATCGGTCGTCAGGCATCCGCGCCTCCGGAGTTTTCGGCGTAGGAACTATTGAGAGCAGCCCGCATGTGGTGTTTGTATTTATCGAAGAACTGCGCCACGCCCTTCGAATCGATCGCATGCACGTTCATGTTCATCGTGCGATCGCCGCCTCGCGCGGCCTGCTGGCGCGCATCGCGGGTGCCCATCGAAGACTGATACATGCGATGGACTGATTCCATGTCGGCGCCGCGCTCAAGCGCCCGCGTCATGCGCTCGTTCTGGTTTGAGGGGAAGATGCGCTCTCGTTTATGGATGACGGCAAATCCAGTGCGTGGAACCGAATCAGTGCCGATGTCGTATTGTGCGGCGCTGGCCGTCACCTGGCCGCGTCCGGCCTTCTCTTCGCGCGTGAGCTTCGCTTCGGCCTGCTTGATCTCGCCGCTGATTGTGTCCTTGTAATATCCGTATGCCGCTCCGCCCCATCTTTTTGAGCGTCGTCCATGCATCCCCGTCGAGCGCCTGCAGGTCGCTATAAGCCGATAGGTAATCCATCGACCCCTGCTGAAAGGCGGCCGTATCATTTCCGATCCGCGGGCGAACGGTTTTCAAATCATAGACGCGCGCCTTCTCGCGGCCGCCGAAGCCGATCGCGCCAAGAATCGCGCCTCCAACGGCACCTACAGCCGCACCAATTGGACCGCCGAGAGACATGCCGAGTTCCATGCCGCTCATCGCGCCGCTGGCCGCGCCACCGAATCCTCCATTGCCCCTGATATGCGCTGTAGAGGCCGAGAGTGCCGCTCGCAGCTCCGCCGATGTTGGATTTGAAACCTCCGCCGCCCAGCATGCCGTTATTCGAGATGTTCTTCGAGGGAGGTCCAACGATTGCATTGGCTCGTCTGCAATTTGGAACAGAACCTCAATCCATCGCCGCCGAGATCCTGCGTGCCCGATGACGTGTTCAATTTGCCGTGGGGCTATCGGGCAAAAAGATGCTCTTCGCCTGTTTAAACAGGCCTACACTTCGTTAACATCGGCGAGTCCGGAACCGAGCAGGCTGGGCGACGACCCCGATGTCGCGCCGCCTGCGGCGAAGTTTCCTCCGCCATCGCTGGTGGAACCGCCGTCGCCCAAACCCACGCCGAATTCAGACGTTGAGCTGCGGCGCCGGGGGAGGATAAAAAGAAAACCCGTCGCCGCCGCCCCTATAACCGGTGCTCGGCAATGGCATGCCAGCTCCGGTGCTGGCGCTGTTCCCGTCGTGCCAAGATTAAGGTCGCGCTCCGAATATGAATCTGCGCGGTCGAGAGGTGATCAGGCCAGTTTGTGTCATGGCTGGCGTTTTGCCGATCTCGGCAGCGCGATCGAGGCCTGGATTCTTTTTGCCAGCAATCTTCCGAAGAGGCCGCCCCACGCTTCATTGAAGCCCGGCAGGCCTGGAGGCCCATGATGAGCATCTGCGGTCCCCGTGGCCCCGCCAAAGCGGCCCTGCATACGCTGCACCATCGCAGCCGCGGCTTCGCCGGCAGCCTTCTCGCCCATCTCCTTCATCGAGCCGAGAGGATCCTTAAAGAAGCGGGTGAACTCGCCGGCCATCTTTTCGCGCGCAGCCTTGGCTGCTTCAACCATTTGCGCATCGCGCTCCTCAGCTGCAGCGGCGACGCGGCGATTGTAGTCATCCTGAGAGATTTCCTGCTGCTTCAGCTCTTCGGTGTATTTGCGCAGCCTCTCCTCGTACTCAGCCTGGATCGCAGCCGTTTGCTGCTTCTCGGCCGAGAGCGCATGCGCGCGAGCCTGAGCTTCGATCTGCGCCGTCTCATCGGCATTGCGCTGGGAGAGCTCGCGCGCCTGCTCGCCGGCGGAATCGTTGATGATGCCAACGCCCTGGCGGAGCTGGCCGGCATGCTGCTGATAGTCAGGATTGCTCGCATCCTTGCCGTAGAGCTTCTGAAATTCGAGCGTGAGGGCATCGATCTGCTTCTGAGCCTCGGCGCGGATCCGCGCGCGAGAACCCGGAGATCTGGTGGGACGCACTTTCATCGGAGAGCTGCTTGAGGCGATCGGTGAAACCCTGCTCCTGCGCGACAATCTCCGCATTCGTTGATTCGCGCGCAGACTGGCGCTCCCTCTCAGCGTGAGCCGAGTGACCGCTCGCATCTACGTCACTGAAGGTTTCGCCACGAATATCGGCAAGCTTATTCACGCCCTCGATGCGGGTCTTCGCGATACCGGTCGTGCCGGCAACCGACGCCAGGCGCTCGATCTTCTTCACTTCGCGCGTCTCATCCTGGAGGCGCTTCATCTGCTCGTTGTGAAATTTGAGATGAACTGCATCACGGAAAGAGGCAGAATCTATTTCCTTCGCCTTTAGATCTTGGATCGCCGCGGCCTCTTGCGCGTGATAGAGAGCCGATCCGCGCAGACCAGCTTCAAGCGCCTGCTCCCTCATGTGCGCGAGCTCCTGAGCCTGCTCCTTGCGCAATTGGAAGAGTTCCGTATCCGCTTGGCCCTTCGCGATTCCAACTTTCAGGCCTTCTTCTTTTTCCCCGCTATGCTTGAAATCAACGGGATTTCCGAGAGCGGCGTTCCGGAGGTTTCCGAAAGTGCGATTTTCGGCCTCGGTTTCAGTTCTCTGCTTCAGGAGCGCGAGAATCTTCTTCTGCTTTGGGAGCTCCTCATCAAGCCGGTGGTTATATTCGATTTGTTTGAGATTCAGTTCATGCTGCTGTGCAACTTGCTCGGGCGTTAGCTTGTCGACAGCTTCCTTCTTTTTGACTGATTCGCCGGCCGCCTTGTGGGCCTGGTAGAGCGTCGCAGCGCCAACAACAAGACCTTCCGGGCCGAGCATCGAGATCCCCCAGCCGAGTTTGTTGGCTTGCTCAGCAGCGGACCGGTAGCCCTTGGCCGCGGCGGTCGCCTCTTTGATCCGAAGGATTGTTGTCTCTATCGAATCAGACTTCCAGTAATCTTCTTCCCGCGCCTTTTTAAGCTGTTCCTCGTATTCTTTCTCGGCGCTGTTAAGCGAGATGTAGTTTTCCCAGAGCTTCTGCGCTCCCTCAATCAATTGGCTGAATACCATCGCGCCGACTTCGATCCCGCCAAGCGCCATCAGGCCAGGCCCGATCGCTCCGATGATCTTCTGCACAACAGCAGACTGCGCAGCCAGATTACGAAACGCCCGCGGCATATGGATATCGAGCTCTTCGGTCGCGAGATGCAGCCCCTCCTTGGCCTCGCGCGCGCGAGTCTTCATTTCCCCAAGCGCGGCTGCACCCTTCTGCCCTGTCGCAGTCGCCTTTGTTCCGGCCGCGCCCAGTTCGGTACTGAGCTGGCGCACCGATGCCGTGCTGGCCTTGACGTTGGTATCGAAGACGCGCAGCCCCTGGACCGCGCCCTGCTCGTCAACCCTCAGCTCGATCTGTACGGCCGTCGCCATCTATCCGCGCTCCCTACTGCTGGATATCCGCCATGCACTCGCGGCACTTGAATGCGTGGGCTTCATTGGGCATTCCGCACTTCGGACACGGCGGGTGCTCGGCCTGGAAGCGGATCCGCTCGCGCTTGAGTGCAACCAGCCCTTCGGCTTCAACCGCGGTGAGTGGAAGGTCGACGATTTCAAGCAGGTTCTCGACCCAGATGAGATGGTGCACCCAGTCGTAGCATCCGTCAGGAACCGACCGCTTCGGCCGCATCTGTTCATAAGCCTCGACTCGCATCTCCGGCGCCGTGTTTTTAAGAGTGCGATCGATTTCGGCATACATGAACCCTTCATTGAAGATCTCGGCCGCCGCTCTTCGGACGAGCTCGGCTTTCATTCGATTTCGACTTCGCCTTCACCCATGAAGAGATGGAGAGCCGCGGCGGCCTTGTGTGCTCCGTCCATCTCGCGCTTGATGTTCTCCACGCCTTCGAGCGCCGCGCCGGCGACGGAATAGCCATCAACGCTCTCGATCAGATCGTCATAGATATTCATAGCAATCGCCTGGCGCGACGGATAAGTGGAAATGCCGTTCTCGCCATCGCCGCGCACGCGGACACGGCTGGCCTCGAAGTTGAAACGCTTGAGCTGCTCGATGCTGGGATGGCGGAAGCGATGACTCAGCCCCGTATACATCACCGTCTTGCCTTCGGTGGGCCATGTGGCGTCGAGCGAGATTTCGACCAGGTCGCAGAGCTGGGCGGAACTTTCGGCCGGTAAGGCCATAACGCTGCGCAGCACGATGCCGACAGCAATGCGGTGCTTGATCGGAAGCGCCGACTTCCAATCCTTCACAACGCTCAGGTCGCCGTAGCCTGTGGCTGAGACCAGGACATTGTCGACGAGCTCCACAAGCGCCGAGTCCGATTCGAAGATCTCTTCGCGGCGGCCATCGACATGAAGCACCTGGCGCACCATGGCAGCAAAATAGCCGCGCCAGTCGGCAAGGCCGATGCGGCGCAGACTGTAGACGAATGATCCTGCTTTGCTTTTGAGCGAGATCTGGCGGGAAATATCGAGAGGCAGCATAGCCTTCTCAGCGGCGACATCGTCCATCACATCCTCCAAGGTGGTTCAGTTTTCCTCTAAAAAGAGCGGAGCGCGTCCTGCGAATACCGCGCTCCGCGGAGGAAGTTCTTATGCCGCGACCAGGTATGCGGTGGCCGAATTGAGCACGGTGGCTGTGCACACTTCAGATCCCGTCGCCTTCAGAATGTCTTCCTGGTTGAGGTCGATGGTGTACGTCACGTACTTGTCTGTCTCTCCCAGATCCGCGTTCTATAGAACAGCGGGTAATCGAGGGTGAGCTGAGCCAACGGGCCGCTGTTAATGGCGAGGCTCACTTCGAGGGCCGTGCGGTTCACCTGCCAATCGCGGATGTCGGCCGTAGTGTCGACGGCGATGACGAGCTTCAATCCACAGATCGGATTTCCATAGCGCGGGAAGACGGGATATACGCCGCCGCCGAGCGAACGGAAGAGATCGTTCTGATGATCGAAGGTAGCCTCGAAGCTGAGCACGCGCGGCTTCATCGATACAGGCGCGCCAGCCGGCCCGATCGAGACGGTGCAGTCGGAACCCTGGAGATACTTCGCCGTGGGCAGGGCGGGCAGCGCAACCATCGCGCCGTCGGCATAACGGCCGGTGCCGATCAGAGTTGCCTTCGCCATCAGCGAACCCTTGTCTGTGCCGCTGATCACGACCTTGGTGCAGCTCATGTCCTGCCACTTGCGCTTGATTCCGGGCGCGTCCTCGACATAGACGTTGGTGACCTGCGCCGGCTCTCCTGTGTCCTCCCATGCGATGACATGGGTATTCGGGTTTGTCGGCGGTCCGGGATCGGCGCCGGCGGTGAAGGCATCATGGCCCATCACCATCGAAAGCAGCCAGCCAGCCAGGTAATCGTCGACGCGGGTATTGATCTCGCCCGAAGACTGCTTGGTGATGACGCGCGACTCGGTCGCAAAGGATGTGCCCTTGCCGGCGTACTGGTAATCCGACTCGACTTCCTGCATCAGCTGGAAGAAGCCGTTGGTCTCAGGCCGGCCGCGATAGGTGAGATTCGCATCGGCCATCGTCTCGGCCAGCGTGAGCTGAGAGCTGCCACCGAGAACCACATTGCGCAAAATAGAACGTTGAGTTGTAAAGCCGGGCATACGAAGCTCCTTTTCTATTTGCTCTCAAACTCAGAGCGGAAATTCACGAACCGGATAGTTGAGCAGGGCTGCATGCACCAGCACGCTTCCCAGCATTCCAAGCCTCACGCCGACAACCTGCATCGGCCCCGTCCAGTCGAACAGGCCATAAGGGTGCGCATCGTCGACAAACCGCCGCCTGGCTGAGCCGTCGGCATAGGAATCATAGGCAGCGCAGATGTCTTCGATGAGCTGCTGAAAGATCGGTTCCGACACGCCATCCTGAAAGCTCATGAAGCCGGAGATCTCGACCGTATGTGTGCGGCTCATCGCGCTCATCACTTCGTCGCGCGGCTGGGTTGCGGTGCGCGTCACGCGCCAGGCGCGCACGATCGGATGCGTCGGATCTGTGGCGGCATCGATAAAGATCTGCTGGAACGAGGCATCCGTGTTGGCTTCGCGCAGCATGTTGTAGACGTTGGGGCCGACGCCGTCCACCGTCTTCAGGCGCGTCCAGACAGCCGTCACCGCGTCGATCGCGCTCATAGGTGAGCCTCGATGAAGCCGTGACGCGCGAATGCGATCGCAATTTCCTTTTCGAGTACTCCAGGCGCCATCGGCTCCAAAGCCTCAAGCGCGCGGGAAAACATCTGATGACCCTGCATGCCCTTCTTCGCGATCGACTTTGCCACGGCGAACGCCATGCTCAAAGCCTGCTTCTCGTCGTCGATGCCGAACTTCTTCTGGATCCAGGGCAAGAGCGCGCTTGCCGGCGGGAAATGCGGCCGCGCGCCGGTCTCGACGGGAGCCGCATATTTGTCGGCTCCAAGCGTGGGATTGACACCGATGATCACGCGCGCCGCATCAGGCAACGGCTGAAACGAGGAAGTGATCGAGCCCGCGAGATTTCCAAATGCGACAGCGGGCCGCAGGCCGCCATAGGGCGTGGAGATATTCTCAACCACCATCTCCTGCCCCTTGACGCCCAGAACCTCGAGGCCGGCCTGCGTACCCTCGCGGGTCGCCGCCTGCATCTTCGGCTCGAGATCTTCCGTTCCCCGAATTTGCGCAGACCAGGTCATCGTGTGTATTTGTCGTGGACCAGGCGCGCCACGCCGCTGTTCTGATCGAGGTATTGATTGCCCATCGCGAACGATGGACCGACTTCAGCTTCGCCGGTCGCACCCTCTTCAATGCCCATATGGTTGAAATAGCGCTTCCGCAGCGTCTTCGCGACGTTCAGCATCTCCTGCGACTTCGAGCGGTAGTTCACCACGTCGGCCTGCATCGTCGAGTCGCCCGTGCCCACGTAGAACGAGGCCAGCTTCTCAGCGCCAAGCGATGCGGCAAAGTCGGTCACCGCATAGAAGTCCTTGTCTGGCACCGTGGATCCATCGCGCAGATGCCGCGCCGTCCAGGTGATACGCAGGCTCTCTCCGGCATCGGGTGTATCAAAGTTGATCAGGATAGTGTCGGCGACGCCAGGCGCTCGATACAGGCAAAAGTCGGAATCCTCGACGAGCTGTGGCGGCTGCTGGCCGACCGGAAACTCAATCTGCTTGACGACGGAGAAGTTTGTTTCCCACACCGGAACAGGATCCGAGCCAGGCGCGATCGGAAGTGGAAGATAGTTTGTGCCATTGCCTGGAATGTCGGACACCACATAAAGCGGCGCATCGGCAGAGTAGCGCTCGATGATAGCGCGGATCACCAGCGCGTTCCAGTTGCCGGATGTAATGCGCACGGCGTCATCCGAGATCACGTTGGGGATCTCTGCAACAAAGTCCGCGATGGCATAAGGAAACGGCAAATCGACATCCCTCTAAATGTTTGCGGCCTCGGACCAGTTCCGGTCACCGATCCGAGCTCGACTTATCCGCGCAGACCATACCGGAGGCACGCGCGCTGGAGTTAGGTTGTCGGCGATGCTTGTGCGGGCGGTGCAGGCAGGTTTGCCGCAGCCGTCGACAGATTGCTACTCGCAGAGTTGATGGCAGCCACCGACGTTTCGATCTGCGCGGCGAGCGCCGTCAATGCGGGATCTCCGCTGTTCTTGAGCTCAGCAACGGCCTCGTTAATGCCGGCCACGGCCTTGTTGACGTTGTCGGTTTCGGTCTGGACCGCGGCGCTCAGATCAGCCACAGCCTGTGTGAGTGCGTTTACTCCGGTTGACATAACGTGAATCTCCTTTTGAAGTTGGTCGAGCCTATCCATCACTTGCTGGTGACGTTTCGAGAACCACATACGCCTGTGCTCTCCAAATCTTTTGCGCTGAATCCAGACCAGGTCTCCAGATTCAGCGCGTAGTTACAGCCTGGTCAAAGCCTGGGCGCCCTCGGTGGAATGTCTTTAAACGTCGACTTCGACGATGTCGAGAATCACAGTGGCGCACTTCGGAACCGTGGTTCCTGGAACGGCCGTGATATCGACGGTGACCAGGTCGCCCTTGTTGAGGCGGGCACCGCCTGGAAACTGGTTCGAGCCGAGACTGACCACAGAGCTCACGGTGTTGTTTCCGGCCGCGCCCGCGATCGACAGATCGTTCGCCGCGGTGATGGCCACGCCATTCACCTTGATGAGCGCCTTCGTCGCGCCAGCGCCGGTACCGGAATCACTGAGGGCGAGCTGCGCGCCGGCGATCCGCATAGGCCGCGGTGCAGTGTAGCTTGCCACAGCGACGGCCGCGGCGACGATGGCAGGCGTCGGAAGAGTGATGGTGCTTCTGCGAAAACTGTCCTGCATGGGATCCTCTTTTCATCCGCGGCCCCTGAATCTCTCCAGGGGCCGCGCCAGCAATGCGTTTGTTGGTTCATCAATTGCTGCGTTTAGATTTATCCGGCGACGACGTGCTTGCCCACGCCACGGAAGTCGATGATCGCCCCGCCGTATACGTGCTTCACCTTGTACTGAAGCTCGTCGTTGGTGAACTGGGTGCCGATCGTTGGCTGGTTGGCCAGGAAGATCTGCGGCTCTTCGATACCGTCAAGGAAACCGATTTCGAGGAACGGTGCGTTCGCCTGATTCGTGCCGTAGTAGTAGTCGGTTACATCGGTCAGCTTTTCGTTGACCATGATGCGCTCGTTGTTGGCGCCGAACCGCTGGAAGAATGCGTTCGAGCCGGCGGTGTTCGTCTGGTTGATCTGGCGCGCGGTGGCTGCGAGAGCCGGAGGCACCATCAACCAGTCGAGGGACAACCCCAAGGGCTCGCCCGAATCCTTCTCAGTCTGCGTGAGCAGGGCCACTTCGTCGGCGATCAGCGAATCCTGCGATAAGGCCGTTGTCGCAAGGTTCGCATGCGTGGCGTGGAACCATGCCACGGTATCGCCGCCGTAGTTCGGATTGTTGATGAAGAACGCCGTGATGTAGTTCTTCAGCGTCCAGCGGCCGGCACGCGCCAGGCGGCCGGGGAAACGCGCGATCGCGCCGAGATCATCGTTGCGGATGGTCTCTTCGGAGATCGTGAGCAGATTGCCGCGCTTCACCACGGAATAGTTCGTCCGCTCGTCGGTGGGCTTGGCGATCTCGGTATACGGCCCGGCCTCAGCCACGGTCGAGAGCTCGGGGAAGTAACCCTCGCGCACCCGGTCCTGCAGCTTGAAGTCGGCGACGTTGGCCTTGGTGTACATATTGCCGAGGCCGTCGAGCGAGAGCTCCGCGTAATCCTGCAGAAGGCGCTTGGTCATCGAATTCAGCAGGATGTTCGGGAAGTCGCCAGTCAGCACAGCTTCCGCGACCAGCACATGGCCAGTGAATCCGCCGTTGCGCAGCTTGTCGAGATTCCAGTCTCCCGTGATCGTGGTGTACGCCTCACGCAGGCCCCGGAATGCCGGTACACCCTTGCCCATGGCTTCCTTGACGCCGATGGCCGCTTCCATGGCCAGCGTCATCTTGTCGGCACTGTCAAGCCCTGCTGCGATGCCGCCAGGCTGCACGCGACCCGTGCCGTTGAATGCGGCGAAGGCAGCGCGCACGCGGGTGATCTCAGCATCGATCGTGGCATCGGGCAGGTTCGCCTCGGCTACGAGCGCCGTCTCCAGATGCTCATTGGCGAGCTTCCGTGCGGGTTCGGGCAACTTGCTGTCGGTCAACTTCACCGCGATGCGGTTGCGGGACTGGATGCGATGAGCTTCGGCGAGCGTGGCTGCTACAGCCTCAGCCGTCACGGCATTGCTTACAGCGGTGGGATCTTCACTCAGGGCGGTGGTCACCTCATCCATGAAGGCCGGATATTCCGCCTCCGCGACATTGGCGAATTTCAGACTCAGCTCGGCGCAGCGCGCGGCATTTCTCTTCCGAAGCGCTTCGAGCAGTTGAAGAATATTCTTCTTCATGGATGCTCCTTCGGCAGCGATTGCCACGCCGCCATTGTTGGGGCCACGCCGTTTGGGGGCGATAGCGGTTGTGTTGGGACTGACGGCGAGCAACTGCGCCGCAGATACATCGTTCGCCGCAAATGCGGCCGCGGTGAGAAATTCCCCACCAGCGCCCGCCCTTGCGCAGAGATCGATCGAATAAAGATTTCCGAGCGCTTCAGCAACCAGGCATTGCTTGCCCTCGATCACGCCAGGCTTATAACCAACAGTGGCGAGCATCGATACGCCGAAGAGATTCAGCTTGCCGGCCTTCTTCGCTTCATCCAGGCGCGAGCGAAGATCAGACTCAGCCGAGAAGAGATTCACATAGCCAGTGGCGCGCGTGTCCTCGATCTGACCGCCATCGAGCCATCCCGCGATCCGCTCGGGCTGCAGCGCACCGGTAGGATCTGCGCTGCGCTGATCAGGATGCTTGCGGCCGAATGGCTTTCCGTTCATCGCCTCGGCGACGAGCGCGACAAATTGCGGTGGATAGTAGTGAGGAACCGCCTGTCCGGCGACAGATCCCGTTCCCCATCCAGACTTGATTGCCGTCACCTTGTAACGGCCTGTCTGAGCGCCGGCCGCATCGCCTTCGGCCGTAGCCTCGAATGCGCAGGCTTCCGAAACCGGCACATAAGCCGTGGTCACCTCCTGCGCATCACCAAAGGTGACCTCATCGCCCGTGATGGTATAGGAGATTCGAAACAGCTTCGAATCAGGTCCGCGCGCCACGAGGTAATCGGAGAACGTTTCGAAGAGATAGAAACGCTGGCAGCCCTGTTCGTCCAGGCCGAACTGCTCGCGCAGCTCGCCGTTGATGAGCTGCTGCTGCTCGTCGAGCGAGAGATCAGCCTCAGCCGTAAGCAGGACAAGCGCCTGCATGGCCGCAAGGGCCACGCGAGGCGATTGTCCGATCACAAGCACACGTCGATTCATTCGAACCCTCAAAACTACTCGGCTTCCGACGCCGAACCCTTTTGCTTCTTCGCATCGACCGGGAAGGAGTACTTCCGGCCGTCGCTGGTGACACAGTGGCGATTCGACACGCCGTTCTTGTCGACGCGGACTTCGTCAAGCATCTTGTGGTGATCGTCGAGTGCGGCAATGTCTGCCGCCGAAGTCGGTGCAGGCACGGCCAGCATGGAATTCGCAGCCTTCAGCGCGGCGGCGTTCTGAGCGCCGACGTTTTCGGGGTGATTGCGCTTTGCCTCAACGAGGGCTTCGGCGAACTTCGCCAGCCACTGCTTCTTTCCTTTGTTCGATAAATATGCCGGTGCTTCCGGCGACCAGGCTGCAGGTGCCATAACTTTTCTCCTTCGCGGTAGAGGCCTTTGCGATTAGGGCCAGATTATTGTTCATGCCTCGCGCGTGCGGCAGATCGCGCGGGAGGCGCGGTTGGTGCGGTTGTTGCGTTCATCCAGAGGCGGTGCTCACTGAAACTCCGTAGCTCTGAAGCAGGCTTCGCTCCTGGTCTGTGGGC
Organism: uncultured Acidobacteriaceae bacterium; assembly: GCA_963770365.1. Lineage (GTDB taxonomy): Bacteria > Acidobacteriota > Terriglobia > Terriglobales > Acidobacteriaceae > Telmatobacter. Next base: position 133,345 of record CAVYPN010000023.1, on the reverse strand, counting down.
TTCAGAGCCGCCGCGCCGAAGTGCGGCATCACCAGGCAGTGGCAGTTGATTGTGTTCTCGGCCGAGCCCGATGGATCGCGTGGATATTGCAGTTCTTCACCTTCGACAAGGAACGGCTCACCAGGCTTGCGCACCTGTCCATCGGCGAGAAGATGTCCAATCCGAGGCACCATGGCCACGGGAATGTGTTTCCACATCTTTTCGAGATCCTCGTGATGATCGGCGAGCGCATTGATGCGCGCGACCGATGCCAGCGATTGCACGCGCATGATCTCGTTCGTCGCGATCATCATGGCGCGTTCTCCCACCTGGCTGAAAAGTCCGGAGAACTGGCCGCCCTCAAGCGTCGAGCCGATCTGCGCCACGAGCTGCTGGAGATCACTGCCTCCTAAGAAGGCGCGCTGAATTGCCGCGTTGATCTTTGCGCTCATGTCGCGCGTCAGGCCGCCGATGAGGTCCGCTGTGTAACCCTGCACGACCTGGAGAGCCGCAACATCAATCACCGGCTGCACCACGAGAGATCCGGTGCCGGCCGCAACGGTCGCATCGATATTCTTCGCGGTCTGCTCATAGGCTTTGCGCTCAAGGTCCGAGATCTGGCTCGCCGCCTGTTTTTGGAACTCTTCCATTACGCGGTCGATCTGCGCCTTCAGGGCCTGCAGCCTGGCCGCGTTGTAGCTGCCTGGCTCCGATCGCGCGACGTCGGCGAGGATCTCGCGATTGGCGTCCTTAAGCAACTTCACGATGCGGAGCCGCGCTTCCGGCGTCAACGCCTCAGCCTGGCGCGTCAAAGCGTCCAGCTGCTGGGCGTATGCCTGTGCGCGGGAGTCGGCCATCAGTTCACCCTGGCCGCGGTGATCAATTCGTCGTCCTGGCCTGTACCGGCCGCATCGTCTGGGTTCGGAGGGTTCTTCAGCTTATTCAGCGCGTCGTTGAGCGCCGACTGCGGGAAGAGTTGATCCTGCTGTTTCGCGGCGCGATCTTCCTTCTCCTGTTGCGCGTTCTCGTATTCTTCCTGCGAATCCTCGATGTCGACGCCGATTTCGGCAAGCACGGTGTGAAAGGCGCGCGCGGCCGTAGCGCCAGTGACCCAGCCTTCCTGCTCTCCAACCTGCATCGCCGTAGCTACGCCCGAGAGCGTCTGAGCGCCCTTTGTCAGATCCTGTGTTGCAATCTCAGGGAATTCGAGCGCATAGGAGGTATCAACGCCTTCTGGAAGCACACCCGCCTCCTGCGCAGACTCGATCTGAAAATCAAGAATCGGGCGGATGCAGCGGGACATATGATTCTGGCGCGACTGGATCTTACGATGCACCGGAGCGTTCATCTCTACGGCCGTCGAGCGGTTGGCATCCACACCATCGCCGAAGAACGTCGCCGGAAGCCCGGCCCCGCCCAGGCCGTAGAGTTTCACCATGCTCGCGCCGGCCGCCATATCCTGGCCTTTGAAGTCCGGAGTCTTCGCTTCGACCGTGACGCGCTCATTCGAGAACAGCGTCCCGCCCTGGCGAGGCGGATCCTTGGTGAGCTTGTCTTTGTATTCCTGGACTTTTTTGTCGTCTGCACCCTGGAGGACGTAGTGCCACACGAACGAATTCAGAAAGCGGACCTTGTCGCCAAAGTCGAAGATCATCTGGTCAAAGAGGTCAATCCAGTCGGCCAGCGAGAACAACTCCGAAAAACCACGGCTTGCAGATTTTGCCTTGTTGAGCGCGAAATAGAAGCACTCGCCCGAAAGCTTTCCATAGTTCTCGGCATTCGGATCTTCGACGCGCTTCACCAGGAGCATCGGCTTCTGTAACACCTCGCCGACTTCGCGCCGCAACCGCACTGCATACGGTATGTTGATCGAGGCAGTGCCATCGGCCGTCGCCATCTGCGCGAATTGGATGTTGTCGATATTCATGGGGTCGATATATCCGACGCGCACCTTGCCGCTCACGGGGTTACGCGCAACGGGGATGCACATTTCGCCAAAGGTGGTCAGCTCATCGCACCACATGGAGAGGTTCTCCTCCATGTTGTTCACTTCGTCATTCCAGAAGTCGTCGATGACCTGCTGAACTTTCGGATCCTTGGCGGTGACGCGCACACCTTTGCCAACGGTGTAATCGGTGATGATCTCGACGATCCGCTTTCCGAACGGTGTCGTCACACGCAGGAAGTAGCACACCTGCAGCATGCGGTCGTGCATCAGGGGATTCAGATCGCGGAGCGTGGCAAGCGATGTGATGCGGCGAAATCCGGGATCCTCGCCGTCGCCGGTGGTCAGTGTGAAGAGCTGAGGCGCCACGGCCTCGGCTGTGACCGCGTCTTCCTCAGCCCTGGCCGCATCCCATCGTGTCGCTTCGTTTAGGTTGAGCAGTGTGAGCGAATTGCGCTCACCAAAGGAACGCTGAGTAAATAGCGATTTGATGCGTCCTGGAATTAAAGCCATCTGGATCTCCTATCGCGGCGCACAAAGTCATCGCCGCCCCGGCTCTGGCCGGAGAGCACTTCGCGCCCTGCATCCTGATTGCGGCCGCCGAGCTGTGCACTGGTGGTCGCGATCGCTGCCTGGAAGTTGTATTGCCTGGCGAGCTGCACGGCGCCCTGAAGGGCATCGGCCAGATCGTCTTTGATCTTGCCCAGAAAGAGCAGCTGCGAGATCAGCGTCTTCTGCGTTCCGTCCAGGCAGAAGCGGATAGTGCCGTTCTCAACAAGCGGCGACATCGTCGAGATCCGGAGAAACTTGTCCGTCAAGTTGGTAACGCCGACGATATTCAGATATCGGCCGCTGAGCCGGGACGCTTCATCGAGAGCCTGCTTGAGCGCCGCCTGATAGGCCTGGTCTTCGATGCCGATCACCATCGGCTGTTCTTCATCGGCTCTGCGCAGCATGAAATCGATCTGCTGTGTGAACGGCATGCGATCCTGCTCGGCGCGCGAAACGTAGATGAAACCCTGAGCATCGACGTCGATCGTCACCGAGGCGAAGTAATCCGCCGTTGACTTTTGCGAGATAGCCGGATCGTTGTAACTGATCTTGACCGTCGCCTTGGTCGCGAGCTCGGCGCGTGTGAATGCATGCCGCGTGATCCATTCTTCCTTGAAGACCTGCGTCGATTCGGAAATCGGCAGATTGCGGAATTCCTGATTGAACATCACCGACCCGATGTCTTCCTCTTTTTCGCGCAGCGACTCGATATCCCACTTCGCCGGCCACAACACAGATTCCGGCCGCCACTCCTGGTCGACGGCCTCATAGCGACGCTTCACAAACTTCTTGAACTTCTCCGGATCGAGCAGCTTCGCAAGCAGGCCGTCGTAGTGCAGGATGGTGCCGATGACAAACACCTGGCATTTCTTGCCTAAGTTGAGAACGGTTCCTGCGAACCAGCGTTCAAGCTTTTCGCGCGTCTCGGGATTGTCGACATCCTCTTCGTTCTCCATGTCATCGCAGATCACCAGATCTGGACGGTAGAGCCGGAACCGCAGTCCGCGAAGGCTTTGTCCCGCTCCGCGCGCCGCGAGTGTGATGCCCGTGGTCGTGCGGCAATCGTTCACATCCCACTTCTTGTCGCCCACCAGGTTGCCGAAGTCGGCGCGCAACTCCACGTTGGTCTCAAGCTCCTCCTTCACGGCCGCCAGCTGGAGGGCAGCCTGCGGCTGCGTATCGGAAATGAGAACGATGAAGCGGCGGAGCTTGTAGGAGATGCAATAGAGAACGAAGATCACCGATACGCATGTGGACTTGGCATGCTCGCGGGGCGCGGCGATCGCGGCCCGCTGCTCTGTCAAGAGGATCTGATAGAGGTCCTTGTGAAAGTCCGCCGGCTCAATAACCGCGCCCGTTTGCTGATCCACCATGAAATGGCGCATGTATTTGAGCGCAAAGTTTGTGATGTCGGTGGCCAGCTGCCAGGCCTGGTCGAGAAGCTGCCCGGCATCCTTCTTTGCTGGACGCAACTCTCCCGGCACCACGCCGAACACAGCGCGGATCCGGGCGGCCGCGTCCTCACGCTGTTGACGCTTCGATTTGTTTTGCGAAAGCTTCAGCGCCATGCGTGAACTCCTGAATCAGTTCTTCCTTGATGGGATCGATAACCGAGCGCACCTGCTCACGGCTGCGGAGTTTCTTTAAGAGATCCTGCGAAGCCAGAAGGTAGATCTCGCGCGGATCGCCGGCCTCGGCCGCCAACTTGGCTCGCTCGGCGTCGATCTTCGCCAGTTCCGCATCGACGCGCTTGGCCTGCAGCTCCACGCGCTGCACGCGGGTAATTGCCAGCGTCAGATCCTTCAGACCTTTCGCGAAGTTCGCCTTGTCGCCCTTGCCTGCCGACTGGATGAGACCGAAGACCTGGTCGCGCAGTGCGTTGACTACGGCGGAATTTGAATTAAGCAAATCTTTGCCGACGAAAGATGAAGCGAACTCGCGGGCCTGCGCGCTTTCCGTGAGCACTTTCTTTCGCGCCTGCGCAACGCGCAGATCGAACCAGCGATGGAGTGAAGACTTCGCCAGCTTCATCTCTGGAAACTCTTCGAGGATTTTTAGATCGAGCTTTTCCCAGTCGATGAAGCCGCCGCCATTTTCAAGCCACTTCTCGTTGTAGGGCTTTCCCGATTGCTCCGAGATCTCGATCCAGGTGCGGCCGCGATCGTAGAGCATCTCGATCGCTTCACGCGCCGATTGCGGCAACAGATCGATCTTGAGCGGCAGATGCGTCTTCCGCTCTTCGCCGGTTTTTGGTCTCGGCTTGGTCATAGTTGTCGCGCCCGCTCTTCGATCTCATCGGCCGCCGCGCGCGGGAACCGAACAATAAGTTCGTCTCCCTGCCTGCCGTTTTGTACAAAAGACCCGATCCAGGCGCAAACATCGTTCCAGTTGCACCACATGCCATTCGCGGGACCATCGACGGCGACCATGGAAGGCTTCTCGCTGATCGATTTGTAAAGTTGGGGATGCTGTTTCACTTGCTCTCCGCAATCGCCGGTTATCCGAACAGCACGTCATCGTTCGATTTGCCGCGCGTGACAAAGCGCAGGCCATTCGGGCTCAGCTCGATTTCGCTCAGCTCAGTGCGCCCGGTTCTTTCGTTGTTTGAAGAATCGAAATCGAGATACTCAAGCACCTGCAGATCCTGCAGTAGCGTGAGCACCTGGTCGCGGCCCACACTCTGACCAAGCTCCTGCATCATGGCGTAGACTTCGAAGTCGTCCATGCGTGACATCTGAGCTTCATGTCCCTGCCGAACCAGCTTCAGGATGATGCCCCGCCGGCGTTTGGCTTGGATCAGTTCACGTTCCGCGCTCATTGGTTTCTTCTCCCCCATGCGCCCCTTGGACATTTACCGCCCAATGAAGCCCCTTCACGCCATCCGTCAATTTGGCGATCGACGCGTCCAGCTGGTTAAACCTGTCGTACATTGCCGGAAATTCCCGCGCGGCATAGATCGCCAGGCGTCTCACTTCCTCGGATTGTTTGTTCCCCTGATCCGCAAGCCGACTGACCGCCTCGGCCATCTTGCTCTGTGCCTCGACACCCCTGCTCTGCGCCTCGACTCCCTGCTGCGCACTGACCACGATCGCGCCGAAGCTTGTGCTGATGGTTTCGTTGAGCTTCGAAAAGAACGAGCCAGCCATCACCAGCGCGACCAGGACAATCACCGGCCATGGACCCCACTGGCCGAGAAGCTTGAACCCCTCCACGGGCTCCTTCTGCAGCAGCTCGAAGGCGGCCAGAACAATCGCCGCGCCGCCGGCTGAACTCAGCGCCACCTTGAAGTGGCGAAGCCGGCCGGACCCGGTGGTACCCGAAACCTGCCCGGAGGGCGATCCCGCGCTCAGTCCCAGACCGGTCATCTTTGGCACCCTCCCAACCCCGTTTTGGACCCCAAAACCACCCTGAAACCCTCCCCGGCACCCCTAAAACCCGAAGACCGGGGTCCAAATAGGGGGTAAGACTTGTCCCCACGGCCCCCGAACTTCGCATTTCCGACCCTGTGGTTGCGTGACCACAAACCACGGACGATGATTTCCCTCACCCCCACCCCCTCCGAACGCTCTACGAGGCGCTGGCGAGGGGTCGATTTCGGCCCTAATCCGCCCTCAGCGGCCAGGACCAGGTCCCTGGCTTGCCGGGGGTATCAGAGAACAGAGCCGACGTCTTCCAAAGCAGCCCGAAGGGATAGCCGTCGTTCGACCCATCCAGGAACACCTGAAGGTTGACCGCCGAGCCGGATTCAAACGCGTCGAACTTCTCATTGCCATGCGTCTCGACAATCACAGCCGGCCGAACCTGGCCAACCTGACCCTGGTGCTTCTCATCGAGGTCCCCCGGCGCGAGCGCATAGCGCACGATTCTTCCCTTCGTCGGCTTCATCACTTCTCCTTCAACTTGTTCATGCATGCGACCCAATCGGTCGCCACGCACTTCTGAGCATCGGCCAGGCTCATCTTCCCGGAGCACACAAGCTTCGGCAGCACGTCTTCCACCTGGTGGTCCTTGATGCGCGCCTCGCTCATCGGCTGAGGCCACACATTCTCCTGGCAATCCCGGCACCCGCCGATCTCGATCGAGATCAGGTGATCGCCTTCAACCGAGCCGTCGCATTTCTCCACGCCGTACTGCTCGCATGCCGTCCTCTTCAGCTTCGGAAAGTTCTTGATGGTTTTGCGAATCGCCTTCGCTGAGAAGTACGGCGCGCAGATATTCTTCTCGACGCCGTCGACGACATAAGACTTCCGCGATGGATCTGCTTCGATCTCCGAATCCACCGCACCAGGCGTGACGTCATGATCGGGCAGCGCCATGCCGCCGGCGATGCCATACGTCGCGGCAGGCTTCTCTGCGGCGAAGACCGGCATCATCCTGCCGCCGCCGCAGCTGCGCAGCAATACCACGAACGAGAGGATCGCCGGGAAGCCGAGGATCAATAGTGCGACCCGCGCGCGTCGCATCATTTGCCTTGATCTCATAAACCCCACGCCATCTTTTCTCTCAGCTTCAGGTGGTTCGCTTCATGCAATTCGCCGAGCCCTTTGTTTATGAGCCGCTGAAGCATGAACTGACGCGTGCGCTGCATGAGGGAAATGAAATTCGACTCGTTCAGCTCAAGCAGACCCGCCATAAACATCGGACAAATACTCAGGTAGGCCGCGACTTCCTCTTCCTCACTGGTCTTCGCGGCCTTTTCTCTCTCATACTGTTCGCGCGCCTTCTGGCGACGGAGAAGGATACGCCGTTCCTCGATAGTCGTTGCTCGGACCAGCGACATCTCTCCTCGTCTCCAGGGCGCGGATCATTGGAAGCTAGCAGTGGGATTTTTTGGACTTCCCGGGGGGACAAAAGGGCAGGTCGCCACCGCGGTCACCGTGCCGGGCGGTGTCGAGACCGCCGCGTTTCCATTCCCATCGAGATAGTTGGTGACGAGCGAACCTGTCCATGTCCCGCAATAGAGAAGCCCACCTGGCGTATAGGCGAATGTTGAACTCGTCGGCCCTAGGCAGTTCGTTGTCACGGTCGCCGAGCAGGATGGAATCACGCTCTGATCGGTCGGGGAAAGTGGCGAGGTAATGGTCTCGGTGTAGCCCCAAATACAGGCCTTCGTGACCGTCGCCGAACACGGAGGGTAACCGGTGATCAGGGACCAGTTCACCGTAAACGTATGGTCAGTGCTCGCCGGCGGCGTGGTCTGAGCATGCAGCCCGGCCGCACATACAAGCAGCGCGAAAGCTGCAAAGCGGAAAAGATGTTTCATCTGGTTCTCCTCAGACCTCACGCGAGGCCCATCATTTTCTTTAGTTCGTTCTCGATCATTCCGACTGTTGCGATCCAGGGCTTCTTGATCACCGTGAACGTAATCTTCACGGAAGCCTCGGATCGGTTGATGCTATAGCCGAGCTGCACGCCCCGCTGCTCCGGCAGAATTCCAGAACCAGCGAAGGTCACTCCCTCACCGAGGTGCTTGATCGCCAGCGCATCAAACTGCGCTGGTGTCAGTGCGATCTGGAATGTCGCCGGGGCCATTTAGAACCCAGCCCTCGTTTCGTAATTGAAGAACTGGTCGACGGTGGGCGCATGGGCGAGCGCAAGATCCTGCGACACCCTGTTTGCCGAAACCTGCATTGCGGCCTGATCCAGCAACGGCCGTACCTGAGCGAACGTCACATGCACCTGGGCTGCCATCGCTACCACCTGAGCCTTGGTCGAAATGCTTTGCACCAGGCCGAGGATGGTATTCACGACCGTCGCAATGCCATTGATCGCCACCAGCGCCAGCTTCTGGCTGGCAGGATCCTTGATCCCAGCAACCTGCAGCAATGCGGAGTTCGCGGCCTGCTGGAACTTGACGATCTCGCCCTGGAGAAATGCGAGCGTGGTCTGATTAGGATTCGCCAGATAATCCTTGGCGGCCTGCTGCACGCCGGCCGAGAGCGTATCGAAGCCCGCGGTGGCGACATTGAAGATGATGGCGTCGGCGGGGAATAGCATACTGGCCGTCGCAGATGCGGTATTCACCCCGCTGGTAACTGCCGGACCGAGATTGACAATCTCCTGAGCGACGGAGATCTTCTGCTGCTGCGTGCAGCCTACCGGGCCGACCACGAGCATGATGCAGAGGAACGCGATCATCGCGCCCGTTGCAGCGGCGCCCGTACCGCCCGAGCTGGGATCCTTGGCGATAAGGCCAAGAAAGGCCGCGGCGATGGATGCGATGAGAGCAACCACGGTGCCCGTGCCGGCGTGGCCGAGCGTGATGCCCTGTTGAGAAAGCACACCGGCGATCGTGGTGGCGCAGATCAACACGCCGGCGATCGAGGTCTTCGGGTGGTTCCAGATGTTCGAGAAAAGCGTGTTCATCGTGTTACTCCTTCGCGAAAATGGGGTTGTGTCTTGATGCGCCGATCTACTTTTTGATTTCCTTGCAGCCGCTCTCGTCCAGCGTTTTGCCATCAAGGTCCCGATAGAGCGTGCGGTCGTAGTAGCAGGCGGTCTCGTTGCTGTTCTGGCAAGCGATGAGCGCAGCGCAAAGAGCCGGTGCAGTGTAGGCTTTCCCGCTTGCGCCATAAACGTTGACCTTGATTGGGCCAAAGCAAGCGGAGAGCGGTAGAAGTGCGGTGAGCCCGATGAGAACGAATAGCTTTTTCAAGCGGCAACCTCCTGCGCCCTGGCTGGATCGCTGGGCGGAACGTCGTATTGCGACAGGTCGTAATCCTTGATCAGCTTGTTCAAGATCACGCCATAACTGGGATTGGTGGAATAGCCGCACACCTGCAGCTTGATGGCGAACAGCTCCGGATCGTGGCAGGCAGTCATGGCCGGCATGTAGCGATGCGCGATGGCGAGCAGACGGGCGTGCGCCTCGAAGCTGTCTTCGGGGTTTTCATAGCGCGCGAACTTCGCTTCGATCAGCTCGATGTGGTTGTTCAGGTACTCATGCGTTGGAAGCTCGATATAGGTTTCAGGGCTCGCAGTATGCGTCGCCTTGATGCCGAAGAAATTGTTCGCTTCCTTGGCGAGTTGGCTCTGACCCCAGCCGAGCGTATTGCTGGATTCAAGAATGGCCTGCGCAATGGTGACCGATGCGGGCACATCGTACCTGCGCTGCGCGGCCTGCGCCGCCGGAACCGCCAACTTGAGAAATGCGTTCTGCTGCGCGTTCACTCGGCCAGCCCTCAGGCCTTCAGGGGCACTAAGCGCGGCGGCCAGGGGTGAGTTTCAAAGTCACCCCTGACCGTATTCCGCCTGCTCTGGCTCGCCACGTTCCTTGTCTCCAAGAATTTCGCAGTGCCATTCCCCGTGAAGGATGAGGGCAGATTACGGCGCGGCGGAGCCGCGCTAGGCCGCACACGCGGCCCGCGCGGAAGATGCGGAAGTGACAGGACAATCAGGAGGTAATTAGAGGATTAAAGAGCTCTCGCGATGTCGCTGATGATCGCATAGAGAATGCCAAGCGTGATCGCAGCGAGGACAGTGCCGAAGTAGACACCACCGACGATGTGTCTCATTGACAGGGGTCGGGGAGCGGCGGCCGTTGTAGCTGCTGCGTCATATCGTCCTTCGGCTTTAGCTTTGATCTGCACATCAGCCCAACCTGCAGCCGACAACGCCGCGCATTCTTGATGCGCGTCATCTACTAGACCCGCCCACTTACCGCAGTGCTTGCAGCTTGGCATCGTTCTCGTTTTCCTTCGTCGAGTTTTCGGGCGGCGGCTGAGCCATCTGAATGCGTTGCTGCCCCATAGCAAATAGTATCTCGGCCGCGCTCTCCAACAACTGGCCAACCTCAGCATGACCTGGAATGGTGGCAGAGATAGCATCCTGGCGCACGCGTTTACGGCTGGCCTTCTCTCCCAGATTGATGTTGACCTCGATATAGTCGCGCGCGGCGATGCGATTGTCGGGGGAATGGATGTGAATAATGACCTCGTGGCTCTGTTCCTCATTGCCCTTTTCAGGTTCTGAAGTGTCCATGATGGCTCCTATTTGCTCAACAAGATGCAGCCGTTCCCCTTCTGTCACTCAGCACGTCCCAGGGCCCATGAAATCTAAGATCGCTATCTTCAAGAGGCTTGTTTTAGAAGCTCTCCCATCATCGCAGAATCCCGCTTTCCAGTCTGTTGACAAAGCTCATAGAAGAGTGCCACCAAAGTCGCATACTTGCGATCCGGAAGTTGTCTTTCTCTCTTCTTCAGTTCGTGATTGACGGTCTGGATTACAAATGTCAGCAGTTCGCGATCCCAGAGGATCTCTTTCTTTGCCACTATGCCAAGCGCGCGCGAAACCGTGCGATCCGATGCCTCTTGTATCTCCGGGATCATTTTCTCTCCCATGAGGTATTGCTCGGGAAGTCCTGCATGTCCAAGAAAAAACAACTTATCTACTCCCTCGGCGAGACTCGCGATTCTCACCAGCGCATCAGGGGTTGGCCGGGCCCTTCCTCGCTCCCATTTTGAAATCGTGGTCTGATCCAAGCCCAACCTCGAAGCGAATTCCTCCTGCCTCAAATTGAGCCCCTTGCGGACCTTCTGGACTCTTTGCGCGATCAGCACGTTATCTCTTTCCTTGCTCTGCACAGAATCCCCTTGACGGTATATGAAAGTAGTCGTAGGATCACTTTCATACAACGGAGTTTCAATTTGAACCGACCCCTCAAGACTACATCGCCCGAACTGGCGAATGCCTCTCTTTTCCGTGGCCTTTACAGCCTGGTAGCTAGGCAACTCGGCGTGTCGCCGCAAGCCGTCCGTCAGGTCGCATTTGGAATTTCCGTTTCGAAACGGATAAGCGAGGCGATCGACAAGGAAGTCAGGCGCAGGAGGCGGCGGGCTGCATGACGAAAGTACTGGGTTCACGCACGAAGAATGCGGCCTTTAGTACCGCACGGTCTACGGAAATCGCTGGTCAATTATTTGCAGCGAATCGGCAGCACGCTCTCTTCTCCGAAGGCAAAACTCTATTGCCGGGATCGATGAACGATGCGCAAGTTGTTCGCCACTCATTAATTGAAAGCATTAGAAAATCCGGCAAGAGCCGTGAAGCTATTGCTGATGAGATGTCAGTTCTCACTGGCACTCAGGTCACAGTAAGACGATTGAACGCTTTTACAGCGGAATCCCGCGAAGATTACCGCTGGCCGGCCGAGTTAGATCGCGCTTTCTGTGAAGCGACCGGTTGTTATGACCTCATCCGGACCAGAGTCGAACTGGCCGGGTTCAGCCTCATTACCGAGGCCGAGGCTGAGTTGCTCGAACTAGGACGTGAATACCTCCGCCAGAAGCGAGCCAATGAAAGAGTTCAGATGTTGGAGAAGCGGCTGGTGGGGGTCGAACTATGACAGCCGCCACGGCACTCTCTCTGCTGCCCGCGCCAGAGCGCTGGCTTTCGACCGACGAAGCGATGCGGCTCACCGGCTGGAGTGCTTTCTGGCTGCGCGAACAAGCCAAGCTCGGCAAAGTCACAGCTCGCGACTCAGTGAGCAAATCTCCAAACGGGCGTCCGATGCGCGAATACCTCGCGGCAACTCTGCCAACGCCCGTTCAGCCGGCGGAACACCACTTGGCCCTGGTGGCTCCGCCGGTCCCGCCCGTCGGTCCATTGTTTGCAAATCTCCCGGCCATTCAGGAAGTCCGCATCATGTTACCTGATGCGCAGGCGCAAAAACAGGCGGAGCAGCGCCTGGCGCTTCTAAAGCCCATTCTCGAATTCCCGGAAAATCCAGCGCGCTTCAGTGCGCTCCGTCTCGCCGACGGCCGCCAGGTTACCAGCGTCGAACGGATGATCGAGTACGTCGCCGCCGGGACGAGCACCACGCCCCGCACCATTAAGCGCTGGTTGGCTGCCTTCCGCGCGTCCGGCTTTGCGGCCCTGGCCGATCGCGTTCGCGCCGACAAAGGCCAGAGCCGCTGGTTCAACCAGCATCACCAGGCCGCCATTCTCGCCGCCTATCTCCATCTCAACGAGCGTCAGAGCGTCACCTTCGCCTATGAGTCCATCGTTCGCGATCGTGAGCAGCTCGGCCTTGAAGAGGACGATCTACCCAGCAAGGAAACCGTCCGCATCTTCCTCGCTCAGCAGATCTCACCAGCTATGAAGGCCCTGGCGCGCGAAGGCCAGCGCGAATATCGCGAGCGTATGTCGCCGTTCCTGCGCCGCATGTATACCGATGTCTTCGCGAACCAGGTGTGGGTGGGCGACACGGCGATCCTCGATGTCGAAGCCGCCAACGACCTTTTCCCAGAGCTGCCCGATCACGCGCCGCTGCGCATCCGCCTTACCGCCTTCGAGGACTTCCGCAGCCGCAAGATCGTGGGCGCCACCTTCGCAGTGGAAGGCAGCTCCATCAGCATCACGGCCGCAATGCTCCGCGGCATCCTGCAGTACGGCCTGCCGGAGATGATCTACGTCGACAACGGCAAGGACTACAAGAAGGTCGCAAAGAACGCACACAGCGGCCTCGTGCAGCCACTTACCGAGGACGACTTCCTCCCCATAGAGCAGAAGGGATTGCTCGCCCGCCTCGGCATCGGCGTCACGCACTGCATTCCGCGCCACCCGCAATCGAAGCACGTCGAGCGCTTCTTCCGCACGTTGCATATGCGGTTCGATTCGATCCACACGACCTACACCGGCGGATCGCCCGCCACGCGCCCCGATCACACCGAAGCCGCGATGATACAGCATCGCCGCCTGCTCAAGAAGGGGTGCGGCGCTGAATCGCGCCATCCCTACGCCAGCCGCATCGTTGCCGGCTGCCTCTCGTGGATCGAGGAGTACAACGCCACCCCGCACCAGGGCGAAGGCATGGATGGCCGCTCGCCGAATGAAGTCTTTTCGACTGAGCACAATCCCGAACAGCGCCCCACTCCCGATCTGCAGCAGCTGGCAGTGCTGATGGCCGAATACCAGAAGCGCCAGGTGCACGAATGCGCGATCACGCTCAACCGCCGGCGCTACACCCCGCACACTGAAGACCGCCAGGCCTGGTCTGTGATGCACGACCAGAACGAGCGCGAAGTGCTCATCGCCTTCAATCCCACCGACCAGGAGTATGCCGTTGCGCTTGATCTCGACGGCCGCTTCCTCGCCTGGCTTGAGGCCGAGCAGCTCGTGCGCTTCGCACCCAACGACGCCGGCACGCAGCAGCAAATTGCAGTTTCGATGGAGATCCGCCGCGGCCTGGAAAAGAACGAGAAGACGAAGCTCCACGCGCTTATGGTTGCGGCGCAGGCGGCCGGCGCGAAGTCAGCAGAGCACTCGCTCTATAGCCGCCTGCAGCTTCCGGCCGCGGCCGGCGAAGTCATTACACATCGCAAGCCCCGGCTCGCGCCGGCCAGAAAAGCCGAGGCACCGATGACCCCGGCCGAAGTAGCACGCCAACTTTTGAACGACTAAACGGAGGAAGAATGCACGTCACAATGTCTCAGTCCGCCCCCGATGAGGTTCGCCAGCTCGCACGGCAGTACATGCGCCGCACCGGCATGGCTCCCGCGGATTTCTCCCGGCGCGTCGGCTACCACTACAACACCTTCACTCAATTCATGGCGAACAAGTATCGCCGTGGCGCTGGATCGAAGGAACAGTTCATCTCGGAAGCGATCCTTCGCTTCCTCGGCACAAGCCACAACGAAGCCGGCGACGCATTCACGGGCAAACTCTACGAGATCGGCAACGTTCGCGCGATGCGCGAAGTCTTCCGCCGCCTCACGGAGCGGCCCTGCATCCTGCTCGCCTATGCGCCTCCAGGCAGCGGCAAAACCGACGTCGCCCGCGCCCTCATGCCGGAGTTCTCCGCATCGGAGATCCACATCTTCCGCGTCTACTGCCGCGCTTCGATCTCGCGCCGCGACCTGATCAACCGCATCGCCATCGCCTGCGGATCGATCGGCAACCTTTCGATTGAACGCACCATCGCGAATCTCCGCTACGACCTCACTGGCAAGCGTGTGGCGCTCTATCTCGATGAAGCACAGCATCTCTCTGTCGAATGCCTGGAGACAGTGCGCGAGCTTTACGACGAGCTGCGCTGGAGTCTCTGCTTCGCCGGATCACACCAGCTCGACCGCATCTTCACCAAGTGGGCCGGCGATCTCGAACAGCTGGAACGCCGCGTGACCGACAAGATCACGTTGCCCGCTGTCACCGCCGACGAGGCTGAGCTCATTATCCGGTCGGAGTTGCCCTCTCTCTCGCCCTCGAAGGCTCGCTCCCTGGTCGAGCGTTCGCATGTCGACATCCGTTCCGACGGCTCCATTCACCGTTACCTCTCCATCGGCCGCGTCATGGCCAACATTCGTGAGCTGCAGGATCTGATGCCTGAAGCCGTAGATCCCCAACCAGTAATCGTGGATTCCATTTCGGAGGAAGTAGCATGAACTCGAAACAGCAAGTCTCTCCAAAGTCCTGGTCTTCGCAGTACGACCTAACCATCGCGAACGTCGATCGCTGGCGCTCGCTTCGCGCCTGGACACCCCAACAAACCAAGCAATGGACCGAGATGCGCGCGCGCGGCGAGAAGAAACAGAAGCCGCTGCCGTCGAGCGACGACATCTTTGTCAGACTCGCCCGCTATGGCGATCGCATCTTCTGGACGGCCGTCGCCGCCGCCGGTACTGGGCTCCTGTTTATCGGCTATCAGGTCCTCGTTGCCGTCGCCTCCGGTCGCGTGCACGAGGTTCTCGACGCGATCACCAGGAGCCACTGATGCTGTCCACGCGACTCAATCTCGAATGCGACCAGTGCGGCAATCCCTTCCCGGCCTGCGGAGTATGTCCCGCACCAGTCGACGGAGCGATCTATACGCCGCGAATGCTGCGCGACGAAGCTCGCGAGGAGGGCTGGAAAAGGCCTCGTGTTCTCGCTCTGGGCGTGCTGCACGATATCTGCCCACGCTGCGCGAAGAAGGCTGCAAAGAAAGGCGGCAAGTGATGCCCCACTACGAAACCAAACCCTGCGCGGCGCAGGCCTGCACAGAACGCATCAAGCGCCGGTTGCTGATGTGCCCGCACCACTGGCGCATGGTTCCACGCGACGTTCAGGATCGCGTCATCAATACCCTCGACGACTGGCAGCGCGGCGGATCGGCCAAGCCCTATGTGCACGCCGTGGCCGAGGCTCAGCTTGCCGTTGCGATCAAGGACAATCTCGGCGCTGAGGTCATCGCCGCACTCGCCGCCGATGTGACCAAGTATCAGGCGGTGGCGAAGTGAGGCGCAACTTCATCTGGATCGTTCTCGGGCTGCTCTGCGGCGGCCTCATCTACGCGCGTTTTACAGCGTTCACGCCCACGGCCGTGGACGCAAAGAAAGGCCAGCAGTGATCTCCGACCAGGTCAAGTGCGATATCTGCGGCGCTATCAAGGGCGACACAAACCACTGGCTCGTCGCTGTGATCATCCCGCCCGGCGAAGACGCTCCCGAAGAAGTCTGCATCGCCTTCGCGCCCATCGCCGCGGAGGTCCAGGACGAAGCTGTCGACAAACGCGATGGCGAAATCGAACACATCTGCGGCCACGCATGCGCCGTCAAGCGCTTCTCGCAGTGGCTTGAAACCCTCACCTCGCTCCCCACGAAAGGAAGCACCGAATGAGCACATCCGCCCTCAACGTCGACAATGCGATCGCGCATCAGATGCCGCCGCGCCCCACCCTCGACGAGATCGACGCCCTGGCCGACCGCCTGCACGCAGCCAAGAACGCGAAGATCCTCGCCGCCAATGCCTTCGAATCGCTGGAAGACGAAGCGGTCCGCATGGTCACAACCTTCGGCATCGTTCCGCCGAACGCCGAGAAGTCGCGCCGGCTCGCCGGCCGCCTGGCTGAATTGACCGTCACCAAGTCCGACACCATCACTATCGACGACGCGCGTGTGATCGATCTGCGCGATGCGCTGGCTACTGTCGGCCGCAACGACTTCTTCAAGCGCCTGTTCACGATCCATTCGAAGTTTGAGATCGTCGAGGGCGCCGAGTCGGTACTTAAGTCCGAGTCGCTGCCGAAGCGCCTGGCCGAGAAGGTCCTCAACATGTTCGGCCGCTGCATCCAGGTCAAGCCGAAGAAGCCCTCCCTCAAAGTTGTCATCGCGGATCCTGCAAAACCGAAGAAGTCTCGCGCGAAGAAAGGCCAGGCCAACTGATGCGTTCACCCTACGACTACATCGGTACCGACAAGGCGGGCAACAGGGCTACGCGCACCGATCTCATGCTGCTCGACGCCCTCTCACATTGCACTAGCGTCGTCACCACTGGCGCGCTCGTCGAGATCGCCGATCCGCGCGGCCTCGCGCAGCTCACAACCCGCGACGCAATTCGCCTGCTGACTTTCATGGTCGCCGACGGGTATGTCACGCGCGAAGAAGACGCGCATATCGGCGAACGTTCACTGCTCACCTGGCTCATTACCGAGAAAGGCCGCGCACATCTGATCGCCGCAGAAGCAAGGGATATCTTCAATGAGTGCGCGCGCCACACGCCCGTCTGCCGCGATCGCCGCGCCGGCGATACGCCGCGCATCGAAGAGGTTCCCATCCGCACCGAGGCCGGCGCGGATCTCCATGAGCAGCTCAAGGCCACCCACGCCCGCCTGGATGAGCTCGGCATAGCCGACGCTCCCGCAACCGCGCTCCTCTGTATAGACGAGGACGAGCTCGACGACTGGTGGGAGTCGCTCGACGTAGAGATGAAGGCCGACGCCTTCGCGCAGTTCGCGCTCCACATGCACGACGGCGCCGAATCGCATGTCTACGTCGAACGCACCGACTGTGTGCCGTTCGGCGGCACTGTCGGCGAACTTTCGACATCGCTCACCGATAAGCTTCGCGCGGATGGAATCGCGGCTGTGCAGAGTTGACGCCTCGCGCGAGTTCGACACCACAGATCGATCAAATAAGTGTTGCTGTGAACTTTTAATCGGAGGAAATAACTTGAAAAACAACAAAACAGGATTCGGCGACGCAGCATACGTCGTCGTGCGCACTAACTCGGCGGGCGTTTTCGCCGGCAACCTTGAATCACGCGAAGGGGCTGAGGTCATTCTGACCAACGTCCGAAGACTCTGGTACTGGGATGGCGCGGCATCTCTTTCGCAAATCGCGCTACTCGGTGTCTCGAAGCCGAAATCTTGCAAGTTCAGCGTAGCCGCACCGCGTGAACTTCTGCTCAACGCGATCGAGATTCTTGAGACGACCCCCGAGGCTGAGTCGAATCTGAAGGAGGTGCCCGAGTGGCGCGTCTAGCCATCGGCTACGGCTCCGGCTCCGGCTACGGCTACGGCTCCGGCTCCGGCTCCGGCTCCGGCTACGGCGACGGCTACGGCTCCGGCTACGGCTACGGCGACGGCTACGGCTCCGGCTACGGCGACGGCTCCGGCTACGGCTCCGGCTACGGCTCCGGCTACGGCGACGGCTCCGGCTACGGCTCCGGCTACGGCGACGGCTACGGCTCCGGCTACGGCGACGGCGACGGCTCCGGCTACGGCGACGGCGACGGCTCCGGCGACGGCGACGGCGACGGCGACGGCGACGGCGACGGCTCCGGCGACGGCGACGGCGACGGCTACGGCGACGGCGACGGCGACGGCTACGGCGACGGCGACGGCTAAGCCACCACGCAAAACGCGCTTCAGCTCGCTTTGCGATCTGAAGCGCGTTTCAACAAATCAATCAGAGGAGAACAAGATGAACCGCCGCGCGCCACGCTCGATCCCGCCCCACCGCAAAGATGCGGTGAGCTTCTCGAATGAAGCGAAGGCGCGCGCACGGATGTTGAAAGAACCCTTTTGTGGTTATTGCAAGAAGCTGCTGCACCGCACCAGGCCCGACGCGCACAGCTATATCGGCCTGCTGATGCGCACCACGCCGCGCAAGAGCTTCAGCTATACGCTCCACCCGTATCGTTGCCCGCATCGCACTGCGGGCTGGCATGTCGGCCGCGACATCACCACCGTCCGGCTTTTGAAGGAGGCAAAGAAGCGATGAGCACACAACTATCCCTGCTGCCTGAATCCGAAGAGATGCGTATCCAACGCCTCGACGGCGAGATCCTCAACCTGCTGTGCGGCGGCCATGGTGGACCGCTGCGGCTCGAACTCGACCCTGACGAGAAGGCGGTGCTCGATTGCCTGCGCTATCGCCGAGGCATCAAGAACGCGATGACGATCCGTGAGATTCACGAGCGCACCAAACTGGATCCGCGAGCCGTGAAGCAGGCCGTGCGCGCTCTGCGCCTCAACTTCCGCCTTCCCATCGCCAGCTGGAAGAACGCCGACCGCGGCGGCTACTACCTCATTTGCGATGCCGCCGATCGCGCCGCATGGGTGAAGGATGTGACGGACCAGGTCCGCGCCGAACTCGCCGTGCTTCACGCCGCCGCCGGCCGCCAGGCTGGCCTTGAACTCCTCGGCCAGCTGCAGCTCGAAGTGCGGCAGGAAATGGAGTCTACGCAATGAAATTGTGCTCCATGTTGCGCAAGGACACCGGAGTTCGTTGCACAAATCTCGTTCGAGACGAAGACGACGCATGCGACGACTGTTGCGAGGCGCTTGAGGAATTACTTGAGTGCAGATACCTCGAAGAGCTTTACGCCGGCACGTTGCCGGGACTGAAGGGAAGCGATGCATAGCTGCCCCGATTGTGACCAGGCTTGCTACTGCTCAGGAGATATCGATGACTGTGTCGTTGCTGATGAAGAAGCAATCGATAGCTGCACGCATTGCGCTGAAGGCGGTTCCGTGGATGAGGACGAGATGCTTTTGGCTGACCAGGCCGAGAGAGATACCGAGGATCCGTCTCATGCCAATTGACACCATTCCCATCGGCGACATCCTCGTCCTGCGCGACGGCCTGCGCAACATCACCGAAGACGCAGACAAGCTGCTCGCCAACCGCAAACAAGCGCGCCTTCTGATGCGCCTCCTGGATGAACTACTCGAACGCCGCGAGAAAGAGGGCAACCAATGAACGCCGTTTCTCCTGTCATGCCTGGCTCGGAAGCGATCGAGATCGTCTTAGGTGGAGAAGACAAGCCTGGTGGATACCTGCCCCTTCCGGCGGTGTATTTGAATGTGCAAAGCGTTCCAATGCTCACGCGCTGGAGATTCACCGATGAAGAGCGCATCGCAATCGCATCTGGCGCTGATCTGGTGATGACTCAGCTCACCTTTGGCATGGGTTTTTCTCCCGTGCACCTGCAGGTATCAATGCCGGATCAGATGCCGATCCTGGTGGAGGCATAGCCGATGAACATGGAAAGACTCTTCACATTCCTGAAGTACATCGGCATCTTTTCCTTCGTCCTCGCGCTGATCGTCGCGCTTCTGATCGGCATCAACGGCCTCGCCGACAACACATGGATATGGAGTCGCCAATGAGACCCAAAAAGAGAATTTTCATCATCGATACCAACGAGGACAGCCAGGGCGTGCTGCGTTTCCTTCTTCAGACCCACGCCTTCCAGGTGTTTGCGGCCAGCAGTGTTGAGCAGGCACGGCGTGATTTCGAGTGCTGCGCGCCGGAGTTAATCGTGGCGTCTTTCGGGACTCGCGGGCTGCAGCAGTTGCTCGGCGATCTGCATAAGCTCAATCCCTTCGTTCCTTCACTGCTCCTGGCGCAAGGCTCGGCTAAACAGCCTGTGAGCATAGTGGCGGACGCCACGCTTTTCGGATCGTCCTGCACTTCAGCTCAGATTATCGAGATGGTGAAGGTGATGGCGGCGAGAAAACGTGGCCCCCGCCCAACGCTCAAGCAGCCCGTGAAATCTGAGACGCCCGACGTCGCCGCCGAGAGGTGGAGCGCATGAGCTACTTCGAACAAGCAGTGCATGCATTCCGCGTCGAGATCGTGCTTAAGGCGGCGATGAGCGCAAACGGAAACTTCGGCGCGGCGGCCAGGACTCTCGGCGTTCATCGCAACCTGGTCTCGCGTGTCCTCGGCGAAGCCGGATATTCGAGCCGGCGCGTGAGACAGATGGTGCGTCATCACCAGGCGGTGACTGGACGCAAACCAGTGCAGAGCGCGCGCCCTGGCGATTGTTCAGCCGCGAGGAGAATCGCATAAAGGAGGTGGTCGTATGTAATCGAAATCAGAAGTGGGGTGAGAGACCCACGGGTAGTCCAACTAAAAAGGCACGCGAGCCGCGGCGCGTAATCCGCGGCAACGAGAGGGCTTTCCAATGAACAGCGAACGTCCGCAAAAGAACGTCCTTATTGTTGAGAAAGTCGAATATCAGCCCCAGTACGCAGTGTTTTTCCGATTGAGCCTCACAGGTCTTGGTATGTCTGTACGCGATGTGGTTGCTTGTACCAGAGCATGTGGGGGTGTGGATGTGCGCTTCAATTCGTTCTGAAGGGGGACTAAACATGAAAGCACTCACCCTCACCCAGCCGTGGGCATCTCTCGTTGAGCGCCAGGCGAAGCGTGTCGAGACTCGCTCGTTTTATGTGAGCTATCGCGGCCCGCTCGTGATCCACGCCGCTAAGGGGTATCCGAAGTGGTGTAGAGAGACCGCGCGTGAACCTGCATTTTCGACAGCACTCGGATGCAATCTCGACGCGGATACTTTGCCGCGTGGCGTTGGTCTCTGTGTCGTAAATCTCATCGCCTGTGTGAAGACGACTGACATCGGCAAGCTGAGGATGCTTGAGTTTCGCACCGGCTTCAGGTTGGCCATCAACGAGATCACCTTCGGAGACTATGGAGAGGGGCGATGGGCTTGGGCGCTTGAATATCAATACAGCTTTCCGGAGCCGCTCCCAGCTGTTGGAATGCTTGGACTCTGGGAATTTCCAAACTATACGAATCTCTCACCGCACACACAATCAGGGGAGATGGGACCGTGCGCCAATGTCAGCGGCCCGGATGTAAGGAGCTCGTCCGGGATGTTCAGCGCTTCTGCTCTAAAGACTGCAGACAAACCGTAATCAACGAGGATCGCCGCGTGCTGCGCGATGCGATCAAAACCGGCAAGAAACGTTGTCCTACCTGTGGATGGAGTAAACCGAGCGATGGAATCGAGACCGAAGCCGACGATCACCAAGGGTCAGATGGTGCGCCTGCAGACGTTATACAGCCAGCTGTCGGCACACTCAATCGAAGGAAGCGCGGTAGATCCGAGAACCGCGAGACTGAAGTGGGCGAGTGAACAGACCGGCCGCTCGATCGCGAGCTTTAGCACATTGACCACAGAAGAAGCTGTGCGCCTGATCGACGGCCTGCAGGGCCAACTCGGCGTCAAGGCGCCTGCGCGGCCGCGCCGCCGGCTCTCGCGCGATGCAGCCAGGCGCGCCGGAGTCGATGGTCGGCGTGGCGACCAGGTGTTCGCCGCACAGCCGCAGATTGTTTCAGCTGAACACCTGGCCGCGATCGAGAATTACTACACGCGTCTCGGCTGGACGCGCGCGCAATTCGATACATGGCTCAGCTCATCGCGCTCTCCGCTTTCGGGACGCGCCAGGCCCACTATCGCCACATCGAAGGATGCCAACCGCGTACGCTGGGCTCTCAAAGGCATGCTGAAACGCGCCGGCTTGTGGAGGGACAAAATCGCATGATGGCTCGTCGCCGTGCACTCGGCTTTCGCGTCCCTGAGCAGCTGCTGTTGCCATGGAGTCCGCAGGCCACCATCAGCGCATCGCACGCGGCGCGCATGCTCGATGTGTCGGTTGACACGGTGTGGCGCATGCTCGAAGCTGGTGAGGTGAAAGGCTACAAAGCCCGCCCAGATAAACCAAAGAGTCCGTGGCGCGTGAACTATGATTCGGTGGTAGCTCACATCGAGCGCATCCACCAGGAAAACGGCCTTGAAAAGCGTTTCTGAGATATTAAGTCGGCTAAGTCGTGGTAAGTGGGTGAGATAGATGGAAAACAAACTTATGAATTCTGCTTCCGACTTAGACGATTTTGGTGTCTGCGAACTCTGTGGCGACCCCGCTAATACCCTCACGCGCGACCTGAAAGTGACGCAGCGGATTGACGAGAAATTTCCTTCCACCGACGCACCGGTTGTGTATGTGGAGCACCGCTTCTGCACGCGCCATCGCCGGGGTGGAACCGTGGCTATCGTGCGGGAGTCTCAGGGTGCCTATTTTGCCCGCCTGAGAGCCTCCGAAGGCGCGGAAATATGAAACTTCATAGTTGCGTAGGAGTTGCGTTGGATTTGCAGTCGTCTGCTGCAGTTTCCAGCCACTTGCGTTGGGCCTCTGTGGGCCTCCAGACCGCGCCAATCGCATGGTTTGGTAGTTTTCCACACCGCTGGAATCGACGTGCTGTTGGGCTTCCTGGTGGGTTGCGTTGGATTTGTGGGCGCGGCAACGGCAAATCAACAACTTAGCGGACGAATCCAACGCAACTAGGGTCCATCCATGACACGTAATCCTTGGTGACCAAACATCGTTCCGCGCTGTGGAAAACCGCGCGAGACCCGCGTCAATCCCGTCGAATCCCGCGAGTGACCGTGATATCCCACCAGTGACACGTAGTTCTGGGAAACACAATCAAACCCATTATCCGCCTGGACGGCATAATTACCTGCAAAATGGAGGCAGGTATTTTTGCTCGTGGAATGAATGAGTTGTGAGCGAAGGGATCACTGCGGCAGTTGACAGGAACGCGGGGAGCGTTCGACACAACATCGGATTCTTGTCGGGATTCGTATAACTTCCGGTAATCCGCCAACAACCCAGAATTTCACTTCGACGAACAGCATGAGCCTTTGGGTCCTAGCCCTGAAACAGTGCTCGTAATCCAGTCGGCCTTTCCATCGGCGGTGAAGAAGATATCAATCCTACTGTCTTTGAGCAGGTTCTCCGTCTCACCGTCAGATTTCTCGAAGTAGTAATGGAAGTCATAGCCAACGCATGGTCGCCATGGCTCTTTTGGGATCATCTCGTGTTCAAAGTCTGGTAGGCCAAGTGCTTCAATCACTTCCTTTTTGGACGAACCAACTTTGACTTGACCATAGTGGTCTACTATTTGCCGGACTCTTTCACTCGGCGCATTGTAGGGAAACCTTGTTGTTTGCAGCCACTGCTGGTACGTCCTAATCTCCCTGTCGTGTGGACAGGCGCTATCTCCCTTTTGGTGCTCTATGACCGCGTGGGTGAAAATGAGATTTAGAGACTCCAGGGCAATGATCGAAACGGCTAGCGCAAGGGCTGCGCTTATAACTACAGTACGCACTCGCATAGTGATTGCTCAGTTGGTAGACGCATGCCGAACGCGCTGCGCTCCAGAGATGTAAACCGGGGTTACGGTAACAGTTGTGCCGCCACGAGAGAAAACGAAGACATGTCCTTTGGAATTGACTGCCACGCCTGCAGCCTCTCCGAAATATAGTTCTTGCGGCAGCTTCAAGAAATCGGTCTGGGCGTGGAATTTGATCTCCGGCACCGACTGCGGGGCAACCATCTGGATGGGCAGGCAAAAGACGGCTGCTAATGCGATGCGTATCATTCATCCACTCGTGGATTAATTCTTCCTTCTACTGAAGAATCGCGGCAGATCGATATCTTTGCCCGTGCTAATACAACGCTGCAAGCAAGGCGCTGGGCGACGGCGGCAGAGGATGAAATTCCATGCAGAGGATGAAATTCCATACTGGTTGCCAGGTCTGGTGTTGGCCACCGTCCGTTGGTGGTGGTACTCTTCGAATCCAGTTCCTCGACCACTCATGAGGTGACCATGAAACTACGCAAGATTATTGTGGCTTTGCTGCTTCTTATGTTTTGCGTTGCAGCAGTTGCGGCGGATCGCAAGTACATCGTGAAGCCACGCTCAGCGGAGAGGAAACCGCTGCCGTTCAGCGAAGGCGTCTTGGTAGGCAATTCGCTCTATATTGCGGGTCATGTTGGACTCGATCCCAAGACGGACATGCCACCGGCAAGTGCCGAGGAAGAGGCCCGCCTTGTGATGGACGGAATCAAGCAAACCGTTGAGTCTGCCGGGTTGTCGATGGACGACGTGGTCTCGATGCAAGTCTTCTGCACTGACCTGAAGCTCTATGTCACATTCAACGACGTTTACAGGACCTACTTCCACCACGATTATCCAGCTAGAGCCTTTCTAGGAGCC
Organism: uncultured Acidobacteriaceae bacterium; assembly: GCA_963770365.1. Taxonomy (GTDB): domain Bacteria; phylum Acidobacteriota; class Terriglobia; order Terriglobales; family Acidobacteriaceae; genus Telmatobacter. The sequence goes on along the minus strand of CAVYPN010000023.1, from coordinate 108,805 downwards.
GCTAACTTGCTGCGCGGCGCGAGATATGAGGTGATGGGCATCGCGGTGAAGAGGTCCCAGTAGCCAATCTTTTGCACCCTATATCTCAAAAGCAAGACCCGGGGCACGCGGCAATTGACAGCCAAGCGCGGCGACGTTGTTGCGCAATCAGGAACGCAAAGAGGCGCGGCGGTCGGGGCGGTTCGTCTGTTTTCTAAATGAGTGAGGTTGAAGATCGAGACACTTCTGTTCTGTGTCAGACAAGCCGGGAGTGCGCGGCGCATATTTCGGCCATTGAATTTGTCGGGTCTTTGGTGAAACCGGCTTTCGGATATGCACAGAAAAGAGAGAATGACTGACTCAGACAGAACTGTTGCCATAGGTGCTCAAGCCGAACTGTCGCCCCGGTGTCGCCCCTCGCCCAAAGCAGCGCAACCATTTCTCCGAATGCGCGCACTCGATTGCCCTTAACCTGCGCGCGCCTGAGCAGGCCGGTAACGAAGTTGGTAAAGAGCTGGTCGTCGGGCCAGTGATCGACCATGAAGCTGGCGAGGGCTTTACTGGCGTCAAGGGCGATGTACCGATCCTCCATCAACGCAGCAACCAGTTCACCGTTGGCGGCGGCCAATCGTCGTTCCAGAACTTCAAGGTGCTCCGGCGTGGCGATCACGATGGTACTCTCGCCCCGCGTCAGGCCACCGGCGACAAAACCGAACAGTGTGTCCAGCAATACGTCGTCATTCTCATAGAACTGGGCAACATGATCGCAAGGAGCAATCTCGCCCCAGAATACTGGAGTGGAGCTTGATTGAAATTCCATGTTGCTGCGGATTGCTTCACCTGGAGACATATCACCGCCGAAGGGACCTGCATCAGAAAGGGTGCCTGAGTTTGAGGAAACATACAAGGTAAATCGCTATATCCGTGGGTTAGATCGCGGAGTCCCTTGATAAATCAGATGCCGGGTCAGGTCTCGGAGATGTAGTGGCTTCGCGAGTAACTCGACTTGTCGCCTCTATCCTGCAGTTTCGGAGTCGCAATCCCGATGTCACAGCCTATTAGTTGACAAAGTCAACTAATAGGGGGATCCTGCTTTCAATGGCGCCAGCTGATTCTTCCCTTGCCCCTACCGTCGCGTCGTTCCGACAGTTCAATCGCAACTACACACGCTTTCTTGGCACCCTGAATGATCGCTATCTTCACACCGACTTCAGCCTCGCTGAAGGCCGGGTGCTGTATGAACTGGCGACTCGTGCGAATCTTCAGGCCAAGGAGGTTGCTGAAACACTCGGCCTCGATGCCGGCTACCTTAGCCGGATTCTGAGCAAATTCAAGAAGGCAGGACTGGTGTCCCGCACAACTGCAAGAGACGACAGGCGTGCCTCGATTCTGCAGATCACGGGGCGCGGACGCGCGGTGGTTCGTACTTTGAATCTTCGCGCCAGCCAGCAGGCTGCCGCAGTTCTCAAGAAGCTTTCGGCACATCAGCGCGTAGAGTTCTCGCGGGCTCTCAACACGGTGGAACAGATTGTCCTTGAACAAGAATCGGGTGTATCCGAAATCACCGTGCGCAATCATCGTCCAGGAGACATGGGAATGGTGGTGCACCTTGAAGGCGCGGGCTACGTCGAGCAGTTCGGATGGGACGGGACCTTCGAAGCGCTTGCGGCACGCATCGTCGCAGATTTCCTCGAGAGATTCGACTCTGCGCGGGAACGTTGCTGGATCGCGGAAACGGATGGACGGCACGTGGGCCACATTTTTCTGGTCCAGCACCCGGAGGAACGAGCCACGGCAAAACTGCGGCTGCTCTACGTCGACCCGGCTGCGCGCGGAAGAGGGTTGGGCCAGAGGCTTGTGGCCGAGTGCATTCAGTTCGCGCGCGAAGCGGGTTACCGGAGAATTACGCTTTGGACGCAGAGCATACTCGCCACGGCGCACCGCATCTACCAGTCCGCGGGGTTTCGTCTTGTGCGGGAAGAGCCGCACCAGAGCTTTGGAAAAGATCTGGTTGGTCAGACGTGGGAGTTGGATTTGCTCTGAACCTGCCTGAGCGGTGTTCGATCAGTGGCTTTCCGGGACTTCTTCGCGAGCGTTTTCGCCAGCCGCGCCTGGTTCACCACTGGCATCCTGCAGCATCTGCGCATCGGCAAAGCGATAGCCGACGTATACATCCGTAAGCAGGTAGACGGGGTTGGAGGGATCGTCCTCAATCTTCTTGCGCAACTGGCGGATGAAAGTGCGCAGATACTCCACCTCTTCGCGGCAGTCGGCGCCCCAGACGGCGGTGAGCAGCTTGGCGTAGGAGACGACACGGCCTGCGCGGCTCATCATGATGTAGAGAATGTCGAACTCCTTGCGCGTGAGATGCACCGGCTGGCCGTGCCGGGTCACGCTGCGCTTCGACGGGTTGAGGCGAATCTCGCCGATTTCGATGGGCGCATCTTCGGCGCGTGCCGGGGCATGCACCCTGCGAACCGCCGTGCGGATGCGGGCGATCAGCTCACGCATGCTGAAGGGCTTGGTGATGTAGTCGTCGGCGCCGAGTTCGAGCGCCTCCACCTTTTCACTTTCGCCGTCGCGCACCGTGAGCATCAGCACGGGCAGGCGCGGCGCGAAAGCGCGAATGCGGCGCAGTGTCTCAATTCCGCCGATGCCCGGCATATTGATGTCGAGAAGCACCACGTCGTAGGGACTGGCGTGAAGCAACTGGAGCGCCTCTTCTCCGCGCGAGGCTTCGCTGAACTGAAATCCAAGCTCGGCGAGGGGCGGCCTGAGCGCGCGGCGGATGGCGGGTTCGTCATCAACGATGAGAATGCGAATGGCGCTCTGTTTCATTACGATTCCCTCTTTCGTGCCTGGGATGGAATTGCCGCAAAAAATGTGTTGCCTTCATCCTGGTCGCTGGTTACCCAGACGTATCCGTCGTGGATTGTTGCCGCACGCTTGGCCACCGACAAACCGATGCCGGTGCCGGTAGCACGATTGGCTGAGCCCGACGAACGATAGTAGCGGTCAAAGATGCGTTCGCGATCGGCAATGGGAATAACGGGGCCGAAGCTGTGCACCGAGAAGATGACTTCGGCCTTCGACTGGATGGCGCGAATGGTGATGGTGGTGCCGTAGATCGCGTATTTGCAGGCGTTGTCGATGTATTGCGATAGAAGCATCGTGATCAGGCGGCGATCGCAGCAGAGCACGAGATTGTCATCGGGCAGATCGATTGAGACCTTCATTGAGGCCAGACGCTCGCTGAGGCTGGCGACGACTTCGTCAATCAGAGCGGCGACGCCGACTGGGAGCGCATGAACGGTGACTTCGCCGGCATCGAGCCGCGCCGTGGTGAGAAGCCGCGTCGTCAAATCGTTGAGCAGGTCGGCCTGCTCATTGATGAGCGAGACGAGTTCGCCCTGGCCTGCGGACAGCTTGCCCATCTCGGAGAGCCCGGTGGAAGCGGCGCGAATGGCGGTGAGCGGCGTCTTGTACTCGTGCGCCAGCGCGTCGAGTACCGTTGAACGGAGTTGCTCGGTCTGACGTTCGGTTTCGATGCGGCTTTCGTTGGCGAAGGCGCGGTAGCGGTCGAACGTGATGGCCACGAGAGAGGCGATTGCATTGTTGGTCAACGGACTGGTATCGCCGCGGAGGACAACAGAACCGATGGGTGCGGCGCCAAGACGAACGACGCGGCGCGCGATGCCTGTCTTCGGATCGTCGTCTGATGTCTCGAAGTAATACACGTTCTGGGCCAGTTCCTGCGGATCGACGTTCCAGAAGCCAGCCTGGTAGGTTTCGTGCAGATCCGAGTCGAAGATGACGACGGCCTCGAGAGCGAAGATCTCGTGCACCAGTTCGACGAGCTGGGCTCCGGGTTCGACGTGGAGATTCATCTGCAGCGTGCGCCGCGTGAACTCGTAGAGATCCTGCATCTGGCCGCCCCAGGAATCGGTTTCGCGTGCGTGCTCGGTCACACGCGCGGAAAGGCGGCTGATGGCCAGGGCGGTCAAAATGAATGCAACCAGCGTGATGGCGCTGGTTGAATCCGCCGCCGGATTCAGTCTGCCTTGCCGCGCTGCGAAGTAGGTCTGCACCGCAACCGCGGAAAGGGACACAACCACGGCCTGCCAGAATCCGCACCAGAGAGCGGTGGGCACGATGATCAGCAAGTACAGCAAGACCGCGACGGGAAGCAGCCATTGGAGCCAGTGCGCAAAGACTCCCGCGAGCACCACGGAGACGATGCCGAGAGCGCACTCCGTCGAGAACAGGAGCACCTGCAACCCGGAGCCGCGAGCGCGTCGCGACGCAAACGCGGCGCGGAGCGGGATGTAGGTTCCAGACAACCGTTACCGGCCTTTCCATCGAATGCGATGAGGTGGAATCGCCCAGGCGGCAGTTGAGCAAAAACAATGTCAGCAGGTCTTGATAAAGATCGACCTGTGGCTTGGCTCGAAGGATGATTCTCTCCGGTCCGGTGCTGCAACCATCGTCGGCAAATTGCCGATGCAGAGAGAGTTCCCCGCGTGCACCTTTTGTTCCCAGGTGGGGCATTCGTGCGCGGGAAGAATGTTTCTACGATATTAACAGTTCTTCATTTGATTTTTATCTGGCAAAGGGTAATAGGAACCATTGCGCGGCGCCATAAAGCAGGGTGGCCTGGGGACCATCCGCTCCCTGCAAACGCAGACCCCACGCCTCCATTTGATTTCTTTCCGTAATCCTCATCTGTTCTTTATGCATTGTTTGCGTTACTAGTGTTAAGCCGCAACAGCGATTCAAGACCCCAAAGGGAGCAGCGCTGAAAGCGCATGACTTCACGATCTTTTCTTGGCAAAAACGCAATCCCCTTGCGACTTTTCCTGGCCCGACTGAAAGGTAGTCCGCACTCGAGAGATTGAGTCAACAACCTCACATCTCACATAAAAACTCTTTCGATTCATATCCAAATCATGTTCAGGAGGAATTGTGTCGATGTTCAGCAAGTTGAATAACATTATTCTCCAATCTTTGGGCGCTGCGGCGCTCGCGACAGCCATTGCGGCGGGCGCGCAGACAGCGCCGGCTCCAGCGGCAGCTGCTCCCACAGCGCCTGCGGATCCCGCAGCGGCAGCGCCAGCGCCGCTGACCACGCCCTCGGTCACCGGTCCGCTGGCATGGCTGCCGCCGGCCAACTTCGATGCCGGACCCTTTGGCAAGATTTCAGCGAACGGCATTGTTACGGGCTCCGGAATGGTGCAGAGCAACCACGTGCCGGGTGACGACGTTCAGCAGGCTGCGCTCAGCAACGGGCAGATTTTCATCCAGAAGGCCGACGGGAAGTTTCAATGGTTCGTGGAGGCAGGCGCTTATACTCTTCCCTCCCTTGCGACTCCGTTCCTGGCCGCCGACAAAACCGTGAGCAACTTCTACGGGCCAGTGCCGGTTGCATTTGCCAAACTGCAGGCGGGTAAGACCACGCAATTCATGATTGGCGCTCTGCCTACGCTGGTCGGGGCCGAGTACACCTTCACGTTTGAAAACATGAACATCGAGCGCGGCCTGCTGTGGAACCAGGAAACTGCCGTCAGCCGCGGAATACAAGTGAATCAGACATTGGGCAAATACCTCAATGCCTCTCTCAGTTGGAACGACGGCTACTATTCCAACCGGTATTCGTGGCTCAGCGGCTCCCTGACCTATGTCAAGGGTCCTCACGCCCTGGCATTTATCGGCGCGGGCAACCTCGGTCAGACAGCTTTTGAAACCCCAGCCACACCGGTGCAAAACAACAGCAGCATCTACAACGTGATCTATACCTTCACCAAGGGATCGTGGATCGTGCAGCCGTACTACCAGTACAGCAACGTTCCAACCAACCTCAATGTCGGTGTCGTAAAAGGGGCGTCCACCAATGGCGGCGCGCTGCTGGTAAGCAAGGCTTTCAAGCACGGCTTCTCGCTTCCGGCGCGCGTGGAATACATCACGACATCGGGAAGCAATGCCGACGAAGCGGTCAATCTTCTGTTCGGGCCCGGAAGCGCCGGGACTTCGTTGACGGCGACTCCGACGTTCCAGAAGGGTGGCATGTACGTCCGCGGCGATGTTTCCTGGGCGCACGCCAACAGCTTCACGCAGGGAGACGTTTTCGGCAAGTCAGGGACGGATGCCAACCAGGTTCGAGCGATTGCTGAAGTCGGCTTCATCATTGGCAAGAACGTAACCGAAAAATAGCTGAATTGTTGAGGATATTCCCGTCCTTGCGGTGGCACCAAAAAATCCGCAAGGACGTGGCCTGCAGCCGCGCGCTTATGCACCCAGAAGGCTCGGTTTCTTCATTTCATCTTCATTCGCGCTTACGTAGCATTCACCTAACCCAGAAACCTGGACTCATCAAGCCGGTCCTGAATCGGCGAGCCTCAAAAACACTCCGCCGCTCCAGCGACGGCAACAGACTCTCAGAACTTCAATTTCCAGGAGAATGTTCATGGCAGATCAGAAAGCACCACAGATGCAGGCAACTCTGGGCCTCACCGGGTTGACCAGTAACGCAATGGCGCTGATTGCTCCAGGCGCCTTTCTATGGCTAACGTTCTTCATCCAGGCCACCACGGGCACCGCGGGCCAGCCTTCCACGGCGCCGGCGATGTGGTGGGGCATTCTGCTTGCGCTGGGCCTCTGCCTGGCCACGGCCGTGGCGTATGCGGAGATTTCCAAGCTTTATCCCGGCACAGGTTCCAGCTACTACTACGCCGAGCAGGCGCTGCTGTCGAAGGACAAGGCTTTCAAGTATGCCCGCCTTGCGAAGTTCATTGTGGGCTGGGGCTCGCACCTCTACTACTGGGTTTATCCGGGAGTAATGGTGGCGACTACCGGCATCTTCGTCGGGTACGTCGTCGGGTTCTTCTACCCGGGCTTCATCAGCGGATCGAATCCCGGCCCGGTCTTTATGGCGATGGTCGCCATTGTCTTCTCGTTCTTTGTGGCCTGGATCGCGCAGAAGGGCGCAGGCGCATCGACGGCGGTAAACCTGGCGATCAATGTCATCCAGATTTCCGCGCTGCTGGTCTTCAGCGTGCTGGCATTAGGCTATCGCGCCAACCATCCGACTGGGTCACCGGCTTTCAATTACGACGGCCAGTCGCTCGCGACTTATACCTATCAGTTCGCCACCGCCAAGGACGGCTCCATCGTCCGCGACGCGAGCGGTGTTCCCCAGCCGCAACTCGATAAGGCCGGCAAGCCGGTTCCGTTCACGATCGACTATCCGGCAACCGACGCCAGCGGCAACATGTTGACGCACACGACCGCGAAGTCAGTCGTTTCGCCACACAAGTTCAGCTGGGTATTCATTCAGGCGACTGTCGCGATTCTGATTCTCGTCGGCTTTGAATCGGTGACTGCCATGGGCGGCGAAGCAAAGAATCCCACAAAGCACATTCCGATTGCCGTAATCGCTTCGTTGCTGATTCAGGGACTGGTCTGTTATCTGATCGAGTATTTCGCTGCAAACTACTTCCTGAACTCGGGGTATACGATGCAAAGTGCCGCAGGATCGGCGGCGCCTATCGGCGACATGATGATTATTGTCGGCGACGCTCTGCTGGGCCAGGGCCACGGCAAGTACTTCATGATGGCCGAGGCGGTCACCGTGTTCCTCGCCCTGATCGGCACCACGCTCAGCTGCATGAATACGGGCGCTCGCGTAACCTACGCGATGGGCAAGGATGACGAAGCTCCGGAGCACTTCGGCATCCTGCACGCAGAGTCGCTTTCGCCACGCCGGGCAATCTGGACGTTGGCAGCTATCTCCGCATTCCTCGGCTGCATCGCCGTTACGTTCGTCTTTGCCGACGCCAGTGCTCCGACCGACGCGACCATTGCGGCTCTTCCGCACGGCATCTTTTCGAGCTTCGGCTATTCGACGCACGACAAGATGGCAGCAGTGCCCAATTCCCTGCTGACCATCACACTCACATCCAACTTCGGCACATTCATTCTGTATGCGCTCAGCTGCTTCCTTTGCATGGTGGCGTTCCACAAACGGCCTGACCACAGCTTCGTCAAACACACGCTGATTCCCGGCCTGGGTTTGCTGGCCAACCTGGCTTGCATGGCTGTTTACGTACTCGGACCGTTCTTCAACCTCGGCACGAAGATGGAACCGCTCACGGCTCTCGGCATCTCAGGTGTATGGGGCCTCTACGGCGCGGTCTATTTTCTGCGATCATCGAAGGCGAAGGGGAAATCAGTACTGCTGGAAGCAAGGAAGGTCGCTGGCTAGTCAAGCGGTCATTATTCGTTGATGGAACGCACGCCTGGGTGGCATCCCTTCTCAGCTCAATTCAAGGATGCCGAGAACGGGAAGCCACCCAGCCGTTTTTGCAAGACTTGAACTCTTGACTTCCAAAGCATCCCCGATTGAGCGCGATGCTGATAAATCACCCCACGGACAAAGGACCCGTTCGTGAGGCCCCGCGATGAGGCGACCGGTCCATGTTGGATGTCGTGTTTGGTGAGGCAAGCGATCCCGGCAAAGTACGCACGAACAATGAAGATGCGATGGGATCTTTCATTCCCAGTTCCCGCCACCAGGCCCGTTCTCACGGTTATCTGTTTGTCGTCGCCGATGGCGTGGGTGGAATGGACCTGGGCGAAATCGCTTCATCCACTGCGGTTTCCGTTCTCGTTCAAGAATTTGAAAAGGCGCAGGGCGGCGCCATGCTCATTAGCCTGCTGCCGCGCCTTGTACAGCATGCCAACGCCGCTGTCCACGACCGCACGCTGGCCCAGGAATTTCGAGGAAAGAAGATGGCAACGACGGCCGTGGCATGTGCTCTGCGGCACGATCAGGCCATTGTGTCGCACGTGGGCGACTCGCGCTGCTACCTGGTGCGCAAAGGCGTCGCAAAGCAGATCACGCAAGATCATACGTGGGTGAACGAACAGACGAAAGATGGGCGTGATTTCCGCCGCCGACGTTGCGACATCCGATTCGCGCCACGTGCTGATCCGCTCTCTTGGGCCCGAGATGTTTGTCTCGCCCGACACCACCGCGTTGACGATTCAGGCCGGCGACGTTTTGGTACTTTGCTCCGACGGTCTGCACGATGAAATGCCCGAGGCAACGATCGCCACGATCGTCTCGCAGAACAAGCCGATCGATGAGATCGCGCAGGAACTGGTCGCGCGCGCAATCGATATCGACGGCAACGACAACACCACGGCGCAGGTGGTTCGCATCCGTTCTGTCGAACAGGTGGGCATGTACCGCGGCCGCCCCTACCGCCTTCCCTCGTAAAGCCTGTCCAGACTTACGAAATCCTTAGAGATACGGCGCTCAATCCCGATAGAGTAGAAGAAACGCACGCATGGAGAACGCCGCCCGATGGGCATCCTCGACACAATAGAAGCCGGTTCGCAGATCGACGCGTACCGGATTGAAGCGCCGGTGGCACGAAGCGGCATGGCGTCGATTTTCCGCGCCGTGGATACCCGCGACAACCGCGTCGTCGCCCTCAAGATTCCGCATCCGGACATGGAAGCTGACCCTATCCTCTTCGATCGATTCAAGCGCGAGGCGGACATCGGCGAAAAGCTCGATCACCCCATGGTGATGCGCGTCTTCGGCGGAGAAAAACGCTCCCGCATCTACATGGTGATGGAGTGGTGCGACGGCAGGCTGCTGCGCACCATCCTCGGCGAAGGCCGCATGCCGCAAGACCGCGCTATCCGCATCGCCATCGAAGTGCTTGAAGCGCTCGAATACATTCACGAACAGGGTGTCGTCCACCGGGACCTGAAGCCGGAGAACATCATGGTCGACGCGAACGACAATATCAAGCTGATCGATTTTGGAATCGCCGGAGACGCGGGGGCTCGACGCCTTACCTACGCCAACTTCACCGCCACACTGGGGACGGCGGACTATATCTCGCCCGAGCAGGTGAAGGGCAAGCGGGGCGACGGACGCTCGGACATCTATGCGGTGGGCGTCATCCTCTACGAGATGCTGACGGGCAGGCTTCCCTTTTCCGGTTCTTCGCCTATGGAGATCATGAACGACCGGATGCTGAACTATCCGCTGCCTCCCACGATGGCTGAGCCATCGATCTCGCCGCAACTGCAGGAAGTTTTGTATCGCGCACTCGAACGCGACCCGCAGAACCGGTATGCACGCGCGGATGAATTTGCACATGATCTGCAACATTTGCACGAGGTCGGAGTGGAAGACCGCGTGGAATTGCGCGACTGGAACAAGCGAAAATCGCACACAATGCGCCAGGCGGTCTACTACACCGCGCTGGCCCTGATTCCAGTTGTTATCCTGTTATTGATGGTGCTTGTTGCACGGCACCGGTAGCCAATCTCTTCGCTGCAATCTTCACGGGTTCCTTATACCGGAAACCCTAGACTGATCATGAATGCCTAACAACTTTTTAGTCAGCTGGAAGGAGAGCCATGTCACCGGATTATCGTAATTTTCTTGCCCTCTCGTACGAGGAGCTTGAAGAACTGAACCTGCAAGCCAAGGCAGACCGTTTGAACCGCCTGCCGATAGAGGAGGTTCGCGACAAACGGATCAAGTATCTGACCGACCAGAAGCACATCAAGGCTGTGACGGTATTGTTCTCCGACCTTGAAGGTCGCCTGCACCTGCTGGACTACGACAAGAAGTTTCTCCTGGGCTCTCACGAGAATCTGACTTTCGACGGCTCTTCTATCCGCGGCTTTACAGCACAAAAGGAAAGCGATCTTCGCCTTGGGATTGACTGGAGCGCTTTCTACTGGGTGCCCGCCGATGTGTTCGGCAACGGCAAGGTGCTTGTTTTTGGCACGGTCATCGACAAGGATGGCACGCCTTACTCCGGCGATCTGCGCGGCATTCTCAAGGCCTACTCCGACAAACTCTACAAGGAGAAGGGCTACACGCTGAATGCGGCGAATGAAATTGAAGGCTTCCTCTTTGCCGGGAAAGATGCAGAGCGGAGATACCACGAGACGCTGAAGTTCGACTTCATCAACACGGGTGGCTACTACCATGTGCTGCCGCTCGATCCGCTGCGCCAGTTCATCGACACGGCTGCCGAAGTGCAGCGCGCCATGGGCTTCCAGAACGAGAAGGACCACCCGGAGGTTGCGCCCAGCCAGTTTGAAATCAACTACGGGTATGGCGAAGTGGTTGCTGCGGCTGACCAGATCCAGCTCTACAAGCTGCTCTGCCGCCAGATCGCCAACAATATGGGCTACACCGCATGCTTCCTTCCCAAGCCGGTGGTCGGTGTCAACGGCAGCGGCATGCACACCAACGTCTCCGTTTCAAAGGACAAGGTCAACCTGATGTGGGACCCCAAGGGCCAGGAGATGTTGTCCGGCTTTGGCTGGGAATTCATTGACCGCATCCTGACGCATGCGCTGGACATTTGCCTGATCCTGAATCCCAGTGTCAATGCCTATCGTCGTCTCGACCCGCACTTCGAAGCGCCGAACCAGATCAAGGCATCTGCCACCGATCGCGGTTCGATGGTGCGTGTGCCGATCGGCAACTCGCGTTCGATGCGCGTGGAAGTTCGGTCGGTCGCGCCGGATGCGAACCCATACCTGGCTCTCTATTCCATCTTCAAGACGGGCGTTGACGGCTCGACTGCCAAGATCGACAACCTGCGCCAGGCAGAGCGCTATCTGCCCGATCACATTCAGGCAGCCATCGACGACTTCAAGGGATCGAAGTGGATCGCCGAGATCCTGGGTTCGGACGTGCAGGGCCGGTTTGCAGATCTGAAGCAGGCCTCTGCCAACCGCTGCGCACGTGACCTGGGAACGTTTGTGAAGGCTCCTGAAGTGCAGTTCCACCACGAGATTTACAACCAGTCGCTCTGGAACCTGTTCTAGGGCGAACGATCTCATCCATCCGGACTGGGAAACAGGGCGGCGCGGCTGGCAACGGTCGCGCCGCTTTGCGTTTGGATTTGAAATGTGATGGACGCAGTTCTGCGGTTAAGGTGTGTCAGGTTTTGCGCCGCCGGCCTGGCGCTGTTGCGCAATTGCGAGCACTTGCGCAGCTTCATCCTTTTTCCCCATCTGCGAGAGGACGTCGGCGAGTTTCGTGGCCAATGGCAACGAGTCAGGATATGTGTTGACACCGTCACGCAGCACCCTGGATGCCTCCGCGAGGTTTCCCTTGCGGGTATAGGCCACGCCTAGATTGATGCACTGCTGAACGCTCCAGAGTGGCTTGAGTCTCGCGGTATCGAGCAGCGTGATCACTCCCTGATCGTTGCTATCAGCGATCAAATCATTCGAAAGGCTGTCGAGGGCATCGGCGTTTTCCGGATCGATTTCCAGCGCGGCACGCCATTCTGGTTCGGCATCGGCGGACACGTTGGTGCTGTCGAGCGCCTCGGCCAGCAGCAGGTGCAGCTTGATGTCGCGGTAACCGAACTTCTCCGCTTCGCGCAGCGCGGCGATCGCTTCTTTGATATCGCCAGCGAGATACAGGCTGCCGCCAAACATGAAGGCGATGTGCGGCATGTCTTTCTGCTTCGGATCCAGTTGCAGGGAGGTTGCGAAAGCATCGGCGGCGCAGTTGTAGTTCTTCTGCTCGCCGAACCAGATGCCGAGGTCATTCAACGCATCGGGATTCGGCGTCCCGGTGAATCTTGCCTTCATCGACGCGGGCGGAGTGCAGGGCGTCTGCGCAGACGCAAAGCCGGACGCTGCTATCGACAGAGCGATCAGGAGGCCGAGTTTGATTTGGTGTGAGTCGGGCATCTCTTCTCTGGACTGTCGCTCTCGGCGTGCATCGCTATTGAGTGCCGCTTGCGCGTTCGGCGTTGTCAGCGACATGAACTTCGATCTGTTGTATTCCGTCTGGATTGATGTTTACAAATTCGGGAAGGTTGACGGCGCGGTTCGAGGCCGTCGCGTTATCGATCAGGATTGCGGGGCTCGCGTCACCGTTTTCGTCGATATGCGTGAGGTACATCTGAGTGTAGGGCGAGCGCGCTTTTGACGAGAAGACCAGCCAGCGGCTGTTGGGCGACCAGCTATGCCACGAGTTCATGAGCCGCGTGTTAGCGCGTAGACGCCGCGGCGTTCCTCCCGCCAGCGGGAAGGATGTAGAGCTGGCTATCGGGGCGCATCAGCTGCCCGTTCTTGCACTGAACGAAGACGATCCACTTGCCATCGGGCGAAATCTTGGGGAAGTTATTGCTCATGCCGTTTTGCGAAGCGCCCTTGATCGGCTCCGCCGAACCGCCTCTTCCGCCGTTAAACGGGATTCTGTAAAGGTCGTACTGAATCTGCGTCTCGTTCAGATCGTTGGCGTGGGTTGCGCCTGGCTGACCATGGGGACGCGGGTCCCGTGCCTCCGCCCGGGCGAACACGATGTATTTTCCGTCGGGACTCCACACGCCGTCGGTCTGCACATACTTTGGATCGTCGGCGCCCGGCAGCGGCTCGCGGAGGCCTGTAGCGCGGTTGTAATACTCGAGAATGCCGCGCGTTGGAAAGAAGACCTGCAGGAAACGATAGTCCATGAAATTGGTGACGTAATAGCTATCGATCATGCGGCTCAGCGCGGGGCCGGCAAACGTGCTGAGTACATACTGGCCGGTGGGCGAAACCTGCGACATGAATCCGACGCGCACGGTGCCAACTTTGCCGTCGGTATTCCAGTGCACCATGTCGTTGGCCTTGATCGTCATGTTCTTCTGCACCGGAACCACGGCGTAGAGGCCCTTGTCGTTGGCGGGGCCATCGATATCCATCCCGAATGTCTTGCCGTCGGCGGAGAACGAGTGGCAGTTGGCACAGGTCGGCATATCGGAGAGCACGGTGTGGCTCTCGGGCTTGCGGATATCGCGCATACGCCAGTGAATGAGGCGAATGTTGGAATCGGCGAGTGGCGCTACAGACCCCCCGTTTCCGGATGCGGGCATCAGAGGAACGTCGCGGTAGAAGATCGGCGCACTGACTTCGTCCTTTGAAGTGGTGAAGGTGATGCGAGACTGCGAAGTCGCGACCTGCCCGTTGCGATAGCCCGTCACCGTCAGCGTTGCCGGTGCGCTTACCGAATGCGCCTGTATTGCTGCCCATGTCGTGGCGTCCGGTTTCCACGTCCACGCGGCCGCTTGTTGTGGAGTGAGTTTTGGCGGAGCATTCGAGTCGGAAACGCAATCCGGATCGATTGCGCCGAGCTGCATGCGCTCGCCTTTCGATACGGCGTGAATCGGCGCGGAGTGATCGGCGAACGAGACTATCGATCTTCCAAGAGGTCCCGGCTGCATCACGCCACAGAAATGTCGGCGGCGTTATTCCGGGGGGAAAGATGGAGCCGTCTTCGGGATAATCGATGGAAATCGGGCTCAGGGTATGCGGAGGAGTGGATGCTGCGAGGGCCCGGAGAGAAAGACTTGCGACAAACCTGCCCTGTTTGCCGGGAGGCAACGAACACACCAGCAGAAGGAGGGTAACAACCGTGAGAGCCGAACACAGCCTGCTCAAAAGCAATCGCGCGCATTCGCTTTGATGTTTCGCCAGTCGGCTCGAGGCGTATCGCGCAGGGCCCATCTTATTGGACTTTCCTTGCCTGTTCTCCAGCGAGAACCAGCGGCTGCTGATCGGCTGCCACTACCTTCTGGTAGAAGTCATGCAACTGAACATAATCTTTGGCGTCGAGAATGGTGAATGCGCGGGCAAAGATGCGTGCATCGGTAATCGAGCTGCCCTCGACTTTCGTGCGCAACTCGTATGCAGCATTGCCTTCCCACTTCAGTTTCGCGTCTTCGGGAGTGCCGGCGAGTGCAAAGCCTGGCGGCAGCACGTAGGTGATCTGCTCCTGTTCCTGCGCCGGATAACGCATGTCCACCGGCAGTTCGCGTGAGCTGTCCTCTGGAAATGGATTCTGCTCCTGTGCTTCAAAAAAAGTGCGAGGCAGAACAAGGCGACCATCCGACTCCGGAGAGAAGGAACCAGAAACGGGAATCACGGCCAGCAACTGGCGATCCGGATCATTGAGATATCCAATGTGATCCACCGCTATATGAATGCCCTTGGGTACCTGCTGCGCGATGATCCTGGCGACCTCCGCTTGTACGGCTTCGACGCCCGACTTTACGCCGAGCTGGCGCAGCTCGATAGCCTTCTGGCCGATGAAGGCCACTTTGAGCGTTCCAGAGACCGTACCCTTTGGAGATACATTGACGGTGCCGACATGAAGCGTGCTGTTGTTGGTGCTCTTCTGTAACGGCGTCACCACGATCTCCGCCTGATTGCCCGCACCAAGGGCTACCCCGCCTGCCCCGGTGTGCGCCCAGTGCAGCGTCTCGAAAGGAGCCATCCGGGTGCCGGGATCGACGAGGATTTCTTTCCCATCGATCTTGAGTGCAACGAGAACACTGTCGAGCTGAACGTTGTCCATGTATTGCGCGGAGAAGACGTGAAGACTGCGACTCGCAATCCGTTCCGGACGCGCGCTGATCCCCGCGGCACGCACCAGCGCCAGATAAAGAAATGCGATCTGGTTGCTCGATCCTTTCCTGGCCTGAAGAACAGCACTCACTTTGGCTTTTGGAATCCATTCGCTTCCAGTGAGCGGTGCTCCGTCGGGACTTGAATCGGTGTTTTGGAATTTTTGCACCAACGCGTAGAGCTTCTTCGCCTTTTCGAGCGGCGAATCCGATGGAGAGACCGCATCCTTCACAGCACTCTGCAAGGCCTGGTTGGACGACGTGTACGCGTTCAGTTGTTTCGTCCAATAGCTCATCTGTTTCTGCCAGTAGTCCTTCACGTCGAAGGTATAGGTATAGAAGAAGTCGACGCTGTAGGCCTCGGTATTCAACGGAGGCGCAAAGGGCTCCTGCGGAATTGCGGGAACATCGGCGAGATCGATGGTCCAGTTCCCCATTGCATCCCTTGTCACAGACTTGCCGGGAGGAAGAACGGGCCGGAAATGGATGTCGGTCAGGATATTGTCGTGCGGATCTTTCAGCGCACTGTCTCCCACACCTGCTCCTGTGACGTTCTGAGGAAGAAATTGCCCGGAAGGGCGGAAGACAAAATGCTCTTTGTGGATGAAGTAGGGCTTCTGCAGTTGCCAGTCGGGCGCAGTCAAGAAGCGGTCGTAACGGACCTGATAGCGGTACTCGATGATGCTTCCGACCTCAACCCCGGGCATGGTAAACGTGGTTTCGCTTCCGCGCGGACCCATGGCAGCCTTCAGCAAGTCTGCCGGCTTCCCGGCGAGCGGAATCACGGTTCCGTCCGGGTGGATGACCCGCCCCTCAAGCGCACCGATCGTGACCTTGCCCTGATAGGAATCCGTATCCCAGGGTTGGTCCTCGCCGGTGTGATTGATGCTCGGCACATCCCAATGCGCAGTATTCGTAGGAGCAACGGATGTCGCGGTTGACCCGGAACCACCGCCAAGGCCACCCGTCATTCTGCTCGAATTGGTGCCAGCCGCGTTATAAACGAACGTTTCCGGAAAATTGACGTGAACGACGGCTGCGCTCTTTCCCTCTTCAGTCAGCACCTTGATGCGCGCATAGATCGTTCGAAAGGCATGAGGATCGTCCTCTGTTTCCTCGCGATAGAGATACACCGCCGCGGCGTCAGGCGCCTTGGCATCCGACGTCATCGCAAGCTCTTCTTTCGAAACCGGGGGAAACTGGGCATGCACTATCAGCGGCTCTGATCCAACAGCCAGCAGAAAAGCAAGCGGAAGTGCATCATGAAAGCGCATTTATATCTCCAGGATCATCTGTTTCCGAGACGGCGCAATGTCCAAAAAAGCTTCGGTAGCCGACACGCAAGGAAGATTCTACCGACTTCTCCATCGCTCGTCTGTGCGCTCTGAACGCCCCAACCGGAAGGATACGCTCAAGTCGCGTGGCTATGATCCGCACCCTGCGGATACAAGGACTTAGGGAGCTACAAGATCAGTTGGAAACCGCGGCCGTCGAGGCGCTGCTCTGCCGGGAAGTCTCCTGCTTTCCCCACTAACATTCGCTCATCTGGAATTGCATTCATGTGAGCGGGATCACCGAATCATTCCGGGCGGCGCTTCATGCTCAAAGTACGGCCAAGAGATCTGCGGCCGATGCGGGGGTCCATGGGGGCGCGTCTTTCCCATTTTCTAATTGCGATGTCTGGCGTTGCCGGCTCGATCGTGCTGGTGTGCGGCATTGCATTTTCACCAGTCTCGGGCGCACTGGTTCCGGCGGACGCAACGCCTCAGGCGAGGACGATCAACATCGACTACCCGCGCGATGGTTCGGTCTTTCCACCGGAGATCACGCCGCCCACGTTTCTCTGGCACGAAGGGAACGAATCGGTCGAGCACTGGGTGGTTGCAATCTCGTTTGGCGGCGCACCGGCAGGCATTCGGATCGAAACGAACGGGGATCTGCTGCAGCCCGGACAAATTGATCCCAAGGCCGGACCCGGCCTCGCTCTCACGCCGGAACAAGCGACGACCCACACGTGGAAGCCCGACGCGCCTACCTGGGAGAAGATCAAGCGTTTGTCGATCACGGCGCCCGCGCGCATCTCAATCGAGGGTTTCGCGGCGAATGGGCGCGAACCTGTTTCCATTGGCCGCGTCAGCATTTCCACCTCGCGCGATCCGGTCGGCGCGCCGATCTTCTACCGCGATGTGCCGCTGATGCTGCCGCCTCCCGAGGAGAAAGGCCCCATCGCACCGCTGGCGCGGTCTGCCATCCCACTTATCAAATGGCAGATTCGCGATATTGCGCAGCCCAGGAGCCACCTGGTGATGACGAACCTGCCCACCTGCGCGAATTGTCATTCCTTCTCGCGCGATGGCAAGACCTTTGGCCTCGACCTTGATGGTCCCCGCAATGACAAGGGGCTTTACGCGCTGGTACCGGTAGCGAAAGAGATGACGATCCGCAACTCCAACGTGATTCACTGGAGTTCCTTCGGGCTGAATGACGAGGCACGGGCCGCCGATCCCGCCGTAAAGCGCTTCGGCTTCATGTCGCAAGTTTCGCCGGACGGCCGCTACGTGGTCACCTCGATTGGGCCGCCCAATAACACGAACAAACATCAGGGCGAGGAGTCGGGGTTCGCCCCCGGGATTCTCGACCGGCTTTACAGCACCAACTTCCGCAGCATCGAATTCAGCCAGGTTTTTTATCCCACGCGCGGCATCCTGGCCTGGTATGACCGGAAGGCAGGCAAGATGCGGCCGCTGCCCGGCGCGGACGACCCGCAGTACGTCCACACCAGCGCATTCTGGTCGCCGGACGGCAAGTACCTCATCTTCAGTCGTGCCCTGGCGCGCGACCCCTATCCCGCCGGAGTGCCCAAGCCGGAATTCGCCAATGACCCCAACGAAACCCAGATCCAGTACGACCTTTACATGATTCCCTTCAACGAAGGCCGCGGAGGCAAGGCCGTTCCCGTCGAAGGCGCTTCGGGAAACGGCATGAGCAATAATTTTCCCAAGGTCTCGCCCGATGGCAAGTGGATCGTCTGGGTGCAGAACAAGAACGGCCTGCTGATGCGGCCAGACAGCAAGCTCTACATCGTGCCGTTTGCCGGTGGTAAAGCACGCCTGATGCATTGCAATATGGCGCCGATGAACTCCTGGCACACCTGGTCGCCGAACGGCCACTGGCTCGCGTTTTCATCGAAGGCTCGCGGACCTTACACCCGTTTGTGGCTCACCCACGTCGATGCTGACGGCAACGATTCCCCTGCGATCATCGTCGACGACACGACAGCGGCAAACCGCGCTATCAATATTCCGGAGTTTGTAAACCTGCCGCCGGGCGTCGGGATCGACAAGATCGATCCGCAGGCAACGGATTTCTACCGGCTGTTTGACGAAGCCTACGCGCTGATTGAGAACAATCAGTTCCCGGAGGCGATTGCCACGTTGCGAAAGGCTATCCAGAACAATCCGGATGACGCGCTTGTGCACTACGTTCTGGCCACGGCTCTCAGCGCCAGCGAACAGGAGAAAGATGCACTCGCCGAATACCGCCAAGCCGCCGTGCTGGCCCCCACGAATGCAATGTTCCTCGACCATCTCGCGGTTTCGCTGGCCTTGAACGGCGACTCTGCCGGTGCGGTTGATCAGTTGCAGAGAGCGATCGGCGTTGATCCCGGTTCGGTGGAGTATCGGTTCAACCTCGCCTATGTGCTGGAATCTCGCGGCGAATATGCGAGCGCGCTCCAACCCCTCGAGCGAGCCGTCGCACTGAGCCGAAGGAAAGACTGGCGTTGTCTCGCCGAGTTGGCTAAGGTGTATGACAAGACAGGTCACTCCGCCGAAGCGGTCCAGTCGATGCACGAGGCGCTGGATCTGGCGGTGAAACAGAACAACGGCCAGGTTGCGAAAAGTCTTCAGGACGCTCTCGATCACTACGAGCGAGAGGGCTCAGGGGGAAAGTCCGACTAGACGTGTCACTGTGCTGAAACATTTTCTCTCTATGCGGGATGGAATCTGACTTCCGCCGCGGTATTCTCGGCCGCCCAAGCTTCCCAAACTCAACAGCGCGCGCCAATCGCACAGGATTGATGCAAACATCCCGAAATTCGGGGAGATGAAAACAACCTGAGTTCCGTTGCGCCGGAACCCGGTCGAAACGCGTCTACTATAGACACCACCGGCAAGGTCGGGCCGGGACAGGAGCGATTCGATGCCAGCAGCCCAGCCGCTTCCCCATTCCCTGGGGGAACTGCGCACCAGCACTCTGTTTTCTGAAGCTTGCCTCAGGACCCGCAGCGTCAAGGATGAGTTGCGTGCCAACCTCATCACCCGGCTCCAGACGCACGAAACGCTGTTTCCCGGCATTGTGGGATTTGAGGATACGGTGGTTCCGCAGATCGTTAACGCCATTCTTTCGAAGCAGAACTTCATCCTCCTGGGGCTGCGCGGCCAGGCAAAGAGCCGTATTCTGCGTGCGCTCACGGCGCTGCTCGACGAGCAAATGCCCTACATTGCCGGCTGCGAGATTCGCGACAATCCGTATCGGCCGATCTGCAAGCGCTGCCGCGACCTGATCGCCAACCGCGGCGATTCCACGCCGATCGCCTGGATGGGACGCGACGAGCGCTATGTTGAAAAGCTGGCCACGCCCGACGTTACGGTGGCGGATCTTGTCGGCGACCTGGACCCGATCAAGGCGGCGCGGGGCGGCGAGGATCTGTCGAGCGAGCTGACCATGCACTACGGATTGCTGCCGCGCGCCAATCGGGGCATCTTCGCCATCAACGAACTGCCGGACCTTGCTGGAAAGATCCAGGTCGCGCTGTTCAACATCATGCAGGAAGGCGATGTGCAGATTAAGGGCTACCCGGTGCGGCTGGCGCTCGATGTCGCGCTGGTGTTCAGCGCCAATCCCGAGGACTACACCGCGCGCGGCAAGATCGTTACGCCGCTGAAGGACCGCATCGGCTCGGAGATTCGCACGCACTATCCTGAGACGATCGAGGAAGGGATCGCTATCACGGCACAGGAAGCATGGGCTGAACGCGGCTCCTCGATCGAGATTCCGGCATACGTACGCGCCGTGGTGGAGCAGGTGGCATTTTCCGCGCGCGAAGACAAGAAAGTGGACAAGCGCAGCGGCGTGAGCCAGCGGCTGCCGATCTCCACGATGGAGCTGGTTGTATCGAATGCGGAACGGCGGGCGCTGACCAACGGCGAGAAGCTCGCGGTGCCGCGCGTCAGCGACATCTACGCGGCCCTGCCGGGCATCACCGGCAAGCTCGAACTTGAGTACGAGGGCGAGATGCGCGGCGCAGACACGGTGGTTCGGGATCTGATTCGAACCGCCGTCGGCAAGATTTACGATCGCTACTTTGCCGAGACCAACACGCAGCAGATCGAGCAATGGTTCAACCTTGGCGGTACGGTGAAGCTTGACGACCGTCAGTCGAGCTCGGCGGCACTTGCCGACCTCAAAAAGATTCAGGGGCTCTTTGAAAAGCTTGGGCCGCTCCAGGTGAAGGCTTCCGATGACCCGTCGAAGGCGGTTGCTGCAGCGGAGTTTCTGCTGGAGGGCCTTGTCGCGCATCGCAAACTGAGTCGCAGCGAAGAGCGCGGATTTGCGGCGCCGGAAAAAGCACAGCGCAAGCAGGAACGCGAAGTGGAAGTTGAATTTGACGACTGGCAGCGCGCACGCCGGTCAGGCCGCAGCGGCGGGTTGAACTAATCCGCACAAGAGGTAGTTCATGAAGCGCGTTCGCTACACAAAATTCACCGGCGACCTGGCCTCCGAGATGGACATCGAGGACTTGCTCAAGGCGCTCTCCGACTACCTGCTCGACTCCGGCTTTCGCGATCCATATTTGCGCTTTCAGGATATGGATCACACGCTGGATGACCTGCGCGAAGCGCTGCGCCAACTTCTCGAGTCCGGCGATATGTTTGATGACCGCATCCGCGAGCAGCTCGAGCAGATGATGCAGCAGAACAAGATGGACGAGCTGATCGACAAACTGATCAAGCGTATGGAGCAGGAGAACTACATCTCCTACTCACAGAACATGGACCCCACACAGATGTCGGAGATGATGGGCAACGCCGGCAACGTGCAGGGCGAGGTCAAGTTTGAAGTCACCGACAAGAGCCTCGACTTCCTTGGCTACAAAACGCTGCGCGATCTGCTTGGCTCGCTGGGCAAGTCGAACTTCGGGCGCCACGACACGCGCCACTGGGCGACGGGCGTCGAGACGCACGGGGCATCGCAGCGCTACGAATTTGGCGACACGCTCAACCTCGACACTACGACCACGCTGAAGTCTGCGATTGCGCGCGAGGGCGTCGGACTGCCTCTGAATCTCGAGTACGAAGACCTGCACGTGCACCAGTGCGAGTATCAAAGCTCGTGCGCAACGGTCGTCATGCTCGACTGTTCGCACTCGATGATCCTGTATGGCGAAGACCGGTTCACGCCGGCCAAGAAAGTCGCGATGGCACTTTCGCATTTGATCCGCACGCAGTATCCGGGCGACTCGCTTTCGCTGGTGCTCTTTCACGACTCCGCCGAGGAGCTCCCGGTGTCGCAACTGCCGCGCGTCAAGGTTGGACCGCACTACACGAATACGTGCGAAGGCCTCCGGCTGTCGCAGCGCATCCTGGCCCGGCAGCGCAAAGACATGAAGCAGATTGTAATGATCACCGACGGCAAGCCTTCCGCGCTGACGCTTCCCGACGGACGCATTTACAAAAACGCCTTCGGCCTCGATCCGCTGGTCGTCAGCGAGACGCTGGAAGAAGTTGCGCGGTGCAAGCGCTCCAACATCATGATCAACACCTTCATGCTCGCGTCGGACCTCGGCCTGGTGCAGTTCGTGCACAAGGTGTCGGAGATGTGCCGCGGCAAAGCGTACTTCACCACGCCCGATACGCTCGGCGAATACCTGCTGATGGATTACATGAATCGGAAGTCGAAGACGATTCACTGAGAGGCAGTGAACGAGTGAAGAAGTGAACAGTGAGCAGTGGGCGGCTTCTAGCTGCCAGCCATTCGCTCTCAGCCTTCAGCCGTCAGCTTTCAGAGGGCTAAGAGCCCACGATTTTGGCGACCTCAATCCGCCCCCAACCTGTGTCATCCTGAGCGCCGCAAGCTTGGGACCCCACGCAGTGGGGTAAGCGGCGCGAAGGATCTGCTTTTCCTCGAACGTGCGTGACCTCTTCACCCGATGAGTGGCCCACGAACCCAACCCAACACCTCCGCAAACAATCAGCCGATGCGCTGAACCGAGCCGTGAAATTATCGTGGGAGATTGTATAAAATTGAACACCCTTCGCGACGGGGAAAGAATAGAGTCTCATTTAAGTTTCGCTGAACGCACGCGAAATAAAACCCTTTGCGATTGTCCCGTCGGACCATGACCCGGCGGGATTTTTTCACACGAAATCAGGCAGCGTTTCCCCTGACTAGTTGCCTCACTAGTTGCCACCCTAAGCATTTTCATGATCCAGGGTGGGAAACCACGAACCTGACGCAGCCCCCTCCGCGAACAACCGCGCAGCGCCCGAATCCGCCGTCCCCGCGAACCTGTCAAGCCCCACTCCCCAAAGATTTCTCCTAACCCCTTCATTCCACTCGCCAAAAACTTCTCCCCATTTTGCAGGCAATTATCCCTCCCAGCGCACAATGGATCACAGCTACGCCGCCCTCAATAATCAACCTCCCGGGCAGTTCTTCTGGACTTGACAGTCGAAAGATCGCACAAAATTTCCTTTTGCTTTCCAAAAGGAACCGTGCCATCATTCCTGTAGGAAACCTAAAGGTCGGCCCCCATGAAGGAGAAACCCGACGTTTTGCAAGGAACGCTTGCGCTGATGGTCCTCAAAACCCTCGATGTTCTGGGCCCGCAGCACGGCTACGGGATTGCCCGACGCATCGAGCAGATCAGCGGAGACATTCTGGCCCTAAACCAGGGCACGCTCTATCCCCTGCTGCTCAAGCTTGAGCATGAGGGCTCCATCGTTTCGCAATGGGGCGCATCGGAGAACAACCGCCGCGCCCGCTTCTATAGCCTGACCGCGACCGGCCGAAAGCAGTTGCAGGCAGAGGCTCGCGATTGGAAGCAGACCGCGGCCATCATCGCGCGCTTCTTTGAGGTCAAAGCCGAGGATCTTTCGTGAAATCCCTGCGACGCTTCTTCATTCGCCTCTTGAATCTCGCCACCGGACGGCGAGCCGACCAGCGCCTCCGTGAGGAAATGGCCGAACATATGGCCCTGCAAACTGAGGAGAACCTGCGCGCTGGCATGTCGCCCGCCGAGGCGCGGCGTCAGGCCGCGCTGAAGCTTGGCGCGGCCCAGGCTATTCGCGAGCAACACCACGGC
Source organism: uncultured Acidobacteriaceae bacterium (assembly GCA_963770365.1). Lineage (GTDB taxonomy): Bacteria > Acidobacteriota > Terriglobia > Terriglobales > Acidobacteriaceae > Telmatobacter. Next base: position 85,018 of record CAVYPN010000023.1, on the reverse strand, counting down.
GAGCAGGGTCTTCCGCTTGCTGAGAATCTTCTGCTCGATATCCGCTATGCGTTTCGCATGCTGCGCAGGTCTCCTGGATTTTCTCTGATTGCCATCGCCACCATCGCCCTCGGCGTCGGCGCCACCACCGCCATCTACAGCGTCATCGACGCAACGCTGCTACATCCTTTGCCCTACCCCCACCCCAGCGAACTGGTGCGAATTGAAGCCAACCTTCCCGGCGTCGGCGCGCACAACATCGGCGTTTCCATCCCTGAGTTGAGAGACCTTCAGAACTCGGGAATCTTCCAATATGTGTCCCTATCCTTTTTCGGCACCAACAATCTCACCGGCACCGCCCAGCCCGCGAGCATCGCCTCAAAGTCGGTCTCACCGAGCTACTTCGCGGTGCTCGGCATCGACCCGGAGTTGGGCCGCACCTGGGATCCGCACGACGCCACACCCGGCTTCATCCCTGAAGTCGTCATCAGCGATGGGCTCTGGAAGCGCGCATTTGGCGCCGACCCGCACATTCTTGGCAAGAGTGTGCGCCTGGACAACGATGGCTATCATGTTGTCGGCGTCATGCCCGCCAGCTTTCGCGACCAAGGCCAAACCAGCGAGGAGCGCAGTACCGATTTGTGGGCGGCGGCGGGATTTGCCGACGACCCCGCCCCACCCCCGATGCGAGGCGCGCGCTTTCCCTTCGAGACCATCGCGCGTCTTCAGCCTGGTCTCTCGCCTGAAGCTGCGCAGGGGCGCCTCGATGCCCTGGTTGCATCGTTGAAGAAGCAATATCCGGCGGATTATCCACCCCAGGCCGCATGGACTTTCCACCTCACTCCCCTCGCCGAGACTCTTGTCGGCAAAGTTCGCCAATCGCTCATTCTGCTCTTCGGCGCGGTGGGTCTGGTCCTCCTGATCAGCTGCGTCAACGTTGCCAATCTGCTTCTTGCTCGCGCCAGCGCGCGCGGACGCGAAATGGCGGTTCGCCAGGCATTGGGAGCCGCCAGAACGCGCCTGATTCGTCAGCTCCTCACCGAGAGCTTGTTACTCTTCGTGCTTGGCGGCATCACCGGTTTCGCGGTTCTCTTCTGCGCCCGGAAATTCCTGCTGCAATTTGTTCCCGAAAGCCTGCCGCGCCTCAATGACATATCCGTCAGCTGGGGCGTGCTGGCGTTTGCCATCGTCGTCTCTGTCTCAGCCGGAACCATCTTCGGGCTTGCCCCCGCGTGGCTCACAAGCCGCCTTAATTTCACAGAGACGCTCCGGCAGGAAGGCCGTGGCTCCAACGGTTCCCGGCGGCGCTCGCGCTTGCGCCATGTTCTGGTGATTGGTGAATTAGCCCTCTCCCTGGTGCTGATGGTCGCCGCCGGCCTTCTGCTGCGCAGCTTCTGGGACTTGTTCAAGGTGCAACTCGGCTTCAATCCCACGCGGGTCATGGCAATCGAGACCTCGCTGCCGAATCCTAACGATCCCAAAACCGACATCTACCACACCGCCACGCAGGAAGCCGTGTTGCTGCGCGAAGTTCTGCGCCGCAACCGGACGATTCCGGGCGTGGAAGAAACCGCCGTCAGTGATCGGGCGGCCATTCCCCTCGGCTATGGCCAGAGCGATCACAAAGCTGTTCCATTGCTTCGCGAAGGCCAGGACCTGCAGAGAAGCCAGCCTCCGCTGATCGATACGTTGACCGTCTCACCGGAATATTTCAACGTCCTCGGCATGACTCTCTTGCGTGGACGCCTCTTCGTCGACCAGGATGTTGAGGCTGCCCCTTTGGTCGCAGTCATCAACCAGGCCGCGGCCCGCATGTACTGGCCCGGCGAAGATGGGAAGGGCGAGGATCCGGTCGGCAAGCGAGTCCGTTTGTTGGGGCGTTTGGGCCGTGCCAGACCGGAATGGACCACCATCGTCGGCGTCATTGCCGATGCACGCACCGAGTCGCTCGCGGACGCCGGCATTCCGCAGATCTACGTCGACATTTACCAGCGCCCCGCCAAGTTTCTTGCGTTCTACCTGCGTGGACAGGTCGATCCCGCCGCTATCTCCGCGCAAGTGCGCATGCAAATCCAGTCCGTCGATGCGGAGCTTCCCGTCTTCCGCGCGGAGACCCTGTCCGACGTTCTCTCCTCTTCGCTTTCCGTGCGGCGCTTCTCGATGGAGATGGTGGCGCTGTTTGCCGGCACAGCCCTGCTCCTCGCCGGACTGGGAATCTATGGAACCATCTCCTTCCTGGTCAATGAGCAATCGCGCGAGATCGCCATTCGCCTCGCGCTGGGCGCGCAAAGGCGCAATATCCTCAAGATGGTTTTACGCCAGGGCCTCATTCTGGCCGCCGCCGGCGCCGGCGTAGGCCTGGTTGGCGCGCTGATTGTTTCTCATCTCATGGCAGGCCTGCTTTACGGTGTCTCGCCCTACGATCTCTCCACCTTCGCCGGCGTAACCGCCGTGCTCACTGCCGTCGCCATCGCCGCTAGTTACATCCCTGGGCTGCGCGCCATGCGCCTCGATCCGATCACAACACTCCACGCCGAATGACCTTTGGCACTGCTCGTGACTTGCCGTCACAAGTTGTTGCCATCCCAATGGTCTCCTTCGGGATGCTGATGAATTCACCCGACAGCGGGGCGGTCGCGGTTTCTCAAGGAGCCAACTTGCCGTTGAAGGTGGGGCAGCTGCTTACCTGGCCGCCTTCGAGGCCGCGTTTGAACCAGTCGGTGCGCTGGGCGCTGGATCCGTGGGTCCAGGATTCGGGGCTGACGGCGCGGCCGGACATTCTTTGCAAATGATCGTCGCCTACGGCGGCGGCGGCTTTGAGCGCGGCGGCTACGTCGCTTTCGTGGACAATGTTGCGCTGCTCGGTACTGTGGCCCCAGACGCCGGCGAAGCAGTCGGCCTGCAACTCGAGGTCGACGGAGAGGGGATTCTGCTCGCTCTCGTTCTGCTGCGACAGCGTGCGCATGCGCTGTTCGACTCCCAGTAGCTTTTGGACGTGATGGCCGAGCTCGTGGGTGATGACGTAGGCCTGCGCGAAATCGCCGGTGTCTCCGCCGAAGTGCTTCAGCTCCTGCCAGAACGACAGGTCAATGTAGACTTTTTCGTCCTGGGGACAGTAGAAGGGACCGGTGGTGGCCTTCGCCGTGCCGCAACCGGAATAGGTCACATCGCGATAGAGCACCAGCTTGGCGTGACGGTATTGACGGCCATGCGCGGCAAAGATCTTCGCCCAGGTGTTCTGCGCGTCATCGAGCACATAGCTGATGAGGTGCACGTCGCGCTGTTCGCCGGCGGACTGGGTAACTGGGCCGTTCGACGGCCCCGGATCAACGTTCGACTCCCCGCTGCCTGCGAAGAAGTTGCGACCGGTGATGACGCTGATGATGAGCACCAGGATGAATCCGCCGATGCCCATGCCGCCGCCCAAACCGAATCCACCCCCGCCGCCGCCGCCCCGGCGATCCTCAATGTCCGAGCTGACTCCCTGATCCTGCCATTCCATGCTGAATGCCCTCAATCTCTCAGATGCAGTTTTGCATATGTCAGCGCCTGCGCGTACCAGAGACGATTCATCGTGAAGTTGTTATCCTTGCAGGCAGGAGATCCTTTCCGTGGGCAATCGGCTGGGCGCGAAGTTTGCAGGTTGTGTGCTGGCCATCGTTTCAGGCTTTGCCGCGACCGCCCATGCCGCCTGCACCGGCCCCGCCGAGTTGGTGACCAAGCTCAAGGCTCATCCCACGACCGACAACGCGGTCTTGCTGGGCAGCTGGTTCGCGAGCCACAAGCAATTCGATTGCGCCGCAGCAACCTTTCAGGCTGCGCTGAAGGGCGACCCCAATTCGGCTCAGCTGCATTATCTCGCCGGCCTCGCTTTCTTCGACAGCAATCGGAACGCCGAGGCCCTTCCGGAGTTGCAAAAGGCCATCGAAATCGATCCCCAGGTCATCAAGCCCCACGAGGTGCTGGCATTCGTTCTCGAACAGACAGGCAAGCGGCAGGAAGCCGAGCAACAGTGGCACGAAGCGCTCGCGATCGATCCGAAGTCCACCATTGCTCTTGAAGGCCTCAGCCATGATCTGCTCGATCGAAACGCGTACATCGACGTGGTGGTGCTGCTGCGTTCGGCTCCGCGCACTGAAAAGCTCACCATCAACCTTGCGCGCGCGCTTGGCAACATGAACATGCTGGACGAGGCCCGCGATGCGTTGACGGAGGCTCTGAGCGCCCATCCCAGTTCCCTGCCGCTTTCGAGCGCGTTGATCGTCGTGCTGGTGAAGCAGGTTCGGTATGAAGAAGCGATCAAGCTGGCCCAGCACATTGCGGACGTCAATCCCGCCAATTCGGATGCGGTGGTGCAGCTGTTTCGGATTCTCGTTCTCACCAACCACATCAACGCTGCGCGGCCCATCGGGCCGAAGTTGCTGGCAGCGCGGCCGCACGACCCCGAGGTCCTCTATCTGAACGGAATCGTTCTGCGCGCGGTGGGCGACTATCCCGGCGCAAAGAACCTTCTCGAGAAGTCTGTCGCTACCGATCCGAGTTCCCCGAACTCGCACTACGAACTTGGCATGGTGGATGTCTTTCTGAAGGAGTGGGCTCCGGCGCGCCAGGAGTTGGAGAAGGCCATTGCCATGGGCGCGAAGGAACCGCAGGCGCATTACCAATTGGCGCTCGCATTGCGCGGGCTTGGCGAGTCTGATCTGGCACGGAAGGAATTCAGCGCTTACGAGCAACAGAAGGCGAGCGATGAGGCCAATCTTGAAGCTTCAATGAAAGCGGCGCAGGCCGACGACGAACTGAAGAACGACAAGGTGCAGGACGCCATCGGCCACTACAAGGAGGCGGTCGCAGCCAAACCGGACAACGCGAATTACAAATACAAGCTGGCTCTTGCCCTTCATCAAACCGGCGATGTGGATGGTGAACGCGCTCAACTGGAGCAGGCTGTGCAGTTGGATCCCAACCTGGCCGGTGCGCAGAGCGAACTGGGCTACCTGCTGTCACGCGGCGGAAACTCTAGCGGCGCCATCGAGCACTTTCGCCTGGCGGTGCATGCAGCGCCCGGTTACGTCGATGCCTGGATCAATCTCGCCGCGGAACTCGCCATGGCGGGACAGTTCCCCGAGGCGCGCGACGCGATCGCGATGGCGCTGCGGCTGGAGCCGGAGAACGAGCGCGCGCAGAAGCTGAACGATCGCCTGTCTCACGATTCTGCCGCGCAGCAAGCTCATCCGTGATCACGTCAAATCACAATCCGGAGCCTGTTTGCCGCTTCCCGCGAAGCAGTGTCAGAATGGGGAAGCCCAAAGGATGAAGAAGCTCTTCCCCACTTCCGGCTGGAGCCGGCGAAGACTGTTGCAGGCGGCTTCCGCGATGTGTGCTTCGGCGGTTTTGCCGCGTGGCCTTCTGGCTGTACAGGCCGATCATCATGCCGCCGATCATGCTGCTGCCGCGGCCAAGCCATTCTCGACGTTTACCGATATCGCCGCGAGCGCCGGACTGACCGCCACGATGTATTACGGCGTTCCGGAAGCGGTGACCTACATCATCGAGGAGATGGGTGGCGGCTGTGCCTTCTTCGACTATGACAACGACGGCTGGATGGACATTTTCATCCTTGGCGGAAGAACGCTGGAGAGTGTGCCACCCGGTGCATCCAACCGGCTTTATAAAAACAATCGTGACGGGACATTCAAGGACGTAACGAAGGAAGCAGGCTTGTGGGACGCCGGATGGGCTGTTGGCGTTTGCGTGGGCGACTACAACAACGACGGATTCGAAGATCTGTTTCTCACTTACTACGGGCAGAACAAGCTTTACCACAACAACGGAAACGGCACGTTTACCGATGTCACGGAGAAAGCGCGTCTGACGCATGATGGTATTCGATTCGGCGCGGGCTGCACGTTCATCGATTACAACCGGGATGGATTGCTCGATCTGTTTGTCTCCAACTATGTCGACATCGACATGGCCCACGCGCTCAAGCCTTCGCTCAGCACGCCGAACTGCAATTACGAAGGCGTGCCGGTCGCATGCGGCCCGAAGGGCCTGAAGGCGCCGCAGCATTTCCTCTACAAGAACAACGGCGATGGAACTTTTACGGACGTCTCCAGGGAATCCGGGATTGCGGCGATCAAGAGTTCGTACGGGCTCACTGCTGTCACCTTCGACGTGGACGAAGACGGCTGGCCAGATCTGTTTGTGGCCTGCGACACCACGCAAAGCCTTCTGCTCTTGAATAACCACGACGGCACCTTTCGCGAAGAGGGCCTGATGCGCGGAGTCGCCATCAGCCCTGACGGGCAGGAGATGGCAGGCATGGGAATCGGCGTGGGCGATTTCGACCTTGACGGACACCTTGATGTCGTCAAGACCCACTTTCAGCTACAAGCCACAGGTCTCTACAAGAACGATGGGAAGGGCAACTTCGACGATGTGGCGCATCAGGCTGGGCTGGCCGGAGAGCGGACCTATGTGAGCTGGGGGACGTGCCTTTTTGACCTGGATAACGACGGCTATCCTGACATCTTCTGGGTTACGGGAAACGTTTACGCAGAAGTGGAGAAGATCAACTCCAAATTCCCGTATAAAGGGCCGCGCGTTCTTTTCCGCAATCGGGGCAATGGCACCTTTGCCCGGATGGGCGATGAAGGGGGACCTGCGATCGGCGCCCGCCACGTGAGCAGGGGCTGCGCTTTTGGCGATTTCGACAACGACGGCGACCTGGACATCGTGATCATGAACCAGCACGAGCCGCCATCGCTGCTCCGCAACGACGCGCCCAAGGAGAACCACTGGATCAAGGTGCGGCTGGAGGGGACCAGGAGCAATCGCAGCGCCATTGGGGCGCGGGTCCTGGTTCGCTACGGCGGCAAAACCCAGGCGCAGGCCGTGATGAGCCAGGCCAGCTATATGTCGTCCAATGACCCGCGGCTTCACTTCGGACTTGGCGCGGAGACGAAAGCAGACATTGAGGTGAACTGGCCCAGCGGAGCGGTTGAGAAATTTTCTGGACAATCATCCAACCAGCTAATTACCATCCTCGAGGGCCACGGAATCGTACCCGGCAGGCCTTTCCGGAAAACTTGAAGTCGAGTGATCTGGGACACATCCAAAAAGCGGCGCCAGCCGTACAAATAATTGGGGAATTTTCCTTCCTTTCTGGGGAGGATTTCGAGCCGAAAACTGAAATTGGACGAGTCCGGTGACAATTGCATGACAATTGGCCAATAGGCCTGCCCGGATAAATCTCAAGAAATCTGAGTGATATGGGAAACCGTTTTACTTGAGGGTCTGAGGCCCAAAAAGCGCTTGCCCATGGAGTATTGACTGTGTTATCGATACTCGATTCACCTAGATGGTTTTCTGGCAATGGCTAACTCCGGCGCGTCGGGGTCAGTTGTGCGCCAGATATTAAAAAACAAGAACAACAAACGCTTCAGGAGGCTTGGTAAATGTTTACAAATCAAACGAAGACATCGAGTGCTTCATCGATGTCGAAATGGTTCAGGCGAATACCCTGGCTGGTTTTACCAGTCATGATGTTGGCCTTTTCCATCGCACACGCACAGCAACTGACCGCTACGTTGAGTGGCACGATCACCGACCAAACGGACGCCCGCGTACCCGGGGCGAGAGTTGTTGTAAGCAACGAATCAACTGGCGATACTCGTGAAACCAAGGGAGATGCCCAGGGATTCTTTTCAGTAACAGCTTTGATCCCCGGCACCTACAAGGTCTCGATTTCCGCTAAGAGCTTCGCTTCATGGGAAGAAAATGGCATCCTGCTCAACCAGGGTGACAGCCGCACGATTCCCAACATTCACCTCAAGATCGGTTCCGAAGCGACGGCCGTCACGGTCATCTCCGGCGCCGACGCTGAAATTCCGGTAGATAGCGCGGAAGTCAGCGCCACCCTGAATAACGAGCTCGTTGACTCCGCCACTCTGTCGGGGCGCAACGCGTCCGAGCTGATCAAGATGATGCCCGGCGTCACGTTCAACAACTCTGGCGGCGCAGGCTCCGGCTTTAACGGCCAGGTAACCGGCACCAACAGCGGACCCGCAGGCAACTTCTCAGCCAACGGCACACAGCCCTACGGCTCAACCGTTGTCATTCTCGACGGCGCGAACCTGATCGATCCGGGCAACGCCGGAACGCAGGTTGCCAACATCAACCAGGACATGACGGACAGCGTCAAGTTCCTGTCGGCCTCCTACGGCGCTGAATACGCGAAGGGCCCGGCTGTTTTGCAGGCCTTTTCAAAGAGCGGCGGACAGAAGTTCCACGGCGAAGGCTACGTGTACGCCCGCAACTCCGCAGTCGGTTTCGCAAACGATTGGGACGCCAAGGCGAACGGTCAGCCTCTTCACGCGCAGGACTACTACTACATTGGCGGCAACATCGGCGGACCGGTGTTCTTTCCGCATTTCAACCACAACCGCGACAAGCTGTTCTTCTGGGCTGGCTATGAGTACATGATCCAGCACCCGTATTGCAACAGCTGCTTTGGTGGCGCACCGACCGAAATGAACGTCCCGACGGCAGCACAGATGAGCGGTGACTTCAGCAACACCGGTGTTGATCCGAAGGTCATTTCTGCCTGGCCAGCCGCCTATGCGCTTCCTTGCAACACGGACGACGGATGGCAGGGTTGCAGCAAGACGACTTCACCGTGGGGTTCGTACGGAAATGGCCCGGTTCCCAACGTGAGCTCCTATTTCGATCCGCAAGGGTTGTTGCTGTCGAAACTTAACCCGGCTCCGAACCAGACTCCAAGCGCGACCAATGGCTGGAACAACTTCGGCGTCACGCCCAGCACACCTCAGAATCGCTGGGAAGTAACCGGCAAGGTCACCTACGCCTTTAACGACAACAACAAGCTGTGGGGCTCTTACGCATATCAGACGGAAACCGATCAGCATCCTCTTTCCGTGTGGTGGGCGCCGGAGTGGACCATTCCTTATCCTTCCGAACCCGTCGCAAAGGAAAAAGCTCACGTCTACCTGGCCAACTACACACACGTGTTCAGCGCCACGACGACCAACGAGTTCGTATTCTCCTACGCCGAGTTCGTAAACAACGTCGGCCTTACCAACACGGCAGCATCAAGCCGCAAGGCAACTGGATTCCCAGCTCAAAGCCTGTTTGGGGCTTCGAAGACCGACCAGATTCCGAATTCGACGGGCGGCTGGAGTTCCGGTCTGACCGAAATCAACGAGTTCGACTTCAACAGCGGCATCTATGGCGCGAACACCTTCGGAAAGACCTCGAAGGCGCCAGCGATCAGCGATACGTTCACGAAGATTGTTGGAACCCACTCGCTGAAGGCCGGCTTCTACTGGGATACGTTCGAGAATCTGCAGGCCAACGGCAGCGACATCAACGGCAACTACGACTTCGAGACATGGGGTGCTTCATCCACCTACAACCTCACGCTCGACCGTTTGATGATGCGGCCACTGGACTACGACCAATACAACACTGACGTGGTTCCGGTTATCACTCAGCACGAGTGGTCAATGTGGGCACAGGACTCATGGAAGGCTACCCGTAAGCTGACTCTCAACGTCGGACTCCGCGCGGATCACGAAGGCCAGTGGTACGACAAGATCGGTGGAACCCAGGTATGGGATCCGGCAAGCTATGTCAATACGCCGAACCCACCTGCCAATACCGGCTTGCTCTGGCACCAGATCTCTTCGAAGATTCCGAACTCCGGCTGGAAGAGCCCGCAGTTCTTCTACAACCCGCGTCTGGGCTTTGCCTATGACGTATTCGGCACCGGCAGAACGGTGGTTCGTGCAGGCTTTGGCACCTACCGCTACCAGGTATCGTCAAACGACGCCAGCGGTGCAATGAACGGCCCACTCGGCTCGTTCAATTACAACACCCAGTCAACCGGCGGCAACAATGGCTTCTATGGCGCCGGCGTTCAGGGTGGGGTTGTGTGCTCCGGAATCACGGGCGGTCTGAACTCCAACTGCACCGGTACGGCTACTCTGAAGATCCCGACAGGGCTCAATCAGAATGGCGCTTCCGGATTTAAGGCAGACATGGAAGGCGATAACAAGGTTCCCTACGCGAACACCTACAGCTTCGGTATTGCCCAGGCGCTGCCTGGCCATACAGTGGCCGAGGCTTCGTATGTGGGAAGCATGAGCCGCAACCAGTTCCTGAATGGCGGTAACGGCCATATCCTTGACGCTAACCCGATTGCATATGGCGCGTTCTTCACGCCTGATCCAAAGAACGGTCTGTATGAGAACATCGCGCCAATTACTCCTCCGGCCCTGGTAGCCACCGGTGATACTTTAACGGCCGTATCCAGCAACGACTGGCATCCGTTGAACAACTACGGTGACATCTGGATCCAGTCGCATGGTGGCTATGCAAACTACAACTCGCTGCAGGTGTCTGCACAGAAACAGTCAGGCAACCTGTACATGTTTACCAACTTCACCTTCGGCAAGGTCCTCGGTACCCGCGACGGTTCCACCAACAATGGAAACGGCAACGGCTCAGTGGTCAATCCATTCAATCTGGATGCAAACTACGGTCCGCTTGGATATGACCACACCAAGACCTTCAATCTCTCGTTCAGCTACAAGCTACCCAAGCCCATCCACAACAACTGGGCACTGGGCGAGTTGATCAACGGCTGGCAGGTCTCCAACTACACGACGTACGAAGATGGATCACCTTACCAGTCAAATTCGCCGAACATGAACATGAACTACCAGCAGTTCCATACAGCGAACGGTGCGACGATCAACACGCCGATTACGATGCCGCTTCCAGCGACTGCTGTTTCAACTGACAAGAACACTGGCCTGCCAATCATCGTCGGCAACCAGACGTACTCCATCGGGAACAACACCTGGTTGGGTACAAGCCAGCCTCAAAATGGTTTGCAACCTCTCATTGTCTGCGATCCTCGCAAGGGATTGCTGAAGAACCAGTACTTCAACCCCAACTGCTTTGCAGCGCCACTCCCGCCGACAGCAACGGCGTTCGGACAGAACGGTCAGACCATCTGGCCTTATATCCGCAACCCACATTACTTCGGCAGCGATCTGGCGATCTTCAAGGCATTCCGAGTGAACGATTCCCAGCGCGTAGAAGTTCGCGTCTCCTCTACCAACTGGCTCAACCACCCGAACGCAGTGTTCGGATTGGCTGGCAACGCGGACAACAGCCTGCTGTTCAACGGGCTCAGCACTGGTTCCGCGCTGACCTACAACTCAAACACCAGCACCTCCGGTATTCCGCAAAACAAGGTTGGATTCCGCTGGTTGCAGTTCGCAGCAAAATACTACTTCTGATTCGGTTCAGAAGCAGACAAACAGAGGGGGTGGCGTCATGCCACCCCCTTTCTTTTGCACCTGGATATCTGTTGGAATTGTTGTCGTCTTAACGACTGCCAGGTGGAACCAATCCTCGGAACCCCCGGCTCAGTTCTTCTCTGTCTCCGCGGCTTTTTGTTTGACCTGGATCTCGTGCGCAATGGCACGTTCGCGCTTGCCGTCTTCCGGACGATTCAACTCAGCATAAACTGCCGCCAGAAGCCAGTGGGCGTCGAGCCAGTTCGGATCCGTCCTGGTAAGGTCTTCAAGGATCGCCGCGGCCTCAGCGTACTTCCCCGTCTGGTCGTTGAGCCTTGCCATCTCGATTCGGGTCAGCGGGTCCTTCGGCTGGAGTTGGAATGCAAGTTCCAGCAGTGGCTTCGCATTCGCCGTGTCTCCTTCCTTCAAGCGCATGGCGCCCAGATCGCGATTCGCCACAAAGTCCATCGGGTCGGCACGAAGAGCCGCCTGGAATGCGCTGGTTGCAGCGGGCATGTCCTTCATGGCGTAACGCGCCTGGCCAGCCATCGTGAAGAGACCCGGCAGCTTCGGATTCAAAGCAACCGCGGCATCCAGATCCGCGCGCGCAGTCTGCATCTCGCCGCGATAGAAGCGCGTCGAACCCGCAAGCAGCCACGCCTCGGCGGAGTTCTTCACCTTCGCCAGCTTCTCCATCCGGGGCAGCCCCGCATCCTGCTTCCCTGCCCCGATCAGTGCATAGGCATAAACGTATTGAAAATCGAAATCGTCTTCGTGGCCCGGCTCCAGAGGAGCCAGCAGCGCGACCGCATCGCTCTCGCGCCTTAGCTTGTTGTAGGTGTAACCAAGCAGGATTGCCGTGTTCATGTCGGCCGGATGCAGGGTGTGAAGCTTCTCGAATTCGACACGGGCCTGGTTGAGATTGCCGGTCCGGTAGTAGGCCATCGCCAGGTTCATCCGGACCGCATCGTTCTGCGGAGCGATCTCAAGCACACGACCATCTTCCTCAATCGCCGCATCCATCTGGCCCGCTGCGGCGAGCGCAGCACCCAGGTTCGCGCGGGCCTGCAACAGATCGGGCTTGAGGGCGAGCGCTCTTCTGAAATCGGCAATCGCCGTCTTCAAGTCCCCGTGTTGCTGCGCAACCGTTCCATCCCGCAGCGATGTCTCAGCTTGCACGGCGGCAGGTTGATTCGCGGACTGGCAGGTCGCGGATTGAGCCAGCAGACCAGCGCACACCAGAGGTGCAACTCGCATCGCTTTCACAGGATAGAACATCTCATCTTGCCGCGTTCCGGCGGCACTGCGCAGATAGTAGAATCCAAGGGTGGCCGCATTGCTGGTGCCTTCTTTCTAATTCATGCGCAGTTCTGCATTTGTCCCCATTCATCTCGCGGTGCTGGCGCTTTGGACTTTGGTCCACAATTCGGCGCTGTTGTGCCAACAGGCATCCGCAGCCCAACCACCTGCTCCCATTCGATTCGAACTGAAAAAGCTGCCATTTCGCCTCGACAGTAGTCAAAGTCCCGCCAAGAATGTTCCGGAAACCATGGCTGGCGGCGTTGCAGTCTTCGATTACAACGGCGATGGCCGGCCCGATATCTTCTTTACCAATGGCGCGGATATCGCGACCCTGCAAAAATCCTCGCCTAAATATTCGAACCGCCTCTTCCGCAACAACGGAGACGGCACCTTCACCGATGTCACGGAGCAAGCGGGCCTCAAGGGAACCGGTTTCGGTGTCGGTGTCGCCATCGGCGATTATGACAACGACGGCCACCCCGATATCTTCATCGCCGGCGTTCACGGCAACATTCTTTATCACAACAACGGCGACGGCACCTTCAGCGACGTGACAAGGAAGGCCGGACTCGATAAGTGGAACGATCCTGAATATGGTCCGTTATGGGCGGTTGCCGCCGTGTGGGTCGACGTGAATAACGACGGCCTGCTCGATCTGTTCGTCGTCAACTATCTGCAGTGGACCTACTCGAATATTCCCAAGTGCGTCATCGAAGGCGTGGCGGAGTACTGCCATCCGCGCTATTACAAGGGGCTTCCGAATCAGCTTTTTCTCAACCAGGGAGACGGCACTTTCAAAGACGTTTCAAAGGAGTGGGGTATACGCGACCACGTCGGCAAGGGCATGGGCGTTGGCATGGCAGACTACGATCTTGACGGCAAGCCCGATCTTTTCGTAACGAATGATGCGGAGTATGCCTTTCTGTTTCACAACCTCGGCAACAAGTTCGAGGAGGTCGCATTCCAGACCAACGTCGCATTGGCTGAAGATGCGGCGTTCATCTCCGGCATGGGTAATGATTTTCGCGATGTCAATAATGATGGCTATCCCGACATTGTGTATGTCGCGCTCAAGAGCCAGACCTTTCCCATTTACCTGAACACGGGCAAAGGCGACTTTACCGAGGCGACCGCGCCGAGCGGCATGCGCAATCTCAGCATGGGCATGTCCGGCTTCGGACCTGCGTTTTACGACTTCGACAACGATGGCTGGAAGGACCTTTTTGTCACGCGCGGACAGGTGACTTCAGTCTGGCCGCCCGGATACAAATTTGCCGAGCCGAACGTGGTATTCCGGAACCTGGGCGCGAGCGGGAAATGGCAGGCACTCACGAGTGAGGCCGGCTTTACAGACGCTACCGCCGCACGTCATCGCGGCTGCGCATTTGGGGACTTTGATGGTGACGGACGCATCGACATTGTTGCGACGAGTCTCGATGAACCCGCTGAGTTGTGGATGAACAGGAGCCCCAACGCCGGCCACTGGCTCGATATCGCATTGCGCGGAGTGAAATCGAACCGCGATGGCATCGGCGCGCGCATCAAGGTCGTGACCAATACTGGCACGCAGTACAACCACCAGACTTCCAGTGTCTGTTACGCCTCTTCAAGTCTGGGACCGGTGCACTTCGGCCTCGGTACGGAGACAAAGGCAAACACTGTTGAGATCCATTGGCCGAGCGGGATCGTGCAGACTCTCGAGAATGTTGCGGCCGACCAGATTCTCAAAATCACAGAACCTGCAGAATCCAATTCACTGAAAAAGTAGGAATCACTGCTTGGGCGGTCCGGCCGTCTGTTGCCGGGCTTCGATCTGCTGCACAAGGTCCCGTTCTCGCTGTCCGTCATCGGGACGATGCAGCTTGTAGTAAATGGGCGCGAGCTCAATGTGCGGATCGATCCAGTTTGGATCTGCCTTCTCCAGCTCTTCCAGCGTGGCGGCGGCCTCGGCATATTTTCCGGTCATGCCATTCAGCTTTGCCATCTCAAGCCGTGCCATCGGCGACTTCGGTTGCAGTTGGAGGGCAAGCTCGAGCATGGGGCGCGCGCTGTCGAGATCACGCGCCTTCAGGCGCATCGTTCCGAGGTAGAGATTCGCGGTAAAGTCTCGTGGGTCTGCCTTGATCGCCGCCTCAAATGCGGGCTGCGCCGCATCCGCATCGCCAAGCGCATCGCGTGCCTGGCCGGCCATTGTGAAGAGGCCGGGAAAATCCCCGTGCAGATTGATTGCAGCATCGAGATCCGTGCGCGCTTCGTGGAACTCGCGCCGCCGCAACCGCGCCGTGCCCGCAATGAAGAACGCATCCGCAGATTGCGTCGCCTGCGCAACTTTCTCCATGCGCGGCAGTCCGACGGTCTCTTCACCGGAATCGATCAGCGAATAGGCCAGGACATACTCCAGGTCCATGTTGCTTTCGCGGCCGGCCTCGAGGGGCGCAAGCATCGCAGCAGCATCGCTCGATTTACCCAGCTTGATGTCTGTGTATCCCAGCAGGACGGAGGCGGCCACATCCTGTGGTCGCGCGGCGTGCACGGCCGAGAAGGCGGCATGAGCATTTTCCATGTCGCCTTTCTTGTAATAGGCGAGGCCGAGATTCATGCGCACGGCCACCTGCTCCGGTGCCGCCGCCAGGGCCTTCGTATCTTCCTCAATGGCAGCGTCAAACTGGCCTGCCTCTGATAGCGCCGCGCCCAGGTTGGCGCGCGCTTCGGCCAGTTTCGGATCGATGGCAAGGGCCTTCCGGTAACTGTCAATTGCTGCGTTCAGATCCTTGCGCTGCTGGGCAGCAATGCCCTTGCGCAGGTAGTCGTCCGCCTCATTCATGGGCGCCGGCTTGCTCGTCTGCGCAGACGCCGCATGGAGCGTCAGCGCCAACAACACAATTGAAACGGATCGCATGGATATCAGGATAAAGCAACGCTGCCGCGCGAGAATGCGGCTGCAAACCCTCTCGCATTGCTGCTTTTCGTCATTCACCGGCCGACTACTGTTTCTGATTCTCAACCGCCTTGTAGTCCAGGATCTTCATCGCGGAACCATACTTCTTGTAGTCCCGGAATTCGATGGTGTTGAGCACCGCCTGGCGATGGCTCTGCCTGACCCGCAATTCTGCGCTCACGGGCATCAGGTAATCCTGCCCGTTGATGGAGACATAGTCGTAATCGACGCCTATGACGGTAGCCTCGGTTGGAAAACCCTTGGGAATATCCTGGGCCTGCAGGCTGATGCGCCGGACGCTGTGCGTCGCGGTATCGACGAACACCTGGCCGCGGAATCCGACCATGATTTGCTGATCGTTCGATCCGACCACGGAGAACATCGAGTTCGGCTTCGCTACCTCGTAGTCAAACACCTGCACGGTACCGGAGCCCAGGGCATCCGTTTCCTTCCAATGGAATTCGGCCTTTGCCGAAGGCGCGAATACTGCCTTCAACACTCCACCGAGTTCCCCGCCTGAAAGAGTGCTGTTCTTCTGCTTAAGCAATGCGTCGCGATCGGCAGTGCTGGCCAGGCCGTTCAGCTCGAGCATCGTATGCGACTCAGCCTTGTCGTGATATCGAAGCAGTTCCGCGATCGTGTCGCGATGCTTCCAGTTTCCGGCTCCGCTCGAGTCCACCGAGCGATTCGTAACTTCGACGCACATGAAGTTAGGCAGCGAGTCCATGTAGCTCACTGCGCGCGAGCGTGTATCTTCGATGAGCCTCGCGATCTCTTCGGGCTCCGGTGGCGGTACGGGATTGGTCTCGGCCGTAATGGCTAGCACACCGCCGCTGTAGGCATCGCTGGATTCGCTGCTGACGGCCAAATCGCCGACAGCGCCGCCGCCATGCCCCTCGGCTCCGACGCCGGCTGCGGCAGCACCGCTTCCTTCTACGTTGAACGAGACCTCCTGCACTGCCGTCTTTCCGCCCTGCGTCATGATGGCCTTCACTTGGTATTCACCGGGCGCCAATGCAGCACCCTTGAAGCTGGCCAGATACGGCACTGTTTGTGCGGATGGATCCAGCTTCAACGGCAGGGGCACCCTTCGCCCGGGATGGCCATTATGGCCGGCTTCCATTTCGAGGGTTGTGGGCCCGCTTGATTTGGGATCGGGATGCAGGATGAAAAACAGCGACACGTTTTTCGCACCCGCAGGGACGACTCCCACCAGGTTCGGCGTGATCTTCCCCTTTTCATACCGCATGGGCTCGAGCGGATCGTCGTTGTCATCGTTGATGGTGTCTACGCGTTTCACGAGCACGATGGGGCTGAGCGCCGGCGAGGGTTGCGACTGTGGAATTTCAAACACAGTGCGCTGCGCACCGAACTTAAGGCCCTGCTCGTCGTAAACAGCCGCGTCGAGCATGTATTGCCCCGGAATCGCAAGAAAATGCCGCTGCAGCATAATGCTCGCAGCGGGATCGGCCGTAAGCGATTCGACCGCACCGCGTTTCGAAACGTTTTCGCCAAAGTGCTCGACCACGGTGCCGTCCTTATCCTTGATCTCGGCAACAATCGAAACGTGCGCCGTGAAGAGACTGGTGCGCGTATCCTTGTTCACCTGCAATGACGAGATTGGCACTTCAACGGCAACGGTGCTGGCGTTGCCATCGGGCAGATTGCCAAACTGCAACACCTTCGCGTGGAACTTCACATCCTGGGGAAGATTTGACTGGTTGAAAAGCTTGAGGAGCGGCACCTCGAATGGCCGGATTCCCGCTTCGGCACCCGGAGCCAGCGCGAAGTATCCAGTCTTCGTTTTAATGTCGAGCCTGGCATTGACAGGTTTCACAGCAATGGTCCGGAATGACCCGTCGTAATCCTGAATCGGCGGGATATACGAGGCCTGATAAAACGTCGTCATATCCTGCAGCATCTGCTCCAGGGGTCTCTTCACGCTGTCCTGTGCGTCGATGTAGAGGCCGCCGGTGCCCGTCGCCATGTCGGCCATGGGATTCTTCGGCGCCGCCATGTCTTTGAAATCGGGACCATTTCTCTGAAAGTCCGTCATTTGCGCGACGTCCTGCGCTGCGCCCCAGCTCGGCCCTGTCAAGCCGGGGGTACCTACAACTCCCTGCGGGCCCTCTTGCTGTACCGGTATTACCGACTCACTGCCTCCAGCGCCCCCACCAATCACAATCGGAGCTGGATTGAACGGTTGCTGGCCATTCATGAGGGCGTTCACCATCTGGTATCGCCCCTGGCTGTTCATTGCGTCCAGATCGACGACATAGATGCTCACGCCTGCCTGGCCCGCCGCGCCGGTGATGATCTTCACCATCTCTTTGCCGGCAGAGTCCATATGCATGTTTTGCGTGAAGTAGATGAGCGACTTTCTCTCTGAAATTTTCTGCTGCGACCGGATCAGCGCCAGAAGCCCTGCCAGATTCGGAAACGTATGGTGATCCTGCATCTCCTTCTGCGAATCCTGCAGCGCGCTTAGTAAAGTCTGATACTCGGCACGCGTTTTCACGTCCACGTGTTTCCCCGAGGAATCGGCGCCGGTTCGAGTCACGGCAATCACGTTCTTCTCGGCGGCCAGGGCTGCGTTAGTGACATCCGGATCTTCCTGGTCGGCCCGACGCACGGTTCCGCCGGTGTACTGCAACTCGATTTTCTGGGTCCGATCCGCGGCGGCTTTTTCGGTGATGATTTTCACTGCATCGGCAGCTGATTTGTTGTCAGTGAAGCCCCGAATCAGACGCAGGCGCCCAGGGATATCGAAAACTGAATAGGAATAGCCTTTTGAAGGAAGCGTTTTGAGAATCTTGAACGCAATGACCTGAGCGATCTTTGCTGTCGGACCCGTGTAATGGTCGAAGACCAGCGTTACCAGCTCGTCCGAGTCGGCATTGCCCCGCACAAGACGAAACCCGGTGAGTTTAACCGGAGCATCGTTGTCGGTGACGACGAAGTCTTCCGCTTTCAGATCGAGAACAGGCTTGTGTTTCTTGTCCTTGACCACCAGATCGAGCGTGACCTCATTCACATTCGAACTGAGGGTCGGAACCTGCGACGCATCCTGCGAGGGTTCAGACGCAGGCGGCGCTGTCGCCGGGAGAGGTTGCGCGCTCGGCGCTTGCCCCCGCAACGTGCACGCTCCAATTGCCAGCAATGCAACTGCACACCACCCCTGGATATGGCCGTTCAACGCCCTGGGCCCCCGGCCAAACTGCTGAGAAAACTCCATAGAAGAATGCCTGGTTTCTCCGCGATTGCACCCGCGGTAACTCAACTGCGGACTGCCTGAAAAACCCTTTTACTTCGGTATTTTAAAGACGCGCAGATGCGGATTTTTGACTCGTGCAATTCTACTCGCGGAAAGGGATTGCGCGCAGCAACGGAGATCACCGAATTGCGCAGGTAACTGTGCAGTTCAATTGTTCAAAATCGGCGTTCCATTCTGGGATTTCCAAGGCAAGAAAACGTTGTTCCATCGCCAATTCGGAATAGTACAATCCCCTCAACTCTCAGTACGTCTATATCCTATGCGCAGTTTGCTCAATCCTTTAGCTCCCTCCTGCGCGATCCTTGTTGGCAGCATCCTCCTTATTGCCTCCCTCGGCAGCCAGCAGCCGCCCGCCTCGCCGATTTCGTTTGAGCTCAAGCGGTTGCCTTTTCGACTGAACAGCGACGAAGGTCCAGCCCGAAACGCTCCGGAAACGATGGCCGGCGGAGTCGCTGTTTTCGACTTCAACGGGGATGGACGACCTGACATCTTCTTTGCCAACGGCGCTCCCCTGTCAACCGGGAAAAAGAACGACCCAAAGTACTGGGATCGCCTTTACCGTAACGACGGCAACGGTGTCTTTACCGACGTGACGGAACAAGCGGGTTTGAAGGGCGCCGGGTTTGACGTCGGAGTGGCTATCGGCGATTTCGACAACGATGGCCATCCTGATATTTTTGTTGCCGGCGTTCACGGAAACACCCTCTACCACAACAACGGGAACGGCACGTTCACCGACGTCACGAAAAAGGCCGGCCTCGACAACTGGCATGACCCCCAATACGGCCCGCTCTGGTCAGTGGCCGCGGCCTGGGTCGACGTCAACAACGACGGTCTGCTTGATCTCTTTGTGGTCAATTACATGCAGTGGGAGTACTCCGACAAGCCGCTCTGCGTGATTGAGAGCATTCCGGAATACTGCCACCCGCGCTACTACAAGGGGACTCCCGACCAACTCTTCCTCAACCAGGGTGATGGCACGTTCAAAGACGTTTCAAAGGAATGGGGCATCCGCGACCACGTGGGAAAGGGCATGGGTGTTGGCGTTGCCGACTATGACCTCGACGGCAAGTCAGACCTCTTCGTCACCAACGATTCCGAGTACAACTTTCTCTTCCACAATACCGGCAGCAAATTTGAAGAGGTCGCATTTCAGGCCAATGCGGCGCTGCCTGAAGAGGGAGCCTTTATCTCTGGCATGGGGCTCGACTTTCGCGACTTCGACAATCGAGGTTATCCCGGCATCGCATACGTTGCTCTCAACAAGCAGACATTTCCACTTCTCGCAAACAACGGCAAAGGAGAATTTGTCGAAGTCACCAACAGCAGCGGTCTGGGTGCGCAGAGCCTGGGCATGGCAGGCTTCGGCCCGGCACTCTACGACTTTGACAACGATGGCTGGAAGGACCTCTTTGTGTCGCGTGGGCACGTCTCGGCAACGCATCCTCCGGGAGCGAAGCCGAAACAGCCCAACACCGTTTTTCGGAACCTTGGTGCGAGCGGAAAATGGCAGGCACTTACCGAGGAGGCGGGATTCGCGGACTCCACAGCCGCGCGGCATCGCGGATGCGCTTTCGGTGATTTCGAAGGCGACGGCCGGACCGATATCGTTGTCACCTCGATGGACGACAACGCCGAACTCTGGATCAATCGCAGCCCCGGCCACAATCACTGGCTGGACATCTCTCTCCAAGGCGTAAAGAGCAACCGGGACGGCATCGGAGCTCGCATCAAGGTCGTCGCCAAGGGCGGAGCGCAATACAACCATCAGACTTCAAGCGTTTGCTATGCCTCATCGAGCCTCGGCCCGGTCCACTTCGGCCTGGGCGCCGACTCCGTAGCCCAGTCGGTCGAAATCACCTGGCCCAGCGGCGTTGTGCAGACACTCCAGAATGTTGCCGCCGACCAGACTCTCAAGGTCGTTGAGAGCGCTCCGGGGCCTCCGACCTCAAAATAACCCGATTCCAACCCCAGCAATTTCCTAGTTTGCGGCACAGATGTGAGCTATCTCACAGCTAAGTCCTGCCCGGTCCTCAAGAATCGACTGGGAGACACCATGCATCGGGTGACAATCGGGACCGCCGTAATCCTGCTGGCTGCTGTGTCGGGCATTGGAGCCAACGTGGCAGCCAAGGGCGCCGAGAAGGCCAACCCGCCCGCTGCCATCCTGGTCCCTGCCTACCTCAAACCCGTGTCCATGGACGAGCCAGGCACACGCGGATCGCCGGCGATCGCGATCGATATTCCGGTCAACGGCACCATTTACCCGCCTGACCTGATCCCTGCGCAATTCGCGTGGCGGGACAGCAACCCGGGGGCCACGGTTTGGCGGATCGAGATCCTCTTTGGCGAAAAAACCCGTCCGATCCAGGTCTGGACAGCCGGCGAAAAGATGCAAATCGGTCCCGTCGACGAAACCCTTGCAGGCTACGTACCGCCTACGCTCACACCTGAACAGGCCGCGGACCACACCTGGCGCCCTGACCCCAGGACCTGGGAGGCGATCAAGAAGCACTCCGTCGCGCAAGCGGCAAGGGTGGTCATTACGGGGTACGCGAGCAAGGATGCCGGCGAGCCGCTCTCCCGCGCGGAAGCCACTATCTCCACGGCGAAGGAACCCGTTGGCGCACCGATCTTCTATCGCGATGTCCCGCTGATTCCGCCGAATCCCGATACCGAACAGCGCGGCGTCATCAAGCCGCTTCCGGACTCCGTGCTGCCGAAAATCAAGTGGCAACTGCGTTACGTCAATCGGACCGAGAGCAAGGTGATGATGACCAACCTGCCCACGTGCGGCAACTGCCACTCGTTTTCGCGGGACGGCAAAACCATGGGCATTGATGTCGATGGCCCCGCTAACGACAAGGGGCTCTACGCACTTGTCCCTCTCAGGAAAGTCAGTACTATCTCAAACGACTATCTGCTTCGCTGGAGTTCGTTTTCTGAAGAGCGTTCGCAGAAACGCTTCGGCTTTATGAGCCAGGTTTCGCCGGACGGGAAATACGTCGTCAACTCCATCGATGTGCCGCACGCCCACGGCACCCGCGTGCTCGATCGCCTCTACAACGGTTTTTACGAGAACTATGGGTTTGGGCAGGTCTTCTATCCCACGCGGGGCGTTCTGGCCTGGTACAGCAAGGAGACGGGCAAGTTGCAAACGCTACCCGGAGGCGACGATCCCAACTACGTTCAAACATCGGCCTTCTGGAGTCCTGATGGGAAGTACCTCATCTACTCGCGCGCGGCCGCACGCGATCCCTATCCGCCGGGCTACAAGCGCTCGACCTATGCCAACGATCCCAACGAGACGCAGATTCAATATGACCTCTACAAAATCCCGTTCAACGACGGCAAGGGCGGTACGCCCGAGCGCATCGTCGGGGCCTCAGAAAACGGGATGAGCAACAACTTCCCCAAGGTTTCGCCGGACGGCAAGTGGATTGTTTTTGTGGAATGCAAGAACGGCCTGTTGATGCGGCCCGACAGCAAGCTCTACATCGTGCCATTCGAAGGCGGCGAAGCGCGCCCGCTTGAGTCGAACCTTGCGCGGATGAACTCGTGGCATACGTTCAATCCCAATGGCCACTGGCTCGCGTTCTCATCGAAGAGCCCTTCGCTCTATACGCATCTTTATCTCACGCATATCGACGACCAGGGCCACGCCAGTCCGCCGGTCGTGGTTGAAAATGCCACCGCAGCCAACCGCGCGGTGAATATTCCGGAGTTCCTGAATATCGGTGCTGACGATCTCGATCACATCGAGACACCGGCGATCGATTTTTATCGCGAGTTCGACCTGGCGCAGCAGCTGCAGGATGCGCACAAATACACAGAAGCTGTGCCTGCGTGGAAAGTTGCCGCAGACAAGGACCCCACGGATGCGCGTCCCTGGAACAACATTGGCGTGGCGCTTGCCGCCACTGGCAAAACCAGCGACGCGATCGACGCCTACGGCAAATCGCTCGCGATGAACAACGACATCTCGCAGACGCACAACAATCTTGGCAGCGCCCTGGCAGAAGCGAGACGCTTCGACGACGCTATGGTGCACATCAGGAAAGCCATCGAACTCGATCCCGACAATGGCACCGCACATATCAATCTCGGCCACTTGCTGGAAGTGACGGGACATCGAACGGAAGCCATCGAGCAGCTCAGGCTGGGCATGCAGATCGCACCGAAGAGTGCGGATGGACACAACATCTACGGCGTGATCCTCGCGCGCGAGGGCAAACTCGATGAAGCCATCGCCGAATTGCAGCAAGCGGTCACGCTCGCACCAGGCTCGGCGGAGTGCCGGTTTAACCTCGGCCGCGCCTATGCCGCGGCCAGCCGATTTGCGGATGCCCTGCCCCAGCTTGAGGCTGCCGCGAAGATCACTTCCAACGGCGAGCCCGCTATTCTGCAGATGCTGGCTGCCATGTACTCCGAAACCGGCAACTATGCGCAGGCCGTGGCCACCGCGCAGCACGCCCTCGACCTGGCCGAAAAGCAACAGAACGCCGAACTGGCTGCCGCTCTCCGCGCCAATCTCGCGCGGTATCAGGGCCAGGCGGGGGCAGCTTCGGCCAACCAGAGCTCCGAAAGCCAGCCCAAGCCCTAGCCTGCATGACGAACGTACCCAGGTCTGGCTTCGTGCCTGCTGCAAAGCACAATTCTGCGGGTTAGAATCCTCGATCAGAACCCACATATGCGTGACGCTCAGTGTGCCGTGCATCGGAACTGACCAGTCTGCGAACGACGCGCCTCCCCCTAGTTGTGAATGCGCGATCCTGAAACGGAGACAGCATGAAATCCCTGGATAATGTAGTCGAAAAGTTCTCGCGCACGGAAACCAAAAGAGCGGAACGGCGACCGGCCCAGGGATTCGCCGCCCACTATCGGGTCGGTCGTTCCTCCCGCCAGGGCGACATCAAGAACATTAGTTCCACCGGGCTCTTTCTGCTGACCGAAGAGCGCTGGGTCCCAGGCACCGTGGTGTCGCTTACGTTGCAGATGCAGAGTCCGCTGGAAGCAATCTCCGAGCACCCGATCACCGTCGAGGCCAAGACCGTTCTTTGGGGAGAAGACGGCGTCGGTTTCTCGTTCGTTTTACCCGACGACCCGAATGCGCGCCCATGGAAGTTTCTTCTTGAGTGCGCCGCAGAGCAATCGGAGCCCAATTGCGTTCTGGACCTCGCACGCCTTGCGAGGGCAGTTGCCTTCCTGAGTCGACAGTGGCCTGAGGCAGCGAAAAACATGGCGCAGCTGCTTCATGGCGGGCTGACAAAAGCGAGAGTGGCCAACGTCGTGCAGATTTTGCTCAAGACAGAAAGCCTGCTTCCGCGCGATTTCTCCGCTGAAAGCCTGGGCGCCCGGCCAAGCCTCGTGGTGAAGGTTCTTGAATACGGCTCATTTGCCGACGAGCGGTGGATTCAGGAACTTTGGGCGGGACTTCTCGTCTCATCCTGCACCGTTCCGCAAACGGATGACTCGAATGAGGTCTTCGCGGATCTTCTTGGAAAGCTCACCGCTGTTCATGTCCGCATCTTGAAGTATGCATGCGTGCGCGCCAGTGCTCTTCGATCTGAATCCGGAGCGGACCTGTCGAAACGCGTGATCTGCGGAAGAGAAGAAATCATGGAGATCGCGGCTTCACGCGAACTTCATCGGGTCGAACGCGACCTCGGTCATCTGTATGGCCTTGGGTTGGTGGAAAGACTCTCGACAACCGCATCGACCTCGGCGCACTACGCTGCTGATATCACCCCGAGCAGGCTCGGACTGGATCTATACGATCGCTGCAAGGGTTCTCTCGGATAACTTCGGTTGATGCGGAAGAAGCCTTCCGGCCTGCCCCACTCCGCTCTACGCGGGTAAGTGGGTACAGGCCGGAAGGCTTTGTATCTTGATTGCGCATGCTTGCGCGAGCGCGTGGGTTAGTGTTTTTTCGGCGAGAAGCCAAGCTGGAACGTAGCCATAACACTGCGTCCCGGCAGCTGCTGCAGTGTATCCAACGGGCTCGGCGTATAAGTAACCAGCGAGTTGGAAACAGAGTTGGCCGGACCGATGGTCACGACATCGTGGCTGTCGAAAAGATTGTTGAAGCTCAGTTTGATCTTCGACTGATCGAATCGCGATTCGCTCCGGATTGTGTAATTGAAAAACAGGTTGTTCATCCAGAATGCGTCGAGCGGAACCACCTGGTGAAAGGCGCCGTCATCATTCCAGCGGGTGCCTACGCGCTTGCTGAAGAAGCCCACGTCCCACGACTTTTTCTGGTAGGTGAGGCCGGTGCTCTCAGTATCGTGCGGTGCGCTGGCCACCCAGGCCGACGGAGAGGCCGGCACCGCGGGTGAAGTACCCGTGGCCGCTGTTCCCGGACTGGCCTCGTACTTCGCTTCGCCAAAGGTGCCGTTCATGAAGAGGCTGATTCCGCGGGCGATGTAAAGATTGCCCTCGGCCTCCACGCCGTTGGTGTTGGAAGGCGGCGTTGCGTAGTAGAAACTAAATCCGGCGTCCGGTCCTGAGGAAGGCGTAAAGCTCGAGTATTGATTCACAAAGTGAATGTGATAGAAATCTCCGTCCACGCTGAGGTGATTCAGCTTCAGCACGGTTCCGCCCTGATAAGTGGAGGCAATTGTCGGAGGCGGCGTCACTGCGACTTGTGCTCCCGTAACGTCGAAGACGCTGCTGAAGGGAACGATGCTGCCGCGGCCGTATTGACCGTAAACCGACCAGTTGTTGCGGATGCGGAAGTTGGCCTCGAGCGAAGGCAGCCAGGAGTTGTAATTGGCTGTGTTCGTGACGTATGCATTTCCGTTCAGGCTGCCTACGGTTTTTCCGTCGGCGAACTGCTTGAGCCAGAAGTGGAAGTAGGCGTCTTTGATGCCCGCTGTTATAGTGACGCGCGGAATCGCGACTAATTGGAACTCGGCAAAAGGCTGAACTGTAGTGATGTTGAAGTTCTCGTGGAACTTGATGTTTTTGATTCCAGGGGCATCCACCCACGTGTCCGGATTGCTCTTGATCTGATAGCGATCCGTCGGCGTCAGTTCCCACCAGCCGCCGGTGCGAAACACACCGAAGCGGGAGGCATAGCTGACGTTGGCTATCTCGCCGATGCGGTTGTACTGGTTCATCTTGTCGATGCCGCTGGTGGCGTTCACCGCTGCTTCAGTCGGCGTGGACGCGAGCAGGTCGGTAGTCTGATCGTTCTGGTAGTGCTGGTGATTGGAATAGGAGTACGTGTAGGTCTTGGATTCGGCTCTCCAACCGCGGCCCAGGTCCGAGGTCAGGGTTGCTATCTCGAAGTTAGTCGGCACATGGTAGGTGTAGTAGCGATAATAGTTCCCGTTCAACGTTCCATCGGGATTGAAATGGTTGGCATCGAGAAGATAGTTATCGCCATGGTCCTGAATCTGCTGGCGGGTTGCGTCGTTGTTAGGGGTGTTTGCGTCCACAAGTATCGACGTACCGATCAATGTGAAGTTAGTCTGATCTGAAACCTTGTAATTGAACTTGAGGCTCGCCGCTGTGCGCACCTGCGGACTGTTGGTGAGATAGCCATCGGATGTCTGATGATGACCCTCGAACCATAGATTGGACTTGGGATTCTTTCCGCCGAAGAGACCGGAATTGAATTCGCCCAGGTATTGCTGGGTGTTCCACGAGCCGTAGGATTCCTCGGCACGGAAAGCCATGGTGTCGCCCAGTTTTGGCGAAAACAGGTGAATCGATCCGCCGAAGTTTGCCGGTCCCATATCAGAAGCCGTTCCCGGGCTGCGATCGAAGTCGACATAGCCGATGGCCGGTGCCGGCACATAAGCCCACGAGTGATGGCTGGGATCGTTGGCATCCTCGAAAGGAACGCCGTCCCACGTCATCGTGTAGTCGTCGTCGACAAAGCCGCGAAAGTAGATCTTTGCCTGGCCGTTGCCGATGCCGTTGTTGCTCCAGCTCACGGTGCCCGGAGCAGCCTGGATGATGTCGCTGAAGTCCGTTACCGGCGAAGTGTACTCATTGACGTATTGACTCGTAATTTCAGTGCGTGCGGAACCGGCATCGAGCACCGCCTTGACGGGTGAGAGCTGGGAGGCGATGGAAGTGTCCGCTTCCGCTTCGACAGTGACTTCCTCGGAAACGGATGCCAGCGCCAGGCGAACGGACAATTCCGCGGATGTGCCCGCCGAAACAACGGCGCGACGATGCTCGGTCGAAAATCCGGTTCCCGAAACTTCAACTGTGTAGGCGCCCGGGGCAAGGTCGTGGACCGTGAATCTGCCGTCTGCGCCCGTCACCAGGGTGCGTTCCACCTTGTCTGCGCTGGAGACGGCAACCGAAACGCCAACGGCTGCCTGGCCGCGCGGATCGACAATCGTGCCCTGAATGCTGCCTGTGGATTGTGCCTGAATGAGGCTCGTGCCTGCCAATACAAGCGCGAGGCACACGAATAGGTGCGTGGCTATCCGCCACTTATGCAGAACTGAGATGTTCAACTTGCTGCCTCCGTAAACAGAACGTTACTGGTGAGAAAT
Organism: uncultured Acidobacteriaceae bacterium; assembly: GCA_963770365.1. Taxonomy (GTDB): domain Bacteria; phylum Acidobacteriota; class Terriglobia; order Terriglobales; family Acidobacteriaceae; genus Telmatobacter. The sequence goes on along the minus strand of CAVYPN010000023.1, from coordinate 57,682 downwards.
TGGGAATAATTTTTCTCAGCGTAACGGTCAATTGCGAAAGAACAGTGACAACTCTGTTTAAATTTGATGAACGCGCCCAACCGGTTACGATTTTCCGCCCTGTGGTCATCCGCCGATGATGCATTTCGGCGCAGGGAAATCCTGAACGCGGCGAAGGGCGCGCAACAGATTTTGGGACGGGTGGACTCGGAAGGACTGTCTGGATCTTGCGAGAGCGGCCTGCCGACCCGGACATGAGTGTTGCGTCAGGGGCGGTGTATGGGCAACGCGACTCTTATGAGCTACACGTTCTGGGGCGACAACGTCTCGTGAGAGGGTGGCGTTTCAGCGCCATTGGCGTTGCCGTGACTAAGCTTTTGCGCCTTCACATCCCAGGCAAGGCCGAGAATCCGCAGGATAAGAATTCCATACCAGTTCGGGTCGAACTCGTACCAGGCCATGCCATGGCGGGCTGATTGAGGATAGGCGTGATGGTTGTTGTGCCAGCCCTCCCCAAAGGTCAGCAGCGCCACCCAAAGGCTGTTCCTGGAATCATCGTGGGTGCCAAAGCGCCGTCTTCCCCACATGTGCGTGGCGGAGTTGACCAGCCAGGTGGAGTGAAGCCCAATGACCGTACGAAGGAAGATGCCCCACAGAACCCAACGCCACCCGCCCATGAAATAAAGCAGACAGGCCAGTATCGTGATCGGCACCCAATGCCAGCGGCTGATCCACATTTGGAAGCGGTCTTTACGCAGCTCGGGCACATATGGCAGAAGCTGCGCGACATTCTTTTGCATGGTCTGACCGGTGAGAACCCAGCCCATATGGGCCCAAAAACCACCATCATGGGGAGAATGCGGGTCGCCCTCTTTATCAGTGTTTTGGTGATGCATGCGATGGGTTGCAACCCAGAGTAGCGGACCGCCCTCCAGGGCCAGCGTGCCGCAGACAGCCAGGGCGTATTCCATCCACTTGGTCGTCTTGTAACCGCGATGGGTGAGCAGGCGATGGTATCCCATCCCGATGCCAAGGCTCCCGGCAATCCACCACAGCAGTCCGGCAAGAAGGAGGGCTTTCCAACTAAAGAAGAACAGCGCTGCCACTGCGCCGGCGTGAAACAGGATCATGAAGAAGATTGTTATCCAGATAGGTGGCTGCCTAAACGTCCTGTCGCGTTTGAAGAATCCTGTGATTCGCATAATTCCGCCGATACTCATACATCTGGGCGAACGGGTAGCGCCACACTCTGTGAGCATCTCACCGAATCATTTCCGAGGGCTGGTCAATTTTGAACAGTTTCGGATGATTTCCCTGGCCAGAGCCGAATGAAGCCGGAGTTTCCAGGAACACCGGAAGTGCGTTATCCAGCGGCTTTACGGGGCGCGACGGGCGGATGAGTCTGGGCTACGTGAAGGGTGAATTGGGCAGTAAACCATGCAACGTTGTCGATCGGGGTCGTGATGCGCGGCGTACCTTGAGGCATTTGCTCGCCGCAAAGAGAACACTTCGCTGAGACGGGGATACTGTTCTCGTCATATCTCGTTTGCAGTGCTGGCACTTGTGGCATATCCCAATTGTAACCCCCTCAGCGTTTGTGCCCTCCTGTCGATCGAGCACAATATACATCGCTTCGCCTCAGAGAGCCGCTCGTCGTCCGCTGATCAGGTTGAAGACAAGAACGATCAACGCAACCACCAACAATATGTGAATCAGCCCGCCGCCCAGATGAAAGCTAAAGCCGAGGAGCCACAGAATCAGAATGACTGCAAACACTGTCCAGAGCATCTATTCCCCTTTTCAAATGGTGCGGACATCCCGGCTTCGAATCTGCCGGGATGGTCCGCAGTGCATTTAGTTTCGACTGTTGTTAGTTCGAGGCAACTGCCTGCGCTTTTGCGTTCCTGACCGCTTCGAGGAACGAGTGCGCCTCGCCCGGCATAGCAACTTCGCCCTTCAAGATTCGCGCATTGGAGACGTCATGGCCGTAGACGGCCCTGGTGGAATCCTCGTCATGGCGAATTGAAGCACCGTTCAGTGTGAGTCCAGCAAAAGCACCCTTCGCCCGGGAATAGGTGAGGATCTCAGCGTCCATCTTCCAGTCAGTGTTGGCTGAAGCGTGACGGCCTACCGGTCCAGCTGCCGCGGAGGCGTCAGCACCCAACTCAAATTTGCTGGAGAGTAGCTGTTTCATTCCCCGCTCATTCTGGATAATCATGACCAGGTCCACACCCTCGATGCCGATCTGCAGGCCCCAACTGCCGCCCGTAATCGCAAAGAACATTGGGGCGCTCCAGCCGTCAGCAGTCCTGCAGGTAGCGACACCGCGGCCATTTTCCGCACCGAATACAAATCCGCCCTTGAGCAGATGTGGCACGACGGCAACGCATTTTGCGTGTTCCAGAACCTCTTCCGGGATACCCTTGTCAGGCGCTGCCATGATCTCGTGCAAAACGCTGCCTGCATGGTCCAACCGGTCGTTGGTTGCTTCGCGATTGGTTCCCGCCCAGCCAATGCCGGTCAGGCTAAGTAATGCGACTAAGGTGATAGCTTTCTTCATCCAAAACACCATTTTCTACCTGTGCGCATCGGCGCTTGCTTTTTGGCGCACAAAGGCGCACGAGGTACTTCTTACATTAGGGAGAAAGTGCGCACCTGTCTGAGCAATAGAGCTCTACTTATTTGCGAATCACGATCTATAGTGGTCAAAACTGAACAGCCAGGACAGTTGTGTTCTGTCACATTTGCATGTTTCCCATAAAAATCTGGTACGAGGTGGATCTTGATCCGGAACGGAAAGTCGGTTCTAGTCGTGGACGACAAAGAATGTAGCCGCACGTCGCTGTCTGTTGTTTTTGAGGAGTTAGGGTATTCTGTGCGCTGCGCCGAAGACGGATACTCCGCTTTGCAGGAAATTTGCCGAGAGAGCCCCGACATCCTTCTCTCCGATCTCAAAATGCCCCGCATGTCAGGCTTCGAATTGCTGATTAACGTCAGGCACTTGTTCCCGGCCATCCAGGTGATCGCGACTAGCGGATCATTTTCGGGTAACGAAGTTCCGCATGGCGTTCTGGCGGACGCTTTCTATCCCAAAGGCGGCAGCATGAGCGCGCTCTTGCAGGTCTTGCGATCGCTTTCTCAAATGCAGCGCCGCACGCAAGATCCATTGATGGCTACGCCTCATTCTGGACCGAGCAACGAGGTTTTCGCCCTTCTGGAGGCTTAGCAACTTTCTGAGAAAGGCGGTTCAGCTAGCTTAGCAATGAGATGAGCAGTATTGATCAGACGTGCGGGTCGACCTACGTGATGATGGACAGAGTTTGATCGTAGATATGGTCGATCTGTAACCGTCTGCATCGAGGTAATGCGTTTGACGAGCTCTAACCACAAGACATTCGATTCTGCCGCCTTTCTGGCAAGCGCCGGTCTTGGCCAGCAAATCGAATTGAAGCCAAAGCAAACGTTTTTTTGCCAGGGAGACGCAGCGGACTCCGTGTTCTATCTTCAGAAAGGCCGAGCACGACTCACGGTTGTCTCCGCGAAGGGCAAAGAAGCTACGATCACCCTTCTCTCCGCTTCTGATTTTGTTGGGGAGGAATCTCTCGTTGCCATCCTGGGCTTGCGCCTGGCGACTGCCACTGCCGTCAACTCCTGCGCCGCGATCAAAATCGGCAAAGATGAAATGATTCGCGTGATGCATGACGAACCAGCGTTTGCCGACGTATTCCTCAAGTTCCTCCTGGTCCGCAGCATGCGCATTCAAGCTGATCTTGTCGATCAGCTTTTCAATTCCAGCGAAAAACGCCTCGCGCGGATTCTTTTGTTGATGGCGGAATTTGGCAAGCCCGGCAGGCCGTCAATTTACATTCCGCGGATCACGCAGCAGACTCTGGCGGATATGATCGGCACCACGCGATCCCGCGTGAGCTTTTTTATGAACCGCTTTCGCAAGCTTGGCTTTATCAGCTACAGCGGCCCTATCCAGGTACATAAGTCGCTGCTCAATGTGGTCCTGCTCGACCAGTTACCCGATCACAATTCGAAGAGACCACTCATCTCATATCCCAAAAACACTCTTAAGCCTTCTATAACGTCAGCCAGATCAACGCGACGCAAATCGTCTCGAAGGCTCCGTGGCGCATAGCGCTGTCAAGACACCAGAGGCAGAATCCCGGGGACATTCCGGCACGCAAGCCATGGTCAGCGTATGCTTAGAGGAGACACTGTTTTCCCCTTCTCGCCTCCGGCATTCCGGGCGTTGCTCCAGACGAGCGTCTTCCAAGCAAGCAACCGAACGACTGGAGCTGCCATGAGCCTCATCAAAAAAGCAGATGTAAAGAATCACCTTTCTGCGCGACACCGCAGCGAGATACATCTAGCTCGGCCGGCAAGCAAGCCCGACGCAACCGATATCAATCCGAAAGCGAATGATTCGGCGGAAAATTCGCTTGAGATTCCCATCCCAACCAAACCCGAAGCCGCGCCGATTGTCACGTCAAAAAGCGTAAAAGCGTGATGTTGCATTCCATTTTTTTGCGCGGCGGCTGCACGCTGCCGGATCGTGTCGACCCGCCCCGAGAATCCTTTTCTGATAATTGGGCTCATGTCGAAAAGATTGAAGCGTCGGCTTTCGATGTGATGATCCGCAGGGCTGGCTGGCACTTCATGTGGGTGCAGGGATCTTGTTCGCGGCGCGGTTACGGATCCACAGAAGAGAAGGCGACGCACCGAGCCTTAGCCAGCGCACTGAGAGGAATCAACAAGCGATTCAATGCCGCGGAGTTTGATTCTCTTCAGATCTCGAGGTTTCCAGGCTTCTACATCGCGAACGTCACCATGGAAGCCCGGCAGATTCAGCAGAACACATCGCTTGACGTTGCCAACGAGAGCCATCCGCTGGCAATTCCCGCACGATAGGCCGGCTGACGAGACTTACGAGAGTGCTAATCGATGCATCTGCACGCAGGTGGTGCAATGCGCCATGCACGACGCAGATCAAGAATGAAAGCAGGAATAATGCTATTTCCAAATACGAAGAATTCTATAAAAACTTTCGAAGGATCAGTTCCGGAGGCCTCATTCCCCGTTCCAATAGAAGGCTGCTCCCTGCCTCTGCCTACCCGCATAGCATTTGTGGGAAACTATTTGCCGCGCGAGTGCGGCATCGCAACGTTCACGACCGACCTGTGCAATGCTCTTACAGACGAATTCGGACAAGGACGCCTCTTTGCGATTCCGGTCAACGATCCTGATTCAAGTTACGAATACCCGGAGCAGGTTCGTCTTGAGCTGACGCAAGAGGATCTAGCGTCGTACGAGCGAGCCGCGGAGTTTCTCAACTTCAATGGGAACGACCTTGTTTGCCTGCAACATGAATATGGCATCTTTGGAGGCGCCGCGGGCCGCTACATCCTGGCGTTGCTTCGCAAGTTGAAAATGCCGCTGGTGACGACACTTCACACGGTTTTGCGCGAGCCCGATGCAAATCAACGTATCGTGCTCGAAGAAATCGCCCAGCTCTCTGACCGCCTGGTTGTAATGAGCGAACTGGCGGCCCAGTTGCTGCGCGATGTATATGCAGTTCCGGGCGGAAAGATCGACGTCATCCCGCACGGCGTCCCGGACCTTCCGTTCATGGATCCGAACTACTTCAAGGACAAGTTCGGCACCGAAGGCAAGTCTGTCCTGCTTACCTTCGGGCTCTTATCACCGAACAAGGGGATTGAGAATGTGATTCGAGCGTTGCCTGCGATTCTGGAGCGCCATCCAAACGTGGTTTATATCGTTTCCGGCGTGACGCATCCGCACATCCGTCGGCGTGAGGGTGAACGCTACCGCGAAAGCCTGCAGGCGCTTGCAGAACAGCTCGGCGTCAGCGATCACCTGATTCTCAACAATCGTTTTGTGAGTGCTGAAGAACTCGTGGAGCATGTGGGAGCGGCGGATATCTACATCACTCCTTATCGACAGGAAGCCCAGATCGTCTCTGGCACGCTTGCCATTGCACTCGGAGCAGGCAAAGCGATCATCTCCACGCCCTATTGGCATGCCAAGGAATTGCTCGCTGAAAAAAGAGGCGTCATCGTTCCCTTTGAGAAACCCGACGCCATCTCCGAGGCGGTTCTCGCCCTACTCGAGAACCCCGCGGAACGCCACGCGATGCGCAAGAGGGCTTATCTCTACTCCCGTGGGACTACCTGGCCGAAAACGGCGAAGGCCTATATGGCGAGTTTTCAACGCGCGCGGTTCGAGCGTTCCTTGCAGCCGAAGGCCAGCCACCCGGACGACCTTGTTGTGACTCCGACAGAGTCTGAGGTTCAGCTACCTGGTCTTGACACCCGCCATCTCCTGACCATGACTGACGACACTGGCATGTTGCAGCATGCGATCTTCTCTGTGCCCAATTCACGCGAAGGCTACACAACAGACGACAACGCGCGCGCGCTTATTGTTTCCACCCAGCTTGAGAATATAGACGAATCCGGCTCGCTCAATCTCTCGCGGCGGTACCTCGCTTTTCTCTGGCTGGCATTCAATTCAGATGCGGGGCGATTCAGGAACTTCCTGAGCTATGACCGCAATTGGCTGGAGCAGGTTGGTTCGGAAGACAGCCATGGCCGTGCTCTCTGGGCTTTGGGAACTGTCCTGGGGCAATCTCAGAATGCCGGATTGCGCGGCGCTGCGGGAAGACTCTTCGAATCCGCGGTTCCCTCAGCCATGACGTTCACGAGCCCGCGCGCATGGGCGTTCAGCGTGCTCGGAATGCAGGCATATCTTGGACGCTTCCCTGGCGACAGAGAGATTCAAAGCCATCGCAACACGCTAGCCGATCGCCTGCTGGATATTTACCTGCGAAGCTCCAATGATACGTGGCGTTGGTTTGAGAAGAGCCTTTCCTACTCGAACGCGAGGTTGCCGCAGGCACTCATTCTGGCCGGATGGCACAGTGAAAACAAGCGGATGGTTGCCGCGGGAATCGAGTCGCTGGAATGGCTTGTTGCGGCGCAACACCGGGACGACTCGATGATGTTCGTGCCTATCGGCTCCAGCGGATCGTTCAGCGAAGGTAAAGAGAGACCGCGCTTTGATCAACAGCCGGTGGAGGCTTGCGCCACAATCTCAGCCTGTCTTGAGGCATACAGGTTGACGCACGACGAGCAATGGCGCGCCGAAGCGCATCGCGTATTCAGTTGGTTCCTTGGCAACAACGACCTCCGCGTGGCGCTATACGATGCCACAACAGGCGGATGCAAGGACGGACTTCATCCAGATCGCGTCAACGAGAACCAGGGAGCTGAATCTACGCTCTCCTTCCTGATGGCCCAGCTTGACATGCAGGCATCACCTGAAATAAGCACAGAAACAACGTACCCGGAAAGGGCGTTCCCTGTTGAATCCGAATACCGCAACAGCTCCGTTTCATGATTCTCTGGGTGTCGAATCCAGCGAAACTTCCCTTCTTACACGTTACGAGCTCAACCCGATTCTGAGCAGGGAGAATTGGCCCTACCCGATTAATAGCGTGTTCAATGCCGGGGCTGTGCGCCTGGCAGACGGCGACACGTTGCTGTTGTGTCGTGTAGAGGACCGGCGTGGCATCTCGCACCTTTGCGCGGCACGCTCTGCCAATGGTATCGATGGATGGCGCATCGACGAGAAACCCACGATGGTTGCGAAACCGCGTGAGTACCCTGAAGAAGTCTGGGGCATCGAAGATCCCCGCATTACGTACGTCCCGGAACTCGAGCAATACGCAGTGGCGTACACCTCGTTTGCCCGCGGTGGTCCTGGCGTTTCGCTAGCCCTCACAAAAGACTTCCGTACGTATGATCGATACGGCGTGATCATGCCGCCTGAAGACAAAGATGCCGCCTTGCTTCCGCGGAGAATCAACGGCTACTGGGCCATGATCCATCGTCCGGTAACTACTCTGGGCGCCCACATGTGGATTTCATATTCGCCGGATTTGAGGCACTGGGGCAGCCACAAAGTCATTCTGGAAGCGCGACGTGGCGGATGGTGGGATGCGAACAAGATCGGGTTATGTTCCCCGCCGATCGAAACACCAAAGGGATGGCTGATGATTTATCACGGGGTGCGTCACACTGCGTCCGGAAGCATCTATCGACTGGGCCTCGCGCTCTTCGATCTGGAGAGGCCGGATGTTTGTTTGCAGCGCGGAGAATCCTGGATGTTTGGACCGGATGCTCCCTATGAGCGGAGCGGAGACGTGAACGACGTGGTGTTTCCGTGCGGACAGACAATTGGCGCAGATGGAGACACCCTGTATCTGTACTATGGAGCCGCCGACTCTTGTCTGGCCTTGGCTACTGGCAGCATCCGCGCCCTGCTTGCGTGGTTAGAAGCAAATCCCAGTTCGACGGATGGATTTGCGCGGTGACGCTTCACTGAAAGGACGTTCCAGATGACTGCTGCAACCACAACCTGGCCAACATGGCTGCCGCGGGTCTTGTGGCCGCGACGAGTTTGTCCGAGCTGCACCTCGGTTCAATTCAAACCCGGTGAGTTACGCCCAATTGACGGGCTATTGGCCATGTTCGCTCTTCGGCCGGTCCGCTGCATGTTCTGCTGGCGGCGCTACTACTGGCTTTCCCTGCGAGGCGCGGCATGAGCACTCTGATTTCGGAGCGGCTTCACACATCGAACGACCTTCTGCGACGCCTTGTGGCAAAGCACGCTTCGGCAGTTCCGAACTATCAGATCATTTCGCAGAGCGTCGAGGACGTACAGAACATCGAGAATGCACCGGCCGTCAGCATGGGGCCGTACCTGCTTCAGTCAGGGCAGACCAATCTCTTGAGGACGATCAGCATCTATAGTCTCCGCGGAGAGAGCCGCGAGCAGATGCGGCTCCTCTATATGAACGGTGCGGCGATTCAAGTCTGGAAAGAGATGGGGAAGGCTCACAAGATAATTGGAGCGCTAACCCGCCCGCCCCACACCGCCCTCCTCGCGCTTGGTGTTCCCTTTAGCAGCTAGACACCCCGATGACTACTTTGTTCGCGGCGGTGTTCAGCTTGCCGGAAGCGATGTCTTGATGGCCTGTGCCAGATCGTCCGGGTGAAAGCCGAAGGGGCCGGGCTTGCTCTTGTAAAGAACGCGGCCGCCCTTGCCGATTAGGTAGAGCCGGTCGGGCCAGCCGGTGTAAGCAGATTCGACTCGATTGTCGAAGCCATCCACGAGCGCGGGAAACTTGATGCCCAGCTTGCGGACGCACGCGCCCGCAACGTAGGCGCGCTCAACCTCATCCTTAGGACTGCTGAAGAGAACGTTATCGCGCACGTTGGACCGCATCTGCCAAACGTCTGTGGGATGCGCTTCAAGAATGTAGACAGCGTAGAAATCGATCTGGCCGCGATACTGCTCTGCGAGCTTGTTCAGGGCGGGAACCTCCCGCCGAAAAGGCGGTCAAGTGTAGCTGCCAAAAACGAGAACAACCGGACGGTCCGCCCAGAGCGCAGCCAGGTTGGTTGGACTGTGATCTTCAAGCTTCTTCACTACCAGGCCAGGCGCGGCGTCACCGACGTTCAATTGCCCGTGGCGTGCCTGCATCCAAAGTGTCTCGAAAGGGAGCACGAAGAAGGCAGGCATGGGCATCTTTGCCATCACATGGCCGAAGATCTCAGGTGGCTGGCGCATGGCCCAGTTCACGTATCCAACGAGGCCGACCCAGCCGATAAAGCAGAGCGCGGCAATACTGGCAACCCAATTCCGTATGCGCTTCTTCTTTGTGACGTCCATGTTTCTCCTACTTCGTCATCTCATTCATCTCGAGATAGCCCTGTGGTGCTATTCCGAAGGCGTCCGCAACCCGATTGAAGAAGGCGAACATCGCGGTGATGTATACAGCCTCAGCGATCTGCGGCTCGGTCCAACCATGATCCCGCAGGCCCTGCACATCCTCGTGGGTGGTGCGATACGCCGCTTCGGTCACCTTGGTCACGTAATCAAGCAAGGCACGCTCTGCGGAACTCAAGCCGGCTTCTTCCAGATTACCTTTGGCTATCGCCTGCACCGTATCTTCTTCGGCTCCCTGAACACGCAGGAAGTAAGCATGCGAGTCCAGTCAATACGGACAGCGATTGAGCCACGAAACCCAGCTCGCAATCGCTTCCTTGGTTCTTCGGTCCAGATGACCGTGGGAAAAATGAACGGTGTCGCTGAATTTGATCACATCGCGCAGGAAGTCGGGGCGATGGCTGAAGCACTTTAGAATTCCGGGGACCTTTTGACGGCCTGACTTGGCACGCCATTCGTCGTAGACCGCGGCCACTTCGCCAGCGGCGTCGCGATCTTCGATGAGCTTGATTTTGGTTTCGTTGTCGGGGTTTGTCACGCACTTTTCCTGCGAAGTATTCCGCAATATAACACGGCGGCAGGGTGGGCACATCCACCTGAGGGTGTAGCGAGAACCTAGAGAATAAGGCGCTGGTCGTTCTGCTTCAGGGTAATGCGCTGGCGATCAAGGTACTCCAGCAGGGGGATCGCGTATTTGCGGGAGAGGCCGGTCATTTGCTTGAAACGAGCAACATCCATCAGGCTTCCGCGAAGTGGTGCAAGCTGCGCAGCGAGTCGGGTCAGGGCTGCGGAGTGGATGAACAGGTCGTCGCTGCCCATGCGAATGATGGTCTTGTCTCGTTGCAGCGTTGTTATGAGGCGGCGCATGTCTGCCTCTTTGATGCTGAATCGCTGGGCAAGTTCCAGGACGGAGGGAGCGGCGAGCCCGGCCTCTTCGTACGCAAGGGCGATCGCCGCCAGTCGGTCGCTTTCCGGATTCGAAGCAGGAACACCAGCGTTGTAAATGGAGACCGTCTCGTCACAGAACTGGATGTTCTTCTGATTCGCGAGGGAGTTGACCACGAAGTCAAAGACGGGATGACTGAGATCTGCCTGACCGCGGAGCTCGGAGGCCTTCACTCGCCCGCCGGTTTGAAGGCGTGTTGTGATTTCGTGCGCGGCTGTGAGGAATGCTTCGCGGCTCAGAAGCAGATTGTTCGAAACGAGATGGATGTCTCCGGATTCGATGGCTGGGCCGATCTGACGTCGAATTGCATCGAGGGCCAAGCCGGTTTCGGCAGAGAGCGCGTCAAGAGTGATTCCGTCGGCGTCGCGGCGCGATACACGGATTGAAAGCTGCGCGGCTGGAGAGGCTGCGCGCAGTTGTTCGAGCCAGCCTTGCGTGGCAGATTTTCGCTGCCGAGGTAGCGGGTGGGCATCGAGAACACGGCCACCGCCGATGGTGCCGGCGGGCGATGGTTGCCGCAGTACAAACCGGTCGCCCGGCGCCAGAACAATTGGCTCGGCAAGCTTGAGACGCATGAGACGCGAGCTTCCCGGTTGAACGGCTTCATAACCATACAGAGACACAGTTGCCATGGTCTCGGAAGTGAATGCGTGGAAGTGAATGTTTGCGCGATGCTTCAACGCAGGCGCGCTCTTGAGAAGGCGCACTTCAACGTCGAGAGTATCCACCGCCGAAAGCGTTCGGGGTGATACCAGTGTCTGGCCGCGACGCACCTGAGTCGCATCGATTCCTGAGAGATTCACGGCAACCCGCGAGCCAGGCTGCGCGAATGGGACGGGCTTGCCGTGCGATTGAAGTCCACGCACACGGACCGTGCGGTCATCGGGTTGCAGGTGCAGCGTCTCGCCATCACGGATGGTTCCAGATAGAAGGGTTCCGGTAACTACGGTGCCGAAGCCTTTCATGACAAAGGAACGGTCGAGCGGCATGCGCATCATGGCATCCGAGGTCTCCAGGTGCGCGCGCATCGCCAGGTTCAGCAGCTCGGCTCGCACAGCTTCAAGGCCCGCGCCGGTTGCTGCGCTCGCTGGCACGACAGGTGCATGGTCTTTCGAGAGAAACGTTCCCTGCAGAAAACTCTCGACGGAATTTGTGACCTCCTGCAACTGGGAAGCGCTGACAGCATCGGCTTTGGTAATGACGGTCAGCCCTTGCGAGATGCCAAGGAGATCGCAAATCGCGAGATGCTCCACCGTCTGCGGCATGATGCCTTCGTCGGCCGCGACAACGAGCATGACTGCAGGGACACAGCCAGCTCCGGCGAGCATGTTACGGATGAAAAGGCTGTGACCGGGAACGTCAACAAAGCTGATGCGAAGCGGAGATCCTTTCGGCGTCGGAAGGTCGAAGGAAGCAAAACCCAGATCTATCGTGATGCCGCGGCGTTTCTCTTCAGGAAGGCGATCCGTATCAATGCCCGTCAGGGCGCGAACCAGCGTGGTCTTGCCATGGTCGATATGACCAGCGGTTCCGATCACGATTGAGCTGGGCATGTTGGCCATTCAGAGTTATCCAGTGAGAAACGCGCGTTGCGATTGCTCGATCTACAGGCTGGTCAAAAGAGAAGCCAGCTTGTCGTCAAAGTCAGCAGGTACGGTGCGCAGATCGAGCAAAACCGTGTCGTCTGCAATGCGACCGATGATGGGCGGTTCGAGCTTGCGAAGTCTTGCAAGAAGCTCTACCGGAGGGAAGGATGCGTGCCGCAGAGAGATAGCACAGCTTTGCAGAGTAGCCCTGGGTGCGGTGCCTCCTCCAACGAGACTGGCGACTGGCACAATGTCAAAGACCAGTTGAGAGGACGTGATGCGCTCGGTGACTTCGCGGCAACGCCGCATCAGATCCTCAGGCCGAATACTGAGCATGCGTTCAACGGGAATGGAAGTTGTTTTCTCGGCAAGATGCTCCAGCAAGGTGGCCTCGAGCGCCGCGTAGGTGAGCTTGTCGACCCGCAACGCCCGGAGGAGTGGGTTCTTTCGGATGCGGTCAATCAGATCGATTCTGCCAACGAGGATGCCGCATTGGGGGCCGCCCAGCAGCTTGTCTCCGCTGGCGGCAATAAGGTCAACGCCGCTCTCAAAGGACTGAAGCAGGCTGGGTTCTCCACTGATCCCGAAACGCTCCAGCGAGGAAAGAAGGCCGGTTCCCTGATCCTCAAACAAAGGTATGCCCGCAAGTTTTGAAAGCTCGACCAGTTCCTGCAACGATGGGCGTTCGGTAAATCCTTCGATGCTGAAATTCGACTGATGTACGCGAAGGAGGAGTCCTGTGCCGGGACCGATCGCGCTTTCATAATCGGCGAGCCGAGTGCGGTTGGTCGTGCCGACCTCTTTGAGAATTGCGCCGGATTTCTCAAGGATTTCAGGGATGCGGAATCCTCCGCCGATCTCGATAAGTTCACCACGGGAGACGATGACTTCAGACTTTTCGGCCAGCGAGTTCAGTGCCAACATGGTGGCGGCGGCGCAGTTGTTGACGATGATGACGCCGTGCCGATGGGAATCTGCCGCAGGCATGTCGGCTGCGCCCAGGGCGCGCAACACAAGTGATTCAACATGAGAGTCTCTGCGACTCCGCAGGCCGGTTTCGAGGTCGAACTCAAGGTTGCAGTAATCCTGCGCTACTTCAACCACGTGACGAAGAGCACCGGCGCTCAATGGAGCGCGGCCGAGGTTGGTGTGGAGAATTACGCCGGTTGCATTGATGACGGGGCGAAGTGAGTAACGGGCACCGGCCGTGAGGCGATTGGCAATTTCCTCGGGCAAATGGGTTATGCTCTGCTTCAGGCTCGATTCTGAATGCAGTCCAGATGATATCTCTGAGCGCATTGCGGCGAGAGCCTCGCGGGCCCGACGCAACACTGCGCCACGCGGGTGCGTATCGAGAAGAGAGCTGCACGCGGGAAGCAACAGAATATCGTTGACTGACGGCAGCGCTCGAAAGAGCTGTTGAAGGGTTTCGTCCTCGTGTTGCAGATCGTGAATTGCCATCGTGGAATTCTCAGACTCAGTAGCTGATCATCGCAGAAGGATCGCAGGGGCGCCAGTGCCAGCGGTGAATGCGCCTGAGACGCGCCCGATGGCCGCCGCAGGAAGGCCGGCATTTATAAGGCCCGCGAGCAACGTTGGCGCATATTCGGCGGCAACCGATATCAGAAGGCCGCCCGATGTCTGCGGATCATAGAGCAACGCGCGGAGGTCATCCGGGATGCGGCTCCCGGGAGAATCCGCTACTACACACTCGGCGAAGTCGCGGTTGGCGAGCAGACCGCCGGGAATCGAGCCGGCGGCCACCGCAGCAAGAGCTCCTTCGAGCAGGGGCAGCCGATCGGTTTCGATTTCCAAGGCGACTCCACTTCCAAACGCCATCTCACGGCCGTGACCCATGAGTCCAAAGCCGGTGATGTCGGTGATTGCATGGACGCCCGGACAACCGATGGCAATGGTGGAGGCGGTGCTGTTGAGCGTTGTCATGGAACGAATGGCGCCTTCCACCCAGGCTGATTCAGACTTTCCTTGCTTGAGGGCAGTTGTGATAACGCCAGTGCCGATGGGCTTGGTGAGGATGAGAACATCTCCGGGGATGGCTCCTGCGTTTGTGTAGACGCGTTCTGGATTGATGAGACCAGTGACGGCATATCCGAATTTCATTTCGGCATCGCGAACGGAGTGCCCACCCACTACAACACACCCTGTCTCGGACATCTTCGACAGGCCGCCACGCATGATCTGCTCAAGGATTTCAAGGGCGGCGTCCTGTGGGAAACAAACGATCGCGAGAGCAGTCAGCGGGCGGCCTCCCATCGCATAAACATCGCTGAGCGCGTTGGTCGCCGCAATCTGACCGAATGTGAATGGGTCATCGACCAGCGGAGTAAAAAAGTCGACGGTCTGCACCAGCGCCATTCCCGGACCGATACGGTAGATGCCGGCGTCGTCGGAAGTATCAAATCCAACCAGTAGATTTGGGTCCGCCTGCACCGGAAGCGTGGAAAGGACCTTCCTGAGAGATCCGGCGGGGAGTTTGCTGGCGCAACCGCCAGCCTTTACCCGCTGCGTCAAGCGAACCGATTGTGTCTGATCCAAGGCCATGTCCCTCCATTCCTATCATCCATCCGTGCCTTGCAACTAAGGCAAGGTAGCATGTGAGAGAGTCATAAGACGGAAGTGCTTAGGCTCCGGTGATCCTCCCGGTCTTCAAAACCGGCGGTCGTCCTTAACGGGCGACGGTGTGTTCGACTCACACGCGCTTCCGCCAGCTTACATGCAAGGCGAATTTATGTGCTGCTCGAGTTTGGGGTACCAATCTGTACCGCGGCCGTCAGGAGTCAAGTCCAGCTTTAGCCAAAAGGGGATCGGAGATCAGATGCGCCACGCAATCTCTGTGCAGGATCTGCCAAGGCGCCGTTTAAATTCGCCGCTGTAGAAGTGCCTCAAAGCCCCCGTTCTTGTCGAGTTGAAGCCCCAAGCTGTGAGCGGACGGTTGAAACCACGTCTTAACAATCTTGAAATCTCGAATCCAGATTGCGATTGGCCTCATCAACACTCGTGAAGACGAAATCGCCTTCGAAAGCCAACCTGGATTTCTCAGATGCGAGTAATAAGCAGCATAGGTTTCTGTGTGCCTACATATTCTCCGCCTGCGTGGTCATTCCATTGGCCGGGCAGCAAATCGCTACGCCCGATCCGCAGCCCGGAAGAATAAGTGGCACTGCTATGGATGCATTTGGAACACGCGGGGCTCCGACGAGGGAGACGGTCTGGATCACGCATCGACCGCGGAATCCGCTCTTTCGATGCCGGTCACGTATCCATGCAAGCCCCGAAAGAATCTGAGTTGGATTCGCGGAGGGACGAGGATGACAACTGCTTTAGCGGCAATTTGTATCGCGGTTCTGTTTGCGGCTGCGTTCATGAAGCGTGCTCGGGATCAACGTAAATTGGCAAGGCACAGCATCACGCCGGAAGCGCTGCATGCGTTGTTGGCCTCAAATGGCGATGTGGTCATCTTTGACGTCCGCCAGCCCCTCGATTTGTTAGGCGATTCCGTGATCATCCCGGGAGCCAAATGGATCGCACCGCGGGCGGTGCTCGATGATCCGTCACTCATTTCTGGGAACAAAGACCTGATCGTTTATTGCACGTGCCCGAGTGATAAGACCAGCCTGATCGTGGTACGTCGAGCACTCGCAATGGGATTCTCACAGATTAGGCTCCTGCAAGGCGGGTTGGACGGTTGGAGAGCCAAGGGCTACCCGGTCGAACCTTATGAAAAGCCATTCCACCTTGATTCGGGTCAGAACAATCATTTAGCAGCGGCAGGTTGACGGATCTCAGTCGAGTCTCTCCTCGAGAAAGGTTCCGTCGAGAGTGAACCTGCACAATTCCTGTTAGCCACGCAGAGACAGATCGACCAGCATCTGCACGACTCCACCGTTACCGACCCGCTACCACGCTGCTCTGCGGCTGAAAGAAGAAAGCATTGTCGACCCTCGCGGGCGCCTTTACGGTGTACCTGTGATCCGCAATTCCCAGCGCCGCCACGCTACCCATCCCGATGGGATCCAGGACAGCCACGGGAAGAAGATAGGGTTTCGATTTCACAAGCGACTCTGTCACCCCATATAAACGACCGCTGCGCGGGATGTTCCCCGGCACCTGGGGCAGCTCGTACACTTCATATTCCAGCTCCGGATGCCGCATTGCGTAGTGGTGAAGAGAAGACTCCAGTTGCTTCGGGGTAGTCATCCCGAAGTCAAAGAGAAGGTTACGATGGACTGCGCCAGGGAAAAGTACGTCCAGCATCTGCCTGGCAAAGTCCGCGCAGTTCGAGAAGAAAAAGTTGAAGTGCGTTCGGTCTGGACGGCGATTTAACCACTGCATCAGCCGCTCATCCTGCGCCGTGGTCGTTCGCAGGTGAACGCAGATGATCCGCCGGCGATAGGACGCGCCGAGCAGTTGAATCCAGGCGTCTTCCGGAGGATCGTGTTCGAAGCTTCCGGGATGATTTGTCCGAAACTCCGCGCGCAGACGGTTGACATCGGCAATGCTGGTCGTTTCTGGAATCTCATCGGACGAATCCACGGCGAACAGGTACGGCCCTGGAGGCATCGCCAGCCAGTCATATCCGTTGATTCCCTTGTATCGACTGAGGACGGCACCGTCCTCGCCGACTCGGCACCAACGCATATGGATGTGGTCATCCGAGCACAAACCATCGACCAGCAATGCCGCATGTCCAGTCGCACTCACGTGCCCTAGAAAGTTAATCGGGGCTTCAATAAAGAGGGTCACATCCGCATGAACTCTTAGCCCCGGCAGAAACAGTAGGAGAAAAAGACCGCGCCGAATGGCGGAGAATGGAGAAGAAAACCACATTGCAAATCTTTGATGTGCCGCATCACAGGCAGGATTCACCTGGGCGCGAATGCATGATGGTCTTTTTCAACCCGGAGCGCAGACGTAGGGAACTTCGGACAGAACATCCAGCAAGGCTGCTCCACTCAGGCCGGCGAGCTTTGTTCTGTGTCGTCGGACATCTCGACGATGAGACGGCGACTCGAAGCAATGTACAACTCTTTAAATCCAGTCGGTCGTATCGAACAGAGGTCCGGACTAAACTCCGACAGCTTCGTCTCGAATCTTTGCGCCTTCATCATTCATCAAAAGCTCAGGCAATCGGGGAGACTGGGAGACATGGCCGCTTTTTGTGCATGCTGTGGAACGGAGATCACTTCGAAAGCCGAAGCGTGCCCTATATGCGGTACCCCGCGGCACGGAATGTTGCCGGCTGATTTCTTGTCTACGTTGGATATAGATATGTTGTCTCCTCCAGATTTGGACACGGAGGCATCTCAAGGGGGCCCTATGCGTGAAGATGAAGGTCGCAAAGGGGGCGACCAGACGCATTGAGCCTACGAATTGCCTTTGGCGCCCTGCTCATTCGTTTCGCAGTGCTTGCATCGGATCGACAGATGCGGCCCGGCGAGCAGGAATGTAGCATGCCGCCAGAGCTGCCAGGACCAGCACAAGAGTGGCTGCGGTATACGTGAGCGGATCAGTGGCTTTAATACCATAAACGTAGTCGGCCATGATGCGGCTTAATCCGAGCGCCGCCGCAAGGCCGATCACTACGCCGATCAGCGTAACTCCCAGTCCCTCGCGCAATATCTGCCTCAACACCATCACGCGATCAGCGCCGAGAGCCATGCGAATGGCGAGTTCATGCGAACGGCGACTCACGGTGTACGACATCACACCGAAGATTCCGACCGCGGACAGCATGAGCGCCAGCGCTGCAAAAATCCACACCAGCGTCATCGGAAAGCGGAGTGTGCCATAGCTTTGTGCAATTCGCTCTGTCAGTAACATCACCTCATTCACTGGCTGCTCATTGTCGATAGCCAGTATCGCTTCACGAATCGACGGCACCACCGTCATTGGCAGGACATCAGTTCGAACATCCAAATAACCCCACGCCATGGGGTGCTGCTCGAAGGGAACGTAGATATCAGCTTGCGGCTCCCACAGATCGAAACCTCGCACGTCCTTGACGATTCCGACAACCTCGAGCGATTGCGCGGTTTCCGCGCTTTTCCCCGAGTAGACCCGTGCCAGGACCGAGAGATGGTGGCCAATTGGGTTCGTATTTGGCCAATAGCGACTCGCCGCTGTCTCGCTGATCAAGGCAACCGGCGTCGCTCCATCAGCGTCATTTTCTGTGAATCCTCGTCCTGCCACCATGCCAATTCCCATTGCCCCGAAGTTGCCGGGCGAAACAACATTGAAGTTCGCGGTCGGTTCCTGCCCTGGGATCATCACCGGTTGGCCTTCAGGCTGAAAAAATACTCTCGATCCGGGCTGTTCGATTCCCGCCGCCTTAACCCCCGGCAGGCTCTGCACTCGCTGCAGCAATTGCCGGTAGAACTGCGTCTGATTTACCGGCGCGGGATACTTGTAGTGGGGCAGATCGATCTCCATCGTCACCACGTTGGTTGGATCGATCCCCAGATCCACCTGCATCAGGCCCAAAAATGTCCGCACCAGCAATCCAGCGCCGGTCAGCAACACCAGGGCCAGCGCGATCTCCGAAATCACCAGGCCATTGCGCAGATTTCGCCGCCCCGACTCCGCAGCCGAATTTGCGCCGCTCTCTCTCAGCGACTCGTTGATATCAGTTCCGGATGCAATCCAAGCGGGCGCCAGTCCGAAGATAATTCCGGTCACCAGCGTCAAACCCATGGCGAACAGCAGAACCCTCCAGTCGAGATCGATGACAGCTGCGTTCGGCACGCTGAAGCGGCGATAGTGGGCCATCTCCAATGTCAGGATCCGGTCTCCGATATAAGCGAGCAGCAGTCCCAGCACACCGCCTATCACCGCCAGAACCACGCTTTCGGTGAGGAGCTGCGTGATTAACCGCCGCCGGGTCGCGCCAACCGCCGCGCGAATCGCGATCTCGCGCCTCCTGACTGTCGCGCGCGCCAGAAGCAGGTTGGCTACATTGCTGCATGCGATCAGCAAGACAAACAGCACCGCTCCCGACATGATCAGCAGCGGCTGTCCGATATGGCGGTAATACGCGCCGTGCAGCGGTTCAACCTTGAAGCCCCAGCCCTTATCGGCGTCAGGATGCTCCGTCGCCAGATTGGCGGCCAACGTGTCCATCGCAGCCTGGGCCTGCTTCACGCTTACGTTCGGCTGAAGCCGAGCCTGCGTCTCAAGGTCGCGCGACGTGGCACGCCCCTTCTCGCTCAGTTCCTCGGGCGTGAGTGCAAGCGGCGCGAACACACCCATCTCCTGGTCCCAGGTAAAGCGGAAGCGTGCCGGCATCACTCCGACAATGGTGTAGGCCTTTTCGTCGAGGCGGATCGTCTTGCCTAGAATCGCCGGATCTGCACCATAACGCGTCTGCCACAAACGATGACCGAGGATCGCCACCTGATCGTGACCGGGCCGCATCTCGTCGGCTGTGAAGAAACGCCCCATCAGCGGCTGAACGCCGAAGAGCGGCAGCATATCGAGGGACGCCTTGATGCCATCGATGCTCTCCGGATGGTTGCCTTCGGTAATGTTGAAGCCCGAAAAGCGGTAATAGCCGACCTGCTGAAAAGTGTCCCTTTGCGCGGCGATATCGATGATGTTCGGTGCCGACACGCCCGTCTGCACATAGCCCTCTCCCTTCTGGTTTCTCCACTGGCCCAGGCCGACCAGTTCCTTAGGGCTGGGGTACGGCAGTGGACGCAGTATGATCGCGCTCACCAAACTGAAGATCGCAGCATTGGCGCCAATGCCGAGCGCCAGGGTGAGACTCGCTGTCAGCGCGAACCCGGGGCTCTTGAGCAGCACGCGCCACGCATAGCGCACGTCCGATAGAAGTCGCTCAAATCCTGCGGAACCCCAGGCCTCATGCGTCTGTTCGCGAATGAGCGTTTTGTTCCCAAATGCACGCCGCGCGGCATATCGCGCCTCGTCGGGCGTCGCGCCCTTCTCGCGTTGCTCTTCTTCTTCCAATTCGAGATCTGTCTGGAACTCCCGCCCCAGATCGGCATCCCGCTTCCGCATCTCCCACCACCGCATCTCAGCTCTCCTCGGCGGCGGGCCACATCACACAGGCCACGGATTCGGCCATCGTGCGCTGGAGAACGGCCATGCGCTGCTTTGTCTGCTCGTCGGTGGAAGTCATTCGACCCTCACGGACAGGATGGTAGGCACTCGACTATCGATTGTCAAGAACACGATTCACAGAAGCTTCAGGATCAAGTTCAATACCTTTTTCGCCTCTTCGTTCGCCTTCTCATATCTGCCCAGCATCGGTAGACATACCCGGCCAACAATCCATGGGGCGGCATCGCACGAGGATAGTTTTTACTCCATGCGGCAATCACTCAGTCGATAAATCCGATTTCCACTTCAACCTGAGTCCGCCCTTCGGATCAAACCAGAATTGCCGCTGCGCAAAGCCGAGCCCGAAAAGCGCCAGATTCTGGTCATAGTATTTGGCAGGCGCTCCCAACAGGCCTGTTTGCGGCTTGACTTCAGATCGCACTCGCGACGTCTGTTGATCCACAATCCGCTCCTCGTGAAGCGCTCCAGCAAAGGGAATCAGCGCGGCTGAGAATCCCGCTGGCCCTTTGGGATCTTCGATTGTTCCATCGGGTTGCACCTTGGCCGGTGGAATGGTATTGCTGTGGAGATAGTTCATCATTCCTGAAAGTGACTTCAATAGTGCATCTCGATCCCTGGTCGAGCTGTCCAGCATTCCAGCCCAGAGATAAACGCGGATTGCATCATAGCTTCCGATAGTCGGGGATGCCTGAAGTCCCGTATCGGTCTTGACTTCGGTCCAGTCAGACACGAAACCATGTGGCGCAGAGTTGCGGACGATCACCGGGATAGTCGCGGCCACTTTGTCCCAAGGCCCGTCAGGCATGAAGTGATTGAGACCGAGGATGAGTTGTAATGGCACGTAACTTGCATTCAGCCGATAGGAACTGCCGTGCTGGAATCCGGTTGGGCCGGGCATCACGGTCCCGCCAAGGCCGGGCACATTCGCAATTTCCCGCTCGGTGATGTGGCGCGCCATGGCGGTACCGATCTTTGTATACTGCGGTTCGTTCCACGCTTTGCCTGCTTCAAGAAGCGTGTAAGCCATCCAGATGTCTGCGTCGGACGCGGAGTTCTTGTCGAGCACGCCCCATTGATTGTTTGAGCCGTGGCCCCACAGCCACGCAGGCAGATTTTCTGAGAGGTCTCCACTTGCAAGGTTATGCTCTGTCCAACGCAGCAAGCCATCGAAGTGCGAACGATCGTTGGCCACGAGTGAAAAGAACATCCCATATGCCTGCCCTTCTGAAGTGGTGCGATCGCCCGCATCGTGATCAATGACGCGCACCTGATTGTCCATGAAGGCGCTGACATAACTCTTCCACATCGACGGCCATTCTTGCGCTACACTACTTGTTGCATGAATGACAGGTATCAGACAAAGCGTGAGAATTGATTTCAGCCTCATATCACCTTTGCTAGAGTGCAAATATGGATTTGTTAAAGCGCAAAGTAAGATTTCCAGTTAGATGCCCTCACGCATGAGGCGGTTTTCCCCTTGCAACGTCTAAGACTAAAGCTCGGCTAATCTGCGCTTTGAGAAAAGTGAAACTTGCGCACCCCGGAAGCGAGCAACCAAATCGCGCCTGAAAGCACCCAAACATCCGTCGACAACGCTAAAGACCTGATCGTGTAAGGCGCCGCAAGCGCAATTAACAATTGTTCCCAATTTGCCCACGACCCTACACGAGAGTTGCATGAAACCAAGGCTGACAGATCCTGACAAGATCGAAAGACTGAGTCGCGTTTTCTGTGGGTTACGCCATGAGTGCCCCTATTGGCGTGCCTCGGTGAAGAGCTGAGGTGGCCCGCATGAGTGGATCTGCAGTTGGATCCAGGGCTTTGTCGAGTCTTGGATCTGCCGCTTTGGGACTTCTCGCCCTTGCGGCCATCATCGCGTCCATTCCGTTGATCATTCTTCCGCTTGCATGGAAGGAACAGGCCATGTTCGGTGCAGCACTCATTCTGCTCGGACTGCTGCTGAACACAACGTCGCGTTCGCCCACTGTAACGATGCTGTTGATGACTTTCTCGGTATTCAGCACCCTGCGTTATGGGTATTGGCGCGTAATTCAGACATGGGAAGGGATCACGAGCGCGGGCCACATTCATCATTGGGATAACATCTTTGTTGTTTTGCTGCTCATCGCGGAGTTCTTCGCGTTCTCCACATTGATCCTCGGATATTTTCAAACTCTGAGACCACTCAAGCGGCCTCCACTCCCGCTTGAGGGAGACCCGAGGGAGTGGCCCACCATTGATGTACTCGTGCCGACCTACAATGAGCCGCTTCATGTTGTGCGCGGAACAGTGCTGGCAGCCATGGCCCTGGACTATCCCGCGAGCAAAATGAGAGTTCTTCTGCTCGATGACGGGCGGCGTGAAGAGTTTCGGGATTTCGCGGCGAAAGTTGGAGTAGAGTACGTCACTCGCAACAACAACGCACATGCCAAAGCCGGCAACATCAACCAGGCACTGCAGCACACAAGCGGTGAATTTGTCGCGATTTTCGATTGCGACCATGTCCCGGTGCGTTCATTTCTTCGCATGACGCTGGGGTGGTTTCAGCGTGATCTCAATCTCGGACTGCTGCAGACGCCACATCAGTTCTATTCTCCCGATCCGTTTGAGCGAAACCTCGGGCAATTCCGCAGAGTGCCAAATGAAGGGGAACTCTTCCATCGGCTTGTCCAGGATGGTAACGACCTCTGGAATGCGGCTTTCTTCTGTGGGTCGTGCGCTATCTTGCGCCGGAGTGCACTCGATGAGATCGGCGGCATTGCTGTCGAGACGGTGACGGAAGACGCGCACACGGCGCTCCGCATGCAGCGAAACGGCTGGAACACGGCGTACCTGAATATTCCGCTTTCCGCCGGACTCGCCACCGAGAGTCTCGCCGCGCATATCGGTCAGCGCATCCGCTGGGCCCGCGGTATGACGCAGATCCTGCGCGTCGAGAATCCGCTGTTTGCATCCGGGCTTACGCTTGCGCAGAGGTTGTGTTACTTCAACGCCACAACGCATTTTCTTTTTGCCATTCCCCGCCTTATCTTTCTGACTGTCCCGCTGGTCTATCTTGTCTTTGGAAAAGTGAATATCTATGGATATACGTGGGCGATCCTGGCATATGCGTTTCCCCATCTTGTGCTTTCGAATCTTACAAATTCGCGAGTGCAGGGGCGGCATCGTTATTCATTCTGGAATGAGATTTACGAAGTTGTTCTAGCTCCGTACATTCTCTTCCCTACGCTGCTCGCACTTATCAATCCGCGTCTTGGCAAGTTCAACGTTACAAGCAAGGGTGGCATTATTCGCCGCTCGTATTTTGATCGACGCATTGCCATCCCTTACCTGCTTCTGCTGGCGTTCAACGTGACCGGACTCGTAATGGCAGAGCGTCGCTATGTCGCCGACCCCGTGCATCGTGACACGGTGATGATGAACGCAGCGTGGTGCGCATATAGCACGATGATCCTGCTTGTAGCCGCGTCGGTAGCGTGGGAGAAACGGCAGCTTCGATCGGGAGCGAGCCTGCGCGCAAATGTACCCACAACATTGAAGGCCGCCGGCGAACGCAGCATTAACGGCGAGACGATTCTCATTTCGCGCACAAGCCTAACGGTGAAGGTCGAGGCGCCAATGGAGCTGGCGCCCGGTATGTCGATTTCCCTGATTCTCGGCGATCGACGATCGCATTGCGAAATTTCTGCGTTGGTTGCACACTCTGCGGGACGGCGCCAACACTTGTTCCTCCCGGATCTCACCGATGAGCAGGAGCGGCAGATCGAGAGGCTGGCATATTCGCGCCGTAAGGCAGGGCGCTCTTTGCGCGACTTCCAATTGAATGATCGACCGCTGCTGAGCCTGGCGCAGATATTTCTGCTCGCAGTTCGCGCAGTGGCAATTGTGCCGCTCGGTCTCTTCGTGCCTGCTCCTCGGCCCAACGTCGATCCCATACCTTCAGGACGGAAAACTTGGGCCGCGTCAGTGATTGTTCCATTTCTTTTAGCCGGAACGATGTTGTTTCCTCGTCCGATGAAGGCTCTGCCAATCCCTGAAAGTGAGTTGACGACAAGCGGAAGCCAATCGCAAACAATCCAGGCGGCGAATTTCCACGATCAATTTGAACTTACGTTCTCCGGCGGAAGCAAGGCCCTCTTGCTCGAAAAGAGCGGCGCTTCGTTGAATTTATTCTTTGGCGAACCTGTCACGAAGGTTACGACGCAAGCCACACTCACGCTGATCTATGCAGCGCCGGATTTGCGTGCGAATGAAGCCCGGCTCGAACTAACGCTGAACGGGGCCGAGATCAGTTCGGTCGCTCTAGCACCGGGATTCGCTCAACGAGCCGAAGTCACGCTGCCCACCGACCTGCTATCGAATGACAACACTCTTGCAATTGAATTGCAAGGGACGTGCTCGTCGTGCAATGCGAAGCGGGGTCCGTGGGTAACGTTGGATCCACATAGCACGGTGAGCATCTCCGGAACGCGGTTGCCGCTGGCGAACGACCTCTCGCTGCTTCCTCTTCCATTCTTCGATCCGTCAGGAGAACGCTCCTGGAGTTTGCCAGTGGTCTTCGACCAGTCACCTGATGACAGCATTCTGCAAAGTGCCGCACTGGTGGCTTCACATTTTGGCGTGCTGGCAGACGTACGGGGTGTGCACTTTCCGGTGAGTGTAGGCGAGTTTCCCAACGGCAATGTGCTTGTGCTGGCTCTACGTAGCGCGAAGCTTCTTTCCGGGTTGTCGTTGCCGGCCACAAAAGGCCCCTTCCTGGCAATGCGTGACAATCCGCGCGATCCATACGGAAAATTGCTGATCGTAACTGGCAATACACCCCGGGAGTTGGTTGAAGCAGCGCGCACACTGGCTACCTCAACATGGTTTCCGCGGGTAGATAGTCTGCGTACGAACGCGATTCAGATGCCTTCTTTGCAGGCGTACGGCGCTCCGCGCTGGCTGCAGGCCGGCGGTCCATCGGCGATTGGCACGTATACCACGGATGCTCACCTGACGTTACGCGGTACTGGCTCGATCGATCTTTACTTCCGTTTGCCACCCGATCTGTTCCTGCGCGCGCGGCAATCAGTTCCACTGCTTCTGAGGTATTCATATGGAGGTGCGCCGGAGGGCACGCGTCCTGCCTTGCATGTTCGCCTGAACGGAAGGGACATCGATACGATCCAGTTGAAACCGGTATCGGGCTCTCTTGAAGAAGCGGAGATGGTCCGCCTGCCGACCGGCAGCATGCTCCCCTTTACAAATACGCTTTCCATTGATTTTTATTTCGAGGGCAATACACCGCCGACAGCACATCCCTCGTTTGCGATTCATCGCGACTCGACGCTCGATCTGCATGAGCTTCCACATGCGGTCCTGCTTCCCCGTCTCGAGTTGTTTGCGGACGCGGGCTACCCATTCACACAGTGGCCTGATCTCAGTCGCACCGCCGTCATCATGCCGACCGCACCCACACCGACGGATTACGAGACGCTGCTCGATATGGCTGGATTCTTCGGCGCACAAACGGGAGCACTCGTGACTCGGCTGACGGTTGCCGGGGCCGATCATTTGGACCAGGTAACGGATAAGGACCTTGTTCTGATCGGCTCGCAGGATGCGCAGCCATTGCTGTCACGTTGGGCAGGCGCGATGCCACTGGGCCTGTCTGCACAGAGTATGCAGGTTAATGAGGCGCCTGAGTCGACCTTGCTGCTCCATCCGGAATGGCCGTTTCGCCGCTATGACGGTGGCCGGTTGAGGCGATTGATAGGCAGCAACGCCGATGCCGACGTCTTTGTAGAAAGCTTTATTTCTCCCCTGCGCGAAGATCGAGTGGCGGTTGCGATTGTTCCCAGCGGTGCACATGCGATTGAGGCGGTACGGTCCCTGTTCACTCCATCGGAACGTGAGGGTCCTGTGTACGGCGGGGTTGCTGTTTCCCGCAATAAACGCTTTGATTCTTTCCTTGTAGGAACGATGGCATACCACGCCGGGAAGCTTGACCGCTATCAATACGCGACTGTTGTTCTTGTAGAAGACTACTGGATTATTCCAATGCTTGTTCTATTGTTCGCACTCATGATTGTTGCCTGGGTTCGCTGGATTACCGAGCGCGTCGCCACGGAGCGATTGGCGATGTGGGAAACCTAACCGAGGCTGACTACAATGATTCGTTCTATTCGCTTTCACTTTCTGCTGATGCTCGCATTGGCGACGGCTTTACCTGCGCTGTCGCAAACACAGGGCGGAGTCGACATTCTGCTCGCGAAGGCACGCTCGCTGGAGTTGCGAGGGCGCCCTGACCTTGCCGCTCAGAACTGGCACAAGGTCTTGTTGGTCAATCCCAACCAGACAGAGGCCTTGGCAGGCCTGGCGCGCGCTGCAAAAGAGAATGGTCAGACAGAAGAGGAGCGCTCCTACCTGGATCGCCTGCGCAAAGTCAATCCTCGTGATCCCCAGATTGCGATGGTGGAGAAGCTGCACGTGTTTACGCCAGAGGAACGCAACCGGCTTGACGAAGCTGGACGCCTGGCGATGCAACACAAGCCGGACGAGGCGATGAAGGTCTATCGCGCGGTTTTGGGCGACCAGCAGCCGCCACCAGGAAAATGGGCCCAGCCATTCTATGAGACCGAAGCCGCCAGCACCGGCGGCAAGGAGAAGGCGATCGCGCAACTTCGCCAGCTGTGTGCGCAGAATCCAAATCTGGACGCCTATCACCTTTGGCTCGCTTCGCTGCTCACCTACGATCCCAAGACGCGGATGGAAGGAATGCGGATGCTCGAGTCCATCAAAGACCCGAGCACCTCGGAACAGGCTCGGGCTCCGTGGCGACAGGCGATTCTGTGGGAGAAGCAGAACCCTGAGGTGTTGGCGTCTCTCGACGCTTATCTCCAGCGCTACCCAGAAGCGGATCTGCAACCTGTCGAGGCAGCCCTTCACGCCAAGCAACAGCAGAATATTGCCGACGCTGACAAGGCGATGGCATTCAAAGCGCTCCGTAACAAAGATGTTGAAACTGCTGCGGCCAGGTTCAGCGACGTTCTGCGCCAGTCGCCCAACGATGCGAATGCCGTCGTCGGTCTTGGATACGCGCGGCTGGATCAGAAGCGATTCAGTGAAGCGCTGAGTCTGTTTGACCGGGCGCGCACGCTCGCGCCGCAGAGACAGGATGTCCGCGAAGGTTATGACAGCGCGAGATTCTGGCTGGCCATGGAACGCGGAGCCGGTGCTGAGAGGCAGAACCAACTCGAAGCGGCAGTGGCGGCGTACCAGGAAGCACTGTCTTTGCGGCCGCTGGATAACGGAGCGCTCCTGGGAATCGCAAACGCGCTTGTGGGAGAGAAGAAATTCTCTGAGGCCGAAGCGAAATTCCAGCAGGTTCTGAATCAGTCACCGAACAACGCTGACGCGACGGCCGGCCTGGGATTTGTGCGATTGAATGAAGGGCGATTTGACGATGCCTCGCGACTTCTTGCCAATGCACACAAGCTGGATCCTTCACGTAAGGATGTCAACCAGGGTTATGACAACGCAAGGTTCTGGGGAATCATGAGCCAGGCAGCCACGGCGCTCAATCAGAACCGGCTGAAGGAGGCAGTTTCGGCATATCAGCAGGCACTGGTGCTGAATCCCAACAGCAAAGACGCGCTCGTAGGATTGGCGAACGCCGCAATGCGAGCGGGCGATTTCCCATCGGCGGCCAAAACATACTACCGGCTTGCCGCTGCAAATCCCAATGACGAGGCGAGTTGGCTGGGACTGATCAAGGCACAGATGGGCGAAAAAGCGCCACAGGCGGCGATCTCGACGTTGCACCAGATTCCGCCGGCGTTAAGACATCAGATGGAGAACCACTCCGACTATCTCTCGGAATTGGCGCTCATCTACTACAACGCGAACCAGCCTGAGTTGGGAGAACAATTTCTGCACCGCGCGCTCGCAGCCGCTGGGCAAACCGATTCCGACGAAGCACTGAGCCTGCGTCTTCAAATTGCCGGAGCATTTATGGAGCAAGGCAAGACCGGACAGGCAATTGAGATTTATCGCGAGGCAACAAGGTCACACCCGAGTAACGCCAGCGGTTGGGAGGGCCTGGTCGGTGCGTATACGCGCCTCGGCAACTTTGCCCAGGCAATTACGACGGTCCGCTCGATGCCGCAGCCTTCATACAATGCGGCAGTCAAGCACACGGGTTTCCTGGATTCCGTCGCCGTGTTGTACTCCACGCAAGGGCAATGTTCAGAAGCAGAGGATTTCCTTCACCGCTCGCTTTCCCTCGATCAGTCCCAGGGACGCCAGCCGGCCGAGAGCACACAGCTTCAACTGGCCGACATCTGGATGCGGGAAAGGAACTATCCACACGCGCGGGATCTCTACAGCGATATAGTCGCACGACATGCCGACTCTGCCGACGCCTGGCGCGGTTACCTCGTAGTACTGCACGAGCAGCGGTCCGATTCGGCACTCGTAGGGGAGATTTCTCATATCCCCACCGCAGTGCGCACACAGCTGGAGACTGATCCGAGCTTCCTCATTCTCGAGGCGAGTGCGTATTCGACCAGCGGGCGCAACCAGGACGGACTTCGCTTATTGCAGGAGGCGCGGTCTCGATACACTTCCCAGCGCCGGCTTCCTCCGGTCGTTCTGGACATGCAAACGGCCTGGACAATGCTTGCTGTATCTGCTGATGAACCCGGGCTAAGCGATCTTCTGCAATACGACAAGAGACGGACTGACCTCACGTCGAAACAGCGCGAGGCTTTTGAGGCAATCTTCTCCAGTTGGAGCGTGCGTCGCGCCGAGCAGGCGTTCGAGACGAAACCGGAAGCCGCCTTCTCAATTTTGACGGATGCAGCACAGGAATACCCTGGGGATCGAAACATTCATGCCGCGTTGGCCTCGTTGTATATGAAGCGGCACGACAGGCAGAAAGCGCTCGAGGTTTTTCAAACCTGGGGTATGGCCGGAGCACAGGCGGGAGACTACCGTGTTGCTGCAGGTGCAGCGCTCTCCGTGCACAAGTTCGAACTCGCTGACCAGTTTCTCAAGCGGGGGCTCGAACAATTTCCGCACGATCCTGAGTTGATTCACATGACAGCGCGACAGGATATTGCCCGCGGAAACTACGACGTGGGAGAAGAAGAATTGAAGTCGGCACTGTTGGCCGTGCGCGAACAGGACACATCAGTACCCGCAAAAAGGAGTTCGGTCATGGAAACTCCAGCGGCAAGTACACCAGCTCAGAGCCCGCTTTCGACTCACGATGGCTCGGGCGACGCCGCAGGTTCGACCCAGGCTCCTGCTCCCTGCAAACCTGAAACTTCCGGCGGCGCGACGACCGAAGCGCGCATACGACCTATCAGCCTGGTGTTCCTGGGTTCGCCGACTAGACAAGCGTCGTTGGTGTATGCGGATTACCAGGAACCTCCGCAACAACAGCAGCCCGAGGCTCCTCAGCAACAGCCTCAACCGCAGCAGTCGGAGACTCCTCAGCAGCGGGCTCAACCACAGCAGCCGGATGCTCCTCAACCGCAGGCTCAACCACAGCCGATGCAACCCGCACAACAGCCGCAGACTCTGCAACCACAACAGCAGAATCAGGAACAGCAGATTGACGATGAAGTCGAAGCTGTCGATAACCGCAACACGCCCATCGTCACCACGGGCGGCGTGGGGACCGGGCGAATCGGAGATCCAGGATTCGATCAGCTCATTGTTGCCGATACTCTTCTTGGCTCTGCATACACGGCCAACAATCGCGTGCGCCTCGGAGTGGAAGGACACGGTGTTTTTGCCAACAGTGGAACTCCCGATGGCAGCTCAACTCTTCTGTTCGGAACGCTACCGGCGGGTGCATTATTCGGCCAGCAATCGAAGACCGGATACGGCGGGCTCGCGCAACTGTCGACGAATGACTTCGGCATGGCTTTCGGGACGACACCGCAGGGTTTCGCGGTTCACAATCTCATCGGCGGAATTCGCTACAAGCCTGCGAATGGATGGCTCTCGATTCAGGGAACGCGAGACAGCGTGAAGGATAGCTTGCTTTCGTATGCCGGCGCGCGCGATCCAGGCACCGGCATTCGATGGGGAGGAGTAGTGGCCAACACCGGAACCGTGAATTTCAATTCGGCTCCCTCATCCAACGTCCGCTACAAAACCATCGGTGAATATGCCTCTGGAAGCTACTCACTTATCCAGGGCCGGCATGTTCCCGACAACTGGAGCGCAACGGCAAACGCTGGTCTGTATTGGCAAATCGTGCAGGGGCTCACCGTCGGGGCCAACGCCACTGGCATGCACTACGACAAGAACCTGAAGTACTTCTCCTTTGGACAAGGAGGATACTTCAGCCCGCAGCAATATTACCTGGGATCGATTCCAATCTCGTGGTATTCACGCCATCCGCGATTTGAGTATGAGTTGAGATTCAGCGGAGGGGTGCAATATCTGAAGGAGAATTCGTCTCTGTTCTACCCGGTTTCGCCAGGATCCGCGGCTGTGACTCAGGGTACGTATGCATCCAACACCAGCGTGGCGCCAAATTACGATGCCAACATTCGCATGGCGTATCGCGTGTCTCCGCATGTGTACCTGGATACATTTGCCACTGCGAACAACTCCCGGAATTACTACACGCAGAGCGCTGGTTTCAACCTGAGGTTCATGATGGATCGAATTCCGACGAGCACCGATCTGCGCATAAACGCGATTCCTGACTGGACAGGAAAGCAGCCTTTTTCTGTTCACTAGGTGGATCGTTACGTCGGGGCTCTATGCCAACGGTCCGCAACCCGACTAAAGCCAATGACCAGGGCAGCATTGATGCATGCGGAGTCGGCATGTCGGCCTTCCGATAGCTGTCGCCGCCACTGGTCTGCTAACCAAGCCATCGGGTAGTCGCGGTATCGGCTTGATGCAACCGCTGCGCCTGATTCAGTTTCTGGAGACTACGGCCTGTGGATTCTTAATGTGATCCGGCAGGTCTGGGTTATCATGCACGCATGACAGCGACGGGCTGGATTATGACAATTGCAATCCTCGCGTCGACCGTGACGCACGCCCGTCTTGCAGCGCAAAGCGCCCCGCCTGCATCGGGCGCCGTCTGGCAACCCAAAGGTGTGCAGACTCTGGAACATGAACTCGCCGTCCGCCCACACGAGGCTGTCGATCTCGCTCCGGACAAAACCTATACACTCCCCGAGCTGATCGACCTGGCACAGCAACACAACCCCGAGACGCGCGTCGCGTGGCAAGAAGCCAAGTCGAAGGCTGCCGCTCTGGGCATCGCACGCAGCACTCTTTATCCAACCATGTCTGCAGTTGCGCTTGCTGTCACGCTCCGTGACGCGGCGCTCGTCGGCGAGTTCTTTCACCGCCAGACGGAAGGCGTCTTTGAGCCCGTTCTCCATGTCGATTACCTGGTCTTCGACGTCGGCGGGCGCAGCGGAGAAATCGACGCGGCCAAGGCCAACCTGCTGGCTTCCGATCTCGCCTTCAACGACACACATCGCCGTGTCATTTATCAGGTCGCCTCTGCTTATTACCGTCTCCTCAACGCCGAAGGCCAGCGACAGGCAGCCGAAGCCAGCCTCGAAAACGCCAAGGCCGTCGAAGAAGACGCAACGGCACGCCTCGCAAACGGGCTCGCCACCAAGCCGGACGAACTCGAGGCCACTGCCGCGCGTACCCAGGCCGACTTCGATCTGCAGGCCGCCGTCGGAGCGGTCGACATTGCTCGCGGCGATCTTGCTACGGCGATCGGACTCGCGCCCGGCGCGCAATTCAAGGTGCAGGGCATCGACGAGTTGAAGCTTCCGTCCGCCATCGCCGGTTCCGTCGATCAGGAGATCGATCGGGCCCTCAGCCAGCGACCCGACTTGCTGCAGCAATTGGCACGCGTGCGCGCCGCCGATGCTTCCATCAAGCAGGCCCGATCCACCTACTTCCCTTCTCTCAGTTTCACAGGGGACGGGGGCCTGGCGCGCGCCTACGGACAGCAAGACCTTTTTCCCGGACACTACGCGCAAGGCGAAGCCTGGAACGCGGAACTGGGGCTCAAATGGACCCTCTTCGACGGCGCGCGGCGCGAATACAGTATCGGCCGGGCCAAGGCTGACAAAAAGGCCGCGCAGGCTCAGATCGATGCGCTTCGAGACCAGGTTGCCAATGAAGTGTGGGCTGCTTATTCCACTATGCGGACGGCGCTTCGCCAACAGCAGGCGGCAACGGCTCTGCTGACGGCGTCGCAGCAATCCTATGAGGCGGCGCATGAAGCCTATGGCTATGGCGTCCGCAACCTGCTTGATGTCGTCTCGGCACAAAAGGTTTTGGCGCAGGCCCGTTCCGAAGACATCGCGGCGCGGACGCAGTTGCTTCTCCAGGTCACCAACCTCGCCTTCCGCACCGGCGACCTCATTCAAACCCAGCACTGGAGCCCCGGGCCATAACTCCGAATTCACGCGAATGGAGCGATGCAAAACCGTGAACCGCATTCGACTATTGTTGACTCTGCCGGCTGCGCTGCTCGCGACCGCACTCACCGGGTGCAGACGCTCTCCTACTTTCAACATCCTGGGATCTTTCTTCCCGTCCTGGCTCCTTTGCCTGGTTGCGGGTATCCTCCTGGCTTCCATCGCCAACCGCATCTTCGCTCGTTTTGCGCTCGATGAGGAAATCCTCTGGCCCGTTGTCGTCTATCCGTGTCTCGCGCTCTTCTTCGCCTGCACGCTTTGGCTCATCCTGTTTAGTTGATTGCCTGGTTAGTCGATTGCCTGTTTCGTTGATTCGAGGAGGAACAATGCCCTCTGACCCATCCCACAACCATCTTCACTTCGTCGGCCGCGCCATCAGCATCGCGGTCATCATCTGCACAGCTGTGGTCTCGCTGCTGGTCGTTCACCAGGTGAACGCCAATCCGCGCACCGATGATGCCGAAGTCTTTGCGAACTACATAGGCATGGCCCCGCTTGTCAACGGCCCCGTGACCCATTTGTATGTCGCCGACAATCAGCTCGTGAAAGCCGGCGATCCGCTCTTTGATATCGACGAACGCCCCTATGCCTACGCTCTCGCCCGCGCTCGCTCCGACCAGCGGGCGCTCGAGGGCCAGATCAGCGACGAGCGACGCATCATCGCCGCCAAATCGAGTGGCGTCGATGTAGCCAAGTCGAGTGTTCTCGGCTCCGAGGCTGGCGTTGCCCGTGCCGCCGCTGCCGTCGAGCAGGCCAAGGCTGATGTTGCCAGTGCCAGATACGCCGTCGAGCGCTCCAATGCGGAACTCGTGTACGCCTCGAATAATCTGCACCGGATTGAGCCGCTCCTCGCGCGCCAGTTTGTCACCGTCGACCAGGTAGACCAGGCGCGCACCTTGCAGATTTCGCGTTCGCAGGCTGCCAGTCAGTCCAAATCGCAACTGGCATTGGCTGAGGCAAGCCTCCTCGCCTCCGAAGCACAGTACAGGCAAACGCAGGCCCAGCTTGAGCAGAGCCATCAACAAGTCCAGCAGGCGACGCACAACGTCACCACGCTCGAGCCGCTCGAAGGACAGATTCTTGGCAAGCAGGCCGCCATCGACACGGCAAAATACAACTTCGACAACTGCCGCATCCTCGCCCCCTTCGATGCCCGCGTTACCAACCTCACCATTTCGCAGGGAGCCTACGCAACCGCGGGTCAGCACATCTTCACGCTCATCGACACACGCACATGGTGGGTCGTTGCCAACTTCCGCGAAACCCAGCTGCGACACATCCGGCCGGGAATGGTGGCCGACGTCTACGTGATGTCCCGTCCCAGTGTTCGCTATAAAGGTGTCGTCGACAGCGTCGGATTCGGAGTCACGCCCGACAGCGACATCGTCGGCCATATCACCGCGCCGGGCCTTCCAGACGTCCAGCGAACTCTGAACTGGGTCCATCTGGCCTCGCGGTTTCCCGTTCGGGTGCGAATTCAGGAGCCGCCTGATGAGGTATTCCGCCTCGGCGAATCAGCCGTCATCATCATCCGTGACACAGCGCATCCGAATACCAGGGAATAGACATGGCCTCCGAGGCAATCCACATCCCGCACGAGGAACACTTCAACCAGTGGTTCCCCGACTTCCTCAAGAATGAACTCGCGCCTTATCCCGGCCGCTGGGCGGTCGTTGCACGCATTGTCATCGCCGCCACCCTGACCATGATTCTCATCGTCACCTTCCGCATTCCCGGAGGTGTCGTGGGTGCCTTGTGCGCCTTCATTTTCTCACGCGAGAACCTGGTTGCGACGGCCCGCTCGGCGATCTTCCTGATCACCGCGTTTGCTCTCGGCACTCTCTTCATCCCCATCGGTGCACGTCTGTTCGCATCCACTCCCGAGACGCACTTCCTGTGGGTCGGCGGCAGCCTCTTCATGGTCTTTTTTGTCCTCCGTTGTCTCGCCAACTACGCCGTGGCCTCGGGCATAGCACTCGTCGTTGCCAACGTTGTCGGCATCTGGTACCTGCCCGGTCCTGCGGAAAGAAATGTCGAGCTGACTTTGTGGAATGTCGCTGCCACTGTCATCGGTGCGCTGGTTACGTTAGGCGTCGAAATCGTCTACTACGCCCTGCACAGGCGCGACGACCTCATCGATGGCCTCGATACACGCCTCGCTCTCATTGAAAACCTCATGGCGGATTACGCCGCGGCACAGCCCATTTTCTCCGCCACCCGAGCCCGCCTCCCGCAGTTCGCCATGGTGGGGGCGGGTTCCTTGCGCCGCCAGGTAGCGCGCGGAACCTACTCGCAGCTTTATCGCGCACGGATGAGCGCCCTGGTATCCCTGGTGGGGCGTTCCATTGATTTTGCTGCCGCCCTCGCCGACGCCTATCCTTCGTTGCCGGGGCTTGAGGATCGCGCCGGCCGCCTCAATCGAAGCATCGCTGACATCCGTCAGTGCCTCCGCACGCACGGTCAGCCATGCGAAGCAGCCCTTGAGCCTCGGCCCAGTCCCGGCACCCCGCTCATGTCCGAGATCGAATCCATGGTCTCGCTCATGCCTTCCATCTTCAGCGAAGAGAACGCCCCCGATCCCGCCCTCCAAAGCATCGAAGACCCGCCCGACACCATTCGCATCTTCATTCCCGACGCCTTCTCAAATCCCGAGCATCTGCGCTACATTCTTGGAGGAACTGCGGCGGCCATGCTCTGCTACGTCTTTTACGTATCGCTGGACTGGCCCAACCTCTCCACCTCCGTTACCACCTGTGTGCTCACGGCCCTTACTACCATCGGCTCATCCCGTCAGAAACAGATTCTCCGCATGGCCGGATTCGTCCTCGGCGGAGTCATCTTCGGCCTCGGATCCCAGATCTTCGTTCTCCCCTTCCTCGATTCCATCGGCGGATTCACGGTGCTGTTTGCCACCGCAACCTTTGTCGCCGCGTGGATTGGGACATCGAGCACGCGGCTCTCGTACGCCGGCCTGCAATTCGCCTTCGCCTTCTACCTGATCCACCTCAGCGACTTTTCCATCCAGACCAATCTCACGATCGCGCGCGACCGCGTCCTTGGCGTCCTGCTCGGAATCACCATGATGTGGCTTGTATTCGAGCGGCTTCTTTCCCGCTCCGCCGCCGATGAGATGGTGCGCATCTTTGTCGCCAATCTCC
The DNA here is from genome assembly GCA_963770365.1 of uncultured Acidobacteriaceae bacterium. Taxonomy (GTDB): domain Bacteria; phylum Acidobacteriota; class Terriglobia; order Terriglobales; family Acidobacteriaceae; genus Telmatobacter. Next base: position 21,636 of record CAVYPN010000023.1, on the reverse strand, counting down.
GACTGCTGGCAGATCTCTTCGCGTCCTCTCCGCGTGCCGATGACCGGGCAGCCATTCTCAAGGTCCGCCGTCAGCGCGACGCCATTTATCGCCACTTCGGCGAAGTCAATTCCCAATCCGACGCCGTCCCCTTCGAAACCGGACCTCTGCGCGCGGGAGATATGGCCGCTCGCGACCGCATCCGGCGATGGCAGGCTCCCCTGCGCAGCCTCTATCTGCTCGAAGCTCCGATCCTGCAATTCCGAATCTTCGCCGCGATTGATTCAAAGTCCCGGTCATTTACCGCATTCGAGGACGACTTTCGCCTTGAGTGTTCGCGCGTATTCCTGCACATCGCAGAGAGCCTCGAGAACCAGCTCGCCACACGCACTCATCGCGTCGACTCGGCCGCAAGCATCGTCGATCGCATCGATTCTTCGCCGGAAAAAATCGAAGCCGAATTCTCCGAGCGCGAACGCGCGCTCCTGCGCCTAACCCGGACCATCGCTCAGCTCGTCGATCGGCTCCAGAGTGAAGTCGCTTCCGAAGGGCTCTACGATGTCCCGTTACCCGTCCGTTCCAAGGCGAGCACCTGGAGTCTGATGGCGCCTTGGTTTCCGATCGTTGAAGCTGCGTTTCTCCGGGCCTCGAGAAGGTCGACGAATTGTGAATCATCTTTGTATGGTGGATCATCTCGCTACTGGGGCTGAGTTTGGCCCGCATCGGAGCGACCTGATGGACAAGGGCAAGATCGATCGGGTTTGTGTAAGTGATTCGATGTCGCTGGATGTGCAGGTGGCATGATGAGGTTCCTGCGTCACGTAATCGGAGAGATCTGTGCGGCGTTGATGCGCGTCCTGTTCTTCTTCTTTCTGCGGATGCTCTTGAACGAACTTAGCGCACTTCCGCAGAAACAGCGCGGTCCCAAGAGATTCGTTGACCACTGGTAATGAAACGGATGATTCGCCGTTCATCAACGCGGCGGTTTGCGCGCCGTGTCCAGGCCTCCAGGCCACCAGTTCCAATCGCCTGCAAGACGCAGGAGCGCGGGGCCGATCACAATTCGCACCAGGGTTGCATCAATAAACACAGCGACCGCAAGCGTAAATCCGATCATCTTGACGACAAGGAAGTTTCCGAAAGTGAACGCCGCGAATACCACGATCATGATCGCAGCAGCGCTCGTAATCAGGCCCGCAGTCCTGGCCAACCCCTCCGGGATTGCATCCGCCTCACTCAGCCCGTTCCTCCTGGCTTCGAGAACTCGCGCTACCAGAAATACTTCGTAATCCATACTTAGTCCGAAGACGATGGCAAAGGTGACGATAGGCACGAGGGGGAACACGCTGCCCGTCCCGCCCTGAACTCCCAGGAGGCTGCTTCCGTGTCCGTCCTGGAAAACCAGAACCAATGCTCCAAACGAGGACGCAACGGAGAGCAGGTTCAATGCAATCGCCTTCACAGCGGCGAAGAGGGATCGGAACCCGGCCAGAAGTGCCACGAGAGTCCCCACAACCACCATGGCCGCAACCGGCACAAATCGATTCATGATCAGTGCCTGATAATCGGCATCAAGTGCCGGGATGCCTCCAATTTTCAGCGTTGAGCCAGGCACTCCCGTAAGGGCTGCCGCGCCGGCCTTACGGAGTTCCCGCACCCAGTCAACCTGATCACGCAGGGAGACCGAGCCAGTGGGCAGCACTTCAAGGAGCGCTTCCCTTCCGTCACTGCTCAAAAACGTTCGACGCGTTTCGCGCGAGAGGTCAAGGAGGGAGGAGCGGTTGCCCTCCGCAATCGTTGTGATGGAAATGACACGGGCACTGCGCGGATCGCTGGCGAGTTGCGTGGAGATGCGATCGAGGGCATTCCATCCCGCGTCAGTTTGCGCAATGGAATCGCCTGGGAGTTCAACAAGGACGCGCATCGAATAAACGACACCTACCCTGTCCATGTGTTCGAGCGTGTGAAGCGCCCGTACCGATTCAGCCGACTCCGGAAGCCAGGTACCCGTGGGGACTCTCGTATCGAGCCGCGTAGCCTGCCAGGCCAGCAGGAGCAAGGGGGTAGCCGCTAGAAGGAGAGAAAACCACGGATGGGCGACAATCACCCTCCCCCAACGTCTCCAGCGAACTCCGGTGCGAGCAGACCGATACGCATCCAACTTCGGAGTAAAAGGCATCCGGCCGCCATCGATCCGCGGGCCGAGCAAAGCCAGCACTGCCGGAACGAGAACATTTGTCAGCAACACACTGATTCCCGCCACCAGGAATCCAGCAACGCCAATCGAACGGATTTCGCTGATGGGAACCGTCAAGAGGGCTAGAAATCCGATGGCGACCGTCGAGGCGGAAATCAGAAGCGTACGACCTGCCTGTCGTGCCGCAATCACAGAGGCTGCGGGGCCATCATTGCCGGCGCAAATCGCCTCCCGGAAGCGGCTGACCATGAGCAGCGCGTAGTCAATCCCCAGACCCAGCCCAAGCATGGTTGCCAAATTCTGAACCAGGATGGAGAGATGGAAGCGCTCGGCCAGCAACCCGGTAATCGCAAGAGTGGTCGCGATGGCAAGTTGGCCGACGGCCAGGGGAATCAGGGAGGCGACCATGCTTCCGAAGGCCAGCAGCAAAAGTCCGAGGGTCGCGGGAATCACAAGGCTCTCCCCGCGCCGCACGTCGTCGGCACTGGCTTTCCGAATGTCAAAGTTCAACGGAAGCTCGCCCGTGAGTTCCAGTTTTATGCCCGGATAACGGCCACGCAAGCTATTCGCGAGAGCGTTGGCTCGCTCGTGAAGCTTGGGAACGAGCGACTCCACCGGAACCTCGGTCGACGCGAGGCCCACCAAAACAAACGTCCCGCCACCCTTGCCCAGGAAAATCGGGTCGCGCAGTTCGATATAAGAAACGACTCCGGACACGCCGGGTTCGTCTTTCAGTCCCGCCACGATGGTCGATAACGCTTGCCCGCCTTCCTCAGAATTTGCGGGCGGGAGGCCCTGAATCACAAGGACGACGCGATCTACGAATGGCGAACGAAAACGGCTTATCAGATCCTGTTTGACTGTTTCCGCTTCGCTGCCCTCGACTCGGGTAGCCGTTTCCAAATGACGTTCGGCGTGAAAAGAGAATGGAAGAAGCGCCAGGACAGCTAAAAGGATTAAACCGGCCACCCAGAAACGGCGCACATGCATGAGGCTCATGATTTCATAAAAAATCGCCGTAAGGTAAGGGACATTGACTTCCTACGCCGGCATCGAAGGAATTCAGGGCCCACCTAGCGGTAGCCTGAATCTGCTAAATTGGTTCCGTCTGATTAGGAGGCTCAATTCTTAGATTCGTGTTGCTCGCACTTCTTGCCGGCATTCAAACAGGAACCGCGGACCCGCGCATTGGCTCCTGGACGCTTATCTCTGCGCAGTCTGCCATGAATCCGCCCAATAAACTCTCCGTCACAGACCTGCACGATGGAGTGCACGTAATCATGTCAGGCGACACCCATTTCGATTTCACAGCCAAGTCGAACGGACACGAGACGCCTGTATCGGGAAACCCGGGATTCAATCAAGTCGCAGTCCACAGAGTCGATAAGAGGCAAGCCGAGGTCAAGGAGGAAAAGGACGGAGATGTCGTGGCGACGGTTCGCGAGAAGATTTCGAATGACGGCAATGAATTGACCATTACAACTGCGGGCAAAAGCCATCCCGACCAGGTTACCGTTTGGACGCGAAGCGGGGGCGCGAAGGTGGCCAAAGATCTACTTGCCGGTGAATGGACGCAGGACCTCACCAAGACTCGTTTGCGCCAGGGGTTGGTGCTCAAGATCGAACCGGACGGCATGGGAGGCGTTCGATTTTTGGGCGATTTCAGCTACACCGCCCGATTTGACGGAAAGCAATACGATCTGAAGAATTCGCGCGATGATACTGTGACGCTCCAACTTGTCGATCCGCACACGGTGGAATCATTTTACCGGCGAGACAATCAACTGGCCGAAAAGGACCGGTGGGTGGTTTCCGACGATGGGAAGCAAATGACCCTGACCACCACGGGCACGTTGGAATCCGGCCAGCACCTCACCGAAAAGCTCGTATTCAAAAGGCAATAGCAGATGACGTATCCGCGCAGGCAAGAGGCACAACGGGCGACGACACTGCGCTGACCTCACGAGGCGCAACCGAAATGATCCCCTTGCGATGCATGAATTTCAGAATGCCGTTGACCGTATCCTCGAGCGATGGGTCCGCTATTCCTCGCGCCGAGGCATCCCGAGCTTCTTGATACGAGGAGCTCTCATAGCGCTTGAATTCCATCGCAGTGATGTTATCGACGGAGCCCACCAGGAAGTCGAGAAGCGGAAAGAGCAAATCTTCCTTCCGGCATCTTCGGATCAATTCTGGGACGAACTCCTTAACGCTGAATATTTCGAATTGCCGCCCGGTCGACTTGGTAATGAGCTCGGTAATATCCAGCATATTGGCATAATCGTCCCGTACCACGTGGTACGTCTTGTTCTCTGTGCCGGGAGTGGTTGAAATCGCAACGATATTGTTCGCCACAATGTCCGCGGGAACGAAACTAACCTGGTTCAGAGCATCGACTCCAATGCCGTGATTGACCATGAATGCTACCAGGCGGACTGCGATATCGAAGTTGTTTCCCCCGCCCGTAACGGAGGGACTTACGAGCGCGGGCCGGAAAATACGCGTTGAAAGTCCTCGACTGCGCGCGTCTGCTACCACCTGTTCCGCTACCCATTTTGACTGGCTGTAGCCGAAATCGAGAAGCTCCATGTTCTTGTTGAAATCGGTCTCATACAGGACGCTCTTAACGGCCCAGCCAAACACAAAGGTTGTCGAGACGTAATTGAATTCTTTGGACCGCCCCTCGAAGGCCAGTCTCAAGACCTCGTTGGTTCCCATCACGTTCGCGTCACGCATGCGGTCGTAGTTGAATAGGTAATTCACGGTTGCACCGTTGTGGAACACCGCGTCGAGTTCATTGGCCAGGAAATCCCAGACGTCTTGCGTCAGGCCCAGCTGTGGCAACCCGAGATCGCCGCAAATAGGAATCACGCGAGCCTCGAACATCTGCATTAGCCCGGCGGGGCATGGACCCATCGATTCCATCGCCGCCTTCAGTCTTTGCCTGCCCTGCACCTCATCAGAGGACCGAACGAGAACATAGATTTTTGCTTGCGTCTGTTCCAGCAAACTCTTCATCAAGAACGGTCCGATGAACCCCGTACCGCCTGTAAGCAGTACATGATTCATGACGGGTATCTTGGGCAATGGCGCAGGGATTGCAGGTGTGAAGATGAGCTTCTTGTCGTTGCTCATCATCTCCATTTCCGCCGCGCGCAGCTCTTCACGGAAAGCTGCCAGGGAATGCCGGAGCTCAACCAGTGCTTCTTCCGGAGCGCGCTCTAACTGCTCGGCCAGTCGAAAGAGTTCGGCGACGCTGACACGCTGAATCACACTGATATCGACCTGTCTTGCCAGCATTTCAGCGCCTTTATCCTTCAAGCGCTCCTTGAGTTCGTGCATGAACACGACAAGATCGAGGGAATCCAGCCCGGCTTCGACAAGGTTGTACGATTCTGTGCCTGTCAGGTTGTACCTGGCTTTCATCTCGTCGAAGGCCGACTGCATCTCAGAGCCGGATTCGGAGCATCCGGTGTCCTTCTCCCGCGAAAACTCAGAAAGAACCGTAAACTGGCCATCAAGCCACATCTGCTTGGTCTTGTGGCGCATGATCTTGCCCGAACTGGTTCTCGGTATCGCACGAGGCGCTATGAAAGAGATCAGCGCCACCTCGACGTTGAGATAGTTCCTTACTGCGGCCGCAATCTTCCGCGCGTCTGGAAGCGACTTTGGGTTTTTCACTTCGGCCACGATTGCCAGTGCAGGCTCGCTGTCTTCGTGAATCTGGAACGCGGCGACACAATTGTGCCGGATCAGGCCCGACCCTTTCTCCACGGCATTCTCGATATCCTGAGGGTAATAATTCTGCCCGCGAAGGATAATCATGTCCTTGATGCGGCCGCATACGAAGAGTTCCCCGTCGTGGAAGAATCCCATATCGCCAGTCCGGAGGTAGCCATCGTCATAGGGGCTGTCGTCCACGAGGCGCGCACGAAACTGCTTCAGCGTCAATTCGGGATTATTCCAGTACCCCAGACACTTCCCGCTTCCCGCAATCCAAATTTCGCCGATTTGTCCGGGCTCAAGCGCGACGTGCTGATCCGGATCCACGATCCGAACGTCCATACTCGGGAGCGGAGTTCCACAGCTGACAATCTGCGTGGCAGCGTCGATTTCTGAGACCTCGGTCGTCATGCGGGCCGTCCCCAGTGCGAGGGCACGTTTGTTGACCGAAACGATATTACGGCCGCCGAGTGAAACCGCCAGAGTGTTTTCGGCCAGTCCGAAGGCGGCATAAAAGCTCTCCGACTTGAGTCCGTAGGGCTGAAACGCCTCCAGAAACCGTGTGTATGTATCTGGTTTCACGGGTTCCGCAGCGCACATTAAGACTTTGAGCGAACTTAGATCGCAACCTTCCAGGCTCTCCTTGGAGAGCCTGCCGGCACGCAGGCAATAGTCGTAAGCGAAGTTGGGCGCCGCCGTCGCAGTGGCCTGATAGGTGTTGATCGCATCGAACCAGAGGACCGGGCGCTGAATGAAATCCGTCGGAGCGAAGCCATGGGTTGTACCGCCTCTAAGCGCGGGATAAAGGTAGCACCCAATCAGCCCCATATCGTGATACTGCGGAAGCCAGGACACGACCACCGGGTTGGGATGGTCGATCACGAGCGGATAGGTGTCCAGGATGTTTTCATGCGTGACCATCACACCCTTGGGTTCCATCGTGGAACCTGAAGTGTACTGGAGAAACAATATCTTCGAAGGGTTGACAAAATGATCGTTCGAAATCGACTCTACGAACTTTTCAGTGGCGATCCACGGAAGGCCGGAAATGTAATCGACGTCAACTCCGGACGCCGAGACTCCACTTCGAGTGAGATTCGTCTTCAGAGATGCGTGGTAGTCCTTGCTCGTCAATACGCCGGCCGCCTGACAATCCTTGGCGATGTGGACCATTTTGTACAGGGCGCTCTGGAAACCACGGGAACTCGGGGGATAGACGGGCACCGGAATCATGCCAGCGCGCACGCAACCAAAAAACGCGCAAATCATCTCGAGACCCGGCGGGTAAGCCAGCAGAAGGCGGTCCTCCGCCGCGAAACGGCCATCCTTAAGCAAGTGCCCGGCGATCGCCTTCGTCCGATCAATGAATGACCGGTACGAGTAGCATTCGGTCGGGTTGCCGCTCAGGTCGATGTACGAATAAAGGAGCTTGTGCGGGTGCTCTTCACCCAGCCTATCCAGTTGGTCCAAAATCGACGCCATAATTGACCCGGGAAACCCTCCAAAGTGAGATGGGAAAGCTCACTGCGTAAGAAACACGAAACGTCCTGCTACCCTCCGGCCCGGGCTGAGGTGAAATTCGTCTTAGTCTCCAGTGCGGAACCCGAGTGCAGGCAGAGGCGGGGAAGAATCTTGCAGGACCGCAGCCGAGCGTCTAGCGCACCATTCGAAGCGTCCTCGTTGTGCACGATGGATCGATTTATGTTAGCAGAGCAGAGAGGCAATGCAACTAATCTTCCCTTCCCGGAACCCAGGCGCCCAAAGCCAGCTTCGATGGGACCGAATTTCCTTGATCCTCCATAAATCTTCACGCTAGTATCACTTTCGACGCCTGCAACGGGTCATAGATCCGATGCCAACCTTGGCAACCGATGCCATAAGGCTGGGTGAGCCGTCCCCCGCTTAAGTATGATTAGTGGAGGCGCCCTTGGCGTCTGGGACCGAATCGTTGATCACTTCACAGCCGGATATCGATGATCTTGTACCCCCCGAGGCCTCGCCACGGGAAATCACGGGCGACCCCACAAGTGCGTCTTCCTTCCCGAGGGTCTTACGCCGCCGCCTCGATAAATTCTTTGCCGACAAGAACATTTCTCCCAAAGCCGACCGCACGATGTGGGTGAAGATCGTCACCGGTCTCACGGTGCTGGTGGGCAGTTGGATTGCCATCTACGCCCTCAAGATGGGTTCATGGGGATTTGTCGGCTTCTACCTGTTGGGTGGCCTGGCCCAGACGTTCCTGCTGCTGAACATCGCCCATGACAGCAACCACAACGCCATCTCGTCTTTGCCCTCCGTCAACAAGACACTGAACTATGTCTTCGATGCCTGCGGAATCAGTTCGTACATGTGGCGGATTCTCCATCATCGTGGGCACCACTCCTGCATCAATCTCCACGGCGAAGACGACGCCCTTACTGGACGGGGCATTTTCCGGTTTACGCCCTATGAGCCCCGCGCCAGCTATCACAGGTTCCAGCACATCTATGCGTTGTTCTTTTACGCGATGTTCTCTCTGGACTATGTATTCGTGAGGGATTTCGAGGCCTTTTTCTTTCCTACCCACGAATATCTGAAACGCGCCAGGCATCCAGTGCGTGAACTCGCCATCCTCTTTGCGGGAAAAGCTTTCTACCTTACCTACATGCTCATTTTGCCGGTGCTCGTCCTCGGCAAGTCCCTCCTTCTGGTCCTTGGGGCATTCGTGCTGGTCCATTTGATCATCGGCTTGACCGTATCGCTTGTATTCCAGACAACCCACACGATTGACAGCACCTACTTCCCGTCGGATCGCAGCGAATTTGACAACGGTGTCCATCACATCTTCGCGACAACCGCCGATTATGCGACGGATAACCCGGTTGTCGGTTGGCTCGTTGGCGGGCTCAACCATCACATCGTGCATCATCTGTGCCCATTCGTTTGCCACACTCACTATGCTCCGCTCACCCGGATTGTGCGGGAGACCGCCGAAGAGTTTGGCGTCCCATATCGGCAACATCCCACCATGACTCGGGCAATCCGTCATCATCTGCTTCTCTTGAAGCAATTGGGAAACGAAATCTAATATTGAGCGATAGTCTCTTACCTATGGCTACCCTACCGCTTCAGGCTGAAGACATGAGATCTCGAACGGTTCCAAGCGAGCATTTGAGTAGCGGGGTGTGAAGTTGCCGATGCCGATACCCGCTGTTTCCCGATTTCGCTCTCTCACCGATTCGTGGGCCATGGCCCGCAATCCAGTGCAGATTTTGACAAAGTACACTGAAGCCTTCGGTGCCACGTTCCGGTTCTATCTGGGCGGTCTCAAAGAGGCCATTGTGACGACCGATCCGGCCGTCATTCAGCACGTATTGAAAACCAACGCAGAGAATTACCAAAAATCCGAGATTCAAGTGAAGCGAATGGGCCACTTTCTGGGCAAAGGTCTTCTGACCACCCACGGAGAGGCCTGGCGCATCCAGCGGCGACTCATCCAGAGGGGTTTTGAGCGAAAACAGCTTGAGATTCTTTCTTCGATCATGCAGGAGTCTCTGACGGAATCGCTGCGGGAATTCGACGCGCAAGTTGGTCTCGGTCCGATCGATATCTACCCTCAATTGATGAAAATGACGTTCTCGATGGTCGCCAAATCGCTATTTGGCGCCCGGCTGAAGGAAGCAGACATCGACCTCGTCAGCCATACCATCTCCACCGTCCAGGAATTTATCGTTCGGCAAACCCTTCAGCCCTACCTGAACCCGTGGTTTGCCGTTTCGGGTGAACTGCGCAAACACGAAGAGATGCGCGTCCGCGCAGATAGCGTTCTGCTGGAATACATCCGGGTTCGTCGCAATCAGGAACCCGGCCACGACCTGCTGCAGATCCTGATGGATGCTCGCTACAGCGATGGCGAAGGAATGAGTGATGAACTGGTCCTGAGCGAAAGCATGCAGCTCCTGGTTGCAGGCCATGAGACCTCTTCCAATGCGCTTTCGTGGGTTCTCTATCTCTTGAGCACGCACCCGGATAGCCTCGAAAAAGTGCGGCAGGAGTTCCATTCCGTGTTGGGTGATGCGCCGCTCAGTTTTGCAGACGTACCCAGGTTCGAGTTTGCCACTCAAGTGATTCTGGAAGCGCTCCGCCTCTACCCGCCGTTTTGGATGATCGACCGCATGGCCGTCGGGGACGACCGCGTAGGGGATCTCGCCATACCTCGAGGATCGACGGTCATCGTGTTCGTCCACGGCGCGCACCATGCACAAGGCTACTGGCCAAATCCGGAGAGTTTCGACCCCGAGCGGTTCGCCAAGGCTAAGGAGAAGCTGCACACACCCTTCACCCATCTGCCCTTCGGGGCCGGCCCGCGCGGCTGCATCGGCGGAAACTACGCGATGCTGCAGATCCTCATGATTCTTAGCGAACTGCTCAGAAGATACGACCTTCAGTTAACGCCGGGGCAGACAATCGAACCGCGTCCAATGGTCATCCTGCGGCCGAAGCACGGAATCCGCATGAACTTCACCAAGTCAATCGCATCCGACCTCTGCCTCTCGAAAACTCGCTCCGAAGGCGCATGACGTCTGGTCTGGGATCCCATCGGAAGCCAACGCCACGACTACGCTGCCCCGCGGGCAATCTCACTGCAGACTTGCTGGATGGCCGGGATCCAGGAGATTTCCAGTCGAGAACGTCGTCCCGTCACGCTGAGGCTGAACAACCAGGCGCTGAATTGGAGAGTCTCTGGCGACGTAATTGATAAGGCAGATGTTGTTATAGATCAAATAGCGGTGGCGTCGACTACATCAGCTCGCTGGCATCAGCAGCCGCTGAGCATTAAGCGGCTACATTGGTCTCGTGGACTTTTTTGAATTCCTTGGGAAGAGTCTATGGTGGACGCGGAAGGAATCGAACCTTCAACCTGTCGGTTAAGAGCTAGACATTTACACATTTCAGCATTGCTCAAAATTGTGCTATATCGCTCATTTTCAATCCCTTATGTGGGTCAAGCATCAGCGTAAGGCTGTGGGTACTGACCACAATTGCCCGCCATTTTTAACCGGTCTACCCACAAAAGTCCCCACAGCGTTTATCGTACGAACCCGTGAGTAGACGGAGATGAATCCCTTAACGCTGCTTACTAGCGGATCTAGCCGTCCTATTGCCGGACCTTCCGAAATGACAACCCTTGCCCGCTCAGATTTCATTCGAAGATAGCCACGCCGTTTATATCGACGTGATCCATCTGCAGGCGCTGGAGGCTCCCATCAAACTCCTCATGGAGGTGAGCTTCCACCTCCGCCGGACCGTAGGTGACATCTGTTATTCGAGCCTACCTCTCGCGCACAACTGCCGCCCGAAATCCTCGAACGGTCCGGTCCCTTGGAATCGGGCAAGCGCTTCCATAACGCTGGAGACACATCGTACCAGGGAGGATCGAGACGACTCGAGTTGTTTCCCGGAGACGGCTCCTTCAATTGCAGATGTTCGTTTGAACATGAGTTGCGTGAGCAAACGAATGAAGCGAAAGGTTGCGGGTTACGGTGGCTACTTAGTGCACACTAATCCGACTCAAACCATGGACCAGACCATCGCCGACGGAGTCTCCGCAACTTACCGCAGACAATTCCGTTTTCTGAAGCTGTAGGCATAGGACTTCATGAGATTCGCGGTTCTCAGTCCGTTTCAGGGATATTCTTATACCTCTTTTCACTTTCTTCGCGCTCTTTTCTACAGGTCTGCTGCGACAATGGATGTCTGCAGGTCAGCTGATCTTCGGCCATTGAGGTCCTTGCAGAACAGCGCGATCGCAGCCACAGCTGCCACAAGGGTCAACCAAGAGAAGACCTCTTTCAGCGACATCCCGGCCTGAAAAAGCAAGCCTCCTCCGAAAGCGCCGGCTATGCCTCCGATGCGCCCCACCCCAAGCATCCACGCTACCCCCGAGGCTCTCCCATAAGTTGGATAAAACGCTGCCGCCAAAACCGGCATGGACGTTTGCGCGCCATTCATTGCAAGGCCCGCAAGGAAAGTGGCACAAAGCAAAGATTCGAAGTGTGTCGTTGAGCGCGCGAGAACGACTAAAAGAACAGCGGTCAGGAGATACGCGCCGCTCACGACGCGCGTCGCGTTCACGCGCCCCATCAGCCAGCCACAGAGAGTTGCGCCGATGACGCCTCCAAGTGGGAATAGCGCTGTCGCAACTGCGGCTTGACTGACCGAGTATCCAGCACCGCGCACAAAGGTCGGCATCCAGCTGGTCAGCAGATAGTAAAGCAGAAGACCCATAAAGTAAGTGAGCCACAGCATCAGCGTTCCCACCAAGAACCTAGATTCAAACATGATCTTCAAAGGCAACCTGTCCATGTTCATGCTGGATTCAGCAGTTTTGAAACTGTACGCCTTATCGATCTTGCACAGTGCTTCAGATTCCCTTCCTGAGATCTGCCGCAACGCGGCCTTGATCTTCTCTAGGGGATACCTCCGTACGACCATGAAGCTAATTGACTCAGGCAGAAGAGTGAGAAGTATCAACAGAACCAGGGGTATTGCTCCGCCGACCAAAAAGATAAGGCGCCAGCCGTGGCGATGAAGGAGCCATGCGGTAACAAATCCTGCGGTGGATGCTCCAAGCGGAAACCCGCAAAACATTAGGTTCAACAGCAGTGCGCGCCGTTTTGCAGGCACAAATTCCGACGCCAGCGTGATACAGTTCGGCATCGCTGCCCCGATCCCAAGTCCGGTGATCAACCGATAGATCGACATCGCATTCAAACTTGTGGGCGAAGCCGAAATCAGACTGCCAATGCCACAGAGAGCCACCGATACGAGAAGCACGCGCTTGCGCCCGAACCGATCGGCGAGGGGGCCGGCGACGAGCGCGCCAAATGCCAACCCGATCAATGAAGAGGTCAGCACCAATCCCAATGACGCCTTCGAAACAGACAACTCACGGCTGAGAACTGGGGCAATAAAGGCCATGACCGCAGTGTGAAAGCCGTCTATGACCAATACTAGGAAGCAAAGCGTCAGGATCAGCCATTGTGCGAGGACGATGCGCCGTTCATCCACAAACCCCTGAACATCGAAGAAATCCCCTCGGCCCGGCTGGACTGGCTGTTCCAATGAAAACCTCTTTCTGCTTGCCGTCTCCGCCTCTAGCTTACAAACTGAATTTGCTGAGTGCCATGAGGCTTGGTCGATCACAATAGCCTCAATTCGCGGAGATTGAGGCTTATTCTATTAAGCCTTCTGACTTTAAGTCCCGTTCCAAATCAATCGCTGGCCACATACGCAGGCTCGCTAAAGTCTCGCAAGGCAAACAGTTTGAATTCCCTTCCGGGGAAGGCTCACTGATGTTCCCATTGGCTCTTCCCACGAACTCTTCACGAACTCCGCAACCGAACTAAAAAGGATAATGCCGCGGGCCGGTCTGCACCGTAATCCAGCGCAGCGTAGTGAATTCATCGATGCCTGCCCTTCCCCCGAACCGCCCGTATCCCGACGCTTTCACTCCGCCGAAAGGCATCTGCGGCTCATCGTGCACGGTCGGCCCGTTGATATGGCAGATTCCGCTGTGAATCCGCCTCGCGAGATTCCACGCGCGGGCAATGTCTCGGCTGAACACCGCAGCCGACAATCCATACTCTGTATCGTTGGCGACACGAAGAGCCTCTTCATCTCCGTTCGTGCGCACAATCGTGACCACCGGCCCAAACGACTCCTCCGCATAGATCCGCATCGCTGGTGTTACGTGATCAATCACTGTGGCGGGCATCAGCGTCCCGTGGCATCCGCCTCCCGCGGTTACGGATGCGCCTTTCCCCACCGCATCTTCGATAAGCTCCGCAACCCGCGCAGCCGACTTCGCGTCCACCATCGATCCCAACACGGTTGGTCCGAGCGACGGATCGAGCGCGGGCAAGCCAGCAGCTTTTGCCGACAGCTTCTGCACAAACTCATCTGCGATTTGCTCATCCACGACAATCCGCTCCGTCGACATGCAGATTTGTCCCTGATTCATAAATGCGCCAAACGCCGCGGCATTCACCGCCGCATCGATATCCGCATCCTCCAACACAATCAGCGGGGCCTTCCCGCCGAGTTCCAGCAGAACCGGCTTCAGAAGTCGTGCAGCTCGCTCCGCAACGATGCGTCCCACCCGCGTAGAACCTGTGAAATTGATGTGGCGCACGGCCGGATGATCGATCAACGCAGCGCACAACTTCGGCAGCGTCTTCCGGAGCATTTGTGATCACATTGCAGACACCCGCCGGCACTCCCGCTTCCAGCAGCGCCGTCCCGATTAGCCGGTGAACTGCCGGGCATGCCTCCGATGCCTTGAACACCACTGTATTTCCGCACGCCAGAGGCATCGCGATCGCGCGCACACCCAGGATCACCGGTGCATTCCACGGAGCGATTCCCACGCACACGCCAACTGGCTGGCGAACCGCCATCGCAAGGTTGTCCGGAACATCGCTGGGAATCACCTCGCCGGTGATCTGCGAAGTCATCGACGCTGCCTCGCGTAGGATCCCCGCCGCGAATGCGACATTGAATCCCGCCCACGGTTCCGTCGCACCCGTCTCCGCAATCATGCAGTCGATGAAGTCCTTCTGGTGCGTCGTCACCATCTCCGCCGACTTCCACAGAAGTTCGCGCCGCCGGCCTGGCCCCATCGCAGCCCACTCTGGAAATGCCTTAGCCGCTGCCTCCACCGCCGCATTCACGTCGGCACTCTTTGCCGCCGCGGCCTTGCTTGCAGCCCACCCCTTGACCGGATCAATGCGGTCGAAAGAACCGCCTTGCTGTGCAGCCGCCGACCTTCCGTCTATCAAAAGTGCAACCTCGTTCATGGGAGTCCTCTCTTTTTCCAAGACTAGCGATCCTTCTCGTCGATCGAAATCAGCGCATCCAGCGCCATCGTGCCCCTGCCGCTCTCATAGACAACCAGGGGATTAATATCGATCTCCGCGATTTCAGGACACGACCTCATCAGGTTCCCGATCGTCTGCATCACCGCTGCAACCGCTGCAACATCACGCGCCGGCGCTCCCCGAAGTCCCTTCAACAATGCGGCACACCGCAGTTTGTTCAATTCATGTTCAATCTCTTCATGCGATAAACTCGCTGGCATCAGCCGCACATCCTCAATGGCCTCAGCGAGCACTCCTCCGAACCCCGCCATCAGTACCGGACCCCATTCCGGAACGCTGCGCGCGCCCACAATTAGCTCAAGCCCTTTCTCCCCCATTCGCTCCACCAGCACGCCATCCAGCACCAGTTCCGGCCGCGCCTTCAGGACATTCCGATGCATCGCCGACCACTCGTCCCGAAGATCCGCAACCGACGCTATTCCCAGCGCCACTCCGCCCACATCGCTCTTGTGTGGCAAGTCTGCGGAGTGCGCCTTCAACACCACCGGGAAACCAATCTCTTCTGCAATCCGAACCGCCTCCTCCGCGCTCGCCGCAACCCTTCCCACGGGGATCCGAATCCCAATCTGCTTTAAAATCTGCTTGCTCTCCG
Source organism: uncultured Acidobacteriaceae bacterium (assembly GCA_963770365.1). Taxonomy (GTDB): domain Bacteria; phylum Acidobacteriota; class Terriglobia; order Terriglobales; family Acidobacteriaceae; genus Telmatobacter. The sequence goes on along the minus strand of CAVYPN010000023.1, from coordinate 6,227 downwards.
CCTCCGACAACAGTCCCGCTCGCAATCGCGAGATCTCCACGCGGACCTGGTAGCCGAAATCGCGGCGATTCCCCTGCATCGCCCGCCGTCGACAGCATAGGCCAGCGCCCGCAACGCACGCTCGGCGATGGAAAGCATGCGACCCCCAGGTTCCGCAGTTCCTGGAGTTCCGGAAAATCGAACGGCGCTCCCTGATCGAGCGCCGAAAAGCATCACCGGCTTCTGCGGCTTCAATACGCTGATCGCATTCACAATTGGCGGAAGCTCCAGCCTGGTCGTCTTTGGATCGGTAAGGATAATCCCCAGCACCACACTCCCAACCGTCCTCATCCAAGAATCGGCGGCAGAGTGCGACGTATAAAGATCGGGATCCACGAGGCCCTGGGCCGTAGATCAGTGGATTCGACGGCGGAATAAACGCGGGCAGCGCATTCCGCGCAACGTCTCAGCGCACATTTCCGACAATGCGGGCAGCTTCAACCCAATTGCGTCGCAAAATCCAGCGTAAGCGCCTTGAATGCACCCGATTCCGTGAATACCGCCGTCCCATCCCCTCGGCAGTTCTGTGTCCGCAGAAGAATCTGCACAACATCTACCAGTTCTCCAGGGCTCTACGCGAGATAACCCTTCATGCATCACCAGCGCATGCATCACCGCGTAGTCGCCGGCAATCGCACCGCGATGCGTCGCGGCAGAGGTTCGGCGGCATTGGCCTCCGCCCCGGATGCAGCAACACAATGAATTTCCCTTCCTCGCGGTCAGCCTCGCCGACGCCAGGTCTAGATACCGTTTCTGGCTCCCGGAACTGTCCACCACCAACGCAACACGCCCGGCTCGCGTCCCCGAGAAGATGCTCGACAAGATCCTCGATACCGGTCGCCGCTTCGTTGCCGGTCGAAACCGAATAGGTCAGTGGGAATCCCATGGTGGCGCATGTTCACCGAGATCACCGCCGAAGCGCTCCGCTCTGCGAAAGAATCGCTGCGCCGGGACTTCGACTGTCCCGTCTGCGGCTGCGGGGGCGTCACCACAAACGTCAGGGGAATCCCGTCCGCATAGTTCACCATCCCCAGGCAATTCGGCCCCTGATAGCACCATTTCGTGTCCTCGCCAATCTGCGCAAGTTCGCTCTCTCTGAACCGCCCGCCCCCCTCCCCCGGCCTCTGCAAATCCGGCAGAAAAAGATAATCGCGCTTCCCACCCTCTTCGCGGCGCACGCTTTCACCGAATTCAGAACCGCCGCACCCGGAATCGCAAGCACTGCACAATCCACGCCCTCCGGCAGTTCCTCGATTCCGCGCCGCAGGTACTCTCTGCCATGAATCGTAGGCCGCTTGGGATTGACCAGATAAAGCTCTCCCCCGTAACCGGCCTCCTTCAGGTTCACGAGCACACCTCGCCAAGCGAACCGGGCGTAGCGGATGCGCCGACAATCGCAATCTGACCGCGGCCGCAACAGCCGCTCAAGGCGGGCGCGGCGTCCGTCTTTTTCCTATCCACCTCAATCACGTCCGGTTCCATGCGCGACCTCAGCGCCTGTAGCTCTCCAACCCCGGCTTGATACTCTTCTCATCGAGAAAAAACTGCTTCAGTCCCTCCTCGCGCCCATGCTCGGGATCCCTCGATCTGCGCCTGGTCGAGCTTCGCGGTAGAGATAGCCTCGCCCTCGCTCCCACTGTCCAGCTCCCGGCATCGCTCTGAATCCATGCTTGGCCGCGCGCGAGCACCACGGCATTCTTCGCCGCGAGTTTCGTGCCGAGAACCGTCTCCTCGCGCAGCCGTTCCAGGGGAACCGCCTTGTTCACCAGCCCCATCTCCGCCGCCTGCTTCCCCGTAAACGTCTCGCCAGTCATGATGTACTCGAGTGCCTTTCGTTGCCCGACGGTATCTGCAAGTGCCTTGCTGACCAGATCTCCCCGGCGGTATTCCCCAGTTGATCTCCGACAGCCCGAACACCGCCGTCTCCGCCGCAATCGCCAGGTCGCACGCCACCAGCGGTGAAAAGCCTCGACCGAAGCACCAACCGTTCACCATCGCGATCGTCGGCTTCGTATAGCATCCGCAGCAGCTTCCCACTGCCATGTCGAGGCATCGCGCCGCACTCTCTCCTGCACAATCTCCGCGCCCCTCGCATCCACCTCCGCGGAAGGACTCCTCAAGATCCATCCCCGCTGTCCATGACTCCCCCGCCCCGGTCAACACCAAACCTTCACATCAACGTCCACCTCGAGCGTCTCCAACACATCGCGCATTTCGCGATTCAACGTAGAGGCTCATCGCGTTGCGCTTCTCGGGCCGATTCAATATAACCCACCCGATGCCCTCCTCCACCTCGCTACGCGTGCACCGTCGCTCGATCGACCGCGAATCCTGTCATATCCTCCCTCTCTCCTTCCAGAATCCTCGGTCGCCGTTCGCCCTCAATCAAACGGAAGCCCGACATAGTTCTCCGCAAGGCATGTCGCCGCCGCACGCGAACTGGTCAGGTACTCCGAACTCCGCCAACTGCCGCTTTTGGGTCGAACGCCGGCTCACTTTCAAAACGATGCAACAGCGCGGTCATCCACCACGAAAACCGTTGCGTCTTCCAAATGCGCCCCAAGCACGTGTGCGAATACACCTCCAACTTCGAACGATCGTTGTGGAGACCGTAGAACGCTTCGAAAGCCGCTGCCAGGTGATGCACATCGGCAAACGGCCAGGTTCATCCCCTTCGCCCCGGTCGGCGGCACGATATGCGCAGCATCTCCCGTCGTAGGAAGCAGCCGTCGCAGTACCAGCGGTTCGACACACAAAGCTGCGCATTCCCGTGATGCCCTTTTGCAGGATCCTGCCCTCTGTCGGCCGCCACCCATCCGACACGCCAACCTCGTCTGCAGTTCGCTCCAGATTCGATCGTCACTCGAGTTCCTGATATCCTCATCCGATTTACACTGTAGATACAATCTCGTAATCCGCTGCGATCGCATGTGTACAGCGAAAACCCGCAGTCGCTATGCATATAAAGCAGTTCCTCGCCGGCGATGGTGCTGCGCTCCGCCAGGATCCCCAGCCACCAAACGGGTACGATCGTTCGTATATCGTCAGTGCGCCGTCCGGGACACCGCCGCGAGATTCCATGAAACCCGTCGCAACCTGCAATGTAGTCACACCGGATATCGTCAGACGCATCGTCCTCTCTCCGACACCAATCGACGGGTCCGCGGCCGTCGAAATCGCTGCAGTGAAACATCTCCGCATTCAAATCGCAGATCGCCTCCATCCGCTAGCCTGCGTGCGATCAGATCCTTCACAACCTCCTGCTGGCCGTACACGGTGACGCATTTCCCCGGTCAACGAATGGAATGCGGTGTCGCACCCCGTTCAAAACCCAGGTCAATTCCGCTGTGGCGAAGCCCCTCACGATCCAGCCGATCGCCACACCGGCCTCCCGTAGCATCTCCACGGTCGTATGCTCCAGCACGCCCGCCCGAACCCTCTCTTCGCAATGGGCACGCGACTTCGCCTCCAGAACGATCGAACTGATCCCGCTAAGGTACAACAAACTGCGACAGCATCAGGCCCGCAGGGCCGCGCCTACAATCGCTACCTGTGTCTCAAACCGCGCCATCTCTGCTTCTACTCCGGGCCTTCGCCTTCCTTCAAAACTTCCCTTGCTGCCAGGAAAATGCCGAGTTCGCGGCAGGTATCCCGCAATACACCGCCGCACTGCAGCAGCACCTCGCGGATCTCTTCCGCCGTGACGCCGTTGTTCTTCCCTGCTCGTATATGCAGGTTCAACTCCTCTCCGCGATTCAGCGCCACCATCAGCCCGATTGTCAGCAGGCTGCGGGTATGCCGCGGAAGCCCCGCCGCGTCCAGACCTCGCCCCACGCATAGCGGGACCAAGACCGTAACTCGGCATCCAGATCGGTCTTCAACGCCTCCGCTCGATCCACATGCGCATCCCCCAGCATCTCTCGCCGCGCGCGCATCCCCGTTGCATGCCGCTCTCGTTCATCCATTGCGAACCTCCCCGCTCTCGAGGCACGCCGACAACTTCGGGCTCCAAACTCCTTCGCTTGCTCCCAGGCGGAGAGATGGATGCCTGAGCTCCACATACCTCGAATTCCGGAGGCACAGACCGTGAATCGCTAGCCCATCCGAAGGAGGCGTCGCAAGATCCGTGTTGCCGGCACCGACAAGACAGAGGAAAATCGAACGCCCCCAACTTTCCTGTCAGATCGTATCGCGCAACACTCCCGCAGCAACCTGCGTATCCCTCCAATCCATCGTCGCAATCATTTCCCGAACCCTTTCCATCTCTTCCACATGTCCCTCGCGATACCGAGAGGTAAACCATCGTGTCGGCGTGATATCCGCCAGCGGGGCCATACCCGATTTCTTCACCATCGGCATTCTTTCGTCCCACATCTCCCGCGTATCGATGCGCGCACAGGTATTCGCCATCACCAGCCGCCTCACCCGCTCCAGAAGCACAACCCCAGCCACATGGCAACCATGCCGCCAAGCGAAAAGACCGAAATTCACGCACTCCACGCCGAGCGAATCCAGCAGAAAAAGCACGTCGCGCCCCAGATCCTCGAGGCTGTACGGCCCAGGTGGCACGCTGCTCTTGCCGTGTCCTCGCGTATCAAACCGAATGACGCGATCTGCTCTCGAAACATGACACGACCTTGTCCCACATATGCAGGTTCGATCCAAGTGAGTTTCCCAGCACTCGCACCTCGCCATGTTCTTTGCCACGGAGATCGGACAGAGTCGAACCGCCGCATTCTCAACCTCCGGCATCCGGCTCTCCCCAAACGCCTGCGCGCGATAAATCGCTGCGCACTGCCCAGGAAGCGCGCGGCTCCAGCAAGTGGTCAATCTCTCCCGGAACGGTTCCGCAGTCACCTCCGGCATGTTCCTCAAGAGCAGCGCCAAATGACACTTTTCCTCCTTCGCGCGTTTGGTGGCTTTCGGCAAAACATCGTGCGCCGCCGACCTTCCGATTTTAGGAGCAAGCGCCGTACTCACCGCCTCCGCCATGCTCTACACCATCCCAAGCAGCGCATCAAAGTTAGTTCGCATGCGACCCACATCGATCACCAATCCCTCTGCGATCTCGATCGCATACCCAAGCGCCGCAGCCGTCAGGCGAAATGCCTCCGGCACCGTGTCCCACTCCGCCTGCCACAATCCAAGTCCGCGATCGTGCTCCTGCGGCATTGCGTGCAGCATCGTCACAACCAGCCCGGGTATCCTCTGGTGTGCAGCGATAACTGCCGCGCACGCCACCGGATTGTTCTTATGCGGCATCGTTGACGAGCCGCCACGGCCCTCACTGCCTCCCTCCGCAGCCTCTCCAACCTCTGTCTGCATCAGTAGCGCAATGTCTCGCGCGAACTTCGCCAGCGATCCGGTAAGATTCGCCGATACCTTGACCATCTCGACCAGGCAATCCCGCTGGGTGTGCCACGGCAACCCCGTGTCGCTTAATTCCAGCACTCGCGCCAGCTCAAGCAGAGACGTGCGCCCCGGCATCACCCAACGCCGCAAGCGTCCCCACAGCACCCCCAAACTGCAAAACCAGCGCTCTGCCTGCCGCAGCCTCGATCCGCTCACCATGCCTTCGCACCGAGGCGAGCGTACCCGCCAGCTTTAAGCCCATTGTTGTCGGAGGCCCAGCCTGCAGCCACGTCCTCCCCGTCATCACTGTCTCGCGGTGCGCCTGCACTTGTTTCACGAGCGCTGCTTCCAGTCTCGTGATCGCGCTCTCCAACAGCTTCACGCCCTGGCGAACCTGCAACACAAGCGCCGTATCCAGCACATCCTGGTCTGTAGCTCCCACGTGGATCGCCCGCGCTGCCCGGTCATCCCGCGCAATCACCGCTGAGGTCAGCTGTTGGACGAAGGGAATTGCGATATTCCCAGCGTCTCTCGCCTCGCGCTTGAGTCGCTCCACATCCACAAAACCGGCATCGAGCAGCGACTCCAGCACCGGTCCCGATCCCGTCTCCGCCAGCCCGTTCGCCTCAAGCGCGCATGTCAGCGCCCACTCGAATCGCATCATCGCGCGCAACTGCTCCTTCGCTGAAAACACGCGCGTCATTTCCGGCGTCGAAAACAGGAACGAATTGAGGTCGTTGCTCATATTGCCAATATCTCTTTACCAGGCGAAGAAAACCGTTTCGTTGGCACCCTGCAGAATCACATCCCAGCGATACCGGTTTTCGCCCTCAGGC
>CAVYPN010000022.1:0-203431 GCA_963770365.1 uncultured Acidobacteriaceae bacterium | reverse complement strand
TCTTTTGCAACATTTAGTGACCCGGATGGCAACGGCTGGCTACTCCAGGAGATCACGACGCGCTTGCCTGGGAGGATTGAAGCGGGAGAAACGACCTACGCGTCACCGAATGACTTGGCCGACGCATTGCGCAGGGCTGAGGCAGCGCACAGTCAACATGAAGCACTGATGGGCCAATCCGACAAAAACTGGCCGGAGTGGTACGCCAATTTCATGACTTCTGAACAGCACGGCACCGAGTTCCCGAAATAGAAGGAGTGAAATCATGCGTTCCGACATTTTGCCCGGAGGCCATTTTCCCGACTACCAACTGCCGGATCACATGGGCACACTGCGCAAGCTCAGCGAACTCCAGGGCGACGACCCGCTGGTGCTTACGCTCGCCCGCGGCCACTACTGTCCGAAGGAACACCAGCAGCATCTGGAACTCGCCGCGTTTTACCCAAAGTTCGCCGTGGCCTACACACAGATCGCCACGATCTCGACGGATGACCACCACACGCTCCAGGAGTTTCGGGCATCGGTCGGAGCCCAATGGACCTTTCTTTCCGACCCTGGCCGAATCATTCAGAAAGACCTCGACATCCAGGAGTACACGGATCCAGAGCACAATCCGATGATTCCGCATACACTCGTCCTCAAGCCGGGCCTGGTGATTCACAAGATCTATAACGGCTACTGGTTTTGGGGCCGTCCGTCGATCGCAGATTTGTGGCAAGACCTGCGTGCCGTCACCAGTGAAATTCGGCCGGACTGGGATCTGGGCAAACCCGGACTCCGTGAAGCTTGGAACTCCGGCGATTTCTCAAACTTCCACGGGTGGAATAAACGCGCCAGATTGTGAGCAGCTTCATCCCGGGAGAAGGAGCAGAAGACGTCGCTTTGTCTCCTCTGATGGTCGATCACGGCGCGTGTCGACCAGGCACGCATTATGACGAGGGCGGTTCGCTCGCTTGCTCGAAAGCCACGGCAGATTCCGACGTCAGATAGAGGAAGGTAAAGGTCTCCTGCAAATAGAGTCGAACACTGGTGTCAGTGTGACTCGAGTAGCCGATGGAGATGTCCTGCCCGAGGTGAAGATCGAAGTCGCCGCCGCGAGTGGTGACGACGAAAGCGCCGTTGATGGCGGGAGCCCAGATGATTTTGCCTTCGACCAGGCGTTTCACATGCTCGAGAACCGGATACCCGTGATCACTCGTCTCGGCAAGTTCGGTATAAGCATCGGCACTAAGCAGGATAGAGTACGGGCCGTTGACACCCACGAGACGCAACTGGCTCAAAGCCTGCGCAAAGGCTTCAGGATATTGGCGGACATCAGCGGGTAAAGGCTTTTTAGGGTTGCTGGTCCCCTGGCGGACCCCGACAATTCCAGCCGCGGAGTAGCCTTCGAAAATGGCGCGGTCTTCGGCAAAGGCTAGTTTGCGCGCAGCGTCCTTTGCGGGTTGCCAATCAGAGTCATTTGCACCGCGTTCGACGTCGTCCACCATCTGACGCTCAAGCTCAAAAGGCACGCGCAGCTCGACGACGGACTTTACTTCGCGCTGTTGAGCCGTAACGCCGTCTCCGGACGCCTCGATCGCACGCTGATGGCCTGTGCCCACTGCAGCCAACGCTGTGCCCTCAGGACCGTGAACATCCGCAACACGACGGCCGGCAAGATACCTCTTGATCGTGCGTGAGATTTCTTCTTCGATCTGCGACCACGCAGCCTCAGAGATTGGAGCCAACTCGCGATACAAGTTATTCATTGAAATCTTCTCCTTTGAGGGAACCTATGCCGAGGGAACCATTCTTCGCTGTTGCAGAAGAGACGTAAATTGCAGCCTGCGCCGCGATCGGTGCGGGCTTCTGCGCGAAACTCTCTGCCGGTGCAGGCTGATCAGGGCTGAGACTGTCGAGAAACGTGGACGTTGGTATGAAGAACAGTTTTCCGGTGACCGGAGTGCTGAAGTCGAGGATGCGATCATAGTTGCCGGGCGGCCGCCCGATGAACATGTTTTCCAGCATCTGCTCGATCGTGCGAGGCGAACGGCTATAGCCGATGAAGTATGTGCCAAACTCGCCACGCCCGGGGCTCCCGAAGGGCATATTATCGCGCAGGATTTTGATTTCTACGCCATTCTCTTCGATGGTGGTCAGGGCATTGTGTGCAGACGTGGGCTTCACTGAGTCGTCAAGTTCAATGTCAGAGACTTTCGAGCGCCCGATGATTTTCTCCTGAGCTTCGGTCGAGAGATTATTCCACGCTTCGAGATTGTGAAGATACTTCTGGACGATGACGTAGCTTCCGCCGGCGAAGGCCGGATCTTCGCCGCCAATGAAAACAGCGTCTGCAGCCGCGTTCCCCGCGGGATTCTCGGTGCCGTCCACGAAGCCGAGAACATCACGCTGGTCAAAGTAACGAAAACCCTGCACCTCATCGGCGCTGCTCACGGCGCCGTTGAGACGAGTCATAATCTGCGCGGCCAGCTCAAAACACAAATCCATCTGCTTGGCGCGAATGTGAAAGATCAAGTCACCCGCGGTGGAGACAGCATGTCGCGGTCCCGAGAGAATCTCCTGGAAAGGATGAAGTTCTGCTGGACGTGGCAAGCCGAAGAGGCGGTCCCAGGCATCAGAACCAATCCCCAGAATGCAGGACAAGGCGCCGTCGAGATTGCGAAAGCCGACACCTCGAAGAAGCGCAGAGAGATCCGCACAGAGGGAAAGAACAGTTGCACGATGATCGTCTCCGGGATTGATTGTGACCACAAGAAAGATTGCGACCTTCGTGAGCGGAGACGAAACGAGCTGCGGAAGAGTTAAAGCTGCCGAAGCCTGCGCTGTTTGCGAGTCCGATGCCATTCCATTCGTTACCTGTCAGAAAGAATTGCCGTCAAGAGAACTATATCCTGACCGCGAAAGAAGCGATAAGGCTCCGACGACAAACATTCTCATTTCGGCTGAAGCAGTGACCGCAGGACGACAGCTTCGTTGTGGACTTCATCTTTCGCTCCATAGAGCAGCGTAATGGGCCCCTTTGCTGCCTTCTCTTTCAGAACTTCAAGTAGATCAGCCTCCGATTTCAGCTCCTTACGGTAGCGGGCTTGAAACTCGGTCCACTTGCTCGGATCATGGCTGAACCACTTGCGAAGCTCGGTGCTTGGCGCGATGTCCTTGAGCCAAAGATCGACCCGCGCCCTCTCTTTGGAAAGGCCCCGTGGCCACAACCGGTCGACAAGTATCCGCATCCCATCCGCGCGGCCAGGGTTTTCATACACGCGCTTGATTTCAACCTTCAACGAACGCCTCCCTGCCCCGAATCGACTCGGGCCTCTACAGGCAGTTTCAACAACGATGGGGAGGCAAACAATTGGACGATGGTATCGGTCACGCTTTGGTATCGGTCAATCAACCTCACATGAGGAGGTTGATACGAAGGTATCGTCGATACCATCGTCCGATTGTTTCGCTTCCACGATTCGAGCCTAATCGGAACAGCGCGAGGGACGTACTGATCGCGTTGAAGTCCAGTCTTTCAAGCGAGCAATTATGAGCGAAGTGACCATCAAGCACGCAACAGCCCTGCAGGGGAAGAAGGCGAAAGACGACGCCTCAAGTGGTATGGCTCGGCCGCACCAGCCTGGCGAATCGGCTTTCAAATCTACTCTGCCTGAAGAAATTGACTGGAAGCCGTTCCCGGCTTTTCCACCTTCGGTGCGTCTGGCTGTTGTTGTCGGCACGCCCTCAGAGCGCGGCCCCTACACGATCAGGGTCAAAGTTCCACGTGGTGTCAAGTTGATGCCGCACAGGCACCCAGAGGATCGAGTCTACACAGTGTTATCGGGGGTCTTCTATATCGGGTTAGGGGATCAATTCGATGCCGATAAGTTGGAGGCTTACCCACCTGGCGCCGTCATTGTGCTACCGGGCAACACGTCCCACTTTCACTGGGCGAAATCCAGTGAATACGTTACCCAAATCACGGCGACCGGGCCACTCGGTATCGACTACCTCACGCCGAAGGACGATCCGCGGAACAAAACCTCTTGAAATTTCGAGCTCGTACCCACTGCAAAGAGTCATCAAAAATGTGCGCCTCATACCTCGACTTCAGTGACCACAGGAAAGGATTTGGCGTGCGGCTTCGAATCCCAGAGCTACCAAGGGTCGATTGAACAGCCCATATCTCCCGCTTATTGTGGGCCGTCCATCGCCTCGTGAGAGACGGTAAAATGTAGTGCTCGTAGATTAGATTCTGGGAGGTTGCCACAGTGGGAAATGCGCGCGAAGAACTTGACCAAAATCAGGCCGCTCGGTTCAGAGAGGCTCAGGTCGTCGACTGGACGGGGACGGATTTTCGTCCAGACCTCGCATTCCCAAAGCTTACCGAAGAAATGGTTGAGCGGCTCAAGCCCTACGGTCATGAAGAAACGTTTCATGCAGATGAAACGCTCTACACCTATGGTGATCGGCACATCGATATGTTCGTCATCCTCGAGGGTGGAGTAGATATTTTCCTGCCTGCATCCGAACCCGGTGCGAAGATCTACAGGCAGCATCGCGCGTTTGACTTTACGGGGGAACTTAATCTTCTTAACTCGCAGCGGGTTGTCGTCGAGGCGCGCACCACCAGTGAGAGCCGACTGCTGCGGATTGATCACAGCCAGCTGCGACAGCTGATGCGCGCAGAGGGCGACATCGCAAACCTCATTGTGCAAGCAGCGGTCTGGCGTCGCATCGGCATTATGAGGGATGCTTCGAGCGGCGTGGTCCTGATGGGCCAGCCGAATGATGCACAGACGACGCTGCTGCAACGCTTCTTTGTACGCAACAGTTATCCATATAGAATCCAGGAGGTCGGTTCAGGAATTACGGGTGGAACTGTCAGCGGGCTGCCCGCAGTGCGGCTTTCGGATGGGCGAGTGATGCACCAGCCGACCATTCCTCAGCTTGCGGATGAGTTGGGCATTACGGAGTTACCGGATCCAGAGCTGATCTATGATGTAGCGGTCGTGGGTGCCGGCCCGTCAGGCCTTGCGGCCGCTGTTTATGCGGCATCGGAAGGGCTCTGCACTATCGTCATCGAAGGCCTGGCTCCAGGGGGACAGGCGGGAACAAGTTCTAAAATCGAGAACTATCTTGGCTTTCCAACCGGCATCGGGGGACAGCAACTCGCCAGCCGCGCGCAATTACAGGCGTTGAAATTTGGCGTTCAATTCGCGATCTCACGAGAGACGGTGAGCGTCGAGCAGGTGGATGGAATCCACAAGCTGCTTCTCGCTGGCGGCATTCCCGTATGCGCTCGCGCCGTGGTCGTGGCCTCCGGAGCGCAATATCGCAAACTGACGGTCCAAAACTACGAGAACTATGAGAACCGCGGCCTCTACTATGCCGCGACCCCGATGGAGTCGATTCTTTGCCGGGAGAAGGATGTGATCGTCGTAGGCGGAGGCAACTCTGCCGGTCAGGCTGCTATGTTCCTCTCGGGCATCGCCAAGCATGTCTACCATGTCGTCCGCGGGCCGTCGCTTGCAGCGACAATGTCGCAGTACCTTGTGTCACGCATTGAGAGTTCCTCGCGCATCTCGCTTTGCACTGACTCCGAGATTGTCGCGCTTGAGGGCCAGCCTGACCTCCAGTCTGTCACCTGGGTGAACCGCAGTACGGGTGAACGCACAAAAAAGGCGATTGAAGACGTCTTCGTGATGATTGGAGCTGAGCCGAATACCGGCTGGCTCTACGGGACAGTACAGCTTGACAAGAAGGGGTTCATCCTCACTGGAGCGGCCGGCGGCTTTGAGAACAGCCCATACGCGACCAGCGTCCCCGGCATCTACGCCGTCGGAGACGTCCGCGCAAACTCGGTCAAGCGCGTGGCTTCAGCAGTCGGTGAAGGCTCCGTGGTGATCTCCGATGTTCACCGCTATCTCGCCAGTGCACGTAACCGCGTGTCGCCGGAGCCTGACTCCGCCCTGGCCGCCCTCCGCGCAGCAGGCGAAGCGACCGAAGCGAGAGCTTAGAGTACATTTCGCATCAGCGAGATCGGGTGCAAAGCGTTTGCTTCTCCGCGAGCGCTAAATCACAAAAACTCGGGGGAAGGAGTTTGAGATTGCACGTTGAACAAAATGTCCGGCCGCTGTCGCGGGCCCGCTTGCCAGTCGATACGACAGAGCTGGCCCAATATCTTATCGGGAAGACGATCATCCGCAAAGTAGGGCGAAGCCGGATTAGCGGCCGCATTGTCGAAACGGAGGCGTACCCCCCAGGCGATTCGAGCGGGCATGGTTACCGCGGACAAACGGCACGAAACCACTCCTTGTTCCTGGGCAGCGGTTTCGTTTACGTCTACTTCATCTATGGCGTGTCCTACATGCTCAATGTCTCATCTGAAGAGCCGGGCGTCGGTGCGGGTGTACTGTTCCGGGCATTGGAGCCTCTTGAGGGAATCAACTTGATGGAGCAGCGCCGCAAGACCGACAAGCTGACGGACCTGGCAAGAGGGCCGGGGCGGCTTGCACTCGCATTACAGATCGACCGAAGTCTGGATGGAATTGACATGTGCGCCGAAGGGCCACTTTGGCTGGGTTCTGCGGTTCGAAAGACCGGGCACATTGGCACGAGCACCCGGATCGGCATCACCCGAGAGGTCGACCGGTTGCTGAGATTTTTTGAGGTGGGAAGCCCCTTCGTCAGCGGCCCAAGAGCGCTCTCGATGAAATGAGAAAGTCGTTGCGTTTATCGCGATTCGCGGTGAATTCGTTTGGAGGCGGCCCGAAGATTCCGATATGCGGATACGAGTTCCTCGAGACTGAATGCCCGATTCAGTCCACTTGGATTGGGCAAGACCCAGACTTCAGCGCCACCAAACCTCATAAACTGTTGTCCCCATTCGACGCTTCCCTTTCGAAAAATAGCTGCAAACGCAGGTTGACCTAGAAACGCCAGATACCGCGGCCGATAACGCCGAAGCTTTCGCTCGAGTTCCCCCGCGGCCACGCGGAATTCATGACTCGTAAGCTCGCTGGCGCTCACCGTCGGTCGCTCCACCGCAGCCGTGAGGCCCCATCCAAATTGAAGAATCGTGCGGTCGTGTTCGGGCTGAATCAAGTGTGGAGTAAATCCTGCCCGGTAAAGCACGCGCCAGAATCGGTTATTCGGGCTCGAGAAATGGTGCCCCGCCCGGGCAGCGCTCAGCGCCGGATTAATCCCACAAAACACCACATCAAGGTCCTTGCGGAGTAAGTCGGGAAGTCGGAGTGTTGGACTCTGGGTGCTGTTTGGCCTCATGTAGCTCTAACTCGTGGAATGAAACCAGGACTGCCAGTATTCACCACGTCATTGAGCCTCTGCCTGGTCTGAATGCGATTGATTTCATCAAACGCGTCCTCTGGAAGGGGACAGATGTTAACGTTCTCCGCCGCGCGTGCTGCACTTCTCGGCGTGGTAAGCAAAGCGGTGCCCCGTTGCACAGCCCACGCCAGCAGCACCTGCGCCGGCGTCTTTCCAACTCGCGCGGCGATTGCTGTAACGACTGGATCTTCAAGCGGTCCAGGCCTGGCCCCATGGCCCAATGGCGCAAAGGCCAAAAAGATAATGCCATTCCCCTTGCAGAATTCCAAAAGCTGCGTCTCTGGCAGATATGGATGTGATTCAACCTGGATCACCGCCGGCTTGATTCTAGCTGATTCGTGGATGGGCAGTAGCCCGCTCAAGGTGATGTCAGAAAGTCCAATGGCTCGGCATCTGCCATGATCCACTAGACTCTCCATCGCCTTCCAGGTATCGAGCAAAGTCACTCCGTGGTCGTACAGGACGTTTCCGTTCTGATCGCGCGGATCCTGATCCTCCCCAGGCTGAAATGCAAAAGGCGTGTGAATGAGATATAGATCCAGATAGTTGAGCTGGAGTCTGTTCAGGCTCGCCTCGAATGCCGGTCCCACGCGCTCAGGCCGATGGTTTGTGTTCCACAATTTCGTGGTAACAAAAATGTCTTCGGGCGCAATTCCTTCAGCGGCAAGTCCTGCCTGCAACGCCTCGCCCACTGCCCCCTCGTTGCGGTACCGTTCCGCACAGTCAAAGTGTCGAAACCCTGCCGCCAGTGCGTTTCTGGTTGCGCTTATCGTTTCGGCCCTGTCTGCAATCAACGTGCCAAATCCGAGTGCTGGCATAAGCCCCGCACCGTCGCTTAGCGGTAGTTTTGTAGTCCGAAAATCAGAAGCTGCAATCATCGCTGCCCCTCGGCATTAACTCGCGTCACATTCACTTTCAATCGCACTGAACCTCGTCGAGCCGCCGGCTGAGTGTGACTGCGTACCAATTGCGCTTTTCTTTCCACGTGTTCTCAATCTTGAAGCCCGAGTCGGAAAGGAGTGAGTCAAGAGTGTTATCTGTAAATTTGTAACTGTTTTCCGTATCGACGGTTTCACCTTCTCTGAAGTGAAGCTCGAGCTCAGCACTCGCGATCTGAACGTATTGGTCACGCATGCATTCGAGGTGCATCTCGATACGAGATGCGACAGGATTCCAACGGGCACGGTGCCGAAATCCGGCAGGATCAAAATCCGCACCGAGCTCATTGTTGAGCCGATTCAGAACGTTCAAATTGAACGCCGCGGTCACTCCCTCATTGTCGTCATAAGCAGCGATCAGTGTCGACTCCTCTTTCACGAGATCCGTTCCAAGAACGAGCGCATCTCCGTTTCGTAGCTGCGAACCGATGTTTCGGAGAATTGTTCGCGACTCCTACGGCATAAAGTTGCCGATGCTGGAGCCAAGATAGAGCGCGAGGGTTGAGCCGTCGAACTCCTCGAGTCTTGGCGGACTGTTGACGTAATTAACGACAACAGACTCAAGCAGTACTTCTGGAAATGCGCTCTCAATGTCCCTGCACGCGATCCCCAGGGCCTCCGCCGAGACGTCCAAAGGCATGTAGATTACGTCAATCCACCTCCGGGCAGCGGCTGCGAGCAACAGGCTTTGACCTTGCCCGTAATTCCGGACCGTCGCGGTGATTGCATGTTGTTGCAACTGCCAAGCGGGAGTGACCTAATTCCCAATCGCTTAGAGGGCACCCCTAATACTGACGTAATTAAAAATTGGGTCACAGAATAGAACTGATGGCATTTCTGATGGTATTGAAGATAGAATCTATATAAACTATTGATTCTAAATATAATCTGGCTCCTCAGGTAGGACTCGAACCTACAACCCTTCGGTTAACAGCCGAATGCTCTGCCATTGAGCTACTGAGGAGTGTCTGGCGGTGAATTGTCCTCTATAAAGTTAGCAGACTCAGGGGGTCGCGTCAAAAACGCTGAACTCCGGCAAAACACCCCTCCGGCCTGCCCTCGACGCGGCCATCCGCTACCATAAATACAGCCGTCCTTTACCATAAATGCGACCACTCAGGAGGCCCCATGTCCCGCATATCCCGGCTCGATCGCAGTGAAGTCACACCCGATCTGGCAGCCCTGTTCGATAAGGTTTTCGCGCAACGCGGCAACGTACCCAACATGTTCCGCGTCATGGCCCACCGCCCTGAAATCTTCGCCACCATGCAGGCACACTTTGGCGCCGTCCTGAATACCGGCACCGTCTCCACGAAGCTCAAAGAGCTGATCATCGTGCGCACCAGTCAGGTGAATGAGACCCCTTACTGCCTCGCCAGCCACACCGTTCTCGCCAAGGGACTGGGCTGGTCCGACGACCAGCTCGCCCACCTTGCCGACTGGTCACGGCGCGACGACTTCGCGCCCGCCGAAAAAGCAGCCCTACGTTTGGCTGAAACTGTCACCCGCGATGCTCACGCTGTCACAGACGAGCAGTTCGCCGAGTTGCGCAGCTTCTACTCCGAGGGCGAAATCGTGGAGCTTCTCTGCGCCATCGGTCTCTTCAACTACTTCAACCGCTTTAACAACGCTCTCAAAATGGAGCCAACCAAACCCGGTGAAGGCGGCTCGCCCGCGCCGGCCGAACACATCGCTGCAACGTCGCGATAATCCGCTCGCATTCGTATCCATTCGAGACAACACCTCAAACAAATAGCTGATCAGGAGCTCTCTTTTTAGATGAATCTCAAACTACCCGAGGGCGATTTTCGCGCCTATCTCTTCGACTGCGATGGCACTGTCGCCGACTCCATGCCGCTGCACTACAAGGCCTGGACAAAAGCCCTCGCCGAATATGGCGCCACCTATGAAGAAGACCTCTTTTACTCCTGGGGAGGTAAGCCCGTTCGCAAAATCATTGCCGACTTGAATGAGATGCAGGGTCTCAACATGCCGGTCGACGCACTCGCCGCACGCAAGGAAGGCTACTATCACGCGCAGCTTCATGAGCTGAAAGGCATCCCCGACGTGATCGAGCACATTGAGGCGCAACATGGTCGCATTCCCTTCGCCGTCGTCTCAGGAAGCCGCCGCGCTTCAGTCGTCGGCTCGCTGACGGCGCTCGGCCTGCTCGACAAGTTCAACGTCCTCGTCTGCGCGGAAGACTACAAACACGGCAAGCCCGCGCCCGACGGTTTTCTGCTCGCCGCATCGAAGCTGGGCATCGCACCCCAGCATTGCCTCGTCTTCGAGGACACCGAACTGGGCATTCAGGCAGCCACTGCAGCCGGCATGCAATCGGTGCTCGTCGCCCAGCCCGTGCGCGAAAAATCCGGAACCGGAGCAAAGGCGGGAACGTAAGCTGAATTAGAGGAGGGCGATCGTGGCTGAACTTCGTGTGTCCGCAGTCCCCGGCGCTTACACCCAGAGCAGTGCTGCCCCGTCATCCACTACAAGCCTTCTTCCCGTGATCGCTGTCGCCGTCGCAGCCGCAATCGTGCACATCGCCACCAACGGGCGCTACGGCTTCCACCGCGATGAACTCCAGTTTCTGAGCGACGCACGCCATCTCGACTGGGGCTACGTTTCCTATCCACCGCTTACGCCGTTCATCGAGCGCATCAGCCTTGGCCTGTTCGGCCTCTCCATGATCGGCCTGCGCATGTTCTCCGTCATCGGCCAGGCCATCGTGATTGTCGTCAGCGGGCTCATGGCGCGCGACCTCGGCGGCAGCCGCCTGGCACAGGTCGCCACCGCGCTTGCCGTTGCGCTCTCTCCGCTTCCCATCTTCGAGGCAACAGAGTTTCAGTACACCTCGTTCGCATTTCTGTGGTGGGCCCTCGTTGCGTGGTTCACCATCCGACTGCTTAAAACAGAAAATCCCCGCTGGTGGCTCGCCATCGGTGCGGCTCTCGGCCTCGCGCTACTCACCAAGTACTCCGTCGTCTTTTTCATCGCCGGAATTCTTGTCGGCATGGCCTTCTCGCCTGCTCGCCGATACTTCTCGTCGAAGTGGTTCTGGGCCGGAGTTGCAATCGCTCTCGTTTTCTTTGCGCCGAACATCCTCTGGCTCATCCGCCACAACTTCATCTCCTACACCTTCCTTCAGCACATTCACACCCGCGACGTCGGCGAAGGCCGCGCTGATGGATTTCTGAGCGGCCAATTCAGGGTCTGCGCAAATCTCTTCTCGGCTCCGGTATGGCTCATCGGCTTGTACGCTTTCCTGCGCGATCGGCGCTATCGCATGGTCGCCTTCATGTACCTGGTTCCGCTGCTCGTCTTCTGGCTCGATAAGGGTCGCTTCTATTACGTCGCGGAAGCGTATCCAATGCTGATCGCCATGGGCGCCGTCACGTGCGAAGGCTGGCTGACACACATCCCCACGTGGACGCAACGCACCATTGAAGCCGTCTTTTTTGCGGGCCTCTTCACCTTCGGAGCGTACTTCTTTGCCGGCTGGGTTCCCCTTGCTTCCAGTGGCCCACTGCGTGACTTCGCCCTCAAGCACAGCGGGGATCTGCGCGAGGAGATCGGCTGGGATGAGCTGATCAAAACCGTGGCCGGCATCCGCGATTCCCTGCCCCCTGACCAGCAAACCAACCTCGGGATCACAACCGGAAACTACGGCGAGTACGGCGCGATTGAAATCCTCGGGCCGGCCTATGGCTTGCCCACGCCGATCGGCACCACCAACTCCGAGTGGCTGCGTGGCTACCCAAGGACGGCGCCCACTACGCTCATCGTGCTCGGAATAACCAGGGAAGAAGCCGACTCGATATTTACGGGTTGCCGGCTTGCCGGCCATAACGGCAATTCCTACGGCATCAAGAACGAAGAGAGCCAGGACCATCCTGACATCTTCGTATGCGGTCCGCCGCGCAAGCCCTGGTCTGAGCTCTGGAAAAATCATCAGGACTTCGGCTGAGTGCGACAGGGCTCGGCCTGCCGCATGCAATCAAATGCTGCCACCCGTACAGCAGCTGCGGTCGAGTGCGTCGAATAACTCATCGGTACCCAGGTACCATTTTGCGTCCACTCTATTTCACTCCTGCTGACCCGTCGCTCCAAATTCGCCGCAACTAGAAATTTCAGGCTATCTTTCTCGCGCAGAGTCATGCAGAATATCTGCCAGAATCATCCTTTGCAGGCAGAGAACTTGCGCTGCCTCGAAGGTGGTATTGACTCTCCTCCGTAAAAAGGGTTCAACGATGAAGTACTTCCTCCCCGTCTGCCTTGTAACAGTTCTCTTCTCACTTGCTTCGAAAGCTCAAACCGTCATCCCGTTCGACGTTCCGGGTGGCGTCAATACCGAGGCCATCGCGATCTCGGAGCTAGGCCAGGTTACCGGCGACTACCAGATCCCAAACACCACCATGGTGCGCGGTTTTCTGCGCAACCTCACCGGAAACATCGTCACTTTCGATGTCGCCGGCATGAATACTTATCCTGCGGCGATCAATGCCTGGGGACAAATCACAGGTATCTACGCGACGAATGCGGCAGGTACGCCGCCGTTCCATTCGTTCCTGCGCCAGCCGAACGGAAAAATCATCACCTTCGATGCTCCTGATGCGTGGGATACAGAAGCCACTGCCATCAATGCTAGGGGCGAGATCGTCGGTTGGATGCAGTCAAATCTGTCCGTGTCGAATCCGAATGAATTTCTGGGCTTCCTGCGACACGTTGACGGCAGTATCACAACATTCGAGGTCAACGATGCATTCACCATCTTGCCTTCTGCCATCGATGCGCGCGGTCGCGTAGTTGGCTATTGGACAGATCCAAGCGCGAGCAGAGGACGCGGCTTCCTGCGCGAACCCGGCGGCCAGATTGTGGACATTGACGCCCCCGCTGCATTAACGACCGACACCTGGCCCTATGCAATCAATCCAAGAGGGCAAGTCGTGGGCATTTATAGTCTGCAGTGTCCATTCCCGCCTGGATCTTGCACCACGGACTCGCATAGCTTCCTGCGCGAACCGGACGGACAATATCTCAACATCGACGTCCCAAACATGACCTTCACAGTGGCACTCGCGATCGACGCCAGGGGACAAGTCGCCGGATATACCTACGAGAGTATGAATCAGCAGATGCGAGGGTTTCTACGTGAGCATAATGGAAGCTTTCGCACCTTCGAGGTTCCCAATTCAAACTGGACAGTGCCGTTCGCGATGAATATTACCGGCGAAGTAACCGGGATGTATCTCGACGCCGACGGCGCCCATGGCTTCGTTTTGTTCCAATAGAGGACGTCGCGATTCCGTTGATCCATGCTGAAATGTTCAGCGCCCGACAAGGTCGCTCTGCGGTTTTGTGTATACGTACTCAATTTCCACACGTCTAATAGCACTGACGATGGCAGCCACCCTGAAACGTTTCGCCAGATTCGTCCTTTGGTTCTTGCTAATCGTCGCTGCATGTGTGTGCGTCGGTGCGATCTACAACACGATCGCTCTTCGAAACCTGCGGACGGCCCACCCAGTGCCTGGAGATTTCTACCAGGTCGATGGATACACAATGCACCTGTATTGCGTCGGGACCGGCTCTCCGACGGTTGTACTTGAAAGCGGCTTGGGCGGCGATTGGATTTATTGGCAAAAGGTGCAGCCCGAAGTCGGGAAGTCAACGCGCGTTTGCTCGTATGATCGCGCCGGTCTGGGATGGAGTACACCACAACCACCACCTCGGGACGCGGAAGTCATCTCTTCCCAACTTCACTCTCTGCTCAAGACAGCCAATGAGCACGGCCCATTTCTCCTGGTCGGTGCGTCGGCAGGCGGCTTTTACGTTCGTCAATACGTCTCCAGTTTCCCGGCAGATGTTGCCGGCGTGGTTTTTGTCGATTCCAGCGTCCCCGAACAGCTGACGGCGTTTCCTGGTCGTATGGATACCGAAGAGAAACGCCGCCGTCGGCACTGGGATGCTACGTTGCAGTTGTTGAAGGAATTCAGTGGATATGCCCGTGTATCCGGACACTGCAAAGGCGAGGTCGAGGATGGAATGCAGAGCTACTCGGTTTTTGTCGCAGCCGAATCCTGCCGTCCGAACTTCACCACAGCGTGGCTCCCTGAATACGATGACTTCTGGCGTTCTGCCGAGGAAGCGTCGCGAGCACGTTGTTGTGGCGATGTCCCGCTGCTTGTCATTTCGCAAGACCCTGATCGGCCGAAGGTCGGATGGGATGCACAGCGTATTGCGCAACAGCCCAAGTGGAGTTCGCTGCAGGAAAACCTCAAGCTTCTGTCTCCGCATAGCCGCCGAATCATCGCCAAGTCCAGCGGCCATCACGTAGCGGTCGATCGCCCAGATGTTGTCATCACCGGCATTCAAAATATGGTCATACTCCTGCGCAACAACGTCGCAGATTCAGGAGAAGGAACAACCCGCGTCCAATAGAGCTAGAGCGACGGCGGCGACATAGGACCACAACTACTACGCCATCTCCGACCAGGTGAATGCCAAGGCTTGGGAGTTTCTGAAGAGCGTTCATCTTGAATCTTCCGACAACACGAGCCAGCCTTGATTCGTTCTTTGCGCGAGTTTGAACACCGATCGTCACACCAAGCTGTCAATCGATCACAAATCTGCATAGAATGTTTGCCGCGTCGACAGATCATTATTGGTACGATTTTCCGCAATCCAGATCGCCCCTGAGGACTCCCGATGTCTTTGCTTCGCAACGTTGTCTTGATGTTGCTGCTGATTCCCCTTGCCGCGTCGGCCCAGTTGCCTGCGGCAAATGCCCCGGCTGGAGACGCCGCCGATAAGGCGTACAGTTCGCAGAACTGGACCGAGGCCGAGACGCAGTATTCCGCGCTCACGCAGCAGAGTCCGACGACTGCGCGCTATTGGTATCGACTCAGCATTTCTGCGCGACATAACAAACACTTCGACGTTGCCTTCAATGCCATGCAGAAGGCAAAGACTCTCGGCGCTGCGAACGGCCTTCCCGGTTTCGTCGCGGACTATGAGATCGCTGACACTTACGCTGCGATGGGAGATGCAGAGCGCGCACTGACGTCGTTGAAAGCCTCTGCCGACGGCGGCTTTTCTCAGCCGGCTCGTCTCGCCGGCGATGCCGAGTGGAACGTGCTGCGCCAGAACCCGCGCTTCATCGAGATTTCAAAGCAGGTGCAGCACAACGCCGCTCCGTGCGAAGACCCGACCTTCCGCGCATTCGACTTCTGGCTCGGCGATTGGGACGTGGCATCTGCAGGAACGGGGGTGCACCAGGGCTCAAGCCATGTCGCAAAGGAAATGGGCGGTTGTGTCATCTGGGAGAACTGGACCTCGGCTGGGGGACCTTATTTCGGCAAGAGCTACAACACGTGGAATGTGAACCTCAAGCGCTGGGAACAGTACTGGGTCGACAATGCGGCGGGTGTCATCTTCTTTCACGGTGGCATCAAAGACGGCGTAATGGATTACTGGACCGATGACGTCCCGCAACCCACGGGTGGAGCACTCCAGCGCCATCTTCAGTTCTTCAATCTTGGTCCGGACAAAGTCCGCCAGTTCTCGCAGGGATCAAATGACGGCGGCAAGACCTGGCACGTTGAGTACGACCTCGTCTACACGCGAAGTCCATCCCAGCCTTCGCCAACTGCCCACTCCAATTAGTAGAGCAGCACCGCAACTCTGTATGCGGTGAAGGTTCCATCGACACCCGCCGGCTCGCAACTTCCCACGCTCGCCTCGCGATAGCGGCCCGACTCAAGTTGATCAGCCAACTGCTTCGGCAGATGGCTCAGATCCGAGTCCTGCCAGCGCATGACAAAGAGCGCTTGCGTCGATCCAGATGACTGAGGCACGCCATTCTGCATCAAGCACGCTGCACGCGCAAATGAAGTGCTGCCGCCAATCGCCACGCGGCTCGGCCGGATCAGTTCCGCAACCCGCTCTTCAATCTGCGTCTGCGAAAGTGCCTGCACGCCATGCGCATAATCCGCCGTCGCATACAACACGCCGCGGCTGGCAATCACCGCTATCCCCACCCGGTCCACTTGCGAATTCAGCATGTTCTCGCGATGTCCCGTCGAGTGCATCCAGCCATCGTGAAGTTCCGGCGGTGTGGGACCGACAGCAACATTTTCTTCGATCAAGTCGAAGTGCGCGCCCGCCAGACCGGTCCGCTCAGAGAGATTCAGCTCTCCTGGATACTGATGTGCGATCGGCCCCTCGGCGACCATGCGCAGCGTATGCTTGCGTGCAGCTTCGGCTAGTGCGCTATCCCAGCGAAGCGGCGCTGCGCCCGCCGCAGCGCGGGCCTGGTTGGCCAACGCCATCAACTGCCGCGCCTCGGCTTGGAGATCCGGGTGCTCTTGCGCGCTTGCCTGCATCAACGCTGAAGCACACAGCAACAGCGCCGACAAAGAGAGCATCGAGTGTCTATCGGAAATATTCACGCCTATCTATATACATAAACGATTTTGCGATCGCGGTATCCTTACCAACGTAATTTGCAACTTCTGGGCGATTAGGGGGCTGGTGTGCGTTGGTCAATCCTGAGATCGTCGCGCGGCCCGACCCAGAGGACCAGAAGGAGTGCCGGTAATCCAACGACGCTGGTAAGCAGGAAGAAAGGCGCCCAGCCAATCTTCTCTGACAGGACTCCTCCCGAGGAGGCCACCACGGTGCGGCTGAGCGAAGCAAGCGAGGAAAGCAGCGCGAACTGAGTCGCCGTAAAAGCGGGTGAGCACAAACTGGATAGCCAGGTTATTAACGCGGTCCCAGCCATTGCACCCGTGAGATTTTCGGCTGTGACGCATAAAGCAAGATAGCCGATCCGATGTCCGCCAACAGCCTGTAGAACAAAAAACAGGTTCCCGACCGACTGCAAAATGCCGCAAAGAATCAGCGCGCGGCGGATTCCCAATCGGGTCGTCACGATGCCGCCTATGAGGGACCCTGTCACGATCGAGAAGAATCCGAAGATCTTCGAGGCCGCCGCGATCTCCGGAAGCGAAAACTTCAGCGAGATATAGAGCGGCGTTGACATCACTCCCGCCATGGCCTCACCCATCTTGTATAAGAAGATCGCGATCAGAATGACGAGCCACAGCCGCCGCTGCATGAAGTCACGAAACGGTTCGATCACAGCTCTGAAAAGCGCGTGAAGAATCGTCTGCCAGACCGAGTGCGCAACATACGACTTCTCCGCGGGCAGCTTCGGTTCGGGACCGAACAGAAACACCAATAATCCCACTCCAAGCAGTGCAGCCATGGTGGCATAGGCTGCGAACCACCCGGCTGAGGCCGCGATGAACAAGGAGCCGGCGCCGGACGTCAGCATGCCGATCCGGTATCCGGACTGGATCATGGCTGCCCCGGGAGCCTGCCTAACTTCGTCCAGGCTTTCCACCCTCCATGCATCGATCACAATATCCTGGCTCGCAGACAGAAACGCAACCACAACCGCCAGGACAGCCATGCGCGGCAGGTTGTGCTTCGGATCGCATGATCCAAGAGCGAGGATTGCACCGATGAGAAGGATCTGGATGGTAATGCCCCAACCGCGCCGTCGTCCCAAAGGGATGGGTGGAGGCACGCGATCGATGAGCGGCGCCCACACGAACTTGAATGAGTAAGCGATGCCAACCAGGGCGATGGCGCCGAGGGTTGCGCGCCGCACGCCCACTGTCGCAAGCCACGCTTGAAGAGTCGAATAGGTCAGCAGGAGGGGTAAACCACTGGAAAACCCGAGTGCAAGCACCTGCAGCACACGCCGATCCGTATACGCTGCGACCGCGTTTCGCCAGTTTGTTCGAGCGTGTACTCCGTTGGTTCCGGGCAATTCCTTCATCGGGGTTTTCGGGTATCCTGAGTCAGCCTCTAGCACTACTTCAGCTTCATGAATAAATGATCGCGAGAAGCAATGTCAGGGCAGCGCGGGCCAAGCACAAGTGAAAGAGCCAACAGAGTCAACGTAACACGAATGGTTCATCTGCTCCCGGCGTCACTACGTGAGATTAGATCTTGTTGATTCACTGCATCTGGTTCTCTTTTCTGCAGTAGCTGTAGTGGGGGCGGTACGTGGCTTCAACTTTCTGGGAGACGTGCTGCGCGATCAACTTTGATTCGCGCACCCGTCTGGAAATGGGATTGTGAGACACCTATGGTCATCGTGAAAAAAGGCGATTGCGAGCATTGCGGGCGCCTCTATCGCTATTCTCTGTGGCACTCCGGATTTGGCGACAACTCGTACGCCTACTGCGACGATTGCGGCATGCTCGCACTGCTCAACTACTCCAACCCGTACGTAGCCGGATTCCCTTCCCTGTCCATCCAGTTCGCGGAGATCGATGCATCGTGGGAGTCTTTTCTTCAGCCATGTGAGTGTTCAGGACGCTTCCGCAAGAACGCCGCGCCGCGCTGTCCTCACTGCAACGAAAAGCTCTCGCCCACTCACGCCGCCGCCCACATCGAGGCACAGGCGACAGGCGCTGGAAGAGACTGGCGCTGGCAAAGGAACTGGAGCGGCGTCTATTGCATGGCGATGGATAATGCAGAGACGCCCGGATATCCCCGCCAGATGGTCGACCCTGTGCGGAAGCCCGAGATGGAAAAATCGAAGAGCCGCTGGTCGCTCCTGTTCAGCTTAGGGCGATGAAGGTCGGTGTCGTCAGCGACACGCACGGCCTGCTCCGCCCTGAAGTGCTGCCCGCTCTCGCCGGCGTCGAGCGCATTCTGCATCTAGGCGACGTTGGCGATCCCGCGATACTTAAATCTCTCGAGAAGCTCGCTCCGGTCACTGCCATCCGCGGCAACGTCGATCGCGATGGACCCTGCAGTCGCCTGCCCGAAACTGATGTATTGCTGCTGGAGGGTCACTACATCTACATGCTTCACGATGTGCAGACCCTCCACCTGGACCCTGCCGCAGCCAAATTTGCGGCGGTGCTCTACGGCCACTCCCACAAACCCCACATCGCAAATCGCAAGGGAGTCCTCTATTTCAACCCCGGCTCCTGTGGCCCTCGCCGGTTCGAGCTTCCCGTCACCGTTGGATTGTTGACGCTCGAAAAAAATCTCAATCCGTCCGCGGAGATCGTCCAACTCAACTTGGATTAGCGTCGCTCATCGATTCGGCTCAGCGGATCCTCAGATTCACCAGCTGGTAACCACCCCACTCATGCGATGAATCCACTTTGCCAACCCACAAGTCTTCCTGAAATTGAAAAGGAGAGCAAAAGGCTGCCGATCGCGAATTCCAAGCTCGCGATCGTGCCCCGCTCTCCTCTGCTCTGAGACGACGACGTTCTAGAACTGTCGGCTGTACTTTCTGACGTCGCGGATACCGCCGCCGATCCCCAGCACATGATCGACACGGCGCTGGAATGGATCTGCCGGAGCCGCTTCAGGCACGCCACGCGTCTCGACGGACGATTCCGCAGCGTTGTCAGTATTCGGCGCTGATGCTGCAACCGCAGCAAGCTCAGCTGGTTCTTCCCCGTCGGCAATCAGCGGCTTCAGAACTTGAACCAGCTTTTCGATGTGTTCTTTTCGAATGCGCAGCCTCTCAAACTCCATGCTGATTTCAGCCAGTTCTGCATTCGCAGCGTCAGACGCTACACGATAGATCTCTATGTTCCCTTGCGGTTTCATGCCCTCTCCCGGCGCGTAGTCTAGCACGCACAAAAGGGCACAAAGTAAGAGTCATTAGTAAGGGTTACCGCGACAGGTGCCGGATACGTGACTCGGGAGGAATAGGCTATTTTGATTTTGCCGGCCTTTGCCGGTAGCCGAGTATCTCGTCAAGGCGACGTTTTCTACGGTGCCTGTTGGACGCTTTCAAGACGCGGCTTGATCCCATCATGAGCTGGAAACCACGAAGCTGGTTCCAATAAAAAAGCTCAACGGCCTGCAGGTGCATCATTGCACCGCTCACCGTTGAGCCTGGTCTGCTGCCGGCTTTAACTGCCGGACTTAGAATTGACGGCTGAACTTCCGACCCACGCCGTGTCCAAGTGCGCTGTCGAGGCGACGCGCAAACGGATCCGACGATGAAGAGCCGTTCGTAGTCTGATATTGATATGCCGGAACTTCTTCTGAAGACTGGGTGGCCTCGTTGGCGGCATCAGAAGCGCTCTGCACGGCGGCGGCCGCAGCTGCTGCTTCTTCGGCTCCCAGCAGGGGCTTGAGGGCCATTACGACCTTTTCAATCCGATCCTTGCGTCCCCTGAGTTCCTCAAACGCGACTAGAATGTCGTTCAATTCGGAGTTCGCCGAGTCGAACGCGACGCGATAAACCTCACCTTGATTGGGCTTCATATCGATCTCCACAATGGCGAATTTAGCATGATTCTCGAAGCCCGCAAGATATTCCTTCTGCAACTATCATGTTAGTCCCATCTTTAACAAAGCAGAACATATAGACGCGGTCAGGCGCTCTCCGCCTGGGGCGGAGAGCGCCTGTCTGGGTTGACCATTTCCGCATTGTTTGCTACGGAACGGCCCGCATTTTATGGCCCGTTTTCGACTACACCTTCTCGATTGGCCCGCTGTTGCTATAACCCCGTGCTGCTATATAGGCGACAGAAGCCCCTCCGGCCTCTGCTGCCACCCCCACAATGCATCGTCGATGCGCCGCTGGAACGGATCCGCGGTGGGCTGCCGGAAATAGGCAACCTGCTCCGGTGTGGCCTCGTCCATCGCGTGCACCGGTTGCAGAACCTGCTCCGTCTCTTCGACGTGAGCTTCCGCGTGAACCGGTTCCGACTTCTCAACCTGCATACCAGGACCCGTGACCTGCATGAAGGTGAATGCGACCGGTTCTTCTGAAACTGTCTGTTCAACCACTGCCTGTTCCACTACGGGCGCCGGGGCGAACTCGGGAGCAAAGAATGATGAGCTCACCTCAACGGTTGGGGTCTCGGCCTGCAGACCAATAAAAGGCCGCAGGGCCTCAACAATCTTCTCGGTCTGTTCCTTCTTGGCTTTCAACGCCTCAAACTGCGCAACGATGTCTCTGAGTTCCGCAGTAGCCTGGTCAAGTGCGAATCGATAGGTTTCTTGTCTCATAGTCAACCCTTGGTGGCATTGTGTAGCACGTAGGTGTTACCAAACAAGTACTAAGTAACTCAAGTTGGAATTACTCCTGTAACGCAAGTAACATATCAGCCATGGACTATTGCGTTTCAACCGAGCCTGCAGAGCTGCGCCACTTTGGTGGTTGTCAACACATGTCGTTGGTCAATCGTCTCTAAACGACTGAAAACAAGGCGCAAACAATTTTGAAAAGTTTGCAGTCTATTTCACGGGATTCGCTATTCTGGATCAAGGATGGCACGCAATCGATACGGGCTCCGTGCATCCGCGCCTTGGGGAGCTAAACAGGGACCCCCCACCCCCCTATGTAGTTTTGCTTTTTCTGCGCTATTCCGCGTGTATATTATTTATTTATAATTAGATAGAGTCGCGAATCGATCAGGTTTATGCACTGAAATCGTTGCAATTAACCCGAATCATGCGCAGAGCCAACTCAGTCCCCAAGACGTTCGGAGCCTCTGGCAAGCCGTTTTTCCAAGTTCAGGTTTGAAGAACAGAAGGCCGAAAACCCTGCGGCCGCCGACGTGGAGAGGACTCGGCGGTGCCGGGGGTGGCCTCGATCATTCTCATCCGATAGGTTGCCAAACCTCGATGCGGTTTCCCTCAAGATCGGTGATCCAGCCGAACTTTCCGAAGTCATAGCTTTCGCGTTTTGGATCGACGGTGACACCTTCGCCTATCAAGCGGTCCAGCAAAGCATCCAGGTCGTCGACCTGAAGATTGATCATGGCCTTCTGCGCCGGAGGGAAGTAATCACTGTCTTGTTTGAAAAGGGAGAAGACGACCTGAGGGTGCTTCGTCGGGGCAGGAAACGAGAAAGCTCCGTCAGCCTTCACCAGGCCGAGATGCTGCTCGTACCACTGATACAGAGCTTTTGGATCATTCGCTCGCAAAAATATCCCGCCAAAGCCAGTGATTGAAGCCATACAACCTCCTGATGAGAATCGTTGCTCATGAGAACCGTGTAAAAACTTGGAAGACGAAAGGCCGGTGTGATGCCTCGGCCCTTTGATTTTATGTGGTCATGACCGCGCTGGCAGCGGTGGGTTCCGCAGGGGCCTTGCGGCGGAGAACGGCAGCGGAGATGAGAGTAATGATCAGCCCGACGGGCAGGGGCTCCATCAAGGTGTAGGCCATGTTGACGAACGGGTTCTGGTAGAGCTGCTGAGAGTGCTGTATGGCAGCGATCTTGGCGGCAGTAGTGGCGGGGTCAAGTCCGGAAGACTGGACCTTGTGAATCTGCGCGGCGAAGTAGCTGTCCATGAAGTGGGGCATGAAGTTGAAGTAGAGGACCTCCCACATGGCTACGTAGCAGACGCAGGTGATGAGGGTGATCAGGATGCCGCAGGTGAAGGCGCGGCCGAAGGAGATTTGGCCGGCGAGGGTATTGTCGCGGTAGCTGCGGATGCCGAAGTAGATCAGCAGAAACGACGCCACCATGATGGTGTAGCCGAGAAGCATGCTGTGGCCGTCGCCGATCCTGTCGGCGATGAGAAGCGAGAGGCCCATAAGGACGGAGGTGATGAGGCCGGAGATCAGGCCGAAGACGGCGACGACTCTTTTCATGGCTGGCTCCTTGTGCGAGTAAGGCTCCTGCTGACTGAGCATGGACTCACGATGCGGTGTACCGGGCTCCGTGTCGTCATTCTTTCGAGTGATTTTCACGGAATGGAGCGAAAATCGTGCTTTTGGGTGACGCCATCCCACCCCAGCCTCATGGCAGCAGGCCCAGTTCTTTGCCGCGCTGGACAGCCTGGGTGCGGCGCGCGGCACCCAGTTTGTCGAAGGCGCGGGAACAGTGTGTCTTGACGGTGTTTTCTGAAACGAAAAGCTGCGTGGCGATCTCGCGATTGCTGAAGCCGCGGGCGACCAGGGTGAGAATTTCAAGCTCGCGCGCCGTGATGCCGAGGGTCTGCTGGCTGGCAGTATCTGGAGCAAAGGGGGCGGTGTTGGGAAAGGGGGCAGGAGCTTCCGCGGAGACAAGCACTTCCCTCACCACGACCGTTTCGCGAATGGTTTCGCGACGGCGCGTGATGCGCAGTCCGAGCCAGATGCCGAAGGTCGCGAAGAGTATGGCGACGAGCGCGCCGTAGAGCTCGATGGAGTGTTCGATGACGACGAAGCGGTACTCCGTGTACTGAAGGAGGGCGATCAGGAGGCCGCCGACGAGACCGAAAATGAGGACGTGACGCTTCATGGTGGGGATGTGAAGAAGTATAGCCTCGGACTCTGGTCACGCCTCATGGCTCTACCAACAAATCCTGCATGAGAAGTGCGGAGGCTGAGCTGATTGTCGCTTGGCGTCCGCCGGCGGTATCGCTCACTTCCCTGTCCAACTCGGAGCGCGCTTCCCCAGGAAGGCGGAGATCCCTTCCTGCGCATCGCACGCGACGGCGTTCCGGCTCATTACTTCCTTGGAGTATGCATAAGCCTTCGACTGCTCGAGGTCAATCTGTGCGTAGAAGGCACTCTTGCCCAGCGCCACCACCATCTCGGAAGCTTCAGCTATGCGGCGGGCCAGTCTCACCGTCTCCGCGCGCAACTGGTCTGCTGGAACAACCCGGTTCACCAGTCCCCAATCGGCCGCCGTCTGGGCATCGATAGCCTCCCCGGTCAGCAGCATCTCCAGCGCTCGCTTCCGTCCGACCGCGCGGCTCAGAGCCACCATCGGCGTAGTGCAGAAAAGCCCTATTCTCACGCCGGGCGTCGCGAACCTGGCTTCTTCGGCCGCAATCGCAAGGTCGCAGGTTGCCACAAGCTGGCACCCGGCGGCCGTCGCCATCCCCTGCACTTCGGCGATCACCGGCTGCGGAATCGATTGCAGCGTGGCCATCAGTTCCGTGCACACCTCAAAGAGCTGTTCGTATTCCCCCCGTTCGCGCCCAACCATCTCGGAAAGATCGTGACCGGAAGAAAAGACGCTGCCAGTCGAAGCCAGAATTACCGCGCGCAGATCGTGCCCGTTGCCAATGGCACTCAAACAGTCGATCAATTCGCGCATCAGTCCAAGCGAAAGCGCGTTGCGCCGCTGCGGTCGATTCAGAGTCACCACTGCGATGTTGTCTTCGAATTCGACGGAGATGTTCTCGTAATTCATCCCACGATCCTATTCCAAAGGCGAACCCTTCGAGCAATCCTCATGCTTTGCGACGAGCGTGTTCAGGATGAAGCCGCATTGCTGGGGTCGGCCGCAGCGCTGCTCTCAGTCTCCGCCGTCGTGTCGATGGGGTCGACGCGAATCTTGGCGATGCGGCGGCCCTCCATCTCCGCCACCGTGAGCCGACGGCCTTCGTAATCCACCGTCTCGCCTGCCTTGGGAATATGGCCGAGGCGCGTAAGCATGAATCCTGCGATGGTCTCCACGCCACCATCCCGCGGCAGGCTCCATTGCATCTGTGTCTCCAGGTCGCGCAGGTTGGCGCCGCCTTCCAGCATCAGGGTTCCCTGCGCATTGGCAAGCACAGGACGCGCAGCATCGTCGAACTCGTCTTCCAGTTCGCCGGTAAGCTGCTCGATAGCGTCCTCCGCCGTGACGAGACCTACCGTCGAACCAAACTCGTCGACAACAATTGCCATCTGCCGGCGACGCTTCTGAAATTCGCGCAGCAGCGCCAGCGCAGATTTGGTTTCCGGCACCACCAGCACTTCGCGCATCACCTGCCGCAGCCGCAATTCCATGAAGGGCAAGCCAAGCTGCGGGTTGGCAGGGCGCGAAGCTGGCGCGTCCTCGCTGATTTGCGGCACGGCCGGCCGCTGTTGCGGTTTGGGCCGGAAGAACATGAGCCGGGAAAGATCCTTCGAGTAAACGATGCCGATAATGTGCTCCGGCCCACGCGTCTCGTCGTATACCGGAACGCGCGAGTTCATGTGCTCGATCACCTGCGCACTGGCCTCTTCAAGCAGCATGTTCGACGGCAGCGAAAAGATGCGCTGGCGTGGCGTCATGATCTCCCGCACCGGAACATCGCCCAGCTCAATGGCCCGATGAATCAGTGTCTCCTGAAAACGCGGCAGCACACCGAGGCGTCGCGCAGCCGTGGTGATGAGCTTCAGCTCCTCGGGTGAGTGGACGGCAGCGCGCTCCGTCATGGGGATATCGAAGCCGCGAAGAATGACCGCTGCCGAAACCTTCAGCAGCCGCACCGCCGGCCGTGCCATGCGCATAAAGATCAGCATGGGAGGCGCTACAGCGACCGCCAGCGCCTCGGCACGGCGCAGGGCAAGAGACTTGGGAACAAGCTCGCCAATGGTCACGTGAAAGTACGTGATGATGGCAAAACCGATGGCGACAGACACAACCGCTGCCGCATGCGCATACATGGCCGCGTGGGAGGGCGGCTGGGGCAGTAGGTTGATCCAGCCAAGAACGATGTTGGCCGCCAGTGGTTCGCCGATCCACCCGATGGCCAGGGAACACAACGTAACCCCGAGCTGAACGGCCGGCAAGAAGTAATCGAGATCGTGCTGAAGGCGTCGAACCGCCCGCGCGCCCGAAACCTTGGCGGCGAGCAGTTGCTCGATGCGGGTATCGCGGGTGCTCACCATCGCGAATTCGGCGGCCACAAAGAAGGCATTGGCCAGAATCAGTATGGCGACGGCGACAACCTGGAGAAGCGGCAGACCGTGCATCTCGGTTGTGAGGATAGCATTCGCCCCCGGGGTGCCCACTTTGGTGCTCACCAATCCCGAATAAGGCGAGTCACAGCCATGTCTGGAACAAACCACGCGCAAGGTGCGTATCCGGTTACAGCCGGCAGAGCGACTGAAAGCGATGTCGAGTCTGCTTCGTTCCGTCTTTTTGGAACTGAAATTGCTGTTACCGTTGCGGAGTTTCTCATTCTTCACCGGCAATTGGTTCATTCATACGGTTTTCATATTTGGGGAGCGAGAGGCTCCTGATTGGTCTCTGGGGGTGCTCATGGCTTCGCGCAAAAGCAAAAAGATCTGGATCTGGATTGGTTCGGTTGCGCTGTTGGTGATTGTGGTGATTGGCGTTGCGGCTGCGCGCCTGGTGCGCTCGGCGAGTATCGATCCTAACCGCATCGCCAAGGTGCAGCGCGGTGACGTATTGCGGTCCGTGGTGGCGACAGGCAAGATTCAGCCCATCACCAAGGTCGAAGTCAAAAGCAAGGCGTCTGGCATCGTCACCAAACTCTTCGTGGACATCAATAACAAGGTCCACAAAGGGCAGCAGCTGGCGCAGCTCGATCAGCAGGAAATTCAAGCCCAGGTGGAAGCACAGCGGGCGCAGCTCGCCGGGGCCGAGGCAAACGTCGCCACATTTGAAGCGAACATCGTACAGGACAAAGTGAATGCCTCCGCGCCCGATCTGCCCATGTACAAGGCCACGCTCGATCGCAATCAACAGCTGTCGAAGGAAGGCATTGTGAGCCGGCAGGCACTGGATGATGCCAACAAGGACTATCTCGCGGCACTGACACGGCGCGATGCATCCAAGGCGCAGATTGGCGTCGACACCGCCAAGCTGAAACAGGCAAAGGCCCAGGTGGCTCAGAGCCAGGCCAGCCTTAAACAGCTCGAAGAGCAGTTGAGCTACACCACAATTGTGGCTCCCATGGATGGCGAAATCCTGTCGCGCGATGTGGAGATGGGCGACGCGGTGAGTTCCATCCTGGTGCTCGGCTCCACGGCCACGCTGGTCATGACCGAAGGCGATGTGAATCAGGTTTACGTGCAGGGCAAGGTCGATGAGGCCGATATCGCGCACGTCTACATGGGCCAGCCCGCTCGCATCAAGGTCGAAAGCTTTCGCGACCGTTTCTTCTACGGCAAGGTCACCAAGATCGCTCCACTCGGCGTGGAGAAAGACAACGTCACCACCTTTGAAGTGCGCGTGAGCATCGACAATCCCGGCGGCGAACTGAAAGCCAACATGACCGCTAATGCCGAGATCATGCTCGACGAGCACAAGGGTGTGCTGATGGTTCCTGAAAATGCCGTGAGCTACGACGCGCAGAAGAACGCCTTCGTCCAGGTTCCCGACAAGAATCAGAAAGACGGCACGCGCAAAGTCGCTGTGGCTGTAGGCCTCTCAAACGGCTCGCAAACCGAGATTATCAAGGGCCTCAAAGAGGGCGACCAGGTCGTGCTTCAGCAGTAAAGCAGTTGTGAGATTGGGATTTGATGCTTAGCGTTAACGATTTCTTGTTAACAACAGCAGGGTTCCAAACGTCATCCCTGTAAGACCGGCACATGGGGAGAACAAGTGCGGAAGATCAGCCTAATTCGGTTCGCACACGCGCCCTGGGCGGATTGTTCAGTGCCGCACAACAGTGTTCGCAAATGGACACTCGCGACGCGGTTGTCGGCCCCCTCTCCTGAGCCGGGCGCCAACAAAGCAGTGAAGTTGCAGCGGCATGCGCCTTTGGCAATGCGCATGCTCATTCCAACGTACATTGAGTTCGTTTCCCTCCCCCATCAACTGACGCAACGGTAAACGAAACAAGGCCAGAAGCTACGAATCGGGAACAGGTGAGCTGAAACAGAATCCAGAGTTCTGGCCTTCAGAAACTGAAGTAAATCGAGGAACATCATGAAGCGATTGGCATTTGCAGCAGCAATTCTGGCTCTCGCCGCTGTTCCGGCGCTAGCCAACGAAGCGACCTTCGAGCGCAACCTCACTGTTAACGGCCACGTCGAACTAGCGGTCTCGACCGGCTCCGGACACATCCACATCACGCATGGATCCGGCGACCGCGTCCACATCGTCGGCCATGTGAAGTCCAATTGGGGATCCAGCGAAGCCAAGGTGCAGGAAATCGCGAATAATCCACCCGTCGAGCAAACCGGAAACATCATTCGCATCGGCCAGCGCCATGAGAACTACCACAACATCAGCATCGACTACGATATTGAAGCTCCGGCAAACGCATTTCTCGAGGCCAACTCAGGCTCAGGCGACATCAACGACGATGGCGTCGGCCAGAATGCAAAGCTCGGAACCGGTTCAGGCGGCATCCATGCCACCGGCCTGCAGGGCGGTTTCATCGTCAATACCGGCTCCGGCAATATCTACGCCGAGCAGACCGGCCAGGGCGATGTGAAGGCGCAGACAGGCTCCGGCAGCGTGGAGTTGAAAAACGTGAATGGAAGCCTGCGTGCCGGTACTGGATCGGGCAACATCAAGGTCGCGGGCAATCCGACCTCCGATTGGAAGCTCGAAACCGGCTCCGGTGGCGTCGAATTCTGGGCTGGCAACACTGGCTTCACGCTCGATGCCTCGACCGGGTCTGGTTCCGTTCACACGGATCAGGAGATGGCCGTACAGGGATCGTTTGACAAGCACCACATCATTGGCAAGGTGCATGGCGGCGGACCAACAGTGCGCATCGAAACCGGTTCAGGCGACGTTCGCGTTCATTGATTTTTGCAGAAGTTTTTGCGGCCGGGTCTAGGTGGCTGGGTTTGGCCGCGCGACATTCAACAGTTTCACCAACAAGTTCGTTCCTCAGGCGAGGCTTCGGAGTTTTGCCATCAGACCGCGATGACTTAGCTCAACCTCCTGGGAGGCCTCGCCTGTCTTTTTCCCTCCCCCATCTCTCTACCTGATCTCCGTTCCTTGATGAAGTAAAAAGGGTCGGGATATTTCCCTGAGAATTCGGCCTCCGGCTTTCCGCGCAGATCGCTCCACTGATCGCCGACGTTGAGGATGATCCAAACTCCTGTCGCTGCAATCAT
Organism: uncultured Acidobacteriaceae bacterium; assembly: GCA_963770365.1. GTDB lineage: Bacteria > Acidobacteriota > Terriglobia > Terriglobales > Acidobacteriaceae > Telmatobacter. Next base: position 174,371 of record CAVYPN010000022.1, on the reverse strand, counting down.
CGCGCGTTCCCCAGATTTGTACCGCCTGCGCAGTCATCTTCGCCTCATCCGGCTTGCCCAGGATGAGTTGCTGCCACGCGCTGAATCCCCGCAACTGCAGATTAGTGTCCGTGGATGCTCGCCGTGCTTCCGGGCGTCCCGTAAGAAGGAACACCCTCACACCGAGTCGTTGTGCCGCGCTGTAGATACGCAGCGTACCCGGGATGGCCGGAGCCTGCACCGACTCAACCCGCGCGTTGAAGGCCTTACCGTCGTATTCGAAATTCGTACCTCCCATCTCGTTCCAATTCGACAATGTCGTTGGAAGCGACCCTGCTGAGTGCCGTTTTTCCTGAGCCAAGAAGGTAGCTTGTGACGACATCTCGTCTGGTGACGATATTCCGTCTTCGTCACTTCGTCATTTCGAGCTCGTCATTTTCGTCCCGCTTGAAATTCCAGCAAACCTAAACCATTCAGATTCAGCCACTCACAGTCATTGGTCATTCGTCACCCAAGTTTGGCACGCCACTTGCCTTAGTAGTAAGCGAGGCCGATGAGGGCCAAGATACGTTGCGAATCACAATTCAAGAAACGACTGAAGCACTCGAGATGAAGTTGGAAGGCCGAGTGGCGGGGCCCTGGGCGAGCGAGCTCGACCGCGTCTGGGTGGATACGGCTCCGCAACTTGGTTCAAGAAAACTTGTCATCGATGTCCACAACGTTACCTACGCCGATGCAGCCGGCAAGGATGTGCTGAAAGCAATCTACACACAGACTCACGCGGAGTTTGTTACGAACACACCATGGGCCAGTTTTCTAGCAGAAGAAGTCACCGCAAGCGAAGCCGTAAACGAAGAGGGAGAGTAACAATGCTGACGACACGCGATACGATGAACACATCGAAAGTGCAGACTCAACGTGCAGGCGAATTCTTCAAGAGGCTCTCGCCGGCGGCGCAGCGCGACCTGGAATCGATGGAGTTCCCCACGCTGTATCAACCGGGCATGATGCTGTTCTCTGAGAAAGCTACACCCCAGGGAATCTTCATCGTGGTCTCGGGTGAGGTGAAGCTCTCCATCAATTCGAGCGAAGGCAAGCGCCTGATCCTCAGCATCGCCAAGGCCGGCGAGGTGCTGGGTCTCTCATCGGTTCTTTCGGGACTGCCAAGCGAGATGACCGCCGAGGTCCTGTACCCCTCGCGCATTGCCATCATCGAGCGCGATCAATTCATCGCTTTCATGGGCCGTCACCCCGAGGTCTACCAGGTCGTCACACAGGAACTGAGCCTGCAGTACAAGGTTGCCTGCGCGCAACTGCGTACGGTCGCCCTCTCCGGCTCAGCCCCCGAGAAACTCGCCCGCCTTCTGCTGGAGTGGAGCGAGACCGGCCAAAAGACCGAAGCGGGCTCTCGTTTTCGCTTCTCGCTGACGCACGAAGAGATCGGCGAATTTATCGGCGCATCGCGCGAAACCGTCACGCGCACGCTGTCAACGTTCAAGAGCCGCCGCCTTGTTGCATTTCACGGTTCAATTGTTGAGATTCCCAGCAGAGTGGCACTGGAGCACCTGGCCGGAGTTTAAGAGAGCACTTTGTGAATCTTCGTCAACACTATTGATGTTTATCCGCCGCGATATATATATAAATGCAGTCAGGCCCGGGTTCGCGGCGACGCCCTTATAACAAATCCCGAGCAGTGCGCACGGAAGCCTTCGCGTTACAATGGCAGCCAACCAACTGCCACGCACCTCCTGGAGGCTTCCATGCGCAGGGTCCTTTCCGCAGTCCTCTCCATCCTGATCGCTTTTGCTGTTGCAGCGCCGCTCGTGGCGCAAGGTTCTCCGCCGCAGGGAAGCGCCGACCAGCCTTACACGGTCGAGTACTACTACAAGGTGCAATGGGGACATCAGCAGGAGTTTCTCGATCTCTTCCTCAAGAATCATTACCCGCTGTTGAAGAAGATTCAGTCAACCGGCCGCATGCTCTCCATCAAGATCGAAGCGCCTGCCTACCACACGACGGAAGACGGCCGGTGGGATTTTCGCGTCACCATCCGCTACAAGAACTCCACCGTCGCGACTACCGCAAATTCCGATGAGGAAGCGGTGATCAAGCAGCTCTGGCCGGACCAGGATACCTACAAGAAGGAAGAGCAGCGCCGATTCGAAATCCTCGCAGGTCACTGGGATCTACCAGTCACGGATATTACACCGCGTTAGGAAGAGCCCGAGCCCATCGGGGTGCGTTGTCGAATCGACTAATCCGTCAGCTCGCTTGCAAGGAACAGTGGGATTCGCTCTGCCGGAGCACCCATCTTGCCATCGGATAGTGTTCGCCCGAGGCGCGTCAGGGGGCGCTCCAGGTACCAATAGCTTCCTAAAACGCAAAGTGGAAGACAGACACCAAGAGTCAGAATACGTCCGAAGACTCCTTGTTCCCGCGCGATCAGCATGAACAATTCCTGCCAAACGTAGATGCTGTAGGAGATGACGCCGAGGTTCGACAGCCACTGCCAACGAAGAGGCTTTGCGACTAGCCAGTTTGGGTGCAGGACTGAAGCTGCGAGCAGCAAAGCGATCGAGACGCATTCAACCAGTGGTGGCAGGTATACGAATCGCCAGATACAAAAGATGAAAACACAAAGAGCGGGCAATGCGAGTATTCCTGACCATTTCGCGATCAGCATGCGAAGCACAGAGTCCCTCAGGCACAGAGCTAACAGGCAGCCGACAAGGAGGGCATCGGCGCGAACCTGCGTCTGGCAATTCAGCAGGTCCTGGCTGTAGTGTCCCCAGAATGCCCATCGGTACAGTGCGCAACCGCAGATGGCGACGGCAGCGATCCATCGACTCCGGCGTATACCGGCGAGCAACAAGACCGGTGGCCATGCAAGGTAGAACTGCTCCTCGAGCGAGAGCGACCAGAAGTGCCATGTGGAACTGCCGAAGGCTGTTCCCGTGAAGTTGCGATAGAAAAAGAGACTCGAAACGATCGCGCTTGGGGAAACGATGTGTACGCTGGCGTCAATCAGGAGCAAAAGTCCAAGGTAGGCCCACGCGACCGGCATCAAACGGAAGAAGCGGCGAATATAGAAGCGTTTTAGATCGATTGGGCCAGCGGTCAGGTTGGCACTGATGAGAAAGCCGCTGATAACAAAAAAGAGCGTAACGCCGTGGTGCCCGGTCGCCAGCCATGGCGAACTGATGTTTCTCACGCAGGCATTCATCACGTGATTGAACAGCACGAGAAGAATCGCGATGCCGCGCCAGCCGTCGAGCGTGAGGATGCGGTAGGGAGCCTGTTCGGTATTCACGTTCCGAAGTCCTCGTTTACCTGCAGCTTAGGGGCCTGAGACGATTCGCATTCTCAACGTGCAGCGCGCCCCTTGGGTGCGGCATAGACGCGGCTCACCTCAAGAACGAGGATCTGTCTCGAGGATCGCAGTGAATTCTAAAACTAGGAGAACATAAAATCTTCGCACGCGGCCAGAGAATCAAGAAAGGAAAGGATGACGAAAGTGTTAGAACCCAAAAGGATAGGCGCAGTTAGAGGCAAAAGGTTGGGTGGGACGGGGATTGTTACATGCGACGTTTCCATTTCTCGACCAGGTCCTCGGCGGCGTGGGCCCAGTTGGGAATATGGAAGGCGAATCCTGCGTTCAGCAGGCGAGTCGGAACAACGCGGCGACTTTTCAAAACAAGCTCGGTCTCGGTGCGCATGAAGAAGGCTGCGAGTTCGAGAAGCGGAGCGGGCGCCGGGATTCCATTGGGCATGTTCCAGGCCTCGCGCAGGATTGCCATGAATTCCCGGTTTTGTCTCCGGGTTCGGGGAGGCTATATTGACCGGGCCTTCCAGATCTTCACGTACGATCAGGAACTCGACGGCTCGGGCGAAGTCGTCTTCATGAATCCATGAAACCCACTGCCGTCCGTTTCCTTGCTTTCCGCCGAGTCCTATGCGTACCAGGTTTGACAACACGGCAAATGCATTTCCGGGTACTGGGCTGAAGGTAATCGCAGAGCGCATCGCCACTTTGCGGGTCCTGGGTGTTTCGGCTTTGAAGAACGCAGTTTCCCAGTCGCGCGCCACTCGAGTGGAGAAATTCCAGGTATCGGGGACGCCTGCATCGCGGTCGCCGAGTTCGCCAGTCTTTTCGTCCATCGGGCGGTCCAGGGCATGGCGGTAAATGGTCGCTGTCGAAGCATTGAGCCATACGCGGGGTGGATTTGCGAGCGATGCGATGACCTCGCCGAGGAGTCGTGTGGACGCGATACGCGAGTTGTAGATTTCAAGACGATTGTCGGGTGTGTAGCGGCAGTTGACGCTGCGGCCGGTGAGATTGATGCATACGTCTGCACCATCGAGATACTGCGTCCAGAGGCCCGGCGTTTGCCCGTCCCAGTGCACGGTCTGCCACTCCGCGGTATGCGGTCCGCGGGTAAGTACGATGACCTGGTCGCCGCGGCGCTGGAAGTGCCGCGCCAGAACGCGCCCCACCTGTCCGCTTCCACCAGGAATGACAATGCGCAGCGGACGCACCTCCGCAAAACGACTCGTGCTCATCAAAGCGAGTGTATCGGAAGGATTATTGCGTTGGCGGTTCCGGCTGAACTGGCGGCTGCGGCGGCATGGGAGGGTACCCATAGGCTGCAAAATACTGCCTGCGGTGCCGCTCACGGATTTCGCGCACGACAAGCACGATAATCAGGCTCATAACCAGAAGCGGAGTCCAGAAGACCCATATCGGCTGAGCAAAGCGAGTTCCTGTGATGTTCGCCGAGTCCGCAGCATGCAGGCCGCCAAACATGACTACCAGGTCGTTGCCGACCGTCACGTTCTCTCCCAGGTGCACATTCCCGAAGAAGTTCACGACGTCGTGGCCGATTGCAGCATCGTCTTCGGTGCGTACGGAGCCAAAGAAGACGACAACATCGTGCTTGGACTGGTGGGTGATGTGTACGTCGCCGAAGAAGACCACTACGTCATGATCGATGTCGCCCTTGGCGTTGACGCTGCAGAAGAAGCAGACCGCGTCGTGAACAGAGTGGCCTTCGGGGACCACGATATTGCTGCCGAACTGAACTGCGTCTTTGTCGGCATGCGCGGGACAGGCCGCAACCAGAAACGCAGAGAACACAAGCAGGGCAGAAAACAGGCGTTGAGTCATGGCGGCCCTCACTCGGAATTCTACGCGCGGGCCAGGCAAACGGTTCCCGCAAACCGAAGATTAATTGGAGAGGATTGGTCGAAATTGGCTTGCAGGAGCCTTGCAATGATTTCCTCTCAGGCTTACAACGGTTAGCCTTCCCTTTCTCTGCAACAGTTGTCTTGCGGACGGATATTGCGATCCTGCCTCGAATACGCGTGCAAATCGACGAAACAAAACCTCCGCAACGCCACAGCGCATCCAATTTGGGTATAAGGCTTTGACGAAGAGTATTTCACCTCAGCCTGCAACGAACTGGCCACCCGTTGACCAACCAAAAGTGACTGCAGGCCACGAGATGAGGACTATGCCGATATTGACAAAGCCGTGTAAGGGAAAACTCAGCCAGGAGACACAGCAATTGCTCCGCAATTCCGAGGACCGTGCCGATTGGGGGGTATACCCCTGCGAGATCTGCGGTCAGAGTGTGGGGGTTTCAGAGGCAAATGGAGATTGGGTTCCTGAGAGACATTGGCCTTCAGTTGTCTACACTCCCCGCAAACCGAATGTGGGTCGCTATCTTCCGAAGGCCATGTTACCGGCTAAGCTTCGCATGCCTTCCCATTGAGAGAAGGAATGCCAATGGAAAACCCGCCCCTGGAAGTTCAGACGCGCACAACGAATGATGCCTTTGGAAAGTTTGCCGCCTCTGCCTCTGGATGGTTGGGATCGAAATGGGCGTTTGCGGGAGCGGGCATAATTATCGTCCTCTGGGCGGCCATGGGCCCGGTTTTCCACTTTTCTGATACCTGGCAGCTGGTGATAAACACAGGCACAACCATCGTCACGTTTCTCATGGTTTTTTTGATCCAGAACACGCAGAATCGCGACGCTCGCGCAATAAACTTGAAACTCAATGAGCTTATTCGCGCTATCGACAAGGCGCGGGATCAGATGATTGATATCGAGAACCTGAGCGACCTTGAACTCGATAAGCTGCAGACAAGATATGAAAACATCAAGGCTGCATGCATCAAACGGCAGGGCGGCGACTGCTCGCCTGAACGTGATCCCGATGGTTCAGAGACGGTTGCCAGCGAGTAATCGGTGACAACGCCGAATGGGACCCCTTCCCAGGCCGCCGGTTCTGAGGTTTTCGCCCGCATTGAATTATTATTCCGCAAATATGACATGTTCTGTCATGTATGGTCTGTCATCGTTGTTCTGTGCTCAGATTTGAGCGGAGGAAAAGCGATATGACAACCGCGATTGCGGAAGTGGGCGTGGAGACGGCGAACGATCTCCTGAAGAACTGGCAGGGACACCGGCGGCTTACGCGCAGGGTGATTGATGCATTTCCTGAAGACAAGCTTTTCGCGTTTTCTGTTGGCGGCATGCGTCCGTTTTCGGAACTGGCGTGGGAGTTCATCCGCATGGCCGTGCCGATTGCGGAGGGCGTCGCGACCGGGAAGTGGGCGGAGTTCACAGTATCCAAGGCAAATGTAACGACGAAGGCTGACCTGTTGCGGATATGGGATGAACAGACCGCAAAGCTGGACGAGGTGTTCGCGCAGATTCCGCCGCAGCGCCTCAGCGAGGTGGACAAGGCATTTGGCCAGTGGGAGAATCGCGGCATCGATACGATCCGCTACGCAATCGACAATGAAATTCACCATCGCGGGCAGGGATATGTGTATCTGCGTGCTCTCGGAATCGAGCCGCCGCCGTTCTGGGAGCGGTGAGGCGGAAGTTTTCAGTTGTCAGTAGTCAGTTATCAGTCGGGCCCGAAGACTTGATAACTGAAGACTGACAACTGAAGACTGGCAACTAAAACTCAACTCGCATGCCGAGCTGAATGCGGCGGGGTGGGCCATCCGCTGTAACGTCGCCGAAGGTCGGCGAGCTGTCCACGGTGTCGATGCTCGAGGGGTTCTGGTGGTTCAGCAGGTTGAATGCCCCTGCCGACAGTCCCACGCGCGGTGCATCCTCGTCCTTGTTGGCCGTAATTGCGAAGTCGTGTCCCCAACGCAGATCCAGATCCACATACGATGGAGCGTTCTCGGTATTGCGACCGACGCCGTCAGGCCGCGTGTTGAAGAGCGAATCGCCGTAAAGATCGCTGCCGGTCGTGATGGTCCATGGTCGACCGGTATTGGCGAAGATGCCGGCCGCAATGTTGTACACGCTTTTCGGATTGACCATGGCGTACATGCCGAGCCGGTTGCGCCGGTCGAAGCTGGCGTTGGACCACTCGTCGTTGGGGGCGTACTGGTTCTGCGGGAACCAGCCGATGCCGCTCGTGTTGGACTCGTAGTGAGACCAGGTATAGCGCCCAAAGCCCGTGAAGTATTTGTTTACGCGGCCGCGGAAGGACACGTCGAGCCCGTTGCCCTCGAAAAACCCATCGGGCTGCATCTGACGGATCATTCCGAAGTTGGGATCGGGGCGCACTGTGTAGCCAGACGCGGGAGTCGGCGCGTTGATGTCGACGGAACGGAACTCGTGGATGCCGCGCGTCTGGTAGGCGCTGATGATGCCGGTAGCCTTCTCGCCAAGCTGTCGCTCGATTGAGAGGCCGTACTGCATCTGGTAGGGAATCGCTGCGTTGGGAGCAAGCTCGGCCAGGTTTGCGGGCTGTTCGGTGACGGTGGTGCAAGCGCTGACGGGCACGCAACCCGTCGCGGGCTCACTCGCAGGGTTCAGAGAAATTTGCACCGACCGACGCCGCGCATTCTCATAGCGCGCGAGGTCCAGCAGCGGTCCTGAGCCGAAACGGTCGTAGTAGACACCGCCGCCGCCGCGAACAACAGTCTTCGAATCCTCGTCGAGCACCCAAGCAAAAGAGACACGGGGCGAGAAGCCGAGGCGTTTGGTGGCCAGGAAATTCTGCCAGTCGTAGCGCACACCGGGCGTAATTGCGAAGCGGGCGTTGATTTTCCACTGGTCCTGGATGAATGCGCCCATCTCCTGCTGGTGGTAGATGAAGTGGACTTCGCCGGTGTTCTGCGAAAAGCCCGACGGCAGGTTGTTGGCGTAGTTCTGGAGAGCCGACTGGGCAACGCTGCCATCCGCATTCAGCGTGGGACCGAATGTATAGGTGCCGAGCGCGTTGGTGTTGTCATCGAACGCGCGGCGATTGATGTGGGGAATGCCGGCGCCAAACTTGAAGGTGTGGCGGCCACGCGTCCAGGTCACCATGTCGCTGATGCGGAAGTTGTATTCGGTGCTGAGGTAATCGCCCTGCGCCGAGCCGCCGACGAAGTCGCCCGCAACGTTTACCTTGGGCGCCTCAAGCACATTGGCGTGGGTATTGAAATCGTGCTCGCCAACGACGGAAAACTGGTTGAGCAGCACGGCGGAGAGCGTCGAGTCAACGTGCGCCACCATGTCGCCTTCATGATACTTGCTGTTGTAACCGCTGCCGGCCAGTGACTGGCCGCCTACGCCCTGGTTCTGCCCAGTCCACTCTTCGTAGCTGTACTGTGCGTAGGCCGAGTATTTTTCGCCGAACTGGTGTGCGGCCCGGATGCTGAATTCGGTGTCGCGCGTGGGAGCAGTGACATTGGCCTGGAAGAGACCGCTTGGATTTGCAGTGGTAGGAAGAACGGTGGCGTTGACCACCGAGTCGAGGTCTTCTTCAGCGCGATTGAAGCTGGCGAGAAAGCTGCTCTTTTTCGCAAAGAAGATCGGACCGGTCGCGCTGCCCTCATAGACGCGGCGCTGCTCGAAGGGCTTCGACGGAGCAAGAGCGTTCTGCGCATTCAGCGCTGAATCGCGAAAGAGGAAATTGAACTGACCGTGATATTTGTCGGCGGCGGATTTGGTGATGATCTCCATCTGCCCGCGACCGGGCCAGTAGTATTGCGCCGAATATGGATCCTGGTTGATTCGCACTTCCTGGACTGCCGAGGGAGATACGGTTGCGCGATTGGCTTCTACACCATCGACCATCAAGCCCGACCCGCCCGTGCCGGACGCGCTGTCATCGAGGAAGGAACTCATCGCGGTGACGTAGTCGTTGTCGAAGATTGGTAACGCTTTCAAATCGCTCGAAGTCATCACCGAGGAATCGCGATTGTCTTCGGATGCGGTCAGATCTTCGTCGGTATCGCCGTTTACCCGGACACTGGTGGCCACCGCCGCGATGGGCAGCGTGATGTGCAGAGGCGCGGCCATGACGTGAGATGCGGGGGCCGCGGCCGACACCACGTTGGGCCGGACTGTGACGGGAAAGTGAACGGTCTCAAAGCCGGGCTCGGAGATCACCAGCGTGAAGCTGCCCGAGTGAGGCGCGGCCATCAGGAAGTTTCCAACACCGTCGGACTTGGTTGTGCCGGCGATCGATCCATCAGCGTTAACCAGGTCGACTTCCGCATTCGGCACAATGGCGCCGGTAGCGTCGGCGACAACGCCCTGAACGGTTGCGGCAGGCGTGGGCTTCGCATTGGAACTTGAAGAATTACCGGCGAGAATCGCGGCAGGCGACAGCAGCAATACAACCAAAGCAAAAAAGCGAAGCATGCAAATCTCCAGCAAAACCCAACGTCGAGACCAGCAGGACTGGTTCGCACTGCGCTTGCAATCAGGCGCCCAGGTCCGCAACTGGAGATAGACATTCGTGGCCGGCGAATGTCAGGGGAGACGACTTCATCACCCTGGCTCTTCTCTGCGGGACTATCTTGGACTGCGCTCTAACTCCATGCAGCGTATGCACTTGCAGTCTTGTTTGGGGTTGCCCTATGAATCAATTCTCGCAGGACTCAGTGCGGCTGTCCAGTCCGCCGGTGAGTCGACGAGCACGTCAGGGGGAATGGCTTCGAGGCTCCCCGGTGCAAGGCCGAATGTGCAGCCGATGACCCAGGCGCCGGCGTTGCGAGCGGTGAGCACATCCACCTGGCTGTCGCCGATCATTACCGTCTGTTCCGGCGTCGCGCCGGCATCCTTCATCAGGGCAAGCAGGCCCTCGGGATCGGGCTTTTTGGTGGCGAAACTGTTGCCGCCATAGATGCGTAGGAAGTAGGGCGCAAGTCCAAGCGCTTCGCAAATGGCCTGCGCGGGACGCACGGGCTTGTTGGTGAGCACGGCCATGGCGCGCGCCGGCACATCAAGTTGGTCGTGAACCTGGTGCAGCGCCTTGAGCGCCTCAAGCACGCCCTCGTAGGCGTAGGTGTAGTCCAGCTTGTGCTCGCGATAGTAGTCCAGGAAGAACTTGTAGGCTTCGGCGAGCAATTCTTCGCCGGGCTCATTGCCGTCATCGGTGGCGAAGGCGCGGCGCACCAGCATGAGCGCACCGTTGCCGATGTATCCAGCGATGATCTCGTCGGAAAGTTTCGGCCGGCCAAACTTCTCGAGCGTCGCATTCACGCTGTTGCAGAGATCCTGCGCCGAGTCGATGAGCGTACCGTCAAGGTCGAATACTAGCAGCTTGAGGCGATCGACGGGCACAGGACGAAAAACCCGAATCATGTTTCCAGTGTAACGGGACCAGCAGACGAAAGCCGCCGTCAGTCCCATGGTTCGCACTACGCATGCACCGGCAGGTGCGGCTGTTATGCGATGGATATGGATTTCGAGGCGGATCGTGCGATAGCTATTCTTGAAACGCGCGCGTATCGCCGTGACGACGAAAAAAAGGCTCTAGTCGTCGACATAGGTTACATATAGTCGCTGCGCTCGATGCTGAGTTTCTTGAGCTTCGAATTCAGAGTAGTGCGCTTCAGACCAAGACGCTCCGCGGCGCCGTCCGCTCCGCCAATCTGGCCTTTGGTTTCGCGCAGCACGCGCAGGATATGTTCACGCTCCGCTGCGTGTAGAGTCGGGTTCCGCTCTTCCAACTCCGTCTCTTCTTCGCCCGCCTTCGTCTCGAGTTCCGCGAGCGGAACGTAGAGTTGAGGCCCGCGGGTAAGAATCACGGCGCGCTCCAGAAAGTTCTCCAGCTCGCGAATGTTGCCCGGCCACGGCCAGCGGCAAAGAGCCTTCATGGTTTCTTCCGGGATGGTCTCGATGTTCTTGCCCATGCGCCGGCTGTGGGTCGATACAAAGTGGCGCACAAGTACCGGGATGTCCCCAACCCGGTCGCGCAGCGGAGGAGCGAAAACCGGGAAAACCTTGAGCCGGTAAAACAGGTCGCTGCGGAACTGCTTCTCGGCAACCATCTGCCCCAGGTCGCGATTGGTGGCCGCAACAAGACGAATGCTGATGGGAATGGAGCGCGTGCTGCCAAGCCGTTCGATTTCCCTTTCCTGAATTGCCCGAAGCAGCTTTGGTTGCAGATCAAGCGGAAGCTCCCCAACCTCGTCGAGAAACAGCGTACCTTCGTGCGCAAGTTCGAGCCGCCCAACCTTGCGCGCGATGGCTCCCGTAAATGCGCCCTTCTCGTGACCGAAGAGTTCACTCTCTAGGAGTCCCGCGGGGATTGCGGCACAGTTCACCTTGACGAATGTGCGATCCCTGCGTGGGCTCAGGCGGTGGATGGCGCGGGCCAGCAATTCTTTTCCGGTTCCAGTCTCGCCCTGGATCAGTACCGTTGCGTCCGTGGGCGCGACCGTCTCAATCTGCTTCAGTACCTGGCGCAATCCCCCGCTTTCGCCAACAATGTCCTCGAATCGATTCTCGAGATTGATCTCATCCTCGAGATATTCCTTCTCCTGGCGCAGGCGATCGCGAAGGTCGGCAATTTGACGAAAGACCATCGCGTTACTGACCGCCATCGCCACCTGGTCAGCTACCTGAACCAGCACCTCGGTTTCCTTCTGGCCAAATGAGCCCTCGATCCGGCTGGCTACGGCGAGCGCGCCGATCGCCTGGCCGCGATGCACCAGCGGTATCCAGCAACCAGACTGCATGCCGAGGCTGGTTAAGTGTTGAACGCCTTCCTGTGAGAACTCGCTACTCTCGATGCGGTCGATGCAAATGGGCTCTCGTGTGAGAAAGGCACGACCAGCAGGCGAACCCTGCAATGGCACGCGAACATCTCCTCGGCTGGGCTGCTTCTCGTTCACGCTGAGAAACTGGACCATCATCGAATCGGATCCTTCCTCGTGTAGCCCCAGCGTGGCGCAATCCATCGGCACCACCTCCTGCAGGCTCGCGGAGATCGCAGAGAGAAGCTTGCGCACATCCATATTGGCCAGGAGGGCCTGGCTGAGCTGCAGCATCACGGCTTCTTCAGCGCGTTTGCGATCGGTAAAGTCGCGTGTCACCTTGGCAAATCCCGTTAGCTCGCCGGTTTCGTCCCGAATGGCAGTAAGAACGACGTTCGCCCAGAAGCGAGAACCATCTTTGCGCACTCGCCAGCCTTCGTCTTCAATTCGTCCGCGCTGCGCAGCGAGGTTCAGCAACTCTGCCGGACGCCCGCGGTCGATGTCTTCCTGGGTGAAAAATCGGGAAAAATGCTTGCCGATGATCTCGTCGCTCTTGTATTGCTTCGCGCGTTCCGCACCGGGATTCCACGTCGTGACGTGCCCCTCCGTGTCGAGAAGGTAGATGGCATAGTCCCGCACTCCGTCGAGCAGTGAGCGAAGCTGCAGATCTTTGCGCCGCACCAGTTTCTGAGCTTCGTGCTGCTCGGTTACATCGCGAACGATGCTCAGCACAATCATGCCTTCCGGCGTCGTCAGCGGCTTGAGCATGATGTCGACCGGGAACTCCGTGCCATCCTTGCGGAGGCCGAAGAGGTTCAAGGCCGCGCCCATCTGGCGGGCTCGCGGATGGGCGTGGTAGTTCTCGCGATGTGCCGGGTGGTGCGTCCTGAAGCGCTTCGGGACAAGAGTCTCGATCGGCTGGCCGATCAGTTCCGACTGGCTGTAACCAAAGAGCTCGGCGGCACGCGGGTTTGCGGCACGGATGATGCCTTGAGCATCCGTGACAAAAATGGCGTCGGGAGAAATATCAAATAGATTCTCCAGCGCCACATGAGCGAACTCGGCCCGTTTGACCCCAGCCGCAGCCGCTGCGTCCTCTTCCGGGGAATCAGAAAGGCGCATTCAGGCTCCAACCTACCCGCTTTGAAACATACCCGCTCTCCCTCACGCATTGCAAACGAATTGGAGCCGCCATCGAGCTCGCTTCGATTCCGCTCCAATGCCGAATTCCTGCACCTTGGACGGCTGCATCAGAATCCAACGCTCGTTAGGAGAACTCGCCCCATGGCACAAAAAATTGCATTCATTACGGGTGGAAATCGCGGACTCGGTTTCCAGACCGCCCTCGACCTCGGCCAGAACAAGGAATCTGACATCAAGGTTGTCATTGGCTCTCGCGACAAAACGCAGGGCGAGCAGGCGGTGGCCCGGCTGCGCGCTGCCGACGTAGATGCCGACATGATCCAGTTCGACATCACCAGTCCGGAGGACTACCAGGCCGCCTACGACTACTTCGATTCCAACTACGGAAGGCTCGACATCCTTGTGAACAACGCGGGGATCGCCGGAGGCACGTTTCCTGGGGAGGGCCCGGAGCATCGCGCCGCCGATGTGCCGATGGATCTGCTCCGCAAGGTCTTCGAAACCAATTTCTTCGCCCAGGTGGAGCTGACCGAAAAACTCCTGCCGTTGATCAAGAAGAGCCCGGCCGGACGAATCGTGAATCTTTCCAGCATTCTCGGTTCGCTCAAGCTCCATGCCGATCCAAATTCGCCGATTTACAACGCAAAGTCCTTTGCCTATGACGCCTCGAAGACCGCACTCAATGCATTCACAGTGCATCTTGCCTACGAGCTGCGCAATACCAAAGTTAAAGTGAACTCTGCGCACCCTGGGTGGGTCAAAACCGACATGGGCGGCCAAAGCGCGCCGATGGAGCTGAGTGAAGGCGGCAAGACGAGCGCGGCCCTGGCAACGCTTCCAGACGATGGACCGACGGGGGGATACTTTCACCTGGGTAAGCCTCTGCCCTGGTAGACAACTGCGCCCGATATAACGCGATTCCATCGGGCGGAGACACTTGAGCGCACGGCGGCACGGGGCGATACAATCTTCCCAGTTCTGGACTGGAGAAGGAACAGCATGCAAAAGGAATGGGCTCTGCCTGCCGCTGCCGTCGTGCTTCTCATGATCTTCATCGTTACCCTTGTGCCGGTTTTCGTGAACGCGGACACCTTCAGGCCGACGGTTCAGAGTCAGCTCTCGTCGGCGCTCGGCCGAGACGTGACAATGGGACGGCTGACTCTCTCCATCCTGGAGGGAAATCTCGTGGCAGATGACATCGCCATCGCCGATGATCCGGCCTACAGTTCCGTTCCCTTCATCCAGGCTAAGAGACTCGACGTAGGCGTGAAGATCCTGCCACTGGTTTTTCACCGCCAGGTACGGATCACCCGGCTGAACATCGACACTCCCTCGATCCAGCTCATCGAGAACGGAACCGGGAAATGGAATTTTTCCAGCATCGGTGGCGCGTCTGCCACCCCAGGCCACGCCCAGTCGAGTTCAGTGCCGGACTTGACCGTGGACGAACTGAAAATTACGGATGGAAGCGCCACGGTTTCATCAATTCCTACGACTCAAACGCCTTTTGGGTACTCAGCCGTCAATCTGACCGTAAAGAACTTCTCGTTTCTGAAGTCTTTTCCGTTCGATCTCTCCGCGAAGCTACCGGGCGACGGCTCTCTTAAGCTCAACGGCGATGCCGGCCCGATTTCGCAGAAAGACACGACGAAGACCCCATTCCAGGCCACGCTGCAACTGCGCGAATTCGATCCGGTTGCATCCGGCGTAATCGACCGGAGCAAGGGAATCTCAATGGTGGATGACGTAGATGCCCAGATGAAGTCCGATGGCGCCACGGTCTCGAGCACAGGAAAGATCAAGGCGGTGCGCCTGCAACTGGTGCCGAGAGGATCACCGGCTCAGAATCCCGTAGAGATGGACTATTCCCTCTCGGACAATCTCGAAACGCGCCTCGCAACCGTATCGGATCTCGCGGTGCACGCTGGATCGGCTGCCGTCCATGTCAATGGCACCTTCCAGTTCACGCCGCAGGCAGTCATGCTCAACCTGCATATGGCTGCTCCCAACGTTCCCATTGACCAGTTGGAGAGCCTGCTGCCCGTCGTCGGCATCCATCTGCCCAGCGGGTCTTCACTCCAGGGCGGAACGCTGACCGCGAACATCGTGGTCACCGGCCCGGCCACCACAGCAACCCTCGCAGGACCCGTCGAGATCGACAACACCCGGCTTGCCGGGTTCGACCTCGGTTCGAAAATTCAGGGTCTTAATCCTTTTGGCGGGACGTCCGCCGGCACAGAGATCCAGGTGCTCAAAGCGAAAGTCAGTTCTTCGCCCGAAGGCGCCAAAGTCACCGATATCTACGGCAATCTACCCCAGCTTGGCTCCGCTACCGGCGAGGGAACCGTCGCGCAGTCGGGAGCAATCGATTTTAACCTGACAGCAAAACTGAATTCGTCCAACGCCGTGGGTGCTGTTGCCAACTCCGCCGTGAACGCAGTCAGCGGGATTGTCGGAGGCTTTCTGCACCCGAACGCAAAGCCGGCCCCGACATCAAATCGCGGGATACCACTGACGATTACAGGAACCGCATCCAGCCCCACGATCAGAGCGAACATCGGCGCGATGTTAAGGTAGCGGCTCTGCTCGCGGCATCAACCGTATCTTTCGCATCCTTCACTTGATCCATTGCATGCTCAGTGTTGATCTCGCAAATGACAAACGGAGCGGACGATGGTTGTCGTCCGCTCCGTCAGCGCAGGGTTATCGCTGGTCAAAAGTTGAGGTTCACGTCCGGAAGTACTCCGGTCCCTTCCAGACGCACGCCATCGAGCTTGCGCGGATCGATTCCCAGGGCCGTAAGGATTGTCGGCGCAATCTGCAGTGTTCCGACTTCGCTGAAGACAGTGCGAGGGGCAATCCCGGGATTTGAGAGCAGCAACATCACGTTGGTATCGTCATGCGCGAACCCGCCGTGCTCCATCAGCTTCGCATTACTCCCCGTGTAGGTAACACCGACATTCGGCGTCACGATGATGTCAGGCGTACGCGGATCGTTAGGCGGAAGGCCGGGCCAGTTATAGTTAAGCGCGACCGAGGGACCGTAGTAGATCTGGCCGATTCCTGTTGCGGCACGATTGGCTTCCAACAGAGCAACGGCCGCGTCAGTGAACGAAGGATTCGTCAGCCATAGCAGCGAGACGTCGTCTTCGGTCGCACCGATGCCGGTGCCATTTGGATCTTCCGATGGCGGCATCGCGGCGTGCAGCTGATTGGAGATCAGCGTCGCCGACGAGAGACCGTTGCTGGTCTTGCCCGGAACGGCATCATATGCATTTGGATCGATCGGCGACTGGCCATGCTTGGCAGTGATGATGATCAGAGTTGACTCATACAGTCCACGATCCTTCAGCTTCATCACCATCTCGCCGATGGAGTCGTCAGCAAACTCGATATCGCTGAGCAGGTTTCCAGTTGGAGTACCGGCCGCATCGAGATAGCCGCCCCTGCCGGGACCGCTGCTCTCGATCAACTTCTGGCCGACGCTGACCGCCTGAAAGTTCATGCCGAAGATCGTGGGCGTCTTCGCATGCGCTCCGTTGTGCGTCTTGCCCTCAATCTCATTGAGAATCGCATTGACCTTCAGCGTGTCGTAGCACTGGATGTTCTTGAAGCTGTTCGTCCATGCGGTAAGGTCGGCGGAAGGATCGGGCACGCTGGAACAGGAAATGCCGGTAGGCGTCGTCACGCCGGGCAGCGCGACCACGTTGGAGTTGATCTCAGGCGCATAGAAATCATCGAGCACTCCGATGCCGTCAGGACCGGCTACCGACGAATACGCCGGGTGCTTGTCAGACCAGGCAGTGTAGCCCCCGGCCTTGTGAATGACACCGAAGATGGTGTTGGTGCGGACGAATTGCCATGGAAAAACCGGCGCACATCCCTTGGCAGGATCCCGGTCCATCTTGCTGGGATCGAGTGAGGCAGTGCCGCCGTCGGTGAGCCCGGCGCCGGGAGCGCCGCCATTGACAAGGCCCTGGTTGATGTCAATGCCCTCTTCATATTCGGTTGTATAGCCGGTCGGCGCTTTGCCTGCTGTGCACGGAGCGGCTGGATTTCCGTTACCGGTCGTAACCGCGGGGCCATCGAGCGAGCGGTCATAGGCAACGTCGTAATAAACGCCCATGGTGCGCGGTGTTGCGCCTGTGATGATGGTCATTAGACCGGGGAAGGAATCTGACGGCTTGGACGTGTTGGCGGCGACGTAATTCACGCCCGTCGTAGCGAGTTCGGCGAGATTCGGACAGTACGGTTTGCCGTCGTTGGCTCCAGCAATTCCTTCAACGCAATTCTTGAAATCCGCTGCGTGCATGCCGTCAATGCTGATCAGCAAAACATGTTTGATCTGGCTCTTGTCCGCGTCGCGATCGTGATCCTGGGCGACCGCACCGACAGAAAGCAGGGCAGAGAATAGAGTTACAGCGGGGAAGACTTTACGCATTGTTACCTCCAAAGAGGAAACTAGCTGCGCTCGATGAATCAGCAGGTTGCACCAATTTGAATTTCCGATGAATTACAAACTGACCATTTTGTAATCTGAGAGCCGCTGATATCGCCCACGTCGAGAGTCCTCTACCGAGCCATTCATTCAGATCCCTGCTTGCGGCTGCACCGCGACCACTGTAATGGCCGAATTGTTCGTCTCTCGTTGCCGGATGAACGTCTATCCCCGAAGTTAATGTGAGTGCGGCAAAAACCCTGTTTACTCCTCGATTGCAGGCGGCTGCGTATAGAATTGCGAACGAGTAACAGCTTTTCCGATCTATTACATAGCGGATACTCCGGCGCCTCGTCGAACGGTGTGTCTGCGTACAGAGGAATCCAGAAACATGATTGGGATGAAACCCGTAATGATGGCGGGCCAATTTGCGGCTCTTGCCCTGTCTTGCTTTACCGCGCTGGCCCAGCAGCCGCGCCAGTACACCGACCAGGATTATGCGAATGCCGAGAAGTTCATGGCCTACAACGTGAATCCTCTTGCTTACAAGGGCCAGGTGAATGCGCAATGGCTCGATGACGATCGCTTCTGGTATCGCGAGGTGGACGAAAGCGGAACCAGTTATGTGGTGGTCGATCCTGCAAAGGGGTCGCGCGGACCTCTCTTCGATCGCGAAAAACTGGCGGTTGCGCTCAAAGAGATTGCCAAAGGCGGCCCCGGTCTCGATGCCCGGCATCTGCAGCTTTCCGATATATCGCTCAGCGACGGCGACCGCGCACTTGCATTCAAGATGCGGGGTGCGACATACCAGTGCAGCCTTGGTGCCAAATCTGACTCATGTAAAACGATCTCGGGTGGGACACCCTTGCCGGGCCAGCCCGCGCAACCACCCATGAACCTCTCACCCGACCGCAAGCTTGGCGCCTTCATTCGTGACTGGAATCTCTGGGTACGCGATCCCTCGACGGGCGCCGAGACGCAGCTAACCACCGACGGCATCAAAGACTTCGGCTATGCAACCGACAACGCGGGCTGGAAGCATTCAGACTCCGCCATCCTGCTGTGGTCGCCCGATTCGAAGAAGATTGCCACGTTTCAACAGGATCAACGCAAGGACGGTGAGATGTACCTCGTCCCCGTCACCAACACGCATCCTGAATTGAAAGCGTGGAAGTATCCGCTTGTGGGTGATAAGGACGTGACGATGATCGAGCGCGTGATCATTGACGTTGCCGCGCGCAAGCTGATCCGCCTGAAGATGCCACCCGATCAGCATCGCTCGACCTTATGCGACGACATCGCCTGCGACGGTGACACGTTTGCCGACGTGGAGTGGAGTCCCGATGAAAAACACCTGGCATTCGTATCCAGTTCGCGCGAACACAAGCAGGAGTGGCTCCGCGTAGATGACACCGAAACCGGAGATGTGCGCGAGGTGATGGGCGAGACCGTGCCGAAGTTCTACGAAAGCGGAAACGGCAAAATCAACTGGCATTATCTCCCGGAGTCGAACGAGATCCTGTGGTTCAGCGAGCGTGACAACTGGGGCAATCTCTATCTCTACGACCTCGCCACCGGCAAACTGAAGAACCAGATCACCCGCGGACCTGGAAATGTCACGCAGGTGTTGTATGTCGACGACAAGGCACACGTCATCTACTTCGTCGGCGTGGGCAAAGAGAAAGATCGCGACCCGTACTATGAACACTTCTACAGCGTGAAGTTTGATGGCACCGGATTAAAGCTGTTAACGCCCGAAAACGCCGATCACCACATCAAGGTTTCGCACGACGGCCACTACTTCACCGACACGTACTCGACTCCAACACAGCCACAGGTCACAGTGGTGCGCGATGATGCCGGCAAGACAGTGATGGAACTGGCGAAGCAGGATATTGCGCCTCTGCTCGCTTCGGGTTGGCAGCCGCTCACTCCGATCAGCGTAAAAGGCCGCGACGACAAAACCGAACTGTACGGCTTCATGTTCAAGCCGACGCACTTCGACGCATCGAAGAAGTACCCCGTAATCAACTACGTCTATCCCGGCCCGCAAATCGGCTCCTGCGGCGCGCGCGACTTCCGTGCAGCCCATGGAGACATGCAGGCCCTCGCCGAGCTTGGCTTCATCGTCGTCTGCATCGACGGCATGGGGACACCGTTCCGCTCCAAGTCGTTTCACGAGGCCTACTACGCGGACCTGGGTGACAACACCATTCCCGACCAGATCGCCGGCATGAAAGATCTCGCAAAACAATACCCCTTCATCGATCTCAATCGTGTTGGAATCTGGGGACACTCCGGCGGAGGAAACGCGACCGGCGCGGCTTTGCTGCACTATCCCGACTTTTTCAAGGTGGGCATTGCCGAGAGCGGCAACCACGACCAGCGCGACTATGAGGACGACTGGGCGGAAAAGTGGGCCGGCATCGAGGTAAAGAATCACGACGGCACCAGCAACTACGATTCGCAGGCCAACCAGAACTTCGCCAAGAATCTGAAAGGCCACCTGATGCTCGCGCACGGCACGATGGACGACAACGTGCCGCCCAATAATACTCTGCTGATGGTGGACGCACTGATCAAGGCCAACAAGGACTTCGACCTGGTCTTGATTCCCAATGTCCCGCATGGCTACGGCCCTGCGTCGCAGTACATGATGCGCCGCCGATGGGATTACTTTGTGCGCTACCTTGCAGGCGACATCCCGCCAAACGAGTACCAGATGAAGCCGTATGGAGCCGCAATGGCCGTGACCCGCGGCGGGCCCGATGGGGACGATGACGACCAATAGCCACCAGCAGCCATACGGCGGTTCGGATGGGGGACGACCAGATGACAGATCGAAAACCCGCAAAGCGAACAAAGCCTCTGACTATCCAGAAACTTCCGATTGGCACGGGAACTAAGGGTGTTCGCAAAGAAACCGATTCGATGGGGGCGATCGATGTTCCGGCCGAACACTACTGGGGTGCCCAGACGCAGCGCTCTCTTTTGCACTTTGCGATTGGCGAAGACCGCATGCCGATTGAGGTGTGTCGCGCTTATGGATATGTGAAAAAGGCGGCGGCACTGGTGAATGGCGAGATCGGCGCAATGCCTGCGTGGAAAGCCGATCTGATTGCAACGGTTTCCGAGGAAGTAGTTTCCGGCGCGCTCGACGGCGAGTTCCCTCTCAGCGTTTGGCAAACCGGGTCAGGCACGCAGACGAACATGAATGTGAACGAGGTCATCAGCAACCGGGCCATTCAGCTCGCGGGTGGAAAGCTCGGCAGCAAGGATCCGGTTCATCCCAACGACGACGTCAACATGAGCCAGTCGTCGAACGACACGTTCCCGACGGCGATGCACATCGCCACGGTGCTTTCATTCGACCGGCATCTGATTCCGGCGGTTTCCGCGCTCAGAGACGCAGTCTGGGCGAAGGCCCGCGCGTGGGTGGACGTGGTGAAAATCGGGCGGACCCACCTGCAGGATGCTACGCCACTGACCGTCGGGCAGGAGTGGTCAGGCTATGCGACGCAACTTGAGGGCGCACTGGCCCAGGTGAAACATTCAATGCATGCGCTATATCAACTTGCGATCGGAGGGACCGCTGTTGGAACTGGGCTGAATGCCCCGCCGGATTTCGGAGAGAGAGCCGCAGCGAAATTGTCCGAGTTCTTGCAAATTCCATTTGTTTCAGCGCCCAACAAGTTTGCTGCGATGGCGTCGGTGGATGCGATGGTCGCGGCCAGCGCTGCGTTGCGCGGGCTCGCTGTGGTGCTGATGAAGATTGCGAACGATCTGCGCTGGCTGGGTTCAGGCCCTCGATCAGGGCTGCATGAGCTCGTGCTGCCATCAAACGAACCGGGCAGTTCGATCATGCCCGGCAAGGTGAATCCCACGCAGCAGGAAGCCATGATCATGGTCTGCACACAGGTGATCGGCGAGGACACTGCCGTTGCGTTCGCAGGCGCGCAAGGAAATCTTGAATTGAATACGATGCGGCCGATGGTGATCAGGAACGTGCTCCACTGCGCGCGCATCCTGGGCGATGCCTGCGTCCAGTTCAAGCAATACGGCGTTGAAGGAATTACGCTGGACCGAGATCAGATCGCACAGAACGTCGAGAACTCCCTGATGCTGGTGACCGCGTTGAGTCCGCTGGTCGGCTATGAAAACGCGGCAATGATTGCACACAACGCTCTTGAGCAGAAGATCAGCTTGCGCGAAGCCGCGGTAGGCGGCGGGTTCATATCTGGCGAGGAATTCGATCGCGCCGTCGACCCCGGAAAGATGGTCGGCGATCCGCGGCGGGATCTTGGCATTCGCTGATACATCCCCGATAGCTTCCGTGCCTCGTGAGAGATTTGCACGCCCTAGGGCACCCCCTACTCCCGCTTGAAACTCACTCCCGCGCTGTCATCCTGAGGCAAAGCCGAAGGATCTGCGGTTGTTCTTTGTAACTTCCCATTGGCGGTCACTCGCTCAGAACCGGTGTTTTCATCCGGCAACGTCGAATACCAACATGGGGTAGAGGTCATTTCTTCGTGGCCGCCGAGGCAGGTAAAGAACCCAGACTCTCGCGCCCGTTTCATACCCAGCTTTACGATCGGTGTGCCCCTTCATTGGCTTGCCGTCTGCGGTACGGAACTCATACTCGATGTGAAAAATTCCATCCTTTGGTACACAGCTCGTGACTAGTGCTGATGCTACGTTTCCTTTACGAGTCAGCGTTCTTTCCCGGAATAGAAGAACCAATGCTGCACCGCCCATGGCCCAGAAGAAAATGTAGAAGGCGATCCAATCCCAACCGATAGCCGGAGACCACTCCCAAGTATTCGGATGATTCACTGCGGGATTGGACGGGAGAAACCAAACGAGAATCATGTCTGATTTGTGGAGCGATGTTCCTGGTCCCGCGTTCGGCTCCTCTGCACTGCCCGAATAAGTCACCCCGTTGAAGGCAAAGCTGTAATTGACTCTCGTTGGCCCGTGGCGATGATATGAGAATCCCGTGACTTCGCCGACCAATAGGTGGCCATTGCTGCGCAACAAGGCCCTTTCCTTGAACTGTTGGACATCGTCGTAACTCTTCCATCCGAGCCAGATGCTGCCGCCTACAAAAAACAGCAAGACGATGATCAGCAGGTATCGTCCATCGCCATCAAGATTGAACGTCACTGTTCTTGGCGGTGAACCCATCAGTTCCAAAGGAACCTCTAATGTCATACGACCAGAGTCTGCAAGATCCATCGTCCCGTCCGCGTCAGACTTAGATTTGCGTCAAGATTTCCTTCCATCCTGCCACGAATTTCGCTTTTATGTCTGTATCATGGCCGATTCGAAAGCTTGCCTTCGATCCTTCGCCTAATCTTCGCTCTTCGTCTATAATCTTCCAATGGATTTTCAGTTGGTGACCAGCTACAAGCCTCGCGGCGACCAGCCCCGCGCTATCGAGGAACTGATGGAGGGTCTCAGCGCGGGCGAAAAGCACCAGGTGCTGCTCGGCGTTACCGGCTCCGGCAAGACCTTCACCATGGCCAAGATCATCGAGCAGTCGAACCGGCCGGCGCTCATCCTCGCGCACAACAAGACGCTCGCCGCCCAGCTCTATCACGAGTTCAAGCATTTCTTCCCCTCGAACGCCGTCGAATACTTTGTCAGCTACTACGACTACTACCAGCCCGAGGCCTATATCCCGGCCGGCGACCTCTATATCGAAAAAGAAGCCACCATCAACGAGGAACTGGACAAGCTGCGTTTGTCGGCGACCCGATCGCTCTTTGAGCGGCGCGACGCCATCATCGTCAGCTCGGTAAGCTGCATCTACGGCCTGGGTTCGCCCGAGGCCTACTACGGCATGCTGCTGCTGCTTGAAAAAGGCCAGCGCATCAGCCGCAAAGACATCACTCGCCGTCTTGTCGAGATCCTCTACGAACGCAATGACGCGGACTTCCGCCGCGGAACCTTTCGCGTGCGTGGCGACATCATCGAGGTCTATCCCACGTACGACGAGACGGCTTACCGCATCGAGCTTTTCGGCGACGAGATCGAGTCGCTGTCGCAGATTGATCCGCTGTTTGGGACGGTGAAACAAAAGTACGCGCGACTGCCGATTTATCCCAAGAGCCATTACGTCGTGCAGCCCGAGCGCAAGGCCCAGGCGATCGACTCCATCGTCGCCGAACTCACCGAGTGGGTGGCGTATCTCGAAGCCGAAGGCCGCATGGTTGAGGCGCAGCGTGTGCATCAGCGAACGCGCTTCGATCTTGAAATGATCAAGTCCATGGGCTACTGCCACGGCATCGAGAACTATTCGCGCCACTTCTCGGGCCGCCTGCCGGGCGAAGCTCCGCCCACCCTGCTCGATTATTTTCCGCGCGACTACCTGCTCTTCGTGGACGAAAGCCACGCGACTATTCCGCAAGTGCATGGCATGTGGCACGGCGACCAGAGCCGCAAGCAGAACCTGGTCGACTACGGCTTCCGCCTGCCGTCGGCTCGCGATAATCGCCCGCTCAAATTCGATGAGTTTGAGAATCGCGTGCACCAGACGATCTATGTTTCCGCAACGCCGGGTCCGTATGAGCTGACCCGCTCCGCTGGAGTCGTGGTCGAGCAGGTGATCCGGCCCACCGGCCTCGTCGATCCCGAAGTCGAGATCCGTCCGGTGAAAGGCCAGATCGACGACCTGCTCGCCGAGATTCGCGATCGCGCCAAGCGCGGCGAGCGCGTGCTGGTCACCACGCTCACAAAGCGCATGTCTGAAGACCTCGCCGGCTACTACACCGAAGTGGGCGTGCGCTGCCGCTACATGCACTCGGAGATCGAAACGCTGGAGCGTGTGAAGCTGCTGGCCGGTTTGCGCAAAGGTGAGTTCGACGTGCTGATCGGCATCAACCTGTTGCGCGAAGGTCTCGACCTGCCTGAAGTTTCGCTCGTCGCCATTCTCGATGCAGACAAAGAAGGCTTCCTCCGCTCAACCGGATCGCTGATTCAGACAATGGGCCGTGCGGCGCGCCACCTTGAAGGTCGTGCCATACTCTACGCCGACAAAATGACCGACTCGATGAAGCATGCCATCGGCGAAACCGATCGGCGTCGCGCCATTCAGCGCGCCTACAACGAAGAGCACGGCATCATCCCTCAGTCGATCATCAACAAGATGGACATGGGCCTGGCGCAGATTTTGAAGGCCGAATACGGCGAGATTGAAGTCGAGGAGGCCGCGGGACTGCCGGAGTTCAACTCGCAGGCCGATGTGGATGCCTTCATCGCCAGGCTCGAGACGGAGATGCGCGAAGCTGCCCGGAAATTCGAATTCGAAAAAGCCGCCAAATTACGCGACTCGATCAAGGAGCTCCGCGAAAAGGAATTTCTGTTCGGATAGCGATGGAAATCCTTCCTCAGTAAACCGAATCGTCTGCAATCGAGATGATTGTTTTTGTTAGAATGCACCGTGCAAGCAGATTCCCCGGGAAGCTCCAATTCCGTTAAACAATCCAGGACCGATCATCGAATCTTTTCCGCTGGCCGTCTGTATTGAAAGGACTGGAGACACGATTGGTGACCGTCAAGCCGGTGGCCAAGGGCTCTTTCACCTTCGTTTTGATCATTCTCCTCGCGGCATGCGCGGGACGCTTGCACGCGCAACAACCGGTGTCGCAATTTGACACCCTGGCCGCGCGCGCGACCGAAGCACGCAATCAGCAAAACATCCCACTCGCCATTCAACTCTATGGCGAAGCTTTAGAAACAAAGCCGGACTGGGCAGAGGGCTGGTTCTATGTCGGCTTGCTTCAATACCGGTCCAATGGCTATGCCTCCGCGATCGACGCTCTGAATCACTTTCTCCGGCTTCAACCCGAGGCTGGCGCCGCAATCGCGCTGCGCGGACTGTGTGAATTCGAAACCGCTGCCTACGATGATGCGCTCCGTGATCTTGAGCAGGGCGTCAGAATTGGAGCGGGAGATCAGCCCGGCAACGAGGCGATTCTCCGTTTTCATCTCGCTGAACTGCTGGGCCACGCCGGACGTTTTGACGACGCAATTGCGCAATACGCATTCTTCGCAGCTCACCACGTCAAAGATCCAGATCTGCTGGTGGGTATTGGGCTGGCCGGGTTGAGGATCCCGGACCTGCCTCAAAATGTCCTTCCGGAGAAACGTTCATTTCTTGAAGCCGTGGGCAGCGCCGGATATGCGTATCTTTCGGAGGACACCGACGCGGCCGATCGTCAGTTCGCAGACCTCGTTGCGCGCTATCCTGCGACGCCTAATCTGAATTTCTTCTACGGCACGTTGCTCTATAAAGACAGCCCAACGCTCGCCATTGAGCAGTTCCGCGCTGAAGTAGAGCATGTGCCCGCGAATATTTATGCGCACGGGTTGCTCGCGTTCACCCTGACCATTGCGGGGCGCTTCGCCGAAGCAAAGCCAGAAGCTGAAATCGCCCTGGCCGCCGCCCCCGATTTGGAAATGGCGCAACTCGCCCTGGGACGCGCCCTGGCTGATACCGGAGATGTAAAACGCTCCACCGAATTGCTGAACAAGGTGTTGCAAAAGGACCCTAACAACCTCGAGGCGCATATGGGATTGGCAGACGTCTACTCGCGGGCTGGTAGAAGAGAGGACGCCTACCGTGAGCGCATGGTCTGCCTTAGCCTGGCAAAATAGTTTGAAAGTCTTGGTCGCACCCATGTCCGCGCTTGGTTTGTTGCTGTGCGCAATGTCTTCAGCACAGCCGGGCTTCGCGGCGTCGCAGAAAACTTCGGCACATCAGCCTGCCTGCGCCGACTGCCATCTGGGTGTTACGTCCTCCTATGCGCACGCAGCCATGCACCACGCGCTGGAAACTCTCGGAGCAAATCCAACGCTGGAGTCCCATCCCAACCTGCGCGTTCAACAAGGCAAGTATCTTTACACGGTGCAAACCAAAGATGGTCGCAGCACCTACAGTGTGTCCGACGGCACCAGCTCAGCGTCGGTGCCCATTCGCTGGATTTTTGGCCAGCACGCCCAAACCTGGGTTCTCGAAAAAGATGGCGATCTCTATGAAAGCCTGGTCAGCTATTTCCCGCTGGACCAGGGGCTGGCTACGACGCCTGGAGACGCGAAGATCGTTCCCAAGGACCTGACAGAGGCTTTCGGCAGGAAAATTTCGTCGTCGGAATCGCTCCTCTGTTTCGGATGCCACGCCGGCAACACGGTCAAAGGGAAGAAGCTGGATCTGGAAAATCTTAGCCCGGGAGTGGGATGCGAACGGTGCCACGCCGGCGCAGGGCAGCACATGGCCGATGCCGCTCGCGGCAACTTCGCTTCGCTGCCAAAGGCGCTCAAGACGATGAATGCGGAAGACGCCGGGAATTTCTGCGGTCAATGCCACCGCACGTGGGACGCGACCGTGCGGAATCATTGGCACGGGCCATCGGATGTGCGCTTCCAACCCTATCGGCTCGCGAACAGCAAATGCTTTATCGGCAATGATCCGCGCATCAGCTGCCTCGCGTGCCACAATCCCCATCAACAGGCCGACCACAATCTTCTTGCTTACGACGCGAAGTGCCTGGCTTGCCACGGTAAGACTGCGACCAGTGCAACGTCGACAGTCAAAAGCTGCCCCGTCAGCAAATCAAACTGTGTAAGCTGCCATATGCCGCGCACCCCATTACCGGGTGGCCACGCGATTTTTACGGATCACCTGATTCGCATTGTGAAGCCCGACGAACCCTATCCTGACTAGACCGGCGCAGCGACTCTTGGTGAGAGAATTCCTCCTTCATGGCATGGGATTTCGTCGTCTCCTTAGGATTGGAAGACCGACCTTTAATGCTCAACGTTAAACCCAGCAAGATTCTCAGGCCGTAGGAACCGTCTAGGGTTCTCGAATGAAGCCGTGGTAGACGAAATTGGCGTCGACATAATAACCCGTGATGACCCCTCGGTCGTTGATGCCCGACACCCAAGTGAAGATTGAACCAACAGGATCGACCGTTGCAGCTTTGCCGTCGAGAGTGCGTAGATAGCCGTGAAGCACGCCGTTCGCATCAATGTAAATTCCCGCGATAGCTCCCCAGTCATTGAGGCTTACAGGACAATCTGAAGGACAACCTGTTCCTTCGTAGCTGTCGGTTCCAGCGCCAGGCACATCGAACGTCGTGAACTCGCCTCTGGCATCGCGCAGAAAGCCGTGGCTCACACTATTCGCATCAATGTAGCTTCCCGCGATCGCCCCTAATTGGTTGAGGCCCAGGTTACAACCGGGACACCCGGTGCCTTGATAGCTGCCGGTGCCCGCGCCGGGAACGTCAAATACTTTCAATTTGCCCTCGGCATTGCGCACAAAGCCGTGGTGAACGAAATTGCCGCTGTTGTCCTCGAAGCCACCTGCAACAAGTCCAAATATGTTCACGTTGCTGGCTCCCGACCCAAAACAGCCGTCCGAACCGTTCCCTGTGCATGCGTCTGGACCATTCCACGTCGTAAACTTGCCCTCGGGACTGCGCAGAAATGCATGGAACGAAAAGTTTGAGTCGGTGTAGACACCTACGATCGCCCCCTCAAGATTAAAAGCTCTCGGAGTGGTGCCGAATCCCCCCGCACCTGGAACGTCGAAGGTCGTAAACTTTCCATTGGGACTTCGCACGAAACCGTGGCTGAAGCCATTCGCGTCCCAGTAGTTTCCCGTGATCACTCCAAGGTCGTTGATGTTCGAAGGCGATGTCCCGTTGAAGGAACCAGGAGTCGTATCCGCGGCGGGTGCCTCGAACGTGGTGAATTTGCCCTCAGGACTGCGCAAGAAGCCGTGGTACACATTGTTCGCGTCAATGTAGGCTCCAGTGATCGCTCCCCAGACGTTAGCGCCGCCGGGGATGGTTCCATTGAAATCGTTCGGCGTCAGGTCCGCGCCGGGCGCGTCGAAGGTGATGATCTTTTGTGCATAAGTCTGAAGCGACGCCCCCATCGCGGCAGACATGGTTATCGCCACGCAAAGTGCCGTGCGGCTCAAGAGAATCGGCAAAACTGGTTTCAGTTGACGCATGTAACCTCCGTTCATCGCCTAGATGGTCGACCGCCCCGGTGGCCGTGTCATCCCCCAGCTGGGGGAAAGAAACAAACTTTTCTTTCCCATCCGAATCAAGACAGCGCTATACTCCCCCCACTCCACATTCCTTCATCCCCGAGGAATCCATGCACGACGACTCCATTGTTCGCCTTCTGAGCACCCTGTATACCGCCCCCACCGAGCCGCGACGCTGGAACGACTTTCTGCGTCAACTTGGTGAAAGCTGCGGAGTGGATAAGGCCGCTGTGATCGCGCATGACATGTCGCGCAATCATCACAGCATCGTCGCGGGACTGGGAGATGCGTTGAAAGAGAGCGGAAATCAGTACGAAAAATACTATTGGCAATTTGATGAGTGGACTGCCCGCCTTCCGAAGGTGGGCTTAGCGGGACAGGTACATCTGGGTGAGGAGGTGTGGCCTGAACCGGCGTTTCTCAAGAGCGTCTTTTATAACGAGTTTCTCCGCCAGTATGAGATTTGCCGGTTGGCAGCCGTTTTTTTTCCCGGCAAACAGGGTTCGTTCGATGGAATCAGCTTCTACCGTGCGAGGCATGAAGAGAAGTTCAATCCCGAGCAGATAACCTTGCTGAATACTGTTGCACCACATCTGAAAATCGCTCTCCAAACCAGACGCAAGCTGGCGGCTCTCGAAGGGCGCGTTTCCGATCTGGAAACCGCGCTCGACGCCATCGGCAGCGCTCTGATCCTGCTCGACTCAAACCAGAACGTGATCTTTGTCAATCGCAAGGCACGCACCCTCCTGGGCACCGACAATAGCCTTTACGTGCACAAATCAAAATTAGCCGAAAGAGATTCCCGCGAAACATCTCGACTCCAGCAACTGATTGCGAAGGCCCTCGCCAATCCAGCCCACGCAGATAGGACCGGCGGCGGATCGATGCCGTTGTACCGCCCCGGAAAACGTCCCTTGCACATTCTCGTTTCTCCCCTTCATGCGACAGACAATCCAGTTTGCACAAAAGCCTCGGTTGCAGTCTTCATCGACGATCCTGAAGAAAATCCCATAGTTCCGGCAGAAGTGCTGCAGACTCTCTTCGGCCTGACACCGGCCGAGACCCGCTTGGCGCTTTCCCTTCTGAACGGGCATTCAGCATCGGAGACAGCGGATCTAGGGCGTGTCAGCCGCGAGACCGTGAAATCGCAAATGAAGGCCCTTTTGGCCAAAACAGGCTCCCGCCGCCAGGGGGAGCTGATACGGCTTCTGTCCCGCCTGCCCGGAATTGCTGTTTGATCAGGTCCATTGCCACTCCGGCTTTTAGGTATAAACGTCTCGTTTCCATCCAACTCCCCCTCCATCTCGACCTCTAGTGTGAGGCAAATCACATGTGAGAAGCCTAAAATGGTTGAGAATAGGCTCGTTAGATTCCCCTAAGGCATTAGTCCTCAGTGCGAGAATCAGAGATGGAGCTCTGATGGCAACGTTTGGAAGTCTCTCTCTTCTCATCGCTTTAGCGCTGGCCGCATATAACCTCTTTGCCGGCTTTGTAGCGCTGAGGCTGCTGGCCACCGGCCAGCCCGCGCCGATTGCCCCGGAACGACTGGCCGACACGGCTCGCCGGGCCGGAATTGCCGTGTTTGTCGCGGTAACAGCAGCGGCAATTGCGCTGATTTGGTCGGTGTTCGCCAACGATTTTTCCATCACCTACATCGCCGAGCACTCAAACCGTGCTCTGCCGGGCTGGTACAAATTCTCAGCCCTGTGGAGCGGCCAGGAGGGTTCGCTGCTCCTCTGGTGCTGGCTGCTGGCTGCCTACGGGTTCGTGCTGCGCCTGCGACACCAGACGGACGTGAAGCTCTACGCCTATGCCGGGACGATCATGGCGGGCATTCAGGTCTTCTTTCTTTCAGTCGTGAACTTTGCGGCGCCGCCATTCTCGCTGCTCCGTGGCGGGCTACCTGCGGACGGCAACGGATTGAACCCGCTGCTCCAGTATCCGGAGATGGTGATCCATCCCCCGATGCTCTATCTCGGGTATGTGGGATTCTCGGTACCCTTCGCCTTCGCGCTGGGCGCGCTCATGATGCGCTACCCCGGCGAAAAGTGGATCAAGATCACGCGCGTGTGGACGCTGGTGACGTGGCTCTTCCTTACCAGCGGCATCTTCCTCGGCATGCACTGGGCCTATGCTGTACTCGGATGGGGCGGCTACTGGGGCTGGGATCCGGTAGAAAATGCGAGCTTCATGCCATGGCTCACCGGCACGGCGTTTCTGCATTCGGTCATGATGCAGGAGAAGAAAGGGATGATGAAGAGCTGGAATGTCTGGCTCATCTTCTCCACCTTCCTGCTCACCCTTCTCGGCACGCTGCTGACCCGCGCGGGACTGGTAAGTTCGGTGCACGCGTTCGCGCAGTCGTCCATCGGCACATGGTTCGTAGTCTTCATGGGGATCGTGCTTGCAGTCTGCACCTTCACCTACATCCTGCAGCGCAATCACCTGCAGGCCGAGCACCGGCTTGAGTCCCTGGTGAGCCGCGAATCAAGCTTCCTCTTCAATAACCTTGTTCTCCTGACCGCCTGCTTCGTGATCCTCTGGGGAACACTCTTCCCCATCCTGAGCGAATACGTCGTAGGCAACAAGGTCACGGTGGGCGCGCCCTTTTACAACCGGGTGGCAATTCCCATCGGCCTATTTCTGCTGTTCTTGACTGGCGTGGGCCCGCTGCTGCCATGGCGTTCGACATCATTGCGAGCTGTTCGCCGCAACTTTATATTGCCGTCGATTGCCTTGTGGGGCATGGTCATCGTTTGTGTTGCGGTTGGCGTTCGTCCGTGGAAAGATGGTGCCTTCGATCCCGGCAATTTCTACGCGCTGGTCGCGTTTGCGCTATCGGCCAGTGTGACGACGGCGATCCTGTCGGAATTTTTCCGCGGCGCGGGAGTGATTTCAAGACAGACTGGTAAAAATATTGCGACTTCTATGTACCTGCTCTGTCGCCGCAACACGCGGCGCTACGGCGGTTACCTGGTCCACATCGGCGTAGTAATCGTCGTCATCGGACTTGCGGGGTCGGCGTTCAATCGCAACACGGAACAAGAGCTCGCTTTACACGACAAGCTGAGTGTCGGTCCCTACACGCTTGAGTGCGTCGGATTCACCCAGGAATCGAACGCTAACTACAACTCCGACTACGCGCTGCTCGATGTATATCGCGACGGCAAAAAGCAGTTTCAGATGGCGCCGGAGAAACGCGTCTACCTGGTCAACCAGCAGCCGCAGACCATGGTCGCGATTCACTCCGTTCCCAGCTGGGATCTGTACGTGGTCTTTGAAGGCACCAACCCCGATACCGGGCAGCCGATCATCAAGGCGTTTCTCAATCCCCTTGTAAGTTGGATCTGGGCGGGCGTGGTGCTGCTCGTGCTGGGCACATTTGCGGCGCTTGTTCCAAGCCTCAAGCCGGTAAGCGTTGGGGTGCGCACGCCGGCTGCTCCGGTGGAACATGCCGAGCCGGTAATGAAGGGCGGCGACTGAGATGAGTCTGACTTTCTGGAAGAGGGCTTTGCAAGCCGGAACGCTCGCGATTGCGGTTTGCTTTTCACTGGGAGCGAGCGACGCAGGCGCGCGTTACGATCACTTGAACCACCAGCTCATGTGCAGTTGCGGATGCGGCCAGATTCTGGGCGAGTGCAATCACGTGGGCTGTCCCGATTCGCCGGTGCAGTTGGCTGAATTGCGTACGGCCATCAACGCCAGCTTGACCGACAAGCAGATCCTCGACAGCTTTGCCGCAAAATACGGCGCTACCGTACTGGCCGCGCCCACTATGCATGGATTCAATATCGTGGCATGGGTCGCGCCTTTTGCGGTGTTTGGCGCGGCGCTACTCGGCACAATTCTGCTCGTACGGCATTGGTCGCTCGGCAAAAAGGAAACCGAGCAAACAGCAAGCACGCCGGAGATGGATGCAATCCACGATCGGATTCGCCGTGAAACCGGCAGCGAAGGAGGTTACTGAGCGATGAGTGAAACTCTTGGATTGGCGCTTGGATGCATGATGGCGATGGTGCTGTTCCTCTACACCTTCTGGCCCGAAAATTCCTTCGCAAGCCAACGGCAAAAGACGCGCCTCGATTATCTCGAGGAACGCAAGGAACAACTCTACGAAAATCTGCGCGACCTCAACTTCGAACATCGCGCCGGCAAATACCCTGAAGAAGACTTTGTGGCGCAGCGCGCGCAGCTTGAAAACGAGACGGCGCAATTGGTCGCCGAGATGGATCACCTGCAGCAGCAGGAATAGGCAATCAAAGATAAGGACTCCGGGAAAAATCATGAGATCGATGAAGATTATTTTGCATGCGGCCATCGCCGGCTTTCTTTTTGCCGGCTCACTTGCGCAGGCCGCGCAGTTGACAGGCACCGTGACCGACAAGACGACCGGCAAGCCCGCGGCGGGCGATACGGTTGTTCTCGTAGAGCCCATGACGGGTATGACTGAAGTGGCGCATACCACCGTCGACGGCAGCGGACACTACACGCTCAATCGTCCGAGCAACGCGCCCGCACTGGTAAAGGTGACACACCAGGGAGCCGAGTTTTTTGCCGACGCTCCCCAGAACGGCTCGGTTCCCGACATCGCCGTTTACGACGTGGCCTCCAAGGTCGAAGGCGTTTTCGCTGAAGCCGACGTCCTCGAAATCGAAACCGCGAACGGCCAGCTGCACGTGATCGAGCGCTACTTCATCCACAACACCAGCATGCCGCCGCGGACCCAGTGGAGCCCGAAGAGCTTCGAGATCGTCCTGCCGGCGGAAGCCATTGTCGAGTCGGCGCAGGGGCAGCGTCCGAGCACCGGCAGCCTTCCCACCACGCTGAAGCTGCAGCCCGATGGAGCGAAGGGTCACTACGCCTTCAACTTTCCCATCCAGCCTGACGAAGGCGAAAAAGACACGCAATTCAATATCAGCTACACCATTCCCTACAGCGGATCGTTTACGTTCCATCCGCAGGAGTCGCTGAGCACGCAAAGCGTTGGCGTGCTGCTGCCGAAAAGCATCACCTTTGCAGCCGGGGCAGGCTCGGCGTTTACGACGATTAACCAGGACCCGAACATCCAGACCTTCGTCGCCAAAAATGCGGTGCCGGGTAAGGCGCTTGAGTTCACGATTTCAGGCACCGGTTCCATGCCCCGCGAAGACCAGGGAGCCGGTGGCCCGCAAGGCGCAGCGCCCGCCAACGGCCAGCCCGGCGGCGGAATCGGCGAACCGATCAATACCCCGGACCCGCTCAGCAAATACAAGTGGTGGATCCTCGGTGGCCTTGCTCTGCTGTTTGTTGTTGCTGCCGCATTCCTGTTGCGCAAGCCCGCGGGAGGGCCGGCTGTTGTTGTAGCAACTGCCCCAGGCGCGGGTGCGACGGCTCATTCATACTCAGCAGCAACTTCATCGGCATCGAAAAACGGCGCTCTGTTGAGTGTTCTGAAAGAAGAACTGTTCTCCCTGGAGAGCGAGAAATTGACGGGAGCCGTTTCGCCCGCTGAGTATGCCGAGACCAAAGCCGCGCTCGAAACCGTGCTCAAGCGCGCTCTTAAAAACAAGTCGTAAAACGAGATTCAGAACGACGGCGCTCGCACATCAGCAATGTGCGGGCGCTTTTGTTTTCCTGATCCCCAATCCCTGTTCGCTTGCATTTAGTATTCTTCCGAAATGAAGACGTTGCTTCGCACGCTCCTTTATCTTGCGCTCATTGTCTGGATTGGCGCGGAGATTTTCTTCCCCATCGTTGCCGCCGTTACCTTCAATTCCCTGCCCGGCAGCACCCACACCGCCGGCACCATCGTTGGCGAACTGCTCCGCATCTTGCACGGCATGGGAATTGTCTGCGGCCTTGTGCTGCTCGCTCTGATGGCCCTTGCGCCGGCATGGAATATCTACAAGCCGCGTGCCGTCCTCGCACCTATGATTCTGATTATCCTCATGCTGGCCTGCACGGCCTATTCGCAATACGGAATCATTCCCGCGATGGAACGCGACCGCGCTGCCGCTGGCGGAGCCATCGACACCTCGGACACCACCAATCCCACGACGATCCACTTCAACAAGCTTCACAATCGCAGCGAGCGCGTTGAAGGCGTGATTCTCCTTCTGGGAATCGCAACCGTGGCACTTGTCGGATGGGCAGAGTCAACGCGCGCATAGGAGATTCCATGGGTCGTGAAGCCAACTGCACTTGCGTCTGGAACGGAGCCCGGCACCACGTGAAAGCGCTGCTGGAGCCGCCCGAACTCATCTTGCGCGGAGAGATACGGCGAAGGATTCCCTTCGCGAAGATGAAAAATGTCGGCGCTGACGGAGACTGGCTTCGGTTTACGTTTGAGGGCGAACCTGTCGCGGTTCAACTTGGCGATGGGATGGCGGCAAAATGGGCCGATGCGATGCTCAAGCCTCCTCCAACGCTGGCGAAGAAACTGGGCATCACGCCGGAGACAACCGTGCGTACCATCGGCCCCATGGATGATGCGGCATTGAAAGCCGCGCTCGAGGTCGCCGCGGCAGTTTCGAATTCCAAGGGCGATCTGATCCTCGCGCGCGTCGATACTCCGGCAGATTTGAATGCCGCGCTCGCAAAGGCCGCCAGCGAAACAAAGTCCGGCATTCCCATCTGGTTCATCTACCGCAAGGGTCCGGGGCATCCGCTGAATGAGAACCTCGTGCGCGAGACGGCGCTGGCGACGGGTATCGTGGACACAAAAATCGCGTCTGTTTCCGCTGAGTTTTCAGCCTTGCGGTTTGTGAAGCGGCGCAACTGATCATTTGCTGTTCTCTAATCCCTGCTCTTCGCTCTTGTATCATCGTAGAGGCCCTGAAGCGCGCAAGGTAGCGTGCAGGGGCACCATCGGATACGCATGAAAACTGGCATTATCGGCCTGCCCCAGGTAGGCAAGACATCCTTATTCAAGATTCTTACCAAGGCCAAGCTCGAAGACCGTGGCTATTCCAATCCCCGCGAGGCGCACATCGGCGTCGCGAAGGTTCCCGACGATCGCCTCGACAAGCTTTCCGCTCTCTACTCCCCGAAGAAGACAACGCACGCCTCGGTTGAATTTGTCGACGTGGCGGCCATCGGGCAGGAAGCGCTGAAGGAGACTGCTTTCTTAACCAGCCTTCGCAACGTCGATGCGCTGATCCACGTGCTGCGTGCATTTGTGGACGATTCGATTCCGCATGTCGGCGCGATCGATCCTCTGCGCGACGTCAAAAACGTCGAATTCGACCTGATGATCAGCGATCTTACGCAAGTAGAAAAACGGCTCGAGCGCGTTGAAAAGGATCTGAAGAAGGGCCGCACAGGCGAGCTCGAACGCGAACAGGCCCTCCTGCTGCGTTCAAAAGAAGCACTCGAAAAAGAGCAGCCGCTCCGCGAACTGGAGATGACACCGGAGGAAAAGAAACTCATTAAAGGCTTCATGTTTCTTTCGCAAAAGCCTGTTTTATATGCAGTTAACATCGGCGAGAGCAGCACGCTCGGCGACGATCTTGACGCCGCCGTCGAACGCTTCAAACTGACTGAAGTGGCTCAGCGTCCAAATGCGGGCGCGACGGCGATCTGCGGCAAGGTCGAAGCTGAACTCGCCGAGATGGATGAGGTGGAAGCGGCCGATTTCCTTTCCAGCTACGGCCTACACGAGAGCGGCCTGGTGCGATTGATCCGCAAGAGCTACGAACTTCTCGGGCTCATCAGCTTCTTCACCGCAGGCGAAGACGAGTGCCGCGCGTGGACGATTCCCGCGGGATCGAAAGCTCCGCAGGGGGCCGGCGCGATTCACTCCGATCTCGAACATCACTTCATTCGCGCAGAGACCATCCGTTGGGACAATCTGCTGGCGGCCGGCAGCGAAGCGAATGCGCGCGCAATGGGCACTCTCCGGCTTGAGGGCAAAGAGTACGTGGTGCAGGATGGCGATGTGATGCACATTCGGCACAGCGGGTAAGGTAAGCAAGAATGCTCAAACTCTCGGTGGCCCTCGGCATCCTGGCCGCGCTCGCGGATGTCGCCGGCGGACTGGTGCTGGTGCGGGCGCGCGGCGTGGAGCGCTACCTGCGCTATTTCGTTGCGCTGGGCGCCGGGTTCCTGATGGCTGTAGCGCTGCTCGAAATGACGCCCGAGAGCCTAAAGCTCAGCCCGACACTCGGCCCAATCCTTATCATGATCGGCTACTGCGCCGTTCACCTGCTTGAGCACACAATCAACTCGCATTTCCATTACGGAGAAGAGACACACCATAACGAATTTGTCTCGGCGCGTACCGGCTACTCCGTGCTCGGCGGCCTCACCGTGCACGCGCTCTTCGACGGCGTAGCGATCGGCTCGGGATTCGCGGTCAATCAAGCAATGGGCTGGTTGATCTTTCTGGCAATTCTGCTGCACAAGGCGCCCGAGGGCTTCACCATGGCAAGCGTTATGCTCGCCAGCGGGCGCAGCCGGAATGCTGCATTCTATTCCGCCGTAGTGTTGGCAGGGGCGACCCTGGCTGGAGTGCTCATCATCGCAATTGCCCCCACGTGGAAGCTCTATGGCCTGCCCGTTTCGGCCGGCGTTGCGCTGTATGTGGGCGCCAGCGACCTGGTGCCCGAGGTAAATCGCGAGCCCGGCATTCGCATGGCACTGGTGTTTTTTCTGGGTGTCGTGGGATTTCTGGTGATGCGCTGGGCGCTCCCGGCGCTCTGAGCAGCCGATCAGATGCGCGTCAATCGAATGTGCTCACCGGGACCGCACGACTCGATACAAATCTGCCGCGATAGAGCCGCGCAAGCAGCCGGCCGTAATCGAGTGCGACTTGCATGTTGGCCTTGCTCGCGCCGCGGTACCTCTGCCCAAAGGCAAACGGAATTTCGCGAATCGATGAGATGTGCGCGCGTACCAGAATCTCCAGCAGCAACTTGAAACCTGTCTGCTGAAACGCGATCCCGGTGAGGCAGTCGCGGCGCACGAAAAAGAAACCGGACATGGGATCCCTGGCGCGGAGCCCAGTGCGCTGAATGGGCCATGTGACCCACACCGCCACAGCCGACAGCAGCTTTCTGAAAACGTTCCATTCGCCAAGGCGCCCACCCGGCGTGTAGCGGCTGGCAATGACCAGGTCGCAGCCGGATTCAATCGCGGCAGTCAGTTCCGGCAGGAGTTCCGGTGGATGCTGGAAATCCGCATCCATCACACCCACGATCGTGGCGTCAGAATTCTCCCATCCATGAAGAATCGCCCCGGACAAACCGCGCTGTCCGTTGCGCACCAGCAGGCGAATGCGTGGATCCTGCTCCGCAAGGGCAGAGACGATTTCCGCCGTGCCGTCGCAGCTGTCGTCATCCACAATCAGGATTTCGTAATCAACGTTCAGCGGGTCCAGGGCGCCGCGCACGCGATCGAGCAGCGCGGAGAGATTGCCCGCCTCGCAGAGAGTCGGTATTGCCAGGGCAACCTTCCGCCGGAAGGCAGGCCTGGGAAGCCCTGTCTGTTGGAGGATTGACTCGTGGTTCTCGCTGGCTGTTTGCGGGAAAAGCATGGGTTTAGAAGCCATGTTCGAAGTGCCTAATCAATACAGACGGCAAAAATACTCTCCAAGGTACTTCGCGCAAACGGATTTTTCTTTTTCGCAGTCGATACCCGTCTATTGTTGCAAGCGTACGCCGGGTCGCGCCATCTCGCCGACGCACGGCGCCGGAAGTTAGAGTAGTAAATGGACAATCGGCCAGGATTTCTGTGGCGATCAGAACCCCTTTTGGATACTCATCCCAAATGGGTCTGAATCCTCAGCCGAATTGGGTGGAGTGAGCAACTGAAGTTGTTAGAGAATTCTCGCAGACGCAATCTCCTGCTGGTACTCGTCTTTTCGATTCTCGCATTCGCGGTGATGGGTTATCACCCCGGGCTGGAAGACGACGGTGTCTATCTCACCGCCGTAAAGAGCGATCTCAACCCCGCGCTCTACCCTCACGATGCGGAGTTTTTCCGAGTCCAATTGCAGGCAACGATTTTCGACAAAGTCGTCGCCGGCTTCATTCGCCTCACCCATATTCCCGTCGCGGTCACTGAACTCCTGCTTCAATTCATCTCGGTTCTACTCATTGTTCTCGGTTGCTGGTGCATTGCGCGGCTTCTCTTCGAAGACGAGCGCGCGCAATGGGCAGGCGTCGCACTCACCGCGGCCATGCTCACTCTGCCCGTCGCGGGCACAGCTCTTTATCTCGCCGATCAGCATCTGCATCCCCGCAACATCGCGACTGCGCTTGTTCTGCTGGCGGTTTCCCGCATCCTGGCAGGACACCGCTGGCAAGCAGTTCCTCTGCTGCTGCTCGCATTTGCGCTCCACCCCATCATGGCAGCGCTCGGCATCTCTTTCTGTTTCTTCCTCACCATGGCCATGCTCGAGCCGGTGCACATCTGGCTGCGTTCACTGCGGGGCTCGCTCGCCGTCGCGGTACCGCTGGGCTGGATCTTCCAGTCTCCGACGCCCATCTGGCATCGCGCCCTCGAAACGCGAAGCTACTACTTTCTTTACCAGTGGACCTGGTATGAATGGCTGGGCGCGCTCGCCCCGCTCGTCCTCTTCTGCCTTCTTTGGCGCATCGCGCTCAAGCGTGGCGAGACGATCCTCGCCCGCTTTTCTCTTGCCGTCTTCGCTTATGGCGTTTTTCAACAGGCCGTCGCCATGATCGTGCTTGCTTCGCCGCCGCTCGTGAGATTGACGCCCATGCAGCCCATGCGCTTTCTGCACCTCATCTATTTCTTTCTCACGCTGGTGGGCGGCTGTGTGCTTGGCAAATTGCTGCTGAAAGATATTCCATGGCGCTGGGCCGTCTTCTTGATTCTCATCAACGCCGGCATGTTCGCTTCACAGCAAGCCGAGTTCAGCAGTAGCCCGCACCTCGAGCTGCCGTGGATGCGATCAGGCAACCCCTGGTTGCTTTCCTTCGCGTGGATTCGCGAAAACACGCCAGTCAATGCGTACTTCGCGATGGATCCCCATTACCTTGCCGCCCCCGGCGAGGATTACCACAGCTTCCGCGCCCTGGCCGAGCGCAGCCAGCTGGCCGACTTGGAAAAAGACCCATCGGTTGTCACGCAGGTCCCCGAACTCGGCCCGGCATGGGAGCGGCAAGTCGACGCGACCGCCGGATGGCGCGACTTCGAACTCGCCGACTTCGAAAGACTCAAGAGAGATTTTGGGGTCGACTGGGTGATCGTGTCCTATCCACAGCCGCAAGGTTTGCCCTGCAAATGGCACAAACAAAACGTCGCGGTCTGCGAAATCCCCTAGAATCGGCTCACGACATCCGTCCACCAGCGTCGTAATATTAGGGAACGCCCCTGAGGTTTGCGCACCAGGTATGACTTTTAAAAATTTAGCGGTCTACCCTGGCTGCCTCCAGTCTTCCTTTAACTCCATCGACGATGTCGCTTCCCCTTCTGCGCACATTGCCACTATTGATATTGCGGAATTGAAACCTCATGGACTGTCCGCTCCGTCTCCGCATAAGGTGACGCAATGAACGAGACTCGGCGCGGGCGATTTCCGGTACTCCGTCTTATCGCTCTCACTGCTGCGGCCCTGCTGATTCACGGATATCATTACGGCGTTGAGGACGGCGAGATCTACGTCCCAGCCGCACAAAAACTCCTGCATCCAAATCTCTATTCCTTCGGAGCGGAGTTCTTCCTTTCCCACGGACATCTTTCCCTCTGTGGCTCAATCCTGGCATGGACGGCGGAAATCACTCACATGTCCATGGACTGGACGCTTTTTGTCGCGTACATTGTGAGCCTTTTTGCGACCCTTGCGTCCTGCTGGCTTCTCGTTACGGCATGCTTTGAATCGCCGCGTGCGCACTGGACGGCGATGCTGGTCATGACGGCCGTGCTGACAATGCCGGCAACCAACACCGGACTGCTCCTGATCGATCCGTACATCACGGCACGATCGTTTTCCACCCCCCTGACCCTTTTCGCGCTCGCCAGCGTGCTTGAGCAACGTTTTGCACGTGTCGTGATCGCGATGCTTCTTACCGCCCTGATCCATCCCCAGATGGTGCTCTACCTGGTGTTTCTGATCGGGGTGATGTGGGTGGCGGACCGGCGCAAACATGCGGTGCTCGAACCCGTACCGGCGCTTCCCGCGATCGTAGTTATGCTTCCCACCGGGTTTCATTTGGCCCGGGCGACCGGTCCCTATCGCGAAGCGCTCTATTCGCGCGACTACTTTTTCCTCTACAACTGGACCTGGTATCACTGGCTGGGTATGCTCGCGCCGCTGGCGATTCTCGCCTGGTTCTGGCGAGGTAATTTCCGTGGCACTCGTCCCGGTTTCCAAAAGATCAGTTTTGCTCTCATTCCCTTCGGATTGCTCTCCATTCTTGTTGCTACCGTGCTTTGTTCTTCCCCTGAATTTGAGATGTTTGTCCGCCTCCAGCCCTTGCGTTCGTTCCACCTGATCACTTTTCTATTTGTTCTTCTTCTAGCAGGAGTGGCTGGAGAGTATTTAGCCAAGGCGCGCAAATGGGTTCCTGTAGCCGTCTTCATCCCGCTCGCCGCAGGAATGTTCTGGGTAGCGCGACAGACTTACCCCAACAGCCCCCAAATCGAGGTTCCGTCGAAAACCAGTACAAATCCGTGGGTCAACACCCTCCTTTGGATCCGCCAGAACACACCCACGAACACGGTCTTTGCTGTCGATTCACACTACTTCAAGGATAGCGAGAACGACGTGCACGGTTTCCGAGCCATCTCCGAGCGCTCCGCCCTGGCGGACTATTACAAGGACAGTGGCGTGGTCTCGCTGTTTCCGGCGCTCGCCGACGAATGGAAGCAGATGAGTAGCGCTACCTACGGCCTCAACCACTTTTCCGTCGCGCAGTTTCGGCAACTTCAGCGGGAGTACCCCGAGGTTACCTGGACCGTAATCCACGGAGTTGCCCCTTCCGGATTGGATTGCCCCTATCAGAAGAAAGAATACAACGTTTGCCGCTTGCCCTCCCCGGAATACCCGAACTGAAAGCAGTAGAAAATCGAAACTGAGTCACTTCCCTTTCGCACTTGTCCTGAATCTCACCCAAAATCAACACCAGACCGCCCCGCCGGTTTTGCGCCTTGAGGGTAGGTGCGCAAAAATGAAACTGTGGTTCTTACCGGCGCGGGGCCCGAAAGATGCTGAATCTCACGCAGAGGTTGATTCTCGGCTGTGTCGTGATCGCCGCCCTCGCCGTCTGGCTGGTCGCCGCAACCCATCGCGCACTGGCTGCAGCCGGCCAGATGCACCTCGCCGTCGCGCTCCTCATCTCCCTCATCCTTGTTGAAGTGGCCACCGTCATGCTGGTGCTGCATCCCATCCGGATGCTGGCGGCCGATGCCCGCAAAATCGCCCGCGGCAACCTCGAACATCGCGTCGAGTGGGGCGGCCATGACAGCTTCGGCGAGATTGCAGCGGAGCTCAATCGCATTGCCGTACGCCTCCGCGAACTGCGCGACACGGACGCCGGCCGCCGCCAGATGGAGTATCAGCTCTCCGATGCCGTCCTGCAGTCCATCTTCGAGCCGATCATCGTCACCGACGCCAAAGGGCACATCCTCAAGCTCAACCAGGCGGCCGCCGACGTTCTTGGCGAAGCAGCCCACGATCGGCTGGCCCTCACCAGCACCCCCGGCGGCGACAAAATCCTGAGCGCGATCCGCGAGGCCATCTCCATGCAGAAGCCGATTGCGGTCGAAGGCGAGGCCTCCATGCTGCCGATGCGCATCGGCAAGCAGTCACGAAGCTACCGTCTGCGCACCATGCCCATGCGCGACTCTGAAGGACGGCTGCTCGGTACCGTCACCACGCTTGAAGACGTGACCACGCTGCAGGACACTGACCGCTTCAAGACGCAGTTCATCTCCGTCGCCAGCAAGAAGCTCCGCGATCCACTTTTGCAGCTGCGCCGCGGCATCTATGCGCTTCAGCATGGATTCGGAGGCGAGTTGCTTCCCTTGCAAGCCGAGTTGGTTGTCGAAGCCAGCAGCGAGGCCGAGAAGCTGAGCGACCTGATGGCCGACCTCATCGAGGTGGCCGAACTCGACACCGGCAAACGTGAATTCAATCTTGAGCGCCTGCGCCCGCTGCCCCTGCTCGATGAAGCGCGCAACCGTTATGTTGACGAAGCAGGAGCCAAACAGGTCCGCATTGAAGTCAGCGCCTTTGCCGATCTGTCTTTCATCCTGGCCGATCGCCGGGCGGTTCGCTCCATCCTCGACAACCTGGTCGGCAATGCGCTGCGCTACACTCCGGCCGACGGTGAAATCCTTCTTGCCGCCGAGGAGTTGAAGAACTTTGTGCAATTCACCGTGCGCGACAGCGGGCGCGGCATTGAGGCCGAACGTCTCAGCAACATCTTCGATCGCTTCAACCCCTTCTCAGAGAGCGGCACCGGCATGGGCCTGGCCCTCGTCCGGCGTCTCGTGGAATCCCTGGGCGGCCAGATCGCGGTCGAGAGCCGCATCGGACATGGCACAACTTTCCGCTTCACTCTGCCTGTCGCAGTAGCCGAAGCGATTCCCCACCCGGTCGAGGTTGGCTGATGCCTGAGATTCAAATCGAACGCCTGCAGGAACCCGCCCGCCTCCGTATCTATCTCGGTGCCGCTCCCGGCGTCGGCAAAACCTATCACATGCTCAATGATGCCCTACTGAAGCGCAAGCAGGGCGTCGACGTGGTCATCGGCCTGGTGGAGACGCACGGCCGCGCGGACACCCAGGAACAGATTCGCGATCTCGAAATCGTACCCCTGCGCGTGATTCCTTATCGCGGCGTCGACCTGAAGGAAATGG
This sequence comes from uncultured Acidobacteriaceae bacterium, assembly GCA_963770365.1. GTDB lineage: Bacteria > Acidobacteriota > Terriglobia > Terriglobales > Acidobacteriaceae > Telmatobacter. The sequence continues at coordinate 130,938 of CAVYPN010000022.1, read as the reverse complement.
ACATCGACGCAATTCTCGCGCGCCATCCGCAGATCGTGATCGTCGACGAACTCGCCCATACCAACGTTCCGGGGAGCAAAAACCGCAAGCGCTACGAAGATGTCTTCGAACTCCTCGATGCAGGCATCGATGTCTGGACCGCCGTCAACATTCAGCATCTTGAAACGCTGAACGATGCCGTCAATCGCTCCGCCAACACCATCATTCGCGAAACGGTTCCTGACAGCTTCTTCAAGCGCGCTGACGAAGTCATCAACGTCGACATCACCGTGGAAGAACTGCGCTCCCGATTACGCGAAGGCAAGATCTATGCTGCCGAGAAAGTTGAACAGTCGCTCGCCAATTTCTTCCGCAAAGGCAACCTGAACCTTCTCCGCGAGCTCGCACTGCGCGCCACCGCCGAACAGGTAAGCAAGCGCGCATCCGATTACCGCCGCACCCAGGGCCTCGAACAGGCGCCGATCCCCGACAAGGTGATGGTTTGCCTCAGCACGCGGCCCGGTACCGAGCGTCTCATCCGCGTCGGCGCGCGCGTAGCCGGCCGGCTTGCCACCAACTGGTACGCCGTCTACGTGAACCGGCCCGACGAAGACAAAGGCCATGGAGATCCTGAAGCCTTTCAACGCATCGAGGAGTATCGCCGCATGGCCCGCGACCTCGGCGCCCAGGTAATCACTCTGAATGACAAAAATGTCGCCGATGCCCTTATCCGGTTTGCCCAGCAGGAGAGCATCTCGCACGTCATCTTCGGACAACCGGTGCGCTCGCGCCTTGATATTCTGCTCCGCGGTTCCGTGCTCAACCGCTTCCTCGCCGAAGTTCGCGACGTTACCGTCCAGGTCGTCCCGATGCAAAAGCCGCTGCGCAGAGGATAGCCGGCAAATCTCTCTACATGCCGAGTTGCGTTGCAGCCATTGACGTTCCCTCAACCCGCGCTTTGATCTTCGCGAAGGCCACATCGCGAGCCGTCGACACATCATCGGCAAAAGGTGAGAAGCCGCAATCGTCGGTCGTTCCCAGTCGATCGAGCGGCAAAATTGACGAAGCTTCCAACACCCGGTCCCGCACCTGCTCTGGCGTTTCGATCTCCCGCGAGATCGGATCGATAACACCGACGAAAATGCGCTGGCTGCTGCCAAGCAATTGCGCGATGCGCCGCAGCACGCGGGGACGATCCCCCTCGCTCGCCAGTTGCAGGTAGAACCGCCCCGCATTCATCGCAAAAAGGGCCGGAAGCAATCCCTCATAGTCCACATCTGCTGAGTGCGTCGAATCGTGATCGCCTCCCGGACAAACGTGGACACCAATTCGCGCTCTCTCAACGTTGGAGAAGCAATCGAGCACTTTGTTGTTTAGTTCGACAAAGCTCTTCAGAAGACCGCCGCTGGGGTCAAGCTTCAACGAAAGCCGCCCCTCCGTGAAGTCGATCTGGACACAGTCTGCGCCGGCATTCAGAGCCGAAGTGATGTCTGCCACGGCCTCGGCGATCAGGTCTTCGATGAATTGTTCGCGCGGATAACCCTGAATCCCGTCGGCTGGATAAAGCAGGCTCAGCGCAGAGGCCGAGATGACCGCCTGCTTCAATGGCCGATGCGCGACCGGCTTGGCTCGCCGCACATATTCCCCTGCATACCTGCCATAGCGAAATGGCCCGCTGCTCAAGCGCGGAAGCTGACGCGTATGACCGTCCTTGAAAGGAATAACGACACCATCGGAAGCCAGGTTTGTCAGCCCTTCCAGCGGATACGTAGCAAAGCTCGACTTGCGCTGTTCGCCATCCGTGATGACCGGCGAGCCCGTCGCCTCGAAGCGCTGCACCGTGTCACGCACCGCGTCGTCATAAGCCTTGTCGAGCGTCTCGCTGGAAACTTGACCTGCGGCATTTGCTCCGATTGCGCGAAGCAGTTCTGCCGGCCTCGGAATGCTGCCGATTGGTTCTGTGGGAATCGCCATGCAACGGAGTCTATCCACGCGATGGCCTGGAAACCATCAACCGAATGATGGAGGCCGGGCCGGGGTCTCGATACAAACTCAACGCGCACCTCATCCGGCACCGCCGAAAGCGCATACTTCACGCCTATTTCGACATTGAAATTTCCAACCCCAAGTCGGACTCCTCAATGGCTAGGTTGCTGAATTTCGCCTGTGCGATCATCTGCTCAAACTCCTCCCGCATATATGCGCTCTTCACCAGCATTCCTTTGAACGCCAGCTTGGTCAGGATGCGGTTGAACCATGTCAATCCCATGCCGTCGACATGGTTGCTGATCGTCTCCGGTGAAACATTCCGCTTGAGATCAATGATCAGCCCACGTCCGCCCGGCTTCAGCACCCGGCACATCTCCTGCAGCGCGCCAACTGGGTCGGCAAAGTTTTTGAACGCCGCGCGACACAGCAGAAAATCAAAGCTGTCTTTCTGAAGCGGCATATTCGAAGCCGAGCCCTGCCTGAAGTCCACGCGCACACCTGCCTCCGCGGCCTTCCGGGTAGCCATTTTCACAAATGTCCGGCTCAAGTCGAGCCCGGTAATGGCGTACGTTCCAAGCTTTGCCAGTTCAATACTGAAGTAGCCCGGCCCCGGTGCCACCTCAAGAATCGCGGTTCCCTGCGGAATCTCGCCTGCGATCCGGCGCGCGAGGTCAACGTACTCCTTCATAATTTCTGCTGTGTTGGCCGCGTACCATTTCGCGACCATACCTTCCATTCCTCGATCTGCATGGGGCTTGCGCATCGCAAGTGTAGACATGACTTCTCCTCCGTTTTTCGTACGGTCAGTGGGTTAGATTTTGAAAGGGAAACTCGAAGGCGCGAGCTACTCGCTGAACACCCGCACCCGAGTCTTGTTGCCGTCCTTGCCGTCCACGTCCACGGTCAGATCCTCGAGGTGATCGATCAGCTCTTCAAGATTCTCGGGCTTGATCTGCGAAAGGGTTAATGGCACGCCGTGGCTGCTGAGTGCCTGGTCAAGCTGATTGTGCGCCTGCTGCGGAATCAGCGCTGCCAGCCGCACACCGGCGCGCAACAGCTGCAGCGGCACGCGGACATTGACCGTCGTCGGCCCCTTCAAGCCGGTCATCTCTTCATCGGCCTCGACCAGTACGCGCAGATATTTCGCGCGTGTGCGCGGTGCACTCGCCTGTTGTCCGTTACCGGCGTTGCTTGTCGTTCTTCCCGCCTGCGCGGTATTCGGATCGAGCGCCGCAAGCAGCCGCTCGGCTTCGTCGGCCGTGATCTTCCCGGCAGCCAGCATCTCCAGAATCTGACGTCTGTTGTCGTTCATAGCTGTCCTCCCCCCCGCGTGAGCGCCATAAGATCCGTAACCCGACCCGTGATCGGCGAGAGCGCATTGTGCACGGCCTCGGCCAGCGCCGGAATCTGCGCGCTGCAAAAGTGCATGAGAATCGGCAACAGCTCATGCAGGTGGAGTTGCGCCAGGCAGGCAAATGCCAGGCAGAGACCCACAATCCAAGCCGTCTCGCGGCTCTCGTTCCAGGCGGCCAGCAAGCGCTCCGCCTCTGCGGCCGTAATGCGCCCCATGGCGACGAGCGATAGTATTGCGCGGCGATCGGTGTTCATAGCAACCTCTACAAAATCCGAACGAGGACGTGATTGCCCTCGGTTGTAACTCGTACATCCGTTCCTGGCAGGCTGCACACAATTGCCCAGAACGAGCGAACCGACTGCCAGAACGGAATGCCAAGGCAAGCACACGCGACAAGCAGGATCACCAGGACAAACGGCGCCAGCAGAAGCGCCGGAATCCATAACAAAAACAACGGTAGCCACAAGCGGAAATTCGGCCCGTGCGGGTAATTCACGTGAACGATGGCAATATTCGGAGTCATTGAATGGCCTCCAATTCGCTGATCGCCTCGGCAGCGGTGATCTCCCCGTTCTTCAGCCGCTCGAGCACGTCGGAGCGCGACGGCGAAGGATTCGTGTCAATAAACTGCAAGAGCCCCGAAATTCTGGTCAGGCGCGCCTTGATCGTCGGATAACTCACCCCGAAAACCTGCTCCATCTCCTTGATCGAGCCGTGGGAGCGTAGAAACGCCGTCACAAAGATCTGGTCCTCCAGGCTCAGCCGCGCCAGTTCAGGCAGCGTAAAAGCGCCTTCAATGGCAATTTCCTTCCCTGGGATCCTGACCCGCTCGATCACCAGGGGTGCCCCTTGTGCTATCCGCAGCAGGTCCTGCCAGTCTGAAGCGGTTTTTGGATCGGAAGCCATCCGCGAAATCCCTCATTTCCTAATACGAGAGTGATTATGATTAAGTTTTTCAATATTTGCAATAGTTATTTTAAATTTTCTTAATTGTCGAGAGGACTCAGAGCCGAGTAACGAGGCGCAGGTCCCAAATCCCAACCCGCCCTCCCGCCCACCTGCCTCTCCGCTGGAGCCAGAACCGTCTCTGTGTTAGTTTTGAATCAGCGGCTTGCCGGGAAGCAGGGATCCATCTCCCTCTCGATAGCACCGCCAGCGAGCCCGTAGCTCAGTTGGTAGAGCAACGCCCTTTTAAGGCGTGGGTCCTGGGTTCGAGTCCCAGCGGGCTCACCATTCCTCCGAATGGGCTTCTCACCTTTCCCATACCTTGCACATCGATCCTTTTCCCACCTCCGCCGTCGTTTTTGCCTGTGCAAAACTCGATACCCCCATCCGTTGCCATCCCTGATTACCATCGGCAGTTATCCGGAGCCGCGCGGTTGACCACAAACCGCATCTAACTGTCCATCTATGGGGATCGCGCTGGAATTCCGAGGCGCCTGAAGATCGGAATCCAACGCTCCCTGCACGTTGCAATCAAACGTCGAAACGACGATTGGCGGGAGTCAATCGTCTGAATGCCACCATTCCAAGAGCCGAGGGCCCATGACCGACGTGCAGTGCAGTGTCAGCACCGATCCGTACATCCTGATGGAGATCATCCGTCTGCAAACGGAGATCGCCAAACACGGCCTCGACCTTTCCGGTGTCGTCAATGCGGTGGTGGAACGAATCCCCACCATGACCAACGCCGAGGGCGCCATCGTGGAGTACTCGGAAGGCGACGAAATGGTCTACCGCGGAGCCGGCGGCATTGCCCGCGGGCTGCTCGGGACACGGGTGAAGCGCGACACAAGCTTGTCCGGCCTGTGCGTACGCGAGGGCCGGATCCTCCGCTCCGACGACACGCTCCTTGATCCCCGGGTCGACAACGGACCGTGTGAACTGGCCGGAATCCGCTCCATGGTGATTGCGCCGCTCAAGCATGAAGGCTCGGCCGTTGGCGCGGTCAAGCTTGTTTCCTCTGCAACCTATGCATTTACCGCTCGCGATGTACGCGTGCTCGAGCTGATGAGCGATTTGATTGCTGCCGCCATGTACTACGCTGCACGCAACGAGACCAACGCGCTTTACCAGCAGGCCACGCACGATTCGCTCACCGGCCTCGCCAACCGCAACCTCTTTTTCGACCGTCTGCGCAATCGCACCTCAACAGGTCGCCGCCAGATTGAGCCGCTTGGCATCTTCGTCATCGACATGGACGGACTGAAGCGCGTCAACGACAGCTACGGGCACCGCGCCGGCGATGCTGCTCTGCGCGAAATGGCGCTGCGCATCAGCCGCATTCCACGGCGATCGGATCTCGTGGCGCGGCTCGGCGGCGATGAGTTCGGCGTCATCCTCGGCGATATCTCCGACCGCGGTGACCTGCTTACCATCGTCGAGCGTCTCTCCCAGGAAATGGATCAGCCTTTCCGCTTTGAAGGACGCACGCTCGACCTGACCGCAAGCATCGGCCTCGCCCGGTTCCCCGAAGACGGCAAAGATGCCGACGCCCTGCTCGAAGCTGCCGACCGCTCCATGTACCAGATGAAGCGCACCCGATCCATGCGCTCAACCCCACCTGAGCTGACGCAGAAGCACGTCTTTTGACTAGCGCCAAATCCAACACTGACGGCTGAGCGCTCTTGATCAGCCTCGTGCCCAGAAGTGCGTCTCAGAGCATGCGCGCAACCGATCAGCCGCGCTCTCCGGCGTGATGTCGCGCTGCGGCATTCCCAGCATTTCAAATCCGACCATAAACTTTCGCACCGTCGCCGACCGCAGCAGCGGCGGATAGAAATGCGCATGAAAATGCCACTCGGGGTGCTTCTCACCGTCTGTCGGTGTCTGGTGAAATCCCATCGTGTACGGAAAGCTCGTCTCGAAAAGATTGTCGTAGCTCGTCGTCAGCCGCTTCAGCGCATCGGCCAATGCATCGCGCTCGTCGCCGCTTAACTCCGGCATCGCCCCAAGGTGCCGCTTGCTCACCAGCAGCACTTCAAAAGGCCACACTGCCCACCATGGCACCAGCACGGCGAAATGATCGTTCTCGAGAACCACGCGCTCGCCCGCTGTCTTCTCGGCAGCAACGTAATCGCAGAGCAGGCAACGGCCCGTCTTCGCGAGATGTTCGCGCTGCGCTGCGGTCTCCGCCGCGGGCTCATCAGGAACAAATCCCGTCGACCATATCTGCCCATGCGGGTGCGGATTGCTCGCTCCCATCATCGCCCCGCGATTCTCAAAGATCTGCACGTACTTGATCCAGTCGATGGCGCCCAGTTCTTCGTACTCGCGCGTCCACGCGTCCACCACGAGGCGAATCTCCGTCTGCGTCATCCGCGCCAGCGTCAGGCTGTGGTCCGGATGGAAACACAGAACCTTACAAAGTCCGCGCGCAGGCTCGGCGACCAGCAATGGAGACGCCGGCGCATCCTGCTGCGTCGCCGCATCCGGCAGCAACGCGGCGTAATCGTTTACAAACGTGAAGATGGATTCGTACTTTGGGTTCACCGCTCCGCCCGCGCGTGTGTTGCCCGGACACAGATAGCACGCCGGATCAAAGTGCACGGCCGACGGCGCCGTCTTCTGCGCTACCTCACCCTGCCAGGGCCGCTGTGTGCGATGCGGCGAAACCATAACCCACGACTGCCGCAGCGGATTCCAGCGGCGATGCGGATACTGCCACTTGCCGTCCATGCCTGCTCCCGCAGCCATTGTAAAAGGCCGCCCCACAACCCGCATCTGTTCGCGTTTTGCGAGGCAATTGCAACTAGGGCTTCAGGTCGAACGCCGGCCGCAGGCTCTCATCCATGTAGAACGGCACCGAACTGTGCTCATGCACAATCTGCCAGTTGCCGCGACGCCGCTCAAAGCACACCGTCTCGCGCATCCAGAAGTCGACCGGGAGATCGGCTCCCTTCTTGGTCCCATGCATGTGGAGAAATCCATGTGCAAAAGCGAAGTCGCCTGCGACCGTGACCTCGATGTCGCGAGCGCTGATTTCAATCGGCGTCTCCCATGTATCGAGCCAGGCCTGCACCTCCGCGCGATCTCTGCCAAGGTGTGCGAGCGGCGGAGCGAGGTTGAAGACTGCAGCATCCTCGGCGTAGGGAGACGTGATTCCACTCGCATTCCGGTCGTGGTGCGCCCGGTGCATGCTTTCGAGCAATTCACGGATCTTTAACTCATCCCGCATGGCATACATCGCCGCATTCTCTCGCAGAATTGTCGTGCCCATATCTTTCCTCCTTCGCCGCAGAGTCGTCGCGCCCGCAGACGCACACGTGTCCTGTGCAGTCCCTCGTGCGTGAACCGCCTCACTTCTGTCGTCGTGTTGAACGCTTTACCGCTTGATCGGAAACACCCTGCGCAGCCCGCATTCGCGCAGATACACTCCTGCCCAGAGCACTACGCCAAAGATCACGGGAAAGACGGTCTCAAATGTCGGACTGCCGGCGCGCATTTGGATCGCAACGGCGCCACCAAGGTAGCCGGTCAGCAACACCGCACCCAGCACCGCACTCCGCGGAATCGCGTAGATGATCGTGCTCACCAGGAGCAGTACTCCGATGCTGAATATCTGCGGGGTCGGAATGCCCAGCCGCGCGCATGCATCCAGTACCTGTACCGGCTTCGCAAATTTCCCGAACGCATCGAAGAGCATAAAAAGAACTGTCAAGGTTGAAAGCACGCGGCCCGTCCAGATCAGTCCCTTCGACGCGGTTTTCGTTACGTTTGCGGGCTTCTCCATCTCGCCCGACTGAATGCCTGTAGCTGCCTGTGCCATGGTGACCTCCGCTTTTTTCCCTGGGTCAAATGTTGATGGATGGACCGCGTAGTGCAGAGAGGAAGTGCGGTCAGGCCGTCGGAATCATGATATGCGTAACCAGCTGCTCGGGAGGCGTCGCCCGCGGATCATTGACATAATTTTCAATCGCGAAATCGTCGCGGACTTCGATGTTCTTCTCAGCCACAATCGCCCACGCGCGCCCTGAAGCCTGCGGCAGCTGATCGTACGGACCCGTCAGCTCAAATCGTACGTACTTGCCGCCCGGAGACTTCTCGTAACTCAGTCCCTCTGGCAGCTTCACCGGCGGCGCCGCAATCGAAAACCCGGCGCGATAGATCTTCGGCCCCATCTTGTACAAGGCCATGTATCCGGTGATCTGGTTGTTCTCGCTCAGAGCAGGAACAAACGGATGAGCTTCCTGCCAGGCCTTCCCTGCATTCTCCATGAACGGCCCGATCTCTTCGACAAAAACGTAATGCATCTCGGGCCATGTCACAACTTCAGGATGTTCGTTAAAACTCATGACTTCTCCTCCGGGATTAGTTCTCTGATTTCGAATTCTGTCTGAAGAGCAACTCAAGGTAGCGTCGCAGGTGGTCCACCATTTCGATGGCCGGCTCCACGCCATTCTTTGCCTTGGCAAGAATGAACGCGCCCTGCAACGCGGCCTGAGTGAAAAAGGCGAGGCTCTCGGCAGTCCAGTCGCCCTCCACACCGTACTTCTGACGCGCCGCTTCGATGTCGGGTATTAGCGTTGCAGCATGCCCGCTGATCGACGCTTCGCACGCCTCGCGAATCGGCGGATGCGTGGCGTAGACTTCCTGCGTCATCATGCCCACAAAGCAGGTGAACTCCGGCAGTTCCCCGCGCAGCAATTCTTTTCGAAAGTCCACGTATGCGAGCACCCGCTCCAACGGATCAGCCGGCACATGATAAGGCGCGCCAGCAAACAGCGCCGATGTAAGCTCGCTCCAGTAGTCAGCAGCCGCAATTGCCAGCTCTTCCTTGGTGTCGAAGTGATGAAAGAAGCTGCCTTTCGTCAGCTCTGCCGCTTCGCAGATATCTTCGATGCGCGTCGCGCTATAACCCTTTTCCCGAAAAACCCGCAAAGCCGCCTGCAATATCCGCGTCTTGGATTCGTGTCGGATCTCGTTTCTCGTCGCGGTCGTATTCATGGATGATTGCCTCCTACACGAAACAACATACCAACTGGTTGGTATGTTGTCAAGCAAAACTTAATAAAATCTATAACTCACGTATTTTCATGCTGTTAAGTGGACCCTACCTCAGATCATTCAACCTCTTGAGACTACACCCCAATCCCTGCCCTTAATTGAGGGGTTCTTCCGTCTCACGCCGTCGGCTTGTCCGGTGGCGGCAACGCCGCAAGGAACCGCTGCGCAAACTCGCTGCTGTACTGGTCCAGCAATTCCCTCACCCTCCCCGCGCTCTCCGAACACACGATCAGCCCCGCGTGGTGATGCTTCTTCATGCGATGCACAATCTCCGGCGCGTCGAACATGCCGGTGTCTGGCTCCTCTGTCTTCGCCAGGCAAAGAACGCTGCCCGCATACTTCTCGGTAAACTTCGGCAGCACATATGGCTCGCCGCGCAGCTCATTCACCTCAATCCGCGCCCATTCCCGCCACAGGTTGATCCCCGTCGCCGTTTCAATCAGATCCGAAATAAACGCTCCGCCCACCCGCGCCGCGATCTCGAGAAAATAAAACCTTCCGTCCTCGTGCGCCCGGATGTATTCGGCATGCGTAACCCCGCGCGCCATGCCCAGGTCCGGCGCCAGCCGCGCATTCAGCGCCGTCAGATCCTTCCATTCGCGGCTCGTGCGGTCCACCGTCCGCGTCGTAAACACGCCGCCCTCGTGCATCACCTGCATCGGCGGCTTGCCATACTGGTGAACCGCCGAAAACACCACCTTGTGCCCGCTGACCACGGAGTCGACGTGAAAAATGTCCCCCGGCACAAACTGCTCCAGCAGATAATTCGTCTGCAGATCGCCCAGCTCATCCAGCGTCCGCCACAGTTGTTCCGGCTCGTAGATCTTGCGAATCCCCAGCGCCGATGCCTCCGCGCGCGGCTTCAGCAGCCACGGTCCGTGGATTGCCTTCATGTACGCCCGCAGCTCGTCATAATTCAGCACACGGCAAAATTCCGGCACCAGGAAGCCCGACTCGCTGGCGCCCGTGCGCATGGCCAGCTTGTCGCGATAGTAGGCCGTTGATGTAACACCCATCCCCGGAATTCGCGTATGTTCGCGGATCCTGGCGGCGGCGTCCAGGTCGAATTCGTCCAACGCAACTACGCGATCAAAACACCGTCCCCGGCACATCCAGCACACGGTCTGGATCAGTTCCTCGATCGTGTAACTATCCGGCATGTAGGACACATCTTCCAGAATCTCGCGCGGCCACGGCGCGTCGCGCAGCTTGTCCACTGTCAGCAACGACGGCATCACGCCCATCTCGGCGCACTGCCGCATGAAGTCCTGTCCTTTTTCGTAGCTGGAAATACAGAGAAATCGCTGGACTGCTTCCGGCATTTTTCCTCCCCCGCTTGGGGCCCGGGTGAGGATAGTTCTACCATAGACGCAGCACACATCGAACCGCACCGCCAGGAGCCCGATGCTTTCGGCCGACGCAATTGTAAAGCTCCACGATGATTCAACCGCCGCGTGGCATGCCGCCTCCGAGAGCGTTCCGGATTCCGCGAACAACGACCCATGGCTCGCCCGCGTCGCCCGTCAGCACCGCGCCAACTTCGACCTCTGGCACATCGAAGATGAAGCCCGCACCCCGGACGCCACGGACGCGCAGCTTGCCGGCGTCAAGCGCCGCATCGACCAAACCAACCAGCTTCGCAACGATCTCGCCGAAGAACTCGACCGCACGCTCCTCGACTGGCTTGCGCCGCAACGTCTGCCCGCCGAAAGCGCACCACTCCACTCCGAGTCGCCCGGTCTCATCATCGACCGGCTTTCGATCCTTGCGCTGAAGATCTATCACACCCGGGAGGAGGCCGAACGCACCGACTGCGCGCCGGGCCACACCGAACGCAACCGGTCGCGTCTCGCTCTTCTAACCGAGCAGCGTACCGACCTCGCACGTTGTCTCGACCTGCTGTGGCGAGAGACTCTGGACGGCACACGGCGCTTCAAGCTTTACCGCCAGCTCAAGATGTATAACGACCCCACCCTCAACCCCGCCATCTACCGCAGTGCACAATCAGAGTCAGGTCGCTGAACCCGCCCGGACCTCACCCATTGACGTGAAACGGGGTTATGGGTATAAAGAGGGCCTAAGTAGTTTGATTCCCAATCCTGGTGATCCTGCCGGAGTCATCCGGTTCAACCTTTGTACCGTAGAACGGACGTCCCCCATAAAACCCATGACGCAAGAGGCCAAATCCGCGACGTCAAGCCGCAAAAAGACTCCTCCACCGGCTGCCAAGCCCGGCAGTCACTCGAGCACGGCAACGGGGCCTGTCTTCACGCACTACCAGGCCGCCGTACAGCTTGTGCAGCAGGGAAAATTCGAAAGAGCCATCGCCGCCTTTGAAAAGGTGCTGCCCGCCGCGCCGCCTGAGATCGTGGAGCGCTGCAAGATGTACATCAGCACCTGCCGCCATCAGCTCGACAAGGCGGGCCTTGCCTTTCTCACGCCCGGCGAACGTTACGACTACGCCGTATCGCAGATCAACGCCGGCGATTTCGAGGAGGCGACCAATCAACTCAAGGGCATCCTGGCCGACGATCCCGGCGCGGACTTCGCCTTCTATGGTCTCGCCCTTCTGTATTCCATCACCGGCAAGACGCAGGATTGCCTCGACAGCCTCTCCCAGGCCATCGAGCTGAATCCCAAAAACCGCCTTCAGGCGCGTTCTGACAACGACTTCCAGAGTATGGTCGACGACCCACGTTTCACCGAGTTGCTGTATCCTGAACTTCCGTAGGGTGGCAGCTCGCCCTCAGGCTATCTGTGACCTTTCGTTCGTCAACCAAGCTCGCTCCACCTATTCCGGGCGCCTCTGAGCCAGGCGCTCAGGCGCTCGAAGACCCCACCACCGCTGCCGCGCTCCGGGTCGTAGCCATCGGCGGCGGCACTGGCCTCTCCACACTGCTCCGCGGTCTCCGGCGTCACGTCGCCTTTCCCGACTGGCCAACCCAGGTTCCCTGCCACATCTCCGACCTCGCAGCCGTCGTCACTGTAACTGACGACGGTGGTTCGTCCGGCCAACTACGCGAGGACTTCAACATGCTGCCGCCCGGCGATCTGCGCAACTGCATGGTCGCGCTCAGCGCCGAAGAAGACCTGCTGGCCAAGCTTTTCGCCTACCGCTTCAAAACGGGAAAAGGACTCGGCGGGCATAACTTCGGCAATCTTTTCGTCGCGGCATTAACCGATATTACCGGCGACTTCGCCCACGCGATCCAGCTGGCCTCCAAGATTCTCGCCACGCGCGGACGCATCTATCCGGCCACGACAGCCAACGCCACGCTCGTCGCGCACATGGAAGACGGTTCAATCGTGCGCGGAGAAACCAAAATCACCGCCAGCAAGCAGCGCATTGCCGAACTCATGATCGATCCCCCCAACGCCGCGGCTATGCCGGAGACGCTGGAGGCCATCGAGCGCGCCGACCTCATCACTGTCGGCCCCGGCTCGCTCTACACCTCTCTCATCACCAACCTGCTCGTGCAGGGAATTCCCACCGCCCTTGCTGAAGCCAAGGGCGTGCGTGTTTTCATCTGCAATCTCATGACCCAGGCCAATGAGAGTCTCGGCCTCACGGCATCGGAGCACATCGAACGCATCTACGAGCACACCCGTGCGCCCATCTTCGACTACGCCATTCTCAACACCGCGCCATTCTCGCCCGAGACGCTGGCACGCTACGCGGCCGAGCACGCGGCGCCCATTGAGATCGACGTCGACCGCATTGAAAAGCTCGGCGTCCGCTGCGTTACTGGCGACTTCGCCAGCGAAGAGAACGTGGTCCGTCACGCCGCCAACCGTGTCACCGGCGCACTCCTTGCTCTCGGCCACGGCATCGCGCCAGACCGCGAATAACCGCTGCAGCTTTCCCTCGCGCCTGTGCGACGTTCCTGGTCATTGCAGACCGACTTAGCTTGCCGCCCACCGGCCTTTCTTCCTGGCAAGAAGCATCCAATCATTGGACGTAACTCCGAGCGGGGTAAACGATGCAGATTTCAAGTCAGGTCCAGGAGCACATCGGGACGATCGCCAAGCACGAGCAGGAGTTTCTGGCGCGGAGATCGCCGGCGGAACGACTGGGAGATTTAACCGCGGCCATTGTCGGCAATCTTGGATTTGTGGCGGCTCATCTCGTTCTCTTCTTTTTCTGGATTCTCGTAAATACCGTGCACGTGCTCCGAATTCCACAATTTGATCCCGCACCCTTCACGCTCCTCGGAACCGTTGTTGCCATGGAGGCTATCGTTCTGGCAAGCCTCATCCTCATGAGGCAATCACGACTGGCCCGCCGAGCCGATGAACGCGAACATCTCATACTCCAGATTCTTCTCCTCACTGAGAAAGAGGTGACGGCGCTGATCAGCATGAATCAGCAGATTGCAAGCAAGGTGGGATTGACGGAAATCAGAAATAGCGAGGAGATTGAACAACTCGGCCGGAAGACTTCAGTGGATCAAGTCGCTCAGGACATACAACGAAGTTTGTCAGAAGAACCGTAGTCGGGTTCGCCGCGCCACAATACGCCCTTCAAAAAAGCGAATGAAAATATTCGCCCATTCAACTCACGACACAGAATTCCCTCCATTCCCCGCCACCCCGTGGATTATGATTCGTGCATTCGTTTCGCTGCTCAACTTGTGAGGCCGCGGATTCGAAGATCCTTTGGTGCTCTCCCCACGGTACCGTTCGCTTTGCAGTTCCGGTTCCCTTGAGGTCAGGCGCCTTCAGCCATGCCATAGGCGTAGGACACGTACTTGAAATCCCCGGATAGATAAGACCTCGTTCTGAAGGAACAGAACAGAGGCAGGAGAAACCCAGGATGAAACGGCCCATTTTGACTACGTTTTCGGCGATCGAACGGAGTTCATCTCCGCGGCTGTGGTGTGCAACCTGCACGATGTTGCTGTTAGGCCTTTCAGCAATTGTGACGCGCGCGCAAAGCAGTTCCGCGAATGATGATGGCTACACGAAGAAAATCAAGGAATACACGACCGAGCCGTTTTTTCTGACCAACCTGGTCGATCACCTTCCTGCTTCTGCCACTGTTCCGACGCCCGAGAAAGTTCTCGGTCACATCATCGGTGCTCCCGACGTCCTTACATACTCGAAGGATATTTACCGCTACTACGATGAGCTGGCCAAGGCTTCGCCGCGCGTGAAAGTTTTCAGAGTCGGGAAAACGGAAGAGGGTCGCGACTTCGTGTTGATCGCGGTAAGTGACGAGGCAAACATCGCCCAGCTCGATCATCTGAAGGAGATCACCGCCAGGCTCGCTGACCCGCGCAAGATATCGGAAGCCGATGCGCAACAACTTATCTCCGCCGGCAAGCCTTTCTACTGGGCTTCCGGATCCATTCACTCACCCGAATCCGGCTCGCCAGAGATGCTGATGGAGCTGGCATATCGCCTGGCCGTCGAAGACACGCCTATGATTCAGAACATCCGCAAGAATATGGTCTTTCTGATCACGCCGATTGTGGAAGTGGACGGCCACGACCGCATGGTCGATTGGACCAATTACCGCAAAGCCTACCCCACCAGGCCGCAGCCCGATCTCGTCTATTGGGGACACTACGTTCAGCATGACAACAATCGCGACTCGATTGGCATGGGTCTCAAGCTGTCGCAAGTGATGATGAAGAATTTTCTTGAGTGGCATCCGCAGGTGCTTCACGACCTGCACGAGTCCGAACCGTACTTGTATATCTCCACCGGCACCGGTCCCTATAACGCCTGGCTCGATCCCATCGTCGTAAGCGAGTGGCAGAAGATGGCGTACAACGAGGTGGAACAACTGACGGAGAAGGGCGTCGTCGGGGTGTGGACCCACGGCTTCTACGATGGCTGGGCTCCGAACTACATGTTCTATGTGGCAAACGGCCATAACTCCATCGGCCGCTTCTACGAGACCTTCGGCAACTTGTATCCCGAGACCACCGAGCGCACCTTGCGTCCGTCGGAAACATCCCGCACCTGGTACCGGCCGAATCCGCCTCTGCCCAAGGTGAAGTGGTCGCTGCGCAATAACACCAACCTTGAGGAGAGCGGGTTGCTCCTGGGTCTTGATTACATGGCCCAGCATCCGCAGGAGTTTCTCAGCAATTTCTATCTCAAGAGCAAGCGCTCCGTTGCGAAGGCGACAACCGAAGGTCCTGCGGCCTGGGCAATTCTGAACGATGGGAAGCGGCCCGCCCTCGCTGCACAACTCGCAGGCCTGATGCAAAGCCAGGGCGCCGAAGTGCAAAGGCTCGATCAAGACTTTGAAGTGAAGCCAACCGCCGCACCCAAGAAAGCCGCCGAAAGCGATTCGAAGACAGAAGAAAAGCCCGAGGCTGACAAACCGGAAAGCGAAAGCAACACAGCAAAAAATGCGGACGCCAAAAGACCGGAAAGCAAAATCATCAAGGTTCCCAAGGGCAGCTACATCATCCGCATGGACCAGCCGTACAGCCGGATGGCGGACATGCTTCTCGACACGCAGTACTATTCGACGGCTGACCCGCGCCCCTACGACGACACGGGGTGGACGCTCGGGCCGCTGCGCAACGTCAGCACGCTGCGCATTACCGACGCCGCCATCCTGAAAGTGCCCATGACCATGATCGACACTCCGGCGCGCAATCTCAACGGCGGTATCGCCGAGGCGGGTGCAATCAAGGGCAAGCAAGAGGGCAAGGGCAAAACTGGGGCGGCGAAGTGCTACATCATTCAGGCCAACGCCGAACCGAGCCTGGCGGCTCTGCGCTATCGTCTGAAAGACGCAAAGATCTTCGCAGCCGAAGAACCATTCGATGCCGCCGACAGAAAGTTCGCCGCTGGATCCTTCCTGATTCCAATCGAAGGCAACTCGTCCAGTCTCGAGGCGGATTTGCGCCAGGCCGCCAGTGACTTGGGCATTCAGGCCGTGCCCGCCGCGCTGGAGCCCACAGTTGCTCGCCATGCATTGACGGTGCCCCGCATCGCCCTGCTCCACACCTGGACAAGCACGCAAAATGAAGGATGGTTTCGATTGGCGCTCGAAGGGACCGGCGTTCCGTACACGTACATCTCCGATACCGCGGTGCGCACCACGCCGAACCTGCGCGAAAAATTCGATGTCATCCTCTTTCCCCCCACCTTTTCCGATTTGCGCGAACTGCTCGCGGGCATCCCAAAGCGCATCTTGCCCGACGGCACCGATGCCGGTCCCATTCCCTGGCAAAAATCTGATGTCACTCCAAACTGGGGAGGCATTGACGAATCTCCCGACATCCGCGGTGGCCTTGGCTTTGAGGGCGTGGCGCACCTGAAGCAATTCGTGGAAGATGGCGGACTGTTTGTCGCCGTCGGTTCCAGTACGCACCTCCCCATCGATCTGGGTTTAACTGACTCGGTCACCATTGCAGACACCCACCAGCTGCAGGTGCGTGGCTCCATCCTCCGCGCGAGGGTTGAGGACGCCAAGAGTCCCATTGCCTATGGCTACGACGAGACCGTCGGTGTTTATTTCAACCAGGCGCCGGTCTTCAAGGTCTCGCTGACAGGAGAGGGCCGTGCCCCGGCAGAGACTGCGCGCCCCAGCGGACGCGGTTCAACGACCGATCCCGACATCCCACAGGGCCGCAACTGGACGACTCCTGAGACCGCACCGGAACGAAGCCGAGCGGAACAGGAACTCTACGTGGACCCTCAAAACCGCGTCTTCTTCAGCAGCGAACTTCCGCCGCCTTCGCTCTATCCGCGTGTCATCCTGCGCTTCTCCGACGAAAAGAATTTGTGGATCAGCGGCATGCTCGCCGGAGGCGCGGAGTTGGCAGGCGCTCCCGCGATTGTCGATGTGCCTTCAGGTCGCGGCCACATCGTGCTCTTCGCCAACAACCCCATGTGGCGACAGGAAACGCAGGGCAGCTTCATGTTCGTGCTCAACGCCGCCCTCAACTTCGACCATCTGGATGCGGGCCGCAAACCACCTGCCGCTCCCGCCGCCCAGCCTGCGAAGACAGCGTTTTAGCTGCCCCGCCCAACGAGCGCATTGCCCTGTTGGCGTAAAGGACGACTCAGCAAAAGCCGGGCTTGCCGACCTATGAGGAAGGAAATCAACCCGGAAACGCCGTTCTCATAAGAGTGGCAGAGCCTCCGCCCCGGATCGGCCTCCAGCCGGCCACGCTCACTTCCCTTTCAACGCCGCGCAGGCCGCGTCAAAGTCTGGGCGGCTGCCTTCATGGAGTGTAAGCGGCACTATTTCCCGTATGCCGGAACGCGCCTGTTTGTATTTGGCGAGCCTGCCGTCGGGATCAAACGCCTGGTTGATGGAGCCCTGGTCGTCAAGCACCAGGTCAGGGTTGTTCCACTTCCCGCGGAACTCCAGTGACGGATCGTAGTGTCCCGTGTTTTTGCGGATGTAATTGTGGGGGTAAATCGTCGCCGTTCTACCCTGCAGATTAGCGCCCGAACCTTCTTCAAAACTTCCCGCCATGCTGAGACGGTAGTTGTCGCCGCGCTGCGTGCAGAGAGCGCCTTTGCCGGTGATATCGGTAAATGAGTGGCCGCGGCCAAGCGAGGGGGAGATCGTGATGTAGATTGCATAGTCGCCTGAGGTGTTGGAATGCATGCGTCCCCACCCGGCCCATTTCGGATTGAGGTGGAAATGGCCGCCCATAAAGTACGCCCATGGGGCAAAGACTGCATCCAGGGCAAAGGGGAACCCGAAGGCCAGCACTGCGAGCGCCGCCAGCTTGAGCAGCATGTTGCGGCCGTTGCGCGGGGCAGCAAGTGGAGTGGGAGGAAGATTCTCGGGTTGTTTCATTGGGCTTCGATAAGTGACCGCAAGTGTATCGCAGAGGGCAGGAAGCAATGGAAATTTCGCCTCGCGAACAACTTGTGCTTGTCAAAAACGTCAGAGGCAGCCTCGCAACTTCTCCCAAATTGATACCTTGCACTTCTACACATCCTCGTGTATATGTAGAAGCAATAGGCATGACGACTCGAACAAAATTCGATCTTCCTCAAGGCACCCTTGACCTGCTGATACTTCGCATCGTTGCGCTGGAGCCGGTGCACGGCTATGCGATTGCGCAACGCATCCAAATGATCTCGAAGGAAGCGCTGCAAATCCAGCAAGGCTCGCTGTATCCTGCTCTCCACCGCTTGGAAAACAAGGGTTTTCTAGCAGCAGAATGGGGCCCGAGTGAAACGGGTCGCGATGCGAAATTCTATCGGCTGACAGCGAAGGGCCGCACTCAACTCAAGACCGAGACTGAGAGCTGGGAACGCCTGACTGAAGTCGTCGGCATGATTCTGCAGCACCCACTCGGAGACCCATCATGAATTGGTTTCAGCGGCTTTCAAAAACAAGTCAGATGGAAAAGGAACTCGACGCCGAGCTTCGCTTTCATTTTGAAACGCAGGTAGCGAACAAGGTGCAGGCAGGCTTGACCGAAGCCGATGCACGCCGGGCGACCCGTCTTGAATTCGGCGGTCTTGAACAGATCAAGCAGGACTGCCGCGAAAGCCGCGGAACGCTATGGCTTGTATCGATTGTGCAAGACCTCCGATTCGGTGCGCGCATCCTGGCAAGATCTCCAGGGTTCTCAGTCACCGCGGTTCTTGTGCTTGCGCTGGGAATCGGTGTCTGCACCATGGCGTTCGGCCTTTACAATCTGATCGCTCTGCAGTCGATTCCGGTGCGCGATCCGGCTAATCTCGTGAACCTTCAGCGGCGCTCTCCTGAAAACATCACGCCGGGTATTCCGTACGCATCAATTGCCTACTATCGCGATCATGCGAAGTCGCTCTCCGCGGTGATGGCAACCATGGGCGGCGCTCCCATGGTGCTGAATCAAGACGAGCAGCGCATCCACCCAAGCTTTGTCACCGCGAATTATTTCACTGAGCTTGGTGAACCAACCGAAGTCGGTCGCTTCTTCGAGCCTGGCCACGAGGATGACAGCAACGATCCTCCAGTTGCGATCCTGAGCTTTCGCACCTGGCAACAAAGGTTTGGGAGCGATCCATCCATCATCGGCAAGACGATTCATCTGGCAGGCAAGCCGGCTACGGTGATTGGTGTTACTTCGCAGTCATTCGCGAATCTTGGTACAGACGAAATAGACGTTTGGCTTCCCCTTTCGCAACATTCCTACTTCGTCGACGGCAGCAAGTCCCTGATCGATCCGAAGTTCGACGGACTGATCATCATGTGGGGACGCCTTGCGCCTGGCGTGAGTCCGTTGCGGGCCGAACAAGAATTGCTCACACTCACCAACCAATTGCGCACGCTCTATCCGACCGTGATCTGGGATAAGGAGCGCATCATCGCCACGCCGGGCGCTCATTTTCTCTCGTTCGAGAACGGACCACCTTTGCTCGCTCTGGCCGCGCTTCTTGTGTTCCTTATCCTCGCTATAGCTTGCGCCAATCTTGGTGGGCTGCTGATGGCGCGCGGAGCAAACAGGCAACGGGAAATTCAGCTTCGATTCGACCTCGGCGCGCGCAGGCTGCGTGTCTTCCGCCAACTGCTTACGGAGAATCTACTGCTGGGCCTGCTTGGCTCGGTTGCTGCATTGCCTCTCAGCTACGCTACCCTGCGTGCTGTGCTCACGTATGTCGACGCCCCTTCCTGGATGAGCGCCATGCCCGATTGGCGCGTTCTCGCATTTACGGCTGCGCTGGGATGCGTTTCGGCACTGGTGTTCGGATTTCTGCCAACACTGCAAATGGTCCGAAGAAGAAACAACCGGGCCCTCTGGCATCAGTTCGTAGTTTGTGCGCAGGTTGGCGCCAGCTGTGTGTTGCTTATTCTGGCGGGATTACTCGTACGCGCCACACTGCACACGCTGTATACCCATCCAGGATTTGAATACGAACAAGTGATGTCAATTGATCCAGGACTGCACGAGCATGGGTTTACGCCGGCGAATGCGCAAGCCTTTCTCGATCAACTGCAGGGCAGGCTACGCTCTGTTCCGGGCGTGAAGTCCGTTGCTCTTGCGATGAATCCTCCCTTGATCAATAAGAACGTCATGATTTCGGGCGTGGATGTAAACGGCCGCCGCATCCTGACTTATCCGAACTGGGTAGGGCCGGAGTTTTTCCAGACCATGGGAATCCCGCTGTTGCGCGGCCGCTATATTCGGCCCGGCGAGACGAAGGTGGTCATCATCAGCGAATCGCTGGCCCGCAAGAGATGGCCCGGCGAGGATCCAATCGGCAAGCAATGGAAGGACGGCGCAGACATTGTCGTTGGCGTAGTCGGCAACACGCGAGCCATGGAACTTAACAACACGGATGCGACAGAGATTTATTACCCTCCAACGGCGGAATCGTTCTCCGAAATGTCAGTTCTGATCCGAACGACCGGTAGTCCTGAGGGGCTGTCGCCAACCATCAGATCGATTGCCAGCGGGCTCGACCCTAAACTCTTCCCAACGGTTACGCCCCTCACAGCCGGGTTCCTCAAGAACGTATCCCGGGTCGAGCATCTTGCGACAATTATCAGCTTGTTGGGCAGCATTGCGATCTTCCTCGCTGTCGTTGGACTCCTCGGCCTGGTCAGCTACGCCGTATCGCAACGGACCAAGGAGATCGCAATCCGGCTCGCACTCGGAGCCAATCGCGGCGAGATATTTACCGTGGTGTTGCGGCGATTTGCGTGGCCGGTTCTAATCGGCCTGGTTGCTGGTGTGCTCATCACCGCCGGCCTATCGCAGATTTTGCGTCGTGCGCTTTACGGGATCAGCGGTCTGGATCCAATCAGCTACATGAGCGCGATAGGCATTCTGATCGCTATCCTCGCCGCGGCTGCGTCAGTGCCAATCGGTCGTGCCTTTCGGCTCGACGTAGCGAGAATTCTACATTTCGAATAAGCACATTTGCCTTCGCATCTGCGCAGACCTCAGCCCTCCACCGTCCGCTTCAACTGCCCGCACGCCGCATAGATATCCCGCCCCCGCGGACGCCGAAGATACACCGGCACTCCCTCCGCACTCAACGCGCGCCTGAATGTTTCCACCGCGTCTGCCTGCGGCGTCGTATACGCGATTCCCGGTCCCGGATTCCACGCAATCAGGTTCACCTTCGCAGGCAGGCCCGTGCGACGCACCAGGCGTGCTACCTCCGCCGCATGTTCCGGCTGATCCGTCACGCCACCCAGCAGCACGTACTCAAACGTGATTCGCTCCCGCGAACGCAGCCGAACACCCTTAACAGCGTCGACGACCGCATCGATCGGCCACTTGCGATTGATCGGCATCACTTCGCTGCGGATTTCGTCATTCGGCGCATTCAAACTGATGGCAAGTTTTGGCCGAACCTCCGGCGGCTCTTCCGCGAAGCGCACGATCCCCGGCACAATCCCCGAGGTCGACACCGTCATGCGCTGCGGGCTCAGTCCAACCTCTTCCACCAGCAGCCGCACCGCGCCCATGAAATTGTCGTAGTTCAAAAACGGTTCGCCCATCCCCATGAACACCAGGTTCACTCGCTCCTTGCCCACCTCGACGCCGTGCCGGTCCAGCACACCAACCACCTGCCCGGCAATCTCGCCCACCGTAAGGTTCCGCTGCAATCCGAGCTTCGCCGTCAGGCAAAATTGGCAGTTCACCGCGCAGCCTACCTGGCTTGAAACGCAGATCGTCGCTCGATTCCACCCTCTGCCGGACTCTGCCGCGGCGCCGGAACTATCCGATCCGTCCCCCGCCTCGCCTTCATCGCCCTCAGGCATCCAAACCGTTTCCACCGTCAGGCCATCCACGCCCTGCCCCTGCACCAGGTAGCGCTCTGTCCCATCCACCGACGTAAAAACCTGCACAATCCGTGGCCGCCCCACATGCCAACCCTCGTGGTCAAGTTTTTGCCGCAACGATTTCGCGAGCGTCGTAATGCCCTCAACCTCAACAATCCTTTGGCGATAGATGGCCTCCGCCAACTGCCTTCCGCGCCACTTTGGCTCGCCCATACTGGCCATCGACGCGGCCAGTTCCTCCACATTCATGCCAAATAAACTTCGCAGGCTTCCGCCGAGCCTGTTCTTGGCGTCTAATGGGATTAGTTGTGAGTTCGTGGTCACGGCTGCGCCCAGCATAGAGCATTTCTACATCCCTTGCAGCCTCTCGCGAACTTCCCGGTAAAGTGCTTATTCTTGCGTTCGAACACGGACGGCATGAGACGGCCGTTTGCACCCGCTTCGCCTACAATCGATTTCGACCGAGTGACCATGACAAATCAGCGTAACCTTCGCCGTACGGTATTGCCGAACGGCCTTATTGTTCTCACCGAGCGCATGGAACACCTCCGTTCCGTGGCCATGGGAGTCTGGATCAAATCCGGTTCCCGCTGCGAAGCCGCAGACATCAACGGCATCTCCCACTTCGTGGAACACATGGTCTTCAAAGGCACCCGTTCCCGCTCCGCGCTGAACATCGCCCGCGAAATGGACTCCATCGGCGGCAACCTCGACGCCTTCACCGGAAAAGAAACCATCTGCTTCAATGTCAAATCCCTGGCTGACCACGTGCCCATCGCTCTCGACGTGCTCGCCGACCTCGTTCTCAACCCCGTCTTTGCCTCCACTGAAATCGAGCGCGAGCGCGGCGTCATCCTCGAAGAAATCAAGATCGACGAAGACAATCCCGACGTCCTCGTCCACGAGCTCTTTACGCAGAATTTCTGGAAAGACCATCCCCTCGGTAAACCGATTCTCGGCACCACCAAGACCGTCGGCCGCCTCGATCAGCAGAAGCTCATCGACTACCACACCGGTAGCTTCCGCGGCGGCAACATGGTCTTCTCCGCAGCCGGGGACCTGGAGCACGACCAGTTCGTCCAGGCGGTTACAGAGAAGTTCACCCCACTGCCGCCCGGCGAAGCCGCACACGAGATGCAGGCGCCGCTCGCCACCGCGCGCATCCTGCTCCAGAACAAGAAATCCCTTGAGCAGGTCCAGCTCTGCCTGGGCGTGCCTGCGCCACCCATTACCGACGACAACCGCTACGCCACGCTGATCCTCAACACGATCCTTGGCAGCGGCATGAGCTCCCGCCTCTTCCAGACCATCCGTGAAGAGCGTGGATTGGCCTATGCCATCTACTCTGACTTGAGCCCATACAGCGACACCGGTTCTCTCTGCGTTTATGCCGGCACATCCGCCAACAAGGCTCTTGAGTGCATCGACCTCATCCTTGCCGAGTTCCGCAACCTCAAGGAAGTCCCGCTCACCGACGAAGAACTTACCCGCGCCAAGGATCAGCTCAAGGGCAACATCCTCATGGGCCTCGAAAGCTCCAACTCGCGCATGGCCAACCTCGCGCGCCAGGAGATGTACTTCCACCAGTTCTTCACCGCGGACGAAGTCATCGTCCGCATCGAAGCCGTCACCACCGAACAAATTCAGGCCATGGCCCAGCGCCTCTTCGTCCCCGACCGCATCGCCGTAACGCTTCTAGGCCGCCTGACCGGCATCAAGCTCAACCGCGAACGCCTGGTGTGTTAAAGGCAGTTCATAGTTCTAAGTTCGTAGTTCTGAGCTCACAGCTCACGCCTTCGGCTGCCCCGGCGGGTTTTGGTTTTCAACTCAGAACTCTGAACTACGAACTCTGAACTGGAATCCTGCTCCGCAGGATTCCCGAGCGTTCCATTTCCCTTCCGCGTCCGTAAGTTGTAGGATTTTCTCGTGGGTGGCAGTGCGTCTCGCTGCTCCCAGAGGGCATGGGGTTCACATGACTTGTACGTATTGGATCTTCGCTACACCGCGCCGTGCGCGCAGCCGCGCAACTTCCTCCGGCTTCACGCTGATGGAACTGCTCATCGTCATCTCCATCATCGTCATCCTGATGCTCATCGCCATTCCCACCGCGAACACCATTCGCAAGCACACCGACGAAGTTTCCGCGCAGAAATCCCTGCAAACCATCGAGCAGGCGCAGTCGATGTACGCGACCAACTACCCCGTCAATGGATTTGCCTGCACGCTGCAGGCCCTCGCCGGAGAAGCCACGGCCGGCCCGCCCAGCCCGACCTCGGCGCAATTGATAAGCGGCCAGCTCTCCACCGGCATCAAGGACGGCTATATCTTCAGCATCAATAACTGCACCAAGGTGACGGTCAACAATACCGACCGTGTCACCGGCTATGTCCTCACCGCCATTCCCGCTACCCCCGGCAAAACCGGCGACCGCGGCTTCTGCGTCGAATCAGGCGGCCCCATCAAGATGGATCCCGCTGGCGGCAACAACTGCACCCAGATGGTGCAATGACGTTGCAAGTACCAGCTATCCAGGCAAATCACATCCACTGTCATTCCGACCAAGCGGAGCGCGCGGAGGAACCTGCAGTTGTATTTTTTGCGAAGCATCGCTCATCAAAGATGCTTAACCACGCTATCGTCTTGCTCCTGGTTCTGACTTCACCCCTGCTCTGGTCGGCCACCCTCTCCGCCCAGCAACCCACCGTCCACGATCTCGCCGAGCGCGTCGATCGCCACTACAACCAGCTCCACTCCCTCAAAGCCCAATTCACAGAGACCTACGAAGGCCTCGGCCGCTCCCGCTCCGAGAGCGGAACTCTCCTGCTCCTCAAGCCTGGCCGCATGCGCTGGGACTACTCCCATCCCTCCGGCAAGCTCTTCCTCCTCGACGGCAAGTTCGCCTGGTTCTACTCGACCGGCGACCCGCAGGTGCAGCGCATGGCGGCCAAGCAGCTCGACGATTTCCGCTCACCCCTGCGCTTTCTTCTCGGCCACACGAAGCTTGAAAAGGAAATCGACCACCTCACCGCAACGCCCGCTGCCAACGGCGCCTTCGCTCTCGCCGGCGTCCCCCATGGTCAGGAACAGCGCGTCCAGCGCCTCACCCTCACCGTCACCGCAGAAGGCGTCATCACCGCCATCGACATCCAGGAAACCGACGGCGCAAACACCCACTTCACCTTTACAGGCGAACAGCCCAACGCCCCCATCCCCCCGGCCACCTTCCGCTTCACCCCACCCGCCGGTGTCCCTGTAGTCGACGCCCTTGCGCCTGTGTAGCAACGCTTGCAGCGGGCACCGTCCTCTTTGGCGCCCTGGGATAAGAAGCTACTGATCTCTCAGCGTCTTCATCGGATCCAGACGGGCCGCGCGGTAAGCAGGCACGCTGCTCGCGACAAGGCCCACCAAGATAAGCAAGGCTGCGGTTGAAGCAAACGTCACCGGATCGGTCGGTTGAATGTGAAACAACATTCTCGACATCAGCCGGGTGATGACGGCCGAAATTATCAGGCCGGTGCTTACCCCGATCAAAGCCAGCGTCAGGCCACGCCGGACAATCATGCCAAGAACCTGGGCTCTCTGCGCGCCAAGCGCCATCCGCAGTCCGATTTCAAGTGTGCGCTGCACAACCATATACGAAAGCAATCCATACAGCCCGATCGCTACAAGAACCAGTGCTATTCCTGCGAAGCTCGTCAGCAGGAATGCCTGAAAGCGCGGTTGCGCCGCCGATTTCGAGATGTAGTCGTCCATCGTCGCGACCTGGTAGACAGGCACGCTCTTGTCGAATTCGTGAACCGCTGCACTGATTGCGCCCTCTATGGATGTCGGGTCGCCGACTGTGCGCACAATCAGATAGGGATTCGTAATGACCGATTGCGCGTAAGGCAGGTAGTACTGTGGATCTGCATCGGCGGTCAGCCCTTTGCGCTTGATGTCGCCGACGACTCCCACTACCTCGCGCACGGGATGCTCGAATACATCGTCGCCAACGCGCACCTGGATGTGCTGGCCAAGCGGATTGACTCTTTGAAAATACTTCTTCGCGAAAGCCTGATTAATGATGATCGTTGGCGGCCCAGCCACGCCATCCCGGTCGCTAAAGCCGCGCCCAGACACAAGCGGAATCTGCATCGTCTCGAAGTAGGCCGGCATCACCACGCCCAGCGATTCATTCGGCTCATCCCCCTTCGCGACTGGTTGACCCTCGATGTTGAACGAAACGTGCGTAGCGTTATCGCTCATCGGCAATGGCCACCCCGCCGACGCTGATTGCACTCCCGGCAATGCGGAAATGCGCGCGAGCAGCTGTTGATAGAAGAGGAAATGCTGGTCATGCTTCAGCGTTTCAAACGACACTCCGATGCGGCTCGTCAAAACGTGCTTTGGTTCGAAGCCGGGATCGACATTCAAAATGCGAATGAAGCTCCGCATCAGGAGACCGGAGCCGATCAAAAGCACCATTCCAATCGCTGTTTGCACGACCACCAGGACATTTTGAATTCGATGCTTTCCTCCGCTTGCGGACACCGCGCGTGATCCTTCGCGCAGCGCGAGGCCCGGTGCCGAGCGAGACATCCGCCACGCAGGAAATACGCCAAACAAGAGCCCGGAAACCAGCGACACGGCGAGAACGAAGACAAGTGCGCCGGCATCGACACTTGCCCCTTGCATGCGCGGAATGTCGAGGGGCATGAGTTTCAGGATTGCGCGCACCAGGCCGACTGCCAGCGCCACGCCTGCGGCGCCGCCACAAAGTGACAGCGTGACCGACTCGACGAGCAACTGCCGAATGATGGCTGTGCGGCTTGCGCCAATGGCTGCGCGCAAGGCGAATTCCGCGCTTCGCCGTGAGCCACGGGCGAGCAACAAACCCGCTACATTCGCGCAGATAATCAGCAGCACCATCATGACCGCGCCGAACAGCACGCGAAGCGCCGGCTTGGTGTCACCTGTCATATGCTCGAGTTCCGGTTCGACAAGGGCTGAGGTAAACGGCTTGTTGTTGTCGGGATATTGCCTGGCGAGATCTCCGGCAATCAAGCTGAGGTCGGCCTTCGCTTGAGCCAAGGTCACTCCTGGTTTCAGGCGCCCAATCACATCGAGAGCGTCGAAACCGCGCTGCCCCGTCATCGGATTATTTCCGTCCGCATCGTCAGCAAGCGATTTCCATAGAGCGGGAGCCGGACCTTCCAGCGGATACCGGAATTCCTTTGGCATGACTCCGGCAACTACATAATTGCGCCCGTCCATCCGTATCGATCTGCCGGCAACGTCTCTTGCTGATCCGAACTCCGATTGCCAGAGCGAATAGCTCAGCATCACCGCACGATTGCCGGGTTTCTCATCGTCCCAGCGAAAATCCCGGCCCAGAAGCGGCGCCGTGCCCAGCACGTCAAAAAAGTTTGCCGAGACAGTTTGCGAATCGAACCGCAGAGACTCGCCCGCTGTTTCTAACGTGACGCCTCCGCCAACGTACGACGCCAGTCCGCTCAAAGTGTGATTCTGCGCGCGCCAGTCAAAGTAGTCGGGATAACTGAGAGACTCCGGCGCAACGCCCGGCAAAGAATGGTCCTGCTGATCGATCCACATCAACTGATCCGATTCAGGAAATGGCAATGGCCGAAGCAGGATGGCATTGACGAGGCTGAAGATGGCTGTCGTGGCGCCAATGCCCAGTGCAAGCGTAATGATGGCAGTGGAGGCGAAACCGGCATTCTTCGAGAGTTGGCGAAAGGCGAACTTCACATCCGCCCATAAGGTCTCCGCCAGTGGCCACATCCACGCCTCGCGGCCGCGCTCCTCGATGTGAGTGATATTGCCGAACTCCCGTCTCGCCGCGTGCGCCGCCTCTTTGCGACTCATCCCCTCTGCCATCAGCGCCTCGGTCTTCTCGTCGAGGTGCTGCTGAATCTCTTCGCCGAGATCGTCGTAGATCCTGCGGCGTGTCAGCAGTTGTTTGATCCACGTCATGCTTGTCTCCTAAGACTCCGACGGCGCAAGAACCCGTGTAATTCCCTCGAACATTTGTTCAAAACTGAACACTTCGCGCTCAAGGTGCTTCTTCCCCTTTGGAGTAATTCGATACGTGCGCACCCTGCGCTTGGAGGCGGAGATTTCCCACTCAGCCTTTACCAGGCCTTCCCTCAGCAATCGCTGCAATGCGGGGTAGAGTGAGCCTTCTTCAACCTGGAGAAGGTCGTTGGACCGCTGTTTGATGTGTTGCACCAGCGCGTAGCCGTGCATGGGCTCACGCAACAGAGATCCGAGAACCATCATTTCCAGCGCGCCACGAAACAGGTCTCGCTGCTCATTCTTCTTCAGGCTTGTCATAGGCATATCCCAAACAAGCCTAGCCTAAAATAGGATGAGCCGGATGTCAACAGAAATGCCGGATTCCCGGCAAGCAGTTCAGTCTTTATGCCGCAAAACAAAATGGAGGGAACCGCAAAACAGGTATGTTGCTATGACGAACGAAAACTGTGCGTCAGCGCCAGGCTCCTAGAATCGCGCCCATGGCAGTCAACGCGACTGTTAGATAACCGCCGTTGATGAGCA
This sequence comes from uncultured Acidobacteriaceae bacterium, assembly GCA_963770365.1. Classification (GTDB taxonomy): domain Bacteria; phylum Acidobacteriota; class Terriglobia; order Terriglobales; family Acidobacteriaceae; genus Telmatobacter. The sequence goes on along the minus strand of CAVYPN010000022.1, from coordinate 102,337 downwards.
CGTACTTCAGCGATCTGCGCTCGAAAAGCGCAACGATGCCGATTCCCATTGCGACCCAGCCGAAGCCCGCCAGAAATCCGGCGGTCGCTCCCCACGCCAGGTTCGTCTTCGGGTCATTGAGAAACATCGCGAGATTCACTGCCATCACAAGGCTCAGCACGAAAGCCACTGCGAAGACTCTGGGGCCTGCACCTTGTGCGTCGGATCCAAATCCATTCACGTTTTTCCAGGCTCCGCCAAGCAATACCGGCGAATACCAGAGACCTCCGATGAGAAAAGCGGAGAGTGCCGCCACAAGAATAGCCCAGAAATTCAACGTATGAAAATCCATGATCGACCTCCTAATTTTCCTTCGCCTTCGAATTTCCCGTCGCCTTCTCCCAGTCCATCGGACCGTCCACAAAACGCTTGTGCAGCGTCGCCAGCAACTGCGCGTTCCCCGCAACCAGGTACTCGTATGCGTTCGTCCACTCCGCGCCGCTCTTCCAGCCCGATTGCGTCAGCCGCACGATCGTCGCATTCCCCCGTGGCTCAAACTGGAAGACCGCATGCATGCGTTCCGCTCTCACGTGCGGAAATTTCTCCGGCGCCATTGCAGCAATCACGATCTCCTTCTCCGGCACAAAGCTCTCAATCGTTCCGCCTCCCGTGCTCCCGCCTGGAAAACGCACCAGCCAGTCCCCTCCCGGCCGCAGGTCGACCGTCGCATGCGGAAAAAGCCACGAACTCAATCCCTCGCTCGTCGAGAAAGCCTTCCACACCTCCGAAACCGGCGCCGGTACCTCAACCTCAATCACAAATTGACGAGGAGGTTCGGAAACAGCGTTCGCGGAAGCACTTTGCCCCGCCACAGATGCGGCGGGAACAAGACAAAGCAACATTGCGGCAAAAAGAACGTACTGTTTTTTCATAGGAGTTAGTTGATCATTCAAGTAAGATATAGGCAAGCAGTATTCTCTCTGTCAAGAACAAAACGATGACGGCGCAAAAAAACTCGGCAACCACCCGCGATCGCCTGATCGATTCCGCCCGCTTTCTTTTCTGGGAGCGCGGCTTCGCCGGTACCAGCATGGCCGAACTCCTCGCCCACGCCCAGGTCAACTCCGGCAGCTTCTATCACTTCTTCGACAGCAAGGAAGCCCTGCTCCGCGCCGTGCTCGAGCAATATAGCGAACTTCTTCGCCCCATGGTCGTCGATCCCGCGTTCGCCTCTTCCCGCAAACCCCTCGAACGCGTCTTCGCCATCCTCGCCGGATACCGCGAGCGCATCCTCGCCACCGATAGCCGCTATGGCTGCCCCATCGGTCGTCTCGCCCTCGAGATCGACCCCGAGAATGCCCCAGCCCACAACCTGATTGCCAGGAATTTCCAGGGATGGATCGAAGCCGTTCGCGAATGCCTGCTTGAAATGAAATCCTCCATGCCGCGCGGCACCGATCTCAACGCGCTTGCGACCTTCGTCCTCGTGACCATGGAAGGCGGCGTGATGCTGTCACGCTCCTACCGCTCCGTCGAGCCCTTCGATCGCGCCGTCGCTCAACTGCGCGAGCATTTCCGTTTGCTGCTCAGCCAATCGAAGACAAAGAAGGCACGATAGATCGGGGTCGCATCTGAAGTTGCGGTGGAGAAACATCTTTTTCGAATGGCCAGTGCGACTGCGTGGCCATTCAGAATTCCAACTCTGTCTCGCCGACGCCGGATGCCAGGTCCGCGGAATCACAAGATTACGATCGTGTTCCCTTTCGTCACGGATCTTCTCGAGATTTTTGCTGGCCACGCTCATCGTGTTGTGAAAAAATCAGCCCTCAAATCTGAAGCGGGAGCTGCCGATGCGATCGAAACTCCTTCAAGGACTCTGGGCCGCGGCCCTCGTCCTGTCATTCATCCCTGATTCTTCCTTTGCCGCCAAGCCCGCAGCGAAACCGGTCTCGCCGTCTATCTCGAGCTTCACCGCCAGCCCTTCCTCTATCACCGCCGGATCGACTTCTAACCTCACCGGGGTTTTCTCCAACGGCACCGGCGTCATTACGCCCGGCAACCTGACGGTAAGCAGCGGAGTGCCCGTCACCGTCGCGCCTTCCTCGACAACCACTTACACGCTCAAGGTCACGGGATCCAATGGCAGATCGACTTCCAAAAGCGTCACTGTTACCGTCACGACTCCGCCCTCCATTTCCAGCTTCACTGCGAACCCCACGTCGATCGCTGCGGGTTCGACTTCTAACCTCACAGGAGTCTTTACCGGCGGTACGGGCGTCATCACTCCCGGCAACCTGGCGGTCACCAGCAGCAGGTCCGTCAGCGTAAAGCCCACTTCGACCACGACCTATACTCTTACCGTGACTGCTTCCGGAGGTGCATCCGTGTCGAAGTCGGCAACCGTCACCGTCACGTCTGGCGCGCAGACCAGCGTGACTGTCAACCAGTCCAGCACCGGTCCGGCCGTGACCGAAAATATTCTGGGCATGAACATGGCGGTCTGGTTCGACCCCACAAATCCGGCCATCGTCCCGGCTTTCGCCACGGCTGGAATTAAAACGATGCGCTGGCCAGGCGGGTCCGATTCCGACGTCTACCATTGGCAAACCAACACGCTGTGCGAGGGCGGCTACTCCGACCCCAACGCAACGTTCAGCAACATGGTGAACGATCTCGCCATTCCCGCGGGCCTCGACGTTGCAATCACTGCGAATTACGGCACCAACGCAGCCTGCACCGGGCCCGGCGATCCGACCGAGGCAGCCGCCTGGGTTACCGCTGCGCTCAACAGCGGGGCCAACGTTACTCACTGGACCGTCGGCAACGAAGTCTACGGCACCTGGGAAACTGACCTCCACTCCGCGAAAAACGATCCCACCACCTACGCCAACGCCGTCGCCACCGGCTACTATCCGCAGATGAAGGCCGCCAATCCCAACGCGCTCGTCGGCGTGGTTGTGAATCCCGGCAATTCGCCGGCATGGGATCCGATTGTGCTCTCCAAGGCGCCGTACGATTTCGTCGAGTATCACTACTACGCACAGGCACCGGGACAGGAGAGCGACATCTACCTCGTGCAAAATGCGGCCCAGGCCTTCGCCTCCGCAATCAATTCAGTCAAGGCCGACCTCACCTCGGCTGGAAAACCCAACACGCCCATCTACATCGGCGAGCTCGGATCCGTGTACAGCAATCCCGGCAAACAGACTTCGTCGATCACGCAGGCGCTCTTCGCCGGCCAGGTGCTCGGCGAAATGATGAATGCCGGAGTTTCGCGCGCCACCTGGTGGATCGGATTCGGCGGATGCAGCGACGCATCGGGCGGCAACTTCTCCAGTTCCCTTTATGGTTGGCAGAATTTCGGCGGCTACATGGTGTTTTCCGACGGCACGCCGGAGTATGGATGCACCAGCGCCACGCCTGTTCCCGTTGGAACCCTGCTGCCAACCGCGCGTGCCTTCCAGTTGTTCTCGAACGTCGCTGTCAACGGTGAGAGTGTTCTCTCCGCAAGCGTCGCCGGAGATTCAACCGACATCCGAGCCTATGCCGCAACCAATAACGGCGGCACCGCGCTCGTGTTGTTCAACCTGAACGAAACCATTGCCGAGACGGTCTCCGTTTCGCTCTCCTCGCAGTCCTCGAGTGCCGGTGTCACCGTCCAGACCTACAGCAAGGCCATCTACGACCAGTCGCAAAACAACGTCTGGGCCGCTCCCACCACCACGAACATGGGTGCGCAAAACCTGCCACTGTCGCTCACCCTCGCTCCCTGGAGCATGAATGTCGTCATCCTGAAGTAATGAAAACCAACAACAAAGGCGTGGAGCTATCCACGCCTTTTCTCTTTCGAATCCTCGGTTTGGCAGCAGATTGTCGAGCCGCCCGTTCCTTACTCCGCTCTATGCTTGTTACTTCCTGATCACTGATCACTCGTACCGCAGCGCCTCGATCGGGTCCAGATTCGCCGCGCGAATCGCCGGAATCATCCCGCTCACCAGTCCCGTCACAATCAGGATCGAGGTCGCCACGATCACCGACGTCGGCGAAATCAGAAGCTGAATGTCCGCGTCCTGCGCATGCAGCGCCAGTTCGCTGTAGAACGGAATCCGTCCCACCAGCAGCGAAACAAGATAGGCCAGCGCGATACCCGCCCCGCCGCCGACGCCCGTAATCACCATCGCCTCTGACAGGAATTGCGTGAGAATGTGGCGCCTCTGTGCGCCCAGGGCTTTTTCCACGCCGATCTCGCGCGTTCGCTGCTGCACCGCCACCAGCATAATATTCATCAGCCCGATGCCCGCGATTCCCAGCGTAAGCGCTCCCACCAGCGAAAGCAGCACCTGCAGCGCCAACGACAGAATGCTGAACTGATGCAGTTCCGTCATCAGATTCGCAACGTAAATTGCGTTATGATCTGAAGGTCTGAAGTGGTGCGCCGTCCCCAGCACATTCCGCATGTTCTGCTCGGTCAGCATGTAATTTCCCTGGTAGTTGTACCAAATTCCGCCCAGGTATTTCGTATCGGTCAGATCGCTCATAGTGCTGAACGGCACATAGATCTGCCGATTCCGATCGCTGTCCGCGCCCTCCTGCATCTTCGGGTTGAGCACACCGATAATTGTGAACACCACCCCATTCAAACGAATCGTCTGCCCCACCGCCCATCCGCCTGAAAAGAGTTTCGTCTTCGATTCCGACCCGATCACGCACACGTGTGCGCGCTGCTGCTGCTCCTGTCCGTTGAAGAACCGTCCTGCATCGGTTTCGAGTTTCCAGATGTCCTGAAACACCGGCATCACGCCGTTCACCGTCCACGTGTAGGAGTGCAGATCGTTCTGCACCGTCACGTCTTTATACACCGCCGGAGAAATATGATTGATTCCCGGTACGCTGGCGATAATGCGGTCCACATCGTCCTGCGTAAACTGCACCTTCACACCCGATTTCTCGCCGCCCGCCTGCTCGCTCGTCCGCCCCGGAAAAACGCCGATGATGTTCGTACCCCACTGCGCAAAGATCGCCTCGATCGCCCGGCTGAATCCCGCTCCATAGGCCAGCAGCAACACCACCGTCGCAATTCCCCACGCCATCCCGATCATCGTGATGGCCGTGCGCCGGCGGTTATAAACCATCGCCTCCCAGGCCTGCCCCAGAATGTCTCTCAGCATCGCAGCGTTCCTCGTCCCGAGTGTCAGTGTCTGCTTTTTACTCCCTAGTCCCTATTCCCTGGTCCCTGCTTCATCAATCCTTCCGCAACGCCTCTACCGGATCCATCTGGGCCGCTTTACTCGCCGGATATAACCCTGCGGCAATCCCACTCAGAATCAAGGTCCCCATCGCCAGCGCCGCCGACCACGGCACCAGCCTCGGCGGATCCCAACCCGGCATCTTCCCCGTAAGCAGCGCCTGCAACAACCCCATCAGCCCCGCCGAAGCCGCAATGCCAATTGCTCCACTCACCGCCGTCAGCAACAGCCCTTCCCAGAAGAACTGCCCCATAATGCTTCTCTTCGTCGCGCCCAGCGCTTTACGCAAACCGATCTCGCTCGTACGTTCCGACACCGACACCAGCATGATGTTGATAATCCCCACCGCGCCCAATCCCAGGGTCACAATCCCCACGCCGCCCAGAAAAATATCCATCGCATTGAATATCGCGCCCACCATCTTCATCTCCTTGATGGTGTCCCACTCCTGAAACGCGTCCTTCATCGATGGATCAAATCCGTGCCGTTCGCCAATCACGCGGTGCACCGCCGCCACCGCCGCGGTCGCATCCCCAGGCTTCTTCGGCTGGTATTGGATTGAAGTCAGCGCATCCTGTGCGATGTTGTCGCCCTTCAGCGGATAGAGTTCGTGCATCGTCGTCACGGGAATATACAGCTTCTGGTCGTCGTAGTCGTTATTGCCGCGGCTGATCTTGTCTACCGCTCCCACAACCCTGAAGTCCGTCCCATTGATAGTGATCGTTTCGCCCACCATAGGCCGACCCGGGAACAGGAGCCGCGCTGCCTTCGCGCCCAGCACCGCTACCCGCCGGCGATCGCTCACGTCCAGGTCGTTGAGAAACCGCCCCTGCGCCATCGGAATGTAGCGTACCTGCGTGTAATTGGGCCACACGCCAATCACATGGCTCGACGTATTGCTGAACTGGCTCACCTCGTAGAGATCCGAACGCGACAGCTCCACGGTCGCAGCGCGCAACTCCGGCAACTGCTTCACCGCTTCGGCATCGGCCATCGTCAGCTGGTAAGGACGCATCCCCGTGTGCTGGTTGGCGACAGCGGGGATGGTCCCATTCCACATCATCACCAGGTCGTTGCCCATCTTCTCCAGGTTGCGATGCTGCCCCGACCGGAATCCCTCACCCAGACCCACAAGCACCAGCAGCGAGCCCACGCCCCACGCGATCCCGAACATGGTCAGAAAGCTGCGCAGCTTGTTCGCAGCGATCGCCCGGAATACCTCGCTCAGCGTGTCGGTAAAGCTTTGCATAGTCCTTCGACGCTGCCACCTCTGGATTGGCTCGCCGTTCCCGAGCCGTAATTTCAGCGTCAGTGACAAGATACGGTTTTCCAGTGACAACGGTTCCGTCGGCCCCGGCCCCCATCAAGACTTTGTAGGACGGAAGGAGCGTGGGGCTTTAGCCCCGCGAATAGTGGCGATAAAATCAGCCGGCTTTAGCCCCGGGCCTTTGCATGACATTCCCGACATTCTTCGAGCAAGCTCTAGAATGGCTTCGGAGGGAACCCAATGGAATCGATAGGCCACTCTGCGGAGTCCATCGCGCACGCATTCCTGCGCGCCATCAACCGGCAGGACGTAGACCGGCTGGCCGAACTCATGGCTCCCAACCACCGTTTCATTGACTCGCTGGGCAATACCGTCGAAGGCCGTGAAAAGATGCGCGAAAGCTGGGCCGCCTATTTCCGCATGGTCCCCGACTACTCCGTGGCAATCGAGGAGTTCTATCCTGCCGAAGCGGACGTCGTCATGCTCGGCGTGGCCTCCGGCACCTTCACCCGCAACGGCAAACTCAATCCCGAAAACCGCTGGCAAACGCCCATTGCGATCCGCGCTTCAATTGACGATGGTCTGATCGCAGAGTGGCGCGTCTACGCCGACAACGAACCCATCCGCAAATTGATGGCCAGCCGGCAAATAGCCAGCTCTCTGCTCAGCCAGTCCCCCGTTGTCATTCCGCCAGCTAGTCCCATGCTGTCATTCCGACCGACCGAAGGGAGCGGAGAGCCTGCCCTGAGCGAAGCCGAAGGGAACCTGCAGTTGTTTTTCGTGCAGAGCCGGACAAGATTCAGTACGGAGGCTAGAACCAACCATGCTAATCTCCCCCACATGCCCCGGCCGCCCGACCGTCGATTGCTTAATTACCTCGCCGCGTATGATCCGCATGTCGCGAACCTGTTTCTCGCTCTTCGCGAAATTGTCCTCGAAGAGGCGCCCGCCGCAATCGAATCCATATCCATGGGCTACGCTCTCGCGATTGGATTCTCGTTTACCGGCAAGCCACTCAAGGATGGGTTTTGTCACATCGTGGCATGCAAAAGCTGGGTCAACCTCGGTTTCAACCGCGGTACGCTGCTTGCTGACCCCGGCAAAATTCTGCTCGGTACCGGCAAATTAATTCGACACATCACGTTTCGCAGCCACGACGATCTGGAACGCCCGGTAGTTCGTCGATATCTTCAGGCAGCAATCCAGCAGGTCAACGCCCCGCCCGAACAGTCCGCGCCCAAGGCCGCGCCAAAAAACTCCAGGCCCGCCTCGCTCTCACGTCGCAAGAAGTAGAAGCCCCTCTTGCCCTATAAATCAAGCTTGTCATCCTGAGCGCCGCACGCTTGGGGCCCCATCGCGCGAAGCGCGAAGGGGTAAGCGGCGCGAAGGATCTGCTTTTGTTTCTAAAACGGGCGCCTACTCGTCGCTGACCATCGTCTCGACGATATGCCCCATCTTTTCCTGCTTGGTCCGCACATACGCCGCAAACGTCTCCTGCGGCGCGATCTCCGCCGACACGCGCTCGCTGACCGTAATCCCCGCCGACTCCAGCGCCGCGACCTTGTCAGGATTATTGGTCATCAGCTTCACCTGCTTGACCCCCAGCATCTTCAGCACCCGGGCAGGCAATTCGTACTCGCGATAGTCCGCCTCAAACCCCAGCTCGACATTCGCTTCTACCGTATCGAGTCCCTTGTCCTGCAGTTCGTATGCCTTCAGCTTCGCCATCAATCCGATGCCGCGGCCCTCCTGCTGCTCGTACAGCAAGATCCCCGCACCCTCCGCCGCAATCTGTGTCAGCGCCAGCTCAAGCTGCAGCCGGCAATCGCAGCGCAGCGACCCGAACACATCCCCGGTCAGGCATTGCGAGTGGATCCGCACCAGCGGGGGCGCCGTGTGAATGTCGCCCATCACCAGCGCAACCAGCCCCTCCACCTTCCCGGGCTGTGCGAGCGACCCGGTCTGGTTATGCGACTCGGACGCGGCCGGAAGCGTGCCCTCAAACCCGAGAATGCGAAAAGCTCCCCAGCGTGTAGGAAAATCCGCCTCCGCAACCTTCTTCACACTCTCCAATGCCATGCTTCCATTCTACTTTGGGCCAAGTACCCGGCCAGCGCCACGCGTCACAGAGAGTGAGACTGGCCAGCCACAAGTGATCGCAAATTACTGACCTGCCGCCGGTTTGCGCTTGGGTCGCCCACTCGCAGCGCGATACAGTTGAAGGGTGACCGACAGCCTCATCCTGATCACCCTGCTGGTAAAGTTCGGAGTGGTCGCCTCCGTGGCCAGCGTGCTCGCCCGCGTCAGCACCTTCAGGCGCCTGTTCTTCGCGGAGCATCGCCGCCCCGGTCAAACCCTCGGTCTGCTCGCCTTCTTCCTCATCCCTCTAACCCTCGGCGTCTGGATCCGCACCTCCGTCCCCAATTTCCTCGCCGCCGACATCTCCTTCGAAACCATCATTCTCCTCGGTCTCCTCACCGGTCCGCGCTGGGCCATGCTGGGCGGCGTCGTGCTGTCGCTTCCGGCCATGCTCCATGGCGAATATCTTTCCCTTCCTTTCAACGCAGCTGTCGGTTTGCTCTCCGGCATCCTCGGCAGCTTTGTCGAGCCCGAGGACATCTGGTCATTCACGCCTTTCGTCGACCTCAGCCTTTACCGCTGGGTGCGCCGCATCCTGCGCCGCCCGCGCATCGACCGCCAGTTCCTCATGCTCTTCCTCATCGTCGCTGCTGAAGCCTGCCGCGACTGGCTGAAGATCGAATTTCCCCACAAGCTGTTCGCCCTCGTCTCCGCGAAGCTATGGGTGCAGATTCTGGTCTGGCTCAGCGCGCCCATCGTCGTCGGCATCGCGCTCAAGGTGTGGAACGCCCTGCGCATCGAAATGAAACTCGAAGAGCAGAAGCATCTTCTCCTCGAAGCGCGCCTCGACGCCCTGCAGCGCCAGATCAATCCCCACTTTCTCTTCAACACCCTCAACTCCATCGCATCCCTGGTGCGCGTCAAGCCCGAACTGGCCCGCGAAATGACCGTCAAGCTCGCCAACATCCTCCGCGCCCTTCTCAAGGATCACGACACCTACGTCCCCCTGCGCAGCGAACTCAGCTTCACTGACGACTACCTCGACATTGAAGTCGTCCGCTTCGGCGCCGACAAACTGCATGTCGAAAAGGAAATCGATCCCAACACGCTCGATGTCCTCGTCCCCAGCATCCTGCTGCAGCCCCTCATCGAGAACAGCATCAAGCACGGCCTTGAGCCGCGCATTCACGGCGGAACCGTAACCCTGCGCAGCAAGTTGACCGGCGACCGCGTGCTCATTGAAGTCGCCGACGACGGTGTCGGCATGGGCGACCGTCCTCGCACCGGTGTGCAGAGCAGCGGAAACGGCATCGGCATGAAAAACGTGCGCGAACGCCTTGAAGTCCTCTATGGCACGCAGGCCAGCTTCAAAGTCGTCAGCAATCCCGGCCGTGGCACGCTCGTCTCCATCGAAATCCCCGCCGACCTGCCTGAACTGACCTAGATGATTTCGGCCGCGAGATTAGACACTCGGAATCGAGAGTGCTAAGCTCCTTCCCGACGCTCCTTATTTGCTTTCAACAGAGGCGAAGATGGAAAAATCGACAGAAGGATTTCCGGGCGGAAAATTGCGCCGCAAAACTGCGATCGTGAGGCTGGCAGTCGGGGTTGCCGTCATCGCGATCACGATCCAAGGATTGGGCGAAAAGAATTCAGAAACGCTTGACCCAGGGGACCACTACGCTCAAGTGGGCGATGTGCGGCTGCACTACAAAGTGGCAGGAAGCGGACCGCTGCTTATCGTTTGTTCTCCAGGATGGGGAATCAGCGCGCGGTATCTGGAAACCGGCCTGAAGCCGCTTCAAGAGAAATTCAAAGTCCTGTATCTTGATACGCGCGGAAGCGGAGCGTCGTCTCGTCCAGTGGACAGCGCCAAAATGAGTGGAGCCGATATGGCGGATGACATCGAACATCTGCGAATTGCCCTGGGCCTTCATGAAATATTCCTTCTCGGGCACTCCGATAGCGGGTCAATCGTACTGGACTATGCGGAACGATATCCGGCATCCGTGAGTCGCATGATTTTCGTAGACGGGATTGCTTTCGGTAGCGGACCTGCGGATCAACAGGAAAGCGCGCAGCAAGAGCAACTCATGAAGGCGGCGGCCGGAGACCCGCGATACAAATCTGCGGTCGAGGCAATGTCGAGAGACCCTGTGATGACGGATGAAGGAATGAAGCAATATTTGGGAGAGATCATATCCGTCTACTTCGCAAACACAGACCGGCTTCCTGATTTCCTGAACACGATGGGAGACACAAAGCCTTCCTCGTGGGCATGGCAATACCACAATAAAGCGAATCAGAACTATCCCTGGCGGCAGGAACAGCGCCTCGGCGAAGTGCGGGCGCGCACGCTGATCATCGTGGGCAAACAGGATCGTATTTGTGTCCCGCTTATTGCAGAGCACGTACATACCGGAATACGCGATTCGCGCTTGCTCGAAATCGACGATAGCGGTCACTTTCCGTGGATCGAACAGCCAAAACAATTCTTCGAAGCGGTAAACCAGTTCCTCCATTGAAGAAACGACCCATGGATACATTCGCTCCTAAATAGCCGCAATCACGCCCTTGAGAATCTCCGCCGCTTTCTCCAGCGTCGCGCGATCCTTCTCGCCGAGCGCCGCGATCTGCCCCGCCAGCGCTCGCACCCGTCTCTCGCGTCCTTGCATCAACAACTTCTTTCCCGCTGCAGTCGCCTGAATCAGGGTGCTCCGCCCGTCCTCCCTGTTACGCTTTTTAACCACGAGCCCCTGCTCCGCTAGCGCATCCACAATGCGCGTCATCGTCGGCGGCCGCACCTGCTCTGCCCCCGCCAGATCGCCCAGCGTCACCGGCCCTGCAAACACCACCACCGATAACGCCGATAATCGCGGCGCATTCAGCCCGCTCGCCGCATCCTCGCGCCGCAATTTCCGCAGCAGGTGAATGGCAGCCGAGTGCAGCGTGTCCGCCAGATTCTTCGAGTCTTCTGAAATTTGGGTTGACATAGCCTGATACTTTCATGATATATCGTTAGCTGAGCTAACGAACTGGAGGAACCCGATGAGCCACCCCGACACCACAACCGCCGCCGTCCATCTCGATGCAATCGGTCAAATCGCCATCACTGTCGATGACCTCGCCCGCGCAAAGGATTTCTACCAGAACACCCTTGGCATGAAGTTCCTCTTCGACGCTGGCCACCTCGCCTTCCTCCAGTGCGGCAACGTCCGCCTCATGCTCACCACTCCAGAGAAACCGGAACCCCGCGGCGGTACCATCCTTTATTACAAAGTGAACGACATCCACGCCACCTGCGCTGCAATCAAGGCCCGTGGCGCCTCTCTCCTCGAAGAACCACACCTGATCGCCAGAATGCCCGACCATGATTTGTGGATGGCATCCCTCAAAGACCCCGCAGACAACATCCTCGGCATCATGTGCGAAGTCCGCAGCTAGTGCCCCGTGTCTGAGATATTCCCCATAATTGATGAGGTGTCATTCTGAGAGAACGGGGCCCCAAACGTAGTTCTTGGGGTCCCCAAAAAGTGATTTGTGCTTTTTGGGGCGGAGTTTGGGGGTGGTGAACGAAGAATCTGCTTCTCGGCCTGTACGCCGACTCCGGAATTCTTCCATATCTGATGAGGTGTCATTCTGAGTGAACGGGGCCCCAAACGCAGTTCAGTTTGGGGGTGGTGAACGAAGAATCTGCTTTTTTGCACATCAAACTCGGCACACCGTTGACATGCTCCTACCGATCCTCCAGCGCCAGCACCGCATAGCTGGTCGCCGCATCGCTCATGAACATCCCCGCATCCGACTTCGGATCGCGTTTCTTATTCAGCGACCACGCCGGCCACGCACCCGTTGTCTTGTCCTGGTTTGCCTCAAGCCACGCAAGCCCCTGCGCCATATGGGTCTTCTTGTCCGATGTAACGGGACTCTCTTTGAGCACAAGCACAGCAAGGCCCGTGGCGTAACCGTCGGATCGCGTTTCGAGCGCTGTGCCATCACGTCGCTTCCACGTGCCGAGATCCGTCAGGCTCCAACCACCGTCTTTCTGCTGAAGGGCGTCGACTTCATCGACAAGCTTATGCATCTGATCCAGCGTCAGGACGCCTGGCAGATAGGTCGATGCCCACATTGCGACCATCTTGTTCACCAGCGGTTGCGCGTCATAGTGGCTCTGCAGGTAGCTGCGCAAGAGATCAAGGTTCACTGCAATCTTCTTGTCGTTCATGTAGCGGTCGGGGGCAGCTCCAACAGCCAGCGCAACCAACGCGGCCCAGTGGTACTGCGATTCTTTCGATTCCCACGGCGTGTAATCGAAGTTCTGCCAAACCCACGCGCCGGCATCCGGCCCCGTCTTCGATTGCAGCGCCCATGCATTGTCGAAAGCCATCCGCGTGCGTTCGCTCAGGTGCTCTTGCGGCGCGTCATAGCTCGCCAGAATAATCGCATTCAGAACCGACTCCGCGTTGCGCGACTCCACTTCCTTTCCAGCGCCAGACACGGCATCGCTATAAAAAGGCTGCACGTCTTTCCACTCTCGAACGCGCTTCTCTACACTGGCCAGCATCACTTGCTCCTGCGTAGTAGGCGCGCGCTCCCCGGCGCGACTGCGCAGCGCGGGACGCGCGAGTGCGTAGCTTGCCTGCGTATGGCAACTCACGCACAGTGTGCCGTGGTCCTTTTGCGCACGACCCCAACCCTGCCACCACGTTTCGCGGCTGTCGAGATAGCGCGCCGCGGCCGTTGGATTCCAGCCAGGCGCCGCGGCAGCGGGCTTGTCGGCCGCCTGCACATTCCCTCCCGGCACACGCATCACGCAAGCACAGAACGAGCCGCTCAAGGCGACCAGGGTACAACTGCGCAGGAACCGGTTTGTCATGCTCGGGACCTCTGAATCATTCCGGGAGATCGCTCACCTGCCAGCATACGACCGCAAGTTCCAATCCCGGTATATTTTCCTTTTCCCGTTTCCAAATCGAAGGATGTTCCCAAACGATCAACGCCGGTCCTCGTATTGCACAGCCCATCGCGTTATGCTCAGTTCATGGTGCGTTTCACCGTATTGGCGTCGGGGTCCAAGGGCAACTGCACCGTTGTCACCGGCGGCAATACGCGCATCCTCGTCGACGCCGGCCTGAGCTGCCGTGAGCTTTTCCGCCGCATGCGCCAGGTCGACGAAGATCCGGCCACCCTCGATGCCATCATCATCACGCACGAGCACTCCGATCACGTCGGCGGTCTTGCCGTCACCGCCCGCAAACTTGGCATTCCGGTCTACTTCACCGAGGGCACCCACCGCGCCTGGGTACGCTGGCTCTCACCGCGCAAGCAGATGACCTACGCCCAATGGATCGAACAGTGCCGCAATCAAGCCGCCGCGCGCATGGCTGAAGCCGATGCCGCCTGCCCCACTGAAGAATGCGATCCCGAAGACGCCGAACTGGCCGCAGAACCAGTGTCGGCAGAAAAACATGAGCCTGCTGCCGTGAAAGCTGCCCCCGAGAAAGATCCCACGTGGCTGCCCTCGATCCAGTTCTTCGAGGCCGGCAAGCCGCTGCAAATCGGCGACATCTCGATCAGCCCATTCACCATTCCCCATGACGCCGCAGACCCTGTCGGTTTCGTCTTTCAGGCGGAAGGCGTGCGCATGGCCGTGGCAACCGACCTCGGCTACATCCCGCCCAACGTCAAAGCCCAGCTGAAACGCGTTGATCTTCTTCTCCTTGAGTCCAATCACGACCTGGAGATGCTCCGCGACGGCCCTTATCCCTGGTCCGTCAAGCAGCGGGTCCTTTCTCGCGTCGGGCACCTCTCCAACGAAGCAACCGCCACGTACCTCGAAACCGAGTACGACGGCCAGGCCGCTTACGTCATCCTGGGGCATCTCTCTGAAAGCAATAACCTTCCAGAGCTTGCCCGCATCGCGGCCGAGCGTGCCCTCAACGGACGGGCCAGTCTCCTGGCCAACCGGCTGTTGCTCGCAGCGCAACATGAGCCCATGTCAACTATTTGTTTTTGATGAAACTCGATTACAATCGTGAGTGGGAGTAATGGGGCCCTTGCTGAGCATTTTTCGCAATCCCTGCGATGTAAGCTTCGTGTTATCAGCAGGTTTTCAGTAATTCTGCATCCATGGGTACTTCAGGTGCATCCAAGGATACGAATTTCCAGTTGCCGCGTTCTCCCGTGCAAAGCGCGACAACTTCCAGACACTGCACAGAGCGAGTCTAACGTTTATGGCGAAAACCCAATGTACCGACCGCGTTGTTGGCGCGATTCTTGCGAGCTGGCGGTATGACATCTCAGGGATTTCCCCGGAGATGAGCAAAGACTATGAGCAGCATTTCGCCGATTGCAGCCGCTGCCGCGCCCGCTTGAAATTCCACCGCAGTCTCGACGTAACCCTTGTCGTTCTCACCTCTCTCTCCGTATTCTTCTCCCTCTTCGCGCTCGCGGTTCTGCGCCACATCAAGCCGCTCGAGCATGTCGCATTCAACATCCTCAGCCTCGACACCGTCGACACCTACCACATGCTGGTCTCGGCAGCCATCGCTGGAGTCTGCTTCTCAGTGATTGCGTTTGTGCTCGTGCTTACGGCGACGCCCGTTCCGTCGTATCTAGGCGGTATCGCCGCTGAACGCGCCCGCATCCTTGAAGAGCGCCTGCCCGACGCCATCAAGTCCCTGCGTCCGCGCTAATTCCTGTCCACTCAAAATCAAGAGGCCTCCCCCAGTGGGAGGCCTCTTTCGCTTCCTGCTCTTTTTCGTTTCAAAGCAAGCTGCCCGGCTCATCGTGCAGAATCTGACCCGCGCCAATATCGCGCTCAGCCCCGCGCGTTCGCGAGGAAAGCACCGCGATATAGAGTCCTGATGCAAGGATGAGACAACCGCCCAGCACCATCCAGATCGTCGGAAGTTCACGCCACACAAGATAGGAAACCAGCGCTCCCGTGATCAGCTGCGTGTAGTGGTACTGAGACACGTTGGAGGCGGAAGTATGTTTGAGCGCAAGGAAGAAGCAGATGCTTCCGGCCGAACAGAACGCGCCAGTGCCAAACAGCCCCTCGAGTAAGCGCCCGTTCAGCGGCTCAGCATGCCACAGCATCGCGCCAAATCCCACAAACGCCATCACGATTCCCGAAAGGAATGCCAGGCTCTCCGGTGATTCGGTCCTCGTCAGAACCCGCGACCAGACCATATTCACCGAGAAGCAGCTCACGCAAATCATGCATGCGGCGAAGCCTACCCAATCGCCTTGCCTCGCCGCCCCAAAAGGATTCACCGCAACCACAACGCCCGCGAAGCCGACGAGGATGGCCAGGGCCTTTCGAACGCCGATCTTCTCGTGCAAAAAAATCGCCGCCAGAAAAGTAACAACCATTGGCGCCAGAAAGATAAGAATGTAGAAAAGCGTCAGCGTCACGTGACGAAGTGCAACAACGACGCAGAGATTGTTTACAAGATCGAGACACGATCGTACGAGTTGCCGGCGCGGTCGCGTAGGCCAGAGCGCCCCGATTTCATGACGCGCCCCTGCGTACGCCGCCATGTAACCACAGATAAATAACCCCACAAACGCCACGACTTCGTACGCCGGCAGCCGAGACCTGCCAACCATCTTGATGACGGTGTCGGCTAAAACCCAGAATGTGAAGCCGCTCAACGCGAGGCCGATCGCTCCCAGATCGGATGTCCGCGGCTTTACTCTGCTTATGGGGAGTCCGGGATTGGCACGGATAGTCAGGATGGCATAACCGGGATCGATCTAGCACTCAGAGTAACAACTCCTGAGAGCCATCCAATCGCCAACGGCAAAAAAGGCGAAGCGGCTCAAGCCTCACCTGGTACCGCGTCCCTAAAGTTCACGATAAAAGTTGGCGGTGTCATTATTGAGAGAACGGGGCCCCAAACGTAGTTCAGTTTGGGGGTGGTGAACGAAGAATCTGTTTTTCGGCTTGTACGCCGACTCCGAAATTCTTCCATATGTTGCGGTGTCATTCTGAGAGAACGGGGCCCCGAACGTCTTTCAGTTCGGGGGTGGTGAACGAAGAATCTGCTTTTCGGCTTGTACACCGACTCCGAAATTCTTCCATATCTGATGAGGTGTCATTCTGAGAGAACGGGGCCCCAAACGTAGTTCAGTTTGGGGGTGGTGAGCGAAGAATCTGCTTTTTTCGCACTTCCAGGCTTATGCCAATGAGTTCTCGGGACACCGCACTAGGTAATTTGAAGGTCTACTTCGCGATCGGCACCCGTATATCCCCGCCCGTCATTTCCTTCGGCAACCCAAGCTTCAGCAGATTCAGCAGCGTCGGCGAAATGTCCCGCAGCGACCCATCCGGCCTCAGCCGATAATTCGCACCATCTTCAGCGACGTAAATCATCGGCACCGGATTGGTAGTATGCGCCGTGTGCGGACCGCCCGTTACCGGATCAACCATCATTTCCGCATTACCGTGATCCGCCGTGATCAGCCAGCTGCCATTCTTCTCCTTGATCGCCTTGTGAATGCGCCCCAGCTGCGCATCCACGGCTTCGCAGGCGCGGATGGTCGGTTCCAGCTTGCCCGAGTGGCCAACCATGTCCGCATTCGCAAAGTTCGCGACCACCAGATCAAACGCGGTGTCGTCAATCGCCTTCACAATCGTGTCGCCGATCGCCTCGGCCTTCATCTCCGGCGCCAAATCATACGTGGCCACCTTGAGCGATGGAATCATCGTGCGATCCTCGCCCGGAAACGGCTTCTCGATGCCGCCATTGAAAAAGTACGTCACATGCGCGAACTTCTCCGTCTCGGCCACGCGCAGATTGCGCAGATTGTGTGCCGAAAGAATATTCGCCAGGATATTGTCCATCGACTCCGGCAAAATAATCATCGGCAGCGCATACAGCTTGTCGTACTGCGTCATGCATAGATAATGCAGATTCTTCGGAATCTCGCTGCGCGGAATCGTTTCATCCAGCGACTCCCACCCTTCGAGATTGCGGCCTCCATCTTTGTTCAACCCGCTCTCGCGCGCCAGCACCCGCGTAATTTGTCGAGCACGATCGGCACGGAAGTTGAAATTGATGCACACATCCTCGTCGCGAATCTGCCCAACCGGCTTCCCTACCGCGTCGACCACTACAAACGGGATAACGAACTCGTCGGTCACGCCGTTGTTATAACTCTCCTTGAGCCGTGCCACCGGATCCGGATACGCGCCGCCTTCCGCCTTGCCGCTTACCATCGCATCGAAAGCCTTGCGCTCGCGCTCCCAGCGCTTGTCGCGATCCATCGCATAGTAGCGGCCGTTGATCGAGGCCACCTTGCCCACGCCGTACTCCCGCATCTTCTGCTCAAGCTTGGCAATGTATCCGGCGCCTGAGTCCGGCGCAGTGTCGCGCCCATCCATGAACGCGTGCACAAATACGTTGGGCAGTCCGTACTCCCGTGCCGTCCGTAGCAGGGCGTAAAGATGCTCCTGATGCGAATGCACGCCCCCATCCGAGACCAGCCCGAACAAGTGGAGCGCATGTCGGCCGTCCCGCGCCTTCTGCATCGCCTCCATGATCGTCGGCTCCTTCGAGAATTGCCCCGAAGCAATCAGCGCGTCGATCCGCGTGATGTCCATCTGCACAATGCGGCCCGCGCCGATGTTCAGATGGCCTACTTCGCTGTTCCCCATCTGTCCATCCGGCAGTCCGACAAAATGATCCGAAGCCTGGATCAGGGTATTCGGAAACTCGCGCAGCAGCTTGTCATAACTTGGCTTGCGCGCCAGCGCAATCGCATTGTTGGCGGTTTCTGCGCGAAATCCCCATCCATCGAGGATGGTCAGAACAAGAGGATGTTTGCTTGAAGCCACGAAGAAGATACCTCGTAATCGAGCGATTTACTTGATATCAGGATAAATGCTCGACATGTCCCGCTGCGTGGTAGCCGTCACATCGCGACACACTCCAACCTCCCGGCCTTTGTCAACAAACCGTGAAAAGCGGATGTCATCCCGAGGAACCCGCTCTAAGAACGGAAAACGGTTGTCATCTGAGTCTACCGGGATATCAAAGCGGTAGTCGTCATAAAGCGGGTCTTGTCATCAAGCGGGGAGCTGTCATCTTGAGCGGACCCTGAGCACAGCGAAGGGGAAGTCGAAAGATCTGCCGCTGTCTTTGCAAATTTGCGGTGAGCACAAGTGCCATTACTTCCGGTTAGGCGGTGATAGGACAACGACATCGCGGAACTGAGCGAGAAGCGGTTTTCTACACCGAGCGTCGATGTGCCCGGTTGCCGATGAAGGTTGCTAGGACAACCAGTGCCAAGAGCGTGCTCCCCCCGACCAATTTGAAGAGAGTTCGGTTTGTTACGTGCGAGTCGAGAAAGGAAACAACGGGAAGGAATACCGCCACAACTACTACACCCGCTAGGATTAGTCGGACGATTTCCCGCCTTGAAAGATTCGCGGAGCTACTGGAGGCACCATCGATGAGCACCAGAAGATAATGGTCCTCATCCCGAAGACGTCGTACAGCTTGGCTCCAATTGTTGTCGTCGCGGTTGCTCAGTGGCTGCTTGTGGATACGCCGAATGATCTGACCGATCTTGCTTTCATATCCATCCTGGTCATAATTCTGGTCGAACTCCGAGTTCACTTGCATGATGTCGGGCAACGTCCAACCAGTGTCCGTGAAATAGAGCATCTTCCGCTCTACATCGGTAAGAACCACGCCATCATGACTTGCCTGAGCAACTATTCGGTCGATGAGGTATTCCTTTGCCTCGCGAGCAGTTGCAAACCGTTCCATGCTCGGGAGTATATCTTGAATCGCGCCTTTCAAAAATGATCGCGAAATCACGCGAATTGGCGACATTCCCCAATGGTGGCCGACCCGGAAGTCACTAGAATTCGGACCGTTCTAAAGTCGTTTAGCTCCCGCCAACCGTCCTCTGCGCCGCGCGCGCTGAGCGCTTCCGTGTTCCCTGATTCTTTGCGTGGACTCTCATCGTTGTTCGCGCCGTGTGCTGACGCACAATTCTCCGCCTGGGCGAGTCCGCCAACGGTGGCAGTCCGGCCAGCGCCAGCAACCCATTGTTCGATGCCTTGAAGAGATTGAAGCCTGGCTTCCATCTCCGCCCCGGCCCCTCGGTTATCGCCACAAAGAGCGCTGTGTGGCTCGCGGGATGAATCGCGATGTAGGTCGTGAATCCTGCTCCGCCCCCGGTCTTCTCAATGATGTGCGAAATGTTCTCATTCCCGCCCACGTGCATCCATCCCAGGCCGATCCCGCTCGGTCTGCCTGCATGATCCAATCCGTACTGGCCTGCCAGCTTCGACGGCAATAGATACACTCCGTGCGCATCGGTTGACTGCGCCGGCAACTCCGGCGCGCCCGCGCCCACCAGGTAGCTGAGAAATTTCTCCATATCCGCCGGCGTGGAATAGAGGCCGCTGCTTCCCTCCGTGCTCGCCGTGATGGTGCACGGACCCTCCTCGTGCGCGCCCGTCATCAGCCGTTCACACTGTCCGGGGTTGGGATAGAAGGTCGTGTTCCACATTTTCAGCGGCTTCAGCGTGCGCTTCTCAAGCAGTGCGGCGTAGGGCGTATGCGAAGCCTTCGCCAGTGCGTCGCTCAGCAAATCGAACCCAACGTTGGAGTAGAACGCCTGCGTTCCCGGCGTGAACTTGAGCTTCGCGCTCGCAAGCCACTGCCACCGCGTCTCGTAGTCGGGATAGGAAAAGTGCGGTGTCCGGCGCGGTGCGGTCCCAATCTCGCGCTCCAGGCCCGCCGTATGGGTCGCCAACTCCTCCAGTGTGATCGGTGCATCTCTCTCTGGAACGACTGCGTCGGCTGGCGCATATCTTTTGAGCGTGTCGTCCAGACGAACCGTGCCATCGGACACGAACTTTGCCAGCAGGTCCGTGGTGAAAATCTTCGTCAGCGAGCAGAGCCGAAGCTCCGATTTCAGACTCGGAGCTTCATGCGATCCCGGCACGGTTTCTCCGTAGCCCTTGAAGTAGATCTGGTTGCCGCGCACCACCACCAACACGAGCCCTGTTGCGCCGGAGTTTGTGTACAGATCGGCCCCAAGCGTATCGGCTTCGTTCAAATCATGCAGCGTCATGACAGGCGCAGGCGCTGTCTGGGCTGCAGCGGACAGAAGGCTCAACAGAAAAAGGGAAGCTGTCAGGAGGCGCATCGCTTTTAGTGTAGGCCCGGACCCTAACCTGCTGTCCATGTGCCAAAAGTCAGGTATCCAGGTCGGCAAGACAGCAAATCGTGCCTCCATCCCGTTACACCAGGACGGAAGGCACGATTCGTGTCAACGAGTTGCCGAATGCGGCGTTACTCTTCGTAGTTCAGTGCTTCCAGTCCCAGGTAAACCGCGCCGGCACCGAGTTCTTCCTCGATCCGCAGCAGCTGGTTGTACTTGGCAATACGATCCGTACGGCTCACCGAGCCGGTCTTGATCTGGCCCACACCCGTCGCCACCGCGAGATCCGCAATGAACGTATCTTCGCTCTCGCCCGAACGATGCGACATTACCGACGTGTACCCGTAGCGGCGTCCCAGTTCAATCGCTTCCAGTGTCTCCGTCAGCGTACCGATCTGGTTCACCTTGATCAGAATCGAATTCGCCACGCCCTCTTCAATGCCGCGTTGCAGGCGCTTCACATTGGTAACGAACAAATCATCGCCCACAAGCTGAATGCGGCTGCCCATCTTGTCGGTCAGCAGCTTCCAGCCCTCCCAATCGTCCTCGGCAAGCCCGTCTTCGAGCGAGACGATGGGATACTGGCGGCTCCAGTTGTCCCAGAAGTTGACCATCTCTTCACTCGTCAGCTCGCGCTTGTCGCTCTTCTTGAAGACGTACTTATTCTTTTCCTTGTCGTAGAACTCAGACGACGCCGGATCGAGCGCGATCGCAATCTGCTCGCCGGGCTTGTACCCGGCCTGCGTGATCGCTTCGAGAATCAATTCAATAGCTTCACTGTTCGACTTCAGCGAAGGAGCAAACCCGCCCTCATCGCCCACCGCCGTGTTGTAGCCCTTCTTCTTCAGCACGCCCTTCAGCGTGTGGAATGTCTCTGCCGCCCAGCGCAGCGCATCGCTGAAGCGCTCGGCGCCGACGGGCATGATCATGAACTCCTGAAAGTCCACGTTTGAGTCGGCATGCGCTCCGCCGTTCAGCACGTTCAACATCGGCGTCGGCAGCACGCACGCATTCACGCCGCCCAGGTAGCGGTACAGCGGAATCTCCAGCGTCTGCGCCGTTGCCCGCGCGGCCGCCAGCGATACGGCAAGAATGGCGTTTGCGCCCAGCTTGCCCTTGTTGGCAGTCCCGTCCAGCGCGATCATCGTCTGATCGATCAGTCGCTGGTTCGCCGCATCCATCCCTTCAAGCTCGGGTGCGATGACGGTTTCAATATTGGCCACGGCCTGCAGCACGCCTTTGCCCAAATAGTGGCTCTTGTCGCCGTCCCGCAGCTCAACGGCCTCATGCTCGCCGGTGGATGCGCCCGAAGGCACGATGGCTCGGCCCAGCGCCCCGCTCTCCAGGATCACATCGGCTTCAACGGTGGGATTTCCACGCGAATCAAGTACTTCGCGTGCGCGAATCGCAACAATCTCTGTCATTTCTGTCCTCGCTATACGGTGCTGCAGCCGGTCGTTCAGTTTGGGACGGCGATCCACGGCAACGGCCTCTCCGGCAGCGCTCTGAATTGTTTCCAGAAGCTCGTGCACGTGCTTCAATTCCCCTCCGTCCGCGCAAAAAAGCGTGAAATAAATTGAAAGCTGTTCACTTCGGATTCTAACAAACGCACCATGAATGCTTCGTGTAACGCCGGTCACACTCAGCAAACGATTGCTGCCCCGAAAGATGCACGATGGGTTATCTCACTTGATTCGTACTGCCGAAGGCACCGGCCACCTTTCGCAGTGCTGCACCGGTAACGGCCGCAAGCTAGCATTTATTCAGTCGCGATTTGCGCCGGAAACAATCCAGCGCGTCGCGTTTGAAGAACTTTTCCCCGCATCGCGGGTCTAAACACGCAGGGGAGTACTACCTGCTTCAAATCAGAGGGGGAATCCGGATGAATCGGCCAATTCTTGCATGTGCATTCCTGGCGTTGGCTACTACAGCCCTCGTGGCTCAGCAATCAAGCCAGACCAATCCCTACGAGGGAACCTCCAACCCGCCTCCAAACGACACCATCATCACCAGCGAGCAGCCGGTTCCCATACCCAAGCCACCCGCCGGTCATCCCATGCAGCAGGCGCCTTCGCAGGCCATCAACGCAGCGCAGAGCGCCGGTCCGGTTCCCCAACATTACGGCGACGGAACTGACAACGGTATCGTCGGAGTAGCCTCTTCGGCACCCGGCCTGGTATCGCGTGCCGCTGCAATCGATCCCGATGGCGACATCGTGCATCCCGAGCCGCTTCCTCCGGGAACGCTCGGCGAAGGCACGCTGATCCGCGTCCAGCTCATCAACGAAATTTCAAGCGGATTGTCCGAACAGGGCGAGCCCTTCCGCAGCCGCGTCGCCTCTGATGTATTGCAGGACGGCCGCGTCGTAATCCCGGCTGGAGCCGAGATCGACGGCAAAGTCGCCCAGGTCTCTACCGGCCACTTCGCTGGTCACGGTTCCGTTCTTCTCGTGCCCGAGACCGTCACGCTTGAAAACGGCACCAGATATCTGTTGCACGCCATGGTCGCTTCCACTCCAGGTTCCAACCTCCGCGTCGGCTCAGAGGGTGTCATCACCCCCGGCTCACGCTTGAAAAAAGACGGCTATGAATACGCTGGTGTAGGCGGCGGCGGCATGATCGTCGGCGCCGTTCTCGGCGGCCCCGTTGGCATGCTCGCCGGCGGCATCATCGGCGCAGGCGTCGTTACAACGCATCTCCTGGTCAACCATCCCCAGGCCAATCTCGAAACGGGCACCTACCTCATGCTCACGCTTACGCAGCAGGTGCGGCTCGTGTCAGAAGGCTCTCAGGGCAATTGAGCGAATCCCAAACCGATCTGGCAAATCTGCGGCGCGACTTTGTTCGCGCCGCTTTCATTTGGGTCAGCCTTTAACCTGCTCGATCGAGCTTCGACTCCATCGGGATCCAGATCGAAAACGTGGTTCCACTCCGCACCGACGATCTCTGGCTGCGTACGCAGATCGTTGCCAGGTGCTTTCTTAAAATCTCGCGGCTCACCCACAGGCCCAGCCCCGTTCCCTTGTCGCCCTTGGTCGTGAAAAACGGCTCGAAGATTCGTTCCAGCGTGGCCCCATCCATTCCGGCTCCGCTGTCGGCGATGGTCACGCGCACGCCCCGCTCGCCGGTCCGCGGATGTCGCGCATCGCGCGTTCGCAACTGCATTTTGCAACCGCTCTTCGACGCGTCAAACGAGTTGCCAATCAGGTTGGCAAACACCTGGCGCAACTCAGATCCAAAACAGAGAACGAGTTCCGTGTCCTTGTAATCACGGAGTATCTCGATGCCCGCATCTTTCATGCGCGCCTGGTAGATGGCAACCGAGGACTCCAGCAACTCCGACATTTTCTCCCGCGAAGCGCCGTTCGTCTGGCGATTGAAGCGCAGCGTATGCGTCACGATATGGGAGACGCGCGCCAATTCCTGCTGCGCCGTCTCGCCGAGCGCCTTCACCGCCTCTTCGTTTGAGTTCTCTTTGATCAGGTACAACAGGTTCGTCACGGCGGCCAGGGGATTGTTGATCTCGTGCGAAATAGTCGCCGCCAGGCGCCCAACAACCGCAAGCTTCTCGCTGCGAATCAGCGCTTCGCGCGTCTGCTTCAGCGCGGTGACGTCCTGCGTCACGCCATCAAAGCGGATCGGCCGGCCCGTCGCATCGTACGCTGTGCGTCCCGTTGCCCGAATCCACTTCTGCTTTCCGTCCTTGGCAGCAGTACGGTATTCGATGTCGTAATGGGTATGGTTCGAAATCGAATCCTCAATGGCGCGCCGTGTACGCTCGCGATCATCCGGGTGCAGCATCTCGTAAAAAAGATTGATGTCCACATCCGCATCCGCAGGTAGCCAGAAGTGTTCCTTCACCCGTTCGTCCCAGAAAAGTTTGTCGAAGGGCAGGTCGCAGAACCAATAGCCAATGTCTCCCGCGTCGGCGGCAAATTCAAATCGTTCCCGCTGCTCGCGCACGGTGCTCTCGGCGGTCTTCGCCTCCGTAATGTCAAGCACCACACCCACCATGCGCGAGCCCTCGGCCATCCGCCGGCCCTTGGTGTAGAGCACTCTCTGCCCTAGCTCCGGGTGGATGTACCGGTACTCGCACTCCATGGTGCCGGTCCGCAATGAACTCGTCATCAATCGACTCACGTGCTGCCAATCGGCCTGGTGCACGCGCGATGACCAGGTCTGAGCGATCGTGTCTTCGTCCATTCCCGGATCGGTGCCGAACATGCGATGCAATTCCGGCGATAGAATTCGCGTATTCGCGACTCCATCCCACTCCCAAGTGCCCATTTGCGCTGCTTCATGCGCCAGGGTGAGCCGTTCCCTGCTTGCTTCGAGGGCGCGTCGGCCTTCCACGCGATCCGTAAGATCCACAGCGTGGATGAAGATCCCCTCGAATGCGCCCCCCGCGTCAAAAATCGGCTGGCAGACGAAATCAAAGTAACTGTCCTTGAGTTCCCCGGTCTCAAATTGGAGAAACGGAATCTTGACTTCGCGTCCGCAGAACGGCTGGCCGGTCGCAACCACCCCGTCGAGAATCTCGAACAGGCCGGTACCTTCCAGTTCGGGAAGTCCCTCGCGAAAAGTGCAACCCAGAAGCTGTCCCTCTGAGAGCCGTCCAGTAGCCCGAACCGCCATCTCGTTCACGTAGGAGCAGCGCAGTTCCGGTCCGCCGAGAAATGCAATGGCTGCCGGAGCAGATTTCAGCAATTCCTCGATCTGCGGCTGACCCAGGCGCGGAACTCCGGGCAAAGGTTTGCTGAGTCTCTCACGTCCGTGCGCCTCACCGGGAATGGTTGCCATCTTGCTCAGCTCTCACCGATCTATTCTTGCGCGCGCAAACTTGGCCAGCATTGGCTTGTCGGGATTCATTCAGAGACGGCGTCGCGACATCATCCCCATGTGCACACTCTGAGTTGATTCAATTCGATGAGCCTGGCCCGATCTTAGTTGCCTGCTATCCGCGATTTGTCCCTGCGCGACGCCGGGCCTAACTGCTACACTCCCATCTGCCTGGGAGGATTGAACAGGTGGCAGAAAACTATACAGTCGCCGTTGTTGGCGCGGGAACCATGGGGTCGGGCATCGCCCACGTATTCGCCCGTTCCGGCTTTCAAGTTACGTTGTGCGATGTGGAGCAGCGGTTTCTTGACCGCGCTGTTGCCTCCATCCGAACCAACCTCGGCCGCGAAGCCGCCAAGGGCAAGCTCCCCACATCCGAAATCGAGCCCACCCTCAGCCGCATCCGCACGACGATCGACATGGAGGCGCTGTCAGGCGCGGAGATTGCGATTGAAGCCGCACCCGAGCGCCTCGATCTGAAATCCGACGTCTTTCGCGCTCTCGACCGCATCCTGCCTGCAAACGCCATCCTGGCCACAAACACCTCATCCATCTCCATCACGAAGATGGCCGCGCTTACGTGTCGTCCCGCGCAAGTCATCGGCATGCACTTCTTCAATCCCGTCCCGGTCATGGCGCTCGTCGAAATCGTTCGTGGTATGGCGACAAGCGACGCGACCTTCGCCGCGGTGCGCGACCTGTCTGTAAAACTGGGTAAGACACCCGTCGAAGTCAACGACGCCCCCGGGTTCGTCTCCAATCGCGTCTTAATGCCCTTGATCAACGAAGCCGCCTTCGCCGTCATGGAAGGCGTCGCCACCCCCGAAGCCATCGACCAGGTCTTCAAGCTCGGCATGGCGCACCCCATGGGTCCGCTCACCCTCGCCGACTTCATCGGCATCGATGTCTGCGTGGATATTCTGCGCGTCCTTCAGGAAGGCTTCGGCGACCCGAAATACCGCCCTTGCCCACTCCTTATTCGCATGGTCGACGCCGGCTGGCTAGGCCGCAAATCCAACCGCGGCTTCTTCATGTATGAAAAACAACGATGACGATTCCCGATCTCCCTGGTCAGCACTGTCATTCATACTCAGCATAGTCATTCCCGGGCCAACACTGTCATGCCTGTTCAGCTGCCATTCAATGCTAAAGACTTGTCCCAGATCAGCAATGTCATTCCGAGCGACCTACGGGAGCCGAGGAACCTGCAGTTGCTTTTTTAAAGCGCAGCCTCACAGCCCTGAATCCCAGCATTCGACTTTCGCAAGAAGCTTCAAGGAGATTCAAAATGCGTGCGACTCGCAAAATAGAAATTGCAATGCCTTGCCTCCACATAGCTCTCTTCGCATGTTTGCTTGCATCTCCTGGATCGGCGCAAACTCCTTCAACACCGCAAACCCCGCGCCCCGCCTTCCCCACCCGCGATCCCCACACCCCCGGCTATGTCGCCGCAATCCAATTGCCCGATGGCACCATCCCTGCACCCACCGCCGACGGCAACTTCATCATCGGCCCTACTCATCCCCCCGCACCTGAAACAACTGCGCCCGATCTGACCAACGGCTCTGTCGTCGAATTCACCATGAACTCCGCCGACAGCAAGTACTATCCCGGCATCGCCCGCGACAAAGGCACCTTCGGAACCCCCGACCCAGCCGACCCCGCGAAGCTCCTCATCACCACCAGCCACCCCGCTCCCTACACCCGCAAAGTTGCCGTGTATGTTCCCAAGTCGTACGTCCCCGGCAGCGAAGCCCCGTTCATCGTTGGCGCCGACGGCACCGACCTCATGCTCTTCACCGCGCTCGACGGCCTCATCGCCGAACACAAGCTGCCCGTCATGATCGCCATCTCCATCGGCAACGGCAGCGGCGATGCCCAGGGCAGCGAACGCGGCCTCGAATACGACACCATGTCCGGCCACTATGCTGAGTTCGTCGAAAACGAAGTCCTTCCCCGCGTCGAGACCGAAGCCCACGTCAAGCTCACGCACGACCCCGACGGCCGCGCGACCATGGGAGGCAGTTCCGGCGGATCCTGCGCCCTCATCATGGCCTGGTATCACCCTGATCTCTACCACCGCGTCCTCACCTACTCCGGAACCTACGTCAACCAGCAATGGCCCTACGATCCAAAATCCCCTCACGGCGCCTGGGAATTCCACGAGCACCTCATTCCACAAAATAGACGCATGCCGATCCGCCTCTGGATGGAAGTCGGCGACCACGACCTCTACAATCCCAACGTCATGCGCGACAACATGCACGACTGGGTTGAAGCCAACGAGCGCATGGCAAAAGTGCTCGCGGCAAAAAAGTATCACTACCAGTTCGTCTTCGCTGAAAACGCCGCCCACGTCGATCGCGCCGTAAAAGCCCAAACCCTCCCCGAAGCTCTCGAATACGTCTGGCAAGGCTACAAACCGTCGCATTAGCAGTCAGAGTAGTTAGGCAAGTGCTGATAACGTCTGTCATTCCGACCGACCCTGACCCTGAGCGAAGCCGAAGGGGAACGGGGAGTGGAGGAACCCGCAGTTGCTCTATAGCCTCGCCTGCAGGATCGCCGCAGTTCACAGCCGCAAAACTGATTCCAGAAAATCAACTTGAAGACTCCTCAACGTCATAGAATGCAAACAACCCACTCAATCCCTCATACGTACCGGGACTGAATTTGATCCGCCCGGCCTTCCTGATCCTATGCAATTCGCTCTACTCATCTTCACCATCCTCACGATCGTCGGCGCTTTTGCCGGCTGGCGAAAGAGTCCGCTCTATTCCCTCAAGGCAACCCTCAAGCTGATCGGCGCGTTTCTGCTCATCGTCGTTGTCGTGATGGGCGCGACGCAGCTACTCGTTCACAGCAAAATAAGTGCATCACCGGTTGTAGAGGGAATCGCAGGTTTCCTGGCCATCCTTGTGCTCGCGTCCGCTTCGAGCATCCTGATCGTTCGCATCACAGACTCGCACGTTGCACAATTGCCCTCATCGGCGAAGATAGTCAGCTTCAATCGCCATAAGGTGTACCGCTGGATCTGGCGTCTCGTGATCTTCCTGCTCATCAACGCGGCTGCGGCCCTTGTTCTGCCCACATCCGTCACATGGCTACCGATCGGGCTTGGAGGATTCATACTGCTGCTCTGCGGCCCCATGTTGTCCCTCGGCTACATGATGGCGCGTCGCAACGATCGCGCCATGACGGCTGTCATTGCCAACCCCTGGGCGCACTGGCAATACCCCCCGGAGAAATGGGCGCAGTGGGCCGAGAACCAGCGCGAATGGGAGAGATCGCAGGAAGGGCCATGGAATTGGAAGCGCGTTTCGCTTTTTGTCTTGCTCTGTTCCGGCCTCTTCTCGATTGGCACTCTGATTTCCAGCGGAACCCTCCAGGAAAAACTGATAATCGTCAGCGGGCTCACAGGCTTCATGATTCTGCTGGCGCTCGTAGCCTACTGGTTCAAGCGCACCAATTTCGGACGCCGCTATCAACGCCTCCTGACCGCCCCACCCGAGGCATGGTTCGGTGACGAAGGACTGTTTTGCAACGGCGCCTACATGCCTTGGAATCTTTCGGGGAGATATTTGCGGAAGGCCACGGTTGCCAACGACCCGCCAGCCCACTTGACTCTGACTTTTCAGTCCTTCAACGGGTCTTCCTCCGCGATCGTAACCCAGCGAATTCCCATTCCCCCGGAACATGCCTCCGACCTGCAGCTTCTTCAACAGAAGCTCAGGTCTCAGTGCCCCACCGCCTCCGTCCATCTCGTGACGACATAGAGGACGGTCGGTCACCAACTTGGCGCGGTCAAGGATGGGAAAGCACGAACCCAATTCACTCCCCGCAAAATCAATGTCATTCCGACCGACCCTAACCCTGAGCGAAGACGAAGGGGAACGGGGAGCGAGGAACCTGCAGTTGCTTTCAGCTGTTTCCCAGGATGCCCTGGAATCACCATTGAATCCTTTCCAGGAGACTCCGCAACTTCGCCCCTCTGGGTGCATTCACCATCTCCACAAACGACACGCGCCCCGCAAGGTGTGCTCGGAAATCAGCGTGATCCTCACGATTCTGCGACGACGGCCCATGACGTATGCAGTTCGTCAGGATCGCCTTCAGCCGGTCATAGTCCGGTCGCGGAACATTCAGCCGCTCGTTCGCCACAACCCCGGCCAGATACTGCCGCACCCCCTGCCGCATGATCCGCGTCTTGCGATGATGAACAGCAAAGCCCTCCTCCAGCAGAATCGCCGCGGCTCGGATTCCGAATCGTTCAACACCGCGCTCGAACGTCTCATCTCCCGAGAAAGCAAGATCGTCGGCATAGCGTGTATAGACCGCGCCGCTGGCCTCGGCAAGCCCGGTGAGTCGGCAATCAACCCGGTAGCAGCAAATATTCGCGAGCGCCGGCGAAGATGGCGCTCCCTGCGGCAAATGCGGCCATGCGTAAAGACTTCGTGCGTCGGCCATGCGCAGCGGATCAAGTCCAATCCCCTTCTCCTTCCATAGTGCGCGCGGAACAGCGTTGGTGCAGAGACCGCCCAGCAGGTTCGCCACCGGCTCGGGATATCCGGCCGTGCGAAACATCGCCTGTATGCGCGGCGCAGAAATTGTGGGGAAAAAATTCTGCAAATCCATCCGTAAAACAACCCGTTGTCCGACGTGCGGCGCCGCAAACGTCCTGATCGAACGCCCGCGGCGGAACCCATGCACCGCAGGATGCACCGGAATATTCTCCAGAATCTCCCCGAGTATCTGCTTCTGAAGCCGCTTCAGCCGCTCCTTCGGCGCTTCAATCAGCCTGATTGTCCCGCCCTCCTTCCCCAGAATCCGATAGTGATAGTGGCTGAGAGGGCCCGCATAATCCTCCGGCCCAAGACGAGCCATATTCCGTCGTAGATCCGCAAACCACGCAGCCTCGCCCGGCGTGATACTCAGCCATTCCGCCAGGCCTCCGATGGATTCAATTGCAGGAAGGTTCCAGGTGCGGGCCGCGTGCACCGCCAGCATGCGGTTTGGTTCGCAAATCCACTCTGCAATTCGAATCTGACTCCCGTAAAGCCGGAGCGCTCGGTCGAACCCCTCGTCACGTCTCAAAAACTGGACAATGGTCTTGCGTCGAGGCCGCGACTCCGAGCCGAATGCTTTCAGGTATCGACGAACAAGAGGCTTCGTCCAGCGCCAGCGGCGGCCAAGTGTGCGGATAAGTCGCGCAACAATAGCCTCGGGCTTCGCTTCGCCCGCAAGAATCGAATTTGCCAACGCCTCGTAAAACGCGGAGCCACGCATGATCGTTTGCGGCAGAAGGCTCCAACGAGTCTGGCCTTGCGTGACCGCTTCTGCGCAGTCGCGCAGCGAAGGTCACCTGACGAATTTCCAGTTATTCAAGTTGCCCCGGGGTATCCCCGGAGAGGACAGCACCGAACCGAGCCTCGGTGCGCGCCCGGCTTGGAGCACCCCCGCCGCACGAGCATCATACCAGCGGGACAGGATTTCGATGTCAAGACGTTGAGACGAGACTCCTGCTCCGCCCAAAGAACGGATAGCATTGCATGCAGCAGAGTTTCTGCCGGAGAACTATTCAGTGAGTGGTCTCGAAAAGCTACGCGGAACCTGGGAGTCGCTCGCGAAACGGGACGCGCTGTCTGCCATTCTCACCGATGACAGCAAGGCGGGCGGCAAATGGGATTTGGCGGAATTCTTTGCTACCGGCGAAGCCGAGATCGATACCGTCCTCAACCATCTGGCGACGCTCGAGGTACTTCCCGATTTCCACGGTGCGGCATTGGACTTTGGTTGCGGCGTCGGCCGATTGACGCAGGCTATCGCGCGTCGTTTCCAGTCGACTGTCGGCGTCGATATCTCGGCAGAGATGATTCGCAGGGCCGAATCGCTGAGTCAAAACCCGCGCTGCCGATTCATTGTCAACTCCAGCGCCACCCTGCCGTTTGCTGACGGCGAGTTCGCCTTCATCTACTGCAACATTGTCCTGCAGCATGTACCGCGGCGCTATGCGACGAACTACCTCAAGGAATTTGTGCGCGTACTCGCCGATGGTGGAGTGCTGGTGTTCGGCTTGCAGGATTCTTTTGCAGCCCCTGACCTCGCGTCGAAGCTGGTTCGCGCCCGGCACGTGCTCCATCTCCGATCCCGCATTCGAAGGATATTTGGATCCACGGCCGGAGACATGCAGATGCATTGCCTGCCTGAAAGAATCGTTCGGGATGCCCTTGGCAATGTCCGCGTAGCCGATATTCAGCTAACCAATACCGCAGCCAGGGACTTCAATGGCAAACTCGTGTACCTGCAGCAGGCGCCAGGAACCGGATATGTCGGCAAGCAATATTGCGTGGTGAAGTGAGGGGGACGCAGGTCCCGAATCTCTACTTCCGGTCCAGCCGGAATGCCGCCGCAAGGAAGTCACCTTTGAATCTATCGCTCATCTCCAGCCCGTGATTCATCCACCACGCACCGCTCGCCGTCGTCGGAGCACCCTTCCCCGCAGCGCCTTCAATCGAAGTCAGCGCATAATTTGCCTTCGGGTCAAGCCCCCGCAGCTTCAACAACGGAAACCCGCGTCCCTCTTGCGTTGAATGGATAAACGCGAAGACCACCGACTGGCTCCTGTCATGCTTCACGGTTTGCGTCGCCGAAAACTCGCTCCCGTTCCGCGGCGAAATCAAACGGTACAAATCGCCCTGCACAATCGTCGCCTGCACCTGGTGGTACGCCGCAATGAGCCGCTTGGCGGTGGCCATCTCCTCGTCATTCCACTTGGTAATGTTGGCGCCGATGCCAAGCGATCCCTGCATCGAGCTCAGCATCCGGTACTGCAGCGAGGTCACGCGGCGCTGTCCTTCAAGATCGTGCGGCGAGTCCGTAACCCACGCCATCATAATCTGCGGTGTGTACGCATACGTGAATCCGTCCTGCTGCGTCAGCCGGTCAAACGGATCGGTATTGTCCGACGGCCAGACTTCATCCGCATATTGCAAAACGCCAAGATCCACGCGCCCCCCGCCGCCGGAGCACGACTCCAACTCCACCTTCGGATGCCGCTTCTTCAGTTCCGCAAGAATCGCATAGAGGTTGCGCGTGAACTCCACGTACACCTTCTTCTGCTCTGCCGGCGGAAGCTGATCCCAACCCGGCTCGCTCCAGTTCCGGTTGTAGTCCCACTTCAGAAACGCAATGTCGTTCTCCGAAAGCAGCTTGTCGAGAAATCCGAGAATGTAGTCGCGCACGTCGGGCCGCGCAAGATTCAGCACAAGCTGGTTCCGCTGCTCCGAGCGTGGCCGCCCCGGAAAATTCAGCACCCACTCTGGATGCTGCCGATAAAGATCTGAATCCGGGTTCACCATCTCCGGCTCAACCCATATGCCAAAATCCATCCCCAGCGCGTGAACCTTGTCGATCAGCGGCTTCAGCCCATGCGGAAACTTCTGCGGGTTCACATACCAGTCGCCCAGGCCTGCATGATCATCCTTCCGCTGGCCGAACCATCCGTCGTCCATCACAAAGCGATCGACCCCAAGCGCGGCAGCCTTTTCAGCCATTGCGATTTGTCCCTCTTCGCTGACCCTGAACTCCGTCGCCTCCCACGAGTTGTAGATCACCGGTCGCGGTTTGGGAGCCGCTTCATCTCCCTCGCCAACGCGATGCGGCAGAATATGCGCAACCTCGAATTGATGCAAAATCCGCGAAGCCCCACCCAACCCATGCGCGCTGTAGCCGCCATAAAACACCGGCGACTCCAGCTTCTCTCCCGGCTTCAGCTCATACCCAAAATCAAATGGATTGAATCCGCCCGTCACGCGAACCGCATCGAGCTGGTCCTGCTCCACCGTAATCCTCCACGACCCGCTCCACGCCAGCGCCCCAAACCACACCTCGCCCGCATTTTCATCCGGTCGCTCGCCCGCCTCAAGCGCGAACCACGGATTGGCCTGGTGCCCCGTCGATCCCCGTCGACTCTCAATCACGCGTTCTCCCGGCTGCAGCATCTCCTGCGTCAGCGTCCACTCTCCCGCCCAACGACCCGTCAGATAATTCAGCGTGTAGTGCGCCGCTGGCAAAGCCCACGCCGCCGCGGCTGCCTGCTCAATCGTGATCGGTTGCGCCTCCTTGTTTTCAATCGTTGCCGACCGCGCCAGGATCCCGCTCCCCGCATCGATCGCATAGTGCAGCGTTACGAAGACTTCTCGTTTGATGTCTTTAAGGACAACATTGAAACCATCCGATGTAGTCTCATTCCGTTCGTAATGCAGCACCAGGTCGCGATTTCCGTCCGCAAATGTCACCTTCAGCGCCGGCTCCACAAACAAGCCCGCGCCCCATCCCGCATACTCCTGCGGCGTGTTGGTGTACGACGAGTCAAACGAAGCCCATTCGCGCGCCGGCATTGCCCCGGGGATCCGATCTGCGACCCCCAGCTGCCCGCCCCAATAGAGCTGTTGCAATTCCCCGCGCGCGTTCACGCCAAACGCATACGTCACGTCGCCTCCGTCCAGGCGAAACACCTTTGTGCTTGCGTCGAATGAACCTCTGGCCATCTGTGCAATGGCGATAAACGAAGAGGAAACAAGGAGTGCGACGGAAAATATTCTGCGGAACATAAGCTCTTTCCTCACCTCGGATTTCAAACCGCCCATCATAGCATCGGAGCTCGCACTTCGCCGCAGTTAAACGCCGCCGATTCGCGATTCACCCATCCGCCATACCGCTTCACAACACTTGTTGACAGGCTTCGAGCGGGGTATGGGCTATCCTGAAGATGACCCAGCCGGAGGTTCAGGATGCTCTCCCCAACCCTAACCGCGCCAGCCTGTCCCACTCCCGCCGAAACCATCGCGGCTGCAATCGATCGCATCGTCCCGTTGCAGGGACTCCCCTTCGAAGACCGCCTCTGGCTCGCTCAAAACGGGGAAGAGGTCGTCGCGCAGCCCGGCGAAATTATGTTCGAGGAAGGCCAGCCCGCCGATGTCATGATCCTCATCCTAAAGGGAGAGATCCACGTCCGCCGCCAGCGCGGTGGACCGATGGAACTGTTCATCGGCCGCACCGGCCAGATGACAGGCCTGCTCCCCTTCTCGCGTATGAAGATGTCAGGGGGCCAGGGTTTCGCGATCACGCCGGTTTGGGCCTTGCTCATTTCGAAGGAAAAATTCCCTGAGATGCTCGCGGCCATTCCCTCCATGACCCAGCGCGTCGTCTCCACACTCCTCGACCGCGTGCGCGAAGTCACCCGTATCGAACAGCAGGCAGAAAAGCTCACCGCTCTCGGCAAACTCGCTGGCAATCTGGCCCACGAACTGAACAATCCCGCATCGGCCGCCCAGCGCTCCGCCTCCAGCCTGGTGATGGAGCTGCGCGCGAACCGCGAAAATCGCTTCAAGCTCGCCAGCCTCGCCCTGACCGAGCAACAAACCCACGGCGTCGAAGCGTGGGAACAGAAAATCATAAGCCGGTCGGTCCGCCAGGATCCCCGCGACACCGGCCAGCAGATCCAGCTCGAAGAGGAACTTCGCAACTGGCTCACCGCCCTGCCCTGCGAAGGCGCATGGGAAGTAGCCGCACAGCTCGCGGAGCAGCGCGCCACCGTCTCCGACCTCGAAGAACTTCGCACACTCATTGGCTCCTGCGAAGCCTGTGTTTCCCTGCAGTACTTCGCGCGCTACTTGCGGTCTACCCGCTCCGTCGATACGCTGCTCAACTCAACAGCGCGCATCTTTGATCTCATCAGCGCGGTCAAGGCCTACTCCTACATGGACCGCGCTCCCATTCTCGAAGTCGACGTACCCGCCGGCCTCGATGCCACCATCCAGATGCTTCAGTCGCGCATGAAGAAGGTTGTGATCGAGCGCAACTACCAGCCCGATCTGCCTCGCATCAGCGCCTACGGCAGCGAGCTGAACCAGGTTTGGACGGCGCTCATTGAAAACGCGCTCGACGCCCTCGCCGAAACGGACAACGGCGGCAAACTTAAGCTCACCTGCCGCCTTGAAGGCGAGATGATGCTGGTCGAAATCTGGGATACGGGCCCGGGCATTCCTTCCGAGTTGCAGGACCGCATCTTCGAGCCGTTCTTCACCACCAAGGCGCCCGGCCAGGGTCTCGGCCTCGGCCTCGACAACGCCATGCGCATTGTGCGGAAACATCGCGGCCACCTCAGCGTCCGTTCCGATCCGGGGTCAACCTGCTTCCGCGTTCGTCTGCCGCTCGACCAGCTTCAGGCCTATTGACGCAGTTAGACTGACAAAAACTCTACCTAGTCCACACCATAGGAGCCCTTCCAATGGCCGCTTCCCTGTCTACCGGCAAGAGAGTCGAGACAACCATCACCACGATGCTCTACGTGCGTCGCAGCGGCGCCGCGGTGGATTTCTATATGCGCGCATTCGGCGCAACGCCCATCGAACGCATCGACAATGAGGATGGCAGCGTCATCGCGCACCTCGACGTGGGCAACGGTGACTTCTGGGTCTCCGAGGAATCGCCCGTCCACCAGAACTTCAGTCCTGAGTCGCTCGGCGGCAGCACCATGCACATGGTTCTCATCGTCGACGATCCCCATGCCGTCTTCGATCAGGCCGTTGCGGCCGGCGCTTCTTCCGTCTGCCCCGTGCGCGACGAATCTTACGGCTGGCGCATTGGTCGTGTGCTCGATCCCTTCGGCCACCACTGGGAAATCGGCAAAATCCTGGCGGAGGGATGATGGAACCGGAGGGCAAAGGCGTGATAGCACCGGAGACCATTGAGACTGAACGCCTTCTCTTGCGCAGACCCAGGCAAAGCGATGCCCAGGCAGTCTTTCACCGTTACGCCTCCGACCGCGAAGTGACGCGCTACCTCAGCTGGCCCACCCACCGCAGCGTTGCAGATACCCTCGCCTTCCTCGCCATGAGCGACGACGAGTGGCAGCGCTGGCCCGCCGGCCCATACATCGTGCTCACGCGAGCCAACGGCGTCGCCGGAACGCTCGTGGGCAGCACCGGCCTCTTCTACAAGAGCCCCACCCGCGCCATAACCGGCTATGTTCTTGCGAAAGATGCCTGGGGCCTGGGCTATGCCACTGAATCTCTGCAGGCCATGGTCGACCTCGCGCAGCAGACCGGAGTAGCCCGCCTCGAGGCAATCTGCCATGCCGGGCACATTCCGTCAGCCCACGTCCTCGAGAAGTGCGGCTTCACCCGCGAAGAAGTCCGCCGCGAGCATTTCGTCTTCCCCAACCTCAAGCCCCAAAAGAAAAGCGACGTCTTCAGCTACGTCCGCTGTTTCTAGATATCCGCTCATCATCACCCTGCAATCTCAAGCCCATCTCATTCACCGCGGAGTCTCAAGTCTGTGTCATTCCGACCGACCCCTGAGCGCAGCGAACGGGGAGTGGAGGAACCTGCAATTGCTCTTCCACTTGCCCCGGCCAAAATGCCGCAATCTCTTCAGCCCATGCGGCAACCACGGGTTACGTTTTTTCCATCGCTGCGGACCGCGGGTCAATTGCAACGGACTCACACTGACGGCCCTTCGTCTCCATGACGACATCTCGTCTCCGTCACTTCGCCACTTCGTACCGCCACCCGGCCGTCGCTATCCCGCAACTCATACAAGCACAATGCCGAAACCACGAAGCGCTCGTTTGGCATGCGTCTTGCAATATGCATGTGCGTCGCAAGACTGAAAGCCAGTCCACCGTCGGAGGCCCGTCATGCTGCACCTGGCAATCTCCTGCTCGTCCTACCTGTTGTTCTTCGTTGCGAAAGCCCTCATGCCCACCCAGCAGGCTCCGTGGCGCGCGCACGAAGCCGAATTAACCCGGCTCCATCGCCCCTGAGCTCTTTCTCGCTGATCGCGGCGTCAATGGGTAAGGGATACCTGCTGTTACCGGCTCCGCAGCAGAACAACCGTTGCATCGTCCACGTTCGGGCATCCCCCCACAAATTCCTTCACATGGTTCACAAGGCCGTCCACGCAGGCTCCCGGTGCGAGGAAGTGCTCGAGAAGGCGTTCGGCGCCGAACTCCTCGTTGAGCATGTTCTCTGCTTCCGTAATCCCATCGGTATAGAGCAGCACATGCGTATCGGCAGACAGCGTAATGGTCCGCTCCGGATACGATGACTCACTCAGTCCCAGCGGCAGGCCCGTATCAAGCTCAAGAAATGCCGTCTTGTGATTCACAACCAGCGGATGCAGATGCCCAGCGCTTGCCAGCGTCAGTTGCCGCGTTCGCGCATCAAGCACACCATAAATCATGGTCACGAACTTCCCCGCCGGGAAATCCTCAATCAAAGCCCTATTCAAGCGAGCAAGCGTCTCCGAGGGCGTTGGATAAAGTGGCGCAATCGAACGCAGCAGCGCCCGCGTTGCCGACATCAACAGCGCAGCCGGCATTCCCTTCCCTGACACATCACCGAGCGCGATGCCGTACCGATCCTCCCCAAGACAAATAAAGTCGAACCAGTCGCCGGCAACTGAACCCGCCGGATGCCATGCCGTCTCCAGCGCAAACCCCGGAATCAAGGGCACCGGCTTCAGAAACAGCGCCTCCTGGATAGCCCGCGCATCGGCCGACTCCTTCTGCAATCGCTGCCGATGCTCACGCTCCAGTCGCAGAATCCGTGCATTCTCGATCGCAATCGCGATGTGACCCGCGATCGCCTCCAGCACCTTCAACTGGTCCGACGAAAATGCATCCAGGTCCGCGTGGTCGATCGAGAGCACGCCCATCACGCGTTCCCCAGCCCGCAGAGGGATCGTCACCGAAGAACGCGTCCCCGGCTCGCATGGGATAAAGTAAGGATCCACGCTGACGTCGGGAGCATAGCGCATGCACCCCGAAGCCCCCACGTGCCCTACCATGCCCTGTGTGCCGATCTGCAACCGGTTTCCCTTTGAGAACTTCGTGCAGCCGCAAACTCCCTGCATCACCATCTCGTTTGCGTCGTCGTCCCGCAGCCACACAGCCACTTCCAGACTCCCAATCGATCCCGCGATCTCTTTCACCACGCAATCCACCAAAGTATCAAAATCGAGCGTGGAAGCAATCAAGTGCGTGGCCCGTTGCAGCTTCATCAGCGTCTGCGTAAAATCCGCAGACGAGTGAATGCGGGCCGGGACAAAAACAGAACCCGGACGGATTGTTGTGACGGAAGCCATGCAACTCACCTCTTGCCTCGGACGGGGCCTGCTGTATGGATGCCCGGCGAAGTAACTTGATTCAACAGTTTTACCGGCCTCAAACGGCAGACCAGGAAGGGCCAGGCCATCAGGTTCTGGTAGAAATCTATGTAACCAATTGCGGAGGTCGGCCATGATGATTGCCCACGGGATAGTTCCTTTTCTGGCATGCGCGTCTCTCGGTCTCTCAGCCCAGCAGATGCACGACCACCCCGTCCCGGCGAGGCTCGGCACCGTCTCGTTCCCCATCTCCTGCGCACCCACAGTCCAGGCGGAATTCAATCGCGGCGTGGCCCTGCTTCATTCCTTCGCATTCGCAGCCGCTCACACCACCTTCCGCAAAATCGCCGCCGAAGATCCCCAATGCGCCATGGCCCACTGGGGCGTGGCGATGTCTGGTTTTCACGAACTCTGGGAGCCGCAACTCCCGCCGGCGACCTTGGCTGAGGCAAAACGCGAAATCGAATTGGCCCAGACCGCCGGCACTCCAAACCCGCGCGAACGTGGGTACATTCATGCGCTTTCCCAGGTGTTCGCGGATTCGGATACAGTCCCCTTCGCGGCACGTGACCTGAACTACGAACACGCCATGGCCGACGTCGCGCGCGAAAACAAGGACGACCTCGAAGCCCAGGTCTTTTACGCCTTGGCGCTGCTCTCGAATGCATCTCTCGCCGACAAGACCCACGCGCGGCAGAAACAGGCGCTCGCAATTCTCGAGCCGCTCGACCTCAAAAATCCCGATCATCCCGGGATCACGCATTACATCATCCACGCCTGCGACAGCGGCGAACTCGCCGAACGGGGCCTGCCTGCCGCGCGCAAATATGCGCAGATCGCACCAGATGCTCCTCACGCTCTGCACATGCCGTCGCACATCTTCACGCGCCTTGGCCTCTGGCAGGATTCGATCGCCTCAAATCTCGCATCGAGCAAAGCTGCACGCGACGAGAACGATACCGGTGAAGAACTCCACTCCATGGATTACCTCGTCTACGCCTACTTGCAACTCGGCCGATACGACGAGGCGCGCCAGGTTCTCGACCATCTTGACAGCATGAAGAACCTCGGAGCCGGCGACTTCAAGGTGGGCTACGCCGCTACCGCCATGCCCGTGCGCTTCGCCGTCGAGCAGGGCAAGTGGGACGATGTAGCAAAGATCCAGCCCATCCCCGGTTCGCCGCCGCACGTTGCGGCAATTGCGGTGTGGGCGCACGCGCTGGGCATTGTGCGTGGTAAGCATCCAGCAGATGTGAGCGCTGAATTGACGCAGCTGCAGAAATACGAGGAGGACTTGCACCGCGCACGCAACGAATACTGGGCCGCACAGGTGCACATTCTGGCTGCGGAAGTGATTGCCTGGTCAACCCAGGCAAGCGGAGATCCCCAGAAAGCTGTGACCGAAATGCGCGTAGCCGCCGACCAGGAAGACGCAATGGAGAAATCCCCCGCCACTCCCGGCCCCATCGTTCCCGCCCGCGAACAGCTAGGCTACCTCCTGCTCCAGCAGCATTACCAACATCACCTCTCCGAGGCTGCCATCGCATTTCGCAAAGCTCTCGTGGATGCACCCGGCCGTCGAGGCGCCACAGAAGGCCTGGGCCTGGCGCAGTTGACTAAGAGCGAACGCTAAACACAGCTTGTGTCTGGCCTCTAAAATTCGTATCAGAATTGATCTGTCAGTCCTGAGAGCAGTTTGGCCGGCCTTTCGGCCAAACGGAGTCGAAGGATCTGCGGTTGCTCTTTACGATGTCACGAACTGGAAGCCGCATACTGCAAATCAACAAACCCGTTCTTGTAACCCACAACGTTCTTCAAATCCCACTGCTGCTCAGTCAGCATGCCACCAAATAACCGCAGTCCATCACCCAGCAGAACAGGTGCGATGGTCAACCTGATCTCATCCACCAGTCCCAGCGAGAGAAAACGCTGGCATAACATCGCCCCGCCCACCAGCCAGATGTTTCGAAATCGCGGCGCGAGTTTCCCGCGAACCAGCGTTTCAAGATCACCCGAATAGAATTCAACACTCTTCCTCGCCGATGCCCATTCCCTGCCCGTCACCACAACTGTCGGAGTATCGCCATAAGGCCATCCCAATTCAAGCGCATGTTCATAGGTCCGGGAGCCGAGTACATAGCACTCGATGCCTTTGA
Organism: uncultured Acidobacteriaceae bacterium; assembly: GCA_963770365.1. Classification (GTDB taxonomy): domain Bacteria; phylum Acidobacteriota; class Terriglobia; order Terriglobales; family Acidobacteriaceae; genus Telmatobacter. Next base: position 61,416 of record CAVYPN010000022.1, on the reverse strand, counting down.
CGAAACTCGCAGCTTCCTCCTCCGAAATGGAAACCCCAGCCTCGTAGACGGTTCCCTGCACATCGAGCCACGAGACACTGTTGTCTCTCCTCGCGATGAACCCATCAAGGCTTGAAACGACGTGCAAGGTGACTCGTGATCCCGTTGCATTTCCCTCGCCCGACATATTTCCTCCAACCCTTGGCTCAACTTCCGGTTGGCCCACGATAGGCTCATAATCCCGAATCCGGCAAGCAATTCTCGCGTGCCCATGTCGTCTTTTGCAATCCCGTTGCGATATCTAAGTGAGGGCGCAGAGGAGAAATATGTGTGGAGTATCTACGTGCGTTTGTAGAGGTGGAGGATGGTGACCGCTCGTTCCCTGACGAGCTCCGAATCAAACCCGAAAGCTCCTCTACTTCCCATGCAAGCTCCGCGGCTTGTTTCCGTAGACATCTTGCGTGGACTCGTCATGGCCATCATGGCGTTGGATCACACCCGGGACTTCGTGTCTTACCTGCGGTTCGCTCCTGAAGACACGGCACACACCTATGGGGCGCTTTTCTTTGCGCGCTTTATCACTCACTTTTGCGCACCGGTATTCGCGTTCCTGGCGGGCACGGGCGCATTTCTCTCCACCAGCCACGGAAAGTCAATCTCGCAGGTCTCCCGTTTTCTCGTCACGCGTGGTTTATGGCTTGTATTCCTCGAACTCACCGTCGTTGACTTCGCGTGGGGTTTTGTCCCCTGGGCGCAGGCGGGAGTGATTTGGATTTTAGGTTGGAGCATGGTTGCGATGGCGCTGATCGTGCGGCTTCCGGTGCGCTGGATTGCGGCTCTGGGATTGGGCATGATTGCCACTCACAACCTGCTCGACGGCATCAATCCAGCGTCGTTCGGACGTCTTTCCTGGTTATGGATTCTTCTCCATTCGCGTGGTCGCATCCCGCTTACTGCTGATTTTTCGTTCACTGTGAGATACGCCTTGATTCCGTGGGTCGGAGTCATGGCAGTCGGTTTTGCTTTTGGAAGTCTCTTGCTCCGTCCCGACCGCCGCAGATGGATCCTCAGGCTCGGGATTGGCGCGACGGTGCTGTTCTTTTTGCTCCGGGGACTTAATGTGTACGGAAATGGTATCGCTGGCCTGTCATTCGGATACCCGCATTCTGCCGGCCCGTGGAGGGTTCAACCCACGCTTTCGTTGACGGTGATCTCGTTCTTCAATGTGCTCAAGTATCCGCCTTCTCTCGACTACCTGCTGGTCACGCTCGGACCGGCACTCATTCTGCTCGGATTGCTTGACCGCGCTAAAGCCGCGCGCGGGTTGAGTCGGATTCTCATGGTGTTTGGCAGGGTACCGCTGTTTTACTATCTCCTGCATATTTATCTGATTCACATCCTGGCAAACCTCGCCGCGTTTGCCTTTCACCAGCCCATCTGGCACGGCACCGTGATCGCCGACTTCGCGCAGAAGCCCCCTGGGTATGGCCATGGTCTGCCGTTCGTTTACGCCGTGTGGATTCTGGCGGTCGCCCTTCTTTACATGCCTTGTCTGTGGTTCATGAAATTCCGCAGCCGGCATCGCGATTGGGCCTGGCTAAGTTACTTCTAACAAGCCGACAGCATCCTTCCTTCAACAAACGCCCAGATAGCCGCGGGGATCAGACGTCTCGCCTTGCACGTGTTCTGAATTGCGTGACCAGGAACGGACCGGCTCGAGGTCTTGATCAACAATCCTTTCTGACCGTTCTGTAGTCCAGTTCGTCAGACCATTTCACCGCCCGATCAAAATCCACTTCTCGCAGCCATCGAGTGTGTCACAGACTGCCAACAGGATAGAGGTGACGAGTGAAAAGAAATATGGTTTTGTTGTTTGCCACCGCATTCTCCGTTGGTGGTGTTTCTTTGTTAGCGCAACTCGACGATGCCGCTCCATTCCCCAAGGAATTCCGCAAGTGGGCCCATGTCAAGAGCGTGCTGGTCGGGCCTCAGAGCGCCGCCTTTGCAACCGAGGGTGGAATCCACCACATTTATGCAAACGAGAAAGCCCTTGAGGGCTATGAGACGGGCAAGTTTCCTGACGGCTCTGTCATTGTCTATGACTTGCTGGAAACCAAGGATGTTGCTGGCAACACCATTGAAGGGCCAACGCGCCGGGTTGATGTCATGGTGAAACAGGGCCAGCTCTATCGCGCAACGGCTGGCTGGGGATTCATGAGTTTCCCAGACGGCAATCCAGCTGACGGGAAGCTGACAGTCGAGCGACAAGCGGCCTGTGCAGCCTGCCACGCCAAGCGAAATGACCATGATTCCGTCTTCAGCGAATTCCGCAAGTGAAGCGCTTCCATCCAGGCCAATCCATCTGAGTTGCGTTCCTACAAACCAAATGCCGCGCGAATCTTCCCAAGGAAACGAACAATCCCAGGCCGCGGGTCTCCGGGAGCGAGCGCTTCGAAGGGCACGTATCCGCGGTAGCCGTGCGAGTCGATGATGGCCTTGATTCTGGCGAGGTCGGTGGGCTCCGGCTTGCCGTTGCGACCCACCTCCTCCTTGATCTGCCACGAAACGGCGTAAGGGACCAGCTTCTCAATTTCAGCGTAAGGATCACCGGAGCGAAGGCTGCCAATGTCGAGAATCGAAGCGAACCACTCCGAATCCACCGCTTCAATCACGCGGATAGTCTCCGCCGCAGTTTTGAGGAAGTCGTTGTGCTGCTGCAGGCCGACCACAACGCCGTGTTCCTTGCCAAACGCTGCACACTGTTTGAAATCGGAAACAATCCAATCCAGCGCCTGGTCGAACGTGTACCCGGCGGGCCGCTCCGGGCCGGCAAAAACGCGAATCACCGGCGCGCCCAGCTTGCTGGCCACAACAATCCAGTCCTTCACCATCTGTAGATCGCGCTTGCGCGCGGCTTCGTCTGCCACCGCAAAGTTGTTTCGTACTCCGGTGCCGCTGATGGCGACGCCGTTCACAAAGGCCTTCCGCTTCAGCGCGTAGATGTACTCATCCGTGGGGACGTTGGGATAACCGGGAAAGTAGTAGCCGGTTGCATCCAGCGCGTCCACACCATTCATTGCGCAGAAATCCACGGCATCCGCCAGCGTCATCGTCCCCGCAAGAAGTGGCTTGTTGAACGAGAAGGCATTGAGGCCGAGCTTGAGTTTCACGCCGGATTGGCGAGAAATGGTGTCGCCCGCTGGAAGAGCCGAACCCGGAACAGCAGCCATCGCGGCCACTCCTGCAGAACCGGCAAGAAATCTCCGTCGATTGATCATGCGTCCGGATCATAACTGATGTCATGAGGCAAGCAACAGCCCGGAAGAACGCGGCGAAGTATGTCCCCGCGCGTTGAAGCCGGCAATCGCCGAAGCCGGCCCAACTCGATCCTCGACCAAAAACTACTCATCCCCCCATCAGTGTCATTCCGACCGGACCCTGACCCTGAGCGAAGCCGAAGGGGAAGGGGCAGCGGAGCAACCTGCAGTTGTTCTTCAGTGGGTTCCAGATCAAAGATACTTCCGGATTGTCAACGACTCGACCGGAACTCAAGAAGGCGCCACAGATTGGGCTGAATCAGTGCGTTGTTTGGGGTTATCGAAGGGAATTTAAAATTCCAGGAACACGCTCAGATAGACTGCTCAGGACGGACTCACCTTGCAAGACCAGGTTTTCGGTGCGCCTACAGCACCGTCACCAGTTGCCGGGCAAAGTCAGTGGAAGCAGAGGGGCGGGTTGTTCATGAAACCGACGGTTTGAAGAAGCAGTGGGATGACAAGAAGAGGCATCGTGATGAAGATGAGTTCGTACGTCGCGTCAGTGACCGTTGCAGCAACCGCCTTACTCGGCAACCTGACCGCAGAATTACTGTTTGCTTCCGATTCTGTCCATCCTGCAGAGATCCGAGAAGTCGGTGTTCCAGGCACTCATCCGATGGATACAGCGGTCGTTGACCTGGCCAAGTACGGCTATGCGGAACAGGACTATTACGCAAGCGGCACGGCGAATCGGTATCGAATCAAGAACCCATCAGGAACGGCGACGCTTGTAGACAGCGGGCATCAGTACAAGACGAGGATCATGGTGCGGAAGCCACTTGACCCAAAACGATTCAATGGAGTCGTGGTGGTCGAGTGGTACAACGTATCGGCAGGACAGGACATTGATTTCTGCTGGGGAGGATCCTACGACTACTTGATGCGGGAAGGCTATGCGTGGGTAGGCGTCTCGGCTCAGCGCGTCGGCATCAAGCAATTGAATGCGTGGAGTCCCGCTCGCTATGGCACATTGAGCGCCGAAGCTTCAAACGATGATCCTCAAGGCGGTACGCTGGACGACCGCGGCGATGTGCTTTCGTGGGAAATTTTCGGACAAGTCGGCACAGCCCTCTTGAGCCATAGTGGCCCGAGCGATCCGCTGGCAGGATTTGCGATCAAACATCTGATCGCTGCCGGCGAGTCACAATCCGCGCTACGCTTGACCGCCTACTACAACTCGATTCAGCCACTTCACAATCTTTATCGAGGATTTCTTTACTATGACGCCGCTGGAAATCTGCGAAGCGACACAGAGGTCCCGGCCATCAGCGTCGGAACAGAGTTTGGAGCCGCCTTTCCGGTAATTGCCGCTGTGGGCGACAATGCATTCCTGCGTCGCTGGCCCGTTGCCGGCACGTCGCATGTGAGCTTCCAGGAAATGGACGGATACGTCGATGTTGAGACCCTGCGGGACGGCTTTCTGAAGTCGCCCGATGGCAAGCCCCTTTCCCTCACGCAGGCAACTCCCGGATGCAAGCAGACTCCGCTTTGGAGCAAAGTGCCAACCGAGTTGGTTCTCAATTCCGCATACGAGCACCTGACTCGTTGGATCAACGACGGTACGGCCGCGCCTGCCGCACCGCAGTTTGAGCGGAACGCGAATGGTAGTCTCAAGCGCGATGCTGACGGGGAGTTGCTGGGTGGGATACGCTTGCCTCAACTTGCAGTACCGACGGGACGAAATTCTGGATTCAACTCGGGACCGGGCACATGCATGCTCGCGGGCTTTCATCACGACTACGGTCCTGCCGAACTCAAAGCACGTTACCACGATCACGCCGGGTATACGCGAGAGGTGGATAAGGCGACACAGGAGGCTTTGAAAGCTGGCTTCATCCTGCCCTACGATGCTGAGCAGATCAGGCAGTCCGCAACTGCATCGAAGATTTTCCTGGGGAGCGGAGGAGATGTGAACACGGATCGACAGGCAGAAGGCGATATTGAAATCCGGGAATTGCTGCGCACGCGGTACTTCGTGGAATGGCACTGCATACGGCGCGTACCCTGGTGGGGTGCCAGAACCAGTTGTGGCAAGGATCACCATTCCGGCGCACAAAGAATTGACGTGGCACTCCCATCCGATGCCGAGCTTTGCATACGTTCTCTCTGGGGAGATCACGGTGGAGGACGACAAAGGAAATAAGAAGCATTTCACTGCAGGCGAAGTGATGCCGGAGACTGTCCATACGGCTCATCGGGGTTTCGTGGGCGATCAACCCGCAACCTTCATCGTCTTCTACGCCGGAACGAAAGGGATGCCTCTTTCACAGCCAGCCAACTAGTGAAAGCAGTGGAGCAGTCGCCCTGTGGATTGGGTTCGGGATCCTGCCTAGTTCGAGCAGACGGAAAGTTTGCGGTTCCGGAAGTATTACCGCCCACTCGGAATTAACCCAATCTCGGTACGGACCGTTTGGTGATACCGTCACACAATTCTTAAGAACCAGTGCAGGGAACCCCGGATCAAAATTTCCCAGTTGTTCGCGATGCTCAGAACGAAACATCCGCCGGTTCCGTCACCCGCATCACCGACTGGTCGCCCGTCTTCCGCTTCCACGCCGACCGGATCGCTTCAACCTTCGCGCGATTCGCCGCCGTATCCGGGTAGTCGATAATCAGCATCTTCGACCGCAGCCGCTCCGGCGTGGTCTGGCTCTTCCCCTGCCACTGTCCATAGACATCCACCACGCTTAGTCCATCCGGAAACCGTGGCGTCACCTCCCGGTCGAGGAACCCCCGCCAGTCCGCTTCGTTCACTCCCTGCTCCGGATGCTCCACAGGCCCGAGGCCAAAGTACAGCCTCGTATCCACCCAGCCCTTCGTCTGGCCGGGATGTGCCGGATCGCCCTGTAGCACTGGTGCGGCAGCCGCTAGCGGTCCAGTGGGCGTTAGATCTCTATGGAGACAGCCTGCCAGCGCAAGCGCCACAAATGGCGCGAGAAATACGCGACGGACGTGCATTTGAGGGCTCCGGGATCGACAGGCGAAACTTACTTTTCTACTTCAACTCCACGCCAGAAAGCCACGTATCCTTTGATCTTACGGGCCGCCGGCTTCGGGTCGGGATAGTACCAGGCCGCGTCCGGATTATCCTGCCCATCGATATACAGGCTCAGATACCGCGCCTGCCCTTTCCAGGGACATGTTGAAGTGGTGCTGCTCGGCCGGAAGTACTCCCGTTTCAAGCTATTTTCCGGGAAATAGACGTTTCCCTCGACGGTCTCTGTAGTTTCGCTTTCGGCAATCACCTTGCCGTTCCAGACTGCTTTTGCCATGATCTCTTTCGCACCGGCATTCGCCCCATCGCTTTACCACGCTGGCGAACGCTAACCGTTAGAACAGTAACAGAGATTAGATTCTGTGGCGAGTGCGCTGGATTCAACCCCGAGTCCCGTAGGGACGTCCGAGTATAGCCCGGGGCGGAGCGTTGGGATTAGGTCCCCGGCTACTGCCACCCGCCCCGTAGTGGTCGACCGAAGCACCGGAACAATGTCGAGCATTCGCGTCATCTCCGCCTGCCCCGGTCAGACAAACGCCAAAACCAAAACGAGCATAGGCGGGTTGCCCATGCTCGTTCCTATCGCCTGGAATTCCGGCCGAGTCGACCCTACTTGGCCGCTTCGATCGAGTCGATGTGTACGGACTTCTTGTCGCTGTCGGCGGTTGCTTTTACGGTGACGTGATCGCCGTAGTACTTCTTCACGGCATCGGGATTGTCGATGGTCCAGACCTGCTTCTTGCCCTCATCCACAAACACCGGGGTCATGCCGCCATCGATGCACTTCTTCACGCACGCTGCACCCGACCCTGCGTGCTTGGCGCCGCACATCGAGTCGGAAATCCAGCCGTTGATGCTCTTGGAATCAGCAGCATTGGCCGCGACGGCGGCAAACGAGAGAGCTACTACCAGCATTGCGATGCTACGTTTCACTTGTGACCTCCATGGGATATCTGATCCTGCCGACCCTGATGATGCGCCATCGGGCGCACCTTGCACAAGGCCGATGCAGAAACGATTCCGTCGGATAAACTACCGGATCTGCCATTGTTGACTCGGCTGCAACTTCTGACGCCGCGCCTCGACATTCTTCAGAACTGCCTCGTACCGCGCCGAAGCCGCCGTAAACCGGTTCACCAGTTCCGAAGTCTTGTTGAGGAATGTCGGCATCTTTTCGCGGATCGGCTCAAGAATGTGAGAGAACTTCGCCAGAAGATAAAACCCCTCGGCATTGCAGTCGACAAACAGCTCGGCCGAAACAGCCCCATGCAACACCATCGCCGCGGCCATCTCCCAGTAGGTGATCACCTGCCGGAAAAAAGCGTTGTGCGGATCGGCCGGATTCTGCGCCACCGCAAAGAACTCCTCCGGCGTATTGGGCCAGAATTCTCCCGTCATCCAGGCGCGAGCCTCGCGCATCAAGTTCTCAGTGCGCAATTGGTACAGTTTAAGAATAATTTCAGCATCAGCGGGAGTAGCAAGCATCCGTTCCATTCGTGATAGGTCTCCGCAGCCAATGTTACCGGATCGGATTGGAAGGTGCTGCCCGATTGCCCTTCAACCCAAAGACGCGGCGCAACCGGAACGATCGCGCCGCGCTTGAATCCAGGCAAAACTACCCTACGCTCACGCCGGCTGCAGTTCCTTTTTCGCCTCGGGCTTCTCGATCACTGGACCGTGCGTCTCCGCAGTAGGCGGCGGAGGCGCATCCCCGATCCGTTTCGAGTAGTGGCAGACAACCGCCGCTCCCGGTTCGGGCTCGGCCGTCTTCTTGCCCTGCTTCTTCGGCTTGATCTCTTCCTCAGCGCCCTTCTTCTTGTTGGGGCACTCGAGGTAGATGCCGCTTTTGAGCGTCTTCTCGACCAGGTACGCGTTGCCGCACTCCGGACACTTTTGCGCAACCGGCTTGTAATTCGACGTGAAGTCACATTTCGGATAATTCGTGCAACCCCAGAAGATGTTGCCGCGCCGCGCCTTGCGCTCTGCAATGTCGCCCACACCGCACTTCGGGCACTTCATCCCCTCAATCAGGTTCTGCTTCACGTACTTGCACTTCGGATATCCCGAGCACGAGACGAACTCGCCGTAGGCGCCCTGCCGCAAAACAAGCGGCTTGCCGCACACCGGGCACGCTTCGCCCGTGGGCTGAGCCGTGTTCTGTTTCTGCTGCTGCTTCTGGCTAAGTTTGCGTATCGTCTTGCACGGCGGATCGGCTGAGTAGTCCGGGCAGCTCATAAACGGCCCCCACTGGCCATTCTTCAGCACCATTTCCTTGCCGCAGTTATCGCAAAATTCTTTTTCGGGAACGTCGTCCGCACCTGGCGCGCTCAGATCCGGCTTGGCCGCGAAGTTCTCCTTCGTGAAATCGCAACTCACCTGTTCGACAAAAATCTTCTTGCCCTTCGTCGCGGGTTCATCGACCGCCGCCGCGATTGCGGCCACCAGCGACTTGGCTTCCGTGACCTCTTTCGAGAACACATTTGTTTCATCGACCGTCGCGCGCACCATCATCGGAAAATGCAACGCGGTCGTGATCTTCTTTGTCACTGCCTTCGAATCTTTCTTCCAGGGGCCCAGCGCAACCGTGACCGGCTTCTTCTTGCTGAAGTTTGAACAGGCGTAGAAGCTGCCGAATTTGCCCCACTTCAGAACCAGCGGACTTCCGCACTTGTCGCAGATCTCGTTCGTCGGCTCTTCCTTCCGCTTGATATCTTCCATGTGCTTGCCCGCGACGGCAAGCTCCTCTTCGAAATGGTCGTAGAAGCCGTTCAACAAGTCGGTCCAACGCTCCTCGCCGTCTTCCACCGCATCCAGTTCGCTCTCCAGCTTTGCCGTGTATTGCATGTCGAAGATGTAGGGGAAATTCTGCACCAGCAGCTTCGTCACAACGGTTCCAATCTCCGTCGGTACAAACTTCGCCTGGACCTTCTTCACATACTCGCGATCCTGAATGGTATTGATGATCGAAGCGTAGGTCGACGGGCGACCGATGCCTTTTTCTTCCAGGACCTTCACAAGCGAAGCTTCGTTGAAGCGCGGCGGCGGTGACGTGAAGTGCTGCTCATCTTCAAGCTTGTCCAGTTCGAGCGTCTTCACGTTGTCCAGGTTCGGAAGCTTGTTGGCCGACTCGTCATCGTCGTCCTTCTTGTCCTCTGAAACCTCGTAGATCCTGAGGAAGCCATCAAAGCGAACGACGGACCCGCTCAGCCTGAAGTCATATGTCTTGCCGTTCTTCTCAGACACCGCTTCAATCTTCGCTGTCGTCACGTCGAAAATGGCAGGCACCATCTGCGATGCGATGAATCGTCTCCAGATCAGCGTGTAAAGTTTCAACTGCTCGTCGCTCAAATAGCGTGCGATGGACTCTGGGGTACGCGATGCATCGGACGGACGGATTGCTTCGTGCGCGTCCTGCGCATCCTTTTTGCCCTTATAGTCATTCGGCGATGCAGGCAAATACTGCGGCCCCAACTGCCTCTTGATCCACTCACGTGCGCCTTGAACCGCTTCCGGCGAAACACGAGGAGAATCCGTGCGCATATAAGTGATAAGTCCGGTTGTTCCGTCCGCGCCGATATCGATGCCTTCATACAGCCGCTGCGCCACGCCCATCGTGCGGCGCACATTGAATCCAAGCTTGCTGGATGCATCTCTCTGCAACTGGCTGGTGATGAATGGGGCCAGCGGGCGTCTCTGCCGCTCCTGGCTTTGAATTGATGCCAGCGACCACTTCGCCTTCTCCAGAGCGGAAAGCACTTCCTGCGTCGACCTTTGATCGGGCAACGCGTTGGCGAGAAACTGGTCTCTTCCGTCCTTGTCCTTACCATTCGCGACTCGCGCCGGTTCCCCATCGATACCGATGAATCGCGCCTTGAATGCCTTGTCCGCCTGGCGCTCGGGATGAAGCAGAGCATCCAGTGTCCAATATTCGACAGGCTGAAATGCATTGATCTCGGCCTCGCGCTCGACGATCAGGCGGACCGCCACGGTCTGCACACGACCCGCCGAAAGTCCCCGACGGACCTTATCCCACAGCAAAGGAGATATCTGATAACCAACCAGTCGATCAAGCACGCGCCGCGTCTGCTGCGCATCCACAAGATTCTGATCCACGTCGCGGGCGTGATTGAAGGCTTCCTGCACCGCTTTCTTGGTGATCTCATTAAAGGTTACGCGGCGAATCTTTTTCCTCTCTTTGGCCGAGGTTCCCAGTTGAAGAGCCAGGTGATACGCAATCGCTTCGCCCTCGCGATCGGGGTCAGGCGCCAGGAAGATCTCGTCCGCGCCCGCAGCGGCCTTCTTCAGTTGCGCTACAACCTTTTCCTTGCCTGGGGACACAATCAGAGTCGGCACGAAGGTGCGGTTTAGCAGTTCCACCCCGATGTCGTTCTTCGGCAGGTCCATGATGTGCCCGATCGAAGCCAGCACTTCGTAGCCCTTGCCTAAATATTTTTCGATCGTCTTCGCCTTCGCGGGAGATTCGACGATCACGAGTGATTTGGTCATTGCCATCCTTAATTCCGTATTACTCTACTCCATCCGGCCTGTTGGACTCGGATAAAGGCCTTTCGGTTTCTTTTGCGTTTGGAGGAAGATCTTCACAACCATAGAGCAAGATAACGACCTCGCCTTGGCCTTCCCCCTTTAAAATGGGCCGCAAGCTTTGCACGCTACCATGGAAGGCATCTTCGTTTCCACTCCTAATCGACATTTCCGTCTGCAGAACAGCTCGCATTGGAACGCGCAACGTTTCTGAAATGTGTGGCTCATCGCCTCTTGCGCACCATCGAAAAATATTGCGCGAAGTCGTTAACAATTACAGTGTGCGAACATAGTTCTTTCCCGGCAGGCAGCGCACGCGGCCGCTCATTTCAAGTTCAAACAAGGCCGTAAACACTTCGGACGACGTCAATTGCGTCTCGAGTTTCTCAAGAATTTCGTCGATTTGCAGGGACTCGTCGGCGCGCAATGCATGCAGCACGATAGCCTCTTCCGGCCGCAGCACCGGGTCCGGCAGAAGAGATGCCGTAACCTCCGGTTTGGATTCAGCGCCGGCCTCGTTCTCCAGTTGCAGCCGGACCTGCGAAGGCAGATCTTCCCACACATCTTCCCAGCTCGCAACAAGCTTCGCACCCTGTTTTATCAGCGTGTTAGGCGTCCACGAATTCTTTGCAGTCACGTTTCCCGGCACTGCATAAAGATCCCGATCCTGCTCTGCCGCGCAGCGTGCGGTCACGCGCGTGCCAGAGTTCTCGCTGGCTTCCACCACAAGCACGCCGATGCTGAGCCCGCTGATAATCCGGTTGCGGCGCGGAAAGTTCTGCGGCGCGGGAAAGGTGCCGATTGGCATTTCGCTCACAATCGTTCCTCCTGTCGCAATGATCTCGTCAGCTAGCCTCTTGTTTTCCTTGGGATAGACCACGTCGATACCCGTTCCCCACACGGCGATGGTTGGCGTGCGCGCGGCAAGCGCTCCCTTGTGCGCGCAGGTGTCGATTCCACGTGCCATGCCGCTCACAATAACCAGGCGCCGCGCGGCCAGATCACGCGACAACATCTCGGCCACGCCCGTTCCATAGGGCGAGGGATGTCGCGTTCCCACCACCGCGATCGATGGGCGTGTCAGGAGTTGCACCGATCCGCGAACCCACAGCACCGGCGGCGGATCGTAGATTTCCTTCAGCCTCTCGGGATATTCCGCGCACGCCAGCGTCACGATCGAACCGCCATGCTGGAGAATCTTTCCCCACTCCTCGTCGGCTGCCCGTCGCGCTTTGCCATCAAATATGAACTGCGCCGCATCCGCCGGAAGGCGCAGGCCCTCAAGCTCGGTCAGTGTCAGGGCAAAGATCTGGTCCGGCGACTGCAGCTGGGCGACTGCATCGACAATGCGCTTCGGCCCAAGGTTGGGGGTCAGCGCCAAGGCCAGCATGGCCAGGCGGCTTTCCTCGATCTTTGTTCCGGAAAGGATTGCCAATGGGTTTCTAGTTGTTTCGTTCAATATTGACATCTACATACGCGCTTCATGCGCAGGCACACGCGTGCTTTCCTTCAAATTAGCCTAAAGAGATCTCTTTAGTATTTGAGGCTCACATTAAGCTGACGGGACTTGGAAGTCAAGGTGAAGGGTGTGACCGCGGACACGCATCTGCAGAGTCTCAAAGCCAGGGTTGATAGTCTAAAGGACAGAGTGAATTCAACTTCGCAACATCGAATTCGTGTCGCCGCCATTCGTTTTCTGAATCCCGCACCGCTGATGTGGGACTTCGAACATCCGCCTCTGAACACCGAACTTGCCGAGCGCTATGACGTCCAGTGGATGCTGCCTTCAGAATGCGCAGACCGCCTGGCAACCGGCAACGCGGATATCGGCCTGGTGCCGATTGCTTCGCTCGCCACAACGCCCGGGCTTCGTATCCTGCCCGGTTGCACCATCGCTTCCAAACAGCGTGTCCGCTCTCTGCTGCTCGTCCGGCGCGCCAACCAGCCGCTCGCAGCCCTGCAAAGCATCGCCGCCGACACGGCAAGCCGTACGACGCTCGCCTACACCCGCATCATGTTTCACAAGTGGGGCAATGCTGGCGTCCCCTATATGCCGATGACGGCGGACCTTGATGCCATGCTCGACCACGCCGATGCCGCAATTCTCATCGGCGATCCAGCTCTGATGGCTCTGGAGGAGCGCGCGAATCGCTTCGAGCGCACTGGAGAAGAACTTGTCTATCACGACCTGGCCGAAGAATGGCGAAAGCTCACCGGCCTTCCCTTCATCTCCGCGGTTTGGGCCGCTGCGCCTGGCACCACTGCGTGGGGTGGACCTTTGGACGAGCGTACTTATCGCGATTTCATCCTCTCCCGCGATCACGGCCTCGCGAACATCGATGCGCTCGTCGCTCAATGGTCGCGCCAAATGCCGCTGTCCGAAGGCACAATCCGCTCCTACCTCACGACCAATATCCACTACGTGCTTGATGAGGAATGCATTGAAGGCATGCGTGGTTTTTTCAAGATAGCCTCAGAAACCGGCGTACTGCCTGCCTACGAATTCAACCCGCCCGAACTCGCCGGCAGATAGCAACGCCCGGCACGAAGCCAGGCGTCGTATTTCTAAACTGATAACTGGCAACTGAAAACTATCTTTTAGATCTCCCAACGCAACAGTGCGGTGCCTACCGTAAATCCAGCCCCCACCGCCGCGATCAGAACCAGGTCGCCCTTCTTCAGCTTCCCTTCCTCGATCGCCGTCTCCATCGCGAGAGGAATGGTTCCCGCCGAAGTGTTTCCGTACTTCTCAATATTGATAATGACTCGATCCGCCGGCATGCCAAGACGGTCGGCGGTCGAAGTTATGATCCGCTTGTTCGCCTGGTGAGGAATAAAGCAACCGAGATCGGCGCCCGTCACTCCGTTGCGGTCGAGCAGCTTCGTCGTAGCTTCCGCCATTTTGCGTACCGCGAACTTGTAAACCGCCTGGCCATCCTGGTGGATGAAATGCATCTTCTTGTCGATCGTTTCGTGTGTCGGCGGATTCAGGCTGCCGCCCGCCGGCAGGTTCAACGACACGCCGCCCGATCCGTCGATTTCGTGCACAAAGTCGATCATGCCGATTTCACCCTCTTCCGCAGGTTCAATCAGCACCGCACCGCCGCCATCGCCAAACAAAACGCAAGTTGCGCGATCCGTATAGTCCGTCATGCGCGTGTTGGCATCGGCTCCGCAAACGAGCACCTTGGACTGCGCTCCGCTCTCAACCAGCTTCACGCCCGCCTGCAGAGCAAACACGAATCCCGAGCAGCCTGCCGACACGTCGAATCCCCACGCACCCTTGGCGCCAATCTTGTCCTGCACCAGGCATGCCGTGGAAGGAAACATCATGTCGGGTGTGACTGTGCCCACGATGATCACTTCGACTTCGCTGGCCTTGATGCCGCGCGCCGCCAGGCACTTCTTTGCAGCCTCAACGCAGATGTCGCTCACACCCTTGCCGGCAGCGAGGACATGGCGTTCCTTGATGCCGGTGCGCTCCACGATCCATTGATCGTTGGTGTCCACCATTTTTTCGAGGTCTTTATTGGTAAGAACTTGGGGAGGGACATAAGTTCCGAGGGCGCTTATCTTGGCGCGCCTGCCCACTATGGGACGCACGGAAAGGCTCAATGCATTTCTCCTTGCGGCGCCGACAATGGCGTACCGCTGGCAACAAACCATCTTACGGCGGCACGGTTGTCTGGATTCAGTCCCGGCGCCTTTCACAAAAACGCCGTCGGGCGATGATTGCCCGCGGCGCCAAAAAAGTACCGGGTGACCTACTGCGCCCGTACTAGCCCGTTACCGTTGCTTCCTTCCGGACCTGGCGGGATTGGCGGGATTACGTCGCGTAGGACCCGGCACTGATAGATTTTAGCATCTTGGCAGACCCTTGCATCCGTCATGTAGTTGTCCCCAGTTCCCATCACCGAACGGAGCTTTTTGCGTATACTTCCGCTGCGATATCAACTCAACAATCTGAGGTACTGAATGAAGACACTTCTTCTGTGTTCCGCGATTCTGCTCAGTTTTTCTTTCGCAACATGGGCGCAGGAGCCGATACCGGCGGGAAGGAAGGATCCGGAGGGCCTGAACGCCCAGATCGTCGCGGCCCGCAAGGCTACTGCGGAGAAGCGATTTGCCGATTCCGAGGCGATGATGGCGAAAGTCACAGCCGATAATCCCAATCTCATTCTGCCCTGGGTGGAACTTGGACTCGCGCAACTTGGACTGAAAAAATACCCCGACTCCGAAAACAGTTTCAAAATGGCCCTCGGCATTGATCCTGAATCCATCCAGCGCGCGCATTCAGATGAGTTCTACCGGGCCACCGACAAACGCGATGCGGTAGCTCCGACCGCAACGCGGAACAACCGCAATGCGGTGGGTGGCACAGTCAACAACGCCCAGAGCCGCACCCCGGACATCAAGGGCGTGTCGTGGGCGAGCCTGGGAGAGATCTATGCGCACGAAGGCAAGATAAAGGACGCGGAAGAAGCTTTCGACAACGCAGTCGCCGCGTTTCCCCAACAGGCAGCTCAATATCGCCGCAACGAGACGATCGTGTTCTTCCAGGTTGGAAATGCCGATGCGCAATTCGCTGCGGCGGAGAAGGCCATCCCGCTCGATCCAACGCGAGCCCCTCTGTATTACTTCAAGGGGCAGGCACTCATTTCCAAGGCCACCATCGATCCAACGACCCAGAAGATGCTTTTGCCGCCCGGATGCGCCGAGGCCTACCAGAAGTACCTGGAACTGGAGCCAAATGGCCCGTACTCGGCAGATGCGAAAGGCGTTCTGACCGGAGCAGGTATCCCGCTCAAAGCGGGAAAAAAGTGAACTTGATAGAATGAACCTGTGAGCAAAACTTCCCAACCCACGGCTCCCACCGTGGGCTTTGTTTCGTTAGGCTGCCCCAAAAATCTGGTCGACTCCGAAGTGATGATGGGGTTGCTGGACCGCGGCGGCGCGCGCCTGACCTCCCGCCCCGAAGAGGCCGATATCCTCGTCGTCAACACCTGCAGCTTCATCGACACCGCCAAACAGGAGTCAGTCGACACCATCCTCGAAATGGCGCGCTTCAAAACCTCCGGCTCCGCCAAAAAGCTCATCGTCGCCGGCTGCCTCGTAGAGCGCTACCGCGACGAAATCCGCAAGAGCATTCCCGAAGTCGACGCAGTCGTAGGCACCGGTGAGCTTGAATCGATCCTCGAAGCCGCTGGCATCTCTCCGATGCAACCCTCATCTCCATCGCCCTTCAACATTCTCAGCGGGCATGGACATGCAGAAGTTCGTTCAGGTCGCGAATCCGGCGCTGGAACCCACAAGACAGAGTTCCGCCCCGAAGGAAATCTCCGCGAGCAGCAAGGCCGCTTCAGCCGCGAAGAGTGGCAAGGCGCAGCGCACATGCTGCCGACTTATCTCTATAACGAAGACACTCCACGTTACATCTCCACTGGCCGCACATCGGCCTACATCAAGATCGCTGAAGGCTGCGACCATCCCTGCACCTTCTGCGTAATTCCCAATCTGCGGGGCAAGTTTCGCTCGCGGCGATTCGAGTCCGTCGTCGCCGAAGCACAAAAACTCGTCGCAAGTGGCGTCCAGGAAATCACCCTCATCGGTCAGGACACGACCTGCTACGGCGAAGACCTCGGCATCAAAGACGGCCTCGCTCTCCTGCTCGAATCTCTCGCCGGTATCGAAGGCCTTCGCTGGCTGCGCTTCCTCTACGCCTATCCGAATCGCATCACCGGTAAACTCCTCGACACCATCGCGAAGCACGACAACATCTGCAAATACCTCGACGTGCCCTTGCAGCACGCCTCGCCCGATGTGCTCAAACGCATGAAACGCGGCGCCGGCGCCGACATCTTTCTCAAGACGCTCGAAAAGGTGCGCTTAGCCGTGCCAGGAATCGCCCTGCGCACATCCTTTATCGTTGGCTTCCCCGGAGAGTCTTCCGCCGACTACGAGGTTTTGGAGCAGTTCATCAGCGATGCAAAATTCGACTGGCTCGGCGTCTTCAACTACTCCGATGAAGAAGGTTCGAAAGCCCACGCCCTCGACGCCAAGCTACCCAAGCGCACCATTGAATCCCGCAAACGCAAGCTGATGAAGCTGCAGCAAAAAATTTCAAAGCACGCCAAGCAGCAGTGGGTCGGTCGCGAACTCGTAGTTCTTGCCGAAGGCGAAAGTGAAGAGACGCCGATGCTGTGGGAAGGCCGCACCGAATTCCACGCCCCGGAGATTGACGGCAAGCTCTATATCAACGACTTCGGCGATCTTCAGGAACTCGAAGCCGGAAAGTTCTATCGCGCCCAGATCACCGAAGCGCACGACTACGACCTGGTTGCGCGCGTCGTCGCCGGACCGCTGTAAGCTCAGGCTCAATGTTCGATAAAGCATTCATCAACTCGCCGCAACAACTGCGCGCGCTCAAGGCCCGCACTGAAGAACTCAAGTTCAACATGGCTTCAGAGGATCGCACCGGCGCGCTGCTCCAGGTTCTCGCCGCGTCCAAGCCCGGAGGCAGGCTGCTCGAGTTGGGTACAGGTACTGGCATCGGAACATCGTGGCTGCTTTCGGGCATGGATGAAGCGGCCTCGCTGGTGAGCGTTGAGACAGACGAGACCCTGCAGAGTATCGCGCGCGAAATCCTGGGATCCGACAAGAGGCTCAGTCTGGTGCTCGAAGATGGCGCAGCCTTTCTCGCCAAGCAGCCGGCGAAAAGCTTTGATCTCGTATTCGCTGACGCGATGCCCGGAAAATTCGAATCCCTGGACGATGCGCTCGCCCTGGTCAAAACCGGCGGCTTCTACATCATCGACGACCTGCTGCCGCAGCCCAACTGGCCTGATGGCCACGGCGTTAAAGTCGACAATCTCATGTACCGGCTCTGCGCCGACCCTCGCTTTGCGATGGTTCCCATGATCTGGGCGAGCGGCGTAGCAGTGCTGACGCGCCTTGCTCCGCTTCCCAAACCCTGACCAAGGTGCAAGCATCTGATCCGCAGCGTTACGATATCCAAGGAAGCTGGACGAACAAAGTAGCCATGGCCCCAAAGAAAAAATCCGCAAAGCTCCTGCACTGCCCCACCTGCGGCATGCTGGTCACCGCCAAGGACGAGGACTTCCCTTTCTGCAGCGATCGGTGCCGCAAGATCGATCTCGGCAAATGGGCAACCGGAGTCTACAAGATAAGCTCGCCGGTGCTCGATCCTGAAGTCCTCGAGGATCTTGGGGAAGTCGGCCGTTCACGCAGGAGCGGGGATGACGAATAGCCCAGCGACCGTTCCCCAGCCGCCCGAAAAACAGCAGAGGACAGCGTGGGCATGGACCATCGCCACGTTCTTCGGCGCAGGGCTCGGCCGCCCCGGACCAGGCACCTGGGGCTCGGTGGCGGCTCTCCTGCTGTGGGGCGCCGTCGCCTGGCTCTTCCACCCAACGCCCAACGGCCTTTTGCTTGTTGTGTTTATCGGGATCGCTTTATCGATTGCCTGCGGTGTCCCGGTCGCCTCGATTGCCGCCCGCGAGAGCGGTCGCCACGATCCGCAATTCGTCGTTATCGACGAAGTCGCCGGCCAGTGGATTGCGTTGATCGGCAGCCCGGCTGACTTCCGCCACGGCATAATTGCGCTTATCCTCTTTCGTTTATTCGACATCACCAAGCCCTTCCCGGCACGCCAGCTGGAAGGATTACCAGAGGGCTGGGGCATCGTCTTCGATGACGTGGCGGCGGGGCTGTATGCTTTGGGTGTGGCGTCGCTTCTGCGTCTGTGGATCCACTGAGAACGAAAATGCCGCGAACACACGTCCAACCCGCACGGGAAGAAATGACACCGGAACCACGCATCGACGAAATCCAGCCGGCCTCCGCTTTGCCGCTTGGTGAAGTGGAACTCATCGGAGCCAATCTTGGCCCCAATCTCTACGGGCCTCCTGTGGTTGTCCTGGGTACACATCCGGCCCAGGTGCTCATGAGCCGTCCCGGACGCCTCGCATTCCGCATCCCTGAGAATGCCGGCTCAGGCCTCGTTGAGGTCAGAACGCCCGCCGGAGTCAGCAACGCGGCACCCATGCGCATCGCGCGCGAACTTTCAGGCGGTTTGCACCCCGTTACGAGTCCTGCTGTCAGCCGCTCAGGCATGATCTATGCCACGATTTCCGGACAGCGCGGCAAACAAACTCCGGTTTCAGTAGTTCGTGTGAGCCCGGATGGACGCGGAACTCCGTTTGCGACCGGAATTTTGAATGCGACCGGGTTGGCATTTAGTCCCGAAGGCGACCTGTTCGTCACCTCGCGAGCCGAGGGAAATGTCTATCGCATCGATGGCGCCGGCGAGTCCACTCTCTATTCGGAGGGCATGGGTGTCGCCACAGGCGCCGTATTTGATGCACATGGCAATCTCTTCGTCGGTGATCGCAGCGGAACGATTTTCAAAATCGATCCGCAGCGCAAAATCTTCGTTTACGCCACCCTTGAGCCAAGCGTCTCTGCCTATCACCTCGCGGTGGACACCGAAGGCACACTTTTTGTCACCGGTCCGACACTCTCTTCGAACGATGCGATCTGGGCAATTGACACCCACGGTGAGGCGCGCGTCTGGTATCGCGGCCTTGGGCGTCCGCAGGGCCTTGCGCTCGCGGCGAATGGGGATGTCTACGTTACGGCGAGCCTGCATGGCCGTCGTGGCCTTGTCCGCGTGACGCCGAGCGGCGACACCGCCATCGTCGTTGCCGGAGTCAACCTCGTCGGCGTCGCCTTCTCACCACTTGGAACCACAGTGCTGGCCGATAACGACGCAGTTTATGATCTGGAATTGGAAGTGGAAGGAATGACCGCCTTCTAACTCCCCGCAGGCCCGGTTGCGTGAGCCGAAGAAAGTCGGAGAAACGCAAATCTCATCAATTACGGTTTCGATAAACTAGAGGCTAGGAGCTGAAAGCTGCCCCATGAAATCCGAGATCATCGCAGTCGGCTCCGAAATGCTTACGCCGCACCGCCAGGACACCAACTCGCTCTACCTGACCGAAAAGCTCAATGAGATCGGCGTTTCTGTCGCCTTCAAGACGATTGTCGGCGACCGGCGAAAGGACATCGTCGGCGCAATCCGCAATGCACTGGCTCGGACTGACATCGTGATCCTCATGGGCGGTCTGGGTCCCACCGAGGATGACCTGACGCGCGAGGCCGTGGCAGAAGCGCTCTCCCTCAAACTCAAGCGCGATGCCCCGCAGGTAGCGGCTCTGCATGCGCGCGCCGCAAGCTGGCGCATCACCATGCCCGAAAATAATCTAAAGCAAGCCGACTTGATCGAGGGCGCAACGTTTCTTACCAATCCCAATGGCAGTGCGCCCGGACAGTGGCTCGAGACCATTTCCTCCGGCTTCCGCAAAGTCATCATTCTCGTCCCCGGTCCACCGCACGAGTGCAAGCCCCTTTTCGACGAAGAATGTCTGCCGCGTCTGCGAGACATTGTGCCCGAACGACATCTCGCTCGCCGCATCCTCAAGGCCGCCATGATACCGGAGTCGCAGGCCGACAAACTCCTCGCGCCGATCTACACCACCTTCACCGACGTCGAAACCACGATCCTCGCTCACGCCGGCGATATCCAACTTACGCTGCTCTGCACAAAGAAGAACAAGGACCTCGCTGAGCAGCGCGTCGAAGAGCTCGCCACCAAGCTGGAAGAAGCGCTCGACGACTGGATGTACTCCGCTGAAGGCGAAACGCTCGAGCAGATCGTTCTCTACTATCTCGGCCTGCGCCAGGCCACCCTCGCCGTGGCCGAAAGCTGCACCGGCGGCATGGTTGCGCAGCGCATCACTTCGGTGCCGGGAAGTTCGCGATCGTTCCTGGGCGGTGTCGTGGTCTACTCGAACGAGATGAAGACGGCCTTCGCCGACGTGCCAGCCCAGTTGATCGAGCAGCATGGCGCGGTATCGTCAGAGGTAGCTTCCGCCCTCGCCGAAGGCATCCGCAAACGCACCGGCGCAACGCTGGGCCTGGGCGTCACCGGAATCGCCGGACCTACCGGCGCCACAGAAACCAAGCCCGTGGGCCGGGTCTACATCGCAGTGAGCGATGCCCAGGCGACCGACTCTTTCGAGCGCAACTTCCGCGGCAGCCGCGACCGCATCCGCGATTGGGCCAGCCAGCAGGCGCTGGACCTCGTACGGCGCCGATTGTTATAAACAGCGGGCCCGTTCCAGAATTTCATACGGAAATTTCGAGTCGTGTGATCTTCGTGGATTATCTTCACTAACGTAGTCACGGCTTCAATATCGTCGCCTTGAACGGAGCTTTTCCTATGCCACTTCCCCAGGACGAACGCATCGTCGCTCTCGCCACCGATCTCCTTGCGCAGTTCCACAAACTCTTCGGTCCGCACCCCGGCTTTCGCCCTGCTCACGCCAAGGGCCTGATGCTGAGTGGAACATTCACGCCCGCTGCAGGGGCAACCGCGCTTACAAAGGCGCCGCACATCACGCGTGCCTCCACGCCGGTCACCGTCCGGTTTTCCAACTCGACCGGGCTACCCTCCATCCCCGACAACGCGCCCGACGCCAATCCGCGCGGCTTTGCCATTCGTTTCAATCTCGCTGAGCATGTGCACACAGACATCGTCAGCCACTCGACAGATGGCTTCCCTACGCGCGATGGCGCGGAGTTCTTGGAATTTCTAAAAGCTGCCGGAGCAAGCGGACCCGAGGTCCCCTCGCCCAAGCCTATCGAGCGATTCCTGGGCTCGCATCCGGCCGCCCTGCGCTTCGTGCAGACTCCCAAGCCTTTTCCATCGAGTCTCGCCCGCGACACATACTTTGGTGTGACGGCCTTCCACTTCATCAACGCCCAGGGTGAAAGCAAATTCGGCCGCTATCGTGTTGTTCCCGAGGCTGGAAACGATTATCTGGGCGACGCCGATGTAGCACGCCTGCGCGCCGACTACCACTATGAAGAACTCGAACATCGGGTGAAGCAAGGACCGGTTCGCTTCAAGGTGCTCGTTCAGGTCGCCGCACCCGGGGATGTCACCGACGACGCGACTGTCCATTGGCCGGAAGACCGCCAGGTCGTCGAACTCGGCACCATCGAACTCACCCACGTGCTCGAAGACAGCCTTGTGCAGCAGAAGCAGATCATCTTCGATCCCATTCCGCGGGTCGACGGCATTGAGCCCTCCGCCGACCCGCTTCTCGAACTGCGTGCCGCCATCTATCTCCTCAGCGGACGCGAACGTCGGGCTGCAAAGGCCTAGCCGGGCTCTTTGCCGAAGAATCGAAGAAGGTGACTGCTGACTGCCATCGGGGCCGTCGATCCATGCTGGTATTCCGTCCCTGAAGTTCCCGATAAAGTTGTCGGTGTCATTCTGAGCGAACGGGGCCCCGAACGTATTTCAGTTCGGGGGTGGTGAACGAAGAATCTGCTTTTTTTGCGCTTCCAGACCTGGTGCAACAATTTCTGGAACACTACACTCGGTTGACGCAATCGCTGCATTTTGAAAAACTCGCCCTATATGCGATACAGCGGCAGGGTTGAGTATGCGGACGCCCGAAAAATGCGCATCCGCAACAAGGGATATTACCGGGTGCTGCATTGGCCCATCTGGATCTGGGTCTTCTTCCTTGCACCCGGGCCGCTCGTCTTCAGCCTATTCGCGCACGGCTTCAGCGTGGCCAATGGCGCATGGCTCGCCCTCGTGCTCCTCGGCACCGGAATCGCCGGCCTCTATGGCCAGCTACCCGGAGTCGAGCCCGCGCCCTACATCCTTCGCTTCGACGAAGACCGCCCCAATCCCCTCTATCGCAAGGTCTGTTACACCTTCGCGTGGAATGCGGCAATCAATTTCGCGCTCCTCAACCTCATCGGCCTCGTCATCGCCGTGATCACCGGCGTGTGGACCATGAAGCAGCTCTACCAGTACGTCTACTTCCCGCTCGCCATCGTGATCCTGCTGCTGGGCGCACTGGGCAAACTGCCGCGCGTCGGCAAATCGACAAAGAACGAAGGAATCGAGCGCCGCTACTTTTACGGAACGGTATGGGCAGTCACCATATCGCAAACCGTGCTCATGATCCTATGGAAGACTCTCCCCCTCACGCGCACCGGAAGCCTCGTCAAACTCGCAATCTACGCCGCAATGCTGTTTGCCATGGGCGCTGCGGCTTACAACGGCGCGCTCCCGCGCACACGCCCTATCCTCCCCGGCGAACTCATGGTCGATTGAATCTCGGCGTCAACAAAGAGGCCGGCCACATTGAAAATGCGCCGGCCCACTTTCACTCGAATTTCAAACCGCGGCTCTACTTTCCTGCGACCGGCTTGTATCCCGATCCACTCACCTTCTTCATCGCCGTAATGCCCTCCTCGACCGAGAGCAGCGGAGTCGTTTTCACAGCACTGCACGAACCACCCGCACTGATTGCCATCGCGAACGCCGCTGCGCTCACGTTGTCAGGCATTTCAACCAGCACAACCGTGTCGTAATCGCCAAAGGTCAGCCACGCCGACTTCAACGAGCCGCCAAGCTTGGCAACGGCCTTGCCAACCACCGACGCACGGTCCTGCGGCTTTTTAATCATCGCCGCCATGGCTTCTGACGTATACGCAACCTGCACAAGATAACTTGGCATTGATTTCCGCCTTTCATGGAAATTCACACCGGGGAATCCGGAGAGAATGAACTACACATGCGAGTCTAGACACCTGGCCTGCTCTTCTTCAATCTCTCCTCGCGGTATCGGCCACTGCCCTTGCCTCATCCTCCACCCATTGCCCCAGCGATTCCGGCTCGACAACGCGCACTGATGATCCCAGTCCGAGGACAATAAATCGCGCTTCCCGATCGTTGTCGAAATCAACCTGCAGAGTCACTCTTCCAGCATCCGCCTTCCGCGCATCAAGAGGTTTCGCAACGCACCACGCCTGCACCCGTCTCGCGGCATCCTCCGTCAGTGAAAGGATCACGCGATAACCAGCTCTCTTGCTATTCAGTTCCGCGGTTGACGACTTCCAATGCTCCTCGAGATCGAATCGTGCCGGCCGCTCAAATCCAACCGCCAGCACCGCTACCCGCCTCATGCGCGATACCCGGAACGTCCGCATGCCTTTCGCTGTACGCGCCACCAGGTACCAGGTGAGCCCTTTGGATACCAGGCCCAGCGCATCGACAGTCCGGCCCGATTGCTCCCCATCGGCCTTCGTGTAATCAAATGTCAGCTTGCGATCGCGAGCCACCGCGTCCTGCACTGCCGCGAGCATCGATAGATCTTCGCCTTTGTCGCGCCAACCGGTAGGATCCACGTGAAGCCGCTGCTGCAGGTGTGCCGCCTGCGCCTTCATCGGCTCGGGCATGGCCGCCATCAGCTTGTTCAACGCGCTCTGCGCCGCAGCCGCCAGCCTTGGATTGTTACCCAGGCCCCGCGGCTGAGCCATCAGAAGCGCATGGATTTCCGCTTCGTCGAGACCAGGCACATTGGTGCGCCACCCCTTCTCCAGTTGCCATCCGCCCTGCGCACCACGAATGGCCGACACCGGTATCCGCGCCGCACTCAGCGATTCAAGATCGCGATGAATCGTTCGCTGCGACACTTCCAGCTGCTCGGCAAGCTCTCGTTCCGTAACCTGCCCACGAGCCTGCAGCAGAAGCAGCACCGACATCAGTCGATCGGCTTTCACTCGCTCTCACTTTCCCTCTACGTTTCTTACTTTCTCAAATCATATATGACACATCTTGTCATATAACATGCGCGATCATATTTTTAATCGATGGAGGTCGCCCAAATGAGCATCCGCAATGTTCACCTTTTCGTTTTCGACTCGATGGCAGACTGGGAAGCCGCATTCGCCATTGCCGGTATCAATAATCCCCAGTTCCAGAGCAACCCGGGCCGGTATCGCGTCGTAACGGTTGGATCGACCACGAAGCCAATCACGACCATGGGCGGAATGCGCATCCTGCCCGAGATCAGCCTGTCCGAGATTGACCCGAATCAAAGTGCGATGTTCATTCTTCCCGGTGGCGACCAGTGGGAAAGATGCGGCAACGTCGAGGCTATTCAAGTTGCTCGTACATTCTTCGTTGAGGCCGTTCCCATTGCGGCCATCTGCGGCGCAACGCTGGCCCTCGCCCGGGCCGGTATGCTCGACGACTTCCACCACACCAGCAACAGCCGCGAATATCTTGCTGCGAGCGGATACCGCGGAGGCAGCTTCTACTGCGACGCCCCCGCTGTTACGGACGAATGCGTCATCACCGCTTCCGGAATCGCCCCGATCGAATTCGCCCGTGAGATATTCCGCTCCCTGGACCTCTACAGCCGCGAAGCCCTCGACGCGTGGTATGCGCTCTTCCGGTTCGGCGATGCGTCGCGATATAACGAACTGTTAAACTGCGTGGCCCAGTAGCGGCGGCAGGTTTTCCGAAGGAGATCGCACATGATCCATAAAGACTTTTTTCTCGCCCAGTTGGACCGCGAAGCAGCATCCACTCGCAAAGCCATCGAACGCGTGCCCGACGGACACAACAGCTTCAAACCGCACGAGCGTTCCATGGAGTTCGGCTACCTGGCTGCGCTGGTCGCCGGAATGCTCGGCTGGATCGCGCTCATGATCGATCGCGACGAACTCAACCTCGATGCAGCCGACTCACAAGGCTTTCGCCCCAAAACCCTCGCGGGAAAAGAGGACCTGCTCGCAAGCCTCGACAGCGCGGTTGACAACGCCCGCCGCGCACTCCAGCACACCACCGATGAGCACCTGGCCACTCCATGGGCATTCAAGATAGGCGGCAAGGCCGTGTCCGAGAACGCACGCAGCATCATGATTGCAGACGGTGTTTTCAGCCATCTTGCCCACCACCGCGGCCAGCTCACTGTCTACCTGCGCCTCGTTGATTCCAAGGTTCCCGCCATCTACGGCCCCTCCGCAGACGAGCGCATGTAGAAGCCGGATACACGTAGAGAATCGCGTCTCAAAATCGACCCGCCTCACCTGCTAAACTCTGTTCGTCATGCTCCCTGCAGTTTTCTTAATTGTGGCCCTCGCTTACGTGCTGGGTTCCATTCCAACTGGATACCTGCTCGTCAAGCTCTTTCGCCATGAGGACATACGTTCGGTTGGCAGCGGCAACATCGGCGCCACCAACGTGCTCCGTTCTGGGGGAAAAGGCCTCGGAGCCGCCACTTTTCTGCTCGACGTGCTCAAGGGCGCTGCAGCCGTGTGGCTGGGCGCATGGCTGGCTTTCCATCTGCTGCCGTCCATGCCATTTCGCGATGCACAGGCCATTGCGGCGGTCTCTGCTGTCATCGGCCACATGTTCCCTGTATGGCTGCGCTTCCGTGGCGGAAAAGGCGTCGCAACCGGCTTCGGCGTCTTCCTCGTCGCTGCCCCGCTCGCAGCTCTGGCTTCCATCGGCCTTTTCGCGGTTGTCCTGATTCTCACCCGCTATGTATCCCTGGCCTCGATCCTGGGTGCCGGCAGCTTTCCCGTCTTTGCCTGGTTCCTCGTTCGGGGTGAAAAGCCTTTCCCCTACATCGCTGCGCAAGTCATTGTCGCTTCCCTCATCATCATTAAGCATCACCAGAACATTCGCCGCCTCGCCACCGGAACAGAAAGTCGATTCGGCGCGCGCACCCAGGAGAGGAAAACCGCATGAGCCGGATCGTCGTCCTTGGAGCCGGTGCATGGGGAACCGCCATCGCTCTGTCGCTCTCCCGTCGCGGAGGCCACGAAGTCACCCTCTGGGCGCACAACACCCACGAGGCGCAGGCCATCGACAGCGCTCGCGATAACACGTTGTTTCTGCCGGGATTCCCGCTGCCCGCCGATCTGGCCGTCACTGCGGAAATGACGTCGATTGAATCCGCCGACATCGTCGTCTCGGTCATTCCTTCTGAATTCCTCCGGTCCACGTTGCTCCGCGTCAAGGCCCACCTGCGCAACGGACAGTTCGTCGTCAGTGCCACCAAGGGCATTGAAAAAGACACCTTCCTGCGCATGACCCAGGTGATCTCTCAAACCCTCGAGCCCGCAGGCCTGCTGCTCTCCATCGGCGCATTCTCTGGACCAAGCTTTGCAATCGAAGTTGCTCAGGGCCAGCCCACCGCCGTCACCGTAGCCTTCAGCGACCCGCAGATCGCCGTGCTCATCCAGCAGGAATTTTCATCGGAAACGCTGCGCCTCTATAGCTCAACCGATGTGATCGGCGTTGAACTGGGCGGCGCGCTTAAAAACGTCGTCGCCATCGCAGCTGGCGTCGCTGCCGGCGTGGGATTGGGCCACAATTCAACGGCTGCCCTCATCACCCGCGGCATCGCCGAAATTACACGCCTCGCCGTAGCCTGCGGCGGACGCCGCGAAACGCTCGCCGGTCTCAGCGGCACAGGCGACCTCGTACTTACCTGCACAGGCTCACTCTCGCGAAATCGCACCGTTGGCCAGGCGCTCGGCCAGGGCCGCAAGCTCCCCGAGATCCTCGAAAGCCTCGGCGGCAAAGTTGCCGAAGGCGTTCTTACCACGCGAGCGGCCCTGGGATTGGCGCGCCAGCACGACATCGAAATGCCCATCACCGAGCAGATGGAACTGATCCTCGAAAAAGGCAAAGACCCACGTGAGGCCATTCGCGAACTGATGCTCCGCCCCGGCAAAAACGAGCACTAATGCGCTCCGGCAGACTGCCTTTTCCTTCGGCGGTCCTTTCGCACGCGGCTCTTCGTCGCTTCGGCTTTGCGGTCCCAGCCGCCTAAATTGAGCGCCACCCCCATGCAGGCATCCCGCAATGCATCCGCGGAGGCACGATTCTCGATCGCACGCGCCACCACCATGCCTCCCACGCACAGCGCTGCAACGGCCTGGGCCATTACGCGCGGGTCCTGCGCGCCCCTGCGCAGACTTCGCTCCAGCACATTCACCATCCCCGCAAACACTGCCTCGAAGGCCCGCTTGGCCTTATGTCCGCTCCGCGAAACATCGGTGGGGAGCGCAACCATCGGGCAGGAGTTCTCCACATCCTCAAAGTGCTGTCGCGACAAGTACGCGCGAATCACCTGCGGCGCGACGTCTGCAGATTTAAGATCGACTTCAACACCCTCCCAGCAGTTCTTCCATTCCGGATCCGTAAAAAAACAACCGAGCACTTCCGCGTAAAGCTCGCTCTTGCTCTTGAAATAGTTATAGAACCCGCCTCGCGTTAACCCGGCACCAGCCATAATGCCGTCAAGTGATACGTTGTCGAATCCGTGCCGGTTAAACAGGCGTCGCGCGCTGTCGACAATTTTCCTTCGCGTTTTATCGCGATGACCATCTGCATAAGGCATTGGTTCTTCTCCTCAGTGCGCAAAAGTATCGCGCGGCTGGGCTTCGATGTCGATCAAAATATGTTCTTGAACATATTTTCCCCGCATGTTCCGATGTAAGCACACTTGGACAGACGCCAATGCAAGGAGACGAACGAATCGATGCCAATCATGCTCACCCGCCGCAGTGCAATCGCTCATGTCGCCGGGGTGCTCGGCGCGTTGGCAGCCTCAAGACGCGCCACAGCGCAGCAGGAACCACCGGAACCGACTAAGGAGAAGCCGGCGACCGGTCCAAACAGGCTGCGAACTGCCATTCACCAGGAAGTCAAGCTCCCGGCCGCGCCGCAACGTGTTTTCGATGTGCTCCTGGATGCAAAGCAATTCGCAGCATTTACAGGGCTACCCGCCGAAATCGACCCCAGGGTGGGCGGCACCTTCAAAACCTTTGGCGGATTGATCGAAGGCCGTAACGTCGAGATCATTTCGGCCCAACGCATCGTGCAAGCCTGGCGTCCAGCCTCCTGGGATGCTGGCCTCTACTCCATCGTCCACTTCGAACTCAAGCCGAGCGGCGCTGCCACCCTGCTCACGCTTGACCACACCGGCTTCCCTGAAGGCCTTTACGATCATCTCGCATTCGGATGGAAGACGAGGTACTGGGAGCCGCTCAAGAAATATCTGGGATAGTCGCGCGTCTCGCGAGCCGCCCGACTCTCCTATCCGCCCGCAATCGCTCCAATAATCAGCAACGGTTCCTTCCCATTCGCGACTGATTCCGGCAACGGCGCATCGGGCGACTGGTGCGAAAGATCCTCCTCACATGCAAAAAATCGCAGAAACGGCCGCCGCTGGAGCGTGTCGTGATCGCGGATGGTGCCCGACAGCATGGGATACCGCGCCTCGAGTGCATCCAGCACCGACCGCAGCGTAACCGGCGCCTCAACCTCCAGCGTCACATCGCCATCAACGCGTGCGAGATTCCGCAGATGATACGGAATCTCTACGCGAACCGTGCTCGATTTACCGACCGCTCCGGATTCATCCATGCCAGTTAAATAACTCTGTTCCTCGCTATCCACTGATCACTGACCACTGATTCACTTCCCCTCACGCCAGCGTCTGCACCTCAACCGACAAAACCGCCGGAAGATCGTGCACGATCGCCTTCCACGAGTCGCCGCCATCCGGCGACACATACACCTGTCCACCAGTGGTGCCGAAATACACACCGCACGTATCCAGCTTGTCCACGGCCATTGCATCGCGTAGAACGTTTACGTAGCAGTCCTTCTCCGGCAAACCCTTCGCAAGCTCCTCCCACTCGTTGCCTCCGGTCCGACTGCGATACACGCGCAGTTTCCCGTCCAGCGGGAAATGCTCCGAGTCGCTCTTGATCGGCACCACGTAAACAGTCTCCGGCTCGTTCGAATTGATGTCGATCACAAATCCGAAATCCGTCGGCAGGTTCCCGCTGATCTTGGTCCAGTTATCGCCCGCGTCATCTGACCGCATCACGTCCCAGTGCTTCTGCATGAAAAGCGTCCCCGGCCGCGCGGGGTTCATTGCGATGTGGTGAACGCAGTGCCCGACATCAGCCGTTGGATTCGGAATGTACTTCGAGTAAAGCCCCTTGTTGATCGGCTTCCATGACTTGCCGCCGTCATCGCTGCGAAAGGCGCCCGCAGCCGAAATCGCAATGTAGATGCGCTCCGGGTTGGTGGGATCAAGAATGATCGAGTGCAGGCACATCCCGCCCGCGCCCGGCTGCCAGTCAGGTCCGGTGCCGTGGCCTCGCAATCCGGGCATCTCTTGCCAACTCACACCGGCATCTGTCGAACGAAAGATCGCCGCATCCTCAATCCCGGCATATACCGTATTCGCGTCGGTCAGCGACGGCTCGATGTGCCACACACGCTTGAACTCCCACGGCTTCTGTGTGCCGTCGTACCACTGATGCGTCGTGAGCGGCTTGCCAGTCTCCGCGGATTGGTCGTACGTGAACCGGTTGCTTTTCACTGGCGGCCACTGCGGCGTCGCATCCTCCGGCTTCACGCCCGGCTGGAACCATGTCTTGCCGCCGTCGTTCGAGGCCTGCAGCAGCTGACCAAACCATCCGCTGGTCTGCGACACGTAGATGCGCTCCGGATCCACCGGCGAGCCCTTCATGTGGTAAATCTCCCACCCCGCAAAGAAGGGTCCGCTGACGTCCCAATTGTCCCGCTTGCCGTCCGACGAAAGGATAAAGGCGCCTTTCTTCGTTCCTACCAACACACGTACCTGACTCATAATCCCTCCCCCGCGAGAGTCGAATGCATCGCGAACTCGCAGGCCGTCTGAAGATTCTTCCGCAACCCCTCTTACCAATTCAAGCGAAAACTGTGCAAATGTTTTAAGACGGTCGATCGTTACCGCGATGCGGTCCGCTCACCTATGGTTGCCAATTCACCTTGGTCGAGCCCGCGCCGGATGCGGGAATTGCATATACATGGTTCGCTCCGCCCTCCCAGGTCACTGCTCCATTCGCATGCAGGATGAAGAATTTGAATTCTGCCTTTACCCCTGCAGGAATGGAAACAGTAAGGAGCGCATTGCCGCCAGACGGAATCACCGCCGGACCCTCGGCTCCATTCCACGTCGTCGACCAACTGCCCAGTTCAGCCACGCTGCCCGTGAGCATCACTGCATCGCCTGCGCCGAGCGCGGGCACGCCGGACACGAAGAAATCTGCCGGGATCAGCTTGCCGCTTGTCACCCGAAACGGCGCGGCCTGCGAACTAGCTGTTCCATGTGCAATCGTCACTTGCGCTGCTCCTGCCGTCACAGGGGGCACTTCCACGGTGACCTCGTCGTCAGACCAATGTGTCACCTTTGCTGCATGCTTCGATGCGCCCACGGCAAAGCTCACAGTTCCTGCCGCGCTACCGAATCCCGTCCCGGTGATCGTCACCAACGCTCCCGCATTCGCCACGCGCGGCGTAATGCTCCCAATCGCGGGTCCAGCTTTTCCGGCTGCCACCCAGATCGAGACGCTGCGATGCGGCAACGTGAAATTTGCCGTGGCGTCGTTCTCTCCACCCGTCCCCGTCACAGTGAGCCCAACGCCACCCATCGTGCCTTTCAGGTAGTCGGCATACTGTCCTGGCGCCAGCGATGTCAAAAGGCCGCTGATCGCCTGGTCGTTCGTCTGGCTCTTGTTGATGGCCACCAGCACTGCGTTCCCGCCCAGCTTGCGCTCATAGATATACACATCGTCGTTGACCCAGCGCTGCTGCATCGTTCCATAGGCGATCGCAGGATTCGAAGCGCGCAGTGCCGCCAGGTACTGGATGAGCGTGATCGCGTCCGTAGTCCCAAAACTCGTCATCGCATTGCGATCGTACGGATCGTTGCCTCCGCCCGTATCGTCATGCAGATACTGCTCGTCGCCGTAGTACACCACCGGCACGCCCCGGCACGTAAAGATAAAACTCAGTGCCAGCTTCACCGCCGCTGCATCTGCACCCATCGACTGAATCCGCGGATTATCGTGATTATCAAAAAACGTAACCAGGTCGTTCGGCTGTGCAAAACCCTCTGCACTCGAATTCCCCGTCCTCTCGAGATTCAATTCGTCGTCGACCTCTCTGAAGCTCTTCCCCTTCGCAAACACATCGACGAGCGGCCCATAGAGCGGATAGTCCAGCAAATTCATCCCACTGCGATTCGAGAACTTTACCGAGTCCGCATACAACGGATCGCCCGATCCCTCCAGCCACTCGCCAAACACAAACGGCAGCGCCGTTGCAGTGGGAAGCGAATGCGCACCGCTCCAATTTGCAATCGAATTCTCCAGGCTGTACTCCCAACCCCAGTTCACATGCTTCACCGCGTCGAACCGAAACCCATCCGCGCCATGAGCCAGCAGTTGAGCGACCGCCGCCTTGATGTAGTTGTCCACCCACGGATTTGTTTGATCCAGATCGGCCAATCCGAACAGCGTGTCGTATTGCAACTGGTACCGATCCTCGAAATCCGTCATGTTCGGCGTGTGATGGTAATACGGAGTGGCACCAGTGTCGCTCGAAAAATCGGTCACCTTTACTCCGTTGTTGTAGAGCGCGCCATTCTCGCCCACGCCGATGTCATTGGTATGGTTGGCCACAAAATCGGTAATCACCTTGATCCCATTCGCGTGTGCCGCCGCCGTCAGCTTGTCGAATGCCGCCCAGCTGTTCGCCGCATCGCCAAAGTGTTCCTCGATCCGCATCATGTCGCGCGGCCAATACCCGTGATATCCCGAGGCTCCTCCCCCGTCCGGCTTGTTCGCATTATCGATCGGCGGCGAAATCCATATCGCCGCCACTCCCATTGATTTCAGATACGCCAGCTTCTGCGTGATTCCCGCCAGATCCCCGCCCCAGTAATCCCGCCAGTTCGCCGGCGTTGTGAATCCCTTGGGATCAAATTCCCCCGCGCTCTGCGCAGGATCGTCATTGCCTGCGTCTCCGTTAAAGAACCGATCCGTAACGATCTGGTAAATGAATCCCTGGTGAATGTCATTCACAGTCGGGATCGGCGGAGGCGCCGGAGGATCCTGGGAGGTGGCAGAAGACGTCAGGGCAATTGCAACGACGATAGCGCTCGATACAGAGTTCCATTTGACGGTCCGCATCACGTTCTCCTCGAGGGTGCAGAACAGCAGTCTTGTTTCCCCAACATCCTAGTGCACGAGAGCCGGAGATCGTTTCGTTGAAATGACTGCAGTTTTGCCGCGCATTCGCCCCGACGCACACAATGCACTAGACTCAAGACTGGAACGCTACGCGATGATTACGCTATTTACCGGTTACGACGAAGAACCGAAAGATAAAAAGAAAGATCAGGAAGCGCAGGCCGCCGAAGAGGAATCTCCTCAGGGAGGCGGCTTCTTCTCGCGCATGCGCCAGGCCGTTACGCGCACCCGTGAGACCTTTTCCACGCGCATTAACGACATCGTTGCCCTCACGCGCGAAGTTGACGAATCTTCCCTCGAGGAACTCGAAACCGTGCTCATCATGAGCGACATCGGCGTGCAGACCACAACTGAGATCCTCGATGCCCTGCGTGAGCGTGCCCGCAAACAGGCCATCGCCGGCGGCGAGGAACTGCGCGACTTATTGAAGACACAACTGCGCGGAATCCTCGAAGCACCAATGCGTCCCGTCGCGACCCCCTCGGCGCCGCCCAAGGTCACCTTCCTCGTCGGCGTCAACGGAACGGGCAAAACCACCACCAGCGGCAAGCTCGCCGCCTGGTATCGCGCGCAAAATAAATCCGTGCTCCTCTGCGCCGCCGACACCTTCCGCGCCGCCGCCATCGAACAGCTCGAAGTCTGGGCCGGACGCAGCGGCGTCGAGATGATCAAGACTCGCCAGGGTGGTGACCCCGCGGCCGTCCTCTACGACGCGGCCAGCGCAGCCAAGGCACGCAACATCGCGGAACTCATCGTCGACACCGCCGGCCGCCTGCACACCAAGTCCGGCCTCATGGACGAGCTCGACAAGATGCGTCGCACTGCGGCCAAGCTCATCCCCGGCGCACCTCATGAAGTCCTTCTCGTCATGGATGCCACCACCGGCCAGAACGGCCTGCAGCAGGCGCGCCAGTTCACGCAGTCCGCCGGCGCCACCGGTATCGTTCTCACCAAGCTCGATGGCACCGCCAAAGGCGGCATCGCGGTAGCCATCGCCCGCGAACTCAATCTCCCCGTCCGCTTCGTAGGCGTAGGCGAGCAGATGAGCGACCTTCTCGAGTTCTCACCCGAAGCCTTCGTCGACGCCCTACTGGGCTAGCAGGCAACGAAATTCGCGCTTGAAAAATGGCTGTCATCCTGAGCGCACAGGGCCCCAAGCGTACTTCAGCTTGGGGGTGGTAAGCGAAGGATCTGCTTTTCCTCCGAAGCCTTCGTCAACGATCCCCTAACGATCTCTTTACGCTTTCTTGCCGTTTGAACAGTTACACTTCTTCCTGCTGCAATCGATGGATTGCACAAACATATGAACATCGAAAACAATGACACCTACTGGATGCAGCGAGCCCTCGAACTCGCCCGCCGCGGCATCGGCGTTACGTCGCCCAACCCCGCCGTCGGCTGCGTCATCCTCGATCGCGCCGGCCAGGTTGTCGGCGAAGGCTGGCACGAATACGATCTTCGCGACCACGCCGAAATCGTCGCACTCAACGAAGCCAAGCAGCACGCCCTCACGTATCAAAAAGAAGATCGCCTCAAAGGCGGCACCGCCTACATCACGCTCGAACCCTGCAATCACACCGGCCGCACCGGTCCCTGCACCCAGGCGCTCATCGCCGCCGGCCTCGCCCGCGTTGTCGCCGCCACCGGCGACCCCAATCCCAACGTGACCGGCCACGGCATGGACGCACTGCGCGCGACGGGCCTCCAAACCACCATCGGCGTCTGCGAAACCGAAGCGCGTCGCATCAACGAAGGCTTCGCCCGCTGGATCCAGCACAAGCGTCCGTTGGTCCTCATGAAAGTCGCGATGACGCTCGATGGCCGTATCGCGCCGCCTGCCGGCCATCACTCCGCGCGCGAGCCCTACTGGATCACGAGCGAAGCAGCTCGCGCCGCAGTCCAGCCTCTCCGCTGGCAGGCCGACGCCGCGCTCACCGGTGTCGACACCGTCCTCGCCGACGACCCCATGCTCACCGACCGCAGCGGTCTTCGCCGTCGCCGTCCTCTCCTCCGCGTGGTTCTCGACTCTGCCCTGCGCATGCCGCTCGATTCGAAAATGGTGCGCGGAGTTCAGAACGACGTCGTCATCTTCACCGTCTCCAAAGACGAAGCCCGCATCAACGAACTCCGCACCCGCGGAGTGCGCGTTGAGGTACTCCCCGCAGACGCCGCGGCCCCTGGTGACGCGCGTGAGCCCTCTGGGAGGTCTTCTGGGTGGCAAGCGGGCCGCGTGCCTCTCGGCAAGCTGTTCGACAAGCTCGGCGAAGAAGGTATCCTCACGCTTCTTACCGAGACCGGCACGCGCCTCAATACCGCCCTCCTTGCCAGCGGCTTCGTTGACCGCGTCCACCTCTTTGTCGCCCCTCAGATCATGGGCTCCGATGCAGTACCCGCCTTCAAAGGCATGCCCAGCGCCATCCACATGGCGGAGGTGGAAGTGGAGCGTTATGGCAACGACCTCGGCCTTTGCTCACTCCTCCGTGATCCCTGGCGAAAGAAATTGTGACGAATCGGGGATTCCCAGCCGGCCGATGACGAGCAAAATCAGATGTTTACTATTTGGTAAAAATTTTGTGAAAATCCAGTACTCCTGAGCGACAACCCCGCGCTGACACTTCACGTCAAATCTCATGCACGTTCCGGCCCTGTTTCAAGGACGGATGGTGTTGTTGTTTCTGCGACGGGGGTCGCTCGGGCATGCTTCACCAAACTCTTAATTTCTTTGAAATAGGCATCTTGTCGGCGCTTCTCGCAGTGGCCACCATCATCTGTACTGCAATGCGCATCGATAAGGACCCCGCAATTGACGGACCGCGCACGCTCATCTCAGAGTTCATCGGTCTATGGCTCGCTTTCACCTGCCTCGCGTGGAGCTTTATGATCGCCGGCCCGGCAAATCTCCAATGGGCATTGCGAGGGCTGGCTGTTTGCGCTGCTTTAATTGCGTTCACATTTGCTGCATACTTCGCGGGAACACCCGAAGTCCGCATCAAGCTTGACGAAGAGCCAAGCGGCTTCGACAACCCCACCACGAGCCTGCAGCTGGACACGCCGCCTGCATCACTTCCGGCCAGCCCCGATCCGCAAAGCCTCAGCGTACCTGGTCTGAACTCGACAAACCGATGAATTAGTGCGTTGTCGTGACTTTGGAGAAGTTCGGTTGCTCCGGAATCGCCGCACCATCCGCGCGCGGATCCGATGCCCCGAGATTTATGCCCGTATTGCTGTCGTGCAGAACAGCCTGCCCGCGTCCCATCTCCGACGTGTAATCGGGATGTACCTGCAGCACATGCCCCATCTTCGTCAGCGCCTCCAGCGTCGGCTGCGTCACCCGCGATTCGATCACGATTCTGCAACCAAGCTGCTGCCTGTCGGTAAACCTGCGGCTCTTCCATCGCCGCCTGAATGTTCATGTGATAATCCACCACGTTCGACACAAACTGCGCATGCGCCAACGGCTGATTCATTCCGCCCATAATCCCAAAGCCAATGTGCTCATCGCCATGCTGCATGAAGGCCGGGATAATTGTGTGGAAAGGCCTCTTCCGTCCCGCCAGAGCATTCGGCGATTTCGCGTTCAGCGAAAACAGCCCGCCGCGATTCTGCAGCACAAATCCCATGCCCTCCACCGTCACGTCCGAACCAAAGTTGTTGTAGTTGCTCTGAATGATCGAAAGAATGTTGCCCTCCCGATCGACAACGCTGAAATATGTCGTGTCGCTCGTCCCGAGCGCGCCCGGAGCTACCGTGCAGTTGGCATGTGCCGGATCGATAAGCGCGGCGCGCTTCGCCGCAAATTCCTTTGACAGCAACTGCTCTACTGGAATCTTTCCAAATCGCGGATCGCCGTCATACGCCTTCACATCCGCATACGCCAGCTTCATCGCCTCGATACGGTCATGCAGCTCACCTGTACTGTGCGGTCCCGCAGGGTCGGGATGCGACTGCTCCATGATGTTCAGCATCTCCAGCGCCGCAATGCCGTCGCCGTTCGGCGGCAGCTCATAAACAGTCCAGTCGCGATATGTCGTATGGATCGGCTCGACCCACTCCGCTGAATACGAAGCCAGATCGTCAGCCGTCATCGTTCCGCCCAGATCATTCGACGTCTTCAGGATCGCCTTCGCAATCTCGCCCTTGTAAAACGCAGATTCACCCTGCTCCGCAATCAACCTGAATGCACGCGCGACATCGGGATTCCGAAACATCGAGCTCGACCCCGGCGCTCTTCCACCCGGCAGAAAAACTCGCCGGCTCTCCGGATTCGTCAGCAGCCCCTTGCTGTTCCCGTCCCACCATGCGTGAATAATCTCTCCGACTGCAAAGCCATGATCCGCATAGAAAATCGCCGGCTGAAACAGGTCGCGCCACGGCCGCCGTCCCCAGCGCTCATGCAGC
The DNA here is from genome assembly GCA_963770365.1 of uncultured Acidobacteriaceae bacterium. Taxonomy (GTDB): domain Bacteria; phylum Acidobacteriota; class Terriglobia; order Terriglobales; family Acidobacteriaceae; genus Telmatobacter. The sequence continues at coordinate 24,186 of CAVYPN010000022.1, read as the reverse complement.
TTCGCCCATCCATCCACAACGCCCGGCACCGTCACCGAGTCGATACCCTCCTGTGGCATCTCCGTAACGCCCTTTCCGCGCAGGTGCTCGATGGTCAGCGTCTTCGGTGCCCACCCGCTCGCATTCAGCCCATAAAGCTTCCCTGTCTTTGCCTCCCAGTAAATCGCAAACAGATCGCCGCCCATGCCATTCGAAGTTGGCTCGGTCACGTTCAGCACTGCATTGGCCGCGATCGCCGCATCAATCGCAGAACCTCCCTCTTCCAGCACCCGCGCCCCCGCCTGCGATGCCGACACCTGGCTCGTAGCAACAATGCCGTATTGCGTAGCAACCACCGATCGCCCATACGACCGATCTTGCGCCGAAAGACCGTTCACGCTTGCCATGGCAATCAGAAAAACGAAAACGCATTTCACCGTGGTCATCCGAGGACACTCCTGAACTGTCTTGCAATGACGTTGAACTAAAAACGTATCAGAATCTAATTTAAGATGAATCGCCAACGCCGTACGAGTAAGATAATTTGTGCTTGGAAGGAGAACGTTCATGAGCTTGAAAATGGCTACGCGCGAAGTCAACGACATCGTCATCATCGATCTTAGCGGCCAGATTACGTTAGGCGACGCAAGCGCCGCTCTTCGCACCGAGGTCCTCGATCAGGTCAACAACGGATTCAAGAAGATCCTTTTGAATCTTGCCGAAGTCACCTACATCGACAGCGCCGGCCTCGGCGAGTTGACCGGTTCCTTCACTTCCGTCCGCAACCGCGGCGGCCAGTTGAAGCTCCTCAGTCTCACCAAGCGCGTCCACGACCTCATGCAGATCACCAAGCTCTATACCGTCTTCGACGTCTACGACGACGAGAAGACGGCAACCGCCTCCTTCGCCTGATCGACTCTTCACCGCTCCACCATCGCACAGGAAACACTCGATCCATACGCTCAGCAATCACTGATCGCCCGTTCGACCGATCCTGAGCAACAAGCCCGCACGCGCACGGTAGCAGCAATGCATTCAGGTGTTTTTCTTCGACCGTCGCCTCCGTCACTCGTTGTGCGGGCTCCGAAACCGAAATGCTCACCGGCTCTCGCGGCTTGAGCCAGAGGTCTTGCCCCGGCCCGAGGCCCGGCGAAATGTGCTCCGGCTCGCGGAACGGAACCCCCCGATCGCGCGGCGAAACATAGAACTTGTAATGACCCGGCGCTAGGTCGCCAATCGAAACCTCCTGTTGCCTTCCAACTTCAAAACTGAAACTGTGCACGTTCTCGAATGCCGAAAACTGCGGAACCAGAATCCCGTAAAACGATGGCGGCTCGCCCGTCTCATCCGTCTGGGCAGGTGCGTACTTCAAATTCAGAATCCCGCAATCATTGTGTAGCGTCACTTCCAGGGCGGGAGCCGTTCCGTCAAGCCCCACCTCCAGCGGATGCTCTGCCATATCCACGCCGCCTGCGGTGATCGAAGCAATGTAGGTATTGGTAAGATCCGCGAATGAACCTGTATTGCCTGGCTCAACCCCATGGACCCAATATCTCCCGGCTTCCAGGTAATAAAACTCCGGTTTGTTCTCCCGCGATTCATCCATTGCAATCGGCTGCCCCACCTCAGGCAACGGATCGGCGCGAGAGAGCCAAAGCGTATGCCAGCTCGGCTCCCCATCGTCGGACTCAGACTTGCTGAAAGCAGTCGTCTTCAATCCCGTGCACAGTGTGCGATCCGGCCCGAATTCGACATGGACATGAATCTGCACCGCGGGCTCAGGCAGCGGCTGCTTCTCGGGATAGGTGAGCATCAACGGTTTCCCAGCAACCGTAAACTCCCCAAAACTGCCCAGCCACAACGACATGTATTTGCCGGGGCCTTCATCCTTTGAGAAGCCTGCGCGAACTCTGTGCGTATAGGCTCCGTCGGGCAGATTGATCGTCTCGCGCACTGCGCCGGCATTTTGGAATTGGCGATACGGCTTCACGTAGATGGGCTGAAAATCCACCGGCATCTTCCGTCCGCATCTCGCCGCAGGAAGAACCGCCCGCTGCAGTACTCGCCCATTGGAGTCTCGCATCTGGTCGAACCCAGCCTGATGGCGCGTCTCATGTTCCCAGGTCACGGAATGGAACACCCGATGCTGTAGGCGAAGATCAACGTTTTCAGTCTTCCCCGTCTTCACGCTGACGGGCTCGGCTTTTGAAAAATCGAGCACGCCGGGGTTGGCCGCTGGAGGATAACCGGCCTGCGGCATGAATTTTTGGGTACTGCTGCAGTTAGTTCCCTGCACAGGAGCCGGATCGTTATCAAATATCCAATCGCTCACCACCACATAGGTTCCGGCGCGGAGATCGGTAAACCGGTAGTGTCCCGAGGCGTCTGTTGCGACAACCTGAGCGTGTTGCCAGACCATCCTCCCGTCCTGCACCAAACCGGAGTACAGCGTCATCAGCACGTCTCTCATCCCTGCGCCGCTCTCCGCCGTTACGCGCCCCGCAACCGTGGCTGCGGGCGTCAGCAGAAACGTTGACTCTGCATGCCAGTGCTGCACTACGTACGAGGAATAGATGGCGGCGCCTGTCGAGGAACCTGTAGCGGAGATATAACCTGCTTTTGCTACATAAAGCAGGTGGTTCTGTTCGCTCAGTCCGTCAAGGGTGAATCCGCCGTCGCTGTCGGTACTTATCTCGCGGCCATCTTTGTCCTGGTCTTGCCACGCAGGCCTCAGTTGAGGCGGATCACGATCCAGATAGACTGTGGCGCCGGCAATCGGCTTCTTGTTCACCGAATCAAACACTGTGCCGCGCAGCGTCCAGGTCGTATCTTGCGCGTACACCGCAAAAATCTTCCCAAAGAATGAACTCAAAACGAGCAGAAGTAAGAAAGGTTTTCGCATTTGTTAACAAACCTACAACGCTTAAGACCGCGAAATCGTAGTTTTCTTTTCTCCCGTGCTCTCCCTTGCACATTTCTATGAACTACCCCTAGTTCCCTAATCCCTAGCCCGTAGTCCCTAATCCCTAATCCCTAATCCCCAATCCCGTAAAATCAATCCATGTTCACCGGCATCATCGAACAGACCGGCACTCTCGTCAGCCTCACCGATCGCGGCGGCGTCCGCCGCATCACGGTTGAAGCTCCCGGCATTGCTAATCGCCTGCGCGAAGGCGACTCCCTCGCCGTCTCCGGAGTCTGCCTCACCGCTCTCGATGTCGACCCCAAATATTTCCACGCCGACCTCGCCCAGGAAACGCTCGACCGCACCTCACTCGGCGAACTCAAGCCCGGCGCAAAAGTAAACCTTGAATTGCCTACAGCGGCAGGCAGCCCACTCGGCGGCCACGTCGTCCAGGGACACGTCGACGGCGCCGGCACCATGACCTCGCTCGAACCCGTCATCCCCGCGACTAGCCCAAACTTCAATCGCGAAACCACCGACTGGACCCTGAAAGTCCGCATCCCCGAAAATCTCCGCCAATGGATGGTTCACAAGGGCTCCGTCGCGATCGAGGGCATCAGCCTGACCATCGCAGAAATTGACCATGACGTGATCTCGATTGCGATTTTGCCGCTGACGTATTGGCGTACCAACTTGCATTCACTCAGCACAGGCGCGCCCGTCAACGTTGAAGCCGATGTCCTCGTGAAGCTCGCCTACCAGCAGATGCAGTCCGCAAAAAAATCCGAATTCGACCTCACCGAGGCATGGCTCGTCGCCAACGGATACTAATCAAGTTTTCCAGTTTCACTGAATGTTGCCAATCGAACAGAGGAGATCGCAAAAACATGACCACCGAGACTTCCCCTTCAACATGCCGGCTGTTGCGTGGTGGTGAACAATTTCAAGGCAAGCAGGGATTGATGTATACGCCCGCCGTGTCAGCTGAATCCGCAGGGGCCAACGCCATTCACATGCAGCTTGTCACGATTCCGCCCGGCGGAAGAGCCAAAGCGCATAAGCACGCATCGCATGAGACGGCGATCTACGCCTTGAGCGGAACTTCGGGAATGTGGTTCGGGGAGCACCTTGAGAATCACATGCTGGTCAAGGCCGGCGATTTCGTCTACATCCCGGCGGACATGCCCCACCTGCCCTACAATCCGAGCACGACGGAGAACTGCGTGGCGGTCATTGCGCGCACGGATCCAAATGAGCAGGAGAGTGTCGTGCTTTTACCGCATCTCGATGAGACGGCCCTGGTACCACCAGTTTCAGCATGAATCCCTGTGGAGACGCTGAAGGGCGCCACTCATTCAAACCAGTAGTCGAGCACATAGCCGCTCGGATTGCAGCCGCCATCGCCGCGAATTCCTTCGAATCCCTCTGTCCCCGACCCTGGAATTATTTTCCACGTGGACTCGAGTTCACCGTCTTTCATAGTTCCGGAGTTCCGCAGGATGAAGGATCCTGATCTGTCGGCGAGTTCGCCCAGAAACCTCTCCATACCTGTGAAATGGACGGTTTCATCGGGCTCGGTCACCATGATCACGCGCACCGAACCGACGCCGGCGAGTCCACCGGAAAACTCTTCCGTGATCGTCACCTCAGAGATGGTAAACGGGCCCGATGTGTCGTAGGGCTTCACGTCGTAGCTCATCACGTCGATGCGCCCGGTGGCGCGCTGCGTGCGCATGTCCGGCATCTATGGTTTCGCCGGCAACTTCGGCGGATCGGTAACATACTCATCGCCGGTTCTGGCCAGGATTTGCTGGCGGCGATCCGTGAAAAGCTTGATCTGCTTTGTAAGATCGATGAACTGCTGCTTCTGCTCCGCGGTGAGTTGCCCGACCTCAGCGGTCTTGTTCAGATCATCGATCTCCGCCTGCACCTTCGGCAGTTCCCGATCGATCAGCACCGGATGAATATTCGGCGTCTTCGCCTTCCCCGCCGCCAGCGCATTGCGATTGTTCTCGCCCCACACCGGCAGCATGCCAACGTGAGCCAGTTCCACCCGCACTCCCGCTGGTCCGTAGTCATTCCGCACCGCGGAAAACGACCCGATCATCGAGTCGCGTGGGTCCCCGTCCTTGTCCGGCATCAGCCCATCCACATAGTTGCGCGACTGGTTCGACAAAAAATTCCCCAGCGAGTAGAAAATTACCGCCATCCGCCCATCAGCCGTGGTGTACGTCTCGATCGGCTGCAGCACATGCGGATGATGTCCCACAATCACCGATGCCCCCGCATCCAGAATCTTATGTGCAACCTCCACATCTTCCGGCCGCGGCGCCGGCGCGTACTCCGTCCCCCAGTGAATGGAAATCACCAGCATGTCGCACTGTGCTTTCGCCGCCTTTACGGCCGCCAGCACCTGCGCCTCATCCGCCCCTGGCGCTCCCCCCGACTCGCCCGGGTACGGAAAGAAATTCGCATGCGGCTGGTCGTCCTTGTCGGGATTGCGATTGCCGTTCAGCCACCGCGTCATCCCAAGCCAACCCACCTTGATCCCATTTACCTCCACGATCACCGGTTGCCAGGTCTGCGCCGCTGTATCTCCCGAACCAACAAACTGCAATCCGATTTCACGCAGATGCTCGCGGGTCTCCGCAAACCCTGCCCATCCCTGGTCCATCACGTGGTTATTCGCGAACGATACGATCTTGATGCCGCTCGCCTTCAATGCCTCCGGCAGCACCACCGGGGCGTCAAACATGAACGGCTTCGATCCCTTCGAGTGAGACGGCGCCACCGGAGTCTCCAGGTTCACAAACCCGAAATCAGCGCCTTTGAAGACATCGCTCACATCCGCCAGAAGCGATCCCCAACCCTCGACACCGTCGCCGGCAGCTGCGGCAGCCGCCCGCACCGGCTCGTGTGGAATCACATCGCCACCCACCGCAAAACTTACCCTTGCAAGCTCGTGCGGATAGGGCACCACAGCAACAGCCCGATGCAGCTTCGTCGCAAATCCGCTGAAATACGACGCCGCCATCACCACGGCCAAAAGGACCATGACGGCAAGCGCAGCGGCACGCGGGCTCAACCCCAGAAAGTGGCCATTTTCGGCCTCTCGTCCCGGGGGAATCCCTTCGCCGCCTGTCTTCATCCATCTAGCCGTTTGATCCATGGGGGTGGTCTGGCTCTTCCCAGCATACCCCGCGGAAAAGACGCCGGTTAACCCCATTTCGAACTTAAGTACCCTCAAGGTCATCTACCCTGCAATTGGAAGTGACAATCCGGCGAACGCTTCTTCAGGAATCTGCGTCTATCTAATGAGCGAAACTGTTACCCTTGAACAGGAAAGCGATCCGAAAGGCCGGCAGCGCCCCCGGGGCCGGGCCGGCAACCTGACCTATGGCAGAGTTCGTAATCAAGTTAGCCGATGAACGCGGTCATGTAATGGAGCAGGTACAGACCGCCTCCACCGCAGAAGAGTTGCGTGCGCGCTTCTCCCACGCCGGTTATCACGTCTTTTCTGTGCGCTCGCGCTCCGGTCTCACCGGAATGTCCCGGCGCAAAGTCAAGCTCGAGCCGTTCCTCATCTTCAATCAGCAGTTTCTTACCCTCATCCGCGCGGGCCTGCCGATCCTCGGTTCGCTCCAGATGCTCTCCAAGATTCAGAAGAGCCCCTATTTCCGCAGCCAGCTTGACGACGTTTCCAACCGCGTGAAAACAGGCGAATCGCTCTCCGGCGCATTTGAAGCGCAGTCGGGAATCCCCGTCATCTACACCACCACCCTGCTCGCCGGCGAGCGCTCCGGCAACCTGCAGGAGGTCCTCGACCGTTACATCGGCTTTCAGCGCGTATCGCTTACCTTCCGTAAAAAGCTCACTGCCTCGCTCATCTACCCTGGCCTGCTGCTCACCATCGTGACCGGCCTGCTGACCTTCATGTTCACGGTTGTCATTCCCCAGTTCGCCCAGCTCTACGACCAGATGGGCTCTCAGCTGCCGAAGATGACCCTCCTGCTTCTAGCCTTCGGCAAATGGACGCAGCACAACATCCTCTGGATCGCTCTCACCGTACTCGCAGTAGGCATTGGATTTTGGCGCTTTTCCATCACCGAAAAAGGCCGCGACACCATCGACGGCATTCGTGTGCGCCTGCCCATCTTCGGCAAAATCTGGCTCAAGTACCAGGTCGCGCTCTTCTCGCGGACCCTTTCCACCCTGCTCACCGGCGGCCTTCCCCTGGTACCCTCGCTCGAAACCGCCGCGCGGTCCATCTCGTCGCGCCGCGTATCCAAAGCCGTTGGCACAGCGGTCGTTTCGGTACGCGAAGGCAAGAACCTCGCGGATTCGCTCTCCAACACCGGCGTCTTCCCCGACCTGGCTTCTGAAATGGTCTCGGTCGGCGAACAAACTGGCGCTCTTCCTCAAATGCTCAACTCCGTTGCCGAATTCTTTGAAGAAGACGTAGCCACTGCGCTTACTGCCGCACTCTCATTGATTGAGCCCGCCATCCTGATCGTGATGGGCGTGGTTGTGGTCTTTATTCTTATCTCTCTTTACCTGCCGATCTTCTCGCTCGGCTCTGCAGTTGGTGGAGGACGGGGTTAATCCTATATATGGCTGATACGACAATCACGGTGCCAACGGCGCCGATGGTGAATGGCCTCGACGAGCGTGCCCAGGCTGAAGCCCTGGCAGCGCGCTATCGCGCCGAATTCGTTGACTTAAAGAATTTCAAAATCCAGCACGACCTGTTGCGCACCGTCCCCGTGGAACTGATGTTCCGCTACAACTTCGTGCCTATCGAACAGCAGGCGGAGGTGCTCGTCATCGCCGTCAGCGATCCGTCGCGCCTCATGGTGCTCGACGAAATCGCCGGACTTCTCGGCCATCGCATCATCGCCCGCGTCGCCACCCTCTCGCAGATCACAGACCTGCTAAAGAAGACCGAACAGTCCCAGCGCGTTCTCGACGAAGCCAGCGAGGGTCTCACCTTCGACGTTGTCACCGGCGACGACTCGAATCCCGACGAAAACATCTCCATCGAAAAGCTCACCAGCGACGAAGACATCAGCCCCATCATTCGCCTGGTCGACACCACCATCTTTACCGCCCTCGAGCGGCGCGCATCCGATATCCACATCGAGACCTACGACGACTCGCTCCACGTCAAGTACCGCATTGATGGCGTTCTCCAGGAAGCCATGGCGCCCATCGCGCGCGAGCACCACACCACGATTCTGAGCCGCATCAAAATCATGAGCGAGCTCGACATCGCCGAGCGCCGCGTGCCCCAGGACGGCCGCTTCCGCGTCCGCTACAAGAGCCGCCTCATCGACTTCCGCGTCTCCATCATGCCCACCGTGCATGGCGAAAACGCTGTTCTCCGCGTCCTCGACAAGGAGTCGATGAGCGAAAAGTTCCGCCACCTCACGCTCGACGTGGTGGGCTTCGCTGAAGAGGATCTCCGCCGTTTCCGCCGCTACATCCGCGAGCCCTACGGCATGGTGCTGGTCACGGGCCCCACCGGCTCCGGAAAAACCACCACCCTCTACGCCGCGCTCAACGAGATCAAGAGCGACGAAGACAAGATCATCACTATCGAGGACCCGGTCGAATACCAGATCCGCGGCATCACCCAGATTCCCGTCAACGAGAAAAAGGGCCTGACCTTCGCCCGCGGCCTCCGCTCCATCCTGCGCCACGACCCCGACAAGATCCTCGTCGGCGAAATCCGTGACCAGGAAACGGCGCAGATCGCTATCAACTCCGCCCTCACCGGCCACCTCGTCTTCACCACTGTCCACGCCAACAACGTCGTTGACGTCCTTGGCCGCTTCCTCAATATGGGCGTTGAAGCCTACAACTTCGTCTCCGCGCTCAACTGCATCCTCGCCCAGCGCCTCGTCCGCACCGTCTGCGAACACTGCGTCCGCACCGTCAGCTATCCCGACGAAGTGCTCATCGCCAGTGGCATGAATCCCGCCGAATGGCGCGGTTTCGCCTTCCGCGAAGGTACCGGCTGCATTGAGTGCGGCGGCACGGGGTATCGCGGACGTACCGCCATCCATGAGCTTTTAGACTTGACCGACCCCATCCGTGAGTTGATTCTTGAGAAGAAGCCAACTTCCGAGATTCGCAAGCTGGCTCAGCGTGAAGGCATGAGCTTCCTCCGCGAATCGGCTCTCGACCGTGTTCGTCGTGGGCTCACAACGCTCAAGGAGATCAACAAAGTCACCTTCATCGAGGCATCGCGATAGTGAGTCCCATTCTCAGCAGATCGAAATCGGCAGGACAAAATGCAGGCCGCCCACCCGCAGCAATCGAACTCACGTCCGAAGGCGTGCTGGCCGCTGCGCTGCCCGGCAAGCATGACGCACCTGTATACGCATACGAGCCTCTACGTCCCGGCATCCTTATACCGGGCATCAGTGAGCTCAACATGACGTCGCCCGAGGCTGTATCGCTCGCGATTCGCAATGTCCTGGCCAGCGTCGCGCCACGAAGCCGCTTCGTCACGGTCGTCATTCCGGATACTGCCGTGCGCGTCTTTGTCCTCGACTTCGATTCCATCCCTGCGCGCTCCAGTGAAGCGATCCCGGTTCTCCGGTTCCGCCTCCGCAAAATGGTTCCCTTTGATGTGGAGCACGCCGGTCTGAGCTATCAGATCCTCTCCGAAAGCAAGACCGAAGCCCGCGTCCTCGTCGCCATCCTGCCCAGCAACATCCTCGAAGAATACGAGACCGCCGTGCGCGCCGCCGGCTACGAACCCGGCTCTGTGATGCCCTCTGCCCTTGCTGCTCTGGCAACACTCGATTCTTCTGAGCCGATGCTGACCGCCTGCCTCAGCAAGGTCGCCATCACCACTTCCATCACCCGGGGCGACGATCTTCTTCTCTATCGCACCATTGACCTGCCCGAAGATCCTCAACAGCGCCTCCTTGAAGTCCAGCGCAGCGTGGCCGTCGCCGCGGCATATTATGAGGACAAGGTCTCCGTATTGCCCAAGGAACTTTACTTCGCGGGAAACGGAACAGCCGCGGAGTTCGAGCGTTGGTTTGGTACTTCCGAATTGAAGATCATCGATCTGGCGTCCCGGCCCTCAACAGGCGTCGCAACCAGTTTGTCGAACATGAGCACCGCCGGCCTTACCGGCGCGTTGGCAGGAGCCGTCTAGCGTGCGCGTAGCCATCAATCTTGCCTCACGGCAGTTCGCCGATGTCGCTCCGGCAATCAAGAATCTGCGCATCGCCATGGGCGCTTTGGTGCTGGTGGCCATCGCTCTGGGATTCGGCCTCCACGCCCTGCACGACAAGGCAGAAGCCGCACGCGAGCGGGCTCACTCCCTCGACGGACAAATTGCCCAGATCACTCACGAGCGCCAGCAATACCAGGCGATGATGCAGCAACCCGACAACGCCCGGACCCTGCAGCAGTCTGAAAACCTCAACCGCCTCTTCGACGAAAAGTCCTTTTCGTGGACTCTCGCCATGGAGGACCTTGAAACTGTCCTCCCCGGCGGCGTGCAGGTCAACACCCTCGAGCCGACCGTCAAGGATGGCCAGATCTCCGTCCGCCTTCGGGTTGTCGGTCCGCGCGATCGCGACGTAGGGCTGGTCGAGAATCTTGAACACTCCCGCCACTTCCTGTTGCCCCGCATCGTCGGCGAAACGGCGGAGTCTGAAGGCGGACCCAATCAGCGCCAGGAACCCGTCAGCGCCTCCAACCGCGTCAACTTCGACATGCTCGCCGACTACACGCCTGGTGCCTCGGAAGATCGCAGGGTCAGCACGGCAAAGGGCCACGGTAAATCAGATCCGGATGACGCGTCTCCGCAAAAGGGCGTACGATCCGGCCGCACTCCCTATAGCGGCATGGCCCGTCCTCGCGTTCCCGTGCAGCCCCACAGAGGGGTTTCGCAATGAGCCCAACCCCTGTTACAACGCGCGAGCGGCTCTCTTCTCCTCTCACCTGGCACTACATAGGCCTCGGCGTTATGGTCTTGCTGGTGCTCGGCCTCGCCATTCGTCTCGGATTGGACTGGTCTGCCACCGACTCCAGTTCCGTTGACGCCCTCACCGCAAAGCAGATCGAACTGAGAACCCTCCAACTGCAGACCGAGCCTCTTCGCGGACTCGAAGACCGTGTCAAGGAATCGCGCACCCATATCCAGGACTTCTACGCCACGCGCGTTCCGGCCAACTATTCTTCCATCGCTGTGCCGCTGGGTGCCCTCGCTGTCAAAAACGGCGTTAACCTCTCCCGTGTGGGGTACTCCCAGGGAACAACGACAAGCGACCTCACCGAAATCTCACTCGACTGCGCGATCAGCGGCGAGTACCGGCAGATCATGCACTTTGTGAACGGCATCGAGCGCGACAAGACCTTCTTTGTAGTGCGCGCCATGGCCTTCACCGGCCAGCAGGGCGGACTCGTGAGCCTACGCCTCCGCGTCTCTACCTGGCTCCGCCCCTCCGACGTGCCGGGCTGGATGATGCCCACCCCCGCCGAAACGCCGGCAGCGGCCGCTCCGGTAGCAAAGGAGGGCGAGTAGCATGGCCATCGCTCTCGGAACTGAAAACAAACGCCAGGTCTACATCGCTATCGCGCTAGCGGCGATCATCGTAGTCGCCGGCGGCTACGAACTCTACAACTCCTTCGGCGCCTCACCGACGCCCGCCCCTGCTGTGCCCGCTCGAACCACCGCGACAGCCCGTGGAACCAACCAGCGCGCAAATGCAGCAGGACCGCAGGCCCAGCACGTGGCCAGCAACAATATCGACCCCGCACTGCACTTCGACAAGCTGGCCCAGAGCGAAGACGTAGTCTACTCCGGCACTGGCCGCAACATCTTCTCTGCCGAATCCGCACCGATCCCAAGGCCAATCGCGCCCCCAAGGCCCGGACCCAACACCACCACTGTCATTGTTCCGACCGGCCCGCCGGCTCCGCCCGCGATCGACCTGAAGTACTTCGGCTACACCCAGACCCGGGACAAAACCATGCAGGCATTCCTTGTTCGTGGCGACGACATCTTCCTGGCCCATTCCGGCGACGTCGTCGATCACCGCTACAAGGTTGTGTCGATCCTGCCTGGGGCCATTCAGATTACCGACCTCGGCTACAACAACACCCAGACCGTGCCCCTGTCCGCGAACTAGGGACATGGAGCGCGCTCGAACGAAATGGAACGATGGTTTTTAAAAGGGCACGGCTCGGGGAACTTCTGAGGCGCATGCCGATTATCGAAGGATTCGGGAAGTGTCATCCTGAGCGGAGCAGCTTGGGGCCCCACGCAAGTGGGGTAAGCGTAGCGAAGGATCTGCTTTTGTCTCGTATCAGGGCACGATCTTTAGTCGTGCCGCAAGATGCTTAATAAGAACGACCGGGCTTCAGCCCCTGAGGAAACACAAAGCAATCACGCAATGAATCCGCATTCTCCAACCCGCCCCCGCCCCTCCGAAGAGGGATACATCCTCGTCGCCGTCATCTTCATGCTCGCCATTCTTATCCTTTCGCTCTCTATCGCGATCCCACGCGTGCGCGAGAGCATTCAACGCGAACGCGAAGAAGAGACCATGCAGCGCGGCAAGCAGTACATTCGCGCCATTCAGCTCTACTACAAAAAATTCAACGCCTACCCGCCCAACGTCGACGCCCTTATCAAGACCAACGACATCCGCTTCCTCCGCAAAAAATACATTGACCCCACAACCGGCAAGGATGAGTGGAAGCCGATTCTCTTCGGCCAGAACAAGACGCCGCAGGCCATGGGCTTCTTTGGTCAGCCGCTAGCCACCGCATCCATGGCCGGCATTGGACCTGGCGCGGCTGGTCCTGGTACGACCCAAACGGCTGGCAGCACCCTCTTCACCCCCACCAGTTCCACTGACTCGGCAGCAACAGGTGCAACCGGCGCCCCAGGCAACCCCGCAGGGGGCACCGACGCCAACGGCAGTCCCGTCGCGGGAACAGGCACCCCTGGAACCGCGCCGGGCGGCACCACGACCGGCTCTGCATTCGGCTCGCCCAGCAACCCCACCGGCAATGGCCAGACCTTCGGCGGAGGCGGCATCATCGGCTTCTCCCCGCAGAGTCCGAAGAAGTCAATCTACGTCTACAAAAAGAAGAACCACTACAACGAGTGGGAGTTTCTCTATAGCCCTCTGATGGATCAGCAGACTGCGGCAGGCGGCAACACGGGAATGATTGGTCAGCCAGCCGGCAGTACTACCACCCCTGTTGGCGGCACAGGCTCGGCGCCCAACACTCCAACCGCCCCCACAACGCCAACGCCGACATCGCCACCGCAATAGTCTCTTTCAATCCCTAAACGCACGAAAGCCCGTCCACAAGGACGGGCTTTCTACATGCCTGAACACGAGCGTCGTTACACGCTGAACGAAGAACCGCAACCGCAGGTCGACTTCACCTGGGGATTCTCGAACTTGAAGCCTGCCGCTTCCAGCGTCTCGACATAATCCACGATGCATCCGTTCAGATACATCAACGATGTGGCATCGACATAAACGCTAAGGTCGTCAAACTTGAAAACCTTGTCCATCATCCCGGCCTGGTTCTCGAATGCCATCGAGTACTGGAATCCCGAGCACCCGCCGCCCACCACACCAATCCGAAGGCCCGCCGGAAGCGGATCCTGGGTTGCCATGATCTCGCGCACCTTCGCGATCGCCTGGGGAGTCAGGATAAGAGGAGCTTTCTTTTCAGTTTCCTGCGTCGTTGTTGCCGGTGCTGCGGTCGTGGTTGCCATGATTTCTCGATTCTCCCGGTTCTGCTGAAATCTCGTCCTGAACTTACTGTACCGCCCCTCCAGGGGCGTTACAAGTTCATAAGTCACTTCATCCCATTAGATGCTACTCGATACCCCAAAGTCGCGAAGATCCAGCCATCCCGTCCCGATCGTAATCCCCGCATTCTCAATAGATTCACGCCAATGCCCCACCATCCGGGACCGAAATTACCTGTGATTCGTGTCACGGGCTTCCGGCTCGAACCGGGGCTATGATTTCACCCGTACAACCCCCGGATCGCTGCAGGCCCCTCAATCAACAGGATCTTGCAGATAGCCGGGTGGAATACTCGCCGGAGGCAATCCTATGCCGTTTGTTCCTGTCATGTGGTCTGTTTGGGGACTCACCATCCTCGTTTTGGCATTCATGTTCCTTTACCGCTCCCGCCTCAGCCGGGATGAAGAAGATCAACTGTTTCTCGGCGAATCTTTCAGCCATGAACAAACGGCCCAGCAGGCAATCATTGCCAAGGTCAACAAAGTTCAGCCGCTGATTCGAGTTTCTGAGATCGTTGCTGGCGTTGCGACCCTTTTCGTCATCGGCTACTACCTCATGGATGTCTTCAACCAATTTAGATAAGCCGGTTTGCCCTCTCCCACCAAGGACAAGCGGCAGCCCATCGGCTGCCGCATGCCCCACTTTATCTCCTCAGCTCTATTCCACTTCCTGCTTCGCCCGATAGCCGTCGCGCGCAATGATGTCGTATTTCAGCGCCTTGTGCTTCTCGTCCTGGAAGCGTAATGGCTTCCCTTCATCATCCACCAGTTCCACGCGCAGCTTGCGATACGTGCCATCCTGCTTGGCGTCGGTCGGGTGGTACACCAGTTGATACTTCGAACGGATTGCCTTGTTGATATCGGCGAAGATGTCTGGCATCTCCCCTACAAACCGTGGCTGGAAGAACATCCCGCCGGTCATCTTGGCGAAAGTCTTCATCTCGTTATCCGCTTGCAGATAATCGATCTCCCGCATCTGCTGGTTGACACCCCCGCCACCCTCGGTCATCGCGCGCAACGCCCCGCCCGTCGAGATAGCGAAAATAGTGATGTCTGGCGTCGTCTTCACCTTCTGGTAAATCTTGTCCAGCGTCAGCTTCGAGAACGTATCGCGCCCCGAAGCGATCAGGAGGATGTACTTATGACCATCGATTCGGCTCAAACGATCTTCCGCTTCGTACAAAGCGTCGAACAGGTTCCGCTCTGAAAATCCCGGAATCACCAGCGACTGAATCGCATTCAACAACTGCCGCTTGTCCTGCGTAAAGTCCAGCCAGATCTGCGTGCGCATATCGAACGTCATCAGCGCGACATAATCCTGCGGCCGCAGTTGCTGCGCGAATTCCCACGCAGCATTGCGCATGTCGTAGAGGAAGGCGTAAGTGCTGTTGCTGTTGGCAAATTCGCACAGCATCAAAGCCGTAATCGGCGCCTCAACCCGCTTGAAGCCCGTGATCTTCTGTTCCACGCCGTTCTCGTACACTTTGAAGTTCGAAGGCTTCAGCCCCGGAACAAATTGCCCCGTCTTTTCCAGCAGCACTCCCACATCTACTGAAACCTCGGGAACATTCACTCGCAGGGAGTAGTCCGCTGCGCCATCCGGATTCTTGAACTTTGGCTGAGCAGGCGCGGGCGGCGGCGTGTTATCCGGCACATCCTTCTTTTTCGGAAGCGCAATGGCTCCGTTGTCTCCGGTGGGGCCACCGGCATCCGGAGCCGTCTGATCCGGCTTCTGTGCCGGCGGGTTTTGCGGTGCGGGTGGCGTACTCTGTGTCCAGGCCGCCGGCGAAAGCGCCAGAACGACCAGCAACAGAAACAAAGCAATACGGCAACGGCGTAAATCGTAAGGGCAATTCGTTGGCATGACGGCCTCTGTATTCACAGCATAGGGATAGCCCGAAGGAATCCGCAAGCAACACAACACAACACAACCGCGAATACAACCTTCAGCTTCGGGCGTCAAAACCTTAGCGCATGACAATCGGAAAGAACACGCAATCTCCCCGGACAATGCGGGACCGGTTTACTCTTATAGACGTGAAACTCTGCCATAAGGCATTCCGGACTCCGATTCGAACGCTTGCCCGAATCCTGAGCCCGGCTTTGTCTGCCGTCCTGCTTGCCGCTCTCGCCGCCGCGTTCCTTCCCGCCCAAACCCCACCCGCCGGCCCTCCATCTTCCGGTGAGGGCTTTTTTCCGCTAAACCAGGTGCACCGCGGCCAGATAGCCACCGCGTGGACCGTTTTCACCGGGACCAAACCCGAGCCCATGCAGGTTGAAATCCTTGGGGTTCTGCGCGGCGCACGCGGACCGGGACACGACATGATCCTCGCCCAGCTTCGCGGCGCCAAGCCTGAATACACGGGCGTTGTCGCCGGCATGAGCGGCAGCCCCGTCTACATTGGCAATAAGCTCCTCGGTTCCCTTTCTTACCGCATCGGCCAGTTCGCCAAAGACCCCATCGCCGGCATTACACCCATCGCCCAGATGCTTGAAGTCAAAGACATGCCCGTCAACACCCAGTGGGCTTCGGCATCGCCGGCATCCCCGCTCGCACAAACCGAAACCGGCGTATCTTCCGGCGGCATGACCTTCCAGGCCATGGAAACGCCCCTGGTCATGAGCGGCTTCCGCCCCGAAGCCATTCGTCTCTGGCAAAAAGAAATGGCTGGCACCGGCCTCGACATCATCGCTGCAGGTGGCGGCAGCGGCTCTTCAAAGCCTGACACCGACGGCTCCCTTGGCGCCATCTCCCCTTCCGCCATTGCCAGCGTCGTTCCCGGTTCCGCTGTCAGCGCCCAGCTCGTCCGCGGCGATCTTGAGATCTCGGCCACCTGCACCGTCACTTACGTCGACCCCAGACAACTTCTAGCGTGCGGTCATCCCATTCTTCAGGCCGGGTCCGTTTCTCTGCCGATGACCACCGCCGAGGTGGTGGAGACCCTTGCCTCGCCCCTCAACGCATTCAAGATCATCAACACCGGCGATCCCATCGGCACCTTCACCGACGATCGCGACTCCGCCATTCGCGGCGTGCTCGGCATCAAGCCCCACATGATCCCCGTCCACATCACCGTCCATGGAGAAGGCGCTGACCGCAGGCTGAACATCGAAGTCGTCGATCTGCCTTCGCTCACCCCGCAGGCCGTCCTGGTCTCGCTCTACGACGCTCTGCTCGAAAACAATCAGAGCGGCCTCGAAACCAGCTATCACGTTACGGGCAGTGTCAACATCGACGGCTATCCGCCATCGCCCCTCGACCTCTGGGCCCCCGCAGGCGATCAGCTCTCCGCGCAGCTTTCCGCAGCCATACAGACCGATCAAACCTTCGCCCAGCTCTACGCGAACGGCGCACGCCAGGGCGCGATCAAAGCCATCGACCTCGATGTCGATTCCATTCCCCGCCGTGCGCAGGTAGAACTCGAAACCGCCCGCCTCGACTCCGGCAACATCGTCCATGCCGGCGACACCGTGGTCGTTGAAGCCACTCTGCGCCCTTGGCAACAACCAGAACGGAACATCCGCATCCCCATCGTTCTGCCCCCGCAGCTTCCCGCCGGTCCGATTCGTCTTCTCGTCTCCGATGCCGGAACCCTCGACCGCGCTCTCAATCCTCCACGCATTTCCTCGCGCACCGTCGACCTCGATACCGCGCTGGCCCAGGCGCAAAACCACCACGCCGCCGATCGCATCTTCGTCAGCGTCCTGCTTCCCGACGCCCAGGCCGGTGTCGAGGGCCATACCCTCTCCGCGCTCCCGCTCTCCATGGCCAATGCTCTCGAGCCCATGCGCTCCGCGCGAGATGTCACGCTCAACGGCGAGTCCGCCGTGGTAGCCGGCGATTCTCCCGCAGGCGGCGTGCTCAGCGGATTTCAAATCCTCAATCTGCACATCGAGCCCGGCGGCGGTTTAGATTAGACTTGACCTGCACTGCTTACGTAAATCTGTCGCACTTGTTTGGCCCGGATATCCGGCCCCTTTTTTGCGACCCCCAGCGAGGACTGCGGAACGACCATGGCCTTAATCCAAGGACTAGCAGCTCACGCGGCGGGCGCCGAGCTTTTGCCTTTTCGCTATGACCCAGGCGACCTGGGCTTGCAGGAAGTCGAAATCGGCATCACCCACTGCGGCATTTGTCATAGCGACCTTCATCTGATTTCAAACGACTGGGGCATCAGCCAGTATCCCTTCATCCCCGGGCACGAAATCATCGGGACCATCACTGGTGTCGGTCCGCATGTGAAATCCCTGAAGGTCGGCCAGCGCGTCGGCCTCGGATGGCAATCCAACTCCTGCGGCGAGTGCGAGTGGTGCAGCCGCGGCCTTGAAAACCTATGCCCTTCGATGGAAGCCACCTGCGTCCACCGCAATGGTGGATACGCCACCAAGGTCCGTGCCAACGCCCGCTTTGTCGTCCGTATTCCCGACAGCCTGCCCAGCGAACAGGCCGCTCCGCTGCTCTGCGGCGGCATTACCGTCTATAGCCCGCTCCGCGACCACTGCGTCAACCCCTCATCCCGCGTAGGCGTTGTCGGAATCGGCGGCCTCGGACACATCGCTATCCAGTTCGCCCGCGTCTTCGGCGCAGAAGTCACCGCCTTCTCCACTTCGACAGGCAAAGAGGAAGAAGCTCGTGCCCTTGGCGCTCATCACTTCGTGCATTCGCGCGAATCGAAATCAATGAAAGAAGTCGCCGGCTCGCTCGATTTCATTCTGAATACCGCCAACGCAGACCAGGATTGGAATGTCTACATCCAGTCGCTCCGGCCCACCGGCACGCTTTGCTTTGTCGGCGTGCCTCCGTCGCCCGTCTCGCTGCAGGCATTTCCGCTCATCTCCGGCATCCGCACCATCACCGGAAGCCCGATCGGAAGCCCGCATAGAATTCGCGAAATGCTTGACGTCGCAGCCCGTCATGATGTCAAGGCGACCACAGAAGCCTTCGCCATGGCCAAAGCGAACGAGGCCATCGAAAAAGTCAAGAAGAACAAGGTGCGCTACCGCGCTGTTCTTGCGAACTAAAATCATGAGTCTGAAATCATGAGTCTGAGATGCTTCTCTTAATTGACCGTGTCATTCTGAGAGAATGGGGCCCCAAACGTAGTTCAGTTTGGGGGTGGTGAGCGAAGAATCTGCTTTTAGCCTCTCCTCAATCCCAATTGCGGATTTCCGACCCGCCTCACTAATTAAAATGGGCGCCTCCAAGGCGCCCATTGAACTTCTGCTAACCGAACTTTGCCGGCGACTATCTCGCCTGTGCGGCTACAGGCTTGTGCGATTTCAGCCCTTCAGAAACACGCAGCAACAGATCCTGCGGATGAAGTGGTTTGTTCAGCAGTGTGAATTGATGACCGTCCGCACGCGCGCTCGCCAGCAAATCGGCCGTCGAAGCCTGCCCGGAGAAAAGAATAATCTTGCAATCCGGGAAAATGCGCCGCACCGTAATCGCGAGTTCGATACCCGTCATGCCCGGAAGAACCACGTCGGTGATCAGCATCTCTGGTGGCATCAGAAGCGCAGTCTCAAGCGCGCTGTCGCCGTCGTATTCAGCCACGCCTGTGTAGCCGCTGCGCGTCAGAATCTCGGCCAGCGTGTCGGCAATCACGCTCTCGTCATCGACAACCAGGACCACCGGGCGATAACCGCTGGCATTATTTCCTTCAATGCTCGCGGGGACTTCCTTCAGCGGAACGGTGGCAAAATTCTTGTTCTTGGTCACGTCGATTCACCTCTCCAACTTACCCTAGCAGCTTTCATTTTATACGGGGTATCTCTTTGAATTTACGCTCTAAATAATTAAAAACGCGTGAGTTATAGGGAATAGCGTGAGTAGCGTGAGACCAACGCGAAACACCCGGAGTTCTTCCCTATCTTTTCCCTAGGATCTTGACTTTCAATGTCCAAATAATATAAGGATAGGTTTACGGTGAATTAGCCGTACGTTAAGAGCGCTTCTCCAGCACTGCGGGGAGAGACATTAGAGGATCCTTGCATGGCAACGAATGCGAATTCCGACACGCCCCCGATGAAGTACCAGTCGATTAAGCAGATTGATGTCCCCAAAGGCAGGGACGGCAAACACAAGAAGATCATCACGCAGCTTCTGAGCGACATTGAACAGTTGGAAGAAGATCGCGCGCTCAGGATTCCCCTCACGGCATTGCCCGACAGTAAGGAAAACATCCGGTCGGCGCTGAATCGTGCCACTCATCAGAAAGGCATTGAGGTTGCGACCTCGAGCGATGCAGAGTTCCTGTATATCTGGAAGACTCCAGGCACCGCTTCCTGACCGATTCCGCGAGATCTCTTGACGGCTGGACAAACCAAACCTACCGTACGCATCGACAAATGGCTCTGGGCTGCGCGTTTCTTTAAGACGCGCGCCCAGGCCTCCAAGGCCTGTGACCTTGGGCGCATCCGTTCCAATGAGGTCGAAGCGAAGCCAGCCCGCGATGTCCGCGTCGGCGACATGCTCCGCATCCGCAATGAAGGCGGCGAATTCCAGATCGAAGTCCTGCAACTGAGCGAGATTCGCGGTCCGGCCGCAGTCGCCCAAACCCTCTACCGCGAAACCGAAGCCAGCAAGGAACAGCGTCAGCGCGAAGCCGCTGAACGCAAAGCCATGCAGCAATACGCGCCCCTGCCGGAACACCGTCCCTCCAAGCGCGACCGCCGCCGCATCATCCAGTTCCGCACCGGCCGATGAGCTTTCCAAGCTGTATTTGCAGCCCGGACGGAGCGAGGGGCTTCAGCGTCCGCGTGGGAACGTTATTCATCGCTGACTTGCTAACTCGCTTGATCGCGAAGCGATCGCTAACGTGCTGCATTTATCAAACCAACCTCCTCAACCTGCCGCCTGAATCAGTTGTCACCCGCTCACTTGAACCCCACGAATGCCGACTCTCCTGCTCCTCACCGCCTCGCTTTAGTAGACTCAACATCAGAATGTTTGCTGTGAATTCCCCATCCCTCCGCCGCTTCGTCCTCACTGCCTGCGCCACACTTTTCCTCGTTCACACCCTCGCTGCACAAGGCACTCATCTGTGGACGCAGTCCCGCATCGAGGAATTTGAAAAAGGGACACCGCAAGGCGTCGCCATCGGTAGCAACGGCTATCTGCGCGAGGGCCCTGGATTGACCGAGCTCCTGACCACTCCCTCGACCTTCGTCTGGTCCGTGGCCGTCGACAAGAGCGGCACGCCCTATCTCGGAACAGGTTCGCCCGCCACCGTTCTGCGCGCGAGCACTCAGAAAGATTCAAAGCCATTCACGCTCTTTGAATCGCGCGACGTCAGCGTGCAGGTTGTGCGCATCGGCCCCGACGGCTCGCTCTACGCTGCCACCGTTCCCGGCGGCAAAGTCTACAAGCTCAACCCCAGCGCAACCGCAAAACAGGATGAATCCAGCGCGAAAGTCATCTTCGATGCCGCCAAACCGGACGGCGGCGCAACAGAATCGAAAGCGACCCGCGAATCAAAATCTCATTACATCTGGGACATGACCTTCGACGCCGCCGGCAAGCTCTACATCGCCGTCGGGGGACCCGGCGCAATCTACCGCGTCGATCCTGCAAATTCTGACGCCCGTCCAGAATTGTTTTTCAAAAGCGACGAACAACACATTCGCTCTCTCGCCTGGGACGCCAAAGGAAATCTGATCGCAGGCTCCGATGGCTCCGGCCTCGTCTATCGCATCAGCCCGCAGGGCAAAGGCTACGTGCTCTTCGAAGCTCCTCGACGCGAAATTACTTCCGTCGCCGTGGCCGCCAACGGCACCATCTTCGCCGCAAGCGTCGGCGACAAGAGCCACAATCCTCTGCCTCCTCTCGCCGTGCAGGGCGTTGGATCGGTTACCTTCACCATCGTCCAGCCAGGCTCGCTGCAGGCTGCCAATGCAAGCACCTCCACGCCTGAAGGCACTGAGATCTATGCCCTCGCGCCCGACCAGGCCCCACGCAAAATCTGGTCCAGCAAAGATGACATCGTCTACGCCCTCGCGCCGCAATCCGGTGGTCTGCTTGCCATCAGCGGCAATCGCGGTCACATTTTCCGCATTCAGCAGAACGGCGACTACGCCGACATCGCGCACGTAGGAGTGCAGCAGGGCCTCAGCCTCGTTGAAGATCGCGACAATTCTCTCCTCATCGGCACAGGTAACACCGGCAAGCTGTACGCGCTGGGTAAATCCGACACGCACGAATACGCGAGCGACGTCCTTGACGCCGGAGCTTTCGCCCGCTTCGGCCGCATCGAAGTCGACCCCGGCTCCGCGAACTACGAAATCCTAACCCGCACCGGCAACGTCGAACAGCCCCAGCGAGGTCGCGGCGACTGGGGTTGGTCCGATTGGCAGCCCGTCAAGGACAACACCGTCCAATCGCCCTCCGGCCGCTTCCTGCAGTGGAAAGCCGTACTGCACACCGGCGGCAATCTCTCCGCCGTCGGCGTAAATTATCTCCCCGTCAATGGCGCACCCGAGATCGACGATCTCGTCGTCGTACCCGGCGCACGACTCAATCCGCAGACCTCGAGCCCGCAGCAAACCGTAAACATCAACTTCCCCACTCCAAACCAACCCATGGTGATTCCTGTCGATACCGGCGGCGCGGGCACGCCGCTCCCTGCCGTCAAAGACCGCACCGCCATCACCGTTCGCTGGGCGGCTCACGATGAAAATGGCGACGACCTCATCTATGCGCTTTACCTTCGTGGCGACGGCGAACACGATTGGCACCAGCTGAAAGACGACATCGCCGACAAGGCCTATAGCTTCGACGCCGCACTCATCCCAGACGGCGGCTATCGCATCAAGGTTGTTGCGTCCGACTCGCCCTCGCATAGCCCCGGCGATGCCCTCAACGGCGCCAGAGAAAGCGAGCGCTTCGAAATCGACACCACGCCCCCGGTCGTCAGCGATCTGCATGTTGAAGAAGCCCTCGCAAAATGCGCGCAGGCGCCCTGCCCCGCTCCTGTGCACGTAACCTTCGATGCCGAGGACGCAGCCTCTCCAATCTCACAGGCCGAGTACGCGCTCGATGCCGGCGCATGGCAGTACATCGACCCCGTCGGCAAGCTCTCCGATTCAAAGCGTGAACATTACGACTTCCAGATTCCCGCCAAGGCCGTGGAAGGAAGAATCGGCGAACACCTCCTCACCGTGCGCGTCTACGACCGCCACGACAACATCGGCGTAGCTAAAACCGTCTTCGGCTCGTCCGCAACAAAGTAAGCAGGCACGAAGTAAGAAGCAGGCACGATGCGATTTGAGCTCTACGTCGCGGCGCGGTATCTCAAAGCCAAACGGCGCCAGGCCGTCGTCGGCGTAGTCACCGCCATCTCCATCGCCGGAGTAGCCGCCGGCGTTGCCGCGCTCATCATTGCCCTCGCCATCACCAACGGCATGCAGCGCGACCTCCAGGATCGCCTAGTTGACTCCAGCGCCCACGTCCAGCTCATGCGCGTCAAAAACGACGGCATCCGCGACTGGCAGCCTCTCATCGCAAATCTCTCAAAACTTCCTCACGTCGTCGCTGCCGCCCCTGAACTCGACGAGCAGGTGGTTGTCGCTCATGGAGCGCGCGAAGGCTATGCTCTCATCGAAGGTGTGGTGCCGAATTCCGAGATAGCCGTCAGCAGAGTCCTCTCCACCGCTCCAGAAAGTGCAATTCGCGCGCTCGAGTCTTCCCGGGAATCCGAGGCTCCGGCGAATGCAGGAGATCCCCCGGTCATTCTCGGTAAGGACCTGGCCGACTCCATCGGCGTCAACGTCGGCGACTCCCTCACTCTCATCAGCCCCCAGGGCCCACTCACGCCGCTCGGACCAATTCCGAATATCCGTCGTTTCCGCCTCGTCGGCACTTACCACACCGGCTTCTATCAGTACGACTCAGCGTGGGGATTCATGAGCCTCGCCGACGCCCAGCGCCTCTACGACGAACCCGACCTGGTCTCCGTCATCAGCTTCAGAGTCGACAACCTCAAAAATGCTCCCGCAATCGCTCAGCAAATCGAACAAGCTGCAGGTCCCGGCTTTCAGACCACCAACTGGAAAGATCAGAATCGCGAACTCTTTCGCGCCCTCGCGCTGGAACGGATCGTCACCTTCATCGTCATCACGCTCATCGTGATCGTTGCCGCGCTCAACATCCTCATCGCGCTCACCATGATGGTCATGGAGAAAACCCGCGACATCGCCGTCCTAATGAGCTTCGGTGTCTCTCCCTCACAAGTGCGCCGCATCTTTTTGCTGCAAGGCCTTCTCATCAGCGTTGTCGGAACTGCGCTGGGCCTCATCCTCGGATACATCGGCGCGTGGGCCGGCAGCCGCTACCACGTCCACCTGTCGCCCGACGTTTACGCCATCGACACGCTTCCGTTCGCGCCTCGCGCGCTCGATGGCCTCCTCGTCTCCGCCGTCTCCATCAGCATCTCGCTCCTCGCCACCCTCTACCCTTCATCCACCGCCGCCCGCATCCGCCCCGCTGAAGCCCTCCGCTACGAGT
>CAVYPN010000021.1:0-32225 GCA_963770365.1 uncultured Acidobacteriaceae bacterium | reverse complement strand
ACACCGCGCACCGATCGTGAAACTGAATCCCTCCAGTTGGTGCGACGTTCGAATCTGCCGCTCCCTCTGCAGCTTCGCGACCGCATCGATAAACGATGGGTGCGTCCACGGCTGATCCGTTCCCTGAGCCTGTACAGCTGTGATCACATCCGTTGCCGCCTCTTCAACCACGCTGAAGCCGTCAAGTTCTAGCTGGCGCAGAATCGCCGTCTTCCCCGCGCCCGGCGCACCCGTGATGACGAACCTTCTCATACATGTTTCCTTATCGGAAATGATAGAAGGAAATTTCCGTCCCACGCGCAAAACCGCGTGTAAAGCAAACTGCCATCGGCAGAAGCAAATGCCTGAATGTATGTTCGGTGAAATGGTGCGCCCGGAGAGATTCGAACTCCCGACCTACCGATACACTCGGGCCCATGTGTCAGCCCGTCGCAGGCGCCGACTGCACAGTTATAAGTTCCCGGTTCCGATTCAAACGCTCGTACTTCTGGTCAATAACTTGTCCACGACAATAATTTGCCACGACGACAGAGGCTCTGAGCAAGAACTAAAGATTACTTGACAGCTTACTTCCAATCAGGGTAACTATCTCGATCATCCCTCCCGTTTCTCCGTCTTGTTCTTAGCCTTATGGGCTCGAAAGGTCGTCCACATGGGTCCGTTCGCTTATGTTCGAACCTTGCTCCGGCAGACGTTCGTCCAGTTTCACACACTGAAAACCCAAAGCTCATTACCAGTGTCGGTCCGAGTGAGCACAACGATTCTGGCATTAGCCGGTTTCGGTATCTTCACGCCTCCGAGCGTTGCGCAAACTTGCCCGGTCAATACTCCGCACATCCAGGGTGTGTGGAGGACGCTGCCTTACCTGATGCCGATCAATCCGATCTCTGCAACGCTGCTGCATACGGGGAAGGTCTTGATTGTCGCCGGATCAGAGAACGATGCTTCCAACAACTCAAAGGGGGCGGAGAGCTACCGAAACGCAGTCTGGGATCCGACGGACCCGACCGCCAATGGCATCAAGGTCCAGGAGATCGAATACGATGTCTTCTGCAGCGGCACGGCTGCTTTGCCGGATGGTCGACCTCTCGTCATCGGAGGAACATCGGATTATTCCTTCAAGGGGGACAACCGCGCCTCTATCTTTGATCCAGCTACAACCCAGTTCGTGCAATCCCAGAGCATGGTGGATGGCCGATGGTATGGTTCTGCCACGGCGCTTGGTGACGGGCGCGTGATGGCTTTCTCCGGTCTGAATCTTAGCGGCGGAACCAATAACACGACCGAAATTTATGATCTTCAAAAAGCCGGAGCCGGTTGGGCCAGCCCGGTTACGGCGCCATTTTCTCCTCCCCTCTATCCGCGCCTGTTTTTGCTGCCGAACGGACACGTGTTTTATAGCGGGCAGGGCTCTGGATCGAACAACGCCTCTTCGTGGATCTTCGATCCCTTGGTCGGGTCCTGGACGCAATCAGCAGCAACCACCCTCAACCGTTCCTACGGCTCCGGTGTTCTCCTTCCTCTTCTCCCACCGAACTACACGCCGAAAGTAATTTATTTTGGAGGCGGAAGTCCCGCAACGTCTAGCACAGAGATCATCGATCTCTCCCTCGCCTCTCCAAGCTGGAAACCGGGACCGAGTATGTCAACCGGGCGCATTCAGATGAACGCCATTATTCTGCCGAACGGGAAGGTGCTTGCCGAGGGGGGCTCATTGAATAATGAGAGTCCCGATACGCCGGGCAAGCGAGCGGACATATATGACTCGGTCGCAGGGACAATAACCTCCGGCGGCACCGCTGCGTACTCCCGGCTCTACCACTCCACAGCACTACTACTGCCTGACGCGACCGTTTTGAGCATGGGCAGCAATCCAGGTTCGCGCGGCGGTTACGAGCCAGCGATTGAGATCTACACGCCGTCGTACCTCTTCGACGCAAACGACAATTTGATCGCCGATAGACCGGCAATTACCAGCATTACGCCCGGACCTTTCGGTTACAACGCCACATTCACTGTGAACTACGCGAGCAACTTGGCGATCAGTTCCGCCGTGCTGGTCCGTCCGGGTTCATCAACGCACGCTTATGACATGGACCAGCGCTTGATTGGGCTGTGCGGTTCGTCGCCGCAACCAGCGTGTGTCGGCTTTGGCTCAATCAACCTCACCACTCCGCCGAATGGCAATATTGCGCCGCCAGGCTATTACATGCTGTTCCTGCTTGACAGCAGAGGAGTGCCATCGGTCGCACAGTTCATTCAGATCTCGCCCAATACATCAGCGCCGCCAAGGGGCGTCATCTCGACTCCAGCTGCGGACACGATGATTGCTGCCGGAGGGTCGGTGTCGTTCGGAACAACCTCGAGTTCAGCAAAGTACTCCTGGGTGTTCCCCGGCGGAACGCCGGCAACCTCGACGGCGCAGAACCCGGGTACCGTCACATTCAGCACGCCGGGAGAATACGTTACTTCGCTCACATTAATTGATGGTGTCGGAAACTCGGATCCGAGCCCGCCGACGCGGACCGTCACAGTGCTGCCATCGAGCGCCAATTTTGACATTTCGGTTAGCCCCTCGGCGAATACCGTGCTGCCAGGCCAGTCGAGCACATTTAACGTGACAGTCACGCCCCTCAGCGGATTCAACGGTCCAGTAACCCTGAGCGTTGGGAGCGAATCAGGCTTCCCCACCGGGATCACGAGTGGAGGCTTCAATCCGGCTTCGATTTCCGGGAGCGGCTCTTCGACTCTGACGATGAACACGACAACCAGTGCCGCGCCTTATGCGCTTTCGCTGACCGTTACTGCAACGTCAGGTACGATTACTCACACTGGATCGACCACTTTGCTGGTGAGCCTTGCAGCACCGTCAACCCTGACCGCTACGCCCAATAGTTCCGGTCAGATTGCGCTCTCCTGGCCTGCCTCTGTTTCAGCGAGCACCTATCATGTGAAGCGCTCGCTTGTCAGCGGCGGGCCCTATGTCACGGTGGCCTGCACCAGCAGCACTAGCTATACCGATTCAGGTCTGGCTAACGGAGTGACTTACTACTACGTGGTTTCGGCAGCTTACAGTGCAAATCCGGATGCTGGCGGGGAAAGCGCCGACTCACCCGAGGCCAATGCAACCGCGCAAGTTCAAATAGTGGTGCCGGCGGCGCCATCGAAAGTTACGGCATCAACCGGCAATCCACGCGGATCAGTGAACCTTCGCTGGACTCAATCCGTCACCTCGGGAGTTACGCAAAACTATATCTACCGTCGCACCAGCACTGGATCGTATCCATCGACACCAACAGTTAAGATTTCCGCCACAACAACGTACCTGGACAATAAACTTTCCAGCGGTGCGACTTATTGCTATGTGGTGAGTGCCGTCAACAGTGCAGGCGAGAGCGCGAAATCGCAGCCGGAGACCTGCGCCCGCTCGAAGTAGTCTGAGGCGGTCCCGGCGGTCCGGATAGCCGCCAGACTGCTCGGAGAGTTCATTCCTTCATGGTTCGCAGACGGCCATCCGATTCGGATGGCCGTCTGCGGAGGAGATTTACTTTACTGTAGCTGTAACGGACTTCTCCCACTTGGTGCCCGCGGTGTTGACGGCATAGATGTCGAACCGGTGAGAGCCCGTCGCAAGGCTGAGGCTGGTGCTGAAGGAGGTGCTGGTCTTCTCCGTGTACATCTTCACCCCATCAACCCAGATCTCCATGCGGGCGAGGGTGCCGGTGATCGTGGAAGTTGCCTGCACGGTGACAGGCGAACTGACGCTGGAACCGCGGAGGGGCGAGCAGACGTTGATGCCCGGGGTAGAAGGTGCAGAGCAGGTTCCCGAGACCGTCAGTGTGAACGACTTGGACTGAAGCGTATTGTCCCAGCCGGTTCCGTAAATGGTGATGGCATGGCTGCCGGCCGCAAGTGCGACTGAACTGTCAAGGAAGGAATAGTCAGAGAAGGCGTGAGTTTTCTGCTCCGCCACTTTCTTTCCATCTGCCCATACCGCCACGGTGCGCATCGGCGTAGGCCCGGCTGCGGCGAGCGAGAACTTGACCGGTGAGCTGGAGGAGGCGCCCGGCGAGCAGATGCTGATGCCTTCGGCTTTCCCCGTCAGCGCGCAACCCGGGAAGCTGCCGGTGGTGTCGTTGGTCAGCACCTCAAAGCTGGCGCTTGTGCTGCCGTTGAGTTGACTGAACACGACGTCAGGCTTGGAGTCCAGCGTGGTGGGGACAGCAAAGGGCTGATCGATCCGGGAGGGGTTTTGATAGACATTTTCTTCTGCCCCAAAGTTGCCGGAGCCGGTTCCAAGACGAATGAAGAGCGTGGTTGCCTCGCGGACGTTGCAGGGACTGCCCGAGTAGGCGAGATCGTTAAGCCCGTCGCCGTTGAAGTCCGCCACCGTGAAGAACCCCGGGCACTCGCCGGTGGCCAGGGTTTTATAGCTGAGGGTGCGATTGGCATTACCGAAGAGCAGCCCGAGGGTTGGGCCTGTGGTTGAGCCGGATAGTGCGTCGGATCTGAAGACAATATCGCTTCGGCCGTCATTGTTCAGGTCGGCCACAAAGGGTACGGAGTCAAAGTTTTTGTTCGGATCGGCAAAGTAGGTAGGAGTTCCGCCGAGGTGTCCCGCGCCATTTGCATGAGATTGTCAGGGCTGAGTTAAACATACAAAGAGTAGCAAAAAGCCCTCGGCTTCGAACCGAGGGCTTTTTGATTTTGTTACGAAGCTGTATAGCTAGAACTCCAGCCGCAGTGCGAGTTGCAGAACGCGCGGTGTGCTGCTGGTCGCTGAGATGACGCCGAATCTGGTCGAACTCTCTGTAATGTCATTGCTGGGAGTGTCGAAGCTGGGATGGTTCAGCGCATTGAACGCGTCCGCGCGAAACTTCAAAGTCACGCCCTCCTTGTAAACCGGAAAGCTCTTTCCGAGTCCAAGATCGAGATCGAAGAAGCCAGGACCACGGAGACTATTGCGCGATCCAATCTGGAATCCGATCGGACCTGCAAAGTCTTTTGCGGTGGCTCTCTCGTTCGAGAATGCATAGAGAGTGCCATCGGTTGCCTTGTGAATATGCATCCCAAGATCGCTCTTGGATCCCACCAACAGTGCTGGTGCACTGTTTGCGTAACCCGCTACGAAGGCATTCGAATTTGCGAAGAAGACGTTGCCTGTGTGCCAGCTCGGCAGACCGCTGATTGACCAGCCGCCAATGGCTTCATTCAGCCAGAACGGCGCGTTTCCGGCCAGCTGCTTGCCGCGACCAACAGGCAATTCCCACAGGAAATTTCCGTTGAGATAGTGCTTGACGTCGAAATCAGAGTTGCCACGGCACTCGTTCGGACGAACGATATCGCACACAAATCCATAGCCGCCGATTGCAGGTGCGTTTGCGATGACGGAGACGTTGTCGATCGAGTGGGACAAGGTGTAGTTCAAATCGAACGACAGCCCATCCTTCATGTTCTTGTGAAGGGTGACCAGAAGTCCGTGATAGTTGGAAATTCCCTTGTTGGTGTAGTAGGTGAATTCAGAGAACTGTGAACCCATACCAACGTTGTCGGGAATCAAGCCGTAGTGGTTCAGTACCTCGATCGTGTCGGCAAAGTCGCCACGGCCAGCCAGAGTCCTGAAAAATCCAGTAATGAAAGAAGTGTAAGTTGGGACGCCGTAGTCTCCCGGCGTGACCAGACCTGCTGCTGCACCTTCATCTTCGAACCAGGGCTGAGATGGAACGTTTTTGTAGCTGACGCCTGGATTCTGCCGCACCCATTCCGAGACATTGGCGAAAGCCTGCGACATCGATTGGCCTGATTGCTTGTCAATGAATTCAACCAGTTGGTTCGCATCTGCCTGGGCGAGCAGATTTCGGCCGAGTCGGCCGACGTAGTTGGCCTTCAGCAGGTAGCCACCCTTGAACTCGCGTTGAAGACCTAGACTAAACTGCACGTTGTAGGGCGTCTTGAGATGCTTGTCGACGCCTTCGTTGAATGCTCCACCATTGGAGAGACCGAACGGGGATCCATTCTCATCAACGAACGGTGTGTACGGAGCCTTGAGTGCTGTTGGAGCCTCAGGTGCCGGCGGAGGACTGTCAAGTCCAGTAAAGCGAGGATCTGTTTCCAGCGAACCCTCAGTGGGTGCGTTCGCGCTTGCCTGGAAAAGGTAGGAGTACTGAGAAGCCTGGTACTGAACGGCGTTCACAACCGTGTGGTCATAGATGACTGCCACACCGCCATTGAAAACCGTCTTGCGGTTCGCCACTGGACTCCACGCAAAGGCCACTCGAGGAGCAAAGTTGTGATTCTGCGGATCGAAGTAACCTGGACCGTTGTTCGCCTTGCCTCCGAGGACGTAGCTCACGCATGGTACTCCCTGACCCAGCGTCGAATTGCAATCCGTGCCGATGCCTCCAACGCCGGCTGCGCTTTGAGCGAGACGAGCGCCAAAGAGAGTCTTGAAGTCCGTATCGGGCACCGATTCGATGCCATGGACTTCATAAGGCACTGTGTAGTTCTGCCAACGAAGACCGTAGGTCAGAGTGAAGGAAGGTGTCACCTTCCAGGAGTCTCCGACATACAGTTCCGTCTCATAGTACCGATAATGCGAGCGCGAGCCGGTGCCTTGCGGAAGCAGGTTGCCGCCCGCATCGTAGTTGAAGGTCGCGCCGACCGACTGAATGCGGCCGAGGATCATGGCAAACACCGCGTCATAGTCCGCCAGGTCAGAGTCGTCAGTGGAAATGTCGCTCGGACGATTGCTCGGGTCTAGTCCCGAGAGATCTCCCCCGAGGCCGACTGTCGGTGAGTTGTAGTCGAGAATTGTGTAGTCGGTGGGATTGAGGTACTTGAATGTGCCGCCGAACGAGATGACGTGTCTTCCTTTGTTCCAGGAGAAATCGTCACGGATCACAGGCACTGGATAGATGCGGCCCTGCGCATTGGTTGCGCTGGAATATGGGCCCGAAAGGAAGTTACCGCCAGACGGCAGACTTCCGAAGGTCCACTGATTAATGCCGTACTTGTTGTAAGTATCGGGGAAATTGTAGTTCTCAGTAGTTTCGCCGAAGGACGCCTGATTGATTTTGTTCGTGCCGATTGTCCATGTGTGTCCGACAACCCAGGCATAGCTCTTGTCGAGGAATGGGTGAGTCTCAGGGTCGCCAGGGTACTGAATTGCGCTTTGCGTTGAATCTTGTCGCGCGAAGCTTACGCGTCCCCACAGCTTCTGAGTCTCCTTCAAGTTGAAATCAACGCGTCCCACATAGTTGTTTTCCACCAGCGGGAACGGAGCATTGAAGTCAAAGCCTTCATAGTTGATTCCATCGCCGAGTGTAGAGTCGTTTCCTTTTGGATAGCGGCTTGTGAATAGACTCAACAGGGCTGGATTGAACCCGATGCCTTGGGGATCGAGGGAGGCAACTTGGTTTGGACTCAGCGTGGAGATCCCGCCCGTGTCATTCACGTAGGCCATGCCTCCGTTGCGAAGAGCATCGGTCGGAACAACGCGCCTTACGAGATTCGAGAGCGTGTCGCGCCGGCTGTTCCAGTCAAAGAAGAAGTAGGCCTTGTCTCGCTTGATTGGACCACCGAGATTTCCGCCGAACTGGTTACGGATGAGCGGAGGGCGATCGATGCCCAGATCATTGTTGAACCAGTCATTGGCTTCCAGATCCGTGTCGCGGTGGTACTCGACAAGCGCACCGTGGAATGCATTCGTGCCACTGCGGGTGACAAGCTCATACTGTCCGCCACCGCCTTCGCCTGCGCTCGAGAGCGGACTTGCAGAGACGCCGCGGAATTCTTGCACAGAGTCGACAGGAGCGTGGCCGACGATCGCACCGAACTGACCTGTCGCAAGATCGTTGACATCGAGCCCGTCCAGACTCACGTTGCTCTGGTCGGTACGAGCACCCGTAACGGATCCATCGAGAGTGACGCCGGGCTGCTGGTAGAACAGCGCACTCGGACTGTCTCGATTCTGAATGGGCAGGTTATTCAGATCCTGCACTTCGAAGTTGTTGCCAACGGTTGCGTCGACCGTGTCGATCGTGATCGCTTCTGTTGTTGCGGAAACTGTCACGGTCTGCTGACTGCTTCCCACCGTCAGCCTGGCGTTCTGCGTACGCGTCGTGTTTACGTTGAGATACATGCCTGTGATTACGACCGGCTCAAAACCTGTTCCACTCAACGTGATCTTGTAGCCCGGTCCGGGCGGCACGTTGGAGATGGTGTAGGAGCCCTCGCCGTTCGTTGAGCCCCTGAAATCGACACCGGTCGATGGGTTCTGAAGTAGAACGTAAACATTCGGGACAACTGCTCCCGTTGAATCTGTTACGGTGCCGGTAATGGACGCAAAGGTTTGCCCCTGTAACCGGGGAGAACCAACGCAAACCACGAACGCTAGTAGCGCCAAAACGTACAGGAGTCTTCTCATCTGGGGCCTCCATGGAGATACCGGTTAGGTAGGCAATTCGATTGCCACTACCTAAGTCCCATGAAAGAACGCGATTAGTCCAGCCAGATACTAGAAATGAAATTTCTCTTGTGGAATTCAATAATCACAGAACATGAACCGTTGCCTATATTTTCGAAACCGTTCGAAGATGAATTGCGATTTTTCCGGCTGTCGATCTTGCGATGGGACAATCGCAGAACGGCTAGAACGGCCGTTGCTCCAACTTTTCATACCATCGGGGCGAGAGGTTGCGAAATTCGAGAACGTCAACATCCAAAAGTCAGGCGGATCAATTGTGATTGACTTTCAATCGAGCTCCATACATACTGGTCGGTATGTTAGGAGGTCCCAAGAAGCGAAAGTCCCGTGATCCACAGCGCACGCGGGAACGCTTGCTGAAAGCGGGTTATCGGGAGGTTTACCGATCTGGATTCCAGAGTGCCAGCATCGATACGATTCTGGCTGCCACCAACGTGAGCAAAGGAGCACTCTACTACCATTTCGAGAACAAGGAAGCTCTGGGATACGCCATTATCGACGAGGTCGTTGCAACGTTCCCCCGTAACAGGTGGTTGCTGCCTCTCCAACGAAGCGAGGACAAGAACCCTATCGATGCTTTGATCGACATTGTCCAGGCGATACCAGCTCGGCCGAGAGACTTGAAGGGCGGTTGTCCTCTTGTCAATTTGGCGCAAGAGATGTCTCAGCTCGACGAACAATTCCGCAAGAGATTAGAGACGCTCTTCCATGCCTGGCAAGAAGGCGTTGCCTTGGCTTTGCGCAGGGGACAGTCTCAAGGAACTGTCCGCCGCGACTTGGTTCCGGACGAGACCGCAAGCTTTCTGATCGCGATGGTTGAAGGCTACGAAGTGTTGGCGAAGAATGCCCAAGATGTGAAGGTGTGGAATGTGGGAATCAGAAATATCGTGGGATGGCTGCAGTCGCTTCGCGCCCCTAGTCAATCTGGGAAAGGCGGAGGGAGGATTTCAAACAAGTTCGTCCTAAGGCAGCGCCAATAAATCCGAGTAAGGCCTAATTCGATCAGTACCACAGCCATTGCACGCGAGATGTTTGTTCAACAAGCAGCTCACACTAATGCGGAGGATTCGGCTAACCCACCTCAGGGGGATAAGATTTGCCCACCAAGAGCAACCGTGAGGACCCTTTTGCATCGAGTGCAGAAGATGGATTTTGCGAACCTGTCGATACCTCATTGCTTCCGGCAACCCGAGTTGATGCTGCAAACCTCGTCCGAGCCTGGCAGCAGTTGGCGGTCATAGCAAAACGACAGGCACCACGAATCGCGTTCAAGGTAAAGGGGAGAATCTTGTTCTTGGAATTGGCTGAGATCGTGGCAGTGCAAGCCGAGGGTAATTACGTTTCGTTGCAGCACCGGCCCAATCCCCACTTGCTGCACGAGTCTCTCTCGTCCATGGCGGAGAAGCTCAAGCCCCTACGGTTTTATTCGTATCCACCGCTCGGTCGTCGTGAATACTTCGGCCGTGGAGGAGATCCAACCTTTACCCGACGGAGAGTACAGGCTACGAGCAAAAGGTGGAAAAGACTGGTAACGCGCAAGTACAAAGACAACCTCAGAGATCTGGCTCAACTGTGGGTAGGCTCCGAGTGCCTTTGCGGCTAACAGGCAGCCAAAGCACCTTGATCCTCACCTAGGACGAGCCACATCTGGAACAGGAGAATGCAAATGACAAGAATCGAAGTATCGCGGCGGAAGGCGCTCAAAGCGGGAGCTTGCGCACTGGCTGGAGCGGCGGGACTCCTGGTGACGGCAAGGGCGCGTGCAGAAGCAGGGTCGAGCACGGCAACCGAAGACATCATCCGGAAGTGGTATAAGGCGTGGGTGGAAAAGGACGAGGGTCACTTCGAGGCCCTGATGACCGACAACTTTACCTTCACCAGCGCGGCCGGCGACGACCACATCAGCAAGAGCACTTTCAAAACGCGATGCTGGGATACGCAGGCTAAGTTAATCGAGCGATCCGATCTGGAGCGCGTGATCACAAGTGGCGACGAGGCATTTGTGAAGTACCTTTGTCACACAACGAACGGTAAATCATTCCGGAACGTGGAATATCTCCGGGTCAGAGACGGGAAGGTGGAGGCCCTTGAGTGCTATTTCGGTGGGTCCGGCTATCCGTCAGCAGCAAGCAAGGGGATGTGACGCTGTATTAGCCAGCCTTTCTGGTAAGGGGAGGTATTGATGGAAAAAGACTGGCTCCGCTTCCATGATCTATGGGCTCATCGCAGTCAATAAATTCGTTCAACTGTGTGTTGCAAGACAGTAACAGCATCACTGCCGGCATCAAGGCGGAATTAATTTGGGCATTCGCGTCGCTGCGGAATTGCGCGGCGAGGACTAGGCCCCAACTTCAAAGTTCAAGATTGATCTGGAACCATAACCATTCTATGAAGCCAGATACACGACTTTGGCGGAAGTTCTGCACATTTCACGTCATTGCGGTCGGGTCACCCCCTATGCGGAAATTGTTCAAAATTTACGATCGAATGCAAAGGAGCTTGTCGCATGAGAACGATTGCCAAGAATCTTCCTCTGGTCCTGGCGGCTGCGCTTCTTACCCAGTTTGCTCACGCCCAGGTCGCGCCAAAGCCGGACGCCGCGCCGAAACCCGCTGATAGTCCATCCAAAGTGTTGCTCGATAGCTGGAACGACGTTGGCCGAAAACTGATTGCGATGGCTGAGGACTTTCCCGAGGACAAATACGACTTCAAGCCGAATCCCTCCCAGCGGTCTTTTGCCGAACAGCTTTTGCACGCGACCGTGAATGTGAACTACTTCGTCAATAACTTGGCCAAGGGCATCAAGCCGCCAACCGGCGATGTGAAGCGTGCTGACTACGCGACCAAAGCGGCGGTGGTCGCATACGTCAAGAAATCCTTTGCCGAAGGCGCGGCGCTGATCAAGAGTAAAGGTGATCGCGGGATGAGCGACCTGTGCATCGATCCGTTCTCCAACCAGCAGGACCGATTTTCTGACCTCGCCTGGGGCTTTATCGAGCATTCCGGCGAGCACTACGGAGAGCTTGTGGTCTATTACCGCGTGGCCGGGATGGTGCCTCCGGAGTCGCGCCCGAAAAAATAACAGTCTACGCGATCATGGATTAACGCTACCCTATCGCCGATGGGTGCAGTTTCTCTTCCGCGCTTTCTTCGCGTTGTGCTTTCTGGGAGCTCTGCGCAGGTTTTGGCAGCAACTACACGCGCATGTACCCGCGAAGGAGGATATTGGTCCGACGATCGGAATCGCAGCGATAACGTGCGCCGTCGTGACCCTAATGAGTCTCATTGGGTTGTGGATGATGGATCTTCGTGACAGAAAAACCGACATTCCGGTCGCGTGACCGCGAATCCTGAAGTAACCCAGAATTGGTGCAAAACGATATGAGGATCGCGTCCGTGAGCGCTCTTTATATTTGAGAGGAATGCTATGCCGCGCTCGTTTCAAGCTTCAGCGCCTTGAATGATGCATCGAACCCGGGCCCGCTAGGCGCGGCGCACATGAGGCCAACTTCTACTGTCGGCCGCGTCGGGAAGTATCCCATGCGCACGGACATGAACTTGCTGCCATCCAACGAGCAGAACGTTTCGATCGAATCGCTTTTCCGGACGACGCGCCACCAGATCGGTTCCGTCTCCGATAAATCCGGCAGCGTCGAGCCATCGGAATAGGTCCGCGTGAACACTACGCTGGCATACCGTTTCCCGTCGATGAACTCCGTTCCACAGCGCATCCAATTCTCTGCGTCGATCCTCACCATCAGTCCAGCTTGGTCAAACTGGGTCGCGTACTTGCCATTAATCAGCGCAGTGAACGTAAAGTTCCCAGATGCGGAAAGATGAAAGAAGTGGCCGCTATCGGCCACATACCCATCAAATGTCTTTTGCCAGAAGTCTGTCTTGGCCCGGCTGCGAACTGCGATTTCAGTTCCATTAACCTTCGCCGATGCCGGTTCGTTCATCCAGTTCATCTGGCTCAATAAATCCGCATGCTGTGGTGGGGCCGCCCACGCTTCTGTCACACTCAAAGCCAGCCCACCCGCAACAAGTGCTGATCGACCCACAAATTTGCGCCGGTCCATGCCCATTTCACCTGACCTCCCCGAGAGTTCTGCTGAGAACAAGCATACCGAGGCCAAACGAATTCGGCGATAGGAGGGAAGCTGGAGATGGGCAAAGAACTGAAGACTCCACTAGATTCGAAGGGTAGAGGAATGAGGGCATTCGCGTTCGACCTTGGACCACCAAACGCGAAGCTGCAGCACTTTTGGTAAGGGAAGGGTGGTGCACCACTGGACCGGAACTCCCATTCAGTCCGCGTACGTATCCTAATGGTGTGTTCGTGGCAGGTTGATGTATCTTGCATGCATCGCGCGGAACCCAAAGGGAGTCATCAGCATGACCAAGAATAGCGAGAGTGCAATCCGTACTTTGATGAGGACAGAAGATGTGCGTGCGGCACGGCGTGCGATTGCCGAAGGCGACATGAATGGACTCGATAAATCTAAGAGAAAGCCGCTTTTTTATGTGGTAATGCACGGCGAGCTTGGGCTCGTAACCGAATTGATTGATCGCGGAGCGAATCCCAACATTCGCGACGTCAATGGGGAGACTCCTTTGCATTTTGCTGGGCGTGAATATCGTCCGGAAGAAGCCAAGCTCTTGCTAGCGAATGCGGCCATCGTGGACATGCAGGACGAGCACGGCAACACCCCACTTTGGCGTGCCGTATTCGATTCGAGGAATCGCGGTGAGGTAATTGCACTTCTTCTTGCGGCCGGGGCCGATAAAAAGCTGAAGAACAGGCACGGCGTGTCGCCCCAGGAACTTGCGAATACGATAGCGAGCCACAACGCAGTCCAGTTCCTTCAAGATTGATCGCTCTGTCGGTGTTGCGCGGTCGCAAGTTAACCTCGTCTGAAAATGCAACCAGATAGATCTCCTGTCTTGCGGTCGCGGTAGGATTACCGCCCAACCGTAGATTACCGGTTGGTAATGTACGGATCGACCACTACACACCAATCACTCAATATTTGTGAGACTCGGCACAAACATGAAGTTGACTCGGCAATCGAATAAATCGCAGGCATCGTCGCGAGATTTTTAACGTGCGAACCCTTGTTGTTTTTCAGCGCTGTTCGAGAAATAAGTGTCGATGAAGAGCTCAGCGCCGAATTCTCCAAGCCTCGCAAGAAGCCCAGCGGACAAGGTGAGACCACCGTTTACGGAAGACTGGAAGTTCCCGCACCACCAAACAAGTCTTCCACTCGACTTGTACTTGACAATGTTTTCACGCTGAGGCCAGAGCTTGTCGAGGACGAAGTTCAACCCATCTTCAAGTGATTCCCAGTTATTGCTCCCCTCAGCGCCATCAAATGCCCACATACCTTTTAGCACCCGTCCGCCTGGTCCCAAAGCACCTTCGACTCTGGTTTGACAGGGTTTCAAGTTCAATTCTCGGGTGATTTCAGACGGATCGAGGGTGTCGCTTAAAATTCTGAATTCGACTGTGTAGTCGTGTCCGCTCATCAGGCCGACTCCTTGAAGAAAAGCATACAGAGTCGATGCTCTGTAGGGGTCGGCACACAATCGCCAACGCACTCGTCCTCGCGAGTTCAGGGAGAATAACCGCCAACCCGTCAATGACCCAATTCTCGTGCATTTCCAATGAGGGGATGGCGACGGACAATCTGAAGACTTAAACTTCTTGGAATTGAGGGCTGCACTTGACGATTGATCTTCATGGATACCACCCAGCCGAGATCGTTTGGAGTGGTGTGCTCAAGAAGATTATTCAACAGTCCTGGGAAATGGGAGAACCAGATTTGTACCTCATACATGGACACGGACGAAATCGGGGTATTACACCTGGATTTGTCAATACCAATACCGGGTTCTTTGGCCTGGAGATTCGCAGGGCATTACGACACGACGAGAGCCTCCGGCAGTGGATTCGCCACACGACCTTGAACTGTGAGGACATGGGAGTGACGAGCATTCGATTGAAGCCCAATCGAGCCCCTTCCCGCACCGCTCTCGATGCAGATCTGATCTCAGATGCGGCCGTAGAGAGTGATCGCACTTAGATTCAGTCGGCCGGCACGCAGCGAGCCCACGAGTAGGCAACTCGTTGTGGAGCAGTACACTGTTCGGTGATGTCAAGTGAACGGTTGTCCACTTCCACGATGAAGGATCCTGTTACCTGGCTATATCCTCCGATCGAGCCTTACCACACCGCTCGGCTGCGTGTTTCGCTCCTGCACGAGCTCTACTTTGAGCAAAGTGGCAACCCCGCTGGCAAGCCGGTGGTATTTCTCCACGGCGGTCCAGGCGGCGGCTCCGATCCCAAACAACGTCGCTTCTTCCGCCCGGAGAATTACCGGATTATATGTTTCGACCAGCGTGGCTGCGGGAAGAGCACGCCGTACGCGTCCCTGGATGAGAACACTACGTGGGACCTCGTAGCGGACATAGAGAAACTTCGCGAGCATCTGGGCATCGAGCGCTGGCAGGTATTCGGTGGCTCCTGGGGCTCGACACTGGCGCTTGCATACGCCGAGACGCATCCCGAGCGTGTCACTGAGCTGATCCTGCGCGGCATCTTCTTGCTTCGCCGGCAGGAGATCGATTGGTTTTATCAACGCGGTGCTTCGATCCTTTACCCGGATGCTTGGGAACCGTATCTTGCGCACATTCCAGAGGCCGAACGTGGCGATCTGCTCAACGCCTACTACCGCCGTTTGACCAGCGACGATACAGAGGTGCGACTAAGCGCCGCGAAGATCTGGAGCGGATGGGAGGGTGCCACGTCGAAGCTACTGCCCGATGCGGCCTTCACCAGCCACTATGAGGAGGACGAGTTCGCTTTGGCCTTCGCTCGCATCGAGGCCCACTACTTTGTCAACCGTGGTTTTCTCGAAAGCGACGATCAGTTGTTGCGCGATGCTCGGCGGATTCGCGCCATTCCAGGGGTGATCGTGCAAGGCCGTTACGATGTGGTCTGTCCCATGGAGAGCGCCTGGGCTCTGCACCGTGCGTGGCCTGAGGCCGACCTGGTGATCACGCCGGACAGCGGCCACAGCGCGTCCGACCCGCCAAATACACGTGCCCTCGTTGCGGCTGCAGATAGGTTCGCCAGCTGCTGAGATGAAGAAAATCAATAACACTGGATTGTAGTTTCCGAATAGCCCACAAACCACTCGGAACGCATTAGAAGCAGCGGAAGGT
This sequence comes from uncultured Acidobacteriaceae bacterium, assembly GCA_963770365.1. Taxonomy (GTDB): domain Bacteria; phylum Acidobacteriota; class Terriglobia; order Terriglobales; family Acidobacteriaceae; genus Telmatobacter. The sequence continues at coordinate 16,516 of CAVYPN010000021.1, read as the reverse complement.
ATGACTCTGAGTGAACGATCTAGGTCTGTTCCGCGTCTATCCGCCAGTACTCAACCAACCCAGTACTCAACCAACTATGACTCTCATCGAATTGCTGGTGTTTCTGCTTCTGTGTTTTCTTGCATTCCTTCTGGGAGATTATGGATCGAAATACGCAGGATGGTTGGCGTGGGCACCAGCGTTTGCCCTAGCTGTAATCGCAATGTGGATAGCCGTCGCTGGCCTCGTGGCAGAAGTGCGTGGACAGATTGTGACCATTCGTAAGAGGCTCCGTAAGAGCGGCTAGGGTTCCGTTGTTGATGCTCCTGGTGAATCACCGCCTACACTTCCCTTACTCAATTTGCGGTCAGTGCCAAACGGTTGCTGATGCGACAATCTCAAGGGGACGGATTAAGCCAGGAGTGGATGAATGATACGCATCGCATTAGCAGCGGTCCTTTACCTGCCCATCCAGATGATTGCCCAGCAATCGGCGTCGGAGATCAAATTCCACGCCCAGACTGGGTTCTTTAAGCTGCCGCCGGAACTCTATTTCGGCGAGGCTGCAGGCGTAGCAGTCAATTCAAGAGGGCATATCTTCGTTTTCTCTCGTGGCGGCACAACTGGCCCTGCCTATGGTGCGGCGGCAGCTCAGTTGTTTGAGTTTGATGCTGACGGAAAGTACATCCGTGAAATCGGACACAATCTGTATGCATGGAGCTTTGCTCACGCTGTGAAGGTCGACAAGGAAGACAACATATGGGTTGCCGACAAGGGATCGGACATGGTCATCAAGTTCAATCCGGAAGGTAGGATATTGATGGTCTTCGGCCGCAAACAGGAGGGATCCGACGAAGGTACTGGTCCGCTCAAGCATTTCAAGCCGCCCCTGCCGCCGATCGATGGGGAGTTTCGCCAGGTAACCGATATGGCCTGGGACGCAGCAGGCAATACGTATATCAGCGACGGTTACATCAATTCCAGGATCGCCAAGATCGATAAAGACGGAAACTGGATCAAGTCCTGGGGCGAACCGGGAACTGGTCCGGGGCAGTTCAATACGCCGCACAGTATCGCCACGGATGAGATGGGAAACGTGTATGTGGCCGACCGTGGCAACGGCCGCATTCAGGTTTTCAATGGAGACGGCAAGTTTCTGCGCGAGATCCACATCGACGTGCCATACGATCACAAGATTCGCCCATGGATGGGGAAGATGCCATCAGAAATACCTGCCACCGCCGAGGCTCCGGCGCCGTTGAACAAGACAATGTTGAACGGCTCTCCTTGGGCGATCTGCATCACTCCTGGGCCTCATCAGGTTCTCTTTGCGTCTGATGGCTATCCGGGCCGCATCTATAAACTTTCGTTGGACGGCAGGTTGCTTGGCATGTTTGGCACCTCCGGCCACGGTCCTGGTCAGTTTGGCTGGATTCATGAACTGGCTTGCCCTTCTGAAAACATTCTGTATGCTGCGGAATTGCTGAATTGGCGGGTGCAAAGGTTGACACTCGAGCCAACGCAATAATCGCGAACAGATGCAAGCGACGACCTGATAGCATCGATATCCGCCGCAACCTGCGTTCGTCAATTCTGTCGAATCGGAGAACTGAACATGAGGTACAAGCTTGCATGCTTCTTGATCGCGTTCGCTGCGTCCACTGCCCTCTCGAATTCTGCCTGCGGTCAGGCTGCGGATGATCGCTATATCCCGCCCACGCGCCCGGTTCCAGCGGGAAAAGCCCCTGCTATGAAAGTGAAGTTGGTCAAGGACGCGCCTGAGGAAAAGGTTTACGCCGTGATCTTCTACAAAGGGGACGATGCCATGAGCGGCCTGACGGATTTTGCCATCCAGAATCATATTGACGACGCCCACTTTACCGGAATCGGTGCGGTCAATAGCGCAACGCTGGCGTGGCTCGACCCCGCGGCCAAGATTTATCACCGCATCCCCGTCACCCAGCAGGTGGAGGTTCTTTCCCTGATCGGAGACATGACAACGTTCAACGGAAAGCCGATCGTGCACATGCATGCGGTGCTCGGCAAACCGGACGGCACCACCATCGGCGGTCACGTCTTCGAACTGGACGTGAATCCCACATTGGAAGTCATCGTGACCGTGAATTCCGTTCCCCTGAAAAGAAAGCCGGACGATGCATCTGGGATGAAGGTGATCGATCCTACGCAGTGATTGCGTCGCTCCAGGACTGAGTCAACATGCTTGTGGTTCAGCTCGCTTTTGAGGAGTTGTAAATGGAGAGCAGCAGACGGACTTTTATCAAGCAGACATCCGGGTTTACCACGGCTTGCATTACCGGCCTCAATGTCAACAGCAGCGCCAAAACATCCGCCATTTCGCCAGCCATGGGACCAGCCGAGAGTAGTTCGGCTGGATGGTATGACCGCCCGATGCGCTGGGCCCAACTGGCATTCGTCGAAGATGATCCCGGTAACTACGACCTCTCATTCTGGCTCGACTACTTCATGAGCATCCATGCCGATGCGGCTTGCCTGAGCGCGGGAGGGGTTGTTGCTTTTTATCCAACCGAGATCCCGCTCCACTATCGAAGCCGATGGCTCGGGACCATGGACACTTTCGGCGACATCGTTGCGGGATGCCGGAAGCTCGGGATGAATGTGATTGCTCGAACGGATTCGCATGCCTGTCATCAGGACGTCTACGATGCGCATCCGGATTGGATCGCAGTCGACGCACAGGGCAACAAGCGCAGGCACCCTTCCGACCCCGAATATTGGCTTACGTGCGCTCTCGGGCCGTACAACTCCGACTTCATGAGCTCAGTGCACCAGGAAATCATGCGGAAGTACGGGGTCGACGGCATCTTCACAAACCGCTGGTCCGGCTCCGGAATGTGCTACTGCGAGCACTGCCAAAAGAACTTTCGCGACTTCTCCGGCCTCGACCTTCCTCGCACACTCGATCCGCATGACGCATCGCGGCGCCAGTACATCCTGTGGAATCAAAAGGTGCTGTTTGATCTTTGGCGGCTCTGGAATCAAAAGATCCGCGAGATCAATCCGCAAGCCAGCTACATTGCGAATGCCGGTGGTGGCGCCCTAAGCACCTTGGACATGAAAACTATTGGAGAACTCGCACCGACCCTGTTCGCTGATCGCCAGGGAAGAAGCGGATTAATGGCGCCATGGGCCAATGGAAAGAATGGCAAGGAATATCGCGCTGCCATGGGGCAAAAGGCCATCGTCGGAATCTTCAGCGTCGGAATCGAGGACAAGAATCGCTGGAAAGATTCGGTTCAATCCTCCGATGAGACGAGGTTGTGGGTAGCCGACGGGATTGCACAGGGCCTCCGTCCCTGGTTCACCAAGTTCAATGCCAAGGTGATCGATCGCCGATGGCTGCCCGTCGTCGAAGAAATCTATCAATGGCATTATGCAAACGAATCCTACCTTCGCAATCAGAAAAACCTCGCGCAGGTGGGAATGGTCTACTCGCAGCAAACAGCGTCCTTTTATGGCGGAGAGAAGGCAAAATCCTTAGTCGACGATCCTGCGCTCGGTTTTTACGAAGCGCTGATCGAAGCGCGCATTCCCTTCGAGATGGTGCATGATGAATTGCTTGATCATGAGCATACCGCTCAATTTCGCACCCTGATCTTTCCAAATATCGCGGCACTTTCCAATCTGCAATGTAAACAAATCCGAGAGTTCGCCGCCGGCGGTGGAAGTGTCGTTGCAACCTACGAGACGTCTCTCTATGACGAATGGGGCGTGCGCCGCCCGGACTTCGGACTGGCATCCCTCTTCGGTGCATCCTTCACCGGCAAAGTGCAAGGCCCTATGTTGAACTCCTATCTCTCCCTCAAAAAAGATGTGGCATCGGACACGTACCACCCGCTGTTGAAGGGCTTTGAAGACGCGACAAGAATTGCCAACGCCGCCAACCAGGTGGACGTCCACCCTCTTGCTCAAAACCTTTTCTCGCCGCTCGAAATCGTCCCCAGCTATCCCGACCTTCCCATGGAGGCTGTCTTTCCTCCGCCGGTCGCGACGCACAATCCGGGAGTCATCCTCTGCGAGCATGAGCGCGGTCGTGTGGTCTACTTTCCGGGAGACATCGATCGCACGTTCTGGGAGGTGCTCGATGTCGACCATGCGAAACTCCTGCGCAACGCCGTGCTCTGGGCAACGGATGAGACTGCACCCGTGACTGTTGAAGGCCCGGGAGTCCTCGACATTTCTATTTGGGGTCAGAAGAACTCAATGACCGTGCATCTTGTGAACCTGACAAACCCCATGATGATGAAGGGGCCCGTGCGTGAGGTCATTCCGATCGCGAACCAACATGTGCGCATACGAATCCCTGACGGATCGCGTGTGGCGCGCGCCAAGCTGCTGGTGGCAGGCAGGTCAATTCCGTTCACGAATGAGCACGGCCTTATCGCCATCGATGTGCCCTCGATTGCGGTGCATGAAGTGATCGCGCTCGATCTTGAAACCTGACCGATTCAGGCTGAAAGTTCCCAAAGCAGAACTCGGGTTGCTTCGCGATAGCCGGACGACGCCGGTGATTTTCAGAAATGGCCGACTCGTGGTGGGCGTTGTCTCGCCCAACACTTAAACCAGCCACCGGACTGCGAGCCAACCACGAAACAGCAGCTTCCGCGGCGCCTGCGGCCCCGTTCTCGCCGACAATCCGAAAGTGACCCAAAATAGGGTTATGCATTATGAGAGTGCGCCCTTACTTCTGCATGAAGCTATGGGCGGCGAAGCCGACGGGGGCTTTGCCCCCGTACCCCCAGGATTTAGCGCTTTGTTGCCTCTCCCGATAGGGAGTTCCTGCGAGCAGATGGCGAAAAGGGGATGCCGTAGCATCCCCTTGAATCGGTCGAGGCCACTGAGTCGGCGCTCGGGTTGCTTCCCAGCATGGCCTTATCCTCCGCTCATCAAGACAGATACTACTGCGGTCGGAAGAGAGCTGCATCTTTGGATGGGTTCTAAAAGTACGACACTACTTAGGGGGAAGTGTTCTGGCTGAAGGATCACGTTCCCCCCAAGGAGGCACTCAACATGCGGAGTAGCAATGTCAAGTATATCGGGCTGGACGTTCACAAAGAAGCGATTTCGATTGCGGTTCTGAATGGGGCTGGGAAGCTGGTCATGGAATCGATCATCGAAACCAAGGCGAGCACTCTGGTGCAGTTCCTCGATGGGCTGCGGGGAGAGCTGCATGTGACGTTGGAAGAAGGAACCTGGGCTGCCTGGCTGTACGACGTACTCAAACCACACGTGCGGGAAATTGTAGTCTGCAACCCGCGCCGCAATGCCTTGCTGAAAGAGGGCAGCAAGAGCGACAAGGTTGACGCGCGCAAGCTGGCCGAGTTGCTGCGCTCTGGAATGCTGCGCGCGGTCTACCACGGAGAGAATGGACTGCGGACGTTGCGGGAGCTAGCGCGCAGCTATCAGGTGATCAGCAAAGACTTGAATCGAGTGATGAACCGGCTCAAGGCGCTATATCGCGGCTGGGGTATTCCCTGCACGGGAACGCAGGTCTATAGCCGGCGCCATCGGGAGCAGTGGCTGAAGAAGATTCTGGAGCCTGGCGTGCACCGCCGCGCGGAGCTGTTCTATCAGCAATTGGATGCATTGCAGGTTTTGCGGCGCACGGTACGAGGAGAGCTCTTAGCCGAAAGCCGGAAGCATCAGGCCGTGAAAGTCTTGCGTGAAATTCCTTTCATCGGCCCGCTTCGAGCCGCGCAACTGGTGGCCCTTATGCAGACACCACACCGGTTCCGGAGCAAGCGGCAACTGTGGACTTATAGTGGCCTGGCAGTCGAGACGCACGACAGCGCGCAATATCGTTACGTCGATGGACAGCTGCAACGATCAAAGAAGCCGCAGCAGGTTCGCGGTCTCAATCAGAATCACAACCACGCAATGAAAGAGATCTTCAAAAGTGCGGCCCTGAGCGCCTCTGGTCGTGCGGGACCATTCCAGAATTTTTATGAAGGCCTGCTAGCCAGGGGAATGAAGGCGGAGTTGGCCCGCGTTACACTCGCGCGCAAGATCGCAGCAATTACGCTAACGCTTTGGAAGAAAGGAGAACATTTCGACGCAAAATATGTGAAGTCACAAGCAGCTTGAGCGTCAATCGAAGATCAAGGCCATTGCTCAGGTTTTTCCTCGTCGATGGTAGCCTTTCGGTTTTCGTGACGCTCGGGGTCGAGGGTGAGTATCTACTCGGACATTAGGCGCTTTCGTGTGCTGCCAGTCAGCACCGAAGTCTCCCGGTTATCCTATGCCCCCTCGCACAACCCAATAAAGCTATAGGCCTCGAGTCACACATAGGATCATGGTTGGCAGGTTATCTGGAGCCAACAGTCCTGCTTGCGCAGCTTCACGAGCCGGAGGCGTCGAACCACCATCGCAAAATGAAACCGAGAAGACAAAACCCGCAACTGGCTGAGTCACGCTCAAGAAATATGCGGCTAGCCCACAGCGTTGGGCTGGATGCAATGCGAACAGCTTCCCCTCACAGGGGAGCAAGGGAGAGTTTTTCTCTTGACATCCCCTCTCATAGGATGTCCGAGTGGTCCACAAGAACGAAGCCGCAGGCGCCGCGGCCGCTGCGGTAGTGGCTGGCGAGTAATTTTGTGGCCGGGATAGGTTGAGTCACAGGAGGTATCTACTGTGACTCGTCTTCGCAAAATGATGCTCGAGGAGCTCGAGCGTCGCAACTATTCCGAGAGCACTACGCGGCGTTATTTACGTTACGTCGAGCGGTTCGCACAACACTTCGGCAAGTCGCCAGACAAGCTGTCTCCCGATCATCTTCGCACCTATCAGTCTTACCTGCTCAAGGTGAGGAAGTTGGATCCGGGAACGGTCGAGTGCCACGTGTCTGCGCTTCGGTTCCTATTTATACGCACACTCCATCGTCATGAGTTCCGTCAGTTCCTGCCCTATCCCAAGATTCGCCGGAAGCTACCCAAGATCCTGAGCCTGGAGGAAGTGGCACGTCTGATCGATGCCAGCAGCGGCCTGTTCGAGCGCACGCTGCTGATGGTTCTGTATGGCACGGGCATGCGCCGCGCCGAGATCGCACGGCTGAAGATCGTTGACATCGACAGCCAGCGCATGGTCCTTCACGTGGTGAACGGCAAGGGAGGCAAGGATCGCGACTTGCCGCTGAGTCCGAAGTTGCTTCAGACGCTCCGGGCCTACTGGCGGTGGCTCCAGCCGCAGACATACCTTTTTCCCTCGCGAACGAATCGCGAAGCAGAGCAACCGATCACCGACAAGACCGTGTGGCGCGCCTGCAGCGAAGCGGCCAGCAGATCCGGCATTCGCAAGAGAGTAACACCCCATTTGCTTCGCCACAGCTGGGCAACCCACCTGCTGGAAGCCGGAACCGACCTGCGCACCATCCAGCTTCTACTCGGTCATGAGGATCTGGAAGTGACGGCGCGGTATCTGCACCTTTCCGCGCAACGCCTGCAGAAGGTCGTTAACCCGATCGAGGAACTGAAGCTCTCCAACGTCGACCAGAGCCGCAGGTCTTATCATCGTCCGCGTCGCTCATGACGCGGCCGGCCATCGAAGTGGCCGACATCGTCCGCGCAAAGGGCAGGCAGTATCTCGAACAGTTTAGCGTCAGCTATCAGCAGCTGAAGGCATACCGGGCCGTGGAGCGCTGCCGCACCGCTGCTCTTGGCGGACATAAGGACAAGTGTGTCAACTGCGCGTACGAAGCACCACACTCTTATAATTCGTGCCGCTCACGATGCTGTCCCAAGTGCCAGGCGCAGGAACGCCGGCGATGGCTCGAAGCACAGCAGCGGGATTTACTCAACACCAACTACTTCCACGTCGTGTTCACTGTGGCGCACGAACTGAACCCGCTGGCACTGACTTCTCCAAGGCCATTTCTCGACTTGCTCTTCGACGCCAGTTCCCAGGCCCTGCTCGAAGTCGCTCGAGATCCTAAATGGCTAGGCGCGGAGATTGGATTTCTTTCCATCCTGCACACCTGGAGTCAGACTCTGCTGGGCCATTACCACGTGCATTGCGTGGTCCCCGGCGGGGGACTGTCTCCGAATCATCAGCGATGGATTTCGACCAACCACCCACGGTTCCTGCTGCCCATTGCGGTACTCCACGACGTCTTCCGCGACAAGTTCCTCGCTGGACTTCGTCATCTCTACCGCAAGAACCAGCTCGATTGTCGCGGAGCCGCCACGGATTTCTGTGATCCCGCGTGGTTTGAACAACTGATCGCGAGGCTGGGCAAGAAGGACTGGTACGTCTATGCCAAGCCGCCCTTCGGCGGTCCGGATCGAGTCCTCGCTTATCTCGGCCGTTACACCCACCGCATGGCCATATCCAACCACCGACTCGTCTCCTTCGACGGCGAAGAAGTCCGCTTCCGCTGGCGCGATCATCGACACGGCGGAATCCAGCGTGTCATGCCCCTCGGCGCCGTCGAGTTCCTGCGGCGCTTCTTCCTGCATGTCCTGCCCAGGAGTTTCGTGCGCATCCGCCACTACGGCCTGCTGTCGAACCGTTTCCGAAAACAGCTGCTGCCCCTGGCGCGCACCCTGCTCGCTGCGCAAGGCCGCGAACCGTTGCCTCTGCCGCCGCCCCCCGACTGCGATCTCTGGCACTGTCCCCGTTGCGGCGCACCCATGCGCGTCGCTGAACGCTTCACCGCCGCACAACTCTATTTTGCAGGTTTCCATCCTTCATGACCGCCGCTGCCAACCCGCTCTCCAGGCTTGCTCCATGCATGCGTTTGCAGTCGTGTGTTCACTTGCTCCATCAACCCTTCGAAGCCGCCCTAACCGGCTCGCCGAAACCCCCGATCGAAACCAGTTCAGGCAACTACTCAACAGTTCCGATCACCCGCGGCGACAATGACGGACTGAAAGACTATTTGCTGAACCAGGAAATGGCATTCAATATCCATAATCCCAGCCTCGATCACCGCGCCCGCTAAGTACACCTGCGGCTTCCTTCTCGTGTCCAAATCGAAAGCGCCTCGCGGAGTATATCCTGCCTCACAATCAACACTTCTCCGCGACGCGCTTCCGATCTTGGATAGCTACGATCCGCTCAGAACTCAGAATAACCCGCGACAACGCGGCTCAATGAGCCCTTTGGCCTGTCGTCAATCGAGAACCATGTGCATTCAGATCGGCGACACTGGTCGACTACCCAGGATTAATCTGCAGACCCAGGTTGTTGTGACGAGCTTGGAACCAAGACAGGATTGTCCAGTAGCCTTTCCGCGGCCGGCGGAGCGTTCGCATTAATGCTGTGCCCCCGGGCATGGCTTAGACACGCTCATGTCCCACAATATGATTGCTGCCAGGAGTTGAACTTGCTGTCAAATTATCTCTTTGCCGTGAAAAGTACTGGCACATGTGAATCAACGCTGCTATCGGTCAGCATTGAAAATCGGATCGTATCCCCCGCAACTGTGCCCTTGTAATAATGCTGGTCTTGATAAGTCTTATCATCCAGCGTCGTTTGGGACTTGGTCATGAAGCGGACTTGGTGTCCCTCGATTTTGCCATCAAATATTCCGCGATCTACTCCAAGAAGTGAGGCGGTGCCAGATAGTTCTGAACCGGCGACCTCGAAGTTGAACGTCTCCTCGTAAATAGCTCCCGGCCAATCGTATCTAACTGTTGCTTTCCATTTGCCGTTAATATTCGCGGAGCCCTTGTCTGGGCTCTCCGACTTATCAGTCGCGATTGTGTTGACGGCTTGAGCAGACGGAACGGCTCCATCAGCAGGTGCGTACCGCTTCTGGTCCGAATCGGGATTTGGGTGAGCGGCCGGCTTCATTTGCCGAAACACCAGAATGCCACCCGCGATTACGGCGACCGCCAGAGCGGATGACACCGCCGGAGCCAATCTATTTGATTTCAACTTTCGCGGCCGACCCGCAATGCTGGGAACGGTCTTGCTGAGTTCATCCATCAACTGTTCCGCGTCCGCATGGAAATGAGCATCTCGGAGATCCATCGCCTGATGGAAAGACAATGGGCGCAAATCGTTGGGCAAATCGTCCTGGTGCGGCATGGTTGCCTCGCCCACGAGAACCGGAATCACTCGCACTCCGCGTTCGAGCGCCTTGGCAATCTCAAGCCGAACGAAATCGCCCGCCAAATCAAGTCGGCGGCTTCCATTTGCTCCCGTGCTCGTCAGCCACCGTTCGCCGATTAAAGCAAGTAGCACATCGCATTGGCTGATCTTCTCCTCGATCACGGTCTCAAAATTGTCGCCACCCATGATCGTGTCGAGGTCCATGTATGTGTTCTCTCTACCGAAGCGGGTACTGAGGATATCGAACAGCCGTCCCGCATACCCGCTGCTATCTTCACGACGATAGCTAATGAATACTCCAGACATACCAGATCCTCAGCGCGGGCGTATCCTTGCTATCGTTCCGCCGATTCTGCAGCCACTTTCACTATCGTAGGTACTTGAGAAAGAGTCAACAATTGCTGCGAACAGAGCCACGCACTCATCGAGAATCGTTTTCGCAACAAAAGCAGGATAGGTATCGGCAAACGCGGATGGCAACTCCGATTCGCCACGCCAGTTCACCGGATTCCAGTCCGCAATGCCGACTTCCCGGGGGGATTGTGTGACGCCTGGCATCCTTGCGCCTTCCCAGATCTCAAAATCGAGACCCGGGCCACCTGCGGCGAAAGCGCGACGAGGCTATTCCAAATAAGAGAAACTAGCAAACTGGTGACAAGTGGATGACAACTTCCGTTCGCGCCGCAGCCTAGGATCACGAACTGGAAGGCCAGAGAGGGTTTTCGTGCCAGTAGCTCCTACCGCTGGTTTCGACCTCGATCTGCTGCTGAATTTTCCCCCTGGAGAGTGAAATATGCTGTTTCGCAGAATTGCAGTCGCCCCATGCCTCGGCCTCGTTCTTCTAATGGTTCCGGCCTTGGCCCAAGCACAGTATCAGCTCACCAACCTGGTTTCAAATCAATTCGATGAACACCCCACGAACACCGATCCACTACTGGTCAACGCATGGGGATTGACCCGCAACGCCGGATCGCCTTGGTGGGTCAGCGATAACCTCTCCGGCTGGTCGACTCTCTATAATGCAGCCGGAACACCAATAGCACTCAGAGTATTGATTCCTACGGCCGGAAACGGACCAGTTGAGCCGACAGGCGCAAACGGCGTTGGCACACCGACGGGAATCGTTGCCAACGCATCGAAGACAGATTTCCAGGTTGCGGGCGTGTCCTCGGCTTTCATCTTTGCCACGCTGGATGGCACGATCAGCGCCTGGCCGGGCCTGAACAAGAACCTGGCGACCCTCAAAGTGGACAACTCGGCCAGCAAAGCGAGTTACACAGGTTTGGCCATCACCAGCAATGCTTCGGGGAATTTCCTCTACGCGACGGACAACGCCAACAATCACGTAGACATGTTCGACGCCAACTTCAACTGGGTGAAGTCGTTTGGAGATCCTGCGATTCCATCGGACTTCTCGGTATTTGGCGTCCAGGACATCAATGCCATGGTTTATGTCACGTATGCCATGACGAACGGGGACGCTGGCGGTTACGTCGACATCTTCAAGGAGGATGGCACTTTCGTGAAGACACTGATCCAGGGAGAGCACCTCAATCAACCCTGGGGCATCACCCTCGCACCCAGCAATTTTGGGCCGCTGAGCAATACACTGCTGGTTTCAAACAACGCCACCCCCGACGGCACCATCAACGGATTCAATCCTACGACCGGTAAGTTTGTGGGGACCATCAGAGACGACTTCGGAAGGAAGATTACGCTCAGTAACTTGTGGGGAATAGCCTTCGGTGGTGGAACCACAAACAATGGGGCAACTAACCAACTGTTCGTAACTGCAGGCCCGGGCAAGGGAGCACAAGCCCAATTGGCCGGTACCTTTGCATCAATCGTCTTCAATCCAAACGCTCATCCTGATCATGATCAGGATAATGACGGCCACTCGAAATAGGCGTTTTCATCCCACGGCCTCCGCGGTCTTATCTTCAGACAAGACGAGGTCAGGTAGCACCCTGGTGCCCACCCTAAAGCGCGGCGCAAAGCGACCAGCTTCAGGGTGGGAGGGCCAGCTCGGCTTTGCCCAGCCATAGTTCGCCACTCACTCTCTGACTCGCCACCCTAAAATCGCTTCAGTGATCGGCAGCGCGATTTCCCAGGTCCACCTTCGTCAGCGCCTTGTCCTGTCCATCATCACTCGCCTCGTCTGGGCATTGCTCTTCATCGTCGGCGGCGCCAGGTTTTCTGTCACAGTTTCGTGCAGTTCTCAGGATTACTCCTCATGAACGCCGATTGCACCTGCAGAGTTCTGGCTTCATGCCAAAATCGCCGAGGCTTGAATCGAGCGTCTTGGCAAATTCAGGGGTTCTGGTCGTATAACCGCCAATACGGAATGTATGGTCCGCCGCCGTTTTGCAAGCGAAAAGTGAGGATGACAGAATTGGTCTGCGCGAATGTATTCGGCCTTGATTGGAGTAGCGAACTCCTGGCCTGAATGGGATGCGCTGCGCTCTCGTCCTTTTTAGTAACGCTGCCTTTAAAGGCATTTTCCGAGTGCAGGTTCTCGAGAGCGCCGGGATCGACCGTTTTTGCCATCTCATGTTTTCGCCAGCAAACCTGGCAGGAATCTCCAAACTCAGATCAGTCGTCGTCGTTGGGGCTGCAGATGTGGGAAATCGCGTCAGCGATTTCCAAGCCTGGCGCTTTGTGCCAGGCGTCATGTGCAGGCCATCAGGCTGCGTTCAATTGTGCCGCTGTTGGCGGGCGATAAACTTCTCCTTTGTAGAGAACCGCCCAGGCCATGCGCGCCATCTTGTTGGCCAGCGCTACGGTCGCCACCTGCGGGCGCTTGCGGGATGTGAGATTGACCAGCCACGTACTCAAGCCGGAAGATTGCTTGGTTTTCTGCAGCAGCACGGTGTGCGCTCCCTGCACAAAGAGTTTGCGCAGGTATTTGTTTCCTCGTCTGCTGGTACCAGTGAGCTTTTGCTTGCCTCCGGTGGAGTGCTCGCCGGGCACCACTCCCAGCCAGGCAGAGAATCCGCGGCCCTTCATGAAGGCTGCGCCGTTGCCGATGGCTGCCACTGTGGCCGTAGCTGTGATCGGTCCGATTCCGGGGATCGCGACCAGGCGTTTGCACTGCTCAAGTTCGCCGCAGATGCGCGCGATCAGCTTGTTGGTTTCCTCAATCTGTCCGTGCAGATATTGCATCTCCGACCGCAGTTGGGTCAGAAGTACGCGCAATGCACCGGACAGTTTGTTGTCCGCGTCTTCCAGGATGCCGGGCAGAGACTCCTCAATATAATGGCGACCCTTGCGGATGGTGATACCGCGCTCCAGCAGCATACCGCGCATCTGGTTGATCACCGCAGTGCGGCGCACAACCCAACGCTCGCGCACACGGTGCAACGACTGAAGGTCGAGCTGGTCGTCGGTCTTGATCGGCACAAAGCGCATCGTGGGGCGGGTTACAGCTTCGGCACACGCTTCCGCATCGATATAGTCGTTCTTGTTCGTCTTTACGTAAGGCTTCACGTACTGCGCCGGCATCAGCCGTACATCATGGCCTTGTTCCCGCAGAGCACGGCCGAGAAAATGAGATCCTCCACAAGCCTCCATGCCGATCAAGCAATGAGGAAGGTTCGCGGTGAAGCGCAGCAACTGAGTCCGTGAACCCTTCTTGCGAACCACGACTTGCCCACGCGCGTTGACAGCTACAAAGTGAAATACTGTCTTCCCTAAATCGATACCAATCGTCCGAATCTCCATGGAACACCTCCTGTGTTTACCTCTATACCCTCGGGGAGGGTTTAGGCGGCGGACCATGCCAGTAGTAACCCCCAAAATGGGTTATATCTGGTTGGGCTACCATCCATCAATGACACCGAATGGGAAGCTTCGGGCGGGCGTCGAATGCGATCGACCAGTTCAAGATCGTGCAGCATAAGAGCACCCGACGGCTACTAACTTATGAAACCGGACATTTCACTTGCTACGAAAAGCGCATTTCTACTTGCTAACGACAAGTACGGATTGGCCACCACACATCCAGAATCAGGGGGCGGCTCGTGCAAACCGGGTAACATTGCAGCCATGGACGAGTTGCGGCCGTCGGCTTCTGCGGCAAGTGGCAGGAGCAATACCGCGAAGAATGGAGTTGCTTCTACGCGGAGAGGCGACGTCTTCGGATCCGTCTATTCTGGTTCGCAAGTGGGCTTGCCGTTTCCGCGTTGCTGCTCGTCGCTACACTGGGTGACCACCATCCGCCGCTTGTCTTGCGGATCGCAATCGCCGTTTCGTTCGGTCTGCTTCTCATTGCGTCCCTCGCACAGTGGTTCTTCTTCGGCGACGTGGCCCTGTCCGAGATGTGCGAAGCGTTTCTTCTTTTCGGCTTTTGCTTTCGATCCGTTCTTTACTCGTCGGTGCAGACACTGTGGGTTGCTTCTGCTGAAGAAGGCGGAAGTCAAGAATCTCTGGCGTGAGGAACGAGAGCCGGAGCTTCAGTGACGGGCGAATAACCGCCAACCACCAACAAAGACCGGTTCGCCGAGGGTAATCTCAAATGGGAATGGATAGTTGGCCAACAGGATGGCGTTTCTGGGTGCTGGTTGCTCTGCTTTTTCTATTTCCGGTTGTGCTTCATCCGTGATGGCTGTTTGTCATCTCCTCCGCTGCCTACGCTCTCTTGGTGTGGGTAGTAATTGGGACGCGGAAAGAGTCAAAGTAACCCACTACCGAAACGCGCATCTCGGCATCAAGCGGCATTCCGAGCAAATCACCGCCGTCCCAACGAGTTCTCAACCAGTTACAGTCGTCTGCCCGTCTGCCAGCACATCCAAAGTGACCAGAATAGTCAATTAAAGGACAGCACTCGGACACCTGGAATATGGGATGCCAGATTGGCGGAGCTTCGTTCGCCGATAAAATCGAACGCAAGCTCCAAAAATCAGGAGCATACTACTTGTGAGAATTGTGGAGGTCAGCCTGAGATGAAGTCAAATTATTCGCGAAGACACTTTCTCGGCGCTATGGGCATGGCAGCAGGCGCAGCCATTGCACGCCCTGCAATCGCGTCAGCCCTGCAAGCGCCGGCAAGTCGCGTTGCAATTGGTCAATGTCAGGAATATGACCGGCGGGTTGTTGACACACTTTCAACCGTGTTCGACCAGCTCGGTGGGTTGGAAGGGCTCGTTCGCGAGAAGACCGTTGCCATCAAGCTCAACATGACCGGCCCAACGAACGACAAACTGAACTCCATGCCGAATCAAATGACGCACTGGGTGCACCCACAGGTCATTGGAGCCTTGGTTTCGCTGCTGGGCAAAGCAGGTGCACGGCGTATCCGGCTGCTTGAAAGTGCGCCGGTGGGTGTGAAGCCGTTGGAGGAATTCATGCTTGCCGCCGGCTGGAGTCCGCGGGACTTTGCGAGTGCGGCTACGCGGGTGGAATTCGAAAACACCAACTTCCTTGGAAGTGGAAAAACCTATGCGCGCTTCATGGTTCCGGGTGGAGGCCTGATGTACTCGGGCTACGATCTGAACCATTCCTACAAGGACACTGATGTCTTTGTCTCTCTTGCCAAGTTGAAAGAACATCGCACCGCAGGAGTCACGCTCTCAATGAAGAACTGTTTCGGCATCACGCCTTGCACCATCTACAGCCGCGAAGCTCCCGAGGACGAGCCGAGCATTGTCCCGGTCGGATATCGCGAGCCGATGCATTCGGGATCTCGAGTGCCCCCCAAGAGTGCGCCACAGCCGGTGCTTGAATCGAAAGATCCGAGTTATCGCGTGCCGCGCATCACGGCGGATCTGGCGGCGGCCAGACCAATACATCTGGCGGTCATCGACGGCATTTACACGATGACGGGCGGAGAGCTGCCGAATCAGCAGCGTGGGTGGATCCATAATCCGGTGCATCCGGGGCTGCTGATCGCAGGTATGAACTGTGTCTCGACCGACGCTGTTGCGATGGCGACGATGGGATTCGATCCGATGGCTGATCGTGGCACCGCTCCTTTTGAGAAGTGCGATAGCACCTTGCGGCTGGCTGAGCATCTAGGCGTGGGTTCGCGTGACCTCAGCCGCATTGAGGTTGTGGGTACGCCGATTTCCAAGGCCCGTTTTCGCTTTCCTCCGCTTTCGCGGCTGACTACCTAGAGGTGCGACCGACTGAACATCCGATCTTCCGGAATTGAGTTACGAAGCGATTCACCACCGCCGGTCGTTCTGCCATTTCCCTTGAGTGGAACGTCCGATCTCCCATTTCAATAGCCAGAATTCCCTCGAAGATTGCTGACGTTTGTCTGGCAAAGACTTCCCATTATTCGGAAAGACTTTGCGGGATGCGCCTGGGCGTGGTCGGGAGGTAGAATTGCGTTTCTGTGATCGACTGAAACACCATCCACGATAGACGGAGAGGAGCATTGGGATGCCGATTGAACGGCGTGGATTCCTGAGGACCTTCGCAGGGTTGGGCGGGCTTGCGCTGGCTCCGC
>CAVYPN010000020.1:0-77992 GCA_963770365.1 uncultured Acidobacteriaceae bacterium | reverse complement strand
CGATTGACCGATGAGGAACAAAGAGGCCGCCCGCGCCGAGTTGAAGCCCGGAATCCTCGGCGCCACCTAGAAACGCGAGCCTGCCTTCCGCACCGGGCCAGCGACTCAGCTCTGCTGTTGTCGGTGTCGTGATCGATGCAGTCGAGGAGGCCGCCCCGGCGTAGATCTGCACCGGATTCATCACATCGACCAAGGCCGCCTGCACCCGAATTCGTTGCGCTCCAGGCAGAGAAAAGTCCTGCCTCATCCCAACTTGAGGATTCCATGTCCAGAGATTCCCCGACCAACCAAGCGCCGGAACGGCTACGGCGTTAAACGATGTGGGCGTGTGGGGGCTCACCATTGGACGATCCAGGGCGAAGAATGCCTGCGTGTGGCCCCATTCCAGATCGGCGTGGGCGGTACGAAGGCGCAGCAATCCCCCTCCATACGCGTTCGCCGGGGTCCCGTCTGAAACTGCTCCACCATCGAAATCGACCCGTACGTCTGCGTGGGTCTGAGCATTGAACAGGTGAGGCCCTCGCGCATCAAGGCCCAGCACGGTCTGCCGGATCGATGCCCCCGTACTGCCTCCCCCTGAAAGAACGATCGACGGCGAAATAGGATTATCCACCTGGGTGGTATTCACGAATCCCGTGAGGAGCACAAGGCCGCTGAGCTTTAGCGGAAACTTCGACTCGCTCTCGACTTTGGCCTGTTCGTGGGTGGCGACCTGCGTTTGCTCGAGCGCCTGTTGTTCGCGAATCTGATCGACCGCTGCCGAGAGCCGCGCAGAATCAGATGCCGAGGCTCCCGGATTTGCCGAGCCAATCTGCTGCTTAAGCGCTGTCATCTGTGCGCGCAGTTCATCGAGCTCACGTTGCGATTGCTCGATCTGTTTCTGGGCTCGGCTCAGGGCATCTGTAAGCTGTCGCACCTTCACTTCGAGGCTCTCATCCGCCGCCGGCTGGCTCTGCGCAAGGCCGCAGGCGGCGCTTAACCAGAGCCCAAGCGTTGCACGCCCGGCGATTCGGATAATCCATTCGATTGTTTTTGCGCGTGCGCGATGCTGGCTCATCCCGCTGCCCACCTTCTTTGACTTGAATCTTCCGGTGCCGTCTGGTGTGCGATCCCCCGGTCGATCGTCATACGAAATATTGTTTCACCAGGAGCTGTTGTTACCAGCTGGACTTCACCGCCATGTTCGGCAGCAACGCAATGTGCGAGCGTAAGCCCGAGCCCGGAACCCTTCTGTTTGCCCTCGCTGACGAAGGGCTGGAACAAGCTGTTGCGAATGCTCTCGGGAACGCCCGGACCGTTGTCTTCCACCTCCATGACGATCATCCCGTTATGAATGTCGAGGCGGGCCTGAACGCGCGCCTCTGCTTCGCCAGTTCTCGCTGATTGGCAGGCATTCAGGAGCAGGTTGTAGATCGCTCTCTCCACTTGCTTTGCGTCAACCAAAGCTGTCGTTTCCGCAGGATCACAATGGGTCGCGGTCAACTGAACTCCGGCTGCGTCGGGATGGGCACGAAGCAGTGTGAGTGCGCGCTCAAACAGAGTCGTGACCAATTCGTGAGAACGCCGTATTGCTGCGCCCGTCCTGCTGAAGATCAGCATCGACTCAATGAGTTCGGTGGTGCCATGCACTGCCGTGCGGATATCGCCCAGGATTTCAGCCCGCTCCTGCTCGGACAATGGCGATGAGGCTAGAAACTCTGAATTGGCATAGACGCTGGCAAGATAGTGACGCAGGTCGTGCGAAACCGAACTTGCCATTCGGCCGATCGTTGCGAGCCGCTCGGATTCCAGAAGAGCCTGGTTCGTGCGCAGGATCTCATCGCGCATCTTCGCAAATGCCAGGCTCAGCTCACGCACTTCGCGGGTTCCGTCACTGGGCAGCAGGTGCGAGCTGTCTCCGACTCCAAAGGCGCGTACGCCCGTCGCGAGGTCTTCGAGCGGTCGAGTAACGATGCGCGACAGCCAGATCATCGCAAGTGTTCCAACGATCAGCGCTAGCAGTCCGGCGATCAGCACGAGCCGATCGATCTGATGGATCGATCTTTCTGCCTGGTCAAACGATTTCAATACGACGAGTCGCAACGGGACGGGCGCACTCAGATCGCGTGTCGTGGCAATAAAGCGCTCGTCGCCAACATTGATGGTTACCGGCGCATTGAGTTCCGAACTGGTAGTTGCCGGCAACTGGGAAATCTGATGCAATACCGGACCATCCAGTGTGCTTGCGAGCGTGTGTCCATTGCTCAGAAATACAGTTTCCACGCTGGTAGCTTCGCCGATCTGCCGCAACAGATCAGGGCCAATTTCGAATCCGCTGATCACGTATCCCAGCAGAACCCCATCCCGCGCGCTGCCAAAATAGAGCGGATGCGACGAACACGCGTAGAGACGATCGGAGCTGACCAGGTATCGGAAGCTCGGCTTGCCGAACAGCTGTTGCAGGTCCTGGGCCAGTGGTCCGCTATCACGTAAACCCCTTGCGTATGCCGCCACCACGTGCCCCTGGTTGTCTGCCAAGGCAAACAGATCGCTGTCGCTGACTTTCCAGTACTCGACGCCGGCGTCTTCGATGGTCCGCTTATCGCTGGTGGTCATCAGCGCCTTCAGGCGAGGCTCATCAGCCAGCAGGGCATTCTCGTGTTCAAGCGCACTCAATCTCTGCGCTTCGAGATTTTGGAATGTGGTGACGGAGTGAGCGAGATCTCTTGAGAGGTCCCGGGTGACCTGGCCCTCCAGCTGATGGCGAACGATGAGAAGACTGCCGAATGTTGCGCTCGCAATGATCAAGGCCATTGCGGCGACCAGCAGCATGCGGGTCCGAATCCCTCGACGTTCGCCCATGCACGCTACTCCTGATGCTCTTCGAGACCGCCCAACTTGTCAGGCCGTGGGTACAAACTTGTAGCCGGCCCCATAGATCGTAAGCAGGTGCTTTGGGTTTGCCGGATCGGGTTCCAGCTTTTGCCTGAGCTTCAGAATCTGGTTATCGACAGTGCGTGTGGTTGGATAAGAATTGTATCCCCACACTTCGTTCAGCAGCAGCTCCCGGCTCAATACGCGCTCCGGGTTTTCTGTAAAGAATCGCAGCAGCTTGAACTCATGCGATGTCAGAACTACGGGCTCGCCTGCTCGTTTCGCAGTCATCTTTTCGAAGTCAAGCTCGCACTCGCCAAAGTGATAGAGAGCGGACCGCGTCGGCCGCCTCCGGCGCCGTATCGCCGCCTGAACCCGCGCCATCAACTCGCGCGGACTGAACGGCTTGGTCACGTAGTCATCCGCACCAAGTTCCAGGAGGAGGACCTTGTCTACCACCTCGGTGATCGCGCTCAGCACAATGACCGGCGTCTCAGGCGAGAGAGATTTCATTTTCTGGCAAAGCTCTCTGCCAGACATCTGCGGCAATATCAGGTCGAGCACGACAGCCACAGGACGTCGAGAGCGAAACAACTCAAGCCCCTTTTTCCCGTCCCCGGCGATTTCGGTCGCATAGCTCTCTTCCATGAAGATTCGCGAGAGAACCTTCTGCATCCTCGGATCATCTTCAACCACCAGGATCAAACCGAGTTCAGGGTCCGGCACCGATCGTTCTGCGATACCTTCCAGAAGAAGCTCCTGACTGTTCACCATATAGTTCATTTTGCCCTTGAAATTCGGCCTAAACAAGTAAAACCACACAAATTACATTTGTTTGACATTCACCGCTCAGGACCGGGTCAAGGTTGGCAACTTGCCTGCAATAGCTGCCACAGGCGGCCGGGCATGATTGTCGGCCTGCCCGTCGCCCAGGTCCGCTGGTGAGGTTCCTACACCATTCGATACATCGGCCAGGGTCCGGTAGAGCCTGGCGTACTGTTCTGCAACAACGGCGGACGAAAATCGAGTTAAATGGACAGGCAACGGGCGACGCTCGCCAAGGCTGGCGACAGCGGCAGCAGCAAAGTCCTTCTCGCAGTCGGGCCCGAGCGTCACAAACCTGCAGCCTGAGTCCCCCGTCTCCCGAAAAGCTGGGATATCCGAGCAGACGATGCGGCAGCCGGCCAGACGACCTTCCACGATCGGGAGGCCGAACCCTTCTACGATGGAGGGCGCCAGCAATAGTTCGCAGTTTCGGTAGCACCAGTTCATCTCGGCATCGGAGATGCCGTTCGCCATCAGCACGCGCTGTGTCAGGCCCGAGGCCCGGACGCAGGCTTCGACCCGCCCGGTTTCCGGTCCCGGCATGCCAATCAGCACAAGCCTCGTATCGGGACTTACCGCGCCATTCGAAAGCAGCAGCTTAAAGGTCTTTAGAGCCACCGGGATGTTTTTGTTTCGGCGATGTTGAGCCACGCACAAGAGGAACGGGCGGTCCGGCCACCGGAACATGAAGGATGGCCTGCGCACAATGGGGGCAGCCTCTACGCAGTTGTTCACGGTGACAGCCTTCAGCGATGCCTGCGGCATCCTCTCGTATAGCTGAAACCGTGTGCTCTCTGAAACGCATGCGATGGCATCGGCATTCCGCAGGCAAAGCTTCAGGATTTGGCGATTCACGAGGACTTTGGGGAAACCGAAGTTCGATGCAATGTCATAGGGATAGAGATCGTGGAGGGTCACGACCACTGGACAGGCAAATGCCCCCCGCCGAATGGGAGAGGGATAGGCAATGTGCACAATGTCAGCGTGCAGTTGACTGGCAATTGCAGGCAGTGTGCGATAGTACCAAAGGTTTCTGCGCAGCGTTCCGGGCCCGATGGGGACCACGTGAATATGAAGCCTCGAATCCTGCCTGCCAATTGCCTCGTTCACGTATTTCTGCTCCCATTCTCCAACGAGCACGTGAAGCGAAGTAATTTCCGGTCGAGTGAGCAGGCACCTCACAAGATTCGCGGCATGACGGGACACGCCCGACATGCAGCGATTCGAAGAAACGGCGGCCACGACGACTCTCATTTCCCTACCTCAGGTCAAACCTCAAGCAAACGAATTCCCGTCTAAGCCAGGCTTTCGTTTTCTCTTCTCGCACTTGCGAGCGTCGAGCCGATCAGCACGATCGCCCATAACGGCAGCGACAGATCAAAAACTTCGGTATCCGCAAATCCACGGACTACGACAAACAGAAGCACGGCCAGCAACAGCGTTTTGATCGGACCCGCCCGAATTCTACGAACCTCGAGGTAAATACTCCCATAGAGACAGACCAGCAGCGCTACGCCCAGTGCTCCGTAAGCGTAAAACTGCTGCAATAACTCGTTGTGTGCGTGCCTTGCCTCAAACACCCCAAAGGGCGGAATTACTTTCCAGACCGAGTGGAAGCCATGCCCGATCCACGGATGTTGCAGGGCCTCGCTCAGAATGAAGGCCCATATACCGATTCGGCCCGTCAAGGTCTCCGACTGATTCCCTGCATTCGTGTAGACATCGTAATAGGCCGACAGCAGGCTCCAGAACGCGGCAACTACAACAGCAGCCGCACATCCGATGTAGAACTTCACTTTCCAACCCAGGCTCCGGTCCCGGAGCAGAAGAAACGCCTGCGCAACCACGAACGCAACAATCGTGGTCTTACTCAGGCTTCGCAGCATGGTGATGGCGAGAAACGCCGCGGGCATACGAAGTCCCTTGACCCCAGCCCGCATCAGGTACTGTGCAAAGAAAAATGCGAAGGCGCATGCATAACCGATCTGATTCGGTCCCAGGAACTCTTCGTCACCCAGGCGAAGATCGGACTGCACTGGCAGCAGCCAGGCAATCAGCGCAATTGCACAGGCACCCCATATGTACCCGTTCATCGCCGCCGCGACCGTCTCCTCGATGTCTCCGATCCTCAACAGCAAAACCACGATCGTGAAGTCGCAGGCCATGGCGCACCAGAATGCCGCTGCAGCCGATCTCGATGCACTCACTGTCCACGCGAGGCTGCAGCCCGAAAAGAGCAGGAAACCCAAAGCCCAGCGAAAACTCGGAATCGATGTAAACCACGACAAACTGCGTGCGCCGGGACCAAACGAAAGGAAAGCCGCCGCAATCAGGAACATGTAATTCAATGCCAGGCTGGCTCCGACCCCAAGCTGCGGATCGGCATCGAACAACCGTACCGCAATCACTACGGCCATCAGCCTTGAGGCAAAGAAAAAACCTGCCGCAGCGGAAAACCGTGCCATCGATTGCAGCCGGGGATCTGCCTGCTCAAATGCCAAGGTCGTCATCACTTCAACTCCGGCTGGCGTTTCAGTTGCCTTGCATGCGTAACCAGATCGCCGGTGATCTGTTCCACCAGCCTCTTCCGCGGATCGCGCTGGTCCAGCACGCTCCACCGCTCACGTAAGAGACTCCACACTGCGGCCCCGATTACGATGAGGCCTGTGAGCAGAAGCAAATAGATCGCCCGTGGCGGAAACGACTTCTTCTCCGGAACTCCCGGGGCATCGATCATTCGGACCACCGGAACATCCTTCGCCTCCTGGATGCGCGCCAACTCATACTGCTGTGTCAACAACCCGTAAACCGTCTCCTGAACACGGACGCGACGGTAGATATCCGCATAAGGAACGGCCAGGCGCGGCAGTTGCCGCAGAGGCGGATATTCTTCGGCGGTGCTGTCGAGGCCGGCCTGGTTTTGGGTAGCAATATTTCCATCCGCCCCAAGAGGTTCGGAATTGCCGCCGATAGCCTTCAGCTGTTTCTTCAGGTCAGCAATGCGGGCCAACCCCGCGCGTACTCTGAAGTTTTCATCTCCATAGATTTGCTTCAATGAATCGAGTTCCGACTGCTCCACGATCAGTTGCGCCTGCAGCTTGGCCGCCGCCTCCACGGTCGCGCGTGTTTGTTCCTTGATGTCGATCGTGGAATGCGTGCTGGAGAAGTCACTCATCTCCTGTTCCGCCCCCTGGAGTTCTGCCAATGCGCTTGCGAGACGATGTTCGATGAACAGGCGCTCCTGGCGAGCGGAAGAGGTGTTCGTCCTGTTCACCAGTAGATTCAATTCGTCGAGATAGGCCTGCACCATATCTCGAGCACGCTGTGGATCTGAATCTTCCACCGTGATTGAAATAACACCACTCTTCTTGTCTTCGAGCACGGTGGTTCTGTGCGCGAGTTGCTTTGCCGCATCGACGCGGTAACGCTTGCCATAGACCTGCAGCAGGTGGAATCGATCGATCAAATCACTGCTGACGCTCCCACTGCGCAGCAAATCGACGAACAGGGGGCCGGAGGTGCGCGCGCCGAGGAGGCTCGAGGCGAGGGTTCCCAATCCCCCAAGGTCACCGGTACTCCGCCCTGCCAGCGCTGCAAGCATTGCCGTACCGGGCGAAGAATTCTCGGGCGGCATGATGCGCGCTGTCGATTCGTACTGCTTGGGAATCAGAAAGACAATCGGCAGACTGATAAGGAAACCCAGAACAGCAGTTCGCAGCAGCGGCAGCCGATTCTCCCACAGTACGGAGGCATTGGTCAGCCAATTGGGAGCATTCTCATTCCTCAAGCGCGAAATGTTCGTGCTCAATGTTTCTGTCTGCTGCATTCTTCCATTCCCCTGTCCTACAGCCCTGCAAGCGCCGCTGTGATGGCGATCGAAGACGCGATCTGCGCCGTGCTCAGCAGATTGCGCCAGAAGAGAGACGCGCCAATAATCTTCTGCGGAACCACGACAACGTCGCCCGGCTGCAGCCTGGTCGAAAGCACATTGCGGTCATACCACTCGCCGGATCCCCTGCCCACCACCGAGCCATTGGCGCGAATTACGAAAATGTCCTTGCGATTTGCCGCCGCGGTTGCCCCGCCGGCGCGTTGCAGATACCACCCCGCTGATTTGCCAGGTGCGAACGAGATGGCCGAAGCGTTGTAAACCTGTCCGCTCACCAGCACAAAGCCCGGACGTTTCGGAATCCGCAGCACATCTCCTCTGCGAACTTCGATATCCGCCGGGGTTCCGGCCCACGCATCGATGTCTTGCGTGATGTGAATGACGAGTCGTCCGGTAGCTGGCTGACTCTTCAGCCGCGATAAGATCTGCTGCTGTTGCTGCTGGACCAGCATCAACTGACCGCCAGGATCAGCGGTGCTGAGATTGGGAGCTAGTCGCGCTGCCGATGAACTCGTTTCGAGTTGCCGGATCAATTCCGTACGGCTTTTCTCTTCAAGCTCTCGTACCTGCTCGCGAGTCAGCACCGCTCCTGCCGGGTAGGAAGTGTCCCGAAAGCCTCCCGCGCGCCGAAGGATGGCGCTCAGCCGCTCACCGTCCTGGAATCCATAACTGCCCGGGTGGGCAACCTCGCCTTCAATCGTGATCGACGATCCTATGTCGTTCCATCCGGTGATCTGGTGAATCGTCAACACGTCTCCCGTCTTCAGAGTCGGGTCTGCCGCGAGGTTGCCGCTGGAAACCGCTTCACCGATAGGAACGTCCGTGCGCTCGGTCTCAACCTTGGCGCCATTCACCACGCGATAGCTGATCAGGTCTGCGGTTCCAACCAGGGCATCTCGTTTGAATCCACCGGCCATGCGCACCAGGCGCGCCGCTGTCATGCCTTCAGAAAGCGGGTAGGAGCCAGGCCGCAGCACTTCGCCGCGAATTTCTACCTTCGGTGCATCCACCTCATAGCGGCCAAGGACGCGGATTGTGTCGAAGGGCTGCAAGGGAAGATTGCCGTTTCCAACCATCACGTCGGGGAGGTCGAAGTTGATCGTCTCTGCATGCAGATCAGGCGGCACAAGGCGGATGATTTCCCCGTGTGCTGCTGGTTCAGGCAACAGGTCCCCGTAGCTCTGCAGCAGATCACTCAAGCGCATTCCTTCCCGAAAAGGATGGCGACCCGGACGGACGACATGCCCTTCGAGATACACCACGCGCTCGCTGTACGGAGCGATTGGAGCAACGTGAATGCGATCACCATCCTGAACGTTGAACTTTGCAATCGTCTCGGTTTCCGCAGCCGCATTCTTGTTCGCGTCCGGGCCAAGGCTGATCGTCTCTCTTTGTTGGTTTGCTTTGATGCGCTCGATCGAGATGTGCTGCAACGATGCGGCGACCGTCAGACCGCCGGCATCCGCAAGTAATGCTGCAAGGCTGCTGTCGCCGTTCAATTCGTAAATAGCCGGCCGCCGGACCGCACCAGATATGGCTACCTGCGGTCCTGCCGCAGGGATCACCAACGTGTCGCCGCCCTGCAATCGATCCTCGCCATCGCGCACACCGTGCAACAGAAAGTCATACAGGTCGACGGTGGCCAGAAGTTGCTTGCCACGATAGTGCTTGAGAGTCCGCAGCGATCCGACTGCGGTTGGGCCTCCCGCTGCGTACAACGCTGTCATCGGGGACGCAACAGACGCGATGTCATAGGATCCAGGCCGCTGGACATCTCCGACCACATACACGCGAATCGTTCGCAGCCGCGAAACCGTAATCGACACCTGCGCGCCACGGTATTGGCGCTTCAGCGCTTCCTGGATCATTTGCTCAGCCCGCCCAAGTGTCAGCCCTGCCACTTGCATATCTCCGGCTTCGAGCAGCGCCACGTGACCATCCGGCGCAACTGTGCGCGAGACGGTCTGCGTGATTCCACCCCAGATGTCGATCGTGAGACTGTCTCCCGGCCCGAGCACATAATCCGGGCCGATCGGAACATCCAGGGGAATAGCTCCAGCCGCTGCACGATCGCGACGCGTGAAAACTTCCGATCCGAAGCGCTTCAAGGACTCGGTCGAATCTGGGATCTGCGTATACAGATCGCGAAGTGAGTTCAGATTGTACGGTGCCGGCTGACGCAGCACCTGCGGCTCATCCGTTATGTTCCTGCCTTTTTTGTGATCGGCCTTTTCGCGGGTTGAACTGTCGGGTTCTGGCTGTGGCGCCCCTGGAGCGCTAGTGGTGGGAAGCTGCTCTGCAGGCAATTGCGATAGGAGACTCGATCGATTCGTCGGCTCGTCAGAAGGCGTGACGCCACCCTGCGCGATGCCGGTTTGCGCCTGATTTGCGAGTGCCGATGGATCGTCAAGACCGTTGCGCTCCTGGCTAACTGTCATTTGCCGCAGATCGCTATCGCTCACATATCCGCGAGAACGCAGGAAGATCGTGATGCTCTGCCGCAGTTCTTTGCTGGCGACGATCTGACTGTACAGCGCTTCGTCGGTAATGGAATCCGCTTGCACGGGGGCGCCAGTAGTCTGCGTCTCCGCAATCAGTTCTTTCAGCTCGACTACAACCTCCGGCCGGTTCTGAATGATCGAAATAATCTGCGTTGCCGAAAGGCTCACATTGGAGGAACTGTCTGGAGCGAGGGAATCTCGACTGCTTGCAGCGGACTCAGCGTCAACCGACTGGTCGGCGCTGCCCGAAGGAGGGGAGGTCGACTGCGCCGAGAGCTTTGCCCCCCACAGACAAATCGCCCACAGCGTTGCTGACAGGACCGTCAGCGACAATGTTTTGCGCGCTCTCGTCATTGCGCGACACCTGAAAGACGGCGTTCCCATCGCGGACCCTCGATAGCGAGAAGCAAACCCTGAGCGAGGTGAAAGCGCAGTCGCCGCATCGCGAACAGTGCTTGTACCTTGTGTCTGCGTAACTGCTCTTTCATGCTCTCTTCGCCGTTGGGCCGCGTGATCCGCTGCGGCAGATGGAGTGGAAATAGCCGCCGCCTCCGTTCAGTTCTTCCGGCCTTCGAATCTGGACTGAGCTGCTTCTTCAGCAGAAGGTAGAGCTTACTGTTTGGTGTATCTGAGAGAAGGACACGTTGCCCGTACAGCTGAACCCATAGGCAGATCGCGGGCGGCAACTGATCCATAGACCAGCGCGATAGTTCCTGCGGCGCGAATGGCCCAAAAACGAGAGTGGCTAATAGTGTTGCGGCCCCGATTGCGACGCCCGCGCCTGGCTCCCTCGCCGCCACCTTCTCCGCTTCGCGCCAGAATGCAGCGTCGGTTTTCCTGGCGCAAATATGGCGCCAGTATTCGAGCACCCACGAGGCGCGGATGAATTCGCTACACATATGCTTGAAAATGTGCTGCCCCTGTTGCACAAAGATATCCGCAGGTGAAAGGCAGGCTATCTCCTGGCCCGGTATGTCCTGTATCCTCCGCCACTCCGTACGCATGAGCCGGTCGGAATCCATCTGCTTGTCTCGATTGCCTGACAGGCGCACGTCGATTGACCTATCGGTGCGGATTCTGTACAGGTCCCTGATGGTAGACATTCCCATTCGGCCGGCTTTGAATTCCCATGTACTTCCGATCACAACATCCAACTCGTACCCCAGTTCTTGCAGGCACGTCTTCACCTTCGGCGCATCCTGCGCGCGAACGAGAATGTCGAGATCCGCCTGGTTGCGAAGCGCACTCTCTGGCACTGACTCTGAAGGAAGCGTGAGGCCCTTCAAAAAAGAGAATTCGATGTTCAATTCACGCAACATCGTGTTCACAGTCAGCGCTTCTCGAATGAGAGCGGCAGTCCGCTCTCGGTTATCTGCAAAGTCCTGGTGCAACTGCTTCACCGTCGACTCTGGTAAACACTCTTGAAGATTCAGGGCAACGAGACGGTCAAGAAAGTAGAGTGCAAGTCCGCTCACGTCGAGCCAGAATTTCGCACGATTCCAATCGCGTGCATTGAACTCGCCCAACCGTGCGCGCACGGATGGCGCGGGCTCAGTGAAGCTCGCAAATACCGCCGCCTTCAGCCGCAGGGACCGCGCTTTCTGTTTCCGCTCAATGTGGATCGGACCGACGTTCATACCACCTCAATGGCTGTACATCTCCGGCTCGCCCACGCTGCCAGCCGGCGGAAGATGCCGCAGATAAATGACGATCGACCAGATCTCGTCGTCGCTCAAAGTTCCCCTGGAGCCAGGCATCCCTGACGGCCAGATACCGTTATCGATTACCCACTTCAGCTGCCCATCCGAATAACTTTGAACTTCGATTGAAGCGAGCGACGGGACCGGAGGCGACATGCTGTCTGCGAATGGAACGCCTGTGTTCTGGCCATCCAACCCGTGGCACGCAACGCAATAGTGCGAGAACGCGGTTTTTCCATCCGCGATCGTCTCGGACGTGGCTTGCAGCGGATTTCGCTCCGCCTTATTGCGGACGAAGATATGGTGCTTTGCTCCCCGCATCAGGCTCGCCTCAAACTTACTCGGCCGGGTGGCTCCCATTCCGTGAACCAACAGGAAAGCCAACGGCAACAGGATCACGATCGGTAGCCACACCCAGCCGCGCATCTTAACCCACCACATGGATCGTCAACGCCATCTTTCCGTGCCCCGAACCACAGAACACCGAGCAATGTCCGACGAAGGTGCCGGTCTTCTCCGGAGTGAACTTCACTTCTGCAGGCTTCCCTTTTGCTGCGTTCAGATCGACATTGAGCTCGCGAAAACGCACTCCGTGAGGAACGTCGGCGCTGGTAAGCACCAGGTCAACACTTTCACCGGTCTTGATTGTGATTTCTGCCGGTGCAAACGCAAAACGCATTGCAGTCACCTCGATGCGCCGCGGGCTCGTTGCCGCTTGCGATCTAGTCGTAAGGAGTGGGAGCAACGCGACTGCAAGCAAGGCAAGTCCGAGTATTCTTCTCGCCGCGTTCAAAACCTTTGCCGTTGTCCACCTGATTTGTCCCGGTCCCGGTTGGGGGTATGAATGATAAGCACAAAAACTCCAAATAATGAATTTGCTTTCTGAACTTCCACTCTGCCTACCCTAACGAGCCGCCGAATTCCGGGTGTCATACATGTGTAAGTGGATTGTCATGATTTTGTCGCAACAATTGATGCCGCATGAAAGCAGACGGGTTAAGCGCATTCACAACTGCGCAGCGAATCTGAATTCTGCGAGATTTTGCTGGCAATGACATTCCGCTTACAAAGAGAAGACGCCCCGCTGACACTACCGGATTTGAGCGGCGATACATTGTGCTCATGTCGCAGCATAAGCATCCTTCGATTCGCGCATGTTTACGAGCGTTCTCCGCTATGGCCATCGCCTCAGCCGTGCTGTGCACCGCGACAGCGATGTCGGCGCAGGACACACCGCTCATTTCCGGAGGCGTGGGGTTTATCACCCTCACCACCGGTGGAAACACCACCTACATTCCGATAATCAATCCTCTGCTCGCTGCTCCTCTGGGCAAGCACCTGCTCGTCGAGAGCCGCGCCACGATCGCCGATTCGTTCTTTCCGCGTGGCGGTGGCCAGAGTGGCTACAAGAGTTCCTCATTTCTCGGGCTGTCGTTTCTGCAACTCGATTACCTTGCAAACCGGCACGCAACCTTAGTTGCAGGCGAGTTCCTCACACCCTTCGGCACCTATAACGAAAGACTCACGCCGATCTGGATCGGCAACTTCGAAAACGCGCCACTCATTTTCCCGGTGGGAGTCATGAGCACCGGTTCCAGCGTCGGCGGCATGCTGCGTGGCTCTGCTTTTGCGACACCGCATGTGTCGCTCGACTATGCAGGCTATTTTTCCGCCAACAGCACCAATAAACAATTCAATGCCGAGCGTTCATCGGGAGGCCGCGCCAGTCTGTACTTTCCAGAGTCGCGACTGGAGATCGGCGGCTCTTACGGGCGACTTCTTCAGGGACAGCATCAGAATTTCGCCGGCATGCATCTCTGGTGGGAGCCCGCGAACGTTCCATTGAAGTTCCGGTCAGAATACGCACACGGCCCGCACTCTTACGGCTATTGGATGGAGTCGGAATTTAGACTCAGCCGATCGGACAATCAGCACTCGTTCACCGCAGGCTTCGCGCCAGTATTACGTTGGCAACAATCATTCCGGACAAGTCCCGACTCCAGCGACGGCCTGCCTTCGGCAGATACGAACCAGGTTGACTTTGGACTCGACTACCATCTGCCGCATGAAGTCAGGATCAACACCAGTTACTCGCGGCAGCTTTCGTCCACCGGCAATAGCAACCTCTGGGAGACGGGAATCGTCTATAGGTTTCTCTTTCCCACCTGGAGAGGAAAATGAGAAATCTCATGAGGCGTTTCCCACTCTCGATCGCGCTTAGTGCAGGACTTTTGGCCTTCGTCGCGGCCCCTCTTCTCTCCGCATCCAACCCGGGCGCGAAGCAGGAGTCAACTCCGGCGAGACCGGAAACCAAACGACCAGCATCAACAGGAGATCCAAATTCCGGTGAACGCAAGTTCAAAGAGAACTGCTCGCGGTGCCACACGGCCCCTCAAGGCTTCTCGCCGCGGATATCGGGAACCATTCTGAAGCACATGCGCGTTCGAGCCTCGCTTAGCGAGCAGGATGAGCAGGACATACTGCGCTTCCTTAATCCCTAACAACCGGCCGAAGTGCCAAGCAAATTCCCCGAGCGAGGACCGAAATGAATCTTCTACCGTCGTGCCGCCGTGCCTTTGCCGTTATTGCATTCAGTATGATCTCTGTTCTAATGCCTGCACAGGCTCCCGGAACGGGCGCAATCAAGGGCACCGTCTTCGATCCGTCCTCGGCTGCAATCCAGGGCGCGCATGTCATTGTTGTGAGCGACACTACTGGAGTCTCACGGGCGTCCTCTACGGATGCTTCTGGTTCTTTCACATTTTCCCTTCTGACACCCGGTCCCTACTCCGTCTCGGTTCAGAGCGCAGGTTTCACCGACGAGTCCGTGAAAGGTGTCAACGTCGTCGGCGGCGAAACCAGCGTGGTTGACGTGCGTCTGTCGGTTGCAACCGTAGGCAATAGCATTCGTGTAACGTCAAGCGTAGAGCTGGCCCAGACCGAGAGTTCCACGCTCGGGCGGGCCGTTGACCAACAGACGATCGAAGCCCTCCCCCTCTCCAATCGCAACTACACGCAGATTCTTTCGCTCTCGCCCGGGGTGGTTGTTGAACTGCCGAACGCAGCCGCACTGGGCCGTGGCACGCAAGATGTAACCTCCAACGGAAACAAGACGACCGGCAACAATATCCAGTTCAACGGTGTGGATGCCAATAACCTCGCGGAGAATTCAGCGGCAAACGCCGTCGAGGAGGTCGGCGTTGCAGCCCCGGCGCCGGACACCATCGAGGAGTTCAAAGTCCAAACGGGCAACTACGATGCAAGCTATGGGCGCGGCACTGGCGCTAACGTCGATGTGATCAGCAAATCCGGCACCCAGTCCTTTCACGGATCGGCCTGGGAATTTCTTCGTAACGACGTCCTGAACGCGAATACCTTCTTCTCCAAGCTGACCAATCAACCCCGTCCGGTGCTCAAGCAGAACCAGTTCGGCGCGGCAGTTGGCGGGCCTATCGTTCACGATCGTTCCTTCTTTTTCGGTGCATATCAGGGACTGCGTTCGATTAACGGCCTTGGAGACCAGGTCACTCCCAAGCTTCCCCAACTTACCTCCGATCGGTCGGCGCAAACGCTTGGCGCTCAGTTCTGCGCGTATCCCACGTCGGCTGGTGGAGTTCAGCTGGCCTGCGATGGCTCCAATATCAATCCAGTAGCACTGGCATTGCTTAACTTCAAGTTTCCGAACGGCCAGTATGCTGTTCCGAATCCCCAGATTCTGCTGCCAAACACCAACCCCGCGCAAATGCCCATTGGGGAATCCACATACTCGACACCCGCCACGTACAACGAGGATCAATTCACCGCAAACATCGACCACAAGATTTCAGATCGAAATCAGCTGGCCTTGCGCTTCTTCTACTCCCATGCGCCGACGAAGGAGCCTTTCTCGCCGAACGATGCAACTGTCCCTGGCTGGGGCACGAATGAACTCGACCAGAACACGATGCTGGTTCTGTCTGACACCCATGTCATCAACCCGCGTCTGGTAAACATTGCGCGCTTCGGCTACATGCGGTTTGATGGCGACGCTGCGGTCGCGAACCCGATCCTGGCATCCGATCTTGGCACGACTTCGCCAACGGGTGCCGCCGGCGCGGGTATTGCAGCTCCGGGCATTACCATCGATGGCCTGTTTACCCTGGGCGACGGGGGCACCCCTTTTCAGTGGCAGGTGACCAACACCTTTGTCTGGCAGGACAACCTCTCATGGACGCACGGTAACCACGGCCTGCGGTTCGGAGCCGAGGCAAAGCGCCACCAAGTCGACGTCACTGCGCCATTTTCAATCGATGGGCTTCTTGAAATTCAAAGCTTCCCCGATTTCCTGCTCGGCCAGAGCGCTGCGCAGAATGGGAGCCCCAGCGGCAGCAGCAACGTGTCGCTCAGTAACGGGAGTTCCGGGCAATTCCGCAAGGACGCGCGTTACATCGATTTCGCCGGTTATGCGCAGGACGATTACCGCGTTACGAGGCGGTTGATGCTGAATCTGGGGGCGCGCTACGAGATAATCGGCGCCCCATCGGATATCAATGGCAGGCTTGTGACGTTCGATCCCACCGTCGCCACTTTATCGGCACCGCCAGAGGGCACCCTGAGCGGCTTCGTGGTTCCATCGAACTTCAAAGGTGACGTCCCGCAAGGCGTGATCAGATCCTCGATCCCCGGTCTTTATCCCACGCATCACGTCGATTTCCAGCCCCGGGTGGGTTTCGCCTATCAGGTTGCAAACCGGCCGACGATCCTTCTGCGGGGAGGTTATGGACTCTATTTCGAGCGACTCACCGCGAATATCTCTTCGAACCTGCTTGCGGTAGAGCCATTCTCGATATTTCAATTCTTTGCTGGATCGTCCAACGGAGGGGCGAGCCTGCAACAGCCGTTCGTTCCGCAGTTGCCCTCAGACGACGCGTACCCGCTGTTCTTGCCACGTGTTCCGGGCGGTGGACCGAGTCTAACCGCGGTTTCGCGCCAGATGGTCGACCCGTATACAGCTGAATACAACCTGAACGCTCAAATTGCGCTCGCCCATGACTACCTCCTTGAAGTTGGATACGTGGGAACGCACTCCCTGCATGAACTCGGCTGCGCGGAGTTCAACCAGGCACAACTCGCCAGCCCCACCAATCCAATCAACGGAGAAACAACTAACTCCGCTATCAATGTAATCGCGCGCGTGCCGTACGCGGGCATCAGCCCAGGCTCGCTGTATTGCGAGTCTGCGTTTAATGCGAAGTACGACTCGCTGCAGGCCAGCGTCACCAAGCGCATGTCCCACGGACTTGAGTTTCTCGGAAGCTTCACCTGGTCACGCAATTTTGATCAGACAAGCGGCTCTTCGGGCGCCAACATTTACGAAGAACACCTCATCACGAACGACCAGACCAATTTTCGCCAGGCTTACGGCCCCACCGACTTCGATCGCACCAATCGCGGTGTCCTCAGCCTTGTTTACAACACGTCATTCGCGCGGCACCTACCCGGCGTGACGGCCCGTATCGTGGGTGACTGGCAAATCTCGACTGTAGCTGTTGCAGAGAGCGGCACGCCCATCACGATTCTGGACAATAACGCGGGTTCTGTTTATGGGAACTTTCCGTTCGAGAATCGCGCTCAACTATCCGGCACCGCCAAACCTGCGACATCCGGATCTCTACACTCGCGGGTGATCAACGGCTATCTCAATCCTGCCGCGTTCGCATCCGCACCGGAAGCTCCGTTCGGGACAGGTTCGTTTGATACCGATTTCGGCAACAGCTCTGTCGGACTTGTGCGGGGTCCGGCCCAGCGCGATATCGATTTGGCAATGGAGCGCAACATTCCGATCACCGAATCGCAAAGGTTCCGCTTCCGCGCGGAGTTCTTTAATCTCACCAACACAGCAAACTTCAACAACCCGTCCAGCAACATCTCCACCGGCTCATTCGGCGTCATCAGTACCACGTCGAATAACCCACGCATCATTCAATTCGCACTCAAGTACCAGTTCTGAACCTTAATTCGCGGGAATACAACCACTGTCATGTTGACCATTGAAGAAATCCAGGATGCCTGGGAGCGGTCCGCTCCGATCGAGCTAGCCGATCCATATCTTATTCACGTTTGCATGCCGCTTCGGCAGACCTTCTATCCCCTGGGTTTTCCCGTTCAGATAGAAACCAACAGCAAAGAGATACTGCACTGCGCAGCTGCGAACTGGCAAGGCTTCGACAAGCTCTTCGATGTCGATCCCATCACTATTCGCGTTGGCGTTCGAAGCACCGCATCCACAGAATGCCCGCCCTCGCCGGTTTGCCGCGTTCATCGTCACCTGGTTACGAACGTCGCCGACCAGGAGAACTTCTCCGTGATTGATCTCCTCGGTCGATCTGCCTCAATTTGGATCACGGAGGCGGCGCTCGCGCATCGCGGATACGTCGGTTACTTCTTCCTCGAATCCGCGGCGATGGCAATCCTGGCGACGTCGCACACTACTGCGGTTCATGCTGCATGCGTCGAGCTCGATGGATGCGGGATCCTGCTTTGTGGCGACTCCGGGGCCGGCAAAACCACGCTCGCCTACACGTGTGCTCGCAACGGTTGGACCTACATCACCGACGATGGCAGCTATCTGGTAAACAACCGCCATGACCGCCTTGTAGTGGGCAACTGCAATCAGGCACGCTTTCGCCCCTCTGCAGCCAAGCTTTTCTCCGAATTGAACGGCCGGGAAATCATTAAGCGAGCGGAGATCGGTAAACCTTCCATCGAGCTTGAAATTCAGCCCCTTCGCAACATAACAACGAGCTTCACTTCGCACATCAATCACGTCGTCTTTCTCAATCGCCGCAACGTGCACCGCCAGGAACTCACACGTTTCCCAACGGAGGTGGCAAGGCATTTCATGCTCCAGGTGCTCTTCAGCCCCCCGGAAATTCGCGAGATGCAGAGCGCCATGATTGATCGTCTGCTCGATGATGGTGCGCTCGAACTCCGCTACACGCATCTCGACTGGGCGGTCGAGCGCCTCGTGCAACTGGCCAAGAGAGGCAGCTAGATGGATTCCGTCGACCGTCCACCACGGTCCTCTGTTCAAAGTGTCTCGCCCCTTCAGCGCCTGAGATCCTGGTGGTCGGCCGAGACTCTGAGCCGCCAGTTCTGGATCTTCTTCGTGGCTGCTTTCTTCTTCGATTTTGGCATCGCCCTTTATTTCTTCCTCTTCAACCTTTTCCTGGCAAACCTTCATTTCAACGAACGCGCCATCGGCATCATCGTGGGTGCGTTCACCCTCGGCAACGTTGCCGGTACGATTCCGAACGGCATTCTTGCACGCCGCGTTGGCCTGCAAAAGCTGCTTCTCTTTTCGTTTATTGCGGTGCCGCTCGTCTCCATCTGTCGCACTACTGTCGAGTCGATGTCCGCACAGATCGTTCTTGCCTTCCTGACCGGCGTAGCGTTAAGCAGCTGGCCTGTCTGCTTCGCTCCCACGATCGCAAAACTCACCACCAAGGAGAATCGTGTCTTCGGTTTCAGCATCTCCTTTGCCACCGGCATTGGCTTGGGCTCCCTCGCTGGGCTTGCCGGCGGTTCGCTTCCTGATTTGCTGAGATCAACGCATCTTTCTGCTTCCACGACCGGCGGAATGCGACTTGTACTGATAAGCGCATCGCTTTTCGTGGCATGCGGAATATGGCCGATTCTGCACCTCCATCTCAGTGCTCCGGAAAGATCGGAAAGCCGCGTGCCATTCACCTTCCATCCCTACCTGGCGCGCTTCCTTCCGGTATTCGCTTTGTGGAGTCTTGTTTCAGGGGCTTTCATCCCCTTCGCACCCATCTTCTTCCACAAGCAACTCGGCCTGTCGTTACAGAATGTCGGCGCGGTCTTCTCTGCGGCCCAACTTGTGCAAGCGTTTGCCGTCCTTGTTGCGCCGTTGCTCTATCGGAGAGTCGGAGTGGTTGCCGGGATCATCTGCGCTCAAGTAGTCGCAGGCGGGGCTATCCTTGCACTTTGCTTCGGTCACTCTGTCCACGTTCTGATCCCTGTTTATCTTGTCTTTACCGCGGCGCAATTTGGCGCCACTCCGGCCTTCTACAGCCTCATCATGAGCCGGGTGCCCGAGTCAGAGCGCAGCAACGCCTCTGCGGCCCAGAACGTTACCGGATCCCTCGTTCAGGCCGGCTCAGCAGCCTTCACGGGTTCCTTGATCGTGCGCCACGGATACTCATCGGTTTTTGCGGTGAATGCTCTTTTGTCGCTGATGGCGGCCACGTTTTCCTTCGCTTTGCTTTCCTCGCACCGGCCAGCAAGCGATTCCCACATTTCGGCCACAGCCGACTAGGTTCGATTCCAGCTTGATGACTTGGCCCAGCTTCCCCTCGGTGACCGGGTGCTTCCCGCCAAGCTGTGATGGCAACAGAGGGTTTGCGGATGCGCACATGTCAGACGGCAACCAAAACGCTGAGCGTAGCTGCGCTTGACAACCGCACGATTGCGGCACACTTGAACAGGAAGATGGCGCAACGAACATCGGCAAAAACTGCTTAGAATAAATAGCTTATTGGTCAGTCTTGGAAGACGGTTTTAGAACTCTTTGAACAGAGTCTTACGTCCAATTGAACCGTTGAAAATACCCTCCTGGAAAACGACCTGGAGACCCGCAGAAGTGTCCCGACTTTTTATGTGACGGAAGCCCCGACTTTGCCGGTGCCAAGTCACCTTCACCGAAGATCCACGCCGGAGCCAGTTGACGGTCGGGACGTGCCTCTGGATACAATAAGGCTTCTCTTTGCCGTCGTTTACCTATAAGGTGGACTTGCCGCAATGGGACCACGGAATTGTAATGAGCCGATTGAATCGATTGTTGCTGGTTGAAGATCAACCCAAGGACCTCAAAGCGGCCGAGGAGGCTGCCCGTTCCGTGGGGATCGCCGAAGTAGATGCGCGAACAACCATACTCGCAGCCCGAACCTATCTGGAAAAAGGTCTCCAGGGAGATGGCCCGTTGCCCGACGGAATCATCCTGGATCTCGATCTAGGTTATGAAAGCGGATATGAACTGCTTCGATACTGGCACTCTACGCCGCGCCTGGCCAGTATTCCCGTCATCGTCTGGTCCATTCTTGGCGACGAACACGCCGAAATGTGCAAGCTATTCAAGGTGACTGGCTATGTGGGCAAATGGGAGGGCGGACCGGCAATTCGAGAAGCGTTAGCCCGCCTGGATCAGTCTCCTTCGTCGTAGGCTGTTTCGCATTATTCTCGTCAACGCGATCCAAACTCTCGCATCTCACCTAGTTGGGCCCATGTCATCCCGCCTCTCAGCCAGCAGAAACTGCGCCGCCGTGTGATCTTGAACAACAAAACCCATCAAGTCTTTCGAACACGCCTTGTAGGAGATTGCAATGAATGAATTGACGGAGATTTTCTCCAAGAATGAAGCGCAGATCATGGCGGAGTGGATACGGGGCATGGAGAAATCCGTCCAGCGTACAGACCTGATCAGCAAATCCGAACTTGAAGAACAATGTCGCTCTCTCCTGACTGCTGTGGTTACGGGGGTCCGTGTCAGCGGTCCAACCGACATCAGTGGCGCTGGCTGGAACTCGGCGCGCGATCTCTTGCAAGAGATCTCAACTTCGCGGGCCCGCCAGGGTTTCTCTCCCGGCGAGGTGGCAACCTTCGTTCTCTCGCTGAAGCAGCCTGTTTTCTCGGCGATTCGCCGCGATCTTTCGAGCAGCCAGGACAAGCTCTTCGACACAGTCTGGATCGCTACAGAGATGCTCGATCGGCTTGCTCTCATCACTTCCGAAGCCTTTATGGCGGCGCGCGAGGAACTCATCTCGCGCCAGCAACAAGAACTCCTGGAACTCTCAACGCCGGTGGTGAAGCTATGGGATGGGATCCTGGCTCTGCCGATTATCGGGACACTTGATAGTGCGCGCACCCAAGTGGTGATGGAGAGCTTGCTGCAGACCGTCGTTTCGACCAACTCCAAATTTGCCATCATCGACATCACTGGCGTTCCCACGGTCGACACGCTGGTGGCGCAGCATCTGCTGAAAACGATCACGGCGGCCCGATTGATGGGCGCCGAGTGCATTATCAGCGGGGTGCGGCCGCAGATTGCCCAGACAATCGTCCACCTGGGCATCAATCTCGAAGATGTAGTGACCAAGGCCAAGCTTTCTGACGCCTTTGCCCTGGCTCTCCAGCGCAGTGGACGGAAGGTCGTGCGGGAAGCATCGGCTCCTCTCAGCCCGATCAGCGGTTTGTTTACAAGGCGGGAGGAGTAAATGGAACGAATTCCGGTTCTTCGCATGGGTTCATTGTTGCTGATCACAATTCAGGTGGACATGCATGACAAGTTGGCCCTTCAACTCCAGGACGACGTCACCCAGCGCATTTCAGACTGGGGATCGACCGGCGTCCTCATCGACATCTCATCTCTGGAAATAGTCGACTCGTTCATTGGCCGGATGCTCGCGAATATTGCTGCCATGTCGCGGGTGCTGGGGGCAGACACTGTGGTTGTCGGCATGCAGCCGGCA
Source organism: uncultured Acidobacteriaceae bacterium (assembly GCA_963770365.1). Classification (GTDB taxonomy): domain Bacteria; phylum Acidobacteriota; class Terriglobia; order Terriglobales; family Acidobacteriaceae; genus Telmatobacter. Next base: position 55,698 of record CAVYPN010000020.1, on the reverse strand, counting down.
GTCGCCATCACGCTGGTTGAACTGGGCATGTCGTTGCCCGGGGTGCGCACGGCGCTGAGCGTGGAAGCAGGAATGGAACTGCTTTTTGGGGCAGGAGCCCCTCTGCAGTCTGGATCGGGCGATGAACATCCTCAAACATGAAGTAATGCCACTGAAAAACTCAAACGATGTTGTCCTGGCCCGTCAGAAGGTTCGGCAATGGTCCACGGAGCTGCGTTTTAGCCTGGTCGATCAGACCAAACTGGTGACAGCGGCAAGCGAACTCGGGCGCAACGCCCTCGACCATGGCAAGGGAGGGCAAATGACCATCGAATCGCTGGTCAACGGCGTACGTTCGGGGATTCGCCTCATATTTGAGGACCAAGGCCCCGGGATCCCGGACATTGAACAAGCTTTGAAGGATGGATACACAAGCGGGTCGGGCATGGGCCTGGGTCTTGGGGGCAGCAAACGCCTGGTCAATGAATTCAGCATCGAATCAGAGATCGGGAAAGGGACGCGGGTCACGATTGCGCGATGGAGATAGGTTTCTCCCAATGGGTAGCAGTCACCGACGCGAGTTCCGTCGGCGAGGTGCGGCGCACCGCGCAGTCCGCAGCTCAGCGGATGGGACTGGATGAGACCCGGTCCGGTGAACTAACGCTTCTGGCCACGGAAGTTTCGCGCAATGTTCTCATCCACGGGAACGGGGGCCAAGTGATTCTGGCCGGAATCCCGGGGGAGAATGGCCCACTCGCACGGATTTTGGCACTCGACAAAGGCGCCGGCATCGCCAATATCGCCAATGCGATGAGCGACGGGTACTCCACCGCGGGAACCATGGGCGGCGGCCTTGGAGCGATGAAGCGCATGGCCACTACTCTTGAAATCTTCACTGGCCGCACAGGCACCATCGTTCTGATTGAACTGGGGAAAGCAACTCGCAACGAGAGACTGCAGATTGCTGGCATGGCTGTGCCGTGCCCTGGAGAACGTGTCTGCGGTGACGATTGGTCCAGCTACCATACGCCCGGTCGCACCCTGGTGGTGATTGCCGATGGGCTTGGCCACGGTTGGGGCGCGGCAGAAGCGGCCCAGGAGGCCATTGCCACGTTCCGGCAGCGAACCGCATCCGCTCCCGGCGAAATTTTGAGCTATATCCATGACGCTCTGCGAAAGACGCGCGGAGCGGTTGCTGCCATTGCGGAGATTCGGCCGCTCGAAAATGTGCTCATCTATGCCGGCGTCGGCAATATTTCCGGCGTGGTACTTAGCGAAGGCCGATCGCGAAGCCTGGTGTCGCACAATGGCACGCTTGGAATGACGGCTCCGAGGATTCAGGAGTTCCGTACCGAATGGCCGGCCGACGCGATCCTCGTAATGCATTCCGACGGCCTTCAGTCCAAATGGGACCTTTCGGCCCATTCGGGCCTGCTGGCAAAACACCCCGCTATCATTGGCAGCGCATTAATTCGCGATTTTCGCCGTCAGCGCGATGACGCCAGCGTTGTGGTTGTGAAGGCTGAATGATCTATGTCGGTTCCGATTTTCCATCTCGTCCTGCTTACCGAACGTGACGTTGTTCACACCAGGCAACGAGCCCGCGAAGTAGCCGCGCAGTTAGGCCTCGATAACCAGGATCAGATTCGCCTTGCCACGGCGACGTCCGAGATTGCCCGTAATGCTTTTCGCTACGCAAAAAATGGCAGGGTAACTTTTTCGCTGGAGCTTGATTCGCCACAACGCCTGGCAGTAACTGTCTCCGATGCGGGTTCGGGTATTCCCAATCTTGACGAGATTCTTCAGGGCCGCTATCGATCGCAAACCGGTCTCGGCATGGGCTTGATTGGCACTCGACGGTTAATGGACGAGTTCCATATCGAGACGTCGCCAGAAGGCACCACGGTTCGGATGGCGAAGAATATTCCGCATCATCGCGATACCTGGACGCTGCGCACCGCCAGCGATCTCGGTCGAAAGATCCAGGCTCGATTGCCCGAAAGCCCCTACGAAGAGATAGAACAACAGAACCAGGAGTTATTGAAGACGCTCCAGGAACTGCGCTCCCGGCAGGAAGAGCTGGAGTTGCTGAATCGTGAGCTTGAGGACACAAATCGCGGCGTGGTCGCACTCTATGCGGAACTCGATGAGCGAGCGGACTACCTCCGCCGAGCCTCCGAACTCAAGACCAAATTCCTTTCCAATGTCTCTCACGAATTCCGTACCCCGCTGAACTCGATCGTTTCCCTGGCGCGGTTGCTGATGGACAGGCTCGATGGCGAACTCACCGCCGAACAGTTCAAGCAGGTCCGCTACATCGAATCTTCGGCCCGTGACCTGCAAGAGATGGTCAACGATCTGCTCGATCTGGCGAAGGTGGAAGCCGGCAAAATTCGCATCCGTGCCAAGCGATTTGAGGTGCATGAGTTATTCAGCGCACTCAAAGGGATGTTGAAGCCATTGCTGGCCGATAACAATTCGGTTGATCTCGTGTTTGAAGACGCGCCGGAATTGCCTGCTTTGCGCACCGATGAAGGCAAAGTTTCGCAGATCCTCAGAAACCTGATTTCCAATGCGCTTAAATTCACTCCCAACGGGAAAGTAACTGTTTCGGCGAGTTTGGTCGATACCCGGGAGATCCAGTTCACCGTTCGAGACACGGGAATAGGGATAGCGCACGAACATCACGAAACGATCTTCAAGGAATTCGGCCAGGTGGAAAACCCCCTGCAGGAGCGCTATCGCGGCACGGGCCTGGGCCTCCCACTTTGCCGCAACCTGGCCATGCTTTTGGGGGGACAAATCTGGCTGGAGAGCGAACTCGGCAAGGGCTCGACGTTTTTTGTACGGCTTCCGGCAGTCTACGTGGGAGAGGCCAGTCAGCCTGAGGATACCGCCATGCCGGCGGCTCCAGAGTTTTACCGGACGCCCATCTTGTTCCTTGAGGATAGCCCGGAGACTGCACACCTGCTCGAATCGTACTTGCGCGACACAGAGTTCCAGCCAATCCTTACATCCACGGTGGCGCAAGCCGAGGTTTGGGCAGCCCGTCACATCCCCGCTGCGGTCGTTGCGGATGTTTATCTCGGAGACGATCAGTCATGGAACTTTATCGCGCGTCTTCGAGAGCGCCTGCCGGAATTGCCGCTGATCGTCACCAGCGTCCACGATGAATTGCGGACTGCAGCCTCGAAAGGAATAAGCGTCTTTCTGCCCAAGCCGGTGGAACGGGAAGTTCTTCTCGGCGAGCTCCGCCGATTGACCGCGCAATCCGGTACTCGACGAATTCTTCTTGTGGACGACAATGAAGTGGCGCGTTACATCCTTCGCGACCTGCTGAGCCAGCCTTGGCTTGACATTCGAGAGGCAGGCAGTGGAACCGAAGCCTTGGCGTTGCTGAACGAAAGCATGCCTGATGCTGTGATCCTCGACCTGCTGATGCCCGATATCAGCGGCTTCGATATTTTGAGGAAATTGCGAACACAATCGGCAACCCAAGACTTGCCGGTGCTTATCTATACCTCCAAGGTCCTTTCCGAATCTGAGAAGGCGCAATTGGACTCTTGGAAAGCCAGGGTCATCCGTAAGGAGGACATCACCACGCGACTGTCTGCGCAGCCATTCCTCGACTGGGTGAGATCGGTCGGGCTTTCTCTGGAAGCTGGAGCCCGAGGCAACAATGCCTGACGAATATCGCCCTCGCATTCTCATTGCCGACGATCGCGAGGAAAACAGGTACGTGCTGGCTCGCATTCTCGATGGAGCAGGATTCGATTGCACACAGACCGGCAGCGGCCATGGTGCTCTCGAGATTGCGCAGACGCTCCCTGACCTCATCATCCTTGACGTGCGCCTTCCCGACATTTCCGGTTACGAAGTCTGCCAGAAGATCAAGCGGGATCCTCGGACGGCTTCCATTTCAGTTCTTCAGATTTCCGCTTCCTTTGTTTCCAGTGACGACCGGGTTCGTGCGCTCGAAGGCGGAGCAGATGGCTACCTCACTCATCCAATCGATCGCATGGTATTGGTTGCCACGGTCCGCGCGTTGGTGCGTCTGCGAGCAGCCGAGGCTGTGGCGCGCAAAGCTGCGGATCATTGGCAGTCCACTTTCGACGCACTGCACGAGGGATTGGCTCTTGTGGGATCTGATGGCTGCTTGGTTCGATGGAATAGTGCGTTTGCAGAGATTTGTGGCTCAAGGAACCCTGTTGAAACGGGTGAAAACGCAGGTTCATTCCTTGAACGCATGCTGGGAACGAGCGAGCCAATGAGCCTAAACGGTCAGCGATACAGTGGCGAGTTCGCCATTGCCAAACGAACGGTGCAATTATCCGTCAATCCCATTGAGGCAGGAAGCTCCGGAAAAGAAAAGATCCTCATCCTGACAGATATTACCGACCGCAAGCTCGCTGAATATGCGCTTCGCACGGCCGAGAAACTTGCCGCGACCGGCAAGCTGGCCAATGCGATTGCACACGAAATCAACAATCCGCTCGAAGCCTTGATCAACCTGATCTACCTTGCCCAATCTTCTTCATCCCCCGATTTGACTCGCGAATTTCTTGCCCGTGCCGACAATGAGCTGGCGCGCATCACGAAAATCACGAAACAATCCCTTGCCTTCCATCGTGATTCACAGAATCCAGTTCCGGTCGAAGTCAATGCTGTTGTAGCTGACGTAATCTCAGTTCTTGAGCGATCGGTGGCAGCGCGCCATGTCCACCTCGTCTGTAGCGCGACCATGCCAGTGACCGTTTGCGGGTATCCCGGCCAATTAAGGCAGGTCTTCGTAAATCTGATTCGCAACGCCGCTGAGGCGGCGTTTCCCGACACCGACGTCGTCATTCGAATTAGATCTGTCCACCGACGCGGCATGGAAGGCGCGCTGATCACAATCCACGACCGCGGCTCCGGAATTCCCGAAAGTATTCGAGATAAGTTGTTCGATCCCTTCTTCACGACAAAAGAACTGAAGGGCTCAGGTTTGGGATTATGGGTGTCGAAAATCGTGATTTTGCACCATAACGGCACGATTCGTTTTCGCACGTCCGATCGCGCAGGAAAAAGCGGAACAACCTTTGAGGTGTTTCTCGGTGGCACAAAGCCGAATCAGGATCTCGCGCTCGAAAGCAAGTGACGCCGCTGTCTAACTAAACCCACAGACATCGGACGTGCCTTGTTGGCGAGAACTGGCACAATCTCGGCCAAAAGGGACAACTCCACGCAAATTATTGATTCTAATATTGGTCGGGACGGGCAGATTTGAACTGCCGACCCCTCGCACCCCAAGCGAGTGCTCTACCAGGCTGAGCCACGTCCCGACACAGTCGAGCCGGCTCGGGTGAGCCGGCCCATGGGGTTCTGATTTAGTTTACACCAGCGTGCGGTTGCACGGGCACTCCGGGCTGCGAAGCGCCAAGAGTTTGCGGTGCTCGGTCGGCGCCAAGGTCCGATGAAGATATCGATCAGTGGGAAGGTGGGACGAACTCCTGCGGAAGCGCCGAGCCTTCGCCGAAGAAGAACTGCTCCATCTGCTCCACCAGGAACTCCTGCGCTTGCGGAGTCCAGGGTTGTAGACGGTACTCGTTCAGAAGCATTTTCTGGCGGTCGACCCACTCGCCCCATGCCGCTTTGGAGACATTCTTGTAGATCTTCTGGCCGAATTCCGAGTCGAAGGGCGGCTCGTCAAGGCCCTCCATTTCTTTCTTGTTGCGAACACAAAAAACCATATGCGCCATCGTTCCTGCTCCCAGTCTTTATTGTATGGGATGACAATGAAGCCGATTTGGACGGCAATAGCGTTGGAAAGGAGAGGCGGGGCACTGCCTCAAAGGCCGCCAAGGACAGTTCCCCGCCGGAGGGGGCTAGAATGCCGCGATACCGTTGAGACCCGCGGATGCTGGGAGACCTTCGGCCTGCCCATTGTTCAGCAGAGCTCCATCACTCTGGACCGAGAAGATGCCAATGGAACCGGTCGCGGCATTGAGGGTGTAGACAAACTTGCCATTGCCGCTGATCGCAGTGTCGAGGTTGGCGCTTCCGGTCGGATTGGATCCGACAATGGTGGCGCCGATGGGAGTAAGTGAGCCGTTGCGAGCGATATCAAATCCCGCGATGTTCGACGTGTTGGCGTTAATGGCATATGCGATGCGGCCGTCGGGGGTTACCACATCCCAGCAGGTTGCTTGCCCGTCCGTGGGGAGCGCGGACGTAATTGCATCAATGGTTTGATTCGGCTGCACCCAGTAGGACGAGACGGTGTTTGCCGTGCCTGCCACGATCAGCGCTCCATTGGGTGCGAATACTGCTGCGAACGGTGCTGCCCCGGGAGTGGAGTTAGCGACAACATCAGAGAGCGTGCCATTGGGATGGACCCGAAAGACATCGACATTGTTGGCGGCGTTTTCTGTGGCAACAAGAAACTGGCCGTTGGGACTGAAGGCGATCGATGTTGGTGAAGTTGATGTACCGCTGAGATTGCGGGTGGAATTCTCGATGGGGTGCAGCTTGCCGTGGGGGGTGACGCGGAAGCCGCTTACATTTCCGTTGCCGCCGGAGTTGAGGACGTAGAGCAGATCGCCGACCTGCGCCAATGCTGATGGGGAGCTGCCACCACTGTTCGTCGTATCCGCGAGTGCGAGCGTGGCGCCATCAACAACGAACGAGGAGATGGTTCCGCTGCCCGCGTTCACGGCGAAGAGCAGATGATGATCTTCGCTTAGACGCAGCGATCCCTGTGAGTGCAGAGGATCGACGGTTCCACCGCTGCCGTTGCCTCCGGTTGAGAAAGCGCCTGCAGATTGAAGCGAGCCATCCTCCTGGCGGGAATATGCAACGATCTGGTTGTTCGTGGCGGCGTTGGTCATGACGAAGACGGCGCCGCGGTTCTGTTCCGCATGCAGTGCTCGCGGGGCAGACAAGAACGCACCGCCGGCCAGTAGACACACTACGACTGTGAGCGTGAAGCTCTTCATATTTCCGGTACTCCAATCAGGGGAAATCGGCCCTGGACACAGCTGTTGCGAGATGTCTGTTCGCAATGCCGAACAAGCAATGCGCCGAGGGCCCTTGTGAAGAAAGAGAGTGATGTAGCCCCTGGAAAGTTACAGAGATTACGGCTGAAGAGATCAAAAGAAACTGAAGCCCAGACGCAAAGAAGAAATAACGATGAATACGAATTTCTTTGCGAGAATTGCTGTTACTTTTCACGACCTCGTACAATCAAACGCAATCTGATATGTGCGGCCGATTTGCTCGTCGATCCACGCAAGAAGTCCTCGCCGACTGGTTTGGAGTAGAGCCAGAGGACATGCCTTTTTTTGCGCCCACCTATAACGCGGCGCCGCAGAGCACGCAGCCCGTGGTGCGTCTGAACACCGATACGGGCAAGCCTGAGTTTGCGCTGATGCGCTGGGGGCTCGTGCCCTACTGGGCCAAGGATGCGAGGATCGGCTACACGACGATTAACGCCCGGGCTGAAGAAGTTGCGGCGAAGCCTCTTTACCAGGAAGCCTTCAAAAAGCGCCGCTGCCTCGTTCCGGCCGATGCTTTCTACGAGTGGCAACGGATCGACGCGAAGACGAAGCAGCCATTTGCCTTCGGGATGCAGAGCGGCGAACCGTACGCATTCGCCGGGCTATGGGAGCGGTGGAAGCCGAAGGAGGGAGAGCCGCTGGAGACGTTCACCATCCTGACCACCGATCCCAACGCATTGGCAGAGCCGGTGCACAACCGGATGCCGGTGATCCTGAATCCGGACGACTACTCGCGATGGATAGAGCCGGGCGATTCGTCGCGCCCGCCAGTCGATCTGCTGCGGCCGTATCCCGCTGAGAAGATGCGTTCCTGGCCGGTCAGCGCTCGCGTAGGAAATGTGCGCAATGATGATCCTGAGTTGCTGATCGAAGCCCCGCCAGAAAAGCTCCTTTTCTAATGGCGTCCCGGATTACCGCCGTGCGGTCAATGCGGTGATTCTGATTGACTTTCGCACATGCCGGCGCTTTTCCTTAGATCAATCCTGTTTGATTTCGTAACGTCCGCAGCATCGCCGGCCGATTCCCATGGGCCGGCCGGCAACAAGGACGCCAAGGCGGAAATCGGATAGATCCTACAGGAAGCAGGAAAGGGTTCCCAATGACCGTAGCGACACGATCTGGACTGTCAGACAACGCAGCAAGTGCAATTTCTTACTTCACGTTCTTCCCGGCCATTGCCTTTCTGCTTCTTCCCTCCTATAAGGACAGCCCGTACATTCGTTTTCACGCGTGGCAGTCGGTTCTGCTGTGTGTTACCGCCTTCGTTTTCGATATCATTCTTGGCTCCATCGCCCTTCTCACATTGTTTCTTGGGACCGCTACCCTCGCCTACATCCTGAGGTTCTTGTCTTTGCTCTGGCTGGTGCTATGGCTGGTTTGCGTCATCCAGGCAGCAAACGGCAAGCGATTCAGGATTCCCCTTCTCGGGAGTATTGCCGAAAAGCTTGCGATGAAGTAGTCTTTCTCCCACCACGGAAACCATGATGCGTTGAGTAGTATCCCCGTGGCTCGCTGGTTGTCGCTCGCTCAATATTCGCTCTTTTCTCTGCAATTCCAGGTACGATTCCAGGTCCAAAGCGAAGGAGCAGAACCATGTCCGACTCTCCACAGTACACTCCCGTTCCCCCGCAGGCCGCGCAGACCGGCTTATCTGATACCGCCGCCGGAGCGATTGCCTACATCACCATTATTCCGGCGATCGTGTTCTTGCTTGTCGAGCCCTACAACAAGAACCCCTTTGTGCGCTTCCATGCCTGGCAATGCATCTTTCTCGGTATCGCTGCCATTGCGGTTCAGATTGTCCTTGGGATTATCCCGGTAATCGGCTGGATCATTCTCCCGTTTGCTTCACTGGGCATCCTGATCGTGTGGATCATTGCCCTGGTGAAGGCGTTGAAGGGCGAGAAATATCAGCTTCCGATTATCGGCAAGTATGCCGCGCAGCAAGCCGGCGCCTAGAGCAATTCCCGGGTCAAAGCCCGACCGTCGGGGTGATTGCGCTTTGGCGCGATCGCCTCTCAGCGGCGTTTTTGCTTGCGAACATGGCGAGGCTTTTTCTTAGACCTTGAAGCAGCACTTTCCTTACGCCGATTCGTCTTGGACTTCGACGGCGGTTTAGGCTGCTTTTTGCCGGTCAGAGGGATGCCTTCTTCCACGATGGAAAACTGCAGCCGTCGTTCCTGCGCCAGAATGCGATCGAGGATGACCTGGACGCGATCACCGGCGCGGAAGCGGCGGCCCGAGCGCTCGCCGATGACTTCGTGCGTATTTTCGCGCCAGGTATAGCGATCGTCGCGCAACGTATCGATGGGGACCAGGCCCTCGACAAAAAGATCCGTGAGTTCAACGAAGAGGCCGTATTTCGTTGGGTTGAGCACCAGCGCGGCAAATTCCTCACCGACACGATCCTCCATGAAGCGCACCTTCTTCCACTCCACCAGTTCGCGCTCAGCTTCGGCGGCGCGGCGCTCGGCCTGGCTTGATTCCTCGGCAATTTGCGCAAGCTCAGCTTCGGGAATTGGCGGTTCGCCGCTGAATCCTTCGCCGTGCGCATGCTTTTTCGCCCGATGAATGACGATGCCTTTCAGGCCTTCGTGCGGATGCGTCCATGGCGATCCGTGGCGATCTTCGGCAACTTCTGCTCGGCTATCAACGCCTGTGCGCAGCAGCGCCTTGGTGATGCGATGAACGATGAGATCAGGGTAACGGCGAATGGGCGAGGTGAAATGCGTATACGTCGGCGCGGCGAGGGCAAAGTGGCCCTCATTGATCTCGGAGTAGCGTGCCTGGCGGAGCGAGCGAAGCATGAGGTAGCTGAGAATCCGCTCCTCGGGTTTGCCTTCAATGCGTGCGGCTAGCTTCTGATACATCTTTGGCGTAACGGCGATATCTTCGGGGACTTCGTGCGTGCGCGCCTGGCGGCCGCTGCGCTGCGCATCGCGCCGATCGCCACGCGTCTGGATGCGCTTGACAGGGAGTGCGCCGAGACCGAGGGAGTAGCCGAAGCCAGCGGCGAGCTCCTCGAATTGCACGACGCGGCGCGGCTCCGGTTTTTCGTGGATGCGGTAAAGCGAAGGCACGCCGAGGTCTTCAAGCCACGTGGCGACACATTCATTGGCGGCGAGCATAAATTCTTCGATGAGCCGGTTGGCCCAGGTTCGCTCGGATTTGGTGACGCCGCGCATCTGGCCCTGGTCGTCGAATTCGATCACGGGTTCAGGCAGATCGAAGTCGATGCTTCCGCGCTCTTCACGGCGCTTGTTCATTAATCCGGCAAGATAACGCATGCGTTCGAATTCGGGGACAAGCTGCGCGTACCGCGTTCGGGTCTCTGCATCGCCCTCAAGGATTGCGGAGACGTCGGTATAAGTCATGCGTTCGGCGGAGCGGATGACACCTTCGAGAATTTCAAAGCTTTCGATGCGTCCGGCGGAGCTGAGCTGCATGATGCAGCTGAGAACGAGGCGATCTTCCCTGGGACGAAGGCTGCAAATGCCCGTGGAAAGGTCGTGGGGAAGCATGGGGATGGCGCGGTCAGGGAAATAAACGCTGGTGCCGCGCAGACGCGCTTCAAGGTCGAGATCCGTTCCGGAGCCGACGTACTCGGCGACATCGGCGATGTGCACCTGGAGTTCGAAGCCGGCACCGTGGGCGCGATCGCGCACCAGAACCGCATCATCAAAGTCCTTCGCGGTTTCGCCGTCGATGGTCACGATGGGGAGGCCGCGAAAGTCGCGGCGGCGATTGGCTTCGACCTCATCGAAGAAGGCGACGTCGCGAGCTTCAGCGAGCACCTTGTCGGGGAAAACGCGCGGGAGCTGATGCTTGCGGATCATCATTTCCACGTCGACGCCGAAGTCGTCGGGATCGCCGAGCACTTCGATGACGCGGCCGATGGGAGGCCGCGTAGGCGTGGGCCAGCTTGTGATTTCGACATCGACGACGAGGCCTTCGAGATCGTCGTGGTGCGCAGAAGTCGCGGCTTCGCTCCCGAGAACGCGATGCGGTGTGGCCGCTTCATCGGGCTCAGGGAACGCTTGCCCGAAGGGGATCACGATGTGCTGCGTCATCCTCTCGTCGAAGGGGATAACCTTGTCACCCATCTCACGATCGGACTTTGCATAGTGAAAGATCCCGACGACCGTAGGATTTCGCCGTTCGAGAATGCGGGCGATGCGGCCGAGACGGCGCCCGTCAAAGCGCGGAGGCGCGAGCTCCACCAGCACCTGGTCGCCCTGCATGGCGCCGTTGATCTCGTCGGGTGGAATGAACACGTCATCGTCTTTGACCGCCCCTTGCCGTGCATTGGGACGCACAAATCCATAGCCATCGCGATGCAGATCCAGCCGGCCGGCGATGAGGTTGTCGCGCGTGCCGGCGCCGGCTCTTTTCGGAATGCTCCAGTGTTCACGATCGGTTTTGATCAGGTCTCCCCGCGCTGTCATGCGAGCAAGTTGCTCAAGCAGCAGCCGGCGCTCGCGTCCGCCTCCGAGGCCAAGCTCGCGCACCAGTTGCTTGTATCCGGCTTTGCCCCCGGCAGAGCGTGCGATCTGCGCCAGCAGGTCACGATCAGTCATAGCACTAGAGTAGGGCAACCGAGTGGCTTGCGCCTTCCACAGTTCAGTGCGCAACGATTTCGCCGAATCCCCAGTCGCTGCACACGTCGCAAACGCGCAGGCCGCGCGCATCGAGCCGCACGGCCTGCATCCCCCCAGGGTAAATTCGCCTACCGCTTTTTAAGAACCGCCGTTCCCTTCTCGTCGCGGAGGATAGCGCCTTCGAGCTTGCGGAAATCAGCGGCGCGCTCCGCAGGCAGCTCGACCTGGCGCACAACGTATTCGCGCTCGTAATGGAGATCGTCGCCTTTCGCGGTGATGTTCGAGTGGTAGCTGGCAAAGTCGAGATCAAGATCCACGGGGTCGGGCGTCTCATCGACCACGTAGCCGGGCGGCAAGGTGATGTCGAAGCTATCGTGCCAGTGTCCGGTCGCACTCAGATCGATGGGCACGGTTCGCGGCTTGTCGTTGAAGGGCAGGACGTGGGAACCCACCACGCGCGGCCTCACCAGCAGCAGCGTCCCTGCCTGGTGGGCGTATTGCGCGGCGGTCAACTTGTATTGCACCTCGAGTGGCTTGTCGAGTTCAGAGGGCTGCATAAACTGAAACGAATTCAATACCACCCCCGGCACATCATGGGAGACCGCGGTCTCGAGCGACTCGCGCCGTTCCTTCTCATCGGAATACTTGAGGATCATGCGAAGATCGGCGCCTTCGGGACCGGAGTGCGTCGTTTCGACCAGGCCGGAAAGGGTGCCATCGGCAGCCAGCGCGAATTCGCCTTTGCGGACGGTTCCGTTAGCTTCGGGCGGCAAAATCGGCAATTCAATCACCTGGCTGGCAGCGCCGGCAGCGAGGGTTCCAAAACTGCCCTGCAGGTACGATGGCAGATTGCCGACAGGTGTGCGCTCGTTGGTGGGGTCGAAAATCAGATACCGTTTGCCATCGTGAGCCTTCACGATCGCAATCAGGCGCGGATCGTTCACGTCCGCCGGCACTTCGATCGCGGTGATCATGTGATTGCCATAGAGCGATGGATCGCCGGGATCGACGATCCCGCGGCGGTCATCCACCGGAACGTAATACGCGTTGATGCCGGCGACGCGCAGCATCGCGATCAGCAGGGTGGTCTTGTCCTTGCAGTCGCCGTAACGGTTGCGAAAGATATCAGCGGCATGGTTCGCCTGCAATCCGCCGATGCCGCGCTCAACAATGAAGTAGCGGATGTTCTTCTGGATGGAATCGGTGATCCGGCTGAGCTTGGTGTAAAAGTCGGGTGCTCCGGCGATCAGCGTCTGCGTGAAAGACGTGATTTCAGGTGAAGGTGTGGGGCGGTCCGCTTCGAGGGTAGTGACCCATTCGCCGATCGCCTTCCACTCATTGTCAGTTCCCACGACCGCTGCATCGCCCCACTGCACGCTCATGCGCGCTGCCAGGGCTCCCCACTCCGGGCGCGAAGGAATATCTCGCAGGTCGAGTGCCGGTGTGTCCTTCACTTCCCAGCGCCAGTGGTTGGGCGAAACCTCAACCGGCGACATCGCTTTGAAGGTGTGCCAAGCCTGGGAATACGCGTGGCCCGGAGGAAGGTCGACCTCGAGCGCCTGATACACCACCGGAATGCTCTGTTGAATCTCCCAGATTGTCTCGTGCAGGTAGGGCTGCAGCATTTCCTCCGACTCACAGACCATCGTCGCGCCCACATCCACCGCCGGAGGAATTCCAACGCGCGTTTTCGCAGTCGAAAGCATCACCGGGACGCTGGTATTGCCCACTTCAGCGAAATCCGTATCCTGCGCCATGTACTGTTTTTCGTCGGCGGCAATGGTCCATGCGCGGAGGTAGTTGATCTTCTCGTCCACGTCATAGCCGACCGCACAACCTTCTTTGCGCCCCTGCGGTTTGAGGATGCGCAAGGCTTTGCGGTGGCGCTCGATTGCTCTTCCGCTGGCGTCCACGGTTTCGACATACTCCTCATACAGGACGACCGACGAGGCATCCTTGACGTAGTCCGGCGTGTGCGTTTTGTTGGCTTCGATCGCCCAATCTGGCACTGGCTGATTCTTGCTGAAGATGCCGGCCGAGCCTGGAGTCGAGGAGGCCATGAGGAGCATGGCCACGAGGACAGGCTGGAGACGCACGATGGTCCTGGGCCGCTTTTCCATGATCAGTTCCCCTTGGCAACCTGCGAACGCGTTAGCACGAGTTGCTCTTGATCGGCGGTAGCAACCTTCTGATAGAAGTCGTGAAGATCGCCGTAATCCTTCGATGGAAGAACGGAAAAATTGAACGCCACAGTACGGTCTACAGTAACGTCGTTCCCGTTGACATTCGTCTTCACTTTGAATACGGCATGGGATGGCCAGGAAACATCCGCAGCCTGAGGAGCGGTTTCGACGGCAAACCCAGTGGGCAAATGGTACGTAACCTGGTCGCTCTCCATCTTCGGATAGTGCACATCGACCAGCGTGGTGCGTTTATCCTGCGCGACAAAGGGATGGCGAGTGTGCGCTTCGAAGAAGAGGCCGGGCAGGAAGAAATGTTTGCCCGTCGCGGACCCCATGTTTCCCGAGACATCGACGGTGGCGACCAGGTTCGAGTTGTAATCAGGAAGGGCGATGAAGTGATTGAAATCTGCCTGGACTCCATCGGGCATATACCCGCGAATGGCTTCGTTGAATTGCTTTTTTACCTCGGACTCGTCGTTCTGAATGGAGAGCTGCCGCCAATAGAGGGCGTCCTGACCGGTCAAAACAAAGCGTGCTATTCCCTTGACGCCACCGGAATCGTCGATTTGGAGATCCGCAACGCGGTCGTAAGCAGTAGCAGAATATTGCCCCATCGGCGTCGTCGCGGCGTTCGGTCCGTTGTCGGTGAGTCGAACACCGGACGCAAAACTGTGTTTCCAGTGAAGCAGTCCAAAAGGACACATCTTCTGGCCCGGATCGAGATAAACGTCCTTGCCGTTGAGAACGATAACCGCGATGTAGTCATCGAGCTGGTTGAGCGTCAGGTAGCTGGGATCAAAGACGGCCCTGTCCCTGTTGACAACCTGCATGGGGTATACGTGCAACCCGGCTGCGCGCGCGAAGGCGACGTACAGAAGTGCGATATCGTCGGAAGAGCCGCTCTTCTGGAGCCAAACGTCCTCGGCATTCCGGATTGCTTTGACCTTCTCGTTTTTCCGCTCCGCACTAGATTTCTCGCGTGTGAAGTCGGTATTGTCCAGCTTCATCACTGCGTAATAAAGCTTCCGCGCCTTTTGCTCCTCGGAATCACTGGGGCCGACGAGCTCTCCAACGGCATTCTTCAGTGTTTTGCCTGGGTCGGCGAACCGATCCGTCTCTTTTGCCCACCGCTTGCCCTCGCTCCGCCAGAATTCGATGCCGCTCGTGTAAGGGGAGTAATAGAACTCTGCCCGCCAGTTGATCGTATTCAGTGGCGGCATCCAATCGTCGGTCGGGATGGGCGGGATGTCAACGACGTCGAGGGTGTAATGGCCGGTCATTTCGTGCTTCATCTTGACGTCGTTGCCCACAATCAAGGCATACATAAGGTGGTTGGCTAGATCGCCACGAGAGTTCGTGATGCCGTCAAGGTCTCGTGTCGGTTCAAAGGAATAGTGTGCCTTGTGGACGAAATACTTTTGCTGGATACCCCAGGTTGGTGACGAAACCGTGTTGTCTTCGTAACGAATTTGCAGCCGATACTCCAGGATGCTTCCGATATCGACATTCGGCAGCGTAAACACCATCGAATTGACCTGAATGTTCTTGGTCTTGACATCCGTGAGATCGGATGGCTTGGCGGTGAGGGGGATCACCGTCCCATCGCGGTGAATGGTGCGTCCCTGGATGTCGGTCACCTTGAAGCTGCGGCGCTCGTACGGGGTACGGACGGTCGCCAGTTCTTTGCCCTTTTCCGTCAGCACCTTAATGCGCACGTAATAGCTGTGATAGTGGAGATTATCGTCTGTCTTCTCTTCGCGATAGAGGTATACGGCGTCGGCTCCCGGCGCCTTCGGGTCGGAGGTCATCTCCAACTCCTCTTTGGAGGGTGCCTGAAATTGTGCGGAGAGGAGGGTTGGAAATACACAGGCAACGAAGCACAGCAAAACCAGCAGAGCGCTTTTCGACCGCATCAGTTGTATCCCTTGATGAGAATTGATTGGAAGTGTAGCGCATTTTTCATGTGCCTGCTCGTCGATGTGTGACACCTTCGGGCTATTTCCAATTCATTCAAACTGCTCAATCAGGATCAATCTCTCCACTGTTGTCCGGCCCAGCCCTGCCAAGACGTCCGGTGTCGCATCCGGGCGTTACACTTGATGCGTTTGGATTCTGCGCGAAAAAAGGAAACGTATTCAATGAGCGATCGTCGGTGGGCAGGGGCATTTCTTTTTGGGTGTGCAGTGGCATGGGCGCCGCTTGCGGCCGTGGCACAGTGGAATCCGCCGAACCCGGTGGTGAGCTTTGACAAGCAGCCCAACGGCGTCGAGATTCGCCAGAAGAACGGAGTGCTGAAGCTCGAGGTGGATGCGCCCGATCTGCTGCACATCACTTATGCGCCGCTCGAGGCCGGTACGGTAGCTCGGCCCTCTGATCACGTCGTAATCAAGCACGACTGGCCGACCGCGACGTTTGATGTCACCGCCAATGAGAAAGCCATCACGCTCACAACGAGCAAACTGAAGGCGGTGGTGGACCGCGAGTCGGGTGCGCTGCATTACATGGGGCCCGACGGCAAGCAACTGACCACCGAAGGCTACCGCTCCCTGAAGTCGATCGTGGTCAACGGCGAGAAAACCTATCACGCCGAAGTATTTTTTCCGATCTATGGGTCGCATGAGGGCCTCTATGGCCTCGGGCAGCACCAGGCCGGCGTGTGGAACTATCGTGGCGAAACCCTCGACCTGTCGCAGGAGAATACGCAGATCGCGGTCCCGTTGCTGGTTTCGACAAACGGCTACGGAGTCTTCTGGAACAATCCCTCGCGCAGCCGCGTCAATAACCGATTCGTTCATTCGCTTTACATCAGCTCTGAAGTCGCTGATCGCATCGACTACTACTTTATTTACGGACCAGAAGCGGACCAGATCATTGGAAAATATCGCGAATTGACCGGCGAAGTGCCGCTCTTCGGACGCTGGGCCTACGGCTTCTGGCAATGCAAGAACAAATACCAGTCGCAGGCCGAGATTGAGGGCGTTGCAGCGAAGTACCGCGCGCTGCATATCCCAGTCGACAACATCGTGCAGGACTGGTTCTGGTGGGTGACGATGGGTGAGATGAAGTGGAACCCCCGCTACCCCGACCCGCAGGGCTTGATTGACAAACTGCATGACGAGCATTTCCATCTGATGGTTTCGGTGTGGCCGTTCTTTCGGCCGGGAACAAGCGTCTACGACCAGTTCGACAAGAACGGATGGTTCATCGCGAAAACCCTCACCGGCGGATTCCATCCCGTGGGACAGGCGCTCTATGATCCAACGAATCCCCCGGCACGCGCAGAGTATTGGAACAATATCAATACGGCGCTCTTTCAAAAAGGCGTGGACGCGTGGTGGCTCGATACCGATGAGCCTGAGACCGAGGGCAGCGAAGACAACATTCTCGTCGACCACAAGCTGCACATCGGCTCGGGCGCGCGGTTTGCGAATGTCTATCCGCTCTTTCACACCGAGGGCGTCTCCGAGGGTCAACAGAAAGCGTCCGACAAGAAGCGGGTCTTCATCCTGTCGCGTTCGGCGTATGCAGGAACACAGCGCCTGGGCGTAACCGCCTGGTCAGGCGACGTGCTCAGCGACTGGGTCACGTTTGCGCGCCAGATTCCGGCCGGGCTGAACTTCTCCATCTCCGGCATGCCCTATTGGACAACGGACATCGGCGGGTTCATCTCGGGCGGCAATTTGAACGATCCCAAATTCCGCGAGCTGTTTGTGCGGTGGTTCCAATTCGGCACGTTTTCGCCGATCTTCCGCGTGCACGGCACACGCAATCCCGATGAAAACGAGCTCTGGTCGTATGGGCCGGAAGCGCAGAAAATCCTCCTCGATTACGACAACCTGCGCTATCGCCTGCTGCCATACATTTACTCCGAAGCATGGCACGTGACGAGCAATCACGGCACGCTGATGCGGCCGCTGGTGATGGATTGGCGCGACGATGTCGAGGCGCAGAACACGGGCGATGAATATTTGTTCGGACCGGCGATCCTGGTGAGTCCGGTAACCGTGCAAGGTGCAACCAAGCGCGAAGTGTATCTACCGAACGCGACCTGGTATGACTTCTGGACCGGCGCAAAGGTCGAAGGCGGAAAGCGGATCGACGCGGATGCTCCGCTGGCGAAACTGCCCCTGTTTGTGCGCGCGGGCTCGATTATCACGATGGGTCCGACGATGGAATGGTCAACCGAAAAGCCCGCCGACCCGATTGAGGTGCGTGTCTATCCCGGAGCCGACGGTGACTTCACTCTCTACGAGGACGAAAATGATAACTACAACTATGCGAAGGGCAAACATGCAACCATCCAGTTGCACTGGGATGACGCCGCCAAAACGCTGACGTTCAGCGCGCGCGAGGGTAGCTTCCCTGGAATGCTGGAGAAGCACACCTTCAACGTGATCGTGGTCGGCGAAGGAAAAGGCGTCGGCATTGGCGAGAGCGCTGCACAGGCGCACGTCCTTACCTACAACGGAGAGCGGGTGGAAGCAAAGTTGTAAGAATGGCTTTCAGTTCTCAGCTTTCTGCTTGTTCGAGCATCGTCGCCACAAGTGCCAGCGGCAACCCAACGACGTTGAAGTAGCAGCCTTCTACGCGGGGAATCCACTTGGCAGCAAGGCCCTGGATGCCATAGGCTCCGGCCTTGTCCGTAGGCTCACCGGTGGCAACGTAGGCGGCAATCTCTTCGTCGCTCAGCGTTCGAAACTGCACACCTGTGACTTCCGCCGCAACCTCAACGCCTTTCGCGGTTGCTATCGCGACACCGGTTATCACGCGATGCGTGCGGCCGGATAGCATCCGCAACATGCGCGCCGCATCGGCCGCGTCCTCGGGTTTCGCGAGAATGTGACCGTCGAGCGTGACCGTGGTGTCGGCGCCGAGAACGATGACGTCGGGATCACTAATCGCAGTGAAAACAGCCTGGGCCTTGTCGCGCGCAAGGCGGACGACGTAGGCAATTGCATCCTCTTCCGGACGCAGATCTTCGTTTACATGCGGGGGCCGCACCTCAAATATGTATCCCGCCTGCGTAAGCAGTTCGTGGCGACGTGGCGAAGCGGAAGCGAGGACGAGTCGGCGCATATTGACTTTTCTAGGGTATCGCGGCGCTCTGCCTGGCGTGGAATGTTGAGTGCATTTGCGGAATATCCGTGTACGATCAGGAACGCGATGATTTTTGCGGATCTAGGATTGGCAAAACGGCTGGAGGCAGCGGAGGCTTACGCCTGCGCGCAGTTTGCCGAGGCGCGCCTGCGGATTCATCCCAAATGCACGTCTGCGTGGATGAAGTGTGCGGGAACAACGGTTGTCTTCGATGGAATCGACGCACCGACGACCCAGACCTTCGGGCTCGGCCTGTTCGCGCCACTCACACCGGCCGCGCTGGATGAGATCGAGCAATTCTTTCGCGAGCGTGGTGCGCAGGTCATGCACGAGGTGAGTCCATTTGCAGGTGCCGCAACTCTCGATCTGCTATGCGCGCGCGGCTATCGGCCCTTCGAAATCAGCAGCGTGCTGTATCGTACGGTCGAGCTGCCATCAGCAATCCATGCGGCCGGCACACGTGTTCGCGTGGTCGGAGCGGACGAAGCGCAGCTTTGGAGCGACATCAATGCACGCGGCTGGACGCACGAGCATCCCGAGTTCGAGGACTTTGTTCGCGAATCGGGCGTTCTTGTCGTCGCGCGCGAAGGAAGCCCATGCTTTCTGGCGGAGATTGACGGCACGCCGGGGGCCGCGGGGGCGCTGACTCTGCATCAAGGCGTTGCCGTGTTCGCCGGTGCAGCAACGGTGCCCGAGATGCGGTGCCGCGGATTGCAGGGAGCGCTCTTGCAGGAACGCATGCGCTATGCGGCTGAACACGGATGCGATCTTGCGATGATGGTGGCCGAGGCAGGAAGCAACTCGCAGCGCAATGCCGAGCGCAAAGGCTTTCGCGTGGCGTATACGCGGCTGAAGTGGAAGCTGGTACAACCTTGAAGCACTAGGCTCGTGTTCGGCATTCCCCTTATATTTTCAGTCCCGTCTCCAGCCCATTTGCCGTAGCCAGGCCCCACGCCATGGCCGGCGTGTTGTGGGCCATGCCGAATCTTCCGTCGGGACCGAGCAGGATGATGCCGCCATGGCCGCCGAGACGGTTGTGCAGATACGAGATTGCTTCGCGCGCGGCGAACTCGGGTGCGCTGCCGGCGGCAACGCGATCGGTGGCCCACTTGCCCAGCACCAGTTTCATAATGGGCTCGCCCCATCCAGTAAGCGAGACCGCCGCCGACAAGTTATCGGCATAGCAGCCACAGCCGATCAGCGACGAGTCGCCGACGCGGCCTGGAGTCTTGTTCAGCGTGCCTCCGGTCGATGTAGCGGCAGCGATATTCCCATGCACGTCCAATGCGACCGCGCCAACGGTATCGTGCGAAGAGTCGATCACGCGCGGAATAGCCGTCTCCGGGCCCTTGTCGTCTTCAAGCCCTGAAAATGTAGCATCGACAAGCCCCGCAGCCTCGCGCTCCCGCGCGACCTTCAGCCGTTCGCGCTCACGATCGAGCACGAGTTCCGTGTTTTCGATAAGCGGCATGCCGTGCGATTGCGCAAACTCCTCAGCGCCGATGCCAACGAAGTAGACGTGCGGGCTCTGTTCCAGAACCAGTCGCGCCGCCTTGATGGGATTGCGAAGCCGTTCCACACACGCCACTCCGCCTGCCTTCATGCGTCCGCCATCCATCAGAAGTGCGTCGAGTTGCACGCGGCCATCGGAAGTGAGGAAACTGCCGCGGCCCGCATCGAAGGTCGGATCATCTTCAAGCACAATTACGGCTGCTTCAACGGCGTCGATCGCTGTGCCGCCCCGGGTCAAAATCCGATGCCCGGCTTCGAGCGCGTTGCGCACTCCGTTCTCATGAGCCGCGGCTGCGTCGTCGGGGATGGCCCAGGCTCCGCCATGAACCAGCAAGATTGGTGTCCGCATCACCCGGTTATGTTAGCCGATCGAAGCCGGTTCCCTGAATGTGCTCAGTCACAAGTGAAGAAGTCGGGCGAAGTTGCCGTGCCGATTTTGTTGTCAAGAGCGGGCCGCTGCGTCAGCCGACCTAAGTTTATGAATCCATTACGTAAAAAACTTTGCCGGGATTTGCAGGTAATTATGGGACATTCCGCTAAGCTTTAAGCATCAATCGCAATCATGCACAAACGGGAGCCGCTGTGGCTCCCTATTTCTTTCGGACTCCTTCCACGGCGAACTTGCCGCAGAGAGGAAGTTGAACCTCGAGAACATTCGATGCACATGGCCGCGAACCCGTAAAAAGACGGGCGTGGCGGCATTGCGTCCAATTGGCAGCGAGATGAGCCCGTAAGGTTGCTCGTCCTCTCTGTGGTTTGAACGCTCCAAAAGTGGAAGGCTGTCCGGGAAAGTCGGACATATGAACGCACTAAAACCTCAACTTGTTGTCCACAATCCAAAGACGACGGAAACGAAATCGAAAACCAGTCGGGGCGCGGCTGAATTGCGCGAAGCGGTCGACATCTTCCTGGAACATGACGCCTTGGAAGTTGCCGAGGCGCTTTCAAAGAGCAGCAAAAGCGGGAAGATCCAAAGCATCCAATTCATGTATGCACTTGCCAAAGAGAAGGAAAAGGCCGGCGAAGGCGATAACGCCGGCACCTTCCGCAGCATCGCCACAGAATGGGCCAATTCGCCGGAATGGAAGGGTGATTTAGAAGGCGAGACACGAGCCGAAGAAGAGGACGCAGACTAGGAATCCGCGTCGACTTCTGCTTGCCAGTCAGCGAACCCTTTTATCAACGCTAACCTTGAACGGGTCATGCCCATCAACCACGCGGTCGAGCTTCACCAGTGCTGACGGTCATGACCCGTGTTGCACCACGGGAAAAAGGAAGAATCACGCATGAGCCTCCTTCGAATTGAATTCATTCGCGCCGCCAAAGTCCTGGGAACGTGCCTCGCTTGCATGGCGACAGCCGTTGCGGCCCTTGCGCAATCCGTCAGCACCACGACGGTGCAAGGTACGGTATACCTGGCAAACGGCTCGCCTGGGTCAGGCACGCTGCAATTAAGTTGGCCTGCCTTCACCACCGCATCCAACAACGCTATCGCTGCCGGCAAGATCACAACGACCGTCGGCGCAGATGGATTCGTGAGTGTGAACCTCGCGCCCAACCTGGGCTCATCGCCGGCAGGGCTTTATTACACGGCGATTTATCACATGAGCGACGGCACCACGAGCACGGAATACTGGGTGATCCCAGCGGCGGCGCAAGCCAGCATCGCACAGGTGCGCTCGCAGGTTATGCCTGCCGCACAAGCCGTGCAGGCAGTCAGCAAGGCATACGTCGACCAGGCGATTCAATCCGTCGCGCAAGGCAACCTCACGTCAACCGGCGGACAAGCTCACCGGCCCGTTGTATCTCACCGGAGATCCCACGCAGAGTCTGCAGGCAGCAGACAAGCACTACGTCGACTCGTCGTTTTCGCAAGCAGTGCCTCTCTCCGGCGGAGCAGTCAATGGCCCGCTCACCGCACAACAGCTTGGCGCTGCCTACCAGGTTGATCAGTTTTCTGGAGCGGACTTCGGCGCGAAGCTGCAGGCCTGCCTGGCAGCAATCAACAGCAATTACGGAGGTACCTGCGACGCACGCAATTTCAGCGGCACACTCGCGATGAGTGCCAATTTGACCATTTCCACCGCAAACACCACGGTGATGCTTCCGTGCGCGACTATCTCCACGGCCAGCCAGATCATTGTCACCGCCGGCACCCGCAATGTTTCGCTGCGCGGCTGTGCCCTGCGCGGAGCGAGCAATGCAAGCGGCAGCCAGGGCGGCACAGTGCTGCTCTATTCCGGCGCGGCCGCTGCGATCCAGGTCGGCGATCGCTCCTATGCATCCAACACGCTCGGCTTTCATCTCGACAACGTCGTCGTGAACACTACCGCAGCCACAAGCCCCAATGCGCAGGCATTCGCGGCCTATCGGACGCAGGAGATCGACCTTGAAAGCCTGTATCTGCTGGGCAATTCCAATCAAACGGGTCTCACCCTTGATGGCACGGGCAACTACACGGGCGGCACGTTCTTCGACAATCACATCAGCGGATTTCAGACCGCAATCAACGGAATTGGCCACCAGATCTCCAACCCGGCCGCGACCGACTGGCTGAACGGCAGCACCTTTGTGCGGTTGCATATCGACTGCCCCACGGCCAACGGCAATCCAATCGCCGGGACCTACGGCGTGAATCTGCAGCAGGGCGACGGCAACACATTCACTGGCGGCGACGTGGAAAACTGCGGCACTGCAGTTCGTCTGGGCGCCAACGCGCAGAACAACACCATCGTCGGCCTGCGTAACGAAAATTCCACTAACCAGGTGGTTGCCGATTCAGGCAGTTCCTACAACAGCTGGATGACCGGTGGCACGATGTTCACCGGCAAACTCACCGACAACGGCACGCGCAACAGCTTTCTCGACGCATTCCATCGCAGCTTCAACTCCCTCAATGGCGACTGGTACGGCAGCCAGCAGGATGCAACGCTCACCAACCACTATCGTCTCGGCATCGGAAGCGGCAATGAACGCGGGTTGCTCGACCGCTACCAGACCGACAACGGCTATCGCTGGACGACGGGGCTGAGCGACGCTACCGGCGGTGAGCAGTTCTACCAGGTGCTCGACGAACTGAATGGGGTCTACCGGCTCTCGATTGGCCAGTACAACAATGGGCAAGCGGGCACCAACAACCAGACCGTTGTGAATGCGGCCGGTACGGGCGCGGTTGTTCTGAACGGGTCAAACAATGCGGGCACGGGCGGCGTGGTCTTCGGCTCCGGCGGTGCAAGTGAGAGCACCATTGCGACTGTCAGCAATACCGGAAATGCGCAATTCAACGGCACGCTCCAGGTTGGCGGTACCACGCAGTCCGGAGGCACCATGACGGTGCGCAATAATGCCGACAACGAGGTCGACTACTACCTGTGGCCCGGTCTCACCAGCAGTCAGAAGGGTTCCTTCACCTACAAAGATTGGAACGGCAACAGCCAGTGGTACATGCTGAAGGATGCCAGCAACAACTGGGCCCTGAATTCTGCTACAGGCGGGCTCGATAGCTTCAAGGCATATCAAAGCACCAACAGCGGCGATACCTATATCAATGCCGCCAATGCCTCGGGTGTAGTCCGCGTCAACTACGAGACAGGCGCCGGGTCAGCCTTCAACATCTATGGAGGCAACGGCAGCAATCTCTATGCGAGTTTCTCCGGAAACACCTCCATCAAGTTTCCGGGTCTCTCGGCATCCAGCGGTCGCAACTGTTTGCAGATCGACGCCTCGGGTTACATCACCAACACAGGTTCTGCCTGCAGCTCGGGCGGCGGCGGTACGGTCAATAGCGGCTCAACCGGACAGATTGCCTATTACAACGGCAACGGAACCGCAGTGAGCGGTATGAGCACGATCCCGGTATCCGCTGGTGGAACGGGTGCATCCACGGCAAGCGGCGCACTGGCTTTGCTGGGCGGCGTGTCAATGTTGACGACTGCCGCGCAAAATCTGGCCGGCCCTCTCAACGCATCGGTCAATTCGCAAGTGAACGTAATGGTCTATGGCGCAAAGGGCGACTGCAGCACTGACGACCACGACGCCATCATGGCCGCGCAAACTGCAGCAATGGCTGTTTGGCATGGTGGTTCGTCGCCAGCAGCACTTTATTTTCCGAAGCCTCCGGGCGGGTGTTATCTAACCTCCACGATTCAGTGGCAGGGTGCTCCTCTTATTGGACAGCCCTCCGGTACAGGTACAGCCCTTCCGCAAACCTACGGCGTAACAATTAAAGGAATGCCGGGTCACGACGTGATACACGTGCCCGATCCTTCGCAGGGGTCTTTCACTTGGTATCCGTCTTGGAAAATTCAAGACATAGCTTTCATCGTGGATGGTACGGCTAACCCAACTCCAACGACGGTTCCTAACCTGCTCCATCGCTGGCCGGGTCGCTGGTTTGATGACGGGGTTATGACCGCGGGATCGGCCACGTTCGCTTCCGGCAATGCCAGCATCGGCTGCAGCGATGTAGGTCAGCAGATTATCGTAGGCGGTGCTGGACCTACCGTTACGACCACAACCCTGGGCGCTGCGATCACCTCCACGACCCAAACCTCCGTGACGATCAGTGGGGCAACCTCGGGTTCATGGCCGACAATCTTCGGCTATCTGAAAATCGATTCTGAAATTGTGATGTATGTCGGGACGCAGTCCAACGGCGTCTCCACAATAACGGTCATGCGAGGGCAGGCTGGGACGACCGCAACAACTCACCTGAACGGTGCGACTGTTACCGTCATGGGCAACCTCACCAGCACGATTACAAACGTTGATCCGTGCTGGAGCGTCATGCCCGGCTCAAAGGCCTGGCAGGTGGTTACGCTGGCAGCATCGGCTTCGACCACGGTCGCAAATGCCCACTCCTACATCTCCATCCTCGATCTGCCCACGACGGCCCACGTGGGCGACTGCGCCATAGCATTCGATAATGTTGACGCTCTTAGTACGGATTGGCCCTTTTCGGGTCAGCCTGTAGGCAGTCTCAGTTCACACATCGAGAACGTGACCTTCAGTACAACCGGGTCAGCGAACGCGACGACCAATCCGGTGTGCGGCCTCTTCACGCAAGGTGCATGGATACTCTATGGGCTAACTGTCGACAAGCTGCTCTCCGCGAATGTCTATGGCGTGGTTGAATCTCCTTCGGAAATCAATTCGTTTAACTCCGGATTCGGTGATTTCCAGACATGGAGCAACATCAGCTTCGTGACCAGCTTTTTCCCTTGGATCACATACAACGGAGGCGAAGGCCAATTAAACAACGTAGAAATCACCGCGTTCGCAGGCCCTCAGTTTATGAAGCTGGGCAACCTCTTTGCGGATAACCCATCCTGGCAAATCAATCTTCAGGAATTGGAAACATGGTCGCCGTCGAGCGATACACGCTTTGGGCTGCGCGTCACGGGGACGGGATACGCGATCACCGGCGTGATGGATATCAACGCCGATCCGAACAATGACGCATGGATCGACGCCAATCTTGTCCAGTGCAATTGTTTTGTAACGAGCGGGAAAATCCACCTGTTTGGCGCGGGGAACGTCATCACCGGGGCCGTCGTCGGTACAGTGATTGACGACAGGGGGAAAGGAAACGGCCCGATCACCGCATACAACAATGCCAGTCCAGCCAATAGTACCCCGCTATCTGCACCAATGACGCTCACACCACAGAAAGGCCTTCCGAACGTGATCGGCGCTTATGAGCCGGATTTCATGGATGCCGGTTACCCCGCTACTCCATATAGAAAAGAGGATTTGTTTTTGTGGCCCAACGATTTCCTGGTAGGTGCAGCGGGAACGGATCTCTGGAGTAATCTCTATCAGGCCGACACCAATTCGCTGACGGGCGGAGAAGTCTTCATTCACTCTGGCTCCAATATGACTATGTGGCAGCAGTTTCAGCACACGGGCCTGCATCTGACACTAGGTACAAACTTTCCGGCAGTACAGGGCACGCTTTACTTCAGCGCCCTCTGTCCTGTCGGTGTATCGACTCTGAACTTCGGCGTAACTACGGGCAGCGGCTATACGCAGGGCGGTTCTCAGCCCTGTACCACTTCTCTGGCGAATTACTCTGTTGCCTACAACATGACCGGCGCAACCGGCAATGTAGGGCTAAAGAACTTCGCGGCAACCGGAGTATGGATAGCGTGGGCCTACCTGCAGGCGTCTCCCAATCTTCCTCTGGGCACGACTATCAACGGAAGTGCTCCAGCCCTCGGGCCGGGAAGCGGAACCGCTGCGGGCGACATGACCTGCTACGCAAACGCGGCTGGTCTCATGGAGGATTGCAACACCGCAGGCACCACGCAGATCACCGCAAATACCGCACATACGACGTGGACCTCAACCGCAAATCATGCCTATCTCACGCTGAAGCCTGCTAACAATGCTTCGGTAGGCGTTGTGGAAGTCTACAACGGAAACACACAGCTATGGCGCGGCGCAGGACTTACGGGAGATGGGTCGAACAATTGGGAAGTAAGGGACATGGTCAACAGCCATACGATTGTCAGCCTCCCTAACAACACGATGCCCGCCAATTCCATCGGAGGCAACACAAACGGCGCAACGGCGATTACGCAACCGGCCGCTGACAACTCAACCAACATCGCGACTGACGCCTTTGTAAAATCCAACCTCCCGCTTGCCGGAACCACGGGAAGCATCGGAGGCTCGGCCCTTGCGACCGGCGTCTGCACCAGCGGAACGGTGAACATAACAGGAGCAACCACCAGCATGGCGGTGGTTGCCAGTCCAGCAACCTATCCAGGCGATGGCATGGTATGGCGTCCCTACGTGTCTGCCGCAGGCGTTGTCACTGTGAAGGTCTGCGCCAGCGTGGCAGGAACGCCAACAGCCAGCACCTACATCGTGCGTGTCATCCCGTAAGCAACACGTGGTGGCGCTTTTGAAACTGGGTTGATTCTCGAAGAAACCGGCTGCATCAGAACTTCGGGCCATGTGCTCGTTCTGGAGCAGCCGGTGCATATCGGGACCGGCTGGCATCACTGCGGTTGGGATTGCTCGTTCAGCACACATAGGAAGTTAGCTGTCTTGTATATCTCCAGATCCGGCGCATACCGGGGAATCTCAGAGAGTCCGTGCCTGAGAATCCGATAGAACGAATAGCGGGGCGACAGCAATTGCCAGATGTCGGTGAAGTGATATGGGGTATGGAGAAAGGTGTCGCCGAACTCGAACTGAATTGCCGCGATACTGCCAGACTCGATCATGCGCGATGCGCCCAGCAGAACCGCCATCTCGTGGCCCTCGGTATCGATCTTGAGAAGATCGATGTGTGCAACCTGATCTTCTTCGCATAAGCGATCGATCGTCGTGAGCGGAACCGTCTCGGAATGCGCTTGACCGGAGATTGAATCGCGATGAAGCGATGCAGTCGTCTCGCCTTCTGAGCTGAAGAACAGCTCCACGGTGCCGGCTTCACTCCCGACCGCCGCTTGCTTGAGCTTGACGCGGAGATCGCCGCCAAATCTTTCGCGGAGCTTTCTGAAGCAGGCAGACTGCGGCTCAAAAGACCAGGCCTTCAAACGATCGCCTACAGTGTCCAGTGCAGCATTCAGATAGTCTCCGTCGTTCGCCCCGACATCGAAAAGCACAAAAGGAGCGGAGCGTTGCCCCCGCGCCTTCACAAACTTCAGCGCTCCGATTTCTCCGCTGTCCGCCACGGATTGCCCGCCGCCGTAGTTGAGCCCGGCGTGGCAAAGCTTCAAAAGCCAAAGAAGCACAGGTTGAGTTGAAGGCCTCGACAGAAGGCCTCGCACAGTGTTCTTCACCGGCAAATCCTCAGGCTCACACGAATCGTTGTCATGCACTTTTAGCTTCTCACAATGGCGAACGAACCGTAATTGACCCGACGTATCACTGCAAAGCAAGACAAAGAGGAAAGACCTTGGAGAACGCTGAGGAATTTGTATTCGAACCCGAAAAGCTGAACGCCGCAGAGCTGCTGAGTTTTGGAAAGATTCTCGATCGTCGGCCTGATCAGTTGCACGGACGCAATATAGCGACCGAACTTGCCCGGCAATTGCTGCGCGTACGAACACGTTCCGGATTGACCTCGCCTCTGTGCGCTAATGCCGTGCAGCTGGCATTCGAAAAGCACCGCGAGGCGCACAACATTGTGCTGAAGGCGCGCCAGGTGGGGTTGACGACCTGGGTTGCCGCTCGATTCTTTCTCAAGACCATCACGCGACCCGGAACACTGACCTTGCAGGTGGCGCATACGCAGGAGTCAGCCGAGGAGATCTTCCGCATCGTGCATCGCTTTCTTGATAACTTGCCTGATCGGTTGCGCAGAGGGTGCTTGAGAACTTCCCGCGCCAATGCGCGGCAAATTGTCTTTCCCGAACTTGATTCCCAGTACCGCGTGGTTTCTGCTGGCGAACGAAACGCAGGGCGCGGCCTGACGGTGCAGAACCTGCATTGCTCCGAACTGGCGCGCTGGCCCGGCGACCCCGCCGAGATCCTCGCAGGGTTGCGTGCCGCTCTCGCACCGGATGGCGAAGAGATTCTCGAGTCGACTCCCAACGGCGTCGGGGGGTGCTTCCACGAAGAGTGGCAGACGGCGCCGGAAACAGGAACCGTACGCCATTTCTTTCCCTGGTGGATGGAACGGCGATACCGCACCAAGTCCGTTGAGCAGAATTCCCTGACCGACGAAGAACGAACGCTTATTGCACATCATCATCTCAGCCTTGCGCAGATCGGGTTTCGACGGAAGATACTGGCCAACTTTCGCGCCATGGCGCGACAGGAATTCGCCGAGGATGCCGAGAGCTGCTTTCGCGCCAGCGGCGAATCCGTCTTTGAGCTGTCGGTAATCGAACAGAGACTTGCAACGGCGCCTGCCCCGCTGGAGCTGCGCCGCAATGGAGATCTTGAGATATGGCTGCCTTCGCTGCCTGGCAAGCAGTACCTGGTTGCGGTGGATCCGGCGGGCGGCGGAAGCGAAGGCGATTACTCCGCCGTCGAGGTGCTGGAAATGGCGGACGCCCTGCAATGTGCCGAATTCGCCGGTCATATCGGCGGCCTTGAGCTGGCACAATTTGTCCACAGCATCGCTGCGGAGTACAACGATGCATGGGTCGTGGTGGAGCGCAACAATCACGGCCATGGCGTGCTTGCGCTTCTCGAGAGCGTCTGCCGTTGCGGACGGGTCTACCAGCAATCCGGCCAGCCGGGTTGGCTCACCACTTCCATCAGCCGTCCGGCAGCGATCGGGCGCTTGAACGCCGGACTGATCGAGCAGCCGGATCACTTCATGAGCAGACGGCTCCTGGCGGAATGCCGAAGCTTCGTCCGTCAACCGGATGGAAGCACCGGGGCACAGGCGGGCACGCATGACGATCGCGTAATGGCCATGGCGATTGGCCTGGCAGCAAGGGCGGAGATCGTGGCTTCCGGCCACTAGCGTCCGGTTGAAGACAGCGAGAGGCTGGAAGCTGCCTAAATTAGAATTTGACTATATCCAGCGAGGACGGTACACGGGCTTGGCAGTTCTGGCGGTGCAGCATATCCGACGCATGCGGGGAGGCGCGCAAGGCCAGTTAATGCTGGGGGCCGACGGTCATCCGTACGTCGTCAAGTTCCAGAACAACCCGCAGCACATGCGCGTGCTGGCAAACGAATACCTCGCCTCGAAACTTGCCGCAGCCGCTGGCCTTACCGCCCCTGTGGTTGAGTTGATCGATGTCACGCCCTGGATTATCGACAACACACCGGAATTGGAGATGGATCTTGGTCGCACCCGCCAGCGCTGCCAGCCCGGACGGCAATTCGGATCGCGCTTTGTCGGCGGATTGATGCCCGGCCAGGTCGTCGACTACCTGCCCGAGGAGCACTTGGTTGCCGTCAAGAACCTGGGCGAGTTTGCGGGGATTCTCGCCCTGGATAAGTGGACCGGCAACGCCAATGGACGCCAGGCCGTGTTTACGCGCAAGGCGCGCGAACGCCGCTACCGCGCTATATTCATCGACTTCGGTTATTGCTTCTTTGCCGGCGAATGGAAGTTCGAGGATGCGCCATTGCGCGGCGTCTACTACCGCAACGACGTCTATCGCGAGATCACGGGATGGCAGTCGTTTGAGCCATGGCTCTCACGACTTGAAACCATGCCCGCCGAAACCGTCTGGGCGCCGACAAATGAAATACCGCCCGAGTGGTACGGCGGCGACCAGTCCGAAATGGAAGCGCTTGTCGAAAAGTTGCTGGCGCGTCGCAGCCGCATTCGGGAACTCATTGAGGCATTTCGGAATTCGGATCGCAAGCCCTTTCCCAATTGGGGCAATATGACCAACGAATCTTCCAGCGGAACATGGACTCCGGACCGCTGGGGATCTACCATCGTCGGCAGGATCATGTAGCCAATGCCTGGCGCCGATGAACGAGGTTGCAGCCATGACCACCAACGATCAGCGACTCACCTGTGAGTTTCAGCTGCTGCGCTACGTGCCCGATCCCGTGCGCAACGAGTTCGTCCACGTCGGCGTGCTTTTGCGCGAGCAGGGCGCTACATTGGCCGGCGAGCCCGCAATGGAGCTGCGCTTTACCCGCGACTGGCGACGCGTACGCTGTCTCGATCCCGACGCTGACACTTCACTTTTGGAAGGCATGGAATCCGAACTCCGCCAACGGCTGCGTCATGACCCCGACGGCAAAATGATGCGCATCCTCGACGAGGCGCTCTCTCTTAATGTTCAAATGACAACTCCCAAGGCCTATCTGGCAGAGAGTCTTCCCGCCGGCGTGGAAGAGCTGATGCGCTTATACGTCGATCCGCAAAAGCGCGAACGCGTGCCTCGGCTGAGCGGGCGTGCCGCCATTCAATCGGTCATGCGCTCCGAGTTTGAACGCGCCGGCGTATGGGACCTGCTGCGCAAGCGCATCCCGGCCTCCGATTACACGCGAGCCGGCGACCCCCTGCGCCTCGACGCAGGCTACAGGCCCAACGGTGTCATCCGCATGTTTCACGCCGTGAGTCTCGAGCCTGGCCTCGACCTTGCCAAGGTGCTTGCCTACTCTGCAGCCGGACTGCGTGCCGGCGTACAGCGCATGGAGAAAGCCGACCTTGAGTTGACTGCGATTATCGAGCCGACCGCCAAACTTGGCGCCACCGATGATGAGCCCGACCGCTTGGCGATGTACCGCTTTGGCGTCGAAACCATGGAAGAAAATCAGATCCGCGTGCTGACCACTACCGACATGGGCCGGGTGGCCGACACCGCCCGGCGCGAGCTGCACGTTTGATTCTGTCAAGCACAGGCAGCCGCATCTTCAATGGATCTAAGTCGACTTAGTGTCTGTTATGCAACGACTTAGTTACTTCGAAAATAAATTCAAAAACTTTGCAGGTAATTATTCATGATTTTTGTAAGATAGATTCTGTTGAGAGCGAGAAAGATCACCTCGCCGGATAACTAACGAATTTCGGAACAGTCCGCTTTACGGATGGCTGTTCTCCCACAACTGATCACTGAGGCAAAAGGGCATGGTCCTGTAGACCATGCCCTTTCTGTTTCTAAAAGGAAGGTAACGCGTGAAGGTACGAGACCAACTGCGCACACTCTGGCGGCAGGCAACTGGCGGCCCGAGTATCGCCGTCGACGCGGCGGATGCCAACCCCGAACGCAAGACCCTGGCGCTGCCGTCAATTCTGAGCCCGGTGCAGTTTCCGGGGCAGTCATTGCCGAAACCGACGCCCGTTAATCTGCGCCGGTTTGCCGAGACTCCCGTGGTGCGGCGCGCCATCAACGTCATCAAGGACCGCGTCGCGGCCATGGACTGGCAGGTACGCGTGCGACGCGGATACGGTGCAGGCGAGGGTTTCGCTTCCGGGACTGCTGAGGAAACCAGCCGTCGCCTCCTGGTGTTGCGACGCACGCTCGAAGAGCCGAATGCCGTCGACAGCTTTCGCACCCTGATCGAACAAGTGATCGAGGACGCGCTGACCGGCGGCTATGGCGCGATCGAGATAGAGCCGACGGGCGATCCTGAAAGGCCAGCGATGCTGTGGGCCGTGGACGGGGCATCGATCCGCATCAATCCGCGCTGGGATGGCCATCCCGATTCGCCGCGCTACGCGCAGGTTGTTCCCGGTCAGCTGGAGTCAAGCGGTGTGGAACTTCGCGACAACCAGCTGATGTATGTGCGCATGAACCCGCGCAGCTTTACGCCCTTCGGACTCGGACCGCTCGAAGTCGCCTTTGAATCTGTCAATCAGTTTCTCAGCGCGCATCGCTTCGCCGGTAAGCTGGCAGCGAACTCGGTTGCGCAGTATGCCCTCTGGCTCAATGAAGCAACTCCCTCGCAGCATGACCGGCTGATTCGCTGGTGGCAGGATGAAATCGAAGGTACGGGCCGCGTGCCGCTGCTCTCGACGGAGCAGAAGCCGGAGGTCCTGCGCTTCGCCCAGGGTACCGATGCCGATCTCCGGCTTGCATGGCAGGAGTTTCTGATTCGCATGATCGCGAATGCCTTCGGGCTGCCGCCTCTACTGCTCGGTCTGGAAAGCGATGTCAACCGCTCCACCGCCGCCGAGCTGTCCGACGAAGCATTCCGCGGCGCGATTCTGCCGCTCGCGCAGTTGGTCGCCGGACACCTGACGCGCGATCTCTTTGCAAAATGCATCGGATGGCGCGAGTGCGAATTTGTCTTCAACGATTTGAATGCGCGCGACGAATCGACGGAACTCGCGGTCCAGGTTCAGCTCCTCCAGGCTGGAGTGTTGACCGTGGACGAAGTGCGCGCCATGCGGGGACTGGCGCCGCTGACCCCGTCACCGTTATCGATCTCTCCTGAAGTGGGTAAATGAGCGGACATGGGCAATTCGGCCGTATCGCTTCAACAGCGGTGCGGCCATTTTTCCGAGAGACAGGCGAAAACATTATGCGATTAGAAGCAATGGCAGTCATGATTCCACACGTCGAAGGACATCCCAACCGGGTGCCGTTCGAAGGTGTGTTGACGGTGGTGAACTCAGCCAGCGACAAGCCGCCGGCCGGCGCGCGCGGTCATCGCGTGATGCTCACGCGAGAGGCTGCGGAAAAGGCTTTGCCCTCGCTGTTGGGCATGGCGGTGGATTATCGGCCGGGCTGGGACGGGCACGACGCACGATGCAAGGTTGGGCTGCTTACGGATGCCAGCCTGAACGGCAATCGGCTCGTTGTGCGCGGCTACATCTATGCACGCGACTTTCCTGAAGTCGCCAGGACCATTGCGGCCGGCCCGCCTGAATCGATGGGCATGAGTTACGAACTGGCCGACGCGCGCGTGGAAGATATGCGCGCCGAGGTCTGGAAGCTGACGCGGGTCACGTTTACGGGCGCTGCCATTCTGCTGCGGGCCAAGGCTGCGTATCGCTCAACCAGCTTTCGCATGGCGAGCTGAGAGAAACCAGTCGACAGTGAACAGTCCGATCATTCAGCCCGAGTTTTGATCGCCCATCGCTCACTGTGCACTGTTCACTGTCCACTTAAGAAAGGAAAACGATGGAGAACAACGAAAACCAGATCATCGAACGATATGAGGTTGCCACCAGCCTGCTCGAACGAACGCTTGCGCTGCTTGAAGAACGCCTGCGCGCCGGCGAGGTGGAAAAGATTTCCGCAACCGTGGAGCAAACCAGGCGGGAATCAGAGTTGCAGGAGAAGCTTGCTGCCGCCGAGCGCGAAATCGCGGAACTCAAAGCGGGAGCTGCGCAGTCTTTGCTCAACCCTCTGCGCCGCACCGTTCCCACCTCTACATCGGAGATGCTGGCTAAGCACGGCATCGCCGAGGGGCCAGTTGACGTGCGCACTCTCGATGCGGCGCTTGCCGGCCTGAGCCTCGAACAGCGCATCGCCGTCAAGAGCCAACTGCTCCGCGCCGGCGCCATCGCGTAAGAGCGGTCATCAGTTGTCAGTTATCAGTTGTCAGTTATCAGCCGAAGCCTGACAACGGATAGCGGATCCCGAACGTCTGACAGCTGACAACTGACCACTGACAACTGAGTACTGGCACCTCAGTACTGACAACTGAGAACTGAATACCGACAACTGTTCAGCCCCATGGAGGGGGCGACACACTATGAACGCATCTTTTGCAGACATCCACGCCGCAGCCGACTTCATCGGGCCGGGCGCAATCGAAGTTCCCTTGTACCAGACCGAGATCTTCGACATCTGCCGCCGCTCCAGCCCATTCGGCCAGCGCATCAAGCAGGTTCCGGCCACCGGCCATCCGTCGCGCTTCTTTGAAGAAACCGCTCTGCCGAATCCCGGCACCGCGGGTTTCGTCAATCCGCGCAGCATCGTGGCGCCGGTCGTCAGCCCCACGCGCGTGGAACGCAGCGTGCCGCTGAAGGCGATCGTGTCGCAGATCAACTACAACCTCTTCGATGTCGAGCTCGGCAACCAGCAGCAGCAGTTCGCTTACCTGCAGGCTAAGGACCTGGTCGACACGGTTAGCGGCGTGATGCTGACGCACGACGTCGCTCTCTGGAACGGCAACGACACCAGCCTCAGCTCGCCGACCACCACGCAGTACATGGGCGCCATTTCGCAGATCGTCGCGGGCGGACTGACCACGACCATCGGCACATCGGCCTCCATTGTCGACGGCATCAAATCCGCGGTTGCGCAAATGGTGGCAAGCAACGGCTACCAGGTGCGTCCCACGGCCATCTATGCCAATCCCGTGCTGCTTGACCTGATCGATCGCGAGATGAAGACCGAGTTCAACGTGGTACTCAACTCCGACCAGATCACCGGCGGCTTCCGCGTAAAGATGCTTTCGACGCAGGCCGGCGACCTGCCCCTGATCCCCGACTGGAGCCTGAGCTACACCGGCACCCCGGGTTCCGGATCCGCAGTGTTGCCCGCATACATCGTGACCGAGGACCTGATCGAGTATCACTGGCTCGGTGATCCCGCTCCGCGCATCTTCCAGCTCGGTATGCCCGGCTCGCTGGCGCAGCAGTATGTCGCAGTGAAGTTCGGCGCCGTCGTCGTGAAGGGCGCAAACTACGCGCACTACCAGGTGCTCGTGGACCGCTAAAGCGATCCACAGTTCACAGTTGTCAGTTCACAGTTCTCAGTTAACGGGGAGTCTCTCGCGCTGAAAACTGAGAACTGATAACTGAGAACTGCCAACTAAGAACTCTGAACTTCGAACTCTGAACCGCGGAGCGTACCATGCCCTACTTGCAACCCGCCGACTACAGCAATTATGGATTGCCCGACAGTACGTCCGCAGATTGGATTACTGCCGCGACCGCGCTGATCAATAGTTTCTGCCGTCGCCCCGATTTGAATGTCACGCAATATACAGAGCGGCTCCGCGTCATCAGCGGATCGCGCACCGTGCGGCTCAGCTATTTGCCCTTGGCGTCCCTCGGCGGCGCGACCACGCCGCTTATCAGCCTCGACGGCCGGTATGCAAAACCGCGGCGCGGCGAAGCAATCGACACCGCGCTCGTCGAAGCCGCGTGGGCCTTCTCACTGCCCGGCCAGTGGACCGCCGTCGATCCCGCCACCGTGGACTTCGATGCGAACACGGGCGAACTCACTCTGCCCTGGAATGTCTTCGGCCTCCCGTACAACGAAGTTTCTGTAACCTACACAGCCGGCCTTGCCACCATTGGCGACGACATAAAGACCGCATGTGCGCAGATCGTTCGCAACGCCCAGTCCACGCCGGCACTGAACGCCAGCAAAACGAAGATCGACACGATGCAGATGCAGTACTTCTCAAGTTCGCTGGTGGACGAAACCGTGCAGACCTGGTTGCGTCCTTACATTGCGAACAGGCTGGGGTGAGCAATGAGCGATACAGCACCGCGCAACCCCGTCAGCGCGCCGCAGATGCTTGCCGATGCCCTGCTGCGCAGCGTCGCCGGTACGAGCGCGCAACTTCGGGTTACGGGAACGAGCACAGATTCGAATCAGTCCGAGGTCGGCCTGGTTGCGACCGCGTTTAGTCAGGTCGTGATCAGCCCCGTCGTGATGCGCAAGCTTCGCGCCTCGACCAAGGTGGGCGATGCGCCGCGTTGGGAGATGCTTGTCTCGGCAACCGGGGTGCAGGCACAGGTCAATGCGCTTGACCTTTCGTCTGCCCAGGCCTTGTTTGCGATGACGTTGGCCGTCACGATCTCGGGACGCGAGTACCTCATCGAGTCGGTCGCATCGAACGAAGCCTTCGGCCAAGTGTACTTATACCGCCTCTCCTTGCGCGAAGCCTGCGTGCAATCGCTGTAAACAAAGCAGAGCACAGAGGTCTGAGATCCACGCTGTGACGCCTGCGTACTGAACACTGACCACTGATCTCTGATCACTGGAGCTCTTATGCAAAACGCGAAAGATTCCTTCTACCTGGCGCTCCGCATGCGACTCGCCGCTATCAATCCAGAACGAATGGTCCTGCTGCGCGGTGCTCTGCGCCCGGGCATTCTCGTCGAAGAGGCCGAGGCGCCAGTTGCGCAACTGCCCTCCGACGTCTTCGTTCTGCGCTGGCTGGGGCTCGGCGTCGACGCGGAACTGAGTTCCGCGATGGCTGCTGCGGATTGCGAGATCCTCTACGGCACATGCGGCACGCAGGCATTCGGCGGCCTCGATCGCGGACGCATGCTGAGCGTCATGGACCAAGAAGTGATGGCCATGCTGCAGCCTTTCTACACACCCAAACTCAATTACTCCGTTCAACCGGCGACCGCCATGCAAACGCAGGTCTTCTGGGATGAGCCCACATTCGCGCCCATCAATGTGCAACGCGACCGGCTCAGCCGTTCTGTCCGGGTCATGGTCTACAGCTACCAGGAGCAGGGGGAATAATGACCGCTACTTCGTTTTCAGCACCGGCGCCGATTGCGCGGCGCATGCGCGCCTACTTTGCTCCGGTGAATCGCGTGACGCAGACTCCAGTGCTCTTCGATCCCTCGCAGTCAAGCTCATTCAATCTCGACGCGCCGCCGGCTCCGTGGATCGATTTGGGCTGGATACAGAACTTCACGCGCAAGCCCACAGGCAAGAGTGGTCCCATCTTCACCGGCATTCCCGCCGCGCCGCTGGAGCAGACGCGTGCATCCCTCGAGGCACAGCTGAGCTTTGAGTTTCTCGGATGGACAAAGCTGACGATGGCGCTCGCCACGGGGTCACAACACATGAACATCCTGGCTCCCGCAGCCGGCGCGGTGGCGGCCGCGGATGGCGCGACAGCCGTCCCGGCTGCAACCATCCAGAGCGGATCGACTGCGTCCGTTATTCAATTGTCTGCATCCGATGCGGCCAACTTCGCCCCCGGCTCGATGATCGCGGTCGATGCGGACTACGTGGGCCAGACAGGCTATCTTGGATACCCCGTATCCGGCTCATACGTGCGCCAGCCGCTTACCGACGTGGATTACATCCGGCGCATCACCTTCAATGTCGCGCTCGTGCTCGGGGTAAGTACAACGAGCTTGATTCTCGCTCAGCCTCTGCCGGGAGGAGCGCCCGCAGCGGGCACAAAGCTGCAGGCTATCACTGGCTTTGTCGATCGCGAAGGCGGCAGCTTCTATCACGAGTGGTCGGCGCTCTTTGTCATGCAGGGCAGCCAGGGCGATCGCATCTTCTTTCATTACCCGCGCCTGCAAAGCATCGCCGGCGCAGAAGAATCCGTGACGCCTCTCGACAGCAAGCATAAGGGTGGACTTGCCCGCATTCTGCTCAAAGGCCAGTTCCTCGCGCTCCCCGTCACCGATCCTCTCGATGACGAACGCGTGCTCTGCTACCGCAGTTTCAAGCCGGCGGCTTATGCGCAGATCTGAACCTGAGCTGTCTCGACCTCCACATATCTTCCCTGTAACTTCTGCAAGATTCGGACAAACCTCATGAAGATTACGATTGGCGGACAGGATTACACCTCAGCGCTTGACGCGGCGCATCCACTCACCATTGCGCGCAAGCTCAACGAGCCATCGGTTTGCCGCCTATGGATCGTCCTGCCCGCAAACAGCTCGGCGACACTGATGCGCAATCAGCCCATCCAGGTAATTGGCGACGACGGAGCTTATTACTTCACCGGCTATCTCGCTGCGAGCCCGATGCCGGAGTACGCCGGGTTCGGCTTAGAAGGCCCGCGCTATCGCATCGAGTTCGAGGCCATCAGCGACGAATATCTTCTTGATCAATTGCCGATGGCGCCCGGCAAAGGTGCCGCGGGCGTGAATGCAGGGCCGCTTCTCTCCTCACTTGTAGCCAAGACTGGTTCGACCGCTCTCTCAACCCAGGCGCTCTCCCTCAATTCTCCCGTTTCAAACTTCACGCCCGTGCCCGGCGCATCGTTCAGCGGCTCAGCAGGAGCCGCGTCAAATGAGGCCCGCGCCGCATACCGTGCTACAAACGGTGCGCTCGCCCTTGCCTCAATTCCCGCCGCTGTGCACCAGCTCGACGAAACCCAGGGGACCCTGACGCTCGGCAATCTTACGCTTTCCGCCGGCGTACGGCGCGCCCTCGCCAATGACATCACGGTCTGCGGTGAGCATGAACCAACCGCCTATGTTACCGAATACTTTCTTGGCGACGGCGTTACAACGCAATTCAACCTGGCCTCCGATGCCTTCGCGCTGCCATCCTCAAAGTCAACGATCATCCGTGAGTTATTCAATGAGGGGCAGGTCGACCTTCGCCTGTGGGGTAATCCCGGAAGCCATAACTATCTATCTCTCGGTGCCGGTGGACTTACCATGCAGGGCGGATCCGGAAAGGACGGAGATGCCCAGTTAGCCTGGATCGATCCTGTGGAGATGGGCGGGACGCTCTTGCTTGAGGCGAGCGGTGTAACTCTGGCGAATGGAAGCGCGGGAATGCTCGCCGGCTTCTTCGGCGGCGAACAAACGCAGCCAGGATGCACGGCGGGATTTCAAGTTACCGCTCAGCAAGGCACTGGAGCCGTCTCCGTGCAACCGTTCGTCATGGGATCGCCAACGGGCAGCATGTATCCGATCAATCCGGCCAATCAATATGCGCTGCGCGTGCGTGTGCATTGTCCGGAGTGCGAACGCGGGCTTGCTCTCTACCGCAGCTTCACTGACAGCGGAGCCATCAGCTATGGCGGCCAGTGGAACAACGCTCCAGCCAAACTGCTGTTCGAGATTCAGGAGTTTGTGAATGGCGTCGCCGGCATGCCGATTACTCTCTACGACGGCCAGATTGCGAGTTTGCCGGGTGCATGCACCGTGGTCGCCGCCAGCAGCATCAACCTCGTGGGGTCAATGCGCGCATTGAATCTGACTAACCTTGGATCAGGCTGGGTTGTCACGACACCGGCTGGCGGCGCAGCAGTCACGCGCCGGACTGGCTCAACCTCCCAGGCCGCCGAGTGCCTCATCGAAAGCGCGGGCAAACTGATCTTCTATCCAGGCTTCGCCCCGCCCGTAGGCGAGCAGATCTCCGTCAGCTATCGCGCCGTTGGCAGATCAGTCGGACGCAGCGTGAACACCTTGAGTCAACAATCTCTCGCGCAGGCCGGCTTGCCGTCAGTCTCCGCATGGATCGGCTCGGTGACCAGTCCCGCGCCGAGAAGTTCGTTCGATTGCCGCAACGCTGCGCTGGCAATGCAACAGGCAGCCGCCAGCGTAAGCGCACTTTGGAGCGGGACATACAAATGCGTGCGCGCCTCGCTCGACGCTGACGTGTGGCCAGGGGATGCGCTCGAACTGAATGCTCCGTCGACGAACCTAAACGCGCAGGTGGTGGTCCGCAGTGTGACCCTGAGTTACACGGCAAGTTATCCAGACTTAGTCCATTATGCGATCACTTTCGCCAACGATTGGGCCGACGATTTAGCAATCAGGACTAGCGCCGCTGTTCCCGCCGATGCATGGCTGCCGGCTGCTGTCTCGCCGGTCTACTTGCCCAACTTGAGCGCGCTCGCGGTAACCGCAATGACCGGCAGCAATGTGACCATCAACACCCGAGCTACTGCCCCGAGTGGCGGCGGATTCGAGATACGCCGCCGCGACAACTGCTTCCTGCCCGGAACAGATCCCGACCTGGTAATGCGCGGATCGCAATCGGCCATGACCTTTTCGCGAGTGTCGGCCAGTGACCGCTTCTTTATAAGGATGTACGACGGCTCAAACCCGCCGAGCTACTCGGAGTTTTCGGCGGCGCTGATCTTTAACCTGCCGTTGGGCATTTGAAAGCGATCATCAGCCGTGAGCAATCTTATGCCACCCGGCGCTGCTCTTGACTGAAGACTACTCACAACTCTGACCTAAGAACTACAAACTGTGAATGCAGGGAGTGCCGATGCGCATGATGAATGAATTCGAAGCACAGGTGCTCAGCGACCTGACTGTGTTGAAGACGCAGATGACCGGCCTCATGGGCGATGGAAACGGCGGACGCATCGCCGAACTCGAACGCCGCATGGAGCACCACGAGCAAAATTGGCAGCGCGCCAAGGGATTTCTGGCTGCCTTCAGCGTGCTGCTCGCCGTGGTTGAAGTAGCCGTCGAAGCGTGGCACCGGCATTAGTAGTCTGAATGCCATCAAGCCTAAGTCAGTGATCCTGGCTACAGCAATCGTCGCAGCGCCCCTTATAATCACCCCATGAGCGAGAAGCCGTTAGTCGGCGTGGTGATGGGCAGCAAGAGCGATTATGAGGTGCTGTCCGCGGCCGTGGAAATCCTGCAGGCGCTCGAGATTCCGCACGAGGCCCGCATCGTCAGCGCGCACCGCACGCCCGACTGGCTCTTCAAATATGCTGAAACAGCGCGCGAGCGGGGCCTCCGCGTCATCATCGCCGGAGCGGGCGGCGCGGCGCACTTGCCTGGAATGCTGGCATCAAAGACGCTCGTACCGGTACTCGGCGTTCCGGTGCCCGCCACGCAACTCAACGGCCTCGATTCCCTGCTCTCGATTGTGCAAATGCCCAAGGGTGTTCCCGTCGGAACACTTGCCATCGGCAAACCTGGCGCAGCCAACGCCGCGCTGCTCGCGGCTGAGATTCTCGCCGCCACCGACTCCGCACTTTACGACCGGCTGGCCGCCTGGCGCGCCGAACGAACTGAAGAAGTGATGAAGCAGGAGCTGCCTTAGTGTCTGAAGAAACGTCCCTGCACAAAAAAACACCGGTGATCGAGCCCGGCGGCCTGATCGGCATCCTCGGCGGCGGCCAGCTTGGACGCATGACCGCCATGGCCGCGCGCACCATGGGTTATCGCGTGCGCGTCATGGACCCCGAAGCCAAATGCCCTGCGAGCTTTGTCGCGGACCAGACCATCGTAGGTAACTGGGACGACGCTGCCGCCGCGCAAAAGCTGGCGAAGGGCGCCGATGCTGTCACGCTGGAGATCGAGCAGATCGGCGTGGAAGCGCTGAGTGAAGTTGCCCTCCTGGCGCCGCTGCGTCCTGGCGTCGAACCCATTCGCATCATCCAGGACAAGATTCTGCAAAAAACGTGGCTCGCCGAGAACGGATTTCCGGTCGGCCCATTCCGCATCATCCGCAATGAAGATGAACTGCATCATGCCGTAAAAGTGCTCGCCGGACGCATCTTCCTCAAGATCGGCCGCGGCGGATACGACGGTCGCGGCCAGGCGCGCATCGGCATGGAAGCCTTGCTGAACAAGCAAATCGTCACCGACGCATGGACCAGCG
This sequence comes from uncultured Acidobacteriaceae bacterium, assembly GCA_963770365.1. Classification (GTDB taxonomy): domain Bacteria; phylum Acidobacteriota; class Terriglobia; order Terriglobales; family Acidobacteriaceae; genus Telmatobacter. The sequence goes on along the minus strand of CAVYPN010000020.1, from coordinate 13,660 downwards.
TGGGCGAGAACCCATCTGTCGCTGAACAGGCGCTCGACCTCGTGACCGAGATCAGCGTGATGGCTGCGCGCAGTCCTTCGGGCGAAGTTAAGACGTATCCCGCCGCGCGCAATCACCACGAAAATCAGATCCTCGCATGGAGCGTGTTGCCTTCCGGCGTCGCACCGGAGATCGAGGCACGCGCCGCAAAACTGGCAGCATCCATTATCGAGAAGCTCGACATCGAAGGCCTGCTTTGCGTGGAGATGTTCATCACGCGCCAGGGCCGCCTGCTGATCAATGAACTTGCGCCCCGCCCGCACAACAGTTATCACCAGAGCGAGCGCGCCTGCGTAACCAGCCAGTTTGAGCAACTGGTGCGGACAACATGCAATTTGCCGCTCGGGGATACGTCGCTGATTACTCCGGCCGCGATTGTGAATCTGCTCGGCGACATCTGGCTTACCTCGGCGCCCAACCTGCCCGCCGCGCTTGAGGTTCCCGGCGTGCGCCTGCACCTGTACGAGAAGCGCGCCGCGAAGATGGGCCGCAAGATGGGGCACCTCTCCGCGATAGGCGCAACGCCAGAAGAAGCACTGGAGCGCGTTCTCGAAGGAAAGAAGCGGTTGCTGGAGCCAGCGCGTTAGTGCCTTCCCAGGTGGTCATTCCGCACTACGTAGCACCCTGTCCCTGAATTTCGCGTTAAGAATTGCGGTGTCATTCTGAGTGAACGGGGCCCCAAACGCTTTTCAGTTCGGGGGTGGTGAGCGAAGAATCCGCTTTTTGCGCTTCCAGACTTATGCCAATAACTTCTGCCGCACAACGCTATATCCACACGTCGTTCGATGCTGTGCGCTCGCCGCCCTGCTCGCCCGTATTCTTTACGCCGCGCGGCTCGATAAGCATCAGCTTCACTTCGCTCTCGGCATACGGCTTGTGCTCCACGCCCTTGGGCAAAACAAACATCTCGCCGGGACCGATCTCGAGCGCCCCGTCACGAAAATCAATCCGCAGCGTGCCTTCCATCACGATGAAGGTCTCGTCTGTGTCCTTGTGGTCATGCCAGATGAAGTCGCCCTGGAGCTTCACGATCTTGAACTGATAGTCGTTCATCTCGGCAATGACTTTGGGCTGCCACTGCTCCGTGAACAGCCCGAACTTCTCGTCAAGATTGATCGCCTTGTAGCTCATTGGGGCACCTATGAACTAAATTGCTCGGCCTTCTCCCAGCGCTTGGGCCGCTTGTTCTGCTGCAGAATCTTCTTGCGCAGCCGCAGCGACTTCGGCGTGATCTCGACCAGCTCGTCATCCGCAATGAACTCGATTGCCTGCTCCAGGTTCAGCGTCTTGTACGGAACGAGGCGAATCGCGTCATCGGCGCTCGAAGCGCGCATGTTGGTCAGCTTCTTTTCGCGCACGACGTTTACGTCGAGATCATTGTCGCGCGAATGCTCCCCCACCACCATACCTTCGTACACATCCACGCCCGCACCAACAAACAGAATGCCGCGCTCCTGCAATCCGTTCAGTGAATACGTCGTCGTCAATCCCTGGCGATCAGCGATAAGCGCGCCCGTGGGCCGCTGCGGAATCTCGCCCTGGTACGGAATGTATCCATCGAACAACGAGTTCATCACGATGGTTCCGCGTGTCTCCGTCAGCATTTCGCTGCGCAGCCCGATCAGCCCGCGGCTAGGTACGCGGAAATCCATACGCACGCGGCCCGAGCCGTGATTGTGCATCCTGGTCATCTCGCCCTTGCGCGGCCCAAGCTTCTCGATCACCACGCCCGTGTGCTGCTCCGGCACGTCAATCGTGAGGTGTTCCACCGGCTCCATACGCGTGCCATCGACAACTTTGGTGACGATCTCCGGCCGTCCGGCCAATAGTTCGAATCCCTCGCGGCGCATCATCTCGATCAGAATCGCAAGCTGCAGTTCACCGCGCCCCAGCACCTTGAAAGTATCGGGCGAGCCGGTGTCTTCCACGCGAATCGACACATTCGTCAACAGCTCTTTTTCAAGCCGCTCGCGCAGGTTGCGGCTCGTCACATACGTGCCTTCCTTCCCCGCAAACGGTGAATTGTTCACGCTGAAGGTGATTGCGATCGTAGGCTCGTCGATAATGATGAGCGGCAGCGGCGCGGGCGTTTCGAGCGAAGTAATGGTCTCGCCGATGGTGATGCCTTCAACACCGGCGACAGCAACAATGTCGCCCATCGTCGTCTCGGTCGTCTCGGTGCGCTTCAACCCCGAAAACGTGAATAGCTTGGTAATGCGCGTCTTCATCAGCGATCCATCGCGCTTCGAAATGTTCACATCGTCGCCCGCATGCAGCGTTCCCTGAAACACGCGGCAGATAGCAATGCGGCCGAAGTAGTCAGAGTAGTCGAGATTCGTTACGAGAATCTGCAGCGGCGCATCAACATCGCCGGTCGCGGCAGGAATCGTTGAAACAATCGTTTCGAACAGCGGCTGCAGGTTCTCTCCCGGCTTGGCCAGATCGAGCGTCGCAGTACCAGCCTTTGCCACCGCATACAGCACCGGAAAATCCAGTTGCGACTCTTCCGCATCAAGATCGATGAAAAGATCGTAAATTTCGTTCAGCACTTCCTGCGGACGCGCGTCGGGGCGGTCGATCTTGTTGATCACCACGATCGGCTTCAATTTCGCTTCCAAAGCCTTGGCCAGCACGTACCGCGTCTGCGGCAACGGACCTTCAGCCGCGTCCACCAGCAGCATTACGCCGTCGACCATCTTGAGCGCACGCTCCACCTCGCCGCCAAAATCGGCGTGGCCCGGCGTGTCGACAATATTGATCTTGCCGCCTTCAAAGTTAACCGCCGTATTCTTGGCGAGAATCGTGATTCCGCGCTCCCGCTCCAGGTCGTTCGAATCCATCACGCGCTCGGCCACCTGCTCGTTGGCGCGGAAAGTGCCGGACTGGCGAAGCATGGCGTCAACAAGGGTCGTCTTACCGTGGTCAACGTGGGCGATGATGGCGATATTGCGTATCGTCTGGCTCACAGGCGTAGTGTTCCTTCTCTTCTAGGGCAAATCTGGATTTGCGCTCAGGTATGGCCTCAGCGGGCCATCAGGTTGGGAATGAATACAAGATGAATGGCCACACAATGCGGCATCTTCTATTTTACCAGCAATGCAGTTTGCGACCCCTCAATCCCCTCGTCGCGACGTTTGGGTCACGATCCGAGCTTCGCGGAATAGGGCAGTCCGGCGTTTAACGGCTTGATAACAAACGGGCAAAGCGGTTTCGTTAACCCGCTCCGCCCGCCCCTTTTCCGATTACCGCTGGTTATCTGCAGGCGACTCCGTTGATGGCGAAGGACGTGGGCATCGCGTTCGTCGCATTGTTCCACGTGCCCGTGAAGCCAACGCCGTTATAGCTGCCTCCTGCGGGAATGCCGCCGTTGTAGCTAAGGTTTCGCACCATCACCGTCGAGCCGCTCTGGGTCGCCGAGCCGTTCCAGAGGTTGCCGACCGTCTGTCCGTTGGCAAAGGTCCAGGTCAGGGTCCAGCTTGAAAGCGCTGTCGATCCTGTGTTCTCAATTGTGAGTGCTGCCTGGAAGCCGCCAGGCCACTGGTTCGTGATCGCGTAATTCACGTGGCAACCGGAAGCGCCACCGCTTGGTGCAGCAGAGGTGGTCGCGCTGCTTTGCGACGAAGGCCCCGACGTACCCGCAGCATCCACCGCCTTTACCGCGTAGAAATAGGTGGTGGACGGCGAAAGCCCGCTGTCAGAGAAACTGGTTGCGTTTACGCCGCTCGCAATCTGGTTGCTGGCCGACGGAGTGAATCCGCTGGTGGTGCTTCGATACACGCTATACGAGCTGATGGTGCAGTTTGCCGGAGCAGTATCGGCGGTCCAGCTCACATTGATCACGCTCGAACTTGCAGTCGTAGCCCGCACTCCGCTGGGCGCGGACGGAACAGAACCGCAGCTTCCGCCACCGCCCGTCTTGGCCGCGGCGCTCACCGAGAATCCCGACATGCCAAGCCCCTCGCCGCCGGTCCAGATCTCAAATCCGTATTCGACGTCGATCAACCACCACGACGGCTGCAAGCTGCCCCGCGACACGGCGTCGGAGAAGAACGGCAACAGGTTCAGATTCGTCACCGACGTGACCGGCGCAGCTGCCACGTACGAGACTACCTTCCAGGAACTCTGATTCCCGGTCCATACCTCGTACTGCGCGCCGTTGATGGTTGCCGTGGCCACCTTGCTGCCAAATGGCTCGATCGACCCGTCATGGTTCAGCCAGATCATGACCTCGGTGCCGTTCGGCTGCCCCGATGTTGTCGAGGTCTGGTTGAACCAGATATCGTAGGCCGCATCGTTGTTGTAGCCCGAAGGCTGCACAATGCTCACAGTCGATGTCGCCGAAGCGATGTTGCTCTCCTGAATCGGAAACGGATTCGAGCTGGTGCAGCTGCCCCAGTGGCATCCGCGATAGATCGACGTGTAAGTTGCCGGCGCCCCGTTGGTGGCGAGGTCAAAATTCGCCGTAGTAATGTTGAAGCCGATTCCATTGATCGATGCGCACTCCCGGAGTGACGAGTTCCACTCGTTCATCTGGAAGTGATACAAGCCTCCATCGAGCGCCGTTACATTCGAGGGCGAGCACGTTGACTGGGCGGTGGCCTTCCCGGGGATGGCCAGGAAGATGAGAAACGCGACGAGACATGTCGCCGCTCTAACGAGCTTCCTTTCGAGCATCATCAATTTAACTCCTGAGCGCAGTGCGAGACATCGACCAGCCCGCCTGCGGGTTCGGGCACCGGGGCAAGCCAAGTGCAGTCCGCAGTACTTCCTCCGACGTTTTCGCCGGGGAATCGTCCGTGATCGGCAACGGAAGGCGAGGAAAGGTGGGCTGAACCCGTACTCGGACGATCTTGCACGTCCGGCCCTGAAAAGGGTGAGAACCAACCAGGTAGTACGCGGTCGTTAACGCATCTCGGGGATGCCCGGCAAACTCAGGTCGGTCTCGTCGTTTTGTTTGCCGTCAGTATAGCAATAATCCCGGCGTCACAAGCCGGACCCCTCCACGCAGCCTGCGATCCTCAACCAGGTATTGGGGAGGACCTCGGTGTCCGTCTGTTCCCCGCAGTTCGCCCCAGCGTTTACACTCATCGGCAAATGAAACGCACCGCTTCCCTCCGTCTCTGCCGCCGTTCGCTCCTGTCCACTGCAACTCTCGCCGCTATCACCTTCAGCTGCGCCCTGCTTCCGCTCGCGGCAGCCGCGCAGGCTGGGCATCGCAGTGCCACCGACCTCCTGATCTACGCCATCGACGTGGAAGGTGGTCAGGCAACCTTGATCGTGACGGCGTCCGGCGGTTCGCTTCTCGTTGACACCGGCTGGGGCGACAACAACGGCCGTGACGCCGGGCGCATCATGGAGGCGATGAAGGATGCCGGCATCACCAGGATCGACAAGGTCCTCATCACCCACTTCCATACCGACCACGTAGGCGGCGTTCCGAATCTCGTCGAGCGCGTCAAGGTCGGCGAGTTTCTCGATCACGGCGTCAACCGCGAAGACTCCGACATCACGCGCAAGGACTACGCGGCCTACGTCAAGGCCATCGGCAATACTCCGCGCCGCGCTGTGCATCCCGGCGACCTCATCGATATTCCAGGTCTCAACACCACCGTGATTACGGCCGACGGCGAACACGTCAACTCCGTAGCGGGCATCAAGCCCACGCCCAATCCCGATTGCGCCAGCGAACCCAAATGGGAACTTGATACGACCGAGAATCCCCGCTCAACGGGCGTCCTCATTCGCTTCGGTGTCTTCAGCTTTCTCGATCTTGGCGATCTCACCAAGGCGAAAGAAGTTCCTCTCGCTGCCCCAACAATCCCCTCGGCCATGTGAGCCTCTACCTGGTCGACCATCACGGCATGAATCTCTCCAACTCCCGCGCGCTCGTCGATGCCATCCATCCGCGCGTCGCCGTCATGGATAACGGCGCGCACAAGGCAGGCAGTCCCGAGGCATGGCAAACCGTGCACGACAGCCCCGGCCTGCTGGATCTGTGGATGCTGCACACCGCCGAAGGCTCAGACGCCGCACACAACAGCGCCGAGCCGCTTATTGCAAACCTCAAAGGCGGCAGCGACGGCCACTACATCAAGGTGGTCGCCGATGGCGACGGCAGCTTCAGCGTCACCAACGCACGCACGGGCCAGACGAAAAAGTATCCGCGCGAATAAACCACCCCGCGAACGAACCTTGAAGGGCCTGAAAGACGCGCTGGCCAAGGCGGGAACCGGTTGTTAACCAGCCCTGCCCTGGCCTCGCTCCCGAGATCCACGATTATGGGATCGACGATTAGGTGATTAGAGGCTGCCTGATTGGCTCCCCTTCTGATCCACCGCGACGTTATGCGTCTTCGCGATCTGCTCGATCAGTTGAAGATGCTGCGAGATGATGGTTGATCCCTGCTCCGCAATCTGCTTCACATTCGGATTCTGCGCCACCTGCGCCTCATCCTTGAAGTCCTTCAGGTCCTGTTGATGATCTTTCACCATCATCGTGATGTACTCGCGGTCGAACTCCTCGCCCGAGAGTCCCTGCAACTTTGCGATTTCCTTCTTGTCTTTCTTGGACGGGCCTTTCGGACCCGATACACCAAGCTGCTGAGCAATCGGCTTGAACCATTTGTCGGCCATCTGGCCGTGATCGATCACCATCTTCTGCGCAAACTGCTTCACGTCGTTGCTCTGGGATTTCTGTTGCGCCAGTTGCCCGAGCTGCACTTCAGTCTCGCCACCTTCGAGAGCCTTGCTTACAAAGGCCCGCTCCGCATAGTCCTGGCCTGTCGGTGCAGTTCCGGGATAGGCGCCCGGTCCCATTCCCGTATTTCCCGCACCCGGGTTGGTAGGCGTCGTCGGTTGTTGCTGACTTGGCATCGTCGGTTGCTGCTGCGGGCTCCCGGGGGCTTGCGCGAGCGCTACAGCCCCGCTTAGCAAAACAGTCCCCGCGCTCAGACACACGGTGTAAGCTATTCGTTTTAATTGCATTGATGATCCTCCTCCTGTGCGTGGACCGTGGAAATCCAGAGACGCACTCCACGCGCACACATTCAATCCCTCCGATGCGCTTCGTTTGAAGTACGGTTGCTCTGTCGGCACGGTCACGCCCGGCGACCGAAATGCTGCTTTTCGAAGGGTTTTCGATGATGCGAACAAGATGTTCTAAGAGAGATCGATATCCCTAAATGACCAAGCAAACGGGCCTTCGAGTGTACATCCGGCCCGCTCCTGGACCGGCCCCTACGCCGAGGACGCAAACGAGAAGACATCCCATATTTCGCCGGCTTTCTCTGCCTGCGTCGGACGAATCGCCTCTCCCGCAAATTCAGCGATCGCACGCTGCCAGAACTCGTGCGCCGACTGATTCGCGCGCATCACCCGCACCTGCCAGGGACCCGGGAATTGCCGCCACACTTTGTGAGCAGCCTCTCTCCCCACTCCGCGTCTGCGGTATGCGCGAAGCACAAAAAACTCGGCCATATCCCAGGTCTCATTGTTCCCGGATGTTTGTGAAATCCTGTGGTGCAGCAAAACAAATCCAGCAAGCTTTCCACCGACCCTGATGAGAAATGGGTATCGCCCCGGTTCGCTCCAATAGAGGGGGAGATCGGGATAACCAAACCGGCCGTCCGCACCAGCCTCGATGGAGTGAAACTCGCTGAAATCGTGCGCGTACAACTCAAACAGGTTCGCAACGACCGGCATCTCTTCCTTTGTGGCGGGAAGTATTTCAGGATGCCCGAAGGAAGCTGCCGTGCTCACATTCGTCATTAGGTTTTAATCGGCGGTGGCGCTTGCCGGGTCTTCCTGTACAGCGCTTCCAGCGCATCGCACGCTGTCTTCACGCCGTCTTCGCCACGCAGTTGCTCGGCCACCGCGCTCGCCTTTTCGGCGAGTTCCGGCTCATCAAGCATCTTGCGCAGCTTCCGCGTCACCTTCGACGCCGTGTAGCTCGATTTCTGAATCACGCCGGCAACGCCCAGTCGCTTCATGCGCCGTGCGTTGTCCGGTTGATCGTGCGAGTAGGGCATGATCAGCATCGGCTTGCCCGCGCGCAGGCACTGCCCCACCGTTCCCACTCCGCCCTGGTGCACCACCAGCGACGCACGCGAAAACAGCGCGGAATACGGCGCATATTGGGCCACGCAAATGCTGTCTGGCAGCTTCTGCTTCGGTTCGTTGCGCGGATCGCTGCCAATCAGCAGCACTGCGCGCTTTCCTAGTTCGAGCGCCGCCACGGCAGAGACTTCGTAAAAATCTCCCGCAGCCAGCACCGCCGCAGATCCCAGCGTAAACACGATGGGCGGCTCTCCGCTCGCAACAAATTTCTCAAGATTCGGCGGCAGCTTCGCATTACCGGCGTCCGCATCGTAGTAAGCAAAGCCTGCAATGAGTGTATGCGGCGGCCAGTCCTTTTGCTCCACGCCCAGCACACGCGAAAACAGCGCCAGCACCAGGTTGGGCGAGTGCTTCGCATCGAACAGCGGATTCTCTCCGCGCGGCAATCCCAGTTCCTCGCGCAAAGCATAGATCGGCTCCGGCCACTTGCGGCTCGCAAAGCGCGCCACCCGCTTGATCACTCGTCCGAATCCCGGAACTTTCTTGTCGGCCTTCGCGAGCTTGGGATACGGCGGCAGAACCGGCGGATCGAATGCCGAAAAGAACGACAGCGGCGCCAGCAAGTAACTCGCCCACGGGATTCCAGTCATCTCCGCCACAATCGGACCCGCATAATTCAATTCGCCCAGCAGCAGCAGATCGGCACGCACCGGTTTGGTCGCCGCATCCAGAAAGTCGTCATACGTCTGCCGCAGAGAAGGAAACAGAAAATCGCGCAGCCCATGCTCGGTGCCGTGCTTGATGTCGTACACCATCTCCACCAGCACGTTATTCGTCGGGTCGATGTCCGGCCGGATGGCGTGGAACTCGAGGCCGAGCGGCTCCAGCTTCGCTCGATACACATTCGGCAACGCCATCACCGGCGAGTGCCCACGCCGCTTTAACTCCAGCGCCAGCGCAATCAGCGGATTGATGTCGCCCAGTGTGCCGATGTTCGAAAGAACAATACGCAAAGTCGGGTCCGCAACTTGGAATGGAAACGCAACGATAAGACTAATGCATCTGCCTCTTGGCCGATGCCTGTCGATTCAAATAGCCTCACGAACGCTAGCCGCACCGCAGGTGCCTTCAGACTCGTTTAATCTTGCAGCAACATAATTACGAAGGAGAACCCATGCGCGTCCTGCTCGTCGAAGACGAAGTCCGCCTTGCCGACAATCTTTCCGCCGCCCTGCGCGACGGCCCCGGCTTTGCGGTCGATTGGGCCGCCGACGGCGAGGCCGGCGACGATGCCGCACGCAATCTCTGCTACGACCTCGTAATCCTCGACCTGATGCTGCCGAAGCTCGACGGCTATGGCGTTCTGCGTCGCATGCGCGCTCGCAAAGATGCGACCCCCGTCCTCATCCTCACCGCCAAGGAGGGCAAGGACGCCATCGTTCAACTCCTTAACGCCGGCGCGGACGACTACCTCGCCAAGCCTTTCGATCTCGGCGAACTTCTCGCGCGCGCCAAGGCTCTTATCCGCCGCGGCAAGGGCGCGGCCCATCCCACGCTCAACGCGCTCGGCGTAACCCTGAATACTCTGGAGCAGACCGTCCACCGCAACGGCACGCTCGTCGATCTCTCGCCCACTGAGTACCACATCCTCGAGTACCTGCTGCACCATCCCCGCAAGGTCATCAGCAAGCAGGAACTGCTCGAGCACCTCTACGACTACAACTGGGAACACCACTCCAACGTGATCGAGGCGCACGTCTCCAACCTGCGTAAGAAGCTCGATGCTTCCGTCTCCGATGCCGACCCGGTGATTGAAACGCTGCGCGGACGCGGCTATCGTCTCTCGCCCGAGCCCTCCTCATGACCCGCCGCAGCAGCATCGCCTTCCGACTTATCGCCGCCGTCCTGCTGGTCGAGCTGGTCTCCGCCGCGCTGGTCATCGCTTTGGCGTGGGGATTCGAGCGGCACAACCACTTTCGCTCCTTCGAAGTCATGCTCCGCGGCCGCGCCGACTCCGTTCTCGGCGCCGTGCAGGACGCTGAAGATGTAGGCGACAACGTCATGCTCGACCTCGCCGACCTGCATGTTCCGCCCGAAGACGTCTACGAGGTGTGGGACGGCCGTGGCCATCTGCTTGGCCGCTCGCCCAACTGGCAGGGCAGCGCCGGCATGCGCGCGCCCGATCACAACGGCTTCTTCCGCGCCAGGCTTCGCGATCACGACTACCGGCTGCTCTTCATGCGCGGCACGCGCATCGTCGATCCGGGCGAACCCGGAGGCGGGCATCTTCGTTTCGTCACCATCCTCTACGGCGCGCCCACTGAGCGCGTGTGGAACGCGATCTACGGCGCGGTCGAATTCTATGCCGTCGGAATGCTGCTGCTGGTGCTCATCACCGGGCCGCTGATTGCCTGGGTGCTGCATCGCGGACTCGAGCCGCTGCGCCAGCTTGCATCGATGGCAGGCCGCGTCTCGGCCGCTTCGTGGGAGTTCTCGCCGCCCGCCTCCGCGCGCGAAACTGCGGAACTCGCCCCGTTGACCAGCGCGCTCGAAAACGCCCTGCAGCGCCTCGAACGCTCCTTTACACAGCAGCGCGCATTCGTTTCCGATGCCGCGCACGAACTCAAAACTGCCGTTGCCGTCGTCAAATCGTCGCTGCAACTGGTGGGCATGCGACCGCGCACGCCAGAGGAGTACCAGGCCGGCAATGAGCGCGCGCTGGCCGATACCGAGCGCATCGAAGATCTCGTGGCCAAGATGCTCACCCTCGCCCGAGTAGAAAGTGGAGCAGCCACTTCCGGGTCGACGGCAACCTCCGACCTCAGCCACTGTGTCTGCACCACCGTCAGCCAGCTCGAAACCCTTGCCACTGTGCACCAGGTAGCCGTCGCAGTGCACGACCTTCCCGCCGACGCGTGCATCGTTCCCCTCCTCCCCGATGACTGTTCGCTCATTGTCTCCAACCTGCTGATGAACGCCATCCAGCACAGCCCTCCGCATACGCAGGTTGAGGTGCGCTTGCGCTTGCTCGACGGCTCTACCGAACTCACCATTCAGGATTGCGGCGACGGCATCGATCCTGCGGCGCTGCCGCATGTCTTCGATCGCTTCTACCGCGGTGACCCTTCGCGCGCCCGCGCCACCGGCGGCGCCGGCCTCGGCCTGGCCATCTGCAAAGCCGCCGTTGAAAAAGCCGGAGGCACTATCACGCTGGCCAGCGAACCAGACCGGGGTACAACCGCAACCGTGCGGTTGCCTGTCAGCACGCGATAGTGTGCTATCTCATGGTCCAAATGAGCGAGCGTACCAGAGCCACCTCCCGCAGCAATTTGCCGCCTTGGATCGAAGTGGTCCCCATCATTGCCGGGGAGCAAAAGGCCACGCTTCCAAAGCTCTGTCGCAGGAAAAAGCCATCCTACCCGCCCTTTCTTGATACACCGCCGAAATCCGCAGGCTTCCGCACCGCATCCAACTGATATGGACGCGCTCCCGATCTTCAGACGATACTGGCGCAAGCATCTGAAAGACGCCCGGGCCAACTCCGCTGGAAGGAATCTGCATTGAGTCCCTTCGGAAACACTTCAAATCCGCACCCGGGCCTCTCGCCACGCCCAAGGCATCTGACGCCCAGGGCCATGTTTCTCCTCATCGCCATCCCCATCACAGTCCTCATCATCTGGCTTGCGACGCGCACTGACACAATGAAAAGGGCCGCCAGCCTTGGGCAGTCGGTCAGTCACTCTTCCCCATTCCGTTCGGCCGAAAAAAAGCCCAAGCCACCCGCCGGAAAGTACGAGCAGCAAACCACCGCGCCTGCTCGCCAGGCACCCTTGTCAGGTGGGTCGAAACTGCAGGCAGCAGCGAACCCTGCTCCTTCTTCTCCGCAACTTGCGCCGGGTCCCGCCATAACTCCAGTCGTCCCCACTCCGTTCCCCGCAGCGCCCCCTGCTCCCGTCTCTGCGGCCCGTCCGGCCTACGCGCCGCTGTCCTACAACGCCCGCCACGACAAGGCTTTCGGCGGCTGTGCCGGCCAGCTCATCCTCAGCAGTACCGGCCTCCAGTTCAATTGCCCTGGCAACTCCCAGGACAGCATGCAGATCGCTATCTCTCAGATCAGCGGGATCGATGAAAATGGCGTCCGCCTGGCCTCCGGAAAGAAACTGCATTTCTCGATCAACGGCATGACCAAGCCTGGTGAACAAGCTCTCTTCACCGACTGGTTCAACCGCCTCCGTTAACGAACGACACCAGCAACCCTCCAAGCCCTATGTACTCGCGAGCCCGCCCAGATCGTTTTGCAGTTCACCTCTTCGCAAATACGCTTCCAACTCTGCTCTCCCTTCATGCTTCGCCCAATCCGCCGGAGTTCCGCGCCACAGCAGGTCTCGAATGTCCACCCTGGCTCCGTGCTCGATAAGCAACCGCACCAACTCCTCGTGCCCGTACAGGGCAGCCTGGTGCAGGGGCGTGCTATGTGAATGGCTGCCGAGCGGATTGAAGCGATTCGGATCTTCCCCCGCCTCCAGCAGCATCCGAACGATTTCGATATGGCCGCTCTGGCTCGCAAGTGCAAGCGCCAAATGTCGTTCCACCGCGTCCGCATAGGGCAGCAGCCGGCGAGCGTCATCAGAGCGGCCCATCGCCGCAGCAACCGGCAGATCGATGTGCGCGCCACGCGCAATCAATGCATTGGCTGCTGTCAAGCTACGCTGCGGAGCCGCAGCATGGAGAGCACCGTCCAAATCGGCCTCGTTATCGCATAACAGCTCGATCAGCGCAATCTGCACGCCGCATTCCTCGGGCACCCGTCCCGTCACCACCAGCCCGAGCGTTTCATTGCGCGCAGCCTGATCCGGCCCGGCGTCGAGAATCACCTGCGCCGCCTCAACAATATTCTTGGGCAAAGTCCCGTGGCGAATCGGATTCTCGGCAATGAACTCCAGCAGTGTCGGGCTGTGAAAGTAGTTCCCGCCCTCGAATTCAACATGCTGCAGCACCAGCTTCGGATGCTGCTTCAAATGCTCGCGCAACCCCGCGGCATCTCCCGCATCCAGCAGATCCACGGCGCGCCGGAACTCTACGTTCTCAATCCGCTCATGGTGTCGCAGCTTCAACCTGCTCGCGAGCTCCGGCGACTCCACATGCGCCTTCAGTCGCGCCCAGCTTTTGAATCCGTACTCGCGCGCGATGGTGAATTGCGCCTCGCTCAGCTGCACCGCGGCCGCGAATATTTCTGCATCCGCAGCTCCTTTGAAGCGCGGATTGAATTCGCGCATGCGTTGCGCAACCCCACGATCGTGGGCAGCATGGCCTTTGAGCAGATCTTTGGCTTGATACTTGAGATGGTTGAGGTCGGGCTTGGAAGGGAATTGTTTTGTCGGCATGACGAACTTCCTCTCATATGCCCAGGTCCGCATGTTGAGGGCTGAAAGTCAGTTCGGAACATCAAATTGTCAGAAAAGGTGGACTTCTGTCCTTCCCGCGGACCGGAGGCGCCCTTCAGCGCTCCGATGAGCGTACCACGAAACCTGCCCCGGTCAGCCATAGCAAACTGCTCGATCACTCTT
>CAVYPN010000019.1:0-11469 GCA_963770365.1 uncultured Acidobacteriaceae bacterium | reverse complement strand
CGTTACTAATGGGATGGTCCGCCGCCTGAACCTCAGCGGAGGTATAAGGAGTGAACAGGAGGCGTCCCATGAAGATTCATACGATTGGTATCGATCTGGCTAAGACAGTCTTTCACTTGGTTGGGCTAAATGCGCAAGGTGAAGTGGTGGTGCAGAGGAAGTGTTCCCGCAGTCAGCTGCTTCGCTTCACCTCGAACCTTCCGGAGTGCCTGATCGGCATGGAGGCTTGCGGTGGTGCCCATTTTCTAGGCCGGGCTCTTCGCGATCAAGGGCATGATGTACGCCTGATGCCTGCACAATACGTGAAGCCGTATGTGAAGACGAACAAGAACGACTACATCGATGCAGAAGCGATCGCCGAGGCCGTCGGTCGGCCAAGGATGCGCTTCGTGCCTATCAAGACGGATGATCAGTTGGATTTGCAGTCATTGCACCGGATTCGCGAGCGGTGGGTGGTGCGGCGCACGGCGGTGATTAACCAGATCCGCGGGTTGTTGCTGGAACGAGGCATCACCATCCGCAAGGGGCGAGTGCATATCGAGGCGTCTCTACCGGCGATTCTGGAAGACGCCGACAACAAGCTCTCGGGGATATTGCGAGTGCTCCTCACGCAACTGCAGCTGGAGATGCAGTATCTGGGAAGACAGATCGATGAGTCCGATCGGCTAATCCTCGAAATCGCCAAGAGCATGGACTCCTGCCGGCGGCTGATCGCGATCCCCGGCATCGGGCCGCTCACTGCAACAGCCACGATCGCCGCGATCGGTAACGGAGCAGCTTTCAAAAAAGGCCGCGGGTTCGCAGCGTGGCTGGGAGTCGTTCCTGGCGAGCAATCGACCGGCGGCAAGCAGAAGCTGACCGGCACCAGCAAGCGTGGGAACAAGTATCTGCGCAAACTGTTCGTGCAGGGAGCACACACGGTCTTACTGCAGAAGACCAAGCAATCGAGCGGCCTGAGTACGTGGCTGGCTGATCTCACAGCACGCAAACGCAAGCAGGTAGCGACGGTTGCGATGGCCAACAAGATGGCTCGCATGGTCTGGGCGGTGTTGACCAAAGGAGAAGCCTATCGACCGCCGCTGTTGATGCAACCTGCCGGAAATGGCTTGCAGATGACGCCTGCCTGAGGGCAGGCTTGGAAATCGCTCTGCGATTCCCACATCCGCAAACCATCTACTACGGCTGACTAATCTGATTTTTAAAGTTCCTGCCAGGTTTGCTGACGAACCATGAGATGACACAACGGTCGATCCCGGCGCTCTCGAAACCTGTACCCGTCAAAAGCCTTCAAAGGCCGTGTTACTAAATAGGACGAGGGCGCAGCGCATTCCATCCAGGGTCAGAGCAGTAGCTCACACAAAGGCCGGATACATTCGCGCAGACCTACAATGTCAATTTCATTCTTCGCTTGCAAAACGGCGGCGGACCATACATGACGAGTAGGCGGTTATCCGACCGCAAGTCCGATTTGAGAGCATCCACTGAGCGAAGATCGGCCATCTGCGTCTATTAGACGGAGCTGCATACGAGACAATCCACATGAGATTCTCGACTTCTGTCCTAGTGATTATCATTTCTGTTTTTGTTGTGCTGAATGTGCTTCGAGCGCCAGCACAGGATTCAAACAACGAAAGCGTGACGGCAACAGACAACAGCGCCAGATTAGTTTCCGGTCGCCCATTCTCGGCAATGAAATATGCCAGGACCGTTCGAGTTCTTGCTGATGGAAAACAGCAATTCGTGAGGAATGACAGTTACCCCGTTCAGATCGCGAGGGATGCTGAAGGCAGGGTGCGGATGCAAGTGATCGATGAAGACGAGCTTGACCGCGACTGCGACAAGCCAACCGAAGTGATCCCGCCCGCTTGCCCTGCGTGGACTGTATTTGTAGTTGATCCCATGACACGCACCATTTCGCATTGGACTGAAGGAGAAGCAGCAGCACATATCACTCTCGATATGCCCCTTTCGCAGCCAAATCTGGAACGAGCCATTCGTTCAACCTCCGATCTGCCCGATGTAGCACCGAAAGTGGATTCGGACACCAGCAATGTCACGATCACTGATCTGAGGACGAAATTCATTGATGGTGTCTCTGCTCGCGGAATCAGAACTACCGTTCTTTATCCAGCCGGTCATGCTGGAAACAAAATAGCCCACACCCGCATTCACGAGGTCTGGGTTTCGCCCGCCTTAAATCTGATCGTCCGGGTTGTAGATGGCAATCCAGAGGGAGTTGAAACGATCAGGGGCCTCGAGAAGATTTCATTGCGCCCCGAGCCCTCGCTCTTCGCACCCCCAGCAGGGTATGAGAGCCAGCACCAATCTTCCGACATTTGGGCCGTCCACGATTTTGAGTCTCTTGATCAATGGTTCGCCCAATGATAGGTCTGTTTAAGGAGTTGCGGTCGAGTCGTGATCCAACCGGCAATTACTGGTTGAGCAACACCGAACCGCCAATTGCCGCTCGCCGAGTAACTTCAGTATGGATGGTGCCCGCGCGGAAACCCCTTCAACGGTCGATTAGGTCCGCTAGCTCTTTCAGTTTGTCTGCGAGCTGTCTAGCGGTATCGGATGAAAGCTCGACAGGGTCCTGGCTCTTGTCACATGCGCGAAGATGAATCGATTCCTGCTCGATCCAGAGCCGAATTTCACCAGCCTCAAATTCGAACATATCGTTGGTCTGCATCTCCTCAACTATACGCAGCAAGGCGCAACACACCCGAAGAATGGATCGTGGCAGTATGGTGATCTACACTTCCCCAACTCGATTTTGCACCAAATTTGGTAAGGTCCCGATTGGCGGTGATTCGACCGCAATCGAGAAACTGTCGAAGATGTATGAATCTTGACGACGGAAAAATGCTGCTGATTGCCGCATAATCCGGCTACACTGGGCGTCATGATTCCGCTGCCGAAACCTCGCGGGTTCTGGGATTACGCGCTGTTTGCATTCATTATGACCGGTCTGCTTCTTGGCTTGTTCTGGGTAGAAGCAAGTGACCGAATCCGTTGGGCAGATGCGGCAGTCGCCGGTTCAGCTGCGATGATGCTCGTTCTAGCTATTATCCTCGGTCGTCGAAACGAGACGGCAGCGTGGATTGCACGACCGGCTCGGTGGGTGAGGGTAGCCGCGATGGTCGGAATTTTGATCGTGACCATTGGGGCTGTCTATGCGGATGAATACTTGCTCCATCGCAAGGACATCACTGTCAATCGATTCCATCTTCATCTGGTAGTTTTTGTCGTTCTGCTTTCGACATCGCTGTTACGCCTCCGAAGGCGAACGGGTTCACGGCGGCAGTTGTCGTGATCGAGATTATGCACCCGCAACACCGAACCGCAATTGCTGCTCGCCGAGTGACTTCAGGCCAGCAGCGACGCGACCGAAACTAAGCCGTTCGTCACGGCAGCGTCCGAGAAATCGACTTGAACGCAGCCCCTGCGCTCAACGTTTGCGTTGTCCACCTAGAGGATCGCCGGAACCACGCACACACAGCGCACGCCTAAAGCTGAATGGGTAAGGCCACCCCGTCGGATCATCATTTGATTTACCTTCGTTGAAGTCGAAGTAGTATACATACCCACTGAGATGTCCGCGGTCATCCTGTCTATAGTTGCTGCTCCATTCATAGGCTGTTAGAAACAAACTCCCCTTTACGTGCCACGTAGTTGGCTCCTCCGAATGCATTCCCGCCAACCCTGGAGCCTCTGCTGTTATGTCGTAAATTCCCTGCAACTCGGCCATATTCGCCAGCCTCCAGTCAGAGTACCCAGCCAATCGCAAATTGCGACAGTACTTGATGGCCTTCTTCCAGCTCACGTCTTTGCCGTTGTCCTTCGCTGCCCACGTAAGACCGGTCGCAGGGTCCGTCCAATACCCACGCGCTTGCGCGTCCTGCGCCGCCCCTTTGGCTTCCGCAGAGAGTTGGATGCCTGAGATCATCGTGGCCACGAGTAGAAGGATGGTGGCTTTCATGAATGTCAGCGTAATTCAGATTTTCAACTGAATGGGCGCTAGATGTGCCACTTTCACAACTGTGACAGGGAACAGCTCGCTTGCTACGGTTGGGTGGTGGACAATCCGGAAGTAATCCCGATTTTGGGCTACTACTGGCATGGTCCGCCGCCTAAACCCTCCCCGAGGGGTATAGAGGTAAACACAGGAGGTGTTCCATGGAGATTCGGACGATTGGTATCGATTTAGGGAAGACAGTATTTCACTTTGTAGCCGTCAACGCGCGTGGGCAAGTCGTGGTTCGCAAGAAGGGTTCACGGACTCAGTTGCTGCGCTTCACCGCGAACCTTCCTCATTGCTTGATCGGCATGGAGGCTTGTGGAGGATCTCATTTTCTCGGCCGTGCTCTGCGGGAACAAGGCCATGATGTACGGCTGATGCCGGCGCAGTACGTGAAGCCTTACGTAAAGACGAACAAGAACGACTATATCGATGCGGAAGCGTGTGCCGAAGCTGTAACCCGCCCCACGATGCGCTTTGTGCCGATCAAGACCGACGACCAGCTCGACCTTCAGTCGTTGCACCGTGTGCGCGAGCGTTGGGTTGTGCGCCGCACTGCGGTGATCAACCAGATGCGCGGTATGCTGCTGGAGCGCGGTATCACCATCCGCAAGGGTCGCCATTATATTGAGGAGTCTCTGCCCGGCATCCTGGAAGACGCGGACAACAAACTGTCCGGTGCATTGCGCGTACTTCTGACCCAACTGCGGTCGGAGATGCAATATCTGCACGGACAGATTGAGGAAACCAACAAGCTGATCGCGCGCATCTGCGGCGAACTTGAGCAGTGCAAACGCCTGGTCGCGATCCCCGGAATCGGACCGATCACAGCTACGGCCACAGTGGCAGCCATCGGCAACGGCGCAGCCTTCATGAAGGGCCGCGGATTCTCTGCCTGGCTGGGAGTGGTGCCCGGCGAGCACTCCACCGGAGGCAAGCAAAAGCTCACTGGTACCAGCAGACGAGGAAACAAATACCTGCGCAAACTCTTTGTGCAGGGAGCGCACACCGTGCTGCTGCAGAAAACCAAGCAATCTTCCGGCTTGAGTACGTGGCTGGTCAATCTCACATCCCGCAAGCGCCCGCAGGTGGCGACCGTAGCGCTGGCCAACAAGATGGCGCGCATGGCCTGGGCGGTTCTCTACAAAGGAGAAGTTTATCGCCCGCCAACAGCGGCACAATTGAACGCAGCCTGATGGCCTGCACATGACGCCTGGCACAAAGCGCCAGGCTTGGAAATCGCTGACGCGATTTCCCACATCTGCAGCCCCAACGACGACGACTGATCTGAGTTTGGAGATTCCTGCCAGGTTTGCTGGCGAAAACATGAGATGGCAAAAACGGTCGATCCCGGCGCTCTCGAGAACCTGCACTCGGAAAATGCCTTTAAAGGCAGCGTTACTAAAAAGGACGAGAGCGCAGCGCATCCCATTCAGGCCAGGAGTTCGCTACTCCAATCAAGGCCGAATACATTCGCGCAGACCAATTCTGTCATCCTCACTTTTCGCTTGCAAAACGGCGGCGGACCATACATTCCGAGTAGACGGTGATAGGCTCGGAGGCGAACGGATTGAACGCAAGTATCCGTTAACGTTGCTCTTTGGGACCACGGAAGTAGAGATGTTCCAATGCGGCGACCACCAACACTCCGATGAGCGCAAACGGGATTTCGAATAAGAGAAAATAGGGAAGGACGGCTGGTGACCGAAGCACCCCAGAACTCAGAGTTTCCCAAACGATGAATGCACAACCGTAGGTAATCAGAAGACGGATGAAACGTGCGCCGAATGTTTGATTCCGCTTCGGAAGAAGACGAGTAAGCCAGCTAGGCAGTGCCATAGGATGTTTACCACGCGATGCGCGAAATCATATCACTGGACCGCACGAATGACGCTCCGAGAGGATCGTGGCCAACCCTTCCCTTTGACAAATCTTCGCCTTCAGCCGGAAGTTTTTCATATTTCATAGCTGTAGACGCAATTCCCCCCAGGCGCGGCATCTCCGCCCTTCCTTCAGCATCCCTTAATCCCCCCGTGGAACAATACTCGCGCCGGCCGATCTCTCCGGGTAGCCTTTCCGATTAGCCGAGTTCACGCGGAGCCGAACATGCACAATCAACGTTGTCTCCCAGCTTTTGCGCGCTCTCTCTTTGCCGCCGCTCTCTGCTTCTCATTCCTCGCAGCGACGCCTGTCGCGTCAGCGCAAGGCCCCTATAGAGTTCTCGATCACTGGAAGCTCGCCGACAGCGGCGGATGGGACTACCTGCTTGTCGACTCCGCGGCCCATCGCGTCTACATCACGCGCGGCGACCATGTCGACGCCGTCGACACCTCCAACGGCAAGCTCCTCGGAACCATCAGCGGACTGCATGGCACGCACGGCGTGGCGCTCGATCCCGATGGCAAGGTCGGATACATCTCCGATGGCGGCGGCAACGCGGTCGTGGTCTTCGATCGCACGAACTTCTCCACCGTCGCCACCATTCCCGCGGGCACCAATCCCGACGCCATCATCTATGAACCCGCCACCAAATCCGTGTGGGCCTTCAACGGACGCAGCAAGAACATCACAGTGATCGACGCCGCATCGCGCAAGGTCATCGCCACCATCGATGTGCCCGGTAAGCCCGAGTTCGCCGTATCCGATGGCAAGGGCAGCGTCTATAACAACATTGAAGACAAGAGCGAAGTGCTCAAGATCGACGCCAGCGCGCACACCATTACCGCGACGTGGCCTGCCGGCTGCGAATCGCCCTCCGGCCTCGCCCTTGACCTCTCCGGCAACCGCCTCTTCCCCGTCTGCGATGGAAACAAGATGAGCGTGATCGACGCCGCCAGCGGCAAAATCCTCGCTACTCCTTCCATTGGTGATGGACCCGATGCCGCCGGATGGAACGCCAAAGACAAGCTTGCTTTTGCTTCCAGCGGCGATGGTGTGCTGTCTGTTGTCGACGCCACCACCTACAAGACCATCCAGTCCCTGCCCACCAAGCGCCGGGCGCGCACCATGGCCTACGATGCAGACACCGACCGCGTTTACCTCGTCACCGCCGACTTCGGAGCGCCCCCCGCTGCCACCGCCGAGAATCCCCGTCCGCGCCCGCCCATGATCCCCGGCTCCTTCGAGATCATCGTTGTCGGCCGCTAAAGCAATGATTAAGTCATGAGCAATGAGTAAGTCTTGAAATTCAATCCACCACTGGCGGTGTCATTCTGAGTGAACGGCCCCCAAACGCAGTTCAGTTTGGGGGTGGTGAGCGAAGAATCTGCTTTTCGGGTCTCGTTACGATGTGAAACTACTACAGTCCCGGCTCAAATCACCGTCGCAGCAAATCATGCATTTCCCTCCAGTGATAAATCTTCAGCTTCTCTGTTTGATTCTTCGCCGACTCCATCATTGCTCTCGCAATATCTTCCCCCGTGATGCCCTTATATCGATCGCCTTTCCACGTTAAGAGAGGATTGAGAGCAGACCAAGACCTCATCAGTGCGTCTTCCAGCATTGAACGTCTCTCGTTCCTTTTCCCCATGATCATTGAGGGCCGAAAGATATGCGTATGCTCGAAATTGAGTGCGATCACGTCTCGCTCGGTTTCGCCTTTGGTCCGTACGTAGAAGAATTTTGAATTGGCATTGGCGCCAACTGCAGTAACCAGAAAGACCGATGTCGCTCCTCTTTCTTTTGCCATCCGTGCCGCCAGCACCGGGTAGTCGTGATCCACCTTGTAGTAATCGGCCTTCTCAGGCGAGTTCTTCCTGGTTGTGCCAAGAGCGATGAAGACTTCATCCGCTGCAATCTCCGATTTCACACCCGCCAGGGAGTTGTAGTCCGCTATCACTGTTCTTAGTCTTGGGTGAGTGATACTCAGGCTCTTCCGAGCGACGGCGGTTACCTGTCCGTAATCGGAGCTGTTCAACAGTTCGCTCAGAAGATGCGAACCTACAAATCCGCTTGATCCAAAAACAACGGCTCTCTTCATTGGGCGAGACTCTCAACCTTCTTCACTGTTGCCACTACACAGACATTACGCACTTGTGAGATTTTTTGAATGAGACAGTACGGCCGGCCCAGTTCTACTCTCCACCAACAACGCCGCCCCAGCCAACCCCGGCGGCACTTTCGCCATCCGCTTCACATAGGGTCCACCCAATGAGATCCATCCTCAAACCCGCACTGCTCGCGGCCGTACTCATTGAGATCGTGAATTTCTGGATCATCGGTTATCCCACGGCGAGCGGCTCCCTCACTATGGCCAGCCAAAACGCCGGCCTCGCACTGCAGTGGGATCTGCTGCACCTGCCCGGCCTCATCGCCAGCGACCGCATCCTGTTTCTACGCGAGCACGCTCATCTCAGCTCCCTCATCTTTTTCCTCGCCGGATACATCGACACCGCCATCCTGCTCGCCGCCCTCCTCTGGGCCGTCCGACTGGTGCTCCACACCCTCCGCAAGCTATCCTCCCCCATGAAGCACGCTCTCTGATCTGCCGAACTCAGAACTTCGAACTCTGAACTGCTTTCATGAAGCTCACCCTCGCCATTCTCGCCCTCGTCGTCTTCGCCCTCTCCCTTGTGGCCGACTACAAATGGCGCCAGTGGATGAACAAACGCCGCGCCGATCGCGACGCGCAAGCCCTCGGCCCGGACCACCCCCCTCCATCCCCGTAATGCGCGAAAGTTACCCGCGCCCGCCTGCGGCTGTCTCCGATACGCCACCCCCGTCTTCCAAAGTGGGATGTATGGCTGCAACTTTCTTCCTTGCCAGCCGTTACAATGGGTATAAGGGAGTCGTCCAAGACACCATGCAAAGTAACCTTGCCCACGCCCTTCGCTTTCCCTGGCTTCGCGCCGCCCTATGGATGAGCCTCGCCACCGCCCTGCTCGCGGTTTCACCCCTGGCGCGCGCCCAATTTTCGGGGCCGCCCACCACGCCTGTGCACGATCCCTGCCGCCCTCAGGCCCCCCGCCGGCGCCCACGTCGCCATCGTTGAATTCGAAGACATGGAGTGCCCTGACTGCGCCAATGCCAACCCCCTGCTCCGCGAGGCCGCGGCCAAGTACGACATTCCCTGGATCCGCCACGACTTCCCCCTGCCCTTTCATCCCTGGAGCTTCCAGGCAGCTGTGAATGCCCGCTGGTTCGACACCAAAAGCAAGAAAATCGGCGACGAGTACCGCGACGCTGTCTTTGCCAGTCAACCCTCCATCTCCAACCTTGATGTGCTGCGCCAGTTTACTGAGAGCTTCGCCAAGACCCGCAACATCGCGCTGCCCTTTGCCCTCGATCCCCAGGGCAAATTCGCGGCCGCGGTCAAGGCCGACTACGCACTCGGTCAGCGCATCGGCATCGAACACACGCCGACCATCTGGATCACGACCGCCAACAGCAAGGGCGCGCCCTTCGTCGAGGTCGTCGACCGCACCAAGCTTTACCAGCTCATCGATCAGGCCATGGCCGACACCCGATCGGCGCCTGTGAAAGCATCCGCACACAAATAACATCGTCGTTGTACCCGGCCCCGTTCCCCAATGTCATACTTCAGCCAAATCGTTGAAATTCGTGTTGCGCCGGCGCACGTCTGGAAGGTGCTGCTCGATGTCGAGCGCTGGCCCGAGTGGACCACCTCCGTCAGCAAAATCCAGCGCATGGATATCGGTCCCCTCACCCTGGGCAGCCGCACCCGCATCTGGCAGCCAAAACTCATGCCCGCTGTCTGGCAGGTCACCTCGCTCGATGAGCAGCGCCGCATCTTTGCCTGGACCACCCACACCTTCGGCATCAAGATCGTCGGCCGCCACCAGGTCGAAGCCGTAGGCGCGCGCAGCCGCGTCACCCTCTCCCTCACCTACACCGGCGTCATCGGAGCCGTCCTGGCCCGCGCCTACCGCGACCTCAACTGGGACTACCTCGCCCGCGAAGCCAACGGCCTCCGCGGCCACTGCGAAGCCCCGGTAGTTCAGCACGCGCAAGCGCGGTGAACCACAGTTCGTAGTTCTGAGTTCGTAGTTCTGGGTTCGTAGTTCTAAGTTCACAATCCCAAGCACAAAAACAGGGGCGCAAGCCCCTGCAGTCAACTCAGAACTAGGAACTCACAACTCTGAACTTTGCAGTGTCGTCAGAACTTCTTTTCATACATAAATGACGATGTCATTCTGAGCGAACGGGACCCCGAACGTTTTTGGGGCCCCGAAGAGCGATTTTTGCTCTTTGGGGTAGGTTCGGGGGTGGTGAGCGAAGAATCTGCTTTTGTCTTTCGGCATCTCTCTGGCCGAGCTCGTCACAGATTTGCAGGGGCTGTCATTCTGAACGAACGGCGCCGCAAACGCCGCACAAAAAAACAGGAGCATCAGCCCCTGTTCTTTTCAAACTCAGAACTAAGAACTCACAACTCTGAACTGGCGGCCTCAGTCGCCCGTTTGTATATTGACTAATTCCCCATGGCCGCCCGGCGAAACCGTACTCGTCTGCGGCGCCCGCCAGTGATCGATGTGGCTGATGCGATGCACGCACCCGATCGTGCAATTTGGCGCGCAGCTCTTCGCCGTCAAAAACTCCCGCTTCACATCCTCGGTCGTGTACTGCGCAAGCGGGACTCCAGGGTAGCCTCTCTGCTGCGAGCAGTAATGCACCAGCCCGTCCTCGCAGATATACAGATAGCGCGAACCCGCGCGGCAGCGCCAGTCATTCGACTCGCCTTTCACAATCGCTTCCTGAAACATGTCGAACTGCGCGTAATTCGTCTTCTTCCGATTCGTCATCTCGAAGTAGACGCGCGCCTCGTCCGGCTTCAGCGGCTTCAGCTGCCCGTCGCCGTCATGAATAATCCCGATCGTCGACTCGAACCCCAGCTCCAGTGCCCGCTTCCCAATCACCAGCGCATCGTTCGGATCCTTGAAGCCCCCGCCCACCACCGAGTTGATGTTCACGTGAAACTCGGCATGCTCGGCCAGCATCTGCAGCTTCTTGTCCAGCACCTTCAGGCTCTTCTTCGAGATGTCATCCGGCTCAAGATTATCGATCGAGATCTGCATGTGATCCAGACCCGCGCGATTCAACCGCTCGATCCGCTCCACGTTCAGCAGATATCCATTCGTGATCATCCCCGCAATCGCGCCCGTCTTGCGCATGCGCACAATGATGTCATCTAAATTGGGGTGCGTCAGCGGCTCCCCGCCCGAGATCCCGATCATGGCCGTCCCCAGCCGCCCCAGGTGGTCGATCCGCCGCAGCATCTCGTCCAGCGGCACAGGCTCGGAAACCTTGTCGTACTCGTTGCAGTAAGCGCACGAAAGATTGCAGAACCGCGCCGGAACTATCTGCGCCAGAACAGGATGCGCCGTAGACGCCAGCGCCCGCGCCACCATCGCATACTCCCGCGCCTTGCGCCGAGCCGCAATCCACTTACCCTTAGCCGTAGATCTCCGGGGAATACCCATCTTTACTATTGAAAC
>CAVYPN010000018.1:0-22935 GCA_963770365.1 uncultured Acidobacteriaceae bacterium | reverse complement strand
CGATGCCCGCCAGAGCAGCACCGGAAACATTTCCGGAACGGTCTTTGATAGCAACGGACATGTGGTGCCTGGCGCGGTAGTTGCTCTTCTGAATTCAACCGGTTCAGTTGTGCAGTCGAGAATCTCCGGCAGCAACGGACAGTTCCAGTTCGCCGATTTGACGCAAGGCTCCTACAGACTCAAGGTGTCGGGGCCGGATATGACCGTCTTCACGTCGGAGCAGATAGCATTGCGTGCAGGCGAGTTTCGTATCGCACCCCCGATAACACTCGCTGTTTCCGGTGGAGAAACAAGCGTAGTCGTCAGCGGAGACAAAGAAGAGCTTTCCCGCGAACAGGTGCACATTGCTGTGCAGCAACGCGTCGCCGGCGTCATTCCAAACTTCTACAGCTCCTACGGACGCTCCGCCGATGCTGGCGAAGCAGAAGGTTCAGTTGAGTGTCCGCGGACTCATTGATCCAGTCTCATTTCTCGCGGTAGCAGGCATCGCCGGCGCAGAGCAGAATCGGGGCATCTTTCCTGCATACGGAAGCGGAATTGAAGGATACGGTAAGCGCTACGGCGCTGCCATGGCCAACCGTGTCTCGGGCGCACTGCGCCCGGCCGCGCGGTTTATCCTGCCATCTTTCATCAGGATCCGCGCTATTTCTACAAAGGGAAGGGAAGCATCAAGGCCAGCGCTCTCTATGCGATCTCCGCAGCAGTCATGACGCGGAGCGACAGTGGTCACTGGGAGCCGAACTTATCGCAGGTACTCGGCAACTTCTCAGCTGCGGCGCTTTCCAATCTCTACTATCCAGAAGCCGATCGCGGAGGCTCGCTCGTACTTCTCAATGGGTTATCAGAGACGGGCGGAAACGCAGTGTCAAATCTTATCCGCGAATTCCTGCTGAAGCCTCTCACATCGCACGCAAACAACGCCAAGGGCCAGCCATGACGCTCCGATCATAAGTAGTCTTCAAACCAAGAACTACGAACTTAGAACTCTCAAATCACCATCTTCCCAATCGTCATCAGCTGCATGAATCGACGTGCCTTCGTAGATCTTGCCGATCTTCGCGTCGCGATAAAGCTTCTCCACCGGATAATCGCGCACAAATCCCGTTGCCGCCAAAGACCTCCACGCACTGGCTTCGCCACGCGCTCCGCTACCTGCGACGCGAAGTACTTCGCCATCGCCGCCTCGTTCAGAAACGCATGCCCCGCATCCTTCAGCCGCGCTGCGTTGTAGACCATCAGCCGCGCCGCCTCGATCTCCGTCGCCATCTCCGCCAGCGGGAACTGCATCGCCTGAAACTCCGCGATCGGTTTGCCAAACTGCTTGCCGCTCCTTCGCCCACCGCGCCGCATGTCCCCACGCGCCCTCGGCCAGCCCCAGCATCTGCGCGCCAATTCCGATGCGCCCCTCGTTCAGCGTCTCAATGGCAATCTTGTAGCCTTTGCCCGGCTCGCCCAGCAGCGTTCGCCGCCGGCACCACGCAATCGTCGAAGAGCAATTCGCAAGTGCTCGACGCGCGAATCCCCAGCTTGTCTTCCTTGCGCCCACCGCAAAACCCAGCGTGCCCTTCTCCACCAGAAACGCCGTGATGCCCTTGTATCCCGCCGCCGGATCGAGCGTCGCGAACACGAGAAACAGTCCCGCCTCCTTGCGCATTCGTAGATCCACAGCTTGCGCCCGTTCAGCCGTAGTCGTCGTCACGCTTCTCCGCCCGCGTCTGCAGCGCAAATGCATCCGACCCCGATCCGGCCTCGCTCAGTGCATACGCCCCGACCATATCCGCCGCCAGCCTCGGCAGCCACTTCCGCTTCTGAGCTTCGCTTCCCCAGCGCCGAAGCGCATTCACCACCAGCGTGTTGTGCACGTCCACCAGCACGCACACCGCCGGATCAACCGTGGCAATCGCCTCGACCGCCAGCACCGCGTCAAAGAAGCTGCCGCCCGCGCCGCCGAGTTCTTCGGGAATCTCAATCCCCATCAATCCCAGCTCGAACAGCTTCCTTACCAGCCCCGGCGCCATCTGCTGCTCGTCGTCCATCGTGCGCACCGCAGGCGCGATCGTCTCCTGCGCGAACTTCCGCACGGTTGCAAAAAACATCCGCTCTTCTTCGGTCAGATGGGTCAGCGGGGAAAAGGAATGGCTCTTATCGGACAAGGAAATCATTGCCTCCGGCATCGGAGTGTATCAGACGGTGCCGCCTGCGTGCAGCCATGCGAATGCTTCGCGGTGCGAAATGGATTGCGACGCAACCGGTGTCATGCGGTCACCCCCAAACAAAAAGGGCAGACTTCTTGCGAAGTCTGCCCCGACCGTCCTTCAATTAATTCCTGCCGCTTATTTGATCACCAGCGAGAACGAAGACTGCGCCGTAATCGTGGATGTAACCGAATCCTGTCCCGCGAACGTGATCGTATACGTTCCCTTCGCCGGATTCGGAACGTTGCCACGCCGTTTTCTGTGACTCCGCCGCCTCCGCAAGCCGAGAGCACCAGCCCCAGGGATGCCAGCACAATCACGCACGCCAGTTGGCGCAGCTTGCGCGACGACCGTCCCAGGAACCCTGCAAGCATCAGCCCCGCAAAGGCGATCCCCATCGGAACCGGATTGTTTCTCTTCGGAATGTTGTTGCCAGCTTTCAGCGATCCTCCCGTGTGCGGAATCAAGTGCAGGCCGCGTCCCTTGAGGGCGCCTCCCGTTGCGCTCACGCAATCCGACGCATTCGTATCGATCGTGATCTGCCCGGTCACTGCCGTCGTACTCGGCACGGTGATGGATCCGTTGGTGTTGGTACCCGTGCCTGCAAACACGCAGAGGTTAGCGAGCGCCGTGTCGTTCGACGTGGAGAAAGTCAGGTTTACCGTTCCGGTGTATCCACCCGCGGGCGTGACCGTCAGCCCTTCACTCCCCGGCGATCCCTGCTTCACGGTCAGGGTCGGCGCGCTGAACGCCATGGCGAAGGTCCCCTTTCCTGACGTCGTTCCACCGATCGGTGATCACCACGCTTCCCGTCGAAGGAGCATTCGCGGTGTCGCCTGCGTATTGCGCCACAATCGTGTGCGCACCGGCGGTCGCGAAGTTAGCCGTGTAGGTCGCGGTGCCGTTCGTCAGGGTCACAGGTGTCGTCGTGCTGCCGGGCGCCGTTGTAGGTCCCGCTGCCGTCAATCGACAGATTCACGGTACCCGTTGGCGTTGCTGTTCCGCCCACTTGCGCGACCGTAATCGTAACGACGTCATTCGTGCTTACGTTTGGCGCTGTAGTCGCCGCAGAAGCCGTGGTCTTCGTCGAGACCAGCGGCGTCGCATCTTCGGCCATGCAGCGGCGATGACTCGCCAGGTCCACCGAGCCAAGCCCGGTGACTTCGTCGTAGCCCGTTCCCGCTGAAAACCCCGTCGTCGTGGTTCCGCAAAACGTCGATCCCGCGGTGCAGTTATTGTTCCCGCTCGTCACGTCGTGGAACAAAGTGGAATAATTCGCGCCAGCAGCCAGTGTGTAGAGCACTTGGATTCGCCAGACCCTGGCCCTTTGGCCAATCCTGCTTCTGGTTGATCAGCGCAATCATGCCGGCAAAGATCGGCGTCGCAAAACTGGTGCCACCCGCAACGGTGAGGTCCTTCGACGTACTGTCACGGAACCCGCTGTTACAGCTGGCTGCCTGCAGCTGGTGTTGTCACCGCTCGCCGGTTGCCAGTCGGATTGATCGCTGCTGCAGAACAGGTAGCCCGGTAATCCAGCAGAGGAATAAAGCGAAACGTCCGGCACCAGGCGCTGGGTGCCGCTCGGAATGCCGGTCACGCCGGTCTGCCAGCTCGGTCTGGCAAACAGCGTGCTCGCGCCGCCGCCGGTTGCTCCAAGGCCAAACTGCGTCGAATCGTCGTTCCACACAATCTCCGGGATATAGCCCTTCGCCGAAGACAGCACATCGGTTGTCCCGTTGGTGCTCCAGTACGTCGAGTAGTTCGCCCCTTTCGTTCCCGTGTTCGGATCAACTCCATCGGCCGCAGGTATTTCCGTTCCGCCAACCCCCGTCACATACGGGCTGCTCGCCGGATAATTCACGGCCAGTGCGAACTCCTGCGTTGTCGTCAGGCCGTTCTGCGTGTCACCCGAGCAGGCCGTCGAACCCTGGTCGCCCGATGCCGCTAACACCGTCTGTCCCTGAAGCGCGGCCTGCGCCAGTTGTGTTTCCAGTGAGAAGCCACCGAGCGCCGTCTCGCATGCGCCATAGCTGACGCTGATAATCGGCGCAATCTTCTCGTCGATCGCGTATACGATCGAATCGAATGCGTTCTTGTTCCCGCCGTTTCCCGTGTACACAAAATCGATAGTCGCGCCCTTCGCGATCGCTCCAGCCCACTCGATATCCAGGTCCGACTCGCCCTCATCGCCGCCTGCAACCACCGTCGAACTTCCCGAACCGGGCACCAGCACCATCACCGGATCCTTCATCGGAAGTCCCGCTGCAGTTTCAAATGCTTCTATATCGCTTGCCAGCACCGCCGACTGCCCGACAATCGCGATCGACTGTCCCGTGCCATCCACGCCGGCGGTGTAAAGCGGGCCGATGTCGTAAGTCGTTGCGATATCACCCGGCGCAAAGAACACATTGCCAGACTGGCCCGACGTGAATGCGCGGTGCGTGGAAACGTGCATCGGCCGCGGCCTGAAGTCGCTTATGTTCCGCACCGCGGCAACCGTCGGCGCAATGGCCGTCGGCACCGAGAGCAGCGATGCTGGAGCAAAGTGCGTTTCGCCGTTGGACTTGAAGTAATGCATCTGGGTCTGAAACGCCTGTTCCAGCTGGCCCACTGTGCCCGAGAAGCGAATCATGTTTCGGCCTCTCGCCACCGAGTCAATCGCAAAGCCCTGCTGCTGGAGCCACGTCTGCACCTTGTCGATGTCCGACTGTGCCATGCCAAAGCGAGCGCCAAACTGCTCCGGGCTCAGCCACTGGTGATATTGCGGTGAGTTCGGATCCTGCTGTGCCGCCATCAGTGCTTGCAGGTCTGCTTCCTGGGAAGCCGATCGGTTGAACACGATGCTCATGCCAGTGAGCCGGGCATCGGACGCCATTCGCCCGGCATCGTACTGGGTTGAACCGAGCGGCTGTTGAGATGCCGTCAGAGGCGAAACCGCAACGTTGCTTATCTCGCTTCGAATGCGGGTAGCCGGCGTCTGCGCGGCCACGACGGTCGACGCCAGGGCGCAGGCAGCAATCCACCTGCATACCCGAAGCCTGTCTTGACCTTGAAGCAGCTTCCTAATCATAGCCATCCTTGGAAATGTCGCGTTTTGAGACCAGACGTGAGCCGAACGGCTCATGCTCGAGTCAAGCCCATGTCAAGCCGCGCGGGGAGCATTCTCGCGAATGAGGGAAGGCGAAACGGCCAGCCGTCGCAACGTGTGTCGGGGCAGCCCTGAACTACCTGTCAGTCATTAGCCCCTCTTTTTTAGACTCCACTGCCATTACAAAGTTGTGGTTTCCGCCGCTTTTGAAACGACCATAGCTTGAGATCTTCGGGAATCCGGGCGGTTGCAAGGGTCTGCGATTCAAGTGGGTTGCAAGTCATTCGAGTCCCGCCTCAAGGCCGCCGTTCCTTAGAAGATCAGCGGATTGCTTCCGCCATTCCACTCCGCTCGGACGGGGATTGTCCATAACACCTTTCGAGCAGTTAATTCGGCCGGTGCAGCACCTGAAGCGCCGCCATGCCTCTTCTAGGAGCCATGTACCCGGTCGCCCTCCACGAGATCGACAGGATCTCGCCATCCAGCAGTTTGCGGATTTGCACTCGCGCGTGCTCGCTCCACGGTCCCGATTTATCCAGCTTCACGTAGGCCTGCCAGTGGCGCAGGGCCGACCGCTGTTCGCCCTTGCGTTCGAAGGCCAGGGCCAGGTTGTAATGCGCATCCGCGTACCGGGGTGCCAGCGCGACCGCTCGCTGATAGGCTGCAATCGACTCGTCGGGCCGCTCCAGTTCGTCCAGTACGTTGCCCAGGTCAAAGAACGCCAGCACATATCCGGGGTCCTTCATTGTTGCCTGGCGATACAGTTCCTCGGCCCGTACATACTGCCGGAGGTGAAAGTGAATGGTGCCGAGGTTGATATAGCCGGGCGCATAGTCGGGATCTATCCGTAGCATCTGCTCATACAGAGCAATGGCACGATGCTTCTCGCCCGCCTCCTCAGCCTGCACCGCGGCCATGAACAGTTCCTGCACCCCGCGGAAATCGTCCTGCAGCCGGTGGAGCGCGAATACCGCGGCATTCCCCGTCTGCCGTTCCACGCGCTCGAAATCAAACAGCAACTGCCGCCGTATCGGGTCGACCATCGCTCCATCGCATCGAAACGCAAGACGCGTGCCGGTCCGCACAAGCGAAGCCTCCTGCAGCGGATTCGACATACCCGCCACAGCTTGCATGGCCACGATTGAATGCCGGATCGACGCTGCCGGCACGTCTTCCTCGCGCAGCGAGCGTAGCGTTCTCAGTTGACCAAGATCCTGGAAAGTGTAGGTTTCAAGCTGGCTGATGAGCCCGGCTCTTTCCCACCCTTGCAGCTGGCGGGAACTGATCTGCAGAATTCTCAACACATCCTGGCGGCTAAAGCTGTTCACTCTTCAAGGCTCCGGTGGTTGCATCCCGGTGGTCCGCAGGTCCGCAGGGTTCGAACTCGGTCCTGAAAAATTGATTCCCGATTCTGCTCCTGGCGCTCGGATCAGCAACGAAGGAACCGCTCTCGATCATGTGCCCTCGCTCGGACTGCCGCCGTCTTCCCGGTCCCTATACAGGCCTGATAGGCTGACGGCTTGGCGCGCACCCTGCGGAAGTCACACTACAGCTTGGATTATGCCAAGAATATGCGTGGATAAGCCGGGACGAAACAAGATTGCATGAAAAAGTGCGTGGATAACTCGTACCTCATTTGGTTCCAGTGTCATGGCGGATTCCATCTGCACAAAATCGACACCATTTTTAGCCGACGATCTTCGCACTCCGATATCGTTGCTGCTTCAATTCCTGCAGGGGTTCAGCGCGTTCTCCGTCGGGCGAATCCACGAAAACCTGGCTGCTCCTCCGCAAATGCTTTTATTCCCAGGTAAGGGAACCCCCTATGTTTTGACTGCGGGTTATGGTACTTTTGTCCGTCTCATCCTTAACCAAACCTCCGACTCCCTGAATTTGAGTACCTGGAGTTTGAGTACTTGCGACCTATGGAAAAGCCTGGCAACGACGTGCAGTCCGATCGCACCCTCGGCGACTTGGCACGCTCGTTGCAGGAATCCCAGCGCATCGCCGGTCTTGGCAGTTACATACTCGATCTGCAGACCCAACTCTGGACTTCCTCCGATGTTCTCGATGAAATTTTCGGAATCGGGCCCGAGTTTGAACGCTCTGTCGACGGCTGGGTCGCGCTCATGCACCCCGAAGATCGCGACGACATGGCGGTGTATTTTGATCAGGAAGTGCTCGGCAGGGACAAGCTTTTTGACCGCGAATACCGGATCGTGCGCCAAAACGATCGCGTGCCCCGCTGGGTCCATGGCATGGGACGCCTCGAGCGCGATGAAGCAGGCAAACCCGTGTCCATGCGCGGCACCATCCAGGACATTACCGACAGAAAACGAACCGAAGCCGATCTCCGCCAGAGCGAAGAGTTGCTTCAGCTCTTTATCCAGCACGCACCGGCCTCTCTCGCCATGTTCGACCGCGATATGCGTTACATCGCCGTGAGCCGGCGCTGGTGCGACGACTTCAGTCTTCGTGGGTCAGACATTCTTGGTCGATCGCATTACGAGATATTTCCCGATCTCCCCCCGCGCTGGCTCACCGTTCATCGTCGCGCGCTCGGCGGCGAAACCATCAAAAACGAAGAAGACCGGTTTGACCGCTCCGACGGTTCCGTTCAGTTTCTGCGCTGGGAAGTGCGCCCCTGGCTTACTGGTACCGGAGCCCTCGGCGGCATCATCATCTTTACTGAAGACATCACCGCCCGCAAGCGTTCTGAGTCCCGCCTGCAGCTCGCTGCCAGCGTCTTTACGCACGCTTCGGAAGGCATCGTCATCTCCGATCCCGCGGGCATCATTCTCGATGTCAACGACGCCTTCACCCGGATCACTGGCTACAGTCGCGAAGAAGCGGTCGGCCTCCGAACCAGTCTGCTGCGCTCAGGTCGGCATAGCAAAGAGTTCTACGCCAACATGTGGCGCGACCTGATCGAGAGCGGACACTGGACGGGCGAGATATGGAACCGCCGCAAGGATGGCCGCATCTTCCCCGAGATGCTCACCATCACAGCCGTGCGCGATTCGGCAGGAAATACGCAGCAGTATGTCGCCCTGTTCTCTGACATCTCATCGACAAAAGAACACGAGAAGGAACTCGAGCGCGTGGCTCTGTACGATCTGCTCACAGGTCTGCCCAATCGCGTGCACCTCCGCGATCGCCTGCACCAAGCCATGGCCCAGGCAGAGCGCCGAGGCAACACTTTGGCTGTTGTCTGTCTTGATCTCGACAATTTCAAGGGCATCAACGACCGCCACGGCCACACAGTCGGCGATGAACTTCTCACCACCGTTGCTCATCGCATGGCGTCCACCCTGCGACACGACGATACCCTTGCCCGCCTCGGCGGCGACGAATTCATCGCCGTGCTCCGCGACTTCGACCATCCTGACCAGTGCCTCCCGGGAGTCGAGCAGCTTCTCGAAGCTGCCTCCCAGCCCGTTCTGATCCGGGATACATCGCTTCAGCTCTCCGCAAGCGCGGGCATCGCCTGCTATCCCCAGGCCGAGGACGTCGATGCCGACCAGCTTCTGCGCCAGGCCGCGCAGGCGCTCTACCAGTCTAAGATCAGCGGCAAAAACCGCTATCACCTCTATGACTCACGGCTCGCGAGCTCCACCCGCGGTCATCACGAAGACTTGGAGCGTATCCGCGCCGCTCTCGCTCGCAAGGAATTCCTGCTCTATTACCAGCCCAAAATGAATATGGCCACCGGCGCCATCGTCGGTGCTGAAGCGCTTATCAGGTGGCAGCACCCTGAACGAGGCCTCCTCTCTCCCGGCGCATTCCTGCCCATCGTGGAAGGGAACCCTGTCGCCCTTGAGATCGACGAATGGGTCATCGAAAACGTACTTACGCAGATGGAAAACTGGGGGCCTGTCGGCCTCAAAATTCCCGTCAGTGTAAATATCTCGGCGCAACAGTTGCAGCGGCCCGATTTTCCCACCCGTCTGCAGCAATTGCTAGCCGACCACCCTTCGATCAATCCCTCCCGACTCGAAATCGAGGTTCTCGAGAGCAGCGCTCTGCCCGACATGGCACTGGTTTCTCAAGTCATTCATACGTGTGGCAAACTCGGCGTTTCTTTTGCTCTGGATGACTTCGGCACGGGCTACTCCTCTCTGGCTTTTTTGAAGCGGCTTCCTGTCGACGTGCTCAAAATCGATCAGACCTTCGTCCGCGATATGCTCGACGACCCTGAAGACCTCACCATCGTCGAAGGGATGCTTGGCCTCGCGACCGCATTTCGCCGTCTGGCCGTCGCCGAGGGCGTCGAAACTGTGGAGCAGGGAATTCTGCTGCTTCGGCTCGGTTGCCAGGTTGCACAGGGCTTTTGCATTGCGCGCCCCATGCCGGCTGCCGATCTTCCCGGTTGGGTCGCATCCTGGACCACCTACCCCAGGTGGTCGAATGTCAGCGTCCTGGACCCCGTCGACCGGCCGCTTCTCTACGCCGGCGCGGAACACATCGCGTGGGTCAGCGCCATCGAGGCATTTCTTCACGGCAAGCGTCGCGTGCCGCCATCCATCGATCCCACGCAATGCCGTCTCGGCGCATGGATTGCCTCTGAATCTAGCTCCCTCAAGAGCCGAGCCCGCATCTATCGCCTGATCGCATCACTCCACGACGAACTCCATTCCTGCGGCGTAGAAATCCTCACCTTCCATGCCGAAAATCGCGACGCCGAAGCGGCTGACGCCATTGGCCGCCTCCACTCCCTCCGCGAAAGTCTGCTTGCCGCATTAGCGAACCTCTTCGCTCCCGAATGACACCGGTTGACCCGTCGGCCGGATCCCATCACGTGTAACCCTCTGCAGGCGTTCAACTAACCTTGGTCCATCCTTCCCTCTGCCTGAAAGTCACTTCCAAATCCGCCATCCATCTCGCCTTTCGTCCCCTGGATGGGATATCATTGCGCGAAAAATTCCAACGGTCCTGAAACGTGCTAAATCGCTTTTCAAGGAGCTTCCGCGCACTTTTGGGCTCCGAAAATGAAAACGTTTCATCCCGCGAGTTCGGGAGAACCTTCATGAAGAACTTGGCATCAGAATGCAGCGCTTTGGGTGGCAGTGAGTATCGCAACAGTGTTGACAGCATGTGGCGGAGGCGGCGGTGGATCAAATACCCCCCCTCCCCCCACCCCCTACACCCTCACCGTAAATCTCCGTCAATCCAGCTACCGGCGTGGGGATGACTATCTCCCCAGCCGACAACAACGGCGCAGCCAACGGCAACGCCGCCTTCACGCGCACCTATAACTCCGGCACCACTGTAACGGTCACCGCTCCCGCGACAGCCGGCAACAACACCTTCGCTTCGTGGGCTGGATGCACAACCTCATCCACCGTGACCTGCCATGTCACCCTCAGTGCGAACACCACCGTGACGGCGACTTTTGCCGCACCAAAGACAACACCCACCGTCACTGTTACGCCTGCTTCCTTCTCCATCACCACGGCGCAGGCTTTGTCGGTCGGCGTTTCGGTCAGCGGGGGCGCCAGCAATCCTGTGGCGACAGGCTCGGTTACCGTGTCCAGCGGAAGCTACACCTCGTCTGCCGCGACGTTGTCCGGTGGCAGCGCAACCGTGAACATTCCTGCTGGGTCACTTGCCGTCGGATCAGGCACGCTGACCGCTGCATACACGCCCGATTCCTCGAGTTCTGCTACCTACAACACCGCCAGTGGCACCTCGGCTGCCGTAACTGTCGCCGGGGTCATCTCTACCGTTGCTATCGATCAGGCAAGCATCGGGCCTGCCGTCAGCGATAAGCTTCTTGGCATGAACATGGCCGCGTGGTACGACCCCACCACCTCGGCCGTCGTGCCCGCATTCCAATTGGCCGGCATTCAAACCGTGCGCTGGCCGGGCGGTTCCTGGTCCGACGACTATCACTGGGCTACGAATACCATGTGTGGCAACACGCCCAACAGCAACGCCACCTTCACAAAATTCGTCAATTCTCTCGTCGTTCCGGGGAACTTTGATGTCGCCCTCACGGCGAACTACGGAACCAACTCCACTTGCAATGGCCCCGGCCAGCCGTCCGAGGCCGCCGCATGGATCGCCCAGGCAAAGTCGCTCAACGCGCACGTCAGCCACATGACCGTGGGCAACGAAGAGTACGGCAGTTGGGAAGACGATGACCACACGCTCAAGAACGACGCCACTACTTACGCTGCCGCCGTGGGAAATTCATCCAGCAATGGCTACTACCAGCAAATCAAGGTGGCTGATTCCAGCGTGCTGGTAGGCGTTGACGTCAACCCGGGCAACTACCCTGCCTGGGATCCGATCGTGCTGGCAGGCTCGCAGTACGACTTCGTCGAGTTCCACTACTATCCGCAGGCTCCAGGCTCCGAGAGCGATGCGTATCTTGTCCAGCAGGCGGCTCATGGCCTGACCACATCGCTCAATACTCTCAAGGCCGAACTGGCCACGGCTGGCAAGCCAAACACGCCGATCTACGTCGGCGAGATCGGATCCGTCTACACCAACCCCGGCAAGCAAAGCCTCTCCATTACTCAGGGACTCTATGCGGGCCAGGCGCTTGGCGAAATGATGAACGAGGGCGTTTCGCGCGCCACCTGGTGGATCGGGTTTGGAAACTGCAACGGCACTCAGGGCAACGATTCCAGCTCGCTGTATGGATGGCAGAATTTCGGCGGCTACAACGTCTTTGCCGACGGCACAACCGACGCCCCCTGTGCGGGCTCCGGCCCGATCGGAACCATGTCGCCGACGGCCCGCGCATTCCAGCTTTTCAGCAAGGTCGCTGTCAATGGTGAAAGCGTCCTCACTGCGGGCGTCAGCGGCGACACCACCAATGTGCGCGCTTATGCGGCGACCCACAGCGGCGGCACCGCGCTGGTCCTGTTCAACGTCAGCCAAAGCGCAAGCGAGCAGGTCACGGTCTCGCTCTCTGCACAGAACACGAGCTCCGACGTCAGCGTCGAGACCTACAGCAAGGCCCTCTACGACCAGTCGCAGAACAATGTCTGGGCTGATCCCACCACCACGGATATGGGAGCGCAGAATCTCCCGCTGACCCTAACGCTCGCGCCATGGAGCATGAACGTCGTGATCATCAAATAGCCCAACCACGGTCTACCTTGAACGCCATCCCGCGCGGCAGGGCGCCACTCAACAGCCTGGGTGCCCCATTCACGGCGCAGTTGTTTCGCGCCATGAGTGGGTTGCGAAGGACCGCCGAGCTTCACTTTTGCAAGAGACAGACCGACACCATTGCCCGCACCCGCGTTCCACGGTGTCTAAGTTTCAAGAGGGGAATCGCTGCGGTTCGAATCAGATGGAGCCGACGATCGGACTTGAACCGATGACCTGCTGATTACGAATCAGCTGCTCTACCAACTGAGCTACGTCGGCCGATTAAGCGGGGTTCCCGCAAACCCGGTTTGTGGGGACATGCGAACGGGCACACTGAGCACGCCGCGGTTCGTGTCTCCTTCACGATTGTATCGTTGTGCCGGTATTCGGTAAAGCTGGCGTCAAAGGCAGCCAAAGCGCCCCGCGCAGCGTCCCTTCAGTATTCGATGAGATAGGAGTCGATCGATTCAATGATGAACCTTACCCTGCAGCTCTTCTTTAGAATCGCCCTCGTCTGGGCCGCAGGTTTTCTTATCGCCGTCGCCGTGCAAGCCCTCTTGCCCGACCAGGCGGGCATCAACCTCGCCGGGAAGCAAAGCGTCCTCTTCATTCCCTTCAGCCGCATGGGCTTCTG
Source organism: uncultured Acidobacteriaceae bacterium (assembly GCA_963770365.1). GTDB lineage: Bacteria > Acidobacteriota > Terriglobia > Terriglobales > Acidobacteriaceae > Telmatobacter. The sequence continues at coordinate 9,914 of CAVYPN010000018.1, read as the reverse complement.
GACGTGTGTTCTCGCCGCCCTCTTCGTCACCGCCCTCATTGTGGGGCGTGCCATGCTCTCCGACATCGGCTGGAACACCTTCCGCTAAGCGCCCGCCGAAGCCAATCTCTATCGAGTGTCATCCTGAGTGCGGCAAGCTTGGGGCCCTGTGAACGCGTGAGCGTTCATGGGGTAAGCTGCGCGAAGGATCTGCTTCGACCCTTTTCCGCACATCCGATTACCATCCGCTCGCCAACAACCCGCTATACTGCTCCCCATGCAACAAGATCCCATGGAAGAATGGCGTCGCCTCACCACGCTCTACAGCGAAATGGGCGACATCGAAATCCGCGATCTCCTCGATCAGATCAACGACCTCACACCGAACGCGCAGCAGATCCTCCGCGATGAATTGAAGAAGCGCGGCATTGATGAGCGCAGTCCCTCTGTGCCGCCCTTCCCATCGATGTCTTCGCAGCATGTTCGGGATCGTCGAACTATTTCTCACTTCGTGCCTGCCTCAGCGGAAGTTGCTAGTTCGGAACAGGAAGATGAAGAGGACGATGACGGTTCTCGCGAATACACGTGGAAGACGTTGCTGTGCGAATGCCAGGACCTTGCGGAAGCGAGGGCGGTTGCCACAATGCTGATGGGCGCAGGGATTGAAAGCTGGATTGAACGGCCACAACAGTACTATGTTGACCCAGGCAGCCCCAGCGTCAAGGTTGCCGCTGATCAACTCGAACATGCCAAAGCAATGCTCGCTCAGCCTATCCCGCAAGAACTGATAGAGGAGCAGAGGGAACTTGAAGCAGCTCCAGCCTACGAAATCCCCACTTGTCCTAAATGCAAAGCCGAAGATCCCACCCTCGAATCCGTTGAGCCCACAAACAACTGGCTCTGCGAATCCTGCGGCTACACGTGGTCCGATCCTGTTCCCGATCCGACGAATACCCAGTCAGCCAGCTGACCCGCATCTACTCCGCCTTGCGCTGAGCCACCCACATTCCGTCTGCGCGCCCATCCACGCGAACGCGGCCTTTCGCGCCGTCTCCATCAATCCAGCCATCCATGGATGCTGTGGTGGGGCCCGGAGCACCGTCTCCACCCGCAGGCCAGTTAAATGGGAACGATAACTCCACATAGCCGTCACGCCAGGTTCCTGTGATCGGAATCGCCTCTCCTGGACCACGTTCCAGCGTCCCGCTCAACTTGTTTCCATCTTGCGTGAGTTTCATCGAGGATTGAAATCCAATCGCGTCGCTCGTAACCTTTACGTCCCACGTGCCCTTCGCTTCCGAACCATTCTTGATCGGCTGAGGCGCGGCGGGTGTGATCCGCAGATTCGAGAAGTATGACTCTTCTCCGGCATAGCCCCACAACCCGACGGAGCCATGCAGATTCGAACTCTTCAATCCATCCACCACAAGGCTCGGCTTGCTTGAGCCGTTCAGAAAGATTCGCGCCGTGCGTCCTGCGACTTCGATCTTCACCTTGGTCCAGGTCTCCGGCTCAATTTCGGCGTAACTCTCGTACACAAACGGCCACTCGCGCCGAAGCTTGTACCAGCCATATCCCGGCTCTGCACAGTACTGCACGGTGTGGTTGCGCATCGACTGGTTGTCGGCGAGCGCATTCTTCGGACGCAGGTAGAAGAGCTCATACTCCTTGCCGTCGGGCTTCGATCGAAATGCCACCCCCGTGAACCCCGGCATCCGCGTTCCTGGCGGAGTGGTTATCTTGACCGCGATGTCGACTTCAATTGTTCCGTCCTGAAAGTCAGTGCCGGCGAGCAGCGAGAGTCCCGCGTCATCGCCGTGGGTCACCGTTGTCATGCGAATGGCCTTGCGACCCTGGTAGGTCACGGATTCAAAGCTCACATTGTGAGGTAAAAGCCCCGAAGCATCTGTCAGCGGGAAGTTCTGCACTTCCGAAGCATCTGCGCCACCTACAAGGAGCGCCACGCACAAGCCAAGTTCGCCAAGAAAATGAGCTCTCATTCGTCACCGATCTCCAAATAACTGACTTGACCGCATTGTCCAACTCGAGGGAAACCAAGCTCGACGTTGACACAGGCCAAGCAAACCAAGGAACGCAAATGTTATGGGTGACTTCCAGGGCGTGACGAGACAAATTACCTGCCAAAAAACGGAAAGAGCCGCCCGGCAACAGGGCAGCTCCTTCCTCAGGGAGAATAGTTCCAACGGAGGCAAAACCATCAGAACTTTCTGGCTGCATAGTAGGTGCGGGGGGGCGGAGTGTCAAGAATAAATCCGAATCGATTTAACTATATTTATAAACAATAACTTACAGGGGCACTAATTCCTGAGCATGCCTGCCGATCTTCGCTGGACATTCGCCTTTTTAACTACGTTTAATACCGCGTTTTTTGGGTGTTTTCTAGGGTTTACGGCCGTTTTTCCACAGCAGAAACGTCTCCATTAACGGTTCGGATGCCCAGCTGTGACAGTTGTCACCCTTCAGTTCAGTCTTCGAGATGCAGTCGGATAAATTCCACCTCGTACACCGACGAAACTGGCTTGCCCCTGGCGACCCGATAGAGGGCTCGGCCGCCGCCCAGAAAGAATCCCAGCAAAACCGCCGCACTGCATCCGACGATCACCAGCATCGCCACCCCCATCAGGAAGCGGCTTGTCTTTACGATCTCGTTGTCCTTCCCCTGAGTCATCTGCGTCAGGTCGGCCGAGTAATGCACCTGTGCCAGCAGTTTGTGGCTCTCATCCGGGGTCGCATCGCCGCTCACCAGCACCACGATCGGCCCGCTGTGCAGCACCTCCAGCGATGCCTGGTCTGAATCCGCCAGCGGCTTCGGAAATGCCGGCTGTGCCGCGCTGCCTGCCTTGATGTATGCGCGGATCTTCTTTTCCTGTGCCTCGGCCAGTTGCGGCGTCGGATAGTCGATCAGCGTCAGCGTCGCCGGTCCAGTAGTGAGCGAGTAGTTCGCGGTCACCGCCTCTGCATCGAGATTGAATCCCACCAGCTCCGCCGGCAGCACCCCGCCAGCTCCTGCGTAGCTCGCTGCTCCCTGCGCAAAATGCGTCGTCTGCTTATCCAGCGAACCTTGGGGCAGGCTGGCCAGAATCGGCGGCGGCAGCGCCCGATTTCCCTGCGGCGACGGCAAGCCCTCAGCCAGCTCTCGCATCTCAGCCGCCGACATCGGACCCACGTGCGAGAAGGTGGCATCCACCATCGTATTGCCCTTCCAGAACAACACCCGGTTGTTGTCCGACGTCCCTCCGGTGCCGATGTCCGCCTTGGGCCAGCCATTCTGCCGATAGAACGAATACGCGCCGTATGCCCCGCTTACGTCATTGAACGTCAGTGCTTTGACGCTGAGCGTCTCGCTGCCGCGCTTGTAATCTGCCACGACGCCGCCCGTCGAGCCATACTCTTTCAGAGCAGCCGCGTTCGCACTGTCCAGTTGCGCCGGATCGGCGACAGACTTCGGCTTCTCCGCCGCATTCCAGCCCGCAAATGTCTCAGGCAGCAGCGGCTTCTCTTTCGGCGCAGTGGGCGTGCCCGTCGTCACCATCATCGGCGCAGGCTTCTTCGGCCCTGCCTGCTGCGCTTCCATGCACAGCCCGGCTCCTGCCAGAATTGCCGCTCCTGCCGCCATCGCCATCCACCGCATCCAGTAGACTCCCAATCTCAGGCTACCACCCGGTTCGTTCGCACACAGGATCCTCCGCCGGGTGCACTTGTGCGCATCTTTTCTTTGACACCGTCGACCGCCGAAATGTTCGTGCTTCAGGCGCGCGGCGATTGCCACGGCGTCAATCGCGGGAACCACCTCTGCACATGCACGCCATACATCGCGCACTCATTTCCAAATCTCCTGAATAGTTTCGGCTCTTCAGCCACGGAATCAGCGCCAGCAGAATTCCCGGTCCTCCGAAAAGAGTGAATAGGACGGAGACTGCAACGTTCTTGCCATGAGAGGCACGTCGTCATTACGTGCGAAGCGCATCGAGGTATCGCATTCCTGCGCGGCGACACCCGCAACTCCCGTCGTTGACAGTGCATCGAACTCGGCTTACGGAGGAATTTCTGATGTTCCGTCTTTCTTTATATGTTCTCGGAGTTTCGGCGATGGTCGCCGCATGGGCCGCGTTTCGCAATCAGCAAATGAAGAAGCCAATGCCTGTCCAGAAAGCGGCGTCGATGCTGCAGCAGGCCTGGGCCGACCACCGCACCCGCGCCTGATCAGGAGCCGTCCGCTCACACAGCGCAGCTATTCGCAATCATCTTTTGTCCGGCATGATCGACGATCACACCGCAGGCAGGCCTGCGGGCGCCGATCCCTGCGCCAACGCGGATGGGTACAGCAGGTCTCCCAGCACCTGGTAGCGCCCGCCGTAGAACAGCAGCGCATACTCACGTGTGCCCGTGCTCAGCGGGCCACCCAGGCAAATGCTCGCGAGCAGGAAAAAGCCAAACGCCACCAGCCCGAAGAACACCTGCAGCATTATCGCCCACAACCGAAGCCGAGCCCGTCGAACTCGCAAATGCCGAGTGAATGCCCCACTCCATGCCTGCCACCGCCCCCGCCAGCATCAGCCCCGGAATCAGCAGAATCATGAATATGGCGATCCCTGCGACGATCGGCAGAATCAGGCGCAGCAGCGCGTACGCAAAAAACTGTCCCTTCTCCGCCCTGATCCGCGCCCACACCGAACCCCACGCCTCGCCCGCCGACGCGTCTTCCAGCGCGATATGCGGCAACATCCAGTCGCGCAAAATAATGTCCAGCGCGATCCCCGTTACGACCAGCAGAAGAATAATCGGCAGCAAGGGAAGAATAAGACCCAGCAGCATCCCGAAATCCGGACGTCCGCCCGGCTGCATGTCATGAAACACCCGCCAGAACCCCGCCACAAACGGAATCGCAATCAATCCCACCAGGAGCAGGAAGCAAATTCCCACTGCGATATTCAACCAGAAGAAGCGCGATGCCTGTTCCTTATAGAGATCCCATCCCGGCCGGATCTCTCTCGTGTTGTGCACCAGGCAGTGGAAAAACGCAAACCGCAGCCGCGTAATCAGGTAGTAGATCGCTGCCGCAATCACGAATACCAGCAACAAGGCAGCCACACCCTCGGCAATCCATATAGGCTGAATGTCGCTCAGCGAATGGATCATGGGCCCACTGCGCGACGAAGAACCACCCCCACCGCGCGACGACGATGACCGGAGATTACTCCCCAGCCCTTCCGTAATCAGGGCGACCAGTCCGAGCTTCAGAAACGTGCCCCATCTGAACGGCCTGAACAGAAGTGTCTTGGTGCGTTCAACAGCAGGAGAAATAGCATCTGCGGCAGAAATGGCGCGCATAAACGTGACCTTTCCAGGGGAGCCCAGCCTACCATGCAAACTACGCAAAACGCACGCGGTACGGTTCCATCACCCCGCCCACAGTCAATAAAGATGTGATCTTGAGCGACATTGAACAAAGTGAAGGGGAAATTGAAGGAAATGCGATTGCTTTTGCCTCATTGAGAAAGCTCAGTTCGAAAGACGTGGCGAGATGAAATCCAGCGTTTCTATTCAAACTGATTCAGATCGGTGTCAGGAGCGGGATAGCCCAGGATACGGCACATGGAGACGATCTGGCCCTTGTGATGGAAGGCGTGAGTCAGCACGTGATGAAGGATGAGTGCGGGTGTCCGCACCGCGCTATCTCCATCGGAGAAATGCAGCTCTGTGGCAGCAACCAGGCGCTGCTCGCTGAGGCTTGACAGGTAATTCAATGTCCTCATGCTCACCTCGCTCTGCAAGCGTCGGGCGTCGGAGACGGTCGGCCAATTGGCAGTGTCCTGGTCATCGAAAGGGAGCGCCTGGAGCGTGTGGATCCAAAATCCCTCGCAGTTCAAGATATGGATCACCTGCGCGCGGATGGTGGGAAAGCCGAAACCTGGGACTTCTTTTGCGTATTCGGTGGCGGGGATTGTGGACAGGTGGTCGAGCAGCAGAGTGAAACTCGCGTGGGTCCAGCCGTGGAATTGGCGAATACCGGGGAGCGTGAACACGGGGATTCTCCTTTAGGCGAATTGTTGCCTCTGCAGGGAAAGTCGGCAACGGTGCTTACTCAATCACAGACGAAGTGCCAACCTGCATCCCAGCCCGCCACGGATCAAACTTTTCCAGCGCCCGCTCGCATACCATCCGGTGTCGTTCCTTCTTGTCGCGCACCTTCTTGCGCACGTCCTCTTCCACCGGCTCCAGCAAGTCAAACGTGATATTCGCTGGTTGAAAATCCTTCGCGTCCGCGTGCGTGATGTAATGCACCAGCGAACCCAGCGCCGTTCCCCGCGGTACGGGCGTTGGTTCCTGGCCCTGCGCGAGCGACGCCGCATAAATTCCCGCCAGCATTCCCGTCGCGATCGATTCCGTGTATCCCTCCACGCCTGAAATCTGCCCCGCAAAGAGCGTCCGCTCTTTCCCTCTCAGGCGGAGAAACTCGTCGAGCAAGGCAGGTGCACAGATGTAGGTGTTGCGATGAATCTGCCCGTAGCGCAAAAACTTCGCATTCTCCAGCCCGGGAATCATCCGCAGCACCCGCGCCTGCTCGCCCCACTTCAAGTGATTCTGAAAGCCCACAAGGTTGTAGCTGTCGGCGCGCACATTCTCTTTGCGCAACTGCACCACCGCCCACGGCATTCTGCCCGTGCGCGGATCATTCAATCCCTTCGGCTTCATCGGCCCGAAGCGCAGCGTATCGCGTCCGCGCGTTGCCAGCACTTCGATCGGCAAACAGCTCTCGAAATATTGGAGTTTCTCCCACTCCTTGCTCTCCGCCTTCTCAGCTGCGATCAAGGCCTCGTAGAACCGGTCGTACTCCTCGCGATTCATTGGACAGTTGATATAGTCCGCAGTGCCTTTGTCGTAGCGCGCCGCGAAGTATACCCGCTCCATGTCAATCGACTCCGCATCCACGATCGGCGAAATCGAATCGTAAAATGCCAGGTGCTCTGACCCGGTAATCCGTGCGATCTCCTGGCTCAATGCACCCGACGTCAGCGGACCCGTTGCCACAATCGTCAGCGCATAGTCGCCCGGATCAAGACTGGTCACTTCCTCGCGAATCACCCGGATCGCCGGCTCGCTCGCAATCGCTTCCGCAATCCTCCGCGAAAACTCCACCCGATCCACCGCCAACGCATGTCCTGCTGGAACAGCCGTCTCATCCGCGATGCGCAGCAACGCCGACCCACAGCGCCGCATCTCCTGCTTCAAAAGCCATGGCGCCGTGTTCGGCGATTCGCTCTTCAGCGAGTTCGAGCACACCAGTTCGCCAAATTCAATCGTCTCGTGCGCCGGGGTCAGCCGCGGTTTTCCGTCGACCATCGCCCGCATCTCGTAGAGATCCACCTGGCTGCCCAGCCGCGCCGCTGTCAGCGCGGCCTCCGGTCCCGCCAACCCTCCACCAATCACGCGTATTTTCACCGCGCCGGCTCCTCAACGCCCGCTAACCGTCTCAGCGCCTCGCCAGTGACGCGCACATTCCGCCAGGCGTCCAGAAACTCGGCACCCATCGCCCGATAGAAATCGATGGCCGGAGCGTTCCAGTCCAGAACCTCCCAGCCCAGCCGCGGACAGTCCTTCTCCACCGCAATGGCGGCTACCCGTTGCAGCAGCGCCTTGCCGATTCCCAGCCCACGCAACTCCGGAAGCACAAACAGATCCTCCAGATACACGCCCGCTCGCCCCAGCCAGGTTGAATAGCTGAAAAAACACAGCGCAAACCCTGCCGACTTGCTGTCGTGCTCCGCTATCAGGCACCAGTAGTAGGGGTTCGGCCCGAACCCATCGCGCAGCAGGTCCGTCTCGGTCGCCGTCACGGCATCCGGCTCGCGCTCATATTTGGCCAATGCGCGAATAAACTCAAGAATCTGAGGCACATCCTCCGCCACCGCCGGTCGAATCGTGATCGCCATGTCGGTATTGTAGGGTGTGACGCACGCCACATGAGGGAGCCGGGGGTTCAAACTACCATCGGAAACCGTGCAGCCTCAGGGCACACGATCGGTTCGGCATACGGGACTGTTGCGCCTTCCGGCTTGTGCTGAAGCATCCGTTGGATTTACCTTGAGTCGTGCCGAATGGTGCGGCTGCTTGTGGTTCGCAAGCTGAATGCTGCTGCAGCAGCTCGAATAGCAATTCCCGGTTAGCAACGCCTCTGGTGATCCTCGCAAGTTAACGTCGAGGTCCGGACGCAATCCTGCAATCCACCGCAAGCGCATCTAACCGGATGAGCAGGTTTAGATTTCGTTGTTGTTGGAGTGAATTTACAATTTTTTCGATCGAGCATGCGGACTGGTTCCCGCCGAAGCTCCCAAGGAGAAGAACATGAAACGCACGATTTCGCTTAGGACCGGATTGCTCGGATTGCTGGCGCTCGCCATATTGCCCGCGGCAATCGCCCAGACTCCAGCGCCCGCCAATGTTGCGCCCACTGGAAAGATTCACGGTCATGTCACCAATCCCACCGGCGCGGCTCAGGGGAATGGCGCCGTGTCTCTCAACAAGGAAACCAAGGAAATAGCTTCCTTTCCAGTTGACGCCAACGGCGACTACAGCGGCTCCGCACCTCCGGGCACCTACACCCTCGTCTATCGCACGCCTGGCCTTACTCCGGACAAAGAGACCGACAAGATCGATAACATCAAGATCGTCGTCGGGCAAGACACAGCCGCCGACGATGACATGTCGCGCAAGGAGTACATCGACTCGCTCCCTGAAGAAACACGCAAATCACTGGCTGAAATGAAGACGCACAATGCCGAGGCAATGAAGGCAAACGCCGTCATCAAGGTTCTCAACACCGACCTCAAAACTGCGATGGCCGACATTAAGGATGCCGACGGCGCTAAAGCCGCTGCCGCTCAGCAACTGGGGGCTTCCGCTTCAAAAACCGATCTCGCGGCCAAAGAGAGCGAGATCAAGAATGCCAAGTACACCGAAGTCGTGAGCGTCATGACCAAGGACACCGAACTTCGGCCCACGGAGTCCGTGCTCTGGGCCTATCTCGGACAGGGACAGCTGGGACTCAAGAAGTACGATGATGCCGAAACCGCCTTCAAGAAGGCCGTCGAACTCGATGCCGCTTCGAAAAAGCCTCGTCCCGAAATCCAGGGCCTGGCGAATTCCGGCCTCGGCGAAATTTATGCCCGCAACGGCAAGGTTCCTGAAGCCGCAGCAGCCTACGATGCCGCCGTCAAGGCAGACCCTACCAAGGCCGGCTTCTATTACAAAAACGAAGCGGTCATCTACTCTCAGGTTGGCAACAGTGATGGCCAGGCCGCGGCCGCGGACAAAGCCATTGCCGCCAATCCGAATGACGCGCTACCGTACTATCTCAAGGGCCAGGCCCTCATCACCAAGGCATCTGTCGACCCCAAGACCCAGCGCATCGTTCTGCCCGAAGGTTGCGGCGAAGCCTATCAAAAGTATCTCGAGCTCGATCCCTCTGGACCATACTCGGCCGACGTCAAGGGCATCCTCGACTCCGCCGGCCAGAAGATCAACTCCAGCTACAAGGCCACCACCAAGAAGAAATAAGCATCTCGTAACTCACGCACTACATAGGGCGCTCCCGGTTCCACGGGCGCGCCCTTCTTCTTTTCTCCTTACGATGACTGATGCCCGTGCGACTGCAGTATATTGGCTCCACATGTTTCTCTTCCTCCAACACATCCTTGAGGTCACAAATGGGACGCACATTCAAGTTCACTGCCGTTACGCTGGCGTGCTTTGTCTTCTCTCTTCCGGCGCATGCAGCAGCCCCAACCGCAAGATACCCAACCATTGCTCACCGGAATGCCATCGAGCAGCAACTTGAAGCCGTCGCCATCATCGAACGCAAAGTCATGGTGCCGATGCGCGATGGAAAGCGTATGCAGGCCGACATCTATCGT
>CAVYPN010000017.1:0-265878 GCA_963770365.1 uncultured Acidobacteriaceae bacterium | reverse complement strand
GCAAGATCCGCAAATCACTTTCGTTTCAGGGCTTCCAATTCATCCAGCGTCCGCGGCCAGTCCGAACCCAGCAGTCGCGACAGGCTGCGATCCGCCAGGACTTTTCCCCCGGTCTGGCATTTCGCGCAGTAGTTGGTTTCGTTGTCTGCATAGCGAATGCGCTGCACCTTTTCGCCGCACCGCGGACAAGGCAAATTGAACCGACCATGTACCGCCATTTCCGGCCGGAATGCCGTCACCTTCTCGGGGAATGCCTTCATTGCCTCTGCACCGAGCCGGTCGATCCACATTCGCATGGTTTCTCGAGTTGCCGCGAACAGCCGCTCCCATTCCTCCGGCTTTAGCTTGAGGGTCAGGGTTACCGGCGAGAGCTGTGCCGCATGTAGAATCTCGTCGGAATACGCGTTGCCTACGCCACTGATCAGGCGCGGATCGGTAAGCGCGCGTTTCAGAGTGCGATTCTCCTCTGTCAATGCCGTCCGAAATCCGTCTAAATCCGTTTCGAAAATCTCGACGCCGCCGGGGTCGATCGCGCATAGTGCATCTTCGCCCTGCACGACATAGAGCGATGCCCGCCGTTTTGAGCCAGCCTCCGTCAACACAAGCGACCCGTTTGGAAAATCGAACGCGGCCAGCGCATTCCTGCCCGCGAGTTTCGCCGACGGAGCTTTCCAGTGGAGCCGACCTGCGATCATCAGGTGCAAGACCAGCCATAACATTCCGGGGTTCCCAGCGACGGGTCGCTGTCGCTGGGGTGGCAACTCTCCATCGACGCCAATCGCGATTCGCTTCCCGATGCGACGGAGCTTGCGCACCGTCCGTCCTTCAACTGCGCTCAAAGGCGGATTTACCGAGCGCAGCAGGAATACTGATCCCAACCGGACGCGCTCCAGCGTCTGACCCAAGATCCGCGCCTCGAGTGCGGTGATGTACGCAGAGATATCGGGTAGCTCCGGCATGACTACAAGATTGCGGGGAGGCGGCGGGTTCACGCAAGAGCGTCATCTTGTATATTTGTTCCACGTTCTTTCCCTTGGCATGACCCTCACAACTTAAGGACCAATTGCATGAAGCGTCTCCTGCCTTGTCTTCTTGCGCTGTTCACCGTGTTCGGCGCGGGCCTGTTCGGTGAGAGCCCACCCACGGGAACAGCGACGTCTCGTCTCCCCATACCAGCCACACCGGGCAAGGTCTTCGATCTCGCCTGGGCGAGCAAGATTCTCCGCGTCACCAACCCTGAGATTGCGCCAGATGGCAAGTCGCTGGCAGCCGTCGTCGCCCATCCCGACTACGATGAGGACATTTACGCATCGGACCTGGTGCTGGTCGAGACGGCCACCGGAAAGACGCGCTACCTTACCCACGATCGCAAGCATGTTTCGTTTCCGCGCTGGTCGCCTTCAGGAGACCGGATCGCCTTTCTGGTGGAAGACGCGGACAAGCATAACCAGATCTTCGTGCTCGAAATGTCCGGCGGCGAGTCGCAGCAACTGACGAAAAGCGCAACCTCGATTCAACAGTTCGCGTGGAAGCCGGACGGTTCGGCGATTGCGTTTGCAGCCACCGATGCTCCTCCCAAGAGGACCGGCGCCGACAAATTCGATGACGCCTTTGACGTGGGTGACGGCAGCTTCCTCGACAAGGACCATGCTCTTCCGACGCATCTCTGGCTGGTCCCGGCCACCGGCGGAGAAGCCAAACGCCTGACCTCCGGTGCGTGGAGCCTGCCGGTCGCGTTTCCTCCGGGCCCGCCGGCTTCTCCCATCGCATTCACGCCCGACGGCAGCAAGCTCGTATATGTGCGCCTTGAAAACACCTACTCCGGCGATCGCCGCTACTCCTCACCGCAAGTGCTCGATCTCGCTACCGGCAAGTCCGAGCCGATTACAACTCACGCGATGTACTCAACGCAGCCATTGCCTTCGCCGGACGGATCGCACATCGCTTACATCTATCCGCGCGATGGCACCGATCGCAACTACCAGGACATCTATGTGGTCGAGGGGCTCAAAGGCGACGGCAACAACATTACAAGCGCGATTGACCGGAATTTTTTCCGGGCACTCTGGATGCCCAATGGAAAGGCAATCCTGACCGGCGCCAATGACGGGGCCACTGCGAGCATGTGGATTCAGCCGCTCGCAGGAAAGGCGACGAAGCTCGATCTCGGCGGTGTCACGCCGAATACCGGCTTCTGGCTCGACGCCACGGTGGGCGGCCAGGGCCAGATCGCCTTTGTCGGAAGCGAACCACATCATCCCTCCGAGATCTACATTCTCGATACTCCGCAATCGAAGCCGCGCAGGCTCACGACCTTCCATGCCGCCTTTGACTCCCTCAATCTGGGCAAGAGCGAAGTGGTCACCTGGCAAAGCCCGGACAAGGCGCCGAAGAATTGGACCGAGAACGGAATTCTGACCTATCCGCCGGATTACGTGCCCGGCAAAAAGCTGCCTTTGGTCCTCTATATTCACGGAGGCCCGACGTCCTGCTCGAAGGACACCTTCTCGGTCTTCGCGCAGCTGATCGCCGCTCAGGGATGGCTGGTCTTCGAGCCCAACTACCGGGGAAGCGATAACTTCGGCAACGATTTTGGACGCGCCATCGTCGATGATTCAGGCGACGGTCCCGGTCGCGACGTCTTCGCCGGCCTCGACATGCTCAGGAAGCGCGGCATTGTCGACGAGTCGAATATCGCCGTCACAGGCTGGAGCTACGGCGGATACATGACGAGCTGGCTCATTGGGCACGCACAGTTCTGGAAGGCGGCCATTGCCGGCGCGCCCGTCACCAATCTGCTCGATCAGTACAATCTGTCAGACAGCAACGTGGGCCGCGCCACAGCCATCGGTGGCTCGCCCTACACCGGCGACTGGATGAAGCATTTCGTCGAGCAGTCGCCCATCACCTATTACGACAAGATGACCACGCCAACGCTGGTGCTTCAGGATGTCGGCGATTATCGCGTGACCATCACGCAGGGATACGAGCTTTATCACGCGCTCAAAGATCGCGGCGTCAAGACGTGGTTCTACGCCTACCCCATCGGTGGCCACAGTCCCAACGACCCCGTCCGCATGCGCGACGTGTACCGGCGCTGGATCGAGTGGCTCGACCAGTATTTGCCGCACGCGTGAGCAACAAGCTTCACCAACACCCAACGTCATCCTGAGCGGAGCCGAGCACGCGGGGTAGTAGAAGGATCTGCGGTTGTTTTCTGTAACACTCGATCTTCGTTCAGCCGACGACTGTGTTGTCGATCAGTCGCGTGCTTCCCACCCACGCCGCAACAGCGAACAGCGTCCCGGGTGCGGCGTGAGCACGGGCCACAGCGTCTCCCAGTCCACCAGCTCGATGTAATCGACGCGGACTTCCGGCTCTTCTCCAAACACGCCACGCGCTGCGTCGATCAAAGATGAGCCTGAACGCTCGCCGTCGGCGACAAGCGCTTCGACTCGACGAATTGCGCGATTCAGAACCAGCGCCTGCTTCCGCTCCTCGGGACTCAAGTAAGCGTTGCGCGAACTGAGCGCCAGTCCATCTGCTTCACGCACGGTCGGGCACACCACAATTGTGGTTCCCAGCCTTAAATCGACAACCATCCGCCGCAGGACCGCGACCTGTGCCGCGTCCTTCTGTCCGAAGAAGGCGAGGTCGGCCTCCGCTGCAATCATCAGTTTCGCGACCACGGTTGCGACGCCCCGAAAATGTCCCGGCCGGGACTGGCCATCGAGGCGTTCACTGAGGCCTTCGACATCGACAAATGTGGACGCTCCGGCCGGGTACATCTCTTCAACAGTCGGCGCGAAGATGACGGATGCACCTTCGCGTTCGGCCAGCGTGCAATCGGCCTTGAACGTCCGCGGATACTTCGCAAAATCCTCATTCGGTCCAAATTGTGTGGGGTTTACAAAGATGGTCACAGCCACGCGCCCCGGTCGCGCCTCCGCTGCTGCACGAATCAGCGACGCATGCCCGGCGTGCAACGCTCCCAAGGTCGGCACCAGCGCGATTCCTTCCCCGCTTGCGCTCGATCGCTGCCTGCGGCTCCATGCACGCAACTCTTCCACTGTCGTGAGAATCTGCATCAGGCTTTGCGCAGTTGCTTGATTGGCTCGGTCTCGGCATGCTCCGCGGCAAGCTCCTTCCGCACTGCCGAAGATAGATGATAGCTCTCTTCGTCAGAAGGAAAAGCGCGATGTTCGACGTCTTCGCGATAGTGTTCGATAGCCGCGCGGAACAGACCCGCCGCATCCGCATACCGCCGCGCAAACTTGGCCTTCGGCGCAAAACTCAGGTTCACCATGTCGTGGAAGACAAGGATCTGGCCGTCGCAATCCGGCCCCGCGCCAATGCCGATCGTAGGAATCGTAAGTTCCGCCGTGATCTCGGCAGCAACCTCACGCGGAATCCCTTCGAGCACGAGCAGGCCTGCGCCGGACTCTTCGAGCGCTTTCGCATCAGCTTTGATCTGCCGAGCCGCGTCGGGTGTTTTCGCCTGCACGCGATAGCCGCCCATCCGATGCACGCTCTGCGGCGTGAGGCCAAGATGCCCGATTACCGGAATCTCCGCATCCGTAAGCGCCTGTACCAGCGCCACCCGGGGGCCTTCGATCTTCACGGCCTCGGCGCCGGCCTCTTTGATGAAACGTATCGCGTTGGAAACGCCTTCGACCACCGTACCGTGATAGCTGCCGAACGGCATGTCGGCCACCACCAGCGCGCGTCGAACCGCACGCCGCACAGCGCGGGTGTGGTGCAGCATTTCGTCGACGGTGACGGCGAGTGTGTTGTCGTGGCCCATCACCACCATGGCCAGCGAGTCGCCCACCAGCACCAGGTCAATGCCCGCCTCGTCCACCAGGCGCGACGTCGCATAGTCATACGCCGTGAGCGCAGAGATGGGCTTGCCCTGGCGCTTCATCTCGGCCAGCGCGGGAATCGTAACTTTTGTGATGGAAGAGTCGAGCGGCGAGGAACTCGCGCTACCGGGGAAGTTGGTAAGGCTCATGTTGTCTCCAGTGCCGCTCCGAGTACTCAGGATGCGGCCCGAACAGTTTCAGTATACGCCGGTCCGTCACAGATCGCTTGCCGTTCTCCTGCTTCGCGCCGCACACTATTGGCAGTGTTGCTTTCTCCTTTAGCCGCGAGTATTTACGGGGCGATCGGTGTCGCCGGCGCAACCGGGCTTGGCATCGGCGGTTTTGCTTATGCGTCGCATTGGCCCACCTCGCAGGTCTTCGGCCGCACCCTCATAGCCCCGCGCAATCCCGGTCAGCTCGCTCTCACCTTCGACGACGGACCCAATCCGGCATGGACGCCGCGCCTCCTCGACATCCTCGCCGAGCACAATGTCCGTGCGACTTTCTTTTTGGTCGGCAAATTTGCCAAGGCTGAGCCGGAACTCGCCCGCCGCGTCGCCGACGCCGGACACTTGGTTGGCAACCACACCTGGAGCCACCCGGATCTCTCGCGGATGCGGGAGGCCAACGTGCTCGACGAGCTCACACGCACCAACGATTTGCTCGCCAAAATCACCGGCAAATCGATCCGCTACTTCCGCCCGCCCTTTGGCGCGCGGCGGCCGTATGTTCTGAAGCTTGCTCGCCAGCTCGGACTGATCCCTGTCACGTGGAATGCGATGACAAGGGATTGGAAGGAACCCTCCGCCGACAAGATCGCGCAAAGCCTGTTCAGGAAGATCGACAGCAATCACGGCAGCGGCTACGCCAGCAACATCGTTCTCCACGATGGCAGCCATCGCGGCCTCAACGCTGACCGCGGCCCATCCGTAACCGCGGCTGCTCAACTCCTCGACCGATACGCCAGCTCACAGAAATTCGTCACGCTCGATTCGTGGCAATAGCTTCTCGCTTTAATTCGATCCCCAAAAACCCGACGGCCCGTGACAAGGTCTACGCAATCCGCCGTGTTACGCCCGCAATCTGCACGATCAACGCAGCCGTAATGCAGATCGAAACCGTGATCACCCAAGGCTGTTTCTGTTTCTCCACCATCTGAAATGCAATCGAGTGCACCGCAACCAGCGCGAACACGGCGTAGTTCCACCGCTGCAGCTGCTTCCACTTCCTTGCCCCGAATCTCTTCAACGAAAGATCATTAGAAGTTGCGAACAGTGTAGCGAGCAAAAGCACTCCAAGAGCCCCGCTGTAATTTGCCAGTCCGAAAAGATCGTGCCGCATGCCATGACGGTGCTCGCCTGGCCCGTAGACGTAGTAGAGCCAGGGCCGTCCGCGTAGATGCACGAACTGCCCCACCGCCGCATGCACCACGCCGAGAATCCCCGCCCAGATTCCCAGGTCCCGACGCAGATCGCTCGACACCGGGTTTGCGGTTCGGCGCAGCACATTCCATGGACCCACCAGCAGCGTCGTCGCCAGCAGTGCCAGCGCCGGATACGCCGTCGCAAAGCTGGCGCGGCTGATCACATCCGAATAAGGACGGGTGGAATAGAGTGTCGCCACAGAAACAAACGAAAGAACCAGCAGCGGAAGATGATGCCGCAGCAACCGCGACGGCAAACGACTTCGTTTGCGCGGAAGCAAATTAACCTTTTGCATCAAGATCGAGGCTCCACAAGTCAGGCTACGCGAAACGCCTCTCTCGCAGCTTCGATCGTCGCCTTCACTTCAGCCTCTCCGTGCGAGGCGCCCAGAAAGGCAGCCTCGAACTGCGATGGCGGCAGCCACACGCCACGGTCCAGCATCGCGCGATGGAAACGCCCGAACTCCGGCGTATCGGAGGTTGCCGCTTCGTCGTAATTCGTCACTGGCCCTTCGTTGAAGAACCAGGTCCACATTGCGCCCACGCGATTTGTCGTGAGCATTACGCCGGCCTTATCGGCTTCGGCTGCGACACCCTCCGCAACGGCCTTTGCTGTCGATTCCAGCCGCGCATAAACTTCCTCCGCATGTTCCTGTAGATACCCGACCGTCGCGATCCCCGCCGCCATGGCCAGCGGATTCCCGCTCAGAGTTCCGGCCTGGTACACGGGCCCGAGCGGCGCCAGCATATCCATGTATTTCTGCTTGCCGCCGAAGACACCAACCGGCAACCCCCCGCCCACAATCTTGCCCAGCGTGACAAGGTCCGGATCGAGCGAATACAGCTCGCAGGCGCCGCCCAGCGCCACGCGGAATCCGGTCATCACCTCATCCACAATCAGCAATGCGCCTTCGCGCTTCGTCAGATCCCGCAGTGCATGCAGATAGCCCGGAGCAGGCGGAATGCACCCCGCGTTGCCTACGACCGGCTCCAGGATGACTGCCGCGATCTCATCAGGATGCGCATCAAATGCCGACTCCACAGCGGCCGTGTCGTTGTAAGGCAGTGCATGCGTCAAAGCCGCGATTTCCTCCGGCACTCCCGCCGATCCCGGAATGCCGAACGTCGCCACGCCCGAGCCGGCCTTCACCAGCAGGCCGTCCGCATGCCCGTGATAGCAGCCTTCAAATTTGATAACAATCTTGCGCCCCGTCGCCGCGCGAGCCAGCCGGATGGCCGACATGGTCGCCTCAGTGCCCGAACTCACGAAGCGCATCCTTTCGATGGCCGGATAGCAGGCAACGATGCGCTCCGCCAGATCCGCCTCACTCGCCGTCGATGCACCAAAGCTCGCCGAGTTGCGGGCCGCGCGCTCAATCGCCTCAACGACCAGCGGAAACGCGTGGCCCAGGATCATCGGTCCCCATGAGCCGACGTAATCGATGTAGCGATTGCCGTCCGCATCCACCACGTATGCACCCTCGGCCCGCTCCACAAATGGCGGAGCGCCACCCACCGCGCGAAACGCCCGCACGGGCGAATTGACGCCACCGGGGAAAAAGCGCTCAGCGCGCTGTTGCAATGCGTGGGAACGCGTATGTACGAGTGGGGCTGCTTTGGCGCTCATCGTGGCTCCAGTATAGAAGTCGCAACCGAATTGGAGTGAGTTGCGTGACCTCACAATCCGTTTCTCCACATTTTGAACAGCAAATCGATTTCGCAGTTCACAGTTCTCCTCCGCCCAGCCTGCTAGAATCGACCTTTCCGGTCCGCAGCGCCCGCTTCAAGAATCCGACCGCAGAGGCCGCAGAGTGCCCGAAGAAACCAAATCCAAGTCCATCAGCTATGCCGACGCCGGGGTTGACATCTCCCGCGGCGACCGCGCCAAGGACCGCATCAAGTACCTCGCGCAGAAAACCTTTAACCGCAACGTCTTAGGGGGAATCGGCGGCTTCGGAGCTCTCTTCCGCCTCGACCTCCAGCGCTTCAAGAGCCCTATTCTCGTCAGCTCGGCAGATGGAGTTGGAACCAAGCTCAAGATCGCCTTTGAAATGGGCCTGCACTCGAGCGTCGGCGCCGACCTGGTGAACCACTGCGTCAACGACATCGCCGTGCAGGGTGCCACGCCGCTTTTTTTCCTCGACTACTTCGCCAGCGGCAAGCTCGACCCTGAGGTCACCGAGACCGTCGTTTCCGGCCTGGCCGATGCCTGCAAGGCCAACGGCTGCGCGCTGATCGGGGGAGAAACAGCACAGATGCCCGGCTTCTATGCCGAAGGCGAATACGATCTGGCCGGCTTCATTGTCGGCGCTGTCGATCGCGACAAGCTGGTGACCGGCGACGAGATCAAGGCGGGCGACGTCCTCGTGGGGTTTCCTTCGACGGGTCTCCACACCAACGGCTACTCGCTGGCCCGCAAGCTGATGTTCGAAGTCGCAGGTTACAAGCCGAGCCAGTATGTGACGGCGATCAAAGAAAAGGCCGGCGCGGCTCTGATGAAGACGCACCGCAGCTACCTGCACGTAATCCAGAAACTCGTTGCCTCCGGCATGACCGCAGGCATGGCGCACATCACCGGCGGCGGCATTACCGAGAATCTGCCGCGCATTCTGCCGAAGGGCACCGAGGCGCAGATTGAGCTGGGATCGTGGCCCGTGCTGCCGATCTTCGATCACCTGCGGGACCTCGGTCAGGTGTCGCAAGAGGAGATGATGCGCACCTTCAACATGGGCATCGGCCTTATCGCGGTTGTTCCCGCGGCCAAATTCACGCGCGCCAAGTCGCTCCTGGACCGCGCCGAAGAAAAGTTCCACGTCATCGGCCGCATTGCCAAAGGCGATCACAGGGTTCATTACACATGAGCACGGAAGCCACGCCGCTTCGGCTGGGCATTTTGCTCTCCGGACGCGGCTCCAACTTCCTCGCCATCGCACGCAGCATCCGCGAAGGTCGCTTGCACGGCGTCGAAATCGCCATCATCCTTTCCAACGTCGCCGAAGCTGCCGGGATCGCCGCCGCGGCGCAACTGGGTCTGCCGCACGCAGTTCTTGTTTCGAAGGGCCGCCCGCGCGCCGAACATGACGCCGACCTCATCGCACGCCTGCGCGAACATCATGTCGACCTTGTCTGCCTCGCTGGGTACATGCGCCTGCTCTCGCCCGATTTCATCGCGGCATTTCCCAACCGCATCCTCAATATTCATCCCTCGCTGCTGCCGGCCTTTCCGGGACTTGACGCCCAGAAGCAAGCCTTCGACTACGGTGTAAAAATCGCGGGCTGCACAGTGCATTTTGTCGATGAGCATCTGGACCACGGCGCCATCATCCTCCAGCGCACAATCCCGGTTCTCGATACCGACGACGCGCACTCGCTCGCCGAGCGCATCCTCGTCGAAGAGCACATCGCCTACACCGAAGCCATCGCCCGTGTCGCCAGCGGCGATTATGAGATCCAGGGCCGCCGCTACGTTAAGCGCTGATCGTGCCGGGTAGTTATGGAGCCGCGTGGATCGTGGTGTTGAAAAGGTAGGGATCCTGATACTCAGTCATGTCGCCGGCTTTTTTGCCGGGAACCGGCTGCAAGCGCGCAGAGAGCGGCTTGTTCCATTTGCTTGCAAGTGAGGCGACGTCAGCGAACATGCGCTCCATCTGCTCCGTGCTCACATCGCCGGGCAGCGGAATCGTATCCAGCCCCGTACCGCACACCGCAGAATAGGCAAGCAGGGAATCCACGTTGAAGGTTCCCTCGGCCCACCGTTGCGCCATCACCTTGTCTTCCATGATGGGAACCATGAGGCCGGAGTATCCGATCTGCTTAACGGGCACGGCCTTCACAGCGGACGTGATGATGCGGGCCGCGGTGAGCGTGCCGCTCGAGCCGAACTTCGCGCCGGTAAAGTCTTCGATAGCGGTGGCAATGGAGACATCACCAAGCGGCGCTGGTGTCGGATCAACTCCAGCAAAGCCCCAGCCGGTTTCCGCTGCGACCTTGCTGCCGATCCCTTCCGCCACCTTTGCATGCTTGGTCAGCGCTGCCGTCAGGTCCGTTGTTGCGGCTGCGGCGTTTCCCTTGTCGCGCGTGAGCACTTCGGCCACCACGCCCGCGCCTTCGAAGCCGATCGAGAATTGCTTGCCGGGGCCATCGTGATACGAGCCGGGATAGAACGGACCAAGCGGCTTCAGCATCGCTGTTGCCGTGAAGTTGAAAGTGCCCTGCGCATGCGGGCTGTGCTCGGCAACGTACTTCACCAACTCCGCGGTTTGGTGAATTGTTTTCCAGTGGATCCCCGAATCGTCGGCGATGATGGTGCTGGCTTCGATGTTGGGCAGCGTCGAAAGAGCGCGTTCCACCACGCGCATCGGCAAGCTGTCATCATCGTCGTGCATCATGGCCGGTCCCACGTTGGGAATGAAATTCTCTTTCGCCGACAACTGGTCAAATCTCGCGAGAAACGCAACACCGTCGTCTTCCGAGAGTCCGGCCACAAGTTCGCCGACAGGCTGCGTGGTGATCCTGAGCGACTCGACCTCGTAGCCCGCGCTTTTAAACGCTGCTTCGGTCTTCCGCAGCACGGCCAGCGTCTCTGCAACCTGCTGTTCCCACCGGCTTCTGTCGAGGCGCACAAATGCGGTGACGGCACGAACCTTGGGATTGCGCGAGCCATTGGCCGAAACGTCAGCCTGCGCGACCAACTGAAACGGCAACAACAACACAGCCAGAAGCACGAACCGCTTCATCCCGGGACCTCCAATGGACGAGTAAGAAGACAACTGTAGCACTCGAACCTGCGTAATCCGATCGCTAAAACGACCACCCTTTGGCCAAACGCCACGTTCAGCGGCGTGGGATAATATCCACGCCGTCCCCTGAGGGACGCATCGTTAAAGGGAGACATGCCATGCGCTTTCGAATTATTTTGGGGATCGCCGGACTCTTGCTGTTTTCCGCCGCCCTTCAATCAGCCGCGGCCGCGACCAAATCGGCCCATGCCGACATCGTGAACGCGCAGGGAACGAAGATTGGTGCTGCGAAGATCACCGCCACTGGCCGGGGTGTCAAAATTGCGGTTGCGGTTTCTCACCTGACCCCGGGCGAGCACGGCATTCACATTCACACGGTCGGAAAATGTGAATCCCCGGCCTTCACTTCAGCCGGCGGCCACTTCAACCCTACGAGCGCTCATCACGGCACGCACAACACGCAGGAACCTCATCCCCACCTCGGCGATCTGATGAATCTTACGGTCGGCCAGAACGGCAGCGCCAAGGCGTCCTTCATCGCCGACGGCGTTACCCTCGCGGACGGCGCCAATTCGCTCTTTCATGACGGCGGAACGTCTCTGGTCATCCACGCCAAGGCCGACGATCTCATGTCAGACCCGTCCGGTAACTCCGGCGATCGCATTGCGTGCGGCGTCATCGAGAAGTAACGGCGTTTCCCAAGCAGGCGCACCTGTGCTCCTGATGGAGATGCTTTAATTGCATCGACGTTTTTAGGTCGTTAAGACGGCCCCGCGTGTGCACGTTGAAGTGCTCAGACGAGCTCTGTGTTCGTCTGGCAGGGCTTCCCGGCGAACCGAGAGAAACCGAAGTCAAGCCCTCCGCAGCCAGCAATTTCTCTAAACGTCTGATTCCACAGCGAAAATTCTTCCCGCCGATTTGCAGGTTATATCCGCGAACTCTATAAACTCTGAAATATAGCCAGACAATCAAGCGGAATTTCGCACGGACTATAGCCGCGCGCCCGCGCTCGTCTGCGCCAGGCGACGCTCTTTCGATTACGGCTGCAACCACGGCCATTTCTGCAAGCGACGTCGCCGCAAATTCACGTCAGCAGCCCGTCGCAACCCGGACGGTCCGCCGAACAGAAAGAGAATCATCGCGATGGCAAACATCCTGATCAATATCGAAAAAGGAATCGAAATCGGAGCCGAGGACGTCCTCAAGTGGCTGACCGGCGCCAACAAGGCGCTCAAGGCCGCACCGCATGTCGTAGCCGCTCTCGCCACCCTGATCGCCGCTGTCGAAAAACCGCTTGCCGAGCTCGCCGGAGCTGCCGCCAACCCTCTGAATATTGCTCTCGATATTCAAACCGCAACCGACCTCAAGGCCGTCTGGCCCGACGTCAAGACGTTCCTCTCCTCGCTCGGAGTGAAGTTCTAAACAGACAACGCAGATTCTTCGCTCCACCAGTCCCACGGACCACGCGGTCCGTGGGGCCGTTCCCGCGCAAATTCACACAATCGACGGAGCCAGCAGCGCTCTCTTAACCTTTAACGAACTTTTTCAGCCGGTATCGCCTTCATGTTTGGCGGTGCTCCTCCCGGATGGATTTCGGCGTGCGTGTCGTCCTTGAGGGTCACGACGAATTCGACGGGCTCGTTCCCGTCCCCGACTGTGACGTGCAGCGCAGAACCTTCCAGTTTCGCCTTGGTGATCGGAGACGGCGTGCTGTCTTCGGATGGATCAGCCCGGCTTAGTCTGCCGTCATCATTCAGCGCAATGCGAGAGCCGGTGACGGTTCCTGTAAAGCCCGATCCATTCCGAACCAGGATCATCGTAGCGAAACTCCTTCCATCGAACATCCAATGCCAGGTTCCGGCGTACTTTTCTGCCGTGTTTGAAGGCTCAGAGCTTGCTTGCAGGCTCATTGCGTGCGCGAGCACCGCGCCTGCGCCAAGAGCAGTGCTCGTGGCCAAAGCCAGCCCAATTAGACCGGCGCGTGAAAGCGAACGTGTTTTATTGGTCAGCATCATGATTCGAGTCTCCAGGTTGTCACCATCGAAAATACCCAGCCCCGCGGCGTTCGCACGAGGAACGTGCATGCACAGCGACGCCAGGTGTAGGAGTGTGTTGGCATACGAACGGCGCTTCCCAAGACGGGCAGCGGCATAGTCATCGCAGGCAAGTTCCCGCGTCTGCGAGATCTTTGACATCAGGTAGCGGATACCGGGGTGCCAGGCCACAGGCAGGGAGATCATTTCACATAGGATGTGGACCGGAAAGTCTTTGCGACGGATGTGGCCGCATTCGTGCGCCAGAATTGCAGAGAGTTCCTGTTCGCCAAGATCCGGCAGCACTTTACTGGGCAGCAGGATGGCGGGATGAAATACCCCGATAGTCACTGGATCGTCGATGGCAGTAGATTCAAGGAGAGCGATCCGACATTTGGCCTCGATGACATCGCCGGCCATCCCAATCTGGGCAGGAGAGAGCACAGACGCGTCTCTCCGCAGCCGATGAACTCGATGAACAGCTCGGCTGAAGCGGACCATCCGCAGCAGGACAAGCACTCCCCAGATACCGACGACCCAACTTTGGAGCCTGGGCGCCAATGTGAACGGCTTATGCCTGGCCTCCATCTGCCAATTCCAAAAATCGTGATTCGCCACTCCAGCGCCCATGGGAACCTGCTGCTGCAATTTCTCTTCGACAACGGTTGGGCGCGATTGCCAAATTGTATTGATAACGGGAGCTGCCATGCAGAACAGGAACACGATCAGATAGAAGGAATATTGATGTTTTGCTCTCGCCTTCGCCACAAGACGCGAGAAGACCGCCGCGACGATGGCAAAAACGCCAATTTGTAGAAGCGCATTGACTAGCAGGTCGAATAAGGTCTCTTGAATTTGGCTCATTCAGGTATCTCCTCAGCGCTCTCACTGGCCTGTATCTTTGCCTGTAACTGCGCAAGTTTTTGCGCGTCGATCTGCTTGCTTTGAACCAAACATAGGAGAAGGTCGTCCACTGATCCTCGAAAGACCTTCTGCAAGACGTCCTTGATCGCATGCGAGTTCGAGGCCTCTTGAGAAACGGTGGCGCTGTACTCGTATGCGCGTCCGACGAGCCTTCTCTTCACCTTTCCCTTGCGGTGAAGGACATTCAACGTGGTCTGCACGGTCGTATAGGCCAGCTGAGGCTCACCTGTCAGTCCCTGCGAGACTTTCTGAACACTTCCTGCTCCACCGTCCCAAAGCACGCGCATTATTCGTCGTTCTAAGGGAGTCAGGACTCTGGTTTTCTTCGGCATCGATTCGATCCTCGCCCGTTCCAACTATACATATAGGAGATAAATATGTTTTGTCAACTATAGTCATAGGAGACGTGGCAAAACCATGGTCCGTTGCATCGTTCTCCGGCTGTAGAACCGGAAATTCGTGATCACTTGACGTCATCAAGCCAACGCACCCATCGAGTCGAGTCGGACCTCATTTTGGGGATCCGCAGATTGATGGGAACAAGCCCCCACAGATCGCCCAGTCGCTGGGGCCAGTGTTTAATTCTTCCCGGGCTGGGACCGGTTCTATACTCGTTATCACATCGTGGAAGACGCAGGCACACCGACGAATCCGTCACCGGGCAAACATCGTTCGTCCAACTTCCGCTTGGCCGCGGGCGTGCTATTGCTCTTGCCCGCCATCTGGTTCAGTTGGAAGACCGTTGACGGCCTCGCCGCGCGTCGCCTGCTTCGCACCGATCTGGCCGAGATCACCCACGCGCGCTACGGAATCCTCAGCGCCGACCAATGGCGCGGCATCATCGGCCCGATGCTCAACGCGCAAGTCGACAAACTCGATCTCAAGGGGCAGAGCAAGAATCTGCGGCCCATGGTTGAGCGGTCGCTCTACGCCTTGCTGGACAGCATCAAGACGCAGATGACGGCGCCAAGCGCCAAAGGGTCCGCCAAGCCCGCCGGGGCCAATCCGTTCCTCGTCAATATGATCGTCGCCTCCTTGCGTCCGCATGTGCCCGAATACACCAACGTGGTGATGGCGGAGCTAACCAAGGCGCAAACACAGGAGAGCTTCAAGGACTCCATCCGTAGCGTCCTTGCCGATGCGGTCAAGAACACGTTCAGCACCACGGACATGACTACGTATAACGCCATCCTGAAGCGATATGGCTGCTCAAGTGGCGCTGCCTGCGAAGAGACTCTCACCAATCAGATCGCGGCTGCGGACCAAAACTCTGACTCGCGACTATCTCATCGTGCTCGCATCGGCGGCCCTGGGGTTCATTGTGCTGATGGCCGGCAAGCCGACGCTCTCCCGAGGCGCCGTAGCGGTGCTGATGTTGTTCTCGATTGCGATGCTGGCCGGCGGCGTGCTCAGCCCAATGCTGGAGGTGGAGGTCCGCGTCACAAAGCTGGACGCAACCCTGCTCGGCACGCCCATCGAGTTTCGCGATCAGTCGCTCTACTATCGCAGCAAGACTGTTATCGAGGTGTGTCAGACACTGATCCAGATGGGCCGGCCGGAGATGATGCTGGTTGGCGTTCTGGTAATCCTGTTCAGCGTGGTCTTCCCATTGCTGAAAATGCTTGCGCTGGGCGCGTGTCTCTTCCGGCCAGACTTGTTGCGCACCAACCGTCTCGTGAAGTTGCTGGCTTTCGAACTATCCAAGTGGTCCATGGCCGACGTCATGGTCCTTGCGATCTTCATGTCCTTCGTTGCCTTCAATGGCGTCATCGGGAGCTCGTGGGACGGCTTGCGCGACATGCCAAACGTCCAGCAAGTGCAGATCCCGACCAACGCTTCCAGGATCCTGCCCGGCTATTACCTGTTCATTGGTTTCTGCCTTTCGAGCATCCTCCTGTCAAAGAAGCTGGAGCGCGGCATCGCTTCGAGTTCTACTTCCGAATCAAGCTAGACGCGCTCTGGCTCCTATGTGTTCACGGACCGCGCTGCGCCGAGGACGACTTTCACGGTCATCTGCCGGCGGCCGCGCATCACGGTGACGCTGACAGTGTCGCCGGCCTGGTGCTTGTCCATGACGATGCTGATGTCCTGCGGATCGGTGATCTGCTGGCCATCGATGGCCACAATCAAATCACCACCCAGCATCACGGGCTGATTCCCGACCCAGGCCTGTTCGTTGCCACCGCGAAGGCCGGCTCGATCGGCAGCTCCTCCAGGTATTACTTTTTGGATGAGCACGCCAGAATCCGCAGCCAATCCCATCTGACTTGCCAGGTCCGGACCAATGGCATAGGACTGGATACCCAGCGACGGGCGCCTTACTTCACCGTAGTGCGTGAGATCGGAGAGGACCGCCTTGGCGGTATTGATGGGGATGGCAAAGCCGATGCCCGCGTTCTGATCTGAGTTCGACAGGATCATCGTATTGATGCCGATCACTTCGCCTCGTGAGTTCAACAGCGGTCCGCCGGAGTTGCCGGGATTGATGGCCGCATCGGTCTGAATGGCGTCTTCAATCGGCGCTCCCTCGCTGCCCCGTATGGAGCGAATTGAGCTGATAATTCCCTGGGTCATGGTGCCGCTGAGCCCGAATGGGTTGCCGATGGCATACACATTTTCGCCGACGGCGAGCTGGCTCGAGTCTGCGAGTATCACCGGCTGCAGATCGGGCGCGTCAATCTTGAGCAGCGCCAGATCGTGCACCTTGTCGGTTCCCACGACGGTCGCCTTGTAGCTGCGCTTGTTGCTCAGCTTGACCTCGATACCGCGGTTGGCGCCCTCGATCACGTGGAAATTCGTCAGGACGTGGCCAGCCTTGTCGAGAACAAACCCCGAGCCCTGGCCTTCCTGCGGGACATTGCCGTAAAAGAAGTTGAAGGTGACCGCGCGCGATGTAATGTTCACCACCGAAGGCAGCACACGGCGATAGACAGAGATGTTGTTCTGCTCCACTGCATCGAACTCCGGAGCCGCGTGGGCTTCGGAGAGTTCCAGGGGCGAGTCAGAGCTTCGTGCGCTCATGAACTTCAGCGGATTCAAATTGGAGGAGAAGTGGGTGGTAATGAACCAGAATCCACCGACCAGGAAGACGACCAAAGCAAACTGGCGCAGTTTCATAGCTCTCTTAAACCTTTAGACCTTTCTATATCGTTACGATGCCGAGTTCGCGCTTCCACAGGAAGCAGTACGGTTCCCGCAACGGGCTTGTTCCAGCCTCTATTTTAATGACCGGGGCTTGAGATTTAGGTTGCTCTCCTGCTTCAACCTTGGCCACAGATCCGCGACCTGGGTGCGCAGCGCGGCGATATCACCGGTGTTTTCAAGCAGGTAGTCGGCGCGAGGGGCCTTCTCGCTGTCGGGGATCTGATGAGCAAGCCGGGAACGGGCGTCGGCTTCGGCGACCTCGCGGTTGATTGCAGCGGGGGAGATACGAGCGACGTAACGGGCGATCTTTTGGTCGTCGGGGGCGGTCACCAGGATGATGCGGTCGATGCGCTCGCGGAGATCGGTGAAGACGCTCAAGGCCTGGCCGCTGTCGCGTGCATCGCGCTCGACCTCAAAGATGAGCGCGGAGACGACGACGGCAACGGCTGCGGGATCACGCGCAAAGACATGATCCATCCACTGGCGCTGCGCTTCGATGACCGCCGGATGGACGATGGCATTCAGCTCTTTGACGCGGCCGCCTCTAAAAGCCAGCTCGGCAAGGCGTGCACGATCGAGCCGGCCGTCGGGCATTACGAGGGCGTCGCCGAACACGCGGACGATCTCACTGAAGGCGGATTGGCCCGGCTCCATGAGCGTGCGCCCTAGTTCATCGGACTCGATGACCTCGGCGCCATGCTCGCGCAGCATCGCGGCGACGGTGCTTTTGCCGCTGCCGAGGCCGCCGGTGAGGCCGACGCGAAGCATGGGCTAAAGGCCTCTCCGCATGCGGGCGGCGCGCACGGTATTGGACATCAGCATGGCGATGGTCAGCGGCCCTACACCGCCTGGCACCGGTGTATATGCGCCAGCGAGTTCGAAGGCCTTGGGATGCACGTCGCCTACGATCGTCGATCCACGTTTCGCGAAGGTCAATGTGCGCTTGGCATCGCCGGCAAAGTAGCGGTCGAACTCTTCGAGCGTCGTGATGCGGTTGATGCCGACATCGATGATCGTGGCGCCGGGCTTCACCATCTCCGGCGTGATGAAGCCGGGCCGACCGATGGCGGCGACAAGGATGTCAGCTTCGCGCGTAAGCTCTCCGAGCTTTTGTGTTTTGGAATGGCAAATAGTAACAGTCGCGTTTTCGTGGAGCAGCAACATGGCGACCGGTTTGCCGACGATGTCGCTGCGGCCGACGACCACGGCATGCTTCCCGCTGATGGGCAGGTGGCTCCGCTTGAGGATCTCGATAACTCCCGCCGGCGTACAGGGGGCTAGCGCCGGGCGGCCTGCCTGCAGTTTTCCCGCGTTTACGGGATGAAACCCGTCGACGTCCTTCGAGGGAAGCACGGCATCGAGCAGGGCTTTGGTGTCGACCTGCTTCGGAAGCGGGAGCTGGATGAGAATGCCGTCGATGTCGTCGCGGTCGTTGAGGCTGTGCACCAGGTCGAGCATCTCTTCGGTGGTGACGGTGTCAGGCGGGGTGACCATCTCGCTGAAGAGGCCCAACTCAGCGCAAGTCTGCACTTTGCTGCGGACGTAGATTTCTGATGCGGGCACGTGTCCGACCAGGACTGCGGCCAGACCGGGCCGGATGCCTTGTGCCGCGAGCGCGCGAACTTGCTCTGCCACTTCCTGCTTGATTGCCGCCGCGATTGCTGCGCCATCCAGGACCTTTGCCATCAATCTCTCCCATTCAATCGTATCGCTTCGGGCGTCGACGGAGGGGCTTGGGCTTATGGTGCATGCTGAAGAATCCTCTTTACTTTCAATATCCGGCGCAGAGTATGCTTGCGCCATGCTTCCACGCAGGTCGCTCTTCCCCGTAGTCGGGATTCTTGTTTGCCTTGGCTTTGGAGCCGTTGTTTCGCGCGCCGCAGAGGCGCCACCATCCGCGCCTTCCCTGATCCACACGATCGAAGGTATGGGCCGGGATGCAGTGCCGCTGGAAGGTGCGTGGCAATTTCAGATTGGCGACAATCCAGAGTGGGCTGCGCCGGGGTTCAATGACTCGGCTTGGCGACAGATCACGGCGCAAGATACCTGGGGATCGCAGGGCTATTACAGTTACACAGGATTCGCGTGGTACCGCTACCACCTGACAATCGATCCGACAAAGGGAACACCACAGGAAATGGCGCTGTTGATTCCGCAGATCGACGACGCCTATGAGCTCTATTGGAACGGGCGGCTCATCGGGAAAGACGGAGAACTAACACCTAACACGGTCTGGTATATCAGCCAGCCTCCCCAGACCTTCGGAATGGGGCACATCGAGTCAGGTGTGCTGGCGATCCGGGTTTGGAAGTCGCTGCTGGCCTCGAATGATTCAGGGACGCTCGGCGGTTTTGAGGGTATGCCTTATCTTGGCGGGCCGGTGGCAATTGCCAACCGCAAGACACAGATCGATTACAAATGGCTTCGCAGTCAGCAGTTTACATTCGGCCTGGACTCTTTGTATGCGCTGGTGGCGCTTCTGAGCCTGCTGGGTTGGTTTCGCGATCGGAAGCAATGGGTGCTTCTGGCCATGGCTGGGTACGGATTGATGCCAATAGCAGGACAGTTTCTAAGCCAGATGCGTATCCCATTTCCCTATACATTTGCGCTCGGAATGCTGCAGCCGGTGCTGATGTTGCAGGACATTTGCCTGTGGATCCTGGTGCTCCTGCTGCTGCAACTCGAAGACAGCAAACGAATCGTTCGTCTCGCAAGGCTCTGGATCTTTGCCTTCATGATCGCATTTGGACTGGATGGCATCGTCACAATCTGGTGGGCCGCTCCCTGGGGAAGGCAGATGCAGCTTGCCGACGCGGTATTGACCTGCATCTTCACGCCGCTCGAGACGTTTCCCATTGTCCTGGTGATCGCTGCGCTTGTGCAGCGCAAACGGCTTGACCCCGCGCGATGGGCCGTTGCTGCTGCAGCATTCTTAACTGAGATGATTTTCGTTTTACGGAACGGCGCATCGCAGTTCGTCCGATTTACCCATTGGACACTGGGCGACAAGCTGGCCGCGCCCCTGTTCACCGTCAATGGCAATCCAGTCGGCTCGCGGCAGCTGGCCAACATTCTGCTGCTGATCTCGATTGTGTACGCCGTGTATCGCTTCTCCATCGAGAATCGGAAGCAGCAGACGGCGCTGGAACAGGAGTTCAAGAATGCTGCCGAACTGCAGCAGGTGCTGATTCCCGACACGCTGCCTATGGTTCCCGGCTTCACGGTAACCAGCGCATACAAGCCGGCGCAGCAGGTGGGCGGCGATTTCTTCCAGATCATTCCGGTGGAGGACGGTTCGACGCTTGTGATCCTCGGCGATGTGAGCGGCAAGGGCCTGCGTGCGGCGATGGCGGTTTCGCTGATCGTGGGAGCGGTTCGCGCGCTTGCGGAGGACTATCCCGCGCCGGGGCATCTGCTGACGCAACTCAACCGGCGATTGTTCGGGCGGCTGCAGGGAGGATTTGCGACGTGCCTGATTCTGCTGTTGCAGCCGGACAGCACCTGCATAGTTGCCAGCGCCGGCCACCCGGCTCCGTATCTCAACAAGTACGAGATCGAGATTCCGGGTGCGTTGCCGCTGGGCGTTTCGCAGAATACGGCATATGCGGAGTGCGAAGTGACCACCCGGCCGGGCGACCACCTCGCTCTTTATACAGACGGCCTGCTCGAGGCGCGCAACCGTACGGGCGAGTTGTATGGATTCGAGCGCCTGGATTACCTGTTTTCGACGCCGACGAATGCCGCGGATGCGACGGAAGCAGCGGTGAACTTCGGCCAGGACGATGACATCACGGTGCTGACGTTGACCCGGCTTACGGCGGGTGAGGAGTCGATGGCGGTCCACCTCACGCCGTCCCTGTTATCGTGATTCTCCTCACATTGAGCGACCCAACCGGCTTTCGTAGCTAAATCAAGCGAAATATAAGCTCTTGCACCTGAGTGGCTTGGATCGCGTGTGCGGTCGCCATCACACATATTCGTGATCTGTCTCACATACAGTCGTATTCGCAAACCAGCAATCTCCGTTTCGAACATGATCTGGATCACATGGGGTCTTATCTTCCGGACCCCGTGCTGGCAGCGTCAGGAGATTGGGCTGCGATGAGCGCTTTCAAGGATGCGGGGCATCTCTTCCGATTCGCGGGACTTTTCGTTCTCGCCTTTATTGTCTTTCTCGTGGTCCGAAGCTACGTCGTTCCAAAGAGCTTCGGACAGTACGGTCACTATCGCGGCAATGCCATTGGGGAGATTGCGGCGCGCCCGGTGAAGTTTGCCGGCCACGAGACTTGCGAAACCTGCCACAGCGACGTGCTCGATGTGAAAGGCAAGGGCAAACACGCGCATGTGAACTGCGAGGCCTGCCACGGACCGCTGGCCAAGCATGCGGACGATCCGGCATCGGTGACACCGGCGAAGCTGGACACGGCTGTATTGTGCGCGCGATGCCATACGGCAAGTGCCGCCAAGCCGAAGGGATTCCCGCAGGTTGATCCGGCCGATCACTCCAACGGCGTTCCCTGTGAGACCTGCCATCAGCCGCATAGCCCGGCAATCGAATCAGCGTCCGCCGCACCGGCGGCACCAGCGGCGGGAGGTACGAAGTGAATCTATCGCGACGTCATTTTCTGGTCTTGATGCCGGCAGCGGCGATTGCCTGGAAGGCTGTGCTGGCGGGAACTCCGCAGCAGGCGGAGAACTACAAACTCTCCGACCACTGGTGGGGCATGCTGATCGATGTGCCCAAGTGCATCGGCTGCGGCAACTGCGTTCGTGCATGCGCGGCCGAGAACGATGTGCCTGATGGCTACTTCCGCACCTGGGTCGAGCGCTACCACGTTGAAGACGAGAACATGACCAATCCCGAGGTCATTTCGCCGGACGGCGGGAAAGAGGGATTTCCGGCGGTCGCGAAGGAAGATGCGGGCAAGTATTTCTTTGTGCCAAAGATGTGCAACCACTGCGCCGATTCGCCGTGCACGCAGGTGTGCCCGGTGGGAGCGACGTTTGTGAGCCCCGACGGCGTGGTGCTGATCGATCAAAAGTATTGCCTGGGCTGCGCATATTGCGTGCAGGCTTGTCCTTATGGATGTCGCTACATTCACCCTGAGAAGAAGGTCGCAGACAAGTGCACGCTCTGCTATCACCGCATTACCAAGGGGCTGACAACTGCGTGCTGCGAAAGTTGTCCGACCGGCGCCCGGCAGCTCGTTGATCTCAAGAATCCGAAGGATCCGATTCACGAATTCCTGAAGACGCATAGTGTGCAGGTGCTGAAGCCGCAAATGGCAACAGGTGCCAAAGCCTTCTACAACGGGCTGGATGGGTCGGTGCGCTAATGTGCAATCTCGCGATGTTCCTCCAGGAGCAAGGAAAAATGATGAGCGGCGTGGAAGGCTTCATGTACCCCAACGAGGTTGGGCTGCAGTGGAGCGTACTGATTGTTCTGTATCCATTTATTACCGGACTGGTCGCGGGCGCATTCATTCTGGCATCGCTGGAGCGCGTGTTCCATGTCGAAGCCGTAAAGCCCACCTATCGCCTGGCGCTTCTCACCGCGCTTTCGTTTCTGATTGTGGCTCCGCTGCCGCTGCAGTTGCACCTCGGGCATCCGGAGCGTTCGCCTGAGATGTACTTCACGCCGCACAGCACCTCGGCGATGGCGATGTTCGGCTACGTGTACTTGTGGTACCTGATGGCCGTGCTGGTCTTCGAGATATGGCTCGATTACCGCCGCGATATCGTGCTGCTGGCGCGCTCGAGCAAGGGGTTGCTGCGGCTGATCTACAAAGTAATGACGCTGGGCTCGGACAATATCAGCCCCCGCTCGCTGCACATCGACGACAAGATCGGCTGGATCGTCACCCTCATAGGTATCCCGTCAGCATTTCTGCTGCACGGATATGTCGGCTTTATCTTCGGATCGATCAAGGCGAATCCGTGGTGGTCCTCACCGCTGATGCCGGTCGTGTTCATCTTCTCGGCAATGGTATCGGGCATCGCCGGCGTGATGCTGATTTACATGGCGGTGACGAAGTTGCGCAAGCAAGTCATCGATATTCGCTGCGTCGATACGATCGCGATGTACCTGTTCTACATCTTCATCATTGATTTCAGCCTGGAAATGCTCGACCTGATTCACCGCATCTACGAGGCCGATGAATCCTTCCGAAGCCTCAACTTCATGGTGCACACCAAGCTGTACTTCTCGCACATTGTCGTCCAGATCATCCTCGGCACGGTGACGCCGCTCGTTCTGCTTTTCATCACCCAGGTTGTAAAGCTGCCGGAGCAAGTGCGCAAACGGATGTATGTCGCGTCGGGATGCCTCGCGTTGATGGGTATCTTCGCCATGCGCTGGAACGTGGTGATTGGCGGGCAGCTCTTTTCGAAGAGCTTCCTGGGCTACACGACGTACAAAATGGCCTTGGTGACGCGCGAGGGTTCGCTGGTGGCTGTGGGTTTGACCATTCTGCCGCTCTTCATTCTTTGGGCATTGGTCAAGCTGCTGCCTCCGTGGTCGCACGACCAAGCTACGCAGGCCGCAACCGGCGATTGATTGGGATTGGCCGCAGCATCGCTGGAACATGAGTAACCGATCGGGTGAGATCATGAACGAGTCTCCCGGTGCATTGGAACTGCTTTCAAATCGCGTCGATGAGTTGGAGAAACGCGTCCATGCGCTCGAACACCCGTATCCAGGTAAAGACGCCGGCGATCAGGTCGGCAGCAGCGAGCGCGCAGCTTGAGGATGAGACGGCTTCTCTTCAAACAGCGAATATCTTTCCGCTGCTGGGCCGAGCGATGCTTGGCATCGCCGGGGCGTATGTTCTACGGGCCATTGCCGAAGCAGGGGTGATGCCCAAGGGCGTAGCTGCCGCGATAGCGATTGCCTATGCCCTTGCGTGGCTGGTGTGGGCCGTCCGGGCACCCCGACTCTCAGGGATTGTGTCGCTGGTGTATGCCGGCACATCGGCGATGATCCTGGTGCCGATGCTGTGGGAAGAGACGCTGCACTTTCGCGTCTTTGCGCCGGTGGTGACGGCGGGAGTGCTAGCTGCATTTGTGATTACGGCGGCGACGCTGGAGTGGCGTCGGGAGTCTTCGCCAGTGCTGTGGATTGCTTATGGCGCCGTGGCGGCTGCGGCGATTGCGCTTTCCGTTGCAACCCATGCGATGTTGCCGTTCGTGCTGGTGCTGCTTCTTGTGGTTCTGCTGTGTGAAGGGGCAAGAACGCTCGGCCGCATACGTCCGATGTGGCCACTGGTTGCGCTTGCGGCGGACGCTGCAGTTTCGGCAATGATCTTCGTCTATAACGGCCCGCAGAATGCACGCGCCGAGTACCCGGAGTTGAGCCTCGCCGCTTTACTGCTTCCCGCTTTGCTCCTGTTTGCCATCAGTGCTACGAGTGTAGCCGTGCGCGTATTCCAACAGGGATGCAGGATCAGCGCCTTTGAAATCGTTCAGGTGACAATTGCATTCGGACTTGCGGTCTCGAGCGTGCTCTGTTTTGCGTCCGGAGCGGCGATGGTTCTCGGGTTGGCTTGCCTGATGCTGTCTTCGGCACTGTATGGGGCGTGTTTCCGGTCTCTGCGCCAACTTGCCGAGCCGCGCAATTTCCGCGTGTTCAGCATGTGGAGTGCGGCGCTGCTGATTGCGGGGGCGTTGTGGGCTCTGCCGCGTTCCGGAGCGGGACTGGCGCTCGCGGTCGCGGGAACTGCCGCTTATTTGATTGCGGAGCGCATGGAGTTGCCGATTGTTGAACTCCAGGGAGTCGTCTTCTTCTGCGCTGCGGCGTTGGTGTCAGACGTGGCGAGCTATATTTTCGGCGCTCTTGCGGGCGCACAGCCAGACCGGTCAGCATTGGCCGTGTGGATCATTGGGGGAACCGCCTCGGCGGCATATTTCGTGGGCAAGGATAGCAGGGATGCAGGTTGGGCGCGCCAGAGCCTGCGGCTTGTGCCGGCGTTGCTGGGGGTGTCGGCAACTGCGGCACTTGCGGTGCACGGCATCCTCACGGTAGCAAAGTTTGCCATCGTGCTGGACGCGCATCACATCGCATTCCTCCGCACGCTGGCGATTTCGATGGTCTCGTTGTTCCTGGCGTTCGCAGGCTCGCGCTGGGGACGCATTACGATGACGCGCCTGGCGTACGTTGCTGTGGCATTTATGGCGGCCAAGCTCATCTTTGAAGACCTGCGCCATGGGCACATGGAGTTCATTGCGGGGTCGATCTTTCTTTTCGCCATCACGCTGATTGCGGTGCCGAGGCTGGTGCGGATCGGAGCGAATTCGCGTGCCGCATTGCACCCCCGGCTGACACTCGCCGGCAAGAGCTGATCGCAGCCGGGAAGCTGGCGAGTACTGCACGTGGCAATCTCCGAGTGTCCCCGGCTGCTAAGTGGTTTCGCTCAGCGATACACCATGGGAGCTTCGCCGCGCTGCACTTCGCCGCGCAGCTTGACCTTGCTGACGTGCACGTCATAGTCCGTTCCGGACAACAGCGATTCCAGGACGAAGGTCTCGGCTCCGCCGGAGCGAAGTTCGCTGTAGCGATAAACGCCGACACGTGCCGATGCTGGTTTCGGTGCCGCCTGAGGGCGCATCGAGAAAGTGCTGTGCATCGGCGATCGAAGGCGCGGCATGCGTTTGATCCGCCATCAGGCTCTCGGCCGCATAGGATCGAACCAGCTTGGTCCAGTAGCGCGACAACAGGTCGGTATCAGAGAAGATGTCGGCCCAGACAATTTCGCCGCGCACGGCAACGACCACACCCACGGCTCGTTCTTCGCGAAGTTTTTCAAGCACCTGCTCGCGCGACTTCATCAATGGCGCGGCGGCCTCATCCACTTTTTCGTTGATAACTGCGCTCTGCATGGCGCGGGCGTAGCTGGTGGTTCCCAGGCTGTTGGCATCGGGCACTGCGTTACGCGGTTCGGCGACGGCGATCCCCGGACGCGGAGCAGCGAGCGCACCGGCGATGGAGCCGTGCACAGAGTCCCACACCTCCTGCTGGTTTTTATCGACCATAGCCTTTTCGCGGACCGAGGGCTGGACCATCAGGCTCTGCGCAGACGCCTTGGCGGATGACCGGAACGTGGCCGTGTCTTCCGTCCAGCGGCCATGTTCGATGCAGAATACGCCGAGATCGATGGGATCGCTTTGCGCGGGAACAATTCGATCCTTGCCGACGATGCGGTCCTGCTTGCCGCCGGTTACAATCTCGCCCGCCAGCAGGAGTAAAGGCTTGTCGGAGTTGTTGACCAGGACGAGGGTGTTGACCTGGTCGCCACGATACGTTGGAGGATCAGGCAGCGGATGCGAGCGGAGAACGCTATCGTCAGTTCTGCCCCGCGTCGGGCGCGGGCGTACGAGGCCGCGCACATTGCCTGCCTCCGTGACTTCTACCTGGCCGTTCTTGATGCCCTCGTCGAGGGTGATGAAGGGCGATGCAGGTATCTTGCCGGATTCGACCACCGGAAAGAGAAGGAGATTGCCACTCTCGATGGGGGCGAGGACGCGGTAGGAACTGTGAACCGGTTCGATCGGCCCGCCTTCGGCTCGGATGCGATTGACGTGATAGACGACAAATACTGCAATCAGCGCCGTCCCCAGCAGCGTGATGCGGAAGAAACTCGATCTGTATGGAATGCTCATGCGGACCCTCCACCGGTAGCTGAAGCTCCGGGCTACAGCCTGAGAACGGAGGTATGGAGGTTTCTTGCAGGGATTTTTTGGCGTATCTTCGAGTCGTGGACGCAGCGCCGATCCAGCCCAGGGAAGATTCAGATGGCGCGGAGACTCATGCAGCTCCGAATGCGGTGCATCCTGCGCTGCTCGACGAGCTTTGGCAGGAGTGCGGGGCCGGGAAATGGGGGCTGGAGCGGAGCGAGTTCGATCGCATTGTCCTGCTTTCGGCACGAGGGCAAAATCCAGGGCCGGAAACGACCGGAACGGTCTCCCGGGACCAGTCGGGCACGTTTCTTCGGACTCTGAAGCTGGCAGACCTGGTGCTGGCCAAGGCATGCGCCGCAGGAAACGACCGTGCGTGGGAACATTTCATGGCGCAGTATGGCCAGCCCCTGACGCGCGCGGCAATTGCCATCAGCGGCAGCGAAACGGTGGGGCGCGATTTGGCGGACGCGTTTTATGCGGAGCTTTATGGGTTGAATACCCGCGACGGCGAGCGCAAGTGTCCGCTGGATTCTTATCGTGGACGCGGCTCACTGCTGGGCTGGCTGCGGACCACGCTGGCGCAGCGATTCGTCGACCACTACCGGCGCACGTATCGCGAACAGGCGTTGGATGAGGAGGTGCACGACGCGCCTTCGCCCGATGGCAAGATGGATCTCGAGCCGGGAGTGCTGGTCGCTCTTCGTGAGGCGGTGAAATCCGCATTGCACGACCAACCGGCAGAGGAGAGGTTTTTGCTGGCGGCATATTACGTTGACCAGCGAACGCTGGCGGAGATTGGCAAGGTGCTGCATGTACATGAAGCGACAATCAGCCGGAGGCTGCGCCGTGCAACGGATGCAGTTCGCAAACAACTGATGCGCAATCTTGAAAAGGGTGGGATGAGCCGCAAGGCAGCGGAGGAAGCGCTGGGCACCGATCCCCGCGATCTCGATTTGAAGATGGATTTGAGAAAACTGCTGCAAAGTAAGGAGCCGGGTCCGTTCAAAGAACAGGACGGATGGAAACCGGCTACGGCAATTCCGGCGGCCGCAGAGGAAGCCTTTACGAAGGCCATGCTCTCCGACACGAATGATCCGCTTGAGGATAAGGCGAATACGACAGGATGAACTCGACTATCCAACCCGGAATGCATCCCGATGCGGAGAGCCTGACGGCTTTCGCGGAGCAACTGCTGCCTGCGGCCGAGCGCGAGGAGATTCTCACGCACATGTCCGCATGCGGCCGATGCCGCGAAGTGGTGTTCCTGGCGCAGCAAGCGGCGGAGGAAGATCAGCCGGCGCCGATGGCTGCTGCCGTGGATGCTCCAATCAAGCCGCGCACTTCCTGGTTCAACTGGAAGTGGGCGTGGATTCCCGCAGCGGCCTGCGCAGGGCTCATTGGGATTGCGGTCGTGCAGCATTCCCGAAGAGTAGTAACCGAGACGCAGACCGCCGTCAACGTGGCGCCAACGGATGCCTTACATACTGCTGGATCTCCGAAGGCGGAGGTACAGAACCCTGTAACGCAGAACGAGCGGAAGCAGGCTAAACCGGCGAAGTCGTCCGGTATTGTGGCGGAGCGGGAGATCGTTCGTCAAACTGCCAGGCGGGACGAAGTGAAGAAGCCGGATGAGAAAAAGCTCGCCGACCAGAAGGACTTGGCGTTGGGAGCGGCCGCACCGCCGCCGGTTGCCTTCGTTCCCGGAGTTGCGGGAGGATCGATGCATGGCATGATGGCAGCGAGGGCCAAAACTTCACCCATCGGGGGACCCTCGGCGGCGAACCAGTTCCAGCAACAGAACATGGCAAATCAGCAGGATATGCTGCAGCAGTCGACAGCCGCACAGATCGATGCAGCTAACAAGTCGATCAATGCGGCGACACTTCCACGAGCTGAGTCGGAAACGGTGACGGTGCAGGCGCAGACCGTGATTCCAACTCAGCCTTCCGATACGCCGGCGCAGATTGGCGCGATCCGGGCGACCGAAGAAAACAAAGCGGCCGTGCCAGCCAATCTCGCTGGGTTCATCAAGAAAGAGAAGGCATCGCTGCCCAACGGGCTTGACGCGCTTTCGGTGGCGAGCGACGCCGGCCGTACGATTGCACTTGACACCAAGGGCGCACTGTTCCTGAGCGAGGATGGCGGCAAGCATTGGAAGCCGGTTCGAACCCAATGGACTGGGCGCGCCGTGCTGGTTCGTAGCCTAACTGCGTCGGACAAAGGCGCCGCTTTCGATGCTCTCAAGGTCTCGCCGTCGGCGAAGTTCGAGCTGGTGACCGACGATCTTCAGAAGTGGTTGAGCGCGGACGGAAACATCTGGACGTTGCAGGCAATGCCCGGGAAGTAAAGAGAACAACGGCCGTCGTGCCGTTCAGGTTGGTAACTTGTTGTCGTCTGGCGTCATCGGCATGCTGCGCAGGCGTTTTCCGGTCGCGGAAAAGATCGCGTTGCCGACTGCTGGAGCAAGGCCAACGAGCCCGGTTTCGCCGGCTCCGGCCGAGGGCAGGTCTTTGCGATCGAGCAATACGATTTCAATCCGTGGCGTGTCGGTAAAACGGGGCACGCGGTATTTCGAGAAGAGCGGGTTCTGGATGTGTCCGTTGCCGAAGAGAATTCGTTCGAAGAGCGCGCCGCCGATGGCTTGCACGATCGCGCCCTGCATCTGGTTGCGCAGTCCGTCAGGATTCACAATCGCACCGCATTCCCAGGCTTCAACGACGCGGCTGATTCGGACCTGTTTCGTTGCAGGGTCGATGGCTACCTCGGCGCATGTGGCGACGAAGCCGCCTTTGTCAGTTCCACAGGCCACGCCGTAACCCCGCCCTGGTTTGGATTTGGCGGCTGCCCAGCCAAACTTGTCGGTAGCAGCCTGAAGTACTGCTTTCATCCGCGGATTGCTGAGGTTCTTCATGCGGAACGCGACCGGATCCATTTTCGCCGCGTGCGCAAGGGCATCCATGTGGGATTCACGCGCGAAGTGATTGGCCGTGGCGGCGAGTCCGCGATAGGAGCCCTGTCGCAAAGGAGATTTTGTCGGATGGTATTGGATCAGCTTGCTCGCAACCTCGTAAGGCGTGCCGATCGCAGCGGGCCCGGAGTTGTAGTTGTGGTGCTCCCACGCAACGAGCGTTCCATCATGGCGTGCTCCCGCCCGGATTTCGATGAGGCCCGCAGGGCGAAAGTACGCCCAGGTGAACTCCTCTTCGCGGGTCCACACAACCTTCACGGGTTTGCCTGCAGCCTTGGAAAGACGTGCAGCCTCAATGGCAGCTTCGCCGGTGTGCTTGCCGCCGTATCCGCTTCCCATGTCGGGCTGCAGGACGCGCACCTTATCGGCGGGTAGTTGGAATGCGTGCATCAATTCATCGCGTACGCCGAAGGGCCGCTGGGTTCCGGTCCACACCGTGAGCTTGCCGTTGTTCCACTCGGCAACGGCGGCGCGCGGTTCGAGCGGCGCGTGCGCGATGTACTCGACGGTGTACTGGGATTCGAGTTGCACATCGGCGCCGGCGATTGCCTGTGCCAGGGCGTCTGCAGCATGGTCCGGACCCTCAGCTTTCCCGTCAGGATTGTTCTTCAGGTACTCGAATAGCCCCTGGTTACCCTGCTGATCGGGAATGGTCCACTTTGCCTGGATCGATTTGAGTGAGCGCTCCGCGGTGAATGGATCATCGGCTACGACGCCAGTGAAGTCGCCCTCATGAACGACTTTTACATTCGCCACTCTCTCTGCGGCGCTGGTGTCAATGGATGCGAGAGTCGCGTTGAAGCCGTCGGGACGCAGGACCGCGCCAAACATCATCCCGGGACGCACGATGTCGGAGGGAAACTGATGTTTGCCGGTTACAAAGTCGCGGCCGTTAGCCTTGGGGACCGGTGTGCCGCCGATCTTCCATTCCGTTGCCGGCGTAAACGGCGGATCACCGGCGACACTCTTCACCAGCGCTTCGCCGCGCGTGAGCTCGCCATAGGTGAGCGACTTCGAACCATCGGGCGTAGCGACCTTTCCTGCGGCAGCGATCAATTTTGAGGGATCGGTGTTCCAGCGCTGCGCGGCCATCTCCATCAGGAGTTCGCGTCCAGCGACTGCCATGTTGCGCAGTTGGGGTGCCATAGTGGGCGTGGTGCGGCTGCCGAAGGTGCCCATATCCCACGGGACAAGGTCGGTATCGCCCATGACCATGGTGATGGAGTCGAAAGGCACGCGGAGTTCTTCTGCGACGGCCTGAGCGAGAGAAGTGCGGATGTTCTGGCCAACTTCAACCTTGCCGGTGAAGACCTTGACGTGCCCGTCGGCGTCGATATGCAGCCACGCGTTGATGTCTGTGGGCAGCTCGTGAGAGCCGGAACCGCGGCCGGATTCCTGGGTAGACGATGGCAGGGGAGTGAGACAAACGAGCAATCCTCCGCCGAGGAGTCTCAAAAAGTCGCGGCGGTCTAGTCGGTATCTGTTGTGGGTCGAATCTTCCCCCCTGGCGCCATAATTCTCTTCGCGGTCAAACATCTGCAATTCGTGCGAACTCATCGCGCACCTCCGCCGGTTGCGTGTCCAGATGCGCGTTTGATCGCCTCAAGAATCCGCGGATAAGTTCCGCAGCGGCAGACATTGCCGTTCATTGCGCCGAGGATCTCTTCATCATTCGGAGCGTGCTTGTCGCGGAGGAGAGCCGTCACGCTCATAATCATGCCGGAGGTGCAGTATCCGCATTGAAATGCGCCTTCGTCAAGAAACGCCTGCTGGACGATGGTGAGCTTGCCGTTCTGCTCGAGGCCTTCGATGGTCGTGATCTTTGCACCCGTAGCGGCTGCCGCCGGGATGGAGCAGGATCGCGTTGCAGCCCCGTCCATCAGAACGGTGCATGCTCCGCACTGTCCTTCGCCGCAGCCGTACTTTGTTCCGGTGAGGTTCAGGTGGTTGCGCAGAACGGAGAGTAGGGATTCTTCTGCCGGCGCGTTTATCGTGTAAGGTTTGCCATTGACGTTCAGAACCAGTTCGCCCATTGCAAACTCCCAACAGCACCGGCTGGACCGGCACCGGGTTAAGGATAGCGCAACCGACAATGGCCTGTAGAGCTATCCACGCGCGGCCTGGCTTCGACGTTTGCGGACGGCCTTTGCGTGTTTGTCTTCGTCCACGGCGGAGTGATACTTGCGCCGGATCTCTTCGATATCGACGGTCGGCTTCGGCACCTGGATGTTCATGGATTCCAACGTCGCCACGATGATCTCAGATACGGCAATATCGCGGAACCATTTGTGGTTCGCGGGGATCACGAACCACGGCGCCTGCTCTGTATTGCATTTGGCGAGGACATCGTCGTATGCGCGTTCATAGTCGTCCCAG
The DNA here is from genome assembly GCA_963770365.1 of uncultured Acidobacteriaceae bacterium. GTDB lineage: Bacteria > Acidobacteriota > Terriglobia > Terriglobales > Acidobacteriaceae > Telmatobacter. The sequence goes on along the minus strand of CAVYPN010000017.1, from coordinate 233,737 downwards.
CACTCACGCTCGGTGTAATCAGATTCGCTGATCTTCCAGCGTTTAGCGGGATCATCGAGCCTCTGCTCGAATCGCTTCAACTGCTCATCCTTGCTGATGTGGAGCAAGAACTTGAGAATGACGGTTCCGTCGGCGGTATGGCGGCGTTCGAAGTCGTTGATTTGCGCATATCGCTGCGACCAGACAGCCTTCGGAACTAGTTTGTGTACGCGCACAACCAGTACGTCTTCGTAGTGGGAGCGATTGAAGATGGCGATCTCGCCGCGTTTCGGCATTTGCGCTTCGACACGCCACAGATAATCGTGAGCCAGTTCTTCCTGGGATGGCTCTTTGAAGTTGGCGACGTGGCAGCCGTCGGGGTTCATGGAGCCGATGACGTGCTTGACCACGCCGTCCTTGCCGCCGGCGTCAAGCGCCTGCAGGCAGACGAGCAGCGAACGCTTTCGCTCCGCGAAGAGCTTCTGCTGCAGGTCGCTCATCTTTTCGCGAAGAACCTCGATTTTTGCGAGCGCTTTTTCTTTGCTGTGTCTGCCTTTGAAGTTGGGGTCGAAGTCGTTGAGCCTCACGTGGCTGCCGGGCGGGATGCGGAAGTCTTCGACGTAATGCTTACCCGTCATTGCTGCTCCATTGCGGGCGTGTATTCGCCGCGGCGAGCTGCGACATTACACTGTGCGCGATGCAGGAGAGCCTTCTGGGCGGCGGGAACATTGGCGTTTTCACCGTGCCAGATCTGCATGGCCGGCTCCTGAATGGCGCGCGCGAAAGAGAATGCGAGACCCCAGGGCATACGGCCCTTGAATCGGGCATTCATCGCACTGAGCCGGGCAGAGGCCAGTTCGCCGGATTGACCGCCGGAAAGGAAAGCGACGCCCGGCACGGCGGCGGGAACGGTGCGCAGGAGACATTGCACCGTGGCATCGGCGATTTCTTCATTGGTGTTCTGGGGAGGGCACTTTAGTCCGGGTACGATCATGTTGGGCTTGAGGATGATGCCCTCGAGCAGAACGCCCTGCGCGATGAGTTGAGTAAAGAGTGCGTGCTGGGTTCGCTCGGTGACTTCGGCGCAGCGCTCCATCGTGTGGTCGCCGTCCATCAGGACCTCAGGCTCGACGATGGGAACAATGCCCGCTTCCTGGCAGAGAGCTGCATAGAGGGCGAGGATGAGCGCGTTGGCATCGATACACGCCTGGCTGGGGATTCCATTGCCGATGGTGATGACGGCGCGCCACTTGGCGAAGCGCGCGCCCAGTGAGGCGTATTCGGCGAGGCGCTCGCGGAGACCGTCAAGACCTTCGGTGATCTTTTCGTTGGGGTGGGCTGCCATCGGCTTCGCGCCGGCGTCGACCTTGATTCCGGGAATAATGCCGACTTTCTTAAGGGCCTGTCCGAATGGAACTCCTGCGGTCGTCTTTTGATGGATGGTTTCATCGACCAGGATGGCGCCGTTCAAGCAGTCGCCGAGGCCTGGAGCTGTCACGATCATGTCGCGATAAGCGCGACGCGTCTCTTCGTTCTGGGGAATACCGGCGGCGGCGAAGCGTTTGTTCGCCGTCGGCATGCTTTCGTCCATGGCCAGCAGGCCTTTGTCGCCGGCGACCATGGCTTTTGCCGTTTCGTTCAGCTGACGAGCATCCATCATTAAGTTTCCTTTCTGTGGTTGAGTTTGCAGGTCTGCCGCGACTTATATATGCCTGCGAAGGGCCGAATCATGCTATACCGATTCTGATGCCCGGGCCGTTCCGGGGTTGTGAATTTGTTTCGAACGCATGAACGAGAATCCCTGGCGGCATCAAAAAAGCTGAACGTCAGGATGGCATATCGCGTCAAAGGGAAGCAGGAGCGGTGGCGAAATGAGGATGTACATGAGCCTCGTGCTGGCAGTGTGCAGCATTGCGTCGGCACAATTGACCCCTGTTCCACCCAATTCCACCGGGACGCCCTCTCACCCCTTCTTCATCACCAAGACCTGGTTCATAGGCGGTGTTGGCGACTGGGACTACATGACGATGGACCCGCAGGCCCACCAGCTGTTCATTGCGCACGGGTCCACCGTGCAGGTGATCGATGTTGAAAGTGGTTCGGTGGCCGGTGTCGTCAAGGGACTCCGCGAGGCGCACTCCATCGTTCTGGATGCGGGTGGGAGCTACGGGTACGTCAGCGACGGCCCGGCAGACATGGTGCGGGTTTTCGATCGACGCGACTTCCAGGTGATTGCGAGCATTCCGACCGGACCCTCCCCGCGCTCCATGGCTCTCGATCCATCCAGCGGACTGCTGTTCGTGGTGGGATCCCAGGCGACAGCGACGGGAACCGCCCCGGCCGGCACTGCACGCAATGCACCGACGCAGAGAACAAGATCCACGCGGGAGACGGGTTCGCGTACGATGGCGCCGGGCGGTGCGGCGTCCACGGTGACCGTGATTGATGTGGAACGCAAAGCGCAACTGGCGCAGCTTCTGCTGCCGGGCAGTCTCGGCTTTGCGCAGGGTGATGGCAACGGGCGGGTTTACATCACGGTCTCGGATCGCGATCAGATTTTACGTCTTGATGCAGCGGCGATTGGTTCGGCCCTTCACAGAATTATCGATACGCAGCTGGCTCCAAACACTGCAAAGGTGGCGACAGCACAGCCCGGCCCCGATAGATCGAGCGAAAAGCCTCCTGTGCTCGATTGGACTGCCAGCGGAAGGACCAATTTTCCCTCAGACGCTTATCCCATGCCGATCCGGCTCGATTCGAATTGCGAGCACCCGCGCGCGCTTGCCATGGATACCGCCCATGAGCGGCTTTTTGCGGCCTGCAGCAACTTGCGCATGGTTGTTTTGAATGCCGCCAACGGACAGGCGGTTTCTGCCCTGCCGATCGGTCCGGGCGCAGACGCGATTGGTTACGATCCGGATCGAGGATTGATCTTTACGGCGAACGGGGGAAGCGATGGAAGCCTCACCATTATTCGCCAGGACGTAACCGACACCTACTCCGTGATTCAGACTCTGCCCACCCGCCAGAATGCGCGGACGCTGGCGATTGATCCTGCCAATGGCGCAGTGTATCTCACCACTGTCATCTACGGCGCCGAGCTGAATCATCCTCCCATTAACGGCGCTCCGCTGAAGATGAGTGCTGTCGACAGTAGCTTTCAAGTTCTTGTTGTCGGAAACTAAGGCAGCATAATGATCCGGCGTGGGTTGGGTTGAAGGAATGGAAGCTGCGGGCCAGCAAGCTGACCTTGCTATTACTTTTCGGCAGCCCTTGTCCGGATTAGTCCACGCTTTGCCACTTCATTATTCGAATCACATTCCAGTACCCTGTTGAAGAGCCGCTCCGCAGTCGGATAGTCACCGCGTCCGCGACTTATCTCGGCTTGGCGCAGATAATCATCCAGTGAGCCCGGAATAGAGCATGTTTTCGGTGGCGTGCTCTGCGCATTGGTGTTCTCGGCGGCGGTTACCGCGCTATCTTTTGGAGACTCTTTTGGTTTTGGCTGCGCCGCCTGGATTGTCTTTCTGTGCTTCTCTACTGGCGCGGGCAACTGAATCGGTGGCTGGGAAGGCTGAGTGACATTCGGATGTAGGGACGGGTCCTTCGTGGCCGGTGTCACATGCTGAACGACCGGACCTTCTGGAGTGTCCGCTTTGGTCCCCCTGCCTCGCAACGCGACTCCACCCACAATCAGGACGAGGAGAAGCACAGCAACCGCCGAGGCTATGCCCAGAGGCGAACGCCAGAAGGATGTTGCATCCGCATTCTTTCTTTCGTGATGAGTTGACACAAATTGCGTTTGAGCGCTTTCCTCTGCAGTAGCACGACTCGACAACGGAGGAAGATGAGCGCGGTCACTTCGGAAATCTGGGCCAGGTTCCGTATTGCTGAAACGCGTCGGATCACCCTCGAGCTCAAGAAGCTTCTCTTCCGCAGTCCAGAGATATTCAAAGACGCCGAATCGTCCTTGAAAAGTCTTCAATGGCAGGCCTCTGAAGAGATTCACTTTCTGAAAGAGTTCGTGAGTCAGGAGAATCTGGGCAGGTCTGGACATTCTGATCAATGTCAAAAGGTCATGTGATGCTTCTACGCACGGCGCTGGAAAATTCTGGGTGGAGTCCTGAGAACGCGTACTGGCGTCGGGCTCGATGGATCGCACCCCAGCCGCACGCGCGTCAATTGCAATGGAGACAGCGATGGGCTGAACTCTCGATTTCTTCTGGAAATCCTGGATTCCGAGCTGCACTTGCCGCGCGACGACGAGCGCCTGAGAGGCATCCTCGAGTATCGAAACGAACATATTCTCTTCTGTCGGAACGAGAGCACCTTGTCGCGAGGCAACCACGTCTTCGAGAAAGGCCACGATTCCCGACGGCTCTCCACTTACTTCGCCGGGAAGAGGCAATTTGTTGTTCTGAGCACCGCCTGTCCACACACGGAACAGGATCTCGGTCTTGCACGGAACAAGCTTGGTTCCGCTGTCATCGGAATTGGATACACCCGATTTTGTCGACAGCGAGACGGACATAGGCTCTCTTGAGGAATTGGAATACTATTGCACCGACGGAGTGGACTTGGTACAGTAGGGCGAATTATAGCACTGGACGCAAACGGCCCTCCTCCCTCAGGCATGAGCGTCCTGTTTGTTTCAACAACTGAGGATTCAATGACATCGTCATTTGTATCCCGGCGTCGCCTGCGACTTCGCCGGCTTGCTCTCTTATCTGTTGTTTTGCTGCCCCTGGGTTCAGAGCAATTACTTGCCAAGACAGTCGGACTGTCTGCTATCGAGGTTTATCCCATCGCCAACGGGATGGCCTACGAGCAGATTGCCGGCTTTGTGTTGAACGGCAAGAATGAAGTCTATCTTTGTCCGGACTCTCCCCAATGGGACAAGTCCGCATACCGAAAACTGACCAAGGTTACGTTGGCTGCGGGCATGTCGCTGGAAAGAAACGATAAAGGAGTGTTGGTGCTTACGCAGGCGTCCGGCGCGCCTGCCTGCGTTGTTCCGGGAAATCTCAAGCTCGATAAGAGTGACGCGTTAACGCCATCCGCGCTGGCTGACAAGGCCCTCCTTGAAGGAAGTGTGCTGCCGGCTTCCGATCCGCAGCAGACGCAGATATTCGGTCTTAAGCCCGGGGTCAAAATCGTCTTCGTGGATGCTCCCAACCAGGAACTCGCCGAATTCCTACGCGCCGAAAAGGCGGGAGACGTCGCGGGGTGGACAGCGTTTCTAAGCAAGGTCGGCACCGAACAGCATACGCAGGCCGCCAAAAGAGCGTTGGCGCAGCTCTACACGAAGTCCGCCGCGACGGCCTTCTCTGATTTTGAGAGCTCGAAGAATGGCACTGAACCGCAATACGCAAAGCTGAAGACAGCGCGGCAAATGACGGATAAGGCCAAGACCCTGGTTCCGGACCATAAGGAAGCACTAAGCCTGAACGAGAAGATCCATTCTGATGTACTTGAGATGAGCAAAGCAGCGATGCAACGGCTCGATCTTTATCGTTCGGCTCTCGCCCAGCAAAAACCTGGATTCTCGAATCTTCCGGCCGCGGAGAAATTCGCCGATAATGCGATCGACATTGAACCCTCAACTGCCGAAGCCGTTAACGCGGAGAAGGAAACCAGGCAAGCGCGCGCTTTGTATGAGGGAGCTCTGAAAGAAAGCGAAGGAATGATCGCTGCGCATCGTCCCGATGAGGCAGAAGAGAAGATCAAACCCCTGCTCTGCTTCTCGAATGAGGTCCACAGAATATCTGATGATGTGCGGGCCATCTCTGAGCTGTATGTGAATCACGCGAAGAGTCTGGAAGAATCGGAGAAATGGTCGGAGGCCGCTACCAATCTCAAGAACGCCGTCGACTTGGTTCCGAGTCAAGATACGCAGGCACTCCTTGTCGAGGTGCAACAAAAGGCACGGGAAGCTGCAAATAAAGCCGCAGCAGACGAAGCGACGAAGAAGAGCACGGATCTTGAAAGCAGCGGGAATGTTATTGCGGCTTTTGAACTCCTCGACGATCTTCCGAAAGCTTCGCGCGACCTTGTTCAGCAGCGAATTTCCGATCTGAAGGCAAAGTACATTGAGGCTGCGGAGAAGGAAGCGAAATCCGAGCAGGCCGCACACATGCCGATCAATGGTCTGGCTGACGAAGTCGGCATCCAGACCGCGTTTCAGTATTTGAGTCGATGCTCAAGACTGACGGGCGATCCGGCCTTACGCGACAGCATTGCCGTTCTTGGCGATCATTTGAGCGGCTACTATCTGCAGCAAGGCAAGAAATACGCTGACAAGCCGGATGGATCCGGCGCCAACGTTGGCTGGGCCTACCTCGCAGAGGCGCTTCAATACCGGTCGGCGATCAATTCGGGTCCCGCGCACGACGCGCAGACAACGGCACTTCCAGGGCACCTTCTGAAGGAGAAGCTGTCGGTAAAGGTCGCCTTCCGCGACGGGACGTCGAGGCGTGCGAGCGCACAATTTGCGGATCAGCTCAGCGATGCCCTGGCGAGCCATCTTGAGTCCTCGGGGTACCAGACCAAGATCGTGCGCAGCGAATCAACTGCGGTACAGCCGAATTTTCAATTGATTGGCGACGTGCTTGAACACAGCATGACAAATGACACACAGAAATTGTCAAAGCCGTCGATGTATCGAGCAGGTGAACAACAACTACCTAACGACGACTGGACTAAACTAAGCCGGGAAATCGAGAAAATCAATCGAGACAGCGAGTCAGCGCGAAGAGACATGGACGTTGCCACGTCTCACGGGAAGAAGAAAGAAATGGCGGCAGCGAATGCGATCATCAAGGAGAATAATGCGAAAGTTGATGAAATGCAGGCAAAGCTCGATCGGATACCAAAGACGATTTCGCAGCCGGTGCTAAGGGATTACGAATATGTAGAGGTCACGCACAGTCACAATATCACCGTCGAATTGCAGTTTCACGTTCTCGATAGTTCGGGCACCGAAGTTGTTCCCAGGCGCAAGATTCACAAAGAGACGCCCCTGTCCTACGTGGTCCGTGAGAATGTTAGCCCCGAGGATACGAAGGGAATTAAAAGCGATTCGACGATTCCGGACGAAAACCGGTCCTTCGAAAAGACGGAGAATGAAGCGCGCGACACTCTTATCGAAGAAGCCAAGGAAGATCTAAAGGAATTGCCAGGGATCGTCTTCAAAACGGCAGATCGCAAGGCGGTAGATGGAGACAGTGATGGTGCTGCGGAACTCTACATTCTTTACCTGAACTGCACACCGGTAGCGGACACCGCCGAACGGAGGAAGGCGCAGAAGTATCTGCTGGATCAGTTCAACTTCAAGGATATTGGCAATGCTCCCCCAGTTGATTAGGAGAGAGCAGGAATCTGATTGAAGCGGTCAGGAGAGACGTGAACGAACAAGGAAACGAACAAGGGTCGCAAACTACGCCGATCCGGATCGGAAAATACGACATCCTCGACGTCCTCGGTCGGGGAGGCATGGGTGTGGTGTATCGCGCGCGCGATGCCCGGATTGGCCGCAATGTTGCGATCAAGACGCTGACCGAAGGCTTCTCGGACAATGCCGAGATGCTCAAGCGCTTTTACCAGGAGGCGGGACACACAGGAAACCTGCGCCATCCGAATATCGTCATCATCTACGACTTCGGCGACGAGAACGGATTGCCCTACATCGTCATGGAGTACCTTGACGGCGACCCGCTGGATCAGTTGATCCGCGAAAAGATACCTCTTCATCTTTCTGTAAAGCTGGAAATCATCGAGCAAGTGTGCCTGGCTCTTGCGTACGCGCACGCGCAGGGAACGATTCACCGTGATGTTAAACCGGCCAACGTCATTGTCCAACAGGATGGGTTGGCAAAGCTGCTTGATTTCGGAATCGCCAGAGCCGATGAGGACCATGTTGATGGAGGAATGACCCGGACGGGAACATTGGTGGGAACGCCGTCCTACATGGCTCCCGAGCGTCTTGAGGGTATTAAATTCGACGGCAGGTCCGACATTTTTTCCGTGGGCGTTGTGCTCTACCAGTTGCTCACCGGGCGGCTTCCATTCGATGCGGAATATCCGGCGATTCTGAGCCAGATTCTGCAGCAGGATCCTCCTCCGCTCCGCGAATACCTGTCTGCGTATCCCCCGCAATTGGATCAGGTGATTGAAAAGTCCCTCGCCAAGAAGGCAGCCGACCGATACTCGAACGCGGGCGATATGGCGGCAGATCTGAATGCCATTGGCTCGCAACTGAAGGCTCACCGCATTGCGGAACTGATGGTTGAGGCTCAATCCGCGGCCGACAAGGAAGAGTACTCGGAAGCAAAACAATTTATCCGGCAAATCCTGCGCATTGACAACCAGAACACTGAAGCGAAGAAACTGAATGCAACTTTGATCGAGACGCTTCGGCTGCAGGAGACCCGCCGCCGCGTCGATCAACTCATCCATGCTGCTGACGAGGCTGTTGAGTCGCGCAATTGGGATCACGCGCTGACCGTTTGCCGTGAGGGACTCAATCTCGACGAACAGAATCCGAAGCTTACGGCGTTGAAGGCAAAGGCTACCGCCGGGCAGGAACGAAGGGAGCGGGTTCGCAAACTGCTGCGGGAGGCAGAGACGGCCCGAGCTTCGGGAAATTTTGAAGCCGCGACCGAATCCGCAAAGGCTGCATCAGAACTGGAGCCATCCGATTCCAAGATTCTGGCGATTTCTACTGCCCTCGCGCGTGAAGCGGAGGAGCAGCGGCGCAGAGCCCAGTTGCGTGAACTCCTGGCAGGGGCCCGCGAGCGACTGGGAGCCCACGCACTGGAAGAGGCTTCGAAGATTGCTGCCCAGGCCGAAGAAATCGAGCCGTCCAATCAAGAGGTTTTACATCTCAAGGACGAGATCCTGGCGACGATTGAGCAACAGGAACGCAAGCAGATTGTAAACGCACTTGCCGAGAAGGTCATGGTCGCGGTGACCCTCGAGCAGATCCAGGCAACGATGAAAGAGGTTGTTTCATCTCTGGAGAGGTTTCCAACCGAGCCTACGTTGCTACGGCTCAAGATTCAACTGGAGCCGCGGCTTAAAGAGCAGGTGATCAAGCGGGTAGTCGCTGAGGTGAATGACGCCTGCAGGCGGCTGAGCCCTTCCGATGCGATTGCCCGCGTGCGCGAGGCTCTCGTAGAACTGCCAGGAAACCCCGACCTGGTGGAATTGGAATTCACGCTCTCGCAACGGCTGACGCGACAGCAAAGGGACCATGCTCTTGCCGAACACCTCGCCACGGCGCGCACCCTGCTTGAAGATCATCTTTACCTCGAGACCGTCAAGGTTCTGGAACTCGCGGAACGAGAGGGATTCACATCGCCGGAGATGACGGAGCTGCTGGAAATGGCACGGTCGTCCGCGGCAGAGCGCGTTTCTCAAGACTTGGTTGAGCGTAGTTTCCTCGAGGCAAAGCGGCTGCTGTCGGAACAAAACTACGAGGCCGTCCTGCGCATGCTCCCTCCGGTGCTTCAGCGTGTCGATGAGCCCTCGCTTCGCAGGCAACTCGAAGAAGCCACAAGCAACCAGGTGATCCTCAGCCAGCGGGTTGAGCACGTAATCTCTGAAGTTCGCGTCCTGAGCGAAGCCGAACTGTTCGATGCGGCGATCGGATTGATTTCCGCCGAGTCTCTCGGGGTGCAGAGGGCAAAGGATGTGCAGGCGGCGCTTCAGGTGTGCATCGCCAAGCTGAACGAGGAGGCAGCAAGGCTGGCGGTCATCGGTTCCGCTTATGCCAGTCTGGACAGGTCCGAATGTCCTGAGCGCTACCAGCCGCCTTCATCGGGAGTCACAGCCGTTCCAGGAACCGAGAACCTTGAGAAGCGTCTCAACGCGAGGATGCAGTTGGTTGCCGATGAACAACTGAAGAAAAGCGTCGAAACCGCAAAGCTGACCCTCGGAGCAGATGACGCGGCTGGAGCCGAGGGGCATCTGCAGAAATGCTCGCCATGGTTGCCGTATTCGAGCCTTGCGGTACAGTCCGAGTGGAAGGGGGCGCAGGCTGAGATTGCTGCTGCCAAGAAAGTCCTCCGGTTCAGGAACGTGCTTCGCCGACGGGCATAAGCCAACAAAACGGGCTGGTTGAGAGCCATGCTGTTGAAAAATGCACGGTCCGCACCTGCCATTCAGGGGTAACGCCCCGACGCCTTCTCGTATTCCCAAGCGAAAAACCTTGTGATACCTTCCTGATAGCGCGTTCCCCGGGCTAACTTCATCAGGTCGGTTGAAGGCCTGCGCGGAGGAATCGGATTCCATTGAAGCGGCGCTTTGCTCTCCTGGAAAGTTCGGGGTCGGGGAGCTTAGGGACAGTGTGGCTAAAGAGACAGAGCCCACGATAACGAAAATCGGCAAATACGCCGTGATAGACGTCATCGGAGCCGGGGGTATGGGCATCGTCTATCGCGCCCGCGATGCTGCCCTCAATCGAACTGTTGCCATCAAGATGCTCAAGCGCTCCGGCGCCTCTGACGCACAAGCTTCTCAGGTGGAGAAGTTCTTTAACCGTGAGCTTCTCGCTACCGCCAGTCTGCAGCACAAAAATATCGTCACCGTCTACGAGAGCGGCGAAGAGGACGGCGATCCCTACCTGGTAATGGAGTGCCTGGAGGGCGAACCGGTCTCACGGATTGTTTCCGAACGCCGGCCGATGCCTCTCGTCAACAAACTGGACATTCTCGTCCAGGTCTGCGACGGATTGCAGTACGCGCATGACAGATCGCCGCAGGTCATTCATCGGGACATCAAGCCCGCGAACGTGATCCTGCTCAAGGATGGCACCGCCAAACTGGTCGATTTCGGCATCGCACGCATTGTTGGATCTGAGACGGCAGTGACGCAGACCGGGCAGCTTGTGGGAAGCCTTTCCTACATGTCGCCGGAGCAGATCAATTCGTTGCCGATCGATGCCCGCACCGACATCTTTTCAGCGGGTGTGCTGGCCTACGAGCTGATCGCGTACGCGCTCCCTTTCAAGGGAAGCGATCCAGGATCGACATTCGTAAAGATCCTGCGAGAAGATCCGGAACCGCTTCGCAATTATGTTCCGGACATCCCGCCGGATCTCGAATCCGCGGTTTATCGCGCGCTCGCCAAAAAGCCACAGGACCGATATCAGACCGCGGAAGAATTCGGATTTGACCTGCTGAGCGTGCAGCGGAGGCTCAAGCAGGGTATGACGGCTGAGTTCCTGCAACGGGCCGAAGCTGCGATCGAGCGCGGCGAATTGGAGCGGGGAAAGCAACAACTGCTTGAGATCACCCGACTGGATCGGCATCACGAGCGCGCCAACCGGCTCCTGGCCGAGGTTCGGAAGGCCATTCAGAACAAGGAGCGAGCGGCGCAGGTCATCCAGATGCGCTCGCAGGCTCAGGTGGCGCTGGCGGGGCAACAATACGACGAAGCCCTGGCCTGCGTCGAACAGGCAGTGCAACTGGATCCTCAGGACGCGTCGTCGCTGGCGCTTCGCGAGGAAATCAAGAATATTGTTTCGCTCAACAAGAGCGTTCGAGAGATGCTGGGCCGCGCCGAGTCTGCAATGCTGGCCGGCGATTTGGATGAGGCAAAGCTTGCTGTTCAGCAGGTGCTTTCGTATAAGCCCGATAGCGCGGAGGCGCGAGCGCTTGCCACCATGATCGAGAACGAACTGGCAGAGCGATCTCGCCGGGCGCAGGTGCAGAGCCTGGTCGACAGCGCCCGCGACGGAATCTCGAAACGTCAGTTTGAAAATGCGATCCAGTCTCTGCGCAGAGCCGAGGAACTGGACCCGACGGATTCGAACGTCAGGGAACTGATGCAGTGGGCAACACGCGGAAAGGAGCAGGAGCTTCGCCGCAAAGAGCTGCTTGATCTGACGGAGGAGATTGATCGGGCGCTGCGTACCGAGGATTTTTCATCCGCGTTCACGATCTGCGAACTGGCGCTTGGCAAGTTTCCCAATGAACAGACCCTCGTTCGCCTCAAGGCCATTGCAGAAAAACAGAAGGGAATTGCCGAAAGACGACAGTTCGTGCACGACCAGAGCCTTGCTGCCAGGGAAATGATTGAAGCAGGAGACCTGGAAGGGGCCATCGGGCTTCTTGATTCCGGACTGGTGAAGATTCCGGCTGAGCCAAACTTCGAGGCGCTGTTGGCGCAAGCTCGCAAGATCCAGCAGGATCAAGGTGCCACCACCCAGAAAGCGGCCAGCGATCAGGCAGCGACCGAAGCGAAGGAGCTGTACCGGCGTCGCGCCCGGGAAGAGGGCGCCAACCTGCAGAAGGCTCTCGACGAGCGCGAGCAGGTTGAGTTTCTGAAAGTGCTGGCGACCAACCTCTCAAGGATGCTGGAGAGCACAGAGGCCGATGAACAGACGCGCAGAATATGCGATCCGCTTATCGAACAGGTTCGATTGAGAGTAGAGGGCAAGCAGCAACTTCTCACCGAGTTGTCTGATTTGGCGAAGGGGTTGTCACACTCGTCGGACGCATCTTTGCGAAGCAAGGCGTCAGGACGGGTGATTGAGGCCAAGGCAGCATTCCCACGCGAAAGAGACATCCGTTCTGCCTGCGATGAGATCACCAGGGCGATTGACTCCGCCAGGGAAGACCGGACGCGGGTAATAGGCGAACTCTCACAGATCGCAGACGAACTTGGCAGGGTGCGTTTTGAAGATGCGCGAGAACTGATGAGCCGAGCGAAGCTGATTGCTGCGCCGTACCCGGCGGAGCCCCAGGTCGGCGCTCTCATGCAGCAGATTCACTTCGAAGTCGAGCGGCGGCAGAAGCGGCTGGAATCGCGCATTCGAGAGATCGCGAATCTCGAAACCGCGATCTCCGAGGCTCCATCGATGGAATCGATCTCGCAACTGCTGCAGAATGCGATCTCGATCAGTTCGCCGGAAGCGGAGGAATCATCGGTCGCCTCGGCGGTCGAATCGGTTCGCAAAGCAGGTGACAAGCGACGCCGTGCGATTTCTGATTCCCTTGGCCAGATTGAAGAGATTACTAACCGTGCCCTTGCAGCGCGCAGCGTCAATGACGCAGAACGGTTGCTGGAGGAGGCCAGGAGCAAGGCGCTCGCCTTCCCGAATATCGACGAAATTCAGCGGAATCTTGTACGGGTTTCGGCACAGATTCGCGGGCGACGCGTTGAGCACGACCTGGTTCAGGGAGAACTCGAAACTCTGGCGCGGTCTGCACACGATAATGCTTCGACATCCGAACTCGAGGCGATTAGGCGCCGCGCGTCTGAAGTGCACGACAAGTACCCGAATGAGCGCACCCTCATTTCGTTGTGCAGAGATTTGGATTCCGCTGTCGATGCTGCAAAAGACAAGTTCCTCCAGACTGAAATTGCACGAGTCCAGGAAGAAGAACGCCGATGGAGCGCACAGCAAACGGTTGAACCGCAGGTTCTGGCCTCATCCTTGCGAAGGCTCGAAGACCTGGTGCAGGCGTATCCGGATAACGTGGAACTTCGATCATCTCTACTGAAAGCGCAGGAAGCCCTGAGCCGGGCAGATCGCGCTCAACGAGACACGGCGAGTCGGGACACAATGAGACGAACCGGCAGCCAGGCTCTGCCGCAGTTTGTTGAGGAGAAGCCGAAGAGTTCCAAAGGGTTGGTCATCGGCTTGGTCGCCGGCGTGGCGGTCATCGCGGCAGCCCTGGTCGGGTGGTTTGCCCTGCACCGTCCTTCGAACGGCTCGTTCACGCTGACGATCGAGACTTCGCCCGCTGAAGCGAGCGTCGAGGTCAATGGCCAGCAATGCACTTCCCGGCCCTGCACATACACTTTGTCGCCGAATACAACATTTGAGGCTACGGCGAATCTTGACGGTTATGCTTCGATACGGAAGACCGGGACGTTGACGAAGGATGACAAGATCGTGCTTGCCTTGTCGAAGGTTGAACCGCCTTCGCCGACGGGTTCAAAAGGCACTGGCACGACGGGCAGCGTCGAGGTTCGTCATTCGGGGCGCCTCGTAGTGGCTGGCTTGCATCCGACAGACCGGTTGTTTGTGGACGAGTCGCCGATGTCGCGACCGGACAAGGCCGGAGGATGGTCAGTCGACGCAGGAATGCACCGTCTGAAGTTGATGGACGGAAGTCAGGAACTGTTTGCGGATCCGAAGCAGGTCAAGTCCGATGGGACGCTGACTGTGTCGCGTTCTGATTTTAAGGCGCCTGCTCCGCCGACATCAGACGAGCAAGTCGCCTGGGATCGCGCGGAAAAGAGTCAGGACATTCCGACGATTGAAGGCTTCCTGTCGAAGTACCCCAGCTCATCGAGGCGTGGGCAGGCTTATTCTGAACTGGAAAACCTCTATTGGCAGAAAGCGTCCAAGGCCGCAACAGCCGCTGCATATCGTGATTTTTTAAGCAGGTATCCTTCCGGCCAGGGTGCCCATTATGTTGCTGCGACCAGCGAGTTGGACCGGTTTGAATGGCAAAGTCTGCAGAACTCGACAGACGTTTCGCAGATCAGTTCGTTCATGGCCCGACATCCGAGCGGCCAATATCACGCGCTTGCCGCAGACCGACTAGACGATCTCGCCTGGTATAGGGCGGTGGGAGCCGGCAGAGCGGATGCCTACGGAGATTACCTGCGGGAATACCCCGTAGGTCATCATGCAGGAGAAGCAAATAGCGAGATCGCGGCATTGACAGCAAAGACCGCGCGACGGCCAGACAATCCGCCCATTCAGCCCCCGGGCAACGTCCAGCAGCATGCTGATGATGTCAAAGGAATCCGTTCGGCCCTGGATCAGTACGCGGACGCATATCAATCGCGAAGCATGGACAAACTGCGAGCGATATGGCCGACGATCAGCCCTTCTCAAGCCAGCGATTTTGAGGAGTTCTTCAAGAGCAGCAAAAAGTTGGTCGCGCCCTACCAGATCTTGGGCCAGAATATTTCCGGCGATGATGCAACGGTGCCGATTCAGCAGTTCCTCACCATCAACGGGAAGAAGACTGAGCCCAAGATGACGATCACAATGAAGAAGAGGTCTGGTGGGCCCTGGTACATCTCCTCGGTTCATTGCAACCAACCGTCGTTGTCATATGCTTGTCAATGAGGTCTTCCTGTGAAGCAACGCAAGCTCAGCTGAATCTTAAGTTCGGGAGGAATTACCGACGGCGGGCTCTGGCAAGATTTTGTCTTTGATTTCCTGCTCACAGGGGACGCGGAGTTCCATGTCAATGTTTGACAACAGGTGCCGAAATCATTGAAGTGTCGGGTACACTCATTGCTGGCGAAAAGGGGGCTCGAATATGCCGATGCAGGTTTGCATGGGGGCGATGATGCAATGTTCGTTTGGGGTGGCTCCCAGTTCGTTGGTTGTGCTTCCCACGAACAAGGTCTTCACCGACGAAGTACCGGACGCCAATATCATGGACCACGTCCCGATGGTGAACATCATGCCGTTCGGCATGTGCATGTCACCGGCAAATCCTGTGGTTGCCGCGGCGACGGCGGCAGCCCTGGGTGTTCTGACTCCGATGCCCTGCATTCCGAACACGCCTGCTCCGTGGGTTGCCGGTGCTCCGACCGTTCTGCTGGCGAACTTCCCCACGCTCGACAATGTGTCGCAACTGATGTGCATCTGGGGAGGAGTCATTACGTTCGTCGATCCAGGCGAGGAAACCGTCGAGGTCCCATAAATCAGGGGACCGGATTCAAGCGGTGCCGAGAATCCGGGGATACGAAGGAGATATTTTCTCAAGCCGGCGGCGGGTTATGGCAAGCTGAAGTACGCTGGGTGAGGCGCTTCCAACATGACCGACCCTTCCGAGCTTTCCTTTGACTTCGCGGCGATCACCGACATCGGATGCGAGCGCCTCAACAATGAGGACAGCTACGGATACGACGCGGAACTGCATCTCTATGTCGTTTGCGACGGCATGGGCGGCAGGGCCGCAGGCGAAGTGGCCAGCGGCATGGCGGTTCGCACGCTGATCGAATCGTTCGCGTCGAGTGCGGCAATGCGCAGCGAAGGCGAAGCGATGCCAGTCGCGAATCGGCTGATGCAAGCCATCCTGGATGCGAATCAGGCAGTTCGCGAAGCGGGGGCGCAGAATCCGAACCTGCTGAGCATGGGGACAACCCTGGTGTGCGCCTGTCTCGATGACGGCCGGGCGGTATTCGGAAACGTAGGGGACAGCCGGGCCTACCTCATCCGCGATGCATATTGCCTGCAGGTTACACAAGACCATTCCCTGCTGGCGGAAGCGCTGCGCGCCGGCGAAATCTCTCTTGAAGCCGCTGCGACGTCCAGTTTGCAGTCGATGATCACGCGCGCCATCGGCGCGGAAGATACGGTTGATCCTGACCTTTATGGGGCGGAACTGCAATCGGGCGACATTCTTCTGCTCGCCTCCGACGGGCTCACACGCTATGTTCAGCCGGAGGAGATTGCGACCGTGGTGCGAAACGGCGCGGACCTCACCGCCAGCTGCCAGGAATTCATCGACATCGCCAAGCGCCGGGGAGGTGTCGACAACATCACGTGCATCTTGCTCCGCGTGATCGAGAAGCCTGTAGAAACATTGCCGGGCACAATCGATGAAACGCAGGCAAATTCCGATACGCCACCGGACGAGATGGAAGCCTTCACGCCGATCATCTGATCGAGCTGCAGCTTACTTTGCGACCGGCCTCACGCAACCCAACCCCGCAAACGCGTCCCCGACGAGTAGTTCGGCGCCCGGGCCGGAAAGTTCGAAGGTGACTTTGGATTCTCCCGTCTTTCGTCCCGCAAAGTGTCCTATCGATCGGAAAATCGAGGCGGTATGATCCTGACGATAGTCGCGTTCTCTGGGCCAGTTGTACAAGCTGGAATAGAGCCCACGTGCCTTCAAACGGCTGGGACGACTCGTTGTCGTAGACCACGTATGCTTCTCGCGCATTCGAGCCGTTCCATGTGAATTGCTGCGGCGATGTTCCTGTAAGTATCTTCTGTTTATCGAGGACGAACGTCGCACTCTTCACGTCGTTGCCCGGGATGAATCGAAGCGTGAAGCTGAACGAAGCCGTCTTCTGGTTGGTCCCGTAGAACAGGTTGCTGACTCGTGCTGCATGGTCGAAATAAGTGATGAAGCGCGGATTGACGGTCCCCGGCGCGTTCGGCGCCTGTGCGTAGGGCGCGCCGAGTTGCGGACCTGTCTGCACGAGAAATGGCTTTAACGCGGTGGCATACGTCGTCCACAGAACGCCGGTTTCCGGGGCAAAGACGCTATCCACTTCCGGCAGACTTGCTTGGCTCTGTGCCTTGTTGGCAAATGGGAATTTGCCGAGCAGGGGATCGATTGCGGCGCAGATTTTGGCACCGCCGCCATTGGCAGGCGCACCTGGGCTCGGCTGAAGCCTCCCGACGCAATCGATGGGCTGACTTATGAGACCAGTTATCAGCGCATCAGTGTGTGTGTCCCTGTCGATACTAAAGGCTCCCGCCGCCTTCTGCACCTGCGCTTTAGCATTAAAGACCGCCGCCGAAACAGGTGCAAAAGCTGCTGAATCGGTGGCGAGCTGCGTACTCTGAGCCGATGCCTGCTCAAGGCTCAATTCCAGGTCGCCAAGAGCCTTGATGTAGTCCCCGTTTCCAGGGCCGATCAGCTTGTCGGTTGCATTGGGGTCCACAAGCGACTGTGCGGGCTGGAAGACTGACTTTATTTGCGGCTCGCCAACCGCGGTGTTGTGCGAAATGACGCCGAAGAGTTCGAGAATCGGCGAAGTGTTGCCAGACAGTGCGGCAAGTTCCTTCGGCGCTTCCTTTACCCCGCCGCAGGGCGCCACGTGCGCGCTCGTCAGGAACAGGTGCCACTCTTTCAGATAGTCAGAGGTATACTGTGCGGTCAGGTCCTTGCCGATTCCCGCCAGGTCCGACGTGGAGCCGCCCTGATCTCCGAGTACCCATTTCTCTCCCTGCGCGTATCTCTCCGGATGCTGCAGCGCGTCCTTCATAAAGTTGAATCCATCGCGCGTATAAGCGCCGCGAATTGCGTAACTGTCGCTCACATACCGAACGGCATCCGGATATTGCTTATTGAAATTAATGCCGCGCGGGTTTGTCTTGTCGGCATCGGCGAGCATGTTCTGGTAGATGCGCATCTTGGCCAGAAATTTGGACAGGTAGAACCGGGTGTGTTCCACCATCCTCATCATCCGGGTCAATTGCGTAAGGCGGCTTGCGCAGGAGTTCATTGCCGTAAAAATCAATCTGCGTTCTCGCCAATTGCTCCTGTTCGGCGTCGATCGTTCGTGTCCCCTTCCAGAATCGGAAAAATATCGGAGTGAGAAATGTTGTCTGACTCTTCTCCGGATGATCTCGTGGTGATGAGATAGGCTTTAAGCGGGTTGTAAGCACCTTGATAGACGCTTGTGTCGCTGGCGACCTGATCCTGAGGAGCATCCGGCAAGGGTCGCATGTATTCCGCGAAAGCCACCCTGGGTCGGTTCAGAAAGATTGGCCGGAATCGATCGAAGTACACGTGGCGTGCGCGCTCTGCGAGCTTGTTCCCCTGGTACAGTCCGAAGCGATAACTGAGCGGCGGCCCATTGTGCTCGAACTCGTCGAGTTGCACAATCACCTGCCGAAGATCATCCATCGTGCGCAAATCAGAAAGACTGGGATTCGGGGTAGCGGTCTCAAGCGGCAAAGCATGCGCATCCTCGCGGATGCGGCGTTCCAGCTCTGTCGTTCTTGAAATACGAGATAAGAATCAGGACCGTGAAGAGCGCGAACACGAATGCCATCGAGCCGAAGAGAATCCTGCGAAAGAGCCGCGCCGGCGCGGATTGCCGCGTGGACGCGAGCGCACTCTTGTCGCCGAGTATGGCTTCTGGAAGCAGGCGCGGCAGAAAGGTCCATTGAGGAACCCGTGCGGAGGTGACCACCGGTGCGGCCGCTTGGCCTGCCGCTTGAGCGCGCAGCGAGGAGAGGTTGAGAAACTGCGTTGCGCCTGCATCCTTCGCCACGGGAGCCTGGGCCGCGACCGGTGCAGCCGCTACGCGCTCCACCACGCGGGCGCGCACCCCGGCGAAGTAAAAGCCACGCAAGTAAGGATTGGCGCTCAACTGGCTTGGCTTGCAGAGTTCAACAAGATACTGACTAAGGTTCTTCCGCAGCTTGCCGAACTCCCGTGGAAATTCGTAGACGCCGGGGACGTTGGCGGGTTCGTTTTCGCGATGCAGCATCTCCACGCGGAAACCGCCGAGCTTGAAAACCAGGGCATCCATCGCCGTGGACAAAGTACGCGATGCTTGATCGGCATAGGTCCCCGCGGAGCTATCGATGCGGCCGAGCGGGGCGCCAAGCACCTGGCGAACCTCGTCCTCCGAGAGATTGCGCACGTATTCCTCGAAATGAGGAACGCGATCGATCTTCGTAACGATGACATATATCGGGACTGGCATCCCGAAGACCCGGCTGATTTCGCGAAGCTGCGCACCGGCAGTCCGGGCCGAACCGAGCAGGGAGTCAGCTCCCTGAGGCGCCAGTAATTGATCTGCACTGAGACACACGATGACGGCCCGCGGTGGAGCTCCCGTGCCGAATGCGGAGCGGTAGGCGGTTGCGCGTGTGCGGTGCATGAGGCGCGCAAGAAGCGCGCTGCTCTGGCGAATTGTGGGTCCGATCTCTAGGAATGCTGCGAATCGCGTGTACCAGAGGTTTAGGATTTGCGTCGAAGCCTGTTCGCCCGACTGAGACGCCGAGCCTGCGAGCAACTCGGGTTCCAGCCCAGACTGCAACACCATGGTTGTTTTGGCCGACCCCGGGTCGCCAAGGATATAAACCAGGGGAAGCGATTCGAGCGATTTCGCTCCTTGCTGCGATTCACGCAGCTTGCGATTTGCATCGTTCAGAAGAAGATCGAGTTCGCTTCGTGCGGCGCTGTCGGCGGCATCTCCTTCAAGCGCCTTCTGTTTCTTGTTGCGGTGATGCAACACCACGATGGTCACGGCCGCCGCGATGCCGATCAGCAAGAGAATCACAACAAAGAGGACGTAGGTCAGTCCCTGCAGGTGCAGCAGGGCCGCAAGCCCGAACGCGAGAGCGGCGGCGATCACAACGATGATGATGGCAAGCAAATAAGCGAGCAAGCGAATCCCCCAGAGACTGCAAATGCTAGCCGAGCTGCGTGGCGCCGGAGCTCAGTGCAAACCATGCGCCGGTAAATGACAGCAGCAGTATCACGGCAAGAATGGCGGCAGCAATCGCAAGGCCGCGACTCCAGCCATCGACGGCCGCGTTCTGCTTGACGGGCACGAACGCCTCGTCGGGCAGGAATCTCGCTTGTCCGCGAATGCGATCAATCTTCTCGCGACATTGACGGATAAGCGCATCCAGTTCGCCGCTGGTGCGCGACGCCCCCCAATGTTCCGTTTGTGAAGCACCGGAGACATACGTCCTGCTCGGCCCCAGTGCGTACTTTCCTTTGAAGCCGAGAAGCATGCAAAGGCAATACACTTCCAGGCAATCCGCCGTCTCGGCAGAATCTTGGCGTGAAAGCAGAGTCCGCAGATGGTCAAAAAAGACCTCTCCGGCGCGGTTGTGACCGAACATTTCTTCCTGTAACGGTCGTTGTGCCCAGTCTGAAAAAGCGGGGTCCTGCATTTTCAGAACGCTCTCGTCGAGCAAAGCGACCACTGCGAAAAATGCAAGCTGGTTTACCTCGCTGGAATAGCCGAGGGACTTGGCCTGTTCCATCGCAGCTTTGAGGGCGGCCCGGATGCTGGTTCGGAAGTCCTGGGAGTTGGTCGCAGAACCTCGCTGCAATGACGACAGACGCAAAATGATCGTCAAAGCGTTCTCATAACAAGAAGCGAGGTTTTGCGTTTGAGGCGGTGCTCCTGGCATCAGAGTCTCTCCTGAAGTCATACACGCGCGAAAGATCGGTTACGAGCTGAGCTTGCCAGCCTCGGAAGAAGATTACGGGAAAGGACTGGTCTGCGAATCAATAAGAGCATACCCCAAACCTTTCGGCTAGGGTAAAGACATATAAAGCATTGCCGCCCGTTTGCCTTTCTTTTTCCCCGCATGTCCTGATCGATGGTAATGGTGCGGGCCATCGGGAATTTCTTTACTGCCGTATGAAGTACGTGTAATCCTCGCATTGAACCCTGTTCCAGGCGGAAAGAGAATCGCTCCATGACCAACGAATCGAATTCGGGACCCAAAGGGGGGGAGGAGGACGATCCTCTCAGTGCGACCGCAATGTTCTTTCGCACACTTGACCAGCAAGCGGGGGGCAAGCCGGCGGAACCGGCGGCGAAGTTTGACTTCGGTGCCCCGGCCCCAGCCGCTGAAGGTCAGGTTGCTCCACCCCCTCGGCCTCAATCCGGAAATGACAAAGGCGAATTCACCGCGATCTTTGGAAGCAGAAGCCCGGGCGCCGCGCCGGCCCCACCGCAGCCGGCTCCGAGCGAAGTCTCTCCACCAACGTGGTCGGAGCAAGATTCCGCGGCCAGGCAAGGTCAGGGAGAATTCACCCGCATCTTTGTGAAGGGTACTTCGGCGGCGCCTAAGCCAGCCGCCAGGATCTCCGAGCCGGTAACGGAAGCACTACCGCCTCGCGCGAAGGGGTTTTCATCGCCCGGAGTGTCAGACGCGGCTTCTGCGCAGACCGGTTTCTCGCAATTCTTCAAACCGCCCTCCAAGGTGGACGCGGCTCCAGTGCAGCAAGTTCAGCCTCCGACGGTCGCAGCATTTCGACCAGAAACACCTCGGACCAGCGGCACTCCAGATCCTTTTCGCAATGAATCGCCCTTCGACACTCCAGCCAATAAGCCGATCTCGTCCGGTCAGGACCCGCAAAGTATCACGAGCCTGATTCAATCGCTCTCTTCTCAGGCATCGTCCGGCGCCAGTTCGCGCGCATCAGAGCCCGCGCCCTACCGGTCGGAATCGCAGGCGCCTTTTCAGCCTGTCGCCAAACCCTCCGCACCCCCGGAATTCGAATCGGGTGGAGTCACCCAATTCATTCAGCGGCTCGCTGAGACGCCAACAGCACCCGCGGTGGAGAAACCTGCAGTTCCGCCGATTCGGGAACACGACTCCGGTCCCGGCGAGTACACGCGCATCATTTCGGCGCCCACGCGACCAGTCGCGAGCGCTCCGGCTGCTCCCGCAGCGTCGCCTGCGCCAGCGGCGGTCCCGCTGCCAACTCCGGCATTTGTCCGTCCCGTTGTGCCGGCCATGCCTGTCGTACCTGCCATCCCGTCGATGCCCGCAATGGCGCCGCATCACGCACCCATGGCGGCGATCCAGCCTCCCGCAATTCCAGCTCCGCACCTGCAGCCAATGCCCGCACTGCCTGCGGCCGCGGCTCCCAAAGGAAAACTGGAAGCGCTTGTTCCCATGCTGCTGGTCGTCAACACCTTTCTGCTGGTCGCAGTCCTGGTGGTCATGATCTTCCTGATCAGGGCGAGATAAACTCGTCCCCGGAAACGCAGGGCTTTGATCGGGGCCGATCAGAGGACAGTTGGAGACTTGCCGAGACATCTTGGAACGAGAATCGCGCGAAATCCGTTGAAGGGTGCGTTGTTCTATGCCAACAGACCTCTCTCGCGAAGCAGAGCATCGGTGCGCTCGACGCTATCGATCAGGATCAATCCCTGAGACCGGGCCTTGCCGGCCCATCGGGAGGAATCGTCTTCGCTGAACTTGAGATCAATCAGAAATGACACGAGATCGTCGTAGGTGTCTGCCGTCGCAGGCTTGGTGCTTAATCGACCCGCATAAGGTACGAAGACCACTTCAAAGTGGGGCCGTGTACCTTCCGAAGCTGGTACTGCGGTTATGCGAAGATTCCCCATCAACTTCGCCATGTCCCCTCCGTCAGATCTGAGCCGTTGAAGGCCTTGCAACAATTCCCTAACTAGTCTGCCACAACCACGCCATGGTCAAGGTATTTTGGATGGTTCAATATACACCCGCACCTGCTTGTATGGCCGGTTATACGGAGTGTCATTCCGTCTCCAGCATCACCTCAACATTCGCCGGCCCGGCGGATTCGTTCCCGGGGGGAGCCGCAACCATAAGCCCGCGCTCCACAAGCTTTCGAATCATCTTCAGACACTCCGGCGTGACACGCTCCAGTTCGATGTTCACCTGTTTCGCGAACGCTTCGATTGCTTCTGAGGCCAATCGATTTCCGTCGCACAGGGCCAGGAAATCCGTGACAAGCGGCTGAATATCCACGTGAAAGGGGAAGCCGATCTTCAGCCGCAGCGTGAGCGACTCCGCCTTCCAGCTTTCGTGTTCAAGCTTGCAAATCTGCTCGAGCCGCACATGGGGCGAGAGCACCGGCCGTATCGCCAGAAGTTTCTCATCCGTATCATGCTCGCGCAGCAAATCGTGTGCCGCAAACGTGGAAAGGATCAGTTCGCTGAGATCACCGGTTGGCGTGGGCGGAACCTCTTCAATGCGAACAAAATTTTGGCCGCTCCGACGTCGCATCACGATCAACCCGTCGTGGATCGCTTCCACCCCACGGTGGCGGTAATAACGCATGTAGTCGGCATACTGGGCGTCATCCTGGCTCGTGTCCTGAGAGGTCTCCCTGATGCGATGTTGCGCATATTCTTCGGGATCCTGTGTAATGCCTTTCATTACCCAGGCGTCGCAACCGGTCTCCTGCAACCACTCTGCCACGCGCTCTTCCCATGTCTGCCCTTTGATTTGCGCCCATTCGCATAGCATTTCCATAAAGCCGCCTTCGTTCAAATGGTCGGGTGCCTCCTTTGCGAGGCGTCGGCACAGTCCGTCCAACTCCATCGAATTGTCGCAAAAGAGGTAGTCCGCACTCGGAGTGATAAAGAAAGGCGGGTTGGAGAGGATCAGGTCAAAGCGTCGGCCTTCTACAGGTGCAAAACAATCTCCGGAGATGACTTCAATGTTCTCAATGCCATTCAGTTGGGCGTTGAATCTCGCGAAAGTCACAGCTCTCTCATTCAGGTCGGTGGCGACAACGGAATCGCTGAACCGTGAAGCATACAGGCTCAGAATGCCGCTGCCGGTGCCCAGATCGAGCGTAGCGCGCGACCGCCGTCGCACGGCGAATCGGGACAGAAATTTGCTGGTAGGATTCGGCCAAAGTACAAGATCGGAGAGCCGCTGCTCGATGGCCGATGGATGATCGGAAGCAACAATGAACTCGTCGATGGGAAGAAGCATTGCCGCCGGTTTAAGGTCCTCTCCGTCTGCCTCCAGGAGTCCTGCCTCCACGAGCAAAGACATGAATTCTTGCGGGAGCAGAGAGGAACTCACCGACTGTGACTGCGGAATTCCGATCCAGAACCAGCGGATGAGAATATTCAGGACGGTGGGTTCGGCGGTGCGATCGAGGAGCCGAGCGCGATTGCGGAGCTGGCGGGAAGGCAATTCCGCCGCCCCGAGGGCTTTGCGGAGGTCGGGCTCAACGTATCGGGTTTCGTCAAGAAATTGACGCAGTCGATGAAATCCCTCTGGAGAAACTGGCCTTAACATGACGTGTACGATATCACCGCGAAGTAGATTATCTCTGCCATTTTGCGTTTCCGAATCGTCTCTCCCCGGTTCGTTGCAATTCCCGCAAGATCGAATCGTTCTGCTTTTGAGAGTTGTCAATTTGCTTGACTGAAACGAAACTTCAATTATCGACACTATTCAACCAAGAAGAGAGTTGGCTCGTATTCAACGAGCGCAGGTCTTCGAAACGGTTCACAAGTTTTTACCTTGACCGGTCTTCCAAGCCTGTGGTATCAACTAGAACGCACTGAATTCGCACAGATAGAACGCTGGAGCATGTGCTTCCGGAAGTCGCTCCGGTCTTCCCTAAACCTTGAAGAATCGCCGATTCTCCGAACCGAGGTCGTCCCGACAATTTGCGTTCCAAACGAGTTTCAGGCGACGACTTTCAAAGCCTGTTAAGAGGAATTGACTCATGGCAAAACAAAGTGCGCAACACAAGCTGGACCGTGTACGTCCTCCTCGCGTGCAGATAACCTACGACGTTGAAGTGGGTGGCGCGATTGAGATCAAGGAACTGCCGTTCGTCGTGGGAGTGCTCGGAGATTTTACGGGCAACCCCGAACAGCCGCTTCCCAAGCTCAAAGAGCGGAAGTTCGTGGAAGTCAATCCCGACAACTTCGACACCGTTCTCGAAGGAATGAAGCCGCATTTGTCGTTTTCCGTCGAGAACAAGCTGAGCGACGAGGCGGATGCCGCTAATCTCAAGGTTGATTTGAAATTCCGCAAGTTTGAGGACTTCGAGCCTGCTAATGTTGCGAAGCAGGTCAAGCCGCTCAAGGAACTTCTCGATCTGCGCACCCGGCTCAGCGACCTTCGCGGTTCACTGCAGGGCAACGACAAGCTCGAGGAGCTGCTCCTTGAAGCTGTGGGTAATACCGAAAAGCTCGATAAGCTGAAGGGCGAAATCGGCCCAGGAGGTTCCAATGCCTGAAGCGGTTGCGAAATCGGCGCCTGCCGCCAGTGTTGTCGAGACCCGCGACGCTAGTCTGCTCGATCAGATTGTCGAACAGGGCCGCTTTGGGGCGGACACATCGGCCAGGGAGCGCGGCAAAGATTTGGTGAAGGAATTTGTATCCCAGGTACTTGAGGGATCGATGACCATAGCCAAGGATGCGGAAATGATGATCAATGCGCGCATTGCGCAGATCGATCACCTGCTCTCTCTCCAGTTGAACGAAATCCTGCACCACCCTTCGTTTCAGAAGCTCGAGGGCTCCTGGCGGGGGTTGAAGTATCTGATGGACAACAGCGAAACCGGCGTCGGCCTCAAGATCCGGGTGCTGAATGCCTCCAAGAAGGAACTCCTTCGCGACATTGAGAAGGCTCCTGAATTCGATCAGAGCGCTTTATTCAAAAAGATCTACGAAGAAGAGTACGGCGTGTTCGGCGGAGCTCCTTTTGGAGCGCTGATCGGCGACTACGAATTCGGGAAGCATCCTGAAGACATGGCGTTGCTTGAAGGCGTTTCGCATATCGCCGCTCAGGCTCATGCGCCATTTGTGAGCGCTGCCTCTCCCGACCTCCTGAACTTGGAGAGCTTCACGTCTCTCGACGCGCCGAGAGATCTGGCCAAGATCTTCGACAGCACGGAGTATGCGAAGTGGAAGTCGTTCCGGCAGAGCGAGGATTCGCGCTATGTTGCGCTGGCGCTTCCGCGAACCTTGGGCCGGCTGCCTTACGGCGCCGATACAAAGCCCATCGATGAGTTCCGATATGAGGAGCACGTCGACGGGACCGACCACTCGAAGTACCTGTGGATGAATGCGGCCTACGCGCTCGGCACCAAGATGACTCAGTCCTATGCGCTGTATGGGATGTGTGTGGCTATGCGCGGAGTAGAGGGCGGCGGGCTTGTTGAAGGACTTCCAACGCACACCTTCGCTACGGATGAAGGCGATCAGGCGCTGAAGTGCCCAACTGAAATTCCTATTACCGATCGTCGCGAAAAAGAACTCGCAGATTTGGGATTCGTGCCCCTGGTCCATTGCAAGGGAACCGACTATGCCGCTTTCTTCAGCGTGCAAAGCTGCCAGAAGGCCAAGACCTACGATACTGACTCGGCCAATGCCAATGCCCGGTTGTCGACTCAGCTTCCGTATATCATGGCTGTTTCGCGTTTCGCGCACTATTTGAAAGCCATGATGCGCGACAAGATCGGAAGCTTCATGTCCCGCGAAGAGGCAGAGAGATTCCTCAATCGCTGGATCACCAAATATGTAACGCCGGATGATTCTGCATCTCCAGCAACCAAGGCAGAGCGTCCGCTGCGTGAAGCACGCATCGATGTGAGTGAGGTCCCAGGGAAACCCGGTGTATACCGTGCCGTTGCTTTCCTTCGCCCCCACTTCCAGCTCGATGAACTTACAGTTTCCCTCCGTCTTGTGGCCGATTTGCCTGCCGCGGCGCGGTAGCGCGTTGGTTCTCTTTGGCGGAACCCTGGCGACAGCTCGTCTGGCGCTCTTACCTGCACGTAGTTGAACGATTTCGAAGGAGAATTTGCGATGGCGGTAAACGCATATTTGATCATCGATGGACGTCCCGGTCCCTCCACGAGTAAGGCGGACGCCATCGATATTCTCTCGTTTAGTTTCGGCGCCAGCCAGACCGCCGTGATCGGCGTTGGCTCGTCCGGCGGCGAAGCACGTGCTGGCCGCGCGAGCTTGCACGACATCTCCATCATGAAGGTGGTGGACAAAACCTCGCCGTTACTTTTCGATGATTGTGTCACTGGCAACTACCTCAAGAAGGTAGACATCATCTACGACAAGCCCATGGGCGACGACCAGCAGGATTACTACAAGATCCATCTGGAAGACGCACTGATCACCTCGATTCAGCACTCCGGTTCGAGCGAGAATCCGGTGGAGTCGGTCAGCTTCGCTTACAGCAAGATCAAGGTGAGCTACAACCCAGAGGAGGGTGGATCTCTGAAGGGCTTCATCGACAAGGGCTTTGACGTACTCAAGCTGAAGCCGTGGTAAACGGAAGGCAAGCAGGCGAACGGTGCCAGTAACGCCCAAAGAACTGTTCAAGGCCGGAAAAGTGCGGGAAGCTGTGCAGGCGCTCACGTCTTATTTGCGTGACCATCCGTCTGACACGGCCCAACGCACTTTCCTCTTTGAGCTGCTCTGTTTTTCCGGGGAGTACGCGCGAGCTGAGAAGCAGTTGGCAGTTCTGGCCGACGGCAGTCCCGAGAAGGAAACCGGGGCGATTGTCTACTACGCCGCACTGCACGCGGAGAAGACGCGGCACGAAATCTTCGCAAAAAAGGCATTTCCGTCAGATGTTGCTTTGTCGCGTCCGGGCTCGTTGAATGGCACGCCGTTCAGCGAAATCCGCGACGCCGATCCCGACATTGGCGCGCGGCTTGAGGTTTTCGCCGCAGGGGCGTGCGTCTGGATTCCATTCGAGCACGTGGCATCGCTCGAGATGGGTCCGCCTCAGAGGTTGCGTGACACGATTTGGGCTCCAGCCGTTGTGCAGGCCGGGCCGTCTTTTCGCGGGATGGATTTGGGTGAAGTGCTGCTGCCCGCGATTTATCCGTTCTCATGGAAGCAGGAAGATGAGAACGTTTGGTTGGGAAGGATCACCGATTGGTCGGCAGATGAGCAGGGAAGGGAAATTCCAAACGGCCAAAAGATGCTGCTTGTAGATGGCGAGGAGTTTCCGTTCCTGGAGATTCGTTCGCTTCAGTTTGCCCAACCTGCGGATGCGCCCGCGGCGGACTGAGAAGAAACCGCAAGTCTGGGGTCGGTCGATATGCCACTTCGCGAAGACATCCTTGCCGCTATTCCCGGAGAAAATCCGAGCGGCATCGATCTGCGCTACGATAACAAGCTTCTTATCTTCGACAAGATCAAGGAAGCGCGTCGCCAGGACGACGAGCTGGACCAGGGTGCATGGCAGTCCGAACGCAAAACTGCGAATTGGCCGCTGGTCATCAAGCTTGCGCAAGATGCCCTTGCGACTGTCTCGAAGGATGTCCGGCTCGCAGGTTATCTCACGGAAGCATTGCTTCAAACGGAGCGCTTCCCCGGGTTGCGCACGGGGCTTGATCTGATGTATCGCCTTGTGACCCAGTACTGGGATACGGTGTATCCGCAGATCGAGGATGGTGACCGTGAAATCCGGGCCACGCAATTGGAATGGATGAATAGCGCACTTGATCTTCCAATTCGCTTCACGCCGATCACCTCGGCTGGATACTCTGACCATTTGTACAGAGAGTCTCGTGAAGTCGGTTATGAGGAGCAGGTCAAGACCGACAAGGATCGCAAGGCCCGCAACGAAAAGATCCAGCGCGGCAGGCTTGCCCCCGATGTCTTTGACAAGGCATTCGCGGATACGCCGAAAGCTTTTTATCTTCAGGCCGAAAAGGATCTCGACGCCTGCCTCGACACCGTTGGCAAACTGGACACCTTCTGCGACGAAAAGCTGGAGGACGATGCTCCAGGGTTTACGAAGCTGAGAACGGCGCTCACCGAAGTCAGGTACACGGTTCACATTCTGCTCGAAAAGAAGCGGGAGAAGGAACCCGATCCGATCGAGGAACCTCCGCCCGAACAGACCGCGGACGCACAGGGCGCAAGCCTCGATGCATCGGCATCCGCGCCCGGGATCGCTTTGCCTACAGGCGCCGAGCCCACCGACATGAGGCAAGCGGCGGCGATGATTGTCGCGGCAGCAGCCTTCATGCGCAAGCGCGAGCCCAGCAATCCTGCTCCCTATCTTCTGCTCCGCGGTCTCCGATGGGGAGAATTGCGCAGTGCCCGCAGTCTCGGCGACAGTCCGATGCTCGAAGCGCCGCCAACCGAAGTCCGGCAGCAGATCAAGCGCCTGGCTATCTCCAAAAGATGGAGTGAACTGCTTGAGGCCGGCGAGAAGGCGATGTCTTTGCCGGGAAGCCGTGCCTGGCTCGATCTGCAGAGGCTGTCCGTTGCCGCCTGCAACGCCCTCGGCGATGAGTACCATCCCATCGCGACGGCGATCCAATCAGAACTGCGCGCATTGATGAACGATTTACCGGAGTTGCTGGACGCCACGCTCTTGGACGACACACCAGCCGCCAACCCCGAGACGCGGGAGTGGTTGCAAAGTCTGAGCACTCCGCCTACGTCCGCTCCGCTCACGGTGGAAGAAGAAGCAGCGACCGAAGCGCGGACGCATCGGAACGGCGCGCCCACATGGCTAGCACAGGCTGTCGACCCCTACATCCTCGCCAAAGACGCACTCGCGGCCGGCCAGGAGGAGAGGGCGTTTGCCATCATGCGCGTCGAAATCGCCAGACAGCGATCCGGGAGGCATCGTTTCCGCCGCACCATGGAGACGATTGAACTCGCGATTGCCGCTGGAAAAGACAGCATTGCTCAGCCGCTGCTCGAAGATATCGCTGCTGCCATCGAGGCGCACAAGCTCGACGCCTGGGAAGATCCAGAGCAGATTGCCGGCGACCTTACCAAGCTCATGCGCTATAGCAAAAAGATTCAAGGCAGCGCATCTGACAAACAAAAGCTCTTTGAACGGATATGCCGCCTTGACCCCGTGCAGGCGTTGGATGTGGGGTAAGCCATGGCGCGCGCACTCGGGGAAACCACAATCACGATTTCGGTGCTGGACCGGCTTATCGATCTCGAGCCGGAGAGCAGGGCCGAGAATCAGCTAAGCCGATCGCAATCTCTGCGACTCGTCAAGGCCGCTGTGCGCCGAGACTTGGAGTGGCTGCTGAATTCACGGCGCATTGCGGATCCTCCCAGTGAAAACCTGAAGGAGCTGAATCGCTCAACTTACGTCTATGGGCTACCCGATCTCTCCGCATTGTCGATGGCTACGATTGCCGATAGAACCCGGCTGACACGCCAGATTCTCGCCACCATCAATCTTTTTGAACCCCGCCTTTCGAATGTGCGCCTGGTCATGATCGAAACTGAGAATCCCGGCAAGAAGGACGTTCGCTTGCGGATCGATGCGATGCTCAAGCTGGATCCCGTCCCCGAGCCGATTTCATTTGATTCGCTCATTGAGTTGAAGAGTGGAACCTGCCACCTCAGCGGGGGCGACGATGCGCGATGAGCTACTCCTGTACTACGAACGTGAGCTGGACTATTTGCGAAAGTCCGCCGCGCAGTTCGCAGAAAAGCACCCCAAGGTAGCATCGCGACTCGTCCTCGAGCCAACGAAGTGCGAAGACCCGCATGTTGAAAGGCTTCTTGAAGCTTTTGCATTTTTAGCGGCGCGCGTTCATCTCAAGCTCGATGACGAATTTCCCGAAATCACAGAGGCTCTTCTCTCGGTGGTTTATCCGCAGCTCGTGCGCCCGATTCCATCCATGTCCGTCGTCGAGTTCCAACTGGATCCGACCAAGGGCAAGCTCACGAGCGGCTTGAAGATCGACCGCAACACGCCGCTCTACTCCAAGCCCATCAACGGGGTCCCGTGCAGCTTTCGCACTTGCTACAACACCACGTTGTGGCCGATTACGGTGGCTGCGGCTGAACTCAGGGCGCCAAGCCAGCTCTCCCCGCCGGTTAAAAGCCTGGATTCACCCTGGTCCATTCGGCTTGAGCTCCAATGCGGCAAAGACGTTACGTTCTCATCGCTTCAGCCGGATAAGTTGCGTTTCTACCTGGATGGAGAAGGCGGCCTCGTCAACATCATCTACGAGCTTCTTTTCAGCCGGCTGAATCGCATCGTGGTGCGGGATTTGACGCCAGGATCCAAGGCGGCGCCATTGTCATTGCCGGCCTCATCGTTGCAGGCCATTGGTTTCAGCCCCGATGAAGGCATGGTGCCTTATCCTTCGTCTTCGTTTGCCGGCCATCGGCTCCTGATGGAGTATTTTGCATTTCCCGAAAAATTCTTTTTCGTGGATATTGCTGGGCTGGGTGCGGTTGCCGAGGCGGGTTTCAAAGACAAGATCGAAATCATCTTTCTGCTGTCCGAAATTGAGGGGACCGGTCGTGTGCAGCGGCTTGAACTGGAGCTCTCGAAGAAGACGTTCCGCCTGGGATGCACCCCGATCGTCAACCTCTTCGAACAGGTTGCCGAGCCGATTCAGCTCAATCAGCGGCGCGTCGAATACCATGTCGTTCCTGACGTTCGCCGTCCCTACGCGGTCGAGATTTTTTCCGTCGACGAGGTTTCAGGAATCGACTCT
Organism: uncultured Acidobacteriaceae bacterium; assembly: GCA_963770365.1. Lineage (GTDB taxonomy): Bacteria > Acidobacteriota > Terriglobia > Terriglobales > Acidobacteriaceae > Telmatobacter. Next base: position 202,079 of record CAVYPN010000017.1, on the reverse strand, counting down.
TCAAACCAGAAAATTACGCGATACGAACCGTTCTATTCGTTGCGTCACTTCGCACGGGGTGGAGATCGCACCTGCTTTTGGCTTGCGCGACGCCGGCCCGCAACCCGGCCAAACGATGACGGTACAGATATCTCCCTGTCCCTCCTCGATCTGACCATGACGACGGCCGATCCGGAGGCAACCGCGTTGTCGGTTCGCACAACGTGTACGAACCGGGATCTGCCGGCACGATTGCCTTTTGGAAATCAAGACAGCGATTTCGAAATGGAAGGCGCCGCAAACATGAAGCGGATTGTGGCGCTGCGCAAACCGACTGGACCCGTTCGGCCTGCTTTGGGTAAAAGTGTTCTCTGGCGGCTCGTGTCTCACTTGTCGCTCAACTATCTCTCACTTGTGGAAGAAGGCAAGGAGGGACTTCAGGAAATTCTTCGCCTTTATGACGTCGGCCGCACCGCTTATTCGCAGAACGTGATCCACAGCATTCTTCAAATCAAAAGCAGATCCACGTTCGCCCGGCTCGTTTCAGAAGAAGGTATCAGCTTTGCTCGGGGCCTTCGCATCGATATGGAAATTGACGAAGACCAGTTTTCCGGTGGCGGAGCCTTCTTGTTCGCAGCCGTGCTTGAACGCTTTTTCGGCCTTGCCGCATCTTTAAACAGTTTTACGCAATTGAGCGTCACCACACCGCAACGAAAGGAGGGACTCCACGAATGGGCACCGAGATCGGGACGGCGACTGCTGGTATAGCGAAACCCATCATCGGCGATTTGCTTGCCGATGATCCCTGTTCCTTTGAGTTCTTCCAGGCGGTTGCGCTGTTGCAGCGGCTCAATGAGGTGAGGGGCCATGTGGGCGGCTTCGCAGCTCCTGAAGACGAGGTTGTGCGATTCACGGCCAATCCTCGGCTCGGATTTCCTGCCAGCGAGATCCAGAGTCTGAGCATACCGGACGAAAAACCTGCAGAGATGATGGTCAACTTTATGGGTCTTACCGGCCCATCGGGCGTGCTTCCGTACGTCTACAGCGAGCAGATCCTCGAAAGAGTCCGCGCCAAGGATACAACTCTGTCTTCGTTTTTCGAGATCTTTGACAATCGCGCGATTTCGCTTTTCTATCGCGCGTGGGAGCGTTCACGGTTTCACGTCAACTACGCGATGGGCGCCCGCGATCTCTTCAGTCGTTACCTGCTCGACCTGCTCGGATTGGGAACGCAAGGATTGCAGGATCGGCAGGACATCGAGGACGAGGCGCTGATGCCCTTCATTTGCCTGCTCGCGATGCAGTCGCGATCGGCGCAGGCTCTGGAGCAGGTTCTGGCGTCCTATTTTGAGGTTCCCGTCGAAGTCATCCAGTTTTCGGGTGCCTGGTATTCCATCGACGAGTCGACGCAGTGCTCCATGGACGAAAGGGACGCCATGTCGTGCCAGATCGGCGTCGGTGCGGTCGTGGGGGATGCAGTGTGGAATCGCCAGAGCCGGGCACGCATTCGGATCGGGCCGGTTCCACTGAAAACGTACGTTGAATTTCTGCCCGACGGCAGCGCCTTCGCGGGAGTCCGCGCCATTACACGCTACTTCAGCAACGACTGTATCGAATTTGAATTACAACTTGTGCTGGAACGCAACGACGTTCCAATCATTCAACTTGAATCAGACGCGGAAGCGCCTGCCAGGCTCGGATGGACAGCGTGGGCCAAGACAAAATCGATGTGCACTGATCCAGACGACACGATACTTGCATTGTGAGGGTGACATGGGATTGAATCTGAAATCTCTGATTGCAAAGCTGAATGACCAGACGCGCAGCGCTCTGGAAGGAGCAGCAGGCCTTTGCCTGTCCCGCACCCACTACGACATCGAGGTCGAGCACTTTCTCACCAAGCTCCTCGACTCGTCCGACAATGACTTTGCCGCGATCGTCAAGCATTTCGAGATCGACAAGTCTCGCCTGACGGCTGAGCTGGCGCGAAGCCTCGACAAACTCAAGTCGGGAAATGCCCGCACGCCTGCCATCAGTCCGACAGTGCTCAAAATGCTGACGGTTGCATGGACCGTCGGTTCCATCGACTTCGACGCAGGTCAGGTGCGCACCGGATTCGCCATCCTCGCGCTCGCGTCGGATGAGGAACTTTCGCGCCTGATGCGCGACGTGAGCAAGGAATTTCAAAAGATCAATTCGGACGCCCTGCGCAAGGACCTGATGGGGATCGTCGCGCTTTCTGCCGAAACAACGTCTACCGGATTCTCGGGCGCGGCTTCGGCGCCGGCCGATGGCGCGAAAGCGATCAGCGGAAAAACGCCGAACCTCGACCAGTACACGGTGGATCTCACCGGTAATGCCAAGAAAGGCAAGATCGATCCGGTTCTCGGCCGCGACCCGGAGATCCGCCAGGTCATCGATATTCTCACGCGCCGCCGTCAGAATAACCCGATCCTGACCGGCGAAGCGGGCGTGGGCAAAACGGCCGTGGTTGAAGGCTTCGCTCTCCGCGTGGCGCAGGGAGATGTTCCGCCGCCGCTGAAGAACGTGCATATCCGCACGCTTGACCTCGCTTTGCTCCAGGCCGGTGCGGGCGTAAAGGGCGAATTCGAAAATCGGCTGAAGGGCTTGATCGAGGAAGTGAAGAACTCCCCAACTCCCATCATTCTCTTCATCGACGAAGCGCACACCATGATCGGCGCTGGCGGCCAGGCGGGACAGGGCGACGCTGCCAATCTGCTGAAGCCCGCCCTGGCGCGCGGTGAATTGCGAACCATCGCCGCCACGACGTGGTCGGAGTACAAAAAGTATTTTGAAAAAGATGCGGCGCTGGCGCGGCGCTTCCAGGTAGTAAAGGTGGAAGAGCCCAGCGAACATCAATGCATGATCATGATGCGCGGCCTGGTTGCGTCGCTCGAAAAGCATCATAACGTGCGCATCCTCGATGAGGCCGTGTATTCCAGCGTGCGGCTCACACATCGTTTCCTGGCAGGACGCCAGTTGCCCGACAAGGCGGTGAGCATTCTCGACACCGCTTGCGCTCGGCTCGCTTTGGGCCAGAACACGACGCCGCCTGCAATCGAAGACCTGACACGCCAAATCGATGCGCTTGAAGTCCAAAAGCGAATCCTTCAGCGCGAAGAGACAGTGGGCGCCGATCACTCGGAGACGCAGGCCAAGATCGCCGAAGAAAAGCAGAAGGCCGATGAGAAGCTGAAAACTCTGCAGGATCGCTGGGAGAAGGAACGCGATCTCGTCGCCAAAATTCGCGAACTGCGCAGCAAACTCGAAACGGCATCGAACGGCAAAGCCACGCCTGCCGCTCCCGCCGACCAGAACGGAAGCCCGGCAGTTGCCGCGGAACCCGCCGTAAAACCGGAAGAGATGAAAGCGAAACTCCAGGAAATGGAGACCGAACTCTCGGCGCTGCAGGGCGAAACAGGTCTCATCCGCGTCTGCGTGGATGCGCAGATTGTCGGCGAAGTGTTGTCTGCCTGGACGGGGATCCCGGCTGGAAAGATGCTCAAGGACGAAATCACGACCGTGCTCGCCTTGCAGGAGCATCTGGGCAAGCGGGTGATTGGCCAGCCTCATGCGATGGAGATCATCAGTCAGCGCGTTCAAACTTCACGGGCCTCGCTCGACGATCCAAACAAGCCGGTTGGCGTCTTCATGCTGGTCGGCCCCAGCGGGGTCGGCAAAACCGAAACGGCACTCGCGCTCTCCGATCTGTTGTATGGGGGCGAGCACAATCTGATCACCATTAACATGTCGGAGTTCCAGGAACCCCACACCGTGTCTACGCTGAAAGGCTCGCCTCCGGGCTACGTTGGATATGGCGAAGGCGGAGTACTGACTGAAGCCGTGCGCCGCCGGCCTTATTCAGTCGTGTTGCTTGATGAAGTTGAAAAAGCGCATCCCGACGTGCTCGAACTCTTCTTCCAGGTATTCGACAAAGGCCAGATGGAGGATGGCGAAGGCCGCGAGATCAACTTCAAGAACAACATCATCATTCTCACCACCAATGCCTGCACCGATCAGTTGATGAAGCTGGTTGCCGACCCCGAGACTGCACCCGGACCGCGTGCGCTCATTGACTCCCTGAAACCGGAACTCAACAAGATTTTCAAGCCCGCATTCCTCGGCCGCATGGTGCTCATCCCCTATTACCCGGTGCGGGATGAGGCGCTGAAACAGATTATCCGTCTGAAGCTCGGCAAGATCCAGAGACGACTACTCGAAAATCACAAGATCAAGCTCGCTTACGACAATGCGTTTCTCGAAGCAGTGGCCAGCCGCTGCACCGAAGTCGAAAGCGGAGCGCGCAACGTCGACAACATCCTCACCAACTCTCTTCTGCCTGAAATCTCACGCAAGATTCTCAGCAGCATGGCCGAAGGCGAAAAGATGACCGCGATTCACGTAAGCGTTGGCGAAGATGGGGAATTCTCGTACTCAGGTGAACCATTGTTGACGGAGCAAATGGCGTAAGAACAGGCAACCAAATGGGTGCATGTGTTGAATGATCGATGCACCTTAGTCATTGATGCCGTCGTTAATTCAGGATTTGAGGCGGTAGCTTGATCTCGCAAGGATCAAGCCCCGAAATTGTTATGGGATCAACTGGAAGTTCGGCGCCGGGCCAATATGACCAAACAGGCCGCCTCGTCACGCTCACCACGCCGCTGGGTGAGAATAAGCTGCTGCTCACCGGGTTCAGCGGCCACGAGGCCATCTCACGCCTGTTCAATTTTCATCTGACCACACTGTCAGAGGACACCGATATCGACTTCACCTCGATTATCGGCGAGAGCGTAACGATCAACATCACTCAATTCGATGACTCCCAGCGTTACTTCAACGGCATCGTGAGCCACTTTGCCTGCACGGGCAAGGAAGGGGACATGACGCGTTATGAGCTTGAGGTCGTGCCCAAGCTGTGGACGCTGACGCGCTATGCCGATTGCCGCATTTTCCATAACATGCTGGTGACAGAGATCATCGAACAGGTGCTGGATGAACGAAAAATTGGCTACAATCCAGCACTCAGCGGCGACTACAAGCCCCTTGAGTATTGCGTTCAATACCGCGAGACGGATTTTAACTTTGTCTCAAGGCTCATGGAGCAATTTGGCATCTTCTATTTCTTTGAGCACGATGACGGCGACCACACGATGAAGCTGGGAGACTCCAGCAGCGTACACAATCTCTGCCCGAAACAAGCGATTGCCGGCTTCAATCTTGCCACAGGCGGCCTTGACGCCGGCGATACAGTCAATGATTTGAGTATCGGGCAGGAGTTGCGCAGCGGAAAGCACTCCATCACCGACTATAACTTCATCACCTCGACACAAGATCTCTCGGCTTCGGAGTCGACGATTTACTCGGTGGGCGGCAACGATGATATGGAGATCTTCGACTATCCGGGGTTGCATACTACTCCTTCGGATGGAACAGCGCTGGTCAGGGTTCGGATGCAGGAAGAGGAAGCTATCCACAAAATTATCCAGGGGTCGAGCGTCTGCCGGGCATTTACCAGCGGCTACAAATTCGATCTTGAGGATCACCCGTTGCCCGCAATGAACGCGAGCTACCTGCTGACGGAGATTCAGCACGTTGCCTCCGTTGCCGGAACTTATCGTGACAAGGGCGCAGGCGGCGAAGACAGCTATGTAAACCACTTCACATGCATTCCCGCGGATGAACCGTTTCGGCCTGCGCGGACTACGCCCAAACCCTTCGTGCAGGGCCCGCAGACGGCGACGGTGGTCGGCAAGAGCGCGGATGAGGGCAAATCCGACGTCGCTAATGTCGGCGGCGATGGCGAAGAGATCTGGGTCGACAAGTGGGGCAGGGTACTGGTGCAGTTCCCGTGGGACCGGAAGAAGGCGACTTCCTGCTGGATGCGGGTCTCGCAGGACTGGGCTGGCCAGGGATGGGGAATGATCAATATCCCCCGCGTCGGCCAGGAAGTCATCGTGAGTTTTCTTGAAGGAGATCCCGACAGGCCCATCATTACTGGCCGTGTGTATAACGATGTCCAGACGGTCCCCTACGCGCTTCCCGACTACGGCACGCGAACAACATTCAAGACCCGAAGCACGGCGGGCGGTGGCGACGAAAACTACAACGAGCTGCGCTTTGAAGACAAGATAGGCGATGAGCAGGTCTTTGTACGCGGCGAAAAGGACTACGACACCCGCATCAAGAACGACTCGCGCGAATGGATCGGCAACGACCGCAGCCTGATTGTTACAAACGATCAGAAAGAAAGCGTCGGCGCAGATCTCCATTTGAAGGTGACGGGCAACCAGTCCGAAGACATCGGAGGAGACCTGAACCACCATGTCGCTGGCAACCTGAATCAGAAGACCGACCAGACCATTTCTATCCAGGCTGGACAGAATTTGTACGAGAAGTCGGGAATGAACTTCGCGCACGAAGCCGGTCAAGTGATTCACCTGAAAGCGGGCATGACCGTGGTGATTGAAGCGGGAACGCAGCTCTCCCTGAAGGTCGGAGGCAACTTCATCGACATCGGTCCTGCAGGCGTATCGATCCAGGGAACGATGGTGATGATCAACAGTGGTGGCGCGGCTGGCTCCGGCTGCGGTTCAAGTCCCACGAGCCCGAAGTCCCCCGAAAAACCGGATGAAGCGGATGATGGGTCGAAGGGTACGAAGATGAACTCATGATGCCTCGAAGTCTTTCGTGCCCCTTGGCGCATCCCGTATTGAATTGTTATGGTTAAGGTCCGGTCAATCTCCATGAGACAACTACAGCCCGTTCTTTGGAGCAAAGGAACTTTTCTGACGCCGCAGCATCTGCAGCTTCAGGACAAGTTTCTGGAAGACAGCATGAACTTCCGCGTCCAGGCGCTCAAATTCTCCGCCTGGGGCTTCAATGAACTTGTGCTCGATCAGGAACTGCTCGCGGAGGGAAAACTCGCCATCGGTCGCGCCTCCGGCATCTTCCCTGACGGGATGCTGTTCGATATCCCCGGGCCCGATCAGCCACCCGCATCAAAAGTGTTGGCGGAGTTCTTCGATCCCGGCGTCTCGAACCTCGATTTCTATCTCACCGTTCCGGATTACAAGGAAAATGGCCTGAACGTGGCTGGCCTTGGCCGTGTTGCCAGCTCACGCTACCTCGCCGAGATACGAACCGTCCGCGACGATAACACCGGCACCGGTGAAAAGCCCCTCCAGATCGCAAGGAAGAATCTTCGCCTTCTCGCGGAAACTGAAAACCGCGAAGGCAGCTCCGCCATGCGTATTGCCAACGTGGAAAGGACCGAGGCTGGCGGCTTTCGCCAGAACCAGCGATTTGTGCCACCGCTGCTCGAACTGCTCGCAAGCGACTACCTGCGCGGGCTGGTGAACGGAATCCTGGAGATCCTTTCCGCCAAGAGCACGCAGCTTTCCGGTACCCGGCGCCAGAAAAACCAAAGCCTCGCCGAATTCACAACCGCGGATATCGCGAATTTCTGGCTTCTGTACACGGTCAATTCCAATATTCCCGTGCTCAGCCATCTGCTGCAGGGTCAGCGCTGTCATCCTGAGCAGCTCTTCTCTGCTCTCACAACACTCGGAGCCTCGCTAACCACTTTTTCCGCGAAGATACGGCCGCGGGATCTGCCGCTGTACGACCACTCCGAACTCGGCAAAGTCTTCACAGATCTGGATGAGAAGCTCAGGCTCCTGCTGGAGACCGTGGTACCCACAAACGTCGTCTCGTTGCCGTTGAAGCACGTATCCAATACGGTCTATGCTGCCTCGATCGATCAGGACCGATACCTCACGAATACGCGAATGTATCTCGCGATCACTGCCGACGTAAACGACGAAACCATCATTCGCAGAGTGCCGCAGCTGATAAAAGCCTGCTCGGCTACGCACATTGATCAGCTAGTGAGCCGGGCGTTGCCTGGGATCACTCTGACGCACACGCCGAGTCCTCCCAGCGCCATTCCGATCAAGATGAAGTATCAGTACTTCAGCCTGAATCAATCAGGAGCCGCATGGGAAACGGTGACGCGCGCGCGGAATTTCGCGGTCCACGTGCCTGGTGACATTCCCAACCCCAACATGGAACTGGTTATCCTTCTTCCCCAATCGGCTGGTGGAATATGAGGTCACTCACCAAACCCGTTTGGTCCGAGGGCATGTTCCTTGGCCCCCATGTCTTTCAGGCACAAAGCCGCTACTTTGAAGATGCGCTAAACTTCGTAACCACGAGTCTCTGGCGTGATGCGTACGGCTTGGTGGGTCTCCAGATCGATCTCGATGCGCTGCGCAATGGCACCCTGGCCCTTACCCATGCGCGCGGTTTGTTTGCCGATGGTCTGGCCTTCGACTTTCCCGGCTCGGATGCTCCGCCCTCTCCGAGGGAATTCGCCGGACTGTTCTCGCCAGTAGCAGATCATCTCACGATGTACCTCGCCGTCCCCGCGGGGATCAGCGACGGGCAGAATACCAGCGTCGATGAGAAGAGCGGATCGATCCGGTACATCGCTTCGGAACTTAAACTGCCCGACCAGAACACCGGCCTTGACGAGAAGCCGATCCAGGTCGGCCGCAAGAACCTTCAACTTCTCGCCGAGTCTGAAGTCTCCGATCGTTTTATCGCTCTTCCGGTCGTCCGGATTCTGCGCGACGGCGCTGGCCGGTTTGAAGCCGATCCGACCATGATTCCGCCGTGCCTGAGCCTGATCGCCAGCCCCGGCCTCACCGAGATTCTGCGCCGACTGATTGAGATTCTCGAGGAGAAGAGCACAGTCTTTACCCAGGCCGAGGAGCAGCGCAACGGCGTATTCCAGGCCGGCATGTCAGCTCGCCATGTAGCGCAATACTGGTTTCTCCACACCCTCAATACGAGTTTGCCCGTTCTGCGCCACTTCCTGCTTTCCCAGCATGCTCATCCGCAGGAGTTATTCCGCGAGATGTCGAGACTCGGCGGTGCTCTGTGCACCTTCGGGCTCGAAGTGCACCCGAAATCGCTGCCGCAGTACGATCATGCCGACTTGGGGAATTGTTTTGCTGCGCTCGATGAGCATATACGGCGCCATCTCGAGATCGTCATGCCGTCGAAGGCCATCCGTATTCCCCTCCAGTCCGTCGAAACCTATCTGTATCAAGGTGCGATTATCGACGAGCGCTGCCTCGGCGCCAGTCGCTGGATTCTTGAGATCCGCTCTGCAATCGGCGACGCCGACATGATTTCAAACGTTCCGAAGCTCGTGAAGGTGTGTTCCGCGCGCTTTGTGGTTGAGCTGATCAAACGAGCAGTTCCCGGCATGCCCCTGATGCATCTTCCGGTACCGCCGCCCCAGATCGCCGCGCGCGTTGAGGCCCAGTATTTCTCGGTGCAGCGCGAAGGCGGTTGCTGGGAACACATCGTGAAGACTCGCGAAGTGGGTGTCTACATCCCGGCAGAGATTCCCTCGCCCACCGTCAGCCTCATCGTCCTAGTCGACGATTAGGATGCTCCTCCACGCTGCCCATGAGTTCCAACCGAATCACCCGCATCCACGTTCGATCCACCTCAATGGCAACCGGAATTGCAGCCGCGCAGGCGCAAATGTGTACCCAGAGCGTGCTGTTTTAATTTCTCTTTGCGATAGTTCGTGCCCGGAATTTGGGCTACAAATGAAAATTCATGCGCCAGCTGCGACACAAAGAAGCTCTGTAACTATCTTATTTTCTTGTATATATGTTGGGTCGGATAGAGAAGTTGCTGGCGGAGAGAGGGGGATTCGAACCCCCGATACAGCTTTTGACCGTATAACGGTTTAGCAAACCGCCGCCTTCAGCCACTCGGCCATCTCTCCGGCTCATTCCGGATTATAGCGGAATTCACGCTCCTCGAGAGTTTTGTGGGCGTGTCATTTGTGCACCTCTCAGCAGATCGGCTGCTTTGCGGTTTTTTTCCGGCACATCGTCAACCACATCGCCACGCTTCTTGGGCGAACCTCGCCCGCCTCGCGTTTCGCTCGGACGCAGAAGACACGCTGGCAGCGCTTGTCGGAACACTGCACCAACCCTTACCTTCCTGGTCTCCTCCCTGCCGGCCAGCGATTCCAACTCCACGTTCCAGCACGCGCGGCCATCATATTTGCGGAGGCAAGCCTCAACTGACCTTGGCTTTTTGTTACATTCACATCAATGTCTCCGGCACTCAAACCCGCAGGGCGCAAGATGCGATTGCTGCCGCTGGTCGCCGCCACATACTTCATGGTGTCAGGCGGGCCATACGGCATTGAGGACATCCTCGGCGGTGCCGGATTTGCGCGCGCCATCATCATTCTTCTTGTCTTGCCGATTCTGTGGTCGTTGCCTACGGCGCTCATGATCGGCGAATTGGCCAGCGCCATTCCCGCTGAGGGTGGCTTCTATGTCTGGGTGCGTCGCGCTCTGGGTCCCTTCTGGGGATATCAAGAGGGGTGGCTTTCACTCTCGGCCAGCGTCTTCGACATGGCGATTTACCCGGCCATCTTCGTTCTCTACCTCGGCAAATTCAATCCGGGCCTGACATCCGGCTGGCATGGATACGCCTGGTCGTTGGCCGTCGTCATTTTCTGCTGTTCCTGGAACCTGCGCGGCGCGCCTGCCGTGGGCGAAGGGTCCGTCGGCCTGTTCGCGCTTCTGCTTGCGCCGTTCGTTGTCTTCATGGCGCTCGGCATCTGGCGCGGATTCACGCTCCATCCCGCCATCCACTGGACCAATTCCAGCTCTGAGGCAGCTCTCTCGACCGCCGTACTGGTGGCGATGTGGAATTACATGGGGTGGGACAACGCCTCCACCGTTGCTCAGGAAGTGGAGAATCCGCAGCGAAATTATCCGCGAGCCATGATTGCTGCCGCCATGCTGGCAGCCGTCACCTACATTCTGCCGCTCCTGGCCATGGCGCTTGCAGGCCTGTCTGTTGAAAGCTTTTCAACCGGCGACTGGATGACCGCGGCCAACGCGATCGGCGGTCCACTGCTCGGCGTTGCGGTCGTCGCCGGCGGCGCTCTCTGCGGCATCGGCATGTTCAACGCGCTAATGATGAGTTACACGCGCCTGCCCATGGCCATGGCTGAAGACGGAATGCTTCCGCGTTTTGTCGCTCGCCGCAACAGCCGCAATGTTCCCTGGGTGAGCGTACTGCTCTGCGGACTCGGATGGGCGCTCGCGCTCAATCTGAAATTTGAACGCCTCATCTCCATCGATCTCATTCTCTACGGCTCAAGCCTGCTTCTCGAATTTGTCGCGCTGGTGGTGCTCCGCATTCGCGAGCCCAATCTAACTCGCCCCTTCAAAGCCGGCAATCTCGCCTTCGCCTGTTCGCTGGGAATCGGTCCCGCCGTGCTGATCGGTTATGCTCTCTACGCATCGCGCAAAGAGGAGATCACTTTGGCGCACAATGCGGTCTCTGCGCTTGTTTTCTCTCTCGCCGTCGCGCTGCTTGGTCCCGTACTCTACTGGCTTACGGCCGCACGTTTTGCGCGTCGCCGGCTCGCAGCCGCCTCGGCTGACTAGGTTTATTCCCCAATTCAAAAAGCAAAGGCCGCGCGATCGATCGCACGGCCTGCCATTTTCAACTTGCCAGACCCCTGAGCCTATTTCGCCACCTTTTGCTTCACCGCGACAGGCTTTGGCTTCTCATCGACAAAGAATTTCGACGCCCGAATGACACGGTCCCGTGCATACGCCGCATCGTGCCATCCCTTGATCTCGACTCGCTTGCCTTCCAGATCCTTATATATGGAGAAGAAGTGAGTAATTTCCTTCAGCATGTGGGGGTAGATATCCGTGTAGTTCCACACATTCGTATAGCGCGGATTGTTCTTTCCCACCGCCAGCACTTTCTCATCCAGCACGCCCTGGTCCATCATCTCCAGCAGCCCGATTGGCCGAACCTCCTGCACGCATCCGGGAAAGCTTGGTCCCGGCACCAGCACCAGTACGTCCAGCGGGTCGCCATCGTCGCTCAGCGTCGACGGAATAAACCCGTAGTCTCCCGGATAGTGCACCGGCGAGTGCAGGTTCCGGTCCAGCTTGAAGACATGCAACTCCTTGTCATATTCAAACTTGTTCGTTCCGTCCTTGGGAATCTCGATTACCGCCCGAAACACCTCGGGCGCACGGTCGCCGATCGGCAACTCAAGATAATTAACCATCGCTCTTCCTTCTCCTTCAGTCGTTGGGGGAATGGTCCGGCGCCCTGAATGAAGCCCTGATAAAGGTACTGCCCGCTCGCCTATAGGACGCGGGCTGGATGCACAGATTTAACGGGCGGCCGGCACCGTCAGTTGACCCTTATATAATCACGGATAATGAAGGCGCATGTCTACGTCACGTTAAAGACATCGGTCCTCGATCCACAGGGCCAAACCATCCACAATGCCCTGCGCAAGATCGGCTTCAACGAGGTCTCCGCCGTCCGCCAGGGCAAGTACTTCGCTTTATCTCTTGCAGATGGCCTTGATCCGCAGGCTGCACGCACCCAGGTCGAGCGCATCGCCCGCGAAGTCCTCACCAACCCGGTCATCGAAGAGTTCACATACCGCATAGAGGAATAGATCGCGTTCGTGGACCTCGTGTCTGTTCACCATCCTTCATCGAAAGTGTTATAACGCCCGTCCAGCGGCCTCGCATAGAATCCAATCATGTGCGGAATTGTCGGTTACGTCGGTCGTAAGAAAGTCGTCCCCGTCATCATCGAAGGTCTGCGTCGCCTCGAATATCGCGGCTACGACTCCGCCGGCATCGCCGTCGGTAGCCCCAACACCGCGCTACTCGAAGTCTGTCGCGCCCCCGGCAAACTCGGCAATCTTGAAGAAGTCCTCCGCGAGCATCCTCTCGATGGCACCTTTGGCATCGGTCACACCCGCTGGGCAACCCACGGCCGCCCCACCGAAGAGAATGCCCACCCCCATCGCGATTGCTCCGGCCGCATCGTCGTCGTCCACAACGGCATCGTCGAAAACTATCTCGACCTCAAACGCGAACTCACCGCCCAGGGCCACAAGTTCGTTACGGAAACCGATACTGAAATCATCGCCCACCTCATCGAGCAGATTCAGAACGACGCCGCTGCCTCTGGTGCTCCCATCCTTCTTGAAGACGCCGTCCGTCGCGCCGTCAAGCATCTCACCGGGGCCTTCGCTCTCGGCATTCTCTCCTCCGCCGAGCCCGACAAGATCATTGCCGCGCGCTCCGGACCTCCCGTCGTCATCGGCGTAGGTGAGGGCGAGTACTTCATTGCCTCTGACGTTCCCGGCATCCTCCATCACACGCGCGACATCTACTTTCTCGCCGACGGCGACATGGCCATCCTCACGCTCGATGGCGTAAAGCTCACCGACTTCAACGGAAAGCCCATCGAGCGCCAGCTTCAGCGCATCCAGTGGGATCCTATCCAGGCGGAAAAGGGCGGCTACAAGCACTTCATGCTCAAGGAAATCTGGGAGCAGCCGCGCGCCATCCGCGACACCACCCTCGGCCGCGTCTCACTCGACTCCGGCAGCGTCTTCCTCGGCGAAATGGAGATCGACGACGACGAACTTGCCGGCGCCTCCAGCATCAACATCGCCGCCTGCGGCACCAGTTGGCACTCCGCACTGGCCGGCAAATACATGATCGAGCGCCTCGCGCGCCTGCCCGTCGATGTCGACTACGCCAGTGAATATCGCTACCGCAATCCCATTCCCGATCGCAACGCCCTCGGCCTGCTCATCACTCAGTCCGGCGAGACTGCCGACACCCTTGCCGCCCAGCGCGAAATGATCTCACTCGGATCGAAGACCGTCGCCATCTGCAATGTCGTTGGCGCCATGGTCGCCCGCGAAGCCCACGGCGCTATCTACACCCACGCCGGCCCCGAAATCGGCGTCGCCTCCACCAAGGCTTTCACTGCACAGCTCACCGCGCTCTTCCTGCTCGCGCTCAAGCTCGGTCAACTCCGTGGTCGTCTCAATAAAGAACGCTCGATTCAACTCATCGAAGAACTCAGCCGCATTCCCGCCAAGATTGAAGAAGTCCTCAAGACTTGCTCCTCTCAGTGTGAGCAACTCGCTGCCAGCTTCTCGAATGCGCGCGACTTTCTCTATCTCGGCCGCGGCATCCATTTCCCCATCGCCCTCGAAGGCGCGCTCAAGCTCAAGGAAATCTCCTACATTCACGCCGAAGGCTATCCCGCCGGCGAAATGAAGCACGGCCCCAACGCCCTCATCGACGAGACCCTCCCCGTCGTCGTTCTCGCCACCCGCGACCAAGCTGATCCCGCATCCAAACTGCGCTACGAGAAAACCCTCTCCAACATTCAGGAAGTAACTGCCCGCTCCGGCCGCGTCATCGCCATCGCCACCGAAGGTGACACCACGCTTGCCGGCTTGGTCGAGCACGTCATCCTCATACCGCCGGCATTCGAGCTGCTGTCGCCCCTCATCGAGATCGTCCCGCTTCAGTTGCTCGCCTACTACATCGCCGTCCGCCGCGGCTGCGACGTAGACCAGCCCCGCAACCTCGCCAAGTCCGTAACAGTGGAATAACGACCCATTCACTGGTCTGCACACACGCACGCGCGACGCATGGAATGAGCTCTCTAGTTTTTGGTCGGTGGCGTCTGACCCTGTCACCCGCATTTCAAGGGAGCGCCTGCGGAGAAGCAATTTCAAGAAGTGCTCTGGCCTCGCGCAGGTCGGGGGTTTCGTAGCCTTCGGTGAAGGAGGAATAAATCTCCGCAAGTTGCGTGTGGTTTGGATTCCCAAGCATCAGGTCAAGACGGTGCATGCTCAGTGCGGCTCTCAACTCCCAAGATCTCGCTCCCTGCGGTTCTGCGATTGCGAGGGCGTCAGCAAAACACGCCCGCGCTTGAGACAGAGCCTTTAATCGAGGTGCATCGTTCGCAGAATGATTTAGTCCGACGCTTTTCATGAGTAACTCGCCTTTGATGCGATGTAGCTCCGCAACGGCGTATCGCTCCCCGGTGTGTTCCGCGCACGTTAAGGCCTTCGCGATCACCGCGAGGCTTTCTTCGAAGCGTTCCGCTTTCCCTAGCGCAACAGCGTACAGACCCAGGAAGCGCGGACTCCAGAGCTTACCGCCAGTCGCTTCGTACGCTGCCAGTCCTTCCTGAATTTCCTCGATTCCCAGGAGAGCATTTCCGAGTTCGGCATCCGCCCATCCCAAATCGACTTTGCCGAGGGCAACCCAATATTCCAGGCCATATTCATCCGCAAGCCTGAGAACTTCGTACGCGAGATCGCGCGCAATCAGGGGCTCACCACGCAATTGATGAACCTCGCAGGCAAAGTGAGCCGCCCCAACCGAACTTTGCGGATGGGCGAGCTCCTTGGCAAAGGCCAACGCCCCCTGCACGCGTCTTAGAGCAGCATCCGGGAAGCCGAGTGTCCACAACGCTCTTCCTGCGAAACATTCGCTGAGTACTTTGCAATCATGACCGATGTTCATCAATGTGAAGGGTTGGTGCCGGTTCGCCGTGTAAAGCTGGGAAGCCCTATCGAAGTGTTCAAGTGACTCGGTGCAATTTCCCGTCTCAATCAACGTCGCCCCCATGGCGCGGTGCGCTTCCATAGCTAGCGTTGGATCATTTAGCTTTCCCGCCAGGACGATCAACTGTTCCGCGATTTCCATCGCGGGGCTGATTTTCCCTCTCATTATGTACGAGAACCCGAGCAAATATAGCAAGTTGAACGATTGCGGAGACTGATCTGTCTGCCCAAAGAGATCCTTTCCGTCAGCCGCGAAATCATCCACTTCAGGCAATGAAAAACCCCTGGTGGCCATAAGGGAAACGATCAGGATCATGCGGAGAGCAATCACTTGCCGAGTCAGTTCGGCGGACTTGGGCAGAGGTTTGAGCGCTTCCAATCCTCGCCTGGCGAGCCCGGCAGCCTCATGATGCGCGGACTTGCGAGTTGCTTTTTGGGCCGCCTCAATCAGATATTTCGATGCTCGCGGCCAATCGCGGCTCTGCTCGTAGTGCATCGCCAGCTCGGCCGCAATCTCGCCCTTCCGGTCCCCGTATATCTGCTCACCGCGTTCGGCGATCCGTTGATGGATCTGTGAGCGCAGCCTCGGTGCCATCAGGCGGTAAGGAACCTCGCGATACAGAACGTGGATAAAACGGTGGCGCGGAGTGACGGTTCCGTCCGGCAACTCAATCAACCATGCCGGCGATAGAAACTGATGCCTTCGGGCCAGTTCTTCGCAGTGCTTTTCCACCCATTCCGTCGGCTTGTCGAGTCCTGAAGCGATGGCCACGGACGAACATTCCATTCCAGCGACACTGGCTGCCTCGAGTACCGTTCGTTCGTCTGGGTTGAGCCGTTCGATCTGTTTTTCGATCAACTGGCGCAAGTTCCCAGGAACGCCGCGTTCAACCTCCGCCAGATCCACGCGAAGCTTCCAGATCCCCTGCTCCTCAACGATCATCTTCTCGTTGCACAGATAGTCCGACAAGGTAACCATGAACAGGGGGTTCCCCTCGGTTCGCTGGTAGATCGTTCGTCTTAAGGAACCGGGAAGCTGGTGTCGAGGGAATCTCGCGGCCAGGTACTGGGTAACAACGTCCTCGGCAAGATACTCGAGTGGAAGCTCGTGGCACAGGTTGTGCGCCAGCAGCTCTCTCTTCACACTCTTCAGCGGATGGTCATTCAGGATCACGTCGACCGGCCGATAAGTGCCGACGATCATGAGCCGCGCCGGGTCGCCGCGCCGTGCCAGGTACGACACCAGGTCCAGCGTTGAATAGTCGCTCCAGTGCAGGTCCTCAAGGACAAGCAGCAATGGCGAAAGCGATGTGAGAGATTCAATGGCGCCCGCCATTTCGCGAAGCATCCGTTCCCGGGATGAGCCCGCAACTTGAGATTGCAGGGCATCCCGTTCAGATTGCGAAATCACGGAAGGCATCTGCGCCAGCCACATCGGCGCCTGGTGCCGCAGCAAATCCAGAGCCTGCGCTCCAGCGGACGATCGAAGCAGCCTGGAGAATCCGTCGAGCACCGGCAGAAATGGCTCAGCCGCTCCGTAGTGTTCAAGGCATTGCCCGCGCACCATGAGGACCGAGGTCTGGCTGGCTTGTTCCAGAAAAGCCTGCACCGTGGTTGTCTTACCAATTCCCGGCTCCCCGGTTATAAATATGGTTTGCCGCTCTCCACCGAGTGCCTGATCAAGCCAACTATGCATTTTGGCGAGTTCAGCTTCGCGCCCTAAAATGCCGATCCGGGTTGATTTTGCCGCGACACTTTTGAGCGGCTTCTCTGCCTCGTCAAAAATAGGCGCGATAAACCGATAGCCCCGGCGGGGAAAGGTCGCGATGAATACAGGCTTGTCGGTTTGGTCACCCAACACCTTGCGAATACCCAATATGTACTTCTTGACAACTTCGGGATTCACATACGTTTCAGGCCAGAGAGCTTCCAGTATCTCTTCCTGCGTTACGAGCCGGTCGGCATGTTCGACCAGATAACGCAAAACATCAAAAGCCTTGGGTGCAAGTGAGACGCGCTCCCCGCCCTGCCACAAGCAATGATTGACGGCGTCGAGCCGGAATGTGTGAAAGACCTTCATAGTTCAGAAGAGGGTGGGCCTCTCCAATTTGGTCAGATAACATCGGGCCGGGGACATTCCAAAGTGTACTCCCGAGCCATTGCTCTACTCTCCATCCCAAGGCCGCGGGCTCGATTTAACCGTCGTCTGCCGGTAAAAATATTCGAAAACAAAACAGGACCGAAACGTCACCCACTCGTCACCAAGGGTACTTGATCGATTGCCTAATCTTGCAAACATAGGCAGCCGACGATTGTCATTTCACGGCAACTTCTTCTTCTCTTCCTCTTCAAATCGTCCGCCGACAAAAAGAGGCCGCCGCACTTCGAGGAGATGCGACGGCCGTCAGTCGTGCTTTACAACACCTTGCTTAATCGCCGTTCTGTTCGCTTGCCGCAGCATGCACTACGCGGTAGCCTGCGCCGCCATGTGACCACACCAGCAACAGGATGTCCTTGCCCGGTGGAACAGCGCGCACATCATTCGCAAACTCCTCTGCATTCGCGACCGGCTTGCGATTCACTTCCTGGATCACGTCTCCGGGTTGCAGTCCCGCATCCTCAGCAGGGCTGGCAGGTCGAACGCTCTGCACCGCCGCGCCCTTCAACTGCGACGGGATATTCAACTGTTGGCGCATATCCGGCGTCAGATCGCCGACTCCCAGCCCGAGCTTTCCACGCTGGTGCGATCCACCGCTTTCGTTTTCCGCAACCTGCTTCTCGCCCTTGTACTCGCCGACTTTCAACGTCAGCGTCTCCGGCTTTCCATCGCGCAGAATGCCCAGCTTGATATCGGTTCCCGGCGCAGTCTGGCTCACCGCCACCTGCAGTCGGCTTCCGTTCCCGATCTTGCTGCCATTCAATTCGCGCAACACGTCGCCGTTCTTCAATCCGGCCCGGCTTGCAGGCGAGTCAGGCGTCACCTGGCTTACGATTGCGCCCGTCGCGTCCGGCAGGTTGAAGAAGGTTGAGTTGTCCGGCGTCACATCGTTCATGCTGATGCCCAGATATCCGTGGTGGACCGTACCGTCCTTGATGATCGACTCAGCTGAGGCCCGCACGATCTGCGAGGGAATCGCAAACCCCGCGCCTGCAAACGCCCCGTTGTTCGTGATGATGAATGTGTTGATGCCCACCAATTCGCCGTGTGCGTTCACCAACGCTCCGCCCGAGTTTCCCGGATTGATTGCCGCGTCTGTCTGAATAAAATCGCCCGGCTTCCGCGCATCGTCCGAGTAAGGATTCGGCCGATTGAGCGCGCTCACAATGCCGCGCGTGACCGAGAACTGGAAGTAGCCAAACGGGCTGCCGAACGCGAGCACTGTCTGCCCCGGACGCAGTTTGGTCGAGTCTCCCCAGGCAACGGTCGTCAGGTTGTTCGCGTTGACCTTGATCACAGCGAGGTCATTCAATTTGTCGACGCCAACCACCTTCGCTGTAAACACGCGCCGGTCGTTCAACGTCACGCGGACCTGCGTCGCTCCATCCACCACGTGCTGGTTGGTCACGATGTAGCCGTCCGGAGAGATGATGATGCCGCTGCCAATCCCATGCTCGATCTGCGACTGCGGACTCTGCCCGCGCCCCATCGGCCCGAAGAACCGACGAAACTCCGGAGGAATCGCACCCTGCGGAATCTGCCCGCCGCCGGAATCCTGTCCGTCGTCATCGCCGTCCGCATCGTGCGCGGAAACATGCGCCGTGACCGACACGTTCACCACCGCTGGCGTTACCCGCGCCGCCACTGCCTCCACGGCATTATCCAGGGCCACCAGCGACGACACGCTGCTGTCATCCATCGGAGCGCCGCCATTCCACGCGGCCCCGTTGGCCGCTGCATGCGCAACGAAATGTCCAATCAGAAACGAAAAACCGAAGAGCACTGCGGCAGCCGCGCCAACCGGTGCTCCAAACTTCCTCAACTTTGCCACTAATGAATTAGTTGTTACAGACATATTTCCCTCACCTTGATGTTTTGAAGTTGAACTTACAGTTGAATCACGAACCAGCCGCCACGCATCAAGCCAGGCGCCGGCTGGGCTGAATTTGTATTCGCAGGAAAATTAGCAGGAACGACTCTCAAAATTAGCCGCGTCACCGTGTAGCTGCTGCCCGCTTGATTCTGCAACCCGCTGGTTGCAGTTCCAGTTGTCTTGCTATCGTCTGACCGCTGTCTCGGTGTTTCTTCATCGTCCGCAGTCGTAGCATCGCTCGCGTCATAGTCCGACACGCCCGTTGAAGTGCGGCTCACCGTCTGCACTTCTTCCCAAGCCGCCAGCACCACCCATTGCTGTTCCGGACCCGGGTTCACGCGATCGCCGGCCTCATCGGCCTTCGCGATCTGCCGTGCCTTCTCCGTCGCGTGTGTGCTCACTGCCGCCGAGCTCTTCCGCGCCGTGTGACTCGTCTTCGCCGGGCACGTGTGGCTCACTCCTGGCATCACTGCCTTCGCAGTCGCTGCGTGGAATCCAGGCGGCAACGTCATCTTCGCTTCGGCATTCTCTCTCGCCAGCATGGCGGCCATCTCGCGCTGTTTTGCCGCCGTCATGGCCAGGCTCTTCTGTTCCGGCACGAACGCCACCAGTTGCGGACACCGCGCCATCTCAACCGATCCGGCAATCAGCGCGCATCCCACCGTGCCCAGCAGCGCGACGGCAGCAGCGTTACTCAGCCTGCGCTTCCGCCAGAGAATTCCATGCACCCGATGCACCAGTTCCGGCCGTCTTTGCCACGCACCCAGCGACAGCGCCTCAGCCCGCCGCTCCAGTCCATGCTCTGCCAGGCTCGCCAGGCACGCCGCATACGCTCGCGGCGCATTCGTAATGCGTACCACGCCCTCATCGCACGCCATCTCCCGCTCGCGGCACAGCCGATGTTCCATCCACACGAGCGCGGGGTTCAGCGGAAACGCCACCAGCGCCAGCTTCTGCGCGAGGTTTGTCCAGTCATCGCCCCGGCGCATGTGCTCCGCTTCGTGCAAAACAATCTGCTCCAGCTCACCGGGCGTCAACCGCGCCATCAGCCACGCGGGAATCAAAATGCGCGGCGCCAGAAATCCAATCACACTCGGCCGGTCCAGCGTTTCCGTCGTGCAAATCGCCACCCGCCCGCCGCGCACATCCTTCAGCGCCTCTGCCAACGACTCACTCACTTCAACCGGCCGCGCGGCCTTCCACAACCGCCGTAGCCGAACCGAGTGCACCGCCAAACGCGCCGCGCGCACGGCCGACGCCCCGGCCCACAGCACCGCAATCGCCAAAATCCATCGCGCATCCAGTTGCAGTAGCGGCGCCGAAGCGCTCCTCGCCACTCCCACGCCACCAGATTCCACTCCGCTCGCACCCGAAATGCAACAGGGGCAACCACGGCAGTCCCAAAGCGATCCCAAATCCAGCCGCCCACACCGCAAACCGATACGCCGCAGAAATCCGTGGCATCAGCCTCATCGCAATCTGCAGCCCGCAGACGATGACTGCTCCCTGCCAGATCGAGGTCACCAGCGTAGTCGCAGCAGGTTCGAACTCCGAAGCAAGCCACGCCCACATAACCTGGGCGGCCATTCCGAGATCGCCGATCTGTGTCGCCAGATGGATCATCTAGACTTCGTTCACCTCATCCGGTGTTGCGTTACCAATCGCCGTCTTTAACCGTTCCAGCTCTTCGCGCGAAATCTCCCCATCGCCCAAAAGAGACAGCAACAGCTGCTCCCGCGAGTTACCGAAAAATCTGCTCAGTACGTGCCTCACTTCGCTGCGGCCCGCCTCGTGCTCCAGGACGACAGGCCAGTAGACAAACGCGCGCCCCTCTTGCCGGTGTTCCACGTAACCCTTCTGCTCCAGGATCCGGATCGTCGTCAGAACGGAGTTGTACGCCAGTGGTTCGCCGTCGGGCATCGCTGCAACCAGATCGTTTACCGCCGACTCGCCGCGCCGCCACAGAATCTTCATCAGCCTCAGCTCGGCTTCGGTTAACGTGTTTGACTTTCTTCGGAGGCATCCTTAACTCATTGATTCCATTAGTTCGGCTACAGACTGATCCAACCTTACACGCTATTGGACGAAACAACTAAAGGATTAGTTACCATATCCGCTCCACAAATTTCAAGTCCATCCTCGGCATCCCAACATATAGTGAGTGCTTGGGTCCCGGCAGCCTGTCTTGCCGGACCAATTCCCCTTGGAGGACTCCCATGCCGCTATCCGACTCCGAAATCAAGTCCCGCCTCGTCGCCGTTCCCGACTGGCAGATCGAATCCGGCGAACTCGTGCGCACCTTCCTCTTCAAGGACTTCCGCGCCTCTCTCGCTTTCGTGAATAAGGTGGGCGATCTTGCCGAAAACGCCGGCCACCACCCCGACATCGATATCCGCTACAACAAGGTGCGCCTCGCCCTCGTCACCCACGACGCCGGCGGCATTTCGCAAAAGGATTTCGACCTCGCCGCCGCCGTCGACAAGCTCTGCTGACGTAATGGGCAGCGGTATGCAAGTAAATGTCCGGTGTGGAGATAGTCCTTTACTTCGAGTCAACTCGCAGTTAGCATTCGACGTGACTTAGAACGTCTGCGTCTTTACCGGCCCCCTTCGTTCCAGCGCAAACGAAATCTGAGCAAGCAGCGGGGACCTTCCTTCAAAAATTGAGACACGCCTGGCCTTCTGAAATCACTTTTAGGAGGGTCCGTAAGGAAGCCCCATAAGCAATTCAGGTGGAGGCCACCGTGAATCGTTCAAGACTCGCATCGCTTTCTCTCTGCTTAGCCATCGTCACCGGCATCTCCGCAGCTCAGAATTCAGCTCCTGCCAAGGTCGATTTCGGCCGCGACGTTCTGCCCATCTTCCGCGAGCAATGCGGCGATTGCCATGGCCCGGCCAAGCAGCGTGCCGGCATGCGGCTCGATCGCCGAAGCTCCGTGATGAAATCCTTCTCTCGCCGCGTCGTGCCCGGAAGCAGCAGCAACAGCTTCGTCTATTACCGACTGATCGGGGAATACGGCGCGCAGATGCCTCCCACCGGTGCGCTTCGTCCCGAACAGATCGCCACCGTCAAGGCCTGGATCGATCAGGGAGCCGAATGGCCTGACGCCCTCGCCAACGAAGTAGATCTGCCTCCCTTCGATCCCAAAGCGATCGCTATGATCGACGTTCTCCGCGCAGGCGACCTGCCCTCGTTCATCAAAGCCGTCACCGCCGATCCGGCCTTGCTCAACTCCCGCGGACCCGAAGGCTCCACGCCTTTCATGTACGCCGTGCTCTACACCAATGTGCCCACACTGGCGCGCCTGCTAAAGATGGGCGCCGACCCCAACAAGCGCAACGACGCCAACGCAACCGCCTTGATGTGGGCGGCGACCAACCTCGAGAAAACCCGCCTCCTGCTCGATCACGGCGCCGATGTCAATGCCCGGTCCGACGATATGCGCACGCCGCTTGATGATTGCCGCGCGCCGTCCCGGAGGTGCGCCGATCGTCAAGCTCCTCCTCGATCACGGTGCCAAAACCAACCCCAATTACCGTCCGGAGAATGAGTCGTCCCCGCTCATCGAAGCCCTGACCTTAGGCGATCCCCAGGTCGTCGACCTGCTCCTTGACCACGGGGCGGACGCCAAAATGGCCGGCGAAACGGGCCTCACCATGGCCATCACCTCTCATTGTCCCAGTTGCGTTGATCGCATCCTCAAGCAGATCGATGACAAGAACGTCCTTACCGCTTCACTCGATGACACCGTCGTCTTGGCCGATCTGCGCGATGTCCGCACCTTGCTCGATCACGGTGCCGATGCCAATGGCTACGACCCGCTTGGCCGCACGCCCATCATGTACGCCGCGGTCTCAGATATGCTCCCCGTCGAGACTGTGCAACTCCTCATCGATCGCGGCGCCGACGTAAACGCGATCGACAAGCATTCGAAGACCGGCGATGAAGGCCTCACAGCGCTCGATATCGCCCGCCACAACGGAGACACCCCGGTCGTCAAGCTGCTCCTGAAAGCCGGCGCGAGACCCAGCTCGTTCACTCCGGTTTCTCTCCACGTGCGGCGCGATAACTCCATCCAGCGCGCCGTCCAGGACACCATTCCCCACTTGCAGCGCGCCGATGTCAACTTCATCACCAACTCCGGCTGCATCTCCTGCCACGACAACAGCCTCACCGCTATGACCATGGGCCTTTCCCGCAAGCACGGCTTCCAGATCGACGAAAAAACCGACGCTTTGCAGGTAAAGGCCAATGGGGAAGTATTGGCCAAAATCCGTGATCGCATGCACCAGGGCTTCATCGTCCCCACTGAGGACACCTTCAGCGAAGGTGTCCTGGCCTATCAGTTGATGGGCCTCGCTGCCGAAGGCTACAAGCCCGACCTCAACACTGATACGGCTGCTCTCTACATCCTTCAGCGCCAGCATCCCAACGGTGAGTGGCCCGCGCAGCACGCCGACACCCGCCCGCCCATCTGCCTCGACTACATTGGCCAGACCGCGCGCGCCATGCACGCCCTCCAGCTATACACCCCCAAAGCCAACGCGGTTGAATACCGCAAATCCATTCGCCTCGCCGCAAACTGGATTGCCAACGCGCGTTCCTACAACAACGAAGACCGCAGCTGGCGCGTTGCCGGCCTTGCGTGGGCAGGAACAAACAAAACCGCAATGCAACAGGCCGTGAACGAACTGATCGCCGCGCAACACGCTGATGGCGGATGGTCCGATCTGCCCACCATGCAGAGCACAGCCTATGCCACCGGCAAAAGCCTGGTCGCACTACATCTCTCCGGTGTTTCAGCTTCCAGTCCCGCCTATCAACGCGGCGTCAAGTGGCTCTTGAGCAACCAGCAGGAAGACGGTTCCTGGTACGTGCAGACCCGCGCTCTCGGATTCCAGCCCTGGTTCGACGCCGGCTTCCCCCACGGGCACAATCAATGGATCTCCGCTGCAGGCACCAATTGGGCCGCCATGGCCCTCACCTATGCGCTCCCTGAGAGCAGCGCTAAGTCAGCAGGCCCACCATATAAGTTGCGCCCGGATAACCCCGCCCAGCGAAATCAAGCTTCCGTCCAAAACCGTTCAGCAGTGTTCTCGCAGGTTGAGGCGCCCGATGGACCAGCCCGTCACTAAGGCACTCTGAAGTGACTTTCATCCGTTCGTCGCAAAGCTAAGAAGTGCATGGCAGCCTAACGACTCACACTTACAGCAAAAAGCCAAGCTCGCCCCGGAGGGGCCCGCGAGAGTAGCCCCGGGTGAAACCCGGGGAAAACTGGCAGCATCTTTTCCGCGCCCCGGAGGGCCGCGCGATGGCCTTCATTTTTTCTGGAGGATCGTGCAACTGCACAACCGCGTTTGGGATACCCCGGAGAGATCCGGTATCCCAGGTCCCGTCCTGTTCATTCGCGGACACCCCGTCTCTTCTGCGAACGCCCCGTCATCTCCTTCCACTGCACTGTCGTCTGAAAGAGCGAGACTTGCCGGCGCTCTCGAATGGCCGCTCACTTGCTCCAACTACAACCTCGGAGGGTCGCGTCATGGCGAGATTCCTGCACGATTTGAAGTTTGCAGCCAGGCACCTGCTCAAGAGTCCGGGATTTACTTCCATCGCCATCCTCATCATGGCTCTCGGCATCGGCGCCAATACCGCTATCTTCAGCGTGGTCCACGCGGTCCTTCTTGAGCCCCTCCCCTTCAGCGATCCCGACCGCCTCGTCCAGATCTGGCACGTTCCGCCGCAATCCAGTTTCCCCGGCATGACCCAGTTCTCGGTCTCCGCCGCCAACTTCCTCGACTGGCAAAAACAAAATGACGTCTTTAGCCAGATGGCCCTTTACAGCGGAGCCTCCTACGACATCACCGGCCACGGGAAGCCGGAAACGGTTCTGGCCGGCAGCGTGACCTCCAACTTCTTCTCAGTGCTCGGCGTCCAGCCCATCTATGGCCGCGTCTTCCTCCCTGAAGAAGATCAGCCCGGTAAAAACAAGGAAATTGTCCTTACCTACAAACTCTGGCAATCCCGCTACGGCTCCGATCCCAACGTCGTCGGCAGAACTGTGACCCTCGATGGCACACCCTACGTCATCATCGGCGTCATGGGACCCAAGATGACGAAGCCCGACTTCGCCCAGGCCTGGACGCCGCTCGGACTCACCGCTCAAGAGGCCGCCGTTCGCGGCGAACATCACTTCATGTCCGTCGCTCGTCTCAAATCCGGTGTCACTCTCCAGCAGGCACAGGCCGAGATGAATACCATCTCTCACCGGCTTGAGCAGGCCTATCCCGCCGACGACAAAGGCTGGGGAGCAAGCGTCGTCTCTCTGCGCGACGACGTGGTGGGCGATGTGCGCCCCGCACTGCTCATGATGCTCGGAGCAGTGGCCTTCGTCCTGCTCATCGCCTGCGCCAATGTTGCCAATCTCATCTTTGCGCGCGTATTCAGCCGCCGCAAGGAATTCGCAATCCGCTCAGCACTCGGTGCGAGCCGCGGCAGAATCATTCAACCGCTCCTCACGGAGTCTGTTCTCATCGCGATTTGCGGCGGCGTATTTGGACTCGTGCTCGCCCACTTCGGCATCGATCTGCTCCTCAAGTTCTTTGCCGACAAGATGCCGCGCATGGGCGAAATCGGCCTCAGCGCTCCTGTGCTTCTCTTCACGCTGGGCCTATCCGTTCTCACCGGTCTTCTCTCCGGTCTATTGCCTGCGTGGGGCATGATGAAGGGCGATGTCAATGAGTCGCTCAAGCAGGGACTGGGTCGTCTAGACGCCGACTCCGGCAGCAGCTTTACCCGCTCGGCGCTTGTTTCCATCGAAGTAGCACTCTCCATCGTCCTGCTCATTGGCGCCGGTCTCATGCTGCGCAGTCTCTGGAACCTTCAGGCCATCAATCCCGGCTTCGACTCGCACAACGTGCTCACCATGGCCCTCGAAGTTTCCCATCACCAGTTCACAACCCCCACCCAGGAAGCGCAGTTTTTTGATCAAGCCCTTCAACGTGTGCGCACTCTTCCCGGTGTCGAGGCGGCCGGTGCGATCGACAACCTTCCCCTCACCGGCGGATCGAATCAGCCCGTAGCAGCCGAGGGCCAACCGGTTGTCCCCATGTCCGAGCAGCCTGAGGTCTCCGTCCGCGTCGTTACCCCGGGCTATCTCCAGGCCATGCATATCCCCATGCTCGAAGGTCGCGACATTCAGCAGAGTGATTCAGCCGATTCCACCGCAGTCGTGGTGATCAGCAAGACAATGGCAAATCAGTTCTGGCCCAATCAGAGCCCCATCGGCCGTCACCTTAAGCTCACGTTCTTTCCCGACAAGGAACGCACCGTCGTCGGTGTTGTCGGCGACGTAAAGCAGCAGGGCCTCGACAGCACCGCTGGAATAGCCACCCTCTACTGGCCTCTCGCCCAGGTGGGCGATTCGTCGACCGGCGCATGGAGGCCCTTCGGCTTGTCCATGGTCGTGCGCACCACCGGGGCTCCGCAGACCATCGCCCCTTCCGTCACCAACGCAATCGCCCAGGTCAACAGCGCCGTCCCCGTCGACAACGTCATCACCCTTGAAGACTTCATCGGCAGCACGCTTACGCAGCACAGCTTCAACATGCAGCTGCTCGCCATCTTCGGACTGCTTGCACTCGTCCTCTGCAGCATCGGCATCTACAGCGTGCTCGCCTACGCCGTAAAACGCCGCATGCGCGAGATCGGTCTGCGTCTCGCGTTTGGTGCATCCCTGCGCGACGTGGCTAGCCTGGTCGTCGCGCAAGGCATGAAGCCCACCTTGATTGGCGTCGGCATTGGATTGGCAGCCGCCTTCGCTCTCGGCCGCATCGCCAGCAGTGTGATCTATGGAGTGAGCTCCCGCGATCTCGCCACCTTCGCTTCCGCAACCCTGCTCATCGTGTTCATCTCCTTTGCCGCCAGCCTCATACCAGCCTTGCGCGCCACCCGGATTGATCCGTTGAAAGTGCTCCACGAGGACTAGGGTTCGCTGTGAGTGATTGACCTCACATCCAGACCGCCGTATAGTAGACCCAATGAGTCTTTGTTCCATGTCGGCTGCTTGTTGCGCATGTTGTTGTGCGCCGCGCCGGACTATGGGATAAGCCACCACTAGACTCACCGGAATTCCCCATACCCCGCGCCGCAGTTATTCCTGCAGCCGCGGGTTTTTTATTGCCCTCAAAACTCCCTGGAGAAACATGACAGCCACCGCCGCCGTCGAGCCAAACACGATACCAGTCGAGAGCCACGACGAGCGCTCGAGCGAAGCGCGCTTGAGCCACATTCAGCTCCTCGAGGCCGAGAGCATCCATATCTTCCGTGAGGTCGCCTCCGAGTTTCAGAACCCCGTCATGCTCTACTCCATCGGCAAAGATTCCTCCGTCATGCTCCGCCTGGCACAGAAAGCCTTCCACCCCGCGCCCATTCCGTTCCCGCTCCTCCACGTCGACACCGGCTACAAGTTCCGGGAAATGCTCGAATTTCGCGATCGCTACACCGCCGAACTCGGCCTCAAACTCATCGTCTGGCGCAACGAAGAAGCCCTCGCCGACGGTGCCAACCCCATCAAGCTCGGCACCCAGCGCTGCTGCGGTTTGCTCAAAACTCAAGCGCTCTTAGACGGCCTTCGCGCCCACGGCTTCGACGCAGCCTTCGGCGGAGCGCGCCGCGACGAAGAAAAATCCCGCGCCAAGGAGCGCATCTTCTCCTTCCGCGACGCCGCCGGCCAGTGGGATCCGAAAAACCAGCGCCCCGAATTGTGGTCCCTCTTCAACGGCCGCATTGGCCCCGGCGAAAGCATTCGCGTCTTTCCGCTCTCCAACTGGACCGAGCTCGACATCTGGCACTACATCCATCTCGAAAAAATTCCCATCGTCCCGCTCTACTTCGCCAAGCCGCGAAAGATGCTCGTCCGCGCCGACTCGCTCATCCCCCTCGAACAGCCCTTCATCCAGGGCCTCCCCGGCGAAGAGCAATGGGTCACCTGCCGCCTGCGCTCTCTCGGCTGCAGTCCCTGCACCGGAGCCATCCGCTCCGAAGCCGACACCGTCCCCAAAATCATTGAGGAGCTCATGGCCGTCCGCAATTCCGAGCGCGCCAACCGCATCATCGACCACGACCAGGACGGCTCCATGGAACTGAAAAAGCGCGAGGGCTACTTCTGATGCCTTCCGCTGAAAACCTCATCGACGTCACAGTTCCTGCGACAGCCGAATCGGATGGCCTCGTTGTTCCGATCGAGCAACGCCTGGAAGCCGAACTCGCCAAGGACCTCCTCCGCTTCTCCACCGCCGGCAGCGTCGACGATGGCAAATCCACGCTCATCGGCCGCCTGCTCTACGACTCGCACAACGTCTACGACGACCACATCCGCTCCGTCACCCGCAACGCCGCCATCGACTTCGCCCAGCTCACTGACGGCCTTCGCGCCGAACGCGAGCAGGGAATTACCATCGACGTCGCCTATCGCTACTTCTCCACCCCCAAACGCAAATTCATCATCGCCGACACTCCCGGCCACGAACAGTACACCCGCAACATGGCCACCGGAGCCTCCACCGCCGACGTCGCCATCGTCCTCGTCGACGCGCGCAAAGGCATCCTCGCCCAGACCCGCCGTCACGCCTGTATCGCTGGCCTTCTCGGCATCCCTATCGTGATCGCCGCCATCAACAAAATGGACCTCGTAGACTTCTCCGAAGAAGTCTTCGTCCGCCATAGCGCCAGTCTGCAGGGTCTTGCCCGTCAGCTCGAAATTCCGCAGTTGATTCCGGTACCCGTCAGCGCCCTCGACGGCGACAACGTCGTTCATCGCAGCGCGCGCATGCCGTTCTACACCGGTCCCAGCATTCTCGAGCTCCTCGAAACCCTGCCGCTCGCCATTGAGCGCACACAGGCAACCTTCCGGTTGCCCATTCAGCGCGTCATCCGCCCCCATCAGGACTTCCGCGGCTTCGCCGGCCAGATCACCGCCGGCTCAATCCATCCCGGCGACGAAGTTCTTGCGCTGCCCAGCGGCCGCCGCACCCGCGTCCGCACAATCTCCACCTTCGACGGCGAACTCACCCAGGCCCGCGCTCCTCAGTCCATTGTTCTCACCCTTGAAGATGAAATCGATCTAAGCCGCGGCGACATGATCGCCTCCGTCACCGCGCCTCCCCGCAAAACCACACGCATCGAAGCCACCGTCGTCTGGATGCATTCCAGGCCCCTCCGTCCCGGCGCCACCTACCATCTCAAGCACACCAGCCAGACCGTTCGCGCCACCATCACCGAACTCCGCTCCCGCATCGACGTCGAGCACCTGGCCGAAAACTCCGCCGCCCAGCTCGCCCTCAACGACATCGGCCACGTCGTCATCGAAACCAGCCGTCCCCTCCTCGCCGATCTCTACCGCGACAGCCGCGCCACCGGCAGCCTCATTCTGATTGACCCAGCTGACAACACCACCGCCGGCGCCGGGATGGTTCGCGCCATCCACGACACATTCGATGCCCTGCACAAACATGCAACCACAGGGTTGCTCAACATCGGCTATCGTTCCGGTCATGCCTCCCGGATCGAACAATCCCTTCTCGCCGAGGGTTCCATCGTCCTCCGCACATGGGCGCCGGTTTCACCCCAACTCCTCACCTTTGCGCGACTCGGCGCATTCGTGATCCTCGAGTCAAATGAAGCCACACCCATTACATTCACGCGGGTCGACGTCGCCAACGCAAAGCCCGCTGAGCTTTCCTCAGACCTTGTCTACGCCGACCCAGACCAGATCCTCAACGAAATTCACCGCCTCGCCTCAATCCCCACAGGAGAAGACGACAATGACAACGGCCTCGGCATCTGACGCTCTCGCCCTCACCGCCTCAAGCTTCCTTCGCGAGCATCTCGAGCACGCGCGCCGCGCCTGCATCACCTCGAGCTTTCAGGCCGAGGACGTTGCCGTACTCCACATGGTGCTCCAGCTTCAGCCGCAGATCCCCGTCATCTTTCTCGAAACCGGCTACCATTTTCCGGAAACGCTCGCCTATCGCGATCGCATCGCCTCCGAGTGGAACCTGAACCTCGTCAACGTCCAGGCCGAGCAATCCGTAGCCGAGCAGGAATCGCAATTCGGCATCCTCAACCAGACCGCACCCGACCGCTGCTGCGGCCTGCGTAAAGTCGAGCCCCTCTTCCGCGCCCTTGACTCCTACACCACCTGGGTCACAGGCTTGCGCCGCCAGCAGTCCAAGTCGCGCGCCAACCTCCAGACCCACGAGTTCTTCACCTTGCCTACCGGCAAAATCCTCGCCAAGCTCAGCCCGCTCGCTGAGTGGACCACGCGCGATGTCTGGCAATACGCCGAGCACCATTCCATCCCGCTTCTTCCTCTCTACGACCAGGGCTACACCTCCATCGGTTGCGCGCCATGCACCAGCCTGCCCTTCGACGAAAACGACCCGCGCTCAGGACGCTGGTCCGGCCGCAAACTCGAGTGCGGCATTCACCTGCAGGCTCACTGAACCCGGAGATCGCCATGGAACTCCTCCTCGGATTTGCAATCGCCACGCTCATCGCCATCACCGGCGTCGGCGCAGGTACGCTCATTGCGCCATTGCTGATCCTGTTTCTCCACGTGCCCGTCGCTGAAGCTGTCGGCACCGCCCTCGCCTACTCCGCCGCCGTCAAACTCGTCGTCGTTCCCGTGCAGATCTGGCGTCGCCAGGTCGAGTGGCGCACCCTCGCCCTCATCCTTGCCACCGGAATCCCCGGCGTCGCCCTCGGCTCGCTCCTTTTCCAGCGCGTCGCCCATAATACCGCCAACAACCTCTGGCTCTTCCTGGCCCTTGGCATCATGATCGCCGTCTCCTCCGCCTGGCACATCTACCGCCACTTCCGTCCCGCCGCCGAACTCGCGCAACGCACCAACTCCCCCAAGTGGCTCGCCCTCGTGATGCTCCCCATCGGTGCTGAAGTCGGCTTCTCCTCTTCCGGCGCCGGAGCCCTCGGCACCCTCGCTCTGCTCGGCCTCACCCCGCTCGACGCCCGCCGCATCGTCGGCACCGACCTCGCTTTCGGCCTCTGCCTGGCACTCATCGGCGGCACCCTTCATCTGCAAAGCGCTGGTCTCAATTCCGCGCTGCTCATCAACCTCATCATCGGCGGCGTCCTTGGCGCCCTCGTCGGCACCGGCCTCGCATCGCGCATTCCTGTCCGCACCATGCGTCTCGCGCTTTCCCTGTGGCTTTTCGTCATGGGCCTCCAGCTCTGCTGGCACGCCCTCGCCTAAATCGCAGAGCTCAAACGCCGTTGTTTTCATCCCGCAAACTTTCGTATCCGCGCGCCAAAAGCCTGCGCCAACCCCGCGCACGCCGGACGATATACTGCAATTGGCTCTCTTTATGCCTCATTTCCATTTGCAAGTGAGAATTTACCTTGGCGCGTGAAACGTATACGGCACGTCTGGCACA
Source organism: uncultured Acidobacteriaceae bacterium (assembly GCA_963770365.1). Classification (GTDB taxonomy): domain Bacteria; phylum Acidobacteriota; class Terriglobia; order Terriglobales; family Acidobacteriaceae; genus Telmatobacter. The sequence goes on along the minus strand of CAVYPN010000017.1, from coordinate 170,124 downwards.
CAAGACGTTAATCTCTGAATCGGCCCAGTGTTACCACTTCGATTTCGTGCTCGACGAGCTGGAATCTTTTCCCTTCATCTCCGGCCAATTCATCTCCGCCGTCGCCGCCGATCCCAACGGCAAGCAGCAGACCCGCGCCTACTCCATCGCTTCCGCCGCCAACGTCAACCACTTCGAGCTCTGCGTCAATCGCGTGCCCCAGGGATTCTTCTCCAACCACCTCGCCGATCTCACCGAGCTCCCTCCGGGCGGCACCATCCAGGTTCACGGACCACATGGCCACTTCGTTTTAAAGCAGCCCGTCACCGACTCTATCTTCATCTCCACCGGCACCGGCATTGCCCCCATGCGCGGCTTCGCGCAGTGGCTTTTCCCTCAGTCAGGCCCCGACGCCGGCATCGACCGCAGCGAAGGCAAAGAGATCTGGATGGTTTACGGAACCCGTCATGAAAGCGAGCTCTACTACCGCGAAGAATTCGAATCCCTCGCCGCCCGCAAGCCCAACTTCCACTACCTGCCCACCCTCAGTCGCGCCGACGAAAGCTGGAAAGGCCTTCGCGGCTATGTGCAGGATCACGTCGCTCGCATCGTCGAAGAACGCGCCGCACGCCTCGGCATCACGCTACCGGTGCCCGCACCCGATCCGTCCATCCTTCCGTCCGACCTCAAGTTCGACATCTACGCCTACATCTGCGGCCTCAACAACATGGTCGCCGGCGTCCGCGAAAAACTAGCCAGCTACGGCTGGCACCGCAAGCAAATCATCTTCGAGCGCTACGACTAACCGCTCCTTACTGTCATTCCGACCGAACCTGCCCCTGAGCGAAGCCGAAGGGGAAGGGGAGTGGAGGAACCTGCAGTTGCTCTTTTTCTCAAGGTGACGAAGAATGCCAGGTATCACCCTATCGGCAACCTCTTCATCCACAACTCGGCGAAGCCCTGCAATCACCGTCGCCCTCGCCGCCCTACTCGCCCTCTACGTCTTCACCCGCATCCTCCAGATCCTCCCCTTCAGCACCCCCTCCACCTCCATCGTCGCCCTCGAAATCCTCTCCACCCTCGCCTTCGCGCTCATCCACGGCGCGCACCACTACCGCCTCCGTGGCATCCTCGTCTTTGCACTGATCTGCCTCGTCATTGGAAACATCCTCGAGAACCTCGGCGTCCACACCGGATTCCCCTACGGCCACTATGAATTCCTTCCCCTCATGGGCCCGCAATTCTTCCGCGTTCCTATCCTCCTCGGCGTCGCCTACATCGGCATGGCCTACGTCTCATGGACGCTCGCCCGTCTCATCCTCGGCGCAACGATAACCCAACCCAAAGGCGCTCAACTCTTCACCGTTCCCCTCCTCGCCGCCGTAGTCATGACGGCGTGGGACTTCGCCCAGGATCCGGTTTGGAGCACGCTCCTCCACGCCTGGAGCTGGCGCGATGGCGGAATCTGGTTCGGCGTCCCACTCACCAACTACGCCGGCTGGCTCCTCACCGTCTTCCTCATCTACTTCGCATTCGCGCTCTACCTCCGCCATTCCGCCGCTCTGCTCCCACCCGAACGACCACACTGGTCCGCCGCTATCCTGCTCTATATCTTCTGCGCCTTCGGCAACGTAATGCAGTTGCTACGCCCTCAAACAACTGCCGTCGTCGCCGATCCCACCGGCGCACTCTGGCACACCGCGGCTATCCTCCGCGCCTCTGCACTCGTCTCAGTTTTTGTAATGGGATCGTTCGCGTTGGCTGCCTGGATTAGAATTCCCAGACCCAGCGCCAGCTTAAAGATTGAATAGTTCCCGCAGCCGCTTCGTCTGCGCCCGGCTCACCGGGATCTCCGTCTGCTTCTTATCGTTCATCCGCAGCTGATAGGTCGACTTGAACCACGGCACCACTTCGCGAATCTGGTTGATATTCACCACGAAGCTGCGATGCGCGCGCCAGTACACCGCCGGATCCAGTTGGTCCAGCAACTCCTCAATCGTCCTGCACTTCGACTGCCCTTCAAACTGCTGCGTCACCACGCGAATCACGCCTTCTTCAATCTCCGCAAAACAAATATCCGCCTGGTCCACCAGCAGCAGCCTGCTTCCCGCCTGCACAATCAGCTTTGCCGGCTGAGTCCCGCGCGCCGCGCCCTGCGGACTCTTCAGCAGATTCAGCAGCGCATCCAGTTGCGACTCGATCGGAGACTCACCGCTACCATTCACCGTGGCGGCGCCATTCGTCATGCGCGCGCGCACACGTTCCAGAGCCTTATCCACGCGCCCGCGATCAAACGGCTTCAGCAGATAATCCACCGCATTCACGTCAAACGCGCGCACCGCGTACTGGTCGTACGCTGTCGCAAACACAAATTGCGGCAGGGTCCACCCATTGTTGTCCTTCTGCTTGCGATGCCGGTCCATCACGCGCTGAATCACCGCGAACCCATCCAGCCCAGGCATCTGCACATCTAGAAACACCAGGTCCGGATGATGCTCATCAATCAGTTCCACGGCTTCGATGCCGTTTGCCCCTTGCGCCACCACATCCACATCCTTCGCAGACTCCAGCAGGTAGGCAAGCTCGTCGCGAGCCAGTTGTTCGTCGTCGATGATGAGTGCAGAAATCGTCATGCAATGTCGGAGCCGCCGAACCGCGGCGCAACCATCAGTTTACCTCTCGCACATGCTGATCGTCGGTGCCTGGATCGAAGTTTGGATCACGGAGGAGAACCGGAACGCAACTCCCGACGAGATTTGGGGTCTGTGCAAGAGAACCGTAGAGCCTCGCAGCCAGCTGCTTGGATATGTTCCGGCTCATGGCTGAATTAAAGAGAGATTTAGAGGGTCATCGAATGCGCAACGAAAGCAGCTCTGCCAATAAAACCTGCCGGGCTTTTGTACTCATCGTCTTCATGATGGTTGTCTGTGCTTTTCTGCTCGTTATTGCCATGCCCGAACACTCGTCAGGAATTCGGCGGCACTATTCAACTGCTGCGCCAGCCAATAATTGATAAGTTGCTTCTGGATATGCAGTACGCGGGCTTCTTTCGGCAAAATACTTTCAATTGCTTCCACTGCGAGCCCGTTAGAAACCGCGTCAATCTTGCCGAAAAGTCCCTATTCCCTAATCCCTAATCCCTGTAAATGCAGCCGCGCCGGCATCTGGTCGCTCTCCAACTCGTGTCCACACCGCGTGCAGAACTGGTCCGTCGCCCTCACCGTTCTGAAGCAATTCCCGCAGCTCGCTGTCAGCTGATAATTGCACTGCGGACAAAAGTGGAAATCCCCCTGCACATGCGTTCCGCACGCCGGACACTTCGAAACCAGCGGTGCCCGCAGCAGGAAGTACAACACTGCCCCAATCCCGCCCGGCATCACAAAACAGATCAGCATCCAGAACCGCGCACTCATCGCCCGTCGCGGCGCGTCCTTGCTTACGTACCCCACCATCAGGAAGTAGAGCGACGCCAGCAGTCCCCACGACAGGTTCAGATAAATCCGCAGTCCCAGCGGAGGAACATGATGCGGCGTCTGCGGAAATACAATCCAAAAGTAGTATTCAACCAGCACAAAAACTGCCGCTGCGGCCACAATCGACCACACCGGCACCAGCCGCGTATCTTCGTTCGTATTGATCAGTTCTGGTTCACGCATAAGACCTGCCCTCGCCCGGAGGGTTATTGCAGCAATTCAACGTTGCCATTGCTATTCAATGGACGGAGAGCATTGCGCTGAAGTTGCGAGATTGAGCCCTTGTTTGGGCAAGTATAGTCGGGAAACCCTCAGGATCTCCGCCGCAGCCAGCCCGCAAGTAACGCCGAGCCCAGCAAAGCCGTAACTGAGAAGAATCCCCACACCGCCAGCTCGCTCATCAGGCTGGTCAAATGCTCTTCCTCAATCAGTGTGTCGGCCACCCACCATACGGGCGGTCCCACGATGAAAAACACCACCAGCGTCGCCGCCAGCGCCATCGCGCGCACCCGCTTCCGGCCCGCCCGCTGTTCCTGCATTACCCCTGCTGAAGCCACAACCACGCGCCGCGTCCGGTCTGCCATCGCCCGTTCGCGATCCGCGCCAAAGCCTGCCATGGCCTTCGCCAGTGCGCCACGCGCGGACGGTTCCGTCACCGGCCCCGGTGTGGTCACACGGCCTCCGGGCGATGAGCCTGCGCCCGCTCACGTTCCAGATATGGCTTGATCGAGGCCATCCCTCGATACAAGCGCGACTTCACTGTCGACAGCGGAGCACGCGTCACCTTGGCAATCTCTTCCAGCGACAGGTCCTCGTGGAACCGCAGCACCAGCACCTCGCGGTACAGCGTATCCAGCTGCAGCAGCGCCGTCAAAATCTGTTCCCGGTCTTCCACGTTCGACAGGCGATCAAACGGTCCCGGCTCATGATCGGCAACCTCAAACGTCATCGGCTTGTCATCGTCGCCGCCTGCCTCAAACAGCTCGTCCAGGCTGCTCATGGTCCGCTTTCGCCGCTGGTCGATCACCAGGTTGCGCGCAATCGTAAACAGCCAGGTCTCAAACCGGGCCTTCCCGTTGAACTGACCGCCTCGGGTCAGTACGCGCATCCAGACCTCTTGAAACATGTCCTCGGCCATCTCGCGGTTCCCGGTCAAAAACAGCAGGTACCGCAGAAGCCGGTGCTGATAACGCACAATCAGTTGATCCAGCAGTCCAACATCTTGCCGCTTAAGTCCTTCAGATACAGCAAGATTCTCCTGCCGAACCAGCTCTTCGGCTGCGGAGGAAGCTCCCGCGACAAACAACGATCGTATGGCCGAAACAGTACTCATCTTGCTCAATTAGACGACAAACCGCGCCCCAAGGCCGCAAAAAAGAAAGCGTTTGCACCTAAAATACAGCGATTTACTTGGATCCACGGTCGCAAGTCCGGCCATTCGGCCCAATAAAGCGCAGGCCAAAACTCCCCGAAGCGCCGATCCGATCACCAGGCAGCGTTTTCTGTCAGGGCTCGTCTTTAGCCGCGCCATGCGGTTGGTCAGGGCGAAATCAAGCGAGGTTCGATTCCGGAAAATGGAGGGTCGGTGCCTATTCTTCGCTTTCGGCAACGTACAGCAAACCCAGATCGCGCAAGGTTTGACCAGCGTTGTGCCCAAGAACCTCGGCAACATTCTCGGCCAATCCCCTATTCGAAGCGAAGAATCGGAACGTCACGACTTCTTTGCCGAACAAGCAGGTCATGTCGATGCGTGTGCCCACAATCCTGTCGACTTTCCTGAAGGTCACCGATTCCGGAGACTTCACGAAGGTGGCTTTGCGGGTATCAAATGGCCCAGCGCCTCCCTGAGGCGGCCAACCAGCTAAATTCAACAACTGCTGCATTCAGTGCTCCCAATCCTGATGGTACCCCACAAAACCTCGATTCGGACGCTTGTTCCGGTCTTCGGATAACCGATAGTTTCCTCGAAAGCACGGATTTTGCGCGATTCTCTCTGATCGCTCTCCTTTTTCCTTGAATGTCGTCCGCGTAAACTCACTCCCATGATGTTCACCAAACGCCTCCGCGATGGCGTTCGACGCGGCGACATCACGTGCAGTGTCCGCATCTGGAAGTCCCTCCGCGTCAAAGTCGGCGGACGCTACCCCATGGAAGAAGGCGAAATCGAAGTCGATTCCATCGAGCCCATCGGCTTCCCCGACATCACTCCCGACCTGGCCCGCGCATCCGGCTTCCTCGGCGTCCTCGACCTGCTCAAAGTAGCCAAACACGGCAGCGGCGACAAAATCTACCTCGTCCGCTTCCACTACATCCCGCCGTCCAGACTAAGAACTAAGAACTAAGAACTAAGAACTAAGAACTGCACTCACTCGCACCGCAGTGCCGTCAATGGATCCACGCGAGCCGCCCGCCGCGCCGGAATCCAGCCTGCCAGCACTGTCATCGCACTCACCACGAGGCCCGCCGCAACAAACGCAACCGGATCCATTGCACTCACTTGGTAAAGTTGCGACTTCAATACGCTCGCCAGCGCATGCGCCACGCCTAGAGCCAGCGGAACACCGATGAGCAGACCCGTTGCCAGCAGCACCAGCGACTCGCGCATCACCATCCACAACAGCACCCGCGCCTGGGCTCCCAGCGCCACGCGAATCCCGATCTCGTTGGTCCGCCGCGCCACTGAATAAGAAATCAGTCCATACGTACCCATTCCCGCCAGGAACACCGCCAACCCCGCAAAGATCGCCGACACCCAGCTGATCAGCCGATCTGTAGCGATCGAACCCCGCACCTCGTCCGCCAGCGGCTCCACCTGCGCCACCGCAATCTCCGGGCTCACCTCCGCGATGGCCTGTCGCACCGCGGGCACCAGCGCTCCCGTCGGCCCACTCGACTTCACAGAGAAGTTGCCGAAATACTGAATCCGCTGCGCGTACGGAAAATACGCCGCCATGTGCTTGCTCTCACCCATGCCTACGTACTTCGCATCGCGCGCGACGCCCACGATCTCCAGATCGAAGTCGTGTTTCTCTGCATGTGCGGCATTTGGATCGCACAAGCAGAACCGGTGCCCAATTGCCGACTCGTTCGGGAAGAAGGTTCGTGCCAGCGTCTCGTTCACGATGGCGACGTGCGGACTTGTCGCACTGTCCTGCGCGGTAAAGTTCCGCCCCGCCACCATCGGGATTCCAAGCGTTTGCAGAAATTCGTTTCCAATCACGTTGTAGAGCACGTCTCTGCTGTTCAAGCTGTTCGGAGTGACGCCCTGCGCCAGCATGCTGTCTGACCATTCGCCCTGGTTGAACGTGAACATCGAAAAGCTCGCCGACTGCACGCCCGGCAGCGCCTGCACCTTCTGCTCAATCTGCTGCTGCAGTTGGGTCAGTCGCGCATCCAGCGGTAGATTCGCCGCATACTCATCCAGCGAAAACACCATCACGTTCAGCGTATCGAATCCCAACTCCTGGTGCGTCAGGTTCCGCAAGCTGCGCAAGAACAACCCCGCCGCCGCCAGCAGCAGGATCGACAACGCCACCTGCCCCACAATCAGCGACCGCGACAAGGCACCGCGCGCCGAAGCCGATGAAGCTCCGCGTCCATCGCGCAGCGCCGGAGTCAGTTCCAGCCGTGCGGCCCGCAGTGCAGGCGCCACGCCAAACAATACTGCCGTCAGTATCGTCACCAGCAATGTGAACCCCAATACGCGCACATCCGGCGTCAGATCCAGCGGAATTGTCTCCGACCCCTGCGATCCCAACGCCAGCAGCAACTGCACTCCGCGCCACGCCAGCAAAATCCCAAGGCCAGCGCCTGCTATGGCCAACAAGAAGCTCTCGGTGAGGAGTTGGATCATGATCCGCAATCGCGTCGCACCAAGCGCTTGCCGCACCGCCAGTTCGCGCCCACGTGCAATACCGCGCGCCAGCAGCATGTTCGCGATATTTGCGCACGCAATCAGCAGAACAAGCGCCACAATGCCCATCAGGATTTCGAGCGGAACAGAGAAGCGCAGCTTCAATCCCGGCAATCCACCTGCTGCCGAGGTCAGATCCACACGCGCCTTCGCAAGCTTTTCCAGATCGCGCGGCGAAGCGTTCCCGCCCAGGTATTCCGAGCGAACAATCTGCCGAAAGAGCAAATTAGTCGCCGCGCTCGCCTGCGCCAGCGGCACGCCTGGCTTCATCCGACCGAAAAGGTACAGCGACTGGAAATCATGATCCGCCAGCCCATTCCACCCTGGCGAAATCTCCTTCTCCATCGACAACGGAATCCAGAGATCCGTTGGCTGGGCCGGCGCAATCCCTCTAAAGCCCGCCTGCGCCACGCCGATAATCGTGTAGTCCCGCCCCTGGATGTGCACCGCTTGCCCGATTGCTGCAGGATTTCCCTGGAAGTGTTGCTGGAACCATCCATAGCTCGCGACGGCCACTGCGCTCGCTCCTGCAGCGCCATCATCGCTCTCTGCAATCACACGCCCCAGCGCCGGCGGAACCTGCAGAACATTGAAGTAGCTTCCCGAAACCAGGTCAATCCGCACATGTTCCGTAGCGCCGCCGCCCAGCGAGATGTGGCTCCCCATCTGGATGCTGCTCTGCGCCGCGACGCCCGCGAACGACTGCGTCTGCGCCGCGAATTCCTTGTAAAACGGATCTGAGAAAAGCTGCCAGCTCTTGTTCGGCATGCCGTCCTGACTGCCCACCCACTCGCCCTTGCCGAAGAGATACAATTGCTCCGGATGCTGCACCGGCAACGGACGCAGCAGCACTGCATTCAACAGCGTGAAGATCGCCGTGTTCGCGCCAATCCCCAGTGCCAATGACAACAGCGCCACCAGAGTGAATCCCGGGCTCTTTGCCAGCGCGCGAACGCCGATGCGCACGTCCTGCAGCAGCCCTTCCACGCCCGACTCCCACCGCGACGACCACACCTGGTGCTTCACCGCATTGCGGCTGCCCATCTCTGCCATCGCAGCGCGCCGAGCCTGCTCCGCACTCATGCCGAGCCGTTGCTTGTCCGTCGCTGCAGCTTGGAGAAAGCTCTCCAATTCTTCGTCGAGCTCCTGCTCCACCTGCCGCTTCGCAAACAGCGACCTGATCCCCATGCCGATGCTGCTCATCCATCCCATCGCGGACCTCCTAAGCTAGCGAAATTTGCCACTCGAAAGGAGCAACCAAATCATCAGCCGCCGGCTAACTTGCTGACTCGCAATTTCCGCGCAGCGGAAGCTGACTCGCTGCATTTTTCGTTACAGCCCGGCACATTGCGGAACTACTTTTCTCACCATCTCCCCGAAACTCGTCATCCCGACCCTCAATTACCGTGTGTCGTCCTCATCCTGACCCTCAATCACCGTGTGTCATCCTGAGCGACACACGTTTGGGGCCCCGTCGCACGACCCGCGTGCGGAGGGGTAAGTGTCTCGAAGGATCTGCTTCTACACTTTCTGTCGGCCATCGCTCGAAACCCCCATCACGCCTCCAGAATGCGCGCAATCGCCGCCGCCTGCCTTCCCCACTGTTCCTTCTCCGCCGCCAGCGCCTTCCGCCCCTGCGACGTCAGCAGGTAATACTTCGCCCGCCGATTGTTCTCCGTAGCCCGCCATTCCGACTTCACGTGTCCCGCACGCTCCATCCTGCTCAGCGCAGGCAGTAGGGATCCCGCGTTTACCCGGAACACGCCGCCGCTGATCTGTTCAATCCGCAGCACCAGGCCGTATCCATGCATGGGCTCCAGCGCCAGCGTCTTCAGGATCAGCATCTCCAGCGTCCCCTGCACCAGCTCGCTCTGGTCCCGTGTGTTCTCCATCTCCGGTTTGCCTGCCACTAAATTCGCTCCTCTAGACCCTCTAGAGCACCAGCATACCCTTCTCCTCCAGATTGTCAAGATGAAAGCCAGGCAGCGAGCGGCGCCTGATCTCGAGAGACGCGAGTTCGAAATTGAACCCGAAAAGATGTGCTTGCCTTGCTGGTCTAAAGGGGGTAGATTATCTACATCATTTTGATGTAGAGGGTCTACTACCTATGGTGTTGAAACGTGATTATCAGAATCGCATTGAACTCTTGCAGGGAACGCTCGACATGCTGATCCTGAAAACGCTGCAGTGGGGCGAGCAGCACGGCTATGGCATAAGCCAGGCAATTCGGGCGAGTTCAGGAGATGTCCTCCAGGTGGAAACCGGCTCGCTTTACCCCGCTTTGCATCGGTTGGAGCGTCAAAAGTGGGTCAAGGCTGAGTGGAAAAAGAGCGAGAGCAATCAACGCGCAAAGTTTTACAAAATCACAAAGCTGGGCAAGGAGCAGCTCGCTTCGGACTATGAACGTTGGGGAATGATGGTCGCGACAATCGAAGGAATCATGACGGCAAAGTGAGGTGACGCGTGAGACTATTTGGATTTTTGCGACGCAAATCGGATCTGAGTGAAGAGCTTGAGAGCCATCTGAAGATGGCAATCGCCGACCGGATCGCGCGCGGGGAGTCGCAAGTTGCTGCGAGAACGTCGGCAATGCGCGAATTTGGGAATGTTCCGATGATTGCCGATGTAACCAGGGACCAGTGGGGATGGTTGCGCCTCGAGTTGTTGATGCAGGACGTCCGCTATACCCTGCGGCAGTTGCTGAAATCGCCCGGCTTCACCCTCACTGTCGTAATCACGCTCGCGCTCGGCATCGGCGCGAACACCGCCGTTTTCACGCTGGTGCAGGGTATTTTTCTCCGATCATTGCCAGTGGCCGATCCCTCGGGCCTTTATCGCATCGGAGACAAGAATCTCTGCTGCTACTACAGCGGATTCCAGAAGGACAGCGGCGAATTCAATCTGTTCTCCTACGATCTCTATCTTCATCTCAAGCATGCGGCGCCTGAATTCGAGCAGTTGGCCGCGGTTCAAGCCGGTGGCGACCGCTTTTCGGTTCGCATCGGTGCTGCGCCGGCCAAGTCAATGCGCAGTGAGTATGTTTCAGGAAACTACTTCACCGCGCTAGGCGTGGGTGCGTATGCGGGACGTCCTCTCAATGAGAACGATGACACGCCTGCCTCCGCTCCAACTCTCGTGATCAGCTATCCAACGTGGAAAACGGATTTCGCGTCGGATCCGAATGTCGTGGGCTCCACGGTCTATGTGCAGACGCATCCATTTACGGTAGCCGGCGTCGCGCCGCCGGGCTTCTTCGGCGACCGCGTCATTCCCAATCCGCCCGACTTCTGGATGCCGCTCGCGAGCGAACCGGTGATCGAAGGCGCGAACTCCGCGCTCAAGCAGAGTAACGAGGAGTGGCTCTATCCGATTGGCCGAGTGCGGGCGGGCATCAATATTGGCACGCTGCAGGCCAGGCTTTCCGTGGCTTTGCGGGATTGGCTGTTTACGCAGACTTCGTTCACTGAGCACGGCGGCACGGCCATGATTCCCCGGCAACACGTCATTCTTGCGCCCGCTGGAGGCGGAATCCAGCGATTGCAGCAGCAGCAGACCGGCACGGGCCTGCGGATGCTGATGATTCTCTCCACGGTGGTGCTGCTCATTGCGTGCGCGAATATCGCGAATCTGATGCTTGCGCGATGCACCGCGCGGCGCTCGGATATGGCTGTGCGCATGGCCCTGGGAGCGGGGCGCCGCAGGCTCATTCGTCAGATTCTTACCGAAAGCGTGGTACTAAGCCTGATTGGCGGAGTGGCTGGGTTGGCCGTCGCCTACGGCTTATCGCACATGATGCTGGCGCTGGCATTTCCCTACGCGAAGAACACGCCCATTGAAGCAAGCCCATCTCCGGTAGTGCTGGGATTTGCGTTTCTGATTTCGCTTCTCACCGGCGTCATTTTCGGAACGGCGCCCGCATGGTTGTCGTCGCATGCGCAGCCGGCCGACGCATTGCGCGGCGTCAACCGGGCCAACGGATCTGCGAATGACCGCTCATCGCTGCCGCAACGGGCTCTCGTCGTAATGCAGGTGGCCTTGTCTGTGATCCTGCTGGCCGGAGCTTTGCTGATGACCAAATCGTTGCGCAAACTTGAACAGCAGAACTTCGGCATCGCCACCACCAATCGATTTGTTCTGGAATTTGATCCGAAGGGCGTGGGATACGAGGTCGATCAGCTCCCGGCGCTATATCGTCAGATCGAAGACAGCTTTTCTGCCTTGCCGGGCATGTCCAGTGTGAGCCTGGTGCGATACACACCGCTTGGCGGCAACAACTGGGGAGCGCTTGTCATTCCGCAGGGTCATGATGCCCCGGGGCCCAATGACAAGAGCTATGCGACCTGGGACAGGGCGAGCACTCACTTCCTCGATTCGATCGGAGTGCCCATTCTACGCGGCCGTGATTTTACCGCGCAGGATACGGCTACATCGCGGCCGGTCGTCATCGTCAATCAAGCTTTCGCAAAGCGCTTCTTCCCCAACCAGGATCCAATCGGCAAGCACTTCGGGACAGAATCGCCTGAAAACTCGGGCGCATTTGAGATTGTCGGGGTCTTTGCCGATTTCAAGATGACCAATCCTCGCGAAGAGGTTGAGCCGCTTTTCTTCCGTCCTCTTAGCCAGCGATTCACCGGTTTCAAAAACCCGGATCAGGATGCGGGCGAGAAGAGTTCGATGTTCGTCAGCTTCATCATCCTCGATTTCGCCAACGCACCTCCAGACGTGGAGGCAATGGCGCGCAAAACACTTGCAGCAATCGATCCAAACCTGACAGTGGTTCGTTTCAGAAGTTATGAATCGGACGTCTTCGATAACTTCAACCAGGATCGCCTGATCGCGCGCCTCACCAGCCTGTTTGGCTTGCTTGCGCTGATCCTCGCATCGGTTGGACTCTACGGAGTGATGTCGTACTTCGTCGCCCGCCGTACCAGCGAGATCGGTATCCGCATGGCTCTCGGCGCTGCGCGATCCGGTGTGGTGGCGATGGTGCTGCGTGGTGCACTTTGGCAGGTTCTCATCGGCCTCGTGATCGGCATTCCCGCCGCGCTCGTCGCCGGCCATTTCATGACCAGCCTTCTCTATGAAGTACAACCCTACGATCCGCTGGCCTTTCTGGGCGCGATTCTGCTGTTGGCGATTTGCGCCTCCCTGGCCGGATTCATCCCCGCCCGGCGGGCCGCTTCGATCGATCCGATGCAAGCACTCAGAACGGACTAAATGCGTTGGACCGCGGGACAGCAGATCTGCCCCAGACGTCCGCCCTCGGCTGGGGTTCGGCTGGTCGTTCGCTGCCGTCTTCCGGTGTCAAGCGAGCGCCCCGCCTTTTCCCGTAAAACGCTCCAAACAAAGCGCAAATTCTTCGGCCTCTTTTGCAGGTAATTTCGCCTCCTCGTCGCACAATGGAGACATGGTTGGAACCGCACGTTACCACGTGACTGAACAAGGATGGGACGGCTTCCAGTCCGCCGTGTTTCCTGCCAATAAGGAGGTTTAAGGGGCCTTATGATGTGCCAAAATGCGCCAAAATTGACCATTTTTAACCCAGTTTGCGGCCACAAAAGGCCCACAATCAATAAGTTGACTCTTTGACAGTACAAAAAGGGGCCTGTGAAGCTGTGAAACCGTGAAGCTGTGAACTCGGCACTGCCATTGATCCGACGACGTCAAAATCTGCAAACTGGGAATTCAGCACGTGAACTCCAAACTCACCAAATCCTTTCGCGCCCCCGTCGAAGCTACTGGCACCTCGCTGCGCTGGGTCATCGTCCGCGTCCCCATCGACCTCAAAAAGGCCTGGCCCACGTGGAAGAGCCGCCGCGTCTTCGGCGAAATCAACGGATTCGCATTCAAGACCGCGCTGATCCCCGGCACCAGGGGCCAGGGCCAAACCCTCATCGTGAATAAGAAAATGCAAGGCGGCGCCCGCGTCCGCGCTGGAGAAAGCGCCCTCATCAAGCTCACTCCCGACCTTGGCGAAGTCGTCATCGATCTCCCGCCGGAGTTCGCGAAAATCCTCAAAGCCAATCGCGACCTAAGGAAGTTCTTCGATGCCATGAGCCCTTCCATGCGCAAGGGCTTCACCAACTTGATCGCCGACGCCAAGGCGAGTGAGACGCGCCAGAAGCGCGCCGAAGCCATGGCCGAAAGCCTCATGCTCGCGATGGAAGGCGAAGTGGAACCGCCTCCCATTCTGCGCGCCGCGTTCCAGCGCCAGCCCGAAGCCCGCCGCGGCTGGGATCGGATGACGCCAACCCAGCGCAGAAACCATCTCCTCGGCATCTTCTATCCGCAAACCGTTGAAGGCCGCGAACGCCGCGCTGCCAAAGCCATCGAAAGTTGCCTCGCCGTAGCCCGTCGCCAATCGCGCCAATAAGCTCACGCCATCTACACTAGACACATGGAAGTTCTCTACGGCGTGCACCCCGTTGCCGAGGCTCTCAAGGCCGGCAGGCGCCGCTTCGATCACGTCCTGGTCGCCGCCGAGCGCCACGACGAACGCCTCGCGCGCCTCGTCGCCGATTGCAAACAGGCCGGTGTCCGCGTCCGCCAGGAACCCCGCGACCAGCTCACGCATCTCGCCGGAACCGCGGCCCACCAGGGCGTCGTCGCGCTCGTCCGTCCGCAGGAATTGCTTACGATCGAAGACCTCTTCACCGCGCCCGATCCCTCGCAACCCCGCCTTCTTCTCGCGCTCGACGGCGTAGAAGATCCACAGAACCTCGGCGCACTCTTGCGCGTTGCTGACGGCGCCGGCGTCGACGGCATCATCCTCACCGAGCGCCGCTCCGCACCACTTAGCCCCGTCGCCGTGAAAGCCAGCGCCGGTGCCACAGAACATCTCCGCATCGCCCGCGTCGTCAACCTCGTCCGCGCATTAGAGGAGTTGAAGCAGCAGAACATCTGGGTCATCGGTCTCGACGAACGCGGCTCTTCCGACTACGACCAGTTCGACCTCACCGGCGACTGCGTTCTCGTCCTCGGCCGCGAGGGCGCCGGTCTTCACGACCTCGTCCGCCGCACCTGCGACCATCTCCTCAGCATCCCCATGGCCGGAGGCGTCAGCTCCCTCAACGTCTCCGCCGCCGGAGCCGTCGTTCTATACGAAGCTGCCCGCCAGCGCCGCGCCGCCACCCGTAAGCCCGCCGATGCTCGCTACGACAGCGCTACTCCGTCCAAAAAGAAGCAGAAAGGCCTTGGTTCATGAAGTTGTTTCTCCCCCGGGCGCTGGCGATCGCCTCCCTTGCCGCGCTTCTGGCCGCAGCCCCCAACAAAGCCCAGACTCCAGCTAACCCAAGTCCCGCCAGTCAATCCGGCTCGGACCAATCTACGCCCAAACCCGCTCCTGAGCCCGCCAAACCCTCCGGCAAGGTCCTCTTCCAGCGCTCCCTTGACCCCAACGGCGACACAGTCAGCACCACCGGCCCCGCCGCGAAGCCCGCCCCCACCGCCGAAGTCGCTCCTGTCGATGTCGCTGAGCTGAAGTCCCTGAATATCGTCGGGCTTGACCTCGACGTCCGACTCAACACGACCGCCCAGCAACTCGCCGCCCGCGCCCTCCTCACGGTGCGCAACACCGGCACCACGCCGCTGTCGCACATTCCACTGCAGATATCCTCTTCGCTCAACTGGGAGCGCATTCGCGTCGCTGGCCGCGATGTATCCTACCCGCTCGCCACCATCAACTCTGACTCCGACCACACCGGCCAGTTGCACGAAGCCGTGATCCCGCTCGCCGAGCCGATCGCCCCGGGTGCCACCGTTCAGCTCGACGTTGTCTACTCCGGCGCCATCGCTGCCACCGCGCGCCGCCTGCTCTCTATCGGAACGCCGGAGGACTCCGCATCCCACTCCGAATGGGATGAGATCAGTCCCGCCTTCACCGGCCTGCGCGGCTTCGGCAACGTCGTCTGGTATCCCGTCGTCAGCGTTCCAGTGATCATTGGCGATGGAGCGCGTCTTTTTGACGAAATCGGCCGCCAGAAACTTCGCTCGTCCGGAACGGAATTCCGCCTTCGCCTCACCGTGGAGTTTTCCCACGGCCAAGCGCCCACCGTCGCCGTAGTTAATGGCAATGCAATCCCACTCAAGGCTGTTGATTCACAGACCGCGGATTCCGACCTGCCCGGCATCGCGACTGCCGACACCGGTCCAACCAGGCTCACCTTCGAGTCGCCCAGCCTGTTTGTCGCCACACAAGCGGCTCATCAGGGCTCCCATCTCGCCGTCTACACCGTTCCTGAAGATGAACCCGCAGCCCAGAACTGGCTGACCGCGGCGACTAATGTGTCCCCCATGATCGAACGCTGGCTCGGTCCCAACCCGCGCACCGAGCTCACGATCCTCGACTTGCCGGATCCCGAAGATGTGCCTTGGGAATCAGGTCCTCTGCTCGCAATCCCACTGCGCGGCGGACCGTCCGACCAGCTCTCTTCCGTGCTCGCGCACGCCATCACCCATGCGTGGATGGCTCCCAACCCCTACTGGCTCAACGAAGGCACAGCCAACTTCATGGGCACGCTTTGGGACGACCACCTGCACCATCGCGATCAGGCATTGGGCACGCTTGAGGCAGGCCGTCAGGCGCTGGCGCTTGAAGAACCCCCCAGTCCCGGGGAAGGTGCAGGCCAGCCCCTCTTGCATGCCACATCGCCCGTCTACTACCGAACCAAGGCCGCGTACATTCTGTGGATGCTCCGCGATCTGGTCGGGGACGAAGCTCTGGGCGCGGCTCTCCGAGAATCCAACGAAGCCGCCGGGAAAGAGTCCTCAAGCCCAAGCGCCGACCCTTCTCCATCATTCCAGGCAATTTTGAAGACAGCCGCGGCCGGCAAGAATCTCAATTGGCTCTTTGCCGACTGGATCGATGCCGATCATGGCCTGCCCGACCTCACCATCGACAAGGTCTTTCCCAACGCCGTGCAATCCGGCAACTGGCTCGTCTCGGTCACCATCTCCAATGCAGGCTACGCGGCAGCCGAGGTTCCCCTCACAGTCCATTCCGCAACAAACACTACCACTGAGCGCGTCTTCGTTCCCGCACGCGGAACAGTCACGCCCCGCCTGCTCGTGCAAGGCAAACCAACCGAGGTCCAGGCGAATGACGGAACCGTGCCGGAGACACAGGCGAGCCTCCACATAACTCATCTTGACCAGCAACCCGATTCCGAACCGGCAACTGCCGCGCCGCAATAGCAGAAAGCCCGCGTCCGCGCACGATCCTTCAGGCCGGTCGCCTCCATCCAAAGACTGATGCGCCGGCATAGATCGTATCCGTAGGATTGGCAGACGATGGAGGCCCTTCCCCAAACCAAGCGGCAGATGGGCGTGTGGGCGGCCACCGCTGTCGTTACCGGGGAGGCCATCTCCCTCGGCATCTTCCTGACTCCTGCCGCGATGGCACGCTCGCTGGGCTCGCCCGCCCTGCTCGCCGCCGTCTGGTGCGCCATGGCGCTGCTTACGCTGGCTGGGGCGCTCTGCTTTACCGAACTGGCCATCCGCAATCCCCACGACGGTGGCGAATATCTTTACCTCCGCCGGGGCTTCGGTGCCCGTGTCGCCTTTCTGTACGGCTGGATGGCCGCCATCGTCATGTATCCCGGCGTAGCCGCCGCCCTCTCCGTCGGTACCGTTCCGTATCTGCAGGCACTTCTTCCCGTATCCGCCCCGGTTGCCAGAGCCCTCCCCGCTTTGATTCTGATCACGCTCGGCGCACTTAATTACTTCGGAGCAGGATTCAGCAGCAGTATGATGACTGCGCTGAATTGGCTCAAGGTTCCCGTACTCGCAATCCTCGTCGGTTGGGCACTCCTCTTCGGACACGCCACGATGGCCAATGTTGTTCCGATCGCTGCGCGGCGACCTGGTTCCGACCCCTTGGTCGATGCCATCGCAGGAGCTACTATCAGCGCATTCTTCTGCTTCGGCGGCTGGTGGGAGGCAGGAAAGATCGCCGGCGAAGTCCGCAACCCATCGCGCAACCTCCCAGTTGCCTTTTCCGGCGGTGTGCTGATCGTGACGGCAATCTACCTGCTGCTCAGTTTTGCGTTTGTCGCCGTCGTTCCCATGCAACAGATCCAGTCCAACACTGCCTTCGTAGCCCTGTTTGGTCAGGCGCTTTTCGGTTCCGCCGGCAGCCGTGTGTTGTCGATGTGCGTCGTACTCTGCGTCATCGGCGGCTTGATGGTGATCAGCATGGCCGTTCCGCGCGTTACGTATGCACTCGCTCTCGCAGAAGCGGGAGGCGCAAAACACGTCGGACTTCTTTCCGCATTCGCCCGCCTTCATCCACGCTATGGCACGCCGGCCAACGCGGTACTGTTGCAAACCGGCATGGCTCTTCTCGTCCTGATGCTTGGTGCATTCGACCAAATTCTTGCTTACATCATCTTTTCCGCCGTCGTCTTTCTCGCCCTCACCGTTGCAACGCTGTTTCGGACCATTACGCCCGTCCGCCGCTGGTGGTATCCGGTCGCTCCCATCGTCTTCATCGCCGGCAGCGGAGTGCTTGCCATCATGCTCCTGATGCACAACCCCGGCTCTGCGCTTCTTGGCGCTGGAGTCGTGCTTCTGGGCTTGCCTGTACGTTGGCTTCTAACTCGGCACGGTCCGGCACCATCCTCCATCGCAGCCGACTCGATTTCTACCTAGGTTCATTCTGGACACCACGCTCCATGTATGAACTCAGAACTCAAAACTAAGAACTGGAGTAAACCCCATGCCCCACATCCCGCTCCCCCCTGAACACATCGGCATTCGCGGCGCAATGGCTTTTCGGCCTGAAACGGCGCGTCCCCTCAACGATCTCGTCGAAATCCTGCTCACCGGACCGAGCACATTAAGCAAAGGCGAGCGCGAACTGATCGCTACCTATGTCTCCAGCCGCAACTGCACGCATTTCTGCGCCAGCATTCACGGCGCGATCGCCGCAGCCCACCTGGGCGGTGACGAAGCGCTTGTCAAACAGGTGAAAACCGACTTCACGCAGGCCGACATCAGTCTCAAGCTCAAGGCCCTCCTCGTCATCGCCGGCAAAGTCCAGAAGGACGGAAAGCTCGTAACCGCCGCCGACGTTCAAGCCGCTCGTAATCTGGGTGCCAGCGACCTCGAGATCCACGACACCGTACTGATCGCCGCCGCCTTTTGCATGTACAACCGCTATGTCGATGGACTTGGCACCGTGCAGCCCGACGACGAAGCTCTTTATCGCGAACGCGGCCGCATGGTCGCCCGCAATGGCTACGTCAACACCAGCAAGGAATACCTGGAATCAGTTCACAGTTCTTAGTTCGTAGTTTGCAGCTCGCGAACTTTCAGAACTCCAGCTGGATGCGTGGTTTTGCACTAAGAACTCCGAACTAAGAACTACGAACTTAGAACAGAGGTTTGCTATGCCCCACATCGATCTTCCCGAAGGCTATCCCGGCATCAGTGCCGGATTCAACTATCGTCCCGAGACCGCGAAGCCCATGCGTGAGCTCGCCGACATCCTCCTCCATCAGCCCAACTCGCTTACCCCCGGCGAGCGCGAACTGATCGCCACCTACGTCTCTTCGCGCAACTGTACGACGTTCTGCGTACTGAGCCACGGTGCGGCTGCCACAAGTCATCTTGGGGACTCTTCCGTTGTTGAGAAAGTAAAGTCGAATTTCCTCGCCGCGCCCATAAGTACGAAACTCAAGGCGCTGCTCACCATCGCGGGAAAAGTTCAGCAGGATGGCAAGCTCGTAACCGAAGGCGACGTTCGCGCTGCGCGTCTTCTCGGCGCAACCGACCTCGAAATTCACGACACGGTCCTGATCGCTGCCGCCTTCTCTATGTACAACCGCTATGTCGACGGACTCAGCACTGTACAACCGACCGACCCCGGCATGTACGCGCAGATGGGAAAGCATCTCGCCGAAGAAGGCTACATCAAGCCCTCAATTCGTCATCCTGCACCGCAGTCACAATATTTGAAGAAACACAACCGAAGCGTTGCACGTGCAAACAGTTTGCTCCGAAGGATTGCCGCAGGATATTGTTTTTCCCTATTCCCTAGTCCCTAGTCCTTGTCTCCCGCATTTCGCGCTTTCACCTTGAACCAGATCGGCGTCCCCTTGAATCCAAATGCGTCTCGAATCTGATTCTCCAGGAAACGCTCGAAAGCAAAGTGCAGCTTGATATCGCGATCCGTGAACAGCACAAACGTGGGTGGCGCCACCGCTGCCTGCGTCATATAAAAGATCCGGATGCGCTTGGCCATCGGCACCGGGGCCCTCTGGAAGTCGATCTTTTCGAGGAAGCGATTCATCTGCCCGGTCGTCACGCGCTTGCGCCGCTCCGCCGCCACTGACTTTACCTCTTTCAGAACGCGCGGCATTGCTTTCACTTCGAGTGCCGAAAGAAAAATCACCGGCGCATAATCCAAATACTTCAATGCCCGGCGAACCTGCTGTTCGAAGATCTCGCGATCTGCCGCTGGCTTCCCGTCCGTGCGTCCCGTCGTCACCGCATCCCATTTGTTCACGATGATGATCACGCTGCGCCCACTTTCGTGCGCGTACCCGCCGATGGTCGCGTCAGCCCCCGTCACGCCTTCCGTCGCATCGATCACCAGCAGCGCAACATCCGCCGCTTCCAGGTGCCGCCGCGCCATCACCACGCTCATCTTTTCGGCCATCAGGTGCGTCTTGCCCTTGCGCCGGATGCCGGCCGTGTCCACGAACCGCAGCGTGTCGCCTTCAAACTCGATCGCCTCGTCCACCGCATCGCGCGTCGTGCCGGCAATCGGCGACACGATAGCGCGCGAAGTTCCTGTAAGTGCATTCAGCAGTGTGGACTTGCCCACGTTAGGCCGTCCGATGATCGCAATCGCCGTTTCCCGTTGCTCAAACTCGCCGTGTGTGCGAATCAATCGCGTTTGCGATTCGTCTTCTTCGCCGGGTTCGAGCGGACCACCTTCAGAAATTTCACCTTCTTCGGCGGTTTCCTCCTCGGTCTCCGCCTTGGTGGTCGGAATCGCCTCCGATATGGCGTCCAGCAGATCGCCGATGCCCAGCGCATGTTCCGCGCTGATGGCGTACACGTTCTTGATGCCGAGCTGGCGGAAATTCTCAGCGGCATAGGCCATCGCCTCGCCCTCGATCTTGTTGACTGCCAGAAACACAGGCTTCTTGCTGCGTCCGAGCAGCCGTACCAGGTCGTAATCCGGGCTGGCCAACTCCGTCCGCGCATCCACCACCATCACCAGCGCCTGCGCTTCTTCGAGCGCCACCTTTGCCTGGTTATAGATCTCCGTCGGAATCAATTCCGGGTCGTCCGGAACGATCCCGCCGGTATCCACCAGCCGGAACCGCCGTCCCATCCATTCGTATTCGCCGTAAATGCGGTCGCGCGTTATCCCCGGCTCATCGCCGACAATCGACCGACGGCTCTTCGTCAACCGGTTGAACAGCGTGGACTTGCCCACGTTGGGCCGCCCCACGATGGCCACCAGGGGAAGCGCTTCGGCTCCGGGCCGCGTGGGAATTACCGATCTGCGATACGTTGGCAAAGCGTTCTCCAGCAAGGACAAATGGCTCTTCCCAGTCTATAGGTCGGGGTCCAACTGTCATAGGCTCCTCCAACTCCGATCGCTCCCTGCGCGGACTTCAAGTACGCGAAGTGGATTCGCGAAGCAATCCCGCTGACGACGATCTGTCACCCATGCCAGGGCTGAGTCGCTCATCGGACGACTTGGGATCTCAGCGAGTGAGAAAAATGTTGACCATCGTGGGCAATGATGCGTCGTCACGCTGATTGAGATGATCGAGGAACTCGCTCAAAACTATCGTCAGGGCCATCACCACTCCCCACGTCTTCAGGCTTGTGTCATCCAGATTCTTGGCGATGGCTTTGAAAAACTCGACTCCAGGGCTGTCCCCTGGATCGAAGCCATATCGGGCAACGCGAATCGTGTCAGGCCATAGCCCATGCGCGTTCTTTGCGGTCACAGCAATAAAGCCATTTCCACTGCCCGTGCGTATTGAGAGCAAATCGACCGTTTCCGTCAACGCGTTCAGAAATTCACGTTTAGCGAGAGCCGGGGCTGCATCCGCCATGTCACCGTTCACGTAATGTTCTCGAACCGCGTCCACGACGCCGAGCTTGGTGTGCTCCATTGACAGCATCGTGCTGAGAATCTGCAATGTTTCAAAGCCATCGCCATCGAAAAACTTGTCTTTCTGGTAATGGAAACCACCGCTGCCTGATGCGAAAACGCCAAAACTCATTCGAACCTCCAATTCTCCATCCACGGAGAATCTCTTATGAGGACGAAAGGTACTGTGGGCAGACCGCACCTTCAACTTAATTGGTGGTGAGATTGATCTGACCATTGAAGCCTCTGCAATTCAGTCACTTGAAACGATGGGTGACCTGAATGAGTTCTCTCGCATTCGCGACGATCAGGACGACCGGAAGGGTTTTCGGGCCATTTAAAAACCCTTGGAGTGGTGGCCGTCCTTCGCGTCTCCTTCGCCACTCACGAAAGCCCTATGATGAAAGGAGCGCCCGGCTGCCGATGGCTTCGTCCCAAACCACAACCCGAACCCTGCCCACTCTGCACGAGTTCTTCTCGCCCGGCGGCATCCTTTCCCGTTCGCCTCTACCCTACGAGTACCGCCCCGGACAACTAGAGATGGCCAAGTCCGTCGAGCGCGCGCTTACTGAGCGCCGCCATCTCATCGTCGAAGCCGGCACCGGCACCGGCAAAACCCTCGCCTACCTGCTGCCCGCCCTGCGAACCGGCCAGCGCGTTATCGTCTCCACGGGAACAAAGGCCCTGCAGGACCAGCTCTTCTTTCGCGACGTGCCGTTTCTCGAGACGCTGCTCGGCAACTTGAATGTCTGCTACATGAAAGGCCGCGCCAACTACCTCTGCCGCCACAAGCTCGTCACCCTGCGCGACCAGCCCATTCTGTCGGGATTGGAAGAGATCGACCAGTATCGCCAGATCGCCGAGTGGGAAAAAACGACCGAAACCGGCGATCGCTCCGAGCTTTCTGAATTGCCCGAGTCGAGTGCCCTCTGGCACAAGCTCGACGCACGCAGCGACGCCTGCCTCGGCACAACCTGCCCGGACTACCGCCGCTGTTTCATCACCGAGATGCGCCGCCGCGCCCTCGAGTCCGACATCATCATCGTCAATCACCACCTCTTCTTCGCCGACCTAGCCGTCAAGCAGCAGGCGTCCGGCGCGCCAGACGCGGGCATCCTTCCCGAGGCCGCCGCCGTGGTCTTCGACGAGGCCCATGAACTCGAAGACGTCGCCTCAAGCTACTTCGGGCTGTCCGTTTCAAATATCCGTTTTGAAGAGCTGGCCCGCGATACCGACGTTCTGCTGCGCGGCAAGTCGGGCGCAGAAAAAATGCCGGCCTCCACGCAGCAACTGCGCGACCGCGCGCGCATGTTCTTCTCCAGCTTGCCGAGCAACGGCGACGGCCGCCAGCCTTTCGACAATCGCGAAGAATTCCTCGAAACCTCCGGCGACCTCTACCTTTCGCTGCGCAACACCCTGCGCCTGCTTGAGTCCGAGATGGAACTGCTCACCGACATCGACGAAGCCCCCGGCCTGCGGAAGCGCGTCGCCCGCCTCCGCACCGAGCTCGAGTTTCTGCTCGAGTCCAATTCCAGCAACATGGTCTACTGGCTCGAGCGCCGCATCGTCGGCAGCATGAACGCAGACAAGTCCGGCTCTTCCGCTCGCTCCGGCATGCGATCGCAAAACCGCCACACCTTCCTGCAAGCCACCCCCATCGATGTGTCCGAACTCCTGCACGAGCTGGTTTTCGAAAACATCCCAACCGTTGTGCTCACCTCGGCCACCCTCACCGTGCAGGGAGGCTTCGAGCACATCCGCAAGCGTCTCGGCATGACCGAAGCGCGCGAGCTGGTGGTGCCCTCGCACTTCCGCTACGGCGAGCAAGCCCTGCTCTACCTGCCGCCCAACATGCCCGACCCGCGCGATCCCGAATTTCCCGAAGCCGCGGCCAACTGCATCCGCCGCGTGCTCGAAATCACCAAAGGCCGCGCCTTCTGCCTCTTCACCAGCTACGCGCAGATGCGCGACCTCTACGAGCGCCTTCTTCCCGTGCTCGACTATCCGATCCTGCTCCACGGCACCGCCCCGCGCAAAGCCCTGCTCGAGGAATTCCGCTCCACCCCCAACGCCGTTCTCTTCGGCACATCCAGCTTCTGGCAGGGCGTCGATGTGCAGGGCGAAGCGTTCAGTTGCGTCATCATCGATCGGCTTCCCTTCGCCGTTCCCAGCGACCCTGTCGTGCAAGCCCGCATGAAAGCCATCGAAGAAGCCGGCGGCAAACCCTTCTTCGACTACCAGGTCCCCGCCGCAGTGCTAACGCTGAAGCAGGGCTTCGGCCGCCTCATCCGCTCCCTCGAAGATCGCGGCGTGCTCGTCCTTCTCGACCCCAGAATCAGAAAGCAGCGCTACGGTCAGACGTTTTTAGCGAGCCTGCCACCCTACCGCATGACCGCAACGATCACCGACGTGGAGGCGTTCTTCAGCAGTTGATGTATTCATTTATTAGCGCTGTCATCCTGAGGCGAAGCCGAAGGATCTGCGGTTGTTTCTAGACGTCCATGCGATCCGACGCGCGACGATAATCTGCAGGCTCACATTCGTACCAGTTTCGACTCAAGTCTCCCCAAGTCGGATTTATCGTTTCAATCAGGGCAATTTTCCGTGCTCGCCTCCATCCCTTAAGCTCCTTTTCCCGGCGTATTGCCCTGACAATCTCCTCGTACATTTCGAACCAGACGAGCCGGTCGCAGTTATATCGCGCAGTGAAGCCATCGTGCTCCTTCCATTTGTGTTGAAAGACACGTTTACGCAAATCGCTGGTCACTCCGATGTAGAGAGTGTGACTGCGGCTGGCCATGATGTAGGTAAAATAGCCTTCTTTGGGCA
The DNA here is from genome assembly GCA_963770365.1 of uncultured Acidobacteriaceae bacterium. Classification (GTDB taxonomy): domain Bacteria; phylum Acidobacteriota; class Terriglobia; order Terriglobales; family Acidobacteriaceae; genus Telmatobacter. The sequence goes on along the minus strand of CAVYPN010000017.1, from coordinate 145,814 downwards.
TGTGCAGCATAGTACGGAAGCTTGATAAGGATCGCTGTGACAAGGGCAACCGCAGATCCTTCGGCTTCGCCTCAGGATGACAGCATCACTAAAATAGTTTGAGAGACACAATGCAGACGACCTCTAGCGACGTCCTCCTCGTCACCGACGTGCAAAACGATTTCTGCCCCGGTGGCGCTCTTGCCGTCAGCGACGGCGACGCCGTCATCGAACCCATCCACCGTGCCGCCCAGCACTTCCAGCACATCATCCTCACGCAGGATTGGCACACCTCCGATCACAATTCCTTTGCCTCCGCGCACCCCGGCAAGAAGCCCTTCGAGCAGATCGAACTCAGCTACGGCCCGCAAACCCTCTGGCCCGACCATTGCGTCCAGGGCACTCCCGGAGCCGACTTCCATCCAGCCCTCCAACTCACCCGAGCCGAACTCATCCTCCGCAAAGGCTTCCGCCCTGCAATCGATTCCTATTCCGCCTTCTTCGAGAACGACCGCACCACTGCCACAGGCCTTGGCGGATACTTGCGCGAGCGTGGCCTCACGCGCGTCTTCCTCGTCGGCCTCGCCTACGACTACTGCGTCGGATACTCCGCCCTCGATGCGCGCCGCCTCGGCCTTCCCGCCGTTATCCTTCGCGACGCCTGCCGCGCCATCGACCTCAACGGCTCCGTCGCCGCCATCGAGCGCGAATTCGCCGCCGCCGGCGTTCAGCTGATGAACACCGCCGATCTCTCCCACTGATCCCACTGCCTGCAGCACGTAAAATCTTCAGCAGGCCACCTCGCATGTCGCGCAACTTCTACATCCTCGCCGCCGCACTCGGCTTCTTCGCTCTGCTCGCGGCAGGCATGACGTTCGTCCCATCGAGTTTTCAGCCCGGTCTGCCCACGAATGGCTCTCTATGGCGCACGGTCGCACTGCTGATGATGCTCGCTGCCCTCGCATGTGCCTTGATCGCCGTGATGAGCAACCTCTTCGAGCAGGTCGACCGCCGCAGCGAACAGGAACGCCAGGCCGGTCGCCGCAAGCGCAGAGACCCACAGCCGCCACCGGGCTGAACATTGATACCAAAGGCCTTGAGCGCCTCGTGAGATGGCATAGACATCAAAAGAACTAAAATGAAGGCAGGCGGGGATTACCCCGCAACAGGACGTGATCGCTGATGTTTGAAGTTACCGTGGAGGGCGGATTCTCCTCCGGGCACTACCTTCGCAACTACCGTGGCAAGTGCGAAAATCCGCACGGGCACAACTACAAGGTGCGCGTGACGCTCTATGGCAAAGAGCTGGACGAGGCCGGCCTGCTGCTCGATTTCAAGTTGCTGAAGCAGGTGATGCGCCCGGTCATCGACCGCATCGATCACCAGATGCTCAACGAACTCGAGCCGTTCACGGTACTGAACCCCTCAGCCGAAAACATCGCGAAATATTTCTACGACCAGACCAACGAACAACTCTCCGAGATGACCAAAGGCCGCGTGCGCGTAAAAGACTGCACCATCTGGGAGACCGACACCACCAGACCGCATACTTTGAATGAAGAATCATCACTCGAGTAGTCGTCTCAGTCCGATTCCCAAGCCCTGTCATTCCGACTGAGCGTCAGTTTGAGGTGGTAAGAGAATCTGCAGTTGCTTTTCTGCCGATTTCAGCCTCGCACACCGTTTATCCCTTGCGCCCACCGCTCAGTTTCGCGCAAATGCTCCGCCGAAAACACTCCGCGGAGTGGTCATTGACCAAGCCTGCCGCCTGCATCCACGCATACACGATCACGGGACCCACAAACTTGAATCCGCGCCGCTTCAGTTCCTTTGAAATCGTGACGGAGAGCGGCGACTGCGCCGGTAGAGGTCCGGAATTCTGAATCGGCTTTCCACCAACAAATCCCCACACCCACTCTGAAAAATCCACGCCTTCTTTCTTCATCGCGAGGAAGATTCGCGCACCCTGGATCGTAGCCTCGATCTTCGCGCGAGCCCGGATGATGCCCGGGTTCTGCATCAATCGCTCAATATCAGCTTCTTTGAACTTGGCGACCTTCACGGGGTCGAACTGCCGGAATGCTTTCCGGAATGCATCGCGCTTGCGCAGAACCGTGATCCACGCGAGACCCGCCTGAAACCCTTCCAGCATCAGCAGTTCCCATAGCGCCCTGCTGTCAAATTCCGGCACGCCCCACTCTTCATCGTGGTAAGCGCGCAGAAGCGGATCGCTCTCAGCCCATCGGCACCGAACTTTTTCCTTCATGTACCCATGGTACGAGCCGGAGCGCGCTAATTCATCTCTTTCGATTTCGATTTCAGATACGTGTCGAACGGAATCTCGAAGTAGAACAGCTCGTTGCCGCCCGAGTCGCGCAGTTCATGCAAATGCATCTTGGCGCCTTGCAGCGGATGATCCAGCTGCGACACATCGTAAAACAGAAACCCAGCGCGCGTGGTGTGCGGTTCGACCACCAGCGCCTGGTATTCGAATTGGTTGAAGTCTTCCTCGATTGCCTTGTTGCTGGCCTTCGGCTTCGTCTTGATGGGAGGCAGTGGCCCGGGCAACGGGATCTTCTTGCCCTCGCGCTCCGAGCGCGTCATCAGCCGCTCCACATCTCCCGGTTCCGCCGCCTGGATCTTGTCGCCGCCGGCTGTGTAGAACAGAATGCGCGCGTCCCGAAGCGAGATCGGCTTGTCGCCGTTGTTGGTAATGATGAGCCGCACCGGCATCACGCCGTGGCCCAGGTAGTCGACGCGGAAAATCGATTCCTTTTCCTTGGTGTCGTACGGCTCGACCGCGATAGCGACATGTTCTTTATCGTGGACCTCGACCGCCGGATAGGTGGTCGCCGGCTGCACGGGCGGCGCCGTGTGATTGCTGGCACCCACCGTTGCGGCCTGCCCCATGATCAGAATGACCAGAAGCGCCAGCGTATAAGCGACCCTCATCGTGCTCGACTGTATCATTTGAGGGTTAGACCGGGGGAAGGCGAATTCCGTCTCGCATGGTTCTCTTTTTCTATAACCTCGCGCTCCTGGCTTGCCTGGTGGCCAGCGCTCCGTGGTGGCTTTGGCGCATGGCGACCACGCAGAAGTATCGCGAGGGACTGCGTCGAGCGACTGGGGCGGGTCCGTGAGCGGCTGCATTCGGTGTACGGCAAACCGGTCATCTGGCTTCACGCCGTTTCCGTTGGCGAGGTTCTGGCGGTCAGCCGCCTGGTGCACGAAATCGACACTGCTTTCCCCGGTTTCCGCCTCTTGATCTCCACCACCACCCGGACTGGCCAGGGATTGGCGCGCACGCGCTTCGGCGCCGAACGCGTCTTCTACTGCCCGCTCGATTTGCCCTGGGCTGTCCGAGCTTACCTTAACGCACTCAAGCCGCGGATCCTGATTCTCGCTGAGACAGAGTTCTGGCCCAACCTGCTGAACGGCTGCTTTCGCCGAGACATTCCAGTTGTGGTCGTCAACGCCCGCATCTCCGACCGGTCGTGGCCGCGCTACCAGATGCTGCGCCGTTTATGGCGACCGATCCTTAGCCGTCTGACGCGAGTACTGGCGCAAACCGAAGCAGACGCCCAGCGCCTTATCGCCCTTGGCTGTGAGCCTGCACCGCGTAAACGTCTCAGGCAACCTGAAATTCGACGTGCGCGCTGCCAGTCAGGCAGAGGCCACGAGACTTCTGAAAATATTCGGTGATGGCCTTCATTTTCTTGTTGCCGGCAGCACACTGGAAGGCGAAGAATCGTCCCTGCTCGAAGCATGGCCAAGATTTGTTGCCTCTGGATCAGAGCTTGCCATGGTACTCGCCCCGCGCCATCCGGAGCGCTTTGCAGCCGTGGCTGCTCTTCTTCAGAATTCAGGATTGGTGTGGAGCAAGCGTTCGGAATGGGAAGGGAAGTCAGCGAGCACCATCCCACCTCTCAAACCTGGTCAGATCATTTTGCTCGATACCATCGGTGAACTGGCGTCGGTGTATTCCATTGCGGCGGTCGCCTTCGTCGGCGGCAGCCTCATCCAGGCGGGTGGGCACAACCCCCTCGAGCCTGCGCAATTCGGCGTGCCCATCGTCATGGGTCCCCACTACGCAAATTTCCGCGCCATCACTGACGATCTTCGCGCGCACAATGCCATTCGCATCGCGTCGAAAGAAGGACTGGCGGACTCCATCGCGGCCCTTCTGTCGAATCAGAGCGACGCTCAAGCGTTGGGCGAGCGTGCCCGACAGGTCTTCGACCAGCAGGCTGGCGCAACCGCGCGCTCCATTGAAGCGTTGCGAGAGATTCTTGACCCCTCTTCGCAAGTAGCCAAAATACAAAGCCGGCCAGGGAAAGCTGGGGAAGCGGTATGAAACGCCCCTTGATGCTACCGCTGGTGCCGCTCTACGCGGCCGCCCTTGCATGGCGCGAACTTCGTCTGAACCGCGGCTGGGAGCCCATCCGGCGTCTCCAGCACCCCGTCATCAGCATCGGCAATCTCTCCACCGGCGGCTCCGGCAAAACACCGCTCGCCATCACTCTGGCTCGCCTCCTTTCTGCTCGAGGACTCCACGTCGATGTACTTTCCCGCGGTTACGGTCGCGCGAGCCGCGAGCCTGCCCGGGTCCAGCCCCAGGGCACAGCCGAGCAATACGGCGATGAGCCGCTGTTGATCGCGCGCGAAGCCGGCGTGCCTGTCTATGTCGCTCCTGAACGATACGATGCCGGCCAACTCGCCGAAGTGGATGCGAAGCAGGTCGATGCCCCACCGCAGGTCCACATTCTCGATGACGGATTTCAGCATCGCCAACTCCATCGCGACATCGACGTCCTGCTCGTCAATCACGAAGACTGGCACGACCACCTTTTGCCCGCTGGAAACCTCCGCGAGACGTTGAACGCGACCAGGCGGGCCAATGCGCTCGCTATCCCGTCAGACAATCCCGCATTCGAAGCCGAACTCCGGGCGTGGGGATGGACCGGCCCTGTCTGGCGACTGCGCCGTCGCATGGAAATCCCACAGGTCACGGGCAGTGTAGTCGCCTTCTGCGGCATCGCCCGCCCCGCGCAGTTCTTTGCCGGTCTCGAAGCCGCAGGCGTCACGCTCGCTTCCCGGCTCCCGTTTCCAGATCACCACCGCTACACGCCTCGCGATGTCGAGAGGCTCATCGCGACAGCCCGTTCTGCTCGCGCCGCATGTTTCATTACCACCGAGAAAGACGAAGTCCGCCTCGGCAGCCTAGCATCAATATTTCCATCTTTGCTTCCGCTCAAAGCCGCACGCCTCTCGCTGTCGATTGAGAATGAATCGCATGTATCCGACAGGCTTGCAGCAAGGTTAGTATCCGATCGCGTGCAGCAGTCGCTGTGAGAAAATCGAAATTTGCAAATCCAGTCCAAGTTTCGTCTGCTTGTGGTCCGTCTCGGCGCCATGGGCGACATTCTCCATGCCTTCCAGCCGTCACCGCGCTGCGTATCGCCCACCCCGCATGGACCATTGAATGGGTGGTTGAGCCAACCTGGCGCGCTCTGCTTTCAGCAAAACAAGATGCGGGCCGCGATACCGGCGACGATCGTCCCATGCAGCCGCTTGTCGATCGCATCCACATCGCATCGTCAAAACAGTGGCGCAAAACTCCGTTTTCCGGCCAGACCCGTCGCGAAATCAGTGCGCTTCGACGTGCTCTCAAAAACGAGCGCTACGATGCCGTTCTCGATCTTCAGGGGGCTCTCCGCTCGGCGGTGATCGCCCGTATGGCATCGAGCCGGCGCTTTGTCGGTGAATCCCATCCCCGCGAGGCGATCGCCCGCTGGCTCTTTTCAGAGCGCATCGATACACACACCGCGCATGTCATCGAGCAGGATATTGAACTGGCCTCGGCAGTCGCCGGAGATACTCTCACCCCTGTCCAACCCTGGCTTCCTGCCGATCCAGAGGCCGAGTCATGGGCGTGCGAACAGCTTCGACCAGGCGAGCCCACCGTCCTCATCAATCCCGGTGCTGGATGGGGCGCCAAGCGTTGGCCCGCCGAGCGCTATGCCGAAGTCGCGCGTGTGTTGCTGAATCGCGGCATCCGCGTTCTGGTCAATGCCGGACCCGGCGAATTGGCTCTCGCCGACACGATCGTCAAGAAGACCGGAGGCGGCGCCTCCTTTCTGCTTTGCTCCGTCGAACAGCTCATCGCCATCACGCGCCGCATAAGCCTCGCCATCGCCGGCGACACCGGTCCGCTTCATCTCGCCTGTGCCCTCGGACGCCCCGTCGTCGGCATCTACGGGCCCACCGATCCCAGCCGAAACGGTCCCTATGGGACGCGTTTCAAGGTGCTCCGCAGTCCCGAGAGCCGCCGCGACCACTCACGCCGCGAGGCCCCTGAAGCCGGTCTGCTCACCATCACGCCTGAAGATGTCCTACAGGCTGCCGAGGAACTGCTCTATCCTGAGGCGGCGCTATGAGTCCTGAAGAACAAGGTCCAAAACTTAAAGGCGCGGAGCGCTGGCAGAAAGTGGCGCGGCGCATCCGGGTGCCTCTCGGGTTTCTGACTACGGCCTTATATCTCTTTGAACTGTGGCGCCGTCAGCCTCGTCTGTCGGCAATCGCCTGGAGCCTGCTCCTTGTTCTTCCAGGTCTCTGGCTCCGTGCTTATGCTTCCGGCTATGTAAAAAAGAACCGCGAGCTTACCCAGACCGGCCCCTACGCCTACACGCGCAATCCGCTCTATCTGGGTTCAATTCTCATCGCTGCCGGATTTGCCGTCGCGTTGCTCAGTTGGCCGGTGGCGGCGATGCTCACAGCCATGTTTTTGATCATTTATGTGCCGGTGATCGCCTCAGAAGAGCGGTTTTTGCGGTCGAATTTCGCGGACTTTGCGGCCTATTGTCGGCGCGTTCCGCGTCTTTTGCCACGAATTTCACCGGCTCTCCCGCCCGGCGTCAAAACCGAAGTTTCATCCGGCAAGTTCTCTCTCGACCTGTATTTAAGACACCGCGAGTACAATGCATCTATAGGAGCCGCCCTGCTTTATCTCTGCCTGCTCTTCCTCCGGCCGGCGCTGGGTTTGTTCCTGCACATGCCGCAATAAGCTGCGCGGCGGCGCTACCAGGGGTTTTTCCAGGCTGCCGGTTTCAGTGCCAATTCCGTCCAATTCTTTGAGGAGCAAGTTTACCGGTGAGAAAGCGCATGATATTCAAGACAATTTCTTGCGCTCTTGCTTTTGTGTCGGTATTGCACGCCCAGCAACCGCCGCCGGCGGCCACCGCGCTCCCCCCCTTGCCCCCGCCCCGCCCGGGTTTCAGCTTCCCTCAGAGTCAGACCCTCACCTACATGGTGGACTGGCGCGTGTTCACTGCTGGAACCGCTGTCATCCATTTCGAAGCGGCGGGAGATCGCGAAAAACTAACTGCGAATGCTGACACCCTCGGCGCAATCAACCTGCTTTTCCACGCCAGCGACCAGTTCCAGTCAACCTTCGATCGTGCCAAGGGCTGCACCTACGAGTTCGACAAGCAGACCGTCGAGGGGCGCCGCAAAATCAACTCCACACTCAAGCTCGACTACGCTCAATCGAAATCCATCCTCGATGAGAAGAATCTCGTAACCGGGAAGACCAAGCACGTTGAGTCTCCGATTCCGGGCTGCATGACCGACCTGCTTACTGGAGTGTTCTACGCTTCTTCGCAGCCGCTCGAGGTCGGTCACAGCGTTGTGTTGCCGGTCGTCGACGTAATGCACAATGTGCCGGTCACCATGAAGGTGGAAGGCAGAGAACAGATCAAGACAACGCTGGGCACCTTCAAAACCGTTCGCGTGCAGCCCACCTCCGATGCCGGCGTAGTCAAGAACCGCGGCAGCATCTGGATCTGGTACACCGACGACGACCGCCACCTTCCAGTCCAGATGCGTGCACGCCTCTTCTGGGGAACCATCACCTTCCGCCTGGTCGCCAACGACAGCAAATGAGAAACGCAGTGAAGAAGTGAAAAATGCGGTGATGAAAGAAGTGAAAAAGTAAACGAGATCTCTTTCACGTCTTCACTTTTTCACTAACTCACTTCTTCACTCCCTCACTTTCTCATTCCTTCACTTTTCACTTCTTCACTTCTTCACGTCTTCACTTCTCTCACTGCATCCTGAACCGTTCCCGCATCAGCCGTTGCAGGCGCGGCCAGTAGATCAGGTTGAAGGCAAGCTCCTTGTCCGGGAACATCATCAGCGCGGCCTTGCGTGCGTCCGCCACCATCTCCGAGGCCTCATCCACGCTGAGCGTCGAGTCCTGCGCGATGACCTCCATCACCATGTTCATCATGATTTGCAGTCGGCGAATCTTGCGGCTTTCTTCCTTCAACTCCTCAGGGGACTGAGCAGGCTGCTTTGTCGAGTCAGTTGAAGCCGAGGGCGAACCTGCAACGCTTTCGCGCGATTCGCGAGAGTTTTCGGGCAGGACCATGCGGCAATTCCTCCTGTGCATTGGATGAAATTGTCGTGCTTGCTGTGCATCTTAGCAGGGGTTTTTCCGCGATGACCACCGTACCCGCGGATTGGAATCTAGTGCGCCACCGCCCGCAACCTGACCGACGAAGGATCCTCTTTCCAGCCCACAACGCGATCGTTTTTGAAGTACACAATCGACCCGTTGTAACCGAACTCATTGTCTGAGAAGTGGGTTGGCGTCCCTTGCAAGGCAATCACATCGCTTTTTGACGAGCCGATCGCGAATGCCTGCACCCCCGGCGTCAGCGCCTGGTCGGGCCACAATTTCACGCGTATCGGATTTTTCGGATCAATCTTCCATCCCGACACATGCCCATCGCGGAAATCGATCTCCGTTCCGTTGTAGAACATGTTTTCTCCCGACGAGGATGTAGGGTTGCCGAGCAGGGCCAACACCTCAGTCGGCGTCAATCCCGAGGTGATGTAAGGCTTTGCCCCGTTTGCCGCTTTCGCCGGCGTAGTGGTCCGTGCTTCCGCTCCGGTTTTTACAGTGGGTTTTGGAACGGGCGCTGGTTCGTTGTTTTGCGCCGGCGCAGCTGGAGGAAGCGCATTTTCTGGCTGCGAGCCATGCAGGTCTTCGGTCGCACTGCCCCACATGCGCACTATGCTGGCGTGAACATCCCGCGATATCTCGGTCTTGAATTCTTCCCAGGGACGTTGAGTCGTTGCATTTGCGGAAAGTATGATATCCATCGAGATCCATAGAAACGCCATCGCTGCAATTCCGCCAGCCAGGAACAGGACCTTCGGAAGTACCTTGCTGCTGGACCGTTTCCGGTAGCGCTTTAGAACTCTTTTAAGTTCGTCGGGCTCGTCGTCCATCGCTTCGGGTGCAACGAATGTCTCTGCTGGTTGCTCTTCCTCTTCCTGGTCCGGGATGGATTCCCGCTCCTCGGTCGCAAACCTGGGCTCTTCAACCGCAGCCCCGGAAGCCAGATAGTCGTGCGCCGCGTTGATCTCCTTCAGTTTTTCTTCGGCGGCGTGCCTGAGCTTCAGATCGGTCTGAAACCGATCCGGGTGCCATACCTTTACAAGAGTCCGATAAGCGTCTTCAATCTCCGCCGGCGATGTGTATGGCTCCAATCCGAGCGTCTGCAGGGCTGCACAGCGACCGCAAAGGCCGCCAAACGTATCCGCTGGTTTACCGCAGGAGCAGGTGCTCATGAAGGTCGACGAACTCCTCGTCAGTCCCAATTTCCCGGAATGCCGCCATTATAGAGAATTTGAAGATCGTTTTGGCGATTGACTGGATTGCCGATCTTCATTCGATTCGCCGATTGCGATACCCGCCAGCCCGTAAAATAGAATTGGATGCCTTTCACCGAACAATACGATGTCGTCGTGGTGGGCGCCGGGCACGCCGGCTGCGAAGCAGCCATGGCTGCGGCGCGCATGGGCCTGAAAACCGCGCTCATCACCATGAATATGGATCTCATCGCCCAGATGAGCTGCAATCCGGCCATTGGCGGCGTGGCTAAGGGCCACCTGGTGCGCGAGGTCGATGCGCTCGGCGGCATCATGGGCGAGGTTGCCGATGCCGTCGGCATCCAGTTCCGCCTCCTGAATACTTCGCGCGGCCCGGCCGTCTGGAGCCCCCGCGCCCAGTGCGACAAGCAACTCTACCGCGTCAAGATGCGTGAAGTACTCGAAGCCCAGCCCGGCCTCCACATCCGCCAGGCCGAAGTCGTCGACCTCGTCATCGAGGAGACTCGTCTCCCGGAGGGAGAACCCGAGAATAGCCCAGGGTGCAACCCTGGGTTGGAGTCGCCATCAGAGTTATCCCGTCCCGTAGGGTCGGAACGAAACACAACGCATCGGTATCGCCGCGTCCTCGGACTCAAACTCCGCGATGGTCGCAACCTCCTTGCCGGAGCCACCATCATCACCACCGGCACCTTTCTCAACGGCCTGATTCACTGCGGCGAAGAGCGCTATCCCGCCGGCCGCAGCGGCGAACCCGCCTCGGTGCTGCTGGGAGAGGCCTTGCGCCGCCTGGGTCTGCGAACGTGTCGTCTCAAGACCGGAACCCCGCCTCGCCTCGACGGACGCACCATCCGCTGGGATGCATTCGAAGAACAACCCGGCGACGCCGAGCCCACTCCGTTCAGCTTCCGTACCAGGAAGATTGTTCAGCCTCAGGTCAGCTGCCACATCGCCTTCACTACCCCGGAGACGCTGCGCCTGATCCGCGAGAATGTCCACCGTTCCGCCATGTACTCCGGCCAGATCGAGGGCATCGGCCCGCGCTACTGTCCGTCCATCGAAGACAAGATCGTCAAATTCCCCGACAAGACGCAGCACCAGTTCTTCCTCGAACCCGAAGGCCTCCACACGCACGAAGTCTACGTCAACGGCATGTCCACTTCGCTGCCGATGGAAGTGCAGTGGCAGATCGTGCGCTCCATCCCCGGCCTCGATCAGGCGGAGATGCTGCGTCCCGGCTATGCCATCGAATACGACTCCGTCGACGCAACCGAACTCGACCGCAGCCTCCGCGTGAAATCGATGGAAGGTCTCTACCTCGCCGGTCAGATCAACGGCACCAGTGGGTATGAAGAGGCCGCCTGCCAGGGCATCATGGCCGGCATCAATGCGGCGCTTTGGCTCAAGGGCGCGTCCCCGTTTCACATGGATCGGACTGAAGGATATACCGGCATCCTCATCGACGACCTCATCTCCAAGGGAACAAACGAACCCTATCGCATGTTTACGTCGCGCGCGGAGTTCCGCCTCCACCTGCGCATCGACAACGCCGATCGCCGCCTCACACCGCATGGCCGCCGCCTCGGCCTCATCAACGACGAGGCATGGACAGAGTACGAGCAGAAGCAAGCCCGAATGATTGCGCTCGAGAGCTTGCTCACCACGCGCAAAGTCGACACGGAAAAGCTGGCCGCCGCGGGATTAGCCGATCTCGGATCAGTCGCCGGCCAGACCTGGGCACAGCTTCTCAAGCGTCCCGAGGTCGGGATTCGACCAGTCCTCGCAGCTTTGCGCGAAAGCCTCGCAACGGATCCGCTGCTTGCCGAACTCGCCCATGTTGACCAGGACTCTGCCGTGCGCCGTACACAATTGCACAACGAAGCCCGCGCCGTCGAAACCGAAATCAAGTTCGCCGGCTATCTCGATCAGCAACGCAAAGCCATCGACAAGCTGAAGGCCGCTGAAGCGCTCGCCATTCCCGATTGGATCGACTACAGCGTAATCAGCGGCCTCTCCCGCGAGATGCGCGAAACCCTTGAGCGCGTCCGGCCCATCACCATCGGCCAGGCCAGCCGTATTCCCGGCGTCACGCCCGCGGCGCTCAGTTTGGTCCACGTTTCAATTCGCATTCAGGGCAATCAACGCAGTCAGGGCGACAAACCACTGGCAGCCAAAGTCGGCTAACTCGACTTCACTGCTGATGTAGATTGAGCTATGCCCTCGCATGCTCGAGTCATTGTCGCGTTGCTGCTGTTTGCAGCCATAACCGCCCACACCCAGTCCGAAAAACCAGCGACGGTTCGCGCTCGCGATCTCGGCGTTCCTTTTGACGGCTCACCAGGGCCGCTGAACGCCATCACCGATGTTCCTGGAGTTCAAGTCGGATCTACGACATTGATTCGGGGCGATGGGCCCCTGAAAGTTGGCGAAGGCCCGGTTCGCACCGGCGTTACTGTCATCCTGCCGCGTGGCCCAAAGAACACCGATCCGGTCTACGCAGGCTGGTTCAGCCTCAATGGCAACGGCGAAATGACTGGCACCACCTGGGTCGAGGAATCCGGCTTTCTTGAAGGCCCCATCGCCATTACCAATACCCATAGCGTCGGCGTCGTGCGCGACTCGATGATCGCGTGGGGCCTGCAACATGGAGCGCTCGCTCAACCGTGGGCGCTCCCCGTCGTCGCCGAAACCTGGGATGGCTATCTGAACGATCTCAACGGCTTTCACGTAAAAAAGGACGACGTCTACGCCGCAATCGATTCCGCGAAAACCGGCCCGGTCGCCGAAGGCAATACTGGCGGCGGCACTGGCATGGTTTGTTACGGCTTTAAAGGAGGAACCGGCACCGCATCCCGCTCTTTGTCGAAAGAGCAAGGCGGCTACACCGTCGGCGTCCTGGTCCAGTGCAATTGCGGTCGCCGACCACAATTGATGATTGCCGGCGTGCCCGTCGGTAAAGAAATCCCCGCCGATGCGCCCCACGCGAACCTTTCCGCTCCTGCACTGGTGCCGGGAAGCGACCTGACGGGCGACGTCGGTTCCATCATCATCGTGATTGCGACCGATGCGCCACTCCTGCCGCATCAACTCAAGCGCATTGCGCGGCGCGCATCGCTGGGCCTCGCGCGCACAGGATCGATCTCTGGCAATAGTTCGGGCGACATTTTTATCGCCTTCTCCACAGCTAACCAACGGGCAAATGCCGAGCCCGGTCCCAACACGGTAAAGACCGTGTCGAACGAACGCATCAGCCCGCTCTTCGAAGCTACAGTTGAAGCGACGGAAGAAGCCATCGTCAACGCCATGGTCGGCGCAAAGACGATGACAGGCATCGACGGGCACACCGTCGTCGCTCTCCCTCACGACAAGCTGGAGCAGGTCCTCAAAAAGTACAACCGTTGAAGAGCAGGGAAACTGACTTGAAAATTCCAACGGCAGCGGCACTGGGAGGTTGCGAATACGGAGGGAGCAGCAGCCTTCAGGCTGCTGAAATCATGCGCAGCTGACGATTCGGCCTTTAGGCCTGGACGCACCGGGCCATCGGACATTTTCACGTTCTTAGGGGGCGCAGCACGCCGTGTGACTGAAGCTACTGCGAGTCCTTCTTATCGCTCTTCCCGAAGATCGGAAAGTGAAACGGCAACTCGGCAGACTGCCTTTTGCTCTTGCCGCCGTCTTCGCGAAGCACCGTCCGCTGCGAGTTGATGCAGACCCAGCCGCTGTGCGCGCGCTCAAACACGTGCGTAAACACACCCTTCTCGTCCACCTGCCCTGAAGAGCCGCGATGGTGCAGAACGTAGGTCCCATTTGCGATGGCGGTGTCGCCCAGCATCCGAACCGTTACCACCTTCTGTTCAAGGTGGAGCGTCTTGTCTTCGGTCGTAAGCAGGTAGGCCACCTGCTGGTTCCGGGTTGAGATGTCTCCCGACGCCGCAACGTCAAGAAACAATGGGGAAAGCACCAGCTCCAGCCCATACTGATCGCGCTTGTTCACTGCATCGTCCCAGGAACTCTCTATCTTCTGGAACTGCTGCATTTCCGGAGAGGATGTTGTCGTAATGGGCATCTTGACGGGCGACGGCGTTGGAGCCGGAACCTGTGCTACCGCAGTGCAGGAGAGAAGAACTACAGAAAAACAAACAGCAAAACGGGTCATATGCGTGCCAATACTCCCTCGTACGATGATATCTCTTTGACTTCGGAAAGGGGGCTGGCGGAAGCCGGCAGCGACGGGCGGGGGTGCCGAATTCCAGCCTAGAAGAGGTTTTGCAGCCTCTCCGGCTGATGGAGCGTGATCACGGAGTCCTCGATCGAAATCGTTCCGTCCTTGCGGAATTGGCCGAGTGTCCGGGTCACGGTCTCGCGCGTCGTGCAAGCCATTGAGGCCATTTCCTCGTGTGTCAGCAACAGCGGGAAGCGGAATCCGCCATCCACATGCTCGCCAATCTGGTGCGCAAGTTCCAGAAGCAACCGGCCAAGCCTGCCCGCAACAGTCTCTGCCAGAGAAATGCGGCACGCGTCCTGCAGGGCAAAGCGATATTCCTGGCAGATGCACTGGACTGCGCGCATCTGCGCTTCCTTATGATTGCGCAAAAATGTGAGGAATCGTTCCCGCTCGATGGGACGAAGCTGTGCCGGGGTCAGCGATTCGGCTGAAACCTCGTACACCCCGTGCGACAGAGCGGCATACAGGCCAAGTATCGATCCAGGACCCGCCACGCGGACAATCATCTGCCGATCCTGCGCGCGTCCGGCCGTGAGTTTCAGATACCCGCCGCAAATCAGGTAAAGGCAGCGCGCGTCTTCACCCTGCGTGAAAAGGGTGGCCTCGGCAGGCAGGCTGATTGTGCTGGTCACGAGTTCCAGATCCGCAAGAACCGCGCTGCCAAGCGAGCAGAACCAGCCGGGACGACGATTGGCGCATGCCGCGCAGCCCACAGGAGACGGGCGGGAGAGGCTCCTTTGGCGTCTTTGGGGGCTCGCGATAACTTCGTACTCAGCCATAAAATTGTCCATGATCAGTCTGCCTCTCCGCGCGCCAATCGAGATGTGATGGGGCTCACGTGACCGCGGCCATTCAGCTGTTTTTCGCCTATATAACGAGCCCCGAATCCGCTCTGTTGCACCCATCAATCTGCGATTTTCCTGTGAAGAGAATCTAGCTGGACCGTCTCCGTATGACGAGAAAGTGATGTCTGTGATGGAACGCGAACCCTCCGCCACCAGCCAGCTCCAAATGCTGTCCGGAAGGAAGCACTGCGAACCGCGTTGCACACGTCAGCGATATCGGTCACATTGTCTTCCGTAACCTAATGGAAAATATATGCTTAATGATCAAAAATACATTGCTTTGACCCTGAGCTTGATTGGGATGTGACGTCCCTCTAACAAGACCCATTCACCGATCCATTCAATCGGGATGACGCGATGTGATGGAGGTCACCGTAACTGCTTTCGAGCCACGGTAGGATGGCGCACATAAGGTGATGCTCCACACAAAATGCAGCTTTCCCTCCAGACCGTTCAAAACTGCTCAACCTGTTAGAAGGGCAGCACGAGAGAATGGCGAACGTCGAGCCGAAGGCTGCCAAGAGGACTCACCAAGGCGGAATCTCGATGCATAAGAAAGGGCCAAATATGCGAAAGCAGGAGATCAAAGCTTCGGGAACTCGCACCTGGCCGCTCGTTTCGTTGTTGCTTTTGCTCGTGGCGCTTCTCCTTTCCGCCCGCGCATTTGCAGCTCCGGCGCAGGGCGCCAATCCAGTAAGTGCGAAATCCAGTCAAACCGCAGCCGCTCCGGGGGACTACGTCGGCCAGGAAACCTGCGCGACCTGTCACGATGAGGTCGCGAAAGGCTTCAGCTCGAACCCTCATTCCAAGCTGGCAGAAATGCACGGCAAGACCGGCGTCACCTGCGAAGGCTGCCACGGGCCGGGCAAAGCGCACGTCGACGGCGCCGGCGACATCACAAAAATCTTCAATCCCGCCAAGGCGACCGCCAAGGAAGTAGACGCAAAGTGCCTGAGCTGCCATCAAGGCCAGCACGCCAACTTCGAGCGCACCGCCCACGGCCAGAACAATGTGAGCTGCGTCAGCTGCCATAGTGTTCACCACGGCGAAGACAAGGATCAGTTGCTCAAGGTCCCTGAAACCAAGCTCTGCTTCCAGTGCCACACCGATACCAAGGCGCAGTTCAACATGCCGTTCCACCACAAGGTGGAAGAAGGACTGTTGAAGTGCTCTGACTGCCACGATCCGCACGGCACATTCAACAAGAAGAACCTCCGCTCTTCGTCCCAGATGGACCTGGTCTGCACCAAGTGCCACTCCGAAACAGCGGGACCGTTCGTCTACGAGCACGACGTAGTCAGGGCCGAGGGTTGCACTGCCTGCCACTTCCCGCACGGCGGACCGAATCCGCGCCTGCTCAATCGTGCCAACGTGAACACGATCTGTCTCCAATGCCACTCGCCGTCGCCGAACTTCACGACTAGCCAGCCTCTTGGGCCGGCGCATAACCAGGCGGTGCAATACCAGTCCTGCACCATTTGCCACACCAGCATTCATGGTTCCAACGTGAGTGCGGTGTTCTTCAATTCGAATTGAGTAAGGAGCGAGCGATGACAAAACAGACAGAATTCGCAAACAGTCTGCTTGGGTCGCAGGCCGGGTTCAGAGTTTCCCGGTTACACGCCCTTACCGCAGCGACAATCCTGGCCGTCGGCGCGATCTGCGCCTTCGGGCAACAACCGCAGGCTGTGCAATCTGAAACCGCAAAGCCGGCAGCTGAAAAGAAACCCGCTGCAGAGCCGAAAGAAAAAATGCTCGGCCACTACAGCATGCACTCCAGCGTCGAACTGGGCGGCGTCATTACCGAGAATGACGGCAGTCGCGCGATGTGGGCAACCATGGTGAACGAGCGGACAGGGATGCGCATCCTGAACCAGTCGCTCGAACTCCGCACCATGAACCCCTCGAAGACACCGTTCTTCGATACGCTCTCCTCCGCGAGCTTTGGATACGGTGGCGAGCCCAACGACGTGTCGTTCCTGAAGATGTCGAAGGGCAAGCTCTACGATTTCACCGGTAGCTTCCGGCGCGATCGCAATTATTTCGATTACAACCTGCTCGCGAACTCGCTTCTGTCCACGGCCACTGCAGCCAACCCGGCCTTGGTTCCCGAGCCGGATTCCCTGCATCTGTTCAACACCGTGCGCCGCAACTCCGACGCGATGTTTACGCTGTTCCCGATTTCGAGAGTAAGCTTCCGCATCGGTTACAACCACAACACAAACGAGGGGCCCACCTTCGCCACCGTACACAATGGCGGCGACGCGCAACTCTCGCAGTGGTTCCGCAACGCGATCGATACCTATACCGGCGGTGTTGACTTCAAGCTGGCCAAGCGCACCACGTTGAGCTACGACCAGTTCTTTGCGTTCTATCGCGGCGACACGACCTTCCAGCTTGCGCCCACGCCGTTCACGCTCGCCAACGGAACACCCTCGTCACTCGGTGTCAACACGCTGGCGGGCACAACCTGCGGTGCCGGCGCCAACAAAACCGCGGAAGTTGTAAATGGTATCGTTAATCCCTTCTGCAGCCAGACGCTCGTGCAAAGCGAAGTCTCGCCGACGCGCACAACCTTCCCAACCGAACAGTTCCGCTTCAGTTCGCACTACTGGGACCGAGTGGCGTTCAATGGCCGTCTCAACTATGTTGGCGGCGTCATGAACGTCAACAACTTCAATGAGACGTTCAACGGACTTCTGGCTCGCACCTTCCTTCGCCAGGAGATCAGCACCGGTGGTATGGCGAACGGCCGGCTCGCGCACAACAAGCGCGACAGCCTCAACGGAGACTTCGGTGTCGAAGCCGAACTCAGCAAGTACATTTCAGTTTCCGATGCCTTCTCGTATCGCGATTTCCGGCTCGAGGGCAACAACATCCTTGTAAATGAAACCTGGGCCGACAGCGGCACCCCTCCGCCGGTTCCTACCGCGAATCTGAGCGTCAACACGCCGCTTAGCAGTCTCGTGGATTCCACATCGACAACACCAAACAACGATTCCCTCAACCAGAAAATCGTCGGCAACACCGTTCTCGGCACGGTCACGGTGGTTCCCGAGTTCAAGTTCTCCGCTGGATGGCGTTTCGATACGCGCCATCTTGTTACTCCGGGCGACGACCTCACCTGGCATCAGAATGGCTTGCTGCTCGGTGCAGTCGTCACAATGTCGCCGATCTTCCGGTTCAACGTCAATCTCGACACGCTGAATTGGAAATCTGCCAACGCTGACACGCCGAGCAATACCTATACCCGCGAAGCGCCAGACAAGGTCTACCACGTCAGAGCGCGAGCCAGCGTGAAGCCCGCCAAGTGGATCAACTTCGCCGTGACGGCCAACGATTTCGAAGGCAAGAACCGCGATCCGCTGGTCAATCATTTTGAGCACAGTCACGACTTGAGCTTCGCAACGCAGATCATTCCCACTGAGAAGTTCAGCCTCGACATCAACTACGCTCATGACGATGTCTCCTCCAGCACAGATCTCTGCTACATCTATGTGCCGACAGCGGCCTATCCGCTGCCGCCCGGCGCGCAGGGATCCGCAGGAACCTGCCTGCAGACCGCCGACAATCCGGGAGGCACGCTGCCCACGCAGTCAGCTGGCACTCAGCTTTATTTGGGCAACGGTCGCTATGACGCTCCGGTCAACTTCTTCTCCGGCGCCATCAGCTGGGCTCCGTCGAAGTACTTCCGTTATAACGGTGGCGCTCGTTTAACGCACACAAACGGCACTGCCGAATTTCTTAACCCGCTGATGGTCCCCGGCGCACTGCAGTCCAAGGTTGTGTCGCCCTTCAGCGATCTTGAAGTCAACATCGCGCCACAATGGGCGTGGCACGGTAACTGGGTTCATCATGGGTACGAGGAAGCCGGCGGTCCTGGTCCGGCTCCGCGCACTTTCCATGGTGATGTTGTAACTCTGGGTGTGAAGTACGCATTCTGAGTAAAGTGAGCGGATCGCACACGGCTGAGTTTCACCGGTCCGCACATTCATCAATGAACACCGCAGTTGCGGAGGTTGCTTCAAGGTTGAACGCCGCAGCTGCATGAACCATGTCCCTTTCGTCGGCGAACTTCCCCGCGCGGTTGCAAGGGGAGATCTCTGGGAGAGCAAGACATGAGCAATTTGATTCGCAATGGTGTGACGGCAATTCTGGTTCTGCTGCTTGCCGGCACAGTGAGCTTCGCGCAATCTGCCGGCGAAGCGACGTACAAGGCAAAGTGCCAAATGTGTCATGGGGAAAAGGGCTTGGCGGATTCAGGTGCTGGCAAGGCGATGAAGGTAAAGCCCGCCACTGATCCTGATGTCAAGAAGATGAGCGAAGCGCAGATGATCGATGCGGTTCACGACGGCATGGGTAAAATGCAGGCCTACAAAGACAAGCTGACCGACGCGCAGATCAAGGATGCAGTCCAGTATTTCCGCACTTTCGCAAAGTAATTTGAAGTTGTTTGTTGGTGGTCCGTTGTTTGTATGCAGGCGAATGCAGTTCCGGCGCATCCTCGGAAAGATTGAGAATGCGCCGGATTTCAGTCAGAAAGCACTAGGAACGGCATCACATGAGCCAGCCACTTAAAGTTAACTTCGGTGTTTAAAGAAGTAAGATTCAGACGAATGGGCATGGCCCCCCTACCATCTGGCCATAATGCAGTTTTAAGGAGTCTTGCAATGACGAAGACGATTCGATCGATGGCGGTGCTGGCTGCGACTGTGTGTCTGGCCGGCTCCATGGGCTTCGCTCAATCAGCGGGTGAAGCGGTCTACAAAGCAAATTGCCAAAGCTGCCACGGCAGCACCGGAACACCGAGCCCCGGTATCGCCAAGATGATGGGCGTAAAGCCGAGCACCGATCCGGATTACAAGAAGGAGTCCGAGGCCGACATGATCGCTTCGGTGAAGAATGGCAAGAACAAGATGAAAGCCATGTCTCCCAAACTCACCGACGCGCAGATCAAGGATGCCGTCAGCTATTTCCGCTCCTTGAAATAAATACAAACGGCCCGCTTCAAGCCGCGAACTCTAGTCAGAGTTCTTAGCGACCAGCACTCGTCGCTGGCGGTTTAAGCGGGCCAATCAATGTCTGGGGGAACGTTACAATGCTTCAGCGATTCCGCGAGAACTGGGTCAGGCCAGCCCTCTTCTTCGGCAACAATCCAATCAGCCTGGCCGGCGGTGCCATTACGAGCGCCGCTGGTGTCACCATGATCGGTTATTGGCTGGTGGAGCTCTTTGGCCGGCCCAACGATAATCCCTACCTTGGAATCATCTTCTTTCTTATCCTGCCCGCGGTCTTTATATTCGGGCTCCTGCTCATCCCGGTCGGCGTGTTCATCCGTCGCAGGAAGCTGCAGCAGGCAGGCGAGATTCCAGCGGAATTTCCCAGGATCGATCTCAACGACCGCATGTTCCGGCATGGCCTCGACATCGTGCTGGTCGCCACCATCGTAAACCTGCTGGTTGTCTCCATGGCCAGCTATCGCGGCGCTGCTTACATGGATTCACCGCAGTTCTGCGGTTCGTCCTGCCACGTCATGCATCCCGAGTACACGGCATACAAAGTTTCTGCGCACTCCCACGTTGCTTGCGTCGAGTGCCACATCGGAGCCGGCGCGCAATCCTATTTTGAAGCGAAAGTGAACGGCACCAAGCAGCTTGTCGAAGTAGCGTTCAATCGCTATCCACAGCCGATTCCGTCTCCTGTTCGCAATTTGCGTCCGGCCCGCGAAATTTGCGAGGCGTGCCACACCCCGGCCAAATTTGTCGGTGAGAAGCTGCTGGTCAAGTCCAGCTTCGCCGACGATGAAAAGAACACCGAGACGCAGAGCGTAGTTCTTCTTCACCTCGGCGGCGTCGACTCGCTGTCGCACCTCACCGGCATTCACGGCGTCCACCTCGGACACATTGAGTACGTCGCTACCGATCCCACGCGCACCACGATCCCGTGGGTTGAACGCACCTACGCCGATGGCTCCAGGATGGCATTTGGCGCATCAACCCTGAAGGGCGCCGTTCCGCAGGGAGAGCGCCGCGTGATGGATTGCATCGATTGCCATAATCGCGCGGCTCACACCATGCAGACCGCGGAAGATGCACTCAACCGCGCCATGGCCGAAGGCGCAATCAACCCCGAGTTGCCCTGGGTACACAAGAAGGGTCTTGAGTTGCTCAAGGCCGATTACAAGTCTGAAGCTGAAGCGCGCGTCAGGATTCCCGAAGCACTCACGCAGTTTTATCGCAATGAGCATCCCGAGATATTGGCCCAGCATCCCGATCTCGTGAAATCGGCAGGCGAGGGACTGGTGACCGTCTTCACCACCAACGTGTTCCCCGATATGAAAGTGAACTGGGGCACGCATCCCAATCACATCGGCCACATGAACTATCCGGGCTGTTTCCGCTGCCACGATGGCGATCACGTGTCCAACAACGGCAAGTCGCTTACCCAGGACTGCAGCGTCTGCCATAACCTGCTCGCTGTAGACGAAGCAAAACCAAAGGTGCTTTCCGATCTGGGCATTCAATAAAAGTGTTGTGCACCGGTTGGGTCCATCTATCGTTTCTCAACCATGGGGTGGAAGGGGCGGCGTCAAGGCCGCCCCTGGTGTTTTGCTGGAAGATTATCTGGTCGTGATAGGCTTGCTTTTCACGCAAAAGAGGCCCATTCCCGATGCACTCTACCAAGACGCTCAACTTTGACCTTGTAGCTGCGGCCCATGCCGACATGATCGAGAACGGCTTTCAACCTGATTTTCCTCCCGGCACCGATACTGAGCTGGCAAAGATCAAGGCACAGCCTGGATTGCCTGACGTTCCTGGCGCGCAGGATCTGCGGAACCTTCTCTGGTCATCCATCGACAACGACACCTCCAAAGACCTCGACCAGATCGAATGGGCCGAGCAGCTTCCTGACGGTCGCATTCGCGTCCTCATCGGCGTGGCCGATGTCGACATTCGCGTGCCGCGTGGAAGCCTGCTCGACAAGCACGCTCAATCCGAGACGACCTCGGTCTATACGGGCGTAAAGGTCTTTCCGATGCTGCCGGCCGACCTCTCCGAGGGCATCACGTCTCTGAACGAGAACGAGGATCGAGTCGCCGACGTCGTCGAGTTCACGGTCGACCCGGCAGGCTGCGTCTCTGGAGGAACGGTTTATCGCGCGCTGGTTCGCAATCGTGCGCAGCTCGCCTACAACAGTGTGGGCGCCTGGATCGAAGGCCGCGGCCCGGCACCCGCCAAGGTTGCAGCCAATGCCGATCTCGCCGCCCAACTCAAACTTCAGGACAAGGCCGCGCAAATTTTGGTCGGCTGCAGATTCCAGCATGGCGCTCTCGATCTCGAAACCATCGAGACGCATCCGGTGATGTCAGCCGATGATCAGGCTGTCGATATCAGCAAGCTCGAAAAGAACCGGGCCACGTCCCTGATCGAGGAATTCATGGTCGCGGCCAATGGCACCGTCGCTCGCATATTCGAGGCAGCGGGGATCGCATCGATCTGGCGGATCGTGCGCACCCCCAAACGCTGGGATCGCATGGTGCAAGTTGCAAACGGGCTGGGGACAAAGCTGCCAGAGCAGCCGGATTCCAAGGCGCTGAACGACTTCTTGCTGGCACAGAAACAGAAAGACCCCGATCACTTTCCGGACCTCTCGCTCACGGTCGTCAAACTGATGGGTCCGGGCGAATACGTTCTCGTAAAGCCCAATGATCCCTCACCCGGACATTTCGGTCTCGCAGTGAGGGACTACCTGCATTCGACCGCGCCGAACCGCCGTTTTCCCGACATCATCACTCAGCGGATCATGAAGGCACATCTGGCCAAGGCCGACCAGCCTTACTCGGAGGGCGATCTGAGCGCGATGGCACAACATTGCACGCAGATGGAAGATGCCGCGCGCAAGGTGGAACGCATCATGCAGAAGCGGATCGCTGCCGTTGTCCTGCATCCGCGCATTGGCCAGTCGTTTCCGGCAATCGTTACCGGCGTAAGTCAGAGTGGCACATTCGTGCGCGCGCTCAATCCCCACGTTGAAGGAATGCTTGTGAATGCCGGCAAGCCCGGGTCGAAACTGGACGTCGGCGACAAGCTGACGGTCAAGCTGGTCAACACCGATCCGCAGCGCGGCTACATCGACTTCGCCATGTAATCCCGCGCTCTGCATCGGAGCATGACTTTCAGTCCTGCCGATCCGAGCCTCTAAGGGCTTCAGCGTCTGCGTGAGAGCTCGACGAATGGGCTGACTTGCTAACTCGCAATGCCGCGAAGCGGCGCTAACTTGCTGCTTTTGTTTTCAAATACAATTCTCTCCCAGTCTCCCAACGACCCTGACGCAGTTCTCACGCAGATGCTAAAGCCCCTGCGGAAAGTCCTTCGGTTCTCGCGGGCCTGCTCTAGCTGTCGGGACCTTCCGCAGTCTCGGTCGCATCAAGATATTCACGCACCGGGGCCTCTGAACTGCCACTCTCTAGAGAACCAGTCTCCGGCTCATCAATCCAAAGGCAGACGATCCACCAGATCAGCACAATCACGTATACCGCGCTGTTGGTGTTCAGCAGCTTCTCTTGAAGCCCCAGTACCCGCTCGTATTCCGCCTGCGAGTGCGGCGTCGTGTGGCGAGCGATGATCTCCCAGATTCCCTGTGCTCCCATCTGTGCGATCGACGCCGTTGAGAGTCCGATCATGATGCGCTGCACGTGGCTGTGCCAGCCCGCGCCGAACCGTCGTCCCAGCGCCACCACCAGCAACCCGAGCGCAATCGACAACACATCGACCAGCAACCCTGTCTTCACGGCGATCAGTTGCATAAATTGAAGCCTTGCGATCGTCGTATCGAAAGCGATTGCCTTCCACGCCGGCCATGGTCCCCACTTCCACAGCACCACGCCGCCAATCGCGAGCAACCCCAAGGTCCAGCCGGCCCAGGCTGAGACGCTGGCTTTTTTGAAAGCGCGGCGTGCCATCTCCACCAGCACCCCCAGGCCCACCACCACCGAAACATCCGCCAGCGAAATCGCAATGGTCGCCATCGTCAACTGCGGCAATTTGTCATGCAGAAGCCGGTTCGTCAGCAGCCGCAGTGCAACCAGCACAATCGACGCCGTAAACCATGGGAAACGCCCGATGCGATCGCGCCCCATCAGCACCACCAGCAACACCAGCAGTGACGCAAAGGTCAACGTCCACATAACCGAAACAGCCGTGAAGTGATAATCAAAATGCATGCAATTCCTTAACGCCCGGCCTCAAGTCCGGATCATCTTCAACGTGATTTCAGGAGATTTGAGGGGGGAAATGGTGCGCCCGGAGAGATTCGAACTCCCGACCTAACGCTCCGGAGGCGTTCGCTCTATCCAGCTGAGCTACGGGCGCGCTCCACTAGTCTATCGTACTTCGACTTCGCGACAGAATCTCCCCTGGCTGAGTCGGTCTCGCAAGTCACCAGTGCCTCAAATCGCGACCTGGCTCAGTCCCGATCTTGATTGTCTTTAGTCCCTAGTCCCTAGGCCCCTATTCCCTTGCTCCCTGCTTTGTCGTAGCTCTTCCATCACCGACTGGATCAGGGCCTTCGCCCCTTCCATCCCGCTCAGCACCGCCTGCAAATCCAGCGCCGGCTTCGAGGGATTCCGGCTCGACGCGCAGTACACGCCATGCTGCCCTACCATGATCAGCGAATCAGTCAGAAGGTCAAGCGCCACCGCCAGCCTGCCCCGTTCCACGCCCATCATGAATTCGTGCTTTTCCAACTCCGCACGCTTCTCATCAAAAACATCCATGAATCAAGCCTACCCGAAGCGCCTCAGCCACGAACGTCGCCGAAGGACGCAGTTGCAAAATCAACCATATTGACGGTTGGGTGTTGACACTGTCGGGACCTCCCTATCGACTATCGCCAAAGGCAAAGATCAGAGGGATTTCCGCGGTGTTATAGAAAACTGCGCAAACAAAGTGATTGACAATCTGAGAACACCGATACATCGTGGAGGCGCCAGAGGTAGAAATCAGCAAGCTGTTGAGTTATCAAATGAGCTTCACGATCGGTACTAATAAGGGCTCATGGCCACGTTCGACGAAGGCTGCCGAGATCGTGTGCATTTTTCTCTTTTCTTTGATTCTTCATGGAGAGTATCCGATTTCCAAGGAACCCGCGACGATCACGTTCGTAGACCCGGAGTGGTCGAAGGACCTGACCGAACACACTGTGGTTGCAGACGACAGGTTGAAGGACTTCACCCAGGAGACGGGAATCCGCGTCAGGCATCTGCCCACCCCGGAGACCACGTTAGACCAGCTGGACCTGGTCCGAAAACTGCTCAGACAAGGAAGCACCACCCCGGACGTGTCTGGTGTCGATGTGATCTGGCCCGGAGTTCTGAGCGAAGAATTGATGGACCTGAGGCCGTATTTGGCGACAGAACTCTCTTCGATCAACTCCGACGTCGCCGCCAGTTACACGGTCAAGGGAAAACTCATCGCCGTGCCGTATCACTCCGACATCGGAGTTCTGTTTTACCGAAAGGATTTGCTGCGACGGTATGGGTACAAGGCTCCGCCCAGGACGTGGGACGAACTCGAGCAAATGGCTGCCAGGATCCAGAACGGCGAGCGCGCCAGAGGTAAAAAAGAATTTTGGGGATTTACATGGCCAGGTGCGGCCGGCGAAGGCTTTACCTGTAACGCCCTGGAATGGCAGGTCTCTGAAGGTGGGGGGCGAATCATAGAAGCTGACGGCACAATCAGCGTGAATAACCCTGATGCTATCCGCAGCTGGCAACGCGCAGCGCACTGGATAGGCTGGATCTCGCCCCCCAGCGTGACCTCTCTCGAGGAATGGGATGCTATAAACGCCTACTACCACGCGGGAACATCCGCTTTTTTTCGCGGATGGGCGCGGTCTTATCTTCTCAGCGTGCGCGATATTCCGTCGATCCGAGACACGATCGGAATCACGAGCATTCCGGCGGGAAAAAATGCGCAGGCGGCGACGTTGGGCGGTTTTGGACTAGGGCTTTCGCGAGCGTCAAGCCACAATGCCGAGTCACTGCAACTGATCCGATTTCTGGTCCATCGGGAAATCGGGATCGAAGAAGCACGCGCGGTCTACGAATCACAGAACTGGCCGGAATTGTATGACCCGACTGCCATCTTGAGAAACAAGCGAAATTCCACCGGCAATGGCAAACAACAGGTGAGCGGCGTGGTGGCTCGACCCTCTACGGCTGCAGGAGAGAAATACGAACAAGTCTCGCGAGCTTATATTCAGGCAGTGCGCTCTGTTTTGCTGGGCCAAAGCAAGGCGCCCGAAGCCGCGGCATCGTTGGAGCGGGATTTGGTGCGGATCACCGGTTTTAAAACCGGACCGCCGAGCCGGAACCCAGCTCCAAAGAAACAGAGCTTGGGAAAAAATTCCGGGTCGCAGCCTGCTGCTGGTTCGACTGCTGCGTCACCGCATCCATAGTTGAAGCAGATATTTTATGACGCTCTCCCTAAACACTTCTGGAGCGGCTGGATGAGGCAGGCGACAACTAGCCCCGTTCTTCATCGATTCAACATCGGTCGCCATCTGGCGCTCTGCTTTGCCCTTCTTATTGCAATAATGGTCGCTTGCGATGGCGTTCTGCTTTGGCAATTACGCCAGGTGCGTTCGCAAGTTGAACTCCTGAAGGGGGTTGACGGAGAGCTGATCGAGGTCTTGCGCGTTCATGGAGAGCTTTTCTCGTTTTACGAAAGGCTAGGTCTTGCGGCGCGATCCGAGGACCAGGAACAGCTCATCACAGTATCTGAAGAACTCAGAACCGGCGTGCTCGACGAGACGAAACGTACTGAGGCAGCGTTCCGTGACTTGCCTTCCACGGTCAAGGTTGACGAAACGGTGCTTCCGACGATCGAAACAATCCAGAACACCCTGCTGTCTCATTTGGATCCCATTAGAGCATTAGCGGCTTCGGGAGATTGGGCGGCCGTACGAGATCGAACCGACAAACAAATCCAGCGGCTTGAATTCCTCAGTTCCCAGCTCGTCAAAGACGTAGCCCGCGACGTCGAAGATCAGCGCACGCAAGCTGCATTGAATATTGCGCAGGTCGAGCGTCGCATCGTCTTCGCAACAATTGTCACAGGATTCGTTACGCTGCTCACTGCCGCTTTCTTTGGCTGGGCCACAGCGCTACGAATCATTGAAATTCAGTCGAAGGCGAGCGCGGAGCGGAAGCAAGCGGAGGAGGCTTTGCGCCAGGCGCAGTCGGATCTCGCGCGCGCTAACCGGGTGAGCAGCATGGGAGAGTTGACTGCATCCCTATCGCATGAAATCAATCAACCGATTACGGCAACCATCATGAATGCCAACACTTGCCTGCGCTGGCTGTCCCGCGATCAACCTGATTTGGAGGAGGCGCGCGCGGCTGCGTCAAGAATCGTGAAAGACGGAAAGCGCGCCAGCGAAATCGTCGACCGAGTACGCCTGCTCTTCAAGAAGGGCACACTGCAGCGGGAGTTAGTCGATCTAAACGAGATTATTCGAGAGATGCTGCTTCTCCTTCACAGCGAAGCAACTCAGTTTTCCGTTTCCGTTCGGGCGGAACTCGCTGCAGACCTTCGTCAGGTTAGGGGAGATCGCGTGCAATTGCAACAGGTGCTGATGAACCTGATGATGAACAGTATCGACGCGATGAAGGAAGTGAATGGGACACGTGACCTCACAATACAGTCGCAGCGCGGTGAAGACGGTCAGGTGTTGATATCGGTCAGCGATACAGGCGTGGGCCTGCCTCCGGAGCAGGCGGACAAGATCTTTGACGCGTTCTTTACCACCAAGCCTCACGGCACGGGCATGGGACTGCGGATCAGCCGCTCGATTGTTGAATCGCACGGGGGCAGCCTCTGGGCTGCCGATAACCCTCCGCACGGCGCAAGATTTTGTTTCACATTACCCGCTGAATCCAAAGCAAACAACTCAGTTGTTTTGCGGAATCTCACTGGATCTGAATAGATCCTTTTAGGCCAGCCATCGTCACAGCAGCAGTTTTTAATGAGAGGCGCTACTGGCGAGCTCTGAAGAATCGCCAAAAGACGAAGATCTGCATCGTGAGGCAGTGGTAGGCAACCCGAAAATTACTTTCTCGTAGACAGGTTGTTTCGCAGCAGCTGCAAAGCCCTACACGTCCAGCTTCTTCATAAAATCAGCATCCTCGCGCAGTTCCGTCATCGGGTCGCCTTCGAACTCCTCCTGCTCGATGAAGTAGTGCTTCAGCCCCGTCGCCGCGCGGAAGATCGGCTTGTAATCGATGAGACCCTTTCCCATCACCACATTGCGCGGTTTGCCGTCCGGCAGTTTCAGCATGTCCTTCACGTGAAGCATCGGAAAGCGATCCGGGAATTTGCTCAGATACTCAACCGGGTTATGACCGCCGGCCACGACCCATCCGCAGTCCATCTCGAAGACAACATACTTGGGGTCCGTGCGTTTCAGAAGCTCATCGAAGTACACAATTCCGTTCTCTTTGCCGAATTCGATGATGTGGTTGTGATATCCGAAAGTCATCCCGGCCGCCTTCACCTTCCGTCCAATCTCATTGAACTGGTCAGCGACGTACCGCCAGTCATCGAGGTCGAGATCGCCGGTGCGCGTGGGATCGCGATGCACGCCCGCCCAAGAACAGATGATGTATTCAAGCCCGAGCGCCTGCCCATACTCGATCAACTGGTCGAATTGTGTCTTCAACTGGGTGAGCTGATGGTGCGTACTGATGCACTTCAGTCCCGCCTTCTGCAGGGCATTGCCGAAGTCAGCGGCCGTCTTGTCGAAATAACCTGCTGCCTCAACCTCCTTGTATCCGGCTGCGGCAAGCTTTTCGAGCGTGCCATTAAAATCCTTCGGCAGCAGGTTGCGCACTGAATACAGCTGCAATCCGATCGGCAACTGCAGCCGCTCCGCCATCAAGTAGTCCGCTCCAACACATACCGCAGCCGCCACAGCGCCTGAAGTCTTCAAAAAACTGCGGCGAGAATATTGATTCATTCGTTTGTTCTCCGCAAGTGCTCTGTCATCCCTTGATCTCTTGTGCGGCCGCGTCCCACGTGGCCACGCTTTTATGAAAATAGGAGTGATTGGCCATATGGCATGCAATCGCCGCATTGTTGCCGAAGACCTCGTCCTCTACAACGTGCTCCCGCGTCTCCACCGCCTGGAAAAAATTAGCGATATGCTCTGCTGTGTCATCGTATCCCTGCGGAGCTGAGAATGTCTCAGTCGTCGGTAAAGCCGCAGGCGGCTGCGGATGCCCCGTACGCCATTCAGCCAGGTATTGCTGTTTTGTCTCAGCGGTCCACCCATTCAGCGAGTAGCCCTCCGGCTGCGGCCGCGTATCCTGCGGAACCACGATGAGCGTACTGCCGTTGATCGTCATCGTGGCCTCCTTACCGTAGAAGATGGTGATGTCGCCCGCCGCGTTGTTCTGATTGCAATGCATATTGACTCGTACGCCGGGGTAGTCGTAGAGCGTCACCAGCAGATCGGGAAAGTCGCGTCCATCTTTGAAATGACTCAGGCTTCCGGTGGAATACGCGCGTTCCGGAACCGCGTTGATGCCTGTCACGCATTGCATTCCCGACAGCAGATGCACAAACAAATCGCCCGCGACACCTTCGCCGTAGTCCGCAAAGCAGCGCCAGCGGAAAAACCGCGCTGCATCGAACGGTCGGTCCGGTGCGTCGCGCAGCCACGTCTTCCAGTCGATCGTCTCCGGGCTCGCATCTGGGGAAATCGGATAGACCCAGGCGCCCGATGGAGAATTGCGATCCGTATGCGCTTCAATCGACGTAACCTCGCCCAGCCGCCCCGACTTGTAAATCTCCGCCGCCTTTTTCACGGCCGTATTGCTCACACGCTGGCTGCCCGCCTGGAAAATCCGCTTGCCCTCCTGCACCGCCTTCACCATGGCGAGCCCGTCGGCCACGTTATGCGACATCGGCTTTTCGCAATACACGTCCTTGCCCGCTGCCACGCAATCCAGCACCACCCGCCGGTGCTGAAAATCGGCAACCGCCACGATCACCGCATCCACATCCTTGCGATCCAGCAGCTGGCGATAATCCCTCGTCGTCGGAACGTCAGAGCCATAAGCCTCAACGCCGGCCTTGCGATGCATGTCATATAGATCCGCGATCCCTACGCAAACGCCGCTCTGCACCTTGCGCGCCGAACGCAGCAAATCGCATCCGCGAATCCCGGTGCCGATCGAAGCAAAGCGAATCTTTCGTTCCGTCTGTGCAGTCTGCGCTGCCAAAACCACCGGCTCCAGCGCAATCGATTTAGTCGCGGCGCCCGCCGCCATCGCGCCCGCGCCAAGACGCACAAAATCCCTGCGTGAAATTGGTCCCATGTGAAGATGCCTTTCCTGTGCGACCGCAATTCTCGCCTGCCAGACGCAGCCATGTCCACCCAGATAGGCCTCACGGGGATGAATGGCTTACGATGCTTAAGTCAGAAGGGAACTCGGACTATGCGCAGTCCCGCAACATATAGAGAATCACTTGGAGCCAACTTCAACCGTGCTCTCGCATCGCTCTCCACAATTGCCGTTCTTGCCGGCTCTTTCCTGCTTGTCTCTGCGAACGCGCAAACGCCTCCGCCACCCCGACTGGCGTCGCAGCCTCAATTCGGCGACAACGTTCTGCTCTTCGATCCCAGGATGCCGGCTGCTGCAATCCAGTCTCAGATCGACAAGGTCTACGCCACCCAGCAGCACAGCGAATTCGGTGCGGCCCGCTACGCCCTGCTCTTCCTTCCCGGCGAATATCACTTAGACATCCCGATCGGCTTTTATACCCAGGTGCTCGGCCTCGGCGCGTCCCCTGACGCCGTCCACATCATCGGCAACGTCCACTCTGACGCCAGCCTCCCACGCAACAACGCCACCTGCACATTCTGGCGCGGCGTCGAAGGCTTCTCGGTCACTCCCAAAGACGGCACCATGCAGTGGGCCGTTTCGCAGGCCGCGCCTTTCCGCCGGATGCATGTGATCGGCGACATCGTTCTGCACCAGAAAGGTGGTTGGGCCAGCGGCGGATGGATGTCCGACTCGCTCATCGACGGCAACGTCGGCGCTGGTCCGCAGCAGCAATGGATCTCCCGCAACAGCGAGTGGGGAAGTTGGACGGGCGCCAACTGGAACATGGTCTTCGTCGGCATCCCGCACCCGCCTGAAGGCGAGTGGCCGCAACCTCCCTACACCAAGGTCGACAAGACTCCCACCGTCCGCGAAAAACCTTTCCTCGAAGTCGATGCGAAAGGGAACTGGTCGGTTCGTGTTCCCGCTCTCCAGTCCGACAGCCAGGGCATCACCTGGCACGGCGGCTCGACGCCGGGACACTCCGTTCCGCTCAGCCAGTTCTACATTGCCCGGCCCGACAAAGACACCGCCGCCACCATCAATGCCAAACTCGCCCAGGGCAAAAATCTTCTCCTCACGCCCGGCATCTATGACCTCACTGAGACCATCAAGATCACGCGCCCAAACACGCTTGTCCTTGGTCTCGGCTTCGCCACCCTTCGCCCCACCAACGGCACCGCCGCCATCACCACCTCCGACGTTGATGGCATCGACATCGCCGGACTCCTCATCGACGCCGGCCCGCAGCAATCCCCGGTCCTTGTCGAAATCGGCCCCGCAGCAAGCCACGCAACGCACGCGAAGAATCCGATCTTCCTCCACGACGTCTTCTTCCGCGACGGCGGAGCAGGCATAGGCCGCGCAAAGGTCAACCTCCTCATCAATTCCAGCGACACCATCATCGACCACACATGGATCTGGCGAGCAGATCACGGCGCCGGCGTCGGATGGACCAGCAACCTTAGCGACAATGGCCTCGTCGTCAATGGCAACAACGTCACGGCCTACGGTCTCTTCGTCGAACATCATCAGCAATTCCAGGTGTTGTGGAACGGCAACCATGGCCGCACCTACTTCTACCAATCCGAAATCCCCTACGACCCGCCCGACCAGCCCAGCTTCACGTCCGCAACAGGCACCAACGGCTGGGCATCCTACAAGGTTGCCGACAACGTCACCAGCCACGAAGCCTGGGGACTCGGCATCTACTCCGTCTTCCGCCACCCCAACGTCACGCTCACGCACGCCATCGAAGTTCCCGTTACACCCGGCGTCCGCTTCCACCACATGATCACCGTAGCCCTCGATAACCTCGGCGAAATCTCCAACGTCATCGACGACAAAGGCGGCCCCACCCACGTCGCACCCGGCCGCGTCACGCCCAAAGTCGCGGAGTTCCCGCAATAATCATGCCTTCACAGCCTGCTGAAACTTCGACAAACCCCTGGAAGACTTCGACGAACCCACTGCTTTGTAACAAGGGCATGGCTTTAGCCAGGCCACAAATGCGACAAAATGAGTGTCGGGCTTTAGCCCCTGCGCGACACCGTAAATACACTGAAAAAACCATCGGGCTTTAGTGCCCGCGTGAGAACTCGATGAAAGGGCTAACTTGCTAACTCGCTACGCCACGAAGCGGCGCTAACTTGCTGCTTTTGTTTTCAAATGCAGTTCTTTCCGAGTCTCCGAACGACACTGTCGTACTTCTCAGGCACAATCACCCTGCATCCAAAACAACATCCCCGCACCAGCGAGCGTGCTGGGTTTCGCATGGGACAATGGAACAGTAAACATCATGAGCGACGAAAGCATTCCCGAGTCCCAGCCGGCCCCCGAATCTCCCGAGACCACCAGCGAGCAAGCGGCTCCGGCCGCATCGAGTGTTCCCGCTGACACGCCGGAAGCTGCAGTTCCGGCTGCACAATCCGTTCCGCCAGCTCCGGCCGAAGAACCGGTCGAGCCCCAGGAGAACTTTGCCGACATCCTCTCCCAGTTCGAGCGCAGCCACACCCACAAGCCTGCCTCCGGCGTGAAACAAATCGAGGGCACCATCGTTTCCCTCTCCGCCGAACAGGTCTTCGTCGACATTGGCTACAAGACAGAAGGCGTCCTCCCGCTCTCCGCTTTCCCGAACGGCGCCGAAGGTGTGAAGCCCGGTGACAAGGTCCTTGTCTCGGTCAAGGGCCGCAATGAAGAGGGCTACTACGACCTCACGCGTTTCAAGGTCTCCCAGCCCCGCGACTGGTCCGCACTTGAAGAAGCCTTCGCGCAAAAAGCCGCCGTCGTCGGCACCGTTACGGCTGTTATTAAGGGCGGCCTTACGGTCGACATCGGTGTCCGCGCCTTCATGCCCGCCAGCCGCAGCGGCACCCGCGATGCAGCGGAACTCGAGAAAATGGTCGGCACTGAAATCACCTGCCGCATCACCAAGCTCGACGTCACTGACGAAGATGTAGTCGTTGATCGCCGCGTCGTCCTCGAAGAGCAGGCCCGTACGTTGCAGGAAGGCCGCTTCACCGCCATGCAACCCGGCGACGTACTTGACGGAACCGTCCGCAGCCTCACGGCCTACGGCGCATTCGTTGATCTAGGCGGCCTGGACGGATTGCTCCACGTCAGCGACATCTCGTGGAGCCGCGTGAACAAACCTGAAGACGTGCTCTCCGTCGGCCAGCAGATCCAGGTTCGCATCCTCAAAATCGATCCGGACACGAAAAAGATCTCGCTAGGCCTGAAGCAACTTCAGCCCGAGCCATGGGAGGCCGCGCAAGGCAAGTATCAGGTTGGCCAGCGCATCACCGGCGCCGTCACGCGCCTCGCCGACTTCGGTGCCTTCGTCGAAATCGAGCCCGGCATCGAAGGCCTCATCCACATCTCCGAAATGTCCTGGGGCAAAAAGATTCACCACCCCAGCGACGTGCTTAAGCAGGGCGATACCGTCGACGCCGTCATCCTCGGCATCAAACCGGAAGAGCGCCGCATCTCGCTCGGCCTCAAGCAGACCCTCTCCGACCCGTGGTCCGACGTCACCAGCAAATTTCCCGTCGGCTCGCAGGTCGAAGGCCCCGTCACCAAGATCATGCCCTTCGGCGCGTTCGTCCAGATCGCCGATGGCATTGAAGGCCTCGTCCACGTCAGCGAGATCAGCGCCGACAAGCGCATCAATCATCCGCAGGACGTGTTGCGCGCCGGCCAGGTCGTCAAGGCGCAGGTGCTTGGCATCGCGCCGGAAAAGCGCCAGATCAAGCTCAGCATGAAGCAGCTGATTCCCACCAGCATCGACGAGTACATCGCCGAGCACGAACCCGGCGACATCGTCTCCGGCCGCGTTGTCGATGAGTCAGCGGCCAGCGCATCCATCGAGCTCGGTGAAGGCATTCGCGCAACGTGCCGGGCTGCGAAGTCCGCACCTGCCGCTGCCGAATCACAACCGACCAGCAAAGCCGATCTGTCTTCGCTCTCCACCATGCTGCAGGCCCGCTGGAAGGGTAGTGCGCCAGCTCCGTCCGCCGCACCCGAACCGCTCCACGCCGGCCAAATTCGCAGCTTTAAAATCACGAAACTCGACGCCGATAAGAAATCCATCGAAGTGCAGCTGGCTTGAATCCCTCACTTCCAGACGGTTGTCTGGCGCTCTCTTTGAGCATCCTCCTGCGTCTGAAATTGTCCATGTAGTTGGCGGTGTCATTCTGAGCGAACGGGGACCCGAACGTACCAGGGGCCCCGCAGAGCGATAGCTCTGTGGGGCAGGTTCGGGGGTGGTGAGCGAAGAATCTGCTTTTCGGCCTCTTCATTCCTGCTGAAGATTTAAGCGCGACACTCGTCTCTACAGATACGCCTCGTCGATATAGCACCAGCGCCAATCCTCGCCGCGCTCCGCCGAGCGAATGATCGGATGCTGCGTCGCATGAAAATGTGCGCGGGCGTGCCGATTGTTCGACGAATCGCAGCACCCCACGTGTCCGCACTCCAGGCACATCCGCAGATGCACCCACGTGTCGCCCGTCTTCAGACAGTCCTCGCACCCTTTGCTGCTCGGCTTCACGTTCTTGACATGATCCTTCTCGTGCGTGCACTTCGCCGCCATTCGTCGCCTCCACCGGGGAAACCCGCCTTCACACCATATATTGTTTCGCCAGCGCGCGAAACTCCGCAACCTGCGCCGCTGCCCACGTTCCGTCGCGCCCCAGTTCCGCAGCAAGCAGCCCAGCCACCGGTTCCGCCATCGCCACTGCGGCGCGCGCATTCAAAAACAGCGCCCGCGTTCTCCGTGCCAGCACATCCTCTACACTCCGCGCCATCTCAGCACGCGCCGCCCACACCACCTCCGCCGCAATATACGGCAGCTCGGCATGAAGCCTTTGCGCCAACTCCGGCCGTTCCTCCGCCAGCGCGCGAATCGCATTCGCATCCGCTCCATAAACCAGCAGTGGATCCTCATCCTCGGTTTCCGCCGGTTCCATGTACCCATGGATGTGCAGATTTTTCGTCGGGCAAGCCTCATCGCGCAACCGGCCCAGAGTAATCGCGTGGTCCACGCAGTCTTCCGCCATGTGCCGATACGTTGTCCACTTTCCGCCCGTAATCGTCAGCAGTCCCGAGGTGTCCACATGAATCACGTGATCGCGCGAAATCGCTGACGTCCTGCCCTCGCCTTGACTCTTCACCAGCGGCCGCAACCCCACATAGACGGCCAGCACATCCGCCCGCGTCGGAGGCCTGCTCAAATAGCGCCCCGCCGTCTCAAGAATGAACTCAATCTCCTCGTCCAGCGCCCTCGGTTCCAGGCTCGGTGCATCCACCGGCGTATCCGTTGTCCCCGCCACCGCATGCCCATGCCACGGAATCACAAAAAGCACGCGCCCATCGCTCGTCCGCGGCACCATCAGCGCCGTGTCGCTTTTCAAAAAACTCCGATCGAACACCAGGTGAATCCCCTGGCTGGTCACCATCAGCGGCTCTGCCTGCACATCCGCCATGCGCCGAACCTCGTCAGTGAAAACTCCAGTCGCATTCACCACGATCCGCGCTGCAACGGTCAATTCCTCGCCGGTTTCCCCATCACGCACCGTCAGCCCATTCACATAGCCGTCGTTATCGCGCAACAATCCGGTTGCAGGACAATAATTCACCAGGGTCGCGCCATGATCCGTCGCCGTCATTGCCAGGTGGATCAACAGCCGCGAATCGTCGAACTGCCCATCGTAGTAGACAACCCCGCCGCGCAATTCTTCCGGCTCCAGCGCCGGCAACCTCTCCAACGTCTCTTCTTTCGAAAGTAGTTTCGACGCGCCAAAGCCGTACTTCCCGGCAAGCAGGTCATAGAGTTTCAGACCGATCCCGTAAAACGGCGCCTCCCACCATGAATAATTCGGCACCACAAATGCCAGGTCATGCACCAGGTGCGGCGCATTCTGCCGCAGCAGTCCACGCTCCTTCAGCGCCGACATCACCAGTGGAATATTTCCCTGTTCGAGATAGCGCACGCCGCCATGCACCAGCTTGGTGCTCCTGCTGCTGGTCCCCTTGCCGAAGTCGTGTGCCTCCACCAGCACCACGTCGAATCCACGCGCCGCGGCATCCACGGCCACGCCCACACCCGTAGCGCCGCCGCCGATCACCGCAATATCCCACGGCTCACCGGCCTCTGCCCGTTCGCGGATCCTGCGCAGCATCTCTTCCCTGCGCATCAGTTGCTCCAGTTTTTCGACCGCTCGACCGCGCGCTGCCACCGCTCCCGGCGCTCCTTGCGTTCGGCCGCATTCATCCGCGGCTCAAAGCGCACGTCACCTTCCCGCTTGAGCGCGCAACGCCTCAGGACTCGCCCAGAACCCCGTCGCCAGCCCCGCCAGATACGCTGCACCCAGCGCCGTCGTCTCCGTCACGCGCGGCCGCACTACCGGAACTCCGAGAATGTCCGCCTGGAATTGCATCATCAGGTCATTCACCGCGGCCCCGCCATCCACACGCAGCGCGCCCAGCGGAGTGCCCGTTTCGCTATGCACAGCCTCCAGCACATCCGCCACTTGGAACGCGATGCTCTCGAGCGCCGCCCGCGCAATGTGTCCCGGTTTCGTATCGCGTCTCAATCCAATCAGCAGCCCTCCCGCATGCGGGTCCCAATGCGGCGCGCCCAGCCCGACAAACGCAGGTACAAACACCACACCGCCCGTATCCGGCACGCCCGCCGCCAGCGCCTCCACCTCTGCCGAAGACCCAATCAGGCGAAGATTATCGCGCAGCCACTGCACCACGGCGCCGCCAATAAAAATACTGCCCTCCAGCGCATATTCCCGCCGTCGTTGCGCACTCGCCGCCAGCGTCGTAATCAGTTTGTGCTTCGACCGCACAAACTCCGTCCCCACATTCTGCAGCAGAAAGCATCCGGTACCGTACGTGTTCTTCGCCTCCCCTGCACTCCAGCAAAGCTGCCCGAACAGCGCCGACTGCTGATCGCCCGCAATCCCCGCGATCGTTGTGCCGCCCAACCCAAGAGTGGTGGTGACATCGCCGACGCGCTCGCTCGACCACACCACCTCCGGCAGCATGTTCGCCGGCACGCCAAAGATACGCAGCAATTCCGCGTCCCATTCGCCCTTCACAATGTTGTAGAGCAGCGTACGCGACGCATTCGTCACATCCGTCACGTGCCGCATGCCGCTGGTCAGGTGCCAGATCAGCCAGCTATCCACGGTGCCAAACGCCAGCTCTCCGCGTTCCGCTCTTCCCCGCGCCCCCGGCACGTTGTCCAGGATCCAGCGCACCTTCGTTGCCGAAAAATAGGGATCGAGCACCAGCCCCGTCTTCGCGGAAACTTCTTCTCCAACCCCACGCTTCTCCAAAAGCTCACACAGCGGAGCTGTCCGCCGGTCCTGCCACACAATTGCCGGATGAATGGGCTTCCCCGTCTCCCGCTCCCACACAATCACCGTCTCGCGCTGGTTGGTGATCCCGATTGCCGCCACGTCGCGAGGACGCGCCCCTGCCTTGCCCAGCACTTCCACCGCGCATGCCAGCTGGCTCGTGAGAATTTCCATGGGGTCGTGTTCCACCCATCCTGCCTGCGGGTAGAACTGTTCGAACTCGTGCTGCGCTACCGCAGCAATCGAGCCGGCTTCATCAAAAAGAATTGCGCGCGAACTCGTCGTGCCCTGGTCCAGTGCAAGAATGTATGCCATTGGGAGTGGTTAACCTTCGGACCCAAGTCAATCATGCAGCCCCACTGTGCCGCAACCGCCAGCGGATTGAGACAGAGCGGAATTCACACGACGTACAAATCCACGTACTCGCTCACCGGCATCCGCTCCAGCCGCTCGCGATCGAGCGATGCATCCAGAATGCGCCGCTGCTGCTCCTCGCCAAACTGCCGCGCCAGGTTCCGCTTGAACTTCTCAACCAGCAGCGGCATCCCTTCCTTGCGCCGCCGTCGATGGCCGATCGGGTACTCCACCGTGACCTCCAGCGTTCCTCCATTGTCCAGAACCACGAGCAGCGTGTTCGCAATCGAGCGTTTCTCCGGGTCATGATAATCGGCCGTAAATGCAGGCTCCTCCACGCAGTCCATTTTGTCTCGCAACTCATCGATTCGGGCATCGACCGCAACCGTATCTTCGTAATCCTCCGCCGTCAGCCGCCCAAAAATTAACGGAATCGCAATCATGTACTGCACGCAATGGTCTCGATCAGCCGGATTCGAGAGCGGCCCCTTCTTGTCGATGATGCGCAGGCACGCCTCATGCGTGCGGATCGTGATCCTCCGAATATTTGCCGCCGTTTTGCCCATCGCCGCCAGCAGCCCGCGCAGCGTCATCGCCGCTTCCACCGCCGTCTGCGCGTGAAACTCCGCCGGATAACTGATCTTGAACAGCACGTTCTCCATCACGTAGCTGCCATACGGCCGCTGAAACTTGAACTCCTGCCCCTTGAACGAAACATCGTAAAAGCCCCACGCCTTTGCGGTCAGCGCCGATGGGTAGCCCATCTCTCCGGCCTTCGCCATCAAAGCCAATCTGACAGCTCGACTGGTCGCATCGCCCGCCGCCCAGCTCTTCCTCGAACCCGTGTTCGGCGCATGTCGATACGTGCGGAGGCTCTGCCCATCCACCCACGCCAGCGAAATTGCATTGAGAGTTTGCTCTCGATTCAACCCCAGCAGCCCGCACACAACCGCGGTCGACGCCACCTTCACCAGGACAACATGATCAAGCCCGACCTTGTTGAACGAATTCTCCAGTGCAATGCACCCCTGGATCTCATGCGCCTTGATCATCCCGGTCAGCACCTGTCGCATGGTCAAGGGCGCCTTGCCTTCCGCCGCACGCGCCCGCGACAGCCAATCCGCGACCGCCAGAATTCCACCGAGATTATCCGATGGATGTCCCCACTCCGCCGCCAGCCAGGTGTCGTTGAAAT
This sequence comes from uncultured Acidobacteriaceae bacterium, assembly GCA_963770365.1. Lineage (GTDB taxonomy): Bacteria > Acidobacteriota > Terriglobia > Terriglobales > Acidobacteriaceae > Telmatobacter. The sequence continues at coordinate 106,789 of CAVYPN010000017.1, read as the reverse complement.
CCAGCCAGCGAATCATCGCGCCGATGTTGAAAGCGGCCTGAACGGGATCCAGCTGAAAGCTCGTCCCCGGCACGCGCGCCCCATGTTGCAGAACCGTTCCTGGCACAACCGGCCCCAGTAGCTTAGTGCACGCCGGATATTCCAGCGCCTCCAGCCCGCACCCCAGCGTATCCATCAGGCAATAGTGAGCCGTCTCATAAGCGAGATCGCTCTCGAGCTCATACCCCAGCGCGTAATCCGCAATATGCGCGATGACTCTATCGAACGCCGGCCGTTCATTAGTAATCTGCGAAGTCAACCTGAATATCTCCTCAGCGCCTCTGTCATTCTGAGCGCACGGGGCCCCAAACGTATTTCAGTTTGGGGGTGGTAAGCGAAGAATCTGCTTTTGGTGCTCAAATCTCTTTGTGAATCAAGCGTTGCCTGGGTACCCCATCCTTGCGTCAGCAAGGGTGGGAAAGCACGAGCCCCTGTCCTCTAAGCCCGTTTCTCAATCGGCACAAATTCCAAATTCTCCGGCCCCGTATACACCGCCGAAGGCCGAATGATCTTCCCATCCTGCCTTTGTTCGATCACATGCGCACACCAGCCCGCCGTCCGTGCCATCACGAAAAGTGCCGTGAACAGGTCCACCGGCACGCCCATCAGGTCGTACGCCACCGCGCTGTACCAGTCGAGATTGGGAAACATGCGCTTGGCATCCTGCATCGTCGCTTCGATGCGTTCAGCCACGTTAAACAGCCGCATATCTCCTCCAGCCTTTGCAAGTCCGCGTGCCACTTCCTTGATGATGTCGCTGCGTGGATCGCTGATGGTGTACACCGGGTGCCCGAAACCGATAATCACCTCGCGTTCGCCCACGCGCCACCGCATGTCCGTCTCCGCCTCGTCTGGCCTTTGATAGCGCTTCTGAATCTCCAGTGCCACCTCATTCGCGCCGCCATGCTTCGGCCCCTTCAACGCTCCGATCGCACCCGCAACGCACGAATAAACATCCGAACCCGTACCGGCGATCACCCGGGCCGTAAACGTCGAAGCATTGAACTCGTGCTCCGCATACAGGATCAGCGATGTCTGCATCGCTCTGATCCACTCTTCGCTTGGCGCTGTGCCGTGCAGCAAGTGCAGAAAGTGCGCGGCAACGGAATCTTCGAAGCGTTCGACCTCGATCCGCCGCCCGTTGCGCGCATATTGGTGCCAATAGAGAAGCATGGATCCCATGCATGCCACCAGCGTGTCGGCAATCTTTCGCGCGCCGCTCTCCTTGTGACTCTCTCCTTCCGGCAACACGCAACCAAGAACAGAAACGCCCGTCCGCAGCACGTCCATCGGGTGCGTCGAAGGCGGCAGCAGTTCCAGCGCCTGTTTCACGGCCGCAGGAAGGCTCCGCAGCGGCCTCAGGCTCGCCTTGTATGCCGCGAGCTCCGCCACGGTGGGCAGCTTGCCGTGGACCAGCAGATAAGCCACTTCTTCAAACTCGCAGTGCGCCGCGAGGTCCTTGATGTCGTATCCGCGATAATGTAGATCGTTGCCGGTGTGCCCCACCGTGCACAGTGCGGTCGAACCCGCCGGCGTGCCCGATAACGCGACTGATTTTTTAGGCTTGAATGCCCCCGGTGCGGGGCTTACATCCGATGTACTCATAGCGACCCTCAGAGAAAACTAACCTAATCTGATTTCTGCAATGCTGTCCAGTCTGCCTGAGCGAACCTCTCACGTCTACTTGCTCTCCTTGCCCTTCGCAAACAGGTCGTCCAGCTTCTTCTCATACGCATGGTAATCGAGGTATTTATAGAGATCAGCCCGCGTCTGCATCATCGGAATCACATGCTTCTGCGTACCCTCGGTCCGGATAGTCTCATACACCTTGAGCGCCGCCGCATTCATCGCCCGATACGCCGCGCAGCAGTAGAGAATAATATCTACGCCCGCTGCTGCAAGTTCCTCGCGCGTCCAGAGCGGAGTCTGTCCGAACTCCGTGATGTTCGCCAGAATCGGCACGCCTACAGCCGCGCGAAATTCCGTGTACTGCTGCAGTTCCGTAACCGCCTCGGCAAAAATCATGTCCGCGCCCGCCGCCACATACTTCTGGGCCCGCTCGATCGCCGCCGCCAAACCTTCGCCGGCCAGCGCGTCCGTCCGCGCCATGATCACGAAGCCTTCATCCGTCCGCGCATCCACCGCCGCCTTGAGGCGGTCAACCATCTCCTCGGCAGGAACGAGCTCTTTCCCCGGCCGATGCCCACACCGCTTGGCGCCCACCTGGTCTTCCATGTGAACGGCGCCCGCGCCCGCGCGAATCATCGAGCGAATGGTCCGCGCGATATTGAACGCGCCGCCCCAACCCGTATCGATATCCACCAGCAGCGGCAGCGTCGTCACCTCGGTAATCCGCCGCACATCCGTCAGCACATCTTCCATCGTGCTGATTCCCAGGTCCGGCATCCCCAGCGAATTCGCCGCCACTCCTCCACCCGAAAGATAGAGCGCGCGAAATCCTGTAGCCTCCGCCATCCGCGCCGTATACGCGTTGATAGCTCCGGCTACTTGCAGCGGCTTTTCTTCCGCCACCGCTGCGCGAAATTTCTCACCCGCCGATCCTCGACTATTGGTCTGCTGCATGCAATGCCCTTTCCGCCGCATCATAGCAGGCGCCTCGATCCGGCTTCCCCACCTGCACCCTCCGGTGCGACAATCGTTCCCGTTGCAGCGGCCTGTAGTTTCACGCCGCTGCAGAGGAGAATCACCCATGAAGCCTCTCATCGTCTGCGCAGGCCTTCTCTTTGCTACAACCGCACTCATCGCCCAGCAAAAGCCGGCCGCGAGTCCGCCAGCCAAGGCGGAAGCTACCATCGGCGGCCACCACATCACCGTCACTTACTCCTCGCCCGGCGTCAAAGGCCGCGAGGGCAAAATCTTTACCAAGGACGGCCTCATCAGCCACAATCCGCACTTTCCCGTCTGGCGCGCCGGAGCCAACTCCGCCACAACCCTCCACACCGATGGCGACCTCATGATCGGCGACATCGCCGTCCCCAAGGGCGACTACACCCTCTTCGTCGATATCTCCGATCCCGACAATTGGACCTTCCTTGTCAACAAGAAAACCGGCGAATGGGGCCTTGCCTACGACGGATCGCAGGACCTCGGCAAGACCAAAATGACCATGCGCAAGCCCTCTACCATGGTTGAAAACCTCGTTTACACACTCGAAGACGACGGCGGCGGCAAAGGCACTCTGACGCTGGCATGGGAAGACCATTCCGGTTCCGTGCCCATCACTGTCCACAAGTAACAACGATGCGATCAAAGCGGTCAGGGCGGAGATTTCTAACAATCTCCGCCCACCGCTACAATAGATAGAGAGCTTCATCACTTCGGGAGAGTCGAACCGCCTTGCCCCTCTACGCCTATCGCTGCACCGAGCTGCGGTAACAAATTCGAAAAAATCCAGAACTTCTCCGCCGAGCCGGAGACCATCTGCCCCAAGTGCGGCCAAGCCACGCTCATCCGCCCTCTTACCGCGCCGCGCCTCAATTTCAAAGGCGCCGGCTGGTACATAAACGACTACGCCCCCAAGAGCTCCGACTCATCCTCTGAATCTTCCAGTGAGTCGAAGCCAGCCGAGTCCAAAGAAACGTCCAAGTCGGAAACGTCCAAGTCCAGCGACAAGCCAGCCGCCTCATCCACCACGCCGGCCGCCCCATCCACCCCAGCCTCGACTCCCAAATCGTCCACTGACAGCTAGCATCCTGTCCCCGGAGTTCATAGATAAAAGTTGGCTGTGTCATTCTGAGCGAACGGGGCCCCGAACGTTTTTCGGGGTCCCCAAAGAGCGACGGGAACCCTCTGGGTGGCTCTTTGGGGAAGAGTGCAGGGGTGGTAAGCGAAGAATCTGCTTTTTTGCACTTCCAGACCTATGCCAATAAGTTCTGAGACCCCGCACTAAACCACCGCGGAGTGCATCGGAGCCGTCACCGCAGCTGTCCTTCGCGGCCGCATCAGCAACGTAGCCGTTATCCCCAGCAGGAAATTCTGCGAGAAAATTTCGCCGACATGAATGTAACGCTGTGTCGCGCTCATCATCTCGTTCGGCACCAGCAGCGGAGCAGCTCCGCCGATCACCCACACCAGCAGACCAACAACGAGCGCCGCCTGCCAGCGCGGCAGCCGCAGCGTGTGGATCACCGGCAACACGGCCAGCGTCATCACCAGCCCGCGTGCAATCTGATACCCGAAGAACCAGGCCCCCATCGCTGCCACCTGCTCCGCCGCGTGCGGATAGTACCCCTTGGTAAAGAACTGGTATGTGATAGCTCCAAAGATCTCGTAGTACACCAGGTAGGAAAACGCCGCCAGCAGGACCATAGGAATCGCCGTACCGACTGAGCGATGACCAATTGTCCGCTCCTGCTCGTCATGCAGCTTCAGCAATTTCGCGAGTACGGCAAGCACCACCGCTGCGATCAGGTACAACACTGATCCGCCACCGAGGCCGGCCATCATCTGCGCCTTCTTCTCCGGAAAGAACACCACGCCCTCCGAGAGCGTGCACACCAGCCCAATCAGAACCAGCATCACAAACATGGCTGCGCCCTGCGCAACCATTCCTCGCGGCCCATAACGCACCACCGGTACCAATACCGCCGCCGTCAGCACGCCCGAAAGGTACCACCACCCAAAGTGCCCCGCGCCCATCGCAGAGACTGTGAAGCAAAGCCCGCCCACAAGACAAAACAACGCAATCCTCATGCTCATATTCATCGCTAGCCCCTCTTTCTTTTTTCGAATACCGCGAGAGAAGAACGAGCCCACTTCAGCCGCACCTCGTACTCCTCGATTCCCGACTCGAATGCCAGCCGCGCCGACATCCGCATCTTGTCCGCCTCTGCCGTGTGAAACTCTTTCAAGCTCGCTATGTACTCCGACAGCTGTTCGGCATATTCGCGCAGAAAATCCGTCGTTCGTTCCGCGCCCAGCGCCTCATCCATAAATGCGAACCGCAGCATCAACTCGCCGATCCGCCGCATCACGTCGTCCCGCGTCACCGGCCGCCTCAGCCACGCTTTCAGCGCCGCTACGCCTTTCGCGGTCAATTTGAAGACCCGCCTCTTGCGCAAACTCGTCGATTCCTCGACCGTTCCCCGCACCAGCCCTCGCTTTTCCAGCCGCCCCAGCGCAGGGTAGATCGCTCCCGGGCTGTCGCTGAAGCTTCCCATCGCCGTCTGCGCAAACACTTTTCTCAAGTCGTACCCCGACCTTGGCCGCTCCAGCAGCAGCCCAAGCAATGCAAATCCGAGGAGTGAATCGTTTTCATTCATAGTACGCAACGTATTATTACGCCGCGTACTATATTACGCAAGAGGAATCGATACAGTTCCCCTAGCTTCAGAAACTCCGTCGAAGTAAGTTGGCGTCCGGATTACTCGCTGCGAAGAAGATCCTCCTCGCTCGATCAGTGTGTCATCCTGAGCGCCGCACGTCTGGGGCCCCGCGAACGTCAGTTCGTGGGGTAAGCGGCGCGAAGGATCTGCTTTTTTGGAGACCTAGCATCAGACACCCTCGTGCGAGCCGCCCCGGGAACCAAGGGCCTCATGTCCTCGCGTTGGAGACGCTGGAAGGAAGCGCCATCGCCTAACCCTCTCCCGCTAAACTGAATGCAGTCCATGCCCTTGCTCGATCCCATCCCGACCCCCGTAGAAAACGCCGACACCGCATCCCTCGAATGGGAACCCCTGCTTGTATTCCTCTCCGGCTATGCCGCATCCTCCGTTGGCCGCGAAGCAATCCTCACGCTCCGGCCCTCCACAGACGAGCCCTGGATCACCCGCCAGCACCAGCTCACCGGCGAACTTCGCCTGCTCCTTAGCGAGCAAGTCTCCATCCCTCTCGGCGGCCTCTTCGATCCCACCCAACTCGCCGCCAAAGCCCAAATCCCCGGCGCCGCCCTCGAAGCCGCAGAGTTCCAAGCCATCGCCCGCCTCGCCAATGATGTAGCCGCGTGGCAAGCCCTGCTGCGTGAGCCACCCGCGCGCGTCGCCGGCAAAATACCTCGCCTCTCCGAGCTTTCCGCCGCTCTAGCTGGCTCGTCCTTGAAGCCGTTAGCCGAATCGATCGAGCGCAAAATCCAACCCGACGGCAGCCTTGCCGACGACGCCTCCCCCGAGCTCAACCGCATCCGCCGCGAGCAGGAACGCCAACAACGCGCCATTGAAGAATCCCTTCGCGCCGCTCTGCGCAAGCTCACCGGCGAGGGCTCCACGCAGGAAGACCTCATCACCATCCGCGGCGATCGCTTCGTCATCCCCGTCCGCAGCGAACTCAAGCGCCGCGTCTCCGGCGTCGTCCACGGCGCCAGCTCATCTGGCCAAACCGTCTACGTCGAACCTCTCGAAACCATCGAGCAGAACAACGAACTCGTCCGCCTCCTCGAAGAAGAGCAAGCTGAAATTCATCGCATCTTCGTCGCGCTCACCCGACAGGTCGGCGGTTACGCCACATCGCTCGTTGAAGGCGCCCGCATCCTCGCCCTCGTCGACACGCTGCTGGCCCGCGCCCGCTTCGCCCGCGACTACGATTGCGTCGCGCCAACTTTTTCGCCCGAGCGCCTGCACCTCGAGAACGCCCGCCATCCACTCCTTGAGCGCCACCTCCGAGCCACCGGTGGCAAGGTGGTTCCGCTCACGCTGGAACTCACCGCCGTGTCCCGCCAGCTCATCATCAGCGGCCCTAACACCGGGGGCAAAACCGTCACCCTCAAAACCACCGCGTTGCTGGCCATGATGGCCCAGGCCGGACTTCCCATTCCCGCCGTCGCAGCCACCTTCCCCATCTTCACCGCGTTCCTCGCCGACATCGGCGACGCCCAATCCATCGAAGCCGAGCTTTCCACCTTCTCCGCTCACATCGTCAATCTCAATCGCCTCTCGCGCCTCGCCGATGCCAGCTCTCTCGTGCTCCTGGACGAACTTGGCTCCGCAACCGATCCTGAAGAAGGTGCCGCGCTCGCGGTAGCGGTCGCAGCGCATTTTCTCGCCTGTCGCGCGTGGACACTCATCTCCACACATCACACTTCGCTCAAGGTCTACGCAGCCAACACCCCCGGCGTGCTCAACGCCGCCGCCGGCGTCGACGAAGCCACTCTCATTCCCAACTATCAGCTCCGCCTCGGCGTCCCCGGCGCCTCCGCCGGCATTCAGACCGCCGAGCGCCTCGGCCTCAACCGCACCATCGTTGCCGCCGCTCGTGAACGTCTCGGCTCGCAGCAAGTCGACATCGCACGCTTCCTCGATAAGTTGCACGACGATCTCTCCGCTCTCGAAGCCGAAAAAAAAGCCGCCCGCGAGCAGCAATACGCCCTCAACCAGGAACGCGCCAAACTTGCTCGCGAAGGCGACGTAGAACTCCGCAACCGCACCCGCGAGCTCGAAACGAAGCTCTCATCGCTCATGAAGGAATTCGAATTCCAGATGCGCGAGAATGTCCGCGCCATCGAAGATCGTGCCGCGCAGCAGAAGCTCTCCAAGGAAGCCGAACGCCGCATCAACCGCCTCCGCCGCGAGTTCCAGGAAAGCTTCAATCAAACGGTAGTCGCCCACCGCACCGGCGCAGACACCGGCGACGTCAACGCGCAGCCACACCTTTTGCGTCACATCGCGCCCGGCGATCAGGTCCGCATCAAGTCCATGAACAAAATCGCCGTCGTTCAGCGCGAAGTTGAAAAGGACCTCTTCGAAGTAGCCCTCGGCCCCATCAAGATGCGCGTCAAGCGCGACGACTGCTCCGCAGTTTCAGGTGGAGATACCAGCCAGACAAAAGCCGACCCGCTCGCCGCCGCCCGCAAGCAAAAAGGAGTCCACGTCTCCGTAACCAGCGCCAACACCGACGACATGCGCATGGAGATCAACCTCATCGGCCGCACCGTCGACGAAGCCACCGAAGAGTTGGAGAAATATCTCGACCGCGCCTTCCTCGCCGGTCTCCCGCGCGTCCGCATCATTCACGGCCACGGTGCCGGCATTCTGCGCCGCGGCGTCCGCGACTTCCTTAAGTCGCACCCCCACGTAGCCACCATCGCCGAAGCCCCCCAGAACGAAGGCGGCCAGGGCGCCACGTTGGTCGAGTTGCGCCAATAGTATTCAGAACCGCAGCAGGTAGCTGAACTTCACAAAGATCTGTCGGTCCGTGGAAGTCCCCGGCAGATTGCTCAAGCGGTAGGCAGGCGTGGCATCGGCGCTGTAGTCCACGTTTTGAAACGTGTCGGCATAACCCACATAGAGTGCGGTTCCCGGATGCGGCAGATATGTGAAGAGCAGCGTCGTATCCACCTGCTTGGAATAGGTACTCGAAACCAGCGCATTGTTCGGCAGCAGGGAGTTGTAATCCAGAATCGCGTTGAATGAATAATCGCGCGTGAACTGGTAGTTAATCTTCGAACGAATCAGGTGGTTCGTGAAAATCACACCCGCAGGCACCGATCCAGCGCCATTCGTCCCCGTCCGCATACCCAGACGCGTGTAGTAGTAAATCTCATCCAGCCGCAAATGCGATTGCGGATGCAGTGTCACGCTGGCCCAGCCATTTTGCCCGCTCGCCAGAAAAGGAAGCATTCCCTCCGGCGGATAATAGTTGGGCTGGGTGCCAAGCGAGTAGCTCGCATTCATATCGAGCCACTTGAACCACGATGTAGTAATGGCAAATGCCGCCGACTTCTCCCGAAATTCCTGCCCATTGAACAACTCGTATGAGTCGTCAAAGCTCAGCGTCAGGTTAGTCAACCGCGGCAGCGATACCGTGAAGCCCGGATCGAACGACCAGTTCTGCAGCCGCCCGCTGTGATCGTAGGTGACCGTCCCGTCAAGCTGTGGCCCATACGCCATCACCGCGCGTCCCGTGGGCGGCTTCCATAGGTAATTTGCATAGGTCTCCCATTTGCGGATGTCCGTGCGATTCATGTAGCCCAGCGTCGAATTCACTCCTGCGCTGCGGTCGGTATAGAAATTCTGAAAACTGGCGTGGTTGTTCATCTTCTTGAGGCGAAACAGAAACCCAGGTCCAGCAGTGTATCCGTCCGTCCCTTCCGTCTGGGTAGTGGTTGCCTGCCCGGCGATCGTCCAGTTGCCGGGCGTGACGTAGCGCAGATCGATTGACCCCACGCGATTCGAAGTGGAATCAAATTTCGTCCCGCCCAGGAACAAACCCACGTGTGACTGGTGCCCAAATTCGCGCTCAACGCGAAAAACCCCATCCATTGCGCGATCGCCATGCCCCACCTGCCCCTGCGCCAGCACCTCACCCGGTGCACGATCGTCGCTCGCCAGCGTGCCCAGGCTCCATCGCCCCACCGATCCGGTCAGCTTCAAACCGAACTGCGGATTCACAATGCGCCGCGAAAAGAAAAGCTGTTCCGGCATCACAAAGATCGACGCGTTCTCCAGAAAAAATGGTCGCCGCTCCGGATACACAACCTCGTACCGCTGGTTCACCTGCACCTTGGGATCGTCCGTGCCGATCTCGCTGAAGTCCGGATTTAACGCGAGATCGAGCGTGAGCGCATCGTGGATCACCGCCTTCGCGTCCAGCCCCACATGATGTTCCGTCTGCTGCTGCGGCCCGAGCGATGGATCGAGATAGTTATCTCTTGAGTAGATTCCGTAGGGAATCATCTGCAGGTTGCGACCCGGCGAGATGTCGTCATCAATTTCAATCGGCGCAAATTGTCCCACAAACTGCGGCAGTTTCTGGTGCGAGATAAAAGGCCACATCGAAAACTCGTTGTTCCGCTGAATCGCCCGCGCGAGGCAGATATTCCAAATCTGCTTCACTCCTCGCGGAAAGCGCAAGGTGCGGAAGGGAATTGCTTCGAGAACCACATAGCCATCCTCCGTAATCCGCCCCTCGGAGTACCAAAGCCCTTCCCAGCTCGGATCGTCACCGATACCGTCCGTCGTGCGCCCGTCGTACTGAATCCCGTACGGATTCACATCGAACCAGTACGCGTGTTTGTGATCCTGAAAAGTATCGATGTTAATGGTGACGCGATCGTCCAGGTCGATCTGCTTCCGCGGAGCTACGCGTGCATGAATCTTCGCCGGATCGTCCTTGCAGATCCACCCCACATACAAGATTGTTGCTGTCGTAGGAGAGGTAGGCGATCGTTGGTTGGCTGATCGGCTCGCCATCGTGAGGATCGAACTGCCAGAACGTAGTGACCACTGCCTCCGCCTCGCGCGGTGTCCCATTCAGAAAATCAGAAAGCTTGGGAGGCCTGCTCACCCGGGGAATCTTCAGAGCAGCAACCGGTTCGATCGCCTCCGCCGCATGCGGCCACGCAACGAGAAAAAACAGCAATCCAAACCAGGCCCGGAACCAGCCTACCTTGCAGACTGTAGCCATTCATCTCCGACCAGAAAATCGTGTCGATCAACCCACGTATGAACTGCTAAGTCTACCAATCATCCGATGCGGAGAATTGTTCATCCGTCACAGCTGTGACGGGCCTGTGCACGCTGCTGAGAAGCCGCGCCAACAGGTCTATTTGAGCCAGATTGTAGGAATTAAAGCCCTTGGGCTGTTCGCCGCTCTTCGAGGGTTCCGGCACCATCCTGCTGCCAGCTCTCTCCCTCCGCGAGTGGCGCAACCTGCCCACTCACGCCAGCCACACCCGCTGCCCGCAATAACCGAGGTAGAGGTTCCTCCATCGGCTCGCGCCCCAGCCGAAACGTCCCGTAGTGCATCGGGATCATCACCTCGGCTTTCAGATCGACAAAACCCTGCAGCGCCTCCTCTGGGCTCGTGTGTACCGCGCGATAGCTGTCAGGAAAATACGCGCCAATCGGCAGCAGCGCTATCTCCGGCTGCAATCGCCGTCCGATCTCCGCGAACCCGCCAAAATAAGCCGTATCCCCCGAGTGGTAAATCGTAGGTCCGCCTGTCGATTCAATTACGTATCCCCCGAACCCCCGGTGCGTGTCCTTGAACATCCGCGCGCCCCAGTGCCGCGCCGGCGTCGCCGTGATACGAATCGTCTCAGAAGAACTCCGTCCTGCCTGGCTCTCGCTCTGCCAGATTGGAATCGGCTGAGGATTGTGATCAGAGACCCGGGGCAAACCAACCAGCTCCGTCGATTGCCACCACGTCAGCGATGCAACCCGCGCAAAACCAAGATCCGCCACCAGGTCTTCAACACCCTGCGGCACAATCGCCACCGGAGCGGGCAAGCCCCGCCGGCGCATCTCCCGCGAAATCGCCCGCAGCGAAGGCCGATTTAGGTGATCCATGTGCGCGTGCGTCAACAGCACCGCATCGATCCGAGGCAAATCCGCGACCCGCAATCCCGGCCGTCTCTGTCGCCGCAGAACAATCAACCGCGTCGCAAACACGGGATCAATCAGCACGGCTCTGCCAGCCGTCTGAATCAGGAAAGACGAGTGCCCGATGAACGTGATGGCCGTCTCACCCGAACCCATCTCGGGCGGCTTCGCTTGCGATCCGGCAAGCGGCTGCGCGTGGCTCTCGCGCACCAGTTTCCAAAGCTGCTGCAGTTTTCTTACCCAGAATGGAATTTCCATCGTCTTGCGCACCCATTAGATAGATGCCCAGCGATGCGGAACGACGCGCGAATCCTGTCAAGTGCTTCGCCTCTTAAACCCATCATTCCATTCAAAATTTAGTTTGCAGGTAATTACTGGGTTTGCGCGCACAATAGAAGCGCAACTGAAAAGGAGTCTGAATTGGGCCGGGACGGATTGGGATCGCCAGCTTTCTCGTACAAAAGCGCCGCCGCTTTCATCGCATCACGCTGGACACCTCCCCCCCACCCCCCCTCCGAAATCTGCAGTTTTCCACAAAAGTCTTGCATGTTTTTCGCGCGTCCTTCTCGACCGCTTCACTCCACTTCACGAGCAGGATCTCGGTGCACTGAAGCAGAAAGCAGGCGCACAATCGCGGACGCTTTCAAAATCGGTGAAGACGAAGTGTTGGTATCTATTCCGCAGTCAAAGGTGCGTTGTGCTGACAATCCATTGACAAATTGAATGGTCCCGGCCTTTATCATCAACGTCAGTCCGGTTTTAAGGAGAATTTCGTGCGCAAACCAATTCTGGCTCTCTCGCTATTTCTAGCGGCAACCGCAATGTTGGCAGCGGCTGCAGGAAGCATCTTCGACTTCACCATCAGCTCCATCGATGGCCAGCCCGTCAGCCTCAAGAGTTACAAAGGCAAAGTTGTTTTGCTTGTGAACGTGGCCAGCAAGTGCGGATTCACGCCTCAATACGCAGGCCTCGAGGCGCTTTACGACAAGTACAAGGACCGCGGCCTGGTGATTATCGGTGTGCCGGCCAACAACTTCGCCCAGCAGGAACCCGGAACCAACGAAGAGATCAAGACGTTCTGCTCGCGCAAATACAACGTCACCTTCCCCATGATGGCCAAGGTCTCCGTCCTCGGCGACGATAAGGCTCCGCTTTACCGCTATCTCACCGACAAGTCCGCCGATCCGAAGTTCGGCGGCGACATCAAGTGGAACTTCACCAAGTTCCTCTTCGATCGCAACGGCAATCCCGTGGCAAGGTTTGAGCCCGCTGTCACACCCGACTCACCCGAGGTCCAGTCCGCCGTTGAATCGGCTCTGGGGAAATAGGGTGCCCATCGCAGCTCCGTCGTAATGGCGATCGCACGTTGTCGGAAAACAAATCAGGCTCCGCATCGCGGAGCCTGATCACAGAAAACTGATGACTGAGAACTGACAACTGCTGTCAAGCCATCGCTTCCCGTCCCATCGGCTCAAAGTGCAGCTCGTTCGATTTCCGATCCACATCGATCCGCACGTGCACCCCATGCAGAATCTCGCCATTCAGAATCTTGATGGCCAGTGGATCCTGCACCATCCGTTGCAATGCGCGCTTTAACGGCCGTGCGCCATAGGCAACATCCGAACCCGACGCCAGGATCAACTCCCGGGCCGACGGCGTCAGTTCGAGCGAAATCTGCCGGTCTTCCAGCAGCTTCCCAACCTCGGCCAGCCGCAGTTCGAGAATAGCCTCGAGCTGTGCATGACCCAGCGGACGGAAGATCACCATGTCGTCCACGCGATTCAAAAACTCCGGCCTGAAGTGCTCGCGCAGCACACGCATCACGCTCTCCCGCGCCATGTCGAAGTCGTGCTCTGTTTTGAGCGACTCCGTTGCCAGGAATCCAGCGCCAAGATTCGACGTCATGATCAGCACCGTGTTCTTGAAGTCCACGGTCCGGCCCTTCGCGTCGGTCAGCGCTTCCGTCGTCCATGATCTGCAGCAGCACATTGAACACGTCAGGATGCGCCTTCTCGATCTCGTCGAACAGGATCACCGCATACGGTCTGCGTCTCACAGCCTCGGTCAACTGCCCGCCCTCGTCGTAGCCCACGTATCCCGGAGGCGCACCAATCAACCGCGCCACCGCATGCTTCTCCATGTACTCGCTCATGTCGATGCGGATCATCGACTGCTCGTCGTCAAACAGAAACTCCGCAAGCGCGCGCGCCGTCTCCGTCTTGCCCACACCCGTCGGCCCGAGAAAAATGAACGAACCAATCGGCCGCTTGGGATCGCTCAGCCCTGCGCGCGAACGGCGAATTGCATTCGCAACGATACTCAAAGCCGCATCCTGCCCGATCACCCGCTCGCGCAGCCGCTCTTCCATGTGGACAAGCTTGCTCACTTCGCCCTCAAGCATCTTCGTAACGGGAATCCCGGTCCACTTGCTGACAATCTTCGCGATGTCCTCTTCGTCGACTTCTTCTTTCAACATTCGCGTCACGTTTGAAGTGCCATCCTGCAGCGCATTCAACTGCTTCAACTCCGCTTCCAGCTTAGGCAACTCGCCGTATTGGATCTGCGCAGCGCGATCGAGCTGTCCCTTGCGCGTCTGTTCCTCTGCTTCGAAGCGGAGCGCCTCAATCTTCTTCTTCAATTCACTGATCCGGCTGATGGCATCCCGCTCCATCGTCCAGCGAGCGCGCAGAGCGGTCGTCTGCTCCTTCAGAGTCGCCAGCTCGCGTTCTACCTCTTCACGCCGGCCGCGGCTGTTCGCGTCGGTCTCGCGCTTCAACGCAGCCTTCTCGATTTCAAGTGACGTAGCCTGCCGCTCAAGCTGGTCAATCTCCGTCGGCACCGAGCCGATCTGGATCGCCAGCGAAGCCGCAGCCTCATCCACAAGATCGATGGCCTTGTCCGGCAGGAATCGGTCGCTGATGTAGCGATGCGATAGCGTAGCCGCCGCCACGATCGCCGAGTCCTTGATGCGCACGTTGTGGTGCGCCTCGTACCGGTCCTTCAGCCCACGCAGAATCGCGATCGTGTCCTCGACATTGGGTTCGCCGACATACACAATCTGAAACCGCCGCTCCAGCGCCGCATCCTTCTCGATGTATTTGCGGTATTCGTTGAGAGTCGTGGCCCCGATGGCCCGCAACTCGCCCCTCGCCAGCGCCGGCTTCAGCATGTTGCTCGCATCGATGGCGCCTTCCGCTGCGCCCGCGCCCACCAGCGTATGCAACTCGTCGATGAACAGCACAATCTGTCCGTTTGACTCTTCGATTTCCTTCAACACCGCCTTCAGACGATCTTCAAACTCGCCGCGATACTTCGCTCCCGCCAGCATCGATCCCAGATCGAGCGAGATCACGCGCTTGTCGCGCAAGCTTTCCGGAACATCGCCAGAGACGATGCGCCGCGCCAGCCCTTCGACGATGGCGGTCTTGCCAACGCCGGGTTCGCCGATCAGCACCGGATTGTTCTTCGTGCGCCGGCTCAACACCTGGATCACCCGGCGAATCTCCTCGTCGCGCCCGATCACCGGGTCGAGCTTGCCGCGACGTGCCAGTTCGGTCAGATCCTTCGCATATTTCTCCAGCGCCTGGAACTTGCCCTCGGGATTCTGGTCAGTCACGCGCTGCGATCCGCGCACGGCCGTCAGCGCTTGCAGGATGGCTTCGTGCGTAGCGCCAACGGCAAGCAACGCGTCGCGCGCCGCATCGCCCTTCTGGTGCGCCACCCCCAGAAGCAGATGTTCGGTCGAAATGTATTCATCTTTAAAGTTCGCGGCTTCGCGAAATGCCTGGTCCAGCACCTTTGTAAGCGCTGCGCTCGGTCCAGGCTGCGCAGAGGCACCCTGCACCCGAGGCAGTTTCTCCTCGATCTGGTGCAGACTGCTTTCCAGCCGCTCCGTGGGAACACCAATCTTCTCAAGCACCGCGGGGATCACCCCCTCGCGGTCCTCAATGAGCGCCAGCAACAGATGCACCGGCTGGATCTCGGGGTTTCCGAACTCCGCCGCGCGCCCTTGCGCCTGCTGCATCGCTTCCTGCGATTTCACTGTCAGTTTTTCCCAACGAATTGCCATGATGTAGTCCTCAGTTTTCAGTCTTCAGTTTGGCCTGCTATCAGCTCTTAGATTGATCGATTGATCCGCGTCCCGGATTTGTACAGATAAAGAAAGTTGTCAGTTGTCGAGCCTGCGGTTCAACCAATGAACTGATCATCGGCCCGGAGACTGACAACTGACAACTGATCACCGATAACTGGCTTTTTTACCGTGCGCCGACCAGTTCGCGCTCTTCCTTCTTGTCTTCCAGCTTCTGGCCGCCGACATTGACTTTGATCTGCTTCGGCTGTGCCTCGGCCTTCTTGCTCAGTTCCAGCTTCAGAACGCCGGCGTTGTAGCTGGCCTGCACGTTCGCTGTGTCCACGGTCGATGGAAGGGTAAAGGCGCGATAGAAGCTGCCGTAACGGCGCTCAATCCGATGAAAGCTCTCTTCCTTCTCGTCTTTTTCGAACTTGCGCTCGCCCCTCACGGTCAGCGTGTTGTTCTCAACCCTGACGTCCAGGTCCTTTTCCTCTATTCCCGGGACTTCGAGCTTCAGAACAACTTTCTTGGCGTCTTCATAGACATCGACGGCCGGCACAAAGCTGGCGGTCGTTAAAGGGCTATCGCCCTCGTTCATTTCGCGGAAAAGTGAGTTCACGCGATTCTGCAATGCAATAACGTCGCGAAAGGGATCCCAACGGGTAATTGCCATGATTGATTTGTATCCTCCAAATTTGCTTTTTGAGATTGCGAGTCAGGGCTTTGCGAGCCCAACCATACAGTCAATCTGATGAAACTATAGCACGCTGGATTCATAAAATATGAGCGCGTTACGCTAATACTCATCGAGTACAGCAAATCTATGTAAATAAACGATATGAGATGAAAATTGGGCAGAACGTCCTGATCGTCCGGGCGCTTATCCCTCACCTGAAGGCCTCAAAACGAGAGTTGATCCGCTGGATCGGCCCCCATCGATGAACAGCACGCCCCAAAGGATCTTCTGGAAATTCCGCTCCTTCCGCCGCCTAAACCCAACGGAAATCGACCCCCGCAGCTTGCGAAATCCAAGCCGCATCCCATCAGCAAGAAGCCCCTCTAAAATCGAATGTGGATGATCGCTCTCTTCGCCCTGCCCCCTTACATGGACTGGCACTGGCTTTGGCTCACCGTGGCAGCTTTTCTGGCCGGCGTGTTGAACGCCGTAGCCGGAGGGGGATCTTTTCTGCTTTTTCCCGCCATGCTGAGCATGAAAATGCTGCCTGTTCAGGCCAACGCCACCAACACCGTTGCCCTCTGGCCCGGGCAACTCACATCCGTTGCTGCCTATCGCGACGACATTCGCAGGAATTTCAGAGTCGCGATTCCCATGGCGATCGCCGGCCTGATCGGAGGAACGTGCGGAGCGATCGTGCTTCTCAACACTCCGCAGATGACCTTCCTCCACCTTGTCCCCTGGCTGCTGCTGGTTGCGGCAGTCATCTTTGCCCTCAGCGGACCGGTTTCGCGCTGGCTTGAGCGTCGCAAGTTCCGACAGGATCAGGCGCCCGCACGGAACGGCGAAGTACATCAGCCCCACATGGTTGCGGTCTTCCTGGGCACGATTGCAGTCTGTTTCTACATCGGCTACTTCGGGGCCGGCGCCGGATTTCTGATCATCACCCTGCTTTCGCTCTTCGGCTATCAGGACCTGAATGAAATCAACGCGCTCAAAGTTGTTTCCACCACGATGGCGAACGGCATCGCCTTTGTGCTGTTCGTGATCGACGGCCAGGTCGTCTGGCGCTACTGCCTGCTTGCCATGATCACCTGCGCAATCGGTGGATACACGTCGGCGAGCCTGGCGCGGAAGATTCCTCAACCCGTCTTGCGCGGAACCGTTGTCATGATCGGGTTGGGCATGGCGGCTTACTTCTTCTGGAAAGTACGATAACCGAGCCCGAGGCCGCCGTTATAGAGTGGTCCCATGGTGAGGCCGCACGTAACTTCTCTTCTCTTTCTCGGGATCGTTCTCAGTGTTGCGCTTCATGCTCAACTCGCGCCGCCCGAAGCGGCGAAGCGCTATACCGCTGCTCATCAACCCAAGCTCGTTCGTCAATTCAGCGAATTTCTCTCCATCCCCAACGTCGCCGCTGACCCAGCGAATCTCGAGAAGAACGCGAATTTTCTGCTCGACGCGCTCCGAAGCCGCGGAGCCGATGCCCGCCTGCTCACATTGCCCGGGGCGCCCCCCGTCGTCTTCGGCCAGATCATGACCCCCGGCGCGCAGCACACCATCGTCTTCTACGCGCATTACGACGGCCAGCCCATTACGCCTTCCGAGTGGACCATTCCACCTTTTGAACCCGCCGTCCGCGCGGTCGACGGCGAGGATCGGATCTTTGCGCGCTCCGCAGGCGACGATAAAGCGGCAATCTTTGCGCAGCTCACCGCGCTTGACGCATTGAAAGCCTCGGGGATCGCCCTGCGAGCCAACATCCGTTTTGTATGGGAGGGAGAAGAGGAGGCTGGATCGCCACATCTCGAGCAGATTCTCGAAGCCAACCACGACCTCGTGCATGGAGACATCTGGCTTGTCTGCGACGGTCCGGTCGATCAGAGCGGTCAACAGACCGTAGTCTTTGGCGCGCGCGGCGATGCACATCTTGAGATCACGCTCTACGGTCCCCATCACGGCCTGCACAGCGGCCACTACGGCAACTGGGCTCCGAATCCGGCCATGATGCTGTCGCAGCTGCTTGCCGGCATGAAAGACGAAAACGGGCATGTGCTCATCCCGCACTTTTACGACGGCATCGCTTCGCTCTCTGCAACAGAGAAGCAGGCCCTCGCGCGCGCTCCCGTCAACGACAAGATGCTCATGGACGCATTCTGGCTCGGGCATACCGATGGCAGCAGCGCGCATCTTCTCGAACTCATCAACGAACCCTCTCTGAATATCAACGGACTTTCCTCGGCGCAGACCGGACCTCACGCCGCCAACGTCATTCCGCCCACAGCCGTCGCCGACATCGATCTTCGGCTCGTTGTTGGCAACGACTGGAAGGTCCAGCAGCAGCGCGTCATCGACTACGTTCGCGCGCGCGGATACTTCGTCGTCGATCACGACCCTTCGAAGCTGGAACTGACCTCGCATCCCCGCGTGGCAAAGATCGTCTGCGATCCTGCCAGCTACAACGCGGTACGCACCCCCATGGAATTACCCATCGCCAAAGAAGTGATCGCGGCCGTATCCAGCGCCCGCGGAGAGGTCGTGCTTCTGCCCACAATGGGCGGCAGCGTTCCCCTTGGCGCCATGGAACGCGCAGCACAGACCCGCACCATCACCGTTCCCATCGCCAACTACGACGACAACCAGCACGCGGCCAATGAGAATCTGCGTCTCCAGAACCTGTGGAACGGAATCGAGACCATGGCCGCCCTCATCGACATGCGCTGAGAAGCGAGGAGATTGGCCAGTCCACTCTGGCGCCCTCCAACATGAGCGGATTCAGCACCTTCTCAACTACGGCCAACTGCGAACTACGAACCCAGAACTTCAAACTAAAATAGAACCATGAGTCACGAAGGCATTCGCTTCCTCAGCAAGGAAGAGCAGGCACGGAAAGATCTGGCAGATCGGCCTCTTTCACGCGCGGCTCTTACCCCCGCGAAGGTGCGCGTAAAAATCACCGAGGGCACCGGTCTTGAGATCGACTGGCAGGATGGCCACAAGAGCAGCTGGGGTTTCGCTTGGCTGCGCGATGCCTGCCCCTGCGCCACGTGTGTCGATGAGAGGCATGCCCAGGGTCGCAAAGCCGGTCAGCCCAAACCTAAGCCGGCAGCCGTCCTGCCGATGTATTCGCCACCTGTCAAGCCTGCCGGCGCGCATGGCGTTGGCCATTATGCACTTCAATTCAACTGGTCTGACGGTCACTCCGGTGGCATTTATTCCTGGGACTATCTGCGTCGCCACTGCCAGTGCCCAGCGTGCAGGTTCGAAACCACCACGAGCTCCGGGTCGCCCAGCTGATCGCAACCTGCGATAGCGCAATCTATAGATATTGCAGGAAGTTATAAGTTACTGCGGGTACTGAAGATTCGCCACTTTTTCTCAAATCCCCAATCAACTGCATGGTAAAGTTGCTTTCCAGAACCCCCGGAGGCAGCGCGTGACTCTCAAGCAATTTGTTGCCAAGCAGTTCATTGACGTCATTCAGTGGAATGAGCTCGACGAGGGAATCCTCGCCTACCGCTATCCCATG
This sequence comes from uncultured Acidobacteriaceae bacterium, assembly GCA_963770365.1. Classification (GTDB taxonomy): domain Bacteria; phylum Acidobacteriota; class Terriglobia; order Terriglobales; family Acidobacteriaceae; genus Telmatobacter. The sequence continues at coordinate 87,200 of CAVYPN010000017.1, read as the reverse complement.
CAGGACATGGAAATTCAGAATGGCGGCCAGCTCACGGTGCGCGAGTCGCAGATGGCCGCGTTTGTGAACGAAGGCAAAATCGCTGATGTCTTCGGTCCCGGATTGCACACCCTGAATACGCGCAATCTCCCCGTATTGACTGACTTGATGAACTGGGACAAGAAATTCGAGTCGCCCTTCAAATCGGACGTCTATTTCTTCTCGACTCATCTCCAGATCGATCAGAAATGGGGCACTGCCACGCCCATCACTATCCGCGACGGCGAATTTGGAGCGGTCCGCATTCGCGGCTACGGCATTTACTCCTTCCGCATTGCCGATCCGCGTGTGTTCTTCAGGCAAGTGAGCGGCACGCGGCCTACGTACTACGTTGGCGACCTCGAAGGCCAGTTGCGCAACACGATTGTTGCCCGCATGACTGACATCTTTGCCACCAGCAAGATTTCATTTCTCGATATGGCTGCAAATCAGGCTGCGCTGGGCAGGCAGATCGAAGCGGAGATGAAAACTAACTTCGCCACGCTCGGCCTCGAACTCGCCTCCTTCGTTGTCGAGAACATTTCATTGCCCGATGAACTCCAGAAGGTGATGGACGCGCGTATCGGAGTCGGCATGGCTGGCGATTTGAATAAGTACACACAGTTTCAGGCAGCGCAGGCGTTGCCGGTGGCCGCTGCAAACTCCGGCGGAGCAGCCGGAATGGGCGTGGGCCTCGGAGCGGGAGCGGTGATGGGACAGAACATGATGGCCGCAATGAAGCAGCCCGCAGCAGCCAATGCGCCGGCTTCGGTGGGAACGAAAAGATACTGTGTCGATTGCGGAGCCTCAATTCCTGATGGCGCTCGCTTCTGCCCGTCATGCGGAAGAGCCCTATGAACTGCCCATCCTGCGGCGCCGCCATGCGCCTCAACGCCGACGAAGACTACTTGAAGTGCGATTACTGCAAGAGCATCTTCTTCCCCGCGAAAGACGACGAGGGTGTAAGCGTTCTGCAGGTTGTTTCCGAAGAGGAATGCCCTGTCTGCGCGGTTCCGTTGATGCACGCCGCAGTGGCCAAGATCCGGATTCGCTACTGCACGCGCTGCCACGGCATGCTGATTCCCATGGCCGTGTTCCTTGCGCTTGTGGAAGAGCTGCGCGCCGGAGAGCCGGGGACCCTGATTGCCCCAACACCCGACCGCCACGACCTCGAACGCAAGATCAACTGCCCGCATTGCCATCAGCACATGGATACTCACTTCTACAACGGACCGGGCAACGTCATCATCGATGATTGCGATACCTGCGAGCTAAACTGGCTCGACCACGGCGAACTGATGCGCATTGCCCGCGCGCCCGACTATTCCAACCAGCGCGCTTTCGAGTCGTCTTAAGACAGGAGCGCCTTTCGCGCCGCATCGCCGAGTCCCCGCAGTGTCTCATTCCTCATGGGTTTGGCGATGGTCCTTGCTCCCTGATCTCATCCAGAAGCTGTTGCAACTGCTCCCGCTTGCGCTCGCTAAGGTCAAGAAAGCGGATTCCCACACTGCGGGGATCGTAGATTGCCTGCGTTACGCCCGCGAAGCGAAACGGCAACCCTTCAATACGAAACTCGACTTCGACGCGCCGGAAGACTCCCACCGGGAACGGCCGGTCGGTGTGAATGCGACAGCCACCGAGACTGATATCGATAATGCGTCCATGGACATCAGCGGCCAGGTCGATAAGACGAATGACGACGCGGGAGTCAATTTCCTGTCGCGGTTGAAGAGAGGGCCGCAGACGCGGAACGGATCTTTGAGACGCGGCGCCCTCGGAGAAAACGGGACCGGGTCCGGCCTCGCCATTGATGGGATCCGCCACGCGCGCAACACACCTCGCCCTGTTCGCAAGGAGTGCTCTAGTGGCCGCTTGCCAGTTCCCAAGGCCGCTTTGGTGCCGGAGCCTCGTCTTCTCGCCCGCGCAGACGGTCGTACTCATACACGTCGCTCGTAGTTCCAAGCGACTGGTTGTAGAGGCTCTCACCGCCAATCAACTTCGTCAGCTCCTCGCTGAACGTGTGGATCGTATGCAACTGGCTGGCCGTCGCCGGCAATTCATATTGATGAGTCTTAATAAACTTCTGGTAGCCCCGGTCAAGCAGGCGCGCCACTTCACCCCGCACCAGGATTCCGGGCCGCTCAAAGAAGCTGACGGATCCTCCCTGTTCATCGCGCGACGGCACCAGTATGGCTGCAGCTCCTGACTTGCTGACCAACTGGCCACTCGGGACCCCCTGGAAAGGGGAAATTGTGAAGCCATGCGTGCGAAGCGATTGCAGGGCCTGGTCAAAGGTGAGGCGGGCCGGCTTTTTGGACATAACCAAATCTCGATCTGCTGTATCAGCGCGGGTTCTACCCTGCTTTCAAGTCTCGCACACCGGGGGAAGGCCGTTCTGCAATCGAGCCGCAAGCATCGTGCGATTCACTCACGCCGAGCAGCAACAACCGGGGAGTTGCCGAGGGATTTCGATTGCGAAGGTGTGAGGCAAACGGTATCCTGCTTCTCCAGCCGGTCCAGATTTCTCCCTGGTTCCGGCGCACCATCTCCATGGAGGCCCTCTCATGAAGTGCCCGTTCCCCAAGATGTATCAATCCGCTTTGGTGGCGCTTTTGTTCGCCATGCTCCCGGTGTGCCTCCTGGCTCAAGGGCATGATGAAAACAGCGCGCCGGTTCGCTACTCGACTGCCAGTCTCTGCGGGAACTACGGCGCCGTCGCTACCTACGGCGCGAATGTAGCGCGAGCTCTTGGATTCGAAGTGATGGACGGACACGGAAAAATCACCGGCTCCGCCTTCGTCAATCAACCCGGGCCCAACGACACTAGAACAGTGGCGACCATCGGCATCTCCGGAACGTACACGATTAACGCCGAAGGCATGGGCACCATGGACCTGACCATCGCGCTTCCCGGTGGAGCTACGGCAAACGTGTCGGAGGATTTCGTGATCACGAAGTCAAAGGTCGTGGACGGTGTGGCTATTGCCACGGAGGTTCAGGATGCGCAGGAGGTGCCAAGCGCCGTAATCGACGATTCCAGTCTGGTGATTCATACGTATACGCTGCGCGGAACTCCTCGGGCTTGCTCCGCTCATTCAGAAAACCGACCGTGAGCCTGCAAAGGCCGATCCGGACTTCTTTGGAGGCGCAAGCCCGTATCTGCTAGCCGCCGCCAATACCGCATCGCGCTGAAACTGCATAATCTACATCGCTGAGGCGGCTTCCGTCACGCCGGGGCCGCTTCTTCTTTTGGTACCCTGTAAGTGGTACGCGGCGCTTCTCCACCGCATGCGCAGCTTTGTCAGGCATTTCGAATCGAAACAGCGTTCCAAATCCTCAAATGGATTGAGAATCTAAATACGATGGCTACTGCTACCGACCCGACCCTTCTTCCTGAGTTGACGACTGACGACCTTTCCCGCTACTCCCGCCATCTCATCCTTCCCGAGGTGGGCATGGAAGGACAGCGCAAGTTGAAGGCCGCGCGTGTCCTCTGCGTCGGCACCGGCGGTTTGGGTTCGCCCTTGGCGCTGTATCTGGCGGCAGCCGGCATCGGTACCCTGGGCCTGGTCGATTTCGATGTCGTGGACGCCAGCAATCTGCAGCGCCAGATCATCCACTCGACCAAAGACATCGGTCGAAAAAAACTCGATTCGGCGGCGGAAAAACTGATCGCACTCAATCCAGCGCTGAACGTCGTGAAACACGACACCATGCTTTCAAGCGCCAACGCGCTTGAGATCCTCAAGGACTACGACATAGTTGCCGACGGCACCGACAATTTTCCGACGCGCTACCTTGTCAACGACGCGTGCGTTCTGCTGGGCAAACCAAATGCCTATGGTTCGATCTTCCGCTTTGAAGGCCAAGCCAGCGTATTCGCGACCGAGGATGGTCCGTGTTATCGCTGCCTCTATCCCGAGCCGCCACCGCCGGGGCTGGTACCGAGCTGTGCTGAAGGCGGCGTACTCGGAATTCTGCCGGGCCTTGTCGGCGTCATCCAGGCGACCGAAGTCATCAAGTTGATCCTCGGCAAAGGTAGCCCGCTCATCGGCCGCCTGCTGCTGGTCGACGCGCTTAGCATGCGCTTCCGCGAACTCAAGCTGCGCAAAAATCCCGAGTGTCCGGTCTGCGGCGACAACCCGACCGTAAAAGAACTGATCGATTACCAGCAGTTCTGCGGCATTCATCCGGAAACCAAAGAAGAGAAGGCCGTGAAGAACGGGATTCCGCAATTGAGCGTGAAGGAACTCAAGCAGCGCATCGATGGCGGCGAAGACGTGTTCCTCCTCGACGTGCGCGAGCCCTACGAGTATCAGATCGCGCAGATTGGCGGAAAGCTGATTCCGCAGAACGACGTTCCGCAGCGGCTCGCCGAAATACCGCGCGACCGCGAAATCGTCGTGCAGTGCCGCTCGGGTGCGCGGTCACAGAAGATCGCAGAATTCCTCAAGCAGTCGGGTTACTCCCAGGTAGTGAACCTCGCCGGCGGCATCCTTGCGTGGAGCGACGAAATCGACCCCAAGGTGCAAAAGTACTGAACACGATAGACCACGAAACAAAACAATAGGACAATGCTTAAAGTCAGTGTTCTCTACCCCAGCAAACCGGGCAGCCGGTTCGACGTCGACTACTACCTGACTGTGCACATGCCGATGTCTGCGAGGCTGCTCGGCGCGGCTGTGAAGGACATTTCCATCGAGATCGGAATAGGCGGAGGCGTTTCCAACGAACCCGCGCCGTATGCTGCCATTGTCGGATTCACTTGTGACTCGGTGGACGCATTCATGGCGGCATTCACTCCGGTTGCCGGCCAGCTCCAGGGAGACATCCCCAACTACACCGATATCCAGCCGGTTATCCAGATCAGCGAGATTCGCCAGATTTCATAAGTCTCCAATGGAAGGCGCCGGCACTCGGCCACGCCTCTGTCTAGTCAAGCCATGCATCCTCTTTCCCGTCCGTTATCAGGCTGATTTTCTCGGATCCAAACATCATGCGGGGAGTCGTTGTTTGACCACCATCACCGAACAGTTGTTGAGATCTTCTGGACGTAGAATGTCCCGTGAAATGGCGGAAGCCAAGCTCGAAAATGAACGGGAGGAAAACTTGTGGGGGCCAGCGTCGGCCTAGGTTCTGCCGTCACCAAATAGACCGGGCGAATTGTGGGCACCAACGGGAGGTTGGGGTGATACGCATCCGGGGGATTCTCGATTCGCGGATTGTTGATGTATCCCGCAACTTCGACTTGGGTCCAGGCGTCGTATTCAAACCCAGCCACAATTTCGGTTCGCGGCGCTCCTGAGGCTCGAATCTCATCAGTTGCAGCCAGGCGCGCACGTTGAGATGCAAATAGATCGTGCGTCCCGGCGACTGCGAGCAAACCGTAAAGGCCGAGGATAAGGATCGAAGCCGTAGGAATTCTGGGACTAATCCACTGCTGGTGCAATCGGATTGCGAAAATAATCACAAAAGGCATGATGTCCAGCATGTAACGATCGGACGCAAACCCACGGGAAGCGTGCGGAATCAAGAGCGCAAAATAGCACAAAATGAAGGGGCCAAAAATCCAGAGCACCTCTTGCAGAAAGGCTTTGGGCGGAGGGTCCTTCAGCATGTTGGGCTGAAAACTCGCGAGGAACACAAGAAAAGCGCCCACTACCACCAATGAAAGAACCAAACAAGCGGACGTCCCGAGTATCAAATGAGGGAAAGGTTTACCGAAGTCAGTCGCTCTTAATGCCGAAAACTCAGTACTGATAAGGTTGTCTGTCCAAGGAAGGTTCCACCTCGCCGACAACTGGAGCAAAAGGAACATCAGTAGCATCATCCCTATCGAGGCGAGATTATTGCGCTTGAGCTTTGAGATCTGGGTTAACCAGGCGGCGAAAATCGGAAACAGCATCAACAGCAGGCAAAGCAACATCCCAAGCAACGCGATCAGAATGGTAATGAACAGGAGAGCGGGCCTCATTTTTGTATCCGGCAATAAAGGCGCGGGTATCGAATATGGTTGTGCATTAAACCAATGCATAAAATAGAGCACGACTGAGATGGTTCCGGACCATAAGACGAAAATAGTCAGAAACACACCGCGCCGGCCGCGGAGGCGCCACCCGGTGGCAGGCACCATGACAAGCGCTCCGAGCCAGGCTATCTGACGATCGATCCCCCCGAATGTACTTGATGCCGCTGCGAGGCAAAGCCACATGATCGTCCTTCCACTCGTGTCTGTGGCAATAGCGCGCTTGCAGCAGTAGAGGCAAAGCATGATGACGAATAGTCCGGGAATATCCGTCATGTAGCTGGCAGCGAGAGGCAAGAAAAGCGGCGAGAGGCCAAGCGCGAGCGTTCCGAATATCGCATTGCGCCCCGTAATACCAAAGCGAACCTGAATGGCATGGAACAGGAGCAGAACACCAACTGCTATGGGAAAGTTGGACAGCCTGACCGCAGTGAAGGACGACCCAAGAAGATGGACAAACAGATCGCCCCAAAAAAGCTGCCAGCCGACAATCGCACCAGACCATCCATTGTAGGTAATGTGGTCGGTAGACGCTAAGGCCAGAGCAGATTTGATATAGGACCAGTCGTCATCGAAGCCGATCTCTGCAATGGGCCACGCTGCCCAAAGGCACATCGTGAAGACCGCAACACAGATCGAGCCGCTGCGAATCGCATCCCATTTTTCAGGCCGGGATTTCGAGCGTGGCGGAGGGGGCGCCGCCTGCAAAAGAGCGTAGTCAGATTTCATTCAGATCGCCGATGTTCGAAGGGCCCGAAGAAATCAACAACTTTCAAATCAACTTACACAATGCTGGCTATCTTGCCATCTCCACTGGTCCGGCCTTGCTCGGTTCGATGGGTTTGGTGTTTTCATCCATCTTGCCAAAGATCATCTTGCCGCTGGCAGTCTGCAGCACGCTGGTCACTGAGATCTCAACCAATCGGCCGATCATCTTCCGCGCGTGATCCACCACCACCATGGTGCCGTCATCCAGGTAGCCAACTCCCTGGTTGTACTCCTTGCCTTCCTTCAGGATGAGCACATTCATCTTTTCGCCGGGAAGAACAACCGGCTTGAGCGCATTGGCAAGGTCGTTGATGTTGAGGACCTCGACGCGATGCAGATGCGCCACCTTGTTCAGGTTGAAGTCGTTGGTTACGACCTTTGCTTCCCATTTCTTGGCGAGTTCCAGCAGTTTGAGATCGACTTCTTTGATCGACGGAAAGTCGTCGGGAACAATCTGCACCTGGATGCTGTTACTCGATTGCATGCGCTGCAGCATATCCAACCCGCGACGGCCACGCTGGCGCTTGGAACCATCCGTGGAGTCGGCTACGATTTGCAATTCGCGCAAAACAAACTCCGGCACAACCATCATCCCGTCGATAAATCCGGCTTCAGCAATGTCTGCGATGCGGCCGTCGATAATCACGCTGGTATCCAGCACCTTCGCGCTCTTCCGTGTGGGGCGATCATGGGCAAACAGCGTGCCCAGCGCGGCCGGGTTCAGCAGGTCTCCCTTGTTGGCCCCGACCAGCAGGCCCACATACGTCATCAGCAGCAGGACAAAGATCTGCAGCACCGCCGACGTCGACGCGTTCAGCGGTGCGGATCGAAGCACCAGGCAGAACAGTGCCGCGCCAAAGATGCCCAGCACGCTGCCGGCAACTGCGCCGATAAGGCGCCGCAAGCTGAGTGCCCGTACCCGGAGTTCAAAAACGATGACGGCGACGGCAGCGAGCGCGCCGCCAGCCGCTCCCGCCCAGCCTGTTACGCCGAAGGGATGAAGGAAATAACAAACGCCGGAGAGTAAGGCAACAAAAAGAAAGCGAACAAGAATGAGGTCCATTTTAGCCTGCTTCTACTGGTGGGAAAGAACATACACCAGTCTGGGCACCGTTGGCGAGTATGCCCATCCGCCCGTTTGATCGTCAAGGGGGGCGGGCGCGCTGCGGCAACACCAAGGAGACCGCGCCGGCTGTTACCTTCCGGCTGAAGTAACCGCCTCCGCGCCCCGCCTCTCTCTTGGAAACAGGTCAGGAAGCGACGGCCAGTTCAGCGCTGACCAGGCGCGAAACTCCTTTGCGCGGCCCTCGCTTGCGAGCGCTCATTATCTTTACGCGCTCCAGCAATTCCTGCGGAGAGCAGGTCTTCTTGGCCAGCAGGGCATCGGCCCCGTGAATCTGGCCATTCATCTTCTGGGGATCGCCGAGGATCACCATCGGGACGTGGGAGGCGATTTGTTTGAGCTTCACGACAAGCTGGTCTCCGCTCATCTGCGGCATCGCATGGTCCGCCAGAACGAGGTCTACCTGGTTATCAGCAAAGAGAGCGATTGCTTCCTGGCCGTTGGTGGCCGCGAGTACACGGTAACCGTTTGTTACCAGCATGAACTTCAGGACGGATAGGTCCTGCTCATTATCGTCAACGCAAAGTATTACTTTCTTCGGGCGCATGTTTTTTCGTTACTGCTCCTGTTTCTTGAAATTTCTCTACACGAATTCCGAGGCACACAACCGCATCGCCCGGTGGATGGTCGGGCAGGCACGTCTGGGTCCGGGGCCGTCGGCCGCGCTTGGGTTCCGGTTGGGAGTGGGCACACACGACGCCGCCCGAGGGACGCACCGTCGATCAGACAGAGTGACCCCATCAGACGACTTCGCGAGCAACCGATCCGTAAGGGGAGGACCTCACTGCGGTCAGATTGTCGTATGAAGCCGTTATAAAATCCGGAAAACTTCCGGTTCAAACTGCGTTCAATGCTTGGGCAAGAGTACGGAGAGAGGAAAGCCGTGAAAAGAGAGAACAGGAAGCGAAACTATGCATGTAAACCATCTTGTAACAAAGGAAAAACGGGCAGAATGAACATAGAAAGTAACTTGCCCTGATTAAATTCTGTTGAAAGCGTGTGTATTACGGCAGGAAAAGCTCCCCCTTTGCAACGCGAACTGTGCTGCCCCCGACGCGCACATTGCCGACCTTGTCGGAAACAACCTCCGCAGCCAGAAATAAATCGCTTGCGCGACCGATTTCAACTCCTTGCCGAACGTGAATTTTCTCGCCCGATGCGACCATGCCGTAACGAACGAGATAACTGATCGCGCAACCGGCTGCGGAGCCCGTTGCAGGATCTTCACCGCCGTAGAACTGCATACGCGCTCTCCACGCCGGCTTGTCGCCGCCCGTTGGCCCCAGGACGTAAAACCAGCGACCGCCACGATCGCGCAAATACTTCGTAGCTTCCTCCTGGTCGACCTTCAGGCGTGCCAGGGAGTCATGCGAACACAACGCAACAATCGCGAATGCTGTGCCCGTCGAAACCACCTGGGGCGGAGCAGATGCGCTAAGCTCTTCGAGCGTCAGCCCGATTAGGCGCGCGACCGTTGCCGGCTCGAGTTCAGCGCCAAACTCCGGGTCACGCTGCGTCATCTCCCCGAAAAGGCTGTCCGCTTTGAAGCGCACTGGAACGGGACCGACGTTGAGCGCCAGCTTGATCGTGTCACCTGAAATTGTTTCGGGTGCAGAGATTTTCAGAACGCTTGCTGTTCCCAGCGTCGGATGGCCGGCAAACGGAAGTTCTTCCTGCGCTGTGAAGATGCGCACGCGCACACCCTCACGCGCTTCTGTCTCAGGATCGCGACGCTGAATAAATGTGGTCTCCGAGAGATTGAATTCCCGCGCGATCTCCTGCATGCGCTCGGTGCTCAACCCCACGTTGTCGAACACCACGGCGAGCCCGTTGCCCTCGAGGACGGTCTCGGTGAATACATCCACGATCTGATAGTCGAGTGTCTGGCTGGAAGTGATCGCTGTGACCATGCACCATTATGAATCCATCCGGAGATGGGTTGTTCACAGGCAGCTTCAAAGCGACATCATCGGGGGCGGGACGCGTGTTCCGGCGCTCTCGATAAAGCTGCGCATGCGCCGGGCCTCCGCGCGCTGAACCGCTATCAACCGCATATGACGCCGGATGTGATCGCCATGACGCAGCACCGCGAGTTGAGCCTCGTCGCTGTCAGCATCCTTCTCCAGACGCTCGATGCGTTCCTCAATCAAGCGACGGAACCGAGCGCTGATATCGAATCCCTCGCGACCTTCCAACGCACCATCCTCGATGGCCATTGCAAACTCCCCGGCTCGAGCGCTTGAAATTAATTGCGAAACCTTGCTCAAGCTTTCTCTACCACCGCCGATGGTATCGATGAGAGCTTCCTCTAGCCAGATTACGAAGTCGCGAAACTTGCGTAATCTCATTGCCCCAAAATAGGCCCAGGCCGGAGAGTTACCCTCCGGCCTGGTTAGATGCGCTACGTGTCCCGTTTGCGATTAACGGCTCATCCCGCCGCCCGCGCCCTGTGGAGCCGCCGCGATGGCGACCACCATCTGTGTGCCGCCGTCCAGATGAATATCGCGCCGGGCGCCCAGCAACATGCCCGAAGCATTGGTGAAGGGCAGACCGTTGATGTCATTCGCAAGCAGAACCCCTGGGATCGCCGTTGTCCGAATGGCGACGTTTCCGTTTCGCGCCACAATGCTTCCAGGTGCCGGCACGCCGCTGTTCGTCATTTGGTCAGTGGTGCCCGGCTGGGCTGTCGTATTCGATGCCAGTCCAGGACGATTGTTGGCCATATTCGGGTTCGCACCGCCGTTCGATCCGCTCATACCCGGGGCGGAAGAGGTAGTTCCTCCCGCGGCCCCTTGCGGACTCGAACTATAGGATCCGGGAACACCATTGTCCGTCGCGCCTCCCGTCGCCATTAGCTGGAGAAATCGACGTGATCACCGACTCGATCGCCATGTTCTGGCCGTCCTTCAATTCCGCGTGGTCAAACTGGATGGCGATTTGCGAATTCTCTTTGCCGTCCGCGCGGGCCTGCACGTTCGTGATATGGCCGACCAGCTTCGATCCCTTGGGAAGATCAGCTCCTCCCTGAAACTTCAAGTCTTCCTTCGTCTTCACCACCACACTGTCGCCTTGTTTGGCAGACTTGGAATCCAGCTTGTTCACCAGTTCACCCGTCACTGGCTTCAACTGGGCCGCTGCGGCGCTCGGTTCGCCACCGGTAGTGTTTTGCTGGCCAGGATTCTGTTGGGCAGGAGCAGTTGCCGGAGCCTGCTGCGGTTGCTGCGCTGGCTCCTGCTGCGCAGGCGAAGGAAAACTTGAAAATGCGGCAAGGGCCACTGCAATCACAGTGGCTGCTTTCATATAGAGATCATTCATTGGTTCACCTTCCGGGGTCGGCCGTGGATTACGCAGCGCGAAAATTGCTTTCGCACGACTTGATGGCACGAACGATGCCAAAGGTTAGCTATCTTTTCAAATCCGACATCCCGAAAGGATTGATCCCCATCAAAACAGGGCGCTTGGAGAATCCAGCTTTTTTGCGAAGTGGTAAGGCAGAACACGAAGAAACCCGCACTTAATGCGCGACAGTGTAATTTCTCGCATGTAGATATTTCTGCGGCTGCGTTCTACCGGGCTTCCGGCAAAGGCGCGTAGTATCCCTTGCGCACCTGCACCTTCATGTCGTCGCCCTTGCATTGCACCGAGATTCGCCTGAAACTGCCGTCCTGCTTGGCGTTGGTTGGTACATAGCTGGCGAGATACTCGGTGCGGAGCTCTTCCTCGATCTGCTGGAACGCGGCGTCAAGTTTCTTGCCGTTGCTGCCCACATTGATGAGGCGTCCGCCGGTCTCTTCAGAGATCTTCTTCGCAGCCGAGTAACCGGAGTAGCCAAAACCTCCGTAGAAGCCTGTATCGGCGATCAGAATAATGTAAACGATGGTATTCGACTTCTGCGCCGCCGAAATGGCTTCCTGGATCTTGTGGTCGCTGCCCTGATCGTCTCCATCGGTCAGGATGATCATTGCTTTACGGCCGTTCTGTTCTGCCATCTTGTCATTGGAGGAGAGATAGATGGCGTCATAGAGCAGGGTGCCCTTCGGCGTTCCGTGGATCGGAATGGTGCCCCCGCCCAGCCCCGGAACACCAGAACCGCCATTTCCCCCTGCGGTATTGATCTGGGCCTTGTCCATCGCATGGCTAAGCATGCGCGCGCTGTTCGTGAAGTCCTGCAACAGGTCCACATTGACGTCGAACGAAAGCAGGAACGCCTGGTCCTTCGATTTCAGGACGCGCTCCAGGAACTGGCTGCCGGCCTGCTGTTCCAGGGGCAGTACGTCAATCTGGCTGCCTGACGTGTCGAGTAGAATTCCCAGCGTCAGCGGCAGGTGTGTTTCCGCGGTAAAGTTCTTCAGGGTTTGTGGGGTTTTGTCTTCCGCGACTGAACAATCATCCTTCGTGAGGTGTGGAACCAGTTCCCCGGATTTGTTCTTGACCGTAAAGAAGAGGTCAACCAGGTTGACGTTCAGTTTGAGCGTTCCCATGGATTCTTCTTCCGGCGGCGGAGGCGGCGCGGTACTCACCGGCGGAGCGTCAGGTGAAGGAACAAGCTGTCCCCAGGCCGCTGCGCCGAGGAGGGGCAGCGCGAAGAACAAAACGAAGAGGCTTCGGGGAACATGCATGCTGCTGAGTTTGACGCGAAAACCGCGCCGAAAGAGAGCATAGCTTAACTCTTTCGGGTGGATCCGGGCAAACCTGCAAGGCCGCAGCGCGTCTGATACTCTGACGGGTGCAGCCTCTCAACTGGTTTTTTCCGCGAGAGGGCGCATCTGCGGGCCAAGAAATCGGCTGGCGCAGTGTCGTATGGGGAGGAAAGAATACCTGTGGACCTTGGTCTTAAAGCACTGGCGCTTACCGCATTCCTGAGTATGTCGTTCAGCCTCAGTCAGGCGGCATCAGCCCAGACTCAACCGCAGCAGACTCCGGCCGACCAGCAGGCCGTTCCGGATGCTCCTGCCCCACAGGCTGCCACGCCATTGACGGGCTTCGGTCCCATGAAACCTGGGATTGGCACCCCTCCATCTGCCTCCACTTCAAGCACTTCCACCGACGTCCCCCAGCAGGCGCCAGCCACACCGCCACCGACCAGCCAGACCAACGAGGTCCAAAAGGCTGCGCCGGACAGCATGACGCCCGAGGATATCGGCCACACCATCACTGTCAACACCACCTACGTTGAAGTCCCGGTCACGGTAAAGGACACCAAGGGCAAGCCCATTGCCGGCCTCACCTGGCGCGATTTCCGCGTCTATGAAAACAACACGTGGGAACCCCTTAAGATCTTCACCGTCGATCCCGCCGCCCTCTCGATCGCCTTTGTGATTGACCAGAGCCTGACTTCAGACGTCATGGCCAAGGTCAACGATTCGCTCAGTGCGTTCCAGGGCTCCCTGTCGCCCTACGACGAGGTCGCGATCTTTACCTACAACAACGGCCCCCGCGAGTGGACCGGCTTCACCGGGGCGCAAGGCAATCGCGTGCCGGCTGTTCTCGCTCTGGCCAAATCGATCGGGCGCGATGATCTTGTGCCTGTCAACAGCGGACCTTTCGGCGGCTGCGCGATCACCAAGAACGGCGGCTGCGTCGATTCAAACAACACCGTGCAGCAGGGTGGCTCGACTGGCAATCCCTCGTTCATTACGCTTCCCAAAGAAGTCCACACCCTGAACGACGCGATCCTCGCTGCCGCAAAGGAACTTTCGACGCGGCCGCCGGGACGCCGCCGCATGATCTACGTCGTTTCCGACGGCAAAGAGTACGGCAGCAAAGCCGCCTACAAAGACGTGCTCCATTATCTTCAGGCCAACAAGATTGCGGTCTATGGCACGCTGGTGGGCGATTCCGCTCGCTGGGGGGAGGGCCGCATCAGTCGGCTACACCTGCCCTTCCAGATGTATGACAATCGCCTCGCTGGCTATGTGTTGGCGACTGGCGGCGACCTCGAGGCCCAGGGCAACCTGAACGGCATCGAGAAGAGCTACGCCCAGCTCGCTCAGGAGAGCCGCAACCAGTACACGCTGGTTTATGCCAGCCACGAGCCGCTTCTCGACAGCAAATACCGCAAGATCGAAGTCCGCGTAGATCGGCCCGGCGTAGAAGTGATTGCCAAAAAGGGCTACTACCCCTCCGGTCAGGATTACCAACACTAAAAATGGTGGCTTCTTCGGGAGCTACGGCAGGCTTAAGCCTGCTTTCGGCCGCTACGTGGGGCGGATCCGACTTCGCCGGCGGCTGGGGTGCGCGCCGTGCCTCCTCGCTGCTTGTTACCGCGTCAGGCCAGATCGTGTCGCTGGCTGCACTCCTGGTGATCTGTTTCTTCCTCAAACTGGCTCTCCCGGGAACGAGCTATCTCCTCTATGCGGCCATCGGCGGATTTGAAGGTGCGATCGCGCTGGCCGTCTTTTATCGGGCCTTGTCGATGGGCGCGATGGGCCTGACCGCAGCTCTCACGGGGCTCATGACCGCGCTGATCCCGGTTCTCTTCGAGCTGTTCCACTCCGGCTTTCCCAACACGGTCACAGTCGTTGGTCTGGCTACTGGACTGGCCGCAATCTGGTTGATTTCTCATTCCCCGGCAACCGAAGGCGCCGGTACCTCTCGCCGCGCACTGCTGCTTGGTGCGAGCGCCGGAATCGGATTCGGTGCCCAGCTCATTCTGTTCAAAGCGGCGGCAGCCGGCGGAGTGCTATGGAGCCTGACCGCCGGCAGGGTCGCCGGGGTAGTCGCGATCGTTCTCGTCGTTGCCATCGCGCCCCCCAAAGGACCGTGGCGGGGTTTTTGGATAGCAGGCATCGTCTCCGGATCGCTCGATACGATCGGAAACCTGTTCTACATGATGGCTTCGCAACTGGGAAGGCTCGACGTTGCCGCGGTGATCTGTTCCCTCTATCCGGCAGGAACGATCCTGCTGGCCGGGATCCTGCTGCGGGAGCGCCCAACCAAGCGTCAGTTCGCTGGCATGGGATTGGCGCTGGCTGCTGTTGCGCTCCTGAGTGTCTAGGGTGGGTGGTTTCGACCCAAACACAAAGGCCCATGCCATCGGCACAGGCCTTCTATTTTCGGTGAATCATCCGGGCGAATCGTCCGGAGTGAGATCCAGAAGCTGATACCGCTTATCCCTGCTTGGGTGGCTCGGGGCTGGCGGGGGGAGGGGGAGGGGGGGTCTGCGTGCTCTGCTGGGTTGGCGGAGGCGCCGGGTCCGTCACGCCCTTGATGCCTTCCCTAAACCCTTTCAAACCTTCACCTAGTCCCTTGCCCAGCTCCGGCAGCCGCTTGGCGCCAAAGAGCAAAAACGCCACAATCGCGATCAGAATAAGGTGCCATGGCTGTAGTAAATCGCCCATCGTGTATCCTTCCGCGCGCCCGGTCCGGTTACGCGCTCATCACCCATAATTGTCGCACAAAGCCAACCGCCTGGTGTGACCAATGGCACTCGTGTCACGATCGCCGGGCGACATTTCACCTCATGTACGTTCAATTCACCTGTGCCGGATTGCCCAGCCGCTCCGTCACCATCGCGTAAAAGCTGTGCAGATCTTCCTCTTCCCCCATCGTCAGCCGCCGATAGACCTTCATCAGCGGAAACAGCCGTGAACCCCGCACATCCACCGCCGGCGCCGCATGACCGGCTCCCGGATACTGCGTCATCTCCCACGTACCGGCATACCGCCGCCGAAGCACCTCACCCAGGTAGCTGCCCCACAAGCGCGATTCATAATCCAGATCGATCTCGGGGCTTTCGCTCAACAGAACCAGGATCTCGTCGAGCGCGTTAACCGAGTCCGCTGTGAAGTCGAGCTTCTGACCGAAGTCGCTCCTTGCCACCTCGACCGCCGCATGCGCATAGCCCTCCATCATCGCTCCCAGATCGGGGAAGGCGCGCGATTCGAGCTTCTGCCGCAGTTTGTTCATACCCAATAAAGACTAATTCTTCCCCCGGAAGGTAGCGTGCAGATTTGTAACCGCATGGCCTTTGATCGCATCCCTATGGCACACTTGAGGTAGTCACTGGAGGATTCCCCATCCATGAAATTGACGAAGATTCTGACCCTGGTCACAGTTCTGGCGATGGCGGTCTTGCCTGCGCTGTCTGCCAGTCGCGAAATCTATCCCGATCCCTCTGAAGCCAAGGCCGACCTTGCCGCCGCGCTCAAAACAGCTGCCGCAACCCACAAGCGCGTGATCATCGATTTCGGCGGAAACTGGTGCGGCGACTGCCATGTGCTCGACATCTATTTTCACAACCCGGAGAACCTCCCGATCCTCGAATCGAATTACGTTCTCGTCCACGTCAACATCGGTCACATGGATGAAAATGTCGATATCGCCGAGCACTACGGTGTCCCGCTCAATAAAGGCGTACCTGCGCTCGCCGTGTTGAGCGATCGAGGCAAAGTGCTCTACAGCCAGAAGAGCGGTGAATTCGAAAAAATGCGCAGCATGCAGGCCAATTCCGTCACCAGTTTTCTGGTCCAGTGGAAGCCAACCAAGCCCGGCTGCAGCGTAACAATGGTGACCTGCTGATAAGCTCTACTGGCTGAGCGGCGCCAGATGTTTGGTGTTCTGGTAGGTGTACTGGATGCGATGGATCACCGTGATCGTCGAGAGCACGGCCAGCACCCACAGCACCGGCGCCATTACTCCGAATTGCTCGAACAACGCGCCAAGCAGGATCAGAACAATACGCTCCGGGCGTTCCATGAACCCTACCTTGCAGGAGCCGATGAGAGCCTCGGCACGCGCGCGCGTGTAGCTCACCATCAGCGACGTCACCATCACGAACGCAACCAGTACCACGTAGCGGAAGCGGTTGATGCGCCCGTAATAAACCAGCAATCCGAAAAACAGCACCACGTCCGAGTAGCGGTCGATCACCGAATCAAAGAACGATCCGAAGACCGTTACCTGATTGTTCTTGCGTGCGACCCGCCCATCGACCATGTCGAAGAGCCCCGCCCCGAAAATAACCATGCCGGCGTAGAAGAACATGCGCCCGGCATTCGAAGCGTCCGCATGTCCAAACAGGAACGCCGCCACGATGTTGATCACGAGTCCGATAAAGGTGAGCGCGTTGGGCGAGATGCGAGTCAGTGCAAGGCCATGCACAATTCGATCAAGAAGCCAGCCGCAGGCGCGGCCAAATGCACTGGTCCAGGTCATTCTTACTTCCTTACTTCTCTGTGCCGGTCTCGGCCTCTTCTTCGTCTTCGCCCACTTCGTCGTGGACGGTGGTCAGTTTCAAAATCTCGAGTTCGCGTTTCCCGTTCGGCGTCACGATCGTCGCGACATCGCCGACCTTCTTGCCCACAATACCCCGGCCGATCGGCGAAGTCGTCGAAATCAGCCCCTTGGCCACATCGGACTCTTCGCTCGTCACGAGGCGGTAGACGATTTCTTCTTCTTTCGTGGAGTCGTAGACCACAACGGTGGAACCGAACCCCGCTTTGTCGTGCGGAATATTCGCCAGATTCACGAGCGAAAGCTCCGCCATGCGCCGTTTCAACTGGCCGAGGCGCGCATTCACGAATTCCTGCCGCTGCTTCGCCATGTGGTATTCGGCGTTTTCCGACAGGTCTCCCATGGCGACGGCCTTCTTGATCTCCGCCGGCAATTCGTGGGCAAGCTCATGCTCAAGGACAGCGATTTCTTTGAGCAGCTGCTTTTTAATGTGATCGGGCATCCATGATCCGTGGCGGCGAGCGGGGCTGCTCAACCGCGAGAAATGATACGTCCAGACCTTTCATTATACGCGGTTGAGCCGGTCGAAGACGCCACGGCGATCCGGTCCACCTCGATCAAACCCGCTTATGCCAGAGACGCTGTGAACGCGCGTCTACCCGCATGGTTCGCCTCGACGATCCATCGAGTCGCAATTTCTTCCGCAATGTTGGAATAAACCGGCTCTCGCTCAGTTCTCGTCATTGACAGAGCAAATGTGCTCGAGGAGAAGGCATGAGCGGATCAATCGAAGAACAGGTTCAAACCGAAGCAACACAAACCGACGCCGTCGGGTCGGACGGCATCGACCGTCGCGGATTTTTGAAGTGCATGGCCTGGGCAGGCACCGGCCTCGTTTGGACCTTTGCCGGCGGTGTACCGACCTCGCGCGCATTCGGCGAGCCAATGAAGCCGTCCGCGCAGTCAGACTTCACCTTCGTGCAGATCAGCGATAGCCACATCGGCTTCAACAAGCCCGCGAACACCGACGTCACGGCCACGCTGCAGGCTGCCCTGAGACGGATCGATGCCGCTCCCGGAACTCCGGACTTTCTGATTCACACCGGTGACCTCACGCATTCTTCCAAGCCCGCGGAGTTCGACACGCTCGACCAGATACTCGCCCCGCGTCGGCAGGTTTTTTACGTTCCCGGCGAACACGATACCTCGGTCGACGACGGAAAGATGTATCTCGATCGCTACGGAAAAGGCACGAAGGGAAATGGCTGGTACAGCTTTGACCACAAGGGAGTGCACTTCATCGGCCTCGTGAACGTGGTGCAGCTGGAAGGCATGGGCAAGCTCGGTCAGGCGCAGCTCGACTGGCTGAAGCAGGATTTGCACGGCGTGAAGAGCAGCGTGCCCATTGTGCTATTCGCGCATATTCCGCTGTGGGCTGTTTACCCCGAGTGGGGTTGGGGCACGTCCGACAGCGAACAGGCATTCGCAATGCTGAAACGCTTTGGCTCCGTTACGGTGCTGAACGGCCACATCCACCAGGTGATGCAGAAGGTCGAAGGCAACGTGATGTTTCACACCGCAATGTCGACGGCATTTCCGCAGCCCGCACCCGGATCGGCGCCATCGCCCGGACCCATGAAAGTGTCGGCCGATCGCCTGCAAAGCGTGCTGGGCATTACGGACGTAAGCTTTGTTGCCCAGCGGCGCGAACTGGCTATCGTCGACGCCACGTTATCCGGGATGACCGGCGAACATCGCGAGTCCCTGTGATGCTGTGGAGACCAATTGGCTTCGGCGCCCTGTTTCTCGCCTTGACCAGCGTGGCGCTTTCATTCGTGCACCCATGGGGCGACGTTCGCGGCGTTGCAACTCGCGGGCAAATCCTTGAAGGAAGTGCGGTGCCGGAGAATGTTCGCGGAATCCTAGAGAGCAAATGCGCCGATTGCCACTCGAACCAGACGCACTGGCCCGTGTACAGTCGCCTGGCTCCGGTTTCATGGCTTGTGGAACATGACGTGTACGCAGGACGTGCGGCAATGAACCTCTCGCATTGGGCGGGAATGGGTGCAGAAGACAGAATCGCGCTGTTGGCGCGAATCTCTGCCGAGGCAAGAACGGGAGAGATGCCGCCAAAGCCCTACACAATGCTGCATCCGGCGAATCGCCTCACTGACAGTGACAAGCAGCAGATTGCGACATGGGCGCGGACCGAGAGAAAGCGCATACGGACCGAACGCTCCACGCAGAAGGAGATTGAAACAAAGTGAAGCAGGCAAGTGAGATCAGATTCTTAATCGGCATCGTACCCATATGGCTGGCCCTGGCGATCTTCTGCTCATCGCACGTCAGCGGCGCTGCGGCAACGACCATCGGAGACGCCCAAAACGGTAAGCAGCTTTTCGAAAAGAGATGCACGGGTTGCCACTCGCTCGACAAGAGCAAGGAAGGCCCACGCCTGCGCGATGTCTACGGCAGAAAGGCCGGAAGTGTACCCGACTTCAGTTACTCGGATGAACTAAAAGCCGCTCACATCGTTTGGGATGAAGGCTCTCTCGACCAGTGGCTGACCAATCCGGATGCGGTAGTTCCCGACAACGACATGGCATTTCGCGTGTCAAACCCTCAGGAGAGAGCGGACATAATCCAGTTTCTTCGATTATCCTCGGGCAAATAGGATTAAGGCAGCGACCTCGCAGGAGACGGGATGGATCGGGTGTTCTTCGAACAGCTTGCAATGCCGCTGTTCGACCAGCTTTATAACCATGCCTGCTGGCTCACCGGCGATCGCATCGACGCCGAGGACCTGGTGCAGGAAACCTATGCCAAGGCCCTGAAAGGGTTCGCAGCCTTCGCGGAAGGCACCAATATCCGCGCCTGGATGTTTCGCATTTTGCGCAACACGTTCCTGACGTCGCGAAGCGGACTGGCTGCCCAGAGAACCGAAAGTCTTGTAGACGAGGACGGGAACGCGGAGGAATTGGTGGCGGATGCATTGACTCCTGAGCTGATCTTGATGCGAAGCCAGGATGAACAAGCGCTCTTTGCCGCGTTGGAATCGCTTCCGGTGAATTACCGGCAGATCATCCTGCTCTGCGAGATTGAAGAAATGTCGTATCGCGAGATCGCGCAAGTGATCGACGTGCCATTGGGGACGGTAATGTCGCGGCTTTCAAGGGCGCGAGCCAGCCTGCGGGCAGCACTCGGTGCAAAAGTTCCTGAGGAGGTGCGATGATGCCTTGCGGCCAGGATCGCAAAACGCTCGCGGCCTATCTCGACGGAGAAGTGCAAGCCGAGCAGGGAAACGCACTTGAGCAGCACTTTCGCACCTGCACAGAGTGTGCGGCGGAAGTTGCGATCATGCTGAGCCTGCGCCGAAGCATGAGAGCGGCGAAGACGCGGTTCACCCCAAGTGCTCAATTCCGGCAGAAGATTCAGTCCCAGGTTGCACCGAAACGTCGAAGCTTCGGATCCTTCGGCCTTTTGCCGTTAGCAATGGCAGCCTTGGCCATCCTGGTCGTGGCCCTTGTCTTGACGCGCCAGAACACCTCGCAGGCCGACGCTTTCCGCGAGGTCGCCGATTTGCATACGGGTGACCTGGCGAGCGCGAATCCATACGATGTGATCTCCTCAGACCGGCACACCGTGAAGCCATGGTTCCAGGGTCATATTCCATTCGCATTCAACCTTCCCGAATTTAGCGGGACTGAATTCACGTTGCTTGGCGGCCGCCTGGTCTATCTTCATCAGCAACCCGCCGCGCAGGTGGTTGTAGGCATGGGTCAGCACAAAATCTCTGTACTGATCCTGCAGGATTCGACCGCATTGGCAACCGCGTTTCCGCTCTCTACCGGCGTCGATGTGCGAAATTCCTTCAACGTACAGACATGGAGCAACCACGGTCTTCGCTTTTTCGTAATCGGGGATGCGGACAAGACTGGGATTCAACACCTTGCCCAGGCTCTCCAAAGCGCCAATCCGTGATTCCGTCCGTTCTCGGGTATCTGCACCGCCGAAATTACCCTCGCTCGCCGGGCCGATCGGCCTGCCCATCAAGGAACGATTGCAGAATCAGCGTTGCGGCGACCTGGTCGACCACCCGCTGGTGATCCTGCCGGGCGTGACCCGCCTCGTAAAGCAACTGGTGTGCCTCATGCGTGGTCAGCCGTTCGTCCCAGAGATGGATCGGCAACCCCGTCAATTCGCCCAACCCGGCAGCGAAAACTTGCACCTTTTCAGACTGCGAACTGATCGCCCCGTCAAGCATTACCGGGTTGCCGACCACGATCCCCGCAACAGCGTATCGCCTGCAAAGACGTGCGATCGACCGGAAATCTTCGCGAGGATTCCGCTGCCGTTCCAGGGTCAAAACGGGCTGGGCAGTGAGCCCAAGCTCGTCTGAAACGGCGATTCCGATGCGCTTTGAGCCCACATCCAGCGCCAGATAACGCAGAATTGCCTTGTCAGACACGCTTGTCCCTCCGAAATCCCCCGGAACTCCTAGAATCTCACCTTATTGTGCTTCGGAGAGGCGGGCGCCATCCATCCACAAGACGACCGGTACAATCAAATAAGAAGCAGAATCCGCGGTAGGCTAAACCGCGTCTTATCTTAAGGAAGGATGTCTTAGCTTACATGGCGTCACGCCGCACTCGGGGGAATCGAAAGAAAAGAGGGCTCGGCGCGGCGGGATTCTTTCTGGCGCTCTTCCTGCTTGCTGTTCTGGCTGCGGCTGCTGCCGGGTGGATGATCTTCACACCCTTCGGGCCATCGAGCGAGACCTTTGTTGAAATCGAACCGGGCTCCTCGACAACGCGTATTGCCCGACAACTCGAATCGGCAGGAGTGATTCGCAGTCAATTCGCGTTTGACCTGTGGCGCTGGGTGCGCAAGGGCAAACTGAAGGCAGGGGAGTATCGTTTCGATCATTCGGCGCCGCTGACTGAAGTGTACGACCGCATCGCGCGGGGCGATGTCTATACGGTTGCCGTAACGGTAACGGAAGGAGCGACTATTTTTGACGTCGCCGCGCGGCTCGAACAGGCCGGAATTGGAACGCGCGCAGGATTTCTGGATCAGCAGGCGCGGCTAACCGAACTGGTGGCCGACATCGATCCGAAGGCGAAGACCCTGGAGGGTTATCTGTTTCCCGATACGTATCGGTTTCCCCGTCGGGCGACATCGGGCCAGGTTGCCGCAGCCATGGTCCGGCAGTTCCGGTTGGAGGCTACTCAAATTGGCCTCAAGGAGAATGTGCACGAGGTGGTAACGCTGGCTTCGCTTGTGGAACGGGAAACGGCCCTGGATGCCGAGAGACCGCTGGTCGCCAGCGTCTTCCAAAACCGTCTCGCAAAGCGCATGCCGTTGATGACCGATCCTTCGGTGATCTACGGGCTCGAAGTCGAGAAACAGTGGCGCGGTGCAATTCATGCCAGCGATCTCAAACGCGACACGCCTTACAACACCTACCTCCATGGAGGATTGCCGCCGGGTCCGGTCGCGAATCCGGGGCTGCATTCGCTTCGCGCCGCAATGGACCCGGCACGTTCAAATTACCTCTACTTCGTTGCCGCAGGGGCGAATCCGCAGGGAAAGTCGTTGTTCTCGACCACGCTGGAGGAGCATGCGCGGGATGTCTCCGATTTTCGACGGGCGATGAAGAAGGCGGGACAACGATGACCGTGCGGAGGAATTTCAGTATCGCGGCGCTGGCGCTGCCCCTTTGTTTAGCCGGATGCTCGCTCTTCCCCAATAAACGTCATTTGCCCGTGCCCATAGCGCCGGCAACCGTCCAGGTGGCCACTCCTGAAGAGCTGGTTGATCAACTGAATCGCCGCTGGGATGATTTCCAGAACCTGACCGCGACGGTGGAGATCCAGGCAACTTTGGTGAAGCCGCAGCAGGGATTGGTGACGGATTACCCGAAGTGCCGCGGATTTATCGTGATGGAAAAGCCCAATCACTTGCGCGTTGTAGGCCTGTATCTGGGCGTGCGCGTTTTCAATATGGCCAGCGACGGAAAGACTTTCACCCTGTTGATTCCGCCCCAGAACAAGGCGATTGAGGGACCCAATTCAGTTACCAAGAAATCGGATATTCAGTTTGAGAATCTGCGGCCGGGATTCTTCTTTGACGCAATGATTGTGCGCGGGGTTGATCCGGAAGACTACTTTACGGAGACGTCAGATACGGAAACCATTGAGGATGTGGCTAAGAAGCACCTCTATACAATGCCGGAGTATGTTCTAAACATCATCCGCCATGCGCCCAGTGGAAGCAGGAGAGACAAGCCCGTCCGCGTGATTACCTTCCATCGTGACGACCTCTTGCCGTCCAACCAGGATTTGTATGATGACAAGGGAAATCTGGAGAGCCAGGTCAGTTATTCCAATTACGTAAGCCTCGGAGAGAGCAAATACCCAACGAGGGTCGTCATCAAACGGCCGCTCGAGGGAATCCAGATCGTTCTGACTGTTGAGAAGGTGGTCAACAACCAGAAAGCTTTGCCTGCTGACGAGTTCACCTTGCCGATACCGCCTGGGACGCAGATTCAGCACCTGCAATAAGGGAAGCACGAGAGACAATCACGACCGCTCGGAAGAGATCAGACCGATCCCCCGCTGGCGCGGCCGGACTGGCTCAATTCCTTGTAGAAGCCCAGGTCCCGGCCTTCCTGCATTTTGGTGATGTACACGATCTGCCCATAGTGCAGGCCAAAGTGCTCCACGACCTGGTAAACCGCTGCCAGCCCGCTCACTGTGTAGCCCTGTATCTGCCAGGTCGCCAGCAATTCCTCTTGTGTCAACCGAGCCAGCACCTTCGCCGCCTCGTCAAGTGTCTGGCTGAGACGTTCCAGTAAGTCTCCAGCTGAGAGGTCTCCGGTGGCCTTGAACTCCGCGGGACGATCGCGCTGGTCTTCCAGCCGGTTAAACGAAGCCACCAGCCACTGCCAGACATTCCCATTCAAGTGCAGGGTAAGGTTGCCAATGCTGTTGCTGGCTTCGTTGGGGCGCCACCATATTTGCTCGTCGCTGAGCGGCTCAACCGCTTTGCGCAGACGCGGCCAATACTGTTCGAGCAGCTTGCGCCGGGAAAACTCAAGAAAAAGATCGCATGCAGGGTCTGCAGGCATGAAAGGGTGCGCCTCCTTTGGCAGATTCCGATTCTATCGAACCCGCCTCAAGACACCGCCGCCGAAGTGGTCTCCTGTGCCAACAGTGACCAGCTTCGGCGGCAAGCTGCCTGGGATTTGTAATATATGAAGCCCGTGAGAAAAGGGCGGTCCGGATGCGACTTCGTTGTATCGCATCCGGATTGGTTATTGGTTCACTTTCACTTCGTTTCAGTTTGGTTGGTTGTGTTCTGGGTTACGACGCGAGCGCCTCAATGCTATCGACGTGAATCATCTTTGAGTTGGAGTCGAGACGGCCGCTCACCTTGACAGTCTTGCCTTCGAAGGCCTGCGCTCGCGAAGAGTCGTCCAGTTTGTAAACGCTGCCGGAAGAATCGCGGAGCACGTACTGTTCCCCGTCCTTCACGACCGTGCCGGTAAAGGTCGTCGTCTTTGACGCATCCGGGTTCGGCATCCGGTCAGGAGAAGTTTGAGCAGGGGGAGTCTGCGGTTCCTGGATCACCGGCATCGGGGTAGCTGATTTCGAAGAGCTCGCTCCCCAAGCCTGCGCGCTTGCCAGCATTAAAGCGCAGGAGGAGATGCCGAGGAGAATCTGGATCTTGTTACTTTTCATATTTAACCTCCGGGGTAGAAACGCTCCTACCTGCACCGTCTTGCTCATCCTGATCGGGCGAAGAGAAGGTAGGAGATTCCTCTTCGTACGTCCCCTTTACTAGCAAGCCTTGGGCCACTGCCCTCATGCTTTCTTTCGAACAGCTTGCAACGCGGGCATTTACTCCGATGCAGGGTAAGAAGTACCGAGTTGGAAAAAAGTGCTGTATCTCTTTGCCCTGACAGCGAAATTCCCGCATGAGATGACCGCCATCGCCGCCTTATGTGTGCTAGCATCCCGGCAAGCATCTGCCTCCCATTTCTCAAAGGATTCCAGGCATGGAAACGACGCTGCGCCCGCTCACCCTTGGCGAAATTCTTGACCGCACGGCTGAACTATACCGTTCAAACTTTCTACTATTTGCGGGCATCTCGTCGATCTACGCCGGCATCATTCTGGTGCTGAGCCTGATGCAGATCGGGGCGCAGCAGGCCGCACTCTCTCTGCACACCGGCCCGAAATTGAACACCGGCCTGATAGTGGTGTCGGTTATCGGCATCGTCGTGCTCTGGCTGGCGATCTTCGTAGCCGGCGGGCTGGCTGTGGCAGCCAACACTCGCGCCGTGGGATGGGTGTATTTGGGCGAACCCGCCAGTATCGGCGCGGCTTATCGCACCATCCTGCCGCGAACCGGGCGCTACCTCTGGCTCTTGACGATCACGTATTTTCTCGCATGGTTCCCTTGCGTGTTGATTTATGGCGCCTATGCCGCGCTGATCCTGGTCTACGCGCGCTCCAAAGGATTATTTACCCCACACGCTTCTCCACCAGACCCGCAGATGATGGTCATCTTCGTGGTCTCAAGCGTTGTATTTATTTTCCTGCTCATCGGAGCGCTGGTGTATGGCATCATCATGAGCCTGCGTTACTCCCTCGCCATTTCCGCCTGTACGGTTGAGGATCTGACTGCGCGCGCCGCAATTCGCCGCAGCATTCAACTCAGCAAAGGTTCGCGCGGTCGAATCTTTATGTTGGCGCTGCTTGCTGTCATCATCCAGTTGGGTCTAACCGGCATTACCCAGGCTTTCTTCATCGTTGTGGGCTTGAAAAACCATGGCGTGCTGCCCGTGTGGATGAGTGTGATGCAGCAGTTTCTGGCCTTCCTCACCAATACGTTCGTCGGGCCGATCTTTGCAACCGGTTTCACGCTCTTCTACTATGACCAGCGCGTGCGCAAAGAGGGCTACGACATTGAACGCATGATGCACCACGCGGGAATGTCGCCTTCCTTGCCGGCCGTCGAATCCAATTCCGCACTTGAAGTCGCAACCCCAGTCGACCAGGGGACCGGGCATGAATGAGCCGCTCCATCCGCTGACTCTGTCGGAGATCCTTGACCGTACGGCGCAGCTTTACCGCTCGCGGTTCCTCGTCTTTCTGGGTATCGGGACCATTCCCGCCGGGACCGTCTTTGTTTTCGCCGCCGGAGTCTTCGCCTTCTTCCTGTGGATGGGCGTGCACCAAAAGAATGGCGGAACCGTAGCGGACTCGTTCGTGTGGACATTCCTCGTCCTCATCGTTGCGCTCGCAATTCCAGCCAGCCTTGGAGCGAGCGCCGTTGGGGAAGCCGCGATGAGCGATGCCGCGGCGCGTCTGTTTCTCGGCGACAAGATCACCATCCGCAGCGCCTATAAGGCAACCTGGAAACGCGGCTGGCGCTATGTAGGCCTTTATCTTCTGCAGGGTCTGGTGATTGTCGGCGCGCCCAGTGTTGTCTTTTTCATCGCAATGTTTGCGATGATTGCGGGCAAGGTTAGAGGCGTTGCGACAAACGACAACAGCCCCCTCTTCGCGGGCCTTCTCTTTTTGCTCCTACTTATCCTGGCGGTATTTGCTGTCTGGATGCTTCTGCGTCTCTGCCTGGCGTTTCCGGCAAGCGTCGTTGAACAGGCGCCGGCGTGGAGCGCGCTGAAGCGCGGCGTCATGCTCAGTCACGGATCGCGCGGCCGCATTCTGCTGCTCTATGTTCTTGGAGTCTTCCTGAGCCAGATCCTTGTCTGGTGCGTCACGTTTCCGATTCTTGTTGCAGTCGCCTTGATCCCTGGTTTGCAGGGGCAAGCCCATGCACAAACCGTCGGCGCGGTGGTCTCGTTCATGACGTATTCTGCCTACTTTGCTGTCAAGGCCCTGACCAAGCCCATCTACGGAATTGCGCTCACCGTCTTCTATTTCGATCAGCGCATCCGCAAAGAAGGCTTCGATATCGAGTGGATGATGCAACAGGCAGGAATGCTTGCGCCCCCGCCCGCAACCGAAGCAAAACCTGAGGTCGCTCCCATGACTCCTGCGCTGGACACGCCAATGGTTTCTGAGCCGTCCGTGACCGAGACCATGGCCGCTGAGAGCCCACAAAACACCCCCACCACTCAGACTGTTTTCGAACCGAAAGCCGAAGAAGGCAACGCATGAGCGACGCGCCACCGTACCCGGTCTACATCCCCAGGACGTTCGGTCAAATCATAGATCGAGTCTTCCGATTGATGCGAGCGAACCTCAAGCTGTTTGTAGGAATTGCAGTGTTGCCTCCCGGAGCGTTCTATCTGCTGCTTGTCCTCGTAGCCGTGCCTGTGCTTTGGCCCGTTCTGCAGGAGTTTCCGAAAACTCCGTCGCCGGAAGAGACGCTCCACCTCGTACTCGTCTTTGCTCCTCTGATGGTCGTATTGACCGTCGCATATCTGCTGGTCTTCGCCATATACCTGGCGGCCGCTTCATTTGCAGGCGTCCAGGCAGACTGCGGCGTTATAGTGACACTCCGAGAGTCCTATGCAATCGCATGGCGTCATGCGGGCCGCTATGCTCTACTTCTCCTGCTCTTGTACGTCATCTGCTTCTTCCCAGCACTTATTATCCAATTGGCAATGTTCGCCGGGATGGGATTGACGGCTTTGCATAGGGCCCAGCCGAACCCAATCATGATTGTGTTATTTCCGATCTTGTCTGTCCTCCAGATGGCGGCCCTGATCGTCGGATTGATCATAGGTCTGCGCTTTGCGCTCGCGTTTCCGGCATCCGTCATCGAAGATCTGACCGCCTGGCAGGCGATCAAGCGCAGCGGTGTCCTTACCCGCGGCGCCAAGGGAAGAATCCTTTTGGTCATCCTGGTGATCTACGCAGCAACCTATCTGGCAATGTTGGTTCTAATGATCGGCGCGGCATTGATGGGAGCGCTCGGTTTTCTCATATTTTCAGGGGCACATCTCCAACACTCGACACCGGCGATCTGGGGTCTGGCCATTCTCGGTGGCGTGGGCTTTCTTGCTGCCATGGTGCTATTCACGGCCGCAAGCTGGGCCGGATACGTAACCGCGTTCGCTGTAATCTACAACGACCAGCGACTGCGCATCGATGCTGCATTCGCAGGCAAGCCGAACTTGGGAACTTCGGCATGATGGTAATCGCTAGTTCCTTGAAGCCAGGACGAAACCATCCCCCTTTTCAACTATCATCAGCGCATACGCCATGAGGGATTCAACATCGCGTGAATGACGGATGCCGCCGGTATCAATCCGACCCGACCTGGCCGGACCTGGGAACTCCCGCTCGCGTCTATCCCACCAGGGGAAACGCAGCGATGAGATCTTTGCGTCGAGCGTCTGCAGCAACTGCCGCAGTGGCCTTATTACTCGCTTCGATTGCAATCGGCGCGCAGACCATCAAAATGCCATCCGCCCCATCCACCATGCGCGCGCACGATGTATCGATGGACGACTATCGCCAGCACCTTACCGCGCTCTCGGCGCTTGTCGACGCCTGCCGAAAAGAACGCAATACCAAAAGCTGCGATCCCGCCCTGATCGGCCCCGATGATCGCGTGCCGCTCGTCAACGGGGCTCATACCGAGCAGCGCCTCGTGCGATTCGGCTGGCTGCGGGCGCTGTTCTCGAAAGCCCAGGAGCCGGATCAGCCGGTAGCGAAAGCGCCCGCGAAGAGAGCCGGCGTCGAACCTGCAATTCAGGATCATCCAGCCGTCTCGCAACTCCTGAAGGAAGCGACTGTGCGCCTCGAAGCCGATCTCGCGCAAACGCACACGCCCGTTGCTCCGGTTGCGCCGCACACGCAGGAGCAGGCCGTTTTACTGCAGGTTCTCTCCGAAAGAGAATTTCGCGATCTGAAGCAGACCTCGGTTCGCGATTCGGTGCTTGAGAAGTTTGGCAATTGGCTTAACCGTCTTTTCGAGAGCGCCGCAAATCTCAAGGCGCGTTCCGCCTGGGTTGGCCGCGCGCTGGTGTGGGGATTCATTCTCGGGGTTTGCGTCGCGCTGGTGTACTCCCTGCTCCGGCTTGAGCGTCGCTGGCGCGTTCAGCTGACGGAGGCAAGGGAGCGCCCCGCACCCGGCGCTGCATCAGCGCGCGACTGGCAACTGTGGCTCGAAGATGCAAGCGCTGCCGCTGCCTCCGGTCTGTGGCGTGAAGCAATTCATTTTGTATACTGGGCCGCGATCTCCCGCCTCGAATCGCGCAGGCTCTGGCCTGCCGATCGCGCCCGCACGCCGCGCGAGTACCTCGCACTGGTCGCTCACGAAGATCCGCGCAAACTTGGGCTCTCGCAATTGACCAGCACCTTTGAGCGCTTCTGGTACGGCGGCCGCCCGGCCGGCGAAAATGACTATAAGAACGCTGAGTACATCGCATCCTCGTTGATCGGTGGAGGCGCACCCGCGGGATCCCGCGAGTTATCGGCCACACCGGAAGGCGGTGCGCGATGAAGTTCATGTCGTCGCTCGATCCCAAAGATCGCCGCCTGCTCCTGTGGAGCATTTCGATTGCAATCTCGCTCGCCATCATCATCGGCCTGGTGCTGCCCAACGAGAACAACAACGACAATCCCATGCCGTCGACGTACCTTTCAGGACAGCATGGCGCGCGTGCAGCGTACGAATCGCTCGTGCGATCGGGCTACAACATCGAACGCTGGGAGCGCCCGTTGAACGAACTGGCGGCAAACGCAGGCCCCGGCACGGTCGTCATCTTTGCTGAGCCTTTCACGCGCGAGACAGAAGACTTCAAGGCGGTTGACCGGATTGTCGCGCGCGGCGGTCGCGTGCTGGCCACAGGCTTCTGGGGCGGTTACCTCGTACCCGACGGAGAACCGGGTACGCCGACGGATTTCACCTATGCTGCCTGCCACCTGGACCCCGAGGGACTTGACCCCCTCGCGAACAGCGGCGAAGTTTGGATGGCGCCCAAAGCCACGTGGGAAGTGGGCAATCCAAAGCAGCGCGTCCAGTATGGTTGCGCCGGCCAGCCAGCCGTCGTCGAATATGACTACGGCAGCGGCCACGTCGTGTGGTGGGCCAACTCCACGCCGCTTGAAAACGGATCGCTGGCACGCGCCTCCAATTTCGATCTCTTGCTCAATTCGCTCGGACCACGCGAGGGGCGCCACTTTTATTGGGACGAATCGCTGCATGGCGACGTGCGTTCGAGTTTGAGCTACGTCCCCGGGCCGACGGTGGCGCTGATGTTTACGGGCCTGATTCTAATTTCGATACTGATCGTCTTCAGCTTCAGCCGGCGCAGCGGGCCGGTCCGTGAGATGCCTCCACCGGCGCGATCCACGCCCATCGAATTCCTTGAAGCCTTGGGGTCGCTCTATCGCAACGCAGGGGCTTCCTCAACCGCTGTCACAATCGCGTGGGAGCGCTTTCGGCGCTATGCGCTGCGCCTCTGTGGATTGCGTCAGGCGCCTGTTAGCGCCGCGGAACTGGCTGCCGCAATCCGGCGGCGGTACCCAAACGCGGATCCCAGCCTCGAAGCGGATCTTTCGGCCTGCGAAGATGCGAGACTGAATGAAAAGATTGAACCGCGCGCTGCGCTGAAGGTCATTCAGTTGCTCTACCATCACCGCCAGACGCTCGCCTCAGCCTCAAAGCTCGGCAACATCTCCAATCCAGGTGCAAGCACTCAACCCACTAGAAACGAAAGGCCCTCATGAGCGAGGAACTTAGAGAAAACATCAATATCGGGCAACAGCCTGGACTTCAGGCTACAGGTGCGCTCATTGCACACGCGCGCGCCGAACTAGGCCGCGTGATCTCCGGACAGGCGCAGGCCATCGAAGAGGTGCTGATCGCAGTCCTGTGCCAGGGCCACGCATTGCTTGAGGGCGTTCCAGGCATCGCCAAAACGCTGATGGTGAAAACGCTCGGCCGCTTGCTTGGGCTAGGCTTTCAGCGCGTGCAGGCCACGCCTGACTTGATGCCCGCCGACATCCTCGGGACCACGATTCTGCGGCCCGGCACCGACACATTCACCTTCCACGCCGGACCCGTGTTCACTGACTTGCTTCTCGTCGACGAAATCAACCGCATGCCTCCGCGCACCCAGGCCGCGCTGCTTGAATGCATGGAAGAGCGCCAGGTCACCAGTGACGGCACACGCCGCCCGCTGCCCAGCTGGTTCACTGTATTTGCCACGCAGAACCCCGTCGACTTCGAAGGCACTTATCCGTTGCCCGAGGCGCAGCTCGATCGTTTCCTGATGAAGATTCGGGTAGCGTATCCCACCGAAGCCGAAGAACTGCAGATTCTCGAACGGCATCACGGCGGAACGGGAGCAAGCCTGCTCGATGATGCTGCCATCGCGCCCATCGCTGCCGGAATGTTGGAAGCCGCGCGCTCTGAAGTCCGTGCCATTCGCATCGAACCAGAACTCTACGGCTACATTCTGGCTTTGGCGCGGCGCACGCGCGAGTGGCCGACACTTCTGCTCGGAGCCAGTCCGCGCGCGGCTCTCAGCATCATGCGGGTGGCGCAGGCCGCCGCTGCATTCGATGGCCGCGACTATCTTGTTCCCGATGATGTAAAGCGTGCGATTCCGCCCGTGCTGCGCCATCGCGTGATGCTCAAGCCCGAGGCCGAGCTCGAAGGATTCGATGCCGACCGCGTCCTGACTGACGTCATCGCCGCCGTTCCGGTTCCGCGTCAATGATTGCTCCCTCATTTCATCCCGCGACGGTCCGCGCAACATGCGAGCCGCGAAGCCGCGCGAGCTTCTCGCTCACGATGCGCTCGATTGCGCTGCTCATCGCGGGCTTCGCCTTCCTTGTTCCCGGCTTCTGGGATCCGCGCCTCGGTTACGCAATGCTGGCATGGGATGCTCTCGTGCTTCTCGCCGCCGTGCTCGACGGAATGCGCCTGCCCCGAGCTGCCGACCTGACAGCTTCGAGAACCTGGTCGAATGCCCCATCGCTCGACAGCCAGACTGAAATTGAACTCACCATCGAAAATCGGGGATCAGTGATTATCGAGTGCCGCCTCATTGACGACCTCCCGCCTGCGCTCGGTGATCCCTCCGCGCGACACGATCCGATTCGCGTGACCGCCTTCCCGCGTGTTCCGGCATCGATCCGGTATCGCGTTGAGCCGCAGGAGCGCGGAGACTGCACTGCGGGCCAGCTCTACGTACGCTATTGCTCTCCTTTGCGTCTCGCCGAGCGTTGGGCCAAGGCCCCGCTGGAACAGACGGTCCGCATCTATCCTGCTTTGCGTACCGGCGAAGAGCAGCAGATATTCCTCGCGCGCAGCCGCCAGATCGATCTCCAATTGCGCCAAACGCGGCAGCGTGGCCTCGGGCGCGACTTCGAAAGCCTGCGCGATTACCGCGAAGGCGACGACATGCGCGACATCTGCTGGACGGCAAGCGCGCGCCGCGGAAACCTGATTACGCGCCAATACCAGACCGAGCGCAGCCAGCCCGTGTGGATCGTGCTCGATTGCGGCCGCCTGATGCGTTCGCGCGTAGTCGCAGCTCCCGGAACCAACGCGGCATTGCCACTTGCGGCGGGCAGCCTCCGCGAACACTCCAAGCTCGATCACGCCTGCACCGCCGCCGTAGCGCTGGCGCAACTCGCATTGTTTTCCGGCGATCGCGTCGGCCTGCTCGCCTACGGTCAGACGATCCAGCAACGTCTGCTGCCCGGCCGCGGTGCCGCACACCTGCGCCAGATGATCGAACTGCTCGCGCAGGTTCGCGCGGAATCAAGCGAAGCCGACCACCTGCGCGCCACCACGCTGCTCGGCCGCCTTCAGCCCCGCCGATCACTCATCCTCTGGGTTACCGATCTCGCCGAGACCGCGATGCGCCCCGAGGTGATCGACGGCGCAGTGCACTTGCTGCGGCGTCATGTGCTGCTCTTCGTCGCCATGGCGCAGCCAGAGGTGGATTCCATCGCGCAACAACGCCCCAAAAATGTGGATCAAATGTTCCGCGCCGCCGCCGCACAGGAAATGGCCGGTCGCCGCGAACTGCTTCTGGCGCGCCTCCACGAGCAGGGTGCCCTCACCCTGGACCTCAACCCCGAAGCCGTAACCTCATCCGTGCTGAACCAGTACCTGATGGTAAAAGAGCGCGCCATGGTGTAGAGCCACCGATTGAGTCGGCTTGTTTGCCGAGTCTGCAATTAGTCCCATCCTGAGCGGGTGTCATTCTGAGAGAACGGGGCCCCAAACGTTTCTCAGTTTGGGGATGGTGAGCGAAGAATCTGCTTGTGCTTTTAGGCCTTCAGACGAGCGCATTAGGTAGCGATCGCCACCGGCAGAACCCGCTTCGCCAGCGCCCACTTCAACTCATCGATCCCCTGACCGGTGACCGCCGAGACGGCGTGAAACTCCAGCTTGCGGCGCTTCGCATAGGTCGTCAGCTTCTTCAGCTTCTCGGGATTCGCAGCATCAATCTTCGTCGCCACCACGATCATCGGTTTGTCAGCGAGCGGATGAGCCTGCCCTGATTCCTCGCCGGCCTTCGGTGTAAAGCTCGCCAGCTCTTTGTTGATGACGTTGAAGTCTTCCACCGGATCGGGCCGCCCTGACGCATCGGAGACATCCACCAGGTGCACCAGCAGCCGCGTGCGCTCAATGTGGCGGAGAAACTGCGTGCCGAGGCCCGACCCGAGATGGGCGCCTTCGATCAGACCCGGCATATCGGCAACCACGAAGGATTGCTGATTAGGCTCCTCGCCCACCGTAACCACGCCGAGGTTCGGCTCGAGCGTCGTAAATGGATAATCGGCAATCTTCGGCTTCGCTGCCGAGATGCGCGAAATCAGCGTCGACTTTCCGGCATTCGGATACCCGACCAGTCCTACATCAGCCAGCAGTTTCAACTCCAGCCGATAGAGCCGTTCCTCGCCGGCCCGTCCCAGTTCGTGCTCGCGCGGTGCCTGGTGGGTGCTGGTGGCAAAATGCTGATTTCCCCTGCCGCCGCGTCCGCCCTTGGCGACGACGAGCCGCTCATCCGGCTCTGAAAAATCGTGCACCAGCTCCCCGGTTTCCTGATCGTAAAGTGCTGTCCCCACAGGGACTTGCAGAATAGTTGACTTCCCATCGAGACCGGTGCAATTCGATCCCATGCCATGCTCGCCGCGCTGCGCCTTGTGCTCCGGGTTATAGCGGAAGTGGATGAGCGTATTGTGCCGCTGCGACGACTCCATGATGACGTCGCCTCCGCGTCCGCCATCCCCGCCCGACGGGCCGCCGCGGGGCACGAACTTCTCCCGTCGAAAGGCCATGCAGCCATTCCCGCCGTCGCCGGCTTTCACCCGGATTTTAGCTTCATCAATGAACATGAGAATCCGTCAAATCAGCAATTTAAGTCGCCGCCAACCCGCAGCCACGCGGCCGCTTCTAGAACTTCGTCGCCGTCTCCCTAGTCTACCGAACCCGGCCTCCCTCTCCCACAGGGTGCGCATTGCAGCATGTCGCATTTCCGGACACGAGCTGTGTTCGGAGTCACCTCCATCTTTCCTCTCTCGTCCGTAAAATCGCAGGCGAATTCACTGCAACGAAAAAATGATCTATCGATCGCCATAATTCCCGCCGAGGGATCGGAGATATCTGATTCCCCTTCTGGGAAAAACGACGGCGCGGTGAACGCAGTGAGACTTGACCGCAAGCTGGTCATCGAATGCTAGCGCAAAACTGGACGAAGCCGCTGGTGAATGTCGCACTGCTGATGATTGCCGGCGCGAGCGCAGTCTGCTGCGCGCGTGCTCAGCAGGCCCTTTCAAACGGTGCCATCGCCGGCACCCTGACCGACATCCGCTCGGCTCCTCTCGCAAACATGACCGTCACCCTCCGCAACGCGCTCACCGGCGCCGCGGTGCAAACCACCACAACGCGCGGTGGCCGCTATCGTTTCTCCGGATTGCCCCAGGGAGACTACGTGCTGACCGCAACCGGCCTCGGCGGCACCGGCAAAGTGGATGGAATCTTTATCGCCGCCGGCCATGAGCAACACGTGCAGACCGCGATTGCTCTTGCGCCGCCTGCAGCCGGCTTCACAGACGACAACACGGCCGCGTCCTCGCAACTCAGGATCCAAAAACAAGGTAGCGTCCAAGTTGCGAGCGAGTTGAAGACCTCGTTTGCTGAGCCCGCTTCCAGCCTCAGCCCGCCACCCTCGAAAAGCGCAGCCTCAACTCCCGCTTCCGCTACTCCAAGGCCTTCGCCCGTCGCGTTCCCGCACCCTGTATCTCGTCCTTTGCCAGCCTCGACATCTTCTGTCTCCGAGCCTCTCAGTCTGAAGCCGACATTCTCCGCCAGCGTTGCCATTGCGGCGAAGACGTTCCCGGCAGAGGCTTTTTCTGCCGGCATACTTGCTCGCGCTGTCCCGGTGGTCAAACTCGGCGCGAGCCAGGCCTGCCTGGTCAATCCTCGCACCGGCCGTCCCGCTCAGGTGGCTGCTCTTCAAAGCGCGTCCATCCCGTCATCTTCGCAATTCCTCGATGCAACGCAACTGCAGGCGCTACCACTATCCGGCCGGAATTGGCAAAACTTTGTTCTCGATGCTCCAGAACAGGGCGATGAAGCGAGCGAGACGCGCTCACCTTCTGCGGCCGCTCACCAGATCATCGTTGACGGCGCACGCATGCAACTGGCATTCGGGAGCACAAACACAACCCGCAATGGCGCGTCCGCACTCCTCGGTACTGCTTCAACAGAGTCCGCGGTGAGCGACGTGCAGCCCAGCTCTCTCGGAGGACCAGCGTCGGCGTACGCCGGCCCCGGCCGAACCATCGTCGAGACGCGGCGCGGAAGCGATCATCTCCACGGACAGGTCTTTATCTTCGACCGCGAGAATCTGTGGAACGCCCGCAATCCCTTCACGCAGTGGGTGCACGAGACGGCACCCGCGACAATGATGACGGTTCCGATGTTTACCGCCGAGTCCTACAGTCCCGGTGATCGCGAGGCGCTTTGGGGCGCAGGCATCGGTGGTGTCATTCACAAGCGTCATCTCTTCTGGTTCGCGGCGCTCGATGGCTATGAGCGCAACGATCCCGGTGTTGCGACGGTAAAACACCCTGAGAATTTCTTTGCCCAGCCCTCAAACGACCAGATGCAACTGCTGAGCGCGCAACTTGGTCTCAACAGCGCGGACCCGGTTACAGCGGGGCTCGGCGCGTATTCCAAATTCCTTGAAAACCTCAGCGGTCTTCTCGGACCGGCGCCGCGAACCTCTTCGCAATGGATCGGCTTTGGCCGCGTTGATGGCCGCGTCGCCGAGCGTCACCACTTCACTCTTGAAGCGACTGGCGCTCGCCTCGACTCCCCCGGAGGCGGTTTCACCCGCGCATCAGAGAGCTACGGAACGCACAGCTTCGGCAATGTGCACGCGACTAACCAGCGGGTACTTGGCCGATGGGAAGCCTTCCTGACGCCAAACCTTCTTGCTGTAACGCAGGCCTCCGATGGCCGCCAGGTGCAAAGCGCAACTGCTGAGACGCCCTCTGCATTCGAGCAATCGCTGAACATCAACGCATGGAGCCGTCTTCCGCAGATCGTGGTGGATTCGCGCAACGGATTCACTATCGGCAATCCGGCGCGATTCGGACCAGGATCCTACCCAGACGAGCACCTCATCATGGCGCAGGAGCAGCTCAACTGGGTTCGCGGTAACCTGTTGATCAAAGCTGGCGCAGAGATCAGCCACAATCGAGATGCAACCAGCAGGTTGCGCAATCAGACAGGCACCTACTACTACTCCAGCGTTGAAGATTTTGCCTCGGATGCGCTCGCCTTTTCTGCCTACGGCCTGAGCGGTCAGCTCGACCCGATGAACCAGCACAACTGCGATCAGACCGGCAAAGCCTGGCGCGATGCAACCGGTGTGCTCCACGGTCTCGGCTATCTGCCGTGCTACTCGTATTACTCGCAGACCATGGGTCCTGCAAACTGGTGGCTCAGCACCAACGACTGGGCCGGATTCGCAACCACGCAATGGCAACCGGCCCGGCAAACCGCCCTCACGTTCGCAATGCGGTGGGAACTCGAACAGCTCCCTTCTGCAATCTCGAATCTCGAAAACCCCGATCTTCCGCTCACCGCGCGTACACCCGGACTCGGCAGCCAGTGGGGTCCGCGCGCTGGGTTTGCGTGGGGCACCGGCGAAGGCAGCTCGCCGGTTATTCGCCTGGGATACGGCGTCTATTTCAGTCGAACGCGTAATTCCGTGGTCGAAAACGCGCTTACGCAAACCGGCTCGCTCAAAGGCGATCTCAACTTCTTCATGCGGCCGACGGACAATCTCAACGCCGGCGGCGCTCCGCCGTTTCCTTACGTCTTCGCCGGGGAGCCGGCAAGCATCGTCAAGCCCGGAGCAGTGGAGTTTGCGCCCAACTTCCGCAATGGCGAGATTCAACAGGCCGAAGCAGCCGTCGAAGAGACGCTGCCCGGAAGAATCCACCTGGAAGCGAGCGCAGTTGCAAGTCTCGGCCGCCGCCTCCCCATCACCATCGATGCCAACATCGACCCTGCCACCGATGCAAAGACCATCACCTATGCCGTGATCGATGGCAACGCTTCAGGCCCCATCAAGTCATCGCTGATCACCGTGCCATTCTTCGCCTCCTGGCCTTCCATCACTTCGCCAACTGGGTTTGCAGGCCGCCTCAATCCCAACTACCAGCAGGTCAGTGAAATGTTCAGCCGCGCAAACTCCACCTACGAGGCAGCCATGCTGCGCGTCTCTAGGAATGGACGTGGCCTGACCCTGCGCGCCCGCTACACGTATGCGCACGCCATGGACTGGAATCCCGACGAAACATCGCAGGTCAGCGGACCCAGTGTTCTCGATCCCATCGATTTTCGCCAGGAATACGGAACCAGCGCGCTCGACGTGCGCCATTCCGCAACCGCGGCCGTCATCGTTCGCTCGCCGTGGAAGTTCACAAATCCCGCCGGACGCATCGCCAACGACTGGATGCTCAGCGGCACAGCCTACTTCCGCAGCGGCCTCCCCTACACAATGCGTGTCGGTGGATCCCTGGCAAAGGAATTCGACTCGACCAGAGCGGCCATCGTCGCACTCAGCACCGGCATGAACGGTTATGGCGGCGACAATCGCGTTTATGGCGTCGGTCGCAATACCTTTCGCTACCCGGCAACTTGGAAAGCGGACTTGCGTCTCGGCAAGCAATTCAACCTTGGCCACATGCGCCAGTTGGAGTTAATGGCGGAAAGCTTCAACCTCTTCAATCACCAGAATGTGACTGAGCTTGAAACAACGGGCTATTCGATCGAGTCCGGAACCATTACCGGAGGCCTTCCCCGGCTGAACTTCCTCACCGGCCTCAAGACCGGCCAGACAGAATTCGGCAAACCTCTGAACATCAACGCAACCAATTTCCTCCGCGAGCGCCAGATTCAATTCGGCGCACGTTTGAGATTCTGAATAAAGTCCGAAGAGAACGAGTGAATGCGCAGATCGCTAGCGGCCTGCAGGTCTGCGCTACTTTTCCGGCAAGCCGCATAGCGCGCTTGCTCTCACGTCTTTCCCGTCGAGTTCAAAACATGTTGCTCCGTCGATGTCCGTCGAAAACGTGCGCACGTGCGCCGCCTGCAACTCCGCAAGCACTTCTTCTCGCGGATGCCCGTACCGATTGTGCAGCCCGCACGAAATCACCGCCCACTGCGGCGCGACACGTGCCAGAAACTCCGGCTGGGTGGAAGTAACGCTGCCATGGTGGCCGACCTTGAGCAACGTACTTTCGAGGCCTGCCTCGGCAAGCATCCCTTGCTCAATCGGATCCTCTGCATCGCCTTCGAGCAATACCGAGGTGCCACGGTACCCAACATGCAGCACCAGCGAGTCATTGTTACTCGGCTCCGCCCCCGGCTCGTAATTCGCAAGTGGCGCAAGCACGCGGATCTGTGCGTCGCCTAACGCCGCGCCGTCGCGCGCTCGCAAAGGATGCACACGAACACCGAGCATAGCCGCTTCATCCATCAGCGCCTTATAGGCATCAATTGGCGGATTGTTGCCGACCCACAATTCGTCAGGTTTGAAATTGCGCAGCACGCTCGGCAAGCCGCCCATGTGATCAGAATGCGCATGACTCAGTGCAACAACGTCGAGATGCCGGATCCCGCGCGACCACAGCACAGGCGAAACCACCTCTTCGCCAATGTCAAAATCCTGCGGAACCTGGCGCGGACCGCCTCCAAATCCGCCGCCATCCACCAGCATGGTCTTGCCATCCGGCGTCACAAGCAGCAGCGAGTCTCCCTGGCCCACGTCGATGGCCTCCACAAGCAGCGCGTCGTGCGGGTGCTCGATGGGCCGAGGCATCACCACGACGACCGCCGCGCCAATCATCGCCACCCATGCAAACCGACGCTGCCAAGAAGCGCCAGTTTGATTCCCTCGTCGGGCGAGCAAAACTGCCAGCCCAAGCAGAACGCTAAAAATCGCAACCTGCAACGGAAGGGGAGCAGGAACACGAAAATCACCTGCAGCCACAGATCCAAATGTGTGCACCAGTCTCACTCCCAGGTGCAAAAGAACCGCCGCCAGAACCGCCGGAATCGTCGCAACAGTCGTCGACACAAAAGAGGCGATCAACGTCAGCAGTGCAGCCGGCAGCAGCACTCCCAGCAACGGAAGAATCAGTATGTTCACTGGCAAAGCGAATACGGTGATGCGATGGAAATAGACCGCCATCGGCAGCGCCATGGCCAGTTCCACGATGCACGACACCACCAGCGCTTCCACGCATCGCAGCAAAAACCGAATCGTCCACGGGAACGCGCGCCATCCCACCCATCTTTGCGTCGCGCGTGCCAGCGCTGCTGCAAACATCCGCAGCATCACGCGAAACTGCGCTTGTCGCGGCGGAAGCTTGACGTCGAGTGCAACCAGAGCCAGTCCGCGCGTGGCCGACAGGTAAGGATGCACCGTGCTTGCCAGCAAAGGAGCGGCGACGCCTCCGATGGAGACAACAGCGAGCAGCGTCATCTGTAGGCTCGAGTCAAACAGACTCCTCGGGCTTGCCGCGAGCAAACAGAGCGATGCGAATCCGATGGTGTTCAGCACGTTTCGTTCGCGGTAGACGAGCCGGCCCACAAGATAGAGCGTCACCATCCACAGCGATCGCTGGACCGGCGTCGCGAATCCGGTGAACAATGCATAGGCGAACGAAGCGGTAATCGTTATCAGCGTCGCCGGCATTTGCGGCACGCGGAGTTTCCGTGCGATCCAGAAAATCAGCCCAGCCACAATGGCCAGATGCAATCCCGAAACCACAAGCATGTGGAATGAGCCCGTCCGTTCAAACCCCACGCGCAGCGCATGCGACAGGTAAGTGCGATCGCCAGTAACCATCGCCGCCAGCATGATTGCATCGTCTTCGCTTAGTCGCAATGAAACCGGCAACGCGCTCATCGCCGCAGGCAACGCCAGAATCCTCGCGCTCCCGGCTTGCTGCCACCCCACGATGCGACAGCCGAAACTGCGTTCCTTTGCTGGTTCGATGACAGCAATGCGATCCGGCTTCACGGTCGCCGTCGCGGTAATGCCCTGGTCGAGCAGATAATCCCTGCGGTTCCACGCACCAGGATCGCGATAGACCTCGGGCTGCAACAGTCGCGCATCTGCGCGAATGCGCTCGCCGCAGTGAAACCCAGACGCTGGTACTTCGCCATCGGGCCAGCGCACCGTCAACCGCACGCCCCCCGGCATCGCTCTCTGCGTGTCTTCTTCGTCCGTGACGACCTCGACGCTTGAGATCGCAAGATCCAGGCGCTGCGTTTGTGCCCTGCCCCTCCCCTCATCCAAATCCTGCGCGACTTCATCACGCATCGGGCCGGCGTTGATGATCGTGCCCTCGACTGTACGCACCAGGCCATCAGAGAGCATAGCGAGCGCTTGCGATGGCGCAGGCTGCGGCTGCATCTCAGCGCACCAAGCGCCCAGCAAACACCATAGAACTGCAAGGGACAACCACGCCGCGCGCTGCGCTTCCATCGCTGCAATCACGCATAAAGATGCGACGGGAACAAGAGCCATCAGAAGATATGAGGGGCGGAGCCAGACGAAATGAGAGATCACGATCCCAAGCGCAAACAACCATGCGGCATGAAATAGCGGTACGCCAACGCCTGCCCGCACAGGACCGAGGGCAGAAGGACCGGAGTTACTCGGTGCAGCTTCCATTGAGTCCAAATCTAGGAATTATCTATAGTCGCAAGGTTATCAGGATCGACGCAGTTCGACTACCGACTCAAGATGAAAGGTCTGCGGAAACAAATCGGCTAGCGTCACTGAGCTTATTTCATATCCGGAACTGAGAAGGGCGCGCAGGTCCCGTGCCAGCGTCGCCGGATCGCATGAAACATAAACGATGGTCGGCGCCCCAACTTCGGCGAGAAGGGAAGTGGTCTCCGCGCCAAGCCCCGCGCGTGGCGGATCCACAACAATAAGATCGGGCATCGGCGTCTTGCCCTGCGCGCGCAGAAATGCCGCCGTTTCCGCAATCACGCAATCGTCCACGCCGCCTTTCATGTTGTGCTTCAAAGCCTCGCTGGCCATCGGAGCCGATTCGACGGCGACAACGCGTTCAAAGTTCTCTGCCATCTTCTTCGCAAAGAGGCCAACGCCCGCGAAAAGATCCCACGCTAGCTTTCCTCGCCGATTCGCTACAACCCGGCCGCAGAGATCGTCAATCAGCCATCGATTCACCTGGAAAAATGCGCCGTGATCCACACGAAAATCCAATCCACTCGCGCGATAGGTCAGTGAAGACTCCCCCAATCGCGCGAGAACTTTCTCAGCCATGCCCGTGTGACCAGATTCAACCAGCTCTGCACCCAGAAGCTCCGGGATTCGTTTCTTCCATTCATCGAAGACGCGGTCAAATCCACGAGTGCCCGATTCGGAGACAATAATGCTCGCCAGCATCTCCGTTTCGTCCGCATTTGAAAAAAGAGAAATCTCCCGCGCGCGGAACGCCGGCTTCATCGCCTTCAGAATCTCTTCAGCAATGCAACGCTGCCCTCACCAGCATCGGCGCAGCAATCGGACACTCAGCAATCGGCACCAGGTCGTGCGAGCGCCGCGCGCGGTATCCAACGCGGCCTGCCCCGTCCAGCGCAAGGCGAATGCGATTGCGATACTGCCACTGGTTTCCCGCCAGGACCTCGATCGTCTCCGGCGCACTCACCCCGCCGCGTTCCAGTGTTTCGCGCAGAATCGCCTGCTTGAATGCGAGTTGCGCTTCGTAGTTCGCGTGCTGATAATGGCATCCCCCGCACGCGCCAAAATGGCGACAGATCGGAACAGCGCGTTCCGGCACGCCGCTCACAATCTCTTCCGGCTCTCCCGTTGCGTAGCTGCTCTTCTCTTCCACGATGCGCACGCGAGCCTCTTCGCCCGGAAGCGTCAGCGGCACAAACGTCGCCTTGCCGTCCATGCGGGCCAGAAACGCACCGCCATAAATCGGCTTCTCGATCTCGACGAGAGCGCTCCGCGTGGGCTTCACCGTGCGTGGCTTCTGAGGTCTGCGCTTCATTGTTGGCTCATGTAGAAAAGGCTCAGCCGCGGAAGGTTGTAGTGCACGAGCAGTTGCTTCTGTTCGAACTGGCGCTTCACCTGGCGCAGTTGATCCACGCTCATACGTCCGCGATAAGGCGCTAGTTCGCGCTCCGCATGTTCGCGCAAGCCAACAATCAGATCCTCCGGAGCCGCCGCTTGAAGGGCTGTGAAGAGTCGCTCTTCGAGCACCGTGAGAACCCGTTCGAAAGCCTCCATCTCGTGCGCGACCGTGGTTGCGTTCCGGGCGGCGCGAGCCTCCGCCGCAAGCTCCCGCAGACGCTTCGCAGTCGCGGCACAAGCATCGTGCGCAATCGTTGAAGCATCCAGAGCCGTCGCAGCACCTTCAAGGTGCATCGCCACCCGTTCATGTTCGAATCCCGTTTCTTCCGTTGCAGTCGCGGTCGTCGCCGTTCCCGCGCTTGCTTCGCGCAACTCCTCGGCTGCCTCCATCACCGCCTGCGAACACCACGCCAGCCCATTCACGCGCCGCATCCGCCCGCGCTTCTGCCGTGACTCGTACTTGTCAAACGCCCCATCAATCCCGCGCAGCACGGCCTCGAGCGGAATCCCCGCATCCCGCCACGTCTCGATCAGCGCCCAGTCCAGCGTGGAAAACAACAGGATCGCCCCGCGCCGCTGCTGAAAGCGCTCCTCGATCTCCGTAAAATAGTTAAAGTAGTTTTGCACGCAAGCACTAGTGTCGTGAGCCGAAAACCTTCCCAAAAACCGGCGGTGTCATTCTGAGCGAACGGGGCCCCAAACGTTTTTCAGTTTGGGGGTGGTGAGCGAAGAATCTGCTGTTGGCTTTCCTAGTTTCCGCTACGAACTTTGGGACTCATTACGCTAGTGTGCGCGCCCGCGCGGCCGCGCATTGCGATTTCGCTCAAACAGAATGCGCAGCCCGTCCAGCGTCAGCAGATCGTCGATCTCGGATATGTAATGCGAGTCCGCCGCAACCATGTGCGCCAGCCCCCCGGTCGCAATCACCCGCGGCTTCTGTCCAAGCTCCGCAAAGATCCGTTCAAGAATGCCATCCACCAATCCGATGTAGCCGTAGTACAACCCGCTCTGTAGATGCCCCACCGTGTTGGTGCCGATCACTTTTGCGGGCCTCTTGATCTCCACGCGGCTCAGGCGCGCTGCCCGCGAAAACAGGGCCTCAGCGCTCAATCCCAGCCCCGGAGCAATCGCCCCTCCCAGATACTCGCCCTTTTCCGAGATCACCTCAAACTTCGTTGCTGTTCCAAAATCCACCACGATGCACGGCCCGCCGTAGCGCTCAATCGCCCCAATGCAATCAGCCAGCCGATCCGCGCCAAGCTCCGTCGGATTGTCCACAAGCACCGGCATCCCTGTCTTGATGCCCGGCTCCACAAACAGCGGCTCGAGATGGAAATACGTTTCGCAAACCTGCCGCAGCGTCGAGTCCAGCGGCGGCACCACCGACGAGATAATGATGTGCGTTACCTGGCTCGGTGACAGCCCATGCATCTCGAACAGCTTCACAAAAAACACACCGTACTCGTCCACGGTTTGCGTGCGATGCGTAGTGAGGCGCCAGTGCGCGGTCAGATCAAACCTGTCCTTTGCGGCAAGGGCTGTCCCCTTCGGCGGAAGACCCGCCTCCGCGTCGAGCCGGTAAAGCCCCAGCACCGTATTCGTATTTCCCACATCCACCGCAAGCAGCATCGTCGTTCTTATTCCGTCTCCGCGGCGCGAATGCCGCCCGTCTGCACCGTCACCAGGCCCTTGTCCGTTCGCACTAGTAAGAATCCCTGTGCGTCCAGGCCGGTCGTTACACCT
The DNA here is from genome assembly GCA_963770365.1 of uncultured Acidobacteriaceae bacterium. Lineage (GTDB taxonomy): Bacteria > Acidobacteriota > Terriglobia > Terriglobales > Acidobacteriaceae > Telmatobacter. Next base: position 42,701 of record CAVYPN010000017.1, on the reverse strand, counting down.
GCACATTCCTGAGGCCCGTGGACTCGGACGCGGCGGCCATTCAACCACGTCGAAGCCTTTTCAACCCGCGCCAGTATCCCGCTCGCCGCTTGTGCCTTCGACAGGAGAACCATCTCGCGCTCAAGCGATTTTAGCAGGGCAATTAGCAGTGCCTGCCTGCTGACGCGGTCGCCCGCGGCGATGTCGAGCGAGGTGGCTGGTGTCGAGTGCGCCGGGTCAAATTCACGCTGATGCACGTTGATGCCGATTCCGATCACCGCAAATACAAGTCCTGCCGCCTCGGTCTTCGACTCCACCAGGATGCCGCCGACTTTGCGCGGTCCAATCAACAGATCGTTCGGCCAGCGAAGATCAATTGCGATTCCAGCAACCGTGCGCACCGCTTCCGCCGCCCCTAGTCCCGCCACCAGTGGAATCAGCGGTAGCTGTGCCGGGGAGAGATGCGGCCGCATCACCACGCTCACATACAGTCCCTCGCCTGCGCTTGAGTGCCACCGGTGATCGCCGCGCCCGCGTCCCGCCGTCTGCTCATCGGCGAAAAAGACGCTGCCATGCGGTGCGCCATCACGCGCTGCCACCAACGCATCGGTGTTTGTAGATCCAGTTGCGGAAGAGAACTGCAGCTTGCCTGCAAAGATGGTGCCCGCGAGCTCTGCCTTCATGGCGGCAAGGTCGTACACGCTTAGGCCGGCTCCGCAACAATGCTCATCGAGATATCGGCGGCTTTGGCGGAGTGCGTAAGCGCGCCCACACTGATGAAGTCCGCGCCCGCTTCGGCGTATGCGCGAATGTTGTCGAGCACAATGCCCCCCGACGCCTCAATTGGAATCCAGCGGTCTTCCTTGCGAATGCGTTCCACTGACGCTTGCACCTGCGCGGGAGTCATGTTGTCGAGCAGGATGGCCTCCGCGCCGTATTCCAGCGCTTCTTCCAGTTCCTTCTGCGTGCGCACTTCCGCCTCCACGCGATTGCCCGGCTTGCGCTTCTCGAGCGCATTGGTGAGCGCCGCTCGCAATCCACCCCCAAGCAAAATGTGATTGTTCTTGATCAGAATTCCCGAGGACAGATCGAGCCGATGATTCGTCCCTCCGCCGCAAAGGACAGCGTACTTCTCAAGCGCGCGCATTCCCGGCACCGTCTTGCGCGTATCGAGCACGCGGGCTTTCGTTCCCTGGATTGCATCCACATACTGCCGCGTGAGCGTGGCGATGCCGCTCAGGTGCTGCATCAGGTTCAGGATCACGCGCTCGCAGCTCAGCAGCACCCGGGCATTGTGGCGAATTACCGCCAGTATCTGGCCCTTGCGTACCCGCACGCCATCAAAGATCTCCGGGTGGCTCACCACGTCGTATCGCGTGTGCGCCGCCGGCCGTGGATCGAGCCGGGCGAAGACCTCCAGGAACCGCGGCACCGCACCCAACCCTGCCACCACAAGTTCCTGCCGCGCGATGATCGAGGCAGAAGCACGCAGGTTAGGGTCGATCGTGATATTGGTCGTGGCATCGCTCACAGCCTTGTCTTCCAGCAGGGCTTGCTCCAGCAATGCTTCTACGCGGTGGCTCTTCCAGTCCATTCGTTCTTCTTTCGATGGCTCCAGTAAAACCAGAGTTACTGTGTCCTGGGCCGCTACATTCAAGTTGACGCGACCATCAGGGAGCGGCAACCTTATCAGGATACATTCCGAGGTACATCAACTCTGGTTTTACTCTAAGACTGCCAATTCGATTTCATTTGTCGTAAGAAGTTATAAACAACTTTCTTCACCCTGTCATCCGGACGGTCGGTGAAAGCGTGAAACCGGCTTAGGTCCAGTCGATCGATCTGGAGAGAACACGTCTGCGTCTTCCCGGCAATCTTCTCCGCAATTTTTTGCCACGCGCCCTGCTTCTCATCTTTGCGATCGACGAGCCTGATACTTCCCAGGTCTGAATACCAGACCACCGAGAGCAGTCCCTTGGAGTCGCGGACATACATGCGGTGCCCCGTCAGGAGGATAAATTGCGAATTGCTCGGTGTTCCGGGCGACAATTCGATAAATGCCACCGGAGGGTCCGAGGCCTCAAGACGCGCCACCGCGATGACCTCGCGAACCCGCTCAGGAAAGTTTGGCGCCACAAAACAACCGGGCTCGTCTCCTAAGACAATCTTGGGCGTTGGAATTTTGCGGATCGGAGAAACAAAATCCGCCTCAGGCAGCTCCTTCGTCGGGTTCTCGAAGTGCACGCAAAGTGCCTGGTAGGCTGCATGGATGCGCTTGAACCGCTCTTCCGCCTCAGCGCGCTTCTTCAGGTTGCCTTCAAATTTATCCGGATGCCAGAGCTTGGCCGCCGCCCGGTACGCCCTGTGAATCCCCGCCTTCGACGATGGCGGATGAGTGACGCCCAGGATTCGAAAATGGTGAATACAGCTTTTGCATACACAGGCCATGCGCTGCTAACGCTCACGCGGGCGGCAGGGAATCGAGATCCCTCCGCAGCTTGTCGAGCAGTTGTTGCGCGTCGTCGCGTTGCTTCTTCAAGCCCTCAACAATGTGCGCCGGGGCCTTCGCCGTAAACCCCGGATTGTTGAGTTGCCGATCGGAGTTGGCAATGATCTTCTCCTGCTGCGCGATTTCCTTGTCCTTCTTCGCGCGCTCGGCTGCAACGTCGATCTTGCGCTCGTAGATCACTGCCACATCGAACTGCGGTGTTGAGTGTCTGGCGAGACCCGCCGAGATTTGATCCACAAATCTCACCTCGCTCACGCGGGCCAGACGTTCGATGATTGCCAGGTTTTCGCTGATGACCTGCTTCAGGTCTGCGTCGATGCGAACCTCAATCGGCACCACAGCCTTCTCTTCGACGCCGATCTCCTTGCGCAGCGCACGAACCTCAACGATCAATTCCTGCAACAGCGTCATCCCGTCCAGAGCGGTCCTGTCGATCGCCGATCCATTGGCCTGTGGGAACCGCGTGAGCGCGATCGACTTCGCTGGGGGATTGCCATCATAAAGGGCGTGCCAAATCTCTTCCGTCAGGAACGGCATGAACGGAGACAGCAGCCGCAGCGATGTCTCAAAGACACTCACGAGCGTAGTGAGCGAGGCTCGTGTGCGCGCTTTGTCAGCATCCTCGCTGAAGTCGAGGCTCAGCTTCACAATCTCCAGATACCAGTCGCAAAAGCTGCCCCAGAAGAATTGGTAGATCGTGTTGGCTGCATCGTCGAAGCGGTAGTTTGCCAGAGACTCGTTGACCTTGGTGGCTGTGGCGTGCAACTCCGCCACGATCCACCGAGTTTCCAGTGGCGCTCCAGGTTCCGCAACCGGCATTCCACCAAGAGCCGCTGGATCAACACTGATCCCGATCTCCGCCGCCCGATCCACGTTCATAAACAAGAACCGTGCCGCATTCCATATCTTGTTCGCGAACGCTCGATACCCCTCCGTTCGCGCCACATTGAACGCAATGTCCGTCCCCGGCGATGCCATCGAAGCCAGCGTGAACCGCACCGCATCCGTCCCGTACTGCTTCACAATCTCAATCGGATCGATGACGTTGCCCTTGGTCTTCGACATCTTCTCGCGATTCGCATCCCGCACCAGCGCGTGAATGTACACCTCGCGAAAGGGGACGGAATCTTTCAGCTCGCGTTTCGATCCATCAGCCATCGGAACGTCATCCGCAAACCAGCAGCCCAGCATGATCATGCGGGCCACCCAGAAAAACAGAATGTCGAAGCCCGTAACCAGCAGGCTCGTCGGATAGAACGCGTCAAAATCGCCGCGATTCTCCGCCGTGATATTCGGCCATCCAAACACCGAAACCGGCAGCAACCCCGAAGAGAACCACGTATCCAGCACATCGGTCGACTGCGTGATCTGGTCCGACCCGCAATGCGCGCACTTCGCCGGATCCTCGCGTCCCACCGTGATCTTGTGGCACACAGCGCAATGCCACGCCGGTATCCGATGTCCCCACCAAAGCTGCCGCGAGATGCACCAGTCGTGGATATTCTCCATCCAGTTCAGGTAGGTCTTCGCATACATCTCCGGCGTGAACTTGATGTGTCCTTCTTTGACCGCTGCGATAGCCTTGTCCGCCAGCGGCTGAATCTTGATGAACCACTGCAGCGAAAGCCGCGGCTCCACCACGGTCTTGCAGCGGTCGCAGTGCCCCACGTTGTTCACATGGTCCTTGATGCCGGCCAGCAGGCTCATCTCTTCGAGATCAGCAACAATCTTCTTGCGCGCGACAAACCGGTCCAGCCCCGCGTACACCCCGCCCTCGGCATTGATGTGCGCCGTATCGTCCATCACGTTGATCGAAGGCAGATCGTGCCGCTGCCCCAGCGCAAAGTCATTCGGGTCGTGTGCCGGCGTCACCTTCACCGCGCCTGTACCAAACTCCGGACTGACCCACTCGTCCGTGATCACCGGAATCTCGCGCCCCATCAGCGGCAGCCGCAGTTTCTTCCCGTGCAGATGCTTGTAGCGCTCGTCTGCGGGATGAACTGCAACCGCCACATCGCCCAGCATCGTCTCCGGCCGGGTCGTCGCAACCGTTAGAAACTCGCCCGTATCCTTGCCGTCGTCCCCGATGACCGGATACCGAATCTCCCACAGATGTCCTTTGTGTTCGTCGTACACCACTTCCAGATCGCTGATCGCCGTCTGGCAGCGCGGGCACCAGTTCACAATGTAGGCGCCGCGATAGATCAACCCCTGCTCATATAACCGGACAAACGCCTCGCGCACCGCCACCGAAAGCCGCTCGTCCATCGTGAAGTATTCGCGATCCCAATCGACCGAGGCGCCCAGCCGCTTCATCTGGTCGAGAATCGCCCCGCCATAATGCCGCTTCCATTCCCAAACGCGCTCAACAAACTTCTCGCGGCCCAGCGCCTGCCGGCTCGTTCCCTCGGTGGTCAATTGCCGCTCCACCATCATCTGCGTCGCGATGCCGGCATGATCGGTCCCGGGCAGCCACAGCGCGCGATCGCCGCTCATGCGCTGCCAGCGGGTCAGGATGTCCATCTCCGTCTGGTTCAGCATGTGGCCCATGTGCAACCGGCCCGTCACGTTAGGCGGCGGCAGCAGAATTACAAACGAAGGCGGATCGGCCGCGCCCTCGTTTTCGGCGTTCTTCGCCGGCGTCGGCTGCGCAAAGAGTTTCTCGCGAACCCAGTATTCGGCCCAGTGGTCTTCAATGGCTGTGGGATCGTACGCTTTGGGTAAATCGTGCGGCATGGGGATTGTCAGCGAGTCCCGCGGGTTTTGCCCGGAAACCCAGCTTTCACAAGGCTTTCAGACAAGGGGGACTACTCTTCACTCTAGCAGATTCAGCGACGCGCTCTCGGCCCCACTGTCATCCTTCTCAAGCGCAAAAACAAAGGCCGCACCCTCTTCGGATGCGGCCCTTCGTCTCATTCCCTTGTTCACTCGTTCACTTCTTCACTCGTTCTATCGGTCCCTCGCCTAGAACGGGTTCAGCTTGCCGAGGCCCTTCTTCTTTTTCTTCTTGCTTGAAGACTCTTCGTCCAGGTTAGCCTTCGACTTCTTCCTCGCGGCGTCGGCCTGCGTTTGTGTCTGCGCTGTACCCGGCTTGATGTCATTCACCTGGTCCGGTGCCTCCGCCGGCTTATCCACGGGCGGCAGAACCGTATTGTTCGGACCAACGGGCTTCACCAGCGCGTTGTTCGGATCCCCCGGCGTCCCTGCCGGAACAGGGTCATTGCCGCTCGGCGTAGCTGCTGCGTCCCCATTCGGCGCATTCACAATCGTCACACCTACCCCGGTCCCACCTGTCCCCGGAGGAGCAAGAGGAATATTGGAAGGCTGATCGCTGCGTGGCGGCTCGTTCGGCCCTGTCGGGTTCACGGCAGTGGTTGCTGCAGGTTTTCCCTCGTTCGCAGCCGCGGCGAAGAGCGCGAGGTTTTGCTTCGATACGTCAGGCGCCAGAGTCCGCTTCGGATCCTCCAGCGAAGGCTCGCCCACGTGCGCGGCTTCCACCACCGTTGGTCCGCGCTTGATGATTCCCAGCACATTGTCAGTAAACCGGATCGGCCGCATGCTCTTCTGTTCCGCATCATTTTCGGCCACCGCCGCGTCTGACGGTTCAGGAACGGCACGGTTCATCGCCACCAACCGGTCGCGTGCATCTTCAACATGTGGCGCCATCGGGTACCGCGTGATCACCTTCGCATAGGCCGCCGCCGCTTTATCCTCGAATAGGCCGTGAAGGCGTTCGCGCACAGCACCGTTGATATTCGCTGCAATCTGCACCGCGTGCGCCTGCCCTGCGTAGGCATCTCCGATCGCCAGCAGCGCCTGGTCGCTCTTCGAATACAGCGGGTAGGTATCGACCACCGTCTCCAGCCGGGCGATCGCCGCCGGGAAGTTCTCGCGGCTCTCATAGTAGACGCCGATCTGCGTCTCGCGCTCCGCCAGAACCTCCTGCACGTCGCGCAACTTCTGCTTGGCCCGCGGAATCAGCGGCGAGTCGGGGAACATGTTGATCATGGTCCGGTACTCGCGCTCCGCATCCTGCGCATTGTTGTAATCGCGGTCGGGCTTCTCCATCTGCTGGTAATAGATGTCGCCCACCTTCATCTGCGCCTCAGCCGCTTCCGGCGCGCTGGGGAAGAAGGTGATGAAGTCCTTATATTCGCTTTCGGCCTGCGTCAGCGCCGCGGTCCCGCCCTCTTTGAACCAGCTGTCGCCCACCGCCAGCTTGGCGCGCATCCGGAATTCCGAGTCAGGATAGGTGTTGAGCATGGTCTGCAGGTCCAGGCGCGCCACATCGTAGCGGCCCTTTTTCATCGCGGTCATGGCCTTGTCGAAGAGCTCCTTATCGGGCTGCTTCGAGTTCACGTTGGCCAGAGGATTCGCGCTCAAATCCTGCGATTTCTTGTGTTTGGGCTTCTTTTCCTTGGCTTGGGCCGTAACCCCGAACAGCACCAGCGACGCCAGCGCCAACGCAGCAACACTCTTCAACCGGTTCATACCACCTCAATTTGCGGCAGGGGGAAAGCTGCCACCCTTTACACGTTTACAAGATCAGACTCACTGGCGGCTGCGCGAGCCGCGGCCAGCAATGCACGAGCATCCCGTTCGGCCTGCCCTGCGCCAAACACTGCATTACCGGCCACCAATAGCTCCGCTCCTGCTTGGACGACCCGGGCGACCGTGTCGTGAGCCACTCCGCCGTCAACTTCGATTTTAAATGCCAGCCCCAGTTCCTTGCGCAATTGCGCCAGCCGCCGAATCTTGTCCAGGGCGAACGGAATAAAACTCTGCCCCCCGAATCCCGGATTCACGCTCATGATCAGCACATGGTGCACCATCGGCAAAATGTCGCGAATCAGCTCGACCCGGGTAGCTGGATTGAGCACGACGCCGGGCTCCATGCCATGATCCCGGATGTGCATCAGCGAACGGTGCAAATGGCGGCAGGTTTCATAGTGCACGCTTACCCAGTTCGCCCCTGCATCGGCAAAAGCGGGGATAAACTCGTCCGGATTCTCGATCATCAGGTGGCAGTCGAGCGGCAGCTTCGTCGCCTTGCGCAGGCTCGCCACCACCGGCGGCCCGATCGTGATATTGGGCACGAAATGCCCATCCATGATGTCGACATGGATCACCGTGCCGCCGCCGCGTTCCGCAGCGGCAACCTCGTCCCCGAGGTGCGCAAAGTCCGCGGATAAAATCGAAGGTAGAAGTTCGATCATCTTTAAGCCAGCAGAAGTTCAATCATTGCAAGGCCGGAAGCAGTGCACCCGTTCGTGCCCGGTCAGTTTATCACCGGGGCTTCTCCCCGCGTTGCGCTGAAAACACCATCCAGCAGATCCCAGCGGCAGGCATCTGAATGGTCACCTTTCCGGCAAGCCTCCAGTGATCATCGGAAGCTCTTTGCCCGCTTCCATCCGCTTCAGCAAGATGCGTCCGCGCGCTCGCATGGCCGGCGTTCCACTTCGACTAAGCACCCGGAGCATGTCCAGCACCTCCGACAGCAGAGCAGCATTCCATCGTGTCAGCCCGGCCAGCCCGTGCATGGCGCATGTCTTTACGATGGAGCTCCTGTCGTCGAGCCACGAACGCAGGATCGCCGCCGCTCGTTCTGATTCAGCCCTTGTCAGCGGCGTTCTGAAGATCACCAGCGCAAGGTTCCAGCGCAGCTTGTTCTCGCCGGCATCGAGCATCCGATCCAGCAGCGCTTCCTTCCAGCTCGCCAGAATCTCCGGTCGCCTGCTCGAAGCCCGCTCCAGCGCATCGGCAGCGCGATTGGCCACCCCCGCCTCCTCGTCCCACAGGCACTCCACCACCTGCCCCGTCTTGCGCGGATTCTTCAGCAGCAGCGACGCAGCTTCACACACCCGGCCAATGTCCATCCGTCTGCCGGGCCTCAGCATCTCTCGCATCATGTTTGGCCTGGTCATCGCCGGTCCTCGCCAATCATTTTGCCGGTCGTGTGCCCGTATGTGTCAGTGATTTAGCCGCCACATGTCCCGCGGCCCGCAGCATCGACTTGATCGGCCACCGCCCCTCCGAATCCGGAAAACAGGCCTCGCCCTCGCGCTTCACCTCCGGCCGGTAATACCACCGCTTCAAGAGCGCCAGATGTCCCTGCCGCACTGTCGTCGACGCCGGTGCCGCGTCCTTCTCCAGCTCCGCCAGCACTCCCTCCATCCGCGCCTCCAGCATCGTCCGAGGAACCTTGTTAGCCGCGGGCGTTTCCAATCCCTGTTCCCTAATCCCCGATCCTTCTGACAACTGATCACTGACAACTGTCTCCGGCACCGGCTCCAACGCCATCGGTTGCGCAAACAGCGAACTCGATCCGGACTGTTCATTCTGGATCCGCATCCCGACGGTCGAAAAGGGCACCGGCCCGCGCAGACTGCTGCGCTCAAACAGAAACACCGACACTTCGTCCGCATTCGCCGACGATTGCAAAATCACCGCCCGCAATTTACTCAACGGCTGGACAAGTTCCGACGCCAGAGCGCGCACGGCTTCAACCTTCTGCACCTGTGCATGCAGCGCTGCCGCATCCTCAAACGCAAGATTCGCCGAGGCCGCATCACGGTCGTTGCGCAGCACCACCAGCTTGCTCTCGCCGCGCGTCGCCAGAAAGTCCCGCACCGCAGCGGCTTCTTCGGAATAGCGTTCGTCGCTGCAGCCCTTGTAGCAGGGCGCAAGGCACATCTTCATCTCCGAGTACACGCATCCCGGATGACTCGGGTCAGGATTCAGATCGTCCGTGCAGCGCCGCAGCAGAAACAGCTTCAATGCTTCTTCTGCGAAGCGCTCCGCCGCCGCCCTCGACGAAAACGGCCCGTACGCCCAATCTGCCTCCCGCTGGCTCGGCTTGTTGGTCACCACGATGCGCGGGTAGGGATTGCCGCCAAGGTATCGCACAAACGCCGGCGCCCGCAGGTGCATCCGCTCCAGCGCTTTAGCGCCGTAAATCTCCTCCAAAAGGGAAAACTGCGTAAGCAGCGATTCGAAATCCGACCCCGTCCGCCGAAACGCAATCCGCCGCACCCGCCCCGCCAGCTGCAGCCGTCGCGGATGCTTCGCCGAAGGCTGCAGCAGCCGCTCCAGCCGCCCGCGCAAATTCGGTGTCCGCCCGATGTAGGGCTCGTCCTTCGCCTCCGCGCCATACAGCGCAAACACCGCCGGCGCCTGCGGCAGTTGCGACAGCGCACCCTTCGGATCCGTTGGATCAAACGGAACACTCTGCATCGAGTTTTCGTTCTCTTCCACCAACGTCTCGCTCTGCCCGGAACCCGCTGACTCGCTAGCTTGCTAACGCGCGTGAGCGCGGCTGACTTGCTAAGTAAAAAACCTGCAAAAACCTTGCGCCGAGCTTGCTAGCAAGCGCAAATCGCCGCTGACTCCGCTCTCACGCTCCTGCAATCGTCATCCCGTCAATCCGCAGCGTCGGCGACGCCACCGAACCGCGAAACACAAGATCGTTCCCGATCGCCGTCACATGCATCAGCATCTCCGCCAGATGACCTGCAATCGTGATCTCCTCGACAGCATGCGTCAGCTGACCGTTCTCAATCCACAATCCCGCCGCCCCGCGCGAATAATCACCCGTCACAATGTTCGTCCCGAATCCCATCAGGCTCGTCACGTACAAGCCGGCCTTCACGTCGCCGATAATCTCCTCCGGCGTCCGCGTTCCCGGCTCCAGATACAGATTCCCGCATCCGATCCCCGGCGCCCCCGCCAGCCCGCGCGAAGCATTGTGCGTCGACTTCATCCCCAGCTTCCGCGCTGCATAGGTGTTCAGCATGTAGTTCCGTAGCATTCCGCCTTCGACCAGAACCGTCCGCCGCGAAGGAAGGCCTTCGCCATCAAACGGAGTGCTTCCAAATCCACCCACGCCCGTCGGCAACAGCATTGTGCTGTCGTCCACAATCGTGATCGTCGCAGCGCCAATTATTTCGCCCAGTTTTCCCGCCAGGTACGAAGCATGGCGCCAGATTGCATCGCCTGAAGCAGCGTCGAACACTGAGCCGATCAGCGACCGCGCCACCTCCGGCGCAAATACAATCGGCACCCGCTGCGTTGGAACGCGCCGCGCTCCCAGTCTCCGCACGGTCCGCCGTCCTGCTTCGGCGCCTACAACCTCGGGGCTTTCGAGGTTCACCATCCGCCTTGCGCTCGACCACCATCCGTCGCGCTGCATCTGTCCATTCGCATCCACTGCCAGCGGAGCAGCCGAAACCCCCGCATAGCTCGAGCGATAACTCCCCACAAATCCGCGCGAGTTCGCCAGCACCTTCCTGCCTGTCGCCGCGTCAAAGCTTCCGCCATCGGAATTCGTGATGCGCGGGTCCGCCGCCATCGCTGCCGCCTCAGCCCGCCGCGCCCACTCAATCCGCTCCGTCCCCGGCAGCGAGTACACGTCGTCGAAGTACAAATGAAGATCGTCCGCAATCGCGCCGAATTCCTCTGTTTCCGGCAGCCCGATAAAAGGATCCTCCTCCGTCACCTTCGCCAGCGCCATCGCGCCCTCAACCAGCTGCCGAATCCCGTCCGCCGTCAGATCGCTCGTCGACGCCGAAGCCGAGCGCTTCCCTTCAAAAACCCGTAACCCGATCGCACGCGAGCCCGATTCCTTCAGCGTCTCCACCTGCCCCATGCGCACATTTACGCTGAACTCATCTCCCTCCCTAACGACAGCCTCCGCATCACTGGCGCCTGCCTTTATGGCCAGCTTCACTACATCGGTTGCAAGGGATTGAAGATCGACGACGGACACATCGGGGAGTTGAACGACTTCGGGCATGGGTCAACCTTAACAAACCGCCATCGTGCGGTGCATCCAGCCGCACGCCCCATGCCGGCCGACTACGATCACCACCGGATTCCTCGAAATTTGCTATGGTGTTGAGTTCCCCTGAAAGGCATTCATGACGCTGCGCCGCGCCCTTACGCTTTCGATCTGCTTCAGTGTTTTCGGGTGTCTTCCGCTCCTCGCCCAAAAGGCAGCTCTCGATCCGGGCTTGCTGAAGAAAGCCGAGGCCGGCGACGCGCAGGCGCAGCTCACCGTGGGTGAAGCCTATCTCTCCGGGATCTCCGTCGGGCTCGATAACGCCAAAGCCGTCTCCTGGCTTGAGAAAGCTTCAAATCAGGGACTCCCACGCGCGCAATTCGATCTCGGCGCGCTCTACGAATCAGGCAACGGCGTTACGCAGGATGGAGCCAAAGCCGCCAACCTTTACCGCAGAGCCGCCGAACAGGGCTTTGCCCCCGCCCAACTCCACCTCGGCTTGCTCTACGATCGTGGCGATGGAGTGCCGCAGGATGATGCGGAGGCCGCCGGTTGGTATCGCAAAGCCGCCCTCCAGCACATTCCCGAAGCTGAATACAACCTCGGCACCCTCTACGAGCGCGGGATCGGGGTTCCGCAGGACTATACCCAGGCCGCCGACCTCTACCGTCGCGCCGCCGAACAGGGAAACGCCTCCGCCCAATTCAACCTCGGCCTGCTCTATGACAATGGCACCGGCCTCGAACGCGACTACGCCCAGGCCGCAGCCTGGTACACCAAAGCCGCCGAGCAGGGACTTCCTCGAGCCCAGTTCAACCTCGGCTCCATGTATGCCAATGGGCAGGGAGTCCCTGTGAATCTGGTGGATTCATACCTGTGGCTCGACCTCGCCGCAAGAACCTGGTCCGGTTCACGCCAGCAGGATGCCGCCAAGGCCCGCGACCTCGTCGCCCAGCACCTCAGCCCATCGGACCTCACCACTGCCCAGGACCGAGTAGCCAAATGGCTAGCCGACCACCAGAAGTAGTTCTACTTGCGCTGTAGTCTTTCGTGATAGCGGCGGGCGACTTCATCGTCGCATTCGTAGCGAAGACCTATATAACGCTGAGCACCGTCGCGTCCCCAGCAATAGTTGTTATTCCACGCACACTCAAGCTCATGAGGAAGGAGGAGTTCCTCATAATCCGTGCAAGTTTTGATCGCGAGATTTTGTTTTTGGCGGGCGTCTCGGTGGGCCAGTTGCTTGTCCTCTTTGGCACTGGTAATACCATTGATCGCCGCAAAGGGGCGGCGATAGGAACGGCTCATGACATACTCCAGGTCGCAGTTGCGTACCTACGTCATGGCGCTTCCTCCGAACTCGATTCTAACTTCTTTCAGAATGAACCCGGCGAAACGAAATTAAACGCGAAGCAATTGTCAGAAATGCGAGCCCGCGTACTAGCGTCCCGTCCCGCCCACCGTCATCTTGTCCAGCTTGATCGTCGGCATGCCCACGCCCACCGGCACGCTCTGCCCATCTTTCCCGCAGGTCCCGATCCCCTCATCCAGCTTCAGATCGTTCCCCACCATCGAGACGTACTTCAGCGCCTCCGGCCCATTCCCGATCAGCGTTGCATCCTTCACGGGCGCCGTAATCTTGCCGTCTTCGATCAGGTACGCTTCGGAAGCCGAAAACACAAACTTCCCATTCGTGATGTCCACCTGCCCGCCGCCAAAGTTCACCGCGTACAGCCCGCGCTTCACCGATCGCAGAATATCCTCCGGGGCATCATCCCCAGCCAGCATGTAGGTATTCGTCATGCGCGGCATTGGAATACAGTGGTAGCTCTCCCGCCGTCCCGACCCTGTGTTCGCCGTTCCTGTCAGTCGCGCCGAAAGCTTGTCGGTTAGATACCCCTTCAGAATGCCGTTTTCGATCAGCACCGTTTCCTGCGTCGGCGATCCCTCGTCGTCCACATTCAACGATCCGCGCCGCCCCTCCATCGTGCCGTTGTCGACCACCGTCACCTTGCTGCTGGCCACCGAACGCCCTATCAGCCCCGTAAACGCCGACGTCCCCTTGCGATTGAAATCCGCCTCAAGCCCATGCCCCACAGCTTCATGCAGCAGCACGCCCGGCCATCCCGGACCCAGCACCACCTGCATCTCGCCCGCCGGCGCCGGCACCGCGCCAAGCTGCAGAACCGCTCCGCGTGCCGCCTCCTGTGCCAGGTGCTCCGGGCTCTTCGAACCAGCAAACTGCTCCAGCCCGGCTCTTCCCCCCCCACCGGCCGACCCCTTGGTCGTCGTCGCGCCGTCCTTGGCAATCACGAACACATTCAACCGGCAAAGCGGCTGCGTGTCGCTGGCAAACGCCCCATCCGAGGCCGCAATCAGGATGCGCCGCAACTCCTCGCTGTATCCCGCCCGGACCTGCACAATGCGGTTGTCGTACGCCCGAGCCGCCCGGTCCGCCCGCAGAATCAGTTCCAGTCGCGCCGCAAGATCCAGATCAAACCCACCCAGCGGAACAGGATAGAGATCCGCCCCCGCCGTCTCAGTAAATCCCTGCACCGGCTGCTTGGCCGGCCCCGACGCAATCAGCGCCGCCGTCCGCGCCGCGTGCAACAGCCTCTCGGCGCTCAGATTGTCGGTGTAGGCGTAGCCGGTTCGCTCTCCCGAGAGCACGCGAATCCCGCACCCCGCACTCGTCCCCGTGCTGGCCGACTTCACAATCTGCTCATCGACTCCCAGCGATGTCGATGTCACCGACTCGAAATACAGATCGGCGTAGTCGCCGCCCGCAGAAAGGGCTTCGCCCAAACAGCGCTCCAGCAGCCGCTCGGTGATTCCAAATTTCTCAAAAAAGTAACGTCTGTGACTAGGCAGAGGGGGAGTGACAGGTAGGCTCATCGTTAGATTTAGTTTACGCCTCAGGTCAAATCACCGCATGATGAGATCAGCCGGTTCCTCACTTGATTCATGCCTCCCCCACTGGTATTTCCACAATCCACCTCGTGCTACATTTAGCCCCATGAAGAAGATTCTTGCTGCTGTGCTCTTGGTCCTCGTGTTCGCTGCTCCAGCCTTCGCGGCGACTACGCATCACCACCACCATCGTCATCACCACCATCGCAAAGCCTAGTTCGACGCCGGCCATCGCTCCACGGTGGCCGCAGGCTTCGCGTATCTAACCCGAACGATTGGCCCAGCTTCAGTGCGGGCCAATCCCGGTCACTCCAGGCTCACCTCGCCAGCCCAATCTGCCCTCCGCGTTTCATCCTGTCCGCGCATCCGACCCAACGTAGCCAAAGCACATCATTTCCGGATCGCCCACGACCCCGACAACATCCCTCCACTCCGCGGATCTCCCGCTCGCTACCCATCGCGCTGTGATCCATGGTGGCTAAAGTGTCGACAACGCTACAGACAAGGAACCAAGACCGCCACGTCTCCGTATCACTGACTAAATTCTGACGCAATCCTGGGGCAAGCCACCAAGTCCGCTGCCCTATCCGAGAATCCTGCTGGCGTTTGTGGGCTGGCGAACATGTTCAGGCATGCTTCTGTGATTCACGTCGGCGAAGACGTGCCTGACGGCGCGAAAGGGGCTGATTGTGAATCGTAAGCAATTTCTCATAAATGCGTTCAATGGCGTGATGGCTGGGGTGATCGTTCCATCCCTTCCGGGAATGCTTCGTGCTGAGACGGCACCTGCACCCGAGAAGCCCAGTACACCGTTAGGCCGCTTCGAACTGATCGCAGCGGCGCGCGAAATAATTGCGAGCCAGCAATACTGCGCCCTTTTAACCCAGGATGAGGAGGGTCGTGCGCAGGTGAGGACGGTAAATCCGTTTCCTCCAGAGGAGGATATGGCCGTGTGGATCGCGACGGGTACGCAGACTCGGAAGGTGCAGCAGATACGTCACAACTCGCAGGTCACGCTTTACTACGCCGACCACAGCAAGGCCGCTGGGTTCGTTTCTATCCGAGGCAAAGCACTGCTGGTGGATGACCGGGCAGAGATGATGAAGCGCAAACGCGGCTACTGGGACTCCGTGTTCCCGGAGTTCAAGAATCTGGTTTTGATCAAAGTGATTCCCGAGCATTTGGAGGTGCTGAATTATAGCCGGGGCTTGAACGGTGATCCGGCGACGTGGCACGCCCCTTCCGTGGAGTTCACGAATTAATTGAGAGAACGGCTGGTGGTGCGAGCGCCTCAGAGTGAGCGACCGGCTAACCTTCAGTAACCCCGGAGTAAACATTTGCTTGACGTATTGCTACCGGTACTTTCCGGCGCCCTGGGTGACTTCCGGTACTATCGCCCGTCCCGTTCTCGTGCTACATTCCTGCCATGAGGAAATTTGCGGTTACCGCGCTGTTGCTGGTGGTGTGTGCCGCTCCGGCCTTCGCCATGTGGCCTTTTCACAAAAAGCCCCCGAAGGACCCGCGCATCGTGCAGCATCCTAAGGCTTATCATCCGAAAAATGAGCAATTCAAGCACCAGCCGAAACACAAAGTGCAAAAGCACCCCACAGCGGCTAAATAGATTCGCCTCAACCGTGCCGCCCGGCAGCCCCGTTCGCGAGCCCTCCAGGTTTTTGCGCAATGACAGAATTGGAAGACCTTCGCTATCCGATTGGCCGCTTCAGGCCTCCACCTTCGTCTGAGCCGGCAGCTCGCGCCGAGCAGATTTCCAACCTCCGCCTCCTTCCATCGACGCTTCAGACCGCCGTCTACGGACTGACCAGCTCGCAACTCGACACGCCGTACCGCGAAAGTGGTTGGACCGTGCGCCAGCTCGTGCATCACATTGCCGACAGTCACGCCAACTCATACTGCCGCACCAAGCTCGCCCTCACGGAAGACTGGCCCACCATCAAGCCCTACGACGAGGCCGCCTGGGCTCGGCTGGCTGACAGCCACTTGCCAATCGACGGTTCCCTCGCGATGATCGCAGCCATGCACGAACGCTGGGTCGCACTTCTCGAAGCGCTCTCCGACGCCGACTTCGAACGCGGCTACGTCCACCCCGAGAACGGCCGCCAGAATCTCGGCACCGTGCTCGCCCTATATGCGTGGCACTCGCGCCATCACACGGCGCACATCACGAGTCTGCGGGCGCGGCAGAACTGGTAGGCTTCGCGTGGTCTCCGCAGTCGAATCTCCAACCGCCGCCAAACTTGCCGAAATCCTCGAAGAATACCTCGCCGCCCACCCCGCCGCGGCTCTGCTCGAAGATGGCCGCATCCTCTTCGACATGCGACTCGCACGCTACTCCATCGTGGAGTCCCACGGGCGCTGCCTCCTCCAGCTTTGGAGTGAAGAGCGCAATCTTGTCCGCACCGTCGTCGAAATTCAGCCGCGCGCGCAGTGCCTGCGCGTCATGACCCGCCGCATGGGCGCTGCGAAGCCGCAGGCCCTCGAACTGGTCCCGAATAGCGACCGCCGCACCCCCACCGCCCGCGATTCCGCGCGCCGCAACTTTCAGCGCCTGCTCGATCGCGTCCTCACCCGCGCCTTTATCGGCTCCAAAGTCGACGGCCTCCGTTCTGCGATGGATCTGGAGCACAGCTTCGGCCCCGCCTACATTCGTGGCCGCCTTCTCCGCGGCACGGCCGCCGAGGCCATCATCGGCGTCAGCCAGGCAGAATCCGCCGCCACCATCGACGGCATCCTTACCCTGGGCATTCTCTGGCTCGACTACTGCCGCCAGAAAAGCGACGCACGCCGCCACTTCGGCTCGCTCAAGGTCATCGTGCCTAAAGGAGCCGAGCACACCACGGCTGAGCGCATGGCATGGCTTAACCACGCTGCCGCCGATTTTCAGCTCTTCACCCTCGATGAGCGCAGCGAAGAACTCACGCCCGTCGACTTCCGCGACAGCGGCAACAAGCTCGTGCGTCTCGTCCACGCGTTTTCCCAGGAGGCAGCCCTCACGCGTTGCCAGTCCGGCATCGACACAATTTTGAATTTGCTTCCGGCCGACGCAAAAACGCGAATCGAAATCCGTCCGCGTTCGGCAGCCGAAGTGGGCCTGATTCTGCACGGCCTCGAATTCGCCCGCGTACGTCATGGCGTCGATGCGCATTCCTTCGCCCGCGAACAGCAGATCACTTTCGGCGCCGGCGCCAATGAAACCCCGCTTACCGACGAGACCGCAGACCTTTGCCGCGAACTCTGCGCGCGCCTCTTTGCGGGCCGCCACTCCGACGGCCTCCACAAAGATCCGCTCTTCCGCATCCAGCCCGAGCGCTGGCTCGAATCCGAATTCCGCGCCGGACTCAGCGATCTGCTGCCCTCGCTCCGAGGCGACCAGATTTACTCGCAGGTCCCCGCGTTCTCATCTGCAGATCGTGGCATGCTCGATCTGCTCACCCTCGATCGCACCGGCCGTCTCGTCGTCATTGAACTCAAAGCCGACGAAGACATGCATCTCCCGCTCCAGGCGCTCGACTATTGGATCCGCGTCCGCGCTCTCAATGCCGATCGGCAACGCACCGCCGGCAGCGACCGGCCTTTATCGGCGTTCGAACGCGAAGGCTACTTCCCGGGAGCTGAAGTTTCGCCACAGCCTCCACGTCTCCTCCTGGCCGCGCCTGCATTGCGCATCCACCCCGCCAATCTCCCCGTCCTGCGCTATCTCTCCCCGGAGGTTGACTGGGAACTCATCGCCCTCAGCGAAGACTGGCGTCACGAACTCCAGATCGTCTTCCGCAAACACCCTGCCTGAGCTAAAGCATCCCTTCGATCCCAGGCTCGAAGGTCGAAGGCTCGGTCACTCCTTCACCCCTTCACTCTTTCACCTCTTCACTCCTTCACCCCTTCACTCTTCACCTCTTCACTCCTTCACCTCTTCACTTTTCACCGGAGGGAGTGAAAAAGTGAAGGACAAAAATTCGTACCGAGATTTCCTACAAAAAATTTCACTCCCTCGTGTTTGCGAGGTGATATAAATCACATATTTCCTGAAGAGACAGCGGGAGAATCGCTTTATTCCGCAAGAGCGAGTTGCTCGAGTCCTGAAGGGGTGTCTGCTTCCTCCGGCAAGCACCCCCAGGTGGGGGTCTTCTTCGTGCCGAATCAATCCGTCTACGAGTTCCGCTCTTCTGCAGCCCGCAAGTCCGCCGTCTCCGCCGCACCGTTTTTCGCACCAAACAACGTCGTATCGATCTGCGATTCCCCTATCTTCACGAGAAACAACCTGACCGAGCGGCCAGAACCGAATCCCGACGGCCTCGGCTGTGCTCGCGGTCTCCGCACCGCTTTCCTCTTTGAGGCAGGCATGATTGTGCTGGCCTACGGAGTCTGGCACTTCTGGCACCTGGCCCGCTAAAAATCAACGCTGTCATTCTGAGTGAACGGGGCCCCAAACGCTTTTCAGTTTGGGGGTGGTGGAGCGAAGAATCTGCTTTTGTTTTTCGCTGCCCTTCCCGCAGGCGCCACCTACTTCTTCAGCGGCTTTCGTGCGAAGTAATACAGCGAATACGCCAGCATCGCAAACGCCAGCACCGACACCCATGTGTGATCCAGAAATGTTCCGGCAGGGAAGTTGAGAATGTCGCCCTTATCGGTGGTCGTCTCGTAGCCCTTGAGGGCCACGCCCATAAGCCCAACGATCCCGCCCGCTGCAATCAAGCCGGACGCATACAGCGAGCCAGGCGAGATCTCGCTCTCAGCTTCGTCGACGTTGCCGCCGGCCTTCTTCACAGCCTGATCGACAAACCAGCGCACAGCGCCCCCACAGAAAATCGCCAGCGTGGTGCCGATGGAGAGATACGCGCCCACCGCAAACGAGAGCGACCGAATTCCCAGCAACTCGACAGCGATGACCAGAAACACGCCGAGCATTACCAGGCCCCAGGGTAGCTTCCGGCTCAAGATGCCGTTGATCACGGTGGCCATCAGGCGCGCCTGGGGGGCTGCGGCTTTTTCGCTGCCGATACCCTGAATCCATTGCACCTCGATGCTGCGGCTCGCTGGCGAGTAGAGATACTTGCCGTCAGCTAGTTCGGGCGATCCGAGCGCATTCAGTATCACGTAGTCGGACTTGTGATGCAGCGTGGTCGACTTGTCGGCGTTCATTACCGGAAACTGATCGGGCAGATGCTGCGCGTCCTGCTGTACCGATACTCCGGGATGCGAGGCAGAAACATTCCACGGCCGCGACGCGGCATCGAAGTGCTGCAAGCCCGTGTTCATCAAATTCAGCGTAAAGCCGATGGCCACAGTCGATACCACCACCCCGATCATCAGCGCAACCTGCTGCTTCCACGGTGTCGAACCAATCAGATAGCCCGTCTTCAAATCCTGCGAAGTGTCGCCGGAGTTCGAGGCCGCAATGCAGACTACGCCGCCGATAGTGATGGCCAGGGCCCCGAAGGCCGGCGCCGTCCATCCCTGAACGAGAAATATTGCGGATGTGGCCATCAACGTGGCGATCGTCATACCCGAGACCGGGCTTGCCGAGCTGCCGATGAGACCGACGATGCGCGAACTCACCGTCACAAAGAGGAAGCCAAACACGATCACCAGCAGCGAGGCCGCAAGGTTCGCCGCCCATCCCACATAGGCGCCCGGCACTGGCTTGAATTGCAAGAAGAAAAACATGACCGCGACCAGGGTCAGCGAACCGAAAACGACGATGCTCATCGACAGATCGTCTTCCGTCCGGATCGGCTTCTTCTTGTCGGACGAGCCGGATCGCATGGTGCGGAAGCCGGCGGTGAGCGCGTTCACGATTGTTGGCATGGTCTTCAGCAGCGTGATGAGGCCCGCGGCGGCTACCGCGCCCGCGCCCATGGGTCGAATGTAGGTGGACCAGAGCTGGCTCGGCCCCATCTGCCCGATCGGAATGGTGCCGGGATAGATAGGGTCAGGCAGTGCCTTGCCAAAGAAGTAGATAAGCGGCATCAGCACCAGCCACGAGAACACGCCGCCGGCAAAGATGATGCCAGCCACACGCGGTCCGATGATGTAGCCCACACCCAGGTATTCCGGAGTTGCATCGGCCTTGATCGATGCACCTTTCAGGATGTGCTGCGGCCCGAAGTCGGGCTGGAACTCCGGCGTTCCGGGCCACGCTTTGAAGATGTTGTCATTCTGGAAGAGCGTGTACAGTGCGCCAAGTCCCAGGCCGAGAAACACGCGGCTCGCCAGCGACCCGCCCTTTTCGCCTGCGATCAGCACGTCGGCGCATGCCGTGCCTTCCGGATAGGTGAGTGTGCCATGCTCTTCAACAATCAACTGCCGCCTCAGCGGAATCATGAACAGCACACCCAGCCATCCGCCGATCAAGGCCAGCATGAAAATCCGCGAATATTCCAGATCAAAGCCCAGAAACACCAGTGCCGGCAGCGTAAAAATCACGCCCGATGCAATCGACTGCCCCGCGTTCCCGGTCGTCTGCACAATGTTGTTTTCGAGAATCGAAGCACGGCCAAACGCGCGCAGAATGCTGATCGACAGCACCGAAATCGGAATCGATGCGGCCACCGTCAGGCCTGCACGCAAGCCCACATACACCGTTACCGCGCCAAAGATGATGCCGAAAATAGAGCCCAGAAACAGCGCCCGAAAGGTAAACTCCGGCGGGTTCTGATCGGGCGAAACAAAAGGTTGAAACTCGGCCACGGATTCCTCCAGCAAAAGTGCGCGCAAATTGTCTGGTTATCTTTGAAGAAACGAGTTTACGCCATCCCAACCAGTTTCATTGCTTTGCCCGTAATCCTACCGCAACCTTCGAACTGTCATTCCGACCGACAAACCATGAACTGTCATTCCGACCGACAGAAACGAAAAGCGCAAGCTTCCCCCTACCCGCGAAACGCCTGGAAGACCAGGAAGCGGTCCCCAGGAAGCAGATTCCTTGCCGTTATCCGGCTGTATCCAGCCTGGCGCAGCTGATCCACAAGTTCGCCTTCGGCCGGCAAACGCCCGGCGCCTTTGGTGGCGGCGCCCCACAGGTTCAGCGCCTCTGTCGCCAGGCTCCCTCCCTGGCAGCACGTCGTCAAAAGCAGAAATCCGCCCGGCTTGAGAAAGCTTCCGATGCGTCTCAGCAACGCGACCCGCTCTTCGACCGGGAAGTAGTAAATGTTGTTGTACAGCGTCGCGATATCGAACAGCTCGCCGGGTGTTTTTCCACGGAAGTCGCCATCTTCAACCTTGACCCGGCTTTCCAAACCCCAGCTCCGCAGATTCATCCGCGCCATTTCAGCCACTGCCGGCTGAAGCTCCATCCCCACCGCCGTCAGCGAAGAATTTCTTTCCGCCGCATATCGCAGGTAGACGCCGGAGCCGCAGCCGATCTCCAGCAGACGCACTGCGCCGCGCTCCGGCACGCTTCGTTCGATGACCTCTGCTTGAAAAGTCTCAAGCACACGCGAGGAGCGGGCAATCAACTCGCCGTCCTGGTCGGCAAGGCTCCAGAGTTCGCCGCTGCCGAGTTTGGGCAGCGTTCCAAGGATGAGTTTGTGGTGCAGCCCGGCCACTTCCTCCACCATGGCCAGCGCAGGGTCGTTCTCCGGCTGGGCAAGCCTTTTGGCTAGCCCGCGCAGCGCGTAGCCGCGCTGACCAAGGCTCAGCAGCCGTAGACGAACCCCCATCTGCAGCCAGGCCTCAAGTGCCTCCCTGCCTTGGCCGTCAGCAGCATACAAAGCGGCGAGCGAATCAAAAGTGGCCGGCCCTGGCGCCAGCCTTTTCAGCAGTCCGGCCTCTCCGGCAGCGGCAAGGTAGGTGAGCTTATAGAAGGATTTGAGCCCTGCGCCTACCCCCAGAAGAGCCCGAAGCCGGCCATCGCGTAAGAGGCGAAAGAAGGATCTGAGAGACATCGGTCCTATTATGATTCATCTCTCAATCCGCATTCGTCGCGGGCCGAAGCGGAAAGAGTCTTCTCAAAACAGGAAATACAGGCGAAAAGACCCTGCAGGTGACCGAAGTGCATCCCAGTTCCCACGCTTGTAACGATCCGTCCGCCTGCACAGCCACATTTTCCTAGACACTCTGTCCCTCTTGTCTGAAAATGCAACAACACCGGGGAAAGACTGCTCCCATACTGAATCCCCCATCCCCGCCGTCCCAAGGAGAATTCGTGATTTCAAGACCAGGGAAATTCCTGACCTTTTGCGCAGCGCTGGCGCTTTCCGCATCAACCTGCCTGGCCCAGTCCGTCAAGACGCATCACGTGCGCGATGTGGTGAAAAACGGCCACGCGCAGGCCAATGGCCGCCTCCCCGGCAACCAGGAATTGCAGCTTGACCTGGTTCTGTCCCTGCGCGACCCAGCTGGCCTCAAGGCTTTCCTCGCCGATGTCTACAACCCGGCCAGTCCGAGCTATCGTCAGTTCCTTACCCCAACCGAATTCACCGCACGCTTCGGGCCCACCGTCGACGACTACGATACCGTCGTCCGCTTCGCCAAGACCTACGGCTTCGAAGTCGTAGGCGGCTCGCGCGATGGCATGCTCGTCCAGGTCAAAGGCAGAGTCTCCAATATCGAAGCTGCATTTCACGTAAACATGCGCACCTATCAGCACCCCACCGAGGATCGCACCTTTTATTCTCCCGATCGCGAGCCCGCTCTCGACCTGCCCTTCAACCTCTGGCACATCTCCGGCCTCGACAACTACTCCATTCCCAGGCCGCTTCTTGTCAACAAGAAGGACTACGCCGCGGCGCACGGAATCCAGCCCGAGCAGGTCGTCTCTCACGCCACCACTGGCTCCGGCCCGTCGGCCTCCTTCCTCGGCAGCGACATGCGCGCCGCCTACTATGGCGGAACGGCACTCACCGGTGCCGGCCAGAACGTGGGCCTGCTTGAGTACGTAGGCACTGACTTGGCCGATCTGCAAACTTATTATGCGAACGTAGGGCAGCCGTATCCCACCGGCGTGGTGACGCTCTTGTCCACCGACGGCACCAGCACCAGTTGCGTGCACACACGTCAATCCCGTTGCGACGACACCGAACAGACCCTCGATATGACGCAGGCCCTCGGCATGGCTCCCGGTCTCGCCAGCCTCACTGTGTACGTCGGCTCGTCAGACACGGCGATGATCAGCGCCATGACCACGCATAACCCGCTTCCCAGCACCATCGGCTGCTCATGGGGATGGACGCCGGCCGATCCCAACACTCTCGATCCCTTCTTCCAGAGGATGGCCGCGCAGGGCCAGAACTTCTTCGCGGCATCCGGCGACAGCTCCACCTGGTCCAGTTCTAACGAAGCCTGGCCCGCGGACGATGCTTTCGTCGTTTCTGTCGGCGGCACCGATCTCGTTACCTCCAGCGCTGCAGGCCCCTGGGCGTCTGAAACCGCATGGGTCGACAGCGGCGGCGGCATCAGCCCCGACGGCATCAAGATCCCGTCGTGGCAGACTGCTGCGATCAATTCCAGCAATAAGGGTTCGACTACCCTTCGCAACGGCCCAGACGTTTCGGCCAATGCAAACTTCACCTTCTATGTCTGCGCCGATCAGACTACCTGCACGGCGAACAGCTACGGTGGCACCAGCTTCGCCGCACCTATGTGGGCTGGCTATATCGCGCTGGTCAACCAGCAACTCGCCAACGGTGGTAAGGGTCCAATCGGTTTCATCAACCCCACCATCTACGCGCAGAACGCCAGCGCCTCCACCTATGCCGCCGACTTCCACGACATCAAGAGCGGCACCTCCGGCAGCTTCTCAGCCGTTACGGGCTTCGATCTCGTCACCGGATGGGGAAGCCCCAACGCGGGTTTGATCGACGCTTTGACCGGCGGCGGCACGCAGCAGGGAACATTCAGCCTCTCCGCCACAGGCGCAACAGTCACGCAGGGGAGCAACGGAACCTCCACCATTACGGTCACGGTGAGCGGCACGCTCAGTTCCGGTGTCACTCTCAGTGCCTCGGGCCTGCCTTCGGGTGTTACAGCTGCCTTCGGGACCAACCCGGTCAATGGAAGCGGAACGTCTGTCCTGACGTTCACCGCCACGTCGACCGCCACTACGGGCACATTCTCCGTCACAGTCACCGGCATGACCTCTGATGGCACCACGGAAACTACCCCGGTGAGCCTGACGGTCAACCCCGCTTCGACCAGCAGCGACTTCACGATCAGCGCCAATCCACCGACTCTGACTATTTCCAGGGGAAGTTCGTCCACCGTCACCATTAGTACGACAGCCGTCGGCACCGCCGGCACAGTCAGCCTGACTGTTTCGGGACTCGCAAAGGGAGTTTCTGCCAGCCTCTCCAAATCCTCGTTCACCGCGGGCGGAAGCGCGACCTTGACTGTAAAAGTCGCCCACCCAGCCTCCACCGGATCTTCCACGATTCTGATTACCGGAACGGAAGGCGCCAAGACCCACCAAGCATCAGTTGCACTAACGGTCAACTGAGGCCATCCTGTTCTTCCAATGCTGCAAACCTCCAAAAGCCCGGACTGCAAAGTCCGGGCTTTTCTTCCGGCTTTTCTTCCTCAGTCCTCACTCCGTTCATCCCGGCTTTTGCTCCTTCCATAGCACTTGGCACACCCCGCCCTCAGCGCGTAGCGTAAGTGCAAGCAATTTCCGTCGGGGTAGCAATGCAGCCAAGTCTCACTGAAAAGCAGCCCACCATCACCAATCCGGCTCTCGCGCCGAATCCTGTGAAGCGCCTGCTCTCCCTCGATGTGGTCCGCGGCATCACCATCGCCTTCATGATCATGGTCAACAACAACGGCGGCCCCGGTTCATGGCGCTTCATGAATCATGCCAACTGGAACGGCCTCACACCCACTGACCTGGTCTTCCCCACATTCGTCTTCATCGTTGGCCTATCGGTCGTCTTTGCCTTCGATGCGCGTCTGTCCAAAGGCGCGCAGCGTGCTCAGCTTGCGAAGCACACAGTCATCCGTGCCGTCGTTCTCATCCTCTTCGGCATCATCGTTAACAGCTTCCCGTTCTTCCATCTCGACCACATGCGTTTCTACGGCGTACTCCAGCGCATCGCCGTCTGCTACCTCGTCGTCGGCCTCTTCTACCTCTGGGATCAGCGCGTCTCCACCAAGTGGATCGCCCTCGCCTCCTGCCTCGTCGGCTACTGGATCCTCGTCCGCTGGGTTCCGATTCCCGGCGTCGGCGTGCCCGGCCGCGATGTGCCCTTCATGGACATGACCCAGAACCTGGTCTCCTGGATCGATCGCGGTCTTTTCCCGCATCACCTTTATCTCTATTCACCGGATCACAACGTGCGCGATCCCGAAGGCCTGCTGAGTGACCTGCCCGCCATCGGCACTGCGCTCATGGGCATGCTCGCCGGACTCTTCCTGCGCTCCCGCAAATCCACCTCCGCAAAGACCGCGGGCCTCGCCGTTGCATCGCTCTGCAGTCTCACCGTCGGCTATCTCTGGTCGCTCGAATTTCCCCTGAATAAAAATATGTGGACGAGTTCATTCGTTCTCGTCGCCGGCGGCTACTCGCTTGCCCTCCTCACCTTCGCCTGGTTCACCATCGAGCAGATGAATTGGCGCAAGGGCTGGACGTGGCCCTGGCTCGTGTTCGGCTCCAACGCCATCGCTGCTTACATGTTCAGCGAACTCATGCCCGGCATCCTCGATACTGTCAAGATCCAGTCTGGCCCCACCACGCATCTCAACCTCAATGCCTGGATCTTCATCCACGTCTTCGCGCACGTACCCGACCCGCATTGGGCTGCCTTCGCTTACTCCGTCTCCTTCACCGCGTTCTGCTTCATTCCCGTCTGGATCCTCTACCGCAAGAAAATCTTCCTCAAGATTTAGCTGGCGTGTCACAGCACGGTCTTGAAGGGCACGACTTTAACGGCTTGCGAAAAGATTCAGGTTTTGCAGGACGGAAGGAGCGCGGGGCTTTCAGCCCCGCGAATAATAGCTACAAAATCAATGGGCTTTAGCCCCGGGCTCTTTCCAGCAACACCGAATCGGCCTTTTTCCGCAAGCTGTTTAGACATGCCGATATTCAACGCCGCTTTAGCCACTGATGCTTTTGTCGATGTGTGATTTCGAATGCCGCAGGTGACTTCCGGTGACCAGCGTGTCCTCCACGAAAGTGTTATCCCCACTCACATTTGATAACCACGGGCGTATGCTAGCCGTCTATCTGCTCTAACAGGCACTCAAAAGCCTGGGCAAGTAGATTCACCTATCTGGCTGTGTCTATTGACTACAGCCGGTTTGCCGAAGTCCCCGCACTGTTCTTCGGCTTGGAGGTCGCGCATGAGTGTACCCGCGGAATTCCCAACGAGCTGCGCCTGCGCCGCGGCTCCATCACCGAAGCGGCGCATCGCGTGGGAACTCGCCGAACTCGCCATCGGATACGGCCTCATCCTCGCCGTCATCTGGACACCGCACCCCCTCCAGCATTGGCTTTACTTCATCGCTCTCGGATGGTTCATCGTCTCCATCATCCTTTCCTTCGAAGGCTGGAAAGCGATGGGTTGCTGCGTTGCCGGATTCTGGCGCTCGTCCTGGATCATCGGCCTGGCCCTGATCCTGGCGGCCATTGCCACCTTCTTCGCCAGCACCATGCATACGCTGCACCATCCCGCCGGTGCTGCCGAATGGCTCAAGTCCTTCGGCGGCTACACCGTCTGGTCGCTCATGCAGCAATTGCTGCTGCAGGGATATTTCCTCGCGCGTCTTCTGCGCATCATCCCCAGGGCAAACATCGCAGCGTTCCTCGCCGCGTCGGTCTTTGCCCTGGCCCATCTGCCTAACCCGATCCTCACGCCGCTCACGCTCGTCTGGGGACTCGCCGCCTGCTTCCTCTTCATCCGCTCGCGCAACGTCTATCCGCTCGCCATCGCGCACGCCATCTTCGGCATCTGCGTCGCTATCACCATTCCAGCGTCCACGCTGCACAACATGCGCGTCGGACTCGGCTATATTCGCTACCGCCCTCAGCCGCTTCACCTCAGCCAGAGTGACCATGTCGTGTCGACTGACGCGTGGGTAATCGCCGAAGCTCCCACCCGCCGCTGAGCCCGCCACGCCCGCCCGTAAAACACGCCCGCAATCGCCGCCATCACCACGTAGCGCCAGTTAAAGTTCAACGTTTGCTTGTTCCAGTGCGCCAGCCCGAACAAAGCGGCCGTCATCAGCAGTGCACGTGTCCGCCCCATCCTCCGCTCCAGCAGATTCTGCAACCACCCGCGAAAAAACAACTCCTCTGGAATCGCGATGAACAAAAATGTAAAAACAAATGCCCCCACCGCCCGCAGCGGCGAAGGCCACCCCGCATGAAAGTGCAGAAACCCCAGCCACAATCCCAGCGGAATCGCAATCAAGGCGTATAGGCAATACTCGACCAAACCTTTGCGCAAATCCCTACGCGTCAGCCGCAGATCGAATCCAATGCCTTCGAGCCTCCGCACCACCAGGAACCCGAAGATCCCCGCATCCAGCAGAAGAATCTTTCCCAGCGCCGCCAGCCCTCGCGGCCACGCCGGCTCCAGCCAGCGCAGATCCACCGCCAACCCCAGCACCACCAGCACCGCAAAGTCCCGCCAGTTCCCGCGCTGCCCCGCATCTTCGTCGCGCGCCTGCTCCAGCAAAAACGCAATCGCCACCGGCAGCAGCGCATAAGCTGCAAACCATCCCCATTTGAAAATTCCGAACGCCGTCGCCGTCAGCGCATACGGCACACACAGCAGCACAGGCCCCGCCACTCGCACCGTCCGCGGCAGCCATCGTCCCAGCTTCTCCACCGTCGCAGGACAAAACCCCGCCGCCAGCATCGGCGCCAGCAGCAAAACCGCCGCCGCCACCACTCCCGGCCGCAAATCAACTCCCAGATTCATTAACTGAAGCGCCTCGAAAGAATTTCAAATCGCAGAAACAAGCCGGCGGCGCGCGTAAAAGGGAGGCAGCATGTACAGAGCCCCGGACAACTGATCAAACCACCAGCCAGTCCCTCGTTCCCTCGTCAACCTATTCACTTATTCACTAATTCACTTATTCACTAATTCACTAATTCCCTTGTTCCCTCGGTCACTGCTTGTTTCACCGGCCGGAACAACCACGTCATCAGCAGCGAAAACAACAGTGCCCCCACCGAGAACTTCAGCCACACCGGCGCATGCGAAGGCGAGAAAAATCCCTCCAGGCACCCCGCCACCACCAGCATCGGAATCACGCCCGCCACCAGTTGCGTCGCCTCAATGCCGCCTTTCGCCACCGACTCTTTCCAGCGATATCCCCCGGGAAACAGCATCGCGTGTCCCACACGAAACCCCGCGCCGCCCGCGATGATGATCGCCGGCAATTCCAGCGACCCATGCGGTGCGATAAAGCTCCACAGAGGCACCGACATGCTGTACTGGTGGCACGCCGCTGCGATCACCCCCAGCAACATGCCGTTGTTGAACAAAAGAAAAAACGTGCCAACTCCGAACGTGATTCCTGAGGCAAACGCCAGAAAGCTCACCGACAGGTTGTTCGTCATGATGTGGCTGGTTTCCTTCGGCGCCACACTCACAATGGAGTCGGTCCACATCTTGTGCTGCTCCATCGTTGCGATCATCGCCGGACCCACAAAGTGACGCATAAACTCCGGTCGCGCCGTCGTCAGCGCCGCGCCCAGCAGCCCCCACGCAATCGTCACCAGCAGCGACGCCGTCACGTACGGCAGTTGCCGCCGGAAAATCACCGGATACTCATTCTTGAGAAACCGAAACAGCGTCAGCCACGTCGTCTTCTGGCGTGAATAAATGATGTGGTGCGCCCGCGCCAGCAGTTGATTCACATGGTCGCTGTAGGTTCGTGCCGTCTCGTCGCGCCGCAGCACCGAGAGATCCGCCGCCACCTGCCGATAGAGCAGCGCCATCTCCTGCAACTCGGCCCGCGAAAGGCTATTCAACCCGTTCTGGTCCGTTCGCGACAACAAGACAGCCAGCCGGTCCCAGTGCGGCCGGCGCTTCGCGATCCACTGGTTCGATAGAATGGGCGCCATGACTCAGTTTGACCAGAGTTCAGATCAGCTTAGCATTGAAACACCCGAGCTTGTCGCCATCCAGATGCCTCTCGCCGGCATCGGTAGCCGTTTCATCGCCCTCCTGATCGACTACATCATCTGGATCATCGCTCTCGTCTTTGTCATCTGGATATTCGCTTTCTTAATGCCCGGTATCAACGCCTTCAACCGCCTCTCCGCGCAATGGGCAACCGCCATCTACCTCTTCCTGCTGTTCTTGTTCAACTGGGGCTACTTCACCTTGTTTGAGGCCTTCTGGAACGGCCGCACTCCCGGCAAGCGTATCGCCCGCATCCGCGTTATCCAGCGCTCCGGGCGCCCCATTGGCCTGTTTGAATCCATGGCCCGCAACTTCATCCGCTACATCGACCAGATCCCCTTCTTCTATGCGGTGGGCGCCATCGCCATCTTCGTTACCCGCGAACACCAGCGCCTCGGCGATCTCGCCGCCGGCACCCTCGTCGTCCGCGACCGCATTGAAGAAGCCACCATCAGCACGGAATCCACCCGCACCTTCACCGCCAACATCTTCGCCCCTGTCGCCCCTACTCCCGAACCCTCCGCCGGCTTCTCCCTCCCCGATCACGGAGTGGCCAGGCTCTCCGCCTCCGACCTCCAGGTACTTGAAAGCTTTTTCGCTCGCCGCCTCGACATGCCCCTCGCCACCCGCGCCGCCCTCGCAGAGCGTATCTCCGCCGCCATCCAGTCCAAGTCCGGCCTCGAACCCCCTCCCGGCGTCAGCGTGGAGACCTTCCTGGAAATCACCGCCCGCCAGCTCCGCGACGTAGCCCGCATGCACTCCTGATACAGTCCATTCCCGCTTGTCATCCTGAACGTAGCGTTTTGGGGCCCCGTCGACGGAACCGTCCATGGGGTAAGCGAAGTGAAGGACCTGCTTTTGCTCTTCGTTCCTTCACTCCACTCGCATTGTCATTCCGACCGACCAACGGGAGCGGAGGAACCTGCAGTTGCTCTCCCCCTCAAATTGCCATGAATGCTGCCTCCCATCACCGCGAAGGCCAAATCCACCCTACGCGTTACCCAAATGGACAATCTCATCGCCCCTTGTTGCAATCCCATCCCCCCTTCAGACCGAACCGCAACAATCCCATTGGCGGTCCGCGAGCTTTGGTGGCAAGCTAGTAGAGTACGGAGAGGCGATCCTTCATGCAGACCAGGACCAAATGGCACATCGACCAACTCACGTCTCCCGCTGGACATCCCGTATTCGTCCTTCGCTTTGACGGCGACATCGCCGCCACCTCTAAAGAGGAATTCCAGGGCTGTTATCAGAGCCTTCCCAAAGAATCATCCAAGCTGATCCTTCTCGATTTCACCAAGGTGAGTTACATCAATTCCAGCGGGATCACCCTGGTCATTCAGCTCCTCATGGAGGCCTACCATCACGCCCAGAAAGTTTGCGCCTTCGGCCTTTCGCCTCACTTCACCAAGGTCTTCACCGTAGCCGGCATCACCAAATATGCCCAGCTCTTCCACACCCAGACCGAAGCCATCGCGACATTCTGAGAACAGTTGTTCTTGTCATCCTGAACGTAGCGTTTTGGAGCCCCACGGACGAATCGTCCATGGGGTAAGCGAAGTGAAGGATCTGCTTTTCACTTCTTTCCGCCTCCGCACAACCCGTCATCCGGAGCGACCCGGAACGAAGTGAAGGGAAGCCGACGGGACCTGCTGCTCTTCCGCAGTCGCATCTGCAAAAATGAAACATCGAAGAGTCTGAGGCGATTCCCATTTCTATCGTGAATCAAGAACCAGAGTTGAATCCCGAAAACGGCAGCCCTCACCCGACGCAAGTTTCTGCAGGGCGCTGCCGCTTCCGCCGCATCGATCGCTCTTGCCGATCCGGTCGCGAGCCTGGCACTCGCCCCCCCATTGCGCGGCAGGTTTCTTACCCACGTCTCCGTTCTCCGCGTGAATCAGATCGAGGTCACCCCCACTCGCTCCATCGGCGAAGATGAAGCCGTCGACAATCGCCCCGAGCGCGTACGCTCTCGCCGCGAAGCCTTTGCACGCGGCTGCCCGCAAGGCAAAATGACCTGGGCCGTCAGCTGGCTGGCCCTGAAAGACACGCGCAAGGAGTACCAGGAAGCGCGCAAACTTCTCGCCGACTATCACCATCGCTACGGCGACGAAATCACGTTCATCCCAGGCGGCTACTTCGCGCCCATGTACGACACGCGCGAGCACAACCGCGCCACCATTCACGCCGCTCTGGGCATGATCTCCACGATGGTCGGCGGCGGTTATCGTCCGCAGAGTCTCGTCGCCGGTTTCATGGATGCCGAGAACCAGAGGCTTCTGGCTCAGGATGAAGGAATCCACGTCTGCCAGGGACAAATCTGGAGCCAGCACGGCATCGACAATGGCGATGGCGACGGCGGCATCTGCTACCCCTACTATCCCAGCCGCGAACACTACCTCAAACCAGCCCAGGGCAAACAGGACTTCATCGACTGCGTATGCCTCGACGGATGGACGTGCGACTTTCTCGCCGCCCGGCGCAACGGTTTCGAGGGCGGATTCAACAGCCGCATGGGCGTAGGCCCGATCGAGACGGTCGGAAATCTCGGAACCACCGTCGGCCGAAGAGAAATGCTCGATACGACCGCAATGCACTTTGATCGTGGTCAACAACTGAATGGCTTCGGCTTTGTAACGTCCATCTGGGAGCTGTCGATCGGCCACGACGACGATCTAACGTGGTGGCTGCAAGCCGTGCGCGATCGCTGGCGTGATACACAGGTGATGACCGAAGGCGAGTTCGGCCTCGAGTGGCGAAAGCATAACCCCAATAACGACGCGCTTAACTACCGCTTCGATGCCCGCGGCACCAGCGCACCCGGCTCAGAAAAAAACCTCGAAATTCAATGGTTCATGAATCGCGAGTTCCGTCTTGCGCTTCTGCGTGACTGGACCACGAAAAGTGCGCCCGTCGCCATCGACTTCACCCGCTACGATCTCAAAGCCGCGGAGCCAGACAAACTGCAGCGCGAGTGGAGCCTCATGAACGTGCTCAATCAGAAAGGCACCCGCCCCCAGGACAAGCCCACCCGCCTCAGCGACCTGAGCCCAGAAAACCAGCGCATGATTTTCACTAAATACCCGGACCTGAAAAACCGTGCATGAGGTGACGTCGCAAACGTAGAGATGTTGCACGCGGACCGATACAATCACAACCATGATCGGACGACCCAAACCCGACGAAGCTTCACCTTACTATTTCACCTACATCGATCAGGTCTCTGGCGATAACCCATTCCAGACAATCCAGAGTCAGCATGATGACTGCCGGCAATTCTTCTCGACAATCTCTGAGGAGAAGTCTCTACATCGATATGCGCCGGATAAATGGAGCATCCGCGAGGTTCTGAATCACATTACCGACACGGAACGCGCATTTGTCTTTCGCGCCCTCTGGTTTGCTCGTGGTTTCACCACGCCTTTGCCCAGCTACGATCAGGGAATCGCAGCGGCAGGAGCGCAAGCCGACGGGATTTCATGGGCTGCGCACGTTGAAGAATTCCTGCACGTGCGCCTTGCAACGATTGCATTCTTCCAGAATCTCCCCGCGGAAGCCTGGATGCGGTCCGGTATCGCCAGCGACAACCTATTCACGGTCCGCGCGCTCGCGTTCATCATTCCCGGCCACGTGACGCATCACCTCAGGATTGTGCAGGAGAGATACCTGCTGGCGGCCTGATCGAGTGGGAAGCGCTTGCGCATGAGTTGTTGCATTTCTCTCTTCGAGCGAAAATGAACATGGACCCTTGCTTGTGGGCTGAAGTGGGGATGAAAAGAAAGGCAGGCGGGTGAAACCGATCGTACATACGAGACTGCCGCTCCTCCTCTTCTTCATCGCCGCATCTTTTCTCGCCGCGCAGACCGCCGACCTTCGCCAATCCGCCGTTGCTCTCGAGCAGCAAGGTAAACTCGCCGAATCCGAACAAGCCTGGCGCGCCTTCCTCAAAGCCCATCCCTCCGACGCCGAGCCCTACGCACACCTCGGCCTGCTCGAAGCCCGTCAGGATCACTACAAGGAAGCGGTCCCTCTCTATCGCAAAGCCCTCGCGCTCAAACCCGGCATGACCGGTCTGCGCCTCAACCTTGGCCTCGCCCTCTTCAAGGCCGGCGATCTGAAGGCCGCTATCCCCGAATTCACCATCCTGTTGAAGAATGCACCGCCTCATTCGCCTGAAGCGCTCCGCTACACGATTCTCCTCGGCATGTCCCACTACGGTCTCAGCCAATTCACCCAGGCAGCGCCCTATCTCAAGACCGCCGCGGATGCCGATCCGCAAAACCTGTCCATTCGCCTCACCCTCGCCCACAGCTATCTCTGGTCGAAGCAGTTCAACCGCGTCCTCGACGTCTACCACGAAATTCTCAATCTCGATCCCGACTCCGCCGAAGCCGACATGCTCGCAGGCGAAGCCCTCGACGAAATGGGAGATAGCTCGGGCGCCATCGACATGTTCCGCAAAGCCGTCAAAGCCAAGCCCGATGAGCCCGACGCACACTT
This sequence comes from uncultured Acidobacteriaceae bacterium, assembly GCA_963770365.1. GTDB lineage: Bacteria > Acidobacteriota > Terriglobia > Terriglobales > Acidobacteriaceae > Telmatobacter. The sequence goes on along the minus strand of CAVYPN010000017.1, from coordinate 8,947 downwards.
CGGCCTCGGCTATCTGCTTTTAAGCCAGAAGCAATATCCCGAAGCCATCAAGGAATTCCAAGCCGAACTCGCCAACAATCCCAACCACCCCCAGGCGATGCTCTACACCGCCGACGCCAACATTCAGATGAATCAGTATGCCGATGCCGCGCCTTTATTGGAGAAGGCTGTGAAGCTTGATCCATCGCTCGGCCTCGCCCACCTCGACCTCGGCATCCTCGCCGCCAACGACGGCCGCAACGACGATGCGCTTCGCGAATTCCTCGCCGCCGAAAAGCTCACTCCCAATGATGTCAACGTGCACTGGCGTCTCGGCCGCCTCTACCGCGCCATGGGCCGCAAAGACGAAGCCAAAGCCGAACTCGACAAGGCCAGCACCATCACCCGTTCCGCAGATCAGGAACTCTACAAGAAAATCTCAGGCGGTCAAGCCAAACCTGTCCATTAAGTTCACAACAAAAGTTGGCGATGTCATTCTGAGTGAATGGGGCCCCAAACGTAATTCAGGGGTCCCCAAAGAGCGATTTGTGTTCTTTGGGGCGGAGTTTGGGGGTGGTGAGCGAAGAATCTGCTTCTCGGCAATTCCGAATTTGTGCGAACAACTTCGGCGGCCGCACACTAGTTGCGCTTTGCTTGTGCCACGATCGCAGACTCTTTGGCGAGAAGCTGCGCAAGCGCCCGCTCCGGACACATGTGTCGCGATTCGAGCCGCTCCACATCGCCTTCCGTCTCGACCGAGGAAGCGACGGTCATCATGCAATCCAGGCACCGCGTATTGTAAGTCCCATTCTCGTTTTGTGTTCGACTGTACATGCTGAAGTCCACGCGCTCTTGAGGAGCAAGGTTCTTCGATAGTACGCATCGGTCGAGCCACAAAACGTGACTCGCATCACCAACGGGTGTGAGACGTGAACAAGCAGCGATCGTTGCCACAACAAAGCGCAGCGCCGACAAAAACTGTTTACAGGTTCGTATTCTGATTGTGATTGCGCCGCACTTGCCAGCAGGGATTCTTGCCGTCCTGGGAAAAGATGGAGACAGCGCAAGGAACATCGCTCGTTCCCAGGTAGTCGTATTCTTGCTTGTTGCCCTTCAAGGGAACCACCAGCGTCCGGCTCACGGATACGCTACCCTGCGGCGATCCGCGCATCTTGTACACCGCCCAGTCTCCGCAGTAAAGCAACACGAAAACTGCCACCAGCGCCACGACAATGCGCCGCAACCACTTCACCATCGCAGCCCTATCCTCCTGCACGCAGCGTCTCCGTCCGATACTACGCGATCGGCACCGCCCCAATTGAATCCCCTGCAGCACAAGCGACAATGCCACCGGGCCCAAGGCTGATCGTCACTCACTGCTAGAATTCCGTTTGATCGCCATAGTCTTGGAGAAGCGCCGATGAACGTTATCCGCCTGAATCGCCTGCTTGTCGTCCTCTGCTTCATCGCCTGCGTTTCCGCTCCATTCGTGTCGCCCGCGCTCCAAACCGATAGCAAGTCGCTCATCGTTACCACCACCGCTGGCCAAATCCAGGGAATCTCTCGCCACGGCGGCGGCGCGGAATTCCTCGGCATCCCCTTCGCCGAGCCGCCCATCGGCGATCTCCGCTGGCGCGAACCGGTCCCCGCCAAATCCTGGAAGGAAGTCCGCACCGCCACCAAATTCGGCGCACCCTGTGCGCAGCCCAATCTCGGCGACTGGAACCGCCGCGACGCCGAAACCGGCAAGGAAGACTGTCTCTTCCTCAACGTCATCGTTCCCGAGTGGCCAATTACAAAGCCGCTTCCCGTCATGTTCTGGATCCACGGCGGCGCCAACGAAGGCGGCACCGCATCCAGCGCCCTCTACAAAGACGGCACGCTGGTGAATCACGGCGTCATCCTCGTCACCGTCAACTATCGCCTCGGCATCTTCGGATTCCTCGCCCATCCCGAACTCACCGCCGAATCCGCCCATCATGCTTCCGGCAACTATGGCCTCATGGACCAGCTTCTCGCACTGCATTGGGTCCACGACAACATCGCCGGCTTCGGCGGCGACGTCAACAACATCACCGTCTTCGGCCAGTCCGCCGGAGCTATGGACACCAGCATGCTCATGACCTCGCCGCTCGCGAAAGCCCTCTTCCAGAAGGCTCTCGCCGAAAGCGGTGCAGCCTTCACCGCGCCCCTGCTTCCGCTAGCCCAGGCAGAGCAGGCAGGCACGGCATTGGCCAAGGCCTTCAACGCTCCCTCCGGTGACGGCCAGATCAAATACCTCCGCACCCTCTCCGCTGCGGAGATGCTTGCCGCGCAAGCGAAGCTTCCCCCAGCCAATCGCCCCCGCGTCGGTCCCGACATCGACGGCCACTTCCTCACCCAACAGCCCGCCGTCGTTTTCGCAACCGGCCAGGAAGCCCACATCCCCTTCGTCTACGGCACCACCACCCGTGAATTCGGCAGCAACCAATCCGCTGACCAGCTGCGAACTGCCATCACCTTCGCCGCCGGAACCTTCGCCGGCAAAGCCCTCGCAGCCTACGGCCTCGCCAACGGCGGGCAGGGCAACCCCGATCCGAAATACGGCACCGCCGCCGATCAATGGTCCGCCGACATGATCTTCCGCTGCCCCTCCGTCACGCAGGCCGCATGGCACGCCGCCGCGCACAACCCCACATGGGAGTACGAATTCAACCACGCCATCCCCGGCCAGGAAGCACAAGGCGCCGTCCACTCCGCCGATCTGCCCTACGTCTTCGGCTTCTTCCCCAAGACCGGCAACATCGCCGGCAACTTCACTGACGTAGACAAGAAGCTCGCCGATCTCATGGAAACCTACTGGACCAACTTCGCCAAAACCGGCAACCCCAATTCACCGGGCATTCCCAACTGGCCGCAGCAAGCCGACACCGGCACCTACCTCCAGTTCCAGCAGGACGGCAAAGTTGAGACCGCAACCGGTCTCCGCACCGCTCAATGCGACATCTACCGCCAGTGGCTCACCGCCAGGTTCGCACCGGCCCATTAACGCAATCTCCAGTCTGGCGCAGAGATCTAGACGCCTTCATATCGCACAATTCTGGGTGCCCCAGGTCTCGCTTCTGAGACCTGGGAACCACGAACCCTCATCCGTCAATCGCCGGCATCACCAGGGACGTGAGTGCGCCCTCCATGGCGCGGCTCTATCGCGATGGGTGGGAAAGCACGAACCCCACTCATCCACACCTCCGATCCGCGACGTCCGTTGGTTTTGAGACTTACTTTGAGACCGTGTCATCCTGAACGAAGCGCATTGGGGCCCCGCGAACGATCCGTTCGTGGGGCATGCGAAGTGAAGGATCTGGTTCTCACGATTCCATTCCAACCACGAACCTCGGATTTCAGGATTGCATGCAAAATCAAAGGGCCGGCCATCGGCCGGCCCTTCTTCCTCCAAGAAAAGAACTACGCGTGATGCGCCACCGAAGCCGCCCTCGGCGAAACCCCGCTCAACTCCGCGGCCCGTGCCTCGGCATACGCCGCCGCACCCATCAGCGCTGCTCGGCTGTCCAGAATCACCCGCACCGGCATGTGAATTAGCAACTGGCTCAGCCGCCCCTTGTCCTGGAACGCTTTGATGAACGTGCCATCTTTCAGCTTCTCCAGAATCCTCGGCGCGATTCCGCCACCCACATACAATCCGCCTACTGACAGCACCTTCAGCGCCAGGTTGCCCGCTTCAGCCCCGTAGATCGAAACCATCATGTCCAGCGCCTTCGCGCAGAGTTCGCTCTTCGCCGACAGCGCCATCTCCGTGATCACGCTGTTCGGGTCGTGCGCTTCCGCAATCTTGTCCGCCAGCCACTTCGGCTCTTCCATCCCCTGGTTATCGCGCAGAAAGTCGTAGATATTCGTCAGCCCCATGCCGCTCACAACGCGCTCGTAGCTGATGCGCCCGTTGTACTTCCGCTGCAGGAACCGCAACAGCTCAATCTCCGTTTCGTTGCGCGGACCAAAATCCGTATGCCCGCCTTCAGATGGATACGGCACGTGAATCCGCCCGTTCCACGCCAGGATTCCTTCGCCCAGTCCGGTTCCCGCCGCAATCAGTCCGCGATTGCCAATCTGGCTCGCATCGCCTTCGCTGAGCGTATAAATCTGGTCCTGCCCGAGTTCAGCCACCCCATATCCATTCGCTTCCAGGTCGTTGATCAGGAACACATGATCAATCGCGAGATTTTTCGCAAGTTCCCGACTGTCCAGCGTCCACGGCAGATTCGTCAGGCGCAGGCGCCCGTCACGCACCGGCCCGGGCACTCCAAAGCAGGCCGCACTCACATGATCAGTGCCAAGAAATTCCTTGACGATCTCTTCGAGTCCCGAATACTCCTTCGCCGGATACTGCTTGTCCCGCGTGTGATTCAGTTTTCCCTCGGTAAAGTCGAACAACGCCAGGTGGACCTTCGTGCCGCCCACATCCCCCGCCAAAATCATCGTTCCCTCTCTATAGCGTTTTTGGATATGCCCTAATTCGGAGCCAATGACTCACAGTCGGCGCGACCCCAAGGAGCGACGACCTCCACCAATTCCTCAAACCGGCATTTATTCCCGAAAACGCTCGAAAACCCCACGGCCCTGCCCATCCGTTGCAGGCAGCAGCGCAGCAGCATCCTTATCCAGGATCAGAGTGAGTATACCGCTTGCAGGCCATATCAGTTGGCTCGGCAGCCGCTCCGGATCGCGTGGCCCCGTGAAGACCTCTTTGACCAGTTCCGCCTTGTTTTTGCCCCCAATCAGGAAGAAAACCGAGCTCCCCTGGTTGATCACCGGCCATGTCAGCGTAATCCGCCACGTGTCCTTCTGCGGAACCTGGTTCGCCGTCACCAGCCGCCCCAGCGTGTGGATCGCCTCGGTATGCGGAAACAGCGACGCCGTGTGCCCGTCATCGCCCATTCCCAGTGAGATAAGGTCAAATCGCGGAGTCTCCGCCCCCTCCAGCCGGAACGTATTCCTCAGCAGCGACTCATACCGCGCCGCCGCCACCTCCGGCTCCAGTTCGCCCTCCATCCGGTGCACCTGGTCCGGCTTCAGCGGAACATGATCCAGCATCGCCTCGCGCGTCATGCGGTAGTTGCTTTCCGCATCATCGGGTGGCACCGTCCGCTCATCTACCCAGTAGAGTTCCAGCTTCTCCCACGGCATCCGTTTCAGCCACGGCTGCGCTGGATCGGCGAGCAACTGAAACGCCGCTTTCGGCGAAGATCCTCCGCTGATCGCAATTCGCACCCGTCCCTGCCTGGCCGCCGCCTGTTCCGCCACCTCGACAAAATGCTGCGCCGTCCGCCGCGCCAGTGCCGCTCCATCCGGCTCGACAATGTATTCAATTTTCAGTTTTCCCGCCATCCGACCCGACCTCCGATTCCTACATTAAATGTCCCGTCTCTGCTGTGAACGATTATGGCTTCGGATTTCTCACTGGCCTTGCGCCGAAATCCACTTCTGCCAATGAAGACGTACATTGTCCACAATCCACCCCGATCCACGACATCCCCCAAGATTGTCGTAATCCACGACAGATCCCCCAAGCCTGTCATTCCGACCGGACCCTGAACGTAGTGAGGGGGGAGTGGAGGAACCTGCAGTTGTTCTTCGCCTGGTCCAGACGCCAACCTCAGCCGACCCTCTTTCTGTAGACCATTCGTACCGTCCGTCATGCAGGCTTTACAATCGGTGCTACTAACGCTGGCAATTGTTGACTCTGCCTCGAGGGGGTACTCATGAAGAATTTCACGGTGTGGTTTGTCATCTTTCTGGTGTCTGCGACGACCGCCTTCGCCGCCTCTGATGAGCGCGAAGAAGATCGCGTCAAAGAAGCAGGAACAGTAATGAAAGAAATCCTGAACATTCCTGATGACATTCCGCGCGACCTCCTCGACAAGGCGGAGTGTGTGATCATTTTGCCCTCGGTGAAAAAGGGAGCGTTTGTCGTTGGCGGCAGCTATGGCCGTGGCGTGATGGTGTGCCGGGGCGGCGCGCATTATCAGGGCAGATGGGGTGCTCCTGCGCTGTACGCCCTTGAAGGTGTCAGCTTCGGATTCCAACTTGGTGGCCAGGCGACCGACTTTGTGCTTCTGGTCATGAATACCAAAGGCGCAGAATCGTTACTGTACAGCAAAGTCAAACTCGGGGCAGATGCTTCGGCCGCAGCGGGCCCCAAGGGACGAACCGCGGAAGGCGCGACAGACATTGTGATGAACGCGGAAATTCTGTCGTATTCGCGGAACAAAGGCCTGTTTGCGGGTGTTTCTCTTGAGGGCTCAACTCTGCGCTCCGACGGCGGCGCAAACGAAAATTTGTATCATAGGAAATTCAGCGCAAAAGAGATCATTCGCGAGGGCAAAGTCGGCGTCCCGGCCTGCGCCCGCCAATTGGATTCCCTCCTCAATACCAAGTCACCGGTAAACAGGTCTGAGCCAAAGTCGCTGAGGTAGAAGAATCGGTTTTCGCCGGGTGCCCCATCCATGCGCAGCATGGGTGGGAAAACAAATACCCCGTCCCCCGGCCAGTACCCCCAATCCTGTCAACCCCCACTCCCCTTCAACTCACCCGCAACTTCCTCATTCCACTTCTAAAATGAATTCTCAAATTTTGCAGGTAATTATTGCCCAAAGTTGCACACTTGAAGTGCAGGCATCGAGAGGGAGCTTACGCTCTCCCGATGCCTTTCTTGTTTCCGGAGGAACTCACCATGTCCGACATTTCCGCATCTGCCCAGCCGGCAATCGCTCCCGCTGAATCATGCCTCCCGCCTCGCCAGCCATAGCTCGCCGCGTCGTCGCCTACTCCAGGGCCTGGAAAGCATCCGCGAATTCATCGCCGGTATCGCGCACGCCCATGCTCATCAGCTCCGCGGCGCACACTCAGCCAGTTCCCGCCAGGCCCCGCTCCGCATGGGTTGGACAATGCAGTGGGGGTACCCCCTCCCCCCCTCCAAAATTTTCGTTTTCCACAAAAAGTTTGCAGGAAATTCGACACTGAAACTACGACCAATTCAGTCGCTTTCGGCAACGAAGTCGATAACCGGGCAGCCTTCCGTCGTTCCGATATTTTCACTGCGAGTACTTTGAGAAAAAGATCAACTTCTCAGTGGCCCACAATCCGTTCTCGTTGGCGTTTCCGACCAAAAGCAACCAAGGTTCCGCAACCCTGGCTCTAAGTAGATCGCGCTACTCCGGATGCACGCTGGCTAGCCCGGAAGCCCACAGTTGGCCTTCTTCTCGCTTCCCCAGAGAATTGAAGAACGGGTCAGCACATCTGATTTTGGAGGACAGTCATGTTGTCAGCCTTCAGGGTTTCCGGCCTTGCCGGTGCCCTCGCGTTCGTTTCCAGCTTTGCGGCCATTCCGCCCATTTCAGCCCAGTCAACATTGGCACACATCTACGTGCAGTCAGCAGGGAAACGCTGGGCCGGTCTATGGCTACACCACCTTGTCCAACGGGCAGTTTACGGCAATTTCCGGCTCGCCCTTCAAGCCGGGAACCAAGATCGTCGGCGGAACAGGTTCGAAGTTCTTTACCATCGGCAAGACCCTTCTGCACAGCTATGCCGTCGGCTCGAACGGAGCGCTCGGCTCCCAGTTATCGCAGATCGGTTTCTTCAATTACACCGGCGGATCGTGCGGCAACACTGCCGACCCGGTCGGCCCACAGGCCGTGCTCGATCACACTGGAAAGAGCGTCTATGTGCTTTTGCAGGGCGATGGCAATCACCTGTGCGCCTCCTACCAGACGTTCAACGTGAACAGCGACGGCAGCTTCACGTTCAATGGAGACTCGCAGGTGAGCGTGCAGTCGGGAGGTGATGCGACAGTTCCCTCCATTTTAGGGAACGAGACGTTCGCATACGCTGACAACTTCGTGCCCTTCGACAATCAGATAGCCGGATTTCGGCGGGAAAGCTCGGGGACACTCCAGTACACTGGCCTCGTAAATCCCACGTTCAGCGGCAGTGACAGCTATAAGGCGTATCGACCGGACGCTTCTCCGACCGAGAACTTCGTCGTTCTGCGGGAATTTCTGAACGACAGCGGTTTGGCGCAGCTTGGCAGCTTCAGCGTAGGCTCGAACGGGGCGCTCACCAGCACCAATACTTCCGCCAACATGCCGCAGACGAATCTGCAGGTGACCGAGTCCGCTTTTTCCCCAGACGGAGTTTTCTACGCCGTCGCGGGTGACAACGGGCAGAACCAACCGGGTAGCGGGCTGAAACTCTACAAGTTCAACGGAGCGTCTCCTCTCACTCAGATCAGCTACACGGTGTACGATCCGATTGACCGAATAGCATGGGACAATAGCGGGCATCTCTACGCCGTGTCGACAATCGAAAACAAACTCTTCATTTACACGATGGTTTCGGGGGACATTGTCCGGTCAGCGACCTTTTCGATCCCGGGCCCTGTGAATCTTGCTGTGGTGAGTTCCACCGCGGCCTCCTGCGGCGAGTCCACTGTGAATGCCGTGAACGTTTGTTCACCGACAGAAAACTCCACTGTGTCTTCGCCGGTCCAGATCAATGCAGCGGCAAACATGGATGGCGGAGTGTACCGGTTTGAATTGTGGTCGGGCAGTACGAAGCTTATCAACGTGCGCTACAGCGGAATCATGAATCAGCCGCTCACGCTGGCACCCGGCACATACCACCTGACCTTCGTCGCAGTGAATACGCTTGGTCAGAAGGCGACCGCAACCCGGGACATAACGGTGAAGTAACTGTTGCCCCCAATCCCGTTGAGCGGACGGGCCGATTGATTCCCTTCGGCCCGCCGCACGCGGGCGCCAAATTTTGTACCTTTGCGCCCGCCAGTCCCGCGTCTTGGCCCACCGTCGATTGTGGGAAAACAACTCTCCTTGGATCGCGAGAATTTCCGAATGAGCGCCTATTGAGAAGTAATCCCGAAACGACGAAACGGGGGTACTTCCCAATCGACCAC
>CAVYPN010000016.1:0-47336 GCA_963770365.1 uncultured Acidobacteriaceae bacterium | reverse complement strand
TCGAGCGATCCGAGTAGTCGGCCCACTCCGCGTCCAGGGCGGTAGGGACCAGCCCGACGCTGGTCTGGGGTACCAGGGTGGTTCCGGCGCTCGCCGGGAGATTATCCGTGCTGCCGGCCGAGGGAGCGGCCCCGGTGCCCGGCGAGAGCCAGACCTGGGGGGACAGGCTCACCACCAGGATCACGATGAGCCCCACGGCAAGGCAGGCGAGCAGAGCGACAACCGTCCGCCCGCGCGGACGCGGGCGGGACCGCAGCGGGGTCAGTCGGCCGCCTGGCGGCTGTCCCCTGCCCGCGCCGGCTCGCCGTCCTCGTCGCGCGTCCGTGGATTCTTCCTCGTCGTGGATGCTGGCGGCCACGAGGCTCCTAGGGCGCCGGGTCGGTGACGGCACGGGCATGCCCGCCTATGGCGGGAAGTCTGACGTCGAGGAAGCGCGGACGATAGACAGCGGTGTTTCCGAAGTTCCCGCCCGCCAGGGTGGTACTAAGGCTATAGCTGACGAGCACGTCGCTGCCACCGCTGAACTGGGGGACGATCCTGTACTCGTAGGCAAGGTAACCACTGGGCAGGCGCGGCCGGTAGACCCAGTACCAGGGGCTGCCTGGGGAGAATCCGGTCGGGCAGTCCGCGTAGTAGGCAACAGCGTCGTTGGCCGTGACGGCGCTTGAGGTATCGCCGGTCAGCAGGACGAAGGTGCCGTTGACATCGGTGACGCTGAACCCGGCGGACACTCCCGTCCGGAGCGCCGTCGCCGACCGGGGATCGCTTACCCACGCGCTTGACGGCGGCGAGCAGCCCGGCGTGCCGTCGTAGTACTGCCAGGTCTCGCCGGACGCCAGACCGCCCACCGGGACCCGCGCGAGGTAGAGCGGATAGGGAGCCGCACTGCCGTTATAGGGCCTGACCCCATAGATATAGAGGTAGCCGCCGGACACCAGCGTCGCGGCGCCCCAGATGACCGGATCGCTCCGCGCGGAGTCCTCGACCGCCAGCGGTGTCCCGCCCGCCGGGGTGAGCGCGTCGGTGGCGGGGTCAACCGCGAAGGTCTCGATGACCGTACCCACCAGCTTGTACTGGAAGCCGCCGGGATGGAACGCGCGGTCGGCCAGTTGGTAGAACTTGTAGACCGTGCCCCGGTCGATGACCTGATCGCCGTTGATGAGCTCATAGCGGTCCGCTGGATAGGGCGGCGGAGGCGCGACCCAGCTGTAGTCGGCGGTGCTGTTATATCCCCCCAATCCAGGCGCCGCGTACGTGGGCCCCAGGCGGCCGTCGCGGTACAGCACGGCGCTGTTATGGGCTATGCCCGTGGTGAGCGCCGAACGTGTTCCGCCGGGATCGATCTGTCCGAGAAAGGTGTCGGAGAAAAACCAGAGGGTGCCGCCGTCCGGCAGCAGCAGCGACTGGGCGCCGTCTCCGCCACTCCACGCCCCCGATGTATTGCCATACGCCTGAAACAGGTCGTTCCAGGCCGTATCCGGCTCCGCTAGCGCCGTGCCCGCGGTGACCGGACCCGGTGGGCCGACGCCGGCCAGCCACAGCGCGCCGATCGTCACTCCAAGCGCCGCGAGCGCGGCCCAGGTGGCGCGGATGGTCCATCGTGCCCGAGTCCTCACGGAACACCGGGAGAGCGTGCTGGCCGCCGGCGGCGTAGCAGCTCAATACACGGCCCGCGCGCGAGCAGGCAGCCGGCGATCAGCGCGAGCACGCACGCCATGCCGAACAGCACCAGGCGGACGTTGACCGCCAGTGCGATCTTGCCCCGGTCGCGGGCGTCCTGGCTTGCCAGCCGCGCAACGGTCGTCGGCGTCGTGTGCAGATCGGCGCGGAACAGGTGCGTGACAACTGAGCCTGTGGTGGGGTTAACGAGGTAGAGATCCTCGTTCTCGGTGACCTCGATCGGCATGCCGGTCTCCGGGTCCACCCAGTAGACGCGGTGCATGGAATACCGCTCCGGATCCGTCGACGACAGCGGGGAGAATCCGGCGTTCGCCCCCGAGATGTCCTGCGTGAACTGGTAGGCCGCGATGCCGTCGACCGTCCCCGTGCCGGAAAACAGGAACGGCTCCGGCTTGCCAAGTACCGTGTCGAACACGTAGTACTTCTGCTTCCCTGTGCCCACCGGGAACGCCCACCCGGCTATCCCTGCCTCGCGGACAAGCGCGTCTCCGTCGATGTTCCCGCCGCAGCAGTTGATCAGTTCGGCGGTCCTGCGGTCGAAGACAATCGTGCGCGACACCGGCTCGAGCTGCTGATGGTTGGCCGTGTCGTAGGTGGATGTGCGCACGTCCCAGACGTCGATGGCGGGCAAACCGGTGCTGGCCACTTGGCTGATCGTCTCGGTGACCGCAAGGTCCGCACCGGTGATCTCCGTTAGCGTTGTCGGGCTCACGTAGGAGGCGCGCGTGGCGGTCAGGGTTGCCGTCTCATGCCCGCTCGGGAGGCGCCCGGCCGCCTGCCCCGCGATGTGCCAGCCGAGGATGACCGCGCTCGCGGCGCAGAAGGCTGCCAGCCCGGCGAGCATCAGCCCGGTCGCGGGGTGCTTCATTCCCCTCATTCCCCTCGCCTCAGCGCGGTACGCAGCAGGGCCGCGGCGAGGCCAGCGACGACTACCAGGCAGATGGCCTGCGGGATCGCGTTCGCCGTGGCGCTGACGAGCGGCCCGGTATCCCCGCCGAGCGCGAGATGCTGGCCGGTCACGCCGACCACGAGGGCGACGGCGAAAGCCCCGCCGAGCAGCCACGGGTCCCGAAGTACCCGCCAGCCGGGCGGAGGAGCGCAGAGGACTCCGGCCACGGCAGGCACTACGACCGCGCCCAGATAGCCGCCAAGCACCAGGCCCACCACCGCCAGGAACGCGGTCGTCACGCCAACCGCGAGCCAGCTCCATCGGCGCCGGTCCGGCCACGGCCTGCGCTGGTGACTGCTGGACATGGGCAGGTCCTCCGGCCACGCTAGCGGCCGCCGTGAGCGACGTCGCGGCACCCCCAGCGCGATCACGCAGACCACTGCTAGCGCGACGAGGCCGCCGAGGACTGCGTCACGGTAGGCCGATTCCGGCTGGAAAGTGAGTGTCACCAGCCCGGCCGTGCCGGCGGGAAGCACCCAGGCCTGCTTCCATCCGTCGATCTGAACCGGCTGCAGCTGGCGGCCGTCGATAACCGCCTGCCACCCGGCGTTGAAGTTCTCGTTCACCTCCAGGTAGGAGCGTGTCGCCGCCGCCACGCGAAGCGTCCGGGCGGAAGGCGTCCAAGACATCACGGTCGCAGCCGTAGGCGCGGCGGCCCCGGCTCCCGGGCTGGCGGTGGCACCGCCGGTCCCAGGCTTTGCGAGCACGACATCCTGCATACTAAAGCCGTCATTCGCGGGCTCGGTCACCCGGTTGGTCCCGGCGGCGAGCGTGACCGCCAGGCAGGCGGTGAACTGTACCGGGCGGCCGCTGAGCACTTCGGCGAAGGTACCGCTTACCCCGGTGGGAATGGCCTGCCCGTCGACGGTGAGCTGCGGCCCGAGGCCACAGGGAAGCCGGAACAACCCGGCAGGCGCGGCGGTGAACGGCACGCCAGGGATCACCACGTCGCTGATCTGCAGTGGCGCCTGGTCTGTGGTGAACGTGAAGGTCAGGCTGTCCGTCTCCATCGGGGCGAAGCTAACGACGCCGTCCGCTGAGATCATGGCGCCGCGGATCTGGCCACCGGATCCGGTGACCAGCACCTGCGTCAGCCCTGACGCGCCTGGCGGGCGCTCGACGGTGACCCGGCTGACCATGCGGGGATTCCCCCAGCTGATCTTCAGCTTCGGATGCGGGTCGGCCGGGCTGGCAATCCAGGCGGTCGCGGCGGCGCCGTCGAAGGCATTGCGCGGCTGGTCCTGTAGATCGCCGGTATAGGTTGACAACGCCGTCACCACCGGCTGGTTCTCTGCCGGGACCGCGTAAGTGTCAAGCAGCGACGGGTTGGTGAGCACCGCCGAACCGCGCAGCGCCATCTTTTCCTGAGCGGACTCACTGAAGGCGTGATCGAAGCCGTACTGTTCCTCGGTCTCGCTGCTGAGCTGCGGAGAGCACACCCAGCGCATGGGGGTGAGCATGCAGCCGGACTGGTATGGCTGGGCCGTGGCGAGCACGACGGCGGACGGGTCGCCGCCGGCGACCGTCGGCGCGACGATCGTCCTGCTTGCGGATACCCCGGGCACGACGACGCTGGCGATGCCTACCTGTGCGCCGAGCAGCGGGACCGCCGACGGCGCGTCCAGGCCGGTGATCGTGATGCGGAGCCAGTCGGTGACGCCGGCCGGCACGCGCAGGGGCTGGAGGTTTCCCGTGATCCGCACGGAGTCGGTGATCTGGCCTGCCGCGGTGCTCACCGTGACCTTTGTGACCGGCGGCCCGATCGCCGGGTTGTCCGCGAAGGCCACCTGAATCGTCCCCTCCGAGGAGGGCGCACCCGCCTGCCAGAACTGCAGATCGGAGTCGAAATCGGCCTGGATCCACTGGCCAAGCGGACCGTCGAACGCACCGGACTCCCACGTGGTGGTGGTATTTCCGTCGAAGGCCGCGTACGGGAGCGTCCCGGTTGCCCACTGGGCAGGTGACGCCGTGATGTCCGAGTCGGACGAGGACGCGGTCACGTTCGTGATGCCGGTGTACTCCGCGACGGCCTGGTACTTGCTCCAGCCAGGCTCGGCATAGTCGTCGGTGGACAGGAAGGTATCCGCTGACTGGCCGGCGGTGAGCGTGGGCGAGTAGTTCCCCCGGATCTCACCGAAATTGACAACGCGGCGTCGCAGCGAGTCCGTGACGACCGAGCCGCTCACCGGCTGGCCCGCTCCGTCGCCGTTCAGGAGCACCGGCCGGTCGCCGAGCAGTCCCTCGTTGGCGAGCGTGATCATCGCTTCCGGTGCCCCGTAGAGGCGCAGCGTATCCGAGGCTGGCTGTACGACGGCCGCCGCCTAACGCGCCGGCTACCTGGTAGATCTGCACGGCGGGATATGGCGTGTCAAAGTCGGCGACGGCGTTATTGGGTGTCCCGCCGCCCACGGCCGGGCCGAACTGCGCCGCGAGCGTCATCCCGGGAGAGGCGGCGAGCGCGTCGTGGACCCGAGCGGGCCAGGTCCCGGCAAGTGCGGAGGGCGACAGGTCATTGCGGACCAGCACGTACTTGACATCCATCCGCGCTAGCAGCGTGGTCAGGCCGGCCGAGCCGTCCCCGGCGGCGAACTGCTGATCGACGGCGTCGAGAAGCCTTTCGTTACCCACGGAGCCGACCACTTCCAGGTCCCGCTCGGCCCAGTCGGCATTCGTGAGCGCCGCAAGGACGTCGTCCATCGGGCTGCCCCAGGTGTACTCGGCGAACGCCGAGCCCGGTTCGATGAGCACCGCCTGGTTCCCGGCGTGTGCGGTCACCCAGTTCGCCGCGGAGACCCAGTAGGCCGGGACCTGGCTGAACGAGCCCGGACTTGCCATGCCGGTGGTAACGGCGGGCACCGCGAGGCTGCCGAGACCGACCACGGCCGCCGCGACAAACGCGGCCCGGGTCCGTGCCGTTCGCGATCCGGCGATCAGATGGGCCAGTCCGACCGCGAGCGGAAGGCGGATCATCGGGTCGAACTTCCACAGGTTGCGGAATGGCGATGCCGGGCCGTTGATCAGCCCGATGAGCGGACCTTCCAGCGGGTTTCCCAGGCTGCTCAGGTAACCCAGTGAGATGATCACGACGCCGCCGAGCAGCGACCACAGCAGAAACCGCTGCTCCGGGATCCGGCGGTGGGCCAGCCCGGCCAGGCCGAGCGCGGCGAGCAGCCCGGTGAGCACGGCGGGCAGCACGCCCGTGGCGAGGAGAAACGCCAGCCGGCCGGTCTGGCTGGCCGTTCGTGACCTGGTAGCCGATCCAGTTCTCGGTGCCGCGCAGGACGTTGAGCAGGCTTGTCGTCGACGAGGTCACCTGCGCGCTCTCGGTGTAGGGCACGATGGAGACGCCGTACTTCGACAGCAGCACGAGCGGGATGGACCACGAACTGGCGGCGACCGCCACGGCGGGTACCCACCAGGCGAGCATGCGGATCCGCGCCCGGGCACCCGGCCGCGTCAGGATATAGATGACGCAGGGGACCAGCACGGCGCATGGTCGAGGCCGCGTTCATTCCGCTGCACAGGCCGACGGCGACGGCTGACCGGGCGATGGCGCGCGCCCGGCTCCGGCCGCGCCCGGCGTCCCGCCCTGGTTCCGGCGGTGGCGCTGTCATCGGGGATCCAGGGACGCATGTCGGTGAGCGGGACGATGATCCAGGGCATCAGCGCCATCGGCAGGAATTCGCCGGAAGTCTGGCCGAGCATGCTCAGCGCCGCGGGGGACAGCGCGTACGCCAGGCCCCCCGCCAGCCGCGTCCCTGGTGTGCCGACGGCCATCCGCGCGGTGAGCCGAACTGTGCCGCCGAACGCGGTGACCAGCAAGAGGGACAGCCACAGCCGCTGGACTATCCAGGCGGCGGTACCAAGGACCCGCAGCAGCTCGAAGAACGGTCCCATCGGGAACAGGTAGCCGACGGCCTGATTCAGCAGCCCGCCGAACTGCTGCGGGTTCCACAGGGTAAGCGCGCCGGACAGGAAGCTGGCCGGGCTAACCGCCAGCTCGAACTTGGTGTCCGCGATGATGTTGCCGGGGGCGGTCGCGAACGGCAGCGCGGCGAGCAGCACGCAGCACATCAGCAGCCACATCCCGGGCGAGCGCCACCGCCAGGCCACGTGACGTCTCGCCTACGCGCCGGTTCCCGGGCTGCTGAGCAGGCTCGTCTGGGTCACGATGGCCCTCGCGGCGCCGTCCGGCTCGCCGAGTAGGCGTTCAGTTGGCGTGGCCCGCCGTATATCGGACCGCCCCCGTCAAGCAGCACGTCAAGAACCGGCCCCTCGGCCACGATCTCGCCGAGCGTCACCGTGCGACACGATCCATGCCCCGATGCGGGTTCCCCGCGAGGTGCCACGTCGCACACTGGCCCCGATCAGCTGAGTCATCCGGGTCGTGCTGCGCTCCCAGCTCAGCAGCGCGGCCCACGCGCGGCAGGCGGCGGCGACCGCGGCCTGGCGGGCGGGGTCGGCGAGTTCCTTCACCACCCGCTCCACGACATCCGCCAGTTCCTCGCCGTCCCTGACCAGCCAGCCGGTCTGCCCGTCAAGCACCGAGTCACGGATTCCGTCGACGTCGTAGGCGACGGTCGGCACGCCGAGCGCGGCGGCCTCGACCACGGACAGTCCCCAGCCCTCGTCGCTGAGACGTGCTCAGCTGCAGCAGCGACTGTGCGACGATCGCCTCCTTGGCCTCGTCGGACAGGTACCCGTGCAAGTGAACCTCCCCGGTCAGGCCGGGGACCGCCTCGACCGCGGCCGACAGCGCGGTGGCGCCCGGGCCGCGGCCGATCACCTCGATCGTGAACCCGCGCGCGGCGACCGCGCGATCAGCTCCGCGCGCTTGTGCGCGACCAGCCGCCCGATCCAGACCAGCGCGAGGCCGCGCTGGCCGTCCGGGTTCCCGGCTGGCCCCCTGCCTGGCTGGGCCCGCGCCTCCGGCGAGCGGGTCGGCGGCGGGGTTCCGTTCGGTACCAGGTAGATGTCGCCGTTCCAGTGCAGCCGCTCGCGCATCGCCTTCATCGTGGACGGCGAGACCGCCACGCACCCCTGGCGCCAGTACACCACCCGCGACATCGGCCCTTCGAGGAACTGGCCGATCCAGGCCATCCAGGCGGGAAAGAACATGCCGAACTGATCGGTGTGCACGTGATGCACCACGCAGAGCACCGGACACGGCGCGGCAGCACCACCGGGGTGAAGAACGGGATGCCGTAGTGGCAGTCGAGCACGGCGTCGGCCCAGCCCCGGTGGGCGAGCAGCCAGGCGAGCACCATCGGGTAGACCGTCAACCGCCCGCCGAGCCTGACGATCTCGACCCCGTCGCGGTGCTCACCGCGGGACTGCCCGGTCCCGCGGGCCGTCACGAAGCGCACCTGGGCGCCGTGCGCCACCAGGGCGGACGCCATCTCCCAGGCGTAACGCTCCGCGCCGCCGGCCTCCGGGTGCCAGGGATCTCGCCAGTTGGCGATGATGACCCGCAGGCCGTTCAGGTCTGCCAGGGGACGCGAGCCGGTTGCCGCCTGCTTCCGGCGTCGGGTCATGCGCCCGCGCCCGCGGCGCTCGGCCAGTGCGGCTCCGCGCCGCTGTCGAGGAGGAAGTCAGGTATCCACGGGGTGACCTGCAGGGGGATGACGTCGGCGGGAAGCGCGTCGGCGGGGAGACAAGCGGCTCAGCCGACCGTCCGGCGCGGAATCCGCGGCAGCGCAGGAGCCGTACGGGCCCGCAGCCAGATCGCCAGCAGGTCGCGGATCACGGCGGCGGAGTGCCGTCGGACCGAGAAGGTCGACCCGGCGATGTCCCGCCAGTGCACGGGGATCTCGGTCACCGTCGCGCCGAGCTGGCGGCACTTGGCAAGCAGCTCGAGGTCGAAGGCGAAGCCGCCGGTCCGCATGGACCGCACCGCGTCCCGCGCCAGCGGGCCCGCGAAGAACTTGAATCCGCACTGGGTGTCGGCGGTGCCGGGCAGGATCCAGTTCGCGAGCGTGCGGAACAGCAGTGCGCCCGCCCCGCGCACTGAGCTGGTCCGCTCCTCCACGATCGACCCGCTCAGCGCCCGGGACCCGATGACAAGCGTGGCCCCGGCGGCGAGCAGGCTGATGACCTCATCGAGGGCGGACAGGTCGGTGGCCATGTCCGCGTCGCAGAAACCGACGAAGGGCGCCGTGGTGGCCAGTAGCCCGGCCCGTACCGCCACCCCCTTGCCTGGACGGTCGCAGCGCAGCAGGGCAACGGGGACTGGCCCCTGCGGCCACTGGAGCACGACCTCGGCGGTGGCGTCTGAGCTCGCGCTGTCCACGACGATGATCGCGGTGCGCAGCGGCAGGGTCGCGACCTTCTCGCAGAGTGCGCGCAGCCCCTCGGGGAGCCGGCGGGCTTCGTTGCGAGCGGGGATCATGATCTCGAAGACGGGCGGGTGGGTGACCGACGACATAGTGGCCATGCCGGCGCTCAGTTCCCGTCGCAGAAGCGGACCGGTGCGCTGCCCGGGGTCGCAGCAGGCTTTCGGTGGCATAGGCTGCTCCGGCTTCGGCCAAGAATGCAGACTTCCATGGCTTCTGTGAGGCAGGTCACGTCGCTCCCTCTCGACTGCACGACTTACTTAAAACGGCTAGCAGGTGAGGTTAGATTGCCAATTCTTCGGCTATAACTAGGTCGTGTTGTCTGCATCGGCTATGAATACGGCATTGCGCCTGGCGAATGATCCACCCGCGCCCTAAACCCTCTGCCCTATGTGTTCGCCAAGGGTCATCCCGGTTGGATCCATTCGAGATGCTCCGACTCCGGTGCAATTCAATCCCACTGATAGTGCGGGGCACTATCAGTGGCAAAAAGGTACTTGTCGCCATGGAATCAACGAAAGTGACCTAGAGATTTTCATCCCCCTGGAAGGGCCTCGTAACTTTCGTGATAATGATTCGCTTATGTCGTGGAGAAAACACATCCCTCCTATACAATCTGGATATAGACCGACTTCATCAGATGCCTGTCTAAAGGAATTAGCTACCGAATGGCCTCACTCGTGTCCGCTCCCCCTCCCGCCAATGCACCAGACACTGCAACGAAAAAGGTTGCTGTAGAGCACGACTACTCGTCACCTCACGGCAGAGTTCCAGCGAAGTTTCTTGTCCACATGGGCAAAGCTGCAACTATTGGCTACGGGATTAACTGGTCCACATTGGCAATCATCGGCTCCTTTCACGCGGGAGCGCTGGCAGCGTTCTTTTTTTTCAGCTGGCAGCGTTTAGCGGTGATGGCGATTCTCTATGTGCTCGCGATCAACGTAGGCATCGGCATGTGTTATCACCGACTGCTGACGCACCGCGGCTATCAGACCCCCAAGTGGGTCGAGTACATCATGAGCATCTTTGCCACCATGTCGCTTGAGGGTGGTCCGATCTTCTGGGTGTCGACGCATCGTGTTCATCATCAGCTCAGCGATCAGGAAGGCGACCCACACACGCCTAAAGAGGGTGGCTGGTGGGCGCACACCGGCTGGATCCTGTTTGGCGAGGCGCTGCATGGGCAGGTCGAAATCCTGAAGCGCTATTCGCCAGATTTGAGCCGCGATAAGTTTTACCTCTGGCTCAGCAAGTATCACTGGCTCCCCATCACCGTCAGCGGCCTGCTGCTGTTGGCCGGTGGCTGGATCTGGGGCGGATGGATCAACGGAGTCGCCATGGTTCTCTGGGGTGTAGCGTTGCGCGTTACCCTCGGTCTGCACGCCACCTGGCTGGTGAACTCTGCCACGCACCTTTGGGGCAGCCGGCGCTTTGAGACGCGCGACGACTCGCGCAACAGCTGGTGGGTTGCGTTATTGACGGGCGGCGAAGGCTGGCACAACAACCATCATGCGCATCCGGTTTCCGCGCGCCACGGCCTCAAGTGGTACGAGATCGATCCGAACTTCTGGGGCATCTGGCTGCTCTCCAAGATCGGGCTGGCCAAGAAGATTCACGTGGCCAAGTACGATCCCGCTGATCCCAAGCCTGCTGGTCTCTAGACACAGTGCGCATTCGCGCAAGCACAAACGGCCATTCCTTCGGGAATGGCCGTTGCTTTTGGATGGATCGCTTAACTGCGCAGCCTGGAACGAAGCCAGAGAGTGACGAATAGAGGCAGCGCAACGACTAGAACAATCAGGCCTGCGGGAAAGCCAACGTAGAGATACGTGTCAGCGTAATTCACGGTGTGATGGCCGAAGATGTTCCAGCCAAGCAGGGCGAAGATGGCCAGACAGGTTGTTGCGAAAAACGTGAAGAATGCAAATGCAAACGCAAGCAGCAAGCTTTGAAAAAGGCTGAAGCCTTCGAGGGGAAATCCGAAGACTCTGCCGCCGGGGTGGCGGTGGCTATATGCGGATTGCATCGACGCGACCTCTGTCGTCTAGAATACAGTCTTATGCCGAGCAGCGCGCAAATCGAGCTTTGGCCAGCGGAGAAGGTGGCGGCGCAGGTGCAGGTCGCGCGTGCCTCGAACGGCATCAACTTTGCCGGATGGGGCGAGACGCGCGTGAGCGAGACCGATCTGGAACGGCTGGTGGGCGCGGTTCCTCCGCTGCTGGCGCCGGCGCTCAAGAGCCGCGCGTATTATTTTGTTCCGCTGGCGATTGCAGACACCGGCGAAGTGTTGATCGCGCCTTCGTACACGGTTGATCTCGGCGACCGCGCGGTGTGCCATCGCAATGCGAGCTTCGGCACGACCGAGGCGGTGTTTCTGTCGACGCGGCTGGTCGAGGATCGCTTCGGACTGGCGTTTGAGTTCTTTATCAACGTGGCGCATAACTTTGGCGATGTGGCCGGCGTTCCGGAGAGCTTTGCGCAGCTGATCTGGTCGCAGGCCGAGGCGCAGGTGCGCGGGGAGACGAGCCAGGATGCATGGGAATCTCGTCGCCGCGCGCAGGACTCGCATGACGGACAGGAAAGACCATCGACGAGAGGTCGCGGACTACGTTTTACGAATCGGCCTTCTCGGATTCGCTGGCGATCTACATGCTCTCGCTTGCGGTCGATTTCGATTATCACGATCTTCGCGAGCGCGAATATCCGCTGCTGGCCGCCCCGGCCCTGGCAGAGCGGCTGCGACACATCGCCAGCCTGTTTCCGCCGAATGCGGGTTACGACTTCCAGATTCTCTATCGCCGCAAGGGGTAGAGGACGGTGGACAGTGAGTAGTGGACAGTGAACAGTGGACAGTGTCGCGAGGCTCTGGCCTGCGCGGCTGTCAGCTTTGTGGTGACGTTTGCCGGGGGTGTGTATATATACACTCTGGAGAGAAAGAACCTACTTTCATTGGTTTACAGCCAGCCTGGCGGCGCAGATTCCTCTGTGAATTGAAGTTGGCTGTAGATTCCTCTCAGCATTCGAGTTAGTTGATGAGTGAATGGGTGAACCAGTGAATCGGGGAACGAGTGAATTAGGGAACAAGGGCACCAGTGAACAAGGGCGGCTTCTTTCACAGTCTCACAGTCTCCCGATTCTTCGGGCCGATGGACAAGCGCTGACCGTGGCGGGATTTGCTGAATAGATCAAGCGTAGCAAGATCCGCGAAATAACCTGCAAAAACTGGAAATCTATTTTGCGTTTGGATTGAGGGGTTTAACGGCGGGTTCGTTCGCGGGGGGCTTGACGCACAATGGGCGCGGCTTGCGGCTGGGGAACGGGATCGCTGTCCTCGTTCTCAGAATCGAGACCTGGGCACCCGGCTGCAGTGATGTGAGACTCCCTCCCCGGTCCCCAAAAGCGAGGGACCGGAGCCACCCGCCACCCGGCGCGTCTTTGCCTCCGCATACATCTTTTCGCGGAACTCGTTCCATCTAATCGCCGGAACAGGTACTCTCCTCAACTCGTCTCATTCATTCTGGCTTGTTCCAAATAACAGAGGAGAATCCATGGGCCGCAGATTTGTTCTAAGCCTTGCTCTCTTGCTGTGTGCAGAGGCCATGTCAGCCCAGCTCGCAACCACCAGCAGTACGTCCACCATCAACACCAGTCTTCCGGTCGCTTACGTCTACGTCTCCAGTTCGCATTACATTCACGCATACAAGGCGTGGGCGAATGGCACGTACACG
Organism: uncultured Acidobacteriaceae bacterium; assembly: GCA_963770365.1. GTDB lineage: Bacteria > Acidobacteriota > Terriglobia > Terriglobales > Acidobacteriaceae > Telmatobacter. Next base: position 34,647 of record CAVYPN010000016.1, on the reverse strand, counting down.
AGCGTCACCGGATCGCCGTTCCCCTTCGCCGGCATTCGCAAGATGTCCGTGACGAAGAATTTCCTTTTCGGCGCAGATGGAGTAAATCTTGTCACTTACTCCATCCACTCAAACGGATCGATCAGCAAGCTGAGTTCCATCAAACCGGGAATCTACCAGTCGAGCGGATGTTCTCAAGTCAGTCAATTGGGAACCCAGGTCGATTTCAGTCAGGCAACGCTGTACGACCTCGCGTGTTCCGATGGATTCAACACGAACGCGTATCTCTCTTTCCACATTCAGTCAGACGGATCTTTGCAGTTCCTCGGAGGCTCAGGCGGTTCCATAAGTGCAGCTACTCAGGGCACGCCGTTAGCGCTGACGAAAATGGGAGGGAATGCCTTCGCATTCGACTCCTACTGCAACGATGAAACCGATCAGGGCGTTATTCAGGTCTTCAAGCGCCAAAGCAATGGCAACCTCATCTTCTTCGGCGAAGATAACAGCATGCCTGCAGCCGCTCCCGGCTCAGGCTTCTGCATGGGCCCCGTGGCCGCTGACGCTTCAAATCACCTCGCCGCTGCCGTTTTCCTCATGGACAGCCAGCCGCATGATGCAGGCTTTATCTTCGGCCCCTCCTACCTCGCAAGCTACACCGCGGATTCGAACGGCAACCTCACCACCACGAGCAATATCGACAACATGCCAGCCCTCCCCGTCGCCGGGAACAATGGCGCAAACACTATCAGCATCTCTCCGGACGGCAAGTATGTCGCCGTGGGTGGCGGCGGCAACGGATTTCAGGTCCTTCATTTCAACGGAGGCAATCCACCCACGAACTTCAGCCCCGCATTTCTGGCGGGTCATTCCATTCAGAAGTTCGGCTGGGACAAGGCGGGCCACCTCTATGTGCTCTCCGCGGTCTACGGCGTCGGCACGTACACAACCTACCTCAGCGTCTTCAACGTCACTTCCGGCGGCGTGCAAAAGGTTTCGGGATCGCCTCATTACATCGCGAACCTTACCAACCTCATTGTTCTCGACTTGCAGTAATACGGATTGCGGTCATCGATTCGAACCCGAACTTCATCGGCGGGTGGCGCCGATGTCGGGGCGCTATCCAGTTGAGGGTGCCCGGTCCCCTCGCTTTTGGGGACCGGGACGAAGAGGGCGACTGCCGGTAGCGCATCCACTCCGGCAACTGCCCGCCCCTGTGCTGGGCAGTCCATGCCGACCATCGAACGATCAGGAGCCAAACTTTGCGGCAATTGCCCCGATGATCAATCCGCCGATCGCTCCCGACACCAGAATCGGAACCATTGCTTTCGTAATGATGGCGTCGGGCAGGCTCAATAGGATTCCGAGGAGCAACCCGATAAGCCAGCCAGGCCACGGGAGCTTAACGTTACAGATCACGAACCCAAGGCCGAAGCGTGCAATGAACGCGCCAGAAGAGCAGCTCGCTTGTCGGGAAAACTGAGAGGAATCATCATCGCGGAATCGAGACCGCCGAAGATCAGACCGCAAATTACGCCAAGATAGATTCTTGACATCGCTCGTCTCTCCCTGTGTGTACTCCCTGTGTGTCGCTAAGCGGAGATTCTAGCAAACTCATTGATTGCTGGAGCGGGGGAAGTCGCACCAGGTGGTTAGGCAGTAGGGCAGGCGGCGAGGATCCTTGACGCGATGGCGCGGGCTTCTTCTCACATTTGCGCAGGTCGTCTTCGGTGGCTGCATTCCACCAATCCATGGCGGCGATGTGAAGGATCGCGGCTAGGCGCGCAGCGTCGGCCGGCTGGTTCACGAGGAATTCAGTTTTCCCACCATGAGACACCCCACGGACGTGGACTTGTCCGTGGGGACCCCGGTTTCTTCTGGCATGGATGGGCACCCGGCTGCAGTGATGAGTGAGCCTAGCTCCCGGTCCCCAAAAGCGAGGGACCGGGGGCACCCGGCATTTCATTCGTCGCGCAGGGCTTGCATGGGGTCGATGGAAGAGGCTCGACGGGCGGGAATGAACCCGGCTACGGCGGCGCTGGTGATGAGGGCGAAGGTCGCAAAGAGGTACGCTACAGGACTGGTGCTGCTGACTCCATAAAGCAGGCTTGTGCTGAGATGGCCTACGTAGAGAGCCGCTGGTATTCCCAACGCGATGCCTATGAGGATTGGGGAGAGAGCACCGCGCAATACAAGCGAAATGATGCCGGAACGCGAAGAGCCCATCGCCATGCGAATACCGATTTCTGTGGTGCGGCGTGTCACGAAGAACGAGATCACGCCGTATAAGCCGACGGAAGCGAGGGCGAGAGCCAGAAGTCCAAACAGGCTGCTGAGCCGCGCGACAAGACGATCCTGATTGAAATTCCCGGCAACCTGGGAATCGTACGGCGAGAAATAAAAGACGGTGAGATTGGGATCGACCTCCGCGATCGCATGGCGCAGCAGATTCTCGGCATCGGTTTGTGGACGAGAGAACTGGACGATGATGGAGCCCACAAACATCGAACTCTTCTCGGAGGAAATCGCTTCAGGGTCGGTATAGGCGAGATATTGCTGCGTCAAGGGACGCAGGAAAAGGGGCGTGACTTCGCGACGGGGATCACTCATCTTGAAGTCGGCGAAGACACCGGCAATCTGGAATGCACCGGAGTTTTTGGGCGACTCCACGCCGAAGTGTTTGCCGATGGGATCCTGGTTAGGAAAGAAAAACCGCGCGAAGGATTGATTGACGAGCACAACCGGAGTTGAGGTTTGCGAGTCCTGCGGGGAGAAATCTGCGCCCGCGCACGATGGGAACCCCGACAGTCTGGAGAAAACTGCTGCTGACGCGGACCCATGAGGAGAAGCACTTGTCTCCGGGACCGGGTTTGGGGTGGCCCTGCTGCACGATACAGGTTCCCCAGACGTTGCCGTCGAGAGGGGTGTGGCGCGCAAAGCTCACGTTCACGGCGGAGGGCAGCGCGGAGAGGCGGTTTTCAATCTCGCGATAGAGGGCGGGGAGACGTTCGACGGTGTAGCCCGCCCCGTCCGGGTCGATGCGGAGGACATAGCGATTGGCTGTGGCGATGCCGAAATTCTGATGCTCGAGGTTGGCAAGCGAGCGACCCATCAGAAACGCTCCCGAGAGCAATACGACCGACAATGCTACCTGCACGACGACAAGGGCTCTCTGCGGAACGGACGAGCGATCGCCGGTGCTTCGATTGGCGGTCCGGAAAGCTTCTACTGCTTTGGCCTGCGAGGAAAACCATGCAGGCACAGTGCCGAAGGCGATGCCGGTGAGCAGAGAAACAAGGAATGTGAAACCGAGAACGGTCAGCGAAGGGCTGCCATCGATTGGCATATTGCGCGCGTGCGGAAAGGCCAGCAGGAGAATCATCCGTGAAAACGCGTAGGCGACGGCCAGACCGGCGGCTCCGCCCATGAGGCTGAGCAGGACGCTCTGGGTGAGGATCTGGCGGATGATTCTGGCGCGGGCTGCGCCGAGCGCCATGCGCACGGATAGTTCCGCACGTCTTGAAGTGCCGCGGGCGAGCAGCAGGTTAGCGAAATTGGAACATGCGATGAGAAGAACGACGGTGGAGAGGATCATCAGCATGCGCAGGGCCTGGCCGGTTTGCTGTTGCAAACTCTGGATGCCGCCTCCACCGGGAGAGAGCACGACGTGCTGGCGAGGTATCAGCGCGGCGCCGCCGTTGGCGCTGTACTTGGAATGCGCGAACATCCATTGACGCAATTCGGTGGAAAGCTTTGACTGGAGTGCCGGAATGCTGGTCTGCGGGCGCACCCTGCCCAGCAGGTAGAGCCATGCTGTGTCGTCGTCGCCCTGAGGCCAGAGAGATGTGCCTGCACCCTGGATAGCGGGCTCGTTGGATAAGGGCATCCACACGTCGGGTGGACGCTCGACGATGCGATCACCGAAGAAATGCGGCGGGGCGATACCGACGACCGTGAAAGGAAGCGTCTGAACGTGAACTGTGGCGCCCACGATGGCCGGGTCGCCGCCAAAATTTGACTGCCAGGCGGCGTAGCTGAGAACCAGCGCGGGCGCTGCTCCGGCTTTGTCGTCATTCTGGGTGAGCGGACGTCCGGCATACGCGGCCACGCCCAGCATGGTGAAGTAGTTTCCAGAAACGAATTCCGAACGGAGTGGCTGGGCAGGCGACGTGCCCCAGCGGAGAGATAACGAAGATCCTCCGGCCTCAACGGCGGCGAGCTGTTCGAACTCGGGCGACGATTGCTGGAGGTTGAGGTAAAGGTCGTAGGGGAAGAGATCGAAGTCGCCGTCGTCCCTCTCAAATCCAGCGCCGTAGTAGCAGCATGTGGTCTGGTCGCCAACACGGTAAAGACGCGAGGGATCGGCCACGGGGAGCGAGCGCTCGAGAACCGACTGAATCAAGGTGAAGATGGCGGTAGTGGCGCCGATGCCGAGGGCCAGCGTGATGACTGCGGTTAGCGTGAAGCCGGGCGATTTGCGCAGTTGGCGCAGACCGTAGCGGACGTCCTGGAGGATGGACTCGACCCAAAGTGTGCCTCGCCGCTCGCGGCAGTCTTCTTTGATCTGGTCGATGGCGCCGAACTCGATACGCGTGAGGCGGCGGGCTTCGGTTTCGGGAATGCCGGAGCGGACCTTGTCGGCGACCTGCGCGTCGAAGTGGAAGCGCAGTTCCTTGTCCAGATCGATGTCCATTCGTTTGCGGGCGAATAGTCTCTGCAGCCAGGTCATGAGAGGATCTCCGGCGGTTCGCGACATACCTATGGCTTCTACATATACACGCAGATATGTAGAAGGTCAAGGTGTACGCATAAGGAGGGGTGCGGGCGATCTCAGCCGCGAATGGTATGAAATTGAGCCTGCCGACTTCAAGCGTGCAACAGATCGCATGTATTCCTGAGGACAACCGCAGATCTTTCGACTGCGCTGAGCTTTGCTCAAGATGACAACTTCTGCTGAGTGGCCGAGCCACACCGTTCTCGCCAACCTGGATGGCGCGAGTATTTCCGGATCACAACGCATAGGTCGAGTCGGTATACCAGCGGAGGACGCGGAGGGCGCGGAGGGTGTTCCAGCGGCTGGCGTGGGCGACGGCGGTTTCCATCTGCAAAGGGATGTATTCGGGATGGAGAAGATTGAGTGGCCAGCGACCGTTCTGGTGGCGGCGCTGGATGACGATCTGGATTGCTTCTCGCATTCGGTCATCGGGCTTGGCGCCGGCGTCGCGGAAGTAATCGAGGGCGCGCAGGACGTCGTAGTGCCAATGTGTGGGATAGGTGAAGCGGAGCCAGCGCTTGTCGATGACATCTCCAGTCCGCAGCGAGCGGAAGAGGCCACGCTGGAGCAGGTAGTTTTCGGCGCGCTTGCGGGCTCGGGTGATGGCTGCGGATTTGCGGCCTGCACGTTCGTAATCGAGCAGGCCTTCGAGCACGCAGATGGTGGTGTGGAAGGAGGAGCAGGAGCTTTTGGGGGCTTCGCAGTTCCAGCCGCCGTCATTGAGCTGCTCAGCGAGGAGTTGATGGGCGAGTGCGTCGTTGGGTTCCTTGAAACAGGCACCGATGCCGAGGATTCTGCCGTTGATGCAGGGCTCGGTTTCGCCGCTGAAGTAAGGGCGGTTGTTGAGCGGCTTGAAGACGAGATGCTTGTCGACGCGGTCGATCATTTTGCGCGCCTGTTTACTGGCGGGGTCGAGACCGAGGTCTTTGAGGACGGTGAGGCTCCAGAGAGTAATGAGGTCCCACTGCCCGCCGGGCCAGTGGCCGCGCGGGGATTGGCGGGCGAGCAGTTCGGCACCCCAGCCTTCAGTGGCGACGCGGGAGCGCTCGGCGGCAATCGCGGTGGGAGGTGCGTCGGTAAGGTCGCGCATGACCTGCCAGCGGATGGCGGGGTCGGAGTCAAGGAGCCAGCGGATATGCGCGGGCCGCGGTGCGTAATCGTGGCGCATGGGTTTTTATAGCATGCGGTTTCTGGGGGCTGGAAAGGCATGGGCTGGAAGCGGAGTTGTGCCGATGAATGTTAACGAGAGAAGAACGGGATGGGCGTGGCGGTAATCGGGCCGGACATTTGTTTCGCATTACGAAACTCTGCGCTGAATGCAGGTGACGGGCACATTGCAATGAATGGGGATGCGTAGCTGTCCTGACAGAAATGGTACGCTGCGGCGGTTCGCGCTTTATTGGGATTTGCCTATTTAGTAACCTGTAGAGGATGGCCAGTTCATCGGTCCAAGACACATGAAGGAGAAGATTCTGATGGCAGAGACCCCGAAGAAACCGTCGACTCGCAGAAGGACCAGCGCGACTGCATCGGCAACCAAAGAGATCGCACCTAAACGGCAAGCCGGTGCCAAGGTGACCGCGATCAGTGTTTCGCATGAAGAGATCGCGCGGCTCGCGCACAAGTTCTGGGCGGAACGCGGCAGACAGCACGGACACGACGCGGAAGACTGGCTGCGCGCAGAGCAGCAGCTCAGAGGCAAGGCTTCGTAAGGACGGACGTTTAGCAGGGCATCACTTCAACAGGGGACTGGAAGGATACATTCCGTTTTCATTTTTTATCGGCTTCCATACGCTATCCGGCCCTCACTGATCGTCCAGCGAACTTTACCTTGCATTGCCCAACCATCGAATGGAGTGTTGTGCGCCTTGGAGAGGGTTTCCCTGGCGTGATAGGTCCACTCCGCTTTGGGATCGAAGACCACGACGTCAGCAAAGCTGCCGACGGCGAGGGTGCCGCGGCCTTTGAGGCCGAGCAGCGCGGCGGGCTGCGCGCTGAGCAGGCTGAGCACGCGGCCCAGGGGCAGCTTCCACTCCTTGTGCAACCAGCGCAGGCAGAGGCCGAGCGCTGTCTCAAGACCGGTGATGCCGTTGGGGGCGTTCTCGAACTCCACTTCCTTCTCGTGCGTCGCATGCGGCGCGTGATCGGTGGCGATGGCATCGACAACGCCGTCGAGGATGGCTTCAATCATCGCGTCGCGGTCGGCTGCGGAGCGCAGGGGCGGATTCATCTTCGCGTTGGTGTTGTAGTGGCCGACGTACTCTTCGGTGAGCAGGAAGTGATGCGGCGCAACTTCGCAGGTGACGCGGAGTCCGTTGCGGCGCGCCTGGCGTACGGCTGCAATGGCGCCTGCGGTGGAGGTGTGCGCGACGTGAAGATGCACGCGAGAATCCTTGAGCTCGGTGACGAGGCGGATGTCGCGTTCGACGAGACTGCTTTCGGCTTCAGGTGGCATGCCGCGCAGGCCTAACTTGAATGCCATCGGGCCGGCGTTCATGCTGGCGCCCTGGGTCATGCGGGTGTCTTCAGCATGCTGGATGACGCTGAGGCCGACGCGGGCTGCGGCAGCGAGGGTTTCGCGCATCACGCTGTCTTTGAGGATCGGGTGTCCATCGTCGGTGATGGCTACAGCGCCTGCGGATTTGAGAGCGGCGAAATCGTTCAACGTTTCACCTTTGGAACCGCGCGTGGCAGCGCCGATGGGAAAGACGCGGACGCACGCACCGCGCTCTGGCGCGAGCATCCAGCGAGTGGTTTCAGGAGAATCGTTGACGGGCGTGGTGTTGGGCATAGCGGCGACGGCGGTGAATCCGCCTGCGGCTGCTGCGGCGGTGCCGGTGGCGATGGTTTCCTTGTAGGCCTGGCCGGGCTCGCGGAGATGGACGTGGATGTCGATCAGGCCGGGAGCAACAGTGAGGCCGGCGGCATCAATGACTTCAGCACCGTTAGCTAATTTCAACTTGCCGGGACTGGCGATTTCGGCGACGCGGCCATCTTTGAGCAGGATGTCTTTCGGGGCGTCAACACCGGCTCCGGGGTCAACGAGGTGTCCATTGCGAATAACGAGAGCACTCATGCGCGGCCTTCTTTCTTCGCTGCTGTGAGCGCGCGTTCGACGACGGCCATGCGGATGGCTACGCCGTGGCGGACTTGCTCGAGGATGGCGGACTGGGCACCGTCGGCAACGCCGGCGGTGAGTTCGAGGCCGCGAATGATGGGGCCGGGATGCATGACCACGGCGGTGGGAGCCTGTGCGGCGAGGCGCTGGCCGGTCAACTGGTAGGCATCTTTGTACTGCGCGAGGTCGAGTTGGAGACCTGCGAGGCGTTCGGCCTGAATGCGCAGCATCATGACCGCCTGCGATTGATGGAGAGCAGCCTCGAAATCACGTTCGACGGAGATGCCGGGGCCGGCGTTGGCGGCGGAATCGGGCAGCAACTGCGGCGGTCCGCAGAGCACTACGTGCGCGCCGAGGCGCGGAAGCAGCAGCATGTTCGATCGCGCGACACGGCTGTGGAGGATGTCGCCGACGATGGTGACGGTGACGCCGCTCAATGTATCGGCGGTAAGGGTTTCAACTCCGAAGCGGAGATGCGCGAGGATGGTGCGGAGATCGAGCAGCGCCTGCGTAGGATGCTCATGCATGCCGTCGCCGGCGTTGAGCACGGGCAGCCGCGTTGTTTCCTCGAGGAGCCACGCAGCGCCGGAGGAGTTGTGGCGGAGGATGATGGCCTCTGCGCCAAGGGCGCGCAGCGTGAGGCCGGTGTCTTTGAGCGTCTCGCCTTTTTCGATGCTGGAGGAAAGGCTCGAAACCAGCGTGGTGTCGGCACCAAGGCTCTTGGCTGCGAGTTCGAAGCTGGTGCGGGTGCGCGTCGAGGACTCGTAGAAGAGGAGCGCGACGCGACGCTTGAGCAGAATGCGGTCGCGGATGAGCGGGTCGAGGGTTTCGAGCACGGTCGCGCGAAAGAGCAGGTGGCTTATGTCTTCGATGCTGAGGTCTTGAATCGACAGCAGCGAGCCGGGATTGTAGGGAAATGGCGATGCTGGCGGTTGGGGTGTTTGAACCTGGCGGCGGACGGGTGGCGTTGGTGCGATTGCAGTCATGTATCCAGTTCACAGTTCTCAGTTGTCAGTTCTCAGTTTCCGGTTTATCAGAATCAGGGGCATTTTTTGGGCTCCTGCCGAAGATCTGACAACTGACCACTGAAAACTGATGACTGTTGTTGTTAGTCCACCCGCTCGACCAGCAACACCTGCTCGTCGTTATCGACCTCGTGGAACTTGACTTCAATGATTTCGCGGCTGCTGGTGGGGACGTGGCGGCCGACGTAGGTAGCTTCGATGGGCAGCTCGCGATGTCCGCGATCGATAAGGACCGCGAGCTGCACACGTCGCGGACGTCCGTGATCGAAGAGCGCATCGAGAGCGGCGCGAATGGTGCGACCCGTGTAGAGCACGTCGTCACAGAGAACGACGTCGCGGCCTTCCACTTCGCAGCCGAGAGCGCCGGTCGTTACGACAGGGCGCGCGCCGGCCGTCGTGAGATCGTCGCGATAAAACTGGATGTCGAGCGTGCCAGTGTCGACGGGACGCTTCTCGATGCCGGCGATCAGCTTGCCCAGACGCTCGGCCAGGGGCACGCCGCGCCGCTTGATGCCGATCAGCGTCAGGTCTTCGCTGCCGTTGCTCTTCTCGACGATCTCGTGGGCGAGGCGCACCAATGTGCGCTCAACCTCCGAGGCGGACATCAGCCTGCCCTTCACGCGCAGGGCGGCTGCATTTGTTTGTTCGGTCATAAGCACTCTCGAAACCGCGGTTCAAGAAACTCGAGATCGTTGAGCCGGAACGCTCAGGGGTATGGAACCGCCAGGGAGACCCCGTGCAGGGGTAGCCCGTAGGCGGTTTCTGTGGTTTCACCCTTATCCCTCGCCGGATGATAGAAGGCTTGAGGGTTATGGGGCAAGTTGTGGAGAAATGGGCGATCACAGGACGGGCTTCGGAGTGCCGTGCCGACCTGCGCTTTCCGTCTAGAGAAAGGCGGGAAAGAACGCAAGACAGTGCAGCAAACGTCGTCCAATCAGCGGGAATGTTGCTGAAAAAGTCAATGACGGTTGGTCGGTGATTCGACCCCAACGTAGCAAGAGCGTTTAGGAACCAAACTTCGCAGCAATTGCTCCAATGATCAATCCACCAATCGCTCCCGACACCAGAATCGGAACCATCGCTTTCGTAATGATGGCGTCTGGCAGACTCAGCAGGATTCCGAGGACAAATCCGACAATCCAGCCCGGCCAAGGGAGCTTTACATTGCAGATCACGAATCCCAGGCCAAAGCGTGCGATGAACGCGCCAAGCAGCGCGGCTCGCTTGTCGGGAAAACTGAGAGGGATCATCATCGCGGCATCCAGACCGCCGAAGACCACACCGCAAATTACGCCAAGATAGATTCTTGACATCGTACGTTTCTCCCGGTTGTGTCGTTAAGCGGAGATTCTAGCAGGGGGGACGCACTAAAAGGCCACACCTGGCCGGTCCAAATGGGGTCGCAGGCGTGTTGTGGTCGACGATTGAAGCCGATTGATCTCCAGGTAGTCATACCCCATTGTTATCAACAGATACAAGCACTGACTCTGTCCTGGTCTGATGGGGCATGTGATTTAGATCACATCCTGAGGACTAATTGAGGCCTACTCTCGTGGGTGCAGTGCCTTCTTTAATTGAACGCTGGAAGCCGGAGACTAGCCGTCTCCTTTTCTTGCCGATAGAGGAGTCACAGGGGAAGAGGTTTCGTGTATCTCGCGAACGTATTGGCCATAATGGGCATCGTTGCGCAAGCAGCGTTGATCGCAATGTTTGTGTGGAGACGCACTTACAGGTCGCTTCCCGTCCTCTTCTTTTACATCGTCTCGGGTCTGGCAGGCGACAGCATGGTTCTGATCCTGCGAACTCTGATGCACTCTCGGAGTTTGTACCCTTTTGAGATCGAGACGTATATAGATTTGCTTTTCCAGTACCTGGTTCTAATCGAATTGGCCTGGTCTATTCTTCGTCCTATTCAACGTTTGCTACCGAAAGGATTCTTACTCGGCATTTCTCTAATCATCGCTGCAGCTGCGGTGCTGACGTGGCCTCTCTCAGGAATCAAAGAGGCCTTGGGATTTCCCTGGCAATTGCTTATCGCTCTGCATGCTCAGCGATCATTTGCGATTCTCAGAATTGCATTTTTCCTCGTGCTGGCGTGCTGCAGCCAGTTCCTAAGAATAGACTGGCGCGATCGCGAACTCCAGGTTGCCACTGGTCTGGGATTCTATTCACTGGTAAGCCTTGCCGGAACCATGGTGCACTCTCACCAGTCTTCTGGATGGCAGTACTTCTACGTGGACGTGGCTATTGCATGCAGCTATTTGTTGTCTCTTGTCTACTGGTCCTACAGTTTCGCCCAACAAGAGACCGCCAGGCGCGAAATGACACCGGAGATGCAAAGTTTTCTGCTGGGCATGGCAGATGTAATCCGGCAACAGCGCGACTGGTTGCGCAAACCACGAATTAGTTTCTGAAGTCATCCTCTAGAGATCATCAATCGATTTCCATCCAGTCTCTCCATTGGAAGACACAAGTTCGCAATGATTGTCCCACTCCATTCAAGCGTTCTGGGTGGGTTATGGCCTATCCGGACCTTACCCCAATTTTTGGTTACTACTGGCATGGTCCGCCGCCTAAACCCTCCCCGAGGGTATAGAGGTAAACACAGGAGGTGTTCCATGGAGATTCGGACGATTGGTATCGATTTAGGGAAGACAGTATTTCACTTTGTAGCTGTCAACGCGCGTGGGCAAGTCGTGGTTCGCAAGAAGGGTTCACGGACTCAGTTGCTGCGCTTCACCGCGAACCTTCCTCATTGCTTGATCGGCATGGAGGCTTGTGGAGGATCTCATTTTCTCGGCCGTGCTCTGCGGGAACAAGGCCATGATGTACGGCTGATGCCGGCGCAGTACGTGAAGCCTTACGTAAAGACGAACAAGAACGACTATATCGATGCGGAAGCGTGTGCCGAAGCTGTAACCCGCCCCACGATGCGCTTTGTGCCGATCAAGACCGACGACCAGCTCGACCTTCAGTCGTTGCACCGTGTGCGCGAGCGTTGGGTTGTGCGCCGCACTGCGGTGATCAACCAGATGCGCGGTATGCTGCTGGAGCGCGGTATCACCATCCGCAAGGGTCGCCATTATATTGAGGAGTCTCTGCCCGGCATCCTGGAAGACGCGGACAACAAACTGTCCGGTGCATTGCGCGTACTTCTGACCCAACTGCGGTCGGAGATGCAATATCTGCACGGACAGATTGAGGAAACCAACAAGCTGATCGCGCGCATCTGCGGCGAACTTGAGCAGTGCAAACGCCTGGTCGCGATCCCCGGAATCGGACCGATCACAGCTACGGCCACAGTGGCAGCCATCGGCAACGGCGCAGCCTTCATGAAGGGCCGCGGATTCTCTGCCTGGCTGGGAGTGGTGCCCGGCGAGCACTCCACCGGAGGCAAGCAAAAGCTCACTGGTACCAGCAGACGAGGAAACAAATACCTGCGCAAACTCTTTGTGCAGGGAGCGCACACCGTGCTGCTGCAGAAAACCAAGCAATCTTCCGGCTTGAGTACGTGGCTGGTCAATCTCACATCCCGCAAGCGCCCGCAGGTGGCGACCGTAGCGCTGGCCAACAAGATGGCGCGCATGGCCTGGGCGGTTCTCTACAAAGGAGAAGTTTATCGCCCGCCAACAGCGGCACAATTGAACGCAGCCTGATGGCCTGCACATGACGCCTGGCACAAAGCGCCAGGCTTGGAAATCGCTGACGCGATTTCCCACATCTGCAGCCCCAACGACGACGACTGATCTGAGTTTGGAGATTCCTGCCAGGTTTGCTGGCGAAAACATGAGATGGCAAAAACGGTCGATCCCGGCGCTCTCGAGAACCTGCACTCGGAAAATGCCTTTAAAGGCAGCGTTACTAAAAAGGACGAGAGCGCAGCGCATCCCATTCAGGCCAGGAGTTCGCTACTCCAATCAAGGCCGAATACATTCGCGCAGACCAATTCTGTCATCCTCACTTTTCGCTTGCAAAACGGCGGCGGACCATACATTCCGAGTGGGCCACAAGAACGAAGCCGCAGGCGCCGCGGACGCTACGGTTTTGGCCTTCGAGTAGTTTTTCAGCCGATGTAGGGTATGGGTCACAAGGAGGTACTTGTGACCCATTTACGCAAGATCATGCTGGAAGAACTCCAGCGCCGCAACTACTCTAACGGGACGATCCGACGCTACCTTCACATGGTGGAAGACTTTGCCCGTCACTTCGGCAAGTCACCGGACAAGCTGGGCCTGGAGCATTTGCGTACCTATCAGGCCTACCTGCTGAAGACGCGCAAGCTTTCGGTTGGCAGCGTTGTTAACCACGTTGCTGCGCTGCGCTTCCTGTACGTGCGCACGCTTAGGCGTCAGGAGTTCCGTGAGTTCCTGCCCTATCCAAGAGAGCATCAGCGACTGCCCGGCATTCTGAGCAAGCAGGAAGTCGAACGGCTGATCGATTCCAGCTCCAACCTGTTCAGGCGCTCGCTGCTGATGGTTCTCTACGGCACCGGGATGCGCCGCAGCGAAGTTGCGCACCTGAAGCTCCACGACATCGACAGCCAGCGCATGATCATCCGCGTTGTCGAAGGCAAGGGCGGCAAGGACCGCGATCTTCCGTTGAGCCAGACATTGCTCGAGACACTGCGGGCCTACTGGCGCTGGCGCAAGCCGCTGGAGTATCTGTTTCCATCGCGCCACGCGAAGGAACCTCATCAACCTATCTCCGACAAGGCGGTGTGGCTTGCCTGTAGAGAAGCCGCGCAAGAGGCCGGTATTCGCAAGCGCGTTTCGCCGCACACGCTGAGGCACAGCTGGGCGACGCATCTGCTCGAAGGCGGAACCGATCTGCGCACCATCCAGATTCTGCTCGGACACGGAGATCTCAAGACCACTGCGAAGTATCTCCATCTTTCGAAGAGCCACCTGCAGCAGGTGCGTAACCCGCTCGAAGATCTTCGCCTGTCGAACGTTGACGACAGCCGCCGCGCCTTCCGGCGTACCGATAAACGATGATCCGACCCACCCTCGAGGTGGCAGACATCCTTCGTGCGTTGCGCAACCGGTTCCTAAAACGTTTCAGGTCCAGTCGCAGCTATCAGCAGCTGAAGGTATTTCGGGCCATCGAGCGTTGCCGTACCGCGGCTCTCGGCGGACACAGGGACAAGTGTGTCGGCTGTGAGTACGAAGCGCCTTTCTCCTATAACTCCTGCCGATCGCGATGCTGTCCCAAGTGCCAGGCACGCGCGCGACAGCGATGGATCGAGGCACGGCAACGGGAACTGCTCCCCACCAACTACTTCCACGTCGTGTTCACCGTGCCGCACCAGCTCAACGGGTTTGCACGCACCAGCCCGACCGCATACTACGACCTGCTGTTCGCGGCCAGCTCCGAGGCGCTGCTCGAAGTAGCCGCCGACCCGAAGCGCCTCGGCGCCGAGATCGGCTTCTTCTCGATCCTCCATACCTGGGGATCGAACCTGCTACTTCATCCACATATCCATTGTGTGGTGCCCGCGGGCGGATTGTCTCCGGACCATCAGCGCTGGATACACACTTCTCATCCGCTGTTTCTCGTGCCTGCTCCATCCCTGCGCATCGCTTTCCGCACCAGGTTCCTCGATGGGCTTGCGCACTTGTACGACAAGGGGCTGCTCGACTGCCGCGGCACCGCATCGGATTTCAAGGATCCCGAGGTGTTCGCCGCCACCATGGAACAACTGAAGAACAAGCGGTGGGTTGTCGACATAAGACCGCCCTTCGGCGGTCCTGAACATGTGCTGCGCTATCTCGGCCGCTACACCCATCGCATCGCCATCTCCAACCACCGCCTGGTCAGCTTCGACGGAAAGCACGTCCGCTTCCGCTGGAAGGATTATGCCCATGGCGGCAGACGAGGTGTCATGAAGCTCAAGGCAACCGAGTTTCTGCGCCGCTTCTTCCTCCACGTCCTGCCAAAAGGCTTCGTGCGCATCCGCCACTACGGCCTGCTCTCCAACCGCTTCCGCAAACAGTGCCTGCCCCTGGCGCAAAAACTGCTCGCGGCCGATGGTCGCTATTCGCTTCCCAAGCCCGCGCCGAAGGATCCAACGGAAGCCACTCCACTCTGGCACTGTCCGAAGTGCGGCCGCCCCATGCGCGTCGCGCAACGATTTACGGCTGCGGAATTATCTGTCAGCAGAGATCTCGATTCCTCATGATCATCGGATCAATCACCGACCAGGGACTTGCTTTCCGCACGCCTCCGCATGCGTGTGTCCAACGCTCCAGACGCGGCCATTTCATCGCTCTTCTCCCATATATAGGGCTCGACAACCGTCAACTCGCCTCGCTTCACATCTCCGACCATCAACGCCGACTCCGATTCAGCCCCCTGAAGCACTCACGCCTAACTCAAACAGCATTCAATACCCATAATCCCTGCCTAACTCACCGCGTCCGCTAAGTACACCTGCGGCTCCCTTCTCGTGCGTTAATCGGAAACGCCTCGGAGAAGCGATCCGACTCTACGCTGCATCTCGGCCGAGGCGTTTCCGATCTAACCTAGCTACAATCCACCCATAACCTCCGAGGAACGAGAAAATTCAATGATGACGAATCAACTGGAAGGGATCGAAGCCCTATTATTCCGGGTATGAACAAGGCTATGGAGGCTCGGTGGCTCGTGTTTGCTCTTGCAGTTCCGATTAGCTTCTACGTGTCTTTTTTGGGTACGGTCTTCATGGGGTTTTGTCCCGGAATCGAGTGTTGGCCACACACATTCGCTTGGACGCTTCTAGCTCCATGTTTGCTCCTAGCTATCTGGTCCCTGCGTGCTACAGCAATAACGGCCGTACTGCTTCTCATCGCGCATCTATACACAGAAGTCCGCGTCTATGGGGGGAGATTGAACGCTGACACTTTGTGGGGCGGAGACAAGGCATTGGATAAATGCTTCTGGATCGTAGTCTTTCTTCTGGTTCTTTCGGCTTTGCTTCCTAAGAAGATTGCTCCCCATCGATGAACTCTCAAACTTACGAGGATCGTTTTTTGGTGTGTCACCGCCCACTCGGAAGTAATCCAGTTTTCGGGTAAGGTCCGGATTGTCCACCACTCAACCGCAGCGCGTGCTTTGGCGGGGTTTATGTTTCAATCGATGGATCGGCATCGCTATGGATAATCAGGGCAAAGGCAAGAGTGTTCGGTTTGGCTTAATGCTCGGGGCTACCGTGCTTCCGGTGTTGCTCATCCTCAATTACTTGGGAAGAGTCGAACTCGCATATCCAGTTCTTGCCTCAATCATAGCGATCGGATTCGCAATCCGAGGGTATTGGGAGTTGCGGGGCCAACTCTGGTTCTGGATCACGATTTCCGTATTTCTTGTTGTACACGGAGTCCTCATCTTTTGTATCCCATGGCGATCAGGCTGGGTGCCAGCACCTGTCATCATGGTGTTCTGTATCGTCGATTTTGCGATCATCCTCGGAGTCGTCGGAGTAATCGAGAAATGGAAGAGTCGAAATGGGGAGAAACAGCTTGGTCAGGACACAAAATACTGAATAAGGAAGACAAGCTCCTCGCGCATTTTTGTTCCACCTGGATCACCGCCATTCGGAATGTATGGTCCGCCGCCGTTTTGCAAGCGAAAAGTGAGGATGACAGAATTGGTCTGCGCGAATGTATTCGGCCTTGATTGGATTAGCGAACTCCTGGCCTGAATGGGATGCGCTGCGCTCTCGTCCTTTTTAGTAACGCTGCCTTTAAAGGCATTTTCCGAGTGCAGGTTCTCGAGAGCGCCGGGATCGACCGTTTTTGCCATCTCATGTTTTCGCCAGCAAACCTGGCAGGAATCTCCAAACTCAGATCAGTCGTCGTCGTTGGGGCTGCAGATGTGGGAAATCGCGTCAGCGATTTCCAAGCCTGGCGCTTTGTGCCAGGCGTCATGTGCAGGCCATCAGGCTGCGTTCAATTGTGCCGCTGTTGGCGGGCGATAAACTTCTCCTTTGTAGAGAACCGCCCAGGCCATGCGCGCCATCTTGTTGGCCAGCGCTACGGTCGCCACCTGCGGGCGCTTGCGGGATGTGAGATTGACCAGCCACGTACTCAAGCCGGAAGATTGCTTGGTTTTCTGCAGCAGCACGGTGTGCGCTCCCTGCACAAAGAGTTTGCGCAGGTATTTGTTTCCTCGTCTGCTGGTACCAGTGAGCTTTTGCTTGCCTCCGGTGGAGTGCTCGCCGGGCACCACTCCCAGCCAGGCAGAGAATCCGCGGCCCTTCATGAAGGCTGCGCCGTTGCCGATGGCTGCCACTGTGGCCGTAGCTGTGATCGGTCCGATTCCGGGGATCGCGACCAGGCGTTTGCACTGCTCAAGTTCGCCGCAGATGCGCGCGATCAGCTTGTTGGTTTCCTCAATCTGTCCGTGCAGATATTGCATCTCCGACCGCAGTTGGGTCAGAAGTACGCGCAATGCACCGGACAGTTTGTTGTCCGCGTCTTCCAGGATGCCGGGCAGAGACTCCTCAATATAATGGCGACCCTTGCGGATGGTGATACCGCGCTCCAGCAGCATACCGCGCATCTGGTTGATCACCGCAGTGCGGCGCACAACCCAACGCTCGCGCACACGGTGCAACGACTGAAGGTCGAGCTGGTCGTCGGTCTTGATCGGCACAAAGCGCATCGTGGGGCGGGTTACAGCTTCGGCACACGCTTCCGCATCGATATAGTCGTTCTTGTTCGTCTTTACGTAAGGCTTCACGTACTGCGCCGGCATCAGCCGTACATCATGGCCTTGTTCCCGCAGAGCACGGCCGAGAAAATGAGATCCTCCACAAGCCTCCATGCCGATCAAGCAATGAGGAAGGTTCGCGGTGAAGCGCAGCAACTGAGTCCGTGAACCCTTCTTGCGAACCACGACTTGCCCACGCGCGTTGACGGCTACAAAGTGAAATACTGTCTTCCCTAAATCGATACCAATCGTCCGAATCTCCATGGAACACCTCCTGTGTTTACCTCTATACCCTCGGGGAGGGTTTAGGCGGCGGACCATGCCAGTAATTACTTTATGGTTAACACCTAGATCGTCATGTTGTCACAGGAGTAACTTCCGGGTGGTCCACAATCCTCTCGGAGCTAATTCAAACGAGAGGAATACGCGTCATCATTCGGCTCACAAACCGGCTGGGGTTGCAAGCAAGGCTGCTGAAGAGCACGATGTCAATGCGCGGGAATAACGAAGTCCAAATCGTCTCGCCTCTCGTCGGTTGAAAGCTTGATGATGCCGGCGCTAGAGCGATTTCCGACGCCTGGATAGAACAGCGACGCGGGTGGAATCGTCACACCACGACCAGCGCCACTTCCGTTGAACCAATCCGCACGACCTGGAAAATTCAATCCGACGACGTATTCGCCGGACGCTTGCGAGTCGAACTTGAATTGCCCATATTTGTCTGTCTGAGTGGTTTCGTACCATTCGTTATCCGAACTCGTGAGGACAACGTCAATGTTTGTTGCAGGTGTTCCATCGGAACGCCTCACGTGACCGCTAATCTGGGCATGGGCATTCTTCGTGAGCGCCAAGTCCCAGCATGCTCCACCTTTGAGTTCAATCCCAGATTCATCGGGCTGATACCCTCCGATCGGCATCACGCTAATCTCGTAATTGCCGGGAGCAAGAGGTTGGAATTCATAGCGCCCGTCGGGGCTTGATTTGACGACGAACTGTGCGTCATCGGACTTGCGGCGTGCGATGACGGTTGCATTGGGAACTGTTTCCGCAGTAAAGGAATTTCCGTGCTTCACCTTGCCTCGCAAGATAGCGAATTCGCCAATCGACCGCAACCGCCGGAAAGTCTCGATTTGCTCTTTCGCATTTGCGGCGGGGCGGCTGTCGTTTCCGTAGTAGTCCAGGACGATGGGTTTATCCACCTCTTTACGCAGAAAGAAGAGCCAGCGATCGCCCACCGCCATGGATGGAAGGCAGATGGCCTGAGAGGTCAAAACTGTTGTGGGAAATGCAGGGTTTCCGCGAAAGATCTCTTCAGGAATGATCTGAATCTCTTTTTCGTTTTCATCGACTGCACGTATTGATGAAATAGAGCCGACAAACACGTATGAATACCAATTGGTTTTGCCAGCGCAGTCATTCAGATCGCTGAAGAGGCCGGTATGCGTGCACCAAACTTTCTTTTCCCCGACCTCCCTTTGTTCCATAATCTGCGCGCGGGCAAGGTCAATGAAAGAGAGGACTATGACAAATCGCGCTAGAACATGGAGGTTTCTCATTGCGAGGACTTTACCATCTGCAAACTTGCCTGTTCAAGGAAGTTCAATTTGCGATGGGAGCGGTTAACCGCCAACCCGGAAGTAATCCTGTTTTGGGGTAATGTACGGATTGTCCACAAGAACGAAGCCGCAGGCGCCGCGGCCGCTGCGGTAGTGGCTGGCGAGTAATTTTGTGGCCGGGATAGGTTGAGTCACAGGAGGTATCTACTGTGACTCGTCTTCGCAAAATGATGCTCGAAGAGCTCGAGCGTCGCAACTATTCCGAGAGCACTACGCGGCGTTATTTACGTTACGTCGAGCGGTTCGCACAACACTTCGGCAAGTCGCCAGACAAGCTGTCTCCCGATCATCTTCGCACCTATCAGTCTTACCTGCTCAAGGTGAGGAAGTTGGATCCGGGAACAGTCGAGTGCCACGTGTCTGCGCTTCGGTTCTTATTCATACGCACACTCCATCGTCATGAGTTCCGGCAGTTCCTGCCCTATCCCAAGATTCGCCGGAAGCTACCCAAGATCCTGAGCCTGGAGGAAGTGACACGTCTGATCGATGCCAGCAGCGGCCTGTTCGAGCGCACGCTGCTGATGGTTCTGTATGGCACGGGCATGCGCCGCGCCGAGATCGCACGGCTGAAGATCGACGACATCGACAGCCAGCGCATGGTTATTCACGTGGTGAACGGCAAGGGAGGCAAGGATCGCGATTTGCCGCTGAGTCCGAAGTTGCTCGAGACCCTGCGGGCCTACTGGCGGTGGCTTAAGCCCGAGACATATCTGTTCCCCTCGCGAACGCTTCGCGACTCAGAGCAACCGATCACCGACAAGACCGTGTGGCGCATCTGCTCGGAAGCGGCCAGGAGAGCCGGCATCCGCAAGACAGTGGCGCCCCATTTGGTTCGCCACAGCTGGGCAACCCACCTGCTGGAAGCCGGAACCGACCTGCGCACCATCCAGCTTCTACTCGGTCATGAGGATCTGGAAGTGACGGCGCGGTATCTGCACCTTTCCGCGCAACGCCTGCAGAAGGTCGTTAACCCGATCGAGGAACTGAAGCTCTCCAACGTCGACCAGAGCCGCAGGTCTTATCATCGTCCGCGTCGCTCATGACGCGGCCGGCCATCGAAGTGGCCGACATCGTCCGCGCAAAGGGCAGGCAGTATCTCGAACAGTTTAGCGTCAGCTATCAGCAGCTGAAGGCATACCGGGCCGTGGAGCGCTGCCGCACCGCTGCTCTTGGCGGACATAAGGACAAGTGTGTCAACTGCGCGTACGAAGCACCACACTCTTATAATTCGTGCCGCTCACGATGCTGTCCCAAGTGCCAGGCGCAGGAACGGCGGCGATGGCTCCAGGCACAGCAGCGGGATCTACTCAACACCAACTACTTCCACGTCGTGTTCACCCTGCCGCACGAACTGAACCCGCTGGCCCTGACGTCTCCCAGGCCATTCCTCGATTTGCTTTTCGAGGCCAGTTCCCAGACCCTGCTCGAAGTCGCTCGAGATCCTAAATGGCTAGGCGCAGAGATTGGATTTCTTTCCATCCTGCACACCTGGAGTCAGACCCTGCTGGGCCATTACCACGTGCATTGCGTGGTCCCGGGCGGTGGACTGTCTCCGGATCATCAGCGATGGATTTCGACCAACCACCCACGGTTCCTGCTGCCCATTGCGATACTCCACGACGTCTTCCGCGACAAGTTCCTCGCTGGACTTCGTCATCTCTACCGCAAGAACCAGCTCGATTGCCGCGGAGCCGCCACGGATTTCTGTGATCCCTTGTGGTTTGAACAACTGATCGCGAGGCTGGGCAAGAAGGACTGGTACGTCTATGCCAAGCCGCCCTTCGGCGGTCCGGAACGAGTCCTCGCTTATCTCGGCCGTTACACCCACCGCATGGCCATATCCAACCACCGACTCGTCTCCTTCGACGGCGAAGAAGTCCGCTTCCGCTGGCGCGATCATCGACACGGCGGAATCCAGCGTGTCATGCCCCTCGGCGCCGTCGAGTTCCTGCGGCGCTTCTTCCTGCATGTCCTGCCCAGGAGCTTCGTGCGCATCCGCCACTACGGCCTGCTGTCGAACCGTTTCCGAAAACAGCTGCTGCCCCTGGCGCGCAAACTGCTCGCTGCGCAAGGCCGCGAACCGTTGCCTCTGCCGCCGCCCCCCGACTGCGATCTCTGGCACTGTCCCCGTTGCGGCGCACCCATGCGCGTCGCTGAACGCTTCACCGCCGCACAACTCTATTTTGCAGGTTTCCATCCTTCATGACCGCCGCTGCCAACCCGCTCTCCAGGCTTGCTCCATGCATGCGTTTGCAGTCGTGTGTTCACTTGCTCCATCAACCCTTCGAAGCCGCCCTAACCGGCTCGCCGAAACCCCCGATCGAAACCAGTTCAGGCAACTACTCAACAGTTCCGATCACCCGCGGCGACAATGACGGACTGAAAGACTATTTGCTGAACCAGGAAATGGCATTCAATATCCATAATCCCAGCCTCGATCACCGCGCCCGCTAAGTACACCTGCGGCTTCCTTCTCGTGTCCAAATCGAAAGCGCATCGCGGAGTATATCCTGCCTCACAATCAACACTTCTCCGCGACGCGCTTCCGATCTTGGATAGCTACGACTCGACAGGGACCCCAATTTGCTACCCTAGGTGAATTTACTACGAGTCAACCTTAGCTTCGAGCTTCTATTTCGCCGCTCTTCGAGTTCCTGTCTTAATCAACTTGATTGTCCCGAGGAGTTGCTCGTCTTTTGGTTTTCGATTCTCTTCCACGCTAAAACCTCTCAAATTAAGGTTTCCCAAGGCACCAATCGGCGCTTGAGCCACTAGATGTTCCCCTCGCCATTCGAAGGGCTGAGGAAGGCCTCCTTCGGGCCAATCAAACTCTCCACGATTGGTAACGATCCATGAAGCAATGCGAGACGAGTCAAACCATTCGTAGTTGTTCGGGTCCGAATCAAAGCGGCAGTATTCGCCGAGAGCTCGCGACTTGTTATCATGCATTTCGCGCAATGCAGATTCCAAAATATTCGGTGTAATCACTTGGCTCTTCGCACATTTGTCCGAAAGATGAAGGGCCAAATCGTTCAATTCGTCCCAGCGCAGAAGAGCAAACTTTATCAGAGCATTCTTGCTCGGAAGAGCTTCTTGCCTTGCGCGATCGCGTTCTGGTTTGCCTCCCATCTGCTCAATTCGATTGCACTCATTCTTCGGCTTTGCAGCCTCAATCGATTCACGTGTTCCTCGCTTCCGAAGTTGTGAACGGGGCGGCAGCGCGTGGGGCACGTACAAGGGGCGATTGCGCCCCCCTTCGCAGGAGACGTGCGGGCCTTTGTGGGCGCACGTGGGGGGCACGTGCAACGACACGCGCCCAATGTTCTGAAAGGGGCATGTACAGGGATTGGGGATGCACGTTGGGGACACGCACGGTCGCTTTTTGCCCAAAAGCAGCGCGTGGGGCACGTACAGGGCGATTGTGCGCCCCTTCGCAGGGGACGTGCGGGCCTTTGTGGGCGCATGTGGGGGGCACGTGCAACGACACACGCCCAATGTTCTGTAAGGGGCATATACACGGTTTGGGGGATGCACGTGGGGGATACGTGCAGTCGCATTTATCAGCAATTTCGATGGGCACGTTCAATAGTTTGGGGCAGCACGTGGGGGGCACGTATGGCGGCAAATGAGTGGAATAGCGAACTAATGGATGTGGCGGAGACAGCACGTGTGCTGCACGTCCCCGTCTCCTGGGTGTATGAGCGGACCCGCAGACGGGGCAAAGAGCGCATGCCCCACATCAAACTCGGGAAGTACCTGCGGTTCGAACTTGCTACGGTGCGCACCTGGCTGGACGGCTTAAGGAGCTATTGATGGATCGGTCCGCAGGGAATACTCTTCCAGCAGACGCACCACCACCCAAGCGAGCAACATTCGGAGGACGAATGTCTCGTAGAAGGTGCCATCAAGAAGGCTCACTGTT
This sequence comes from uncultured Acidobacteriaceae bacterium, assembly GCA_963770365.1. GTDB lineage: Bacteria > Acidobacteriota > Terriglobia > Terriglobales > Acidobacteriaceae > Telmatobacter. The sequence goes on along the minus strand of CAVYPN010000016.1, from coordinate 11,531 downwards.
TAAGAGAGGTACGCGCAAGAAGGTGTGGGTCGCTCGTTGGTGGGAGGAAGCGATTGGCTCCGAAAACAAAATCGAGCGGATTCGGCGCTCGGAGGTTCTCGGGACCATTGCGGAAATCCCAACCAAACGTGAAGCGCAGCAGTTGCTCGATGATCTGTTGCGCAGAACAAACAGCGGCGAACATCGGCCTCAAGCGATCCTGACGTTCAAGAGTTTCGTTGAGGATCGTTGGAAGCCGGATTTGTACCCCACATTGAAATTTTCAAGCAAGAAGTTTTACGACAACATGGTCGACACTCATCTCATTCCGGTGTTCGGTAACACGCAGCTTCGATTGATCACGAAGGATGCGGTACAGAGTTTCCTGAACGCGAAAGCCCAAAGCGGTTCTTCGTGGAAGACGGTCAAACTCGTTCGTACCACATTTGGAGGGATCATCGAAGCAGCCGTCAGAGACGATTTGTTGACCTCGAACCCAGTCCGGAAGACACGTCTACCGAGACACGCCCCCCTTGAAGACGCGATTCAGATCTCACCTGAGTCCGTCCGTACCCTGCTGGAAGCGCTTCCTGAACCCTCCCGCTCGATTGCGACATTGCTCGCGATGACTGGGCTACGGGTCGGGGAAATGCTCGCGCTACGCTGGCAGGACGTCGATTTTGAGAAGGGGCTTTTCTCGGTCCGTCAAACGGTCTATGAAGGTCATTTCGACGTTCCCAAGAGCAAGCGGAGCAAACGAACTCTCCCTTTAGGTTCGGTCTGTGCAGAAATCTTCACATCTCTGCGCAAACCTGGGGTGAATCCCTCGGCGCTGGTTTTTTCGGCGCGCAATGGCTCACCTCTTAGTCGGCGGAATCTGCTCAACCGGCAACTTCGTCCCACTGCGAAAGCACTTTGGATGCCGGAAGCGAACTGGCATTGGTTCAGGCACGCACATGCCACGTTGCTCGATTCCGTCGGTGCCCCTTTAGGAACGGTGCAGGCTCTGTTGGGCCACGCTTCGCCAGAAGTGACGAGCGGGATTTACATCGGATCAGTTCCCGAGAACGCGCGCACGGCTGTCGAGAACGTCGAAAAGCTTATTGGACCCAAATGGACCCAAGTTCCGGTTTGGCCGGAAATGAGTAATTTGCTAATTAACTGATATTGCGGGATTTAATGGTCGGGGAGAGAGGATTTGAACCTCCGACCCCCTGGTCCCGAACCAGGTGCTCTACCAGGCTGAGCCACTCCCCGACAGTTGGTTAGTCCCAACAATTGTTAATTTTACAGTGCCCCCGCCGATGCTGCAAACGCGGGCAGGTTGGGACCATTGGGACCATCCGGCAATTTTCCTGCCAAATTTCCCTGTGCAAAAGTCCCGTTAAAGAGAGCCACCTCTGACGCAATCCGTCGACGGAAATCGTCTGTGAAATGGGTGTAATTCGATGTTGTCTTGAGAGATGAGTGTCCAACCCAGTCTTTAACCAAATCTCCCGGAACTCCGCTCGCTTGGAGCACTGAAACGCGACCATGCCGGAAGGCGTGTAGTCCTGCCGGTGCCAAACTCAGGCTCTTAAGAATCTGATTGAGCTTGCGCCTCACATTCCCCTTACAAAACGGTGTTCCATTCCGAGTAGCAAAGACTCTTCCACTAGTGCGTCCTTCCAAATGTGCGGTCAGAATCTCGACTAACGCGGGTTCGACATTGACCATCCGATACCCCCGCTTGGTTTTGACAGAGCCTTCCTGTCCATTCCAGACGCTTCGACGGATAAAGATTCTCCCCGTCTTTAGGTCTAAGTCTTCAACGTGTAATCCGAATGCCTCACCGCAACGCATTCCAGTTCCGGCCAACGTTGCGAATAGAGCGTTCCATTGACCTTTAGCAGCGTTTACGACTTGGCGCATTTCATCAGGACTAAGGCAGCGTTGCTCTCGAACTGGAATCTCTGGCAGGCGGAGATCCCAATCACTGCAAGCCTTCTTCCCAACCATCTGCTTCAGAACTCCAACGATATTTTGAATGGTTTTGGGGCTGAGCTTTTTGCTCACTCCGTTGGGCCAAACGTATTCTGTACGGCTCAAATCGGAAATGAACTCTTGAACTCGCCTCTCGTCAATCGCACTCATCGGTAGAGAACCAAAACGAGGAATTAGGTATTTGTCCAAGTGGCTTCCCATTGTTTCTTGGCAAGACGGCTTGAACATAGACAGCCTATTTTCTTTCCACCATGCCGCTTCAGAAGCAAAGGTTTTGACTGCTGCTTCGGATCCGACACGCTCAAGATGGGAATCATCATTCAAACCCATCTCTTGCAGAATCGCTCGGAGCTTTCTCTTCGCTTCAGTCTTTTTCATCGTTGTGACTGAGCCAAGTGGGACTGACGTTCTACGCCGCTCTTCCATGCCGGGAATATCGACGTAATAGCGCCCGTGCCACATTTGGCCCTTACGGACTACTGTTCCACTTTGTCCGGACCGGAACGACATGCTTTTCTTCCGTTTCCGATTCGGTGTCGATTGGGGGAGTATAGCATCAGCGTTCGCTCTGTCGATTTCTGAAGCTTGCTGAGGTTCGATCTCTAATTGAGATATTTTTCCATCGTCTAACACCTGCTACCCATAGGTGCCGTTACCGCGCGTCACGGGGCATATGCGGCAGAGCGGCGATAACGATGTTAGCTGCTCCGACTCAATTCACTTCTATTATAACAGTAAATCTCTGTAAAGTCAAGATAAATATAGGGGTTGTATTCATTTGAAACGTAATGAATACGCGACCTAAAGCTTCGAGGCCGACTTCTGACGACTCCCATCAACCACTTGAAAACTCAATTCGATATTCCTGCTCTTTGCTAGGACCTCTACACGTTTCGGAAGTTCTCGCTCTCGCTGGACTGAACCCGCATTGTCTTTATATCGAATTGCCAAGAAGTACCCGTTTCTTACTTCATCGCTCCTCATGTATGACGGAAGCTGCTTCTCTAGCCCGTTCCAAAACGCACCATTGTGCAGCTTCTTCACTTCCAAATGAGCACGTCTGCTGTATCCATTTGAGAATTTGAAGTCAACAGGTCCTCTGCCTAGATTTACTTCCGCATCAAGCGAAATATTGTTTGCACGACAGTAGCTCTGAGCTATTCCTCTGAAGAGCAATTGGGCTGCGTGCTCAGGTTTGTCCTTCCCCGTCAAATCCCAAAGTAGATACCATCCGCCTTGCTCCTCAACGAATAATTTGAACCGCGCAATAACTTGTTTAATAACAGCATTGAATGCGCGCTCGTCTTTCGGAGGTGCAATGACCATTGGGTTTTGACTCACATAGGAACGGGTAACATCATCCCATTTCCAAACTCCGAGCGGGTCATTTGCAAAGTCGTAACTGTTTTGGGGACCCTTCTCTCGCTCGGTGCTCCACTCTCGAACAAGACCGGGATGCTTGTTCGCAATTTCAATTATCGATTTCTTATCAACCCTTCCCATAATCTCGTAATTCACGTCGTCACGAAGCATCGCGGTCTCATAGAAGTTCCACCAGTCATAGGCATTGAGTGTTGGCAGATCGCGAAGGAAACGTCGTGGAACGAGCAGAAGCGGCCCACTCTTAAAGGGGTTAGTAGGCAGATTCACAATCTCTACTGCCCACAACAACCGCTGGGAATCGAAGCCACTCGCGAAAAGTGCGTGCGGCTCCACCGGGACCTTGTACTTTGCAGCAATCTCTTGAGTGTACTGAATGAGCATTGACTTCAGGATCGTACAAGCGATGTCAGAGATGCGATCTGGGCCAATCCCTTCATTGAGCACACCAAGTTCTTCAAAGTGGCTAGGATGGGAAATCCCGCGTCTGATCGCATCTTCGATGGCAAGCGCAATCGATCTGGCATATGTCATTCCACCACCCGCCCCCTTGGTCCCTCTAGCTGTATATCCAAGGCAAAGCTCATGTGGTTCATGAAACGTCAACAGGCGCAGCGCTTTCTTATACGACAAGCTCTCGCGATTCGAGCTTTGCGCAATCAATGTGAAAGCAACATCAAAGTGTTTGATAAGCGTGGAATGTGCAGTCTTCCAGAAGCCCTCTTTCTCTTTGAAGATCAGAAAAGGGTCAACGAAGAGTTGAGTGTCAGCATCAAGAATCGGATCGAACCAGTCATCATTCGCCGTGACTTTTATTTGAAATTGGCCGCTAAAGAGCATTGGGACCCCAAATCATCGCTGATTGAGTCTGTCGGGAAGCTAGCAACACCTTACTTAATCCTCTTCACGAGAATCGCCTCGTTCTCATCTTCGACCTTCAATTTGCATCCACCGCCAGCGGCATAGATGGTCACTTCAGGCATGTACGCATAGGAGTACGTGTATGAATACTCGGACTGCTGCCAGATTTGGCCATTCGACAACTTAAAGATTGTTTCACCCTCCCATCCTTCGAAGTCGCCGTCGATTGTGGTCTCTATCGCGGGAGTGCAACCGCTATGCACCGTGCCTGTGGTCGTTGAAGGCGCTTTAGACGTAGCCTGCAATACTTGCGCAGTATATCGGTTCAGCCATCTATCCAAGGCCGCTCGCTGGAGGGGAGTAAGAGAGCCGATCCCCGATTCAACAAATTCGTCGTTGGTCATGACAGACGACATCTTGAGGCTCAGATATTGTTGCGCGGTCAGCGTGCAGACAACAACCGAGAAAACCAAAATCAGGGATGCAACACCGAATTTCGAAACAATGCGATCTTTCATGAGGTGCCTTCTGCCAGTCTATCGAGAAACCGCTGACTGCAAAATATGGTAGGTGGGTTTTTCCTCTTTACCCTTCGAGCTCACGGCCTCAACTTCCAAGCCCTTTTCCGTAAAACGAGCATTGAACGTATCTCCGGCTCTCAGGGGAACACATTTTGACCACCGCCACGCTCTATCGCAGGCGATGATGTACGAGTTCCCGTTAGACGCTTGGGCAAACATGACATTGAGTACATGGGGCCACCGCATCGTGGTGTCGTATGAATTACAACTCATTCGTTGGTTAGAATTTGTCGATGCATTTCCGTAGGTGCTGCTGCCGACGCTTGTCGCATAGGCAGAGGTGTCTGCGTTTCCAACGATGCTGCAGGTAGTCGAAACGCCTTTCCGAGATTCCTGAGTGTAAGGGACAGACTGTTCCTGCAAAACTCTGAGAGTCAGATTCGCAGAAGACGATGAGATTCCCGGATCAGACTTGCCAAGCGGTCGTTGAAACAGCCCCTCATCCACTGGCGGATTAACGATGAACTTCTGAGTTATGAGGCTCGTGGTAATCCCAGATTGCGTAACCGTTACCTTATACGGCCTGAAAACGCCGCTGACCAAGCGATAGTCGGAGAGTTCTGTCAGCGATTCTTCACCGGTAGCAGTCTTTTGACGAATGAACGAGAGCCGTCCGGATTCCGAATCTATTCCCCAAATCTCGTATACGCCAGAGATGCCAACAGTCAGTTTTTGGATAGTCACGCTTCCAGCCTGCTCTGTTCCGGCAGACGAAACGGTAAAATCCTCTGGATGCTGAGCGACGTATATTGGGTCAAACTTCAAGAGAACGCGAGCGGCTTCAACATATGAAGAGGAAATCGGCTTGTCTTACTCCCAGAAGTTCTATATGCGGCTGTAGGAGTTACGACTTCTTCCATCATGGGGCCAGTGGCCGGGATTGTGCCGAAATGAATTCTGTCCGGTAGGACCTTCAAAGTTTCTCGCGAGTAAGTTTCGCTCTTCCCCTGAATCACTCTAGTGCCATTTTGCTTTGTCAAAGTTGCGCGAATATTCTTAAGGCTATCTGGAGAGCCTACAGCCGCAAGCGCCTTTTCAAAAAGTCCTCGTGCATCACTGTCCTGCGATGCAGTCGTATTTCCCCCTGCGTTTGTGGTCGCCAAGATTGCATTCAGCACTTGGTCGGATATACCAGCGGATTTCAACTCAATTAGTGCTTGGGGCGACGCGTCGAACTGTACAGGACCGCGCTGAATAGTCAGGATGATTATTTGATCACTGAGTGCTGCCTTAGCCATTTTGATAACATCCGCGTTCGTGACTGTGGACGACTTTGGCTGGCAGAATAAGATCGGTGAAATTGAAGAGTAAAGAAGGACAATCAAAATCATTTTCCCCATGGCGTCTCGTTCTCCGTCAAGTGCTAGTGTTTACATGCTTCCGCTGGTTTTCCTACAGGCACACACAGTCCATTTTCAGTACATAGCAATCTTCCAAATGTCGATTAGGAGAATTGACTGCGGAAGTGGGTCTGGATTAGGTGCTGAATCACATTTCGACCATCTAAAGTCACAGCAAGATTGGAAGCACAATACGATTACCTGCAACCTAGGCCATCGTCCATTAATCGCCACTGGGTAAGGTCGGCAAAGCCTCCCATTCGTTCTATTGTCATTGGTTCCATTCCTCCCGTTCTTTCTGTTCTGCAATAATTCTAGTCTCGTTCACACCGTCAATGACAAACGGAAAGAGCCTTGCCGCATCTGGTGTATTGTTCAGAACGTCCTCAAGGCTGATGGCTCCCGGTAGCGATGGCAGCAGACCCAAGGTTCTAACGTGTCCGCACTGCAAAACGCACATTTCATCTGAGTGACCTTGTATTGGTTCTAGCGAATCGCAGTCAGGGCACAGTAGGCCGGTTTTGTGCCTGCCGATGCTAATTGGCTTATCGGTCATGGCCGTACCCGCGTAAAGTACGTCCACGGCATCAGGCCGTTCCGTGAAAGGACCGGACCTAATTTTTGGATCGTGTCAACTCTTTCCCCGGCTGACACAGGCTCGTATGGCACCTCTGCCGTCTCTTTAATAATGTTCTGGAGTGCCGGGACCAGATGCGAATGATTGCACAGAGCGTCCGCGAATGCTCGCTCGCAATCCGCTTTAAACTCAACCATCTTGAAAGGGTTAACCCGTGGTTTCGAGTCCCCATCATGGCTTAATCGAACGCTCCCCATGGGCGGATACGCGCACGCGGTTATATATTCGTCCAGCACGCTTGCGACTGGTCCGCTCCAGTCACGACTTACCCGGTTTGGCCGGTCTCTATATCTAGGCCTTCTTCTATGGCCTCTGTTCTCATTAAATTTCATCCCTTCCTTGAATCAACGTTTGCGAACGTACACGAAATACGCTGGACTCTCCGGTCCTTCAGTTTTTTCGTACAGAAGATAAGAGGTTCGGGAGGTTTTGTACTTGCATCAAATCTTTTGCCACAAAACCCCGTCCCCTCCCGGAAGGCTATTCCACGTCAGAAACAGAGCGGCTGTACCCGTACCGCAACCGCCTTTCACGGTTCTCCTTTTCCTCTTCATCTCTTTTAGCTCCGCATCGCTGACAATTTTCCCGCAATCAATCCGATGTTTATTGGCTTCTATGCATTTGCGCTTATCAGCCAACGATTTCAGGTGAATCTGCGTATGACGCGACGAGTCTGCGCATCCGGGTCTTAATAGAGGCTGTCCCCGGAATCAGGAATTCTTCGGCCAGACCTTCAAGCATGAGTTGCAAAACCTCGCTGTACAGGTCGTCGGCATAGTCCAAGGGGCATAGGTCCGTGGCCGTTTTTAGCTTCGACAGAATCCGGCATAAATGCACCCCCGATACTCCGTCAACAATTGCGCATGAAATACCAACAGCCGAGCTTCAACAATGCTCCTCGCGAATGCCCACTGCGCGAATGCGGGACCATCCAGCGCACCGCGATAGCGATGCAGCCTGAAACTGAGATTATTGAGAGCTTCCCCGATTTGATACGTGGGGAGTTCCGGAACGTGTGTTCGAGTGTGTTCAGCCGGGGCAGCCCTATCCCATAGCAAGAACACCCGTAACAAATCATCAAGCTGTTTCTGGCGCTCCCTGCTTTGTTGGGTATCGAGTCCGAGCATCGTATAAAAAAGGCCGGGGTCATGTTCCAGAAATTCTTCTGTCGCATAAGCGAACGTTTCTAGGAATTTGAATAGTGGTTTTTCAGAAGCCGGGACTTCGATATTTAGGTCCGATGCTTTCTTTAATGCTGCCAAAACGTTTGGACTTGCGAATTGCTTCGGCAGTGTTTCGAAGACTGCCGATATTGCGTTTACGATTTCACTCATATTCTCCTTAAATTGAATTTGTACTGCCTACTTCCTACCGCATACTGCTACTTGCTGAGAACGGCAGAAATGTATTTGCCGATATATTCAGCGTTCATCTTGCCGTTCAACTGTTCGTACTTCTTTCCCGCCCTTGCTACGGATTCCTTTACGGCACTAGGTCCGTGGCGTAATACCCAGACGGCTAACTGATTGTCAGACGGAGCGGGGACACCGCCAAATAGGAGACCCCATGCTCCTTTGATTTCCGAAACGGTGTTTTCAATTGAAGTCATGCTGCCTCCTTTACTTTCTTCATCAAATAATCCGCATCCGATACAGGCGGGTACAGCAATTGAGCCTGACCTTTCCCCTGTCCCGGCTTAACCACAATGAAACCGCGTTCGATTAGTTCATCAATATGGTTGCTGGTCACTGCGGCTCTGCCTCCAACCATCTGTACAACTACCCATTTCGATAAGCCGGGATCTTTCTGAAGATAACCTGAAGAATCTTCGAACCAAGGTCTAATGCTTTTCAGCCTTGTTGACGCTGCGAATCTGGGTATCTTCATCCGCTACGGTGTCCCCCAGACTCGCTGTAAGAGTCTCTGGGTTAAATTTCAGGTACGTTAGCGGGATTGCTTTCCCCTTCCTAACGGTGGCATGTATCACTCGCCGCGTGTCCGCATCGCTCACCTGACGGAGATATATCTTTGCATCTGTTCCGGCTGCCAATGCGGTCCCGCCCAGAACTTTTTTGATGGACAGGTCAGCGTCATCTTTGGACTTGTTGAATTGATGCAGAATCAGAAATGCACAATCGGGATGCGGGGTCACAAGCTCTTTGCAAAATCGCTGCAAGGCGTTCTTACAGTCGTCATTGTTGGTAATGTCCGTGACGTCTTCGAAGAACTCCTGAAAGGTTTCGACTATCACCAGCCGCGTGTCTGGGAACTTTCCTAGCTCTGCCTCTAGTCGCTTAATGTTCGACTTCTCAGAATCGGGAACAACAATCGAAAGGGCGCTAGTGGCTGTCAGACCTGCTTTGCGCAAGTCATCCGCAATATCTTCTAGGGAGTCCTCTGCCTTCCACAGGATGACGTGACCCTGTTTGGTTTTCAGTCCAAGGAAGTCTGTTCCGTTAGCTACTGCCACGGCCAATTGATTTGATAAGGTGCTTTTGCCGGACTCTGGAAATCCGCATAGCAGGGACGGGCGTCCTCTGCCGGTTCGTAACAGCCCTTCGACAATCCAGTTTGATGGGCTTGGTTCTGGTAGGTTGAAAAGTTCTTGCGCTGTAAAAGATGTTGCCATTGCTCTCCTTGTGTTTACCTCATTTGGTCCTGCTTTCTCGTGATCGCTGGTCCATCTAGCGCACGGGGTTACTCCTGTTGTTGCTACGGATTGTTTACGGCTAGTGGTCTTCCGATCCGGGTTCCGGGCGGAACTACTATCACCAGTGGTGAACGGACGCTTTCGCCTTCCATTCTTGTCTTCCCATTTACCGTGTCTTAGTTTCTTGGGAAGATGGAAGACGAAAAAGCGAGTTTTTAAAAAATCACTCTAAGCCCTTTATTTTTGGGATATACCCTTATTCCTTCTATATATCTCCCTAGGTCTAAAACGTTCTCTCTTCCGTCTTCCCGAAATTCAGGGACACGGAACATTCTTCCTAAAATCATTGGGGCAAGAAGCAGTTCAAACTCAGTTTCACCCTGATAGTAGTTCCGCTTGGAAGCCGGAGTGGAAGAGGATGCTCCCCTGCGTCCTATCTCCATTTTGTAAAAATTATTATACCACGAATGTTCTTCTATGTCAAGCGGTATCTATAGGTTACGGTCTCTTGCTGTGAATAGTTTTACAGTAACCCTTCGCCTAACTGGTCTAGCTGGTCGGCATGGTATTTAATACGTCTCATCCCGACAATAACTCTTCAAATTCAAGCTCATCCATCCAGAGGCAATCATCCCGGAGCGTCCGCTCATCCGCCGTCACGGGGTTAAGTATCAAGTTGCACAAGTCTTCTAGTTCCTGAGAATTATCTTGGTATATAGGCGGTTGTGGCCCCAGTTGTGCTTGTTCCTGTTGCTTTCTTGTCATTTTGTCTTCGGCTCCAGATGGCGAAGCATTCGTTGAACCGTACGCTGCGTCGCAACAAAAGCGTCTGGGTTGTCAGGGTCGGGGTCGCCCTGTAACCCATGGCGTCTGCGGTTATACTCGGCAACCGCCCTGTCGAATTCCTTGCGCTCGTCGTCTGTAATTGGGTGCCTCTCGAAGTTGAGATAATCCTCAGAAAGATTGTCATTCCCGTCCTGCTTCGTTGATAGTTCGGGCGCTGGCTTGGTGCCTGCTAGTGCAGCCAGTTCCTGTTCCATGGCTTTAATTGATTTCTGTTTCATTGCTCTCCTGCTTTAATGCCTCAATGCGACGGCGCAAGTACGCACGTCTATTGCTCACTTTCCGTTTTGCTCTCTTTGCTTCCATCCGCTCGAATACCTGTTGCCGCGCCAGTCCAAGCTGAGCCGAAATCTTTGACGGTGTAGGTCCGCTAGTTGCAGATTCGGAAACCCACACATTGTCTATTGCGCATAGAACCCGTGCTGCCTCAGTTGCTATGAAAGGATTCCTTGATTGAAGTAATGGGACCATGCTGTCCCTGATTGTTTTCTTTGTAGCTGTATTCAATTGTTTAACCTCGATAGAAGAGAGGTTTGGGAGTAAGTAAAGTTCAGGGGGGAATTAAGATTGGATCGGGACACGAATAAGTAAGGAGACTCAATAGGAAGTTGCAAACTAATAGCGGGAGGGTTGGTTTTGGCCGGGTCCCCTTTCCGAAATCGCTGATGGGGTAGGCGGACTCTGTACGGCACGGGTAATCACAGGGTTGGTTTGGATCCTGCCCCGTTTTTAAAAGGCGCATTGCAGGCCCTACGGGGCCGCTGAGACGCATCGGGAAGACATGAGGCAGGAAGGGGAAGCGGGGAAGGCGTACAGGGCGCTAGCAGGCACGTGGTGATGCCTCCCGGTCTACGCGGCTACTGCATCCTTCCGGGTCAATGCTCCCCGCACCGTTGAGGCGTACCAGCTTGCACCTTGAGGGGTTCGGATACCAAGGGCATTCAGTCGATCTGCAATCGCTCGGAGTGGCAGACCTGATGCACGAAGCTCATACATTGTTTCCATGACGGCAGTAGAGATTGGAGCGAGCTTCTTGGCTTCCCTAGCGGCTGCAATTGATTCGTTCCAACGTGGATTGCCTAGCTCTGTTCCGTTGGCCTTAGCGGCTGCTAGAGCCTGTCTGGTCCGCGTCGAAATAGCAGCAGCTTCCCACTCTGCCATTGCTGCCATCACATGCACCGTGAGCTTGTTCGCGTCCGGCATGTCGGCTGCAACAAATGCAACCTTGCTCTCCATCAGTCCGCTGATAAAGTGAACATTGCGAGCGAGTCTATCGA
>CAVYPN010000015.1:0-44920 GCA_963770365.1 uncultured Acidobacteriaceae bacterium | reverse complement strand
TCGAGAACCTTCCTGTCCCGTTCGACAGCAGGGTATGGAAGGAAGCGTGTGCTCTTCATGAGCATGGATACGAGGTGAGTGTACTCTGTCCGCGCGGCAAGGGATTCAGGAACGCCTATGAACTGCTCGAAGGCGTGCACATCTACCGGCACCCGATGCCGAAGGAAGGGAACTCTCCGCTCGGATATCTTTTCGAATATGGCTGTGCATTGTTCTGGGAAGTTCTTTTTGCCTGGTGGATATTTCTGGCACGTGGATTCGATGTAATCCAGGGATGCAACCCTCCCGACACGATCTTTCTTGTTGCCTGGACGTTTCGGCTGTTTGGCGTGACTTATATCTTTGATCACCACGACGCCAATCCCGAACTCTATCACTCCAAATACGAGCGAAAAGATTTTCTTTATCGGGCGCAGGTGTGGCTGGAAAGCTTGACCTACCGGACGAGCAGCGTGGTGTTGGCAACAAACAGCAGCTATCGCGATCTAGCACTGACTCGCGGCAGGATTGCGCCGGAGGATGTATTCGTCGTACGCAATGGGCCAGACCTGGAAACCTTTCACCTGGTGCCTTCCGATCCCTCATTGAAATACGGCCGCAAATTCCTTGTTGGGTACGTGGGCACAATGAGCATCCAGGAGGGCCTCGATATACTCCTCGACGTAGCCGACTACTTGAAGACGATCGGACGGACTGACGTACATTTCACGTGCGTAGGAGGTGGACCTGGGCTTGCCGGGCTTCAGCAAATGGTAAAGGAAAAGAATCTGGCGGACGTTGTGAATTTCACAGGACGCGTCCCCGATGAGTATCTGTTGCGGGTTCTATCCACCGCTGACGTCTGCGTCAATCCGGATAAACCATGCGCGATGAATGACATATCGACGATGATCAAGATCATGGAATACATGGCGCTCGGAAAACCTATCGTGCAGTTCGATCTGAAAGAGGGTCGCTTCAGCGCGGGCGGGGCCTCTTTGTACGCGCGTCCTGAAAACATGGTGGCCGATTTTGCAGATAAGATTCTATGGCTTCTCGATCATCCCGAAGAACGCCGGAAGATGGGTGAAATCGGACGCGCACGAGTTGAAGAGCAGCTAGCCTGGAAGTATTCCATCGTCAACCTTCTGGATGGATATGAGAGAGCATTTCAAAAGCGGAAGAAGGGTTCAACAAGTTCTAAATCCGGGGCATCGCAGCCTCGCGCCGCAAACAATTCGCCGGCTATATCTAAGGGGAGCGCGCCGGAAAAGGTCTTGAGCGATTACTATCGCCTCCCGGAAAAATATGCGCGGGTGCGCCTCAAACAGCCAGACGCCACAGCCACCGGCTATTTCAAATTTGGTGAGAGGGCGATTTGTTTCGGCGAAGCTGCGGACGTCCAACGCGTGTCAAATCCTGAGTCCCAGCTGCACGATGCTCTTGCAGATGCTGAAATTGCAAAGGGCGAAGTCATCCTCGGCTTCAATCCAACGGAGGTGGTTGGCAACCTCCATCGCGAGCTCTACGTCGATAACTGGCGTAAGGGATCATCGGCGGCCGTCGCTAACCTTTACTATCTTTTCCGGCCTCTGCTTCCTGTCGGAATTCGGCGCCATCTGCAGAGCTTGTATCTTCGCGGTTGGGAGAAGCTTCCATTCCCTCGCTGGCCGGTTGACTGTTCGGTGGATAATCTGCTTGAAGAATTACTCAGGTTGGTCGTAGTGGCGAGTGGAGCGGATCGGGTTCCGTTCATTTGGTTCTGGCCCGATGGACAGCAAAGCTGTGCAATCATGACTCACGATGTGGAGTCGAGGCTTGGCTGCCGCTTCTGCCCGGACCTGATGGATGTGGACGATGCATTTGGGATTAAAGCTTCTTTTCAGATCATCCCAGAGGATCGCTACCTCGTTCGGCCGGAGTTCCTGAGTAGCATTCGCGACCGCGGCTTTGAGGTTGCGATCCACGATCTGAATCATGATGGTCATCTTTACAGTGACCGCAATCAGTTCCTGGAACGTGCGGCCAAAATCAATTCCTATGGGATCGAGTTTGGAGCCGCCGGTTTCCGTTCGGCGGTGCTCTATCGAAAACAGGTTTGGTATGACGCCCTGAAGTTCGCATTCGATATGTCTGTTCCAAATGTGGCGCATCTTGATCCTCAGCGCGGGGGCTGTTGCACGGTTATGCCGTACTTCCTGGATAAGATCCTCGAGATCCCAGTGACTACCGTGCAAGACTACACGCTGTTCAATGTTCTACATGACTACTCCGTCAATCTTTGGAAAGAACAGATGGAGATCATTATGCGGAAGAATGGATGCATGAGTTTTATTGTGCATCCGGACTACGTCACGAGTCCTCGGGAACTTGGGATCTACAAGCAATTGCTTGGATATCTCAGTGAAGTCCGTAAGAACCAGCGCGTGTGGGTCACTACCCCGGGTCAGGTAAATCAATGGTGGCGACAGCGAGCAGCAATGACGCTGGTGGAAGACAGCGATGGCTGGCATATCGAAGGTGAGGGAAGCGAGAGAGCGCGCGTCGCATTCGCGCGAGAGGAAAACGGACGGCTGATTGTCTCTCAGCAAAATGTCGAGAAAGAAGATCTTGCTCCGCGCTCGAGGGCTCGGCAGCCCGAGAGTCTGTTCGACGGTGCCGAGATCGCTCGCTGATTCATCGAATTGAAGTCGCAAATCTGCAGGTTCATGCAGAGAAACAAAGCTCGACCTCTCTATGATGCGAAAGGAATGTAACTGAAATGGCGAGTAAAGGGGTTGATTGCCAGGTTGCAATCATTGGGGCCGGCCCGTATGGGCTCTCGTCCGCAGCGTATCTTTGCCAGGCAGGTTTCGAGACTAGAGTATTCGGAGAGCCGATGGACTTCTGGTCGAAGGGCATGCCAAGCGGTATGCTCTTACGCTCGCCTCGAGAGGCGTCTACAATCGCTGACCCGAAGTCGAAGCTCACTCTGGAAACATACGAGGCGGTGAGTGGAACACCGCCCGTGAAGCGCGTCGCATGGGAAACCTTTGTCAATTATGGCAAGTGGTTTCAGTCGCAGCTGACGTGCGGCCTGGATCGCCGAAACGTAACCGAGGTGCGTCGCAATGGCTCCGGTTTCGAACTAACGCTCTCTGACGGCACCATGTTTTCGTCACGGTCTGTAATCGTCGCGGCAGGTATTAGTCCGTTTCAAAAGAGCCCGGACCTATTCTCGAATCTTTCGCATGAGCACGTGTCTCACTGTTATGAGGGCCGCAAGTTCAGCGAGATGGGCAGAAGTGTTGCCGTGATCGGTGCCGGACAGAGTGCACTCGAATCAGCGTCTCTTCTTTCCGAGGCGGGTGCAGAAGCGGAAGTAATTGCCAGAATTCAGGTGCTTCGATGGATAGGAATGCACAAACGCCTTCATGAACTAGGCCTCGTGTCAAAGGCGCTCTATTCGAAACACGATATCGGCCCGATTGGTATCAGCCGACTGGTTGCTTATCCGAATCTGGTGTACCACATCCCAATGGGAGTCAAGGATCGCATTCGTACTCGCGCGGTTCGTTCTGCGGGCGCTCCCTGGCTGATTCCGCGACTGCAGAATGTGAAGATTACAACGGGACGTAGCATCCTATCGGCGAAAGAGATGGGAGGCGAAGTCCAGCTGGTGCTCGATGACGGCACGGAACGACGCGTGAATCATGTCCTGCTGGGAACTGGTTATCGCGTGGATATCTCAAAGTACAAGTTCCTGGGACAAGATCTCATCAATGACATCCGGCAGCTCGATGGCTATCCCGATGTTGGGCCCGGCTTCGCCACTTCAGTACCTGGTCTCCATTTCGTCGGTGCAACCGCGGCTCGGAAATTCGGGCCGCTGATGTATTTCGTCACCGGCACCGAATTTGCTTCAAAGGAGCTGACGTCCTGGTTCAAAAACAATATGAACTAAGGCACGACCGCCAAGACATGACAATTGGGACACAAGATATGCCGGCAGTTCAACCGACTGGAACAAAGTCGAAGGAACTCCCCGGCGCGTTAGTTGTGGGCGGAGATCACCCTGGGCTCGCGGTCGCCCGCAGTCTTGGTCGACGCGGCATTCCTGTGTACGTAGTAGATGATCAGCCTTGCATTTCACAGTTCTCTCGATATGCAGACCGGGTGGTTCGCGTTGATGACATTTTGGATCAGCGTAAAACTGTGGCTGCCGTGCTCGAGGTGGGTAGACGATTCAACCTTAAAGACTGGGTATTAATTCCCACGCGTGATGAAACGGTCGCAGCTTTCTCCCAATATCGCGATGAGTTGGCCGAAGTCTACAGGGTGACGAGTGGTAAATGGGATAGTGTGCAGTGGGCATGGGACAAAGCCAAAACTTACGAACTCGCGGAAACGCTCGGAATCCCTTGTCCCCGGACATTCATTTTGAAGAGCAGGGACGAACTTAGTTCCCTCTATGAGCATTTACCGCTCGCGCTAAAGCCGGCGGTCAAGGAAAACTTCTTCTACGCCACGGGTGCAAAAGCATGGCGCGCCAACACGCCGGAAGAGTTGCGCGATTGCTACGATAGGGCTGTCCAGCAGATCGACCCCAAAGAAATTCTGATCCAGGAAATAATCCCCGGGGATGGTTGCGAGCAATATTCATACTGTGCCTTCGTAAGAAATGGAAAGCCCCACAGCACGTTGACCGCGCGACGTATTCGTCAACACCCGCGCGAATTTGGTCGCGCGGCAACATACGTGGAGACAGTTGAAGCACCCGAAGTCGAGAGGCTGTCGGAGCGCTTTTTGAATGCCATCGATTATCACGGGCTGGTCGAAATCGAATATAAACGAGATTTTCGAGATGGACAGTACAAACTTCTCGATGTCAATGCGAGGGCGTGGGGCTTTCATGCCATCGGTTCAGCTTGCGGAGTCGACTTTCCGTATCTTCTCTACGCGGACCAGCTCGCGCTACCGATTGAACCCGTACATGCCAGGGCGGGGATTGGCTGGCTGCGACTCATCACGGATGTCCCGACAGCATTTTCAGACATCGCGCATGGATACTTGAGCATTGGAGACTACATCCGTTCTCTGAAAGCTACCCGCGTTGAGTCAGTTTTCTCCTTTGCAGATCCGCTTCCGTTTATCGCGGAAGCGGTGTTGCTCCCCTATCTTGTTGCCAGAAAGTACCCCGTACTTTCACTTCGTAAATCAACTTGAGACCCGTAATTGAGCTTAATCAGACATGCGCTTTTCTAAGACCACGATTGCAGGCGTTTGGGTGATTGATCCGGAATTCCATGAGGATGCCCGAGGGCGATTCTTTCGCGCATGGTGTCTTCGCGAATTCGCGGAGCACGGGATCGATTTCATCCCAGTCCAGGCGAATATGGGTTTCAACTTACTCAGGGGAACATTGCGAGGTATGCACTATCAGGTTGCACCCGCACTCGAGGCGAAGCTTGTGAGGTGCACGATGGGCGCAATGTTCGATGTGGCCCTTGATCTTCGCCCGGAGTCTTCGACTTACAGAGAGTGGGTCGGTGCGGAACTCACAGAAAAGAATGGACGCATGCTCTTTGTGCCTGAGGGGTGCGCTCATGGATACCTGGCGCTCGAGGACAGGACTGAAATGCACTATATGGCATCTCAGGTTTTCACTCCAACTGCAGCCCGAGGTGCCCGGTTCGATGACCCAGCATTTGACATCCAGTGGCCGCTAGTTCCTTCGGTAATCTCCGTTCAGGATACTAATTGGCCATTGTTAGTAGAATCCGACGAGACTTAAATAGATAGAACGGCAGCATTACGCGTGTGACCGTCCGGCGCTCGACAACGCTTACCGTCTCAGTAGAGGAGCAACCACCGATGCCGTTGAAAGAGACATATAGCGAACACCAAAATCAGACGAAAGAGCGCGGCGCGCGGACGCTGATCTTTTCGCAGCGAAATTTGACCAGCATTCAGCCTTTTCGCTGCGCGCATTTCGAGTTCGAAGACGTTATCGCTGATATCGATGACGCCGAGTTTGTGGCGCCCGCGTTTAACCCGAATACTCGTCGCCAGTGGTTCACGAAACAACTGGCCTATCACACACCTTTGCGACTGAATCCCGGGGTAAAGAGGGTTCCGATCGACCAAGAATACGATCTGTTTTTCGCCATCTGTGGCAATCCGACCGACCTCCTTCGAATCGCAAGCGTGGCCGATTGGAGAGCTAAGTGCAAGAAAGCAGTCTGTCTCATTGATGAGGTATGGGCCAGAGAAGTCCGAAGCTATAGCAATTATCTGCGCACGCTACGCCAGTTCGATCTGGTTGTTCTCTACTATAGCCAGAGCGTTGACCCCATTGACGAGGTGATCAGGCAGAAGAAGTGTCTTTTTCTTCCTCCCGGTGTTGATGCAATACGATTCTGTCCCTATCCGGATCCGCCGCAGCGCCATATTGATGTGTACAGCGTGGGCCGAAGGTCTGCCGTTTCTCACAAATCCTTCTTGAAAATGGCCACTGATGATGGGATGTTTTATCTATACGACACCACCTCGGCTGACCGTGTGCTCGATCCGATTGAGCATCGCGTTCTCGTGGCAAAAGTTGCGAAGCGGAGCCGTTATTACATCGTCAATCCCGGTCTTATTGATCGACCGGAGGTGCGCGGGAATCAGATTGAGATTGGAAACCGGTACTTCGAGGGTGCTGCAGCCGGAAACATCCTTCTCGGTGAGCGACCCAGAAACGGCAAGTTCGAGCACTTGTTTGACTGGCCAGACTCGCTCATCGATTTGCCGTACAACTCGCCGGATGCGGAAGAGATTGTTCGAGAACTCGACCGGCAGCCGGAACGGCTAGCCAGAATCCAAAAGATGAATATCCAGCAGTCTCTGCTGCGGCATGACTGGGTCTACCGGTGGGAGGCAATTCTTGAAGCGGTTGGCCTACCTTGTTCACCACGTCTTGCCCTGAGAAAAGAGAAGCTCCAACGCCTGGCGGATAAGGTAATCGCAGATCAAGCTGTAGATCCTCAGGGGGGGGCTCCCTACATTGCTTCCAGGTCTGGAAGGTCAATGAACCGATAGAGTATCAGCCGACTCCATCGCGCCTTTGGCGGGTGAGCCAAAGAGCCTTGTTCGGTGTTAAGTTACCGCTTCGCTCCACAGTTACGACGATTACTTCAATTTCCGCCTTGGTCGATTTGCGTGCGGGCCATTGAGCCCAGTCATCTGGAAGGAACAGCGGCATACGGGGAGTATGCGTGCATCTCCCAGGCCTGCAAAATGGAGCAGATCGATTCATCGCTCGAACCGTGAAGCACGCACGGAAAATGAGCAGAAATCCTGGAAGGAGTTTTTGAGGTTGACTGGTCACCGGAAGAGCTACTGGAAGACAGCCATTGGCGCGCGTTGCTTTCTCTCGTGGCATGTGCTGCTGTTGTCTGGCTCGGGGTTAAGAGCGCTCAGAACCCGTGGCTGTCTCCGGTCTCTCTGCTTTGGGGAGTGGGCGGTCTCATACTCCTTTGCATGGTGATTGCGAGCGTTCTTGTGTTAGCAGGGGCGCTTGTCAGTTTGCGTCGCGACAGCCTTGAAGCGCGTGGAGTTCCATATGTGGGTCGCCCTCGCGAATGGCACGGCGGATTCGTGGTGCGAAATCTTCGTGCAGTTCTGCGAGGTATGCGTTCCCTTAGGGGTTGGCCGCCAGGACGACTCGACTTACGGGCTGGGGAACTGGTTGAGATACGCTCTCGGGAAGAAATTGTTGCGACGCTGGACTCCCGGGGTGAACTGGATTCTCTGCCATTCATGCCCGAGATGGAGGCGTGGTGTGGTCGAAGCGCGCGCGTGTTCCGACGCGTTGACAAGATATTCGACTGGATTACGTTCAAGCGGTCTGCGGCGCATGCGTGACACGGTGATCCTGGAAGGTTTGCGATGCGATGGCGGCTATCACAGCGGATGTCAAGCGGATTGCCCAATTCTCTGGAAGGAGGCATGGTTGCGTCGTGCTTCGACGAAACAGAAAGCCCGCCCCGCCCAGGTTGCGGGCCCCTCCACCCAGTTGGATCTTCGTCAATTCACAACACGAATCGACGCTGAGACCTCCGAAACGCGCTTCGTCTGTCAATTAAGCAGGTTGCCCCACGCGACAACCCCGACGCCTTGGAATAATCCGCGCAACCTCCTCAGGGAGCTTCTGAGCGGAAACGTTCGAATCGGTCCTTTTCTCGCGTTTATCGCGATCTTTGCATTCAATGCAGTGCAGCGCCGTATTCGAGGCGCGCGGTTCCCGGTTCTGGCCCATTCACAATCAAAAACGACACCGCATGCGGTCCTGGATATCCAGCCAGGCGAGCTCGTTCAAATCAAGAACAAACATGAAATCGAGCAGACCTTGAATTCGCAATTCAAGAATCGTGGCCTCTGGTTCGACAAGGAGATGACGCGCTTTTGCGGTGGCACCTACAGGGTTCGTGCGCGTGTGGACCGCCAGATAGATGAGAGAACCGGCAAAATGACTGCGTTCGGTACACCGTGCATCACTCTGGAGGGCGTAACAGCCACGGGGGAGTACTTCGAATTTGCTCCTCTTGACGAGCGAATCTACTGGCGCGAGATATGGCTGGAACGGATTCCGGCAAAGAACCATCCTCCTGAGTGAGGACGGCGCAGGCACCTTCTGCCCCGGCTTCGGTGTCCCGGAGACGAGGGTTTGCGGTCGAAAATGACGGGGCTGCCAGCGGCAAGGGCCGGTCCGCTTGGATACATAAACGAAGAAGACCTTGGCCCCTGTGCGACGTCGGAGACGCGCGCTGTTGGATCGAAGTCGCCTTGATTGCCCAATACACTGTGCAATCGGCGTTTCGAGTCTTGGAATGAGATGGTTCAAAACTCGAAAACTTTGACCTTCGGCGATGATAAACCGGTGATTACATTCGGGTAGGCCTATACTGTTTCGCACAGCCAATTTTACTCGGCGCTTGTGTACCACTTTCGAGTGATTCATTGCTTGTGTTGATTCGCACAAGATGGTCAAACGGGGAGGATCGTGATGAAGGTCGTACTTTTTTGTGGTGGGCACGGTCTGCGCATTCGTGACACTGAGAACCTTCCCAAGCCTCTCGTTCAGATCGGGTACCGGCCGGTCATCTGGCATGTGATGAAGTACTACGCCTACTACGGGCACAAGGACTTTATCTTGTGCCTCGGTTATGGCGCCGATCAGATCAAGAAATACTTTCTTGAATACAGCGAATGCGCCTCAAACGACTTTGTTCTCTCGTGCGGCGGCAAGAAGGTGGAGCTCTACAACAGCGATATCCAAGACTGGCGGATCACTTTCGCTGATACGGGATTCGCTTCAAACATCGGACAAAGGCTGAAGTCTGTCGAAAGATATCTGGAAGGCGAAGAGACGTTTCTCGCCAACTATAGCGACGGCCTTACAGACCTCCCTCTGCCATCGCAGCTCGAAGACTTTCACCGCCAAAAGAAAGTCGCCAGCTTCCTGTGCGTGCTGCCGAACCTGAGCTATCACGTGGTCTCGATGGAGCCTGGTACGAGCCTTGTGTCTGGTGTTAACCCAATCAGAAATGGATCTGTGCGCATTAACGGCGGCTATTTTGCATTTCGAAGAGAGATCTTCGACTATATGCGCGAAGGCGAAGAACTGGTTCTTGAGCCATTTCAGCGACTGATCGAGGAAAGACAGCTCATTGGCTATTCATACGACGGGTTCTGGGCCGGTATGGATACTTTCAAGGACAAACAGGAACTTGAAAGTCTCTGGGGGTCAGGTGCTGCGCCCTGGCACGTGTGGAAGGAAAATGGCCATCTCTCCGCCGAGGCCAAGCCACACGCACCGGTTCCGGTCGTGGAGTTTGTGGATCGACGTCATGCAAATGGAAACGGAATAACGATGTCCCGCCAAGCGAGTAAGTAATTGGCTTTTCCGACGGCGAGTTCGACTGTCGACCAACGGCAGGAATCAATCTGACTTAGGCTTCCTCTAGCCTTGTAACTGGAGAAAATCCCCATGAGTGTTGATACGGCTCTTCAAGAACGTGAAACCTCCGGCAATCCGATCAGAATTGGGATTATTGGAGCCGGCGCAACGGGACGCGCGATTGCGTTGCAACTGGGAACGCCTGTGCCGGGAATGCGCCTTGTGGCCATCGCCAACCGCACGCCAGAGCATGCTGAAAGGGCGCTTCGGGAAGCCGGCTTCCTCAAGTGGGCGCGGGTCGCTTCCGCAAGCGAAGCCGAGGAGCAAATCGCGCGTGGCGTACCAGCTTTGACGACCGACGCGGCGGTGCTGACATCGTGCAAAGCTATTGACATCGTGGTTGAGGTTACCGGCAGCATCGAGCCCGCTGCGAACGTAGTGCTCGATGCGTTGAAGCATCGCAAGCACATTGTTCTCGTGAATGCGGAGTTGGATTCGCTGCTTGGCCCCATCCTCAAAGCAAAGGCCGATGAGGCGGGCGTCGTTATAACACATACCGACGGCGATGAGCCAGGCGTGGCAATGACGCTCCTCCGGTATCTACGGACCTTAGGACTTCGCGTAGTAGCCGCTGGAAACATCAAGGGTATGGTTGACTACTATCGCAACCCCGACACGCAACGCGGTTTCGCTGAAAAGCATGATCAGGATGTGAAGAAAGTGACATCCTTCGCCGATTCCACCAAGCTCTCAATGGAGACCACGGTCCTGGCAAACGCTACAGGTTTTCACGTCGGGCGCAGAGGGATGTACGGTCCAGCTTGTGAATATGTGCGCCAGGTTGCAGACTTGCTGCCAGCCGACGAAATGCTCTCCACCGGTCTTGTGGATTACGCGCTCGGCGCCGCTCCGCACACCGGAGCATTTGCGGTGGTCTACGAAGATGTTCCGCTCAAAAAGACTCAACTGGCCTATTACAAACTTGGCGACGGTCCTTTCTATGTCTTCTACACGCCATTCCATCTGCCGCACATCCAGATCGCGTCTACGATCGGTCGCGCGGTGCTGCAGCTGGATGCCACGGTCGCACCCGTTGGCGGACCGGTTTGCGAGGTTGTTGCCGTTGCCAAGCGCGATCTGAAAGCCGGCGAGCGACTCGACGGAGTCGGCGGCTTCTGCACCTACGGGCTCATTGAGAACAGGTCTGCGGCTCGCGAAATGCAGGCTCTGCCCATCGGTCTGTCAGACGGTTGCGTGCTTCGCAGGGATGTTGCCAAGGACGACGTTGTCTCCATGGAGGACATCTACCCGGCGAACGAAACGCTAATCTGGAAACTGTGGCGCGAGCAGAACGACCGATGGCCGGCACCCGTGGAGTCCTTGAGCACGGCATCTTCGCTTTCGGAGACTCGATGAGGTTGGACCGCAGTTTCTGGAAAGATCGTCGGGTCTTTCTCACCGGACATACTGGTTTCAAGGGGAGCTGGTTGTCGCTATGGCTCTCAACACTCGGTGCAAAGGTGGTTGGGTACGCGCTCGATCCCCCGACGAGCCCCTCGCTCTACGAGCAGGCTGATGTCGCCAGTGTCCTTCATTCCATCATTGGTGACATTCGAGACTTGCCGCGGTTGAGCGCTGCGATTGCCGAATTCGAGCCGGAAGTCGTCCTCCACCTTGCCGCACAGTCTGTAGTCCGCACGGGCTACGAAAATCCAGTCGACACCTACGCGTCAAACGTAATGGGCACAGTGCACGTGCTTGAAGCTGTGCGCACCCTTAAACGCAAGTGCGTCGTGGTGAATGTGACGAGCGACAAATGCTATGAGAACCGGGAATGGGTCTGGGGCTATCGTGAAACTGACCGAATGGGTGGTCACGATCCCTATTCAAATTCCAAAGGATGTGCAGAACTCGTCACGTCCGCCTTTCGCGATTCTTACTTTCCGCCCGAATCTCTACACGAGCATGGCGTTGCGCTGGCCAGTGCTCGGGCCGGCAACGCAATCGGAGGAGGGGACTGGACCGCTTATCAACTAATCCCCGATCTGATGCGGGCATTCATGGCTGGTCAGCCGTGCCTGATTCGAAATCCCTTATCCTACCGCCCCTGGCAATTCGTCCTTGAACCACTGCGTGGGTACCTTCTTATCGCAGAGCGGCTTGCCGAAAACGGGGCCGCATTCGCGTCCGGCTGGAACTTTGGCCCATTGGAAGGTGATGCCAAGCCCGTCTCCTGGATCGCCGATACCCTTCGTTCAAAATGGGGTAAGGGAGCGTCCTGGGTTCAAGACTCAACCGTCTCTGCAAAGGAAGCGCGGGCACTCAAGCTCGATGCCTCAAGAGCAGCAACCTGCCTGGATTGGCATCCGGTTCTCCGCATTGAACAGACGCTTTCCTGGATCGTGGAGTGGTATCAGGCGTATGAAAGTGGTGGAGACCTGCGGACTACAACTATTGAGCAAATTCAGCGTTACGAAAGACTGCTCTCAAGTTTGGTCTGAAACAGCAGTTTTTTCGCAATCCGTTGCTGATTCGGGCTAAGATTGGGTCACTTTCAGCGAAAAATTCAAGCAATGGTTTCATTCGGTAGTAAAAGACCCCATGGTTTTCAAGGAGTTTCCCCCAATGTCTAATCCAAATTTTGTTGTGATTGGTTCCGGAATGGCCGCATTCGGAGCTGCTTACCGTCTTCATTCCGAGGGCATAAGTCCAGTAATGTTCGACAAGAACTCCTACCACGGTGGCCACACAACTTCGTTCAAGAACGAAAGCGGCTTCATTTTTGATATGGGCCCCCACATTTCATACACCAAGGACACAAGAATTCAGGAGATCTTCGCCGACAGTGTGGACCAGAAGTACGAGACGATACAGATTTATCTGAACAACTACTGGCGCGGCCACTGGCCTCAGCATCCTGTGCAGCTCCACCTCCATGGTCTGCCGCATGACATCGTGGTCAAGGTCATCAGTGATTTTGTCGAAGAGAAGAATGCTCCGGAACGTACCATCCGCAACTATGCGGACTGGTTGTACGCGAGCTTTGGGAAGACTTTCTCAGAGACCTTTCCCATGCAATACACGAAAAAATATCATCTAACCTCGGCTGAGAATCTCAGCATTGACTGGCTTGGACCGCGCATCTATCGTCCCAGCCTTGAAGAGGTACTGCTCGGCGCCTTGTCTCCCACCGCTCCTCACGTTCACTATGTGACTAACTTCCGGTATCCGACTGCCGGCGGATTCGTGCGGTATCTTACGAAATTTGTGCCGCTCGGCAACCTCAAACTCGGCCACGAACTGACGGCGATCGACCCGAATTCCCACGAGCTCTCATTCGCCAATGGCGTAACGGCCAAATACGACCAACTGGTCTCGTCTGTGCCGCTTCCAGAACTGATCCCGATGATCAAGGGAGCGCCTGCTGATGTCGTCGATGCAACCCGTCGCCTGGCCTGCTCCACGTGCGTCCTGGTAAACCTGGGCATCAACCGCGAAGACATTTCCAAGGCTCACATGACCTATTTCTATGATGAGGACATGTGCTTCTCTCGTTTGGGATTCCCGCACATGCTATCTGCACAGAATGCACCCGCGGGAATGGGCAGTATCCAAGCCGAGGTCTACTTCTCCTCAAAGTACAAACCCTTTACTGGTAAGCCCGAAGATTGGATTGAGCCGGTCATTCGCGATCTCCGCCGGTGTGGCCTGCTGCGCGACGACGATCAAATTCTGACAAAGGAAGCGAGACTGCTGAAATACGCCAATATCATCTTCGATCTGGAGCGAGCCGAGGCCGTGAAGACGGTTCACGCCTATCTCGACGAAATTGGAATCTCCTATTGCGGGCGCTACGGCGAATGGGGATACCTCTGGACGGATGAAAGTTTCAAGAGCGGAGAGAAAGCCGCCGAACGGGCGCTGTCTGGCGCTCTTACCCAGAAGTGAAGGTCCTTCCTGAGCCGCGCCATAGCTTAAGATGGGACCTGGCCCTCTAACTCATGATCGATTTAAAGTTGAATTTGAAAGGGGATCGTCCGCTAACGATCCTCTGCCTCGGCGCGCACTCTGATGACATTGAGATCGGCTGCGGCGGAACCATCCTTCAGCTCATCAATGATTATCCTGGATGCCGCGTGCACTGGGTCGTCATGAGCGCGCTCGGCGTTCGCAAAGACGAGGCGGAGCGCGGAGCCGAGGCTTTCGCCGGCCGGGACCACATCGAGGCGCTGCAGCTTCACGGATTTGTGGATGGCTTTATGCCTTATCACGGCGAGAAGGTGAAGCGCATTTTTGAAGAGCTCAAGCAGGCGGTTTCACCCGACCTGATCTTCACGCATCGTCGCGATGATGCGCACCAGGATCATCGTCTTCTCTGTGAACTGACCTGGAACACTTTTCGGAACCACTTCATCCTTGAATACGAGATTCCGAAATACGATGGCGATATGGGTGCTCCAAGCGTCTTCGTACCGCTCGAACAGTCAATCTGCGATCGGAAAGTGGATCAGCTCATCAACACATTCCACTCTCAGGCCAGCAAGCATTGGTTCGATAGAAGCATGTTTCTTGGGCTCATGCGGCTGCGCGGGATGGAGTGCAATTCTCCCAGCGGCTACGCAGAGGCTTTCTATTGCCGCAAGCTGGTGCTCTGAGTTCAGAGCAGAACCAGGGAATCCTCATCGGAAACAGCGCGTATTCCGTCCCCAACCACTGCTGGTGAGGGACGGAATCGCGAGGAACTGCATTTACGGAATGCTCACACTCGTCATGTTCGACGGAGGGCTTTCGACACCTGAAGAGTCGACGCTCTTGACGATATAGTCATAGGACTCTCCGCCTTGAACGTCGCTGTCGGTGTAGCTTGTGGCCGCATCTACGGAGGAGTTGAGCAGTTGATAGGCTGACGCGCCTGCCGTCGAGCGGTATACGTTGTACCCGGCGACAGGAACGGATGAGGATGTCGGCGGATTCCAACTGAGCTGAACCTTATGCTGGGTGGGGGGCGGCGCCGACGAACTTGTTCCCTGAAGCTGAATCACATCAATCTGGGTTACACCGCCTGTCGTCGCAGCCAGAGTTACTTTTACTGTTGATGTCACAGTTGATGCTGTAACACCAAAGCTGGCGCTTGCCGAACCAGTGGGAACAGTTATCGAAGCCGGCACCTGCAATGCAGCGCTACTGCTCGAGAGTTTAACTACGGTGGGGCTGGTCGCCGCCGTACTGAGGTAAACCGCGCACGGGCGGGTCGTCGGACCAGTCAAAGTCTGGGTCCCGCATGAGATCTTGCTCAGAGCGGGCGTCCCCGCCGGGAGGGGGTAGAGCGTCATCACGTCGGTCTGCGACACGCCTTCTGCCGTCGCCGTCAGGGTGGCCTTTTGCGTGGTGCTCACGGCGGATGCCGTTACGCTGAAAGACGCCGAGGTAGCGCCGCTAGCCACGGTCACTGAAGCAGGCGCTTGCAGCGCGCTGCTGCTGCTTGCTAGTTTCACCACTACCTGGCTCGTCGCGGCAGCACTCAGAGACACGGAGCAGGCCTTGGTCTGTGCTCCCGTGAGCGATTGCGTCCCACACGAAAGTCCGTTCAACTTTGCCACAGGCTGAGGGTTAATAACAGCGGGAGACAGGGTGATCACGTCGGT
This sequence comes from uncultured Acidobacteriaceae bacterium, assembly GCA_963770365.1. GTDB lineage: Bacteria > Acidobacteriota > Terriglobia > Terriglobales > Acidobacteriaceae > Telmatobacter. Next base: position 29,374 of record CAVYPN010000015.1, on the reverse strand, counting down.
CTGCTTCACTCCACCAGCCGTCGCCGTCAGCGTCACCTTTTGCGGAGTGCTCACGGCTGATGCCGTTACGCTGAAGGCTGCCGTCGTTTTACCTACGGCGACATTCACCGAGGCGGGCGCCCGCAGGGCGCTGCTGCTGCTTGAGAGCGTCACGGCTGTCTGCTTTGTAGCGGCCGCGCTGAGGTAAACAGCGCACGATCCATTTGCCGGCCCAGACAACGTCTGCGTATCGCATGAAACTTTGCTCAACGTGGCAGGTATAGAGGTGCCTGTTGGGTACAGCATGATCGTCTGCGACTTGGTCACGGCGTCCGCCGTCGCCGTCAGCGTGATCTTTTGCGTGCTGCTTACGGCGGAAGCAACCAGGCTGAAGCTTGCCGCCGTATTACCTGCGGCAACGTTCACCGATTTCGGTGCCTTCAGCGCATTGCTGCTGGTGGAAAGCATCACCTCGGTCTGAGCAGTGGCGGCGGCGCCCAAATTCACCGAACACGTGATTGTCTTCGGTCCGATCACCGATTGTGTCTCACAGGAGAGGTTGTTCAATGCAGCCACAGGCGGAAGATTAGGTGTCGCGACAGGGTCCAGCGTGATGACATCCGTCTGTGTCACACCGTCCGCCTTTCCCGTAATCGTCACGCTCACTGACTTGCTGACTGCCTGGGTAACTGCGTTGAATTCCGCAGTTTTTTCTCCTGCAGCGACAACGACCGAAGCCGGCAGACTAAGAGCCGCGTTGCTGCTCGTCAAAGATACCGGAGTTGAATCTGTCGCCGAGGCGTTCAGATACACAGAGCAGGTTTTCGTTTGCGCTCCGGTCAATGATTGAACACCACACGAAATCATGCTTAGCGTAGCGGCGGTCGTCCGTGTATTCGACGCGGTTGCGTTGTAGGTTACTCCTCCGCAGCCCGACAATACTGAGACGACGGTTACGGCCAGCAGGGCCAACGCGCTAGAGCGGACGCATTTCTTTGTAAAAAGAAATATGAGTGGGTAGGAAATGGTAGAAGCAAAAGAACTGTAAACGACTTGATTGCCTTTTCGCTCAACTGCCGGCCGCCCGGCAAGTTCCTGGCCGAAAACCGGCCAAAATTTAGACTGGTACATCTACTTCTCCTAAGCAGGCGCGTACGCACCTTTTGTTCTAAGAGCCAACGCGCTCGGCGGCTATTTGCTGATGCAAAAAGAAGAATGATCAAAACTTCTCAGCAGAAGACGGCGAACGGAGATTTGGCGGACCGGATTGCCTGAAGCTAAGCGGACTTCAAGCGAAATGGGGTTGTTGTCACTCCTCCTTCCAAACCCTCGGCCACGATGAACGGGGCAGAAACACAACTTTCCCAAGCGCGTGCCGCTGGTTCCTTTAGCGGCAAACGTAACCATCCTTCAGTTGCTGAAGTCTTGTTCGTACGGATCGCGGAGATAACGCCAGCAGGCGATCGATACGCTGAACAGTCTTTCTAGCCCAGAGCAGGATGAAAAATACTGCCAGATCCGGCGCACAAATCTACTCGTGTGCTTCGTTTTGGCCCGTGTATTCGAAAATCTCTATCCGGTCCTCAAGCAAGACACCGACCAAAGTGCAAGAGGTAGGTTACTTTGGTTGTAGACCTAATCAATTGTTGAAGTTGACTTATGAGCGGACGAGTTTTCAACAGGCACACGATCTTTAGGGGCTTCTTCGATCGTGTAAATGTTTCATGCTTACGTATTATCTACAAAGTAAATCTTGGAAGGATTGACGGTTTACTTCGAAAGATTTGACGGTTTATCTCGCTGTACGATCAATCAAAAAGCGGAAGGGGCGTATCACATAGTAAAGCGGCTCCAGAGCCTTCGGAAGTTTTATAACGGCCCGATCCTGCTCGTTGGGCCGCAAGAATCCGGGCGATAAAATCACCCCGACTCGATCCCGGAACCCGAGAATCTGAATGTTGTAAGGAATCCTTCCAGACGGCATACTTCCGGGCGCCACCAGGACGTTCTCTCCCAGGAACTCCGCGAGCCTTTGAGCAGTCCGATCTCGCTGAAAGGTCCGCAGGACCGCAGACGGCACACTTGCGCCGGCAACGCGCCGGGCCAGCAGAACCCCCAGTGCGAGGCATCGCCATAATCCCACGCGGCTCGCTTCCCGCCGCGCCAACTCCCAGTCCAACTCCGGTTCGCTCTCAAGCACTTTCGCCACGTCGCAGATCCAGATCAGCCTCGACCATGCGTGCTTGCTGCCGTGCATGCAGAGCATCAGGAGTTCAGAAACCGCGTCGAAACTCGGAACCTCGGCTCCCCCCAGCCTGGTTGTCCTCCGGCCGTTCCAAACCCAGTCCATTCCAAGGTTGTGTTTGTATCGAGGTTGCGTCAGCTCGAGTCGCCAGCGCAGTTCCAGTACCATCCCGTCGGCCGCGCGCTCAAAGTGGTATTCGAAGTAATTTTCCGTTTCGGGAGAGCCGTCCTCCCGCACCTTTGTCATCACTTCATATCCGCGGTCTTTCAAGATGCTCATGGCCGGCGGCAGATCGCGATAGTAGATTAGAACGTCCAGATCACCCGCGGTTCGTGCCGTCATGTCGCCGTAGGCCGAAGCTCCGAGCACCACTCCCTTGAAGGGCATTGCGGGGATTCCGGCCAGGTCAAACGCACTCAAAACCTGAAGCAGTTCGAATGCGTTCGCGAAGCAGTGAAACGTATTGCGTTCGAACTCGCTTCGAGCGAGATCCAGCGCCTCTGGCGGAATGGCTGCTTCGTTCGCCGCAAGCCCGGTGTAGAGCATCGGCAAAATGCCGTGGTGCCGTGCGGCCTCGATTGCCACATCCCAGCAACTGATCTTCGTCGCCAGCTCTGCAATGGTCTTTCCACTGGTTGCAGAATGCGGCTGAACCACTGCCCGCAGCAGGTCGCCGGTGTCGCGATCGAGAACCTTCATCCCCGCCTTCCATAGCACTTACACTTTGTATAGCATGTCTTTCCAATTGTCCCGCAATCAGAGCAATGCGGTCTTGCTTTCCAACTCTCCCAAAATCCAAAGTTTTTGCATGTCACCGGAAAGTACCGTATGTGCAGATTACCAAGAATTCCGTTGTCATTACTTCGGACAAGGTCGCCACAGAAGTTAGTAGTATTGCTCTTTGGCTTGCCTCGGATATTCTGCACGTGAAGTCGCAGAGATCTCACTCTGCACGGCAAGCCAAGGAGAGTCCCCGATGCAAGTTGAACGTGTAAATGCGAAAGATTTGGTTGTCAACTCCATGCCTGACGGTTCTCGCGTCGTACGCAACTCAAACAACGAAACTGTATTCGCGTTGAACGCGACTGCCGCGGCTGCCTGGGACGCTTGTTCTTCCGCTACCACCGTCGCCGGAGTGGCTGCGGAGATGCGTCGTACATTTGATCCCAACGTCACGGACGAACTTGCGGAAGCGTGCATCCTGGAGTTTCAGAAAAAGAATCTCGTCAAGATCTCGGGAGCGCCTGTGAAAGCGACTCGTCGCCAAGTGCTCGCGGGATTAGGTGCCGTCGCACTTCCTCTTGTGGTATCGCTCACCATCGGCGAGCAAAAGGCGCACGCAAAAGATTCCAGATCGGCCGACTTTCACGGTCCACGTACCAATGTCCCCAAGAACCACAAACGCAACTTCTGATCGAGGTTTTTGTCGGGCTTGATGGTTGTGCCAGAGAAACGAATTCGTACGATAGATTCTCGACTCACCTTTCCCCGGATCTGTTGGACATCGTTCCCTGCCTGGGTTGCGGAGCGCGATGCAGTACATAAAGCCAAAAATGGCGGCCGAGCAGGGCCGCCATTTTTGTTTCCGCGTCAATTACTCTCTTAACCATGGTCTCTCGTGGGAATCCTGCCTTCGGTATCCGCGCCTTCGACTCCTCCATTTTGATTGAGAGCGCCGACTCGGAAATTCGCGACGCACTTGACCGCTATTTATTCCCGCCGTTGCCGCGCAGCGAATCTGCGCCAACCTCTCCCGATATCCATCTTTTTGTCGACAGGGAAGGGGACCACTTTCGGGTCGAGGTCGATCGGAAGTTCGCAGCATCCGCAGTCACGCTCCACGATGCTTCCCTTGCCGCCGTAAAGGCACTCGACGACGTTGTAGTCCATCGCATGAAGACGTATCGCGCCATCCATGCGGGCGCGGTGCTCATTGAGGGCAAGGCGCTGCTGCTTCCGGGCTCCTCGCATGCAGGGAAGTCTGCTCTGGCTGCCGAGCTTCTTCGCCACGGCGCATCTCATTTTTCCGATGAGTATGCTCTCATCGACAGCGAGGGGCGCATACACTCTTACCCCCGGCCGCTTCTGCTTCGCAAGGGGGGGCCGCTTCAGACGCTTGTTCTACCGCAAGAACTGAACGCTGGCTTTGCTGCGCACCCTGCTCCCGTAGGCTGGATTCTGGCTCTCGACTATAGTCCGGGTGCGACGTGGGACGTGCACAAGATGTCGCAAGGTGAAGCCGTCATGCTTTTGCTGCGCAACACGCCCCATGAAATGGCGAAGTCTCCCGAAATGATCGACTTTTTCGTTCGCGTTGCCGACAAAGCAGTTTGTTTTGCCGGAAAGCGCGGCGATGCTGCCGAAGCAGCGACCCATATATTCGATCTGATCTGCGAAAAATAAACGCGCCGCCCGAATAAGGGCAGCGCGTCTTTTAGCTGAAGCGGAAGTTCTTTATGGAATGGTAACGCTTGTCGAGTTTGATGGTGCGCTTTCCACGCCCGAAGAGTCAACGCTCGTCACGTAATAGTTATAGGTCTGCCCGGTTTGAACTGATGTATCGGCAAATGCAGTCTGGATGTTCATCGAATTCAGCAGAGCGAATGAACTGCCGCCGCCCGTTGCGCGATACACGTTGTATGCCGCGACCGGGACGCTCGATCCACTGGGCGGTTGCCAACTCAGATCCACCTGGTGTGGATTGCCGACACCGCTGAGGTTTACCGTCAATGTTGGATTCGTCGACGAGTTGCTGGTGATGGTTAGTTTGCCGGCAGCTGTGCCCACTGCCGATGGGTCGAACGTCAGCGTCACATTGATCGCTTGTCCCGCGTTCAGCGTTGTGGGCAGACTCAACGACGAGGCCGAGAAACCGCTGCCGGTGACTGCCACCGAACTCACCGTCACTGGCCCCGAGCCACTTGAAGTGAGCGTAACCGTCTGCGTCGTTGAATTGTTCACCACTACCGAACCAAATGAGATGCTCGTTGCATTCACTGTCAATGCGGGCGCAGAAGCATTCAATTGAAGAGAGACCGCCTGCGAAGTGCTTCCCGTCTTTGCTGTCAGCGTCGCGGTTTGCGCACTGGAAACGGAGGCTACATTTGCGATGAATGTCGCGCTCGTTGCTGTTGCAGGTACGGATACGAGGCCTGGCACCGTCACTGCGCTGCTGCTGCTAGCGAGGCCAACGCTGACTCCTCCGCTTGGCGCAGAACCTGACAAGCTCACCGTGCAGGAGTCAGCCATCGATCCAGTGATGGACGTGCTGCTGCATTTCACGCCACTCACTGTCGGCGTCCCTGTTGTGCCCGTACCGCTCAGGCTTACCGCTGATGTTGGCGCATTGCTCGATAGAGTCAACTGTCCGGTGATCGAACTTGCCGAAGTCGGATCAAATTGAACCGTCAGCACCAAAGACTGCGTCGGATTGAGAGTGACGGGGAAAGTCCCTCCCAAAATCGAGAACCCAGTTCCCGTGATGGAGCCAGAGTTGATGGTAGCCGGGGCCGTACCGCTCGAAGTCACCGTTACTGACTTTGTGACAGCCGTGCCAACCGAAACGTTGCCGAATGCCAGCGAATTTGCGCTGACGCTCAGAACCGGTTTTGGTGCATTCAATTGCAATACAAAGCTCTTTGACGAAGCATTTGCAGTGGCTGACACAGTCACAGTCTGTGAGGTGCTTACGGAGGCGACACTTGCGTTGAATGACGCCGCAGAAGCGCCAGAGGCGATGTTTACGGTCGCTGGGACTGTTACCGAACTATTGCTGCTTGCCACGCTTACGCTGAGCCCGACCGACGGGGCCGCCGAAGTCAAGGACACGGTGCACACCGTCGTGGCCGCACCCGTAAATGCGCTGCTTGCACAGGACAGCGTGCTGATAGAAGGCGTTAGCGGCGATGCCGCACCGCTCAGATTGATCGTAGTTGTCTTTTTGACACTTCCCTGGCTGGCAGTGAGTGTTACAACCTGCGAAGGTGTGACGGCCGATATGTTTGCCGTAAAACTTGCGCTCGTCGTGCCAGAAGGCACTACAACCGAGGCCGGAACGGTCACGACGGCGCTGCTGCTCGCGAGGCCGACGGTAAGACCGCCGCGCGGAGCCGGCGCGCTCAGTGTCAATTTGCAACTATCCGTTCCTGCCGCGATCATGGTGGTACTTGCGCAACTCAGACCTGTGAGAGAAGCCGAGGACGAATTGGAACCCTTTCCATGCAGCTTCACGGCGCTTGCCACGGTCACGTTCGTACTGGTCATTGCAGTGACGCTGAGTTGGCCCATTGAGTCAGTCGCCGACGCCGGGTCATAGTTCACCTTTACGCTCATGGTCTTGCCGGCGAGCAGGGTTGCCGGCACCGCACTCGGATCCACCGTGAATGCGTTGTCAGACATGCTCAACTGCCCGATATTCACCGAAGTCGTGCCCGTATTTGTGATCGACACACTCCGAGATACGGGTGCCCCGACACTCACGTCGCCGAAATCGATCGTCGAAGGACTTACCGACAGGACTGACGTGCTTTGGCTCGCCGACGAGAAGGCGCCAGAATTGGAGCCACAACCCGCAAGACCGGCTGTAATTGTCATTGCAGCGAATCCCAGGGCAACGGCCAGGGTCGATTTGGATCTGTTGAAACGGCGTTGCACCGGGTTGACTTCTTGCCGAGCGGTTACAACTTTAATGTTGGAATTCGAAATATTGCAGAATCTATCCATCGACATCACCTGTATCCAAGATTTCTGAAAATGCCGTCGCCGATGCAGAAGGCCCGCTGATTTTGCCGCGAGAAGAACGATGAAGTGCACCGGATGACTACATGCAGAATCGACCCTGGATGGGGTGAGGTACAGGTGACGATAGTCACGGATGTGCTATGTACTGAGTACCTTTGTACTCAGATTGCAACATATTGTGATATTTAAGTTTGAATCGGGTGTGTAACCCAAACGTGGTACAGGAAATAGGCGTCGATTTAGGTTTTTTGCAGGGCGAATTGAGTTACTAGTAACTCAGTGAAAAGTTACCGTGTTGGGCTCAAGAGAAGCCGTCTCTGCAGGAAGCGCCGCGACTTGCGTGTGAACCCGAAACCTCACGAAGTTTGAGTGATTCCATTGGATGTATCGGCATTCTGCAATCGATGTTGACGTGGGTCAGCCGATCGGCGTGGGCGCGACGCTTTTCGGGATCGGAAGTCGCCAGCGAGCGACCCCACTGAGGTGGATGATCCGATGACCTGGAATTGGTTTGCGGGTCATTATCAGAAACGATATGCGTTCCGAATCAGGCGCGAATCCTGCGACCCTAGCGCTCTGAAAGTTCGCCTTAGGGATTAAGAAATAAGCAAATGTAATGAACGGCACTGGGACGCATCGGAAATTCGATGCAATCGTTGCGAAGCTCTCTGTCGCGATGCTCCCAGCGGTGTGCTGCAGGCTATCCCAGGTTTTGGTTGCTGGTTCCCATGTTTACCGGGATTTGCACTGTTGTCTGCTGAAAGAGCCACTCAGGATCGCAGCCGAGTACCTGGGCAATCTGCTCCTGCATCTGCTTTCCCGGAACTCGAACTCCATTGATAATCCGGCTCAGGTAGGCCTCGTCGATGCCCACGAGTCTTGCCAGACGATTTTGACGCATGCCGGTTGTATAGACCCGAAGCTTGAGGTTGGGGTAGATTGACCGTTCTCTCACTGCGACGTGATTCTCGCTGATGTTCGCGTTCTGGGGAAGTGCAGCATTCGTTTCCATCACTTTTATGCTCCGCTGCCAAGGAAAGGCCAGACCTTGACGTTATGGCACACGGCAACTAGTTGCCAGACCCATTTGGTAATCCGGATGGATTTTTGTGGTAATGCCGTGAAGTTACTGATGCAGGCTGCACATCGCCGTTTCGGAACCCTTCAACATCGCCGCATTTTCCCCCGGTCACAGCGCGGTATTACCTCGGTTTTGAAACGTAGAATCATTCTGCTTATCGAACCGTTCATGGAGCTGGTGAAGATTGGAGCATGGAGAAGATTGCGCGCTCCCAGTGGGAACGAAGCGAATCTCCATCAGCGGCGGCCCGCGCGAGCGATGAAACCGAGGAGAATGTGCAATGACAGTTGATTCGTCACCTGGTACACAGTCGCGCGTTCGCCCCGTGAATTCACGCGCGAGCGATCGCAATTAGGGTTCAGATTCATGATTTCGTGAATTGTCGCCGAAGTCGAAATGGAGAGTACCTATGGTCGCACAAAGGCTTTTCACCAGTTGGGAACGAGCCATTCTCATTCTCTCGATTGCGTCTGTGCTGAGCAGTGGTTGCAGCAGAGACCGGGGCAATGCAAAGAATCCGGCGGCTGCGGTCTCGAGCGATGAGAGAGGCGAGCATTTTTACAGCACATCGTTTCCGCGGATCGAGAATCCACTCAGCGAAGGCGGAGTGTGGGTCGGGGGAAGCAGTGCAGGAGCAAGCATCTGGGCAGGAGGAAGTCTATGGTCGGGAGGGCGTTTGTGGGGCAATGTACAAACCAATCACGGCATCGCTTATGGCGTCGATGAGCCTACCGAATTTGGCGATCCAACTGCGATTCTTGCTGGAACGTGGGGTGCTAGTCAGACAGTCACGGCCACTGTCCACGTCAATAAGGTGCCGAAGGGAGGTTGCTGCCACGAAGTAGAGCTGCGACTGAGAACAACGATTGCGCCCAGAAGCATAACGGGATATGAAGCATACTGCAGTGTGATGTCTGACAATCAGTATTGCCATATCGCTCGTTGGAATGGCCCCAACGGCAGCTACTGGAATTTCGAGACGGGAAGCAGCGCAACCTACCTTGCTGACGGCGACGTCATAACAGCCACAGCAACCGGTTCCAATCCAACCGTAATCATTCTCTATAAGAATCGCGAGAAGATCCTGGAGGCGAAGGATACCGGCGCAGCCGGCGGCGGATTTGGAGCGTTTGGACCTTGGACTTCCGGAAACCCGGGCATCGGGTTTTACGATAATCACGATCGAAATTGGACGTCTTTTGGCTTCTCATCTTTCAGCGCAACCGATGGCAGCCGTCCCGCCATCCTGCGCCAAATGGGGCTTCCTTAGAAGTGGTACAGAAATTGAACCTTAACGCCAGGGATAATGCATAAGGAACCAAGCTGATATCCCGCCTTCCGCGACCCGGATGCGCTTCACAAATTGGTATAATGGCATTGTGACTATAACCACGCTTGATTCCGTCCCCAACGGCGCCCAGGGCGAAACTTCCTCAGTTCAGAAGAGGGTTCTTCTACTCAAACCGCGCGGCTTTTGCGCGGGTGTGGTTCGTGCGATTGACATCGTCAAAATCGCTTTGGAGACCTTTGGTGCGCCCATTTATGTCCGGCGGGAGATTGTCCACAACCGCTATGTTGTGAACGAGTTGGCCGAGAAGGGTGCGATTTTCGTACACGAAATCGACGATGTTCCGGACGGCCAGCGCGTGATTTACTCAGCCCACGGCGTTTCGCCAGCGGTGCGCGAACGGAGTAAGGGCCGTGGTCTCAAGGTGATAGATGCAACCTGCCCGCTCGTCACGAAGGTTCACATTGAGGCGGTCAAGTTTGCAAAGCAGGGGTATTCGCTGGTGCTGATCGGGCATCGCGATCACGATGAGATCGAGGGTACGCTTGGCGAAGCTCCTGACGTGACGCAAGTGGTTTCGAATGTGGCCGAGGTCGCGGCACTCGAGGTTCCCGATCCGAATCGGGTGGCCTACTTGACGCAGACGACACTTTCGCTCGACGAGGCGCGGGACATCATCCATGCATTGAAGGAGAAATTCCCGAATATTGCGGGACCGCATTCGCAGGACATCTGCTATGCGACAGAGAATCGCCAAGTCGCAGTGCGGAATGTGGCCCACAATGCGGATCTGGTGCTAGTGGTTGGCTCGACCAATAGTTCGAACTCGAACCGGCTGGTCGAGGTTTCCCGGAATCTTGGGACGATCGGGTACCTGATTGATAACTCCCAGGCAATCAACCCGAAATGGCTTGAGAAGGTGTCGACGGTCGCGGTGACCGCTGGTGCATCGGCGCCGGAAGTGCTGGTGGAGGACGTGGTCAATTATTTGCGTCAAAACGGCTACTCCAGCGTCGAAGAGGTTGAGGTAATGCCTGAAAATGTGCGTTTCGGCCTGCCTCCAGAGATCATCCAGGCGATTGGTGGACCGGGCGGTACGCAACCGGTTCCGGTTCGTTAAAGTGCAAAACCGGGTTGTTGGAGACGCAAGCCCCGCTCAAGTGTGTCCCAAATCATTCAGGGGCTAGTCGATAGAACGAGTATTCGCCAGGAATAGCGCGCCTAATCGCGCGAATTCCATGTATTTTGATCGACAAAGGATCAGTTATCGCAATGGGCATTTCGCAGACAAAATCCGCGGCACCGAGGTTTGGCCGTCTGGACGCGGCCCTTGCAGACGTCGAATCTGCAATTGAACGCTCTCGCGAGTATCTGCTCTCACTGCAGCACCCCGACGGCTATTGGAGCGGGGAACTCGAAGCCGATGCGATGCTGGAGGCGGATTACATCTTCCTGCACACGCTGCTCGAATCGGGAGATCCGGAACGCCTGAAACGCGCCTGCGCTGAGATGATGCGGTACCAGAAGGAAGACGGCAGTTGGAGCCTCTATCCCGGCGGTGTCGGCAACGTTTCGCTTTCTGTGAAGTGCTACTTCTCGGCGAAGCTGATGGATATTCCGGCGAGCGATCCCCGGCTGGCAAAGTGCCGCGAGTGGATCCTGGCCCACGGCGGCGTGGTGGAATGCAACACCTTCACCAAGATGTATCTCTGTGCGCTTGGGCAATATGACTACGACGCAGTGCCCGCGATTCCGCCCGAGATTGTTTTGTTTCCCAACTGGTTCTACTTCAACATCTATGAGATTTCCGCGTGGTCGCGCTCGATCCTGGTACCGCTCGCGATCATCTACGCGAAGAAACCGTTCAAGAAGATTTCGCCGGAGCACAGCATCGACGAGTTGTTTATCGGTGGCCGTTCAAACGCGAGCCTGCGTCTGCGCTGGGATTCGAAAAGTCTGATTTCATGGCGGAATTTTTTCATTGTTATCGACCGGATCACGCATTGGTTTGAAGCGGTGCATATCCGTCCGTTGCGCAAGCTCGCTTTGAAGAAGGCAGAGAAGTGGATGCTGGATCGGCTGGAGATGTCAGACGGCCTCGGCGCGATCTACCCGGCGATGATGAACGCGATTATTGCCCTGCGATGCCTTGGGTACTCAGAAGACGATCCGCAGGTGATCCGGGCGCGCGACGAGTTCGAGAAGCTTGGAATTGAAAATCCGGCCAGCGATGTGATGCCCGAAGCGACCTTCCGCATGCAGCCTTGCATGTCGCCGGTGTGGGATACGGCGCAGGCACTGTATACGCTGGGCGAGGCTGGCGTGCCGCGTACCGATCCGCGGATGTTGAAGGCTGCGGATTGGCTTTTGTCGAAGGAAGTGCGCCATAGAGGCGACTGGGCCGTGAAGGTCCCCAAGACCGAGCCGGGTGGCTGGTATTTCGAGTTCAATAACGAGTTCTATCCGGACACTGACGACACGGCGCAGGTTCTGCTCGCGCTGAGCAAGGTGGACAATCCTCGCGAACGGTATCAGCACCAGGTAGAGCAGCGCGCGATTGAATGGGAATTTGCCATGCAATGCCGCAACGGCGGCTGGGGCAGCTTCGACAAGGACAACACGAAGATGATCTTCCAGTACATTCCGTTTGCGGATCACAACGCGATGCTGGATCCGCCGACCGTGGACATTACGGGACGGATGCTGGAGATGCTGGCCTGCTATGGGTACACGCGCAAGGACAAGCGTGTCGAAAAGGCCATCAAGTTTATTCTCAGCGAACAGGAGCCGGACGGAAGCTGGTTTGGACGCTGGGGCGTCAACTACATCTACGGCACATTTCTGGTGCTCCGCGGGCTGGACGCAATCGGCTTTGAACACAACGAGCCACAGGTGCAGCAGGCGGCCGAGTGGATACGAATGGTGCAGAACGCCGATGGCGGATGGGGCGAAACCTGTGGAAGCTATGACGATCCCAATACGCGTGGTGTTGGACCGAGCACACCTTCGCAGACGGCGTGGGCGCTGCTTGCGCTGCTGGCGGCTGGCGACGATCGGTCGGACTCAATCGCCAAGGGTGTGCGCTGGTTGCTGGAGCGGCAACTCGCAGACGGCGGCTGGGATGAATCGATGGGTGAAGGCGCAAAGCGAGAAGGCATCATTACGGGCACAGGCTTCCCCAAGGTGTTTTACCTGGCATACACGATGTACCGGCAGTATTTCCCACTCATGGCGTTGACGAGCTATGTGCGGACAATCGAGCGGGCTTCTTAGGTCAGGAATCGGCTTCAGGCAAATTTTCAGCTGCGCTGTCTATTTGGCAGGAACGAAAAAACAGATGAACGGGGGCTACTGCCCCAAAGGAATAAACAAGAATGGCCATTCCGATTTCCCAGGTGTGGACGGTTGCCACTTACGTGTGGAAGAAAAAGCTTGCAGGCGTCAAGCGTTATCCAACGGTATTGATGCTTGAGCCGCTCTTCCGCTGCAACCTGGCTTGTGCCGGTTGCGGCAAGGTGCAGTATCCGCCCCACATCCTGAAGAAGCAGCTGACGCCCGAGGAATGCTTCGCAGCAGTTGAAGAATGTGGTGTTCCGCTGGTGGCGATCCCCGGCGGCGAACCGCTGCTTCATCCGCAGATTGTGGACATCGTCAACGGCCTGGTTGAGCGCAAGAAGTATGTGTACATGTGCACGAACGCCCTGGAACTCAAGAAGCGGCTTCACGAATTCACGCCTTCGAAGTATCTGACGTTTTCTGTCCACCTCGATGGCCAGCGTGAGCATCACGACTTCTCGGTGTGCCGCGAAGGTGGATACGATATTGCCGTCGAGGGCATCAAGGAGGCTGTGAAGCGGGGATTCCGCGTCACTCCCAATTCGACGTTTTTTGATGGAACGGATCCGAACAGTGTGCGCGCCCATTTTGATGAGATGATGGCCATCGGAGTCGAGGGGATCGTGCTGTCGCCGGGTTACAGCTACGACAAGGCGCCCGATCAAACCCACTTCATGGGACGTGCGCGTGTGCGCAAGCTCTTCCGCGCCATTCTTTCCAATCGCAAGAAGTCGTGGAAGTTCAACATGTCGCCGCTGTTTCTGGAATTCCTGATGGGCGATCGCAACTACGACTGCACCCCATGGGGTTCGCCAGCTTACAACATCTTCGGGTGGCAGAAGCCTTGCTATCTGCTGCAGGATGGATATGCAGACAGCTTCAAGGAGTTGATGGAGACGACGAAGTGGGAGGAATATGGCGTTGGCAGCGGCAATCCCAAGTGCGCGAACTGCATGGTGAGCTGCGGTTACGAGCCAACGGCAGTGCTCGATGGATTCCTAACGCTGAGCGGATTCTGGGGCATGGTGAAGGGAACGTTCAGCAGCTACAAGAGCAAGCATGCTCTCAAGCAGCTTAACGAGTGGAATACGCATTCGCATGCACCTCTCGTGCAGATTGAGAAGTCTGCGCCTGCTCTCGAGGAGACCAACGCATGAGCGCGGAAGTACTGAAATATACGCGGGCAGAGATCGAGGCACTGGAGATTGCGCCGGGCACAGTTCACGAGAATCTCGAAGGATGGATTCCGGAGCTGGCCAGCGACGATGACCTGCGCAACGCGCTCGAGAAGGCATTCGATTATCGCGGCGACGTCACGATCACGACGAAGGGCGGCGAGAGGATCGAAGCGTACATCTTCAATCGCTCGACCGGAGCAAGTCTGGCGGATTCGTACGTCCAGTACTTTTCGCCGAAGTCTACGGCAAAGTTGAAATTGAGCTACGCCGATATCGGGCGGCTCGAGTTTTCGGGCAAGGATCGCGCAGCCGGCAAGCACTGGGAAGACTGGCTGAAGGCTTACAACGAGCGCAAGGCGGCGGGTGAAAAGAACATCGCTCTGAAGCCGGATGCGCTGGAGTAATTGCGCAAGAGACTCAGAGATAGACTCGGGCATCAAGGCTCGGTGTAGTACGCGGTCATGGTCCGCACATGAAGGTCAGGCCTGCTTACCTTCACTTCGAGCGAGTGCAACTCAACTCCGTTCTGTGCGGGCGGCGCGCTAAACGACACCACGTAATACCAGTCTGCGTCGCCGATTATTTTACCCAGATCTGCCGCAACGTCGTTGCTTGTTGCCATCACGCGGCCACCGGTTTGTTCGGCAAGGACCTGTAACGCGAGGCTGCCAGGGCCGGCATTTTCCGGCAATGCAGTTCCTGAAGTCAATTGATGCAAATTCACGCGCGCGATCTCGGATTCGCGCGTCGCATCGCGTGGACCCACTTGATCGACGGTCACCTGTGCCGCACGCAGATCGTGAAGCACGGATACGGTCTCTGCGAAAAAACCCTTCCGCGCCTTCGGCGATAATTGCTGAAACTCAACATCCGACAACAGAGGCCAACCGGGTCCTACCCATACAAGGATAGTCCGTCCCCCCAGGGTGAGCTGCTTTTGCGCGATGCCGTCGAGCGCTGAAATTGAGTCCTTGAAGTGCTGCTCGAGGCAAGTGGCAACGCCCACCGCGCGATTGCCAATGTTGCTAGAGCCCACGGCACCGACGCCGCCACCCGCCACGGCTTGTGCTAGCGACGCATCTACGGGCGCACAGGCTTCGGAGCGCAGGTTTTTGGTGATGTTGACGAAGGCGCGGCCGAGCGCGTTGCGATCGGTAGTTGGACCGGTTGCTTTCAAATGGCCATTGGCCAGGAGAACGAACGATGTGGTGTAGGGAAGCGGGCCATGCGTCTGCGCAAGGAATTTGAAGATTCCATTTCTCTCGGTCTCCAACGCCTGCTTAGTGCTATTGACTGTGTCCAGAACAATGACGATTTCGGTGGCATCGTTCATCGCCTGCCCGTCGATGGCGTGGAATACCGCGAGCTTTCGGGACTGGTGGTTGTCAAGGATGGTGAAGTCCCGCGCTTCGAGGTCGGTGATGGGCTTTCCGGCGGCATCGGTTACCTGGACGTTGAGCGTGATGCGATGACTGGCCTGGAATTCGCGTTCGCGATCCTCCTTTGTGCGCGTTTTGAGCGTGGGAGTCTGGGCCGAGACAATCTGCGCGGTGAGGGCAAGGATCATCAGGCTCGCTCCGGCGGTGTGCCGGCGAACTCGGAAATGCCCCGTCGTGCAATCGAACGTCATGTGCCTACGATACTCGGACGATGGCGGGATTTCACAGGTAGCGAGGGCGGCAGGGTGCTTCTGGAGAATGTTGATGCACGGGGTTCGGTTGCTTCGAAAAGATCCCCTCCGAGCTCTGTGAAGAAGCTTCATTTTTTCAATGGTTTATAGACGAGGTTTCCGAGATCCTTGAAAGAGAGGCCCGCGCTGTCGTAGCCGCCCTGTGCAGCTTACGCAAACCGCTTCAAATCGATTGAATGGGAATATATTACTAACAACGCTCGAGTGCGGTGCCGCTCCCCAGCGGGACACACCACAAAGACACCAAAATACAACCCACCTTTCGGCTACCGCATCGCATGAGCAGGTTGAAGCCCACAAGAAGGTCGCAGTGATCACCGGCAACAAGACCAGAGTTCTCGTGATCGATGACGACCCCATCGTCGCAGATACCCTTGCCATGGTCCTCAATGTCAGCGGGTTTGAGGCCACCGCAGTCTACAGCGGCGAACGGGCTCTGGAACTGGCGCGTCTCACGTGCTTCGACAAACTGGTGACGGATGTGATGATGGAGCCCATGACGGGCATTCAGGCCGCGCTCGCTCTTTCTCACATTCATCCCAACTGCCAGATCCTGCTTATGTCGGGCAACGAGCGTACCGCTAAAGTGCTTCAGGAAGCCGCCGATGCGGGCCACACGTTTGACATCCTCGCGAAACCGGTGCACCCCAGCGTGATCATCGATCTGCTACGCGCAGAACCTCCGACCGCCTCCGCCTGCCCGAGCGGACTTCCGAAAGATAGACCATCGACACGACCTCCATCGATAGAGAGCTAAATTAGAAAGCGGTAGCCCCTCGACGAGGTGCGGCTCGTTCCACCCCACCGATCATTCGCAGCGAATCGCGCTCATGGGCTCAATACGTGCAGCCCGCAGAGCCGGCAACAGCGACGCCGCGCTGGCAATTACGGCAAGCGCCAGAATCGATCCAGCAATCACCCAGGGATCCCGCGTCGAGGTTACATAGAGGAAACTGGTCAGGGCCCGCGCGGCCAGCAGGGCAGCGGCGAGTCCGAAGACCGTCCCTCCAAGGACCACCCAAAGATTCTGCCCGAAGACCATCTGCGCTACCTGCGCGCGCCGTGCCCCGAGCGCCATGCGGATGCCGATCTCGCTGGTTCTGCGTGCCGTGGCGTAGGCCAGCGTGCCATAGAGGCCAACTGCCGTGACTGCCAGCGCACAGATCGCGAAGAAGACCGACAGCAGGGCCATCATCCGCTCAGAAGCAAGCGATTCGTCCACAATGGTCTCCATCGAGGTCATCTCCGGCGCCGGTATCGAGGGCGCCATCTGCATAGCGAGCGTGCGGACCGCTGAAGAGAGCGGCGCAGCCGGCCCGTCGATGCGCACGACAGCCTCATAGGACTGCATGTGCTCTTCGGCCTGCGGGATGGGCACGTACGCGGTGGGCGGTGCCGGCGTGCGCAGATCCGCGTACTTGGCATCTCCCACAACACCCACAACCTCATAGGAAACTAATTTGTCTCCATCGTGGTTTTTAACAGTTCGCCCCAGCACGTTTCCATCGGGCGCGAGCAGCTTTGCGGCCGACTGGTTGAGGATGATCTTCAGCCCTGCGGCTTTGGTGTCATTCCATGTGAAGTCGCGCCCCGCGAACTGGGGAATGCGCATGGTTTCAAAGTAGCTGGGGGCCACGCTGTTCATGTAGATATCGTGATCTCCGCCTGCGGGGTCAGGAAAGTTTTCGTCCCACTGGTAGCCCGTCAACGGAACCATTTGTGCGAAGCTCACGCTCTTTACTCCGGGCTGACGCAGCAGGCGGGTGCCCATTTCACGGTAGAAAGCCATCAGCGCGTCATTTTTCAGTCCGAGCTTGTCCATGCTGAAGGCAATGTTATGGACGCCACGAGGATCGAAACCCTCGCCGCTGGTGTAAAGGCGGACCAGGCTTGATGCCAGCAGACCTGCTCCGACCACCAGCATCAGGGCCAGACCCACCTCCATACCCAACAGGACGCGGGGCAAAATCCTGCGGCGCTCCTGGGTCTGCGTAGCATGCTGACCATCCTTGATGCGATCGATCAGGTTGCGCGAAGTGGCCTGGATTGCGGGCGCCAGCGCGAACAGGAGCGTGGCCACGATCGCCGCGAGAGCCGCGAAGTCAAACACTCGTATATCCAGTGAGGTGTCGAGATGCATGTCACCTCGCCCTCCGAGCAGCATCGCACCGAGTGACTTGCTGACGATGGGTGCAATCGCAAGGCCGGCCAGCGTTCCGATCGTACCGAGCAGCAGGCCCTCCACCAGCAACTGCTGGATGAGCCTCCTGCGGGAAGCTCCCATTGCCATACGCGTGGCGAGTTCCCGCTGGCGTGCGGTGCCTCGCGCCATCAGCAGGCTGGCAAGGTTGAGGCATGCCAGCAGGAGGATTCCGCCGCACATGGCGAACACCGTGGTGAGCGGTTTGCGAAAGCCCAATCGGACGTAGTTGAATCCAGCCGATCCCGGCTCCGCAGCAAATGTGAAGTGTTGTTTCTCGCGATTCGCGATCCACTTCGCGTCGGGTACCCTCTCGCGCAACACGGTATCGGAAACGGAGGCGACCTGTGCATTGGCCTTCCCCACCGTAAATCCAGGCTGCAGGCGTCCCATCACCGTGAGCCACCAGGCGCGATGTCCGAACGCCGTCAGGCTGCGTTCCTGATTCAGAACGGGCTCGGTGGCAAGCGGCACAAAGATCTGCGGCCGCTCCAGGGGGTCCGCGCCGACGAAGCGCCTTGGCATTACTCCGACGACGGTGAAGGCCACGCGATCGATCTCGAGTTTGCGCCCGATGACGTCGGAAGCGCGATTGAACCGCGTCATCCAATAGCTTTCGCTGATGACCACACCGAAGCCATTGGGATTTCCGCCGGTTCGATCATCTTGCGCGGTCAGCGTTCGGCCCAGCAGAGGTGCTGTTTCCAGCGCGTGGAAAAACGATCCGCTCACGTATTGGCCGGGAACTGTGTCGTTGCCGCTTCCACTCTTCACCTGGAATCTCTGACGGTTAAAGGCAAACACATCCGTGAAGGCATCGTGACGGGACTCGAGGCCGCGGAAGAGCGACTCGGGAAAGCTGTAGTTGCGCTGGGGGAAGTTCCCGTCCATTCCGAGAACCACCAGCCGGTTGCTGGACGGCACCGCCAGAGGCCGGAGAAGAAGTCCGTTGATCATGGAGAAGACCGTCGTGTTCGCACCGACGCCGAGCGCCAGCGTGATGATGGCCGTAAACGTGAAGCCGGGCGACTTGCGCAATTGACGGATTGCATAGCGGACATCGTGCATCCACAAGTCGAGCCGCAACCACTTCCATTGGTCGCGTGTTACATCCGCAATCAAGGGAACATTCCCTAGTTCGCGCATGGCCGACCTGCGTGCATCGGCGGGTGATTGCCCTCGCGCTATGCGGTCGGCGATGGCCAGGTTTAGATGACTCTCGATCTCTTCGGTCAGGTCCGATCTGCGCCGCAAAAATGAAAATAGTCTCACGTGCCACCTCACTTTGCCGTCATGATGCCTTCAATCGTCGCGACCATCTTTCCCCAGCGTTCGTAGTCGGAAGCAAGTTGTTCCTTGCCCAGTTTTGTGATCTTGTAAAACTTCGCGCGCTGGTTGCTTTCGCTCTGCTTCCATTCCGCCTTGACCCAGCGTTGACGTTCCAACCTGTGCAAAGCGGGATATAGAGAGCCTGTTTCCACCTGCAACACGTCGCCGGAACTGACCCGAATCGCCTGGCTGATTCCGTAGCCATGCTGCTCGCCCCACTGAAGCGTTTTGAGGATCAGCATGTCCAAGGTTCCCTGCAGGAGTTCAATGCGATTTTGATAACCGTCTTTCGTCGCCATAGGCTGTAGATCCTCTACATCAAAATGATGTAGATACTCTACTTCCTTGATGGGAGAGAGCGCAAGCGGGGCTTTGGGGGGACTTTATTCTATTTGCGATCCACACGAAAAGAATGCGACATGCTGGAAAAGCAGATCCATCACTCCGCATACCCCACGAACGGATCGTTCGCGGAGCCCCAAAGCGCTACGTTCAGGATGACACTTTTTGGGGGCGATGCGAGAGATCGTGATGAAGCACTGACCACTGGCCCCTGAGCGCTGACTGTGAACAGTGAACTTTGAACTGCTTTTATCCGAAGAGGGCAGTGATGATGTGGTTGACGGCGAAGGCGGAGCCGTAAGCGAGGACCAGCATGTAGCCGAACTGGATAGCGGGCCACTTCCAGCTGTTGGTTTCACGGCGAACCACGGCCATGGTGGAGGTGCACTGCATGGCGAAGGCGAAGAAGATCATGAGGGCCACCGCGCCGCCGAGCGTCATGTCGTGGTGCAGGGCAGTTTGCAGGTGCATGGACTGCGTTTCAGGATCGGCGCCGTAGAGGGTGCCCATGGTGGAGACCATGACTTCGCGGGCGAGCACGCTGGAGATGAGGCCGATGCCAACCTTCCAGTTGAATCCGAGGGGAGCGATGACGGGCTCGATAAAGTGGCCGAGTTTTCCAATGACGCTGTCGGCGAGTTCGGGAGCCGTGTAGTGGCCGTTGGTCATCGGAACCGGCGGGATGTGCGCAAGGAGCCAGAGCGCGAGCGTAACGCAGAGAATGACGGTGCCGGCCTGGCGAAGGAAGACGCTGGCGCGATCGACGAGGCGCATGACCAGGGAGCGGATAGTAGGCATGCGGTATTGCGGCAGTTCGAGAATGAAGGGCGCTTCGCTGGACTTGAGGATCGAGCTCTTGAGCAGGCGGGCCGTGGTCATGGCAGCAACGAATCCGGCGAGATAGAGGCCGAGCATGACGATGGTACGCAGGCCGAGGAATCCGTGCAGGAAGGCGATGTTGGGAATGAAGGCCGCGATTAAAAGCATGTACACGGGAAGGCGTGCCGAACATGTCATGAAGGGCGTGACGAGGATGGTGGCGAAGCGGTCGCGCTTGTTCTCGATGGTGCGGGTGGCCATGATGGCCGGTACGGCACAGGCATAGGCGGAGAGCAGCGGGATGAAAGCCTTGCCATTGAGTCCGATGGTGCGCATGACGCGATCAGCGATGAGTGCGGCGCGGGCGAGGTAGCCGGAGTCTTCGAGGATTCCGATGAACAGGAAGAGCAGCAGAATCTGCGGCAGAAAGACGAGCACGGAGGATATGCCCTTCCATGCGCCGTCGAGAACGAGCGATTGCAGCCAACCGGCCGGAAGCAACGGGCGGGCCAGCGATCCCATTTTTCCTAGGATGTAGCCGAAGCCGTCGCTCATCGGCTGGCCGATGGAAAAGACGACTTCAAAGACGCCGATGACGACGACGAGAAAGAGCAGCGGTCCCCAGATGCGATGGAGGAGGATGTTGTCGAGCTTGCGGCTGTTTTCAGCGGAGAGCGGAGCGCGATAGCCGGTGCGGCGGCTGACCTGCGCGGCCCACGTGTGGGTGCTGGCGGCATTGCCGAGCACGGGGAGCGAGAGCGGCTGCTGTGCGGCCTGGGGCGAGTCGTGCTGATGAAGGAAGAGCGGCACGGCATCGAGACCAGTGCCGTGCACGGCGCTGATCAACGCTACGGGTGCGCCGAGTTCCTTGGCGAGCTTGAGAGGGTCGATGAGGCCACCGCGCGATTCCATCAAGTCGCTCATGTTGAGCAGGACGAGGGTAGGAAGTCCCAAAGCGAGCACGGGAGCGGCCAGCATCAACTGGCGCGTGAGGTGGAGGGAATCGAGCACGAGGAGGACGGCATCGGGCTTGGGCGTGCCGGGCATGCGTCCCTTGAGCACATCGACGGAGACGCGCGCATCTTCAGAGTAGGGAGTAAGCGAATAGACGCCGGGGAGGTCGATGAGGGTGAGGTCGTCGCGGCCCACGCCGGCCATGAGTCCCATGCGCTGCTCGACGGTGACGCCGGGGTAGTTAGCGACTTTCTGCCGGAGACCCGTGAGGCGGTTGAAGAGCGTGGACTTGCCGGAGTTGGGTGGCCCAATGAGGACAACAGTCCTGAGATCCCCAGACGCGGGAGCAAGGGGCGTTTCAAACGCCGGCGTCTCGCAGCAGGCGTTCATCTGGCGGCACCGGCAAATTCATGAATTTCGGACTGGCGCTCGGGCTGCGCTTCGGCAGCGATTTTTTCGAGCTCAGCGTCGATTTCGTCTCGGGGCGTATCGGTTGTGTTGCGAACACGGATGGCTTCGGCGGTCTCATGGCGTAGGGCGATCTCCATACCGTCGATGCCGTATACGGTTGGATCACCGGCGGGTGCGCGACGCAGTGCGGTGACGAGGGCGTCGGGGACGAAGCCCATGTGCATAAGGTAGTTCTGTACGGAGTCAGGGAGCTCGAGGGAGACCAGGGTTGCGGTTTCGCCGATGCGTAGATCCGTCAACACACTCACTTGTCGCACTCCCGTGGGTTGCCGGAAACGCAGCAACCGATAACTACGACCAGAATGGTCTGAGTTCAGTATACGACCATTTTGGTCGGAATCGCAAATGCTAGTCCGGATTGATGGTTTTCCGGGGAAACCCATTGTCCGACCTCCTGGAAGGAGCACTTTTTTGCCTTGCCCCTTTATGCCTTATCGACCCCTTCAGAACGCGCTTCATAGCCAGGTGAGATTGAGACTATTCTTATCCGTGTATGCCATTGGAAGATGTGATTTGGGTCACTCGATGGCTGAAGAGATCGAACAGGATACGAACGTTTGGGGAGGGTGATGCGATGAAGGCGAGTCAGTTCCGCGAGAGCACGAAACAGCAGTTTCCGCCGGAGGGTTTGCCGGCTCCGCTGGCGGCGCTGTGGTGGGACGCAAAGGACGACTGGACCCAGGCGCATGGCCTTGTGGACGAGTTGGAGACGAAGGACGGCATGGCCGTACATGCCTATCTGCATCGCAAAGAGGGTTCGCTCGAAAACGCGGACTATTGGTACGCGCGCGCGGGTCGCGAGTTTCATCGTCCGGAGCTGGAAGACGAGTGGGAAGCGCTGGTGGCGGAGTTGCTGGCGAAGTAAGGTTGTGACTCGAACGCGGCGAGTGATCGCTCCGGACTCAATCGGCGAAGGGCAGGCGGGGCTGGCCTATCCAGAAGCGGTTGCTGCGACGGGTGATGAAACCGGCGCTGCGGTTGGCGAGGCGGGCCTGCGCTTCGCGATAGGGGCCGACGTAGCGCAGGAGGGATGGGAGTTTTGCGTAGATGCGCGGGAGAAGTCGTACGGCCTTTTGCGCGCGTCTTTGATCTGCGGAGTCGAAGGGCAGGGCAAACTCCTGGCGGAGGCGCGGCGGCAGCCAATCGGTAGTCAGCGCCTGATACCAGCGGGGAATGGGGATGCTGGAACCTGCGCCGGTCATGATGCGGTGTGCCATGACGCGGGAACGATCGTCGACGCCGAGTGCCTGCGATGCAGTCATCTCACTGATGTAGGCCTGGAAGGAGGGCCAGTCCGCGGGAAGAGCTTCGGGCGGCAAACCGAAGAGGCCGGCCAGGATTTTCGATTCGGCGTAATAGGCTGCGAGTTCGGCGCCATCGAGCGGGGGAAGCACGGACTGGTAGGCGATGACGGCGCTATCAATGAGGGTGGCGTAGACCCAGAGCAGCGCAGGAAGATGCAGCGCCTGGTAGCGTGAGCCTTTGGTGTATCCAGCCACGTCGCCGGGGAGTTCGCCGGTGATGGAGGTGTGCCGCTGATAGAGCGAGCGCGCGGCGCGAAAGGCTTGCGGCGCGGAGCCGAAAATCATGGTGAATACGACGCGGAAGGTGCTGTGAAAGCGGGCGATGGGTTTGGCGAGCAGCGAGGAGTGCTGATCGAGCGCTACGGCCACCCAGGGGTGTGCAAGCTGCAACAGGGCGGCGCGCCCGGCGCCGAGAAAGAGAGCCGATTCACGATTGATACGCCAGGTGATGGAGTCGGGACCGAAGATGCCGGCGACGGGATTGCTGACCTGCGCCTGAGCGGCGGCGATGTGAATCTCGAGATCCTGGCGCGTGAGGGCGGTGGTGGAATCGGATGTGACGGAGGACGTCATCGGTTAATTAGATGATCGCTGGAGTGGAGCGAAATGTCACAGCGGGAATCAGGAATCGTGTTTGGCGTCTTTGGATATCCACCAGAGGACTTCGCCGAAGATCTTCCACTTAGTGGCATTGCTGACGTCGAGAGGAAGGTATTTGGGATTCGCGGAGACAAGGAGGTCAGAACCGGCGAGGCGCTGCAGGCGCGCTACTTTGAAGCCGAGGTCGCGATGGGCAACGACGACGAGCTTTTCATTGAGATGGCTGCGCTCAGTGACGGCGGTGTCGACGAAGAGGATGGAGCCGGAAGGTATGACGGGGAACATGGAGTCGCCGGCGACATGCACGCTGATCATGTTCTCAGGGTGCGGACACCAGGCGAGGGGAGCCAGGAGCACGTCTTCGACCTTGGCCTGGGAGAGACGCACGTTTTCGTGCGGCGGAATGCGGTCGCCAAATGCGGAGACGTTCATGAGGGGAATAGCCACCGCATTGGCTTTGCCGCTGAGGTGTTGCGAGACTTTCTTCGTAGTGATGAGATTAAAATCTTCGAGAGTGGCACGGATGGAGGAGAGGGTTTGGCGAAGGCTGGCGTCAGGGAGTTCGGACGTATCAATGCCGGCCCGCTCCCAGAAGTATGCGCCGTCAGGCCTGCCGGCGAGGTTGCCAAGGGCGACGTAGGTCTCGGCGGTGGGTTCATTTTTTCCCCCGAGCCAACGCGAGACTGTTGCCGGTGAAACGCCAAGGCGGTCAGCGAGGCCAGCCTGAGTGAGTTTCAGTTCCTTCAACAGCTGCCGAATACGATCGGACCATTCGCGGGTTGTTGGTTCAAGTTCAGCCATGTGAAGAGTTTCTGGACGCTCGGCAACTAATTTCATCAGTGTAATTGCTTCAATGAAATCAATGATTTATCGTCATCCGAGGTATACTAGCAGGCTTTGCAGCGCATCGTAAGCCAGCATGGGGAGCAGGTTTATACAGCCGGGGTCCGCGGTGGAGTATGAGTGAAAAGGGCGCGGATAGAGAGAACGATGGGCTGGGGGGCACGGTGCGAGACAGCGAAACGTCGCTCCATAATTCTGACGTATCGGGATCGGTTCCGTCCAACGTTGAACAAGGATCAACGATGCTTGAATGGGGCGCTGCGCGGGGACAGTCCGATTTGAAGGGCAGGCGGCGCATTCTGATCGTGGATGACGAATTGGCAATTGCCGATACACTCCAGATGATCTTCCAGATGCAGCGTTATGACGCGCGCGTGGCCTACTCGGCTGAACGTGCCGCGGAATTGATTGCGGAATGGCAGCCGGAACTGGCGATCCTGGATGTGATATTGCCGGAGATGAACGGGATCGACCTGGCGATCGTGATTAAGGCAAATCACCCGAAGTGTCATGTGATTCTTTTCTCGGGGCATACGAATACATCGATGCTGCTGGAAGAAGCGGGCAGGAAAGGCCACAACTTCGAGGTGCTGGCGAAGCCTGTGATGCCGGATCTGATGCTGGAACGTGCGTCTGAACTTCTGAGCTTGCCGGATGATCCGGCATACGACTGATCTAAACTTTTGCGGCGCTCAGGATTTTGGCGGTGAGACGCTGTTTGATTCGCGGCATCTCGGCCCAGGGGTCGGTGTTAAGACGTTTCTTCCACGAGCTGAAATCAGTGACGTGAAAAGTTGGACGAGATTTGGCGTTGAGTTCCTTCCAATCGAGCGGCAGGGATACAGGTGCGCCGGAGCGGGCGCGCGTCGAAAACGGAGCGATGGCCGTTGATCCGCGATCGTTGCGGAGATAGTCGAGATAGATGCGGTTCTTGCGGATCGCCTTGGTCATCTTGGTGACATAGAGGCCTGGATTCTTTCGTTCGATTCCAAGGACAAGGTTGTGCGCGAACTCCTTGATCGCCGGCCATTCGTTCTCAGGGCGAATGGGAATTACGACGTGCAGACCTTTGCCGCCGGTGGTTTTGAGGAAACTCTGGAGTCCGAGTTCTTCGAGGCGAGTACGGAATTCCTTTGCTGTCGCGCCCAGGACCTTCCAGTCGATGGATTCGTCGGGGTCCAAGTCGAAGATGATGCGGTCGGGCGTTTCGAGGGAGTCGTTTTTCGAACCCCATGGATGAATTTCGAGCACACCCATCTGAGCGAGGCCTACGAGGCCTTCCGCAGTGTTGAGGGTGATGTACTGTTCGGTTGAAGCGTCCTTCTTGTTGGGAACGGGAACGCTGCCGATGCCGGTAGGAAGCCCCATGCCGATGTGCTTTTGAAAAAAGCAAGGTTTTGCAGCACCATCAGGGCAGCGGAGAATGCTGAGCGGTCGATCGGAGACGTGGGGCAACATGTGATCGGCTACGGCAATAAGGTAGTTGGCGAGCATCAGCTTGGTCATCCCGGATTCAGGGTCGAGAATTTTGTCGGGATGGGTGATCGGGAGATCGGTCTTCTGTGCGCTCTTCGCACTGACGGAGGTCTTATGTGCGGAGGTCGGCGCTGATTCCGATTTGGATTTGCTCTTGGACTTCACTTTTGGTGCCTCGGAGGGTTGAAGCGGCTCGGCTTTTTCGCGGACGACTTCCTTAGCGGGCTTGTCTTCACGGAGTCCTTTGAATGCTGCCTGGCGGACGAGATTGTCGCGCGTCCAGTTGGAGAAGGATATCTGCGCCACCAACTCGGGTTTAACCCAGTGCACATCGCGTGAGACGCCTTTCGGCATGTCGGTGAATGGTGATTTGGATTGCGCGAGTTTGTTGAGTTGTTGGTGCAGGGTCTGCTGGGTCTTTTGCGTGAAGCCGGTGCCGGATCGGCCGGCGTAACGCAATTTGCCGTTTTCGAAATATCCGATGATCAAGGCGCCGATACCAGAGCTGCCATTGGATGGATCAGTGAAGCCGCCGATTACGAATTCCTGTTCCTGGAAACACTTTGATTTGATCCACGAATTGCCGCGCGTTGATGAGTAGGGAGCCGATGCGAGCTTGGAGACGATGCCTTCTGCACCAAGATTGCAGGCTTCGTTGAACACCTTTTTGCCGTCCGCTGCGAAGTGTTCGCTGAAGCGGATGAGCGCGTCGTCATCGAGGCCGGCGAGAAGCGTAGCGAGGAGCTCTTTGCGTTCGAGAAGCGGCAGATCGCGAAGGTTGTGTCCATCGAGATGAAGCAAGTCGAAGGCGAAGTAGGTGAGGTTGACTTTTGAGCCTTCCTGAAACGCTGCCTGCAGATCGGCGAAACTGGTGGCGCCTTTTTCATCAAGCACCACCGTTTCACCGTCAAGGACGGCGCTTTCGCAGGGAAGTTGTTCGGCTGCGCGTGCGAGAGTCGGCATGCGGTGCGTCCAGTCGAGACCTTTGCGGGTCAGGAGCGAGACGCGTTTCTTACGGGAGTCGCCGGCAGGCCGGACCTGGATTTGAATGCGATATCCGTCGAGCTTGAGTTCGTGGATCCAGCCATCTCCTGAGGGTGGAGCGGTGGAAGCCTTGGCTAACTGCGGAGAGATGAAGGCGGGGAATTTTTCGTGCGGAGCAGATTTCAGCGATGCCGTGAATGTGGGCTTGGACTTGGCTTTCTTTCGAGGAGTGGCCGGCTTCGACGCCTCGGGTTGCTGGTCAGGCGGCCGATTGCTGTGCCATACACGGTCGCTATCTTTGCCGATCTGCTCGATGGTGCGGTTGCTGATGGCACTGTCAGGCAAACGTTCGGTGATGGATGGTTGATCTTCGGTACGGGCGAATTCGTCGCGGTCTTTGATGAGGAGCCAGTTGGGTTTGTCGGGGCGGGCGTCGTGGGTGTGCATGCGCACCAGAGCCCAGCGTCCTTTGAGCTTCTGGCCGTTGAGGTTGAACTTGAGATGGCCTTCGGCGAGGCCGCGATCGACGTCGGCATAATCCTTCACCGGTTCCCACTCGCCGAAGTCCCACAGCATCACGGATCCGCCGCCGTACTGGCCCTTCGGGATGGTGCCCTCGAAGTTGCCATACTCAATGGGATGGTCTTCTACCTGGACGGCGAGACGTTTATCGGCGGGCAGATCGCTGGGGCCCTTAGCGACGGCCCAGCTTTTGAGCACGCCATTCCAGGCAAGGCGAAAGTCGTAGTGGAGGCGCGTGGCGGCGTGTTTCTGGACGACGAAGGGCAGCGCGCTGCCTTGGCTGGCAGCCTTGATTGCGCCTTTGTTTCCGCGGGGCTCAGCGGTGACTTTGAAATCCCGCATCTCCCGGTAACGCTTTAGCTGATCTTCCAGCACGCCGGCTGGATCGTTCTTGCGAGAGGCGGTCTTTGCCTTTGCCATGGTTATGCGGCCTTACGCGAGCGTTTACGAGACTTGACCAGTGTAGGCCCCTTCCTGGACGGGCGTGAAGTAGCGGGCCGGGTTTGTTTTTGGTCGTGGCTCTTCTCGCCGCTGACGCTGCGTTTCAGTGCATCCATGAGACTGACAACCTTGGCGCGCGGTTTGGCCTCGGCGACAGGGAGAGGCGACTTGGTGCGCCTTGCCTCAATGAGTTCGTGGAGCGCGGCTTCATAGTCGTCTTTGAAATCGTCGAGATGGAAGGGCGCGGATTGGGCGCGTATGAGATCGTTGGCGAGCGCCAGCTGCTTTTTGTCGACGGCGTGTTCTTTAATGCCGCCGAAGTAATCCTTCGCGTCGCGCAGTTCCTCGGCATATCGCAGGATGTAGGCCATCAAACCACGCGCATTTTTTCCTGGCGCAGGGGCAATGGCGACCAGGTGTTCGCGGCCGCCGAACGCGACTTCGCCGATGGCGACTTTGTCGGCCTGGAGCATGGCTGTTCGAACGACCGCGAACGCCTCGGCGGATCCCTTGGGATCAGGAACGACGAAATAGGGTTTTTCGAATAGGGCAGGGGGCAGTTCCCTGGCGTCGACAAATTGCGCAACGTCGATCGTATTCTGCGTTTCGAGGCGAAGCTTCTTTACCTCTTCGGGTTCGACGATCACATATTTGCCTTTGCTGTACTCGTAGCCTTTGACGATGTCGGCGTTATCGACCGGCTCGTCGCCGTTGATGACATTGAGATGGTGCACGCGCTGATGGGTCTTGCGATCAATTTGATGAAAAGAGATTTCGGATGTGGCACTGGTGGCGGGGAAGAGTTGAATGCCGAACGATACCAGTGAAATTCGAAGTTGCCCGGACCAGAATGGACGGCCAGCCATGCCTGCCTCCTCGGGTGCGTGCACGGGTACAGCCGTCAGGTGATGCCCGCTTCTCCGCAGCCCCAGGTCGTTCGATGTAGCGGTTATGGGGCAAGTTGTCCCACGGCCGGCGTTGATGATTGGGCGGCGAAGGACGATCTCCAGGCAGCGGGGCTTGAGGGCTAACGCATCATAGGTCGCATGATTCGTAAACTCAAATCCGGAGAATTTCGTTTGTATTCGCGAAAGAAGGACGCCTCAACGGGCAAGCGGAAAAACCTTGGTACCTTCTCAACATTAGAGAAGGCCAAGAAGCACGAGCAAGAGGTTCAGTATTTCAAGAGGCATTAGGAGCGTGGATTGAAGAAGGCAAATATTCGCGGGGATGCGGCGGGTTCGAAGCGGAAGTGGGTGAGCAAGATCAAGACGGTTTCGACGTATCCGCCAGAGGGGCTGTTTACGAAGGATGCGGAGACGATCGCTCGGCAACTGGCTTCGAAGAAGGTTTCGCCGAAGGGGCCGGGATCGGGAATGCGGATGCTGACCTACTTCATCAATCGTGCAGGGGCAGGATTGAGCAAGTCGCGCAGGGCAGAACTGGAAAAGGCGAAGAAGCTGCTTTCGAAACGCGTGAAAGCCGCGCGGGAGACGTCAGATCCGAGTGCCGGCTAGAGAGGCCAAGATCGACCCGTGTTGACGCGAAACGC
>CAVYPN010000014.1:0-1264410 GCA_963770365.1 uncultured Acidobacteriaceae bacterium | reverse complement strand
AGCGACCGCCCGCCAAACAACCGCACCCGCACCCAGTTGTAGGGCTGGTTCTCCTCAAAGGTGTACGGGACTTCCCGCTCGAGTCCACCCACACGTTGGCATTGAAACCGTTCGACTGAAATACGTGGTCGATACGCCCCGGCGGGCGAAATCCGCGGAACGGCAGCTCATACGCAAGCTTCTTTTCTGCGTCATGACTCACATCCGCAACTGGGCCGGCATTCAGCATGACGCAGCGGATCCCATATTCGGTCAGAATCTTCGCCGCCATTCCGCCGGAATGTCCCGACCCGATAATCAGCACATCGTATGTTTCATTCAGCATCGGTGTTGTCTATTTTTTCCTTGTTGATTGCTGGTTATCGAGGATAGGACGGCATTGGATGCCCGGCCTTAGGCTCTGCCTGCACATGAGGCGGCACACTCGCGCCGTCCGCCTTCTCCAGCGAAATATCCGGCTCGATCGGCGACCAGTACAGTTCCTCCTCCGTGCGCGGCTCTGCGCCAACTTGCGGCGCCGCGAACCACGCCTTCGAATTCACCGTCGCCGTCCGGATATCGTCATGCGCAATGTTGATAAAGTCCGCATGCTTCTCGTCCGGCGGATGATCATTCATCCACGTCCGCAACCACGGCTTCAGCAGTTCATCCGCCTGCGCATCGCTAGCCGCAAACTCAAGATTGAATTTTTTCTTTGCCTCCGCATCAAGCCAGTCCAGGCCTTCGCTGTAGACCTGCTTGCGCACATCCGGCGAGTAGGACGGATCAGGAAATCCAGGAACATCGGTGTCTGTGCCTGCACCGCTCCCGCTTCTCGCCTATCGGCGGCATGAGAACATCGCTCAACCGCGCCAACGTGACCATCTGCTGCTGCGTAAAGAAGCGCAATTCCGCCGCAGCCACCTGGTCGGCAGCTTCTACTTGCGGAATCGGCGTCTTCGAGGTGAGACCCAACAGCCACGGCACAGGCGCGGGCGGCGGTGGAGCGGGAATTGCGGCTTGTTGGCTCAACAGCAGCTTGGGAGCCGCACCAACGGCGAGCACGGCGCGAACAAAATCACGGCGGCGCATCTGCCCTCCTGGGGACCACACCAAGCTAATTCTTTGGCAGCTGCCTCGTCCACAGAGAACTCGTACCCCGTCTAAATCCAGACACGGGTCTTTCAACCGCAGCGAGGCCGTGCTCCCAACCCGGACGCAGAGCCATCCACGCTTCGATCAGTGTGGGTTGGTTGAACTCTGCAACGGCTGCTTCGCAAATTCGGCTAAATACGTTGGCGAGGCCTTCGCGGAATCTACCGGAAAGTTGATTTTTTTCACCAGCGCCTTGTAGCCGGGATCGTCTCTCAATGTGAGCAGGTCGGGGCGGGACAGGCACGCACAACAGGTTCGCCTCATGGCGGTTGCAGGCTCCATCCAAAAGCTGCAATGCTTCCTGTCTCCGTCCCATCAGCACGCAAGTTTCAGCCAGCATCGTCGCATCGAATTTTCCCTGCAGAAAGTAACCCTTCTGCGCAGCATACAAGCGTTCCATAAGGCCACGGCTGCCTGATTTACCGTATCCAGCGCGCGCTGACGCAACGATGTCTGCGAGTACGGGATCTTTCATCACTGCCGCTGTCTTCTGGCCTTCGAGCAGGAAGGTCGGATAGTCGTGTCGATACAGGGCGATCATCATCAGGTAGCTGTGCGGCGACCGGAACTCCGGCGCGGAGCGCTCTACATCTTCAAGTCAATCCCCTCTTCCGTTTTACCTGCGTCGTAGAGCATGATTCCCTTGTCCGCAAGCGTCGCGTGTGATCCGGGATCAAGCTCCTGTGCCTTGGTGATCTGGCTCAGTGACTCTGAAACCGACCGGAACCGCGAAGGCATTTGCATACCACCGGCGGGCCTGCGGATCATTCGGATTCAGCTCAATGGCGCGACGGAATTCCTTCTCAGCATCCACGAAATCCCAAGAGCCATACATCTCCGCAAAGGCCAGCGCGCGATGCCCTTCGGCAAGCGAATCGTCCAGTTCAACGGCCTTCTTTGCAGCGGCGATTGCGCGCGGAAAAACTACTGAGTCTGGCAGCGTCGAGTATTCTCGCATCAGATCGTATGTATCCGCCAGCCCCGCATACGCCTGGGCGTCACCCGGATCGTGCACGATCGCCTGCGTGAAGTAGTCGAGGGCGCAATTAAACTTTCTGGCGTGCGCTGATTCCACTCGTAGCGTCCCTTGAGGTAGAAGTCGTGGGCCTGCGCCCTTTCCGCATCGGAAACAAGATTCGCGGCCTGAGGGGAAGACTTCGCTGTCTTCGTTCCCAATAACGCTTGTACTCTTTCCTGCAACCGCAACCCCGCATTTCCAAACAGTAAAAGCGACGACACCGATGCAACCGCAATCAGTCCGGCAGCTGCGGCTGCCCATCGCCAGTTTGGTGCTACCCAATGTGGCCGCGCTGCCTCGCTGGCACTGCTTGCCGAGGGAGCATCCAAAGTCGGCACTTCGTGTGCGTGCGTTGGATGGTTTTCACCGGCCACTTGGGCAGTTGCCTCTATCTCCGACTTTCCCGAAGGGTCGGCTTCCAGCCACTTTTTGAGTTCCGCAGGATAGGCGTAGACCGAAGCACTGATCGCCGGGTACGCGGTAGACCGGCAGGTTGCGATCACGCTCCCACCGCTTGACGGTCCGCTCCGCCTTATCGAAATAGGCTGCAATTTCTTTCCATCCCACAAGTCTTGGCAGTGACGGAACTACTCCCGCAACGTTGCTCGATCGGTCAGTGGGTGGTGACTGCATGAAATTGCCTCGAAGATGGGGCAATGGCCCGATTTGTCCCTATTGGCGCTACAAGGCATTTGATTAGAGTCGATTCGCCCTCATCATACCATTCACGCAGCCGCCCAATGAGCCGCGAAAAACCCTTCGTTTTCATGCGATGGGAAGATCTTGCAAGGTTTCATGCCCTCCCCCATAGCACTGCGAGGTAATGACAATTACACGCTCCTCATAGCCCAAATCGCAGAGCAGTATCCCCCTCAGACGATTGATGCAGAGAGGCGTGCAAATGCAAAGCTTCAACATGGAATCTGGAGAGATTTCGCCGCACTGAGAAACGACTAAGCACAAACCCTATTGCGGTTTGGGCGGCGCGCTTTGGCCCGGCGCAGCTTTGGGCGGCGGCGCTGCATTGGAATCGTCCGCGTCCTCGTCACAGCTGTGGCCCTTCACGGCGTACGCTGTCTTCACGCCTCGCTCGGCCGCGATACGCGTATCCTGCTGTCCGTCGCGCGCGGCCAGCGCAGCCTGATACTCCGTCAATGCCTGGTCGCGTTTGCAGTCAAGGTCGAGCATGCGCCCCAGGTAGATATGCGACCACGCCACGAGCCGCGGCTGCTTGCTGGTCGCGATCGTCTTCTGAAAATCGCCGATTGCCACATCGGGATGCCCGGTCATGATCGCCACCCGGGCAAGGATGAAGTCTGCCTGCGCCTCCTGCGCCACCGCATCCAGCGTGTCTGACTGGTCGGCCAGTGCCTTGTGCGCCAGGGCGCTCGCCGTGGCCACGTCGCCCTGCGCCAGCTTCGCTTCCGCCAGATCCAGCCCCGTCAGGTTCCGCGGCTTGCTGCGCTGCAGCACATCGCCGTCGGCCTGCTCGTCAAACTGGGTTTGCCGCGCGCGATGCGCCTGCTGATCGATATCCATGCCGTACACCATCTCGCCAATGGTGTCGCGCAAGCTCGCCGGATCCTTTTCAAACTGGATCAACTGCTCGAAGAAATATTGGGTCAGCACATACCCCTGCGCCATATCGTGATGCACAGCGGCCACGCGCACCGCTTCCATCTTCTCGAGCGTCAGCTGGCGTTCATGTTCGTAGCGAGGCAAATCGGACCGCTCGACGCCCGCGGGAATCCTGTATTCCGGAATTCCCGTATCCATGGTGCGCGCCTCAATCGCCTTGATCAGGCATTCCACTACCAGCGCCACGGTGTCCGAACGGTAACGGAAATCGAGAGGAGCGTCGCGCACTTCCTTCAGGATCGGCTGCATCCGGTCGATCGCGTTCGTCCGCGAAAATAGCAGTGGTTCAATCACGTAATGCAGATAGGTATGTCGCACAGCGTTCATCGGAATGGTGGCGTTCACCGGCGACACCACCACGACATAATCGGTCCCATAGATACGCGCATTCACCAGCTTCGCCGACAGCATCGGCTCGATTACCACTACGAATCGACGCCCCTCGTACGTCGTCGCCGGCATCTTGAGATAGAGATTGGTCGACACAATCATCTTCGAGAGCGGATCGTGCAACTTGTCGGTCTCTTCGTCGTAGGTGTGATGCGCTGTCAGCCAGATTCCATGCAGATCGACGGCTTCCGCAAAGTCGCGCAGCAGCGGAACAATCTCCACCACCTGCGTCGAATCGGGCGGCATCTCCGTCAACTCCACCGTCGTCTCCAGCGCCGGTGGCGGACTAAGATAGAGCGCCAGCGAGATGTACTGCGAAATGTCGTGCTCCGTGCCCGTCATCCGGTGCTGCGCGATGTACAGGCAGATCTTGTCGCGCTTGGCCCGCGCATCTTCGCTTTTTGCCAGCGCGTTATTGATTTCATCGCGTACGCGTTTGCGGATCGGGGCGCTATCCTCGAGGCCCTCATCGTACCCGCAGGCATTCAGCGCCGCAGCCATCAGGAACACCGGCTCTTTGCTTACCAGCGAAATGGTGGGACCCGCCGGATCGACAAGCGAGGGAGCTTTCTCCTGGACTGGCTGCGACGACGAACTCTGCCGGGCTGCTGGAGGATTGCTGCTGGAAGACTGCGCCGCGGCCGCCAGAGCGACAGAAGCGACGAGAACGAAAATGGCGACAGGAGGAACGAACGCGAGTCTGGTGAATGGTCTGTACGGCATCAAAGGGACCTTGCCTGAAGTCTACGGCATTTGACCAGTTTCGCGCCCGCAGCCTGCTGACTGCCAGTTCCGGCATGGACGACGCATGGCGCAGGCGCGATTCCGAGATATGCCTGTTAGACGATGCGAGTTCCCAAAAAGAAAGGCCCTCGCGCAGTGGGCACAAGGGCCGTTGTCATTTCGATTAACATCGCTATCCGCGAACCGAAACACCCGAGAACGACAGCACCGCCAGCCCGCGTACCGGCTGACCGAAGAAGCGTGCCGGTTCAAAGTGGCTCCAAAGCAGCAGGTTCACCACCTGCGCACGCGTGTTGTCATCCACCGGACCGGAAACGATGCGGTAGTCGTATACCTCGCCCTTCCCGTTGACGTAAGCCTCGACAACCACGGGGCCGCCTCCCCCACGGATCTGATCGTTGCTGCTCACCGCGGAAGAGAGATATTGGAATTGCGGCGAAGTGGCCCTGCCCAGCGGCTCGTCTTCGCCCCGCGCAACCTCGGGCCGTGTAAACATTCCCACCAGCACCGTGACCGTACCCAGCAAGAGCACCGCGCTCGCGAAACCCGCCGTGGCCTGCAGCAGAAATGGTCCGACCGTGTTATCCCAAGCCAGCTTCCAGGCCTGCAGCACACTCCTCCGACTGCGCGCCCGTTCCTGGCTGATGGCTACGCGAATGCGCAACAGAAGATCTTCCGGTTCCGGAACCGGACCCAGCGCGGATAGCGACATCTGCGTTTGCTTCAAACCCGTCCACTCTCCCGAACACTCCCCGCACGCGTCGAGATGGACGCCGATTTCCTGCATCTCATGTCCGGTCAGGCGGCCATCAAGATACTCTGAAAACTTCGATTGGATGGAGTTGCAAGTGCTCATCGCGCCTCCCCTTTCACGGGGATCTCAAATCGGGCAGGCGTTGACGCCTTTTCCGCCGATTGAGACTTCGTAAGAATGGTCCGCAAAATGGCTCGTCCGCGAACAAGCCTCGACTTTACGGTCCCGAGATTCACGCTTTGAATCTCAGCCACTTCCTCGTACACAAACCCCTCGATATCCCGGAGAATGAGCGTGGTGCGAAATGGCTCCGGCACCTGGTTCAGGGCGGCTTCGACGCGAGCCCTGTTTTGCGCATGCATCGCCATCTCAACCGGCGACTCGCCCGGATCGATCAGCATCTCCTTCAACTTGATCGGAGCCCCCGAGCAGCTTTCCGTCATCTCCTGTTCTATGGGAATCTCCTGCTGCTTGTGCCGCATCCACCAGCGCCGCTGGTTCGACGCTTCGTGCAGAGCGATGCGATAAATCCAGGTACGCAGCGACGACTCCCCATGAAAGCGCCCCACGCCGCGAAAAACCTTGACGAAGACTTCCTGGGTCAAATCGGCGGCATCCGCGCGGTCATGCGACATCCGCGCCAGCAGCGAATAAATTGGCTGGTGGTAGTGCGCGATCAGCCAGGCAAAGGCTTCTTCAGAGCCTGCCTGAAGCTCAGCGATCAGTGCGGCTTCCTCCGATCGAAGTGAAAGCGCGCTCGCTAAATTCCCCATGGTGAGATCCGCCTGCAATTCAGCTCCCCCCACGTTACCGCATCAGCGGTAAGTTTGGCATCAGGGAACCTCGGACCATCGCCGGTTCCGGCTTCCCCTGACCACGCTCCCGGCCAAACTCCGCCGGATACCAAACCACTACGCGCAGGAGCGAAGCACAAATGCCTCGCCTGCCTATTCTCTTAGACACCGGCACCCCCCTAAAGTGTTCCCAGTCACGGATCTATTTTGTTCTGAGTACCTCTCCTTAGAAGGGTTTACACCGTAAAAACGATCCGCTTGCCGCTGTCCTTGCGGTTCCAGGCAGCTTCCACGTCCGCCAGGGGCACCGGTTCTGCCGCGACCCGCAAAGAACCGGTTGCCGCCATCGAAAACAGCGTAGGAATGGCCTCGAAAACGCGCTCCAAAGGCGCGGAGCCAAACCCGCTTCCCATCAGCTTCAGGTCAATGCTGCGGAGGGTGGCGCCGGGAAGCGTGATAGCCGGCCCGGCGCTTTGCCCCACCTCCACCAGGCGCGTGGCGTGCGACCCTGCCGGATTGAAGCCCTTGGCCAGTGCCTCCAGCAGCAACTCCGTCGGGCGTCCCCAGAGATAATCGATCACCACGTCAATTCCCTTTCGGGCCTCGACCGCAAATGCTTCGCGGACTGCATCATCCTCCTGGGTAAGTGAAACGATACCGTCCAGGTTCTCCGAAGCGAGCGCGTCGAGATTGCGCCCCGCGGCAACAATTCGCCCCGCCCCGAGCTGCCGCGCAACCTGGATCGCAAGCTGGCCCGCTACCCCTGTCGCCCCCAGGATTAAAACTGTCTCGCCTTTCGTGAGCCCAGCCCGATCCTTGATCGAAAGCCATGCTGACATGCCGGGATTGGCGATGGCTGCAGCTTGAACGTCATCGATGTTGTCAGGCAACCGCAGGCATTTAGAAAGCAGAGCCACGGTTTGCTCGCACATCGTTCCCCACGGCCTTCGAGCAAACCCAAAGAACACACGACTACCGTCTTCGAGCGTGCCGACGCCGTCGACGCCTGGAACCAGCGGCACCTCGCCCTTACCCGCATAATGCGAGCCGCTCGCCAGTGCCTTCACGACCGGATGCAGTCCCGCAGCCCGCACGTTGATCAGGGCCTCTCCCTGTTCCGCCTTCGGCTCCGGAAAATCCTGGTAGCGCGGCGCCTGCCCCAGCTCGTTCACGACGGCTGCTTTCATAGCGACCTCCTTCACGTGCTCAACGGCCGAGAGCGTTCTGCTTCCAGCAATCACGCCGCCTGGTCTCAAGCTTAAAACGGCGGCATGGAGATGCCATCTTCAATGCGCGCCGCTGTTTGACGAATCCCCTCCAAGCAGAGACAATAGAAGAGTTGCACCCATCATGTGGGCCTGTGGCGCAGCTGGGAGCGCGCTTCCATGGCATGGAAGAGGTCATCGGTTCGATCCCGATCAGGTCCACTGGAAGAGGTCATCGGTTCGATCCCGATCAGGTCCACCAAGCAACCCTCCCAAAATCAGCCCCTTACGCTGAAATAACTTCCACAGCCCAATCCCGATTTGGTGTCAATTGGTGTCGATTTTCGCTTCGCTTGAATTTTGGAGCGAGTACCCATCGATTCGCGGCGTTATTGCTAATGGTTTTCCCAAGCGCTGCACAGCTCCTCGTGAATGGAATCGATCATCTTAATGACCCGATCTGAAACCACTTGCAAACAGACATCCGTCGTGGTCGGCAAACGCTCATGGCGCCTCACTCCTTGAGTATCTTTCACCGTGCCCTTCGTTTGGCTCAGCGTCGCGATCGTCCGCCGAATTACCTGGAACGTCAGCTTGGGCGAACCGAGAAGCTCTCTGACGCGCCTCAGTACGCGCGGTAATTGTTCGGGTCGAGGAATCCGGCGGCGCGATTCGGAAAGATGAATGCTTCGGACGACGCATCAGGAGAGATGACCTTCCAAGCCAAAAGATCAGAGACCATCGGGTTGGAATGTGAATCCCGTCCAGGATTGTCAAAGCTCCGCTTAATTCGCGAAGTAGAAATGGCTGATGCCCGCGTCATGGCGAGTGAACACGCTGAAGCCAGGAATCTCTGCGTCGTCCGCGTTGACATAGGTGCACGTGTGGTCGCAGGTAGGAGCTGGGACATCGCGAGGAACGGTCACTCGGAACTGAGATTTTGCGGGTGCTCCGAGAGTCGAGTCGGGCGAAGCGGAATAGTAAGGACTGCCTCATCGTCAGCTAATTGAGGCGACGATGAGGCAGTGGTAACCTCTGACGAAATCAAATTTCTGGATTTGAAGAGACTCAACGAAGCCTTAACGCAGGCTTCTCGATCAATGGAATTGCACTTCCCTGCTCTTGTCTGATCGACGAAACCAGATCCAGATTCCGATTGCACTTGACTGAGCTTGAGTTCAATGGCGGTTGGCGGCGTCAGCGGCGGCAGCGAGGGCTGTCAGTGTGCTGAGAAACTGCTTGCTCTGGCCGGTGAAAAGGCCATCGTCGGTAAGGCTTTTGACCGCGGCCATGGCGCCTGCAAACTGATCACTCAACGGACGAATGATCGCGACCTTCGGGAGCTTTGAGTTAATGAATTCACAAGGTACGGGAAAAATCAGATTGGGCTGAACCAGGCTCGGCGGTTGGACCGGAGGATTGGCAAAGAAATCCGGAAACGTGAGGCCAGAGTCTGTGACTGGAGCGACGGGTGTTTGCACTCCATTGCCGGCAAAGTCAACCCATTCCAGAAAATGCGCGACTTCGTCTCCGCCGATGCCAAGCGTAATCTGAAGCACTTCGGCATCGTTAACCTTTTGGCTCATAGCTGCGTAAAGACTCGAGCCACCTTGCTCAATGAACCCAAAATGAAAAGCCGCAATATTTGCGATCACCTGAATATGACTGGGATTATTGAAGTCAGCATCAGTAATAGGAATGGCGGTACGATCGCTAATCGTGATTGCCTGAGGAAACGTTGCGCCTTCGTCTGGATTGGTGGTGCTGCGGTAGCGGGTGTACCAGCTGGTGTCGACGTTAAGATGCATCAGGTTGGTGAGGCGGCCGATGTTCTGCGCTCCTGAAGCGGTGCTGCCTTTCAAAGTGCGGAATTCATCTAGATTGACAGGGTCTGCCCCTTTGGACTCGAGATAGGCATTGAGGAAGTCAGCATGGCTCACTTCATCCAGCGTGTTGCTCGTTATGTATTGGGGACCATCGCCATCGAGATTCGACAGAGCAGACTGATAAGGATTCAACTGCTGGTTTGAGTCGGTATTCACACCTCCCAGTTCTGCATACTGCGTCCATAGATCTGCCTCGATCAATTCTGCCGCCGCTAGAAACCGGAGGATCGCGATATCACCCGACTTAAGCTTTCCGTTTCCTTCTCCATCTTGAGCGTGCGCAATAGTTTCATTAGCCAACAAACCGGCGCCAATTGTTGCTGCGCCACCTGCGAGAAGACCACTTCTCATAAATGAGCGGCGATCCAGCGGATTCTTGGTGTGATTCTTTGAGCCATTCATAATTTGCTCTCCTGTTCTGATTCTCAGAATTTGACGTGACTGTGGGTCTCAAAAAGAGGAAATCCCGAGGTTCACAATAGGCGCGGGCAGGAAGGCTCGTGTCAATAAATTGTCACTTCAGTGTCTGTCTTTGTTCTTGAGAATCCGCAGAATTATTCCGAGATGAATTGATCGTTTATCGTGTGCTTTTCGTTCGTCATTGCGTCTAACGCCGGATAGGCGTTTTGTTGGCGGGACTCTCATCCAGCGGCTGCCTCTCATATCTCATGCGCCGCGGCGCTCATCTTCCCTTGGTTCAAGCTCCTTCATTTCCATGAGCGCCCCATATCGGTTGTTGACTCTTTATAAGCAATTCGCAGATCCGTTGCTGCGGACCTCGAAGCTGGCTCTGCCACTCTTCAGATCTTCGAACGGTAAAAATCTGTTCTTCGTCAGACTCAGTGTGAATACAGTCCTCCCTGGATTCGATTCCACGAGGCAAACGCTACCACCGTGCTCTTCAGCTATCCGACGAGCCAGGGTGAGTCCCAAACCTGTTCCGTTGGGTTTTCCCGCGGTCACGAACGGATCGAATAAGGTCCTCCTAATAGAGGCGGGTATACCGGGACCATTGTCCGAGATCTTGACGCAGATCTGTTCATCGACTTCCGCAACGTGGACCTTCACATCAGGCACGTGAGTTGAGCGTGTCGCAGCTTGGCAGGCATTGAGCAGCAAGTTATAGATGGCCCTTTCAAGATTCCTCGCATCGATGTCTGCTTCCACCTGCGGGACCTTGGCGAGTGAGATCGACACGTTCCGCCCGTCTGGATGCAACTTCACTGCCGCAATTGCTCTCTCAAGAACCAAGGAAACGCACTCAGGGATAAGCGGATTGCTCCGTCCGCTACTACCGAATTGCAGTAACGAATCAATGCTCTCCGTCATCGCGAGCACTGCTTCTTGAATTTCGAGCAGCAGATCATCCCGAGTGCTAGCACATTTATCGTGGCGATCGAGGAGTTCGGAGTTCGCATAGATCGCCGAAAGCCAGTGGCGCATATCGTGCGATATCGAGCATGCCATCATGCCAATTGCAGCCATCCTCCCTGTTTCCATCAGCCGGCCTTGTTCACGCCGCTGCAGTTCGTTTCGCAGATCAAGACCGGGGCCCCTATTAAACGGTAGGATATTGCCCCTGTCTGAAATCTCTGGTTTCCTGAGATGTATTCTCACTGTTCCTCCTTGTGATCTCTGTTCTCGTTGCTCGCGACAAGTTGCCTCGAAGCAAATGGGCGGTGGTAAGGATAGCCGGCGGAATGCGCCTTCAAGATAAAGACCCCGTTTTGGAGCAGGCAGCTATCGGATAGCGCTTCTGTGCAGTTCAGTCTGAGAATTATTTGCGTTCTGTCCGTCGATTCGGGTGGAAGAATCTGCGCGAGTGCGTCGCGCGTCATCAGTGCCATCGTTCCCGTGTGGGCCATGAGGGGCATCGAGTGATTCCTCCTTGAGCTGCTTCATCATTTTTCCGATTTGGCGCTCGCGTGCGACATCAACAAGGCCACGGCCCTCGTCAATGAGGGAATCCGTGAGAAGGCGGATAAGGTGCGATTTAAGAGAGGCGATGGGGTATTCCTCGGGCGTCACGTGGATGACGGCGGGAGTTGCCCGTTGTGGCGCGGGACATTCTTGAGCAACGCCAGAACATCCCAGGAGAACGAGAGCTAGGGTAAGGTAACGATGCATACCAATCCCTTCATAAGTTGCGAAGGTGCTTTGCTGGAGCATCGGGCGTGTGGCCCTTAGTGCAAAGCGCCCGTGGTTGTACCAGCAGCCGTACGATGCTGCATAATGGGGCCGATCCGTGGCGCGACCGAACCACGATCGTGCGGCTGCGCCTGATCTCGTTTCGTGCCTGATTGTTCCTTGAGCCACGACCGCATGCTGAACGCGTATATGCAAATGCAAAAAAGGTTTGCTGGAATAAAGCCAAACTGTGACGTTCGCAATGCAATCGCACAGACGATCAAGCTGTTAACGATTGCGATAAGAAGCCCGATCCAGGATTTTCGTGCGAGCAGTATTGTCGCTAACACGGTGAGGAAACAAGAAAGATAGTCCCAATGAAACATCGCGCTCTCAATCTTTTTCTCTGTCTATCCACTCGCGGACGTACGCCGGACAGTTCTCAAGCTTCATGCCAACCGCCTCGCAATGCCTTAGAAATCTCACCGCGCCGCGATCTGCCAGTCTCACGTCTCCCAAATCCAGAATGATTTTTCGGTAGTCGTGATCAAAAAGCTCCTTCAATTCCGCGACATGCTCCACTTCCATACGCCCAATGAGGGTGAACACCGTAAATCTCTGCCGCGCTGATCTCTCGATTCTC
Organism: uncultured Acidobacteriaceae bacterium; assembly: GCA_963770365.1. Classification (GTDB taxonomy): domain Bacteria; phylum Acidobacteriota; class Terriglobia; order Terriglobales; family Acidobacteriaceae; genus Telmatobacter. The sequence continues at coordinate 1,252,077 of CAVYPN010000014.1, read as the reverse complement.
AAGGTCATCGGTTGTCGTCGCGATGCTCTGCATTGCCTCCGTACCGCCACTGACACAAATGGAGCTGCAATCCAAAGGCCACATGCAAATTATTGAAAACAGGCGGCCAGGAGCGTCGGACGGATGACGAGAATTCGGCAAGTGCCGAATTCTCGGGAGTTAGAGCGATTTTTGAAGCTACCATAACGAGTGCAACCTTACCCTCCAAGACGTCTTTCTTTACCTGATTCGTTTCTGGGTGCGATGCTCTGAGCTGACTGATCTCGTAAATACAGGTGACGACATCAACAGGTTCATTGACGCTCCTATACCATCTGCCAGTTGCGAACTACCGGACGCTAAACAAGGACCGTGCCACCATCTACCACTAGCGCCTGACCAGTGCTAAATCCTTCCTGCATTAAAAACAGGTAAGCTTGTGCAACCTCTTCAGCTTCTCCGACTCTGCCAACAGGCAGACTGTTGCCGACGCTCTCATACAGGTGCTCCCGCTCGGCTGCATCCATGTTTTGCCAGAGGTTCGTCCGAACGACACCGGGAGATACCGCGTTGACCCGTATTGGCGCCAACTCGACCGCCAGAGCACGCGTTAATGCTTCGATGGTTCCGCAGACACTTGCCGCCATTACCCATCCCTTCTGCGGGCGCTGTCCAGCTATTCCGGTTGTGAGCACAATCGAGCCTTGCTTTCGAATATGGGGGCTTCCGTATTTGACCGCGGCGAGTGCTGCCCAATAGCGCAGTTCAAACGCGCGCCTGGCCTCTTGCAGGTCGGTACTCGCAAGGTCGTGCAGATGCAGGCTATCTCCCGCAGTGAACACCAGATGATCGAAACTACCGAGCTTGGCGAAAAAGGTTGCAACGGCTCGTTCGTCCGAGAGGTCAACCGCCTGCCCCTGCGCTTTTCCACCGACGGATTCAACTGCTTTCTGAACTCGTTCCGCACTACTCGAGGCGATAACAACGTTCGCTCCCTGCAGTGCCGCCTGCTTGGCGACCGCCAAACCAATTCCCGAAGAACCGCCCAGCACAACCACCCGTTTACCTTGCAAACCGTCTCCACTTTGCATTTGAATTCTCCTTGTGAACTCTTCTTGCTTACACAGTCAAAGATGATTCCTTACCAACATGCGGTTCATGCATAATAGTCATGGCCGTCATGCGTCTAGAGAAACTACGACAAGCCGATTTGAACCTCCTGATTACATTTGTTGCGGTTGCGGAGGAGAAAAGCATTACTGCGGCTGCATCTCGGCTGCTGCTGAGCCAGCCTGCGGTTAGCCGCGCATTGCAACGCGCCCGGACGATGTTTCAAGATGACCTTCTGGTGCGATCGCCGCAAGGCTTCGAACTCACGTTGCGAGGCCGGAAGATTCTCCAGGAGCTTGAGGGCTTGCTGCCCAAGATCGAGAATCTGGTCGCGCCCAGCCTCTTCGATCCGATCCGGGAGAAGAGCCACTTTCGCATTTCCGGCCCTGACAATGTCTGCACAGTTGTGCTCCCACGCTTATGCCGGCAGTATGGGGACGGTTACCGAGTGCAGTTTGAATTCCTTCCCTGGCAGGCCGGAATTTCGGAGTTGGTGGAACGTGGACAACTCGATCTTATTCTTCACATTGATGACGGGCTTCTGCCGGTGCACTTTCACACTGAAAGGCTCTATCGTGAAGATTGGGTTTGCGCCGTCGCTCGTGACAGCCACTTTGGAGATCGACTCTCGCTAAAGCACTACCTCGCAGCGAGCCATATTGTTGTTGCTACTTATGGCGGCGTGCAGACAATTCCAGACAAGCAGCTCGCAGCAGTCGGTGCAAAACGCAGTTCCTCTATTCGGGTACCTTACTTCGGTGTGGCTTTGCAGTGCCTGCCAGGGACAGAACTTGTGCTGACCTTAACTACTGGCATGATCTCAGCCGTCAAACGGAATCGCGACCTACGCCTTGTGAAAGCACCACGCGAGTTGCGTCCGTTTCATTTCTTGATGGCGTGGCATCCAAGAATTGACTCCGATCCTCGTCATGCGTGGCTTCGCGAGGCGATACGATCAACAACCGCGGCTCTAGATCGGTAACAAGACTGCTGCGAAGCATTTCAGTTTTTGATTTTCCGAATCTCGAACGGATCCGAATACCCTGCAGACTTATTACTGTTCAGAGATAAACTTGTGCTTCTTAATCTTCAGCTGATTGATTTTCGAATCCAGTGTCGATCGGGGAATTCCGAGTTTCGCGGCCGCACCTTTTGGGCCAGCGACTCTCCCATTGCATTCAGCCAATGCGGCTTCGATGATTTCTCTCTCGTGATTCATGAGAGTATCTGGCAAAGCGCTTGGCAATTGCCGGGCTGGCTCCGGGCTGGTCAGCCAAGTTTCTTCGATCCCAAAAGTGTCGCCGCTGCTCAGGATCACCGACCTCTCAACGATGTTTTGCAGTTCACGGATATTTCCCGGCCAGGGGTAAGCTTGACACCGCTCAAGCGCATTCATGTCGATTTTGCGAATGTGCTTGCCGACTTTCTCCGCGTATCGTTTAACAAAGTACTCCACCAACATCGGAATGTCCTCCTTCCGCTTGCGCAAAGGAGGGACCTCGATCGGGAAAACGTTGAGTCGGTAAAACAAGTCGGATCGAAACGTTCCGGCGGCAATGGCTGCCGTTAAATCACGGTTGGTTGCGGCTATGACGCGGACGTCGCTGGTAAGAATCTGGTTACTTCCCACTCGTTCGAACTGCCGCTCCTGAAGTACTCGGAGCAACGTAATTTGGGTCTCCGCGGGAAGATCGCCGACCTCATCTAGAAAAATCGTACCGGAATGTGCCAGCTCAAAGCGGCCCTGGCGTCGCTGCACCGCGCCGGTGAAGGCACCTTTCTCGTGGCCAAACAGCTCCGACGCAATCAGGGAGGAAGGAATCGACGCACAGTTTACGCTGATGAACGCCTGGCCGGAGCGTTGCGAGTGCTTGTGTATCGCGCGAGCAATCAGTTCTTTCCCTGTGCCGGTTTCCCCCGTGATCAGCACAGTGGAATCAGTGCGCGCTACTTTCACAATGCTGGAGAGCACGGTTTGCAGCGCTGGTGACGCGCCGACAATTTCCTCGAACATCGATGCTTTGACGATCTCTTCGCGGAGCGCAACGTTCTCATGGTGCAGTCTCTCTTCTGATCGTTTGCGATCGTCGATGTCAATGGCTGGGACAACCCAGCGCGTAATGCGCCCCAGCTGATCTCTGAGTGGCTTGTAATAGAGAAATAACCAACGATACTCGCGGTCATATCTAAGGAACCGTGCTTCGATCTTGAGCGGAGATCCGCTTGAAAGGGCTTGCTTCCTCTCGCGCCCCACACGTTCCGCATCGTCTGGATGAACGAGCTCGCGAATATCGCGCTTCTGCCACTCTTCGAGCGTGAGACCTAGGAAGTCGAGGCTAGATTGGTTGATATACAGATGGCTTCCATCGCTACTTAGCACGGACAAATGTTGGGGGGCGGCGTCCAGAATCTGACGGAGCTCTAATTCCTGTTCCCGGATTTTTTCCTCGGCCTGCTTGCGCTCTGTGACATCCATCGATGTACCGACTAATTCAATGACATCACCGGAAGCATTCACTACCGGGTGTCCAACCACATGAATGTACTTGTGCGCGCCGTTCGGCAGAAGAAGCCTATAGTCGATCTCAAAGTCGGTCCTGTCCCGAACGGCCTGCTCGACCACAGGTGTGTTATTACGCGCGTCCTCCGGGTGGAACCGACGGACTACCTCCATGTAAGGCGGTGGCGTGGGACCAGGATCGAGACTGAAGATCCGGTACATTTCTTTGGACCAATAGGAAGTTTCCCAACCGAACCTCGGGATGACGGCAAGCTCTTGACCGGCCTCACACTGCGCGTTTTCCACCTGAGGGACCCGCACCGCCCAACTGCCGGTATGGGTTAATTTCTGTGCTTCAGCTAAATAACCCTCACTCCGCAGCAGGGCCTCTTCCCTCTGCTTGAGTTCGGTGATATCCATCGCGGTCCCGACAAATTCCACGAGGTCGCCCGACTCGTTCAAGACAGGATGCCCGACCGCATGGAGATGCTTGATGGTCCCATCGGGAAGAACAATGCGATAGTCCGCTTCATAGTCTGTTTTTTGGATTCTTGAACGTTCAAAGAGTTCCTGAATGCGCTTCTGGTCCTCGGGATGATTTCTGCTAAACCAAAATTCAGGGGTCGACGTATCCGCATCAGGGTCGACGCCAAATATTCGAAATATTTGTGGTGAGACTGTGACTGTCTCCTTTGAAGCATCAAGCTTCCAGCTACCTGTTTGGCTTATTCTCTGTGCCTCAAGCAAATCTGCTTCAGTGTGTCGCAGCTTCTCTTCCGCACGTTTGCGCTCTGTGATGTCCTCAGACAGCGCCATAATGAATCGCGGTACCCTCTCGCTGCCAGGCACAAGAGAAACGTTGTTGCTTACGCAAATCGCACTGCCGTCCTTGCGCAGATATTTTTTCTCAATCTGAAACTGCCGTCGTTTTCCCTCCAGCAACTCGGTGATGAGAGCCCAGTTCGCTTCGCGGTACTCCTCATGCGTTACGTCCAGAAAACAGAGTGCACGCAGTTCCTCTTCCTTGTAACCCACCATTGTCTGGTAGACATGATTGGTGGCTAGAAAGCGGCCGTTCAGATCCGTCAGCGCAACGCCGATGGCAGAATTCTCAAAGACGGATCTCCACCGCTCCTCGCTTTTCCGAAGAGCTTGCTCAGCCCGCTTGCGATCTTCGATGTCAATAGCGGTTCCATACCATCTGACGAGCTTTCCGGCTTCATCGCGCAACGGTACATTGCGAATAAACCACCAGCGGTATTCTCCGTCTGCCCGCCGGACCCGCGATTCACTCTCCATCCCTTGCCCGTTCTTAAGGGCTGTGTGCCAATCGGCGACGAAATTCGCCCGGTCATCGGGATGAAGAACCGCTTCCCACTTCCACCCGAATGCCTGGTCCAAAGCTAAACCTGTGAACTGCGACCAACGATCATTAACGAAATCAACGTGCCCCTCAGGCGAAGTCCTCCAGACATGCGCCGGAACCGTGTTGACGACATCGCGAAGCTCTCTTTCACTCTGGCGGGCAGCTTCTGTCCGTTGCTTGATTTCCTCAAACGCATTCTCCAACTCGGTTCTGGCCTTCCACTGTTCGGAGACATCCATCGAAGTCCCGACAAATTCCACCAACCCACCAGACTCATTCAGGATTGGATGGGCCACAGAGTAGATGTGCTTGATCGAACCATCCGGGAGAACGACGCGGTAGGAAGCGTTGTAATCGGTCTTGTCGAGTTGGGCCCTTCTAAGAATTTCCTCAAATCCCGGTCGATCATCAGGATGAATGCGGTCAAGAAAGAAATCAGCTGCCCATATGCCCTGATCGGACTCAATATCGTATATTCGTTTCATCTCCGGCGAGAACGTCACCATTCCGGATGACGGGTCGTACGCCCAACTGCACATATGTACCAGTCTTTGACTCTCAAGCAGATTTGCTTCGCTCCGTTCAAGTTTCCTTTCTGCTTTCTTGCGCTCGGTGATATCTCGATAAATGAGGTAGAAAGCTACCTGGTCGAAGCCAAGCGAAATGCTTTTCGCCACAACGGAAACGTCAAAGGAAACACCGCCTTTGCGTTGTCGAATGGTCTCCAGTTCAACTCTCTTCCCGGTAGTGAGCGTGGCTCTGTAATTTAGAGCCTCGACGTGCAACTCCTTGGGTACTATTAAGTCCGGAAGCCACTGTCCTGCTGCCTCTTCGGCGGTATACCCGAACATTCGCGTGAATTCCTTGTTGACCCGCAACACGTGAAAGTTATCGTCGGTCAGGATTACCGCGTCGGGCGATAACTCAAACAATCCATCGAGCTGCTCTTTCCGCTTGTGCAGGGCCTCATTCGCTTCCGTGAGCTTTGCAGTTCGGTCAGCGATCCCGACTTCGAGAGCCTCCTTTCTCCGTCTCACCCAGATCATGAGGATTGCAAAGGTCAGAAACACCAGTTGATAAAGAACGCGCGAGAGGCTGCTGGTCTCGCCCTCGAAGATGAACCCGCGGATCAGCGACGAAAGCAAAACTGCCACAATCCCGGGCTTCGTGCCGCCATACCAAAACGTGATCGCGATTGCGGACAGCGCAAACGCAGCAAACGGATGAGGCAGATTGAAGTGGTGAAACAGAAGATCCAGCAACAGGGCGCAGGCGACCGATGCGAAAGCTAATCCATAGCGACGCGCGAACGACCCATCTGGCCCAGTCAACTTTTCTGCTGGAGCTGAATCAGCCATGGTTCAGCCTTTCTCTCACCCTCAGATCAAGGCCCGATGGTTCCCGTGCTGGTTATTACTTTACTCCGTTCCAATTGCGGAACAATGCGCGGTGTTCGACTTCAGAATGGCTCGTAAGATCGTCGATGCGTACCTTGATCCGCTCGGAGTCGAAGAGCGAGAAAGCTTCCGGGAGGGTCCGAGTGTGCCGAACGAAGGTATGGAGCGGTCTCGATCAGTAGATAAGCTTGAGTGACAACTGAATCTGCCGCGAAGTGCCGGCCGTCTTGGAGATTTCGCCGAAACCAGATCCAGTCAGGATGTTCGAGGGAAGCCCCATGTTGACGATGTTGAACAGATTGAAGAACTCTCCGCGGAACTGAACGTCCATGCGTTCCACGCCGGAAGCTCTCCTTCCAAAGGGCGTGTCCTTGATCATCGCGAAGTCGCAATCGTAGAAGGCAGGCCCGCGGAAAGTGTCGCGTCCGAGCGTGCCGAAGCGTCCCTGGTTCGGTCCTGTGCCGCCTGCAGTATGAACGGGAATATTGAAGTATGTGCTCGCGTTGGCCGCTCCCATCCCAAAATAGTCCTGGCGGTTCGTGCGCGCCGTGGACAACTTCGGCACGGCAATCTGATCCGGACGGTCGACGCCGTTCGCGCCCGCTCCCGTCTGCTGTATACCCGAGTAAACGGTGAACGGAGCACCGGACGACATCGAAGTGATGGAGAGCAGTTCCCATCCATAGGTAAAGCTCCGCGGAATCGCGCTCAAGAATCTCGCGCTCTCCATATGCAGGTCCTGCGCCACACTCAGTCCAAAATTGTGCGTCGCGTCAAAAGCCGACGGTCCCTTCTCTGCGCGAAGATTGAACGGGTCCTGTGACGCTCCTGAGGTAGTAGCCCCTGTTGAACCCGTACCACTCAGCACCATCGAAGTAGTGTCGATCGACTTACCCCATGTGTAGGACGCCTGAATGCCGGGTCCGCCGTGACCCACGGTACCGAATAGCGAAGCCTGCAGCGCGTTGTAGTTGGAGTGCACATCGTTCGTCATCACGTTCATCACCCCAAAGCCGCCGGTTACGTCACCCGCAGAGTTGAATTGTGTATAGGGTGCGAACTCAGGGGTTGCGCCGGGATAGGCGTTCGGAAAAGAGATGCGCGGAAGCTTTTGAGCCGCGGTTCCCACGTACCCCAGGTCCGCGGTCAGGTTGGCGATCTTGCGCTCGAGGCCCAGTGTCCAGGTGTAGAGTGTGCCATTGCCAAACCTGGCATCGATCCCGGAGAGGTTCAGAGAACTCACCGCACCCGAGGAAGTCACGTTGGCCAAATCCTTCTCGTAGCGGTCCACGTCCATCGGCGTGTTGGCAGGAATATTCTTCGCTCCCTTCGCCAGAATGTCATTGCCGCTCAGGTCGTAGGCAATGGGCAACATCGATGGGGTGATCGTGAACCCATACGCAAGTGGCGCGCTCGATGAGGATTGACGCCGCGGGCTGATCGAGAAAGGTGTAGAACCCGTGAGCATGTTGTCCTGCCAGATGTTAGGCGGTATTACCATCACCGCTCCACCTGCGTGCGCGGTAAAGTTCTTAAGCGGCGCCCAGGAGATTTGTATCCTTGGGCCCCATCCATTCCAGGTGGTTGAATATCCGGGCTGAGGGTTGACAACATAGTCCAAGGTTCCATTCAGTGTGCGGAAGGAGCCAGTGCGATGTGCACGCTCGGTGATCGGGGTGTAGTACTCCCAGCGGACACCGTAGTCCAGCGTCAGTTTTGGCGTGACCTTCCAAGTGTCTTCGACATAGGCGTTGTAATCGCTGCGGTTGATGGCAGCCGGACCGATGTGTGCACCATCTGAAACTCCTGGAGGCGCAATGGCTACGATATAGGCAAATGGCGAACCTGAGAGCAAACCAGAGAGCGTATCCGGTAGAGGATCACCTACGTTGATGTTGTGCTTGCCACTCGCGGAGGCGATCGCTTCCGTTGCGTAGGCGGTACCGCCGCCGAAATCGTACTCCCCGTTCGGTGGAATACCGAAATAGGTGGTGTCCACATTCTCCCGGACCTCGAAGCCCGCTTTCAGAGTGTGTGGTCCGGCGGTGTAGCTGATGTTCTCCTGCTCCTGAAACAGATTGCCGTAGGCCTGCATCACTGATCCGCCGGCGCTGTTGAAGGCTTCGAAGAGACCGTCTTCAAACTTCACCGCGGGGTCAGTGGAATCGGGGGTAGGAAAGCCGGGGGTGGATCGGGTTATCGAGAGCGAGGAGTCGAGCACAAGCTTTGGCGTGAACGTCGTCGTGAGTGTGCCGACGACGTTGCGCTGCCGATCGAGGTACTCGACGGCAAAGGCGGGATCGATCGCTGTCTGATCCGGATTTGTCGTCGGTCCTGTCAGGTTGTCCATCGTGAAGCGCGCGAAGAACTGGTTCTTTGCTGAAAGCTTGTGGTCGATGCGTAACGAGAACTGATCGGCCTTGGTGGTCACCTTCGAAGCGGTAGCGTAGGTATTCGCACCGAAGGAGCCGGTTGGAAGATTCGGCAGCGGATATCGAGCCAGTATCGCAGCAATTGACGGATTCACCGGAATGGCCAGCGAATCTGTTGTGCCGTCGGGAAAACTCACCGTGTCGGAGACGATATTTGAGCCTTGTGCAGGCCGTTGTGCGGCGGTGGGTATCGGCATGACCTGTGTTGTACCCAGCACCTGGCGAAAGGCCTGGTACTCAGTAAAGTAGAAGGTGCGCTTACGCCCGTCATAGAGATGAGGGATGTAGACGGGACCGCCATTGGTGAATCCGAATTCGTTACGACGGAACGGGGGAATGCGTCCCGGGTATGCAGGCGTCGGATGATCGAAGTAGTTGCGCGCGTCAAATGCTGAGTTGCGCACGAACTCAAAAAACGAGCCGTGGAAACCGCTCGCACCGGAACGCGTGTGGATATTTGTGAAGCCTGCGGCCCCGCGGCCAATGTCAGCCGGCATCCAACCCGAGCTTGAGTCGATACGCTCAACCGCGTCCACATTGAAGTTCGAAATAGTGGCGCCGCCCATCTCCGGGTCGCTAATGTCTGCTCCGTCCATCGCGAACGTGGCCTCCACGCCGCGCTGCCCGTTGATTGCAAATTGCGCGGTGAAGTTCGTGGCGCCATTCGAGTCCGTCATTGTGCCTGCCGCCAGCAATAGCAAGGACGAGAAGTCTCGCTTGTTCAGCGGCAATTCACTCACCGCCTGGCTCGAAAGAGCCACTCCGCCGGTCGCCCCTGTCTGCTGCTGTTCAGCAACCTCGATCTCACCGCGGTTCGACAACGTAATCAATTCGACGGGCGCGGCAGCCGTCAGGTCAATCGTCTGGTGCATAGGCAACCTTCCGCCCATCGGCCTCCACGGTCAGCTTGTATTTCCCCGGTGGCAACGCGTGAAGAGTGAAAGCACCGTCGGAACCGGTGTTGGCTTCGCCTGTGGCCGCGCCCGTTAGCTTCACCTTGGCAGCTGCGATCGGCGCACCGGCACTGTCGCGCAAAAGACCATGCCAGCCAAGGGCGGCTTGCTCCTGCGCAAGGAGTGGTGTTGCGAACATCAATCCAAGTGTCAGCAGTGGGCCTGCAGAACGTACGAGCTTCTTCAATATCGACATCATCGTGCTTCTCCTGCCTGTCCGGGAACCTTCACTGTCGCCCGCTTGATCCCGTAACGCCGGCTCAGCCAGGAGCGGACAGGCTCGTCGTAATACTTCAAGACAAGCCATGCGACAAAAATCACGAATGGAATAAGTAGAGAAATCAATGTCAGCTTCACATTCAGGCTGGGATGCCTTGTCCACGAGTAGCCCGCGAGCACGTATACGAATGGAATGTGAGTGATGTAGAGCGGGTAGGACAGGTGGCCGCTGAACTTGCAAAGCCTGATCATTCCCGTGCCAGCGTCAGAGTGTGCGCCGCAAAGGATGATGAGCGGAAACAGGAATAGCACGCACGCCGCGTCGTAAAGCCCGTTCAGCGAGTATTCGCCAACCTTGGGGAAGACTGGCATCTGGAAGCACACCACAAGCACGATCGAAAGCAAGAGGAGTCCGATTTTGGGTATACGAATCCGATCATGAACCCGATAGAGCCAGAGTCCCATCACGAACGAAACCGTCAAGCGAAGAGGAGCCATCCAGATCTTCGGATAATCCCAGCCTCCATCCAGCGATCCCTTTGCGTTGGCAGTCCAAATGAGGAGGAGCCCAGACAGGCCGAAGATAATCGCAAGGGTGAGCGCGCGCAGCCGGCGAAGAATCAAAGCGTAGGCGATATTTCCGAGGTACTCCTGCATCAGAGACCATGCTGGCCCATTGAGTGCCTGAGATTCGTTATGCCTTCCCCCGACCGGAGGGGATGGCAGCAGCAGCAATGACGTGACGTACGCGAGCAGCAGCATTGCGGCGTTAGTGTGGTTTGCTCGCCTTGCTGAAGGGATCGAAGAGGTATCCGAGAAGCCCCAGAGTGGCTCCGATCAGAACCAGTGGATGAAGGCGGATGAGACGAATTCGGAAAAATTGCAGGACCGACATCCGCATCCATCGATCATCGTATGCGTATGCAACGACAAACCCCGACAGTGCGAAGAAGAAATCGACTGCGAGATACGCGTGTTTGACGAGTGCCCAAGGGCCATGGAAGCCAAATGAGTAATTGAAGACGTGGAAGATCACGATCAGAAATGCAGCACTGCCTCGCAGCCCATCCAATACTTCGAAATGCTGTTTTCCGCTACTGGTGTGGTCGGCAACAACGGGAACATTCATCAGTCAGATCACTCCACAGTTGAGGCTCAGCGTTGTACTCTCGCGCGTCTTGATGAAATACAGTTCAGATTCACAGAGACAGCTCATCGCACGGACTCAACGAACCACGAGAGTCCCAGTCAACGGCGTGTTGTCAGACGATCCACCGACCAACACTTGATAGTCTCCCGGTGTTAGATTCCAGGCATTCTTCTCTTCGTCGAATGTCTTCAATACGCGGTCGTCGATCGCAACAGAAACTGCTTTCGATTCGCCGGGCGCGAGTGCAACCCGCGTCCATCCCACCAGTCGCTTGTAAGGTTCGTCTGTGCCCTTCGGAAGCCGTGCGTACACCTCGGCAGTTTCAGTGCCCGGACGCTTCCCGGTGTTCCTGACGGTGAAGTGAGCGGTCTTCGTGCCTGCGTCGAAACTCAGGCCGGAGTAAGTGTAGGTCGTGTAAGACAAACCAAAGCCGAAGGCAAACAGCGGTTTCTTGTGCTGTTCTTCGAACCACTTGTAACCGACTGCGCCACCTTCGTCGTAGTGGACAGCGTAACCTGTGTGAGCAGAAGCGTTCGAAGAAGGAGCTCCGTTGTCCGCTACATCTCCAGCGTGAGCCTGACTCTCAGCAGGAATTTTCGGAGGCTCTGGGTGCGGAAGATCCGCTTCGCTACTGGTGAAAGTCAGCGGAAGCTTTCCTGAAGGATTTACATCCCCAACAAGTACGTCCGCCAACGCCTTGTGTCCCGAGCTGCCGGCGAACCAGGCCTCGACTACGCCGGACACCTTGTCGATCCATGGCATAGTCACAGTAGTTCCGGTCTCAAGCACGACGATGGTGTGCGGATTCGCCGACGCAACCTGCTCGATCAACGCATCCTGATTGTCAGGAAGCGAAAGGCTCGGCACATCCATGTCCTCCGCCAGCCACTGGTAAACAAACACAATCGCTAAATCGGCGTTCTTGGCCAGGCTTGCTGCCGACTTCGTATCCGTTCCAGGATCGAAGTCAATCTTCGTGTTCGGCAGTTTCGCCTGGAGCGCTTTCAAAGGAGAGGTTGGGAACCATACGGGTTTTTGCCAGATTGTCGCGCCTTTACCCGGAGGCATAATCGCGTTTCCGCCCGGCGGATCCACCTGCGCTGATCCTCCGCCGGAAATCATCCCGACGTCAGCGTGGCCGCCGATGATCGCAATGCTGTGAACCTTCGACGGGACAATCGGAAGTACTGTCGGACTATTCTTCAGTAGAACAATGCTCTTTTCTTCGACACGTCGCGCGACTTCGAAGCCCTTCTCCACATCGACGACGCCTTTCTGAGGCGGGTCATCGACGATACCAGATAGAAACTCAGCGTAGAGAACTTTCCGGGCATGGTCGTCAATTTCTGACATTGGCACTCTTCCGGCTTCCACAGCTTCCTTCAGCTTCGGACCAAAGAAGTCTGCCATCGGTTGTTCCTGATCGAGACCGGCTGAAGACGCCTTCTCTGTGCTGTGAGTTCCTCCCCAGTCGGAGATCACGAATCCTTTGAAGCCCCAATCTTTCTCGAGTACATCGCGAAGCGTATACGGGTTCTCGCAACCGAAGTCACCATTGATCCGGTTGTAGGAACACATCACTGCACCGGGATTCGCGATGGAGATGGCGATATGGAAGGCGAGCAGATCGGACTCCTGCATCGCTCGCTTCGAGATGACCGAGTTGACAAAGAAACGTCCCGTCTCCTGATCGTTCATCACGTAGTGCTTGATGTCGCCGACGACATGCTGTTCCTGCTCGCACTTCATCAAGCTACCGACGAGAGTACCGGCGAGGAGCGGATCTTCGCCTGCATATTCAAAGTTGCGCCCATTACGGGGTTCGCGGGCCAGATCGACTCCTCCCCCCAGAGTCATGTTGAATCCTTGCGCCCGCAGCTCTTTGCCGATCACAGTTCCAAATTCGCAAGCTGAGTCTGGATCCCAGCTCGCTGCTGCGCCGAGACTCGATGGCATAGCCGTCGAATACCTACCGTTTGCACCGCTGTCTCTCACTCCATAACCCGCATCAGAGATAACCAACGGCGGGATCCCGAGGCGCTTTACACCCTCCACGTATCCCGCACCACCATTGGTGAGGTTTGACAGTGGCATTTGCCACTGTTCTGCGTGGGCCATGCCATTCCCATGTAGTAGCGCGAGCTTTTCGTCGAGAGTGAGCTGTTTCAGAACCAGTTCGGCCCGCTCCTCCGGGGAAAGGCTGGGATTCATCCAGGGTCGGTCATTGTTCTGAGCCGCTGCGATAGATGCCGCAGAGATGAGCGCGAGGGCCGCAATAAGGGTGAGAAGAAGGTAAGAACCAGACTTGCAATTCTGCATGTGTCTCCAAAGACTCTTCACGCGAGGTTGATGAAAAAGTTCGTTCCTGCTCGATCGGCTACAAAAACGCCATTCCGCGGTGTGCCGGGCACCGACAGAACTCATTTCGATGCTTCGGTCCCGTTTTCGAAGACGAACTTGGCATTCCTGGTGTGAATTTCCACCAGGTACGTGACGCCATTCACGACCGAAGTAACCACACCGGCTCTGTCGTCCTTTCCCTCGACCATGAGGGCTGGAACCATAACAGTTTTCTTGTCATCCGTCTTGATGGTCAACTGCACGCGGGATCCCGAGGGTGTATTCCAGGTCACTTCGCAAATTCCGCGGGGTAGCTGAACGCTTCCGGCCCGAACATTGGAACTCAGGTAAAACGTCTGGGAGTTCTTCGCGGCCATTAGCGTGACCGAGGACAGGATGAATAAGAGGGCAAACCCAAGGATGCGCCTCATAGAAGTCTCCTTCCGTCCATCGCGGAAATCCTGCGGACTTCCGACGTTGTCAGGGTAGGCGCAGCTCATGCAGTTTTTAAGGTGCATCGTGCATCAGACATAGCAAGAGAACGACAAGTCTCGCATTTACAGGAGGATAGATGTTAAGCAGGGCTAGGTTTGTGGGGATGTATGATACAGGTTTTTGAGGTCGAAACGATTCACCACGCCTCGACAGCGATGACCGTTGGCGGCCCCGGATGGCCATCAATAACATTCGCTTCTATTACGGCTTCCAAATTGAGCTGGTCCCAATTCTTCGGAGCCTTCTGCAGCATCGCATCCAAGTACGCCGGATTGGAGACGACCTCGCTTGCTGCTTCGGTTCCCTCCCCCAGGATGCCGGCCAGGATGATGACGGGCTCGCCGGTAACCGTGTCATGAAGTCGGGCGACTATGGCGTAGTCGCGCGCGAGACTCTTTCCTGGGACCTGCCATTGAAGTGTCCAGGTCTTTTTAGGTGTACTCTTGCGATCCACTACCTCACGGACGTGATTGTCATATTCAAACCCCATCGGTAAATCCTGCGTTATGCGCATCGTCCAGGGATTGTCGAATGCACCAATCAGGACGAATGGACCTTCTCGCAATTGAGCAAAGCCAGTATCCGAGGCCGACAACACGCGGAATTGGCCATTCTTCGGAACAAGAGGCACAAGGGACCGGGCGAGGGTGATGACATCGTACGTATTTAGACTGCCTCCTTCCGAGGCGGGGTACGGCCCGTTTTGGAGATCCACTGCATCGGTTGGTGCGCCAAGACAATACGTAACTCGGCTCGAAGTTGCAGTAATCGGCTGCCAGAAGCGCGACATGTTGGAGGGCTCACCGGCACCTGCTGTTCGGCTCGGAAGTCTCACGCGTCCAACGCTAAATCCGATCAGCGCGGCGACGAGCAATGCGATGGCAATCGGAACCCAGCGGCGAGTCATGAGGCGTGAATGCGCCTGTTCGGCCTTTGCTTCCGTGAGAGATTGGAAAACAGAATCCTTCGGAAGCAATTCTTCTTGCTCGGTGACTAAAGGCTCTGCCGCGATGCCCATGTGAGAGGCGGCTGGCTCCCGAAAAGTCGGAACATAGGAGCCGATCGGCAGTTCAATTACCAATTCCCCGGCGTGATCAGGGTTGTAATAGTATTGGCTGAGCCTTTTCCGAACCTCGGCTGCCGCAGTGCGAACCACCGGATCCAGATTGACATCGTAGACGGGTTCGCGCCCAAAAGCCTCGATGCCAATTGTCCTTTCCTTCAATTCGCCCGCATTGCCAAGAAGTGTTTGCTCGACAGTGTAGGTGAGCAACACGGGGTATCGCTTGCTATTCGTAAACAATGGGTGCGCAACGAGCCGCCTCAGTTGTTCGCGAACGAGTGCTGGATCCGGCGCAAACTGCACACCGTTCTGTCCATTCACAGACTGTGACGAAGACGCCATATCAACGACCGCAGAAGAACTATGCCGCCGCGTCCTGGCAATCTCCTGAGCTGAAACGTTTTAGCACGGGCCTCAGCGGGAGACCTAGGATCTGCAGCAATACACAATCATTTCATACACAAGGTGCTGTCGTCATTTGTCCCGAGTCGCCGGGCCGCTCCACAAGAAGGCAGCGGTACCCTCTGGCGCGAACCGATTCCGCATGCACGCAACAAGCCTTGACTGCATTTTCTGCTGTCAATGCCAGTGTTTACAATTCCTGTCCACCTGGACGCAAGAGCGTGCGAGTTCACGGACAGGTGATCTTTGCCAGTTGACTCGCTACGACTTTCTCGACGAGTGGTAAATCGCCAACTCGCTCATCGACCGGGAAGAACGATCTTCAACACTAAGTCGATGAACGCCTTTGCCCCGGATGTGCCAATTGACCACCCGATGCCTTCTCGAACTCGCGTCTTTGTGATGTGCAAGCAAGGTGCTTCGTCAGCTTGCACCTTTCGTTACAGTGTGCAGTCTTCTGCAACGTATCCGCCAATCAGAATCACGACCTTATTCGCGTGGTTCTGCGAACCACCTACCCATCAATGGGCAGAGCATTTTGATTTGGACATTTGGCAAGAGAGCTAGATTGCAAACAGCGGTGCGGTTGCAATCTGACAATCTAGTGGGTTTCACGGAAACGGGCCGAACTCTATTTGCTGCGAAGCTGGTTTTACGGTACAACTTTCCAATCGCTGCGTGAACAGCTCCAGGAATATCGAGATCCGGCCGCTGCAACTTGTTCGGGGCGGCAAGACGTCAGCGGATCAAGCGGCACTCTCTCAGACTCAAGCCTAGTGCGCTAGGTCGATTTATTGGATAGCTATATGGCGATTAGCGGCCTGACTCCAAAGTCTTGATCGGACAATGTCACGATCTGGAGCGCACCTCTATTTGACCTTGAAGTCTGCACCGTGGCCATCGTCCGCAACTACGAAACCGATACTTTGGGCTTCATGGTCCATATGGACTGGGATCTCCTTCTCTTGAACAAACACCCTTCCCTGTGTTGGTGTCCAGCCATAGATCTCGGCACGAATCTCCTTCCACCAGGCAGGATAGGAGCCCAAATGTTGACCCAGAGCCAGATGCAGCCCGTCCGCAGTCAGTTCACAGCTGAACTTCATCTTTAGAAAGGCCCCATGCTGATATGCGAAGGTATTCCCATCATCAAGGTATAGCTCGCCTGCACATTGATCTCCGACAAAGACTCGGAGCGTGAGAGTTCCTTGCGGAGTCTGGTTCGTGCTTTGAACCACGGGCGCGATGGGCAGGATTGATCCCGCCCGGGCGAAGACGGGAAGCTGATCCAGTTCAGGCGTAACACGGATCGTAAGAGGAGCACTCCGGCCTGGAATACCAGTAGTATCCGACGTAACAACAGATCCGGAATCGGAATATGAAACCTTTTCCCCGGTCCAGTAGTTGTACCAGCCAGAAGATGGAAACTCGACGGAGTATGAATCCGGGTCTTCTGGATACGGTGGGGGAGCGATGAGCAGATTTGCGCCAAGAAGAAACTCGCCGGCTGCTGCGTTGTCTGTATCAATGGGATGGCGATCGGGAGCGGCATCAGGGAATTCAAGAAACAGAGGCCGCAGCATCGGGAGCCCGGTACGCGAAGCCTCCTCGGCAAGCGTATAGAGATACGGCATGAGCTGGTAACGCGCCTCGATGAAGCGGCGGCGGATCGCCTCCTGCTCCGGGCCGCCGGTCCAGGGCTCTTTATCGACTGTCCCTTTCTCAGCATGACCGCGATCTATCGGTTGGAACGCGCCTAATTCAATCCATTTGGTGAGCAGTTCCGGTGTTGGGGATCCGGCATAGCCGCCCACGTCTGCGCCACTATAGGCGAATCCGCTCAAACCGAGATTCTCGAGCATCGGCGTGGTGAGGCGGAGATGATTCCAACTGCTGCTGTTGTCTCCGGTCCAGGTGGCAGCGTAGCGTTGTCCCCCGGCATAGGTTGCCCGGGTGAGGACAAAGGGACGGCGATCGGGATCGAGCGCGCGAAGGCCCTCATAGGTTGCGCGGGAGTTTTCCATGCCGTAGACATCGTGGATTTCACCGTGGGTTGCGATCCGCGGTTTGAATCCCGGCTCATCGACGCGATGAATAACGTCTACAGGGATGGTCAGCGTGGGTGAATCGAAGACGGACGGCTCATTCATGTCGTTCCAGAAACCTTCGATTCCGCTGGTGTGCAAGCCGCTGTAGAGAGTGCCCCACCATGCCCGTGTCTGCTGCCGAGTGAAGTCTGGAAACACACTGGGACCAGGCCAGACTTTGCCGGTGAAGACGGTGCCGTCAGGGTTCTTGACGAAATGGTCTCCCTTAATGCCGCTGTCGAAGGGTGCGTAATTTTGGCCTGGGAGATTTGCGATATGGAGATCGGTAATTGCCACGACGTGGAAGTTTTCAGCCTTGAGTTGGGCAACCATGCCGGGAAGATCAGGGAAGGCTGTTGTGTCGACGGTGAAGGGGCGATTCTTCTTCTGGAAATCAATGTCGAGATAGATCGCGTCGACCGGAATCGAGTCTGCCCTGAATCGATTCGCCACTTCCAGTACGCGGGCTTGTGACATGTAGCTATAGCGCGATTGTTGAAACCCGAAGGCCCAGAGAGGCGGGAGTGGCGGGGTTCCCGTAAGCCAAGCATAGGTTTCGACAACCTGCTTTGGAGATGGGCCGTAGAACAGGTAGTAATCAATCGGTCCAGCGACGGCACCGAACGAATAGATTCCGCTTGTCTCCTTACCGAAATCAAAGCTGGTCCGCCACGTATTGTCCATCAAGATGCCGGTCGCAATCCCGGCATGATAAGCCATGAAATAAGGGATGCTCTTATAGAGCGGATCGGTCGATTCCTGGAAACGGTAAGCGTCAGTGTTCCAAAGTGTAAAAGCCTGGTTGCGCCGGTCGAGCGGCCCGGTCTTGTCGCCCAGCCCGAAATAGTGCTCGTCCAGTGGCATCGATTTGTAAATGTGGAAGGCATCGCCGTCAAAGCGTATCGGCTTGGCGTCGCCTTGAAGAGTATTTCCTGCTGAGTCGCGGACTTTGATCTGGAGAGTCTTGCTGTCTACCTCGACAATCAACGCGTGCGTGTGGAAGCCAATATGATCGCTGCCGGGATCGATGACAACCGATACACGGCTCGAGCGGGCTGATGGAAGCACAGCCCATGAAACATCTTCCGGCAAGGTGCTGCCATGCGCCATCGTTATGCGCAAGACATCTTCGCGCAAAGCGACAATCCTAAGGCGCAGATCGACGTTCTGCACATCGATTCCATTCGCCAGCGGCGTCACCTGGGCCCTGCGCACAACAGGATGCATATCAGCTGCAGACGATCTAAATTGGGCCCGTGCCATCTGAGATGCGGAGCACGGCAGAAACATGATGAACAAGGCGAGGAACTTCTGATGAAAAGTGCGATAAGGGCGCATGATGACTCCTGGGCCGAAAGGATGCCTGTGCTGTGGTGGTTGTGAGAGGTGGCAGACGTGGTGATGCTACGGCGCGGACGCTTGGCCGGGTGGAGACTCGAGAGAGGAGAGATCGGGATCTTCGACGGTTTTCACACCCCGTTCACGGCGATGCTGCCTGATCGTCTTTACTTGATCGAGTGCGACTGCCGCATCTTTCGTGTCGCCGACCTGGCGATAGAGCCGGGCAAGCAGGTAGTGGATGGAGCCGGTCTCATCGCTTGATTCGCCCATCTTCAATTGGCTAATTGCCTCTTTCGTTCTGCCGGTCTCCGCATAGACCTTTCCGATCAGAGCATGCACGTGACCCAGCAATTGTGGTTTCACGTTAAGGCTCTTCATCAGGAAGGGCTCAGCTTCGGCAAATTGATTTTCGGCCACCATTGCCTCGGCCACAATCATGTTGAGTTCTGGATCCTGCGGACTGCGCTCCAGGGCGGTGCGTGCGGTCTCCATGGCTTTGTCGTTGTTGTTGTTGCTTAAGTAGGAACTGGCCAGACCGAGCATGGCAGCCGGGATCGCCCGGTTCGAGAGAGAGAGCCTTCTGGTATTCCGCCTGCGCATCATCCTCTCTCTCAAGCTGGTGGTAGATGTCGCCGAGAAGAACATGGCTCCTGGCTGAGTCCGATTCCAGTTGCTGGAATCGCGAAAGCGATTGGACCGCGAGCCGTTCGTTGGCTTGAATCGACCAGTAAAGAGCTTCGGCAGAATGCGGCTGCAGCTGCCTCAAGTGCAGTTGCCGCGCTAAAGGCGCGCTTGTTGTCTCCGGTAAAGAATGAGCAGGCGGCGAGCAGCCGGAGTTTATCGCTGCGCCCCGCGGTGCGCGCAGTATCGAGCTGCTGCGCGCACCGCCCGAACTCTCCCGCGGCGTAATACTCTTCCGCAGTGTGCCGGCACAGCGGAGACCGGCGTGCCCGCAACGGCGCACCCGGTTCACGCAGGTCGACGTTATCGTGTTGATCGTCCGGCGCCTGCCCGTAGCGGTTGAGAGCCGCGACAAGAGCGTCACGGAAATCCGCCGGAATATTGGTCTCTGTTTGAGAAAAGTAGGTGGTAACGGCTGAAGCGGCCTCGTTCGAAAGGCCCTCTATCAGGATGGCGGCATTGGAGACAAAAAAGCCGTGATCGCGCGCCCATAACTGCTGGAGCAGCTTCGCTACCTGCTCATTGTCTCCGTGGTCGATTGCGATGCGCGCCTGACCAAGAACCGCCAGGCCGCACTCCGGATGCGCTGTGCGTTCCGTCGCAAATTCGGCGGCGGCAGCGTCCAGGTCGCGATGCCGGAGGAGCGCAATGCCCAGCGCCGAATGCAGGCATGGGGGTTGAGGATGGGAATCAAGCAAGCTCCGGTAGAGTGTTGCGGCCTCGTTGAATCTTGCCTGCTTCTGCCAGCGACTCGGCATAGAGTGCCCCGGCAAATGGAGAAGTTTTTGATTCCGCCGACATTTTGCGAGCGTCCGTTTCCACTTGGTTCAGGCGTGCAATCCCCAGGGCGAACCAGGCGTCGCCAAGCTTGGGATCGAGCGCGACTGCGCGCTCAAACTCCTGAGCTGCGGCAGAGAATTTGCCCATGGCATAATAGGCGCGCCCAAGCGCAAGTGGCGCCTGCGGATCGGTCTTATTGGTCTTTTCCGCTTTGGTCAGAAACGAAATCGCTTCGGGTGCTTTGCCGGCGCGTACATAATCGTTGCCGAGAAATAGATTCGGAACATACAGAGACGGGTTGAGGTGGTTGGCTTGTTGAAAGCTGCGAACTGCCGAGGCAATGTCTCCCGCTTCCTGTTGCATCAGTCCTAGATTGGCCCAGAGTTCCGGCATCGACGGCTCGATCCGTAACGCTTGTTTGTAAGCCTTTTCTGCGGCGGCATAGTCATGCGCCGCCTGGGCTTGTTGAGCCTCGGCAACCAGAGATTCCAGCCGGGAAGCCGGCGGCTGCTGGCCGAATCCGAAAACGGATACGGCCAGCAGGACCAGCGACAACGATCTGAGCAAGTGATTCACGTACATCTACCAGTAGAACTTTCCGGCAATCTGGACAATTCTACCGGGGAACGCAGTGGTGATTTGTCCGAAACTATTGGGGCTATACAGACTCATATTCCCCGGTCCCGGCGCATAGAAGTTTGGATGGTTGAAGGTGTTGAAGGTTTCGAAGCGGAACTGGGCTCTCATGCTCTCCCCGAACAACCAGTTCTTCTCCAGAACAGTGTCCCAATTCTGGTAATGAGGCCCGCGAAGATTTGAGAAGTAGCGAGGGGCTGTACCGAAGCTGCCAAACGGCGCATAAGCAAAGGCTGCGAGGTTGGCCCATTGTGTTATTTGTTTGATGGGACGGTTTTGGATTCCCGACTACATCCGGCCTGGGGTCGCCGCCGTAGGAGTTCCAATCGTTTCCGAAGACGCTAAGTGGAATTCCCTGCCTGAAGGTTGCGATTCCTGAGATTTCCCACCCGCCGGCCACAGCATCCGCGATGCGGTTCATTCCCGAACCGACCCGCTTGCCGCGACCGATGGGGAGTTGATACACGTAGCTGGCCACCAGCGCGTGCGGAATATCGCCCGCGTCCACGCTCTTTTCGCCGGCTATGTTGAAGTAGTTTGCAGTGGCGCCCCAGTTCGCCGCTCCGTTGTACGACCAGGAGTTGTTGCCCTCGACGTTGTCAAGGAACTTGGAGTAGGTGTAAGAGACCAGCGCGGTAAGCCCCTTGCTGATCCGGTGGTTGTAGCTGACCTGCAGGCTGTTGTAAAGCGACTGGCCAACAGGCGCGTCGGTCTGGCTCACGCCGCAATACTGCGGATAAGCCAGGAGCAGTTGGAAGTTTGGCATCGCTGTTGCGCTGTCGATATTGCAAGAGCTGGGAGCAATCTTCCCATTTTGCTCAAGAGCCTTGAGAGGCGCGGCCAACGGATTGAATGTTGCCGTCCCGCTAAGGAAGGCCGTATTGGGTTGCCCCGCCGCTGTGAACAGGTACTTCGGATTCAACTGGTTGTAATTCCAGTTTCCCTCCATGCGAATGCCGCGGTTGCCGATGTAGTTAATTTCCAGTTGATCGTTCGGCGTGAAGGCATACTCCACACCCAACAGCCATTGCTGAACGTAAGGCGATGGACGGTTCCTGAAAACGCCGCCTACGCCGTTGCCGACTTGTTGATACGAGCCGTTAGCGCTCCCGGTAACCTGCGCGTATACGCCGCCCCATGGATTGCTGGTGCTGATATTCGGATTGGGAGTGACGCCGCCGTCCAGGCTCAGGTTGGCGTTCGTTGTCGCAGTGAAACCATCCGTATCTGCTGAGCCCGAGCTGGTAACCGCTTCCGGATAGAAGATTCCGTACCCGCCGTGGATAACCGCCTTCGGGATCGCCTGATAGGAAAAGCCTACGCGGGGCGCAATGTTGTGGTAGTTGGTGTTGTAGAAATTTCGGTTGCCGGGCCCCAGGAACTGGAGCGCGCCGGTTAACGGTAAGCCCGCCGCATAGCTGAGCGGGTTCAACGCATTCGGGTCGAAGATCGAGGCATGGTCATGGCGCATAGTGTACGGAGTTTGAATCTCATAGCGCATGCCAAGATTCAGGGTGAGCTTGTTGGTCGGTTTCCAATCGTCCTGCAGATACTCGCCAAAAAGGTGGTTCGATACATATGGCGTGGTCGGCGTTCCGATGCTTGCGCCGTCCATAACACCCAGCAGCATCTCCGCCACTCCATTACCGGTGGTGATGCCTGATCCTTGCAGGGGATTCGGTCCGGTAGTGTAGTTCCCGTTGAACGTGAGCGAGTTGGAGTAGTAGTTGAACTGGCTGAAGATTTGTTCTACGCCCATGAACCCGAAGCTGAGGGTATTCTTTCCGAGCGTTTTGATGAAGTCAGCAGCCACCGTGCCGATGGGTCCATGGTTGGTGACGCCCTGCGCGTTCCCGCTGAATGGGCCGAGCTGGGAGATCCCATTTCCCACGTTGATGATGGGAAACAAGGGATCCTGTTGGTTAACATACCCCGGAAGTCCGAGGGTGGTCGATGGGTTGAAACCGAAAGACTGATTGCTTGAGGTTTCATGCCATAGCTGGACGCCGGAAGTTATGTTCATAGTGAACGTGGGACTGAATATCCGCGAGAGCCCCGCCCACATGCCCCAGCGATTGTTGGGCCGCTGATTGCCTTGGCCTGCCGGATTGGATCCCCAGTTCGTGGCCGCGCCAGTCTTTGCCTCTCGCTTATAGGAGTAGCGGAAATAGGCTCTGGTGTTGTCGTTGATATTGTGGTCGGCCCTGATCCCGAACTCGTCCCAATACGTGGGCGCCGCTCCGGACAGAGTCAGATTGTTGGCCACGTTCCCTGTCTTTTGCGCTTTCGGATAGTAGCTGAGCAGTTTGGCGCCGACAGCATCAGGTACATATCCCGCAAGGTTGGAAAGAATGTTGCCCGGTATCGGATCGCGTACGTAGCCAGTCTGGGTAGCCAGAAGGCCTGTCTTAGGATCAACCGAGCCCGCAGTGACCGCGCGGCCGCTGCGCGGATCGTAAATCTGACCCGCATAGATTGGTCGGCCAAGAGCATCTGTGCCCATCGGCGTGGTCCCCAATTGCTCGGAGAAGTCGCCAGCCAGGAACTTGGTGTCTGGCACAGTGTACTGCGAGGGAGATGGTTGGTTTGAGGTGAAGTGATCGTAGATACCGAAGATGAAGGTCTTGTTGCGCTGCCTGTAGAGGCCCGGAATGTAGAGCGGGCCGCCCGCCGTTGCGCCAGCCTGGTTGCGGTTAAAGGTGCAGATGTTTGTGTTGAGCAGACCCTGGCAACTGCCGGGTGATTGGTAGTAGTTGAGGGCGTTGAAGGTGTTGCTGGAATAAAACTCGTACGCCGACCCGTGGAAGGCGTTGCCGCCCGACTTGGTTACCACGTTGACGACGTTGCCTGTGCTCCAGCCATACTGAGCCGTGAACGAGTTGTTCTGGACTTTGAATTCCTGAACCGCGTCGACGCCGGGCACAAAGATAACCGCGCCCCACTCACTGTCGGTATCCCAGGAGCCGTCGATCATGAAGGCCGTCGTTCCAAAGAAGCCTCCGGCAAAGTTCATGAACGAGATGTCCTGGTCCGCGGTGTCTGTTGTGTTGCTGCCGCCACCAAGGAGCAATTGCGACTCCGACGTGTTTTGAACAGAAGAGTTGAGCGTGGCCAGGCCGTAGACGTTGCGCACGTTCAGTGGCAACTCCACTATCTGCTTGGCTTCAATATCTGCCGCCACGTTGGAGTTATCCGTATTCAGTAGGGAGACATCCGAGGTTACGGATACCGATACCGTCTCGGACCCGATCGTCAGGCGCACGTCCTGCGTGGCGGTTTCACCGGCGTCTAGGAGAATTCCGTTCTGTTGATACGTCTCGAATCCTTTCGCTTTGACGATCAGACTATAGGCGGATGGAGGAAGTTGATTGAAGAAGTACCGGCCACCTTCATCTGCGTTGAAGATTCGAGTGATGCTTTTCTCCGAGCTCGTCAGTGTCAGCGTAGCCTTCGGCAGCACCGCTCCCGAAGGGTCTGTGACCACACCGGAAAGCGCCGCCGTGGTTGTTGCGATTTGCGCGTTGATCCATGGGGCACCGCTCGTCAATATGGCGAGCAGAACTGTTAATCCACCCCAACTCCAAAGAGACTTTGGTCTCCGGCTCCTCTTTGTCTTCAAAATACAGCCCCCCTCAGGTTCCTCCCCGTCAATCTCGGTCCCCCGGCGCATGAAAGACACGTCGAGGGAAATCCATTGTGATCGGGATTTGAAATGCGGACCTTTTTTAGGCTTTTCAATCAACCACTGTGAAGGCCCTTACGGAGCGAGCGGCAGGGTCTTTACGGAAGAGTGACGGAGGCTTAACAGGTAAATGTTCTCCTTAAAACGTTTTGTATCAATTGTGCGTAGATTGCAGATGGCAGATACCAGGAACTACCGCCGTTTTCGGATCGCTGTATAATCGGTGCGATCAAGCGGAGGAATCTACGGTGGCTGATTCACAGGGGGTTGGTCCGGCACCTCAGGGAGAGCCGCACGCGGATGAGGTTCGCGAGCAGTTGAGCCGGCTTCTGAGCAGCCCCTTTTTCAGCCATAGCAAGCGCTTCCCGACTTTTCTCCGATTTGTGGTGGAACAGACTCTGGCTGGGAAATCGGAGAATATCAAGGAACGGACACTGGGAATTGAGGTATTTGGCCGCGATGCGGAGTACGACACAGCCTCCGATCCAATTGTCCGCGTCACAGCGGCGGAGATTCGCAAGCGCGTGGCCCAGTATTATCAGGATCCACCCCATGATCAGGAACTGCGCATTGCCCTGTCTTCGGGATCCTATATTCCGCAGTTCCACTGGCCCAGAGGCGCCAACGATCCCGTCCTGAAGGAGATGGCTGTGGCCGCGGCGGAAGATGCCGCGCCTGCCGAAATCCTCCGCCCTCCGCATCCGGTGCTTAGCCGCCGCCACTCTCCACTTGCCCTTTGGGTTACTTGCATTGCGGCCGCGGTGCTGTCTGCGGGCGCAGTCCTTCTGTGGCAGACAATGCACCGTTCGGCGCTCGACTTTTTCTGGGGACCCGTCCTCGAGACAAAAAGCCCCGTGCTCCTCTGCATCGCCGACCAACTGCAATACTCAAGCATTGTTCTTCGCGATGCCTCTCAGCCGGCTCATCAGGTCACCTTGAGCGACAAGCTGACGGCACTCGTCATCGACGACGTTTACGCCACTATCAAGGTGGCAGGAGTTCTCCAGTCCAGCGGTAAGCAGTATTCGCTCAAGGGCGAGGGCGCAACCAATCTCGAAGATCTGCGCAATGGACCGACGGTCTTTATTGGAGCCTTCGATAACGCATGGACACTTCGGATGACCAACCAATTGCGCTATCACTTTGCCAACGATGCTCAGATGGCGAAGATGAGCATCGTTGACGGGACGGCTCCATCCCAGACCCAATGGGTCTTGGACCGGTCGGTCCAAATGGCCACGAACAACTATCGGGATTACGCAATCATTGCGCGCTTCACAAACAGCGACACGGGGAAACTGGCCGTCGTGGTGGCTGGCATTGGCCGTGGCGGCACCATCGCGGCCGGAGAGTTTCTGACCGACGCTGGCGAGATCGCCCAGCTCCAGCGCGCAGCACAAGCTGCTGGCAACAAGAAGAACATAGAAGTCGTACTGAGCACTCAGATTATCGATGGAGAGCCCGGCACCCCTAAGATGGAAGGCGCCTACTTCTGGTAGCGGACTGCCTGGAGTATCTACTGGAATTGGGCCAACCCCTGCCCTGAATTCAGTCGCAATCATCGAATCTGCGGTTATGCGCATCGCTGTCCACGGCGTGTCGAAACTCACGGTCGACCGGAGCCCTTAAGGAGCAACAATCATGTCCTCAACGTTTCATTCGTCGAGTAGCGCTACGCCCGACGCATATTCCGATACAGTGCCATCGCAATTTCTTCCGCTGGATGGCGCTGGGAATTCCACTTGGACATAAAACGTGCGCCTTCACGGACAGATGATCTTGGCCAATTGACTCGCTACGACGTTCTCGACGCGTGGTAATCGCCGAGGCACTCATCGAGTGCTTTCATGGGACAAGTTCGTGGATCTCTAAGTCCCGGATCGGATTACCGGCAACTCGGAGATCACTCCTCGGTTACCAACAGGATGTCCCACCGACGAATGGCCCACCATCCGACAAAACTCAATTAGATGGAATGCGTCATGTTGCGCTTCAATCGCGTAAGTCCTTCAGTATCTTGAGACAGTTTTAAGGATGTTTCTACCGGGAATCCTTGTCTGGAAGCCCCACTGGCTTCGTCCACCATCGCATTACTTGGATCGCCACAGAATCTTACAGAAACCTTGTGGCATCCTCACGCTTGCTTCATGCCTGCTTCATGCCAGAATTCCGATACTGCCAATCTAGGGGGATTCAGTCTGGATGAGATTAAAGCTAACAATGGCAGCCATATGTATTGTATGTGCCACAGCATTCGCGGATCAATCGTCTTTGCATGGATACACCAAGAACGGGATTAGCAGGATGTTCCTCGACGCGCATGCGCCCGACCAGCCGCCCAAGTACAGCCGCTCGGAAATCAAAAGCATGATTCGCGATGCGAAAACCGCCGAAGACTTCGAACGGCTTGGTAATTACTTCGACTATCAATCATTGGTATATAAGCAGAAGGCCGAGGAGCAGGTGAATGAACTGGCGCGACTGCTAGCTCTTCGTTACCACGCCAAGAGCTATCCGATTCAGGTTGACTCCACTCGTGAACTTATAAAGGAATATAGGATCAAAGCGGATGAGTGCGCGGCTCGCGCCAACGCATATCGCGCGAACTTAGAGCCGTAACCAGTCAGGTAACTGATCCCGTGCCGTGGAGGGTAATTGGAATCGGACGGAGAACATAGAACCTGCGTAAGTTCGCCTTCGCAGGTAGGGTCGTTGAAGCCTGCAGAAGTGTTGCTTCGCTACACTGACTCGCTGAAACGATAGCCAAGATGCGACTCCGTGAGGAGGTACGTCGGATTCGCTGGGTCGTCCTCGATCTTCATTCGCACCTGTCTCACGAATGTTCGCAAGTACTCCAGTTCGTTACCGTATTCGGGCCCCCAGACGGTTCTGAGCAATTTTGCATGTGGCACAGGTCTACCCGCGTTTGCCATCAAGTAATGAAGCAAGTCAAATTGCTTCGGAGTCAGGTGGACGTTCCGTCCCTTCTTCTGCACAAGATGCCGCGAGATATCAAGACAGACATCTCCGATCATGATTTGCGTGTCATCTTCTTCCGTGATTCGATTGCGCCGCACGGCCGCTCGAATCCGTGCGATGAGTTCGCGGAGTTGAAAAGGCTTCGTAATGTAGTCGTCAGCGCCTGCGTCCAGCGCTTCCACCTTGCGGTCTTCGCTGCTCTGCACGGTGAGCATCACGATGGGAAGGAGCGGCGCATTCTTGCGCATGAGGCGGCAAACCTCGATCCCACCCAAGCCGGGCATATTAATGTCGAGAAGGACGATGTCGAATTGCGCAGTACGGACGAGCGAGACCGCTTCTTCACCCCGAGCGGCCTCCACGACGGCGAAGCCGAGTCCTGAAAGGATCGTTCGCAGCGAAATGCGAATCGAAGGTTCGTCGTCGACTATGAGTACCGTAGACTGATTTTCGTTCAACTTAATCCCCTTCCGAATTGGGGAAGAGAAAGAAAGAATGTGGTTCCTTCTTTCTCGTCGCTGATGACCCACGTGTGACCGCGGTGCGCTTCTGCCGCCATCTTTACCGTTGAAAGTCCAACGCCTGTGCCCTCTGCCATCGCTTTTGAACCTTCACTCCGGTAGAAGCGCTGGAAGATCCTCTCCCGGTCAGACATTGGAATAGCAGGCCCTACGTTGTGTACCGAGATAGTGACTTCCGAATGGCTCTCCCGTGCGGACACTTTGACTATCTCGCCGGCGAAGGAATACTTTGCGGCATTGTCCAGGAATTGCACCAACGCCATTGAAAGCAACTCCAGGTCGCCCCTGACCTTCAACGATGTCTCCGGAATAGCCACCTCGATGGGGTGTCCGGCCATGCGCCCGGACTGCTCCCGCACAACGCGTCCGATCAGGTCAGAGACCGTGATCTCAGCTTTATGCAGCGTTACCTCTTCGGCATCGAGCTTCGCCGTCTGAAGGAGCCGACTGCAGAGCTGGCTGAGCTGGCTGCACTCGTTCTCGACCAACGAGACCAACTGTGCCTGCGAGGCATTGAGGGCTCCAACCTCCCGCAGTCCGGAGCTTGCCGTCTGAATAGCTGTCAGGGGCGTCTTCACGGCGTGTGCAAGCGAATCAAGCACCGCGGCGCGGAGGCGCTCGCTTTGATGGGCTTGTTCAATCTGGATCTCCTTTTCAAACGACACGCAACGCTCGAGCGTTATTGCAGCCAACGATGCGAGAGCGTCAGTGACAAGCGGACCCGGCCCGCCTCGAATAGCAATTGCCCCGACCGACGTGCTGCGAGTTCTCAGGACCCTGACCGAGATTCCGGTGAGAGGGTCGTCTTTGTCCTCTTGTATGAAATAACAATCCTTCGCGAGGGCCTCCTCGCCTTCTCTAAACACGCCGGCTGTGTCACATTTGCCGGCATTCGCGTCGAAGATCGCGATACCCTCAATCGAGAAGATCGTCCGAATCAGTTGCGCCAGTTGCGGTCCCGGCGGGTGGTGAAGGTTGATCAGCAACGTACTGCGACTCAGTTCATAGAGCTGTTCCATTGCCATGCGCTGCAAGCTGGCCTCCTGCGAGCTCCGCTGTTCGCGAGAGGATACCCGGCTGACCACCAACGCACTCATCTCGAATGCGCCAAGGGCGACCCAGTCCTGCGGGTCGGTAATGTTAAGCGTCAGGTAGGGAGGGTAGAAGAAGAAATCCAGGCAGGTCGCCGCAGCCAGGGACACGATTGTCGCTTGCCAGAATCCGCACAGGATCGCTTCCGCCACAACGATAAGCAGGCAGAGAAATCCTACCGGCGCAGAGTTGAAATGCAGAATGTAACCAGAGAAACAGAACAGGATTACGACCCAGCACCCCGCCGACGACTCGCCGAGAAAACGAAACCGGCCCCTCCGATTATCTTCATGAAGCATTGGGGAAGTTCTCATAGAGCCCAGAGACACTGCTCGTTCAATAAACGGAGGATATTCACCGAGGCGTCAACAAACCATAAATGAGATACAAAGGATTAATCAGGATTGCTAATACCAGGTAGTTCCGGTCTTCAATCTCGCGAGCGACCTTTCTGGACAAGTCCCAGAAAGCGGCGCGCCAGTTCCCGAATCCGATGATCCTGTCGCTTGGCAACGGCGTCCCTGGGAACCAGTTCCATTCCGACGCCGAGGGCTGAAGCACCTGCCCGAATGAAGCTTTCGGCGTTCTGTTGGCTCACTCCGCCGGCTGCAATTAGCGGAATCTGAGGGAGCGGAAGTTTGAGTGAACGAATATATAAGTCGCCACCGAGCGAGGCCGCAGGGAATATCTTCACGTAATCCCCCCCATCCTTCCAGCATGCAATTATCTCGGTTGGTGTAAGGGCACCTGGGATTGCAACGACGTTTGCCTTGAGCGTCGTGGCAACCACTTCCGGGACCAATCCAGTACTGGTGATGAACCGTGCCCCGGCGTCGATGCAGCGGCTGGCAGTCTCACTGTCGAGAACGGTTCCGCCACCGACAACCATATTGGGGAGCTCATGCGCAATTCGACGAATGATTTCCACGGCATCCGGCACGGTCATTGGGATTTCGGCAATCGGAATTCCGGACGCGTAGAGGATCTCGGCGCAATACAGGGCCTGATCTGCGGAGTTGACGCGGATGCCCGGGAAGAGCCCGATCTCCTCAATCCGCGTCCTGGCTTCTTCGCGAGTCATTTATTTATTGACCGCCTTTCCGAACGTATCGCGCGCCGCCCCATGATCCCTGGAGACATTAGTGGATTGCCTCGTTACCCACAGCAAGGTTTAGCTGACCAGCCGCGGTCAGATAGGACCCGATCAGTTGCACATAGGCCAGCTGAATCTGGCGGTAGTCGCTTTGCGCATTCAGGAAGTCCATCAATGAGGCTGCACCTCGCTGCCATGAGTAAGTGACGGTCTCCCTGACTCTGAGCGCTTGCGCCAGGTATTTGTCCTTGTACGGCCGCAACAAAATGATGTTGCTGTTGACCTGGGCGTACGCCGAGTCGACATCACTGAAGACCTGCGCTTGCGCTGCGTCCTCCAGCCGCTGGTTGCGATCAATATCAACCAACGTACGCTTCTTCTCTCCTTGATTTCGATCGAACATACGTAACGGCACACTGACGCTAACCCCAACCGTCTGCTGATCGTTGGGATTGTTAAAGGATGGGTTGTAGGTATACCAGCCACTGAAGGTGGGATCCGTCGATCCATTCGCGACAGCCAGTTTGTGGTTCGTCTTTGCTTGTTGTATGGACTCAATTGCGGCCTTAAGATCTGGTCGATTATCCACAGCGATCTGCCGGAAACTATCAAGCGGGTTTAGTTGCTCGGAGAATTCAAACGGACCTTGAACATCAAACTGATCCACCGGCGTCTTATCGTCCAGTAATTGCAGAAGCTGAATCTTTGCAGTGCGCAGGCTGACCTCGGCCGCCTGCCAGTCAGATTCATACTGAACGCGCTGCAATTCCACCCGATCCAGGTCGATCTGTGCCATCGCGCCTGTCTTATTACGCTCACGGCTGATTTCGATAATGTGATCGTAGTAGTCGAGTTCCTGCTTCGTCAGGTCAAGTATCGCTTTGGCCTCAAGAACGTTGACGAATGCGACGCGAAGATTGAACAGGAGATTCCGCTCCAGATCAGCGTGCAGCGAAGTGCTGATTTGTGTTCCCTCTTTCGCGCTCTGCAGGCGCAACTCGCGCTTGTGATCACGTTCGTGCAGATAGCTGAAATTGGTTTGCACCTGTGTACCCTTAGTTGGTTGCCAAACGCCATTGTTCGGAATGAGTTGTGTTCCGTCCGATGAGAGTGTGAACCCGGGATTCGGCCTCAAGAACGCGGTTATCTCCTCAGCCTTCATCTCTTCCACGTTGAGAGCGTCCGCCTTCAGCGTGGGATTTGCGCTCTCAAACTTTGCCTTTATGGCGTCCCACGACAGGCTCGTCTGCGCCTGGGAGGATTGACCTACGAACACGCCCGCAAGTACTCCGATTGCCGCAATACGTGAGAACCACGGTGTTGAATTTGTCTGTCCGTGCAGGTTCACGTTCTCAATGCTCAAAGGACACCCCCGTATCCGGCGCCGGGAGCTTATCGCCATCCCTGGCGATTGACACGTACAGAGTCGGCAGCAAAACGAGGCTCATCAGCAACGCTGCCATCAGCCCACCAACAATTACAATCGCAAACGGCCGTTGAGAATCGGAACCAATTGCGTGCGACATTGCAGCGGGAATCAGTCCAAATGTCGCCACCAGCATTGTCATCATGATCGGGCGCAGTCGCAGGACGGCTCCCTCTACCGCCGCATCCTCAACAGTGAAGCCCTTCGCACGAAGTTGATTGATGTATTCAAGCATAATTACGCCTGTCTGCACGGAGACGCCGAAAAGAGCCAGAAAGCCAACTCCCGTCGAGACGCTGAAGTGCGTCCCACTGATCAGCAATGCGAGCAATCCGCCGAGCGGCGCCAGTGTAACGACGGAGAGAATGAGACATGCCCATTTCGCTGATCGGAACATCGAGTAGAGGATGATGAAGATTACAAGCACTGTGAGCGGAACAATAATCATGAGTCGCTGCGACGATCTCTTTTGGCTCTCGTTCTCGCCAGACCACTGGATGTGGTAGCCCCTTGGCAATTGGACATTCTTCTGCACCCTGGTCATCGCATCGTTTACGGTTGTCCCAAGGTCGCGCTCGCGGACCTCGTAGCGTACTGCGACATATCTCTGATTCGCTTCGCGGAGGATGTCGTACGCGCCCTCGCGCACCTGCATCTTCGTCAACTGCGCCAATGACACGCGCTCGCCCGAGGGAGAAGATAGCCTGATGTTTGCGATTGCCTCCTGGCTGTTGCGATATGGTTCCTTGTAGCGCACGACAACGTCATACCGGGCTTCTCCTTGCAGCACCTGGCTCACCGCGTTGCCACCAACTGCGGTCTGAACAGCATCCTGAATATCAGCTACGTTGATTCCGAAGCGCGCTGACGCTTGACGGTCCACAACGAATTCCAAATTAGGCTGCCCCATGTCGCGAAACAGGCCGATGTCCTTGACGCCGGGAACGGTGGACATCTGCTGCATGATTTCTTCGCCTTTCTGTTCCAGGGTCTTCAAATCGTTGCCGTAGACTTTGACTGCCAACCCACCTTTGGTACCGGTGAGCGTTTCGTCAACGTTGTCCTCGATTGGTTGAGAAAAATTCCAGAAGACACCTGGCAGCTTTGACACTTCCCTATTCATGGCGGCGATCAACTCGTTCTTATCGGCGCGAAAGACCGGCCTCCATTGGTCCTTTGGCTTGAGATCGACAAAGTATTCCGTGTTACCAAAGCCGCCGGTGTCAGTCCCGTCATCAGGTCGACCGACCTCCGACACGACCTTTGTGACCTCGGGAAATGACGCAAAGATCAAACGTGCTTTAGTGGCGAATTGCTTGCCTTCCGTAAGGCTTGTGCTATTGCTCAAGGATCCGCGGGCCCAAATAGCGCCTTCATCGAGATGAGGAAGGAACTCCGATCCAATGATTCCGCTGAATGCCAGGAAGGCAGTCACGGCGAGTGCGGCCAGACCAGCCCAAAACACGGTCTTGCGGTTGTGAATTGCCCAACGAAGGCGCGCCCTGTATTGCTTCGTAAGGAAGACCATGATCGGGTTATGCCATTCCTTGATGCCTTGACGAAAGAACAAGCTTGAAAGAACTGGGGCAATCAGGATGGAAAACGTCATTGCTCCCAGGAGCGCGAAGGCAACGGTCCATGCCATCGGCTTGAAGAGTTTTCCTTCCACGCGTTCCAGCGTAAAGATCGGCAAATAGGCGGTAATGATGATCGCGATGGCAAAGAATACCGGCCGCTGCACTTCGTGGCATGCTTCCCGGATAAGTTCGGCAGGCGATTTCGCCGATGTGAGCTGCGGGTCGGTCTGGGCCGCACCATTGGTTCCATTTGCGCCGGACCCGCGACTCATGTGGCGGACGATGTTCTCTACCATTACCACTGCGCCATCGACGACCATCCCAAAATCCAACGCGCCCAGCGAGAGCAGGTTCGCCGGAATTTTACTCAGATCCAGACAGATCGACGCGAACAACAACGCGAATGGAATCGTTAGTGCGACGATAAGGGCGCCGCGTGCGTTGCCGAGAAAGAGAAACAGGATGATGGTGACGAGAATCATCCCTTCGGCCATGTTGTGCAGAACCGTATGCAAGGTGTAGTGCAGCAGGTCGGCCCGATCGAGCATCGGAACGATTTTCACGCCTTCGGGCAAGATACGTTCATTCAGTTCCTTGACCTTCTCATGAATGGCATCCAGCGCGGGCTGGGCATCAGCTCCCTTGCGCATCAACACCACTCCCTGGATTACGTCAGAGTTATCGAGAACTGTGCCATCATGTAGATGGTCGGCTCTCGCCATTGCACCAAGCAGGATTCTGGGGCCCTGAGCTACATCGGCGACGTCTTTTACCCGAAGTGCAGTTCCTTTTTGCGTTGTGAGGACCGTGTTTGCAATGTCCTGCACGCTTCGGTACAGACCGAGAGCGCGGACATTCATTTGCTGCTCCCCGATCTCGACAAAGCTTCCGCCAGCGTTTGTATTGTTGTTGGCAAGCTGCTGTTCGACCTGGCCGATGCTGAGCCCGTATGAAACGAGTTTGTTGGGATCGACGCGCACCTGGAACTCCTTCGTCGTTCCACCGAAGGTCGATATGTCAACGATATCCTTGACCGACTTGAACTGCTTCTCGAGCGTCCAGTCCTGAATGGATTTCAATTCCATCAAGTCGTATTTAGGATTCGAACTATGGAGCGTATACCAGTAGATCTGGCCAACAGTGCTCCAATCGGTGCCGATCTGCCCTTGCAGGCCAGGAGGAAAATTTACCTGCGTGAGTCGCTCAAGGACCTTCTCGCGATTCCAGTCGTTTTGCGACTGGTCGTCGAAGATCATCAGCACGAACGAAAGGCCGAAGATCGACTCGGACCTGAGGGCGGTCAGGTGCGGAATCCCATTCATCTCGGTCTCAACGGGAATTGTGACCTGTTGCTCAACTTCTTCGGCCGCACGCCCCGGCCACTGCGTAATGACAGTAACGTAGTTATCCGCGATATCCGGGTAGGCCTCCACAGGCAAGTTGTGAAAGGACACAGCCCCCCATAACACCAGCAATACCGTCGCCGAGAGAACGACAAACCGGTTACTGAGTGCAAAGTCTACCAGTGTACGAATCATTCGCTCGTTCAGGCTCCGACAGGAACTACTTGTTATCGATCTCGTTCTGCAGTGACAGGGGGTTCAAAACGACCTTCTGCCCCGGTTGCAAACCGGAGATCAGTTCCTGCATGTTGTTGGGAAGCGAATCGCCCGCGACCACCTCTACGCGCTGAAACTTGTTCCCTGCCCCCGGCACGTAGACCCAATCACGGTCGTGCAGGCGAAGAATGGTTGACGATGGGTACTGTGGTGTGCGTTTCCTTCTTCAGGCTGGAGAACGTTGCGTTCACGAACATACCCAGGCGGAGCGTGCCGGGGTTTCGCACCTCGATGCGCACCTTTGCGGTGCGGATGCTCGGGTCGAGAATAGGAAGGATGTTGCTCACTGTTCCCTTCAGAACCATGTCTGGAAATGCATTGAGCCGAACCTCGGCCGTGTCGCCAACCTTTACGTTAGGAATGTCATTCTCATAAACGTCGCAGACGGCCCAGACATACGACAGATCAGAGATTGTGAATGGATTTGTACCGAGGCTCTGCACCCCGGCAGCATTTGTTACTTGCTGATCCGTGATGACGCCGGAGACGGGTGCTACGAGGTCAACGATTCCTGAGGGATGCTCGACAGTGCTGCCCATCAGTTTCAGGTGGTCGGCCGCGGCATTCACTGCAATCTTTGCTTTCTTCTCCGCATCCTCTGCGATTTGCAGGTCATTGAGAGCGATCGCCCCATGCTTGTAGAGGTCCAGTGCCCGCTCCCACTGGGACTTGGCGAGTTCCTCGTCTGCAGCGGCACTTTGATAAGTTGCAAAGCCGCCGGAGATATCGTCACTGCGAACGCGCAGCAGGATCTGGCCCTTCTTCACTTCGTCACCCAATCGGGCTCTGATCTCGACGACTCGACCTGAAGACAATGAGACGACAGGCACAGTACGCGCGATGTCGGGCACTAC
Organism: uncultured Acidobacteriaceae bacterium; assembly: GCA_963770365.1. Lineage (GTDB taxonomy): Bacteria > Acidobacteriota > Terriglobia > Terriglobales > Acidobacteriaceae > Telmatobacter. Next base: position 1,216,303 of record CAVYPN010000014.1, on the reverse strand, counting down.
GGTGCCAGTTACCATCAATTTCGCTGTCGCTTCACGTGCTTCTGCGACTACCACCGGATACTTGGAGGGATCCTCTACCGGCCAGCTGGCCACATTAATGTCTTGCATCACTTTGGCGGGAGGGGGGGCCTCTGTGGCGGCGTCGGCCTGTCGCTCCTTGCATCCGGCCAAACAGCAACCGACTGCAGCAAACATCGTCGCGAAAAGAATGGTGATTGCCGTGCGCTTCATGACGTCTTTTCAATTCCACATTCTGAGGTTAGAGAGCCGAGTAAATTTGATTTGCACCAACAGTTGGCTTCCCGGCGCGAGGAGGTTGAGACTCCTTACCGTAGGGATCATTGGCACATGAGAAGCATCGGAATCAGAATGCTGCTCCGATGCCGCTCACGAGTTCACATCAGTTGTTTATGCCCTCTTGCTTAGAATCTGACCATGATTGCGACCGTACTCACCGTCTGATTGGTGCGGAGGTCGGGCCACCAAATGGAGTTGAGCCCAGAAGCCGTTCCTGCATTAGCTCCAGCGCCGCAAGCCAATTCTGCAGCCGCAAGGCTGCCATACCCGAAGCCCGAAGCCGCACCCGTCGCGCAAGCATACTGTGACGGAGAGCCGTTGTTTCCGCCCGGAGGTGTTATGCCGCCGCGCCCTGTCCAATAAGGAACATCGGAATAGCGATAGCCTTCTTCCAATCGGAAGGTGATGAACTGGCTCGGCATGTAATCGAACGTAATTGTGCCGTCGTGCATCTGCGAGCGATCACCCGGGTTCTCTGTAAAGTACGGAGTCCCGCTGAAGGCCGTGGCGCCGTTGATGGGTGAGAGCAAGGTGAGGTAACGGCCGGGGTTGTTCATTTGGCCGCCTCCCAGAGTCACCGCGTAACGGTCCTTCTTGAACCAGTAGCGGTTGTACATCATCCAACCCATAAACGCCTGCTTGGGCTTGCCATCCTTGGCGCTATGGCAATTCACACCGCCGGTATATGTGGAACTCGTTCCCGTCTCGGGGGATTTGCCCTTGGGATCGTACGAACCACCCGCAGGGCCTCCGCCGTACTCGCATCCCAGATCGCCCGTTACCGTGAAGGCGATCTTGTCGAGGAATTTTGAGGGATTGTCATACACCTTGACCTGTGCGCTGTAATCGGCATGGACACGCGAGCGCCCGGGTTGGCCAATCACGTCCTCGCCCAGACCATAGTTATTCCAGACAAAATCCAGGTAGGGCTTTGGACGCCACAGAATCTGTCCGCCCAACCCAGGCTTGCCATTGGCGCGGGCATAGGACTGCCAGCCGTTAACAATCCATGGCTCGATTTTGAGTTTCTTCGTCGGAAAATACTGGATGCGCAGGCCGTTGAAGAACCAAGGCGTGTTCGACGAAACAAATGAAGGCTGATAGGTCCAGTTATCAAAGTTGTAATAGCTAAAGAGACCAATGTAGGAAACGAAGATACCAGCATCCACGTTCAGGCCATGAGCGACATCCCAGTGATAACCACCCCACGCCTCAGAGACGTATTTATATGCATTTGACAGGTCCCACTGGCCGCGAGCAGGTGTAGCGTCGTTGCGCGGTGTCGTTGTAGCGAACAGGCCATTCATAAACAGGATGCGGCCGCGGACATTATCGATATGGATATCTCCACCGATACTGATCTGCTCAAGCTGCCATTCATCGGAACGAAAGCTCTCGGTAGCGCCACCCATCGAGTCGTCCTTTGGGTGGTTGTAGTCGAGAATGTAGTTCGCGTCAGCTCGGAATTCTGGAGTAAAGTACTTCGTCGCCATGGGGCTGTCCGAAGCATGGCCGTTGCTGTTCAGCCATGTCCAGTCCCCTTCGAAGGGCTCGCCTTTTGTTGTTCTTTGAGCGCTGATCTCCTTAACGGGCGCGGCCGCCTCCGCCGCGGGCGCAGGCTGTTGTCCTGCAAGGGACGAACTTGAACCAGCCGTTGCTGGTGACGAAACAGGTGCGGCATCTGCTGTCGAACCGCTCGACGTAACCGCGCCACTTCCCCCGACCAGCGTCTTCTCTGCGGTCTTTAGCGCCGATGAGTCAGCATCAGCAAGTGTAGATGCACGAACCGCCCTTAGCTCGTTTTGCAATTCATCAATCTGCTTTTGAAGCAAGTCGATCTTCTGTTCGACGCCAGGCTTCGATTCCGGTTTCGTCGCAGCCGCGGATGAGGATGTGGACCCCTTGTCAACAGCCGGAGTCGAATTATCACTCGCTCTCGATTCTGAGGATGGCGAGCTTGCCACAGCTGTCTGCGCCAGGCTGGACGTGCGCGCGCTGGCGATAAGGAGAGAGAGCGTCAGTGCCATGCGAAGTATACTTTTCATCTTTGCCTCTCGCTTTCTGCTTGAAATCAGAAAGACGGTGCTTTGTTAAAGTGCATGCAGCATCGGAATCGATTCGCGTAAACATAACTGCAGATGACAAGGTCGCGATTGTGATCCGATGATGCTTCCGTAGTTGCGTCACTTGCGCGAGGTCTTAGCGATCTGGCCCCGCCTGTACTTTCAATTTCAGTTGGTCCTCCATAAGCAAAGCGTAAGTTGAACATTGAAACTTCATAAAGCTGGGATGGCCGTTCGGAATCATGGAAACGAAGAACGCACAATTCCGCTACTGTGCCGCGAATCAACGGTCGGCTACACGAGGTGTTCTCAATTTGATCGGAGAAAGCTGATGATGTCGTATTGCTGCACATTCGCGATTTGTTACGCGATAGACATCGTGTAACCATCGCCAGGTTGGTAGACGAAAGCGATGATGAGATCAGAATGAAGTGCACGACATGAAGAAAGCATGAATGCGAACAGAATTAATTAAGGAAGAACACTCTGAAGCGAACAGATACGAACCGACCGGCGAGCAATTCTCTGGTACCGCTTATCGAGAGATTGCCTGTACGCAGACTGCAATCATCATTAGAGCCGCCGCAATTCGCACCACAATCTCTGCGACCGAAGGTTCCTGGTTGGACCGCGCATGCCTGTTCCTCCGAATTCTCCTCAGAATGCGGTCCTTGGGAGTTTGAGTAACGGGCAAATGCTGACTATCCGTCGTAGCCTGGATATCGTTAGTGTGCTCTCGCGATCCATTCATCTGGAGTCCTCTTCTCGTCATTTCGGGCTTGCGCAGGTATTTGCAAGTGAAGCCCTCACTGGATCTGCCGCAAGCATCTTGGTATATTGGACTGCCGTTTTCGTCAGTAAAGACTAAGGCCTTAATAAGTTTTCCGTAGCCTTTCGGGCCTCATGACCTGCCTGGCCTTCACACTTGAATGAGGATTTAACAAGTCGAAGCAGCGTGCGGAAGTAATCGCATACTTGTACAGCAGGATGAGACGTAGGCGAGACGCTGCCTTATAAAAGCCTTAGGCGATGTTTAGGCCTTGTTTAGGTTCGGCGGTCTACACTCCCAGTTGTGATCGAAGGAGACCGTGTGATAACCACTCCAATTGTTCTCTCCGCAATCGTTGGCGGAGGTGTTTCGTTTTTGGTCGTAGTGCTCGCCAACTTTTACCGTGAGACACGCGGTCGGAGGCGATCGGTCTCGAGGGCGCAGAGAATCTGGGACTGATGATCACGTGAGGGACACGATTGCAGCCTTCCCCGGACTATCCGATCAGCTTTTTGCGGCCGCAGGTGACCCGCGCATCAACGTTTTGGGTACAGATGGAAACGACAGCATTCGTTACTAAACGGGCCTCGCATCTAGTGAGCCGAATTATATCGAAGGTTTCCATCGCACCTCTGCTGGCGCTCTCGCGGATATTCAAGGGCGAAGTGACCTTAAAACCAAGGCCTTCCCGGCAAAGACACCCGCTGAAAATGGCGGGAGGGCGGCAATCAAGAGGAGCGTCAATGAATAAGGGAAAGGGCAGAACGTATGATACGAGTTTGAAGAAGCATCGTCGGCGCACCGTCGCGAACCTGAACCTTTGACAAGCACGCCGTGTCCAAATGTCATTGTGTTTCGCAGAATCTGCGACAGATCTCTAACGAAATTCAAGAGGGCGCGACGCTACTGGGGAGAGTCTCCCCGCACCACGGGTTGTTTGGCGTCACTCCATTCTCTGTAAGAACCGTCGTACATTGCGGCATCGTAGCCAAGGTAACGCGCCAGCATATACACATACGAGGCCTGCAGGCCTACTTCGCAATACGATAAGGCCTTCTTCCTGCCGGTGACCCCGGCGGCGGTAAAGAGCTGCCGCAATTGATCCGGCGACTTCAGCAACGGCTCTTTCTCGCTGACCAACGCATTTTCCCAATAGAGCGATCCAGCGCCGCCCAAGTGACCATTGCGATATCGCTTCGACGGACGAGCATCGACGATTACGACTTCGTTCTGCGGACCGCCAACTAATTTCGCCATGTAATCCATCTTCGCAACGATCTCAGGATGCAGATGGACTGTCAGGCTCCCGGGTTTTACATCCTTTATCTCTGTCGAGGTGGGACGATTTTCTCGAGTCCACTGATCAAGGCCGCCATCGAGCAGCGCAGCCTGGTTGCCGTGCCCCAGGTAATCCAGGGTAAAGAAGAGACGAGTTGCCATCGGATCCCAATCTGGCGAGTAATACACCACGCGAGAGTCGTCGCCGATCCCGATCTCTTCCAGGTTCTTCTTCAGCTGCTCTGGGGGCAGCAATTCCGTTCCCGGCGCGGTTTGACCGGTGGCGAATTTGTCCATGGCCAGGTACCGGGCTCCCGGGATATGTGCTGCGCGATAGTCGCTTTCGTCGTGGCCGATATGCACAATCACCAGGTTCGTATCAGCGAGGTGGTCAGCCAGCCATTGAGTGGAGACAACCAGTTCCGGATGAGCAGCGCCGCTATCCGTTGAACTTTTGGACGCGGCACTGGCGGACAAACTGAAAAGGTTGATCAGAAAACACGCAGCGACTATCGAGAGCATGCAATTGCGTTTCATGTTAGTTCCTTCATCTGGTGAGATGTTTTTGTTGATGAGTAGCCGTAGCCCGCTTTGGCGTGGGTGAGATCACGAGTACGTTGCCGGCTGTGCGAACCCACTCGTAGACCGAGCCGTCGTACATGGCAGCCCGGTATCCAAGGTACTTGGCGACGAAGTACGTAAATGACGACTGCATACCCGTGCGGCAATAGGTGACAACCGTCTTGCCCGATTGAGCCCCGGCATCTTCGAATCGCTGTTGCAATTCTGTCGTTTCGAGTATTTGTGGATTTACATCTGAACGAATCAACCTCTTCCAATACAAACTTTGCGATCCGGCGATGTGTCCCGCCTGGGCGATGGATTCGGAATACACAAGGCCGGTGTGTTCGGCTGAAGGTCTTGCATCGAGTAATACGTAATCCGAAGCCCCTTTGCTGGCACCGAGACTTAGTTGTAGCATTTGCGCCGTGCTGACGAGAACGTCGGGACGAACATGCGGGCTGAACTCGCCGGGTGCGACGGGATACTCTTCCTTCGAAATCCTTCGCGATTCTGCTTTCCACGTTTTCAAGCCCCCATCGAGCAGCGCCACCTGGTCCCCGTGTCCCAGGTAGTCGAGGGTAAAGAAAGCACGAGCCGCCAGCACTCCGCCCACATCGTCGGACAGTACTACGCGCGATCGCTGGCCTACTCCCAGGCTTTCGAATGTTGCCACCAGATCCGCGACCGGTGGGAGCTCATTAAGAGAGTCCCTGTGTTGTTCAACCAACTCATCGAGCCGGACAAAACGCGAACCCGGTATGTGTCCGGAATCGAACTGAGCTCGGTCGCGGCCAATGTACAGGACTATCAGGTTGCGGTCATTGAGGTGTTGCTCCAGCCATGTAGTCGATACGAGCATCTCTGAGCGGACAGCCGGTCGGGGGCCTTCATTCGCGTAAACGCGTTCAAACGCCGTGCTCAGGAAAGCGGCTCCAATCAACGGAAGCGCAGCCTTGGTTGCTACATCTTTCAGCATCGCTTCCTTTTCCAGCATGGGTTCACTCTGCCCTTAGCAATATGACCGGATCGAGTTTGGCAATTCGAGTCAGTGGCACGAACGATGAAGCGGTCGTCACAGCGATCAGCAGCGCGGACGAAACTGCGAAGGTGATTCCGTCGCGAGGCGCAATACCGGAAATGATGTGCGCCATCGACGTCGACATCATCCAGGCCGCAACAAATCCCGTCCCCAACCCAATCATCATGAGAACCAACACTTGCTTCATCATCGACAAGATGACAGACGCGGGCGACGCACCCACCGCCAGCCGCACGCCGATCTCATGTTTCCGTTCTCCCACGGTGAGTGCCATCATCCCGCTGATGCCGGAAGCCGTGATACACAACGCAATCACCGCGAAGACGCTCAGGAATATCGCGGTCGTGCGCCGCGACACAAGCCAGTCTTTACGCACTTGCAACATCGGACGCACATCCGCTACCACGGCTTTCGGATCGATGTCATGCGCGATCCACCTAAGCTGCTCTCCGAGTTCCGGAGAGGTCTGCGAACTCCGGATAACCAGACTCATTGCAGCTTGCGGTGACTCCGCGAGCGACCCGTACACCTCATCAACGGGATCCTGATCGAGGCCAATGTGCCGGATGTCACTCACCACTCCGACAATGGGAAGCCATTTGTCGTGCGAGATGGCGATCTGCCTACCCACCGCGCTGCCGTCCGGCCAATAGTGGCTAGCGAAGTGCTGGTTGACGACCACCACCGGCATCGCTTCATTCGTGTCCTGATCGTCAAAATCACGACCGGCCAGGATTCGTGCGCCCAGCGTGCGGAAGTAATCCGGCGTCACGATTCGAATAACCGGAGGGCTGGGCCTGTATTCGCTGCGCTGGATGCCTTTCGCTTCGCGAACCTCGATCGGCACGGGCCCGTCTAAAGCAGCGTCGTGCAGCGGTATCGTGCTCGCCAATCCGGCCGACTCCACTCCAGGCAGCCGACGAATACGCTGCAGAAGATGCTTGAAGAATTCCTGGTGCGTCCCGTTCAGAATGTATATGCGAGACGTAAGGACCCCGCTCGGTTGGAACCCTGCATCGACCCGCTCCAGATGAAGTATCGTACGCAGTGCCAGCCCCGCCCCCACCAGAAGGATCACGCAAAACGCAAGCTGTGCAGCAACCAGCGCGCCGCGGGTCTTCGAACTGATTCGCCCGGATACGCTGACATTGCCTCGCTCCATCGTGAACGGCGGCATGAAACGCACTCCGATGGATGGCGCCATTCCGATCACAACCCCGCACGCCAACGACAGCAGAAGGCAGAAAACGATCGCCCCCGGCGTAAAACTGAGTTGGGTGGCAAGGCTAGTGAATTTCGATGTGAAACTCACCAGCAGTCCCAGGCTCCCATACGCAAAGATCAATCCGGCTAAACCGCCGAAGATCGCGAGCATGATCCCTTCCGTTATCATGGCGCGCAGGATTCGGTTTCGACCTGCTCCGAGGATCGTCCGAACAGCCAGTTCCCGGGTGCGCGCCAGCATTCGCGAAACCATGATTCCTGTCACGTTCGCGCATGCCAGCAGCAACAAAAGGCCAACAGCAGCAGAGAGGACGATGAGGACAGGACGAATATCGTGCGAGAGCTCTTCATGGACCGGCCGCAAACCGATCTCGTAGCCCTTCGCGCTCGGATAGTCATCGGGGTACGCGGTCTGGAGACGCTTGGCAATCTGGTTGAGGTCGGCTTGCGCCTCGGCCAGCGTTACGCCGGGCTTCAGCGTTGCATACACGTTCATCATGTGCCACTGGCGCTCATGCAGCGCGTGCTCCCCCGAACGCGTTGGGCAAGCCACGGTGGGCATGTACACATCGACCTCGGAGGGGAACTGCGGGATCGGTGGCAAGATGCCAACCACTACGTGCTCTTTGTCGTTCATGGAATACTTCTGGCCAACCACGTTGGGGTCCCCGCCGAAACTTCTTTTCCAGAAGTTGTAGCTAAGTATCAGTACCGGACGCGCATTCGGCGTGTCGTCCTCATCCATAAACCCGCGGCCGTAGAGAGGTGCCACTCCCAGTATGCGGAAGAAGTTAGCCGAAACCACTCCTGTATCCACGCGCGCCGGCTCTCGGCCACCGAGCAAGCTGAACGTCATCTCGTGGAACTCGACTACCGCGTCGAGCGTATGGTTTTGCGAACGATAGTCTTCGATTTCCTTTACAGAGAACCCCATGTTCTCCACGCCGATCGCGGGTCGCCGCTGTTGCAGATGTATCAGGTGATTGCCGCCCGAAAATGGCAGAGGCTGTATCAGGATTGCATTCGCCGCGAGGAAAGCCGTCGTACTGGCCCCAATGGCCATCCCGAGAATCGCGATCACTACTACCGTGAACGACAAGTCCCTTCGCATCAGACGAAGCGCATAATCCGAATCCTGGAAGAGGATCTCCCGATGCTCCCGGAAGGCTGTGGCAATCAAACCGCAGGACGTATTCACGAAGAACCGCGCGTAGGCCAGACGTCCCGCATCCCTTGCATCACGCTGCTGGTCGCGGAAGAGTGACCGCATTTCACCCGCGAAGCGGTCCTGAAAGTCCGCCGGAAGCAGGCGTAGGAGTGCACCCAAAAACCGTTCTTGCGAATTTGCATCCGTGCTGATTCGCATGGTCGCCTCAGGCATTCTGCGGGCCCAGAACGTTCTTCAAGCGCGCCAATGCCAGCACGCGCTCCATCCGCTCGGCTTCAGCCTCGGCCACTGTCCTGCCCAGCTTCGTCAGGCGATAGTAGCGGCGGCGCTGGTCGTCCAGGCTGAAGTCCGGGCGTTCCGCAGATTCTTCAATCATCTCGTCTTCGAGCAGACGCTTAATAATGCCGTACAGGGTCCCCGTGCCCAGATTGACTTCGTTGTCGGTCCTGCGCGCGATCTCCTTGCTGATGATGTAACCGTGCTTCTCACCATCGGCGAGCGCCAGCAGGACATGGAAGAGCGCTGGAGTCAGCGGCAAATAAGATTCAATTGTTCGTTTCTTGCCCAATGAAATCACCCCTCATTACGAGCGCGGGCATTGTTCGCAACCCAATCTCGGCACTCGTCATATTCCCGTTGCATTCGTATGCCATACGGTGTACTACTACGCAATACGACGTATATGCTCGTTTGCAGACTGAGTCAAGAAAAAAATGGAGGCTTCCAATGAATTTGCTCTTCCCCCTCGCAATTGGGGTAATGATCGGAACCATTTCGGGGATGATTGGATTGGGAGGCGCCATCTTTCTGATCCCGATCCTCGTGTACGGATACGGCATGGATCAGAAGAGCGCTCAAGGAACCTCGCTCGCGACAATGCTCTTCCCAATTGGCGCCCTGGCGTTTTGGAAGTACTACAGCGCTGGCTACGTCAACCTGAAGCTGGCGGGGCTGCTAGCCGCTGGCTTCTTTGTTGGCGGCTACTTCGGAGGTTCATTTGCGCAACTCGCAACTGGACCCCAGCTCCGACGTGTCTTCGCTGCATGCCTGGCAGGCATAGCCGTAAAGATGTTCCTGCAGAAGTGAGTGTGTCCCTGGGTCATTTTCACGGTGTTCTGTCGTTTTTGATTGCACAGGCCCTCTGCATTGCAGCTTTTTCGCGGAATGCACTCGCGTCTTCCTCATTCAGACAGCCGACGGTGGTTGGAGATGGTGGTGCTGCTGCGAGAAATGTTTGTTTGCGATTACGACTGATTCAGCCGACGCCGCGACCCAATCTTGAGGTGAAAGCCCGCGATCACCGCACCGTCGACCAACAGCTGATAGTCACCCTCAGGAAGATCTTTTTCAACCCACGTAATATGGTAGTTGGCGTGGACTGGAGGGAGCCCCAAGGCGATAACGTCCTCCGTCTCTACTTTGCAATTGGACTCCATTCCCTCCCCGCGCAATACGCCGCTATGACTGGTTATCTCAATTAGGGTTGCCATTGTTCTCCTCCTCACTATCCGGTAGCACCTACTGTGAGAGAGACACAACAACCGTGCTACCCACAAACGGTTAAAAAAAGTAGAAAAGTTTGTTCGAAGAGGTGTACTCGGGTGGCAGGCTGGAGAGACAGCGCAGGCCTGGTTGCGATGCGTCTACCAGCACTTTCACCGGCATTTCTGAGGCAGATGATGGCGCCGATGGAAGAGTTGCATTCAAGAACAGTAAAGCACCTCGCTGCGCAGTCAGAAGCTCAAACTCCCCTTTGTATGTTATGGGGAGCAATCTGAGAAACGCGAATTCAAAGCGCCAGACCGAGTTTTCATTCCGTGCGTAATGCGCGAACCGGATCAACCGATGCGGCGCGCATGGCGGGGATAAACGCCGCTCCAGCCGCGCAAATAGCCAGAACCGTCGAAGCCGCGGCGAGAATCACGGGATCGAACCCGCTGACATGGAACAGGAGGCTATTCATTAGCCGGCCGATGAATAGGCTGGCCGGAATACCCAATGCAAGGCCTATCGCAAGTTGAGCGATCGCTCCGCGGATCACCATACGCACGATGAGCGTGCGCGAAGCCCCGATCGCCATGCGGATCCCAATCTCGCTAGTGCGGCGCGTCACGAAATACGACATTACCCCGTATAGGCCGACCGAAGCGAGAATCAACGAGAGAAAGCCAAATGCCGAAGTGAGCCGCGCAATGAGTCGCTCCTGGTTGAAATTACTGGCCACTACCGAGTCATACGAAACGAAGCGAAAGACGGGAAGTTTGGGATCTATCTCCGCTATCGCCTTTCGCGCCGTCATTTCGATGTCGGTGGGCGAACCCGCAACCTGAAGAATAACGGAGTCGAGAAACATCGATGCCTTTTCGCCAGCATCATCCTCCTGGCTGGTGTAACCAGTGAATCGCTGGGTGTTGGGAACAAGGAACAGTGGGCGGGACTCGGCGCGGGGGTCTGTCAGGACAAAATCAGAAAAGACGCCGACAATTTCGTACTCGCTGGAGTATTTCGCCCCTTCTCGCCCGAAGTGCTTGCCGATTGGATCATTCCCGGGGAAGAACTTCTTTACAAAAGCTTGATTAACAATCGCCACAAGCACTGAGGACGCTTGATCATGTTCGGTCAACGTGCGACCGCGGGCAATAGGCACGCCTACTGAATCGAGAAACTGCGCGCTCACACGATCCCAATCGGAGAAGCACTTGTCCTCCTGACCCGGATCGGATTCACCTTGCAGCGAGACGCAGGTTCCCCATTGATTACCGCCGAGGGGAATATACCTGGCGAAGCTCACGTGGGTGACGCTCGGCAATGCTCCCAGTCTCTCTTCGATTTGACGGTACAGGCCCGCGACGCGATCAACGGTGTATCCGGCACCTTCGAGATCCATCTGGAAGGTGTAGCGGTTGGCGGTTTCAATCCCGAAGTTCTGATGCTCCAGATTCATAAGCGACCGGGTCAGCAGAAACGTGCTGGAGAGCAGAACGACTGACATGGCAAGCTGCAGAATCACGAGTGCGCGTTGCGGTATAGAAGCGCGGTCCCGGCTGGCAATATTGGCTCCCGCGCAGGGATTCGGATGGCTGCGCGTGCGACGCCGCCCATGCGGGAGCCACGCTGAAGACCGTACCAGTCAATAGCGACACGACGAATGTGAACACCAGGACCGGCCATGAAGGCTCGGCATGCAGTGGCATATTGTGGGCCTCTGGGTAAGCCAACGCAAGAATGGCGTGAGCACCGAACCAGGCGACACCCAGAGCGGCCGCGCCTCCGGTTACGCTGAGCAGCAGGCTTTCGATCAGGATTTGACGAATGATTCTGAACCGAGCTGCGCCAAGAGCCATCCGAACGGCTACATCGATCCGTCGGGCTGTCGAGCGCGCCAACAGCAAGCTAGCGATGTTTGCGCAGGCCATGAGCAGCACCACGCAGGAAAGAAGCATTAATAGGCGCAGGTTCGCCCCGGATTGTTGCTGGAGTTTCTGGATTCCTCCGCCTGCGCGAGCAAGCATCACGTGCTGACGAGGGATGAGTGCAGCTCCACCGTGCTCGGTGAACCTGGGCCATTCCCGCATCCACTGCCGCAGTACCGAGGACAACTTGGCCTCGAGCGCCGACTTTTGGACACCGGGACGCAGCCTGCCCAATGGATAAAGCCACGCGGTCAACGGTTGCGTTACGGCCGCGTTTGCTCCTTCAATCTCGATCTCGGCTGAGAGCGGCATCCACAGGTCTGCGGGAATCGAAGCGATCCGGTCGCCAAAGAATCCCGCAGGCGCCACGCCCGCGACCGTGAACGGATGCCTCTGGACATACACCGTCGCTCCGACGATCGATGGATCGCGGCCGAATTCGGTTTCCCATGCCACGTAGCTCAACACCAGCACAGGTGAGGCTCCGGGGCGGTCGTCACTATCGGCAAACGGACGGCCGAGATATGCGCCTACTCCGAGAGTATTGAAGTAATTCCCTGAGACAAACTCCGTCCGCAGCGGACGTGGCGCAGCCGAGCCGTATTGCACGGTATATCCGCTACCTCCCGCCTGCACCGCTGCAAGCTGCTCGAACTCCGGCGCCGCTTGCCTGAAGCGGCGATATAGATCATTCGAGAAGAGGTCGAAATCGCCGTCCGGATATTCGAAATTGCCATGGTAGCAGCATGTGTTGCGGTCGCCGATGCGGTAAAGGTTAGCTGGATCGGCGACCGGCAGTGAACTCAGCAGGAATCCCTCGACCAGCGTGAAGATGGCGGTGTTGGCGCCAATGCCGAGCGCCAGGGTAACGATTACGACCAGGGAAAAGCCGGGCGAAGAGCGAAGCCGACGTGTGGCGTAGAGGAGGTCGCGGCCTAACGAAGTGAGGAAAGGAAAGTCGCGGCGGGTACGATAGGACTCCCTGATTTGGGTGACACCGCCGAACATGCGCAACGCAGCGCGCCGGGCCTGCTCGTCCGTCATACCGCGGCGGATGTTGTCTTCCATCACAGACTCGATATGCGATTCAAGTTCCTGGTCTAAGTCCTTGTCGAGCCTGCGGCGGTTCAGAAACGATGTGCAGCGGCTGAGCATTTCCCGAAGCCAGTCCATGGGCACTCCTATTCTGCGGGTGAGAGAAAGCGTGTCGTGGGGGACACGATGCGCGACCAGTTTTCTTCTTCCGGCGCCAGCTGCTTCTGCCCGATGCGCGTGAACGAATAGAACTTTGCCCTTCTGCCGGTGTCCGACGTTCCCCAGTCCGATCTGATCCATTTACGCTGTTCGAGCCGCAGCAGCGCTGGGTAGATCGTGCCCTGGTTAAGGGTGAAAGTGTCGCTCGAGACCTGCTCAATACCGCACGCTATGCCATAGCCATGCAGCGGCCCCATGGATTCGAGGGTCTTGAGGATCATCAGATCAAGTGTGCCCTGCAGAGCGTCGCATTTGGTTTTGGGCATCGAAAGCAGACCGCCATGTTGACGTCCAACATATCGTCTGTTTTGATAGGCAGAATGTCAACAGGTATGTGACGGAAGGATGTTCAGCGGCTCTCAAACGGTCGGACTCTTATCGCGAATAGAAGAATCCGGTGAGTAATTGTGCATGGCTCAGGGAATCTGCCGGCAGTCCGCCAGCACAGAATTTTTATCGCGGCCACATCTCAGCATGTGCCGCCTCCAGCAGACCAGGCCATGAAAAGACGTCGAAAAATTCTTGATTTTGGGGATCATCTCCGGCGAACTTCTGCCGCCATGCCTTCGCATCGACGTTTTGCTCCACACCTTTCTTGATCGCTTCGAACCTGTTTTGAGGCGAAGCACTTGTGCGTCCAATCTCCTGGGCCATGGCAGCAATGACGGCTTCCAGCAGTTCAATCTCCTGTCGCACGAAGTCTTTGCCCTTGAGGACATTGCCGTGTCCAGGAACGAGCGTTTCAGAATCCATTTCAGCCATTCTTTTCAGCGTGCCAATCTGCTCGATGGGAAAGCCACTTCCCAGGTAAGGGACGGGAGAATCCACGAGATCACCGTCGACCAGGATCTTCTCTTTCGGCAAGTAAGCAATCACATCCCCGGCCGTGTTGCCGCGCCCCAGAAATTTCAATTGCACTTCCCGGTTTCCCAGATCTAGGTTGAGTTCGTGCTCGAAGGTGACATTAGGAAACTTGGGCTTCAAGTTCATGAACTCCGCTGACACGGCATCGCTTGCGGCCTTGCCTCCTGCAATGGCGTTCTTCAAATCCTGTTTTTCGTCCTCAGTCAACGCCTTACCGTCGGGATTAGTTCCGATGTCGAGCTGCTGTTGGAACCTCTGTATGCGCCCAGGGTATTCAGACAAATATCGCCCAACCCGAAGGCCTATGAGGCTAGCCGTTTCGACGTGCGCAAGGATTGCTACTCCGGGAAATGCATCAGAATAGACCGCATTCCCCTGAGTATGATCGTTGTGCCAGTGTGCGTTGAGTAGATAGCGAACAGGTTTATTCGTCCACTGGCGAATTTGCGCGATGTCTTCTCGAGCGCTCGAGGGCAGGTAGCAGGAGTCCACCACCAGCACGTCCGAGTCGCCAATGACGACCACAGTATTCCCTTGCGGAAAATGGTCGAGCATCCTTATGCCGGATTTCGTAGATGCCGTCGGCTAACTTCGTCACTATGCGCTGATCGCTGGAAACGGTATCCGCGCGCAGAACTGCCGAGGATATAAAACAGATACCCAACATCGCTGTGGCAAACAGTGTTGGTCTAGATGATGAAGAATTCCGCATGCCCACCAGAGAGTGCACCTCATCTCCAGCACGTAGTCTAAGAGTCTTTTGTTGGATTGCTGAATGCTGAAGCCCTAGAGGCGAGAGCGGGCAAGCATCTTGAGAGTGAGCATGTCGGGCGCTGTTGAGTATGTGTTCTTTCCTCATGTGCATTTCCATAGGTTGTCTCTGGGTAGAGCGTCAATCGTTCTGTGACGAGTGATTTGAGCGCAGCTCTCCTTCATCCAGAGCGGTCTGTTGCGGACTCCAAGAGGACAACTTCTCGATGTCGAGCGATCAATCGACAGCCCGACACATGACCATGTCTCATCAGGTGATTGCGGGGCAAGAGTTCGTTGGCTATTCAAGTCGCTCGACGCAGAGAAGTGGCCGCATAACCGGCTTCTCCTAAATTTGACTGCCATCCGGCGTGCAGTTCCCGGAGCACGGAAAGAAGATGTTGTGGCATGAAGTCTGGTCCGACATCACCGCGACTTCCTTTACCCAAACCGGCGACGTAGGGGAGGTTGGCGGTGCACTGAAGCGAGCCGTCACAATCCACGGAACCAAAGTGGCTGGGCACGCGCCCGATTCGGCGGAGTAGTCGGGTCGGCGCTGTTGTATATCCACGGCGTCGTCATGACTGGATGGGTCGTGCTGCTCGTTGCTCAAATCGGGTAGTTGCCATTCATCGTGTTCAGTGGCATCGACAGCTGGGTGTATTTGGTTCTTTATGGGCCGCGCTGGTTGTCCTTTTTGGATCAATTACGACACTGCACGCCGCGACGCGCGAAGTGCGCAGGCACACAGAGTTTGCTATTCCCGAACCCTGCCCCGTTGCGAACGTATCTGCAGCATCATTTCGGCGGATCTGCAAACAGCGAATTACATCCTGCAAGTAGAGTCAGTGGAAGTGGGCCCGCTGGCAACGAATTAATCAGAAACCTACCGTCTGGCGCCACATCAAACTGGAAACCGGCGATTGCAGCCCGTACGATACGAGTTTGAGAAAGCATGGTCGGTGCACCGGCGCGACCTGAGCCAGAATCGAAGCTGACGGCCATCAGCTTTTTGCCGGGGGCAATGTAGAACAGTTTTGTCCCGTCGCGATTCCATCGTGGCTGCGCCCCTCGTCCTGCCGAGATCTTCAGTTGTGATTGCAGGGATGGAACCGGCCTCACGGCGATGCCTGCTCCTCCCGGTTCGGTATAGGCGAGCCATCTGCCGTCTGGAGAGAATTGGGGTTCAATTCCGGGTCCGAGCATAATCGACTCGGTGCGATTCGGCAGGCGAACTTCAAGGTGTGGCCACCCACGATCCAGTCGCGCACAAACCAGGGCGCCGTCGGCCGACATATGCGCGGTGATGCTGCCGGGCTCGAGGATTCGTTGCGGAGAACCTGAGCCGTCCGCGGGAATCGAGTATGTGCAGGATGCGTACCCTTCGGTCGAGTCGTAGATGATCTTGTCCCCGGCAGGCGACCAGGAGGGATGCCACTCATGGCCCTCGTCCGTCACGCGGCTTGTGACCCCGCGCTCAATGTCATGAACGTAGATATACTGCTTCCCATCCTGAAACTCCTCGGAGGAAACTGCGACGAATCGGCCGTCCGGAGATATTGCTGTCCCCCAGTAGCCGCCACGAATCAGCGTCTCCTCATTTCCAAACACATCGGACCACACTATCTCCGGGGCGAAATCCATTCGCGATTGAAGGATCACTGTTCCAGGTTCGGAAACGGAAAATGCCTGGTGGAACCACGCGCGGTCCCAGCTTAAGAGTTCGTGCTGAACGATCGGTACGACCGCGCCCGTGAGCTGGGCTCGCGCCGAATCGAAAGCTTGAACTTTCAATCCGCCCTCGGCGACAAAGAAAAGATGATCGGACGCTAACCCCACGTTCCCGGCAATTTCAGAGGAAACAAGATGAACTTCCGTCGAGGTGAGCGAGCCGGCATAGATCCCGTTGCGAAGCAGGTCGTCTGGGCTAGTTCTGTTCACAAAGAACAGAAATCGATCGCTTCGAGGCGAAAAAACAGGCCAGCAGTGTTGCTGACTGCTTCGCTCATGGGCACGGGGGTTGCCGGAACGGGTGTGCCCCCACAAGCGGCAACACGGTATAACGGCCCGGCGACCTGGGGCGCGAAGAGGATAACATCGTTGGAGTTCCAGGCCCCTCCCACACCCACTCGCGCATCGCACAAAATGCGCACCGCGCCTCCCGAGATATCGATGGTCTTCAATTTGCCACCCGCGAAGAGCCCGACACGCCGGCCATCCGGACTCCAGAACGGCATCCGGGCACCCTCGGTATCAGCGAGGCGCTGTGCGGTGGCGGCTGACAAGTCACGCGCCCACAAAGCCTCTTCACCATTTGGATCAGCAGCAACGAACGCAAGCCGAGTCCCATCGCACGAGAGGGCGAAATGATTCGGCAGGAATGAGGTGTTCGAAGGCGCAAGAAGCGAGGAGCGCAGTAAGTGCTGCTCGCTGTCGGCATGCAAACCCGCAATGGGAGCGATGAATCGGTAACCGCGTTTCGACTGCGTTTCGATGAAACGTGGAGTTGTCGCGAGGTCGCCGAGCGCCTCGCGGACTCGATTGATGGCCTTATTCAACCCGCGATCGAAGTCGACGTACGTGTTGCCGGCCCAGATTCTGGCTTGCAGTTGCTCTCTTGTTACTAACTGTCCAGGGCGCTCCAGGAGCGTAGCGAGCACATCGAATGGTTGGTCCTGCAGCCTGATTTTGATGCCGCTCTTGCGCACTTCGCGCGCTTTGAGATCCACCTCGAAGAGGCCAAAACGGATTGGAGATTGCGATAACATTGGCCGGGCTGGGGAATAGATCCTCGCATTTCCAGTCTTTTCAGGAGATTACACCGGGACAAATCGGGCAGCAAGAAACAAGTTTCAGGACATCGCGGTTTTCTCTGGCCGAGCGCAGGCTTGTGATGTCATTCGTTAAGTCTTCCGAATTCGGAGGACCTGATCCGAGGTGCTGGATGCCCCAATCCCGGAATCCTATGTTTTACGGCTGGTGGGTGGTCGTGACTGCCGCCCTGAGCTTGTTGATTGGGCCCACTCCGATAATGGCCTTTTCGTTTGGGATATTTCTTCAGCCACTGATTCATGAATTCCATTCCAATCGTGGTGCGGTTTCCCTTGCCTTCACGCTGCACGCCGCCATGGTTGCCGTCGGCCTGCCGTTTGCGGGACGCCTCATCGACCGCTTCGGCCCGCGGAGAGTCATCCTCCTATCCACAGTTACAGTGGGGTTGATTCTGGTTTCGGCGGATTTCTGTTCTGAGAAAATCTGGCAGCTTTACCTTTTCTATTCGGCCGTCGGAATCGCCTCGGCCGGCGTAGCGCCTGTTTCGTATTGCCACCTGGTCTCGCAATGGTTTGACAGGCGCCGAGGCGTGGCACTCGGATTCATGATGTCGGGTTTGGGTGTCGGTGCGATGATCGTGCCATTGGCCTCACACTACTTGATTGCAAGGTTTGGGTGGCGCATCACTTTTGTCTTTTCAGGTGCAGCGATTCTGCTGATCAGCCTGCCCATACAGGCCATGGCTCTCAAAGCTAATCCCGAGCAGATTGGTCTTTGCCCGGACGGTGAGGATAATGTCCTCCAGCGTGCCAGCTCCGAGACCAGCTCAGGTTTGAGCTTCCACGAGGCGTGGCATACGACGACATTTTGGATAATGTTATGCGCCTTTGTTCTAGTCACCGGTAGCATCTCCGGATGTTTTGCACACTTGGCCGCTCTATTAACTAACGGGGGGCTCCCCACGCGAACGGCTGCATTGGCAACTTCGGTGTTTGGCGGTGGGTTGCTCGTTGGCAGAGTCGGCTCGGGTTACCTGCTCGATAAATTCTTCGCCCCTCGGGTCGCCGGCGTCATCTTCGGCTGTGTCGCCGTAGGCATGGGCTTACTGTTCATCGCTGGAGTGCCGTGGGCTGCTTTTACGGGGGCATTCGCCATAGGCCTTGGACTCGGGGCTGAAGTCGACATCATGGCATACCTCATTAGCCGCTATTTTGGCTTTCGATCTTTTGGCACCATTTATGGATTCGTGTTTGCTGCTTTTGGTCTTTCGACTGGATCAGCGGCGTACCTAGTGGGCGCCGCCTTCGACGCAACAGGATCCTATGCACTGGCGCTGACTCTGTCTTCCATTGCAACCGTGATCGGGGCTGCACTGATGTTGCGCCTTGGACCGTATCGATACCAGAAGTCGTTGCCTTACGACCGCGAGTCAGAACTGCAAATGCTCGAATCTGAATCATGAGTCCTAAGTCGATGAAAACGGAAGGTGGCCAAATGTTGAACACGCATCCGACAGTTGTCTTCAAGGATCGCGACGGGTCGAAAGCGATGAGGCTCTCTCATGGTGTCATGGAGGGCAATGGCGCTTACAACAAGCATGCCCTGTCGCAGGCCGCTAGTGCTTCCATTGCAATTCCTCATTTGCAGAGGGCGGTGGAGAAGATGGAGTTCCAACCCAGCGAGGACCCTATCATCATCGCGGATTACGGCTCGTCGCAGGGCAAGAATTCCCTGCTCCCGATGGGGTGTGCGATTCGAGATCTTCGACCCCGCATTGGCGCCAATCGTCCCATTTGTGTCTTTCATGTAGACCAGCCCTCAAATGACTTCAACTCGCTATTCGAGGTTCTTACTTCCGATCCGAGCCGGTATGAATTGAGCCAGGCGAACGTGTTTCCGTGTGCCGTCAGACGCTCGTTTTACGAGCAGGTGCTTCCATCTCAATCGGTGCATCTGGGATGGTCATCAAGCGCCGCCATGTGGCTCAGCCGAGTTCCGTCACTCATCCCCGGCCACTTTTGGTCTGTCCGCAGCACTGGAACTGCACGGGCGGCGTTCGAAACTCAGGCAGCGGAAGATTGGGAAAGCTTTCTCTCGTTGCGGGCGCGCGAGATGAGGCCTGGCGCTCGCATGGTGGTTGTACTACCCACTCCCCCGGATGACCTGGAGTCGTCCGGGATCGCAGGTCTCATGGATTCCGCCAATGCAGTACTCGAAGACATGGTGGAGAAGGGGGCCATTACGGCCGGGGAACGCGCCGCCATGGTTCTCGGAGCGCATCCGCGCAAAAAGTGTGAACTTCTCGCGCCGTTCGCGAAGGATGGGTATTTCCAACGACTCGCCGTCGAAAACTATGATGAATTGGGCCTTCCCGACGCGGCCTGGACAGAGTATATGAACGCCGGCGATAAGGACGCGTTGGCCAGCAAGAGAGCACGCTCCTTCCGTTCAACGTTCATGCCCTCGCTAGCTCCCGTCCTCAGGCGGGTGCGCGACGGCGATTGTGAAGCGATCAACGCCTTCGCAGACCGGCTGGAGAGTGGACTGACACACCGCCTCATGAACAATCCGGGACCATGGAACATACTCATTCAATCAATTACCCTTGCAAAGTCCGCTTAAGCCGCAATTGACCAGGTTCTGTTTACGAATCATGGCAACAGATGCCGTGGCCCTCTGACCTGTTTCCGATTTCTACCATCGACAAGCGATATGCCCAATCCAGTCCTGTGGCACACACAGGAAAGCACATGCGAAGACTCAAGGATGTCCCGTTGGCATCGGCTGAATCTTGGTGTTCTCAAGCGCGTTTACCTTCCAGCGCCCTTCTTCCTTGCTCAGGATGATAAGCCCTCGGGTCTCCTCACCCTTCGTGGGCGCGCCCGCTCTCTTGATATCGAACGTCTTAACGACTGCAAAGGCAACATCCGGCCGGATCAAGCGAAGTTCTTCGATTGCATGGCGCCTTGTGTGGTCGTGAAACGGACCTCCCGGTGCATGAAGTCGGGTAATCAATTCAAGAAAGTTCTCACGGCCCATTACCCAGCCGCCCGTTGTATTAATAAAGACGGCCTCGTCCATACACTTATCCGGAGTAAGCGCGTCGGCAGGCCGATGGTTGTTCCAACTCGTCTCGAAGCCGAAGGCTAGTAGAGATCGAATTGCACTTTCATCCGTATTGTTTCGGAGTGGCGGCGCTTCGGGTTCCTTTCTGGCCGATTGCCCAAATAATGCGGCCGTCGTCGCGAGCAATATCCACACAGCAAACGTCCTCAACATTTCTGCCTCCTCTGATAGAGGCACAGTGGACCCTAGCAGGGCATAAGTGAAGTACGGAAGCGTAACGCATACGTATCGCACATTGCGCGTACTTTTTCTTCTACAGCTGATCGTGAAGCGATGTCTACCGCGGAATAACGGCCGTGATCGCGGCTGACGATTTTTCGATGGGGCGATTCAAGAGGAATCTCTGCCCGTCCTTCGCCACCCCATATTGGCTCATCCACATGCTATGGGAATGGAGGCGTAAACCGCTGTCGAGAAGTCTTCGCGGGCTGCCAAACTCCGCTGCTTCCGGGTTCACTGCGACAACTATAAGAGTTCCGTCTGGCGCAAGGTAGAAGAGCTCTCGCCCATCCGACCTCCACTGCGGCAAAATACCACCTTCATTCGACACCTGCCATTTGTATCCAGCATCAGGAAAGCTCCGAATGTAGATCTCAAAGCGCCCTGTCTCATCCGATGTGTAGGCCATCCATCTCGGCGCATCTTCTTTCAGGCATGGGGCAAAACCCGCACTGCCTTCCTGATGCGAGTGCTGGAGAAGCGAATACGGCGGGTCTTGACTAAAGGTCACTGCGACCCAGGTGTGCTGGTATCTATAATCCGGTTCCTGCGAGTTGTATGCGCTGAAACGTCGATCGGCGGACCAGTCAGTCGGAAACTTCGGCCCTTTCGTATCGACGATACAATTCGGACTTTCACTACCGAGTGCCTGACGCAGAAGGCGCATCCCGCGATCGTCTCCGCGACTGAAGACAAGTTCGCCTGCATCGTTGGACCATACCGGACAAAATTCTGGCTGTGAACCTTCTGGCACGGTAAGGCGCCAAAGAGCGCCGCCTCTGAAGACATCCATGACCCATATGGTCGAAAGAGCAGTATCAGGATCGTCGGGGCGATGAATCGCGATACGGCGCTCATCGGGTGACAGGCTGAACGAATAGTGCGGGCTCGAGGGGAAACTATTGCGCGGGCCCACGATCGAAGCCTGTTCGCCTTGCCTGTCGATCCATGTGAACTGATACTTTTCGATCGTGCCTTTGCGGTACAGCAGAAGGCCATCAATCGACACTGAGACACAGGCTTGACCCCACCTCCGATATTGCACTTCAGGATCTATGACCTCCGGATCACCTCTAAGTTCGAGCGTGTCGAGGTTGAGCCGCTGAGCCAGCAGAGAGCCATGTGAGATAAAAAGCAAACACCCGGAACGCCCGCCGAAAACCTGTGCATACAACGCACTCGTCTCAGCAGCCACGATCAATTTCGAAACTGCTGAGTCGAGTGATCCGACACGGATAGATGACTCTCCAGACCGATAGCTTGCCGCAAAGTACAGGAAGCGCCGTTCGTCAGGCAGGAACTGCGGAAAACCATGAGAGATCTCGGCCCGCGCCGTGTCAAGTGAGGTCACGGGTTGCGGGGTTCCGCCTGCCGCCGAAACCTGATGCAGAATGCCCACCGGCCGTGGGCAGAACACTATGATCCCGTCTCGATTCCATGAGCCTCCCCTTCCCAAGACGACGTCGGCTATGTCGCGGCATGGACCTCCGGAAGCCGGAATGATCTTAAGTTTGAAAGGCGTGAAAAATCCGATCGAGCGATTGTCGGGCGACCAGAACGGGAACGCCGCACCTTCTGTCCCAGACAGGGGCTTCGCGTCGAGCGAATCGAGCTCTCGCACCCACAGCATCAGGGTCCCACTCAAATAAGCCGTAAACGCAACTCTTCGACCATTGGGTGAAATGACGAAGGAATCAACAATTGCGTTGTCCGGTGGCAAAAGGGAAACCCGCAGCACGTCCACTGTCGGCGACTGCGCAGGTTGCTGGCGTTCGGAGAACACCGGCACATAGCCGCCCTTTGGCACGGAGATCACTACTTCATCGTCAAAACCGTCATGATCGTAGTAGTCCCGAAGACGATCGCGAAGGCGCGCTGCTTCGACACGGACGATCGGATCTGTTTTGGAATCGAAAGACGTGTTTCGCCCTAGAACGTCGATCGCGATCACGGTTTCTTTGATCTCGCTGATTCGTCCCTCAAGTGCACGTCCCACAACGAACCGCAGGAAGCTGCTCGCCCGCCCGGCATCGCTGAAAGCACCGCTTTTCAAGATTCGGCCTAGCTGTGCCCGTACGCGCTCCGGTTCCATAAACTGCTCTCCCTGACAATAGCGAGGGGCTTATCGACGATAACTCTCCTAAATGCGGCGACGCAACTTCGGGGACACTCAACTAGCTTGACAAAGCTTTCGCTTAGCAGCGTCACTTTGGCACTCCGTTGGAAAGCTGATTACAACCCCGCAAGTATAGTCAATGGCAGTGGACCCGCCCGCAAACGAGTTAATCAGAAAACCGGGTCGAAACTGACCGCCATCAGCTTATTGTCATAAACAATACTCGTGCCTCGCACGGATGCGCACTGAGCGTCCGGCGATATCGACCGTCTTCGGCTTGCTGCCCGCGAAGCCCGCAACGCCCTCTATCCGTACTGCCGTTTTGCCCCCCTCACGCATCGTGAAGGCGCGACGTTGGTCGTTCGCCCTAAGCTCTGAGAGCCAAAACGACGGCTTGACGAAAAGTTGAGAAGCTCTGCTTGTCCGAAATCAGAATCCTGCGTTCGAAATCGAACAGCAAAAGAACGCGCAGAAGTACCGGAAACGGGCGTTGCTTCTTCGAACCCTCGAGAGTTCTAATGGCAAATCTCTGAATTTGGCGATCGTATGCGGCGACAGAGGCACGCAAAATGCAACTGACAGGCGCAGCTCATTTTGGTTCGTCGATTGCTGAGGCATAATAAGATGGCCACTTCACAAATCCAGTTTTTTTCAATCACGCGATTCGATATCCTCACCGATGCAGGTTTACAAAATATTCATGAGTGCCACGTAAGGTGATAATCGATGTCCACGAAACCGGCTGCACCGCCAGCCCGGCCGTTACTGCCCAAGGCTGCGCGCAATCGCATGACTTGACCATCGATTCCCCGGTCAGATTTACTAAACATCTCTAAGTCAGACTTGCTAAACATCTCTTTTGGAGCGAATCAATGCGAGGCAATAGTTTACGAGCAGTCTTTCTTCTCCTCCTGAGCGCGCCTTTCTGCTTGGCGCAATTCGACACTTCGGCGGTTCTCGGTTTCGTCCGGGACTCATCTGGTGCGCCGATCGCAGGCAGCAAAGTCACGCTAGTTAGCCTCGCCACAGGAGTTTCGTTGGCGACCACTACGGACAACCAGGGGAACTTCCAGTTTCCCGATGTCCACATCGGGCGTTTCAAGGTTTCCGCGTCAGCGCCAGGGTTCAGTGATGCTGTCACCGACCCATTTGCCGTCAATGTCAACACCCGCCAGCGCGTGGATCTGACGCTCAAGCCCGGCAGCGTATCCGAGACAGTCACTGTCTCGGGGGCTGCCACTCAACTCGAGAGTGAGACGTCGTCGATTGGCACCGTCATCTCCGAGACCCAGGTGCACGACTTGCCACTCAACGGTCGCGCGTATGGCGACTTAATGTCGCTTGCTCCGGGAGTGCGTCGCAACAACCTCGAGAACCAGTCGGTCACCAGCCGTGACGCGTCTTACAACGTGAATGGCCAGCGTTCCGAATTTAACAACTTCCTTCTCGACGGCCTTGATAACAACGCCTATGGAACGTCGAACCAGGGCTTTTCAAATCAGGCGATTCCGCCGTCACCCGACGCTATCAACCAGTTCCGAATCGAGACCAACAATTACTCTGCAGAGTTTGGCCGCGCTTCGGGGGCGGTGATCAACGTCTCAATCAACAGCGGCACGAATCAGGTTCACGGAAAGCTCTGGGAATATCACCGCAACACCATTTTCAATGCCATCGGCCCCTTCGCCCCGCCGATCAACAAGCTTACGGGCAAGTCGCAAAAGCCGGCGCTGATTCGCAACCAATTTGGTGGCGCAATTGGCGGACCAATTCTGCATGATCGTCTTTTCTTCTTCGGTGACTACGAGGGCAATCGCCAGGTACAGGCGACGTACGCCGCGGCAACAATTCCGACGGACCTGCAGCGTCAGGGAATTTTCCAAACGACCACGGGCGCACCGGTGCCCCTTCGCAATCCCATCACAGGCACCGTCTACGCCAACGGCATCGTGCCGCAAACGGACTGGACGCCGCTGGCCACGCTCGTGATCGCTGCGCTACCCGCACCCAACGTCTCCGGGTTTTCAAACAACTACGCGTCGTTTCCCCGTGCCACGCTTACCGATGACAAGGGCGATGGCCGTCTCGACTACATCCTGAGCACCAAGACCGCGATCTTCGGACGCTACAGCGATCACAAGGGCGATATTGTCGATGCAACTTCTATCCCTGGTGATGCCGGTGATGGTGGCAACGGCACGATCCACGCCTATAACCGACAGATCGCGGCGGGCATTACACATTCATTCAGTCCAAGTTCAACACTGGATGCGCGCGTCGGCTTCACGTGGACACATGGAGGCAAAACGCCGTATCTTGCGGGAAAACAGAGCATCAATGTTGACGCGGGCATTCCGGGCCTCCCTACCGACAAGGCGGTCATCCGCCGACTGAGTAACGAGAGTATCAAGAACTTCAGCACGTTTGGAGCGCAGACCTCAAACCCGCAATTCCAGAATCCCTTCGTCATTAATCCGAAGATCAATTACTCGTTGATCAAAAATCATCACAGCATGAAGTTTGGCTGGGAGTATCTTGCCATCAATACTCAGGTCGATGACTTTAACCCGGTCTATGGCGGAGAGACCTTCAGCCAGGGATTCAGCCAGAACGGCGGTGGCACAAGCGATGCCGGCGCGGGTGCGGCGGCATTCCTGACGGATTTCCTTACAGGTGCGCGAGATAGTTATCAGCTGAATAATTTCCGAATCGTCAACTACCACCAGTACATGAATTATTTCTATTTTCAGGACGACTGGAAACTGCTGCCCTCGCTCACGGTCAATGTGGGTCTGCGCTATGAGCTAGTCACGCCCCAGTTCACTGACGGAAATCACCTCGCTAACTTCGATCCATCCACCAACACGCTCATCCAGGCTTCGAGCGGGTCGCTTTACAAGCGAGCGCTGGTAAATTCACCGAAACTCGATTTTGCGCCACGGTTAGGTTTTGCATGGCAGCTTGATCCCGCGACGGTGATTCGCGCTGCGTATGGCATCAGCTACGATCAGTTCAACCGCGAGGGCGGAGAAAACCTGCTTGCCTACAATGGGCCTTACATCATCAACTCCACCGTGAACCAGGTCGCGCCTTTTGCATTCACCGGCACCAAGCAGCCGTTGTGCACCGGCGACAACTATGTCGGGTGCTTCCGCAGCGTTGCGCAAGGTTATCCGTCGAACTTCGTCGATCCCAACAACTTCAACACGACCATTGCCCAAACGCGCTACATTCCTAAAAACATCCCCACGGGGTACGTAGAGGGCTGGCATCTTGACGTGCAACGCGAAATCACAAAGGACACGGTGTTCACCGTATCCTACATCGGCGAGCATGGCGTGCATATCTGGGTGCTGGCAGATCTTAACCAGTCTGCGGCGAACGCCACGGGAGGAACGCTGAGCGTTCAAGCGCGACGGCCCATCGCTACCTTCACCACGATCGAGGAATCGATTCCCGCCGGCTTCCTTAGCTACAACGCGCTCCAGGCAAAGCTTGAGCATCGCTTCTCTGGAGGACTTTACCTGCTGAACTCCTTCACCTGGTCCCAGGCCATCGACAACGCGTCGGGACATCTCGACACGCCCAACAACGACACATCCCGTGTAAACCTGGCGAACCTCAATGGCGAGCGCGGACAGTCGGCCTACAATCAGCCGATCAACAACACGCTCAGCGCGGTTTGGGATCTGCCAGTCGGACACGGCCGCAAGTTCGCGTCGAACATGCCGCGAGCTCTCGATCTGGCGCTCGGCGGTTGGCAACTTACTGCTATCAATACCGACACCAGTGGACAGCCGGTCAATCTTATCTACAGCCCTTCGGCAGCATTTCAGCTCAGCCCGCTGCTCAACCAGCGCCCCAACGTCTCCGGCAATCCCGTCAACCCAAAGGCAAGCTGGACCAAAACGAGCACGGCGCTGAACGGATACCTGAGTACCGCCAATGTCACCAATCCCACTGACGCCAGTCAACCCTACGGCAATGCCGGCCGCAACTCACTCCGCGACATGACGTTCAACCAGTTTGATCTGGGCCTGCACAAGAGCTTCCGTCTGTGGAACGAGCACTCATCGTTCGATCTTCGCGGCGAAGCCTTTAACGTGCTCAATAAGGTCAACTACATGGCGCCAAACTCCAACCGCAGTTCCGGAAGCTTCGGGTCGATCACCTCGGCGTTTCCGCCGCGCCAGTTGCAGGTGGCTGGCAAATTATCTTTCTAACACAGAGAGGTCACCGATGACGCATCTCACCAGACGCAGATTTGGCGCTTTAACCACCGCTACACTTGTCTCAAGCCTCACGCGCTCACTCTGGGCACGTGAGGTGGGTCCGCATTCGCCGGGCACCCGCTTTTATGTCGCTCTCGTGGCCGACTCGCACATCATCGATGACTTTTACGTGAAGGGCAGCGAGAACGGCGTGGAAGACAATGAAAGCATCCTGGTGACGACTCCCCGCCTCACTGCGGCGCGCGATTTCATCAACTCCCTGACGCCCGGCATCGAGCAGGTTTTCTTGTTAGGCGACTACTTCCACAACTATCCCTCTACCGATTACGACTTCTACTTCAAGAACAAGACGCGCCTCGATAACGCCAAGGCTATTACCGACGGCTTTCACATGCCGGTGCACATTGGATTCGGCAATCATGACTACGACGTGAAGCACGTTCCGCGCGAGATGAGCCATCGGCTATTCAAGGCAAAATTCAATACAGATCCCTACTGGGCGCTGAATTACAAAGGATACAAATTCGTCCACCTGAACAATTTTCTCGGTTCGACGCAAGACAACAAAGCAGTCGAGTTCAACCCCGGTACCGGATCACTTGGCGAAGAGCAGCTTCACTGGTTCGAAGCGCAGCTTGCCGAGGGGAAGCCCACGTTCGTCTTCGTTCATTACCCGCTCGCGGCCATTCGCCCCGCGGAGTTTAGCGATTTTGGGCTACGCTCCCTGCTGCGCAAACACCAGGACACCATCCAACTCGTGGTTAGCGGACACGTGCACAAATGGATTGACTGCGGGCACACCTACGGTCCGCAACACTATGTGATGGCCGCCACTCGGTACGATCCCAACGCCTACATGCTGCTCGAAATCGATCCCGACCGAGGCGGCTGGCGCTTTCTCAACGCTGATCTGGTCGAGTGGTCCACCCATTACAGCAAGCCCTATCACGCCCTGACTGCCGCGGGTTAATCGGATCTTCGCTCCAAAACTACTCAAGCAGGGCAAATCCGCAATCATTCATGCAATCGCAGTCGATGAGTGGTTTGGCATGGATGCTTCAACCGACGCATCAGATTTGAAGGCTGCCGGTCCTTCTTTCTGAACCAACTATCTTGGTTCAAGGAATCTCCTAGTCGGTTGCGATCACTCAGCTTTGAGCACATCTGCGGGATTAATTGCGAAAACACGAGACGCTGGCAACAAGCTTGCGAGCGCGGCCGCCGCAACCAGGATGAGAGCCACCATGGCGAAGCTCAGAGGATCCAGCGGACTGATTCCAAACAAGAGGGTCCTCATCAATTGGGCTACTGCTGCGGCGGCACAGAAGCCGATGACTAGACCGACACCGGTAAGCATCAGGGCAGAGCGAACAAACAGCCAGCGCAGTTCGCCTTTTTGAGCGCCGAGAGCAATGCGAATGCCCATTTCTCGCGTGCGCTGCGAAACAGAGTAGGAGATGACCCCGTAGATTCCGATGATGCCGAGGGCCAGGGCCATGGCGGCGGCGATTCCGAGCATCGTGAGCGTAAACGAAGTTCGCGCCAGGGACTTCGAGTCGATCTCCTGCATGGTGCGGAGTCCGCTCACAGGCAGTTCGCCGTCGATTTGCCAAACGGCCTGCTGCATCTCCTGCGTGAGGCTCTCCGAGCCGGCCCGCTGGCTGCGCACGGCAAACGTCACTCCCCGCACGGCATCGAGGGGCTCGGCGCCGTAAAGATTCGGCGACATCGTCGGCCAATAGACGATGGCCGGCGCCGGGGCATCCACTCCATTGTGCCGCGCGTCCTCAACCACACCGATCACTTGATGCCACGGCATCGGTTGGAAATAGGTGATCTGCTTGCCAATGGCTGCCTGGGCTGAGCCGAAAAGTTCGCGCGCAAGATTTTCCGAGAGAATGCCGACCGGTCGCTGATTGTAGACGTCGTCCCACGTGAATTCGCGGCCTGCGATCATGCGGGAACCCATCGTATGGAAATAGTTGGGCGAAGTGTAGTTGAAGAGGCGCATGGGAAGTGTGCTCTTCGCGCCCCACGGGTCTCGTCCCTTGACGAAGATGCTATTCCAATTAGGCTCGAGGCCATCCATCGGCACGTCCGCCGCATACCCCACTGAGGAAACGCCGGGAAGTTGGGCAAGCTTGTCCGCGATCTGATTCTGCATGCGTGTCACGGCAACTGGATCGGAGGCAATTGATTGCAAAATCGCAACCCGCATGGTCTGGAGATGCTCCGGGCTTGAAAAACCCGGCTGCGTGTTGAGCAGCACGGCGAAGCTGCGCACCATCAATCCGGCACAGACCAGCAAAACCAGCGCCATGGCAACCTGCGCGACGACCAGTACGTTTTGCGAACGATGCCGATCGCGTCCCGCGCTTGCGGTACGACTCGATCCGCGCAGAGCTGCGCCGGGTCCGACGCGCGAGTACTTGAGCGACAAAGATTCGCTCGAACCAGCTCATATCGATAATCTCCTTAGGTGTTGGTCGCGCGCCGGGCGGGTCCAAGCACCATTTGGATGCCTTCGAGCATCCGGTCAAAACTCGATATCTCGCGCTCCAGATGCTGCAGGCCGGCTTTGGTGATCTGGTAGATGCGCACGCGGCGGTTGGTTGAAGGCGAGATTGTCCATTCTGCCTTGACCATCTTCGTTTTGAGCAGTCGCTGGAGCGCCGGATACAATGAGCCTTCTTCCACTTGGAGAAGGTTTTTGGAGCGTTGTTGAATGTGCTGCACCAGAGCATAGCCATGGGCAGGCTGGCGGCGGAGAGATTCGAGAATCATCATCTCCAGTGCGCCGGGAAACAGATCCCGAGAAATGTCTTTTTCATTTTCCATAAGGCATTGACCAGTAATGCCTAGAGTAAACAAGTAATAAATAGCTGTCAAATTGCTCGCGGCACTTTCGGATCCCTCGCAGCAAGCTTTACATCCTTGATGCGCGTTTGCGCTATTTCAGCTCAAACTAGCCGAGTCCTCAAATCAATTCGCCGGGTTGCTTGTCCAGCGCCTTGAGCAATGAGGTGTCGTTCCCTAGGCGATCCATAAAGTGCTTTTCCTTGGTGTATGAGTCCGAATTGATCCGCGAAACGTCTTTTGTCCCGTGGGTGTATTGGAAGATGGTGGTTTTCTTGCTGAGCAGTTCTCGCACGGTCTTCTCGATCGCTCTGTAGCACTTCTGCCCTGCTCTCGCGCTTACAAACAAAGGAATGCCGATTCGGTTCATCTTCCCTCGACGTCAGTCGGAAACATGCACTCCACGCGCAGTTCCTGTGCGGTGATGCACTGCGGTGTACCGACGGTTGTAATCAGAGAGAAGTAGGAGAAGCGCTGATTACCTCGCCGAAAGGTAACAGGTAACACAGGACTCTGAGGAGCCAAAGGCGATTTCAATCCTTCGATGCCAGGATACTTATGCAGGCGCTTCAGTAGCTCTTGGAGCGCCGCATCCACCACCTGCCCCACCGCTTCCCGCCGCACCCTTTGCAGCAGGCCGGCCGCAACCCTTTCCCAATCCTCAACGAAGGGCCGCATCCCTGCCGGATCGAACATCAGGTCGAGCAGATTGCGCGGCTTTGGCCTCATCTCCAGATCGACAAATGAGCCAAAGAATCGCGGCGCGGCCTCGTTGGTTCGCACTACGTTCCAGTACCGGTCCAGAACAAGCGCTGGATGAGGCTCATGTTGCTGCAGCATCCGGTCGATTGCCCCGGTTACAGTCGCCATTTGCTCGGCATCCAGGCTTTGCTCGCTATACTGGGGAGCAAATCCTGACGCAAGCAGCAGAACATTCCTCTCGCGTAGAGGGATGTTCAAAGCATCGGAAACGATTGAAAGAAAATCCCGACTGGGAGCACTCCGCCCGCTCTCCACAAAGCTCAGATGACGCTGTGAGATGCCGGTATCCATCGAGAGGCCGAGCTGGCTTTTGCCGCGCTCCTGTCTCCAGTAGCGCAGCAATTCGCCGAGTAGAGGAACTGCTGGAGTGGAATGCGTTCCCATCACGATCTCCTCCCGTGAGAACTGGGCTTCCGGTTTCGTTGTCTGCTTTTACCCTCGCCAGGCGTATTGCCGGAATCGATCTTCCAGCGGCGGATTGGCGATGGTTCCAGCGTAGTTCGTAATCGTCGAAGCTGCCACAACGGCGACAACTTCCAAAACCTGTTCCTTCGTGAATCCGGCAGCGATGAACGAATCGAATTCCTGATCGCTCAGGTGCCCGCGCTTCTCAATGAGCGTTCTTGCCAAGGTAGAAAGTGCAGCAAATCGCTTGTCCGTGGGCAGGCGCCCCACACGAATCGCTCCGGTCTCTTCAGCACTGACCCCCTGTTGGAGCGCCAGGGCTGTATGGAACGCGACGGCATAGTCGGAGGAATTCGCGATTGCATCTGTCAAGAGAACGATCTGGATCTCCGGCTCAGAGAGGCTGCTGCTGTGGACCTGTTGAAACACCCCAGCGAGGGAGTTGATGAGCTTCGGTGAATTTGCAATAGCGGCCGCGAGGTTGGGTATAACACCAAACGCCTGCTGCAGCTGTTCGAGCCCCGACTTCGAACCCGCGGGAGACGAAGCGATCGTATGAATTGGATAGTTCGGCATGTGATCCTCCAGTGTGATCTGTAGCGCCACAGGTAATTCTGGGCGGCTACTGACCTAATATCGGATGGATTGCGAGGCGCAGCAATTACCTCGGAGGTAATTGCTTGACGCCGGTGTGCCTGCTTCATGCTTCAAGTCTTCAATCGCCAGGCATGCTGACTTACCAGTGCCCAGCTGAGTTCGAAAAGTGACACGGCGATGCCTCACTTCAAACTATTTCCATTGCCGTGGATTGCCTGGCCACATCGTCTTTGTAGCTACCTGCCACGAAGCGTCCGACTTTGAACACTCTTTCTCAGTTGTGAACGCAAGTCCGCGATCAAGGGATTGCTAACCGATTGATTTCAAGCGTCCGGAGCGAGATTTCTTTGGCACGTGACATGCTACGTTTTGCAAGGCTACGTGTGCGGAGGTCAACCGTTGGGAATTCTCCTGCAGGATCTGGGTTATGCATTTCGTCAATTGCGCAAGACGCCGGGATTCACGGCTACCGTGCTGCTCACGCTCGCCCTTGGGATCGGCGCCAACGCGGCGATCTTTACGCTGGTGAATGCCATCCTGCTTCACAATCTTCCGGTAACCGATCCCAAGACACTTGTCCGCATCGGCGATACAGACGATTGCTGCGTCAACGGCGGCTGGAATAAGGAGGGGGACTACTCGCTCTTTGCCACTGACACGTACGCC
The DNA here is from genome assembly GCA_963770365.1 of uncultured Acidobacteriaceae bacterium. Taxonomy (GTDB): domain Bacteria; phylum Acidobacteriota; class Terriglobia; order Terriglobales; family Acidobacteriaceae; genus Telmatobacter. The sequence goes on along the minus strand of CAVYPN010000014.1, from coordinate 1,183,869 downwards.
ATGTTCAAGAAGAACCTTCCGGAGTTTGAGGAGTTGGCCGCGATGGAATCCGGCTACGCCTGGCGGCCCATCACCGTTCGCCGCGCTGGACCCCAGACCATAGCAAAATCCGTCATGGGAACCTTCGTCTCCGGCAACTACTTCCGCGTCTTCGGTCTCTCGCCCGCGACCGGCCGGCTCTTTGTCGACGCCGACGACCAGAAGGGCGCACCCATAACCGCCGTGATGAGCTATGACGCATGGATGCAGGATTACGCAGGCGACCCGAGCGTTGTGGGTAGCGAGTTCTACATCAATACCAAACCGGCCACCATCATCGGTATTGCGCCCAAGGGATTCTACGGGGATCGCATCGATACCAATCCGCCAAGGTACTTCCTTCCCATGAACTCAATGGATCTGGTCATAGGCGCACCGTACTTCAACGATCCTGACATGCAATGGGCTTACATCATCGGTCGCGTCAAGCCGGGAACTTCCTTGCCGGCCCTCCAGGCCAAGGCTAGTGCCCTGCTCAAACAGACGTTCGCGCCTCTCAAGACTTTCACCGATCAGCGCGCGAAGGAGGCTCTGCCCCGAACCCATGTGATCCTCACGCCCGGCGGCGGTGGTATCCAGAACATGCAGGACGGCTACAAGGACCACCTCAAGCTCCTGCAATGGATCGCCGCGATGGTGCTTCTCGTCGCCTGCGCCAACATCGCCAACCTGCTGCTGGTACGCGGCATGAGCCGTCGTGCTGAGCTTTCCGTCCGCTCCGCACTGGGCGCGCAGCGCAGCCGTATTGTGCGCCAGCTTCTTACCGAAAGCGTTCTTCTCTCGGGCATCGGTGGCCTCCTCGGTCTCGCTGTCTCCTATCTCGGAGCCCATGCGCTCCTGGCTCTCGCGTTTCCGAACCAGGAGAACATGCCGGTTACGGCTTCGCCTTCGCCGCTCGTCATCGGCTTTTCCTTTGCGCTTTCGCTCGTAACGGGAATCCTCTTTGGCCTCGCGCCTGCGCTGATGGCCGCGCGCACGCAGCCCGTTGAATCTCTGCGCGCCAACGCACGTACGACCGCTGCCGGAGCATCCTTCCTCCAGCGCGCACTCGTTGTCCTCCAGGCCGCGCTGTCACTTGTGCTGCTTGTTGCCGCGGGCCTCTTCGCACAGAGCCTCAGCAAAGCCCAGAACGTAGACATGAGGCTGGATACAACGAATCGCTACATCGCCCACATCAACCCGCAAGCCGCAGGCTACAAGAACACTGAGGTTGAGCCTCTCTACCAGACCATCGTTGACCGCTTCCATGCTATCCCCGGCGTTGTTAAAGTCGGCCTCTCCACCTACACGCCAATGGAAGAGAACAACTGGGGATCTGGCGTAAAAGTCCAGGGCGACTCAGACATTAACAAGGGCGCGTCCTGGGTGAAAGGCACGCCTGAGTACTTCGACTCCGTCGGCACTCATGTCGTCATGGGCCGGGGCTTCACGTTGCAGGACACGCTGAATGCGCCTCCAGTCGCCGTCGTCAACCGCGAATTCGTTAAGCAGTTCTTCGGCAAACGCAACCCTATCGGCCATCGCTTCGGCTTTTCAGGTCCAAGCCAGGTCGGCCTCGATGGATCACATGAGATCGTCGGCGTCGTAGAAGACACAACGTACACAAGTGTCTACTGGAAAGACCACGCCATGTATTTCCTCCCGCTCACACAGCGCGCAGGCAACGCGAAGGACCCCGACAGCCCTCTCGAAAAAGACCAGTCCATGTTTGCCGGAGCGCTGATTATCCAGACCAGCCGACCCGTTCCCGGCTTTGAGAAGATCGTCAGCAGCACCCTGTCGAGCATTAATCCCAACCTCACCATCGTCAAATTCCAGACCTTCCAGCAACAGATCGATGATCGGTTCATCGAGGAGAGGCTGATCGCGCGCCTCACCTCTCTCTTCGGCCTGCTCGCACTGCTCTTGGCCGCCATCGGCCTCTATGGCGTCACCGCCTTTACGGTCGTCCGCCGCACGCCGGAAATCGGTATCCGCATGGCCCTCGGAGCGGCCCGCAGCCGCGTTATCGCAACCATCATGCGCGGAGCCATGCTCCAGACCGTCATCGGCCTCGCGATCGGTATCCCGGTTGCAGTCTTCTGCGTGCGGTACGTCAAGTCACAGCTCTATGAAATCACCAGCGTAAACGTCCCGGTCATGGCCATCGCCATTGGAGTGCTCGTGCTGGCGGCTGCCATCGCCGGCATCATTCCTGCGCGGCGCGCTGCCTCCATTGACCCCGTGCGAGCCTTGCGCATTGAATGAGGGCGCCTTTGGCAATTGCATTTTGTCCGACAAATGACCTGGGGTCAATTCGCCTGTTTGCACCCACAGGACTCTCGTATCGTCATGGTCACAGGGAGCGTCATCCTGAGGCTTGAAGACTTCAATTCGCCCTTGATTCTCTGCAGGAGGAGGCGGGCTGCCATGCCTCCAAGTTCGGCCGAGGGCTGCCGGACGGCTGTGATCGGTGGGTTGATGAGAGTGAAGAAGTCAACATCGTCGAACCCGGCAACCGCGACATCCCTGCCCATTTCAATTTTCAACTCCTGGAGTGTTTCGATTACCCAGATCGTTGCTGCATTGTTGGCCGTGAACAACGCGTCAGGACGACTGGGCGAGGCAAATAACTCAGACAAGGCAGATTTCGCGGAAGAGAAGTCTGACAATCGCACTTCTTTGGGACATGGGAGCTTTGCATGTTTCATCGTTTCCCTGTACCCGAGGATGCGTTGTTTGATCGTCAACAGGTGCGGGTTTACAGCCACGCATCTGATCCTCTTGAAGCCGTGCTGGATGAGATGCGCCACCGCTAGTTGCGCCCCGATTCGGTTTTCGACGCCGACAGAATCCGTCGTAGCGATTTCGATTGGCCGATCTATGGTGACGACGGGGGTTGTTCCCGCAGCCAGTGTTTTGAGGTATTTGTTTCTGCTGTCCACCGGGACAAGGAGGATGCCGTCAACAGGATGATGAACCATAATTTCCACCTGTGCGGCTTCGACCGAAGGGTCTCCGTTAGACGCTGCCAGCCAAACGAGATAGCCACTTTCGTGTGCGGTCTGCTGAACAGCGTGAATAATCACGGAGAAAAAACTGTCCGCGATATCGGGAACAATAAGGCCAATTGAACGGGAGAGTTGCCCGGTGAGCATGCGCGCAGCATAATTGGGCCTGTAATCAAGTCGGCGAATAGCTGCCCGAACCTTCTTCGCTGTCCGCTCTGCAACATAGGGATGGCCGTTGATGGTGCGAGAGACCGTCATCGGTCCTACGCCGGCCACCCGTGCAACATCTTCAAGCGTTGCCCGCTTCTTTGGAGGAGGTTTACGCAATATTTCAACCTTTATGAGAGGGCTAACATAAAGAACCTATGGTGCGCAATTAATATTGCCCAACAATTGTCACTTCATTGTTGACAAATTGACACAAAACTGTGTAAACACTGGAAGATTGTGATAGCGCAATCATAAACAACCTGTAACCTTTCCCCGGAGGCCACTAGTGAAAAACCACAGGTGCAAAACCGCGCTCGTGATCATGATGTCTCCCATCGTGACCGCAACTCTGCTTACCGCCCAGTCCGACTTATCCCCGGACACTTAAGCGTGTGAGTGGACCACCTTTCAGATCACGTCGCTCAATGATCTGTGCGCGTGCAGTTATGCGATGTCGTAGCGCAATTGTGCAAATCGACTGCGCAATCCCCAAAGCCAGTCCTATCAGACGCTTCAGGCATTCTCATTCGAAAAGGAGTCGCCATGCGGAAAGCTGTTCAGATCCAGATGTGGAGCCTTTGCGCAGTCCTGTCGATCGCGTTTTTCTTCCCCGCCCGCGGATTCGCTCAATCTGATGTGGGTGCAATCAGTGGATTTGTTAGAGACCAGTCGGGAGCGGGGGTGGCTAACGCGAAGATAGCAATTCTCAATGAAGGCACCGGGGAATCCCACACGGCAACCTCCGATTCGCAGGGTCACTACACCATCACGAATCTTCGGCCCGCCGTTTACAGCTTGACCGCGGAGGCACAAGGCTTCAAAAAGTTCAGCAGCGCACACAACAAGCTGAATGCCAGCACCACGCTCTCGCTCGACGCTGACCTGGCGGTCGGCGCGACGAACGAGACCGTCCAGGTGACCGCAACCGCGTCCGTTCTTGAAACCGAATCCGGATCAGTGCAAAGCGAAGTCTCCGGCCGACAGATCAGCGATCAGGAACTGAATGGACGCAATCCCCTGTACATGGGTTCACTGCTCCCGGGACTTCGCAGCGGCTCAACGCTTGGCGACTTTAACTTTGCTGTGGGCGGCGGCGTTCCCTTCCAGATAAACGGAGCGCGCACCCAGGATACGTTGGTGACCTTCGATGGCGCTCCCGCAGTCCGCACCCGCGGCAGCGGAGCAGTCATCGGCGTAGCCAGTGTTGACGCGACCGAGGAAATGCAGGTACTAACCGCTGACTATCAAGCTGAGTACGGCAGTGCAGCAGGTGGCCAGGTGCGCCTCATAACCAAGAGTGGCGGACAGAACTTTCACGGCTCCTTGTATGAGTACTTGAGAAACTCCGCCATGAACGCCAACACCTGGACACGGAATCAAAGCCCAACGACACGCTTTGCGCCTCCCTTCCGCTACAACAACTTTGGCTTCACCGTCGGCGGTCCGGTTTGGATCCCCAGAGTCGATTGGACTGACCCTCTTCGTCAAAAGCTCTTCTGGTTTGTCAATGAAGAATGGATTCGTTACCGCTTCACCGACACGCAGACTCAAGCAGTGCCCACCGTGCTTATGCGCCAGGGCGACTTCAGCGAGTTGCTGAGTCCAAATCCCTGGTACTCCGGCGTGACCAAGATATACGACCCGACTACGTGTCCAGCAAAAGGGGCAGCAAGCTGCGTCCAATACCCAAACAACGTGATCCCAACAGGACTCAGTCCTAACGGCATGGCGATTCTGAATGCGTATCCCGCGCCTACCCCCGGGTACCTGTCAGGTACATCGAACTGGATCGGACAGGCGGCGCACCCCATTAATCAACGCAAAGAAATCATCAACGTCGACTTCCTGCTAAACGCGAGCCACCGTTTTGAGTTCCGGCGTCAACATGCGACTTACTTTGAATACCAGCCTTTCGACCAGGGATCAGGCTTGACAGGCAAATACTTCAATCGTCCCAACCAGACCAATGTCCTTGCATGGACGTGGACCATTTCTCCGACCCTCATCAATGAGTTGCGCGGCACCGTAAGTATCGACCGCGTGTATATCCCGGTGAATACGGCTCTCGCCGGCTTCAACCGAGGCACGCTGGGAATCAACTTCCCGTACATTATTCCGGGACCCAAATCTGCGCCGGACAAGATACCAACGGTCAGCGTTCCCAACTTCTACGGCCTTGCCGGAGGTCCTTATCCCTCTCACTCTCAAGGCCCGATCTACACCATTAGCGATAGCGTGACGAAGGTCTTGGGAAATCACACTCTCAAGGGCGGTGTCTTTGCCAACTATCAAGGCGAAAACGATAACGACCAGATCAACGTAGCGACCGTCCCCGGAGGCGCGAACAACCAAAACGGGTCCTTCGTGTTTTCTGACAACCGTAGCGGCTTGAATGGCACAAGCGGAGCCGGCATCGCCAATCTTGCTCTCGGTTTAGCTGACAGCTACACGGAGATCGGACCGAGGGCGTATACCAGTTGGACAGGCCAGATGTATGAGGGGTTCGTTCAGGACTCGTGGAAGGTAACGCCAAGGCTGCACGTCGACTATGGCATTCGCGTAACGACTCTCACTCCGTACAAACCGGCGTGGGGCAACTCAGCGTACTTCGACCCGGCGTCCTACGATACGAATCAGGTTCCAGTCGTCAGTCCGACCACGGGCAACGTGACCCTCGGAACCGGAAATCCCTATAACGGGGTTGTCTTCCCGGGATTCAGTAAGTTCCCAAGCTCGGCGGCGGCTCACGGGGTAATTGGATCCGGGCCAAATTCAACCGCCTGCGACGGTGGTCCCTGCACGGTTCTATTCGCTCCCAACCTCAACAAAGGCTACGTGAACATCGCGACCACTGTTCAGCCGCGCCTGGGCATTGCCTTACAGCTCGACCCGAAGACCGTCCTACGCGCAGGAGCAGGAGAGTTCGCCACCCGCATGGGCTTGCTCGACAATATCTTCCCGGGCGGCAATCCTCCCTTCCAGCCGTTCGTCACTGTGGCGGCGGTCTCGGGCAGCTTCGCCTCGATGGTGGACAATCCCGGCGTGGCGTTGAACCCAAGCGTAGCTCCCCCTTTGACGGTCACTTCGCTCGTCAAACAACCTGAAATCTCCAACCCGATGGAACTGGAATTTTTCTTTACAGCGAGAACTCCCCTTGAGCTCGACGTTCACTCTCGCATACGTCGGCGGTCGTGGATACCATAACTGGCGAGTGTTTGACATCAATCAGCCCGTAGCCGGGGCTCTACAGGCAAACCCTGGCAAGAACGCGAACTATCTCCGTCCGTATCTTGGCTTCGCCGCCATTCAGCAGGAGCAGAGCAACGGAGGTGCAAACTACAACTCAATGCAAGTCACGTTGAACCGCCGCTTTACCAATTCACTCATGTTCGGCATCAGCTACACATGGTCGAGGAGCATGGACGACAGTTCGAACTATCGCGACATCGTTCCCGATACTTACAACCCGACTAACCTCTGGGGCCCGTCGGAGTATGACGCTCGCCAAATGGCAGTCATCAACTATCTCTATGCCCTGCCGTTCTTTCGCAATCAGAACACGATCGCTGGAAAGCTCATTGGCGGCTGGCAGCTCAGCGGTAGCACGCAGTTCCAGACAGGGCAGCCCTGCGGCGTCGGAACTACCAACGATTACGCTGGCGTTGGCGAGGTTGGCAGCTTCGGTTGTGGCACCAATACCTCCGAGGGACAGTTCTGGGTCAAGAGCGGAAGTCCGCATATCCTCAAGAAGTTTTCAGGGTATCCCGGGCAGCAAAGCAACAAGTACATCTCCACAACCAACCCTGATGGCTCGCCGATCTTTACCCAGCCAATTTCAGGTACCTTCAACCTGCAAAGAGGCGTCCGTAACAGCATCTACGGACCTGGTTATCAAAACTGGAACCTGTCGATGAAGAAGACATTCCCAATTAACGAGAAAGCTGGGTTCGAGTTCAACGCTGATGCCTATAACTTTGTCAATCATCCCAACTGGGCGCAGATTGGACAAGCAGGCGGTCTCCAGCTAAATCCGACAGCAGGAACATTTGGACAGGTGACCCAGAAATCCACGAGCAATCCGCGAAACATCCAGGTTGGTCTGAAGTTGGTGTTTTGAGTAGCAGACAAGTCGCCGAGAACTCCGCTCCATCACGGAGCGGAGTTCTCGTCTTACAGCAGAATGAAGATCAACTTCACCACAATTCGAGCACGAACAAACACTTCGATGCCCACACTTCGGCGGAATCCAGTCGTTTCAAACCGACCCCTTTCACATCTCATATGAAAACTCATTCCAATCGATTCTTCGCGCTGGTCTTTGCCCTCGCGGCATTTCTTCTGCCGGTTGTTCTTCCTTGTCAGACGATGAACGCGCCTGACATAACAACGACGCCCACTCTCTACGTCGTTCCATACGCACACCTGGATACGCAGTGGCGTTGGGAATTTCCGCAGACCATCAGCGAATATCTGCTCAAAACGATGCGTTTGAATTTCGATTATATCGATCGATACCCTCACTACGTTTTCAATTGGACCGGCGCAAATCGATATCGCTTGATGAAAGAATATTTTCCAGCGGACTATGCACGCTTGAAGAAGTTCGTCGCCGCCGGACGATGGTTTCCCGCGGGCTCATCCGTGGAGGAAGGAGACGTAAATCTCCCCAGTGCGGAAGGAATCTTTCGCCAGATCCTTTATGGAAATGAGTATTTTCGAAAGGATTTCGGCAAGGCCAGCGAAGAATACATGCTGCCCGATTGCTTCGGATTCCCTGCATCTCTTCCGAGCATTCTCGCGCACGCTGGCGTGAAAGGGTTTTCGACGCAGAAACTCAACGCGCAGTGGCAGCCCGCCCCGAAAGTTGGAGGTCCTGACTCACCCGAGCAAACCCCGGAAGGCATTCCATTCAATGTCGGAGTGTGGCTGGGTCCGGACGGAAAGGGTGTGATCGCCGCTCTCAATCCGGGCGGGTACGGAAGCAACGTCTACACCGATCTCAGTAAAGAGCCGACGGAAGTGTCGGCATCGGGGCCGCAACTTACAAGTGAGGAGCGTGCACGCCTGACCCCGCAGCAGGCCGCCGAAGTCGCGCGCCAGAGGCCACAAGAACAGGACTGGGTCAAACGGATAGATATCGACGGGAAAGTCACTGGAGTATTCGCCGACTACCACTACGTCGGCACCGGTGATGTTGGCGGAGCGACCCAGGAATCTACCGTCAAGCTGCTCGAAGCCATCGTGACCAAAAGCGAGACTGTATTGCCTTCTCCTCCCCGAACCGCCTTCGCAATGGGAGAAGCGCCGCCCACCCAGCCCGCCGAGACGCCGGTGAGGGTGGGCGAAGGCCCGGTGCACGTCATGGAGGCCGCCGCGGATCAGCTCTTCAAAGACCTCACTCCGTCGATGGCCGCGCGCCTTCCGCAATACAAGGGCGACCTTGAACTCATCAATCACTCCGCCGGCTCGTTGACGTCACAGGCGTACCACAAACGCTGGATCATGGAAAACGAACTTCTGGCCGATGCAGCGGAGAAAGCCTCAGTCGCCGCTGCATGGATGGGAGGAAGAACCTATCCACAGCAACGGCTGAACGATGCTTGGATGCTCGAACTAGGCGGGCACTTCCACGACACCGGCGCCGGAACCGCGACCCCGCGTGCATACGAGTTCGCATGGAACGATGACGTTATTGCAGCGAATCAATTTGCCGGTGTCTTGACAAGCGCCAGTGAAACAATCGCGTCAGGACTCGACACCGACGTGAGCGGAACTCCGATCGTCGTTTTCAATCCACTCAACGTCTCCCGCGAAGACATTGTTGAAGCAAACATCTCGTTTTCCGGAGAGGTTCCAAAATCAGTCCGCGTAACGGATACGACAGGAAAGGAAGTGCCGTCGCAGGTTGAGAATGGCAAAGTGCTTTTCGTAGCGAACGCGCCCTCGGTAGGCTACGCCGTCTACAGCGTTAGCCTTGCACGCGGGTCGAATGTCAATTCAGAGCTGAAAGTGACAAATTCCAGCGTTGAGAATGCACGCTACGTTGTGAAGCTGAATGCCGACGGCGATGTCGCGAGCATTTACGACAAGTCCTTGAAGAAGGAATTGCTCGGTGGCCCAATGCGTCTTGCCATCTCTAATGACGCGCCTAAAGTCTACCCGGCCTGGAATATGGATTTCGACCAGGAGCAAGCTCCTCCGCGAGCATACGTCGGCGGCGCGGTTAACGTTCGTATCAAGGAGAAAGGCCCGGTTCGCGTGTCGCTCGAAGTAACGCGCGAGACAGAAGGGTCCAAGTTCGTTCAGACGGTAAGTCTTGCAGCAGGGGATGCGGGAAACCGCGTCGAATTCCGCAATGCAATCGACTGGAAAACCCTGTCGGCCAATCTCAAAGCCGTTATTCCCTTGAGCGCTTCGAACGAAAACGCAACATACAACTGGGAGATCGGAACCGTTCAGCGGCCGAATGCGAATGAGCGGCAGTTTGAGGTGGCATCTCATCGCTGGATCGACCTCTCCGACAAAAGTGGCGCCTTCGGAACAACGATCCTGACCAACTTCAAGAATGGCTCTGATAAGCGAGCCGACAATACCATCCGACTGACCTTATTGCGATCGCCGGGAATCCAGCCTCCCCCCAATGGCCGCCCATCTGGCTACACAGACCAAGCGAACCAGGACTGGGGTCATCATGAAATCGTATTTGGCTTGGCCGGCCATACCGGAGATTGGCGCGAAGCGCAGATAGATTGGCAGGCCTACCGTCTGAATGATCCCCTCATTGCCTTCCAGACTGTGGCGCACAAAGGAGCACTCGGAAAAACCTTCTCTCTCGTTCATCTGAGCAACTCGCGAATTCGCGTGCTGGCGTTGAAGAAAGCCGAGGACAGCGACGAAATCGTTCTCAGAATGGTGGAACTCGATGGCAAACCAGCACAGGATGTTCGCGTCTCATTTGCCGGTCCAGTCGCTGCCGTGCGTGAAGTCAATGCACAGGAACAGCCAGTGGGTGCTGCGGAGATCACTGATGGAAAGCTCATCGCTTCGTTCACGCCCTACCAGCCGCGGACATTTGCGCTCCGCCTCGCTGCGCCAGGGACAAAGCTGGCTTCCGTAAAGTCACATCCAGTAAAGCTCCAATACGATCTTGCCGTTGCAACCAATGATGACACCCACACCACCGGCGGAGGCTTTGATGGCGTAGGCAAGGCGATGCCGGCGGAAATGCTGCCCTCGAAGATCACGTATCGTGACGTGGAGTTTGAACTCGCTCCGGCAAAAACCGGTACTCCGAATGCGCTTGTTGCTAAAGGGCAGGCGATCTCATTGCCAGAAGGCCACTTCAACCGGATCTACATTCTTGCCGCATCTGCTGATGGAGATCAGAGTGCCGCATTCTCTGTCGGCAACACGAAAGTCGATCTAAATATCCAGGATTGGACCGGATTCGTTGGTCAATGGGATACGCGTCTCTGGAAAAACCAGGCAGAACGGGATTGGGCGATCTCAGCAAATCATGCAGTCTGGCCGCCGGCCGATCTGGAAGAGCGCGAAAAGCGTCCTGTGTCTCCACGCTATCCAGAGGACTACGTTGGCCTCCGACCGGGATATGTGAAACCAGCGAACCTTGCATGGTACGCATCGCACCAACACACTTCCGGTGGACTCAACCAGCCGTATCGGTATTCTTACCTCTTCGCATACGCTCTCAATGCATCTGGGAATCCGAAAACTCTCAGGCTCCCGAACAACGACAAGATTCGTATCCTTGCGATTTCTACCGCAGACGAGAATCCAACCCTTGAAGCTGCTCAGTCTCTATACACTACTCTGAACAGCGTCGACCCACCGAACGCGTCGGTAGCATCGGCACCCTAGGGAGCAGCAATGACTTCGCCAGTTACAATTCCCGTCTATGAATAACTTTTCGGCGGCAATTGTTTTGCTCGTTGTGGGAACGGCAACAGGTCTGCGGGCCCAGAAGGATACTGTCTCCTACGTAAATCCTTTGGTGGGCACTCAAAAAAGTGCCATAGGGTACGGCGGCACAATGCCCTTTGTGACTGCTCCCTTCGGCATGACGGACTGGACGCCGCAGTCGCGACAAAACAAGATCAGTGTCACTTCATACAACTACGATGACACGACAATCTCAGGCTTCATCGGCACGCATCAGCCCGCGATCTGGATGGGCGATTACGGCTACGTCACAATCATCCCTCAGGTAGGTGAACTGCGCACCACGCCGGAATCTCGCGAACTCCCGTACAGCCACAACTCGGAAACTGCGCGGCCCGATTATTATCGTGTCTCGCTGGATGCGGGCAGCGCTGGAAAAATCCAGGCGGAGATGACGGCGTCGGAACGCTGCGCCTTGTTTCGCTTTACCTTTCCAAACGCCGCGCCTGCTCGGGTAATTGTCGAAGCATCGCGACCTGGAATTGCAGGAATGGCATCGGTAGATCCTGAAACGCACGAGATTACGGGCTATAACCCGCATCGAATGGATGCGCACCTGGGCCCGTTTGCGCTGCCAAACTTCAAAGGCTACTTCGTAGTCCAGTTTCAGCAGCCGCCGCTGCAGATGAAGACCTACGGTATGGATAATGGCCAGAGTGAATCGAGCCGCGGAGCATATGCGGAGTTCAAACCCGGGCAATCCGTCCAGGTCCGCGTAGGAACATCATTCATCAGCATCGACCAGGCGCGCGAAAATCTAGGGCGCGAGATTCCCGGATGGGATTTTCGCGCCGTGCAGGAAAAGCTTCGCGCAAAGTGGAACGAGAAATTATCGCGAATTCAGATCGCAGGCGCCCCCAATAACGACAAGACACTGATGTACACGGCGATGTTTCACGCCCTGCTGTATCCGCGCATCTTTTCTGAGTACGGCCGCTACTACAGCGCTTTTGACGATTCCATTCACAACGGAGAGAGTTATACCGCTTATTCAATCTGGGACACTTTCCGAGCAGAAAACAGCATGCTCACGCTGCTCGCCCCAGAGCGCATCAGCGGCATGATCACAGCCCTGCTGCAGAATTTCAAAGAAGGCGGCTGGATGCCCAAGTGGCCCAATCCGAGCTATACCAACATCATGATTGCAACACACGCGGACTCCCTTGTTGCGGAAGCCTTCAGAAAGGGATTTACAGGATTCGATCGCCAACTCGCGTGGCAGGCCGTCTACAAAGACGCCATGACTCCGCCCGATGGCGATACGACGCGGCGATGGTTGGATCGCGAAGAGCACACTCCCTACGAAGCACGTGCCGGGCTCACCTATTACAAGCGACTCGGCTATATTCCGACGGATAAGACCGACGAGGCGGCTTCGTGCACCCTCGAAGACAGCTACGACGACTGGTGCGTTGCGCAGGTTGCGAAAGCACTCGGAAAAACAGAGGATTTCCGTTTCTTTCTAAAACGTTCTTTGAATGACCGTAACCTCTACAACCCAGCCAACGGACTGATGAACGGCCGGACGTCAGATGGCAAGTGGGCTCCGATTGGCGGCGGGAGGGACGACAACGAAAACAGGTCCGCCTCCGGATGGACCGAGGGTGATGCGTGGGTTTACACGTGGTCGCCACTACATGACCAGGCAGGCTTGATCCAGTTGATGGGTGGAGCAGAGAACTACGACAACAAACTGGATCAGCACTTCAGCAGCGGTCACAACGTACACAGCAACGAGCCGAGTCATCACTACGGCTATCTCTACGACTTCGGCGGGCAGCCCTGGAAGACGCAAGCGATGGTGCGCAGGATTGCCGCAAAGGAGTACGACGCGAGTCCAGGCGGCCTTGATGGAGACGACGATTGTGGTCAGATGTCTGCATGGCTTCTGTTTACAGCCATGGGCTTTTATCCCGTCAATCCCGCGAGCGGAGAGTACATGATTGGAAGTCCAATGTACCGCGAGATATCACTATCGCTCGCCAGTGGCAAGACATTTCGAGTTGAGGCGAGCAACAACTCGGCCGAAAATGTCTACGTTCAATCTGCGGCGCTGAATGAAACGCCGCTCGATATTCCGGTCATTACATGGGAACAGATCCAGGCTGGAGGCGTCCTTCATTTCGTCATGGGACCAAAACCGTCGAAATGGGGCAGCAGCTGGAGGCCTGCCCTGATACCTGGTAACTAGGGTCGCCCAGGCTGATTCTTAGATTCGAAGCATTTCCCGTCAGTGTATTCATTGGACGCTCTTTGGTGCTCGCCCGTAGAACCTAAAGGTCGCATCACCCCGATTCCAGATGGACTGCCGGCCGAACCGCGAAGAAAATCCGCGAGCAACTCGTATTGATCGCTGGCGATGTAGTCCACTCCTGACTTTTGAGCTGCGCGCCAGCGCTCCCGGGCGGCAGCAAGCGACCCGAAGTTATAGCTCCGGAACCAGCCATTGCAGCTTTCTTCTTTTTCGGTTGCGCCGTCGAGAGTATAGAACCGGATCCAGAGTCCATGGGAATGTGCGTGCTGCACGAGAAGACGCAGGCGCTCTTCGTCAGCAGCGGTCCACATGCGTGACGGCTGCTGGCCTCCCCTTTCGACTACGCTCCAGGGATTGTTCCACCAACGTCGATAGTTGGTCGCCGACGAAGCTTCGAGTATTTCGGGCGAGGCCATCGGCTGTTTTGTGTTGGTGTGCACGGCGCCGAACACGAGTAGTCGATCGCCCACGGGGATGTTATGGAAGAACACTTTTTGTTGCGCATCTGACTCGCCGGTAAGCACGAGAATCGGTCGCAGCGTAAGGGGCTGAACATTGTCTGGATCGGATGCTTTCGGAGCTGTCGTCAGCCAGTCCTGGTATTTCGTCAACAGTGCCCATACGGCCTGAAGGTGCTCGGGTTCCTCGGTTTTGAAGTCGAGATTCAGCGTGATGAGCGGCCAGTCTCCATGATTACCTTCTTGCAGAGCACGTTCAACGATGGGACGAGCGCGGTCGAAGAAGTAGTGCTCCATGGTGGGCTCTTGGCCGCTGATAGGCGCGCCGTGGGCAACGATGGACCAGGACTTCCCAGTCTTTGCATCGGTGTACCAATAAAGATCCTGCTCGATCGCGAGAGGTGTTCCAGCGGAGAGAGCACGGTCAATGCGGTCGTACCACCATTCGTAATACGGATAGCAGTTGTGCGCATCCATCACGGTACGGCTTCCGGGGAGAGACTGATTCCCGCGCTCATGCTGCGCAGTCAATGTGAACGCACTGCATGCGAGCAGGGCCAGGTATAGTGCATAACGCATGATGTTCCCTCCCTTAGTGAGTCTTTTCGGACTTGTAGCCGAAATAGATGGGGTTGGCGAGCAGGAGCAAATGATCATTTGTGTCGCGAGCCTCCACGCGCAAAAAATGGCGCCCGCCATCCGGGTGCCATTCGGCGTGAAGAGTCTGATCACTGCTAGAGATGGGAAGCGACGGGAGATCGGGGGATGTCGCGCCGTCAACGAAGAAATGAATCGATCCTCCCTCGCAGCCGATCGCATGAACTTCGAGGGAGACGACGTCGCGGCGCGGTTCGAGATCCCCACCCATCTCTGCGGATGCAGATCCGGCGCGTGCGTTCATATCAAGCAGCCGGTCGCGCGAGCCGGTGACGTCAATGAAGACACGACCGGAGCGGATCCCGTCGAGGATGCCGGCGACCGAAAGGTTCTGCGCGTAAATGACGGTGGTGGGATAGCCGACGGATCCCGGCTTCTGTTGAGGCCAGTCGGCATGATGATTGTCGCTGCCGCCGATTGCGGTGAGGCGATGGCCCTGAAGAAGTTGTTGCTCCCAGAAGTGCGTCGCAGGATTGCCCCCGCCATTGATCACTTCAACGGAGGTAACAAGATTGATGTCGACGGACGTTATGGGTGTCCAGCCGCAACCCATGCAGAATTCCCCAGTGGGAGATTGGGGATGATTGATGGAGACGATGGCTCCCAGATCGCGCGCGTTGCGGAACATCGCATTGACATCTGGAACCTGCGGAGTTCCGACGCGATAATCGATGAAACGGCTAGTGCCGAAAGCGTTCGCATGCCCGTGAAAGGTCGTCAGTTCCCTGCCCGGAATGAGCAGCAGCTTATCGAAGTACGGCTGGAGCTCGCGTTCGCCGTCGTATTGCGAGGTGGTGTTGTGATCAGTGATGGCAATGAAGTCCAAACCGCGGCGAGCAGCAGCTTCCGCGGTGAGGAAAAGAGGGCATGGGACTGGCTTGCCACCTTGGCTGGGGCAGCTTCCGTCGCTATGCGCGTCGTGCATATGCAAATCGCCGCGGTACCAGCCAGGCTGGTCCCGCAGTGGCTGATCCGTGAATGATGAATCGTCGAGCGCGCGGTTGAACCACACTTCGGCACGCCAGCGCGAAGTAATACCAGGACGAATATTCGGGACGGCAATAAGAAGTTTCCATCGACCGGCAGGAATGGCTCCGGGAAGATACGAAGGCGTGGCATCGGTTTCGCTGAGAGTGAAGTGGTCTTTGTTACCGCCGCTGGCTCCCCGAAAGCGATTTGGGTCGGCGATTCCAAGGTCAAGCACGGTGTGCTGATCGTGACCAAGGTTGTGGAAGGAGACACTGATGCGATGCACGCCGGCCGGGACGGTGAAGGGAGCCTCGATATACGTCTGGTTCTGCGAGGGATGAATCTCACCATCAAGAACGATGTTCGGCGGCGCAAGAGACTGTGCAGCTGCTATGGGCGCAAAACTGAGCAGCAAGAGCGACAGCTGTCGCCATCGTGAAGGCATGAATAAGCTCTCGAGATAATGTCCTGAAGCCGGGCGGAGAGTGTCTCGGCTCCAGAAGCAGGATGGTATCAGAAGGAAAGGCGCAATGCGAACTGCATCACGAGCCGAATTACCCGAGAGCAAGGTCATGCTGGTTCGATCTGTCCCGGGTTCCTCGAATAGTGAGAGCGAGATCGTGTCAAGCGAACCGTGAGAAGGTGGTCGGGGCGCAATCCCGTTGGCCGGGGACACTTCAAAAGTGCACCATGCGTTTTCACTATCTTCCTACCGAAAGCATGGCAGGTCGTCGATTTCACCTGGTTGCCCTTGTGATTACCACAAGGCACAAAAACTGGACCGAAACGTCACCGGCACGTCACCCGCGCAATTGCTCGATTGCCTAATCTTGCCAACATAGCCGGTGGGCCTCGGACGGCGCCGGCGTTCAAGCAGAAGGATGGAGAAATGAAGAAGTTCTTAGCTGTATTGCTTCCGATTGCCCTGAGTGCCAGCGCGGCATTCGGCCTCGAAAACGAAGATTCGACAGTTAGCTGGAAGAGTATTGTCGGCGTGATCACCGCGCCGGGCGTTGACAACCCGGTTGGAACCATCCACGGCGGAGCAGGTCCCTGGTCAGTCCACAGCGGTCGGGCGCACGTGAATCTATCGAGTGGGTTCGCATCTTTTGATGTCGACGGACTTGTCCTCAACGGTAGCGCCTCAAGCGGTACGCCGGGGGCCATCACGGCGGTTAAGGGAACACTGGTGTGCAATTCCGGCGGAACTGCGCCAACCATTTTGGACACACCCTCCGTCTCGCTCAACGTGCACGGCGACGCTCGCTTTTCGGGTCAATTCGTCGACGCGCCGGCAACCTGCGATAACCCAGTTTTCCTGATCCGGATTGCCGCTCCAGCCGGCGCTGCCGGACGATGGATCGCTACGGGCACCGAACGCTTCATTGACAACGACGCACGGTAAGCAGGACAGACAAAGGCGAGGCCTGGTTAGGCCCCGCCCTTGCTTGTCGAATCAAGCAGAGAAAGATCAGTTGCGGGACAAATTCATCAAGAAATCGAGAACATGAAACTTGCATTTGTAATTCGGCTTGGATCTGACTCCCGACCTTCCGAAGGCTTATTCGAGGGCTGGGTTGAAGAGGTTGACTCCTGCACGGAGCGGCGATTCCACTCCACCGGAGAATTGCTAGGGTTTCTCGGGCAATGCTTTGACGCAGTCACGTCATCGCCCGGCGGGAGCGGAGTTGATGACGGCGAGCCGACTCCGTGCAGGAAGGAAAAACCTCGTCGGAAGAAAGGATCGTCATGAGCTCGGTGCGAATGACTATCTCTCGCGTTTTTTCTAACAGCAACAAGGAGGTGGCCCGATGAGCGCCATTGCAAAAAATCCCGTTTCGCAGGTATTGCCGTCTACGGCGCAGCGAGTGCAGACAGCCTTTCCCCTTTCCCCGAAATTCATTCGAGCCATTGACTTGAATGAGATGCGACAGCTATCAGAGGTTGCAAAGTTCGTCATTCTGGTGGCTGCACCCGGAGAGGACGTAGTTGCTCAATTGCAGACGGAAGAGAACGATTTACGTACCCGAACATCCGTCCCAATGAACGTTCTCGAGGTTCTGAGAGGCTCTGCAACCAAGTCACGGGACAGCCATGCCCATAACGATGTCCTGGTCGGCAATGTGAAGGTGAATTTTTCCACGATGGAGGCGGACCGCGAAGGCGAACCCCTCTTGCTCACAGCACTTGAGTTCAAGACCCTGAGATACCTGGTTGAAAATGCTCGCCGCGTGATTTCACGTGGCGAATTGCTGAATGAAGTCTGGGGATATAACAACTATCCCTCCACTCGCACGGTTGATAACCAGGTTGCCAAGCTTCGTAAAAAGCTGGAACAGGATCCTGCCCGACCGGTTCATCTGCGAACAGTTCATGGTGCAGGATACAAGTTTCTGCCCTAGCCGTCCTGCGCGTTCTGCGCGCGAAAGATGAGTGGACGGTTCCCGACAAAACAGGTGACAAGGAAAATATGGCCGGCTGACACGCGGCACAACGCGTGTCGAGAGGGTCGTGAGGGGACATGCGGGCTCTCTGCCGAGCAGCAGCAGGAAACTGCGGCGATTTGGCGGCTCTGACGTGTCCGGCGTTCGAGGTTCGAATCACGAACTGCCAATATCTCGAGAAGTTGCAAAATTGGAGATTCTCTTGAAAGCGAAAGTTTCTTGCCTGGTTCGAGTTTCGGCGCTGTTTCTGATGTTCGTTTGTGGAATCTCACCTTCTGCCTGGGCATCGACAGCGACCACGACCGCACTGACGATCTTTTCATCAGCTAACACTGATGTATCGGACGGATCGGTGTCGTCCGGCACCGAGGTGCTGCTGGCTGCCACGGTAAATGCTGGGACGGTTGGTGTCTCGCTGGGGCAGGTGAACTTCTGCGATGCTTCTGCGAAGTCCTGCACCGACATTCATCTGATCGCTACCGCTCAACTTTTTCAAAGTGACCCCGGCGCCGGAATCGCGTTTTTCGCATTCCGTCCCGGTATCGGTAGTCATCGCTTCAAGGCAGTCTTCCTGGGAACGCCCAAAGGAACCACGGTATATGCAGGAAGCGCGTCCAGCGAAGTCACGTTGACCGTGAGCGGGACGTTTCCGACCAAGACGGCGATTTCCGGAAGCGGCAACGCGGGTAATTACACTCTCACAGGAACGGTGACCGGGCTGGTAAACCACCTGCAGGCCGCTTCTCCCACGGGGCAGGTCTCATTTCTGGATACATCAAACAGCAACCTCTCGCTGGGGTCGGCTGCCCTGGGCCCGGGAACAGAGGCTTTCAGCTTTGAGAACTCCAGCAACCCCACCACTGGCATTTCTCCAATTTCCGTTGCTGTCGGAGATTTCAATGGGGACGGCATCCCCGACCTGGTCACGGCGGATTCGGGATCGAATTCGGTGACCATCCTGATGGGCAACGGAGACGGAAGCTTTCGACCGGCGACGCAGAGCCCCGTGCCAAGCGGTCGCAATCCCGAATTCGTGACCGTGGGAGACTTCAATAGCGACAACAACACCGATATCGCGGTGGCCAATTACAGCGACGGCACGGTGTCCATCCTGCTTGGCAATGGCGACGGGACATTTACTCCGGCAACAAATAGTCCGGTGGCAGTGGGGCGTAACCCCCTTTCGATTGCAGTGGGGGACTTCAGCGACGACGGCATTCCCGACCTGGCGGTGGCGAACGTGACCGACAGAACGGTGACCATCTTGCTGGGCAACGGAAATGGGACGTTTTCGCAAGCAGCGCATAGCCCAATCCCTGTGGCTGGCGCCTCCCCCGCCTCGGTAGGTGCGGCAGACTTCAACCGCGACGGGACTCTCGACCTGGTGGTCTCCGTCGTCGGTCCAAACGAAGTGAGTATCCTGCTGGGCGACGGGGACGGAACCTTCACAGAGGCAGCCAATAGTCCGATACGTGTAGGCCTTGCGCCCTATTCCGTCGCGGTGGGCGACTTTAATGGTGACGGCAATCCGGATCTTGTCACGGCAAATGACGCCAGTGTCAACAGCAATCCCGGCACAGTCACAATCCTGCTGGGCGGTGGCGACGGCACATTCGCAGAAGCCTCTGGAAGCCCTATTCCAGTGGGCATCAATCCACTGATCGTGGCGGTGGGAGACTTCGACGCGGACGGCAAAGTCGATCTAGCGGTCACCAATGAAAATGACAACTCGGCGGCAATCTTGATTGGCATCGGGGACGGTACCTTCACACATGGCCCTGCCGTCCGGACTCCCGCGGGCCACTTTCCCCTGTCTGTAGCGACGGCGGACTTGAATGGAGACGGCCTGGCGGATCTGGCCGTCACCAACACCGACCTCATCAACAGCACTGCGGTCATGGTGCTTCTTTCGCAGATCACGAGGACCGCGACCGCCACTGTGAACGGTGTTGCGCCATCTGGAACAGGCACCCACCTTGTAGCGGCGAGTTATCCGGGGGACAGTATTTTCGGTTCCAGCGTCTCCACCTCCACCGTGGGACTGATCGGAGGCCCGGCTCCCAGTTTCACAATCGGAGGCACAGCGGTCACGGTTGTGGCCGGAGCAGTCGCCGGAAATCTTTCCAACATTGCTGTGACTCCTGCGGGAGGATTCACCGGCACCGTTACTCTGAGCGCCGCGATCACCTCGAGCCCAGCGGGCGCCCAGAATTTGCCATCCCTAAGCTTCGGATCCACCAGCCCCGTGTTAATTGGCGGAAATGCTACAGGGACGGCGACCCTCACCATCGCGACCACCGCTGGCACCGCAAGGGCTTCGTTGGCTGAACCTGGACGCCCCAGAGATTGGCGCACGCAGGGCGGCGCCACCCTGGCATGTGTCCTCCTGTTTGGAATCGTGGCGTGGCGGCGCAGGTGGCAAACTGCTCTTCTGGCTCTGGCCCTGCTCGCAGTCCTCAGCAGCGGTCTGGCGGCTTGTGGCGCAGGCGGCGGAAAAGTGACCGGTTCTCCTGGCACCACTGCGGGGAACTACACAATCACGATAAATGGCACTTCTGGTGCCACTACCGCGACCAGCGCACTCACCCTCACGGTCCAGTAACGGCGCGGCGCGAAATGGATCGCCTTGAGCGAGCGAAATCCGACCGGCGAACTTTGGCTTCCTTCGCGACTTAAATCCGATTCTTTTAACAGGAGAAAATGTGAACGTCAGACTCAAAACCCGAATCCTCTTGCTGTGCGCCTTCAGTGTCCTTGCTGCCTTGTCGGCGACCGCACAAAGTAACAACTATCGGCAGGTCAATCTGGTCTCGAGTGCCGCGGGACTTGGATTGAATGTGGATCCAGCTCTGGCGAGGCCGTGGGGAATGGCATTCTCGACTGGACAGCCAATTCGCCTCGCAAACAATAAGACAGGAAACTTCAGGAGCTACGATGCGACTGGGAGAAGCCTGAGATTTGCAGGTGCTATTGCGTTGCCCCGCGGAATCACGACGGGACACTCAAATCCCTCGGGCATCGCCGCGAATTCGACGAATCTATTTGCACCGCAAGGCAGCCTTGCGAGTCCATTTCTCTTTGCAACCGAAGATGGAACTATCTCAGGGGAATATGCGGATACGCAGGGAAATATCCTGGCGAACACGATCCTTGCCGTCGATAACTCGGCGCGAGGCGCAGTCTACACCGGGATTGTCGTGCTGACTCCGGGCTGCTGCGCTCCATTTCTGGCTGCTGCCGATTTTCATGGCGGCTTTGTAGATACCTTCACAGGAACTTTCGACCCACTGAGCGCGCCAGGAACTTTCACCGATCCGAATCTGCCGGCAGGGTATGCACCATACAACTTGAACGTTGTTGGAAACCAGGTCTTCGTTACCTACGCTTTGCAGAATGAAGCCGCGAGCGCACCAGTGCCTGGCGCAGGCAAAGGAATCGTCGACGTATACGATCTTGCGGGAACATTTCTGCGCAGGTTTGTTTCAAATGGGCGTATTGAACGCTCCCTGGGGAGTTGTGAAGGCTAGCGCAAACTTCGGCGCGTTCAGCGGCGACGTCTTGATTGGCAATACGGGCGACGGTGCGATCAATGCATTCGATTCTGTGACCGGGGCTCTTGTTGGTCAGCTCAAAGACGGGAATGGGAACCCAATCGTCAATTCAGAGTTGCACGGAATGGTGTTTGGGGATGGTGTTGCCGGCGATCGCGATGCGCTTTACATTACGGCCGGACAGAGTGGTGCGAGCGTATTTGCAGCGATCTCAGACAATACGGGTGGTGCTGCGCCGGACTTTACCCTCACGGCTGCTCCCTCTGCAGCGACGGTGCAGCAGGGAGAGGCTGCAACCTTTGCCGTGACCGCAACTCCCGCAGGAACTTTCAGGGGGTTGTTTTCGTTCTCCTGCGTCGTGCCTGCAGGTACGAGCTGCATCGTCGGCTCAACAACAGTGGATGCAGCGTCGGGTGCCGCGAGTACATCGATCGCAATCTCTGCGTCATCTACCGCTCAGTTGACGCAGATCGCCGCGCTCGGCTTCCCTGGCATTTTATTCACATGGTTCGGTCTTCTGTCACGAAACCGGCGCGGTCACAATCGATTCACGAAATTCGCATCAGGACTCCTCGCGCTGTCGGCACTCGCCCTCGGTCTGACTGGGATCATTGCTTGCGGTGGTAGCACTCCTATTTCAACATCGACTGGCACCGTCCCTATCGTGGTTACCGCGACTACAGGATCGATATCGCACAGCACCACATTGACCTTGACAGTCCATTGACGTTAAAAGGCAAAGGAAGAGGAACAAAGGAGGCCCGGAGACGCAGCGTCTTACTCCGGGCCTCGATCCACCTCAAGCTCGCGCGCTGGCAGCGCTTGAGGTGAATCATTTGTGATTCCCCGGGCTGGATTCGATTCGTTGTTTGCTGGAGCTGCTCGTTTACTCTGCCGAAGTTGGGTCAATGATGGCCATGACGCGTGATATTCGGTTGGCCGGGATATTGCCAAGCCTCGCGTGCTCCCGGATGTCCTCCTCGTCGGGCGATATATATACACAATAGAGCTTGTCTTCAGTTACATAGCTCTGCGACCACTGAAGTTGCGGACCGACCTTTTCAATCGCAGCGCAAGAGGCACGCGACATTGCGCTCAACTGCTCAGCAGAGGGTTTCCCTATCCCTGGGATTTCTCTCTCGATAATGAATTTGGGCACGATCTTTTCTCCTCTTTGGGATAGGGTCTTCAGTTGCCGCAGCCAAGCGGACCATATATGGCGCCTGCGTCGCTTGGACGAACACGCAAAGGAAGTCCGCAAATCCACCGACCTGGATTGACTTCACTCTAGATATCGAAATTGAGGCGGAGGAGACGACAACGGTCCAAATGTATATTGGTCTTTTTTAGCTGCCCGAAAGCATTGTGCCGTTCGTATCGTGCGCAGCTTTGCTATCTGGATGCAGAGGCCCTAACGTGTCCTGCAAATTCTGAAATGCGCTTTGAAACGCATCCCGGGCCTCGCTCCATCTACCTTGATCCCGCAATGAAATCGCCAGAGCAAGATAGGCACGGCCCATATTGCTTGAGTGCATTCCGGATTCAGACTGTGCGCTCAGCAACTGGAGAGCGTGGCGCGCGTCCGCCTCAGCCTGCTGCAGATTCTGAGCCTTCAGCTCAACATTAGATCTGCGAATCAGAAGGGTTGGAATAAAAGCCGCACACTCGCCAATATTCCTGACGGATGCTTCGTCCAGACTTATCGCCGTATCCGCAAGATGCAAGGCCGTGGAAAAATCGCCCGCGGCGAGGGCTAGCCGTGACCGATCAGACGCTAATGCCGCAAAAGCATAGTGGTTTGGCGGAAATTTCTTTCGGAGCCTGGGCTCGATCTGCGCCATCAGTTCCGCGGCGCGGCCATACTCGTGATTGTCTGCAAACATGCGAGCCTTCAGAAGGTCCGCCTGATCAAGGAGAATCTGATCGTTGGACTGCCGGGCCTTCATGGCAGCGGATGCCAGATAAGATAAAGCTTCGTTCGACCGGCCCAGTTCACGCAATACGCCGGCGTAGTTGTAAAGAAGTGTCGCGGGAACGGTGCTGTCGGTTTGGTCAGTGCGGCTAATGTCGATGGCTCGTCGATAAATTTTCTCTGCTTCGAGTTCGCGCCCATCGTAGGTGAGGGTCAGCGCCCAGTCGTTAAAGAGCTTCACGGCCTTCTGCGTATCGTCGTAGCCGAGATCTGTCATCAGGGCCGACGCGCGCGTGAATGTACGATCGGCTTCGCGGAACTTGCCAGCATCACCGAGAACCCCGGCCAGGTTGATCAATACGTTGAGTTCCTGCAGATTCCAGTGTGAAGGAGAGCTTTGCAGCGTCTCTTCGGATGCGCGCCCACGCGCAATCGCTTCAGTGGAGTTGCCATTGCGGTACGCTATCTCGCTGCCGCTCAAGAGGCAGGATGAACGTTCTGAAGGATAGCTCTTCGCGTTTCCCAACTCATGCATGCCTTCCTGGAAGAGTGTCTCCGCGCGCGCGAGTTCTCCAACCGGCACCATCGCGGACGCAAGAACACAAGATGCCTTGGCGCGAATAGAGGGGTCGCCTGAGTGTCGTGAAAGTTGATATGCCTGGTCGAGGACGCGGAAGGCGCTTTTATTATCGTCCTCCCCCGAATACTGATTTCCAAGAGAGAGCAAAAGTTCAATGTGATTTGCCGCGTCGAGATTATGTTCGTGCTCAATCACGCTCTCTTCTCTCTGAAGCAACTGATCTGCACGAAGCGGTTTTCCCATCGGCGCGACATCGCTGAGTAAAAGCTCATTCAAGTCGGCAGTACGTTCGGCGCGCACCAATTGATGTAACGCCAAATCGCGCTGGATTCTAGCCGTGCGTGCCTGTAGCAAGGTTCCGACCAGCCCGGCAGTCGCGGTGACGAAAGCGAGCAGCGAAAGACCTGCTGCTACCCGGTTGCGGCGAAGAAACTTGACCGCCCGATAGGCCAGCGTGTCGGGGCGCGCACCGATTGGCTGATTCTTCAGATGTCGACCTAGATCCTCGGCAAACGCAGTCACGGAGGGATATCGCTCAGCCGGATCCTTTTTCAGGGCTTTCCCCAGGATGGTATCGAGATCGCCGCGGAGAATCCGACGGAGTCTTTCAGAGGATGCAGCCATGCCGGCTGCATGGCTTGCAGCCTGGCTGAAACTCGTATTGGAAGACACGACCTCAGATGCGCGGGGAGGCTCAACGTCAACGATCGCTCTCACCAGTTCTACGGGCGTGTTTCGGCCTGCGGGTGCGGTCGGGTGCTGTCCGGTGAGAAGGAGATACAACAGAACGCCGAGTGCATAGACGTCCGTTGCGGTGGTGATCTGCTCGCCCTGCAGCTGCTCAGGAGCGGCGTATTCAGGGGTAAGAGCGTTGCCGCCAATGGTGAAAACGTGCCTGCTCCCGGTATCGGTTTCTCCTTCGATCAGCTTGGCAATTCCAAAGTCGAGCAGTTTCACCTTGTTGTCGTTGCGGACGAGGATGTTGGAGGGTTTGAGGTCGCGATGCACAATGAGGTTCGAATGCGCCTTGGCCACTGCCGACAAGACATCAAGAAAAAGATGGATGCGGTCGCGGACACTGAGGTGATTCTGGTTACAATAGCGATCGATCTGATCACCGTCGACATATTCGAGAACGAGGTAAGGCTGACCGGCATTCGTGACGCCGGCGTCGATGAGATCGGCAATATTCTCGTGGGCAAGCAGCGCAAGAATCTTGCCCTCGCGTCTGAACCGTTCCTCTCCGGCTTTTCCCATGAGTGCCAGATTGAGAAACTTGATGGCAACCTTGCGCTCGAAGCGTCCGTCATCTCGTTCCGCAAGCCAAACGCTTCCCATTCCTCCCTGACCGATCTGCGAGATCAATTTGTAAACGCCGAGTGTTTTTCCCGCCAGAGTGGCGTCAGTAGGCGGCAGTTCAATCACCCGGTTTTCCAGAAAACCCTCTTCCGCCAACAAACGGTACTCACCAAGGACCAATTCCAATTGGTATGCCAGTTCAGGATCTTGTGAACGAATCCAGGTCGAGCGGTCTTCGCCCTCCAACTCAAGCGCCTTGTCGAGAAGAGGGCTGAGTGCGCGCCATTGATCGAGATTGGGCGTAGTGATTGGATCGTTCAAGCTGGCAGGCCTCCATTAAGGCTGCGATGAAGAAAGATGCGGGCTTTCTCCCAACGCCTCTGAACGGTGCGTTCCGAGAGGGTCTGCATTGCGGCAATCTCCACAAACGAGAAACCGCAGAAGAATCTGAGATCCACGAGCGTCGCGAGTTCGGGCTCGACTTTTGCCAGTTCTTCCAGCGCATCGCTGACTGACGACAACTCATTCGCGTCAACGGCATTGTCGGGGGTATCAAGCGTGATCGAGGTGATTTCAAACTTTCCGCCGCGTTTTTCGGCATTGCGGTTCCGCGCGAAATCGATGATGAGCCCTCGCATGACCCGCGCCGCATAGCCCATGAACCGGGCGTGGTCCGGAAAGATTGCTTCTTTGCGATCCAAAATATTCAAATACGCTTCGTGGAGAAGCGTAGTGACGCCGACACCGGCCGGCGACCATTGACGAGCAAGCTGCCGCTTCGCCAATCGATGCAGCTCGGAATAGAGAGTGCTGAATAGAGAATCGGTGGTGGCGTCCGACAAAACAGGCATCTCGCTCGTGTCTGGCATAGTTGTAATTTCTCCTATGTTCTGGATGTAGCCACATGAGCGAAAGACACTAAATATTCATCCATTCATCGAAGAGCAAGGTTCCTTCTCATGACGCTCGCCTGGAAAGGGCATTCTGAGAGCAACAACAGTGCCTTCAGCCCTGGATGGCAGAACCCATTACCTGCAATTTACCTTTTATGCAATGGCGATTTGTCTCAGGTTTGTAATTTTCACTCAACGGGAATAAAGACGGGCATGCGGCAACGCCAGATCATTTCAGAGAATGATCTGGCGCTGGCAGGCCGCTTCGTTCTGGAGGATAGAAGCGGGCCAGAACTAAACTACAACAAGAGAAAACCTCGGCAAGAAATCAATCGTCTTTGAAATTCTGATGGTTTTACTTTCCGCGCCGCTCCTGCGCGAGTGCACAAAGTACCGGTCAGTCCCAGAGAGAGAAGCTGGACGTTCTACCCGTTCGTCTCGTGTTCTCACTGGCCTTGGTTGAGGTCCAGTGCGGCAGCGGATAACACTGCCAGCCTCAACCCCTGGATTGTTAACGTCGCGTTGGCGCCGGCTTGGCGTGAAGTGTACCTTTCTGCATTAGCGACCTGAGATATCGCCATACACGCTTCGGGTACTCTCCGGTTTCCTGATCTTGCTTTCAAGATTCGACACCGGGAACTCCATGCTCATTCCATCCGACACGGTGACGATCTTTCTCAGGAAGTAGTTGCCATTGACATCGTCGAAGACCAACACGGTTTTGCCATCGGTCGATGTTTCGCCATTGAGGCCGCGGTTGAAGATGGAGGTTTTCTGTTCGGCGTTCCTGAAGGCCAGCAGGTTCCCGGCGCCTACAATGTGATAGGAGCCCTGCGGGAGTACATGGCCTCCGACTGCAAAATCAAATGGAATCTGCGCGACGACCTGTCCTGCTTGCGCTGAGGCGTGAGAAGTAAAACCGAGGCTCATCGCCAGGGCGAGAGAGGCTGCTGCTATAGTGCGTTTCATACGTTGCTCCTTTTCAGATTTGCGTAACTACGTCTGATCGGCTCTGCATTGAATGCCACAATTGAAGATTTGCAAGCCGCATCAAACATCGTTCTCATCTGTTAAATCGAAACTGCACAGGAAAACGCGACACCAGAAGCAAGACGATTCGCATTATTCTGTTGGTGTTCATTGCAGAGTCAACGTACGCGTGCGATTGAAACCCGCAAAGTGCTCTAACCACAATCGATATTGTCCAGTTTGCTGTGCACTCATGGTGTTTGGGCCGGCATAATGGACACAATCGCCGTTTTCAAGCCACGCAATTATGCCTTCCGCAGTTTCGTAGACTTGCTCGGCGATCTGGCCAATACAATTCGCTATTGCGAGTTCGCATCTGCAGTGCGTGTCCGAACGACGAAAGAGATCGAGCCGCGCACGATGCAGCTCAAGATCGAGTCTTCTTCGGCCTCCTTCGACATGAAGAACTTGTTTTGCAAGCGACATTTTTTGGTCGAAAAGCGCGACGGAACAGAGCCGCACCAGGCTATTGACGGTATTACCTGTTTCCACTGTTTGCGGGAATATGGTTTTCGGCGAAAGGGCCGCGAGGATCGTGATGTTTTGCGCAATTTCGGTGGCCGCCGTGAACATCACGCGAAGAGAGCTGTAGATCCTCAATGAACTACACGCGAAGGGTGAATGCGAGTCAATGTGAGCTCCCGCGGCGACGAATGCGCGGCCGCGATCTCCAATGCGGGCTTCTAGCTTGCTCAGATCGCGCTTAATCGACATGACCTGCCGACAGAGTTCCGCGCTGTTCAGACGGTAGGCCTTGATCGAATAGTCAACCGCTCGCTGCGAAAGCATCGTCATCCTGAGCACGTGGGCGCGAGAGAGTATGTTGTGTTGTGAGAATTGCAACATTTGAAACTCTCCTTATTGCCGGACGTTTGAACCTGGGTAATCACGCGGTTCTTCTCGCATCTTCGAAGTGGCAACTACGAGTAACGCGACGCGTTTGGAAGACGGATCGGAATGGATGAAAATGCAGCCACCACAGCCGACCCGACTAATCACGGTTGGGCATCGTAGACAATGTTGAAAGGCGTTTCAGTGGCGCGCCGAAAGCGGCTGAATCCGGCAGTTGTCACCACTTCGCGAATGCGACTCTTTCCAGCCTGCGCGCCGTGGCAGAGGCCAACTTCCTGCGAACGTGAGCACGGCGTGCAAAGCAAGGTCGAGAATGAGTAGTAGACTCTTCCAACCGGATTCAAATTGTCTTTCAAATAATCATTTGCGAAGGGTTCAACGATCATCCAGGTTCCGTTTTTCGCCAATGACTGCCGAACGTGGGCTGCTGCTCCAATGGGGTCGCCCATATCGTGCAGGCAATCAAAGACGGCCACAAAATCGTAGTTTCGCCCCGGAAATGCCTTCGCGCTCGCGACCTCGAAGGTGACGCGGTCGGAAACACCATGTCGCAAGGCCGACTCGCGG
Organism: uncultured Acidobacteriaceae bacterium; assembly: GCA_963770365.1. GTDB lineage: Bacteria > Acidobacteriota > Terriglobia > Terriglobales > Acidobacteriaceae > Telmatobacter. Next base: position 1,155,206 of record CAVYPN010000014.1, on the reverse strand, counting down.
GCCGCTTCAATCGACTTGTCGTGATAATCGAATCCGAAAAAACGGGAATTCGGGAAGGCCTGCGCCATCAGGATCGTGGAAGCTCCTTCTCCGCAGCCGACATCGGCAACGCGCACGCCGCCTTCGAGCTTGTCTTTGACGCCGCGCAGTGACGGGATCCAGGTGCTGACGAGGTTCGCGGCGTAGCCAGGCTGGAAGAACTTTTCGCATCCATGGAAAACTCCGTCAACGTGCTCATGCCAGCCCATACCGGCCCCCGTGCGAAAAGATTCGACAATCCTCGGCACCGCCGCGAGCGAACCCAATGCCAGTTCGAATGCCCCGGGCAAATACGCAGGACTGTCTTCCGATGCGAGCGTGAACTCCTGTTCCTGGCTCAGGCTGAATTTGTTCGTAGCTTCATCGTAGGTAATATAGCCACCGGCCGCCTGGGAAGACAGCCATTCGCGAACGTATCGTTCGTCGGTCTTCGTCCTTGCGGCGAGTTCGGCAGAACTGAGCGCGTTTCCCGCGAGAGCTTTGTAGAGTCCGAGCTTCTCTCCAATAACCACCATGCCGGCATGGACAGCGGCTCCGAGATCAGTGACGAACTGACCGATAAAAGCGTTGAGTCTATTCGCGTCAACAGTAGGAACCTGTGTTGCAGCCATGGATTTGTCTCCTTTTTGTAATTCGTTGTTCATTTGTGCTTCTAAAGGTTCCTCGCGGTATTTCCAGCTGCGAGCTTTTGCTAGAATCGGGCACATCGGGAGTGACGGATTGCCGGGAGAGGCTCGCCGGGATCAAGTTCACAGTAGCCGTATTGAAGCAACAGAGTAACGAAGCATTGCCAAAGGAAAGCCAAAAACTGGATTCAAGGCTCGATGGCTTTTGCAGAAACGGAAACTCGGTTGGACGCGACTCCTAATACCTATGAATTCGGCGAATTTGTGTTGGACATTGACAGAGGCCGCCTGCTGAGGACGGGCGTCGAGGTCCGCCTGCGTCCCAAGGTGTATGAGGCGCTGAAATATCTGGTCGAAAATCCTGGTCGACTCCTTGGAAAACAGGAACTGATGCAGGCCGTGTGGCCTGATGCCTTTGTTACGGACGACTCGCTGGTGCAATGCATCATTGAGTTACGCCGCGCTCTCGATGATCGAAACCAGCAACTGGTGAAAACTGTGCCCCGGCGCGGATACCTTTTTAGTGCCGCAATTGTCCATCGATCGAAACAGCATGAAACTTCGGCGTCGACCGCCTATTTTGATGCTGCGGTCGATGGCGCGGCCCCCAGGCCGAGAGTCGCCGTTAAAAGACACGATCTGCCCGCTCCCCGGACGTCACTTGTTGGAAGAGAACGCGAAGTCTCAGATGCCAGTGACCTGCTGCTGCGTGGCGATGTGAGGCTCCTGAGCCTCACCGGGCCAGGAGGCGCGGGAAAAACCCGTCTGGGGATTGCGGTCGCCGAGGCAGTTGCCGATAGATTTTCCGGTGGTGTCGTATTTGTAAACCTGGCGTCGATCATGCAAGCGGACCAGGTCGGCATTTCTCTGGTAGATGCGCTCGAAATTCAGCAAGTGGCCAATCGGACCATTCCACAGCTCGTTGGCGATTCCTTGAAGGCTGTCGGTCCTTTTCTACTTTTGCTGGATAATTTCGAGCAGGTTCTTCCAGCGGCAGGCGTCGTATCGGATCTATTAAGAACCTGCTCGTCTCTCAAAGTTCTTGTGACAAGCCGCTCCTGCCTTCGCGTCTATGGCGAACAAGAATTTCCTGTAACTCCCCTTGCGCAGGGATCGGCGGTCGAGCTATTTGCCCATCGCGCGGCCGCTGTTTGGCCCGATTTTGCCATTACGCCGGAAAACGAAACTGCGGTCGGAGAAATATGTACGCGCCTGGACGGACTACCCCTGGCGATTGAGCTCGCGGCAGCGCGAACCAGGATGTTGCCCCCGAGTGCCATTCTCGACCGGCTGGATCATCCTCTGCAATTGCTTACGGGAGGAGCGCTTGATCTTCCTGAGCGCCAACAGACACTTCGCAAAGCGATCGATTGGAGCCACGGTCTGTTGAATGAGGACGAGCAGCGACTGTTCCGGCGTCTCTCAGTATTTGTCGGGGGGTGCTCGCTCGAGAGCGCAGAGGCCGTATGCAATACAAGAGCGGATCTGGAGACAGACCTGTTTGACGGGCTGTCGTCGTTGGTGGACAAGAATCTTGTTCAGTGCCTCGACAGGGCACAGGCTGAACCTCGCTTCGCAATGCTTGAGACGATACGCGAATATGCGATGGAGAAGCTCAAAGAAAGCGGCGAGCAATTTGCCACACGACGCGCACACTCGGCATATTGTCTCGTTCTCGCGGAAGAGGGCAATCCGGAATTGAATTCCTCAGAGCGCACAGCATGGCTTACACGATGCGACCACGAGATCGAGAATCTTCGCTCTGCACTTGACTGGCTCTTTGAGACTGTGAACGCCGATTGGAGCTTGCGGCTCTGCGTTGCTTTGTTCCGTTTCTGGGATATGCGTGAGCACCTGTCGGAAGGGCGCGCCCGGCTCGAAACCGTTCGAACCATGGCTGGCTTGGACTTTCCCAAGGAACGTGCGCGGGTATCGCTTTTTCTCGGTGCGCTCGCCACTGCGCAAGGAGACTATAAGGCTGCCGAAGGTTTTCTAAAAGAAGGTTTATCGCTTTATGAAGAATTGGATGACGAGCCTGGCATAGCTGCGTCGCTGAATGCTCTCGCCATATCCACTCGTGACGGAGGAGATTTAGTCGCCGCGCAAACGAACTTTGAGCGTAGCCTTGCATGCTGGCGCCTGCTCTCCGACCGGTCGGCCGTCGCGCGCTGTCTTCACAATCTTGCCAACGTGGTCAGAGCCCGCGACGACTATCCGCGTGCCCGCTGGGCCCTGGGAGAAGCGACGGAAATTTTCCAGGAACTGGGTGATCGCAGTGGAGCGGCGTGGTCGACTAACCAGCTAGGCGACATTGCACATGCGACGGGTGACATTGCCGGTGCCCGGCTGCTGTACGAACGGGCGCTCACTATCTTTAGAGACGCGGGAGACCCGTGGGGATCCGCCAGATCGCTTGCAGATCTGGGCTCCATCCACTGCGAGCAGGGGAGCTATTCTTCGGCGAACGCTGCGTTCCGCGAAGCGCTCGAGGTCTTCGCCGCATTGGAGCATCGGCGGGGGGTTGCGCGAGTGCTCGAAGGGTATGCATGTCTGGCGGTCGCCGAAGAACAGGCAGAACGCGCGCTAACACTGGCAGCGGCTGCAACCGAGTTGCGGAGACTCATCAGCGCTCCTCTGTCCCAAGCGGAGCAGTCCCCGCTTGACAAGACGCTGCAACGCGCACGAAAAGCGCTTACAGAGTCGGAGGCAAGAAACGCCTGCAATAGAGGATCCACGATGAGCCTCGAAGACGCGATTCGGTGCTCATTTGGAGAACCGGAGTCTGTCATTTCAGATTTGCAGGGTCAATGAGGCGTCGCACCGCCGAGACGCGATCGGCCGGAATTCCCGCGCGACGCGCGTGCTCACGAACGCTTTCCGCATCCGGTGCGAGGTAAACGCAGTAGACCTTGTCTTCAGTGACGTAACTGTGAAGCCATTGAAGCCGCGGTTCCATTGCGTTGAGGGTATTTAAAGAGCGCAGGGCAACCTCCCGAATCTGTATATCGGATAGGCTTCCTGCTCCAGGTATTTCGCGTTCGATCACAAATTGCTGCACGATGCGAAATATTACACAAAGGCCATAAACAATGTCGATCCTGAACATCATGCCTCGAAACAATTTGTGCAATTTCCGCTGGACTTTGAAAAAATGGTCTACAGCTGCTGGAAGACTTGGTGAATGAATGGTTGCAATGTCGGCTGTCCGTCTCCTGTTGATTGCGTACATCTCGGTTGCGCTCCCAGCAGGTTCCAGAGCACAAACAGCCGGAACCGCAAAAGAGACACAGCGGGTTTCATCTCCCTACGCCGCGGAGGAATTAGGCACAATCTCCAACTCCCTTGGGCGAAGAGACCTCGACCTTCGCGCGGCCTTATCTGCGCAGCCCGACGCTCCCGAATTGCTTTTTGCCTACGCGCTTGTGTTGCGGGAGGAGGGTAAAGCGCGCGATTCGCTGGCCGTCTACACCCGCGCTGCGCGTTTTCGCAGGCCAACTGCGGATGAGTTGCGTTCGGCAGCACTCGACTACGTACTTCTGAGCGACTACGATAACGCGATTCACTGGCTCGAGACAGCGGAGCAGATTGATCCGAAAAACCAAGACGTGCTCTATTCTCTCGGCCGTTGCTATTACTCAAAGGACCGATATCTCGAGGCCCGCAAAGTCTTCGAACAGATACTCGCGACCGACCCTCGCAATTTGAAGGCGGAAGAAAACCTTGGTTTGGTTTATGACGCGACCAATGAGCCGGACAAGGCCGAACAGGCTTTGCGCGAAGCGGCGAGCTGGGCAAATACAAAAGGTTCAGACGAGTGGCCGTTTCTGGACCTTGGCGGTTTTTTGTTGGATCACAACCGCCCCTCCGAAGCGATTAGTTCACTTCGGACCGCGGTAGATATCAAGGCAGGTTGTGCCCCGTGTCATGAGAAGCTTGGGCGCGCACTTCTTGCTACTCACGATCCAACCGGCGGGATCGCCGAACTCGACAAAGCGATTCGGCTTGAACCGGGAAATCCGCGCACTCATTACGAACTCGGCCGCGCACTGCACCAGGCAGGACAGGCAGAAAAAGCGCAGCAGGAATTCAGTATCAGCCAGAAGCTCTACGCCGCGCATAGCCAGGAGTAGAGCCTCTTCCTGCGCCGACACAACAAGTAGAATTTGTGCTCCTGGATACCCGAAGTGCCGATCTCACGGCTTGGGTGAATCAACGACGGCGACCGGTTTTGCTGACTCGGTTTGCGCAGGCTCGTCAATCACCAATTCGCGATCGCATTTTTGATTGAGGAGAACCTGTTGAATTCCACTGGGCCAGCGAATCTCGATGCGGTCAATTGAGGTAGCGGCGCCGAGGCCGAAGTGCACCCGACGATCGCTGGCGGAGAGGTACCCGCTCGAGGTCGTCACTATTCCCCATTGGCTGCCTGAACTGGTGATGATCTTTACCTGGGCGCCGATTCCATCCCGATTGCTCTTGTGGCCAATGAGGTGCAGTCGGACCCAATGGTTTTTTGTTTCGGTCATATTCAACAGCACGTGAGCAGGGCCGCCGTTTGTCGAGACGACCGCATCGATTCGACCGTCGTTGTTGATGTCGCCGATGGCCATCCCACGACCCACCCAGGCTTCGTGAAAGATCTCTGAAGAAATTCCGGAGACATCCATGAATTTCTTGCCGGTGTTGCGCACCAGCATCATGGGTTCGCGGTAATGCAGCTGAGGAAAGCTCTTCTCGATGGTATCGAGGTCGTGGCCCTGTGCGATGAGCAGGTCTTTCCAGCCATCGTTGTCATAGTCAAGGAAGCGCAGGCTCCAGCCAGAGTGGAGCATCGACATGGCGCCGAGCCCGGAAGCGAAGCTAGCGTAATCGAACGTGCCGTCGCCGAGATTGCGGTAGAGTGCATAGCGTTGATTGGCCAGATCTGTAATGACGAGGTCGGGCCAGCCATCATTGTTGTAGTCCGCAAAATCTACGCCCATGCCGGCGTATGTTTTTCCTTCCGCATTGACGGCGATCCCAGTCTCAAGCCCGACTTCTTCGAAAGTGCCATCCGGCTTCTGGTGAAAAAGGAACTCGGGCATGGAGTCGTTGGCCACAAAAATATCGATACGACCATCCTGATCGAAATCGCCAATAGCAATACCGAGCGCCTTGGCCGGAACGTCAAGACCGAGCTTGTGCCCGATTTCAGTAAAGTGGCCATTGCCGTCGTTGTGATAGACCAGCATCGTGATGGGCTGAAAGACATCGGGATGGCAATACCCTCGGAATCCTTCGCGGTGTTCTCCGCACCATACGTCGTCCCAATCCCACTGCACGTAGCGATCGACAATCAGGTCGAGCAGGCCATCGTTGTCGAGATCCACCCAGGTGGCCGAGCTTGACCAGCCACTGCCGCCGACGCCGGCTTTGTCAGTTACGTCCGTAAAGGTACAGTTGCCGTTGTTGCGGTAAAGGTGATTTCCGCCATAGCCGGTCACGAAGAGATCTTCATTGCCATCATTGTCGTAGTCGGCGACGGCAACTCCCATGCTGTAGCCGATACCCTGCAGGCCTGCTTTCTCCGTGATGTCTTCGAAGGTTCCGTCAGCCTTCTGGTGATAGAGGCGATTCCAGTATTCGGGGCCGGTTTTCTGAGGAATGAATCCTTTGGGGGTTGGATCGGAGTAAGGCGCTCCGTTGGCAAAGAAGATGTCGAGACGTCCGTCATTGTCGCAGTCGAACAGCGCTACGCCGGAACCCATCGTCTCGATAAGGTATTTGCGCGAAGTGTGCGGAGCCTGGTGAAGGAACTTGATACCAGATTTGCCCGTTACGTCGACGAAGCGCCCGGGAACAGGCTGCTCCACGTTTACGTTGCTGTTGCCTGATGGACCCGGTGCGGCTTTCTTCTGGGCAGGAGCACTGCACGGCACTATAAGGAACGACGCGAGCATGGCGATGCACCAGGCGAGATCAAAAATACATAGCCTCTGCCGGTGCATTCGCCTCGTTTTAGCTGGCGCGGGATGGAGATCTGCCATACGCGGGATCGAAAAAGCCTGCCTTCAAGAACAATGCGACGAATCGGGTCATTCCCACGATATTCGAGCCGCGGTCTTTCCCGCTACTGCTTTCCCGTCAGCGTCCTGAGTATTTCCACTTCACGCTCCCGATAGGGAGTTCCATTTTCGTAGAACACATCGTGAAACCAGACCGTGGGATTCACGAGAACATAAGGCCGCTGCCAGGAATCCCACGGCAGGTAGGTCTGGCTCTTGCCTTTCACCAGGCCCCAGTTGAGCGCGCCAATGTGGTACTTCTTCGCCAGTGGAAGGATGGTATCGAAGGTACTACCCGCACCGCGGGCCATGTACTCCGTGCAAATCAGGGGGCGATGCAACCGCTCGAGTTCGTGAACACGGCTTTCGAAGCCTTCGGGCCAATCGTAGTTGTGGAACGTGATCACGTCAGACTGCTCGATTTGGGTTCGAGCCATAGGCGACATTTTTTCGAGGGAACTCCAGTCTCCGGCCCAGATGCCGCTGGTCAATGGCTGACTTGGCCGCTCTGCCCGAGCCCAGGCAAAGACCTGTGGCAGGAGATTCAAGACGAGTGCCTGCTTGTTGGCCGGCTCCAGTTTTCCGTAAGAAGACTGGTTGTCGTTGTCCGGCTCATTCCAGACGTCCCATCCAAGCACGCGCGGGTCGTTTGCGAATGCGCCGATCACGCCCTGCACGTAGGCCTTCAATTTTGGATATTGCTGGGGATCCTGGAGAACAGCACGGCCGGGAGACTGAACCCAACCCGAGTTATGCACGCCGGGAATTGGCGGCCGCTGTGGTCCAAGCGCAGGATCGGGATCCCAGCACGAGTCGAACAGAACGAAGATGGGCCTGATGTGATGCGCGCTGGCGATGGTGAGGAACTGATCGATGCGATGCTGAAATCCCGCTGGGTCCTGTTCCCACACAAGATTATGAAGAAAGACGCGCATGGTGTTCATGCCGAGACCTTCAGCCCAACCAAGCTCGCGATCGATCTCTTTCGCGTCGAAGCTCGACGCCTGCCACATCTCCAGCTCATTCACCGCATCGGCAGGCAGGAAGTTGGCGCCGACGAGCCAGGGCTGATGCGCGTACCACTGGTTCGCCTGGTCCTCAGTCCACTTTTGATCCTGGCCCGCACCCCCGACCCGCGAAGCAAAGAGAAGCACGACAAACAAACTTGCAATGATCCGCAATTGCGATCGATAGAGAATGAATTTCACTTTGGAGACTTCCTTTCTGCTTTGGTGCTGCAAAGAAGCTGCCTTCGTGTGCTCACTTACGTTTGACCGAGATGACGGTTACACTCCCGTGCGGAAAAACATGGGTCCATCCTTCAGGATGGATCGTCTCTCGGCTCTCTATTGGTTCAACTTTGTCTGGAGACACCTCGTCGTTGCTGTCAGCAAGAGAAGACGAGCTCAAAACGCTCACCTCCGCTTCATGAGCAGCGACGAAATCGTGCAAGATAATCTTCGTGGGGATGTCGGTTGTAATGCTGCGATTGACGCAAAACAGCGTCAGCGTCTTGCCATCCGTACTTACCGCAGCCGCCACGTCGAGGTACGGAACGGAGGCGATTTGCGGCAGGCGATTGACGCCGTGCTCGACGGAATAACTGCCTGACTTTGCAATCGCCGGAACGGCCTTTGCGATGTCAGCGCCGGCGTACATCTTGAACGCGTAGTACGACGGAGTTCCAAATACCTGGCTCCGCTTCTTCCAGATTCCTGCAAACTCCATGATGCCGGTCATGTCGGAAACCGGAACGATCTCATGACTCCGAATCAACATATTCAGGAATCCACCCGTGATGACGCCTCCGCCCATGTTCAGAAAATTCGGCGCATTCAAGCGCTCGCCAATAAACAGCCACTCAGTGAATGCCACATGCGCTTTGCCGGAATAGCCCGGAGTGCCGTCAATCTGCTCCTGCTCCTGGCGAACGCGTCTTTCCAACTCAACTGGCAGCGCAAGCGAGGCCTCGGCAATAAAGTCAGCGGTAGACGCCTTCTGTTGCACTTCTCCGGTGCCGACAACAAAGTGAGTGGAGAGATAATTGAAGGTCCCGGGCGGGTTCGTGAGCTGAATCGCATTCCAACTCTTGAAGACTTCAGGATCGGCTCCGGTCGCGATCAGACGCGCGGCGGGATCGACAGCACGAATTGCCTTGCTGAATGCGAGCGTCCTTGCGGCGAGTTGATCGCGAGTGGGATAGCCGAGGTTCCAGTTTCCCCAGAGCTCGTTGCCGAGTTCCCACAACAACCCGGAGTGCGTTGACCAATGCTCATCGACGTAACGAACCCATCCCGCGGCCTCCTCCGGCGTTCCGCTGCCGAGGTTGAGCGCCACCTGCGGCTCGGCGCCAATTTGGCGGCAGAACTCGAGAAACTCATCAGTACCGAAGCTGTTGTACTCGGGAATGCCCCATGAGTTGTTCAGCGTGTTGATGCGCTTGTCGCGCGGGCCGATTCCGTCTGTCCAGTGGTACGACGAGGTGAAATTCCCGCCAAAGCGCACCAGGGGGGTATGCATTGCTTTCGCCATGGCCACAGCATCGGGGTCAAGCCCATCCTTGGCGTCCGCCGGCATCAGGGAGAATTGATCCAAATCGACGCGTCCATCACCTGCAACCTGCAAGACAAAATCCACCGGGTCGAGCCGATGTAATTTTCCCTCGGGTACATGGAATGTGAAATTGAACTTCTTCCACGATGGATCTGCTAAGTCAATCTGCTGCGATGCAAGCACGTCGTCCTGATCGTGGACTCTCAAGGCGACGACGATGCCTGTCTGGCCGCCCAGATGCCTGGCATAGAAACTACCCGTGTAATCGAGTGTGCGATGGACGGGCAGGTAGACGCGCTGCTTGACTCCCGTGGCCTCACCTGGCAGCGCGAACACCCGCAACGATTGCCAGGAGTTTGCCGCATCGCCATAGTGAACTTCATAGCGGTTGCCTTGGCGCGGGTCGAGCGGCTCCCATGGCAACGGTATGGCAACACTGCTTGATCGGCGCAATTCCGGACGCTCGCGCATCATATCCGCAGTCTTTTCGGGACTCCACAATCCCGCTTCGAAGCTTGGGTTCTCAAGCAGCTCGGCCCACAGTCCGTTGTATGTCGAGTTCCCGATCGGCTCGAGAAATGTTCCAAAGATTGTCCGCGGTATGGGCTGGCTCTCAACCTTGCCCGCGTCCACTTCGATGGTCGCCACAGACGGAATCGGTTCGGTGACCGACACCTGGCCGAACATCGGGACAGCGAACGCAACAAACGCTACACACTGCACCGCATGCTTGATTCTCATCATCACCTCTTAGAACTGCCGCCCTTGCACCATGAATCGCTGCTGCCCAGCATAGTTGCGGCGCTTGCGAATGCTTCTGTTGCTACTGCAATGCTCAATGACTACGAGCAAGCTTCCCAAAGCCGCAAGTGAACCTGGCCGCTGCTACTCAACGTTGACTTGGCGGGTAAAGCCGAGCCATCAGAGGTCGTTTTCACTGCGCTCCCCACAGACTGGACAGTGCACGTCAGCATAGCCCGGCTTCCGGAATTCGCTTGGCTGCTTGAGACCTGAAGCACGGTCGTCGGGGTCGCCAGCTGTGGTTGTGATGGCTGCGATCCCGAGGCCCCCTGTCCATCCCGGCAACAAATACGCAATCGCCAGCAAAAGCGCACCAGAAGGAAGCCAATGTTCCCTTTGAAATTGATATCCCCTCGTGCGCATGATTTCCATTGCCAGATCGCTTTGCCAGTCCGCCCTTGCAAGCGTGGACTGGCGAAAGCTTCAATTCTTTCCTTTCGTCCCCGTGGACGGGACAGTAGCGTCACCAAATCCCGCGGAAATTGCCGACAACACGGCCGGGTTCAACTTTGCGTTCTGCGCTTTCAAACGCGTGTATTCGTGAATCGCCTTGTTCGACTCTTCGATCCTGCCCAGCTTTCGGTACACGCGCGATAGTTCATACTCCACACGCGGGGCAAGCTCCGGTTCCGGGTGCATGGCTTGCGCCTTTTGCAGCGCGACGAGAGCCTCCTTCGGCTTGCCCGCGTCGAATTCGCCGAGTCCGAGATAAAAATAGGTCGCGGGAAAGTCCTTGTAGTTCGAGACGACCTTTTCGAGCAGTTGCAGCCCTTCTTCTCCACGATTGGTTTCGATATCGATCTTGGCGAGGTTGTACAGCGCGACAGGATTGTTTGGGCTGAGTTCCAACTCCTTGCTGTAGGCTTGCTGAGACAGGTCGAGTTGGCTCGACTTGCGATATTCGCTACCCAGTTCCTCATACAGGTCGGAGTTGTTGGGTACCTGCTTGATCGCTTCAAGAAATTCGGCGATCGCCTCTTTGTGTTGGCTCTGCCGGGAATAAATCTGCCCCTGGACCCGGTGCACGTGCCACGAGTTCGGATCGATGACGGCCATTCTTGCGTAACTCGCAAAGGCAACATCATTGTGCGCCTGGCCGCGATATTCCAGAATGTTCATGTCGTCGGGTGCGAGTTCCGCAGCGCGATCAAGCGGGTCCGTTGCTTTTTCCGGATGTCCATCCTGCAGTTCGACGACGCCCATCCACATATATGCCTGCGCGTTCTTTGGATTCAGCTCGACTTCGCGCTTGAGAGCGGTCACGCATTGGTCCACCTGGTGCATCTGCGCATATGCGATTCCGAGAAAGAGGTTCGCCCCCTGCAACCCGGGACTGCGTGCCACGGCTCGACTCAGGAGATCCGACGCGGATTCCGGCTTGCCAAGCCGCAGCTCTGCCACGCCGAGTTCCATCAGCGCCTGGGGATTCTCGGGATCAGCTTTCACCGCGTCCTGAAAGTATTTCTCTGCTTCGATGACCCGACCTGCACGAATCGCCTCAGTGCCGAGACGAAGTGAATTATCGATTGACTGTGCATCCGGTGCGGGCGAAGCCTGACCAGCACCGCGAGGCACGACGATCAGAAAACCTGCTAATACAAGCGCATTCCATATTCTCATTCGAAAAAACTCCGTCATACCCTTCAGACTCCGCTTCGAACAAAGAATACGACGCGCCGGCTTGCGGCTGACAGTAGGTATCTCGCTTCACTACGGCCTCAGCGAAAAAGGGGATATAGGGAATTCCCTATATCCCCATGAGGCCCTTGGTCAAAAGGTCGATCCGGCTAAAACGTAATGCGAGCGGTTAACTGGATGTTGCGCGGCGTGTTGACCGTGCCACCGGGCAGGCCAAAACTGCCGTAGTCATAGGGTTGCAAGTCAGGAATGTTGAAGGTGTGCTCGTTGAACGCGTTGAGCAGTTCCCCCTTGATGCTGAACGCGAAACTCTCCCAAACGGGAAACTTCTTGATGATGCTCAAATCGTTGTTGAAGTACGCCGGTGTTCGAACCGAGCTGGTGGTGCGCGGTAGGCCTGTTGGGAACGAGAACGGCTGATTGGGAGCACCATTGCAGTTGGGCAGCGAACCCGACGTGCAGTCCCGGTTGTAGTTGTTGTTCACGTCGTAGAACGCAATCGGCGCACCAGTTACCGGCGATCCAGGACGAGTCACGTTGTTGTATTCCAGGTTAAACATCGTGTTGGAGTTGGGATCGAGCGAGCCTCCAGGCGGAACGACCACGAACGGTTTAATACTCTTCGAACCCCTCTTGTAGACGGCGCTCTTGAGCGACACTCCCGGCTCTGCGCTGAAGCGAATACAGTTCTGGAAACCCGGAATGCCCGAGGCACAACCAAACGACAGAGGCTGGCCTGATTGCATGCGTTCCACCGTTCCCAGCTCCCATCCACCCGCAATTTGCGACATGATTCCGTGGTTGAGGTGAGCCTTTCCTTTACCGAATGGCAATTCATACAATCCGCTCACGACAAAGATGTGCCGAAGATCCTGGGCTGAAATTGCCTTTTCCTTGTGAAGGTCTTCGACGTCCATGTCCTGCGACACACCGACGCCCGAATTCGGCAACGCGCTATCCGCATCGGTGAAGGTTTTGCCAAAGGTGTAGGAGGCCTGCAGGTTCAGTCCCTGGTGGAAATGACGCTGTACGGATGCTACCAGGGCGTTGAAGCTCGACATGCCTACGTTCTCAAGGCAGCAGCCCTGATCGATGAAGTCGTATTGCGGGAACGGCCGCAATGCCGACTGCAGCGCTGGGTTGCCGCCCCAGTTTTGCAGGAAGCCCGGAAACGGTAGTGCAACGCCTGCGCTGTTGCCGATAAACGGCTGATACAGCGAGTTACCCAATGAGAAGTCTTTGCTGGGCATGTTGTTCGGGTTAAGCAGGTTTGATTCCAGGTTGGTCGAGTGGTTGCCGATGTACCCAACGGTGGCCAGCAGGTCCTCGGCCAGCTGATGCTGCACTTCCAGCGTCCAGTTGTAGACCGTCGCGGGGCGTCCGGCTGTCGGGGTGATGTACGAACCCGGCAGAAACGAACCGTTGTAGTATCCGGGATCTTCATCTGGAGGTGGCGCGAACGCCGGCATTCCGTTATCGATTTCGAACGAAGGGTCGAATCCATTGTGGCTCGGGGCGTTTGGATTGGCGGTGTAGCCGGCGACCGTGCCCCCTCCGAAGTCGTCGTACACCAGCGGGCCGTAGATGATTCCGGCACCTCCGCGCAGCACTGTCTTCTGGTGGAGGAATGCGGGGGACCATGCAAAACCGATGCGTGGACCGAAGTCCTTGTACCAGGTGTCTGCCCAGCGCGTGTTGCAGTGGCATTTGTCGCCGAACACTAGCGCACCGGGAATTCCATACTCGGTATCGAGTGCTGTCGGGCTGAAATTCGAAGTGTCGTTGTGCGCTTCCCTGCGCGGCATATCGACGTCATACCGCAAGCCAAGATTCAAGGTCAGGGTTGGCGTCAGTTTGAAATCGTCCTGCGCAAAGATCGCGTAGTACCAGGAGATCCACCGCTGGCCCCTGAGAACCACGTTGGTGCCCCCGTTGTCTGCCTCACCGAGCATGAAGCTGGCAAAGCCAAGCCCTCCGCCCTGCGCGATGGCGCCAGCCGTCTCGTTGCCATTGAAGTTGATGAACTCGTTCCTTCCATTGATGGGCGAATACTGCTGATAGCGCACGTCGCCGCCAATCTTCACGCTATGACGGCCATGTGTCCACACGATGGCATCATTCAGGCGAAGGCCGTTGTCGACGTTATCGCCATTGTTTCCGAAGCCAAGGCCTACTTGAGCATCGCCCGTGCTAATGAGCGGGAAATTCTTGCCTCCCGCATTGCCGAGACCGACCAGCCCCACCCAGTTTTTGCCCAGGTTGACCGCCTGGGAGAAGTTCTTGCTGTTGCTTCGATTCGAACCGAATACGAAGTAATTCAGAAGATTTGGAGTGAAGGTGTAATCAAGCCCAACGCGGAAAAAGTGCGTCGTGAAGTCCTGGTACCATCCCGTCGTGCTCACAGGCGACGGAAGATTCGGCAGTCCGCCCGTGAACAAATCGTTCTCACGTGTGTTGTACGATCCCCAGATCTTTGCTTTTTCACTAAGATTCTGGTCGATCCGGACGCTGTACGTAGTATTCGTGATCGGCGCGACCGACTTTTGCGAGTAGTTGTTGAAGACGTTGCCGTTTGTGGGGGCCGGATAATACGCGAGCAGATTTTGTGCCACCTTGCTGAAACGGCCGCTCGGAATGACGTTCGTGGGAGTTGTGTTGCCGCCGAATGCCGTGCGGCACTCTGCCGAGCCACCGCCTGGCAGCGTCACCGTCTGTGTTGTTTGTGGATCGAAGATTTCACCTGCGAAGATCGGCGTTCCATCGCAGGGATTGGTGCCGACCTGGTTCTTCGTCAAGCGATCAGAAAAATCGCCGGTGCGCTCGGCTGCGGTTGGCACCGTCACGGTCGTCGTTCCGCCGGTGGCAAATTTCAGCTGTTCCCACGAGAAAAAGAAGAAGCTCTTATCGTGTCCGTTGTAGAGCTTCGGAATGCGTATCGGGCCGCCCAGGGTTCCGCCAAAATCGTTCTTGTGATCGGCCGGAGTGTTCCATCCCGCCCGGCATGCCGCGGTGTCGTTAGGACCCGTGCAGTAGTAAGCGCGCCAGCCCTTGTTGAAGAAGGTATTCGCGTCTAGCGATGCATCGCGATACAGTTCATACGCGGTGCCGTGATAGGCGTTCGCTCCGCTCTTGGTAACGAAGTCTTCAACACCACCGGTTGTACGGCCGAACTCAGCCTCAGGCAGCGAAGTTGTTACTTTGAATTCTGCCAGCGCCTCCACCGATGGGGCTTCCTCGTCGTAGGACGAACCGTTTTCGCTGCGTTGCTGGCTGACGCCGTCAATCAAAACTTCGTTGCCGTAGTTCTGTCCGCCAGCCACCTTGGAAAGAAAGATTCCATTGTTGCTGTTGGCAGTTCCCGGGCCCGTGGTGGCTGGCTGCAAAAAGACGAACGCCTCGTTGGCTCGCATGGCGCCGACACCGCCCAGAGCAAGCGGAAGATCGACGATCTGCTTCTCGCTGATAACGCCGCCCATATCCGATGACTCGGTTTCCAGCGTCGGGCCGGAACTGGTGACCGTAACCTCTTCCGAGACCGTGCCAGGTTGCAGCGCGATGGCTACCGAAGCCACGGTTCCAATCTGGACCAGGACCCCTTTGGTTACGGAAGTCTTGAACCCCTGCGCAGTCACTGTAATGACGTAGTTGCCGAGTGCCACATCCTCAAATCGAAAGATTCCCGCAGATGTGGTGGTGGCGGTGTACGTTGTTGCGGTGCTGGTGTTGACCAAGTCTACCTTCGCGCCTGCGACTACGGCGCCTGTTGAGTCTGCCACAGTGCCGGCGAGCGTTCCGTGAACTGATTGCGCTCGCAGTACGGTCCCGGTGAGCAGGATCAACAAGCCGATCGTGAAGGACCTCCACACCTGTGAACAATTCCTCATCCCTTGCCTCCCAACAATTCGCATTCGAGTATCCGCTGCTCTCCAGAGGGTGGACTCATTGGAAACGTTTCCCTGATTCGACAAAGAAACAGGGCGGTCTCAAATTCGCACCAGCATATGCGCTAATTTGGCGGGAGTCTTAGGCGTGTAAGCCTATTGACAATAATTTGTTAGAGGTTTATGTTGTCCGATTGCGACGATGACCCGAGAAATCGCAATGAAATCCCTGACTCCAGGCGAACAATTGCGGAACTACATGTCATCCAGATTGACAATGCCGCGGCTCAGGCAGAAACTGACCGCCTCGGTTCGGTCTGCCACTTCCAGCTTCGCCATTACGTTGTTTAGGTGATTCTTAACTGTGCTGGCGGAAATGCCATAGACATTGGCGATTTCCCGATTCGTTAGCCCGCGGGCAAGCAATCTCAACACTTCCACTTCCCGCGACGTCAGCTGCTGGCGCAGGGCACGATCGTCGAATTGCTTGCGAATTGCCGGCGCCAGCCAGCGATTTCCTGCATGAACGGCCCGGATAGCCTGTACCAGCATCTCGCGTCCCACGTCCTTGATGACATATCCGAGAGCGCCGGCCTGCAGGACCTGAAAAATCTCCTCCTCCGTCTGATAGCTGGTGACGATGAGAATATGCGCATCTCGGAATTCCTCCCGCACCAGTCGAACAACTTCAACTCCGCTTTTCTGCGGCATACGCAAATCAAGCAGAAGCACATCCGGCTTAAGCTTGCGATACAACTCCAGGGCTTGATTTCCATCGGCCGCTTCGCCGATCACCTCGAAACCAGGCTCCGATCCAATCAAGTTGCGCATACCGATCCGATAGACCAGGTGATCGTCGGCAATGAGTACGCGGATCGTCCTGACGCCAGCGCCGTTTGATGTGCGTGCTTTCATGTGCCCCGATATTGCTTCTCTGTTCATGCTCCCGCTTTCACTCTCACCAGCGTTCCATTCGCAGCGGACTCGAGCTGAAAGATCGCGTTGATCGCCGCGCATCGCTCTCGCATCCCTACAATACCGAAGTGTCCTTCCTCGGGGCCGGGGATGCACTGCGGATCAAATCCCCTGCCATCGTCTTCGATTTCAATGAGCACTCCGCTTTGCTGATAGCAAACGCGAACCATGATCTTACCCGCTTTGGCATGATGCACTGCGTTCGACAGCGCCTCCTGGACAATCCGGAAAAGATTGTTCACGAGGTTATACGAGAGCACCGAAGCCTCTCCGGTGACTTGCTGTTCAATAATCGTGTCGGAAGCGGAGCGCAATTGTCTCACGCAACGCGCAACCAGTACGTCGAGCCGATCGTTGCGCGAAAGCGATCGAAGAATGTCAATCGATATGTGTGACTCGTCCCTGCTATGACGCACGAGTTGCAGCGCCTCGTTCAGCAGAGCCGCGGCCCGTTCTGGGTCGCGGTCGATCATCTGCTGCGCGGCCTCAAGTTGGAGCGTGATTCCCGCGTAGCCCTGCGCGAGGGTATCGTGCAGATCGCGCGCGATGCTGGCTCTTTCCTCGGCCACAGCGCGATAACGGGAATGGCGGATGTGGTTGAGGGCAATAATCCCGAGCGAAACCAAAAGCGCCGCGATTCCGCTGAGCAGAAGCACATGCGCCTTGCTCCACCAGGAAGGCGGCTCAACGAGCTCGATATCTTCTGGCGTCCGCAATTGCAGTGAGAATGCGTCGGCGCGGTTGTTAGTGATGCCGTGATTCACAGTCAGGATTCCGGTCAAGCGCAGGATGGCGCCAGGTTGCAGCGAATTCACCGAAATCTCTTCGTCTGGATTGTCACTCGGCAGGACCGCGGAAAAATTCTGATGGCCGCCCCTCAGATTCAATCGAAGACCCGTCAGGCCGGCAGGTTCGAAATTCACAAGTTCGGCAACCGCCTGCACGAGAAAGAGCTCATTTTCCCCGTCCGCGGCCTGGTCCGGAGTTACAGACAAGGGCAGGGGCATAGATCCTCCCCATAGCCTTCGCATTTCCGCCTGATGAATCTCGGGCGCTGGATCGATGCTCAACTGCCCTGTAACTTCAACTTCGTCTCCCAGAGAGATGCTCTCGGCCTTAACCGGCTTCACTTCAATCGCACCGGTTCGGTCCTCGATCACGATTCCGTGCCGACTCGATGTGACAATCCCCCGCACAACCACAAGCGTTGCATTCGAGAAGCTGGCCGCCTGAATCGCCGACTCAATCGACTGAAGTCGGGATGGTTCCCGCCGGTCCACGGGCGGTGACGCGAAACCCGCTGCAGTTGTTGCACAAATCAACAGCCACGCCACCAAGGTAAGCCTTGCATGACAGCCAATAGTTGACAGTGTGCGGACGCGCATTGGAATTCCAGATAAAAACTCAATATACTCTTTGCCACGCATGCGGACCTTTTCCAGAACTGCTCGAATCACGCTGCTGGTTCTTGCTTGCTGTCTCATTTTGGCTAGTGGCCTGTTCATCGCCTACCGTATGCATTCCGAGCGATCGAAGGCTAGTCCCTACGAGAAAATGAATGGCTGGCAGGCGATCAGCGGCCGCTGGAACGAGAATGCAGGGGTACTTTCGAATTCCAACTACGGCCGGGGCGACATGCTGATCGCCCAGCATTCGCAGGGGTCCAACTATAGCATTGCCGCCGACATCCGATTCGATCTCTTGTTTCCCGAAACGCACTACGGAGACGCCGGTCTCGTGATTCGCACTACCGATCCGGAGCAAGGCGTCGACTCATACGAGGGTTACTATGCCGGTCTGCGGCCCGATGAGCAGACCGTCGTCCTGGGACGCGCTTCCTACGACTGGCACCAGCTTGCCACAGTGAAGTTGGCGTCGCCGGTATCTATTGGTTCCTGGTATCGCCTGGAACTTGCGGCCCAAGGCTGCGCGCTGACTGTGTCGGTAACGCCGAATGATGGCCGGCCGCCGACACACCTCCTGTACCAGGACAAGCAATGCATGACCAACGGCTTGGCGGGCCTGCGTTCGTTCTACGCCCAGGCATCCTGGCGCAATGTGAAGATCACTTCCAACTGACCACGCAATGACGACGCTAGACTGACAGTTGCGAACTCTATGCAGATCCCTTCATCAGCATCGTCACTATCGGATCATCAGCTAGCGTTTGCTTGTCAATGAGAGTTGCTGGAAGCTGAGTTGAATATGTGCCGGCATCCGATCCAGCCAGAGCCGCGCGCATCGCCTGCATTGCTCTCGCACCCAGTTCCTGGGGGTTACTGATGATCAAGGCATCGGTCCTGCCTACGCGCAATCCCTCAATCTCGTTCAGCTCGTCTGAAACTCCAATCAGGAGCGGGCGTTTGCGCGATTTGCTTTCGAACGCATAGGCGGCGGCGTGGGTTGAAAACTCATCTGTCGTGAAAATTCCCTTGATGTCCGGGTGTTCTGCCAGCAAGTCCAACACGGCCTGGTGTCCCCTTGCCCAGTCGGAGAGCCCATATTTAACGCCAACCAGCTTCACGTGTGGTGCCCGCGCAATCTCGTCAGCGAACGCCTTTTCAATCAGCGAGCTTTCTTCGACGGTGGGGCTGACGCCGATGACGCCCACTTCTCCTTTGCCTCCGAGTAGCGTGATAAATCGCCTGGCCGCCAATCTGCCCGCTTCCGGCTCGTTCCACCCGATAAACGCAGCGAAGTCTTTGGCTGGCAGCGCGATCGGCGTACCCACCACGACCACCGAAATATTCGCCCTTACTGCTTTCTGAAGGACCGACGTCAAAACCAGTTGATGTGCCGGCGAAACAATAATGCCCTGCACGTGCCTCGAAATGGCATTCTCCACCATCTGTGCCTGTTCGGTGTAATCGGTCACCGACTGCGGCGCTGCAATTTCCGTCCGCATCCCGAGGGACTGTGCGTTGGCTCTGACGGCATGATCGAAGTGTTCCCAATACTCCAAACCGCCGGTCGGCGTAATCACCATAATCGTCGGCGGTTGGCGGTGGCCGCAGCCAGGGAACACGCCCAGCAGAATTGCCGGCAAAGCCAGCCGTAAGATCGTTTTCCGCACTCCGCTTCTATCCAGGTTTTTCAACTGCACGTTCACCGCTTTCCAAATCCGCATCTTGGAGAATCGCGAGCGATTCTATTCGAGCACCGTCAAGGAATTTCCGTGGCTTTCCTTGGCTTCCTGCTTGTCCAACTCGGTGGCACGATCCGCCTCGCGCTTGGCTTCTTCGGGACGGCCAAGTCGTATCAGGACCAACGCATAATAGTGGTGCGGTTTAGGGTAATCGGCCGCATACTCGATTGCGTTTTTCAGGTACGTTTCCGCCTGGGGATAATCTTTCGCGCGAAATGAAAGCACGCCCAGACCTGTCAACGCTCCTCCGTGATGCGGCGCCAGGGCCAGGACCTTAAGGAAGTTGTCCTTCGCTTCGGAGTCCTTGTTCTGCTCGAGCGCGATGTCACCGAGTTCGTAGTACGACCCGCTCTGGCGCGGCTGGAGCGCAATCGAGCGTTCGAATTCCGCCTTTGCCTCTTCATCTTTAAGCAGAATGTGCAGCAAGCGCCCGAGTCCGTAGTGCGCCGTGGGGTCGTCGGGCCGCTGCACGAGATAGGCGCGAAGATTCGCTTCGGCTTCCGGCATCCTCTGCTCGTCGAACTCTACGTGTGCCAGTGCGTAAAGGATTTTAGCGTCTTGTGGCGCCAACGTGCGCGCTTTGGTCAGAGCTTCGTCCGCATCCCGATAGACGCGCATGCGTTCGGCCTGCATACCAAAATCAAACAGCAACTCCGGCGAGTCCGGCACAAACTTCCGCGCGCGGATAAGTGAAAGCAACGCGCTGCCGTCAATGCCGGCTTTTTGATCGGCCAGGGCATTGGCCTCAGCGGCCTTCACTTCTCCGTTGCGCGCAGCTTGCGAATTCGGCTTAACCGCAAGAACACTCTCGAAAGACTTCAGCGCGTCCTCGTAGAGCCCCTGTGCGAATTGCACCTGTCCCAGCTTGATCGCGGCTGCTTCGTCTGCGGGATGCCTCCGCACAAATTCTGCAAGAAACTGATTAGCCTTTTCCAACTGATGCGCTTGCACCAGTTGGTCGGCCTGCTGCAGGGCGTCGGCGTCAGGTCCTTCCTGTGCAGTCGCGGGGAATACGCTCATCGCGCTGGCCAAGATCACGCCGAACAGCAACCGCTTCATTGCACCCTCACGAGAGCTCGCTTGCAGTATAGCTTTCCCAATTCCGCCATTTGCATTTCGAAGCCTCGCGCCCTTCCTGCCTGTCCCGGGTCTATTTACACTCCGCGCACGTGGAGCCAACAATGCCCTTGCCCTCTTCTACTGTGAAAATGCGATCGACAGCTTCGATCGAGAGTTTCTGTATCGCGCCGCTTGGCCAATGAATTTCCACCCCGTCCACGCGAGAAGAGTCACCCAGCCCGAAGTGCAGGCGCATATCATTCGACGAGAGATAACTTCCGCCACTCAATACGTCTCCACGTTGCCTGATTCCGCTCGCCATTACGTAGACCGTTGCTCCCACCGCGTCACGCGGGCTCTTCGGTCCGCCGATCAGACGAATACCTATCCAGTGATGATGGTCCGGGTTGACATTGCGCAACAGCATCGGCGGCCCGTCAAGATTGTTGATGACCACGTCAATCTTGCCGTTGTTGAACAGGTCTCCAAAGGCTGCTCCGCGCCCGACACCCACCACTGCCAGGCCTGTTCCCTCGACGGCGGGAACTAATTCAAACCGTCCGTTCTGCAAATTGTGAAAGAGCAGAGCGCGCTGAGCGTAGCTCATTCCCCAGCCGGGCTGCTTGTCCACGTCGGGATAAACATGACCGTTCGCAATCAGAAGATCTTTCCATCCGTCATTGTCGTAGTCGAGAAATCCATCGCCAAAACCAACAAATGGAATCGTCGGCTCGGCGATGCCGGACTGATAGCTGACGTCATCGAAAATCCCCGCGCCGTCATTGCGAAAGACAACATCGTAGTCATCAGAGAAATCAGTGCTTACCAGATCGATGTGCCCATTGTTTTCATAGTCGCCCACCGCAAGGCCCATGTTTGCAACTTCACGTCCAGCCCCGTTAAACGCGAAACCGCTCATATAGCTCGCATCTTCGAAAATGCCGTCGCCCTTGTTGATGTAGAGATAATTTGGAGTCGAATCGTTTGCCACTGCTAAATCGGGCTTGCCGTCACCATTCAAATCCACAAACACCGCGCCCAACCCGTAGTAGCCATTGGGATCACTCACGCCGGCTTTCACGCTGACGTCGGTGAATGTGCCATCGCCGTTGTTGTGAAACAGGTGATCGCCCGCGCCCTTCAATCCACGCGGACCGCACATTACATCCACGGCACGATACTGGCAGGTGGCAGACTTTACCGCTGGAGAACCAGCGACCGGCGGATGGCTGAAGTCGTACTCGATGTATCCCGATACAAACAGATCGAGCCTGCCGTCACCGTCGTAGTCGCCAAACGTCGCACCGGTGTAGTCGGTCACCGCGTCCGGAGAATTGCTTTTCAGGGCCACACCCGCTTTTTCGGCGACATCCGTAAATGTCCCGTTGCGATTGTTATGGAAGAGCCGGTTTCCTCCCAGATTCGTGACATAGAGATCGGGCCAACCATCGTTGTCAAAGTCGCCAACGGCGCAGCCAAGCCCCCAGCGATCATTGGCCACGCCTGCCTTTTGCGTCACATCGGTGAACGTACCATCGTGATTGTTTCGAAACAGCGCTGCATGGGGCGGAGCGGCTTTTCCCTGCAACGCGTCGAATGTCGATCCGTTGACGAGGTAGATATCGAGCCAGCCGTCGCCATCGAAGTCCAGCAGGCACACGCCCGAACCTTTTGCCTCGAGAATCAACTTTTTCTCCGGCGTCCCAGTCGTATTTCGCCAATGCGCAAGGCCGGCCTTCCCAGCCACGTCCTCAAAAACAATGGGACCCGTCTTTACCAGCCCGCCGGCTGTAATCGGCCGCCGCTGTGGATCGAACTGCGCCTTCTGCGCGGTGCCGGTAGCCATTCCCGGCTTCTGTGGAGGCTTCTGTTCCGGCGCGAGTTGCCGAGTCTCCTCAGGAATTTCTGATCTGGCCTTTGTTTGCGCCCGAAGTCCCGCAATCGCGCCCGCTGCGACCAACAATCCGATTGCCCACAGTCTCGCGTTCGCAGAAAACTTGGAAGTCAGTTTCGTCCGCGGCATCGATACCTATACTACTGATTCCGAGGCACACGATCGCCGCCGCGCTATAGGTGCCAGGTATTCGGCTCGAATGCTATGATCCTGTCGCATTTTTGCCTGATTCTGTCGATCCGCCAAATTCTGTGTGCACTACCGAACGGTGCGGAGCTATAGTTTTTGGGTCAGGAGTTTTTTCTGCCAGCACCTGCCTGCAATCTGACCCGATCAGATTCCAGGTTCCAAATCATCAGTTCCTGAAGGTCCTCAGGAGGAGTCAATGTCCGATCCCACGAAAACACCTCGCTCTTCACCGGAGAATCAAGATGAAAATCACGGCATCAGCCGCCGGGGTTTTCTGAAGGGCGCCGGATTGACTGCCGCCGGAACCGCTTTGCTCGACGGAGTTCAGGCATTCAGCCGCGAGACTGCAGCGACAACGGCCCCGGGTGTTACGGAACTCGGGCCCGGTCCAGTTCCGGTTCACCTTAGGATTAACGGCAAACAGCAAAGCTTGCAGATCGAGCCCCGCACAACATTGGCCGATGCATTGCGGATCCATCTCGGAATGACCGGAACCAAGGTCATCTGCGATCGTGGAGCCTGCTCGGGCTGCACCGTCTGGCTTGACAAGATGCCGGTGAACAGCTGCATGACACTTGCCGTGGATGCGATCGGTCACGAGGTGACGACGATCGAAGGAATTTCCGCCGACGGCGAGCCTCATCCTCTGCAGGCCGCCTTTGTGAAACACGACGCCATGCAGTGCGGCTTCTGTACTCCCGGCATGGTGATGAGTTGTGCGGCGCTTCTCGAAAAGAATCCCCATCCGACGGAGTCAGATGTGCGTCACGCGATTTCAGGCAATCTGTGCCGTTGCGGAACCTACCCGAGAATATTTGCGGCTACTCTTGAAGCGGCTGGAAACACGCGAAAGGCTTAACGGAGGTGAACATGCCGACTCATCGGAATGAGGAATCGATGCTCCAGCAACCAGAAGCCGCAGCAAGTGGAAAACCCGGCAAGAAGACCGTGAATGTGCCGGTCGGCGTACCCGATTACACGCTGCACGATGAACCGCGCGAGGTGCCGGTCACAGAGCCCCCAGTCTGGCCGATCAATAAGGATCTGAAGTACGTCGGGAAATCCCCTGAGCGGTGGGATGGCTATGCCAAGGCCACGGGCCGCGCGCGTTATACGTCCGATGTGCAACTCCCCGGTATGCTCTACGCGAAGTTCGTGAACGCCAATGTACCGCATGCAAAGGTCGTCTCCATCGACACCTCTGCGGCTGAGCAACATCCGGGCGTCCGCGCCGTTCACGTGATTGAGCATGTGCTGGGCAACGCCTCTTTGCGCGATCCGTCGCTTGAGAAGTCGAATTACCCCGTGGTGCGCTACGCAGGGCAGCCAATCGCTGCCGTTGCCGCGACCAGCCCCCATGCAGCGGAGGAAGCGGCCGCTCTGGTGAAAGTGAAATACGAGCCTCTTCCTTTTGTCGTCGATCTCGACA
Source organism: uncultured Acidobacteriaceae bacterium (assembly GCA_963770365.1). Taxonomy (GTDB): domain Bacteria; phylum Acidobacteriota; class Terriglobia; order Terriglobales; family Acidobacteriaceae; genus Telmatobacter. The sequence continues at coordinate 1,130,933 of CAVYPN010000014.1, read as the reverse complement.
AGGCGCGCGCTGCTGATGCGCCGCTGGTTTATCCCGGCGCCGCCGACCAGGGAGGCACCGCGGGTGGTGGTGGTGGCCCGCATGGTGTGCCTCAAACCGGCAATGTTCATGGCCCTGCCATCCGCAAGGTTGCAGATGTCGAGCAGGGATTGCGGGATGCCGATGTCGTGGTCGAAGGGCATTACGTGACGCAGGTGCAGACACATTCGGCGCTGGAGACACACGGCGTGGTCGCGGATTGGAAGCCGGAGTTGTTGACCGTTTGGGCCTCGACCCAGGCGGTTTCCAGTGTGCGCGAGGAACTTGCAGGGTTCTTCAAGATCCCGATGACACAGATTCGCATCCTCACTGAGTTCATGGGCGGAGGATTCGGCGCAAAGTTCGGGGCCGGCAATCATGGCGTGGTCGCAGCGGCTCTTTCGAAGAAGACTGGCGCTCCGGTCCGCCTGATGCTTGACCGTGCGGAAGAGCATCTCTCCGTCGGCAATCGCCCGAGTTCCGACCAGATGCTGCGCATCGGTGCAAAGAAGGACGGCACCCTCACGGCCGTTCACCTGGTCAGCTATGGCACTGCAGGCTGCGGGACCGGAGCCGGATGCGCAGGACCGGCCTCAAATCTCTATAAGTACGCCTCTCTCCACACCGAGGAGAATGATGTATTCACGAACGCGGGCCCAGGCGCGGCTATGCGGGCTCCTGGACATCCGCCGGGAGCTTTCGCGCTGGAGCAGACGATCGACGAACTGGCAGTGAAGCTCAATCTTGATCCACTCGAACTTCGCGAACGAATTGACACGCATCCGGTGCGCAAGGTTGAGCGCCAGGTCGTCCGCGAAAGCGCGCTTTGGAAATCGCGAAACTCCATAGCCAATGCGGATCGCGGGCCTGTCAAACGCGGCGTAGGATTCGCGCAGTCGGTTTGGTATCGCTTTGTGAACATGGACTCTTCCGCGGAGGTACGCGTCCACAAGGATGGGTCCGTCGAAGTGCTCTCCGCTGTGCAGGACATCGGCTCCGGCATTAAAACTGTGATGGCGCAGATCATGGCGGAACAATTTGGTGTGCCACCCGAGAAGATTTCGGTCAAGGTCGGCGACACGAATTATCCTGTCGGTCCGAGCTCCGGCGGCAGCATGACCACACTCTCGCTTACGCCTGCGGTTCGCGATGCAGCCTGGCAGGCTTCGCAGAAGTTTCTGGACGAGATTGCTCCTGCATTCGGCACAACCGGCAGCGATCTGGAACTGCTGGACGGAGAGGTTCGCAGCAAGTCCGGGAAGATGCAACCTGTCAGCTTCAAGCGTGCAGCGGCCAAAATGAAGACCGATCAGATCGCAGTCCAATCCAAACGCGTTCCTGACTACGATCACAGCAAATATCTGACCTACGGCGGTGTTGACGTTGCGGAGGTCGAGGTTGACATGGAAATCGGGCGCATTCATGTCAAGCGCATTCTTTCCGTGCATGACTGCGGACGCCCGATGAATCCGGGACACGTGATCAGCCAGATCAATGGCGGTGTTTTGCAAGGCATCTCGTACACCCTGTTTGAGAACCGCTTGCTCGATCCGGATTACGGTCTAATGGTGAATCCGAATTTGGAGCAATACAAGATCACCGGCTCGCGCGAAACGCCTGAGATCGACGTGCGGCTGGTTGAGGCGTATATCGGGCAGAGTTCCACCGACGCATCGGGAATCGGCGAGGCGGCCGGCATTGTCTCCGTTGGAGCCGCAATTGGCAACGCTGTTTATAACGCAATCGGCGTGCGCATTCGCCAGACGCCAATGACGCCCGCGGTGGTTCTGGCCGCGTTGAATCAGCCCGTACCGGGGAGGAGTTTGGCATGAACAGTTTTTCTCTAGCAGATTGCACAACTGTTGACGCGGCCTTGTCGCAGTTGAAGGACGGAGCGGTCATCAAGGCCGGCGGTGTCGACCTTCTCGGCACGGATGAAGAACGGTACGATTCAGCCGTCGAAGCTCGTGAATATCCGCAACGTCTCCTCGCTGCGCGGAATACATGAGACGGAGAACGGCCTCACCGTCGGCGCGCTTGCCACGCTGGGTGAAATCAGCGACCACCCTCTCATTCGCGAAAAATATCAGATTCTTTCCGATGCCTGCGGACACGCAGCAACACCCCACATCCGGAACATGGCGACAGTGGGCGGGAATCTGCTGCAACCCGTTCAATGCTGGTATTACCGTTCCGCGGATTTCCAGTGCATCAGGAAAGGCAAGGAGTTCTGCTTCGCAATCACGGGACTCAACCAGTACCACGCCATCATGGATTACGGCACCTGCCCTGCGGTGGCGCCGTCCTCGGCTGCCGTGGCGCTGCTCGGACTCAATGCCAGCATCGAGCTCACTTCAGCAAAGAACGGCAAGCGAACTTTGGCGATCAAGGACTTCTATGTTCAGCCCGATGCAAACCCGACAAAGTTCAGCGTCATCCAGCCCGACGAACTTCTGACAGCCGTGACCATTCCCAAGCTCGCCTCCGGCACACACTCCGCGTACCAGAAATACGGAGAACGAGAAAGCTTCGACTGGGCAATTGCCGATGCGGGAGTGGTGCTGGAGATGGACGGAAACATCTGTCGACGGGCGGTCATCACCATGGGCGCCGCATCTCCCGTCGTGCGCCGCTCCGCAGAGGCAGAGGCTGCGCTCACTGGCAAGCCCATTTCGGAAGAAACGGCGCGTGCGGCGGGCAAAGCGGCCATGACAAACGTGCAACCGCTCTCGATGAACGCGTACAAGGTCGAGCTTTTCCCGGTCGCCATCTATCGCACAATTCTGCTGGCTGCCGGGCAGATGGATCGCGACCCGAGCGCGGCGGGCTAGGAGGTACTTCATGAACACAGTCGATACAAAACCGCTTCCCTGCCAGTGCCTGCGAACCAAGAACCCCTACGGCTCCACTCCGTCAGACGCGGAGTCATGGCTTCCTGGCGTGCACGCGGCTTCGAGCTACTGGTGCATGCGCACCATGGGCCCCGCAGGTCCTGATGAAAACTACGTGCATCTTGCCCGCTGTGTACCCGGGCGCAAATGCTATGAAGTGGACGAATAGAACCGCCCACCTTCAGAAACCATGGGTTTCCGGCTCACCCTGCCCAGGAACGTGTTCACTGCCGGACGGTCCGGGCTCTTTAGGACCTTGAGAAGGCGCCGAGCCGGCTGTAGGACGCGAGGACTTGTCTGCTTGTGGCGAATTGGTCGGTGGATTGGGCGCTGCGACGTGTGTAGGTTGAAGGCTGGAACCGCTCCTGGCCTGGAGCATTGCCTGCAACTCTTGAAGAAGAGTCATCGAGTTTGCATTGTGAACAATGCTTGAGTTTGCAGACTGAAAATGCAACCGCTGCGTGATCGGCGTCAGCAATGGCATCGCCAGTGCTCCTGCCAGCACAAGTCCCAAGCCCGCCTCTTGCGTGAACATGTTGCGGCTTCCGAATGTGCGGAGGCAAACAGCGGCTGTCAGCCCGACGATTACCGAACGCAAAACTGCTTTGATTAGGACGGGAGTCATCGATCCTCCTTCTTGGTGCAGTTTCTACACCAATGCCGAGACTGCTATCGCTGCCGGTTACTTACTTTCGAGAATCTGCTCGAAATATGCCAACGCGCGGGGATCATGCGTCTGTCCGAGCCAGAACATCGCGTCCTTGCGCACCGCGGGATTGGGATTTGTTTGCGCCACATGCAGCAGTTCCGGTACCGCTTCGTCCTTCGGCAACTGGCTTAGCGCAAACACCGCCTTCTTCTTTACACCCACTTCAGGGTCGTTCTCCACGGTGTCCTTCAGTAGCGCAATCGCCTTCTTGCTCGCCTTCTGCCCCACCCAGAAGATCGCCTGCTCGCGAACGCCGATATCTTTATCCGACTTCGCCATGCCGATCAAATCATCGACCGCTGCTGGATCATGACTGACCGACACATCAAAACTCAGCTTCTTGCGAAATTCCGGATCAGGATCGTTCTCCAGCTTCTTCAGCGCTAGAAAACCATCATGCCCGCGCCCAGCCCCGAGCCAGAATGCCGCCTTCTCCCGCAGCCACAGAGGATTCGTCGATGCCGAAAAACTCTCCAATGCGCTCGTGGCCTTTGCGGTCGCGTGCATAGCGATTGCCGCAATTGCCTGGTCCGTGTGCCGCTTGTTGTCCGCCGTCACCAGGCTCGATAACCACGCCACGCTGTCGTCCGCCTTGACATCCGTCAACCAGGTAAACGGCAATCCTCCCGCATCCAATTGGCACCCGGTCCCAATAAAGCGAACCTTGTCTACCGCACCGCCATCGACCCGCACCAGAACAGCAATTCTCGCCGGCGTTGCCTGATCGTGGTCTGACGAATGAAATGTATTGTTCGAATCCTCCAGTCGATACACACCGCAACATCCATTGTCCGCCGACGAATCGTTGTAGTCGGAGCACATGGAGAAGTGCGATCCGGGAACCGCTGCCACCTCGTAGCCCAGCCAGAGCGGTCCATTGGAATGCTGCAGTGTGTTCACCGTCGCGGAGAGTCCTGCGCCGGCCGACTCAGTGTGAAACTGCGCGTTAATCACTTTCGGCTGTTGCTGCGCCATGGCCAGCATCGACACGCTGAGTGTCGCTGCGATAAACAAATCTCGTCTCATGGGGATTCCTCGCTACTTGTTCAGAATTTCCAACATGTATTTCGTGGCCTCCTGGTTATGCATCAGGCTCAGCTGCTGCACCAGGTACTTCTTCATCTCCAGGTCCTTTTCGCCGCGTGCCAGTGTCACCAGGTCCGGCGCGTCATTCGCCAGGAACAACGCCTGCGCCGCGGCGCGCTTCGTGTCCACATCCGTATTCTTCTGGTAGGTCGAGACCAGTGCCGGCGCGACTGACATCCCGCCCGCAATGCCAAGGTTGCGAATCGCTTTCCGCCGCAAATCCGCATCCTGTTCCGACTGCGCAATCTCCGTTAAAGGAGCCACGCCGTTGTGGCCGCTTGCAATCAGCGAATTAATGATGTCGGCCTTTGTCTGCGCGTTGTTCGATGCGCGATACATTGTCAGCAGATCCTGTCCTGCGCTCATTGCTCCCAGCGTATGGACCGCCGTCTTCACCAGTTCCGGATTGCTCTCCTGGCGTGCCGCTTCGAGTAGCTTTGAGGAGTCTCCCGTTATCAGATATGACTGCAGGATCACCCGCTTCACCTGGGTGTCGCTCGTGTGCTGATAGATCGAAGCCAGGCTGTCGTCAGCGCGCTTGCCCTGCGCCACAGCCAGCATGCGGATCGCCTTGATCTGCAGCGCCGGCCCTGACTGTCCCTGCGCGATCTGGCTCACCAGCGCTTCAGCCTGCGGCGAGTGACTCTGCGCCAGCACAAACAACGCCCGGCTTTTTAGCTCTTCCGACTGGTTGCCGGTCAGTATCTTCTGGAGGATCGGTACCGCCTGCGCCTGGTCCTGCTGCATCAGCGCGTTTATCGCCAGCAACTTCAGGTTTTCGTCAGGCTCCGTCTGGGGAGCAACCGGGTCGCCGCTCTTGCCGCGGATTTCGATCTCCAGTGCGCCACACTCGTCCACCCATCGGCTCTTCGGATGCCCCTTTCGCAGTTCGCCGCACGTGCCCAGAGCACTGGCCGACTGCCCTTCCTTGTTCTCCGCATAGGCTTTCCAGTAAAGCGCGCCCTCCGCGTGTTCGCCATGCATCTGCGCTACGCGATCAAACAGCCCTGCCGCGTCAGACCAGCGGCTCTCGTTGATTGCGCGCGTCCCGTCGGCATACAGACTTGCATCGTCGGCGCCCATGCCGAAGGCGTTCGCAACCAGCAAAGGTTGCGACATTTCAGCATGCAGTCCCCGCGGTGCAAACGTCATGGTAGTGGCAAGAAAAATTGCAGATAAAACCTTGATTTTCATTAGATCGTCGCTCCTTTTGTCCCCTGATCCTGACTTCGTGCCTGCAAGACCCGAATCTCAAACAGGATTCCCTTGGTGTTCATGTCTTTGCGTACGCGCTTGAGATCCGCCTCAGTCAGATTCGGATCGTTCGCGATCTCTGCCAGCACACCTTCCAGCCGGTCCAGAGCCCCAGCCAGTTCCGCATCGCCTGTATTGCTCGCGGTCACGCGATAGAGCCGGTTCGATGCCAGAAGTTCCCGCGCCTCCGATTGCATTTGGTCGTTCTCCACACTGTCCGGTGATTGCGAGTGCTCCAATTGCACCAGCAGCCGCTCTGTGCGATCCAGGTGATCCGTCAACACCACCAGCACCACGCGTTGCGTTGCCTGCGGACTATCGGTTACGTTGGCCTTCTTCGTCGTCCCCCGCTCCCAGTAACGCCCGCCAATAAATACCGCCGCCAGCAGCATCGCGCAGGCGACCGTCATCGCCGCGCCTCTCCACCCTGCCCAGCCGCGCCAGCCCGCCGTCTTTTTCTCATACGGGATCAGCTGCGACCGCAGGGTCTGCCACACACGCTCGCCGTAGTCCGCGCCCCGTTGAGGAACCGCTGCCGGCCGAATCTCCTCAAGGCTTCGCGAGAACTCGGCATACTTTCGCGAGCATTCACGGCATGCTCCGAGATGCGCGTTTGCCGCGCTCGTACCCTCGCCGTAATACAGCTCGACCAGCTCGTCTTCGGTCAAGTGCTTCATGCGTTCCCTCGCAGCGGCGCCAGTTCCCGCCGCAACTTTTGCACCGCGCGAAATACAGCCTGCTTCGCCGCATTAGGAGCAATTTCCAGTACCACTGCTATCTCGCTCATGGTCCGATCCTCAAGATGCCGCAGCACGAACGCGCATTTCTCAGTCGGTGTCAGCCGCCGCATCGCGGTTTGCTGGGCCGCGCTGATTTCCTGGCTCAGCAACACCCGCTCCGGATCGGCGTCGGGCGTCGCTACTTGCACCGTCTTCTCCGCTGGATCGGTCTCCTCGCCGTGCCGGTACTCTGCCTCAATCCCCGGCCGGCTCACCCTGTTCAGCGCACAGTTCACAGCGATCCGGTAGATCCACGTCCCGAAAGCCGAACGTCGCTCGTAGCCCTCCAGTCGCTGATACCCGCGCAAAAACGCCTCCTGCACAATCTCCTCCGCATCGGCTTCGTTACCTGTGATCCGAAACGCCACTCGGAAGACAGTCGCACTGTGCGCGCGGACAAGCGCACCGTACGCTTCCTTGTCGCCCGCCAGCACGGCCCGGACAACGGAGTGATCGTTTTCCTGCATTCAGCACCTTAGACAGAGGTCCAGCTTTGCGGTTAGGAGATTATTTTGCAGCTAATGAGTCTATATCCAGGATGTAAATTCGTGCCCTCTCAGCCCTTTTGGTGCTTTAAGCGACGCGGGGCAATGAGACGTGGGGTGCAACAGAACATTAAGGGATAGATGACGGGACTTTGGACCGAGAGATTTTTTGTCGCCCTAAGATAGCTGCGCCTCGTCGTACCCCAGCTCGACGAGGCGCAGCTTACAAGCGACGGCAAGTTCGCTTATCGCTTGATGATTTTGGCCAGACGCGGATCGGGCCACAGGGCTGCAAACTCCTGATCCTTGTAAACTCTGGCCAAATCGGAGAAGTGACCGTTCTTGGCCCGCGTCAAATACTCGAGGGCTCCGTCGAGATTGCCGCGCTTGGCATATGCTTTCGCGATCAGGTAGGAGACGCGGGCACGTTGCTCCGGCGTAGTGATCTGCGCCGAAATTCCCGCCTGACTCTCGGCCAGAATGTCCGCGTCCAATTCAAGGGCTCGGCCGTATTCGGTCATTGCATGATCGACCTCGCCCATTGCCATCCAGGCTTCGGCAAGGTTGAGATGGGCAGGTGCACTGGACTCGTCAAGTTCCAGCGCCTGCTTAAAGTACCGAACAGCCGGCTTGAATTTCTTGTCGAGAAACGATACGGCTCCAAGATTGTTGCAGGCCGAAACGTTCCTTGGATCGCATTTCAATGCCTGGCTGAAGTGCTTGCGTGCGGGACCCCTATCGCCCAACCTCAATTCTGAAATACCGAGTTTGTTGAGAAGCGTTGCATTGTGCGGATCCGCATGCACAGCGCTCTGATAGTAGCCGACCGCCAACGCGTAATTATTGTGAACGCGCGCCAGGTCCCCTTTGAATTCTGCTGTCTTGGCTACCTCTTGCGGCGCGGTTTTGGGTAGGTCAAGAAAGGAATCTGCCCGCACATACGGAGCTGCACAAATCGCCAAACTTGTTGCCGCGAGAATCATCTTCAGTCGCTGCATGGTAGTTACCTCCTCTACGATGGAGCGTCTCCCGAAGCAAGCATTTGCGTTCTCGGATCTACTCTCCACGTCAAACCTAGTAGAGATCTCGCCGCCTGAGCCGACAACGCTATACCGGCTACTTCGCCGTTATGAGGGGGTTAAATTCCTAAAGAGCGTTGGCGTATTCCTCATCGATTGCACAACTTGCGAGGTTGGCTGATCCGGGTTGGCGACGCTTCAGGAAGGAGTGATGGAGAGTTTACACGCCGTTATACGCGCTCTGGTTCCACTATCTACACCGTTAAATCGCCCCGGCAACAATAAAGTGGAACTAAGATTAGGCGTACTTCGAATATAAGAGTGGGTCTCGGAGCAGAAAGCGTCGCAAGGTGACGTTAGTAGATACAGAATCGATCGAACTTCAAGCGCAGCGGGCCGAGTTGCAGGCGGTGCTTCGGTCGAGGCACTTCACGCGCGCACCCAAGCTCGCATCTCTTTTGTCTTATTTATGCGAAAAGGCCTTTGCTGACGAAGCGAATCAGATCAAGGAATATTCCATCGGGTTGGAAGTCTTTCACCGCGGCGCCTCCTTCGACCAGGATTCCGATTCGATCGTGCGGGTTGAGGCCAATCGCCTACGCCGGCGCCTGGCCGAGTACTACGCCGAAGAAGGCTCATTCCACTCGCTCCGGATCACGATTCCCCTCGGCCAGTATGTCCCTCGGTTCGAGCCGCGCGTTGAGCAGTCGGCAGAAAACAAGCCCCTCTCAGTTGACTCTGCTACTTCGCCACCTCAAGTTGTCCGCATTTTCGGTCGTCAGTGGTGGCTCATCACAGTGCTAGCGCTTCTGATCCTGGCTCTAGGCGGTGCATGGATTCATTTCCGTCAGTTGCGACAACCCCGGGCATTGGTCCGGGAGAGCGAACCGGCCGTCATGCCCGCGGAATCGCAATTTGGGCCGCCCGCCGGCCAGGAAGTCAGGATTCTGGCAGGCGCGGGGCGTAGTTTTGTCGATCATGCGGGCAAGCTATGGAACGCCGATCGAGGTTATTCCGGGGGCACGGCAGTCAAAAGCGCTGTGCAGAACATCTGGCGAACGCAGGATCCATGGTTCTACCGAACGAGTCGCCAAGGCCAGTTTCGCTACGACATACCGCTGAATAGAGGAATCTATGAACTCCGTCTCCACTTTGCAGAGATGACGTTTGGACCAGAGTCCCCGGGAACTGGCGGCGAAGGAAGCCGCATCATGACAGTGCAAGCAAACGGAAAGACACTCCTGGCCAACTTCGATGTTGTGGCTGACGCGGGCGCCAGCCGAACCGCCGATGTCAAGGTCTTCCCTGATCTTGCGCCTGCGGCGGATGGCTTGCTGCATCTTGAGTTCTCCGGCGAGGATGGGAAGCAAGCCACGCTGTCAGCCATCGAGCTTCTACCGGGCGCTCGCCATCACATGCGACCCGTGCGCATCCTGACGCGACAATCGCCGTACTATTCCAACGAAAGCCAGTGGTGGAGCCCAGATAACTATTTTCAAGGTGGACAACTTGCCACGTACGCGCCCCCTGTGGGAGGAACCGATGATCCTGAACTCTACGAAACCGAGCGATGGGGTAATTTTTCCTACGCGATTCCGGCATCGCCGGGAAAGTACTCTGTGACACTCCGCTTCGCTGCGCGCCATGGAGATTGGGATCGTCCTTCATCGGGCGGTCACGAAGGAAATGTGGTTGCCCATACCTTCAACGTCTTCTGCAACGGTAAAGTGCTACTCCAGAATTTCAATCTCGTGAAGGAAGCGCGCCAATCCGACGTAGTGACCCGCAAATTCACTAGCCTCGAACGAAATGCGCAGGGGAAATTGCTTCTAGAGTTTGTTCCAGTCGATGGCTATGCAACCGTGACCGGAATTGAAGTCGTGGGTCTGTAGACCTCAGTCGGCCCAGCACTGCACCGTCCCCCAGAATTATCCATGCCTTCGCAGCGCTCTCGCTGAAGCGCAACCGCCCCCGTGCCCAACCTACTAAATCGATTCGGCAGCCCAAGGGGGTGTGCGACTACCATGGTGTCGAGCCAAAACCTGCCAGTCCAGCAGTCTCAAAGCAATTGCATGGACCGACTCAGGAAACAGCCAACCGAGTCTGCCGAATCAGAGCCAAGTCCTCGATTCTTCAAGGCAGAAACGGTTTACCTCGGCGCGTTCTTTTGCCCGGGGCAACTCATGGAGAATAGATGACGACATCACGAAGAGACTTCCTGAAGACAACGGCAATTGCGGGTGCAACCGTCGCCGTGGATGGATTATCAGCTTTTGGAGAACCCAAGGGAACGATGGAGGCGGGAAAATCCCCTTTGCCGGTGCCTGGCGGGACAGCCGCGACACCAACGGAATACACGCGCGGCGTCGGCGTCTATCCCGGCGAACCCACGGCCCACTTCGGCCCCACGCTCATACCCGACACAACCCACTACCGTAATCTCGCCCTGCTGCGTCCTGCCTATCACTCCAGCAGCTACGACTACAACCTCACGGCTCAGCTTGTCACCGACGGCATCAAGGACACCAACCTTCCGAAATGGATCGTCGTCTCCGATGTGCTGCAAGGCCCCTTGTCCAAAGAAAATCGCGAAGTCATCGTCGACCACGCGCCCATGAACGCCATGGAACTCCGCGGATCTCCAGCACAGGTCGACATCGAACTTGCCGGCGGCGATGCTGCACCCGAGATCGATCGCCTGCAACTCTTCGTAGTTGCGCCATTCCAGGCATCGTCCGCTTCCCTCACCTTCACCGTATCGGTCTCTGAAGATGGTCGCTCCTGGGCAGTCGCGGGAAGCATCTCGTCACCCAAGCCGGCATCAACGGCGGGTTATCCGCCAGGATTCGCTCCCCCCAATCACTTCTTCACGCCCTTCATTCCTTTCAAATCAGTCAGCCGCAGCCGCTTCTATCGAATTGAATGTGCGATGGGCAACGGAAAGAACGCCTCGTCCGCGTATGAATCGGCCTGGAAGCTCGGCCAGGTTGCCTTCTTCAAGGGCGACCAGCGTGTTGAGATCGGCGGTCCCTACAGCTTTACCAGCGCATGGATGAGCGCGGGTTCAGGTATGGAATGGGTCTATGTCGACCTCGGCTCGCATTGCACATTCGACCACATCGAACTGACCTGGATCGCCCGCGCCGCCGAAGGCTCCGTGCAGGTATCGAACGATGCGGAAACATGGCGCGATCTGGTATCGCTCTCCGGCAGATCAGGCGCCGTCGATGTCTTGAAACTGCCGCAGCCGGCGACCGGCCGATACGTTCGTGTATTGATGACACGACCAGCAACGCCATACGGCTACATTCTCAGTGAACTCGAGGTCTTCGGCCGCGGCGGATTTACGGTCAAACCAAAGCCTGCGCCCGCAGAGGGTGCGGATCGCAGGCAGCTTCTCGTCGGCGGTGCGTGGCGCATTCAACGGGCAAACTCCGTAAAGGATGCAGGAGAAGCGCTTTCCAAACCGGGCTTTCACGATGCGGACTGGCTGATCGCTACCGTGCCTGGAACCGTTCTGACCTCTTACGCAAATGTCAGCGCAATTCCCGATCCGAACTTTGGCCAAAACCAGCTCCATATTTCGGACTCCTACTTCTACTCCGACTTCTGGTATCGCACGGAATTCAAGGCCCCGGCGAAAACGTCCGAGCAGTTTGCGTGGCTCAATTTCGACGGCATTAACTGGAAAGCTGAAGTCTTTCTGAACGGCGAGAAGCTGGGCCGCATTGAAGGCGGCTTCATGCGCGGCCAGTTCGATGTGTCGCAGAAAATCCTGCCCGGCAGCACGAATGCGCTCGCCGTGCGCATTGAAAAAAACGCGACACCCGGCAGCTGCAAGCAAAAGACCTACGAGATCTGCGCCAAAAACGGCGGTGCCCTCGGATCGGACAACCCCACCTATCACGCCTCCATTGGTTGGGATTGGATTCCGACCATGCGCGGGCGCGACATTGGCATCTGGGGCGATGTCTCTCTATCTGTGACAGAAGCAGTCACGATCGAAAATGCCTTCGTTTCCAGCAAGCTCCCGCTTCCGGATACGTCATCCGCAGACCTCACGGTTCAGGCTGACCTCATCAATCACCAGGCCCATCCTTTCGACGGCACATTGCAGTTCCAGTTGGCTGATATCAAGGTGCAGCAGCGCGTCCAACTCGCCGCAAACGAACGGAAAACCGTCACCCTCGATCCGGCCGCGAATCCCTCGCTCCACATTAAAGACCCCAAGCTGTGGTGGCCCGTCGGCTACGGCGATCCGCACCTCTACGACGCGCAGATTTCGCTTGAAGCAGGCGGAAACCAGATCGACAAGAAAGCGTTCAAGGCCGGCATTCGCCACATGACGTACAGCGAAGACGGTGGTGCCTTGCGCATCTGGATCAACGGCCGTCGCTTCATTGCGCGCGGCGGAAACTGGGGATTCGGCGAATCGATGCTTCGCTATCGTGCGCGCGAGTACGACGCTGCCGTTCGCTATCACCGCGAAATGAATTTCACGATGATCCGCAACTGGGTCGGCCAGATCGGCGACGATGCATTTTATGAAGCCTGCGATCGCCATGGAATCGTGGTGTGGCAGGACTTCTGGCTTGCCAATCCATGGGACGGTCCCGAACCGGATGACAACGAACTGTTCCTCTCGAATGTGAAGGATGTCGTGCTGCGCATCCGCAACCATCCCTCTGTCGGTCTCTATTGCGGTCGCAACGAGGGCTTCCCTCCTCCTCCGCTCGAACAGGGCATTCGCAAGATTCTCGGCGATCTTCATCCGGGCCTGCATTACATCCCGAGTTCGGCCGACGAGGTGGTCAGCGGCCATGGGCCGTACTGGGCAAATCCCGCAGCCTTCTACTTCGATGTCGCCGACAAGAAACTCCACAGCGAAATCGGCGCGCCGAATATCCCATCCCTCGACAGTGTACGGATGATGATGCCCAAAAAGGCGCTCTGGCCGCAGGCGCTCGACTGGGGCCTGCACGACTTCTGTCTGCAGGGCGCAATGGGAGGCGCCGGATTCCGCACGATCGTTGAAAACAGCTACGGCGGCGCAACGAGTGTCGAGGAGTGGATACGACTGGCTCAGTTCATCAACTACGACACCTACCGCGCCATGTTTGAAGCGCAAAGCCGCTACCGCATGGGCGTCCTGCTCTGGATGAGCCACTCCTGCTGGCCATCGTTTGTCTGGCAAACTTACGACTACTTCTTCGAGCCGACAGCCGCCTACTACGGGTGCAAGAAAGGTTCAGAGCCGCTGCACATCCAGTGGAACTGCGCCGCGGAAACCATCGAAGTGGTGAACTACAGCGCCGGCAAGGCCACGGGCCTCACCGCCACTGTTGAAATCCTGAACATGGATGGAAAGCAGGCAGACCTCAAGACCGCCTCTCTGGACAGCGCGGAGGACTCGACAACAAACTGCATCGACATGAAGTATCCTGCCGGGCTGTCTCCGGTTCATTTCCTCCGCCTGGCGCTCAAGCGGGGAACCGAAACACTCTCAACGAACTTCTACATGCGGGGTTTGCAGCAGAACGATTTTCGCGCCATCCGCCAGTTACCTGCCCCCAAGTTGGCCGCCACAACCAGCGTCCAGCAGAAGGGTGATCGCTGGATGTTGTCGACCAACGTCCACAACACTGGACCGTCGCCTGCATTGATGGTGCGCGTGAAAGCCGTGCGGCAAAAGACTGGCGATCGCATCCTGCCAGCAATCTACTCCGACAACTACATCGCCCTGATGCCCGACGAATCCCGCACCATTGTCACCGAGGTCAATGAAGTCGACACGCGTGGAGAAAAACCCACCATCGTCCTTGGCTAAGGTACAGGATCAACAAAGAAGGCCAGTCGTGTTTTCGACTGGCCTTCTTCTTTTGATTCGGTTAATCGAAATACGGCGCCTTCAGAACGTGAACCGCGATCCGAACTGGAACTGCCGCGGACTATTCACGGTGTTCGTAATCAGGCCGAACTGTGCAGCCTGTGACGGATCGGACTGCACGGCGGTAATGCTCGGTGTTCCCGGCATTCCCAGTTGTGCCCTGTTCGCGATGTTGTAGGAAGAAATCTCGAACCGGATATCCTTCTCATTCCCAAAAGTAAAGTGCTTGTAGAGCGAGATGTCGAAATCCTTCGCTCCCATAGTGCGTACATGGTCCAGGTATGCAGGCGCGTTGCCTGCAACAAATGGGCTCGACGGTATCGAGAAGCAATTGAAATTGAACCATGTGTCGGCGGTGTGCGGCGCGCCGCTGGCGGGATTGCAAGTGAGATCGGGCCGCTGATTGAAATAGGCGATCGGCGCGCCCACAACCGGCGTAGCGATGGGAATGCCGGTGCTCAGGTAAGCGATCAGGTTTCCAGTCCACCCACCGAGAATCGAGTCGCCGACGCCGTTCAGATTCACGGCCCGGCCTTTGCCCACCGGCAGATCATAGGAAACCGTTCCGGTGAATTGATACTTAACATCCTGCGGGCTGATGGAGTGCTCGAGGCTGATGTTCCGCGCATCCTGCGGCCCACCGAGATGCGTGCCTACAAACCCGAGTGGCGGATTGCCGTCGTCCGTCATCAGCTTCGCCCACGTAAACGTAGCCAGCGCCGTGAAGTGATGCGTTAGCCGCTTCTGCACCTTCGTCTGCAGTGAGCTGTAGTCGGAATCGCCTCCGGGGTAGCCGTGTACGATCACTCCGTTGCCGGATCCGTAGTTGCCATTGCCAAACTGCGGGAACGGCTGGACTGAGACCCAGAGAGGAACAGTGTCCGCACCAGAGTTCGCATTCGTCGAAGGCTGAATATTCGCCCATTCATTGGCCACCATCTCGCAGCTAGGATCCGACGTATCCACGCAGAGCGAGGAGTTGTACTTCGCAATCGTAGCCAGGTCCAGCTCATTCAAATCGACTGTTCCCAGCGGAAGAAACAGCCCGCGGCTGCCCACATATCCGACGCTCAACACCGCCTGGTGCGGCAACTCATATTCCACGCCAAAGTTGAAGTTGTACGTGGTTGGCGTGCGCTGGGAGCGAAGCATCGCGTTCACCGAGGTGCCCAGATTGTTCGCCAGCCCTTTTGGATTTGCAATCAAAGGAACGACCCCGCCAGGAAATGGATTGCTCAACGAAAAGTCTCCCGTAAAGCTGGGTGCCGGACTTCCCGCGTCCGCTCCATTGCAACCCGACGAGCCGTTCAACACTGTGTTGCCATCCGCATTGAGGCAGGTTGCATTCCACGTGGTCTGCGATGAGAAACCGTCGCTGTCTAAACCTGTTCCACCCACCATGTGCGGGCTTGGCCCGTAATAGAAACCGCCGCCCGCGCGAACGACCAGCGACTTCACCGGTTGCCACGCAACGCCAAGCCGCGGTCCGAAATCCTTCATGTTCGTAGTAAACGGAGAGCGATTGCCGCTCGTGACGTATTCCTCCGCGCCGGTGTAGTTAACACCGTTGAAAGTGTTGGTCGCGGTGGGATTGAAGTACTCAAACCGGTTGTGGCGCTCCGTCTTGCCGCCAAAAATGTCCCAGCGCAGGCCCGCTGTGATGGTGAGAGCCGTGCTCGGACGAAACGTATCTTCGACGAATGCCGCGTAATAAGGGCTCGCTTCCGCCGCAAACAGGTCCTTCGTGAAATTAGGGTAATTATTCGATTCCGTGCCCGGAGGGGTTCCCATCCCGGTGAGGAACGAAGCGAAATCGCTGCCGCCATTCGCCGAGTCAACCGACTGGTCCGTTGCAGAAATGTCAAAGGCATAAGAGCCCGATGCCGCCGGCGGCTGACCCACATTGAGCAACCGCTTCATGTATTCGAAGCCAGCCGAAACTTCGTGCTTGTTCAGAACCTTGGTCACCGTCACGCTTGCGTCGTTATTCTCGCTCGCGTATTGGAATGTGTTGTAGTTGGCCGTACCGCCGATTCCGCTGTTGTTATCGGTGAAGATTACAAAGGGCAGCAGCTTGAAAACCTCTTCTGAGGCAAGCGACGATGGAAAACCGAGCGACGTGATATCGAATCCATTCTGCCGGGGATCTCCACCCTGGTTCTCATAGTGGCGCGTAAAGGAGTAGCGCAACTGCAAAAACATCGTTGGGCTCAGCGTCAGGTCGTCAGCCAGCAGGAAATTACGCCCATTCGTCACGTTCTGCGCGTAATTCAAATCCCACATGTTGTGAAACGCATTGTAGGTCGAGGTAAACAGACGATCAAAGGAGAAGCGCCCAAACACACGCTGCTTCTCGCTTGCCACCCAGTCTGTACGGATATCGAATCGCTGCGCCCTGGTTGGATCGAGGCCCGGCGCGAAGTAGTTCAGCGAAACATCATCGGAAGTCGCATCGCATGTGGTCGGATTGGGATAATTGCACTTGGGAAAATTCGAAAGAAACTTCAAAGCAATCGGGTTTGCATTGGTGATCGTGTTGTTCGCAAATGCCTGTCGCGTTCCATCTGGATTGTCCGGCTTGGTTGGGTCATAGATCGTGAAGCTGTCGGCCGAGAAATCACCCGTGCGCTCTGCCGTTGTAGGCACAACGAAGAAATTTGACCCGTCAAATTGCTGTTGCTGCGTCGCCTCGTAGTCGCCGAAGATGAAAAGCTTGTCGTGCAGAATAGGCCCGCCGAATGCGCCGCCTTCCTGGTAACGGTGGAAAGCCGGAGCAGTGTTCGAACTGCCCGCCGCAACCTGGCTCTGCTTGTTGAAATACTCATTCGCCGCCAGCACATTCGGACGAAAAACTCCAAACAAATCGCCGTGGAAGTGATTCGTTCCAGACTTCGTCACGAGGCTGATCACACCCGCTCCGCCGCTCTGGTAGCTCGCCGGCGTATTCTGCGTCTCCACGCGCGTCTCTTCAACCCCGTCTTCGGGAATATCGAGCGCCGGGATGATCGCCGCGACGTTGTTCTCTGCAATCCCGAGAGGACTGCCGTCAACCATGTAGTAGACAGAACCCACGATTGCGCCGTTGATCGTATACGAAGAAACATCGACGCCGGGGCGCCCACTGGAAATGTTCTGGATCGCGAATGAACTTGAGGAATTTGGTGCGCCGTTTGCCGGCGTCACTCCCGCGCTCAGTTGGATCAGATCAAATACGTTGCGCGTCAAGAGTGGAACGCGGTCAATCGTGTCGGCTGTCAGTAGCTGGCCGACCGTTGAGTTGCTCGCCTCCACCAGCGCCGTGGCGCCATTGACCGTCACAACCTCGCTTACGCTCCCGACCTTCAATGTGAGGTTTATCGTCGATACCTGGTCAACCGAAACGGCAACATTTTTCTCTACAAGCGTTTGAAATCCTTTTGCGCTCGCTGTCATCTCGTAACTGCCGGGAGCGAGCGAGACAAAGGAATACAACCCCGCTGCAGTGGATACGGTGGAGAGCTTCAGGCCGGTTGCCTGGCTTTGCGCTACAACCTGTGTCCCGGGAATGATCGCGCCCGTCGGGTCGGTGACAAGTCCGCTGATGGACCCTCTTCCAGCCTGGGCTCCTGCTGTCGAAGCGATTCCAGCCAGCAGGCTAATGAGGAAAATAGACCGCGCATATGCGGCTCGCGTACATTGCTTATCCATGGCTACCCCCGAGGGTCAAACGCTTTATTCAAACGTTTGAATCTCTTGACAGCCGAATGTAGAATCGTTTCTTCTGCATGTCAAGCAGAAAGTGCGAGACCGGCCCGACGCCAAATTGACCTCGCCGGCTTCACGATTCAGTCAGTCTGGCTCTTGTGGCAAAATGACCCTCAATTGCCCAACGTAAATCGCTTGACGGGAGGCGAAATAGTGCAACGCAAATCCGGTCACGTGACGCTCCTCGACATCGCGCAGGCCTGCGGATACTCCGTCTCTACCGTCTCTATCGTGCTGAGCGGAGCGCCGCTGTCTCAAAACGTCGCCGCCTCCACGCGTGACCGTATTCGCAAAATGGCGCAGCAACTCGGTTATCATCCCGATGCCTATGCCCGGTCCTTGCGCCGTCGCCGCAGTCAGACAATCGCCGTGCTTGCCTACGATCTCTCCGATCCGTTTTGTATACCGATCGTCCATGGAATTCAGGAAGGTCTTCAGCCGGCCGACTACCTGCCGCTCCTGGTCGATGCACAGACACAGCGCAAGCTCTTCGACAACTATTTAAAGATGATCCTCGAGCGCAGAGCTGAAGGCGTCATCGTCATTGCAAGCTGGATCTTCCAGGAAACTAACCTGCTCGAAGACATCGAAAAGAATCGCGTACCCATTGTGATCGTCGGCCGCGACCTCACCAACAGGAAAGTCAGTTCCCTTCTCATAGACAACGAAGCCGGCGGAGCGCTCGCCCTGCGTCATCTCATCGATCTCGGTCATCGCCGCATCGCCATCGTCCGCGGCCCTGAGGAACTCTTCGACACCGAACCTCGCTGGGCCGGTATACAGCGCGCCGCCGCGGAAGCCGGAATCCAGATTGATCGCAAGCTGGTATTTCAGCTTCCCAACCTGATGGGTTCCACGTCAGGGTTTGAAGGAGGGCTGCGCTTTTCAAAAGAAATCCTGGCATCCGGACGCCCCTTCACTGCTGTCCTTGCCTTCGACGATCTCACCGCCCTGGGAGTCGTACGCGGATTGACCAATGCCGGTCTGAAAATTCCCGACGATTGCTCCGTGGTGGGCTTCGATGATGTTCTGCCCGCGGCCGTATCCACCCCTGGAATCACAACCATCCGTCAGCCGCTAAAGGAAATGGGCCTGCTCGCCTCGGAGTGGACCCTGCGGGCAATCAACTCCCGCGACCAAAATGCCGAGAGGCCGGTGAAGCTGTACAAGGCTCCGCCCGAACTCGTTGTACGCATGTCCACTTCCCGGCACCTTCCGGCATCACGTCGCTCCGGCGCATCAAAATCGCGCTTGACAACTTAGTCCACGCAAGCGATATTCCTTGATTCAAACGATTGAATTAATCCGATTGACTGCAGAAACTTTGAACAGCATCGTGCTTCAGCAAAGAATCGTCAGGTGCCCATGAACCCGAAAGCAATTATTCTCCCTCTTGCCTTCCTCGCTGCAGCGACCTCGATGACCGCGGAAAACATAACTCCTCTTCGCGATAACTGGCAATTGATGTCAGCGTGCAGGGCCACTGACACCGGCGAAGTGATCTCGACTGCGATGTTCAAAACCGATGGCTGGCTGAAGACGTCGGTTCCGAGCACCGTGCTCGCCGCGCAGGTCAAGGCGGGTGTCTTTCCCGATCCTTACTTCGGCGACAATCTCCGAAAGATTCCCGGAACCAGCTATCCCATCGGCCACAATTTTTCCAATCTGCCTATGCCTGCCGACAGTCCCTATGCCTGCGGCTGGTGGTACCGCAGAGAATTCACGGCATCCGCTCTTTCTGCAAAAGATCATCGCCTCTGGCTGCACTTCAGCGGCATCAACTACCGCGGCGAAGTCTGGGTCAACGGCCACAAGGTCGCAGATTCAACCTCGGTGGCCGGAGCCTATCGCACCTACAACTTCGACATCACCGACGTCATCGCCTCAGGCAAATCGAATGTCGTCGCCGTCAAAACTACAGCACCGACAGAAAAGGATCTCGGCATCAACTGGGTCGACTGGAATCCATGTCCGCCCGATAAGGACATGGGCCTGTGGGGCGCGGTGGACTTGGTCGAAACCGGTCCCGTCACCGTACGTTCGCCGCTTGTCGTCACCCATTTCGCGGATGGATTGTTGACTCGCGCCGATCTCACCGTCTACGCGGAGTTGCACAATGCCACCGGCAGCCCTATCAAGGGAGTTGTCTCGGGAACCGCCCTCGGCGTGAAGTTCGAGAAGCCCGTTGAACTGGCCCCTCACGAAGATCAGACCGTCGTCTTCAGTCCTGAACAGCTCCCTGCCCTGCGAGTGCAAAACCCAAGGCCTTGGTGGCCCCGCCAGATGGGCGAGCCGCACCTCGAGCACCTCACCGTCCGCTTCACCACCGACGGACGCGTTACCGACGAACAGAGTGTGAACTTCGGTATTCGCGAAATCACTTCCGAACTCACATCCAACGGCAGCCGCCTCTTTCGCGTGAATGGCAAACCGATTCTGATCCGCGGTGCGGGCTGGTCGCAGGACATGCTGCTCCGGACCGACGACAATCGGCTGCGCCACCAGTTCGATCTGGTGCAGGACATGAACCTCAACACCATTCGCCTCGAGGGCAAACTCGAAACCGACGAGTTCTTCCGTCTCGCTGATGAGCGCGGTATCCTCGTGATGCTTGGCTGGTGCTGTTGCGATCACTGGGAACACTGGAAAGATTGGGCGCCGCAGGATCTGACCATCGCTACTGCTTCCCTGCGCTCGCAGATGCTCCGTCTGCGCCATCATGCCAGTCTCCTCGTATGGCTCAACGGCAGCGATAATCCTCCGCCTGCCAATGTTGAGAGAGCCTATCTGCAGGTCGAGTCAGACACGCACTGGCCGAATCCGATCCTCTCGTCCGCAACCCAGGCGCCAACAACCGTGACCGGCGAAAGCGGCGTGAAGATGTCTGGCCCCTACGACTACGTCGCGCCAAGTTACTGGTACACCGGCCTCAAATTTGGCGGCGCAATCGGCTACAACACTGAGACCAGCCCCGGCCCGGCAATTCCCTCTCTCGCCAGCCGCAAGCTCTTTCTTTCCGATCCCGAAGCATGGCCTCCATCGGATACTTGGAGTCTGCATTTCGGCGGTGGCGAATTTAAAAACCTGAAAGTCTTCGACTCGGCCATGGAGGCCGTATACGCCAAACCCAACTCCGCCGCCGATTACGAGCGCATGTCCCAGACTATGGAGTACGACTCAGAACGCGCAATGTTCGAAGCCTACAGCAGAAATAAATACACCTCTACCGGCGTCGTCCAGTGGATGCTGAACAATGCATGGCCCTCCATGATCTGGCACCTCTACGACTACTACCTCGATACCGGCGGTGGTTATTTCGGCACCAAGAAGGCGTGCGAGCCGCTGCATATTCAATATTCCTACGACGATCGCGCCATCGATGTTGTAAACAGCACCTACGCGGATGCGCCGAATCTTCGCGCCAGCGTCCATGTGTATGGCCTGGCATGGAACGAACTCTACACCGCGCAGGCAGCTGTCGATGCCGGCGCCGACAGCGCACAGCGCGTCTTCACGATTTCAGAGAAACTCTACTCCGGCCCGGAGAGAGTCTTCTTCATCGATCTGTCGCTCGCGGACACGAGCGGCCATGTCGTAAGCCATAACTTCTACTGGGTCCCCGGCACGCTCACCACCTTCGACTGGGAGAACACCGACTACACCCACACGCCGGCCGCGCGCCATGAAGACCTTACTGCGCTCTCCCACCTTCCTCCCGCCCAGGTCGACGCCCACGCCGAAATTGAAAACACGGCTCACGGCCGCGAATTGCGCGTGCATCTTTCCAATTCATCCAAAGCCCTTGCATTTCAACTTCGCGCAGCCGTCCGCACATCTTCCGGCGGGCTGATCGCCCCCGTATTATGGTCAGACAACTGGATCGAACTTACTCCCGGCGAGACCACCGTTCTTACGGCAAAATTGCCTGAAGGCGACAACACCATACCCACCGTCAATATCGATGGCTGGAACGTCGCCCCCATCTCACTCACGCCCACAACCGCTGTCGCAGCGCGCTAACGCAATTCCTGAGTCCACGATGGCTATAACA
Source organism: uncultured Acidobacteriaceae bacterium (assembly GCA_963770365.1). Taxonomy (GTDB): domain Bacteria; phylum Acidobacteriota; class Terriglobia; order Terriglobales; family Acidobacteriaceae; genus Telmatobacter. The sequence goes on along the minus strand of CAVYPN010000014.1, from coordinate 1,109,010 downwards.
TGTCGCACTTGAGTCGACGCGACCGTCAGAGAGCGGCGACCTTGCACAGAACCAGACAGAACGTAGAAACTCAGGAATTGCCATAAGGATCGGAATGGCCGCCTCCTCCGGCACACAATCCGAAACGATTGGACTGAGGCGCACCCTGCGCTTCCGCGATCTGATTCTCTACGGAATCATCCTGATCCAGCCGACCGCGCCGATGCCCGTCTTCGGCGTGCTCTATCAGGAGTCGCACGGTCACGTGGTCGTCGTAATCCTGCTGGCCATGGTGGCCATGCTGTTCACGTCGGTTAGCTACGGCCGCATGGCGCGCGTCTATCCGCACGGCGGCTCTGCCTTCCTCTATGTCGGCAAGGAGATTCATCCCAGCCTTGGCTACATCACCGGATGGTGCCTCGTCCTCGATTACGTAATCAACCCGCTCATCTGCGTAATCTGGTGCAGTCGCGCCGCCATGAACTTCGCTCCGGAGATTCCATATGTTACATGGGCCATCTTCTTCGCCCTCTTGTTCACGGTTCTCAACTGCAACGGCGTCGAGACTTCCGCGCGCATCAATGCCGGCATGGCTGCGGCGCTAGGTGTCGTCATCGTTCTCGTGCTGGTCGCTTCGGTTCGCTGGATCATTCACCTCTCGCATCCCTCCGCCGGCCTCTTTCTCGATCCGCTTTACAATCGCGCCAGCTTCAACTCCGGCGCTCTTCTCCACGGCACATCCATCGCGGTGCTCACCTACATCGGCTTCGACGGAATCTCGACTCTCACTGATGAAGCCAAGGACCCCGCGCGCAGCGTCCCTCGCGCCATTGTGCTCACCTGCCTCATCACCGGAATCTTGGCCAGCATCGAGGTCTACTTCGCCCAACTCGTATGGCCACGCGGAGCGGCATTCCCCGACGTGACCACAGCGTACGTTCACGTTTCAGGCCGCATGGGAGGCCCGATTCTGCTCGCCATCGTGAACGCCGCTCTGCTTCTGGCCAACATGGGTTCCGGCATGGCATCGCAACTCGGCGCAGCCAGGCTGCTCTACGCAATGGGCCAGGACGGTGCAATTCCCCGTCGGTTCTTCGGCGCAGTCAGCTTGAAGAATCGCATCCCAAGGAATAACGTTCTTCTGATTGGATCCGTCTGTCTCGTCGGAGCACTCATCCTCAACTTCGACCTTGGCGCGGAGCTGTTGAATTACGGCGCGCTCCTGGCCTTCATCGGGGTCAACCTCGCTTCCCTTCTGCGCGGGTGGCGTCACGGTCGCTGGTCTCAGACAATGCCGATGCTCATTTCGCTAGCCGGCATGGCTACCTGCGCCGTGTTGTGGTGGAACCTCAGCCCGAAGGCTAAGGTCGTTGGCACGGCGTGGGCCATAGCCGGCATTCTGCTCTGGCTGGCTCGCCGCCGCTACACCGTACTTCCGGGAGAAGCCGCATGACCGGGCGCGATCCGGCCCTGAAAGTCCCATCCGAGCGCCGCTTCGACGTCACCCTCGTCGGCGATATGAATCTCGATCTCTTGCTTTACGGACTCCCCGAAGATCTTCCCTGCGAGCGCGAATTGCTGGCCGACGAAATGGCTATCCGCGTCGGCGGCTCCGGAGCAATCACTGCGCACAACCTCGCTGCGCTGGGCAGCAGAGTCGGATTCATCACCACCGTACCTGAGGATGAATTTGGACGCCTCTGCCGGAAAGAACTCGACCATGCGGGAGTCGATATGTCCCGCTGCGTGGCGCTCAAGAATGCACCAACCGGCGTCACCGTGCACCTGCAGCACAAGGAACTGCGCCGCATGTTCACTTATCCGGGAGCTACCTTCCAACTCACCTTCAACCTTCTGGACGTCGACTATCTCACCACCGCGCGCCACTTCCACATGTCTTCGTATTATCTTCAGCGAGCACTCACACCGCGCATCCCCGAGCTTTTTCGACAGCTCAAGACTGCAGGCCTCACCATCTCGCTCGATCCCAATGACGACCCCGCGCATACATGGGATCGCAGCATCCTCGAATCTCTGCTGTATGTCGACGTGCTCATGCCCAACGAGCGCGAAGCATGCCTGATCGCCGGCGAGCCAATCCTTGATCAGGCAATTGCCGCTCTTCGTCAAAGGGTGCCCTTGCTCATCATGAAGCGGGGCGCAAAAGGTGCTTCGGCCTACACACCGCACAACGAGTGGCACGCGTCCGCACAATCCGTATCGATCGTCGACGCCGTCGGTGCAGGCGACAGTTTTAACGCTGGTTTTTTGCACGCTTGGATCCGCGGATGGGAGATCGATCGCGCACTGGCTTTCGGAAACCTTGCTGGCGCAATGTCGACCTCCATGAGCGGCGGCACCGCCGCATTTCGCGATCCAGCATCTCTTCAAGCCCTCAGAAATGCCTGCGGAGCTGAAATCTCGCACTCCGTGGCCTGATTCGCTTCGATTGAAATCTGGATTCCTCCGATTCATGCAAAACGCATATTATGATTGCCCCATGCCGGTTCGCCACGCATCTCTTTCCTCGCTTGTCGCTATGTGTATGTTGCTTTCGTTCGCCACATCAAGCCGTGCACAGTCAGCTCCTCCGCATCCCGCACTCGATAAATTCCGCCCCCAATTCGAATCAGTGTTGAAGCAGCATGGCGTTGTCGGAGGAGGACTCGCGCTGGTGCGAGGCCAGGGACAAGCTCAAACCATCGCGTTCGGCGAGGCTCGCGCAGATTCTCACAAGCTTATCGATGCCGCAACATCGTACAACTGGGCCTCGATTACCAAGACCATGACGGCCATTGCCATCCTTCAGCTCCGCGATCGCGGCAAGCTCTCGCTCGATGATCCGGCTGTTCGTTACGTGCCGGAATTGCGCCAGGTACACGACGCCTTCGGCAGCATCGATGCCATCACCATTCGCCAATTGCTCACGCACAGTGCGGGCTTTCGCAACCCGACATGGCCATGGGATTGCGACGATCCCTCCAACTGTGACTGGCAGCCGTTCGAACCAACCCGATGGCCGCAGGTCGCTGCGATGCTCCCCTACACCCATATCGCCTTCGCGCCCGGCTCGCGCTGGAGCTACTCGAATCTCGGCTACGTTTTCCTCGGCCAGATCATCGAACGCCTCAGCGGAGACGACTTCGAAGTCTACATCGACAAGAACATCCTCAAGCCTCTCGGCATGACCGACAGCTACTTCGACGTTGCGCCATATTTTCTTGAAGACCACGTCTCGGCCAGCTATCTGCGCGCCGGTGCAAAACTCACCCCGCAGCCATTCAATTTCGATACCGGTATCACCACGTCCAACAGCGGCCTGAAAGCCCCCATCACCGACATGGCGAAATACCTCCGCTTCCTCATCGGAGAACCCGCCAACCCGCTCTATGAAGTTGTGCTCAAGCGCAGTTCGCTTGAAGAGGCATGGACCGGCGTGCTGCCCGCAACTGAACCCGGTCAGGCCGCAACCGCATATACCGCCGGCCCGCACGGCAGCCAGCCGAAGATGGGCCTTGGTTTCTTTGTCGTCGAAGCTGACGGACATCGCTACATCTATCACGATGGCGACCAGGGCGGGTTCTCGTCGGAATTGCTGATCGATCCAGCAGATCATTGCGCCAGCATTCTCGCCGTGAACACAACGGATACCGGTGCGCCGCCACCAACGCCCGATCTGCATCCGCAGTCCAACACCGAGCCCGACGCAAAAACCGACCTGCGCCAAACATTGCGGACAATTCTTATCGAGCAGGTATTTCAATCACTGAACTGAGAACGGCTAATCTCTGCCTTTGCCGATATCCATCGACGGCGATATCGGATTGCGCTCGTCGATGTATTCATCGATGCACTTTTGCAGTAGACCCTTGGCCCCGAGGATAAATTCCACCGCGTCCCGTCCCGCGCCGTATCCGCCTGCATTCGGCGTTACATAATGCGCCTCGGCTTTTACTTGCTGACGCGCATTGGCCACCGCAACCGCAAATCCGCATTCGCGCATCACGGGAAGATCGATGACATCGTCCCCCACATACGCAATTTCCTCGAGCGTCACGCTTTCCTTCGCCATGATCTCCCGCACCGCCTGCATCTTGAAAGCCTGCCCCATGTAAACAAATTCAAGCTTCAGATCGCGTGCGCGCGTCGCCACGGTCTCGCTCACGCGCTTGGTGATCACACCGCATTTCATCCCGCCCAGGCGGGCCAGCGAAATCGCCGTACCGTCATGCGCACTGTAGCCCTTGGCCTCCATCATCGTCGCCGAGTGAACTCCGAAACCAACCTGCCCCTCGTGCTTCGAAAGATGCGACTGCGTGTCAGCGCTGCTCGAAGCCGGATTGGGAGCAGGTACCAACCAGATGGTGCCATCGGTCAACACGCCGTCCACGTCAAAAAGAATGATCTTGATTCGGCGAGCACGATCTTGCGCGGTCAATGTCATGATTCGATTCTAAATGTGAGCCGCCGCGAAAAGTCGAAGGCTGAAATGTGACCATGAATGCCAGTTCTGAGAAAATACTGGAATGGATGGGAATGCTCCCTCGAAGCCGACAGCCCCACAACTCGATCCCGAGGACTTCTACTTCGACGGCCCCTACATGGTCTTTACCGCAGCCTACCTGCTGAAGCGCGGAACATGCTGCGGATCGGGTTGCCGCCACTGCCCCTATCGCGGCACGGAAAAGGACCGAAACCCGCCCGCCTGACGTTGGTCAGATTTCATCCTGAACAAACCCCTCTTCAGCGGAGTCAGAAGTTTCTTCTTCCGCAGATTGCGAATCGCGAGATGCAACCGCTTCGACCTCTGGATCTGTCGAAAGCCCGCCGGCACCTTGCTCATGGCTCTCTGCCATCCTGGCACCCGCTGTACCATCTTCCTTATGTTTCAACCCCGGCTGTTCCAGGATGAAAAGCACCATCCGCGCAAAATCTTCCGGCTCCAGCGGATATCCCGTTCCGGAGGCCCCTTCTCGGGCGATCTCCCAGCGATGATGCAAACCGGTCTTTACCAGCCCCGGCTGAATACAGGAAACCAGCACCTCACCGTCGCCAAGCTCCGCCGCCAGTGCATCTGATAGCGCCTCGATCGCCCGCTGCGTAGCCGCATACGGAGTTGGCCGGACGCTGCTGCCAAGCACGCTCGACACGTTCACCAGGTGGCCCGACCCCTCTGACACAAAGTGCTTCACAAACACATAAGCAACCCGGAACGAGCCCTCGACATTCACCCGCACCATACTGCTTAGGCGTTCGATATCCACCGTCTCGATGATTCCCGCCTCGAACAACGCCCCGTTGTTGAAACAGATGTCGCATCGCCCAAAGCGGTCCAGCGCGGCGTAGAGCAGCGTCTCCGGCAAGGACTCGTCGCTCAGATTGCCCTCGATCACCGTGCAGGGCCCTTTGAGTTGCGCAGCCAGGGCGCTCAGCTTCTCCATCGAAGGCGCCGTCAGGACAAGGGAGTAGCCCGCCCGGGAAAGAGTACGCGCAACCGCAGCGCCCACGCCCCCCGTAGCTCCTGTGATCACTGCCACCCGCCCAATTGCGCCGCCGTTCATTGCGCCCCTCCGCTCCAGAATACGCGGAATGGACAATCCAGGCTGTTGCGGGATTTGAGTCTACTTCGTACCCGCCGCGCCAGAACCCGCAGAGGTGGCCGCGGGCACCGTGGGAGTTGCATTCGCGGCGGGTTCGCGCACCAGCACGGCAAATCGTGGGAACGCAAAGCTGCCGCCGGCATCGTCAATCACATTCAGCTGGCACACGTATGACCCCGGTTTCAGGCCGTCAAGCGGCACATCCAATTCGACGGCCACAGCGTCCCGACCCTGCACGTTCACGGCTTTGGCTTGCACCAGCGGCGTCTCGTAGACCTTCGTCGAGCCTTGGATCAATTCGAGGCTGCTCAGCAAATCGATTCCACCCTTGGTTCCCTTGGGCTGGCCCTCCGTAGGTTTCTCCTTCGTCGCACCATACACCTCGTAGAGCAGATACAGATGCTGATTCTGGCGAAAGACATGGCTGATGTTCGGGATGTATTCTTCGCCCGCGCGCACCAGCGGCGACGTCTTCTTGCTCGGCTGCCGCGCCGAAGCCAGCACAATCGAACTCATCTTGAGCGGCTGCTTCTTCATATCCGGCAGCGTAATGTCCGCCTCAAATGAGCCCATGCGGCCCGTCTGGTTTTCGCGTACCACAAACTTCAGGTGATACTTGCCCGGCGGTAGGTTGAAGCTCGTGGTGTACTCGATATTCTTCTGTCGCGCCTGCAGGGTCGGATCGAGATTGAGCTTCACCGTTTCGCGCGCGTTGCCGATCGGCCGCTTCACCTCATCGATCACTTCGCCAATAATGTCGAGCGTGGCCTTGTCTTTGTCTCCCCCCTTTACAAAGGGAATCTGGGACCCCGGCACGATCAGCGAAACCGGCACGAAGAATCGATTCTCATCGAGCCGGAAGTACATCGCGTCGAGATAAACGGCCACGTCCGTCGCCGGCAAGTCGCTGGCCAGTTCTTCCTCCAACTCGCGTTCACGATCTTCCCGCCCTGAATGCTTGAAGTCCGCAGGCGCGTAGTACCCCGGCCTGTACTCGAGCTTCATGCCCGGCCGGTTGATCTTGATCGTCAGTTTGCGATACTTGCCATCGCGCGCCGGATTCGAAGAGTGGAAGCCGATCGCGTAGTAGGCCGAAGTGTCCTTCTGCACCTGCGCAAATGCCGGCGCAAAATCGTTCGAGTCAAAGAACGCCTTGCCGCCGGTGTCGGAGCTCAGGGTCGCCATCACTTCCTGCGAGGCGAAATTGGCATTCATGTTGTTCGTGAGCGCGCCGCCGTTGAATGCGCCGGAACCTCGCGTACTTCCCGTCGAAGCATCCCCGAGCGGCGAAATCGCCTGCAAACCACGCGTATCCACGCTATAGATCGAAAGATTTGCACGGACTGCCGAATTGACGGCCGCCCGCAACGACGCCTGGTTCTCGATGCCGTCGCGCGAAATGCCGCCAGAAAAATACAGCAGCGACTTCTTTTCCGTAATCTTCTCGAGCGATTTCGATATTGCCCGCAGCGCAAACAATTCGCGATCTGTATTCAAATCGTTGTATTCGCTCTCGTCCGGCGTGTAGCCAGTCGTGTCCTCCACCTGGTTCGAATTTGCGGTCGCCCCTTCCGCGAAACCTTGCCCCTCCGTGCCGTTGTATACCCCGACCTCATTGGCAAGCGCGGCCTTGTCTGAAGTAAAGTCCTGGTCCACCTTGAGCGTCTGGTCCAGCGAAACAAGAGCAACCAGGTCCGCCGGCTGCATCTTGTTCGTCAGAAAATCGCGCGCTGCCTTGACGCATCTGTCCAGGTCCTCGGGCTGCATCGAAGTCAGATCGAAAAACATCACGATCAACCGATGATTGAGCAAATCCTCAGGCTTGGCGACAACGGCAGCCTTCGTTCCCGGTCCGTTCACCCCCGCCGCCAGCCCCATGACTGTTGCTTCCTTGAGCGGCGTCGCCATATCCACCGACTGGAAATCGAACGACGATATCTGCTGCGGCTTTCCGTTTTCAAGAACCGTAAAGTCGCTCTGCTTCAGCCCGCGTACGAACTCGCCCGTCTTCGAATCGCGCACCACAACGTTCGTCAGAACGAGTTCCGCGTTGGCTTTGAAAACATAATTGTCCTGCCGCGCTCCATTCGCCTCCTGCGCCGGCGCAATCTGGACACCCGAAAGCGCCAGCCCACATATCGCCGCTACGGCCGCCGCCTTGTCTTTCCAATGCGCCATCAGAACCTGAACCTCGATGTAAATTGGAACGACCGCATCGATCCCGCCGACGTCACCTGCCCGAAGGTGGGCGACGCAACATTGGTATCCACGCCGGAATACTGAACAGTATTAAACGCGTTGTTCATCGTGGCGCGAATCTCCAGGCTCCGCGTCTCGCCCAGTTGCATCGTCTTCGAGAGCGCCATGTTGTTCTGCACCATCCCCGGGCCGGTAATGAAATTACGAGGCGCATTTCCGAACACGCCGCACGGAAACTGCCGGTTCGACGCCGGTTCGCTGAATGCTGCAGGGTTAAACCATTGCCGTCCTGAACTTAAATTCAATGGTGTTCCCGTAAGATTCGGCCGAAACGTTCCCCCTGTGCCGCACGCCACGCTGGTCTCAGCCGCGTCGAAAACAGGCGTGAGCGGTGTCCCGCTCGCAAACGTAAAGCTGCCTGAAACAGAAAATCCCTCCAGAATGTGCGACCCCGTGCCGGTCGTCATCCAGCGCTTATCCTGCCCGAAAGGCAATTCATACAGATACGTGCCGCTCACCTTGTGACGTTGATCAATCGTCGAGTTGCCCTCTTCGGCGGCCAGATCGGTCCAGTTCTGCGCGCCCACGCCGCCAACGCTTCCCAAAGCGCCCGCATCATCGATCGAATGCGAATACTGATAATTTGCTCCCACCGCGATTCCGTTGGACAGCCGCTTGTTCAGGCGCAGAGTACCCGCATTGAATTTCGAGAATGCCGCAGCCTGTTCGTATCGAAAAAGCAAATTCGTTGGATCCGTATTCGGGCTGATCGCAAGGGCGCGCGGCGCCGTCACGATATCGAGATGGTTCCCCTTCGAACCGTTGTATCCCAGGTTCATCACGACACCCCACGGCAGCGTCTTCTGAATGTCGAAATTCCACACCTGCACATACGGCAACCGGAAATGCGGATCGAGCGCATAATTCCCAACCGTTGCTGGAGCCGCAAATCCTTGCGCCAGGGTAAGGCATGTTCCAGTCTGCGCGCATGCCGCGGTCGGCGACCCGTTCGCGTCGATCTCCTGATTCGTTTGCTCGTTCGCAAATGGCGGCTGATGTGCCATCGTGGTCGCAAACGTACTGTAGGAACCAACCGTGTAGTTGATCCCGAACCCGGCGCGAACCACCATCTGTTTCACCTTCGGCACTCTCCAGGCAATGCCTGCGCGGGGCGCGAAACCCTTGCGAAACGGGTAGACCAGCGACGCCGGCAACCCACCTTGTCCCGATTGCACTTCAGCCTGCGTGGTAAATCCCTGCGTAGCATTGGTCGTAACTTCCGCTAGGCGCCCATACTTCTCCGTGTACGGCGCAAAAAACTCATACCGCAGTCCGTAATTCAGAGTGAGGCTCGGCTTCCAGCGCCAGTCGTCCTGCGCAAAACCGTCCAACACGTTATCTCGCAGATAGCTCTTGTTGACCGCTGCGTTCAGTGCCGTCTGCTGCGGAAGTCCCAGCAAAAAATCCGCAAACGAGGAGCCCGTGTTTGTATCGGTTGGACTGTCCTGCGTAAACAGTCCGGTAAATGTAAAACTCCCCGTCGCATTCGAGCTCGAAAGAAAGTCGTTGTGCACCCGGCGATAATCCCCGCCGAAACGCATGTTGTGTTTGCCGTGAATCCAGCTGAAAGTCTCAGAAAGAGAAATTGTCTGTTGAACAGCGGTCCTGGGCTGTTGCTCATTCAATCCCGAAATATTGCTTAACACCACGCTTGGCAATCCGTAATTCAACGGCGTCGAGTTAAGCGGATCCCCGTCCGGCCCAAGAATGCCAAGTTGCGTCTCAATGTCCGGTCCATTGGTGAAGAAGTTGATCACATTGCTGTCGGAGCGGTTCCAACTCACGTTCAAAATATTCGTGAACTTCTTGTACCCCAGCGTGTATCCAGCCTGCAGCGAGGAAGAGTTGGACGCAGTCTTACCGCCCAATTGCGGAAACAGATTGACGTTATCTGAAGCCGAGTGGCTCCAGTTGAAGTTGGCATTTACGCTTTGCCGCAGGCCCTGGTTTTGCTGCGCGCGCCGTCCGCGTCCGCCACCGCCACCGCCGCGGCCGCCACCCAGACCAAACGGCGAAGCATTTGCTCCGATGCTGCGCATATAACGAATCCCCGCCTGTGTGGAGTTCGATTGCGCCGTCGAAAGCAAGTGATAGTTCTGGATCGAATTCGGAATATTCGGTTCCGGAAAATACTGGAGCAGCGCCCTGGCCTGCTGTGAAATGCGTCCAGCCGGAATCGCATTCAGTACGCCGTTCGAAGAAAACTGCTGAAGTGTCGTCGGATCAAAAATCGCCGGCAGCCCGGCGGCGGAAAAATCTCCTGCGCGTTCCGCGTCGGTCGGCACCGTCGCATACTCATCCAGCGGGTTCGAACTCCGCGACCCCGACAGCGTGAGGAACATCGTGTCCTTGCCGCTCGGTTTCGTCAGCCCAGGGATGTAAGGCGCGCTGATGAACGTGAGCCCGAATCGATTCGTTCCCGAAGCCGGTTGCTCCTGCGACTGCCCGCGCAGGCTGAACGGTTCCGCATTCAGTGCCGAGTTGCTGCCCATCCAGAAAATGGCGCCGTGCGGCTGGCCCGGATTGAAGTTGCGAAAGTTGCCTCGCCCACCGCCAAACCCTCCACGCCCGCCACCAAATCCTCCGCCGAAATCGCCTGGACCAAATCCGCCACCAAATCCACCGCCACCAAACAATCCCCCGCCCGGTCCGCCGCCATTCATTCCGCCTTGCGCGCGCATCGTTTCCATCGCATCCCGCATGCGGTCCATGTCTACGCCTGCCAGCGGACTCACCGAGCCCGACTGGCCGCTGATCGCAACCGATTCATCGCTGAAGTCGGAGTTTCCCGCAATCGACGGCAGCGCCGCACCACTCGTGCCCGTGGCACCACCCTGCGTCTCCGTATCTCCCGCCAGCGCGCTCACAAGGTTCAGCGCCTGCGCACCGCTTCCTGCCAACTGGCGAATCGCCTGCGAAACCTGCCCTGTCTGCGCATCCTCCCTCTGTTGCTGCTGCGCCGCACGGGAGGCCAGCATCAGCTGAAAGTCCACAGCCTTGTCATGGCTGGACGCATTCAGTAGAGCCTCCTGGGAGCCCTGTGCGAACGCCGCAAATTGAGTGCGGATCACGTACCGCCCGTTCTGCGGAATCGTCAATGACCATGCGCCGGTCACGTCCGTTGTTGTCGAATAGCGTTTGCCTGTAAGGGTGTTCTGCGCCGTGATCGTGACGCCCGGCAGCGGAATCGCGCCGCTCTTCACATACCCGTGAAGCTTGCCGCCGGTCACCGGCGTTGGAGCATCAGGAGCGCTTGTCGAGGTCGAGTCCGGCGCATTGGCTACCGCGCCGGGAGCCGCTGCCGAAGGCGTCGACTGTGCCCACGCGCCCATCCCTGCGACCATACACATTGCCGCGGCAACAGCACAGCGTATTGCCCCTCGCCTCATCCATGCTCCCAAACTCGAACCTGTACTCAGACAGACGAGCAGCGCACCATGAAGGTTTACGCCAGTAGAAATCCCAGTAGAAATCTAAGAACGTAGTCAACTTGAGTTTGACCCTACCTGCCTCAAGTAGGGCCGGACAAATCACGACCACACTTTCTGCCGCACCGACAGCATCGAATGACATCCCGGTTCAGAACTCACCCTGCCGCATCCCAACCGCTGTTTACTATTTGGTTTATACCCTGGTTACTCCCGTTATTTCATGTCCCGATTTCCGCTTGCCTTCTCTGTGATGCCATGTTTACTCTTACGCCAATAACTCAGTGGTAGCTACCGTGAGCTGATCCTACGCACGGAAGCGGGAAAGGCAATAGCGTGATGAAGATCGGCACCACTATCCGTGCGCACCGGCTGCAAAAGGGGCTCTCTCAGGGGGACATCGAAAAGAAGACAGGCCTGTTGCGCTGCTATCTGTCGCGTGTTGAAAACGGGCACACCGTTCCCTCCCTCGACACACTTTCCAAGATTGCGCTCGCGCTCGATCTGCCCATCGCCCAATTCTTCGCCGAGGACTCGCTCGGCGTCGTAAACACGCAACACCTCAGCGACGAAGAATTGCGCTTCCTCACCCAGATTCGCCGCTACTCCACAAATCTCAATGAGAGCGACCGCAAGCTGCTGCTTGCCATGGTCAAAAAGTTCGCCTCAACGGCAGTTCGATAGTTCCTGTTTCAGGCCGCGCGGGGCTTTGTCTTCATGGCCAGTGACGCACCAAGCCCCTCTAGCGGAACCAGAGTAGATCTATCTCGAAGCCTTACACATCGTTCCCCAGGTGGAAGATCGGTTCGGCTCCGTGTGCGCCCGTCATCAACGCCTGTTCTTCATGCGGCTCCAGCGGTTTGTAATTCTGCGCCACATCCATCGCCAGCCTGAAGAAGCGCTCATCCCCCGGCGGAATCGCAGCCGTGATCGGATGCCCCAGCGTCCAGCGCAATCCCATGGAAGCCTCGTCCGGAAAACTCGCCGGCTTGTACCAGCACTTTGGCTCCGGATGATCCTTCTTCTGGTCGTCTGGCCACACCGTCTTTGCCATGCCCTTCAGCGCAAGGATTCCCATCTGCTTCTCCTGCGCCTTCTTCAGAATCTGCGGTCCGAATCCCGCCTGCGTGTAGAGCACAAAATTCAACGGAAAGAGAACGGTGTCGAAGTGATACCGATCCATTGCCGCCACCGCGGTCTCCGCCGAGTGCACGCTAAATCCGATATAGCGGATCTTTCCTTCCTTCTTCGCCGCCTCCATCGTCTCCATCGCCCCGCCCGGACCAAGCACCTTGTCCAGTTCCGACATCTTCGTCAGCGCATGGAACTGATACAAATCCACGTGATCCGTTTTCAGCAGCCGCAGCGACTCTTCCAGTTGCTTGCGCGAGTCATCCTTCGTCCGGCCTTCTGTCTTGCATGCCAGAAAGCAGTTCTTGCGATACGGAGCCAACGCTGGCCCAAGCCGCTCCTGCGCGTTCCCATAACTTGGAGCAACATCGAAGTAGTTGATCCCGCGGTCCACGGCCTCCGCCACAATGTTCGAGGATTCACCGGTGCTTTCATTCATCACCACGATGCCGCCGAAGGCAATGATGGAAAGGTGTTCACCGGTTCGCCCCAGCGTGCGCCGTGCAATCGGATTGGCAGGAGTCTTCGCTTTAAGTTGGCTCGCAGTCGCAACGGTCGCGGCAGTCACAGCAGCCTGTTTAAGGAATTCACGACGCCTCATGGTCTTCCTCCAATGGTTGGGATAAGACGAGCAGCGTTCCATCAGATTTTCGCACAAATCGATCGGTCGCGTGTTGCGTCACCCAGGCAGTTGCGCCAGATAAAAACTGAACAGCACCAGCAGCCCCGCAACGAGCGCAAGTGCGATCCGCATGCGCATTTCAAACAGGCTCTTGGTCGATCCCAGCCGAGGCACGAGCGGAACAGCAAACAACAACCCGCAACTGAATCCGCCCAAATGCGCCATGTTATCGACGCGCAGGCCCGAGCCCATATACCGGGTGCCGACATTGACTGAGAATCCAATCACCAGGTTTATTGCTGCGAAATAGATAACCGACTTCCGCAATCTCTTCAGCTCTTCCAGCGGTACCGGCAGCCGTTTCGACTTCAGCAGAACAATCAGCGCGCCGGCGATTCCAAACACCGCTCCTGAAGCTCCGACCCCCGGCGGAAATCCGATTCCTCCAGGCGAAAATCTCCCGTCTGGGAAGCTATACCAGCTGAAGAAGGTCGATAACAGGTTGCCCGCGGCGCCCGTTAGAACATACGCACTTGTTACGCCGATCGATCCGATCAGCGGCTCAGCCAGCAGCCCCAGGTTCCAAAGGCACCACATGTTCGTTGCAAGGTGAAGGAGGCCTCCGTGCACGAACATCGCGGTTACGATGCGCCACCACTGCCCGCCATTCAAGACAGCTCCTGCGTTATTCGCGCCCCAGAACATCAACTGTTCAGGAGTGGGGCTCAGCGCGCTTACACCGTGCACCACCATCGCCAGAAACACAGCGCAGTTAATCCCCACCAGCACGTACGTCGCCGGAGCCGTAGCCCAGAACGACCGCCGCCTTCGCACCATCGGTTGCGGAGTCGGTATGTATCCCTCAGCCGGGCGAAGAATCTCCGGCTCAACATCGTGCTGACCGTTGAGGGACCCTGGTCCCTGAGAGGATGGCGGAACACTGCTCATATCATCACTCTACTGCATTTACGTGCATCAGGTTACGTTGCACAACTACCCATGCCAGCCGGTGCAAATCGCAGCACAAAATCCCCCAGCCTTTCCATGTAGTCTGTTCTTTGGTCTTCGCACCCTGCGCCCTCTCGGCGCACCAATTCCTTTCGGCGAAGATCGCCAGGGAGCTGAACTTTGACTGCATCGACAAATGCAACAAAACCGATCCGCCGGGCACTGCTTAGCGTTACAGACAAAACCGGGCTCGTCGAGCTTGCCAAGGCACTCGCCGGCTTCGGCGTCGAGCTGATCTCCACCGGCGGCACAGCGCGTGCCCTCCGTGATGCCGGACTGACCGTAAGAGACATAAGCGACCTCACGGGCTTCCCCGAAATGCTCGATGGCCGCGTCAAAACCCTCCATCCACGCGTGCACGGCGGCCTGCTGTACATCAGGGGCAACGCCGAACATGAAGCCGCCGTCGCCGCTCACGAAATCCAGCCCATCGATATGGTGGTTGTGAACCTCTACGCCTTCGAGAAAACCGCCGCGCTTCCCGGCGTCACCTTCGGTCACCTCATTGAGAACATCGACATCGGCGGTCCCTCCATGGTCCGCTCCGCTGCCAAAAACTTCGAAGACGTCGCCATCGTCACGCGCGTTTCCGACTATCCCGCTCTCATCCAGGAACTGGCAAGCAATAACGGCGCCGTCACGCGCGAAACACGCTGGCGCCTGGCAAAGCAGGCCTTCGCCACCACCGCCGCTTACGACTCCGCCATCGCCAACACCCTCGATCAGATCGCGGCAGCTCCGGAACCCACTCAGCCCATCGCGCCGGAGGCGCAATCAGCCGCAACGCAGGTGCTCCCGTCAACGCTGCGCATCAATATGCCCCTCGCCCAGTCGTTGCGCTACGGCGAAAATCCGCATCAGCGCGCTGCGCTCTACAGTGATGGCTCCGGCCTCGGCATCGCCGGCGCCACTCAGCTTCAAGGCAAGGAACTCAGCTTCAACAACCTCGTCGATCTGGATGCCTGCTGGGAACTTGCGCAGGAATTCGACCAGCCCGCCGTCATCATCGTCAAGCACACCAACCCTTGTGGCGCCGCCACCGGCCATTCTGTCCTTGAGGCCTATCAGAAAGCCCTGGCCAGCGATCCCGTCTCCGCCTACGGTGGCGTCATTGGCATCAATCGTCCCGTCGACGCTGAAGCCGCCGCCGAAATCGCCAAGCTCTTCGTCGAAGCTATTGCCGCTCCCACCTTCACCCCCGAAGCCCGCGAACGTTTTGCCTCAAGAAAGAACCTTCGCCTCGTCGAGGTCCGCAACGCGCCGTCAAGGCCCGTGATCAAGCACGTCTCTGGCGGCTTGCTTCTGCAGGACGCCGACACCGGCCGCGTCACCGAAGACGAGCTCAAAGTCGTCACCTGGCGTCCGCCCTCGGCCGAAGAGCTCCGCAGCCTTATCTTTGCCTGGCGCGTGTGCAAGCACGTCAAATCCAACGCCATCGTCTATGCACGCGACGGCCAGACCGTCGGTGTCGGCGCCGGTCAGATGAGCCGGGTTGACGCCGCTCGCTTCGGCGCCCAGAAAGCCGTCCTTCCGCTGAAAGGCACCGTCGCTGCCTCCGACGCATACTTCCCGTTCCCCGACGGGCTTGAAGCCGCCGCGGCCGCCGGAGCCACCGCCGTCATTCAACCCGGTGGTTCCGTCAGGGATGACGATGTGATTGCAGCCGCAGACCGCCTCGGCCTCGCCATGGTCTTCACGGGAATCCGGCACTTCCGCCACTGATCCCGCGGTCACTTCATGACTTAAGCCCTCCGCATGGATTCTGACCGGCCGGATTCGATGGATTCACTCTCTCCGTGGAACGGCCTTTTTGGGTCAAGCGTTTCCGTTACCAGGCGGGCGAAAACCCGTGAATCGGTTGGTTCTCTGCGACTATTCGCGGGTAAAATCGTCTTTAACAGCAGGCGGGCTGGCCGGTTCGCCGTCGGCATCAAAGCTTTTGACCGGCCAGACAGGTAAGGTATCGCCTAACCTGGAACTGAGACACTGGATCCCCGAGGATCATGAAAATAAAAACATTATCGCCATTCCTATGGCTGCCGCTTGTCGCTTCTTTGGTTGCCGCGACGGCCGTCTCGGCACAATCCCAGAGCACTCTGCCCCAAAACACTGGGCCCCAAAGCTCTCCTCCTCAGTCGGCTCCGCCGCCAACGGCCAGCGTCCCCAGTGCAAATGCCGCCCTCAAGCCGGCCTCCCCTTCAACCACGGCAGCCGGTCCCGACCGTGGCCAGTCGTACTACCACTCCGCCCTCGCGCATATTTACGAAGAGGATGCCATTGCCTCCGGGCGGCCCGAATTCATGCGCCACGCCGTTGAGGAGTACAAGACCGCGCTCAGTGCTGATCCCAATTCGCCAGAACTGAATGACGAACTGGCAGACTTGTACTTCCGCACCGGCCAGGTGCGCGAAGCCGAGTCGACCGCTCGCGGCTTGCTCAAGACTTCACCAAATGACATTGATGCGCATCGTCTGCTCGGCCGCATCTATTTGCGCCAGCTGAGTGAAGCGCAAAACGCCGTTTCTTCCTCGTCGCCCACCGGCAACACGCTCGATCATGCCATCGCTGAGTTTGAGAAGATTGTTTCGCTCGATTCCAGAAGCGTGGAAGATCGCATGGTGCTCGGCCAGCTCTATACCGTCAAGCATCAGAACGATAAAGCAGAAGCGCAGTTCAAGGCCGCCAGGGACATCGATCCGGATTCGGAAGAAGTCGTCCTCAATCTCTCCCGCCTCTATGCCGAAAACGGCGATCTTGCCCACTCCGCCAAGGTCATCGAGTCAGTTGCTGTGTCTGAACGCACTCCCAAGATGGAGTTCGCGCTCGGCGCGGTCTATGACCAGTTAAAGCGTCCCAAAGATGCGATTGATGCCTACAAGCGCGCCGCCGACCTTGATCCCGATGACGCGCACTCCATGGGAGCGCTGGCACAGGCGCTGCTCAACGACAACCAGCTTGACGCTGCTCTCAAGGAGTTTCAACAGATCGCGGCAGCGGACCCTGAAGACTCAGGCGCCATCATTCACATCAGCGAAATACTCCGCCGCCAGGGCAAATATGAAGAAGCCCTTACGACCGTGAAACAAGCCGTGAAAAAGGACCCGGATTCCCCCGAGGCCGGCTACAACGAGGGTCTGCTCCTCGACGTTCTTGGCCGCTACGACGAGTCCGCGCAAGTCTACGAACACATGGTCGACCTGACCTCCCATGCCAACGGCGCTTATACCGCGGATGAGAAGAACAATCGTGCCATCTTCATCGAGCGGCTCGGTGCGGTTTACCACGAGCAAAACAAGGTCGACGAAGCCATCGCGACGTATCAGAAGTTGATTGACCTTGGCGGCGATTATGCGGTGCACGGATATCAGGGCGAGGTCGACGTTTATCGCGATGCAAAAATGTTCGACAAGGCGATAGAGGTCTCGCGGAAAGCCGTCGAAGCCAATCCAAAGAACCGCGAGCTCAAGCTCATGCTCGCCGGCGAACTGGTTGACCAGGGTAAAGACGACGAAGGCATTGGCATGGCCAGGGGCATGTTCAATAACTCCTCTGACGATCGCGAGGTCTGGTTGACCCTGGGACAGATCTATACGCGCATCCACAAGTGGAAGGAAGCGGAGGAAGCTCTGAACAAGGCGACGCCTCTCACCACGAAAAAGGATGACAGCATCTACCTGTTTTTCCTGAAGGGCGGCTTGGCCGAGCGCCAGAAACACTCCGAACAGGCCGAGCAATACTTCCACCAGGCGCTTGAGCTTGACCCCAATAACGCGGCTGTCCTCAACTACCTCGGCTACATGCTTGCCGACAAGGGCACGCGGCTGCCTGAGGCGCTCAAGATGATTCGCAAGGCCGTCGAGCTCGAACCGATGAATGGCGCATACCTCGACTCACTCGGATGGGCCTATTTCAAGCTCGGCCAGTTTGAGTTGGCCGAGGAGAACCTGCGCCGGGCCGTCGAGCGCGATCAGACCGATCCCACGGTCCATGACCACCTCGGCGATCTTTACGAAAAGACCGGTCGCATTCGCCTCGCTGCGGCGCAGTGGGAGCTCTCTCTGACGCAGTACTCAAAATCCGCGCCTCCCGATGTGGAACCAACCGAAGTCGCCAAGGTTCAGAAAAAATTGGAAACCGCTCGGGTCAGACTAGCCAAACAGGAAAACACCACACGCCCGAACAAACCCGAATAGCGACAGCCACGGATATTTGTAAACAAGAAGGGCGGCCAATCATCTGGCCGCCCTTCTTGTTTACCGCCGTTGGCTGAGGAAGCCCGGCACGGGCTATGCAATTCCTGCAAAGCGGGCCGTTTCGCTTGTGGGCAATGGTTCAGCCGGGGGCGGGAGCTTTTTGTGATGCGCCAATGAGCGCTTCACGATAAATACTTCATCCAGATAAAGCCGCGCATTGCCTTCCAGATCAAGAAATCCTGTATTGCTGTCCCTGCAAAGAGTCTGCGCTTCCTCGGTGAGAAAAGGAGCAATCAGAACCGGCGTTGTCTCGCCAGGGAAATGCGCGTGCAGATTTCGCAACTCCGTGAAGGTGTGCTGCAGTTCAAGCGGGTCGCCGTTACGTGCCAACTTGCAGATCAGCCTGTGTGCATGTCCATAGATCTCGACGTGGGCAATAATGGTTTTGTCGCCATGATGGCGGTGCGACTCGACCTTGATTCCCCTGATCTTCACCACAGAAATCTGACCCAGAGTCTGCCGTAAAGCTTCGATCGCCTCGTTCTCCAGTTGCCTTTTCATAGAAATCACGCTTTCGTTGCGGAAAAAATCCACACTGCTTGCTCAATCTGACTTGTAATCGGCAACAAAAGAAGCGGTTGAACCGCAAAAATCATGCTGCCGCAGCTTTGTTCGACAGCTCAAAATCCGTACCATTCAGGCCACTGAAAGCGGCTCTATGCTGAACATGCCGTCTTCCTTTACGCTGGATGGCCCCAGCCTGAATGCATTGTTTCCGGCCGGTGTCATGGCCAGCCTGACATCGTTATGCGCGCCCACGCGATGCGAGACCTTGGAGTTAAGCCATACGCAAAGGCGTGGATCGCGAATCTCCGGCTCACCGCGCCAGAATTCCGGAGACAAGCCGCACTGAATCGCTAAATGATCCAACTGCAGCTCGATGACGCGAATGCCCTTGGGAAAATATCTCCGCACGTTCCGTGAGCCAACGCGCAGTCCGGTGACTTCGGTGCCTCTCAACTGTGTCTTGACCATCATCGCTCGTCTCGGATCCTTTCCCAGAATTGAGCGTATCGAACCCGGCCAATCACCACATTGGCTGAATGCACAACCCCGGCAGAAAGCCGAGGGACCCCGCAGTTGCAGCCCATTTGCTGCCTATGTTGGACCCATTTCCGTGCCACGTCAAGGGGCGCGCGCAGAGCCTTGAGAGAATATTCTATGAATCGATTTAGTGCTGTGTTTATGCGGCCCCAAAACCTCCGCAGCAATTTTGCTTCCACAAAAAGATGCGGCAGCTTCTAATTCTATGAAGCTGCCGCGACTCCGATATTCAATTGGTCAAAACGACTTCGATCGTTGCCTGTGTCCTTGTTACTGGTGTGCCGCTGCCGATGCAATGTAGGCGTCGACATTGCGCTTGTCCACGAGCGATGTTCCTGTATCGATAAACACCGGCATGGGAGAAAACGCATCCTGGCTGTAGTCCGTGGACAGGGATGCCGGCGGCGCATGGAATATCTCATCCAGCGACCGTAGGCCGATATAGCCCATGGTGAACGGCTTCTGCGCCACCGTTGCGTTGATCGTGCCGCTCTTGATTCCGTCCAGGGTGTCCTGGTTCACATCCCAGGCCACTACTAGCCTGTCCGCTGCATTCGTCCGCTTGATCGCGTCCGACACCATCTTTCCCGATGCGGATTCGAGACAGATAAACCCGCTGATCTTTTTGGGCCCTGTCAGCGCCATCAATTCCTGCGTCTTGTCGAATGCCGTGCGCGCATCGCTCTTGATGTCGATCACGTCAACAACGTGAATATTCGGCCGCGTGTCCAGTACATCCTTGAAGCCCTTAAGCCGCTCTTCCATGTTCGGCTGCCCTGAAATCGTGAAGAACACCACGTTGCCAGCCCCGCCCAATTGCTCAATCACGCGGCGGCCACCCATTTTTCCCGCCTCCAGATTGTTGGTGCCGATAAAGAACAGACGCTTGCTCCCCACTGCATCTGAATCGACGGTGACCACCGGGATCCCAGCGCCAATTGCGGAATCAATCGCCGGACCCAGCACTGAAACATCCGCCACGGAAATCAAAATACCGGCCGGCTTTGCCGCAACAGCCTTTTGCAATTCAGCCAGTTCTGCTTGCGGGTCATAATTCTCAGGTCCCACAACCTTCGCGGTCACCTTGTATTCTGCTGCGGCCTTGTTAAACCCCTTCGCGGCCGTTTGCCAGTATGGCAATGCCATATTCGACGAAACCAGGTAAAAAACTTCCTTGTTCGTGTGCCTGTCGCAGCCTGTCGTGAATGCAACTCCAAGGGCCGCGAGGGCCAATCCAACACATTTGATCGTCTTCATTCTTGCCTCCTGTCCGAATGTGAAGAATTTCGGAACGCGCGAAATTACGACGCCTGCCCGTGCAGTTTGAAAAACCGGCAGGATCGTACTCCCGGATGCGAGCGATTGTCCAATCCTGCTGCAGTGAGGATTCTATAGCACTCCGCACGGGGCAGCATCGTGACTATCAACACGTTCGTTGCAAATTCTTCGCCTGGACCTCACTCGACCCGTGGTTCGCAATGCGCGCCGCCGTGCACGCCCCCGCTCCGCTGCGATATAACCAGACCAAGACCAATCGCGGATGAATTCTCGAGCCCAACCAAATGAAGCACTGCCGCCCGACATTGCCGTCGACGAAAACGGCGATCTCACAGCCCGCATTCATCCGGAGGCGCCGCATCCTTATCGGTCCGCCTTCTCGCGCGACACCGCCCGCATTCTCCACGCGCGCGCGTTCCGCCGTCTGGCCGGAAAAACCCAGGTCTTCTCCCGCCTCGCGCGCGATCTACCCGGCGACCACTTTCGCACCCGGCTGACCCACACGCTTGAAGTAGCCCAGATCTCCGGCACCCTCGCAACAGCTTTGGGCCTGAATCGCGAGCTCGCTGAAGCCCTTGCCCTCGCCCACGACATCGGCCACCCGCCCTTCGGCCACGCCGGCGAGAAAGCGCTCGATTCCGCGTTGCGGCAACATGGCCTCGGCTTCGATCACAACCTGCATGCCCTCCGCATCGTCACCTGGTTTGAAGAGCGCTATCCCGCCTGGCGCGGCCTCAACCTCACCCTCGCTGTGCGCGAAGGCATCATCAAGCACTCGCGCGACTACTCCGGCGCCACCCATCCCGAACTCGCCGCATATTTTCTCGATCTTCGTCCACCTCTCGAGGCACAACTGATCGACCTCGCCGACGAAATCGCCTACCTCACCGCCGACTTCGACGACGGACTCGACTCCGGCATCCTCACTGTCGCAGACGTCTGCGACCACGTCCCGCTCTTCCGCCGATTCCATGACGAGGTAACCGCACAATACCCCTCTGCACAGGCCAAGCAGGTCGTCTACGAAACCCTTAACCGCATGCTCAACGCCCTGGTCACCGATCTCATCGAAGAAGTCCGGAATCACGTTACCGCTTTGGGTGCCACCACGCTCGACGACATCCGCCGCGCGCCCGGAAGAATGGCGGCGCTCAGTCCCGCCATGGAAGCCGACCGCGCCGCCGCCAAGAGCTATCTCTATACCCACTTCTACAACTCGCCAGGAATGGAAGAAGAACACGAACGCGCCGCCAATGTCGTTCAGGGACTCTTCGCGGCGCTGATGGCTGATCCAACGCTCTTGCCCGCCGACCACCAGGCTCAGATTCCAACCGAAGGCCTGGCCCGCACCGTAGCCGACTACATAGCCGGCATGACCGACAGCTATATCGAGCAGTTGTGGACGAAATACGCGAAGTGAATTGCCGTGAAATCCTGCAAACCTGAGTAAGGAACGTCAATACATCCCTATTCCCCGTTCACTGTTTCACTGCTTCACTATTTCACTGTTTCACTGTTTCACTGTTTCCCTGAAACCTACTGCACCGTCCCCTGCGGCCTCAGCCGTCGCAGGTCCAGCGCGCACTCCACCGCATTCTGCGCGTACATTCGCAGGTTGTCTGAAGCAGCCCACAGCCACACACGCGAAGATTCATTCGCATTGCGCGGCCCCGGCTCCAGCCTTAGCCGCACCAGCACATCATTCTGTCCCGTTGCCGCCAGGTTCGAAGGCGAATCCGTGTCCTCAAGAACCAGGTCCACATGATCGCCGCTCAGCGCGTCTTCCAGTACCGACACATCGAGTGGCCGCTCCAGTTCCGCAAAAATGGAAAACGCATGACCGTGAAAAACCGGCGCACTGATCGTCTGGATAGCCAGCGCCGGCAGCCTTCGTCCCGCCAGCGCCGCGTACTGCCTGCGAATTCTGCCGTCAATCGCAAGCATGCTCGTCTTGGCGTTTTCGCCGAACCCGCACAGCAGGTTGTACGCCAGCTGCGCATCGAATGTCTCCCGCGGAATCGACTGGAAACTCAGCAGGTTTACCGTCTGCTGGTGCAGTTCATCCATCCCGGCGCGCCCGAATTCACTGGCCGGCAGCAACACCGTCGCCGCAGCCTGCCGCACCGGCGCCGCCTGCTGCAGCCGCTCCATCAACAGCGCCAGGGCCAGGGCCGCCGGATGCGCCGGCACAACAGCTGGCGTAAACAGATCGGCCGCAACCTCCTGTGCACCCACCCAGGGCGAGCGCACCAGCACTCCCGTCTCTTGGTCCAGCGCCCCAGAGAGATCCAGAACCGTCGATCCCGCCCGCAGCGCTTCGCGCCAATGCTTCCGCGTCAGGCTCTCGGTGCCGCAAAAGAATGTGAAGTCCAGGTGCTCGAATGAGTCCGCACCGATCGCTCGCACAAACGTGACCTCATCCCCAAGTTGATCGAGTTGACCCAGTCCCTCGTCTTCATCAAAAAGCGCGATCTCATCCGCTCCGAGTGACGATTCCGTGAGAGCGTCCTTCAGCTCTTTACCGAGCAGCGTCGCCGCTCCAACAATGGCAATCTTGTACACAGTCTTCCTTCTTGTCGTTTGAACTTATAAGTGATGCGGGTCCGGATCGGCGTTCGGGCCATCCGACAGGCTCGGCACTTCCACCTTCTGCCCGTGCCGCCGCCGCCGCGACCATCCATACGCCGCACGCGCCCAGATGCCGGAGAACATGTAGACGAGCGCGATCGAAAACAGTACCACCTCTGAGAACCTGATCATCACATAGAGCACCACGGTCATCACCAGGATCAGCCGGAAGGGATGGCTGCGGCTGAGATCGATCTCCTTGCCCGACCAGAAGCGCCACGTGCTCACCATCAGAAAACCAGCCAGCCCCACAAGACCAAGCCACAGGCAACTCACCCACCAGGCCTGTACGGGAATCCCTCCGCAGAAATGCACCGTGGCCGCCAGCAGTCCCGCTGCCGCCGGAATCGGCATTCCCACAAAATACTTTCTGTCCGCGCGGCCCGGATTTCTCGGCTTGGGATCGTGACTGATGTTGAATCGCGCCAGTCGCGATGCCCCGCCGATTAAAAACAAAAAACAGATAAAGGGCCCGGCTTGCGTCAGGTGCAGGCGCAACTGCGGATTGATGGTGTCCGGCAGAAAATAGAATCCCCACACATACGCCAGCAGGCTCGGCGCCACGCCGAAGGTGATCACATCCGCTAGGGAATCGAGTTCCCTGCCAAAATCGCTCGCTGTATTCGTCATGCGCGCGATCCGTCCATCCAGCGAATCGAATGGAATGGCCACAAGGATAGCGATCGCTGCCAGGTCCAGATGCGTCAGCGACCGGTTCGCCATCCCGTTGCCGCTGATGGCTGCGATGGTCTGCGTGATTGCAAAATAGCCAGCGCCAATATTCAGTGCCGTGAAGAACGAAGGCAGAATAAACATGCCGCGACGTAGCCGCGCCTGATTCTTCGCCTTGGCGAGCGCTGCGTCAGTTGAGTTCAAGCTTCATCTCCTTCTTCGAACTCAGGCTCCGGCTCTACGCTTGCGCTGGCCGCCTTCCGCTGGTTAATCACTCCCACAAAAAGTTCAGAATCCGGCAATTCGGCGATGATCGAAGACCCGCCCTTGACGCGCTCACCCGTCTTCACGCGAATCTCCGCCTCCGCCGGCAGAATCATATCCGTCCGCGAACCAAACTTGATCAGCCCCACTCGCTGTCCGCGCTCCACCCGGTCGCCCTCGCGATGGTTGAAAATAATCCGCCGCGCAATCAGACCCGCAATCTGCTTGAAGACGATCTCCATGCCCTCGCCCTGCACGGTCACAATATTCTGTTCGTTGCGCTCGGCACTCTCCTCGTTCATCGCATTCAGAAATTTTCCCTTCTGATAGCGAACAGAAGTCACCTCACCCGCGATCGGCGAGCGGTTCACATGCACATCGAAGACATTCAGAAAGATGCTTACGCGCTGGCGCGGTCCCCGGGGAGTATCGATGCGTACCGTTTCGGTAACCACTCCGTCAGCCGGGGAAACGATGAGTCCAGCGCCCTTGGGAACCACCCGATGCGGATCCCGGAAAAACCAGAGAAAGAACACTGCCAGCAGAATCGGAACGATGCTCCAGACCCACGTTCCCGTGGCCCACATCAGCACCCCTGCCACTGCAAGCAGGCTCAAACCGTAGATGTAACCGTCACGAACCATTGTCCCTAACGATTATACGGTCGAATTCAAAACAGAGATTCAAATCAGGGATATCGGGGGAGACTCCTCGGGTAAACACAGCCCGACGTCGCGCAGGCGCGCAACCAAGCCGCCAAAAATCATCGTCACTGGCCCAAATCGCCCTGAAACTCTATGCGAGCGCCGGGGCCCGATGCTCGAGAGCAAAGATCAGGTCCTTGGCATGGAGTTTCAACTTCTTCAGGCGTACTTCTTCGAGTTGCTCATCCGTAGACAGATAAGGCTTCTGAAGCAATTCTTCCAACCGCTGAGCGTAGCGACGATGTTCGGCGTGGAGACGACCTATTTCTTCGCTCAGCGTGGAGTCATTTATCTCGTCCATCAAAGCACCTCCTTGTGTTCTTAATCCAATTTTTATAGTCCTCCTCCCACGCAATCGGCAAGTAGGAAGACGCAGGAAAATAACGAAGGCTGTGGAATTCTTAACCACGCCCAAACAAGAGTGATTGGAATCACACGATTCCCGTCCAACTCGCCGCCATGAACCGCCCCAAAGTCGTCAACCCCTATTTGAAGCGCAGACGCATCAGAACAGCATCCTCAACCGGGTCAGCATAGTAGCCTCGCCGTCGCCCTTCCTCGACAAATCCCACGGACCGATAAAGCCCAAGCGCGACCCCGTTCCCGGCCCGCACCTCAAGCATGATTTCCTCGACGCCGCTTCGACCTAGCACCCCGATTAGCCCCGAAAACAGCTCCCGCGCCACTCCCCGCCGCTGAAACTCACCTGCGACTGCGATCGACTCCAACTCAGCTTCCGGTGGGATCAGACGCGCAATCACAAACCCGGCAACATACCTGCTTCCCTCGTTCTCCGCAACCAGCACAATGCGCTCGCGACCCGCATGCTCTAGCAGCGAAGCATAGACCGAACGCGGCCATTGCGGCGCCTGCTCCAACCCCGCCGCAATCTCCACCATCCGGTCCACATCAGACCCCTCAAGCGGGCGAATCCGAAACCTGGGCTCCTTGCTCATGCGCGCTTTGCTGTATCTCCAAAAATCTCCGCATCCGACCGCCTCAAATAGTGCCCATCCAGCAGCGCCAGATCGGCAAACTCCCGGTTGAAGACCCTTGGCAGGCACAGTTCGATCGCATCCCCCGCCGTCGGCGCCTCGATCCTCACCGACTCGAGATCACCAAACGCCGCGCTCAGCATCCCTGCCGCCGCATCATCGCAAACCGCAATGACGTTGGGTGCCCCCGAGCCTGCCCTGAGCCTGTCGAAGGGTCCCTCGCCTTTGGGGACCGGGGAGATGTGGCACAAATCTTCCGCCCCAACCAGCAACTCCCTTGCGCTCCCGCAGCCAAGCCGCAGAAACACCTCGTGCCGATGTGCATCCAGCGCCGCCGCCTCCACCCCCGCCTTTGCCGCCAGTACCGCCAACCGTGACACCGCCACCACCGGAATCTGCCCCGGCTCCGCCAGCCCCTTCACCACGCTTAGCCCCACGCGCACGCCTGTAAAGCTTCCCGGCCCATTCACGACGACAATGGCCCCCAGGTCCCCCAGCTTCACATTGCTTTCCGTCAGCAACTCCCCGACAGCCGACACCAGGGTCGCCGAATAGCTCCGCCCCGCGAGTTCCGTCTGTCCGAGAATGCGCGCCCTGCCCCCTTCAACCCGCGCCAGCGCCACCGATCCCGTCGGCCCGCACGTATCCACCCCAAGCACCAGCAGCTCTCCCCGCTCCGGCCTCTTCGCAAATGATTGACTTTCCGTCATCTCCCTCCCAGCATGACATAACCGAAAACTGACAACTGAAGACTGATAACTGTTTTGTCCGGTAATCTGTTGTCAGCACTCCCCTGTTCCAACCAGCTGCCCTCGGCGGCAAAACAAAGAGTTCTCAACCCCGAAAGGACCAGGCGTTGGCCGCCGCGGCGACACCCACATTCCACGACACGTGGCGACCCCGCGCCAACCCCTGGGCCATCGCCATCACCGTCACCCTCGCCACCTTCATGGAGGCGCTCGACACCTCCATCGCCAACGTCGCCATGCCCCACATCGGCGGCTCCCTTGGCGCCAGCCCCGAAGAGGCCACCTGGGTCCTCACCAGCTATCTTGTCGCCAACGCCATGGTGCTGCCCATCAGCGGCTGGATCGCCAACCGCATCGGTCGCAAGCGTTTCTACATGTCCTGCGTCTTTCTCTTCACCGTCGCGTCTCTGCTCTGCGGCCTCGCCCCCACGCTCGGCTTGCTCGTCTTCTTCCGCGTCTTGCAAGGCGCCGCCGGCGGCGGCCTGCAACCCAGCGAGCAATCCATCCTCGCCGACACCTTCCCGCCCCAGAAACGCAGCATGGCCTTCGCGGTCTACGGAGTCGCAGTGGTCACCGCCCCCGTCCTCGGCCCCACCGTAGGCGGCTGGATCGTCGACAACTACACCTGGCGCTGGATCTTTTTCCTCAACATCCCCGTCGGCATCATCTCGCTCTATCTCTCCAACCGCCTCGTCGAAGACCCGCCCTACCTCGCCGAAGTCCGCAAACGCCGCGAAGGCATCGACTACTGGGGACTCGGCCTGCTCATCATCGCCATCGGCTCCATCCAGATCATGCTCGATAAAGGCCAGGAAGACGACTGGCTCAGCTCCCGCTTCATCGTCACCCTCCTGATCACATCGATCATCGGCCTCACACTTTTCTTCTGGCGCGAACTCTCCATCGCGCACCCCGTTCTCGATCTGCGCCTCTTCGCCCGCCGCAACGTCGGCATGACCCAGCTCGTCATGTTCATGGTCGGCGTCGCCCTATACTCGTCCACCGTTCTGATCCCGCAATTCCTGCAGGAGATCATGGGCTACTCCGCCCGTCAGGCCGGCATGGCCGTCTCCTCTGGCGGACTGGTGCTCATGTTCCTCTTCCCTGTCGCCGGCGCACTCGCGCCCAGATTTGATGCCCGCAAACTCGTTGCTATGGGGTTCGTCATCACCACTTTCGGTCTATGGCGCATGACTACGATCAATCCGAACGTCAGCTTCGGACAGGCCGTAAGCTGGCGCGTCTTCATCGCGCTCGGCCTGCCCTTCCTCTTCATCCCCATCAACACGCTTTGCTACTCGGGAATCCCGCAAGAGAAATACAACGAGGTCAGCGGACTCACCGCGCTCATGCGCAATCTCGGCGGCAGCGTCGGCATCAGCTTCATCACCACGCTTCTCGCCCGCCTCAGTCAGAAGCATCTCGCCATGCTCGTGCCCAAGGCCACAGCGGGAAATCCGCCGTATGACCGGATGCGCGCCGGCCTCGCTGGCGCATGGGTCCAGCGTGGATCCGCCATGCCCGACGCCATCCATCACGCCGGCGCACAAATCTACGGCATGGCCCAGATCCAGGCTCGCCTCCTCGCCTATGTCGATGTCATCTGGGTCATGGTCGCCGTCACCACTGTCCTCATCCCGCTCCCCTTCCTCATGCAGCGCCCCAAAAAACTCCCCGCCGCCCCCATGGGCCACTAGAGGGCTTCCAAGCTCGCTCCCCCCATCTTGCTCCCACTCAGCTAGCACCCTTCTCAAAATTGTCATCCTGAGCGACCAACGGGAGTCGAAGGATCTGCGGTTGCTCTTTCTTCGCCTACCACAATTTGGGTTGCCCCAGGTCTGGATTCTCAGCCCCGGGAAAGCACGAATCCAATCCGAAACAGTCGGAGGAAGCGTGGGGCTTCAGCCCCACGAATAACGAGTCAATATCTGCGGGGCTTCAGCCCCGGGTCGCGAGTCCTGACGCCGCCGGGTGCCCCAGAGCCTGCCCTGAGCGAAGCAGAAGGGTCTGGATTCTCACACCTGGGAAACCACGAACCCAACATCTCACTTCACCTCGCCCGCTCTTCCAGCAGCCGCAATATTTCCTGTTGCTGCAGTTTCGCTTCCTCAGAGCCTGTGCCACCTCGTCCAGTGTTCTGGCTCGCCAGCAGCATCGGAGTAGACCCGTTCTTGTTCGCCCCCGCAGGATCGGCGCCAAGATCGAGAAGAGTCCGCACAGCACTCGCACAGCGCGTCCTGATGGCTTTGTGAAGCGGCGATACCCCGCTCTTATCAAGCACATTCGGATCGGCTCCCGCTTCGACGAGCCGTGTAATCGTTGCGGCCTGTTCAGTGGGGTTCCAAATATGCAAACCCGGCGACCCACATGAAGCCGCATGCAAAGCTTCCTGACCCCGTCGATTGCGTGCATGAACATCCGCGCCCACGGCAAGAAGATCGTTCACGATCTTTGTCTGATACGCCGCCGCCGCAATATGCAGAGCCGTATCCCCCGCGTAAATATATCGCCCTATTCGATCAAGGAAAAATGGCACTCCCGACTGTCGCGTCGCTCCCGTCTGAAAGCTTGCTCGCGCCAACTCAGCCGATGCCGCAAGAAGCCGCGAAACTCCCTCGGCATCCCCAACAATGATGGCTCCGGTCAACTGACGAACTGCGAAATCGGATTTGACCATTCCAGAATGGCCTCTTCAAGAAAGTAAGCTTACACCGCCGCGTGCCCCAGGTCTCGAAACTCCATGTCTGTAGCGATCACTCATAGTGCTATCCGGGGTAGGTGCGACTATGTGGCCGCCTCGGGGTTCTCGTCCATGTCGGGCTCAGTCCAAAGCAGAATGGCTTGCGGGAGAGTGATGTATAGAATGCCGGCCGCTCCTAGCAGCATGAACGGTAATTGCATGAGAACTTCGCGAAGAGCCAGCGGCATCAGCGGCGTTATTGGATTGGGCCCTCTGAAATAACCTGCAAACAGCGCTCCAATGAGGAAGTTTCCGAGAACGAAGTAAGCTCTGAAGAAAGCGTGTTCGCGTCGATGCGTTTCGCGTTCGTCTCCGCGCACACGCAAGTCGCCGACAACGCCTGTAAAAACGATTATGAGTGCCACGCTCACAATCATGCACCCGGCGACGATCCATGCGTTGGTGGCATCGTGTGGGTTGGCGCTTGGGTTCACCTTCGCGTTAAGGAAACACCAGGCCAAGTCAGCCACCGCAAATACGGCGTAGCAGAGCGCGACAAACCAACGGCGGCGCGCACGCGATTCGAAGCGGATGCGAATGTTTCCGACGGCGTATTCAGTATTCATGATTGCCCCTGTTCCGGAGATTGACTCCCGCCGTAAACCTGCTCGCTCAATGGCTTCAGCGGTTCAGTCGAGAAGATTGCTTCAATCGGCAAGCCGAAGTAGGCAGCGATGGCGAAGGCGAGCTTGAGGCTCGGGCCGTAAGCGCCGCGTTCGAGAAAGCCGATAGTCTGATAGTTCACGCCAACAGCATCGGCCAAGTCTTGGCGACTGACTCCACGTTCTGTACGCAGGACGGCGATGCGGTTGTAAAGGCCGTTTTCACTGGCAGTGACAGACTGTGTCGGCCTGTTGTTGGTCATATATAAATATTGCGATAAAGCAATATTTATTGTCAATTACAAAATATACACAGCTTTATTTGTAATGGATATTGCGCCTTAAGGACCACCGAACTCATACCATCAACGATGGATGGGACTCGCGGATTACTCGCGACGATCTACGCCCCAATGTGAGCGTTGCGGGTCGGGTGACCGCCTATTCTGAAGTTGCTGGTTGATCAACAATTCCCCGGGTATCCCCGGTCTCGCCTTCGAGACCTGGGAAACAAGGAACTCAATCGGCAATAAATGGAAACGTCAGATGCCGCCCCGCATCTCTCAAGCCCCCACTCTCGATCAAATCCTCTAAGTTCATGATTCTTCATCGAAAATTCCTACTCGGCATTTGCAGGTAATTTCTGGCTGATTCGTTATGCTTTAAAAAGCAAATTCAAGGATTGCGGTTCGTTCACAGCATTCTCAAGCGCGACAGCCGACAGTCAGCCCTAAGCTCTTTAGCAAGAGGAATCTACGGCTAACCGCTGTGGCTGGAAGAATTTGGCGCCCACCCTGCGTCGCAAACCGATGAAAACAGAATATTTCTCTAAAGAGATGGGGTAATAGGGTATGTGCCGCAACCAAAAGGCTGCATATTGTCGGTTCAGCCGTGTACTTTCTGTGTCGCCTTACACAGCAGCCAGCGCCTGCTCCAGATCGGCAATCAAATCATCCTTGTCCTCGATGCCAATCGACAGCCGCACCAGCCCCTGGGTGATGCCGACCTTTTCGCGTTCCTCATCCGTGAGCGCGAAATGCGTTGTCGTCGCCGAATGCGAAGCCAGCGACTCCACCCCGCCCAGCGACTCCGCATTCAGAAACAGTTTCAACGCACCAAGAAACTTCCCTGCCGCATCCCGCGAGCCCAGATCGAAGCTCAGCATCGATCCAAACCCGCGCTGCTGCTTCTTCGCCAGCTCATGCTGCGGATGGTTCTTCAATCCCGGATACGCCAGCCGCTTCAGCTTCGGCTGCGTCGACAGGAACTCCGCCACCGCGCGCCCATTCTCTTCGTGCTGCTTCATGCGCAGCGGAAGCGTCTTGATGCCCCGCAGCACCAGGAAGCACTCAAACGGCGACATGATGCCGCCCGCCGCCTTCTGCACCAGCAGAAATCGATCCTTGTGCTCCGGCTTCGTACCGATCAGCGCGCCACCCAATCCGTCCGAATGCCCATTCAGGAATTTCGTAGTGGAGTGCATCACCACATCCGCGCCCAGCGCAATCGGGCTCTGCAATGCCGGCGACATGAACGTGTTGTCGACGCTTACCTCCACGCCATGCGCGTGCGCGATCTCGCACACCGCCGCAATATCCGTCAGCACCATCAGCGGATTGGTCGGCGTCTCAATGTGCATCAGCTTCGTGTTCTTCTTGATCGCCTTCTTCACCGCATCCAGATTCGCCGTGTCGACATACTCAATCTCGATCCCGTAATGCTGAATGATGAGATTGAACAGCCGCGTGGTTCCGCCATAAACGTTGGCCGAACAAATCAGGTGATCGCCCGTCCGCAATGTGGCCACCAGCGCATAAATCGCCGCCATGCCGCTGGCGAATGCGTGACCGCAGGTCCCGCCCTCCAGCGCGGCAAGCGCCGTCTCCAGCCGTGCGCGCGTCGGGTTTCCGGCACGCGAATAGTCGTACCCCTTGTCGCTGCCGATGCCGGTCAGCTCGAACGTGGATGAAAGGTAAACCGGAACGTTGACGGCGCCCGTAAGGGGATCGGGATGCTGCCCCGCGTGCACGGCAAGAGTGGCATATTTTTGATCAGGCATGATTTGCGCTTAGTACTTGCTCCTGACCTCTAGCTTATCGCGACCGGCTCCCGCCTTCACTCACCTCTCGGCATCCCTTTCTTCCGAACCAGCATCGTAGTCGTCTATCCCCGGGCCGCTAGCCCGGGTCGATCCAGACGAAGGAGGCACATATGGCCGGCACAAAGAAATGCGCAAACTCCGCTTGCAACTGCATTGCACCCGACAAGCAAAAATATTGCAGCGCCCACTGCGAAGGCATTGCCAACAAAACCGAAATCATGTGCACCTGCGGCCACGACGGCTGCAGCCACTCCAGCACGAGCGCCTAGCGCGAACCGAAGGGATCACAAGCGCTCACACAAAGAGACAATCGTCTCCTGCGCATCTGTCATCCGGGCGACGCAGAATGTGCGCCCACGCAATCGTCTGCTTTCTGTGATGAGGATGAGTTGTTAAGAAAGAATCTGCGGAGTCCCTATTCCCTGCTTCTAAATCCCACCTTCAAATATCTTCTTCGACAAATACCTTTCCGCCGAGTCCGGAATGATCGTCGCCACACGCTTCCCTGCGCCCAGTTCCTTCGCCAGCGCCGCCGCGGCAAACACCGCCGCTCCCGAACTGGATCCGCCCACCAGCCCCTCTTCTGCCGCGAGTCGCTTCACCATCGCGAACGCATCCTCATCGCTCACCATCACAACGCGATCGCACACATCGCGATGAAACGTCTCCGGAACAAAATGAACGCCAATCCCCTCCACGCGATGCTTGCCCGGCGCGCCACCCTGCAGAATCGAACCCTGCGTCTCCACCGCGATCGTGACCACCGCTGGATTCTTCTCCTTCAGGAACCGCGCAACACCTGAGAACGTTCCTCCCGTCCCCACGCCCGCCACAAATCCATCCACGCGCCCTTCCATCTGCTCCCAGATCTCGGCCCCCGTCGTATCGTGATGAAACTGCGGATTCGACTGGTTCGTAAACTGCCCCGCCATGAACGCCCCCGGAATCGCATCCGCCGTCTTGTTCGCCTCGGCGATAGCTCCGGCCATGCCTTCGGCCTCCGGCGTCCGCACCACCTCGGCGCCAAAACCACGCATCAGGATGCACTTCTCCTCCGCGAATCCCTCCGGCACAAACAGCTTCACCTTGTAGCCGCGATTCACGCCAATCAGCGCCAGACCCACGCCGGTATTTCCCGCCGTTGCCTCCACGATGGTCGAGCCTTCTCGCAGCAGACCCCGCGCCTCGGCATCCAGAATCATGCCCAGCGCTGCGCGATCCTTGATGCTGCCCCCAGGGTTCAGAAATTCAAGCTTGGCAAACACCGCGGCCGACTCGCTCGGCACAATTCTCCCGAGTTGAAGCATCGGCGTATGGCCAACCAGTTGGGTGATATCGGATACGACGCGGACGGGAGAGGAGTTGCGGCTTTCGACTGCCATGGCAATTCAGTTTAGCCTAACGCACCCTGTCACTTCTTTTGCGTGGAAGGCCGCTTGCCGACGCGTGTCGCCGGGAAGTATCCCGTCCGTGTGCGCACGGTCAGCTTGCCCATGCCCTGCGCCTCAGCAGTCACGCTCACGCGGCGGAATCCCGCCTCGTTCGACGCCTTCGAGGAGTGATAGCCGATTGTGTACTGGCTCCGGATGTCGCGCGCCACTTCGGCGGCAATCTCATCCACCTGCTCGATCGACTTGGGGAAGAACGCAATCCCGCCTGTCTCGTTCGATAGCAGTTCCAGTGCTCGCCGCGCGTGCCGCACTTCGCCGCGGCTCATTTCATCGCCAAACAGCAGCCCGATCGTATAGATCACCGGCCCCGAAAGCTCTTGCACACGCCGAATTGTCTGATCCAGCGTCAACGTTGACGCGTTGTCCTCGCCATCGGTGATCAGCACCAGCACCTGCTTCGGCCGCTTCGCATCCGCCACTAGCTTGTCTGCCGACGCAACCACCGCATCGTACAGCGCCGTGCCGCCCCGCGACTCAATGTGGCTCAATCCATCGCGAAGCTTGTTCACCGTCGAGGTAAAGTCCTGGTCGATGTACGCCTCGTCTGAGAAATTCACCACAAATGCTTCATCTTCCGGATTCGAGGCTTCCACCAGGTCCACTGCGGCCTTGTTCACCGCGGGGCGCTTCTTCGACATCGAGCCGGAATTGTCGACCACCAACCCTATCGATACCGGAAGATCGGTGTGCTGAAAGCTGATGAGGTTTTGCTTGACCCCGTCTTCAAATACCTGAAAGTTCTCTTGCTTCAGCGTCTGCACCAGTTGCGTACCTTCCAGCACCGTGGCGTTCAGCACCACTTCCTCCACGTTGGTATGCAGAACGTATCCTTCGCCACCCTCTTTATGCAGAGGTGTGCCGTTCACACTAGGCGCCAGTTCGGCGTCCGGCGAACGCACCGGGTCAGTGTCAACCGTCAGCGGCGGAGCCTGCGCCGGCGTCGGCACAGCCGGTTTTGGTGCCTGTTGGGCGCCCAGCGTGACAGTCGAAACCAGAATGAGTACCGATAGGATTGCTTTATTGCAAGGGCGCATAATATCCGGTTCGAGCATGGACTGTGAGTGGAGGCAAACCCGATGGCGGGCTTAGCTTCACCTTCACTTTACGCCACTTGCCGTCGCGAGAAATGTTCTTGGGCGTGTAGCCGATCACATATTGATTGCGCAATTCCGTCGAAATCTTTTCCGCGATGTCTCCCATTTCAGAGACGTCATCCACCCGGAAAAGTCGCCCGCCTGTTTCTTCGCACAGATCGTTCAGCAGGACCGGTCCCGTGCGTTCCTCAGGTGTAGCAGCGTAAGGATCGAAAATTCCGATGGAGTAAATCTCCACATCCGACTCCCGAACCTGCGAGCGGACTTCGCCCTCGGTGTACCTCGACCGGTTATCGCCGCCGTCCGATACCACCAGCAGCGCCTTCCGTTCGTGCTTGGCCTCTTTCATCTTGGCCACGCCGTAGTAGATCGCATCCAGCAACGCCGTCCGGTGGCCGCTGCGCACTGTCGCCAGCCGGGCCTGAATATCTTCCACCGAACTCGTGAAGTCCTCAATCAGTTCGGGACGGTCGTTGAACCCGATTACGAAAAACTCGTCCTCGGGATTGGCCGTCTTGACGAACTGGACGATGGACTCGCGCGCGCGGACCAGTTTCGACGTCATCGAACCGGAAAGGTCGAAAATAATCCCGATGGAAACTGGCGCATCTTCGCTGGCAAAGCTCTTGATCTTTTGCTCGCCATTGTTCTCGTAAACCTGAAAATCCTCTCGCTCCAGACCGGTCACCAGGCGGTTCATGGGGTCGGTCACCGTAATCGGCACCAGCACCATGTCCACATTCATCTTGATCAGCGATCCGGGCCTCGCCCTTCCGGCCCCCGTCGCGGCCGGCGCATCCACACCCGCCGGTGCGCCCGCTGCAGGAGTACCCGCGCCAGGTGGCGGCACATGTACCTTGTCCAGGGGATTGTCCTGCGCTTTGATCGTCTGGGCGCCAAAAACGGCAAGCGCAACCATGCAAATGGCCGCCAGCCACGGTGTGCGGAGCTGTCCGTGCGGTGCCTCGAGCCATTTGAGGAGTGGGTTCATGCGCTCATACCTGGGCTCGTACGTGGGCTCGTACATGGGATTGATGGCGAGTTTAGCACGCTACGCCGATACCCTGCGTTTCCCCAGGGATGCCCCTGTTTTCTTTGACGTTCCCGGACTGAAATCGGTGATCCCCGCTGGGATACAATCGAGTCCAAGCAACAGTTTTGACGGGACTTCCGCTGTCAAATCCTGCCGCATACATCCTGCATTTCCTAGAGGGAGCAAGACCTTTCCCATGGCAAGTATCTATCCGTTCCGCGCATGGCGCTACAATCCGTCGGCTGTCCGGCTTCAGGACGTGGTGACCCAGCCTTACGACAAAATCTCCCCCGCCATGCAAGAGGCTTACTACCAGCGCAGCCCTTACAACCTTGTCCGCATTATCCTCGGGCTGCCCGAACTGTTTGATGCTGAGCGTGGTGAGAATGTCTATAGTCGCGCCGCCCGCGACTTCAGTGCGTGGCGCGAGCAATCCATCCTCGTCCAGGAGCGCGACCCCGCCATCTTCGCCTACTCCCAGCGCTTTCGCGTCCCCGGGTCCAACGAGATTAAGGAACGCCGCGGATTCATTGCCCTCGGGAAACTCCACGAATATGCTGACCGCGTCGTCTTCCGCCACGAGCAGACCCTCTCCAAGCCCAAGAGCGACCGCCTCAACCTGCTCAAAGCCACGCGCGCCCATTTCGGCCAGATCTTCATGCTCTACTCCGATCCCGCCGGCAGCGTCGAAAAAATCCTCTACGACGGTGCAGGTCCCGCCGACGCCGAAGTTACTGATGAATACGGCGTCCTGCACCGCGTCTGGCGTGTCAGCGATCCAGCCGTCATTCGCCTCCTCACCAGCACCATGGCCGACAAGAAGCTGATCATCGCAGACGGCCACCATCGCTACGAAACGGCACTGAATTATTCCAAGGAACACGCCGCCCCTACTGCGCGAACTGAGTACAACACCAACGAGCTCCCTCAGCCTGCATACCCCGAAGCCGCCGTCATGATGACCTTCGTCAATATGGACGCCGATGGCCTGGTCATCCTTCCCACGCACCGCGTCGTCCACAGCCTGCCCAGCTTCGATCCCGCAGCCTTCGCGCGCTCTGCCGAGCAGTTCTTCATCGTTGAAAGACTTCCCGATGCGTCGGCCTCCGACCATATCGCCGCGCTCCGCAAACAATCAGGAACCGCTTTCGTCGCCGTCACCCGCGCCGGCGCATTCCTGCTGCGCTCCAAGTCCGACGCCACCGCGGCCGCTCTCGCCGCACTGCCCGAAAACCAGCGCCAGCTCGACCTCAGCCACCTGCACACCATCATCCTCGACAAACTCCTCGGCCTCGACGCCGAGAAAGTCCGCGAACAGACCAACCTTCGCTACCTGCGCGACGCCTCCGAAGCAGTCGAGCAGGTACACCGCGGCGACGCCGACGTCACGTTCCTCACCAACCCCGTCACCATGGAACAACTCCGCGAAGTCGCCTTCGCCGGCTCCGTCATGCCCCAGAAATCCACCGACTTCTTCCCCAAACTCCTCAGTGGTTTAACCATCTATGCTCTGGAGTAAGCCGCTCACGCGCTGGGTGCCCCGACTGGCACGAATCCGGGTGCCCCAGGCCTCGCGTCTGAGACCTGTGTGGGACTTCTCCACCAAAAGCGGCCTTATCGTTGTCCTCGCATTCGCAGTACCATTCGCCGCACAGCAGCCGCCCACTACCCAGCCTTCGCCGCAAGCACCCCCCGCACCCGCTCCCCGCTTCGTCGTCCTCCTCGACGCCGCCCACGGCGGTGACGACACCGGTGCCCATCTCGACAGCGGCCAGCTCGAAAAGTCCGTCAATCTCGCCCTCAACGTCCGACTCCGCTCCCTGCTCTCCGCTCGCGGCATTCAGGTCGTCACCACGCGCGAGTCCGACGCCTCTCTCGGCCTCGACCAGCGCGCGGCCCTTGCCAACCACGTCAACGCCGCCGTCTGCCTCAGCCTCCATGCCAGCGAAAGCGGCGCCGGCGTGCATCTGTTCACGTCCTCCCTCGCTCCCGCACCGCAGACACGTTTCCTCGCATGGAAAACTGCCCAGTCCCCGTGGATCACGCGCAGTCTCGCCCTTGCCGGTGCGCTCAACTCCGCGCTCACCCACGCGGGCTCCAACGTCACCCTCGCTCGCATTCCCCTGCCAGGCATCGAGAGCATGACTTGTCCCGCCCTTGCTGTTGAAATTGCCCCAGAACGCGACGCTGACAGCAAAATCACCACCGAGCCCGACAACCCCGACTACCAGGCCCGCGTCGCCGCCGCCCTCGCCGCCGCAATTCTCGAATGGCGTTCCGACCCCAACCGCACGGAGGTCCGCCAGCCGTGATCCCCCGATATCAGAAGATCCTCTTCGCCGTCCTGCTTCTAGCCTCGCTCGGCATGGGCTTCAAACTCTGGCAGCTTCGCGACCGCGCCCACAAGCGCCTGCTCGCCGGCGAAACTACCGCCCCAACGAAGGCCCCCGAAGTCGCCCCTGCCGAGCAGGCCACCCTCGTCGCCGCCAGCGATATGGACAACTCCCTGGTCCCGCAGATGCATTCCCTGCCGCTTCCCACCGACCCCGGAGCCCGTGCCCGCGCCGTCCTCGGCAGACTGCTCGACCTCTACGCTGCGCCCAACTCCACCCACCCCGTCCCAGGCGGAGCCGCCTCCGTCGCCCAGGTCTTTCTCCTGCCCATGCCCCGCGCCAAAGCATCTGACACCGGCAATCAACTCGCCGTCGTCAACCTCACCGGCACCTTCGCCGCCAGCCATCCCTCCGGCCTCGAAACCGAATCCCTCACCGTCCTCTCCATCTGCGCCACCCTGAGGGCCAACTTGCCCAACGTCATTGAAGTCCGCTTCCTTGTCGACGGCCAACTGCGCCCCACCCTCGCCGGCCACGCCGACCTCACCCGCACCTACCTCACCGCCGACGCATTGCCGACGCAAGGAAGCACCCCGTGACCGAACCGTCTTCCGCCACTCCCACCATCGGCGTCTTCGATTCCGGCTTCGGCGGACTCACTGTTCTGCGTGCCCTCATCGCACGCGCACCCCAGGCTGTCTATGCCTTCATCGGGGACACCGCCCGACTTCCCTACGGCTCCAAGTCCCGCCGCACCATCGCCCGCTATGCCGCCCAAAGCGCGCGATTCCTCGTTGAAGAACAAGGCGCCGATTACCTCGTCATCGCCTGCAACACCGCCAGCGCCCTCGCCCTCGACGACATCAAGGAGGCCGTTCCCTCCGTTCCAGTCATCGGCGTCATTCAGCCCGGCGCCGAAGCCGCTCACAAAGCTTCGAAAACGCGCGACGTCCTCGTTATCGCCACCGACGCCACCGTGCACAGCCACGCCTACGCCGCTGCGTGCCAGACTCACGGCCTTCGCGCCCTCGAGAAAGCCTGCCCGCTCCTCGTTCCTCTTGTTGAGGAAGGCTGGGTTTCCCCCTCCACCCTCAACGAACCCCCTGCTGCGTCCGCACAGCCGCAGGCGGCAGTCACCGCCGAAGTCGTGCGGATCTACCTCGACGAACTCATCACCCAGGCCGGATCCCAGGGCCTCAAGCCCGACGCCCTCGTCCTCGGCTGCACCCACTATCCGCTCCTCAAGCCCGTCATCGAGCGCGCCCTGCCTCCAGGCATCACGATCATCGACTCCGCCGAATCCACCGCCGACAAGCTCGTGTTGCAACTCCGCCGCGATCTTGGCGCACCGCCCAAACCCGCACAGGGCGATCCGATCCTCAGCTTCTTCGCCACCGACTCCGTCGAAAAATTCGAACGCCTCGGCTCCCGCTTCCTCGGCCGCCCCGTAGGCAACGTCCAACTCGTCGACCTCGGCGGCTGAACAAGTCCCATCAAGTGCATTTTCAGCCGCACCGCCTTGATATCCTGAATCAGGCTTGGATTCGGCATTCCCCACGACGTGTCATCCTGAGCGGAACACGCTTGGGGCCCCGTCGCAGCATGCGATGGGGTAAGTGGAGCGAAGGATCCGCTTTTCGCGACGCCGCCACCAGAAATGTCCCACGCACGACGGAGGAACAACAAAAGCATGATCGATCTCAAGGGCAAAACGGCCGTGGTCTTCGGGTTGGCCAACAAGCGTTCCATCGCCTGGGGCATCGCCCTCAAACTCCACGCAGCCGGCGCCACCCTGGCCATCTGCTATCAGAACGAGCGCATGAAGCTCGAAGCCGAAGACCTCATCAAGGAGCTTCCCGGCGCCTCCGGCTTCCAGTGCGACGTCTCCTCCGACAGCGAGATCGATACCCTCTTCGCGGCACTCAAAGAGAAGTACAGCAAGCTCGACATCCTCGTGCACGCCGTAGCCTTCGCCCCCGCCGCTGACATGCACGCGGAATTCATCAACACCAGCC
Source organism: uncultured Acidobacteriaceae bacterium (assembly GCA_963770365.1). Classification (GTDB taxonomy): domain Bacteria; phylum Acidobacteriota; class Terriglobia; order Terriglobales; family Acidobacteriaceae; genus Telmatobacter. The sequence continues at coordinate 1,069,027 of CAVYPN010000014.1, read as the reverse complement.
GCGACGGCTTCCGCATCGCCATGGACGTCAGCGTCTACTCGCTCATCGCGGTCAGCCGCGGCGCCGCGCCTCTCATGACCGACGGCGGCAGCATCATGACTCTCAGTTATTACGCAGCGGAGAAAGTCGTCCCCAACTACAACGTGATGGCAATCGCCAAGGCCGGACTCGAATCCACCGTCCGCTACCTCGCCTGGAATCTCGGATCGAAAAACATCCGCGTCAACGGCATCTCCGCCGGCCCCATCAAGACCCTCGCCGCCCGTGGCGTCGGCGACCTCAGCGTGATGATGAAGGCCCACGCCGACCGCGCCCCGCTCCACCGCAATGTCGATCAGCTCGAAGTCGGCGGCCTCGCCCTCTTCCTCGCCAGCGACCTCTCCAGCGCCATCACCGGCGAAATCACCTACGTAGACTGCGGCTACAACATCATGGGCTTCTAACTGATCTTCCGACGATTCGTTTCGAGCACAACACGTTTGTCATTCCGACCGACCGACGGGAGCGGAGGAACCCGCAGTTGCTTTCGGGGACTTCCAACGCCGGGCGCCCCAGGTCTGGATTTTCAGACCTGGGAATTCGGAGAACTAAGACTCGCGCACTTTCATCGTCGTCACAACCTGGCTCACGAATGAAAAAATCATCGGCCGCAGCAGGTAGAGAACAGCCACAAGGAACATCACCTCGTTCCCCTCGGCAAACGCCCACATTCCACTCGACGCATTCTGCAAATCAATGATCTGCGCCGTCGAAACCCCCGTGGCCGCGGCCTCAAACCTGATCATCAGTGTCCGCTGCAACACCATCGCCTCGTACGCCAGCACCCACACGATCACAAACGTGCAGACCTCATAGCCAACGCGCACATAACCATTCAAATTGCGTACGAACCGCGCATATCGATCTGTCTCCAATGGCGCGCGGTCTCTCAGCATCGCCAGCACCGCGATCCCAAATGGCCCCAATACCGCCATCAGCAGCCACAGATACGATCGCTTCTTCGAGCGGATCACCACCAGGCATGCCAGCATCCACAACACCGCCCCACACGCTGCGGATGCCAGGAAAATCATTATCTTCAGCGTATTGAGAAGTTGGTAGTTGCGCGCGTAGTTCGCGTGACCCGCCGCAATCTCAGGATTAATCAGATTCGACAGCATTCCCCCCAGCATCAAAACCACGGGAATCAGCAGGAGCAGCAAAAGTGCCAGCACCGATTGTTTCTTCATCATCCCCATGCTCCGGAGTATCTACGGTCGCGAAAGCTCGCAGATCCAATTCACTTCCCAGCTCTTGCCGCCGTCGGGAGAGAATGACTGCTCCATCCGCGCCGATCGCGGCGAAATGTTGAGCCAGACGTAGCGAACCAGGATCACCCGACCTTTGAAATTCTCTTGATGGTAAAACTCTCCCCGACTCCCGGTGAACTGACCGACAACCGGCGAAGAAGTGATTTCACCTTTGTCGAGATCGAGCAAATAGATGCTCCATTGGCGCGAGTCTGGATTGTAAAGTCTCAGTGTCTGCGCCTTGATGTGCAGGTGCTTCTCCGGGCTGTCAACCTCGAACTCCTCGAAATTGGCATTGCTGTCCAGAAGTTTTTTGTGGTTCGAGATGCCGTCATACACGTCCCAGATGTCCGAGTTGTTCAGCCGGTCTGGGAGCCGCCGAACATGCGCCTTCCAGTTTCCAATCAGGAAGTCAAAGTCATGCGCACCGTCATGTCCCGTAATCGCTGCAGGCTGTGATCTCGTGGACGAGGCTTGAAACGCATGCACCTGAGCGATACAACAGAATCCTGCCGCCATCATCATGCAGCAAAGCTTGACAATCCAGGTTGATTTCACGGGTTCCTCCTTCCAGTCATTCAGCGCCGAACGGCGAGCATCCAACGCCGTCAAGTTCCACCCACTCCTTACATTCTCAAAATCTCTTCCCAAACCCCATCCTCCACCGGCAACCCCAGCCTCCGATTCTCCTCGCGCAGCCGCACCGTATTCTCGCCCGGATACCGCACCCTCTTTCCCGCCTCCGCCGCGCGCGTCCGATGCACTGACTCCACCACCTCGTCCGCAATCTGCTCCATTCGCGCCGCATCTCCAAGACCCCGCGGATCGATGGCCACAAACATCTGCGACAACCCTGTCTCCTTCAGCGGATCGTTCGCGATCGCATGCGTTGCATTCCCCAGCGACGTCATCGCCGCCACCAAATCCAGCACCACCGCCAGACCCGACCCCTTCCAATACCCCACGGGCAGCAGCCGCTGCGACTTCTCAATCGCTTCCGGATCGCGCGTCAGCTTTCCCTCCGCGTTAAATCCGCCATCAACCGGCAGCGATTCTCCGCGCTTGCGATAGCTCTCCAGCGCCCCATATGAAAACTGCGACATCGCCATGTCCAGCACCACGTGCCCCTTCGCGCGCGGCACCGCCATCACCAGCGGATTGTTCCCGATCGCCGGCTCAACCCCGCCCCACGGCGGCACATTCGGCATCGTGTTCGTCCAGCACAAACCAATGACGCTCGCCTCCGCCGCCTGCCATCCGTACGTCCCGCCGCGCATCCAGTGATTTGTATGCGCCATCGCCACGCAGCCGATCCCATGCTCTCCGCTCAGCGCAATCGCCCGCCCCATCGCCGCCCATGCATTCAGGTTTCCCGGGCCGCGCTGCCCATCCCACCGCTCCATCGCCCCGAAACGCGCGACCACCCGCGGCTCTGCACTTGGATCGACGCTCCCGTTCCGCACGGTCGCTACAAACCGCGCAAAGCGGTTCACCCCATGCGAATACACGCCATCGCACGTAGTCTCCGCAAACAGCCGCGCACACAACTCCGCACGATCATCCCTGAATCCCAGCCCGCGCAAAACCAACGCAAGCCGCGCGTTTACCAGCTCAAATGGGAGTCGAATCATTCACAAATCTGCATTCAGAAAAAGGAGTCTTTGTACTGACCACTGTTCACTGACCACTGTTCACTGTCACTTGTGATAATTCGGATAAGCCGGCTTCCGCACCTCCGGCTGTGGCGTCTTTCCGAACTCCTCCATCGCCAGCGAAACCGCCTTCTCCAGTTGCGGATCATGCCCCTCGCTCACCGCCTTCGGATCCTGCTCCACCGCGTAATCCGGCTCGACACCATGATTCTCTACATCCCACTCGCCCTTCGGCGAAAAGAACGCCACGCTCGGCGAAGTCACGTGTCCGCCATCCATCAGCACTGGAATCGCGGAGATGCCCACGAGGCCTCCCCACGTCCTCTTGCCCACCAGCGGACCGAGCTTCGCCTGCTTGAACAACCAGGGCAGCGCATCGCCGCCCGAGCCTGAAAATTCATTCGCGATCATCACCTTCGGTCCGTAAATTCCGGCATTCGGCGTGTGCTCGACCTTGCCGTACCGCGGAGCCCAGTACGACTCGATGTGCCGCCCCAGCACTTCGATAAAGTAATCAGCAACCTGTCCCCCGCCGTTGAAGCGCTCGTCGATCACTGCTCCCTGCTTGTTCATCTGCGCAAAGTAGTAGCGATTGAAATTCGTAAATCCGCCCGCACCCGTATCCGGCAGATACACGTAGGCGAGCTTGCCGCCCGAGAGTTGATCCACCTTCTTCTGGTTGCCTTCGATCCAGTCAACATTCCGCAGTGCCGCTTCGCTCGCAATCGGTGTCACCGTAATATCGCGAGGCTTTCCGTCTTCTCCAGCGATGCGAATGCTGATCACTTTGCCCGCCGTACCTTCCAGCGGCTGCTGGATATCCATATCCGCCGTCAGTTCCTGTCCCGCGATATCGAGAATGCAGTCGCCCACCTTTACGTTCAGCCCCGGCTGCGCCATCGGCCCCTTCTCTCGCGGATTGAACTCACCGCCCGTGTAAATCTTCGCAATGCAGTAGCGGTTGTTCTTGATCTCGTAGTCCGCTCCCAGCAAACCACCCGGCACATGCGCCGCATCTGGAATGTGTCCGCCGTTCCCACGCAGGTGTCCAACCGAAAACGCGCTCAGCATCTCCTGGAAGATGTAGTTCAAGTCCGCGCGCGACGCGATCGACGCCACGTATGGCTCAAACTTCTTCTCATCCGCCACGGTGTTCGTTCCGTGGAAGTTCGAATCGTAGAAAAACGCGCGCTCGACCCGCCACACCTCGTGATACATCTGCGCCCACTCCGCATGCGGCTCCACGCGCATCTTCACATCCGCAAACGACAGCGCGCCCTCGCCCGCCTTCACCGGAGCATTCGCCGGCACAATCACCCACGTCGGCTTGGGCCCGCCTCCCGGAGGCGGCTCGCCACCATCCGGCCGCGGATGCCCCAGGGACAGCAGCATCTTTTCCCCATTCGCTGAAAGCTCGAACTTCTCCACGTGCTCTGCCAGCTTTTCCGTCTTGCGCTCCTCCGATGTCCATCTGCTCAGCGTCGCGCCGCGATCCCCAAACCGGCCTGACCCCGGCCTCTCGGTGAAGTAGATGCTCCCCTTCAGCCCGCCCGTCACGCTCTCGTAGACACTCGCCGGCAGCGGCAACGCCACAACACGCTGCTCGATCCCGTCCAGGTCCACCTTCACCGGTTTTGGCGCAGGCTTCGCATGCGCCTTTTCGTCGCCGCTGCCTTCTTTCGCATCGGCGCTCTTGTCGTCACTTTTCTTGCCGTCCATCTTCTCTTCTGCCGGAGTCTTTTCGTCATCCATCTCCGGCGCAATCGGCGACGCGGTATCCGCCGCCAGTGTCAGCGCGTAGATGTTCGACGTCACCTGGTAGAGATCGCTTGTCATGTCGAGCCCGTCTGACGTCGCGCCCTCATTCGTGCTCGTGACGAAGTAGAGATACTTCCCTTCGCGATCAAACGCCGGCTCGCGCGAATCGCCCATCTCGCTCGTCACCTGGGTCGACTTCCCCGAATCCACCGAATACAGAAAGATCGCGTGCAGATGGTTCTCCATCGACCGCGGATATGCAATCCACTTCGAGTCCGGCGACCATGCGAAATCATAAGTGCTGCTCGAAAATCCACCATACGCATCTTTGTCGTTCACAACCGCGAGCTTGCCCGTCGTCGTGTCGAGCATGTACGTCTTCAGCCGATTGTCGTAAAACGCAATCTTCTTTGAATCCGGCGACCACTTCGCGTCGAAGTAGTAAGCCGGCTCCGCCGCCAGCGCAAACTTCTTCACCGCCGGCGCTCCTGCCACGGCATCTCCCGTTTGCGGCGCCACACACAACTGATACAGTCCCGACTCATCTGAGAAATACGCAATCGACTGCCCATCCGGCGACCATGCGGGTTCCCGCTCCATCGCCCCCGGCGTATGCGTGATATCCCGCGTGGGCCCGTGCTTTGCCGCGACCGTAAAAATGTCGCCATGCGCTTCGATCACGGCGCGCACACCCGTTGGCGAAATTCCCGCGTTCTCCAGTTCGTCTCCCACACTCTCGATCCGCGCCCGCACCTCCGGCATGTCTGCATCAATCTCGATCGGCACCAGCTTGCTCGTTCCCGACTTCGCGTCGTAGAGATAAATCTCGCCCAGCCGGTCGTACACCAGCGTGTCGCCCTCCCCATGCAGCGAACGAATATCCGGTCCGTCATTCGCGAGCGCCTGCGTCACAGCCTTCGATGCCGGATCGTACTTATAGATCGTCGCCTTTCCCTTGCGTGCCGAAAGAAAATAGATCTTCCCTCCCGCATACACCGGCGAAAAATCTGACGAGGTCTCGTGTGGAATTTCTTGAGACTCCAACCCCGGCAGCGTCGTAATCCAGACCGTGCTCGCGCGTCCGCCGTGATAATTCCCCCACGACACATACGACATGTAATCGAATCCAGAGGCCGGCGGCAGCGGCGAATACGCGATCTCTTTACCGTCCGGCGAAAACTGTCCCTGGTACGCCATCGGCAGCGGCAGCGGCTTTGCAATTCCGCCCTTCGCCGGCACTTCGTAAAGCTGCGTATAGCGGCTCTGCGAAATCCGCGTCGAACGGAACACGATGTTCTTCCCATCCGTCGTCCACGCCACCGCAAAATCCGCCGCCGGATGATACGTCACGCGAAAAGGAACGCCGCCCTCCGCCGGGATCGTGAACACATCCGTGTTTCCGTCGTAGTCTCCGGTGAAGGCAATCATGCTGCCGTCGGGCGAGAAGATCGGATCGGTCTCAATGCCCACGCCCGTCGTAAGCCGCCGTGCCACACCGCCGGCCCGCGGCACCGTCCACAGATCTCCCGCGTATCCAAACGCAATCAGATCCTTGCTCAACGCGGGATGTTGAAAGATGTGCGGCTTCGTGGCCGCGCGTGCTCCAGCCGGCTCAACAGCCACTCCAATTGCAATCAGGAAAACAGCAAGGCAAGCCGTCAAAGGCAGGCGCAACGCACGCATCAGAACCCTCCGGGAGGCTACTGCAGGATAGCCAACATCTTACAGGCCGTTCTGCCCACATGCCTTCTGAAAAGTTCCAAACGCAATCAGGCGCACCCGCAACCCTCGCCGCGCCATGCGCGCCGTCCCTCAACAATCAGGATCGGTACCGCAACCAGCGCTGCCGCGGTATCCACCCAGCGAATCTGCCACTCCGCATAAATCACCAGTCCCGCCAGCGTCACGCCTGCCAGATAAGCGCATGTCGCCGATTGCGTGGCATCCGCGGCCAGCGCACGATTGTTCATGCGCCGCGCCTGCCTCCGCTTCATCCACGCCAGCACCGGCATCACCACGAGCGCAAGCGCCGTCACGCCGATTCCCACACAACTCGCGTCCATCGGTCGCCCGCGCCCGAGCCATGAAATGCATACCACCACCAGAGCCAGTGCAAACAAAAGCACAGCAGCAGCCTTGTCCGCATACACCTTCTTCAGCGGGAATCGCGGCAAAAACTGCAGCAGCACCACCGTCGCCGACAGCATCTCCACCAGGCTGTCCGACCCAAACGCCAGCAGCGCCACACTATGCGATTGAGCCGCGGCCCACAACGAACCCACACACTCAATCGTCATCCACGCCAGCGTGATCCACTGCAGCCACAACACCTGCTGCGGCAGCACATCATCCGTCGCGCACGATCCGCAACACGCATCTCGAATTTCTGATTGCATAGAAAGAGAAACCCAGAAATCAGTGCGCTTCCGGGTGATAGGGAGGCCGCTTCGGATGAGGCGTAACCCAGAACTGTTCGGGGAACCCACCTTCGCTCTCGCGCTCCGATTCACTGGATGCTACCGCGACGACGACCGGATTTGCCCGACCCCGCTCACGTTCTGACTCGGTCGTCGCAACGCCAGTAACAACCCGCGTCATCCCTCGCCGGTTTTCCGAATCGAGCGACTCGATCGCAACAACAACTTTCTGCCGCCGTTGGCGCAGCCTCTCTTGCAAAGGCGGCTCCTCTGTTCCACATCCTTCAAATCTGCGCTCGTCCGTACGCGCTCCGTTAAACACGCGCACGGTGAAGTATTTTGGTGGTGCAGTCTTGTCTTGCTGAGGGGCAAGGAACTTTACGACTCTTCCAACTTGCTGAGAATGCGCCACACGACACGGTTCTGCGTTTTCCGCATTGAAGACCTGCGTTCGCCATGACTGCCCGTTGATTACATCCACCTTGTCCGCGCCCGTTGGCGACCCGGCTCTTCCCGTCGCTGTCCCGCTCAGTTTCTTTTCATCAACTTCTTGAATCGCCCTCGATGAGCCGTTGATTACCTCAACCCGATCGGCAGAGGACTGCGATTGAGATGTAGCTTTCGATTGCCAGTGCGCTGAGTGCTTATGGTGGATTGCCACTGGACTTTGGCCAGCGATATCAGGCACCAAAAGCATCAGAACCACTGCAAGCGGTGCGACCGTCAGCGAGACGCGACTTGAGACCATGGTTTTTTGACCCCGTCCGCCAGAGTATATTCCCGACAAAATGATTTGTGCAGGTTACTGAAGCCAGTGTGCGCTTAAAGCCAGGCAATACATGGGCTTGTTCCGTCCAAAAATTCAACTGCGCCCCAGCTATTCCTTCAGCGTCACCGAAATCTTGCGTGCGTCGCCACCCGCCGATGCAATCGAAATTTCGCCTGTGGCCTTCTTGCGAATGCTCTTGAACTTCTCGCCCCACTCCACCAGCACCAGGGCATCCGGCGTAAGCAATTCATCGAGCCCCAGCGTTTCCAGCTGCCGCTCGCCTTCCAGGCGGTACACGTCCAGGTGAAACAGCTTCACCGGCTTGCCTTCGCGCGTGCCGTCATACTCATGCAGCAGCGTAAAGGTCGGACTCGTCACTTCGTCCGGCTCCGCGGCATCAAGCGCCTGCGCAATTCCCTTCACCAGCGTCGTCTTGCCCGTACCCAGTTCACCGCGCAGAATCAGCAACTGAGGCGGTCGCAGCAAATCCACCAGCTTGCGCCCCACTTCCACCGTGTCGGCGCCGCTCTTTGTTACGAATTCGTGAATCCGTCCTTCGGCGACTGGCGAATCCTTGCTCATTCCGTTGCCTCTGCTGGGCGCACGCCTTTACAGTCGTTGGACTGCAGCCCCTGCAACCAAACATACCCTCTCGGGTGGCCTTTCGAAAAGCGCAAAGGACGAAACCTGAACGCGCGAGAAAAAAATTTCAAGCTGTCGGTGGCAAGCAAAGTACGCTCGTCCGCATCGCAAACCGCAAGGTCGGCAGCAAACCCATGCAAATAAACCGCCGCCTCCACTGCGCGCGCAACATCGTCTTTGAACTGCGCCAGCAGCCCGGCGATCACGCCGGTCAGCAGATCGCCGCTGCCGCCCTTCGCCATTCCTGGATTGCCCGAAGTATTTACCGCGACGCGTCCGTCGGGATGCGCGACGAGCGTGCGTGATCCCTTCAGCACCAGCGTCACCCCATGTGCGCGCACAAAGTCGCGAGCCGTTTCGAGACGATTCGCCTGAACTTCTTCAACACTCTTTCCGGCCAGCCGTGCCATTTCTCCCGGATGCGGCGTCAACACCACCGTGCGTCCCGCCCTCGCGACCTCGGTCAGCTTCTCCATCAAAAACGGATTTGCAGCCAGGGTGTTCAGTCCGTCGGCATCAATCACGATCGGCATCTTTGTATCCGAGAGAACCGCCTCCAGCAGAATCTCCACTCCTGGTCCCTGCCCCAGTCCCGGGCCGACCGCAATCACCGTCTTGCGCTCAAGAAGCTTTTGAAATTGCTGTGCCGTAACGCCCTTGCTCGCGAGTTCTCCAGTCGGACTCGCCACCATCGGCTGTATCATCAGCTCCGGCGCAAATCCCGAAACCTGACCCACAATCGAACTTGGCACCGCAGCCGTCACCAGGCCCGCCCCGGACCGCAATGCAGACATCGACGTCATCGCCGGCGCACCCGACTTTCCTACCGACCCGCCGATCACCAGCACATGTCCGTACTTTCCCTTGTTGGAATCCGTTGCACGCGGTTGCTCCACCAGCGCGTGTGAAGCGCCCGCCCAGCTCAAACCCTGCCCGGAAACAATCGCCTCATCCGGCGATCCAATCGACGCCACCACAACAGGCTGATCCCACCGCCGCGTCAACTCCCCAAACACGTGCGCCGGCTTCGGCGCCGTAAACGTAATCACGGCATCCGAAGGAAACGTATCTTCTTCGACTTTGCTGCTGGTCGCATCCGCGGGCCAGCCCGATGGCAGATCCACCGAGAGAAACGGCGCCTCGCTTGCGCCTGCCCATTCCAGCGCAGCCAGCGCCATCCCTTTCATGGGCGGTTTGAATCCCGTGCCCAGCACTGCATCAATGATGAGATCCGTCACCAGCGCCGCACGATGCGCCTTCAGCTCCGCCGCCGAATTCACTTCATACAAATACCGGTTCGCAGAGAGACTCAGTTCGCGCCAAGCCGTCGCCGCATCGCCCTTCAGCTCATATTGCGAACCGAGCAGCAGCGTCGTCACTTCCAGGCCAGCCTTGGCAAGAAGCCGCGCCGCCATCATCCCATCGCCGCCGTTGTTTCCGCGGCCACATAGCACCGTCACGCGTCGCGCCCGCGGAAACTGCTCCCGCACAAACGCGTCCACCGCTGCCGAAGCCGCGCGCATCAGCTCGATCGACGGCACGCCAAAGCGCTCCGTCGTCACGCGATCGCACGTCTGCATCTCCTCCGCACTCAGAACCTTCATCGCAACCATCCTAACGCCCTTGGGCTCATCAAGGATCGTTGGTGCTCTACAACGAAAACTGCATTCAAGCTGCAACCCCACGGATCGCCCGCATCACGATGACGCAACCCGCCACGAACGACCCCGGTTGTCTTTTGTCGCTTCCGCATTGCCGGTAATTCACGAACAATCCCAAACCGTTTGTCATCCCGACCGAAGTGGAGGGATCTGCGGCTGCTTTTTGTTAGTTCCGCATCGGCGGTCACTCACTCGCGGATGAAAATCTCGGAGCAATATAATTTGCGCCATGTCCCTTCGAATGATTTTGGTGATAGTTGCAATCGGAGGAATGTCAGCCTTTGGGCTGCTCTCGAGTATCGTCTCCTGCCAGATGTTGGCTGAGGTAAACGCGCACCTTCCACAGGAGTTGCGGTTCTCGGGATTTGGTTGGTGGCTTGGAAAGAGCTTGCGTCTGCATGGCGAATACCGGCGGCTCTTCCCCGATGGAAAGCTTCTCGTCAGATTCTGGACGGTATCGGCCCTGGGGTACGCCTGCGGGTTGCTGCTAGTATGGGCTGCCCTGTTTCTCTAGGCTCATCGTGCGTTGTTGGTGAATTGTGGCCAATTGAGTAGTATCGCTAGTTTTCGTCTCTTTCGGATACTTTGCGGTCCCATCTTCTTCCATGTTGCAAATCCGCAATTCCTCCCCTACAAAAAAATCGGCCCCCGTCATTAACGGGGGCCAAGTTGCCTTGGTTCTCTCGTGTTGCGAGAGGTCTATTGGCGGCCAACGGCGGGGTAGCCGTCGGCGCGGAAGGGAGCCTCAGGGGGGTGGCTACTCAGCATTACTGCTGCACCGCACCGGTCGAGGACGCCATACCATGGGGGGATGTGGTGCCCTGGGCCGCCAAACTGTTTTCCATCAACTTGATGTGCACAGTGCTGGGTACCCGCTCACGATGATGGCTGGCAACAGGCTTCGGCGCTGTCTGATCGGCCGGAGCATTATTGCTCGCCACATCGGTGGTCGGTTCCGTGATCACGGCATTGCCGAGAGCCACTGAGTGCATACGGTAGACGGGAATCTCATGTTCCGTTACGAGATAGCGTTGAACTGCTGCTGCCTCGCGCTGCGAGCTCGCAATACCGGCTGCCCCTGCACCCGGCGAACGAGCTTCGATTTCGATGATGTAGCCCTGATGACCTTCCAGGCTCTTCGCCATGTCATCAAGCTTTGCCTTCGCGTCCTTCGACAGCATCGGGCTGCCACCGCGGAACGGAACTTCAACGTCGCTGATCGGCTTGTAGGTGTCGAGGCCGCCGACCGTCGTGTTCAACGAGTCAACGTGACCCGATGCCGTCATCGCAGTCTGGTTGGCCTTCTTCGCCTGGTCGTCGGCTTGGGTGGCTACCTGGTTCGCCGCGTCGGCCGAATCCTGAGCCTTCTTGATGCCGGCCTGCGCACGAGAATCAACATCCTTGATGTCGGACGCATTCTTTGCGTTCACCTGGTCAAGCTCGGTGAGGCGGTCGTTGATCGGATCGATCCGCTTCTTCACCCACTTCTTGCGAGCCATCGGATTGACGCGGCCCCAGAATCCTTCTTTGTCTTGCGGAATGGGCTGCGTTACCGTTGCCGGGGGAGTCGAAGTCGGTGCCTGCTGAGCGGCCACTGGCGCGCTCTGGGAATTGTCGGGCTGTGTCTGTGCCATCGCGGGGATCGCGATCGCCGAAGCCAAGGCCAGAACTGCTACCTGGCTGGGAAACAGTAAGCGTGCTCTAATTTGGTTTTTCATTTTTTCTCTAACCCCTGATCTGCGGTTGCCGCGATCTTCCTGCGGTGAGCAGGTGGTGCTGCTCGCTGTCTCATATTGCATGGGGAATGCCAAATCGATTTCCTATCTATGTAAAACCAATAAGCCATTCATTTTATTTAACTTGCGAGTGCCCCGGGTAGTTTCGGGCCCGGATTTGCCCCAGCTGCTTGGCGTAACGAGAAAGTAATTTTTACAGCGAGAGGTAAGACTTACCGGGTAAATCGGGCTGCATCACTACTTTGCGTCGACGCGAACGATCCGGATTTCCGGGTACACACCGTTCCAGTCCGGCGTCACGGCGTCGAAAATCAATCGAAAATCCTGCCCGTTCCCCGGCCGTAACGGCGCAGCTGACACCGGTTCAAGGTCGACATAGGGATCACGCGTCCTGATCAGTTTCAGCGGCTGGGTTTCGTTCTGCGCCACTTCATTCGCCGCATTTCTGAAGAGCACCTGGGCCTGCACTCCCGAAACCGTCTTGTTCCCGGTATTGGTGATGTGGCCGTCGACATAGGTCACTTTTCCACCCGCAAGATTGCTCGATTCGCTCATCACCAGGTTGGTGATGGGCAGGCTCGCAGCGTAGGGATCCAGAGCAGCAGAAATCGGCGTAACCGTCGCCGCCCCCTTGCCGCGCTCCATCATGAAAACGACGATCGCCGCAACAGCCAGAACCGCCGCCGCGGCAATCGCCATCGGCAACCAGTTTCGCTCGCGCGGCTCCACGGGAGGAACAAGTTGAGGGCCTGTACTCACGAGCGGATTCTACACCTTGCCCGCTCTCGCCTTCATCCTCAACACATCGGGTCTTTGAGGTAAGGGCTCTGATTTTATTGGGCAAATATTGCAGTCCTTCAGATTCTTGGACACCGTGCGAATTACGAATTGGCGCTGCGGCTGGCGTCTGGCTCTTGATTTCATGCGCATCATGCTCTAGCGCCACGGGCCGCGTCGGACTCTGCTTGCATCTAATTGTGTGGGCCGGACTGAACCAGCAGCAGGTGTTGATGATTTCGGTCCAACGAAGCGCTCGCCGCGAGGCGGGCGCTTTGCTTTTGTCGTTGCTGCCCAGCGAGTCGGCCAATGAGCAGCAACGCGACGAGGAGGTCTGATCACAGTAGGTCGCGGTGGTCGAACACGTAAGCTCCGCGGGGAGCATGGATTCCATTCCTGCGGCAGAAACGCGTAAACTGGCGCGACCGGTTCTTGTTTTCCCCACGGAGGTTCCATGCCCAAGTACGTCATCGAGCGCGAAGTCCCCGGCGCCGGAAGCCTGTCTCCCGAACAACTGCAAGCCATCTCCCAAACATCCTGCGGAGTTCTGCGCAAACTCGGTCCCGAAATTCAGTGGGTCCATAGCTACGTCACCGGCGACAAGATCTACTGCATCTACATCGCACCGAATGAGCAACTCGTTCGCGAGCACGCCCGGCAGGGCGGATTCCCCGCCAATTCCGTCGCCGAAGTGAAGTCCATCATCGATCCCACAACCGCAGAAGCCTAGCAATAAAGCCTGGCAATTACTTGTCCAGCCCTGTAGTCATTTCGCCGAACACTTCTCAGCGGCGACCGCGACGGCGTGCGCCTCTTGACGTGACGTGCGTAACCAACCCCGTAGCACTTTTGGTTGATTCACAAATCAATCGAATTGAATCTAAATAGTGAGAACGTGCTCTGGGCCCTTGCGACGACCAAAAGCTCGTCGCGAGCCGTTGAAAGGCAACACATGAACCCCTCCCCCATTACCGTTTCAAGCCGGAAGCGGCGCAAAGAAGATCTGGTCTACCAGGTCGTCACTGTCGCCGCAATGGTCACGATGCTGGCAAGCGTCTGGATCTTCTAGCTCCGCAACGCCCCGTCGCATTCCGCCCCTGAGCGGACGCTTCCTATCGAATGTTTTCCATATGACCACCGGGGTCGGACGATTCCGCGCGCTCCCTTGCGCCACGGATCAGCGCCGCAAGATTCCATCCCACCGTCGAGAAAATCACCACCAGGAATACCGGAATCAGCAACGGCGAAAGCCTAAATGTTCCATTGCGTGCTGACTGGATTATCGACCACTGCAGGTAGACAAACAGGCACAGGATTTCGCTCTTGATCCAGGCCACCATCACGATGGTTTGATCCTGGATGAACGGCAGATTTGCCTCCGTCACCCGCACCGGAAGGTTGTACCTCCGAAACCGGATGCTGCCCAGAACCGTCAGCAGCAGGTACACCCCTGTCGCGATCGCCGGCAGAAACCATAGAAACCCGGGCGATCCCCACGCATTCGGCTGCCCCGAAATATCGAAATGTGTTGGAATCCTATCCGGCAGCCGTTCCGGCCCATTCAACGCCGAATATGTGAACCAGAACAGAACCGCCAGCAACCCAAGAGATACCACTTCCATCGCCTTGCGCATGCAGACCTCTTACGATCGACTGCAACCAACCAATACAAACTACGCCAGACCCTCGCACCCAGTTCCGCGCCAGATGCAATTCTCGCCGTCCAATGTTCACTTTGCGACTGTCCTTTATCCCGTCACCGTCTTCACCAGCAGCCACGCGTTCAGCCCCGCGATCACCACCGCCGTGGTCCACGCCAGCGCTTGCAACCACCGAGCATTCACAAACTCGCCCATCTTCGCGCGGTCTCCCGTAAAGATCACCAGCGGGATCACGGCAAAGCTCAACTGAAGCGACAAGATCACCTGGCTCAGGATCAGCAGTTTTTCCGTCCCGCTCTCGCCATTGACCGCCACCACGATGATGGTTGGAATGATCGCCAGGCCGCGCGTAATCAACCTGCGCAGCCACGGTGATACTTTCAGGTGGACAAAGCCCTCCATCACAATCTGCCCGGCAAGCGTTCCTGTGATCGAAGAGTTCTGCCCCGAAGCAAGAAGAGCCACCGCAAACAGCGTGCTCGCACCGGCGGCTCCCAGCAGCGGGCTTAGCAGCTTGTAGGCATCCTGGATCGCCGCGACATCATAATGACCGCTCCGATAAAAAACGGCCGCCGCCACAATCAAAATCGCTGCGTTCACAAACAGGGCCAACGTCAGCGCCAGCGCCGAATCCACATTCGCCATATGGATCGCCTCGCGCTTCCCCTCCGGCGTGCGCTTGTAGCGCCGGCTCTGCACAATCGAAGAGTGAAGGTAAAGATTGTGCGGCATCACCGTCGCGCCCAGAATCCCGATCGCGATATACAGCATGGATGGATTGGTAAGAATCGAAGTCGACGGAATTACGAGGTTGCGCAGAACCGGCCAGTACTCCGGCTTCGAGAGAAACATCTGCACGCCGAACATCGCGATAATCGTTCCGATCAGCGCAATCACCAGCGCCTCCACATAGCGGAAACCCCAGCGCTGCAGCAGTAGGATCAGCAGAACATCCAATCCAGTAATCAGCACGCCGTAAAACAGAGGAATGTGGAATAGAAGTTCCAGCGCGATCGCGGAGCCGATCACCTCGGCCAGGTCGCACGCTGCGATCGCGATCTCCGCACCCACCCAGAGCGAGAGGCTGACCCAGCGGCGGTATTCCTCGTGGCACAGCTGCGCAAGGTCGCGCTCCGTGGCAACTCCCAGTTTTAATGCCAGACTTTGCAGCAGAATCGCCATCAGGTTCGACAGCATGATCACAAACAGCAGCGTGTATCCGAATCGCGATCCGCCGGCAATATCCGTCGCCCAGTTTCCCGGATCCATGTAGCCGACTGAGATCAGGAATCCCGGTCCCAGAAACCCCAGCAGCCGTCGCCAGTAATGCGGCGACCGCGATATCCGTACGCTCGCATGCACCTCGGGTAAGGAAGGCTCCTGGAGCTTGATGGAATTGGGAGTCTCTGTGGCCATAGAGGCAAAAGGGGGAACAGCCTGCAGCACTACTGCCTCCAGTATGCCACATGTTAATCATAGTTAATATATTTTTCTTACTTCTGATTACCTAGGGCGTTTCCGGGCGAAGCCAGACAGCCTCCGCCGCCGGCCTACCGAGAATTGAATTCCCCATAGGTAGTTCAATCGAAACAGTTTGGTCGTAGTTCTGACTCAAAACACGCAGGCGTTGGTTCGGCCCGATACCCATACGATGCAGAAACAGTAATAATTGGGAGTCGCGCTCCTGCAGG
Organism: uncultured Acidobacteriaceae bacterium; assembly: GCA_963770365.1. Classification (GTDB taxonomy): domain Bacteria; phylum Acidobacteriota; class Terriglobia; order Terriglobales; family Acidobacteriaceae; genus Telmatobacter. The sequence continues at coordinate 1,052,974 of CAVYPN010000014.1, read as the reverse complement.
CTTATCACCTGGTACCGCTCCCCCGCCCGAGCCTCCGAAAGTGGAACCTCTCCACGCATCTTCCGCTCCTCCGGCTTCACCGGCAACACCGCATTGCCATGGGGACAGGCTCCACCCTCGCCAAGCTTTTCCTTCAGCTTCGCCTCAAAAGCCGGGGACACGGCATGCTCCAGCCGCTCCGCCTCGTCGTGAATTTCGTACCATTCCATTCCGAACACTTCGGTCAGCATCCGTTCGATCAGGTGGTGCCGCAGCGCCGTCCGGTAGGCGGTCTCTTGTCCAGCGTCGGTCAGCCGCACGATTCCGTCTTCGGTCATTTCGACATAACCATCCCGACGCAGCCGCTTCAGCGCCATCGTCACCGCTGGAGCCGACACCTCCAGCCAATGCGCCAGCGTCGCCGGAATCACCTGGTGCCCCTCGGCCTCAGCCTCCAGGATGGCCTTCAAATAGTTCTCTTTGGAAACCTGAATCGCGTCTTTCATCGTTGTCCATCCACTCTAATGCTTTCCCGTGTCTAATGTTTTGCCGTGAGCAACCGCTTTCAAAATTCGACCTGTCATTCTGAATCAAAATTCGAAGTGTCATTCTGAGTGAACGGGGCCCCAAACGCTTTTCAGTTTGGGGGTGGTGAGCGAAGAATCTGCTTCTCCGATTTCATCTCCAAAAAACAAAACCAGCTCCCCGATTCCTCGAAGAGCTGGCCAAACCACAAAACAAACTGATCACTGAAGACTGCTCTACTGCTTCACCCGCACCTTCGGCTCCACGCTCAATCCCGGTCGCAGCGCATGGTTCGAATCTTCCTTGTTCAGATCGTCGAAGTCGATTCTGACCGGCAACCGCTGCACGACCTTCACGTAATTGCCCGTCGCATTCTCAGGCGGAAACAGTGAAAGCACTGAACCCGTTGCCCCGCCGATCTGCGAGATGTGCCCGTCATAGCTCTTGCCCGTTGCGTCCACGCTGATCTCGACATGCTGACCATTCGACATGTGCTTCAGCTGCGTTTCCTTGAAGTTCGCCGTCACCCACAGGTCTTCCAGCGAAACCAGCGTCAGCAGATTCTGTCCCGTCGACACGTTCTGGTTGATCTCCACGCTCTTCCGCGTGATGATGCCCGCCGCCGGCGCCACAATCTTTGTGTAGCCCAGGTTCAGATTCGCCTGGTCGAGTTGCGCCTGCGCTTGCGCCACCTGCGCCAGCGCCTGCTTGGCACGCGCCGACTGCGCCGCTACCTGCTGCGGCCCGCTCTGCGCATTCTTGTACTGGGCTTGTGCCGAGGATGCCTTGTCATTGGCGACCCGCACTGCATCTTGAGCAGCGCGCTCCGTTGCATGCGCGTTTTCTACCGCAGCCTTGGCTGCATCCGATGCCGCTACGGCTGCGTCGTACTGCTGCTTGCTGATCACGTCCTTCTCAACCAGCGGCTTGTAGCGATCAAGATCCTGCTGCGCTTTCAAAGCATTCGCATCTGCCTGCACAACCTGTGCGTGCGCCGCCGCTACCTGCGATTGGGCCTGCGAAATCGAAGCCGTAGCCGCGCTCACATCCGCTCCCGCCGAACTCAGAGTGCTGCCGGTGTTGATCGTTGTGATCGGGACATTCACATTTGCCGCCGCCGCCGCTGCCTTCGCGCTATCCAATGCGGCCTGCGCATTCTCCACGGCGACCTGATAGTCCCGCGGATCAAGCTCTGCGATAGGATCGCCCGCTTTGACCAGCTGGTTCTCATTCACATCTACGTGGACCACCTGTCCCGCGATGCGCGCGCTGATCTGGATCAAATGTCCGTTGATCTGCGCATCGTCTGTGTCTTCGTAATAGGTGGAGTGCCACCAGAAGCCAAGTCCTACCAGCAACAGAACCACGACCACAACGATGATGATTCCTCTGCGGCGAGAAGGGGGCTGCGCCACCTCTGTGCTCTCATCCCGCGGGGTTGTATCCGCCACGTTACTTCCCTCCAAGGTATTTCGTGTAGTCCTGCCCAGCTCCCAGCGCCCGTGCCAAACTCAACTTCGCCACGTTGTCCCGATAAAGGCTGGAAACATACTGATCATTGGCCTGTGCCACCGACTGCTGCGCCTGGCTGACCGCCAGGTTGTCGCTCACTCCGTTGGCATAGCGCTGCTGTGCATCGCCCAGTTCTTCATTCGCCAGGTTCACGCTTGAACGCGCGACCTCAACCTGCTTCTGCGCCGCCTCAATATCCAGCAACGCATCGCGCACATCCGCGTCCACCTGCGCATTCAAATCGCTCAACTGCGCCTTCTGCGTGTCCAATTGCGATTGCGCAACCTGTGCCTCGCCGCGCAGCCCGTATTCCTTGAACACCGGCACACTCAACGTGCCCTGCGCATCGAAGGTCTCGTGTGAATGCCGCACATTGACGCCGATGTCGCCGTAATCCCCGTCAAACTTCACCGTCGGATACCGATCCGCCGTAGCTGCCTTGCGCTGCTCTTCGTACGCCTTGGTCTGCTCCACCATGGCGGCCAGGTCCTTGCGGTTGGCGTGGGCCTGCTTGATCGTCGCGTCCACATCGAGCTTGTCGAAGACCGCGTAAGGCGCCTTGTCCGACAGGTTGAACTTCTGTTCCAGCGGCAATCCGATTGCCCGTGCCAGCGACAGCTTATCCTTCTCAAGACTGTTCTGCGCCACGATTAACTGTTGCTGCAGCGATTGATAGTCGACCTGGGCCCGCAGCACATCCAGCCGCGGAGCCGTTCCGGCATCGTGATTCGCGCTGGCCTGGTTCAGCGAAACCTTTGCCGTCGCCACCTGCGCTTCGTAACTCTCCACGCGCCCCTGGTCGGCCAGCACCAGCATGTACGCGTTGCCCACCGTCAGCACCACCATGTCGCGTGCGTCCTGGGCTGTTAGCTCCGCCGACTTGAATTGGTGCTTCGCCGCCATATACGTGTGCAGCGACTTCAAATCCACCAGCGACCAGCTCAGCGATGCCCGCAGGTCCGTATAGCCGAACGGCCCGATGATCGTGGGAAAACCTGGAATCCGCAGCCCCTGCGCGGCCAGGTCCACCTGCGACACCGCCTCGTGCGCATTGAATTCCACATCCGGCAACAACGACTGCAACTGGCTCAAACGCTGCGCCCGCGCAGACGCCGTCTGCGTCCCGCTGAGAATTGCCCCCAGGTTATTTTTGAGACCCCGCTGAATCGCATCCTCCAGCGAAAGATCAATCGTCTGCGCCGTAGCCGACCCCGCGGTCACGCTTCCTTGAAAACTCTGCGCCGTCGGACCCGTGCTCTGTCCCGGGATCTGCGTAGGCAATTGCTGCGCGTGCACCTGCGAAGCTGCTGCGGCTCCCACCACCAGCGCCAATGTTGCAAAGGCACAAAAATTGTTCGGGTACTTCCTACAGTCTGAGGACATCAATCGTCTTTTGAAAATCCTGGCTCGAAAATCCGCCGGAAAGTTGTTTGCACTCCTATAGATGCCCGATGCGGGCAGGCAGGTTCTTTATCTAGTGTACCGAACAGAAAGCGAGGCCCTGTAGGACCCATGGCATAAAAGCAGTGAAAAGGGAAGAAAGTGAAATAGAGAAGAAGTGAAAAAGTGAAGCAGGGAAAGTGATCAGAAGCGGCGGAAAGCGGGCAACGAGCAGTGATCAGAAGCAGTGAAGTGGGCAGAATCCTGAGCCATGAGAGGGAACTGCCTAGATCCAAAGATCGGCCGCACCTGACGTTTCCCCGTTCACTTTTTCACTATTTCACTTCTTCACTTTCTCACTTCTTCTCTATTTCACTTTTTCCCTATTTCACTTCTTCACTTTTTCACTTCTTCACTATTTCACTGTTGCATGAATCAGCTGCGAAGCCAGCGAGCACAGACCCTGCCGGAAGATCTCCCGCACCGCGTCCGCATTCCATCCCGCGGCATTGGGCCCTCCGTGACCGGCAAGCAGCCCCGCCGTCTCGTCCGCGGAAAGGCCAGCCACCGCACGCAGAACAAAAATCACCCGCGTCGGCGTCGCCAGGCTCTCAATCCACTTCTTCACGCTCTCCCGGTTCGGGCCGGCCAGCATGTGCTCCAGTTCTTCGCGCGAAATCCCCGCCGACTCCAGATCATCGTCCTCAATGCACGTCGCCGCATGTTCCAAGCCCTCGGGCGCCGCCAGACTTCCCGGCTTTCGTTCGGCAATCAATTCAATCGCCGCCGTACACAGCGCCATTCTGCTGCTCCGCCGCGCCGCCACCGCATCGCCTCGGGAGATTTCCGTCCGCGTCACCGCTGTCTCGACCAGCCCGATGCTGTCTTCACCCTCGCCCACCAGCATCGACGCCATGCTGTACAGCCCGGCCGCAATCGTGTCCAGCAGGTCATCCATGCCTTCGAGAGCTAGATCAACCGTCGCTTCGTCCTTTGGCTGCCCGTCAAGCAGGCCGCTTATCTTTTTCGAAAACTCGTCGGCTCCAGCCGGAATCGGCTGCTGGGGAATCAAACTGTCTTTGGCATCCATCGAGAGCTCCTCATTCTTGGGGGGATAAAGCAGGGACCACCGAATCTCTATCCTCCACCATCGCCAGTCACGGGTCAATCCACCGCCGACTTCCCGGAGGGAAGTAACGAAAATCCTGGGATGGCCAACCGCGCAACTCCCTTGCGCCCCGTAGGGTCGCATCGAATGCCTTCCCGCCCCATCAATCAACCTCGTTTTTTGCATCCCTTTAATCTCACTGCCCACCTCTTCCTGTAACCATGACCGTTGAGATAAACCCACGCTGCTCATTCCAGTTCCCCCCCAAAACGCTGTAGACTTGCCAACACGGTTCGACTCACGCTCATGGCCAGAACGAAGCAGAAACTAAAGCTTTTCACCGGACGCGACCACTCCTGGATACAGTTCAATCGCCGTGTCCTTGAAGAAGCGGAAGACCCGTCCAATCCCCTCCTCGAACGGGTCAAGTTTCTTGCCATTACTGGCTCCAATCTCGATGAGTATGTGGAAATCCGCCAGGCCGGCCTCATGCAGCGCATTGAAGACGGCTACCGCGAGCAGGGCTACGATGGCCTTCGCCCGGACGAGTCCCTCGCCTCCCTCACCGCCGAGATCCATACCTTTGTCGATGCGCAATACCAATGCTGGAACGGCTCGCTCCTTCCCGAACTGCGCAAGCAGGGCATCCGCCTTCTTGAATGGGACGAGCTCGACGAAGAGGCCCGCGCTTTTGCGCAGGCTTACTTCCAGCGCGAAGTCGACCCGCTCCTCACCCCGATCGCCATCGATCCCGCGCACCCCTTTCCGCGCGTTCTGAATAAGGCTCTCTGTCTCGCCCTGCTCCTTCGCCGCAAGCGCAAAAGCTCCGGCCCACAAGTCCTCGGTGTCGTTACCGTCCCCCGCGCCCTGCCGCGCTTCGTCCGCCTCCCTGCCGAAGACGGCAAATTCGACTACCTCCTGCTCCAGGAGTTGATCGCGCAAAATCTCAGCGGCATGTATCGCGGCTACGAAGTGCAATCGCGCACCGCCTTCCGCGTCACCCGCAATTCCAACCTCTACTTCGAAGAAGAGGAAGCGCGCTCCCTGCTCGAAACCATCCGCGTCGAACTCCACAACCGCCGCAAAGGCGATTCCGTGCGCCTCGAAATCGAGACCGGAGCCGACCCTGAAATCGTCGAACGCCTCCGCGTCAACTTCGAACTCGATGAAGACCAGGTCTTTCGCGGCGACGGCCCCGTAAATCTCTCGCGCCTGATGTTCTTCTACAGCGACATTCAGCGCCCCGATCTCAAGTTCCAGCCCTTCACGCCCAAGCCGCTGCACCTGAGCCGCAAGTCAACCAGCATCTTCGACGAGCTCCGCCAGCACGACGTCATGCTCCACCATCCCTACGACTCCTACGACTCCGTTGTCGACTTCATCCAGCAAGGTGCTGAAGATCCCGCCGTCGTCAGCATGAAGCAAACCCTCTATCGCACCAGCCAGGACTCTCCCGTCTTCTCCGCGCTCATCGAAGCCGCCGCCACCAAGGAGGCCACCCTCGTCGTCGAGCTCATGGCCCGCTTCGACGAAGCATCCAACATCCGCTGGGCGCGCAGCATGGAAGACGCCGGCGTTCAGGTCTTCCACGGCGTCGTTGGACTCAAAACGCATTGCAAGCTTGCCCTGCTCGTTCGTCGCGATGAAGATGGCGTCACCCGCCGCTACTGCCACCTGGGCACCGGCAACTACAACCCCATCACCGCGCGCTTCTACACCGACCTCAGCCTGATCACATGCGATCCGCAGATCACCGAGCGCGTGCACATGGTCTTCAACTACCTCACCGCGCACGCCGAGATCGACGACTACCGTCCGCTCCTCGTTGCCCCGCTCACCATGGCTGAAAGCTTCCTCGGCCTCATCCGCCGCGAAACCGAACATGCCCGCGCCGGCCGACCCGCGCACATCGTCGCCAAGATGAATGCGCTTCTCGAGCCCAGCGTCATCGAGGCTCTTTACGACGCATCCAACGCCGGCGTCGAGATCGATCTCATCATCCGCGGTCTCTGCATTCTCCGCTCCGGCGTCAAAGGCCTCTCCAGCCGCATCCGCGTGCGCTCCATCGTCGGCCGCTTTCTTGAGCATTCGCGCATCTACCACTTCGCCAATGGCGGCGACGACGAAATCTACCTGGGCTCTGCCGACTGGATGCCGCGCAATCTCTTCGAACGCTGCGAAGTGGTCTTCCCCGTGCGCGATGCCGCCGTCAAGGCCCGCATCCACGACGAGATCCTTCCAGCCTACCTCGCCGACACCGTCAAGGCCCGCATCCAGCAGTCGGACGGAACCTACAGCCGCGCCTCCGCCCCCAAAGATAGCCAGCCCTTCTCCGCGCAGGAGTTTCTGATGAAGCTTGCGGAGGGCAAAGTCGACCTGGATGCCATCCCCAAGATCAAGCCGCTGACCCCACCCTCCAGGCGCCCGCAGAAACAGCCCTCCGAACCCGCCAACGCCGCCGACTAACCACTGCCCGACACTTCGCATCGGTGAATCAGCCTGGACTTTGCCCCGGTGCTTCAAGCCCCGCCTTCCTCAACCCATCCATCAGCCGTTCAACCATCTCCGCCTCCCACCAGACGCCCAACTCCTCGTGTGGATGGTTCGCAATATCCGGCCGCTGCATCAAGAGAGTCTTCAATGCCTCACGCGCCGCCGCATCTCTCCCCAGTTGCCCGGCATTCGCCGCAATTGCAAGTTGCGTTCGCCAGAACCCCGGCATATTCACCTTGTGCGCAAATTCCAACGACGTCCTGTACTCGCTCCTGCGGTACGCGTCGAAACACGGAACGAACCAGTACCACCCGGGATGGTGCGGATTCAAGCTGCGCGCTTTCGCCGACATCGCCCCTCCGCGCTCCCAATCCCCCGCATACGCCGTGAGAAACCCAAGGTAAGCCAGCGTGAATCCATCCATCGGATTCAAAGCGACAGCCCGCTCCGTCGCAATCCGAAATGCATCCAGTTCTTTGCGAAAGAACTGGGTCGACGCCAGCGCATGGTGGGCGAGATGATTCGACGGCGCTCCCTCCACTGCCCGCCGCGCCGCCGCCAGCGCCCTCCCCAGCGGATCCGGAAGCAGGTTGAACTTGTGTGTGAATTCTTCCTTGTAGATCAGCGAAAGCATCGCCCACGCATCCGCATACTGCGGCATCTGCTCGACAGCGCGCTCCAGTGCAGCCCGCGCAGGCGCATGCTCCTCCGCGCTCACACGCTGAAAATGCGCAAAACTCCGCAGTACGGCTTCATAGGGGCTCAGGCTGAGCGGATCTCTCGTGCGCAGCGCCTCGCTCATGCTGCGCGGCAGGATCCCGTGAGTATCCGCGATCGTCGACACAATTTGCGAAACCACGTCATCCCAGACAGCAAATCCATCCTCAAGCGAAAAGTGCCTTTCGTACGTCTCTGCCCACAAATGAGCGCCTGAGCTGCAATCGACCAGTTGCACCGCAACCCGCAACTTGTCTCCTAGACGCCGAAGGCTTCCCTCCACCACATACCGCGCTCCCAGCTTCTTGCCCGCCGACCGCACGTCCACCGGCTTTCCGACGTATTGCAAAGTGGAACTGAGCGAGATGACACGAAGGTACGAGAAGCGAGAAAGCCCGGTAACGATCTCCTCGACGAGCGCGGTCGCAGTGTCGGTCAGATCCCGTTCCGCGTCGCCCAGCTTCAACGGAAGCATCGCGATCCAGAAGCCATCCTCACCACGCCCACGCGAAGCGCCCTCCCTTCGGGACATCGACGCTTCTCCTGATTCCGCACTCGTTTCCGCGTCGCCGCTCTCAATCGCAGCGATGAATCGATACCCACGACCCGACAGCGTCTCCACAAAACGCGGCTTCTCCGCGGAATCACTCAACGCGTTGCGGATCTTGTTGATCGCGGTGTTCAGGCTGTGGTCGATATCGACAAACGTGTCCGGCCAGAGCCGCCGATGCAACTCCTCGCGGCTCACAACGTCACCCGCTCGTTCCAGCAGAATCGCCAGCACCGCAAATGGCTGGCCCGTGAGCTTCACCTTCCGGCGCGACCTCCAGAGTTCTCCGCTCCGAAGATCCACTTCGAACACTCCGAATCGCACTCGATGCGATGTTTGTGGAGCACCGTTCACAATTCGCACCCTCAATCCTCGTCGTGTCTGAGTTCCAACAGTCTATGCCAGCGCCGTTCCGCGCGGAAACTCACTCAACGAAACCACTTATCCATTGACATTCTTTTGACCTAATAGCGACCTGCCATGCATCGAAACTCATTCTCCGTAAGCCTATGGTTGCCCCAGATCGCTGAGGATTGCTGAAGGACCTGGTCATGGTCTTCCGCTTCATCGGCCGACCACAGGAGGAATACGATGAACAACTCAACGACCAGATCGAATCGGCTTCGCAGCACAATCGCCATCCTGTCCGCAGCATGCCTGCTTTGGATCGGATCAACCGTGGCTCTGCACGCGCAGACCACATCGTCACGTGGCTTCGAAGGCATCTGTTCCACCGCGAGTGTTGCTGGTGACTGGGCCTACACCGAAACCGGCGTGGTGATCCCTGCAACCGTCGACGTTCCCTTTTCGGCCGTAGCAAGATACACACTCGACGCCGAGGGCAACCTCGAAGGCAGCGCAACCAGCAGTTCGGGCGGCACCGTCTCCAATGTCACGCTCAAGGGAACCGGCACCGTGAACCCCGACTGTACCAGCACCCTGAGTGTGGGAGTTTATTCGTCCGGTACCCTGATTCGCACTATCACATTCGACGTGGTGTACATCGACAACGCCCGGGGAGCTCGTGCGCTCGTTACGTCGCTCGTCCTCGCCAACGGCACTGCCGTCCCGGCTGTTCTCACCATCGACGCAAGAAAAATTGTTCATGGTCTCCTGCGTTGAACTGCAGACCATCGCGCGAACCCAGAGAGCCTGCCGGATTCCGGCAGGCTTTTTCGTCAGCCAACCGCTCCGCCGACTGAAGATCGCAGCATTTATCCTGTGCGACGTTCCGGAGTGGGGAAAAGGGCGAGCTCCGGCGGACTCGCGCTCAGTTGCAGATTGACGTATCTTTCCTCGGCCTTGGACACTCTCATTGGCAGCGTGCGCCAAGGATGGCGATTCGCGCCGGCAACGGAGGAACGCATGATTGCACGTAGAATGACCCGCCGTCCCGCCGCATGGAAGACCATCAAAAGCGATTTCAAGCATCCGTGGCTTCTTCCCTTGCGGCGTATCGAGTGGATATTGGAGTGGACTGCCTACGGGCTCAGCCGGTGGAGTTTCCTTGAAGTCCTCGAATACCTCGGCAGCCTCTCCGTCCTCATCGGCGTCATCTTCTACTTCAGCGAGTCCGGCGACCGCGTCATGCAGCGCCACTACCAGGCATGGCAGGTCATCAACACCGCCCAGGGCAAGGGCGGCAGCGGCGGACGCATCGAAGCCCTCCAGGAATTGAACGCCGATAAAGTTCCGCTCGTCGGCGTTGATGCTTCGGCCGCATTTCTGCAGGGCATCCGCCTCGAGCACGCCAATCTTCTGCGCGCCGACCTCAGCGCCGCCGACCTGCGCGGCAGCGCTCTCAACTTCGCTCATCTCGATTACGCTAATCTCCACTCCGCCAATTTTCGTGGCAGCAATCTCCAGGCTGCGGTGCTCTCCAACGCCAACATGAGCGATGCCGATCTCGTCGGAACGAACCTCGACGGCACGAAGCTTGACGGCGTCGACCTCTCCTCTGCTGATCTGCGCAATGCCGACCTGCAGTCCATCGCATGGCAGCAAATTGCCGCCATCAAATCCGCCAACATCGCCGGCGTCAAGAACGCTCCCGCAGGATTCCGCGAATGGGCACTGAAGAACGGCGCCATCGAGAATGCGAACGTCGCTGACTGAGTTGCATGCGCTTCGCCTCAACCTCGCAAGGTTGCCTGGCGAATCTGTCAGTTAACCTACATAGCAAACAGCAAAACCACAGCGCGTGCATGCGCGCTCCTGCAAACCCTCACAGACCCTCCAGCATCCAAGCTTTGAATAGATTGAGTTGAGTTTTCTAAAAATCTAAATTTAGAAATGGTGATAGATCATGCCCTATGAAATTCCTTTGAACGTGATAGAGATCCTTAAAAGCACCTTGTATATCCTCGAGCACACACTTTACCCCGGAAAAGATGGCAAAACCGTTACCGATTTGAAAAGGTGTATTGCCGGAGCGATCGACAACCTTGCAGCGGAGGCGGCATCGCCCGGCGGCGATTGAAACTGCGAACGTAAAAACCGCCGAACCTGAGGAAGCGGCCGCCAGCACGATCGCGCCATCGCATTCACTTCACGCCGACAACCAAGGTCACGAAGCCAATGCCAACCTCTGAAAAGTGTCGATGGCGCCCCACACGCCCAAGCCGATCCCTTTGCCCATCTGCGCAAGGTCGACCATGTTGTGAGCCAGAAAGATGAGCACCGAACCCTCGCTGGGATCGGCTTGCCACCATCCTCCAAAGGCTCCCGGCCAACTGACCGTTCCCGCACTCCCGCGCCGCATGAAATCCGTTTTGTCCGTCTCCAGCACCACCGACACACCCAGGCCGAATCCTCGGCCAACGGCAAAGGGCTTTTGGCCGAGCAATACGGAGTTTGCGCGCTGGCTGTCCGTCAACTGGTTGGTCATCATCGCAGCGAGGGTTTCGGGACGCAGCAACCTTATGCCATCCACGCTGCCGTCACCCAGGAAGAGCCGCGCGAATTTCAAGTAGTCGGCGACGGTAGACCAAAGCCCGGCGGCGCCTGATTCGAAGGCCATATTGTCTGGCCGTTCTGCCACGAAGACTCCGCTCCGGGTAACTCGTTTGGTCAGGCGGCCCTCTTCATCGAAGCCATATGCAGCCGCGCGGCGGGTTCGCTTTTCCCGGGGGACAAGGAAACCTGTATCGTTCATGCCGAGCGGGTCAAAGATACGTCGCTTGAGCACTTCAGAGAGCGGGGCACCTTCGATGCGCGCGATCAGAAATCCCAGCAGATCGGTCGAGCAGCTGTAATACAGTGCGGACCCCGGCTGGCCGATCAATGGTAGCCGCGCGAGACTCGTGATCCAATCATCCGGCGCCATGTCGCTATCGATTTCTCCGCCAAGAGCATCGCGGTATGCCTGGGCGATCGGGCCGCGATGGAAATCCGCCAATGTGAATCCGGCGCGATGGGTCAACAAATCTTCAAACGTAATCGGACGTTCCGCCGGATCGGTCTCGTCGAGGGGACCGTTGGGCGAGCGCAGCACGCGCATGTGCGAGAACTCCGGGGCAAAGCGAGCAATTGGATCGGCCAGGGCGACCCGGCCTTCATCGACCAGCATGAGAGCAGCAACCGAAGTGATGGGCTTGGTCATGGAGGCGATCCTGAAAATCGTGTCCCGTCGGACTGGCAGATTGGCTTCGATATCCCGCCAACCCACGCAGGTGGTTTGCGTTTCTCCGTCGCGCCAGATCAGAGTCGCAGCTCCAGCGATCTCGTGGGAATCTACGACCTTCTGCAACGCAGCTTCGATTCCGTTTCCTCTATTCATTTCGCTCGCTTACCATCTCTCTCTTTCAAATTATAACTTTACTATAAAATAATGTCACTATAAAATAAAGCCATGACGCCTGATTCTGGAGAAGATTCCCGCCGTCGTCAGCCTAAGGGCGATAAGCGCGATCGGACCCGCGCCAAACTTCTCGAAGCAGCACGATCGCTGATCCGCGAAAAGGGCCACGAGAACACAACCCTGGAAGATATCGCGGAACGGGCGGGGATGACGACGGGAGCCATCTACGGCAACTTCAAGAATCGTGACGAGCTTTTCATCTCGTTAGGACAGGCATACTGGCCGCCCATCAAGCCGCAGGTGAAACCCGGTTCCAGCTTTGCGGCGATCATGCGCGCCATGGCCGATGCGACGATTGCAGCAATCCCAGACCGCAGCGCTGTCGCCGTGGGCCGACTAACCGGCCTGGCATATACGCTTACGCACGAAGAGATGCGCGCGCAGGTACGAGAGATCACAGCCCAGAGCTACGCTTTCGGAGAGCAATGGCTTCGCGCTGTCACGAAAGAAGAAGAGCTGCCCATGCCCGCCGGCCAGCTCGTGCGCGTCATTCACGCCCTGATCGAAGGGCTGGTCTTCCAAAGGCTGTTGACTCCCGATCTGGTGCCCGACGAAATATTCCGCGCGGCCTTTGGAGCGCTGGCGAAAAAAGCGGACCATGAATAGCGCGCCGTTCCTGCCCAAATAGTCGCTTCGCTCAAATATCCGCACCGCAACCCGCGAGTCGCTTTCAGCTACAGCGCAGAAGGAATTGGTGCGCTCCCGCAACTTGCGTGATGAATGTCACCAACTCAACGCACTCAATGAACGCGGTTTGTGGGACCATCGCAGTGGAAACCAATGCAGGTATTCACCACAATCTTTCTCGCTGAGTCGCTGAGTTCCAACACCGGAACCGCTGAGGAATCGAGCTGCGATTCCCGGGATCAACGCGACCCATTCGAGATCAGGCGTATGAACCTCGAGCGCATCGCGATCCTGGAGAGCCGTAACTGGTTCCTCGAAGACCTCCCCTCCGACGAATAGAATCCGCAATCCGAGTCCCACAGGGACGAATAGAATCCACAATCCGAGTCCCGTAGGGACGACCGAAGATAGCCCAGGGTGAAACCCCGGGGATTCAGCCCGCGCCAATCGGCGTCCGCCCCGTAGGGCCGGCCGAAGCAATCTGAGACTTTCACGTCAAGCCCCTTATCTCATCATCCCCGGCTAACTCTCTCAAAACAAACGTCAAAAAGTTTTCCCGCTTTTGCAGGTTATTTCGCCGATTGGCCTAACCTGAATCTAGAGGTAAGACTTCAATCGATACTCCAATTACCACGCAGTTTCACAGCCTCGAAAGTGGCCAAAACGTGCCAAAACATGGCCACGCACGTGCCAAAATGCGCCAAAACGTGCCAGAAAACACCTGCAAAAAATTAGTTAACCCTCATGTCAACAATGAATTGGCTCTCCGGTTCTCCCTATTTCAGCAAATTGCCCTGTGAAACTGCGAAACTGTGAAAACGGCAACCCGTAAGTCCTTAGCGGAGAGGACTCTGCGGCTAACTCCAATCGCAAGAGGACTTTGCAACCACTGGCTCCGCATAAACCCCTGAAAGCAGGGACTTTCTTTACAGAGATGGAGGGGGGAGGGGGAGGGGCGTCACGCAACCAGGCGGTTGCGTAACAGCCGTCAAATCCGCATTCCAATTTGCCGAGAGCTTACGGCAATCTTGCTAGAGTCTGAAGACAAATAGAAACCCAGCCCGGCGCGTGAATTTACCCATAGCCCGGCAAGGAGAAGAACATGGCAGCGAGCACACCTCAGGTTTTTTCGGGGATCACCCCGGCGAAATACGCAGCACTGATGGAAAAAGCAAACAACGCAGGTGTACCCATGAGCGGCAACACCGGACGCGCCAGCAAAATGGGCGTAGAAGTCGAGTGGAACTACTCCGCAGAAAAGCAGGAATTGGTGCTTACCTGCCATCGCACGCCATTCTTCGTAAGCGTTCAAGACGTAAATGCGAAGTTGCACGAACTGGTCAATCAGGCCCTTCAGTCCTGACGCTCCATTGATCCAGCGCCGTTGCCGGCATCTGGATGCCGCGAGCAACTCGCCAGGTCACCCGCGCTTCCTTTTACAATCGCAACAGTGGCTGTTCCTCTGGTCAATCCGCCAAAGCTACGCGAAAGCACATTCAACTGCACTCCGGCCGTCGGGTCGCGGGCTTCGCGCGTGCTGCAACTGTGGCACCTCGCAAGCCTCGATGCACCTGCAGTCGCCGTCGTGTGGGCGCTCGCATTTGCATCGGCTGTCGGTGTGCACCTGGCCTCCTGGGTTCCGTTGCTCCTTGCGTGCGGCACCTGGACCGTGTACGTAGGTGATCGCCTTCTCGATGCGCATCGAGCCATCCGCTCGCAAAATCTCGGCGCTCTGCGTGAGCGCCACTACTTTCACTGGCGGCATCGTCGCTCGCTGATTCCCATGGGCTGCGTAACCGCCGCAATTGCAGTCGCCCTCATTGTGGACCGCATGCCCGCGGCGGTACGCGATCGCAATTCGCTCCTGGCCGCTGCCGCACTCGCATACTTCTCCGGCGTGCACTCAACGGCCCGGCTTCCGGTCTGGGTGCGCAAACTCGTATCGCGCAAACTCGTGTCAAAGGAATTGCTTGTCGGTCTCTTGTTCACTGCCGGTTCCATAGCACCCACAATCGCACGCGCACATTCCATCGGTTGGCCGTTCGGCGCATGCTTCGCCATCTTTGTGATGCTGGCCTGGACCAACTGCTCCGCAATTGAAAGTTGGGAATCGTCTCGCATGCCCTCGGGCGTCACGCCGCGCGCTACCGTCGTTGCCATCGCCTGCATTGCCGCATCAGGAGTGCTGGCATTCGTGAACTGGCGTTTCTCTGCACTCGCTTGTTCCGCCGCCATCAGTGCACTGCTTCTGTCATTACTCGATCGCAAGCGTGCAGCCCTCTCTCCTGTCACCCTGCGCGCCCTGGCAGACTTGGTCCTGCTCACTCCGCTCGTAGCCCTCCTCCTCGGAGCGAACCACACATGAAGATCGCAACCCTCGAGTTGAAAGAGAATTTCCATAGACCCGACACGGTTGCCGACTTCAATCGGCTTGCGCCTTTCTATCGATGGATGGAATGGTTCACGTTCGGTCCGTTCCTCTCGAAATGCCGGCTGGCCTTCCTTCCCGAGATGCGAAGCAGAAAATCCGCACTGATCATCGGCGACGGCGACGGTCGCTTCGCCGCTCAGTTGCTCAAAGCCAATCCACAAATTGAGGTCGACGCAGTGGATGCGAGCGAAGCCATGCTGCGCCAGCTCCTGCGGCGCGCAGGCAATAATGCTGTCCGCGTCCGCACCCAATTGGCCGATGCCCGCCGGCTCAATTTCCCGCCTGACAACTTCGACCTCGTTGCGACACACTTTTTCCTCGATTGCCTGTCCACCGCAGAAGTCGCATCCCTGGCAACGGAGCTTCGCGGAAGAATGGCGCCCGGCGCCGCCTGGGTGATCTCGGATTTCGCCATTCCGGACACCTTCTACGGAAAACTCGTCGCCAGCCCTCTTGTGTCCGCACTGTATCTCGCATTCAGATTTCTGACAGGCCTCTCCATCTGCCGCCTGCCGGATCATCACAAGGCGCTCCGCGAAGCAGGATTTATGCTCGCAAAGCAGCGAAAGTGGCTCGGTGGCCTGCTGGTCAGCGAAATGTGGCTTGCATGACCAGATCAGCGTGGCGCCTTCAGGCGCTTGTATTGCTCCTCAGTAAGTTGAAGCCAGACGCCGCCGCGACCGGTTTCCAGTCCATAATCGAGAGCTTGCCGGTCCTGGAGATCGGCAAAATTGCCCACCTTCTCCACAATCGCGCGAATCTTCGCGGGGCTGCGGAAGTGGAGACGCCGAGGCAACGGGGTCTTCAGGTCTTCTTCCAGAAACTGGCACATCCAGTCCGTCCGGTACATGTAATACATGTAGATCCGGTGAATCTCGGGCGAGCGGCACTTGGCGCACAATCTCTCGCCGGGTGTCGGTGGATCATCCGGAATCAGGTTTCGGCAGCGAGCACAGATTTTGCCAGCAAGGCGCATACGGGTCGTTGAAGATCGTTCCCCCATGCGCATGAGTATAAGGCGAACAAAAGGCGAAAATATGCACAGCCCGTGCCTTTATTTCACCTCCCCCTTTAAAGCGGAAATTACGCCGCGTTTTCACAATTTTTCTCGCTCTTCGTACACCATGGCGGCAGAACCAAGCCAAACCTTTGACTGTCTGAGGAATGTTACAAGCGTGTTAAAATCGCCTTTTGAAGAAAGTGGCTTAACCCTGCCGGAAACGCAAACCTCCCTGCCATGAATCTCTACCTAATGCGCCATGCCAATGCTGGAGTGCCCCGCGAGAGCGTGAAGCTTGACGCCAAGCGCGGGCTCATCGCCGAAGGCAAAGAACAGTGCATGATCATGGGACGGATGCTCGGCGCACTCAAAGTCCAGCCCGATGTCATTGTCTCCAGCCCGCTGAAGCGCGCGCTCCAGACCGCCCAGTTCGTGGGCAACGAGCTCGGGTATGAAGGCAAGGTCGAGGTAAGTTCCGCGCTCGACTTCGGTGCAACGTACGCCGATTTCCAGAAGCTCCTCGGGAAGTACGCTGACCGGCAAGACGTGCTCATGGTCGGCCACAATCCGAATCTCTTCCAGTTTCTTGGCCGCCTCATCACCGGCAATGGCGGCGCTGGCGTCCGCATGCGGAAAGGCTCCGTCGCCCGCATCGACATGGAAAAGCACCCGCCGCTACTGCAGTGGCTTATCGATCCGCGCATGGCCCGCTGGATCTACGCCAGTGTCGCGAAAAGCTCGCGCTCAAAAACCTCGCGGAAATAGTCCGCCTCCTTGCGCAGCGACCACAGTTCCAGTTCTGCGCCTGTCCTGCCCGGCTGCAGTTCCAGGTACACGCGCTTGGGATATACCCGAGCCACGACATCCAGAACATCGCTCGCCCTGTCCTGGTTCAACGCGACTGCAAGCCGCAGCAGCACGACCGCGCGCTCCACGTGCTTATGTTCATGTGGCGGGATATTGCGCAGGGCGCGGTCATCGGGCTGCGGACGGCTTTTGCCCAGGTAACGCGCAATGGCGGAAACAATGGTGCGCTGCACCTGCGTGTACCCGTACAACTCCGACATCGACACAATGTACTGCGTATGCCGATGGTGTCCCTGGTGGTTAATGAATTTGCCGGTATCGCGCAGCACGGCCGCGGCCTCCAGCCAATCTTCGTATTCCGCTGGAAGATGATGCAGTGGCTTGAGATCGCGGAACAACTGCACGGCATGCGCCCGCACTGGCTCCGCGTGCCGCATATCCACGCCATAGCGTTGCGCAGTGGCAACCACTGACTCCCACCGCTCAATCTCGAACTGACGGTGAGCAGCTGCGCGATCGTCCTGCGCAGCCAGCATTTGCGCGAGAATACCGTCGCGCAATCCCAGCGGCGAATAGCGAAAACCCGCCAGGTTGAAGCTTTCAAGCAACTCGGCAAAAACCTGCGCCCCTGCGATGATGATCTCCGAACGCCGCGGACCGATGCCCGGAACCGCTTCCCTCTCCGGCAACGTCATCCGCGAAATCTTTCCTGTCAGCTTGCGAACCATGGCCGCAGGCGCAAATCCCCCTGAGCTGGCATTGCCAGATGTCCGCTTTGACGACTTCGAAGACTTGCCCGATCTAGCCAGTGCCGCGGCGCATGCTTCAGACAATGCGGCCGCCGTCCCCGACGTTGCGATCACCAGCTGCACGCGGCCCGGTTGAATCCGCCGATGTGCGCGCCGCAGTTCCCGCGCGATCAGCCGCCGCATCCGCGCCAGGTCTTCCGGTGGCGCGGGATCGACCGTGAGAAATTCCTCGGTCAATCGCACGGCGCCGAGCGGGATGCTGACCGTATCCTTGATGCGCTTGTGCTCAGACAGCGTAATCTCGCAGCTGCCGCCGCCAAGATCGACCAGCAGCACCTTGCCACCTGTGCCCGGCTCTCCGCTGACAATACCGCGGTGAATCAGACGACCCTCTTCGAGGCCTGAGATCACCTCCATGTTCCAACCGGTCTCTGCCTTCACCCACGCGTGAAATGCAGCCGCGTTGCGCGCATCGCGCATCGCCGATGTGGCCACCACGCGAATCTGGTCGACGCCATGCAACTGCACCGCGCGCTGAAACCGCTTGAGTGCCCGCAGCGTTGCCGCCATCGCTTCCGGCGACACCAGTCCAGAAGCAAACACGCTGGCTCCAAGCCGCGTCACCTCGCG
Organism: uncultured Acidobacteriaceae bacterium; assembly: GCA_963770365.1. Classification (GTDB taxonomy): domain Bacteria; phylum Acidobacteriota; class Terriglobia; order Terriglobales; family Acidobacteriaceae; genus Telmatobacter. The sequence goes on along the minus strand of CAVYPN010000014.1, from coordinate 1,034,607 downwards.
ATCCTCGTGGAGCGTGCGAAGCTGGTGCGCGACAACCTTCGCAATCTTCAGCCGGCAGGAGTTGGAACCGATGTCTATCGCCGCAAACATGGGCATGAGTAAGGAATGAACCCCACAGGATCGAAATCACTGTCTTCGGCCAAGATACACGACAGCACCGCAATGCCATTGTCCCGGGTCTCAGGGACAGCGAGATCGCTTCGATGCACATGCTGCTGCGCTCTGCACTTGGATTTGCGCAGTGAATGCTGTTTCAAGAACTGTTTGATCTGGTTCGAGCACCCGAGGATCTCTTCTTCGCCAGGGCGGTACATTTGATGATCACATCTTGACAGTCAAGATGAACGCCTGCTATCTTCACACCTCATGAGCGATCAGAACACCGACGTGATACAGGGCACGCTGGACATGTTGATTCTGAAAACCCTGAGCCTCGAGCCGCTGCATGGCTTCGGCATCGCCCGCCGCGTCGAACAAATCTCACGTGGCGTCTTCAAGGTGAACCCCGGATCGCTGCTCACAGCCTTGCAGCGACTGGAACGCGCCGGCTGGCTAGATTCCGAGTGGCGGCAAACTGAGAACTCGCGCCGTGCGAAGTTCTACACCCTTACGCGTGCCGGCAAAAAGCAACTCGAAGTTGAAACCGCCGACTGGAGCCGCCGTGCATCCGCAATTGCTCGGCTGCTGCGGGAAGGAGCTTAGCTCTATGTCCCTCTGGCGCCAGCTCACCTATGGCCTCCGCGGATTGGCTCGCCGCCGAAAACGGAACCAGGAGACGGACGAGGAGGTTCGTCACTATTTCGAAGAAGCAACCGCCGCCGGAATGGCGCGCGGACTCTCCTCTGAGGATGCGATACGCGCGGCGCGGCGGGAAATCGGCAGCATAACCGCCGTCGAGGAACAGGTGCGTTCCTATGGATGGGAGAATACCATCAGAACGTTTTTCTCCGATTTGCGCTTCGCGGCGCGGCAACTGCGCAATCATCCGGGATTTGCGGTGGTGGGCGTTCTGACGCTGGCGCTCGGCGTTGGTGCCAGCACAGCCATCTTCAGCGCGATCAATCCCATTCTCTTCAAGCCACTTCCCTATCCTCGCCCGGAGCGCGTTCTCATGATCTGGAACACCTATCAGGGTGCCCGGTCGGAGGTGTCATTCGGTACCTATCGCGAACTCGCACAACGCAGCCACTCCTTCGACACCGTCGCCATCTTTGAGCCTTGGCAGCCGACCATTACCGGCGGAAGCCAACCGCAGCGATTGGAAGGACAAAGCGTAAGCGCCGGTTTCTTTCGCGTGCTTGGAGTGTCTCCCGCCCTCGGCCGGGATTTTCTTGCATCAGAGAACTTGTTCAACGGCCCGAGGGTTGTGATTCTCAGCGACAAGATCTGGCGTCGTGTCTTCCATGGTGATTCGGGAGTCCCGGGCCGCGCAATCAAACTCGGCGACGACAACTACACCGTCGTTGGCGTAATGGCTCCTGACTTCAGAGATGTTCTGGCGCCTTCGGCTGAGATTTGGACGCCGACGCAGTATGACCCGCAAAAACTTGCCGGCGGCTTCACGAGTTGGGAATGGGGCAATCACCTGCGCATGGTGGCGCGGGTTAAGCCGGGAGTGAGCCGCTCCCAGGCCGTTGACGAACTGGCTCAAATCGCGCATTCCCCCTGGCCGGAGTTTCCGCGTCCGCGCTGGGCGTCGCTCCAACATGGGCTGATCGTCGATTCTCTGCAGGATGATATTGCTCACACGGTGAAGCCGGCGTTGCTCGCGGTGCTTGGCGCTGTCATCCTGGTGCTGGCCATTGCGTGGGTAAACGTCGTGAACCTGGTGTTGGCGCGAGGTTCGCAGAGGGAGGGGGAATTTGCAGTCCGCGGCGCTCTTGGCGCATCGAAGCGGCGCATTGTCCGGCAGCTCATCACTGAAAACCTGTTGCTGGCCTCTTTCGGCGGAATGGCTGGCGTCGCAGTGGCCTTCGTTACCCTGCACGAACTTGTTGCGCTCAGCCCCGCGGAACTGCCACGGCGCGACGCCATCGCGCTCGATCCTGCGGCCTTTTTCTTCGCTTTCGCGATTACTGCTATTGTCGGCATCGCATCGGGACTCATTCCCGCAATCCACATCGCGCGTGGAGAATTGCAAACCGGACTGCAGCAGAATTCGCGCCGTTCCGCGGGCGGACGCGCCTCCACGCGCCGCGTGCTGGTTGTCACCGAAGTCGCACTGGCTTTCATTCTGCTGGTCAGCGCGGGATTGCTGCTTCGCAGCATGCGGCGGCTGCTGGCGGTCGAGCCCGGCTTTGATTCTTCGCACCTGCTCACGATGCAGGTCGTTACCTCGGGGCATCAATTCGACAACGAGACTGCTGCTTCCGACGCGGGCGACCGTACCCGGCGACGCTTTTTCGAGCAAGCCGTGGATGCCGTGCGGCGCGTACCGGGCGTGGAAGGGGCGGCATTCACCAGTTTGTTGCCGCTTAGCGACGATCCGCCTGTGGACGCCTTGTACGGCGCACAGTTTGAGGATCAGGGCGCGGACGCGGGTTACAACGTCTTCCGTTACGCGGTCAGTCCCGGTTACTGCCAGACGATGGGCATCCCCCTGCTCAGCGGCCGTTTTCTCGATGAGCGCGATATGCCTTCTGCCCCGCAGGCAGCGCTCATCAGCGCATCGATGGCCAAACGCCATTTTGGCAGCCAGAACCCGCTGGGCAAGCGTCTCCATGTCGGTCCCAGGGACCGGCCGTGGTACACCATCGTCGGCGTCGTGGGCGATGTGAAGCAGACATCTCTCGCAATCAATGAAACCGACGCGGTCTATCTCTCCAGCGAGCAGACCTGGTTCGCCGATGACACGCTGTCTTTCGTGATTCGAACCCGCGGCCAGCCGGCGGAACTCACTGCCGCCATCGAGAGTGCAATCTGGTCGATCGACAAGAATCAACCCGTTGTTCGCGTCATGACGATGGATCGTATGATTGCCATTACCGAGGCAGAGCGGCGATTTGTACTCATTCTCTTTGAGGCCTTTGGCATCGTGGCACTTGTGCTCGCAGCCGTCGGAATTTATGGCTTGCTCTCTGGCAACGTCACAGAGCGAGCACGAGAGATCGGGGTTCGTGCAGCGCTCGGCGCTTCACGCGGCGACATTCTGGCGCTGATTCTTCGCGACGGAATGCGGCTCGCTGCGCTTGGTATCTTCGTCGGTCTTTGCGGAGCTATCGCCGCCACCCGCTCAATTACTACGCTTCTCTTCGGCACATCGCCGCTCGACCCCATCGCCTGGGTTAGCGTCGTGCTGATGCTTGCAGGTGTGTCGGCGATTGCATGCTGGGCTCCTGCGTGGCGTGCATCGCGCGTCGATCCGTCCATCACTCTGCGCGCCGAGTGAAAATGGCGCGGTCGCTGGATGTCAGGCGAGATTTTCTTCTGCCGCCATATGAGGCCCACGCTCACTGCGCGCCGGCGGCTTGCGATCTGCGAGACGCGAAACATCAGCGCTCTGAGCGCCCTCGCCTAGCATGCGTGCCGTGACGCTGTGAGCCGTGGTCAGAGCCGTTTCCAATGTTTCCGTCGTCAGGCTCGCAAGCAGCTCAGCCAGGGGTTCGCTCCACGCGTGATGCAGGCGCCGAGTTTCGAACGCGAGGGCCTGCCAGTCGTGCCACTCCCCAATTGCGCTCTGGAGCTTTCTCATCTGCGTTGCGATGCGCGCGCACTCCCGATCGGCGCCGGCGTGTATGTCCGCCAGGTAGCGCACCGCCTTGATGCGCTTGCGGAACTCGTGGAGGTTGGCTTCATCCAGCACCGGAAACTCCGCCCGCACTCGACGAAAATGATCAACGAGTTCCCCGGAGATCCCCACCGCATCGGGGAGCCCGAAATCCCCTGGCGTTGCTTCAAATTCCTCCGCTGCCTTGACGAAGCGGCCGCCCTTCTTTTCGATCGCCGCAACCAGCTTCTTTCCCGCAGTTTGCCGCTTCCGCTGCAGTCGGTCTTCAAGGCGATCAATCCCGCGTAAACACTCCTGCATCGAGCGAGGCACATACTCACCCGACTTGTTGAGAGTTGTGCGAAGCCCGCGAAGCTTGCCGATCCACACATCGATTTCTCGAACCGGCCCGAGCGCCTGGCGAAGCTTCTCAGCCTGTTTGCCGAACTGGAGCATCGCCTGTGCCTGGTGACTGGCGCGCGGCAATTCGGAAACGTCGCGTTCCAATTCGGCTTGCAGCCGAAGCGTTGCCACCCGCAGTGCATGCACCCGCTTGCGTGTTGGTCTGCTTCCACAGCGCCCGAGCAACTCAAGCCATGCGGCAAGGCGCTGTTGCATCGTCCCGTAAGCCTTCCCCGCATGCCTTTTCAAATTCATCGACCTTTAACCTCCGATCATTCTAAGCGCCACGGTCGCCTTGGATTCCCACATCAGAGTGGTTCCGCCCCTTGAGATTGTTTTCTACTTCTCGCTGTTATCCTTGATTTTCAGAGCTTTACCCAGATGCCGATCGCTCAAAACCCGCAAAACCGAGCCGTGCAGGGCCCTTCAAAGCTCGCCGTGTGGGCTTTTCTAGGGGCGATCTTCTTCGCCGTGCAATTCGCTGCTCTCTTCACTCCGCCGCTGCTTGACGACGTGGATGCCTCGCATGCGCAGGTTGCGCAGCACATGATTCAAAGCGGCGACTGGGTCACGATGAAGCTCGACGGCATCCGCTACCTCGAGAAGCCGCCGCTGCCTTACTGGCTCGATGCGATCTGCTACTGGATCTTCGGCGAAAACGTCTTCGCCACCCACCTGCCAAACGCCCTGGCGATTCTGGGACTCGCCTGGCTGGCCTGGCTGTGGACTTCGCGAGGATGGGGCCGGCGAGCCGGTTTATATGCGGCCTTGGGCGTGCTGACCTCGATTGGGCCGTTTCTCTTCACGCGCTTCGCCATCCCTGAGGCGCTGCTCAGTTTTCTCCTGCTTTACGCTCTTTGGAGCTTTATCACCGGTCTTGAGAGCCGGCGTCCGGCGCACATCTACGGGATGTGGATTGCCCTGGCGCTCGCCACGCTCACCAAGGGATTGATTGCCCCGGTCTTCTTCGCCGCCGCTGCCTTCCCGCTGCAGATGCTGAGCGGCCAGTGGCGCCGCTGGCGCGAGTTGAAACCGGTCACCGGCGTTTTGCTTTTCCTCGCGATCGCGGCTCCGTGGCACATTCTCTGCGGCCTCGCGAACCCCGACCAGGGGCATCCCGTCGGCAATCATCCCACGCCCGGAAACGTCCACGGCTTCTGGTACTTCTACTTTGTCAATGAGCACGTCCTGCGCTTCCTCGGCGGCCGATTCCCGAACGACTACAACAAGATGCCGTTCCTGGTGTATTGGCTCGCGCATCTGGTCTGGCTTTTTCCCTGGAGCCTCTTCCTGCCGGCGCTGCTGGTCGTGGCATCGAGAACGCGGCACGCGTGGATGCAGCACCTCCATCGCGACTCCGGCCAGACCGTAGACTTCTATCTCGAACACGCCGTGCGCGAAGACGTCGCAAGCTTTGTGGCGCGCCACAAGTTTCGCGTCCGCTCCACGTGGCTGCTCGCTCTCTTCTCTACATTCACGTTGCTGTTCTTCGCCATCTCGACGAATCAGGAATACTACACTTTCCCCGCTTGGACGCCGATCCTGATGCTGATCGCCGGCGTGCTCGCAAACATTGAGGAACGCGCCGGCCCGGAAGGCGAGAAGCCTCTGCTCTCGCAAAAATGGTTAAGCGGCGCGCAGGCTGTGTTTTCGCTCGCTGGTGTGGTGATAGCCGCCGCGCTAGGTTTGGGATTGTGGGAGTCGCGCAACCTGCCCTTCGTCTCCGACATCGGCACGTTGCTGGCTCATCGCGACGTGGGCGGATACACGCTTTCCATGTCGCACTTCTTCGACCTCACCGGTCCATCGTTTGCGGCGTTGCGTTTGCCGGCGATCATCGCGGCCATCGCGCTGCTCATCGGTCAGGCACTCGGGTGGATGCTGCGCGTGCGGCGCAAGCACTTTGCTGCCACTGTCAGTATTGCGCTGACTTCGGCTGTCTTTCTTATCGCCGCGCACATCGCTTTCGCGCGCTTTGAGCCGATGCTCAGTTCGAAGCAATTGGCCGACACCATCATCAGCAAGGGTTCGCCTGCAGATTCATTCATCATCTACGGGGATCAGTCCGATGCTTCGTCCGTGGTCTTCTACACCCACAGCTTTCTGCACAAGCCGGCCTTCATCGTCCTCGAACCCTGCTCGCCGCATGGCCACGGCTCATCTCTCGTGTGGGGCTCGTGCTATCCGGACGCACCGAAGATATTTCTCAGCGACGATCAGCTCTCAAAAATATGGGGCGCGGGCGAACGCAAATGGCTCTTTGCGCAAGACACCAATCAGCCCAAGGCCGAGCAGCTTCTTTCGGGCCGCCTCTACCCCGTGCAGTCCATCGCCGACAAGGCTCTCTGGACCGACCGTCCCCTCAAGTAGCCGAAACCTTCACATCGACGGTTTTGACCTGGCCTTGACTTCAAGCCGCATAATGGGTCGCGGCGGCGTGCGATGCGCAACCACTTTGAATCCGGCGCGCTTGAATGTGGAGACAAAACCGGTGCTCGATGCGCTCGGAGACAAACTGCGGTCGAGTGGATAGGCCTCAAGCGCAGCAGCTCCCCGAGCCTTTGCAATCTTCTCGGCAGCCTGTATCAGCGCCACTGTAATACCGCGCCGGCGATACCCCTTGCGCACATAGAAACATGAAATTGACCAAACCGAAGCATCGTCGATGCGAACCCATGAGCGGTCAAGCCACGGCAAGGCATCACGCGGAGTAAGTTGACACCAGCCCACCGCCAGTTTCCCGTCGAACGCAATCAATCCGGGCGGAGGCCCTTTTTTCACGACTCGATGGAATTCCGTCTTGTTGGTTTCAGACGGCTGTTTGCGGTAGGTGCTACCGATCCGCCAGTACATGCACCAGCAGCCATTGCAGGCGCCACGTTCGCCGAACAGATCTTCCAGCGCCGGCCACAGGTCGGGAGTGAGGGGACGGATGCGAAGCTTCATCGCAGATTGCGCCGGCTTTGAACTGGTTCTCATTGTCAAAGTCACGATAAAACATCAACGCGAAACAAAACCTGATACTACTTCGCTCCCCGCATTTTTCCGCCGGGTAATAACTGAAACACCCGTCCGCGCCACAGGATCTTGCTGCCCATGTAGCTTGCCGCCCAGAAGAAGAAGCCCATCAGGTCGCGCACGGGATACAGCACAAGCAAGTTGAACCAGCTCGGATCGCGCACCACCATGCACCCCACGGCAATCGACAGCGCCTCGCGGGAAGCAATGGCCCACGCCAGCAGCGCAACGCCCCACCAGAAATGCCCCAGCAACACGCCAGCTAGCAGTCCCAGCAGTCCGAACGGCATGCTGAACGTGAGCGCCGTGCCAAAATGCCCCTTCGGCCGCGAAAAGCGCGTCGACTTCATCCAGCGTACCTGGTGCTTCAGCGATGCCATCAGGCTGAGGTTGATCACGATGTGATCGATCGCGTGATGACTCAGCACGACGGTCTTCCCCAGCTTGTATGTCTCGTTGCCGAGCACAAAATCGTCTGCGCAATAATCAGCCGTGACCTTGAACCCGCCCATCTGCCGGATCACGTCACGGCGGAACGCCATCGTCGGCCCGAGGACAAACTGCATCCCCTCCATCATCCGCGCGACAAGCACGCCGGCCGTCATCTCCACGCTCATGCCCACGGCCTCGAGCCGCGCCCACAAGCCGCCACCCGCGGCGATGCCGCGATACGGGCAGCACATGGCTCCGACCTTCTCATCGGCAAACGGCAGAGCCACCGCGCGCAGATAATCCGGCGTCACGCGCACATCGCTGTCGCTGATGACGAGGATGTCGTGGGCTGCGGATTTCTCCATCAGTTCCATCGAAGCGACCTTGGCATTGATGTACGGGGGCTCACCGGTCGACATGAACTTCGTGGGAACTTGTGGATTCCGTGCGGCCACGCGGCGCGCAATCTCGAGGCCGGCATCGTTCGCGTCGCGCGCACAGAAGAGAATTTCAAACGTGGGATAATCCTGCGCGTAGAAACTCTCGAGGTGCGCTTCCAAATCGGGCTCGGCGCCCGCGAGCGGCTTCAGCAGCGTCAGAGGCGGCGTAAACCCGGGAATCTTGTGGAGCTCAGATTCGGCAGCCCGCCGTTCGCGAAGATACCGCGGCACCGCCGCCATCGTCATGCCGGTAAAGACTGTAGAAGTAATGAGGCCGAATACGGCGATTCCCAGAATGACGTACCACATGCAGTCTAAGAATACATACGCGCCGGCACCGTCAGGATTTGCGCCCCTGCGGGGGCTTGATCACCACCGCCGGCTTGCGCATGGGCACAATCGCGTTTGCCGAGCTCGACGCGCCCTGCTGGAACCGTGTCAGCATCTCGCTGCGCACGTACTCTACAAAGTTCTGCATCTGCCGGTTCATCTCTTCCATGCGCTCGCGCATCTGCAGGATGATCGCAATCCCCGCAATGTTCACGCCCAGATCGCGCGCCAGGTTCAGGATGAACTCGAGCCGCTCCAGGTCTTCATCCGTATAGAGCCGCGTGTTGCCCTCGGTACGCGAGGGCTTCAGCAGTCCCTCACGCTCGTAGAGACGCAGCGTCTGCGGATGAATCTCGAACATCTCGGCCACCGCCGAGATCATGTACGCGCCTTTGGATTTTCGCTTCGCCATGGGATTCGTCCTCAGTGAACAGTGGTCAGTGAACAGTGATCAGTTCGTTGATCGAGATTGAGTCATCGGGCATCGATTCCCTGCCTTACAGCTTCTCAAATAACGAAACTCGCGGATCCTGACCATTCAACTTGGCCAATTCGCGCATGATCTCGCGGCTGCGCTCGTCGTTCAGTGTCGGGATCACAACCTCCACCGTCACGATCTGGTCGCCGCGCTGCCCCGGATGCGAGGCGCTCTCCACGCCGCGCTCGCGCATCCTCAGCTTCTGCCCGTTCTGTGTCCCCGGTGGAATCTTCAACTGCGCGCGTCCATCAATCGTCGGCACCTCGATCTTTGCGCCCAGCGAAGCCTCCGCAATCGTCACCGGCACCTTCAATTGAATATCGTCGCCCACGCGCGTAAATACGGGATGGGTCCCCGTCCGCACAATCACGTACAGATCGCCAGCCGCGCCGCCGTTCACGCCAGCGTTTCCCTTCCCCTGCAGCCGAATTCGTTGTCCATCGCGCGTGCCCGGCTTGATGCGAAACTCAACGTTCTCCGTTTTGCTCACCGTGCCTTCCCCGTGGCACGTCGGGCAATCACTCGTCACGCGTCCCGACCCTCCGCAGCGCGGGCATGGAATGTTGAACTTCATGCGTCCGCCCATCTGCGTCACCTGCCCCGAGCCGTTGCACTCAGGACACGTCATTGCGCCGCCGCTCTGCGCCATACCATGACACGTCGGGCAGGTCTCCTGCCGGTGCACCTGGATGCGCGCCTGTCCGCCGCGAATCGCCGACCAGAAGTCAATCGTTGCCTGGTATTCGAGATCCGTTCCGGGCTGCGGTCCTTGCGGACGTTGCTGTTGCTGCTGCGCTCCGGTGAAAATGCCGGAGAAGATGTCCTTGAAACTGCCCCACGACGATGAACCTGCCCCGGGTTGGGGTCCCGGGTGTCCGCCGCCCTGGAATCCAGAGAAGTCGAATCCGCCAAAGTCTACCGGAACGCCACCACCATCGCGCTGCTGGCGCGCATAGGCCTCAGCCTGCGCCGGGTCAATCTGGTCAGAGTAGAAACCAAGCTGGTCGTAGACCTTGCGCTTCTTCTCGTCGCTCAACACATCGTTGGCTTCGGAGATCTCCTTGAACTTCTCTTCCGCCTTCTTGTCGTTGGGATTGACGTCGGGATGATATTTGCGCGCGGCTTTGCGGAAGGCTTTTCGGATCTCCTCCGGTGTCGCCGTCTTCTTGACGCCCAGCGTCGCGTAATAGTCTTTTTGAGTCGTTGTGGCCATTTGAATTTTCTTGTCTACCTAGCGTACAGGTCGCTCATAAAATTTGGGGTGGGCTGCCTCGCCCACCCCTGGAACTACCTGGCCGCCCGAAGGGCGGGATTGCTTGGACAGCCTGCCCTGAGCCTGCCCGAAGGGGCCAGTCCTACTTTTTGTCCTCGACGTCGACGTATTCTGCATCGATCACGCCTTCGTCCTTTCTTCTGCTCAGTCCCCGGGGTTCCGTCGGCCTGCGCGGTCGCAGTCGTCTGTCCGGCGGCCGCCGCGTTGGCCTTGTAGAGCACCTCGGCGAGCTTGTGGCTTGCCTGGGTCAGCTTGTCGTTTGCTGCGCGCATCTCGGCAACACTCGGCGAGCCTTCCAGCGTCTTTTTGGCCTCAGCCAGCGCCGACTCCACTTCAGTCTTATCGGCAGCCTGCACCTTCTCGCCAGACTCCTTCAGCATCTTCTCGATGTTGTAGACCAGTCCGTCGAGGCCGTTGCGGGCTTCGATCTCTTCGCGTTTCTCCTTGTCCTCGGCCGCATGCGCCTCGGCATCCTTCGCCATCCTCTCGACCTCTTCCTTCGAGAGTCCGGAACTGGAGGTGATGGTGATGCGCGTGTCCTTGCCGGTGGCAACGTCCTTGGCGTTCACGTTCAGAATGCCGTTGGCATCGATGTCAAAGGTGACCTCGATCTGCGGCACACCGCGTGGCGCCGGAGGAATGCCCGCCAGCTTGAACTTGCCCAAGGTGCGGTTTTGCCCCGCCATCGGGCGCTCGCCCTGCAGCACATGTACCTCAACCTCGGTCTGCGAATCCGCTGCCGTCGAAAACGTCTCTGTCTTCTTCGTCGGAATCGTCGTGTTCCTGGGAATCATCGGGGTAGCCACGCCGCCCAGCGTTTCAATCGCCAAAGTCAGCGGTGTCACGTCGAGCAGCAGCAGATCCTTTACCTCGCCTGCCAGTACGCCGGCTTGAACTGCCGCACCCACCGCGACCACCTCATCAGGGTTCACGCCGCGATGCGGTTCCTTGCCAAACAGGCCCTTTACCAGTTCCTGGATCTTGGGCATGCGCGTCTGGCCGCCAACGAGGACCACTTCATCGATGTCGTTCGCCGTCACATTCGCGTCGGTCATCGCCTTCTTGCAGGGCTCAAGCGAGCGCTCAATCAGGTCGGCAACCAACTGCTCCAGCTTGGCGCGCGTCAACTTGCGCACAAGGTGCTTCGGGCCGGTCGCGTCCGCGGTAATGAACGGCAGATTGATTTCAGTCTCGACGGTCGTTGAGAGCTCGATCTTGGCCTTTTCCGCCGCGTCCTTCAGGCGCTGCAGAGCCATCTCGTTGCCCTTCGAGGCCAGGTCGAGGCCCTCTTCCTGCTTGAATTCCGCAATCAGCCACTCCACGATGCGCTGGTCGAGGTTGTCGCCGCCCAGGTGGGTGTCCCCGTTGGTCGACTTCACTTCGATGACGCCTTCGCCCACTTCCAGAATGGAGATGTCGAAGGTGCCGCCGCCGAAGTCATAGACAGCAATGGTTTCGTCCTTCTTCTTGTCGAGCCCGTAGGCCAAGGCGGCCGCGGTCGGCTCGTTCACAATGCGCTTGACGTCAAGGCCGGCAATCTTGCCCGCGTCCTTGGTGGCCTGACGCTGCGCGTCGTTGAAATACGCCGGGACCGTGATTACAGCCTGCGTAACTGTCTCGCCCAGATAGGCTTCCGCGCTCTTCTTCAATTTCTGCAGGATCATCGCCGAGATCTCGGGCGGGGTATATTCCTTACCCTGCGCCACGACAGCAATATGGTCGCCCTGCTGAACGACCTTGTAGGGGACCATCTTCATCTCGTCTGTCACTTCGTTGTAGCGACGGCCCATGAACCGCTTGATCGAGAAAATGGTGTTTTCGGGGTTGGTGATCGCCTGGCGCTTGGCCACCTGACCCACCAGGCGCTCGCCGCTCTTTGAAAAGGCGACGATCGAGGGGGTAGTACGCGCACCCTCTTCATTTGCAATAACTTTCGGTTCACCGCCCTCCAGGACGGCAACGCACGAATTGGTCGTGCCCAGGTCGATTCCAATGATTTTAGCCATGTTTGGTTTCCTGCCTCAGGTATGGAGAGATTTCAATGTCAATCAATAAGATGCACCATGAGTGAATTAGTGTCAACTTTTATTGATGCTTACTTTATAAGGTCGTGCCGCTCAGAGCTGCCAGGAGCGCCAATTCCACCAATTTCGCCATCACGCTCCCTTGGATGCGTCCCACGCTGTGTGACGAATGACCTTGCCGCTGATTGCGGACCATTTTAGTCTGTGTTTATATTCAATATGCGACAGTTTTAGTCGTATATCATAAATTTGAGGCTGAACGTGATCCGACCTTTCCTCCATCTCCTCCGGCCAATTACCGGATTTTTGCCTGTACTCCTCCTCGGTTTTGCGTGCATTCCGGTCGCGCAAGCCCAGGAAAAGCCCTATTTCGTCACCTATTCTCATGACCTCGAGGAGCCCGGAAACCTCGAAATCGAGACCAAAACCGCCCTCGCCCAGCCGGGGCAGAGCCACCGGTACGGCGCTACGGCCAGTGAGCTCGAATATGGTGCCCGCGCCTGGTGGACGACGGAACTCTATCTCGACGGGCAGGCCACCGCACAGGATTCCACGATCTTCACCGGGTTCCGTCTTGAAAACCGTTTCCGCCCCCTGATGCGCGAACACCTCATCAATCCCGTCCTCTATGTCGAGTACGAAAGCATCTCCGGAGCCGACAAAACGCTCCTTGAAGTGGTCGGCCACGATGGCCAGTCGGACCTTGCCGAACCTAACGGCGAAGCTCGGCGCGAGCACGAGCACGAAGCCGAACTCAAGCTCATCCTCTCCTCGAACCTCAAGGCGTGGAACGTCTCAGAGAACTTCATCTCCGAGAAAAACCTCGGCCACGAGCCCTGGGAGTTCGGCTATGCGCTGGGCGCCGCGCGGCCGCTGCGCACCCTCGGGAGCGGCAAACCCTGTATGTTCTGCCTTGAGAAATTCACGGCCGGTGCGGAAGCTTACGGCGGCCTCGGCGACACCGATTCGCTCACCTTGCATGACACCTCTCACTACCTCGCTCCGATCGTCGGATGGCAGCTGCCAATCGGCCGGCTCAGCTTTTCGACCGGCTTCGGCCTCACGTCGTCCAGTCTCGATCGCGTCTACCGCATCGGCTGGGCCTCTGAACTTCCCCAGATCGGCAACTGGTTCCGCGGTCGCAATGGAGGTGCGCAATGACGCGACGTTTTCTTGCAATTCTCTGTCTCATGGCCTCCGCGAGCCTGCTTCTTTGCGCGGCAGCCAGTTCCCATCTGGATCGTGTGCCCCCACGGGATCACATCCGCACGAATCCGTTCGCAACTCGCCCCGAGACGGTTGCTGCCGGATCTCTCGTCTATCGCGACCACTGCGCCCAGTGCCACCGCACGGACGCCATGGGTGACGGCCGCAAAAAGCCGTCCCTCCGCAGCGAGCACATTCGTTCCGCCACCGACGGCGACCTCGAGTGGTTTCTCCGGCAGGGGGATCTGCGGCACGGGATGCCCTCGTGGTCCAGTCTTCCTGAAGCGCAGCGCTGGCAACTGGTCGCTTATCTGCGCTCGATCCAATAAATCAAACCAGTTGTGATTCAAAATCGGGTGTAGTTTCCCACCCATTCGATAACCGTTGGCGAATGGGTGGGAAACCCGAACATCGAATACGGCAATTCGCTCGGGCCTGTAGCGCTTGAAAAGGCAGCGCTGATGTTAGAAAAAGGACCCTGGAGCAATGTGCGCGGGAAGCCGTCCACACGAGCACGAATCAATATTTCAAAGATAGAGTACAGCGAACTGGCGCCCGACATGATTGCCATGCATCGGACCGCTCCGCGACGATCAGCGCCTGACGCGCGTCACAACCGGGTGCAGCCCTGATCGTTTAGTCTCAACTCTTCCCGGTTGCGATGACCACTGCTGAGGCCCAAGCTCGTTATCCGCTCACCCAAGGCGTCAATCCCTGGCTCGTAACCTGCTCAGTGATGCTGCCGACATTCATGGAGGTGCTCGACACCGCCATTGCCTCGGTCGCGCTGCCTTACATCGCCGGCAGTCTCTCGGCCACCAACTCTGAAGCCACCTGGGTACTCACCAGCTATCTCGTCGCGAATGCAGTCATCCTGCCCGCCTCCAACTGGTTCGCCCGCCGCTTCGGCCGCAAGCGCTTCCTGCTCACCTGCGTCATCATCTTCACCGTTGCATCGTTTTTCTGCGGCGCCGCACCATCGCTGGGCGTGATTCTGCTTGCCCGGATTATGCAGGGCGCGGGCGGCGGTGCACTGCAACCGCTGTCGCAGTCGATCCTGCTTGAGAGCTTTCCACCGGCAAAGCGCTCCATGGCCATGGCTGCATACGGCCTCGGCATCGTGGTCGCTCCTGTGCTCGGCCCCACGCTAGGCGGCTGGCTGACCGATACCTTCAGTTGGCGCTACGCCTTCTACATCAATATTCCCGTTGGCCTTCTTGCCGTCTTTATGATCACCCGCTTTGTGCACGACCCGCCCTACATCAAGAACGCCAAAGTGGGTGCTTTCGACAACATAGGATTCGGACTCTTGATTGTCTGGACCGGCTGCCTGCAAGTCGTACTCGACAAGGGCCAGGAAGACGACTGGTTCGGCGCGATCTGGGTGCGTTGGGCGGTGGCCGCGCTCGTCGTCGGGTTCATCGGCTGGATCTGGCGCTCGTGGACCAATCCACGCGGACTGGTCGATCTGCACGTGCTGAAAAACCGCAACTTCCGGACTGGTTGTTTTTTGATCGCGCTGCTCGGCATGTGTATTTACATCACGATTGCCATTCTGCCTCTCTATTACCAGGAGATCCTTGGCTACACGGCCTTCACCGCAGGCCTGGTGGTGGGCCCGCGCGGCATCGGTTCGATCATCGGCTCTCCGGTCATCGGTATGCTCGGCTCGCGCATCGACAACCGCAAGCTGCTCAGCGCAGGCTTCATCGGCTTCGGCGTATGCTCTTTCATCTTCGGCACCGTGAACCTCGATATCGGCCCCTATACACTTCTGTTTCCTATTTTGCTTACGGGCTTTGCGCTCAGCTTCGTCTTCGTACCGCTGGCCACCATGACCACGGCCACGCTCTCGCGCGAAGAAATGGGCAACGCCACAGGGCTCTTCAACATGCTGCGCAACATCGGCGGGTCAATTGGGATTGCGATGGCCACCACGGCTCTTATTCGCCGTGCCGCCCTGCATCAGAACGAGATCGGAACAAACCTCACGGCCTCGAGCGCTGTGCTCCAACAGAAGTCGCGCATGATGGCCGTGTACCTCGGGCACCACATCGGACCCGCCGCCGCACGTCCGGGATCGCTGGGACTGATGTACAGGTTGCTTCAGCAGCAGTCGGCGCTGCTCGCCTACATTGATGTCTTCCGCTGGACAGCCGTGCTGGCCTTCTTCTGCGCCGGGGCCGTGTGGCTCTTTGGGAAACCGCCGGCTCATGCCGCGCCGCCGCCGGGTGCGCACTAATTCTCCCGCGCCAAATCTACCCAGCTTCCGGTTTTCGCATCTCAATAACCGGATCGACCAAGCCTTGCGAGGGTGGGTCTGATCCATTTGAAGGGCAGGGGCGTGGGGTTTTCGCGATTTCCCCCACCTTGCCGGCGGCGAAGGAGAATCGCAGCGGCAGCCGCCGGAACCTGCCCTTGTCTTAATTCCCGTTTTACTGGAGAGTTTCCAATGTCATCACCGTCGAAAGATCTCAAAGAAACCGAATCCGCTTTGCGCTCCGTCATCCAGGTGCTGATCGATGCACAGGAGGGCTTCCAGAAGTTTGGCGAACAAATCAAAAGCGAGTCTTTGAAAGAATATTTCCTCGCTGAATCTCTTACGCGCGCGCAATTCCGTGGAGTACTCGAATCCATTCTCCACCAGGAAGGCGTGCACGACGTCAAAGAGAGCGGAACCGCTGTCGGAACTGTTCGCCGCGCCTGGGGTGACGTCAAATCGGCTTTTGGCGCGGGCGACAGCAGCATGCTTGCCACCGCCGAAGAAGGCGAAAATGAGGCAGTTGAGGCATACGCCAAGGCTATCGACAATTCCATTCCCCTGCCGGTACGCCAGGTTCTCGTCACCCAGGCCGCGCACATTGACAAGTCGCGGGAATTCATCAAAACGGCCCGCGATACCGCGAAGTAAAGACGAACTGTTCCTCAAAAAAGGTGTGCGCCACCGATGGGCACACCTTCCCTTCTCTGCCGCGGCCCCGTTGAATATCTGAGAAGCTTAAAAGCGAAAAAGCAGATTCTTCACTCACCACCCCCAAACTGAACTTCGTTTGGGGTCCCGTTCGCTCAGAATGACACCCTCATTTGTTTATGGGTTGTCCGTGGTTTTACTGGGGATTCGTGGTTTCTGGAAAAATTGTAAATCCTTGATGGCGGCGCCCTCAGCCGACCAGTGGGACAAACCGGCGCGCGTCCTCATCGAACCACTCGATCCGGCCGCTCAGAATGTCGTAATACCACCCATGGACCTTCAGCCGTCCCTCGTTGACGGCCCGCGCCACCGATGGCTGTGCGCGAAGATTGAACAACTGGGCCACCACATTTCCACGAATCAGGGAACTTAACTCCGCATGCGGGCCATCGTCGGGATTCAGTGGCTGCCGGTGACTGAACGCTGCCTCCACATGCTGTAGCCAGCGGCTCGCCTTGGGCAGTTTGTCCAGGCCCCGCCGATCCAGCGCTGCTTTCATCGCTCCGCAGTCCGAGTGTCCGCACAGGATCGCGTGTTTCACCTTCAGCACTTCGACCGCATACTCGATCGTTGCCGTGCAACCATCCACATCGTTTCCCGTTACCGGCACCACGTTCCCGGCATTGCGCGTGATAAAAAGATCTCCCGGTCCCGTGCCCAGAATCAAATCCGGGAGCACTCGCGAATCAGAACAAGTGATAAACAGCCACTCCGGCGCCTGCGACTCGGCGAGCAAATGAAACTGATCGCGTCGCCGCGGAAAGACTTCCGACAGAAATTTCTTGTGGCCTTCAATCAAGCGCTGCATGCATCCCTCACAACCATGTAGCCGGTTATTTTCAATTCTTCAAATCTCAGCCTATCGCATCGTCCCAGGCATCATGTTCCCTGGAGATGAATTCACACACTCTTCGACGAAGGACGCTTTCAGTGTTCACCAATTTTCCGGCGACAAAACCTGTGCCGTTCCATACACTGATCAAACGATGGCATTCGATACCCCCCTGAAGATCGAGCCAGTTCCTGGCTCCAAACCGGGAACCGTCATCCTCCGCCTCATCGGGCCCGTAACCTTGAATAACGTGTCCCCCCTGCGGGCCCTGTTTCGCGGCACAGATCCGCCCCACCACACCATCCTCGATCTCAGCGGCGTTCCTTTCGTGGACTCCGCCGGGATGAGCGAAATCATCAATCACGAAATCTACTGCCGAGACAAGCACGTCCAACTCTCGCTTGCCGGCGTTACACCTCGCGTCCTCAGCATGTTTCACACCACAAGGTTGGAGCAGGTCCTGACCCTGGCAGCAACTGTCGAAGAGGCCGAGGCCCGCACCTAGAGCGGTTTCGCAATACATGTAGCCATTTCCGGAATTCATCGAAGTCGCTTCGGAATACAGCGAATGTTGAACCGACGCAGGCCGTGGCTGCGATTGTTACCATTCCTAGGGAAGGAGTTCTCCCGCAGCCAACCATGATCTACCGCCGCTTCGTTTCCACCATTGCTATTGTTGCCACGTTTTTTCTGGTCGTATTTCACGTTCATGCGCAGACTGTCGACACCATCGATCCCGCGCTTAAATCACGCATCGACCGCATCGCCGCGGATGTAATGAAACAGCGTGGATTGCCATCCGCTTCGGTTGCAGTCGTCCAGCAAGGCAAAATCGTCTACACGCACGCGTACGGCCTGGCGCGCATCCATGCCGACAAGCCCGCGACGCCGGAGATGCGCTACTCCATCGGCTCCATCTCCAAGCAATTCGCCGCAACTGCAATTCTGCTGCTGCAGGAACAAGGCAAGCTCACGCTCGATGACCCAGTCGGCAAGTACGTCCCCGGTCTCACTCGCGGCAACGAAATCACCATTCGCCAGATCCTCTCGCACACTTCCGGCTACCAGGACTACGCCCCGGAAGACTATCCCGTAGAGTCGCAACTCAAGCCAGTCACTCCGCGCGAAATCCTCGACACATGGGCCACCAAGCCGCTCGACTTCGAGCCGGGAACGCAATGGCAGTACTCGAATACAAACTACGTCATTGCCGGACTGATCATTGAAAAAGTCAGTGGCGAAAAACTCTTCGACTTTCTCGGCGAGCACATTTTTCGCCCTCTCGGCATGAAGAGTGCCTGGGACAGCGACAAAAAAGAGCTCCCGTCGGCCGATGCCGCGCCATATATGAGTGCCGCCCTCGGACCTCTGCGCCCTGTGCCCAATGGCGGCGAAGGGTGGATGTTCGCTGCCGGCGAGCTCGCCATGACCGCGCACGACGTCGCTCTCTGGGATATCAGTCTCATGCAGCGCACAATCCTCAAGCCAGCGAGCTACGACCAGATGTTCACGGAGATACGGCTCAAGGATGGCAAGGGTACGCACTACGGTCTCGGTGTCGAAGTCGTGCAGCGCGACGGCCACCGCTCCATCGAACACAGCGGGGAAGTGAACGGCTTCGTCTCTGACAACGAAGTTCTCATCGACGATGGCGTTGCGGTAGCGGTGCTCACCAACCACATGGCTGGGGGCGCAGAAGAGATCGCGCAACTCGCTGCCTCCACCGTCGTCGGCGTCAAGCACTCGCCATCTGAGGAACAGGCCATCGCCATCTATCTCGGTCTGCAGAAGGGCCAAATCGATCGCAGCCTGCTGGCGCCTAACCTCGCCGCCTACTTCACGCAGCAGACAATCGACGATTATCGCGACAGCCTTGGTCCTCTCGGCGATCCGCTTACCTTCCGTCAGGTCTCCGAACGCCAGCGCGGTGGAATGACCTTCCGCTCCTTCCGCATTCAGTACCCCATCCGACGCCTGACGCTCACCACCTACACCTACCCCGACGGCAAACTCGAGCAATACCTCGTCGCTCCCACGGAGTAGCACCGAGATATAGCCGATGACTGTACAGAGATTCCTGTTTACTGCCGCTCTCACCTGCACCAGCCGCGTGGTGCAGATAAGAGATCGGATTCTCGGCCGCATCCCTCGCAGCCGCCCGGAATGCGACGGGGTCGCCGCAACCCAACACACCATCCCCAGCGGCAACAACCTGCTCGACGCGCTCTACGTCAAACCTGCGCCAGGTGACGCGCGGGCGGCCATCCTCATCTGCCACGGCATTGGCGAGATCGTCCCGCAGTGGTTTCCCATTCAGCGGATTTTCGCAGAAAACAAGATCGCTTCGCTGGTCTTCGACTACTCGGGCTACGGCCGCAGCACTGGCCTAATCGATTGGAGCCAATGCGAAGACGATGCGGTCTCCGCTTTCAACCTTCTCAAGCAACTCGCGCCAACGGTTCCGACCGCCATTCTTGGTTTCTCCCTCGGAACCGGAATCGCCCCCGCCATTCTCAATCGCGTTGAAGCCGATCGCCTCGTCCTTTGCGGGGGATTCTCCTCATTCCGGAAAGCGGCACGCGCCGCGCGGATTCCCGCATTTCTTTCTCGCTTCGTGCCGCCCATCTGGTCGGCAGAAGAGGCTCTGCGCAACTGCAGTCTCCCCATCCTCATCGTGCACGGAGATCACGACGGCCTCTTCCGCTTGCCGATGGCCAACGACCTCGTCGCCTGCTGCTATGGCCGCGCCGACCTGCTCGTCCTTCCCGCCCGCTCCCACAATGAGCCCTTCTACAACCCGCAATCGCACTACTGGGGACCCATCATCGCGTGGCTTCTCCAGGAAAAGCTGTCCAAAGACGAGCGACCTCACTAACTTGCTGGCTCGCCACCGAACACGCTCATCCGCGAAACTCAGAACCACGAACGCTGAACTGCGAACTGTCTTTCGGTACACTTGAATCTGACCTATGTTTGAGAACCTTACAGAAAAACTGCAACGAGCCTTCAAAACCCTTCGTGGCCAGGGCACGCTCACCGAAGAGAACATCCAGGAAGCGCTCAAAGAGATCCGCGTCGCCATGCTGGACGCCGACGTCAACCTCAGCGTCGTCAACGAGCTCATCGACCACATCCGGGCCAAAGCCGTTGGCACTGAAGTGCTTACCGCTCTTTCGCCCTCCGAGCAGGTCATCAAGATCGTGCGCGACGAGCTGGTTGAACTCCTCGGCCGCGACACCGCCCGCTTCAAGTTTGCCTCGCAGCCACCGACCGTCATTCTCATGGCCGGCTTGCAGGGCTCGGGCAAGACAACGACAAGCGGCAAGCTCGCTGCCTGGCTCAAAAAGGGCGGCCATCGCCCCATGCTTGTCTCCGTCGACGTCTACCGCCCCGCCGCGCGCGAGCAGCTGAAGGTCGTCGCCAAGTCCATTGAAGCGCGACTCTACGAAGGCAAACTCAACGACGAACCTGCGGGCTCCAAGCTGGTTGAGCGACTCGCGAGCGAAGCACGCCGCGAGGCCCGCATCCTCGCCTGCGACACCCTCATCGTCGACACCGCAGGTCGTCTGCATGTCGACGAAGAGCTCATGGACGAAATGGAGCGCCTCAAAAAACTCCTCAACCCGTCAGAGATCCTCTTCGTCGCCGACGCCATGACCGGCCAGGACGCCGTCAACTCGGCTCAAGATTTTCATAAGCGCCTCGGCCTCACCGGCGTGATCCTTACCAAGATGGACGGCGACTCGCGCGGCGGCGCGGCCATCTCCATTCGCCACGTCACGGGTCAGCCCATCAAGTTCATCGGCACGGGAGAAAAGCCGGACGCCTTCGAGCCCTTTCATCCCGATCGCATTGTGGGTCGCATCCTCGGCATGGGCGACATGCTTTCACTGATCGAGAAGGCTGAGTCATCGCTCGACCGCAAGAAGTCAGAGGAGTTCGCCAAGAAAGCGCTCCTCGGCGACGGCTTCACGCTCGAAGATTTTCGCGATCAGTTGCAGCAGATTAAAAAGCTCGGATCGATGGAGAGCATTTTGAAGATGATGCCGTCCGTTGGCCCGTTCGCCGGTTTGCAGCAAGCTGCCGGCCAGGTCGATGAAAAGCAATTTGTGCGCCTCGAAGCCATCATCGGCTCCATGACGCCCTTCGAACGCCGCAATCACGAAATCATCTCCGGCTCCCGTCGCAAGCGCATTGCCGCAGGCTCCGGCACAAGCGTGCAGGATGTAAACCAGCTTCTCCGCCAGTACGCGCAGATGAGCAAGATGTTCAAGCAAATGGGCAAAGGCGGCCTCGCAAGGCAAATGATGCGCGGCGGGATGTCGGGCATGATGGGGAAGCAAAAATTCGGACGGTGACAGAGTCACAGCTTTTTATGAGTCTGTCATCCTGAGCGACCCTGAACGTAGTGAAGGGGAGTCGAAGGATCTGCGGTTGCTTCTAAGAAAGTCCGTTCCACCACGTCCTCGAAGAAATCATGACCAGCCTTCAAGACCAACTCGACGAGATAACCGCCAACACGCGACACCTCGTGCAGCCTGAGCGGCTCGCAGTCGGCGAACGCGCCGTCGAAGATCTCTTTGCAACCGGCATCGAAGACCGCATACTCCCCGTTGGCGCGCAGGCTCCTGAATTCGCCCTCAAAGACTCCAGCGGCAAACTCGTTCGCTCGCGCGATCTGCTTGCCCTCGGTCCGCTCATTCTCAAATTCTTCCGCGGACGCTGGTGCCCCTACTGCGTGACTGAGCTCGAAACCTGGCGCGATCTCTACGGCCAGCTCCGCGAACACGGCGCGCTGATGGTTGCGATCGGTCCACAGATCGAGCGCCAGAGCGACTTCATGGCCAACCAGCACGGCCTGCCTTTCCCTGTGCTCTCCGATCCCGGCAACGTCGTCGCCGAGAAATTCGGCCTCGTCTACACCATCCCCGAGTACCACCGCGACTACTACCTCTCCATCCTCGTCAACATCCCCTTCGTCAATGGAGACAAAAGCTGGCGCCTGCCGCTGCCGGCAACTTACGTGATTGCGAAAGACGGAAAAATCATATACGCCGAAGCCCACGCCGACTTCCGCGTCCGCCCCGAGCCCGAAGAAGCCCTCGCCTCCGCCTGCGACATTCACCATCGCTAAGTTCGTGCAACTTTTCGGTTGCGTTTCCGTCAGATCTGCACGGCGCCTTAGAAGTTCGTGACATCATTCGCAAAGAGCAACCGCAGATTCTTCGACTCCGTCTGGCCGAAAAACCGGCCAAACTACGCTCAGGACTACAGATCAATGTGATGGGAATTTTAGAGGCAGGAGACCGATTCAGGACCGCTCGCTTTGTTCGTGCTTCGCAAGCTCCAATCGTGCTTGCTGAATCGTGGCGCCGGTCAACAGGAATACTTTACTGCGCGAGAGTTCCCCGCTCACGAGTTCGACTGATCTTTTCGAAATGCCGAACTTCTCGGCCAGGAACGCCACCAGCGCGTCATTCGCCCGCCCCTCGATCGGCGGAGCCTGCACGGCAATCTTCAACTGCGCTGCGTCGCCCTCGCCGTACACCCCGACAATCGCCGTCTTCTTCGCGCCCGGCTGCGCACGTACCGCGAGTGTCACGCCTCCCGCAACCTCGCGCAGCATCGACCTAATCACTCGAGCGGTCCCGAGTAAGGCGCACGCTTTCCAAACAGCGCCGTCCCCACGCGAATGCGCGTCGCGCCCTCTGCAATTGCCAGCGCAAAGTCCCCACTCATCCCCATCGAAAGCACATCGAAACGCAACTTCGGATACTTCGATACCCATCTGTCGCGCCACGTGCGCAAGCTGCGAAAGCACTCTCGCGTCACATCCTGAGGCGCACCCCAAGGCGCAATCGTCATCAGTCCCCGCATCTCAAGATTTGCGAAATCCGGCAACGCTTCCAGCAGCTGTGCGGCCTCATTTGACTCCGGCTCCAGCCCCTCCTTTGTCTCCTCAGGACTGAGCTTCACCTCAAGCAAAACCGGAAGCCGCTTGCCCAGCCTGCCCGCCGCATCATTCAGCCGCTGTACTAGCCGCAGTGAGTCCACCGCATCCACAGCATCAAACAACTCCGCCGCACGCGCCGCCTTGTTCGATTGCAGATGTCCGATGAGATGAACGCGCATCGGCGTCTCGCCGCGAGACCGTAATGGCTCCAACTCCTGCGCCTTGTTCGAAAATTCCTGCACGCGATTTTCGCCAAACAACGCCAGGCCCAGCGAAGCAGCTTCGGCGATCGTCTCGGCTGGATAGGTCTTTGAAACCGCCATCAACTCGACATCTTCGCGACGACGGCCCGCTCGCCGGCACGCATCAGCAATCGCCGTCTCAAGCTTTTCCAGATTCTCCGCAAGCTGGCTCATTCGGCCTTGCCGATGCGCTGGCGCGCGCTTTCGAGGCGGCCGGTCACCGGGACATGATCCGCCGCGGCTGCAAAGCCGAAGCGCGGCATGTTCGCGTAGATGCACTCGTAGTTTCCGCGATCGACGAGAAAGCTCTCGTGCCAGATGCCCACTGAACCATTGCCGCCAACACGGCGGTTGAACTCGGCCCACGCAGGCAAGTGACTGCTGTCGCGCTTATGCGCGTATGCATGAAGATGATCGAAACTGCGCCAGTACTGAATCGTAGCGACACCGCGCCAGTAGATCATCTGTTCTACGTGCAGCAGGCCCATTTCGGGGTGTTTCTTCAGCTCCGCAATCATCGGCGGCATCGCCTTTGCCACCGGAAGCCACTTGCTGAACTGGAGCAGGCGATTCACCCGCATGCCAATGATGAACACGACAAAGGACCCGTCGAACTTCGCGGTGAAACGGCCGGGAAAGATTGTGGGCATACCGCGCTTCCTTTCGCGAATCCCTTACCGCCCGTGCTCCTCGAGATACTTTTCAGCCTCGAGCGCTGCCATGCAGCCCGTGCCCGCGGCCGTGATCGCCTGCCGATAACGCCGGTCCTGCACATCGCCGCACGCATAGACTCCGGGCACTGGAATTCCCTTCCGCGTCGTGATCACGTTGCCCTGCGACAATATGTAGCCCTCATCATCGAGGTCAATCTGCCCTGCAAACATCTTTGCATTCGGCTCGTGCCCGATGCCAAGGAAGAGTCCTTCCACGTGCAACGTGCTCGTTGCGCCGGTCGTTACGTCGCGCAGCTTGAGCCCCTTCACTTCCTTCTCTTCCACACCAAGCACTTCATCCACCACCGTGTTCGTCCTGAACTCGATGTTGGGATGCGCCATCGCCCGTTCCAGCATGATCTTCGAAGCGCGAAACGCGGGCCGCCGGTGCAGCAGTGTCACCTTCGACGCGAAGCGTGTGAGAAACAGCGCTTCTTCCATCGCCGAGTCGCCGCCGCCCACCACCGCAATCGGCTTGTCGCGGAAGAAGAATCCGTCGCACGTCGCGCAGCTGGATACTCCGTGGCCGATCAGCGCCTGCTCGCTCGGTATCCCCAGCCAGCGCGCGCTCGCGCCCGCTGCAATGATCAGCGTACGCGTCGAAATCTCGCCCGCCGAGGTGTGCAGCCGGAACGGATGCACGCCCAGTTCCACGCGATCGAGGTGCGCCAGCTGAAACTCCGCGCCAAATCGCGCTGCCTGCTTCTTCATGTTGTCGATCAGTTCCGGCCCCTGGATGCCATCCGGCCACCCCGGAAAATTCTCCACAAGCGAAGTAATGGAGAGTTGGCCTCCCGGCTCGTGCCCTTCCAGCACAAGAGGTTTCAGGTTGGCGCGTGCGCTGTAAATCGCCGCTGTCAACCCGGCGCATCCGGAACCAAGAATTACGGTGTCACGTGTCTCTGTCATGAGGTTTCCCAGTAAATTGTAGACGGCACGGCCCACCCCGCATGGCTTCGGAAAACCATGTCGAAATTGGCCGGCAGCCACTCGAGGAGCTCAGCCGCCTGCTTCTTCCGTCACAAATCAGTCCCAGTAGATAAGATGTTGCACATGGCAAATCTGACTCTTGTCTACGGAATGCGCCTGTTGCCCGAGGGCGAAGTGACCGAGATCAACGACGCAACCCTCAAACTGGCCAACGGCCACGAAGCACACGTCACCATGCACGTCCTCGAAGGCTCGCGCGAGCAGATCGAGACCCAGCTCAAGCAGAGCCTCGATGCCTTCTTTGATTTCTACCCGGAGATTTGACCAGGCGCAGCCGGCTGCTCGCCGACCCGCCCGGTCGTTGCGCTCAGACCCGCGCCTGCGTTGTCTTTTTTGACGTGCTCTGACGCACGCGCAGATTGTCGATTGCGTAATCGATAAAGCGTGGCTCAAAGTGGGGAGCTTCTCGCATGAACCGGCACGTCGCAATCACCTGGTCCACAATAAACCGCGGGTGATAACACGCAAGCTCCAGCCCCTTTACCACTGTCACTGTGTGCACAATCTTGTCGAAGATCTCGTCCGACATCTCAACCGACTGCTTCTTGCACTCGGATTCAAAGATCCTCTTGTAGTTTTCAGTTGAAGGCGCGCCCACCTCGATCTTGTACGGCAAACGCCGAAGGAACGCGGGATCCATCAGGTCTTCCGGCTCCAGGTTCGTTGAGAAAATGACCAGTTCCTCAAACGGAATGGAGAACGTCTTGCCTGTGTGCAGCTTCAGGTAGTCGACCTTGCTTTCCAGCGGCACAATCCAGCGATTCAGCAGGTTGGTCGGACTCACGATCTGCCGCCCGAAGTCGTCGATCAGGAAACATCCCCCCAGTGCCTTCACGTGCAGCGGCGCCTCGTAATAGTGGCCCGTTGTGTCGTAGCGCAGGTCGAGCATTTCCAGCGTCAGCTCGCCGCCTGTAATCACAAATGGCCGCTGACACGGAACCCATCGTGCATCGTAGGACTGCGCCCTCACCACCGTGAACGCATTTTCGTCCTCGATGTTCGTCGTCTCGAGGGGAAAATGGATACTCGGATCGTGAACCCGGATGATTTGGCCTTCCACAATTACCGAGTAAGGCACGTAAATCACATCGCTGAAGACCGAAGCAAAACGCTGCGCTACCGTCGTCTTGCCGTTTCCAGGCGGTCCGTAAAGCAACATGGCACGGCCTGAATTCAATGCTGGACCGGCCTGTTCCATAATGCGATCGTCGAATTGCAACCCGGTGGTTGCCGCCTTGATCTTCTCTGGCGTTACGAGCTCGTTTGTCAGCTTCTGCAGGTTCACCTGGTCTGTGAAGTCATCGAGCGTCACCGGTGCCGGCCCCGTATAGTGCTGCCGGGTCATCGCGTCGATAACAAACCGCTTGCCCTGTTCAGTAAATGTGTAGGCGAGATCGATCAGGCTATCGCTACCGGCGCTGCGGACGCCCAGGTTCTGCAGCAACGACCGGTCAACCGCCATGCGGACCAGTTCCAGAACGATGTTGTAAGGCAGCTTGATCGAGTCGCCAAATTGCCGCACCGTCTGCAGCCGGCCGACATAGATTAGCTTGAGCATCAGGCCCAGCAAGTCGCTTTCATCCAAACCGGTCGCTGCGATATTTTCCGGCTCTCGCGGCGTCCGGTGCACGAATTTCTCAAGCGCGTCCTGCGAAATCGCCCCAATGGCAACCAGGTTGTCGCCCAGGCGCCCACCGCACATGGAAAGGCGTTCGAGTGCCTTGGCAATGTCCATCTCGGTCACGAGCTTGGCCCGGACGAGCAAATCTCCCAATCGTAAGCGCGCGCTGATAGTGGCCCCCTTAACTTCTATGAATTCCGCATCTTGGATCGCAAATTCATTGTAGCCAGAAAAGTAACTTTGCAATGAACTTAGGTAATTCCCGACAGGGTACCTCTAGTTACGAATGGGTCCAAATCCTTCGGGATCACGGCTTTTCTGCCAGTCGGGCCACTTTCCCTTAAAAAATCCTCATCGTGGCGAGTAAATAGCGGTCGCTCAAAAGCAAGTGCTTGCACTGGAGCCCGACCGTGCACGCACAGCGATTTGTCATCTGCATCCTTACCACCGCACTCGTGACGCCATCCGGGCTCGCCGGAGGCCCCAAATTCGTTGCAGGTACGGCCTACTTCAACCCAGCGGTTGTCGGACAGCCGGTGCGCTGGTCGGGCGGCGTGGTCAAGTACTATGTCGACCAGGGCCCACTCAACGGCCAGATTTCGAACCAAAACGCCACCGCGATGGTCGATGCTGCAGCGGCAATCTGGAGCGCTGTCCCCACCGCAGGTGTGACGCTCACTGACTCTGGCTTTCTTAATGAAGACGTCAGGGGCACCAGCGTCTTCGCCGGCAACCAGGTTTTTGCTGCGCCCTCCGACGTTACGCCTGCAGCCACCAACTATCCGCTCGCTGTCGTTTACGACGCCGACGGGTCCGTGATCAATAGCCTCTTCGGCGCTGGATCAAGCGATCCCACGAGCTGCCAGAACAACGGCGTTCTCACCTGGCTCGACAACATCCAAACGGACGCCACCATCGGCCACGCCGTCATTCTCCTGAACGGCCTCTGCGCCACCAGCTCCAATCTCGTCGCGATGATGCAATTCGAGCTGGAACGAGCCTTCGGTCGTGTGCTGGGCCTCGACTACGCGCAGGTCAACCCTGACGCACTCACGAACGGCGAGCCCAATGGCCTTCTTGGTTGGCCCGTTATGCAGCCCATGAGCGGCGTCTGCGGAGCAACGGGCGGCACGTGCATCCCCAACCCCGCTCAACTCCGCTACGACGATATCGCAGCCCTCAACCGCATCTATCCCATCACCGCGGCAAACCTTGCCTCGTTTCCCGGCAAGCAGATCACCGCCGCGAACACCGTTTCGATCCAGGGAACCGTCAGTTTTCGCACCGGTATCGGCATGCAGGGGGTCAACGTCGTGGCGCGCCCGCTCGACTCCAACGGCAATCCTCTCTATCAGTACGCCGTGGCCTTCGTATCTGGCGCATACTTCAGCGGCAAGCGCGGTAACCCGATCACGGGCTGGACCGACTCAAATGGAAACCCGCTCGAACAATGGGGCTCAAACGATCCCGCTTTGCAAGGCTTTTTCGATCTCAGTGGTATTCCCCTGCCGCCCGGCATGACCACCGCGAACTACCAGGTCACCTTCGAACCCCTCAATCCGCTTTATATGCTTACGGAATCTGTCGGCCCCTACGTCGACGGTTCGCCAGCCCCCTCCGGAACCATGCCCGTTCTCTCTGTCCCAAACATGTCCGCCGGAAGCTCGACCACTGTCACCGTCTCCATCGCCGACTCCGCCGCCGGCAATCCGCAAGAGGGCATCGCCTCGCCCGATTTGCCTCGTCCCCTGCCGCCGAGCGGCCTCTGGTGTGGTCGTCTCGGCCAGGTCGGTCAGACCGACTGGTTTGCCTTCCCTGTACGCGCCGGCCACACCTTCACCGTCGTCACCCAGGCGCTGAATGAATCTGGGCTTCCCACCGAAACCAAGGCTCTCCCTGCCATCGGCGTCTGGGATGCGTTCAATCCCGTTTCCGCGCCCACACTCAACTGGGCTCCCGCGCTGAACGGATATGCGACTGGCGAAACATGGCTGAAGGTCACAGCATCCGCCGACGACATCGTTCGCCTCGGCATCGCCGACATGCGCGGTGACGGACGCCCCGACTACGCCTATAACGGCTGGGTTCTATATGCCGATACCATCCAGCCACCGCGGCTATCCGCTGCCGGTGGCCCCATCGTGATTCGCGGCATGGGCTTCCGTCCTTCCGACACCGTCCTCATTGGCGGACAG
The DNA here is from genome assembly GCA_963770365.1 of uncultured Acidobacteriaceae bacterium. GTDB lineage: Bacteria > Acidobacteriota > Terriglobia > Terriglobales > Acidobacteriaceae > Telmatobacter. Next base: position 1,005,781 of record CAVYPN010000014.1, on the reverse strand, counting down.
AGAGCTGTCGTCACCAGCATCTCGCCGAACGAAATCACTGCCATCGCCCCCGCCGCCACGCCCGGCGTCAGCGGCTCCGTAGATGTTGAGGTGGACGACCTGCCCATGTTCTATGCGATGACGATTCTTCCCGGCGCCATCAGTTACGACGCCGCGACCGGCGACTCGCTCACGCTCAACACCGCACCCGCCAACACTGTCCCGATCGGCGTTCCCATCCCCTTTTCTGTGACTGCGCTTTCGCCAGACCTCACTCCAGCCGGGGGCGTCACGGTGACCTTCGCTGTCATCAGCGGAAATGCCACCCTCTCCTGTGGCGCGGCATCCTGCTCCACGTCCGCAACCGGAGATGGCATTGCAACCATCAACATCACGGCTCCCTCTGCCGGTTCCTCGGTCGTTGTTGCTTACCTGACCAACGGCGCCAGCCTGCAGGCCCATTTCAGCGGCGGTGTGCCACCAGGCCTCTCCGCTCTCGCTCCCACCCTGTCTGTCGCAGCGGGCGCCACGGTCAACTGGACTGCGCAAGCGCTGGCACTCAACAACAGCGGCTCACCGGCTTCGGGCCAAACCGTGGCGTGGCGATCCAGCGGAGGTATCTCTCCGCAAGGTGGCCCATCCGCCACCACCGACTCCAACGGCATCGCTTCGAAGTCCCTCACGGTGGGACCGCTCGCTGAAGGCCAGCAAACTACCTCAAGCGCCTGCCTGAACGGCACCAGCCAGTGCGTCAGCTTCGTCGCCCTCGGCGCCCGGCCCGAATTTGCGTGGCTTGAACCTGTCTCTGGAGCCGCCCAGACGCTTCCCGCCTCGGGCACTCCCGGACTGATCATCCTCCGCGTCCGCGACATGAACGGCAATCCCATGGCCGGTGGCATCGTCAACCTCTATCAGTCCCTGTACGCGTGGACGCCGCGCTGCCCACCTCACGGCCGCTGTGCGCAGGCTTCGTTGCTCGCCACCCAGACCGCCACCGCAATCTCCGCCCTCGACGGCACCGTAACGTTCGCTCCAGCCTCCATCCCCGGCCTCGCCACCAACCTCGTCGCCCTGGCAGTCACCGGCAACGCAAGCACGGTCACTGTCGCAGTTGAGCAGCATCCATAGACCCTTCAGCCACATCGGCAACTTCTGTGACCCCACCGCCTGCTCGGGCATCACATAGTGTGAGAGCGAGGTTGAATGAGCGAACTGACAAAACCGGTCCACTCGTCTAATGGCACTGCGCGTCCGCGGGTCGTAATTGTGGGTGCCGGCTTTGGGGGTCTCCATGCAGCGATTGCGCTGGGCCACCTACCAGTGGACTTGACCGTTATCGACCGCCGCAACCATCACACCTTCCAGCCGCTGCTCTACCAGGTAGCGCTCGCCGTGTTGTCGCCGGCCGATATTGCGCAGCCCATCCGCACCGTGCTGCGCCGTCAGTCCAACACTGAAGTGCTGATGGACGAGGTCACCGGCATCGACGTTCAGCAACGCCGTGTCGGCCTCGCTTCAGGTACCGAACTTTCGTATGACTACCTCGTCATCGCCACCGGCGCCACCCACTCCTACTTTGGCAAGAACGAGTGGGCACCCTTCGCGCCAGGCCTCAAAAGTATCGAAGACGCTCTTGAGATTCGCCGCCGCGTCCTGCTCGCCTTCGAACTTGCCGAGCGGCAAATGCAGGAGCACGGCTGGCATCCTCCGCTCAATTTCGTTGTTATCGGAGGAGGCCCCACCGGGGTCGAACTCGCGGGCGCCATCAGCGACATCGCCAAGCTTTACATGCGCCACGATTTCCGTCACATCGACCCGTCCAAGGCGCGCGTACTGCTGCTCGACAACGGCCCGCGCGTCCTCGCTGCCTATCCCGAAGATCTCTCGGCCAAGGCTGAGCGCACTCTTTTCGACCTTGGCGTCGAAGTCCACACCAAAAGCAACGTCACCAACGTTGGACCCGGCTGGGTCGAGGCCAACAATCAGCGCATCGATGCTGCCGTCATCCTGTGGGCCGCCGGCGTTCAGGCCTCGCCTCTCGGCAAAATGCTAGGCGCACCTACTGACAAACGCGGCTGCGTCATTGTCGACAACAATCTCAATCCCCCGGGCCTTCCCGAGGTTTTCATCCTCGGCGACCTTGCCCATTTCGAGCAGGACGGCCGCCAGGTTCCCGGCGTCGCGCAACCCGCCATGCAAATGGGCGACCATATCGGCAAAATGATCGCAGCCGATCTCGCGCAAAAGCGCCGCCCCGACTTCCGCTACTTCGACAAGGGCGACATGGCTACCATCGGCCGCATGGCCGCCGTCGCCAAAGTGGAGTGGCCGTTCAAGGCCCACCTCAGCGGCTTCCTCGCCTGGATTACGTGGATCACGGTGCACATCTTCTTCCTGATCGGCTTCCGTAACCGCGTTTCCGTCTTCTCACAATGGGTGTGGACCTACTTCACCTTCACCCGCGGCGCAAGACTCATTACCGGCGATCAGCGACTCCCCGGCTGGCAAGACCAGGTCGATGCGGGCCCAGTGCAACAGGAAGAGGCCCGCACCGCCGGGGTGCGCTGACTGCCTATACGCCGAATTCATTCCGTAGGCCCGGTTAAGGCAACTCCACAGGAGAAAGATTCAAAACAAACTTCGTTCGCTGTGCGGCTGCGTCCCCGTCAGCGGCGACCTTCGTTAGCCCAGCGCCCGCAAACTTGCGGTACTTCGCTGGAAGCGCTCCTGATCCGATTTCCAGGAACTCGACGGATCGCGGAGCATCGGGGATACGGGCCCCAAACCAATGAGGATCGTCGCGCTGTCCCCAGGTAACAAGCGCCAGCACTGCTCCGGCCGGATATGCGACCCGGCCGCCTGTCCCTGATGCGCGGGCCGATCGAACGGCGTTCAAGGCAGCATCATTGCCGAAAAGCGTCGCCATCTCCCGCGTAGCCGGATCGACCGACATCGTGATGGGGCTCCACCCAAGAGGCTGCCAAGGCAAGGAAGCAGGCAGCGCCGCGGCACGACTGTTCACCACCTCTTGGCGAGTGGTTGTAATGGCAGCAATCGGAAGTGTGTAAACGAAATCGTTGCCGCGCACCGGTTCGTGGCAGCCGGTACACTCTTTCACGAAGCCGGCACCCATTCCATACGGCTCCAGGTTCAGTCCCCGCCAGCGGCCCCAACCCCAGCCGTCCGTTCTCTTGTAGGCCCGCGAATCCTTCACCATCAACTCAACCTGCACAAACTTGCCGGGATAAAGAAGCCCATCTGAACCGGCCGCACGTTGCCATGCAATCTTCGCCATCCGTGCCCCATCCGGCCACGGAGTGATGTTGCCCGATTGGATTGCCCGGATCGCTATGTCATTACCGAGAATGAGTCGGAAGGTATTGTTGTCTCCCCGCTCGGTCGTGCTAATCAGCTTCCAACCCTCGAATTGCGGATCGAAGGGGAGGCCGTTCTTTTCGGGCTGCACCGCGCTCAAAGATGTAAGGAGATGCTGGTGAGCAGGAACCTCACCACTCCGAGCGTCCGCCTTGTCACCGCCTGCCGTCACCGCCGGTTGACTTCCGGAGGAGCGCCATGGCGAAAGATATGCTTTGAGAGTCGCAAGCTCTTCGCTACTCACCTTCGCATTCGGATGCAGAGCTGTGAACTGTGGCAGCGGCATTGCTCCAAGCTGAATCATGTTCACCGCTTCATACAAAGTTGCTTTTTGCGCCGCGGCCGGCTTTGCACCCAACGTCGAAAAGTTCACGTGCTGACGCGCCGTAAGCACATCGTGACGCACAAGCCAATAGCCGGGTTCAACCTGGTCGAACCAGGACAGACGCTTCTGATTTGAATGACAGCTGTAACAATCCTTTTCGAGGATATTTTTCACTGGCGCGGGAGCTTGCAGTTCAGCCGTTGCGGGATTTGCCGGGATACCGGGATGCACCAGTTGCAGAGCCGCAAACACAACAATCGCCGCAGCGAACATTTTCACGAGGATTCTCATCAATTTAAGCTCCCTTTCTACTAACTGATGTCCCGCGGCAGCAAAGGTTGATACAAGAAGTCCTTATCTCCCATAAGTGCCGTCTCCCCGCAGCCCGGTACGTACCCAATCCATCTAGTAAACTGATAAGAGTCATGCACGATCTGGGATTTGTCCGGGGCAACCTGGAAGTAGTTGAAGAAAAACTCCGTGCCCGCGGCGCCGATCCTGCTGCCCTTCTGGGCAACTTCCGGCAACTGGACCAAAGACGCCGCGAAGCCATCACCGCCTCAGAGCAGCTCAAGGCACGCCGCAACGAGTTGTCGCAGCAGGTCGCCACCCTCAAGCGCGAAGGCAAAGATGCTGCCGCCGTGATGGACGAGACGCGCGCTCTCAAAGAAAGGCTCGACGAACTCGACAAAGCCGCGACCGGCCTCGACGAGCAGATGCGCCTCTCCCTCGCCGGGATTCCCAACCTGACGCGCGACGAAGTCCCCAGCGGGAAATCCGAGGAAGACAACGTCACCGTAAAGACCTGGGGCGAAAAACCACAATTCGATTTCACCGCTAAGCCACACTGGGAGCTCGGTGAGCAGCTCGGCATCCTCGACCTCGAGCGTGCGGCCAAGATCAGCGGTGCGCGCTTCGCCGTATACATGGGCGCAGGCGCCCGCCTGGAGCGAGCACTCATCGGCTTCATGCTCGATACGCACACCCAGCAGCACGGCTACACCGAGGTTCTGCCGCCATTCATGGTGAACAGCAAGAGTCTTTTCGGCACCGGCAATCTTCCCAAGTTTGCTGAAGACCTCTTCCGCTGTTCCGATGCCGACGCCGAAGCAGCCGCCCGCGGCGAGTTCAAGGACAACGACCACTGGCTCATCCCCACCGCCGAAGTCCCCGTCACCAACCTCTACCGCGACGAAATTCTCGAAGAATCTCGCCTGCCCATCTGCCTGACCGCCTACACGCCCTGCTTTCGCGCCGAAGCCGGAGCCGCAGGCAAGGACACGCGCGGCATCATCCGCCAGCACCAGTTTCAGAAAGTCGAACTGGTCAAGTTCACGCGTCCTGAGGATTCCGACGCCGAACACGAAAAGCTGACCCGCAACGCGGAAGAAATTCTCGAAGCCCTCAAGCTTCCATATCGCCGTGTTCTGCTCTGCGCCGCCGACACCGGATTCAGCTCCGCCAAGACCTTCGACCTCGAAGTCTGGCTCCCCGGCCAGCAGCTTTACCGCGAAATCTCTTCCTGCTCGAACTTCGAAGCCTTCCAGGCCCGCCGCGCCAACATTCGTTTCAAGCCCGCCGCCAAAGGCAAAAATGAATTCGTCCACACCATCAACGGCAGCGGCCTCGCCGTGGGCCGCACGTGGCTCGCAATTCTTGAGAACTACCAGCAGGCCGACGGCTCTGTCATCGTTCCCGAGGCCTTGCGCCCCTACATGGGCGGTCTCGACCGAATTACCCGGCAGGAGCAGCCATGAACAAGTTCCTGAAGAACTACTTCTATTGGACCAATCCACGCGGCAACGTCCATTACGACGTCATGGTGTCGTTGATCCTGCTCTTCATCTTCGTCACGCCCCACTTGTGGGACTACGGCGACAAGCCCTCGCGCGCCGCCGGACCCACGCATCCCATCCAGGTCATCGGGGACGACGGGCGGGGCATCATTGTCACCCTCGCGGCATCGGATGTGAATGTCCCAGCGTCTGCTTCTACTAAAGACGTTCGAAAGATTCTGCGCAAAGCAATCGAACCTGTCACCGGCGACGCTGTCTCGGTCATCCGCTGGGAGACCGCCTCCGACGCACAGGGCGACACGGTTTGGAAGATCTGGGCCCGACGCTAGAGTGATGAAAAAATCCAGGACGGCTCCCCCGCTCCACGCATCTATCCGTCCAACAGGAAAAGGAAGTCTATGCACCTCGGAAAGAAAACCCTGATCGCAACGACGTTTGCCTTGCTCTGCGCCTCGATCTCCCCGAAAATCGCCGCCCAGGATCTGAAAACCGTACTGGCCAGACTCGATGCCACCGCCGCGACCTTCCGTTCCACGACCGCAAATTTTGAATTCGACGCCACGCAGACTGATCCGGTCCCCAACACCGACGTGCAGAAAGGCACCGTCTACTATGACCGGAAGAACGGCGCGATGCGCATGGGCATCCACATCAATGAGGACAATGGTAAGCCTGTTCCCAAAGTTATCGTCGTGGCAGGCGGTGAATTTCAGCTTTACGAAAAGCTGGTTAACCAAGTCACGCGCTCGAAAAAGGCCAGCAAATACGAAAGCTATCTGCGTGCTTGGTTTCGGCGCCAGCGGCAAAGATCTGGAACAAAAGTTCAATGTGACGTACGGCGGCCAGGACACCGTAAATGGCGTGAAGACAGAAAAGCTTGAACTCGTCGCGAAAGACCCCGACATCCTAAAGCTCTTTCCAAAAATTACAATCTGGATCGATCCTCGCGCGCGGTATCAGCCTAAAGCAGTTTTTTGACGAAGGAGACGGCCAATCGCGGACTGCAGTTTACTCCAACATAAAGTTGAATCAATCCCTTCCCTCTGACGCCTTCACTTTCAAGACGGACAGCAAGACCCAGGTCATTAACCGGTAGAGCGCTACCCCGCCCAGCACAAACAGCATCGGAAAGCACTCGAGCGTATACCGCGCCTCGGGTGCCTCCACCGTCATCAGCAGCGCGCTCCGCAGCACCATGTACGCCAGCATCCACGGCCACATCCTCGGGCGCAGGCATAAACCTATGACGCCGAGCAGCAGGTAGAACGCGTTCAGTCCCGCGTAGAACCAGCTGAAACGCGTCTCTGCGTAATGATGCTTGTAGACCCACCAGTCCAGATCGATGGGCAGGTTTTCAACCCGCGGCCGCAACCACATGTCCAGCATTCGGCCAACCGGCAGCAGCACGTACGAGCGCAGAGGATGAGCCGCATACCGCTCCTTTGCCAGCTTCGCAAACCGCGCATCGATCTCCGGCGTCAGGACCTCGCCATTGTTGTAGTCAAGCGCCAGCGCCGCCGTCTCCGCTTGCTGCCGGGGTGAATCAAAAGCCCGCGCCGGCAGTTTGGTGATATCGAGCGTATCCCCCGGCACGTTCCAGTACACCTGGTAGGTCGAAACAAAATCGAGGCACCAGGTCTTTACCCAGCTCACCCATCCCGCCTGCGTTTGCTCTCCCGGGTCTGTCGCGTAACGAGGAGCCAGCGGCTCAATCACCTGAAACGTACTCCAGTTGCGCCACGTCCAGGCCGCAAACGGCATAACGGCCAGCAGCACGCAAACCGCAATCATCCGCATTGCTCCGCCGCGCACTTGCATGCGGTCCTTCATGCGCAGCACTGCCAAAAGTAGCGCCGGACCGAATGCCAGCGCCACCAGCGCCCCATCTGGCCGCAGCAACGCCGCATACGTTACCGCAAACGTGAATCCCAATGCCGCCGGCCATCCCGGCCGCTCCGCAAACCTTGCGCTGCACCACATCGCCAGCGCGATCACAAACAACGTTGGCCCCTCCGTCAGCGGGTGCGCGGCATATACAGCTGTAAAGGGACATAATGCCGCCAGCCACAACGTGCAATGCGCCGCGCCCAAGCTCATCCGTGCCGGCGCCACCCGCCGCGCAACATCCGCCAGCAGCAGGCAACCCGCCAGTTCCAGAACGATCTGGACCCAGGCAGCCGATGCGTAGTTTTCCATTCCAAACAACTTGAAGCACACCGCCAGAAACAAGGGATACCCCGGCAGCCGGATCAGCGTCGGATATGTTTCCCCCGTACCCACGGTCAGCGCATAACGCCCCGAAAGGAGCAGATTCTTCGCGATCCCCCCGTAGATGAGCGCGTCCCCGGTCACCTCAAAGAATCGCTTCAGCATCCAAAAACGAAGAAGGGCTCCAGCCAGAAGTGCCGGCAGCATCCACAGAGCATTACGCACCCGGTCTGCCGTCCTAACCGTTTGCATCAATTGACTCTGGGGTTCAGCTTCCATACGATTCGTACTGTATACCTTAGAAACGGCGATGCTCGATAAACAGATATTTTTCGACCCCCAGCGAACCCGATGGAAGCGCCTGCGCCGTATATTCGACATCACGGCGGTCGTATCCACGCTCGTGCTCGCCGGCTTTATCTTCAATGTACTCCGGGGCCAGCACCTGACCGGGTTGCTGCTGCCCTCGCAGAAGCACACCTACAGGGCTTTGCAGAACAGGGCGCCCCTGGCCCGGAACCAGAAACCTGCGCACCCCGCACGCCGCAAGACCGATCGCAAACCTTCTGACATCCCCTTCAACACCGGCGAGGGATTGCGCGCCGCGTACTACATCCCGGAAGACGCAGCCAGCTACTCGTCCATGAAAGAGCACATCCATCAGATCGATCTGCTCTTTCCGCAGTGGCTTCACTTTGACGCCCCCTCCACAGACCTCGAAGGAACCACCTCCGACGGCCATGAATTCCCTATCTTCCAGGGCGGTGCTATTCACGACCCCGACGAGAACAACAAGGTCAAGCGCGTCATTCAGGCAGCGCGCGAAGACACTGAAATTTTTCCCCATCTCAACAACTTCAACGCGCACACACAGTCCTTCGATCCCGCCATGGGTGACGTCATCAAGGACCCTGCAAAGCGCGCCGTGATCCGGCAGGAGATTCTGCGTCTCCTCACCGCTTTCCCAAGTTATCGCGGACTCTCGTTCGACATCGAGAATCTCAACGATGATGCTCGTCCGGCTTATCTCACGCTGATCCAGGAAATCTACTCCGATCTGCATCCGCGCCGTCTTCATCTCTACGTCAACACAGCTGCGTCCACTTCATCCGAAGATCTCAAATCCATCGCTGCAAATTCCGACGGCGTCGTACTGATGAACTACGATGAGCACGAAGTGGAATCGCAACCTGGCCCCATCGCAAGCCAGGACTGGTTCGTCGCCAATCTGGCGCGCGTCCTCAAATCCAAAGCCGTGCCACTCGACAAGCTGATCTGTGCCGTCGGCAACTATGGCTACGACTGGGAAATGTCCATCCCCGATCCCAAGGCGCGCGACCCCAAGTTGCGCCAACCTCGCGTCGTTGATACCGAAATCGTGGACCACGTCTCCGATGTGTGGCAACGCGCCAGCGACGCCGATGCCGATCTCGACATCGATTACAACTCGCTCAATCCCCACTATGAATACATCGACGAAGACACCCATACCCGCCACGTCGTCTGGTTCCTCGATGGAGTTACGCTGCTGAACGAGATGCGTGCTGCACGCGGTCTTGGTCTTCAGACCTTCGCCCTGTGGCGGCTTGGCTCTGAAGATCGCGCCATGTGGAACGTGTGGGACAAGCCCAGCAATCCGGCCTCACTCGAGGCCCTCGGCTCACTGCAACCAGGACACGATGTCGACAAACAGGGCGATGGCGACATTCTCCGGGTCACCGGCTTGCCCCAGACCGGCAAACGCACCGTGACCGCGGATACGGATGAGCCCGATCCTCGCAAAAAACTCATCATCGACGAGCACATGGATGTATTCCCGCACACGTACACCGTCGAATACTACGGTTACCATCCCAAACAAGTTGCCATCTCTTTTGACGACGGGCCGGATCCCAAGTGGACTCCGAAAATTCTAGACATCCTCAAGCAGAAAAACGTCAAGGGAACCTTCATGATGATCGGCGCCGAGGCCCAGGAGAACATCGGCCTCATGCAGCGCGTTCAGCGCGAAGGCCACGAGATCGGCAACCACACCTTCTTTCATCCCGACATCAGTGAAATCGATAACAACCGGCTCGACCTCGAGGTGAAGCTCACCGAACGGCTCTTCGCCAGCAAACTCGGCGTCCAGCCACTCTACTTCCGCCCACCCTACGACATCGACGAAGAGCCCGAAACCGACGATCAGGCCGCTCCCGTCGTGCGCGTGCAACAGCTTGGCCTCACCGTGGTCGGCAACAAGATCGACACCAACGACTGGGACGAGCACAACCCCAGGACGCCTGCCGAGATCACCCGGTTCGTGCTCGACCAGTTGAACACCATGAAAACCAAGCCGCAGTTTCGCGGCTCCATCATCCTGATGCACGATGGCGGCGGCGATCGCTCCATCACCGTCGCCACTCTTCCCTACCTCATCGACGCCCTGCGCGCAAAGGGCTACACCTTCGTTCCCGTCTCATCTCTCATGGGCATGACAACCGCGCAAGTCATGCCGGCGCTTACCTTCCGCCAGTACATTCGTGCCATCCCCGACTCCATCGCTTTCTCCGCGCTCTCCATGATCGGCCGCTTCATCGTCCTTGTATTCTTCGTCGGCGATGTTCTCATGAGCGCGCGCCTCATCATCGTCGGCATCTTCGCCATCATCGATCGTCTACGCCGGCCGCACCGCCAGGCATCGCCCGGCTTCAATCCTCGCGTCGCCGTATTCATCCCGGCCTACAACGAGGAAAAAGTTATCGTCCGCACCATCAGGTCGGTGCTCAACTCTGACTACACAAATCTGCACGTCATCGTCGTCGATGACGGTTCGACGGACCGCACGTTCGAAATTGCCCGTGAAGCTTATGCAAGTGATATCGCTGCCGGACGTGTGCAGGTCCTCACCAAGCCCAACGGCGGAAAAGCAGCTGCCCTCAACTTCGCGCTCGAAGGAATCGACGAAGACTTCTATGTCGGCATTGACGCCGACACCGTCATCGCCATGGACGCAATCTCCAAACTGATTCCTCATTTCGAAGATGAGCGCGTCGGCGCCGTCGCCGGCAATGCAAAAGTCGGCAACCGCGTCAATCTCTGGACCCGCTGGCAGGCCCTTGAATACATCACCAGCCAGAACTTCGAACGCCGCGCCCTCGACCTCTTCAATGTCGTCACTGTCGTGCCTGGCGCCATTGGCGCGTGGCGCACCGCCGGAGCAAGGGCCGCCGGGGGCTATCCCATCAACACCGTTGCCGAAGACGCCGACCTCACCATGAATCTGCTGGAGCAGCAGTACAAGGTCGTCTACGAAGACCGCGCCCTCGCCTTCACTGAGGCCCCTATCGATGCCCGCGGCCTCATGCGCCAGCGCTTCCGCTGGTCGTTCGGAATTCTGCAAGCAGTCTGGAAGCACCGCCTCGCGTTTATTCGCAACAAGGCCATGGGCCTCTTCGCGCTGCCCAATATCCTCATCTTCCAGATGTTCCTTCCGCTCGTCTCGCCCTTCATCGACTTGATGTTTCTTGCAGGACTCGCGCACTACCTCGTCGATCGCCACTATCATCCTGAGGCCGCATCTGCCGCCAGCCTCGAAAAACTGCTCGCATACTTCGGCGCGTTTCTGCTCATCGACTTCGTTACCTCGACCATCGCCTTCAGCCTCGAACGACGCCACCCCGCCAACAAAGGCGACGGCTGGCTGCTCTTTCACATCTGGCTGCAGCGCTTCGCTTATCGCCAGGTCTTCTCCATCGTGCTCGCCAAAACTCTCAAGCGCGCCATCGACGGCAAGCCTTTCAACTGGGACAAGATCGAGCGCACAGCCAAGATGAGCAAACAAACCGAGGCTCTGACCACGTGAAGTTTGAGAAACTCCGCTCTCGGTTCTTGGCGGGTTGTCCAATTTCCTATTCCCTCGTCCCTGGTCCCTATTCCCTGCTTTGATGGAGTTTGATTGGGAAATCGCTACTACAACGGTCCGCTCTCCGACCACTTCAACGGTAAGCAGTTTTACCACTCAGGTCTGCCCTCCACCGACAAAAGCATCCTTGATCTTCTCCGCTGGAAGTTATTCGGAAAACAATCGCATTGGCCGGCAACCATCTCATCTCGCTCCGGACTAAAACCCGACACTCACGTCGACGCACTGCGCATCACCGCCATCGGCCACTCTTCGATGTTGATTCAAGTTGCCGCCCTCAACATCCTCGTCGATCCCGTCTGGTCCGATCGCACCAGTCCTTTTCGCTCCATCGGTCCGCTGCGTCGCAATCCGCCGGCTGTCGCTTTCGACGACCTGCCTCCCATCCACGCCGTCCTCGTCACCCACAACCACTACGACCACATGGACACCAACACACTCGGGCGTCTCTCAGAGACCCATAAGCCAAGGATGATCTCGCCCCTCGGCAACGATGCGGTCATTCGCAAAGATACGCCGGATGTCCAGGTCGAAACCGGCGACTGGTGGCAGACCTTCACGCTTTCAGATCAGGTGCGCGCCACCATTGTCCCCGCCTATCACTGGTCCGCCCGCAACCTCGGAGATCGGCGGTTCGCGCTCTGGGGTGGATTCATTCTCGAAACACCCGCCGGCATCATCTACAGCGCTGGCGACACGGGCTACCAGGACGGAAAAATCTTCACGGAAATTCGCAAGCGCTGCGGCGCGCCCCGCGTCGCTATCCTCCCCATCGGCGCCTACGAACCGCGCTGGTTCATGAGCTCGCAGCACACCGATCCGGCGCAGGCCATCCAGATCGCCATCGACTGCGGCGCGCACCATCTCCTGGGTGTCCATTGGGCTACCTTCCAGCTCACCGATGAGCCGTGGGATGAACCTGCAATGCTGCTCGAGAAAACGATGCGCGAGCGCGCGCCCGCAAACCTCACCGCCCAGGCCCTTCTCCCCGGCGACGTCTGGGAGCCCTGAACACAGTCAAATTGCTTTCCGCAAATCCGCCGCCAGCAGCCGGTGAAACAGATGCTCCCCTCCTTCCCGACGAACTGACAACCTCCCCGCCCCATATGCCCGCGAATGCAATCCCTTCTGCACCGACTCGCAGATATCTACATCCTCATCCTGGATTCGATCGCTCACCGCCACGCTCTTCGCGTTGCCCTCCTGCGCTGCGTCGCTCACATCCGCGAAGTAGAAATCAAATTGCACCAGGCACCGATCCGTTCCCAGTGGAAGCACGAGGTTTGTATCCATGACACCTTGATAGATATTGATCATGAAGTTCGGATACAGCCAGTAGTAGTAAGCCCGATCCCCCGTCCGCGTAGCCGCAAACGATTCATGCTCCTGCGAACTGACCATCGGGCTCGACTGCAGCGAGTACCGCGCGCTGTTTTCAATCGTGTACTCCTTGTAATCGAGCACGCTGTTCAGCCCCTTGTGCAGATGCGGCACGTGGTAGCCGCCATCGAGATAGTTATCCACGTAGACCTTCCAGTTGCACGCTAGCGTGTACGTCTTGCGCGCAAAGAAGCGCAGGTTGCCTATCCCCAGCGGCGCCACCCGTTCCGGCAAGGCCCCTAACGACGCGAGAAGATCCGGTGCATCCGCATCCAGCGTCACAAACACAAATTGCTCCCAGGTCGCCACGCGCACTGGAAGCAGCCCGTTCGCTGCGCGATCGAAGTTGCACACTCCCGCAAACTCCGGCGCACCCTTGAGCGCCCCATCCAGCCCATACGTCCATCCGTGATAGGGACAACGCAGATGCTGCACCGTTCCGGATGACACATTGGCAACGGCCGCCGCGTGATGCCTGCACACGTTGAAGAAAGCGCGTAACACGCCATCCGATCCCCGCACAATTACCAGCGGCTCTCCCGCAACTTCCACCGTAAAGAACTGTCCTTCCGCTGCCACCTGGTCCAGCCGCCCCACCGCGATCCAATTCCGTCCGAACACACACTCGCGCTCCGTCTGCTCAATGCGCGCATCGAGATACCATGGCGCCGGAATCGTATACGCCTCTTCGAGCAACGCATCCGCGTCGTACATTTCCAGCAATTCGGCAAGGGTTCTGCTCATGCAATGTTCCCTTCTGTGTGATCGTTCGCCTGTCTCCGCTGGCCCGAGCGATAGATCGCAATGCCTGCAGCAAGAAGGACAATCGTCATGATGACCACTTTAAGAAATGTAGCCGTAGGATGCGCATCGTCCTCAGCAGGAAACAACGAAAGCACAATCGTACAGGCCGTCGAAACCAGGCCCAGGCACGCCAGAGGAACAATTGTCCTTCGTCCGCCTGGCAACCGAAACGCTCCCTCCGGCAATGGCTGCCGCTGAAGCCGGATCGCCGAAGCAAACAGAAAAAGATAGGGAATGAAGTATGTAATCACGGCCATACTTACCAGCATGTCGTAGGCGCCGTGAATGCTCGTACCCGCCTGTCCAAGCAATCCAAAGAGAATCCCCGCAGCCCCATACGAAATGATCGCAACATGCGGCGTACTGAACCGCGGATGAATCCGCCCGAACGCCTCGGGCAAGTAGCGATGCACTCCGGCTACAAACGGCAGCCGCGCCGTCGACGAAAGATACGCGCTTGCCGCGCCAATATTACTCACTGCCACCAGCACCGCGATTGGCGCAACCAGCGCGCCCATCCCCAGCCGCCGCGCCAGAAAATCCACCGCCGTCATGAACCCGCCCAGTCCGCTGATGCTGCTCGAAGGCAGCGCCACAAGCATCGACGCCGTCCCGGCAATATACCCAAATCCCAGAATCACGCCCGCCGCAAAAAGCGCTCGCGGGATCACCCGTCGCGGCTCCTTGATCTCATCGCCCATGAACGATCCAGCCTCGCATCCGCCGAACGCAAAGAAGATCGTTGAAAGAAAAATCAAATTCTTCATCCCCGGTCGCGGCACCATCGCGTTCAGTGTGAAATGCGTCGCCGACCCGAAGTGCGCGAACGAAAAACATCCGAGCCCAATCAACACCACCGCGGGAACAAGGCTTCCGATCGCGCCAAGATTATTGAGCCACTTCCCCGTGCTCAGTCCCACCACATTCAAGAGCGTAATCACCACCAGCATCGCCACAGTGAACACCAGAAAGTAAGCCTGCGATTCCGCCAGTCTCTGCGCCGAGCCTCCCACATACAAAAGGCTGCTTGCTGCAAAGAAGAGGACAGAGGGGAAATACGGCAGATTACTCATCCAGTAAGTCCACGCCGAAATGAACGCGGAGAACGGCCCGAACGCCTCGCGCGTCCAGATGTAGAGCCCGCCCTCCCCCGGATAGCGCGACGACATATCCAGCACACATCCCGCCAGCGGCACAAAAAATCCGAACAGCGCAGTCAGCCAAACCACAATCGCCGAAGGCCCGCTCGCCGCCGCCGTAGCGATCCAGCGCAGGCTCAATCCCGAAGCAACGTAGAACAGCAAAACGTCACGGAGCCCGAGCGCCCGCTTCAGTTTTGCTGTTGCCAAGGAAGACCTCGCTTGTTAGATCCGGAGAAAGCTTGCTCCCCAGAATAACCGCCGAGGCTCTTGTCTTCTAATTTGTAGTGGGTTCAATTGCCCGCTGCGGAATCAGCACCGGAATCCCATCGACAATGGGGTAGGTGCGGGCACAGCCGGTGCACGCCACCGTCGCTTCTTCAAACCGCAGAGGCCCGAAGCACACCGGACAAGCGAGATCATCGGCCCACCGCTTGAGATTGTCGGGATTCGTTTTCCTGGTTTCGGCTGGCATCAGCGCGCCCTAGTGAATCGTCGCATCGGAAGCGTCGTCATCCGCATTCCCGGGCTTGCGAGCCGGCCGGCGCAGAAATTCCTGCTCGATCCGCTCGTTCGTCCCTGCATGGGCAAACTCGTACGCCACGCGAATCCCGTTGAAGATTGCGCGGTCATTCGACGATCCGTGCCCGATGACGCAAACCCCGCGCACTCCCAGCAACTGCGCTCCGCCGTACTCGCGATAATCCAGCCGCCGCCGAAAATCATTGAAAGCCTGCCGCGAAAGCAGCGCGCCCACCTTGGCCGTCACCGTCCTCGTCAGCGACTCGCGCAACACGTCGCGCACAAATCGCCCGACACCCTCGCTCGTCTTCAGCGCCACGTTGCCCACAAAGCCGTCGCAGACAATCACGTCCGCCAGTCCGCTGAAAATGTCGCGCCCTTCCACGTTTCCGATAAATTTGATCGGCAGGGCCTTCAGCAACGGAAAAGCCTCACGCGTCAGATCGTTGCCCTTGGTCTCTTCCTCACCAATCGACAGCAAACCCACGCGCGGATGCGCGATCTTCAGCACGCTGCGGGCATACATCTCGCCCATCACCGCAAATTGTTCGAGATTGTGCGCCTTGCAATCCACGTTGGCGCCCACGTCGAGCAGCACACACGGATTGCCCGTAGAACTAGGCATAGGAGTCGCAAGCGCAGGCCGATCCACGCCCGGCAGTGCCCCCAGCACCATCTTGGCCGTAGCCATCGCAGCGCCGGTGTTTCCGGCCGTCACAAATCCCTTGGCTTTGCCTTCACGCACCAGCTTCAGCCCCACGCGCATCGAGCTGTCGCGCTTGCTGCGAACCGCGCTCGCCGCCTTCTCCTCCATGCCGATCCGCTCCGAGGCATGGTGAATTACGATGGGCAGCTCCTCGTTTTCCAGGTGCTCGTCCAGCAGGTCGCGAAGCTCTGAAGAGGGGCCGACCAGGTGAACCCGGACAGGAAGCTCCCGGCAGGCAAGGATGGCACCCTTGATCTCGGGCTCGGGCGCCTTGTCGGAGCCAACCGCGTCAAGAACGATGTCGATGAGCATGTTGCGTCACCGTAAATTCTGCTGTGGAATCAGAAACGCCGGAAATGCGGACGGGGCCGTTCCATCGGGACGACCCCGTAACCATTTGCATGATTGCATATTCTGGCGAGTTCTAGGCTGAACGGCGGTTTACTTCGCAGCTTCCTTGGTCTCGAGCACCGCGCGCCCTTTGTACTCTCCGCACTTGGCGCAGGCGCGATGGGGAAGCTTCTTCTCGTGGCAGTTCGGGCACTCCGAAACACCGGTTGCGGTAAGGAAGTCGTGGGAACGGCGAAGAGCGGTACGGCGCGTCGAGTGGCGCCTTTTCGGATTCGGCATGATGCTATTCCTTTCGCGTTCTCGACCCTTCCGGACCACACTGATCCAGTTTGCCTCGCGGCAAGGACGGAACACCTGAACATTAATGTTTTGAGGACTTTATCTGGCTGCGTAGCCCGGAAAGCGCCTCCCAGCGGGGGTCATTTGAACCCTCATCGCAGGAGCAATCCTGGCTATTGCGATTCTGACCGCAGCGCGGGCAAAGTCCTTTGCAGTCAGGCTTGCACAGCGTTCTGACCGGCAGGGACAAAAGCACCTGCTCGCGCAGCACATCCTCAAGCAAAAGACTGTCTCTTTGATAATAACCGATTTCCGTCTCCGGCGGCGTTATCGACCGCTCCGTAGGCTCAGAGTCCGCCACCACCGGCCTGAAGATCAAGTCAAAATCCGACTCGATCGGGATCTCCAC
Source organism: uncultured Acidobacteriaceae bacterium (assembly GCA_963770365.1). GTDB lineage: Bacteria > Acidobacteriota > Terriglobia > Terriglobales > Acidobacteriaceae > Telmatobacter. Next base: position 988,604 of record CAVYPN010000014.1, on the reverse strand, counting down.
AGGCTCAACGCACCGTGCGCAGGGCACCTCAAACCGGCCGGCAAACTTCCCCCGCAGCCGGATATCGGCGACGATATCTTTGGGTCCGCGGTGTTCATGGAGGACCTCGGCGAGCCCCGAGGTGGCCAGATTCCCCATCTGCTTTGCCTCGTCGCCCAAATCCACCTGGCCTGGCGGAAGCGCCAGATCGAACTCGATCGGCTCCCGCTCCAGTTCTACAACTTTGAATTCCATAGATTTCAGCCTAAGGCGCAGCGCTTTGCGCGTCAATGCGAACGGCCTTTCGCTAGACCATTCCGGCGTAGAAGAGAGCCCTTTAGCGAGGAAGGAACTGGAACTGCTCTATTGCGATCTTGGGCCCGACGATCGCAGGTCCAATATCGGGAAGAAGCATTATGGTGATCTCATCAAACTTGCGTATCTTTGCGTGCGCGGGAATCGCGAACCGCAGGGTCTCGAAAGTCGAAGAGCTCTGTAGCCGGTCATGATCCGGCAGGGTCGTCTTCAGCACCTGCTTGCCCAAAGAAAGCATCGGCCTGTCCAAAATCGTCGAATCAGACAGCAGAACCGCAAGCGCAACCGCCCGGGGCTCAACTTCCCGGTTTTCGATTTCGACCTGCATTTCCCGGCAGCGGGCGAGCCGAATCGCGCCGCCCAGTCGCTGATGGGCTTCCATGATCAGTGGAAACGAATTGTTCGATTGGATGTGCGCGGATAATGGTGTTCCTTGCGCTCGGTGAGCCGTGGGGCCCGGCTCCGTTTCAGGAGGCTGGAAATACCAATAGGCTCCATCGAAGCGAATGATCAGTGGTTGCGAAGTTCCGGGCGCGAGCAGATCGGTCCGCGCGGGCAGCGGAGGAATAATCTGCTTCTTCTGAGGAAGGGGCCAGAGGATGATGCTCTCGTATCCTCCATAGCCCAACGCCGGATTTGCGGAGGTGCGTTTCGAGACATCGTTCCGTGACGGGTCGTTACTTCGCGCAAATGTCACATCGCCGGCTTCGACCCGGCCCCGATGCGCAACACCGTCCAGCAAAGCCCACACAGTGACAAGAACCGCGACCGCCGCAACGCACCCGAGTCTCATTGCGAACCGACGCGTCGGCGCGTGCTGCGATTGTCGGCTGGACGGCAACGCCGATTCCCACGCAAATATAAATGCGCCGCTCCCCAGCAGGGCGCTGGCTATTGCCATCGAATGATCGTGAACGGCGAACCCTGCCAGATAAATGCAGATGGCAATCGTGTAGCCGTGGGATCTGAATGCAGGTGCCTGAAGAGTCTGGGTGAAGAGTACCTGGTTCGATGCGGCCTCGTACCAATGCTCGCGAAGAGAGTCGGTCGCGATTGGAATCGTCTTACGCAGGCCGTCAGCGAGAATGAATCCGCCAACCGCAGCAATCGCCGCTGCAACCGGTGACCGCTCTGACACCAGGAGCACAATCGCCGGCACCCAGACCCAGCCCGCGACACACACAAGACCAAACATGCGGATGGAAACGGGGAAATTCAATTTGGAAGAGTTGGACGAGCGTTTCCAATAAAACCACGTGCCCCCAAAACCAGCCGCTGCCACTATGCAGACGTAAATCGCTGCTCTGAGCAGAAGCCTGATCAGGGATGTCGCGCTCCCCTGCGGCAGCCTGCACACCAGGAATGCGACGATCAATGCATTCAGAAGACCAGCACACACCAGAACGCCGGCAAAACTCCCCGTGCTTCGCTCGGTCGGATCGCCCACAAGCGTGAAGCTTTTGCTATTCATAGGGAGAATTCAACACCCCTAGATGGAGATCTTTTCTTGCTCGTTCCTTCCAGACATACCCACGCGCCACAGCGCGCCAAAAATCACGAGAAAAAAAGGCAGGCGCACCACTAAGCTGGCGCCGTGAACGTCAGTGATCGCTGAGAGCGGGCTGACGACAGGCATGATCACCGGATCTCCGTACTGTGCGCTCCATTCCTCCCGCGGAGCCAATCGACGCACCTCCGGCGGATTCAAGTTTGTAATCGCATACGTGCTGACCGGACCCAGCGACCGCTGGCCGGTAGTCTGGATATCGATGAAATATTTCGGCATCGCAACAAGCGCTGCCAACACAACAATGAGGACCGGAATACTGGCAGCCACTCCGCGGCAGACGTGCCGAACTCTTCGCCCCTTCGATCGCAACAAATCCGGTCCCAGGTACAGAACGATGCCAATCCAAATGAAGAGCAGATCCGCGAGCAGCAGCAACCCCAGATCGCAGACCGTTGACCATGGCCAATCCATGCGGTAAAAACGGCTGCTAAGGTCTAAGTGCTGTTCAACAGTGGCAAACACCAGCAACCACGCCGGCGCAAGCATTGACCACAAGAGAGCGAAAAGCGCCGCGGTGCCCTGACTCCCGACGGCTCGAGACAGGCCAAAGATGATCGCTCCGAGAACCTGCCGCCAATACCATCGGGCAGAGCGGCCGGACCGAAATTCCTCAAGCAGATCGCCGGTCAGCGCTTCATTGCGACAGCCGAAGGTGAAGTGCTCCAGCATCCAACTTGCCAGGAGCGGCGGGCTATTCCGGCTCATGGGCGCTCCCCTTTCAACTCCGGAAGAACCTGCCAGAGCTTCGACAACACTCGCCGCGTCTCGTGGATTTGTCGAAGCCCGGCCTTTGTCACACGAAAATATCGCTTCGCTTTGCCGCCGCGCTCCGGAGTTGGATCGGCCAGATTGGAAGAGACCAGCTTCTTGGCTTCCAGGCGTTCCAGGGCCGCATAAACACTGCCCACCGAAACATCCCGGCCGCGATGCGTCTCGATCTCCCGGGCGATAGGAACCCCGTAAGCCTGATCGTCCAAGTGAATCACGGCAAGGAGAATCATGAGTTCGAACTCCCCAAGATAGCCTCGGTCTGTCATTAATTCAACAATAGAGAATAAATACGAAAAGCGCAATGACTTTGTTGACCATCTCCGTCAAACTCTCAATTTTGTGGCGTGTGCCTGCCTGATCTCTGCAATCTGCTTCGCGTGTCGCGCCGGGTGCGCCGCAATCATGATCAGTGTCTCCGCGCACGTCACGGGCCCCACGATCAGCGGGTGATCTGTCATCATGCAGCGGGGATTGCCCGTACAGTTCTCCACCCAGCGCTCCACCTCCGCCCGGGTCGCATCGAACGCGGCGACAGCCTCGCTTAACGTCGCAAACCGTCCATGTGGATGCGCCTGCTCGGGCGCCTCGATTCGGCGGCTCCGATCCGCAGCAAGCATCGCTATCTTGCCTTCGCGCCGCGATTTCCCGAAAGGCTGGTCAGCGTGTTCGGCCCCATGCAGGCGTGTCAGCAGGTACCGTTCCGACTCGACCATGTGCTCCATGCATTCGAGAATCGACCACGACCCGCGCGACGGCTTGTGCACAGCCATCGCATCATCCACTCCGGCAAGCGCCTCACCCAGCGCATCGCGGCCGGCTTGCAACTGCCGCAACACTTCGACTTTTTCTGCCAGTTCCATCCTGACCAAACCTTTATGCCGAACCAGCTATTCTGGTTCCGGTCCACCATCCGAGTCAAATGCGAGGGCAGACCATGCAGATCCGCGATGCCGTCCAGGCGGACTTTGAAGAGATCACCGCAATCTACAACGAGGTTCTGACGAACTCTACCGCGATCTATAACGACCGGGCCGCCAGCGTTGCCGATCGCGTCGCCTGGTGGCGCATGCGCCTCGAGCAGCACTGCCCTGTCCTTGTCGCAACCGACGGCGAACGCGTCTTCGGCTTCGCCAGCTACGGCGACTTCCGCCCCTGGCCCGGCTATCGCTACACCGTCGAAGGCACCGTGCACATTGCCTCAGGACTGCGTGGTCAGGGCGTGGGTTCGCTTCTGCTCAAGGCCCTCATCGTGCAGGCTCGGCAAGCGGGCAAACACTCCATGATCGCCGGCGTGGATTCAGAAAACACTGCCTCCCTCCGCTTCCTCGAGCGCTTCGGCTTCGAACGCGCTGGCCACCTGCGCGAAGTCGGCTACAAATTCGACCGTTTTCTTGACCTGCTCCTGCTGCAATACTGGATCACGCCGCGTGTCGGTCACGAATAAATCAACATTGAAATTGTGGCTGTCAAGAATGCGCAGGCCCTCGTTGGAGTGACAACCATGCTTTCGATGATTGAAGAATTGATGCGCCACAAGTGGTGGGCGAATGACAAATTGCTTCGCGCGATCGAGCAATATCCCGCCGCCGCCGAGGACGAAGAACTGCGCAAGATGCTTCACCATATCCTCGTGTCCAATCGCTTCTGGCTTCTCACCATCCTCGGACACCCATTTGATCGCGAGAGCGAAATGAAGGTGCCCGCGAACCTCGCCGCTTTCATCGATCGATTCAACGAGACCGAACGCCTCGAAGCCGAGTGGCTTTCCCATGCAAGCGACTCGGAACTCGAACGAACATTGGAGACCCGATCCTCTCGACTGGGTATCGATGTCTCTATCCGCCAGGCAATTCTGCAGGTCTGCCTTCACACGCAAGGACATCGCCCTCAATGCGCCACACGATTGCGTGCGCTCGGCGGAACCCCGCCCGGCACGGACTACGTTCTGTGGATCAAAGAAAAAAACAGCTAACCTCGCCATCCACAATTACTTTCACGATGCACACGTAAACGACTGGTAATGCTTGACTTATATATATCAAATTTGATATAATACTAAAGTGCTTCCTCGCACGGAACCTAACCGTGTGACAGCCCAAAAGGGGGAACTCGATGATCAACCACGAAACGGCCGTCGGCCGCTTCTTCCAGTTGTATGCGCAGAAGAGCAGCCAGGATGACATTCCCGCGCTGGTATCGCAATTTACGGATCCATTTATTTCAGCTGACCCTCATGGAACGCACTGCGTGCGCGTAGAAGACTTCGCTGCCGCTTTGCCGAGGCGAAAGTTTCTCTTCGATCGGCTCGGCTGCAAGCCTGCGGTATTGACGAGTCTTCATGAGACTCAGCTTGATGCGCGGTACGTCCTTGCAAAGACCACATGGCGTTTTGAGTTCGCACGCGAGAATTCGCGAGAATCCGAAGAGGTCCTGGCCGATTCGACGTTTCTGATCGATACCGGCGAAGAAGAATTCAAAATCGTAATGTACATGGCCCATCAGGACATCATGCAAGTGCTGCGCGATCGCGGAATCCTTCGGGACTGAATGATCTTTCGTACGACGATGGCAAGCCTAACGCGCTGCTGCTCCCGGCGCGTGCAGATATCGTGCTGGCGAATTCCAGAAAATAGGGCCAGTTCGGGGCGGGCGTATGTCCGCCCTCGTGCTGCCGAAACGCAAGATCGCCCTTTATCAGCGCCGTACCAGCCGGCGGAAACTCTGTACTTCCCAGATCCTTCGCACCGAGAAAGCGATACACCGGACCTGCTGCAACTTCAGCCAGAAACATCCCACGCGGATCGGCCCATGCATCGCCATTGGGATTGGCATATCCATCCCCTGCATCGCTGCCTCCGCCGATAAACAACGGCGATGGAGCGCACAGCGCGATCAACTCGTGATTATCCACCGGCAAATCGCCCGCATTCAGCTTGCCTGCATAGCGCAGAAAGTTTCCATCAAACCAGTGATACAGCGATGCGCTTGCAAGGTTTGGAATCGTCTCTCCATAAATGTGCCGATACAGCTTCGCGCCGCCCTCGCCGGACGAACTGACGTATCCAATCGCAAATTCCCGGTACTCGTAAGCCATCGTGACCAGCACGGCCTTGCCAAACCGGGAATGTCCAACTAGCCCAACCTGCTTTGCGTCCACCGCCTTGTCCGTTTCAAAGTAGTGCCTGGCCTGCTTCTGCGCCCCATGCCCACGCCTTCAGTACGCCCCAGTCGTCAAGCTTGCGCGGCTGTCCCGCGATTACCCAATCCAATAATCCCTTCTGTCAGCCCCGACCCATCGTCCTTCTGATAGCTCACCGGATTGAGAATCGCGAATCCCCAACCGCGCTGCACCACGGGCCGGCCATCCACACCCCATGGCGTCGGAAGATAACTGTCCAAAGGCCCCTTCGTCGCCAACTCAAAATCCTTCGCAAATGCCAGTTCCATAATTACCGGTACAGGACCCGCCGCGTGCGCCGGAACCGTGAGCAGCAAATCGATATCGAATTTAATCGACGTGTTCATCCACGGCCCGACTCGTCCCGCCAGCCGCTTCGTGATCACATCAACCCCGCCGTATTTTTCGTGCACGGTGCTGACCACGTGCCACTGCACATCCGGCATCGAATTCGGCGAACGCCCCAGACATCTCACGATCGAAACCCTCCCGGATCTCGCGCCTCCGCTTGCTCCAATCGATCGCAGTTTTCACCGGCTGTCCGTTCTTGAATACCAGCGGATCCGGCAACTTCGGATAGACATTCGCCTTCGCTTCGTCGTAATTGGTGGCCTTCGGCGACTTCACGCATCCGGAACCGGCGCAGGCCGTAGATCCGACTCCGCCAAACCCAGCAGCCCCAGCAAGCGCACTCGATCCTGCTCCGCCGTCAAGTGCTGCGAAACAGCCGGCTTCGCATCCGTTGGCGAAGAAGCCGAGGACACCTGCGCCGCAATATAAGTTTGCCCGCCGAAGACAACCATCAAGGTCAACCCAAACTCGATCCCGGCGCAGCATCTTTTGCAAAGCGAAACGTTCAAGAAGTATTCTCCGACCGCGCCAAGCATATCCATTTGCGCTTCAGCCGACAAGGCCGGCCTGCATTCTCCACGTTTATCGTTTCAGCATCTCTCTATGCCTCCGAATATTTATCTTTGCGGTGCGGCAAACCCCGGCCGGGTCGTATAGATAAACCCCACAAGAAACTGCTGTCGCGGAGAAGCAAAGGTGTAGGCACGCACATAGGCCCCGTTCACTGCCAGCCACGGACGAACGGCCCATGCACCTCCCGCCAAAGCAGCACCGTAGCGATTCGATGTGCCCGGCTGCGATCCTCCAAATGCCTCCAGAGTTCCCAGAAGCTTCGGCAACAGATGCCGCGTCACCGCCAGTCCAAATTGCGCCGCGCCATCATGCCCGTGCAAACCACCGGCCACCGTGCCCGCAGCGTTGAAGTCGAAATGTGTGTTCTTCGCATCCGCGCTGGCGATAAAAGTTCCTACGTGATCGGTATATCCGCTCCCAAAACCTTTCGCGGGATTAGCAGTGGGAAACTTGACTGCATAATCCACCGCCAGGTCAGGAACTCGCCCCTTCTGTTCATGAAATCGGTAGCAGGCCCCAATCCATTGATCGGATATGCCAACCAACCGCGTCCCGCTCCCGCTCTGTATCAGGTGCTCCGGCAAGCCCCACCGCAACTCGAGCCGCGGAGTTAACCCGAACCTGGCCGTCGTTCCCATCGACTCCTGGTGAACTCCACCACCCATCGGTTGCGCTGTAAAAAGACTGTCCATCTCCAGCGCGCCACATTGCGTGGTCGCTGCCGGACTGTCCCAATTCGGTGGCGCCGCGTTCGTCTCGATTCCTGCCTCTCTGCAAGCATCGATCTTTTTTACCGGAGCGCCTCGCTCCGCATGACCAAGGACCAGCGTCTCATTCGCACTGGTAATGCCCGCGGGATTGTGGTCCGTTGGATCCTCGGCGAATCCCAGCCCATTCACTAAAGACAGCACTGCAAACGTAATGCAAAGTTCGGTCAACCGCCTCATCGCATGCCTCGGCAGGCCTGAGAGCCGACCTGCACACTGGATGCATCGGCGATGAAAAGAAAATCTTCATGAAGGAAATCTAAAAATCAAAATGCAGAAATAACGTTCGTAATCCATGAACCATCCTGAGACACTTCCGTGCTTTCCCTCGACGCCTTTGCCCTTCCAAGAGAATTTTGCGATCAGCGCTATCTCGCTTCTCCCCAATGCGCCGATAACCCAAAGTGTCTGGAACCGCTCGAAAACAGCATCCCGAGCGGTTCCGGGAAGATGCCTCCCACAAGGCTGACTCCCTCGAGAAAGGAACTACCGGAATGTCCGCCATTCGCAATGTCCCGATCGGACGCAAGTTCAAGTTGGCCTTTGGCATCGTTTGTCTGCTCTGCATCGCGCTCGGCCTGTTTAGCTGTTTGACCTATTGGGATATCTCGAAGAAGACACGCGCCATGGGTCAGGATTTCCTGCCTTCGATCATTCACCTGTCCGACATGCGGGGCGCCCTCAATCTGCTCCGGCGTGAAGACCTGGATCTGCTGGTGTGCTCTTCCTCAGAATGCCTCACCCAGCATTCAGCCCTGCGTCGCAAGGCGATCGAAACCTTCGAAGGCAAAATAACGCTCTACGCGTCCCTCGTAGATCAAGGCGAAGAGCGCAACGGTTTTGACGCCGCCGTCTCCGCCTTCGCGCACTATCGCGAATTGGGTGACCACGGCGCCGCTCTTGCCGCAGCCGGAAAGAAATCGGAAGCCGTAGCCGTCCTCGGCTCCAACGCCGTCGATGACTTTGATCGCGCCATGACTTCCCTGCAGTCCATTCTTGATTACAACGTCAAGGAGGGACAGATGGCCGCAGCAGAGAATTCCACTGCCAGCCTCCACGCCGTCTGGATTGAGGCCTTCGCCTCCCTCCTCATTGTCGCTCTGTGCATCCTTGTCGGTACGGTGCTCACGCGTGTCATCGCACCACGCATCGCAAAGGGTACCGAGATGCTCGAGCGCCTCGCCGCCAAAGACCTGACCGCATTTGTAGAAGTGACGGGCACCGACGAAATCGGCCGTCTCGGTGGAGCCATGAACAAATGCGCTGAAACCATACGCAATGTCTTGCAAGAGGTCGGCCGGGGCGCAGACACCCTCTCTGCCGCCACGACCGAGATCACTGCTCGTGCCGTGCAATCTGCCGGCAATGCCCACGCGCAATCAAACAAAACCAACCAGATCGCCGCGGCTGCGCAGGAGATGACCGCCACCATCGCCGAAATCAGCCACAACGCCGAGAGCGCTGCCGCCGCCAGCCGCATCTCCGCCGAAACTGCCGACCAGGGCGGAGCCGTGATGGAAGCCGCAGCCTCCACGATGGAGAAAATCTCCACCGCTACCGGTACCGTCGCCGAAAAAATGAACTCCCTCGCTCACCGCTCCGAAGAAATCGGCAAGGTCGTCAGTGTTATCCAGGAAATCAGTGAGCAGACCAATCTGCTCGCACTCAACGCAGCCATCGAAGCCGCCCGCGCGGGCGAACACGGCCGCGGCTTCGCCGTCGTCGCCGGCGAGGTCCGCCGCCTGGCAGAGCGCACCAAGGGCGCAACCGAAGAGATCGCTGCAACCATCCGCAGCATCCAGGACGAAACCCACAGCACTCTCGAAGTCATGCAGGAGAGCAGCGCAGCAGTCGAAAACGGCCTCAATGAAACGGCCCGCGCTCGCAAAAGTCTCGAAGCCACCATCGAAGCCTCAAAGCAGGTGGAGAATCAGATTCACTTGATCGCCTCGGCCGCAACCCAGCAGACCGCCGCCTCCAGCGAAATCTCGGAATCCGCAGGCCATATCTCCGAGTTCGCTACTGAAAACGCACAGGGCGCCGAGGAATCCGTAGAGGCGCTCAAGAACCTCGCCTCGCTGGCAAGCGACCTGGACGGAATGATGCGCCAGTTCAAATTCGACAATTCAACCGCCCACGACTCCATACCGGCACACAACAGCACGCGTTCCTGGGCCAGCCCCGGGCGGCTCACGTCTGATTCCTCCTGTGGCACTTGCCCCGTTGAATCACTGCCGATTCACCGGGGCTCTTTTTCCTCGCCACACCTCGCCATTCCCGTCCTGTTGATCCTGTGCTCGAAGTTTTACACCGCCATCAAGGCCACCGGGTACAATCCTTGTCTGGATTGCTGAAACCTCCTGCGGGTTGAGACAATCACAAAACGGAGCAGGATGTTCCCGTCCCCAGGTCGCTCCGCACCAGGCCGGCGCAAGGCGTATGCTGTGCCTGGTATGGCTCGAACCGACGCCGTGTTCAGTACCACGTTCTGCCCCTCAGTTTGCACCCTGGAGACACGCGCATGAGCGCCGCCAAATACGACCTTGTCGTCATCGGTTCCGGGCCCTCCGGGCAGCGCGCCGCCGTGGCCGCATCAAAAATGAAAAAACGCGTTGCCGTGGTCGAGTCGCGGTCCGTTGTCGGCGGCGTGTGCGTCAACACCGGCACCATTCCGTCCAAGACCATGCGCGAAGCGGTCCTGCATCTCTCTGGCTACAACTACCGCTCCGTCTACGGCATGAACTACCGGGTCAAGGAAAAGATCAGCATGGCCGATCTCGCCTTCCGGGTTCAAGCCGTCATCAAAACAGAAGTGGACGTAACCGAGGCCCAACTTTCGCGCAACGGCATCGATATCGTCCACGGCATTGCCCACTTCATCGATCCCCACCATGTGCGCGTTGAAGGCCTCACAGGCGACAACACCATCGAGGCGGACCGCATCATCATCGCCGTCGGCACCAAGCCAGCCGGCTCGCCCAAAGTCCCCATCAACGGCCGCACCATCATCAACAGCGACCAGGTTCTCGAACTTCCCTCCCTCCCAAAGTCCCTCATCGTGGTCGGCGGCGGCGTCATTGGCGTCGAATACACTTGCATGTTCTCCACCCTCGGCGTGCGCGTCACTTTGATTGAAAAGCGCGCCAAGCTGCTCGAATTTGCCGACCAGGAAATCGTTGAATCCCTCAGCTATCACCTCCGCGACAGCCGTGTCACCATGCGCCTTGGCGAAGAAGTTGAAAGCGTTGAAGAACTCGCCGACGCGACCGTGGTCGCCAATCTCCAGAGCAAAAAGAAGGTCTCGGGCGATGCCCTGCTCTACGCCGTGGGCCGCCAGGGCGCAATTGACGATCTCAACCTCGCCGCCGCCGGCATCGAAGCCGACAACCGCGGCCGCATTCCCGTCGACGAGCACTACCAGACCAATGTCGAGCACATCTACGCCGTCGGCGACGTCGTTGGCTTCCCTTCCCTCGCCTCCGTCTCGATGGAGCAGGGCCGCATCGCCGCGGCACGCGCATTCAACGATACCCACACCACGTCCAACCCCAGCTTCTATCCCTACGGCATCTATACGATTCCCGAAATCAGCTTCATCGGCAAAACCGAAGAACAGCTCACCGACGAAGATGTCCCCTACGAAGTCGGCATGGCCTTCTATCGTGAGACCGCTCGCGGCCAGATTCGCGGCGACACCACCGGCCGCCTCAAGCTTATCTTCCACCGTGACACGCGCAAGGTTCTCGGTGTCCACATCATCGGCGAAGGCGCCAGCGAACTTGTGCACATTGGCCAGGCCGTCATGGTGCTCGGCGGGAACGTCGACTACTTTGTCGAAACCGTCTTCAACTATCCGACGCTCGCTGAGTGCTACAAGGCCGCAGCATTCAACGGACTCGGCCGTTTGAATCGCTACCAGGTGGAATAACCATGACCAGTTTCAGAAATCTCGGAACACGAGATTCTTTTACCACCGGCGATTTCTTATCCATGCAAGCTTTCTCCCCATGGAGGGCGAAATGACTACCGCAATTGGCGTTGTCGTTACGGAACACATTGTTGCCGGCAGGCTCGAGGACATGCGCCTCGCGGGAGAAACCGTACGCTATCCCCAGAACGTCGATGAGGTGGACGCGCTCAACGGACTCCCTGTCGGTGAGTTCGTTGAAATCCTCGCCGGCGAAATCCTTTCCGTGATTGGCAAGGGAGATGTCGATGCCATCGGCGTCGCAGTTCCAGGCGTCATTCGTCACGGCGTCGTCGAAGACTCCCCCAATCTCACCCAGATCAAGGGCATGAATCTCGCCGAGGAACTCACCCGCGTCCTCGGCGTCAAAGGTATCAATGCTCCCGTCCACATCGCCAATGATGCAGATGCCATCGCCGCCGGCGTCGCTGCCACGCGTGGTCAATTAAACAAACTCACCCGCGTGTGGACCATCGGCAATGGCATCGGCTACGGTCGCTGGCCCTATGTCGAAGGCGTCTGGGAAGGCGGGCACATCACCGTCACCCTCGATCCCAAGGAGCGCTTCTGCGGCTGCGGCGGTGTCGGTCACCTCGAAGGCATCATGGGCTATCGCGCCATGCGCATGCGCTTCCTCGACCTCGAACCCGAGGAGGTCTTCGCGCAGGCCAAGAAAGGCGACGCCCGCTGCCGCGAATTTGTTGAACTGTGGCATAGCGCCCTCGCTGCCGCAACCGCGTCCTTTATCCACCTGGCCGGGCCCGGCCGCTTTTATTTCACCGGCCACAACGTCGGCTTTCTCGACATCCCCATGCTGCGCCGCTATCTCGAAACCATGGTCAAGATGAGCCCGCTCCTCAGCTATTCCCTTGAGATTCTGCCCAATGACGATGCCACCGCTCTGCTTGGCGCCGGCGTCAGTGCCATTCGCGCCCTCGCGTCCTGACCGATCCCCGCGTCGGAGCGATCCCGATCGTGCCGGTCTCGGGCCAGGTCCGCATCCGCGGTCTCGGATTGCCGAAATGACCCTGATCAGCGGACTCTGGGTTACACTTGCGCAAGCATCGCCAGGAAATCCAGAATCCGACACCGGAAGTGATCATGCAGGCATTCATCACATCGCTCGGAAAATTCCTTCCCGGCGAACCCGTCGACAACGATGCGATGGAGGAATTCCTCGGCACCATTGACGGAAAGACCTCGCGGATCCGCAAACGCATCCTGAAACAAAACGGCATTCAAGCTCGCTACTACGCCATCGACCGCCAGCAGAAAACACTCTTCTCCAACGCAACCATGGCGGCCCATGCAATTCGCACCGCTGTCGAACGTGCGAGTCTCGATCTAGAAGACATTGACTTCCTCGCCGCGGCAACATCGCAGGGGGACCTCCCCATCCCCGGCTTTGCCAGCATGGTCCATGGCGAACTGAAATCGCCTCCCTGCGAAATCGCCACCCTCCACGGCGTCTGCGCCAGCGGAGTCATGGCGTTCAAATCAGCCATGCTGCAGATTCTCAACGGCGACAAGCGCCATGCCGTTGTCTGCGCCAGCGAATTTCCCAGCCGCCTCTTCAAATCGTCGCGCTTCGAAGCCCAGCGCGCGGTGCGGGAAGAAGGCTTGAGCTTCGATACGGAATTCCTTCGCTGGATGCTTTCGGACGGTGCCGGCGCGGCGGTGCTCTCTAGCTCGCCGTCCGCTTCCGGCTTGTCGCTGCGCATCGAGTGGGTCGAACTGCTCTCCTATGCCGGCCAGCGTGAGCCTTGCATGTTTGTCGGATTGCCGAAGAACGGCGATGCTCCGCAATCGTGGCTCGATTTTCCAAGTTACGATCTTGCTGCCGACGCCGGGGCTATCAATCTTCGTCAGGACATTCGCATGCTCGACGAAGTCGTGCGTCACGCGGTGCAGGGACTGCTCCAGGTTGCAAAAACCAAGAGCCTCGAGCCGAACGATGTCGACTGGCTGGCAGTCCACTACTCGTCCCACGTTTTTCGCGACAAGTCGCACGACCTTGCCGCCAGGCTCGGGTTCGACATCCCTCACGAACGGTGGTTCACCAACCTCAGCTCCACCGGAAACGTCGGCTCGGCCTCAACCTTTCTCCTGCTCGAAGAACTTCTCTACTCCGGCAAGCTGAAAAGCGGCGACACTATCCTCTGCCTGGTCCCCGAGAGCGGAAGATTCCTCTTCGGCTACATGCTCCTGACAGCCGTCGAAGGCTCCGGCACCAGCGCCCGTGCTGCGAAAGCGCCTGAAGCCATCTTCCACGCACAGCCTCCTGAACTGCACACCTCCAACGACCCACTGGCGGAAGCTCTCGTGCGCGACCTGGCCCTCGTCTGGTTTGAATTTGAAGATCGTCTGCAGCGCGTCCCCATCGTCAAAAAGCTCTACGACGGCCGATTCACGCTTGAGGATTACCGTGCGCTGCTCTTCAACCTCCGTCAACAGGTCATCGAAGGTTCACGCTGGATCGGCCGTGCGGCCTCCAGCATTACGCCGGATTATTTCCCCATCCGCAGCGCATTCATCATGCACACCAGCGACGAGCACCGTGACTTCGAAATGCTGGAGCGCAATTTCGAACTTGCAGGCGGAAGCCTCGACGTCATTCGCGCCGGCCGCAAGAACATCGGCAGCGAAGCGCTCTCTGCCTACATGCTCGAGATGGCCGGCCAGCAAAATCCCTTTGCCCTCATTGGCGCCATGTTCATCGTCGAGGGCGTCGGCCAACGAATCGCCAAACAATGGGGAAAAAGGATTCAGGAGACGCTAGGCCTGAAGAAAGAAGCAGTCTCTTTTTTCCTCTATCACTCCGAAAGCGACGTCGCACATTTCAAAAGACTCGATCTCGCCATCGCCAGCGGCATCCTCACGCCGAAGCTCGTTCCCGAAATTGTCCGTTGCGCCAAGGTCACTGCGCGTCTCTATGCGTTGCAGCTGGAAGAGATCGGAAACTTCTGATGTCGACCGCGTCGATGCTGGCCTTCTTCCTCGTCTATTACCTGCTGGCCGGCCTGGCCATCAACCTCGGCTATCATCGAGTGCTCGCCCATCGCTCCCTGAAGCTTCCCAAGTGGCTCGAGCGCACACTGGTCACGCTCGGACTTCCGACTGGCACGCCCGTTCAGTGGGTCGGCAATCATCGCTATCACCACGCGCATGCCGACACGCCCCTCGATCCGCATTCCCCCTTGCAACGCGGCTTCTGGTATGCCCACGTCGGTTGGTATCTCGGATCCGACAACGTCCTCCTCTGCGTTCTCTATTCCCTGGCAGGCCCGCTACGTCTGCTGATCGACGCATGGATGCGCCCCCGGACCAACCAGGAATTCAATGCGCTCGCCGCTGACGTCTCCGCCGACCCCTGGTACCGGCTGATCAGCCGCCCCTGGCCCTACGCAGCAGCTATGCACCTGCATTTCCTCGTCCCTGTGTTGGCGGCTTGGTACCTCTGGGGAATTCGTGGATGTGCCGTTGTGTGGCTCACCTTCGTGGCTCTTTACAATATGGGAGACGCGATTGACAGCATCGCGCACATGTTTGGCAATCGCCTCTCCGGGCAGCACGACCGTTCCCGCAACAGTTTCGTCATGGGGTTGCTGATCCTCGGCGAAGGATGGCACGCAAACCACCACCGTTTTCCCTGGAGTGCAAAGCACGGCCTGGCAAAAGGTGAATTCGACTGGACCTGGCAGGTGATTCGAGTTCTTCGCGCGGTTGGACTTGCTCGCGAGATTCGCGTCCCGACTGCGCCAGATTTTTCCGGCACGACAGACTTATTCGGAAACTGACAACCGGAGGAGGGCACTGCCGATATGGACGTTACCGAACTCTACGAGAAAGCTCCATATAACCCTGAGGATCCCAATCCCTGGCTCGCGCTCTACCTCGACGCCAGTCTGCCGCTCAGCGACGAAGTCAAGGCAGCACTGCTGGCCAACTCCGGCTCCAAATCCCGGCAGTTCATGCTGCCGTTGATTCGGCCATTCGCAAAGCTCACGCTGGTCCTCTTTCAGATTCTCAAGATTTTCATCCCCAACAAATTTACGTCATCGAAGATTCTGCACCGGACGATCTATTGGGGGCTCAGAGTCTTCGTGCGTCCCGATGCGAATCTTTTGATCCTGCGTCACTTTCATATCGGAACCGAAATCCTTCAGTTCGTCGCAACTAATGTCCCCGGCGTCCAAATCCCCTTGAACCCGTTGCGCCCTCGCAATCTCTACGATCTGCGCGACAATGTCTTTCTCAAGCACGACCTCAATATCTATAACTTCCTCATCCGCCTCAACCGCGAGATGAAGACCCAGGGCATCAAGCTAAGCCGCCAGGAGCATCCCAACTTCGCCTGCATCACCGATGGACCATTCGAGATTGATGAAGCCAGTTTGCCGAACGGCCGCTTGAACTTTCTCGATCTCGAATCTGCAATCGAAATCTACACGCCGCTCTACCAGTTGTTTCTCACCGACAGCGATTTCTGGCGGGCCTGCAACTCGCTGCAACTGGACGAGACCGTGGCCATCTACAGTTCAAAGTTGCTCGGAGACGCCTCCTATGTCGGCCTGGTCAACAACAAGCACCCGTTGATCCCGCTCTCGACTCTCCAGGCCGGATACCGGCTCCTCCTGCATGGCCTGGCCGCCGAATGTCTGCACGCCACGCTGGTCCAAATCAAACGCCAGGCCCAGCAACCAATGCTGGCGACAAGCTGAATCACACTCTCCAAACCGCTCGCTAACCCGCTGGTGCGCGCAGCGCACGCTAACCCGCTAAACGTTTAACCCGTCACAGGGACTCCGCCCGCATATAGAGCTTGTGCTCGTCCTCATGCGTGATTCGAAATCCGAGTCGTTCATAAAGAGCGACAGCCGGATTGATCTTCATCACTGCCAAGGTCACCGGTTGAGAGCGCTGCCTGCCCGACGCGAGAATCGTCTTGATAACGCACGTACCGATGCCCTTCCCCTGCATCTCAGGCTTAACGTAGATTGAACCCAGAAAGATCGCGCCACCATCCGGTCGCTGTTGAATCCAGCCCACGTCTGCCCCATCGGCCACGATGATGCTGACCTCATCGGGATGAAACCAGCCGGAAAAGCTCGCTTCTTGATGAGCTTGATCCCATCCAAAGAGGCGCTCAATCGCCCAGCGCATGGTTTCGAAGTACAGTTGACGCGCGAAATCGAAGTCCTGCGCCCGATAGGCGCGGAGGTGCACATCCATGAGAAAAGATTGCGCTGACACCGAGAATCTGTAAAAGGAAATCGAAGCCCGACCAGAACCTAAGCCGAATCTCGGCGACCTAGCTCAGCCGCAGATACGTCTTCGACAGCCGGTCGTGCCAGCTCATCTGGTCCTCGTCGAAGATCGACCACACCACGCCCAGGCCCACAGGAAGAACGGAAATCAGCATCGCCTTCATCCGGCCCTTTATCTGCGCCGCCGTCGGAACCTCCTCATCGAAGGTGCAGAGCGAAAGCTGTGCATACCGCATCCCCGGCGTCACCTTGGCGAACGTGAGGAAGAACCACTCGTAGAGTGCGGCGAATCCCAGCGTTGCGATTATCCCGCATACCTCGGAGACACGCAGGCTTGGCAGATGATCAAAATGCGAAGCTGCAAAATAAACTGTTCCCCACACCAGGCCCAGAATCAATGCCGCGTCCACCATCGTCGCCATCATCCGGCGGCTAAACGGCGCCTGGTAGAGCTTGGGAGCATCCGGCTGTATCGCGTAGTACTCGGGCAAAGCCTGCGGCTGTTCCTCAAGCTCGATCTGTTGCCAGCTTGACCCGATCCACGTCGGCTGTTCGACCATCGTCGCAGCGGCGCCCATCGGTTCCGTGGAAACGGAATTCGGGTCTACCTCGAAAATGCTGAGCTGCTCCGGCTCATCCTCGACAAACGCTTCCGTGATCCGCGGACGCATCCGCCGCGTCGCCACGATCTCGCGCGGAAACTCGATCAGGTTGGCAGCAATCGGCTGCGCAGCCTCCACCGCTTCATACATCTCTTCGCTGTCCAGATCATTCCGCGTTTCGGTCTCCCACGTCTCGACACGCGCTGCACGAGTCTCATGCTGCGCTGGACGGACCGGCATGTCCGGCTCCCAGCGAATCTCGATGCCCGTCGTTGCTGCCGCGTCGGTCCTCTTCACGCTATCGGAGGTCTTTGGCCGCCTGTCCTGAATAAGGCTTTCGGCGGAGCGGCTGGGCAATTCGGCGGAGCGCGCTTCGTACTCACGCTCAGCAACCTGGTCGCCAACGTTCTCAATGTGATCGAGCACGGCCTGCGCGGCCGCCTGTGCCTCGAGCGCCGCCCGAGTGGCAGCCTCGGCGGCACGCAATGCTCCGCGCGCTTCCGCAGCCTGCATTTCGCTATAGCTGGGCGTCTGGGCATATCTTGCCGCAACCCGTGCGGCGGCTGCCGCGGCCCGGCTATTCGACGACGCTTGTTCGCCTTCAGAACTGTCCTGATCTACGACTCCGATTCCTTTGCGAGTCTTATGCTCTGCGAGGCGACGATTCACTTCCTGCTTCCACGATGGGAGGGGGGTAGGCGAGCTAGCCAGTGTGCTCAAAACTCTAAATTCCCTTCAATATTCCCTGGACCAATGCATTAGCCCCGTTAAATCAACCCGGCCAAATCAATCCTGCTATTTCAATTCCGTCAGCGCATTTCTGTGACGGCAGCGTGCGATTGATGCTTTGATAACGTCTGAACAAGTGAGGAGGAGCCGCAGCCGAATGAATCCTGCTCGCATTTGCTATGCTGGCCTTGGACCTCGGATGCATCCTCGTAATCTCGTGTTTATCACGGTGATAACCCTCTGTCACCTGCAACTTGCCGGACAGATGTTGACCAATGCGTTACCCCCTGCGCAAAGCCCGGCCGGCGGCGTAACCAGCGGTCAGGAAACTCCCGCGTCGCAACTCCCTGACGACCCCGGACAGGAAGCCATTCCCATCGCCAAACCCGAGCCGCAGCCGCCCACCGGCGTGCCTCTGCGCTGGGAAGCAGGCCTGCAAACTTACTCGAGAGACGGCGGCACCGTAACGCTGAGCGACGGCGTCGTCGTCTACTACCGCGACTACATCATTCGAGCCGACAAGATTGTTTACCATCGTTCCACTTCAGAACTGGAAGCCGAAGGAAACCTGCAGGTCACCGGCGGCCCCAGTGATGCCTACATCACGGCGTCACACGGCGACATGCGCCTCGACATGCACACAGCGCGGTTCTACGACGTCAACGGCTCTCTGGGAGTGAGACGGGCCGGCCGCACCATCGTCTACTCCACCGCCAATCCATTTCTTTTCTCGGGCCGCGTCCTGCTGCAGACCGGGGAAGGAAGCTACAAAATCGTCGACGGCACCATGACCAATTGCCGCCTGCCCAAACCCGACTGGCAGTTGATCGCGCACTCCATCACGGTGGCAAACAACCAGGCCACCACCAAAAACACGGTTTTCAAATTCCTCGGAATTCCATTGTTCTATCTTCCCTACCTCCGCCACCCGGTGGAAGAGACGGGGCGCGAAAGCGGACTCCTGATTCCGGTGATCAGCAACTCCTCGATCCGCGGGTTGACCCTCGGCGACCAGGTTTACATCGTGCTGAACCGCAGCATGGATATGGTTGTGGGCACCGAGTACTACAGCAAACGCGGCTGGGCCCCCAACGGCGATTTCCGCTACAAGGGTCCCGGCCTCGATCACTTCACCCTCAGATGGAATGCGCTGTTCGACCGCGGTGTCACGGTTCCACCTTCAACCGTACTGATAAACCAGGGCGGTGCCGACATCGTCGCGGAAGGCCGCTACGACCTGACTCCGGAGACGCGCGCAGCGGTCAGCACCGAGTATCTTTCCAGCTACGTCTACAAGCTGGTATTCAATGACAACTACCTGCAAGCCGTGAATTCCCAGGTACACAGCACGATGTCGCTGACGCACACTCATAATGGCCTCATTCCTTCGGCCTTTCTCGAGCGGCTGCAGAATTTCGCCAGTTCCAGCCAGGGCGATGAAGTCCGCATCCTGCATCTGCCCAGCCTGCGTTTCGATGTCCTCGATGAACCGCTGCATACATCTCCTCTCTACTGGAGAATGGGCTCGTCTGTCAGCTATCTTGGCCGATCTGAATTTGGATTTCACGTCCGCAACATGGGCAGGTTCGATCTCTATCCTCATCTCTCGTTGCCTTTGGTGGGGGGCGGATGGAGCGTAATTCCCGAAGTCGCGCTTCGTGAAACCTTCTATACCGGCAGCCAGGATCCCGACCTGACCGGCGTGAATGGCGGCACGCCCACCGTGAGCCATGAGCCTTTGAGCCGCGGCGACGTTGAGGCTTCAGTCGATGTGAGGCCGCCTGCCCTCGAGCGCGACTTCACCGTCGGCAACCGCGAACTGCGCCACGTGATCGAGCCCGAACTTCTGTACCGCTTCGTCGGTGGAATCGGCGTGAAAGCGCGCAATGTTCCGCTGATTGACCCCGCGGACATCGCCACCGATACCAATGAAGTGGGCTTCTCATTGACGCAGCGCTTCTATGCGCGATCGAAGAATGCCCAGCCTTGCGCGATCAAAGACAGCGGTACTTCAACTTCCTGCCCGGCGCAACCGCGTGAGTGGGCGAGTTGGCAGATCGCGCAGAAATACTTTCTGAATCCGACCTTCGGCGGAGCGATTATTCCTGACCGCCGCAACGTCTTCGACACGACGCTCGACCTGACCGGCATTGCGTTCCTGACCGATGCGCGCAATCTATCTCCGCTGGTCTCGCGCCTGCGCTTTGAAGCGATCCCCAATCTGCGCATCGAGTGGGACATGGACTACGACCCAAGGGCGGGGCGCCTCGACGCCGACAACGTATTTGCCGGATACAGCATAGGGCGAACAACCGTGGGGCTTGGCCATGCCCTCCTCAACGCTGTCGATGAAAAAGGAAGCGCCGCTTCCCTCATCCAGAGCCAGCAGCTGCAGCCCTTTCTTGAGATCGGGAAGCCCAACGCAGTGGGATTCAATCTGGCAGCCAATGGCGGGTACGATTTTGTGAATCGCGCCCTTCAATATGCCGGCGTCCAAACCGTTTACAACTGGAATTGCTGTGGTTTGAGCGTGGGTTACCGGCGCTTTGCGCTGGGATCAGTACGCGACGAAACTCAATATCTGTACAGCTTTACGCTCGCCAACTTCGGATCCGTCGGCGATATTCGCCGCTCCAACACGGTATTTCACGATCCAACCCAGCCCCCCGCTTACTGAAGCCCAAACCACAGCAGCCAGCGGCTAGAATCCCATCCCCTCTTGCTTGCTTTTTGCGAGTTTCTGCGTCCACCACTCAGTAACCCCGCAATGGTCAATACCCGCGCTCGGCCGCGGCTTGGCTGAGATATCCTTGCTGCAGAGGACAATCATTTGTTGCGCATACATTTTTTGGCCGGTTTGCTTGCTTTGAGCCTGGCCGTTGGTTGCAAAGCCCAATCAGCCGGCCCCGGCACTCAGGATGCTGCGCTGAACCGGCGCATTGAAGTGATGGTACGTTCGCAGTTCGGCATTCCGCCCGAGGTGTCGGTCGCCCTCGGCCAGCGGACCACAAGCCAGATCTCCGGCTTCGACACTATCCCTGTCACGCTGTCCCATGGTTCAACCAAAAAGGTCATCGATTTTCTCGTCTCCACCGACAACAAGAAGCTGGCGCGACTGGAGACTTTCGATCTCGCGAAAGATCCCGTATTCAACATCGACATTGCCGGGCGGCCCGTTCGCGGCAACCCGAATGCAAAAGTGACGGTGATCAACTTTGACGATCTCGAATGCCCGTTTTGCGCACGGATGCATACGTCCCTGTTCCCGGCCACGATCGATCGATACAAAGACAAGGTTCGGTTTGTCTACAAGGACGACCCACTGACCGACATGCACCCCTGGGCGATGCGCGCTGCGGTGGATGCGAACTGCATTGCCGCGCAGAATGACCAGACTTATTGGAATTTCGTCGACTATGTGCACGCGCACGGCCAGGAAGTAAACGGCGAAGACCGCAACCTGACCAAGAGCTTTGCGGCTCTGGATCGGATTGCCCGGGACGAAGCCGCGGTGGCGAAGTTGGACAGTGCCAAGCTTGACGCCTGCATCGCGAAGCAGGATGAGACGCAAGTGCGCGCATCGGCAAAAGAGGCGCAGGCATTGGGTATCGATGGAACGCCGGCTCTCTTTGTGGATGGTGAACGCATCAATGGTGCTGTGCCTGCGGAGCAGGTGTGGCTGGTGATCGACCGGGCTTTGCGGGCCGATGGCATTGAACCGCCTCCGCTCACCTCGGCGGCTCAGCCCGCGGCCAAAGGCAAGTAGTGACTGCGGGATTCCGTTCGCCGCCAAGCTTTCACCTTCGGCAGTTGACGCGCGAACCGAGATCCCGCATATGAGTCTTTCGTTTCGAACCCTCGGTCTTGGGATTTATCCTGTAGTTCCGGGGTCGCAATCCGGGGTGGAAATCCGGGGTCCCCATCGACAGGTCTTGGTCGATGGGGTGGAAATCCGGGGTCCCCATCGACAGGTTCTGGTCGATGGGGTGGTGAACTCCCGAGGAGACACAGGTTGCAAGTCCAAGCATCGTCGTTAAAGCGTACGTCCTTCGCTCTCGTTATTTCATGCGCATTTTTGTTGATTGCCCTGGCCGCGTGCAAACACACTCCCGCGCCCGACGTAATGGCAACCGTCAACGGCAAGGATATTCTTCGCTCCGATCTCGACAAGGCTTACAACAATTACAAGACCTCGCAAGGGGATGCCCCGCAAGATCCCAGCCCGGAACAGGCAAACATTGTTCGCCTCAACCTCCTGCGTCAGCTGATTGATGCTGAAATCCTCGAACAGCGTGCCACCAAACTGAATCTCTCCGCTTCTGACGAAGATGTAAATGCCCAGGTTATTGAGTGGAAGGCGCCCTACACAGAGGAAGAGTTCGCCAAAAGGCTTAAGCAGCAGAATATGACGCTGGATGATCTCAAGCGGCAGATACGCCGCAAGCTCACCAGTGACAAGCTCATCAACAAGGAAATCGAATCCAGGATCAATATCACGGACGCCGATATCAACGGCTACTACACACAACATAAGTCCGAATTCAATGTGATAGAACCGCAGTACCACGTGGCCTGGATCGTCGTGACAACTGGCCCTTCGCAGCAGGCCGGCAATCTGCAGAACAACAAGGCTACGAGCGATGCCGATGCGCGCAAGAAGATCATGACCATCCATGATCGTCTTACAACCGGCGAAGACTTCGGCTCGCTCGCGATGAACTACTCCGAAGACCCCAACACAAATTCAAGCGCCGGTGATCTGGGCTTTGTCCCGGAGTCTGCGTTGCAGCAGCGAGACGCTGCCACCTTCGCTGCCATCAACAAGCTGAAGCCCGGACAGATGACCGATGTGCTGCCGGTATATGGCGGCGCGGGACCGACGCAACGCGCAGCCGGTTATGCCATCTACAAGCTGCTGGAACGCGAGCCTGCCGGACAGCGCGAACTGAACAATCCAAGCGTCCAGCAGCATATCCGCCAGGGCTTGCGCGAAAGCCACGCGCAGTTGCTGAAAATCGCCTACTTCGAAATGCTGCGTGACGATGCCAAAGTGCGAAACTATTTTGCGGAAGAGACCTTGAAACAAGGCGCGAAATAAAAACAGATTGCGCTTCGTCGCGTAGGGCCACACCCCAATTGCCGAAGTATCCCTTCCGTCCACCTTCGATTACTTGGCGTGTAGCTCAATGTATAGAAATGTGAGCCATTGTCGATGGCACATCACTCCCAAAATCAAACGGCCTTCGCATGGAGCGAAGGCCGTTTGGATGATGGAACTCTGTCGAGAGCTACTTCATGTTTCCGCTCGGATCCATGGTGATTCCGCCGGGTCCCTTGTCCTTCTTCGCTTCGTTGGCCTTGCGGGTTCCCATGGCCTTGGAACTCCAGTCCTTGGCTGAGGCAACGTCGGCCTTCACCGTGGCCGGATCGTTGAAATCCGTGTCGGCTTTGCGGCGATAAGTGAGGTTCATATACGACATCGCATCGTCGTAGTTGGCGCGATTCTCAAGCGCTTGATTCAGGTATTGCAATCCTTCGGTCACAAGAGGAGTATTTTGGTCCTTGATGTCCTGCAGAACCTTCTTGGGTGCCTTCGCATTGCCTTCACCGTCATCATTCATGTTCACGCTTGCCAGCGCCTTCAGCGTATTCTCGTGGGCCAGGGTCCAGTCGATTACGCCGATGGTGTACGCAGCTTCAGGATCCTTCGGGTCGGCCGCCAGGACTCTCTTTTGAAAGTCCTTTGCCTGATCGAAATTCTTGATGCTGAAGTAAATGGCCGCAATCTGTTTGAGGCTGTTGATGTCGTTCGGTTCCTTGGCCAGAACCTCCTGGAAAATGCTGATCGACTGCTGCGCATTTTTCAGGTTTTCAGGACTTGTGAGGCCGGGGACAACGTTCTGGGCGAGCGCTGTCGCCAGATAGCTCTTGGCCATCGGCAAGCTCGGGTCCAGCTCTGTGGCTTTCTGAAAGTGTCCGATCGCCTCTTCATAGTGGGCAGACTTATACGCCTCCACTCCCTTGTTCAATTGATCACGGGCTTGGAGGCGGTTGCACCCGCCCATGGAAAGCACCATGCCGGCTAGAGCAACCGTCAGCGCCGTAATTCGTGCGGGTCCATTCATGTTCTTATTCTTCTCCTTCAGGTCGTGCGCTGCGATCACGCACTTTCTCAATCATGCATCTGGAACCGGGCGGGAGAATCCGAAACCAGATTGGCCAAATTGTACTCCTGCTGCCTCAAAACAAACTGTGTTCTTCGACTCGAAATGTTTCTAGCGCCCGGCCAGAACTTCGGGTGTCATCAAACCGATCCGATCGACTCCGGCTGCATGACCAATGTCGATGATCTGAGCAATCTCCCTGAAGCTCAACCGGTCGTCGCCCTTGATGAACAAGACGCGTTGCGCGCGGTTGGCGTAGATGGCAGCAAGTCGCGACTGTAACTCCCCCTGTGCGACCCGCTGCTGGTTGATTCGGAGATCAATGCTGTTGCCGGCTCCCCCCATCACTTCCAGGACAATCGCACCTGTGAATGGATTGGGTGATGCTTGCGGAACCGCTGCAGTCTCTCCTCTCGGAACGGCGGGAACAATGACCATGAAGATGATCAGAAGCACCAGGAGCACATCGATCATCGGCGTAACGTTGATCTCTGATGCCAGTCGCCTGATGTCGCCGTTCATCGCGGTCATTGCTGTAATCCCCTTTCTTCCCGTCCGGGGAGAGATGGATGCAGTGTGCGCAATTATTGCCCGGCCATGATCTTCGGCGTCATCAGGCCGATGTGATCCACGTTCGCGGAATGAGCAATGTCGATCACCTCTGCGATATACGCAAAGTTCAGGTCGTCATCGCCCCTTACGAACATGACACGCTCGGCGCGATTTGCGTAGATCTCCGTCAGACGCGCAAGCAAGTCGGTCTTGTTCACTTCCGTCTCGTTGATCTTGTATGTCGGCGCCGCGCCGGGACGATAGCCCACCTGCACAACAATGGTGCGGTCGTTCTGCGGCTGCTGCTGTTGGGGATTCTTCGGCGGCTGCGGTACCAGGGCGTCAAGACCCTTTGGCGTGACCGGCACGATCACCATGAAGATGATCAACAATACCAACAGAATGTCGATCATCGGGGTGACGTTGATGTCGCCTATTGCGCCACCGCTGCTCCCAGTTGTCATTGCCATGGCTTCAAACTCCTCGTCTACTGCAATCGGTTAAGGTAATGCGTTCCAGGTCAATGATTACTGGCCGCCTAGGCCGTCGGCGCCTTGACGCTTGTTTGTCAGCAAGCCAACCTCGTCGACACCCGCGGTGCGCACGGCGTCAATCGCGTCTTCAACTGCGCGAAATTGAGCACGCGCGTCTGCGCGGATAAAAATCTCTTTGCCCGGCGTATCTGCCAGTTTGTCACGAACCAGACCTCCCAGCTCAGAGGTAGCAACCTTGTTCTGGCCCAGAAACACACCGCCATCGCGGGTGATGGCCACAACTATGGCGTCTTCCTTATCGGCGTCAGGCATCGGAGTGGGATTTTCCACCTTGGCCATGTCGACGGCGACCTTGTTTTGGAGCATGGGGGTGATGACCATGAAGATGATCAGCAATACCAGCATCACGTCCACCATCGGCGTGACGTTGATGTTGGAGTTGACCTTACTGCCTTCGTTTCGAACTGCAATTCCCATGTTTGGGCTCCGTGCCTGAAGAATTCATGTACCGGATGCCATCCGGACTTTGCTCAAAGCGATTGCCGTGCCTGATCAGAATCCCGGGCAGGATGGCGTTGCCGCGTCCCCTGCCCAGTAAGTGTCTCGCTCGGCCTGTATTTGGATCGCTTAGCGCCTGCTCTGCTTGATGAAGTAGTCGATGAGTTCGCTCGAGGAGTTATCCATCTCAACGTCGAACGCTTCGACACGGCCTGTGAAGTAGTTGAATGCCATGACGGCGGGAATGGCCACAAGCAGACCGAACGCCGTGGTCACCAGCGCTTCAGAGATGCCGCCTGCGACTGCGCCGATACCCGAGGTCTTCTGCGTCGCAATCTGATCGAAAGCGTGCAGAATGCCGATGACCGTTCCGAGCAGTCCCACGAAGGGAGCCGTCGAGCCGATCGTGGCCAACACAGAAAGGCCTCTTTTCAGCTTGGCGTGAACGATGGCCTCGGCGCGCTCCAGTGCGCGGCCCGAGCTCTCGATCGTGGCCTCGCTGGCAACGCCGCCTGAAGCGCGGAATTCCTGCAGGCCTGCGGTGACAACTTCAGCCAGGTGCGACTTCTTGTTGCGATCGGCAATCTTGATGGCTTCTTCAAGCTTGCTGTCTTTCAACGCGCCTGCAACCTTGGGCGCGAACTCGCGCGACTGCTTGCGGGCGGCTGAAAAATACAAGTAGCGGTCAATCATAACGGCCAATGACCAGATCGACTCGATGAACAGGATGATGGCGATGGTGCGCGCCGCCCATGCCATGTGTTGCCACAGCCCTAACGGACTGAAACTGACAGTTTGTTCGTCCTGAAAGAAAGCCAGGCTGTTGACCGTATGCGATGCGATATGTGCGAGCTGAGCAAGAATCACTTGAATCGTTCCTCCTAAGGAGTTTGTGAGCTGAGACTATCCGCTATTTGCGGATCGATTGAGACAAAACCTGGGAAACTGACTCCTGATCAGCTTCATTCTTTCCCGGTATTCACTTTCGATCTCGAAAAGGCCGCTGTGGAGATCGAACGGTGCCCGCCGGACGGAGCGTTGTCGCCTCGGGATGCATCATCCCCGGTTTTGCGATTTGGAATGCGGCTCGATCGGGATTCGCATTCGGGTCAAAAACAAGGCTCTTTCTCTCGCGAGAAAGAGCCGAAGATTAAACTAGCCTCCCAGCGTAAAGATCACGTTGACCGTGGTCTCTACCTCGACGGGCTCGTTGTTGAGCAGATAGGGCCGGTAACGCCAGCTTCTTACGGCATCGAGAGCTGCGGACTGCAACATGGCAGGGCCGCTGACAACGTGAAGGTCCTCGATGGTTCCCTGTTTCGAGATCTTCGCTTGAATCACGACGGTCCCGGAAACACGTGCTGCCTTGGCGATTGGCGGATACGTAGGCGTCGTCTTCTGGATCAGCATGCCTTGCGCGACGCCTGCGGAAATATTGATCTTCTTTGGCGGAGCAGCCTGCACCTTCGGAGCCGAACCCGTTCCGAACACACTACCCATCACGCCGTTTGCGCTGCCGCCTCCGAGGTCAGAACCGGCCACGCCAAACGAACTCGGCGGAGCTTCCCGCTCCTGGACTTGCTTGATGTCCTTTGGAATCTTGGTTGGAGCGACGAGTTGGTTGTTCATCAACTCGGACTGAACATGCACGATGTGTACGATCTCAGCCGGCGGTGGTGGCGGCGGTGGTGGCGGTGGCGGAGGTGGTGCCACCAGCAGGGTCTGCATCATCGCTTTCGGCAACGCTTCAGGGTAGATCAGGGGGAGAAGAATCATCGTGATCAAGATCGCGCCGTTGACGATGCCTGTGACAATCATCCAGCGACCGCTCTTGCTCTTGATTCTTCCGCCTGATTCAAATGTGGAATCTTCAAACATGGCCAGCCTCGAATCGGGGTGTCGGTTACTTCTACTTAGACACCGCGGGATATTCAAATGTTCCCGCGCTGTAAAACGCTTACAAAAAGCGTGCTTCACCTATATCAGAACTGCCCAACACATGCAAAGGTTGCTGCAAAAGAAGGGCATTGCGAAAATTCAAACCTTGGACCGCTTCGCCGCCGGAAGAGCCGCAGCCTTCCCGCTCCCGGCGCGATACTGCTGCCAGGCAACCAGCATCGGCGCGGCAATCGCGATCGACGAGTATGTCCCAATCAAAATGCCAACTACGAGAGCAAACGAAAATCCGCGCAAAACCGGGCCGCCATACACAAACAGCGAAAGCACTGTCAAAAATGTGAGGCCTGACGTCAAAACCGTCCGGCTCAGCGTCTGATTGATGCTTCGGTTAACCACGTCGGGAAGCGACTCTCGCCGGCTCAGCCGAAGATTCTCGCGGATGCGGTCGAACACCACGATTGTGTCGTTCATGGAGTAGCCAACCAGCGTCAGAATTGCGGCAATGACAGTAAGGCTGATTTCCATTCCCTTGAAACCAAACGAGTCCAGCAGTGCAAAGGCGCCCACCGTAATCAGGGTGTCATGGAAACAGGCAACCACCGCGGCAATGCCGTAGATGAGCTGGAACCGAAACCAGAGATAAATCAACATTCCCAAAAGCGAGTACAGCGTCGCCAGGGTCGCCTGCTTCTCAAGTTGCCTGCCGACCGTGGGGCCCACTACCGTGACATTCCGGATGTCGAATGCGTTATCGCCGAATTTAGCGCGAAGGGCGTCAAAAATTTGTTGCCGCCCGGTATCGAGCGCCGACTCGGCATGCTGTTCCGGAAGGCTGACGAGGACTTCATGATGGCTCGGAATATCGTAGTTGACGATGCTCACGTCGCGGATGCCGGCTGTCGCAGTGGCCTGGCGAATCTGTTCGATATCCGGCGCTTGCTTGAACTGGACTTCGACCTGGGTCCCGCCGCGGAAGTCGACGCCAAGCGGCACGGGGCTCCGCACCCCACCCACAGGATGCGACCAGTGGAAGGCCATCGAGATAAGACCCGAGACGCTGAAGATTAAAGAAAAGGCCAGGAAATACCACTTCTTCCCCAACCAATCGACATTAACGCTACGAAAGAATTCCACTGGTTCTCTGCCTTCCTCGATTATCCAGGGCCCCGCTGGCCCCGGCATGCAATGTTGACGAATCCTGTCGGCCGATTCCCTGTCCGGCTAGATCGAAACAACCTCTCCCGCTTTCAGATTGTTGACGTGGGTATCGAAAATAACCCGCGATACGTAGACCGCCGTGAACAGGTTGGCAGCAAGACCGAAGGTCAAGGTCACCGCAAATCCCTTCACCGGTCCGCTGCCAAACAGGAACAGGATTGCCGCAGATACGATCGTTGTGACGTGCGTGTCAAGAATCGTCGTCCATGCATGCGCAAAACCCTGATCGACTGCCGCCGAGGGAGCCTTGCCCGCACGCATCTCTTCACGAATGCGTTCAAAAATCAGCACGTTGGAGTCGACGCCCATACCGATGGTCAGAATCACTCCGGCAATGCCCGGCAGCGTAAGTGTCGCGCCCGAAAAGCCCATGAATCCGAGCAGAATCACGAGGTTCAAGAAAAGAGCCAGGTCCGCATTGATGCCCGAGCCCCTGTAATAGACCAGCATGAAGACCATCACCAGCAGAACTCCGACGACGGCTGCCGTGACGCCCTGCTTGATCGAATCCGCACCCAGCGACGCGCCGACAGTGCGGTCTTCTAGATAGTTGATCGACGCCGGCAATGCGCCGGTCCTCAGCATCTTCGAGAGAATGGTGACTTCATCCGTAGAGAAGCTGCCTCGGATTTCGCCTGAATCGCGAATCGCGCTCTCAATGTTCGCCACTTCCTTGACACGCCCGCCCAGGACCACAGCCATGCTGTGCCCGACATTGGCGCTGGTGTAGTCCCAGAACTTGTCGCCCGCCTCGTTCGTGAGCGTGAAGTGAACCGTTCTCTGTCCGGTATTGGAATCGGTGCCGGGGTCCGCAGACCGGAAATCGGTTCCAGCCACGATCGCCACTCGCTGCAGGACGTAAACACTATCCGCATCCGAGCCGGTTGCCATCGAGCCGGAGCCGTGGACCAATTCCTGATCGGACGGAAGCGCACCGCCCACGCTGGCCAGCGCTGCCTGCTCGTCCGGATACGGTCCGCCAACGACGGCGTGAATCTCGAGACGAGCGGTCGAGGTGATGATGCTCCTCACGCGGTCGATATCCGAGATACCTGGCAACTCCACCAATATCTGGTTGTCGCCTAACCCGTACTGCTGAATGACCGGTTCAGTCACGCCAAGGGAGTCCACGCGGTCGCGGATCACTTCGATCGTGTTCTGCACTGTCTTGTCGTCGAGCGCCTTCTCGACATTCGGCTTCATCGTGACGCTCAGCGTGTTGTCGCCCGACCCGCTGATGTCGTACTCGTTGGAGTACTTGCTGTCGAGGAGAGACTGAACGGCGGTGAATTGAGTCGGGTTGATTCCTTCAATCTGGATCTTTTCAGGATGTGCGGCTGGATCCGGCTTTGAAACCTGCGAAACCGTCAGCTTGGCTGTCTTGAGATCCTGCTCAATCCGAGCGACCGAATTGTCGGTCTCCGTATTGACCGCCTCTTTCACCTGTACCTGAAGGATGAGGTGAACTCCGCCCTGAAGGTCCAGTCCACGATGGATATGCTGGGTCAGTTCGCTGAGCAGCGGTTGGCCGCCGCCAATCTTCGGCGGATCGAAGCCGAAGAATGCTCCGTACAGGAATACGACCAGCACGCCGATGATGATGACAATCTTCTGTTTGAGATTTTTCTTCATTGTTCCAATTCTCTAATGCGAATCGTTGTCGATTTTACAGACTTCCATTGACCGAATTCCGCCCGGCAGCGTACGTATCAAGACGCATCCCGCCGCACCCTCCCGCGCTCAAGACCCCGACTCTTCCTGCGTGGTGACGGAAGCGATCGCGCTCTTGGCCACTTCCATTTTGATATTGTCAGGCGCCACGCGAATGATGATGACATCGTCCTTGATCGACATGATGATCCCGCGAATGCCTCCCGCGGTCGTCACCCTGTCTCCCGTCTTGATGCTGCTCAGCATCTGCTGCCACTGCTTCTGGCGCTTCTGCTGCGGCCGGATCATGACGAAGTACATCAGAGGGATCAACAACAACAGCGGAAGCATCGTGATGCCGCTCCCTGCCCCGGCGGGCGCAGCCGCCAACAATGCAAAACTCGTCGTCACACTCATCCTTTACTCCCCCGGCGGCTCAATAGGCCGCTCAGGGCGCAGGCGCCTCCGCCTGAGCGGGAACCTGCAAAAGAGTTTGTCTCCGGGAATCTTCCTGGCCTCCAATGCTTCCGGCGCAGGCTCGAGAACATGAAATCTCTGATTTGACCGGCGACAACACTCTAACGCACCGCCAGATTCAGACCAGTGACTCAGCTCACTTTCTGTTTCCTGTTCGACACGGTCTCCCCGAAAAAGCCAACGGGAAAGTACGCTTGGCGCAACAGCGCACACTCCAGCCTGACTTCAAGAAAGAAGGCCTGTCTAAGATAAGAAATGCGCAGCCGCAACCATGTCAAGGAGATCCCCCACAGAACCTCTGGGCACGCAGCCTCAACGTGCTCGTGCGCGGTCTTCAGCCGGGGAAGTTCTTTATAAACACCTTATCGTTTGCCTTCCCCCTCCTTATGCGCTAAGGCGTCTTCTCAATCTAGAACGACCGCTGTAGCAGAGTGCTTCGCTTGCTTGCTGCAGGAGATCGATGCGGAGGACGCGACCATGCCTCTCACAGTCTTATTTCTGATTCCGCTGGGACTCGCGCTGGCCTTTTTGCTGTGGGTTCTGTGGAGCGTGACACAGGAGTTGTCGAGCCACCCGGAGTCCACTCAAAAACAGCGGATGATCTCCATAGATGTTCCCGATCCATACGCAATGCGAGGCTTCCTTCCTCATCATTAGCGCTGTCATTCTGAGTGAACGGGGTGACAAGTGATGTCATTCTGAGTGAACGGGGCCCCAAACGCATTTCAGTTTGGGGGTGGTGAGCGAAGAATCTGCTTTTGGGCCTTCCTGGACTATGTGAAACGCCCCCTACTCCAATGTCCAGTAGCACAGCTCAGGGTGGGCGCAACTCACGCAAAGCCGCTCCCCGCCAACGTCCTCAAATCGCCCGAAATTGATCCCCTCGCCGCACCGCGTGCATAGCACCCTGTCTGTCTTGGTGCCGGGCAGCTCGGCCGAAGCCACATTCACCCGAACGCGCTGCACTCTGAAAAGCTGATCGTCGCCGAGTTCCCGGTAAGCCAGCATCTGCTGCTTTTGCCTGCTTTCAATCTCTGGATGAAGCTGCTTGGCAAGGTCGCGTGAGTTCTCGAGCGCGACGACCCGAAGCCCACAGCCGGCCTGGAGGTCCACGAATGTGGCGGCCATCTTTCCCCAGTCGCGGAATTTAAGGGTTCGCTTGCCCAACCGGCACCCCGTCACCATGCCGATTGCATCCGTGGCGCAGCGGTCGATCTCCGCGTAAACAATCAGCCGCTTGCGGTCGGTGCCCAGTGGATCTTCGATCCCGATCCCCTTGAGGCCAATCAGCGCCATGCGGGTGCCGAGTATCTGGCCCGCGCACATGTGCCCATGCGCAATTTCTGCCTTTTGCAACAGCATTTCCATCGGTTCCAGCATCCCTCCAGCTTGACCGAACCCTCGGCCGCACGCAAGTCCACCGTCAGCCTTTCGTTCCTGCTTCCCTGCCCGGGTCCTAGTTTGCTGGTAGACACCGTTTCGCTCTGAGTGCTCAAATCTCTGTCCCAATTGTTCTGGAGTGAGCAATTGAGACCAGCATCACGATGACAGATGAGCTATGGTTCAAGGTTCCCCGGGAATCTGAGAAGAAGGTGCGAGAGCACGATGAGCGACCGCATCAATGCAGCAACAAATCAGCCGCAGATTGATTCCCGGAAGAACCTCTTCTTCCTCCTCCAGACGCTGGCAAGACAAGCGCAGGCGCGAACCGCTGCGTCCAAGTCCTCCACGGAATCCTCCATCGCAGACGAGCAGTTTGAGGAGTACGTGTGTCGAAATCAGATTGTGATGTAACGAGAGCTTCCCCGCCACTGAAGCAAAAGGCCGCGCAGAGCGCGGCTTTTGCTTTTTGTAAATGCCGATTTTTGTGCTTTTCGTGAGCACTTTTGGACAGCGCTGGAAAATCCGGTTGTCGTACCGTAGGGAACATCACCACGCCCAGAGATTTCAGAACGAGGTGCGAAACACCATGAACGACCGCATCGATGGATCAAGGAACCTGGCGAGTGTCGAGTCTCGCACGAATCTAATCTTCCTTCTGCAAGAGCTTGCCGGAATAAGGGAAAACAAACGCGTGCCAGAGTTCCCCGTCTGCGACGACCAGATCGAGTGTCAAGCAGAAAACGGGACTGTGTCGTAACTGGGCCTCCCTGCCTTCACTGTCCTGGGTGGAGACGGTAAGGCTGTGCTCGAGCGCGGGCTTGTTCGCTTTGAGGTGTTTCGGCGTGGCCTTGGCGATCGCGATAGGTTTGAAGCAGGGCCGGATGATTGCGCAGGATCGGGCAAACTCCCCGGCACCCTTCAGTTTCTGAGATTGACGTCCCGTAGGGACGTCCGAGAATAGCCCAGGGTGAAACCCTGGGATACGCCCCACCCAATCGCTTCCCGCCCCGTAGGACCGACTGAATTCCTCGAACATTGTGGGGCTGCGATGGCACGACCAATGACAGCTCGCGCCTCGTTGTAGAGCTATAGGTTCTTATTTAGGTGGGTTGTATCTATGGTCTTTCATTCGGGTCGCTTCTTGATGCGCTGCGCTGCAGCACGGCCTCGGTCTCAGCGATTCGGACACGAAGGCGTTGCTGAATTTCAGCTACGCTTGCGCCCTCGCCGATGTCGCCGGTTTTCTCGAAGTGCTGGAGATAGGTACGAAGCTCCGTCAGCAGTTCATGGGGAGTCCTACGGCTCATAGGCAATAAATTGTTGCACAAATTTCGGGGCGGTGAGGTTAATTCTTTCTTGCAGATCAGTTGTCGCCCTGGAGTGGAGAGACGGCAGCGCCGACGAGCTGACGGAACGGTTCCCTGTTTTCCCTGCGGGCTTGCTCGTCCAGCTGAACGATCCGATGGAGAAGGTGCTTCGTGAGCTTGGCAGTGGCGTGGGAGCCGATGGAAGCGCGTCCTTCGAGAGTGAGAATGCCTGGCGCGCAGAGATATTCATGGATTTTTGAGTCGGCGGTCTGCATGGCTATCTCGTACCTGCTGAGACTCTCTGCAGTTCGGCGATACGTTGGACAACAATACGCGTGAGGTCGGCAATTACGGGAGAGGCATGGTCGTTCGTTTGCTCCAGCCTTTGGAGTTTCGCACGAAGCTCCGCGAGTGGATCGCCGAGACGCCAGTGAGTCGGAGCGTGGAACGGCGTCATTGGTTACCCCACGAGCTGATGTTGGACTTGAAGAGGTTTTCGCGGGCATGATCGAGGTCGATGTCGAGGAGGACAATACGCCGGAGAAAGCGATGGCCAGGTTCCTGGAAATTGGATCGGTCTCTACTGCAACGTAGCCCGATGCCACTCAAAAAAGGCCGAGGGGGGACAGAGGCATTGGATGGGGGCTGGTTTTTCATTTTGATGAACCAAGAATGGCACCGAAGTGACGGGAGGGCGGTGTCCTAAATCACACGAGGTCGAAGCGGTGCGGACTGGTGGCGAAGTCGAGCACAGAGAGCGCGCGTTCAAGGTCGAGACGCGCAAATTCCTGACTTATCAATAATTTACTGACTAGTTTTCTCTCCCTCCATATAGCTACAATTCTCGCCAATGACAAGAGAACGTTGGGCTCAGATAGGAATCACGATTCAATTCCTTATCATTGTCAGGACGCTAGGTGAGATCTTCCGGCTCAGGCAGGTCCATGGCACGAGTTTCTCGGCCGCAATCGCTCTGCCATACGTTGGTGGAGGTTTAATAGCTGCCTGCTTTTGCTGGGTGGGCGTGACCTTGTACTTCTTCCGGCGCTACACTCTGGCCGCCTGGATCACGCTAGCGACCGTTTCCATTCTATTAGCCTACAAACTTACCGTGATCGGCTGGTAATGGTGGTGACTTTGACGATGGCCGAAAGCTAAAAGTCGAACAAGGGTTCTCCCTTTTCCCGTCAAGCCCCTATCCGAACATTGCACCATAAACAACTCAAAACAAACGGCAAATAGTTTGCCTTGGTTTGCAGGTTATTTCGCTGATTAGCCTAAGCTGAACCTATGCGGGCAATCTCGATCGCTTGGCTCGGCCAGCACAGGTTCACAGCCGCCAAGCACCTCAAAATTGGTGGTAAGGCGCCAGAACGCGTCAGATAAAGTGCCAAAAGGGGCCAAAAAGAGACGAAAAACGCGCATAAAAAGGAGTTAACCATCATTTCCACAGTGAGTTATCTCTTCAGTCCGTCTTCCATAGGAATCGCCCTGTGAAACCGTGAAACTGCGAACCAGCCACGATGCCATGTTCAAAAAGGCCCGTAAGTCCAATGCCGAGAAGACTCTGCGTTTAAGTCCAATCAACAGAAGACTTTACAGCCGCTCGCCTCCCATAAACCATTGAAAAGAGAGACTTTCTTTACAGAGATGGGTGGGGGGAGGGGGGAGAGCGATATGCACCAATTCCAGTGCACATGTTTTCTCCATGAGCGTCAGATGCGTAAGCTAATGATTGCGGAAGAGTTATTCTCTAATCCCTAATCCGTATTCTTGGTTCCTACTCCCTGTTCCCTGCTTTCTTTCCTGTTTCGGCGTCGTCCTCTGCGTCTTCCACCAGGACAGCGGAGCCAGGAACAATCTCAAAGCTGATCGCATCCTTACCGCTTGGGTGGAACGTCGCGCGCAACGGCTCGCGTTGCCACTCGGAAACACTACAGGCAGGCTCCGTTCGGCCCGAGAGATCCAGAGCTGACAACTTCTTCGCCAGCACCGGTTTGCGTGCAGACAGTTGCGCCACGACGGCATAAAGGCTCTTCCCGCTGGCCGTGATCCCGCAATAAGCACCATAGTCGCGGAACCAGACTACCTGGCTGATTCCCGGATCGTAGTCCGGCAACTTCAGCGCAGCAATGTGGCCAGTGACGCGATCGACCAGCAGCCACGGACCACGTTGCCAAACCCAGTGCTTTTCGGGATTTCCGGGCTTCTCTCCGGGCAGTTCATCGTTGATGCGAAGCACGCGTCGAACTACAAAGCTGCGGTCCGTAACATCGTGAGCTTCACCAGCAGTCCATTCCTTGACAATGCCGTCAACGATCAGCGGCCGAATCTTGAGTGAGACTTCGCCCGGTCCAGCTCCAGCTGGGTCGCCGGCACTCGAGTACGGTACGCGTTTTGCAGCGCCCAGGCCTACAACATGAACCTTGCGAGGTGTAGCGTTGCTTGAATCCGAAAAAACTGCCAGAAACGCAAATACTGCAATCAATCCAGCGAACGTTTTACCTAATTGCATCCTGATTCCTGCTTCCTTAAATCTCTGCCGCCTCCACCGCGCGCGCCACGCGGAACGCCGTTCCCTCCTGGAGATGAGCAGCCAGGACCTGCATTCCAACCGGCAAACCCGCCTTTGTCGCTCCGCAGGGAACATTCACGCCGCAGATGCCCGCAAGACTCGCTGTAACGGTGTAAATATCGGCCAGATACATCGCAAGGGGGTCATCTGCTTTTTCGCCAATCTTGAACGCTGGTGTCGGCGCTGTCGGCGTCACGATAGCGTCCACATCGGCGAACGCGCGAATAAACTCTTCAGCGAGAAGTCTGCGCACCTGCTGCGCCTTGAGGTAGTAGGCGTCGTAATAACCGGCCGAGAGCGCATACGTCCCGAGCATGATCCGGCGCTTGACCTCAGCGCCAAAGCCCTCATCGCGCGAGTGGCTGTACATGTCAGACAGCGTCGCCGACGAAGGCGAGCGATAGCCGTAGCGCACGCCGTCGAACCGCGCCAGGTTCGCACTTGCTTCAGCAGTGGCGACGACATAATAGGTCGGAATTGCGTACCGTGTGTAGGGGAGCGAGATCGGCTTGATCGTGCAACCTGAGCCTTTCAGGGCCTCAATGCCGCTCTCAATGCGCTCCCTGACCTCCGGATCGAGACCCTCTCCGAAGTATTCCTCAGGAACGCCGATGCACAGCCCTTTTACGTCCTTATCGCTTTCCGCAGCGTAATCGGCAACGGGCGCCGGTGAACTCGTTGCGTCGCAGGGATCGTGTCCCGCAATTACGCTGAGCAAGGTTGCAGCGTCGCGCACGTTTCCCGCGAAGGGGCCGATGCGATCGAGAGACGACGCAAAGGCAATGAGCCCGTAGCGGGAGACGCGTCCGTAAGTTGGTAAAACGCCCACGACGCCACAGAAGCTTGCGGGCTGGCGAATCGAACCGCCCGTATCGGTTCCAAGACTGGCGACCGCGATATTTGCCGCCACTGCCGCCGCAGAACCGCCGCTCGAACCTCCGGGAACGCGCTCCGGATCGACCGGGTTGCGCACTGGCCCATAGGCTGAATTCTCGTTCGAGGAACCCATCGCGAATTCGTCGCAATTGAGTTTTCCCAGAAGCACAGCACCGGCAGCCTCAAGCCTGGCCACAGCAGTAGCGTCGTAGGGCGGATGATAGTCCTTGAGAATTCTGGAGCCCGCCGTCGCCGGCGCGCTGCGCATAACCAGCACATCCTTGATGCCGACCGGTATGCCGGCGAGCGGACCGAGTGGATCGCCCTTCGCCGCAGTCGCATCGACCCTGCCCGCCTTTTCGAGCGCACGTTCTTTGGTCAGACTGAGATAAATGTTGAGCCGTGGATTCACTTGCTCGATGCGCGCGTAGTAGCTGCTGGCAAGATCCGCGGCCTTCACGCGCCCGGATGCGATGCTCTCGTGCAACTCAGATAGCGTCTTCGGCTTTTCCACGTAGTTCTCGGTCGTCATGGATTCTCTTGGCAACAATGGGTTCGCTTCTGCTCTCTATCTTTCAATCACCTTCGGCACCTTGAAGAAGACCTCGTCGGTGTCTGGAGCTTCAGCCATCACTCCGACACGATCGAGCGATGGCAGAACAGCATCCTTGCGCAGTGAACCTTTGCCGCCGGCGCCTTCGAGTTCGCTAACCTGTGCCAGAGGAGCGACGGCGCTGGTGTCGAGTTCGCTCAATTGTGCGATGTGGTCAAGGATCGCGTTTAAATCATGAAGCATGCTCCGGGATTCGTCCGGAGTCAGTTCAAGGTGGGCCAGTTCGGCCACACGTTTCACGTCCTCGACGCTTACTTTCGCGGTCATTGTCGATCCATCCTTAAGACGCGGCTTACAAACCTGCTGGTCGGGCCGCCGGCGCATCGTGTCTGAAACTCAAGTATAGCGGCTCCTTTCTTCCGTTCTAACTCTGACCCTCCGATGAGAACTTGATCGCTCGCAGGACGGTTAATCCACCGTCAATTTGAGCGTGATCTTGTGTGACAGTCCGTTCGCGGTAGCCGTTACCACGACGGAATAAGTTCCGGGCGGAGTCGTGCCGTTCGCCGAATTCGAGGGCGGCGCTCCGCCTCCGCCACCGCCCGCTCCGGCGCAGCTTGTTACACCGAAAGAACTCAGCATGAGCAGCGCGAGCAATAGCGTTCCTCGCCGACGACAACGGATTGCGACGGGCACCATGAAGAGGCCAAGACCGAAAAAGATGCCTCCAGATGCGAACGGCCCTGTATGGCCGATATTTTGCGCGGAGGTTGACGCGAGACCGGTCGCAATCTTTACCGAAACGCTGCCCGTTGCACTTGCGGACACGGTTTCGTTCGGCGGATTGAAAATGCACGAAGAATTCGTTGGAAGCGAACCGCAAGTAAAGGTAAAGGTCCCGCTTGAGCCACCGATCGTGGCAAGGTTGAGAGCGAAGGTCGCAGACTGACCGCTCGAAACCGTCTGGCTCGACTGCCCGTTTGACACCAAGGAGAAATCGAATCCCATGCCGGAAAGAGGCAATTGCGTGCTTGTCGCGAGCGAGGAACTCGCGACCGTGAGGTTGCCGGTCTGCTGACCTGCAGATGCCGGGGCAAAGACTACCTGCGCAGAGCAACTGGCTCCAACCGCAAGAGAGTCCGTGCACGTCGTCGATCCAAGTTGAAAGCCATTGGAAGCCGAAAGGGTAAGCGCGGAAAGCGCTTCGGCACCGTTGTTTGTAAGGGTGACGGTTTGCGCCGCACTGATGTTGCCAATGCCAGTTACCGGAAACGTAAGTGCCGCTGGCTGCACTTGAACCGAACCAGCCGCACCACCGGATCCAGAGAGGGCCGCAACCGCGGCAGTGGCGAAAGCGGAGGAACTGACGTTGAGAACGCCGGTGACAACTCCGTTGACCGTGGGCGTGAAGATGACTCCAGACGTGCAGGTACTGCCTGCCGAAAGCGTAGAGCCACATGCGTTTTGAACCAGGCTGAATGGCGGCAAGACGGAGAGGGCAAGGGCTGTTGCAGTAACACTACTCGAATTGGTGATGGTCACTGTCTGTGGAGCGCTCGATTGGCCAAGTGTTGGCTCTGTAAATGAAAGGAACTCGGGGTTGACGGTGATCCCCGAAGGCGCCTGACCGATGCCGCTAAGCGGCACCTGAACGGGAATCACGCCCCTTGTGGAGGAAGTAACGATCAGGGTGGCCGTGAGTTGGCCGGCTGTTGCTGGAGAGAAGTTCACTTGAACGGCACAAGCAGCGCCGCTGTTCAGGGTTACCTCGCAAGTGCTTGCTCCCCACGTGAAACTGACCGCAGAAGGACCTGATATCTGAAAGCCGATGTTACTCATCGGCGCTCCTCCGGTGTTGGTGATTGTCAACGTCAGCGGGCTACCGGTTTTTCCGACCGGCTCTGTAGAAAATGTGAGGTGAGTTGGATTCACTCCGATTGTCGGGGCCAGAAGCCCTGTACCTGAGAGCGTGATGTTTTGTGTTCGGATTGCGTCCGAAACCTGAAGATTGCCTGAGATGCTGCCTATCGAATTGGGAGCAAACAGCACGCTAATGGTGCAACTGGCGTGGCCGGAAAGGGATGTTCCGCAAGTATTGGATTGCTGATAGCCGGCACTGACGGTGACACCGATGGAATTGAGAGGGAGGTCGCCGTTGTTGGTCAGCGTTGCGATCTGTGCGTTGGACTGCTCCCCGGTTGCGATTGGCGGAAAGGTGAGAGATAGAGGAGAGAGCACATCGGACGCCGCAGAGGCGCCTGTTCCATTGAGCGCGACCGCCTGTGTTCCAGCGCCGTCATACAGCACGAGCGAACCGATTACAGCCCCCTCCTGCGTGGGGGTGAAGGTCACAGTGATCGCACAGTCGCTGTTGGCTGCGAGCGAAGAACCGCACGCAGTTGGAAGCGATTGCGAACGGGGCTTTCACGGTAACGTTTGTGAGCGAAACAGTGCTGCTGCTTGCATTTTCGACCGTTACCGCTAATGACGAAGAGGTTGCTGCTACGGGCACCTGGCCGAAATTGAGCACGGCTGGTAATGCAGTCACCAGCCCGGTGCTCAACCCTGTACCAGTGAGCGGAATTGAAATCTCGCCGCCTGAGATATTTGCGTTGATCGTGAGTTGACCGGCAATGCTGCCGCTCTGACCGGGCGTAAACGTCACCTGCACCGCGCAGCTTGCGCCCGCATTCACGGCGACATTGACGCAATTGTCAGTCTCGCTGAAATTCGTGCTTGCAGATATTGACGAGATGGCCAGTGCGATTCCGCCATTGTTCGTGAGATTGATGGTCTGAGCGGTGCTGGCCGTGCCAACCGTCTGCGATGCAAAGGTCAGGGAGTCTGGCTGTGCCGATGCCGTCGTAAGCTGCGTCCCGGAGGTCCACATTGGAATCTGCCAGGTGCCGCGCCCGTAGGTTCCCGCCACCAGGACATTGGGCGATGTGGGCGCAGGTGATGCGCTCAACTGCGTGACAGGTGCGAAAGGAAGGCCGGTACCAAAGACCGACCAGCAGTTGGATGGACCATTAAAGCAAGCCGCTATTTCGCGAGTTGA
Source organism: uncultured Acidobacteriaceae bacterium (assembly GCA_963770365.1). Classification (GTDB taxonomy): domain Bacteria; phylum Acidobacteriota; class Terriglobia; order Terriglobales; family Acidobacteriaceae; genus Telmatobacter. The sequence continues at coordinate 947,831 of CAVYPN010000014.1, read as the reverse complement.
GTAGACGCCTTCGTCGGTCGCGACATAAGCGGTATTGGCATCCTGGGGGTCAATCAAGACAGCGTTCGCGGGGGAATGTGGCAGATTGGACGTCAGTTCGTTCCAGTGCGCACCCCCGTCGGTTGTGCGATAGAGAGTGCGAATGGAATGGAGAGAATCTTCCGCGCCTTCAATCGTGATATAGACCGTATTGCCACTTGCGTCGTGAGGATCGACGAAAATGCTGGAAACGTCGAGGCCATAGTAGTTGAGCCGCACCTGATCGTTGACGACCGGCTTCAGCGTGAGGTCCTGCCACATGGGCATCACAGAGCTAGCCGGATTGTAGATCGCCTTGAGGACGTGTCCGGCGAGGACTGCTCCGCCATCCAGCGCCCCGTACATTCCAACGTAGATCACTTCCGTGCCGTCGGAGAGCGGCAATGCTGCAATGGAGCGGATCAGCGCGTCGCCGCTGCAGTATTTCAGGCCTGAGACGCGATCGAGTATCGGGCTGATGGCATTTACGCTGGTCCAATTGGTGCCGTCGGCCGGTCCGCGCCACAGGCGGCATGTGCCGACCAGCAGTTGAGTCGTATCGAGTGGATCGATGATGAACGGTGCGGGCGACGTCATCGTGTAACCATCACCGGCCACATCAGCATCATTGACGATGGGCGTCGAGCCGAAGGCTCCTGGGGTACAGTCCTCAGCCTGGGAGCAGCGGAAGATAGAAACGCCGGCGCTGTTGTTGACGTACCAGTTTGATTGGTTATCGGGATCGATTGCGACCGGGCCACCTTCGCCGCCAAGAACCTGCGGCCAATCTGAAGTGGGACCGGAAGAGCTTTTCACGCCTGCTGTGCCGTTCGCACCGAGGCCAACCATCATTGTGTACGGCGAGTTGCCAAGCTGGGACATGCTTTCAACTTCAGCGAGTGAGCCGAGGCCGGAGTTCAGGTTCTGAAAATGAGAGGCATCTGTCGGTGAGCAGGGCGAACCCGTCTCGCCGACGCCGTCGGTCGAGCGCCAGAGTCCACTGTCATTTCCAATGAATACTTCTTGCGGATTTGCCAGATTCCAGGCAAGTGCGTGCTGATAGGGAGCTACCTGTGCGCTCATGCAGGTAAATGCGTTGGTGGAGTTCCGCCAGGCGCACCCCATTGCCAGGCTGCAACGCCAAAGATCGTTGGCCCCTGCGATGAGCAGCGTGTCCTGTTGCGCCGGGATTGCAGCAAGCACCAGGTTGTAGTCGCCGTTCGCGATTGTTTGAGCTCCGAGAGACGAGTTGGATTGTAACGGCGCGGTGTTCCAGCGATGTGCAAAGGCAACCGTTTGGTTGCTGCAGGCTCCTCCGGAGATGGAACATGCATCCTGCCAGAGTCCCTGGTCCTGGTTATTGAGGTCGACGGTCCAGGCGAAGGTATCGCCAGTGATGGGATTCACAGCAAGTGCGCCGCGAAAAATAGGGCATGCAATGGAACCGATGGTGCCGATGTTGGTCGGGCACATTTTAGTGGTGAGGCCGACCCCGGGCTGCGCGGTCATGCGAGTCCATGTGATTCCATCGCTCGATTGGTAGTAGCCATGGAAGCGGACGGCGGCAATAAATATCTGACGAATTGGATTCCAAACAACGGCAGTGGCGGAGTTGCCATGGGGCGAAGCAAACATGTCCTGCGGGCCTTGCGGGTCCTGCCCTGGGGAGTCGGTGATGGTGGCGAGACTCCATGTGGCGCCGGCGTCGGTGGAGTAGTACAAGCCTGCATAGCTGACGCCATAAAGTTCTGCACTGACGAGGGTGCCCTCATAGGCCTGAGATACGGCAGCGACAACAAGTTGCGGGTTCACGGTGCTCCATGCAAAGCCCGCAAAACCTTCTCCCTGAAACGACAACTGCGCATTGGCCGTGTGCGACATCACGGTCCACGTGTTGCCCCCGTCGGGGGATCGCAGCACTCCCGCACCGTAATAGGAGTCAAGCGCATCGTTGGGATCGCCCGTTCCAGCCAGGATTACGCCTGTGCCGCCGGGCTGGACTGAGACGGCGCCAATGCTGATGGAGGCGTAGCGAACAGCGTCGAAGCCGCCGGGCGTATCAGTGAGCGGCGTGAAGGTGACCGAGCCCGCGGTTCCGGCATTCTGCGAGAGCCAGATGCCGCCGCCGGTTGTTCCGACTACGACTCGGTTGCCGGTTGGGTCGGAGGGATCGATGGCGATGGAGGAGATGCGGCCTGTAACGAGGCCGTAGTTGGGAGTGATAACCGCCAACGGGCCTAGCGGCTGCCAGACCGCGGTCGACGCGCTGGTCGAGGCTGAGGTTGCCGCTGTGGTCAGAGCGGTTCGCGGACGCTCGGGGTGGGCAACGGATCGACGTTTTGGATGGCCTCGTTGTGCGAGGAATCGCTGCGCCTGGGTTACGCGGGGCGGAGTTGCTGGTGTTGCATCAGGCTGTGAAGATGCGGTTGCGGATTGACCTGGAGCCGTGCACCTGAATAGAGCGAACAGCGCAATGACGATCAGTCGCCACATGTTGACGGTAGAGCGCGGCAACGGTCTCGAGGTTCTCTTCAGTGCTGGAATCGTCACGCGCGTACAGGATCGGATTTCCGCCTCCCACACTGATCCTCCGAGGGAAGCTAAGCAAAATCCAATGAATTACCTAGCGCGGAACATCCAGATTCCGGGGTTGAAATTGTGTTCCATTTTAGGACGGCGCCTGCACGATCGAGATGTGATCGCTGCTACATCTCTCGGTGCAACAAAAGAGCGTGTTCAGAAAAGCAGGTCTGTTCTGACCTTGTTCTGATGGATATAGGATTCGGAATCAAATTTCTTCGAAGTGGATGCGGCGGACATGGGACGCACGAGGCCGAAGATCGGGCGGTTAAACCATGGGCGGTCGTGCTTGCCGACGATGGACCAGGCGATGCCGGCATAGCCATTGGGGTCGCGGCCGTCGAGTTCGTAGCGGTCGTTGAGGGTGACGGCCCACTCGTATGCGCGAGCGGGATCGGGAGCCCACGCGAGGATCATCTTGGCCCAGTACATACGCATGTAGTTGTGCATCCAGCCGGTCTGGATCATCTCGCGCTGGGCGGCGTTCCATAGGTCGTCATGCGTCTCGGCGCGCTCCAGTTGCTGGAGAGTGTAGCGGTAAGGGCGCTCGTCGGCGGTGTGTTCGATGAGAGTCTGGCGAGCCCAGGGTTCGGCGCATTCCCAGCTGTCGTAGCTGGGGTTGTGCTTGACGAAGAGGACGGACAGTTCGCGCCAGGCGATAACCTGCTCAAGGAATCGGTCGCGGGCTGCCTCGGAAACGTGATCCTTGGCGAAGGCATCCTCAACGGCAAGGGCGATGGTGAGTGGGCCGATGTTGCCGAAGTGGAGATAGGGCGAGAGACGGCTGGTGCCTTGCAGCTCGGGATGATTGCGTTTGTCGGGGTAGTCTTTTAGTCCGTGAGTAATGAAGTTCTTGAGGTGCTTGAGGGCGGCGTGCGTTCCGCCAGTGAAGTTATCGACGGGCTGGATGGTGCGATTGAGGCTGTGGAAGCCGGCGGTAATGTCGCTGGCGAGCGAGTCGGCGGCGAGGGACTTGGGCTTGTGCCACGCATGCTGTGGTTTGGGGCTGTGCGGTGCGACGAGGAATTTGGGCAGCGCGGCCTTGAGGTGCGGGCGCATGTGTTGCAGGAGGAAGTAATCGCGACCGAAGACGGCGGAAGGCACGACAACGTCGGCATCGACGGTCCAATACGGCAGCTTGAGACGGCGGGCGAGAACTTTGCGCCAGCGCTCGGGTTCGCGGCAGGGATTTTCGTCTCCGATGAGGATTGCCGCGTGAACTTCTTCGAGGAATTTTTCGAGTGAGTTGTCGGGATGGCGGCGAAGGATGAAGCCGACGCCGCGCTCCCTGGCGTCCTCTTCGACATCGCGCAGGCCCTGCTGAAGGAAGTGGTAGTGGCGGAGGTTGGCGTTGGGGTAGTTGGGGATGACGGAGAAGAAGATGACGACGGGAAGGGCGAGAAGATTGGCGACGTCGATGGCGACGTCGAGTGCGGGGTTCTGGTGGATGCGCATGGCGCGCTGCATCCAGTAGACGATGCATTTGCCGTCAGGGCGCGGCGGGCCATCGCGCCGGACGAGGATGCGCGGGTTAGCGGCGATCTTGGCGAGATCTTCGGGATGACTGGGATGTCGTGGCATTCGCGTCGGACCGGGCGAGCGGTCTCTTTATTGTGGACGGTTCGTTAGGACGGATTGGACAGGCGATGCATTCAGCTACAAATCCTGGCGCGGATATGCGATGAGATGAAAGCTGAGTTCGAGATCGGCTTTCTGCAGGAAGGGTGTTGACTATTCAGTACTCCCCCTCCCTCCCCGCTCCCCCACCCATCTCTGTGAGCAAAGTATCTGCTTTCTTGTGTTTGCGACAAGGCTGTCGCCGCAAAGTCTTCTTAACAATAAAGTTAGCCGCAGAGTATTCTCCGCAAAGGACTTACGGGGCATTTTGCCTTGTTTCACAGTTTCACGGTTTCACAGTGGCTTTCTCGTATTTGCAGGTTTGCAAAAACTAACTCTCTGTGTGGTCGAGGGTTAGTTCAGTTTTGGACGTGGTTTTCTGGCGCTTTTTGGCGCATTTTGGCGCATTTTGGCGCATTGCGGTGGCATTTTGGTCACGTTTTGGTCGCACATTCCATGCTTTCAAGAGAGATACGATCCGCAGCCGTTCAGTCGCGTCGCGCAGCAAAGCGAACCTAAGGTTCTGAAGTTTTCCGGATGAACTTCATCTTAGCGATTTGCGCGAAATAACCTGCAAAACGGAGAAGAATATTCAATGTTTGTTTTCAGATAGTTGTCTGCGCGAGAGACGGCGGGACGCTTGACAGCCAAAAGCGATACCGCAGGGTGGTGTTGTCGACGGGAGGTTTGCACCAATGGTCCAGGGCCGAGCGAGGTTGCACGATGCGCAGGTGCGATCCAGGAAAGAGGGATAAACAGCGACGAGACAGGCGTATCCAATTCCCTGTTGCCTCGTTTGCCCATGCACCCTATGCTTGTCGAGCACATGTGAATTTCATCGAAGGGCGAGAGAGGTCAATTGAAACGATGAACAAGCGTGAGTTCCTCAAATCTACAGGAGCGATTGTGGCGGGAGGCATGATGTCGCGGTTGGCGCCAGCACAACAGCAACCTGCCCCGCGCGAGAACTGGGCAGGCAACATCACCTACAGCACCGATCACGTACACACGCCGGCGAATGTGGACGAGGTGCGCGACGTGGTGAAGAGTTGCAGCAAGCTGCGCGCTCTCGGCTCGCGCCACTCTTTCAATCGCATCGCCGACAGCACGCAAAATCAGATCTCACTTGAGCACCTCAACAAGATCGACATCGACGACACGGCCCGCACTGTTACCGTCGGCGCGGGAATCAAATACGGTCAGCTCGCGCCCGTCATCGACGGGCGCGGCTATGCGTTGCACAACCTTGCGTCTCTGCCACACATCTCCGTCGCCGGAGCGATCGCCACCGCGACCCACGGCTCCGGCATCCGCAACGGCAACCTTGCCACGGCGGTTCGCGCCCTCGAGATTGTTACGGCCAGCGGCGAACTGATCCAGCTGTCGCGCGACAAAGACGGCGACCATTTTCCTGGCGCCGTTGTGGGCCTCGGCGCGGTGGGTGTCGTCACCCGCGTCACGCTCGACCTGCTGCCGACATTCCAGGTGGCGCAAACCGTCTATCAGAATCTCAACTTCGATGAGCTCGCGCATAACTTCGACGCCATTTTCGGCGCCGGATACAGCGTAAGCCTGTTTACCGACTGGCAGCATCACCAGGCCACGCAGGTATGGATCAAGCGTAAATTGCAATCGGGCGAGAAGCACGAATCGGCTGCGGAATTCTATGGGGCAAAACGTGCAACCGAAAAGTTGCATCCCATCACAGGCCACCCCGCCGAAAGCTGCACCGAGCAGATGGGCATCCCCGGACCGTGGTACGAACGCCTGCCGCACTTCAAGATGAATTTCACCCCATCAAGCGGCCGCGAGTTGCAGACCGAGTACTTCGTTCCGCGTGAGCGCGGTTACGATGCGATCCTCGCTGTAGAAAAACTGCGCGACCAGATTACCCCGCACCTGTTTGTCACCGAACTGCGCACCATCGCCGCCGATCATCTGTGGATAAGCACCGCATACGAGCGCGATTCCCTCGCCATCCACTTCACCTGGAAACCCGAGTGGGAAGCGGTCAAGCGGATCCTTCCCCAGATCGAAGCTCAATTGAAGCCGTTTGCTCCGCGACCGCACTGGGCCAAGCTGTTCACCCTGTCGCCCGCGCTGCTGCAAGCGCAGTACGCGCGCCTCGCCGACTTCAAAGCTCTGCTGAAGCAGCATGACCCCAGCGGAAAATTCCGCAATGAGTTCCTGGAAAGAAATCTCTACGCAACGTAGATACGAACGAGGCCAGGCGATATCGAAAGGGCCAGATGAGGGAAGGAGGACTCAGCGTGAAGAAGAGCGGGACGTCGAAAGCCGGAGCAGCTTCTCCGGGATCGGGCTCGGCCGAGGTGGACGCGCGTATCGAGGAGCTGGACGACTGGCGCGGCGAGATGCTTGAGCGGCTGCGCGCTTTGATCAAACAGGCCGACCCTGATGTGGTGGAGGAGTGCAAGTGGAAGAAGCCTTCGAACCCCGCGGGGGTGCCTGTGTGGTCGCACGACGGGATGATCTGCACGGGTGAGACGCACAAGAGCGTCGTGAAGATGACATTCGCCAAGGGCGCGTTTCTGGATGACCCGGCAGGTCTCTTCAATTCGAGTCTCGAGGGAAATTTGAGGCGCGCGATTGATTTTCGTGAAGGCGAGAAGGTGAATGAGAAGGCGCTGAAGGCGCTGATTCGCGCTGCGGTAAAGTTGAATAAATCCGAGGACTGAAGATTGGATTGGCGTTTTCCCACGTCCCAGAGTGAGGACATGGGCACCCGTTGGTTTTTGAACGTATCGAAGGCTGGTGGTATCCCAGGTCTAAGATTTTTGGATCGGTGGGTGCATCGGTGGTTAGTGGGGATCTACTTGAGGCCTGGGGTTATCCGCTTTGCCGGTTGCCTTCGGTGTGCCTATATGGTCCGCTAACTCCGCGCCGTCAAAGCTGTGCGTGAAGCTTTCGTCGATCTCCGGCAACATTGTTGCATTCCAAGCAAACCACTCCGCTTCCAGACCGTCATAAATGTCCTTGTGCCGATCTTTCAGATTGGCACGCTCCATCGGATCCTGGACAACGTTGAAGAGGAACGTACTGTCGAGGATCTTAAGAAACTTGTAGTCCCCGTCTCGTGCTGCGCGCTGAGCGTTCGCCTTGTATCGCCAGAACAATTTGCGCGCGATCGGTTCTGCGTTGGTGGCCAGCAACGGCAAAAGATTGATGCCGTCTGGCGGGGATGCAGGATCGGGTAAGGCACCGGCCGCCGCAAGCAGCGTCGGAAGCCAATCCATGCTGATCCCCACCTGGTTCGTCGTCCTTCCCTGCGGAATCCGCGCCGGCCAGGCGATGATCGCTGGAATTCGAAGCCCTCCTTCCAGTAGCTCGGTCTTTCTTCCTGTAAAGGGCCATGTATCCGCAAAGCGTTCTCCGCCGTTATCGCTGGTGAAGATAACGATCGTGTTTTCGGCCAGGCCGTGGGCATGAATGGCCTCAAGCACGCGGCCCACCTGCAGATCCAGATCTTCGATCATGCGCTGGTAGGTCTGTTGCGTGCCACCATCGAAGTCGATCAAGCCGCGGCCGGCAAGCCGCTTCGATTCCGAGTCATCTCCGGGGACCTCCCAGGGCCAGTGCGGCGCAGTAAAGTGCAGGCTCAGCAGGAACGGGCGACCTGATCGCGCATAGGAGTTCACAACATTCACCGCATGGCTCCCAAGCAAGTCTGTCAGATAGCCAACCTGGTCAACGCGCACATCATCATCCCACAGGTCGTTCGAATGTGTGTAGTAGTCTGCTGCGCCCTGGCGAATCCCATAGAAATGGTCATATCCGCTCTGGAGGGGACCGTATTTCGGCAACAGGCCCAGGTGCCACTTGCCAACCAGCGTCGTGTCATAGCCTGCCTTCTTCAACAGAGACGGTAGCGTGGGAGTACCTGGTGGCAGTCCGACATCGCGTCCGGCCAAGGGTTCATCCAACCCGACGGAGAGACGGTCCTGGTATCGACCAGTGATGAGCGCAGTACGAGTGGCCGAGCAGACTGCTGAGTTGGCATAAGCCTGCAGGAACCGGACACCTTTTGCAGCCACGCTATCAATGTTCGGAGTGCGAAGATCGGGACGCCCATAGCAACCTACATCTGCATATCCCAGATCGTCTGCCATGATGAAAACGATATTGGGAGGCGCAGAGTCCGGCTTACCAAAAACTGGTTCGACGCCCGAAGCGAGCGCTGCCACTCCCATTGCTGCTCCACGGAGTACAGAACGGCGGGTGAGCTTCCCCGTCAGGCCGGTCTCGATTTTCAGTCGGTCGGAAAGCAAACTTGTTGATTCAGATCCGGCGGCAATTCCGGGCACCACAGTCCGATTTGGCATGGCTCAACGTTAGCAGAGGTTCACCGCGGCGCCGATCGGCGCAGATAAGTTCGGCTGTTTCAACCCGAGCGGGCGAGAGTATCCTTGCCGCACGGTTTCCCGTGGAAAGTTGCTGAGCCCTCTCTGTAAGCGACGGGCTAACCGTCACTAAATGCGAAAGAGGAGAGAAATTATGAAGTATATGATCACCTGGAACGAACGTCCCCAGGGCTCGCCCAGCGAGTACGAAAATGCACAGAAGCGAATCCTGGAGGTTTTCAGTCCGTGGAAGGCGCCAGCCAATTTCAAAATCGAGTCGTTCGTCATCCGCGTTGGTGATTGGGGCGGGTACATGTTGATGGAATGTGACGACCCGCTCGAAGTGCATAAGTTCTGTTCGATGTTGCCTGCCTTCACGTTCGAAGCTCGCCCCGTCGTTCCCGTTGCCGATGCTATTCGCGTGGAACTCGAAGCGATGGCCTACCGCGATGGACTCAAAGGCAAGTGACATTCGATTGAATTTCGTATTCATCGCGGCGTCGATCCGGATCCTACCCTCCTTGGTTTGGGGTTTGTCCGGATTGGCGGCGCTTCGTGCGCAATGGGTCCGAGTTCGAGTCGGACTCTCGCTCACGTGAACTTCGCGATCATCTATTGATCGAGAAGGCCCTTGCCCTTGAGAATGTTCGGCATGAATTTTAGAACGCGCGCCTCGCGGGTTTTGGATTGTTTGGGGGCGGAAAAATGATAGATGTAGGCGCGTTGGCGTCCGGGTGTGAGGGCTTCGAAGGCGGCCTTGAATTCGGGGAATTCATCCAGCATGAGTTGGAATTCTTCCGGGATCTTGAGGTCTGAAGTCTTTTTTAATTTCACTTTGAGGCCGGATTTTTCGACTTGGATGGCTTCGCGAATGTAGGCCTTCAGGACGGATTTCATCTCGGCGATTTCGCGCACGGAGGCGAACTTGAACCAGCGCGTGGACTGCGAATGCTGTCCGGGGCGGGTGAGGACGCCATGGACGTCTTTTAGCAGCGCACCTTTGAAAAAGGCGAGCGCGCAGGATTCCTTTAATCCGCCGATGACGACTACGTTCTTGCCCTGGAAGGTGTAGCAGGGTTGGCTCCACTTGAAGTCTTCAGTCAGGGTGGAGTCGAGAAGGATGGCTCGCAGCTTCTTGAACTCTGGCTGCCAGTTTTTGGCGGTGGCGATGAAGGCGTCAACTTTGGGGTTTGTCTTCGTTGGTGGCATGGTCGGTGATTTTAATCCAGATGACTCGGACTATCCGTCGTTCGATTGCGGCCGCATCGGCCGGGAGCACAAAAAGCAGATTCTTCGCTCACCACCCCCAAACTGAAGAACGTTTGGGGCCCCGTTCTCTCAGAATGACACCGTCAAGGTTGTTGCGAACTTCAGGGAGAGAACATTGGTTCGCGGACCAGGGCAGTTTCGGAATACGCGTGGACACCGATTCCGAAACTGCCAGAGTCGCCACCCAGGTTGCGTTCTTCTCATGCAGTCTGTGCTGGCTGGGTGTTGATGCTGGTCTGCCGGTTTTCGCTGACTGGAAAGAGGACACCGATTTTGCGGCTTTCTGGCCGCAGGGCCCACGATGCGACGGTGAATCCAGTAATGATGAGAGGGGCGATGACGTGAAAGCCGCCAGCGCCGTAGCCGCCAACCCAGGCGCAGGATGCGGCAGCGCCCGTCAGGTCGAAGAAGATGCCGGCGTAGGCCCATTCCTTGAGCAGCGGATAACGCGGCACAAGGATGGTGAGGGCTCCGAAGAGTTTCCAAAACCCGAGGATGGCAAAGAAATACATTGGGTAGCCAAGTTCGGGCACTATTCCATGCGGGTTGGCGCGATATTGCGCCATCTGCGCGATACCGCCGCTGCCGATGGGAAACGCGACGAGAATGGTCATTGTCCAGTAGACGATGGATTTTGTTTTCGCGGTCATTGCAGTCCTCCAACGACGTGCTCGAGCTTGCCGATGAAATTGGTCCAGCCGTACTTTGCACCTTTGTAGTTCTTGCCTTCTTCGGATGGGAAGCCGGACTGCTCCATGCGCAGGAGCGTGCCGCCTGGGGTCGGCGTCAACGTCCAGGTGACGACGGTCTCCAATCCCATGGATGTCCAGCCATACGAGAGGCGAGTGAGCGGTTCGACGAGGAGAACTTCACTATCGATGATGCCGTTCCAATTCTGCACAGGCGTGGCGCGGAACTGGAACCGGTGGCCAACGACCGGCTGGAAATCATTCGTCATCAGCCACTCGGCTATCAAGGGGCCTTGCGTGAGCGCACGCCAGATCTTTTCCGGGGGATGCGGCATCTCCCGTTCGATGACGAGAGAACATGTCGTGGCGGTATTGGTCATTTCTCCATCCTTTCCAGTAGTTTTTCCAGTTGATCAAATCGTTCGCGCCAGAATGCGCCATATTGGGTCATCCAGTCGACCAGGGGGGCGAGGGCCTGCGGCTGAGCGCTGTAATGGGTTTCGCGTCCCTCGTGGCGATGCCGCACCAGCTTCGCACGTTTTAACACAGTGAGGTGCTTCGACACCGCCGGTTGGGAAACACCGGCACGATGCGTCAAGGCATGCACGGTCTGCTCCCCGTCGCGGGAAAGATGCTCGAAGATTGCTCGACGGGTCGGGTCGGAAAGGGCCTTGAAAACATTGTCCGTCACAGCTTGCATCGAGAATCCCTCCCGGTGATGGGTCGTGTTGCCGGTCGATTATCAAATTTACCAATCGAGGTGGGTGATCTGAACGAGATTTCCGCAGGTGTCTTCAAGTACAGCGATGGTCGATCCTGTCGTTTTGGTTGGTTCCTTGGCGAATGTCACGCCGTGTTGGTTGAGTCTCTCGTATTCCTTTTGGACGTCTGCGACGAAGAAATTGGACGCGGGAATCCCCTGCCGATGGATCTCCTGTTGATAGGTCCTGGCCGCGGGGTTTTGGTTAAGTTCGAGGACCAGTTGCACGCCTTCTGGTTCTTCAGGGGAGACGACGGTGAGCCATCTGTATTTCCCAGCCGAGAAATCCATTTTCTTAACGAAGCCCAGAACGTCGGTGTAAAACTTCAGCGCCTTGTCTTGATCGTCGACGTAGATACTAGTCAGTTTGATTTGCATGATCTGTCCTTTCTGCTCTGCGCGAGTACGGGATTGGCTTTCGCCGCTTCAAGTAAAACCATAACCATTTGGTTATGATTTGTCAAGAGACTGGAGAGAGAATTTTTTAAATTACGGGTCGTGGGTCTGGCGGTTCTGGCTCGCGAAAAAAGAGCAACTGCAGGTTCCTCGGCTTCGCTCGGAATGACAGATTCAGGAGGGGAGTCTGCTTCTGGCCGCGGAGAAAGAGCAACCGCAGGTTCCTCGACTGCGCTCGGAATGACAGATTTCAGGAGCGGTCCGGACATGAGGCTGGCGGTTCTGGCTCGCGGAAAAAGAGCAACTGCAGGTTCCTCGGCTTCGCTCGGAATGACAGATTCAGGAGCGGTCCGGACATGAGTCTGGCGTTTCTAGCCCCGCGGAGAAAGAGCAACCGCAGATTCCTCGACTGCGCTCGGAATGACAAATACTGGACTCGGCTCGGAATGACAGATTCAGGAGCGGTTCTCACATGGATTCAGGCGAGGTGGCGAGAAACGTGAAAGGCCGCCCTCGGGCGGCCTTTTGAAGTGAATTCACACACGGCTGCTTATTGCTGATTGGGATCGGCAGAGGGCACGGGAAGCTTTTGCCTTGCCGGCGGCGCATTCGGATCCGTTGATGCTGGATCGGCGGAGGCGACGGTCAATTCGGATTTGCGGTACTTCGGCGCGCTGATATAGCCGTGAATGTGGTCCTTCGAAATGTTGTTGATGACGATTTCGACGGGCTGCTGCATGTCGGGCTGGTAGTACATCACCGGTTGATACAGGTTGACGTGCTTCTGCGAGAGGTTGCGATCGTCGACCATCAGTTCCAGGTCAGCGTATCCATGTTTGGTATTCGCTTTGCGCAGGCAAAGGCTGAGGGGGCCCTCACGCTTGAACTGCGAAGCGCATCCGGAGGCGAACGAGAACGGATTGGACTTTGATTTCTGCAGGTCGAATTCGAAGTAGCTGCGCTCGCCTTTCTTTTGGAGGACAACCAGCTCGTCGTGCGTGCGGGCGATGGAGCCGCTGAGCTCGGTGCGCGTGCTGGTGAGGTTGGCGCGTCCTTCCTCAATTGCTTTTCCCTGGGCGTCGAGCTGCGACTGAATCTTGTTGAAGCGCGCTTCCTGGGCGCTGGTGCGATGCTGACGCGGGCCGGCGCGGCGGCTGGCGGGTGGCCGGGTCGGCACCGGAGCAGGCTTTTCGACGCTCGTGGAGAGTGCGCTGACCTTTGCGGAGAGAGCATCGAGTTCGCTGTGGGTCGCGTTGAGCTGGGCAGTCATCTGCTGATTCTGCGCGGTGATCTGCTGGTTTTGTGCGGCAAGGTTCTGCGCGCTGTTGTGCTCATACACGGCATAGCCGAGGCCGCCTACTCCGATAACCGCGGCGGCGATATAGGCCGCTAATCGTCCGGCAACAGGGGCACCTGCCGGGAATTGGGAATCTCCCATCATATAAACCTCCAAAGACAGCTTTGACTAAGGTGCAAGCACGCTGGGTGCCAAGTTTGCGTCGGTGTAGGTTATTGAATGAATTGGTCGTTATGGAGGACGGTTCCCTTAAGTAATGAAGAAGAAAATTCAGCGGGATGGAAGTTTTTACATAGGCGGGCTGCAAGGTTTGGCTTCGATGGAAAGAACAACTGCAGGTTCCTCGGCTTCGCTCGGAATGACAGATTTACGTAGTTGACGGGAACGTGAAAGGCCGCCCCGGAGGGCGGCCTTTTGCAGTGGTGGCGGGAAGCCGAATCGCGTTTTACCAGCGGCCCCAGGCGCGGGTCATGTAGTCGGAGAGGGTCATGCCGATGAGGACGAGGAAGGTGAAGATGCCGGCGCCGACGGTGAGCATGGTGAGCTTGGAGGAGTACTTGACGTGCATGAAGAAGAGCACGACCAGGATCATCTTGGTTGCAGCGATGGCTAACGCGATGATCGGGTTGAAAACGCCGAGATCGATGAAGGAGGCCCACACCGTAACAGCGGTTCCCACCAGCAACGCGAGAAGAATCGTGAGGTAGATTCTGGGAGAGACGATATGGTGGTGACTCTCGTGATATTCAATGCTCTCTTCGTCGTTTGGCTTCATGTGATTCCTCGGGGGCTGATCCCCAACTCTCATTTTCAGGTTCGTAGTGCCGTACGCCGTGTGATACCAGAAGCAGATCCTTCGCTTCGCTTACCCCACTTCGTGGGGCCCCAAGCTGCTCCGCTCAGGATGACAGTTCAAAGTGGTGCATAACCCTGGCGCGACCGAGGTCTTGCCCTGATACAAGCTTAAGAACAACTGCAGATCGTTCGACTCATCTCCGCAGATCCTTCGCTCCGCTTACCCCACTACGTGGGGCCCCAAGCTGCTTCGCTCAGGATGACAGTTCAATTACTGGACAACTAGTTCAATTGCTGGACAACCTGCTTGCGTCTTAGTGCCGGCTGATCAGGTACAGCAGCGGGAACAGATAGATCCAGATGATGTCGACAAAGTGCCAGTACAAGCCGAAGTTCTCTACAAATGTGACATGTCCCGTTGTGTATGCACCTGCCTGCGCTCTGAAGATCATGAACGCCAGAATCGCAATACCAATGATCATGTGCAGCGCGTGCATACCGGTCATGGCGAAGTACAGGAAGAAGTAAATCTCGGTGTGGCGCGCCATATCCAATGCCAGCGGCTTGTCATCCGGATACTTCTTGTGCACTTCTTCGTCCGATGATGGATTCACGAAGGACTGAACGCTGTAGTGGAAGCCGGGGATGTGGTGCTTGTCGTACTTCTCCTTATATTCAATGGTCTTGATGCCAAGGAAGGCGAGGCCCAGGATGAATGTGAGCACAAGGCAAAGAACCAGAGCGCCCTTCTTTTTCATCTCGGCCGACCATACGCCCATGGCCATGGTGAAGCTCGACGTAATCAGCACGGCGGTATTCGCGGTGCCCCAGAAGATATCGAGCTGGTGGGAGGCCTCGACGAACGCCGGGTAATACCAGTTGCGGTAGATGAGGTAGGCGGTGAAGAGGCCGCCGAAGAACATGATTTCCGTCAGCAGGAAGAGCCACATGGCGAAGTTGGTGGCGTCGCTCTGCTGCGCGTAGGTTTCGAAATGATGACGCTGGTAGGGCAGGTGCTCGTGGTGAGCGCCTTCGGCCGCGCCATGGACGACTACCTGGCTATCCGACACTCGTCACCTCTTTCTGCGTTTGGGTATCCAGCCATTCGTAGTCGTAGGCTTCGTGATCCATGATCGGAATTGCGGGGAAATTCTCAGTAAGCGGCGGAGACTGCGTTTGCCACTCGAGGCCCGTTGCCTGCCACGGATTGTCGCCAGCGATTTCGCCGTAGCGGAGCGACCAGGTGAGATAAAGCAGCGGCAGCAGGTAGCCCACGCCGAGGATGGAGGCGCCAGCGGTGGAGAAGACATTCAGAACCTGGAATTCCGCGGGATAGGATGCGTAGCGACGGGGCATGCCAAGCGTGCCGAGAATGAATTGCGGGAAGAAGGTGAAGTTGAATCCGATGAAGGTGACGATGGCGGCGAGCTGCGAGATCTTTTCCGGATACATGCGGCCGGTCATCTTGGGCCACCAGAAGTGGACTCCTGCAAGAAAAGCCATCAACATGCCGCCGACCATGACGAAGTGGAAGTGAGCCACGATGAAGTAGGTCTCGGTGAGATGAATGTCGGTGCCGGAGGTGCCAAGGAAGACGCCGGTGAGACCGCCGATGGTGAACAAGCCCATGAAGCCGAAGGTGTAGAGCATCGGCGTTTCAAACGTGATGGATCCCTTGTAGAGGGTGAAGGCCCAGTTGAAGATCTTGATGGCGGAGGGCACCGCGACGAGCATGGTGAGCAGCGAGAACACCAGCATGGAGTAGTTGCTGATGCCCATGATGAACATGTGGTGGGCCCAGACGAAGAATCCGAAGACAGCAATGGCAACGGATGAGAATGCCACGGCGGTGTAGCCGAAGACGCGCTTGCGGCTGAAGGTGGAGATGGTCTCGGAGATCACGCCCATGCCGGGGAGAATCATGATGTAGACGGCGGGGTGCGAGTAGAACCAGAACAGGTGCTGGAAGAGGATCGGATCGCCACCCTTGGTGGGATCGAATACGCCGATGCCCGCGGTGCGCTCGAGGACCACGAGAACGAGAGTGATGGCGAGAACCGGAGTGCCGAGCACCATGAGGATGCTGGCTGCGTAGTTGGCCCATACAAACAGCGGCAAGCGGAACCATGTCATGCCGGGGCAGCGCATCTTGTGGATGGTGACGATGAAGTTGAGGCCGGTGAAGATGGAACTGAATCCGGCGATGAAGATGGCGATGCCCGTGGTGATGACGTTGGTATTCAGGTAGTGCGTTGAAAGCGGGGTGGTGAAGGTCCAGCCCGTATCAACGCCGCCGGTCATCATGGCATAGAGGCCGAGGGCGCCCGCGGCAAGGTAGAGATACCAGCTGAGGAGATTGATCTTGGGAAGCGCGAGATCCTTGGCGCCGATCATCATGGGGATGAAGAAATTTCCCAACGTCGCCGGCACTGACGGCACGAGGAAGAAAAAGATCATGATGATGCCGTGCATGGTGAACACCTTGTTGTAGGTGTCGGTAGCCATGAGGTCGGACTGGGGCGTGAGGAGCTCGAGGCGAATGAGTCCGGCGAGCGCTCCACCGATGAAGAAGAAGAACGTGATCGAGATGAGATAGAGAATGGCAATCCGTTTATGGTCGCCGGTCAGAAGCCAGCTCAGCAGTCCCTTTTCCTTGGAGAAGAAATTCATCTTCGGAATGCGGGCTGTTGACTGATCGGGAAGACTGACGATTGTATCGGTACTCATTGCTTCACCACCCCCTGCCCAGCGGGCTTTTGTCCGGCGGGCGTTGTCGTGCCTTCACTTTCCGGCAGCAGAGTTGTCGTGGCGGTTGTCTGCTGAACGCGGTAATCGGAGTTGAGATTCTTGATGTATTCGACCAGGGCGATGACGCCGTCTTCGCTGATCTGGCCTTGATAGGTTGGCATGATGGGCGCGTAGCCCTGGGTCGGGTGCTGCGAGGGATTCAGGATCGCATCGCGCAGGAAAGCTTCATCGGCGATCGTGGATTGTCCGTTGGCAAGATTGAGCTTTGCGCCGTAGACGTTGGCGAGACTTGGACCGCGCGCGTCAGGACGGGCGTTGTGACACGCCGAGCAGCTGAGGCTTGCGAAGAGGCGTTCGCCGTTCTGGGCGAGCGAGGCGCCACTGGTGGAGCCGGCCAGCCACTTCTTGAAGTCGTCGGGGGTCATGACGACGACGTCGCCGATCATGTGGGAGTGATCGGTGCCGCAGTACTGGGTGCAGAAGAGGTGATAGGTGCCCGGGGTGGTGGCTTCAAACCAGACCGAGGTGTAGCGGCCCGGGATGGCTTCGCGCTTCACGCGGAAGGCGGGAATAGAGAAGCTGTGAAAGACGTCCTGCGAGATGATGGTGAGCTGGACGGCGCGGCCGGTGGGAACGTGGAGCGCGTCGATCTCGTGTTGTCCGCCGGGATGTTCTGCCTTCCACATCCATTGCTTGCCGACGATGTAGATATTCATGGCGTTGGCGGGCGGGGTGTAGACGCGGAAGTAGATGAGGGCGCCCCAGACGAACATGATGAGGAACAGGCCGAGCGGAATGATGGTCCACGTAGCCTCAAGCATCGTGGAGCCCTCAATCTGCACCGCGACCGGGTGGCGCTTCTTGCTGTACATGATCGAGAAGCCGACGACCAGCAGAACGACGAGTGTCAGGCCGATCATGCTGACCAGGACCATGAAGAAGTACAGAGCATCCATCTCCGGGGCGATCTTCGACGCCTCCGGCGGATAGAGCTGGAAGTTCGTCAACCACTTGACGAGAAATTGCCAGAGAACTTGGCTTATGTGCGACATTCCGTTATCCGTTCACCTTTGTTCCTGAAACGAGTTGGTCATGCGCCTGCCGGTAATCGCGGCGGAACATGATCCACATAAAGCCGCCCAGCATCATGACGGTCATCGCGCCGCCCAGTTGCACGACGCGCGCAATGATGAGCGAGTGCTTATTGGTCTTTGGATCGTAGTGGTAGCAGTACGTGAGGATGTTGTCGACGCGGGAGCCGATTTGATTATTTGAGGCTTCGACGAGGCCGAGGCGAAGATCCTTGGGCGAGTATTCGACGCCCATGTAGTACTGGGCGAGCTTGCCCTGCGCGGTAACGATCTGGATGGCGCTGGCGTGGGCGAACTGATTGAGCTTGCCGTCGGGGCCGGGAACCTTTACATACCCAAAGCCCACAGCCTTGGTGAGAGCATCGATGCCGGGCTGCGTGCCGGTCATGAAATGCCAGCCATCGGCAGTTTCGGGATGGCCATATTGCTTGAGGTAGCTGGCCTTTTTGGCGGCGGCGAGATCGGCTCCCTCCGTGGGATCGATGCTGACGACGATTACGTTGAAGTCGCGGCCGGGGACTTCGTCCACCATCCGGAGTGCGCTGGTGAGGCCGTTGAGTTCTTCAGAGCACAGCATCGGGCATTGGTAGTAGACGAGGGCGAGAATGGCGGGCTTTTTGCCGAAGTAGCTGGCGAGCTGGACCTGCTTGCCGGTGTCGTCAGTGAAGGTGAGGTCGAGCGGGAGTTGCTCGTTGAGGCGTTGCGCGATGCCGACGCCGTTCAGAACCGAGGGCTGGGTGTTGGCCGGACCTGTCTGCTTGTCGCCATAGCTCGATACCTGCGCCGTCAGAGATGGCGTCAGCGCGGCAAGACAAAGAAGCATCGAGGCCGCGATGCGGCTCCGTTGCCCGATCGTGCTCGTCGTGTTCGCACTGTACCTGCTGTTCATACTTCAAATCACCTTCTGCGTCCATCAGGGGCTAAAGCCCCAATCGGTTGGATCGACTTTCGGCACGACTAAAGTCGTGCCCTGACGCTTTTCAACTGCCTTTTCGGCACGACTAAAGTTGTGCCCGTTCAATGCCAGCCATTTCTGTTCACTACTCGTGCTTCTGCTGTTCTTCGGCCTTCTGTGCGGCCGCCTGATCCTGTTCGTAGCCGGTGCGCGCGAAACCGCTGGTGAGCGGCACCGTGATGGTGGGTTTCTTATCGCCTGCCAGAAGCGGCGCCTGCTGCACAGCCGGAGCCACCGGCAAACCTTTTTGCGCGATGATCTGCATGGCGCGCTCGATGGGGATTCTTACCTTGCCCTGGGACTGGTCGGCCCAGGTGTAGTTGTCGAGCAACAGGTCTTCGCGCTGGTGCAAGTCGACAACGTCCTGGTTGCCGTCATCAGTCTGCACGCGAGGAGTCGGGAAAGACCTGGTGATCTCGGCGACCTTGTTCTGCATATCCGGGCTGGACGGCAAGTTGCCGAGCTCGCGGATCTCCGCCGTTTTGGTCCACTTGTTGTTGGGGCCGTCTTCTTTGTTCATATGCGCGTTGATGAGCTTGCCCATGCCCCAGGTGACGATGCCGCAAACCCCAACGAAGATGAAGAGCGAGATGAGGAACACGAGGATGCCCGTGACTCTGACGTCGGACTGCTCGTAGCCCGCGGAGGCGTCGATATCCTTGGGGCCGTGCGAGCCGAGGACTTTCTTGTCATCGGGCTCGTTGTGATCAAGCGTGGACATGTTCGGGCTCCAGAATCTCTGCGACGTGCGGATCGTTGGTCTGTACCAATGCGCGCGTCTTCAAGTTATGGCTGTAGAAAGCGACCCACAGGGAAATCATGGCAGCGGGTACGGCGATGTATTCAAGGATTCCCCAGCTGAAGTGCAGGTTGCGGGCGGCGTCTTTGAAGTTCGGCTCAATAAGCCAGAACAGATCGAAGGCCTTGGCGAAGATCATCCATTGGCAGACGCGGACCAGGCGCTTCTTGTTGCGCTTGATGTCGCGCGAGAGCAGCAGGGAGAACGGGATGAGCCAGTGGAAGATGAAATCGAGAGTGATGATGATGCCCCAGTGGCCGCGGATGCGATCGATGTACCAGGGAATTTCTTCGGGCAGGTTGCCGGACCAGATGATGAGGAACTGCGCGAATCCGAGATAGATGTTGAGCATGACGAAGGCAAAGGTGAACTTGCCGAGATCGTGCTGCTCGGTGGTGCGCAGGATCGTCTTGAAGGGCTCGCCTTTGGAAAGGCTGATCGAGGTCAGGATCGAAAGCGCGAGCACGGAGTAGCCCTGGCCGACGAGGAAGAGCAGGCCGTAGACCGAGGAGAACCAGGTGACGTCCATCGACATGCACCAGTAGATGACGGCTGCAGTCATGGTGAGCGAGTAGACGACAATGCCGGGTCCGCTGATGTTCTCGAGCTTCTTGATCCAGTAGGGTGTGGTGTCGGGCGATTCGCGGTCGCGTCTCAGACCGAGCACATTGAGCCGCCACGTGTAGAACCACCAGATGGCGAAGCAAATGAGAATGACAACGATGTAGGTTGTCGGGTTCAGCATGGGGCGCTTGAAGTCGAGGCAGTGGGCCTGCGCCTCGCTGATCAGACCCTGCTTGAGGGCATCGGCGGTATCGGCGGGGTTGGTGTATTTGGCCCACAGGTAGAGCCGCTTCATGAAGATTGCGGAGACGACCCAGTAGCCGAAGACCAGGGGCAGCGAACGCGTCATGGCTTCGAGCGGGCGGCGCAGCAGCAAGCCCCACTTGCCACCGGAGCAGTACTGAACCATGAGGAGTGCGAGGCCGCCGACGGACCAGCCGAAGGTGAGCAGCAATCCGAGAACCCATGCGCGCATCACGTGGTCCCAGCCGAGCTGGTCCTGGGCCTGGCCGAGGAATGCGAGAATCACGGCGGCGACAGCGGCTATCGCTGCGACGATGAGCGCTCGCGCCCGCCAGCCATCGACGAACGCCGGCGCACTGAGATCGGCGGGAAGCGTTTTAGCGTGTGAAGCACCGTGTGTATCGTGAGCCATTGAACTCAATCCTTACTTCGCGGCCGCGGGAGCCGTTTTGGTAGCTGGAATCTTGATCAGAGGGTCAGCAGGGTTGCCCGGAGCCATTGCCGGCGTACCTTCTTTTGTGGACGGATAAGCCTGGACGGCCGTTGCGGGCAGCGTCCATGGCCGCGCGTATTCGGGATGACCTTGCTGCGTGGCCAGATCGTTGAGGCTCTGCACGTGCACGCCCGATGGAACGTCAGACGACGAAGCTGCCTGGCTTAATTGCAGGGCGCGGATGTAGGAGGCGACGGCCCAGCGATCTTCGGGCGTCAGCTGTTCTCGATAGTCGGGCATGGCGCCGTAGCCGTGGGTCATCACATAGAAGTAGTGCGAAATGGGCTGCGCCCGGCGGACCTGGTCGTGGAAGTTGGCCGCGGGCTTGTAGCCGCGCTCGACAATTTCGCCCAGGCCGTTGCCGACGCGCGAGTGGCACGGGGTGCAGTAGACGTTGAAGCGTTCCTGCCCAC
Organism: uncultured Acidobacteriaceae bacterium; assembly: GCA_963770365.1. Taxonomy (GTDB): domain Bacteria; phylum Acidobacteriota; class Terriglobia; order Terriglobales; family Acidobacteriaceae; genus Telmatobacter. Next base: position 926,746 of record CAVYPN010000014.1, on the reverse strand, counting down.
GCTCTAGCACCTGCATGGTGACAGGGAATGGCATCACGTTCTGCTCTTCGCGATAACCGTTGGCTCCCTGGATAACGCCGGTGTAGAAGTAGCTGTCTTCCTGAAGCTGGCCGCGGGCGACGGTGTTGACGATCTGCGGACGCGCACCGCGATGATCGGCGTAGAAGTCGGAGCCGCGCTGGGGAACCATCCTGGGCTGGTCCTGCATGTCCTGGCGGCAGCCGGCGATGAGAGATATCGCAGAGAGGGCGAGCAGGGTAAGTGCCCTCCCAGGTCCCCAAGTGCGAGGGACCTGGGGCACGCAGATTCGTGGCTTTGAGATTGAAAAGCAACCGCAGATCCTTCGACTCCGCTGCGCTGCGCTCAGGATGACAGCATTGTTGGCTTGGTGGAGATTTTGCATTTAGTACTCCACCTCCACGACTGAAACGGGCTCGAATTTCTTGAGGTAGTCTTTCGATTCGACGAGGTCGAATTTTGGGTCGAGGGCTTCGAGACAGAGGAAGAACTTGTCGGTAGTGGCGCCATTGCGGAAGTTGGGCGCGTTGAAGAGCGGATGATAAAGCTGCGGCAGGCCGTTCAACGCCATCATGCCGAAGGCTGCGGACAAGCCGGCCCAGAGGATCGTCCATTCGTATGCGGGCACGATAAATGCGGGCCATGAGTACAGTGGACGGCCACCGATGTTGAGCGGATAGGCGATGACCGCTATCCACGTTTCCATCGAAAACATCGCGGCCAGGCCCATCAATGCTCCGATGAGCGTGACGAGCGGAACGCGGTTGCGATGGAAGCCGATGGCTTCGGCCGCTTCTTCCACGGGATAGGGCGTGTAGCAATCCAGGCGACGCCAGCCGTCTTCACGCGCCTGACGCGCAGCGCGGACCAGGTCGCCGGGAGTATCGAATTCGGCCAACAGGCCGTATGTTCCTTCGGGTGAGGGCATGGTTAGTCACCACCTCCCGCAGTAGTTTTCGGTTTGATCTTGGCCTGAGGAAGAATCATGCGAATTTCATTCATGGGAATCATGGGCAAGAAACGGACGAACAGGAGGAACAGCGTGGTGAACAAGCCAAGCGTTCCGATGAAGGTCATGTAGTCCCACTTGGTGGCGCGATAAGTGCCCCACGACGATGGCAGAAAGTCGCGATACAAGCTGGTCACGATGATCACGAAGCGCTCGAACCACATGCCGGTGTTGACCACGATGGAGATGAAGAACATGTACGGGATCGAAGTGCGCAGCTTCCGCGACCAGAGAGTGGTCAGCGGAATAACCAGATTGAAAAGGATCAGAAGCCAATAGGACCAGCCCATGGGGCCGAAGACGCGGTTCCAGAACATGAAGGCTTCCCAGTGCGAGGCTGAGTACCAGGCCATGAAGGCTTCCATGCCGTAGCCGTAGGCCACGATGAAGCCGGTGGCGAGCATGACCTTGCCCATGTTGTCGATGTGGCGTTCAGTCACCAGATTCTCGAGGTGATAGAACTTGCGCAGCGGAATCGCCAGGGTGAGCACCATGGCGAAACCGGAGTAGATGGCGCCGGCAACGAAGTATGGCGGGAAGATGGTGGTATGCCATCCGGGCAGGACGGCCACTGCGAAGTCGAAGCTGATGACGGTGTGTACGGAGAGGACCAGCGGCGTTGCGAGGCCGGCAAGCAGCAGCGATGCTGTCTCATAGCGCATCCAATGGCGGACGGAACCACGCCAGCCCCATGACAGAAGGCCATAGAGGTATTGAGCAGGCTTCGATTGCGCGCGATCGCGGAATGTCCCGAAGTCGGGAATCATGCCGAGGTACCAGAACACGACGGAGATGGTTGCGTAGGTGGACACCGCGAACACATCCCACTCCAGGGGGGAGCGGAACTGCGGCCATAGGTTCATCGACAGGGGCAACGGCAGCATCCAATACCCCAGCCACGGGCGGCCCACGTGGATGAGCGGGAACATGCCGGCGCAGACGACGGCGAAGATGGTCATGGCCTCTGCGAAGCGGCTGATGGAGTTGCGCCAGGTTTGCTTGAAGAGCAGAAGGATGGCGGAGATAAGGGTGCCGGCATGGCCGATACCGATCCACCAGACGAAGTTGATGATGGCGAAGCCCCAGGCGACGGGCTGGGTGATGGCCCAGATGCCGACGCCCCTGAGGAACAGCCAGGTAACTGCAACCAGCAACACCGTGGCTCCGCCGCCGGCGATGCCGAAAAAGGCAAGCCAGCCGAGCGGCGTGTGCGGCGTAAGCACGATGCCTGAGATTTTTTCGGTAACCGACTTGAAGGTCTCACCCAGGCCAACGACCCGGAATTCTCCGGTCTTGGGATCGGTGCCAGGGTCGCCTCGTTTTATTTCACTGGTTGCCATCGTGACTTCAACCCTTTTCCGGTGCATGTTCCACCGGCTGCTGTTCGAGTTCAGGATTAAAATTCAAAACTTCAGCGAGGTAGCGCGTGCGAGGACGCGTGTTCTGGTCGGCAATGACCTGGTACATGCGCTTGTCTTCGTTGAGCTTCGCGACCTTGCTGTTTTTGTCGTTCAAGTTGCCGAAGGTGATGACCGACGCGGGGCAGGCCTGCTGGCAGGCGGTAACAATTTCGCCATCGCGGATCGGGCGGTTTTCCTTGTCGGCCGTAATCTTGGCCTCGTTGATGCGCTGCACGCAGTAGCTGCACTTCTCCATGACGCCGCGTGAACGGACGGAGACGTCGGGGTTGCGCATGAGCTTGAGGCTTTCGGATTCGTAATCGGAGTAAAGCAGGAAGTTGAAGCGCCGCACCTTGTAGGGGCAGTTGTTTGAGCAGTAGCGGGTGCCCACGCAGCGGTTGTAGACCATGGTGTTGAGGCCCTCAGGCGTGTGCACCGTGGCGCCTACCGGGCACACCTGCTCGCAGGGCGCATTTTCGCAGTGCTGACAGGTCATGGGCTGGAAGTGGGCGCGGGGCGCGGCCAGGTCGCCTTCGAAGTAGGAGTCGATGCGCAGCCACTGCATGTTGCGGCCGATGCGGACTTGCTGCTTTCCTACGACGGCGATGTTGTTCTCGGCATAGCAGGCGACGATGCAGGCGTTGCAGCCGACGCAGCTGTTCATGTCGATGGACATGCCCCACTTGTTGCCGTTGTACTCCCAGTTGGGGAAGAGCGTGGTGTTGTACTCGGGGGTATCGCGGCCTTCGCCTTCGTGGGCGAAGTTCGGATTGGCCTTGAAGTCCTCAAGCGTGGCGTAGCGGATGATGCCGCGCGGGCCGAGAGCTTCGACGCCTTCAAGGGAGTTGTTCTGATTGCCGTGTTCGGTAAGGTTTTTGCCGCGATGATCCTGGTAGTGGCTCTTGGTGATTGCGATGCCCCACTTGCCATCGACCTTTGTGAGAGAGCCAGTCGCGTAGAAAGGAGTTGCGGTGGTGCGCACCAGGTAGGCATTGAAGCCTGCGCCGGATCCGACGCGGCCTGCGAATTCGCGACCGTAGCCGAGATAGAGCGTGACGGAGTTGTCGGGATGGCCGGGAGCAACCATGACCGGCGCCTTGACTTTGCCGCCGCCGGCGCTGATCTCGACAATATCGTCTTCCTCGAGCTTCAAGCTTTCGAGCGTGGCGCCTGACATGATGGCGGCGTTATCCCAACTGAGGCTGGTGACGGGCTTGGGCAGTTCCTGGAGCCAGCCGACGTTGGACCAGCGGCCGTCGTAGATGTTGGGGTCGGGACGGAAGATGATTTCGAGCTGATCTTTGGGATTGGGCGCGGGAACCTTGGCGGCCTGAGAATTTGCGGAGCCACCGCTTTTGTACGCTGTGCCATCGATCCAGCCAGCGTGCAGAACTTTGCGCCAGCCGGTCTCGAAATCTCCCTTGATGTTGTCTTTCTGCGTGACGCGAACGGCCTGGTAGGCGCTGATCTCGGGATTATCGAGCAAGGCCTGGAAAACCTCGTGCGAGGTCTTGCCACCATAGAGCGGATCGATCATCGGCTGCACGATCGACACGGTGCCATCGTAGGCTCGGGCGTCGGACCACGACTCGAGGTAGTGCGCAGCGGGGATGTGCCAGTGCGCGAGGTGGCCGGTCTCGTCGTAATGCGAGTTGAGATGCGCTACGACGTTTGCCTTGGTGAAGGCGTCGGGGAAGCCGAGGTCTACGGGAGCGGAATAAATCGGATTGGAATTGAGAATGACGAGCCAGTCGACCTTGCCGGCATTGAGGTCGGCAATGAGCTTCTTGAAGTCGCCGTTCTGATCGCTGGGCAGCGGGATCGACGGTTCTGAAGAGACGGTGACGGTCTTGCCGACATTGCCGAGCGCCTGATTGATGGCGAGCGCGAGAGTGGCTACGGATTCGTCCTGATAAAGGCCGGGGATGACGGCGCTCTTGCCGTTGCTTGCCTTCAGGTCCCTAGCGAGGGCGGCGAGGAACTTCTGCTGGCCCTGATTCCATTCGTGCTGAGGAGCATCAACTGCGGGGGCTCCTACTGCCTTCGCGAGCGCGGCGGCGAATGCAGGAACTTCGCTGGCGCGCAGGCCGAGGCGATGCTCGGCTTTCATGCCGGTGGTGGTTGGCGAACTCTCGATGGTGTAGAGCCGGTTCATGCCGTTGGCGGGATCTTTGCGGCGCTTGGCGTAGTCGGCAACGAGCTTGTGGAATCCGGGATAGGACGCGCCGGAGAGGAAGTCGGCGTCGAGCGAGACGATCACGTCGGCGCTACTGAGGTCGTACTGAACGTTGTAGCCCTTGGCGAGGAACGTGCCGGCGATGGCGGGGTCGTACTGCACGAGCGTCGCCTTGGGGTACGCGGCCTGCACGGCCTTCCATTGGCGGGCAAGCGTAGGCGACATGATGGTCGCCGAGAGAAAGTAGATGCCGGTGCCGTCCTTTGTGCCGGCAACCTTGTCGCGGAGCGCGATGGCAAAGTCCGCCCACTCGCGATTCTCGCCTTCGAAGGTGACATGCTGCGAGCGATCGGGATCGTAGAGTTCAAGCAGCGTGCCTTGCGAGAAGACGTCGGATGAGCCGTGGTTATAGGCGTGATCGGGATTGCCGTCGACTTTGATGGGACGAAATTGGTCGCTCTTGACGAGCAGAGGAACTGCGCCCGTGGGCAACGGATTGGCCGTCGCGAAGTACATTGGCTTGCCGAGAATGAGATCTTCGGGCGCCTTGACGTAGGGGTAGATGGGCTCGTCGGGCTGCTTGGTGCAACCGGCCAGTCCTGCCAGGGCCATGGATGCGCCCATGATTTTGAGGAAGCCGCGTCGCGATACGGGATCGACCCACTCCTGCGCAGCACTCGGAAATTCTTTTTCGACGGCGGCCTGAAATTCCGGCGTGTTCTCAAGTTCATCCACGGAGCGCCAGAACTGCTTTCCCGAGGTGCCTTTGAGTTCGGCGCGCACCTGCTCCAAACTCATCGGCTTGAGCGTCATCGGCGCGTCGTTTTCTGCAAGGTTGGCCTTGCCTTTTTCAATCTCCACGGTCTTCCCCGTAATGTTCGTTGCTGCGTTCTTCGATTCGCGGCTCATCGGTGGCAAACCTCGCAGCTGCTCAGTTCGTTCGGAGTGCGAATGTGGTACTGCTTCAGGAGGAAGTGGCCCAACTGATCCTGGCTGGTGAATTTCTCGTAGTGCAGTGCCGCAGGAACCATGCCGGCAGGAGCGTCGCTTGCCTGGCCGTTCGCCGAGCGCACTGGCATTTGCAGCGCCGCCATCGATGCCATTTGCGGACCTTCGCCAGAGGGATCCTTGGTGGTGCAGTTCACGCTTTGCGCGGTGGGTGTGCCGGATTGACGTCTGATGTCGAGCACCACACCGGACGATCATCTGCGGGAGCTTCCCATGCCATGTTGTAAATCTGGCCGGTGGGGCGAAGATTCTTGGCTGGATTGCGATGGCAGTTGAGGCACCACTCCATCTGCAGTGTGTTCTGCGCGTACATCAGCGGCATCTGGTCGACGCGGCCATGACAGCTCGCGCAGCCAAGACCCTTGTTCACGTGAATTTCGTGATTGAAGAAAACGTAGTCGGGAAGATCGTGCACCTTGATCCAGGGCAGCGACTCTCCGGTGGCCCAGCTATCGCGCACGGGCTGCAGCAACGCTGCGTTGGTCCAGATCTGCGCGTGGCAGTTCATGCAGGTCTTGGTGGGAGGAATGCCAGCGTAGCTGGATTTCTCAACCGAGGTGTGGCAGTACTGGCACTGGAGGCCCAGTCCCGTCACGTGATGTTTGTGGCTGAAGGGTACCGGCTGCTCCGGTCTCTGGCCTTGTCGAGTAACCCAGGGGGAACGCTGCAATTGATCGAGCGTCACACCGAGTGCAATCACAATCAGACCCGTCAGCACCAGGCTCGCTCGAGCCAAAGCATTGGAGCTGCGGTCAAATATCTGCGCCATGAATGCTTTCCTGCTTGTTGTTCGTTGTCCAGTCGGTTTGTGCGCGCTGTGCTGGCAGTCACACAGGTTGTGGTTAGATTTCGATTTCGGACAAAACCCACCTGGAAGGCGGACGACCCCGAAAATTCAATATAGCAGCCGGAGCCCTATCTGCAACGCCTTCAACAGTTGAGAGAACAAAAAATGTTTATGCTGCCCAAGTTTTTGTTATCTCTTGAAACCGAACTACATGCAAACTCGGCAATTCGCGCAGAAATCCAGCTGTTCACGGAAAACGCACGTCCCAAAGAATGGGATGTGCGGCGAAGGATTTCGTTGCGCTTCGTTTCAGTAGCGCCACGATTTTGTGTCGGCGTTCGAGGGTGCGGTCGCGAGCATGTGCTCGACCATTTTCGGCAGTACACGCTCGGTCCAGTCGGCGTTGTTTTGCTGCATTGTGTATTCAGCCGGGCCGCCTGTATAGCAGTGCGGCATGCCCGGACCATATTGGAATGTCGCGTCGGAATGGGGATTACGTGTTTCTTGAAGCTGCTTGTCGAGCAGGTGTACGGCATTGTTGAGGAAGTAGGTATCGCCATCCCCGACGGCGATATGCAGCTTGCCCTCAAGCTTCGGGCCGAGCGTGGACCAGTCGCGTTTGAGAATTGCGGTGAGGTCGTAATGATCGTGCCAATACGCGAGAACTTTTTTGTCGATTGAGCCGGTGAGGGGATCGATGATCTCTGTCGGATACCCGTCATTGCCGGCGGGGGAGAATACCGCCTGCCAGATATCCCACTGTTCGGTGGAGCGGCCGTGGGTGCCGAGGACATACTCAAAGGCAAACTCGGCGCCGGCTTCTCCAATGACGGTGCCGTCGGGTTTGCGATCGGCGGGGATCGGGCACTTCGCCGAAGTCGCCTTTGCGGACGAAGGCATTGGCGTCGTCGTAGAGGTTGATGTTCTGGTAGGCGTGGAAGTCGACTGGATCAGGGCAGGCAACATAGGCGCCGTTGTAGAAGTCGGGATAGAAGACCTGCGTGGCCAGCGCTTCCCATCCGCCGGTGGAACCACCGTAGGTGGCGCGAGCCCAGCCCTGGCCGATACCGCGATATTTCTTTTCGATCGCGGGGATCAGCTCATCGTTGATGGCCGAGCCGTAGGGGCCGACGTTTGCGGAGTCGACGACGTAGGAGTCGTCGTAATAGGGATTGGCGTTCTGCACGTAGATGAGGATCACGCGCGGGAGGCGGCCGTTGGTCCAGTCCTGAAAGAGGCGATAGCCGTTCTCGAGACGGCGGAAGTTCGGCGATTTGGGATCGGGCGGCGTGGCCGCGAACTGTGCGGGGCTCATGGCGGGATGGAAGTGATCCTGATAAACAACGACGGGATACTTTGCGTCGGGGTGTTCGTCGAATCCGTCGGGAAGAAGGACCCATGCGCCGAGGTACATGTCGCGACCCCAGAAGGCGCTGAGCTTTTCGCTGCGGAAGCGCTCGAACTTCAGCCACTTTGCGGTGGGCTGTTGTTGCGCGATGACCATGGGGTCCTGCGGCGTTCCTTCGATGGGCGGGATGACCTGGTCGAGGGTGAGCGGGATGGGAGTCTTCGATTTTGGGTCGAAGTGGATCTTCTGCGGCTTGCTGTAGGGGTTGCCGGGCTTGGCGTTCCAGTGCTGGCCTTCGCCTTTGTCGGGCGGGAGCCATACGGTTTTGCCTGATGCGAGATGGTACTGCTCGTACACGTTGAAGACGGCCTGGACGTAGTAGTCGCCGGCATCAAGGTCGGCTAGCGAGCGTCGCGGGTAGCCGAAGGTCTTTGTGTCGACGATGAGGGGGGTGCCGGGCGCGAGGTTTTCCGCATCCACGCCGAAGCCTTCCGCTGAATCGTAGGTTTCCCGGAGTTGCATGCGCGGCTCGGGGTTTTCGGACTTGGCGATGACGAGAATGAGGTGACCGGTCAGCGGTTTTGTCGAGGGGACGGTGACTTCGATTCGTTGCGCAGTGCAGAGGGATGCTGCGGCGAAAAACACTAGAAGGGTAGAGGTCTTTAGCATTTATTGTCTCGATCGATTCAGAATGTGAAGAGTCTATCGCGCACGCCCTCGGATGCCGTTGCGAAAAACTTCGAGAGGCGGGGGCCGTCGGTGTTATGCGATTGCGCTGGAATGAAGGAAGGGCCGGATAAGAGGCAGGTTATTGCCTTTTGTGAATCGATCAGGGATTCCTGAAGTGCGACCGTCGGTTGGACGGATTCCCGCCAGAGGCTCTAAACGTGGATATTGGACAGGCGGTGCGCGCGCGATCAGTCCGTTGATGAATCCTGTTCTGCTCTGAGACGGATTTCAATTGTCTTGAGAGCGACGGCGATTCCGCCAAAGATGAGAGCAATCGAGATGGCATCGATCTCCCCGATGAATCTCTCGCCATGAGCGAATATGCTGAGCAGGCGCGTGCCGATCAAAAACAACAAGCCGGTGAGCGACATCAGGACCGCTGTCGTACTGCACAGCATCAAGACAATGTTTGGTGCGGATCTCGTCGAGGCGATCATCGTAAGGCCTCCTGCGGGATTGGAGTGCCTCTAAAGCTACACCCGTCGTTGTCGAGTCAGAGGACTCTCTGGTAATCAGCCTGTTACGATTTGCCTCTTTCAATTGCGACCAAAGTCATGAAAACAGTCCGCGGGCGACGCAATTGCGGCACTTATGTCTGCGCAGCAGCGCAGCGAAATGATGGGAACTGGTGCGCGTTAGGATTTCCAGAAGGCCATCACAAGACCGCCGGTGAGGATCAATGTGCCGCCAATGTAGATCGGCGGCGTGGGCGACTGGCCGAAGCGAATCTTCGCGAGCAGTTGCGCGGCGAGGAAGAAGAGCGCTACGTAGATGCCGAGGAGTTTTCCGAAGTCCCAGCGTGGAACGTTGACCGTGGTGCCGTAGAGGGCCAACACCGCGGTGCCGGCGAGCAGCATGAGTATACGGGTGACTCCCGAAGAACGATAAAAGCCCGCCTGGAAGAAGGAGTCACCCCAGGCCTCAAGAAATGCTGCGATTGCGAGCACACCCAGGGCGCCCAGCGGGTTTTCGACCAGCCGGTTCAACAACGACATGCGGGATGACCTCCGTGAATTGGGGAAAATGGCGCTGCGCGACCATAAGCGCATTGAAACTGGAGAAGGATCAGGTCAAGCGTAGCATCCTGAACATTTAGAATTCATAAAAGCGTTTCAGCCGGTTGACCTTCTGCCATTCATACTTTTTTTGCGGACATCAGTCCCTTGGGCCGACCTCTATCGACCGGTGAAATGCGTGGACGACCTGAAAGGACGGGGGCCATGAAATACGCAGGATTGCTGGTGTTGCCAGCGGGCTTCTTTCTCACCATCGGAGCAATTCTCCTGTTTCCCGTCTCGGTGCAACGAACGGCCTTTGTTCTGTGCGGCCTCGCTGTTGAGGTGATGGGCGTGGTGGTTTCGGTGCGCGGCCACATGGAGTTGCGGAGCGAGAACCGATGACTCCGCTGGCGCCAATGCCCTTTCCGGAAACCTCGTTCGCGCTGACGCTGGGGCTTTTGCTGCTGACGCCGCTGGCGATTGCGGGCCTGGCGCTGATCAATACGGGATTGGGCAGATCGCGGTCTGCGATGCAGTCGCTGCTGGGCAGCCTGGTCGTTATCTCAACGGCGGTGATTGCATTTGCGCTTGTCGGGTCGGCGATTGCCGCTGGAACGAGTGGCGATCATGTTTTCCATGTTGCGGGCAAAGCGTGGAACTGGGCAGGAGCAGGGCCCTTGTTCTTGAGCGGGTTTGGCGCAGCCGGGCCGCGCACGCAGCTTGCGATTTCTGTTTGAACTGCTGTCGGTTGCGCTGGTGGTTCTGATTCCGTGGGGATCGGGAGCGGATCGTCTGCGGTTGCCGGCGGGTGCGGTGATTGCAGCGATTTTTGGTGCGGTGGTGTTTCCGCTGGCCGCGCATTGGACGTGGGGAGGCGGTTGGCTGGCGCAGCTCGGCGCGAACTTCGGCCAGGGTGCGGGGCTGCTGGATGGAGGCGGCGCAGCGGCGATTCATGGGCTCGGCGGGGTTTCGGCGCTGGCGCTGGTGTGGATTGCGGGGCCGCGCAAGGGCAAGTTTCCGCGCGAGGGATTGTCGACGGCGATGCCGGGACACAACGTGGTCTATGTGCTGCTCGGTTGCCTGATCGCGCTGGTGGGCTGGCTTGCATGGAACATGGCGGGGTCGCTGCTTTGGTTGAATGCCGCTCCGATCGCGCTCGTGGGCACCGCTGTGAATACGCTGCTGTCGGCGGCGGCGGCGCTTGTGGCTACGTTCTCAGTGACGCGCATTCGCTTTGGAAAGCCGGATGCGAGTTTATGCGCGAACGGCTGGATGGCTGGACTGGTGACGTCGAGCGCCTGCGCCGGGGTGGTGTCGCCGCTGGCTGCGCTCTTTACGGGACTGATCGCGGGCATCATTACGCCGCTGCTGGTGGAATTGTTTGAACTGGCGCTCTCGATTGACGATCCATCGGGCGCCATCAGCGTTCACGGTGCCGCGGGGTTGTGGGGGCTTGCGGCGGCGGGGATGTTCGCTCAGCAGAACGGCCAGTTTGTGGCGCAGCTGATTGGAGTTTCGACGTTGCTGGGGTTGATGCTGCCGCTGGTCTATCTTATTTTCTGGCTTGTGAATCGCGTGCTGGTGTTTCCGTGTAGATCCCGATGGCGAACGGCTGGGCATGGATCTGCATGAGTTGGGAGGCAACGCCTATCCGGAGTTTGTGGTGCACCGCGACGAGTCGTTCCGGTAGGGTTGCACGCATGGCGGCGAAGGAACGTTTCCCACAAAAGTGGCCTTCGTGGTGATGCATCTCTCCTATAATCTGGGGCTGAGACCACCTACTGCATGGGATTCCTGACGCATCTTTTTTACCCCTGGGGCCTTCTGCTCCAGGCTGGGGCGATTATTCATTTCATTCGCCGCCGGCCGGACACGTATTGGCTGTACATCATTCTTTTCCTGGGGCCGATTGGCGCGATCGTGTACATGTTCGCGGAAGTCTTCCCGGATGCAGGTTTGCTGAACCAGTCGTTCAAAGGCATCTCGCGGCGCAAACGCATTGCCGCTCTTGAATTGACGATTCGCGACAATCCATCGGCCGGCAATTACGAGGAGCTTGGCGAGATCTGCATGGATGACGGGCAGTTGCAGCGGGCTCGGGAGGCATTCAACAAGGCCATTGCCGCGCGGTCAAATACGTTGGATTGTTTCTATCGGCGAGGCGTGTGCGCCATTCTGCTGGGCGATGCCGCGGCAGCTTTGCCGGACCTGGAGAAGGCGGTCGCCAAGGAGCCGAATTACGATTTCAATCGCGGCCCGGCGCTGCTTGCGCAGGCGTACGCTCTTACGGGCGAGAAGGCAAAGGCCGAAGCGCTTTTCCGGCGTGTCACGGTCGTCTCTACGCTGTCTGAGACCTATTTGAACTTTGCCGATTTGCTCGCCTCTGAGGGTAAAAACGCCGAAGCCCGCGAGTGGGCGCAGAAGGTGCTGGACAAGGAGCCGACCATGCCGCGGTATCTGCGGCGGCGGGAGCGGCCGTGGTTTCGGCGGGCACGCAAAATGCTGAAGAAGACGGGATAGGGCAGGAACTGGAGACCAGCGACTAGGGACCAAGGACTAGGGACCAGGGACTAAAAGACAGGGCTGTGCAGGTTGCAGGGAATAACTCGGAACTCAGAACTGACCGACTCTGAACTATCTTTTGGCCATCAGCAGCATCAGTGCGAATACAAGGAGCGGGAAAAGTGCCATGGCGGCGTAGAGCAGGACTTTCCTGTTGATTTTGCGGCCGGCGAGGTTGACGGGCCTTGCGCCGCGCGGCTCTACACCTACCTGCTCCTGATGTTCGAGATCCCACATCATCTCGCTGGCCGTGGCGTAGCGGTGGCGCGGTTCTCGCTCGAGGGCACGATAGAGAATCTCCTCAAGCTCAGGCGAAATCTGCGGATTCAATTCGCGCGGAGACTTCACGTCGTTGAGGACGCGCTCGTTCATCACGGCCAGCGGATTTGGCCCGACGAATGGAACGCGGCCAGTCAGCATTTCGTAGAGCATGATGCCAACGGCGTAGATATCGCTGCGCTGGTCGCCGCGCGCGCCTTTTACCTGCTCGGGCGAAATATAGTCCGGAGTGCCCAGCATCGATGAGACATTGACGAAGGTGAGACGGCGGGCATCCTCCTTCATCGCGATGCCGAAGTCGATGAGCTTGACCTGATCGTCGTCACCCACCATGACGTTTTCGGGCTTCAGATCGCGGTGGATGATGCCGCGTTTGTGCATGTAGTCGAGCGCATCGCAGATACCTTCGGCGATTTTTACCGCTCGATCGGCGGGCAATTGTTTCTCATCGTTCAGAATGGTGCGCAAGAGCCGCCCGTCGACCCATTCGATGACCATGTAGAGGCGACTGCGCTCTTCGCCGTTGAAGGTCTTGACTACACCGGGATGATCGAGTTCCTGACCAATCTCCTGTTCGCGCTTGAAGCGTTCGAGGAGGACCGGGTCAGCCTCCATCTCAGGAAGCGGCACCTTGATGGCTACTTGCCGGCCTGAATTGAGGTCAGTGGCCCGGTACAACACGGACATGCCGGTATGGGCGACCACCGCGTCGATGCGGTAGTGGTCGAGCGTGTCTCCGGCTTCGTAGGTGGTCATCGGCGGGTGGCTGGATTGGATCTTCCTGATTGTTTCATGGCTCTGCACAAGAATTCTGTAAGGAAATGGGTACGGGTGCCGCCGACGCCAAACTGCTTGCAGGCTCTATGATGTTTGCAGCCTATGCACCGCATCCTGAGACTGCTCGCGGCCTGCCTCTTTCTTGCATGGGGGTTGGCTCCCATCCCGTTGCATGCTGCGACGGGGGCAAAGGCTTCTCGCAAACACCCGCAGCAGGAGACAGGATTTCTCAACCGCTGGGTCCAGGTTGGCAAAGCCTCTTATCGCTACCAGGTCTACGTTCCGGAGGAGTGGCGCCGCGACGATCACAAGTTGTGGCCGGTGATTCTGTTTCTGCACGGCCGCGGTGAGCGTGGTGCCGAAGGCATGTGGCAAACGCAAATCGGACTGCCTGCTGCCATTCGCGATCACCCGGAGCGCTGGCCATTCATCGTCGTGATGCCGCAATGCGCGATTGACCGCTACTGGACCGACCACGACATGCTCGCGATGGCGATGTCGACATTGGACGAGGAGACACAGGAGTTCCACGGCGACCCGAATCGGACGTATCTCTCCGGGCTCTCGATGGGCGGATATGGCGCATGGGAGCTTTTGCGGCAATATCCGAAACGCTGGGCTGCAATTGCCATTGCTGCGGGAGGCATCTTCTGGAGCTACGCGCCGGAGCGCTGGCAGCGGGCCTCCACGCTGCCCGGCGAGTATGCGCAGGCGGTTGGCCACACGCCGATATGGCTGTTTCATGGCGCAGAAGACAACGTGGTGGCGCCGCGGCAGGACGAGTTGCTCTACTCTGCTCTCAAGACAGCAGGCGGACGTGTTCGCCTTTGGGTCTACCAGGGACTGAAGCACGACAGCTGGACGCGCGCCTTCGGGGAGGCCGAATTGCCCCGCTGGCTGCTGCTGCACAGGTTGGAGAAGCAGGAGTCGAGCCCGTTTGCTGAACGCATTTCGATTCCCTTGCACCCGCCGGCGCTGAAGCTTACGCCCGCCCAGCTTGACGGATTTGCGGGAGATTACGTCGACAAACGGGGCCTTGTTGTGATCACCCTGTTTCGCCAGGGAGATCTGCTTTACCAGAAGAATCACTACGGCGAAATTGCCGAGCTGGCTGCAGAGACTCCCTCGGTTCTGTTCTATCCAAATGGCAGCAGCCTTACGCGGATAACGGTGGAGCGCGACCCTCAAGGGCGAGTGATTGCGCTTGTGCTGCACGACGATCGGCACGAGGAGCGCTGGGAACGAATCCGGTCGCCGCTACGTACCCATTCGCAGCCCGACTAAGAGACTCTTTTGGGGAAATTGCAGGATTGCAGGGAATAGAATTCCCTAAGGGTCGGGGAGGTACACAATGTTTTGCAGCGGATGTGGCCAGCCAGTTGCACCAGGGCAACAAGTTTGTCCCCAATGTGGTCGACCGACGGCAGCGCCCCCTCCACCGCCGGTGCCGAACCTCGCGTTTGAGGTGGCCAATTACGCCAATCGCATTCGTGCGCTGAGCACTGTCTGGTTTATCTATGGGGGCCTGTCACTCGTAACCGGCATCGTCGCACTGTCGTTCGCCAACTCATTCCTGAATGGCGGCGGCTTCTGGATGCATGGTCCGTGGGCACGGAATGGCTTCCCGCTGGGACCAGGATTTGGACCGGCAATTATTCATTTCGCCTGGATCATGCTCATGTTGCGTTCCGGCCTGGCTTTTGTGGCCGGGTGGGGACTGATGGAACGCGCTCCGTGGGGCCGCGTGGTGGCGATTGTCGCGGCATTTCTGAGCATCCTGAAAATTCCCTTTGGCACCGCCATTGCCATCTGGACGCTGGTGATGCTGCTCGGATACCGGAACACATCCCTCTACGATCAGTTGTAAGAACTGGTTAGGCGCGATTTACAGGAAAAGTGCGCGGACTCAGCGAGGCACGGCTGCGTGTTCTCTTTTTTGCCGGCCTGCCCCCATCAGCATCAGGGCCCGCTGCGCGAAGGGCGAATAGACCAGCAGGGCCATGCACGCCAGCGCCAGTCCAATGCTGATGTGATGGAGCAGGAGAAACGGCGAAAGCGCCCAGAGCACATCCGCCACCAGCAGCCATGGCCACATCTTCAGGAACTTGCCACGCAGACGGGGCGCGCGAAACAGAGCTGCACAGAAGACGAAGGCGCGCACCGGAATCAGGATCGCAGCGGTTGCGATGAGGCCGTAGACGATCAACGTCGCGCGCGGCAGCGTTGAAAGCAGTTCCTCGATCTCAGGTAGATTGGTCAGCGTGCCAACGTAGAAGCCCAGGTACATCAGCTGCAACAGAAGGAAAAGCGTCTGCACCACGGTGTGCGAGGTTTCAGGCAGCTCTTCGAGCGATGCGAGAATGCCGTTGCCCAACCTGGTTTCGGCTTCCGACGCCGATTGAGGGGGGTCGCGTGGCGCCGACGCAGCGGGCTGATTGGTTTCGCCGGCAATGGTCTCGACGGGGGCGACAAATCGGTATCCGCGGCGGGCCAGCGTCTCAACGAAGCGAGGGCTGTTGGCAGCGTCACCGAGGGCTTCGCGTATTCGATTGACGGCCGAGTTTACGCCGTGATCGTAGTCGACAAACGTATCGTCAGACCACAGGGCGCGGGAGATCTCTTCGCGCGACAGCACCTCACCGGGCCGCTCGAGCAGCATCAGGAGCACCTGAAAGGGCTGCGCGTGAAGCTTGATGCGGATCCCCTGGCGTCGCAGTTCTCCGGTCGAGGCGTCCGCCTCGAAGGCTCCGAAGCGATAGCGCCGTGCTGGCTCGGAATCTGACATCCTCTTCGCCAAGTTTACTCGATTGGAGCTTGAATGCTGTACTGCGCGGCAAAGGACAAGTTGGCGGAAATCGAATTCCTGCAGTGATTTCCGCCGTGAGGATCATTCGTGGCGTGGGGAAGGCGCTTTGCATTGCTTTGTACGCTCTCGACAGGCAATCTGGGATACATGAGGCGTCGGATCGAAGGCAGGCGAACGGGTTTGCGGGTGGTGAAGCTTTTGATCTGGCTGCTGATTGTGTCGCCCGGGCCGGCCGGACTTTGCGAGGCGCCGGTTGCGGCGACAGCGGCATTCAACGCCTACACAGCCAGGCTTGAGGCGCGGCTCGCGGAACAGCACCGGTCGGGAAATGGGTTTGTCGCGAGAGTCGGATCGAATGAGCCTAATGACTCTGTGGCTGCCCGCCTTCGCAAAGGCGAGTTGATCATCGAAAAGCTCACACCGGAGGGGAAGGCAGAAATGCCGGGCGCGATGCTGCATGACTGGCGCGGAACGGCTTTTGTCCGCGGAGCAAGCACGGCTGATTTTGAGCGGCTGATGAAGAATTTCGAAGCTTACTCGCAGCAGTTTTCGCCCCAGGTGATGCAGGCGAGGATTCTGACGCCGGAACGGGATGGAAGCCATCTCACCGTATTGATGCGCGTTCGCCAGCACCACGTGATCACTGTCGTGATGGATACAACATACGACGTGATATTCGGGCGGTTTGACGCACAACATGCTTACAGCATCTCTCGCAGCACGCGGATCTCGGAGATCGGCTCGCCGGGCACAGCGAAGGAGCGAGCGCTCGGCGGCAGCGAGGAACATGGGTTTTTGTGGCGGCTGAACACCTATTGGAGTTGCGAAGAGCGAGACGGCGGGCTCTACATGCAGATTGAATCGGTTTCTTTGACGCGATCGATTCCGGCGGGGCTCGGTTGGATTGTTCGGCCGTTTGTGGAGAGCGTGCCGCGCGAGTCGCTGGAGTTTACGCTGCACGCGGTCTGCAACGGGCTAAGTAAATAACTGCCGACGTGGACAGGAGATGAGTATGAAGTCGAACACCGCAATCGCTGCGAATCCGCGGGCATTCGAATCCGCGCGACGGATCAACCGTTCTCTGACTGCCGGAATCGAGAAGCGCGCACTGACATGGATGGCCGAGCGGGCGCCGCGCTGGGTAACCTCGGATGGGCTGACGCTGCTGGGACTGCTGGCGCAGATCGGGGCCGGGGGGTTCTACGCTCTGTCTCGTTACAACGACGGCTGGCTGGCAGGTGTGATTGTCTGCATTGTTCTGAACTGGTTTGGCGACAGCATGGATGGAACGCTGGCGCGGGTTCGCAATCAGCAGCGGCCGCGCTATGGGTTTTACGTCGACCACATGGTGGATATCCTTGGGGCGACGGCGCTCATGTGCGGGCTGGGATTCTCGGGGTTTGTGCACTGGCAGGTAGCGCTGGCGATGCTGATCGCGTTTCTGCTGCTTTCGGCTGAGAGCTATCTCGCAACGTATACGTTGTCGAGTTTTCAGATGTCGCAAGGGATGTTCGGGCCAACGGAGATTCGGATTCTGCTGATCGTTGGCAACCTGGCGCTGCTGCGCAGCCCGTACGCGACTGTGATGGGGCGTCGCTTGCTGCTGTTCGATGTGGGCGGCAGTGTTGCTGCTGTGGCGATGTTCGCGATGGCAGTTGCGATAACGGCGCGGCACACTGCTGAACTCTACCGGCAGGAGCCGCTTGGTTGAGCGTTACTCCGTGCGAAGCGCCTTGAGGGGGTTGACGCTGGCGGCGCGGCTGGCGGGTGCGGCGCTGGCGACGAGAGCCACGACTGTGACTCCCACAATGGCAAACACGTAGGTAAGCGCGTCGAGCGGCTTCACGCCATAGAGGGATGACGACAAGGCGCGGCCGATGAACATCGCCAACGGCACACCGGCCACCACACCGATGGCGGTGAGGCGCAGGCTGTCGCGCAGAATCATCCACACCACCTGGCCGCGCCCCGCGCCCATGGCCATGCGCACACCGATCTCTGCGGTGCGGCGATTGACACGATAGGACAGCGTTCCGTAGAGGCCGGTCGCTACGAGCACGACGGCGAGAAGGCCGAAGAACTCTGCGAGGCGCGCGAACATGATCTGGCTGGAGACGGTGGTGTCGTATTGCGCGCGCTGCGTCATGGGCTTGATGAGCGGAAGATTTGGATCGAGTTGCTGCACAACTTTCTGCGCGGTGGGAAGAATGGCAAGCGGCGCACCTTTCACGCGCATTTCCACGTGCATCTCGCCGATATAGGGAATCTGCGCGTACATCCACCAGGCCATGGGTATGGGCGTTTCGTCGATGCTGCGGTACTTGTGATTTTTCACGACGCCGACAATAGTCATGCTGAAGCGTCCGTCATCGGATCCGATGTTGTGGCCGAGCGGATTCACATTGGGCAGGAAGCGATTTGCAAATTCCTCATTAATGATGCCGACGCGGGGCGTCTTCGCTGTATCGGAATCGGCGAAGTCGCGGCCAGCAAGGATGGGAACGCCGAGGGTGGTGAAAAAGTCTGGCCCGACAACGTTACTGCGGACGGTGAGCGATCCACCATTTGTGACTTCAGGCAAACGACCGTCAACCATCATGGCGCTGTTGTCAGACCACCACGATCCAATGCGTTCTTGCATGATGGTGACCGACTCAACGCCGGGAAGGATACGCAGTTTGCCCATCAGGTTCTGATAGAAAGCGACGCCGGCGGGAATGGACGGGATATCCGGCTTGACGCCGAAGACAATGAGGCCATCGATGCGCATTCCGAGCGGCGTGTTCTCGAGATTGCGCAGCGTGCGAACCAGCAGGCCGGCGCCTACCAGCAACACGACGCACATTGCCATCTGAAGGGCGACGATGATTCTTCCGGTGCGGGATTTGCCGGCATCGGCGTTGGAAGTTGCCGCGGAGGTTTTCAGAGCGAGTTCGGCGCGGCCTGCGAGGGCGACGCGCATGGGAGCCAAGCCAAACAGCACTGCGGCAGCGACGAGAACGCCCATCGTGAACATCAACACAGTTCTGTCGGGAGCGAGGCTCGATTCAATCTGCGCCCAATTTGCGAGCAGCCGTGCCGCCATGACCGCGAAGGCCCACGCCAGCAGACCGCCGGCGGTGACGAGTAGCAGACTCTCGGTCAGCAACTGGCGAAACAGTTCGCCGCGCCCCGCGCCCAGTGCCTGACGCACCGAAAACTCGCGCTGACGCGCCGCATTTCTGGCTGCGAGCAGCATCGCCACGTTGGCGAATGCGATGAGCAGAACGAGACCGACCATCGCCATAAGGATATGTAGCGGATTGCTATACATCTGGTCTGGAAAATTCTTGGCGTCGACAAAGCTCAAGATGGGTGGTTGTTCACCCTGCTCGGGCTTACCAAGACCGGTGCGAGCGGCGGACTGGAAGATTGGCTGGAGTTGGGCGATAGCCTGGGGCCTGCTGACGCCGGGGGCGAGACGCCCGATGAGGCGCATGCACCACCATGTGGGGTTGGTGATGTAGAGCTTGCCATCCTGGACAGGATTGCCCCATGCATTCAGTTCCCGACGATTCTGCAAGGGTATCCAGAAATCCGTGGAGCCGCCGCCTTCGAGGCCCTCAAATCCCGGAGCAGAGACTCCGATGATCGTCATGGGCACGCTGTTGACATAGAAGGTCTGGCCGAGGACGCCGGGATTTCGCGCAAAGCGGCGCGTCCAGTAGTTGTAGCTCAGGACGGCGAGCGGCGCGTGATTTGCTTCATCCTCTGCGGTGAAGCCGCGGCCGATTGGCAGATCCACGCCGAGGCCTGAGAAAAAGGTGCCGCTAACCATGTCGCCTTCGGCCTCTTCAGCATCCGAGCCGACGCGGACAGCGACTTTGCTGTTGGACAGAGGCACGAAAGCAATGAGCGACGAGATTGCGCCGGTCTGCTTGCGCAGGGCATCGTAGACGGGATAGGACATTGTCTCGTTGGTATCGACTGTGCCGGTGTTGCGAGGCGCGTCGGAGGTCCTGAGGTTGACGAGGGTCTGGGGATCGGCGACGGGAAGCGACTTCAACAGAACCGCATTCATCACGCTGAAGACCGCGGTGTTGGCACCGACGCCGAGGGCGATCGTGAGAATCGCGGTAAGCGCAAAGCCGGGGCTTTTCAAAAGCGAACGGATGCCGAAGCGAAGATTACCGACGATTTTGTCGAGAGCTTGCCAGCGGCCACGGAGTTGAAATTTTTCTTTGGCGAGGGCGGCGTTGCCGAACTCAACGCGGGCGCGGCGTTGCGCATCCTGCTCGCTGTGGCCTTCGGCACGAAGTTCATCGGCTTCAAGGGCGAGGTGGGCCTTGATCTCCTCGGCAAAGTCTTCGGCGGTGCGTCTGCGCTTGAACATGGTTTACGCCTCCTCGCCCTGGGGTTCGAGTATCAGATCCATCGCGCGGGTCAGCCGCTTCCATTGAGAGCTTTTTTCGGTGAGCTCTGCGCGACCCTTTGCAGTGAGCGAGTAGAAGCGCGCCTTGCGGTTGTTTTCGCTGGTGCCCCACTTGGCCTGGATGAGTTTCTTATCCTCAAGCCGCTGCAGGGCGAGATAGAGCGAGCCGTGATCGACGAACAAAACCTCTTCCGACTGGCGCTGGATGGAGCGCGCTACACCCTGTCCGTGACAGGGGCCGAGGATGAGAGTTTTAAGGATGAGGAGATCGAGGGTGCCCTGGAGGAGGGCGATGCGGTCGTCGTTGCTCTCTTGGGTCGGCATACGACATGAGTATGAGCCGCTTTGGGTCGGATGTCAACCCGAGGGTGTGCCTGGTTGAGGTCTCGAATCAGCGGGGAGAAACTGGACGGGCAAGTCCTGTCTGCACCGGCTTGGCAGCCGGGGCCGCGGTGATTTTGGGCGTCGGCGCGGGAGTTTGTGGCTGCGGCGAAAAGGCCGGCGAAGGATGGGGCACAGGAGTCCGTAGAGGATTTGGACCCGCCGGCTGTGCGGCTTTGGCCTGCTCGAGCAGCGGCAGTTCAGTGTCCCCTGGAAACTGCTCGTCGTCTTTGTCGGCAATGGCGACCTTCATGATCTCCATCCAGATGGGGAGAGCAGCACGGGCGCCGGTTTCCTTTTCGCCGAGGGACTGGCGGCTATCGTAGCCGACCCAGACGCCGCAGGTGATCGACGGAGAGAAGCCCATGAACCACGCGTCGGTGTAGTCGCTGGTGGTGCCGGTCTTGCCGCCCAGAGGGTGGTTCATCTGCGCGACAGCAGCGCCGGTGCCATGAGCGGTCACTGCGCGAAGAAGCGTCATCATCGTGCGGGCGGTTTGCTGGCTGATGATTTCATCGACGGCGGGCGCATCTTCCCACAGAGTGATGCCGTCGGCGTTGGTGACTTTCTTAATCAGGCGCGGCTTCACACGAATGCCGTCGTTGGGGAAGACGGAATAGGAGGTGACCTGTTCCTCCAGGGTGATTTCCGCCGCGCCGAGCGCGACGGGCAGATATGCGGGAATGTCGGACGTGACGCCGAAGCGATGAGCCATGTCGATGACCTTGCGAATGCCGACGCGCGCGGCGAGCTTCACGGCGGGGATGTTGCGCGATTCGGCGAAGGCATTGATGAGGGTCATCGCGCCTTTGTAGTCGTTCTCGTAGTTGTGCGGTGAGTAGCTGCCGAAGGTGACCGGTGCGTCGACGACGATGTCGTCGGGTTTGGCGCCTTGTTCGATCGCAGTGGTATAGACGTAGGGCTTGAAGCTGGAACCGGTCTGGCGCTCGGCTTGCGTGGAGCGGTTGAATTCGGATAGAGCGTAGTCACGGCCACCCACCATGGCGAGCACATCGCCGGTGGTGTTGTCCATGGCGAAGACGGCGCCCTGCGTGCCGGAATCCTGCTCGAGTGTGGCGCGTTGTGCGTCGCCCTCGGTGGTATCGGCAAGGTGCACGTAGATCACGTCGCCGGGCTTGACCAGGGCATCGCCATAGCGCTGGCCGGTCCATGCCCAGTCCTGAGGAAGCAGCAGGATTTCGTTAGAGCCGACGCGCGCACGAATCTGCAGCGGCTGAGCCTGCATGACGAGCGCATGCACGTAGTCGCCGGCATGCCATGCTGTTGCCCAGTCAGGATGCTTGTAGCCATCGAGCGAGTCTCCGCCGGAGAGCACGTTCTCGCGTTTCCCCTTCCAACCGTGGCGGCGCTCATAGGTTGCGAGTCCGTCGGCGAGAGCCTTGTTGGCGGTCTTCTGGAGGTCGAGATCTAGCGTGGTGTCGACGCGCAGGCCGGCCTCATGCACCTGTTCAGTGCCAAACTTCTTTTCCAGTTCGCGGCGCACTTCTTCCTGGAACCATGGAGCGACAGACATTTCCGGCTCATTTATGTGAAGACCGAGAGGCGCGCGGCGCGCCTGGTCGGCCTGCACGTGCGTAATGACGCCGTCGGACTCCATCTCGCTGAGGACGAGGTTGCGGCGTCGCAGCGATTTCTCAGGATTGATGAGCGGAGAATAGGCAACCGGGCCCTTGGGCAGTCCGGCAAGCAGGGCCGCCTCAGTGAGGTTCAGATCCTTTGCATGCTTGCTGAAGTAGAACTGCGATGCCGCCTCAAAGCCGTACATTCCGCTGCCAAGGTAGATCTGGTTGCCGTAGAGCGTGAAGATCTGTTCCTTGGTGAAAGCGCGCTCGATCTGGATGGCGAGATACGCCTCCTGAATTTTGCGTGTGGCGGTGCGGTCGGCGGAGAGGAAGAGATTGCGCGCCAGCTGCATGGTGAGCGTGGAAGCTCCCTGTGCCCGGCCGTGAGAGCGGATATCGTGCAAGAGCGCGCCAGCGATGCGGAAGACGTTGATGCCCCAGTGCGAATCGAAATTCTTGTCTTCGATGGAGATGACAGCCTCGCGAAGGACAGGGGAGAAGCCGTCGTAGTTGATCACGATACGCTTCTCGAGCGCGAAGGAACCAAGGACGCGGCCCTTGCAGTCATAGAGGTCCGTCATGGTCGACGGGCGGTAGCGCTCAAGGTCGTTGATCTGGGGCAGGTTGACAGAGAAGACCAGCATCAGCCCGGCAAGCGAGCCGGTTATGACGGCCAGAAGAAGGAGGACTGCGAAAGCTGTCTTGCCGGCGACCTTGCGACGGCGAAAGAGCGGAGGCGGAACCGGTTCGGGGCGCAGTCGATGGCTACGGCCAAGGCCGCGCGATTCAACCGAATGTGCAGGAGGGGCAGCCAACAGGAGCCTCGTCGGCATTCCTCTCGCTTCGGCCTGTGGAAGCCGGACGGGGATGCCTCACCTCAAGGCTAGCACGCTTGAAGTTGGATTGCTGGCGCGTGGGGAAGCCCGCGAACCACGCCGTGCAAGATTGGAATTCTCGTTCCCGGTTTAGCTGGAGAGTCCGAGTCGGTAAGGAAAACAGGTCAGTCAAAAGCACCAAGAGCATACCGCACTGGGGAGAACAGTCCCCCCGGTTGCGATCAATTCCCTTTCCTCCCGAGGAAGTCCGTTAATGGAATGGAGTAAGGAATCAATCTTGCGCTATACTTTTGCCGCGCCGTGATTCGCTGCGGCGAGTCATTTTCCGCGCAGAGGTGTCCATGCATGCATAAATCGCGCTGTGGGAAAATGTTCATTGCAGCTCTTGCGCTCGGGCTGACCTTCTTCAGCGTTCCCGTTGCGTCTCAACGACAGACTGCGGCGCTTCGCGCAAACGATACCGAACTGCTGATGCTCGGTACTGCGGGCGGTCCGCCTTTGCGCAAGGATCGCTCCGAGCCGGCCACTCTGCTCATCGTTGATGGGCGACCGTATTTAATCGACTGTGGCATTGGAACCATCCGGCGCCTGGTCGAGGTTGGGATTCCGTCGGAAACGATTGGAACGATCTTCTTTACCCACTTGCACCCGGACCATGATCTCGGCCTCGTCGACGTGATGGCCAACGATTACTTCCACCTTGATCTCGCCTCCGACGCGCGGAAGATCAATATCTACGGGCCGCCGCAAACGAGCGAACTGGTCGAAGCCGCCTTTCACTACATCAGCATTCCCTTTGAAGTGTTTGGCGCGGAAGAGCCCGGGTTCCAGCCTGGCCGGCCGAACCATGGCCTGACCAGTCCCTTTGTCGCTCACGAAATCGATGGCGAGGGAGTTGTTTACCGCGACGACAAAATTCAGATCACGGCCGCCGAGAATTCGCACTACGCGCTCATGCCGGCGCAGTTCCGCGCGCATTTCAAGTCATATTCGTACCGTATCCAGACGCCCCATGGTGTGGTGGTATTCACCGGCGACACCGGACCCAGTGATGCGGTCGTGAAACTTGCAATGGGCGCCGACGTTCTCGTTGCCGAAGTGGAGGCGAGTTCGGACGAGCTACGCGGGTTCATTGACCAGATGGCTGCCCAGAACCACTGGCCGCCTGTCCGCAAACAGGAGTTTGCCGCGCACATGGAGAAGGAACATCTCACCGTGGACAGCCTCGGAGAACTTGCCTCGAAAGCCCAGGTACAATCGGTTCTCTTCTATCACTATGACCCGCAAAACAAAGCGGAGCAGCAGGCTCGGGTCGCCGCCATGAAGAAGTATTTTCAGGGACCGGTCCTGGCGCCGATGGATCTGGACCGGTACTGTCTGTCGAAGGATGAAGCGCAACCGGAGAGGGATAAATTCGAATTGTGCGGGAAGAATACAGCGGATCGGGAGTAAGCCCCGCGGCTGTCCTAACGAAAGCAATCGCGACAGAAGATGTATTTCTCCATGTGGCGTTTCAGGCGCGATTCATCGTCTCGTCACCGGTGCTTCGCGGCCATCCAGAGCGTTCCCGGGGTTTCACGAAATCGCCTCTGAGCCTTTATGAGACTGGTTCTAGCTGTTTTTGGCCTTGAGAACGGCAAGCGCCTTGTTCAGCATGTCATCAGTCTGTTTCGGCTGCGGGTTGTCGGCATCGACGTCGTCGTCGGTGTTCTGGCCGACGAGGACGGTGGGCGCAACCGCTTCGTCCTGAATCTTTTTGCCGTTAGGTCCTTCGTATTTGGCCACAGTCAGAAGGAGTGCTGAACCGTCGGGCATTTCGATGGTCTTCTGTACCGAGCCCTCGCCGAAGGTACGCTCGCCCACGATATCGCCGCGCTTGGCGTCTTCGATGGCATCGGCTGCGAGTTCGGCCGCGCCATAGGTGCCACGGTTGATGAGGATCGCAACGGGTGCGCTGGTGAGGCACTTCGCCGGGTCGGCGGCAAAGGTCTGGCGCGGGAACTTCTGCCCCTCGAGCATAGCCAGCGTTCCCTGGCTGATGAAGAAGTTAGCCAGGCGAATTCCCTGCTCTGCGTCGCCTTCGGAGACATCGCGAAGATCGAGGAGAATCTTGCGCGTCTTGCCGGCGGCTTTGATCTTGGCGGCAACTTCATCCACCCGGGCCGCTGTTAGCTCGCCGGGTTTCAAGTAGACAATACTGGAGTTTTCATACTGCTGTTCGCTGAGCACAGGTCGGGAGACAACGGTGCGCGTCAACGTGATCTTGTCCGGATCCGGCTTGCGCGGACGGACGACCGAGAGCGATACCGTGCTGCCGGCTTTTCCTTCGAGCATGAGGCGGATCACGGCCAGCGAAAGCTCGCGGGTGGAACTGTCGCCGATGGATTCAATGACGTCCCCGTCTTCAAGGTGCTCCCGCTCAGCGGGTGAGCCGGGAAATACGCTCACGACGGTGGCGTAGCCGTAGCGCTTGGAAACAATGACACCGATCTGGGCGACGCCTGTGGCGGGCCGGTCCTTGTAAATCTTGTATTCAGTGGGCGTGAGGTAACTGGAATCTGCATCCAGCGACTCCAGCAGACCGTGCAAGGCGCCGGTGGTCACGGTGTTGATGTCAGGAGGGGTAACGTAGTCGCTCTGGATTCTTTTGAGGACCTCGGCATAGACGTGCATCTGGCGGTAAGCGCCGTCCTGCTCGGCTCCGGCGTGAACGCCGAACATGCCAAACTCGCCCAGCGCGAAGCCAAGGCCGAGGGCAGCAAAGATGGTTGCAGCTAGAACGAAGGTCAGTCTCTGGAAGAATCTCGACACACACACCACCGGAAGGGCCTCTCAAGGGGAAGCAGGCCACAACTCTTTAGACGCAATGATACCCCAAGGGTGAAGAGAAAACCTGGGCAGGGAGGGGGTGGGTAGTACCCGAAGGGTTGCTGCTCCGGTTACGCGCCCGGGCGAGGGCCAAAAACGGCAATTCGATTGACGAGGCAATGCTACCTGGAAATACTCGCCAGGTCGGCGACTACGCGATCGAGTTCCTCGACGATACGGTTGGTTCCCGCTGATTTGAAGACCTTTAGCAGCTCATTGAAGTACCAGAGCTGCAGGTCACGGCTGCGGTGGAAACGGTCCCATACTTTGGGTCCGATGGCACGGTATTCATCAAGGATGGTGCGCGCGTTGTAGAGCTTGTCGGCTGCGGAAATCAGCTGAGTCTCGGGCGATTCTTGAGGGAGACGTTCAAGATAGGCCTTCTTGCGATCATCCCAGTCCTCCTTCTCGCACGGGTCTTCAGCAAAGGTGTCGGAGAGGCCTTCTACCATGCGGGCGACTTCCGGTCCGAAGTTGCTGCGGATATCTGCGATGCGGGTCTGTCCGCCGTGATCCTCGGCTGCATCGTGCAGGAGGGCCGCAATTACCATGTCCTCTGTAACCGGAAACGGCACCTGGCCTGCTTCTCCCATGACCAGGGATGCTACGCCGAGCAAGTGGGCCATATACGGGATGTGCGTAGCTTTGCGGCGTTCAATATGAAGGTGACGAGCGTAGTCAA
Source organism: uncultured Acidobacteriaceae bacterium (assembly GCA_963770365.1). Classification (GTDB taxonomy): domain Bacteria; phylum Acidobacteriota; class Terriglobia; order Terriglobales; family Acidobacteriaceae; genus Telmatobacter. The sequence continues at coordinate 900,088 of CAVYPN010000014.1, read as the reverse complement.
TTGCGCGGGAAAACCGATCAGTAAGGTGGAGCTGCTGGTCGATGTTGGGGGTTGCCATTCATCGTTTCCCTTCTTCTGCGAAGCGCACAACGTGGTTCCTGGCCAGAACAGTTTGCCGGATGAACATATCTATTGGGTTCTGGCTTGGAGAGTCTGGTGGCGGGAGGCAGGATCGAACTGCCGACCTACGGGTTATGAATCCGTCGCTCTAACCATCTGAGCTACCCCGCCGGGAGGGGCGTGCAGCCGGTTGGCTGCTCCACTCTAGATGATACGGGTGGTTGAATTTAAGGTCAAACCACTGCGTGGGGCAGCCGCGTCTTCGGCGCTACCGGCCTTTCAGCCTCCGGAAGGGCAATCGGTTTGGCGCGGCCCGGGATAGAAACGAACCCCGTTCTTGTAGACTCGCGTGCATGAGCAAGTTACGGATCGCGGGGGTGATTCCGGCGAGGCTCGGGTCAACCCGCCTGCCGCGAAAAGTGCTGCGCGAGCTGGCCGGCCGGCCGATGGTGGAGTGGGTGTGGCGCGCGGCTGCCGGCAGCGGGCTGATGGACCCGGTGGTGGTGGCAACGGACTCCGACGAAGTGGCTGAAGTGTGCCTGGCCCGGGGAGTTCCGGTGGCGATGACCTCGCCGAACTGCGCCAGCGGGTCGGACCGCGTGCGCGAGGTGGCGCGGCAGATCGAGGCGGACATTTACGTCAATATTCAGGGCGACGAGCCGACGCTGACGCCGGAGTTCTTTGCGCCGCTGATCGGCTTGTTTGACCGGCCGGAGGTGCAGGTTGCGACTCTTGCAGTGCGCTGCCCCGCGCTCGATATCCAGAACCCGAATGCGGTAAAGGTGGTAACGGCGCTGGATGGGAAAGCGCTGTATTTCTCGCGGGCGACTATCCCGCACGACCGGGAGCAGAGCGGATTTGCAGGATATCGCAAGCATCTGGGGATCTATGCATATCGCAAGGCGGCGCTGGAGAAGTTCGCTGAGCTTCCGCCGGGGTGGCTGGAATCAATAGAGAAACTGGAGCAGCTCCGACTGCTGGAGGCGGGAATTGATATCTACGTGGCAGGGGCGCCGGCAGACACGATTGGCGTGGATACGGAAGAAGATCTCGAGCGGGCCGAAGCGGTGCTGACGAGCCGCGAAGGCGGCTCGTAGTTCGTAGTTCATAGTTTCTAGTTCGTAGCCGTTGAGGCTTTCACTATGAACTTCGAACTCTCGACTTCGGCCTGTTTTTTTGAATTGCGCGCAAGAATCGGAGTGTACGCGAATCGAACTTCGGCGACGATGAATCCATGAAGAACAATGTTCAATTCGCAACCGTGGATCAGGCAGTGAAGGCATTTGACCAAGATCGCGCGTGGCAGCAGCTTTGCGAGCGCGATGGCAGTGCGCGATTTTTCTATGCAGTGGCGACGACCGGTGTGTTCTGCCGGCCCGATTGCAAAAGCAGACGGCCGCTGCGTGGAAATGTACGTTTCTTTGAAACCACGACTGCCGCGCAGGCTGCGGGGTTTCGGCCATGCAAACGCTGCAAGCCGAGTGCTTCGCGCACAAATCCCTTGAATCAGATTCGTGCTCATATTGAGGCGAACCTCGATCGCGCTGTACCGCTCGCGGAGCTGGGACGTGTCGCGGGCATGAGTCCGTTCACGGCGCAGCGGCTGTTCAAACAGGAGATGGGAATTAGCCCGCTGCAGTATCAGCGGTCGCTGCGCGCCGGCAGGCTGCGCGCCGCGCTCAAGCAAAATGGCCGCGTGACGGACGCGATCTATGAGGCGGGGTTTGGTTCGTCGAGCCGGGCGTATGAAGGAGCACAGCTGGGAATGACGCCGGCACAATTTGCGAAGGGCGGCGAAGGCGAGCAGATCGGCTGGTGCTCGGCACCTTCACCTTTCGGTCGAGTAATTGTCGGAGCGACCGAACGCGGGCTTTGCTGGCTGTCGCTGGCGGCAACGGCGGGGGAGGCCGAAGCGAGCCTGCGCACGGAGTTCCCTGCTGCCGAACTGCGGCGCGATCCATCGCTCTCGCGGCTGGTGGATGCGGCGTTACAAATGGTGCGCGAGGGTTCTGACTTGTCTGGGAATCGAGGGCTGCCTGGAACTCTGGACCTGCGCGGGACGGTTTTTCAATTGCGTGTGTGGCAGGCTCTGCGGCAGATTCCGCGAGGGGAGACGCGCAGTTACAGCGAGGTTGCGCAAGAAATGGGCGAACCGAACGCGACGCGCGCCGTGGCGCGGGCCTGCGCGATGAATCGCGTGGCGCTTGTGGTGCCATGCCATCGGGTGGTGGGGGCTAGCGGGTCGCTGACGGGATATCGGTGGGGAGTGGAGCGGAAGCAAAAGCTGCTTGAGGCAGAAAGAGGATGACGTGGTATCCCAGCCTAGCTGCCCGACCTTGGCCCCGCAGGATGGGATACCAGCTTTACATTTTCAACATGTTCCGTGGCGATGCACCCTGAGCCATGCACTTTCCTGCTGAGCGGCATCAGCCTTGTACCTCCATGCCGCGCCTGTCGAATGGGTGTCGTCGCACGGCTTGCGGCTGAAGCGGGAAACGCGGAACAAGTCAGCTGCTCTTGCGGCAAACAGGGCCAGTGCTGCTACTGAAAGAGTGGAAATGATGCCTTGGGTCATCCGTAAAATCCTTTGCTGAGTGCGATCACGATGCGCATTCCGGACTCCGTTAGTGGGAGCCGGAATGCGATCCATTTACAAGCGGAAGCCGCCAGCGGCGTGGATGGCCTGCCCGTTGATCCAGGCGGAATCGTCAGAGGCAAGCAGGGCTGCGGCGGTAGCGATGTCCTTCGGCTGGCCGATGCGGCCAAGAGGCGTACGCGATTCAGCAAGCTTCTGAAATTCGCTGCCGATGAACCCGGCAGCATGCGTCCCTTCGGTTTCAATCATGCCGGGATTAAGCGAGTTTACACGGATCTTCTTTGGGCCCAGTTCCTGTGCCAGGGATGCGCTGATGGTGTCGACGGCACCCTTGGTTGCACTGTAGACGGATGCGTTGGGCGTGCCGTCGGCAACCACAGAGCTGATATTGATGATGCTGCCGCCTTTGGGATTGAATTGCGCGACTGCGGCCTGGGTGACCAGCAGCAATCCCAGCACATTCAAATTGAACTGTTTGTGGAAGTGCTCCGGAGTGATCTGCTCGAGCGGACCGAACTCATAGATGCCCGCATTGTTGACAAGAATGTCGATGGGGCCGAGTTGCTTGACGACGGTGTTGATGAGCGGCCCGATTGAATCGGGATCGGAGACGTTGGCCTGGACCACGATGGCTTTGCCGCCTGCCTGCTTGATTTCGTTGACGACTTTTTCAGCGCCGGCTTTGCTGCCGGAATAGTTGACAGCAACGGCGGCGCCCTGCGCTGCAAGCTCAAGCGCAATGGCCGCGCCAATGCCCTTTGATGCTCCGGTTACCAATGCGACTTTGCCCTGAAGTTTGCTCATAAATCTCTGCTCCTTGCCCTTGCGTCATCACTTCGACGTTTCGACAACTATCGAATTGATTAGCGGCAAAGAAGAAGGATTCAGGATGATTGTGGATTCCCTTGAAATTCGTCAGGGGAAACGAATTCATGGGCAGAGTCGCGCGGCTTGATGGTTGAGAGGCAGCGAGTCAGCTCGGGATGGCAAGTCAGCAAGTTAGCGGCGAGTTGCAGACTTGCGGACCACTAGCGGGTGGGGCAGGAGGTGGGGCTGAGGGACTGGAGATGGGCCGCAAGAGCTTCGAGAACCCCGGGCTTGATGGAAAGGAAGTGGAATTTGCCGTCGCGGCGCACATCGATCAACCCGCTTGTTTGCAATTCCTTGATGTGATGGGAAAGCGTTGCCGGTGCAATCGCAAGCGCCTCACGTGCATTGGAACAGCCGAGCGGGCAGGAGGATTTGGCGATACGCTCAAGCAACTCGAAACGCTTGGGATCGGCGAGGGCTTTGAGGAGGGCGGTGCGCTGGGCGCGGGTGAGGCGGGCGGTTGTTACTTTGCGTATTGGAGTTGAGTCTTGCTTTGCGAGCGTCATAGAGCTTCTGGATATTGGATGCAATGGTAGCGCATGGGCGTCAGTGCGCGAGCTTGTGGGCCACGGCGAGCATGGTTTGGAAATGTGGTGGCTCGGATTCCTTCTGCACGACGGAAGTTTGAATTTTTGCGAATCCGGCGCGCTGCAGCATCGACTCAAGTTCGGCTTCGCTGAAGCCTAACCATTCGTCGGCGTACATCTCGCGGGCTTCTTCGAAGCGATGCTTGGCGAGATCGAGAATGGCGATGCGGCCGCCGGGACGCAGAATTCGGGCGGCTTCGGCGATCGCCTGCTGTGGGTGCAACGCATGGTGCAACGATTGCGAAAAGAAGACGAGGTCAACTGATTCGTCATCGATGGGCAATTCTTCCATGTCGCCGAGGCGATAATCGATGTTTTTCAAGTGGTGGCGGCGCGCCTGGTCGCGGGCGAACTCGATCATCTTGGCGGAAGAATCGACGGCAATCACCTTCGCTGCATTCTGAGCGAGCAGCAGCGAGAAGCTTCCGTCGCCGGCGCCGAGGTCGGCGATGACCATTGGAGGCATCAGGCGAAGCAACGCTTCGGCGAGGCTCTTCCACGATTTGCCGGGAACATAGTCTTTGCCGAGGCGACCGGCGACGCTGTCGAAGAAGGCGCGCATCTTGTCCTGGCGCTTTTTGACGACGCGGCGGGCGGTGGCGCGGTCGTGAGCGGCTTCGGGGATTTCGCGCTCGGCGCGAGCGAGCAGGTCGGCGAGTACGTCGTTTCCATTGCCGGTGGTCAGGCGATAGAGGCTGTTTTTGCCGATGCGGCGATCTTCAACAAGGCCTGCTGTCTTAAGTTGGGAAAGATGGGTGGAGATGGTGCTTTGGCCCATGACAAGGATTTCCTGCAGCTCGGCGACGGAAAGCTCCTCGGTCTTGAGGAGCAGCAGGATGCGGAGCCGGTTGGGATCGGCGACAACCCGCAGGATTTTCACAATTGACGTGGCCATGGGTTTCTGGTACACATCAATATATCACGATACGTCGATATAAGGAGAACTGAATGGCTTCCTCAACCCTCGAACTGACCGAATACAAAGTTGCAGATCTCTCGCTGGCCGATTGGGGCCGCAAGGAGATTTCGATAGCCGAGCACGAGATGCCGGGTCTGATGTCGATCCGCAATAAATATTCGGCGGAAAAGCCGCTGAAAGGTGTCAGGATCACCGGCTCGCTGCACATGACCATTCAGACGGCGGTGCTGATTGAGACATTGGTTTCGCTTGGGGCCGAGGTGCGCTGGGCGAGCTGCAATATCTTCTCGACGCAGGATCACGCGGCGGCAGCGATCGCGGCGACCGGCGTTCCCGTGTTCGCGTGGAAGGGTGAGAGCCTGGAAGACTACTGGGATTGCACATACAAGGCGTTGAGCCACAAGGGCGGCAATGGACCGGAACTCGTAGTCGACGATGGCGGCGACGTGACGCTGCTGATTCACAAAGGCTTTGAGCTTGAGAACGGCGACAAATGGGTCGACTCGCCCTCAGGCAATCATGAAGAGCAGGTGATCAAGGACCTGTTGAAGAAGGTTTACGCCGAAGACAAGCAGCATTGGCACAAGGTGGTGAAGGAATGGCGCGGCGTTTCAGAAGAAACGACGACAGGCGTTCACCGGCTCTACCAGATGATGGAGAAGGGCAAGCTGCTGGTTCCGGCGATCAACGTGAACGACTCCGTTACGAAGAGCAAGTTCGACAACCTCTACGGCTGCCGCGAGTCTCTGGCTGACGGCATCAAGCGTGCGACCGATGTGATGGTGGCGGGCAAGGTAGCGGTGGTTTGCGGATACGGCGATGTGGGCAAGGGCTGTTCGCACTCGCTGCGCGGCATGGGCGCTCGCGTGATTGTGACCGAAGTTGATCCGATCAATGCGCTGCAGGCGGCGATGGAAGGCTTTGAAGTTACCACGATTGAAGACACGCTGGGACGCGGCGACATCTACGTCACCTGCACGGGCAACGTGGACATCATTACCCTGGACCACATGAAGAAGATGAAGGACCAGGCGATTGTCTGCAACATCGGCCACTTCGACAACGAGATTCAGGTCGACTTGCTCAACACAGAAAAGGGCGTGGAGAAGTTGAACATCAAGCCGCAGGTGGACAAGTATCACTTCCCCGACGGGCACGAGATCTTCATGCTGGCCGAGGGGCGGCTGGTGAACCTGGGTTGCGCGACGGGACACCCGAGCTTTGTGATGTCGAACAGCTTTGCCAACCAGACACTGGCGCAGCTTGACCTGTGGAAGAACAAGGACAGCTACAAGGTGGATGTCTATACGCTGCCGAAGAAGCTGGACGAAGAAGTGGCGCGGCTGCATCTGGAAAAGATCGGCGTGAAGCTCACGACGCTCTCGAAGAAGCAGGCGGACTACATCGGCGTGCCGGTGGAAGGGCCGTACAAGCCGGAGTTTTACAGATACTAGTTCGCAGTTCAGAGTTCGTAGTTCAGAGTTTTGCAAGGATAGAGCCCAGAGAAATCTGGGCTCCTTCTTTTTCGCGATAAAGATGGTGCCATTCGAACCATCATGCCGTAGCATGTCGGGGAATGAAACCGCTCGCGAAACAGATATTGACGTTTCTTTGCCTGGTGTTTTTGTTTAGTTCCCTTCCCTATTTTCTGATGATCCATGCGCATCACATCGGGACGGGAGGTGGACTCGTGGTGCGGCTGGTGATGTGGTGCCCGGCTGCGGCGGCGTTTTCGACCTGCGCTTTGCTGGGGATCGATTCGCGGACGCTGGGTTGGAATTGGCGGCCGGTGCGCTATGAGGCACTTGGATACTTATTGCCGCTGCTGTATGCGATTCCGGTGTATGTGGTCGTCTGGATCGCCGTTCCCGGGTCATTTGCTTTGGCGGCATTTGAGAAAGCGGCGGCTGGTTCATTGAGCCTGCCTTCTTCGCCGCATCTGGCGACGTTTGGGCTGATGATTCCCATGCTGGCGACGCTTGGCGTGGTCGGCAGCGTTGCCAGTGCGCTGGGGGAGGAGATCGGATGGCGTGGATTCCTGCTGCCGAGACTGACGGGACAGTTTGGATTTACGGCTGGCTGCCTTTTGAGCGGGCTGGTCTGGGCCGCGTGGCATTATCCGGGACTGCTGTGGTCCGACTACAACGCAGGGACCAAGCCCGCATATGCGCTCACTTGCTTCACGCTGATGGTGATTGGCGACGCGTTCATCATGGGTTGGTTGCGGCTGAAGTCGGGGAGCCTTTGGCCATGCGCACTTCTTCACGCCAGTCACAACCTGTTTATTCAGGCGATTCTTGACGGGATGACGGCCTCTGCCGGGCGCACGCTCTATTACACGACCGAGTTCGGGTGCGGGCTGGTTCTCACTGTTGGCGCTGTTGCGGCGTATCTCTGGACCCGGCGCGGGGAGTTGCCGGATGGAGTGGCGCGTGAGCTTGAGAGTACCGCAGAGGCGGCACGAACCTAGAAGTGCACTCGCGCGCGTAAATCTGGAACGCTGGAATTGAATTTCGGGGATGCGGAGTTTTCCTTATGCGTTCCTGATTTGGTTTTTCGGCGTTGTGCCGTAGTATGTCTTCACTCCACGGTTTTTCGTCGCACTATTCCGATACAAGTTTGAGGTCCTAACCGGATTCTTCCGGAGCGGCGGTGCCCTCTTTCCCGTCCGTCGGGACTCGGCGTTTCTATTCCAACGCACGGAGATTGGTGAATATGCTAAACGCAGCAGACAGCGAAAGCTCCGAGAACAGCGCGCCGCCGAGTGGCGTAACACCCTGGCTTGGATCGCAGATTCAGAAGATCCTGGATGGAATCTACGCAAAATACAAGGACGTCGACGACGGAGCGGTGGCAACGTACATTCCCGAGTTGGGGAAGGCCGATCCAGGGAGGTTTGGAATATGCCTGGCGACTGTCGAAGGCGAGATTTTCACGGCAGGTGACTGGGAAGCGGAATTCACGATCCAGTCGATGTGCAAACCCTTCGCATTTCAGATGGCGTTGGAGCAGCACGGTCCTGAAAAGACACTGAGGCATGTTGGGGTTGAGCCGAGCGGCGAAGCATTCAATTCGATCGAGTTCGACCAGAAGACAGGTCGGCCTTACAACCCCATGGTCAACGCAGGAGCGATCGCGGTTGCGTCGCTTATCAAACGAAAACCCGTGGAGGCAGGCATCGATGCGTTCGTCGAGCAGATGGGGAAGGCCGCCGGACGCAAGTTGCGCATCGACGAATCGGTGCTGGCTTCAGAGACGCTCACCGGCAACCGCAACCGCGCCATCGCCTACATGCTGCTGAACTCCGGGATCATCGATGAAGGTGTTCAAGAATCGCTGCATCAATATTTCGCGCAGTGCTCAATGCTGGTGAACTGCAAGGACCTTGCAATGATGGCGGCGACGATGGCGAACATCGGGAACCACCCGGTGACCGGGGAACGGGTCTTCGATTTCCAGTTGATCAAGTATGTGATGGCGGTGATGTTCAGTTGCGGGCTATACGATTACGCCGGCAACTGGGCATTCGAGGTGGGCGTTCCTGCAAAAAGCGGCGTGTCTGGCGGCATCTTCGCCTGCGTCAACCGGCAGCTTGGCGTTGGAGTGTATTCGCCCAAGCTGGATGCTCAAGGCAACAGCGTGCGCGGAATTCTGGCTTGCAAGGAACTGGCGAGTCATCTCGGCATGCATGCATTCGACTTCAGCAACGTCGGATCCAGCTTCATGCAGTGGCTGCTGTAGAAGTTCTGAGTTCGTTCTGAGTTGTTTGGTATGAGAGCTAGTCCCGGCTGCGAGTGAAGATGCGGTGGTAGAGGCGCCAGGTCGCGCTTTGCATCAGGCGTGTCTGCTCGGCTTTCAATGCAGCATACGAGCGCTTGACGTAGACGTCGAACTCCGGGGGCCAGCCGATTGTGGAGCGTCGCTCGGAGTAGTCCCCTTCAGCCCAGCGGGCCAGCACGGCCTTGTAGCCCACGACGTGGGTAACGAAATCGAGCAGGCACTGCGGCATGCGCTCCTCGACGATCAGGTGCGCCTTTTCGATGATGACGCGCTCGCGAATATCGTTCAACGGCATGAAGATGGTGGTCATCCAAAGGGTCCACTCCTTCATCTCCGAGTCGAGAATGGGTTCGCTCTTCTCCTTGCCCTGGCGATTGAGGAGCGAGCGGTAAGCGATGTTTCCGGCTTCGGAGGCGACGTAGAGCGGTCCGTAGAACTCGTTGATGCGTTTGTTGACGAGATCGAGTTTGTCGCGGCGACGGGCAAGCATGTGGGTGCTGAGAGAAGTAATGAAATAACCGCTCAGCGCCAGGATGACGGTGAGTATGGCCGCGTTCTGAAGCACGGTCGGAACCGACAGGAGGTCCATGCGAACCTGTTACCTCGGCGGACAGTATACGCGCGGGCTTTGACGGCGTTCTGTGATTTCTGACAGAGATGCGAACTGGCTCCGTTTCGGCTATTTGGCGTGCCGGACTGGGATGAGTTTTGCTTTTTCGGGAACGAGCGCGATCTCGAAGATCTTCGGCCAGAGCTTGCCGGTGACGAAGAGGCGATTGTGCGCGGAGTCGTAGGCGATTCCGTTGAGGACGGCTTCGTCGTTGGAGAGTTGATCGCGGGGCACCAGGCCCTTCAGGTTGATCCAACCGAGGACGCGGCCAGTGGCAGGAGAGATGCGCGCAATGCGGTCGGTATGCCAGACGTTTGAATAGATTTCGCCGTGAATGAATTCAAGTTCGTTGAGCTCGGCGATTTGCTTGCCGTGATCGGTGACGGTGACGCGTCGGATTTCCTTGAAGGTGTCGGGATCGAAAAACTTCAACGTGGCGGTACCGTCGCTGAGGATGAGCGATTTTGCGTCGTGGGTAAGGCCCCAGCCTTCGCCCTGGTATGGGAATGTACGCAGAAGGCGGAAGGTGGCGCGATCGTAGACAAAGGCGATGTGTGTCTGCCAGGTTAGCTGGATCAGCGTGTTTTTCCAGTCGGTGAGCCCTTCGGCGAAGTATTGATCGGAGACGGACCGCATGTGCTGGATGCGACCGGTTTCGAGGTCCTCTTCGCGGAGCGTGGATTGGCCCTTGATGCCCGTGCTTTCGTAGAGGTGGCCGTCAACATAAACGAGGCCCTGGGTAAAGGCGTGCTGGTCGTGCGGGTAGGTGTGGACGATGCGGTAGGTGTCGGCCGCGTGGGCGAGGGCGGACGCGATGAGAACGAACGCACTAGCGATGGCGCGATATGACCTGGAGAGGTGCATCCAATTCAATTCTAGCGGGAGAGGATTGGCCGGCTTCGCGGAACGTGTATAGTCGTCTTGACTTTGAGATCAACGATGAAATCAACGAGATGACGCGCCACTGGCTGTGCGAAATCGGTCGAGTTTGCATGGTGCTTGCGATGATGTGTTCGTGTGAGGCATGGTGTGCGCAAACCGCTCCAAGAGCGGTTAAGGCAGACAGCCCAGCTGTGGCGCAGTGGAAGACTCGTGTGACGTCGATTCAGAAGACTTTGGAAGAAAGCGACGAGAATTGCGTGGGAGCGCCGGCGGCCGGGATTGTTGATGCGTTTGGCGTGAACGGCGACGCGCTGTCGGTCGCGCTTGTGGATTTTTGCACGGGAGGAGCCTACACAGATTGGGTTGTGGCGATGCGCATGGATCACGGAAAACCTGTGACAGCGAAATTCCGCGATGCGAATGGCAAGACCGTTGAAAACGGATTCGCAAGCGGTGCTTCAGCGATGCATAGGGTCGATGTGAAGCTTGTGGCGGCGAAGAAGGGCATTTACAACGTTTTCGTCGAAAACGATTCCGAGGGCAAGCCGGCGCAATGCGGTGCGAAGGCTTACGTCTGGAATGCCAAGAGTCAGACCTTCGATCTGAACTTGAGGTTATCAAAGACCGCGGGCGCGGAGTATTGCAGCAGTCTGCGCGGACGGTAAAGCGAATGCGCTAAGCGCTCGTTAACGCTGCATGCCAGCCGATAGCGAAGATCGATCGAAAACGATCCGCGAAAAACATGCAAGCTTTTTGTGGAAAACCTCAAATTTCATAGGGGGGGGTGGGGGTGTTTGGGGCACCCGGGACACACCCTCGACCTTGCACGGCGAGCGTAAAGGCGAAGTTTTCTGCATGGTTTCTATTTTGCCGGATTCGCATGAAATTACCTGCAAATCTGCGGCGAGAATTTTGCGTTTGAAATGAGGAGCTTGGGGAGAGAAGCAGGAGAATGGGTCTTGACTTGGCTGCGTGAGTTCTTCAACCACGGCATTTCGACTTCGTGGGTGGGAGTTGGTCAGTGTCTGATGTCCCGCGTTAGCTGGCGCCGAGGTAGATGAAGCGGAGCGCGAAGAGCGCGGCGAGGATGTAAAGCAGCCAGTCCTGTTTGCGCCAGTTGCCGGTGGCGAGGTGGAGCACGGCCCAGGCGATGATGCCGAAGCCGAGGCCGTTGGCGATGGAATAGGTGAACGGAATGAGGACGAGGGTGAGAAATGCAGGAACCGCGACGAGCGGCTCGTGCCAGCGGATCTCGGTGATGGTGGCGAGCATCATGGAGCCGACTAGGATGAGCGCCGGGGCAGTGGCGGCCGCGGGGACAATGCCGACGAAGGGGGCCGCGGCGACGGCGACGAGGAACAGCAGGCCGGTGACGATGGCGGTGACGCCGGATCGGCCGCCAGCGGCAACGCCTGCCGTGGATTCAACGTAGCTTGTCACCGTGGAGGTGCCGGTTAACGATCCGAAGATGGTTGCGGTGGCATCGGTGAAGAGGATGCGGTTGAGGCGGGGAATCGAATGATCGGCGGCGATGAGGCCGGCGCGCTTGGTGACGGCGACGAGAGTGCCAAGATTGTCGAAGAGATCGACGAAGAAGAAGACGAAGATGATTTCGAGCAGGCCCTTTGAGAGTGCGCCGCGAATGTCGAGTTTGAATGCCGTCTGCGCAAGGGCCTGCATGCCGCCGCCCTGGTTTGTCCAGTGCACCAGGCCGAAGGCCCACGCGATGCCGGTGGTGACCAGCACACCTATCAGGATGGAGCCGCGGACTTTTTTGATTTCGAGCGCCACCATCAGAATCAGCCCAAAGAGCGCGAGGGCGGTGGTGGGGTTGCGGACGTTTCCGAGGCTGACGAAGGTGGCCGGATCGCCGACGACGAGGCCGGCGTTGCGGAATCCGATAAACGCGATGAAGAGGCCGATGCCGCTTGCCACGGCTGCGTAGAGTTCATGGGGAATGGAACGCAGGATCATCTGGCGAATGCCCGCCGCTGTCAGTGCAAGGAAAATGATGCCGGAGAGAAACACCGCGCCAAGCGCCGTTTGCCACGGGATGTGCATCTTGAGGCAGACTGTGTAGGTAAAGTACGCGTTGAGGCCCATGCCGGGGGCGAGAGCGATCGGATAACGTGCGACAACACCCATGAGAATCGAGCCGAACGCCGCGGAGAGACAGGTGGCAGCGGTTACGGCGGGCAGGGGTACCCCAGCGGCGGCAAGAATGGCGGGGTTGACGAGCACGATGTAGGCCATCGTGAGAAACGTGGTTACGCCCGCGAGGATTTCGGTGCGCCAGTTGGTGCCAAGATGCTTGAATTCAAAGTAGCGTTCAAAAAATGCGCGCATGAGCAGGTACTTTCAGGAAACCACACACCTGCCGCATCACAAAGAGATTTGTCGGAGCAAATGAAGATGCTTTGAAGAAACTCAGGCGGCCAGCCTGCGGGATTTGCGCGAACGCAAAATCCAATCCATCGATCCGCCCTGGATCACGATGGAGAAGACGACGACAAGATAGGTCGCGCCCAGAATCCACGCACGGCCGAATGCAGCCGGCACTGAGAGAGCAAGCGCGATCGAAAGACCGCCGCGGAGCCCGCCCCAGGTGAGCACGAACAGCGAACTGCGGCAGTCAGGCCGGACGAGACGCGCCACCAGCAGCAACAAGGCGACTGCACCAAATCGCACAACGTTGATGGCAGCGATTGCACCAAGGCCGGCGCGAACCGACTGCCAATCGAGGGTAATGGCCATGGCCTCGAGGCCCAGCAAGACAAAGAGGACGCAGTTCTGGATTTCGTCGATAACCTCCCAAAAGCGATCGACCTGCTGGTGCGCGACGCGGTCTTCGGCCAAACGGCGGCTGAAGTGGCGGAGCGCGATTCCGGCAACCACCGCTTCGAGGGGAGCGGATAGATGCAGCAGATCGGCGAGAACGTACCCGCCCAGCGCGAGTGAAACGGTAAACAGGATATCGATCTGGTAGGAGTCGAGCATGCGCATGAGGTGTGAAGTGATGAATGCCGCGGCGATTCCAACGAGGACTGCTCCGCCGGCCTTGGCAATCAGCAGACCGGCAACGTGCCAAGGTGTTGTTGCGTCGCCACGTGCAATTGCGAGCATCGTGATAAAAAGGACCGCGCCGATGCCATCGTTGAAGAGCGATTCACCCGCCAACTGAGCCTGTATACGCTTTGGAACGCCGGTGCGCCGCAGCATTTCAAGAACGGCGATGGGGTCGGTGGGTGAGACGAGCGCGCCGAAGAGGAAGCACTCCATCCACTGCAAGCGGCCAAAACTCAGCGCGTGCATGAGCACGGCAACGAGAAAGAAACAGATCGTCGTTCCGGCGATGGAGAGCAGTGAAACTGTCAGCTTCTCTTTGGCGAGTTGTTCGAGATCAAGAAGGAATGCGCCGGCAAACAGCAACAGAGGCAACATGCCGTGCAGAATCAGCGTCTCGAAATTGACTTGCTTTATCAGGTCGGCAGCCCACTGGTGGATCGCCGGAACGCGCGTAGCGGCAAGAGTGAGCGCGGACGACACCAGTACCGTCAGGAGCATGGTCCCGATGGTGATCGGGAGCCGCAACCAGCGCGAGCTTACGAGGCCAAAGACGGCCGCCGTCGCGAACAGAAGGCTGAGGATTGCAAGTGTGCTCATGCGTACGTTGACTATTCGAGCGCGGGATCGCGCATGCCCGATGATTTCATCGTACAGAAAAGCTGAACAGCACGTTGGGAATTGGGAGCGTCAGTGGGTTCGTGGTTTCCCACGCATTTCGCAAAAGAAGCGAAATGGATGGGGCACCCTGGATTCGTTGGCCTATCGTGCCCGATGCATTGCCCTATTCGTGGTTGACTGGGAAGTCCTCGAGCCCCCCCAAAAAGGCAACCGCAGGGCCTTCGCTTCGTTCAGGATGACAGCGCAGCGGATGAGCAGAGTGAATAGCTTCGTTCGAGGTCGACTTTAACGTGGCAGTATGGCGCTAGATCAGCTTTGCGGCGTCCTTGGCGAAGTAGGTGACGATGAAGTCGGCGCCGGCGCGGCGAATGCCGACGAGCGACTCCAGCATGGTGCGGTCGCGCTCGAGCCAGCCCTTTTCGAATGCTGCCTGCAGCATGGAATACTCGCCGGATACCTGGTAGGCGCCGATGGGCACGTCGAAGTTTTCGCGCGCAGCGTGGACGACGTCGAGATAGGGCATCGCGGGCTTCATCAGGATCATGTCGGCGCCTTCTTCGAGGTCGAGGTCGATCTCGCGCATGGCTTCGCGCAGGTTGGCGCCGTCCATCTGGTAGCTGCGGCGGTCGCCAAACTGCGGCGCGGAGTCGGCTGCTTCGCGGAATGGGCCGTAGAACGCGGAGGCGAACTTTGAGGCGTAGCTGAGGATCGGCGTATTGCTGTTGCCGTCGGCATCGAGAGCTTCTCGGATCGCGGCAACGCGGCCGTCCATCATGTCGCTGGGGGCAACGATGTCTGCGCCGGCACGGGCGAGACTTGCGCCGGTGCGCGCGAGCAGTTCGAGCGAGGGATCGTTGTCGACGTCGTAGCCGCCGTCTTTTGTCTGGATCACGACACCGCAGTGGCCATGGCTGGTGTACTCGCAGAGGCAGACGTCGGCGATGAGGACGAGTTTTTTTGCGGCGGCGCTTTTCTTGATGGCGCGCAGGGCTTGCTGGACAATGCCATTGTCGTCCCAGGCGCCGGTAGCTTTTTCGTCCTTGGTATCGGGCAGGCCAAAGAGCAGCAACCCGCCAATGCCGAGGGCCGCAGCCTCTTCAGCTTCGCGAACAGCCTGATCCACGGAGAGATTGAAGACGCCGGGCATGGAACTCACCGGATTGCGCACGCCCTCGCCGGGACAGATGAAGAGCGGATAGATCAGGTCGCCGGGATTGAGCGTGGTCTCGCGAACGAGCGCGCGAAGCGACTCGGTGCGACGCAGGCGGCGCAGGCGCATTTCAGGAAAAGGCATGGATAAATTGTAAGCCAGCGCGGATTGCTACCGGAGTGACGGATCCCCTTGACGAAGTGCGGCGATCTTAAAATATCGCTGGGCCCGTGCCACGTCTTTGAAAATCTGGGCTTTCAGGGCTTCAGTGGAGGGCCATTGCATTTCGCCACGCAGGCGGGAGAGGAACTCGAGATAGAGCGGTGTTTCCTCGGTGAGATCGACCGGCTCGAAGTCGAGGATGTGGGTTTCTACACCGAATCCGACACCTTCGAAGGTGGGCCGGTTGCCGACGTTCGTCACGGACTCGAAGCATCGGTCGCCGATTGTCAGCCGCGTGACGTAGACACCGAATCCGGGCAGGAGCCCTTCATAGGGTACGAGGTTCACCGTTGGCACCAGGAGCTTTGTTCCTATGCCGCGGCCTTTGGCTGGATGAGAATGTACACCGAAGACACGTCCCAGCATCCAGCGCGCGCGGCGCACGTCGCCATCGGTAATCAGGCTGCGCACGGCAGAGCTGGAGACCTCCATACCATGCACGCGCACAGCGGAATGCACTTCGACCGTGAATCCAGAATCCTTGCCCAATGCAGAATCCTTGCCGAATGCACGAAGCTCGTTGACACCCGCTCGCGCACCATGGCCGAAGCGGAAGTTGCTGCCTTCGTGAATCCCCCGCACTTGCAGCACTGCGACGAGAACATCGCGCACAAATTGCTCGGCTGTCATATGAGAAAGAGCTTCATCGAAGGGCAATACGAGAATCGCGTCGACTCCGGTTTGGGAAAGCAGACGCAATCGCTCCGGCAGAAAGGTGACCAGCTTCGGCGCCTCTTCGGGACGGAGAAACTGCGCCGGGTGCGGATTGAAGGTGATCGCAATGGAACGCATTCCGCGTGCCCGTGCTTCCTCTGCCACGGTCTTCAAGATTTGCTGGTGACCGCGATGCACGCCATCGAAGTTGCCGATGGCGGCAATGGACGTGCCGAAGTCCCGCGGCACCTCGTCGAGAGAGCGGAAGACGCGAGCAGTCGTGCCCGGATCGTTTTTGACGGACCCGGGGCTCATACGTTCGCATCTTTCCAACTCAATGGGAAAGCTCAGTCCGTCATAGGCCATGCGAATGTTGTCCGGGAGCCTGGCATTTGTCTCTTCATGGCCGAGTTCATGTGCGATGTGAGTGAGCCAGGTATGTTTCGCGCCGATACGCTGGGCCCACTCCACCGCCTGCTCCACGGTGGCGTGGCTGGGATGCGGCTTGTGGCGGAGCGCGGAAAGCACGACGTGGTCGAGCCCTTCAAGCAGCGCGAAGCTTTCTTCGGGAATGCGGCTGACATCGGTAAGATACGCAGTGCGTCCGAAGCGGAAGCCGTTGATCTCGAGATCTCCGTGAAAGACCGGCACGCGCGTGAATTCTACGCCCAGAACATTTTCGCGATCGCTGAGGGGCTGGAGGTGTACGCGTGCCCGGTTGGGATATGTTGCGTTCGGAGAGAAGGTGTAGTCGTAGATGCGGCGCAGCGTTTCTTCGGTCGCGGGGGAGGCGTAGAGCGGAATCCGTCCGCCTTCGCGAAAGACCGTGAAACTAAGCGGCCGCAGGTCGTCGAGGCCGAAGATGTGATCCGCATGGCCGTGCGTGTAGAAGACCGCATCGACGCGGGTGAGCTTGCTGCGGAGGGCCTGCTCGCGGAAGTCCGGCCCGGTGTCGATCAGCACCACGCGATCGCGCATCCCATCATGCCATTCGAGGAGCACCGAGGGCCGCAGGCGCCTGTCATGCGGATCGGCCGACGTGCACACAGCGCAGCCGCACCCCAGCGTGGGAACTCCCATGGAAGTCCCGGTGCCCAGAAATGTCAGCCGGCCTTCCATTGCAACTAATGTTTTTCCGGTTTGGGAGGAGGAGCCTGAACGCCCTGCAGCGAGATCATCTTGGTCAACTCGAGGAAAGTCATGCGCAGTTCAAACAGAACCGTTTCCAGCATGCGCGTCTCGGTCGGCGTCAGATTGCCCTTGGTCTTCTCTTCAACCACGCCAAGCAGATCGATGCTCTGGCGCGCGCCAATGATGTCCACGCGCGGACGCTGGCCCTCGGGGGTTGCCGCGCCCATCTGCATCAGTGAAGAGAGATACAACTGCTGCACCAGGTGCTCGAACTTGATCGGCGGCTGCGCTCCCATGGTGGGATTCTGCGCACGCAGCAGGTCTTCGACGCGCTGCGCCGAGGCTGCATAGGCTGTCGCCTGCTCCCGCTTTTCTTCCGCGGTCGGCGGCGGGGGCATCTCGGCTGTATATTCATCTTCGTCCGAAGGCGCTTCTGTTGCGGGCGCCTCTTCCTTTTCGGTTTCGACGAGATGCGGACCTGCCTGTTTTGTTTCGGGCTCAGGGATGGGTTCCGTGGCGGCAGGATGCGAGGAGCCTTCCTGCTCCTCTTCCTTCTTCATCTTGCGGCGATCGATCACTTCGAATTTAGGGGTGTCGCTCATAGTCCCACTTTCCAGTCAATCTCGATCATAAAGCCGAGGGCTTATCCAGGATTTTCGCCGTGCCGGCAGATGCGCCCGCCACATAGGTCAGCGGCTGATTCTTTACTTCTGCTTCGCTGCGCACCATGCCCAGTGCGAGACGGCGGATGCCACCGCCGAGCGCAAGCTCCGCAGCGCTCGTAATCGCTCCGACCGGCGCGCCCTCGAGAAACAGTTCCGCTCCGGACCTGGCAGTTGGACCGTCGAGCTGGAGTTGGCGCAGGTGGCGGTGTACATTGCCGCGCGAACGGATGCGCTCAACGATTTCCTGGCCCAGATAGCAGCCCTTGCTGAAGTGCAGAGCGCGCGTCTGCGAGGTTTCCTGGGGCAGATCACGCTCAGCGATGTCGATACCGTAAACAGGAATTCCCTCCGCCACGCGGAACGCCTCCAGCGCGGCCGTTCCCACTGGGGTTGCGCCCGCGGTCGACAAGGCCCGCCATAGCAGCGTCAATCCCGCAAGCGGTGTTGCGAACTCAAAGTGGTCAGCGAGACTGCCGTAGTTCCGGTAAATCTTCAAATCCAGCCCATTCCACTCCACACGCTGCGAGGTCATCGGCTCGGCCGGAACGGGCAGCCCCATGCGCGCCAGTACCTCGTGCGCCTGCGGTCCTGTCAGGCCCACCGTGGTTTCCGCCGTAGCGTCGTGCGGGACCAGTTCCACGTCGTCCATGATGATGAAGCGATCGAGGTGTGCCATCAATTTCTCATACTGATCGGCGGCGATCGCCAGTTCGAGGGCATCGCCGTCGCGCCAGACAGTCACGTCTCCCTGGATGCGGCCCTGCGCGTTGAGCACGAGGTTCCACGCTCCGCCGTTCACGGGCAGATCGTTGACCGTGTTCGTCACCATTCCGCTTAACCACCGGAAACGATCTTCTCCGCGGACGTTGACACGGCGCATCCAACCAAGGTCATGCGCTGCGGCCGCGCGGGCCAGTGCCTCTATTTCTTCGGCCGGCACGTCAAATTCACATGGGGTAAGCACACCTCGAAACTCAGAGAGCCGGGGTGTGTGGGCAACCGAAGCAAGTTGTGTGGCGAGCTGTGTTTGAAGAACGGGTACGGCAAGATTCTCGGTCATAGGGAGCGATTCACGAGCATGGCGCGCAATTCTGAGGAAATCTCGCGCGGCCGTGCATCTGATTATAGCCTTGAGATTCGATGCTAGACTCGCCCGTACGACCGTCCCCAAACCGCAAGGAGAGAGAATGAGCAAGCAGTACCAGATCAGCAAGATAGTCACGGGAACCCTGGGTTTTGCCGCAGTCTTCTGCATGGCGGTTGGGGCTGCGACTGCCCAGGCACCCGCGCCCCAGGCCCAGCCGGGCACTCAATCTCCCTCCGCACCATCCGGGAAACCAGAAGCGCCAATACCGGGCAAGGCCAAGCCGGGGTCCGCGGACGGCAGTGAAACGCACATCACGCCAGATCAGGCAAAGGAACTCTTCGGCCTGGTAGATCAGCTGATCAAATTCTCCTCGCAGGAAACCGGTTTGCCGATCAAGAGCGACGTCAAACGCCAGATGACCACGCGCGGGGAAGTGGAAAAGTATATCGTCGAAAAGTTCAATGATGATGAGGACGCAAAGCGCATGCAGCGCAGCGAAATCGTCCTGAAGAAGTTCGGACTGCTCGATCGTGACTTCGACCTCAAACCGTTTCTGCTGATCCTGCTCAAGGAGCAGATCGAGGCCTACTACGATCCCAAGACAAAGACCGTAAATATGCTCGACTGGATTGCAGTTGACGATCAGAAGCCCGTGCTAGCACATGAACTGACCCATGCCCTGCAGGACCAGCACCTCGATCTGGATAAATGGAGCGACCAGACGCCATCCGACGTCTCCCACACCGGCCCGGAGGACAGCGATCATCTCGCCAAGGATGAGTTTGATACGGCACGAGAGGCCGTGACCGAGGGGCAAGCCACTTTGGTGATGTTCGACGAGCTTCTCAAGCCCAAGGGGATGAGCATTGTCAAGAATCCCGAGATTGTCGACACCATCAAGCAGGATATGGCAAGTTCAGAGAACTCGCCGGTCATGGCCCGGGCGCCGCTGCTCCTCTCTGAATCCATGCTGTTTCCGTATCGTGAAGGACTGAGCTTTGAACAGGATTTGTGGATGGACCGGGGACAGGCGGCGGCGTTCACTGGCGCTCTGGACCGTCCGCCGTCGTCCTCCTGGGAGATCATGAATCCCCGGGAGTATGAAAAGGGGCATGTTTCGGCGATTCCCTATCTACCTGATATACATCCACTTGTCGACAGCACCTATCGCCCTTACGACATCGGCCAGGTAGGCCAGCTCGACGTGCACATCCTCACTGGGCTTTTCGGAGGCGAAAGCGCCGCCCGCGACCTGACCCCGGCGTGGGATGGCGGAATCTACTGGGCGGGACAGAAGCTCAGCGCCACGACACCGGAGCAGTTGGCCAGCACCGGGTCCATCTCGCTCTTCTACCTGTCGGTCTGGAAAAACGAAGCCTCCGCGCAGGCTTTTGCGCACCTCTATACCGACGAACTGAGCCGTAAATATTCCAGGATCAAGCTCGACAAAGCCGCGTCGAGCACCTCCGGAGAAACCGACGGAACCGTGGAACAGGTCTACACCACCAACGAGGGACCCGTCGTCATCGCCCGGAAGGGGAAGATGGTGTTTGTCTCTGAGAGCTTTGACCTTCCCGTGGCGCGCAAGCTGGCGACTCTCATTCTGGGCACGCAAGGCAATGGACCGCTCCAGTCTGCATCCGCGGGCCGACCGGGCTCCCTGCCGGGCTCCGGCGAGTTGGCGACTGGAAACGGTGCGCACGAGGCGTTGACGGAGCCGGTGGTGCATTTCCTGTCGAATTGCGGCGTGATGAAAGCGGCGGTCGATGCCGCGGTCAATGCTGCCCACCATGCCGCGTTCCAGGCCTCGTACCCAAGGGATCAGGTTCCTTTGGGTCAGAAGTAACTGAAGTTTAGGCTTGAAAACGGGGTTCAACTCTGCTGTTCTGTCATTGAACCCCCTCATCGGAGGATGTGTATGAAAGTACTTCCTCTTTTCGGATTGTGCGCATTTGCATGCGCGCGCGCCGCATCCGGACAGGCCTTTGGAGAATCGATCCAGCTGAGCCAGCCCGCAGTTCATAACACCGGCGCGGCCGCCAGGGTCCCTACAGGCCCGCTGAATTCGCGCACTGGGCTGCCGCAGCAGAGCGGCGTACAGGTGGTTAACGATATGTATCGGGGCTTGCCCGATTGCCATTGCGCTCAGCCGCCGACGTTTTTGCCCAGCCCAAGGGAGATTCCTGCCGGGACGCCCGTCATCCTCTCCAGTCCCAATCCCAGTGCGGTGATCTACTACACCATCGATGGCTGGACACCGACAGAGTCGTCGGCACAATACCGCGATCCGATAGTCGTCGGTTCGCCCATGCGCATCCAGGCCTACGCCCAGGAGCCCGGCAAAGCTCCCAGCCCCATTGTGGCCGCGTCGTACACGATCAGCGGCGCCGCCGTGCCGCTTCCCGTGAATGCTGATGTCTCCGGTTCGACCGTGACCAAGGGTACGCTGCTTCGGATGCAGACCGGGAACCGCGTTTCCTCAGAGACGGCAAACCCGGGCGACCATTTCTACCTGCTGCTTGATGAGAATCTCGTGGTGAACGGAAAGGTCGTCGCTCCCCGCGGAATGTCGGTCGAAGCGGTCATCACCTCTGTTCAGCATGCCGGACAGAACGGACGATCCGGAGTCATTACATTCCACCTGACGGACCTCAGCGCGCATGGAGCCACGATCCCGCTGAGCGGATCGTTTACCCTGGTCGCGCCCGATATTGGTTCGCAGCTTAATCACATCTCGGACACGAGCATGGTGCACGTGGCCGGTCCTCTGCCGCCCGGCAATGAAGCGAAGATCGAGCCGGGTATGATGCTCACCGCGTCGGTTGCATCCGATGTGGCGATGACGCCCTAGCATCGACGAAACGTCCAGGTGTATTTCGGAAACTGCTCTAAGGCGGGCTCTCTCCGCTCGCCCTGGGGACAATCTCCTCTGGGTCTTTCTGCACTAGGTACTCATCCATCAGCACTGAGACGAGCACAGCGGTAGGCACAGAGACGATTGCGCCGAGCACTCCACCGAGATCTGAGCCAATGAGCAATGCCACCAGGATCGACAGTCCCGGCAGCCCCACGCGCGTTCCCATGATGCGAGGCACCAGGAATGAGTTCTCCACCTGGACCCAAACGAAGTAGAAGATCGCAATACCGAGTACGCGTGTCCAGGAGTCAATGGCGGCGACCATCAGCGCCAGCGCAATGCTGACCGCGGCGCCCATCACGGGAATGATGTTCAGCAGGCCGGTCAAAACGCCCAGTGCGTAGGCATAGCGCACGTGGAGTGACACATACACGATGGTGCTGGCCATGCCGAGAATGAGCATCAGGCTTCCCTGCCCCAGGAGCCATTGCCCCATACGCACTTCGGCGCGCTGCAATGCGGCGTCAAGCCGGGGCCTCTTCTCGATCGGGAAAAACGAAAGCGCCCACCGATACGCGACGTCGCCTTCGAGGATGAAATATACCGTCAGGATCAGGCCCATCGCGATACTGAAGATCGCGCCCGCCCAGTTCTTGATTGAAAGAAGCAGGTAGGTGGCGGCATTGCTGATGAAGTCCTGGACCTTGGTGCTGATCTCGTCGGTGTTGACCTGGTCGGCAAACGGGACTCGCTTCAGCTTCTCGAGGATTCCAGGCAAACGCGTCGGCATCTCATGACTGAATCCCTGCAGGTCGCGAATGACAGGTGGAAATGCGAGAAATCCAAATGCCGTCAGGCCCCCTGCCACGGCAAGCAACAGGATGAGGATGGCGCGTCCCCTGAAAGGCCGCCAGCGCCCCACTTTGAAGCGGGATGTGGCGCGCACTACCGGCGTGAGTACCACCGCGCCCAACGCGCTGACATAAAGCAGAAGCAGCACGTTCCGCAGCAACCATGCCAGGTAGCAGACTATAGCCAGCGCGAATGCAAATGCGATATCGCCGCGCAGATCACGGCTCCTGCCTTCGGGTTGATTCATGTCTGCATTCGTCTCGCGCCTGATGGAAAGCCCCTTCCGCTCATCTGTCGAACAGCCAAGTCCGCTACTCCCCGATCCGTGTTCGCTGTTTCATCGGTCTCCGCCGAGAATCGAGCCGATCACGCCGCCGAGAACCGCCCCGGTTGCCGTGTTGCCAACCGCCCGGCGATCCGCACTCGGGAGGTACTCGCTGATCTGATGCGCCAAACGGGAGATGGGCAGTGTCTGCAGCCACACCGATCCCGGCCCGGTGAGGACTGCGAGAAAGATTCCGTCACCGCCGAAGATCATGTTCTTGATGCCGGGAACCATGGTGATCTGGAATCCCATGGTTGCCTGAAACGCGCCCACATGCCCAGGATGCACGAGCAACACTTCGCCGGGAGCGAGATTCTTCAAAACCAACTCGCCCGATAGCTCAAGCCATGCGGTACCGAGGCCGCCGATGCGCTGGAGCAGGAAGCCGCTGCCGCCGAAGATTCCCGCGCCGAGCGACTGCTGGAAACCCACACTGATGGTGACCTGCGGCGTGGCGCATAGAAAGCCGTGGCGGTGCACCAAGTACTCCTGCCCCTGGCCGAGCTGCACGGGCACGATGTGGCCGGGCACCTTGGTGGCAAACGACACCTCGCCGGGATACTGGACGGCGCGGTACTCGGTCATGAAAAGGCTTCCACCGCCTGCAACACGCTTCAAAACGCCAAAAATCCCGCCGCCGCCGCCCATCTGGGTATGGGTAGTCATCTGGATCGAGCCGGTCATCCACGAGAGCTCACCGCTCTCAGAGAAGACGCTCTCGTTGGGGTCGAGTTGGACATCGAGTACGGGCATGGTGGTGCCTTGGATCCGGGTCTGCATGCGGACCTCCTGTCGAGGACAGTGTACCCGTTCAACTACGCTGGACGACCGTGAACTGTTCCCGCCCGCCTCCGGATGATTACAATGGCGGCACTGCATTCCCCGGAGGATAAATTGGTGAAACGCTTCGTATGGCTGGTTGTGATTCTGCTGACGGCCTCGCCTGGATGGGCAGCCAGGAAAATGACCGCGCAGCAACTCAAGGACCTGCTCGTCGCAGATCAGAAGTCCCAGAAGTCCGACGCTGATGTTGCCGCGGAGCTCAAGGACATCGATCTGACCGAAGAACTTACGCACAACAGCATGGGCAGCCTGAAGCCGCTTGTTCCCGGCCCGCTCACCACCGAGCAACTGTTTGTGCTTGAGATCCGCAGCGCCGTGTTGCCTCCGCCAGCCGGCGAAGTGCCCGCTACAGCGGCACCCGATGCGAACAAACAGAAAGCCATTCTCGACAAGGCGACCGACTACGCGACCAAGACCTACGCACAGATGCCGGCCCTTTCCGCTACACGCACGCTGCGCCGCTTCCAGGACAACGCAAGTCAGGATCAGCCGGCTCTTGGTTCGCACAGTCCGGGAGTGCTTGCCGCCGCTACCTACACGCCCATTCACTATGCCGCGTCTGACGATGCAACTGTCACGTTCAAAAACGGCGTTGAAATCAATCCGTTGGCAGGCGGGAAAGCCCATTGGGGTGAAAACAGCATGATCGCCCTGCTCGGCCAGGCGCCCGATCCCGGCACCGTGATGCAGGAAGCCCAGGCGGCCGGCAAGATCAGCTGGCTGCGCTGGGAGTCCGTTGGAGGTCATGATCTCGCTGTCTTCTCCTTCTCTGTTGACAAAAAGAAGACCCACTACGCGGTGAACTACTGCTGCTTCCCTGAGACGAGCCAGGTGGGACAAGTGTCCATGCGAGGAACCGGATCGCCCGGCAGCTCGGGAAATTACCAGACCAACGCGAACTGGAAGAACTTCAAGGCGACAGAAGCGTATCACGGGGAGATCTTTGTTGATCCCGACACGGGGGTCATCTATCGCCTGATCACGCAGGTCGAGTTCAAGGGCTCCGACCCTGTGAAAGCCGAGAATCAGCGCATCGATTACGGAGTGGAAACCATTGGGGACAAAAAGGTCGTGGTACCGGGATTCGTGACCATCGACACGATAGAAGAACCCTATCCCGATTCGCCCCAGGGACGCACTATTCTGCGTCACACGCTGTTCACAGAAACTTATGCCGATTACAAATCGGCAGGAAGCTAGCGCGGAGTCGCAGCGCCCCAAATGTGCGAATCCCCGATTTCGATGCAGATCGGGGATTCAACATCTTCAACTGACAGTTTCCTTTTCCAGCACTTGTCTACTCGACGAGTTTCAGCTTCGTCTCGGCTGTGGCCAGCGAACTGCCACCGACCCAGATGTCGTAGGTCGTGGCTTCGACCGTCTTCTTGATGTCAACATTGTAGAAGTTCAACTCATCGAATCCCAGCGGGAAAGTAACGTGCTTCGTCTCTCCCGGCGCGAGCGTCACGCGCGTGAACCCTTTGAGTTCGCGCACCGGCTGCTCCACGCTGGCCTCGGTGTTGCGGATGTACATCTGCACCACTTCTGTGCCCGCGACGCTGCCCGTATTCCTGACATCCACGCTCACTGTAGCCAGCGGCCGGTGATCGTCCACGACGTCGCGTGCAGGAACCTCTGCGCGGTCCACAGTGGGATTGCTATAGCTGAAGCGCGTGTAACTCAGCCCCCATCCGAACGGAAACAGTGCAGAGTTCTGCTCGTCCACATAGCGCGAGACGAATTTCTCCGCAGCGTCACGCGGCAGATGACTCAGGTCGCCCCGGGCAGGCCTTCCTGTTGGCGTTTGCGCGTAGTAGAGCGGTTCCTGCCCTACCGCGCGCGGAAAGCTGGACGGCAGCTTGCCCGATGGATTCACATTGCCGAACAACACATCCTCAACCGCCGGACCTGCTTCGATTCCCGGACTCCATGCCTCGAGAATCGCCGGAACGTGCTCGGCAGCCCACTTCAGCTCGAGCGGGCGGCCAGCCAGCACCACCAGGACCACCGGCTTGCCCGTGGCAACCACGGCTTCAAGCAGTTTCTGCTGGTTTCCCGTGAAGCCAAGGTGGACGCGGCTGGCGGCTTCGCCTTCCATCCAGTTGGTTGGCTCGCCAAGTGCCAGGATCGCAACGTCGGCCTTGCGCGCCGTTTCCACGGCCTCGGCGATGGTCTTGCTGTCATCCGGTAATGGCTGGTTGACACTCGACGCCGAGCCCGTGAACGTCACGCTGTTCAGAACATTCTCGTCTTCTCCTGAAAGCAGTCCGCAACCCGGCGCATACAGCAGCCTGTCTCCCAGCCGCTGACTCAGAGCCGACTTCAGCGTGATGACATCTTTTTTGTTTCCGGCCACCGTCCACGCGCCGAGCAAATCGAGAGCGTCATCGGCCATCGGCCCGATCAACGCAACGGTCTTCGCCTTGGCCGTCAGCGGCAGCAGCGTCCCCACGCCTTCCACGGGATCGTTCTTCAGCAGAACGATTGTCTCGTCGGCTACTTTGCGCGCAATCTCCCGCTTTTGCGGCGTCGGTGCGTATACCGGCCCTGGTTCGGTGTACGGATGATCGAAAAGGCCGAGGGCGAATTTCACACGGAGGATGCGCCGCGCTGCTTCATCCACCGCGCTCTCGGGAATCTTGCCGGCCCGGACCTGCGCCGCGATTACCGTGCCGTAGAGATTGCCCTCCATATCCATGTCCGTGCCGGCTTCGAGGGCCTTGCGCGCCACCGTGGGTCCGTCGCCGATGGCGTGATTCTTCAACTCCCCAACAGCGCCCCAGTCCGACACCACAAGACCATCGAAGCGCCATTCCTTGCGCAGAACCTGGGTAAGGGTAAACGGGTTGGCGGTCCCGGGAACGCCGTTAATCGAATTGAACGACGTCATCACCGTCGCTACACCCGCGTCGACCGCCGCCTGATACGGCTTCAGGTACACCTGGCGCAGCGTAAGTTCGCTCAAGTCGACTGCGTTGTAATCGCGGCCGGCGATGGCGGCCCCGTACGCGGCAAAGTGCTTCACGCACGCCGCGACCGAGTCTGGTTTTGACAGATCGCCCTGCTGGTATCCCTTCACCCATGCGCGCGCCAGCGCCGAACTCAAATAAGGATCTTCGCCGTTCGACTCGATGATTCGTCCCCAGCGGGGATCACGCGCGATGTCCACCATGGGCGAGAAGACCCACGCAATGCCGTCAGCACGCGCCTCTTCCGCGGCGACGCGTGAAACCGTTTCCGCCGCCTCCGGATCCCAGCTTGCGGCTATGGCCAGCGGAACCGGGAACGTGGTGTGGTGTCCGTGAATGACGTCGAGTCCGAAGAGAACGGGAATGTGCAGCCGCGACTTCTCCATCGCAATGTGCTGATAGTGGTTGGTCTTCTCAGTTCCAACCACGTTCAGCATCGACCCCACCTGGCCCTTGGCCACAAGTTCGTCGTAGGTTAGTTTCGAGGCCGACGGACCGGTCGCGAATCCCGCCGCGTATTGCACAGTTTGCCCGATCTTCTCTTCGAGCGTCATCTGCTTCAGCAGGGACTCCACGCGGGAATTGATTTCCTTTGACGCCAATTGAGGATTGGGGGTGGCGCGATCCTGACCGGTCGCAGAAATTGCGCCGAGAGCGACGAGCAGCACAAGTACAGATTTAACCACGGTGACTCTCAATTTCGTCATGTCCGGAAAATGATAAACCGTTTGAGCTGGACCGGTCAGGAATTGCATGCGCTTGCCGTTATATTGCCAAGAACAGGGATATTTCCACCCGTCGCAGGGAAGGTGAAATGCTCTACTCTTTGAAGGGATTCTGATGCGCCCGATTCTTCGCCATTTCCGGAAGGCAGTTTTCCTGGCTATGGAGCACGACGTGCTCAACACGGCCAAGGCCGCCGCGTATTCCGGTATGTTGATGTTCTTTCCTGCATTCATCGTTATGACCGCGCTGGTGGCAAAGGTACCCGAGGGCCCGACGGTCGTTGGCGAGATCCGCTGGGTCTCCGAGCAAATCCTTCCGGCGGACACAGTACGCCTGCTGCTGTCCTCAATCCACGAGCGTAATCCTCACCCTGACCGCCTCATCGCCTCGGGCTTGACGCTCAGCGCATTTGCGGGACTGGGCCTGATGCTGACCCTGATGGAGGGTTTTCGGCGCGCCTATCGCTTTCCGCGAAGTGAATGGGGCTTCTGGGAGCGACGTTTGCGGGCGCTGTTTCTCGTTATCATTGTGCTCGTTCCACTCGCGCTGGCCACGCTTCTGCTGGTATTTGGCCGCGCGATTGAACTTTGGATGGTCTTCAAAACCGGGCACGATCTGCGCCACGTCGTTCTGTTTTTGTGGCGCCTGGCGCGGTGGACGCTCGCCTTCTTTACCAGTCTTACGGTACTTGGTACGCTGTACCACTTCGGCACCCGGCGCCTGGAGCGCTGGCAGCTTGTGATTCCCGGCGCCGTCGCCGCAAGCGCAGTCTGGTTTCCAGCAACGCTTGCCTTTGGCTGGTATGTCACCCGCATCGCCGACTACACCATCTTTTACGGATCGTTCGGCGCAGGCATTGCGACCCTGGTCTGGCTCTACATCACTTCATTCAGCGCACTGCTCGGCGCCGAACTCAACGGTGTTCTCTTTCGCGAGCGCAACAACCGCCTTTAGCGGGAATTACCCGTAGCCACAGATTCGGTCGGTGATGCGTAGTACCCACTGAAACGACGCCGCACCTGCGCAATGCGGGGAATTCTGCGAACAGCTGACTTTGTATAATGAAGTTAACCGCACTCATATTCCCCTGTTCCCCTTACCTTATCTTTTGGAGTCATACCATGCCGTTCGCAGATACGAACCAGAACGCCAATCCTGTCCAGCGCCGTGCCAAGATCGTAGCCACGCTCGGTCCCGCTTCGAACACCGAGCCCGTTTTTCGCGATCTTGTGCGCGCAGGAATCGACGTTGTCCGTTTGAACTTTTCGCACGGCACTCATGAAGAAAAACTTTCGCTCATCCAGATGATTCGCAAAGTCAGCCGCGAGGAGCGCAAGCCTCTTTGCATCCTCGGCGACCTGCAGGGCCCCAAGATCCGCACCTCCAAGCTCAAGGATCACCAGCCAGTACTACTCAAAGCGGGTCAACGGCTTACCATCACCCCGCGGGAGGTTCCGGGCACTGCTTCACTGGTGGGGACTACCTTCAAAACGTTGGCCGAGAATGTGGAGCAGGGTTCACACATTCTGCTCTCGGATGGCCTCATCGAACTCCGCGTACACGAAGTGATTGGCGCCGATGTGGTCTGCGAAATCATCAACGGCGGCATGCTCGGTGAAAACAAGGGTATCAATCTTCCGGGGATTCCCGTTCGTGTTCCTTCACTCACTGAAAAAGATTCGCAGGACCTCGAGTTCGCTCTAAAGAACGGCGTGGATGCCATCGCCGTCTCCTTTGTTCGGACCGCGGAAGACGTGCGCCTCGTGCGCAATCGCGTTTCAGCCTACGGCGGCGAGACGTGGATCATCGCCAAGCTTGAAAAACCGCAGGCCATCGAGCATCTCGACAGCATTCTGCAGGCCGCCGACGGCATCATGGTGGCGCGCGGCGATCTTGGCGTTGAAGTTCCACCGGAAAAGGTTCCGGCCATTCAGAAGCACATCATCCGGCGCGCCTCGGAGTACTTCAAGCCCGTTATCACCGCAACGCAGATGCTGGAATCGATGATCGAGAATCCGCGGCCCACGCGCGCCGAAGTTTCCGACGTGGCCAACGCCGTCTACGACGGCACTGACGCCGTCATGCTTTCAGGCGAATCGGCCGTCGGCAAGTATCCGATTGAAGCTGTCGCCATGATGGGCCGCATCGTGAGCGAAGCGGAGCGCCACATCAGGGAAGACCACCTGAATGAGCCGCTGCTTCGCCAAACACATCTCTCGATTGCGGAGACCATCTGCGAAGCTACGGCGCACGCGGCCGATGATCTTGATTTGCGCGGCATCGCGCTCTTCACTGAGTCTGGCGCGACGGCGCGTCAACTCTCGAAGTATCATCCCACCGCGCCAATCTTTGCGCTGAGCCCGGTCGACATCACCATTAACCGGATCAATCTTTTGTGGGGTACGACGCCGATTCGCTGCCCCAAGGTCAACTCAACGGAAGCGTTGGTCGACGTCGCCGAGAGCCTGCTGGAGCAGCATGGCTATGTGCGCAATCGCGAGGTGATTGCGATCGTCGCCGGCACGCGCACCAAGTCCGGCTCGACCAACTTCCTGCGCCTGCACGTTCTGGGCGAGCACAACCAGGAAGGCGTCCGTTTCTTCGCACCGCATGAAGATGAACCGACACGCGATGTGGCCTCGCGTGCGGATCAGCCGAAGGCGAGACGGCGCAAGTCGCAACCCGTGCGCCAGTACCCTTCGCCGAATCCCCCAAAGATTTCAAATCCGTAACTGCGCGGGAACCTAGTTCCCCATCCTTCGGCACTTTCATTGGCGAAGGATGGGGAACACAAACTACTTCGCTGCCAACTGCCGCAGCACGTACAGCAGGATGCCGCCGTGCTCGTAATACTCGATCTCCTGCGGCGTATCAATGCGCACCTTCGCATTGAATTCCTTCACGCTCCCGTCCGCAGCCCTGGCCTTCACCTTCAGCGTGCTTCCGGTTGCGAACTTCGATTTCAGCATGCCGGTGAGTCCTGCGAAGTCGTACACCTCTTCGCCGGTGAGTCCGAGCGATTCGACACTCTGCCCGTCTTCAAATTGCAACGGCAAAATGCCCATGCCCACGAGATTCGAGCGGTGAATGCGCTCGAAGCTTTCTGCGATCACTGCGCGCACACCGAGCAGATTCGGTCCCTTTGCCGCCCAGTCGCGCGACGAGCCGGAACCGTATTCCTTACCGGCGAGGATGACAAGAGGCAACTTGCGTTCGGCGTATTTCACGCTGGCGTCGAAGATCGACATCTGCTCGCCTTCGGGCAAAAGCCGCGTTACGCCGCCTTCGGTTCCGGGCGCAAGCTTGTTGCGGAGACGCACATTGGCGAATGTTCCGCGCACCATCACCTCGTGGTTGCCGCGGCGCGAACCGTATGAGTTGAAGTCTGCCGGTTTCACGCCATGTTCGGCAAGATACTTTCCTGCCGGGCCGTTGGCCTTGATCGAGCCCGCCGGCGAGATGTGGTCTGTGGTGACTGAATCGCCGAGCACTGCGAGCACGCGCGCACCAAGAATGTCAGTGACAGGCTCGGGCTGTTTCTTCATGCCGTCGAAGTAGGGCGCCTGGCGAATGTAGGTCGAGTCCGGCTCCCACTTGTACACATCGCCAGTAGGAAAGCTCAAGCCCTGCCAGCTTGCGTCGCCATCGCTTACGGTCGCGTATTCTTTGCGGAAGCCGGCGCTGCTGACTCCCTTTTCGATCGCGGCTGCGACCTCTTGCTGCGATGGCCAGATGTCCTTGAGGTACACGGGCTTTCCGTCCTGGTCCTTGCCGAGCGGCTCCGTCTCGAAGTTGTGCCCGATGCGACCGGCGAGAGCGTATGCGACAACGAGCGGCGGACTCATCAGGTAGTTCGCGCGTACGTCCACATTCACGCGGCCTTCAAAGTTGCGATTGCCGCTGAGCACGCTCACCGCGACCAGCCCGTGCTCGTCGATGGATTTGGAAACATCGGCAGGAAGCGGGCCGGAGTTGCCGATGCAGGTGGTGCATCCATAACCCACGACATTGAAGCGCAGCTTTTCGAGATACGGCAGCAGGCCGGATTTCTGGTAGTAGTCGGTGACCACGCGTGAGCCCGGAGCGAGCGATGTTTTCACCCACGGCGGAACGGTGAGCCCTTTCTCGACGGCTTTTTTTGCAAGGATGCCCGCGGCCATCATCACGGATGGATTGGATGTGTTGGTGCAGCTCGTGATCGCCGCAATCACCACGGAGCCGTGATCGAGATACTTGTCGGGATCGATGTTGAAGCGCTCTTTTACGGTTGTGGTGATCGGGCCGGTCCTGAATGTTTTTTCTTGCCCTGCAGCTTTGGTAGCGGCCGATGAAGTAGCCGGGCCTTCATTGTCCTCGGCCCCAACAGCCAGAGCGATATCCGTGATTGCCGTGGGCTCCCACATGGCTGCGGTGCGCGTGCCCAAAGGCTTTGCCGTCGGCGCGAGCAGGCTCGGCAATTGCTTTGCAAAGCTCTCTGCCGCATCCTTCAGCAGCACGCGATCCTGCGGACGCTTCGGTCCGGCAACGCTGGGCTCGACGGCCGCGAGATCCAGTTCCAGCCTCTGTGTGTACTCGGCTTCGGGCGAGCTTTCGGTGTGGAAGAGGCCTTGTTCTTTGTAGTAAGCCTCGACGAGAGCGATCTGCTCGTCGCTGCGGCCAGTTAGTTTGAGATAGCGCAGCGTCTCCGCATCGACTGGGAAGATGCCGCAGGTCGCGCCGTACTCAGGCGCCATGTTGCTGATGGTGGCGCGATCGGCGAGAGGCAGCGCAGCGATACCGGGGCCGTAGAACTCAACGAACTTGCCGACGACGCCGAGTTTGCGCAGCGCCTGCGTCACGGTCAGGACCAGATCGGTAGCTGTGGCGCCTTCGCGCAGCTTGCCGGTCAGCTTGTAGCCGACAACCTGCGGCACCAGCATGCTTACTGCCTGACCGAGCATTGCGGCCTCGGCCTCGATGCCGCCTACGCCCCAGCCCAGAACGCCGAGGCCATTGATCATGGTGGTGTGCGAATCGGTTCCGACCAATGTGTCTGGATACGCTTGCAACTCGCCGTTGACTTCTGTCGTGAAGACCACGCGCGCCAGGTATTCCAGGTTCACCTGGTGGCAGATGCCCATGCCGGGCGGCACGGCGCTGAAGTTGCGAAACGCGGTCTGGCCCCACTTGAGAAAGGCGTAGCGTTCGCGATTGCGCTGGAACTCGAGCAGCGAGTTCGCTTCGTACGCCCCGGGCGTGCCGAATTCGTCCACCTGGACGGAGTGATCAATGACGAGTTCTGCTGGCACCAGAGGATTGACGCGCTCCGGATCGCCACCGAGGGTCTTGATGGCATCGCGCATTGCGCCGAGATCGACGATTGCGGGGACGCCGGTGAAGTCCTGCATCAGCACGCGCGCGGGCATGTAGGCGATCTCGCGGCTCGGCTCGGCCTTGGCGTCCCACTTGGCCAGGAATTCGATGTCGGCGGCGGTTACGTTCACACCGTCTTCGCGGCGCAGCAGGTTTTCGAGCAGAATCTTCAGGCTGAAGGGCAGGCGGCCCAGGTCGAATCCGCGCGCGCTCAATGCGGGCAGACGGAAGATGGTATAGGTCTTGCTGCCGGATTTGAGAGTGGCACGGCTATTGAAGCTGTTCATCAGGGGGGCCTTTCTATCCGCTCACGGGCGGATGAGTTCAAAACTCAATTGCGACTTTGAGCCGCGAGAACTCCTCCCGCCGGCGAAGTGCGCGGAGCGCGGAGCGGGAGGAGAAAAGATTTCAACGGGAATAAGATTACTCAGCGCGCGGGGTCAGCGTCCACGGTCGTGGCGTCCGCGGCGAAAGCGACGGAGCGGAGGCTGGGCGGGAAGATGGAAATCGCAGCACATACCTGACGCACCAATTTTATCGCGCGACAAGGCCATCGCGAAACGGCTATCTCTCCGATTCGGATTCGGGAAGCAATCGGGCCACCCCCGGCGGGATGCCCTTTGGGAACCATTGCTCGCGGACGTCTATGTTCACGGCCACGTCTTCCAACCCAGGGGCCAGCGGCATATTGCGATGTACCGCGCCGGGAGCAAGGGGTCGGATCGAAAGATCACCGATGGTGTTCCCGGTTGCGTATTGAAAGTGGAATCCACTAGAGCCGGTGCCGGACTCATTGAGAATCCGCACTCTGCTCAGGAAAAGCCGTTGCGAGACGTCGTAGTTCAACGCGACCATCAGTGAACCCCTCTGATCCGTTCGCATCGTGAAGTATTCGTCGAATCCCGCACTATGCGTCACGAACTTCGTTCCCGCTCCGCCTCCTGATTCACGGCCTTCGCTGTACCCTTCCAAAGCCATGAACGGCTGCACGACTGCTTTCGAATCGTATGAGCGCAGAAATGCACTTTCGTTTTCGGGGCTGGGATAGATCATGTGAGCGTTGACCCAGCTGCCATAAGCGATGACAGCGACGATCGGAAGGCCGAGGACCGCTACTCCGATTCCAACCACGCGGAGTGTTCGCATAGCCTGCCTCCCTGTCGATCTCTGAAAAGCGAGATGACCTGCAGTTCATTGGGGCGACTCCAGCGATTGGCGAAGGATCGCCGGGAGACAACCACCCGTTCATATTGCCACGAAAACGGGAGATAGAATGGTGCCCTGTGCACAAATCTAGTCCTGACAGGAGTTTCTAATGTTCATACGAGGAGCTCAGCTTCTCCTGCTCGGCCTTCTGTTCTCCGCGATCACCGCCTACAGCCAGACCACACCCGCGTCGGCCGCGAGCCCCGCGCCCGCTTCCCACTGGCCGACGCAGGACGGCACTGTAACCCTGGCCAACTTTCGCTTCGGCAGCGGCGAAACGCTGCCCGAGCTCAAGCTGCACTACCTGACTCTGGGCACGCCACACCGCAATGCCGCCGGTCATGTGGACAACACCGTACTGCTGCTGCACGGCACCGGCGGGAACGCACATTCGCTGCTGAATCCGATCTTCTCTGATGTGTTGTTCGTGCCCGGCGGGCTGCTCGACATACAGAAGTACTTCATCATTCTGCCGGACGACATCGGACATGGCGAGAGTTCCAAGCCTTCCGACGGCATGCACATGCACTTCCCCGCCTACGACTACGACGACATGGTGCGCAGCCAGCACATGATGCTCGACCAGATGAAAGTCGATCACCTGCGACTGATTCTTGGAACATCGATGGGCTGCATGCAGACCTTCGTCTGGGGCGAAACCTATCCGGGCTTCTCTGACGCGCTCGCGCCCTTCGCGTGTCTGCCGGTGCAGATCGCCGGACGCAATCGCATGATGCGCTACATGGGCATCCAGGGCATCAAGCTCGATCCCGCGTGGAAGAATGGCGACTACACCACCGGAGCCGGCGGAAGGCCTGCGTCTCGCCGGTACAATGATTCTCGTCATGGGCTCCGCTCCCCTCGTCATGCAGAAGCAGGCGCCGACGCGCGAAGCGGCCGAACAATATGTCGATCGCTACTGGGCGCGACCCGCTCCCGATGCGAATGACATGATTTACTACCTCAACGCCAGCCGGAACTACGACCCCAGCCCGCGCCTTGAGACCATCACCGATCCTGTTCTCTGGATCAACTCCGCCGACGACTACATCAATCCGCCGGAGCTTGGCATTGCAGAAAAGATGGTCAAGCGGATGCCGCACGCCCGGTTCATCCTCATCCCCATCAGCGACCAGACGCGCGGTCACGGAACACATACAGCAGCGGCCGTCTGGAAGAACTATCTCGCGGAGTTTATGCAGCAGACGGAGCCGAAACCGTAATTCTGCCTCCCCCAAGACCGTCGTCTTCCACTTGAAGCGCAGCGAACTCCGCGCGCGTGCGCTTCTATACTGGAGAGTGCACGGCTCCCCATCGAGGTCCCCTGAGAATTGAGCGAAGGCAACTGGTTGCGAAATCTCTTTGCGCGTTCGCTGGCCTGGTTTACGCAACGCATGGCTAATGAGCGCCAGCGTTTGCTCGCCGTCACGATCGTTGCCGGCGGGCTCTGCGGACTGGCCGCCGTCGCATTCCATCTCTCCATCGGATGGCTTGAGGCGCTTCTTATCAATCGCGCCAACCATGCGCCCGGCTATTGGTGGATCGTCCTGACAATCCTGACGCCGGGTGTGGGTGGCTTGATTGTTGGCCTCGGCCTCACCTACTGGGCTCCAGCAGCCGCCGGTTCCGGGATACCCCAGGTCAAGGTGGCTTTTGCGCTTCGTTCCGGCCTTGTCTCTCTGCGCGAAACCGTCGGCAAATTTGTTCTATGCGCGTTCCAGATCGGCTCCGGCGCCTCGCTCGGCCTCGAGGGTCCGACCGTACAGATCTGCGCGGGCGTCAGCAGCCTGATGGCGCGTGCCGCCCGCCTCAGCCCGCAAAACTGTCGGCGCATGGCCTCGGTCGGCATGGCTGCCGGTATCGCGGCAGCGTTTAATGCACCCATCGCCGCCATCACTTTTACGCTGGAAGAGCTGATTGGCGACCTCGATCAGACCATGCTCTCCGGCGTCATCGTGGCGGCAGCGCTTGCGGCCGTCGTAGAGCACTCCATCCTCGGATCAAATACGGTCTTCCACATGTCGCGCAGCTATACGCTGGGTGCCGCATCTTCGCTCATCTGGTATGCGCTTCTGGGGATCCTGGCGGCCATTGTCTCCATTACGTTTACCGACGGCCTGCTAAAACTGCGCGCACTCTTCAAGCGCTGGACCACCGTACCTAAATGGATTCATCCGGCAATCGGGGGACTCGCCACGGGAGCGATGGCGGCGCTCGCGCTTTACCTGTTTCATCTCAATGGCATTGCCGGCGATCCTTACAAGACCCTTGAGCTCGCTCTTACGGGAACCATGCCGGTGGTGTTCATGGCAGTGTTTTGCGTGCTGAAGCTCGCGGCCACGGTCAGTTCTTATTCAAGCGGCGGCTCGGGTGGCATCTTCGCACCGTCGCTGTTCATGGGCGCAATGCTGGGCGGCGTTGTGGGTTATATCGACGTCTCTGTCTTCCACCATCCAAAGGATGCGATTGGAGCTTTCGCGGTCGTCGGCATGGGTGCCGTGTTTGCCGGAATCGTTCGCGCACCCATGACTTCGATCCTGATTGTCTTCGAGATGACCGGAGGCTATGGACTGGTGCTGCCCTTGATGATCGCCAATATGACCGCATTCGCTCTCGCCCGGCACTGGCGCCCCATCCCGGTTTACGACGCGCTGCTCATGCAGGACGGGATTGAACTGCCGCATGGCTCCCGCCCTCTTGATCCGCCCCACGCTGCGCATCTCGATGCTGAGGGACCGACCATGGATGCGACGGCTTAGGCGGGTTGCAAGGCTTTGAAGCGATCTCGCGCAACGCTTAGTCGAGTTTTTTGAGGCCGGTAAGATCTGCGGCTTCCCGTACGTGCTCTTCCTCGGCGGTGGCGGCGATCGAAGGCAGATCGGAGGGTGCAGGTGTCGTGGCAGCGTCTTCCGGTTGCAAGGCGTGCAACGCTTCGAGCTCAGCGATGCGGTTCAGCAATATCGTTTTCAGCTGAACGGCGTCCTGGCCATCGGACACGGGATCGGTGGTCTGCTCAAGCTTCTGAAGCGTGACACGAAGGGAATCGAGAGTTTCTCGGGCAGTCCGGGGAGTCATGAAATAGGGACACCTACTCAATCGATTGGATGCAGCTTTTGCACAAAACGTGGTAGCAGCAGATTTTTTGGGAACCAAATGAGTTCTGGGGGGATTTCCGGTTGATCGCTTTCAATTTCCGCTCGAGGCGAAAGGGACCTGGGCAGGCTTTCGAACTCAGTGCCCTGGTTCCATGTTGTACAGGAAAATGGCGCGCAGTTCCAGGTAGGGGCCGTGAAACTCCCTGGGAAGGGGCGGGTAGTTGGAGCCGGCTATGGCGCCCCAGGCGGCACGATCAAGCGCGGTGTCGCCGGAGCGGCCTTCCAGGAACATTCCCTGGGGTTCTACGAGGCGTCCGCTGGGGAGGACTCGGAAGCGGATGACCACCGCGCCTTTCTTGAGAATCGGCGGATTCACCTCTTCCGGAATCAACGGATCCCAGGTGCGTTCGGTCTCGCGGTGCCAGCGCAGCAGCCACGAACTGAAGTCGACGCCCTGCTGGTCAGAGAGGATCTGGACGCCGCCGGTGCCCGCGCCGGGATGCATCGGCAAGGATCCGCTGTTCCCCGGGTTTGACGTTGCGCCCGGCCCGGAACGAGCTCCGCGCATGGCCTGCTGCAACTGGTCTGCGGGGTTCGCGGAGCCGGTGGCAAAGTTCGGTCGCGCCGGAACTGCTTCCGGTCGCGGAGTCTCGGTCGGTTGCGGCGCTGGTTCAACCTTGGGGGCCGGAGTTGTCATCGCCGGCTGGTCGAGGGGCGTTGTCGGTTGCGGCTCAGGTACAGGAGGCGGGGGTGCGGACTTCTTTAGCGCCTCCAGAATCTTCTTGTCTACATGTTGCTGCTGCTCCGGCACCGGCTTCACCTGGACTTTGGGCTGCAGCTTTTTGATCAGGTCCGGGGGCAAGTCCAGATAAGTTAGATCCTTGCGCTGCTTGATTGCGTCAAACGGGTCAATCACCGGGGTGACATGGAAGATATAACGTGGAATCCAGGTAATGGCCGAAAGCAGCAAAATGTGGATCAGCACGGCGATCCAGATGCCTTCACGCAGTCGTGCCCAGCGCCGCTCGTCTTCGAGCTCGCTGATCATCTCCAGCAGTTCGTGGGTGTCGTAGTCTACCCAGCGCGAAGTGGCCGCTCCGCGACGGATTGCGCGCCGGCCGCCCTCGTCGGTCTCAGCAGATTCCTCACCGTCTGACGCGCCATCTTGCTGATACGGCACATCTAACGCCGGAAAAGCCAGATTCAGCGGACCGGTGCTGGCCCTTTTGGGGGCGATTGCCTCAGACTCGTCAGGCTCTTGCGCGGTGTGTTTTGCTTCACTGGTCGGCATGCATGAGGGCTGCGGCTGCCGCGGGTGGGTACGCCCGGCCAGCTCTGCTTCGAGTCCTTCTTTTTCTATTCTCTCATTCCCGGCGTTCGCAGCCAATCAACACACGGCGAGAACTCCGGACCGTACAATTGATCTTTCTGACACCACCCCATCGACGAAAACCTGTCGCGGGGACCCCGGAGATATGGACGTTTCACAAGGCGAAAGGGACGTTTTTGAAGCATTTTTTTCAGCTACTTTGGCTCAAATGGGATCTCGTAATCCTTCCGGTACTTATCAAGTGGGGAATCCTGGGCGCCGGGGCGGTCGCCCTGCTCGACTCCTCCACGATTCCCGTCCCCATGGATGCGCTTATCGCCGTCTGGGTGTGGAAGGATCAGGGGCATTTCTGGGCCTACTGCGTGCTCGCGGCGCTTGGTTCGGCGATCGGCGGGCTGCTGCCCTATGGGCTGGGCCGGGCAGGCGGCGAACTGTTCATTCTCAAGCGCGTGAACCGGGAACGGTATGAGCGCATGAAGCTGCGCTTCGAGAAGCAGGAATTTCTGGCCATGG
This sequence comes from uncultured Acidobacteriaceae bacterium, assembly GCA_963770365.1. Lineage (GTDB taxonomy): Bacteria > Acidobacteriota > Terriglobia > Terriglobales > Acidobacteriaceae > Telmatobacter. Next base: position 861,123 of record CAVYPN010000014.1, on the reverse strand, counting down.
CAATCCCCTCGGCACTGCCTCCCCCTACCCCGTGGAAAGCTTTTGTCTTCGCGGCCGGCGTCTTTGAGATGCGGGTGGTGCCGTTCATGCTGGCGGTCTTTACCGGACGGCTGGTCCGCTGGCTGGTGCTTTCGCTTCTGGTGATCAAGCTGGGGCCGGGGGCGTTGGGGATCGTGCAACACCATTCCCTGACGGGGCTACTGGTGGTGTTAGGGCTGGCGGTTATCGGGTTCGGGATCTGGTGGATGCGGAAGCGGCGGACCGGGGAGAACCGGCTCGAGAATTAGAAGTTTGTACCCGGCGCTGGATGCGCGACACGCGTATGGGACGAGACTGCGACGGTCGCGGCGACGCGAGCGGGAGGCCACCGCAGATCCCTCGGCTGCGCTCGGGATGACAGCTTGTGCTCCGCTACGTTTCAGGATTACAAGATCAGTCGGATCCTAGCGGACCGCGACGGCGCTTGGATCGCGCTCCATGCGCATCTTCCGCACGAGCACGGGAATACCAAAGGCGAGGCCCGCGACGATCGTCGTTGAAAGCACGTCGTTGCGATAGAACGGAATCGCGGCGGCGTAGCAAGTGGCCAGACCGGCCAGGGTGCGCGGATACATGGTGCCACCCACCCACACGGCGTAGTTCGAGATGAGGAAAAACGAAGTCGGCCCGAGCACCACGGCAGCGCCAAAACGCAGCCAGGTGGTTTTCGACTTGAGCAGAATGAAACCGAGTACCATCACCGCGAGATACCAGGCCCAGGTGGTGACATAGGCAGTCCAGGCGAAGGTGTAGTGATAAGTGAAGACGGTGAGGTAGTAGTCGGTGGCCATGAGCGCGGCCAGCGGTGCCAGCATCTCGCGCCACGGGCGCCGCGCACCGAAATACAACAGTGCGCCTCCGACGGCCGTGAAGTTCAGCCAGCCATGGTGCGGCACGACACGGGTGAGAACGGCAAGAACCAGCAGCAGATAAGCGGGCATGGAAACCTCTGTTTGCGGAGTACCGGGTGACTGCACCGGTTCGGAACGCGACTTCTCCATTCTCGTGCGTCAACGTCAGGTGGTCAACCGCTAAGGGGTGCGGGATGAATAAAAGTTTTCATCCTGCGCGCGCAAGACCGGCTGAGAAACCGCCGGAGCAACAAGCTGGTGACGACGGTGTTGAACAAGCTAATTACCTTTTGCGCAGATCAGGCGCCCAAGGCGTTGCGCGCGGCGAAGTTTTAAAGCATTGTTAGAGGAAGGAAATTTTCTGTGAAGCTTCAGCAGACCTTGATGATCGCCGCGCTGGCCCTCGCCATTCCGGCATGGGGGCAGCAGAGCACGCCGGGCTATCGATATGGATTCGCCGGCACCGGCAGCTTTTGATGCACCAGCGGCGGTCCCGATCGCTGCTCCGCCTGCGGCCGTCGCGATGATCGAGGGTTTTCGTGATTCGGGTGTGAAATTCGACCTGAATGAGCTTGTAGATATTCTTCGCGACCGCCGCCATGAAGGATGGGTGCTTGCAGCCTATCCCGACCCGCGGACGAGCCAGCCGCTGATCGGCGCGGGATTCAGCCTCGATCTGCCGGAGCGGCCACATCCGCAGCCGGATCCTTCGAATCCACATCCCTTCCTGGAAGCGTCATCGGCAGATCTCTGGCAGGCGGCAGGGTTCGATCCGCAGCGGCTCGACGACTTGCTGAAGGTCTTCTACGAACGCAGGCAGAAGTGGAGCAAGCGCACCTGGCGTCGCCAGCTCTACACGCTTCCAGCACAGATTTCCGATGAAGAGGCCGTTCAGCTGGTGCGCGTAGGAGCGATTCAGGCGATCTACAATGCCCGGGCTTACTGCCGCAACTTCGACCGGATGAATGGGCCGCAGCAGATGGCGATGGCGCAGCTGGTCTATCAGATGGGTTTGAACCTGCAGCACTTCAATGCATTCCTGACGATGATCAATCCTGACCAGGGTGCGACGCCCCAAGAGGCAGCGACGGATTCGACGATGTTTGCGCAGGCGGTGTCGGAAGCTGCGACCGAACCTGTTGGCCTTGATCAATCCCCGGATTACTGGCTGAACGTACAGAAGTCGCTGATGGGCAGCCAGTGGGCGCACAAGTATCGCACGCGGGCGGTCTCAGTGATTGCCATGCTCGATCCGGCGTATCGCGATGATCCCACAGCCGCTGAGCAACGCGTGGGCGCTGTGCTGCGGCCGGCTGTCGTCCACCGTCGGGGACGGCACGCCGTGGCTACGACCCGGCAGGTGTCGGCGACGACGCATCGTCGTCATGCGCGCAAGGCTGGACACAGCACGCGGGCACACGGCCGCAAGCGGGCTTAGATTCGCCTCTCGACTGCGGTGCCAAAAGACTTCATGCTGGTTATTTCTGTTCTTTGCCGCCCATTTCTTCGCCCGCGTCTTCGTGGTTGTCGATGATGTAGACGGCTCCGCCCAGGCCTGAGGGCGGACGGGCGTTCCCATTTCCACGAAAATCGTAGCCGAAACGCAGATCGGTGAATTCGACGGTGGTCCACGTGCGTCCTGTTGGGAGTCGCGGCGGATCGACGCCGATCTCCTGGACCTGGCCAACGTCCTGCGCGACGGCCCACTGGCCCCAGTCGAGGTAGACCTTGCCGAGTTTGGTTTGTTTGGCGGCCTCGACCGCGGCCGTGTCAGGCGGCTTGTAAAGCTGGTCGGTCTGCGGATCGCTCTCGACGTCATCCGTGCGAGTGTTCACTTCAGCAAACTGATAGTAGTTTTGCGTTTCGACGATGACGTGCCAGCGAAACGGATTCCATGGGTAGGGTTCGGCGGCGATTCGTTCAACGGGATTGATGGTGATGGGGTTGTTGAGGATGAGTCCGATCGCCTGGGAGTGTTCGGCGTAGCGAAGGCACCACAGCAGAAACATGCCGGACAAGGCGAAGATGGCCCAACCGCGTCCGCGAAAGGGAGTGCGCTTCGACGAGATCTCGCGCTCGGCGAGGCCGAGGACTCCGGGGATAATGAGCGCGGCGCAGAGCAACATCCAGAGCACAGGTTCGGCGATGAAGACGAAGCTGCCCGCATACCATCGTGGATTGAAGGGAAAGAACGGGCGCACGCCGTAGTTGTTGGTCCAGTCGAGCAGAATGTGGCTGAGGGCGGAGATCAGGGCCGCGAGATAGACCCATTGCCAGCGCACAGGCTGCGGCTGAGGACGCGGCGGCGCACCCGGTTCGAGCGGCGTCCTGGATTCCTCTCGACGCGCATGGCGCCGCTTGACCCACTGGTGGTAGATCCAGGTTGCCCCGACTGCGGCGGCTGCTACAAACGGAACCGCGATGAACGTGTGCGTGATGCCGCGATGATGCTTGAGCCCTTCGACGGGACCGGCGAATGCCCAGAAGACATCAAGGTCCGCCGCCTCCGCGGCAAGTACAGCGGCCAGCGTTGCATAGGCAGTTCTTCGATTGAGTCCGGCGCGTCCGATGCACGCGCCGGTCAGGAAATGTGTGATGGGCTCCATGGCGTACTGCAATAGATGGTAGCGGAGTAGGGCCCGGTGAGCGGAGTTGGCAGGGATGGAAGCGCCTTGAGGTTTACGTTTTAGCGAGTCAGCTTCCCGCTTTGCGGGAAATAGCGAGTCAGCAGGTTAGCGGTTCGTCCGTCGAAGACATGGGCTGCGGCATCCTATAATCCTGCAAATGAGCGAGACAAGCAAAGGCGGGCAGGCAGCGAGGCGCATTGAGGAGTTGCGCACTGAATTGCGGCGGCATGAGCACCTCTACTACGTGATGGACGCGCCGGTGATCAGCGACGCCGAGTACGACGCGCTGATGAACGAGTTGAAGCGGCTGGAGGCGCAGCATCCCGACTTGCTGACGCCGGACTCGCCAACTCAACGCGTAGGCGGCAAGCCGGCGGAAGGTTTCCAGAAAGTGCGGCACTCGCGGCCGATGCTGAGCCTCGACAACGCCTTCAGCGAGGAAGAACTGCGCGACTGGGATCGGCGCGTTCATGAACTTGCGGGCAATCTGCCGGTTGAGTACACCGCCGAATTGAAGCTCGACGGACTGAGCGTGGCGCTGCACTTCGAAGCGGCACCCGGCGGAGGCGCGCTGCTGGCGCGCGCCCTTACGCGCGGCGACGGGCAAATCGGGGAAGACGTCACCACGAGCGTGCGCACGATTCGCAGTGTGCCGCTCAGCATTTCGGCGGCGCGGCTGAAGGATGCCGGCGTGCCATCGGACTTTGAAGTGCGCGGCGAAACCGTAATGCCGCTGAAGGCCTTCGAGAAGATGAACAAGGACCGCGAGGCGGAGGGTTTGCCGCCGGCGGTGAATCCGCGCAATGCTGCGGCAGGAACGCTGCGCACCAAGGAGCCGAGCATCGTGGCGCAGCGGCGGCTCGATGTGTACGCATACTTTTTGCTGACGCAGGGCGAGTATGCCGCGATGGGGCAGGAGCAAACGCTGGATGCGCTGACGGCACTTGGATTTCGCGTCAATCCGCATCGCGGAAGGATGCACACCGTTGAAGAGATGATGAATTTCATCGAGTCTGCCGGGAAGCGCAGAGCGACGCTCGGCTACGACATCGATGGCGTCGTCTTCAAAGTGAATGCACAAGCGACTCGACAGCGCCTGGGGTACACGGGTCGCGCCCCGCGCTGGGCCATCGCTTACAAGTTCTCGGCGGAACAGGCCGTCACGCAGTTGGAAGGCATCATGATCACAACCGGCCGTACCGGGAAGTTGACGCCGACAGCGATGCTCAAGCCCGTGTTTGTAGGCGGCGTAACCATCAGTCGCGCCACCCTGCACAATGCCGACTGGATCGAGCGCATGGGGCTGATGATCGGGGACTGGGTGAAGGTGGAACGGGCCGGTGATGTGATTCCCAAGGTTGCCGAAGTCGTAGAAGACGCGGAGCACCCGCGCGGGACGAAAAAGTTCATCTATCCAACCGTGTGCGAGGTCTGCGGTCAGACGGCCGTACGCGAAGAAGGCGAAGCAGACTACCGCTGCGTGAATGTTGACTGCCCTGCCCTGCTGCACGGAACCGTCGAGCACTGGGCCAGCCGCGGGGTGATGAACATCGAGGGGTTGGGCGAAGCGTCGGTGTACGCATTGACGACGCAGGGGGTTGTAAAAAGCGTCGCCGATCTCTACTCGCTGAACGAAGAGAAGCTGGCCGCCCTCACACAGGAAGTTGAACGCAATGGCGTGAAGAAGCAGCAACGCGTCTTCGGGCCGGTGGAGATCAAGAAGCTCCTGAAGCAGATTGAAAACTCTAAGCACGCGGGGCTGGCGCGAGTTTTGATGGGGATGAGCATTCGTTTCGTGGGTGAGCGAACGGCCGATGTGCTGGCGCAGGAATTCGGGTCGATCGACGCCATCATGAATGCCAGCGCGGAGGAACTGGAACGCGCCGAAGAAGTCGGACCGCGCATTTCGCAAGCAATTATGGATTTCTTCGCGCGACCGGCGAATCGGGAGCTCATCGAGCACTTGAAGCGCGCCGGTGTGAAGATGACAGCGGAAAAGAAGCGGCGTACGACACAACTAGCGGGTATGACGCTGGTGCTTACCGGCACGTTGCCGAATCTTTCGCGTGAGGACGCAAAGGCAAGAATTGAAAGCGCGGGAGGCAAGGTTTCTGGATCGGTAAGCAAGAAAACTACCTACGTGATCGCCGGCGAAGAAGCGGGATCGAAGCTCGACAAGGCTCTGGAGCTAAAGGTACAGGTGCTGGACGAAGCGGGTTTGCTGAAGCTGCTGGAAGGGTGAGGCGGTTAATCGCGTGGCGCGAAATAGCCTTTCTTGGCACGGGCAATGTAGCGGCGGTCGTTGCAATAGAGGTAGATGGGCCGAAACGCTCCATTCGACTTGAAGTCCGCCGGCGTGTAGGTCAGCGCATACTGGCTGCGCAACTCCTCTTCGATGCTCTTGAAGCTGTTGCTCATCTCCTCAACGGAGGGCGGAAAGAAGGTCAGGCCGCCCGTTTCGGAAGCCATCTGGTTAAGGATCTGGTCGCCCTTGCCACGGCTGGGTGTCCAGTTGGTGCTGATGGCGTAGATGATGGTCTCGGCGCGCTGGCACATCTTGATGGCTTCATCGGGATGGACGCGGCTTTGGTTGTCATCGCCGTCAGAGATGAGGACCATGGCATGGCGGACGGGTTCCTGTCCGCGCGCGTCGAGAAGCTTGTCGCGGCAAGCGGTGTAGACAGCGTCGAACATGGCCGTGCCACCCCCGGGGCGCAAGCGGTTGATGCCGGTCTCAAGTGCGTCGATGTTGTTTGACCAGTCGGCTGTCACGGTCGGTGTGACGTCGAATCCCATGACAAACGCGCGGTCGCTCCTGGCCTTCAGAATCTGTAACAGAAACTCCGTCGCCGACTGCTGTTCGAATTGAAACCGCGAACGGATGGATGTGCTGGCGTCGATGACGATGCCAACGCGCAGGGGCAGATTGATCTGCTGACGGAAGGAAGTGACCTTCTCGGGGGCCTTCTGGTCGTCAAGGAGGGCGAAGTCGCTCTGCTTCAGATTGGGGATGTAGTGCCCGTGCTTGTCGGTCACTGTGAAGATGAGGTTGACTTCATTCACGCTGACCCTGAAGGTCGGGCCGACGTCCTGGCTTTGGTCCTGCGCGCCGGGAGCGGGCTGCTGGCCGGCGGCGGGAGGCTGCTGGGCGGGGGTTTGTGCGGCTGGAGTCGGCGCAGGTTGTTGGGGTGCAGGCGTTTGCGCAGGTGGCGGCGCAGGCTGCTGTGCCTGCAGGGCGGTGACACACATCGCAGCGGCGAGAACCAGGCCGAACAATTTTTTACTCATAGCACTCCCTATTTTATCAATGGCGCACCTCGATCCGGCTTCGATCTCGTTACGGAGGTATTGACGGAGTCTGTACGACCCGCTTCGATGCTGGCAAGAAACGTCTCGAGATCGCCGGGCAATGGCGACTCCAGTTCAAGCGGTTTGCCGGTGATGGGGTGCGTGAACGCGAGCCGGGCGGCATGGAGAAAGTTGCGGTTGAGCCTGAGGCGCTCTGGTTCAGCGTTACGACGTGCGGAGCGGGAGGGAGCGGCTTGTGCGGCAACCTGGTCAGTGAGTTGCGATGAAGCGCCGTAGACCGTATCGCCAACCACGGGATGGCCGATGGAGGCCATGTGCACACGGATCTGGTGGGTGCGACCGGTCTCGATGCGGACACGCACAAGCGTGAACTTGCCGAAGCGCGTGTCGAGGCGGCGCACGACCTCGTAGTGGGAAACGGCGGTGCGTGCGTTGTCTGCTGGACGGGTCGTCATACGGGTGCGGCGCATTGGATCGCGGCTGACTGCAGCCGTGATCGTTCCCTTCTGGCGCTCGACTGCGCCATGCACGAGTGCGATGTAGGTCTTGCTGATTTGACGCGAGGAAAAGAGTTCCGCGAGCGCGGCGTGGGCTGCATCGTTTTTGGCGACGATGATGAGGCCGCTGGTGTCCTTGTCGAGGCGGTGCACAATTCCGGGCCGGAGGTCACCGCCGGTCGCTGAAAGTGCTTTAAATCGAAAGAGCAGCGCATTGACGAGGGTGTTGCTGTTGCGGACGTCCTCAGATTCGCCGGCGCCGGCGTGCACCATCATGCCGGCGGGCTTGTTGACGACAGCGAAGTGCTTGTCTTCGAAGACGACGTCGAGAGGAATGTCCTGCGGCGTGGCTTTGAGAGGTGCCGGATGGGGTTCGCCGGTGATGAGTATCTGCTCTCCGCCGCGAAGCTTGAACGACGCCTTGGCCTGCGCACCGTTGACTGACACGTCGCCTTGATCAAGCAGCAGTTGCACACGCGATCGGCTGACGCCTTCGAGTTGCGTGGCGATGAAGTGATCGAGGCGCTGGCCGGCGGCCTCGGGTGGAACGGCGATCGAACGCGGCTCAGTCATGAGATGGTCTTTCGATTTCAAGCGGCAGGGAAGGCAACCGTTCGATTGGGGCAGATGAGACGGCAATGCGTTGCGACTGGGATTCAAGCAGCATGGATGCTCCGGCGAGGACGAAAAAGATTCCGGCGATCTGCGGACCTTTGATCACGCCACCGAGCAGGGCACCACGGCCAAGGGGGTCGCGCCAGAACTCAGTAATAAAGAGAACGATGCCGGTTGCTACCAGGAAAAGGCCGGCCAAGTCGCCATGCTGGTGGCGATGCGGCAACCAGAGAAGAAGCCCAACTGCAATTGCGAAGAAGCCGAATGCAGCGTAGGCCTGGACCGGATGAACGGGAACGCCGAGGGGGGCATCGCTCCATCGCGCGGCAAGGGGATCGGTGTAGGTGATGGCCCAGGGGATGTGCGCGCCGGTGCCGTAGCCAGAGCCAGCCAGCAAGGCGCCGATTTGTTCGAAGCCGAGGCCGAGAGCCACTGGCGCAGCGAGAACGTCGGCGGTGATGCGAAACGGCAAGTGGTAAATACGGGCATAGATGGCTGCCACGGCGAGTGCTACGACCGTACCGATAGCAGTGAGAAGCGGATGATGAATCATCGCCAGGCTAAGTATCCAGAGCGGATGATGGCGCAGGACTGTCCAGTTAGTCATGACGAGCAGGAGACGCGAACCGACGAGCGCCGTAAAGAGCATGAGGATACAGAGATTCCAGATTTTGTTGGGATCGATTTGAAGTTTGCGTGCGGTGTGAAGCGCGAGCATGAGTGCAAGCAGTACTCCCAATGCGGCAGTTGCGCCGTATGAAGGGATTACGAGCAGACCGATGTGGAAGAGGACAGGATGCACTTGACCAAGGATACCGGTTCAGAGTGCGGGATGCGGAACACAAGGGCGGAGTGACGCTTTCACGCCACCAGTGAAGCAAGAATCCCAAGACCTTCGGCGATCGCACTTCGTCGCTGAAGTAGAACCCGACCCGCTGGGCCGTGGGCAATGCGCTGGTGAACCCGTCCTAAGACGGCGGAGCTCCCCGTGGTTCATTAGGCATTCCGGACTGGCGGACACGGCACACAGAACCAATTTGTACGAGAAGAGCCCCTGTTCAATGAATGTTGGTTCAACCAGCGTTGACTACCCACCTGCTTTGCAGGCCGGTTTCTATTGCTGACTGTATGGATGTTGGCGAGGAATTGCAAGTCTTGTGCGGTGCCGCTCATTTGTGTTAGTAACTTGAAACCCCTTTGAAAATGTGGTTCACGACGGGCCGGCTTCATTTCACTGCGAAGTTCCGGGAGATTTGTCGACAACCGGCGTATCCTCCGGGCGCTGCTCCAGTGACGGCGTTGCTGGTTTGTGTTTGGCAAGTTCCGTGGCGCTTGCGACGAGCTTTTTCAACTTGCCTTCGATGTCGGCGTCGCCAACGTGCTGGTCTTCAAGGACACCGTCGGCGTCAATGGTGAAGGTGGCGGGGATTGCGTTGACTCCGAAACGCTTCGCGATTGCGCCATTGAATGAGCCATCGCGATATTGAAGCCAAGTCATCTGGTTCTTCGCAACGAACTCTTTCCACTTGTCCTCATCTTTATCGAGGCTGATGCTGATGACCACGAGCGGTTGCTCCTGGAAGCGATGCGCGATGTTGCGAATGTGGGGCAGTGCTTCGCGGCAGGGGCCGCACCACGTCGCCCAGAAGTCAATGAGAACAACTTTGCCGGCGAGGCTGTCGAGCGATATCTGTTTACCATCGATGGTTGTGATCGAGAAGGGCGGGGCCATGCGCGCGCGAGCCAGATCGATGCGATCGAGATAGCGCTGGGCGCGCTCGTGGACGTTGGGAGTTATGGTGTCATTGGAGAGAAACGTGGAAAACTCCGCGCGGGCCGCGTCGTCCTGGCGCATGTGGGCGAGCGATACTCCCATGGCGTAGTGGATCGCAGTGAGCTTGGGCTCGAGCTGGAGCGCGGTCTTGAATTCGTCGCAGCTTTCGTCAAAGCATTTGTTCTTTTTGTCGTTGATCCCCTGTTGCTGGAGGGCGATTGCGATGCGGTAGTGAGCCGCGGCGCGATCAAGGTCTGTCGCGGCAACAATCAACCATTCGCGTGCGATCTCCTCAGCCTGCTTGTACTGGCCGATGCTGGTGGCGAGGGAGTATGCCTGACGGAAGCACTCAGAGCATTGGCTATCCTGTTTGGCGGCCTTGCGGAACGCATCGATTGCTTCTGCGCGACGTCCAGACTTCAGCCAGTCGACCGCTGCCTGGTAGGTCTTCAGCGCTTTGGGATCGGTGGGCATCCCTGGCTTCGGCGCGTTCGAATTTGGAGCATCGAGGGCGCTGAGGGTCCATGAAGAACCCAGAAGTGTGATCGCAAAAACGCAGGCACGAACCAAAAGGCGAGGCGACACGCCGAACATGGCTACTCCCCCCTGAGCAAATAGTGAACGGCAGGATGGGAGTCAGTTTAACCCAGGTTCGACCTGAATGGTGATGGCAGTTTTTGGGGATTGAGGGCGAATCCGCCCCCTGCTATCCCGTCTTTCGATCTTCTTCCAGAACCTCGTCGAGCAAACGGCTCAAATGAGCGGTGCGCATGTGACCTTCGTTGGAATCCACCACGGTGGTCTGCGAGAGCTCGTCGGCCAGGTTGAGCGCCGCCAGCACGGCGACGCGCAGTGAGTCGACGGTGCGACCCTGCGCCGCCACGGCCCTCATCTTGCTGTCGACCAGATCGGCGAGCTGGCGGATGTGGACGGGATCCTGGCCGCGCAGATGATAGTTCTGGTCGTAAATGCTGACCGTGGTGTAACCGGGAGTGTCTGGCTGGATTTCCTTGGCCATGAAAAGACCTCACACTTCAAGGGCGTCGAGTTGCGAAAGCAGGCGCTCGACGCGCTGGCGAACCTGGTCGCGCTCGGCGTTGAGGGCGCGCACTTCGTCCTGCAGGGATTTGACGAGGTTAAGCTGTTCGCCGAGTTGGCCCTCGAGGGTTTCAGCCCGTTGGTCGGCGGCGGCGCGGGCCTGGCGTTCGCTCTTGACCAGCGCGATAGTCCGGGCAATGCGCTCTTCGAGAGCGGAAAAATCGCTGCTGCTCATGGCGAGTTTTCCGAAGTTGTCGTGATCGTGCATTTCAGACGATTGGGTTTCGGGATGTTCCGCGATCTGGGATTCCAGGGATGATGGCGACATGAAAGTAAACCTCCGCGCAATTGCGCTCTATTCGGGAAGTATAGCGCCGAACGCGGGGGTCAGACGATGAGGGAAACTCCGGTCTAACCACCCGGCTCGCAATCAGGTTCGCAGCCACGCGCCAGCTTTTTTGACTGCTTCGAGTACTTGCGATTGGAACGACTGGACCTCTTCCTCGCGCAGGGTGCGGTCAGGCGCCTGAAAGGTGGTGCTGACCAGCAGGGAGTAGTCCTGTGCGCCAAGGCGGGCATCGCGGAAGACCTCGGCGGCGCGCCACTCGACGAGTTCGGGAATCTCGAGTGATGCGAGTGCCTTGTCAATGCGCTCCCATGGAATGCTCTGATCGAGCACCAGCGAAAAATCGCGCCGCACAGGCTGGAAGCGGGAGATATCGCGCGCGGCGGGTTTGCGCAACGGCAGCTTGTAGAGCCGGTCGAGATAGATCTCGCCTACGAGGACTGCGTCCTTGATTTTGCGCGCGGCTGCCTCGGTGGGATGTAACTGGCCAAACCAGCCGGCGGTAAGGCCTTCCGCGACGACGCGCGCGGAACGATATGGATGCAGCCATGCGGGAGCGAGACCGGACTCGGGCGGGAAGCGGTCGAAGTAGACGGTGCGCATCTGGAAGCGCGAGAGCGTTTGTTCGACCACGCCTTTGACGTCGTGGAACTCGAGAGCTCTCGCAGGGTGAAGGGAGCTTATGTCAGGAAGAGTGCCCACGGCGACGAATGCGAGCGCTGGACGTTCTTCGACTTTCTCTGTTGTGCCGCTGAAGACGGTGCCGAGTTCGAAGAGGCGCACGTCACCGACATCGCGGTGAAGATTGCCGGCGACGGCAGCAAGCATACCGGGCACGAGCGACGGGCGGAGCACGCCGGCTTCTTCGCTGAGCGGGTTGCCGACAGGCACGACCTGGCCCGCGACGGGCGCCGTAAGCGCGGCGTCCGCAGCAGAGCAAAAAGTGCTGGCGATGGCTTCGTGGAATCCGGCGGCAAGCAGGGTGCCGCGGACGACGGACTCTGCTTCGGCCCACGGCAGGGCTTTCACGCCCTCGCCGAATGCGGGGAGTGTATTGGCGAAGCGGTTGTATCCGTAGACGCGTGCGACTTCTTCAATGAGATCGATTTCGCGCTCCAGGTCGAGGCGCCAGCTGGGGAGCGCTACCTGCCACGCATTAGATTGCGAGGCATGGCTCGACAGCTTGCAACCGAGGCCGGTGAGGGTAGATTCGACAAAAGGAGCGGTGATGCCTTGCGTGTCTTGGGTCTTGCCAAGGATGCGATGGACTTCGCTGAGATCGAGGGTGATGGGCTGACGATTGGATGTGCGGGATTCCCAATCAGGCACGCGTACGTCGACGAGGTCGCCCTCGATGCTGCCGCCGTTGGCGAGCAGGATGCGGCTGACGATTTCAGATGCGACCGGACCGGCGTTGAAGTCGGCGCCACGCTCGAAGCGATGGCTGGCGTCCGTGTGCAGGCCGTGGCGGCGCGCCGTGCGGCGAACGGCCATGGGCTCGAACCACGCAGCTTCGACGAGGACATTCTTCGTGTCGGGCGTGATCATGGTGTTCCAGCCGCCCATCACGCCGGCTAGGCCGAGAGGCTTGACATGGTCGGCAACGACGAGGTCTTCAGGATCGAGCGTGCGCTCGACGCCGTCGAGGGTCTTGAGCTTTTCGCCTTTGCGGGCGCGGCGGACGATGATGCCGCCTTCAATCTTGTCGAGGTCGAAGGCATGGGTGGGCTGGCCCATGGCAAGCCAGGCGAAGTTGGTTGCGTCGACGGCATTGGAGATTTGCTTCTGCTCGAGAAGGCCGAAGTACGTAGAGACTTCCGCGCCGGAGAACCAGTCGCGCGAATTGCCGATGGTGATGTCGCGCAGAACGCGGGCGGTGAAGCGGCCACAGGCGTCTTCGGCTTCGATCTTGACGGAAAATGGAGTGGGGGCTGGCTTATGTTCCGGCAACGTCACATCAAGCGGCTTAAGTTCTACGCCATAGATTGTCGCTGCTTCGCGCGCGATACCGTAGTGGTTCATGGCATCGACGCGGTTCGTTGTGATGTCCATCTCGAAGAGCGAGCCGTTGCCTGCGCCGAGATCGAAGATGCCTTCGACGGCGATGCCGCGCAGGGTCAGGTCTTCGGCGAGTTGGGTGTCGGAGACGGGGAGCTCAGGCAGGTAGCTGCGCAGCCATTTGGTAAGTATTTTCATGCGAATTGCCCCAGGAACCGCATATCCCCCGCGTAGAATTGACCGATTTCGCTGATGCCGTACTTCATCATGGCGATGCGCTCGACGCCCATGCCGAAGGCGAAGCCGCTGATCTTCTTTGGATCGTAGGCGGGCTGTTTTTCTGCGGCGAAGGCGAAGACGGCGGGGTCGACCATGCCGCATCCGAGCAGTTCGATCCAGCCGGAGTGCTTGCACTTGCGGCAGCCCTTGCCGCCGCAGAAGATGCAGCTGATCTGCACGTCTGCGGATGGCTCGGTGAACGGAAAGAACGACGGGAAGAAGCGCGTCTTTACCGATGAGCCGAAGAGCGCTTTCATGGCGTGGTCGAGCGTGCCTTTGAGATCGCTGAAGGTGATGTTGGTGTCGACGCAGAGGCCTTCTACCTGATGAAAGATGGCCGAGTGCGTGGCGTCCTGCGCTTCGTTGCGGTGGACCTTGCCGGGAATGACGATGCGGATCGGCGGCGGCTGCTGCTCCATGGTGCGCATCTGAACGGGCGAGGTGTGGGTGCGAAGGAGCAGGCGGTCGCGCTGAGAGCGGCGTTCCTGATTCGCGACGACGAGGGTGTCCTGCGTGTCGCGCGCGGGATGGCCCGGCGGGAAGTTCATCGACTCGAAGTTGTAGAAATCGGTTTCGACTTCAGGGCCGACGCCGACAGAGTAGCCGAGGGCCGCAAAGACTGAGACGATTTCATTCATCGTGCGCGTGATGGGGTGCTCGGCTCCGGTCAGGCGGCGCGTGCCGGGTAGCGTGATGTCGATGGCCTCGGCGGCAAGAGCAGCATCGCTGGGACCGGAGCCGGAGGCTCGATCGATGAGGCCTTCGACCAGTTCCTTGAGCGTCTTGAAACGCTCGCCGACGGCTTTCTTCGCGGCTGCTGGCGCGGCCTTGAGCCAGCGTGCGGAGACGTCGTTGAGGCGACCCTGCTTGCGGCCGACCCAGCGGAGGCGGAAGGCTTCCAGGTCGTCAGAACTGGCGATGGCGGCAGCTTCGTCTGTGGCCTGTTTGGCTAAGGCGGCAAAGGCTTGATCGAGAGCGGAGTCGTTGTACTCCGGCAGATTCGGAATATCTTCGTTTGTCATTGCGAAAGCCAAGAATATCTCATTGAGCGGCGTGGGATTGAAAATGGACGGGAACAGCAAAACGGCCCGAAGCTAAGCTCCGGGCCGTCGATGAGGCTGATTGCAGCTCGGGCTTTAGGCGGCTTTGGTGCTGCTGGCGAGAGCGGCTTTCGCCTGCTCCACCAGCTTGGTAAAGGCTGCTGCGTCGTGAATGGCGATGTCGGAGAGGACCTTGCGGTCGAGTTCGATGCCGGCCTTCTTCAGTCCATTGATGAACTGCGAGTAGCTGGTGCCGTTGAGCTTGGCAGCGGCGGAGATGCGCACGATCCACAGAGAGCGGAACTGGCGCTTCTTCTGTTTACGGCCGGTGTAGGCGAATTTGAGGCCGCGCTCGACGGCTTCCTGCGCTGCCTGGTAGAGCTTGGATTTGGTAAGGAAGTAGCCGCTGGCCCTTTTCAGGATTTTCTTGCGGCGGTCACTCCGCTTGGTACTACGTTTTACGCGGGGCATTGGTGTTCTCCATTTTTGCGTTCGTTGGTCATCGCGGCTGGAGGCAGGAGGCCAAGACTTTGGGGTCTGGCGTTAAACCTCTTCACTCGCTCGTTCAAGCCTGAATCTCTCGCCGGTCAGGACGCATTTCATTCCGGCGGGGGCCAATGGGTCCGGCCCAGATGCAATTGCCGATCAGGCGTAAGGGATCATGCGCGCTACCTTCGCGAAGTCACCATCGGAGACGAGCACGGACTTGCCGAGCTTGCGTTTCACTTTTGGCGATTTGGACGAAAGGATATGGCGCGTCTTGGTCTGGTGCCGCTTGATTTTGCCGGTGCCAGTCTTGCTGAAGCGCTTTTTCGCGCCCGTATGGGTTTTCAACTTGGGCATTCTTTTTCTCGTTTTGGATGAGGCCTGATGGCCAAACCGAACGCCTCGCGAAACAGGGGTTTCCCTGTCTCTGGAAAGGCTCCTATCAGTATAACCCAAGTGGAGTTACGGGAGGGGTGGAGACTTGCCGTTGCGCGAGAGCGGGTACAGTTCATGCGTCACAGCAGAATCGTCGCACGAGCCGTTAGACTGAGACGCGTGAAAGAGCAGGCCAGGAATTCGTCTATCTTGATTATTATCAAGCTTCTACATACGGTAACCTGGCTGTGTTTCGTCGCGTGTATTGTGGCGGTGCCTATTGCGGCAGAGTTTCAGACAATTCCGAGTTGCAGCGATTCTCAGCGGAGTAGTTCTCGCAGAGTGCCTGGTTCTGGCTGTAAACGGGTGCCGTTGTCCTTTGACGAATTTGGCTGCGCCCTATACCGAAGAGCGCGCCGATAATTTCGACATCTACCTGCCCGTTTGGCTGGCGAAGTACAACAAGATCATTTTTGGATCGCTCTTTGTCGCGGCCGAGATCTTTCTGCTCGTGAAGTGGATGGCTCATTGAGTCACGGTTT
This sequence comes from uncultured Acidobacteriaceae bacterium, assembly GCA_963770365.1. Classification (GTDB taxonomy): domain Bacteria; phylum Acidobacteriota; class Terriglobia; order Terriglobales; family Acidobacteriaceae; genus Telmatobacter. The sequence goes on along the minus strand of CAVYPN010000014.1, from coordinate 845,307 downwards.
GTGTTTTTCAGACTTGGCAGTCAGTCGAAGCGATATAGCTTCATTCTTTCGGTCTTAAGCTGGCGAGCATCGAAGCGCCAATAGCTCCCCTGATCGTTTTCGTCGCCATTGAGACGTCGGCCGGAAATCCATTTACCGTCCTCGAATGTTCCCTCGTCGATGGAGGCTATGCCGAAACGCATTTGGCCGGCTGACGCGGAAGCGACGGAGACGCGAAAGCCCTTGCCCGCACCGATGAACTCATTCGGACCGGTGGTCATGATCAGCCCGTAACCGGACTCGGCATGGTTGCCAAAGATCTCGTCGATGCTGACATGAAGCGCAATGCCGTTGAGCATGAAGTCGGCGGTGGGGTGTTGCTTGTCGAGGATGAAACCGTGGACGTTGCCGGCGGCCTGCCCTTCAAGCAGAAGTGGAGCGAGTGAATTGATGGCGTGATAACTGGAGGCAAGATCCTGTTTGGGATCCATATCGTCTTCGATCGCGAAAGGGGAGAAACCGAATCCCGCTTCTTCGCCGACGGCGTAGAAGACGTTTGCCGCGCCGGGCGTGCCGCCGCGAGTCTCCGGCATGAAGAGGGGGTTGCCGTCGCGGTGATACTGGCGGCACCAGTAAACGAAGTCGGGCGCATAGAGGTCGGGGGCGTAGAAATCGATGGCGGTGCCGGCAGCACGCCAGATATCGACCACCCATGGCTCGGGGCCGCCACTGGGAAAACGGCCAGGCTCTGCGTCGTTTTCGGCGAGCCAGGTATTCACATACATGGGGATGTTGTAGGCGGATTTGCCGGCCGCGGTAACGGCCTGAATAAAGCGTGCGTAGTGCCATGCCATGAAGATTTCGTCGGCGCGACTGGAGTTGCCGAAAATCTCGAGCCATGTGCCGGAAGTCTTGCCGCCGCTTGCATCCCAGAGTTCGCGCAGGCGCGGATAGAGCGTGTCGTGGTGGGCCTTCAGGTAGCGCGTGAGTTCAGCAGGGACAGGCGATGCGAAGGCGCGATCGGCTGCGGGAGAACGGTCGCGTGAGTCACCGAGGACGCCGACTTCATTTTCTACCTGCATCATGAGCACGGTGTGATCCTGGGCGTCGACCTGCTGGATGTGCTGCATCAGCGCTGTGAAGGCGCGGGCGTCGGCCTGCTGAGTGGCTGCGGTTGCAGGGCTGAGGAGTTCGATTTCCTTGCCTTTCACAACAACGCGCGAGAAGCGTTTGGTGTCCTGCTTGACCCACATGGGGGCGTAGCTGGACATGCCGTTCTTCCACGAAGCGAGCCAAAGAAAGACAATGCGTTCGTGGGCTTCGCGTGCCTGAGCGAGAAGGCCATCGACGAGCGTGAAATCGTACTTGCCTTCGACCGGCTCAATGAGTTCCCAACTGAGCGGGGTGACAACGGTGTTGAGACCCATGGCGGCAAGTTGCGGCCACAGCGGCTTCATGTAGGCGAGGCTGGAAGAAGACGAGTTGTGCAGTTCGCCGCCCAGAATGAGGAAAGGCTTGCCGTCAACGATGAGTTGCGTGGCGGAGCCGCGTTTCTCAAGATGAGGTGCTGCACCTGATTGAGCTGACAGGCTGGGACCGCCGAGACAGGCGAGGAGCAGAAGAACAGGCAGCGTGCAACGCGGGATTCGCATATCGACAGGGAGAATAGCACGCGGCGCCGGGCAGGATTGGTGATGGGTTACGAGGTTTGCAATATGGCCAATGGACTGGCATTCGTGCTTTCCCATCCTTGACTGCGTCGAGGATGGTGCACCGAGGGCACTGTGCTGCAATTCTCTTCCGCGCTCCCTTTATTGCGTTGCGGGCGCGGTGGATGGGGGCGGAGTTGGCGAGAACGCTGCGTTGATGAACGAAACGATGCGCTGGCGGACGTCAAAACCGTGCCAGGGTTCGGGCGATGGGCGGCCAACCATTCCGCCTGCCAGCGGGCCGTGGTTCTCGCGTGGATAGGTGACGAGTTCGACGGGAACGCCTTCCTGGCGAAGGGCACGGTACATCTCCTCTGCCTGGCCGACGGGGTCGGTGGTGTCGTTCTGGCCCTGAATCAGCATGAAAGGCGTCTTCGCATGCGAAACACCGGCGAGCGGGCTCTGGCGCCATGCATCATTCATGTGCTCCCACGGTTTGCCGTAGTACCAGCGGTCGTACCACGAGCCTCCCTCGGTGCCGTATTCGCTGAACTGGTCGATCACGGGTGCGCCACTGATGATGGCTTTGAAGCGATCGGTTTTACCTTCGACAAAGCCCGCCATTTCGCCGCCATAGCTATAGCCCATCAGAGCCATGCGGGTGGAGTCGATGGGATAGTGGGCGAGGACGTAGTCGACGCCTGCCATCACGTCCTGGTAGTCGCCCCCGCCGAGGTCGTTCTTGTTGGCGGCAGCGAACTTCACGCCGTAGTTGGAGGAGCCGCGCGGGTTAGGACGAAGGACGGCCCAGCCATGGCCAACCAGGAATGGCGCAAACAGATCGTACTGGTCGAACCATGCGCCGAGTGGGCCACCGTGTACGTCCACAATGAGAGGAACTTTGGCGGAGCCAGTGTCGGGTGGAAGGTAGAGCAGGCCTTCGATCGTGAATGGGCCTGATTTCCATTGCACGAGCTTTGGTGCGACGATGCGGAGGTTGGCGGGGGCGAGATCGGGAATGGGGACAGCGGTGCAGGGGTCTCCGAGTTTCGCCGCGTAGCAGAGGCGCATTGGTTGTCCGCCTGAGTCAGCGAGCCACACCCAGCCGGTTTGTGTGGGGTTGGTGCTCAAGCCCAGCAACATGGAGGTGCCGAGATCCAGGACCTGGGGCGATCCACTTCCGTCAATCGCAAAGCGCACCGCCGATGCTCGCGTTCCGATACCTGCCTGCGCGACGACTGAGCCATCGGGAGTGGAGGTGAGAGGCGAAGGACCAAACTGTCCGTCGAAGCGGCTGGAGAGTGCGATCACCTGTTGCCCGGAACTCTGCTTGGGCAACGCGAACAACTCTTCGTATCCGGGGGGCGCATCTTGCGTGGTCTGCGCGATGAAGAAGATCGTGTTCGCGTCCTGCGACCATTCGGCGCGGCTCACGGTTGGCGGAATCGAGTTGAGCTTTTGAGGCTTATCAAGGTTCGGGACTTCGAGCAGAAAGGCTTGAGCAGCGGGGCCAAGATCAGTGATGTCATTGGGTGGTTCAGCGACAACGAGGAGTCGGTTGTCGACAGGGGACCAAAGGACGCCATGGACGTCGGGCGGAATGGCGGCGGTCTTCAGTTCACCATCCAACGAGCCGTCGGGCTTGAGTGCGGCGATGTAGAGGCGCGTGAGGTGCCGCTCGTGATTGATCCAGGATGCGTCGATCTTCGCATCTTTCTGCTTCTTCTCTCCGGGTGTTTCAGGATCGTGCGCCCAGAGGGCGAGGTATTTGCCATCGTGGCTGATGGCGAAGCCGGCGACGTCGATGGCGAGCGGTTCGACTTTGTTCTCGTTTGGCTTCTTTTCGTCCTTCTTGTCGCCAGCGTCGGGCGCAGGCGGCGGATTGATGGCGTCCTTGTCTTTCGAGACATCGACGGGTGGAAGGATCTTGAGATCGTAGGGTGAGGCTTCGCCGCCGCGCAAATCGAGGCGGAAGAGTTGCGTGTTTTCGCCGCGCTTGGCCAGGAAGAAAATCGCGGAATTGTCGGAGCGCCCACTGTGCGTTGTGTTCCCCGCGCTTGTCGGCTGGCGGCGAGAATGTGAGCTGGCGGGCTTTATCGGTGCCGTTGCCGGGTGCAGGGACAAGCCAGAGATGGCTGGCCGCGCCGTCGGCCGTCGCGTGTGTGACGGTGAAGAGGATTTGCTTGCCGTCGGGCGAGAGTTGCGGGCCGGAGAAGGCCTTCACGTGGCGGAGATCTTCATTGGTGGGGAAATGCGGCTCGGTCTGCGGCGAGGCTGCCGCCGGAACGCTGGATTGCGCGGCGAGAAAAGAGGAGGCAACAGCAAAGCAGACGAGGGGAAGTGCCAGTCTGAATCGAAGCATGGCAGCAGAATACAACGGCGAAGCGTGGTTGATGGGAAACGAAGTAGCAGGTCAGCACGCTTCGCGATTAGCAAGTTAGCAGGTTAGCAAGTTAGCGGGTTAGCGGGTTAGCAACCAGCAAAAACGAAAGGCCGTCCTTTGCAGGCGGCCTTTCTAGTCTTAATTTCTCTTTTACTGTGCTTGCGGAGGCGCCGCCGGCCGCGGAGGTTGCTGCGGTGGTGCTGGCGGCTTCGGTTTCTGGCCTTCGGGTCGCTTACTGGGCGCGATAATCGCGTGCAGAATCGTGCCTTCCATGCGCGGCATGAATTCGACCACACCCGAATCGCCTATGTCCTGAATCAGGCGATTGATGATGTTGTATCCGAGATCGCGATGGGCCATTTGACGGCCGCGGAAACGGAGACTTGCCTTGACCTTGTCGCCGCCTGCAAGGAACTTGACGGCCTGATTCTTCTTGGTCTGGTAGTCATGCTCGTCGACGGTGACGGAGAATTTGACTTCCTTGACGACAATGATCTTCTGCTTTTTCTTGGCGGCGCGATCCGACTTTTCCTTCTCGTAGAGGAAGCGGCCGTAGTCCTGGATGCGGCAGACCGGAGGGACGGCGTTGGGTGAGACCTCGACCAGATCGAGCCCTCGCTCACGAGCAATTTTGAGCGCTTCGAATGGGGCCAGAATGCCCATTTGTTCGCCGTTTTCGTCGATCACGCGAATTTCGCGGGCGCGAATGCGATCGTTGATGCGGATAAAAGACTTAGCCGAGCGTTTATCGAGTGCGATGGTACATCCTCCAAAGTGGTCGTGCGCCTTGATCCGGGAGAGCTTCCGGCGTTCCAGTGGGGCGCGCGAACGCACCCTGAGTATAGCACTGGTTTGATGCTGGAGCCGACCGGTGCAGGATGGATTAAAAGGCGGTTTTGACGACTGGTTCTCCGGAAACTGGAAGCGAACCGGATCGGGAATCGGATGGGTATGCGGCAGAGCCGGCAGGCATTGCAAGGAGGGTGTTATCGGAGGCGAGACCGGTGACGCGGATGCGGATGAGCCTGTTGGCGGCAAGCGCGATGCCGAGTTCGACAGGCAGGAAGTTCTCGGTAAGAGCGGTCGTGCGGTTTGCGGAGGCGAGAGCCGTCGTCGGATGGAGAGTAATGGACTCAAGTTCAGTGCCGATGAATTGACGGCGGTGCGTGCGGGTTTTCTCCGCAGCTAAGGCGCGAAGGGCGCTCATGCGCTCATGGACGATAGTGGCTGGAACGGGTGATTCGGCGTGAAGCGTCCATGCGCGCGTGCCGGGGCGGGGCGAAAACGGGAAGAGATGCAGGTAGCCGAAGGGGAGCGCGCGGATGAAGTCGCAGGTTTCCTGAAATTCGTGGTCGGTTTCGCCTGGGAATCCGACCATGACGTCGCCGCCAAGAGTGAGCGATGGGCCGGCCGCACTGAGCAATTCGGCAACCTTCTCTGCATAGTGCCAGGGGCGGTAGCGGCGGTACATGCAGCGTAACACCGAGTCGGATCCTGATTGCAGCGGAAGGTGCGCGTGGCGCGCAAGCTTCGTGCCTCCATATTCGGCCATGAGACCGATGAGCGAGGCGTCCCAGTCCATCGGCTCAATGGAACTCAAGCGCAATCTTGGCAGGCGGGTTTGTTCGAGGATTGTGCGGACGAGCGCTGCGAAGGTGCGGATGGAAGATTGTGCCGGATCGAGGTCGCGGCCCCAACGGCCAAGGTTGATTCCGGAGAGAACAAGTTCGTTGCCGCCGGCGGTGACGAAGCTGTTGACGTGTGCCAGGACCGATTCGGCGAAGAGACTGCGCGAACGGCCGCGTGTCTGAGGAATGACGCAGAAAGAGCAGCGGTTGGAGCAGCCTTCCTGGATCTTGAGATTGGGGCGGGTCTGCGCACCGGGCGCGATGGGCGCTTCTTCAAGGAACGAATGGGCGAAGGTATCGTCGGCCAATATGAGCGTGCGATTCGATGAGTTGAGCAACTCGGAGATGGTGACGACTTGCGAAGTACCCAAAGGAGTTGGAGCCGCTTCCCTTTCATCGGCATTTGTGTGGCGTGACTCCGACGAAAGATGAAGCGCAATTTCAGGGGCGAGAGCTTTGTGGCTGTTGCCGATGACCGCTGCGACGCCGGCGAGGTCGGCTAGTTCTTGAGGTGCGCGCTGGGCGTAGCAGCCGGTGGCGATGATGCGAGCCGTGGGGTTCAAGCGATGCGTGCGGCGAATATAGGCGCGGGCCTCGCGGTCGGCTTCGGCGGTGACGCTGCAGGTGTTGACGATGACCACATCGGAGACGGACTGCGTGCTTTCGGACGTACCGGCAACGCGCAGAAGGGCGGCGATCGCTTCGCCGTCGGCGCGGGCAGCGCGGCAGCCGAAGTTTTCGATGTGGAAGGTGGACGGCACGGGTTTAGTTTAGCTTCTTTTGATTCGGCGAGATGATGGTCGCGAAGTCATTGGCAGAAACCCGAAAAGCAGATTCTTCGCTTACCACCCCCGAACTGAACTACGTTCGGGGCCCCGTGCGCTCAGAATGACACCTTCAACTTCTATGAGCTTCAGGGATGACACCCTCAACTTTTGTGAGCTTCAGGGGCAAAGCATCTAGCTCGTAGGAGCGAAGGCGGGGTGCATCTTCTTTCTGGCGAGGACGAGGACGATGGCGAGAGCGGCGATCACGCATGTTAGCGCGAAGAGAAATACGCTGGCGTAGCCGAAGAGGCCGATCACGGCGCCTGCGATCGGGCCGACCATGAAGAACGAGACGTCCGCGAAGACGGTGTAGACGCTTAGAGCGGTGCCGCGGTTCTCGATTGGCACGCGCTCCACGGCTTCGACGCCGAGAGCGGGAAAGACGAGCGAGTAGCCGCAACCGGTCAGCGCCGCTCCGCAGAGCGCCATCCAGGGAGAGGTGGAGAGCCAGAGCAGCAGCACGCCAAGCGATTCGACCACAAGACAAACCTTCGCGACGGGGAATCCGCCAAAGGTGCCGATGGTGCGAATGAATATGAGGCGGGCGACGATGAAGGCGACGCCGAAGGCGGTGAGGCAGAGTGCTGCGCCGTTCCAGTGTCGGCTCACGTAAAACAGCGTAACGAACGTGGCGAGGGCGCTGTAGCCGACGCCGCCGAGCGCGAGGCCCATGCCGTGCGGAGTGACTCGGCCGAGAACGTGGCGGAACGGAAGATGTTCGCCGGGAGTGACGGGAACCGGCGGCTTGAGGGCTGCCCATGCGTAGGCGAGGGCGCAAACGATGATGGTGAGAATCGCGACAGACGAGAGGCCCCAGTGCATCTCCATGACGACGCCGAGCGGCGCACCGAGGGCCAGGGCTCCGTAGGTGCTGACTCCGTTGTAGGAGATGACCTTGGCGGTGTATTCCGGTCCCGCGCTGGAGATGCCCCACAACGTTGCGCCGGTGGAGCCGAGGCTTTCGCCGATACCGAGAACGAGGCGGCTGGCGATGAGGAAAGTAAGGCTGAGCCATGCTGGATCACGATGGAGTGCAGCCGCTGCCAGCATGAGCAAGCCGCTGAGCGTGCAGGCGCCCATGCCCCACAGGACGGAGATTTTTGCGCCCTTGCGATCGGAGATGCGGCCGGCCCAGGGCCGGCTGAGAAACGTCGCAATGTACTGGATGCTGATGACCAGACCGGCCAGCGAGGCGTGGTAGCCCATCCGCATGTGGACGTATTCGGGCAGGATGGCGAGCGGTAGACCAATCGCGAGATAAACGACAAAACTGAGCGACGTGAAGCCGATGATTTGCCAGGCAGTGCCGTTGTGAGACACGGAGGGCGAGGCGATTACGTCGGTAGATGCTTCAATCTGCATGATTTAGGGGTGAATTGGAGCGCAAGGCGCTGCCCTCATTATAGCTGTGTTTCGGATTGGTATGCCTGGATGGATTCACGGTACGCTCGTTCTTGGAGATCGAGTCAAAAACGGAGGGCCTGCCAGTGAGTCGCGGATTGCTCTGGATGCTGAACTTCGCGAAGAATGCACGCTACGGGGCCAGACAGTTTCGGAGGGCGCCGGGGTATGCGGTGTTCACGGTGCTGGTGCTGGCGCTGGGGATCGGGACAGTCACCGCGATGTTCACGATCAGCTACGGCGTGCTGCTGAGACCGCTTCCCTTCGCGGCCGATCGGCAACTCTTTGGGCCTCTTGAACAAGATGGCAAGAACGACGATTATTTAGCCGTCACGTATCCGGAAGTCCGGCAATGGCAGCAGGCAACTTCAGATTCGGCTGACATCGGGTTTACCGGTGGCGGTTTGAATATTGTGGATACGCCAACGGGCGCCGTGCTGGTTTCAGAGGTCACGGCCAGTCCAAACCTGTTTTCGCTGCTGGGTGTTTCTCCCACGGTGGGGCGCGACTTTTTGCCAACCGAGCAGGAGACCGATCAGCCCGATGCTGTGATGCTGAGTTATGCGATGTGGCAGCGCAGTTTTGCAGGCGATCGCGGCGTGCTGGGAAAGACTGTGCATATCGGTGGCGTGGGTTACACGGTGGTTGGGGTCATGCCTCGGGAGTTTGAGTATCCGGTCTACGACGATCGTCCCGAGGTGTGGGTCCCGGTGCAGCGCAGTGCGATGACACCATCGGCGAAGGATCCATACGGTTCGTACTTTGCGCCGATTGTGCGCGTGCATGGCGGCGTGCCAGCGAACAGGGTTGAGGCGCAGATCGCCCACGCGCACGCCGAGTTTGTCGCGCACGGCAAGCAAACACGCGTGCACCTGGTCCGCAAGCACGATCTGATGGTGCATGATGTGCAGCCGGCGCTGTTTGCGCTGGAGATCGCCGTCGGGGTGGTGTGGCTGATTGCGTGCTTCAACGTGGCGGGTCTGCTGCTGGCGCGGGTAGCGGCGCGACGGGCGGAGATTGCCGTGCGTTCGGCGCTGGGCGCGGGGCGGCGGCGGATTGTGGCGCAGTTTCTGACGGAGAGCCTGCTGCTGAGTGCGGCGGGAGCGATGGGAGGACTGGCGCTGGCGATGGTGATGCTGCGGACATTCCGGCACATGCTGGGGAAGATGCTGCCGATGGCGCCCAACATTCATTTGAACTGGGCAGTCTTTTTAAGCCTGCTGGTTCTGACGCTTTTGACGGCGCTGGCCTTCGGGACGTTTCCGGCGCTGCTGGCGGCGTGGACGGGGACGCAAGCGGGATTTGGCAGGAAGCAGGCGGGCGATCGCGGACAGAGTCGCGCACGTGCGGTGCTGCTGGTGGGCGAGGTTGCGTTGTCGATTGCGCTGCTGAGCGGCGCAGGATTGATGATGCGGACGATGTACGCGCTGCGGCATGTGCCGCTGGGGTTCCGCACGGATCATCTTCTACTGACCAGTATGACCGCTTCGTCGAGCGAATATACGGGCCGGAATATCGGCACGCTCGCATGGCGTCCTGTGCTGGATGCTGTGCGGCAGATGCCGGGAGTGGAGAGTGCCGCGATGTCAACGGTGATGCCTCTGGAGCATCCGGTGGAGTTGCTGACGATTGTGTACAAGACCGATTGGATGCAAGCGGATGAAAGCGCCGTGGTGCGCGCGGCTTCACCGGGGCTGATGGAAGTGCTGGGTGTGCGCATGCGGAGCGGGCGGTTCTTTGTTGAGAATGACACGGCGTCGAGTTTGCCGGTTGTGGTGGTGAATCGGACGTTTGTGAATTGGTATTTGGGCGGAGGCGATGCGCTGGGTAAGCAGATCCGGTTTGGGCGCACTCCGTGGGCCGCGACGATCGTGGGCGTGATCGATGATGTGCATCAGGATGATGTGGCGGCGGCAAGCCAGCCGGAGCTTTACGTTTGCATGGCACAGGTGACACCGGATAACTCGCTGTATCGGGCACTCCTGGGGAGATATATGCAACTCGCGGTGCGGACGGAGATTGCGCCGGGAGCGATGATTCCCGAGGTGCGGCGGAAGATTGCGGAGGCGAATTCGCGGCTGGCGATTGGAGACTTCACAACCATGGAGGCGGCTGTGGAAGATTCCCTGGGTGCGCAGCGGCTGGCGGCGGAGGTAGTGGGCGTGTTTGGAGGACTGGCGCTGCTGATTACCGTGGTTGGGCTCTACGGCTTGTTGAGTTACCTGGTGGAGCAGCGGACGCAGGAGATTGGCATTCGCATGGCTCTGGGCGCGGATCGCGGCGCAGTGGTTGGCATGGTGCTGCGGCAGACGCTGATGCTGATGGGTGCGGGCGTAGTGACGGGCCTGGGGATGGCGTTGTGGAGCAATCGGCTGCTGCATGGATTTCTGTATGGGGTGAGCGCTACGGATCCGTGGACGATGGGACTGGCGCCGCTGGGGCTGGTGATTTGCGGGTTGCTGGCTGCGGTGGTTCCGGCGCGGAAAGCGGCGGGGGTGAATCCGGTGGAGGCGTTGCGGGCGGAGTGAAGTTGGGATTTCAAGGGGTGGCCTGCGAAGGGTTGAGGTTTCCCAGGTCCCAGAAGCGGGACCCTTCGGCTGCGCTCAGGGCAGGCTCTGGGGCACCCGGCGTCGTCGTTCAATGGACGAGCAAGAAACGGATCCATGCAAATGCGAATGCGAACGTGAAGCCGTAGGCGAAGCTCTCAATTTGAACCGGTGCCTTTCCCCGGCGGCGAACGGTGCGGCCGATGAAGCCCATGATGAGACCGGTGATTACAGGGCTAATCAGCAGACTGACTCCGTGGAACTTTGAAGGATGCACAAGTGGATGAGGCAGGACGGAAACGCTCACGAAGCTGAGGGCGAGCCCGAGGAGAGTGAACTTCAGAATTGTGAAAGGTGGATTAGTTCTGCTGAGGGTCAAGCGGAGGAAGGGCAGGAAGCGGAATCGGCGATGCGTCTTCGACACAGAAGCGACGTCTTCTCCACGGCGAGACGCTCGCGATGCAGCGTCAACGCCCGCCTCAAAGACAGCCTGGATGAGCACTTCGAGTACAAGGTCGAGGATGAAGCCGAGCAAATCTTCCATGTGGCGGCTTACGAAGTCTCATGAAATTACGAAGGAATCAAGGAATCCGTTCCAGTTGTTTCGCAGACGCAGGTCGGCGGGCGCCGGCCCAGGCGGCGGCGCGAGGACATCATTGTCCGAAAAACAACTGCAGGTTCCTCGACTGCGGTCGCTGCGGCGACCTCCGCTCGGAATGACAGGCTTTATTTGTGGATATATCGATAGGTGTTAAAGCAGAACGGCCACCCTTGCGGGTGGCCGTTGTTGTGTGCCGATCAAGGACGGGCGTTACCGCTCGTTCTTGCGCCAGTTGATTAGGTCGCCGAGAGTCGTTGTGCCGCTGGAAACGGGCTGCTTGTGGCTGCCGCGAGCTTCCGACTTGTAGTCCTGAACCTCGGAGCGGCTGGCTTCGTGGCCGGACACCGCGCGAAGGCTGAGACCCACCTTCTTCTCTTCGACGTTGATCTTGATGATCTTGAAGTCGTGCTCCTGACCGGCTTCGAGCTTCGAGGGCTCGCCGGGCACTTCGCTGGCTTCAGAGATGTGGCAGAGGCCTTCAACGCCCTCGGCGATTTCAACGAAAGCACCGAACTGCGCTGTACGAAGCACCTTGCCGTGCACTTGATCGCCGACGCGGTGGGTAGCGAAGAAGCTCTCCCACACATCGGGCTGAAGCTGCTTGATGCCGAGGCTCAGGCGGCGATTCTGCGGCTCGACGCCGAGAACAACTGCCTTGACCTTTTCGCCCTTCTTCACGATTTCAGAAGGATGCTTGACGCGCTTGGTCCAGCTCAGGTTGGAGACGTGGACGAGGCCGTCGATGCCATCCTCGATTTCGATGAAGGCGCCGAAGTCGGTGAGGTTGCGAACGCGACCCTCGACAACGGTTCCGGCAGGATAACGCTCCGTGAGGTTCTCCCACGGGATTCTCCATCAGCTGCTTCATGCCGAGCGAGATGCGACGGTCGGCGGGGTTGACGCTGAGGACAACCGTGTCGACCTCGTCGCCGGGCTTGACCAGCTTGGAGGGGTGCTTGAGGCGCTTGGACCAGGTCATCTCAGAGAGATGAACCAGACCTTCGATTCCCTGCTCGAGTTCGACGAACGCGCCGTAGTCGGTGACCGACAGAACGCGGCCGTGGACGTGTGCACCAACGGGGTAGCGTTCCGAGGCATCGAGCCACGGATCAGGCGTGAGCTGCTTGAAGCCGAGCGAGACGCGCTGCTTGTCTTTGTCGAACTTGAGCACCTTGACCTGGATCTCGTCGCCGACGTTGACCAGATCGCGGGGATGGGTGAGGCGTCCCCAGCTCATGTCGGTGATGTGGAGCAGGCCGTCGATGCCGCCGAGGTCGACGAACGCGCCGTAGTCGGTGAGGTTCTTGACGGTGCCGGTAAGGATGGCGCCCTCACCGAGATGCTCGAGAGTGGTGGAACGCTTGGCGTTCTGCTCTTCTTCGAGGATCTCCTTGCGAGAGACAACGACGTTGCCGCGCTTCTTGTTGAGCTTGATGACGCGGACTTCGATCTGCTGGCCGAGATAGCCGTCGAGGTTGCGGACGGGGCGAATCTCAAGCTGAGAACCGGGAAGGAAGGCTTTCAGGCCGATGTCGACCGTCAGTCCACCCTTGACGCGGCTGACGACAGTGCCCATCATCGGGGTCTTGTCGTTGGCGTGCTTCTCGATGGTGTCCCACACGCGGAGGCGCTGGGCCTTCTCGAAGCTGACGAGATAGCCGCCCTCGGGCTCTTCGCGTTCAATAACCACGTCGATGACGTCACCGGGCTGGAACTTTACCGCGCCGGTGTGGTCCAGGACCTGCTCGATGGGCACAAGGCCCTCGGACTTGAGACCTACGTCGACAACCAAATGTTTTTCAGTCTGCTTAAGGACGGTGCCTGCGACAACTTTGTCGCCATAGGCTTCGACGGCAGCAGCTTCAGCGGCCTGCTCGCGCTCAAAGGCTTCGAGGGCAGCTGAGAAATCATCAGCAGCAGAATCGGCGCTGTGTTCTGCGGGCGCGGACGCAACGCGAGCCACGGGTTCTACAAGTTCCGTGTGCTCTTGTTGTGTGGGAACGGCCTGGGCTACAGGCTCGGTTGGGGCATCGGCGTCCAGCGCGTGCGATTCGACAGCAATTTGTGCTTCGGCGGTCTCTGGGTTGGACGTGGATTCGGACGAGGGAGCATCAAGCTCGGTCGCAGGGTCGAGGGTAGGTGTTTCGAGTTCGGTGTTCAGGGTTATGCTCTCGGGTTCGGGATTGAGGACGTTTGGCATGCAGCAGCTCCGATTCATTTGCCGGCGACGGTGTGCTGTCGACGGTTGGCATGTGCTCGCCGCGATGGCGAAGTGATGCCGGTGGCCGAAACCTCGACAACCGAGAGCCTTTCCGTGGGTTTCTGGAGAGACGGGGCTTCAGCCAGAGAGCTGGCGGTAAAGCGACTCGTCTCCTTCAGGAAACACCAGGCAGGCAACGGCTGGCTGGAGGGCGGCCGCAGCTAACTGCTGGAATCCGCGCAGGAAGCTACGCTTTCAAGTGTAGCAATGGTCTGTTTTCCCCGTCAATCCAATGCTTTGGCTGTTGTGAATGGGGGATGACAAAGTGCTGCAAGGCTGGTGCAGTTCTGCGGAGATTCGGTTGAGGTTAGCGATGAAGTGTGACGTCGAATACAGGTGTGTGGCTCTCGTACTTGGTCAAGAATTTGAAGCCGTCGCGGAAGTTAAACTCAAGTCTGGTCAACGCGGCATGGCTGATCTGGGGTTGTTCCGGTTGATCCGGACGACGATGAACAGGGCACTATACTGAGGTGCGACGGAGACGGCAGGAGAAAGGATTCGCTGCGAAGCCTGATTATGGATCAGCTCTGGAGTCCATGGCGATTTGCGTATGTGACGACGGCCGATGGGGCGCCTCGGCCCGGTGTGCCTGCGCGGCTGAATGCATGGCCCGGAGATCTGAACTGCGTGTTCTGCAACCTGATCGCCAGCATCGATTACGCCATCGAGCACGGCATGAACGCCGATGATGCGGAAGAGGCCGGAGGGTTGATCAAGCGCGGCAAAACCTGTTTCATCTGCCTCAATGCGTACCCATACACCTCGGGGCATGTGATGGTGATGCCCTATGCGCACCTGGATCGCATCGCCAAGCTCGACGCCGATGCCGCGCACGAACTGATGGACCTGGCGCAATCGACGGAGCGTGCGCTGGAGCAGCTTTACCGGCCTCATGGATTCAATTTCGGATTGAACCTGGGCCAGGCGGCGGGAGCGGGCGTCGCCGGACATCTGCACATGCACGCGATGCCGCGGTGGATTGGCGATACCAACTTCATGACGACCGTGGCGGAGACACGAGTGCTCCCGGAGGATCTGGGAACAACCTGGAAGCGGCTGCGAGAGACGTTTGCAGATCTGGGAAAATCTTAGCGGTTCTTCCGCACGCGTGAGCGGGTTTAGAAGCGCGTGCCAGCCAAATCAATCGCGAGAATGATTCGTGGCAGCATAAGTCATTTCACAAGATGCGCAACCATTTAGTTGCGTTTTTTATGATTTGTTCTCTCGATGAGCGAAGCGTGAGTGGCTATTTCTGGCGACTTTTCAAGGCGGCCAGCGATGCAGCAAACTCCTGCCATTCATCCTTGGCGGCCGCAGCCGGCTTAACCACAGGTGGTGCCGGGGCGGGCTTAACCGCAGGTGGTGCAGGGGCGGGCTTAGCCACGGGTGGTGGTGCCGGGGCGGGCTTAACCGCAGGTGGTGCAGGGGCGGGCTTAGCCACGGGTGGTGCTGCCGGGACCGGCCTAGCCACAGGTGGTGCTGCCGGGGCGGGCTTGCTGGTCAGCTGTGTGATGGTGGGGGGGATCTCAACGGCAAATTTTGTCACCGGAGGTGTCGTCCTCTGCTGAGGAATTGCTCGAGGATCTTCGTCAGTCTGCTTCATCCTCTCCTCGATCGACTTCAGGAGATTCTGAATAGCCTTGTCGGTCGATTCGGGAGCCGGGGCTGGCGGTGCTTTCTCAGGCGGTTTCTGTTCGAACTCCGTATTGTTCCCTGGGGCGTAAGTATTCGCTCTGCCGTTGGAGGGGCCGCGCATTCTCTCCGATTGCAGTTGCTCAATTTGCTGTCGCAGACGAGGGAGTTCCTCTGCGCGAGCGCGAAGTTCGGCGAGCTCTACCATCTTCTCGTCCAGTGCTTCGCGCACGGAATATTCGCGTGCGTCGGCAGAGATGCGCGACTGATCCAGCGCATCTTCGATCTGCGACCTGACGTTGGAGCGGCCCCAAAGAAACCCACAAAACAAGCAGACAAGGCCAGTTCCAAGCGCGACCGCACCGACGAGTATGACGGTACTTCCCATGTATTCGGGTGCCCTAATCCTATATTTAATCGGAACGGGGGTGCCTTTGCGGGGAGGTAACGCCGACTTTCCGGGACGAAAGTAACGAGGAAATCCTGTTATCTGGGACCGGCCGGAGGAATATCTGCCATTGCTGCCGATATGCGGGCTTTAACCGAGCCTTTTAATCATTATATTCCTCTGGAAAATCAGCCTCGTTATTCGTTTCCTGAGGATATCCCTCGGTCGATCTCTTCGGCTTCAGCCGCCAGGGCCAGTTCGGCCTGATCAACGTCGGCGCGATCGAGCAGATTTTTGGGAATCGACTTGTTGGTGCGAAGTCCCAGTTCCTTGAGCATCTCAACCTGGCGGATGAGATTGCCGCGGCCGTCGGCGAGCTTTTTCATCGCTTCTCCATAGTGCTTATCCGTCTTGCGGAGGCTGTCGCCGATCAGCTCCATGTCTGTAACGAATCCTGCAAATTTTTCGTACAGTTCTGTTCCGCGTTTCATGACATCGCGCACGTTGCGTGCCTGGCGTTCCTGCTGCCACAGGACGTTCACGATGCGAATGACGTAAAGCAATGTAGTGGGCCCGACAAGAAGAATCCCGTGTTTGTAGGCATCGGCCCACAGTTCGCCATCTCCTTGCAGAGCCAGAAGGAATGCCGGTTCGATGGGAATAAACATCACAATGAAATCGGGAACCTCGATACCGGGAAGATTGTGATAGCCGGCTTTGGCCAGTCCCGAGATGTGGGTGCGCATGCTGGCCATGTGCAATTTAAGCGCTGCCTTGCGAGCTTCTTCGTCGGTGGCGTTTACGCAGTCGGTATAGGCGGTGAGCGAAACTTTCGAGTCGATCACGAGGTTGCGGCCGCCCGGCAGAAAGACGATCACATCGGTGCGGACGGAACGCGCACGCTCGCCGTTTTCACCATCAACTGCGAAGGGCTGTTGAAATACGTACTGCTCGCCCTCGCGAAGGCCGGCCTTGTCGAGCAGATCGCGGAGAATAAATTCGCCCCAGTCGCCTTGAGCCTTTGAAGAGCCGCGGAGTGCCGTGGATAGATTGCGAGCCTCTTCAGTCAATGCTTGATTAAGAGTTCCGAGAGTGCCGATCAGGGTCTTGAGTCTCGGTAACGCCCGTCGTCGAGTCCGTCTGTACGCGCTTCCACTTTTTCGCGGAACTCCTTGATCTGCTCGCGAAGTGGCGTGAGCAAGCGTGCCGAGTTCCTTCTGACTGCCTTCGAGAACAGATCTTCGACTTCTGCTCGAGGATGTCGGCTGCGAGCGCTCTGGAACTGGTTCGCGAGAGCCTGCCTGGCGGTTTCGAGAAGCGCAACTTTTTCTCCGCCAGGTTCTGGCGCTCGTTGTGAGGTCGGCTTCGAGCTGGCTGATACGGGCTGCCTGGGTGCGCGCATTGTCGACGTCAGTTTGCAACTCAGCATGGAGGCCGTCGCGTTCCATGGTCAGACGGTTTATGGTCTTGTCACGCTCCGCGGCGAGGGACTCAAAGCCGGCCCGGGCGGCGGACTCAGCATGGGACTGCATCAACTGTTTTTGCAATGCTGCAAGGGCATCGAGTGATTCCCGATTACGCTGATCCAAGAGCGCAAGCTCCCGTTTTGTCGAGACCGTGCGGATCCAAAAGCCCAGCAAAATTCCTGCGACAACGGCTAGAACGGCGGTAAGAGCTTGCATGGGGGCCTCCGAGAATCTCTTCGCCTAATGTACGCCTTTTCGATGTGCAATTCCGGGTCGAAACCCGGGCTTTTTGCGCAGGGGTTGCGGAGGAGTTAAGGCACACGCATGCGAGCGCAGGTGTTTGACTTATTTCCACTCTGCGTTGGCTTTACACACCGGGAGCCGCCCGGTAGACTTGGAGTTTCGGGGCCGGGCGATCTTTTGTGGGCGCGGCGGGACCACTCCTGCGACGTAGACGTGTCGCCGGGGACCCCGGAGTTGTGTTGGTGTGCCGTATGCCGTTATTGTAGGCAGGCGGAATGCGAAACGGTTGAATCCCCGGATCGAAACCGGATTTTTGGACCGGATTTTTTGGCAAACAGAATCGAGGAGAATCAGGCATGGCGGTAGAAGAAAAGGTAAAACAGATCATCGTCGAGCAGTTGCAGGTGGACGAAGCCGAAGTGACCCCCGGCGCAAGCTTTCAGGAAGACCTGGGAGCGGATTCGCTGGACGTGGTGGAACTGGTAATGCAATTTGAAGAGGCGTTTGATCTGGAGATCCCTGACGAAGACGCTGAAAAGATCAAGACCGTCAAGGACGCGATTGATTACATCGAGAAGAACGAAAAGACCGCGAAAGGCAAGTAGCCGGTGAACCGAAGAGTCGTGATCACCGGCCTCGGGCTGGTGTGCGGTGTGGGCAACACCGCTCCCGAAGTGTGGGAGAAACTGGTGGCCGGTGCCAGCGGTATGGCCCCGATCACAGAATTCGACACAACCGGATTTCCTGTCACCTTTGCCGCCGAGGTCAAGAATTTTGACCCCCTCAATTTCGTAGAAAAGAAGGAAGCGCGCAAGATGGGGCGCTTCATCCATTTTGCTTTTGCGGCAACGCAAGAGGCGATGGAGCAGTCTGGCCTGAAGATCACGCCGGAGATCGCCGAACGCGTGGGCGTATTCATTGGCTCGGGCATCGGTGGGTTCGAGATCATCGAGCGCGAGCATACGAACCTGCTGAACGGCGGTCCGCGCAAGATATCGCCTTTCTTTATTCCAGCCGTGATTGTGAACATGGCGGCCGGGCAGATCAGCATTCGCTACGGAGCGCAGGGACCGATTTCTGCTACGGCCACGGCGTGCGCGACGAGTGCGAATTCGATTGGCGATTCGGTGCGCATGATCATGCACGGTGATGCCGACGTGATGATTGCCGGCGGCGCGGAAGCTTCCGTAACTCCGCTGTCGGTGGGCGGATTTGCCGCGATGCGCGCACTCTCGACGCGCAACGAGGAACCTGCCAGGGCCAGCCGTCCGTTCGATAAGGATCGCGATGGATTTGTGATCGGCGAAGGCGCGGGGATCCTGATTCTGGAAGAGCTTGAGTTTGCAAAGAAGCGCGGCGCAAAGATTCTGGGCGAAGTCATCGGCTACGGCATGAGCGCGGACGCGTACCACATGACGGGCATCGCTCCGGAAGGTGCGGGCGCGCAACGCAGTATGCGTGCGGCGCTCAAAGACGCCGGCATCAAACCGGAAGATGTGGGCTACGTGAATGCGCACGCGACATCCACGCCAGCAGGCGATGGGAACGAATCGCGCGCCATCGAGCTGGTGTTCGGCGAGCACGCGCTCAGCCACAAGCTCAAGATCAGCGGAACGAAGTCCATGACCGGGCATCTGCTCGGCGGCGCAGGCGGGCTTGAAGCGGGTATCACAGTATTGGCGTTGATCAATCAGGAGCTTCCGCCAACCCTCAACCTGGAGAATGTTGATCCTGAATGCCGCCTGGACTATGTGCCGAACAAGGCCATCAAGCACAACTTCGACGTGGCGCTGTCGAATTCATTTGGGTTCGGCGGAATCAATGCGACGCTGATTATGCGGAGATGGACGGAGTAGAAAAGACAGAGAATAGGGAATACGGGAATAGGGAATAAAAAGCTGCGGCGCACATCTTGCGATGTGCGCCGTTTGATTTTGCGTTTACAAAACTGTCTTCTTTAGATTGCTGAGAATCCTATGAAAACAAGCGTGACCAGTATCCACCAGCCAAAGACGGCGATGTAGCCCGAGGGCCGCTTCACGCCGGCAACGATCGATACACCAATCGAGGTAACGACAAGACACCAGATGGTGGGCGCATCGAGGGCGGCAAGGAGCGTGTAAACCACTTTGCTGGTATCTGCCGGATTCAGAAATGCGGCGATGTTTGTGGGAGCAGGGTTGCCAATGTTAAACCCATCGGGTGAGGCGCCGGCGAAGAGGGAGATGCCGCCAAGTATCAATCGAATGGGCCACAGCACGAGCCCTGCATAAACCGTCACGACGAAGAGAGAGCCGAAGGTGGCTTTGCCTCCGAAGCCGAAGTTGATGGTGGGCCATAGGACGAGGGCCATGATGAGGTCTTGAAGCAAGACGCCAAGGGGAGAAAGCGCCCAGGTGACAGCCTGGTTCTTAGGTCCAGCGGCGTCTGCTTTTGCGCGCTGCTCAGGCGGCATTTGATCCATCATGCGTTTTGCAAATTCGGGCGCAAGCTTTTGCTGATTTTCGTAGACGGTTTTCCAGGTAACCTGCATCGTGATTGCGGTATAGAGAAAGGCCCCGCACAGCACTGTGATAAGGAACGGCAGCCACCAGCTTTTGTGGCCGGCCTTGATGTCGGCGAAGGTTTTCGAAGGTGCCGCATAGACATTGATGACCCGCTGCAGTTGAGTGAGACCCTGCGTGGCTTCGCCCGCTGGTTGCACTGCCTGATCGTTCATGATTCGCCTCTCGATGAAATCAGTTAAAATCCGGGACGTCGGTCGAAGATTCGTGGAAATTTGTGCCGCGTATCTCAGGTTGACCGTCTACTCAATCGCGATCGCCCGGGGATTAGCGCACGCACGCGATTGTAGCGCGTCCGGTGCAGTTTCGGAATGAATTTAGAGAGCGGCGCGATGCAGATGCGGGAATTTATCGATTGTCAGGAGTGACCGCGGCCGGGGAATTTGCGTCCTGAGAATCCGATTCGGGTGTTGCCGCCGCGCGAGTGGCCTGGGACCGGCTTGACTGCGATCCTGAACCGTAATTCTTGTACACCGTAATGTGGAAGCAACGCTGGTGGAACTCCTCTTCGACATCGATGACGCCGGCGTTCTGATAGGCAAGCAGTTCGCTGCGCATCCACTGAAGTTCGCGGCGCGAGAGACCGGACTTGGCAATATCGATGGTGGCGCCTGTGAGGTGCGGGGAGACGATGTCGCCTTCAGCGTCGGCGGCGTTGCCATTGATGCGCATCAGACGCATCTGGTACTCAACGGTGCGAACCGCGGAACTGACCACGAGCGGCGTATGGAATTGACTACGGTGCGAACGCGCGAGGTCGGTGAGAAAGTCGGCGGTCCAGGGACGGCAGTAGCGGCGGTTGTCAGGCAGAGCGGAATTGACAGCGAGGGCAGAGGACTCGGGAACACGCACCAGCGATCCGCGGGTGATGCGATCCTCAAGGTCTCTGTCGTTTTCGATCCGCTCAAGGTTCTCTTCTTCAGAGCGCTCGTTCTGGCGCACGAGGGAGTCGTGGGTACCGCGAAGCGAATAACTGGAAACGCGACCTGAAAAGAGCCGTGGGCGCGTGAGTTCCGCCACCTGGCCGGAAGTGGAGGCGATGGGAGCACGGGATGCGCGCGGCGCCGCAAGCGGGTTTCCCGCCGATGCCATGACCGTGGGATCGGTGCCGGGAGCCGGCAAAGTATCGGCTTCGCGGGGTGCAGCGCTTTCTTCGCCTGAGGGTTCTACAGTACGCGGGGTTGAGCCAAGGTTGGGCGCGGGATCCTCGCTGCGGCGGGGCTTCGCGGCAGCCGATTCAGCGGAGTCGATTGCCGTTGCGGCTGAGTCGTTCAGTTGTTCCGATGGGTGTCTCGAGGTGGAGACGGGAAGCGCGGCCAGCGACACGAAGTGCGCTTTGGAGCGATTGCTGTTGTAGCGCGCACGTCGGAGGGTTGCTGGATGTCCGGCAGAATTGCGTATGCGATGCATCGAGCTGGATGGGACACCGGTGTGACGGCTGGTCCTGGTGCTCGGTCTGGAACTGGTCCTGGGGCGCGGTGCACTGGCTCGCGCGGATCTTTGAACCGGGTGCTGCCTGGTTTTGGCTGCGGGTGGATGGAGCGAGCGGGGGGAGCGGCGTGCGGTCGATTTGCCGATGCTTGCATGGGCACGAGATCGCGAGGGCTCAATGCGCGCCGCCAAGGCGGTGGTTGCAGCGAGCGTGACCAGCAAAAGAACTAGAAATGTAGTGCGGACCATCGGGGGTACGCGGAGAAACCTGAGCTCCACAATTGTAAGACGCAGCAGGTTCAATTTGGAGTGCTGATCGTGGTTCGGATTTGTCTGATAAGTGGCGCAAATTGGAACGTGTCCGGCGGGTCGCGGTCGAAGACCGGGGCAGTAGAATGGGCGAGATTGATAGCAAGGAGTTTAGTTGACAGTGGCGTGCCTGATGGCGGTGCAGGCGGCGCAAATGGCGTTTGTCGTGCATCGTGAGTCGTTCACCTTCGATGGTTGTTCAGATGCGGCGCGCCGCTGGTTTGTTGGCGCTTGGAATGACGCTGACCGTGTTTTCGCAGCCCAGCAGCGGTTTGGACGGCCACGGCATTGATTGCACTGGGTTTAGTTTTGTTCGAGTCAAGGGTGCCGAGATCTCTTGATCCTCAAGAACACCGACGTTGGGGGCTCGACAAGCGGGGGTAGATCTCCCTTATTCGAGGGCGTAGAGGTTTCCGTCGGCGCTTCCGATGTAGACGATGCTCCCGGAAATTACGGGCGAAGACAGGAATGTACCTACGGTGTGGGTCTTGCCGACGCCGACGATCATGTCATCGTAAAAGTTGGATTGAAAGACAGCTTCATAGTTGGGAGCGCCGTCGGGCTTGGAGAGTGCAGCGAGATTTTGACGAGAGCCTTCAGACTGGAACGTCCATGCGGGCTTGAAGGATGTGAGATCGACGGCGATCAATTTGCCATCCTGTCCGGCGAGGTAGAGCGTGGTGCCGGCGATCGACGGCGACGAAAAAATAGGCCAGTAAAATTTGAGCGAATCAATGGGTGCGCCGGTCTTCGCGTCGACAACGTGGAGCAGCGCCGTATCCGAGGTGGCGAAGTAGAGCTTGCCGGGCTGCACAACCGGTGAAACGATGACCCACGATCCTTTGTTGTTGAAGGACCAGAGTTTTTTGCCGGTCGCGGCATCAAGAGCGTAGAGGTTTGAATCGCGGCAACCGAAGTAAACCACGCCATCAGCCACAGTGGCCGAAGACTGAATGCCTACCTGGTTGTGTGCGACGGGGTCTTCGCCGGTCTTGAATCGCCAGAGCTCTTTTCCGGTTGCGGAATCGAGCGCATAGAAGTAGCTGTCCCAACTTCCGATGTAGAGTTTGCCATCGGCAATCGCCGGCGACGCATGAACGACATCGCCAGTCTTGAACTTCCATTTGAGGGTGCCGGTTGTTGCATCGAGAGCGTAGATGTTGCCATCTCCGCTGCCGAAGTAGACGGCGCCATTCGAGATTGCGGGCGATGAAAGATAAACGTCGAACGGATCGGGCATGGTTTCGCCCGCAGGCAACGAACCATGCAAATGAGTCGCCGCATAACGGCGCTCGCCTGCATTGCGGAACTTCCAGCGGAGCTTTCCGGTTGCGGTGTCTACGGCATAAAAATTGCCGTCGTAGCTACTGAAGTAAACGAGGCCTTGATCGACGGCAGGCGACGAAGCGACGCGCGCTCCGGTGGAGAAAGCCCACTTCTTCGCGCCGGCTTGCTGGTCGATCGCGTATAGGTTGCCGTCGTTACTGCCGACGTAGATGACGCCATCGACAATCGCGGGCGATGAGACGACTTCGCCGCGCGTATGGAAGGTCCATTTGACCCCTTTGAGTTTCGGAACACCTGCCGCAGCGTACACGCCGGAGTGAGCAAGATCGTTGCGGAACATGGTGGCGTCCTGGGCGTAGACGCATGTGGCGAAGAGCAAGAAGAGGGAGGATCTGAGAAGAAGCTTTGGTTCGTGCAAAGTGTTGTCCTCTTGTGTGAAGGACAAATATAAAAGCTTTCCTGCAGCCACGCGAGGCAATTTGGATGAATGAACATCGCGGCGTGACGGATGGTGCGGAATCCTCGGCCGGTGATTTGAATCAGGCTTGGCAGCAACGTAAAGAAGGGGTGCATGTCTCGCACCCCTTCGTGTCACAACGTCGGTGGAACTGCTTTATTGGATCAGCGTGCCCTGGTCGTCTTCCTTCCCGTTGATTTCGTCGGGCGGGATGATGACGGCAGCGGCTACCTTGTCGTCTTCCTCGAGGTTGAGCAATCGGACGCCCTGGGTGGCGCGGCCGGCGGCGCGAACCGTCTTGGTGTCGATTCGGATGATCTTGCCCCACTGGCTGATGACCACCAGCTCCGAGGTTTCATTGACCAGCAAGATCGACGCGCTCTTGCCCACCTTGGGTGTGGCTTTCAGGTTGTTCACACCCTGGGCGCCACGAGCGGTCAGACGATACTCGTCTACGTCCGTCCGCTTGCCGAATCCGTTTTCAGTGACGGTCAGGATGAGCGATTTGCTGACGCAGAGCTTTTCGTCGAATTCCTTCAGCGCCTTCTCCGCGTCATCGCGGCGCTTTTCTGCGGTCTTCACCGCAGCGACTAATGCCTCAGTTTCCTTCGGCGCGGTCCGCAATTCCTCTCTGGCCTTCTGAAGTTTTTCTTTGGCCTGTTCGAGAGCGCTCCGCAACTCGGTGAGTTTCTTCGTCAGGTTGAGCTTCTTGGCGCAGTCGTCGCGTTCCTTATCGCGGGTTTCATCGGAGTCAGTGATGGCCGCGCCGATGACGTAGTCGCCCTTCTTGAGGGAGATCCCGCGATTGCCCGCAGCATTGCGTCCCATGGGCCGCAAACCAATGCCGCTGCGTTCTGGATCGTATTCCTCATCGAAGCGGATGGCCATTCCGTCGCGTGTTCCGAGGAAGATTGTCTGCTTGCCATTGGTGAGCCCTGCAGAAATCAGATCGTCGTCTTTTTCGATGGCGATGGCGATAATGCCACGCGACATTACGTTGGAAAAATCCTTGAGCGGCGTCTTTTTCACCACGCCGTTGCGTGTGGCGAAGAAGATGAACTTCCCTTCTTCTTCAAGATCGCGAACGGGCAGGATGGCGCGGACATTTTCGCCGGGTTGAAGATTGAGCAGGCTCTGCATGCTTTTGCCCTTGCCTGCGGCGCCCACGTCAGGAACTTCGTAGACCTTGATCCAATAGACGCGGCCGGTGTTGGTAAAGCAGAGCAGGTAAGCGTGCGTGGAGTCGATGATGAGCTGCGAAACGAAATCTTCTTCGCGCGTCTTCATCCCGGTGCGACCTGTGCCACCGCGGCGCTGCTGACGGTAGATCGAGATTGGTGTGCGCTTGAGGTAGCCCTGGTGGCTGACGGTGACGGCAACCTGCTCGTCGGCGATGAGGTCTTCAAGCTGTAGCTCAGCGGACTCGTCGACAATTTGCGTGCGGCGTGCGTCGCCGTACTGGTCGCGGACTTTTTCGAGTTCCTTGATGATCACGTTGCGCAGTTTCTTGTCGCTGGCGAGGATGGATTCGTACTCGGCGATTTCGTCGCGTTTCTGCTGGAGTTCTTTCAGGATTTCGTCGACTGAAAGCTGCGTGAGGCGATAGAGCTGCAGTTCGAGAATGGCGTCGACCTGCTTGAGCGAAAGGCCATGTTCTTCGCTGGGCAGGCGCTCGCGTTCGAGATTGACAATAATCTCAGTTCCCTTGCCCCAGGTGTACAAGTTTTCGCGAGCTTCTGCGCGCGAGTTCGATCCACGGATGATCTTGATCACCATGTCGAGGTTGTCGAGGGCGATCTTGTAGCCTTCGAGGATGTGTTCGCGCTCGCGGGCCTTGCGCAGCAGGTAAGCGGTACGGCGCTGCACGACGTCGATGCGGTGATTGATGAAGGCGCGGATGGCTTCATCGAGCGGAAACTCTTTGGGCTGGCCGTTGAGTACGGCCAGGAAGATCATCGAGAAGCTCTCTTGCATCTGCGTGTGCTTGTAGAGCTGGTTAAGCACGATCTCGGGCTGTGCGCCGCGCTTGAGTTCGATGACGATGCGCATGCCATCGCGATCGCTCTCGTCACGGACGTCGCTGATTTCGTCGATGATTTTTTCCGTGACTAGTTCGGCAATGCGCTCGATCAGCTTGGACTTGTTGACCTGGTAGGGGATCTCGGTGACGATGATCGCCAGTTTTTCCTTGGTCAGATTCTCAGTGGCCACCTTGGCGCGCATCATGAAGCGGCCGCGGCCGGTCTTGTAGGCGTTGACGATGCCGCTCTTGCCGTAGAGGAATCCGCCGGTGGGGAAATCCGGTCCCTGCACGTGCTGGAGAATTTCGATCAGTCCGGCCTTGGGGTTCTTGACCAGCTCGATGGTGGCGTTCACGACCTCGGTGAGGTTGTGCGGCGGAATGTTGGTGGCCATGCCGACGGCGATTCCGCTGGAGCCATTGACGATGAGATTGGGAATGCGCGAGGGCAGGACGGAGGGCTCTTGCGTGGACTCGTCGTAATTGGGGACGAAGTCGACAGTCTCCATGTCGATGTCGGCGAGCAGTTCGCCGGCGATGCGCGCCAAACGGCACTCGGTGTAACGCATAGCCGCGGGCGGATCTCCATCGACGGAGCCGAAGTTGCCCTGTCCGTCGACAAGCGGATAACGCAACGAGAAGGGCTGCGCCATGCGGACAAGGGTGTCGTAGATGGCGGAGTCGCCGTGGGGATGATAGACACCCATGGCCTGTCCGACGACCTTGGCGCACTTGGTGTACTTCTTGTTGTACTCGAGGCCCATCTCGCTCATGGCGTAAAGCACGCGGCGATGGACGGGCTTGAGGCCGTCGCGGGCGTCGGGGAGAGCGCGCCCGATGATGACCGACATCGAGTAGTCGAGATACGAGCGGCGCATCTCTTCTTCGATATTGATGGAGATGAGACTGCCTTCGCGTGGTGGCGTACCGCCATCGAGGGGGAGCTGGGGGTTCTGGTCGTCGGGCATAGGTTTTTTGACCCGTCGGAGAGGCGGCAAAAAGGCACCGGTGGAGTGGGGCCGAAGTTCTCGCGGGCTACCTAGTCAGTTTACGCCGCCGACGGCACTTTCAGCAAGGGCGACAAGAGCACTTAACCTTCATATTTAGTTATATTTATCAGCTACTCTATTTTATCGCTCCCAAGCATTGGTGAGGCACCGAACGAACGCCCTGCAATGCGGGATTTCCACCCCTTCAGGAAACGGCCTTTGTGGGTTTTTGGGAGCTTATTCAGCGACCCGCCAGGGCGATGTATTGTTCCATTTTGCGAGTTCCTGTTTGGCCCACTGGGTCGATTTGCCGGTGTGGCACGCGGTACATGGATTCGGGACGCCGGATTGCTCAGTCTGTTGCGGCGTGATGAATCGGAACGTGTGGGCTGCCACGTAGTTGTCCTTGATAGTCTGCTCGATCCGCGGCATGTGGCACGCCGTGCATTTGCTGCCCGGACTGTTGGCGGCGTGGTGGGTGTGTTCTGTCACGGTGCCATGCAGCCCCGCTGGATTCTGACGCGTGTGGCAGCCCAGGCACAAGGCGTTGCCGCTCAAGGGAAGGTTCGACACTGCGCTGCTGTGAACCTGGTGGCAATCGAAGCAGCGGATCTGTCGGTGATACATATTGCTCTGGACAAAATCGTTGCCCTGCATGCGATTTTTGTGCGAGGTAAGGTCGGCGAACTGGTAGAAGTTGGTAACGCCGGGCTTGGTTTCCTCGAATTGCCAGTAATCGGTGAGCCGTTTGCCCGCAGTGAAGCCAACGGGCCAGTCGTAGTATCGGCCCTCGATCGGATTGGTGAGCGGCCGGCCCTGGCTGTGGCACTGCATACAAACATCGTTGGCGCGAACGAAGTCGAGCTTGTCGGGATTGACGATGTTTGTCCGCGTGGGATGCGCGACGTGCCTGCTTCCAGGACCGTGGCATTTTTCGCAACCGACATTCCACTCCGTAACCTGCTTGGTGCGGATGTTGTAGTTGACGGAGTGACATCCGTCGCAAGTGGGGCCGGTGGGGCGGTCGAAGTTGCTGGGACCGTAGAACGGCACCCACCAGTCCGCGCCCGCTTCAACGTGATAGGGAACCCACTTTTGCTTTGCGACGTCCCATTGCGCGGGAAGAGGATAGTAGTCATCTCCACGCTTAGTGAAATAGCGCTGCTTGAAGCGGCCGCCGTAGGTGAAGGCAACGTCGTCGAGGGTGAAGGTGCGAACGGGGTCCGGTTTTGTGAAATCGCCGACAACAGCTTCAGGATGCTGGTGCGGATCCTGAAGGATGTTGGCCATCCGGCTCTTTTTCCAGCCGTTGTATGCAGCGAGATGACAGCGCTTGCAGGTTTCAGAGCCAACGTAGTGAGCCTCGCTCCCCGATGCCTTTTGAGAAGGTGGGGAAGCATCGGGCGGAAGCTGCTGCGCGGCGAGCGTGCATGCGAACGTGCATACGAACACGGAGACTTCCGCGATGTAACGAATGCTTCTGAATTGCAAAGCGAGTTTCGAGAAGTTCATCAAGACCTTCGGCTCTCAACAAGATTCTAATGCCGGGGTCTGGTGGGCTACATCTTCAATCCGCCTTCAGTGATCCGTCTGCGCCGCTACTGCGTGGCGCTATGTTTCGCTTTTCCCAGGCGCATATAGACTCCAACGATTGGGCCGTAGACGTTGATTCCAAAATCTTCATATCTAGGCTCGGAGAGATAAAAATTGGAGACGTGCATGTAGGTCATGCCCGCGGCAACGCTATAGCGCGGGTTGAAGTTATAGCGCACTCCACTGCCCACCATGAGGGTGAAGGCCATGTCTTGTCCTTGCGCGTATTCGATGCCGTACGGTTCCTTTGCATTAATGTCCCCTATGCCGCCGCGTCCCTCAACGTAGGGCACAATGCGCCAGCGGGGCTGAATGAAGTTGCGACGGATCCCGTAGTCGAAAGCGAAGTAGCGTGTTTCGGGACCGCGGGCAACCGCCGTGTAGGACCCGCTGAAGGACATATCGGTATTGCCGCGAAAGACAGAGCGGCCCCAGATGTTGTCGATGTGCCAGCGGACAGACGCGATGTTGGGCGCCAGCGTGTAATGCAGCGGCCAGGTGGAGTATTTGCTACCAACCAGGAAATCGAACACAAACGGAATATTGTTGGGGAGCCAACCCGTTTCCAATGAAAACTCGAGCTTGTTCCGGTAATAAATATCGCGGTTGAAATCGGGAAGACGCGAACGGTGATTAGGCAGAATAACGGATGTGGACGGCGAATCAGGGGTGTCCGCGCCTTGGCCTTGCACCGTGTACCCCTGAAGCACTGGGTCCTGCGAATTCTGGCTCAGTGCGATTGGGCTTAAAGACATCGTGAGCGCGAACAGCCATGCACTTCGCGCGAGAGACCGACTGTTAAACATGAGCTGAAAATCCCGAAGAGACGTTAAGCCGCGCGTCTTGCCTGTGAAATCGGCGACCAAACTTAAACGGCTACGATGATTGGATGCAAATGCATGATGACAGGGGCTCGAATGAACCGCAAAGAGCGAGAAAAAGACATCTTATCGGAGTTGCAGTCGACCATCCTCATCCCAGCACCCATGCGAGGTCGTACAAATGAGTCAACATTCTTGAAAGATGAAAATCGCGATCGCCGATCAAGCCCGGCAAGGCAGTAATGCAACAGACCACTTGCAGCAACACGATCGAGCCGGCAGCGGCAACGAATATCTTGCCGCGCTGCGACTCGAAGCCATCGGCAAAGACTCCGCCAACAAAGGTAAGGAGAAACGGTAGCGACCAAAGCCAAGGGCTCGATTGCACGCCGGTTGTGACCAGTACGGCGATCACCAGAAAGCAGAGAAGCGGAGCGGTGTTGCCAAAGTAGCGCGATCGGCGCACGCCAAGGTAGAGTAGCGCCGCTGCTGCGGCGGCGATAATAACGCCGGCGTTTGTGACTGTAGAGAAGAAGCGTTGAGCCGGCGTCAACGAGAAGGAAAGAAAGCCGGAGGCAGAGCGGAATATATAACTGAATGCGTCAGGCGAGAAGCCGTAGCAGGCAAAGACCACCACGAGCGCGCCGGCGGACGCGAGAAGCACAACAGGAAGAAGCTGACTGCGCCGGCCTTCAGCGATCCACGTCATCAGCACAAAGCCGAGCAGTGCCGCCACGGGCAGGGCGGCGATGTGGGCAGCGGCGGCGATGCCGAAGACGACGGTGAGCAGAATCATGCGCGGACGCCATTTGCGACGAGGGCCCTGCATGGCATGCGCGACGCCGATGCACGTATAGACTCCGCCATAGACGCCAAGAGCCGCGAAGATATCAGGGTTGGGCGAGACGCACGCCTTCAGAATCGAGGGCGAGAAGCAGTAGAGCGCCAGGGCGACGTATCCGCCCATGTTGCCGTAGAGGCGTCGCGTGACCCACCATAAGCCCGCTCCGAGAACACAACCGCACGCAAGGAACGGAAGACGCAGTAGCAGGAGAACATGGGTCATCTGATGACGGAGTTCCCAGACGCTCAATTCGGCGCCTCCCTGCCCTGCGGAGGCCTGGACGACGCGGTCCTCGGGCTTGCGGAACAGGTCGAGACCACGCTGCAACAGCAGATTGACGGTGAGAGGCAGGCCCGCGACGCGGTAAGCAAGAATGCCGTCACGGATGTTTCCGCACGAGGTGTAGTAGCCGGCAAGCGGCGACGGCTTCTCCCAGGTTTCACGCCCGCAGCGAGCGTATTGGTAGTCGCGATCCGACAGCGTTTGATGACCCGCGATCCAAAGGCCCTGGATGAGAAAAAGGGCCAGGAACCCCGCCGCGATCCGTTGCGGGAAGTTGAAGTGGAAGCGGCGAAGGCGGGCAAAGGGACGGGTCATTTCGTGCGACAGCAACTGACTCAGTCTAAATGCCGAGACCGGAGGGGCTTGGCCGTCTGGCAGGCGACAGCGCGTCGGCATCTCCAACAACTAGAAGCATCTCTGGCGCGCTTACCCTTGACGCGTCAGGCCATTGAGCACAACAGCAAAAGCCGCCCTTGTAGGGGCGGCTTTTGATAAAGCGTGGTCAGGATCGGTAGCCGAAAAGCAAGCTTCGATGGTTATTGCACAGAAAGGATCGCTGTTCCCGGAATCGCCGAAGTCCCGTCCGGATTTGTATAAGCACCTTTAATGGTGGTTGTGCCCGCAGCAACAGCCGTAGCCCGACCCGTTTGGTCGATCGTTGCTACGCCGGTATTGGTTGAGGTCCACGACACCGGATTCGTTAAAGTAGCTGGGTTGCCGGCGGCGGTGAATCCGGTCGCCGCGAATTGTTCCACTGCGTTAACAGCAATAGGTGCGGGGTTAGCGGGAGAGACCAGAACCTGCGTCACATCAGTAGCCGCGCCGCCCGGCTGGGTCACATTGACGGTCATGGTGCCCTGAATAATGCCGTGGAATCCCTGCATGCTGGCCGTGACCTGGATGCCTGAACAGATATCCCCCTGTGATTCAATCAGTCCGGTGCTGCTTACCGTAACGCACTCGGGAGTCGCGCTCGCCCAGTTGACAAGAGTCGTGATGTCCCTGGTTTGAGCCGCATGTCCAGGATGCGTGTACGAGCCGATAGCCGTGAGTTGAGTGTGAAGTCCCGGCCCGCCAAAGTTCATCACGCTCGGAGAAACAACAATCGAGGTCAGCGACGGAGAACTGATGCAGCTGGTGATTGGAATCAAAACGCCGGTGATAAGCAAGGCACCTAACAAAGAACGATTACGCATTCGAATCTCCTGGCGTCTCCGCCGAGCTGGCCCAGCTTAGCCCTGGCCAACCTGCAATTCCAATGACCCAACATCCAGGGCCACTCCGTGTCTGACACAGGCCGGTTTCTCGTGTGAGTTCAGTGAGCTACAACCTGCCGCAAAGACGTTATCCGGGCTATGAACCCATGACACGAATCTTTGCCATCTAGCTCCTCACTTCGTGAAAGAACCGAGCAAACACGACAACATGCCTCTTGAGAGGTGGCCCAAGGATACGGCACCTTCAAGCGGCGAATCAATAGCAATCTTGGGTCAGAGAGCCTGAAGTGTTACGCGCGTAACTTGCTAAATTGCGAACAGTTGGGAGCAATGGAACCGTTGGCGTTATCGGGGCAGTGAGCGGCCCTTCAAAGATAGCCGGGCGTGTGAATTCTTGCGACGGCTAGGCCGTTTTACCTGGGGTGCCTGCAACCGCTACACTGCTCGCAAGATGGCGATTGCGTCCGATAACTCTCCGGAACGGCTGGTTAGCGCCTCGCGCGCTGAGGAAGAACAGAATTTTGAGCTGAAATTGCGGCCGCGCTGGCTGAAGGAGTTCATTGGCCAGGCGAAGGCCAAGGAGCAGCTAGCCATCGCGCTTGAAGCCGCCAAGTCGCGCGGCGAAGCCCTGGATCACGTGCTGTTGTTCGGGCCGCCGGGGTTGGGCAAAACGACTCTGGCCACCATCATCGCCAATGAACTCGATGTGGGTTTCCAGCAGACTTCGGGACCCGCGCTTCAGATCCAGGGTGACCTCACCGCGATTCTGACGAACTTGCGCGAACGCCAGGTGCTGTTTCTTGACGAGATACACCGGATGCAGCCCGTCCTCGAAGAGAAGCTTTACACCGCGCTTGAAGATTACAAGCTCGACATCATCATCGGGCAGGGTCCGGCGGCGCGTACGCATGTCATGGAAATCAGACCGTTCACCTTTATCGGTGCGACCACGCGTCCTGGACTGCTGAGTTCGCCGCTGCGGTCACGGTTCGGCATCCTGCTGCGCCTGGAGTTTTATACCGAGGACGAGCTGCGGGTGATTGTGGAGCGGTCGGCGGAAGTGCTGGGAGTGCCGATCGACGGCGATGGTGCGGCGGAGATCGCGCTGCGCTCGCGTGGGACTCCGCGTATTGCGAACCGGCTGTTGCGTCGGGTACGGGATTTCGCGCAGGTGCGCGGCACGGGCAGCATCGATCTTCCCACGGCGAATGCGGCGCTGACCTTGCTGGAAGTGGATGCGCACGGATTCGACGAGATCGATCGCCGGCTGATGCTGACGATTATGCAAAAGTACGACGGCGGTCCAGTAGGACTGGGCACACTTGCGGCGACGCTGGCCGAAGAGGAGGATGCCCTCGAGGAAGTGTACGAGCCATTTCTCATCCAGATCGGCTTTCTGGATCGGACGCCGCGCGGACGCGTGGCGACACGGCTGGCTTATGAACACTTTGGCGTGGACATGCCGAGACGGCAGCCGGGGTTGTTCTAAGATAGCGGCTGGTTAGCGGGGTCAGGTCACAGAATTAGCGGGTTAGCGCCGCTTTGCGGCCTGGCGAGTTAGCAAGTTAGCGGGTTGTTGCACGATGGAAATGCTGGAGTGATTCAATGGCTTTGACTGAGTCGACGATGCTGGAGTTGGGAACGACGGCGCCGGATTTTGCACTGCCGGATGTGGCGACGGGCAAGACTGTGCGGCGGGACGATTTTCGTGGGCAGATGGGATTGCTCGTCATGTTCATCTGCACACACTGTCCCTTTGTGAAGCACATCGAGAAGGGGCTGGCGACGCTAGGCGCAGACTATGACGGCAAACTGGGCATCGTGGCCATCAGCAGCAACGATGCGGAGAGTTATCCCGATGACAGCCCGGCGGGATTGAAGCGACAGGCGCAGACATTCGGCTTCAAGTTTCCCTATCTCTACGATGAATCGCAGCAGGTCGCCCACGCGCACAAAGCAGCGTGCACGCCGGACATTTACCTGTTCGATAAGGATTTGAAACTGGTCTATCGCGGACAGTTCGACGGGAGCCGGCCTAGTAACGGCATTCCTGTAACTGGCAACGACCTGCGCGCAGCAATGGATGCGGTGTTGCGTGGCGAAACGCCGGGCGGGGATCAGCGCGCGTCAGTCGGCTGCAATATCAAGTGGAAGTCGTAATGAAGTAAGCGCATCTGGCTAACACCGCTTATAGCGGCAAGCTCTTCAAATATTCGCGGAATTTTTCGCCGAACTCGGGGCGCTTGAGAGCAAACTCCACGGTCGCCTGCAGCATGCCGAATTTGTCTCCCGCATCGAAGCGCTTGCCTTCGAAGGTGTAGCCGAAGACGGGCTCTTCTTTCAGCAACGCTTTGATGCCGTCCGTGAGCTGAATCTCTCCGCCGGCGCCGGGGGTGGTCTGCTCCAGGAGTTCAAAGATGCGTGGAGTAAGCACGTAGCGTCCAATGATGGCCTGCGTCGACGGAGCATCTTCGAGCTTCGGCTTCTCCACCATGCCTGTGCAGTTGTAGATGCGCGGATCGTCCGGATCAGGCGAGCCGGCCAGCACGCCGTACGCCGAGATGCCGGGTCCCTCAACCGTCTGCGTGGCAATGACTGAACCACCACGCTCGTTGAACACGTCGATCATTTGCTTGAGGCACGGCACGTCGCAATCGATCACATCATCGGGCAGAATCACCGCGAATGGCTCGTTTCCCACCAGTTCCTTGGCGCAAAGCACCGCGTGACCCAAACCCAGAGGCTCGCGCTGGCGCACGTAGCTGACGCGGGCCAGCGCCGAGACGCCGCGTGAAACGGCAAGCAATTCTTTTTTGCCACGGCGCTCGAGGGTCGCATCGAGTTCGAAGCTGTTGTCAAAGTGGTCTTCCATGGCGCCTTTTCCGCGCCCTGTGATGATGATGATGTGCTCGATACCCGAAGCGACGGCTTCTTCAACGCCATATTGAATAATGGGCTTGTCGACAAGAGCCAGCATTTCTTTGGGAATGACCTTGGTAGCCGGAAGGAAACGGGTGCCCAGGCCGCCCGCGGGGAAGACTACTTTCCGTACTTGCTCGCTCATCATATCTCCAGGAAAAAGTTCAAATCCGCCGTGAGAACCAGGCGCGGTCCAATTCTTGATTGTTCATCGGTCATTGATTGTGAGTCTCTACTTCATTCGTGGTATCAAAGTGCCGGAGAATCGTCGCCTAGCAGTGCTTCGCGGATGATCTTGATTGGCGGAAAGCCCTGGCTGAGAAATTCGTCGTGGAATTTTTGCAGTGAAAAGGCAGCGCCCTGCTTTTTCTGGAGGTCTGCCCGCAGCTTCATGATCTCAAGTTTGCCTAACGTGTAGTAAAGATACGTGGGATCGCCCGCGCCGCGACGTGCTTCCACCGCAGCGGTCTCTTTGGGCTGGTAGCCTTCCTTCCGGAAGAATTCGACGGCCTGGTCGTAAGTCATGTTCCCTGTATGCACTTGGATGCCGACAATGAAGCGTGCGTTGCGCAGGAGCGCATCCTGGAGCTGGCCCAGGCGAAGGAATTTTGCGTCGCGCTCGTCTTTGGCACCGGTTCCGGGCTTCGACCCCACGGACGACGAGGACCTGTCCGCGGGGGCCCCGGGCTGGCCATATCCGTTATCGAGCATCATCTGCTCTGTGTAGTGTGCCCAACCCTCGACATTGGTGTTGGCGCTTAGTGTTTTGCGCACGCGGCTCGGCGCCTTGAGCGAATACAAATATTGGACGTAATGACCGGGGTACGCTTCGTGGACTGAGGTGGAGATCACGGTACCGATATTGAAGGAGTGCATGTAGCCCTCCACTTCCGCCGGCGTAAGGGAGGCATGGGGTAGCGTGACATTGAAGTACGAGGTCGTTGCCTTCGTTTCGTAAGGACCGGGCGAGTCCATGCTGGCCTGCGTCGTTGCGCGCATGAAGGGCGGCGTCTCTTCGACAACAGGCCGCACGTCCGACGGTATGGTCACGATGTGGTGGGTCCGGATGAAATCGAGAAGGCTGGTGAACGTGGCCGTGAAAGTGGGGATCAACTGATCTGGAGCTGGATGCTGGCTGCCTAGCTCTTCGAGTACTTCGCGCGGAGTTTTGCCGGGTTCGAGTTCTTTGGCCACTTCGGCGAAGTGTTGCTGGTTCCTGTGCAGGTCGGCGTACCCGATCTCGAGCAGCTTCGGGAGCGGTACATCCACCATTTCGTCGTAGAGAAGCTTCTTGGAAAAAGTATCGGCGCCGATGCGGTAGTCGCCGTTGGAGCGCGGCAGCAGATCGGTCTTCAGCCACTTGAGATAGTCGTCGAGGGCGGCGATAACGGCGGCATTGGTCTGCGCGAATTCGGCCTTGAGCGCGGGGTCGCGTGCGTCGGCAAAGGCGCTGGGCACATCATGCTTGAAAAAACTGGCGATGCCGGGGATCTGGTCGATGGCGATCTCGGTGAAGATACGCGGCGGATTCTGGAGGTTGGAGTGCGCTTCAGCAATGAGGCCGGGCATCTTCTTCTCCCGGGCAATGAGGGATCGCAAACGATCATCGGCCGGCGCAAACTTGCGTTCCATCAGCACAAAGGCCGCGCTGGCACAGGAGCTTGAATAGCCGTCGGCATTCTTGGCCCACGGCTGGATCGTTTGAAGCGTCAGCAGCCGCGAGTGGATGTCGCCCAGGACCATCTCGCGATCGCCTCGCGTTGTCTGATCCAGCGATGCAGGGGAAATCGCGCTGATTCGCTTATCAAATTCGTGAAGAGCCGCGACTTCAGCATCGATATGGGAGCGCGAGAAGTCTTCGAGCATGCTGTCGTACTGGTGGTAGCCGGCCATCGTTCCGCCCGAGGGTTGATTCGGGAAGTAGACCTGATCGAAATACGCATCGGACTCGCGCTGAAAATGTTCTGTTGCGGTTCGGTCTTCGGCGTGTGCGGCCACGAATGTCATGCAGGCTCCTAGAGCAAAGAGAGTGGCAATGTTTCTCACGGTCCCTCGTGTACTGATTGTGAACTATGCGGTAACAGCATCTGGCGCGAGCTTGGAGAGCAGGTCGCGGATTTCCAGTAGAACATCGTCGGGGCGGGCGGCGGCCAGCGGAAACTTCAGCAGACCCTGCGGTGTGAACTGCGCTCCCCGCTTGGCGTTGCGTGCCACCAGCCGCATCAGGTGCTGCGGATCGATGGCAGCTTTTTCAGTAAATCGAATCTGCAATTCGGCGCGCTTGCGATCGATCTGCGCGATGCCCAGCCGTTCGCACTCTAAACGCAGGGCCGCCGCTTCGAGCAGGTAGACAGTCGCATCGGGCAGCGCGCCGTAGCGGTCTTCCATCTCCGCTCGGAGATCGGCAACGGCTCTTTCGCTCTCGGCGCCGGCAATCTTCTTGTATAGCCGAAGCCGCTGGTTCTCTTCGGTGACGTAACTCTCGTCGATGCGTAGCGCGATGCCCAGGTTGAGCTGTGTTGATGGCCGGTCTTCGCCACCTTCGCCTTTCAGTTCCTTGACAGCAGCTTCAAGCATCGACGTGTAGAGTTCGAAGCCGACTGCCTCGATGTGTCCGCTCTGTTCGCCGCCCAGCATGTTCCCGGCCCCGCGCAGTTCGAGATCGAGCGCGGCAATCTTGAAGCCTGCGCCCAGATCAGAAAATTCCTTGAGCGCCGCGAGCCGACGCCGTGCAATGTCGGTCAATTCGCGTTCCGGCGGAATGAGCAGATAGGCGTAAGCACGGCGATTGGAGCGGCCAACGCGGCCACGAAGCTGATAGAGCTCGCTGAGGCCGTGGCGGTCGGCGCGGTTGATGATCATGGTGTTGGCCAAGGGAATGTCGAGCCCGTTTTCAATGATGGTGGTCGCGACCAGCACATCGAACTCGTGGCGCATGAAGGCGAGCATCACGGATTCCAGGTCCTTCTCGCCCATCTGACCGTGGCCGACGACAACGCGCGCGCCAGGCACGAGTTCCTGGATGCGCGAGGCGATTTCGTAGATGGTCTCGACGCGGTTGTGCACGAAGTAGATCTGACCACCGCGCTCGAGTTCGACTTCAATCGCAGAACGAATTATCTTCTCGTCGAACTTGGCGACGACGGTCTGAATCGCCATGCGGTCCTTAGGCGGCGTCTCGATCACCGACATGTCGCGCAGGCCCACAAGCGACATATGCAGCGTGCGCGGAATGGGCGTGGCACTCATGGCCAGCACATCGATTTCCTTGCGGAGCTGCTTCAGCCGCTCCTTGTGGCGCACGCCAAATCGCTGCTCTTCGTCGACGACGAGCAGACCGAGATCCTGGAACTTGATGTCCTTGGACAGAATTCGATGGGTGCCGATAAGGATGTCGACCTTGCCGGTCTCAAGTTTCTCGAGGATGATCTTCTGCTCTTTCGGAGTGCGGAAGCGCGAGATCATCTCGACTGTGATCGGGAATTGTGAGAAGCGTTTTTTGAAGGTCTCGTAATGCTGGAAAGCAAGAACCGTTGTAGGCGTCAGTACTGCAACCTGCTTGCCATCCTGCACCGCCTTGAAGGCTGCGCGCATCGCGACCTCGGTCTTGCCGTAGCCCACATCGCCGCACAGCAGGCGATCCATCGGCGTGGTCGCTTCCATGTCCTGCTTGACGGCGCTGATCGCGGTGAGTTGGTCGTCCGTCTCGCGGTAGTCGAAGGAGTCTTCAAACTCTCGCTGGAAATCATTGTCGGGCGAGAAGGCGTTGCCCTCAGCGGTGTGACGCTGCGCGTAAAGCTTCAGCAGTTCGGCGGCCATGTCCTGCATGGCTTTCTTCACGCGCGCCTTTGTCTTGACCCATTGCTGTGAGCCAAGCCTGTTCAAGACCGGTGCGGGTCCGGTATCGGTGGAGCGATATTTCTGGATCAGGTCGAGGCGGGTGAGCGGAACGTACAGCTTGGCCTGCTCGGCGAATTCGAGAATCATGAACTCGACCGCAAGCCCGTCCTGCACAATCTCTTTCAGACCCTGGTATTGCGCAATGCCGTGCTCTACGTGGACAACATAGTCGCCGATGGCGAGGTCGCGAAAGTCGGAGAGAAACGCAGTGGTCTTCGATTTCTTCGGCTCGGGACGCGCCGTAATGTCGGCGTCGTCTGACATATCATTCGCGCCGAACAGGATCAGGTTGGCATTGGGGAAGCTTACCCCGCTAGCAATGTGTGTGCGAACGATGACCGGCACGCGCATGTCGCCGGCGAGGTAGCTGGCCTCTTCAAGTTCCGATCCGTGGGTGATAACACGGCTTCCCAATCGATACGGCACCTGATATTCGCGCAGCATCGTGGCCGTGCGCTCAACATCGCCCTGTGTGGGAACGGCAAGAACGATGCGCTGCTCGGCGGCCATCAGGTTCTTCAGCTGATCAACCAATGCGGGAATGGAACCGTGAAAGCGCAGCGTCGGCCGCGAGTTCACAGCGATTTCGCCGAGCGTGTTGTCGTCTTCGAGCACATCGATAGCGCCAAGCTGATCGATGTCAAGGCCGTGGTGCGATTCCAGCAGGCCCTCGAGAACTTCAGGGCGCAGATAAATATCCTCCGGACGAATGAGTGAGCCAATTCCAGACCGTTCGTGGCGCTGCTCAACCTTGCTCCACCAGCGATCGATCTGGTTGCGCACCATGGCAGGCTCGTCGACGAAGAGCACGCTCCGCGGGAACAAGCTGAGCAAGTGGTGATCGGCTCCGGCAACAGAGGAAAAGAATTCCCAGCCGGGAAAAACGCTGACCCCACCGGCGGCTTCCGCTTCGATCGCCATCTCTTCTTCGTCCGGGCCAGCACCTTCGGCAACCTGTACCCTTTGCTTGCTGAGGCGCGCGTGCACGGCGGCCAGCAGGTGCTCGGTCACCGGGGTTTCAGTCAGCGGCAGAAGCTGCGTCTCGTCGAGGCCGGACTGCGAGCGCTGCGTCTCGGGGTCGAACTTGCGGATGGTTTCGATTTCGTCGCCAAAGAATTCGATGCGGACGGGGCGATCGGCCTCGGGTGAGTACACATCAAGAATTCCACCGCGGCGCGTAAACTGGCCCGGCATCTCGACGAGATCCATCTGCGTGTAGCCCACGCTGGCGAGATGCGCGGTAAGCACCTCGACGTCGAGTTCTTCGCCGCGGCGCAGGGTAACGGCAAGGCTGGAGTAGTAATCGCGATGAAAGAGGCGAAGCGCGGCGGCCTCCGCGGGTGCAATCAGAATCGACACGGCTCCGGTCGCGAGTTTGAACAGCGCGGCCGCACGCTGCTCCTGCACATCGGGGTGGGGCGAAAGATTTTCAAACGGAAGCACGTCGTGCGCCGGCAAGCGAACGACCCGGTCGGGATCAATGGCTCCGGTAAGGTCGCAGCCCGCGCGCAGTGCAGGCTCCAGAGCCTCGGCAGCCTTGTTATCGGCAACAACCACGATGACCGGTTGCTTGGCGGCGCGGGCGAGCAGTGGAAGGTAAAGGGACCGGGCGGTATTCGTGAGTCCGGACACACGTCGCCGACCGACACCGAGAGAGAGGTGCCTGCGAACGCGGTCGAAGGAGGAGGACTGCTCCAGTTCCGCGAAAATTTCGCGGACAAACGGGAGGATCATGCAGTTTCCAGTCTATCAGCGAGTCCGAGGGCGCCTGAAGGCCAGCGGAGGAAGGGTCAGGTCGACTCTTCAACTGCCGTAAGGGGTGTAGCCGAAGGTTGGCGAGGCGCCAGAACTGACGCAAGCGCCATGCTTAGCGCAATGGTCAACAAGCCCGCGGAGTAACTGTGCGTGAATTCGCGCAGCCACCCCATCAGGGCTGGCCCGGCGAATGCCCCGATGGCGCCGACCGAATTGACGATCGCGATCCCCGCTCCTGCAGCTTTGCCGCTCATACGCGCGGTCGTGGCGCTCCAGAAGAGCGGCAGCCCGCCGAAGATTCCAATGGCGGCTAGCACGAAACAAAACATCGCACCGGCCAACCCAGTGAGAACTCCAAGTCCGAGAAACCCGAGGGCGCTCACAACGTACAAACCCGGTAGCCACCACTGATTGCGCAAGCGGCCGAACATGATCATGGCAGCAGCGCCCGCCGCGTACGGAGGAACGGCCCACCAGCCCGATGCGGTTGCAGTGGTTCCCAGGCCAACGAGAATCTTGGGGAGCCAGAAGGTAAGCCCGTAAAACCCCACGCTGGCCAGCAGGTAGGTGATGGAGGTTCTAACGATGTGCAGCCACACCGAAGCCCCGGCTACGTGCGGGATCTCATCGTCGCGCAGTTCCCTGGCCAGCAGGACTCTCTCATCCGGGGAAAACCACGGCGCGGAAGCGGGTCCATCAACCAGAACAAACCACGAAACTGCACCGAGTATGACCGCGGGAGCGCCCTCAAGAACGAACAACCACTGCCAGCCTTTGAGACCTGCGTGATGCAGCAGAAGGAGATGTGCCGAGATGGGTGAACCGATGCAATTGCAAATCGGGGCGGCGACCATGAACAGCCCCATCATGCGGGCACGCAAGGAGCGCGGAAACCATAATGTCATGTAGAAAATGACGCCGGGAAAGAATCCGGATTCGGCGATACCGAGAAGAAAGCGCAAGGCAACGTACTGCGGCTTGGCTGTAATGAATGCGGTGGCGACGGAAACCCCACCCCACACCACAAGAAGGATGGCCAGCCAGCGACGGGCTCCCATGCGGGTGAGCATGAGATTGGCAGGAACCTCGAAAAGGCAGTAGCCGAGAAAGAAGATTCCTGCAGCGAAACCGTAGAGACCATCGCTGATGCCGAGGTCGCGATTCATGGTGAGCGCGGCAAAGCTGATGTTCACGCGGTCGAGGAACGCGACCATGTACAGCAGCATGAGGAACGGGACAAGCCGCCACGCAATCTTGCGGTAGAGCGGACTCATGGGGATTGGGCTCACTCGCCGGCGACTCCTGAGGGGCGGGAACAAGCTTATAGGATCGGGGCTAGTGAGATGTCATGGGCTACTGGCATAAGTCGAAGTGCAAAAAGCGAATTCTTCACTCACCTCCCCCGAACCTGCCCCACAGAGCTATCGCTCTGCAGGGCTCCTGGTACGTTCGGGGGCCCGTTCGCTCAGGATGACACCGTGACTTTTATCGTGAAGAACTTCAGGCGCCGTTTTCGGAAGCTAAAAACGGCTCTAGTGGGGGCGTCCCGGCAGCACGAAGTGCTCGGCACAGCGCGGTTCGTACGCGTCTCCGGGAACCTTGATGGGGCTGTCGTAGGGTGCGGGCTTGCCTTCGATCAGGCGCTGCGAATAGAGCGCGCGGGCGCCACAGGTGCAGTAGGCCATGCACTCCGTGATGCTGCCGCCGTAGGCATTCACGAGCCACGACAGGTTCAGCATCTCGCCGAAGGGCATCGCGCGAAAATCGAGATCGAGCCCGGCCACAAGCACGTCATGATTGGCGTCGAGCAGATTCTTCGTAAAAAGGAAAAGGTCGCTGACGAACTGGCCCTCGTCAATCGCGATGCACTCCACGCGTTTGCCGATCTCCTGCTCGAGGTCGTCGATGGCCTTCATCACCGACCAGGGATCACTCGAGGGAAACTCGAGGGCATCCATACTGGCATGGCCGTTCGGATTGCGGCTTTCGACAAGGCCAGGGCCGCCCTTGGTGTCGTCGCTGGGCTTGAGCACGAGCACGTGCTGCTTGGCATACTGCCGGCGCATCTCGGCGCGGCGCAGCAACTCGGCAGTCTTGTTGCTGCGCATCGGTCCCAGCATCAGTTCGATCTTGCCCGGCACTCTGGCCACTCCGGTGGAGGAATTTGACTTGCGGATTTCCATCATAGTGCGACCGGCCAACGTATCGATGTGATGCAGATGCGGAAAGGAATCATGCGTGACCCAGCGCTTTCGCGAAGGAGTAAAAGAAGTCCAGCGCCTTCCAGTACGAGTCAACCGGCAAGCGCTCGTCCTGCCCATGGGCGCGTACATCGTTACGCTCCAGCGCGACGGCCGAGAAGCCATAGCAGGCGTAGCCGGCCTGAGCGAAGTAAATGGAGTCGCTCGCTCCATCCTCCATCTCCGGGGTCACGGGGATACCGGGCCAGATCGCATTGGTGATGCGCGTCAGCGGGTCGAAGACCTCCTTCAGCGGCGGAGGGGGCACGATCGCCTTGCGCTCGGGTGCGGTGTCGGAGACCTTTCCGGCGTCGGAAACATACTTCACAACTAGCTTGGGATCGCCGAACAGCGCGATGAGCTGCTGGCGAATCTCTTCGGGCGAGTGGCCGGGAAAGATGCGGCAATTCACGTTGGCCTGCGCGCTTTGCGGCAGGGCGTTGTTGGCATGGCCGGCGGCAAGGCGCGTCGCTACACAGGTGGTGCGAAAGTTCGAGTTGAAGCTGGGTTCGCGACTGAGGCGCGCAACTGCATCCGCGTTGGGGGGGCTAGCAAGAACAGCCCGAATATTTTCGGCCATCTCGGCGGTTTCCTGTTTTGCAAGGTTTCCAAAGTAGATCTTCGTTACCTCATTCATCTCAAACGGAAAACTATAGGCAGCGAGTTTGTCCAAGGCCGTGGTGAGTTCGTATATGGCATTATCTGGCCGCGGCAATGAACTATGGCCGCCTCGATTAGCCGCCGAAATCTGGTAGTCGGCGTAGACCTTCTCCGTTGCTTCCACGTCGCCGACAATCGGCTTGCCGTGATCTAACTCAATTCCGCCGGCATCCGGATTGATGACAAACGCGGCGTCAACCAAGTCGCGATGATTCGTTACCAGCCAGGACGCTCCATTGAATTTGCCGCCTTCTTCGTCAGCAGTGAGCGCAAGAATCAGATCGCGCTTCGGCTTGTAGCCCTCCTTGTGAAGGCGCAGGAAGGTGAAGACCAGCGCGGCGTCGGACTCTTTCATGTCCTGCGTGCCGCGGCCGTAGAAATACCCGTCCTTCTCTACAAATTGAAACGGATCGGTGTGCCAGTCTGAGGCCAGTGCCTCAACCACATCGATGTGGCAAAGGAACAGGACGGGCTTCTCCGTGGTGGGCGCAGCGGCGCGCATGCGGACAACGAGGTTCTGCTTATTCGCGTCAGGACCGAGCAGGTGAACATCGTCGGGCGAGAAGCCGGCATCGAGGAAACGCTTCTGCATCGCCGTGGTCGCAGACGTCACGCTGCCCCTGGGCGTATCGGTGGTGTTGATTTCGATGAGCTGCTTGAAGATGTCGCGAGCTTGGTCGCGCTCGGCAGGCGATGTGGTGGGCAGGGCCGATTGCGCGAGCGCTGAAAGCCCGAAAACTGCGGTACATGCGGCGGCTGCAAGGAGTGTGGGAAAGGTCTGGCGGGGCATGGGTGCATTGTACGGCAGCGCTCCGGCCGCTGTATCCGGGAACGAGGCGAGGAGTCGTCGGTTTACAGGATGTGCCAAATCGATTTATCGTGATGCCGCGAGTATTTGAGGTGCATTATGCATTTGAAGTTTTTTTGTGTGGCTGGAATGGCTGTACTTGGTGTCGCTACCGTGGCTTTGACAGCCCAGGAACGGCCTAAGATCACCGGAGTATCGCACCTAGCCGTGTACACATCGGACGCGGCAGCGACTGACCACTACTATCGCCAAGTCATTGGTGCGGCGAAGCAGACAGACCCCGAAAATCCGAAGGGTGTGAAGTACGCCTTCAGCGCAACACAATTTGTTGAAGTGCTGCCCCTGCCGCCCAATGCCGGCATCAATCGCATGGACCATGCGGCCTTCAACACAGTGAACGCGGAAGGCATGCGGAAATATCTCGCCGCGAAGGGGTGGAAGACACCGGGGACGGTGACAAAGGGTTCGGATGGGAGCCGTTGGTTCGCGGTGCAGGATCCTGAAGG
Organism: uncultured Acidobacteriaceae bacterium; assembly: GCA_963770365.1. GTDB lineage: Bacteria > Acidobacteriota > Terriglobia > Terriglobales > Acidobacteriaceae > Telmatobacter. The sequence goes on along the minus strand of CAVYPN010000014.1, from coordinate 801,702 downwards.
CAACAAGATCGAGTTCGTGCAGCCCGCGGCGAACGCCAAGGCTCCGGATGATCCGAATGCAATCGGCCGCCACATTATTCATGTGGGACTCCTCGTCCACAGCCGCGAGGCAGAGGACAAGTTCTACCGCGACCTGCTCGGCTTCAGGCCCTACTGGTACGGCGGTATGCAGGACGACAAGATTGACTGGGTGAGCCAGCAGGTTCCCGACGGACACGACTGGGTGGAGTACATGATGACGAGCGGGCCCTCGGGGACGGGCATTCCCGCGAACATGACGCAGCAGACGCTGGGCGTGCTGGACCATTTCGCAGTTGGCGAAAAGTCAGTGGAAGATGCGTACAAGGTCCTGCAGGCCGGCAACCGGCTGGAAGGCAGGCACGACGCAGCGCCGAAAATCGGCAAGGACGGCAAAGGGCAATTCAACATGTACGATCCGGACGGGATTCGCGCGGAGTTGATGAACTTCCACGCGACGGAGAAACCGTGCTGCTCGGCGTTTACGGCGGAGGATCCAGCAGAGTAAGGGAACAGAAGCTGCGGGTCAGCGACCGCTGCGCGGTCAAGCGAGTTAGCGGGTCAGCGGGTTTCAGTCCAACTCGAGCTTGCGCGCTAAAATTTAGATATGGCTGCAACCGCTTTGTCTCCTGACGTTCTCGCCAAGTACGAGCCGGTGATCGGCCTCGAAGTGCATGTGCAACTGCTGACCGCGAGCAAGGTGTTTTGCGGATGCGCGAACAAATTTGGCTCGGAGCCGAATACGAACGTTTGCCCGGTGTGCCTCGGATTGCCTGGCTCGCTGCCGGTATTGAATGCAAGGGCTGTGGAGTTTGCTGTACTGGCGTCGCTGGCGCTGAATTGCGAAGTGCGCGAGCGGTCGATCTTTGCGCGAAAAAACTATTTCTATCCCGACCTGCCCAAGGGCTACCAGATTTCGCAGTACGACAAGCCGCTGGCCGAGCATGGCTGGATCGAAGTGCCGACGGCGGACGGCAGCCTTAAGCGGATTGGCATCACGCGCCTGCACATGGAAGAGGACGCGGGCAAGAGCCTTCACGACGGGTTTCCCGATTCCGCGACGCGCACCTACCTCGACCTGAACCGCTGCGGCACGCCGCTGATCGAGATCGTCAGCGAGCCCGATATCCGCACTCCAGACGAAGCTTTCGAGTACCTAACGCGTCTGAAGGAGATTCTGCTCTACACTGCCGTCTCCGACTGCAATATGGAAGAGGGCTCGCTGAGATGTGATGCGAATGTCAGTGTTCGGCTCAAAGGCACGGAGCGCTTCGGAACAAAAGCGGAAGTGAAAAACGTGAACAGCTTTCGCTTCATTCGCGCGGCGCTGGAGTACGAAATCGAGCGCCAGATCGAAGTGATTGAAGAGGGCGGCCGCGTGGTGCAGGAGACGCGACTCTGGAACGCGAACGAGGGTCGCACCTACCCGATGCGTTCGAAGGAGCAGGCGCACGACTACCGCTACTTCCCGGAACCGGATTTGCCGCCGCTGATCGTGACGCCGGAGTTTCTGGCAGCTGCGCGGGCCAAACTCCCCGAACTGCCCGAAGCGCGACGCAAGCGCATGATCGCCGAGTACGAGTTGAACCCGAAGGACGCCCACACGCTCACGGCTTCCCGGGAATTCGCCGACCGGTTTGAGGCCGCCGCCAGGACGGCCAGGAATCCGCGCCGTGTGGCTAATTTGCTGCTGAGCGAACTCGGCGGCCGCCTGAAAGCGCTGGGACTCGAACTCGATCAGTCACCCATCTCAATGGCGGGGCTGGTGATGGCCGCCGATCTGCTCGACGACAACAAGATCAGTTCGAAGCAACTGAAAGGCCTGTTCGATATCTGCTTTGAAAAGGGCGAAGACTTCCCTGCCGTATACGAGCGCGAGAAGCCGCAGCAGATCACCGACTCTTCGGCCATTGAAGCCATGATCGACGAGGTCATCGCCGCCAATCCAAAGCAGGTTGAACAGTATCGCGCCGGCAAGAAGACGGTCGCGGGCTTCTTCGTGGGCCAGGTGATGAAGGCGTCGAAAGGCCAGGCCAACCCGGCTCTCTTGAATGAGCTGGTAACGAAGAAGCTGGACGGATAAGACCGCAGGCACATCGATTCCGTCGCCGAAGGGAACCCTGAGCGCCGCACGTGCGTACTGGAATGTGAGACAGGCGTTTCAGCCTTTCAGGAGGTCTGCGATATGAATCTGCGCGTGGGATGTGCACTGGTGCTGGTGGGTGCGCTGCCGGCTATTCTGGCGGGCTGCAGAGGTTTCGGTTCGCACTATATCCATGATGGAATGTCGAACAGTGCGACCGGCGCGTCCGGCGAGATCGTCATCAACAAAATGGGCGGTGGCATCGACGTCGCCAACGCACCGCATGGAGCCGCGCTCTCGACCATGGGCGGTGGCATTCATGTCGGCAACGTTGCTTCGTTCGCCAGGATCAAGACAATGGGTGGTGGGATCGATATCGACCATGCCACGGGTTCGGTGGACGCCACGACGATGGGCGGCGGCATCACGATCAGCACTGCCGAAGGACCTGTGAAAGCTACGTCGATGGGCGGCGGCATCACCGTGCACGAGATAGGAACCTCGAGCCAGCAGCGGGAAATTCACCTCGATTCGAAGGGCGGAACGATCGAGCTGACCGTGCCTAAAGACTTCGCCATGGATGTGAAGATCACGCTCGCCTACACGCGGACCGATCGCCAGTATCACATCGTGCAGCATGCAGGTCTGGACGTGCACGAATCGGGCGAATGGGATAAGTCGTATGGCACGCCGCGCAGGTACATTCGCGCCAGTGGGATTGTGGGAAGCGGCACGAACCGCGTAACCATCGAAACCGTCAACGGCGATGTGATTCTGAACCAGGAATAGCGCGCCGACTGCGGTCAACCGTGGTTCTTGAGCCGCCGGACTGCTTCGCGCCAGGGACTGCGCACGGTATACAGGGGCGTCGCCGTCACATTCTCCTTTCTCACTGCCAGCAGTTTGCGTTTGAGCAGCCAGCCAATGGCAGCCTGCGCGGAACTCTTCGAAATTCCCACCGACTCGGCCACGTGCTGGTAGCTCGCCTGCACGTCGGCGCGCGTCTTCGCCTGCTCCGCGGCCAGCCACAGGTACACCAGAAAGCTCACCGGCTTGCGGTCGTGGCCAACCAGGTCGCGCATCAGGGTGTCGGTAATGTAATCGTCCAGAATCGGCATCGCTATACCAATCGATACTATAGCATCCGATGACTGATTGATCCCGAATTCGCGCCACGTTATTCTCGATCCAATGTGAGGTCAGCATGATCAGAGGCATCAAGTTTGTCGGGATTCCCGTGCGCGATCAGGATGTGGCGTTGAAGTTCTACACTGAATCGATCGGCATGAAAGTGATGACGGACCAACCCTTCACGCCGCAGCAGCGCTGGATTGAACTGATGATTCCGGGCGCGGATACGGGCGTTGCGCTCTTCACGCCGGAGGGACATGAGAAGCGCATCGGCGAACACCAGTCGATCTCCTTCTGGTGCGACGACGTGTTTGCAACCGCCGAAGCCATGAAGAAGAAGGGCGTGATCTTCGCCAAGGAGCCGACGACCGAACCATGGGGTTCAGTCGCCATATTCAAGGACCCGGATGGGAATCAGCTCGTGTTGTCGAGCCGGGGCAAGCAGAAATGAGGATTCTGTTCGAGGATCCGCCAGCACTCCGACGACCCTGCGGGACGGGAATTGTGATGCGGCCTATTTCAGTTTCAACTCCGTCTCAAAGTCCTTGCGCACATCCCACGAGCTGACCGTTTTTGTCGCGCTCTTTTTGCCTTCCTTCTCGGCCCACAGATCGTAGTCGTCGGTCATGCTGACCTGGGCGAAGCGAAAGCTGCCGTTGCTGGAAGACGTATAACTACGGATGGATTTCGTCTTCGTGTTCTTGAGGAAGACGGTGGCGCCCTGCACCGGCGTGGAATTGGCGTCGATTACCAGTCCGCCGACATTGCGCGAGCCGAGGTTTTGGGCGCGGGCCACGCCGAAATTGTTCACCCCTGAGACAATAACCACTGCAAGGGTGGCAAATGCCACCCAAGCCGCCACACGTGCGCGGTTTCCTGTCACTCTTCCTCCTCGTCCTCAACCAGCAAGTCGTCTTCCTCGTCGATGCCCTCTTCTACCTTCGAGAGCTCGAGCGGTTCCACTCCAACGACCTCGTACTCTGTTCCACATTCATCACAGGCGACAACATCGCCCTCTTCCACTTCTTCAACGTCGATATCGAGATTGTTTTCACATTCCGGGCAGCTTGTCATGGCAGCCTCCTCCCAAGGCTTTTTCGTAATGTAGGATGGCGTTACCCCTAGGGTACGAACTTGGGTTAGTTTTAGGCAAGCCGTTGGAAAGGTCAAGAGGCCGAATCCCCCGCCTCTGCACCGAAGTACGTAAACCGGAGAGCAAATCATGAAGATTCCCCACTTTGTCCTGCATGGCGGGCTGGCATTGGCGTGCGCCGCCGCAATCGCGCAGCCCGACTATGCGCTTCATGCCACCGCCGTCGGCCCCGCGCCGGTCGATCCCGCAATATCCAGAGCACTTGCAACCATCAAGCCCCAACAAATAGAAGAGACGCTAAAAACGCTGGTTAGTTTCGGTACGCGCAGCACACTATCGAGCATGGAGACCGATCTGCCACCCGGACAGGGCATAAACGCCGCTGCTGACTGGATCACTGCGCAATTTGAGGCCATTTCGCACGAATGCGGCGGGTGCCTCGAAGTTAAGCGCGACACCTTTACCGCCGATCCGGCAAGCGGCGCCCAGTGGGCTCGCCGCATTCCCAAGCCCACTAAGATCACCAATGTTTATGCCATTCTTCGTGGGACCGACCCGGAACAGGCCAAGCGCATGGTCCTGGTGACAGGCCATTACGACTCGCGCGATTCCAGCAATAACGACGACCACGGCGCTGCGCCCGGCGCCAACGACGACGCTTCCGGCGTAGCCGTATCGCTGGAGTGCGCACGGTCCCTGAGTAAATTGAAGTTTCCCGGAACCATCGTTTTTGTGGCCGTCGCGGGTGAGGAACAGGGGCTGGTCGGGTCGGGCCACCTGGCCAAACTGGCAAAGGATGAAGGCTGGAATCTGGAGGCGGCGCTGAACAACGACATCGTGGGTGGCAATACCACGCCCGGTGACACTCTTCAATTGAAGGATCGCGTGCGCGTGTTTTCAGAGGGCGTTCCCCAGGCCGCGACTCCAGAGGAAGCGCGCGCCATTCGCGCTCTTGGGAAGGAGAACGATTCGCCCAGCCGCGAACTGGCCCGGGCCATTGCCGAGGCAGCACATACCTATCTCGCGCGGCCAGGGACTCCAAAACCGTTTGCCGCATCCCTGATCGACCGGCCCGACCGCTACCTGCGCGGAGGCGACCACAGCTCCTTCAACCACGAGGGCTTTGCGGCCGTGCGCTTTACCGAGTGGCGCGAAGACTACAACCATCAGCACCAGAACATCGTGATGCCGCCCGCTGGTTCGAACGATCCGATTCTGGGAGACCTGATCCGCTTTGTGGACTTCAACTACGTGGCGCAGGTGGCGCGGCTTGAATGCCGCAACCCTCGCTACGCTAGCCTTTGCACCCGGCGAGCCGCAGAAGTTGACCATCGTGAACAAGATGACCGAGAACGGCTCCACACTGACCTGGGAGCCTCCTGTTGGCGGTGGAGTAGCCCACTATGACGTGCTGTGGCGCGAAACAACCGCATCCTCCTGGCAGTACGTGAAGCAGGTTGCGCCCGCTGGTGACGGGGCCGTCACGGTATCGCTGCCCGTCTCCAAGGACAACGTGATCTTTGGCGTGCGCGCCGTCGACGCAAAAGGTCATCGTGGGCTGGTCGTCGTTCCTTAAGCACTCGCGGGCCGCCTGATCGATGGCGGCCCGGCACATAACCATGACACGCGCAAGCCGTTCCATTTAACCTGTTGACTACGATGCCCCGGATTGGCGCCACCCCGTTTGCTTTCCCCGACTTTCACGGCGCCACTCGCCGGTTGGTGCTGGTGAACCTTGGCGCCTTTTTCCTTCTCGCCATCGCAGGACTTGTGGCTCCAAGGGCAACCGGGGCGGCCCTGAATTACCTGCTCTTTGATCCGACCACGTTTTTGCACGGCTGGATATGGCAGCCACTGACTTACAGCCTCGTACACCCCACGGGCCTGATTCTTTCCACACTGTTTGAGCTGCTCTCCATCTGGTTTCTGGCGGGATTTCTCGAAGCCTTCCACCCCGATCGCTGGGTCATGGGCCTTTACGCAACTTCGGTGATCGGCACGGCGCTGGCCGCTCTCGCCATCTACGGTGTCAGCGTGATGCTTGGCGCCTCGCTGAACACCTTTCCGCTCTACGGATGCTTCGGTGGCATCTTCGGACTGCTGATGGCGATCGGACTGCTCTACGGAGATGTACAGTTCCAGATGTTCTTCGTCATCGGCATCAAGGCACGCTACATGGCCATCATCTATGCGCTGGTCGCGGTCGCCATGATGTTCGGCAGCATGCGCATGTATGCCTTTGCCCAGCTCGGCGGAGCGATCGCCGGATTCGCCTTCATCCGTATGGCGCCCCGCCGCGGATTCTCGTTCGTATTCAGCGAAAAGTGGTACGGACTGCGCAACGGGTACTACCGCTGGAAGCGCCGCAGAGCCGCGAAAAAGTTCGAAGTCTACATGCGCTCGCAGGGCCGCACCGTGAAGTTTGACGGCAGCGGAAAGCAGCTTGACGAGGATGGCGACGACAAGAAGCGCTGGAACTGAAGCCGCTTCTTTTTTGCTTGTGCCTTAACGACTCCAATACTAGTTCTTCGGAACGAGTTCCGACCAACTTTGGCTTACGGGGTACACCTGTCCGTTGGGATCGTACGTGTGGTCATTCGTTTGGATGAGCGTGCTTCCGTCGGAGGAGATCCACTGGTGGTTGTATTGATTGCTGGCCTGGATAACCTGGCCGGTGTTGGGATTGCGAAATTCCTGCTGATCGAGAGAATACATTGCGGTCTTGTGAGCTGATTCGTCAATGGCTGCCTGCTGAGCACGATCATTGGCGAGCGCACGTTGCGTGCTTGCTGCCTGCTGGGCTTGGAAGGCGCGTCCGTTGGCAAGCAACTGCTGATGCTGCGCTTCACTGTTGCGCATCATGGTTTGGAACTGGGCGTTACTCGACGCCTGTGCCTGCTGGAAGGCAGCCTGCTGGTCGCGGCTCAGGCGCGCTACCCAATCGGGATTGGCCTGGATCGTCTTGGAGAGCGCCTGGAATTGCGGCTGTGCCAACAATGCATCGAGTTGGCCCTTGGGTGCGCGAACGATGACCTCGCCCCGCGAGGAACAACTGCGCCGTGCAGAAGCCGGTTGGCCCATGAGGCCAGGCATTTGAGATTCATTGCAGTCGATGACCGCAGAAATCATTTCTTCGACAGGCTTTCCGTCGCGATCGGAGAGGACGCGCGCGCGTGCCCCCTCGAGTGTGAGTTTCTGCGGCTGCTGTCCGTACTGTCGCGCCATGGCAGCGTTTTGTTCGCGTGCCTTGGCAAGCTGATCGGCCAGCGCTGCCTGTCCCTGCGGCAGCAGAGGCAAGACCTCGACGATTTTTCCGTTCGGTCGCAAGTTCGGTACAACGATGTTGACGAGCAAGCCGGCTGCTGTATCGATGTCAACACCTGGACAATGCGATTGCGCCATGATCTGTTGCATCTGCTGGCTCGATGACCAACTCCATGAAACGCCCGGCATTTGCACAATGGCGGTGAGGCCATCTGGGGTCTGAGCCGTGTACTTGAGTGAGGCACCCGTTGCGTGGCAGCCTGTTCCACGCGCGATCGTACCGGCATACTTCCAATCTGACGGAACTTCGAGAGTGTACGCGGTCATCTGGTAAACCGGATCAGAGGCTTCAACCTTGCGCGTGCTGGACAGTGACACTTTGCCCGATTGCGCCTGAGACGCTGCCGAACCGCCGGAGGCTCGATTGTGCTGCCCGCAACCGACTCCGACACAAAGAAGGGCAAGAACAGCTGCCCCGGCGGCGCCTACAAGATTCCGATTCATGACGACCTCCAAGTGCTGACGACTAATCTCCTGGCCTCGCAGTTGAAAGCGTGCGGGGTCCCGGACGACGATGGTTGTGCTTCTGGGGAAACAGATGCGTGGCCTGATCATCTCTCTGTCTTGCTCGCGTCGTCCAGCGGAAAAGCGCATCACAAAAAATTAACGAAACGCCTAACAATTTGTTGCCATTCATCCGCTGCATGCTTCACTCAAGTTTTCCCGCCGGGGATGCGCATAGAGCGAGACAGAGCATCGGTCTTTGTCAGCCAAGCTGGGATACAATCCTCTCTGGAATGAACAAGAAGATTGCATTTCTCTTTCCGGGGCAGGGTTCGCAAACGGTGGGTATGGGCCGCGATCTTGCCGAGCGTTTCCCCATCGCAAAACAGACATTTGCTGAGGCCGACGAGGTATGCGGGTTCGCCCTGTCGCGGCTTTGCTTCGAAGGCCCCGAAGAAGACCTCAAGCTGACCGAAAACACGCAGCCTGCCATCATGACCGTCAGCGTGGCGGTGCTGCGCGTGCTCGCAGAACACGGAATTCAACCCGCGCTTGCCGCCGGGCATTCGCTCGGCGAATGGTCCGCGCATGTGGCGGCAGGGACACTGACGTTCGCCGATGCCGTCCGTGCTGTGAAAGCGCGCGGACGTGCGATGCAGCAGGCAGTGCCGGCGGGACAGGGCGCGATGGCGGCGATACTCTCCCTTGATCCCGAGCAGGTCATCGAGGCCTGTGAGGAAGCCGCAAGGGAAACAGGACTGATCGTGGCCGCGGCAAATCTGAATTCGCCGGGACAGACCGTCATCTCCGGCGCAACGGCCGCCGTCGAAAAGGCTGCCGCCTTTTGCAAAACCAGAGGCGCGCGTCGTACGGTGATGCTTCCCGTCAGCGCTCCCTTCCATTGCGCCCTGATGCAGCCGGCGCAGGAAGAAGTGGCGCGCGTGCTGGCAGGCCTGCAGCTTGCCGAACCGCGCTTTCCGGTAGCTTCCAACGTAAGTGGGACAATGGTGACAACGTCTCAAGGCGCACGCAACGCCCTCATCGATCAGGTAACCGGCACCGTGCGCTGGGTGGATTGTGTGCGGACCCTGGTGGGTGCGGAAGCCGAAGTGTTTATTGAGGCCGGTCCCGGCAAGGTGCTCTGCGGGCTGCTCAAACAGATCGATCCAGCACAGAAATCGCTGAATGTCGAAGACTCGGCGAGCCTCGAAAAGACGCTGGCAGAGTTGGGAGCCTGAGGATCAACCGCAGGATTTTTTTCTGGCGTCGGACCGGTTACGGACCGAGGTACAGTTCCTCATCCGGCGGCGCGAAGTCCAGGGTGTGGTCCTTGGGATAGTAGGTAAGGAACAGCGCCTTGCTCTTGCGCCCGTTGATCAGCAGCCCTACAAGCAGCACGTTGCGGAAGACCCGTGCCGCCACAATCTGGTGGCTCTGGATGATTCCATATTCATTCTGCGTGTTGTTCGGACCCCAATCGGCCTCAAAGCGATCGAAGGGGTAGGCGCCATACTTGTTCGGGTGCTGCTGCCAGTTGGGATCGTGCATCCAGATCCCGTATGCCTGCTTGAGATCGTTCTTCTCCACTGACTCCATCAAGTTGTTGATCGTGTGACGGCCCCGCAGGTGCGTCCACCAGTTCCAGGGCCAGTCGGCAGGATGGCCGGAAGCAAGCCAGAACACGACAATGAGGACGAAAAGCAGGCCGCCGCCGCTGTACAGCATGACGCGATTGCGCAGTTCGCGGGCTTCGTCAAATTTGGGAGCATCCAGCAGGGTCATTCAGACTTTCCTCGCAGTCAAGCATAAGCCACTGAAGGCACTTAGGGAACAGGGATAAGGAGTAACAAGCGGGTGTCATGCTCAAAGCGACTTTAGTTTGAAGCCGATCACTTAAAGCGCGAGTATGTCCCGCTCCTTTGTTAGACACCGGCGAGCCAAGCGTAGTTCCCGGCTCGTTATTCCCTGCTCCCGATTCCCCAATCCGTGTCTCATCATTCCCTGCTATACAAGTTCCGGTTCTTGTCTTTGTGGCGCTCAAGCGCCAGCTCGATGAGCTGTGTAATCAGACCGGTGTAGGGGATGCCGGTGGCCTCCCACAGCTTGGGGTACATGCTGATCTGCGTAAAGCCCGGCAGCGTGTTCACCTCGTTGAGATAGATGCGGCGCCTGCCGTCCGGCTCCATCAGGAAATCCACACGCGCCAATCCTGAAAGATCGCAGGCCTGAAACGCTGCCACTGCCATCTCGCGAATCCGCCTCGCCTCATCGCGCGTGATCTTCGCTGGAATCACAGGCACAGAGCCTTCCGACAGGTATTTTGCCTCGTAGTCGTAGAACTCCTTGCCGGGAATGATTTCGCCCACCACGCTGGCGCTGGGGGCATCGTTGCCGAGCACACCGACTTCGAGTTCGCGGGCGCGCAATTTTTTACCGCCGACTCCCTGCTCAACGACGAGCTTGCGATCGTACTTCGCTGCCTCATCGAGCGCGGGACCGAGTTCCTTCCGATCGTGGGCCTTGCTGATCCCCACAGAAGATCCGAGATTCGCAGGCTTCACAAACAGCGGGTACTTGAGCGACTTCTCGATCAGCGCGATGGCTTTGCGCGGCGACTTCTCCCACTCCGAGCGCAGAATCGTGACGTGTTTGACGATGGGCAGCCCCGCCTGCGCGAACAGCCGCTTCATCACGTCCTTGTCCATGCCGGCCGATGAACCGAGAACACCCGAACCGACGTATGCAATTCCAGCCAATTCAAACAGCCCCTGGATGGTGCCGTCTTCGCCAAACGTGCCATGCAGAACCGGAAATACTACGTCGATTGCTTTTCCCTCTGGGCCCTGCGGACCGGGGACAGGCGCAAGCAGCGTCGGAATGCCCTCGTGCAGCAGCTTGGCACCCGGCGTCACCGCGGGATCGCCTGCACGTAGCCTGCGCGCCCCGGCGCTCGGGACGCCGGCCAGCAGTCCGGTCGCATCCGCAGCCGCAAGCCATCTGCCTTCTTTCGTGATGCCGATCGGCACGACGTCAAATTTACTGCGATCGATTGCCTTCAGGATCGAGGCAGCCGAGAGCAGCGAGACTTCATGCTCGCCGCTGCGCCCGCCAAATAAGATACCTACGCGAAGTTTCTTTGCCATCTTTCTTATTGTCGCTCAAAGGAACATGCCGAAGGGTGACACGTTGGATGCCTAAACATGGAAGTTTTTAAATCAGGACACTCAGAGATAACATTGCATAACCGCATGGTGAAATCCGCTGCCCGAATTTACGTTTTGCTCGCCCGCGATGCGCCTAAGGCCGTTGTCTTCCGACGGGGACCGTCGAACCAGGTACTTCTTATCAAGTGGGACCTTGCCAAAAACTCGTTCGAAGTTGGTCAATGGCTTAAGGGAAGAATTTATGAGCGTCGCTGTGATCTCTCTCCTGATGGGGAGTTGCTGGTATATTTTGCAGCCGATTTTCGTAGATCGATCAGGTCGTGGTCAGCAGTCAGTCGACCACCATACTTCACAGCTCTAGCTCTATGGCCGAAAGGTAACTGCTGGGGTGGAGGTGGGCTGTTCTTCTCGAATGATCGACTGATGATTAACGATTTCCCCGAAGACATAAAGCTGGCTCCGGAGTTTTCGATGCCAAGCTGGCTCGCTGTCGGGTCTTGCGGGGAGTGGTCCGGGCGCGGAGAGGATGATCCCATATGGTCATGTCGACTCGCCAGAGATGGCTGGAAATTGACGGCATATCCTGAAAAGACTAAGAACGATCACGGTGCAAAAGTGTGGATCGAATACGATCCTCCGATCACATGGGAGAAACTGCACCCTTTCTGGCCTAAGAAATACATACTCCGAATGTCGATCCTGGGCATTAAGGAGCGTGGCGGTCCGGGGTGGCTCATCGAGCACTCATTGCACAGCGAGGACGGCATCCACGGTGACATCGGTCGGAGTGAATGGGCTGACTGGTCGCCAACCGGCGACTTGCTCTTTGCACAATCCGGCTGTCTCTATCGGTTACGACCTTCGAAGCGAAAGTTCGGTCCGATTGAAGAAAGCGAACAGATCGCCGACTTCAATGATCTCTCATTCCAGCGTATTGAGCCGCCTGAGAGTGCGGTTTCGTGGCCGCCGCGAAGAGCGAAGCTCCGAAAGAAGCAAGCTCGGCGGAAACGGGGAGTCTAGAGTATCTTCTTCCCAAACGCCGAACATGCCAGCTCCACTGCCAGGTCGGCGGTCCGGTTGTGCTCATCGATCACGGGGTTCACTTCAACGATTTCGAAGCTGAGCATCCGTCCATGATCGGCAAGAATCTCCATGGCCAGGTGGGCCTCGCGGTACGTTGCGCCGCCACGAACCGGCGTGCCCACTCCGGGCGCGTCTTCCGGGTCGATCCAGTCCATATCGAGCGAGACGTGGTAGCCGGCCGTGCCGCGGCCTGCAGCACGCAGGGCCTCTTCCATCACGGCGCGCATGCCGCGCTCGTCGATGTCGCGCATGGTGTACACCTCGGCCATGCCCGAGCGCTTGATGTTGGCGCGTTCCGCCGCATCGATGTCGCGCACCCCTACCAGCACGGTGTTTTCCGGAGCAATCTTCGGGGCAAAGCCGCCGATGTTGGTCAGCAGATCGGGCCCCAAGCCAAGCAGCGCAGCCAGCGGCATGCCGTGCACGTTTCCGCTGGGCGAGGTGTCCGGCGTGTTGATGTCGGAGTGCGCGTCGATCCAGATCACGCCGATCTTCTGGTTTTGTCGCCGGTAGAACTCCGAGACGCCTGAAACGGTCCCCACCGCAATGGAATGATCGCCGCCCAGCACCAGGGGAATCATTCCCTCTTCCAGCGTCTTGCAGACCGCCTTCGACGTGCGCGTGCATGTGTCGGCAATCTGTTTGAGGTAGCGCGCATTGGGCTCGCCCACATTCTGGGTTTCGGCAATGTCTACCTCTACGTTGCCACTGTCCGTTACAAGGTGGCCGAGGGCTTCGAGGCGGGCTTCCAGGCCAGCGACGCGCATCGCCGAAGGCCCCATGTCGACGCCGCGACGGCTCGCGCCCATGTCGAGCGGCACGCCGAGCACGCGGATGCGGCGGGTGGGTAGCGATTGGTTTCCGCTGGGTGAAAACGAGGTGACGAGAAGGGGAAGGTCTGGATTGGTTGCCATGCAGGGTTGCTCTCCCGAATCTGAGCCCCAGCCATCATACCCTGCGCGCACCGCCGCATGCCCCGAAATGGGCCACCTCTGTTCTGAAAGTGGTATGCCAGGGGGCCTCAAACTACCGCGAAAGGTGTAACGAGAGTAACTCGAGGTGCGCGTAAACTTTTATCAGTCGCAACAAGTTCGAGATTGGCGAGTTGTACCAGCTAAGTTCCTCACGATAAGGAGCTAGCAGGCAATTTCGAAGGATGCTGGCAAATGATGTTGAGCAGCAAATCCCGGCAGTGTCTCGCGCTCGCGGCCACGTTTCTGGCTGTTGCGAGTGAGACGCCTTTCGTACATGCTGCGAAAGCTCGGGAAGCCAATGACATCACCGCAATAACCTCTCCCTCGTGGCTCAGCGCGCTCTCCCTGGGCCCGATTGTCATCGTGCTGGCGGTCCTTGTCCTGATCGTCGGATTATGGGGCTGGATCCTTCGCAGGAAGGTCGACCACCAGACGCGCACGATCACAGCACATTCTGAATCTGAAGCCCGTATCGAGCGGCACAATGCGCAATTGGAGACAAAGCGCAGCAAGATCCTTGAGGACATCAACAGCTCGCGTCCCTTGCCCGAACTGATCGATGCGATAACGGAGATGGTGGCGTTCAGCCTGGGCTTCCCGTTCTGCTGGTGCGAGATGCCGGACCAGGCGCGCCTCGGAAATGCTCCCGCGAAGGCAAAGGGACTCCGCAGCATTCGCCTCGACATTCCCGCCCGCGCCGGCGGCTCGCTGGGAACTCTGTTTGCCGCCACCGAGGCTGGTGAACCCCATCCCCTCGACGAATCCTCGGCCCTCGAAGCAGGCGTTCGACTGGCAACACTCGCCATTGAAACGCGAAGGCTTTACAAGGACCTGATGTATCGCTCTGAGTTCGATTTGCTGACGGATATCCATAATCGGCATTCTCTCGATCGCGACCTCGAGCAGCAGATTGAAAAGTCAAAAGTGGAGCGTTCGATCTTCGGCCTGGTCTACATCGATCTGGACGAGTTCAAGCAGATCAATGACTTCTACGGCCATCACATTGGAGACCTCTATCTGCAGGAAGTTTCCATGCGCATGAAGCGGCAGCTGCGCTCCGGCGATATGCTCGCGCGCCTTGGCGGCGACGAGTTTGCAGCGCTTGTGCCCGTGGTGCGCAGCCGCTCCGCCCTTGAGGAGATCGCGCAACGGCTCGAACGCTGCTTTGACGCCCCGTTTGCGGTAGAAGGATACGTGCTCCGCGGTGGAGCTAGCGTTGGTGTTGCACTCTATCCCGAGGACGGGACCTCGGCCGATAGCCTGCTGAGCGCCGCCGACGCCGCCATGTATGTTGCCAAGCACACCAAGCGCCATGGCGCTGACATGCCGGACCGCCTGAATAACGCGCTTTTCCGCCCCGAAGAACAAGGCAAATAGAAAGCGCGCCGGCTCTGTTTGAGCCGACGCGCTTCATCCCCCCCGGTAAAACCCACGTTTGCTCTCAGCGCACGTGCAGCTGCGAGATCGTCACCTTGCCCTTGAGCAGTTCCGCCTTGCGCCACTGGCTCTTCTCGTTCAGCGCCACCCACCGACGCTCTTCGCCGCGGTAGTGCCAATCCTTGTCGAGCTGGTAGTAGATCAGGGTCCCGGCGGTTTCCATCACTTTGATGATGCTGTTGTCGTGCGAATTTTTCTCGTCGAAGTCGGTGGTCGCGCTCTCGCCCATCTCGGAGTAGATCTCGTTCAGCTCAAAGAGCAGCGCGTTGACGCTGTCATCCATGGCCTCGACGTTGAGGCCGATGCGTTTGGCTTCGCGCAGCGTGATGGGGTAGTTATGCGAGGGGTAGCCGGAATTCAGGTTGTTGCTGATCTCGCGTGCCCGCTCCTTGTCGTCCATGTGGTACGACAGAATCTCTTCGCAGATGCGTGTCGAAAGTGCGCTGGAGCGGTCGACCGCGCCGATGACCAGCGGATGTACGTACGGGAACAACGCCTCGTACGGATTTGTGGTCGAGCTTTTGGCCTGCTCGGTCCAGAGGCGGATCACGCGCAGCAGTTCGTCGTTGCTGACGCTGACCCGGTCGTTATCGCGGTCGATCGGCGAGAGGTCGTGCGTCAAAGATGTGTCGACGGCAGACAGGTGGGCCAATGGACCCATCAGGATCTTGTCTGCGCCCAGGGCCAGCATGGTCGCGGCCGACTGGCATTCGAGCGGGGCAAGTACGGTCAGATGTTTTACGTAGCGGCGCAGCAGGTTAACCATGCGCAGCGAGGCCTGGCCGGACCCGCCGTCGGACTTGACGAAGAGCGTGAGGCGCTCGATGGTGCCGACTTTACGCACCAGCGCGTAGAGGCCGGCAACGTCGTTCTGGCAGATGGAACCTTTATTGGAATTCCAGTAAGTGATGATGGGCTCGCCGAGCGTGCGGGATAGCTTTTCGAGCACCGGCTGGGTCCGCTCCATCAGCATCGGCGGCTTGGCCGGGCTGGGGCGGTGGCCTGGAAATTCGGAGATGGATGCAGCTACAGATACAGACTGGTTAGGCAATTCTGTTTACCGCTCAAGGTGAATTGTCTTGAATGGCTAGATATTAGCATGACGTTTATCAGGGCGAAATAAGGAAGGTTGTGATTTGGCTCACAGCTCAGGGGGCGTTTTGCTCGTTCAAAGGCGCGCCGCATGAAAGCTCTCTGTCAGCAAGGAGTTGCGACTCCGCTGAAGACCGATCAGCCTGCAAACTTTCGTAAGCGGAATCTGCGCGTATTTGAATTTGCGGTCTCGGGAGGGCTCTGCGCATTTATGAGTTGTTTGTCCAATTCGTCCGCAGCCGACAGAATTGGTCGTACTTTCAGCGTCGGATTTCCTGCAAGCTTTTTGTGGAAAACTGCAAATTTGGGAGGGGGGTGGGGGTGGGGACCGGAGAGCGATTCATCGCGGGAGCAGGTGAGAGCCGGCTTCAAATGAATCTCCGGCGAGACGGCGAGGGTGCTGTTGCATGAAGGCATTGGAAAGTCCTATTCATCTGATTGTGCGCCAGAGAGGGGAAATAACCTGCAAAACGCGCAAGATTCCTTTTCCTTTTGGAATGAGCGGATTGGCGTGTCGGCCGCGACCAGCGCACTTGACAGCGGGGGAGCCAAGAAGTGAGGACACTCGTCCTCGCGCATGGAGGATGCTTATCAAGCAGATACTGCCGGTTAGACGGTAACTCACTAACTATGGGAGAGGTGGCTGTACATCGACGGCGCCGACTCCGAGGACGAAGTGGCCCAAGCGGCCATCCGGTGCATTCACATCGAGCGTCGCGCAATCCTTCCAATACCTGATCCGGCGAACTGAGAGCACCGCACCTCGTTGCACGACAGCGATCTGCTGGCCCATATCGCAGCCGTGTCCGCTGCCTGCAAAAACGGGCGCAGGTTCGTCCACAGTCACAGCGCGTTTGCGGTCCTGACGCACGTCATTTGCCCCCACAGCATAAGCGCCATTGCGCCTATGAATACAGGCAAAGCCAATGCGAAAATAATCGCACGAAGATTCGCGTTTTTATTGTGCTGTCCCAAATGCAATTCTCAACAGGTTAGACGCTGCAACGCCTATTCAGAATACTGCGAGTGGGTGGTGGGCGATCCGTGAGTAATGCGTTTTGGGGCGCGGTTCGGTTCGGGTGGCATTGGAAACGCAACCGCAGATCCTTCGACTGCGCTGCGCTTCGCTCAGGATGACAGCGCTCTGGGATTTACGAATGTGGCGGTTCCTTATCAAGAGTGTGAACGGGTTGCTGCCTGACTTGTCGGCTACGCGATATGCCTCGCAAAGAAGTGAGCAGAAGAAGAAAGGACCTCGCATTCGCGAGGTCCTTCTGGTTGATGGAGGCGATTTTTGAGAAGCAGGTTACTCGGATGCCATCTCTTCGGCTTCGCCTTCCTGGCGCATGGGTTCGAGTTCGCGTTCGGCGGCTTCGATCTCTGCCGAAACCTCCTGCTGCACGCGGGCTGCCGCTTCCTTGAGCTTGGTGAGAGCTGGACGTTGCGGTAGTACTCGAGGCCCGTGCCTGCCGGGATGAGCGCGCCGGCCGACGATGACGTTTTCCTTGAGGCCGCGGAGATCGTCGATTCGCTCCGTTGATGCTGGCTTCGGTAAGAACGCGGGTCGTCTCCTGGAAGCCGGCCGCGGAGGCATCAGTACGATTGAGGGCGCTTTGGTCCTGGAATCTCGCAGCGCTCAATCACTTGTTGGCATTGGAACCCTCACATGACTCTCGTCACTACCCGAATGGGTCAGACGCGCTTGACTCTCGTTCCGAAGGCGTAAAGATTGACTGTTCGAGAGATCGGTGTATGAAGTTCCATCAAGATGATGAGTTCAAATCGTCGCTCGCGAAGCATGCGATTGTCGCTTTATTGATTCTTTGCGCATTCGCCGTAACCGCTGCCGCAAAGACAAGTCCTCGTACGGACGCCCTGGGCGCACATGTCAACGCTGGTCGCGGTTGCCCCGAGTGTCACGCGCCACACAGAACCTCATGCGGGGAGCGCAACACTCTCACTCGCAAAGCCAGCCAAGGCGGGGATATGCTTTGGGGTCAGGATGTGACCAGCACATACGCGGTCTACGGCAACCCTGATCACTCCACCCCAAACGACAGTTCTGACATTGCAGGTATTCTCAAGTGTCTAAGCTGTCACGACGGAAACTATGGCCCTCAAGCGATGATGCGCAATGTCTTTTATGAAACCATCCCATCGACGTATGGATCCGTCGGCACCGCCCCGACATTGATGGATCAGGAAAGCCTGATCGCGGGTCACGAGATCGAGGACCACCCGATTGGCCTTGAAGCTCGAATCAAATGCGGTGGTGCGCTCGGCTGGGATTGCACCGAAAACAACGGCGTCATCACGATGGGCGGAATTCACTCATCGCACTTTGCCGCCAGCTATGGTTTCTTCGTCAAACCAAGCCACCACGGCAACACTTCCGTCGTTGCATGCACCACGTGCCACAATCCCCACCTGATGACGATCACCAGGGTAACGGCGACTTCCGCATCGAACCTTTTTCCGCCGGGCGTTTATTCGACCAGGCACTTTCTGCGCGCCCCTTATGACCCTACAGGTATCGCAGACCCGAATAGCAATCGGTCCGCGCAGTTTTGCCGTCAATGTCATGCGGACAAATCGAATGAGATGAATGGCAGTTCAGCCAGCACCCGTATCTAAAGTGCGTTGCAATACGATGCACGAAGTTCATCCCGGAAACGTCGCGAGCGGAAATCAGCGTGGTGAATAAAAAGGCCCGGCTTGCGCCGGGCCTTGTGTTCATTGACCACTGACAGCTGCCTGTTACTCGGCTGCCATCTCTTCGGCTTCGCCTTCCTGGCGCATGAGTTCGAGTTCGCGTTCGGCGGCTTCGATCTCTGCCGAAACCTCCTGCTGCACGCGGGCTGCCGCTTCTTCGAGCTCTGGTGAGAGCTGGACGTTGCGGTAGTACTCGAGGCCCGTGCCTGCCGGGATGAGCCGGCCGACGATGACGTTCTCCTTGAGGCCACGGAGATTGTCGATCGCTCCGTTAATGCTGGCTTCGGTAAGTACGCGGGTCGTCTCCTGGAAGCTGGCCGCTGAGATGAAGCTGTCGGTCGAGAGCGAGGCCTTGGTGATGCCGAGGAGCAGCGGACGACCGAGTGCCGGACGGCCACCTTCCCTGACAATGCGCTCGTTCTCTTCGCGGAAGCGGAAGCGATCGACCTGCTGTTCGAGCAGGAAGTTGGTATCGCCCACTTCGTCGATGCGCACCCAGCGCAGCATCTGCCGGACAATCACTTCGATGTGTTTGTCAGAGATGGCCACGCCCTGCAGACGGTAGACTTCCTGGATTTCGTTCACCAGGTAAGCCTGCAGTTCCTTTTCGCCCAGCACGGCAAGAATGTCGTGCGGGTTCAAGGGACCATCCATCAGCGGGTCGCCGGCACGAAGGCGTTCGCCTTCCTGCACGTTGACGTGAATGCCGCGAGGTACCGAGTACTCCTTCTCGTCGCCGTTGTCAGCCGTGACGTAGATCTTGCGCTGACCCTTGGCAACTTCGCCGAAGCGGACCACACCATCGATCTCGCTGATGATGGCCGTCTCGCGAGGCTTGCGGGCTTCGAACAATTCGACGACGCGCGGCAGACCGCCGGTGATGTCCTTGGTACGCGTCGACTCCTTGGGAATCTTCGCGAGCACATCGCCAGGACCTACATCTTCGCCATCCTGGATCATCAGGTGAGCGCCGCGAGGCAGCAGGTACCGCTTGTGCGTTTTCGCGTTCTTCACCATGAAGGCAGGCTGGCGCTTTTCATCGGGAGCATCGGCAACCACCCAGCGCGAGAGGCCGGTGACTTCGTCCACTTCCTCGTTGAGCGTGATGCCTTCCTGCAGATCCTTGAACTGCACCGTTCCGCCGATCTCAGTGAGAATGGCGTAGGTGTAGGGATCCCACTCGGCCAGAAGCTCGCCGAGCTTGACAGCCTGGCCGTCCTTCACGCGAAGGCGCGCGCCATAGACTACCTGGTAGCGCTCCTTTTCACGGCCGCGCTCATCCACCACGGCAACCGATCCCGAGCGATTCATCGAAACCAGCGCGCCGTCCTTGCTTTCAACGGTGTTCAGGTTGATGAAGCGCACGAAGCCGTTGTTCTTGGCGTCGAGGCGCGACTTGTCTTGCACGCGGCTGGCGGTTCCACCTACGTGGAAGGTACGCATGGTAAGCTGCGTGCCCGGCTCGCCGATGGACTGCGCCGCGATAACGCCGCAGGTTTCGCCGAGCTCGACCATCCGGCCTGAGCCGAGGTTGCGTCCGTAGCACAACGCGCAGACGCCGCGACGTGATTCGCAGGTGAGCACCGAGCGGATCTTCACCTTCTCGACACCGGCACCCTGAATCCCCAGCGCGATGTCCTCGTCGATGGGCTGGTTCACTTCGACGATCACGTTGCCGTCGTAGTCCTTGATGCGCTCGAGTGACACGCGGCCGATGATGCGGTCGCGCATGGGCTCGATGATCTCGCCGGACTCAACGATCGAGCCGACGTAGATGCCTTCGCTCGTACCGCAGTCGTATTCGGTAACGATGACGTCCTGCGCCACGTCGACCAGGCGGCGGGTGAGGTAGCCCGAGTCGGCGGTCTTGAGTGCCGTATCGGCCAGACCCTTACGTGCGCCGTGGGTCGAGATGAAGTATTCGAGCACCGTGAGGCCTTCGCGGAAGTTCGCGGTGATGGGCGTCTCGATGACTTCGCCCGAAGGCTTGGCCATCAGTCCGCGCATGCCCGAAAGCTGGCGAATCTGCTGCTTCGAACCACGGGCGCCAGAGTCGGCCATGATGTAAATCGGGTTCATGGCTCCTTCGTCGTCCGCCTTCTTCATGTTGCCGAACATCTCGTCCGCGACCTGATCGGTGACAGCCGACCACATCTGGATGACCTTGTTGGAACGCTCGCCGTTGGTGATGGCGCCGTCCATGTACTGCTTCTGGACTTCGATCACCTTCTTGTCGGCTTCGTCCACCGTGGTGTACTTGCTGGCAGGAATAACCATGTCGTCGAGACCAACGGACAAGCCCGACTTGGTGGCATAGTTAAAGCCCAGCTGCTTGATGCGATCGAGCATGCCTACCGTAACCTCGAGTCCGAGGTTCTGGTTGCAGTAGTTGACGAGCTGGCCGATGCCCTTCTTCTTGAGCAGGCCGTTGATGTAGGGCATGCCGGAGGGAAGCGCGTCGTTCAGAATCACGCGGCCGACGGTGGTGTTGATGTACTCGTTGTTGAAGTCCACCGGCTCGGTGTGCGTCAGATCCTGATCGTCGTAGGCGGTGGTCATGTCGAGCACTTTGCCTGTGTAACGCAGACGAATCGGCGTCAGGGTTTCAACCTGGCGCGCTTCGAGAGCCATCAGGATCTCTTCAGTGTTCGAGAAGACGCGGCCTTCGCCGATGCCACCCTTCTTGGCCTTGGTCAGGTAGTAGAGACCGAGCACCATGTCCTGGGTAGGAACGGTGATCGGCTGGCCTGACGCCGGCGAAAGAATGTTGTGCGATGCGAGCATCAGCACGCTGGCTTCGATCTGCGCTTCAGGCGACAGAGGAATGTGCACGGCCATCTGGTCGCCGTCGAAGTCGGCGTTGAAGGCGGTGCAGACCAGCGGATGAATCTTGATGGCCTTGCCTTCGACCAGCACCGGCTCAAACGCCTGAATGCCGAGGCGGTGAAGGGTTGGGGCGCGGTTCAGCAGTACAGGGTGATCCTTGATGACCTCTTCAAGGATGTCCCACACCACCGGCTCCTGCATCTCCACCATTTCCTTGGCTTGCTTGATGGTGGTGCAGTGGCCTGTCTGCTCAAGGCGGTGATAGATGAAGGGCTTGAAGAGCTCGAGCGCCATCTTCTTTGGCAGACCGCACTGGTGCAGTTTGAGTTCGGGGCCGACGACGATGACCGAACGGCCGGAGTAGTCGACGCGCTTGCCCAGCAGGTTCTGACGGAAGCGGCCCTGCTTGCCCTTGAGGGTGTCAGAGAGCGACTTGAGCGGGCGGTTGTTGGCGCCGCGCAGCACACGACCACGGCGGCCGTTATCGAACAGCGCGTCCACGGCTTCCTGGAGCATGCGCTTTTCGTTGCGCACGATCACTTCAGGCGCGTGCAGATCCATCAGCTTCTTCAACCGGTTGTTGCGGTTGATGACGCGACGATAGAGATCGTTCAGATCCGAAGTGGCAAAGCGGCCGCCATCCAGCGGCACCAGCGGGCGCAGCTCTGGGGGAATGACCGGCAGCACATCGAGAATCATCCACTGCGGCTTGTTCGACGATTTGCGGAACGCCTCAACGACCTTCAGGCGCTTCGCGTACTTGATCTTCTTCTGCGCGGAGGTCTCGGTCTTCATCCGCTCGCGCAGTTCCAGGCCAAGCTCCTCGATCTGGACGCGCTTCAGCAATTCCTTGATGGCCTCGGCGCCCATCATGGCCTTGAAGCCGGAGGGACGATACTGCTGGTCGAGCTCGCGGTAGCGGGCTTCGTCCTTGATGATCTCGCGCTCCTTCACCGGAGCGTCGCCCACGTCGACGACGACATAGGACTCGAAGTAGAGAATGCTTTCGAGATCGCGCAGAGAAATATCGAGCAGGTGGCCGATGCGCGACGGGAGGCCCTTGAAGAACCAGACATGCGAGCATGGCGACGCCAGCTCGATGTGGCCCATGCGCTCGCGACGCACCTTGCTCACCGTCACTTCAACGCCGCACTTGTCGCAAATCACGCCGCGGTGCTTCATGCGCTTGTATTTGCCGCAGAGACACTCCCAGTCGGTGACGGGTCCAAAGATGCGGGCGCAGAAGAGGCCGTCGCGCTCTGGTTTGAAGGTGCGGTAGTTGATGGTTTCCGGCTTGGTGACCTCACCATGCGACCAGCTGCGGATCTTCTCCGGCGAAGCAAGCATGATGCGGATAGCGTCAAAATCGGTAATCGGGCTGGTGAGTTCAAACGGGTTTGAACGGAACAAGGCGACCCTCCTTGGCGGGCCTTTCGGCATTCGCCGCGGTATCTCCCGGGATTCTTTTAGCGGGTCCTTCCTTCCCGGGAAGCGGCGGTTACCGCTTTCAAGAAGGACACCGAAAAACAGAGGTCAGTGATCAGTCATCAGTTTTCAGTTCGTAATCGAAGACTGAAAACTGACAACTGAGGACTGAAAACTAATCAGCTACTGCTGCAACTTCCGGCACAGGTGCCTTCTTAAGAAGGTCTGCGCGTTTGATCAATTCCACGTCGAGGCACAGCGACTGCAATTCGCGAATGAGCACGTTGAACGACTCCGGCACACCCGGCTCGATTGCCGCTTCGCCCTTGACGATGGCCTCGTAGATCTTGGTACGGCCATACACGTCATCGGATTTCGCGGTAAGCAGCTCCTGCAGGATGTAAGCGGCGCCGTATGCTTCGAGGGCCCACACTTCCATTTCGCCGAAGCGCTGTCCGCCGAACTGCGCCTTGCCGCCCAGCGGCTGCTGGGTGATGAGCGAGTACGGTCCGATCGAGCGAGCGTGAATCTTGTCGTCTACCAGGTGCGAGAGCTTGAGCATGTAGATGTAGCCCACAGTGACTGGCTGTTCAAACTGCTCGCCGGTCATGCCGTCGAAGAGCGCCGTCTTGCCGGATGAAGGCAGACCGGCCGAAGCCAGAAGAGCCTTGATCTCGCTTTCCTTGGCGCCGTCGAATACTGCAGTACCGAACCAGATGCCGCGCTGCATGCCTGCTCCAACACGAAGCAGCATCTCGTCATCAAGTTCGAGCAACTGGCGCAGCGTCGCGGTTCCGGCGAACTCTTTCTTCATGAGTTCGCGCGTTGCCTCAACGTCGCTGTTGGCCTTGATCAATGCAGCGATCTTGGCGCCCAGCGCGTGTGCGGCCCAGCCGAGGTGCGTCTCCAGAATCTGTCCGACGTTCATACGAGAAGGAACGCCGAGCGGATTCAGGACGATCTCAACCGGTGTGCCATCGGGCAGATACGGCATATCCTCTTCGGGCAATATGCGCGCGATCACACCCTTGTTGCCGTGGCGGCCGGCCATCTTGTCGCCGACTGAAAGCTTGCGCTTCATGGCAACGTAGACCTTGACCAGCTTGATCACGCCGGGAGGCAGTTCGTCGCCCTTCTGCAGCTTGGCGATCTTCTCATTGGTGATCTTGCGCAGCACTTCGATCTGGCGCGAGGTCATCTCTTCGATCTCATCGATCTGCTCGTTGACGCGGGGATCCTTGTCGTTGTAGCGGATGCGCTTGAGGTTCTTCGTCGAGATGCGCTCGATGGTTTCGCGGTCCAGGATTGCAGCCTTGGTAATCAGGCGCTTGTTGGTCCGCTCGTCGTGCAGATCGGCTAGCACTTCCTTGCCGCCCAGAATTCCTTCCAGGCGCTTCAGGCGCTCGTCGGTCAAAATGCGGATTTCGTCGCCGAGGTTCTTTTCGAGTTTGGCAACGTAATCAGCTTCGATCAGCTTGGCGCGCTCGTCCTTCTCCTGACCCTTGCGCGAGAAGATGCGAACATCGACCACTGTGCCTTCGATACCCGGAGGGCACGTGAGCGAAGCATCGCGAACGTCGCCGGCCTTTTCGCCGAAGATCGCGCGCAGCAGCTTCTCTTCCGGCGTCAGCTGGGTCTCGCCCTTGGGCGTTACCTTGCCAACGAGGATGTCTCCGTGGCCGATCTGGGCGCCGATGCGGATCACGCCGCTCTCATCGAGATCGCGCAGCGCGTGTTCGCTGACGTTCGGAATGTCGCGCGTGATTTCTTCGGGCCCGAGCTTGGTGTCGCGCGCTTCGATTTCGAACTCTTCGATGTGCACCGAGGTGTAGTAATCCTCGCGCACCAGCTTTTCGCTGATCAGAATCGCGTCTTCGAAGTTGTATCCGCGCCAGGGCATGAAGGCCACGAGCACGTTGCGGCCGAGAGCCAACTCACCCTGCTCCGTGCAGGGACCGTCGGCAATGACCTGCCCCTTCACGACACGCTCACCCTCCCGGACTACGGGCTTTTGATTGATGCAGGTGTTCTGGTTCGAGCGCTTGAACTTGATCAGCGTGTAAATGTCGGAACCAACTTCACGCGACAGCTGCGTCGGATGATGTTCGCCTTCGACGCGCACGATAATGCGCTCGGAGTCGACCGAGTCCACGATGCCGTTGCGCTTGGCCAGCACCACGGCGCCTGAGTCGCGCGCCGTGACGCCTTCCATGCCGGTGCCCACGAGCGGAGCTTCGGCCACAAGCAAAGGCACCGACTGCCGCTGCATGTTTGCGCCCATCAGCGCGCGGTTCGCGTCATCGTGCTCGAGGAACGGCACCAGCGATGCCGCCACCGAGACGAGCTGCTTCGGCGAAACGTCGATGTAGTCGACATCCGTGCGATTCACCAGCACGAAGTTCCCCTGCCGGCGCGCATTCACCAGGTCTTCAGTGATCTGCCCTTCGGCGTTGAACTCGATGTTCGCCTGCGCGATGGTGTGCTTGTCCTCTTCCCACGCCGACAAGTAGAAGCTGTACGGCATGTAGTCAATCTGCCGCTTGTTCGCCTTCTTCAGCGAAGCATTCAGCTTGAATGCTTCTTCCTTCTCGATGTGATCGCCCACGCGCAGTCCGCTTTCGCCCGCGTTCACGATTTCAACGTAATCCAGGATCCGCGAGTCCTTCACCTTGCGGTAAGGCGACTCGATAAACCCGTACTCGTTGATCCGCGCAAAGCAGCTCAGCGAGCTGATCAGGCCGATGTTCGGACCTTCCGGCGTCTCAATCGGGCAGATACGTCCGTAGTGCGTCGGGTGTACGTCGCGGACTTCGAATCCCGCGCGCTCACGCGACAAACCGCCCGGTCCAAGAGCCGAGAGACGCCGCTTGTGCGTGATCTCGGAGAGCGGGTTGGTCTGATCCATGAACTGCGAGAGCTGCGACGAACCGAAGAACTCGCGGATTGCAGCCATGACCGGCTTGGCGTTGATCAGGTCGTGAGGCATGGCCGTCGAGAGTTCCTGATAGACGCTCATCTTTTCCTTGATGGCGCGCTCCATGCGGACCAGGCCGATGCGGAACTGGTTCTCCATCAATTCGCCAACGGCGCGCACACGGCGGTTGCCGAGGTGATCGATATCGTCCACCATGCCGATGTTCTTGCGCAGCTTCAGCAGGTAGCGAATAGTCGCATAGAAGTCCTCGGGCGTCAGGGTGCGGTGATCGAGCGGAGTCGCATCCTGGCTCTCGTAGAGCTTGATGTTGAATTTCAAACGACCCACGCGCGAGAAGTCGTACTTGCGCGGATCGAAGAACATGCCTTCAAACAGAGCAGTCGCCGTGTCGAGCGTCGGCGGATCGCCTGGGCGCAGTTTGCGGTAGATCTCGATCAGCGCTTCTTCCGGTTTGTGGACGGAGTCACGCTTCAACGTATTGGTGATGATGTTGCCCACGTCGTCGCGCTCGGGGAAGAAGAGCTCGAAGCTCGTCGCGCCGCTCGCCATCACCTTATGCAGGCGGTCAGCGGTCAGTTCCACGTTGGCTTCGACAACGACTTCGCCGGTGTTCAGATCGACAATGTCAGCAGCCGTGATCGCGCCATCCAATTCGGCGGACTCAATCTCGATCTTGTCGATGCTCGCCGCGCGAATCGCCTTCAGCGTGCTCGCCGTAATCTTGCGGCCGGAGTGCGCAATCTCTTCGCCCTTGTGCAGGACGGCGTGCGCGGGCTTCGCTCCCAGCAGATGCGTCGACACCTTGTCTGCGGCAACGGCCCAATACACCTTGCCATCGGCGACGTGGAAGCGGTCGATGGTGTAGAAGGTCTTGAGGATTTCCTCGTCCGATCGCAGGCCAAGTGCGCGCAGGAAGATCGTTCCCAGGAACTTGCGCTTGCGGTCGATGCGAACGTAGAGCGTGTTCTTCTGGTCGTACTCGAACTCCACCCATGATCCGCGATAGGGAATGATCTTTCCCAGGAAGTAGGTGCGATTGTTCGCCGTTTCGAAAAACACGCCGGGCGAACGATGCAGCTGCGAAACGATCACGCGCTCCGTGCCGTTGACGATGAACGTTCCGTTCGGCGTCATCAGCGGAATGTCGCCAAAGAAGACTTCCTGCTCCTTGATGTCGCGAATGGTCTTGTTGCCCGTCTCCGCATCCTTGTCGTAAATCGTCAGGCGAACCGTGACCTTCAGCGGGGCAGAGAACGTCATGCCGCGCTCTTCGCACTCCTGCTGGTCATACTTCAGCTGCAGGCCGACGGGGTCGCCGCACTTGTTACAGAAGTCGGGAACGTTCTTGTTGTACGTTCCGCACTTGTGGCAGAGCACGTCGCCGGGAAGAAACGGGTCGGTGATGACCATCGCGCCGCAATGGGTACAGGCTGTGCGCAGGTGATGAAGACCCTTGAGGTGTCCGCACTTGCACTCCCAGTTACCGATGGCGTAGTCGACGAAATCAAGCTGCGAAATGCCACGGAAATCGGTGATGGGGAAAACAGAAACAAACACCGACTGCAGCCCCGAGTCGTCACGCTCGTTGGGCAGCTTGTCCATCTGCAGAAAACGCTCGTAGGAGCGGCGCTGCACTTCGATCAGGTTAGGAATCTGGGTTGCGGTGGGAATCTTGGAAAAATCGAGCCGGCTGCGAATCGCGCGCTTCTCGTTAGGCATGCATCACTCCTGAGGCTCGTCACACCAGCGCAAATCCCGCCATCCAGGTTTGCGCCGGCCGGCACCCGAGTCTCGTGGCGCCGGCAGTTTACGTAGAAAAACCGATAATCCAGACTGGCTCCCTGCAAGTTGCCAATCCCGTCCGAAACGTTCGGCCACAACTCTGCCGAGCTTCCGGAATCTCCGCGCCAAGCGTTTTACTTGATTGAGGCGCTCGAAAAAATCGCGCCACAGGCGTTGTCGCACTTCAGGGTGTTGAGCTAAACTGCGCACAATCGGTAGCAGGCCTGCCGGAAAACCCGGCCCCGAATGCCTGCAAATGCATGGTAGATTTCGCCCTAAAGCCTAATCTGCCGTGATAGAGACACAAATGCCCGCGAGGACACAATTCCTCACGAGCGCGGCTTATTGCCTGTGCTCCCATCCGATTTTTGCTGCACCGCTATCGCCGATCCCAAAGCTCGCTTCTGCCGCCGCCGCCTGCCAATCGACATCCGTCCTCGGGAAACCAGTCTATCCCGATGACACGAGAGCACTTAAACTTCGTGTTGATGCCCGCTCCAAGGCTGCTTGGCCCAGCCGAGGGTAGCGAACATTGAGTGCCCTTTGACTCTTGATCAAGACGCGTCGTGTGGTTTTCGCCCAAAGCGCGGAAGACCGGGATGGGCCGAAAAGACGCGCAACGATTATCGTAGCGCGTCCCGGCTCGTCTTGCAAGTCGCGTACCAAATTACTTGATTTCGACGGTTGCGACGCCTTCGAACTTCTTCTTGATCGCCTCAGCCTCGTCCTTGGTCGCGCTTTCCTTCAGCGCCTTGGGAGCGCCGTCGACCAGGTCCTTGGCTTCCTTCAGGCCGAGCGAGGTAACCTCGCGGACAGCCTTGATGGTGTTGATCTTGTTCGCGCCGGCATCCTTGAGAATGACCTGGAATTCGGTCTTCTCTTCAGCCGCAGGAGCCGCTGCCGCACCGCCGCCGCCGGCAACTGCAACCGGGGCTGCCGCTGCTGCCGAAACGCCGAGGCGCTCTTCAAGCGTTTTTACAAGAGCCGCCGCATCGAGCAGGCTCAGGCTAACGATTTCTTCAACTAACTCTGGACGAACCGCCATGTCTTTTCTCCATTCAATCCGTTTGATATTGGTATTCCCGGCTGCAAAACCCAAACGGCAAGTTTCCGATGCGCCAGACCCGCGCACTTCCCGCCTGCTTTACCGCCAAAACCCTTTGAGTTCAAAGTTCGAAGTTCTTAGTTCACAGCTCTTTGAAACCCGACTGCGAACTATGAACCACGAACTTAGAACTGGCGTCGCTATGCGGCGCCTGCGAACTTTTCTTTCTCCACGCCCTGGTTGATCACTACTGCCAGATCGCGTCCTGCTGCGTTCATTACCGTAACCAGGCGCTGAGCGGGAGCGTTGATGAGGTAGAGGAGCTTCGAGAAGATCTCTTCCTTGCCCGGCAAGGTCGCCAGCGCCTTCACCTCTTGAACGTTCAGCAGCTTGCCGTCGACGATGCCCAGCTTGAACTGGAACTCCGCGTTCTCGCCCGCCCACTTGGCGAAGACCTTGGCCAACGCCACAGGGTCGCCCGAGGTGAATGCAACCGAATTCACGCCCTTCAAGCCCTTCAGTGCGGGACCGATCGAGGTTCCTTCGCTCGAAACTGCAGCCAGCTTGTTCTTCACCACGCGATACTTGCCACCCGCCTCGCGGATAACCTTGCGCAGTTCGTAATCCTTGGCGACGGTCAGCTTGCTGAACGTGCCGATAATTGCCGTGGTCGAGGTCTCCAGCTCCTTTGCCAGCTGCTGGACCTTCTCCGACTTCTTTGCCTTCGAAATAGCCATGTCTTTGCTCCGCTCAGACAGTTTTCAGTTATCAGTTCTCAGTACTCGCAAAACCTGCCCGACTCTGAATCCTGCTTCCAATCCGTTCGCCCACAGTGGGCTTCTTTCTCGCCATGGGCTCGCAAGCCCTAGACTGACAACTGCCAACTTAGAACCGACAACTGCGTTAGTGCTTGCCCGCCGCGTCTGCCACAGCCGAATCCAGCGGAACCCCGGGGCCCATCGTCGAGCTCAGGGTCACGCTCTTGATATACTTGCCCTTCGCTGCCGAAGGCTTGGCGCGCACGATCGACGTAATCACGGTGGTCGCATTCTCCACCAGCTTTTGCGGATCGAAGCTCAGCTTGCCCACAGGCACGTGCACGAGGCTGGTTTTGTCGGCGCGGAACTCCACTTTGCCGGCCTTGATCTCTCTTACCGCCGCGGCCACATCCTGGGTCACAGTTCCTGTCTTCGGGTTCGGCATCAATCCCTTAGGTCCGAGTACCTTGCCAAGACGGCCAACCACTTTCATCATGTCCGGCGTCGCGATCAGCGCGTCGAATGCGGTCCAGTTCTCTTTCTGAATCTTCTCGACCATTTCTTCGCCGCCTACAAAGTCGGCGCCGGCTTCCTGCGCTTCTTTCTGGCGATCGCCGCTAGCGATCACGGCAACGGTTTTGGTCTTGCCCAGTCCGTGCGGCAGAACCACCGTTCCGCGCACCATCTGGTCGGCATGCCGGGTGTCGACACCCAGACGCATGGTCAGGTCGACAGTTTCGTCGAACTTGGCGTACTTCACTTCCTTGAGCAGGGTGACCGCTTCGGTCAGCGGATACGCGGGCTTGGTGACAGCCGCACGCGCCTTCGCAATATTCTTGCTGGTCTTAGCCATTGATCCTCGTCTCCCACCGCAGTTGCCAGCCCCTTTTTCGGGGAACCTGGAGGCTATGCGCCTTAAACCTTCGGCGCTTACGCCCTCGAACAGGTCCAAATGCCGTGGTGCTATTGACAGTCCAGGGATTTCCCTGCACATCCATGAATGATAGCGAAATGGTACACGAAATGCAATACGGTCGAGGGGCTCGCTCGTAAGTGGCTCGCTTGAAGCAGGTTGGCCTCGGCACCGAAACAAATCTCACAGTATGGCATCTAACAAGATGACGAGGAAAAGAAAAGGAGTGGCACTCCAGCCGGAGATCGAATGGCGGGTGCTCAAAACGAGGAACAGCCTTATGAAAAAACTAGGATTATCAGTCGCACTCACTGCGACCGCCATATTCGCGGTTGCCCCGGCGTTTGCCCAGAAAAACGATCAGATGGGACAGGGCCGCGCCGTAGTTACCATTCTGCCTTCCGCCAAGAACGGCACAGTCAGCCAAGTCCCGGCACAGAATCTAAAGCTCAAGGTCAATGGCAAAGACTCCACGGTCACCAATTTCACTCAGCTGGAGGAAGCCAATAGCCCAGTCGAACTCGTGTTGCTTCTCGATGGCGGGGCGCGCACCAGCCTGGGATCAGAGTTCAGCGAAATTGAGTCCTTTGTAAAGGAAATGCCGCCCAATAGCAAAATGGCAATCGCCTATATGGATTCGGGACGCGCTGCGTTCTCGAGCCAGCTTTCTTCGAATGCAGCCGACGTCCTTAAGGGCCTTCATTTGAGCACCGGCTTCCCCGGCTCCAACGCCAGCCCTTACTTCTGCCTTTCGGACCTGGCCAAAAACTGGCCGTCGCACGATCGCACGGCACGACGTGAAGTCCTGATGATCACCGATGGCGTGGACAACTACGATCGCCGCTACGACCCTGAGGATCCATATGTGGAGACCGCGGTCAACGACTCGGTGCGCGCTGGCCTCGTCGTGTACTCCATCTATTGGAAAGATATGGGTCGGGCCAACAACACCTGGTATGAAACCAATGCCGGACAGAACCTGCTGCTTACGGTCACACAGGCTACGGGCGGCAACAGTTATTGGGAAGGTGTCGGCAATCCTGTTTCGCTGCAGCCGTTTTTGCAGGATTTGCGCCGGCGCCTCAACAACCAGTATGAGCTCAACTTCACAGCGCCCTCGAACGGAAAGCCCGAGATCGAGACAATGAAGGTCGATCTCAAGGTCCCGTCCGCAAAGGTCGCTTCGCCCCAGAAGGTGCTTGTCACGGGCCCAGCTACGGCTCGCGAGTAACCGCTCGACTACTGTGCAAAAGACAGCAGGCAGGTGATTTCAAGAATCACCTGCCTGCTTTTTATTGATTGGAACTTCGCCGCTTAGACTCCTGCCGTTTGTGAATACGCATCATGCGAACGATAACCGCCCTCGGCCCCGCCCATGTAGCCTGCGTCCTTTCCATGGGCCGCTTTGCCGTCAGATCCGTGCTGCTTCACCAGCTTGTTGTAGATCCCGAGCAGCAGGAAAGGTGCGGCCCATTGCCCGATAAAGAGCGATTCGTGCTTCTTGTTCCAGGCTTGAAGACCGGCCGAAACGGCCATGGCTCCCAGGGCAAGAACCAGGTAGGCACTGGTAGGAATCTTCGATGTAGTGTTTTCGATGGCGGCGGTGAATTGATCTTCCTCGACTTCACCTGGATTAACGCGATAATCGGTCATGACCTGTACTCCTTGGCGATTCTAGAAATCGCATAGGTGTGATGCCTCGTGCTCGCTTTGTGCGGCCTACCTATTGATGGACTTCACGCACATCAAAATCCCTCCGCCCTCACGTTCACAGCACTGGAACGCATGCTGATTGGCACTTGCCAACCTTTCATTTCAGAAATGCGAACCCGATACCGTATAGTTTCTTGCAACCGGCAATGCACGGACAGGCTCTTCGATCTTCAGCTTCCCCACAAAGCCCGCCGATTCCCATTGCCGCTCTCTGCTACGCACGAAAGAAGGCGATCAACGAGGTCTCTCGACCTCATATACGCCCCCCGTTGCGTGCGGAAGAACCCTTTCAAGAGAAGAGGCATATGAAACAACCCCGGTTGGCCTTGGTTTTTTCTGCTTTTTGGATCTTTGCGGCAGGCGCTTCACTCCACCCGCAGGCACTCAACACCAACTTCGCCCGTGACCCGCAACAGCCCGTCGATCAGGAATACACCGACCACATCCACAAGTACACGACCGATCCGTCGTTCCTGTCGCCGCTGGTCGACTACCTGCCGGCCTCGAAGACTGTACCTACGCCCGCCAAAACCCTTGGCGATGTCTCCGGCGCGCCCGACATGCTGCCGTACGCCGAAGATGTCTACAAGTACTTCCGCTCGCTCGCCGCGGCCAGCCCGCGCGTCAAGGTCGTCACCATCGGGCACACCGAAGAGGGCCGCGAGATGATCGCCGTCGCCATCGCGGATGCTGACCTCTTGAAGAACGCCGACGCCAACAAGCAGCGGCTTGCCCAACTCGGCGACCCGCGCACCATCAACTTCGACGATGCCAAGGCCCGCGCGCTGATCGACCAGTCGTACCCGGTCTACTACATCACCGGAACAATTCACTCCGTTGAAACCGGTGCCCCCACCGCGCTGATGGAACTGGCCTATCGCCTCGCTGTCGATGATTCGCCGTACATCAGGTACATTCGCTCGCACATGATCGTGCTGGTCACGCCGGTGGTTGAAGTGGATGGCCGCGATCGCATGGTCGACATCTATCGCTGGCACAAGGCCCACCCTAACGAGCAGTGGCCGCACTTGCTCTACTGGGGCCACTACGTCGCCCACGACAACAACCGCGATGCTATGGGCATGACCCTCGATCTGACGCGCAACGTGCTCGACACTTACATCGACTGGCATGCGCAGGTTCTGCATGATCTGCACGAATCCGTTCCCTTCCTCTACGACAACACCGTGGGCGACGGCCCGTATAACGCATGGGTCGATCCGCTGCTTGGTGACGAATGGGCCGAACTTGGCTGGAACAACGTCGCGCAGATGCAGAACTTCGGCATGCCCGGCGTCTTTACGCACGGCGACTTCGACACCTGGAGTCCCGGCTACCTGATGTTTCTCGCCGCCATGCACAACGGCATCAGCCGCCTCTATGAGACATTCGGCAACGGCGGCGCCGACACCGAAAAGCGCATCCTCACGCCGGAGGAATACTCACGCACCTGGTATCGCCAGAATCCGCCATTGCCCATCGTCACCTGGTCGCAGCGCGACAACAATAACTACGAACAGAGCGCGCTGCTCTCCACGATTTCTTACTTCGCGCAGCACGGGCACCACTTCCTCGAAAACTACTACATCAAGAGCAAGCGCTCGATTCAGAAGCCGACCCTCGAAGGCCCCGCAGCCTATGTCATAGCGCCCGATGCCGCCGCAACGAACCGCGAAGTTGAATTGCTGAAAGTTCTCAAGCGCCAACACGTCGAGATCCAGCAGCTCTCCGTCGAGACCAGTGCCGATGTCGCTGGTGAAAAACGCGGCGACAAGCCGAAGCAGGAGAAATTCCCTGCGGGCAGCATTGTTGTGCGGATGGATCAGCCTTATTCGCGCATCGCCGATGCCCTGCTCGATCGACAGTTCTGGGCTCCCGACGATCCGCAAAAGCATCCCTACGACGACACCGGCTGGTCGTTTACGCACCTCTTCAATGTCAAGGCTGTGCGCATCAGCGACCCCTCCATCCTGAAAGCTGGGATGAAGCCCGTCGACGATCCTGCCGCGCTTGCCGGCAAGATTGACGGCACGGGTTCCATCATCGCGGTCAACAACACCGGGCAAATTTCGCTGCTCTCTCTCGTCTACAAGCTCAAGGACGCGAAGATCCAGGTTGCTGAAAAGCCATTCGATGCCGACGGCAAACACTATGCGGCGGGCTCGCTCCTCATCAACAGCGCCGACGACAAGGTCGCTACCGCACTCCACGATCTCGCGCTCGACGGCACAAAAATCAGCGCCGCACCCACCGTCGCCGTGCATGACGTCGCGGCGCCTCGCATTGCCTTCATGCACACTTGGCTGGCCACGCAAACGGAAGGCTGGTGGCGCTATGCATTCGATACCGCCGGCATTCCCTTCGAATACATGAGCACGCAAGCTGTAGCGAAGCAGGATGATCTGCGCTCGAAGTACGACGTCATCATCTTCGCTCCCGTCGGCCGCTCTTCCTCGCTCGACATCATTAACGGGCTGCCGATGTGGAACAACGCGATGCCGTGGAAGAAGTCGGAGCTGACTCCGAATCTCGAAGTAAACGACTCCACCGACGACATCCGCCCCGGCCTCGGCTACGAAGGCCTTGAGCACCTACGGAAATTTGTCGAAAAGGGCGGCCTGCTGATCACTTGCGAAGACACCGCGCAGTTTGCTATCGACACAGGCCTCGCTCCCGGCGTAAGCGTTGTGCCCCATGGCGATGCGCGCATCGTCGGCTCTGTGCTCAACACTGTCATTGTCGCGAAAGACAATCCGGTCGCCGCGGGCTACGGGGCCGGCCTCCCTGTTATCAGCGCCAATGGAATGGCCTTCAACATCAGCAACACGTTGGGCCGATCTGGGGGGCGCCTGCTGATGGATCCCTACTCCGAAAGGCCCACCGGCCGCGGCAGCCTCGAAGAGAACGACGAGCCGCTTGGCCGTAAAGCGGTTGATGCTGAACCCCTGGAGAAGACGCAGCCATGGGAAGCAAAGAAACTGAATGAAGAACAGACGCGCAACAACTTCTCTGTGATCCCGGAAGCGATGCGCCCTGAAGTCATCCTGCGCTTCGCCGCCACCAAGGACCTGCTGCTCGACGGCCTGCTCGACAAGGGCGGCTCTGTCGCCGAGCACGCCGTGGTGGTGAACGCCCACCTTGGCCAGGGCAGCGTGCTGCTGTTCGGCAACAACCCCATCTATCGCGGCGAAACCATCGGCGACTATGCCCTGGTGTTCAACGCGATCCTCAACCACGATCACCTGGAGTGGAAACCCGCTGCGCCAGGAGAAAAGAAAGAAGAGAAGAAGTAGTCTCCCTTCGTTGCTGGCCACGTACAGGCCTTCGGATTAACGACCCAGGGGCGCTGCCGCAATTTGGACTTTCCGCGGAGCGGCATTTTGTGTCATGCTTTTAACCATGGGAAGCAAAGACAAAGGTAGAAAAGAAGCCAAGAAGGCGCCGAAACCCAAACCGAAACCCGAACCAGCTCGGCGCGAGATCTTTACCCCTGCTCCGCCGAAGTAAGAGTTCCGGAGCAAAACTCCAAACGCTTCCGTAATCATTGCGAACGCAGAAATGCCCTCCCCGCGGGGAGGGCATTTCGTTTGCGGCAATCGTAGTAAGCCAGTCCGGACTTACCCTACAACTTCAATGCCCATGGAGCGGGCAGTACCCTTGATGCTCTTGACGGCCGCATCAATCGAGGCGGCATTCAAGTCGGGCATCTTCTGCGTGGCTATCTCGCGCACCTGCTTTTCGGTCACCTTGCCCACCTTTTCCTTGTTGGGTGTGCCCGAGCCCTTGGCAAGACCCGCCGCCTTCTTCAACAGGACAGCCGCAGGCGGCGTCTTGGTGATGAAGGTGAAACTGCGATCGGCGTAAACCGTGATGACAACCGGAATGATGAGCCCGGCCATCTCCTTGTTCTGCGTGCGCGCGTTGAACTGCTTGCAGAACTCCATGATGTTGACCTGCGCCTGGCCCAATGCGGGACCGACCGGCGGCGCGGGGGTGGCCTTGCCTGCTTCGATCTGCAGCTTGACCTGTGCGGTAATTTTCTTCGGAGGTGCCATAAAATCAGTTCCTTCGGAACTAGCTACTAGCTTCTAGCTGCCAGCTGCTAGCTATCTGTACTTCGATTAATTTTGAAATCACAGCCAATCGCTTCGCCTCTAACCGGCGCCCGCTAGAAAGAATCGCCAGCTAGAAGCTAGAGGCTAGGAGCTAAAGGCTGTTATTCAATCTTTTCGACCTTGCTGAACTCCAGTTCAACTGGTGTGGAGCGGCCGAAGATGGTCACCATGACCTTCATTGTTTCGCGATCTTCGTTGATCTCGTCCACCACGCCGTTGAAGTTGGCAAAGGGTCCGTCGGTGATGCGGACCTGCTCGTTCTTTTCAAACTTGATCTTGAGCCGCGGCTTCTCCTTGGCTGTCTCTGACCGGAAGAGGATCGAACTCACTTCTTCCTCAGAGAGCGCGACCGGCTTGTCACCGGTTCCCAGAAAGCCCGTCACCTTGGGCGTGTCTTTCAACACGTGCCACAGGTTGTTGTCGAGATCCATCTCGACCAGCACATAGCCAGGCAGGAAGACGCGCTCCACGGTGCGCTTTTTGCCGTTGATGATCTCGGTCACCGGCTCGGTGGGAATCATCACGCGGCCGACCTTATCCTTAAGGCCAAAAGCCTCAACGCGGCTCGCAATGGACTCGCGCACCTTGCGCTCAAATCCCGAGTAAGCGTGGAGGATGTACCACTTGAAAAGTGGATTACGCTCCGGCTGTGGCTGCTCGGCGGGCTGTTCCGTTTCTTCTGCCATCTTTGTCTCGATTCGTGGCTGCGCCATTATTGTGCGCCCAGCTTGTGGAGTACAGCCTGAAGGGCCCTGCTGAAAATGCTGTCCGTCACCCAGAAGAAAAATCCGAAGATAAACACCGTGATAATCACCACGGTGGTTGTGGCCTGGACTTCTTTCCGCGTGGGCGTGACTACCTTCTTCATCTCGGCGCGCACGTCGCTCAGGAAGTGGGTGAAATTGCTCCACGTACTCATTGCTCCGCCGGAAAAGTTGGTCAGAGCGTTTGGTTCCTGCCGTTTGGAGGAATGGTCGTCGCCCTTTTTGATTGCTGATTCTGTTGCCATACTTCATTCCTTCTAGCAAATCCGGAGACCGACAATCTTCTCCGGTTTTGCGTTCGCCCCCGGCCTCATGCCGGGGGCCCCGTACGATCTGGCAGGGGCGGAGGGATTCGAACCCCCAAGTTCGGTTTTGGAGACCGACAGTTTAGCCGTTGAGCTTACGCCCCTAGAAGCAGTTCGTAGTCCTTAGTTCTAAGTTCACAGTTGGAAGCTGCCATTGCATTGGTCTTCAACTATGAACTACGAACTTTGAACTATGAACTTCCCCGTTTACTTCGTTTCCTTGTGTGGCTGGTGCTTGCGGCAGCGGTTACAGAACTTCTTGAACTCGAGACGGCCGGTGGTCGTCTTCTTGTTCTTTGTCGTCGAGTAGTTCCGCTCCTTGCATTCAGTACACTGCAATGTCACAATTTCCCGCATTTTGAACTCCAGTGATCAGTGTTCAGTGAACAGTGATCAGATTTCTCAAACTCAGTGAACCGGTGAACGAGTGAAAAAGTGAACAGCCAGCAACTTGCCAATTCACTCTTTCACTGCTTAACTATTTCACCGCTTCACTTCTTCACTCGTTACTTGATAATTTCCGAAATCGCGCCTGCGCCTACCGTGCGTCCGCCTTCGCGGATGGCAAATCGCAGACCCTTTTCCATGGCTACCGGCGTAATCAGTTCAATCGTCAGTGCCACATTGTCGCCCGGCATTACCATCTCCGTGCCTTCGGGCAATTCCGCCACTCCCGTCACATCTGTAGTCCGGAAGTAGAACTGCGGCCTGTAGCCCTTGAAGAACGGCGTATGACGGCCGCCTTCTTCCTTGCTCAATACGTAAACGGTGCCCTTGAACTTGGTATGAGGCGTGATCGATCCCGGCTTCGCCAGAACCATGCCGCGCTCGACATCCTCTTTCGGAATGCCGCGCAGCAGGATGCCGGCGTTATCGCCCGCCAGGCCTTCATCGAGCTGCTTCTTGAACATTTCCACGCCCGTGCAAACCGACTTGCGGGTCTCGCGGAAGCCGACAATCTCGACGTCCTCGCCCACCTTCACCTTGCCGCGTTCGATTCTTCCCGTGACTACTGTGCCGCGTCCCGAGATCGAGAAGATATCTTCGATCGGCATCAGGAAGGGCAGGTTCACGGCGCGCTCCGGCTGCGGAACGTACTGGTCCACCGCATCCATCAGCGCGTCAATCTGCGCTTCCCACTTGGCTTCCCCGTTCAGGGCTCCGAGAGCAGAACCGCGGATGACCGGAACATCGTCGCCCGGGAACTGGTACTTCGACAGCAGCTCGCGGACTTCCATCTCAACCAGGTCCGTCAGCTCTTCGTCTTCGACCGCATCGCACTTGTTCAGGAACACCACGATGCAGGGCACGCCTACCTGGCGAGCCAGCAGAACGTGCTCCTTGGTCTGCGGCATGGGGCCGTCAGTCGCTGCCACTACCAGAATGGCGCCGTCCATCTGCGCCGCGCCTGTGATCATGTTCTTGATGTAGTCGGCGTGACCGGGGCAGTCCACGTGCGCATAGTGCCGGTTCTTGGTCTCGTACTCCACGTGCGCCGTCGCGATCGTGATGCCACGCTCCCGCTCTTCCGGGGCGTTGTCGATCGAATCAAACGAACGGAACGTGTTCTTCGGGTTGTGCTTCTGCAATACCTTCGTGATCGCCGCCGTCAACGTCGTCTTGCCGTGATCGATGTGGCCAATCGTTCCCACGTTCACATGCGGCTTCGAACGATCAAATTTTTCCTTCGCCATTTCTCTCTTCCCCTCGCAGCTTCTATGCCGTTGCCAAAAGGGCGCCGGGCGTTCCGGCTCCAGCCCTAAAACCAGTTCTGAGTTCACAGTTCGAAGTTCTTAGTTCTCCACGCTTCTGAAGCCCCCGTGCCAAATCGGCCCGGTTTTCAACTGCGAACTACGAACTCTGAACTGCGAACTGCCTTACTCAGTAGTACGCGTACGCCTTCAAATACCTTTGCCGCAGATCTTCCGGCACATGTTCCACCAGCCGCAGATAACGCTCGCGGGTCAATCCCTGATCGGATACGGAAAGCCCCTTATACAGCCCGATCGCTTCCTTGCCCAGCAATCCGCGACTAAGAACGCTCTCAAAATCCCGTATCCGCAGCTTTTGGCGGATCACGTGATTGAGAAATACTTCCACATCGCTGGCCTTGAACGCCGCGTCAATCTGCGTGTGAAGGGCTGCGTATGTCTTCTCGTCCTGAACCGAAATCGCTGCCTGCTCGAACATTGTCCTCTACGATCCTCACTACAACTCTTTACTCTCAGCCGTCAGTTCCCCGCGGTCAAACCAGCATCCCCGCGCTTGCTGAAAGCTAAAAGCTGACAGCTTCAACTCTGGAGCGGGAGACGGGACTCGAACCCGCGACCAACAGCTTGGAAGGCTGTGACTCTACCACTGAGTTACTCCCGCGAAAAACCAGTTCGCAGTTCGTAGTTTTAAGTTCACAGTTGTTTCTCTGGAGTCCGGGGCCACTCGCCTTCTCGTGACTGCAGCGTTTGAAACTTAGAACTAAGAACTCTGAACTGCCCTTCAACTTCTGGAGCTGATGACCAGGATTGAACTGGTGACCTCTCCCTTACCAAGGGAGTGCTCTACCAACTGAGCTACATCAGCCCTCAAAACCTTGGCTTTTAGCGGCAACTCTCAGTTTCTATGTCGATTGAAGCCACCCCGGCTCCCTCACCAGAACCAAACTGAAAACTGAAAACTGAAAACTGAAACCTAAGAACTCTTATCCCCTTCGCGGCGGATCTTCTCCGCCTTCATCGCCACCACGGTGCGCAACGCAAGCCCACCGATAATGACCAGTGGAACCAGCCTCAGCTCCACCAACCTTCCCCCGACTGGAATCTTTCCATCAAGGGTAAACCAACTCAATACTGCCAGAATCGCGTACAAAACCAGCGCCACCCAGTACTTCTTTTCCAACGGGCTGCCAGCCATTGCTATCCCTCAATGCCAGCTCGCAGTCAACGGCAGTAACTGATAACTGAAAACTGTTCACTGACAACTTCTTATGGTGCACAGGGGAGGATTCGAACCTCCGTAACTCGAATGAGTGGCAGATTTACAGTCTGCTGCCATTAACCGCTCGGCCACCTGTGCCCAAACGCCCCAAAAACGATAGACCTGTTTTTGGGGACCCGCATTCAAACACCCCAAAAACGATAGACCTGTTTTTGGGGACCCCGCATTCAATTCAACTGCTGTTCAACCCGCTTCCGCGCATACCGACGTTACCGGAGAGCCTCCGGCTTGTCGGAGCATGCACCTCAGTGGGATCGCCGCAGAGGACTGAACCGGCAATTGAATCTCTTTCGCCGGCTCATAAAACTTGCTGCCGTCCGTCTTCCCGCTTCGTCTCTAAGTGGAGCTGGCGAAGGGATTTGAACCCCCGACCCTCTGATTACAAATCAGATGCTCTACCAGCTGAGCTACGCCAGCCCGACCACCCAAAAGACAATTGCCGGGAACACCGGTAATCCGCGGACACACTCCCGCTCCGCGCATAACACGGCACAGTTTCTAAGGTTAGCACACCGGAAACAGCGGAGCAAACCGTCTGTTTCCCACAGCGTTGCACCGGTTTACGCATCCTGGGAACGGATTCCTGAACCTCGTGCCGAGAGCGCAAAATCATCGCCCGAATCGTCCGAATCGAATCGAAACCGAAACGCGAAAGAGCTTGACAACACTATCAGGCAGCGGGAACCTTCTAGCTGGATCCAATCATTCTAAGGAAGTTCTATGAAAAACCAACGGATACTCACGGCTTTGATCGCCGGGGCGGTTCTTTTTGTGTCAATTGCGGCCCTACCCTCTCGCGCGCAACCCTCGTCCAAACGCAGACCTCGCATCGCGGTCATGGATTTCGATTACGGCACGGTTCAGAGCGCCTCCTCGGCCGTGTTTGGCACGAACGTGGATATCGGCAAGGGCATCGTCGATTTGCTCGTCACCGGCCTGGTCAAGGACGGCACCTACTCGATCATCGAGCGCAAGGCCCTCGACAAAATCATGGCTGAGCAGAACTTCTCCAACTCCAACCGCGCCGATCCGACCAGCGCGGCCAGAATTGGCAAGCTGCTGGGGGTTGACGCCATTATCGTGGGCAGCATCACGGAGTTTGGCAACGAGACCAAAAAGACCAACCTGGGCGGAGGCGGCGGCAACTGGCATGGCATCGGCCTTGGCAATGTCGGCCACTCCAACTCGAAGGCTAACGTGGCCATTACGGCCCGCATCATTGACGTGGACACCGGCGAGATTCTCGGCGTCGCCGACGGAAAGGGCCAGTCGGCACGAGCCAGTACTTCCCTGCTCGGAGGCGGTGGCAACTGGAGCGGATTTGGCGGCGGGCACGCCGACTTCGGGTCCAGCGACTTCCAAAATACCATTATTGGCGAAGCCACCAAAAAGGCCGTCGATGCACTGACAATCAACCTCGACGGGAATTCCGCCAAGGTCGGCGTTCGCACCATCACCGTTGAAGGGGTAGTCGCCGACGTTGAAGGCAGCCAGGTGATTTTGAACGTTGGCGGCAAGGCCGGCATCAAGGTAGGCGACCAGTTCAACGTCGAGCGCGTAACCAGGGAGATCAAGGATCCAACCACGGGTGCCGTGCTGAGACGTCTGGCCACAGCCGTTGGGATTGTCAAAGCAACCGATGTGGACGATCTCTCCGCGATCTGCGAACCGGTATCGGGCAC
This sequence comes from uncultured Acidobacteriaceae bacterium, assembly GCA_963770365.1. Classification (GTDB taxonomy): domain Bacteria; phylum Acidobacteriota; class Terriglobia; order Terriglobales; family Acidobacteriaceae; genus Telmatobacter. The sequence goes on along the minus strand of CAVYPN010000014.1, from coordinate 759,893 downwards.
TGGCTTCAAGGTCGGCGACAAGGTAAAGACCGTAACGCAGTAGATCCAACTTGATAATGCAGGCGAAAACAAACGCCCTTCGCAGGCTCAGTGCGAAGGGCGTTTTTGATGTGCTTGATTCACGATTGTCAGTGTCCCAGAAACTTCTCCAGCCGTGCCGTCTCTAGGTCGGCGCGGTTCATGTACTCGTTGGCGGTCGCGAGGTCATTCCCCTCCAACGCGCGACGCGACTGGTTTAGCTGGTAGTGCAGTCGGTTCATCGAAGACAGAATGTCGCTGCGAATATCCACTCCCTGCGCCTGCTGCTCCCTGCGAATCTGCTCCACGCCGCTCAATGCCGAGTCCGCTCGCGCCTGCAGGTTGCCGAGGCGGTCGGTCGCTTCGCGAATTTCCCGGGGAGACGAATGGGCAGGCGCGGCCACAGGCGCGGTGCTGCCTGGCGAGTCGACGCTCGTGGGCACAGACTTCGCAGAGGGAGAGACATAGGCCTGGCGCGGCTTGACGTCCACTGCGGGCTTTACGTGCGACGCGATGTGGCCTGTTCCCTCGGCGGGTTTGGGCTTCTCGGGAGTATCCATCTTCGTCGTCGAGGTGACCGGCTTCGGGTCTGTGTCGCTGGGCGGGGCCGGCTTTGCGGTTGCATCCGGCGGAGGGGGAGTGACCGGCTGCGCGGAGGCATCGCTCGGAGAACTCTGCTGCTGCGGGTCGCTTGCCGGCGCGGTAGCCGGAGGCGTAGTCGGCTGAGTAGCCGGCGCCTGGACGTCGCTGGCAACGGATGCGATCTTCTGCTTGGCATACGTGGCCAGAACGCGGGGCAGCAACACGGCCACTGCTACCAGTGCAAGGATTGCGGTCGCAGCGCCAAGACTGAGCCACAATCCGCGGTGCGACCTGCCCGCGGCGGTCCGGGTGGTGGTGCCACAGGCGCGTAGGCCGGCGGGGGCGGTGTTGCAGCATATTGCGGCGCTGCCGCTGAGGCTGCCGGCTGCTGTGCAGCCTGCGGAACCGCAGGAATCACCATCGATGCCTGAGGAACAGAAGCCTGTGCAACCGAGGGCTGCGGAACCGGTGCCCCCTTGTGCTCGCGCAGTCCCCGCAGGGCCTCGCGAAATTCATCGGCAGTCTGGAAGCGCTGCTCGGGCTGCTTGGCCATTGCGTGCAGCACAATGCCGCTCAACTCCGGCGAAATCGCGGGACTGATCTCAGTCAACGGCGTGGGCGCCTGGTTCAGTTGCGCATTCAGCACGCTGTAGGATGTATCGGCCTGAAAGGGCCTCTGCCCCGTCAGCATTTCATAGAGCGTCACACCAAACGAATAAAGGTCCGAGCGCGCATCTACCGTTTCGCCGCGCACCTGTTCCGGCGACATATAGTAGACCGAGCCCATGGTGGTTCCCGGACGTGTGAGCTGCATGTCGTTGGTGGACTTTGCTATGCCGAAGTCCATCAGCTTGATCAAGCCGTGCGTGGTGATCATGATGTTCGAGGGCTTGATGTCGCGATGCGTCACGCCGCGGCCGTGCGCGTAACTCAGCGCCGCCAGCACCTGGCTGGCATAATCCAGCATCCGGTCGACGGGAATTCTGGTCTGCGCGGCAAGCTTGTCGAGGGTCGCGCCCTCCACAAACTCCATCACCATCACGAACTGGTTCTGGTATTGAAACGCGGTGCGCAGTTGCGCGATCCCCGGATGGTCGAGCCCCGCGAGGGTGCGGATTTCGGCCATGAATCGCGCTGCAAGATCAGGATCCGACGCGAAGTCGGGATGAAGGATCTTCATCGCCTCTTCGCGGTTGGAGATTACATTGCGAACCTTGAAGACACGGCCCATGCCCCCGCTGCCAAGGGCCGCAAGAATCTCATAGTCGCCGACGCGCCGATCATTGTCTCCCATAGAGACCTCCGGGGTGATGGTGGTTGCCGGTTAGAGGGGAACCCGCTGCAGAACGACCCGAGTCTACGACAAATTGCGCAGAGTCGCCCACAGAATTCGCGCATCGGACAATGCTTTTCCGCGCGTTGGGCGAGCAGGCACACCAGTCCGTTCTCCATCCTCAAAGAGATAGTGCGGATTCCACGGTTGGCGTTGCAGAGTCGATGTCTGAAGCGCAGTTTCGGTCTATTCGTGCGCCTGATCACAAAAACTCGAAAATGCTTCGGACGCCATTTGTTTCATCTCAGGCAACGGCCCTTAACTTGAGCATTATCATCAGCTCTCGTAACCATTTCTATGCGAAATAGACTTGCCTGCACTGGCCGCTGGGTAGATGATATTGTCGCTTCCCGATAACAATTTGGCTCTGCCTTGAAAGGTAAGGAAAGGTGTATGCGGAAGACTCTGCTCGCTGTTGTATTTCTCGCATTTGGTTCTTTGCTCTCGGCCCAACAGAAACTGAATAATGAAGGCATCATCAAGATGATCAAGGCTGGTCTCTCTGAGGACGTGATCGCCGCGACGGTTAGCTCATCGCCGGGCGAATACGACACCTCAGCGGATGGACTTGTTGCCCTGAAGACCGCTGGTGCAGGCGACAAGGTGGTAGCCGCGATTGTCGGGAGAGCCTTCGGAGTGACGACAGCAGTTCCCACTGCATCGCCGGCTTCAGCACTTCCCGCGGGCATCGACGAGGTCGGGGTTTACTACAAGGACAAGTCCGGAAGCTGGACAGCGCTGATGCCCGAAGTCGTAAACTTCAAAACCGGCGGAGCCATGAAGAAATTCATGACCAACGGCATCGTCAAGAACGATATCAACGGCCATATCGAAGGCAAAACCGCCAAAACTCAGGTGACGTTCCCTGTGGTTTTTGCCGTCTACGTTTCTGAAGGTATCGCAATCACCGAATACCAGGTTGTTCGCCTCCGTCAACAGAGCAACTCGCGCGAGTTCCGTTCCAAAACCGGTGGAGTGATTCACGAATCCGGCGGCGCGAAACGCGACCTGGTCGAGTTCCAGCCCCAGAAGCTTGCTCCACGGCTCTATCAACTCTCCCTCGACGCCAGCGTGGGCAAAGGTGAATACGGCATCATTCCGCCGGGGGCCTATAGCAGCGCAAACATGGCCAGCGGCGGGCAAAATCTATTCCGTCAGCGTCATCGAGTAGCAATTCCACGCAATTTAATCTCAACGCGGCGCGGCTTCGGCTGCGCCGCTGTTTTCTCTGCAACCACCACTCGTCACGTTACGCTCATGAATCCCCTTGCTACCGACCGCCTCTCCGCGGGATGATTCGTTAGCTCCCATAGAATGTGTCGTCTTCTCAAGAGGTGTACGCCTATGCGAAAAGCAATTCTTGCTTGCCTTGTTCTACTTCTGGGCTCCGGCCTGCTGGCGCAGCAGGCACTCGACAACCAGTCCGTCACCAAGCTTGTAAAGGCCGGTTTGTCTGAGGACCTGATCGTCACCACCATCAACTCGTCCCCGGGCACCTATGACACCTCGGCGAACGGATTGATCGCGCTCAAGAAGGCCGGCGCCAGCGACAAGGTCATCGCCGCAATCGTAATCAAGGCCTCGGGCGCCACGGCTGCTGCGCCCGCCCCTGCATCATCAGCAGGATCTGCGACTCCAACCACCTCCGTGGTCCTTGCGCAGGGCGCTCTTCCGGATGGGGTCGATACCATCGGTGTCTATTACCTCGACAACACAGGCAGTCACTGGCAGGAGGTTCCAGCCGAAGTCGTCAACTTCAAGTCAGAAGGCGCGCTCAAACACTATGCCAGCGCCGGATTGCTCAAGGGCGAAATGACCGGACTTGTCGGCGGAAACCGCAGTCCGCTCACCTTGAAGCTTCCGAGCAAGTTCGTCCTCTACGTTCCCGAAGGCCGCGCGCCCGGCGAATACCAGTTGATCCGCCTGCACGAGAACGCCGACAGCCGCGAGTTCCGCGCCGCAAACGGCGGCATTGTCCACGATTCCGGCGGTGCCCTGCGCGACGTAATGGATTACACCCCGAAGAAGATCGCTCCCCGCGTCTATCTCATTGAAATGAGTGAGGACTATGACAAAGGTGAGTATGGATTTCTGCCTCCCTCCGATCTTCCGCTCGGGAACAGCATCCCTACCGCGACCAAGATTTACAGCTTCTCCCTGACGCGCTGAGGGCCCACGCCGGCCCCTCTTCCGGGAATCCGGACGCTACGGAATCGCACCCCACAATCCCTGCCGCAAGCCGGGTCCGATATCCTGTTACGGGTAGCCGGAAGTCGGCTTCCTTTGTCCATGCACAAGCGCACGCGAAGAACGCTGTGGGTCGTTGCCGGAGTCATGCTGTTGCTGGCGATCGCGGTTTTCCTTCGCTCCAAGGCGCCGCCCGAAGCCGCCCGCCTGCTGCCTGAGTGCGATGGCATCCTCTATTTCAATCTCAAGCCCGTCCGCGTTTTTCTGCGCAAAGACCTGAAGCCGCCGCAGCGCGTCCCGGAGTACCAGGAATTTGTTGACGCCACGGGCATTGACTGGGAGCGGGACCTCGACTCTGCCGCCATTGCCCTGCATCGCATGCAGGATCCCAATGGCCCGAATGGGCCCGTTGCCTACTCCATGGTCCTGACCGGAAAGCTTACCGGAAAGCGTCTCAAGACCTGGCTCGACAATCACGCCGCCAGCCGCGAGGTCTACGCCGGTCATACCATTTACGAAATTCCGTCCGAGGGTCGAACTGTCCGCGTCGCTCAGGTGGGATACGACATGATCGCCGCCTCAAACTTTCCAACCACCGAGAAGATTCACGCGATCATCGACCGGCATCGCACTGCCGCCCTGCCGTTTGCCGGGTCCACCCTGCTGCAGCACCACTACCACGAAGTTCCCCTGCTGGCCGTCGTGTGGGGTGTCGGCCAGATTGGCCTGCCCTTTTCTGAAAGCGGAGCCATCAAGGTATTCGGCCTCTCGCTGCCCCTTCAGGATGACTCCACCATCATTGCGAGCCTCACTCCGGGCCTTCCACTGGCAAGCACCATCCACCTGCGTGTCGAAGAGATCGCCCCTGACGAGGACAAGGCAACCAGCCAGGCAGCCGCCCTCGCCACCATCGTGACCCTGGCCCGCGACGTCACCACCCAACTCTCCAGCAACCCCGCTAATAATGCCCTTCGCGAGCTGTTGAAAACCACCGAAGTATCCCAGAAACGCAACCGCGTCATCGCCACCGCCACTCTGTCACCGTCGGTCTTAGGCCAAATTACGAATGGCGAAAATTCTTTCACTACCCCGGCAACCCCGCCTTCACAGGACGCATCGAAGTAAGGGACGTGATTCTCCGCGTCGTGCATAACGGTGTTGTGTATAGGCCGTCGGCAGTGCGTTCCCTCTTCCTGGGTTGGGGGTGGAAACCAAGCCGACGGCCTTTTCCATCTCCCACCCAATTTTTCTGGACTCCCGCTGCCCTGTTCCCGCATCTTGTTCAGTAGGCATAAGCTACGGTCTTAACTAAAACAAAACCCAGAGAGGTCTCATGATTCGCTTTCTCAGAACGCAAGCTCTGATGTGCATGGTTTTCTGTCTGCTGTCGATATCGATGATTGCAGCGGTTGCGGCCGCCAAAAAGTCCTCTCCTACCGAAACGCAGCAATCCACGGCCACGCTTACCGGCCAGAACGCATTTACCGATGCAGCGCATGAGTCTCCGGGGATCCGCCGCCATGTCACCGTCGGCGATCTGCCCGCGCCGGCACCTGACCAGTCGGTCGACAACGGCCCCAGCGTGGTTCCGCGCCCGGCAAACGCCTGGCCCATCGCGCCCAAAGGTTTCAAGGTCGAACTCTACGCGACCGGCCTCGACAATCCCCGGCTGCTCCGCGTCGCGCCCAACGGCGATCTGTTCCTCGCCGAAAGCGAATCCGGCAAGATTCGCGTCTTTCGCGGCGTCACAGCCGACGGCAAGCCGCAACAGATATCCGTTTTTGCTGAAGGCCTGCACCAGCCATTTGGTATTGCGTTCTATCCCCTGGGCCCGAATCCCAAGTACGTCTACATCGGCGATACCGACGGCATCGTGCGATTCCCGTATGAGAATGGCGATCTGAAGGCGCGCGGCGCTGTGGAAGATCTCACGGATCTGCCCGGCGGCGGACGCCTGCGCGGCGGCGGCCACTGGACCCGCGATCTGGTTTTCTCCAAGGATGGCAGCAAGCTCTTCGCCTCCGTCGGATCCCACTCCAACGTAGACGACAGCGACACTCACCCCGAGGAGTACCATCGCGCCGACGTTCTTCAGTTCACACCTGACGGCAAGTTCCAGAAGATTTACGCCTGGGGCATCCGCAACTGCGTGGGCGAGGCCATCAACCCCATCACCGGCGAACTGTGGTGTTCCACCAACGAGCGCGACGGCCTGGGCAACAATCTCGTCCCCGACTACGTGACGCATGTGCAGGAGGGCGGCTTCTACGGCTGGCCATGGTGGTACATGGGCGGGCACCAGGACCCGCGCCACGTCGGCAAGCACCCTGAGTTGCAGTCGAAGGTCATCACCCCCGACATCATCGTCAACCCGCACTTCGCTTCGCTCGAGATGACGTTCTACGAGGGCTCGCAGTTCCCTGCCGATTTCAAAGGCGACGGCTTCGCATGCGAACACGGCTCTTGGAACCGCGCCCAGCGCTCCGGCTACGAAGTCATCCGCCTGCCCATGAAGAATGGCCATGCAACCGGCGAGTATGAGGACTTTCTTACCGGCTTCACTATCGGCGACGGACAAGTGTGGGGCCGCCCGGTTGGCGTTGCCGAATCTCACGACGGCTCCCTCTTCATCTCTGATGACGGCACGCGGTCCATCTGGCACGTCATCTACACCGGCAAGTAATCGATCTTTGATCAGGCATTCTGAGTGCCCCAGGTCTCGATTCTGAGACCTGGGATGATCCGCCATCCCTCGCCTCCGATTCATATTTCTCAAACCGCCCCAGTCATTTAGACTTCAACCTCTCTCACCCAAGAAAGAGGTCACACGATGGCGTCCGTCCTTGTTACCGGTACAAGTAAAGGCATTGGCCTGATCACGGCGCTCACGCTCGCCCGCGCCGGCCACACCGTATTCGCTACCATGCGGAATCCCGCGCGCTCGCCTGAACTTGCTCAACAAGCCGCACAGGAAAACCTACCGATCACGATCTCGGCTATGGATGTTGACTCGGACGACTCCGTCAAGACTGCGATCGCCGACATCTACAAATCCGCCGGGCATATCGATGTGCTGGTGAACAACGCCGGCATTGAGCGCAACGGCTCCATCGAAGACCTGCCCATGGACGATTTCCGCGCCACCATGGAAACGAACTACTTCGGCGCAGTGCGCTGCATCAAGGCAGTCATTAGGCAAATGCGCGAGCGCAGAAGCGGATGCATCATCAACATTACCTCGGTGGCCGGACGCATCGCCACATCGCCGCTCGGCGCCTACGGTGCATCGAAGCACGCGCTTGAAGCTGTGAGCGACGCCCTGGCACAGGAGATGAAGGCATTCAACGTCCGTGTCGCTATCGTGGAGCCCGGCATTATCGATACTCCCATGGCGCATGAGATTGAGGCTCGGAGGTCCGCAACTGTCTATCCGCAGCAGCGCCGTATGTCTGCTTACTTTGCTGCAGCGCTGAAAAATGGGACACAGCCTATCCTTGTCGCCGAAAAGATCCGGAACATCATCGAAAGCGAAACCTGGCAACTGCGGCATCCCGTTGGCCCCGATGCCGAACCGATGCTCGCTTCGCGGAGAGCGACGAGCGATGAGGATTATGTTGCGCTCCACAGCCTCGATGACGATGCCTGGTACAGCATCATGGAAGAGCGAACCGGCATGGCCATCCGTCCCCGGTAAGCCTCTCTCCAGTTGGCTGATCTTTCGATTAGGGCGTCGTCGGTGGCGGTGCAAAGTCGCTGAGTTTGAACGGACGCGTGGATTCCCCCGGAGGCTTGATGGTGAGGATGAGCGCGACTCCCGGTGGCGACCCCTGGAAATACGGCACGTGGATCGTATGCCGGCCGACAGAAAGATTGACCTTCGCGGTTTTGGATTGGGCCGGGTGAAGTTCGTCATTGTCTATCAGCTGCTGGTTATCGATTTCGAGGCGGGAACCGTCGTCTGACTCGAGATCGAATTTATATTCGCCGGGTTTGGTGATGTAGAACTCGCCGTAGTAATCCACGCCGAACCACATCACGGAGTGCGACACACCGGGAATACCTACAGCACCGGTGATGTCCTGGTCGACGACGTTGAGCGCATTGGCGTATATAGAGCCGATGGGATCGAGATTCCAAAAATCGGGAAGCACCCCGGCGCCATAGGAAATCTCGTAGACGTCGCCGCAGAATGCGTTCGGCAAGGGTGTAACGACGCCGAAGGCGCGGATGGTTCCCACGGGGGGTGGTTGGAATTTGTCCTTGTCGCCTTGCCCGGCAAGTGAGACTGGTCGCGACACATCCACAATGCCCAGGTTGCCGGTCTCGTGCTCGCGGACGACCAGGCGTACAAGGTGAGGTGTTTCGCCGGGGATCTCGAGCATCTTGCTTAAGCCGCGAGCCTCTGCGTCCTGGACTTCGGAGGGAGTGAGCTGGTGGTCGGACGAGGTGTGAAAGTACTGGGCAAAATTCCCGGAGGCATCGAAGGTGCACATACCAAAGTCGAGGTGGACACGTGTGTTGCTTCCGTTGAGGCCGATGCCGGCAAGAGACTCGGGGCGCACGACGACTTCGTAGCGCGTCGCATTTCCACCGACAATTGGATGAGCGGTGATAGCAAGGGTGGGTGGAATGAGGGTGTGGAAGCAGGCGGCGTCGCCGAGGGCAATGCTTTCGGCGGAGTCCTTGGTCTCTTTCGGTGGCGATCCGCTCGGGGTCAGGCCAACATAGTAGCGATGCCGGAAGGAGAGCGTAACCCCTGCACGCGTGGTTTTGATCAGGATCTGGTGAAACCCGGACTCCGGCGAGGCCTGAATTGCGAGTTCGTAGTGAGGCGTGGCACTGAGTGCGCAGGTCGCGCCCGAGCGGATGCTAAACCCGCTGTCACGTCCTCCAGCATGAATGGGGTCGGTTTGCGGGTCGATGATGCGCATCGAAAGAATGTGTTTCGGATTCTTATCGGCATGCTTGCTGACATCAAGGACCTGAAAGTCGTTCTCTGTTAGATCGCTAACCGGTCTGTGATTCTTGTCTCGCGCTATCACGTCCAGCACCACCTCGCGGGTGGTGACGCGAAGGACCATTGGGGTCTCGGGCTGAGCGGAGGGCGCTGTTTCTTGCGCGGCCATCGGAAGGCAGAGCGACGGAACGATGCAGGACGCGAGGAGAAGAAGATGATGCCGGCCGTTCTTGCTGGACATGGGCACAACTGTATCGCAGGAAGCGAAAAACAGGGAAAGGATAATCGCAAGACAGGTAACGCCCGGGCCAAGGGCTGTCAAACTCGGCCTTCAAAGCTCTTGCCCCGTCCGCTACTCACCAGCCCGAGCCCGACGTAAGCCTCGATAACGACCGCGACATGCGCAGGTATGTTCAGCCCCCGTGCCTCAACCCGGTTCGAACAGTTGACTGTGCACCAATTCGCAAAGCTTCATCGTCAACGGATCGCTCAGTCGGTAATAAACAAACTGGGCATCCTTCTGTCGCGCGATAATCCCTGCCGACGCCAGCAGGGACAGATGCTTGGAAATGTTCGACTGGGTGGCGCCCGTGGCTGTGACGATCTCACTCACGGTGAGAGGCTTCAAACAAATCAGCTGCAGAATCTTGAGGCGCATGGGTTCGCCCAGGACGCGAAATTGCTGCGCCACGCGATCCAGTTCAACTTCCGTCAGTTCCCGGGTTTTTCTGGCCGTTGACATATTCCTCTATGGTGATATGATCATACACGAATATGAATGACATTTCAACCAGATCGATTAGCCCGGTGGAACTCTGCCGCCTTCTGTCATCCGGTAAGCTCCTTGAGCTGCTCGATGTTCGCACACCGCCGGAATTTATCAATGCCCATGTTCCCGGCGCAAGGCTCATCCCCCTGGATGACCTGGACGTCAAAACCTTTTTGCAGCGGCACCAATCTGGCCAGCCCATCTATGTCCTTTGCCAGGCAGGCTCCCGGGCCCAAAAGGCCATTGAGCGATTCGAGCGCTGCGGCTGCTTCGACGGCGTTCTGGTGGAAGGTGGCACACAGGCATGGATCGATGCGGGGCTCTCCGTCAATCGAGGAAAAAGCGATGTTCTGCCCTTGATGCGCCAGGTCCAGATCGTCGTCGGTACGCTGTCGGCAATCGGCTCTGTCCTCACACTGCTCGTCAGTCGCTGGTTCGCCGTCGTGCCGTTCTTGCTGGGCTGCGGACTCCTCTTCGCCGGTATCACCGGCACCTGCGGGTTGGCACTCCTGCTCGCAAAAATGCCATGGAACCGCTCTCAGTCTCCGTGTCTCGAATCCTGCCATACCAGTGAAAGACCATGAAAACTTCTAGAAAGATCATCATCGTCGGCGGAGTGGCTGGCGGTGCGTCGGCCGCCGCAAGAGCGCGCCGGGTAGACGAAGCGGCCGAGATTCACATCTTCGAGCGGGGGCCTTACATCTCCTTCGCCAATTGCGGATTGCCGTACTTCATCGGTGGCGAAATCCCGGATCGTGACAAACTGCTCATCATGACACCGGAGAAGATGTGGACGCGTTCGCGCGTTCATGCGCATGTGAACCACGAAGTCCTCTCCATCAACCGATCTGCAAAAACGGTTCTCGTCAAGAAACCCAACGGCGTGGAAGAGGATGTAGCTTACGACAAACTCATCCTTAGCCAGGGTGCCAAGCCGATCATCCCAGCCATTCCCGGCGCCGACTTTCCCCACGTGTTTACCTTGCGCGATGTGCCCGACATGGACCGCATCGTTGCTTTTCTCGAAAACCATCGACCGAAATCAGCAGCCGTAATCGGCGGCGGGTTCATTGGTTTGGAGATGGCGGAGGCCTTTCATCGCCGTGGCATCGACGTCACGATCATTGAAAAATTCCCGCACATTCTTCCGTTGCTCGACGATGATATGGCGACGTATCTGCAGAATCAGATTCGCGGGCGCGGTCTCGACTTGAAAACCGCGGCAGAGGCAAAGAGCCTCACTAACCAGGGCGTCGAACTGGCCGATGGTGGATTCGTTCCCGCCGAGTTGATTCTTCTCAGCGTCGGAGTGAAGGCCGAGATTGGACTGGCAAAAGACGCGGGCATCGACATCGGAATCACTGGCGGCGTCAAAACCAACCCGCACATGGAATCCTCCGATCCCGATATCTATGCCGTCGGAGACGCAGCGGAGACCACACACGCTTTAACCGGCACCCGCACGCGTATTCCGCTGGCTGGCCCTGCTAACCGACAGGGTCGCATCGCGGGCGCGAATGCAGTGGGCGGACATTTCAGGTATCCCGGCGCCATGGGCACCTCGATCGTGCGCATCCTGCATATGACAGCAGCCACCACGGGCCTTACGAGCGCACAGGCCGCCAAGGCAGGGCTCAGCTTCTTTACCAGCGTGACGCGCGACAACAGCCACGCCGGCTACTATCCGAACTCGAAACCGATCGTGCTCAAGATCATTGCTGAGGAAGGCACAGGCCGCCTGCTGGGAGCGCAAATCATCGGTGAAGACGGCATAGACAAACGCATCGACGTGCTTTCCACGGCAATCACCGGCAGGATGACGGTCTTCGATCTCGAGAATCTCGATCTTGCCTATGCCCCTCCCTTCGGCTCCGCCAATGATCCCGTAAATGTGGCGGGATTTGTGGGCGATCACATCGTTCGTGGCGACATCGAGAGCGTCACCCCCGAAGAGTGGAAGCCGAATGGAGAATTTGTTCTCGACGTTCGTGACAAGTGCGAAATCACCAGGCTCGGCACGTTGCAGAACGCCGTGAATATCCCTCTCGACGAACTCCGCGACCACCTAGACGAACTGCCCCGCGATCGAAAGATTCTCGTTTACTGCCAGAAAGGCCAGCGCGGCTACCTGGCGGCATGCGTCCTCAAGGGCTACGGCTTCGAGAACGTCGTCAATCTTCGCGGAGGTTTCGCGCAGGCGCAGCTTCACGGGTTCGCAGTATGTTCATCGGCGGAGTCAGGAGAAAGTCAGCTCGATCAGCAACTCATCGGTTGCATATCAAAATAGCCTGAAGTTCACCATCACCGAAATACGCACCGCAACCGGCTTTCCGTCTTTGCGCGCCGGCTTGAAGCGGTACTTCATCACGGCCTGGAGGGCCTTCTCGTCAAGCCCCATTCCAAGACGCTGCACCACGCGCGGGCTCTGCGGATTTCCCTGGGCGTCAATAATCATGGAGATCACGCACACGCCTTCGTATTTCTGGCGTCGTGCCTCGTCTGAGAATTCCGCCTCGGGTGTGGAGATCGGAACCGGCTGCGAAACGCCTCCCTCTCCCGGCCTGTAGATGCCGTTCCCCGAGTCCGGCCCCCAGCTATTTCCGCTTCCCGGACCATAATCACCGCCGGGACCAAAGCCGATACCGCCGTTCTTGCCCGGTCCGCCAGAGACGACCGTAACATTCGTCGAGTTGTGCACACCGATCAACGGCATCGTCGGATTGTCGGGAAGCTTGACGTCAGGCGGAACGGCGATGCTGTTATCGAGCGCCAGCTTTGGATTATCGAGCAGCGGCACCTGCACCTTCTCGATCGCATTCATATCGAGCTTCGGCAATCTGCCTTTGTTCGGATCGAGCGGATCGTTTGTTCCTCCGCCCCGTCCGCTATGCAACGAGCCGGCTCTCGATGGCGCGAATAACGGAAAGTTGTCAATATGAAACGAGGCTCCCGGCTTGGGAAATGGATCGCCGCGAACTACGGCCTTGACGCCCATCAGCAGCAGAAGCGCCAGGATTCCACCATTCACCAGCGTGGCCGTGCCCACTGCCCAGGGGCTGGTGTTCGACGCCATACGGTCCGGAACCGGGATCGGAGTCGATGTCAGTTCGAGCGGAGGAAGCTTTTGGGGGAAGAACCGATCGTGGACGCTCTCATAGAGTCCGCGCCAGATCGGCTGTTCAGTGAGGATCGGCTTGAGAAAATCCCGTTCGCCCGGATCTGGAATTCCCATGCGTCTCCTTCACACGGCCTTCGTTCCGGCAGTGTCTATCGACGTTTTGCGAAAATCTCAATATCCGAATAGACCGTTTTGCCTGCTGTTCGTCACCCGCGAAATGCGCGAATCGGAACTAAGCTAGGTGTCCTCACCCGAGTCCGCTCCCTCCCGCGTCCCCGCGATCAGTTCCAGCGCCTCATCCTTGCGATAGGCGGGCATCAGGATTCGGCGCAGTGGATTCAGGATCGGGCTGAATCCGAAACCCGCAGGCATCTCCTCCCGCGCGAGATACTCAACACCGGCCTCATCGAGAGCGGCTTTTGCCAGTTCGAATGCGACCCAGTCGTCGCTCTCGAATACCGTCACAATCTCCAGCTTTGGATCCTGGTTGGTCATTGCACATCACCGTAAAGTGTTCCGCTACTTTTTCAACCCCAGCGCCTCGACGACCGCGGGATCCACCTTCGCTGGCTGACCCGCCTGCTTCCACACCACGCCGAACCCGCCGCGATAGTCCCACATCGTCCAGCCAATATCGTCCGCTTCGAGCGCCGTGCGCACATCGCGAATCCAGTTCATCCGCGAAGTCGGATCGGAGTGCTCGCGGTACGCGCCGAATTCGTTGCAGATCAGCGGGACGTGATGCGCGTTGCCCCACGCTGCCGCGGCATCCATTTGCAGGCGAATGCGATGGGCGTCCCAGTGGTCGAGCCAGTAGTGCTCGAGAGCGTAACGATTCGCCGCATCCGGAACCTCGGCCAACGATTTCTGCATGCTGTCTTCGGTCGCGGGATAGGGAATATCGTGCGTGTAGATCCACCATGTGCCGCCCCAGCCTGCGCCCTGGTGCGTGAACTCATGAGGCTCATAGAAGTGGAAGTTGTAAATCACGTTGCCGTCGGGCAGGGGATGCTGCGTCAACAGGTCTGCAATTGACGAGTAATTCGGACCGGTGGCGATGATGGTATTCTTCGGCGCAGCATCGCGAATCGCCTCGGCAGCACGCGCCTGCACGCCGGCCCAGCGATACGGATCGCGCTCCTCCGGTTCATTCATGATCTCGAAAAGGATCAGGTCGGGATTGCGATCGGCATAGTGCGCGGCCAGTTTGCGCCACAGCATCGCAAAACGATCGACACCGTCGCTCGTCGTGCTGACGCTCTTTTTGTAGTCGCTTTCGGGATGGATATCGATCTGCACGGCCATGCCCTTCGCGAGCATCTGGTCGACCGAGTGATCGAGGCGGCCCAGAAAACCCGTATTATCCCGGCCAAACAATGCTCTCGAAAGCGGAGCCGCATCGATGCTGAGCCTCACATTGTCGAAGCCGAGTTGCGCCATGAGCGCGATATCCCCGTCGTCGGTATAACTGTTCGTTTGCGCGGCAGAGTAGTTGCCGGTTTGCGCAAACCACTCCGACGCATTGATGCCATGGCGCAGGTGTTGCGCGCGGGCGAAGGCGATTTTGACTTCAGCGCTGCGGTCTTGTGCGAAGGTAGGCAATGTAACGACGAGCAGAGCAAACAACAAACGAGAACGAAGCACTGTTCAACTCCGGAATGAAAAATAGAAATCCAACAGGTAACGATACTATGGCTGGCTCATGCTTGCGCGCCGCTCCCCGATCACGCACAATGGCTGAATCCTCCACGTGGAGAGCCTCTTCATGCAACAGTTCCTTCGTGCTGTCGTGCTTGTGCTGATTCTCGTTGTGTACTCGTCGGCGCGAGCGCAGCAACCAGACGCCGCAGCCGCTTCCTCGTCGCAATCTGCCGCAACCCAAAACGAGGAATCCCGTCGCAGCGCTGACGATGCGCTTTTAGCGCGCGCGGCCAAGCTTTATTACTCCACCAAATCAGCGGGGCTTACCGGATTTGATTGCACCGTTCATCCTGACTGGGTGAAGTTGATTGAAAGCATGGAGACTCAAGGCACGGTGACCGAGGGCAACGTACTGCTGCTAAAGAGTACAGGGATCAGCCTTCACGCCCGGATGAATGGCGGATCGAGGCTCGAATGGATTCAACCTTCGAATGCCAGCAAGCCACTTGATCAGGCCTCCGCCGCGACGATCGACCAGATTCACAAGGCCATTGAAGAGGCGCTGATGAACTTCATGCAATTCTGGACTCCGATTGTCGACGGCTCTATGGTGCCACTGAGTTCCGCGAACATCGATATTCGGCATTCCCCCACTGGCATGGTCCTTCTGTTGAGACAACCCGACGCGCTAGTGATGGAAATCTTTTCGAATGACCTCGTCATCAAGGAATTCAAACTCGTTACGGGCGGCAAGATGATCGACCTCGTGCCCACGTACGATTCCGCCGATGAGGATCTGCTGGTAAGCCACTTTGTCGCTCACACTGGTCCTGCAACCGTCACTGCCACTGATATCCAGGAGACGGACGCGGAGATTGTCTACCAGACCATCGAGGGCTTCCCGATTCCATCAATGTTGAACGTCGAAGTTGTGGGAACCGGTACGTTCAATTTCAAGCTGGATGGCTGCCGCGTGAACCGAATGCCCTGACGCGATCAATCATTTCTACCGCAAACGTAAGAGCGACTCCCACCGGGAGCCGCTCTCATTTACCAAACCCGAAATGACTTATTTGCTCGCGATGCGCGTCGACGTGTCGCTTCTGAGGGCCTGCTCGTATGTGTTGTGCAGATACTTGTGCGGATTGACGGGGACCTTGTGGATGCGCACTTCATAGTGAAGGTGCGGTCCGGTGGCGCGGCCCGACTGGCCAACATATCCGATGAGCTGCCCACGTACTACGTGTTGGCCCGGCACCACGGAGACAGCCGAGAGATGCCCGTAAAGTGTGATCAGATCGTGGCCGTGATCGAGAACCACCTGGCGGCCATATCCAGCGCCCATATTCTCATTCAGAACGTCACCGTCGCCGGCGGCGCGAACCACTGTCCCGTAGGGCGCTTCAATATCGATGCCCGGATGAAAGGCTCCTTCGCCGTTGATCGGATCTTCACGCTGACCGAAGCTCGATCCGATACGGCCTTCGACGGGCCAGATGGAGGGCGCATCGGCAAGTTGTGTCCAGTCACCCGTGAAACCGGAAGCAAGGCCACCCTCGAGTGCGCGCGTTACCTGGCCGGACATGGCCTGATCTCGCAATGCATAAAACTGATCGAAGGTCATCTTTACATCTTGCGGGCTGACGTCGTCTTTCGCCGCCAGCGATGGAGGTGTAGCCGCTGCCGCGGCATTAGCAGCCGAAGTTTTTGCAGGAATCACCTTGTGCTGGCGCAGGCCGTAGAGAGCGGTCACTTCGCTGGCTAGCGCACCCAGAGAGGCCACCTGCACATCGCGATCGTGCGCAACCTGGGCGAGCTGCTTGTAGTCCTTGCGTAAATTCTGGTTGTCCTGCCTGACCTGGTTGAAGCGCTCGGTCTTGAGCAGCATGCGCGTATACGAGCCGGCCAATCCTACGATGGTGAATGCTCCCACCAGGGCGGCTGCGACAAATCCGTACACATAGCGCAGAGGAAGTGGAATCTTTCTGACCCGGCCATCTTCATCTCTGGCAACAAAAAGTATGTAATAGCGTTTTCGCAGCATGGTCCTGCTTTCACATCAACAAATCTGCAAGGTTGCTACTTGTCGCGTAGCCAGTAAATCACCAACGAATGCAGGTGCCGGGGGGAGCCCCGCCCTACTTTGCTCTGCGCTCTCCTGAAGAGGCGCCTATGGTTGAACGTTCGTACAGGCTAGCAGCGCCCCCCGCGCGGGGTCAAGAATTTGACGCGGAAATCCAGCTTGAAATTCGATTTAGGTCCAACTTCAGACTGGCCCTTGGTAATCCTCTAATCTGCATGTTTCGGCGGCTTGCCCTATCCTCAATAAGATGCGAGGCAGGCGAGGTGCGTTGATCGGGAAAGGCGGTCCGGGCGAGTTGGCGCTGCTTGAGCGGATCCGTCGGCAGGCAAACCGCCCTGCTACCAATGAGTTGCGCCTCGGAATCGGGGACGATTGCGCGCTTCTGCGGCTAAAACGAGGCGAAGAACTGGCCGTTACTACCGATCTTTCCATCGCCGGGCGGCATTTTCGCCTGGATTGGCACACGCCGGAATCCGTCGGGCACCGTACCCTGGCCCGTGGACTCAGCGACATTGCCGCCATGGGTGCACGGCCCATCGCTGCCTTTCTTTCCCTGGGTTTACCCCGCGAACTCGCCGTGGCCCGGGGTCGCCGTCCCGCCTGGGTCGATCGCTTTCTTGCGGGCTTTCTCGCGCTCGCGGACGCCCATCAAACCCCGCTTGCCGGAGGGGACCTCGCGGAGTCGCCTGTGGCAGTGGCCGACATCGTGCTCCTGGGTGCCGTGCCGCCGGGAATGGCTTTGCTGCGCTCGAGGGCTCGGCCGGGCGATCTCATTTATGTCACCGGAGCCCTTGGCGGTTCGTCTGCGGGGCTCGCCCTCTTGCGTGAGCGCGCGGCGCCAAAGTCGCATGCAGCGGTAGTTGACCCAAAATCAGGCAATCCACTGGCGCCCCACTTGTGGCCGCAGCCGCGCATTGCACAGGGCCTCTGGCTGCGTCGCAAGCGCGCTGCGACCGCCGCCATCGACCTGAGCGATGGCTTGTCCACCGACCTCGTTCATCTTTGCGCGGAGTCTGGAGTCTCGGCGGTGATCGATGCCGCGTCGGTGCCGCTACAGCCGGGCGCGACGCTTGAGCAGGCATTGCACGGCGGCGAGGACTACGAACTTCTCTTCGCAGCCCGCCCGAAGACCAAGCTTCCCCGCCGCATCGCCGGCGTCACCGTCACGCGGATTGGGACCATCGCACCGAGGCGCAGCGGAAAGCCTTCGGTGGTTCTGATCGGCGAATCGGGCGTTCGCCACCCCCTGCTTCCCGGCGGATGGCAGCACTTTTCCTGAGGGATATCCGCGCTGGCACGAGTCTTCTTAATCACTAACTTTCTTTGAGATAGCAGATTATGATCGAGAGTGTTATGGAGAGCGGAACCATACGCGTGCGTTTTGCGCCTTCCCCGACAGGCCTTCTGCATATCGGAAATGCGCGAACCGCCCTCTTCAACTGGCTGTTCGCCAGGCGAATGGGGGGGAAGTTCGTCCTTCGCATCGAGGACACGGACCTCGAGCGCTCGAAATCGGTCTACGAGAAAAAACTGATTGAGGACCTGTATGGCTCGGCCTCACGTGGGATGAAGGCCCCAACGAGAACGATCCCGGGGAAACCGGCGAGTTCGGCCCCTATCGCCAGTCGAAACGAGTGGACATCTATTCCTTGAACACGGTGCAGTTGCTGGCAGAGAACAAGGCTTATCGCTGCTTCTGCACACCCGAAGAACTGGACGAAGAGCGTCGCCGCGCCATTGACGAACATCGGTCGCAAATCTACAACGGAAAATGCCGCAAGCTCTCCAAGCAGGAGACCAAGGAAAACCTGCTGCGGGGCAAGACCTATGCTGTACGTCTCAAGATTCCCGAACATCCCATCAAGTTCCACGACATCGTTCGCGGCGATCTGGAGTTTGCCGCGGACACCATCGGCGATCCAATCCTCGTGCGCTCGGCCCGGGGTGGAACAGCAGGAGCTAGCCCCGGTGTGCCGGTCTACAACTACGTGGTCACGGTCGACGACGCGCGGATGGGCATTACCCACGTGATTCGCGGCGACGATCACATCTCCAATACGCCGAAGCAAGTGGCGATCTACGAGGCATTCGGCTGGAAGGTACCCGAGTTTGCGCATCTGTCGACAATCCTCGGGCCCGATCGCGAACGGCTTTCCAAACGCCACGGCGCCACGTCGATGTCTGGCTTTCGCGAGATGGGCTACTTCCCGAAGCGCTGGTGAACTATCTCTCGCTGCTCGGCTGGGGTGCCGAAGACGGTAAGACTGAGACATTCAGTGCGACCCAGCTCGTGCAGGCCTTCTCTCTCCAGAGCGTGACGACGAACCCGGCGATCTTCGACTATGAAAAGCTCGATTCGCTCAACCGGCACTACATGAAGCAGGCTCCGCCGGGCCGGCTCGCTTCGCTCTGCTGGGACTATTTCGGCGGCCTGCTACCCGAGAAGGAGGAAGCTCCTGACGCCGTACTGGTTTGGTTCTTCCACGTAATCGGCTTGTTTGTTCCGTCGGTCAGTCACCTAGATGAGATCCCCGCGAAGGCAGCTTTCATCTTCCACATGGACCCCAACCTCGCGCGGGCCATCCAGGAGAACGCAACCGTACTTGCGGCCAGCTCGGCGCAAACCGTGCTCAACGAGCTCGCGAACCACGCGCGCGCTCACACTGGCCCGCTTTCGGCCTCGGACTTTTCCGGATGGATGAATCAGATCAAAGAGGCGACCGGCGTTCAGGGCGATGAGCTCTTCCTTCCCATACGCATTGCGTTGACCGGTACACACTCCGGGCCCGAGTTCGACAAGCTGATTCCCCTCATCGAGCAGGGCGTGGAACTGAATCTTGGCATTCCCAGCGTAAGGGAGCGCCTCGATGCGTTCATCGGGGTTTGAGCAACGGAATGACCGCTCCGATGTTGGACTCAAGCTTTCCATGCACGTGGAAAGCGGAGATTCTTTCTGCGCGCCCCGTGATTCTGCCGGCGCGTCACTTCGTCTATCCTCGCGACGTGGAAGAAGTGGAACGCGGCGCCCTTGAGGTGCTGGTGCGGACAAATGAGCTTGGCGCAACACCGTTTCTCGCAACCTGCGCACTTGGGTTTCGCGATCCCGTAGTTCCCACCGGTGTATGGTCAGCTCCGAATCCACGGGAGATGTGTGCTGTCGCAGGCGGATATGCCTACATCATCGATACTGGAGCACCGGATCGCTTCACGATGCTGCCCTATCGCCCGGTACTCACGGTGCGTGCGGTCGTCGATCGCGACCTGCTGCTCTTCGTGGGGCATCGCACCATCCTGGCGTGGGGCGCAGCTGGCGAGGCGTGGGAGACGAAGAAAGCTGTCCGATGAGGGCGTGACGATCACCGGCATCGACGGCGGACTCTTGCGTGGCCTTGGCTGGAACCTGATGACCGACAAAGAGACGCCGTTTACGCTGGATTTGCAGAGCGGCGAGCAGGTCAAATAGGAATTCGCGAGTGGGCGCAGATAGACTCGTACGCCGCGTACACCCCTTCAAACACCGAATCCCAACTTGCTGTCAGCGAGTAGGCTCGTGCGGCGCGGCGCACCTCGGTGTGCGACGTGGAATCTTCAAGGATTCCGGCGATGGCCGGTGCGAACATGGCATCGGAAACGATGCGACCGGTCAGCCTATCGCGCACAATTGTGCATGGGCCTCCATCGGGAGTGACGACTGCGGGAACTCCGCTTGAGAGCGCTTCGAGTACGACGTTGCCGAAGGTATCAGTGTGCGACGGAAAGACAAAGAGATCCATATTGGCATAGGCCGTCGCCAGTGCCTCTCCCCTCAGGATTCCCGTAAACTCCGCGCGCGGCAGGTGCTCACGCAGCCACGCTTCCTCGGCGCCATGACCAACGATCAAGAAATGGAATGCTTCAAATCCCGCGCGCTCCAGTTCGCGCTGCACCTCTGCCAGCAGAGCCACATTTTTCTCCACGGATAGTCGCCCGACGAAGCCCAGCACAATCTCTTGATCGTCCTGCCGCCGGCTCCGCTTCTGCGGATCAAACAACGCGGAATCGACACCACGCGGCATCAGGCGGCACGGACGCGCCGTCGCTTGCTCGAGGATCCGGCACAGTTCGGGGTTCGGGGCAAAGAGCACGTCCGCGTTCGCGTAGAAACCTGTGGCAACGGCTAGTGCGAGGTCTTCGATGGTCTGGCTCGCTGCTGCTGAATGCGGGCGCGGCAGCAGACGCAGCAGCGGATCGGACCGCCGCGCTGCATATTCGTGCACATTGGTATGCCAGCTCGCCGCCAGAGACAAGTTATAGTGGCGCGCGATGGCAACTCCAAGAAAGCCGATTTCGCTGGGGCCGGTGATGTGGATAATGTCGGGCCTGAAGCGATCGAGCACATCCTCGATTGCGGGCAAATGGCGCAGGTATGCCGGGTCGAAGCTCAGATCCTTTTCGAGAGGGATGGAGAGAGAACCCCGTGGCAGTTCCAGCGTCCAGAGATTGCCGGCTTCTTCCAACGCAGGTTGACGATTCCCCGCACGCACGCAGAGAAACGGCAGATCGTGACGCCGCGCGAAGGCCTCAAAGTGGCGGCTGGTGTGGGCCACGCCGTTGATCTCGTGGAAGGAGTCGGGAAAATACGCGATGCGCGGCGGTTGTGCGTTCATAGGTGCCGGCCAGAGCTGACGATTAGCCCTCCTGTTCGCCCAGCGCAAGACGCCGTTGACCATCGTCGTTCCACGCAATGCGCAGGCCGCCGGATACCGGTCCCCTGCCGAGTATCTGCACGGCCTTGATGACCCAGTAGATTGACAACGGCACGCGCCCGTTCGGCCAGATTTCGCGGAGCGGCCGAACCACCCCATTCGCATCGGGATGATAGGCGCGCTCATCCCAGGTGCGCGAACCCTGGGGAAAATCAGGGTAGTCGCGGATTGCATCGAGCGTGGATTGCAGCAGGCGGTGCTTCCATGGCTGCGCATATTGCGGCATGAAGAGCACGTAGCTCTCCCGCTCGCGGCGAATCTCGTGCACGAACTCCGTAAAGCTCGACGCGTTGGTCAGATTGATGTTGGCGTTGGCCTCGACGCCGTGGCGGTCGCCACCGCTGATCAGCAGCATGTTCCACTGCTGTGCGAGCCGGCGCGTAGCGCGATTCTCCTCCCAGTTGCGCAACCCGTTCAGCTCGAGAGCATGGATCAGGCCGCCATACTTCTGCAGGAATTCATTCACCAGGAAGCCATGCTTCTCTTCACCAACAAGGAAGAGATCCCACAGGGGATGATTGAAGACGAGCAGGACGTCCGGCTCATCGTTGAGTGCAACCAGGATGTCCCTTAGCCTCTCTTCTTTCGGGCTGGCCGTATAAGCCGAAAGCGTGCGCATCCACTCCTTCGCGCGGCCCGATGGCAGGTTGTGCACGCCGAGATGAAAGTCCTGCACTCCGCCGTAGGGCAGGCTCCACTCCACCGAGACCGGAATGCGGCGGGCACTGGGGATGGTGCGCAACAGCATGGGAGCCGCGATCGTGTCATGGTCGGTAATTGAAACCATGGAATGCAGCTCAAGCTTCTCGATCTGTCCGCTTTCGAGATCGAACGCAAGCTTCGGGGTCATCGGTGGTGTCCAGTAGCTTGCCGCGTAATTCACGCGGACGCCATGCATTGACTCTGCACGGCTTTCCAGGCGGGCGAGCAGGGGGCGGATGATGGAATATCTGCTGCCCAGGTTCGCCAGGAAATCCAGCGTCTCTTTCGATTGGTTGGTGTGGCTGTGCAATGAAACGCCGGTGCGGAATCCCCTGGGTGCATCGTGGTCGCGCCACAGGTACGAAACGGTCGATGTGGCCATTTCTCCTCCTCATTCGCGATCGTGCGCTGGATTCTTACACCCAAGTATCGTTTTTTGACCGTCAATGGGAGGTTAAGGAGAGAACAATTGCACTTCAATTAGTGCACCGTACCAATGCAGCAACGGAGCGTAAAATTCGCTCTAAGCACATGATAAGCAACCGGTTGGTTGCAGATTCAGGCCTGCATTACTTGTTGGTCTTGGCGAGTTCGGGTCCCAGAAAATCATCGAAGGTCGACCCGTGCATCAGCTCCTGCGGCGCCTTGGTAGCGGCGGAATTGGCTTCGGGGATGAGGTAGTTTTGGGTCAACCCGTCGCGCAGCAACTCGAAGGCTTCTTCCGGAGTGTCCGCGAATTTGAACAGGTCCAGGTCCTTCGGCGAAATCGCGCCGGTATCGACAAGCGTGTCCAGGTTGAAGACCTTCTTCCAGTAATCCGATCCGTAGACGACGACTGTGATCTTCTTGGCCAGCTTTTGCGTCTGCGCCAGCGTAAGAATCTCAAACATTTCGTCGAGCGTGCCGAATCCGCCGGGAAACACAACCAGCGCTTTCGCCAGGTACGCAAACCACAGCTTGCGCATGAAGAAGTAGTGGAACTCGAAGTTGAGCGCAGGCGTGATGTAGGGATTGGGCGCTTGCTCGAACGGCAGCCGGATGTTCATGCCGATGGTCTTGCCCCCTGCTTCATACGCGCCGCGATTAGCCGCTTCCATGATGCCGGGACCACCGCCCGAGGTGACGACAAAGCGACTCCGCCGCGACGGGATCTTCGCTGCCCAGCGCGTGAGCATCTGCGCGAGCCGCCGTGCGTCTTCGTAGTAGCGAGCCATGGCCACGGCGGCCACAGCGCGCTTTCGCTGTAGATCGCTGGCTTTGCCTGCGGCGATGTCAGGAACGCTGGCAGGCTGTTCTTCGCTTGGAGCCAGGTTGCGCGACCCCGTGTTGTCGAGGAGTTCGAGCGCATGGTGGGCCTCTTCGCGGCCGCGAAAACGCGCTGACCCGAAGAAGACCACCGTATCCTGGATGTGCTCGTGGCGGAACCGCGCAAGTGGTTCCATGTACTCGGCGACAATCCTGATCAGGCGCCCGTCCGGGCCGTTGAGAAACGTGGAATTCTCATAGGCCAGTGGAGCCGAGCCAAGCGGCGGTGGACCGTCGTGCCCTTCCAGATCGTCCATAGACACGGCTGTCTCGTCGCTGGATGTTGTCTTACTGGGTTCGGCCGCCGTGCCTGTACCAGCCGTTGCTCCCTGAGTGTCCTCTGTTGCCCGCTTGTTTTCTTCCGTGCTCATGCTCTTACTCGTTTCGATGCCGGATAGCGTCCTGCACGGCGATCCAGATATTCAGCAATCCCAATCCCGAAATCACACCGCGCACTCCACCGTTGGCCGCATAAATGGCAAGCGTGGGAAACTGCACAAAGATCGGATTCTGATCCCAGAAAAGTTGCGACCACGGAGCATAGCAGATGGCCAACCCGATGTACATCCTCAGCAGAACGCGCAGATACAGCTCGGTGCGCACCAGCCAGTGAGGAATGCGCTGCGGTGGATGGTCGGACTTCGGAGCCTGCCCGCTGTTGGGGTCCGTCGAAGAATCCATCAAGGTTTCAGGGACAGGAGCCGGGTTCGGGGCAATGCTGGGTGATGTAAATTCCGGCTGGTTCGACATTCTCCAGGGCCTGTAAAGCTGCCCCCGAATTTCTTCCGCTTCACCAGCTCAGGGACGCCGTAATCAAACGGTAACACAGCGGCCAACCCGCTCCCGGCAGTCGCGGGATGACGGCTGTCGATGTTCATGATTGCCTGCCGGAACCGCCCGGGGGTATTTTGTTGTTGTACGCGGGTTCCATTGCCCAGGGAGTCTGCCGTGAAAATGGCCGCCACAGCTTTCGTTCTGCTTCTCAGTTCCTTCCCATTAGCCGCCCAGAGTCAGTCGTCCACTTCCTCACTGACAAACGCGATCCTGCCGTCGAATGCAACGTTCGCGGGAGGCTGCCCGGTGTCAATGGATGCCCGCCAGGGGGTCTGGGATCACACCATCCGGGTTCAAAACGGACAATCCCAAAAACCTCGTGAGGGATTTGGACAACGGATTTCGCTGACTCTCGTTGATATTCATTCTGCGCGGATCGTTGACGCGACAGTGAAGGTCCTGGGCCTTTCCAGGCGAAATCGCATAGTGAATAGCAGTGCGAGTCCGAATGGTTCTCCAGATGCTTCGCGGATCGTCCACCTAACTTCCTTCTCCGAAGCAAAAAGCGGCGCCACAGCGGAGCTCTACGCTGCAGGATTTACGTCTGTCACTTCGATTCAGTTGTTGGCGGTATCCTATGCTGACGGCTCAACGTGGACCGCTCCCCACTCGAAGCTCTGCCACGTTACGCCCGATCCGCTCATGCTCATCGCGGCTCACTAGGGAGTCGCCGGCTCTGGCGTGCGACTGTGTGCAGCCTTCGGTCATTCCCAGCGCCCACTTGATCGCTTCGAAATACATCGTGCGAATGTCAGGATCCTGCCACGCCTCTTCGGTGTGTCCCAGAGTTGAGTAGAAGACGCGCCCCTTGCCATACATCTTGCTCCAGGCCACTGCAAAGTCATGATCGGTGCGATGAATGCGCGGATTGTTGCTGTAGTCGAGCCGCGAAGCATCGAGGCTCAGCAGCACGTTCACCTTGTCGCGCGACCACGCCTTCGGCTGATAAATCTCATCGAACTTCACAAACTCCTTCGGAAAGTGGCGAACTGCCGGAAAATCCGGAGCCTCATTGACGATCGGCGCAGTGAACGTCATCCAGGGATGCTGATCGAACCAGCCGCCAATCATCTCGCCGTACTCCGGCCAGTTGTAGTTCGTATCGAGCGCCGCGTGGATGCCGACGAATCCCTTGCCTTCATCGTGAATGAACGCCATCATGTCACGCTTCTGATCGGCATCCATGTCCAGTTCGCCGGTGGTGCTGGCAAAGACAATCAGGTCGAAGTAGCTCAGGTTCTTCGCATTCCTGCCCAGGTCCTTCTTCGTCAACAGTTCGGTGTCGGTGCGCAGCGTCGCATCCCAGAGCCCGCTCTGCTGGCCCATGTCGTAGACGGCAACCATGGCCGCGGTGATGGAGTCGTGTTCGAAGCCCTTGGTTTGTCCGATCACCAGCACATGCTTCACGTGCACCTGCTTGGCGTGAGGCGCAGGAGGAAGGGCGACCTGTCCATGCAACGCAGCCGCGCCTGTGAATACGAACAGCGCACAAAAAAGCAAGAACAACCTGGCCAAACCAAAATGAGAAACCCGCACGCGAATGTACCTCCGCAGGCAATTATCAGTCACTGGGGCGGGTCCGCGAATCTTACTCGTGCGCCCCGTGCTTTTTCAGCATGTCTGCCCACTTGTGATCGTCCATCTGCAACGCATATGTCAGGGGACGATGCATGCTCTGGTCCTGCGCATTCACGTCGGCGCCCCGATCCACCAGGATCTGAATCATGCTGCCATACTGCAGGTGCAGGGCAGCGTCCAGAATCGTATCTCCATAGGCATCCGCTGCGTTCACATTGGCGCCCTTGTCGATGAGAAACTTCACGTCATCCGGTTGATCGCGCAATACCGCGAAGAACAGCGGTGTCGCGCCGCTTGCGGCCTGCGTATTCACATCGGCACCCTTGGCAATCAGCACTTGCAGCAGTTCCTTGTGGCGACTGGCAAAAAGGCAGAGATCGAGCGGCGTGTACCCGTTCTTCATGTCCTTGGTGTCTATCCCGTGCACGCTCAGCAGGCTCACCGGATCCTGATGGTTATTCGAGGAAAACACCCCCCACAGGTCGCCCGGCGTGAAGGCGCCGTAGTTGTTCTTCACGTTGACGTCAGCCCCGGCGTCGATGAGAACCTGCGCCGCCGCCAACTGACCGTGCAGACAGGCCAGGTGCAGAGGCGTGTCGCCGTTCTTGTCCCGATCCGACACCAGCTTCGGGTCGGCCTGCAGAAGCGCTTTGATCTTGTTGGCATCCCCTTTGCGCGCCGCATCATGAATCGGGCCGCAAAATGCCACAGTAGAACTGACCAGCAAGAGCAGCAAACACAGGCCGCCAAGCAATCCCACAACGAACGAGCGGACAAATGTGTACGTTTTCATTGGTACTCCCGTTTGAAATCTGTTGAATGAGCACGATCATAGCCGAAACAGGGTGTCCCCGCATGTGATCTGGCCCCGCCTTGGTCTATCGCTCCGACAACGCAAAGGCAAGGGCAGCCAGACAGCAAAAATGAGCGAGTCCGCACACCCAAAGTAATGTGACATAGGTGTTACCAAAGTCCCGCGCTGGCTTAATTCTGGTACCCAAATCGCGATACGATGTTCCGAGCCGATAGAATCCTTTCCTTCAAAGAGATGGAGCCAGCCGTGAATGCTTCTCAAGACACGAAAGTAGAGCCCAGCGTAGTTTCCGAGACGTTGCGCAGCCTTTCAGAGCGGGCGAAAGTCTGCCACGAAAAAATTGATTTAGCCGAAGCAGGTCAGAGCTTTAATCGAGCCGACGTGCTTGCCGAAGTCGGCAAGTTGCTCGATGTTTGCCAGAATCTCCGTGACGCGATCCTCTCAGAAGATGGTGGGGCGAGCTGGACGACAAAGAGCGAATTGGGAACGCTGGTTCGGCGGCTCGACGACGTCGCCGCCAAGCGCCGCATCTATCTCGATCTGGCCCAGGTGCTGGCCAGCGGAACCATTACGCATCGCCGCGAGCGTACCCGCCTTGAGCGCCTCGCACTGCGCGACAAGGCTGTTGCCGAGTTAATGGAGATCTCTGAACAGCCCACGCCGCCTGAGTTGCCGGGTCCGGCCGCCGAAAGCTGGCTCGAATGGGCATGCAGCCTCGAAGACGATACCAACGAAATCGAGCTTCACAAGCTCAAGAACGGCTTCCCGCGGCTTGATGACTTTGTCCGACAGCTGGAGATCGATTGGTGGCACGAAGGTGCGGCGCCGGCAAAGACTGAGAAGCGGAAGTCCGCTCTTGAGGTGCTGGCTGCAATCGAGAGTTCGCACTCCAATGGCAATCGCAACGGGGCTCACAAGCAGCCTGTAGTTGAACAAGAGCCCGTCGCGCTGGCTCCTCCGGCCGAGGCGCCTGTTTCCCTTGCGCTTGAGCGGGTTGTTGAGTCTGCGCCAGTCCTTGAGGCAGAGCAAGCCGTCGAAGCCGCTCCCGTTGCTGAGGCGGCTCCCATCGCATTTACGCACGACACCCAGATTGATGCGCCGGCTTTCAATTCCGATTTCATCGAATCCGGATCAGACGCAGAACCCGTCGAACTCCCCCTTGAAGCACTCAATCCCAATCGGAAGGGCGTCATTTCGTTCTTCCCCTGGGACCAGGTGGATCAGTTCACGCGACGCATCGATACATCGGATGTCGTGCGGAAGGATGCGCGTACCATTCGCGCCCTGCTCGCCGTTTCGCACTGGCTCGAGCCGCGCGATCAGAATCCGATGACGCATCCCAAGTGCGGCATTCGCGCCCTTACCGGCTACCCCGCCACCACCGAGCCAACGTATGTTTCTCCGAGCGACGTCATGCAGTACATCGCCTCGGATGACGGCCTGCCGTTGCTCACCGGCGGAGCAGACCTGCTGCGCTGGGGATTGCTGCAGCCGTCCGAGCGCAACTTCCAGGGCGTCGCTTCGGTGCGGCGCTTCACACCTGAACATCTCAAGGCGTGGTTCAGCGAGACCTTCCGCATCGCGCTCTCTGACAAGCAGATTGACGACATCTACAACCTGACCTCCGGCATTCCTTACCTTGTCGGACAGTTGCACAAGCTCATCATCCCCATGCCGGACGATCCACCGACGTGGCTTGGTCTGGCCCGCTGGATGGATATCAAGGCGCAGTTCGAAAAGCAGATGCCGGAATTTGCGCACGATCTCAAGAAGGGAATCCCCGCGGTGCGCCTGACCGACCGCGAACTCTCCCTGCTGAACATGGCGGTGATCGTCAGCGCAGACTCGACGAGCGAAACCATGATCGCCAACCTCTCGGAAAACTGGGAAAGATATCAGCATCCTGAGTACCGTGGCATGAGTTCCCGCGACGAAGTTAGCCTCGCGGTTCTGATGGAACTCGGCCTGCTGCCGCGGCGCAACGTGATGGGCGGCGTGCCTTCGAGAGCCCTGGTGCCTGTGAAGCAGGACGATGCGATCCGCAAGATCGCTGAGCACTTGTAAGCAACACGATTCAACCCAGGAACACCCATGGGGCAGACACGCTAAGCGGTCTGCCTCATTTTTTTGCGCGGACGGCCCATGCCCGTCTTTTGCGCATGAATCGGATTCACGACGCTGGTGCAAGTGCAAGCGTTATCCTGTCCAAAGCCATGCAATCCCCGTATCGCTTCCCCGCTCCCATCGTCCTTTTCGCATCGCTGTGTTCCGTGGTCGCGCTTCCCACTGGCTGCCACAGCGCAAGAAGCGGCGAGCAATGTCATCGCCTATCGCGGCGAGCAACCGGTTCGTGCGCAACACGGCATGGTGGTCAGCGTGCATCACCTGGCCTCTGATGCGGGAGTGCAGATTCTCGAAGAAGGGGGCAACGCCGTCGACGCCGCCGTGGCGACCGGCTTCGCGCTCGCAGTCGTGCATCCCATCGCAGGCAACCTTGGCGGCGGAGGCTTCCTGCTGCTGCGAACCCACGACGGCAACGCCACCTTCATCGACTACCGTGAGAAAGCCCCGCTGGCGGCGACCGAAACGATGTACCAGGACGAGCACGGCAATATCATTCCCGACGCAAGCGTCATCGGCTATCGCTCCATTGCAACGCCGGGGTCCGTCGCCGGCCTTGTGTACTCGGAAAAGAAATACGGAAAGCTCGGCCTCAAGCGCGTAATGGCGCCGGCCATCAAACTCGCGCGCGAGGGCTTCGCGCTCACTCCCGAAGAAGCGCACGAACTCACTGACAACGATCTGGCGCGCTTCCCCGCATCGCGCGCTTTGTTTCAGCGCGGCGGCACCTACTATCGGGCAGGCGAGACCTTCCAGCAGCCTGAACTCGCGCGCACGCTCGAGCGGATCGCCGCGGACCCCGACGATTTCTATCACGGCAAAATGGCGCACGAACTCGTCGACGATCTCAAGAAGGGCGGCGCGCTCATCACGCTCGACGATCTCGCGCAATACAACGTCGTCGAGCGCAAGCCCGTGATCGGCACATTTCATAACTACACCGTCATCAGCGCACCGCCTCCCTCGTCAGGCGGGGTTGTGCTTGTGAGCGCGCTGAACATCCTCGAGGGCTACGACGTGGCCAGCCCCGGCGATCGCTCCGCCGACTGGATGCACCTGGCCACAGAAGCGTATCGCCGTGCCTACAGGGACCGCTCCGACTACCTCGGCGATCCGGACTACAACCACATTCCCGTCGCCGAACTCACTGCGAAGAAATACGCCGAAGCCTGGCGCAAGAGCATCCTTCCCGACAAAGCCAGCCCCAGTGCCGACCTCAAGCGTCCCGAAGGCTTTCTGCCTCCCGCGCCAACCAGCGCCGGCCAGCATCACGAATCGCCTGACACCACGCACTACTCCGTTGTGGATGCGGAAGGAAACGCCGTCTCCGTAACCACAACCCTGAACAACAACTTCGGATCGCACGTGACATCTGAAGCGCTCGGTTTCCTGCTCAACGACGAAATGGATGACTTTGCCTCGAAGATGGGCGTTCCCAACATGTTCGGCCTCATCCAGGGTCCGGCAAACGCGATTGCGCCCGGCAAGCGTCCGCTCAGTTCCATGACGCCAACCATCGTGCTCGAAGACGGCAAGCTGCGTTACGTTCTGGGCTCACCCGGCGGAGCACGCATCATCACCACCGTCGCGAATATCTTTCTCTCTGCTGCCGAAGGCGGCCTCAATATCCAGGAAGCCGTCGACGCTCCGCGCTTTCACCATCAGGACCTGCCGGACAAGCTGTATCTCGAGCCAGGATTCAATCCCGACGTCCTCGCCAAGCTGAAGGCGATGGGGTACACGTTGGCTATCAGAGATGGACACTGGTCGAACGGAGAATGCATCGCCGTCGATCCTAAAACCGGTGAACTCTCCGGCGGACAGGACCACCGCAGCCACTACGGCAAAGCGGCGGGCTACTAAGGCTCGCTAATACGACGAGGCCTTGCGTCAACTCACGCGTATTGATGTTGAAGAAAAGGTGAGGGCACGCAGGTTTCCGGGCTTTCCGCGGCAGGTTCTCCCGTTGCCACGCCCGCTCCGTCGTCGCTCGATGGCCGCTCTTCCGCCGTTTCGCCGAAGGGCAGAAATACTGAGAACGCCGTCCCGCTGGCTCCCTGCCGCTGCGTGCTCCGCACGCTCACGCTTCCTTTATGCCGCTCCAGCAACTGCGCCACCACCCACAATCCCAGTCCCGTTCCGGTCTCGGTCTTCGTCGTGAAGAACGGCTCGAAGATGCGGCCCGCCGTCGCCCTGTCGAATCCCGCGCCGGTGTCGCAGATGGTCACGCGCATCCCTTGTGTCGTCCGATCGCGCCAGTCGCGCGAAGGCCGGATGCGAATTACCAGCCGTCCCTTGTGCTCCAAGGCTTCAATTGCGTTGGCGACCAGGTTCGCAAAAATCTGCTGCGTCTCACTCAGCATGCAGTTGATCGGGCGTTCCCCGTCGACATTCGTCTCTACATCGATCTCCATCGCCTGCAGCTTCCCGCGGAACATCGCCAGCACCGACTCCATCACCTCGCTCAGCAGCGTATCCTTCGGAGTCCCGATCTCGCGATGAAACTTCAGCGTCGACTGCGCCACGAGCGCGATGCGCATCAGCTCGTCGAGCGCGCCAGACGCCTGCATCCGCGCCTCTTCGAGTGAATCCGTCATCGAGATCAGGTAAAGCATGTTCGCCACGGCTTCCATCGGATTGTTGATTTCGTGCGCCACCGACGCCGCCAGCCGCCCGGCCACCGCAAGCTTCTCCGCCCGCAGCAATGCCTCGTCCGCATGCTTCCGATGCGTAATATCCGCCATAACGCCGAAGATGCGCGTGACCTTGCCCTGCGCGTCCATCTCGGACTTTCCCTGCGATTCCAGCCAGTGCAGCGAACCATCCGGCCAGCGAACGCGATACTGCATGTGGTAGTCGGCGCCCTCTGCTCTCACCTTCGCAAATGCCTCGTCCAACGCGGGAACATCTTCCGGAACGACAAACCTCAGCCACGCTTCCGGATCCGAACCGAACGCGCCGGGTTCGCAGCCGACCATGCCGTAGACCTCGTCCGAGCGATGGACAACGTCCTTTTCCAGATCCCACACCCACAGGCCCATCCCGCTGGCTTTCAGGGCAACCTGCAGTACATTGTCGCGATAGCGCAACTCCTCGGTTGCACGCGCGCGCTCTTCAGCCAGTTGCCGTTCCGATTCCGCCAGTTCCAGCCGCCGCTGCAGTTCCTGACTTGTCAACTCTGCCTTCTGCTGTGCCAGGCGCCGCACCGACCAGCCAAGCAGCAGCGTCACCACGAGGAACATCCCCATGCGCAGTTCCTGCGAGACGTTTCCGGTAGAGAATCGAAACTGGGAGCGGGTCAGGAACGCATCCACCAGCGCAACATCCATCAGGGCGCAACCGGCAGCGCCCCACATGCCCAGAAACCACGCCGCCAGGATCACCGTGGGGAACGAAAGCAGCAGCGGAAAGGATCGCAATGGCGCAATGCTCGAGGTCAGTTCGATGGCCCCGCAGGCGAGCAGGCATCCCAGCAGAAATCGAACGAACCACGGCAGCCGGCCCATTCTCTCGGAACTGGGAAAGCTAATCGCCATGCACACAGCCTCCGCAACCATCGCACGTTGGCCTTGCTGCCCGGCAAACTCAGATTCTTTCTTCCTCAGCCCTCATTGCACGAAACAAGCGAGAAGCTTCAAAACTGAGGCTCTTTTGGCAGGTGGCCCAGGGGATAACAGTGTGGGTAGCATAGGCAAAATCGCCGAACGTGTCCAGTGCTCCGGGCCGCCCGAGGTGTTGCCACGGTCATCAGGAATTTCTGTATGCGCCCGCCCGCGTCTTCCGTCCCTTGCGGTAAGTTGTTTAGAGAATGAGACAATAGGAGGCGTGCCGGACCCAATACCGGCGCGGGGGCCGTCGAAGCATGCTGCCAATTCTTTCCACACATATCTTTTTGAAGCAACGGCTGCATCCCGGCCTGCTTGAAACGGCTGTGCGCTCCGGCGCCCGCGGCGTCGAGCTCTTTGCTGCGCGCCAACACTTTGACTACACCAGCCGCGAGCACGTCATGGAACTGGCAGCCTGGTTCGCATCCAATCCCCTCGAACCGTACTCCATGCACGCCCCGCTCTTCCCCGACCGGGAGATGGGCCGCGCCGGCGCTCCCGCTGTCAACGTCGTGCACCCTGAGAAATCTCGCCGCATCGACGCCATGGACGAGATCAAACGCGCCCTCGAAACTGCCGAGCGCATTCCCTTCAAAAAGCTCGTCATGCACCTCGGCGAAAAATACGAATCGTGGTCCCTCCGCACCATGGAATACGCCACCACGGCTCTCGAACATCTCGGCGCATTTGCCCGCCCTCTCGGCGTCGGCGTGCTCGTGGAAAACCTCACCAGCGACGCCACGACGCCCGAAAACCTCGTTACCATTCTCGAAATGGCGCACCTCGATCAGATCGGCGTCTGCCTCGACCTCGGCCATGCGCACATCGCTCCCGGAATAGCCGAAGCCATCGGCACCCTCGGCAAGCGCATCGCCGAACTCCATTTGCACGACAACCACGGCCTCAAGGACGAGCATCTCTGGCCGGGCGACGGCACGATCGACTGGCCTGCCACCCTCGAAGCTCTCAAGTCCCTGCCCATCCCGCCCGCCGCCGTACTTGAGATCGGCTACGACCTCAATGACGCCCCGGGAGCCATCCCCGACCGCATACAGCGTTCGTTTGAAATGCTCGGCTGAGGCCAAATCCGCAAAATCAGCGGGGAACGGTGTTGCGCTCGCTCGGAAGGTCCGATGTGCGCGGGGTCACGTGTTGCGAAGGGTGGCGGAAGTGTCGATGAGTTCGATGCTGCCGAGCTGGGCTTCGACTTCGCTGATGCGATTCACCACACTACGCTTGAGGCTCTCGATGACGGGAGAAGTCGTGGCGTGAGTTTCGTCGAGCCTGGAGAGCGCGCGACGAAGATGTCGAAGCTCATAGAGGGCGGGCGCTGACCTACGGGATGGTGGTTTCTGGGGTCCCATGAGAATACAAAAATGATGTCATGCGCTTGCGAAACCGTAGGTGACTGCGGTCACGTCGATAGTCTTTTAGCGGGGGCGGTGCGGAATCGAAGAACCTTCGTTCTGGGCTCTGACTCTGAGCTCGGCCTCTACTTCGGCGATGCGGACGCGCAGGTGGCGTTTGATTTCTGCGACGGTCTCGGTCTCTCCGAGGTGGCCGGTGTCATCGAAGTGCTGCAGGTACGTCTGCAACTCCTCGAGGAGTTCGCGAGGGAGGCGGTGGCCCATAGAATCATGATTTTGCCACAGAATCGGTGCAGGCGATTGTAAATTCTCCTTTGATGCGGAAGAGCCCTAATTTCACAGTTGGCGCTCGAAGATGGCCGGGACGCCGAAACTCGATTCTCATACCCGGGAATGCAGTCGCCAGCTAAAGGTCCGCGACTTGCGCGGTAGAGTCCTTTCCCTTCACGTTCTTCGCTAAACGCCTCATTCCAGACGCAAAAGGATCTGGGAATGTCTGGAAGTCAGTTACGGCTAAAACCCACAAAAGGGAAAGAAGTGCCAAGGGGAAAGCTAGCAGTTGTCGTCAGCAGATACGCGGCAGCTGCTCGCCGATCTGGGGCGCTATGACGCGATTGGCGCCCATACCCGTACGGGCCACAATCATCCCGGGATGCTGGGCCGTCACATGGCCGATACGGGCGGCGTCGGCGCCGAGAGGATGCGCGCGCAACGCAGCCAGTGCTTGATCTGCTGCCTCCGCCGCCACAAAGAAAACCGCCTTGCCCTCGTTGGCCACGTACACCGGATCGAGCCCGAGCAGCTCGCACGCCGATTGCACCTCGGTTCGGATGGGCAGCTTGCGTTCGTCGATTTCCATGCCGACTTTGGAAGAGGCCGCGATCTCGTTCAGCGTCGATGCCAGCCCGCCGCGCGTGGGATCGCGCATCGCGTGCACTCCCATTCCAACGGCATCGAGCACATCGGCAATCAGCCCGTTGAGCGCCGCGCAGTCCGAACGGATCTGGCTTTCGAATTCGAGTCCCTCGCGCACGCTCATGATCGCCATGCCATGATCGCCGATCATTCCGGAGACCAGGATTGCGTCGCCGGCCTGCGCGCGATGCGGGCCGACGGTCACGCCGGGCCGCAGCACGCCGACGCCAGCGGTATTGATATAGCAACCGTCACCGTGGCCGCGTTCCACAACCTTGGTGTCGCCCGTAACAATACGCACCCCGGCTGTGGCCGCCGCGTCCGCCATCGCACGGACAACCGCAGCAAGCTGCGCCAGCGGAAAGCCTTCTTCGAGAATGAAGCTCGCGCTCAGGAACTTCGGTTCCGCGCCCGAGACGGCAAGATCATTTACTGTCCCATTTACGGCCAATGCCCCGATCGACCCGCCGGGAAAAAACAGCGGCTGCACGACAAAAGAGTCAGTACTCATGGCCACGCGGCCTGAATTGAGTTCGAAGACAGCGGCATCGCCGAGATTCTCGAGCGCAGGATTTCGAAAGGCCGGCAGAAACAGATGTTCAACGAGTTCGTTGCCCAGCTTGCCGCCGCCGCCGTGACCCATCACGATGGTGGGGTAATCGGCGAGAGGTAGAGGACAGGTCCAGTTCGAGAAATCAGGCGTGCTCGAACCATCAGCCATGCGCTGCTCCGGTTAGTGCGGCGCCGGCGTGTGCCAGGTCTTCAGCCGACAGGAAGCGCCCATAGTTGTAGTAAGCTGCGCACGCGCCCTCGCTCGAAACCATGGTGGCTCCCAGCGGATGGCGTGGCGTGCACTCCTTGCCGAACGCCGGGCACTCAGCGGGTTTGATGGCTCCGAGCAGGACAGCGCCCGACATGCAGATGGGCGATTCCTCGGTATGGATGCCCGTGATGTGGAAGCGCTCCTCGGCATCGAACTCGCGGTAAGGCTCGCTGAGCCGCCAGCCGCTCTTGGGAATGACCCCGATACCCCGCCAGGCCCGGTCGGTGACTTCAAAAACTTCGGCCAGCAGCTTCTGTGCCGGCAGGTTGCCTTTGAATGTGACGATGCGCTCGTAGGCGTTCTCGATGCGGTGTTCACCCTTCTCGAGCTGGATCACCGCGCGGCGAATGCCGTCGAGCAGATCGAGCGGCTCAAAACCAGTGACGACAATCGGAATCTTGTATTTCTCGGCCAGAGGTGGATACTCCCAGAAGCCCATCACGCTGCAAACGTGTCCGGCCGCCAGAAAGGCCTGCACCTTGTTCCCAGGCGAGCTCATCAGAGCCTCGATCGCGGGCGGAACGAGCACATGCGAGACAAGCACCGAGAAGTTCTTCAGCCCGCGCCGCTTGGCCAGGTGCACGCTCATGGCATTGGCTGGGGCGGTGGTTTCGAAGCCCACGCCGAAGAAGACAACCTGCTTGTCAGGATTCTTGACGGCCAGCTCGACGGCATCCAGCGGCGAATAGACCACGCGCACGTCGCCGCCGCTTCCCTTCACCTGAAAGAGATCGCGGTCGGTGCCAGGCACGCGCAGCATGTCGCCAAAGGAGCAGAAGATGACGCCCGGTTGTGCGGCGATGGCGAGGGCCTTGTCAATGAGTTGCAGCGGCGTGACGCAGACAGGACAGCCCGGGCCGTGAATCATCTCGATGCCGGCGGGGAGCATCTGGTCGATGCCATTGCGAATGATGGAGTGGGTCTGACCGCCGCAGACTTCCATGATCCTCCACGGACGAGTGGTGACCTGGTGGATCTCGCGGGCCATACGCTGGGCGACTTCGCCGTTGCGGAATTCAGTGAGGTATTTCATTTGGATACAGGACTCCCAGCCTTGTTGACTTTGTGAGCGTCCTCCGCGGACGGTTCACAGCTCCCATCGGGGCAGGGCGAAGGTCGCACACTGGCGGCGCGGGCGAAGATTTCTTCCTCGCCGGCCAGTTCCTCTTCAAGAGCGCCCATTTTCTCGAAGAGGTCGAGGGTTTCCAGGGCGGTTTTCTCATCGATCCGTGAGAGCGCAAAGCCAACGTGCACAATGGTGTAGTCGCCGACAACGACCTCGGGGACATAATCGAGGCAGACGTTCTTGACGACGCCGCCGAAGTTCACGCGGCCCATCCGGACATCGCCTTCAGTGATTTGTTCGACCCTTCCGGGAATAGCGAGACACATAGTGAACCTCTTATACCGTCCAGAGGATACACCCACACGTGATTTAAATCACTTCTGGGCCCGAGAGGCCTATTTCTTCAACCAGGACTCAATCACTACGACCCCGAGCATTACGAATGCAAGTGCAAGAGCCACAACAATCAGCCTCAGAAGGTCGCCTGGTGGTCGCACTTTTCCAGTGCCATAAAAATTCCCTGCAGGTAGCCACTTCGAAAACTGTCGAGCGGGAGAAGACCGCCCCAGACCGACTAAAACGAGCAGATAATGATCGCCTTCTGCCAGCTTGACGATTGCATCATCCCATTTGGCTTGGTCGTCTCCACCTGTAGTCTCGTACTGCTTATCGATCTCTCGAACGAGCCCGGCGATTTTTTGCTCGTATTCTTCATTGTCGTAATCGCGCTCAAACTCTGCATTGACTTCCAGGATGTTTGGCAAGGTCCAGCCCGATTCCGTGAAGTACAACATCTTGCGCTCGACTTCGCTGAGCGGAACTTGTTCGCGCTGGGCTTCGGCAACGATGCGCTCAACCAAGTACTCTTTTGCCTGGCGTTCGGTCTGAAACCTCGCCGTTGTTGTCGGCACTATCGTTTCCCTTTCCGCT
This sequence comes from uncultured Acidobacteriaceae bacterium, assembly GCA_963770365.1. Classification (GTDB taxonomy): domain Bacteria; phylum Acidobacteriota; class Terriglobia; order Terriglobales; family Acidobacteriaceae; genus Telmatobacter. The sequence continues at coordinate 722,400 of CAVYPN010000014.1, read as the reverse complement.
CATTCTCAGCGATGCGCCTCTTTACCATCTTCTTTACGAGAGGCGGTGGAAGAGGTTTGTCCAACGGGAATTGAAGAGTGCCCTTGGAGGTTCGATAGGCCTTCAACTCTTCCTGCATCTCGTCAATCAACGAAGCCTGCATGGGGAAGAAGCTGCAGTGCTGCTTGAACGCCGCGTATCCGACAAGTGCGCCGTTGAAGTGAAACGCGGGAATTCCGTAGCTGAGTCCCTCGGTGGCTTCGGACGGAACAACGGCGCGGATCGTTGCCCGGAGCTTGCCAAGCGTTGTTCGCGCCGGTTCGGGAACTTTCGCAAGATACGCGTCTACGTCGTCGGCTGTAGATTTGACCGCTTTTGCGATTTTGCTGGTCGCCTTTTTCATGGATCCTCTTGCAGTTGGACTATCGGCTGATGCCGCCGAGATCAGTCGGACGCGCGACGACTGGACGCGCCGCCGCGCGTGGCACAGAAGTACGGCTACTTCTTCTTCGGTGGAGGCATGGGTGGAATTGCCGAGGATGCGATATCAGCGACTGCTTTCCACGAGCCGTCGGCCTGCTTCCGGAATGTGGTGACATAGGTGCCGTGATCATCGATCGGCTTGTGTGTCGCCGGATCGGTCACAGTCAATCTGTAGGTACCTGCTGTGTATCCGAGATCGCCAGACTTGGCAACGTCCACTTTCGATGACTGGAAGGTGAGCGAGAGCGCGGCATCGCTCAGCATCCCTTTCATGGCTTCACGGATTGCATCTTTGCCATGAACCATTTCTGAGCCGGGTGTCATGAGAAGGGCGTCGTCTGCGTAGAAGGCCATGATCTTGTCCCCATCCTTGGCTGCCCAAGCCTGGTTGGTTTGTACTTCGGTATCAGTGATCGCTTTTACGTCGGCATCATGTGTATCGGGCGCTGGTGTTGGAGCCGGGTTGCATGCCGCGAGCGACAATGCGATGAGGGATGTGGTGCAGAGAGTAGCAAAAGCTTTCATTGTTTTCTGTCTCCTCCGTGGAGTCCTTGAAACGTAGGAACCATGGCTTGACCTGCAGGAAAGATAAGATGGCGCGGATCACTTTAGGCAGCAGCCATTCTGCCACATACTGCATGAGGGTTGGCAGTACGTTTTCGATTTGCATTGGAGGGCGGGCGGGAGATTCTCGCTCGCTATGACCGACGAGATTTCTGTTCCGCCAGATACGCCAGCCAATCGGATATACCGGCTCCGGTCTTTGCCGAAGTTTCAAAGATGCGGATGCCGGGACGAATCTCGTTGATGTTCTTGAGAGCCATCGGCGCGATCAAATCCGCAGGGCTCGGCGATGTCGATCTTGGTGATGATGGCGGCATCCGCGGAGTTGAAGAGCGTTGGATATTTGAGAGGCTTGTCTTCACCTTCGGTCACACTGAGCAGGGCTACGCGGATCTTCTCACCAAGGTCGTAGCTTGAGGGGCAGACGAGGTTGCCGACATTCTCGATGAAGAGGTAGTCGAGGTCAGCAAGTTCCCAGCCTTCGAGGTGCTTGCCGATCATTTCAGCTTCGAGGTGGCAGATGCCGTGGGTGTTGATCTGGCGGACAGGAGCTCCGCTGGCAGCGAGGCGGCGGGCGTCGTTGTCGGTTTCGAGATCGCCGACCAGGGCCGCGACTTTTGCGCCGCTCGCGCGCAGGTCGCGCAGGGTGCGTTCCAGGAAGGCTGTCTTACCGGTGCCGGGACTGGAGACCAGGTTGAGCACGAGAACTCCGGCGGATTCGTAGCGTCCGCGCAGGCCGCGCGCCAACTCGTCATTCTTCTTCAGGATTCCCTGCCGCAGCTCAACAATCCGGGTGGTCATACCTTTTCCTCGACTTCATCAATCTCGATGGATTCAATTTCGAGTTCCCGCCCCTGGCGCAAATCGGAGACTGGCTGGTCGCAACGCGGGCAGCGAAAGCTTTGCAGACTGGCGATTTCGACGTCCGCAGCGCAGGAGTCACAATGCATCGTTACCTGCAGGATCTTCACGACCAGTTTGGAACCTTCGAGAGGAGTGCCATCGGTGGCGATGCCGTAACAGAATTGGAGCGAGTCTTCGACAACGGAGGCGAGCGCGCCGATACGCAAGCGCACCTCTTTGACGCGCGCGCCGGGATACGCTTCGAGCGTTTGCATTACGGAATCGACGATGCTGGAAACGATGGAAAGCTCGTGCACGGGGCCTCGCCTGAAGGTCGATTCTATCCCGCAGCCCGCATAACGCGTGTGCCGGATGGCACTCCACTTGTAAAATGACACCAGAGGTCGGAGCCCTTCCCTGTGAGCAAAACCCTTGCAACTCATCCGCATACCGCGTCCCGTCTCGCGCTGAGCGAGCTTGCCCCTGGAGCCATGCAATCGGAGATCCGCGCCATGAGCGTGGAGTGCGAACGCATTGGCGGCATCAACCTCGCTCAAGGCGTTTGCGACACGCCGGTTCCAGTGCCGGTGGAGACCGCGGCCATAGCGGCGATCGTGGGCGGCCACAATATCTACACGCGGCAAGATGGAATTGCCCGCTTGCGCACGGCGATTGCGGAAAAGCAGCAGCGCGATTACGGGCTGCGTTACGACCCCGAGACTGAAGTGATGGTGGCAAGCGGAGCTACGGCAGGTCTGCATGCGGCGGCCATGGCGCTGCTGAATCCCGGGGACGAGGTGCTGGTCTTTGAGCCGTTCTACGGCTATCACGTGACTACGCTGAAGTCGATGCGCGTGAAGCCGGTTCTGGTTCCTCTGGCAGAGCCGGACTGGGTGCTGGACACGGATGCACTGCGCGGGGCGATCACTGAGCGCACACGCGCGATCATTGTCAACACGCCGGCGAACCCGAGCGGCAAGGTCTTTACGCGCGCGGAAATGGAAGCGATTGCCGACGCGGCGCGCGAGCACGACTCTGTTCGTCTTCACCGATGAGATCTATGAGTACTTCGTCTACGACGGTGCGAAACATATCTGCCTGGCGACGCTGGACGGCATGCGCGAGCGGACGATCGTGATGTCGGGGTTCAGCAAGACGTTCAGCGTTACAGGCTGGCGGCTGGGCTACGTGACGGCGGATGCGAAGTGGATGGGCGCGATGGGCTACTTCCACGACCTGACGTATGTGTGTGCGCCTTCTGCGCTGCAGCATGGTGCGGCGGCCGGGCTTGAGCAGCTACCGCCGAAGTTCTACGCGCAGCTCGCGGCGGATCACCAGTCGAAGCGGGAGCGGATTGTGGCCGCGCTGCGCGATGCGGGAATGGAGCCGAGCATACCGGCTGGAGCCTACTACGTGCTGGCGCGGGCGAGCCGGTTGCCTGGGGAAACCTCGGCGCTGAAGGCTCGGCATTTGCTGGCGAAGACAGGTGTCGCTTCGGTTGCTGGATCGGCGTTTTTCCGTCCGGGGCGCGGGGAAGATCTGCTGCGCTTCTGCTTTGCCAAGAAGGATGCAGATCTTGATGAGGCGTGCGCGCGCTTACGCCGACTCTGAGCAGTTCAATTGAATAGCGATCGAGGGGCTTAAAATCAAGCCATACACACTTGCGCAACAAGCGCGTTTCCTGAAAGGTTCTGACGTCGTGAACGAATTTCCTCATGCCATGCTTCGCGAGATTTTTGAACAGCCGGCCGCCATTCAGCGGACGCTCGATTTGTACCTGGATGGCGAGGCTCTGAAGGCCGAAGCATTTGCTCCCTACGTCGGCTGGCTTAACGCGCGGGGCGAGGTGCTGATTGCTGCGAGTGGGTCGAGCCGCCACGCTGGTCTGGCAGCGGAGATCATCTTCGAGGACCTTTGCGGGCTGGCGGTGGACGTGGAGTATTCGAGCGAGTACAGTTGCCGGCCGGCGGTGAATCCGCGTCGTCCATCGGTGCTGGTGATCTCGCAGTCGGGCGAAACTTCAGACACGCTGGCGGCGCTGCGCTTTGCCAGGGATGGCGGGCAGCAGACGCTGGCCATTGCCAACGTGGTGGGCAGCACGATGCTGCGCGAGGCCGGAGCCGCGATGCCGCTGGGCGCGGGGAAGGAGCTGGCAATTCCGGCGACGAAGAGCTTTACGTGCCAGCTTACGGCGCTGTATCTGCTGGCGCTGTTTGAGGGCAGTCGACTCGGCACGTTTGACGGCGCGCAGTTGAAGGCACGGATTGCGGAGCTGTGCGCTTTGCCCGGCGTGATCGAGCGGCAGCTCGAGGGCTGGCGCGAGCGGATGACCGCGCTGGCCGCCAAGTACAACGATGCCGGAAGCTTCCTCTACCTGGGGCGCGGCGTGCACTATGCGATTGCGCGCGAAGGCGCGTTGAAGATGAAGGAATCTTCGTACGTGCAGGCCGAGGGCTATCCAACTGGCGAGTTGAAACATGGGCCCAACGCGCTGGTCGGCGAACACGTGCCGCTGGTGGCGCTGGCGACAGTGGATCGCGATGTGGATGACTCGGTGCTGCGTTACGAGAAAACCCTGCAACTGCTGGAAGACATGAAGAAGCAGGGTGCGCGCGTGATTGCGATTGCGAACACCGGCGACGGCGACGTTTCCTCGCTGGCAACGGATTGCGTGTTTGTGGAACCGGCGAGCGAACACCTGCTGCCGATTCCGGAAGTGATTCCGCTGCAGCTTTTCAGCTATGCGATGGCGCTGGAACGCGGTGTCGATGTCGATCGGCCGCGGAATCTTTCGAAGGCCGTGATTGAGGCGTAGAGGCAGCGCAATTTTTCCTGTCGTCGTCCCATCACTTTCGCGATGACTGGATAAGTTTCCAGCCGGCGAAGGGTTTTACGGTGGCGCAGTTGGGGCCGCCGTCTTTGCCGGTTCCGGGGACGTGGGTTTCTAGAATCAACTTTGAATCCTTCTCGATGCGAATGAGAGTTTCGTTTGTGATGCCGGTAAGGGGAACTTTCAGACGACGGCTCCAAGTTGAATTGATCTGGCCGGCGGCGGTGCCGATATCGAGGTAAACGAATCGCGCGCCGGAAGGACCTTGAACGAAGGGCCCAAGCAGATTCGGATCTTCACCCCTGGCGCCGGGCACGGCGCGGGCGGTGAACTCAAAGCGCAGATCGTCAGTTCCGGATCTTTGTTTCTGCACGGTTTCGTAGTTGCTGCCCTTCCCTTTTTGGAGCGCAAAGTCCACACCAGTGGGCGGCTTCTCCAGGACGATGCGCAGTGCCAGTTCACACTCTCTTGGCATATTCCTTACCTTTGAGTTCCCTTTTGGGGTTTTCCACAGTGGTCTCCGGCGGTACCCCCTATTACCCGGAATCTTTGACTAAATTCCTTGGCTGCATTGGGTTACCGACAGGGGGTGGCGCCAAATTCCTCCTGGCGTTGGACTTAGCCGTAGATTCCTCTTAATAAAAGTTTTAGCGGCCAAGGGCTGAATCAGCGTGTCCGTCGATAGCGCAAACAGACGAATAATCGGCGCTCCCTCAGCATTGAAACCATTATGCGCGAATGGGTGGAAATTACCTGCAAATCCAGAGCGTCGCTAACCCGTTGCGGCGATTGAGCTTGAAAGAAAGTTTACGGCAAAGGGGCTTGACAAAAAAACATGGGGCGAACGCAGAGGGCTTCGTAAGCAAATCATTTGCCCGGCGTAGGGATGGCCGCTTCCCACCACTGAGTCTTCGTAACAGCACTTCCTGCAACTTCATCGCCCGCTCCGCTGCGGGCCCCGGATAACTCTCCATACTCTCGCCCATGGCTCCATCCTCACCGCCCGAAAACCGGACATTTCATTTGCTACCAAAAGCGGACATTTCTATGGTTCTTCGTCACATTTGGTGAAGGAACGCGATCTTTCATGAGGGTTTGATGGGACTGGATCTCAGTCGGCATTCACGACGCGCAGTCGGAGCAGATCGAATTTAGCGCGGCCGTACATCGAGCGCTTGATCAGCTTCAAGCGGTGAACATGGCCTTCGACTGGTCCGTTGCTCCAAGGTTGCTGAAGGGCGGCAAGCAGCGCGGCTTCATCGTGGCAGAGGTGTTTTGCAAAACTTGCCAGCAAACTGCTCTTTGCGCTGTCCTTCCAGTCAGGCCAAGCAGCTGCATCTCGCTGCCGAATCATGCGGGCGAACTCTCGCGCCAGATCAGCGCACGTTGCAATCTCCGGCGACCGGCGACATAGTTCTGCGATGTAGTTTCGGGCATCTTCTGGCTCCTTCAGGAAGCTCCAAGCTGTTTGCCGTGGGGACGACGGCTGGGGCAATGAACGCGGAGTTTGCTGCCGTGCACGTTGGCGTCGTGAGCCATAGTGGCTCCGAACCCAACGCCTGACGATGGGTGATTGGCCGGTAAAGCCTCGTGCGCGTAGTTCATGCCAGAGTTCGGTGGCATTGTGACATCCCTCAGTCCAGCGCTGCTCAAGGTACTCGCGATGTCGATCGACCTTGGACCTGCGCACTACGGTCCGTCGCTCTGGAAATACCTGAGCGCGAATCCATCGACGAATTGTTCTGATGCCGACACCACAGCGACGAGCGATTTCATGCTGGGTGACACCGATGCGGACTTGCTCCATCACGGCGTCGTATTTTGCCAGGCGGTGTTCTCTTTTCAACTTCTGCCTAGTCTCATCTCGAGGCGTAGGCTTATCCGCTTTCGCAGGAGAAAGTGCCGAAAATACCGGAGTCTTGACCAAATCACGTGCAGTCTCGGACAACAGACGATGATGCGGCACGAGTGCAGCGATGAATGCCTCCGTCAAGTTGTGAAGCAGGTGCCAACGATCGGCAACTTGCACCGCTTGCGGCGCAGCTGTTGTTACCGCTTGAGCATATAAGCTGGCGCGATCGCGGCTGACGATCTCCGTTCCAGGATGAGCACGAAGCCATTCCGCAGTACTTTCCGCACTGCGGTCCGGCAACAGATCGACGACCTTACCACGTTCCAGGTCGCAGAGAATCGTGCCATATCGATGCCCCTTGCGCCAGGCCCAGTCATCGATACCCAACACCCTGGGTCCTTGAGCGGAAGTCTTTATCAGTTTGCGGCGCAACTGACGAAGGAGCGTCGAACCGCTAGCCAGAATGCCGAGTTGCTTCGCCAGCCGTGACCCTGCGGATCCGCCCAACGCGCTCGTAATCTGCTGGAGCGAAGCGCTCAACCGGCACGTGCGCCGCGAGTATCGTTGTACGGTTTTCGGTAGGCGTTCCGTGAATATCTGCTGCCCGCAATCTTCGCTGTCGCAAAAGAACCGGCGCACGCGCAGTTCGATCCGCATCGGAATCCCTTCCCAAGGCAGATCACTCAACCTTCGCGTGTAACGGCTGTGAATGCGCCGTGACGCTTGCCGGCATTCTGGGCAATGGCTAGCCTCGCTCGTCGCTTGAAGTACCATGACGAGCAAAGTGTTGTTCTCAACCATCAGCTGATCTAACGCCACTTCACCGGTATCCGGCACCAATGTTCGTCGCTCCATCGGCATGAACCGGAGACCGCCAGAGCCTGTTCAACTTCTAACTCGCTCTGCATCAGAGGCAAAGTGCCAACCATGGTTCACCAAATGTGACGAAGAACCCATTTCTACTTGCTAATGACACTGACAGTTGGACGGTGATTAGCTCAGAACTCGGAGATCTGACTGATTTGCCTCAGCGGATCTCAATGAGTGCATTGGCGATTAACGCCAATGCAGAATCACCAATTCTCGTCCTGAGAACTGAAGTACTTTTAAATCTCCTGAGTGGGCAAGGCTGCTCGCTGCGCTATACAAAACGAAGTAGACAATCTACCTCCAGTGGGGGTAGAGTGTCTACATCTATGAACGAAAAAGACCAGTATAAGAATCGGATTGAGCTGTTGCAGGGAACACTCGACATGCTCATTCTTCAAACGCTGCAATGGGGGCCGCAGCATGGATATGGCATTGTCCAGGCCTTACGTTTGCGATCCGGAGACGTGCTTCAGGTGGAGACCGGATCACTGTATCCGGCCCTCCATCGATTGGAGCGTCAGAGCTGGGTGCAGTCTGAGTGGAAGCAGTCGGAGAGCAAGCAAAAAGCCCGATATTACCGAATCACGGCCAAAGGGAAAAAGCAGTTGGTTTCGGATCTGGGCCGATGGGAGCGAATTGTCGAAGCGATTGGGTCGGTGATGTACGTCAAGCCGGAGGAGAGTGAGTCATGAAGTGGTTTCCGAGCTTCGGTTTTCAGCGGCGCAAGCGCGAATTGCAGGAAGAGATTGATGCGCACCTGCAGATGGCGATTGCAGATCGAGTGGCGCGAGGCGAGACGGCAGAGGCGGCGCGACAAGCGGCGGCGCGGGAATTTGGAAACATTCCTCTGGTGCAAGATGTGACACGCGACATGTGGGGCCAGGCGTGGCTTGAACAACTAGGCCGGGATTTCCGTTACGCGTTACGGCAACTGCGCAAGAGCCCTGGCTTTACGATCACCGCGACGGCGATGCTGGCCGTAGCTATCTGCGCCAATAGCACCGTATTCAGTTGGATCGACGGCACAATGTTGCGTCCGATTCCTGGCGCGAGAGATACGGGCGACCTTGTGAGCCTGCAGCGGGGAGAACGGAACTTCTCTCCTACTCCGCCCTTCTCGTATCTCGACTATCGCGATCTGCGCGAGCAGAATCATACCTTCACCGGAATACTTGCCTATCATCACGATTGGATCACGCTGACTGGCGGCGCACAGCCGGAGCGCGTCTTCATAGCGAACGTGACGGCGAACTATTTCGATGTGCTCGGCATCAAGCCGGTGCTGGGACGATTCTTTCTGGCTGAAGAAGAGACGCGTCCAGATGCGGTTCCCAACGTGATCTTGAGTTACTCGCTCTGGAAGGCGCGCTATGCCGCAGACCCGGCAATTGTGGGTAAATCGATCGAGATCGCCCGGCATCCTGTGACGGTGATCGGTGTGGCGCCGGAGGGGTTTGTGGGAGCAATGCCCGGGCTGCGTGACGATCTGTGGGTAACGCTAGATCCCCTCGGGACGGATGTGTGGCGGATCACGCATCGCAGTGGTGGTGCGGTTTGGCTGAACGTAATAGGAAGATTGCGGCCCGGAGTGAGCCGTGGCCAGGCGGCCCAGGATCTCGACACCCTGATGCACAATATTGTCGCGGCGTTTCCGGACGATCATCTGGGCGAGAACCGGATCACTCTGGATCCCATGTGGCGCTCGCCATTCGGCGCCAACGGATTCATGGCGGCGACGCTGCCCATCTTGCTGGCCTTCGCTGCTGTGGTGCTGTTGCTGACCAGCGCGAACGTGGCGACGCTCACGCTGGTGCGGTTTGTATCCCGGCGGCGTGAGCTTGCGATCCGGCAGTCGCTCGGGGCGAACCGCATGCAACTGGTGCGGCAGATGGTGCTGGAGGGCGTGGTGCTTTCCATCGTCGCAGGATCCGTGGCCCTCGCGTTGACAGCGTGGACTTCGAAGACCTTCGCATGGTTCTTTCGGGCGAGCTCGAGTCCTACCACCCTGAACGGGAGCATGGACTACAAGGTGGTGATCGGGATTGCTGTATCGAGCCTGTTGGTCGGCATGCTCTGCGGCGCGCTCCCCGCCTGGCGTTCGTCGCATGCGCCGGCAGTTGAGGTACTCAAGGCAGAGTCGGCAAGTATCTCTGGCGGCTCACGCAACCGGAGATTGCTCAGCGGGCTGGTGGTGGCGCAGATCGCGCTATCCCTTCCGCTGCTATTGTGCTCCGGGCTATTTCTGCGAACGCTGCGGAATCTCGCCGGCGCGAATCCCGGATTTGAGCAGGACCACATTCTAACCGCGACCGTGGGGCTGAATATCGCCGGCTACAGCAACGACGAGCAACACTTGATCCGTCACAAGATACTTGATCGCGTGTCGGCATTGCCCGGTGTGAAGGTTGCGTCTTTTACTGACTGGATTCCGATGAGCCTGAGCCACAAGGGCGAGGATGCGTATCCGGAAGGGTATGTGCCGCACCCCCATGAATCTTTGCAGGTGTACCACGCCGAGGTGTCCCCGCGGTATTTCGAATCCCTTCATATACCCATTTTGGAAGGACGCGAGTTTACACCGGATGACGATGAAAAGGCCCCGAGGGTACTCATCGTGGATCAGATGGCGGCGAGGCGCTACTGGCCAGGACAGGATCCGCTGGGAAAGAAGCTCAGGATATGGGGCAGACTCTTCACGGTTGTCGGCGTCGCGAGAAACTCGACACATATGTTAATGAATGAGTCCCCGGAGCCTATGGTGTATATGAGCTTTTTCCAGGAGGGATACGAGACGATCGTGCAGGTGAAGACCGAGGGAAATCCGGCCGACCTTGCGCAGGCGGTGGAGCACGCCATTCATGAAATCGATACGCGGCTGCCGGTTTTCGACGTGCGCCCTATGCGAGAGAGCACCCAGTTGGCGAGCAGCTTCGCCGTCATAGAAAGCGCCCTGGCGGGAATGTTCGCGCTGATCGGGCTGGTGCTTGCGGTAACCGGAATCTACGGAGTCGTGGCCTATCGAACCCAAATGCGAACCCACGAGATCGGAGTACGAATGGCTCTGGGTGCTTCACGGGTGGACGTGCTGCGGCTCGTGCTTGTGCAGGGACTATGGCTCACAGGCATCGGGCTGGCGCTGGGATTGGCGTTCGCGTTGGGACTGACACGTCTTATCGCCCGGCTGTTGTACGGAATCGGAGCCAACGATCCACTCACCATCGATCTCCGTCGTCACGCTTCTCGGAGCAATGTCTTTCCTGGCCTGCTTCTTTCCGGCACATCGAGCGATGCGCCGAAACCCTGTGACTGCGATTCGCGAGCTGTAAGCCGCAGTTCGGACTCGACGCGAATTGCCCGAATTCGGCGTGTGCGCGGCATCCAATTGATTGGCGAGAATGGCAACTGGATTTCGCAGGCCAGAAACCAATCTCCGCCCGGTGGGTCTTCATTGTGCGTTGACGCTAGAACGATCGAAACGGATGGCACCTCCGCAGTTCGACGTAGGTCGCCCGGCGGTGCCGTGAAGCTAGTCATATGAGTCTGCTTTTGAATGTACCGACAAAGAGATAGACAGACAAGCCACCTCGGAATTGCCGGTCTTGGATCCTAGAGTGTCAGCCAAAACGCCGCACTCCAAGAGTGACTCCTGGACAGGACATGGATATCTCTCGGATTGCGACCAGGCGAAAGCGTCTCCCGACTACGGCAGCGCTCGCACTTTCATCCAAAATTTGCAGTATGCACTGCACAACCAGGGAACGGCCAATGACCTCAAAGCGACTCCGCGGAGCTCGCTGGCGAAGTACTGCAGTGCGGAGTTGCTTCTTGAAAAGCACGCTTACCAGGCAAGCGTGAACGCCTATCGCGACTCGCTGGCTGGGGATGGGAATCCCGTCTGGACCAAAGCGTGGAGTTACATCCAAATCGGGAAGATCTTCGACATTACCGGCCAACCGTGAACGGGCCGTTGCGCAATACCAGTTAGCAATTCAGACTGGCGATAACACTGACGGAGCGATCAATGAGGCTCGCGAATTGCTGGAGCACCCCTTTGAATGGCCCGCAAATCAGTGAGCGTGCGCGTGTCAGCGCTTTTTGTCTCTCATTGTCTTTAGACTTGCCTTCACTAGTTTCTTCACCAGGGTCACTGGAATCCGCGTCTCCATTGGAAAGCTGACAATCGCCTTCGTTGTGAGGTAACCCGCAAGTTCCTTGCTATGTTCCTGGATTACGGGCGGCCGTACATGCAGGCGTATGTACGGTTTCTTGAAGCTGAACCAGACAAACATCCCATCATAGTCAAAGCCAGGATAGGAGTATCCGGGCATCTGGAAGTAATCGGTGCGCTCTGTCGCGCCAGGCGTGGCCGCTTGTATTGCGGCTCTCATCTTCGCCAAATTGTCTTGCGCCTCTTTTGGACAAATTGCGATGTATTCGTCTACTTCCCTCGTCCCGGGTTTTGGCGACACAGCGTTCCTCCGCTAGCGGCTTCACAATTTAGAGCTTGCCATATCCGAAATGTAACCAGGCATCACCATTTTCCGTAATGGCGATTGAATGTAAATCCGGGAGTACATGAATGAAGCCTCGAATGAACAAAAGGGTCATCTACGTTGGAAGCACCTCCCTTCTTGTCCTGGAGATCCTGGCGGGGGCTTTCATGGATCTTGCGCACCTTTCCTATGTCGTACAGGACGTCCGCTCCATCGGATATCCAACTTACGTCTTGTACATTGTCGGAGTCTGGAAGTGCCTCGCAGTCGCTGCGCCGCTCTGGCCGCGACTCCCTCGACTCAGGGAATGGGCCTACGCAGGGGTCTTCTTTGAGATGTCCGGCGCGGTCGCGTCTCATGTTCTCGCCGGCGATCCCATTGGCAAATATGCCACGCCGCTAGCTTTCACCTTTCTCACGTTGGTGTCTTGGTGGTTCCAGCCGGATCGGGAAACGCCCTGGATTCGCCAATCGAGGCGGAGCTAAACGGGATATATTGGTTCACAACGGAAAGACAAATGAGATTGCGCTGAAGAACACTTCCCTTGCATGCGGCGCGATTGATGCGTGTACCCCTAAACAGCGAGCCAAGCCCGTGAAACGATTGATACCAAGATTCATCGTGGTGCTTTTTATCGGAGCACTTGCAGGGGTTGCGACCTTTGCCGCGACTGTGGACGCTGGTTATCATCGCCCGGTGGCCGTCGAAGTTCTTTCCTACGTGGACGTCCACTCCGCGCATCCCGGTTCACGCTTCTATGTGAAGCTTATGGGGCCATGGGAAGGGCTTGGTTGCTACTTTTATGACGGCCAGGTCCTTCAAGGGAGGGTTGACCTTGCAATGCATCGCGGCAAAGGCCAAAAGGAATCCCAGCTGGCTATTTCTTTTCCAAATATGCGATGCGCGGGAAACAAATCGACCCTGAGTCTGGTGTTGGCCGCCATGGAATGGGATGCCGGGTTGGACAAGGTTCCGGATTCGCAGTACCCGAGCGTGGTGGCGATGGCTAACCCGAGGATCGGCTCGAGCGGCTTCAGCATGGATGGGATGACGATGATGGCCATGAACCAGCGGCGGAAAAACCAGGTTCCGCTCAAGGCGGGCGACGTGCTGGGCATGGACGACGTGACCCTGGAAATTGGCAAGGGCCCCGAGCGGAGTTCGCTGCTGAAGTCGACAAAGCGGGATGTGCATCTGGAAAAGGAATCGATGATGCTGCTGATACCGGAAAGCATCGCCTTCCCGAAAGGGCACGAGGCTGACGGAGTTTCGCTGCTGGGAGGCCCGGCGGTTGCGGGTTTGCCAGAACTACGCTCTCCCGCGGATGCCGACAATTCATTGAAAGCGCCTCCGCTCCCGGCACCGGAGGAGTTCGAGCGATGCGAGCCGCCTGCCTGCGCGGTGGATTTGCCATCGAGCGATCGCGACACGGGCGGAACTCCGTCGAAATCCATCGGAATCCGCGAACTGGGATATGCGCCGCGTCCGGAGCAGGAATTGGGAGAACTGAATTACGACGAGGCGCTGGGATGGCTGGGTCCGCAGCAGCTTCTCATCGCCTTCAATCCACATACGCTGATTGATCGCGCTGGGGAGACGTCGGCGGGAATGGCGCTGCGAAGGATACATGCAGTTGTGGTGGAACCAGCGACGAGCAAGGTGCTGAGCAGCGCCGACTGGTTTCTGTCCGACATGGGTGAGTTTATGTGGCAACTTGCGGGCGGGCGCGTCCTGATCCATGCAGGCAACGAACTGCGCATCTACGGCGAGGGAATGCAGATCGAGCGGCAGATTCCGCTGGATGGGCCGCTGAAGTTTGTGCGGCTTTCGCCGAATGGGGAGCTGATGGCGATCGCCATTACGCGGGAGACGCACACACCGGAACAGCATGCAGACCTGCGCGAAAGCCTTAACACGGAGCCGCCGGAAAATGTGGAGATTCGCGTGCTCGACAAGGATTTCAAAACTGTAGCGCGGGCGACGACGTCTTCGAAGATTATCCCTCCGACTCTGCTGAACGAAGGGCAGGTGCAATTGCTCGGCAGGTCAAAGAATCAATACCTGCTGAAACTGGCGCGCTGGAACGGCGAGTTGGCAACGCTGGCGCGATTCTCATCGGCCTGCATTCCTGACATCTCGAGCTTTGCGCCGGATCTTCTGATGATAGCCACGTGCGAGCTAAGCACGGGTGCGCATGAGTACCGTGTGCTGCGATCAAACGGCAAAGTGGTTCTGCGGGGGCGGCCAGACCCGCAGACAGCGGGCCAGTCGGGACAGGGTAACGGGCGCTGCTTTGCAGTTACGAATCTGCACGCAACTCAGTCGATGCTGCATGGTGCTCACTTTCAGGGATCGAATCTCGACTACGAGGTGGTGCGGGTCTTTCAGTCCAACGACGGCCGGCGGCTAACGTCGGTGCGACTGCAAGCTCCGCCGCCGAGCCACGGGGCCTATGCACTGTCACCGGACGGGGCCCAGCTTGCAGTGATCGCGGATGCGAAGGTAAACCTGTTTGCTATTCCTGCGCAGTGAGCTCGCTGGGACCGGCTCCCGCAGCGGGCGTTGACGGCGGCTTCCTAATGTGCGGCGCCTTTGTCGAAGAAGGCCTCGATCTCTTCGAGCGTCTTGCCCTTTGTTTCTGGGAACAGGAACGCGGTGGTCAGGAAGTAGACGACGGTGAAGCCGGCGAAAAGGTAGAACATCGAGGAGTAGTTGTGCTTGCTGACGAAGGGCAGGAAGATGGCCTGCAAGGTCGCGGCAACGAGTTGGTTGATGACCAGTGCGATGCTCATGCCGTTGGAGCGAATGCGGGTGGGCATGAGTTCTGAGAGAGCCAGCCAGACACAGACTCCGGGGCCGGTGGCGTAAAAGGCCACGAAAAGATAGATGAAGGTGGCGACGAGCCATCCGTGATTCTCGCTGGGGACGGGGCCAAGAATTGCTTTGTCTATTTTGAGGGGCGCCGATTTCGACGCTTCATAGTCGGCAAAAGGATTGTTGAAGAGAGCCTGCACCTTGTTGACTGGGACTGCGGCGTCGCGCGTGATTTTAAGCGGCGGGGTCGCGGGATCGTCGGAACGGACGTAGCTCGTGGTGCCGGTAAAGTCGCCATAGGAAAAGATGATGGCGAAAGATGCTCGGCCTGACTGAATGTCGCCACTGGTGGCGCCGCTGGCTGCTAGCAGCCGTTGGGCTTCGGCCTGGTTGAACTGAAATGTCAGTTGCTGGTCTGGAGTGACGAGCGATTGGATCTGGCTGCGGCAATCGACATTCTGGCGCTCGGTGCGCTTGAACAATGTTCCGACGGTGACCATGGAGAGGATGATGCCGCTCGTGCCAAGAACAAAAAGGAACTTGCGGCCCTTGCGGTCGACGAGCATCATGCCGATAGCGGTGAAGCAGAAGTTGAAGGCGGTGAAGAGGACGTATCCCCAATGTGCCTGGAGGTCAGAGAGCCCGCTTTGGAGAAGGATGTTGGTGTTGAATCCGATGACCGAATTGATGCCGGTGGCGGTGTTGGAGGCGAGGATGACGCAGGCGAGCAGGAAGGGGATGACGTATTTGCGGCGAAGCAGCGAATCGCGAACCTTCTGGCCGGTGGCAACAGCAGGTTTTGAGGCAGTCTCCATCTCGTGCAACTCAATGGTTGCCTGTTCGGGAGAGCGGGAGCGGAGGAGCGCGGCGCGGGCTTTCTCGGGATTGCGGCGATAGAGCCAGCGGGGCGATTCGGTCACCATGAACGCGCCAATGACGAAGAGCGCGCCGGGAGGCAGCGATACCCAGAAGATGCTGCGCCAGGCATGATCCTTGAACGCGAAGAGCGCGCTAGGGTCGCCGAGGCGCGCCACGGCATCGACGCGATAGCTGAAGTAGATGCCGATAAGGGCGGCGGCGACGATGCCGAAGGTAAGCAGCCACTGGAATACGCCAGTTCCTTTGCCGCGTGTGGACGCGGAGAGGCACTCGGCGAGGTAGAGCGGGACGACGATGCCGATGAGTCCGCCGCTCATACCCTGGAGGAGCCGGCCGAAGAAGAGGGGCGCGTATCCGTGCGCAAGAGCGATGACAGGGATGCTGAGGATGAAGGACAGCCCGCTGAGGATCATCAGGGGCTTGCGGCCCATCCAATCGGCGAGCATGCCGGCGAAGAGGGTCGAGAAGACGCTGCCGAGCAGGACCGCCGCCACGATGATGGAGAGCTGCGACGGATCGAGTTTGGAGGTGGCTTCGAGATAGGGGAGCGCGCCGCCGATGATGCCTACGTCGATGCCGTAGAGCAAGCCGCCGAGGCCGGCCACGAGAAGCAGGAAAAGGTTGTACCGCTGGCGGGTGCGATCGGACGACGACGAGAGTGAATCTGGAAGAGGGCCGGCTGTCATGAATGTGCCTTCATTGTATTTCCTACCGCAGGGCAGATCGGATCGCCAGGTTCAGCACCACCATGAGAACGGCGGAGGCGGGAAAGAGGAGCAAGGCTTTCTTGAGCCGCTTGGGGTCGCCGCCAGCGATGGCGCCGATGATCCACGAACTGACGGCGAGGCCAACCCATCCGCAGGTGATGACGAAGCCGAGCGCGGTGCCGGTCATGCGCGGAAAGGCAGCGCCGGTGATGGCGAGCGTGGTGGGAAAGACGGGCGCCATCGACAGGCCGGCGATGAACACGAGGACAAAGGCCGGACCTGGCTTGTTGGTCTGCAGCATGAGAAACGTGGTGATGGCCATGGCGATGGATGCGCCGAGCGTGACGTCGATGGCAGGAGCGCGCGCCAGGATTGGCGAAACAGCGACGCGGCCGATGAGGAGGCCGAGCGCGAATCCGAGCGAAAGGATGTTGAGTGCGCGCGACTCGGGGATGCCCTGGGCGATGAGATGACGCGGGAGCCAGTTCCAGACGCCGACTTCGCAAGTGATGTAGAGGAAAAGGAAGAGGCCGAGCATGAAGAGGAGCGGGCGGCCGAGGATCGGGCCGACGTCGGCGAGCAGGAATTGAGCATTGCCGCTGGGGGCGGGCATCTTTGAGATGGCCTGCACGATGAGCGCGACGACGGTGAGCGACGCAACGGTATAGCAGAGGCGCACCCAATTCTTCTTGAAGATGTTGGCGGCGATGAAAGGAGTGGTGAGGCCGCCGAGTCCGAAGAAGAGGTTGACGAGGTTGAGGGCGATGGCGCTGTGTTCGCCGCCGACGCTGTTGGCGAGCGAGTTGGCGCCAGTGACGACGATGCCGCCGCCCATGCCGAGAAGAAACATCAGCAGCAGGATCGGACGGAATCCAGTGGAGCGGGGGAGAAGAAAGAGCGCGACGGCGATACAGGCGAGGCCGAGAATAAGACCGAGCTTGTCTCCCTGAGTATCGAGCAGCGGGCCAACACCAAGCGACGCGACGATGAGGCCGAGCGCCTGCACGAGGGCGATGGTGCCATTTTGCGTGGGTGTGAGGTGAAAGCGTTCAGAAAGCTCGGGCAGAATGGTGCCGAGCATGGCGGCGATCATTCCATAGACAAAGATGGCCAGAATTGCGGCAAAAATAAGCACGTAGCCGGATCCCTTTCAATATCGTAGGAAGGATACGGCATGGGAGCGCCCATCCGTCACAAATCAGCGGATTTGCGGTTAACCAAGGGTATAGTTGCACGTCTAGAACGTGTCCGCATTTCCCCCGGTAATTTGATCTCTTGCAATCACGAAACGGAGTTGTCAATATGCGCGACCTCTGGAATGACGTAAAACATGCCCTGCATTTGTTTATCAAGAGCCCGGGATTCACCATCGCCGCCATATCCGCGCTGGCACTGGGGATCGGGGCGAACACTGCGATTTTTACCGTCGTCAATGCAGTACTGCTGAAGCCGCTTGGATATCCAGATGCAGATCGGATTATGCAGATCCTGCTTACGTCTCCGCAGGGGAGCGGCCCGGGCGCGTCGATTCCGAAGTTCCAGGAGTGGCAGCGGCAGACTTCGATCTTCAAGGATGTGGCGGCATACGATTTTGCAGGGCCGGGCTTCAACGTCACGGGAGACCGGCCGGAGCTGATCCATGGCATTCACGTAACGGAAGGCTACTTCCGCGTCTTCGGCGCGCCAGTGATGCTGGGGAGAACTTTCACGCAACAGGAGGATTCGCCGAACGGCGGGCACGTAGTGGTGCTGAGCTACGGCTTGTGGCAGCGAAGGTTTGGCGGAGATCCAAAGGTCGTAGGGCAGGCGCTTTCGCTGGGCGGTGAACCGTACACGATTATCGGCGTGCTGGGGCGAGATTTCGCGACAGATCCGGAGGCGGACATCTGGATTCCGTTCCAGTTTGAGCCGAACAGCACGAACCAGGGACATTTCTTCCTGGGAGCCGCAATGCTGAAACCCGGCGTCACGGTGGCACAGGCCAATGCGCAAATGAAGCTGGCGTACGCTGACTTCCGGCGCCAGTTTCCGACGGCGGATCCGAAAGGAGGATTTGCGGTTCAGCCGTTGCGCGATTCGATTGTCCGGAATGCGCGGACGTCGCTACTGATTCTGCTGGGAGCGGTGGGCCTGGTGCTGCTGATTGCGTGCGCCAACGTGGCCAACCTACTGCTGGTGCGGGCGACGGGGCGCAAACGCGAATTCGCAATTCGCGCGGCAATGGGTGCAAGCAGGGCGCGGGTAATCCGGCAATTGCTGACGGAGAGCGTTCTGCTGGCCTTGCTCGGCGGGGTTCTGGGTCTCGCGCTGGGATTCCTGGGAGTACGGTGGCTGCTCGCGATCAGTCCGGCAGGACTGCCGCGTATCGGAGAAGACGGCGCGGCCGTGGGTGTCGACTGGCGCGTGCTTGGCTTCACGCTTGCGACGGCCTGCGCGACGGGAATCCTGTTCGGACTGTTCCCGGCATTCAGCGTGTCGCGTACCGATTTGAATTCGACGTTGAAGGAGAGCAGCAACCGGGCAGGCACGGGTTTCCGGCAGGGGAAGACGCGCTCTTTGCTGGTGATTACTGAAGTTGCGCTGGCCCTGGTGCTGCTGGTGGGAGCGGCGCTGCTGATTCGCACCTTTGTTGCCCTGCGCGCGGTGAATGCCGGATTTGACCCGCACAATGTGTTGACGATGGAGATGTCGATGAATGGCGACCGGTTCAGCAAGACCGCAGCGATTGCGCAGCTTTCGCGCGAGGGCCGGGAGCGGCTGGATGCCATTCCGGGAGTGGAGAGCTCGGCATTCACGTGCTGCCTGCCGGTGGATGGGCAGTTCGGATTGCCGTTCGCAATCGCGGGACATCCGGTCGATCCTTCGAAGGGGCAACAGGGCGCGGGATGGATGCAGGCCTCGCCGGATTTCTACAAGGTCTTTCGGATTCCGGTGCTGCGCGGCCGCGAGTTCACTGATGCCGACACGGGTTCTTCGCCGAGCGTGGTGATCATCAACGAGGCGTTCGAGAAGCAGTATTTCCCGAAGGAGAATCCGATCGGGCAGCAGATTCTGATCGCCAAAGGGATGGGACCACCGTTTGAAGAGCCGGGGCGGCAGATTGTCGGCGTGGTGGGGAACACGCATGATGGGGGCCTGGACCAGGACACGCCTCCGTTAATGATCGTGCCGGACTCGCAGGTTCTGGATGCAATGACGACGCTGAATGCGAAGATCGTTCCGCTGCGATGGGCGGTTCGCACGCATGGAGACCCGAAGCAGTTGAGCGCGGCGATCGCCGAGCAGTTACGGCAGGCAAGCGGAGGCTTTCCGGTGGCGCATATCCGCTCTATGGACGAAGTTGTTTCGAGGACAACATCGCGGCAAACCTTCAACATGATGCTGCTGTCGATTTTCGGAGCGATTGCGCTGGTGTTGGCGGCAATCGGGATTTATGGATTGATCGCCTATTCCGTGCAGCAACGGACACAGGAGATCGGGATCCGCATGGCACTGGGCGCGGACCGCGCGACGATTCGCAGGCTGGTAGTGTGGGACGGCATGAGGCTGACGCTGATTGGGATGGTGCTGGGTATCGGCGCTTCGTTTGGACTGACGCGGCTGATCGCGAGCTTTCTATTCGGCGTGAAGACCTGGGATCCGACGGCGTTCATTGCGGTGCCGTTGGTATTGGCGGCCGTGGCGCTGGCGGCGGTGTGGCTGCCGGCAATGAGGGCGTCACGCGTGGAACCGATGATGGCGTTGCGGGTGGAGTGAAGGGTTCCTTGTAGCTCGAAGCTTCCCTTCCCAGGTCTCAGACGCGAGACCTGGGGCACCCAGATTCCTGCTCAGTCGCGGCGCAGAATGAGGAAGACGCTGATGAGGACGAGGACTGTTCCGGCCAGGATGCGGGCGGTGATGACTTCGCCTGCCATGAAGTAGCCGAGGGCCACGGCGACGATCGGGTTCACATAGGCATGACTGGACACGCGCGTGGCGGGCATGTGCGCGAGCAGCCAGACGAAGGCTGTAAAGGCGAGAAGCGATCCGAAGACGATGAGGTAGAGCAGTGCTCCCGCGGCGCGCATGGAGACGTGCGGAAAGGGATGCATTTCGCCGAAGCCGGCGGAGAGCGCGAGGAGCATTGCGCCGCCGAGCATCATGGCTGCGCCGGCGGTAATGGGGCGCGACTGGGGCAGGTTCATGGAGCGCGTGAGCACGGAACCGAGTGACCAGGTTGTGGCGCCGGCGAGGATGGCGAGACAGGGGACGATGGCGAGATGCTGCTTGCCGCCGGGAATGAGAAGAACGGCGACGCCGACGAATCCGAGGACAGTGGCGATGGCCAGCATGGGGCGCATGCGCTGCTGGCGGAGGATGAGCATCTCGATAATCAGGGTGAGAATGGGGAGCGTGGCGGCGAGCACGGAGACGACGCCGGAGGGCACGTATTTCTCTGCCCAGAAGAGCGGGCCGTACTCGGCGACGAACATGAGCAGCGCCATGATGGTGAGGCTTCGCCACTGTTATAGCGTTGGCGGGCCGCTTCGCCCTTGGCGCGCATGAAGGCGTAAAGCAGGATGCCCGCGGTAAAGAAGCGGATTCCGGCGGCGAAGAGCGGGGGCAGCTCTTCAACGGCGATGCGGATGGCGAGGAATGTGGTGCCCCAGAGGATATAGATGGCGAAGAACGAGAGGAACAGGCGAATCCGATAGGATTGAGATCCTTTGTCTTCGGCGCGAATGGTAACCGTTGAATAAGCCATAGAGAGTTACCATGTTTACATCTTCCAGCTAACCTGTCAAGATGGCTTGAGAGGTTAGCTGTGGTGAACGGTTCTGCAAATGGGGCAAGCACTCGAAAGGACAGGAAACCCTTCGAGCTTATCGCCGGCAATGCTGCGCTCGACCTGGTGAACACGCTTGACTGGCGGTTTCGCGAGGAGCCACCGCCGGAGGAGTTGCTAATGGACTACAGCGATCTTGCGCACTTTTCGGCGCAGTCGCGCTTAATGAGTGATGCGCTGGCTCGGCGGCTGATTCGAAATGTGAGTGAGAGCAAGGCGGCGCAGGTTGTTGCGGCGGTGCGGGAATTGCGGGAGGCGGCGGCGCTGGTGCTGTATGCGGCGATTGATGGCGATCAGGTGCGCGCATCCGCGATCGCTACGCTCGAAGGCTATTTCAAGAAAGCGCGGGATGCGCAGCGTTTGCACCGTGCCGGGGACAGGCTCGAGTGGGAATTTCCGTTGGGCGATTCCCTTCCCGAGTTGCCGCTGTGGCTGCTTTCTCTGAGCGCGGCGGAACTGCTGACGTCGGATGAGATGGAGCGGGTACGGGCCTGCGGCAATGCGGAGTGCCGGTGGCTTTTTCTGGACACGAGCAAGAACCATACGCGGCGATGGTGCGATATGAAGATCTGCGGAAACCGGATGAAGGCGCGGAGGTTCAAAGAGCAGCATCGGGCCTGATCGATTTGAGTTATCAGGACCAATTGTTAAATTGCGGTAACAGAATACGATTAATTTTGCCGCCCAGTGAACGGTCAACCGCCCGGAACGCGGAATGCTCTTGGCAACTTAAATTGGTTTGCTGAAAAATGACGGAGAGTGAGAACCTTTGGGCCGCTCGCCCTCCGTGGAGACCAAGTTGGGCAACGTGGTATCAGCGAAATTGAGTTGCTACTCAGCCCGCAAAGCTGACGCTGGGTTGATCTTGAACACTCGTATTGCAGGGGCGAGGACGGCAACGAATGACGCAGTCACCAAGACGAGGGGAACGCCGACAAAGATGTATGGATCGTGAGGCTGGATTCCAAAGAGAAGGCTCTGGGCGTATCTTGCCAAGACCCACGCCGTGGGCAGTCCGACTGCTATACCGGCAAAAACACGCAGCATCGATTGACGGATCAGCAATAGCGAAACATTGACCGGTGAGGCACCAAGGGCCAATCGAATGGAGAGTTCAGAGAGCCTCTGCGCGATGGTGTACGACAACAATCCGTAAACTCCGATAACCGCAATCAGCAGGGCCACGCCGGCCATCACATTGGAAATTGAGGCTGAAAAACGAGGAACCGCTGTGGCCTTTGTGAGCACCTCTTCAAGCGTGCTGATTTCGGAGACAGGTTGGGATTTGTCAAGGTCGCGTATGACGCTGCGAACTGCGGGAACGAGGCTTGTGGGTTCGCCAGAGGTTCGGATCACCAATGTTGTCCATGCAAGCCAATCTTGCGTTTTCTGTGCGTATGGAATGTAGACGACCGGTCCTTCCTCTTCTTTGAGCCCCATGTGCTTTACATCCGGAACGAGGCCGGCAATCGTGATCCATTGCGGTTCGTCCTTCACGCGTAATCTTCTGCCGATCGGATCTGATCCGGGCCAGTAGCGGTGCGCCATCGCTTGATTAATGATTGCTACCGGAACGGCACCGACTCTATCTCCGCTCGTGAAATCGCGCCCCTGGAGAAGCGGAATGCCCGCGGTTTGAAGATACCCGGTACTGATGAGTCGCAACCCAGCCTGAACAGGCGGATCGGCTGATCGATGTATTAAGCCGTCAAGTGCAAACTCGAACGTTGGATTGTTGCCTTTGAGGGGCGTGTCACTGATCTCGCCGGCCCCCAGCACGCCAGGCAAGATTCTGATGCCCGAAAGAATCTGATCGAAGAAAGTGTTCTGGGCCGCAATTGTTGAATAGCGGGAATGCGAGAGTGTTATACGCAACGTCAGCAGATGGTCTGGATGCAGGCCGGTTGGAGTCGACTGCAAGCGGATCATGCTTTCGCTTAAGAGACCTGCCCCGACCAGAAGAACGAAGGCCAGACCGATCTCCAGGATAATGAGAAACCCGCGCTTGCGTTCGATGTGGCGCGGAGTTCCACGAGTTCCGGAGCCGACTCCCTTGCCAATGTCATTGCGAGAGGAATGCAATGCCGGCAATAGTCCGAAGATCAAGACGGTGATCAGCGTGGCGCCAGTCGCAAAGAGTCCGACAGAAAGGTCCATATGTAACTCGTTGGCGCGAGGAATAAGGCCGTTACCGAATCGCTTCACGAATTGAAGGCAGGGCGCTGCCAATGCAAATCCGAGGGCGCCACCGATGGCTGCCAGAAGGAGGCTCTCGGCAAGCAATTGTCTGAGAATCCGTAATCGGCTTGCGCCAAGAGCAGCACGAACCGCAATCTCTCTTGTCCGGGCCGCACCTCTTGCGAATAAAAGATTTGCCAGATTTGCGCAGGTGATCAGGAGCAGGATGAGCGCCGCGATCTGAAGCGTGATAAGGATAGGGCGTGTTTTCCCAACTAGTTCCTCTTGAAGAGGCACGAGCGCCACACTCCATCCATTGTTGGAGACTGGATAAGTCGCGGCCAGCCGTTTTGCGATGACGTCCATCTCGGTGTTGGCATCGCGCATGCTCGATCCGCTGCGCAGCCTGCCAATAACCGAGAGCCACCGGCCATCCCGGTTTGAGCGATTCTTGGCGCTCAGTGTCAGTGGCGTCCAAGCATCTGTCTCTGGATCTGGAAACGCAAATCCGGCAGGCATGACGCCAACTACCGTAGCGGGTGAACCATTCAGCGTTATTTGCCGGCCGATTATCTGATCGGAACCGCCGAGTTCCCTCCACAAATGATGACTGAGTGCAACAACCGGCGGACTCTGCTCTTGATCCTCGTCGGGCAGAAAGGCTCGCCCGATTTCCGCCTTGACGTCCAATGTAGAAAAGAGATTTGCCGAAACTAGTTGCGCCTCCAGCCTGCGCGGCTCATCCACATCCGTCAGGTTCATCGGCCAACTTGAATACGCCGAGAGAGATTCGAAAGCGCGAGACTGATTACGCCAATCGTAGAAATCCGCAGCCGAGACATGCATCGGTTCGACGCCATGATTTATCGATCGACCCCACACTGCGAAGAGATCCTCAGCCCTCGGATAAGGCAGGGAGCGAAGCAGGACTTGATTCACAACGCCAAAGATCGTGACATTTATTCCAATCCCAAGACCCAGCGAGAGTATCGAGACAGTGGCAAACACCGGGTTTCTTCGCAAAACTCGAATCGCATATTTCAGATCATGAAAGATTTCATCGAGCGGACCGAGGCTCCACGCTTCATGGCACATCTCTGCCACCCTTCCGCGATTTCCGAACTGACGAAGGGCGTCTGCACGTGCCTGCTCAGGATTCATCCCATTCTCTACAAGTTCGTCAATCCGCTCCTCAAGATGAGCTTTCAGCTCATCATCGAGATCCTGGTCAAAGTGATTTGCCCGAAAATACTTGAAGATGCGTTTCATGACTCGGCAAGCCTCATAATCCGGTTGAGACCTTCAATCATGCGGCCCATCGATTTCATCTCTTGACCGAGCTGTTTCCGCCCAGTCGGGGTGAGCTTGTAAATGCGTACGCGGCGATTTCGTGCCGAAACTCCCCATGCTGCCGACACCCAGCCTTCTATCAGCAACCGTTGCAGCGCAGGATAAAGAGACCCTTCCTCTGCGCGGAGAAGATTCCCGGAGTTCTCCTGAATCTTCTTAGCGATGGCATATCCGTGCAGCGGTTCGCGGCGGAGCGTTGCCAGGATAAGCATCTCGAGGGTTCCTGGGAGCAGTTCGTTATCGGGTTTGGCTGTCATGGCTATACTCTATTTGTCTATGCATAGATAGCACCAGCTAACGACTCCGTCAACTTCAATCTCCTGGCATGTTGTGAAATGACGCCAATGAGGGCCGAACGATCGGAGTCTGGTGGCGGCATTCCTCCGTGCCCAGCAGGCAAGCTTGCGGTGCTCCGTTAGACTGAAAGCGATGATTTTGATTGAGCGCAAGGGCTGGTCGGTGCTGGCGGTGGCGTTGTGTGCATGGCTTTCGGGGTGCGGAACGCCGGGCGCGCCGCAGCCGCCGTCGCTCGACCTGGCGGCTCCTGTGGAAGACCTGTCGGCGATACGCACGGGCGATCACGTTGCCTTGACGTGGACGATGCCGAGGCGGAACACCGACAAGACTGCGTTGAATGCCGATGTAGCGGTGCGGATCTGCAGGCGTGAAGGAAGCGGAGCGTGCAGCCAGGTGGGGACGGATTTGAGTGCCGCTCCGGGGAAGCCGGGGAACTTTACGGATGCGCTACCGGGGTCGCTTACGAGCGGCGAGGCGCGGCCGGTTAGCTACGTTGTCGAGCTTCGCAACAAGAAGGGTCGCTCGGCGGGTCCATCGAACGCGGCAACAGTACTGGCTGGCGCGGCTCCACGCCCTGTTGAAGGACTGAAAGCGGAGATGCGCAAGCAGGGCGTGGTGCTGAGTTGGACCGCGGATGGGGAAACAGCGCCGGTAAGGCTGCAGCGGAAATTGCTGACGCCGCCCGCGAGCAAAACGAAGCAAGGCCCGCTTGCTCCGGCGCCTGAGGCGATCAACGGAACGCTTCTGGTGGAGGAAGGCGCGGCGCAGGGCCGTGCGATGGACACGACAGTTGGCTTTGGCGAGAGCTATGAATACCGGGCGCAACGCGTGAGTCGCGTGGACGTAGAGGGGAAGACGCTGGAGCTGGCGGGGGAGATATCCGTACCAGTCGATGTGGAGACGAAGAATGTGTTTCCGCCGGAGGTGCCGACGGGTCTCGCAGCCGTGGCGACGGCGGGTGAAAACGGCGGAACACCGGCAATCGATTTGAGTTGGCAGGCGGAGCTTGATCCGGCGCTGGCGGGTTATGTTGTATATCGCCGCGAGGGCGATGAGGAGTGGCAGCGGATTTCTCCGGCTACCCCGGCGATCGCTCCGGCGTTTCATGATGCCGGTGTTGCGGCGGGACACACGTATCGTTATGCAGTGAGCGCGATGGACAAGAACGGCCGCGAGAGCGCGCGTTCAGCAGAGGCCGAGGAGACAGTGCCTCAGACGTAGGGCGCAAGGAGACAGGGATGAAGTACTGCCGTTTTCGATTTGAGAATGAGGTCATGTACGGGTTCGTGGAGGAGCGCGGCGGCGAGGCCTGGATCGTGGATCTGGCCCCGGCGCCGGAGGAGGATCTGGCGCTTCACCTGGCACATGCGCGGGCTTTAGCGGCCAAGGAAATGGTGACCGACCCAGCGGGATTCGATTTTGAGCCCATGCCGCTGAACGAGGCTGAGTTGCTGCCGCCGGTGACGCCATCGAAGATTGTCTGCGTGGGGCGCAACTATCGCGACCATGCCAAGGAACTGGGGAATGAAGTGCCGGCGGAACCGCTGCTTTTTTTCAAACCGCCTTCTTCGTTGCTGGCGCACAAGGGGACGGTGTTGATGCCGCCGCAAGCGGAGCGGGTGGATTTTGAAGGCGAGTTGGCGCTGGTGATCGGCAAGAGGGCGAGCAGGCTGCAGGCGGGCGGCGATTGGCGGAGCTATGTGCGCGGATACACCATTGCCAACGACGTGACGGCGCGGGATTTGCAGAAGAAAGATGGGCAGTGGACGCGCGCCAAAGGATTTGACACATTCTGCGCGGTGGGCCCGGTGGTGGCGAGCGAGGTGGATCCGGAGAAGGGGCTTACGTTGGAGACGCGCGTCAACGGCGAGTTGAAGCAACACGGGTCGACATCGGATTTTATTTTTTCGATTCCGGAGTTGCTCACCTATATCACGGCAGCGATTACGCTTGAGCCGGGAGATTTGCTGCTGACGGGGACGCCGGCGGGAGTGGGGGCGCTGAAAGCCGGGGATCGTGTGGATGTGGAGATCTCAGGGCTGGGTGTGCTGTCGAACATATTCCAGTCGAGATGAGGAAAGACCTCGGGGACTTTTCAGGCCTTATTGCCATTTGCATTGAGGCCCAGGGTGGAGAGCTCGTCGGGACTTCAAAGCTTCTCGATTCATCAAAAACTTGCACAGAACGGAGTAAGCTCTGCAGAACGAAACTTGCAAGGATGCGGGAGCATCCTATAGAGCGGTACACTGGAGTTGAGCGCACGAATGCGCTGGGGCTCCTTCCCTGGAGGAAAAATGGCACAGAATCTGCTTGAACAACTGCGCAAGTACACGACCGTCGTTGCCGACACCGGCGATATTGAAGCGATGGAGAAGTTTCGTCCCACCGATGCCACCACAAATCCTTCGCTGATTACCACGGCTGCGCAAATGCCGCAGTATCAGCCAATCGTCGATAGCGTCATCATGGACGCGAAGAAAGAGCTTGGCGATAGCGCGAGCGACAAGGATGTTGCCAACCTGGCATTCCAGGGGCTGGCCATTGCGTTCGGCAAGAAGATCCTGGCGATTGTGCCGGGCCGTGTGTCGACCGAAGTCGATGCCCGCCTCTCGTACGACACCGAAGCCACGATTGCGCAGGCGCGCAGCATTATTGCGCAGTACGACAAGGCGAAGATCGGCCGCGATCATGTGCTGATCAAGATCGCCTCGACGTGGGAAGGCATTCAGGCGGCACAGGTGCTGGAGAAAGAAGGCATCCACTGCAACCTGACGCTGCTGTTCGGCATTCACCAGGCCGTGGCCGCCGCTGAAGCGGGCGTAACGCTGGTGTCGCCCTTCGTGGGCCGCATTCTGGATTGGTACAAGAAGGACACGGGCAAGGACTACCAGGGTGCCGATGATCCGGGCGTGCAGTCGGTTACGAAGATCTACAACTACTACAAGAAATTCGGATACAAGACGCAGGTGATGGGCGCGAGCTTCCGCAACATTGGCGAGATCAAGGAGTTGGCGGGCTGCGACTTGTTGACGATTTCGCCGCAATTGCTGGCGGAGTTGGAAAAGACCGAGGGCGATTTGCCGAGGAAACTCGATCCGGCGAACGCCAAGTCAATGCAGGTTGAACGCATCGTGGTGGACAAGGCGGCATTCAAGAAGATGCATGCGGAGGATCGCATGGCGACGGACAAGTTGAAGGAAGGCATCGATGGGTTCTCGGCTGCGCTTGTGAACCTGGAGAAGCTGCTGGCGAAGCGGCTGGCGGAGTTGGAGTCGCGGGCGCCGGCTACGGTTTGAACAGAAATTGAGATGGGAAACAAGAGGGCGGCCTTCGGGCTGCCCTCTTTGTTGGAGATGGCAGGAAATGGAGTTGGAAGGCACAGGACCTTGGTTGCTTTCCCAGGTCTGAAAATCCAGACCTGGGGCACCCGGCGTCGCAGGTTGATGCCGCGGCCTGCACGCCCTCAACTTGCTCGGGATTCCTTTCGCTTGGTATCTGATACCTTGATGAGGAATAATCGGGAGCCGCAGTGAGAGACGGCATGAGCACGACCGCAAGCGATCTGATTGATCGGTTGGCAGAGCACAAGACGCTCGGGACAGCGCCCCGCGAAGAGCTGGCGTGGCTGGCCGCGCACGCGTCTCTTCGCCACCTCAGCGCCGGGGAGGTGCTGTCCCATAAAGGCATGCCGGTTGAGGGACTCTACGTAGTGCTGTCGGGGCACATCTCGTTGTCGGTCAACCGAGGCGCAGGCCTGCAGAAGATCATTGAATGGCAGGCGGGCGATGTCTCGGGAGTGCTGCCTTACTCGCGGATGGTGAATCCGCCCGGAGATGCGATTGCGCAGGAGCCCACGGAGATTCTGGCACTGGACCGAAAGCATCTTCGCGCACTGACCCACGAATGCTTTGAGATCACGTCGATCCTGGTGCGCACCATGCTGGATCGCGCGCGACTGTTCACCTCAAGCGACCTGCTGAACGAGAAGATGATTTCGCTGGGGAAGCTTTCTGCTGGTCTCGCCCACGAACTTAATAATCCCGCATCGGCAATTGAACGCAGTGCCGCACTGCTCGAGGACCGGCTGGACGACACCGAGAAGGCAACGCGCGCGCTCGGTGCGGCAAAGCTGAGCGATGCTCAACTGGCTGCCGTCGATGCGATTCTCGATTCGTGCATGGCCACGCAGACACAAGCGGTGCGGACCTGCATGGAGCAGTCGGATCGCGAAGAGGCCATTGCCGATTGGCTCGCCAGCCACAAGCTGGACATGGCGAATGCGCCTATGCTGGCCGACACGGAAGTGACCTTCGAAGCACTCGACCAGCTCGCAACGGTGGTGTCGGGATCCGCATTGAATGCGGTGCTGCGGTGGGCTGCCGCTGGTTGCGCGGCGCGCCGACTGGCTTCTGGCATTCAGGGCGCTGCGATGCGGATTTCCGGGCTGGTGATGGCGATCAAGGGATTCACAAACATGGACCAGGCGATGGTTGCCCAGTCTGTCGACCTGGGGCCGAGCCTCCGCAACACGGTGACGGTGCTGCAGTCGAAGGCGCGGGAGAAATCGGTCGAGGTGGCCGTCGAACTCGAAGCTGGCCTTCCGCCGGTGCTCGGCTTTGCGGCAGAGCTGAACCAGATATGGGGAAACCTGATTGACAACGCGTTGGATGCGGTGAACGACGCAGGCCGCGTGGATGTGCGTGCGACCTGCAAGGGTCAACGCGTCATCGTCAGCATTATCGATGACGGGCCGGGGATTCCGGCGCGGGACCTGGCGCGGGTTTTCGATCCGTTTTTTACAACCAAGCCGATGGGACACGGGACGGGTCTGGGGCTTGATATTGTCCGACGCCTGGTGCGGCATAACGACGGGACCATTGAGGTCGAGTCGAAGCGCGGCCGCACGGAGTTTCGCGTTGCGCTGCCGATTGCCGAGAGCGGCGCGGCTGTCAGTTACAAGTTGAGCTATCGCCGGACTTAACAACATCCCAGAACAACGCACTTCGATGAAGGCGATTGCCCTCGACCTGTTGTACTGCAAGTGCGGCGCGCTTATGTCGTGTACCATACATAAGCCAATGATTGCAGGCGGTTTCCGCCATATTTTGTATTGATTTCTTACGACGCCCGATGTATTTTCAAAACCTGTCTCCCCGAGTCATTCCAACGGAGGCCGAACCGTGAGCAGCCCATTGGAGCGCGCAACGCTCGTCGAACTGATTCGACGAAGCGCGTGGTTGATCGAATATTACGGTTCCACTGTCGACTCTCAGGAGTTCGTGAAAGAGCTGAAGTCCACGATGGCTCAGGCAGTCCACCAAGTTGAAACACCTGCGCTCTCCGGGTCTACGCCCCTCGGTAATCCGAAATGAGAGTGCAATCGCAAACCGACCTGCTCACAACTCTTCGATGCAACCTGAAACGCATCGAGGAGAACGGCGATGACGGTCTGCATACACCCGCAGCCCTGGAACTGAAGCATCTTCTGCTTCGCCGAATCGCAAACATTGAGGCCGCCGTCGGCCGCATTGCCGAACTTGCGGCCCCGGCCCCCGGGTGTGCCAGGAGAAGCTAATGGGTCACCGCGTTCCCCAGGAGCTTCTGGCAGAACTTCGCGCCCGTCTCAAGCACTTCGACCAAACCGGAGATCTAGGCGAGAGTGACGCAGTCGAAGATATCAAACGCCATCTCCGCGCCCGCATCGCCGAAGCCGAAGCCGATGTAGAGCGACGCTCGCGTCCCGCAGTGGGCACTCCGAAAAAAGAGAATTGAGACAACCGACCTGGACAAAGAAAGAGAACTTGGTTGGATCTCGATGACATGTCTCGGGGGCTAAACAGGCTGCGCAAAATCTTGCAGAACTGGCGAATCCCTGAAGGAGCGTCCCTCAGCGGCTAAAGCCGTCGGTCGCTTAAGCCGTGCCTTTTCAAAACCTGGTTATCCCTGACAGTGTGGTTGAAAACGTGCCACTTCAAAGCCATGTTTAGGCAAGTGGTTCTATGGCTGGTTACCAATGGATAGTTCGCCGCGGGTGAAGTGATTTACCTCACATTCCCGGTGCTACAATTCCGCTAAAGTTCTTTTCAAGAAAGAAAAATCCAGCGATGGCCGGGAGGGGTCTCCGGACTGCGCACGTTGCATTCGGACCTGATCTCTTCTCAGCATCGCGCATACTTGGGGACCCGCATGCAGGTTCAATCTCATCCTCTCGAACGGTTCTTTCACCAGGCAGTTCGGACTAGCTATGAAGGCCGGCTTGGGCTGGGTCCTGGGATTACGAGCTACGTATCACACATGCTTTGCGAGTTTACGGAGGCGGACAATCTCTTGCGCTTGCGCGACTCGAAGGGGCGACCGATCGAGAAGCTTGAAGAGATGGTGCGCGCCTCTGATCCGATTCATGGCACGGCGCGATCGTTCATCGCCGAGCGCTCGATCAGGAAGTACATCGGCGACTACACACTTTTTCTTGCCGGGATGTGTCCCGAGGCGATCGAGTCTGACTCGAACCGGGGTTCGCAGAAACCAACTCTGGCCGAACTGATTCGCGTGGGCAAAGAGAGCTACTACATCGTCAGCCAGTTCAACGTGTTTGAGTATGAGAAAGAAGCTGCGTTGTACGGGCAACTTTCGAATTCATTTGAGCATTGCATTCTTGGTCTCGCCATTGCCCGCAGAGATTTGTGGCGAACGATAAATCCGCCAGCACCAGTACATTAGCCATATTTCTAGAAAGAAGCAGTCCTATACGCGGTCTGGTGGTTCGTGTTCCAGGGGCATGCAAATGTCCCTGGGACAACGATTTTCGTCACAACCCGTTGCAATTAACATTCCACTCTGCCAACTAAGTTGCGTCTCCACCTTTAGTCGTAGCAACATTTCAGCTAATCTTTGTGTCAACACTATGTAAATCGGGTGGTGGCTGGTAAGCCGACTGCACGCAGACGCGCTATTGGCCATTGCACACCAAGCAGTGCCGATTGCGCGAAAGCGCCTTTGACGGGAGGTTTGTATGCAAAACCAGAATCATCCACTTGAAGGGTTCTTTCAGCAGGTTGTTCGCAACAGCTACGAAGGCAAGTTGGGATTGCATGATCCTGACGTGACGGGATACGTGGCACACTTGCTCTGCGAATTCTCACAGACCGACAGGCTCTACCAGGTGCGCGATGCGGAAGGGCATCCGATTGAAGAGTTGGAGACGATGATCCTGGCGGCCGATCCGGTGAACGGCACCGCGACATCGTTCGATGCGGAGCGGGCCATGCGCAAGTACATCGGCGATTATGCGCTGTTTGTCGGCGGGATGTACCCGGAGGCGAATGTTCCGGGGACGCGGCGTCGTGTGCCGCATCCGAGCCTGTCGGAACTGATCCACGCAGGCAAGGAGAGCTACTTCATCGTGAGCCAGTTCAACATGTTCGAGTATGAGAAAGAGGCACCGCTGTTCGCGCGATTATCCGACGGATTTGAACGGTGCATTCTGGGGCTGTCGCTGGTGCGCGAGGAACTGAGAAAGCGCAAGGCGCTGCCAGCACCGGAGATGAACTAGGCGTCCAGGTTGATCTTTTGCTGATGCCCCGGTGTTCAATGGAAGTGGAACTCCGGGGCATCTGCTTTTCTCACGGCTTCTTCGCGAACTGCGCAAAGGTGATGAAGTGCCCACCGGGATCGCGCACCACGATCTCCGTCGCTCCGTAAAACGTGGTGTGCTTCTCGACCTCGAGGCTCGTGCCCTTCATTCGTGCCGCGATAGCGTCAAGATCATTCACCTCGACATACAGGAACGCGTGTGAATCCAATCTCTGCTTCGCCGCGTTCGACGCCGACGGATCCTTCATGGCCGATGCATACGACTGGTACATGATCTCAGTTCCGTCTTTCTGAACCGCGCCGAATGCCAGGCTGTCACCGTCCGGCACTTCCATTGCGCGCTGAAACCCGAGCCGCTCCCAGAATTGCAGGCAAGGCTCCACGTTCGCCACGAACAACACGGGCGTTACTCTCTTTACTTCGGCACTCATTTTCTTTTCCTCTCCATTTGCTGCGCTCCCGAGGAGCAGTCCAGCTATCGCGATCGATATCAACACCGTGTTTCTGAACATTGCTCTTCCCTCCTGTTGCATACTAGTCTAAATTAGACTAGTGAGACAATAGCGAAGCTCTATGATCGTGTCAAGAGATTTTTGCGGACTGAATCCCGCGCTCGGATAGGCGCCCATGGCGAAGAGGAAGACGAAGAATCTGACCGTGCCCGATCTCGTGCTGCTGAGCCTGCTGGCCGAGCGGCCGATGCACGGCTATGAAGCAAATGCCGAATTGGAGCGGCGGCAAGTGCGTGACTGGGCGCCGATTTCGCGGCCACAGGTTTACTACTCCATTGAGAAGCTGTTGCGCCTGGGTCTGGTGCGCCTGACCGATTCCGACGAGGCCCAGCAGGGTCCGGAGCGGCGGGTGGTGACGACTACGGCCCGCGGACGAGATGCTCTCGCGGCGTCCCTCGAACGCGAGGACTGGGTCGTGCAGCGCGAACGCCCGCAGTTTTTAACCTGGATGGCGCTCTCGTGGCTGGCTCAGCCGGGAGTTGTAAACGAGCAACTGGAACGCCGCCGTGTGTTTCTTCAACAGCAACTCGAGCACGAACGGAATACGCTTGCAGGCGTGCACGCCGAAGTGGGCCACGATTTCCACGAAGCCGTGTGGATGATCCAGCTGATGATCGAGCAGTTCGAAACCGAGATAAGGTGGATCGCGAGAGTGCAAAGCGAGATTTCCCACCGCAGCAAGGCGCGCCATGCCCCGAAGTCTTGAAGCGCGAAGACACGGAATACAGGCTACTCTGACCAGACCGCTAGTACGTTGCCTTGGCCGTCGGAGAAGTGGAAGCGCTTGCCTCCGGGAAAGTCGAAGGTGGGAACGGTGATGGAACCGCCGGCGGCGATGATGGCGTCCTGTGTTGCCTTGAGGTCCTGGGAGTAGAGGACGATGAGCGGGGCGGTGTCGCTGGTGGTTTGTTGCGGATCGCCTTTGCGAAATCCGCCGTCGATGCCGGCGTGGTCCTTGTCAAAGGCGATGTAGTCGGGGCCGTAGTCCTGGAAATTCCAGCTGAAGGCTTTTTCGTAGAACGCCTTGGTGCCTGCGATGTCGGTGGTGGTGAATTCGATGTAGTTGATGGCGTGGTGCTGGGCGGGTTCGCTCATGCGTCTCTCCTCATGCGTTGGGATGCGTGGAGTCGAAGGAACGGTTACGCGAACGCGGAGCCCAAGCACACCTTTCCCAAGTGCTCTGATACGCCTCCATCCACAATCCCTCAGAAGCGGGAGAGTGCAGGTAGAGCCCGCGGACCACTTACTTCTGTCATTGAACGCGGACTGCCGAGGTACGGAGCGAATGTATCATGGCTCAAACTGGCTGAACAGGGAGAAGTATGAGGCGGCCGGATTGATCGCCTTGTCTCGGTCTCCCATTGGCTGTTGCCCGGGTCGATTTCATGAGGTCGCACGATGAGAAGCAACGCCAGGCTGTCTACTATTCTTTCGATCCTGATCCTTACGGCAATCAGTGGCGCTGAAGGACAGTCGGCCAATATGCCGGGGGCCGGATCGGTGTCGGAGTTGGTGGGCGCTTTTCGCACGGCTCACGACAGACGGGACTTGGATGGGATGTTGGGTTTGTTTTGCTGGGACCAGGTGACGCCGGAGATACGGCAACGAACGGAGAAGGATGTTGAAGAAAGCTTCGACGACGACATATCGAATTTGAAAACGACGACGGAACATCCCAGGGGACGAGTGAATGAGTTCGTGAGAGACGGGGTGGCGTACGGATTGAATCTCACCGTGACTGAAGAGCTTGTGATGGAAACCGCGATGCCAAAAAGCGGTCCGAAAACAACCTACTATCCCATCGGCGTGAAGAATGGCCGCTACTTTATCGCGCTCATGGCGCGCGAAGAGCATCCTCGAATGGTGGTGAAGAGCAGCCCGGTGAGACCGGCCGAAAATGCGCCGCCAAGCCACCCGCGGTCGGACTCCCACAAGGTCACTATTCCGGCGATGACATCGATGACGGTACGACTGGACGAGGCGGTTGGAATGGACTTGATTGCGAGCGGAGGAAGGTTCTCTGCAACGTTCAGCGAGGCGGTTCAAGTGAACGGCGTGACCGTAATTCCCGCCGGCTCAACAGCAAGCGGAGTTGTAACAAAAGAAGCGGCCTATAGTCCGGAGATCAAGCTCGAAGCGATAAGGGTAAATGGACAAGAGATTCGCCTGAAGACTTTCCCGATCACCTTCAACCAGCGGATTTCCTTTCCGGCGAATTCTGAGATGACCTTTCACCTGATGTTTTCCACTGCGGTGACAGCACCCTGAAGACGAGGCAAGATCCGGCTGCCAACGGGGAACGGTCAAGAAGAGTCAACGAAATGCCGTGGTACGAGGGGAAGGTAGCACAGACGAAAGTTATATTGCGGTGGGACTGAAAGGGATGCTTCCATGAGGTTCACGGTGATCCATTGACAGTGAGTCAATACTGATGTGGAACGCCGCGTTGTGGAACCGAGGGAGATCAACATGAAGACTTTGCGGTCGTGGTCCATTGCGATAGCCCTGATAGGCTGCACCGTTTTGAGTGTGACCGCAAAGCCAGCGGCAGCTCTCACGAGCGGAGCGCACAACCGAGACGGCAAGGTAACGATCCCGGCGACGACGACGCTAACCGTGAAGCTGGATCAAGTTATCAGCGAAAGGACTGTAAAGAGCGGTGAAGGCTTTACCGTTACATTCAGTGAGCCGGTAAAGGTGGATGGAGTGGTAGTGATACCGGCAGGAGCGTCGGGAGCCGGGTTTGTGAACAAGAACTCGCGGAACGGCACGGCGATGGAACTAAACTCGGTCTTCGTGAATGGCAAATCGTACCGCGTGACCACTTCGCCAATCTCTTTTAATCCAAATGGCACACTCCGCGCGGGCACAAAATTCACGTTCGATCTCATGCTCTCGCTCAACGTTGTCGAGTAAAATCCGCACGCCTGAGGTGTTTGCGCGAGGTCCCACCGATTCATTCCGATGCCTTACAGGATGTAGCGGCTGAGGTCGTTATCCTTGACGACCGCAGCGACCATCTGGCGCACATATTCTGGTGTGATGGTGAAGACCTTTTCCGGACCGGAGGCGGTGGCGCGTTCGTGATAAGGGAGCGGAGCGATGGCTTCGTTGGCGCCATCTTTGGTGAGAGCGGCGGCCTGCTCGGGAGTGCCAGCATTGCGGGCGACATCCGGCGCGAGGAAACTGACATCCTCGAGCACGCGCTCCATGATGGTGTGCAGGCGGCGGGCGCCGATGTTTTCAGTCTGCTCGTTGACCTTGAAGGCGAATTCAGCCATTTCGCGCAGAGCTTCGGGATCGAACTCCAGGCGAACGCCTTCAGTCTCAAGCAGAGCGGAGTATTGCTTGGTGAGCGAGGATTTCGGTTCGGTGAGAATGCGGAGAAAATCTTCGGCGGTGAGCGACTTGAGCTCGACGCGAATGGGAAAGCGACCCTGCAGTTCGGGAATAAGGTCGCTGGGCTTGGAGACGTGGAAGGCGCCGGCGGCAATGAACAGGATGTGATCGGTGCGCACCATGCCGTAGCGGGTGTTCACCGTGGTGCCTTCGACGATGGGCAGAATATCGCGCTGGACGCCCTCGCGCGAAACGTCGGGGCCGTGACCGCCTTCGCGCCCGGCGATCTTGTCGATTTCGTCGAGGAAGACGATGCCGCTGGATTCAACGCGCTCGACAGCGACACGATTGACCTGGTCCATGTCGATGAGACGGCCTTCTTCTTCCTGCACGAGGTAGTCGAAGGCGTCGGCGACTTTCATTTTGCGCTTCTTTGAACCGCCGCCGAAGATGTTGGGCAGCATGTCCTTGAGATTCATCTCCATGTCTTCAAGGTTCTGGTTGGAGATGATGCCGAACTGCGGCGAATTGCGCTCGCGGACGTCGAGTTCCACGGTGCGGTCGTCGAGCTTGCCTTCGCGGAACTGCTGGCGCAGCTTTTCGCGCGAACGGTGATAGCTGTCATCGCCGGGGAGTGTGAGTTGCCCCTCATGCGATTGCGGCGTGGTCGGTGGCGGAGGCAGAAGGATGTCGAGGAGGCGCTCTTCGGCGTTCATCTCGGCCTTGTCTTCCACTTCTTCGAGGCGCTCTTCTCGCACCATGTCGATGGCGATTTCGACCAGGTCGCGAATCATGGATTCGACGTCGCGGCCGACGTAACCGACCTCGGTAAATTTGGAAGCTTCAACCTTGAGGAAGGGCGAGTTGGTGAGCTTGGCGAGACGGCGGGCGATTTCGGTTTTGCCGACGCCGGTGGGCCCAATCATGATGATGTTCTTGGGCATGATGTCGTCGGCGATGTCGGGAGGAAGCTTCTGGCGGCGCTGGCGATTGCGCAGCGCGATGGCCACGGCACGCTTGGCCGGGCGTTGACCGACGACATGCTTGTCGAGCTCAGCGACGATTTCGCGCGGCGTCAGTTCATCAAGCGAGAGGTCCTGTTCTTCGGCGGATGCGGGAAGGTAGATGGCCATGGATGGGGCGCCTAGCCCTTCAACTCCTCGAACGTGATTCTGTCGTTGGTGTAGATGCAGATGTCGGCGGCAATCTTCATGGCCTTGGCGGCAATTTCGTGAGCGTCGAGCTCGGTATTCTCCATCAGAGCGCGCGCGGCCGCGGTGGCGTAGCTTCCGCCTGAGCCGATGGCGGCAATGGGCTCGTCGGGATCGATCACGTCACCGGAGCCGGAGATGAGGAACGTCTGGCCCTTGTCGGCGACGACGAGGAGAGCTTCGAGGTTGCGCAGCATCTTGTCGGTGCGCCAGTCCTTGGCAAGCTCGACGGCAGCGCGATTGATATTGCCTGCATACTGCTCCAGCTTGGTCTCAAAGCGCGTGAACAGGTTAAAGGCATCGGCGGTAGATCCGGCGAATCCGGCAAGAATTTTCTCCTGGTAGAGCCGGCGAATCTTCTTGGCTGAGTGCTTGAGGACGTGGTCTGCCATCGTGACCTGTCCGTCGGCGGCCATCACCACCACTCCATTGCGCCGCACGCAGATAACCGTAGTGGAACGGATGCGGGGCCGGTTGGCGGCGACGGATTTCTGGTTCTTGCTCAAAGACAAACCCTCATAAAAACAAGACTCCCGGCAGGCCGGAGCCGCCGGAAGCGCAGTATTCAGTATAGGACATCGGTCCGGCGTGAATTGGCGCGGCTACCGCTGCCAGACCACCCTTCCGGAACGCACAACGGCGCGCACGCGGGAGAAGTTGGTGAGTTCTGTCGCGGGGTCGGCGTCGAGGATGGTGAGATCGGCGAGTTTGCCGGGCGCGATCGTCCCTTTGCTGTCGGAGACGCCCATGCGAGCGGAGGGATTGGTAGTCAGCATGCCGAGAACCGTCTTCCAGTCGAGGCCGCTTTTGCCGAGTTCCACGAATTCTCCTTCGGTGGTGTAGTCGGTCATGTAGCCGACGTCGGTTCCGAAGAGGAGCGTGCCGCCGAGGTCGTGAAACTGCCGCACCTCGGCGCAGCATCGGGTCCATGTAATGCGGATCGGTGGTGACGGTGGTGGTGAACATCTTGAGCGTGGGAATCATGGCCATGTTTCTGCCGATCGCTGTGCTGAGGAGTTTGGCATCCACACCCTGCGTGTCGTCGGCGGCGTGGGCCAGCACGTCGACGCCGCTGTTGATGGCGACCTCGATACCGGCGAGGTTGGAGGGGTGGGCGAAGACGAGCTTGCCGTTCAGGTGGCTCTCGGTAACGGCGGCACGAGCGATGTTCAAGGGCATGGGCAGCACGTGTCCGCGCGCGATCCATGAGCCGGTGAAGAGCTTGGTGACGTCCGCGCCCGAGGCGAGGTTGCGGTGGACGATCCGCGTTGCGTCCTGCGGCATCTCGGGCTGGGGCAGCATCATGACCATCCACCGAGGCATGGATTCGCGCAGATAGAACGGGGCGCCATGGGGCGGATAGAGCGCGGTTCCGGCGGTGTAGATGTAGGGACCGGTCAGTTCGCCTTTCTCGATACGGCGGCGGATGGAGAAGGTGTCGGCGGGGTTGGAGCCGAGATCGATGACGGTAGTGAAGCCGCGGCTGAGGAACATGTCGGCGAGTTGCGGATTGAGCGTGGCGGCGAGATTTCCATTGCGCCATGGCCCACTTGGGCTCGGTGAAGTGGACGTGGGTGTTCCAGAAGCCGGCGGTTACGACGCAATGATCGCAGGGGATGATGGTGGCATCGGCGGGAACCGCGATCTGGGTGCCGACCGCCGCGATGAGGCCGTCGTGAATCAGGACCGTGCCGTCGTCGATGGGCGGAGCGGTGGGCGAGACGTAGATTTTTGCGTGTTTGATGGCCAGCGTGCCGCTCGGGAGTTTGAGTGGGGGATGCGATCCGTGGCGGGGATAGAACTCAATCAGCCAGATTCCGGCGCAGGCAATGACAAAGAGAATCAATACCGCAGAAAAGAGACGAAACAGCCACCGACGCATAAGCGAACCTCATTCGTTAAGAGATAATACGCAGCACGTGCCCGGCGGTTCACCCGAATCGCGGTTTGACGCGTCCAATCACACCAAACTAGCTTGGAAGCAGGGGCAGTGTGCCTACGCCCCGCTCGGAGGAGCAAAAGATGCATAGGAACTTGCCGGGACGGCTCGCAGTGGCAGCCGTCTTTGCGGCCTTGTTTTCAGCATGCCTCGCCGTTAAGGCTCAGGATCTGAAAAGTTTCGAGCAGCGGATCACGACGAAGGTGCTGCCCAATGGACTCACGATTTTGATCTGTGAGCGGCCGGAAGCGCCGGTTTTCAGTTACACCACGTTTGTGGATGCGGGCGATGTCGACGATCCCTCCGGCGAGAGCGGATTGGCGCACATGTTTGAGCACCTGGCGTTCAAAGGCACAAGCCAGATCGGGACCACGGACTACGCAGCGGAAAAGTTGGCCCTGGCAAACGTGGAAGCAGCGGACAACGCGGTCGAAGCGGAGAAACGCAATCCCAAGGGGAGCAACCCCGCGAAGCTGAAAGAGCTGGAAGCGGAATTCGCGAAGGCGCAGGCGACAGCGGAGAAATATGTCGTGCCGAACCAGTTCACCGATGTGGCGGAGCGCAATGGCGCGCACGGACTGAATGCCCAGACCGGACAGGATGAGACGATGTTTTTCTGGTCCATGCCGGAGAATCGCTTTGAGCTTTGGGCTTGGCTGGAGAGCAGCCGGCTGGCGGACACGGTTCCACGGGAGTTCTACAAGGAGCGCTCGGTGGTGCTGGAGGAGCGGCGCATGCGCACCGACTCGAACCCTGAGGGCCGGCTCTTCGAACAGTTGGCAGCCACGGCCTACGTTGCCCACAACTACGGGCGCAGCGGTGTAGGCTGGCCAAGCGAAGTCAGCCAGATTACCGCGTCGGAGGCGATGGCGTTCCATAAAAAGTATTACGTCGGATCGAACATCGTGATCGCCGTGGTGGGCGATGTAAAGGCCGCCGAGGCGATGCCGATTCTGGAGAAATATTTCAGCAAGGTTCCGGGTGGGCCGAAGCCGCTGGAGATGACCACGGTGGAGCCGAAGCAGATTGCCGAGAAGTCGGTCATCATAAGAGACCCCAGCCAGCCCATTTATCTTGAGTCCTACCATCGTCTCAGCTATCGCAGCCCCGACGATCCGGTGTATGACGCGATCGGCGATATTCTTTCGAACGGCCGTGTCTCGCGCCTATATCGGAGTCTCGTCCGCGACCAGCAGATTGCCGCGGAAGCTGCGGGCTTCAATAATTTTCCCGGTGACAAATACCCCAATCTCTTCACATTCGGCGTTGTGCCCCTGCCCGGCCACACCGACGCGGAGATGGCGACCGCGATTCACAAGGAGATTGAAAAGCTGAAGACGACCAATGTTACCGATGCTGAGCTTGCGATGTACAAGACACGCGCGCGGG
Organism: uncultured Acidobacteriaceae bacterium; assembly: GCA_963770365.1. GTDB lineage: Bacteria > Acidobacteriota > Terriglobia > Terriglobales > Acidobacteriaceae > Telmatobacter. The sequence continues at coordinate 681,453 of CAVYPN010000014.1, read as the reverse complement.
CGGATCTGCTGCGCGGGCTTGCGGACAACCAGGGCCTGGCCAATGCCCTCGCCGAGTACCAGACACGCTACGGCGACTGGCGCGAGTTGTTCCGGCAGCTTGATCACGTGGACAAGGTGACGAAGGCGGATATCCGTCGCGTTGCCAACGAGATGTTTGTCGCCTCAAACCGGACCTCGGCCGAGATCGAGACGCAGGCTGCGGCAGCGCCGGCGAAGAACGATGGAGGCGCGCAGTGAGGCTCAACAGTGGACAGTGGTCAGTGAACAGTGATCGGTTCAGATTGTCTAAGTACGCCATGGCTCGCGCTCTTTTGGTCGCGTTTTCGTTGTTGCCGGTTGCGGGTGTTTCGTCCGCGCAGCAGAGCAAGCCCTGGGAGAAGATTCCCATTCCGCAGCTGCACGACTTCAAACCGCAGGAGCCGAAACGGATCGAGTTGAAGAATGGCATCGTGCTTTTTCTGCAGGAGGATCATGAACTGCCGTTTGTTTCCGGATCGGTTCTGATTCCCGGAGGTTCGCGCGATGAGGATCCGACGAAGTGCGGGCTCATCGATCTCTACGGGCAGTCGTGGCGGACGAGCGGCACCGAGAAGATGAGCGGCGACGCGATGGACGATCTGCTGGAGTCGAAGGCGGCGCACATTGAAACCGGTGGAGATGACGACTCGACCGCGGTCTCGTGGGATTCGCTGAAAGCGGATACCAACCAGGTGTATGACCTTGCGATGGACCTGCTGTTCCATCCGAAGTTCGACGAACAGAAGCTGCAGCTGGCGCAGCAGCAGACTGCAACGGGAATCGTACGGCGCAACGATGACGAGGGACAGATTGCCGGGCGCGAAGCTGCCAAACTGGTGTATGGAGCTGACAGCCCATACACGCGGCAACCGGAATTGTCGACCATCGCGCAGGTTACGGTGGCTGATCTGCAGGCATGGCACGACCACTCCATCGGCGGAAAGCTCATCATTAGCGTGAGCGGTGATTTTGACGCTGCCGCCATGGAGGCCAGGCTGCGAGCTACGTTTGGGAGCTTGCCGCAGGCGAGGCCTAAGCCGGCGCGGCATGAAGCGTTTCACGAGCCGACTCCGGGCGTTTACTTCATCGATAAGGAAGATGTGAATCAGTCGCAGGTTATGATCGTGGGCCTCGGAATCGAACGCCGTAATCCCGATGTTCCCAGCGTTGCGATGATGAATGACGTGTTTGCGGGCGGGTTTGCAAGCCGGCTCTTCCAGAAAGTGAGAACGGAGCTTGGTCTCGCATACGAAGTTGGCGGAGGGCTGGCGTTTGGATGGGATCACCCTGCTACTTTCCAGGCGGTGGTGCTGACGCAGAGCGCAACAACGGTCGAGGCGATTCAGCAAACCTACAAGGTACTGGACGGGCTGACCACCCAGCCGTTCACCGAGGAAGAGCTGAAACGCGCCAAGGACAATATCCTGAATTCATTCCTGTTCCGCTATGACACCAAGGACAAGGTGCTCGCGGAGAGGGTGCGCCTGGAGTTCTACGGATATCCTCCGAACTATCTTGAGACGTACAAGGCAGCGTTGGAGAAAGTCACTGTCGCCGATCTGAATGCGGCAGCGAAAAAGTACATTCATCCCGACAAGTACGCGGTGCTGGTGGTTGGCAACGGTCCGGAGATCAAGCCGGGACTGGATGACCTCAAAATGGGTCCAGCGCACAAGATTGACATCACGATTCCCGGCGCGCCAAACGGCAAGAGCGGCGGGGCGGAAGGACAAGAGTGAGCAAGCAAGCGGGAAAGTCAGAGCGGCCAACACCCAGGCTGGCGGTCATCATCATGGCCGCCGGCAAAGGCACGCGCCTGAGGTCGCGCCGGCCGAAGGTGCTTCACGAGGTTGGCGGCAAGCCGCTGCTGAGCCACGTCATTGCAACGGCAAGCCGCCTCGCGGAGAACGAGGATATTTTCGCAATCCTCGGCCACCAGGCGGAGCGCGTGCGTGAAGCAATGTCGGGAACCGGCGTGCAATTCATCGAGCAAAAAGAGCAGCGCGGAACGGGGCATGCCATTCAGTGCGCTCGAGAAGCGATCGGAAGCTACGAGCACATCGTGGTGCTTTCAGGAGATGTGCCGCTGATCCAGGCGGACACGTTGCAGCACCTGATGACGCTGCACCTGGCCGAGGGCTCGGCGATGACGATTCTGACTGCCACGCCAGAGGATCCGACGGGATATGGCCGGATTATTCGTCGCTCACCGGATAGGGCGGATGTCGACGCGATCATCGAGCAGAAGGCGCTGAAGCCGGAGCAAGAATCAATCCGCGAGATCAATTCGGGGATTTATGCCTTCAAAGTGGCGCCTCTGTTGAAGCACCTGGATAAACTCACCAACAACAATGCCCACGGCGAGTTCTACCTTACGGACATGGCAGCGCTTCTGCATTCGGCCGGCGAGAAGGTCGCGGCGCTGAAGGCTGCCGACGCAGATGAGGTGCTGGGCGCCAATACCATCGCTGAACTTGCCGCGCTCGACGCACGCATTCGTGCGGCCACAGCCAATCGATTGATGGCTGAAGGGGTCACCATCTTTCGACCCGAGACGTGCGTGATCGACGCCGAAGTGCAGGTTGATCCGGACACGATTATTGAGCCGTTCGTGCAACTGCTTGGGACGACGCGGATCGGCAAGGATTGCCGGATTCGTTCCTATTCCGTGGTTGAGAATTGCACCCTAGGCAATGAAGTGTTGGTTTTGCAGGGATGCGTTCTGGGTGAAAGCACGGTGGCCGATGGAGCACGGATTGGCCCGTTCGCACACCTGCGGCCGGGAAGCGAGATCGGGCAGGACGCGCATGTCGGCAACTTTGTCGAGACGAAGAAAGCGAAGCTGGGCAAGGGCGCGAAGGCCAATCACCTGACTTATCTGGGCGACGCTGAAGTGGGTGCGGGGACCAACATCGGTGCCGGCGTGATTACCTGCAACTACGACGGAGTCAAAAAGCACGTCACACGCATCGGCCAGGGCTCGTTTATCGGCAGCGATTCGACACTTGTGGCGCCGATCGAGATCGGCGACGGAGCGTACATTGGCGCCGGCTCGTGCATAACGCGAAATGTTCCTTCGGGGGCCTTGGCCGTGGGACGATCCCGGCAGGTGACCAAGGAAGGTTGGGCGGCGGCTCGACGCGCGCGCCGGGAGGAGCAAAAATAGAGTTACGGGGACGAGACTGGAAGGACGGGATGTATGTCTCGGGTCCGGCTCGCCAGTTTGTGTTTGATGGCAGACAAAACGTATAACACTTTAGTACTTTGGTACTTTGGCACGAAGGGCTTGCGCCACTGGCTGGGTAAGCGTAAGTTTTTGTTACGTTCTCAGCGTTTTATCAGTTGTTGCGTTCAGTGGAACTGGCCGATCCGAATCCCATCGTGGGAGTTTCCGCCGCGAATTTGCCGGAAATTTCCTATTTATCATGCATCATGTCGACGATGTATCTCTTTAAGGAAGAGAGCTCTTTCCCATCTTGAGAAATGCTGGTGCCTAAGTTAAGAGGATTGCCCCGCCGCAGATGGACCGAGCACTGGCGGGAAACCGGGAAGGAAGCGGGTGTGACGCCGAATCTGCAAGGGCAGGGCGCATCCCCGACAGCATGGCTTGTAGCGAGCGCGGACACCCGCGCGAGCATGAAGGCGCGCAAGCCTACTCGCATCCTTGTGGTGGATGACGAAGCCCACGTTCGCTCGATGATCGCCGCCACCCTTGAGCGCCAGGGATATGAGGTCATGGTGGCTTCTGGTGGACGCGAAGCCCTGGAAGCAATCGACCAGGACGGTTTTGAGCTGATCCTGACCGACATCGTGATGCAGGAAGGCAACGGACTGGCCCTGCTTGAACGCATTCACGCGCAGAATCCGAATCTGCCTGTCATCATGGTTACGGCGATTCACGACATCAGCGTGGCGATCGACTCGATGCGTCGCGGCGCCTACGACTACCTTCTCAAGCCATTCGAACGCGAACACCTGGTGGCCACCGTGCAGCGCGCGCTTGAACACCGGCAGGCGTTGCAGGAGAGCCGCACCTACCAGCAGAACCTGGAACAAGTGGTAAGGGCACGAACCGAGATGCTGCGCCAGGCGATGGAAGACCTGGAGCACTCCTACGACGTAACGCTCGAGGCGCTGGGCGATGCGCTCGACCTGAAGGACTCCGAGACCGAGGGCCACTCCAAGCGCGTTACGGCCTACACGATCGCTCTGGCGCGGGCGATGGGCATCTCGCCGGCGGAAATCAAAGTGATTGCCCGCGGCGCCTTTCTGCACGACATCGGCAAGATGGCGATTCCGGATGACATTCTGCGCAAGCCTGGGAAGCTCAGCCCGGAAGAGCAGGAGATTATGCGCGAACATTGCGCGCGCGGCTACCAGATGCTGCGCAAAATTCCCTTTCTCGCCGAGGCCGCCGAAATCGTTTTCACACACCAGGAACACTACGATGGATCCGGTTATCCGAGTGCGCTGAAGGGTGGAACTATCCCGGTAGGCGCGCGCATATTTGCAGTGGCGGATACGCTCGACGCCATCACCAGCGACCGGCCTTATCGCCAGGCGCGCACGTTTGACGCCGCACGCGAAGAGATTATCCGGTGCTCCGGCACGCAGTTTGATCCTGCTGTGGTTGAGGTCTACCTCAAGATTCCGAACGAACTCTGGCTTGAGCTCCGCTCTGAGATCACCGGAGAGAACCGGCAATTCTCGACCTTCGATATTTCGCACCCCCTCGGCAGACCCAGGGACTAGGCGCGAGACGCAGGCATCTTCCCTTTCGGCAGAGGATATAGTTTCCTTACCTATTGTTCGTAAATGCCCTCAGTTTGGAATTCCTTGAATCGGCATTCCGAGTGGCAGGCCATCTTCACCATGCCGATCGTTCGCCGAATTCGCTCACAATCGAATAGGAAGAGCGACTGAATTACAGCGCGGTCACAGTGCGGATCGAGATCTCGTATCCCTATCTAAAGACGCTGATCGCCGCAGCGCCCAGCGCAAGCTGCGAGAATACCTGCGACCAATCGAGCACGCCTTTCAAGACTGACGGTCCGAATGTTTTTTCCGGAACGACGACCGTATCTCCGGGGTCGAGGCGCACCTTTGCAAATTCATCAACCCAGATCGACTTGCCGGCGTTGCGGCTGATAACGTCGCCATTAGCTCGGATGATGAACTCATGCTTTCTGTCCGCATCTCTATTGGGTCCGCCGGCCTGCAGCAAATATTCGCCGGATCGACGCCCCTTCACATACAAAAAGGAATTTTGGTTATATACAGCGCCAATAACGCTCACCACGGCGGGGACCGGCGGAATGACGAACCGGTCGCCGTTCTCCATGGTCATATCCGGGAGGCTGCCGATGCCGGTGCTGTCGGGCTTGAGCGTCAAAACGATTCTGCCGGTGGCGCGGATCTGGCGAAGCGCAGAAAGCAGATTCTGCTGGCTGTTCTGGGCGTCCTGCGCGGTGGACTGCGCAAGATTTGCCCGCTGAATGCGCAACTGCAGAGTCTGCACGTACTCATCGATGCGGGCTTGCTGAATGGCGCGGACTGATTCGCGAGTGAACTCAGAGCCGTAGAGATATGCCTTGGGCGAAATGCCGCCGGCCCGTTCCACAAGTTCCTTCAGGGTTTCGTCCGGCCGCACACTGTAAATACCGGAATGCACGAACTCTCCGTCGAGGGTGACGAGCTTTGTCTGTTCCGCGAGGGGTACGTGGATGTCGGCCTGAGAGAAGATAGAGACAATGTCGCCGCTCTTCAACTCGAGATCCTGTGATGCGTCGTGATTGAGAACAAGCTTGCCGAGGTCGAAGGGGACCACCGTTGTCTTCAGCGTCTCCGGATCGATACGCTCCACCGCCGCATAGTCCCAATCGATATCGGGAGCAAGAAGGCGGACGGTTGTTCTCTGCGCAGTGCGGGGCTGTTGCGATGATGTTGAGGACTCCTGCGCTCCCAGCGAAGAGTTTGAACCTCGCTGTTGAGGAGCCAGGTTCCTATCTTGAGGGTTACCTGACCTATCCTGGGAATTACCCGACTTATCGTCTGCATTACCGGACCGATCTTGCGAGGAATTCGACCGATCCTGCGGCGACTCCTGCTGGTCATTCGGCGCGTTCGGGTCCACCTGCACGGAGGGCTTGAGCGTGACGGAGGTGCCATCGAAGGGCTGCCTTAGATTTTGAAATCCCGGTGTCGGCTCAAATTCGGGAGCGGGCAATCCAAGCTGCGTCCGTTTCCACCAGTAGTCCCGGGTCACCAGCGAGTCTTTATCCGGAATCAGTTCGCTCAGGCGCATGCCGGGATGCCATGCGAACCGGCCAGGGGTGGCGATGTTACCGCGGAGGACAACGGTCTTGCCATAGCGCGGCACGATGGAGAAGACGCGCACTATGTCGCCATCGGCGAGCGGAGTATCCATTCCGCTCTTGTCGTATGCGATCTCCATAGCCTGGCGTTCGTTATGGCCCTCGATGCGTTCCACAGAGATGCGGGCCCCGGAAGCGACCGTAGAAACGCCTCCCGCATGATTGAGGGCCGCAGACAGGGTTTCTCCGGGAAGCATCTCGTAGATGCCCGGACTCTTGATGCTGCCGGTCATCGCAATTTGCGGTCCGACTGGCGGAATGTAGATAACATCGCCCGACAAAAGTTTGGCATCGCTCGAGTTATACCCGCGAACAAGCAAATCATATAAGTCAAAGTGCGTAATCGTCTGGCTGCCGCGACGAAGCTCGATATTGCGGAAAGAACCCTCGGTATTGGGTCCGCCGCCAGCAAAAAGCGCGTCCACGAGTGTGCTGAGTGAACTGATGGTATAGACACCGGGAGTAAATGCCTCTCCGGCAAGGTAAATCTGGATTGAACGAATCTGGCCGAGATCGACCGTGAGGTCGAAGTTATGGAAGACGCGGCTAATCGCGGAACGCAGTTGATTGTCGAGTTGCGCGAATGGAACAGAAGCAACATGAACGGGACCCACCTGGGGAAGATAAATGTCTCCGGTACGATCCACGCGAACATTTGCCTGAAAGCTCAGCTGCCCCCAGACGCGAATGCGCAGTTCGTCTCCAGGGCCTATGACAAAATCAGAAGGCACCGGCGTCATGTCAACGGGGGCAAAGGTCGAAGGAACCCGTTGGAAGAGGTTTGCGCCGTAGATCGGAAGGACCTGGCCGGTGGTAGAGGCGACGAACTTCTGGAATTCGGTAAGCAGCGCTGGCCGACGCGGCACTTGAAATTGACCTCGTTGGAATTGCTGCTGGTTCAGTTGTTCCGTATCGGAGTAATTCGGATTGGGTCGCGCAGACTGATTTGCGGACCGACCGCTTTGGGAGAGACGCAATTGCGGATTTTGATTCTGGGTTCCGCCCTGGTAGGAACATTCAGGCCCATCGGCCTGTAAAGGATCGGAGCAGTCGACCGCGCCGGGGGTCTGGGATGCTCCCGGATTTTGGTTCTGCGTCGGGTCGGGATATGGGTTCTGTGTCGGCTGTTGCGCGTTCAGACAGGCGGCAAGCGAGACAACCAGAAAGAAAGTAATAAGGAATCTCGACATCTCGTGTCTCAAAAAGGGCCGGTCGATGGTCGTTCTCGCACGGGAATCCCGGGTACTCCTTTCACCAGGATGTGAGGGAACCATAGTCATGAGTTTAGCATGGCATTCTGTTACCAGTGGTAGCGGAAGAGGCAGGTTTAACGCGGCTACACCGACGTCCCGCGACTCAAATTGCGGTCGATACCCAGCGTTTTTTGCTCGAGACTAGCCTGGAACCCTGAGAGCCACCTGCGTGCAAGCTCACGCATCCCATCACCGTGGCGACCTTTCTCAGGGAGGGCGTCGAACTCGGATGGCGATTCTAAGAACCAGCAACAAATCCAAGACTTTCAACGCTTTTAACACTATGATAGGTCTCGTTAAGTGCTTCGCAGATAGTGCCGGCTCAAGGGTATTTTGCAAGTAAACAGACCGGTTCAAGCGCGTTCAAGCATTTGGAATGTGATGGTTATCACGATTTTTATTACCAGGAGGTCGGAAATTCGCAAACTGGTAACTGATCATGGTTTCAAGGATGCTATTCTCACGGTAGAATCAACAGAGTTTTGGAAGTTGCAGCCCATATGTCCGCAGTCATGAATGCTCTGCAAGTCCGATCTGTAATCTACCCGGCCAGACGCCGTTCCTGGATTGCTGGAATCTGACGACATAGCCACAACTTCATTTACGGCACGCCCAGAATTCTCGCGTGTCCTGCGCATTGGATCGATTGCTTTCAACCTGCGGAGGGTTAATTGAGCACCAATGTAGTGATTGCCTCAAGCGGTTCGAAACATCCCACGGACTGCACGAGGGTGTAAAGACGACGCAAAAGACGTCGTTTGCTGGAAAACCCGAAACCGCCGCTCGTTTGTCGTTGTGCCTTGTCGAAGACCGCGTTAGTCCTTGGTCTCGGTCCGGTTTGAAACGGCTTTTCGATATCGGTTGCGTGCTCCTTGCATTCCCTCTTCTGATTCCGGTCTTTGTGATCCTTGGTCTGGCGGTCCGACTTACCTCGAAAGGGCCGGTTCTGTTCAGGCAGAAGCGCACTGGAATGAACCGCCGCACCTTCACGATCTTGAAATTCCGGACAATGGTGCATCGTGAAGACGACGCTCGTTGTAAAGTGACGACCTCAGACAATCAATGCTTCACGCGTGTCGGCCCTTTTCTTCGCCGCTGGAAGCTAGATGAGTTGCCTCAGGTGTTGAATGTGCTGATCGGGGATATGACTTTGGTTGGTCCCCGCCCCAAGTTACCCGAGCACCAACTTGGAGAGCTCAAATGCCGGCCGGGAATCACTGGCGCCGCGACCATTGCATTCGCGCGCGAGGAACTCATTCTTGCGCAGTTGCCCAACCATCATCTGGACGGCTTCTATCACTCGATCATTCTTCCGACCAAGCTTCGGCTCGACCGGGAGTATATGACACGCGCAACATTCATGTCTGACATGAAGCTGATTCTCGAAACAATTCTGCGCCGCTGGGACAGCGAAACGATCTGCAGGGCGCTCGAGATTGATTCAACGGAAGTGCACAGCAACGGGCCGAAGGCGAAGACTCACATGGCGCTTGCAAGCAGCCTGGCGGACATAACCGGCGATGAATCGCTGGCCTCCGGAGATTAATACACGAGTCGACCGTCACTCGCCGAACCAGAGACGCGTAAATCCAGGGAAAGAGCTCGAATTCAATAAAGTCGAAGGGATTCGTGTGTTTGACGCGAGAGTGGTTGTGCCCCAAGCCTGCGCATCGGATTCCGGACTCAAGTTCCGTACCGGCTGAATAGCCACACTGTACTTCGTTCATGCGATCGCCCTGTTTATCAGGACCGCTCCTCATTTTGAGTGGCTACGAAGGCTGTCGTGCTGCGACGATATCGGCGGAAGTGCTCATTCCGGGGCCAAGTCCTCTGACACCGCGCGACCCCACAGTGGGGCCACACACTTGGCTTCGGCCCTGTAAAATAAGGCAGAGATAGTCCTCAAATCCGAACCCGGCAGGAATATATGCCTACAGGTACCTCGCTTTCCGAATTGCAAGAGCATGCCGGTGCTCCTCCGGTCTCATCGACTGCCGGGCAAATTACAACGGACGAGATCTCGTTGATGGACCTTCTGATCGTTATTGCCGAACGGAAGAAAATTGTCCTCTGGGTCACGGCAGTATTCGCTGTTCTTTCTCTCATCATCTCTCTCCTCCTGCCGAAGCGCTTCACTGCGACGGTCACTCTTCTCCCCCCGCAACAGAATTCATCTGCAAGCGCCGCGCTTTCCTCGCAGCTCGGAAACCTTGGTAGCGTGGCTGCCCTGGCTGGCGGCAGTCTTGGGCTGAAGAGCCCGAACGACATGTATGTCGCGATGTTCAGGAGCCGCACTGTCGAGAATGCCGTGGCAGAGCATTTTGGCCTGATGCAACAGTACAAGACGAAGTATCTCTCCGATGCGGGCAAAGCGTTCGAGAGTCACTCGAAGGTGGAAGCCGGCGCAAAGGATGGTTTGATTCGGGTTTCGGTTGATGATCTTGACCCACGCCGAGCGGCCGAGCTCGCCAACGGCTATGTCGACCAGTTTCGAAATCTGTCTCAACATCTGGCCATCACCGAAGCCGCGCAGCGCAGGCTTTTTTTTGAACAACAGCTTCAGCAGGCAAAGGATAATCTTGCCGCTGCTGAAGAAGCCCTGAAGCAAACTCAACAGTCTACGGGATTCATTCAGCCCGACAGTCAGGCCCGCGCTCTCATCGAGGTGGCCGCAGGTCTTCGCGCGCAGATCGCGGCCAAACAAGTTGAAATCCAGTCCATGCGGACCTTCGCGACCAGTGAGAATTCCCAGGTGGTGCAGGCTGAACAGGAACTAAGTACCTTGCGAGGCCAGTTGACGCAGCTGGGGGGCTCGGAGGAAACCGCCGATTCGGCATTCCTGGTGCCAAAGGGGAAAGTTCCACTAGCAAGCCTCGAGTATCTGCGCAAGCTTCGGGACCTCAAGTACTACGAGACCGTTTTTGAAATTTTGGCCCGGCAGTTTGAAGTCGCCAAACTGGACGAGGCAAAACAGGGAGCCGTAATTCAAGTGGTCGATCCCGCCATCCCTCCGGATTGGCGAAGCTTTCCTCCCAAGCGCGTCCTCATCGTTCTTCTGGCCACTATGGCTGGATTCATTGTCGGACTCTTCGTAGCTCTGATTGTGGCGGGACTTCAACGTGCCAGGAACGATTCTGAATTCGGTCGCAAGCTGAAGATTCTTCGCGATACCCTTTTCGCTCGGAGGCGCAGAGCCGTTTAAGGAACACAGATGTCGATGCTCTTGGAACTAAGTTCATGCTCCGCGAACGACAGGACAGGAGATCGCTTTCAGGCTTCGGGATTTGGCGACGCGCTGCAGGATGATGGACAAGCGAAGATCTATCAGCAGCTGTTCATGCAACAAGTTCAAGGAGTGTCGTGCCTCGGAATCATAAAAAGATCCTTGTAACAGGAGCCGATGGATTCATTGGCTCACACCTCACTGAAGCCTTGGTGCGAGCTGGATATAGCGTGCGGCCATTTGTGCTCTATAACTCTTTCAACTCCTGGGGGTGGCTCGATCGTTCTCCGCGCGACATTCGTCAAAGCCTGGATGTTTTTGCGGGAGACGTCCGCGATACCCACGGCGTGCGCGAGGCCATGAAGGATTGTGATTTCGTCATCCACCTCGCGGCCCTTATCGCGATTCCCTACTCATATCATTCGCCCGACACCTATGTGGATACAAATATCCGGGGGACATTGAACATTGTTCAAGCTGCACGGGAGCTCGGGATCCAGAGGGTCCTCCACACTTCCACAAGTGAGGTTTACGGAACCGCGCGCACAGTGCCAATTTCCGAGGAACACCCGCTGACGCCGCAATCCCCTTATTCAGCGACAAAGATCGCGGCAGATCAGATTGCCCTGTCCTTCTGGCATGCATTTTCGACGCCGGTGGTTGTTATTCGCCCATTTAATACGTACGGTCCAAGGCAGTCGGCACGCGCCGTAATTCCAACCATGATCACCCAGATTGCCAATGGAAGTCGGAGTATTCATCTAGGGTCCCGGCGGCCTACGCGCGACTTTTCGCATGTGCAGGACACGGTTGGCGGATTTATAGCGGCTCTGGAAAACGATGACGGCCTGGGGGAAGTGGTAAACCTCGGCAGCGGCTTCGAGGTTTCCATCGGCGACACCCTCTCCCTTATAGCTGAGCTGATGCAGGTCGAGGTCCAGGTAGTGGAGGAGAACGAGCGGATGCGTCCCGCAAAGAGTGAAGTCTACCGCCTGCTTGCAGATAACAGCAAAGCTAAGCGGATGTTTAACTGGACGCCGCAGTACGCTGGCATGGAGGGCTTTCGGCGCGGTTTGTCGGAGACCATTCCCTGGTTCACGAACCCGGAGAATCTGAGTGAATATAAAGCAGACAAATACAATCTCTGACGGAACGCTCGCGACAGAACAGATCACCGCGACCATTCGTGGCGTCTTAGAGAAACTGAGTGTGCCTCACACACTTCATCAGCCTTTGTTCTGCGGGCGCGAATGGGAATACTTGAAGGACTGCATCGACACGGGATGGGTGTCCTCGGTCGGGTCTTATGTAGATCGCATTGAGCAGATGCTCGCAGAATACTGTGGCGCAAAGCGAGCGGTGGCGGTGGTTAATGGTACGTCGGCGCTCTTCGTGGCATTGAAGATCGCCGGCGTTGCAAATGGAGATGAAGTACTGATTCCAGCCTTGACGTTTGTGGCGACTGCAAACGCCGTCGCATACTGCGGGGCTACTCCACACTTGGTTGACAGTGAATTCGCCACGCTGGGTATGGATCCCGCGAAACTTGATTCCTATCTTCGCGACATAGCTATCCCTGGCAGCGATGGCGCGCGAAACCGCTTGACGGGAGCCCGAATCAAAGCATTAATGCCAATGCATACGTTCGGTCATCCAGTCGATCTGGATCCTCTGGTTGAGCTTTGTAACCGCTGGAAACTGGAGATGGTAGAGGATGCGGCTGAATCCCTTGGATCGTTCTACAAGAAGCGGCACACTGGAACGTTCGGACGTATTGGTGTACTGAGTTTCAATGGTAACAAGATCGTGACCACCGGTGGGGGCGGTGCCTTGCTCTTCAATAACGAGGAAGAAGGCAAGTTAGCCAAGCACATCACCACAACCGCACGCCGGCCGCACAAATGGGAATACTCTCACGACATGCTCGGGTATAACTTCAGGATGCCTAACCTGAACGCGGCTTTAGGTTGTGCGCAATTGGAAACACCTTTCCGGTTTTTTAGAAAGCAAACGGGAGTTGGCGCGACAGTATGTAGAGGCATTCAAGAACATCCCCGGCGTAAAGATTGTTAAGGAGCCGTCGTTCGCTCAATCCAACTATTGGCTGAACGCCCTTCTGCTGGATGAAGACGTCGCCTGGCAACGGGATGCATTGCTTGAGGCAACGAATGCAGAAGGAATCATGACCCGGCCAGCCTGGAATTTAATGCACCGCCTTCCTATGTACCAGGACTGCCCGCGCATGGACCTTTCCGTGGCCGAAAGCCTGGAGAAGCGCATTGTCAACATTCCAAGCAGCGCTTCGAGGACATGCTCGTGACCAGACGGAAGATATGCGTCGTGACGGGCACCCGGGCGGAATATGGGGCATCTCTCTGGATTTTAAAGGAAATCCAGTGTGATCCCGATCTCGAGTTACAAATCATTGCAACCTGTGCGCACCTGTCCCCGGAGTTTGGTCTCACTTATCGCAACATCGAGGAAGATGGATTCAAGATCAGTTCCCGAGTTGAAATGCTGCTGTCAAGCGACACTCCAGTCGGCGTGACTAAATCCATGGGTCTCGGGATGATTGGCTTTGCCGACGCATTCGACGCATCCTGTGTCCTGACATCATTGTCGTTTTGGGGGATCGATTCGAGACTCTGGCCGCTGCAAGTGCAGCCTTGGTCGCTCGAATTCCCCTGGCCCACATCTCTGGAGGTGAGGTTACCAGAGGTGCAATTGACGATAGTATTCGTCACGCCATTACGAAGATGGCAACCTATCACTTCCCCGGCGCTGAGGCCTACCGGGAACGCATCATCCGCATGGGCGAGCAGCCTGCAAATGTAAAGAATTTTGGAGATCCGGGGTTGGACAATCTCCATCGGTTGCCGCTATTGTCGCGCGATGCTCTGGAAAAGGAGTTGAACTTTCCGCTTGGTCATCCCACTTTCCTGATTACATATCATCCGGCAACACTCGGAAGCCTGAAACCGGACCTGGCGCTGACCCAGCTATTCGAGGCTCTCGATCGATTTCCGCATGCTAGAGTGATTTTTACTAAGCCTAACGCCGATGCAGGTGGTCGCGAGCTTTCGCACATGATCGATGAGTTTGGAGCGGCTCGACCGGACCGGGTACTAGTGGTCACTTCTCTAGGACAGATCCGCTACCTGAGTGCGATGAAGCATTGCGATCTGGTGATTGGGAACTCGTCGAGCGGCATTGTTGAGACTCCCGCGCTTAAGAAGCCACCGTCAATATCGGAGACCGGCAAGATGGCCGTTTAAAGGCATCGTCCGTGATCGACTGCCAGGAGAACTGCGAGGCAATTGTGAATGCAATTAAGAAGGCGTTAACCTCGGAATTCCAGAACGTGGCGGGAAATACCGAATCCCTGTACGGCGACTAGCGATGCATCCCAGCCGTATCGTTGCATTTCTCAAGAAGGTAAATCTGACGGTACCGAAGCGTTCTTTGATCCCAGCAACGGTGCTGCTCCTGCGGCGATAACTCGCATCCGTCGCGAATTTGAAAGCGCTCCGAGTACTCTCCAATCCAACGTTTTTGCGACATCACCTGGACTGCCCCTGCCCCATACGATCTCTTTGGACACTGGACGATCGGGGATTTTTGTAGCGCTCCAGGATATCCTTCGTCGCGGAGGGCGCAAAGTCGCCTACTTGCCCGCCTATTGTTGCGAGTCGGTGCTTTTCCCTTTCCAGCAATTGGGTTTTGAGATGAAGTTCTACTCGGCTGGCAAGGATCTCGTCAGTCCGGCCGGTCTGCCAACCGATTTTGAAGATGCTACATTCCTCTACATTCACTACTTCGGCTTGCGGAATGAGCAAGTGACTCGATGGATCGATCAAATGCGACCGAACTCGCGTTTTTTCGTCATTGAAGATTGCGTTCAGGCGGGTCTCACACGCAATGTGGGCAACAACGGAGACTACGCGGTCAAAAGCTTTCGGAAGATTGCGTCCCAGCCGGATGGAGCTGTTTTGGGTTCCAGAACTCCTCTGCTTGATATCGCATTGCAGGATTCAGACGAAACATTCGTCTCCCAGAAGTTGGTTGGGAAGATCTTGCGGTACCAAGACGCACCAGACGAGTTGTACCTGGACTTATTTGAGAATTCTGAAAGCCGCTTGAGCAGTCACTCGTCCCCTCGCCGGGCTTCCTGGGCGTCGTCTTATCTGATGGAACGCACAGACTTTTCCCAACTCGCGGTGACACGGAGAAATAACTGGGCTTACCTTCACCATCAACTACAGCAGGATGATTCAGAATTGATCGACCCGCTTTTCAAAGACATCAAAGATGACGAGGTGCCGTTGGGGTATCCTGTCATCGTCGCGCGAGGCCTTCGCGACCTGCTTAGAATGTTTCTTAAAGAGCGAAGAGTCTTTTGTCCCGTGCATTGGCCTCTCGGCGCCGAGCAGCAGAGGTCGGGATGGACTGAGGATCTGTGGCTAAGTCGTAACATGCTCACGATTCCAATTGACCAGCGGATGAATGCCAACTCGCTGGATTATGTAGCGTCGTGTATTCGACAATTCTCGCCCCAACGATAGGATTCTATGCGGAACACCTTTATTATCGCAGAGGCAGGAGTAAATCATAACGGTTCGCTCGACAGGGCACTTGCAATGGTTGACGTTGCTGCCAAAGCGGGCGCAGATGCCATAAAGTTCCAGACATTTCGACAGAAGCCGAAATAAGCCGTCTACGCAGTCAAGAGCCGAGTATCAAACCAAGAATACTGGCGATAGTGAATCCCAGTTGGAAATGGTCAAGAAACTTGAACTTGGTCTTTCCGCACACAAGCAGCTTCAACTTCGATGCGAAGTGCGGAATATTCAGTTCATGTCGACTCCATTCGACCTACAAGCGTTAACATGCTGGTGGAAGATCTCAAGGTTTCACGCGTTAAGGTCGATCAGGAGAAATCACCAACGCACCTTTGTTACTTAGAATTGCGCTCTCAGACTTGCCTGTCATTTTATCGACAGGTATGAGCATGCTGGGAGATATCGAAGATGCGTTAGGCGTGCTTGCCTACGGCTATCTGCACTCCGGCGAAGCGCCATCCGTTGCCGGTTTCAAGAAGGCATTCATCAGTGCAGAGGGACAGAGACACATTCAAGAGAAAGTGGCGCTATTGCACTGCACGACCGAGTACCCTGCGCCGTTTGACGATGTGAACCTTTTGGCAATGGACACCCTCGCAGGTGCGTTTGGGTTGCCGGTAGGGTTGTCGGATCATACGATGGGCTATAGCGTATCGATTGCCGCCGTGGCCCGGGGTGCCCGGATTATCGAGAAGCACTTCACGCTTGACCGCAACTTGCCCGGACCTGACCATGTAGCCTCTCTGGAGCCGCAGGAACTAGCCTCTATGATTTCGGCCATCCGCGAAGTGGAAAGTTCACTTGGTTCGCCACGCAAGCTCGTGGCCAAGTCTGAGGAGAAGAACCTCGAAATTGCCCGGAAGAGTCTGGTGGCCGCAATTCCAATTCGCAAGGGCGAGAGATTTACGATGGAAAATCTTACTGCCAAACGACCTGGCAATGGAATTTCGCCCATGCATTACTGGGAGTTTTTGGGGAGTCGTGCAACACGCGATTACGGATCCGACGAAGTCATCATCGACCATGCAGATTAGCTACGAACACGCATTGGAAGGGTTTAGCAGATTTGATCGCCGCTGCCAACTGCCTACTATTTCGCCGACTTACGTCGCGGTCGATGCTGAGCGCAACCAGGAATTGGAACCTCTTTTCTGGCTCTATGAAGAGGACGAGAATTGTCTTTATCAGGGCGGCCACCTCGCCTCAATTCCAGGTACTCAATATCGAGACCTACAAACGCCCTATCAATATGGCGGTCCGGTTTGTAATACGCGCGACTCAGCCTTTCTCTTCAGGGCGTGGAAGGCCTACACAACGTGGTGCCGCGACCATGCAATAGCGGTGGAATTCGTACGCTTTCATCCATTGCTTCGAAATTGGGACCTATATCCTGACGAGGGCACCTTTAATCGCGAGACAGTGTGGATGGACCTTGCGAGGGCTGACTTGATGGCTTCCTATCAGACGCGTGTGCGTACTGCCGTGCGCAAGGCCGTAAAGAATGGATTAAGCGTCGAGTGGCGGACAGGCTCCGGCAATGCCGAATGGTTTATGGAGTTTTACAACTCGACGATGCGTGAGATTGGAGCCGAACTCTTCTACTTTTTCCCGTTATCATATTTCCGCCGGTTGCTGGCCTGGGATCAGGCTCGTCTGGCGGTTTGCATGTGTCAAGATGAGCCGGTAGCCGCCGCTATTTTCCTGATTGGGCCCGACATGGCGGAATACCACCTTTCCGCGGCAAATCAAACGGGAAAGCACCTTGGCGGCACTACCCTATTGCTTCACGAGGCGGCGCAAACAGCCAAATTAGCAGGCTGCTCTGCTATGTATCTCGGTGGTGGAACCGATAATAGGCCTGATAATCCACTCCTGTTTTTCAAAGCGGGATTCTCGACGGAACGCGCAGCATTCAAGATTGGCAAGTACGTCCACTCCGAAGAGGCTTACTCCTCATTGAAGTTACAATTCGCTCAGGCTCATGAAGCCAGCCCTGGTCGGGTGCTTTTCTATCGTTAGGTGGCAGAGTATGTCGTGGGACAGTGTTTGGGAAGAAATATTCAGGAGCCGGCCCTGGGGGAAGTATCCCAGCGAGGACGTGATACGCTTTGTTGCTCGGAACTATTACCAGGTACTGAACCGTGACTCCGTGCAGATCCTCGAGGTAGGCTGTGGCACGGGGGCGAACCTCTGGTACGTCGCCAGGGAAGGATTCGCCGCATACGGAATTGATGGATCCTCCACTGCGCTCAGGATTTGCCGTGACCGGATGGATGCCGAAGTTCCGGGTTGGAAGGGCGCCTTGACGACCGGTGATGTTTGCAACTTGGCGTGGGAAGACGAGTTTTTTGATGCTGTAATCGACAACGAATGTATCTACGCAAATCAGTACGACGATGCAAGGAAAATATATAAGGAGATTCATAGAGTCTTGAAGCCCGGAGGAAAGCTTTTCAGCAAGACGTTCGCGAGCGGTTCCGAGGGAGACGGCACCGGCACGAAAGTCGGACATAATGCCTGGCTAGCAGCCGAAGGACCTCTGGCAGGCAAAGGGGTCTCGAGATTCACGGCGGAATCTGAATTTGACGGTTTGCTGACTCCGCTCAAGATTGTCTCAATCGAGCGTGTGTCTCGATCGGAAGCAAATCGAAGTGCCGAAGTCGCTGAATGGGTAATAAATGCAGAGAAGAGGACTGGGGACCTATAACCGCAATGCCGAACAATTGGAGACAAGTTTGCATTTCCCCCGCCGCCACAATCGGCGAAGCCATCCGCACAATTGACGAAAGCTCTCTTCAAATTGCTTTAGTGGTGGAGAGCAACCGGCTTTGCGGGACACTCACTGACGGAGACGTTCGTCGCGCAATGCTCAAAGGGCTCGCGCTCTCCGATTCAGTATCAAGGGCCATGAACTCAAATCCAAAGTCAGCGTTCTTGGGCGACAGCCGTGAGTCGCTGGTTGAACGGATGCGGCAGCATCGGATCCGACAGATGCCAATTTTGAATTCGGACGGGGAACTCGCCGGATTGGCAGTTGTGGATGAGATGCTTTCGCCGCCGGCCTTGATGAACCGGGTCATTTTGATGGCGGGCGGCTTGGGAAGACGGTTGTCTCCTTTAACAGACGATTGTCCGAAGCCAATGCTCTCCGTTGGAGGGTGCCCGATCCTCGAGACCGTCTTGCTGAATTTATTGGACTATGGGTTTCACCATTTTTCCATTGCGGTGAACTACAAGGCCGAAATGATCACAGATTATTTCGGAGACGGCTCTAAATGGGGCGCTAACATTGAATATCTGTATGAATCCAGACCACTGGGAACGGCAGGAGCCCTGTGCTTGCTAGAGGAAAGGCCAAAGCTTCCGATTGTATTAATGAATGGAGACATTCTCACGAAGGTCAACTTCAATCATCTGCTGGAGTTTCACTCCGCCCATGATTCAAAAGCCACCATGTGCCTAAGAGACTATGAGATCCAGATTCCGTACGGGGTGGTGACGGTTGACGGTCATCACATTCTTGAGATTCGGGAGAAGCCAACCCAGAAGTTCTTCGTCAATGCCGGTATATACGTCCTCGATCCGGAAATCCTTGCTCTAGTTCCGCATCAAGAGCCGATCGACATGACAGATTTGTTCGAGAAAGTCATGGCTGCAAAATTGTCCCATGCTGTATTTCCGATTCGAGAGTATTGGGTGGATATTGGCAGACACTCCGACTTGAATCGAGCAACGATTGATTTCGATACAAAATTCAGATGATTAATAATAGGTCAGTATTGGGTCTGATCCCGGCGCGCGGTGGCTCAAAGGGCGTGCCACGCAAGAACATTCGCGTGGCGGGTGGAAAGCCGTTAATTGCCTGGACCGCCGACGAAGCCTGCAAATCGAAGTTTCTCGACCGCCTTGTTCTTTCTTCAGAGGATCCAGAAGTCATTGAGGTAGCCGAACGTCTCGGAATCGATGTGCCATTCCAACGGCCATTGGAACTTGCATCGGATAATACGCCGGGCATAGATCCGGTTCTGCATGCCTTGGGCGAATTGCCGGGATATCATTATGTGGTCTTGCTCCAGCCGACATCGCCGTTGCGAAACGTTGAAGACATCGATGGCTGTATTCAATGTTGCGAAGATCTGCAATCAAGCGCCTGTGTATCTATCGTGAGATGCAACGAGCATCCCTACTTGATGTATTCCGTCGATCGTAACTCCCTGCTTAAGCCTCTCGTACCCGCAGCGGATAACCTCCACCGTCGCCAAGACTATCCCGACTTCTATTTGCTCAATGGAGCAGTATACGTTGCACAGACGGAATGGCTGAAGCGATCCCGCTCGTTTTTATCAAACCAGACCGTAGGCTTTGAGATGCCACAGGAGCGATCCCTCGATATTGACACAGTGGATGATTTTCTCCATTTTGAAAACCTCAAAGCTACGCGGGGCTAGTGGTACCCGTTGTGGCAGCCCTGCTCTGACTGCACAGTACCCGACCTGAAGAAAGACGGACCGCCGTAAAAAAGGCGCAGACGAAAAGGCGAGATGGAAATGCTGGAACAACTCCGGGGAGACAAATCAATTAACGTTAAGAATGAACAGTCCACGATGCCCAAAGGACCCGTCCATTGCCCTTATTGCGAAGCAGTATCTGTTTACTTACTCTCGTCCTTAGACGTAAACAGGAAGTCCACTACTGACTCTTTCGATTACTATAAGTGCTCAGGATGTGACCTCATATTTCTCGATCCTCGGCCTGATGATATGGGCCCCTTCTATAAAAATTTATATACGCCAATTCCAAAGACTCTATCGCAACTAAGAGCAATCGCAAAGACGGAAGAATATCGGATGGAGTCGATTTTAAAGTACAAACAGTCCGGCAAATTACTTGAAATTGGCCCTTGGATCGGTATCTTTAGCTGCAACGCAAAAGATGCTGGCTTTGATGTGACGACAATCGAAATGGACCCGCAGTGCGTCGACTTTCTAAGAAACGTTGTCGGAGTCCAGGCGGTCCAATCGTCCGACCCTGCGACAGCCATGAATGCCATGGATGAGAAATTCGATGTTATCGCTCTGTGGCATAGCTTGGAGCATTTGCCAAATCCATGGGTTGTTCTGCAAAAGGCGGCTGAACGGCTTGCTCCCGGGGGAATATTGTTGATCGCCGTACCTAACATTGAGAGTTATGATTTTTCTGTCTTAAGAGCCGCATGGATGCATCTTGATGCACCGCGACATCTATTTTTCTATACAGCCTCTTCACTGAAAGAGATTTGTTCGGCAAATGGTTTAGGGACTCTAGAACTCACGACATCCGACAGCCTGAGCCGAAGGCTCAGCCGCATGGCATGGCACATGCGAGCTACTTCGATTATTCCGATCAAATACGTCCGTGGAGTTGTGGGATTGCTGATGTATCATTTCGCTGATCATATGTGCGAGGGCAATGGCTCCGGTTTAACAGCTGTTTTCACCAAACCTAAATAGAGGTAGTTCCAGGCGGGAAGATGGCGGAGCCAAGCGCAGTGCTTCGACAGAAAAGCAACTGTATCAAGTGCGCTTCCAGCCGGGCAGCTAGTCGCAGGTCTGTAGGATCACGAACTCCTTCTTGTGATTGCCGTCCAATATCCAGCGTCTGGCAACCATGGAACGAGTGGTGACAATCGGAGCAGTGCTTACAATCCTGAACGCAGTGTTCGCACAAGCTCACGAAACACAGTTGAATCGAAATCATCGAAATACCGCGGAATACTCTCCTTCGATGGCTTGAACAACGCGCATCTAAGTTCCTCTGTAGAGGAAAAGAGATGGACATTCGGTTGCCCAAAAAGATCCTGATGCGACATATAGCCGCCTTTTTTCAAAAAATGTACCGGGACACCGCGGTCCAATGCCTCGTATGAGGCTGTTGACTGAACAACAACCACATCAGAGGCATCCGCAAAGAGCTCCGGGCAACTCTTCTCTGTCCCGACTACCGCAATATTTGGAATTCCTTGATATTCCTTCTCGACTTTTGCACGATCCAATACGTCCGTCGGATGAAGTTTGATGATAAACGCTCGCTCCGGCATCACACGTGCAAGTTCCATCGCAAGTGGAGACAGGTATTTGTGAAAATACGCTGCATCTAAAAACACAGCTGCCCCCGTTCGGGTCGACTGAACGCCGGCACTTGAAAAGCGGTTGTTCCCAACGACGACCATTTTTGTTCCGGGCAAACGACATTGACGTTTCCAGTACTCAGAAAAAAGCAGCAATGCATCCGGCAGAAGCACCGCATCTCCCGCGTGCAAACTCGGAGGATAGGAATAACACGGGTGCATCAGATTGATGACTCCATGTTGGCACTCTACGACTGGGATATGGCGCTTCCGAGCTTCAATAATGAGGCCTTTCTGAATTCCATTCTGTGTCATCAAAACCAGGCGAGGTTGTGAGCGATTTAAGATCTTTCGCCAGATCTGACACTGAATCAAATAATATTGGTAGGTCTTGAGCATAACTTCAGGAAGCCCCGGATCATTCACCCCAAAGTAGTCTCGTTGAAGATTTGCGATTCTTTGCGCGACGTCGCAAACATATTCTCTGACACCTGCAGGCCATCGAAACACACTGGCGAATGCGCGATAGAGTGGAGCGATATTGATATCCTGTAAAAGATTCTGCTCAGATTGGACCTTCAGAATCGAGCCCATTCCCATTAACGCCTGAAACGCATCGTCGCTCGCAAAATCGATAGGCTGGTTGTTCGCATCCTTGTTACGACTGTAAACATATGCCACAAAATCGGTTGGTCGAAGGTGGGTCAGTCGAGCCAACTGACTCGCCGTCGACAGCGCTTTCCGCGGTAGACTGTGAAACGTAGTCAGGCGACTCTGACTCGTAGATGAGGGCCGGGATTGTGCTGGTTCATTTATCTCATCGTAGAGAGAGATAAAGACATAGTACCGAACAACGTCCCAGAAGGGATCTCCATTTGGCATTCGAATGAGGAAACAACTCTCTTCCATTTCCATCTGGAGGAACTTGCTGGTGAATTCGTCAATCTGCATTATGCCCCCGGGTCATTCCTGTACCGTCACCAATAATTTCACCGGAACACAAGTCTCAGGCAGACATAAACACTCAGGTAGAATTTGCCGACAACTAATCTCCGAACTGCGTTCGACGTATCGCATCAGCTAGAGGCCACCTGAACACGAAACGTGTCCAGATGCACCGCAACTAGATGAGCAACGATCCACCAGATTGCGATAAACAATTTCGGAGGATGTCCCACCACTTGTGAAGCGTGCCGCCACAACAGCAACTGAGCCATCCGGGAGCAGGGACATAGCATCATACAGATCGTATTCCCGACTACTGTTAATCCCGAGATCCGTAAAGACACTAAAGGTAACTCCCTCGTCCCAGGACGTGCCAAACCCGGTTCCACTTCTGGATCGACTCAGTAACACCAAGCCGCCAGAGGGTAACAGCACAAGCGCAGGCCTACCTACAACTGTATTTACTGCTATCGGAGTTGGAGCCGACCACGTGTTGCCGCCATCGGTTGATTTGGAGCGCCAAAAGGAGCCAAACTGGTCTGTTCGACCCAATGACGTTTGCCGAATAATCATCACTATGTCGCCGTTAGGATAAACCACTGCTGCCGACTCGTCATAGTCCCGGCCATCGGTAATTGCATTGCCTACTGTTACCTGCTTCGGCCAAGTCACGCCGCCGTCTTTGGACAGTAGAACTGTTGAGCTGCCGGTGGTTTCTGTAGCATCTGTAAAGCACCACACAGGCCACAATAGTGCGCCGTCTCCGAGACTGACCACTGGCGATACGGCCCAACATCCCGCGGTCCACCTTGGAGTATTGACGGATACAGGCGCACTCCATGTGATCACATCATTAGTTCCGATCGTACCGAACATGTAGATGGGCACTCCAATCGGCACTCCCCCAAGTAAGCTTGTAGTTAATAGCAGCTTCCCGTTGGGAAGCAAGGCTATCGCGTCTACTGAACCATTAACGTTAATTGAAGTGCCTGCTTCCCAGGTAGCGCCTTTGTCCCTACTTAACTCGGTCATAATTATTGATCCGAGGCAAGGGTTAGCCGCAAGCAGGTTTCCATCAGGAAGCGTCACCAGGCCCGGATAATCGCAGGTTTTGCCTTGGAGTACGATGCCCTTTGTCGGTCCGATCGAAACATTGCAGATATTTGAGTGGAAGCTTTCGCATCCGGACACCGTAAGCGAAGCTATAAGCAAGGCCGCAATCCAACAGGCTTTCAGCGTCATGAATGTTTCTCCTACTTATACTTTCGCGGGTCGCGCCTTCACAGATTGACCGCATCAAGACCGCTCCGCTGCGCTAACTACAGTCTACTAATTCCGCCCGGTCATGCCGTCGGTCATGCGCCAGGCATGCGCTCCTGCTCACGAACGCCGAGATGATCGCCATTAGAAATGTTGCCGTCAGCATCGCTCCGGCTGACGCAAGAGAGGGTGCGACATACAGGACTCGGGTAAGTCCGTACCATATTGAAACAAATGAGGCACAGCCGCAACACCAGTTGAAGATATATAGATCTTGCCTCTTGATGACGTTGTAGATGTGATCGAACATATAGAACCCCATTGCAAGCCCCAGGAAGCCGCTTAACTGGGCGGCACGAATGCCTGGACCATATTTCGGGAGGACCAAGCGAACGAAAGTCGGGAGAACAAGCCAGCCACATGCACCCGCTCCAAGCCCCAGCGCCGAGGCGGCGAGTGCACCCTTTTTTGCGATTCGCCAGATATCCATTGCACAGTGGGTCTCACCATACTGATGAGCCATCTGCGGATACAAGACAGTACCGAAGGCGCCCGGAATCAGGCGCACGAATGTGCTCACCTGAATCGCGATCGTATAGTAGCCAAGAACTTGAGTAGACCGGACCAACATCAGTCGATCGAGAGAAATGAAGAAAGTTCCGAGCTGACCAACAAGAAAGATTGGAATACCCACCTTGGCGAGTTGCACGAGTTCAGCTTTTCCCCAACGCGGCCTCACTGGCCAGGGACGGTGGTAGTAAAGTGCAGCAACGCCAAGAATACTCAATAAAGCGGCCCGCAAGAGTAATCCGTTGAAATGAAACCACCACACCAGCAAGACGAGCGCTGCTCCTATTAAAGCAACCACTACGGTATTCGTTGCGAGACGGCCAAACTCTGCGTTCGTCCTATAGGTTACTGTCAAATAGAACGTTGGCCAAAAACAAACAATCATCACTGCAATAGCGATCGAAGTGAAGCAACGTACCGGCTGCCCTTGTGTCCAAAACCAAGCTGCTACGAGTCCGCCACACAGGAGCGAAACCCCGATGAGAAGCCATGACCACGCGTACGCCGCTTCCGCCATACGCAATGCACGATCCCTCTCGCCTGCGCCAATGAAGTAAGGGAGCTCGCGGTTCAGGCCGTTGATCACACCGAGTTGCAGCATTGGACTATATAGGGTGACCAGCACAGCAGCATTCCAGACACCCATATCAGAAGGAATAATCCAGCGAGCGACTAGAATGCTGCTGACCATCGAAATCAGGCTCGTTGCAATGTTCCCGCCGATGACTTTGGCAACGGAATTCAGCGCGCTTGTAAAGCCGTAGTCGGCCTTCGAACGTTTGGTCGACAACTCGCGAAAAGACATTATGAAGTCCCTAAAGTAACGTTGTGGGCCTGCCACATGGATGCAGCCACCCGGCGTCTCGACTGAAAACGACTTAAATTCAAAAGTGTAAACCGAAATCTCTGCATGATGCGACTCACCCATCGGTGACACATCCAATGATGTGTTAAAGCCACTACCAGTCTATCGTCCAAGGCACTTTCAACTGTTCTACTGCTGGAAAGTGGTTATTTATGGAACATAACACCAGACGTCGAGGTTTCAGAATCACGGTTCGAGATGGAAGTGCGAACTACAGGTCCCATCCGTCCGGCTATACCATCAATGAGCCCGTTCAACATTGCAGCAAGTTTTGCTCGTCTGCTCCTCTCCCCAATTAGCATCTTCACGACATCCATTCCTACTAGCATCAAGTTTTTGATAGTCCAAACCGGAAATGTTCGAAAATGTCTCCGTGCCATCGCGACTCGATTCCGAATCATATAGTAACGGCGCTCCGCGCTGTGATTGCTCGTTCGTAACAGGGTAATTCCAAATAGCTGGAGAGTTGTAGGTTTTCCTGGTGAATGAAAAAGGATAGCGTCCTTTGAACTGGCGATTAGGTACCCGGCCGCACGTGCCCGCAAGGAATACTCGAAATCCACACAGTCAATGAAATACTCAGACGGGAACCATCCAATCCTGTCGAATATCCATATGGGCAATAAGCTTCCCGAAGTCATCGAAACAAATGGACCTCCGTCCTTTGCCCGATGGCAAAACACTTCGAATCCATTCAGTGCATCGATATAGCGAGGCAACACCGTAACCACGCGTTCTCTCTGCGGATGCTCTCTCCATGCGTTCAACATGGAATCGACGAAATGTTCTGTAATACGGCTGTCCTGATCGAAGAGAACCACCCACTGATAGCCCTCGGTCTTTGCCCACAATACGCCTTGGTTCAAGGCCTCAGCGATTCCGAGATTCTCTCCATTCTCGATAAGTTGAAACCTATCTAGCCGAGCTTTTATACGGATACGGTTGAGATTTTCGACATGCGAGCCATTGTCCACAACAACAAGTCCCTGCACCTGTGCGAGAACATTTGGAATATTCTCAAGCATCCTGGCGCTGGGATGAAAGGTGACAATCACCGCGCATACGTTGTTTTCAACCATCTATAGCTCCGCGCTGTTTCTTTTCTGAATCGCCGCCCGTGTGGGAGTCAATTCGTCGATCATGAAAACGGCCAGATCTTTGAAAACACGCCCTTATGCCTCAGATAGGTGCCGTCAGCAGAACCTCGTCCGGAGCATAGGGCACCAGTGCGGGCGCGGGACCGCAGCCGACGTGCTCTCGGACGCGACGATGGATGGTGGCCGCCTTGCCGCATAAATTCAACGAGCCACGCGATGAGCGAGGGCGAAAGATCGAACCTGACCATGAGCGCGCCAACACGGTCCATGAGCGTGCCTGGTTTGGCGTCGGCTGCCCGTAAGCACGCCACCGCCAGGTCGGGACCGACGCAAAGTTCGGGACTGCCACAATCTTGAATCACAAGGACTAGTGTAACGCGCTGAAACCCCAGCGGAATGGGCCCGCAGGTGCCGCCGTAGACAGGTGTAGCCCGTCGCGGGGGGCATGCTTGATCTACCTTGCTTTCGTCGCTTCCTTTCGGAGTGACTGGGTATCAGTTACTCCAAATGGTGAGTCATCTTGCGCGCACACGGGCGAATTCGTTATGCTTGATCGTACCTTTGTTCTGCGATTCGCGATGGGAAATATGCCAGGCAGGCAGACCCTTCGCCATGGGCTCTATTCACAATGTGAGCACGGGCTTGAATAACGTTAGAAGACAATGAAGTGGTATAGATGGTTTTCCGGCCGACCCCAGGAACACGCTCGCGATGCCGATAAGACGGTGAATGCGGTGATCATGGGAGTTGGGAGAATGGGGTTCATACACTTATCCATCTTAGAAAGACATCCATCCCTAAAAGTGACAACCGTCGCGGGGCGCAAGTCCCTAATCGCGCATGCTATTTCGTCGAATGTGACTGCTTACGAGGCCTACTTCAATAGCAGCAGCGCTTCCCTTTCACAGCGATCTGTAGCTTCCGAGTCCATCTCCCCGAGTGAGACCGCGGCGTACGTGCTAGGTCTGGGCATCCGGTTTATTGTATCTGGCGCATTCTCCAGGCAGCATATTAAGGAAACGATGGAACTCATTCGGGGAGGCTTCCGCGTTTGAAACAAAAGGTCGCAGTGATCGGAGTTGTGGGGCTCCCGGCCAAATACGGCGGATTTGAGACCTTCGTTCATTTTCTAACCGTGCACCTTGCCAATGAATTCGATTTGACAGTTTATTGCAGCGGACCCGAGTACCATGAGCGTCCCAAGACGTTTCTGGGTGCAAGGCTCTTATACCTTCCATTCCGCGCCAACGGAATCCAGAGTCTGTTGTTTGATTCGTTGAGCATCTTGCATGCATGCTTTTTCAGCGACGTGCTTCTGATTCTCGGCGCGATTAGCGGGTTTCTTTACCCATTCGCCCGCCTTCTGGGGAAGAAAGTGGTGCTCAACCCCGATGGATTGGACTGGCAGCGTTCCAAATGGGGTCCAGTGACCCAGAGATTCCTGAAGTTCCTGGAACGTTCGTCAGTTCGGCAGGCAGACATTCTGATCTGCGACAACGAAGGCATCGGGGACTATCTCCGCCGGGTCCACGGCAGAGAAAGCCGTCTCATCGAATACGGAGGGGACCAAATCTCAAAGCCACCCCTAACCGAAGCATTTCGGCAGTGTTATCCGTTTGTCAACAACCCGTATGCATTTTCCGTGGCTCGGATTCAGCCGGATAACAACATTGAGATGATACTTGACGGATTCTCGAAAATACCGGAGCACGCATTGATCTTCGTCGGGAATTGGGCGAGTTCCGCATATGGAAGAGCAACAAAACAGAAATATAGTAGATTTCCCAATATCCATCTTCTCGATGCTATCTATGACCCTGATATCTTGAACAGTTTCCGGGGATACTGTGCCGTCTATCTACATGGGCACTCCGCCGGAGGAACGAATCCGAGCCTGGTAGAAGCAATGTGTCTTGGTCTTCCCATCGCCAGCTTCGACGTCACATATAATCGAGCCACAACGGAGGGTAAGGCGTGCTATTTCAAGAACGCTGACGACCTTGCATCCTTAATAAGAACAACCCCTGACACCGAATGGGAGAAGCAACGCGCCCTTATGATGGAGATCGGTGAGCGCCGATACCGATGGAGCATCATCGCGACAAAATACGCCACGCTCTTTCGAGAGATAGCTCATTAGTGCGGCAATGCTCAAAGCCCGCTGCGGGCACCACGAGTTCCTGAGTACACGGCGACTTATAGATGCCCCGGCCTTCGGATCTCCGCCTCGTCTTCACCGGCGCAAAGCCCAAAGTGGCGCAGGTAGACCTCGCGCACAGTTTGAGCTGACTTCTCCCAGGTAAATTCGACTGCTTGAGATTGGCCGCGACGAATAAGTTCCTCACGAACTGCCGGCTTCTGATCCAATGTCAGCACTGCATCCCGGATCTTAGTTGGACTGTCGGGATCAACTAGTAGAGCCGCCTCTCCACACACCTCGGATAATGCAGTATTAGCCGAAGAGACAACCGGAATGCCCGATGCCATGGCCTCAAGCAATGGCATGCCGAAGCCTTCGGCCCGGCTACAGTACACAAAGCCCTTCGCGTGACGATAAATCGCCGGTAGCTGTGCATCGGAAACATCTTCCAACACCTTGACATCTTGCTGCAGGCCCAATGTTTCAATCAGCTCAAATACCTCCCTGTATTGGAAGTCACGCTGACCAACGACGACCAGGTGAGGACGAGGAGCATTCATCTGTGCCCAGGCCCGCAACAATGTAGCATGGTTTTTACGAGGTTCAAGCCGTCCAACGGTAAGAAAGTAACTCTTTGGCTTAAGGCCATATTCCGTCAGGAATTCGAGGCCCACTTCTCCTGGAACAAATCGCGACCGGTCAACGCCATTCGGAATTGTATGCACCTTGGCCGCGGGGACGGCATAGGTACTGCAAATCTGTCTCCTCGAGTACTCGCTCACCGTGAACACCACAGCACTGCGACGAATCGATAAGGGAACCAGAAGGCGGGAGCGGGACACGAAAAACCTCTCAAACAATTCAGGGTGCGATTCGAACAAGATGTCATGGACAGTAACTGCCGTCGCACAAAACGAAACAGGCGGCGTAATGTACTGCGTATGCAGCAGCGAGATCCCCAAGCCTCTCACCAGATGCGGCAATTGCAATAAAAGCCGCGCTGAAGCCGGCCTTTCCCGCATGGTGCATAATGTGACATGCGGTAAAAGAAAACTCTCGCTGAATGAGCCCAGCTTCTCTGGATCTCCCGCCAAAACCACAAAATCGCATTCCGGAGTTAACGCTATGACTCGCGAGAAGAGCTCGAGACAGTGCGTTCGCGATCCCTGAAAGATCCCGTCTACGACATGCATGTCGATGCCGATTCGTGGGCGGCGGTCAGGCTGATAACTGGTGCTCTTGATCATTTGTCTTTGCTATCTTAAGGTCGGAGTGGGTTCCTTGTGGATATCTCCCCGCACATCCAAGGCTGGGAAAAATGGGAAGAATGCGAAACACCACAGCATGTACTGCTGAACGTCTGTCGTGTAACTTCCGGTAACCTGGGTGATAAACGCGACTACGAACATTGCCAACCTGAACGAATTACCCCATACCTTGGTCCTGAAGAACAGATAAATCTGAACCGTAAAGCAGGCCAGAACGCCGATAATTCCTAACTCGGCGAAAATCCCCGCGATTGCATTGGGAATGATCCCAACCGTAAATCCAACTCCCAAATCGGAAACGTCGAGGAGTTTGGCTTGTCCGATCCCCACCCCCCACCAAAGGCTCTTCGCCGATGCCAACGTATAGGCGACAAGAAAGGAGAGTGTTGTTCTCGATTCAACAGAGGAGTCTCCGCCCGAGAGTACCTGGGTAACTCGCTGCGAGATTGGATTGCTGGTTACGAGCAATACGATAAGCGCGACCACCAGAATTGCCATCAGGGCAAGGTTTCTCGGCCGCCGCAGAATCTTCCGGTAGCCGACTAAGAGTGACACGCCTACCCCGGCTGCGCACATGCTGAAACCCCCGAATGACTGACACAAGAGAAACGGAACTCCAATCATCAATAGATAAAGAACATTTCGTGTGACGCCATGCCGCAAAAGCCGGAGAATCGCAAAAACCATCAGGGGGAGCATCAGTTCCGCATAAACTGACGGTTCCGTATTGAGCAGTGAAAGACGCGAGACGCTGGAAACACCTGCCAGGACATTGGAATCATCGTGCCACAAGACAGCCCGCAACGGCGTAGGAAGTGTGACAAGCGCGAATAGTGCCACGAAGAAATTGATAAAGATCAACTGATCGAACAATCTATCGATGCTTGCGCACCTTAGCAGGAAGTAGACGAGGGTATATACGGTGACATAAGCCGTCCACATCAGAGCCATCGATCGTAGATAGTAGAAAGGATCCTGAATTCCCAATACCAGATCGGCCAGAACAAAGGGAGATAAGATCAGAAGAAATCTCGCAGTTAGCCACCGTTGCTTCTTGAGGTACAGCCAAACATAGAGCAGAGGCGAAAGAAGCGTGGTGTAGAACAGTCCGTTGGGCAAACCTGCATGGTTCAGGAAGAAGTAAAATGCGGCGGCGGGAAGATAGCGTTGAAAAGAGATGAGTGCTTCTATATCCGGGCGGATCTCTCGACTAGAGATACCTGGATAAGCCGTATTCTGGTTTGCGGTCGAATCCATGAAGCACCCAAGTCCTTATGCTAAACGCCCGACGAGCGCTTTGAACGCTCGCCACGACGCGCTTGCCTTGCTGCGACTCATGCTACGACCTTTAATCATCCCGCCAATTTGATAGGCGACAGCCCTCAGGAGGCAACCAACCAGCAATACAGCCCAGGAAATCTGCCTGCGCGGCCCCGTCATATGATGGTCGACGTAGGTTGCCAAACTCGAAATCTGATCCGGAAACCGGCTAATTTGAAATCCACCCCAATGCAGGTATTTCCAGTGAGGAAGAAAGGTGCAGCAATGTCCCGTGTCCCACACTCTCTTGCAGAGGTCCACGTCTTCGCCATACATGAAATACGATTCATCCAACCCATTCAGTGCGCGCCATAAGTCGGCTGGAATGAGAAGGAATGATCCCTGAACCCAATCAACATCGTATACCATTGCCGAGTCATAGCTCTCCGGCGATATCAGCATTCTGCGCAGGGTCGCAAGCCGGATCGGAGTCGGAAATCGCCCCGTGCATGCACTGGGATCTCGATTTCCATCGAGCATATTGATTGTCAGGGCACCACAGGCCGGATGATTCTCCAACCAGTCCACAACAGGCTCGATGGGCTCCAATAGAAGCGTGTCTGTATTGAGCAGCAAAATATACTTGCCCACGGCGCGCTTAGCGGCAAGATTGTTTCCCCCTGCGAAACCCAGATTTCCGTCGCTGCGCACTATCTCGACCCAGGGATATTCTCTTTCCGCAACCTCAATGGATCCGTCCGTCGAGGCGTTGTCTTCCAAGATTACCTGCGAATTTGCAGGCGCAAATTGGTGAATGGATTCCAGGCACGGCCCGATAAATCTCATGCCGTTATAGTTGACGAGGACAATGGACAGTCGGGTCGCGCTCGTTGCATCTGACTCGGTCCGTGAGCAACCGTGATTATTTTGCTCCGCGGTTGGCGTTCGATTCTTCATCTCGGGAAGTTTTCATGCTGCGATTGGCGAAAAACTGTCTGCCAGTCGATCAGCGGCGATAAGCAGGAGGATTCCATATGAGTAGCCAAGGTTGGCATGGGGACCCACAGCCGATAGCGCCTGCCGAGAACCAGTGCCCGATACCCCCATCTCCAAGTCTTCACCCAGGTTTTCAGACGGAATGTATCGTGCCAGTGGACCCGCGGATCCATAAGCTCATGCTTCTGTGTAAGTGCCAGCCAAATGGGACAATCCATGTTGCCTTGGCTATACGTTCTGAACATCGCTTTCGTGCAATCGAGGTTCTTCCGCGAGGTGAGAAACGTCAAGCAAGTGGAGCTTGCAGTCCGCCAATAGTGGTCCCCAAACGGCCTAACAAGATGCCGCTCAAAGCGCGATGAGGTCATGTAGCTATCTGGATGATCATAAGGCGATATAAAGTCAACGTCCGGGTTATCGCGCATGAAGCCAATCATCTTCTCCAGAGCATTGGGAAAATAGAAGTAGTCGTCTTCCGCAAAGTAGACGTAGTCCGATTCCGTTTGTTTCGTCAGCAGATCGATCTGGAGAGAAAATGTGGCAAGATTCCCAACTGAGTTCAGGGAAATCATCTCGATTTCCTCATCGCAGAAAACCTCTCGGAAGAGCGCCTCGTACTCGGGAGGACACCCATCGAGCAGCGCCCAGATTTTCACGCGTAACCCACCTAGTGACTGCTTGAAGGAATGAAGGCACATCTCCGAAAGCTTGAATTTATCGTCTGGGAAGAAAGCAGGAGACTTCGATATTCCGGGATAGATCCGGTAGGCGACTGCCAAGTCAATCATTTTTTGCGCTCACCAAAATATTATATGGCTCATGAGCTTGCAGCAAGCGTGGGCGCTGCGTTTGTTCTCTACGCCATCCAGAGACCTCGCTGAGATCGGACCGAGTCTCTCCTTTCAATCTGAGTGGAGAAGTCCGTCGACGAGTGGAAGCGCAGTCTTGACTCGTTGGGCTGTCTTAATCAGAGCTGCAAAACACGTCAAAAATGCCACCCGAGTATGGCGAGTGATTCAGCGTGATGGTTCCGGTTCCCGTCGTCACATAGATTCCACTAAGAACCGCGGCAGCGGCATTTCTCGCTGAGAACAAGCAATGCGACGAGCCGGTGATTCCCTGGACGTTCACCTGGTCCGCCGGGGCGCCAGTGGTTGTAATGGTTGCAACGTATTGGGGCGGGCCTGCTGTCGCGGTCGCTGTTGCGGTCTCTACAGGTCGCCAGTAGGTGCCGTCGAAGATAAACGGCAAAGTCACCCCGGCGTTCAGCGTCCTGTTTTGCCCGTCCGGAAATGCGATCTGGCCGCTGCCTCCCGCACGATTGGCGAGGACGTGACCATTTGCGTTAACGGCAGTAATGTACAGCAACTGTCCAACGTGCCCGCCTGTCAACGAGTTGATCGTGTAAGGACCGTAATATAGACCTATAGCATTGAAAGTTGAAACATCGACGGAATTGCCATTCACCGAAGTAACTGGTTGATAGCCTAACGAAAAGGGCGAGAGCATCCTGACGTGGGTCACGCCATTTCCATCCGGAACGATAATGGGATCGGAATGAAAATTCTGTCCCACCACGACACCGCTCTCTTCATGAGAGGTGGCTATATAAATTGTGAAGTTGCCGGAACTGGTGTCAAACTTGTTTCCTGAATAGTTCCCGGTAGTCAGGAAGGCGTCGTTATAAATGCCGCCTTCGCCGTATTGAAGATTGAAGACACTGTTTGTGATGTTTACCGACTGGGCGTACGTACCTGTCAGGCGCACTTCCGCCGCGGTGTGATCGGCAGTGTTTCCCTCACAGTTACCCTCGAAGTATGAATGCTGAATATTTGCCTGTGCTACCCCGGTCAAATAGATTCCCGCGCAATTGGGGAGGCCGGTGTTTTGTCCGTTGTACTCGGCATTGACAGTGTCAAACGTTATTCCATTTGCCAGATTAACCTGCGTGTTATTGACGTAAATGCCGTATCCGCCGCTCCACGCCGATCGTATGTTTCGAAACGTAAGCTCGTTGGTTGTGCCGGCGCTCGCGATGTTTATTCCATTCTGCCGCGCGTGGGTCACTTCCAGATTCTCGAACACCGTCCATATCGTTCTTCCGGCCAGGTCGATACCGTTTAGAAATGGGCCGTAAACGCCGAGCCGAGAGAACTTATGAAAGTCATTGATCTCTCCAATGTCTGTGCGTCCGGTGATCTTCAATCCATCCGCGCAAGAGGAAGATGGGCATGAAATCGTCAGATCGCTGACCTCGTCGAAATTTATTCCTCCCGTGTTCGTGGAATCGATGGTGATAACCGGCAGAGTTGGATCGGCAGGTTGAAGGTTGACGCATCCACGTTCCTGCCCGTGGATTTTCACATCAGAGGTCGTGATGACAATGTTTTCCACGTAGATGCCGCACGACAAGAAGATATCGACGGGCCCGATGGGAGCGGAATTGATCGCGGCCTGAATCGTACCGTATGCATTGCGCGTAGTTATGATGCGTGGCGGCGTTTTAATCTGCGCAGGTGTCGGGTTTTTCAGGACGGTTCCTGCTTTCGCAGAAGAGACATTCTGAGCAGGCGACTTGACGATCAGGACGGTTCCAGTTTTCGCAGAAGGGACATTCTGAGCCGGTGATTTGACGATCGAGGACGAGAGAAGGCCAAGAAGAAGGGCCAGATAATGAAATCGCATTTGGAGCCATTGTATTCCAGCCCATGCACGCGTCATGCGGTTTAGCCGTAGGACTTGTTGCCGGCAAGATGCTTTTGGGTGCATTCGAGTTGGTCGTTAGCTTATAAAATGGCGCTATGCGACACGAGGATGTTTCTCCCCCGGAAGTGTATCCGAATTACCGTCAGCGCGTATCCGGAAAGACGGGCATTGAGCGACTGGCGATGACTGCGTTTCCGGCCATTCCACGCCATGCATATCATCCTTTCATGTCCGAGCTTCGCACCGCGATCCGAAGGTTTACCTACGGGACCTGGCGGGTCCGGCGCCAGTACAGGGATCGGCGAAACCTCCTTCTCAATATTGGCTGTGGCGCCTGTGGAAAGCCGGGATGGGAGAATGTGGATCTTTGCAAGATACCCGAAGTGAACTGTGTGTACGACTGTCGGCGGGATCTCCCATTTGCCGACAATTCGGCGAAGTTCATCTTCACGGAGCATTTTTTTGAACACATTGACTACGCCGAGGAAGCGCCATATTTTTTGACCGAGTGCTGTCGCGTTCTTGAACCCGGAGGAATAATTCGGATCGTCATTCCCGATGCGGAGAAATACATGCGGGCATATTGCGCCGATGGCTGGGACGAAATGACACGGGTTCGCCCGCTCAAGGCCGACCATTCTGACGTTCATTATGGGTCAAAGTTCCAGACCAAAATGGAGGTGGTGAACGCAGTATTCCGGCAGTACTTCGAGCACAAGTACGCGTATGACTACGCCACGCTGGAGTTTCTGTTAAAGCGGTATGGTTTTGCAGAAGTTTACAAAATGAGCTTCGGGCAATCACTCAAGCCGGAACTATGCCTCGACCAACCCAGCCGAGCGTCGGAGAGCTTGTATGTCGAAGGAGTGAAGCACTAATTAATTCGGGTTGTCTCGCTATTGCAAGGGCGAATTGTACACAGGGAAAAGTTGGAATGATCTCGAACGCGATTGGACGGTTGGTAGATAAACTCCCGACATGGGCGAAGGTGATTTTCTATATCCTCGTAGCTGCCGGGAGCCTGTACTGTATCGCCCAGTATGGCTTCCTGTCTTTATTGCTTCGCGTTATCTTCAGTCCGTAGTAAAACCCCGTGTACTTGTGGCGCACTTCACTGGCGGGTATCTCGCGTTTTCTGCGTTAGTAGCGGTCGTTTGGAAACATAATTGGTGGAGGCGGCGGGAGTCGAACCCGCGTCCGAAATCGCTGTCAGCCAGGAGAGTCCATGCTGTGTCCGGTTCCGCATGTTTTCGCCCCAGGCGCTCAGAACGGACAAGATGCGCATGAAGCTAGTCCGATGATCTTATGGCTGCAACACGGACCGAGAAGCAACCACCAGCCTACTGAATGACGTCTTGCTCGCAGCCCATAGGCAAGACCGCGAAAGACGGCAGCTTAGTTAATTAAGCTGCAAGTGCCAGATTATCGTTGGCAACTTTGTTTTTGCAGGCGATTACGGGTGCCCACACCCCGACATGCCTCCTAAGCCGCAATCGATCCCGTCGAAACCGTGACGCCCCCATTTCATCATCCCAACGACGAACGGCCTGCCGTTGGAAACCGGAAACTATCGGTCATGTGTTCGATGAGCCAATCGCTTCCAGGGTGCGAGCCGGGCCAACTGGCTCGTGCTGCAGCCTTTATTTTACGCCATTTCGAGAGTGCCGGCGGGCCTCGGGGGTGATAGGGTGGCAAGTGACCAATTGCAAAGGGGTTGAAAGAGAGGTCGAAGTGGTTGAGCAAGTGGTGCGCCTGACAGTGAGCCTGACGATCAACGAAGGACAGACCGATGCATTCAAGAGCATTGCCGAGGCAATGACCGAGTGCTCGAAAGCCGAGCCGGGCACGCTGGGATACGAATGGTTCGCACAAGGCGACGGCAATCGATTCACTCTGCTGGAAACCTACGTGGATGCGGCTGCCGTAGAAGCTCACTTCATGGGCCCGGCGGTGCAGGAATGGGTTCCCAAATTGGCGGCCGTCTGTGCGGTGAATGGATTTGAAATCTACGGTGACCCGGGGCCAAAAGTCGCCGCAATGGCCGCTGGGTTCGGTGCGGTGATCCTGAAGTATTGGATGGGGATCGAACGCTGATTTTCAACACCACCTCGAGAATCCCCGAGGTGGTGCCTTGCCGCAATAAACTCAGTCAGGAGTTTCAGCGATTCTCCGCAATCGTTGCGCCGGATCCGACCATGGTTGCGACGCTGGTGTCGTCTGCAGGTTTAATGCGCAGCCGCTTCATGCCGTCGGCGTCCTGTCCGAAGACCAACAGACTTCCGTCGTCAGCCCATTGCCAAGAGGACTCGTTCTGCATCAGTGAGTTGTTCAGATCCAATTGCGCAGCCTGCCTTCCATCCACAAACACACCAAAGCTCGACGGTTCCGTTCTCACGATGGAACCGTAGACAAGATGCTTGCTGTCCGGCGTAAAGGTCACATGATAAGGCGTTAGTCCAGCTTCGCCGGATCGGACAAATTTGCCATCGACGAAAAGGCCTGACGATCCCGGGTCGGAGGGCGAAATTCCGTACCATGCGACGTGCTTGCTGTCGGGGCTGAAGACGATGGTTGGAATATATCCATGGTTCTTGCGTTGTGTCTGGGACATGTCCATGTACGTGCCCGGCTGGTTCACGCCATCGAGCACAACCGATCCATATCGCGGGTCATTCCCGGTAGTGACGAAGGCGAAATGTTTGCCATCGGGACTGAACTCGAGCTTTCCAACGTCCGTGGCGGGGAATGCCTTGCCATCGATGTGCATGACTGCTCCACGAGTTCCGGGAGTGCGGGACACATAAGCCAGATGCTCACCCATGACCGATGGTCCCGGAAAACCACCCTGCGCTGGATCTGGCTGCCCCGCCGGCGATAGCCCGTCGTAGCCTTCTGATTCCTGATCTCCGATGACAACGTAGTTCTGCCTGCCCTGGGTGGCAAAATAGGTGACCGTGCCATCCGCCGTGAAGTTCAGCTTCGAGATGTTGCCATACTCCGATCCTCTCTTGCCATCGGCGACGACAAAGTAAGTTCCGGACCCCGACTGGCATCGCGCGGCCCAATGTTTGCCATCCGGAGTAAACGAAATCTGGTCGTAGCCGCCAGAGCCCCGGCACTCGCTTCGTTCCACCTTTTTGTTGCCAGCTGCGAGAAATCGGTAGTTGTCACCGATGCCGGTTCCCAGCACCGCAACAAAGTTGTATCCGGCCGGCGGCATGTAGAGCTGGACCGCTGTGGCCTTCATGATCGGTTTGCCGTCGAGCAGGACCTCGGTGTACGGCGTCGGCCTGGAGTACATCATCTCCGTGAACAGGTGCTTGCCGTCGGCCGTGAACTGCGGATTGCCGCCCATGTAGCCGGCGGGCTTCCCGTCCAGGTAAAAGTGCGGAACGGCGTCTCCGTTCGGTGTTGGCACGTGCGTGAAATAGGCATAGTGCTCTCCGTCGGGGCTGATGACGGCATAGTCTGCGAAAGGCGGACCTGGAACTCCGTCCCAGTAGAAGTGCGCAGCCTCGCTCTCGTGCCCCGTGGTAGAGACAGGGTGGACGCGGAAGAAAAAGTGCTTGCTGTTCGGAGTGAACTCCACATCAGGAGCGTTGAATGCGCCGGGGACAAGTGCCGTCTTGCTTTCATCGAACCGAAGCACCTCTTTGCCGTCTACGATCACCACCCTCTCAGGTCCGGAGCGTCCGGTATAGGCGAAGCGCGTGCCGTCGGGACTGAAAACAACCTGGCCGCTGCTTCCGCCCATCGGAAGAATCTGATCGAATTTGGGTCCCTCCACGCCGTCATAGAGCATCACCATGCGGCTGCCGCGATGTACCGGCGCGACAAAATGCGCCGAGGTTTCGCTGATCTGAAACTGCAGACCCGTTTCGCTCGCAGCCATCAATTGGGCATCGACGTGGGCTGACGAGTGGGGGAGGTTTTTTGCGGCCGGGACGGCGCCGTTTGACGTGGAGACGGGGTTTGTCGCCCCGTTTTTCGATTGCGGTTGTTTTACAGTTTGCTGTTGCTGCTGTTCCCGAGCCTTCTTCCAGGCATCCTTCATAGCTTGGATGGGGTTCTGCGTCTGCGCCTGGGCGAGGGGCGCCAGAAGCGTAGCAAATCCGATTGAAAACGCTAGAGAACTTATCCAGAACTTCCTGATGATGCCATTGTCGTGCAGAAACATGCAGCGTCGGCTCATTGACCTCTCCTCACGATTCCAGGGAACTTGGAACACTTCGACTGTGCGTGGTTGGGAGGCACTTGCCGAACGGGCTGAGCAGAATGTCTTCAGACCCGGTTCCGTATGCAAACGCTATCGAAGTAGCGCTGTGGAGTCTTGACGGAACTCTCAAGAACTCTAAAGACGATCAATCCACGGTCGCCTTTGAGCGTAAAAGACGCAAAAAGCCGCCGGTTGGGCCGGACGGATGCGTAGCTTTCGATTTGGAGTGAGGAGAGCACAGCGGGGCGAACGTGTCGCCCCGCAAAGATCCTGGCAATCGATATTTCAATCAGCCTGGGCTGGCTCGTTCCTGTTCCAGCGTTACTCCACTACGCCATGGATGACCGTGCCCAGGCCGAAGTGGGAGCTCGCCGGAGCCCCGAACACCATTGTGATGTTCGAAAAGGCGACCGATCCCTCTTCTCCGCTGACTCCCGTGATGCAAACCGTCAGCTGCGATTGCGGAGGAGAGGTCTCGAAGGGCGCCGGTTGCCCATTACCGGTAAGCAAACTGACCTGGCCAGTAATCTGAAAGCCGATGGTGTTGTTTGTAGGGACCGGGAAGGTGGGGCACCCGTCCATGTTCCACATGACGCTCGCGTTCTTCAGAACAATATGATGCACGTGAGGGGTGTTTCCGGGCTTGGTGGGGTCGACGACACCGTTTGTCGTCCCCAGGTTGGACATCGTCATGTCCGCGGAGAAGTCGGAGCTGCCCGATGCTCCTCGTAGATCAAGGGTCCACGTACCGTGCATTTCCCAGGGACCGCCTTTGACGGTTGAAGCAGTGTAGTCATGGATCGAACCTTTGAAGTGCACCGGGGAGTTACCCTGTGCCAAAGCAGCGGTGGCCAATGCCAACGCAAAGACTGGGAGCACGCATACTGCCGAAATCAACTTTCTGCCGTTCATAGAAACCTCCGGGATTTGAGAGTCGCGGTTCCGGGAGCCGAATTACCTGCATCCCGGAGTACCCGGGCCTTGCTACTGAGGGCTGTCGCCCGCGCGTTGCGTTCGGCGAGAATCGCGCTTGAAGTGCAGGTCCACGGTCGGCTATTGCTGGGATCAGGTCAAACGGCATGATGCGGAATAGCGACTTGCCGTCAAATGCGGTCTTTTGCCGTACTGATTCGATCGGGGTACAATCGGTTCACTTCGCTCGGGAACCCCTACCGATCAGGAGAATGCGATGGGTGAATCGTCCCTCCAAGTCCCGCCTCCCGAGCAAATATCTGAAAAACGGCTGGACTCGTGGAAAGAGATAGCGGCGTATCTCAATCGCGACGTCACGACTGCGCAGCGCTGGGAAAAGCGGGAGGGGATGCCGGTCCATCGCCACCTCCACGACACGCGAGGCTCTGTCTACGCCTTGAGTGCGGAACTCGACGCCTGGCTGGCAAGCCGCAGGCTCGGATCAGAGGCAGAGCCCGCAGCTGAGACCGACCCACCAAAGACAAGTGGAATTGAAACCGGGCAACTGGCGGATAGGAGGCGGCGCCCCCTGCTCGTCGTGTCCGGAATCGTTATCGTCGGACTAGTCGCCGTCGGTTGCATCCTGTTCTTTGGCCGACGCTTGCATTCCAACCAGCCGGCAATCAGATCGATTGCGGTGCTGCCGTTGAAAAACCTCTCGGCCGATCCCGCCCAGCAATACCTTGCCGACGGGATGACGGAGGCTCTGATCGGCCGGCTTTCGGGAATACATGACCTCCGCGTCATCTCCCGCACCTCGGTGATGCGGTTCAAAGATACCGAACTACCGGTATCGAAGATTGCGGAGACGCTCGGAGTGGACGGGATTGTGGAAGGCTCTGTTATCAGGGACGGCAGCCATGTGCGCGTCACCGCCCAACTAATCCGCGCCGCGTCGGACGAGCATATATGGTCGGAGACATACGATCGCGAAATGATCGATGTCTTGACGCTGGAGAGCGCCGTCGCAAATTCGATCGCCGACAAGGTGGCAGTGACCGTGACCGGCACGGAGCGCGAAAGGCTTTCCGCGGGTCGTCAGGTGGCGCCGGAGGTTTACGAGAGCTATCTCAAGGGGCGGTTTGCGGAAGAGAAATCCACCGGCAGAGCGGGCCTCGAAGAAGCCATCGGATACTTTGAGGATGCCGTCAAGCGAGACCCTGCGTTCGCGCCGTCCTATGTCGGTTTGGCTCGTGACTACACTCGATTGGGTACTGTTTTCGTTGGGGAATCTCCAACTGAGACACGATCGAAGGTCTTGAGCGCGGCGCGAAAAGCAATCGAGCTCGACCCAAGCCTGGCCGAAGCGCATGCTCTTCTGGCCCAAACCTACCAGCAAGAGTGGCGGTGGGCCGATGCGGAAACCGAGTACAAACAGGCGTTGGAGTTGGGCCCGAACGATGCGGAGGCCAACGCCGGCTATGCCCTGTGGCTGATTTGCCAGGCGCGCACGGATGAGGCGCTGACGTGGGCGCGGCGTGCGCGCGAACTTGACCCGGTTGCCGTCACCGGTACGCGGTTCGGATGGATGTTGTTTCTGTCGCACCACTATGCGGAGGCAGAACGAGAGTTGCACACCGATGTTGCGGTTCGACCAGACGACCCAATGACGCTGTGGTACCTCGGATTCGTTGCAATCGCCGAAAACAAGCCAGATGATGCAATTCCTGTATTGGAGAAGGCGGCAGCTGCTTCAAATCGGAGTTCGGGAGTGCTCGGCGTACTGGCAGCGGCTTACGGCAAGAGCGGACGCCGCAACGACGCACTTCGAGTTATTGCGGAACTCAAGCAACGCAAAGAGACGGGCTACGTACCGGCAGCTGCTCTTGCGAACGCATATTCCGGCCTCGGCGATCGCGATGAGACACTTCACTGGCTGGAACAGGCTTACAAGGAACAGTCGAATATCCTGCAGTATATGAAGGTGCACCCGTTCTATGATTTCCTGCGCGGCGATCCTCGATTTGTGGATCTAATTCAGCGGGTCGGGCTCGGCTAGCTTCCTCAACCCGATCGTCAAGTGGCTCGGCTGCGTTCGTGCCGTCTACTGCTTTTCGAGATCGATCTGCTCGTACGCGTGCTTGGAGATGCCGGCGCGGATCTCGGCGGGCGTCTTGCCTGCCTTGGTCATCGCATAGGCGTAGAAAGCTTCCTGCGCGCAGGTGGAGCACTCCGTCCCGTGATAGCCCTCATAGCAACTGCGGAGGCTGGTGTGTCCCAGGGCGCGGTCGCAGCGGCAATTGCAGGGAAGCTGATAGAGCACATTGCCGATCTTCGCGGCCTGCTGATAGACGTGGACCTGCCAGGGATAGCGGAAGTTTTCGCCGCTGAGTTTCGCGCCGGAGATCATCGGCGGAAGCGCGGCGACTTTGAGCGGCGCTGAAGGGTGGTAGGCAGGTACTTCTGCTGCGGGGTTGGACCACTGCGCATAGCTGGCAGCGGTGACGGCGAAGACGGCAAAGCCCAAAAGGAAACGGCGATTGGCGAGGATCATTGCGGCAGTGTTCTCTCTGCTGACCATTTTAGACTGGCGAGCAGAATCCTGGGAACGGACGAGTGCCTCGAATCCCGGAGAGAAAAATCGCAGTAAGATGGATGGAGAGTTTCTTGCAAAAAAAGGCGGCACGAACGGTTTCCTGTTCGTGCCGGGAGGCCAGTGACGCAAACTACTTCCAGCTTTGGTGCGATCACGAAGACCGCTCTCCATCACTGGAATATCTACACCATACTATAGATTCACTTCGAAGCAAATACAAAAATTGAAATTCTCCCACCATGCGGTATACAAAACCTTTCTCGGCTAGAAGCATCTAAGGGCCGACACAAGCAGTTAACAGAGACGCCTGGTTCAGGCACAAGACAGGGTAGAGGATGACAAGTAATTTAAAATCTTCGACTTCAACAGGGCTTAGTTCCGAATCGCAGGCGGACCGACGCGGAGCGGCTCCGCATGGCTGGTTGAAGGTCGGTGCGGTGGCAGCCGCTTCGGCGATTCTGGGGGGTCTGGCAGCGGCATGGTTCTACCGCAAGACGCTCTCCCAGTTGCGGGAAGCAGAAGATAAAGTTCTGAGCTCCGAGTCCGAAATCATTGAGGACGAGTCGGCAGAGGATTTCTGACTCCTGCGCCATTCTGCGCCGCTGTTCCCTGCCCGGCTGAAACTTCCTTTTCGAGGATTTCGATCAGGATGTGCCCGGCGAGAATGTGCGCTTCCTGGATGCGGGGAGTGTCATTCGACGGAACTTCAAACAGAAAATCAGCAGCCGTGGCAATCTTGCCACCGCCTTTCCCGGTAAAGGCCACCGTGACGGCGCCAACCTTGCGGGCAGCCTCAAGGGCAAGGAAGACGTTACGGCTGTTGCCGGAGGTGGAGATGGCGACCACGACATCGCCCTTGCGCGCGAGCGTCTCGACCTGGCGCTGGAAGATGTGCTCGTAGCCGTAGTTGTTGCTGGCGGCGGTAAGGATGGATGTGTCGGTGGAGAGGGCAATGGACGCGATGCCGGGGCGATCCAGGCGAAACCGGACCACAAGCTGGCCATTGAGGTGCTGCGCGTCTGCGGCGCTGCCGCCGTTACCGCACCAGAGGATTTTGCCGCCCATACGAATGGCGAGAACCATTTCGGAGGCGATCTGATCGAGGACGCGCTGTTGATCTTTGAGGGCCTGGACGATCTGGATGTGTTCGGCGAGGGCGGCCTGGAAGATTGCGGCTCGGTCAAGGGTAACGTCGGGCATCGGCATTGGGTTCCTGAAGAAAGATGGACATTTAAGCCCACGTCCCTGGTGGGGACGCTCCAGCATATTACTCCAGCGGGTGATGGTTTGAGGATTGGAAACTGATCCGTGCCTGAAAAGAGAAATCGGCAGCTCCAGGATAGAGAAGCCGCCGATT
The DNA here is from genome assembly GCA_963770365.1 of uncultured Acidobacteriaceae bacterium. GTDB lineage: Bacteria > Acidobacteriota > Terriglobia > Terriglobales > Acidobacteriaceae > Telmatobacter. The sequence continues at coordinate 637,670 of CAVYPN010000014.1, read as the reverse complement.
GAGTTGGCTGCAGCGATGACACCGGTTCTAGTGGCCGATCATGAACTGGAGCTGGCCAATGTAGACGCCATAGGGACCGAGTTGGATGGCCTTGAGTGAAGTTGTGATGGGGCCGCCAGGGGTCTTGAGCAGCGTGTTGAGGGCGCCATCGGGCAGCCCGCGACTAACCAGGTTGACGATCTGCGGCTCAGCCGTAAAGTTGAGCGCGATCACGACCGGAGGAGCGCCGGCGGATTCGCGCTTCCAGCTCAGCACCTTGGTGTTTTGGGTGTCGAGCATGGTATCGGAGCCCTCGGAAAACGCCGGATTGGTCTTTTTCAACCGGATGAGGGTTTCATACCAGGTGAGGAGCGAAGCCGGGTCGCCTTTTTCCGTCTGGACATTGATCGCGTTGGCACTGGGCGGGACGGGCAGCCAGGGCGTGGCCTTGGGGCCGTCGAATCCCGCGTTTGGACCGGGCGCCCATTGCATCGGAGTGCGCTCGCCGTCGCGGCCCTTCTCTTTGGGCCAGCCGGTGATACCAACGGGATCCTTCACGTCCTCTTTCCGCGTGGGGGGCGTGGTCTTCATGCCGATTTCGTCGCCGTAGTAGAAGAGCGAGGCGCCGCGGTTGGCAAACAGGATGGTGGAGATGACGCGCTGGATATCGGTGTCGTGCACGCCGTCGCCGAAGCGGGCATCGAGACGCGGGTTGTCGTGATTGTCAAAGATGATGAGGGGAACGTTGTCGCCGAGATCTGTTTCAGCATCCTCAAGCCGCGCCCGGAAAGTGACGACGTCGAGCTTGTTGATGAAGCCGAGCTGCGTATCCATCGGCAAGTGAAACTCAGGGTGCTCGACGGTTCCATATTGCTTGAGCAGTTCAGCGACGTTGGGCAGATACGTCTCTCCAATAAAGACGCGGGTGCCGGGGTACTTGTCGGTGGAGAACTTGTCGGCTTCCTGTCGCATTTCGGCCATCACGGCATGGACGCCGGGAAGATTGTTGGTGCGCGTATCGTTCAGCGCTGTATCGCCGTAGGCGTTTTGGAACGGCTGGCCGTTCTTGTCGAGCAAGACGTCGTCGTCGCGCATCTGGGGATCTTCAAAGAGAGTGGTGATTGCATCGAAGCGGAATCCCGCCACGCCCTTCTTGAGCCAGAAGTCGATGATGTCCTTGAATGCCTGGTGAACCTTGGGATTGTTCCAGTTGAGATCGGGTTGCTGGATGTAGAACTTGTGGTAGTAGTACTGGCGGGTTTTTTCGTCCCACTCCCACGCTGAATGGCCGAAGTCGGATTGCCAGTTATTGGGCACCTGGCCTTTATCCGTCGCAGTCTCACCCTTGCCGTCGTGCCACACGTACCAGTCGCGGTACGGATTATCCTTGGACGCGCGCGACTGCAGGAACCACTTGTGCTTATCTGAGCTATGGTTCATCACCATGTCCATGAGCACGCGAATATGGCGCTTGTTGGCCTCTGCCACCAGGCGATCGAAGTCGGCCATTGTGCCGTACTTGGGATCGATGGCTACGTAGTCGGAAATGTCATAGCCGAAATCGACTTGCGGAGAGGGATAGCAGGGCGAGAGCCAGATGGCATCGACGCCGAGTTCCTTCAGATAATCGAGATGCGCCGTGATGCCGCGCAGATCGCCGATGCCGTCATTGTTGGAGTCGGCAAAACTGCGGGGATAGATCTCGTAGAACACGGCGTTGCGCCACCAGTTTTTCGCGTTGGATGCGCTGGATTCTGGTGATTGGGCCACCGCCTTTCCAATGCAGATGGTCAACATCAAAGCTGCGGTCGTTGCGGTTAAGACTTTCCTGGAGACATTTCCAGTCCAATGCATTACGCTCTCCTCGTCCCTGCGGGTGGTCCGTTCGTCTGAAGGCGTACGTCGACCAACCCCGATTCCGATGCTCTTGAATTGGCAACGGTGTGAACAGGGCAAAACTAACACAATCGGCGGGGGTTCGGGGAGTTCAAAGTGAGTCGCGGGATGACCGATCAATTGGCAGAAGGCGGTTCGAAGTGGTCGACGACTACTACCTCGATCGGATCTTTCGCCGACAAGAGTTTAAGCCCGAGCTGCTCCTGGATGAGCGTCAGGAGCGAAGGACCATTCGGGTCAAGGAGTGCACTGGCGGCCGTTTTCAACGTGATGTCGTAGACGCCCGGAATCCCAGTGCGATCGATCACGGGGAATTCGATTCCACGAAGCTCGGCCAATTGCTGGGCAAATTCTCCAAGAGTCACGTTTTGAAAGATGAAGCTTCCGTCAACAACGCGCGGAAGCGATTCTTTCGCGTAAGAGGGAGGAAGTGTGGCTGATTTGTCTTTAGGCAGCCTTGGACCGCCTTTCGCGACGACCAGTTCATAGACAGAGATTTTCTTCTGCTCCCGGTGAAGTTGAAGCTTGAAACGCGCAGCGAGGAGATCCCGAAGCATCAGCCTGAGTGTGTTGTCAGAGACGCGCTCGCCCGACTTTGCGCGGAGATCGTAGCGAGGTCCCAAGAGTGAGCCAAGGTCAGAGAGTTGATAGTGCTGCAACCCATAGGCCCACTGGACCATCTCGCTCAGATCGATATTCCGCATCGTGACGCCATCTGATGCGGTTTCGATTTGCGAACGCGAGCCGCCTTCCCTGCCAGATTCCTCAGCCGGCACTGGCCTTATGGACGCGACTTCAAAAGAGGGCGGATGCTGATTCTGCGAGTGCGCGGGGCTGGCAAATGGAAGCAGCAGAGAGCATGCAATCGCGAGTGCCCAAAGGAAAGTCGCGTTCCGTGAATCGCATGAAGAGCGCACCACCATCGGCCAAATATTACCTCATATTTCGCGCAGGCCTAAGGCGCATTTCGAAGATGCCGGACAGACAAGCATGGGGCACCCGACTTTGCTCCCCGTCTTTCTATCACGGAAGCACGCATTTCGTGACATTGACGAAACTGCCTGGCACGAGACGAGGTAGCCTTGGCAACACAGTTGGGAGGTATACGACATTGCATCGTCTCGTAATTTGCACACGTATCATCGTCGTCCTGTTGATGAGCATCTTTCCCGCTCTAGTCATTGCTGAAAAGACTGCCCCGGCACCGCCCGGAAAGCTCGTCGATCTGGGAGGCCACCAACTCCACGTACATTGTTCCGGCAAAGGCGCTCCGGTCGTCATCGTTGAAAACGGACTTGGAGACTTCTCGTTCGACTGGGCGCTGGTTCAAACCCTGGTCTCCCGTTTTACCCGCGTTTGCACATACGATCGCGCAGGATACGCGTGGAGTGATCCGGGGCCGAAGCCTCGGACATTTGCCCAGCTGAATCTTGAACTGCATGACGCGCTGCAGAAGCTAGGAGAGAAGGGGCCGTTCGTGCTGGTCGGTCACTCCTATGGCGGACCCGTGATGGTTAACTTCGCGAGCGCATATCGGCAGGATGCCGCGGGGCTGGTGCTGGTCGACTCCGCTCATGAAGGGATGAGAGTCAGCGTAGGCGGCAAGCAGACAATCCGCCTGGGTGAAAATGCCCAGGGCCGCGAGATTCCGCAGCCACACGAGGAGATGGCTGCGACCGACAAATTCAGTCCGCCGGCAAATGATCCTCCCCCTCCAGCCAGGCTTGATCCGATGTACAAGAGCCTGCCGCCGGCCGAGCAGAAACTGCAACTTTGGGCGCAAGCGCTCCCAGCCATCGAGGACGCCGAAAACAGCCAGCGCGAATGGTCTGAGGTGTACTTCGCGCAGTGGCTGGCGAAGCCTCGCGACGGCTCTCTTGGCGCAATCCCGTTAGTCGTGCTCACGCGCGCCGACGGCGGGTACAAGGACGACCTCGATGTCCCGGCCGCACAGATGGAGCAGGAGCGCAAGGACGGGCAGGCCAGACTCGTGAAGCTATCGAGCAATAGCACACAGATGATCGTTCCATCCGGCCACAACATGGATCTGGAGGCGCCTGGATTTGTTTCTTACGCGATTCATCGGGTAGTCGATGCTGTTCGGATGAACAAGGCACTCTAGAGGTGCCTCATTGAACCTATCGCATTTTTGCAACGAGTGCCGCAAAGGGCGGCAGAACGATTTTTGAAGGCGCAAGCGATTCTGCCGCTTGCGTGGAAGTGTAGAGAGATGTGAGTCTGCCAGAACCCGTGATTCCAATGTCGCCGGGCTGGAATGCGAATGTCTTTTCCTTCGCGCTCATGTTCAGCATGACGATGATAGCTTCGGTGCCAGTCTTGCGCAGGTAGGCAAAAATATCCGGATCGTTTCCGATACTTACCTGGACGCCATCGCGCAAAGCCGGCTCCGTCTTACGAAGGGCGAGCAGCTTCTTGTACGTGTTCAGGATCGAGTCAGGATCCTTGCCTTCGGCTTCGACGTTGTACTTCGAAGCGCTAGGCGGGATGGGCAGCCAGGGTTTGTTGGCGGTGGAGAACCCGGCTTCAGGTGAGACATCCCACTGCATGGGCGTGCGCTCGCCGTCGCGACCCTTTTCCTTGGGCCAGCCAAGTTTGCCAATGGGGTCGTGCACGTCCTCGACGCGCGTGGGGTCGGTAGTGCGCATGCCGAGTTCTTCGCCGTAGTACATCTGCGGTGTGCCGCGCGTGGTGAGTTCAAGCACGGCCATCAGTTTGGCGATCTGGTCGTTGTGCTCACCGTCGCCGTAGCGGTCCCACTGGCGCGGCTGATCGTGATTCGAAAAGAAGTACTCGGGCTGGCCGTGGGCGGAGTTGCTTTCAATTTGGTTGAAGAGCTCGCGGAAGCGCGGCGCGGAAAGCTGGTTGACGTCGGCAATCTGGAAGTCCATCGGCAGCTGCACTTCGTCGCCGTTGCCGTACATTTTCGCGAGCGCCTCGACGTTGGGCTCGTCGGCCTCGGTGACAAGGATGGGGTCGCCGGGATACTTGTCGACGACGCGGCGGACTTCTTTCAGCACGTCGTGCACTTGCGGTAAATCGTCGGTGTACTTGTGCTGGATGTTGCGATCGCCGTAGGCGTTGTGGCCGGGCAAGTAGGGGTCGTCGTGCAGGTTCGGATCTTCATAAAGGCGCGACACGGCGTCGATGCGGAAACCGGCAACGCCACGCTTCATCCAGAAATCGAGCACGCCATCCATCGCCTTGTGAACCTCGGGATTGCGCCAGTTGAGGTCGGGCTGCTGCACATAGAAATAGTGGTAGTAATACTGGCGGGTCTTCTCATCCCACTGCCACGCCGAGTGGCCGAACCACGACTGCCAGTTGTTGGGTGGCTCACCTTTTTCCGTTGCGGTTTCGACCTTTGCCATCGTGCCAGACGTACCAGTCGCGCTTGGGATTGTCGCGCGACGAGCGGGACTCGAGAAACCACTTGTGCTGGTCGGAGGTGTGGTTGATCACGTAGTCCATGATGACGCGGATGTCGCGCTTCTTCGCCTCGGCCACCAGGTTGTCAAAGTCGGCCATGCTGCCGTAGAGCGGATCGATGGCGGTGTAGTCGGAGATGTCGTAGCCGTAGTCGATGCCGGGCGAGGGATACATCGGCGTGATCCAGATGGCATCGATGCCGAGGTCGTGAAGATAGTCGAGGCGCGACGTGATGCCCTTGATGTCGCCCACGCCGTCGCCATCCGAGTCCTGAAAGCTGCGCGGGTAGATCTCGTAGATGACCGCGTGTCGCCACCACTCGGGGCCGGTGGGCTGGGATTGAGCGGATGGGAGTGGTGATTGTGCCTGGGCTGTGTGCGCAAGTGCTCCGATCGAAAGACTAAGAGCGCACCCTGCGAAGGCGTCTACAACAGATTTGGTCCACTGCATTGCGGGTCCTCAATTTTCTTCCGCAGCTCGTAAATTCGGCAACGGTGTGAACAGGTCAAACTATCACATTGAGTCTATCGAAGGGCATAACAGATCCCGAGACATCTTCCACTCAATTAGGGCTTTGCATGTGCCACTGGAACCTCCGAGGCATGCAGGTGCACAATTTTCCAGCCGTCGTCGGTCTTATTGAGAACGATCGTTCGTCGGTTCACGAATCCGGCCCTGTCATCCAGATGGAATGTAGCGATGGCCACATTTCCAAACGTCTGGATCCTCATGTCTTTCGGTTGGAGATCCATGTATGGGGGTTTTTCTCTGTTGCCACGAATCTGATCGAAGACGATCTTGAATGTCTTCTCGAACTCGGCGCGGCCATTGGCGCGCTCGGGGAACGCGCGGGGATAGAACACCGTGGCATCATCGGAAAACGCCAGGCGGAAGGTCTCCCAGTTGAGGTTGTCGAATGCGACCACGAAGTTGGCAAGAGCTTCTCGAACTTCCTCTTGCTCACGAGTCGACTTCGTTTGCGCCAGAAGTGAAGGGAAGATCAACACGCACAGAATCGCTGAAACGAATCGGCCAAACATGGGATAAGAATAATGGGCCACAGCCGATCTGAGCTGCAAGATATTGAACGGTTGCAGACAGCCTGCGTGTTTACCGCTTTCCCGTCAACATCCATCAAATCGGGAGAACATTGCAAAGACTCGCCAAGTCTCGATTGAATTCAGTGCCTGCAGTTATCGCGACGTTACGGTTGAGTTTTGCGCGATCAGCATCGACTCGAGAATCTGGTCGGACACTTCTTTTACTGCGGAGGGCGAGTGAGCAAGAAAGAGAGTGTTGGTCTTGTCGTTCTCGCCGATTGACTTCAGCGTGTCGAAGTATTGCGTGACCAGCACCAGTTGCATCACGTCCTTTGGCGTTGCTCCCTCGACGGCTTTCTGGAATTGCTCGATGGAGTTCTGCAGTCCTTCGACGATTGCTTTGCGCTGGTTGGCGATTCCCTGCCCTTGCAGCGCTTTGCTTTCGGCTTCGGCCTCGGCTTTTTTGACGACGAGAATCTTGTCGGCCTCGCCGCGCGCTGTCGCGGCAACCTGCTCGCGCTGGGCGGCGTTGATGTCGTTCATCGCCGACTTGACCTTTGCGTCGGGGATGATGTCGGTAACCAGCACGTTGACGATCTCGTAGCCAAAGGCCGCCATGTCGGAGTCGAGTTCCTGCTTGACGGCGGCGGCGATGCTGGATTGCGACGCAAATACCTCGTCCAGCGTCATGCCGGGAACGTGTCCGAGAATCACCTGCTCGACGTACGACTTGATTTGCGCGACAGGATCGGAAAGCTTATAGAAGGCGTCATAAACGCGTTCGGGGCGCACGCGATTCTGCACGGAGATGGGAATCGTAACGAAGACGTTGTCCTTGGTCTTGGTCTCCATGGTCAGTGTGATCTGGTTGACGCGAAGACTTACGATGCCGGCGACAGTGTCGAGATAGGGAGCCTTCCAGTTGAGGCCTGCTTCGGCGACGCGGAGAAACTTTCCGAATCGCGTCAGGACGGCAACCTCGGCAGTGCTGACGGTGAAGAAGCTGCCCAGAATGAGCGAGAGCGCAATGATCGCAACAACAGCCAACAGGATCAGAAGGACCAGGTCCATTGAAGCCTCCGCAACACTGACAAGTGAAATCTGCGGAGAATTATACAGACAGGCAATGAAAGCGGATGTGAACCGAAGATGTCATTGACGGGGTCTGGTTCGATTCGCCCCTATCGGGACGAAGCATGCAGCTTCATGCCGTTATTGCGCGTCGGGGCGCTGGGGATGGGTGCCGCCGGAGTGCCCTGAATTGTAGCCGAACTGCGGCTTTTCGCGCGTGCCGGCAACGTAAATCGGGATCTCGGTTCCAGACCCATTTTTTTTGAAGAATCGATCGGCGGGCTTGAGCAAAAATCCCTTCCAGCCACCCACCATCTGCGAGACCGTCGCCTCCATCTTCGCCGTGCCGGTGAAATCGAGTGTCCCGCCCTGGGAGCGATAGGTGCCGTGCATGTGAATGTCGGCGCCAGGTACCGTGTACATGATCGATGGGAGCGTCAACACGCCGGCATCGAGTGTGAAATCCCCCTCTATATGCGACTTGATCTTGTCGTCTTCAGAGGACTTCAATTCACTGAGCTTCCCCTGCCCGCGCAAACTCAATTCGCGGATGCGCTTCTGCACCGGCAGGCTGGTGAACTCGGCATTGTCCATCACAAAGCGGCCCTTGAGCCCGATGCGCTGGCTTACAGGCCCCTTTCCCGGCGGAATGTGGAGATGCGCCCTTACCTGAATGCCGCCGTTGAGGATGGGTATCGGCGAATCGGTGGAAAGGCGCAGGAAGTCCTCAATCCTCGAGCGATCCACATTCACATCGAGTGCGATATCGTGGCCGATGCTGTGCAGCCGCCCATCGTCACCGGTCTTCAGCACACGCACAATCTGCCCGCTCGCCGTAAAATGCGATCCGGCCAGAATTGCATCCACGGGCTCAAGCCAGGTATCGCCATTGGTTCCATCGACGCGCGCATGGAAAGTGGTATTGAGCGGCATAGTGTGGCCGGTATGCGTGAGCTGGAAGTCCGGCGTCTCGGTTTTTCCATCCACGGTCAGATCCCGCAGCGTTCCCTGGTATCTGCCGGTGGAATTAAGCAAGCCAGCAATGCCCGTGAAGACCGAAAGATCAGCATGGTTGAACGTGTAGTCGCCGCGGATGGCGCTGCTTCCCGGATCATCGACAATCCACGGACCAAAGCTGCCTGTCGTGTGAATGGCTCCTGGCGGCTTGGGGTTGTCAAGCTGCGCGTCGAACACCATGGGCGCGCCGGAGCGGACACCCTTGAGCCGAAATTCATGAATCACGAATTGGAGCGGCAGTTTGTTCGGTTTGTCCGTCTCGAGAGAGAAGCGCGCGTCGGTGCAATCCACGGCATCGATCACGACACTGACATTCAGCGAGTTCGACGGAGGCCGTTTTTCGTTTCCGGATTCGGACGATCTCTGCATATGCGAGCGCGGAGGAAACCGGATGTCGAGACCCTTGAGGCGAATCCGCGTAATGTGAACCGGCTGCCCCGACTGGAAATGCAGCGGTGCATGAAAGTGGAACTCATCGAGCCGGATGAGCGGCTGAAGCGGCGGGTTGGGTTCCGGAACGTGAACGCCCTCAACGTCGGCCGGCGGCCAGATGCGAAGACCCTTGCCCTCGCCCCAGACGCCCCACTCTCCGCGCAGCGTATTGCCCATTGAAAGATGGAAGCTGTCGAGTTCGACTCGGGCATGAAAACGGTCAGATAGCGCCTGAACGACCTGCTGGCGCACAAATGGCTCGGCGCGGTGTGCAGCGATGTCGATGAAGATGCCAATCGCAACCAGAAGCGCGAAAATGCAGCCGCCAATCCAGAATGGCCAGCGGGGCAGGCGTCCAAGCGCGTTCCTGGTCTTAGTAAGCTCCATCTTTCAGGTTGGATGCCTTCCGGCGAATCGACGCACCCATTTTCTGATTAGACGGGCAATGGACTAGACTTCTTGACAACGATGGACACGAATACTGAGAACCTGGTGAAGCTGCAAGTCGTGGAACTGGAGCGGAGCCGGCTGATGCAAATGGCCAAGGCGTTGCCCGCTGAAATTCACCAGGCCGAATCCGCCCTGGCCGCCATGCAGGCAAAGACGGCTGCCGCGGCAGATGCGCTGAACCGGGAAGACTCGCTGCGCACCAGGCTGGAGCGCGAGATTACGGACCACCGGCAGAAGGCCGCGCGCTATAAGGCGCAGCAGGATAGCGTGACCACGCCGGCACAGGCCACGGCCATCGAGCACGAGGTGCAATTTGCCCAGGCGGAGATCGACCGCCTTGAAAATGAGGAATTCGCCAGCCTGGAGCGCACCGAAGCACAGGAAGCAACGCTTGCGACGGCACGAGCCCAGGTAGAAGAGCTGGCTGGGGCACTGGATAAGACCAAGGAGCGCGTGGCGGCCAGCCAGCGCGAGGTGGCCGAGCAGCAGGTCGCGCTAACCGTCGAGCGCGAAGCGCTGCGCAAGGAGATTGCACCGGAGCTGCTCACTCGCTTCGACCGGATTGCTGCGAACCGCGGCACTGGCATCGCACGCGTCGACAACCAGCAGTGCGTCGGTTGCCGCATGGGCGTGCGCCCGCAGATGTGGAACCAGCTCCGCGAGGGCGAACTGTTGACCTGCGACAGCTGCGGGCGGCTGCTCTATTGGGATCCGGCGATGGCGCCCGCGCCCAAGACACCGCAACCGGAGCCGGCGGCAGATGCTGGGCGTGCGATCCGCAAGCCGCGGCAGGCCGGGGCGTAAAGTCTCACAAGGCTGCCCATCGCATGGCAATGGATTGCCTTAGCGGTGCAATCGGATCCAGATCGCAATAGCCGGGGAGCGGAAGTTGAAACGCGTGTGCGTGGACATGGACGAGGTGATGGCCGATACGCTGGCCGAGCACCTGCGCCGCTACAACCAGGCCTTCGAAGACGATGTCACGGTCGACGACCTGGCAGGCAAGGGACTGTGGGAGATTACGCCCCAGGATCGCCAGAAGGAGTTGCGCGCGTTTCTTGATGCGGAGGATTTCTTTGAAGACCTGCCGCTGATGCCGGACTCCCAGGAGGTTCTGAAGCAGCTTTCGTCGCGTTTCGAGATCTTCATCGCCACCCAGGCCATGGCGGTGCCCAACTCGCTGGGGCCGAAGTATCGCTGGCTCCAGCGGCACTTCCCTTTCATTCCCCCCACGCATTATGTCTTCTGCGGCGACAAGAGCATTTTGCGCGCCGATTACCTGGTCGACGATCTGCCGAAGAATCTGCTGCGCTTTGAAGGGCAGGGATTGCTGTACACGGCGCCGCACAACCTGATGGCGACGGGATTCACGCGCGTAAACAACTGGCTGGAAGTCGCGGAATATTTCGCCACAATCGAAGACTGATGGTTCATTGAGCAGGCTAATCGTGAGATTCGGTTTTCCACGTAGGGCCGATGAGCGAAATGGTAAGGATCTCTCCGCCTTCAAAGATTGGGCCGCTTTCTCGCAAGAAAGCCGGCAGTTCGCCTCGGAGAATCTCAATGAAAATGTTGGGGGGCTGCTTGCCGATGATGGGCGCGATGACGCCGGCTAGTCCGCCAATCTCGATCTTGATCTCGTAGACCGTCGCCTTGCGGGGCATACCTGCGAGATAAAAGGTTCCCGGAGCCTGCGGCATCATGTCCAGCGTCACCACGCGCGGCTTGGGTGCGGCGACGATCATGGAGACCTTCGTTTCACCGGCATCGGGGGAGATGTTCTTGATCACCGGGATGACGAGGCCGTTGTAAAGATCGGCTGGCATTTTGATTTTTGTGACTTCGTCCTTGCCGTCTTTGCCGGACGAACGCGTCATCACGACGCCCTTCGCGACGTCGATGGTCATATCGAGCGGACGCGGGAAGTAGGGGCCTTTCTGAATGTGGTGATCGGAGATGAGCCGAAAGACACCGCGTTGGGTATAGACAGCGGTTTCATCGTCAATTGACCCGTCTTTGAAGTGGAAGGTCAAATGCGACTTGACCCGATCGCCGCGCACGATTTCGATGAGGTCGCCGTCGGCGAGGACCTGGCCCTGATCCGTGGTCAGGGCCAGAAATCCATGTAATGTCCCCTCAGGATGCCGTACCGCGATCGGCTCCGCCACAGCAAGTATTGAGAGAGCGAAAACCAACATGACGGCGTATTGCCGGCATCGAATAGAGAAACCCAGGTTCGTTCTACGTTGCAGACGCATTCGCTTTGTAGATGGCCTCGGAGATATAGCTGTTGCCTTGGAGCAAAAACGATTCCAGCGCGCGACAGATTTTACCCGCCCAGTGAACTTGTTCAGGGAGGGGACGATTGTTGATACTGGTTGAATGGGCCTTACGCGCGGAGGTTAGACCCTGCTTCAAGTCATGCATTCTCTTGAGCCGCGCATGCCCGCACCTTGTCAGGAAGGCAAACCCCCATGCGAATTTCCAAGACCGTTTTGATTGCGAGCGCATTTTTTCAGCTGATGCTCCCCAGTGGTGCACAGACAGCGCCCGCGGCCGCCCCAGCTGCCTCAACCGGCGGCGGAGCAAACACTGCTTTTACGCCTTCGGCGCCATCTGACATACTGCGCCGCTCACTCGACGAGGTGCAGCAGACCATCGGTGGCCTGAAGCTGGATAAGTGGAAGCGCGGCTCGGTGCGCGACGAAGCGGGAACCAATGTCGACGCAATCCAGCGGGACCTGCAGGGAACGCTTCCTTCCTTGTTGAAGGAGGCCGATTCTGCCCCCGGCAGCTTGAGCAAAGTGCTTCCGGTTTCGCGCAACGTGGACGCGCTCTACGATGTAATGGTGCACCTGGTGGAAGGGTCTCGTGTGGCCGCACCAGGCGACCAGGTGGGCCAGTTGCAGACGACATTGGCGGACCTGGAGAAGGCGCGCGTTCGACTCGGCAACCAACTGGTCCAGACCGCGACCGTGCAGGAGAAGCAAATCGTGGATTTGCGGACCACGGTACAGACACAGGCTGCTTCGCTAAAGGCTGCCGCAACGCCGCCCCCGGCACCGAAGTGTCCAACGCCAACTGCGCCGGCAAAGAAGAAGCGGCCTGCGGCGAAGAGCACCACTGCGAAGCCGGCTGCGGGCACACCTGCAAATCCGCCAGCCAATCCGACGGCAAAGCCCCAGTAGGAATGGTGCGTGGCACGAGGAGTTTCGAAGCCGTCTCCGGTTAAAAGAGCCGCTCTCGCGACAAGTCTTAACTTCCCGCCGGTTCGCGTACGCCGAGCACGCCGCGGCCGGCGACTGCCCGCTGCACCAGCGTTGCACCGCTTCCGGAACGCAGCAGGGTCACCGGCTGGCTGGCCGGCGGCTGGTGCATGGTCACGATGAGGGCGTCGGCAGGCTTCTTGCCCGCACAGACGTAGGAGTGAGGCGTGCTCGAGTCGAAGTAAACCGCATCGCCGGGCGTCAGCGTACAGTGGTGTTCCCCGTGATGCAGTTCGAGCTCGCCGTCGAGGATGTAGAGAAACTCATAGCCCGGGTGCATGTGCGCGCGGGGTTCCCGGGTTCGCTCAAGCGGAATGAATTCCGCAAAGTAGGGATCCATGTGCCGATCGGGCACCATGTAGCCAAGGCTCTCAAAGAAATACGTTGGCTCTTCGACGCCGGTCTGCGGCAGGCGCACACGTTCCTTGCGGCGATGGACGCGGAACATCGACTGGGGTTCAGCCTCAAAAAAATACGAGAGATCTTTTGAGAACACCATGGCGATACGGGCGAGATTGCGAAGGGTCGGAACCACGCGGCCGGTTTCGAGCTGGGAGAGAAAGCTCGCTGACAACCCCGTGTGCTTGCCCAGTTCCACCAGGCCCATCGACTTCTTCAGCCGCAGGCGCTTGATCCGCTCGCCGATATGTTTCTCGGCAATGAACTTTTCAGTGGTTTCGGTGTCCACTTGCGACTTCTGCGTTTCTTCGTTGCGAGCCGCTGGTTCAGTCATCAGCCCTCCAGGGAATGCACGGGCGCGTTTTGCCCCAATCAAAACCTATTCCCATCCTACCAAATACGTGTAGTCTGAGCAAACGGGCGAAAGTTCCTCATACTCAGGAGGAACGCCAATGCTGTCAATATGGATTCCACAATCGTTTCCGGCAGAATCATTCTGAGCGGCGCCTCAGGAATGCTGGGCGCGGCTCTGCATCGGGCGCTGACTACGAGGGGAGTTTCGACCCTTCAATTACTAAGACGGGTGCCAACGGCCGAAGGACAACTGCAATGGAATCCTGGTGTGGACCCACCCATCGAAAACCCTGCACTGCTGGAAGGCGCGGCCGCTGCAATTCACCTGTCCGGGGCAAGCGTGGCGGCGCATCGCTGGACGGAAAGGTATCGTCGCGAAATGGCCGCCAGCCGGGTCGACTCAACGCATCGACTGGCAGGGGTGCTGGCGGGGCTTCAGAAACCGCCCAGAGTCTTTTTGGTGGCGTCGGCGATTGGCATCTATGGCGACCGCGGCGATGAGGTCCTGGAGGAGGCGTCGGCGCCCGGAACGGGCTTTCTCGCGGAGCTTTGCCAACAATGGGAAGCGGCAGCAGCGCCCGCAGTTCAGGCGGGAATCCGTGTCGTGCATCTCCGCTTCGGCGTCGTGCTGGGTCCGGGACAGGGCGCGCTGCAACAGATGCTGCCTCCATTTCGGCTCGGCCTGGGTGCGCGTCTCGGCAGCGGACGGCAGTGGATGAGCTGGGTCGGCCTGGCGGATGTGGTGGCGGCGATTCAGTTTGCACTGGAGCGCCCGGACCTGTCAGGCCCTCTGAATGTGACGGCACCGAACCCGGTAACCAATGCCGACTTTACGCGCGTGCTGGGACGGCAACTGCGCAGACCCGCGTTCCTGACCCTCCCGGCGTTCGCAGTCCGCATGTTGTTCGGGCAAATGGCCGACGAGGCACTGCTGGCCAGTGCACGCGTGCACCCGGTGAAGTTGCAGGCAGCGGGGTTTCAATTCGGGTTGCCGCAGATTGATGGCGCGCTGAAAGCCGCCCTGAGCTGAGAGCAGCGGTTCAGGCCGCCTTGACTTCAAAGGGTATCGACGCCCCTGGGTCCCCCCATCGAGGTGAGTCGCCCGCTACAAACGAACCATCCCCCTGCTTCTTAGGTGTAATCCCCTTGAAACCGCGGCAAAGGTACATTCATCAGAGAGGTCAACCACCATGTCATCAACCAACGTGAAAGACGTTCCCACCGGGGTCATCATTGCCTGTCCGATAAGTAACTTCGAAGTGCGGTACGTTGCTGGCGTTGGCGTGCTGATGCGCATTCACTACGTTGAGAGGGCTGACCAACTGAAGAGTGGCGAGCGTACGACCCTGCAGACCCTTCTTGCCCCGGAACAAGCAATGGAGATCGAGGGAGCACTCAAAAAGTCGGTGCAGGGCCTTGAGTTCGGCAGGGCACTGAAACGCTCGTTGAAGCAGCTTCAACTTCCAAGCCCCGAACCCTCCCCATCCTTGTGTCAATGAAGCGTCGCCTCATCAGCGACTGACTTATCGACGTCGGCCTGGACCACCGCCGGATATCAGCGGCGGCCCTGGATTACCTTGGGGCTGACGTTGCCGCCCTTGCCGCCGAGCTTCTTTGCGGCGCGGCGAGCGGAGATCTCGTGCATTTCCTTGCCGATCCCGGATCGGTTGATCGCCACCTGCATGATCAGATTGATGATGTTTCCGGTGATCCAGTAGAGCGCCAGTCCCGAGGCGAAGTGCCACAGCGTGAGGCCCATGATGGCGGGCATCATGATGGCCATCATGCGCCGTTGCGCCGGGTCCATGCCGGGCGAAGGCGTGATGAACTGTACGAAGAACATCGTTCCGATGATGAGAATCGGCAGAATGTGCAGCGGATCGGCCAGCGACAAATCGGTGAGCCAGAACCAGTGCGCCTGCCGCAGTTCCACGGCGTTTAGCAGCACGCGATAGTAAGCAAAGAAGAGCGGCATCTGCAACAGCATCGGAAGGCAGCCGCCGTACATGTTCACGCCTTCTTCCTTCATGATGGCCATTTGCTCGGCCTGCATCTCGGCGCGCTTGGGATCATTGATCTTCAGGTTGGCGTACTTCTTCTTGACTCCGTCGAGCCTTGGCTGGATGCGCATCATCTTCAGCGACGACTTCATCGTCCAGATGCGCGTGGGCAGAAGCACCAGGTTGAAGATGACGGTGACGATGATGATGGCCCAGCCCCAGTTGTACTTTCCCGGCCCCATCATGTTGTGCAGGGCGCGCAACGCGAGATACAGAGGCTTGGCGATGATGCCCCACAAGCCATATTGGATCAGCGATGAGAGCGCCTCGCCCGTCGGCTTGCCATCGGCGCCGGTGGCGTGGATGGAGTTGAGGATGCTGGTCTCTTTGGGACCCGCATAGACGCGCAACTGTGTATCGCCGCTCTGGTCGCCTATCGCAAGTCCGATCACGTCGGCGGGTTTCTTCGCGCTGTTGGGGTCGCTCAAGTCACCGGGCAAATCGAGGGTGTGGTGGAACGTGACCTCGGTGGCGCGCGATGGAGCATCCGGCATAAACGTCGCGGCGAAGTAGAGATCCATGACGCCGGCGTATTCGAAGGGCTGATCGATCGTTGCGTCGCCGCTCACCTTCTTCGAAGCCATAGTGTCCTGCTTGCCGTCGATCGACCAGGCCAGCTGCGACTGCGTAGGCACCAGGAACGTGGTGTGTTTGCCGCCGGCAGCCAGGAATTCTTCCATATCGCCGAGGCCCGCTGGCCACGCCACGAGTGCGCGCACAGGAACACCATCCCGCTTCACGTTGACGTGCACACCCACGACGTAGCTTGTATCGAAGCTGAAGGTCTTGACCACATCGAGACCTCCGGCTGCGTAGTGGAAGGTGACGGAGTTTGGCGCCAAAAGCTGGCCCGTCGCAGTTGACTGATAAAGGGCAGTATTGAGCTGCGTCGTCAGCGCGTTGTCATAGGTATAGAGCGAAAGCGGCAGGCCGAAACGGCTCGCTGCCTGCTCCTGCACCATGTCGAGCGGCTTGCCGCTGGAGTCTGTAAAACTCTTGAGGATCCAATGCTCGACCTGCGCGCCCTTGTTGCTGAAGGTGATCCGAAATTTTTCATTCTCGAAGGTAGTCGTGGTTTCGGAGGATGCGGCCGCCGTGGCGACAGGTCCAGCCATCCTGGTTGAAGCAGCTCCGCCGCTCTGACTTGACGCCGGCGCCGCAGATTGTGCGGATTGTTGCTGGGACTGCTGCTGCGCCTGCTGGCTCTGCGTCTGGCTGGCGGGAGTACTCGCCGGAGGCTTTTGAAAGAAGTACTGATAGACCATCACGGCCGCAAGGGCTAGAAACGTAAAGAGGATCAGGCTGCGGAAATCGCCGCCGCTGGCGCCGCCGCCGCCGGAACCCTGCGACTCGAGGTTGGGATTACGAATTTCTGGCAAAGGTAACTTCCTGTCTCCAAGGAGTGGCACACCGAAAGGGAGCCGCTCTTTCTATGGTAATGGTTCGTGCGGCAGATGCGTTGCGGGTCCTGCGGGCGGCACGGAATCGAGACCCCCGCGGCTGAATGGATGGCAGCGCAGAAGCCGCCAGATCGCGAGTCCCGTGCCGCGCACAGGACCGTGCGTTGCGATCGCGATCGATGCGTACTCCGAGCAGGTCGGCACATAACGGCATCCGCCGCCGGAACCGAGCGAGTGCAGCGCCGGAGAAACCCAGCGACGGTAAAACGCGAGCATAGCGAGAAGGATGCGCGTCATCGAACAGGCTCTGCCTTGCCGGAACGCGGAGAGTGAGTCGGGTTTGCGCGAGCCTGTTCGGCATTTGCCTGCTGGAGAATACGCAGAATCTCTGCATCTAGTTTCGTGAATTCGAGCGTAAGCACGCTCCGGTGCGGATGCAGGATCAGGTCGCATCCAGCCGGCAACTGGCCGACATGCCGCCGCAGCACTTCGCGCAGCCGACGCTTGATGCGATTGCGCTCGTGCGCCTTGCCAAGCACCTTGCCGACGGTAAGTCCCACGCGCGGAGACGACACCTCGGTTTGCGGCGCCAGGAACCAGCTCATTGAAGCAGAGCGATGCTTGCGGCCTGCGGCGTAGACGCGCTGGTAGTCCGCGTGCTTGCACAGACGCGACCCCGCCAGAGACTCGCGAACCTTGAACGCAGCAGCCGGGATGCGCGCTGCCGGCGCAACGGGATGCTCCTCAGGCTTGGTGGAGATGCTCATCGAAAATCTGGAAGGAATTCGGCCAGAGGATGGTAGGCTCTGGAACCTGCTCCAGCCGAAACAAAACGGCGGGAACGACTTAGTCGCGAAAACCGGCGCTGACTGAGACGCGCTTACGGCCTGCAGCGCGGCGACGGCTCAGTACGGCTGCTCCCGCCTTGGTCTTCATGCGTGAGCGAAAGCCGTGCGTCTTTGAGCGGTGACGCCGGTTGGGTTGAAATGTGCGCTTGGGCATAAGAATGCGCTCCTGTTTCCTGTCTGAAATCGTAGCCTGAACGGCAAGTATTAAGTATATCGAAGGTTGGCCATCAAATCCAGCGGGGCGCCTCTCCCCTGGTAATCAGCCGACCCGGGGCCGCGTGTGTTGATGAACAGGAACACCGACAAAGCTTGCCGAAGCGAATCCGCGAAAACGCGCCACGCAAGTCCGGCATCCAATCCTGCAGAGCTCGATGAAAGCAATAATTGAGTAGAATTTTGCGATCGAAGCGCGAGAATTTTGATCGTGTGTGATCTCTTTCACCGTGTGTGGTGCAACCTTCGTCGCGTTCCCAAAAGTTATGTGAAAGAGGCATTGCAACACACCCCAAATGTGCTACCATCGGGACCGTTCAAGAAAGTTTCCGAGCGTCCCACGGAGTGAATTTCAACCCGTGCCTCGCAGTATATTTTTCCGAGGCAGACCAACGGCCACCAGGCATGTTCTCAATACGCGAATGTGGGTGAGATTCCTTCACTCACTGCGTGAGCCATTGTCTCAACCGCGCGGTTGAAAATTACTACGGCAGTACACAGGTGGCGCCGGCAAGGACCCGCTCGATGGCATTCGCAATTTCGCCGGCTTCGGCTCTCAATCCCTGGCTGCAGATCCTCGCAGCACTGGAAAAAAAGGTTATCCGCCAGTCGTTCGAGACATGGCTGAAACCGACACGCTTCAGCCACGCCAGTGGCCGCATACTCTACGTCCGCGTTCCTTCCAAGGAGTTCCAGCACATCGGTGACAAGTATGGCGACCTGATCCAGGAAGCCATCGACTTGCAATCGCTGGAGTTCGATGACGTGGAATTCGTCACCGTGGAAGAGGATCCGTCGATGCCTCCGCAGCGCAGGGATGGCGGCTTCGGTCCGCTGCCGGCGCATGCACCCACCGCGCCCGCGTCGCGCACCCCGGAGCAGACGCGCTTCGACTGGTCGACTGCAGCCCAGCTCAATCCTCGCTACACCTTCGACGCTTTCGTGATCGGCAATGGCAACCAGTTTGCCCGCGCCGCCTCACTGGCCGTTGCAGAGCGTCCCTCGCGCGCCTACAATCCACTCTTCCTCTATGGCGGCGTGGGTATGGGCAAGACGCACCTGATGCACGCCATCGGCCACGAAGTAAAAAGACGCCAGCCGTCGGCGAGCATCTGCTACGTCTCCGCAGAAAAGTTTACGAACGAGATGATCACCTCGCTGCGCAACGATCGCATGACCAGCTTCCGCGATCGCTTCCGCACCGTCGACGTGCTCCTGATCGACGACATTCAGTTCATCGCGCAGAAAGAGCGGACGCAGGAAGAGTTCTTCCATACCTTCAACGCTCTGCACGAGAGCATGAAGCAGATCGTGATCGCATCGGACCGTCCACCGAAGGAACTTGCCGAGATTGAAGACCGGCTGCGCTCGCGCTTTGAGTGGGGCTTGATCGCCGACATTCAACCGCCCGATCTCGAAACCAAAGTTGCCATCTTGCAGAAGAAGGCCGAGAACGAACAGGTGCAGCTGCCGACGGATGTGGCGCTATTCATCGCTTCCAACGTCCGCACCAACGTGCGCGAACTTGAGGGCGCGATGACCCGGCTGGTCGCCTGGTGCAATCTGAATCGGACCGAGATCACGCTGGCGACAACGCAACAATGCCTCAAGCAGTTCATTGACATGCAGGTGCGCAAGATTACGATCGAATCGATCCAGCGCGCCGTCGCCGAGCAGTTCGGCATGAAGGTGAGCGACCTGAAGCAGAAGAACAACTCCCGCAACGTCGTCGTGCCGCGCCAGATCGCCATGTATCTCGCCAAGCAGATGACCGAGGCGAGTCTGCCGGAAATCGGCCGCCAGTTCGGCAACAAGCACCACACCACGGTGATGCACTCCATCGGCAAGATCGATGAGTTGCGCCGCACCGACAAGGACCTGCATCGCACGCTAAATAAGCTGCAGGAGATGCTGAACGGGTAAAACAGGCGTCAGTGATCAGTGATCAGAAGGGCCGCGCCTGGCGCGGCCTTTTTGCGTGCGGCGCGAAAATCCCTATTCCGACGAAGCTGTCATTTCGACCGTAGGTCGCCGTGGCGACCGAAGTGGAGAAACCTGCAGTTGCTTCTCGCTGCGCCGCCGAGAGGCGACCAGTTCCGCATCAGTAACTTCGCTGAGTTGACGTCGCCGTCTACTTCTGAAACTCCGTCACGCTCAGCACATTCCCATCCGGATCCTTGAACCACGCCACCCGCGCACCACTTGGCGAGTTCCAGATGCCGCGGGTATCGTCGTCGTTCATTCCCTTATAGCGATTGAACACGACGCCTGCGCCGATCAAGCGGTCAACTGTCCCTTCAATGTCGGCGACATTCCAGCCGAGCACCGTAAACGGATCGGGCTTCAATTCGTGCACCGTCGTGACGCGCAACATGGTTCCGTTCGCATCGAAGACGAGCGCAAACGGCTTTTCATCGGCCACAAGACGCAGGCCGAGCACGCCTTCATAAAATGCCCGCGCTTTTGCGGGATCAGTCGTGGGAGCAAATGCGACCAGCTTGCTTCCGCCCAGAACAGACTTGCCAGCCATAGTCTTCCTCACGCACATTCTTCGCGTGAAGTCGCATGGCTGGCAAGAGGAATCTAATTTGAATCGACCGCCGTTACGCGCGAACCGAAGCTACTCGCCCTGCACCACGAGGTCCTGCGCCAGTTTGAAATGGACCACAGTCTCTGCCGGGATATCAAGGTCGCGATTGCCTGTAAGTCCGGCGCCCGCTGCGCCAGCGCCGCCGCCGGCAAGCCCGCCAATCAGCAAGCCTGTGCCACCGGAAGCGATGCCGCCAATCAGCATGCCCAGGCCCGCGCCTCCGCCGATCATGGCTGCGGAGCGCTTGCCCTTGCCCTTCTTGTGTTCCATCAGATCCGCCGTCCGCAGATGATACTGCGTACCATCCAGAGTCATGGAGGTCAGGCGCAATTCCAGTACTGACGCGCCCTTGAAGTGGCCGCGTTTGTGTGCCGCATCGATCACGCCGCCAACTTGCGTGCCCTTGGGAACAACCGCCTTCCCGTTGGGATCGACGATGGGCTCCACTACTTCTCCCGTGAAAGTGTCGCCCGGATGGTTAGTCTTCACGCTGATGCGCTGATCGACGCGGATCGCCAGACTTGTGCCGGCCTGGATCGTGACCTTCACCGTCGCAGGCGGCCCGGCAGCCGAAGTCTTGCCGCCATCTGGTGAAACACCGTCGCCCGTGCCGGCTTGAACCTGATTCGGATCCCCGCCGACCGGATAAACCTTTGGATCCTGCGGCGGCGGTACGGGCGCTCCAGCCGACGGAGGCGTGGTCGAGGTCGTCATCGCCTCAGTGGTCTGGCCTTTTGCGGGTGGCTGCACAACAGTCGTGGTCGTGGTGCCAGTCTTGTCGACTGCCACAACCTGCTGGGGCTGACCGGTTGTGGCGGCCTGCTTTTTCGCCTGGTCGATTGCCTTGTCCATCTTCGATTCGCATCCGGCAAACGCCAGGCTCATCGCCAATACCAAAATGGGCATGCGCCCACGGCGCATCATAAGCTCTGAAGAAAACATAGCTGTCCTCTTTCCAATATTTCGGGTGGCAACACAAGGCAATCAGGCAAGAACCACAGAGAATCCAGAAGGGCTTCTATTCAATTAGATGAGGGCGCGCACAATTCCGCAAGAGTACCGAAGAGTTTCTGATTTCAATGAAGTTCGGGCACAATGTGCTACCGCGACATCAACTCGACAAACATTTTCTGAAAGCGCGGCAGGTCGAGATCGAGCTGTGCGTGGACAAGGTGAGCAACGGTGCGCGGCTTTAATTGCTCGGTCCACGTGAGTGTGTCGCCATAACTTGGTCCGTGGCTCAGGTCGATATCCATGTAGACGAGTTTTTCTTTGGTGATGATGGTCGGGTCGAGCCATGCGCATGCTGCGAGTTCATCCCAGAGGTAGTAGCGGTCCTGGCTCCATGCAGCGATGTATTTGGCAGTGGGCGACTGCGATTTGGATATTTCGTCGAGCATTTTCTGAGTGAAGGGCGCCTTGATGGAGACATCGACGGTGGTGACATCGATGCGAGACCACGGGGCGCGGAGCACGATGCGGGCGGCTTCGGGGTCGAACCAGAAGTTGAATTCGTGACGCGGGCTGCTGGCGAACTCCGGATCGTCTGTCTGCGGGTTGAGGCTGCCGCCCATGATCACGATGCCCTGCGACAACTCTGCAAATTCAGGGTCGATGGAGATGGCGAGCGCAATATTCGTCAGCGGACCAGCTGCATAAATCGTGACCTGGTGCGGATGCGCGCGGACCTGCCGAATGAGAAAGTGCGCAGCGTCTTCGTCGACGGGCTTGAGCGCCGGCATGCCTTCGGGCAAGGGGGGAATCTCAAATGCGGCATGTGTGTTGGGCTTGTCGGATGTGAAGGGGGTATCCGTTCCATTCTTTTCAACAAGCGTCATCGGTCCCTGTCCCCACGCGCCGAGCCAGGTCACGTTTCCCTCGAGCGCGGATGCAAGCTTCGTCTCAAGCTGCGTGCGAACGAGCGGATAGACTGCGCCCTTCGCAACGGGAATGTTGGAGTGGCCCGTGAGTTCGAGCATGCGCAAGGTGTGCAGCGTTTCTTCATCGCGCCAGGCATTGCCCGTCACCATGGTGATGCCAAGTACCTCCACCTGCGGCGCCTGCAGCAGCGACAGCATCGCCATCTGGTTCGAGCCGCCGGGGCCAGAGCCGTCCTGATCAATCAGGACCAGACGCTTTTGCGCCGGACACACGAGCGCCGCGAACGCTATCAGCAGAGAAATTGCAGTCTTCATTGTTCGGTATTTTGGCACACCGTGGTGCGATCTGCAGAACAGCCAACCAACGTTGTCGCTGAACTTCAGCGCCGATCGCGTCCATATCCCCGCTCACGTCCTGATCCTCGATCGCGCCCTGATCCCCGATCAGGGCCAAATCCACGCGGCTTCATGGGCGGCGCTACCGGCAGGTGCGTTTTGCCCTCGGGATAGACCGCCAGGAAGCGGTCCTGTCCCTCGCCGGAGCTTGCCGTCTCCACGCCGGGCAGATCGCGAAACGCCATGTGCAACAAGCGACGCTCGCGGCTGTTCTGCGGCGGAAACGCATACGGCACACCCGACTTGCGCACCTTCTCCGCAGCCACCTCGGCTGACATGCGCAGTTCCTGCGCGCGCAAGGCCTTGAAATTGCCCGCGTCGAAGCTGACCAGGTCGTTCTCGCGCTGTTCCAGGCGCAGCATCTGCGCGGCAATTGTTTCAAGCGCCCTCAGCAACTCGCCATTATGCTGTGTCAGCAGCGGAACATCCGGTCCGCCCAGTTCCACGTAAATTTGCCGCGCCTCCAGCCCTTGCGGATCGCGCGCGCCGTCTCCCGCGGTAATACGATATTTCAATCGCATTCCGCCAAGCTTGTTAAGGGAAGAAAGAAATCCGGCAATTTTCTGTGCAGCCTGCTGCAGGTCATCGATTGGCATAACGATTTAGTATCGCAGAATTGGCCGGGGTGGCGCGTGCCATTTCACACAGGAGCAATCGGGCCGATCCTGTGACTGAAAAGCTGGCTGGCGGACACTCCAAAATGATTTCTTTTAACGGGTTCGCTGCGCAGCGCGTGTAAAGCACCACGAAAGAGAGGCGCTATGTCA
Source organism: uncultured Acidobacteriaceae bacterium (assembly GCA_963770365.1). Lineage (GTDB taxonomy): Bacteria > Acidobacteriota > Terriglobia > Terriglobales > Acidobacteriaceae > Telmatobacter. Next base: position 614,165 of record CAVYPN010000014.1, on the reverse strand, counting down.
CTGCGTTATTGGTTGGCCGCAAATCCACAGGCAGTGAGGCTTGGCAGGATCGTCGGCGCGGGTGTTTTTGCAGTTGCGTTCCTGCTACCGGCCTGTAAGTTTGTCGGCGAGCGTTCTGAACTCATCAATCTCGGAACCTACAGCGGCTGGAAGTGCGCCGAATTCTCACTAATGCTCGTCACTATTCCTGAGACGTTTCGTTCAACGCTTTTGCTCGCAGTCCTCGGCGGATTGGTCAATCCGATGCTCCTGCTTTACCTCGCGTTTTTCCAGCCCCGATTTGGGCGGATGCGGCGCATCCTGACGTGGGCGGTCCTCGCATGCCTCGTCTCAACCTGGATATTCTTCGCGATCAATCGATTCCTGCCCCTTATCGGCCACATTTTATGGGTTGCTGGAATCCTGATGATCCTGGTTGGCGAGTTCGTTCCCCGCGAAACTTCGACAATGTGAGTCGCTCGCCGGGAAACGGTCACGAATCCTTCCGCCCCCGGGAAGGTTGTGACCTCATCGCTCGCGTACCAAAGGCGTCAGATATTCCGGCCCCACCGGATCTGTCACGGATTCGGCCACAATGCGATCAATTTCTTCCATCGTATTGGTATCCAGCTTCCAGCCCATCACCCCAGCGACCGCGTCAAGCTGATCGGGCCGCTTGGCTCCCCACAATGCGACGGAGATACCCGGCTGGTCGAGCACCCATCGCACCGCCAACTGCGCCACCGATTTGCCAAAGCGAGTCCGAGCCAACACCGTCAATCGCTCGACTGCGGTCATATATTGACCGAACCTGGGCTCCTGAAACTTGGGATCGACAGCGCGAATATCTCTGGGCTCAAACGTCATGCCGCGATGCACGCGCCCTCCCAGCATGCTGCGGCAAAGCGAACTGTAGGTGAGCACTCCCACGCCGTTAGCCGCGCACCAAGGCAGGGTTTCGCGATCGATATCGCGTTCGAAGATGTTGTAAGGCGGCTGGTTTGAAGTGAGTTCGACAACACCGCGAAACTCCTCCATCTGCGCCGCGCTGAAATTGCTGACGCCGAGCGCGCGGACTTTGCCCGCTCGCTGAAACTCCGCAAGAACCCCGGCAACTTCAGCAACGGGCACGAGCGTGTCGGGCCAATGAATCTGATAGAGGTCGATGTAATCGGTGCCGAGGCGGCGCAGGCTGTCCTCAATCTCCCGCCGCAGCCGCGCCGGCGTGGAGTTGGCAAACACGCCGCGCTCGTTCCACTCGAGTCCCGCCTTGGTGGCGATGTAAAACGCATCGCGACGGCCATGCGCGCGCATGACTTTGCAGACGATCTCCTCGGCGCGGCCGCGGCCATAGATGGGCGCCGTGTCGATGAGGTTGATGCCGCGTTCAACGGCGCTCAAACAGGTCGCGATTGCCGCATCCTCGGCCACCGCGCCCCACTCCGAACCGCCGATGGCCCAGGTTCCCAGGCCGATGCGAGAAACTTGAGCCCCTGCAACTTTCGTCGTTTCCATGCAAAAACATCTTAAGCGCGCAAGGCGACACAGCCGTCAACAAATGCATCGGTTTCATGTAGGGCTAAGGTGAAATTAAGGTTATGCCGTTATCCTGTCTTCCTGTGCAGATCGGTTCCCATCCCTATCCCGGCCAGAAACGTGCCGCGCTCTCTCGAGTACTGGGCACCTCAGTTCTCGCCGCATTCGCTCTCTCGACCGTCGCAACATCAGCGCAAACCACGGTGCAGGCCACGCAGTCGGATTCTGCTTCAACCGCCCAGCCGGTCCCGATCACGCTGGAGGAAGCCCTGAAGCGCACGCAATCCAGCGAGCCAACCTATGCCACGGCACTGGCCGACAGCCGGGTCGCTGGGATTGATCGCAGCATTGCGCGCGCCGGACTGTTGCCCAGTGTGCGTTATTACGGACAGGGCATCTACTCACAACCGAACGGGCTCTATGCCGAGGGCGGCGAAGGTGTGACAACGCCCAATCCCAAATTCGTCGCCAACGACGCGAGACCCAGGGAGTACATTTCCCAAGGGATCGCGGAAGAAACGCTAAGCCTGGGGTCCTTTTCAGCGGTGCGCCGGGCAGATGCTGCCGCCGCAGTCGCCGCTGCAGAGCTCGAAATCGCGCGCCGCGGCCTGGTTGCCACGGTCACCAATTTGTACTACGGCCTATCTGCCGCCGATCACAAGCTGGCCATTGCGCAAAGCGCCGCACATGAAGCCGCCGCCTTCACCAAATTGACCAGCCAGCGTGAACAGGTCCGCGAATCCGCGCACGCGGATACAGTGAAGGCACAGCTGGAGCAACAGGGTCGCGATCGCGAACTCTCCGACGCGAAATTAAATGCTGACAAGGCACGGCTTGAACTTGGCGTTCTGCTCTTTCCCGATCCCCGCACCCCGTACACCATCCAGGTGCCGGAAACACCCGCTGCGCTCGCGACCCGCGACGATGTGAACCAGCTTGCGGCGAAAAATAACGCTGAACTGAAAAGTGCGCTGGCCACACTTCAAGTCAGCAAAGCCGACATACTGGCAGCGCGCGCTGCTTATCTTCCCACCCTCGGACTGAACTACACCTATGGCATCGACGCCAACGAATTTGCCGCCAATGGCCCGTTGACTCCCGATGGGACTCGCGCTCGTAACCTGGGCTACTCCGCAAGCGTGACCGTGAACATTCCGGTGTGGGACTGGCTGGCCACCGAGCACAAAGTCAAGCAGAGCGAAATCAAGCGCGACGCTGCCAAGACCGCTCTGACCGCAACGCAGCGCCGGCTCATCGCTCAGCTCGATGAAACTTTCGCCGAAGCCAGTGCCGCCCGCGATCAGCTCGCTTCGCTCGACTTAAGTGTGGCTACAGCCGGCGAAAGCCTGCGCCTTACCAGGTTGCGCTACACCGGCGGCGAGGCCACGGTGCTCGAAGTTGTCGACGCGCAAACAGCTTTCATCACGGCGCAGAACGCGCGTGAAGATGGACGTGTCCGCTATGAAGCGGCGCGGGCAGCCTTGCAAACTCTGACCGGGACCATGTGAACCCATGAACGAAGCAATTCAAATCACCACACACGATCTTCAAGCCCATACCCGGAACCGCGTTGCACGGCACGGGCGCGCCCTTTCTGTCGCTCTTCTGATTCCGATCCTTCTGGCAGGGGGCTGCAAGAAAGAAGAGACGCCTGCGCCTGAAATCACCGTGCAAGCCGAGCACCCCGAGCAGGGGTCGATCTCCGACCACATCACGGCCGACGCGATTCTTGCGCCGCTGGCGCAGGCCGCCATCGTGCCCAAGATCGCCGCGCCTGTCAAAAAGTTCTATGTCCAGCGCGGCGCGCGAGTGAAGGAAGGCGAGCTGCTTGCGGTACTTGAAAATGCCGATCTCGCTGCCACCGCACAGGACAACAAGGGCTCCTACGAAGCCGCGCAGGCTGCATACGCTACGGCCACAAAGTCGCAGGTGCCCGAAGATGTGCAGAAGGCCGAACTCGACTACGCGCAGGCCAAGGCTAATCTCGATCTGAACACCAGCATCGTCAACAGCCGCAAGCAGCTCTTTGCTGAAGGTGCCATTCCCGGCCGCGATCTTGACACAGCGCAGGCCGCGCTGGTGCAGGCGCAAGCCGCCTACGACACGGCCGCCAAGCATCTTGAGTCCATGCGCAGCGTCAATCGCGACGCGGAGCTGAAGTCGGCGCAGGGCCAGCTCACTTCCGCGGAAGGCAAATACAAGAATGCAACCGCGCAGGTCAGCTTCACCGAGATTCGCAGTCCCATCAACGGTTTCGTCACTGACCGCCCGCTCTATGCCGGTGAGACTCCAGCCGCAGGCGCCCCGCTGCTTACCGTCATGGATACGTCAGCCCTTCTGGCCAAGGCTCACGTCGCACAGAGCCTTGCGCAGCAGATGAAGATCGGCGATGTAGCGTCCCTTGTTGTGCCCGGTATCAAGGATCCCGTCGATGCCAGGGTCACACTGATCAGCCCCGCTCTCGATCCCGGCAGCACCACGCTCGAAATCTGGCTAAAGGCCGACAACAAAAAGGGAGCGCTCAAGGTCGGCACCCCGGTCAAGGTCTCCATAACCGGCAAAACTGTCGAACAGGCACTGAAGGTTCCCGTTTCGTCGATTCTCACAGCGCAGGATGGATCGAAGTCCGTGATGATCGTCGGCACGGATGGCGCCGCACACAAGAAGACCGTTGAACTCGGTATCCAGGATGGCGACGACGTTCAGATCACGAAAGGCCTTACGACCGCCGACATGGTGATCACCAATGGCTCCTATGGACTCGACGAAGGAGCCAAGGTGAAGGTGGGACCTGCCGACGATGACGACGCCAAGCCTGCAGCCGGCAAGGGAGGCGACAAGGACTGATGTCGATCGCCACTCAAGCTCCCGCATCGAAGGAAGAATCGTTCTGGCTGTCTTATTTCACGCGGCCGATCTTTTTCTTCGCTGCTGTCCTCACCGTCGCAGGTATCTACGCCTCGTTTCAGGTGCCGATCTCGGTCTTTCCCGATACAAATTTCCCCCGCGTCGTCATCGGCATCGACAACGGCGTTATGCCCGTCGAGCAGATGGAAGTGACCATTACGCGACCGGTTGAAGATGCGGTCAACTCTGTCCCGGGTCTCGTCACCGTGCGCTCCACCACCAGCCGCGGATCAGCCGAAGTCAGCCTCTTCTTCGACTGGAACACCAACATGTACCAGGCGCTCCAGCTCACGGACGCGGCTCTCAGCAAAGTCGAACAGACTTTGCCATCGACCGCTCACATCACCACCAATCGGCTTACCTTCGCCACCTTTCCGATTCTTGGCTACAGCCTTACATCCGACACTCTTCCCCAGACTCAGCTTTGGGAGTTGGCCACCTACGACCTGAAGCCGCCGCTCAATCGCGTCCTGGGCGTCAGCACCGTTACCGTGCAGGGCGGACAGGTGCCGGAATTCGGTGTAACGCCGAATCTCCCTCTGCTTGCGGCCAACGGCGTCACCGTTACCGATCTCGTCAATGCCATCCAGGCCTCCAATATCGTGGATTCGCCGGGACTGTACGAAGCCAATCATCAGCTGATTCTCGGCCTCGTGGGCGCACAGGTGCACGATGTTGAGGGGCTGCGAGAACTCGTCGTGAAGACGACAGCCGCCGGCGCTCCGGTGCGGGTTGCCGATGTGGCAACGGTCGAGCCTTCGACGCTTCCTGTCTACACAACGGTGACGGCCAACGGCAAAAACGCCGTACTGATCAACATCGCCCGCCAGCCCTCATCCAACACGGTCGTTGTCGCCGACTCAGTGGATGCGGAGATCGCCCAGTTGCGGCAGAAGCTGCCGCAAGGTGTAAAGCTCGAGCCCTTCTACGACCAGTCGCAACTGGTCCGCGACAGCATCTCCAGCGTGCGCGACGCAATCTTTATTGGGCTCGTTCTCGCCTGCATCATCCTGTTTCTCTTCCTGCGCGACTGGACCTCGTCGCTCATCGCCGGCCTCGTCATCCCCGTCACTGTCGCGGTCACGATCCTCGTGCTCTGGGCAATCGGCCAAAGCTTCAACCTGATGACACTCGGTGGACTCGCCGCCGCCATCGGTCTCGTGATTGACGACGCCATCGTTGTCGTCGAGAACATCGTGATGCATCGCGATAATGGCGAACCCCGTGCCAGCGCAGTGCGCAAGGCGCTCAGCGAAATCACCGTCCCCCTCATCGGTTCTACCATCACGCCTGTAGTCGTTTTCCTCCCGCTCATCTCCGTCAGCGGCGTGACGGGAAGCTTCTTTCGCGCCCTGGCCATCACCATGGCTGCATCTCTGCTGACATCGCTGATGCTTGCCTTGACATGGACGCCGGGCCTGAGCCTCGTCCTTTTGCGCAATCACAGCGGCGACACCGCGGAACATAAAGAGCACACCACCGGCCCCTTCATGGGCCGCGTACTCAAGGTCCATCACCGTGTCCTCGATTGGGCCCTGGCCAAGCCACTCTGGCTCGGCGCCGCATGCATCCTGCTCGTGATCGCAACCTATATCGGATATAGGAAGCTAGGCTCGGACTTACTGCCGGAAATGGACGAGGGCGGATTCATCCTCGACTACATCATGCCCGCCGGCAGCTCGCTCACCGAAACCAACCGCGTTCTCCAGCATGTCGAACGCATTCTCCGCTCCGAGCCCGAGGTCGAAAGCACCTCGCGCCGCACCGGCCTTCAAATGGGTCTCGCCGCTGTCACCGAAGCCAACACCGGGGACTTCACCGTCAAGCTCAAATCGAAACGCAGCCGCGGTATCGACGAAATCATGGAAGATGTGCGGCAAAAGATCAAGGCCACCGAACCCGAACTCGACATCGAATTGCCCCAGGTCCTGCAGGACATGATCAACGACCTGTCGAATGCACCCGAGCCTATTCAGATCAAGATCTTCTCCGACGACGAAGCCATGCTCACGCAACTCGGCCCAAGAGTCGGCGATGCCATCGGCAAGATCGATGGCGTCGTGGATGTGGAGAATGGTGTCGAGAACACCCTCAGTGGACCGGCGACCAACTTCCAGGTCGACCCCACCGTCGCAGCGCGCCTCGGCTTTACGCCAACCGAAGTCGCCGAAGATGCGACGTCGATCCTCGACGGCCTGCCAACCAATGATCCGCTGATCGCCAACGGCCGCCCGTACACCGTCCGTATTCGCCTGAGCGACGACCACCGCAAGTCGCTCGATGCCATAGAGAACACCGTCTTCAATAGCGCTTCAGGACACACGGCCACGCTCGGCTCGCTCGCGACCATCCAGCAATTGCCGCCGCAAAACGAGATTCGCCGCGAAAATCTGCAACGGATGGTTGTCGTCACCGGCCGCCTCGAAGGCTCAGACCTCGGCACCGCGATGGCCAAGGTCCAGAAAACCGTCCAGGGAATGCATCTTCCACCCTCCGTGCGCGTCACCTACGGAGGCACCTACGAGGAGCAGCAGAAATCATTTCACGATCTCCTTAAAGTGCTGCTGCTGGCGTTGGCGCTGGTCTTTGGTGTCCTGCTCGCGGAGTTCCGCAACTTCCCCGCACCGATCGCCATTCTTACTTCGTCGGTGTTATCGATCTCCGGCGTCATCCTTGCCCTGCTCATCACACGCACCACCTTCAACGTCGCATCGTTCATGGGACTGATCATGGTGATCGGCATCGTCGCCAAGAACGGGATCCTGCTGCTCGATGCCGACGAAAAATTTCGCACGGAAGGCGTTTCCGCCGCCGAAGCGATGATGCACGCTGCGCAGCGACGCCTTCGACCCATTGTGATGACCGCCATCGCCGCCGTCTGCGGCATGCTGCCCCTGGCCTTCGCGCTTGGCGCCGGTTCACAGATGCTGCAGCCGCTGGCTATCGCCGTAATTGGCGGGCTCGCGATTTCGATGGTGCTGAGCCTGGTGGTAACGCCGGTCGTCTACTTCTTACTCACCCGCAACCGCCATGAAACGGTTGCCGCAACAAACTAGAAGCGCATCACGACGCCTGTCTGATACGCCCAGTTTTCGTTGGTGAGGAACGTCAGCTTTGAAAGCCAATTGAGATAAGGAAGGGTGCCCGGACGGTTGCTGTCCGACTCGATGAAGGGCTCACGATAACGCACCGCGGTATTTCCTACAGACGCGCGCAACGCAAAATGACGGTCGATAAAGTAATCGCCCGTGAGCGCCAGCGAAGTCGCGAAGTGCGTAATCCGCCCGATCGCAGGCGTCGGATTTGATAGGGAGAGGCTCGACTGATAAGCCTGCCCATAACTCAAAATGCCGGGTCGCAGCGAAGCCTTGATAGCAAAATGCGAATTCGTATACCCGGAGCGAAGGCCGACGGTCACAATCACAAGGTTGCCGCCAGCACGGTCCGAAGGCAGCGGACTCGCATTGGGCTGGTAATCCACGTCGGAGTCGAGATCGGCATAGGTCGCGAGGCGCGTTGAAAATCCCACCCCGAATCCCGATGTCATCACCCTGCAATGAGGACAGCCCGCCCTGTTCACAGGCAGCGAAATGGCATTGTAGTGGGGGAATATCTCAAAGCGAGGCTGTTTGAGGATGACCTCGTCATCCCCCGGCAACCAGTGAGGATCTCGAGTTATTTTGCCTGCGCCGGGCTCATACAGATAATCGCGATACCATGGCAATCGCCATCGCAAAAAGTTGGCCATCGTGCGGCAAGGGTTCAACGATCCGCGGATGATCTTTACGAATACCCGGTTCCCGTACCGGTCCTGCAACCGGTCGCTGATCACCCGGTCGATGCCATCTTCCATCAAGGTCCACACAGACCCTCCGACCGGAGTCGTAACCAATTTCACAATTCCCGTGTTGTTGGTGACCTTGTCGATTCCCGGCCGATAACCCGGACATGGCACCGGGCAGTGAAGCACGTAGGTGGACCCGCCTTCGCTGCCCAGCGCCGCCTCACCCAGGGGGCCCAGCTTTTGATCGAAACTGTAGGCAGTGGCCCAGAGAAATGCGTGAAACTGGCTTTTCCAATAAGGCTTGCCGTCGCCGATCCGCAAAGAGCGTCCCTGTGGATCGTTTTGAATCTCGATAAAGTCCGTAACCGAACCCTGCATGGGGTGGGCAATGTATGCCACGAGAAAGTCGTCGCCATCATTCCAGCGGCGCCAGTTCCAATGTTTCAATGAGGCGATATAGTTATGCCAGAAAGGGTTGTCCGCAGTGGTATGCCTGAAGTAGTAATCAGCCATAAGGCGCTGAGTGTTCTCCACTCCGAAGAACGCGAATGACTCCCAGAGAAGCCCCTTCCAGTGATAGTGCTCGACAGTCTGTCCGTCGCCGGGCTGATCTACTCCGGAATCCGTAGTGGGCCTGTTCATACTGCGAAACATTGGCGTGAGATCGATGTGCGCGCCCTGTGTCAAGCCCGGCCCCGCGGGCTCGTAAGGACCCGTTTCTTCTGTTTCCTCGGGAAGAAATGTAAAGTCACTGGTCTCGAAGCGCGGCCGGATGCTTGCCGATACATGAGCCTGAGTATCCGCTGGCTGAAAATCAATCGGAAGGTAAGATTGCGCCGTTCTGCTTGCGGCAATCGGACTCGGCGCATCAGGAAGTGCGTCGGCGTTTTGACCGTGAGCAATATGGGCAGACAGCAACGCAATTGCGAACATGTAAACAAGCGCACCTGCTGATTGCCGCAAGCAAGACCTCCAAAACAGGGGGAAAGTATCTCAGAAGGACGACGCCCTGGGGAATATCGTTTAGTTTAGGTGCCTCCAGAGAGCCCGGCGTTGCCCCATTCTATTTCTGAACCAACGGGGTCACGGAGATATCCTCCGGATTCAACCCATCACTGCGTACCCTGAATCGTGGGAATTGACGAAACCCGGCAGCCTCGCGCATGGTGGTGATAGACCGATGCCTCCTGGACAGCCCATCAAGCTCACCGCCGCCGAAGCTCGCCTCCTGGGTGCGCTCGTTGAAAAAGAAGTCACGACGCCGGAGTACTATCCGCTCACCCTGAACGCGCTGATCAACGCCTCAAATCAGCGTTCGAACCGCGAGCCGGTTATGGCTCTCGACGAGGACGACGCGCGCCAGGCTCTGCACGGCCTCGAGAACAAGGGACTCGCAGGCCGCGCCCGCTCCGCCGACGGCCGCGTCACCAAGTACGAACACTGGCTGGGCGAAGCCTTCAACTTCAGCCGCGCTGAAACCGCCCTGATGTGCGTGTTGCTATTGCGTGGTCCGCAAACGCCGGGCGAACTCCGCGGCCGCACCGAGAGACTGCACGAATTCGCCGAGATCAGCGATGTAATCGCCGGCCTGCAAAAACTGATGGAACGAGAGCCGGCCCTGGTTGCCATACTGCCGCGCCAACCCGGCACCAAGGAAGCGCGCTATGCGCACCTGCTATCGGGCCCGGTGGAATCGATCCAGGTACCCGCAAGCGCAGCGCACATACCTCAACCGTCCGCACCACTCTCGCCGGATCAAGACAACCGCATCGATCACTTGGAATCAACTGTCGCTGAACTTCAACGCGAAGTCGCCGCACTCCGCCAGAAGATTGACGATCTCTTCGGCGACAGATAGCGCGGAAGAGGGTTACCGGTTTCACGGACCAATCTTCAGTCCGGCAAAATGCGCAATGGTTCCCGGCCCAACCCACAGCGCGATTCCACCCTTCGCCACAGGCTGTTTCAGGTCGTTGACAGTCAGCGTCGGCTGGTCGGCCCCGTTCACAAATAGCTTGGCGGTTTGTCCCACAACCTTGATCTTGATTTTCGTCCACTGCCCTGGAATCAGGTCCACGTAGGATTCATATTTCCCGGGTGTCTCGCTACGCAACTTGTCCCACGGAAATCCGGGAATTGAGATGTATTGGGCTGAATGGTTCCGCTGCAACTGGTCTTCCGATCGTCCATTTTTGGGTCGAATGTAGAAGCACTCGAAATGCGATGCATCGGTTACGCGGAATGCGATTCCAACAAAACCGCGTTGTAGCGGCGGAGCGTCTGCCGCAGTATCGCCAGCCACATTCACTTCAATCGTGCCATCCTGAAACGAACTTTCCTCCACGATCGCAAGTCGTCCCGCGTCATCGACACTCGCGGGCGCGGTGTCAATGACGCGCAGAGCCCGAACGCCCCTATAAGTTACGACGTCAGCCTTCACATTTTGAAGCTTGAGCTTTTCGACTGCGTTGAGGTTAACCTCGCGCGATGCCTGGCCACGCATTTGACCGGAAAGGCAAGTCGCCAGAATAGCGAGGGAAATGACGTATCTATCTAACATTCGGATACCTCCTTCCAACTTCATTCAGATCAACTCGTACCCCGCGAACCAATACCCGATCTCGAACGCCGCCGTCTCCTCCGCGTCCGATCCGTGAATCGCATTCTCCTGGATCGACCCTGCAAACTTCTTGCGGATCGTTCCCTCTTCTGCATTCGCCGGATTGGTCGCCCCCATCAGCTTGCGCAGATCGGCAATCGCGTTTTCCTTCTCCAGGACCATCAGAAAAATCGGGCCCGACGACATGAACTCGCACAAGTCATTGAAGAACGGGCGCGCCGCATGCACGTGATAGAAACCCTTCGCCTGATCCTTCGAAATGGTTTGCTTGCGGATCGACACAAGTTTGAATCCGGCCTTCTCAATCTCGGCCAGGATGGCCCCCGCGTATCCCTTGCTCACCGCGTCTGGTTTGATAATGCTGAAAGTGCGCTGCGCCACTCGATAGCTCCTCAAAATCGGCCTTAGTCCATCCACTATTGTACTGGTCACATCTGGCGACCAACCCGACCCCAATCTGCTACAGTTTCGCCATGTCTCGCTTAGCCGTACTCCCTTCCTCCGGCCTTGTTCTCATTGCCTTGTTCGCTGCTGGACCCGCATTCAGCCAAAGTCAGCCTGAATCGACCGCAACCTTGCGCGAACTGCGTGTCTTCGATGCCGCGCTGGTCGACAAGACCGTTGATCCCTGCGAAAACTTCTATCGCTACAGTTGCAATGGCTGGTTCAAGCGCAATCCCCTGCCGCCTGACCAGATCAGTTACGGCCGCTTCACCGAGCTCTATGAACTCAATCGCCTTCACCTGCGGCAAATTCTCGAAGACGTCTCCAAGCCCGAACCCAACCGCACACCCAACGAGCAGAAAATCGGCGACGAATACGCGAGCTGCATGGATACGGCGACGGTGAACAAGGGGGGAATTGCCCCTCTGCAGCCGGAGATGGATCGCGTCGCCGCGCTCAAATCACCGGCTGAATTACCGGCCCTGCTGGGCCACCTGCACAACATCGGCGTCAATGCATTTTTCGGCATGGGCTCCAACCAGGACTTCGCCAACTCCACCCAGGTCATCTCCTTCTACGGTGCCGGCGGTCTCGGCCTGCCCGAGCGCGACTACTACTTCCGCCCTGATCCCAAGTCGATCGAACAGCGCAAACAGTATGTAGATCATGTTCACAAAATGTTTGTCCTCGCGGGTGAGCCCGAGGCGCAGGCCTTAAAAGATGCTGACACGGTGATGGCCATCGAAACCCGCTTGGCCAAGGCATCGTTCACGATCACGGAGCTTCGCGACCCGCAAAATCTGAACCACCCCACTGACGTTGCCGCGATGTCGAAGATGCTCACGCATTTCAATCTCAACGATTACGTTCAAGCGGCCCATGCGCCTGCCTCCGGCAAAGCCAATGACATGGAGCCGAAGTTCTTTGCCGAATTCAACACGCTTTTGTCCGACACGTCTCTCGACCAGATCCGCACTTACCTGCGCTGGCACCTGCTCCACACTTACGCCGGCACCAGCATGCCTGAGGCCTTCGAAGCCGAATCCTGGAACTTCTACGCGCACATCCTCAACGGCGCTGAAAAACAGCAGGAACGCTGGAAGCGCTGCACCAGCCGCGTCGATCGCGAGATGGGCGAAGCCCTCGGCCAGGTCTACGTCGCCAAGTACTTCCCGCCGGAAGCAAAGCAGCACGCTCTCGAGATGACCCTCGCCATCGAACAGGCCATGGGCAAAGACATCGACTCCCTCGACTGGATGAGCCCCACCACCAAGGTCCAGGCGAAGGAAAAGCTCAAGACCGTCATGAACAAAATCGGATATCCCGATAAGTGGCGCGACTATTCCACCTTGAACATCGTGCGTGGCGATCCGCTGGGCAATCAGGAGCGCGTGCACGAGTTCAACCAGGCGCGCGACCTGGCCAAAATCGGCAAGCCCGTCGACAAGGGCGAATGGTACATGTCGCCGCCCACTGTCAACGCTTACTACAGTTCGCAGGAGAATAACGTCAACTTCCCCGCGGGCTACTTCCAGCCTCCCTTCTTCAGCGACAAGGAAGACGATGCCGCGAATTACGGCGACATGGGCTCCACCATTGGCCACGAGCTAACTCACGGCTTCGACGACGAAGGCCGCCAGTACGACAAGGATGGCAACCTCAAAGACTGGTGGACCAAGGACGACGAATCCAAGTTCAAGCAGAAGGCGCAATGCATGGTCGATCAGTATGACGCCATCGAGGCGGTTCCCGGCGTCCACCTCAACGGCAAGCTCACCCTCGGCGAAAATCTCGCTGACCTCGGCGGCCTGTGGCTCGCATGGGTAGCCTGGCAGGACAAAGCTCAGGCAGCGCATCTCGACATGGCCGCCAAGACCGACGGTTACACGCCCGAACAACGCTTCTGGATCGCCTACGCGCAGCAGTGGTGCACGCAGACGCGTCCCGAGCAGCTACGCAGCCAGGCCCAGGCTGATCCTCACGCGCCCGACGAGTATCGAACCAACTCCATCCTGCAGGATCTGCCGGAATTCGCGAAAAGCTTCAGCTGCAAACCAACCGACAAGATGGTCAGCGCGAAGGCATGCCGCGTGTGGTGAGAAACACCAGTCTATAAATAGGCCTGTCATCCTGAGCGAAGCGTAGCGAAGTCGAAGGATCTGCGGTTGTCTCTGCTCCACCAAATGCCACCGCGACGGTTTGGGGCAGTGAAATCAAACCATTCTGAAATCTCAGCGGTGATTGAAACACGAAGGCCCACCGTTGCGGTGGGCCTTCGTGTTTCAAGTAGAGGCTCGCCAGTTCACTTCCCGATCACCTTCGCCAGCGTCGCACCAATCTCCGCAGGTGAGACAACCACATGAATACCCGCCGCGGTCATCGCCTTCATCTTGTCAGCGGCCGTTCCCTGCCCGCCTGAGATGATCGCGCCCGCGTGCCCCATGCGGCGTCCCGGAGGCGCGGTCTGACCGGCGATAAATCCCACCACCGGCTTCTTCACGTGCTGCTTCACATACTCCGCCGCAGCCTCTTCATTGGTGCCGCCAATCTCGCCGATCATGATGATCGCCTCGGTATCGGGATCTTCATTCAACAGGCGCATCGCATCAATGTGTGTTGTACCGATAATCGGATCGCCGCCAATCCCGATCGCCGTCGACTGCCCGATGCCACGCTGCGTCAGCTGATGCACAGCCTCGTAGGTAAGAGTGCCGGACCGCGACACGATGCCCACATTGCCTTCCTTGTGAATCCGTCCTGGCATGATGCCGATCTTCGCCTTGCCCGGCGAAATCACACCCGGGCAATTCGGCCCGATCAGCCGCGATTTCGAGTTCTTCAGCTTCGCCCACACCTTCACCATGTCGAGCGTGGGAATACCCTCGGTGATGCAAACAATCAGCGGAATGCCCGCATCCTCAGCCTCGAGAATCGCGTCGGCCGCAAACGGTGGCGGAACGAAAATCATCGTCGCATTCGCGCCCGTCTCCTTCACAGCATCGGCTACCGTGTTGAACACCGGCCAGCCCTCATGCTTCGTTCCACCCTTGCCCGGCGTCACGCCACCCACAACCTTGGTGCCATACTCAGCGCATCCCAGCGCATGAAACGTGCCCTCTTTGCCCGTAATCCCCTGCACGATGAGCCGCGTATCGTTATCAACTAAAACAGCCATTATATTGCCCCTTTCGCAGCGGAAACCACCAGTTCGGCGGCCTCTTTCATCGTTGCGCCAACCTGGAAATTCAAGCCCGACTCCGCAAGAATCTTCCGTCCCTCTTCCACGTTCGTTCCCTCAAGCCGCAGCACGATCGGCACCTTCACGTTCAGCTTCTTCGCCGCGGCCACAACGCCCGTTGCCAGCCGGTCGACGCGCAAAATACCGCCAAAGATATTGATGAAGATCGCCTTCACATTTGCGTCCGAAAGCAGAATCTCAAACGCGTGTTCAATCTGTTCCTGCGTCGCGCCGCCGCCCACGTCGAGGAAATTTGCAGGACTCCCGCCGGCATATTGAATAATGTCCATCGTCGCCATTGCCAGGCCCGCGCCGTTCACCATGCAGGCAATCGTGCCATCGAGCTTGATGTAGTTCAGCGCGTATTTGCTCGCCTCCACTTCCAGCGGATCTTCCTCGGCCGTATCGCGCAGTGCCTTGATGTCCGCGTGGCGAAAGAGCGCGTTGTCGTCGAATGTGATCTTCGCGTCAAGTGCAAACAGCTTGTCATCCTTCGTCGTGATAAACGGATTGATCTCCACCAGCGACGCGTCCGTATCCATGAACGCCTTGTAAAGACTCTGCAGAAACGCAACCGCTGCATTGATCTGCGTCGGCTTCAGTCCCAGAGCAAACGCCAGCTTGCGCGCCTGCCATGCGCCAAATCCCACCGCCGGGTCGATCGCCTCTTTGAAGATGGCCTCGGGCGTTTTCGCGGCGACTTCCTCAATCTCCATGCCGCCGGCCTGCGAAGCCATGTAGACCAGCTTGCCCGTCGCGCGATCGAGCACGATGCCGAGATACAACTCGCGATCGATCGCTGCCGTTTCCTCGATCAACAGCCGCTGCACCTTCTGTCCGGCGGGGCCGGTCTGATGCGTCACGAGCTGCATACCGAGAATGTTCTTCACATGTGTCTCGGCCTCGTCGCGATTCCGTGCCACCTTCACGCCGCCGCCCTTGCCGCGGCCACCAGCGTGAATCTGTGCCTTCACCACCACGCCATTGGCGCCCTCGGCAAATAGTCTGCGCGCCACTGCGGCCGCTTCTTCCGGCGTGTTCGCCATTTCGCCCTTGGGCACGGCAACGCCATACTTTGCCAGGATCTCTTTTGCCTGATACTCGTGAATTTTCATGTTGGTAGGAACCGCAACGTCCGCTGATATGTTCGGGAATCAGTTCTGGAAAACAACAAAGACCGGTCAGCGCGATCGTTCCCGCGGTACCCAAATACTATCTTGCTGCACGACAGCCCCGCAAACCACCGCCCATGTCGGCGACGCGACGGAGAGAGCATGCAGCCCCCGTGCGGAAATTGCAACCTGGTGGATGCAGCGTTCGGGGTTCTGGGTGTGGCACTCAGACATTCCCAAAGAAGCTTTGTGAGCGCGCGCACGCTTGTGCCAGCTTGCGACAGTACAGAAGTATTGGTTAATTCGGCAAAACACGCGATGCTCTGGCGCGGCCCTTCGCTATGGTAATGGCCACCAATGTGGGATGGATCGCAGGCGCACTACGCAACTATCGTCTAGATAGGGAAATGAATGAAGCGTTACAAGAGCCCACTCCAGAGAAGTGGGCTCTTCAATTTGGCAGGGCCACGCGCATGGGGCCTTTGCTTTTGCTGCTGCCTCTAGCTCAGTCCCCGCGTGCTTCCCTCTCGATGACCTTCTCCGTGCAATAGCATATTGAGAGATATGGATTCGCTGAAGACTCTCCTCAAGCCCCTAGCCGAAGATGGCGCACAACTCACCCGCGAGCAGGCTGCCGACGTGCTCCGCCAGATCCTCTCTGGCCAGGTTCCCGAAGTTGAAACCGCCGCGCTGCTCACCGTGCTTGCCACGCGCGGCGAACAGGCTCCCGAACTCACGGGCTTCGTCGACGTCATGCGCGAGCAATCTGTGCCCGTTCCCTCTCACCGACGAAGAACGCGCCGAACTGGTCGATTGCGTCGGCACCGGTGGCGGCGGTCCGCTCACTTTCAATATTTCGTGTGGCGCAGCACTTGTTGCAGCGGCCGCCGGCGCCAAAGTCGCCAAGCACGGCAATCGCGCCGTCACCTCGCGTTGCGGTGCAGCCGATGTCCTGGAAGCTCTCGGCGTTCCCATCGAACTTTCTCCGGAACTCGCCGTCGAATGCCTGCGCGAAACCGGCTTCGTCTTCCTCTATGCGCCGCTCTACCACACGGCGATGAAGTCTCTCGGCCCGTTGCGCCGCGCGCTCGGCTTCCGCACCATCTTCAACCTTTGCGGCCCGCTCACCAACCCCGCCCACGCCCGCATCCAGGTCGTCGGCGTGCTCGCGCCCAGCCGCGTTCTTCTCGTAGGCCGCGCGCTACTGGCTCTCGGATCGAAGCGTGCCTTCGTCGTGCACGGCACCGACGGCATCGACGAACTCACCACCACAGGCGAGTCGGTTGTCGCGCGCATCATTGAGGGCGAACCGGGCGACGAACCCACCCTCAGAGCCGCCCGCATCACGCCGGAGATGGCTGGTCTGCCGCGCGCAGCCCTCGCCGACTTTACCGGCGGCGACATCGAAACCAACAAGGCCCTCCTCTACGACGTGCTCACCGGCATCCCCGGCGCCCGCCGCGACATCGTCCTCCTCAACGCCGCCGCGACGCTCGTCGCCGCTGGCCTCGCCGGCGATCTGAAAGAAGGCGTGGCCCTCGGCGCCGAAGCCATCGACTCCGGCCAGGCCGCCGCAACCCTGGCCAAGCTCCGCATGTTCGGAGAAAAGCACGCAAGAAAGTAGCAGCGCTCCGTTCCTTAGGCAGTAAGCGGACGTTCGGCAAGCTCGAATTGTTCTACGCAAGGAGTACACCATGAAATTCAACCTGGCCGTGGTCGCCTTGGCCGTTCTCTTCGCAACCTCCTCAGTCTGCGCTCAACAAACGACGCAGCCGCAGATGAAAGTTGATTCCAGCAATCGCACGCTCAGCGTCGCTGCCACTGAAACGGTTTCCGTCGAGCCGGATCTCGCCATCCTGCATATCGGTTTCGACACTACGCCTGAAGATGCCAAGGCTGCCTATGCCGACGGAGCCCGTGCCTCAAACGCCATCATCGCTGCCGTCAAGCAGGCGGGAATTCCCGAGACCTCGATCCGCAGCGAATCGCAGTACCTCGATCGCGACTACTCGACCAAGCAACACAAATTCGTACTCCACCAACAGTGGACCGTAAAGGTTGCGCCTGAACGCTCCGCCGAGATTCTCGACATCGCCGTCACCGCTGGCGCCACCAGCAGCGGTCAGATCGATTGGACCGTGAAAGACGAAAAAGCCCTTGAAGCAGAAGCGCTCGACCACGCCGCATCCCGCGCCAAGGCAAATGCAGAAGTGCTGGCCAAGGGCATGGGCGTGCGACTCGGCTCACTGATCTACGTCAGCAATCAGATTTCTTCGCCGGGCCCGCGCCCGATGATGTTTGCGCAGGCAGAACAGAGGCTCTCCAATGCAGCCCCGCCCCCGCCCCTCTCCATCGAGCCCCACCAGGTCGCCCGCGAAGCCACCGTCTACGCCGTCTTCGCCATTGAGTAGTTGCTAGATCAGCCCGCTCCGTCCGATCATTCGGCGCGCCAGCACCCACGACAGCAGCGACACGCCCAACGCCGCCGCGACCCAGCCCGCGTCTTCCAGCGTTCCCGTTCAACTGCAGGGACGCATGCATCCATGGCGCAGCCATCACACCCATATCCGGCAAGCCCCCCGGCCCATGCCGCACAACCTCCACACCTATCCACAACAGACCGCCAATTGCAACCACCGCCCCCGGCATCACCCGCTTCCACGGAAACGGAATCGGCTTCGGTGCCGCCGCCTCTTCCCGCACCCGCTCCATCACCGCCGAAACAAATCCCGACGAAGGCGCCAGTTCCTCTTCCGTTCCGAGAATAGAATCGAGATTCTCTTGCTTTACCGGCTCCATCGTTACGCCTCCTTCTCCGCCAGTCCCATCGCCGCCTGCTCATCTTCGAGATGCGGAAACCGCCTCTTCAGCAGCGCCCGCGCCCTTGCCAGCCGCGCCTTGACCGTTCCTTCCGGCATCCCCATGGTGCGTGCCGCCGCGCTCACATCCATCTCGTGAAAATAAAACAGGATCACCGGTTCGCGATAGCGCACCGGCAACGCCAGCACCGCCCGCCTGACTGAGTCCGAGCTTTGTTTCATCGCCAGGCCAGTCATCTGTGCCGCTCCTCGCGAGGGCTCCGGCACATCTTCCATCCGCATATCCATTGTCGGAGTCCGCTTGAGCTCCGATCGAAACACATTCGCCGCCAGCGCAAACAACCACGTCGAAAAGCTGCCTTCGCGCCGCCATTGCTTCAGACCCCGCCATGCGCGCACCAGGGCATCCTGCGCCATCTCCTCGGCGCGCCCGCGATCGCGGCAATACCGCCACGCCATATTCACCAGCGGCCCTTGCCACCGGCGCACAATACCCTCAAACGCATTCACATCTCCGGCGAGCACACGATCCACGTCGGCCAGATCGGCGTCGGCGCCCCGCAGCGCATTTGCGCTCCGGGAATCGTTGGCGCCATCGGCAGTCGTATGCAATCCGCTACGCTCCTTTTTGTGGGACAAGCTCCCGCTGCGCCCGGTTGCATTTTCTCGTCGTCAATGCCAGTTCTTCACCGTTGGCCAGATTTGCGCGAGCGGCATCTTCAGACCCCGGCAGTAGAACACGTCCCCGTGTTCCCGCGGCATGGAGTAGGGATGCCACACGTGTCCGCGCTTCTCCACACTCGCATAGAGTTTCTCCAACTGCTCCTGCCGCCCCTGGATCACGATCACGCTTTCCCCCGTGTAATCGCGTGGTCCCCACAAAAAATAGTTCTGGTGCCCGCTGATCGCTTCCGGCAACCCGTACTTCTTGGCGAAAAGATCAATCGCGCCTGCTTGCCCAAAGTTCTGCGCAAAGATGGCCGTCTTCGCGCGTTCTTCCGGCGGCACGCTCCGGTATACCTCGGCCACCGTGGCCACCATCTCTTCCCAGCCGAACTCAGATGCATAGATCTGCGGCAGCGGTCCGAGCTTCCACTTCTCAATCGCCGGAGTCCCCAGGTGCATCGCCTTCGCGTAGCGGATATACGTCTCGACAGGCAAAACCGGCAGCAGCATGGGCGCCAGTAAAGCGCCCATCGCAATCATCAACAAGGGATATGCGAGCTTCACCCACTCCAACCGTGGCCGGCTCAGCCACCCTTCCCACAACACGCCGCCTGCAGCAAACAGGACGGGAAACGCCGGCCACAGGTAATACACCCGCGGATTCACTGCGTAGATCACGCCAAACGTCACCACGCACGCCCATCCCACCACCCGATACGGCTTGCCCTTCGCCGTCGCAAACAGAAACCACAGTCCGCCCAGCCAGATTGGGAGGGTTAAAGGCAGCATCGCGCGCACTTCCTCTGCGAAAAACGCCAAGGCCCCCAATTGCACGTTGCGCCCATCGCGTCGGATATTCGCCTGCAGTTCAAGAAACGGAAAATGATGCTGGATATTCCAGATCAGGTTCGGCAGAAACACCAGGAACGCCGTCAGCATCCCCAGCCAGAACCACCGCGACCGAAAGCTCCGTCGCTCGCGCGTCAGCACCAACCCCATTGCCAGTCCGAATCCGAAAATCAGCATCGAGTGTTTGTTCAGGAGCCCCACGCCGGCCAGCGCACCAACCGCCAGCCACAACTTCTCGCTGGCCCCATTCACAATCCGCAGAATCAGGTACGCGCATCCCAGCCAGAACAGCGGCTCGAATGCATTCATCGAAAGCAGGTTATCCATGCCAAGAAAACCCGGCGCGCACAATACCGACAGGGCCGCCAGCCCTTGCGCAAAGCGCTTGCCGCCCATTTCACGCGCCATCAAGCCGGCCAGCAGAATCTTCCCCACTCCCGCCAGGGCCGGCAGAAAGCGAATCGCCTGCAGCGACTCCCCCCACATCGCACTGCTCACCCACGTAATGGCTGCAATCAGCGGCGGCTGATCCACATAACCCCACGCCAGATGCCGTGCGCAGGCCAGGTAATAAAGCTCGTCGGTGAAGTAGCCGTAATAGCGGTCGGCATAAAGGTGCACTGCCAGTTTCACAATGGCGGCACACAACACCACCAGGCCGCCGCTCAGCAGCCAGCTGTTTCGTGCAAAATCTGAAATTTGCGACGTTCGCCGGCCGGTTTCCGCAGGAGTGCTCACAATGGAACTCATGCACAATCTATACGTGAATGCACGAGTCAATGTCCGTGAGGTCACAACGGGCTGTGATGTTGGCCGCACGTGGGCACCCGCATTCCTCTTCGCCGGCCAAAAGACCGGCTGCTAAAAAATGCAACCGTCCTGGCCACTCCCCTGTCCCACCATTCGCAAGGGTTAGAAATCACCCGGCAATCGGGAGGACCGCATGGCACACTTCGTACTTCAATTCTTCTCTTACTCCAACGACGCTTTCCAGAACTATGGCCTTTGGCTCTTTCTCTCCGTCGGCGCAGTTGCCCTTTTCGGCATCTTTCTTCCCACCACCATCTGGATGGAACACCGCCGCAAGGAGCGCGAAGCTTTCTACAAGGCCGATACGATCCGGCGCATCGCCGAGGCTCCCGGCGAAGGCGGCAACGCAGCAGTCCAACTCCTGCGCGAACAGGAGCGCATGGCCAGCATGAAGACCCGCGAAGGCTTGAAGATCGGCGGCCTCATCAACATTGGAGTTGGGATCGGCGTAACCATCTTCCTTCGCGCTCTTATTCATTCGGGGCCGCCGGTTTTTCTCTGCGGCTTGATTCCTGCACTGATCGGAGCGGCAATGCTTGTCTACGTGTATGTTCTCGCGGAACCTGCCTTCTAGCGTTTTTCGAATCTTTGGCTCGCTTCGGCACATCAAATGCCTGTTTGAACAGATACTTTCCGGCCAGCCTGGGCCGGGATGTGCCAGCGAGCAATCATGCCTTCCAACACCAATCGCCAGCCCGTCCTCTTTCTGCCTCATGGCGGAGGCCCCTGCTTTTTCATGGAGTGGACCTGGGGACCAGCCGACACATGGCTCTCCACTCAGCGCTTTCTTGAGTCTGTGGCGGACTCGCTTCCCGCGCCGCCCAAGGCCCTGCTGGTAATCAGCGGCCACTGGGAGGAGCCAGCCTTCACCGCCAGCGCTGCCGCCAAACCCGAACTGATCTTCGATTATTCTGGCTTCCCCGCACACACCTACCAGCTCACCTGGCCCGCACCCGGCGATCCGGAGCTTGCTGAAAAGGTAATCGGCCTTTTGCGAAAATCCGGTCTTCCTGCCGCCGCCAGTTTCAATCGCGGATACGATCACGGCGTTTTCGTTCCGCTGAAGGTAGCCTTCCCGCAGGCGGATATCCCCGTGGTCACGCTGTCGCTCAATCAATCGCTCGATCCGGCACAGCACATCGCCGCGGGCCGCGCCCTGGCTCCACTGAGAGACGAGGGCGTCCTCATCGTCGGCAGCGGCATGAGCTTCCACAATCTCCGCGGCTACCTCCGCCAGGAGACACCCGAGCGCGCCCGCGCGTTCGATGCGTGGCTTACCGCCGCCGTGGAATCGCCCGCGTCGGAACGCAACGCTCTTCTCACGAACTGGCGGACAGCCCCCTTTGCGGCCTACGCCCATCCACGCGAAGAGCATCTGATGCCGCTCATGGTGGCTGCCGGCGCCGGCGGCGAGGCACCCGGCAAGCGCGTCTTCACCGGCGAGCCCATGGGCGCAAAGATCAGCGCCTATCGATTCGACGGCTAAACCAATTCAATATCTGTCATTCCGACCGAGCGTAGCGAGTGGAGGAACCTGCAGTTATCTTTTCGCCGTGACTCCGCGCTACTTTCCTCTCAAGCTCACCTTGACTCCGCTGTCCAGCAAGATAGCGACCAGCCCGAAGAGCATCGCCAGATCAGTCCGCGCCTCGTGGATGAAGCTCAGCACGCCATAGTGCTCCAGCTTCGCCGGCGCAAAATGGCCCAGCGGATGGCCCAGCAGAATCGGCACCTTGGTCGTAACAATCGCAGTCAGAATCACGGCCAGCAGCAGCAGCGCTGCATCGCCGGCATAGAAACCCAGAATCAGCGCTCCGCCCGCCGCAATCTCTACCGCCCCCACACAGGGCGCCAGCACATGCGCGAACGGCAGCCCGATGTGCGCGAACCGTCCCGCACCCAATTCTCCCGGATATACAAACTTCAAAATCCCCTCGGTCAGAAACTCCACGCCCACAATCACCCGAATCAGAATCATCGGAAGGTTCTTGCGCACAATTCTCCTCGCCTACTTGCTCTCCAGCAGTTTTTCAATGTCTTTCGCCAGTTTCTCCGGCTTGGTGGTCGATGCGAAGCGCTCCGCAACTCTGCCGCCGCGGTCCACCAGGAACTTCGTAAAGTTCCACTTGATCGCCCCGCCTCCCAGCGGACCCAGCAACCCCGGCTTTTCATTTTTCAGGAACCGATACAGCGGGTGCGCCCTGTCGCCGTTCACGTCAACCTTCGCAAACATCGGAAAGCTGACCTTATAGTTCTTCTCGCAAAAGGAACTGATTTCGGCGGCCGTCCCGGGCTCCTGCGCGCCAAACTGGTTGCATGGAAACCCCAGCACCTCCAGCCCGCGCTCTCGATACGTCCGATAAAGCGTCTCCAGGCCTGCATACTGCGGGGTGAATCCGCACTGGCTTGCCGTATTTACGATCAGCAGCACCTTCCCCTTGAACTCCGCCAGGCTCGCCGGGCGTCCCTCCAGCGTTTCAGCCGAAAATCCATAGATGGTCTCGGAAGTTTCCGCCATTTTCTCCTCAGCCCGGGTCCCCGCAGACAGGTCGTGATCTGCAGGCAATGAATTCCTGCCGCTTTGAGGATGTCATGTTGCACGCGCGTGCGTCTAAAGATCGTGCATTCGCCTATATTCAGTCATTCAAAAGTCTCTCGCGGACAAGTCTTCCTCCGCGAGTCGATTTGAACGGGCTATCGAGCCCATTTCGGTCCGGTAAACTGATCTAGGACCTGAATGAGCAAGCGGTTGGCGATGAGTTTGGCTGCCGGATCGAAGTTCTGTTTCCTCGCATCCTCTCTTCGTCATCTGTGTCGCAACATGCCCGGTGTCCCGAATGACGCGAATGAAGAGGCCCTCGCGGACAGTTGTTCGTCCCTGAGGTACTCATAGGCGCGGCAGGAAAATTGGGAAGGTTTCGGTTTCCGAGCCGGGCGCTTCATCGGCATTTCGATGAGGCGGTTGCGGTCAGAAGACAACGTCTTCGAAATGGTAAAATCAATCTTTCCTAAAGGCTGTAACAGAACTTAAGCAGTGAGGGTGTGCATATTCTTCCCGTGAAGCCTTACCTTGGACCGCACCAGTACTTGTGCTCGCCGCAGGACTCCAGCCCGGTGAAGATCAAGGACGACGTTATTGCCCGCAATGTGCGGATCCCTTTCCTGCTTTTCCGGCTCGTTCTGGTGCTGTTCCTCGTTTTCTCGGCCGGCGCCGCTCTCGCCCAGCAATCGCAGCTCATTCAATCGATCCGGGTCATCGGCAACCGCCGCATTCCCAAGGAAACGATCAAGGCGCGCATGTTTACGCATGAGGGAGACACCTACGATCGAGTCTCCATCGAACGCGACTTTAACTCCCTCTGGAATACCAACTACTTCGAAAATCTCAGGATCGAGCGCGAAGAAACCGAAAAAGGCATCATCCTCGACGTCTTTGTCACGGAACGCCCCACGATCCGCGAAATCAATTACAAGGGCAACAGTTCCGTCTCGACCTCCGACATTCTCGACCGATTCAAGAAGGAAAAGGTCGGCCTTTCCGTCGAAGGCCAGTACGATCCCACCAAGATCAAGCGCGCCGAGACCATCCTCAAGGGACTTCTCGCCGAGCATGGCCACCAGTTCGCCAGCGTCAAGACGGACGTCAAGACCATACCTCCGGCTTCGGTGCAGATCAACTTCAGCATCAAGGAAGGACCGACCGTCAAAGTCGGCCAGATCAAGTTCGCGGGCAACCAGCACGTCAGCAGCTTGCAGTTGCGCCGCTCGATGAAGAATCTGAAGCCCGTCGGCATTCCTTATTCGGTCATCTTTGAAAATCTCTTTGCCCGCACCTTCGACGCCTCCAAGCTCGACGAAGATTCCGAGCGCGTCCGCTTCGCCTACCGCGACAAGGGATACGCCAACGCCGCGATCGAGACGCCGCGTACCCAGATCCGCGACGAAGGCGGCCTGAACTGGTTCACCTTCCGGCCCAACCGCGGCAAGCGCATCGACATCCTTATGCCGGTTGAAGAAGGAGCCCGTTACCGCCTCGGCTCCATCACCTTTACCGGCAATGTCAACCTCAACAACAACAAGGCGCTGCGTGGCACCTTTGCGCTCAAAGACGGCGAGTGGTTCAACGCCACACTCGTGGGCAAGGGCTTGGAGAATCTGAAGAAAGCCTACGGCCAGCTCGGCTACATCAATTTCGGCGCCATCCCCAAGCCCATCTACGACGACCAGAAACACACCGTCTCGCTGCAGATCGATATCGACGAGGGCAAAAAGTTCTACGTCTCGCGTATCGAGTTCGAGGGCAACACCACTACGCGCGACCGCGTCATCCGCCGCGAGCTGCTCCTCGACGAGGGCGCGGTCTACAACTCCCAGCTTTGGGAGTACAGCCTGCTGCGCCTCAACCAGCTCGAATACTTCAACCCGCTCAAGGTCGATCAGGACTCAGAAGCACACCAGAATGCCGAAGCCGGCACCGTCGATCTCCTGCTTAAGGTCAAGGAAAAGGGCAAGAACTCAATCGGCCTCAACGGCGGCGTCAGCGGACTATCGGGCGCCTTTCTCGGCCTCAACTACCAGACCAACAACTTCCTCGGCCTGGGTGAGACGCTCAGCGTGCAGGGCAACATCGGCAACGTGAGCCGCCAATTCCTCTTCGGCTTCTCGCAGCCCTATGTGCACAACAAGCCGCTCAATGTGGGCTTTCAGATCTACAACAACAAGTCGGACTTCAATGCTGCCAAGTCCTACCAGACCACCACGGGAGCGGCCCTTAACCTGAGCGCAGCGCAGGAATCGCTTACGCAGAACTACAATCAGTCTGCCACCGGGTTGAACTTCTCTCTGAGCTACCCGCTCCGCCGGCATGCGTTTCAGCGTGTAGGCTTCACCTACTCACTGTCCCGCGCCAATATCACCGCGTTCAGCACCGCTTCGCAAACGTATTTCCAGACCATCAGCTTCCGTTCAGGCATTCAGGGTTCGAACGCGCTGGCCGGCATCGTCACCAGCCAGGCCTCTCTCACCTACTCCTACAACACCGTCAATAATCCGGTACGGCCACGCTCGGGCAAGGAATTCACGGCGGCGCTGCAGGCAGCAGGCATCTGGGGCAACGTGCGCTACTTCTCTCCGCTCGTGGCCTTCAAGACCTACCGCTCCATGCACTACCTCTCGTTCAATCCCAACGGACACAACGTACTCGCTTTCAAGTCTCAGATCGGCTATATCCAGGGCTTTGGCGGCGACGTCGCGCCTCCCAACAACCGCTTCTACGCCGGCGGCGATTCCGAATTGCGTGGCTTCGACGTGCGCAGCGCTACACCTTATGGATACGTACCCACGCGCCAGACTGTGCAGCTCACCAACCCTGACGGTTCCTGCGTCCCGCGCGACCCCAACAACCCGCAGCTGAACCAGTGCATCGCGGTTCCCATTCCGGTCTATGGCATCGTCTCCATCGGCGGCGACACCAGCTTCCTCAGCAACCTGGAGTACCGCATTCCCATCGTCGGCTCTGCGATGTTTGCCTTCTTCGACGATTTCGGCATGGACGTCGTGACCAACCGCGGTCAGCTCAAGCAGAGCCCCCAGGGGTTCGCATCCCTTACCGCTCCGCTCTATGGTTGCCCGGTCTATAACAATGGTTCCTGCCAGGGCGGCATCCCCGGATCGCAGGTTGGATTCCAGCGCGATATTCGCCCGGTCCTCGGCACCAACGTTGTACCGCGCATGTCGCTCGGCGGTGAATTCTCCATCATGATGCCGGTGATCAACGCGCCTTTCCGCCTCTACTACGCCTGGAACCCGCTCCGCCTCTACGAGCGGCCTTTCTGCAACGACGTTGCCCTTGGAGCCAGGGTGCAGAGCTGCACGGCCGAACTCATCACCCGCGATATGTTCCCACCCGGAGGCGCGGGCGACTACACCTATCAGCAGACTATCCAGGGTTACGGCGCGCAGAATCTGTTCCGCGAACCCCGCAAGACCTTCCGCCTGAGCGTCTCGACAACGTTCTAGCTTCCGTCTGCCATCAGCCGCAAGGAAGGCCGCTCCACAGGAGCGGCCTTCCCGCTTTCTATTCCCTAATCCCTATTCCCTTTTCTCTGCTTGCCCTGTTTGACCCCCTTCCTCGCCCCTCATATAATCCTTACTAGTTCCTGCTGACGTCTCCGTCCGCGTCTTTTTGCCTCTGCTTCAACTGTCGCGGAGCCCCCAAACGAAAAAGACGAATGAAGGTTGCTCAGGAGGCACAGGCTCGTCTTTGCGCCAAGCTGGCTGCAGGGCTGCCTTCCAGGGATTTCAAGGAGTAATCGATCCACATGAAACGTATTCTTATGACCGTAGCTGCACTGGCTTCCTGCATCGCCATGAATGCCTCCGCACAGGCGGCTCCCGCCGCAGCTGTAACTACCGCGCCCGCGGGACCGGCCAAGATTGCCGTCATCGGCTTCCAGGAAGCCATCGCACAGACCAACGATTTCCAGCGCCGCTTTGCCGATCTGCAAAAGAAATATGAACCCAAGCGTCAGGAGCTCAAGACCCTGAACGATCAGATCACTTCGCTTCAAAAGGAACTTCAGGCCCAGTCCGCAACCCTGAGTGACTCCGACCGCGCCACCAAGGCCAAGCTCCTCGACGACAAGCAGAAGGATATGAAACGCGCCGGAGAAGACGCACAAACCGACTATCAGCAGGATATGCAGCAGACCTTCGCCGCCGTGGCCGGCAAGTTCGATGAGACCCTGGAAGCCTATGCCAAGGAGCACGGCTTCACAGTCGTGCTGGATGGCGGCAACCAACAGCTTCCGGTCGTAATTTATGCCAATGATTCGGCCAATATCACCAAAGCTGTTGTCGATGCATACAACGTGAAGTCCGGCATCCCGGCTCCCGAGCACGCGGCGGCCCCCGCTGCCACGCACGGAACGGCTGCACCTCCCAGGAGTACGACCCCCAAGGCGCCCGTCGCCCACTAGCCTGCAATCAACCCTCTCACCCAAAGGCCTCGCCATAGTGCGAGGCCTTCGCGTCTCGCAACCCCGATGTCCCTAATCCCTAATCCCTATTCCCTGCTTCTCCCGTTTGACCCCCCTTCTCCGCACCCCTATAATCCTTTTAGTTTCTGCTGATGTTTCCGTCCGCTTCTTTTCTCGTCCTTCCAAGCGTCTAAAGGAAGTCCTTCGAGAAGATTTGTCGCGAGGTTTCTCAGATGGTGCGCGCAGCGAGGGCATCGATTCGCCCTTAAAAATTCGAATGCGCGGGTAGCCCCAGGAATTCCTAAGGAGTTTTCAAGCCGAATGAAGCACTCTGTTGCACTCGTTCTCATGCTGGCCTCAGGCCTTGCCCTCAGTGCCGCCGCCCAAACATCGCCCGCCCCGACTCCCGGCACTGCAGCCGCTGCTGCCCCTGCCGGCCCGGCCAAAATTGCCGTCATCGCGTTCCAGGTCGCCGTTGCGCAAACCAACGAGGGCCAGCGCAGCTTTGCCGACCTGCAGCGGAAGTACCAGCCCAAGCAGTCGCAGCTCAAGGCTCTGAACGACGAAATCGAGACGCTTACCAAGCAACTCCAGACGCAGGGCGACAAGCTCAGCGACGACGAGCGCGCGGCCCGCGCCAAGACCATCGACGACAAGAAGAAGCAGCTGCAGCGCAATGCCGAAGACGACCAGAACGACATGCAAAACGAGATGCAGGAGCTCTACACCTCTCTCGCCTCGAAGGTGTACGACGTGCTGAACGACTACGCCACGAAGCATGGATACACCCTGGTCCTCGACTTCTCTCAGCAGCAGAGTCCCGTCGTCCTCTTTGCAACCGATTCCACCAATATCACCAAGGCGATCATCGAGGCCTATAACGTGAAATCGGGCGTTCCCGCTCCGCCGCCATCCGCTCCAGGCGCGGCTCCGATTCCGTCGGCTCCCAAGCCGGCAACGCCAAAGCCCACCACACCTCAGTAGCCGGGCATTTTCAGGCGACGCTCTGAATTACGCGAGATCGTTTGATCGACGTGAAAAAGGCCCCGAATTTTGGGGCCTTTCCTCATCCGATTCAAGCTGGTTCCGCACACATTTCCAGTAGCGGTTTCACTTGTGAGATTTGATCGAGCTCGCCTGTGGAAAAAAATGTGGATTTCGTGCCGCTCAGTCCATGAATAATGGCGTTTTTTCCCACTTGCCAACAACTGCCCGCTCTGATAAATCTAAGTAGCTCCTTATTTATCTATCACAAACACTGACTGCCCCGGCGAAGCCCGCACTGAACGTGTCTGCTGACGCCGTGCCCCCACAGCACGAAGCTTTCCACAATTCACCATGAATGGTTGATGACTGCGATGTGAGCCAAGTCACCATTCTGGAGTTACTTCTGCTGGTCTTCGCCCACCCGCAACACCGCCAGAAAAGCCTCCTGCGGAATATCGACTTTTCCGATCCGTTTCATCCGCTTCTTGCCTTCCTTCTGCTTCTCTAAAAGCTTGCGTTTTCGGGAAATATCGCCCCCATAGCACTTGGCCAGAACGTTCTTGCGCAACGCGCTAACCGTCTCGCGCGCCACCACCTTGGCCCCGATAGCCGCCTGGATCGCCACTTCGAACTGCTGCCGCGGAATCAGCTCCCGCATCTTCGACACCAGTGCCTTGCCGCGCTCGTAGGCGAAGTCCCGATGCACGATGATGGACAGTGCATCCACCGGCTCGCCCGACACCAGGATGTCCAGTTTCACCATCGGCGATTCCCACTCGCCCGCCAGCGCATAGTCCAGCGACGCATACCCGCGCGAGATCGATTTCAGCCGGTCGTAGAAATCCAGCACAATCTCGTTCAGCGGCAGCTCGTATGTCAGCAGCACGCGCGTCGGCGTCACGTACTCAAAGTTCATCTGCTTCCCGCGCTTCTCTTCCACCAGTTTGAAAATTCCGCCGACATACTCCTCGTTGGTCAGAATCTTCGCCGTGATCACCGGCTCGCGGATCACATCGATGTTCGTAGGTTCCGGCCAGCGCGAAGGGTTGTCCACTTCCATCACCGACCCGTCTGTCATGGTGATGTGGTACCGCACGCCCGGAGCCGTTGTAATCAGGTCAAGCTCATACTCGCGCTCCAGCCGCTCCTGGATGATCTCCATGTGCAGCAGTCCCAAGAAACCCGCAGCGAAATCCAAACCCCAGCGCCACTGAACTCTCCGGCTCAAAGAAGAACGATGAATCATTCAGCCGCAATTTCTCCAGAGCATCGCGCAGCAGCGTATGCTCGTGCGAGTCCACCGTGTAGAGTCCGGCGAAGACCATCGGCTTGATGTCTTCAAAGCCCGGCAACTGCTCCGTCGCGGGCCGCTCTTCTTCCGTGACCGTGTCGCCGATGCGCGTGTCGCTCACCGTCTTGATGGTCGCCGCGAAGAATCCCACCTCGCCCGCTGAGAGCTGCGCAATCTCCACCGGCTTGGGCATCAGCACGCCCATCGACTCAACCTCAAACGATTTCCCGTTCGACATCAGCCGGATTCGCTGCCCCTTGCGCATCGTCCCCTGCATCACGCGCACCAGCACAATCACCCCGCGATACGCGTCGAACCACGAATCGAAAATCAGCGCCTGCAGCGGTGCGTCCGGATCGCCTGTCGGCGGAGGCAGCCGGTGCACAATCGCCTCCAACACTTCATCGACGCCCTGCCCCGTCTTCGCGCTCACCGGAATCGCATCCGTCGCATCCAGGCCGACTGCCATCTCGATCGCCTCCTGCGTCCGCACAATGTCGGCCGAGGGCAGATCGATCTTGTTGATCACCGGAATAATGTCCAGCCCGTGATTGATCGCCAGGTATGCATTGGCCAGCGTCTGCGCCTCCACACCCTGGGTCGCATCCACCACCAGCAGCGCGCCTTCGCACGAGGCCAGCGAGCGCGAAACCTCGTAACTGAAGTCCACGTGACCCGGCGTATCAATCAGATTGAGCTGATACGTCTGACCGTCGCGCGCCTTGTACATCATGCGCACCGCATGCGCCTTGATCGTGATGCCGCGCTCCCGCTCAAGATCCATGGCGTCCAGAATCTGCGCCTGCATCTCACGACCGGTCACCGAGCCCGTCAATTCAAGCAGACGGTCGCTCAGCGTCGACTTCCCATGGTCGATATGGGCAATAATTGCGAAATTGCGGAGGAATTTTACGTCCATCAGGGGTAGGGTATCGTTGGCGAAGCGGTACTAAAGTCAGCGATGTCTCTAGGTCATAGCTTATCATCGGCATAGTGTTTTCCGTCTTCAGGGGTAGTGTTGTCACAGCATCAACTTTTGCGCATGATTCTGACTCGCATGGGTAGCCTGGGTTGCGCTGCGCTGGCCCTCACGCTGGCCGTCTCGCTGTCAGGATGCGACCCCTCAAAACCCGCGGTGTCCGCCACTCCTGTCGCCCAGGCGTTCGCTCCCGCCGTCTCTGCTCCCGCACCCCAGCAGGCTCCGGCTCCTGCACCGCCGCCACAGCCCAGTGCCTCGCAGCAACGAGTGCAGGCGCTCATCGATCAGGTCGAGAAGGCCTACGCCCTCGGCGATGCTGCCTATAAACGCGGCAATCTGCCTGAGGCCCGTTCCAACTTCGACAATGCCGTCGACCTCATGCTCACCAGCGGCATCGACATCAAGTCCACACCCGCGCTGCAGGATGAATTCGACCGCATCGTCGACCAGATCAACGGCCTCGAAATGGAAGCGCTCAAGCAAGGCAACGGCTTCACCCCCAAGACCGAAGACACTCCGGCCGAGGCTGCAAGCGACGTCACCTTCGTCGTCAATCCCAATATCGTGGCCAAGGCCAACGCCGATCTCGCCACCACCAAGTCCGATCTTCCCCTCGTCGTCAACGACTATGTCGCCGCCTACATCAATTTCTTCGCCAACACCACCAAGGGCCACAACACGCTGCTGCACTCCTTCCAACGCGCCGGCCGCTACCGGGCGATGATTCAGCGCGTCATGAGCGAAGAGGGCGTTCCGCAGGACCTCATCTACCTCGCCGTCGCCGAATCCGGCTTTCAGCCCCGCGCCGTCAACGCCCGCTCCCGCGCCGGCGGCATGTGGCAGTTCATGCCCCACGGCAACTATGGCCTCACCCGCAACAACTACGTCGACGAGCGCTTCGATCCGGAGAAATCCACCCGCGCCTACGCCCGCTACATGAAGTACATCTACGCGCAGCTCGGCGACTGGTACCTCTCCATGGCCGGCTACGACTGGGGAACCGGCAACATTCAGCATGCGGTCCAGAAAACCGGCTATGCCGACTTCTGGGAGCTCTACAAGCGCAACAATCTCCCCGCCGAAACCAAGAACTACGTCCCTGAAATTCTCGCTGCCATCATCATCGCCAACCATCCCACGCAGTACGGCTTCGACGACATCACGCTCGACCCGCCTGTTGTTACGGATACGGTCACCATCAACTACTCCGCCGACCTCCGTCTGGTCTCGGACATTGTTGGCGCTCCAATCGACGAGCTCATCGCCCTGAACCCCAGCCTGTTGCGGCTCCTCACTCCACCAGACACCGCGTTTGACCTTCGCCTTCCCGCCGGCACCGCGGCCCTTTTCCAGGAGAAGATCGCCGCCATCCCCGAAAGCAAGCGCGATTCCTGGCGCTATCACAAGGTCACGCCCGACGACACGCTCGTCTCCATCGCCCACACCTACCGCGTATCCCCCGGTGCGCTCGCCGAAGTCAACCGGCTCGGCGAGACATCAAAGCTCGACGGCGTCGAGGCGCTCGTGGTGCCTGTGCCTCCCTCCGCTGCCCCATCGGCACACACCGTCTACTACACCACCCGCCGCGGCGATACCCTGGTTTCCGTCGCCGACCGTTTCGGCGTCTCCCTTACCCAGCTCCGCCGCTGGAACAAGCTCCCCTCCTCCGGCATCAAGATCGCCGCGGGAAGCCGCCTCCACGTTGCCCAACCGACACTCGCCCGCGCCAGCGTCAGCCGCGGCCGCCACGGAAAGGCCAAGGCCGGCAGCTCCCGCGAAGTCGCCAGCGATGCTTCGCCCGCCCACGAAGACTCCGCGGCTTCTCACAAGTCTCCTTCGAAGACATCCTCATCCCGGACCAGCCGCAATGCCCGCTCATCCACGCCCGCATCGTCAAAACACAAGCAGGGCGCGGGTTCCACGAAGCATTCGTCCCACACAAAATCCTCCTCGCATCCGCAAAAATAATTCCATGCGCATTTCTCTTCACCTCTTTTGATAGCTTTTCTTTCAGGGTTGTTGTTAGAATGACTCCGCATGCGGAGATGATTTGTCCGCAACGCAGAGATGCGAAATCCCACATGGGCAGCGGCAATCCGCTGGAGGCAATCGGATGGACGAAGTGATCAAGATGTACGCAATGAATGACGGCAATCCAAACTTGGAACCGGCAGAGATGAGCGCCGATCACGATGAGATGGAAGAGGACGACGAGGTAGAAACTTCAACCGTGCTTACCTCCTCCGACGATGACGAGGGTGTTGTCGAAGAGGGTGTAATCCTCGTGGAAGCGATTCCCATTCCTGCGCCGAAGAAGGCCGCCAGGAAAGCGCCCGCCAAGAAAGCTGCTGCTCCTGCCCCGGCCAAAAAGGCCCCGGCCAAGAAAGCAGCCAAGAAGGCAGCGAAGAAAGCTGCCAAAAAAGCTCCGGCCAAAAAGGCCGCAAAGAAGTCCGCCAAGAAAACCGCTGGCGCTAAGGGCGGAAAGGCCGCGGCGAAAAAGTCCGTGGCGGGAAAGCGCGCCGGCAAAACCACAAAAAGAGGTAAAAAGTTGGCCGTTAAGAAAGCAGCAAAAAAGGCGCCCGCCAAGAAGGCAGCAGCGAAGAAAGCTCCTGCAAAGAAGGCGGCGAAGAAGACAGTCAAGAAGGCAACCAAGAAGACTGCCAAGAAAAAGAAGTAAGCTGGCAAACGCAATCTTCAAAAGGCAAGCAAAAATGCCCGGCTTTCCGCCGGGCTTTTTTGCGTCTGTCGCTATCCGCTCCCGGAGGGAGCCGTCGAGAATAGCCCAGGGCAAGCGGAGCGCAGCCCTGGGAATCGAGCCCAATTGAGTTCACAGCCCCGTAGGGGCATCCGAACTCGAAGATGATTTTCAAAGGAGGCTGGTGAAATGATCCGCGGTTGTCCTTTGTGCGCGAAGGCAATAACTCCGGGCTCGCCTCTGAGACCTGGGAAAGCTAGGAACTCGTCGCCTGCATCTGCTTCAAATGCCACCTCTGATGCGTCACATAATCCT
The DNA here is from genome assembly GCA_963770365.1 of uncultured Acidobacteriaceae bacterium. GTDB lineage: Bacteria > Acidobacteriota > Terriglobia > Terriglobales > Acidobacteriaceae > Telmatobacter. Next base: position 580,157 of record CAVYPN010000014.1, on the reverse strand, counting down.
CGATCAGGAACCGCAGCGTAACCGCCGTATCCGCATCCATCACGCATGGGGCCTCAAGTCGCTCCTCGGGAATCCGATCCACAACCGCCATCAGGATCTCGTGTTCCGCCTCCCACCAGCCAAGCAGCGTGTCCCAGGTCTGATCGGCATAGCCATGCGCAGCTACCCAGGCATCCTGCTCATAATTCCGCCCATTGAAAAAACCTTCGCTCGTCGCCCGCACGAACCGCTGCCGGTTGTTCGTCGCGGAATCGAGCAGGTGGCCCACGATCTGCTTCCGCGTCCACCCGCCCTCACGCCACGGCACATCCGCCAGCTTCTCCGGCACCGCAACCAGCGCCCGATGCACATCATCCAGCCCCGCGCGAAATTGCCGCGCCAAGTCAGTCATAGTCACTCGCTTCGATTCGGCAGCTTGCATCGCCGGAACTGATAACTTGTAACTGAGAACTGATCACTAGCTCTTCTGCGCCTCTGCAATGGCCGCCAGCACTTCTTCCGAGTGAACCTGCGGATTGACCTTCGTCCACACCTTCACGATCTTCCCTTTCGGATTGATCAGGAACGTATTCCGCATCGCAATTGTCATGTTGCCGAAGTGCCCCAGCGAGCCGTATTGATCCACCACCTTGTGCTCTGGATCGGCCAGCAACTTGAACGTCAGCCCTTCCTTGGTGCAGAACTGCTTATGGCTGTCCGGCGTATCCACGCTCACACCCACAATCGCGGCATTCACGGCGTCATACTTCGCCTGGTCGCGCTGGAAGTTGTGTGCCTCGATCGTGCAGCCTTGCGTCATGTCCTTCGGGTAGAAGTACAGCACCACCCACTTGCCGTGAAAGCTGTCCAGCGCAACCTGGTTTCCATCCTGCGACGGCAGGGTAAACGTCGGCGCCATCTGCCCGACCGAGGGCATCGTCTGCGCGTCATCTGCCGCCCGCGCCGTCACCAGACAAACCGACAGCGCAATCGCCGCGGCAAACACAATCAGAATCGTCTTCTTCATCTGTAACCTCCTGTTCTTCAATTCGGGGATCAATCTCAGAATCCGGTCTCACACTCCGGCATTCTTATAAGACGTGGCGAAGCAGCAAGGGGACGCCGCGCACCCCGCCAGTATAGTTCCAGAGCCCCATCCCGATTGTCACGCCATTGTCCGCAATTTCCGTGACCTCGGAACCGCGATCGTTGCCGCTGTCCACCGTTCACTGACCACTGTTCACTATCATCGCGGCACCGCGATGACCGCAATCCCCGCCTCCGCGGCGCGCTTCAGCAACGCCTCGCGATCGAACAGCAGCGTCCGCCCCGCCTCCACCGATAGACAACTCGCCCCCGCCTGCACCATGGTCTCGATCGTCTTCATCCCGATCACCGGCACATCAAATCGCATGTCCTGATTCGGCTTCGCGACCTTAACGACGGTTAACTTACGCTCGAGAGTCGGGATCCCCTGCGACTGGTCTTTGTCGCTGGGGTGAAGAATCGAGGCAGGCGAGTCATCTTCTTCCTCAAGCGTTCGCATCAGCACCCCGGCCCGCTCGATTGTCGCGTCCGTCCCCTCCATCGCTTCCACGGCCACGCACGCCTGCGCCGCCACCACCACGGTCTGCCCGATATCGAACCCCGCCAGCGCCCGCGCTACACCCAGCCCATACTCGATATTCTTCCGCTCGTCCTCGGTGGGTCCTCGCCCACCCACAGCCTCGGTCAGCGAACCCTCTTCAGCCAGCAGCGGCTCTAGAAACTGAGTCGAACTCATCAGCTCGATTCCCTCATCGGCCAGCACCTTCGCCACCGCACCCAGCAGCATATCCGTATTGCGCGTCCGCAGATTCAGCAACAGCTTCGCCAGCCGCCAGTCCGGCCGGATGCTACTGAAAATCTGCTTGTGCTTCACCTGCCCCGCCATCACCGCGGCCTTCACATCTTCCTTGTGAAACACCTCGATCAGCCGCGACAGCTCTCCCAGTGACAGCCAGTGCACCGTAATCTTCTCGTCCGCTGCCGCACGATCGTTGATCTCCGGGTCCGTCTCCTCCCGAATCGCCGCCACCGTCACGCTGAGCCCCTGCGCCCGCGCCGCATCCAGCAGCAAAAACGGAAACCGCCCGTTCCCCGCAATCAGGCCAAGCTTCATCGCGTCCACCGCGTCAATCTCATGCGCATCTTCGATCCAACTCCGCTCCAATCACCACCCGAACTCAAAACCTTCTTCCGTTCCGATCCGCCCCTCAATGATCCTGCGTCTACGCACTGCCATTCCTCCTGTAGGGAGGAAACGAAAATAGCCCAGGGTGCAGCGCAGCGAAACCCTGGGATGCGTATCCTGCAAATGCCTCTTCGCCCCGGAGGGCCGACCGAAACCCTCGCATTCCGAAACCGCTCCAAGGGTCCATCATCCAAGCTCCCAGAGGGAGCGCACGAAAATAGCCCAGGGTGAAGCGCAGCGAAAACCCTGAGATGCAAATCTGCCAACAACCTCTTCGTCCCGGAGGGCCGACCGACCCCGCCACCCGCGCTACCATTATCCTTCACCATGTCACATACCTACTGCTGCGCGCTCTTCCATTGCGTCTTCTCAACAAAGGATCGTCGCAAATCGATCCCGGCGGAAACCCAGACGCGACTCTGGGCCTACATCGGCGGAATCGCGCGAGAACACGGGATGACCGCGCTTGCCGTGGGTGGCACCAACGACCACGTCCACATGTTGCTGTCTCTCCCGTCTTCTATGCCGGTCGCCAAAGCGATGCGCGAAATCAAGGCCGCCTCTTCACGGTGGATGCACGAGACCTGCAACCTGCAGAATTTCGAATGGCAGGAAGGTTATGGTGCATTTTCCATTGGACGATCGCAGACACAAGCCACCCTGGCCTACATCGGCAGCCAACCAGAACACCACAAGAAACAAGATTTTCAGGCTGAATTCATCGCGTTCTTGAAGAAGAACCGAATCGAATACGATTCGCGTTACATGTGGGGCTGATTTCGGCCGGCCCTCCGGGACGTGGTCTATACGCATTCCCGTCCCAGGGTTCCGCGGCGCTGCACCCTGGGCTATTCTCGCGTTCTCTCCCTCCGGGAGAATATCCAATCTGCGTGCAAGAGCCTCGGCAATAATGCCGACCTACTTGATCACCCCGCGTTCGCTGCGCTCGATAAACCTCACCAGCAGCGCCACGTCCTCGCCCTCCAGCTCTCGAATCTTCTCGAGAGCCTGCGTCGTGTTCAGCTTCGACACCAGCAGCAGCCGGAAGGCCTTCTGCAGCGCCCGGATCCGCTCCGGGCTGAATCCCCTTCGCTCCAACCCAATGCTGTTCACGCCGAAAGCCTTGTTCTCGCGCCGCGCCGAGGTCTTCGAATACGGCAGCACATCCTGCGTCACAATCGTCCCACCGCCGATAAACGCATACTTCCCCACCGTGCAGAACTGGTGCACCGGGCTGAACGCACCCACCGTCGCGAAATCCTCGATGATCACGTGTCCCGCCAGCGTCGCCGCATTCGCCAGAATGCATCCATTGCCCACGAAGCAGTCGTGCCCGATGTGTACCGCCGTCATCAGCAGGTTCTTTGAGCCGACGCGCGTCATGCCGCCGCCCTTCGCCGTTCCGCGGCTGATCGTCACGCTCTCGCGAATCGTGTTGTCATCGCCGATCTCGCACTGCGTCGGCTCGCCGCCATACTTCAAATCCTGCGGCGCCACGCCCACAGCGCAGAAAGGATAAAACAGATTTCGCGCTCCGATGTGCGTCCGCCCTTCCAGCACCACGTGCGAAATCAACCGGCAATCCTCGCCCAGCACCACATCCGGCCCGATCGTCGAGAACGGACCCACCTCGCACGAGTCCGGAACTACCGCCCCCTCGGCCACTACCGCGCTGGGATGGATACTCACTCGGCCTCCGGCGCCCCCGGCTCGCCTGGGTTATCTCCATGCGCCTTCCGCTCGCGCTCCCGCGTCACCACCGCGCACGTCAGCGTCGCCTCGCAGGCCAGCTTGCCATCCACCGTCGCTCGCCCGTGGATCTTTCCTGCCCGCGTCCTGAACGACAGCACATCCACTTCGATCCGCAACTGGTCGCCCGGCGTCACCGGCCGGCGAAACTTCGCCCGCTCGATTCCCGTAAACACCACAAGCTTCGACGCCCGATCCTCGATTTCGTGCAGCATGATGATGCCGCCCGCCTGCGCCATTGCCTCCACCACCAGCACACCCGGCATGATGGGATACGCCGGAAAATGTCCCTGGAAAAACGGCTCGTTGATGGTCACATTCTTGATCGCCACCAGCCGTTTGGTCGGCTCAAACTCCGTGATCCTGTCGATCAGCAAAAAGGGGTAGCGGTGCGGAAGAAACTCCAGGATCTCCTGGATGTCGAACGTCATTCTCTGGCTCCAGAAAGCGCGCTAAACGCCCCTCGCGCTCCCCGAGGATTATAACGAAGCCCGCACTCGCATCCGAAGATCGCGATCTTCGTCCTGGAACGCAGTTCCGCAGCCTATCGCGCTTCAAGTTCCCGCATGAGTCGTTACTGTGCCGAGAGAAACTGCATAGACTCGTGGCATTCAGCTGTTGCTCAGACCCCCTCGCGCCCTTTCGCCCTGTAACTTACATCCCGATACTTCCTAATTCAGCGCCCTCCCCGCATACTCCGCAACATCGTTTGAATCCAGGCTGAGACCACTGAGCATCGCCGGCCGTCCAGGAGGTCCTCACCGTGTCCCCTTGAAGCAGGTGCCTACTTGCGCAGGATTATCGCTGTGGCTCTACTCTTCTTCGCGCCTCTGCTCGCCTCTGGGGCCCCGAGCTTCCCGGTTGTGCAGGGCGGAACCATCAATTACCTCACCAATCAGATCACTCTCACGGGATCGGGTTTTGAGCCCTCGAAGATAACTCCCACTGTTCTTTTTAAGGGCAGCTCACTCGCCCTCAGCTCCTTCACCAACTTCCGGATCGTAGCTAAGCTCCCTTCGGGCTTGTTGCCGGGAACGTTCAATCTGACCGTCACCAACAGCTTAGGCCGCCAGTGCGTGTTCTCCCTCTCTTACGATCCGTCCGCAATCGAGCACCCACGTGCCTTCGAACGAACCACAGCCAAAGATTGTCCCATCCCTACGACCCTCATCCTGGCCGGCGCGCTTACATCGCACGGCCGCTACGAAAACCGAGGTTGCTCCCCGGATCGCGGATCGCAATAGACGAAGTTCGCTTTCACCTGGAAGTTGCTTAACACCCCATTCCCATTTGTCAGGAGACCCACATGCGCAGGATCTTGCTCGCCGTTCTTCCTCTGTTCGCCCCGCTGCTCGCCATTGCAGCGTCTACCGTTCCGGTAGTCCAGAGCGGGACCATCAATTACCTCACGAACGTCATCACCCTCACCGGATCGAATTTTGAACCCGGAAAGACCGGACCCGCCGTCCTCTTCAACGGAGCGGCGCTCACCGTCACTTCCTTCAGCAATACGCAAGTCGTCGCCACCCTTCCATCAGGTCTCGCTCCGGGCACCTTCGACCTCACCCTGACCAACAGTTCCGGCAATAGCGTCGTCTTCGACATGAACTATGGAGCGATTGGTCCACAAGGCCCCGCAGGCCCGCCCGGACCAACCGGTTCTCAAGGTCCCATCGGACCCTTGGGTGCCACCGGCCCGCAAGGCCCACGCGGCATCACCGGTGCCCCTGGCGCTCCCGGTCCTGCCGGCGCAAATGGCATCGGCTTCAGCTTTCTCAACGCCTTTGACCCCTACGCGACCTACGCTATCAACAACGTCGTCACCTACAACGGGTCTTCCTATGTGGCCATTGTCCCCAACGGCCCCAATCCGGCCGGCCCCACTCCAGACAAGAATCCAAGTTGGAGCACGATGGCGGCTGCCGGCGCAATCGGACCAGCGGGTCCGACTGGCCCGCAAGGTCCACTCGGCAATACCGGCCCTCAAGGACTCATGGGCAATACCGGCGCCACCGGTCCAGCAGGCCCCGCCGGACCGCAAGGCCCAACCGGCGGAGTATTGTCCTTTGTTGGAAACAAGCCGACATCAAGTGGCGTTTGGTCACCGAATACGATGTTCTAATAACGGCCAGACTTTTGCTGTCAATTCCCTCATTCTCCCAAATGTCGGAACTTATGTGATCGGCGGCCAGCAGACAATTTCCAGCCTGAACCCCAGCAGCATCGGCACTATCGTTGCCGAATGCTTCCGGCTCGGATGGCGTAAAACCAGAGTCCGGGCCTGACGACATCCACCCAGTCCCTTAGCTTTCAGCTACGCATTCTTCCCTTAGCGGGATACTACATCGCTACGTCGGCTCCCGTTACCCTGACGCGAGTACTGCGGGGTGAGCAATTCGATCTTTCGGACTCCACTGCCCACCCAGGACTACTTACCGCGATTCAAGTGCAGTAACCTACTCCAATCGCGCCGAAACGGGCGCGCTCCTGAGGCGCCCATCCAGCACAAGCTAAGTGCAAAATGAGCACATCACTTCTTGATCTTCTTCGCCACCACATTAATATCCCAGAACTCCGCCGCCAGATCCTGGTTGTAGTGCACCTTGTCGATGTACAACTGCCGCGCCGTCTCATCGTTGTGCACCCGCGTAATCGAGTACGCCGTCGGAAACCCGTCCACGTCGTGGTAGTCCGCGTACTCCTCCACATCCGTGTTCTTGTCCTTGTACACCGGGTCGCGCCACTGAAAGCTCCGCGACAGCGGCAGGTGTGTCTGCACATCCATCTGGATCGTGATCGCCTCATTCTCCGGAGAGATCATCGTCACCTGGTCCGCCATGTGCCGCTCCGCCATGCGTTGCCCTTCATACACCAGGATCGTGTTCGGATTCTTCAGCCACACCTTCACCGCCGTCTCAATCGAGTGCGCTCGACGCCGCATAAAGTCATCCACCTGCTCCTGCGGCAGAGGTTTCGCGCCTCGATATGTGACCTCGGTCCCCTTCTGTCCGATATAAAACTGCACCACATCGCGATGCTTCGTATACTCCATCCGATCGTGATCGGGCCACACGTGGAACTCCCAGAACAGGGTCGTACCCACATCCGGCTCGCCATGAAAGAAAGCCGCGATATGCCCCTCGCGCTCGACGTTCTTCAGGTTCAGCCACGCATCGCCGCCCAGCGCCTTCACCATCGCATCCAGGGCCGCGCGCGCCTTCGCCGCATTCTTCTCGCCAGACTCATCCATCGCCTGCGCTGGATGATTCCCAACGGCATCGTCCGCCTGTGCCCGCACCCCAAGCGGCATCGCCAGCAACCCCAAAGCCAGCCCTACCGCCAATCCCTTCCCCATTCGTCCTCCGCGCTTTTAATCCGAGTCCCTACGTCCCTGGTCAGAAGTCCCAAATCCTGAACACCCGATCACTGATTCACTGTTTCACTGATTCACTGATTCACTGATTTACTGTCCACTGTTCACAGTCTTATCCCACCAGCACCGCTCCCCCATTCACATTCACCACCTCGCCGGAGATGAACCCCGCCAGTGGCGTACACAAAAACAGCACCGGCCCCGCAATCTCTGTCGTCGTGGCCACACGCCCCACCGGAATCCCCGCCCGGATCCGCGCACCCAGCGCCGGATCGCCCAGCGTTCCCGCCGACATGTCCGTAGCCACCCACCCCGGAGCCACGCAATTCACCATGATTCCCCGCGGCGCCAGCTCCGTCGACAGGCTCTTTGTCAGACTGATCAGCGCGCCTTTCGTCACGGCATAGTCGGCATGCAGCGCCTCGCCCCGCTGCCCCGCCGTTGAGCTGATCAACACAATATGCCCCCTGGTCCCAGGGCCTACCATCGCCGGAGGTGCCTGCAAATCCATCTGTGCCACCGCCCCCTGCACCAGCCCGAACACCGAGTCCAGGTTCACGGCACATCGTATTGCGCCACTGCTCCTCGGTCATCAGCTCAATGGGCGCATCCTCCGCCGGCCACACGCCGTGATTCACCACCAGCGCATCCAGCCGCCCAAAGGCCTTCACCGCCGCACCCACCAGCGCACGCCCGTCCGACGGCGACCGCAACTCCTGCTCAATCGCAACACATCGTCCAGGTCCGCCGCACTCCTCCATCAACGCGAGTGCCTGCTCCTTCGCCTGCCGATAGCTGAACACCACCCGCGCACCCGCCGCCGCAAACAGCCGCACCGTCTCCGCGCCAATCCCGCGCGACCCGCCCGTGATCAGCGCAACCTTCCCATCCAACACCAACGACACACCAGCCATAAGGCCAAAGTTAGACGATCTGTCGATTTGCTGTCGAGCCAGCCAACATTTTCACCTGCATCCGGAAGCTGAAAACAAGAGGTCGCCGTCACGGCCTCCATTACGGTGTCTCATGTGACCGGTGGACCAGTGCGACATGAATTCTGCGCCCCGCCAGCGTTTATCGAAAAATAACTGACGGATCGCCCACAATACACTCGGAACTCTACGCAATAACGGACGAGGTTTGGGAATCTAGAAAGTATTGTTCACTGCGGTTGAGCCTTCTTGTTTGACTCTTCCGCAGGTAGCTGCCGGTCTAATACGACCAAATAGCCCGCCAAAAGATGGTACGTGTCGTAGTAGTCGTGAAAGCTAATAGCCGCGGGTGCATCAAGCGCGGAATGAAGCACGCGCTTGTTCTCAGGGGTGATGCTGTGAATCGTGATTGTTTTGATGCCTCGGCGAATGAACGGCTCTTCATCGGATTCCCCAAAGCCATCCACATTTACTCCTCCAAGGGAGAGCTTCAACGCTTGTGCGGTGCCGTTTAGTACGCCGACAGCAACCTTGTCGGAGCGACTAGCCCATACCTTGGTCGGTCCAAGCCCGATGCTGTCCAACGTAATCATCAAGGAGATTTCACTTATCTCGTTCTTGGAAAGCTGACTGACGTAATAAGTCGACCCGATCTCTCGGGACTCTTCGCCTGTGAAACCAATGAAAACGAAAGTATGTCTGCGTTTGGATATTGAGAGGCTTTGAAACAGGCTTGGCAAGAGCGACGCGCCGCTCCAATTGTCGACGATTCCGTAGCCTTCCGGAACGTGGTCGAAATGAGCGCCAATAACAATTTCCTCGGTGGTGTAACCAGGCAGAACGCAAATGACATTCGGCTCTTTGCGTTTTGGAACAGGCTGTTCCGACAAATCCGAAGCGGGGCATCCGGCGTCCGCAAAAGTCCTGACCAGTGTCGCCTCACGATCCTTATCTTTCCCTTTGTAGAGTCCCAATCTGTTCTGTACAGTCTCTGGACTGACGAGTCCAAATTGCGTCTGCGCACAGAGTTGAATGCTGGCGAACACCGCCACTACGCAAGTCGCAATGAATAGACCCATTCGCATACGTCCTCGGAGACTGAAAAGATTCGGATGCTCGCCTGAACGGAAGCAAGCCCTTGGATCAGATTAGCGCTTGGTATGTCTGCTTGTCGGGTGAGTTTCCCGAGAATGCGGTGCTCGATCTGCCTCAAGTGGTGGTCGCTGACGGTCTACCAACAACCTGCCCCGCTCTCCCGTAGAAATGGTTCCATCCCGCTTCCGCAAATCGCATGCGACCACGGCCCGCCTTCTCCCGTCTCTAGAAGTGTGTCCGGCCGCGCAACGGTCGCGGTATCTCTAAAAAACAGGCAGAAGCCTGCCGCTCATCTCGCTCGGAGAGAACTCAGAAAATGCAAACCTTGCTCATGCGCTCTTCTTGTTCTGGCCGCCTTGTGTGCGCCATCGCTGTAGCCCTCGCGGCCCTCACCATCGCCACCCCCGCATTCTGCGGCCCCATCCACGACGCGGCCCGCAAAGGTGACGTCAAGAAGGTTAAGGAACTCCTCGCCTCCGATCCCAAGCTCGTCAACGACAAGGATAAAAGCGGCGATACCCCCCTCCATCAGGCCGCTCTGCACGGCCAGCTCGCTGTCGCCCAGGTCCTCATCGACGCCGGCGCCGACGTGAAGATCAAAAACAACTACCCGCCCTTCGTCCCCGACGATCTAGGCAAAGAGTTCTCCACCAGCAACCATCAGGACCCCGTCATCCTCCTGCACTCCCAGGCCGCCAACACAACCAATGCACTCAATACCCAGGGAGTGACCTCGAACGAGCTGAAGGACGGCTATACGCCGCTCGACCTCGCCGAATTTTCCACCAGCCACAACAAGCTGGTGCAGCTTCTGGTCGCCCACGGAGCCGACGTCAACGCCCGCGCTGCCAGCGGCGCCACTCCGCTTTTCTGGGCCGTCATGCGCGATCAGAAGGACGATGTAAAATTCCTCCTCGATCACGGCGCCAATCCCAATATCCCCGATGCCTTTGGCGACACCATCCTCGACTGCGCCCTGCACCTCGGCTTTGAGAGCACCGTCAGTCTGCTTGTTGACAAGGGCGCTGACATCAACGCCAAGGATCAAAACTCCATTCGTCCGCTTACGTATGCCATGCAGGCAAACCTGGATTCCGCTATCAGCCTGCTCAAAAAACACGGCGCCCACGAATAACTCACGCGGCCGCTCCTCCCGGAGGCGTTTCCAGATGGCATTCCTCCATCGGCGTACACCGTCCCGTAGGGACGCCCCGAAAATAGCCCAGGGTGAAGCGCAGCGTAACCCTGGGACACGGCCCGCACATGCCGCCGTTTCGCCCCGGAGGGCCGACGACCAGCATCTAAAACCGGAAATACGCCCCGATCATCGGCTCCGACGTACGCGTGAATGCGTTTGTCGACGTGTAAAGCCGCGTCAGGTCCGGAGACTTGTAGAGATTCCCGCGATATTGAAACCGCAATCCGAGATGCGGAAATACACCCCAATCCAGCCCCGCGCCATACACGAAAACCGGCTTGGTCTCGCTGGTTGTATTGGTCTGCCCGCTCGTCGGCTGATTGAACAACAATCCGACGCCGGCAAGCCCAAACGGCCGCAGGTTCGCAATGTGAACCGACGCGATCCAGTCTGCACTGACCTCATGCGCGTTGGCCTTCACAGACGCCGGTACCCCGCACGTCACACCCACAGCGCATGTACCCACAGCAGCGGATGGTGAATAGACCTGGTTGTCCCGGTTGTAGGAATACGTGACCTCGTACCCCACCAGGGGATTCGAGATGTGCCGCACCTCGATCATTCCGCCCGCCGAGTTCGCCGGACTCTGGATCGTTCCATTCCCGTTGGTCGTTCCATGGAAAGCCCCGTACAGGCTCAGCGCCACGTCGGTCTGCGCCTCCGCTGCAACGGCACTGGCCAACGCCAGCCCTGCACACAACATCACCCACCGCGTCCATCTTGCTCGCATAATGGCCTCCGTATGATTCGTTTCGTTCTGAAAGACTAGGACTAAAGGAGCCCGGTAAAGCAGACTTCCGATTCTCTCTTGGACGCAGCATGCCGGGAATCAGCGCCCGGGTTCGGAAACCGAGGTCCTTCCTTGCATTACCCGTTAGAGCCGAATGAGTTGCGATACTGGGGGCGGATTTCGTGCAGAGCTTCCAAGGGCAGCCCTCACTCTTTGTCAAGCATCTGGAGTCCGATTAACTTCTAACCGCCTGATTTCAAACGGAAGATTCCCCGCCCGCGTTTGCAGCTAATTACATCTATCTGGCGCATACTTGAATTCATCGGTTCGTGAGTGGGGATGGAGGGCCATTTTCGCCTACCCGCATTCCATTCACGCGAACTCTGCACGGGAATCATATCCATGCGTTAGGCTCCCAAAAGCTAGCCAAAATGCGCCAAAAAGGACCAAAATGCGCCACGTGATTCATCGTAAGCTATTGTTTGTAAATAACTTAATTCAAAGCAATCGGCCCGAAACGAGCTGCAACGCTGTGAAACTGCGAAACTGTGTGATCTTCTGCACCTGCGACGACGATCCCTCCTAAGTCCTTTCGTGAGAGGACTCTGCGGGTAAGTCTATTGACGAGAGGACTTTGCGGGTAAGTCCATTGACGAGAGGACTTTGCGAAGAGCACCGGTCCTCAGGTTCCTGTAAAGAAGGAACTTATCGACAGAGATGGGTGGGGGAGGGGGGAGGGCATGCACACTGCATCATTGCCTACCGGGAACCCGCTCCGCTGAAAGCCGCGAACTGGACAGGGCTGAAATCGCGGTTCAGATCGCTCGCACCATCCGTACCGGTAGAAAGATAATCGCGCTCACCAGTTCCAGCACCCCTCCCACCGCGATCCCGACGATCCGAAACGGAAGCAGCAGCAGCCACACAAACGGATACGCAATCACCGCCAGCAACGCAAGCGGCCAGCACAGAACCAGGAGAATGCAGAACAATAAGAACTTCGCCATGACATCAACCCTCAATACTTCAATCACCAAAATGTACGCGCCGCGCGCCGTCCCGGTTCCACAACCATCTGGAGGGCCCCATGTATGACGCCGGATGTCCCATGTCTCGATTGCCGGCCGGGTACATAGTCTCGCCTGAGCGACGTCACAGGGTCTCGATGCTAAGCCATGAGAATTCGAGAGGGCTAACCCGACGCTTTTTTACGCTTGCTTCCGCGGCCTGAACTCTTGCTCACAACCACCTTCGCTCGCTCCACGAGCCTCTTTTTCCGCTCCCGGATCACCTGCTTTCGCTCCTTCTCCGGCAATGCCAACACCGTCTTCACCCGCTTCGGCAGCTTCTCGAAGATCAGCGCATGCGCCCTGCGTAACTCCTCTTCAATCTCCCGCGGCCGCAGCGCATCCCACCGCTCCAGCGTCACCCAGTACGCCTTCGCGAGGTAAGGAGAAGCAATAATGCCCTCGGATTCGAGCAGTTCATGGAACCGCTCCGCTCCACAGTGAAACCAAAGCTTCCCGGTGCCTGTCCCATCTAGATCGGTCATGGCAAACATCTTGCCGCCGATCTCCCGGTCCCCCGCCCAATAGACCAGGTGGTGGCCCCAGTTCACTGTCTCCGCCACATGCGGCAGCGCCATGCAGATCGCACGGATGCGCTCGTTATCCATGCCGGAATTCTAAGCCCTGTGAAACTGTGCAAAAAAATCCGGAAAATCTACTTGACGCCATACACTAGTTATCATACAGTATGTGAAGTACAGTGTATGAGGCACAGCAATGACCGTAGCTGAAAACCTCTTTGAAAGTCTTCGCCTCGAGCTTCGACGCGGCAGCCTAACGCTCGCCGTCCTGGCTCAGCTTCGGCAGGAGCATTACGGCTACACGCTCCGCAAGGATCTTGCCGAACGAGGCCTCGAGATCGATGAAAGCACGTTGTATCCGCTCCTCCGCCGACTGGAGACACAAGGCCTGCTCGTAAGCCAGTGGCGCGAGGAAGACAAGCGAAACAAGCGCTTCTACCACCTCTCGCCCGACGGCGAACAGATCCTCGCCAAACTGCTGGACGAATGGCAAACCATCAACGCTTCCATTAACCGCATCTTCGAAAACCCTGAATCCCAGAGCAGCAAGTAAGGAAACAGCCATGGAACTTCTCGACCGTTATCTCCAAGCCGTGAAGAAATACTTGCCCGCACGCCGGCAAGACGACATCATCGCCGAACTGCGCGCCAACATGGAGTCGCAGATCGAAGACCAAGAGTCCGAGCTCAACCGTCCACTCACCCAGGGCGAAATGGAAGACTTGCTCCGCAAGATGGGCGCGCCCGTGATCGTCGCGTCGCGTTACCAGCCGCAGCAATACCTCATCGGCCCGGCACTCTTCCCGTTGTACCTGTATGTGCTGCGCATCGTGGTCATGTGGACCCTGATCGTCTACGCCGTTGTGATCTGCGTGGTGTTGCCCCTGCTGTCGCCGGGACATAGTGACATCGCCGGATCGCTCGCGCGCACCCCTGCCGTTCTGATGAACGTGGCCGCGTGGGTAACCTTTGCCTTCGTGGCCTTCGAATTCTTTGCGGCCCGTTATCCGGAGAAGTTTGCGCCTTTCGCAAACCTCACCGACAACTGGAACCCCGCTTCCCTGCCGCCGCTCGAGAAGAGTGTTGCACCGGGCTGCAAGAGTCGTTCGTTCACGCAGGCTGTCGCAGAGGTTGTCATCGGATTTCTGCTGCTGGCATGGCTGCTTCTCATTCCGGGCCATCCCGTTCTACTGATGGGACCGGGTGCGGTTATTCTTCGCGTAGCACCGTATGAGCTTGCACCGGTCTGGTGGATGTTCTACTGGTCGATCATCGGCCTTAACGCGGTGCAACTTGCATGGAAGACCTTCGATCTTGCGCTCGGTCGATGGCAGCAACCAGCTCCGATTCGGCACATCGTCTTCAAGATCCTCGGTGTGATTCCGATCGCCCTGGTACTTTCCCTGAGTGACCACGTTTACGTTCTGCTCAAGAATCCCTCTGCCGATCAGGCGACGCAATACGGCCGCAATCTCGACGTGATCAACAACAGTGTTCACCTTGGGCTGAGCGTAGTCTGCGCCATCGTTGTGATCCAGCTCGTGTGGGAAATTGGCCGGATGATATTGGATGAGCACCGCAGGCGCGAATCAGCGCGATAGCAGAGTCCTGATTCTGTCGTGAGTTCGCCGCCGATGGCACACTCTTCACTCAATCTCGATTCGACATTCCCGGGCAAAGGAGGAGACATGCGCCGTCTGATCACGTATTTCAACGCTCTGTTTCTCGGCGTAATTCTGGGCATGATTTTCGTGGCGATCGTCCATGCATCTCCAGCCGATCGGCAAGAAAATGTTCGCGCTTGCAGATCGGCGTTGCGACGCCTCGTCCTTCATCAACTCAATACCGACTGGCTCAATAGACCCGCAAAGCGCCAGCAGGCATGCGCCTTCACGAAGTAATGAGCGCGCTTTCCGTCTTGCCAATAACCGCAGCGGCCATGCAATTGCCGACGACATTCATCATGGTTCTGCCCATGTCCATCAGCGTATCTACGCCAAGAATCAGCAGAATTGGCGCGGTCGGCAGATGAACGGCGCTCGCCGTAGCCAGCAGCACCACGAGCGAAGCCCGCGGCACCCCGGCAATCCCCTTGCTTGCCGCCATCAGTACAAGCACCACCGCAAGTTCGCGCCCAAACGTGAGATGAATGCCGGCGGCCTGCGCCACGAAGACCGCCGCCATCGATAGATACACACTGCCGCCGGTCATGTTGAAGCTGTAGCCGGTGGGAATGACAAACGAAACAATCCACCGCGGAACACCAAACTCTTCCATGCGCTCCATGGCCAATGGAAGTGCAGCCTCCGAAGTGGTCGTCGCAAATCCAATTGCAGCCGGCTCACCGACGGCACGCAGAAACCCTCGGAGTGGAACCCGAAACATCATCAGCACCGGAACCATCACCAGCGCAACGAACGCGGTCAACGCGATGTAATAGGTCCCCACCAATTTCGCAAGCGGGAGCAGCGTTCCCAGTCCGGTATTGCCCACCGTATACGCAATGGCCGCGCCAGCTGCCAAAGGCGCAAGGTACATAATGAAGCGCGTCAACTGGAACATCACGTCGGCCAGCGATTGCAGCACCCTGACGAGGGGCGCGCGCTTCTCTTCCGATATCATGGCCAACGCCGCGCCAAAGAGAATTGAGAAGATCGCCACCTGGAGAATCTGGTTCTGCGCCACCGCCTGCGCAATGTTGTCTGGAAACAGGTTCAGCACAATCTGCTGCCATGTCTGTGGAGCCTGCGCCGCCGGAGCCGCTCCACCCATTCCCTCAGGAATCACAACACCCCAGCCCGCTCCGGAAAGATTCATCGCGACAACGCCGATGATGAGGCCAAGCGTTGTGACGACTTCAAAAAGTATCAGGGCCTTGATCGCAACGCGTCCCACCGAGCGCAGTTCGTTGTGACCGGCGATGCCTGTCGTGATCGTGGCAAACAACAGCGGCGCAACGATCATCCTGATGAGGCGTAGAAACAGGTCACCAGGCAGTCGCACCTGCGCCGCCACGTGCGGTGCGTCAAGACCAAGTTCGACCCCCGCTATCATCGCGAGGAACGTCCACACCATCAGCGATGGCTTGCGATACGCAGACACTAGAAAGCATGCAATGCCGATCCAGCGAAGCGTCTCACCTGTGGCAAGCATGTGTGCCACCGAAAGCGCAATCCCCGCGGCCACAAGCACTGCGCCCGCAACAGCGAATGCCTGTGCGATCCGGTCCGTGCTCTGTGCGCGCGTTGTCACCGAAGTTGTCATCGCGATCTATTGCGCCGTCGGGCGCTTCAGCTTCATCGCTTCCGCCGTCACGTCTGTGTACTTGAGTCCGGCTCCTGTATTGAACAGCACCACACGATCGCTCGGCTTCAGATAACCGTTCGCGAGCAGCTTGTCGTAAGCGGCGGTCACGCTTGCCCCTTCCGGAGAAAGGAAGATCCCTTCGTTCCGCGCCCAGTCGAGAATCGATGCAAGTATCTCCTCATCGCTGACGGCCATCGCCAGCCCGTCCGACGCGCGCACAATGTCAAGAATGATCGCATCGCCGTACGGCTTCGGCACACGCAATCCCGCAGCAAACGTCTCCGCGTCCTGCCACATCGTGCTCACGTTCGCGCCTTCGTCATAAGCCCGCACCACCGGCGCACAGCCCGACGACTGCACAGCAATCATCTTCGGCCGCTTGCCCGGTCGCACCCATCCCAGCTCTTCCAGTTCCTCGAACGCCTTCCACATCCCGATCAGCCCCACGCCGCCGCCCGTCGGATAAAAGACCGCGTCGGGATATTCCCAGCCCAGTTGTTCCACCAACTCGTATCCCATCGTCTTCTTGCCCTCGACGCGGAAAGGCTCCTTCAGCGTTGAGATATCGAACCACCCCTCCTGCTGCTTCCGCTCCTGCACCATGCGAGCGCAGTCTGAGATCAAACCGTTCACGAGTTCAACGTGCGCGCCATAGGCAATCGCCTCCACGTAGTTGGCGAAGGGCACATCGAGCGGCATGAATATATGCGCCTCGATCCCTGCAGCCGCAGCATAGGCTGCCAGCGCTCCCGCCGCATTCCCGGCCGAAGGCACGGCGAGTTTGCGCAGCCCATAGTGCTTCGCCATCGTGACTGCCATGGCCAGTCCGCGTGCCTTGAATGTGCCCGTCGGATTGGCGCCCTCTTCCTTCACATATGCTCCACGGTGGCGTGCGCTCTGCAGCATCGGCGTCCATCCCTCGCCCAGGGTAACGGGCACCACGTCTGGAAACACTGAGCGATAGCGCCACATTCCCGCCCACGGCCCTTCCGCATCCTTCGCGATCACCTCGCGCGCCTGGCTCCCTTTCAAATGCGATAAGTCATAGCGAACGAACAGCGATCCAGCGGGTTGCGTCGAGCATTGACCGCAGACAGTCTGCGGCGTTTCGGCAGAGGTGTGCGCATGACAGCGCGAGCACTCAAGATAAGCAATTGGGGGCATCTATTTGGAGACTCCAGATATAGATTAGCGGTTTGAAGGCAAACGGGTGCTGCAACTGGCAAGGAAGGACAAGCTAGAACTTCGCTTCGAACGCTCGGAATCGCCGCTCCAGTTCCCACTGCGCCGCCGCCTTCTCGTTTGCATCAAGAAAGCTCTTGCACGCAGCAGATGGCTTCGACCCTCCGAGAATCTGCCCCTTGCAGGCAGCAACGGGCGCACCAAACGTATCCGGAGCCGCCCACAGACTGCCGCCCGCCAGGAAATTGTGCTCCATGCCTGTCCGCGCAAGCTGCTTCAGGTCCTCGTAGCTCAAGTGGTAATCGTTGGCAGCGCGCACGTATTCGTGCGTAAGGTCGATGCGGCTCACGCCCTGGTCATCCGTCGAGAATGCCACGGGCACATGCGCCGCGCGATAGTACTGAAACGGGTGCCTGTTGCCGGTGATGCCGAGAATTCCTTCATTCGAGCTCAGGTTGATCTCGACCATCACATGCTTTCTGGCCATCTCTCTCAGCAACCCCTCGGCATCGTCCTCATACATCACATCGACGCCATGACCAATGCGTTCCGCATGACCGAGTTCCACGGCTTGGCGAATATGAAACTTCATGCCCTCCGGCGGCACCATGCCTGGCGCCAGTTCGCCCGCATGCAGCGTGATATGCACCTTGGGATAGAGACCGTGCAGATACTCCACCATCTTCATGTGCAGCGTGTAGTCGCGCATCGCCACCATGTAGTCTTCCGGCTGCACAAAATTAATGCCGACCCAGTCATCCGACCCCTGCTCGATCGCCTGCTCCACCGTTTCAAATCCCAGCAGCGTCTGGGCGAATACCTGCTCCGGTGAAAACGCGCGCAGCACCTGGTAGATAAACCGCACTTGCACCCGGCACGCGCTCGCAGCTTGCGAGGTTCCGCAACGCTGAATCTGATTGCGCGAATCGATCGCTTTCTTTACTTCTTCGCGATCCGCCGCAATCTCTTCCTTCAGTCCGTGATCGAGCAGCGCCTGCCGCATCTGCGCAAGATCAGGATTGAATCCGACCTCGTGCGCAATGCCCGCCGCGTGCCCAAAGGCTGGTGTGTGCATTAACTCTAGATATTGGTTGTTCTCCGCGTCCGCACGCCTGGTGATTTCATCGATCCATTGTCCGGTATGACTCTTGTCGAGCCCTCCGAAGCGATCAAATGTCGAAAAGAACTGATCGTGCCCGCTGTAGCTCGGCGTCGGCACAAAATTCCGCATAGAGAAGGCGTCGACGACACGATCGTAGAGGTCCTGTTGCGCCGGCGTCAGGCTGCTTCCATTCAAGTCGCTTGCCGGCACAAGTGGCGGTGCGCAGGGTTCCTTAAGAACCTTGTGCAGCTTGTCGCTCGCAAACTCAGCTTTCTGCGGATCGAGGCATACCTTGTCTTCAGCGGCGGTGCGGATCAGCGTCTCCGCATATACCCCAGCGCCCAGATGAAAATGCAGGTCAGCCCCTTTCGGAAAATCAGCAAGAAAGGCTTGGACCGCGAGCGGCCCTTCACGGACTGCAGCCTGGTAAGCGCGGGAGGCTCGGCTGTCCGCCGCACTCGCTTCGGGCGCCGCCGCGCCCACTTCAACCACAGCGGCCGAAAGACCGGCAGAGTGACCTGCCAAAAAGAGTGCGGTCAGCGCGACAGAAGCCAAATCGAATCGCTTTACGGATGACAAACGCATGGTTGCACTCCAGTGTAAGGTGTCATTTCGCGGTTCGCACTCGCATTCTTCCAGCAACATCTCATGCTGCGGCTCGTCGGCATCAGCGCTATTCGCGACCTGGAGTTGAAAATCCCACGAAGGGTGTACGGCCGATCCCGCGGCCGAACACACACTCTCGCCGGAATTCTGCATCCAACAAAAATGAGACGGTACTTCCGGGACTGGCAATCGGCAATGGGCCGTGTTCTCCTAGAGTCACTCAGAAAATACAAGGTCGGTTAAACATACATGGCTTCATCCGTGGCTGGCTTGAACGAGCAGGTTGTTTCAAGGCGGTCTTTTCTCAAAGGGGCACTCTTCGGAGCAGGCGGCCTTGCCCTCTATGCAGGCGAGTTCGAGCGGCATTGGCTCGAAGTCGTCAAAAAAGGCATTGGGATCCGCGGGCTTCCGGCCGAATTTGACGGCATGACCATTGCGCAACTCAGCGACATTCACCTGAATGAGTTCACCGAGCCGTTTCTCTTACGGGAAGCGATCGATGCGATCAACCAGGCTCATCCCGACATGGTCTTGCTTACAGGCGATTACGTAAGTGCCCAGGTCCTGCCGCAGAAACTGACCGTCGACGCCGCCTGGCAATGCGGCAAGCTGCTCAGCAGTCTCGAGTGCAAGCAGCGATACGCCATTTTTGGCAATCATGACATCTGGGCGGGCGAACAGCACGTCGGCGAAGCTCTCGAATTCCACGGCATGACTGTGCTTCGCAACGCGTATGTGCCCATTGAGCGCGGAGGAAGCAGGATCTGGCTTTCGGGGCTCGACGATCCGTGCGATGGACAACCGGACCCCGACCTGGCGATTCCCTCCCGAATTCGAAACCAGGCCAATGAACCGGTCATCCTGATGTGTCATGCACCGGATTATGTCGATCAGTTGCGGATGCAGCCTGCTGGTCAGGCCGTTTCCCTGGTTCTGAGCGGCCACACCCACGGCGGCCAGGTGCAGTTGCCCATCCTCGGCCCTTTGTGGCTTCCGCCCGGCGGACGCAAATACGTTGAGGGACTCTTCCAATTGGGAACGACGCAACTCTATGTAAACCGCGGCATCGGCAGCGTGGGAGCTCCCTTTCGCTTCAATTGCCGCCCCGAAATCACCCTCTTCACCCTTCATTCCGTTTGAACGGCGCGAAATTTCTCAGCCGGGTTCCCCGCTGTCATGGTTAAAGCCATTGAAGTTGTTAATCCCTTTGAGCCGATGGCGATCCCGCTGGCCGGAACGAAGCCTAAACTATTGCTATGGAGTTCGAAGCACGCTGTGATAGACCGGAAGTGCGAGTTCCTGGAAATATGCGAATTTCTCGTTTGAGTCGTGCAATTCCATGAAGACACTTTTGCTTGCGGACCTCATCCGTTTTCCGCGCATGACAACCCGGGAACTTCGGGATTCCTTTCTCATCGACGGTCATGCGCATCCCGGTGAGATTCACTTGACCTACGTGGATCTTGACCGTGCGGTCGTGGGCTTTGCGGTCCCCACGGATGGACCGATACCCCTGAACGCAACACCCGAACTGCGCGCAAAATTCTTCACGGAGCGGCGTGAACTCGGAGCGCTGAACGTCGGTGGCGAGGGCTTCGTTCACGTGGGTAACTCGACCTATCCGCTCAATAACCTCGACTTGATTTACATCGGCCGCGACAATCCCGAGAGTTCGCTTCGAATCCAAGTCAAAGGAATCTCCAGCCGCCTTCTACATCCTCAGCTATCCTGCGCACACGACCCACCCCGTTACGCTGGTCAAACGGGAGTGCGCTCAACCAGCAGAACAGGGAAACGCTGCTCAAAGCAACCGCCGGACAATTTACAAGTACATCCACGCTGAGGGCGCAAAGAGCTGCCAGCTCGTGATGGGTGTGACGCACCTGCACGAGGGAAGCACCTGGAACACGATGCCCGCGCACAGGCACATGCGCCGCTCTGAAGTCTATTGCTACTTCGACGTGGCAGAGGCGGCGCGCGTCTTCCATTTCATGGGTCCGCCTGAGGAGACACGCCACATCGTCATGTCTAATCGCGAGGTCGTCATCTCACCGGGGTGGTCCATTCACGCCGGTGCGGGCACCCAGGCGTATAAGTTCTGCTGGGGCATGGGCGGCGAAAACCAGGATTACGCAGACATGGACCCCGTGAAAATTGAGGACATGCTCTAAGCAACACCGTCTCTCGCCTGACTTGAAATCTCTCCGCTACCGCACCGAGCCGTGATAGAAGGAAACATGGCCAAGCTTCCCATTCTTGCCCTGCTCATTTTTCCAGTTCTCGCTTCCGCGCAAGGCACCAAGCCCGCAGCCACGGAGCCGGCCGCCCCGCCCACAATTCAGGAAAAAATCGCCGGCATGAAGCACTTCGACGGACTGATTCCGCTCGACTGGGATGCCAGGACCGGCAAGCTCTATTTTGAGATCCAACATCTCGGCCCTGACGGAAAGTCACCCGACATCGTTTATGTAACTTCCCTTCCATTCGGAACCGGTTCGAATGATCTCGGCCTCGATCGCGGACAGATCTCGGAAGGCCGCCTCGTCTATTTTGAACGCAGCGGCCCCAAGGTGTTGCTCGTTCAACCCAACCTGGCCTTCCGCACATCGAGCAGCGACCCCGCTGAACAACTTGCAGTAAAGCAGTCATTCGCCCAGTCGATCCTGTGGGGATTCACAGTCGCTGCCGAGTCGCCGGATGGAACCGTGCTTGTGGATGGAACGGATTTCTTTCTGCACGACGGTCACGGAATCGCCGACAGACTGATGAATTTGAAGCAGGGCTCATACCGTGTCGATGCTGCGCGGTCGGCCGTCGCTCTCGACAACACCAAGGCCTTTCCGAAAAACACAGAGGTAGAAGCAGAGCTCACCTTCACCACCGACGCGCCGCCCAAGGGCGAGTATGTCCGCAACGTCACACCGGACCCGCACGCCATGACGGTCCGGGAGCGAACTTCGTTCATCGAACTGCCTCCACCGGGATTCGTGCCCCGCCGCTTCAATCCCCGGGCCGGCTACTTCCCAACCGGCTACCGCGACTACACGGCTCCCCTTGGCGATCCGCTCGATCAGCTCTTCATCATCCACCATCGGCTGATCAAGCAGGATCCGAATTGCACCGCAGCCTGCAAGGCCGTAACGCCTATCCAGTATTACGTGGATCGCGGTGCGCCCGAGCCGGTTCGCACCGCGTTGCTCGAAGGCGCGCGCTGGTGGGACCAGGCCTTTCAAGCCGCCGGATGGGCGAAGGGCACGTTTCGCGTCGACTTTCTACCTGAGGACGCCGACCCGATGGATGTGCGCTACAACATCATCCAGTGGGTTCATCGCTATACCCGTGGCTGGAGCTATGGCGCAGCGGTCGTGGATCCGCGTACCGGCGAGATTATCAAGGGCAACGTCACCCTCGGTTCGCTGCGCGCTCGTCAGGACTACATGATCGCCGAGGCGCTCCTCTCGCCCTATGGCTCATCGACGAATAAAGACTCCACCGACCCGGCCCGGAATCCGATGCTGCAGATGGTGCTCGCGCGCATTCGGCAACTGTCCGCGCATGAGACGGGACACACGCTCGGTCTTGCGCACAACTTCGCCGCCTCAATGGTTTCGCAGCCCGACAGCGTAATGGATTATCCGCATCCGTACATGACGCTCGACAGCAAAGGCCATGTCGACGTTTCTCATGCCTACGCAACCGCTATCGGCGATTGGGACAAAGTGTCCATCAATTATGGCTACCGCGAATTTTCTCCGCACTTGACTGCAGACGAGCAGCAAGCCGCACTCAACAAGATTCTCGCCGATGCCGACCATTCGGGACAGGTTTTCATCACCGACGAAGATGCGCGTCCGTTCGGCTCTGCGCATCCGCACGCTCACCTGTGGGACAATGGCGCCGACCCTGCCGCAGAGCTTGACCGTGTCCTCGCCGTTCGCGGAGCGGCACTCAAGAACTTTGGCGAGAATGCCATCAAGCCGGACACGCCTATGGCTGAGTTGGAAAAGACACTCGTCCCGCTTTACCTGTTTCACCGTTATCAAACCGAGGCAGCGATCAAGGAGATTGGCGGACTCGATTATCGCTATAACCTGCGCGGTGACGGTCAGGCCGATCCTTCGATCTTCGATCCGGCACAGCAGCGCAAGGCGCTCGACGAGGTTTTGAAGACACTCAAGCCGGAAACGCTAACGCTGCCGGAATCGATCCTCAAGATTCTGCCACCGGTTCCTCCGGGATATCCGCGAACGCAGGAGTCTTTTCCCTCTCACACAGGGCTCACCTTCGATCCCATCGCCACGGCCGAATCCGCTGCCGACCTGACTCTCAGAGTGCTCCTCGATCCGGCACGCACAAGTCGCCTGATCGAGTACCACATGCGAGTTCCTGCGTCACCGTCACTCCGCAGCATCCTTGAGGCAGTCTCATCCACGGTTGCAGAACGCCCGGAAGCCGGACACAGCATGTCATCCGAAGTGGAGCGCGCCGTCGAGTTTCGCGCCATCGAAGCCATGCTGGCGCTCGCGGTCAATCCCGCCGCCTCAAGCCAGGCACGCGCCATCGCTCTCTGGCACACTCACGATGTTCTCAAGCAGTGGACTTCCACTCCCATGCCGCAGGATACTGCCGAAGCAATTCATCGCGCCGCGCTGATCGATCGTATCCAGCGATTCGAACATGACCCCGACAAGTTTGTCCCGGAGAAGCCCATCGAAGCTCCTCCGGGTATGCCGATCGGCGATGACGATGGAGCTCTCCTGCGCGACACGAATCTGCAATAAGGGCTCAGTTTCAAAAACGTGCCGTGCAGCGGTGCGCTCAATCTGCACGTCATGAAGAAGTCCATGACGAGCGATTCCGGTTCCGCTAGCAAGGTGCGTAGCAACAGACCGGCACGCGTCATCTGGTATTCGGCGGCCACTTATCGAACGAGGTTTCCCTCTATCCGTCCAGTGCAATCGTCCACTGCAGATTTCCGTCGATCAGCTTCTAGTTCTAGGCAGAGACCTTCGCGTCTTTCATGGGAAAGCGAACGGGAGCAGCTGGACGGGATGAAACTGCAGCTTCCGCCTCGTTGATGCGGCGAATAAGGATGCTGCGAAGTTTGCCTGCTGCTTCGTTGTCCAGGCCAAGGTGCGAGTACTCTTCCATGACGTCAAGGGCGTATCGAAGCTCATTCACAAGGTCGGGATTTGATGTGGCATACATAATGTTTCTATTTTACTCCTCACCCCTGCCGGCTTTATCGGTTTTCTAGGGACGTTTTGTTGTTGAGCGCGCTCGGGTTACAGCTCATGCTGTAACGGCGCTGTGGATTCTCTCTTGGATGCCCAACATTTTGTGCAAGAACGCGCATCGATATGGGAGGCGTCCCTAGAGCCCATCCGGTGAACGAAACTATGCGATCGATACTGTACAGAAGATTGGTGCCAGGCGACTAATGGTCGCCGCGAGATGCCAGGCGTCGATTCGCCGCCAAAGACAGCCAATAAGCTATTTTTACGAAGCTTCTCATAATGGTGGCCAGGGACGGGATTGAACCGATCGAACGTACTGATTCTAAATAACTTATTGATTTTACTCGCCGCTCAAAACTCACGAAACGATGGAAACGCGGCTTTGAAGTACGTCATGAGTACAGCGCTTTTCAAGCGCCTCTACTTCACCATGTCCTTGATTTCCGTCTGCGGGATCAACTTCCATTTCAGTTTGAGCGAGCATTTCTTCCCCAAATCGAACAGGTGATGAGAACTGTCTTGGGCTTCCGTTAATGTATCAACCAATCCTAAATCCTGTTCTTTCCCTTTGAAAAACGCTGACCACTGTTTCGCTGGATCATGCCCGATATAGATGATCTCGTCGCCATGCTTCGACTCGTGGACATTAAACTGTGCAGTCAGGAAAGTCTTGACGTCCATTTGTTTGCCCCCCTTGGGCACATTCTACCGCCGTCAAGAACGCGCTATCGGATCACCCCAGCTCCCTCAATCCCGGCGATATTCAATCTGCCCTCATCCCTTAATTTTATGAGACCGGCTCTTGAGAACTGATACTGTTTTCCGTTCTGAAGTTCGACGACGAATATTTCAGTTTCCCAATCTGGATGAAGAACATCTACACGAATACCCGCGTTCGCCAATTGCGACATGATGTTAAACAATTGCTGCTCCACTGGTCCCCTCCAGTGGCCATAACGTGGCCCCGTGAAGAAAAGCCCCGCTCTGCAACGGGGCTTCCCATTTACTTCCGCTCTGTGAGATTCGCCTTGATGAAGCGGATGATCTCGGCACCTAAAATACTCGGCGCTTCATACTTCCGATGCCGTTTGGAGGAGATGCTCGGCATGATAAATGCCTGCAACTTCCCGGCACCGATGCGACGGTAAATGGTGTCCTCACTCTTCCGCAACATCCCCGCTACTTCACACGGAGAGTACCACTTTTCTGGATCAATCGACTGGAACACTGGAGATCTCCTAACGAAGAAGTCCAATACCCAATCGAGTTGTTTGAAGCACCACGCATCCCCTCTGTTCAAAACAGTGGAACTCGTGTAACCACCTACCCGCGAACGGGTAGAGGCTGCCGCAAGTGTACTCGTGTTCTAGTATTCCCGGCACTCTTTTCTTGTGATACCCTTGCTCATCCTCAACAGGTATCCGAAAATATGCCGCGACTATTGCGCCGCCGATATTTACCCCTTGATTTACTTCAAGATACGGGTATGACTGGTGAGCCGCACCGTCCCTCGTCTACCGACGGGCATTCTTCTGTTTCTTCGTCTCTCCCTATCGTTCTCTCCTCATCCACCCTTCCGGGCTACCGCAGAAGAATGCCCGTCGCTATCGCTCGCCCCTATCGGGGTACGCTACCGCTAGGACGGTGCGGCGACTGATGATTCTTCCTATCGTTGGACTGGTGATCACCGTAGCTGTATTAGTTTTCATTATCGTTAAGGCCCTGCGACAACCACCTGTATTCGATAAGAAGTCCAAGGAACAGCTAAAAGGGCAATTCAAGGAACTTGTGACTTCGTTTGAAGCTCTCCCCGCCGAAGACAAACAAAAGATGTCCGGCGTTGCTGAACGTGCCTTAAAAGAAATACATCCCCAAGCCAGTTATATTCTGACGGGCAAAAAAGATCCTCCTCCCAAAGAAGAACCTAAAAAGCCCGAAGAAAAGAAACCGCCCGACCTATGGACTTAATTCCGTTTCCCTATCCCTTGAGATTTCAGCATCTTTACATTCCCGGTGGCACGGGGAAAGGGAAAACGACCGAGATTCTTAACCTTGCCTATCAGGATATTTTGAACAACTGCGGAATTACGGTGATTGATCCGGGCGGGGATTTAGTCAATTCCCTACTCGATTACATTCCCGAATCCCGCAAAGACCAGGTCATTTACCTCGATACCGAAACTCCGATCCCCTTCGATTTTCTTGCACATTCCGGCGCGACTGAACGAGATGAGTTAATCGAGGACATCGTTTATCTTCTTCTCGGCAATGAACACGCGCCACGCGCGAAAAGCATTTTGATAGATGTTCTCTACACGATTCTTGCAAGCCACGAGCCAGTTTCGTTTCTCGACATCACAAGATTTCTCACGGACGATAACCGTCGCAGCCAGATTCTTTTAAAACTCGACGACCAAGAACTAAAGGCGCTTTGGCCGAAAGTTCCGAGCGACGAAAAACTAGACCCTATTCTTTCGCGGTTCAAAAAATACATCCGTAACTCGACCCTTAAAGTCGTCTTTGGCACTCCCAATCCGCCCCTCAAACTTGCAAACATCATGAACGACCGCCAGATTCTCCTCGTGAATCTCGGCGGCGCTTCCCGCGCGACGCTCGACTACGGCTCGCTACTCTTTATGAAAATCAAACAAGAGGTCTTCCGTAGACATAGAATCGATCCATCGAAACGCATTCCCCATTTTTTATTTGTGGATGAGTTTCAAAAATTCGCTCACGTGGACGGCTTCGCAGATGTCATGGAAATGGCGCGCAAATATAAGCTAGCCATGACCCTTGCCAACCTCTCGTTCAGCAAACTGCCGACTGACATCCAGGCAGGAATCGAGATTATGAGTAGCTTTATCTGTTTTCAATTGAATCCAAGTGACCTTTCTTTTTTCAAATATAAATATGACATCCCTTCCTATGATGGTGAAGGGAACGAAAGAGATCCCGATGCGAAGGTTCTGACGAAACTTCGTGACTATGAGGCGTATTACAAACTTGGCTCTCGCCCCGGACTAATCAAAGATTCCCCACCACCGCCCAAACTACCACCTGTTAGTTACGCTGAATACATCAAGAAACGCACTATCCCCAGCCCCACTTTACATACCGCCGCAATTCCTCATACTGAAGGGAATGGCAACCCCAAGTCAGAGGAGATCAAACCAACCGGCGCTCGCGGGACTAAAGCTATACAAGACGAATAGAACAGTCCTCGAACTCCTCGCTGAATACTTTTGCCTTCGAACGAATGACATCGCGGAACTCCTCCGTGGCCGAGTTCCGAACGCCAACGACAAGCGTTCCGTCCGGCAGACCCTCAACGTGCTCCTCAAGGCCGGTGTCGTGGCCCGTCTGCCTTACCTCGACCTCGATCGTGTCTCCGGCGGCGTTCACTACGCTTGGGGGCTCTCAGATAAGGGCGTCGAGTTCTGCAAGTCCCTTTGGCCGCTCGCCAAGACCTTCGACGAGCATTCCCAGCGAACCCTCGATCATGAACTTGAAATCTCGTTCTTCCACATCGCGCTCAAAAGATTCTGCGAAAAGAACAAATTGAAACTCTATTGGCAGCAGTCGGACTTGAAATGCACTGTGAGTCCAGACGCGATGTTTGGCATCACCGATCCCGCAAAGCCCGATGGCAAAAACACCCTGTACTATTTCCTCGAAATGGAGCGCGCAAAAATCGGCCATTACCGCGACGGCGAGCCTTCGATCATGCGCAAGCTTGGAAAGTATTACGCCTACTACGGAACGGACGCGTGCGAAAAGGAGTGGCAAGATTTCCGGCAGTTCAGGGTGATTGTTGTGCAGCGGACGGATGAACGTATGGTCAACCTTCTCAAAGAACTCGGTAAGCAATTTAACCATCGAATGTTTTGGCTCACTACAGAGGAACGATGCAAGGAATTCATGGGAGAGACAATATTTAAGACGCCGAAGGATTGGGATAAGACAACCTATTCGTTTCTCGCAGCGTAATCTCGACCGTCTCCAGGTGATATGCTGGCGGTCATGAAATGTCCCCACTGTAAGGAAGGAATTCACACTTCTTTTGCTTCAAATAATCAAATTGAGGCCGGCGATTCCAAATGGTGCTTGGCCTATATGGTTTGCCCTGAATGTTCTGAGCCGATTATTCGAGTTCTAAGAGTTGGCAAAGTGGCACATACCGCCGATGCCCTCCTTCCAGCGTATCCCCGCACTGATTCACTACGACCAGTTCCTTCTGAGGTTCCCGATCCCTATCGACACGATTTCATTGAAGCGTGTGAGGTTCTCTCCATTAGCCCCAAGGCAAGCGCCGCTCTCAGCCGGCGGAACCTTCAAGCGATTCTCAGGGATAAGGCGGGTACCAAGAAAAAGGACTTGTTTGACCAAATTGAGGAAGTAATAGCTTCTGGCCATATCCCGTCTCACATCGCAGATGGCCTTCACGCGGTCCGTAATATTGGCAATTTCGCTGCGCATGAGATCAAGAGCAAGGTTACCGGCGCTATCGTGGATGTCGAGGTAGGAGAAGCTGAGTGGAACTTGGATATTCTCGAATCCTTGTTCGATTTTTACTTTGTCGAACCGACGAAAGCCGCGAAGCGCAAAGCCGAACTCAATAAGAAGCTCAAAGAAGCTGGGAAGCCGGAGATGCCCTAGTGGCCTGTCGCAGTGAAATCGTTACTGCGGATGCGCCGGGTGGTGTCGGAGTATTTCCACCGAATTGGTCGTGCATTTGCCGAGTAGGCGTTGATATATCGGCGGAGCTTTCGGGCCAGATCAGAGACTGAAGTGAAGACGCCGCGAGCAATCACATCGCGCTCAATCTTTGCGAACCAGAGTTCAACCTGGTTGAGCCATGAGGAATAGGTTGGGGTGAAGTGAAAGGATACGCGGGGATTCTGCTCCAGAAACTGCCGCACGAGCTTCGTCTTATGTGCTGAGAGATTGTCGAGAATAATGTGGATCTTCTGGCGGGGTGGACATAGGGCAACGACCTCCTTCAGAAAGGTAATGAAGTCCTGACTGGTATGGCGTGCGGCGGTCTTTCCATGGACACGGCCCGTGGCAGTATCCAGAGCAGCATACAAGGAGAGCGTTCCATGCCGGTAGTATTCAAATCCATGGCGCTCGACGCGGCCGGGGGAAAGCGGCAGAACCGGGTTGAGCCGATCAAGTGCCTGAATAGCCGTCTTTTCATCAACGCAGAATACGGCGGCATGCTGCGGCGGGTTCAGATACAGCCCGATAATGTCTGCGGCTTTCGTCTCGAACTCCGGATCATCGCTGGCCATATACCGCTCCAGCCGATGCGGTTTCAAACCCGCCTCTTTCCAGACGCGATGCACAGCATCTTTACTGACGCCCAGCGCGGCGGCGAGTTTGCGGCAACTCCAGTGAGTGGAACCATCCTTCGGCTGCCTGCGTGTGGCCGAGAGAATCCGAGCCCGCAGCTTCGGAGTCAATACCGAGGCCGACTGTCCGGGATGGCTGGTATCCAGTCCGTCCAGACCCGTAGCAACGAAGCGCTGCTTCCAGCGGATAATGGTCGGCGCCGTGGTTCTCAATCGCTGCTTAATCGTGCTGAACGACGCTCCTTCGGCCAGCATCAGAATCAACCTCGCACGGAAGACATATCCAGCAGGCAGGGATCGGGACTGGGCAATGCGGCTAAGTTCCATTTGCTGCTCTTCGTTGAGAACCACCGAATCAAGAGACATACCCACTTAGATGGCAGAAGTATTAGTAACGTTTACTCCGCGACAGGCCACTAGTTCCTCGACATCTCCCGCCAATGTTCCATAATGAATTCAATCGCGCGTAACAGCGCGGGGCCGGATCATCCGGCACTATCCGTCCCTCGCCGCTATCTCGGGCTGTGATCCAGTCTTTGATGGTGGCGGCGACGGCGGCATAGCATCAGTCACCTGTCCTACTTGCTCGGAGAATTTGACACAGTGCTCTTTTCAGGACATAAATATAGTCAAATTACTTACCGGAGAATCACATGGCGCTTTGGGCAAGCTTCAAGAAAGGTATTGGCGAGGGTGGAAAGCAAGCTGTTCTCCAAATGTGTAGCAACAACGGGTTTAAAGATGGTTCTGAGGCAAATCCCCCTCAGACGATCTTTTTGGGCCCATACGGAGATGAAGGCCGTGCCGTATACAACGAAGGCTATCGGCTTGGCCAAGAGGCAGCCAGGACAAAGCTAATTAATGCGGCGAGCGACGCAATTGGAAAGCCCTGACATGCCGCGTTGATTCTTATATTTAATCTCTCTGTTTTCTCATCTTTCCAATTATGAATATCTCTATCGGTCGAGATTCTATTTCCGACCGTGAAGTCTCCATCGATTCCACCAAGCATATAAATATCGAAGGCATGAGTGGCATGGGCAAGTCCACCTTGCTCGTGAATCTGTTCATCGAGCACATCCGCCAGGGCAATGGCGGCCTTTTTATTGACCCACACGGCGACACCGCCGACCAGATTGCAAAGCTCATTCCTAAATCGCGGATGCGCGATTTCATTTGGATAGATCCCGACGCTTCGCTTGTTCCGCCTTTCAATCCACTCCATTTCAACTCGCCCGAAGAATTAGAACTTGGTAAGGAATCCCTTTTCACCACATTCAAATCATTGGCAGGCTCCGCGTGGGGCGACGAATCCGCGCGCGTCATTATTAACGCCATTGATGCGGTGTGCGAGTACTACGATCACCCGACGCCGGTGCACATCTTCCGATTCATGGCAGACGACAAGTTCCGGGAGAAGATATTGGCCGGGACCGAGAATCCCTTACTTCAGATGTTCAAGGAGCAGTACGACGAGAAACTCCGCGACTCGGAGCAGATGTCCAAGTTCTCGCCGCCGATCAACAAGGTCGGAAAGTTGCTCCGGCCGTCCATCATCCCGATCATCGGACAACCTCAGTCCCTCGACTTCCTTGAGATCATGAATAAAAAGAAAATCGTCGTCTGCCGATTTTCAAAAGGCCGCCTCGGAGAAGAGATCGCCCAGATCCTCGGGTCCCTCATTGTTTCAATGGTCTCCATCTCGGCGCTCCGGCGGGAAAAGCAGAAATCCCGGCCACCCTTCATGCTTCTTGCCGATGAGGTGCACAACTTCGTCCACGGCGGCAGATTCGGGACCTTGTTGGCAGAATCCCGCAAATACGGCATCACCCTCGTGCTGGCTTCACAGGGAATGTACCAGCTTCCGTTTGCCAAAGACGTATTCTCGAACTGCCCCACGCAGATCACATTCAATGTCTCCGGCGAAGATGCCCAAGCAATTCAGGAGAATTGGAATGAGGAACAAGTCCAGGCGACGCACATAACTTCCCTGCCCCGATACCAGTTTTATTGCCGGACATTCACGGATGATTTGCCACAAGCGCGGCGGATCATCGGCTGGCCCACAGTCGAAAAGCGCGGCGACGAAGCCAACCCTACGAAGCTCATAAAGGCATCACTCATGCGCTACGGTTCAAAGAGAAAAGACGTGATTGAAAAGATAAACCGCTTCCTTGCGGCTTGAGCGTATCTGGCGCCTGTACTCTGCGCGCGGCCTTTCTCATAATCATTCCATGATGCGAACGAATGGACACTTGCTTGGCGAGAGGGATATTCGAGGCATCATTGTTGCGGAAGCAGGGGAAAGACAAAATAACACTCAAACCATGAATACTAATCAATTTTCGTTGGCGAATAGGAAGCAGCTTGCCGACTTGTTAGGAGACAAATATGACGGCCTTCGCTCAAAGGCGAAGTCCAAATTACGCGAGAAGCGTCAAGCGCTTTGCACAACGTTCCTTAATGAGTCTGCCGAGAAGAAGGGCGCGTTGAAGTTTGTGGAACAGATTAAAGTAGCTCGTCAAAGAATTGCAGACCTTGCGGACGAACTCCGCAACCTCGGATTCGAGGAGAGGTACGGTGGTCTTTCTACAATCGGCGACGTAGGTAGTGCCCTCGACAGGAGCATTAATGCGCGGGTTGATAAGGAGCTTGGGACTTCAGACGATATAGACGCCCGCTTCGATAGCGTTCAGATTGCTATGATGACGGTCGCATCACTTGAAGACGCGGAGAAACTATTGAAATCCGTGTCATCGATTTAAGTACAAATTAACCCTTTTCCCTGCGACGCGACTCAAGGAGATTGAATGACCGCTTTAGAACAGGCCGCCGAACTTCAAGACAGGGCCGTTGGCATATTGCTCGCCGAACGCGCCGCAATCGACGCCCGTCTCCAGCAGCTCGGGTATGGCGATATAAAAACCACGACGATGAAACGCCGTGGTCGCCCCCCGAAGGAAGCTACTTCCCTTTCTGCCCTGCCCGATACGACTCAACCAGCTTTGACTTAACTGCCTTTCGGATGCGGGTCCAATACTCCTCGTTTTGTTCGTCATTATGCATCGCAATCAGATCATCGAACCATAGATCAATCGATGCCATGTACTTGACTGCTACCGCAGAAGAGCTATCGTCTTGATAGCTTCTTGCAGGTTTGTTTTCTTTCGACTCCTCGGCCATGCGCTGGGGAGTTTTCATTTCTACTACTCCGTACCATTGTGCCAGCTTTTGCGCCGCGTCCTTTTCTCGACACCCCTCCATCAGCGCGACGAAGTTGATGACATCCCCGCCTCGTTTGCCGCCGTTATTTGCGTTGCAGGAATCAGAGAAACAGCGCCAGTAATTCCCAGCCAGGTTGATCGAGAACGACTTTGCATTGTCGCCTTGTTTGTGCGTTGGAAGCGGACACGCGCAGACTGCGTAATCGGTCTTGTACCGAAGCGCGATCTTATAGCGTGCGAGTACGTCGGTGAGTTTAATCTCCTTTAGTTTTGGAAAATCGAGCATATCGCCCTCCATGTGAAACGCCCCGTTGCCAGGGCGTTTGGTTATTCTTTTGGGTTGCGCTCTCTGATTTGCAGTTGCAAGAGTGGGAGCATGTATAGCTTGACGTTGATCGAGCCATCCCGATTGCGGAAAGCTACGCCAACTTCGCGCCAATACTTTTTGTCCGGGCCATTATCTTCGATGGCATAGACCTTGAGTGGTTGATTACCTTCCGGCATATTTCCTCCAAGTTGTGAATGAGCTGAGTACGCATTAACTAAAGCGCATTCACGGGAGAAGTCCAGGGAAGGGGTGTGGATAGCGGGCGGCTTGCTATTTTGTGTCAATATGTTTTGCTTACAAGATGACGACCGAATTGCGAGAGCATATGAAAACGATAGGCAAGCGCGGGGGAAAGAAGACCGCGAAGCGAGGAAAGAAATACTATTTGAATATTGGGAAGAAGGGTTTGCAGAAGAGGTGGGGTGTTGACAAAACAGCGAAATAATATCGCTGTTTTTCCTATCCACAGGTGGCCTTGACTATGGCAAGCGGCTTGCTATTGTTAAGGGGATGGTGATTGGCGGCTGAAAGTACCATCGCCCCACAGGGATAATCGAATGCGAAGCCCCCGCCCGTCCCATCAAAAAGGTCGAAATACATTAAACCAATATTTAGAAACCATGAAGAACATAGACACGGAATTGATCTCCAGCGAGATCGCGGGCGATTGGAGCTATCTCCGGCCGGTGAAGTACATCCCGCTTTGGAGAAGGATTATCGAAGGCATAGCGTTCGCGTTTGTCATCAGCGTAATCGTCGGCGGACTCTTGGGGCTCGCGTCGATCGGCGCATTGTAGAACGGTTCCATTCGGCAGGGCAGAAAACGAGTCATCCTCGGAACTTGGGCGAGTAATCAGGAACGGTTCGCTCGCACCCTGCCGAATATCGGAAATATAAATTAAGCAATTACACAAACCATGAATCCAGAAAAAGTATTGCAGTTCATCGCAGATGTGATTGACGGACATCTAGTCGTGTGCGATGACGGCTTCACTATTGAGGTCAAATCGCCCTTCATGCAGGACGGCCTTAAAGATCACACCACCCACGTTTGCATTCAGTTCGACAATGACGGCGAGTTCGATAAAACAATCATTCACTAAACCATGATTCAAAACGTACCGTATCCAAAAGATTTCACGCCCCATTCCGAAAAGGAATGGACGGAGATCATCCTCGGCCCGTGGCCGAAGTACCGCTTGTGTCCTCAATGCTCAAAGATGACGAACGTCAATGACTTTGATCCCCGCGCCGGAATGTGCGGAGTGTGCATCAACGAAGCGATGGCAGAGATGGACACAATACTTGTACAGAGGGGGTTGGTCGCCTCGGCGGAAGAACACGAGGCCAATGATTAGAGAAATCAAATTCAGGGCGTGGGTCAGCCATCAGAAACAGTTTTGGTATCCAGGCACAATCATCCGCGTTTCACTCGGTGAGGATTTACAGAAGGAACTTGGCGAGGACATCATTCTCATGCAATTCACCGGTCTCAAGGACAAGAACGGGAAGGAGATCTATGAGGGGGATATTGTCCATCATGGGAAGAACGCCGTCAGTCCTGTCGAATTTCACGACGGCTCATTCACGGTTGCGACCACCTCTGTCATGCACCGCCGATCAAACGAATTAAAGGTCATCGGCAACATCTATGAAAATCCCGAACTCCTAAAATGAAACCCCTCACATCAGTAGACTTCGATAACGTGTGTCCGAAGTGCGGTAAGCACATCAAAGAGATTTCGGTTGAGATTGATGGGCTTGCGATTGAGGGCGAAGCCCCACATCTTTGTCGCCGCGCGATGACAGAATCCCAACTTGACCAAGCGGTGCGAGAGTATGTGAAAGCAATAGTCGTCCACCCACTTCCTCCAGTCCCTGACCATTTTCTATCCTGGCCGGAAGACTACGCAAAAGAGGAACGTCGCATCGAAATGGGCGCAGAACAGAAGCTCCGCCCCGCTCCCCATAAGATTCTTCATTTCAAGGAAGACACCAAAGAGGACCACCTGAGAGAAGTAGTTGTAGAAAATGTGCGGGCATCAGATGAACGAATTAACAATCACGAATAAACCATGAAGCTCATCATTACTAGATCGTTTTCCAAGACAAAGCAGGTAGCGTCGTTCGAGCCGATCAATTCATTCTGCTCCATCTCAATGGAGTATGAGGATGAATCCACGCCGAGCGACACGATTATCAGTTCATTTTCGGAGCACCTCGACAAGCTTGTCCGGCAGGAGGTCGAACGGACGATCGAAAACGAGATGAAGAAGGTCGAACAAATTAAAAAGAAAAATACATTCTAAACATGAATTACCAAAAACAAGTTTCAGTCGGTGGAAGTTGGGTGAAGGGTGCGGAAGTTGTTTCGGGGACGCATTGCAAACTGATGAGCGCGGCCGAACGGATGCCATCACAGTTCAAGGACGAAAAGACGGGTGAGACAAAGTTCCAAGATGTCGCCAAAGTTTTCTTCAGCGGCGAGACCGAGACGAAGAATATCAGTCTCAACCGGGCCACGATCAACGGCCTGGTGGATGCGTTCGGTGAGGACTCCGCGCTTTGGCAGGATAAGGTGTTGACTGCGGAAACGGAGAAGGTGCGCGTCGCGGGGAGAGCAGTAACGGCGGTTTACCTCGTGCCGGAAGGCTACGAGCGCGTGGACGACGAGAACGGATACACCGTGATCGTGAAGAAGGGCACGCAGGTCGGGGCGCCCGAACCGATGCTGAACATCGACTTCTAGCGTCGCCGGTTCCGCAGGAATAAGACTGCGACGACGCTCAAGAGCACAATCGCAATGAAGACTGTTGTTTCGCCAATCTGAACGACAGCCATAAGATCATTATCGCAGGAGATTGAATGGGCCGCCGCCGGAATAAAGGGGGAATACGGACGGTAGGTGCAGACCTCATGGAGACCCTCCCCGAATAAAACTATGGCACTCACAAATTACACATCAAGAAGCAAGAACACCTTCGATGTCATTCAGAAGTGCCTCGCGTCTCATGGCGCGCAGAAGTTGATGTTCGACTACAACAATCAGGGTCAGGTAATCGCCTTATCGTTCGGCATGGAAGTTGAAGGGAGGCTTATCGGATTTAAATTGCCGGCACGGATTGACCAGGTCGAAGCGGTGCTCAAAGAGACGAAACGATGGAGTAGTTCGCAGGAGTTGAAGGATCAGGCATACCGGACAGGCTGGGCAAATATCCGCGATTGGGTGACCGCTCAGATGGCGCTCGTCGATACCCGCATGGCCAAGCTTCAGGAAGTGTTCTTGCCGTACATGGCGGGGAAAAATGGAAAGACTCTATACGAGTCGATGGAGTCAAATCAGTTTCTCCTGCCAGGGGAAACAAAACCCCAATGATCCAAGACACATCACTCCACGCTTACGCATTAGCGAGTCAGCATTTCGGTAAGACTCAAAAGGCCGTGCTTGATGCATTGCGGTTTTTTCCGGACGCCACAAATGCAGAGATAGCAGATTACATGGACTGGCCGGTAAACCGAATAACGCCGCGCATGGGCGAACTCAGGAAGCAGGGGCTCGTCATTGATGCAGGGCGCCGGACGTGCAAGGTGACCGGAAGCACCGCTCACGCGTGGAAAGCCAAGCATCCAGTGTTGCCGCCAGCGAGAGAAGAGAAAAAGGTCGAAGCAAATCCAGCGCAAGCACTAGGAATATGAATATGGACACATTAAAAATAAAACTGGCATCTCTGGCGATCCACATCGAAGAAATGTTCTCTTCTGATGGCCATGAGTTTGACCGAAGGGCCATTGAAGGATTATTGAACGACCCAGAAGTGCGAGCGTTTCTCGATGATCCAAAGAACAAGGTATTTTTGCCCGTCAGAAGGAAATGACAACCCTCATCGACTTTACCTACAACGGACGGGATTGCTGGTATCACCCGCTTCAAGGCTGGGGCGCGACTCTGGAGCATGAAGGGACTGCGGTTAACTCATCATCCACGCGGCGACGAAGAAAGAACGCATTAGAAACATCGATGACGTCGGCCTATTCGATAGGGAAGCCTTCCACGCTGAACATGCGACCGACGAGTGCGAGACCCCATCCGAGAGTGTAAAGAAATATACTAATCCAGTTGTAAATCTTATAGCGTCGTTCGCTCGACAATCTGACCTCATGGGAATCTTTCACGACTTGAGATATTAGATTGTTCGCCTTGAGGTTTACCTCAAGTCCTTTGTCGCACCAGTTCTCAACTTTGTCGCGTAACGCCGGATTTGACAAGGGTTTCCTAATATCACAAAGGGCTGGATAAAACTCACAAGTGATGTCACCTCCGGTGACTAACCAAGCAGATACGTCTTTTTGTAGTTCCTTAAATTGCCCTAGCGTTAATTCGGCATTGGGAAGGAGTTCTACTAACCGAGAAGCCCTATTCAAAGATGTTGTTGCGTCTAAATCTTCACATTCTATATATCGAGACTCCTCCTCATTAACAAATTGCTTTTCCCTCTGTGCCTTCGGCGAATCTGACTGATCGCTAGTCTCTTGAGATTCTCCGAATTGTTGTCTCAGATGTTGCAATTCGCTACTGAGCTTCGTTCATCTTCCCGAACACGATATATATTTTCCGCGGCATCAATCGATGAACTCAATTCTCTCATGTGTTCCCTGAGCTCATCCTTCACAAGAAAAGTAGAAAAGACAATTAATGCGCCAACAAAGGAGAGAGTCTTGTTGTGTTTTACCAGGAATGATGGCTGCTTTTTCCCCTCGATGCGCTGGGCAATCTTTCGCGCCGGGAACGGCGCACTCCGCTTTCGCCGATAGCCCTTCATAAACCCCGCCTTTGTTTGCAATGTGTCCCAAGAATTGTACCCTTAAACCTAATCCCCACTTTCAAGAATGCCTCGCGCCTGGTCAAAACATTCCCCTGATTGCCTCACCTGTCACACGACAGATCGCAAGCACAAAGGAAACGGCCTCTGCCGTCGATGCTATTCCCGGCACTTTAACCAGAAGCCGGAAATCAAGGTACGGGCGATCGCCAGAGCGCAGAAGCACTACGAAAAGATCAAACCGACCGAGGAGTACAAAGCGTGGGTTCGAGAGAGATCGAAACGCCTACTCCTGATTCATCAGATTCAGAGGATGGCAAATCGGCAGTTGGCCGGCGGCGGACGGAGGCTGACAAGAGAACAAGGTGCTGAATACCACTGCTGCTCAGAACACAGAATTAGACTTCCGAAAGACGCATCACTGCATTCTCTATTTCTTCGGGAGATTCGAAAACTGCACGCTAGTTCACCACAACAGGGCTCAAATATATCCAATAGGTAGGGATCAGTGAAAGGTTGCCCATGCTCAGCTCTTGCTCGACTGTCATTATTTTCCAGGAGATTCCGTGCCTTGAAATAATATCGCCCTCCGTGAATGTGAGCGCGCCCTTCGCATCGAAGTCCATTTCATCTGACCGCTGATCGTCTTCGTATTTGTAAACAATGTGTTTCAGGACGCTGCTCCCCTTGATTTATCGCTCTGGAATCGTACGCTTAGATTATCACTCCACTCCATGCGCGGCCCCCACTACATCAGCCAGGAATGCAAATCACGGAAGCATAAAGATTGTGATGGCTACGTCCTGCGCAAGGAGTGGAACGATCACGATCATCCCTGCGATTGCCCCCACCATCTCCCGTCCGCTATTGCAGATCAAATATCGCGCCGGTTCGGACGGGCGATCGAAAGGCTAGGCGATGAACCAAAAGAATGAGGATGCACGGCGTTCACAAGCATAGTTCCCGCCCGCTCGATCAACATCAGAAGGCTCTAAAGACGACCCAGACAGTAGTGAACAAAATGATCCGCGAACGTGACCAGGGAAAAGCGTGCGTCACCTGTCCAAGCATAAAAGCAACGAGCGCCGGCCACTTCAGGACTTCGACAAACGCGGCGACCAGATTCCACCCGTTCAACCTCCACGCACAATGCCGAAGATGCAACGAGTTCAACGGCGGCATGACCTACGAACACGCGATCTCGATAGACCGGATACACGGTAAGGGATGGGCCACGTTTCTTGAGAAGCTTGCCCGTAAACCAGAAGTATGGACAACTGAGGAACTCGAACAGCTCAGGTCGGGGGCGCGGATGGGGTACCCGGTTTACAGCCAGTTGTATTTCGAGCTCAGGCCGGATCACTCGAAAGATTAGGTCTTTCGTCCTATTTTAACGATCTCCTCTGCGATCTTTTCATATTCAGCGTTCAGTTTCTTTAAATCACCATCGAAGTCGTCGGTCGCTGATTTCCATCGGTCACGGATCTTCGCCTTATCGAGTTCATCTGCAATGAGTATGCGACTCCCGAAGTTTCTGTGCAGATCAAGAACGGCGTTGCTATATTGGTTGGCTTTGAGTGCGGCTTCGTGACCGACCTCATGGCCTGCTATGCTTTTCCGCCAATCAATGAACGCGAACAAATTGACAGACAACTGACCTAGAAGCTCACGGCACTCTTGGCGAACATTGTCTCGCCGCCATTGCTGATGTTGCCCTCTTGCCTGCAGCCACGCTCCAACGACCAAGCCGACAAGAGGTCCAACCGCGGCCCATATCGCATAAAACAGAGTGAGATGTGGATGTACATCTTGCGCTTGCATAGGGTTTGTGTGAACTCCGCTTTTGATTGTACGTCAGCTCCGCGCGATCATAGGGCAAAGGCGCAGATGACACGTCGTCACTTTGGTGCGTACTCTCTCGGCCCCTTATACTCCACCTGGCAAAGCTCAATAAATTCGTATCCTATAGTCGTCAACACCACATCAGCGTCACCGTCGTTATCTTCTTTTCTTCGCAACAGACCGAGCCGGAGTAGATTGTCAGTCATAATCGCAAAATCATAACTGTATCCCATACTGGGCTGATCGAAATGATGCTCGAATCGCAGATCGTTGTGCCAGCCCGAGACCACTGGACGTTGTGATTGACTCTCGGGGTGTGGGTATGGATATACGCTGTCCATCGTTAGAGCGTTATAGCATCTTTGCAACAACATGACTTCCCAAGGATTCAATTGTTTGAGAATTTCTGAAGCTGATGGGAGCAAGTCTTTTCCTCGGCGAGCTGAAGAATTGACAAGCAGCATTGCCCATCGATCTTGAAGGGAATCATCCTCCTCCAAAGACCCATTCTCCAGGACAGCAGCCAACAGCTTCGGCCGCACCGGCTGGGGTTCAATTTGTTGTTCTTCAAAGATCTCCTGCACCCTTCCCAGAAGACGCTTGGTGCGGGATGTTCGATACGCTAGAAAGCGATCCCGCAAACTGTGTCCCATTTCCTCGGTTATCGGCCCAAGGAGATTGGTGACCAATTTACCGAACGGAGCGAAAGCGCCTTCGACAGTGCCCTGCGCTACGGCTTTCACAATCTCGGCATCATCGCCCATTCGTCGCCCCCCTGTGGATTGACATATATTGCTAACATTCTACAATTTATGTATTCCCCCATGACGGACAAGTCATTCAAGAAATTCCTTAGATTGCTCTGTTCCGTTCTCCTAACTGTCCTTGCCGTCCAGGCGATCGTCGCAATCGTCGCGCACAATTTCTAAATTAACTAACCATTCCATGATTCGATTGCTAGCGAAGTGGGCGGCACGAAAGTATTACATCTTCAGCCAAGAGTTCCAGGCATCCACCGCTGATCTTCACGCCGGTCTCTCCCTAAAGTTAGCGGCTGAGAAGCGCGCGCTCATCGGGCAGTTAAACAAGGACGTCGATGAGATCGAGGCAAACATCAAGGCCGTGGACGAGAAGCTTACGGCAGGTTATTGGGAGTGCGAGGGCGGCCATGAATGGGCGTCTATGCCAAATGTGCGCCCCGCCAGAAACCACTCCGCGAAGCTCTGTGTCGTGAATGTGAATGGCAACGAGTGCGGTGGAGAAGTGAGGCTCATTAAGCGCGATCTTATGACCGGCCAGGAGAAGTACGAATCAGACAAGGAGCGCAATGAAGCGCAAACGATCGCCGCGAACAAGCGCGAGCAGGCAAAAGCAGAAGTGGAGAACGCGGTAGGCAGTGAGAAGGCCGCACAATATTTCAAAGGGCAGGCAGCGAACAACC
Organism: uncultured Acidobacteriaceae bacterium; assembly: GCA_963770365.1. Classification (GTDB taxonomy): domain Bacteria; phylum Acidobacteriota; class Terriglobia; order Terriglobales; family Acidobacteriaceae; genus Telmatobacter. Next base: position 538,841 of record CAVYPN010000014.1, on the reverse strand, counting down.
GGCAAGTGGCCGACAAGATCCGAGCGCTATGATTTCATTCCCTATGAAAGGTCGAGATAAACCCTAAACATCAATAACAAGATGGAAGAAGATAATCATTTCGTCGCGCACCCGGAAGGCGGGATCACGACCGCGTCAGCCCAGGCAGAAGCCGTAAAGGCGACGGACGAGCCGAAGGATCAAGCAACGCTCGACGCAGAGGCGCAGGCCAAGAAAGAAACCGAAGAGAAGGCCGCGGCAGAGCTTGCGGATCTCCAGGCGAAGGCTGAAGAAACTGCTACGGCAGCGTCAGACGCCCGGACCAAAGCGGACGAACTCAAGGCGACGATCACCGATGCCTCCACCGATGAGGAAAAGGCAGCCGCTGAAACCGCAGAGCAAACGGCCGTAGAAGCAGAAGCCGCGGCTCAGGAAGCCAAGGCCGCTGTAGAGGCTGCTAGCAAGAAGTAAGTAAAAAGCCGGGAATGCGTACCAGCAATGGCGCGGCAGGAACAATCGGCGGGAACCGATCTAGACGGTATTTTGCCCGAACAAGGCGACCATTACCTGCGCAACCGCCCCCTCCGTCGGGCAAAGGGGCTTCCCGGCCTCAACCAATATTTTCATGATCGAAGAATACATATACAAGGCTGGCATACAACGGGCAGAAATCATCGACAAGACGCTGTGGGCAATTCTCAAAACGCGGCGCCCAAGGTCTTTTGCAATGCTAAACGTCCTCCGCTTCCGCTGGGCCTGGAAGCTTTTTGGAATTCGCCTAGAGACGCGGTTTAGGGGCGATCTCTATGAGGAATACAGCGTCTTTCAGTTCGACGATCTGCTCGCCACATTTTCGCTAAGGCAACAATTCACCGCCGTATGATCGATCGCTACACCATAAAATTCGGCCCGGCAGTCAGCCAGAAAGAGATCGAGAAAGCGCTCAATGATCCGACCAATCACGGCGAGGTTGAAATTTCAAAGCAGATGCACAAGATGAAAGCGCGGATCGAAGTCATCTGTGATGTTGACGCCTTGAAGAAGATAAAAGAATCCCTGCGCTCCCTCCAAGCGGAGTCGTGATAGCATTTGGGCGTGCTAAATAATTACGACTGGATAACTGTCGGAGCACCGGTCGTGCTCGCCGTACTCGGAGTATGGCTATCGCTTCGTCCTCCCGATAAAAAGCACCATTGGATAATCGCTGTTATTTTGATCATTTTGGGAGGGGCTGGAGCAACATCGGCGCTTATTCAGATCTACCAGTCCCGTGAATCCGATGAATCTGTTAGAAAGATCGCGAAAAATAAGGAAGATTCTTTGCAAGCCACCATCACAGATTTAAAGAACCAAGTCAGTGCCCTCTCTCAGAAGAGTATTCCAGCGATCATCGGTGACATACAGGGTCTCGCACCTCGCAAGCGGCCACCAGCGGATCTTGCATTGCGTTTTATTCATCCGACTGAGGTTGCAATAGTCGTCGATAACGCCCCTCATGCCGGTCTTGCCGACCGACCAAAATATGGGGCTATGTTGGTGGATTTAGACAATCCAACGGATTTCCTTAAAATTCCGGCTTTCATGGGCGACTATATTCGACCGGGCGAATTCATGGGGCCAAATCAGTTTATGGGAATCGATGGGGTTAAAGCTGTGGTCAAACCTGGCGATCGGATATTCGGGAGTGTCAGCGTATCGTGTCCTACTTGTGTCAAGACGAAGACTTATTGGCTCTTCATCAAGGCTGGTGACGGGGGGTGGTATGAAGAGCAACAGGGTCCCGGTAAAGCGATTAAAGGCCTAGACGCCGCAAAGGCGATTGCCGCTAACTTTGATGGTTATGCGGACATCTTCGCGCCACTAGCGAAACGGGTTTCGATCAAAGAAGAAATTGATTCGCCGAAATGATCGAACGTTTTTCGGCCATGACTTGCATTACCCTGTCGCAGCAGTACGATTAAATAAACCCTCACTTGGCTCCATGCCTGAACTATCCCCAAAAACAAAGCAGTATCATAAGCAGCGCGTCCGCAGTCTGATGGTGCAGCAGCCGATGATCACGATCGTCGGTATGCAGAAGCACTTGGACGTCGATGGCCTCCATCTCGACCGCGGCTACATCGCTTCACTTGTTCGTGCTATCCAGACCGAGCGCATAAAGCGCGCCGATACCTGGACGCTGAACTACGCGCTCTCCGCCTTCCAAGACACCATGACCGAGATCGTCGCCAAGGCATGGGAAATCGTGAATGACCCAATGGCTGAAAGGCTCGAACGATTGGCGGCGTTGCGCGAAATCCGCGCGGCGAATAATGACGTATTTACAAAGCTTTTCGACGCCGGCGTGTTCGAGCGCAAGCTCGGCACGATCGACGCCACAATCCGGAGCACGCCGCTGTCGGATGAGAAGAAACAAACCATAGAGGCTGTATTTACGAATTGGGGATTGTTGCCGCCCCCTAACGAGAATGGAGGAACACCCAAGCCAGCTACAGATCCATAAGCAGATCGACGAACTCTTCGAGACGTTCGATGCCCGCAAAGAGAGCCGTAAAACGCTGCTCGGTTTTTCGCTAATTTATCTTTCCGGCTATTTCACTGACCCGCCCGCACTCTTCCATCCACAGCTTATCCACTCCCTTGAAGACGAAGCGGAGCGCCGTGTCTTGATCCTTGGCTTCCGGGGGTCTGGTAAGAGCACGTTCGGCAGTCTCGCACTTCCCTTGTGGGCCGCGCTTGAATACCCCGATAAATATCCCTTCATCATCCTTGTCGCCGATTCCAGCCGCCAGGCAACGCTCAATATCTCCTCCATCAAGCACGAGCTCGAAACGAACCAGCTCATCAAGCAGGACTACGGCGAGATCAAGGGGAATGTCATCGAGGATTTCACGCTTCAGGGCGAGGGCGAGGAATGGCAGAAGCAGAACATCGTCCTATCGAATGGTGTCCGCATCCTTGCGCGATCGCGCGGCCAGAAGGTCCGCGGGCTCCGCCATCTTCAGCACCGGCCGAAGCTGATCGTCGTGGACGACCCGGAGGACGGCGAATGGGTCAGAACGAAGGAGAATCGCGACAAGACCGACCGTTGGCTGCATTCCGAGATCATGCCGGGCATGGACGCCCGCAAGGGCAAGCTTGTCGTCATCGGCAATTTGTTGCACATGGATGCGCTCTTGTCCCGGCTCCGCGCGCCAGGCACCGGCTTCAAGTGTCTTGAGTTCCCGCTGATCGACAAGGACGGCAAATGCACCTGGCCCGCGATGTATCCAACGGAGCAAAGCCTCAAGGACAAAGAACGCGACATGGGCGCAATCCCATGGCAGCGCGAGATGCTCTTAAAGATCGTTGCCGACGACGAAGCGATCATCCGGCCGGAAGACATTCACTATTACGACGAGCGGCCCACCGGGATTGCCTCGATCAAAGGACACGGCATCGACCTTGCCATTTCGCAGAAAGAGGGTGCGGACTATACCGCGATCGTGAGCGGTGAAGTGTTCTATGTGGACAACGCGCCGAAGATTTTCATTCGCCCGAACCCATACAACGAGCACGTCACGTTCCACAATTTCATGCTCAAGGTCCGGAACATCCCCGGCGAGCTCGGCGGCGCAAACCTGTTCTTTGTCGAGGATGTGGCGTACCAGAAAGCCGCGATCCAGGAGATGGAACGGGCGATGCTTCCGGTCGTGCCGATGAAGCCGCAGGGCGACAAGCGCGCCCGGTTGCAAGTTGTCGCGCCGTACATCAAGAACGGCACGGTGCTATTCCCGCGGAGCGGATGCGAGCAGTTGCTCGGGCAGATATTCAATCTGGGGGTGGAGAGCCATGATGATTTAAATGACGGTCTAGTTTATTTGTTGCAAGGGCTCGTCAGTCAGGGGTTGGACTTGCCGAAGATCCACTGGATTGAGACGTAATCTTAATCAGCGCATCGAGAACGGCGGGATCAAGTCGAGCTTTGACTAGATCGAGATACAGGATCCTCCGCAGTTTCTTCCGACGACAACGCAATGCCGAGTTCTGCGCGAGCCAATTGATTCACCTTCCTAATCGCCGCTCGCATTTTCTCGCCAACGGCCTCAAACTCGCGGTCATTGATTTCTTTCCTGAATATTAAAGAAGCATTTGTTCGAATCAGCACGCTCGCTTCAGCGAGAGCCGATCGCATTGTCTTACCGCAAACAAGAGATACGCTGCTCCGCATTTCGTCGAACCGGCTGATTTCGCTGAGCCACTTTGCATCAGCATTGTCTTTGCGCTCTTCGTATTTTGAGTCGCCTAAGGGGGGTGGAAGATTGACCAGGTGAGCCGCCCAAAGATCCACAAATGCGGTTTTCGTTCGATCAAGAGCCTGGATAGCAGGAAAGATCGCCTCTCGTTTCAATTCCCATTGGCGCTGTTTATTCCACATCTGATCGTTGATCTTTGCTTCAATCTCTTTTGTCCGTCGAGTAAGCTCGCCGATGTCCTCTTTCGTCGCCAGATTCTCTCCTTTTTTCCTGTAGTATGCGCCGAAGTAAGCTCCCCATCCCGCAATTGCCAGCGCGACGGCCCAAACAAGCAACGCGTTAATTGTCCCCATAGCTTTTTCCCCCGATTGTTCTACACTGAGGATAATCCCTCCACATGACGACCACCGCGCTAGAAGTCAAGCGTGTTCCTCACTCAGAAGATCTCCTCCACCCAGGCGATTACGTTTTCGTGAACAAGCGCGAACCGCGACGCAATGTCGAAATGATTCCGATCCAGGCACCTACCAACCGTTTTCGCCGGCTTTGGTGGAATGCGTTCGGAAAGAAGTACGCGCTCCGCGAAGTGCTTGAACTCTTGTGGCCTGAGATCGATACGATCATCGTGAACTGCCCGGTGTGCAATTCGCCGTGCGCGACAACCCGCAATCACAAGATACTTTCCATCGAACCGCTCACGCTTGAGATCCCGCTTACCTGTCCCTATTGCAAGACGAACACCTTCAAGATTGAAGAAGGAAAAATAATGCTTGCGTAGATGAAGCAAATTATTTACTCAACAATAAACATCGTTCCTAGCCTTTGGTTGACCTGCTGGCTCGTTAACGAAACGTTTTCGAGAAATGACTGGGTGGGCGTGGCGAGCCTAGTTACCTCGATATATGTTTTACTTCAGGCCGTTGCTATTGAGGCCGTTATCTATCGCGACTTTTCATAAAACCCACCTCAATGGCGCAAGCCGATTCAAACCCACCACGCAGTCTTACATCCCAAGCTCCAAGCTGGACTATTCGCGGCGCGTTGAAGCGTATCAATCCTTTTGCTAAGCGTATCGATCCCGAAGTCTATTCGCAGGCGCAAGGCGGCATTACGATGTCTCGCTATGGCGTCGTCAAAGGCGCGGGCGGCAAGTTCAGTGAGATCGCAAACGGTGGCAGTCAATTCAACATTGAACGTCCGTCCGCCGGCACGACCATCGATCCGTCCAAAGCGTTAGCCAACAACCGCGGATTCGTCTATGCATCGATGAACGCCATCGCGCGCGAGGTGATGACGATCGATTGGCGTCTGTTCGAGGTAAACGGCAAAAACCATAAGGAGAAGACCGAGCATGAAGTGCTTGACCTTTTGGACACCGTGAACGACAGCATGATCTCGCTCTCGTTCAAATATCTTCTTTCTGGTTGCCTCACGCTTACGGGAAACGCGTTCATCTACTCTGGAAGGCGTGAAGGGCGACCTCGATAAGCCAAAAGCAATTCATTTGATGCCGCCTGACAAGGTGCGCCCGGTGATCGACCGGCGCTCATGGCCGTACCAGGTCGTTGGCTACAAGATGAAGTTCGAGAACCTTGAGATGGCATTCAAACCGTACGAGGTGATCCACCTTCAGCTCCCGAATCCGAGCAACTTCTTCGAGGGCATGAGCCCGGTACAGGCAGGCGCGGAGTACATCGACAACGACAACTACGCGCAGGAATTCAACCGCAATGTTCTTCAAGAACGGCGCGCGGCCCGTGGGTTTCCTTGAAACGGAGATGGTTGCCGAAACGCAGTTGGAAGCATTGCAAGACGGCTTTGCCGCCATGCACCAGGGCATCGACAACATGCAACGCATCGGCATCTTGCCAAAAGGCGTGAAGTGGACGGGCGTCGGCTCATCTCCGAAGGATATGGACTTCAAGAATCTCTCGGAGGATTCAAAGGAACGCATTCTCGCCGTCATTGGCGTATCAAAGACGATCCTTGGCACCGCGGAGTCTGATACGAACCGCGCAACCGCCGAGACCGCGGACTACGTCTTCTCGAAGCGCGTCGTAAAGCCACACATGCTGCTCATCTGCGCGTTCCTCAATGAGCGCCTCATTCCCCGCTATGCGACAATCTTTACCTCTCGTTCATCGATCCGGTTCCGGAGGACCGCGCGGCCCGCACCGAGGAGATGAAGACCGCAAGCGGCGGCGTCCCGGTCATCACGCAGAACGAAGCCCGCGACGAGTTCATGGGCTTGGGGCCGGTGGACGGCGGCGATGCGCTGCTCATTCCGAATACGATGACGCCGTCCGGAGAAAAGCAGGACGCGAGCGACGTTGACCCGGATGCTGCAGGCAGTACCCAGACGGCCGACGGCAAGCGGTTCAAGCAGGTCAGGCGCGGGCGGCGATCGAAGGCAGCAAACGGCGAGCGGGTTGCGTTCCGCATGTCCCGGACGAAATTACAGATGCGTGCCAAGACTCGCAAGACGATGGCAGATAATCTCACGGAAAAGATCACCGCGGCACTCAAAAAGAAGCTCGGCAACCCGACCAAGAACTTCGCTTCAACGAAGGAGCAGGATGAGGCGCGCTGGAAGGAGTTCAGCGAATACACGAACGCAGCGCAAAAAGAAGTCGCCGAGACGATGCGCAAGATCAATGGCGAGCAGCAGAAAGAAGTGTTGGCGAACCTGCCGACGGTGATCGAAAAAGCGATCGACCCGACGAAGCTGTTCGACATCGACAAATGGATCTCGATAACGACGGATGCCGTTTCGCCGATCATGGACACGCTCTTCGAGAGTCAGGGTAAAGCGGCAGCGTTGGAAGTCGGCAAGCCCGATCTCAATCCGATGAACGATCTCACGAGTGCCGCGGTCAAGCGTTCCGTTCAGATGATGTCCGAGAGCTACAACCAGACCACGCTCGCAACCCTTGAAACGCAGATCAATGACGGCGTGAGCGCGGGCGAGAGTTTGGCTGACGTCACGAAACGCGTCGAGCAGATCTACGAATGGAGCGATACGAGCCGTGCCGAAGTGGTAGCGAAAACGGAATCGTTCCGGACCGCGAACTCAGCCCTCAAGGCCGCGTGGCAGCAATCGGGCGTCGTAAAGACGATGAGGTGGTATACGAGCGAACTGGCAAACGTGTGCGATTACTGCCAAGAGATGAACGGTAAAACCGTTGGAATAGACGACAACTTCTTTGACGAAGGTGATTCGCTCACGGTTGGCCAAGGTGATGATTCAAAGACGATGACGATGGACTATGGGGATGTAGGCGCGCCTCCGATTCACGTCGCCTGCGCATGTTTTATCAGACCTGATGAGATCGCAATCTAACCCTCTAGAAACTCACATAGTCAGGATTGCGTACCGTTGGCGCGGGCGCGTGGTCACTTTGAATCGTATCCATGTCCTTTGCCAATATTGCGGCGCTGATTTGCTACGGAGTACGACTAGTGCTAAGCGACAGTGCTTTTGTAATAGCACTCACATGCTTCGCTATAAGTACGAAAACAATTTGCTGGACTCCAAACATAATATTCAAAAGGCTCATCAAGCGCTTGCCTTAAAGTGCTGGAATAAGGGCGTTCCAAAGCCACGACTATCTGGCGAGAACAATCCCGCAAAGCGTCCCGAGGCTCGTGCGAAAATCAGCGCAGCCAGATTTGAATCCAATTGGATGCGCGGAAGAACGGGCAGCAAACATCATCTTTACCTTGGTGGCAAGGTATGGTGGCGCGGCAAGGAGTGGGACGACGCTAAATTGGCTGCTAAGACCCGCGACGGGTTCAAATGCGTTCAATGTGGCAGGACCGAAGCAGAACAGATCGAACTCGTCGGTATGCCTCTTTCTGTTGACCACATCATTATGTATAGAATCTCGCACGATAATTCCCTCGACAATCTTCAAACCCTTTGTTCTAGTTGCCATGGGAAAAAGATTCCGGAAGAACGCGAATTGGTCGAACAGTGCCGCGAGTTCTTGCCAGCCGCTTGAGTTATACACACCCCGCCCACTTGCGCAGATTCGATGTGTTGCTATGGTGAGTGCATAAGACGGATCGGGTCGAAACCGCAACCCCAATGACCGTACAACCCCACGTCACCCTCAACCTCCCCCTCGCCTCGCACGAATATAGCTGGACCATTCCGTCCGGCGCGCAATCGATCAATATCCAGAATCGCGAAGGAGACACTGTTATCCAGTACTACTTCAAACCCAATGCCCAGGGCGGCGGCCCCGGCCAGGATGGGAATTATTGGACGCTCAATCCGGGCAATTCAAAGTACCTGGTAGGACCGTGGAACGACGGACAGGTGATCTATTTCCAGGCCTTGACCAACACGAACAAGAATCTTGAGATCGAATTCGCCACCTCCCCGTAATGAACCCCCGTACAAGAAACAGTCTCATCGTCCGCCTTTTCCTTTTAGGTGTTTTCTTTGTATCCTTGGCCCACGCACAGATCATTCCGTCCAATCTTTGGAATCCGAACTACGCTTCGAGCACCATCACCCCGCGCCCTTCGACGTTACAGGTGCCGTGCGCCAACATCGTTGGCGGATGCGTTGGCGCGGCGTCCGCTACTGCGATCAACGGCGTTGCCGGCCCGACATTCACGTTCTCCATCGTCTCTACGAGCTCCGCATCGTCGATCACCACTTCGAGCCAGCAGGTGTTTTTAAATATCCTGCAGAATACGAGCTCTTCAGACATCACCATTTCACCGACCGGCACGATCGTCTTTGCGAACCACAACATCTCGCAGTTCACGAACAACTCCGGGTACATCACCACGTCCACCAATAATTTCGGCGGCATCACCAACGCCTCAGTGACCGCGCTCTCGCCGGTTGTTTGGTCAACCACGAGTACCATCTCGTGCCCAACCTGCTCCACGGTCTCGACTTCGAGCGCGAATACGTGGTCGCAGGTGCAGACGTTCAGCGGCGTTTCGAATACCGGCAATGAAACCAGTACGAGCTACTCGTCAAATTCGGCTTCGAGTTCAATTATTGATTATCTGAATGGCAAATGGACCGTCAGACCAGATTATGCAACCGCAGGCTTCGCAGGATCATCCACACTGACGGACCTTGGAGCGATTGCCAATTACGCGTACCTGGCGAACTCCTCGACCCAGAGTTCCACGGTGATTAACCTCACATCCCTGCCACAATTCACGCCCTATACAACTCCGATCGTTTTTGGAACAAATGGCCAATACGTAGATCTCGAATGTAATCCCGGACAGGTTCTAGAATTTAACGCAACGAGCGGCGTTGCGATCACCTACAACGAAGGCACGGGTATTCCGTCAAGTTCCCACCTTCCACATCTTGGTGGCCGCAATTGCATATTCGCAACGGCGACGACCACCGCCGGCGGAACGACGGACATTGTGATCGGCGGCTCAAATGGAGAGAGCCAACTCTCTCTTGAGAATTTCGGGGCAATCCAAGCGGGTATCGGTTGGAACTCATCCTCGAATGCCTACATGGTCTCACTCACAAATCCGATGGCGCGTAAAGATACTCAGGAATGGGTTGGCAACACGGCGAACAATTCGGGCGAGAGTTTTAAGCTCTATGGTGTGAACTTTGTTGACCCCGCGAACGCGAGCGCGACGAATTGTATTGATCTGAAATCGAGCGCATACGCCAGCTTTGAGATGTTCGGAGGCAGCATCGACGATTGCCAAGAAACGGTTGAGGCTGGAAATCTTTCTGTTAATCACTACGGCGTGCACCGGGAGAACCCTGCCGCAACGACGTATGGGCAATACGACTTCTTGAACATTCTTTCGAGCGCGAACTGTGGAAGTTCGGTCAATGATTTCGGTGGTATTTACATGAACGATGGCACCTCGACTGCCGGAGGCGCGCCTAACGAATTTGTAAATTATGGTTCATGTTTCAGCGCCACGGATGACGTGCTCGCGCATAACGGCCCGGGCACCTCGACGGCGCGGTTCTTGAACAACACGAATAGTACCGGGAATGGCTACGCTACGATCACGAACACCAACAACAGTCAGGGCGGCGTGGTTGCTCTATTCCAAGCGGGCAATGCGCTCATCACGACGAACTTTGGAACCTTGACGAGCGTTGGCAATAGTTACGCGACAGGCTTTATGGCCGGTACGGCCGGATCAAATGGCGTGTATATTCCGAACGGCAATGGATTCATCTTCAATAGCACGATTCCGGGTGGAGGAGGCGCTGGCACCTCTCTCAATGCGATTGGCGGCGGCGTAGGTACTTCGACTCCGAGCTCAACATGGCAGGTGGAAGGCTCTAATTCAAGCACTCTTGAGATTGGAAATGCAGGTTCAAGTAACAATAGCCGCGGTTGTTTGGAAATGGGAACTGCGAGCGGTACGCAGAAATTAGAGTTCATTGGGATAGATTCAGCCGGAGTATTCTTTGCGACCAGCACCCGACCTGCATGGTGTAACTAAAGCAACAAGATTCAATGAAAGAACCCCTAAAGACATTTACAGAAGATCTCGCTAAGGAACTCAAAGCCAAGCTTCAGAGCGCCGACTACCTGGAGTTCATCGACAAGGTCAAAGCGTCCGGCGATGATCGCACATTTGAAGTCGTGATGAGCACTGCCGACGAGGATCGCCAGGGCGACGAGCTCGACCAGTCAAAATGGGACCTCAAGTATTTCGATATGAACCCTGTTGTTCTATGGGCGCACAACTACCAGGGCTTCCCGATCGGCATCGTGACCGACATCGTGATCCAAGGCGATAAAGCGGTCGCAACGGGCAAGTTCGCGCCGGAAGGCGTCAACCCCGAGGCGGACATGGCGTGTGCGCTTTACCAGCAGAAGATCCTCCGCGCCGTTTCCCCGGGCTATATCCAGAACGACGACGGCACACGCGAGCTACTTGAATTGAGCTTCTGCCCCGTTCCCGCCGGTAAGTTTGCGCTTTCACTGCGCCAGGTCCGCGCGCTTGGCTTATCGACCCGCGAGCTCATCACCAAAGGGTTCTTCTTCGATGAGAAGGCGATCGAAACGAAAGCAGCGCAGATCGGCGACAGTTGCGAGCAAGATGACGGCACTCCCGGAATCTTGGCAGAAGGGGACAGTCCCGGCGTCCTGATATGCGTGCCGCGGGAGAACAAGGAAAAAAAAGCCAACGAAGGAACAATGAATAAAGAACTCATCAAACAATTCAAAGCAGAACACGGACGGCACGGTGAGGCCGTGGCTAAGGCTATCGAAGATCTTTCCGAAAAGGGTTTGTCCGAGGATGGAACGACCGTCGCTGACACGACAAAGGAGATTGAGGAGTTCGAGAAGTCCATCGAAGGCGAGCAGAGCGATCACCTCGAAAAGTGCATGAAAGCGATCGACGAGAACTCAGACAAAGAGAAGTCCATCGACGAATTCAAGAAGTCCATTCAGGACGAGCATACGGCCCACGTCAAGAACGTAGACAAGGCGATTGACGAATTCAAGGACGCCTGGGCTGACGGCGACGATTCCGACCGTCAGAAGGCGATCGAGGACTTTACCAAGTCCGCCGGCGACGAGCTTGTGCGCCACGAGACGGCCAGCATGGATCTCTGCAAAGCCGAGATGGGCGAAGGCGAATCCGATGAGGAGAAAGCGCTGCGTGAAAAAGGTGCGGTTGCTGAGGAGCTCGCCGAAGATGACGTTCAGAAAGCGAAGTACCAAAAGCTCGACGAAGTGTTCGACATCTTTTATGCCTTCACGAGTGCCTACATGGACGACAGCGTTGGTGTTGATGATTTTGAAAAGTTGCTCGATGAAGCAGTCGCCTTGATGAAAGGCGGCAAAGAGAAATCTTTTGTCGCTGATTTCATCGGCAAGTCTGGTGCGGCCATATCCGCGAAGAACAAAGAGAAGATCAGCGCCGTTATTAAATCCCTTGAATCTCACAATGAGGAGCACGGGAATTCCACCACCACCGTAATCGCCAGCCTCAAGGAACTCTTGGGTTCCCCACAGGAAGACGATGGGGAGGAACAGAAGCGCATCGTCGCTACTGCCCCGAAACCAAGGTCGAGTCCTCCAGTAGCCACGGAGAGCAAGAGCGACGACACTCTTACCGAGTTCGAAGCGTACATGCTTTCACGCAAGTTACTGAAGGCGGTCTACCAGGCCTCCGGAGACGGACTCGCAAAGATCAAACGAACTTTGCAGGAAAAGTACCCGGATCGCCGATAGACCACATCCTACAATTCACAATCAGTGGATAAAGACTTGAATATGTAAAAACCGTTGGAGAGACCGTAACAGCCAGCTTCAACGACTTCATGGAGAAATCCCTCGTCCCCACGATGGAGGAAATTTCCGTAAAGAACGCCCGCAAGGTAGTCGAAGCGATGCTGATCGAACGGTTCGTCAAGGGTCGTGACGTCATCGGGCTTGGACACCGAGCAGAAGATGGCTTTTGCGAAGCAGGTGCAGGCGGTGTTCCGCGGCAACCGTGAAGGCGCATTGGCGTGAAAGCCAACGAAGCGCTGATCGAAGAGCAGGACAACCGCGGCGGCTATTTGGTCGAGCCGGAAGTCGCAGCAGCCATCCTGCGCATCGCGGCTTCCGTCGGTACGATCATGAAGCAGTGCCAGAAGTGGCCGATGAAGACCGACGAGCTCGGCATCCCGAACTACACCGGCTCCTTCCTCACCGGCTCCTACGTCGGCGTTGACCTTCCGGGCACGGTCACCGGCTTCACCTTCGGTCAGGCAGTCCTCATCGCACGAAGTGGCAGCTCGCGTTCACGGTCGGCAACGACCTCTTGGCCGATGCCTCGGTGCAGCTCGCTGACTGGCTCCTCGCGATGGCAGGCGAAGCGCTCGCGAACATGATCGACCAGCAGGGCTTCATCGGCGGAACGGTAACGACCGCTCCCGGGTCCTTTCGTCGGCATCTTGAACACCGCGAACGTACGAACACGTACACGTTGGCACGTCGGGCAACACCACGCTACGCGAAGTTCAATCCGGTAACGGATGCGTCGAACGTCGATCGCGACTGTTGGAAGAATCGATCCTCGACGGCGCTGCATTCTACATGCACCGCACCGTCTGGGCAGCGATCCGCGTCCAGAATTGGCTTCGACCTCCGGCTTGCCGTTCTTGTTCTTCGGCGGACTCGCAGTCGCCAGCAACCTTGGACATCGACCCGACTGGCGGACCGATCCAGCCCGGCAGGTTCGATCCGCGGCTTCCCGGTCTACACGAACCGCTGGCTCCCCGCGTACCGACCGTTGTCGTCGCAGGCGAACACTGCGTTCATGATCTTCGGAAACATGAAGGCATGCGCGTTCGGCGACAAGGGCGACATGCGCGTCGGCACAGTTCGAGTCCGGCAGCTTCGGCGGCAAAGAAGTCGCTCTTTCCGACCAGCGCGGCATCGTCTACAAGCACCGCCACGCATTCGTGGTCGTGCTCCCTAAAGCGTTCGCCGTCGTCTACACAGCAGCGTCCTAGTCGCTTATGTCTCGTTTCCGGCTCTGCGCCTATTCCTCAGCGCGGAGCCGGAGCGGGACGAGGAGTCAAATAAACCGCCCGTCGAACATCGATTCAGCATACTGGTTCGTCCCTTCCGATTAAAGTCGAAGGAAGGCAGGGGCCAAACATCAAATATCCAATGCGCTTTAATGTATATGATAACGTCAAGGTCATCGGCGGACGCAGCGTCAAGCCGCAGAGCATCACCGGCCGGCGCAGTGAACGGCAGCAAGGTCGACACGCTCGGCGGCGACAACGCGGCGATCTACGCGTACGCGCGTAGCCGACCTCGAGCAACCCGACGCGTTGCGACCGCTCACGGTCAAGCTCCAGGAATCGTGCTGACGGCAGCACGAACTGGAGCGACGCGCTCGACAACACCGGCACGGTCATCGGCTTCACGCTCGACTGCCACGCGGCTGACGCGGCAGGACGCCGCCCGCATCGAAGGCCTCGACCTTAATCGGAAGCGATACCTTCGGGCGGTTGCGACGCCTGCCTTCACCGGCGGCACGTCACCCGGCGATCGTTGCGACGCCGAGATCGTCTTCGGCGGCGGCACGCAAGTCCGTTGCCGATCACGACGACCGCTTCGAATACCTAAGTATTCGAATCTTCGCTCCCATGGCCTCCTCGCTGAGGTAGGCCATGACACGAGGAATCATTCCTCGACATCACATGCCAACAGAGAACAAGTCTATCCATACGCACTCACACACTTTGGCCCGCGTCAAAGACCGGCTTGCAGATCACGATCACATCGATTTTGATGCCGTTCTTGACGCGCATGATCAATGCGCGCTACCGACTTACATCGAGCGCGAGTGCGGCAAGATCCGGCCTCGAGAAATATCCGAACGACGGCCACTTCGTCCAGAAGACCTACACGAACGAGGTCTATAGCGTGCGCGGCAAGAGGCAAGAGCGCCTTGTGCTCCGCAACGCGCCTGTCGCTTACCTCATTGTTACCGGCAATCTCACGCACAGGCTCCGCGTCAGTTGACAAGTCGCTCCCTATCGCAGGCATCGTCGCCGGCATGCCGCTTTTCGACATTCAAGGCCTCTTTCCGCAGGGCACCACCGTCGCTAACCGTCGGCAGTAGCACGACCGTCACCATGAGCCAGCCGGCGAGCGTTACCCAGACCGGCGCGACGTTCGAGATCAGCGGCCTTATCAGCTTCCAATGGCGTGCGGGCACGCCTTCGAATCCGAACTGGACGAGCTTCATCACCGACCAGTTCGAACTCGACGAGCAGGGGTATTCCGGCATCGTCCGCGTCTACGGCGCGATGCCGCGCATCTATTCGAACATGCTCCGCGCGACCTACGTCGCGGGGTATCCCGTTGACTGGCAGAACGCCGGCAACGGCACGACGCACCAGCTTCCCGCCGATCTCACGAACCTTGCGAAAACATCGTCGTCCGGATCTTCAAGCGCAGATTGCTCGACGGAAAAGCGAGCGAGAACATCCAGGGCGCTACGACCGCATGGAGGGACGACCTCGACGCGTTAGATCGAAACGTCATCATGAACTACACCCGGGTCGGCAACATATTTTGATCAATGGCAGACAACACATTCACCGTATCAATTCCCAATCTTCCAAGACTCCAAGCCGCGCTTGCTTCGTATCCATCGATCGCAACGCCGATCATCCAAAGGGCCATCGTCGCGGCACAGGCGATCCTCGCGAAGTTCACCACCGCGAGCCACCGTTCCGATCCGGACCGGCTATCCTCGTCCAGAACTGGGGCTTCGAGGTAGGGAATCTCCAGGCGCGTTGGTATCCGAAAGCGCAGTATGCGCCATACGTGGAGTTCGGTACTGCGCCGCACATCATCAAGCCGGTGAATGCACGCGTCCTTGCGAATGCAAAAACGGGAGATATATTCGGCACCCGTCGTCCATCATCCCGGCACCAAAGCCAATCCCTTCATGGAACGCATCGTCGCGTCGGCTCAGCCCGACATTACCACGCTATTTGAAACAGCCCTCGACAAGGTAACCGGCGCAATCGCCGCACAATCCAATGCCTAATACCCAAGCCCAAAATATGAAGGTAGCGATCATGGCGGACCTCCAATCGCTTGTCACTGCCGGAGTGCTCGGGTCGTGTTCGGCCGATGATTTCACCAAGCTCAATCCGCTCGACAGGACGTGGGGCGCGTACCCGTCCGCTCTCGTCATTCCGCCCACGGTGAGCCAATCCGAGTACTATGACGTTGCCACAAATCTCCGTGAATACACCTGGTACGTCATGGTGGTTACGACGCCGGAGAATCTTTCAGCGACCGATCCCACCTACCTTGAAGGCTTGATTGACAAGACGCTTCAGGTATTCGATAACGACGTTACGCTGCAGGGCATGGCGAATGGCGGCGTCCAACCGGCCATTCTTGACCCGCCGGGGCCTGTGAGTAGCAACAGCGTGACTTACGTTGTGTTCTACATTACGCTTAAAGCAAAGGTCCTCGTACCCGCAGCAGTCCAATAAATTAATTCAACACAATTGTGGAAATTCCCAACAAAACAAACAAAATGATCGAAGGTTCAGACGTCAAGAACAAGGACGTTCAGCCGACGACGATCAAAGCAGCATCCCAGCTCGAAAACGAGTATTTCTATCCCGCCTCGAACGGATATGAGGCCATCGCGGTCCGCGCGGCCACACTCTCGGATGCGCAGGCAATCTATCTCAGCAAACGGAAGCCGGTGAAACCGGAAAAGGTCGAGTGAATCAGAAACCAATAACGAATAACAATGAGTAAAAGGAATAGGAAGACTATTTAGTATCGGCATCGCAAAAGAAACCACTCGCGGAACGGCGATCGCCTCGGCATCCTATTGGCTTCCCTTCAGCGACGCATCGATCGACGAGAAGTTCGAGAACGTCACGCAGGACGAGGCGTACGGCATCATCGAAGATTCGGTCGGCCAATATCGCGTTAAGAATTGGGCAGAAGGCACCCTCAAGGTTCCCCTCACGGACCACAGCCTGCCGCTCCTCCTGCTTTCGCATCTTCGGCGCGAACGCCGACACCACCCACGCAGGTGAATCCGCCGTCTACGACCATAAGGCGACCGTCGGCGAATCGGCGCAGCACCAATCGCTCACGCTCTTCATCCACGACCCGCTTTCGGCCGCGGACTACTCGCACGCGATCGGCGTCATCCATAAGGCCGAGCTTGACGTTGAACTGAAGAAGTTCGCCGGACTCTCAGTCTTTCGGTGAAGGCGCTTAAAGGCGTCTCCCAGTCCGCGTTCACTCCTTCAATCGTGGCAGAGAATCGCTTCCTCCCGCAGTACATGGCGTTCTCATCCGCGCCGACCACGGCAGGCGTGAATGGCACCCTGACCGCGACCGGAACAGCCGCAAGCTCGATCCACGTCACGGGATTGAGCATCAGCACAGCCTTACTGAACGTCGGTATGGCGGTCACCGCAACGAATCTCCCAGCAGGAGCGACGATCGCAAAGATCGTTTCCGCCACCGCATTCGACCTCTCGGTCGCAACGACCGGAGCGATCGGCACCATGACCTTCAGCGGCGCAGTCGTCCAGCTCAAATCGTTCAAGCTCACCGTCGACGCGAACATCGAGGACGATGAAGTGTTGGGCAATGTCGCTCCGGTGGACTTCCTCAACAAGGAGTTCAAGGTAGAAGGACAGCTCGAAGCGGTCTGGCAGAACGAATCCGACTTCAAGACCGTCGCCCTCGCGACGCCGAACGTCGGCCAGGCGTTGCTCGTCGACATCAAAAACACGGACGTCACGCATCGGTGTCGTGCCGTCGCACCCCGAAGTGAAGATCACGCTCGACCAGGTCTACTTCACGGAATTCTCGCGACCGATCAAGATCAAGGATCTCGTGTACCAAACCGTGAAGTTCAAAGCAGTATACAACTCGACGAACAGCGAGATGATGAACATCGTGACGACGAACACAATCGCAACCGCATAGAAAAATATAATTTCTCACCACCAATGTCAGAACCAAGAACCAGGCCACAGCGGGAAATTACTACTCCGCTTGGCCACAAAGTCGTCGTAAAGGACTATCTCACCGCGCGCGAAGTGAACGGTGTCCTCACCGAACTCTTCAAGTCGCAGGAGATCTCCGCCGAAGACAAGAATCCGCGGCTCTCGCTCATCGTCGGCATTCAGCGCAACGTGAAGCTCGTGGAAGCGGCTGTGGTATCGCTCGATAATTCCACCGAGACCTGTGCGGACCGATTGCAGGACCTTCCCGTCACCGAGTACACCGCGATCCTCAACGAAGTCAAAGGGCTCGCCGACGGAAATTTTTAGAGGGTGAAGTATCACACATTTGGCGCAGTTTCTTCACCCTCGGTCGCGCCGAGCTCAAGCCCGCGATGGTTGCGGCACTGATCTGCCGTGAGATGAAGTGGGATTGGGAGCAATATCAGTCCCAGCCAAAATGGTTCATCGACGTGATCCTCAGCATGATGCAGGAAGAAGCCGAGGAGTCTAAGCGCAAGGACAAAGTAATGATGTACCTTGCCAAAATGCCGGATATGGGGCATTAGTTAAGGTAAGGCCAAAGGTCGAACTTAACTAACAACCTCACCATTATGGGCATTTTCATCGGCATCGTTCTCATCATTCTCGTCGGGATCGTCGTAGGGGTCATGGCATACTCGCGCCTACCGTTTTATCGCTTGACTCGCAGAACGGGCAAAAGTATCAATCGATATATCGAATCGGAATAACGAAGACACTCATCGCCACATAATGGCCGCCTCACAGACCGTTCTAGAGATCCTTATCCAAGCCGTTGACGAAAGCGCCGCGGCTCTTAAAGGTGCGCAGAACAATCTGAAGCAGGTCGGCCAGGAAGCGATAAGCACCGGCGTCGAGATCGGGGCGATCGGCGCGACGCTCACCGCCGCGTACGGCGGCGTCGTCGATTCCGCGGCGCAGGTGCAGGAATCGCAGGACAACCTTCATCAGGCCGTCGTGGACGCGATGCAAGGGGCAAGCCAATCGACCGGCGCGTACTCCACCCAGGTTCAGTTCCTGAAGGACAAGATCGACGGTTATAAAGCGACCATTCAGAGCGCTACGGCCACGCTCGACACGAACACGGGTTCGGCGGAGAAGTCGGCGGCAGCACACGCGAAGGCCGCGGCCGCGATCGCCACCGCCCAGGTCAATATGGAGAAGTATCAGCAGCAGCTCGACCTTCTCACGAACTCCCAGGATCTCGTCGGCGACTCCGTTGATGACATCACCGCGAAGCTTGACGCCCAGGCCGAGAGCAACGTCTCGCTCGGATTCTCGATTGCAGACAGCACGCGCAGCCTCTCGCAGGCCTTCACGGCCACCAAGAACATGAGCGAGGCGATGCAGGTCAATCAAGCCGCGATGGACCTTGCGCGCGCGAAGAACATCGATCTTGCGACCGCGACGAATCAGGTCATCCTCGCCATGAACGGCCAGGGACGTGCGCTTGCCACCTACGGCATCCAGATCAAGGACGGCCTCTCCGGCATGAGCGCGTTGGAGGCAGTGCAGGGCGCGGTCAACGGACAAGCGCAGGCATACGCCGATACGCTCATCCGGCCAGCTCGCCGTCGCCATGCAGAGTTTTAATAAGCTGATGTCCGATATGGGAAGCACCCAGCTCCCGATCCTTACGCAGCTGCTCCAGTGGCTCGTGAAGATCATCGACGCAGTGGACAACTTCACGCAAAAACACCAGAAGCTCACGGAGGCCTCATTCTCATATTCGTCGGCATTCTCGGGCGGCCTACTTGTCGTGATCGGGTTCAGTGCTCGTCATTTTCGGTACGCTTGCCATCGCCGTCGCACTTCTCGGCGCTCCCTTCGCCGCGCTCATCGTCCTTGTTGTCGTGCTTGCCGCCATCATCATCGCCAACTGGCAAGTCACTGAGCGACGACATGCAGGCCATCTGGACCGTTCTCAAATCATTCTTCACGCAACACGTGGGCGTGGCTCACGAACCTTTTTCATACTTCCCTTCGGAGTGTACAAAATGTCTGGAAAACCGCTTGGACCGCGCATGAGCGACGTTCTTCACGAACATCTGGGATGTCATCAAGATGACCATAAAAGACGGCATCGACTACGAAATATGGGGCATCAACGCCTTCATCAACGCGCTCGACGCAATCCACATTTCGATTCCGTCCATCTCGATACCCGGCACGAAGCTCGCAACGCCCGCCGATCAATCTTGGTTTCAACATTCCCGATATTCCCATGCTTGCGGCCGGTGGGCTTCGTCACACGCGCCGACGCTTGCGCTCATCGGCGAAGCGGGGCCGGAAGCGGTCGTGCCGCTTTCGAGCATGGGCGGCAGGCCGGAGGCTTCGAGTGGCCGCCGATCGTCATAAACATCGACGGCGGAATCTACCTCGACCAAGGAGGCGCGAAGCATGATCGGCGACGCGCTCGCGAAGACAGATCGGCCAGCAGATTCGCGTTAAAGAACTACGCCGTCTAGGATGCCGAACCCCGTATATATCACCTGCCAACGGGACCGACATCTCTTCGAGCGTCGATTGGAAGATCGATCGATTGCGTTTCCGTTCTCACGAAGGAGAACGCAAACCTCAAATTCAATATTCGCATCGGTTCGGGCCAAACCTTTCCCGCGAAGACCATTCCGGCCATGGGCGACATCGTGAAGCTCTACGACTCCACGGGAATCATCTTCGGCGGCACGGTGACCGAAGATCGAGGCCACCATCTCGGGCTTGCTGCTCACCTGGCAGATGACCGTTTCCGACTGGGGATATCTGTTAGACGGCACGCTTGTCAAAAAGAACTACGCCATGATGGACCCGCACGACATCGTGCTTGACCTCGTCGCAACGTTCTGCTCAGGCAAGGGCTTCACCACGAACCATGTTCAGACCGGCAATTTCCTCATTCCTTCCATCAAGTTCAACTATCAGCAGCCGACGAAGGCGCTTGAATCGCTCGCCAAGCTCATCGGCTGGGACTGGTACATCGACCCGAACAAGGACATCCATTTCTTCCTTGGGGACGTGGAGAACGCCATCGGCGAAGGCGGCGTTGCCCCGATCACGGTCGACGCGCACGAGCGGCGAGATCGAATGGAACTCGCTTGACGTGGATCTGAATCTTCAGAACATGCAGAACAGCGTGTACGTCATCGGCGGCACCTACACCAAGACGTTCACGGCGATCAACACGCCGGACAGCTTCCCGACCGATGGCGATCACCCAGTTCTTCACGACGTCCTATCCTTACGATGCGAGCACGATCACCGTCACGCTCGACGGCGTAGCGCAGACGGTCGGCATCGCGAATCAGACCGACCCCGGCACCGTGCAGGTGCTCTACAACGATGCGCAGCGGTGGATTCAATTCACCGCCGGCGCGCCCGGCGCGGCCACACCGTGAAGGTGTTCGGCAACGCCAAAGTCCCGATTGTCGCGCACGCCTCGAATGCCGCGAGCGTCGCAACCTACGGCGAGATCCAGGGCGTCATCGTCGATTCCAAGATCACGACCGTCCCCGAGGCGCAGGCGCGCGCGCAGGCGCAGATCCTCCAGTTCGGCCATCCCGTGTATGACGTGAAGTTCAACACCCTTGTTCCGGGATGCGCGATCGGCCAAGCGATCACGGTCAACCTTCCCGCGTTCGGCATCACAAAGCAGCTCGTCATCAAGCGCGTCGAGGCCGTGGGCTACGCGCCGGGACCGAATGGGATGCTCGAATATCAGGTCGAGTGCATCGGCTCGGACAACGTCACGTTCACCGACCTCATGACGACCATCCTCCAGACAGAAGCCGACCAGACGACGGTCGATGATTCCACGGTGAACGAAAATCTTGAAACCGTCGAGGAGGCAATTTCTTTGACCGAGACAACCACGATCGCTACCGCTCGATTGGCCTACAAGTACGGTCCGACTTCTCCACAGCCCCGCTATGGCTTTGCGACGTATGCGTAGCTATGATTTAACTAACCCACCCACATTTCATGTTCCAAAAAGAAGGCCTTACACCCTCAGGCAAGATCACCATCCGCTCGTACCCGGCCGGAACGATCCATCTATGCGAAACCCTCATGGCTCTCGGAAAGATTGACCAGGCCCGCGAACTCCTTGCGGACGGCAAGATTGAGGTAGAGCAGAAAAACCTCATCGTTGATTCTCCGAATTACGGGATCGACATCCTTGTGCAATATCTCTTGAGCGCGTACAACGGCTCATTCGCCTTTCCGCTCGGAATCGCGTGGGGTGAAATCGGCACCGGTTCCACAACCCCTACCGCAGGCGATACGGCGCTTACAACTCCCACGAACCGCGTCCCGGTTGCCTATGGCGCCGACAGCTCGCTTTCGACCGCGCAGCTTCAGTTCTTCTTTCCCGATGCGGTGCTTGCGAACGGAACCTACTACGAATGCGGGAGCTTCATCGGTGGCACATCAACCATCGGCACCGGGAATATGTTCAATCATGCGCTCTTTGCCAGTCCGTACAGTAAGAGCGCTGGAACGGACAGTACCCTCGAAATTGACATATCGTTCTCTTGATGTTGTTACCACAATGACTATTATTTGCACAATTTGTAAAACTGAAAAACATATTTATCCCTCACAGACGCAGTTGAAAACGTGTGGCTCTAAAGAATGTAAGCAAGAATATCGACATCGGTTTTATCGCTTCACTGAAGAACGTAAACATCGTGCGTCAGTCCTCGCAAAGCAAAAGGGCTATGGCCTTTGGATGACTGGGAAGAAGTCGAGTGAACGCGCAATAACACTTGCACGCGGACGCTGGCTTGGCGAAAAGAATCCCCGCTGGAAGGGGGGTGTTCCTCGGAGCGTGACGCATAAAAACTGGCTTGCCGCCCATCCTGAAAGTTCACGTCACTATGGCCGCATCCGCAAATCAATAAAACGAGGGGCCTATGGAAAATACACTCTAGGCGAATGGCTCGCACTCAAGAGGGCTTATCTATTCACTTGCCCCGCATGTGCTAAGACCGAACCGGAAATCAGATTGACAGTGGATCATATCGTTCCGATAAGCAGGGGCGGGATGAACGTCTTTTCCAATATCCAGCCGCTCTGCGAAAGCTGTAATGCCCGCAAGTGGGCGCGTACGCAGACATTTGATTCATCCCTTATCGTCGCCAAATTTAAACAACCTATCGCCGCATGAAATCTCGCCCGCTGGGAATCCAACCCATCCTTGCTACGGATCACAACACGCGCCGCGATGACGCGCGCGGCGGTAGTTTCCTCTTGGCGCATCAGCAGCTCGGCGCGTTTGCGATGCCGACGAATCCTACGAACGGTCAGACACTCACGGTAACGATCAACGGTACGGCGATCGTTATCGCCTTCGTTACGGCAATCGGTTCCACACCGAACAACGTACTCATTCAGGGCACTGCGGCGCTCACCGCAGCCGCAACGGTTAATTTCCTCCGGCGACCGGACCAAACAAACGCCAACCAGGTTGCCGCGACGGTTGGGAACCAGGCATTGATCCAATATCTCGGATATTCGCTTCCGTCCGGTGCAACGACCATCACGCCGTTCTCATTGAACAAGAACGTGAATGGCGCCACGGGCAATTTCACATCATTCACTGCGTCCACCACGGTTACGGGTGCTTCGTGGACTGCGCAGACGATGAAGCTCTACGTAGAAGATGGAACTTATTACATCAATGGCACGCGTTATCTTTTTACTGGCGGCTCAACTCCGGCCGTGACAGGCCCCATATCGAACCCGCGGATCGATGTGCTCACGATCGACACGTCCGGCACGCTTGCATGGACGACTGGCACCGAGAACGCATCTCCCGTTGCGCCCACATACCCCTCGGACAAGTTCCCTATTTGCGAGCTGTACAACATCGTCAGTGAGAGCGCTCTCTACGACTTAGAAGATCAGCAAGCCGGCCAGGGATATATCTTGAACGACGTTCGCCCCTCCATGAGCATTGGCCCGATCCTCACCGCGATTGCGTCCGATCTTGACCCCGATGTGACCGATTCACGGCAGATCGGCTCCAGCTCGGGCAATGAGTGGCTGAACATCTACGTTAAGAATCTCTTCGCCGCGAGCACGATCCAGCTCAACGGTGCGAACGTCGCGTTCGCGAAGTTCGGCGGAACCGGCGCGGACGGAGCGCTTTCGATCTCGTCGGGAACGACGACGATCAATCTTGGCGGCGCATCAGCGGTAACGAAGAACTACACGAGCATCAGCATCACCGGAACCGGCAATCTCGCGTTTTCGAATCCGGCCGCGGGCGGGACAATAGTCACGCTCAAGAGCCAGGGGAACGTAACGATCACGACGAGCTCGACCCATGCTATTGACCTTCGTGGAATCGGCGCATCTCCGGGGAACAACCCCACCGCCGCTTTACAGCCCTTGGCAACATCAACCCAATACTTCGGATCTGGCAGCGGAACCGTGAACGGTGGCGCTCAATACCTTTTCTCCCAGCTCTATTACGCGGTCGGCTATTCACAGATTTATCCGAAGCAGACAATCCTGATTTCTCCGGGCGCGCCGGGAGGGACCCAAGGATCTGCCATTGGTGGTATCGGAGGCGGAGCGCTGTATTTGGAATGCGCAGGTGCATTGAATTTCACCACCGGCGCGATTGATGCATCGGGAGGGGTCGGAGGATCGACAACCTCAAGTGGTGGTGCAGCAGGAGGCGGTGCGGCGGGCATGGTGGTGATTCTCTACAACATCCTTACGGCGAACACGGGCACGATCAATACCGCAGGGGGTCCGGGAGGCAATACGACGACTGGCAGCAGCACATCGAATGGTGGCGGCGGCGGCGGAAGTTTGTACGGTCTGGGAGGTCACGGCGGCACCGGCAATGCGAACGGCCAGGCCGGACAGGGCAGCAGCGCAGGCGGTGGAGGAGCAGGAACTTCCCTCAGCAATAGTGCGACTGGCGGAGTGGGAGGAGCATCGGCGGGCGGCATCGTCGCACAAAATACTGATTTCGTATAACCATGCCCGAAGAAGTAACCCTCCCAAATCGTTCAGAAGCTCCTACTGCCGAATACGGCCAGGTCATGTTTGCTCTCGGAAAGATGTCCGGTGACATAGGGGCCATCAAAGAACATCAATCAGCACAGAACGGCAAAGTTTTCAAAAGCGAAACCGATATTATCGAGATCAACAAGTGGCGCGCAATGCAAAGCGGCGAAGGAGCTGGTAAGCGAGCCGTGTGGAATCTCCTCTACGTTTTCGCAGGCCTCATTCTCGGCGCGCTCACGGTCTACTTTACGATCCGTCGATAGCCACGAGTTATGCACCATGGACAGTTTCTAAATAAACATCACAATTAAGGCAATGGAAACACCCTTCCTCTATTTCCCCGTTAAGCAGCAGATAAATCCAAATAATTTATTCGGCGCGAATCCCGCACAATACAAACCTCTCGGGCAAAATGGGCATCCGGGAAATGACTTTGAGGCTCCCACCGGCACGCCGATCTATTCTCCCTGTGATGGAAATGCGTTCTATTGCACCGACAGCTTGGGCGGCGACGGCATTTGGATTCGCACAACCGACGCGAACGGGCAGAACTACAACATCATCCTTTGGCACATGCCCACACCGGCAGATCCAGCGCCTGAAGGCGTCACGTCGGCAAAAGATTATCCGTTTCAGATTCCGACCGATCGAAGCATTGTTCCCGTCAAAGCCGGGCAACTTCTTGGATACACAGACAACAGCGGCTATCATCCCGCGCCCCAAGAGAGTGAATCAACCGGCACGCATCTCCATTTTGCTGTTATGCCGGCGGACAAGAACTGGATCGCGCTCGCTCCCAATAATGGCTTCCTGGGATGCGTTGACCCCCAGCCCTTCTACGCCGGCAAATACGCAGAGGACGTTGCGATCGAACAGCAGGTCATCGAGAAATCGGCCGCAGTCGTCTCGCTCATCGCCCAGGCGACCGATCAGCAAATCCCGCACGCCGAGAAGCTTTCGTTTCTCCAATCAATCGAGCAGTTCATAAAATCGCTCATTCCATAAAGGTCGAAATAATTTCTACAAAATGAATTATTCACTTCTTCGCTCAAAGACCTTTTGGACATTGGTCTTCATTTTCATTTTCAACGGTTACACCGCGATCTCTGGACAAGTTCCAGCAGATTGGTCCGTTGTTATCAATCTCGTCCTCGGCGGCCTCGCAAGCGTTTTCCATCTGACGACCGGCCAAAGCACGTCTGGCAGTAACTAGGTCGAACCTCCACACCAGTAGCTCTCACGGACGGGGAATCCCAGATAAGCCGCGCGGCTTGCTCCTACAGGATTGCTACTGGCGTGGGTGTGTGCTTCCCGCTCTGCTAGCTAGCGGCCACTACCCGCGAACACTGATTGACGCTTTCGACCCGTCATCTCAGCCGCTAGCAGAACGGGGCGCGCTCGTGTATCGCTAAACCGCGTACACGCGATCCTGGGTTGGGTCGTGCGCGTCCCACCACCTGTTCATTCCCAATTCAATACGAAAGGAAAAACCATGACCCTTATGGCTCATACCGGCACCACGGAGATGCTGACGCGCGATCAGCTCGTCACCATCCTTCCGCCCGAAGCGACCGACACCCACAAGCCGATCGCCCACATTCACCTCGTCAACTCACTCCTCGAATCCCTTTCCTTCCGGCATATCAATGTCGTGAAGGAAGAGTACGCAGTCTCCCACGACGGCATGAAGCTCTTCGGAGTCCTCGACCTCGAAACGTTGGGCGATGGATTCCGCTTTTCGCTCGGCCTGCGGAACGCGAACGACAAATCCATGCGCCTCGGCCTCGTAGTCGGCGTACGGGTCCTCTGTTGCGACAACATGGCGTTCTCGGGGGATTTCGAACCGGTCCTTGCTAAGCATTCCAAGCATTTTGACCTCAATACGGCGCTCGCCGTCGGCCTTGAGCAAATGCAGCGGAATTTCAAGCCGATGGCCGACCAGATAAATAACTGGCGCGCTTCCCAGCTAACCGACGGACAAGCGAAAGAGATCATCTATCGCGCGTTCATCGAGGACGAACTCGACGCACCGAAACATCTGGCACGAGTGATTCACCACGAATACTTCGAGCCAGCATTTCCGGAATTCGCGCCGAGGACCAAATGGAGCCTGCAGAACTCTTTCACCAGCGGCTTCAAGCTCCTCGAACCTGTTCCTCAATTCAAGGCAACAGCCAGCTTTGGCGAGTACTTCAATTCACTGAACTAGGAGGGCCAGTGAAACAGGTCAACCGACATCACCGCAAACCATCCTCGATCGGCGGCACATCAGAACCTCGAAACATTGTACGCCTTCCCGCAAAGAAGCATGCCGCCTGGCACCTTCTCTTCCGCAACCTCCCGGCTGAACGCATAGCCGAGGAGATCAACCGGTTCTACATCGATCCTGATTTCAAACTCGTGATCCAAAGGAGAAGCCCATGATCCACAACGGTTTCCTCTACTGCGATAAGTGCGGGAAACCCATCAAACTTGCTTCGGGAATGTATCTCTTCTTCGATCGCAAGAAGGATTACTGCTCTCGGTGCGCGGCGGCTATCACGGCACCGCAGAAACTCACCCTATTCCAACGATTCATCAGTTGGTGGAAAGGAGATCCATGATCCGCGACGGAACGATGTACTGTGAAGCCTGTCTTGCCCCCGTGGAACTCACACTCGCAAGCGTGATAATCCACTTCGTAACTTCACGGATCGCCCACTACCACTATTTCTGCCTTGTGCAGAGGTTGAACAGGGAGGTGAAGCCATGAACCTCTTTTGGTGTGAGTGGTGCGGTGGCCTCATCCAACCCGATGACGTCGCACCCGTAAAACTTCCAAACGTGATTGATGGAAAGACGTACCAACGCTTTCTCCACAATCGCCACAACGAAGACTGCCTTTCGCTCCGGCTAGAGGCATTACAACAATACTTCGCATCGCAAGATGCGGCCCCGCAACTCTAGCGGGGTTTTTCTTACGATCTCGTATATTAACAACTGTTAAGGAACTGTTAAGTCGCGCGCATTTGTCCACATTGCATTTCCAAATGAAGATGCCATGATGAATGGGTTCCCTTTCCCCAAGTCGAAAGGCTTGGACACAAGCACTACCTCGGGAGCTAATCGTTTTACTATCACATTCAACTAAGACTTGTTTGACCGCGATTGGCTCATGGGGAAAGGGAGTAGGGACGTTCTTTATTCGAGGGACGGCGAACCTTCGGGGTATCGCCTCCCGTGAATAGTGAGTGTCCCGATCAAGGTCTAAACCAATTCTCCGGCGTTAAATTGACCGGATGCCCAACAGGGCGGGGAGGTATTCAGAGGACTCTCCCACAATTTTGAAAACTCTATGTATCGCAGCATTCTTCCTTTCCCTCTTTTTAGCCCCGCCAGCCGTTTATAAGGTCTCAGCAGCCCCGCAGGCTCCGAAGACTGCCACAGTCAATTTTGAGCCAAAGCCGCGCGTTTATAGCCAGTCCGAGATCGACCAAATGACGGCCAATACCCTACACCCCGCCATTCTCCGCACCCTCATCAAATGCGAGTCCCAAAATACAAACGTGGCGCGCTTAGATTCGAACGACCTCATGTCGTACGGATTATTACAATTCAATGGGACGGCGACGTGGTCGGAGTTTTCACCACTCGCCAACGTAAGCGGAAGCCCGATGAACCCGATCGACGCTATAAAAGTAGCCGACTACATGATCTCGATCGGTGAACTGAAACGGTGGACATGCGCTAAATTGACTGGCCTTTTATGAGTTTCATTATGCAACGGTACAAATGCCTTCAATGCTCCCATGAGTTCAACGTCGCGCTCGGAACATTTGGGTATGGGATGCCGGAAAAATGTCCACGATGTGGAGGCGGCCCATTTGAATTGATCGGTCACAAGTGGAAATTGGAAGAAACCACATCGCTCTGACACGATCAGGTATATATTGGATTTGCGCCAGTTCTTCTTTGTGGTTGGGAAGCCGCATCGTCCCATGGACGCCAAGCTCACTGGGGAAAAGCTGGCCGCTTCGTCATTCGAGCATTATTTCGCTCTCGTTCGCTTGACGATCTTGGTTTTCACTTCGCCCCCACCGGCCTTTTGAAGATACATACTGTCTTTGTCCATCCGCACATTGATCGCATCACCAACGATCCAATTTCCCGGCCTACATGATGAGAAATGGCGCTTCTCCTCACATTGGCCGATATAGATGATGTCCCCGACCTGTACCGCCAGGCTATTTTCATGCCGCAGGACGCTCATGGAGCCGCCATTCATCGGGACTTCCTTTGTATACGGTTGCGAATCTACATCAAGCAGCTTGCCCGTCTGATAGGTTTTGTCGGACGCTGAACAGGTGAGAGCCGCCATAAGGCAGACGATCGCTACTTTCTTCATTCTCGCTACCCTTCACTAGATTTTCATCGGAATATCGCTACTCTCACTATAGGCCCGCTTGTGGGGGCGCGGCCGAGGTCGAAGGTCGAACCTTAATTCTGACCGATCACAAAGCAAAATGTGCATAGAACCATTTTCACGGCTTACCGAAAGGGGCCGTTTTTTGCGCCATTATGCCGAAGTTTGACCTTCGAGTCCCATTTGTTTCAATTTGTTCAAGAGCTCACTTGGATGCACCGGTTTTGCGAGAATTTGAAACTCATGGCCCATCAATCGTGCGTCGTCAAGGAGAAGACCAGTACTAATTGCTCCGGAGAACAGCAAAACGCGGCATTGTGGATAGATCGCTTTGAACTGAACCGCGAGGTCTATGCCGTTCAACACCGGCATCATCACATCGGTGATAAGGAAGTCGGGGCATCTCGTCTCGGCGGCGCGCAATGCCTTCAAGGGATCAGTGAATGCCACTGCGTCGAAACCGCTTCCTCGAAGAATGAGAGCGAGCGTCGTGGCAATGACCTCTTCATCATCGACGACGAACGCCAGAGTTTTGGGTCCCGACACGGGATTTATCGTATCACTTACACTCATGCAACCTAATTCGCCTTTTCTTCGCCTATAATCCCTGTTATGGGATTAGAAGTCGGCGGCTTTCACGATCGCCCGGACTGGCCGAAGATGGGGCCGTCGCTCCTCATTGCCACCTGTCTCATCGTGGCGATCCGAACGGCTGAGTGGCCGGCGCGCTCGGACGACAAACTCTGCGACCAGGAGATGAACGAAGAGATCGAGTTCGCCGCGTACATCGCGGGCCGAGTACTCTCGAAACTCATGACGAAGAACGAGACGATCTTCCCGCAGCGCAAGGAACCGTGGTACCAGGCAAACGATGAGGATGTAAGGAAATGAATTGAATTGAGTTCTTTTCCACTGCAACTCAGGAGGCGAGTTCCCAATCGTCTGAGATTAAATCCTCAATTAACAGAATCACGGGAAACCGATTTGCACTCACAAGGGCAGGCGCTTGAATTCCTGGAAGCAAAACCGTCATTTGGCAGATCAAAAGAATAACAGTCTCGATTCTTCGCATTTCCTCGGCGTCGATAACAGTTTTGGAATTCGCGTCGTGTGCAAACTCATGCCGCAATGAAAAGACCCGATCCAGATCGTCTCTCCATGACGAGGAAAGTTTTAAATGCGCGGGTCCAGGCTGCTGCCCCGATGGAACTTCGCAATCAACCTCAACTTGATCCAGCAAATCGAAATATGTCGTACCCGAAAACGCGATTGAGATGTTGTGATTGATAGCATCGGCGTTTTGAAATGAGGCTGACGCAGCAAACTCTTCAGCAGAAACCCCGACAGCCAGATACTGCGGCAACCGTTTTGCAGACTCACTCCCAACGCTCTCTTTCAGCGCACGATTCACCATTCCCGGATTACGCTTCAAGACATAAACGAACAGATCTCTAAAAAACGTCTCCACGCACGCAGCGATCCCAATCACGTACGCCCGCATGGCCGCTTGAAAAATCTCCTCTTTGCCTTTTTTGGGCGGCAAGTGCAAACGCATCAACCGCGCCGGATAGCTATAGTTCACAAGAAAGTTGAGGGCCACACCTTTTGGATCGCCACGATGTAGCTCCCGCTGTTTCAAAATGTCCGCTTTTTTCATTGCAGCAATATTATTCGACTCCTCAAGCTATCCACCACCCCAGCCCCCTTGCGCCTTTTTCCCTCAATGCTCGAACGAGCCGCGAAGGTCGTAGAAGAGTCATCCCTAACGTAATGTTTGATAATCCGGACGCGTTTGCTTTAATGAGCCCACTTCATAAACAGAGAAGTCCTTGCAAGTATTCATATCTAATTGTGGGGTTCCTTGTAAGGACTTCATCCTTCTCATAAGCGCCGGAAGTTATACACCCCCCTGCGCTCAGACATCTTCGATATTGACAAGCCCAAGCAAAGAATCCAGCTTTACCTCGACACGAACTTGACGTTGATGTCGCATTTCGGCGGCAACCTTATGGCGCTCCCATGCCCTAATGGTGAACGGGAAAGCGACAACAGCGATGATTGCGTAGCTGATGTCTTCCTGCGTCCACGGCTCCCGGAAGAAAAAGGCAATGCCCCACATAAGCACGAATAACAAGCCAGCTCCTAATCCCGTGAGCCATAGATTGCCTCCGGCATCTTGGATGATCTTTACTTCTTCGTCATAGTCACGCTTAACGAGTTCAGAAAGCTTTCCCTGCCTCATTTTCTTCCTCCGAAAAGTTATCAACAGGGTAGCACTTGTGCTATTTCCTCATTGTGCTTTCATGAAGATGTCCTTCATTGGACGGCGATGTAACGGCTCCGAACAACCTTTTGGGGAGCTGGTGAGCGATGAGGTCTAACGGCTGATTCCACCTCACCACTTCGCCAAAGGGTTTTTTATTTCCGCATCCTAACGCGGCATCGCTGGAAGGGAAACTGAAATGGGCGATGTAAAAGAGTAGCGCGGCTTGACGACTTCCCCGCGCGCCGGAGTAGTTCTTTGAATGATGGAGTGAGTACGGGAGAGTGCGAACCGTATTCTGTACTCGGAGTGGGTAGCCCCCATTTGTCCTAACGGCGGGTTCGTACAGGGACCTCCATCACTCAACGAATTACTTTTAAGCCGTTTCATCGCAAACGCCTATACCGAACAAATAGGAACGAGCGCCTTCGCCGAATTTTGAAGTCCTGGGGGTGGCGACAGAAACTCACGCTCAAATCATCGAGGCACGAGTTTCGAGATTGCCCTTTCCTACCTACCCTTTTTACGGAGGGGGGTAAGGGGGGTGGCTCTTGAAACTTCGCTAAATCATTCGAAGCAAAAAAAATGAAACATCTCAATAAGCTAAGCAAGAACGTGGTCGAGAAATCGATTCAAGATTGGTATTTCGCAAATGGATTTCAATCACTGAAGAGCGGATGGCCGGATTTCGTGTTCTGGAAAAACTCGCCCGACGGAAAAACGATCTATCAGTTCGTTGAAGTGAAGCAACACACGAAGGATAATATTCGCAATAATCAGCGAAAGGTTAAAAATATCTTCCGCGCCCTGGACCTCGATTACCGGGTCGCATATGGAATCACGGCTGATGGATCGCCAAACTTCGAGAACCGAGCAGGAGTGAATAGCCATATCAAAAAATGACCGGCGGGGAAGTCGCTCATCAACCCGAACAAAAAGGATTCAATAAAGAGAAGAGAAAATCGGAGATCAGCGAGAGGGCCGGGTAGTTTCGCCGAAAGCTAATTATTCATATACGGACCGACGAGTTTATAGAATTCATCACTTGCCTTACACTTTGTTCCATACACTTCGCATGTCGTCACTTCCTGCCCAATACTAACGGTCGGTTTCGTATGGGTGTAGTGGTCTTCGACGAACTCACCGTACTTCGAATTTTCATACACATCATAGAGATTTACGTCGTTTACCCATAGATACTCGCCAGGAGCGCCCTTGTCCGAATTGAGATGATATTCCACGAGTATGAAGCACTTGTTGAGCTTAGCCTCGTAGTGATTTGTGAAATCGAGGAAGAGTGCCTTTTTACTGCCGGACCAGTTTTCGTTGAACCATATCCTCGCATCTTTCGAGCATTTTGCTTGGAGATCGAAGTTCTCTGCTGCGCTTTGTTTTTCGACCTTCGCCTTCAGGTCTGCATTCTCTTTTTCGAGTTTCGCGATTCGATCAGTGTCGCAACCGACGAACAGCCCAAGACTAAATAGAATTCCGAGTGCAGTCTTCGCTTTCATATCTTCTTCTTACAAGGGAAGACTAAAAGGATCGAATTCACCGCCGTCTGTGCGAAACCTTGACTGTAAGTTTCAGGATGGTGTTCAACGTATTGAACGAAGATCGCAATCAACTCCGTTCGCGAAGTTTCCTTTGGGACACAAGCGCCAATGATGGGTCGATCGTTTCCGTCTTCGAAATAGAAAATTGCTTCAAGGGCTCCGAAAGCTCCCCAGCATTCGCCACTTTCAAAATCGATCGGCAGCGTAATTTTTCCGTCCGATACTTTCGCCTGAGTAATCGGTCGACACGCAGATAGCATCTCTTCTGTTGTTTCGGCTTTCGCGTGGACGTTATACAAAAGCCCCAGAAATATTAACGCTGCAAATATTGAACTTCTCATCAGCGTGCCTGCGCCAAGAAACGTTTCTTGCAGATCCCGCACGTCCCACCCTCTTTCGCGCAATGCTTGCAGTATTTGCAGTTCTTGCACGCGTTGCACGGATCGTTTCCGTAGCAAGTGGCGAACGAGGCGTCAGTGACGAAACCGATCATGAGGGGCAGAGAAAGCGCCATGATCAAGATGCCCTTGCGGATCATAATGAGACCTCCGGGGAATTGCCGCAAGTGTAACCCCGAAGGCGCCCTCATGGAAGAATCAAATTTGAAATGGAGTTATGGCGATGACCAAAGTAAGAATCGCTTACCAAAAATAATCCCGCCGGTAACGTCGCGGCGGGCAGTCTGAGTAGTCCCTTGCGTCCCACATCTTCGGCGGGATCAAGTAACCGTATCAGTCATAACGCAGCCACACACTCCCACCTTTGGGTATCTAACCCGAACAAAAAGGAAATTTAAGAGGGGATAATTTCGAATTGAAGATTGGGCCGGTCGAATATGACTTTGCACTGATCAAAGAAGCCGATGTGGCCGAGTACACCAAAACCCCGTCCGCTTAATTTCTCAGTAAAGCCGACCGATGTTTCCCAAAAACCAAACTCCCTTATATGAATCGTCACGGTTGCAAAATACGCTTCGCAACCCTCGCCAAGCCCTTGCGGAAAATCGACCCCGAGGCCTTCCTTTTTGATTCCAATTTGCGCGAGAAGATTAAGGGGAAACAGACACCAATCGCCGCCAGAATCTATGAGACAAGGAAGGGGCTCCGAAAACTTGCCCTCATTTTCGAGCGACACGTCAACAATTGGCCGATAGATTTTAAGACCACTATGGCATCCATAGCTTTCAACATATTGATGCTTTTCGTAATTGAACTTTGTCATCGGCATTACTTTCTGAGGTTGCTCCGTCGGAACTCTCATCGTACATCCGCTAAACCATTTTGGATGGCGACGGAACAGGAAGAGTACAGAACCATGCTCCTCCGGCTGCAGAACCAGGGGGAAGAACAAAAACTTCCCGCCGGGCACTGGCCGACGGGAAGTAAGGACTCTGATTCAGGATTCCGCATCTTTCACGAAATTAGGTGAAACTATACTCCCTTATCAAGGGCGCGCGCCAATCCCAATGACCTTCCCGAAGTCACTGGGATTAATCTCTAGCGGAGGGTCCAGAGGTGCGCTTCAACAACCATAAGTGACTCTCACCCGAATCGTGTGATCTAAATCCCCTCACTCGCGTTACTATTGGAGCATCCTCACCCTACTCAAAGGAGGAGGGTAGTAATATGGATGACATTAAACGGAATCTATTTATCCAAACCTTCAGCGCACAGCTTCTCTTAAATGACCTGGAG
This sequence comes from uncultured Acidobacteriaceae bacterium, assembly GCA_963770365.1. Taxonomy (GTDB): domain Bacteria; phylum Acidobacteriota; class Terriglobia; order Terriglobales; family Acidobacteriaceae; genus Telmatobacter. The sequence goes on along the minus strand of CAVYPN010000014.1, from coordinate 504,173 downwards.
CGTGGCACGCTCAGGCGCGAACTTGCCACGCCATTTACCCCAGACGAACGGAGAAATGCAATCCACGCAAGGATTTCCATTCTGCTCAGGCAATATCAGCTGACTAAATCCAAATTGCAATGGGTTCATGCTGAGGAGCGTCTCGGGAGGGGTTCACAACCAAATTCCCGTCACTTCGGTATCCGCTAATTCACACCGATTTCAATTGCCGCTCGTACTCCGTATAGGCCAACACGGCTCGATAGTGCCGGTCAGCCGCCAGACTTCCCGGGACTGTCCATGCCTCAATAGCAACTCCCTGTTTCGCCGCTTCGACGGCGGTCTTGATTATTGCGAGCCGCCCTCCCAATCGTGAAACCCCATTCGATAAAGTGACGCCATAGCGTTGGTCAGGACTGGAGTTTACCTTGATCATTGGACTCCTTTTTTGGCGGAAGTAAATTCAAACTTTAGCCCGCCTAAAAAATGGAAATCTGTTCTGTTTTATACATCTCACCAGATAGCTTTTACAGATTCGTTAATTTTTTCCTGCCGTTTTACACACCACTGGGAGTAGTGTTGTTCGATAATTCGCGGCGAATTTCCGACGATCGCCGCGACTTCCGAAACTGGAATCCCCTCACATAAACATTCAATGATGAATGTGTGCCGCCACCGATGGGCATGACATTTCACGTGGGCGATTTTTCCCAATCGTGCGAGCGTTCTCTCCCAGTCGGAAACCGCGGAACTGACTTTCCCATTTCCTGACCAGAAAAAGTACTCGCCGCCAAGATCCTTCAATCCACTCGCAATGTCCGGGTGCATCGGGATACACACCCTCTTTCCGTTTTTTTCGGTGCGCAGGGTAATTTGCCCGTCAGCAATGTTCGCTCGTGAGAGCTGGACGGCGTCGCCAATTCTCATGCCCGTCCACCTGAGAACGGACACAAATGTCCGCACCCGCTCCCGGGTATTTGTCTTGTAGATTCCCCAATTCGGATAATCCCCGAGCGCGCACTCGATCGCCATAAGCTCATGCCCGTCATATGGCTTCCGATCGACCTGGGTAATTTTCGGCAATTTGAGGGTTGCACCGGGATTCTTTTCAAGCCATTCGCGCTCGATGCAGAACCGGAAAAATCCCCTCAGGCGTTCAATGGTATTCCGGGTGGTGAGCGGGGCGAACTCCCACGATTCACGGAAACGGGACACATCGTCCACTGAAAGCGTTCTTACGCCCACGTCGCCAAAATGCTCGACTGCGAGTTTCTTTAACCGGGTGTGCTTCTTGATCGTCTCGTCGGCTGACCCGTTCGCCCGGTGCTGTTCGATAAAGCGGTCATAGGCGTCCCCGAGAGAAATAGACGCCTTGATGCCGTGGATCTCCCACGTCCGGACTTTCTTCTGCGCAGCCTCCCAATTCGTGAGATCGAGCGATCGCCGCACAACCTCATCATGCAATTTTCCCTGTACCCAGATCGGGCAAAAACACTTCGCCTTCCGGCCTTTCATCTTGCACTTTGCGCGATGCCGGCGATAGAGAGAAAGCATGGACGCTCCGAGTACGCAATTGTACTGCGAATCGGAAGCTACTGTAAATAATGAAGTTGTGATGGTGGCCAGGGACGGGATTGAACCGCCGACGCCGGCCTTTTCAGGGCCGCGCTCTACCACTGAGCTACCTGGCCTCAGTGCAGACTTTCAGTTGCATTTCCTGCGCGGAATCCGGCTCTGCCGGAGAAGGATGGGCGGCTCCACGAACAGTGCGCTGCAACGACTTGGGTAGTATACCAATTGCCATTCGGACGCGCCAAACCCGTGCCTGCAGCGAATGTCGGTGAGTGCAAAACCAGCTAGTTGCTGGCGACGCTTTCCTTGACGGAACTCAGCGGGACCTCCATCGTTCCCACCTTGCGCGATCCCTCGTCGTAGACGCCCGTTCGCAGCCAGTATTGCCCTTTCGGAACCTGGATCTCGCCATGCATCTGCACACCCGTCTTCCGGAAGAGCGCATAGACGTCGGGCTTAATGTTGAGATTGACCAGGTGGTCTTCCCGGCTCGTTACCTGTCCATATTTGTCATAGAGAATCATCGACAGATTAAGCTTGCCCTTGCGGGACCCGTCGGGATCCGACTTCAGGTGCAAATCATCCAAATCGAGCGCGAAATCGACCGAGTAGCGCTCCGTCGGCCCCTTCAGCGACGGCTTTGCATCGGCTTTCTGAGGCATCGGCTGAATAAGCGTCTTGTAGAGAATCTGCTCCGACTGCGGCATTCCAAAGACCATGAAAGGTTCGAGCGGATCGATCCTCGTGGGGTTTTGCGAGGCTTGCTGCGCAGCTTGATCCTGTCGGGCCTGAGCCGCTCCGGGCAAATCCTGGTCGCGGGCAAAATAACCACGGCGATACGACAGCGTGTAATGTTCCCCGTCTCCAATCTTCACTTCGATCTTTCTGAAGGCGCCATCCATCTTCGAATTGGTCGGTGAATACGAAATCGTGTAGAAATCCGAACTGTGATCCGAAACCTTTCCAATAATTCCGGAGATGTCATTCTGGCTGTAGAAGGCCTTGCCGCCGGTCAGGCTGGCCAGCATATCCATCGCCGAATCGCTTGAGTTCTTTGCCTGGCTCTCGTTTAGGAGGCCACCGGCAAGACCGCCCTGTCCGGCATTTGGAGCATCGCCAGTCACCCCTGGCGGTGGTCCCAGAATTTGCGGAGCAGAGGTGATCGTCGGATCGAGCGAGTTCTCCGCGGTGTAGGAGGTAGGAACATTCGTGCCTCGTACGTCGACCGGATAAACCGCCACGCGTGCTGCCGATAGCAGATTGATGGTCTGGTTAATGGAATCGTCAAATCGCATCGAGGTCTGCCCGAACAGTTCCACCGGAAACGCTCCAGACATCCAGATCACATTCTTGCGGCCGGGAAACGACCCGAGAAATGCCGCAAGCTGATTCAGATTCTGCAGCGTCCGGTATTCGCGGTCGCTGTCCTGCGCATAACGCGTCTCCTGCATGAATTGCTGAAAAGCCTCGATGGTCTGAGGGGGCACGGCGAACGCGATGCTATTCGCCCCGGCCTGTTGCATCGCAACCATCAACTCGACCACTGTGTTCTGCGCGTCGGATTCGCCCTTTGACTGCAGCAGAATGGCGGGTTCTGACTTGTCATTCTTCCGGTACCCCATCGCGGTCGCGAGGACGGCTGGGTCATCGGAGAAACCCTGGATAAAACTCAACCTCATCGACATCGTGAAGATCGCCAGGCGCGTCCCGGGCTTCAAGGTCTTGAGATAATGCTGCGCCGCTTTCTTCAGGTACATCTGGTCGTTCATGGGGGTATTGAGCGCGTCGAGCAGCAGAATATTTACGGCCGGGGGCGTTGGCAGCGGAGAGAAATTTGTAAACACGTTAGGCGGCAACTGGGGAAAGGCCCTGTCTTCTCCGCTCCGTGCCAGCAAGTCCACGCCGTGCTCTTCAAAATAGCCGATATTCTGCGGCTTGCCCTGTTCCAGGATCTTGAAGTCATCTTGCTTCAGTCCCTTCACCGGGTTCCCGCTTCGGTCGGTCACAATCACGTCTACCAGCACCGCTCGGCTGTTCACCTTCAGTGTGGATTGAGGCATGTCGGCTGTCGCATCCGTGCTCTGACCCGCCAGGCACGTTGCGAATGCGGCTACCAATGCAGCAATTCCCAACTGGAAGAGCTTCATGCGTGGACCTCCAATGCACGGAAAGACTAGCACCTTCTTATGCCGTCGTCCGATATATGTTCTAGTCCGGGCGCCGTCTCTGGCCGCTCGGCGCCGGAACCACCGGCAAGCTCTTTTCGCCGCCGGGTGCAGCCTTACCCGGCGTACTTTCCCGTGTGGCGCGCCCGTTCTGCGCCTCGTCGAAAATCATAGTGGTGCTCGAACCAAAGCGATGGTAGTTGGAAAAGATCGTCTGGTTGATCATTGCGAGCGGCTTCTGCAGTTTGTGGTTTCCGTGGGAACATCCGTTCATTTCTTCAACCATGAACGTCAAACTGCGCAGCGGACAGATCGAGCGGCGATTCCCCAGCACAACCGGCCCGTATTCCACGACGCTCGCTACATGCGACACCGGATCGTTGGATCCTGGCTCCGCTTCGAGGGTCATGCGCATGATTGCTCCCGCCTTTGGATCAAGGGCGATCTCTCCGTGGTACCCCGGAGTGTCGTGAAACGAAACATGGTCCTGGCACGCGTCTGTAACCTCGTAGTGAGAGGATTCCCGCGGAACCGAATAACGATAGACCGCCGCCGGGCCCATCATCGATTGCTCCCAATGATCGAACGCCACGGTGCCGTTCTCCAGATCCATCAACACCACTGCCGCTTCCGTTCCGAATTCGCCGTGGCTCTCCAGGCCAATGTCCTTGTGCTTTGCTTCCCCTGGGCCACGCTCGCCCTCTGTTACTTCTTTTCCATCTTGAAATGAGATATTCCCTTGCACAGTCGCTACGCGATGAAAGCCGGCCTGATCGGTCATGGCCTGAAAGTACTTCAACATCACGGGGGAATTGTCGAAACGCGTTGTGGTCTGGCTTGCCACGAAGTTCGGCAGATGTGACAGCTCTCCGAGCACGTAGGCGCGCGACTTCTTCAGCATTGTCTGCTGCGCCTCCGCATCAGGAAACGGTCGGCTCAGCAATTCGCCTGCGGGTAAATTCTTGAGCGCCGCACGGTCGGCCAACTGCTCCAGAGCCTGTTGCATGTGTACGCCCAGGTTGTATTTCCCGATGAGCTGATACATCTTGGGGGTGCTCAGGCGCTCGGTCAACTCAATGCCCGCAAGTCGCGGAAGCAACTCGTCGTCCTGGTCAAGTTGCTGCAGCAAGTCCCCGTTGGCGAGATCTGGAATTTCGTCTGAGGTAGTGGGGTTATGCTTCTTTGCCGGTTCGTGGGACTGTGCCGCGTGCTGAGCAATAATTTGCTCAAGCTCAGTTACCGTCATCTTCTCGGCTGCAAACGACGGCAAAACCAGTACTGCCGAAACTGCTGCAAGGACCAGCAATCTGGTCGAGCCGGGTCCTTTGATGCCAGAGCGCGCCGTCCAACCTGAAGGCTTAAGCATGGCGGCACACATCCCGAGCCGCACTCGGGAGCGAGCGTCTCGGCATTTCCAGGAGAAATGAGCCATCTCCAATTCCTTCAGGGTTGCTATTCCCGGCACGTTGCGTCGATCGCACGCGATCTTCCCGGCCATTGCGATCTGGGATCCGCGTTAGCCCTCGATTCTAGCGCAATTATGGTTTCCAATTGTCTTTGCAATGTAGCGAAGTCTGCGGCTTTGTCCCGGCCGGTGTTACCCTTTCAACAGCTTTAGCTCCAGTTATGTCCGTGAAAAAGCCAACTCGCCGCGAATTCCTCGTCGCGGGTTCCAGCGCGGCCTTGGCCGCCGCGGTACCTGCTACTACCTGCGATGCCGCTTCTTCGCCAGATGCAGCCCCGCTCGCCGCAGCTTTCGATCGCGAATCGCTTCCGTTTTCGGCGACAGAGCTCTTCCAGCCAGGCCCGCAGCGTACATTCAGCGGAGATCGCGCTACCCAGGTAGCCATGCCCATCGGCGGCCTTGGCGCGGGTTGCATCTGCATTAATGGATCAGGCGGACTGCAGGACTTTTCGATCCGTACGCGGCCAGAGACTACTGCCCTTCCCGCCGGCTTTAGTTCCAACTCTCCTGAAGCTGGATTTGCCATATTGCACATTAAAGAAGCGACACCAGTCACCAAGCTCATTGAGGGTCCCTTTCCACCATTCAAGATTTTCGACCAGGGCTTGCAAGGACAGGGTTTGCGCCGCGGAGGGTCCGAAGGGTTTCCGCGCTTTGACAAGTGCAATTTCCGCGGAGAATTCCCTTTCGCCGAACTTCGTTTTGCCGACCCCTCCATTCCGCTCGACGTATCCCTGGTCGCCTGGAACCCCTTCGTTCCGCTTGACGACAAGAACTCCGGCATTCCTTGCGCGATTCTTGAATACACCTTGCACAACAACTCCTCGCGCCCGGTCGACTACGAATTCTCTTACCATCTTTCTCACCTTGCGGCCGGTTGCCGTCCCGACGAAGCTGCGAGCGCAAACGCAGTGATCCCCGGCAAGGGTGCATTTCTTTTCAATCGCGAGGCCCCCAATGCCGAGGCGTATGGCAGCGCCACGCTGACGGCTATCGGTGCCAAACCCCGGATCAAAGCCATGTGGCTGCGCAGCCCCGGCTGGGAGTTCGACTCCCTCTCGGCGCTCTGGCGCGAAGTCTCCACTGGCACCTTCTCGACGAACGATGGATCCAATACGGTTGACAATGCCGGACGCAACGGCGCTTCCATTCTGCTGGAAGGACATCTCGGCGCCGGCGAGTCGCGCACCTATCCGATTTTGATTACCTGGCACTTCCCCAACTGCTATCTGCGCGAAGGTGGAATCGCCCCTGCGCAGAACGCAGCCGTGATTGAAGGGCCGGCAGGCTGCCGCACTGTACCGGCCGATGCTCCGCCGCCGTGGCATCCGTATTACTCCACGCAGTGGAAAGACGCACGCGATGTGGCTGCATACGTCGAGCAGAATTACGCAACACTCCGCACAAGGACCATCCAGTTCAAGAACGCGGTCTTTGGTTCCACGTTTCCAACTTACGTGCTCGATGCTGTCTCGGCCAACCTCGCGATCCTCAAGGCGCCTACCGTTCTTCGCGAAGCGAATGGCGATGTGTGGGGATGGGAAGGCTGCTTTCCTGACGCTGGTTGCTGCCACGGATCGTGCACGCATGTCTGGAACTATGCGCAGGCCTTGCCGCATCTATTTCCCCAGCTCGAACGCACCCTGCGTGATCTGGAACTCGTGCGCTCCATGGACGATCGCGGGCACGTAAATTTTCGTGGAGCCATCCCTGAGGGCCCAGCCGATCACACGGGCCCGGCAGCCTCTGACGGCCAGCTCGGCGGCATCATGAAGGTTTTTCGCGACTGGCAGATCTGCGGAGATGCAACCTGGCTGAAGCGCATGTATCCTCTGGCCAAACGCAGCATCGACTACTGTATTGCTACATGGGACCCGGAACATCGCGGCGCTTTGTTCGAGCCCCATCACAACACCTACGACATTCAGTTCTGGGGACCGGATGGAATGTGCACCAGCATCTATCTCGGAGCCCTTTCCGCGATGGCGCTGATGGCGACTGCCGTCAGTGAGTCCGCGGATGCGACGCTGTATGGCGATCTTGCGCAACGCTCCGCGAAGTTCATGGATGAGACGCTCTTTAATGGCGACTACTTCCAGCAGAAGGTTGAGTTTCAGGATCTTCATGATCAGTCGTTTGCGCAGTCGATCGCTCATGTGGATGAAAAGAGCAGCGAGATGCAGCAACTACTCAAGCGCGAGGGGCCGAAGTATCAATATGGATCAGGCTGCTTGTCCGATGGCGTCATCGGAGCATGGATGGCGAGCATTTACGGCATCGAAACACCGCTCGCCGAGAAGAATATCCGCTCCACCCTGCAGTCCATCTTCCGCAATAACTTTAAGACCGACCTGAGCCAGCACGCCAACGCCCAGCGCCCCGGCTACGCGATGGGCCATGAGCCCGGCCTCCTTTTGTGCAGTTGGCCGCGAGGCGATAAGCCTACGCTCCCCTTCGTCTACTCTGACGAGGTGTGGACGGGAATTGAATACCAGGTCGCATCGCACCTGATCCATGAAGGATTTACCGAAGAAGGCCTCACCATTGTCAAGGCCTTGCGCAGCCGTTATGACGGACGCACGCGCAATCCGTGGAACGAATACGAATGCGGCAACTGGTACGCGCGCGCCATGTCGAGCTTCGCGCTGGTTGGCGCGCTTTCCGGCTTCCGTTACTCCGCCGTCGATAAGACGCTGCATTTTGGGCCGAAGCTGAAGGTGCATCCGTTTGTCAGCTTCTTCTCCACTGCGTCCGGCTACGGCACCATTACCCTCGAGGGCCACACCGTAACGGTCAACATGATCGAAGGCGAACTGGCGATCGAGAACCTTCGCTTCACCGACGCGGAGGGAACACGTGCGTCGGCCTGGAAGACAACCGCCAAAGCCGGCACACCCGCCGCGACAAACATTTAGCCTTCTTCACCTGCAGAATGGCCGTTCCGACGATCGTTCAACACCGCGATTATCATCAAGCGGTACAAACCCATCTTCGCCTCGGGAACATCCTGTTTTACATCGTGCCGCAGGCCTGAGAATTGGGTCGCACTGCCATTTGTACCGCATCGAGTCACCACACATTACTTTTGGGTGGGATTGACCACTGGACCTTTGATTCATCTAAGATTTCCGATGCTACACTTCGCGTGGAGTGAACGAGAGCATGACACCCGATCCCTATCGCAAAGCCTACGAAAAGGCCATCGAAGACCTGACGCAGATCTCCCAGACCTTCGAAAGTTTGAGCAGCCGCAAGAAGCTGGTTGAGAATGTCGTCGCCGCCCTGCAGCCAATGTTCGCCACAATCGAACATACGGTTCAAGCGGCCCCATCTCCCATTTCCATCGAAGCCCCGCAAGAAACTCAGGAAGCGTCAGCAGAAGCGCTCGAAGCAACTGAGCCAGCAGGAGGGTACACCTTTCTCGATGTCCCTGCTCCCTTGCCCTCCGAGTCTGACGGCGATCCGTTCCAGCGCCGGGTCAGGGCAAATTTTCGCTTCAAGGGGATTACCGCGCAACGATCGTACTAATCATCGCTCCTGATGTTGAATGCGATCCTCACGGCTCGCAGACAAATCGGCCGACACCGACTACAATCGCGTGTCGGCCAATTTGTCTGCGTCGAGAGGGTGGCAGATGGAACCAACACGCAGGGAGTTCTTGCGAGGCTCACTCGGAGCAGCGCTCACCAGTAAGCTCCGGGGTTCAGCATTCTTGCAGGCTGCAAGCGCGCACGAAGTTGCATACGGATCAAGCAACTTTGGCGCATGGATCGAAGATGAATTCGGACTGCCGGCCTTCCAATACACCTGCAATCAAACCACAGACCCACGCGCTGTCACGCAGGTTCAGCCCGGAATCCTGACTCCGACCGAACATGTCCACCAGGTCGGCAACGACCGAATCACCGCGCTTGCGTCAAACTACGGCCATGTGCGCGTTCGCCAGGATGAAGGCTGTCCCAAATTCCTGAACGACGTCGATCCAGAGACGAACCAGTTTGGTGGCGGCCTCGGCTACCTCACCGACGGCGAAGAAACGCTGACCACCTGTTACGACGGGAGCCATGCCGCGTTTGAGCGGATCTTTGGCGTCGGTTATTACCGCAAGAAAGTGCGGGGCACCAAATACTCCATCGATCAGGTGATTTCGGCGCCATTCGGCGACGATCCTGTACTGATTTCACAAGCGACACTGACCAATCACAGCGACGCCGCCGTCACCGTGCGTTGGCTCGAGTATTGGGGATGCCAACCCTACCAGTTCTCATACCGAGCTGCCATCGAGTCGATGACCGGGATCGGCACCCAGACAAAGCTCCGTCGCGATCTTGGAAGACGGTTCAGCCATCGCGTGGTGCGGATCGACGGGATGAAGGGCTTGCTTGAATCAAAGCATTTCGAGGGTCGATCGGCCCAGGAAGAAACTGCATGGGTGCGCGCAAAAGCGAATCTGCGCGCAAACCCCAACGGATTTACAGCGCCGGTCGCGGACCTGAGGCCCGGCACTGAATTCGAAAGCCTCGACCTGCCGCAGACGTTCCTGGTGTCGCTGGATGGCCCGGTGAGCGGATTCAGTTCCGACGCCGCTGCATTCTTTGGCGCAGGTGGTCCGGCAAATCCCAGCGGTTTGAAGCAACGCCTCGACAGCAAGATCGACGCCGGCGAAAAACAAACTGCTCTTCTGCTCGAGCGCACCGTGCACCTGGCTCCGCAACAGAGTCACACAATCCGTTTCCTCTACGGCTACCTTCCACAAGGTTTCGCACTCGATACACTCATCGCAAAGTACGAGAAGGCTGCGGACTCCGTTCTGCCCGAGTCAAGCCGGACGTGGAAGCAGAAAGGCATGCGCTTCGATGTCCCAGCCGAACCCTGGGTGAAGCGCGAGTCAACCTGGAATCATTACTACCTGCGCAGCAGCCAGACCTTCGACGACTTCTTCGGCGAGCACATCCTCAATCAGAACGGCTTTTATCAATACACCATGGGATTTCAGGGTGCGCCGCGTGATCCTCTGCAGCACTCTCTTCCCTTCCTCTTCAGCGATCCTGAAATTGTGCGCAGCGTCATGCGCTACACGCTCAAGGAAGTGCGCGACGACGGATCACTTCCCTACGGAATCGTTGGACACGGCGTTGTAGCGCCGATGGCGTCGGACAATGCCAGCGATCTTCCGCTGTGGCTGCTATGGACTGTCAGCGAGTACGTGCTGGCGACGCGCGACGTCGATTTCCTTGACGACAAGATCCCTGCGCGTTTGTCGGCGACCCGAGACCGCACCGATAGCGTCCGCAATCTGCTCGAGCGCTGCTATCGGCACCAGGTCAACGACGTTGGAGTTGGACAGCACGGCATCATGCGCATGAAGGTGGACGACTGGAACGACGGGCTCATCTATACCTGGGCGCAGAAGGCGTTCAAGGAATGCATCGAGACCAGCGAAAGTGTTTTGAACTCCGCAATGGCAGCGTGGGTCTTTGACGAATACGCGCACATGCTCGACTTCGTCGGCGGCAATGCAAATCTGACGAAAGAGCTCCGGGCGAGTGCGGACAAGCATCGCGAGGCAACCCGCGCGCAGTGGAACGGAAAGTGGTTCAAGCGCGTATGGCTAGGACCCACGCTCGGCTGGCTCGGAGAATCGACTTTGTGGATCGAGCCGCAGCCTTGGGCGATGCTGGCAGGCGCAACTACCGACGCGCAGAGCCGCGAACTCGTGCGAACCATGAACGAAGTTTTGCGACATGGCCCCCTGGGAGCGGCCCAGATGAGCGACGGGCCCGACATGCGCGATAAAGGCGGAACGAATGTCGGCACCCTGGAACTGGGAGCCATCTGGCCGTCCCTCAATCAGACCCTTGTCTGGGCGCTCATGGGCGTTGATCCGGCAATGGCATGGGAGGAGTGGAAGAAAAATTCGCTCGCGGCCCACGCCGAGGCTTATCCGGATATCTGGTATGGCGTGTGGAGCGGAAATGACTCGTATAACTCTCCGTTGAACAAGCGCCCTGGTGGCGCAGCCAACGAGCCGTATTTTCACGGCACCGACTTCCCTGTCCTCAATCTCCACTCGCACGCCTGTTCGCTCTATACCGCCAGCAAGCTTTTGGGACTGGAATTCACCCCCGAAGGCCTGGATTTAAATCTCGCATTGCCCCTGGATTCGTATCGCTTCGACTCTCCCTTGGTGGGCGTCGTGAAGTCCAATGGAAGTTATGAAGGGTGGTATGCTCCCGCGCGTGCAGGAAACTGGACCGTGCGCATTGCCATTCCCACAGAATCTGGCAGTAGGTTCTCGCATCTTGAGGTGAACGGGAAACGGCTTCCGATCCACAACATGCCGGATGGAACAATCGAGATTGCAGGGACAAGTACACGTGCGCACCCCATGCGCTGGGCCCTCGTCAAAGAATAGGAAATCAACTGCCATCACCTGCAGAATCGCTTTTCGCGCCTAAACTACTGACATGCCGTGGTATAGCTTCCTAGGCAAACGCGGATTTTTGCCGTCAATGAGACTTTGGAAGTCTCGTCGGTCTTAAAAGGCTCGATGAGCGCACATCGCGGTGGATCCTCGAAGCTCGAATTGACCCCGACCCGCAAACCCGGTAAACTACTCTAGTTTGGCGATTCCTGCCTGTCGCCGCGGAGCCAACCGCTCGCCCACGGGTTTTTCGGCGCTCGAGCGTACCGCGGACTGGAAGTTTCCGCCCGAATTCTTTTGATTTCTTGGAGCAGATCCGCTGAGGCGTGATCACGCTCTGGAGGGTTTATGTTTGCGGTCATTCGTACCGGGGGAAAGCAATATCGGGTCGCGCCAGGCGACATAGTCAAGATCGAGTCCGTAGCTTCTGACAGCAGCACGCTCGAGTTCAGCGACGTTCTCGCCTTCAGTGGCGAAGCGGGCAGCGTGACCAAGCCGTCGGCCGCCAAGGTGACTGCCGAAGTTGTCGGACAGGGCCGCGGCGACAAGATCCTCGTCTTCCACCTGAAGCGGAAGAAACAGTACAAGAAGATGCAGGGTCACAGGCAGAACTTTACCGAGGTGCGCATCAAGGCAATCGAGGCCGACGGCGTTACCTACTCCGCTGAGAAGTAAGCGGCAAAAAAGATCTAGAAGGGGAACAAGGCAATGGCACACAAAAAAGGTGGAGGCAGCTCCACAAACGGACGCGATTCCAATGCACAGCGGCTTGGAGTGAAAGCTTTTGGCGGACAGCTCGTCACCGGCGGCTCGATCATCATGCGTCAGCGCGGCACCAAGATCAAGCCCGGCACCAACGTCGGCATCGGCTCAGACGACACACTCTTCGCCAAGGTCACCGGCCGTGTGAAGTTCACCGATCACGGCAATCGCGGACGCTATGCCTCCGTTGAGCCTGTCACAGCTGAATAAGATCAAACCTGAACATGCAAGGCCACGGTTCGCCGTGGCCTTCGTGTTTTCCCTGGAGAACCACTCTAGGCCAGGATTTGCGGCTCCAGGATTCGATTGATGAACGAATCCATTTCCGGCTCCCCGGATTGTGCGCTGGCAAACGACGCCGAATGCCGGTAAATCGGGTTGATCATTGATAACGTCTGATTGATAAAAATTGAAGGGTGTGAGACCACGCCGTGCCGCAAAATTTTGCGTGGCATAGTTTCAATGTGATACTGGCAGACGCCGCCCATCTGCGGGTGTTCACGGATAAACTCTTCGAGCCGCCACTCGTACTCCAATAACTTTGAGAAGTCTTTGTCGGGGCCGACTTCCCATGTCATGTCGCCCGTTGCCCACAGCCCCGCGAAGCCGGCATCCAACGCGTCTACCAGAGCATCTTGCAAGCTCCGCATCATCCCGTCCAGGTCAAAGCGGCAGCCATCGATCAAATGATCGCGATCGGACGAGAGTACGAGACGCTTTTGGGCCGACTCTTCAGCGACGTCGACACCCGCAGCGGCCAGGTAGGATCGCATACCCGCAACCATGGGGTGGCTGTCGAGGTAAAGGCAGCGATAGTTCTCACTCAGCTTTTGTCGAATGACCGCAGCCAGCGCAACAAGATGTCGCGACGGGGGCCCTTCATAGATGAGGCACTGGTGGCGGGGAATCTGATGTTCCATGCGAACAAAAAGATTATAGCGTTTGTCTGCTCTTTCTTCTGGTGCAACTTTTCGGCGGCGCGGTTTAAGCGAAAAGAAAAAGGCCGAACCCAAAGGCTCGGCCATCTCTCTACGAATTCAACCAGGTTTACGATTTCGATTCGTTGCCCTGCAGGTTGCGCGTCAAGACCTTCTCTACCACGCGCTCCACGTCGGTCAGAAAGAAGCCGTTCGCCGGCTGCTGCACCGCAACTTGCGTTCCATGCCCAAGGGCTGCAGCAATTTCATTCCAACGGTAAATTGTCGAGTTCGCCGGCATAACCAGGGGCTTGCGCACACGCTCCGGCACAGCGCAGTAGGCCACCCACATTCCCAACACGATCAGAACCACGCCTTCGTTGGCAAACTGCAGGGGAGCGCTGAGTGAAGAGTTACCCGGACTCAACGCCGAGTAGATCAGATCGTTGGCCGACATCATCCCAAAACCAAGTCCGAACCCAACAGCGAGATCTTTGAACGAGAGTTGCAAAGCGTTGATGCAAAGCCCAAGGAAAGCCAGTAGGCAGAGCTCAAGGATGCTGACCGATCGCATCAGAGCAAGGGCGAAGTCCGGATAGAGCGAAATGTTCGGGTGCGTGAAGGAGATCGATCCGAGGCTAGCAACCGCGGAGACCAAAGCAACCCAACGGAAGACCACCGTGCCGAGGCGCATCAAGCCGGAGAAAGGCGAAAGCACAGAACGGAAGATTTCGAGCGTGACGAAAAAGAGCAAAATCGCGCTGGCGATATAGACCGCCCAGTACGGATAGAAGTAAAACGGAAAATATTGATGGCCCCAGGGCTGCGCCTGAACATAAAGCAACACAAGAAGCACGGGCATCGTGCCTGCGCGCAAAGCAAGATATATGCTTAAAGCGGGAAAGCGCTTCTGCAACCCCTTCTTCCAAAACACAAAGCCTAAGGTTGCCCAGAGAGCGAATTCAACCACGCTCGTCAGGTATATCGAGAAAGCCAAAGGCATGCGAAGACCTTTCCATCCTGAGGGTTCTCTCAGAATAGTCTTTGCGGCCTTTGGATTCAAATGAAAACTTGCACCCGCCGTGTAGCACTTTGGTGCTAAGCGGGATGGGACTACCTGGTTGTGTTGGTGCACCCCATGCCTGGGCCACACGTCGGAATTGGAATTCCAGATGTAGCCGACTGGTGGCTCGAAAGCATGTGCTTTTGGCTCGAGGAAACAGAGGCGGCGGCGGCGCCGGCAACGACTACGGACAGGACGAAAACGCGGATAGCGAGTTTCATATTTGGTTACCCCTCACAAAAAAGTAAGATCAAAATGTTGAGTTACTAACACTTTTATGTTAGTCGAAAAATTCGACTAAGTCCATCTTTTTCAACTACATCGAAAGTATCGCACTGGTAAGTGACTAAGGTAACACTATTCTTCGGTAATCTACCCCGAAGTACTCAATTTGGTTACTAGCCCCGCCCACTCGTAACGCGCCTCCGCCACCCTCACTTTGCACAGTTCCGCATGGTAAAATACATAGAGGCAGAACTCTCACAAAGCCCTCGTGTTTCAAGCGGTTAATCCCCCAAATTGTGGTCTGGAATTCAGTCCAGGCCCGCCTCGACCAAGACCGCAAAGGCGAAGATTCTGCGAATGGAAAATTATGGCGACTGAACCACGCGATCTGAATGGCAAGTACACCGGCGAAGATATTACCGTCCTGGAGGGCATGGAGCACGTAAGACTCCGTCCCGCCATGTACATTGGCTCGACCGGGGAGATGGGTCTCCACCATCTTGTTTATGAAGTAGTAGACAACTCCGTCGACGAAGCCCTCGCCGGGTATGCAAAAAAAATCGACGTCACCATCCACGTCGACAACTCCATCACCGTCGTCGACGATGGCCGAGGTATTCCCGTCGACATGATGACCCTTGCCAACGGCGAGCAGATGCCCGCCGTGCAAGTGGTGCTCACCAAGCTCAACGCCGGAGGAAAGTTCGATTCCTCCAACTACAAGGTGTCCGGTGGGCTGCACGGCGTCGGCGTGAGCTGCGTTAACGCTCTCAGCCAGGAATTGAATGTCGAGATTTGGCGCGATGACCACACCTGGGAGATGGATTTCAGCTGTGGCGCAGCCACCAGTGAATTGCGCATGGCGGGCACTTCGAAACGGCGCGGCACCAAGGTTCACTTCTTGCCCGACAAATCAATTTTTACCGCTACCGAATACAACTACGACACGCTGGCACAGCGACTGCGCGAACTCGCCTTCCTCAATAAGGGACTCGAAATCACGCTGACCGACGAGCGCACCTCCGATCCCAAGACCGGCGAAGCGCGCCGTGCCGAGTTCCGCTACGCAGGCGGCATCGCGGAATTCGTAAAGCACCTCAATCGCGGCAAGTCGGTGCTCCACGAGAAGCCGATCGTCATGGAAGCGCAACGCGACAACGTTGAGATCGAGATTGCGCTGCAATACAACGACAGCTATTCCGAATCTGTCTTCAGTTTTGCCAACAACATCAACACCGTGGACGGCGGCACGCATCTCTCGGGATTCCGCACGGCGTTGACGCGCACCATCAACGCGATCGGCCAGCAGCTTGGATTGTTCAAGGACGTAAAGGAAAACCTGAGTGGCGACGACGTCCGCGAAGGTCTCGTCGCGGTCGTGAGCGTAAAGCTGTCCCAGCCGCAGTTTGAAGGTCAGACCAAGGGCAAGCTCAACTCCGATATCGCTGGAATCGTGCAGGCATTCGTCAACGAGCGCCTGGGCATGTTCCTCGAGCAGAATCCGCCGATTGCCCGCAAAATCATCAACAAGGCCATTGAAGCAGCGCGCGCGAGAGAGGCAGCCCGCAAGGCACGCGACCTCACGCGGCGCAAGGGTGCACTGGATGGCGGTGGACTGCCCGGCAAGCTGGCAGACTGCTCCGAGCGCAATCCCGATCGCTGCGAACTCTATCTCGTCGAGGGTGAAAGCGCAGGCGGCACCGCAAAGCAGGGACGGGATCGGCGCTTCCAGGCGATTCTTCCCCTGAAGGGCAAAATCCTGAACGTGGAGAAGGCGCGCTACGACAAGATGCTGGGCCACGAGGAAATCCGCGCCATGATCACGGCGCTGGGCTGTGGCATCGGCAAGGACGACTTTGACCCAACGAAGATACGCTACGGCAAGATCATTCTGATGACCGACGCCGATGTCGACGGATCGCACATCCGCACCCTGCTACTCACATTCTTTTTCCGCCACATGACGGATCTGATCAAGCGGGGAAACATCTACATCGCGCAGCCGCCCTTGTTCAAAATCAAGAAGGGCCGGTCTGAGCAGTACGTGAAGGACGAGCGTGAGCTGAATCGTGTAGCCATCAAGCGCGCTTCAGAAGGCATGATCGTACGGCATGGCGAAAACGCCAGCCACATCGACGGCCCCGAACTTACGCGGTTCATGGGCTACCTCAACGAATACCTTGGATTTGTCGAAAAAGTGGACAAGCGTATTCGCAACGAAAAGCTAACGGAATTGATCGCGCGCGCTGAGCTGACCCATCGTGCCGATTTCGCCTCGAAAAATGGAAACGAAGTTCCCGTAAAGCTCGCACAACTCCACGACCAACTCGTCGAGATTTCTGGCGACTTGGGAATCAAGATCAGCAAGCCGGTGGAAGATGAGGAGCACCACACCTGGTCAGTTTGCTACACCGACTCCCAGGGCGCGTCGCGCTGCATCGACTACGCGCTTGCTTCCAGCCCAGAGTTCCGCCAGATGATGTCGAAGTATTCGCAGATCAGCCAGTATCTGGAGCCGCCCTTCCTCATCGAATACGCAGCAAAGGCAGCGCCGGAGCCTGCAGGCGAGGAGCTCGAAGGCACCGAATTCGAAGAAGGCCAGGCGCCAGCCAAGGCAAAAGCCGAAGCCAAAGCGCGGCGCGCAGCGCGCGTCCCGCACGAGCCTGTCGAGAAGGCAACCGCTCGCGAGTTGTTCACCTACATCGTTGAACAGGGCAAGAAGGAATACGATGTGCAGCGCTACAAGGGCCTCGGTGAAATGACCGCGCCGCAGCTTTGGGAAACCACCATGGATCCCGACCGGCGAACCTTGCTGCAAGTCAAGCTCGAGGATATCGCCGAAACAGAGGCGATTTTTACCACTCTCATGGGTGAAGACGTTGAAGCGCGTCGCAAATTTATTGAAGACAATGCGCTCGACGTCAAGAACCTCGACATCTAAACCTTCACCTCCATCTGCAGTTCTCATGGATTGCCGCGGGGGCGTTATCATCGTTCCCGCGGAATCCTGAAGTCTTTTGTTGCCGGTCGCTCTGTTCCGAGAATTCCTTGAGGAAAAGGAGTCTCATCATGAACAACCGTTCCACTTTTGCTCTCTGCGCATCAGCCACTCTTGCAATCACCCTGTCCTTCGCTGGATGCAAGTCCAGCACTCCGCCGCCGGCCAATCAGGCAACTACAACGTCGCAGCCAGCTGCCACACCGCCAGCCTCGGGAGAACCGTCGGCAATGCAACCGGCTGCGCCTGCCCAAGCCGGAGCACCCGCAGGCCAGCAGGCAGCTGCGCCGGCGCCGCCGCCACCACCACCTGCCGTCATCACACTACCGAGTGGTACCGCCATTCGCGTTCGGCTTGATACCGATCTCGGTTCGAAGATTTCACAACCAGGCGACTCCTTCAGCGCCACGGTTGCCGACGAGGTGAGGAAGAACGGTGACGTCGTGATCCCGAAGGGCGCGCGCGCGGAGGGAACGGTGGTTGACGCCAAGCCGCTTGGACGCTTCAAAGGCGGAGCGTTGCTTTCAGTCAAGCTCGAACGAGTCCATACCCGGTGGGGCAGCTACCCGGTCGCCACAAGCTCCATTTCTCGTGCTGAGCAGGGCAAGGGTAAGCGTTCCGCAGGCTTCATTGGCGGAGGCGCAGGCCTGGGCGCGCTGATCGGTGGAATCGCGGGCGGCGGCAAGGGTGCTGCCATCGGCGCTCTCGCAGGAGGAGGCGCAGGCACCGCCGGAACCGCTTTCACCGGCAACAAGCAAATTGTGCTGCCTGCCGAGAGCCTGCTCACCTTCACGCTCGATCATTCCGTTCACATCACCCAGAAGAACCAGCCGGATCAGCCAGAGTTGCAAACGCGCTGAGAACAGATGAACCGTGACGAAGTAACGCGAGGCGAACTCTCAATCGGGTTCGCCTCGCGCATTGTTGCGTAACGCCTAGCTCTTACTGGCTGCAGCCCGGACCATCGCTTACAGAAACCAGCTTCTGGTTTTCCGCCGTGATCGTGCGGTCGTAGCAACCGCGCGACGGATCGTGCTGGCGATAGGTCTGCGTAGTGTGTGCGCCCGTCGGCCCGAGAAGCTTGCCGCTCGTATCCCACTTGAGCGTATCGGTCGCATTCACCTGGTTGCTCAGGTCGCTGATCGTCGCCTTCCCTCCTTTGGGATTGTCGAGGACATGCACCAGGTCCTGCTGATTGCTCGTGGTGGTCTGATTGAAGCTGCCGTCGGCATTCACGATGAACGCGTAGTCAAGGTTAAGCGGATAGGAGAAGTGCTTCTCGATCGTTCCCGCGTTTGGACCTCCCGCAGTCGTTGTGTGCGAGTCAAGGGTGGTCGTTTGCTGAGCATTCTGGATATCCGTCGAAGCGTTCACGTCGAACTCCTGCTTGCTTTGGAAGTACACCGTCTGGTCGACCGTCGTTTCCACGCGTCCGTGCGACGTGTTCACATATCCGCTGATGGTGAAGCTGCGGTTCGATCCGACCGTGACCGAACCCGTGTAGGTTGGTCCGGAGCCGGTGACGACATTCTCCTGGACCACCGGGTTCGGCTCCGTGAGGGTATTCGTCAGAAGTCCACCCGTGACTGTCTTTGCTCCGTGATCTTCAAAAGCGAGAAGATTCGCAGTCGCGAGAAAGTAGCTGTTGGCGTTGTACACGCTCACCGCCACGGTGTGCGCGTTGCCATCAGAAAGAACTCCGGCGAAAGGCGTCAGGTCCACGCGGTATGGTTTGAAGTCGAGTGTCTGCACGCCCGGAATCGGTTCCCACAGGTAGGGATCGATCCCGCCGGTGTAGATCCACGGATATACCGGCGCAACGCCCGCGGGCTTGCCATCGATCCAGATCTCCGTCTCGCGGAAAGCGGTGTTCCCGCAGCTCTCCAAGTTTGACGTCTGATCGTTGGGCACGCAGAAGTACCAGAACTCATCGTTGCTCTGGCTTTGCGCAATCACGTCCAGATAAACGCGCTCCACATTCGTCGGCAAATGCAGCGTCTGGCTGATCGTGTCGGTAGTGGTGTTCAACGTTCCGGCATCGCCTCCACCGCCATTTACCGGCACAACCACATCCGCTGTGAGCGGCGCCGGGTCTTGCGACGACACCGGATAGAACTCCAGCGCCGCTTTGGCGTAGATGATCCCGTTGTACGTGACGCCGCCCGAGACGCCGACGAAGTTGCCGATATTCGCTTCGCCCGTCTGCGTCGACTCGAAGAGGGCCGTCAGATCGGTTACATCGTGTTCAACGTGCCATGAGGGGCTCAGAGATGCACGAGGCTCAGCCGTCGTGCCATAGAAGATGCTCGCTTTTCCAAGGTAGAACGCCGCTGTACGGTCGAATTGCCGCCCGGCGGTCACGGTGAAGTCTGCGGTGAACACAACTTTGGCCCACGGTCCTGGACATCCGGCCGGAGGCGCGTAATCGAAGATCTTCGGAGTGAAGTCGGCAAATGCGAGGTTCTGAAAGAGCTGTACGACGCATGGCTTGGTTGCCGGACGCGCCACAAGCGGCGCGGCGGTGATTGGGTTGGATGATCCAATTTGTGGCGTCGTCGGCACGGTTACAACCTGCGCCGAGGCGAGCGCTGCAAATGCAGAAACGATCGCTACGGCCGTCACGGACCAGCCGAACACGGGGGAAGAAGTCATTTTCATGGGATTGGTTTCCTTCCAGGACTTGCGAAGATGCCGCCCAATATAGCACGCAGAATGACAATTTATCTCCACAAAATGCTCATATTGATCAAAATTATGGACAAGGTAGTCATTTAGTTGTAAATTTGCTCCACGGCTGAGAAATCGGAAGCGGCCTCTTCCCCGACTCGAAATGATCGACAGAGGCGAATGCCCCTAACGTCTGCAACAAACTTTGTGAGGTCTCAATGAGGAATAGATTTTTCGGGATTATCGTGGGATGCGCGCTTGCCCTGCTTGCGTGCGTGCCAGTCATCCATGGCCAAACCGTAACCGGCACCATTACCGGAGAGGTGACTGATCCAAGCGGAGCCGTTGTCGCCGGCGCGCGAGTGTTGGCGAATAACGTCGATACGGGAGTGGACACACAAGGCACAACGGATTCCGCCGGTGTCTACACAATCAGATTCCTGTCGCCAGGTCATTACCGTGTGACAGTCCAGGCAAAGGGCTTTAAAACCGCCCAGGTGCCTGCGTTCACTCTGGAAGTTCTGCAGACCGCCAAGTTCAATGTGCCACTCACGATCGGCGGCGAAGCAGCCTCGGTCGAGATATCCGCCGCCTCCCCCATCCTTGACACGAGCGACTACACAGTGGGCAGCACCTTCACTGAGAACACGATCTCGAACTTTCCGCTGAATGGGCTCGACTTCAGTGCGCTCACTCTCTATGTGCCGGGCGCGACGAGCACCTACGGAAACACGGGCACAACTCAGATTGAGCGTGACACCTTCTACAGCGATTCCGTGAACATGAACGGGAACCGCGCACAGGCCAATAACTACACGCTTGAGGGAATCGACATAAACGAGACCTTCAACAACGAGATTGCATACAGCCCTGCTCCTGCTTCGCTCGCCGAAGTGAAGGTGCTCACTGCAAACACACCGGCCGAATTTGGCAATGTGAATGGCGCGGGCGTCGTGAGCGTGCTCAAGAGCGGCACCAACCAATTTCACGGGTCGGCGTACGGCTATGTGCAGGACCATCGGCTGAACGCAAATAGCTGGCAGAATAATAACCATGCTGGAACGGTTGATGATCCGATTATCCCGATCAATCCGTTTTCGCAGGATCAGTTCGGTGGCACCTTCGGCGGTCCGGTTCTGCATAACAAGCTCTTCTTCTTTGTGGATTACCTCGGTTCGCGGTATCACAAAGGCGGAATCGGCACGCAGAGTGTGCTGACCGCAAAAATGCGGACCGGCGACTTCTCAGAATTGTTGGCCGGATCGACCCCGATTCAGCTGTATGACCCGCTGAACAACAACGCACCGTACGCGAACAACCAGGGCGTGCCGATTTTGAATCCCGTTGCCGCGTTCCTGATTGCCAACCCCTCGCTGTATCCCCTGCCGAACGCGACTCCGACGGATGGCATTGCAGCGAATAACTATCAGGCGCATACGCGAAACTTCAAGGCGAACAACCAGGGCGACATCAAAATCGACTACGGCATGAGCGCGCACGACAAGCTCAGCGGCTTTTATGCGATGTCAACCGCATACGACGGAACCACCCCGGTATTGCCCATCAGCTTCAACGGCCCGAATCTCTATCCCACCAAGGTGACCGGTGCAAACTGGGTGCATACCTTCTCCCCATCGCTGGTGAATTCTGCACGCATTGGATTCACACGCACGGTATGGGCGACGAACTTCTCAGTGGATTCGACCGGACAGTTTGGAACAGGCGGCGACCAGAAGGTGGGAATAACCTTTCCCGGCCAAACACTGCCTGGCTACACATACCAGAGCATTAGTGGAGGCATCTTTGCCGGCGGCAATCCCGTCTTCGGAGGCGGATTGATCGACAATACCTATAGCTACATTGACGCGCTGAGCTGGCAGAAAGGCCGTCATTACTTTACGTTCGGCACGTCGTGGCTCCGCTACCAGAACAACTATCCGACAGCGAACAACTCAGGCTATCTAGGTTCGCTGACCTACAACGGTAACTACACAAAGGACTCCAACACGCAGGTAGGCGGCTACGGCGCCGCAGACTTCCTGCTTGGGCGCGTCAGCGGCGTCTCCGCTACGCTGGCCAGCGTGAATGTGGGCCAGAGACAGTGGCGCGTGGGCACATACTTTAATGACGATTTCAAACTGCTGCCGAACCTGACCGTCAGCTACGGCCTCCGCTATGAGCTGGACGAGCCGTGGTCCGAACAGAACAACAAGACCGGCAACATCGACGAAGCGACCGGCCAGCTTATCTATGCGCACCGGATCCCTGCGGGAGCGCCTGCGGGAGCCGGGCTCTGCAAGAATAGCGGATGCTATGACTGGAGTTTTCACCAGATTATGCCGCGACTAGGTTTCGCCTACCAGGTCAACAACTTGTTTGTTGTACGCGGTGGTTACAGCGGCACCAGCTTCTTTGAAGGCAACTCCTCTAACCAGCGCCTTACGTCGATGACACCGTTCATCCAGGCCATTAACTTCAATCTCTCGCAACCGTCAGGAAGCAATGTTCCTGCCCCGCTCACCACGCAGAATGCCTTCAATCAGACGGCTTCCACCGGCGGCACTTATAACGTATACCCGCAGAACATGCAGCCGGCTTACATTCACAACTACAACCTCACGCTGGAGTATGCGCTCACGCGTTTGCTCTCGCTGCAGGTGGGTTATGTGGGTGAGAGCGGCCAACACATTGAGGACTACGGCAACCTGAACCAGTGGAAGACGCCGAACGACCCGACCTCCGCACCCTTCTACAACAACCAGTACATTGGCTGCCAGACGGCCGCAGCCACGCAGATCTGCTCGAACGGCCTTCTGGTAACTGAGTCCCGTGCGAAGATGAACTACAACGGGCTCCAAGCTGTTTTGCGGCAGCGGATTTCCAATTCTGGACTTGAATACACCCTGAACTACACGTATTCAAAGGCAATGACGAATGCCGTGGGCAACTACGGGCTGAACGTCTCCGGCTACAACGCAGATCCTGGCTTTTCGAACTACTACGACAGCGCTGCAGATTATGGTCCGGCGGGGTATGACATCAGGCACAACTTCTCCGGTACGGTCGCCTATGCGCTGCCATTCGGACACGGGAAAAAATATCTTGTAAACTCAGGCCGCGCGTTGGATGAGACCCTTGGAGGTTGGAAACTGACAGCCGCGGGCATATCCTACACCGGTTTCCCAGACACGGTCACCACGAACGTGAGCAGCAACGTGCAGAGCTATGGCCAGGAGCGCGCAAACCTGGTCCTTCCGCTTCGCATCCGTCATCGGACCATCAACCAGTGGTTTGGTGACGATCCTTCCGCGCAACCGTTTCTGGCGGATGGCTCTCCAAACCCACAATCAGCCTTTCAGGATCCGCCGCAGAACACCTTTGGCACTTCGACCAACGGCTCAGTCCGCGGACCAGGCTTTCATGACGTTGACATGTCGATCATGAAGGACTTCCGAATAATTGGTGAACACTTTGTCGGATTTCAGTTCGATGCCTTCAATGCGTTCAACATCGTCAGCTACGGAAATCCCGGAACGAACATTGACAACTCGAGCTGGGGGCAGATTGCGCAACAGAATGCAATTCGCTCCACAGAGCGGCATCTTCAGTTCTCGCTCAAGTACTCCTTCTAACCTGCCGGCTGCCGCGGATCTTCCAAGGCAGCCGGTGTGAACTATTGGACCGGTCTTTCAATTCATATGCTCCAACCTGTTTTCAAGAGAACTGCCGACGTGGGAAAATAGGCACACTTGTCATGAACCTGGAAATCTGTGTCGATTCGGTTGAATCGGCGATCGCTGCAGCCCGGGGCGGTGCAAAAAGAATTGAACTTTGCAGCGCTCTGAGCGAAGGCGGTATTACGCCGAGCACCGGCCTCATCACCGCGGTGCGCTCAGCAGTCAAGATCGATGTATTCGTCATCATCCGCCCGCGCGGCGGCGACTTTGTGTACTCAGATCCCGAACTGGATGTCATGCATAAGGACATTCTCGAGGCAAAGGCGCACAAGGTCGACGGCGTCGTCCTCGGCATACTCACCGAGGCCGGTACTGTTGACGTTGCGCGCATGCGCCATTTGATTGAGATTGCCCGCCCCCTTCAGGTCACCTTTCATCGCGCCTTCGATATCGTCAGAGACATGGATCGCGCTCTGGAAGACGTAATCGCCTGCGGAGCCGACCGCATCCTCACATCCGGCGGCAAACCCGACGCCATGCGGGGCGCCACAAAAATCGCACAGCTACTCCAGAAAGCTGGCGACCGCATCGGGATCATGGCTGGCGGCGGCATCCGCGCTTCAAACGTGCGCACGGTCGCTCTGATGACGGGCGTTCGCGAGGTTCACACTTCGCTCAGCAAAGACGTGGAACCAACACCCTCCGACGGAGGCGCGGAGTTCGGAGCGCGACTCAACAGCCACAAAAGTTTTCGCGTCCTCGAGCACGATGTGCGGGCCTTCAAGTCCGCTCTCGATGCAATTGCTGTGGAAGCCAAGCAGGGCGCCCGCTTACAATAGCGCAGGTTTTCAATTCGACCCTGTCCCGTCGCAGCGTACCTCTATGTCATCCAAGACAGATAAACGAGCCAAAGAGATTTTGCGGCTGCTGCTGAATCAGGGCAAAGCCTCTGTCGACGAACTCACGTCGACGCTCGGAACTTCACCGGCAAGTATCCGTCGCGACCTGGTGCGGCTCGAAACCCATGGCCTGGTAACTCGCACGCACGGCGGCGCCATGCTGGCGGGAAGCGGCAACGCCGTCTACGAACCATTCCGCTTCGATGCCTCGTTCCAGGTTCGAGAAGACCGTTTCGCCGCGGAGAAACAGCGCATCGCCCGCGCTGCGGCGGCCCTCATCCAGGAGAACGAAACTATCGGCTTCGCCGCAGGCACCACCACCACGCTGGTTGCCCGGCAACTTCTGCATCGCAAGAATATTCAGATCGTCACCAATGCCGTGAATATCGGCATGGAGTTGAGCTCGACCGCTCGCCTGCAAACCATGCTCACCGGAGGCAATCTGCGCTGGGCAGGAGCATTCTCGCTGGTTGGACCCGCCGCAATCGAGGCTCTCGCGGTAGTGGTAATGGATCGCCTTTTCCTGAGCGCGACGGGAGTCGACGCCGAACACGGCGCCACTCTCATTCAGCCCGACGAAGCTGCAGTGTTTCGCGCCATGGCCCGCCAGGCTCGCCAGATTGTCATAGTGGCCGATTCCAGCAAAGTGGGCCGCGTAAGTCCCGCGGTCATTTGCCCAGCTAATGATATCGATCTGCTGATTACCGACAATGGCATTTCGGAGGAGGCCACGCGCGCCTTCTCCGCAGCCGGCGTAAAAATCATGGCCGTCTAGTATCCTTCGCAACAAAGTTGGCGGTATCATTCTGAGTTTCTAAAATCGCATCAGAATCTGTGATCCTGAGCGCAGTCTGGCCGGTTCTTCGGCCAAACGGAGTCGAAGGATCTGCGGTTGCTCTTTGCGGCTTATGCTAATGATCCCCGGGACAATCTGCTAATGGCGTTCGAAACCGCCCCAATCGTAAAGCTGAAACTCCCGGATGTGCGCTTCGGACGTGCTCGATAGAATATTCAGCCGAACGCGCTGCGCCGTCACCGGCTGAAATTCATCAATCTTCTCGTGGCCAATTGCCTGGCCCTCTGCGATTCGCTTCCAGGCTTTGTCGGAGTCGCTCCACACTTCAATCGCATATTTCTGGATGTGCTGCCCGTCGTTCAGCCACTCCATCGTGAGCGCATGATCGAACGTGGTTGGATGGTCGAAGTCCACTTCAACCTGCGCGCTATGGGAGTCAGGAGGCGCGGACCAGAAGGTATCGGGATCGCCATCGAGCGCGGCCTCAAATCCAACGCTCGCACGATGTCGATGAAGCACGAGATTGTTTTCGGATCGCCTCCGAAGCGCTGCCCCCAATTCTTCCAGCCGTCTCACATCCGAGTCTGGAAGAAGTCCGCGATTATCCGGCGCCACGCCCAGCATGAACTGTGCTCCGCGGCCCACCGTCTTGTCATATGTATCGAGCAGCGTGTCGAGACTCTTCAGTGAAGCCTCATCGTTCGGATGCCAGAACCAATGCAGGTTGCGCAGCGGGGTATCGGCCTCCACGGGACGCCACCGCCGATATCCGTGGCGATCGATGACGTTCCAATTCTCATAGTCCACAATACCGGCCTCGTTCCCCACCCAGCGTGCATCGCCGTATTCGAACAGCCCCGTATCGGCAAAAACAACCGTATCTGGCTGATAGGTTCGCAGCGTCTCGATGATCTTTTCGAAGTCGTAGACATGTCCGGCGCTGCCCGCTCCATCAAGCCAGAACTCGACGAGATCGCCGTAATGTTGCGCCAGCTCTTCCAACTCCGCGTTGTAATACTTGTCGTACTCCGCCGAATCCTTGTAGCGTGGCTCGTGCCGATCCCATGGCGATAAATAGACTCCGAACTTGAGCCCGTACTTTCGCGCCGCGCGCGCCACATCGCCAACTACGTCTCCCTTGCCGTCCCTCCATGGGCTGCTCTTCACGCTGTAGTTCGTTTGCTCGGTAGGCCACAGGCAAAAGCCGTCATGGTGCTTGGCAACCAGCACCACGTACTTCGCACCTGAATCACGGATCGCTTTCATCCATTGATCAGGATCAAACTGCGTGGGATTGAAGACCGAAGGATTCGCCGTACCATCGCCCCATTCGCGGTCGAGAAACGTGTTTGTGGAGAAATGCAGGATGACGCCGAATTCCAGGTCCTGCCACGAAACCTGGTAGGGAGCAGGCCGAATCTCCCCGGCCGAATCCTGCGCCGAGGACGTCAATCCTACGCCGGCAATTGCAACCAGAAGGCATGCGAACCTCACCCATTTCCCAGCTCCCAGACCCATCGATGGCTCCTTAACTATCTAACAAATCAAAGACTAGTCTACTGGGGCGATCGAATTGCGTCGCTGTAGCCCTTTCATGCTAATATATATCGTGATACGATATATATACATGACGCCCGATCTCATTCATTCGGACCATCTGCTCGTCACACTGGCAGAATTTCGATTTGAACTTCGAAAATTTCTCCAGTTCAGCGAAAACGCATCGATCGCCGCTGGCCTCCAGCCGCAGCAGCACCAACTTCTGCTCCAGGTTGCCGGTGCTGCTGAGGGCACGTCCGTCACGATCGCCTATGCTGCCGGCCGTCTCGGCCTCAAGCACAACAGCACTGTGGAGCTAGTCGATCGCTCCGAACGCGAACACCTCATCGAGAGAACCATCGATTTCGACGACAAGCGTCGCGCCATCCTCCGCCTGACACGCAAGGGCAGGCAAGTTCTTCAAAAGCTCTCCGGCGATCACGCGCGCGAACTGAACGAATTGGCTCCAGGGCTGGTCCGGGCCCTGCGGCGCGTGCAACTTCATGCGCATGCCTCTCTTGCCGGGGAGGTTCTGTGAGATCCAGACCTTCTGCTCTCCGCGACTTCACCGTCGATCGGCGCACCTGGTTCATGTCGGCGGTCTCAGTGGTCATCGGCGCCGGCGGAGCGGCTCTTGCCGTCCTGTTGCTGCGCGCCATTGCGCTGTCAACGAACATCTTCTTCTATCACCGCCTCAGCATCGCCATGGTTGGCCCCGCAGGGTCAACTCAACCCCACGCGACGGTGTTGCTCATCCCTGTCGTCGGGGGCATCCTGGTTGGCCTGATGGCGCGCTACGGCACCGACAAGATTCGTGGCCACGGCATTCCCGAAGCCATTGAAGCCATCCTCCTGCGTGGCGCCCGCGTAGAGCCTCGCGTCGCCGTGCTCAAACCTATCTCCGCGGCAATCGCCATCGGTTCCGGCGGACCATTCGGCGCCGAGGGTCCAATCATCATGACTGGCGGTGCCTTCGGATCTCTGGTGGCGCAGTGGTTGCACCTTTCCGATGCTGAACGCACAACGCTGCTCGTCGCCGGAGCCGCCGCAGGCATGTCGGCAACGTTCGCCGCACCCATCGCCGCCATCCTCATCGCTGTGGAATTGCTCCTCTTCGAGTGGCGTCCACGCTCCCTTGTTCCAGTCGCCGTAGCAAGCGTCACGGCAGGAGCCTTGCGTATCTGGTGGCTCGGCGCAGGTCCGCTGTTTCCGGTCGATCTGCCGTCAAACATTCACCTCGAACAATCGCTTCTGATCGCTGTTCCACTCGGAATCCTGGTCGGATTTGCTGCCGCAGCCTTGTCCCGTTTGATGTATGGCCTCGAAGATGCCTTCGAGCACTTCTGCGGACGCGTGCACATTCACTGGATGTGGTGGCCGGCCATTGGCGGCCTCGGCATTGGCATCGGTGGATACTTCTTTCCTCGCGGCCTGGGCGTGGGATACGACAACATCGCAGAGTTACTGCGCGGCAATGCACCGGTCGCGTTGTTGCTTGGATTGGTAATCGCCAAATCGCTGATGTGGGCCTTCTCCCTGAGTTCCGGAACTTCGGGCGGCGTGCTTGCTCCGTTGTTGATGATCGGCGCCGCGATTGGCGAATCCGCCGCGCATCTCGCGCATCTTCCCGGCCCAACTCAAGCACTGTGGGCGTTAATGGGCATGGGAGCGATGCTCTCCGGTGCTCTCGGTGTCCCATTGACTGCTGTACTGTTTTCCATCGAGCTTACCCACGCCCTGCCCGCAATTCTGCCATTGGTGCTCGCCTGCACTTCGTCGTACCTTGTTACTTCACTCGTCATGCCACGTTCCATTCTCACTGAGAAGCTCGGGCGTCGCGGATATCACCTGTCGCGCGAATATGGCGTCGATCCTCTGGAACTGCTCATCGTCGGCGAAGTAATGTCTGAACTCCCGCCCGGCGATGAAATGAAAGTAGGTGGTCCGGATCAGCTCCCGGAATCCTATGTCTTCTCTGACGAAACCTGTCGCACCGTCGCGGAAGAAATGGCCACTACGGGACTGATGAGTCTGCTGGTCGTGGACCGCGAGACGAATCGCTTGATGGGAACCGTAGGTGCAGCCGAATTGCTCGCCGGCCGTCGACGCGCCGTCATGCGCGAGTCCGATCGCAGCGTTGCATTTCAATTCGACTTCCCGCGACCCTGACGGACCCAACTAAACCGCGCGCAACGCATCCACGGGATCTGCCGAGGCGGCGCGAACCGCCGGCAATGCCGATGCGAGCAAAGCCACCGCGATCATCACGATGACGCTCCCGACATAAATCAGTGGGTCAGTCGCACTGACCTTGAAAAGAAATGCGCTCACGATGTGCGAAACGGCAAAAGACCCGAGCAGGCCAACACCGCAACCGATCAGCGCCAGTCTTGTCCCGGAGACCAGGACCAGCCGTGCAATATTGCCGCGCTGCGCTCCCAACGCCATGCGAATTGCGATTTCCTGTGCACGGATTGAAATCGAAAATGCCACCACGGCATAGATACCGGTAATCGCAAGCACGAGAGCGCCGAGAGCAAACACGGTGATCAGGTCGGTGTTGAAGCGACGCGGCGCCTCCACATTCTCGAGCACGGCAGACATCGACTGCACCTGTTGCAAAGGAAGCAGAGGATCGACGCCGGCAACCGTCTCGCGCACCGTCTGGATAATCTGATCCGCCGCCAACGCCGATCGAACAGTAATATATCCTCCCGCCGGATTCACAAGATCGGCCGAGGGGACCGCGCCATAGAGAATCGCCGGCTGCTCCATCGGCACGTACCACTGATCTTCATCGGGAGTATCCGGCGATCCCATCTTGGTGTTGGCCACAACGCCCACAATGGTAGCCCATGGCAGTCCCTTCTTCGGATTGCCGACGTGCATGCGTTTTCCAATCGCGGTCTGGCCTGGCCAGTAATGATCGGCCATGGAGCGGTTCACAATGGCCACCAGCGGCGCATTGGCTCGATCACCTTCGTTGAAGGTTCGCCCCTCCCGCAACGCGATTCCCAATGACTTGAAATAGTCACCATACACTGAACCAAACGTCGCGAACTGCAGCTTCCATCCCTCGGTACGCTGGCCTTCGATGGTGTACGCCGCTCGCCCAAACGAGTCAGCACCCGGAACAATGTTGCTGATGCCAACGTCGACAATTCCCGGCTTGCTCGACAACCGCTCGACAACCTCGCGGTTGAAGTTGTCGGCAGCGGAGTAGGTCTTGTATTCGTTCAAAGGCAGTTGAAACCCAGCCACCAGGACGCGATCTGGCCTGAATCCCGGATCGACTGCGAGCATCTTCTGGTAGCTGCGCAGAAAAGCACCGCATGTCGTCAGCAAGACAAGGGCAATCGCAATCTCTGCCGCGATCAGACTGGAGCGAAGCCACGCATGCGTCTTGCCGCCCGAACCGGCCCGCGAGCCATCCTTCAGCGTATCAGTAATGTTGGCCTTCACCGCGGCGAATGCCGGCGCCATGCTCGAAACAACCCCGCTCACAATCGCGAGAGCAAGCGCGAAGAATGCAACACCGCCGTCGATAGAAACGGATTCAATGCGGGCAATCGAATCTGGCAAAAATCCAAGCGAAGTGCGGACCGCAATTGCAGCCAGCACAAAGCCCAGCAGCGCCCCCGCGGTGCTCAGCACAAGACCCTCGACCATCGATTCGCGAATGATGGTGGACGCTCGCGCGCCCAGCGCCAGCCGCACCGCAGATTCGCGGCGCCGGCGAATGGCGCGCACCAGCAGCAGCACAGCCACATTCACGCATGCAATCAGCAACACAATGGCAACCGCAACAAATAAAGCGCGCAGAATGGGCTTCGTCTCGCCGACTACGTAATCATGCAGGGGGGTCACATCACCGCGAATGCGTATCTGCGTCATCGTGGCCGGAAAGTTCCGCATGATTTCGTGGGCCACCCGATCCGCATCTTGCGCCGCGGCCGCGAAAGTCACCGCGTCTTTCACACGAGCCACGATGTGATACCCGAAAAATCCCGCCGCCTGATCTGACAGCTCGTCCGGGGTCAGGCTCAGCGGCACCCATAACTGCGCCCCGTTCAGCCGCCCTGCGTCGAGCGGAAATTCGAAGCTTCGCGGCATCACGCCAATAATCGTGTACGCCTTGCGATCCAGTTCAATCGCAGTGCCGAGCACTCGCAGATCCCGATGATAGCGATTTTGCCAGAGCGCATCGCTGATGATCGCGACCGGTTGATGCCCATCGTCCTCCTGCTGGTTGAACACTCTACCAAGCTGCGGTTGTGCACCAAGCGTAGCGAACGTACTCGCAGTCATCCGGGCGCCCGAAATCTCTTCGGGAAACTGCCCACCCGACAATTCATATGTGCTGAGTGCGTATCCTCCCATCGAGGAAAATGCACTCGCGGATTTCGAATAGGTGCCAATGTCGCGTGCCGTTACCGGCGTGTTCACGCCGTTGCCGATGTGATCGCCGAGAATCACCAGTCTTTCTGGATTTGGAAACGGAAATGGCCTCAGCAGAATGCCTTCGACCAGCGAAAACACCGCTGTTGTGGCCCCAATGCCCAGCGCCAGCGTCAGTACAACCGTCAATGTAAAACCGGGAGATTTGCGCAATTGACGCAGCGCTACGCGAACGTCCTTGAGGATGGCATGCATTGGATCTCCTTTTGACGGCCCGTCCGGATCCGCATTCTGTGATCGTAGAGCAACCAACGATGCGCGTCACTCAAAAAACTCGACGTCGCAAAGCATCACGAGTGTGCTCCCACCCCGTCCATTGACGTTTGGGAACCCTGTTTCGCATCGCGCTCTCCTGCGGCCGGTGGTAGCCTTCCCATGGACTAAAAACAAGGAGAAATCCGTGCGTACTTCTTTGCTTCACTTCGCCGCAATCGGGTTCGTCGTCAGCTCAACCATCGGGGTATCAGCACAGGCGCCTCAGCAGGAACCGAGATCGCATCCGCAGGAACAGCCGCTCGTGCAAACAGCCGCGCCGGCAACAATGCTTCACGCCGCTCGCGAGGCTGCCAATGATCCGGTTGCCGATCCAAAGGCCGTCGTCCTGTCTGGCAATGCAAGATTCACCGTTCTCACGCCAGAACTGATCCGCATGGAGTGGGCCGCGGACAAAAAGTTTGAAGACCACGCCTCGTTCGTCTTCATCAACCGGCGCCTGCCCGTGCCCAAATTCTCAAAGGACGATACGGATCACAGGCTGACCATAAAGACGACCGCTCTTACGCTCAAATACGACGGATCGGCCAGTCAGGGTGGCCGGTTCACGCCCGAGAATCTTTCCATCGACCTCACCGTCGATGACAAGCCCGTGACGTGGCATCCCGGCGCAACCGACCCCGAAAACCTGCAGGGCACAACGCGTACGCTGGATGGCGCGCTTGGCTCTAAGACGCGCGAACCCATCGAGCAGGGTCTTGTCTCCCGCTCCGGCTGGGCGCTTGTAGACGACTCGACACGGCCCCTCTTCGATTCAGCAAACTTCAGCTTCAAAGAAGGCGAGAAGAGCCCCTGGCCATGGGTAATCGAACGCCCCGCCGGCGAGCGCCAGGACTTGTACTTCTTTGGCTATGGTCACGACTACCGCAAGGCCCTCAGCGACTACGTCCGCGTCGCCGGTCGTATCCCGTTGCCGCCCCGCTTCGCCTTCGGTACATGGTGGTCGCGCTACTGGGACTACAGCGATCAGGAGATCGAGGAAATCATTCGTGACTTCCACGAGAATTCCACGCCGCTCGACGTCTTCGTCATCGACATGGGCTGGCATACCAGCAAAGAACAGCTCCAGGCCATGGGACAAGGCGACAAGAGTGGCATGGATCAGTCCAAACATTCTCTCGGATGGAGCGGCTACACCTGGAATGACGTGCTCTTCCCCGACCCGGAATTGTTCCTCGACAGGCTTCATGCGAATCATCTCAAGACCAGCCTGAACCTTCATCCCGCCTCCGGCATTCAGCCGTGGGAGAGCAGCTACCCCGCAATGGCCAAAGCCATGGGCATCGATCCCGCAACGAAGCAGTTCGTTCCCTACGACATCACCAGCAAGAAGTTCGCCGAAAATTACTTCAATCTCGTCCTCCATCCCCTCGAAAAGCAGGGCATCGACTTCTGGTGGCTCGACTGGCAGCAGGAGCCAAATACCAGGATGGCCGGCGTAACGCCAACATGGTGGATCAATTACGTGCACTTCACCGACCAGGAGCGCGAAGGCAAGCGCCCCATCCTCTTCCATCGCTGGGGCGGCCTTGGCAACCATCGCTATCAGATCGGCTTCTCCGGCGACACCGTTTCTGTCTGGGATTCCCTGGCCTTCCAGCCGTGGTTTACCGCGACCGCAGCCAACGTAGGTTACGCCTACTGGAGCCACGACATCGGCGGCCACATGCCCGGCGCGGTCGAGCCGGAGTTGTTCACCCGCTGGGTCGAGTTCGGCGCATTCAGCCCGATCCTGCGCACCCACACAACCAAGAATCCGGAATCGGAGCGTCGAATCTGGGCATATCCTGAGCCCTACTCGTCTATTCTTCGCGCAACCTTCCAGTTGCGCTATGCCTTGCAGCCCTACATCTACACTGAGGCACGACGCACCTACGATACCGGCATCGCCTTCTTGCGGCCGATCTACTACGACTCGCCGGAAGCCAATGAAGCCTACGACAACAAGAATGAGTATCTGTTCGGCGATCAGATGCTGGTTTCGCCCGTTGTGACCGCCGGCGACAAAACTTCGGGCCTCGCGACAGAGAAGGTCTGGTTGCCTAAAGGCGAATGGATCGAATGGCCGACCGGCAAGCACTTCACCGGACCAACATCCGTCGATCGCAGCTTCTCGATCGAGCAGACACCCGTTTATCTGAAGTCCGGTGCGATTGTTCCCATGCAGCCGGAGATGATCTACACCGGCGAAAAGCCCGTCGATCCGCTCATCGTGAACGTGTGGCCGCTCGAACCCCGCGGTAGCTCCAGCTATACGCTCTACGAAGACAATGGCGTAGCCGAGCAGTATCAGCACGGCGTCTTCACGCGCACGCCCATCAAGGCTGCGGAAGCCGGCGACACGCTGCGCGTTGAGATAGGCCCTGTCGAAGGCAGCTTCCCCGGTATGCTGAAAGACCGCGGCTACACGCTGAAACTGCCCGCAGACTGGCCACCTGCATCCGTCACGGTCAATGGTGTTGCCGTGAAGCAGTCAGGCCCAACCGGCAAAGGCGGCTGGAGCTTTGAAGGCAACACGCTCACAACCATCATTCCGATTGAACGCCTGAGCACGTCATCGAAGGTCACCATCGAGGTCCATCGCGCATCCGGTCTCATTGCCCGTCGCAACGAACTCGATGGCTTCAACGGTGCGATGGCACGCTTGCGTGAAACCTACAACGCTCTCAACATGACACCACCCGTAGCCACTCCACCCGACGCCCTGATCGATGCAATGCAGACAGGGGACCGTCTCGGCTATCACCCCGAACGCGCACAGAAAGAGATCGCGCACTTCCACGAAGTGATGCCGAAAGCACAAGCAGCCGTCAACACAGTAGTCGGCGAAGGGCAGAAGCGTCTGGACGAGTTCGCCCAGCGCCCCCCGCGGCATGATGCCGGCCCAGTCGACATGAAGGCCGAGATACAGAAACGCACCGACGCACTGGCCCGCGCCCAAAAGCTGATCAGCGACGCCGGCAAGTAGCAGTGGAAAAAACAGCGGGGCCGTAGACAAACATCATCCACGGCCCCGCTGTATCTCTGTGATCCCACTCTTGGTGAGAACGAATCAACTTACTCGTGGTGCTCGCCACCGCAGCACGAGCCCGCTTTGGCTGCCTGTGGCTGCTCGTATTTCTGGTTAGGATCGACAAAGTACCCGCCGTCATACTTGTCGTGATGACGAACCCACGCCATCGAGTGCGCCAACCCTTCTTCATCCCGTCCCTTCGGCACAAGATCGAGAAAGTTATAAGTGCCAACCAGGATGTCGAGCCCGCGCGCATACGTCGAATACGTGTGGTAGATCTGGCCGTCCGCATCTTTGACGAAGACGCTGGCTCCCGGCCGTTCGTCGCTCGGAAACTCCATGACTGTGTAGTTGTAGTCGACCGTCCCGGTTCCCTTCTCTGCCGGCGTTGCCGAGACGTGATAGTCAAAATTGAAGTCCGAACCGAATGCCGAGGCCCAGTGAAATTTCCAGCCCATGCGCTTCTTGAATGCATCGATCTCCGCATACGGAGCGCGCGAAACCACCGCCAGCGTGACATCGCGATGCGCCAGGTGATTCGTCATTCCATCGAAATGATCGGAGAGGTAAGAGCAGCTCGGACATCCAGCTGCCCATCCCGGGCCAAGCATGAAGTGATAGATAATCAGCTGGCTCCGGCTATCAAATAGATCGCCAAGTGTCTCCTTGCCGTGGGGCCCTTCAAATACGTAATCCTTCTCAATCTTTTCCCACGGCAATTCGCGGCGCTGCCGGCTGAGTTCGTCACGCTGCCGCGTAAATTCTTTTTCCTTCGCAAGAAGCTGCTTGCGGGCTTCAATCCATTCGCTGTGTGTCACCACCCGCGACAGCTTGGGGGCCGTTGTCATCGTCGCCATGTTGAACCTCCTTCGTGTCGGTATCATTCGTGAAAGTTTTTCGACTCGCTCTCCGCAACAGCTTGCCGGTAAAGAGCGCTGCAACGCCGCCGGTTCCGGAGGCGCTAGCCGCCACCACGGCAGCAGTAGCAAGGCAGAACGGGCACATAGGCTCCTCCTCGACGATCCGGATCAGCCCCTCTGCATAAACAGCGGTGGCTCATCGGCGCTCGGTCCCCAGCTCGCGGGTACCGGGATGTTCAGAATCCGCAGATAAACGCCAAATTGGCCGCGGTGCTGGTAGACGTGGCTGAACATCACGTCGCGCAGGAACTGCCAACGCGGCTGCGCAAGCACTTCCTTCCCGCCCGCCATCAGCCGCCAGGTTTCGTCCATTGCAGCATCGTCGATGGATGGGAGAATCTCACGGACGACGGCAACACTTTCGTCGAATTTCTGCAGAATCTCTCCGCTGCTCGCCGGCTGCGGAAACGTTGCAAAGTCCGGTGCCTGCGCCGGGCTGGTTTGCACAAAGCGAACAACACCGCCCGGAGTAGACGCGATGTGGTACGCCAGTTGTCCCGCCGTCATCGATTTTTCGTGCGGCTTCCAGGTGAGCTTGTCTTCCGGAAGCCGCTCAAGAAACCGGCGGGTAATCGGCGCTTGCGTCTCGAACTCCTCGAGAAACGCCTGCGCAATGGTATCGGCAACAACTGCTTGTGTAATCGACATGAGAAACCTCCTTGTGTCCTGGGGGAAATTTGTTTGCCCTGGCTGCCTGATAGTGCAGCGTTACTTCGTGCGCGAACTTTCCGCGCGCTCGCGAACTTTGGCGTGAATGTTGCTCCAGCCGCCAACAACGCCCTTCCGGTGATCCTCCTGAACCAGCCCGAAACCTGAATGACGGAACTTGATCAACGTCCCACCCGGTTCTTCAGCTCAGTCTGTACTGCACGTTGTTCGCCACCGGATGCGACATCATCAGGGGTCCGCAGAATTCGAGCAGCGTGGGCCGCTTGATGGCCTGCACGTGCGCCCAAAAGTGCCCGTTATCGGCTCCGAGATCGCGATACCAGCGCCCGCCCGGCCATGCCTCCAGCACCATCGGCATCGCTTGGCCATTGCTCATTTCGTTGCTGTGGCCGAGTTGCTCGAGCAGCGCGGCGAACGTGTCCTCAAGCGAAGCGTGCACATGAATCTCCTGCTCCACGAGCAGAGTCAGATCCTCAATAGTAGTAGTAGCGTTAACGATCATTGATCCTCCTTTGTGTCTGGGGTTTTCCCTGGTTCGGTCACTCTTCGGGCAGCCGCAAGCTTCTCGGCCCGCTCCTTTACGCGATTCAACTGGTGGCTCCAGTAGCGCTCAAACTCCGACGCCCATTCGTGCAATGGCCGAATGCCTTCCGCATTCGTCTTGTACAACTTCTGCCGTCCGTTGCACCGCATCCTCACCAGCCCCACGTCTCGCAGCACGCGCAGGTGCTTCGATATCGAAGGCTGGTCGACGCGAAGTACGGCCACAATCTCGTTCACCGAGTGCTCGCGGTCAGCCAGCAGCATCAGAATCTCCCGCCGCCGCGGCTCTGCTACTGCATTGAACGCATCCGAGGTTGTTGCCGCTCGAGCCATGATGAATACAAATATATGCCGATATGGGAATATGTCAAGAATTAATTTCGCTGGGAACTTTCAAGCCAGAATGAAAGCGTTTGCAGCACCCTTCCTGATCAATTACGATTCCCGCGTATGAAAATCCGCAATCTTCTTCTGCCTGCAGTTCTTTCCGTTGCCTTCCCTCTTCTCTTTGCCCAGGCTCCGCCAGCTTCCGATCCTCTCGCGCCCACGCAGGACGTGAAGTCCGCCGAGCAGATCGATCGCGAATGGCAGCAGTCGGTCAGCAAGTACGATGCGGAGCGTAATCGCCTTCTAGCGGAAGCCGACCACCAGGCACACGACGGCCCCTATCGTCCCGATTGGGCCACGCTCATCAAGTATCAGCAGCCGCAGTGGTACAAGGACGCGAAATTCGGCATCTTCATCCACTGGGGCGTCTACTCCGTTCCCGCCGCCGAGAATGAGTGGTATCCCCGCAACATGTACGACGAGAAAAACGGCGCCTACAAAAACTTCAAAGAGCACTTTGCCAACGGCGATGACTCCAAGGGTTACAAAGACCTGATCCCACAGTTTCGCGCCGAGCATTTCAACGCCACCGAATGGGCGCAACTCTTCAAAGCCTCCGGCGCGCAATATGTCGTTCCCGTCGCCGAACATCACGACGGCTTCTCGATGTACGACTCCCACCTCTCCGATTGGACCGTCGTCAAGATGGGGCCCAAGCGCGACACGCTCGCCGAGCTCGCAACCGCCGTGCGCGCCGAGGGCCTCCACTTCGGACTCAGCTCACACCGCGCCGAGCACAACTTCTTCTACTCCTTCGGCCGCACCACCCGTTCCGACGTCAACGATCCGAAGTACGCCTCTCTCTACGGCCCGGCACATCAATGGTTCGCCGCGCCAGGCGATGCGCACGGCCTAGACGACGACTGGACATGGGTTAGCGACGCCTGGACGCGCGACTGGCTAGCTCGCGATACCGAGCTCGTCGAAAAGTACAAGCCCGAGATCGTTTACTTCGACTGGTGGATCGGCCATCCGACATTCCGGCGCGCCGTGACCGAGTTCACGGCCTTCTACTACAACTTCGCCGCGGCCCACGGCTATACCGGCGTCGTCGACTTCAAGGACTACTCGCTCAATTGGAAGGCCGGCACGCGCGACTTCGAACGCGGCCAGCAGGATCGCATCATCGCCGACCACTGGCAGACTGACACCTCCATCAGCAACGGTTCGTGGGGATACGTCGAGCACGACACTTTCAAGTCGCCCGAATTCCTCGTGCATCAACTCATCGACATCGTCAGCAAGAACGGCAACCTGCTGCTCAACTTCGGCCCCCGCTCCGACGGCACCGTCCCCGCTGAAATCCGCGCCACGCTGCTCGAGATGGGCGCATGGCTCAAGGTCAACGGCGAAGCTATCTACGCCACAACGCCTTGGAAGACCTTCGGCGAAGGCCCAACACAAGTAAAAGGCGGCGCCTTCCACGACACCGATGTTAAGCCGTACACGCCCGCCGACTTCCGCTTCACGGCAAAAGGCAACACAGTTTACGCCATCGGAATGGCCTGTCCCACCGACGGCAAAGCAACCATCCATGCGCTCGGCACTTCGCATGAGGGTAGTGCTATCGCCATCGGCAACATTGCACTGCTCGGCTCATCCGAGAAGGTCAACTTCAATCAGAATTCAGACGCGCTCGAAGTCACAATCCCGTCAGGAGCGCAATGCAAATACGCCTACACGTTGAAGCTGACAGCAAAATAAATCACGGCGAGCCCGGGCTCAGCAGGCTCGCCTCCCGCGCGGTCAATATCTACCGGTGACCATCGCTGCGAAATGCTCGTTCGTACCCCTCGTGAAAGGCGTGACGGTATTCATCCACCGCACCTCTCGGTACAGGTGGATTGCGAAAGTCGCCGTGCCGATCTGCATCGGGCCTCCACCCTTTCGACATATCGTGCCGGCCTGCTTCAAATCCATCGTGAAACCCACGCTCTCCAAATTGTTCATGACTAGGAGCGTACGGCGCTGAGTAGTATGCCCTCTCGTGCTCGGCACAGCCGGCCAGTGCAAGAGGAAGTGTCAGTAGAGCAAGTGCAAGTACTTTACGCATAGTGGGACCCCTCGAATACAAATCAGCACCTGACGCGACGGTGAAGTGCTTCTCCCGTTGAAACACCTCATCGGCGGAACTGTTGCGCTATAGTCAGGAAACTTTCGGCACCATGCGCAGCGTTATAGTTGCAGGGGAGACTCTGCAGGATGAAGCAGCATCGCCGTCATTTCTTGAAGTCGCTTGGTTTGGGAACTGTAGGCGGTCTTCTGCTGGCTCGCCGGCGATGCGCCGCGTTCTCAGTTTCGGCTGCGGACATCGCGCACGATCCTCTCCGCCCCGAGTACCATCTCCTCCCTCCACACAACTGGATGAACGACCCCAACGGACCCATCTGGTGGAACGGGCAATACCACCTCTTCTACCAGCTCAATCCGCACGCCGCCGTCTGGGGCGATATGCATTGGGGGCACGCCATCAGCTCTGACATGGTGCACTGGCATCATCAGCCCATTGCACTCGCACCCACCCCAGGCGGCCCCGACAGCGAAGGTTGCTTCAGCGGATCGGCTGTAGTCTTCGACGGCAAGCCCGCTTTCATCTACACCGGCGTGCAGAATGCGCCACCATCAGAGACCACGATTCACGATGGCAATGACAAGCTCCGCGAGACGCAGATGCTCGCCACCGCTGAAGACGACCAGCTGCTCCATTGGAAAAAGCTTGAGACGCCCATCATTGCAACCCCACCGCAGGGGATGTATGTCACCGGCTTCCGCGATCCTTGCCCGTGGCGGGAAGGCAGTGACTGGTATCTGGGCGTCGGCTCCGGCGAGCGCGGCATCGGCGGCTGCGTCCTGCTCTATCGTTCCCGCGATCTGCGCCACTGGGAATACATGCACAAGCTAGCGCAGGGCAAGCCAAACGGCAAGGTCGCCGTCAATCCCTGCGACAGTGGCGAAATGTGGGAGTGCCCTGACTTCTTTGCCGTAAACGGCCGCCACTGCCTGCTCTACTCCACAGAAAATCAGGTCTTCTGGACCACTGGTGAATACGACACGCTCCGCCACCGATATATCCCGATGCGCACCGGCGTGCTCGATCATGGCTCTGCCTTTTACGCTCCAAAGAGTTTCCTCGCTCCCGACGGCCGCCGCATCCTATGGGGCTGGCTTCGTGAAACGCGCCCCGAAGCTCAATTCGCCGCGGCCGGATGGTCCGGCGCCATGGGCCTTCCGCGTGTACTCACCATAAACAAAGATGGCGAACTCGAGATGAACCCCGCCGTCGAAGTCGAAACACTGCGCGGCGCGGAAGAGCCGTCCACATTGCAACCCGGCTCTCCCCTCAAGCAAACCCTGACGACTCTCCGCAGAGAACTCCACATCCCTATCGATCCAACGTCAAAGATCGTGGTTCGCCTCCTCACGCAGGGCAGCGTGGTCTGGGAACTGCTTGTCGATGCTTCCGCCCAACTTGTCACCTGCGGCAGCGTAAAGTTTGCGCTCCCTCCGCAACTCAAATCCAACGACGCGCTTCGCATCTTCATCGATGCATCAGTGATCGAGACCTTCTTTGCCGGCCGCGAAGTGCTCACCAGCCGCGTGTATAACCTGGAGCCACGCAAAGCTGAACTCCAGATCGAGTTGCTGACGGGAACGAGTCTCAAACTCAAACAATGGCCGCTCGCAGCCATCTCTCCTAACCGACTAACCACCTGACCCGCTCAGTTATAGTGGGCGAAGCATCATTCCCCGCCTCAAAAGGACAATTCAATGACTCTCGACCGTCGAGGTTTTCTCGCAGCCTGCAGCCGCGCCGGCATTACCTCCGCCCTTTTTCCTGGAGTTCTCTACACGCTAGCCTCTCAGGCACAGGAGTCGCCGGATACAGATCAGTCAAAGCCTCCGAAGATCACGCCGGAAATGATCGACCAGGCCGCAATCATGGCCGGCATCGGTCCCTTTACCGACGAACAGAAGAAGATGATGATCAACGGCCTCGTCGATCAGAACGGGTCGTTCAAAGCCATCCGCAAGTTGAATCTGCCCAACTCCGTCGCGCCTGCTTTCGTCTTTCATCCGTTTGCGGCGGCAGGCAACGCTCTGCACGTTGCGCCTGCAAAGCCCGGCGTCACCGGCTGGAAGCCCGATCCGAATATCGCAGCGCCCTCGAACATCGAGGACCTTGCGTTTGCCACCGTGAGCGAACTTGCCAGCCTCCTCCACGCGCGCAAAATTACGTCTCTCGCGCTCACCCAGATGTATCTCGCACGCCTCAAGCGCTACGACTCCAAACTTCATTTCGTCATCTCGCTTACCGAAGAGCGCGCACTGGCACAGGCAAAGCAGGCCGACGCTGAAATCTCTGCCGGCAACCATCGCGGTCCGCTTCACGGCATTCCCTGGGGCGCAAAAGATCTGCTCGCCGTGAAGGGTTATCCAACCACGTGGGGTGCAGGCGGATTCGAGCACCAATCCTTCGATGAAGACGCGACCGTCGTCAAGCGTCTCGATGCCGCCGGTGCCGTCCTCGTAGCCAAGTTCACGCTGGGCGCGCTCGCCATGGGCGACAAGTGGTTCGGCGGCCGCACCCGCAATCCGTGGAACCCTGCGCAAGGCTCCAGCGGCTCATCGGCTGGCTCTTCCAGCGCAGTCGCCGCTGGATGTGTTGCCTTCGCCATCGGCTCGGAGACGCTAGGCTCCATCAGTTCTCCTTCAACGCGCTGCGGAGCCACAGGCCTCCGTCCCAGCTTCGGCTTTGTGCCGCGCACCGGTGCCATGGCGCTGAGTTGGACGATGGACAAGCTCGGCCCCATCTCGCGATCGGCCGAAGACTGCGCACTCGTTCTGAACATCATCCACGGCCCCGACGGGCAGGACACATCGGTTCACCCTGCTTCGTTTCGCTGGG
Source organism: uncultured Acidobacteriaceae bacterium (assembly GCA_963770365.1). GTDB lineage: Bacteria > Acidobacteriota > Terriglobia > Terriglobales > Acidobacteriaceae > Telmatobacter. The sequence continues at coordinate 461,856 of CAVYPN010000014.1, read as the reverse complement.
ACCCCGACCTCGACGTACACGCCCTGCGCATCGGCTACCTGAAGAGCGACTTCGATGAGCCGTCGCCGTTCAAGCTTCCGCCTCCGCCGGCCAGCGAGACCGCAGAAGAGAAAAAGGCACGCGAGAAACGTGAATCCGCGCGCACAACCGCCCGAGCCCGCCGCGATTACGATCACCGCTACGATCTTGCTACGCTCGAAAAACTTCGCAGCATGGGCATCAACCTAATCCCGGTGGAACTTCCCAAATTGCCGTACGGTGCAATGGTTGGTCTTCTCGGAGCCGAGGCCGCCGCCGCATTCGACGACCTCACCCGAAGCGGCCGTGATCGCTTGCTTACTGAGCAAGGCCCAGACGATTGGCCCAATGAATTCCGCACCGCCCGCTTTTATCCTGCCGTTGAATACATCCAGGCAAATCGCGCGCGCACGCTGGCCATTCAACAAGTCTCTGCCCTCTTCGACAAGGTCGACATCATCGTCGGTTCTTCCGGCGGACAGCAGTTGCTCGCCACGAATCTCACCGGCCATCCGGCGCTGATCGTTCCCAACGGCCTGCGCGGCGACGACGCGCCCAGGCCGCCTAAGTCCGACGACGGAGATAACGACGACATTGGCGGCCCCGGCACACCGGTTTCCATCACCTTTCTCGCCGGGCTGTATGAGGACGCCAAACTCGCGGCCTTCGCGCACGCGTATCAGCAGGCTACGAGTTTCAACAAGCAACACCCCAAGCTGGACTGAGCCAGGATCTGTCTCGTCACCACCTGATTCACTTCGATTGCGGTTTCTCGGCCGGCGGCGGAGTTGTTGTGCTAGCCGGTGGTGGAGTTGTCGTGGGCGGAGTCGTGGGCGGAGTCGTCGGTGGAGTGCTCGGCGGAGTTGTCGATGGTGTTGGTGTCGCCGGCGTTCCGGGAGCCCCCGGCGTGGGAGGACGCGGCATCATCCGCATCGGTTGACCATTTGGCCCGTTGACCATCCCCGGCCGCGCCTGCGGCGCGGGCATCTCGCTCACATCCACAAGTTCAATGTCGAAGATCAGGTCCGCCTTGGGCGGAATCCCAGGGTTCGCCGCATTCGGTCCCGGGCGGCCGCGCGCGCCGTACGCAAGGTGCCACGGGATAAACAAGCGACGCTTGCCGCCGACCTTCATGCCCTCAAAACCCTGGTCAAAGCCTGGGATCACGCGCCCGAAGCCCTGCGGAAAGCTGATGGGCTCCCCCTCACTCATCTTGGGTTTGCCATCCGCGTCCATCTCCGGCTTGCCGTCTTTCCCCATCACCGGAGACTTGTGATCGTACGACGAATCGAATTTGTGCCCGTCAGCCGCGAGCCAGCCCGTGTAGTTCACCTTGTAGATTTTGTTGGGCTCGGCGTCCGCGCCCTTCCCGATCCGGATGTCCTGGTACCGAAGGCTGAAAGCTGTCTTCACGATTCCGCGCGCCGGCGGAACGCCGGGAGGCAATTTGATACCACTCGTGGATGTCGCCGGCTTCGCCGCGGCTTTGGGAGTGGCGGGTTTGGCAGGTGTTTGCGCAAGAGCAGCAACGGCCGTTGCTGCCAAAAAAATAATCAAAAAGAATTGTTTCATTGCGAAAGAAGGCTCCGATTTGTTCTCATCGGGAGTGTAACAGGCGCTCTACTCCCCGCCCGAGCGGCCCGGCTTCCCGAAATCTTATGGGGACTTTATGCCCCAATCGCTACAGTGACTCATGATCGATATTTTCCTACAGCTTCTTCATCTGTCCTGGCTGCCCGCCGCATCCTTCCTTGCGGGCGTCCTCAATTCCATCGCGGGCGGAGGCTCCTTCCTTTCACTTCCTGCTTTGTTTGATAGCGCAGCCGCCCTCGGCATCGGTGCAGTCACCGTACAGGCCACCAATACGGTCGCCTTATGGCCGGGCCAGTTGACCGGCCTCATCGCCTTCCGCAAGGAACTGCGCGAGTACGGCTGGGAGTTGCTTCCCCTCGGTGTTGCCTCAGGAATCGGCGGGTGGTTCGGCGGCTTTCTGTTGCTGCGGACCGGGAACGCCATGTTCCGCCAGATGCTGCCGTGGCTTCTGCTCTTTGCGGCCGTCATGTTTGTGCTCAGCTTTCCCCTCGGACGCTGGCTCCAAACCCGCTCCGGCGGCAAGCGCCACAACACGTTGCTCATCGTGGGGATGGTCGTCGTCAGCGTCTATGTCGGCTTCTTCGGCGCCGGCGGCGGTTTCCTCGTCATGGCGCTCTTTGGCCTCTGCGGCGTCCACGACATCCACGAGATGAATGCGCTGAAGGTGCTCACGGCAGCCGTCTCCATCGGTATCCCGGCCGTTTCGTTCATGATTGCGGGCCGCGTCCATTGGAGCTTCTGCCTCGAAATGGCGTTTCTGGCAGCACTGGGCGGCTACATCGGCGCGCACTACAGCCGCCTGATCAACCAGGCCATCATGCGCAGAACGGTCGCGGCCATCGGCTTCATGACTGCCGCGTACTTCTTTGTCCAGAACTACGCCGTCCACCCCGTACGTTGACTGCCTCGCGTCCCTAACCTAGTTCGAAACTCGCGTCTCCGACCCCTTGGCCATCGCCGTCCAGTGAACATTGTCCGGGGAGAACTCCTGTGCGTAGTCGATGTGATCGGTGCCGGTGAAGACGTTCACCACGTGGAAATACATGGTGATTTCTCCCTGCGTCACCTGCCAGGGAAACGTCCAGATGTTGCCCTGGATCTGGAGGCGTCCGGAACTTGCCGCTGTCCCACCCTGCGGAACCTGATACGTCGTGTACATCTTGTCTTTGTCGTTGTAGGTAAAAATCAGCAGAACCTTCGAATCGCCGTCGACATACTGGTTGCACGCCACGTACGCGCCGCTTTTCCAACAATCATTGCGCAGCGTCTTGTCCTCTTTGCCGACCTGGCTGTAGGCCGTCGAAAAATGCTCGCCATGCACCTTCCATGTGCCGGCATACGACATAATGGCGTCAATGCCCGCCGGTGATTGTTGCGGAGCCTGTGCTGCCGGAGCCTGTGCTGCCGGAGCCTGTGCTGCGGCAATGCCGCTCACGGTCAAAACAACTCCGATCCATGAAAAAAAACGACGCATGAAAGTGAACCTCCGCATCCGATGTCATGGTAATTCGCCCTGGTGTCCCGAGTCTGAAATTCTTCCCACCTCGCGGTGTCATTCTGAGTGAACGGGGCCCCAAACGCACTTCAGTTTGGGGGTGGTGAGCGAAGAATCTGCTTTTGGCTTTGTCAGCTCTTAATTCGCGACCGCGCCGCGGCAGAAGTAATCAGCTTGATTGCGCCAGCATCCCGGCCAGCAGCGCAGTGCGCGGCCCAAGGTGTTCCAGCACGATAGACTCGTGGCTGGCATGCGCTCCGTCGCCAACCGCTCCCATCCCGTCGAGCGTTGGAATACCCAGTGCCGAAGTGAAATTACCATCCGACGCGCCGCCCGTGGCCGCTTCATTAAGAACAAAGCCAAGCTCGCCTGCAAGCGCGCGTGCCTGCGCAAAGAGCTTCGCCGTGCCGCGCGTACGCTCCATCGGCGGCCGGTTGATGCCGCCCGTAATGGCAAGGGCACACCGCTTGTCCGCCGCCTTGAGCGATGCAAATCTGCGCTCGATCCGCGAACCGTCGGAAATCTTCGCGATACGCACGTCTACCTCGGCGAAGGCATCGGCGGGGATCACGTTGGTCTTGCTTCCGCCGCCCGCCACGCCCACGCTTACTGTCAAGCCGCGCTTCAACTCAGTCCAGTCGCTCACGGTGTCGATGACGCGCGATAACTCGCGTAACGCGCTGGCGCCTTTTTCAAAATCGACGCCGGCATGCGCAGCTACCCCGCGAATATCGATGCGCCAGTTCCCTGTTCCCTTGCGCGCCGTCTTGTAAGCCAGTCCTTGGGCGGGCTCCAGCACAAACACCGCGCTGCAATCGCTCGCAATCTTTTCCGTGATCGGCCGCGACACCGGGCTGCCGATTTCTTCCTCGCTGTTCAGCAGCAGAATCACCTCACGGTTTAATATCTCCGCTTCGGCCAGCATCTCAATCGCAGTCAGGGCCATGGCTACGCCAACCTTCATGTCCAGCGTGCCGGGCCCCCACAAACGCCCGTCGGCAACCCGGCACGGCACAGTACGCAATGTGCCAATCGGCCAGACCGTATCGAGATGCCCCAGCAGCAGGATTGGTTTCTCCCCATTGCCCTTGCCGCGAGGGCCGAACCGCATCTCCAGAACATCGCCGTAGCTGCGCTGCCGGTGCATCTTGATGCGCCCGCCCAGCCCACGCCCACGTTCGGCTGCGATTGCCACACACGCATCCACAGCCGCCTTCACATCCGACGGCGACTCAACCTGTACGAGCCTGCGCGCAAGATCGACCAACTCCTGCTCTTTGCGGCGCGCACCGGCCAGCAGTGCTCGCATGGGAACTTCGCTATCGGGGGGGTGGACAGTTCGCAGACTCACTGCTTATCAGTCTAGTGGCGGAGCCTCCACGAATCATCGAAATTCCTCTAGGATTGCTTCAGAGGCGTTTTTGAGGACAAGAACATTCAACCTGCTTTTAACAACGTCGGCTGCCGCGGCGACCATGCTCGTGTCTCTTCCCGTAATCGCGCAGGCCGGATCTTCCCCCCATGCGACATCTGCGAGACATAAAGCGGCTGCTGCTGCGCGCGCTGTAACCGTTCCAGCTAAAAACGGCGTTGAGCTCAAAGCCACCATCAACGGCCAGGGACCGTTCGATGCGATCTTCGACACCGGCGCTGATAACGCGATGACTGCCGGCCTCGCCCGACGCCTCGGTCTCAACCTCGAAGGCTCCGCCACGATGGACTCAATCGGGGGAACCGTTCATGGAAAGTTCGCAAAAGTCGCAACCGTGACTGTCGGCGGACTCACCATGTCCGATCAAGTCTTCGCCGTGGTTGACACTCCGGTGACCCAAAACCACGACGGCATCTTCATCGGCCACCTGCTGCTCCAGAATTTACCCATCCGCGTCGATTTCGAAAAACAGCAGATCACCTTCTATTCCAAACAAGGCTTTGAATACTCCGGCAAGGGAACAGCAGTCCCGATCGACACAAAGGATGGCAAAGGCAATCTCCTGGCGCAAGCCACCGTCGATGGCATTCCGGGCCTGTTCGGTATCGATACCGGGGATATGTATTCGCTCTCGCTCTTCGCGCCGTTTGTGAAGCAGCACAAGCTTGTCGAGCACTATCGTACGAAGATCCAAGGCTATGCAGGTCAAGGATTCGGAGGACCCGATCACGGATTCTATACACGCGCGGACACGCTGCTACTCGGCAACGCGGAGGTGATCCGACCCATCACCGTACTCTCCACCGACACGCAAGGCGCGGAGTCATCCGCCGCCCTAGCCGGCAACATTGGTCTCCACATCCTGCGACAGTTCAACATCGTCTTCGATGGCCCCCATGGAAAAATGTACCTCGAGAAAAATGCGCACTACGGCAAACCTGATATCTTCAACCGCGCAGGACTCCTGCTCGACCCCGACCCGGAAAACCTGAAGATCAAGACAGTGATTCCCCGCGGCCCTGGAGCGAGGGCCGGATTGAAAGAAGAAGACGTCATCACGCAGATCAACGGCAAACCGCCGACGGACGACACGCTGCAGACCGCATTCACCAAGCCCGTGGGAACCCTTCTCCACCTGACCGTCCGTCGAGGCACAAGAACCCTCAACGTATCCCTGGCGCTCAAGGAAATTCTTTAACGTTACAACAGGATCCAGCGGCGACGATTGAATCAAACCGCATTTGCGTTTCCGAAGAAAGGAACCAACCCCCTCATGCACTACCTGCTTTTCTACGAAGTCGCCGACGACTACATCACCCGCCGCGCAGAGTTCCGCAACGTTCACCTTAAGATGGGTTGGGAGGCGGTCGAGCGCGGCGAACTCGTCCTGGGCGGCGCACTAGCGAATCCCGTCGACGGCGCGGTTCTTCTCTTCAAGGGCGACTCGCCCGCTGTCGCCGAGAAATTCGCCACCGCCGACCCCTACGTCACCAGCGGCATCGTCAAGCGCTGGTACGTCCGCGAATGGACCACGGTCGTCGGCGATATTGCTGCCAATCCCAAGCGGCCCGCCTGAGCCGCACACTGGAAGCGCTGCGTTGATTCAAGTAAACTCGTCAATTGCAGGTCGATTACAGTTATGGTGCAAAGTACGGCTTCAGGCAAGAATGTGCCACCTCAGTCGGAAGTGAACAAGGGTTTCAGAGAGATCTTTGGATCCGGAGAGATGGCCGATTTAACCCGTGCCTTCCCCTGGGATAGCACGTCAGTCGGGCCCATCGAATCCTGGCCCGAAACATTGCTCGTCGTCGTGAACACCATGCTTGCATCGCGGCACCCCATGTTTCTGTGGTGGGGCGATGACCTCCTTCAGTTTTACAACGACGCATATCGACCCAGTATCCGGGAAGACAAACATCCTCGTGCGCTCGGTCAGCCCGGCCGGGAATGTTGGCAGGAAATCTGGCAGATCATCGGCCCCCAGATCGACGCTGTCATGACGCGCGGCGAGGCCAGTTGGCATGAGAACCAGCTCGTGCCCATTAATCGCAACGGCAAGCTCGAGGACGTCTACTGGACTTATGGATACAGCCCGGTGCGCGATTCGACCGGAAACATCAAGGCAACGCTGGTTGTATGTACTGAAACCACCGAGAGCGTTATCGCCAAGCGCCAATTGGAGCTCGAAACGCAGCGCCTTGCGGACCTCTTTCAGCAGGCTCCAGCCTTCTTCGCTGCACTCGGCGGCCCCGAGCATCGGTATGAATTGCTGAATCCCCCTTATCGCGAACTGATCGGACAACGCGACGCGCTCGGTAAGACCGTCAGAGAGGCGGTCCCGGAAGCCGAAGAACAGGGGTTCGTTGAACTCCTGGATCGCGTGTATCAGTCCGGCGAACCATTCGTCGGGCACGATATGCCAATCCAATTGATGCGCAGCAAATCGCAGGAACTGGAATTACGCTACCTCGATTTTGTCTATCAGCCTCGACGCAATGCCGAAGGCATCATTACAGGCGTCATCGTGCTCGGCATCGATGTGACCGAAAACCGGCGCGCTGAACAGCTCCTGCTTCAATCGGAGAAGCTCAACGCCGTTGGTCGCCTGGCCAGTTCCATCGCCCACGAGATCAATAACCCCCTGGCTGCGGTCACCAATCTTATCTACCTCGCGCAGCACGCGGCGGTAAATCCTGAAGCCAAAAGCCATCTGGCCAGCGCTGAGATCGAGCTTCGCCGCGTTTCCGCCATCGCCAATCAGACGTTGCGCTTTCACCGCCAGTCAACCAATCCGCGCGAGGTTTCCGGTGCTGAATTGGTTGATGCCACCGTTCCGCTTTACCAGGGACGGTTGCTCAATGCGCGGGTCAAAGTCGAACGGCGTGATCGCGCCACCCAGCACATCACCTGCTTCGAGGGCGAAATGCTGCAGGTCCTCAGCAACCTGATCGGGAACGCGATCGACGCTATGAGCCCAAAGGGCGGCAGACTCCTCATTCGAACCAGGAATGGATGCGATTGGAGGACCGGACGAAAAGGAATTGTCCTAACCGTTGCCGACACTGGCCACGGCATGTCTCTGTACACGCTATCCAGAATTTTTGTGCCCTTCTTCACCACCAAGGAGAACAAAGGCAACGGCATCGGGCTTTGGATCAGCCGTGGAATCGTCGACAGGCATCGCGGCCATCTCACTGTCCGATCGCGACAGTCGGCAGACGGGTCCGGAACAGTATTCGCGCTTTTCCTGCCTATCGACACCGGGCAATCCGCCTGATGGCTGCAAAGGCCTCGGCTACTTTTCCCCCGACAGCACAACGAACGGCGTGCTTACATGCGGAAAATCAATCCCCGCAAGCGAACCCGCGCCGACCGCGGCAGTTTGCCACGCCGGCGATTGCAGCTCCGGCATCGGCTTTGCCTGGAACAGCTTCTTGCACTGCTTCGCCGTCCATCGCGCCCAGCTTTTCGACTTCTTGCGGCGTGCGCTGTCCGTCGAGATTCCCGTGCCCGCATACATCTGCCGATAAAGCTTCGAGAGGAAGATGAACGCAATCCGCGCCCGCAGGTTCGGCGTGCAAGCTGACCGCTGCCAGATGGCGCTCCAGTTATAGAACCGGTCCCACACCCGTTGCGTGCGTTCGCGAATCTCGTCCGAACTCATCGAAGGATGTGGCGTAAACATCTTCGGCCGCACCTCGGTGGGGATCAACCAGTAACGAGTGAGAGGGACATCGCCCACCAGCGTGGGATGCGTGGATTGTTCCTTCTCCCACCGCCCAAAATCCACCGTGCCCGGAAACGGCGTCATCATTACAAATTGCGCAAACGTCACGCCCGCCTTCAGCGCCATCTGCACAGTTGCATCGAAGGTTGCCGGCTTGTCCGTCGGCAATCCAAAGATGAACGAGCCAAGCACATGCACGCCATGTTTCTTGAATGTCTGCAGCTGCTTTGCCAGCGCCTCGCCGGAATAGTTCCAATCCTTGAAAACAGCCTTGAGCCCTTCCGGCGTCACCGCTTCCACGCCAACCAGGGCGCCCTTGATGTTCGCCTTCCGCATCGCATCCAGGTAGTCGCCGTCTTCGCCCGCTTCCATCGTGATCTGCGTAAAGAACACCATGTCCTTCGGCAGCTTTGCCAGCTCTGCCATCAGTTGGAATCGTTCATTGCGAATCCCGGTAAGCTCCTCCACCTTGGCAAAGTTTTTTTGCTCGCGCGCCAGGCGCAGATCCGTCAGCGTCACGGGATAAAAGTTGTCATCGGCCAGCGCAATGAAGCGGAATCCAAGTCTCCGCAGGCTCACGATCTCGTCAATCACTTTCTGAAACGACCGCTGTCGCGGCTTCTGCCCGTCCGTGCGCCACACGCTGCAGAACGAGCAATGCTTCGGGCATCCCCGAATCGTTTGCACCGACGCCCACATATATTTGTCGGGACGCATCAGGTCCCATCGCGCGGCAAGAAACTCCGTGCCTTCGATCCGGCCGCCTTCATAAACCTTCTCAGGTTTCCCGGCCAGGCAATCTGCCACGGCCTTACCCCAGGCGATGTCGCCATCGCCCTTCACCACCGCATGAGCTTCGCCACGCTCCAGCGCTTCCTCGGGAAACAATGTGGCGTGAATGCCGCCGTACACCACCCAGGCGCCCCGCGCCCGCGCCATGCGGCCAACCTGGTACCCGCGTAAGGCGTTGCCGGTGTGCACGCTGATGCCGACGATATCCCCAGGTTGAATGCTTTCCGGCACAACCTGCTCGAGTGACTCGTCGACAAGGATCGGCGTCCCCGCAGATTCAGGCGTCGCTGCCGCAAGAACAAACAGCCAACGGGGAGTGATGACTGCCGTACCAAAGGAATTGTCGCTGGGATTAACCAGATGAACGCTCGTAAATGCCTGCCTTTCCAGGTGAGTGCTTCGCATCGGGCGAGCGAAGCAGGGAAGCCGGCCTCGATCCGGCATTCTGACACCCTGGGCAGGTAGCGGGGGAACGGTGGCCTGCTGTGTCGTCCATCATACACAACAGATACGCGACTGACATTTCTTCGGCGTAGCGAAGATCTTCGGGCAACGACCATACCTCGCAGACGCCCTTTTGATTTCATCAACTTACGCCGTCATTTGGCCCTGCCTTCGAAACGGCAGGTACAGCACCGCGAAAAGCGCCAAGGCGACCACTTCGGCGCTTACGATGTACCACGGCCACGGCCCAAGAGCATCCAGCAGCGACGCATTGGGTGGCTTGGCACGCAGGTACATGTAATTGGTTTTGAAGATGATATCGAAGCCGCCCACCGCAACGGCAAATACGTTCAGCCCCAGCATTGCCCTGCCAATCGACCCCCGCCCCGGCCGCGCCAGCCCCGACCAAACCAGGTAAAGCACCCCTGCCACCGTCAATCCATGAGCGACAAAGAATTGAACCGTCCCAAACGACGGAAACGGCTCCCACAAGTTCGGCGTCAACAAAGCCATTGTTGCCCCACCCAACGACAGGTAGTAGGCAAGATCGAAAACCGTCTCGTTGAGCGTGAGAAGCGACAAGCACACCAGGACGAGCGAAAGGTCGCACAGTTCCAGGGGAAGATGCCCCGGGAACGAAAGCAATCCCCGCGTAACCTGGTACCAGTAGAAGACCACCGTATCGATCAAGAGAAGCGCGGCCAGCAGCAGTCGGAGCCGCCCCGAACCGGCAAAGAACCTGCGCTGCACCACGGCAAGAAACGCCGCAAGCGCGGGCACGGTGACCAGGATGACAAGGTGCTCGGGCCCAAAGAGTCGGATGTACGGTCGCATACGTTCCTTCGCACCAACTCAGCAGATCGCGACCAAACCGCGGCGTCGATCCCGTTCCGGAATCCTTGCCTCCAGCCTCAAGCAGGATCTGCCGAATTCTAGAACCCGCCCCCACTCCCAGCAAACCTAAACCCGTTGCACCACTTTGCCTGATCCCTATTTCCTTATCCCTATTCCCTGCTTTTATTCAGGTACACTGGAGTGTTCACTCGTCATGCAAAACAAATATCCAATCGGCATCCTGGGCGCGACCGGAATGGTCGGCCAACGTTTCATTCAACTGCTTGAAAACCATCCGTGGTTTGAGATCACGTGGCTCGCCGCCAGCGACCGCTCCAGCGGCAAGACTTACGGCGAAGCCGCCAAGTGGCGCCTCGACACTCCGCTGCCCGACCGCATCGCGCGCATGACCGTCTCGCCCGCTGAGCCCGAAGGTGCACCGAAGATTATCTTCGCCGCCCTCGATGCCGCCATCGCCCGCGAGATGGAACCGAAGTTCGCCAACGCCGGCTGCGCGGTGGTTTCAAACTCCAGCGCCTACCGCATGGCGCCCAATGTCCCCCTCGTCATTCCCGAGATCAACGCCGACCACCTCCACCTGATCGAGGAGCAGCCCTCGCGCCGCGAATCCGGCGGCTACATGGTCACCAATCCCAACTGCTCCACCATCGGCCTCGTCATGGCTCTCAAGCCCCTCGAAGAGCGCTTCGGCATTGAGCAGATCTTCGTTACCACCATGCAGGCCATCTCCGGCGCGGGCTACCCCGGCGTGCCGTCGATGGACATCCTCGGCAACGTCATCCCCTACATCGGCAGCGAAGAAGAAAAGATGGAAGCCGAAACACTGAAACTGCTTGGCCATCTCGACGGCAACCATGTCACTCCACTTGCCGCAAAAATCAGTGCCCACTGCAACCGCGTCGCCGTCGAAGACGGCCACACCGAAAGCGTCTCCATCAAGCTCGGCAACAAGCTGGGCCGTCCGGTGACGCACGAGGACATCCTCGCCGCCTGGTCTGACTTCCAGCCGCTCAAGCTGCAACATCTTCCCATGGCCCCTGAGCAGCCGATCGAGTTTGCCCCGCAACCCGACCGCCCGCAGCCCCGCCTCGATCGCAATCGCGGACGCGGCATGGCCGTCACCGTCGGCCGCCTCCGTCCCTGCAGTCTGCTCGATTGGAAGTTCACCGCGCTCTCGCACAACACCATTCGCGGAGCCGCCGGCGCCGCCATCCTCAACGCCGAGTTACTTGTCAGTCTCGGAAAATTGGAACCCGTGGCTGAACCCGCCGCGCGCGCTTAGAAGCGAAGCGCTTGCTGAAACTGGCAGGGCACGACTTTCAGCTCGTACCGTATATCCTGCTAAGAGAGAAAAAGGGGCTTTAGCCCCTGAGGTCGGAAACAAGAACGCATGAGCCTGGTTGTCATGAAATTCGGCGGCACCTCGGTGGAAGATCCGACCGCCATCAACCGCACCGCCTCCATCGTCGCCGGCCGCGTCTCCGCCGGCAAACAAACCGTGGTCGTCGTCAGCGCCATGGCCAAGGTCACTGACCAGCTTCTGCGCGCTGCGTCCGCAGCTGCCAAAGGCGACCGCACCGGCGCCCTCGCCATCAGTTCGCGCCTGCGTGCCCGCCATCGCGACACCGCCTGCGCCCTCATCAAGACCCCCGCCGACGCCGCCGCCCTCTGCAATCTCATCGAGCAGAAATTCGATTCTCTCGACGAAATCCTGCGCGGCCTCGCCGCCATCCTCGAGCTCACGCCCCGCATCTCCGACCTTGTCGTCAGTTACGGCGAACGCCTCTCCAGCCGCATCATCGCCGCCGCCTTTATCGAACGCGGCATCACTGCCGCCCACGTCGACGCGCGCGAAGTCATCGTCACCGACTCGCAATTCGGCAAAGCAGCACCGCTCGACGTCCTCATCGACAAACGTGCCGTCGAACATCTGCGCCCGTTACTCGATCAGGGCAAGGTTCCGGTGATGGGCGGCTTCATCGCCTCCAACGAAGAAGGCATCACCACCACGCTCGGTCGCGGCGGCTCCGATTTCACAGCCGCTCTTCTCGGCGGAGCGCTCGCCGCAAGCGCCATCGAAATCTGGACCGACGTCGACGGCATCATGACCAGCGATCCCCGCGTCTGCCCCGACGCCCTGCGCGTCAAGGTCATCAGCTTTGAAGAAGCCGCCGAACTCGCCTACTTCGGCGCCAAGGTGCTGCACCCCGCCACCATCCTGCCCGCAGTCCGCAAGAACATCCCGGTGCTCGTGCTCAACAGCAAAAATCCTTCAAACGAAGGCACGCGCATCATCTCCATCGCGCCCCACTGCAGCAGCCCTTTCAAATCCATCGCGGTCAAAAAGAAGCTCTCCATCATCGACGTCGTCGCCAGCCGCATGCTCATGACGCACGGCTATCTCAAGGCCATCTTCGACATCTTCGACAAGCACCAGTGCCCGGTCGACATGGTCTCCACCAGCGAAGTCTCTGTCTCGCTCACCGTCGATTCCAACGACAAGCTGCCCCTCATCGCCGCCGATCTCAGCCAGCTCGCCGATGTGAAATACGAAGGCAAGAAGGCGCTCGTCTGCCTCGTCGGCGAAGACATCCGCGGACAGAGCGGCATGGCTGCCCAGGTCTTCAGCGCCATCAAGCACGTCAACGTGCGCATGATCTCCCAGGGCGCCAGCGAAATCAACATGAGCTTCATGATCGAAGAAGACGACGCCGACGAAGCCGTCCGCTCTCTGCACGCCGCCTTTTTCAAAGAACCCGACCCCACCATCTTCGACACCGAATCCCGCAAAGCCGCCGTCACTTCTTGAGCGTTGGCCCCCCCAGCGCTCCGCAACCATGATCCGCGCTTTCGCCCAGCAATAAATCGCCCTAATTAAACGAAGATATGCGGCTATCTAAAAGATAGTAGTTATCCCTGATGATTACCTGTAGAGTTGCTCCACCGATCTCCATCCTTTCAGCTTGGAATTGGGGGGAATTCATGAAGGTGGCTCAACCAGCCTCAAGTCCATATGCGACGCCAGTAGCGTCTTCTTGCGCCAGCCGGCGCCAACGCTCAACTTCCGTTGCCTTGTTTGTCGCGCTCCTGTGTTCCGGCGCTACGTCCTGTACCCGAACGCAGATTGCCCTTTCGGCCACAGCCATCGGCGTGGTTGTCGCTGGCACAGCGGTGGGCGTCACCTATGCAGTCAAACATCACAACCACACCCTGCAGGGATGCGTCTTCTCGGATGCAGGCGAACTCAAGCTCCGCACAAGCGACGCGAAGGTCTACTTGCTTAAAGGCGACACCACGAGCATCAAGACGGGCGACAGCGTGAGTTTGCACGGTTCAAAAGTGAAGAAGGCCAAAGGCGACTCGACCAGTAATCAGGTCTTCGAGGTGCAGAAGCTGAACAAGGACCGCGGATCCTGTCCCACAAATAGCACATCTCCAACCTCGCTGCGATAAGCAATGCCTTGCAGTGTCCGCTGCGGAGACAGTAAACTCCCATCCATTCAAACCTCTCTGATCGTGAGTCTGGTAACCGGATTGTGAAAGCAAAATTCCCTCTCCTGCTCCTCCTCTCCATCGCCGTAACCGTCCTTGCAGGCTGCCATCACTGGCCGTCTCCATGGGACGGCCAGTGGACGCTCGACGAGTCCAAAAGCCACTTCGCCGCGCCCACCTTCACCGTCTCCGTCTCTTCAGAAGGCATGTACCACATCGACGATGGAGCCATCGACTATTCGTTTCGCTGCGACGGCAACCCATATCCCACCGCCGCCGGCACCGGTGGCTTCATCTCCTGCACCCAGACCGATCCGAAGACAATCGTTTTGAAAGAAAAGACCAACGGCCCCGACTCAACCTACACACGCTGGGAACTCTCGGCCGATGGCAAAACGCTCACCACCATCGCCCGGTTGATTCAGATCGGCGGCTCTGCGAAGGATAAACAGCTCGTCTATGCCCGCGACTCCAGCGCCCGCGATACCGGCACAAGCGGTTTCTCCGGCCGTTGGAAAGCGGTCAGGCCTTTCGATTCCCGGTCGAAAACTGTGGTGCTCATCCTCAACTACAACCACTTTCATTTCGAAGATAGTGACTGGGGCCAATTCTCCGACTCCCTCGTCGACGAACCCCCAAGGCCCATCCGCGGCGCCAATCAGCCCTTCGGATTTTCACGCTCCGTAAAGATCCTCGGTCCCCGTCAGCTCCAGACCGAAGACACCTTTTCCGGCCGTGTCATCCTTCGCACCACCTGGAGAGTCAGCGACGACGGAAAGACTCTATTCGAGGAATCCTGGGCACCGGAAAAACCCACCGAGAAAAATCTGCTCGTCTACGGAAGGTACTGACAGGGACGCTGAGATGCGTCAGAATCAACAGCTACATGCAACTGGAATTATTCTTGACAATATATATATCGATCAATATACATACCAAACATGACCAAGAAGCAAGCTGACCGCTTCCTGCCCCTCAAGCCCCAGTGGTTCCATATACTCCTCGCCCTCGCCGGCGATGAGCAGCACGGCTACGGCATCATGCAGGAGGTCCTCGAACGCACCATGGGCAAGGTCCGCCTCTGGCCGGCCACGCTCTACGGCTCGCTGAAACGCATGATCGAAGCAGAACTGATTGAGGAATCGCCCAGGCGCCCGCGGCCGGAGTTGGACGACGCGCGTCGACGCTACTACCGGCTCACTGGACTGGGCCGCCAGGTGCTCGACGCCGAATGTGTGCGGCTGCAAGGTCTGGTCCACGCTATCCGCACAAAGCGGGGGATGGTGACGGAATGAAAAAAGCAGAGCGAATGTATGAGCGATTGGCGCGCGCGTTTCCTCATGAGTTCAAGCTGGCCCACGGCGACGAGATGCTCGAGACCGGCAAAGAAACCATCGCCCAGCTTGCCAGGCGTCGCGGCGGCGCAGGTGTAGCGCGCCTGGTTGCCGACGCCGCGATTCGTCTGCCGTTCGAGTACCTGAGCGAGATGCGGCGCGATCTGCAATACGCCACGCGCGCCCTCATCAAGTCGCCAGTATTCGCGCTGGTCGGCATTCTCTCCATGGGGCTTGCCATCGGCCTCACCACCAACGTTTACAGTTCCAACTGGGCCATGCTCACGCGGCCCATGCCGGGCGTGGCGCATGCCGACCGGCTGGTGATGGCAGAGAAGCCGGTATCCTATTTCTACGTGGAGCGCTTTCGCGAGCAGAGAAAGCTCTTCGCGGGCGTCGCCGCATTTCAGACCGCCGTGCCGTTCGACGTGCGCCTCCCGGGCGAGCTCAACGGCAAGCAGGAACGCATCTTCGGCCAGCTCGTTTCCCCTGACTACTTCCAGGTAATGGGTGTCGATGCCCAGCGGGGACGCATCCTGAGCCCTGCGATGGACCGCTCGGGAGACGCGCCCACGGCGGTGATCAGCGACAAGTTTTGGCGCACAAGGCTCAGCGCGCGCCCCGACGCAGTGGGCCTTGGGTTGCGCGTCAACGGGCAGGCGGTGACCATCGTCGGCATCGCCCCGCGAGGGTTTGAAGGCGCATTCGCAGCCGAGTCAGCCGCCGAGCTCTTTGTTCCCCTGACAGTACCTGCAGCCGTCGCGCCGGAGCTCGCCGACGACCCGCTGCACCACCGCAATGCGCGAGAGTTTCTGGCATTGGCCTGCCTCGCGCCCGGCGTCACACTGGATCAGGCCGAATCCGCGCTCGACGGCGTCGCGCGTCGGCTCGATGCCGATGATCCGTCCGCTCCGCCACAGACCGACAAAGCGAAGCGCGTCACGTTGCTCCCGGCCGGAACCCGCGTGCCCATCCCGCCAGAGTTGAAGCGAGCGCTCGAAGGCTTCTTCGGCGTGCTCATGGGGATGGTTATTGTGATCGCTTGCATGAACCTCGGCACCATGCTCATGGTGCGCGGCGCAAACCGGCGCAAGGAGTTCGCCATCCGCATGTCGATCGGCGCCAGCCGCTTTCGCCTCGCACGGCAATTGATGAGCGAAGGAATGTTGCTATCGCTGTGCGGCGGCCTGCTGGGGTTCGGGCTGGCATGGCTGCTCAACGTGCTGAACGCGCAACTGCACCAGGCCGTAGACACGCCGGGCCTGCCAGACGTAGCGATCGACTGGCACGCCGCGGTGTTTGCATTTATCGCGGCCATCGTCTGCGGAGTGGGATTGAGCGTGGCTCCCGCGTTCCGGGCCACCAAGTCCGAATTGACACCCGCGCTGAAAGAAGGATCGGCCATGCAGCTTCCAGGGCATCGCCGCTTCGGCCTCAGGAACCTGGCCATGGCCGCTCAGCTTGCAGGGTCGCTCATGCTGCTGCTCATCACTGGCTTTGTGCTCATGGGTTTTGCGCGCGGCTACCTGCTCCAGACAAACTTCGATCCCAGGACCATGGCCATGGCCTCCATCGATCCCGTGCGCGACGGAGAGACTCCTGAAAAGGCCCTCGACCTGTTCGGTAAGCTCCCGCAGCGTTTGAGAGACTCGAACAAGTTCTCGAGCATCGCGCTCACCACGTTGCCGCCGTTTACCGCCGTCGATGACGACGATACCGAGCAGTTGACGATCGACGATCCGCAGGCGACCCAGCACGCGCAGCAAACCGCGATCAAGGAGTCCGTAGGCGCCGGGTACTTCGCGACGCTCGATGAGGCCCTGATCGCCGGACGCGAAATCAGCGACGCAGACGAACGCAGCCTGATGGAGCCCGCGCCGGGCAGCACCACGCGCATGTTGCCCGTGGTGATCAACGAGACTGCAGCAAAAAGGCTATTCGGAAGCAATGCTGTCGGAAAGCGCCTGAAAGATCGCAGCCACCGCTACGAAGTCGTGGGCGTGGTTCACGACCTCAAGAGCGGCATGGGCATCAAGCAGGCCATCGCCTACGCGGCTCTGACGCGTGAAGATTTTATGCGACCGCCGGCATCCGGAATCACCATCCTGGCGCGCACCAGGCCTGGATCGGATGGAGCCGCGAGTTTACGCGATGTCGTCCTCGGCCTGGATCCCAGGCTGGTGCTGTTTCACGTGGAGACGCTGAGCGATCAACTGTCCCGGAGCCGCCGCGAAGTGAGATCGGCCATGCGGACATATGGGGGAATCGGCTTGTTTGGCCTGATTCTCAGCGCCATCGGTCTGGCGGGCGTCACAGCCTACGCGGTTGCCCAGCGCAAGAGAGAGATCGGCATTCGCATGGCGCTGGGCGCGAACAAAGCTCAGGTCCTGCGGCTGGTCTTGCGGGAGGGCATCACGCTCATTGCTGTGGGAACGGTGCTGGGATTTGCCGGAACCGTCTTGGTTTCCAAAGCGCTCGAAGCGGCAACCAGCGTCATCGCCGATGCCCTGGCAGTGGGCACCAACGATCCGCGCTCTGCTCATCGGCGCACCCGCGCTGTTAGCCGCTCTCGCGCTCCTGGCCTGCTACGTCCCCGCGCGCACCGCCGCCCAAATCGACCCACTAAAAGCCCTGCGAACAGAGTGACCGCCAGAAATTGACGATGTCATTCTGAGTGAACGGGGCCCAAACGCTTTTCAGTTTGGGGGTGGTGAGCGAAGAATCTGCTTTTGTTTTTCGGAGCCTTCCGAATTGCACTCCGCCAAGCAAAAGGCAGTGTCATTCTGAGTGAACGGGGCCCCAAACGCTTTTCAGTTTGGGGGTGGTGAGCGAAGAATCTGCTTTTGTTTTTCGGAGCCTTCCGAATTGCACTCCGCCAAGCAAAAGGCAGTGTCATTCTGAGTGAACGGGGCCCCAAACGCTTTTCAGTTTGGGGGTGGTGAGCGAAGAATCTGCTTCTGGCGTTCCTGTCTCCGCTATTATGGCTCTGGAACCCGCTGTAAGCGGGAAGTCGAATTCCCTTCTACGGAGCGGCAATGCTCGTCTTGGTTCTCGGCAAAGGAAAAACTGGCTCTCTCGTCGCCGAAGTCGCCCGCGAGCGCGGCCACGGCGTTCGTGCATTAGACATTTACGAAAATCAGCATGCATCGGCCCTCACCGCGCCCAGCCTTGCCGGCGTCGATGTCGTCATCGACTTCACCACACCCGATGCCGCCGTCGAAAACATTCGCGCCGTCCTCGCACTTGGCTGCCGCATCGTCGTCGGCACCACCGGCTGGTACGCGCACTTACCTGAGCTGAGAGCCATCGCCGAACGCCGCAGTGGCGGCCTGCTCTACGGAACCAACTTCTCCATCGGCGTGCAGAAACTCTTTCGTCTCACCGCCGAGCTGGCCCGCATCGAAGGCTACAAATTCTCCATCAGCGAGACGCACCATACCTCCAAGCTCGATGCGCCCTCCGGCACCGCCATCACTCTTAAGCAGATCATCCAGTCCCTTCAGCCCGGCATCGACGTCCCCATCGAGTCGCATCGTGTCGGCGACGCCAACGGCGAACACGTCGTCACCGCAAAAAGCGAGCACGACATCCTTGAGCTGCGCCACGACGCCCACTCCCGACGCGGCTTCGCCATCGGCGCCGTCCGCGCCGCCGAATGGCTCTGCAGCAAATCCGGTGTCTGGGAATTCCGCGAAATCTTCGACCAACTCTGAGCGAACATGCGCTCAGAACATGCGTTAGAATTCTCGGCTTCGCTAGTCGGTCGCATCAATGACGCAGAAGTTCGTCGCAATCATATTCACCCTCTTCGCCGTTGCTCTCCCTCCCGCAGCCTCTCAAACGTCCGATTCTCACGACAACCCACCATCGAAGCTCCTTACCTGGGACGTTGTCTCGATCAAGCCGCACAAGCAACTCGACAATTGGCTCCACTATGCAGTGGACTTTGGACGGAATTGAATTTCACAACACGACTCTGAACGCACTCTTTCTGAATGCCTTTGACGTCCGATCTGAGAATCAGGTCGTCTGGTTATCCGGCATGGGTGAGTTCCGAACACTTCGACATACAAGCCAAGACTGGATGCTGAGACTGCCGACATGTACCACAGGCTAAGGGTCCGGAGAGTCAGCCGACAATGGCAACATTCATGTGCAGACCTTGATGAGCGCTTTCGACACTGAAATTCCACGTCGAAACGCGCGAGTTGCCCGTCTACAACCTTGTTGTTGCGAAACATGGGTTAAGCTGAAAGAGTCGCCCATGACGACACGGCTGTTACTCATGGGCCAAGGAAAGCTCACCGCCGATCGAAGCCAGGTTGGAAATCTTGCTCTTCCAAGTCTCTCGGGTCCGTCGGCCGCGTCATCATCGATAAGACCGGTCTTACCGCGATCGATGACATCGACCTGGGCATGGATGACGCCCGATTCGAGCCGATACCGGCCCATCCATCTTCACCGCGCTCGAGGAACAGCTCGGCCTCAAGCTCGAACCCGCAAAGGCGCCCATTGATGTGATCGTTATCGACCACATCGAGCGCCCTTCAGAGAACTGAGTTCATTCGCAGAACTGAAGCCTACTTGCCCGCCGAGCCGAAGACAATCGTGATATTGGTTTCCACCGACACCGGCTGGTTGTCGAGCATGTACGGCTTGTACTTCCAAGTCTTCACCGCGTCAACCGCAGCGGGAGCCAGGATCTTCGGGCCGCTCAGCACTTGTACGCCCTCAATCGTGCCCTGCTTCGTGATCATCGCCTTCAGAAGGACCTTGCCCGTAATGTGCGCGTCCTGGGCAAACTTGGGATAGATGGGCGGCGTCTTGCGCAGGATCATGCCATCGGCAACACCTGCCGAAATCGCCACCACGTTGGGCGCGACCTTCGCCTTGCCCGCGCCGTTAAACAAAGCCCCCGATAGTCCGCTGTTATCGTCCATCGACACTGCGGCAGGAGCGGCCGGCGGCGCTTCATCGCCCTGCGCTGTCTTCTTGATCGAGCCCGCGATCCGCGTCGGTGCCACAAGCTGCTGTGCCATCGCATCCGGCGAAACCGGAGCGGATTCGGTTGATTGGGTTGTGTCCACCTGTGCCGCAGACGGTTTGGCGACCGATGAGCCGGCGACCGGTTTGGTGGAAGAAGTCACGGGCTGATTGACGATAAGGTTTGCCTGGTTTTGGTCCGGAGCCGGCGTCGTCTCCTTGGCAGGCTTTGTCGCAGGGTTCGGAGCCGAGGGCCGCGTAAAGACGACCAGCAGTACAAGCGCAAGCACCATCGGACCCGCGGCGATCAGGATCCACTTGATCCACTTGGCGCCCTGTTTCTCGACGGCTTCGTCGGGCTCAGACTCCGTATGAAGGGATGAGCGGAAAAGTTCCACCGCAACTGGCGGCCGCTCGATCGCAGGCGTGGGAGTTGCATCCAGGCTTGATGCCGTGCGAGTCGGGGCTTCAACCTTCCTGCGCTCCGGAACAAGAGCCGGACGCGGACGAGATTCAGCACGCTTGATGGGCGTTGGTGGAGGCGGTGCCGGCCGCAAATTGGCAGCATCCCACGCAGCGAATTCTGACGGAACCTTTTCCGCGGCTCCATTCTCGAGCCCGGAGGCCTCCGAACGGGACCCGATCGTGATCTCTTCGATGACTTGCGCAATCGCAGGATCTTTGTGCGCAACCGCAGGAACTTTCTGCTCTTCCTGGGCGCGTGCAAGCCATTCTTCAGCGCCCGGATCGAGCCGGTTTTGCGGGGAAATCGGCTTCACGTTGGTACGTGCCACAGGAGCAGGTGGAACCGGAGCGGGCTTCGGCTCGACAGACCGCGCAGCCACAGGGGGCGCAGCGGCAACAGCCGGCTTGGCCACGGGCACCGTGGGTGACGCGGAACGGCTCTGCTCTCCACTGTTCTCTTTCGGATGGCTTTCTTCCGGCGCATTCTCGGTCGGCAGCGGAAGAAAATCGCGAGCGCCGGCACGCATGCAGCTCATCAACAATTCCTGGTCGGTACGCGCGGAATACGCCATCACCGGCTGCCCGATCTCGGCCAGCTTCTCGATGATCTGCAGCGCATAGCTTTCGTCGGTGTCCACGTCGACCAGCACAACGTCAAAGCTCTGTTCCACCATGCCGGGCAGGTCGTTCAGGTTGCCGGGATAGTCAATGAACTCATGGACCTTGCGTCCCTGGGTCGAAGCAAGAGCCCGCGCGACAATTTTGCGATGCGCGTCGTTTGGGCCGATCAGGGCAACAGCCATGCCCTTCGAAGCACTCTTTTCGGCCTGGGGGCTCTGTCCGTTGTTCGATATCTCAGCTCTGGCGCTCATGATCCTCGATCCTTCTTGTCGGTCAATGTCGATGGCCAATGCCGCTGCTATTGCCGTCCGGCTGCAGCTCTGGAGTCGACATGGTGCAAGCCCAAGAGTCAAAAATGGGAATGAAAACCCACCAGACAATCGGCATTGCAAACGGATCTGGGAAGAGAAGCGACAACTGCCTGCGAATCGATTACAACCCTCGCAGCATCAAGATCCTGTGAATTCAGTTAAATGCGCCGTATATTAGTCCGGGCTTTCCCGGTGAACGGTGCACGCTGGATTCCGGTCCTGTAACGGCCATGGTATATGGGTTCTTACCCCCGATGGAACTACTAGGTACTAGCAGATACATGCCTTTCGTCACGTGTAGCCCGTGGCAAGCACCCCTCCAACCAGCCCAAATCTCGCCGGTTACACCCGCCAAAGCAAGCCCTGGCTCAGAAAGAAACGGGCATCCGAGAGGGAGAAGTCCACATGGCTACAATGGACTCATCCGCCATGTTTCTCCGCCTCGCTACCCTGGACGACATCCCTGCCATCCTTGCCCTCGAACGCACTCCTATGGCCCGCGAATTTGTAGGTCAATGGACCGAGGATCGCCATCGCGCCACCCTCGCCGGCGGCGACGCCCGCTACTTCGTCAGCGAGACGGAGTGGAGCGAAGTGCAGGCCTATGCCATCCTGCGCGGCATCAACGAAAACTCCGGCGCCATTGAACTCAAGCGCATTGTGGTCGCCGTACCGGAACGAGGGCTTGGCCGCCGTATGCTCAAGGAACTGATGCGCATTGCCTTTAGCGAACTGGGTGCCCACAGGCTGTTTCTCGACGTCTATGAAGACAACGCCCGCGCGCGCCACCTTTACGAGAGCCTCGGTTTCCAATACGAAGGCCTCATGCGCGACGCCGCTCGCCGCGATGACAGCTGGTGCAATCTCTGCCTGATGTCGATCCTGGAGTCCGAATACAGCTAATCGCGGTCTCTAATCCCTAATCCCTGCTTTCAATCCCTCCTTCATGATCCATGTTTTTCATCACAACCTTCCCCACGTCCTCCCGATATACTCTCTTCTGTGATGGAACTTACGGGTTGCGGTACGGCAATTGTCACGCCTTTCCGGGCAGACGGAGCGATCGACGAGACGGCGCTCTGGTCGCTGGTGAACTGGCAGATAGACTCAGGAATCGACTTCATTGTGGCCTGCGGCTCCACGGGTGAAGCTGCGACCCTGGATGAAGCCGAGTGGTTGCGCGCCGTTCGCATCGTGATCGATGCCGCAGCTGGCCGCGTGCCCGTATGGGCTGGCTGCACTCACAATTCCACGCGCACCCTGTTGCGTCAGGCTGCCATGCTCCGCCAGGTTCCCGGCGTTGACGCCGTTCTCTCTGCCAATCCTTACTACAACAAGCCCACACAGGAAGGTCAGTTCCAGCACTTTCTGGCCCTCGCCAAGATGGTGGACCCCATTCCTGTCTGCCTTTACAACGTCCCCGGCCGCACCGGCGTCAACCTTGATCCCGAGACAGTCGTTCGCTTGGCTGAAGCCGCCTCAAACATCGTGGCCATCAAAGAAGCCAGCGGCAAGCTGCCGCAGATCACCGAGCTGGTTCACTCCCTTCCGTCAAGCTTCAAGGTCTTCTCGGGTGATGACAACCTGGCCCTCGCCGCCATCGGAATCGGCGCACAGGGACTCATCAGCGTAGCCTCCAACGAGATTCCCGCCGAAATGGCACGCATGGTCGGCGCCGCATTGCACGATGAGTGGGCCGAGGCCCGCGAACTCGAACGGCGTTACGGGCGGCTCTTCGAGGCAAATTTCTGGGAGTCCAATCCCGGCCCGGTAAAGACCATCCTGAATTTCATGGGACGAGCATCGGATACGGTCCGCCTGCCGCTCGTCCCTCCCACCGCCGCCACGCGCGCGAAACTCGAACGTCTCGCCGGCGAACTCGGCCTTCTCAAGTTCGCCCCAATCCCGGCCGGCGATATGCACACGTACTAGCACGGCCGGCCGGTGAGGAGCTTTGCGCTCCCTCTCACCATCGATACAGAGTCATGTTATCTACAAATACGTGCGACCCGCCGCTTCCGCTGCTCGATCCGTCCACCTGCACATTCGCCACCAAGGTTGGACTCCATCCAAGCGCGTACGCGCTGTACGTAGTGACCCAGATGTTGAATACCTTTCCATCAAGCGTCACCGTCTTGTATGTGACCCAGCCGGAGTCATTACGGGAATAGAGGATCTGGACGTGGTGCCATTGGTTCGTTCCCCAGCTGTGTGGGTTGCAGTAGGAGGATGTCGCTACCCAATGCGGACTCGGACTCGTCGCCGATCCCCGATTGGTCGAGAATTCCCACGTGTTTGTCCAGCCGCTGCATTGGAATCCGTAGAGGATCGTCTGCCCGTTGGATAAAACCTGGTTCAGATCCAACTCCAGAACCTGTACTCCGGTCGATGGAGATTGGAGATATATCCATGTATCCAGCTGGAGATTCTGGGCTGACTCGTCGTCGCCGAAGGCTACGCTATACCGCTCGCCACCGTAATTCGTGTAGCTCGTAGCAAACTGTCGTGCAGCGCCGCTCATCGAGGGAGAGCTGACGATGTTCATCCACCCGCTCGACGTCCCCGGTGTCCCACTATCGTGCACTGCCTTCCAACCGCTCAGAGCCTGAAGAGCGCTCACGCTGCTGGAGCCCGACGGGACGTTCGATGAAGTACTCACGTTAACTGCCACATCGGTGACACACGCAGCTCCAGCACTTCCCCATGCCTTCACGTGCACGGTGTGTCCCCCTGCCGAAGCTGAGACTGAAGTGTTGATCGTTTGGCTTTTAAAAGTTGTCGTGCTCGTGCTGCTGTCGAGCGAGTAACCCGTCGTCACAACACTCTGCGAACCGCACCAGTTGGACCAGGCCGAGAGATTGAATGGCGAGCTGACGGAGGCATTGTTTCCGGGGCTGTAGACGATTACGCCGGCCACTGCGGGCAGTGAACAGGCGATTACAAAGAGGAGGAGAGCGAGTTTTCTCATCACGTCGATTGGTTCCTTCAGATATGAGTCAAATGTTCGGTCGAGCTTCCGCTCAGCCGCTGTTATGTTTTGCGGGTACCTCGCTCGGTACCTGCCAGAGCTTCGTACGATTCCTGAGATCGATCCTCGCTTCCACGTTTGAGATCGAACCCGGAAAAATGCCTTGTAGACGACGCGGTCTTTCCTGCGCGCATCCATGGAACCGGACCCGGTCCGAGAAGACCATTCGTTGCGAGTTCACCTCAACAAGGGAGCCAGAACCCGGACATGCTGGATTTCGTGCACAACTCCCCTCATCTCCTTGCATACAAGGAGAGTGCCGGGACTTCACCTTTTTGGAATGGGTTGTTTCGAGTCAAAGACGCGAAGCGCCTGAGAGTACTACTCAACAACCTCTTTAATCTGCATTCGCCTTCCGCCGCGACAACGGGAACGTGCGCAGCGAAATAGCTTCTCCGGTTAAAGCTTCAGAGTTGAAGCTGGATTGCATGATTGGGCTTGCTATCTTTCTTAGGGCCCGCTCAAACATTTCCAAGACTCAAAAACTTTTACCGGCAGGCAACCAGTCGAGGAATTTTCTTTAAGGAATACTTACATCTAAGGGGGGATTGTGACAACCCCCTTTTCATGAGACTGCAGGCAATGTTGGTCGCACGTTAGCGTTCAGCATTTGTCCATCAGCAGAATTTTCGGCTCTTTTTCGGGGCTCCGTGTCGAAATCACGATTCGTCGCGCGTCATCGTGGTAACGGCGCTCTCCACCACCGCCGTAAAATCACAACGGAGGAATCTCCCATGCAGTATTTGTTAACTCTCTACGCCGAAGAATCAGGCTTTCAACGCATGACCAGGGAACAGCAGCAACAGGGCATGGCCGCGTACATGGCCTACACTGAAGCTCTCAAACAAGCGGGCGCATACGTGGGATCAAACCGCCTGCAGCCGATTGCCACTGCAACCACCGTGCGAACCACCGACGGCAAAACCCAGGTGCTCGATGGACCCTACGCCGACTCGAAAGAACAACTCGGCGGCTACTTCCTCATCGACGCGCCCGACCTCGATGCGGCCCTCTCGTGGGCTGCGCGCTGCCCCGGCTCGCAGCACGGCGTCATTGAAGTGCGGCCCATCTGGACGATGTAAACCATGAGTGAATGCGGAGACGGCGTGCAACCTCGAGACCTGGCCGAGCAGGTTGCGCGCCGCAGTTATGGCAAGCTGGTCGCCTTCCTGGCCGCGCGCACGCGCGATCTGGCCGGCGCCGAAGACGCGCTCTCTGAGGCATTCGCCGCTGCTTTGGCCAACTGGCCCCGCACCGGCTGTCCGCAAAATCCTGAAGCCTGGCTCATGACCGTCGCACGTCGCAAATTCCTCGACTCCAGTCGATCTCAACAACGCGAAGTTGCGTCCGACGACATGGAAGACACCGCCGAAGCCATTGAGGCTGCCATCGACTCTGCAGATATCCCCGATCGCCGTCTCGGCCTCATGTTTGCCTGCGCGCACCCCGCAATCGATCGCGCGGTACGCGCTCCTTTGATGCTGCAAGCCATCCTCGGACTCGACGCAGAACGCATCGCTTCCGCGTTTCTCATCTCTCCAGCCACGATGAGCCAGCGCCTCGTGCGCGCGAAGAACAAGATTCGCCAGGCTGGAATCCCGCTCGAAATCCCTGAGACCAGCGAACTCTCCACGCGCCTCGACACCGTGCTCGATGCCATCTACGCGGCATTCGCCGAGGGCTGGATCGACGCCGCCGGTACCGACGTTGCGCGTCGCGACCTTGCGGAAGAGGCCATCTATCTCGGCCGCGTCATCGTCGCGTTGCTACCCGCCGAACCGGAGGGCCTTGGCCTGCTGGCGCTGATGCTGCATGCCGAATCGCGACGTTCCGCGCGACGCAATCGCGATGGCGACTACGTACCGCTCGCGAAGCAGGACCCGGCACTCTGGAATGCGCAAATGAGTGCCGAAGCCGAATCGCTTCTTCATCGCGCCGGCTCCATGAATATTGTCGGCCGATATCAGCTCGAAGCGGCCATTCAATCCGCGCACGCCTCGCGCGCCATCGTCGGTCAATCCGATTGGGCGGCAATTGTGCAGCTCTACGATGCACTGCTCGCGCTCAGCGGCTCTCCGGTCGCGGCCGTCAATCGCTCTCTCGCGATCGCAGAACTTTACAATCCCCAGCGCGCGCTTGAGGAATTGGACCGGGTCTCTCGAGATCCGCGTCTCGCCGAGTATCAACCCTATTGGGCCGCGCGTGCTGATCTGCTTGCCCGCTTAGACGCCCGGGAAGAATCCAGCCACGCATATGCGATTGCTATCGGTCTCGAGCGAGACCCCTCCGTGCGCCGCTTCCTCGAACAGCGCCAGAAATTGATAGACGGATAATCGACGCGCAGGTTGAGTCCCACACGCAAGAAATTCACCACAAGGGTAATCTCTCTCGATCGACTTCGGTTACGCGCGGTTTTCGCCTTAAAAATACCTTAAGAATTTCGCAACTTCCTTCCGCATACATGTGTTCCGCGCAATAGGGACACGGCCAACAACCTTCTTCAATCGATGCTGTGCCCCAACCCGCGAAAAGCTCCGTGAGGCCACGGGCATTCGCAGAAAGCGCGGTGAATCTGGAATGCTTATTTCAAAGTCAGGAAGGCTTGTCCTTCCGTCTCTTGTCGCATTGACGATTGCCACTCTTCTGGCAGCAGGCTGCGGCAGCAGCTATACCTCCACCCCCAACAACAATACGCAAACAGTCACGGGTTCTTCCTTCGTCGTCGGCACAGACGCCCCGATGGCCAGCGTAGTTTCTTTCAACGTGCAGGTCAGCATCGCTGCAACCGACGCAAACGGCAACACCGTGCAGTTGACCAGCGGCTCGCCCATGGTTGATTTCGCGCGCTTCAACGGCCTCCAAACGCTGATCGACATGAATGATGTTCCGGTGGGCACTTACTCCTCCGTTGCCATCACGCTGAGCAACGGCACCATCGGGTACCTCGACACCACCACTGCCGAGCCGACCATTAAGACCATGCCGGCCAACATCAGCAATCCCACCGTCACGTATGCCCTTTCAAAGCCAATGATCGTAGCTCAGACTGGAGCTCCGGTTGGCCTGCACATGGACTTCAATCTCCGGAAGTCGATCGGCGTCAGCGCCGGCCAGATCACAGGCGACGTCAATCCAACCTTCACCGTCAACGGCGTCAACAACAACGACAAGGGCGCCTACATCGACGAGTTTGACGCAGCCGTCGTCAACACCGACGCAGGCAAGCAGACCGTCACCATCCAAGGCCCGCATGGTCGCCAGTTCACGGTCAACGTCACCGGGCAAACAGAGTGGGACGGAGGAGACACCTTCGCGGATCTCAGCTCCAGTTCCATCATCCAGGTCTCCGGCTTCCTTGATCGCGCCGACGCAACCATCGACGCTGACGAAATCGCCGTCCTCTCGCAGAACGGCTTCTACGCCAGCGGCCAGGTCACCTACGTCAATCCGTCGTCCGGCCCGGCGTCCAACTTCGACCTCTACGTCCGCGGCCTGCTGCCCACAACCACCGGGCTCACACTCGGACAGCTTGCAACCATCGATCTCAACGGTTCAGAGAAGTACTCGATCTACTGGATGCATGGGCCCTTCGCGCAGTTCCTCTTCAACCAGAGCGGCCTGCTTCCCGGCCAGCACATTTCCGTTGGCGGTCCAGCCAGCAGCGCAACCAACGCTAGCGCAGTCACAGTTAAACGCGTCGTGCTGCGTCATTGGGGCTTCAATGGAACCGTCGTACCCGGCAGCGTGAATAGCAGCACCGACTCGTTCCAGATGCAGGTAAACGGATTCGCCGGCCTGCTTATTCCGCAAACCGTTACCGTCTACATCGCCGGCAATTGCGAGTTCCGCGATGGGCTCTCGCAGCTGTCCGATGTTTCTGCAGCAACCAACGTGCGCGTCGTCGGCTTGTTGCTCAAAAACCCGACCAATGGCAACACGGTCCTCGTAGGCCACTACGTCGACGATCTCGACTGAACGGAAATCACATCCAAATAATTCGCCGGAATCCGAGCCACAACAGTGGCGCAGGTTCCGGCGTTTTTCTTCGTCCTAAAACAAATCTCCAACCGGCGGAAACGTCAGTAGCGCTCCGCAGGCGAGCAAAACAAACGCAATCCGGTTTGTGCGTCCAAGGTCAACATTGCGTCGTTGCCAGCGGTGATGAAACGCCGCCCAGGCAGCGAGCCACACGACAATCGCCGCGGTCGAAACGCCCGAAAGCGGACCAGTAGCCCTGTAAATGTTCAGCATGCGCGCAAGTGCGGGCACCTTATCCGCAAGTACAGCCGCGGCTCCCATCGCGAAGCAACCGATTCCCGCAGCAAGCACCGCCGCTGCTCCGGGACCATTCGGCATCATCATCACCGAGACGTCGCTTGCCGATTCGCTCGCCATCACCGCTCGCCGCCCTGCATCAGCTTGATCGTCCCCCCACCCTCGACCGGAGCGTGCTTGTTCAACTCCGCGCCGAAGAATCCCGCAATCCCAGCACTTGCGAACGATACAAAAACAAAAATCAGCACCGCCGAGCGCAGTTGCGGATAGTTCCTGAGGCATCGCCGATAATGCACGAAAACAACCGCGGCCATGGTGATCGAAATAGGCGTAATCCAGGCAATGTGCTCCTTCCACTCCATGCCGATCGCGTGCCAGCCGATTGTGCTCCGATTGGACTTCAGCAGCGCCTGCGGATATGCACCCATCGCCACTACGCCCGCTGGCGCTACCGCCCGATACCACGGATAGATTACGTATGCGCCCATGAGCACTGTTATCCACGCGACTACTGCCATCACCACGAGCCACGCGCCGAGAAACTTCTCATCCTCCTCAGAAATCGGCTGCAATGACCGCGGCTTGTAGCGACGATACAACTCGACAATTGCATAGGAACACGCAAGCAGATAGAGCGCGCCGAATCCCATACCGTGCACCATCGTCCAGAACCCGCGCGTGGTCGTCTCCATGGCGCTTGCTCCCTTCGTCGAGGCAGATCAACGCTCCGAAGGCTGAATCAGAATTCGTTCTTCAGCGAGTGCCCTGAGAACATCGCGTTCTTCAACAGCGATGTCTTCTTCTCATCGGCGTCCTTGCCCTTGTCGTCTGGCTTCTTATCATCTTTGCCCCACGTCCAGTAGAGGCCGAGATAGGCGTAATTCTCCGTTCGGCCCGCGACGGAATGGCCATAGGCAAACAAAAGCTGCATCGTATCTTCGCCCTTCAAATGCCAGTAGCCACCCGCGTCAACCATGGTTGATGCTTGCGCCTGAGGCGTCACAGGGCCTTCGCCGCCATGCGCGAATATCTCCGCCGCCAGATCAAGCTTCTTGCTGATCTCGCGCTTCAGCAAAAATCCGCCGTAGGGGAAGTCGTGAAAACCCTCTTGCGGCACCACGGTCTCGCCCGCTCCCCCATCAAGCAACCACTTGCCCTCGTTTTTCTGCAGCCACAGCGGTAATCGGTACCAGACCTTGCCCACGCCCAACCCTTTATCGGAGTTGCCCGTCGGCATCTCCAACATGGTGAATGTGCCGATCTGTGGAATCGTCTTCGTCTCCTTGATGATCGCGAGCTTCACGCCGAATTCCATATCGACAAGCCCGGTCGCACTCGCTCCCTCGCCAGAGGGAGAATAGATCGGATTGTTCGACGGACGGATTCCGCCAAAAGGCAATATCGCGTGAAGCTGCACCCGCGGCACCGCGCCCCAATTGAATTCAAATGACGGACCGGAGTAGTCGGTCTCCGCCGGCGTCCCGTCGGTGGACCCGAAGATGTAGAACTCGTAGTGCTTGAAATCCACCGGCACCGGGTCATCCACCTGAAACGGTGGCCCCTGCGCCGAGAGCCTCGTTCCGCTCAGGCACAAGACCATGAATATGGCCGCACTGAACGCCTTTTTTGGGATTCGCATCAACCAATTCTTCCGGGTACGGGGAAATTGCGCCGGTGAGGAAGCCATACTCAGCCGACGTTATATCGAATTTCGATATCAGTCAAGACCACGGACACGTTCACAGAGGTATATTTATTTTTGTGGTAGATCAGAAGCGCCAACTCTTCGACGGTCTCATCCGCATCCACGTGCTGCTGCACGCTGCGCAGGAGCCCATCTTCGGACTCGCCATGATGAAGGAACTCGCGCATCACGGCTACCGCGTCGGCCCTGGCACACTCTATCCGCTTCTGCATGGATTGGAGAGATCGGGCATGTTGCGCTCGGCGTTCGATCGCGTGGACGGTCGCCGTCGACGGCTCTACAAGATCACCCCCGCCGGAAAACGAGCCCTCGAACGAGCCAAGGAAAAAGTCGATGAACTGCACCGCGAATTGCACGAAGAGCATCCGCGTAAGCTCACCCGTAAATCTGGCCAGTAAGTCGTTCCCAACCGCTGAACAACAAATACAACGCTCGATTTTGTGGAAGGGGCGCGTCTTCCGCTCACAGATTACGAAGCTAGGATCGCTGGACGGACGGATCGGTTGCCTGTAATCTCACGTGCAGGTGGGCAGCATGAGCGCGAATGATTTCTCGAGCATTATCGATCTCGTGCTTATTCTTTGCATCCTCGCGGTATTCATCGCCACTATCCGCATATGCGCGAAAGATGCCATACGCCGCGGCAAGTCACCATGGCTGGTCACATTGATGGTGATCATGTTTTTCCCGTTCGGACTTCTGGTGTGGCTCGTGTTCCGGCCGAAGATCATCAAGCCTGCCGCAAGCCAGGAGAAGTTCAAGCTCGACGACTTCCGCGTGCAATAGACTCCGGATCGTCTGATTACCCTGCCAGCGCCTGCTTCACCATCTCGCTCACAATGCGGCCCTCGGCGCGTACACCCGCCTGCTGCAACCGGGCCTGGACGGTCTTGATCACCGGTCCCATGTCCTTGGGTGTCGCCGCGCGGCCGCTGGCGCTCGCGTGCTCGGCCACCACTTCGGCAACCATCGCGCGCAGGCCTGCCTCGTCGAGTGCCTTGGGCAGAAACTCTTCGATCACCACGATCTCGGCAGCTTCCTTCGCCGCCAGTTCCGGACGGTTCCCCTTCGTGAACTGCTCGATAGAGTCGCGGCGCTGCTTGATCATCATGGTCAGCGTCTGCTGCTCTTCAGCAGGCGTCAGCTCGGCATTTCTCTCGAGCGCCTTGTTCATCAGGGCCGCCTTGATCATGCGCAGAGTGCCGGTGCGTTCGGCATCACGCGCCTTCATGGCGACAACGGTTTGCTGCGATATCAATGCTGCAAGAGCTCCTGGATCGATCATGACTTCCTTCCTGATCTATCGATTCTAGCGGAACACCTTCCCCCAACGCCCGAGGGTCCAACGTGAATCCCCGCCCCGTCGGCGCCTCAAACGGCGGCGCGCAGCATGTATCCCACACGATGAATCTCACCCGAAAAAGTTCCAACTCCCCTCAATTCTTGCTTTGATTTCACGCAATCGATGACGCCGCGCGGTTGGAACTATGCCGTCCGTTCAGCATTTATATAGGTGGGAGTAAAAAGAGATGAAAAGCCGATCACTCACAATGCTCGCACTGCTCGCTTTGGGACTTATGACGTCACCCTTGTTTGCCGCGGATCAAGGAGGTGAAGCCAGACAGGCAATTCCGGGCGCTGTGAATTATGTAGAGGGCGCGGTCTATCTGAATGGGTCGCAACTGAATGCAAAAGACGGTGGAAACGCGACCCTTTCACCCGGACAGGAAATCACCACCGGTAAAGGCAAAGCTGAGGTTCTGCTCACACCGGGTGTCTTTCTCCGTCTCGACGACAACAGTGCGGTAAAGATGATTTCGCCGGACCTCTCGTTGACCCAGGTGCAACTCGACAAGGGTCGCGCCGGAGTTGAAGTCGACGAAATCCACGATCAAAACGATCTGCAGGTAATCGATGCTGGCGTGACAACGCGCCTGAACAAGCGTGGATACTACGAGTTCGACGCCAGCAAGCCAGAGGCGATGGTCTTCGACGGTGAGGCGCATGTCCAGGTGGGCGGCAACAAGTGGCGCGAGATCAAGGGCCATCACGAGCTGGCCTTGAATGATGGTCCGGCACTACGGAATGAAAAGCCATCCGATTTCAATAGGGACAGCGCTAAGGACGAACTCTACAACTGGAACAGCCTCCGCTCCGAATACATGGCCGAAGCCAACAACCAGATGGCGGCCGAATACGGCGGTCCCTATTCGGGGCCAGGCTGGTACTGGGATCCATGGGCCTATGACTACGCCTATATGGGCTTCGGCCCCTTCGCCAGTCCGTTCGGATGGGGCTTTTATCCCTTCGGCTGGGGTGGCTTCTATCCTTACGGGGGCGGATTCTACGGCGGCTACTACGGCCACTATCGCCACGGCTACGTTGGTCATGGGTACGTCGGCGGAGCGGTCCGCGGAAACCCCGGCAACGTCGTCGGCTTTCATGGCGGTGGCAGCTACGGCGGGTTCCACGGCGGTGGGGGCTTCGCTGGCGGCGGACGCCGCTAACCGGAACCAGACCTTTCGTAGTCTTTAATCCGAAATGGCTTCCAGCTAAACGTTGGAGGCCATTTTTCGTCCTCCAGCCCGTCCCGTGACGTCTTCACCTGCACATCCAGCGAACTAGCTCGAAGGGTGATCGACACTGAAGCAATTCTCCCAACTGTGTTATGGTTTGGGCGAAACGTGACCGTCACGTTCGGTCAGATTTGTCAATTTCGGCATTCCGGCAAAATTCAATTCGAAGCTCTTCCTTTGGAGCCTGCCGAAATGAGAAGAAAAAACCTGCGCGTTGCGGAGTAGTGACTTGAAATTGGATCGGTTGGTTCTCGTCGCTCTTCTTGCCCTGTCCATTCAGACGAAATGTTCCGCGCAGGGCATCACCGTCAAGCAGCTCGAGCAGAAGCTGTCCGCTCCCGCTCCAACGGGTTCCGACCACGCCGAGGTACCCGTCGCTGTACTTCAAGATGCGACGCTGGCGACACAAATCGCCAATATCCAGCTTTCCGAGCGCTTGACCCCCGCCACGCTCGACAGCATTGTGAAGCAACACACCTTTGGACCGCGGACGCAGCGAGAATTGCAGTTATTGGCAGATCGTTCTGCCCTGATGGACGCGCCGGCCAGTGAACAGCCCGATCAGCCCGCGCCCGACGCGAACCAGCAGCAACACATGCTTGATGCGGCACGCGTCTACGTCTTCCAGACGTTGACCCGTCTGCCCAATTTCTTCGCCACCCGCACCACCGAACGATTCGCTGGAATCTCTCCTGAAGTAAACAAGACAGGCAAGCCTGTGCATATCGGCCTGTTCCCGAGAGGCGCGTCCACCCGGGAGATCACGTTTCGCAACGGCAGAGAAGTCATCGATCCTATGAAGGCGCAGCGCTCCGCGCAGACGCTGCCTCCCATAGGGTTGGAGAGTTGGGGCGAATTTGGCCCCGCATCGGCCGTCGTTTTGTTGGGCGCAACCGCAGGTACAATGGCCTTTCATCATTGGGAACAGGAAGCCGCCGGACTGGCTGCCGTCTATCGGTACTCCGTCCCGGAAGAGGATTCGAAATATGAGGTGAACTACGCCTGCAATGGCAGCAATGCCTTTCACGCGCAGCCCGCGTATCACGGCTCGCTGGCCATCGATCCCGTTTCGGGCGCAATTCTCCGGCTCACGTTGCAGGCCGATTCAAAACCTGGTGACCCCATCTCCCATGTCGCCTCGGTCATCGAGTATGGTCCGGTCGACATCGGCGACCGAACCTATATCTGTCCAATCCACAGCCTCGCTTTCAGCGTCGAAGAAGTCAGCACTTGCTTCCGCAACCTGAAGGATCAGGCTCTCGTTCACAATCGAAGTCTTGTTCAACCCCTCATCCTGAATCGGACGACGTTCAGCGACTATCACCGGCTTGGCTCAACGCACAAGATCATCACCGATACGCCCGATACTCCTCAGGAGCCGAAAAAGTGACCGCCTCGGCTGCAACGCTGAACATAGCGGCGCAAATCATTCGCGGCGGCGCATTACTTGCGGTCTGCCTTGCCTGGCCCAGCATCGCGCTATGCGGCCCGATTCATGACGCAACGCGCAAAGGCGACGAAGCGAAGGTCATAGCCTTGCTCAAGCAGAATCCCGACCTCGTTTCAAGCAAAGACAAACTCGGCAACACCCCACTCCATATCGCCGCCCTTCACGACCAGCCGGCGATTGCTGCTCTGCTGATCGCCAACGGCGCGGACGTCAATGCACACAACGATCCACTAGGGCACGAAGTGATTGCCAGCAGTTACTTCAGTCAAAAACCCGACGCCGACTTTAATCAAAAAGCCTACGGCGAGACGCCACTCACGCTGGCCTTGCTCTCTTACCGCCACAAAGAAATGATTGAGTTGCTGCTAACCCATGGCGCGGACCCCAACGCTTACGTGCATATCGGCGTCACTCCTCTCCAACTAGCCATTGAGCGCGACCTTCCCTACGACGTAGAACTCCTGTTGGCCAACGGTGCTGATCCGGATGCGATCAATCTGGGCGGAAATAGCTCGGTGCTCTGGGCAGTCTTGCACGGCAAAACCAGGATTCTGGAATTGTTATTGGACGCAGGCGCAAATGCGAATGCGAAAGACGGCGCCGGCCGAACTCCCATGTTCTACGCCCAGAATGGCTATGGCGGGATGGGTTCCAATGAAAAAGCCGTTGCGTTGCTTCGCGCCCACGGCGGCCACCTCTAACCGTCTTAAAATGCCGTCCATAAGCCTCACTGTCATCCTGAGAGAACGGAGCCCCAAACGTTTTTCAGTTTGGGGGTGGTGAGCGAAGGATCTGCTTTTCGGTCCCCCGCATTTCTCCCAGAACTTCATCTTCATCACGGAAAAAAATCTCACTGTTTTGCACACCCCTCATTTCACAAAAATCACAAATATGTGTATTCTGTGATTTCGCGGTCCTGAAAGAAGCCGCGCCCCACAATCGCATTCCGGAGGCTAAGTCCATGATTTACAAGACTCGTCTTTTCACACCAGGCCCCACTCCGCTGCTGCCGGCCGCCCAGTTCGCCATGGCCGCCGCCGACATGCACCACCGCACTCCCGAGTTCCGCGCCCTCTTCCAGAAGGTGCTTGCCCAGCTCAAAGTCTTCGTCGGTACCAGGAACGACGTCCTCCTGCTCTCGAGTTCCGGCACCGGCGCCATGGAAGCCTCCGTCTCCAACCTCACCTCGCCCGGCGACCGCGTCCTGGTCCTCACCGCTGGAAAGTTCGGCGAGCGCTGGACGGGCCTTGCCAAAGCCTTCGGATGTGAGCCCGACGTCGTCTCTGCCCCCTACGGCCAGACCTTCAACCTCGCCGACATTCGTGCAGCCCTCAAGCCGGAACACCGCGCTGTTTACGTGCAGGCCACCGAAACCTCCACCGCCGTCCGTCACGACATCGAAGCCATCGCCAAGATAATTCGCGAAACGGCCCCCGAAGCGATTTTCGTCGTCGACGGCATCACCGGCCTCGGCACCACGCACTTCGACGTCGATGCCTGGGGCATCGACATCCTCATCGGCGGCTCGCAGAAAGCCGTCATGATTCCGCCCGGCCTCGCGTACCTGAGCGTCAGCGAAAAGGCCTGGGCCGCCATGGAGAAGTCCAAAAACCCGCGCTACTACTTCGATCTCCGCAAGGAGCGCAAGAACGCCGTCAAGGGCGAAAGCGCCTACACGCCCGCCGTCGCTCTCGTTGCTGGCCTCGGCGCCGCCCTCGACTACATCGCCGGTCAGGCCGGAGGCGATCTCGAGAAAGGCCGAATCGCGCTCATCGATAACGCGCAGGTCAATGCCGCCGCAACTCGCGCCGGCCTCGTCGCTCTCGGCTTCACGCTCTTCGCACCAACCGCCCCCGCCGCAGCCGCCACTGCCGTCGCCGTTCCTGAAGGTATGGACTCCGGCGCAGTTGTCAAGGCGCTCAAATCGAAATTCGCGCTCATCACAGCCAACGGCCAAGGGGAGATGCAGGGAAAGATCTTCCGCGTCGCACACCTCGGCTTCTTCGACTACCTCGACACCATCGCCTTCCTCGGCGCCATGGAGCACATCGCGAAAGACACCCTGAGCCTAAAGGTTGAATACGGTCAGGCCGTAGCAGCGGCCCAGAAAATTTATGCGGAAGCAACGATGGGATAGCGGAGCTAGCGGTGTTCGCGCCGTTCCAGCGTTAGGCTTGGGGGTCGAAACCCCTTCGCTAACTCCGCTAACACGCGCGCAGCGCGGCTAACTCGCTAACCTGCTAACTCCTCTAACCCCGTCAGCTCCGCCTCCCACAAGGATTCAGCAATGCCCGACCTCACCTTCGGCGAAAAACTTCTCATCGCGCGCAAGCAGCTCGACCTCTACTCCTACCAGATGGCCGAGTTGCTCGGCGTGCATCCAAACTCCATCACCAAGTACGAACGCGGCGAAGGCAAGCCTCACGCCGCCGCGGTGCGCATGTTCGATCTGCTCTGCGAAAAGCACAACATCCGTTTTGATGAGTTTGAAACCGGGTCCGCCACCGCGGCCAAGGGAGACAAGATGAAGATCGTTCTGGCGGAAAAAGTATCCCCCGCAACCCTCGCCGTTTTCGCAGCCGAATCCGGCTGGGAAGTTCTAACCCACGATCAGCTTCCCGACGGCCTCCCCGCCGCCCTCGCCGACGCTGACGCTCTCGTCGTCCGCAGCGCCGTCCAGGTCGACGACGCACTCATGCAGCAAGCCCCCAAACTCCGCGTCATCGGTCGCGCCGGCGTAGGCGTCGACAACATCGATGCCGAAGCTGCCACGCGTCGCGGTGTCGTCGTCATGAACACCCCCGGAGCCAACGCCGTTGCTGTCGCCGAACTCACCATCGGCCTTATGCTCGCTCTCGCTCGCAAGCTCCCCACCGCCAACACCACCATGCACGCCGGCAAGTGGGAAAAGAAAAGCCTCCAGGGCGCCGAACTCCGCGGCAAAGTTCTGGGCATCATGGGCCTCGGCCGCGTCGGGCTTGAAGTCGCCCGCCGCGCCCGCGGATTCGGTCTCGAAATCATCGGCAGCGATCCCTTCGTATCCGCAGCGGTCGCTCGCGAAAACGGCATCCGCCTCGTTGCCCTCGACGAAGTCATTGCCGGCTCCGACTACATCACCCTCCACGTCGGGCTCACCCCGCAGACCGCCGGCGTCATCAATGCGAAATCCCTCGCCCTGATGAAGAAGGGCGTCCGCATCATCAACTGCGCACGCGGCGAACTGGTCGATGAAGCCGCACTCGTCGCCGCTCTCAAGTCCGGCCACGTCGCCGGAGCAGCGCTCGACGTCTTCACCGTCGAGCCGCCCAAAGACTCGCCGTACGCCGAGTTCGACAATGTCATCCTCACCCCCCACATCGCCGGTTCGACCGCCGAAGCGCAAGAAGCTGTCGGCATCCAGATCGCCATGCAGGTCCGCGAATACCTCAAGCTCGGCGTCGTGCAGAACGCCGT
This sequence comes from uncultured Acidobacteriaceae bacterium, assembly GCA_963770365.1. Classification (GTDB taxonomy): domain Bacteria; phylum Acidobacteriota; class Terriglobia; order Terriglobales; family Acidobacteriaceae; genus Telmatobacter. The sequence goes on along the minus strand of CAVYPN010000014.1, from coordinate 423,807 downwards.
CAACCTGCCTTCACTCAGCCACGAAGAATACGTGCAGCTCGCGCCCTACATCGACCTCGCCGGACGCCTCGGATCGTTCCTGGCGCAGGCCGGCAAAAGCGGCATCGAGGCCATCGACCTCACCTACGGCGGCGCACTCGCCGACGCCAAAACCGACCTCGTCCGCAACGCCGCCATTGAAGGCCTCCTGCAGGGCTCTGAAAATGTGAATCGCATCAACGCCGCTGCCGTCGCACAGGAGCGCGGCATTCGCGTTCACGAAGAAAAGGAAGAAAGCCACCGCGGCGGCGCCGCCACCCTGCTTACCATCGGACTGCACACGGCTGCCGGCCACAGCCATGCCACCGCCACCGTGATTCACGGCGAACAGCCGCGTCTGCTCGAGTTCGACGGCATCGACATCGAAGCGCCGCTTGAGGGCTATCTCCTCGTGTGCCGCAACCTCGACGTTCCCGGAGTTATCGGCAAGATCGGAACGATTCTCGGCGAGCAGGGCGTCAACATCGCCAACTTCGCCCTCGGCCGCGAACGAAGCGGAGAAAAGCCCGTCAAAGCTCTCGCGGTCGTACAGGTCGATGCCCCGGTCTCCGGCGCCGTTCTTGACGCCCTCATGACCATCGAAGCCCTGCTGGAAACCAAGCTCGTCCAACTCCAGCAATAAAGAGCAACCTGATGGTTGCATTTTTCTATAATGCTAGTGTCATCCTGAGCGGAGCAGCTTGGGGCCCCGTGATCGCGAAGCGTTCATGGGGTAAGCGGAGCGAAGGACCTGCTTTTGAATAGGCAATCCTGCTCGAAACCTCGATCATCCCATCACGCCGGAATGCCCGAGAAACGACCGCACATAGGCCACCTGTCCGACGTGATAGGTCTCGTGCAGCGCCATGAAGTTGATGGTCCCACACAGCTTCCCATCCGCGCTGGGCGGACCCGGCTGCGGAGCCGGAGTATCCAGCAGTTCCTCCGAAGCAGACTCCAAAGCCGCGTTGAGCTTTCCGCACGTCTCATTCCAGGCCTCCATCAGCGCCTCCGGCGTGGGAGCCTCCGGCGAGTCGACACACTTCGTCCCGCGCGCATACAACGGTATCCACGGCAACGTCCATTTCTGTCCCAGCCGTGCCAGCACCATGGTGCGCGACCATGTAAGGTGGCCCACAATCCAGCAAAGATTATTGGAGTTATCGTTGGGGCGTTTACACCAGTCCGCATCGATCAATCCGTCCAGGGATTGCTTTAGAAAACTGGCGTTCAATTTGAAACTCTGCGAAGCAACCTCGAGACGCGGCGAAACGGACAATTCTGATCTTCCTCCAGATCCTGATTGCCCCATCAGGTTACACGCCCACCTTGCCGCAACGATATTGCGTTCTCGAAAATCATCTTCCTGCAAGCCCCAGTGCGGTAGCATGCCTCGGCTCGTAAAGGCCCAGTCCTCCGCCGCCCGGTAGCCGAATCGTTGTGGTGATGCCCCACCGCGCTTCAACAATCTCCGTGGTTTTCGCGCCCTTCTTCTCCAGCGTTTCCATCGTCGCCCGCAGGTCGTCGCACATCAGGTAAACCACGCCGCCCGAGAGTTCGTGATCGGCATGCCGCTCAACAAAACTGCCATCGCCGGGATGAGTCGCGAGTTCTGCCGGCGGCAGCGCAAAGATCAGCCACCCTCCGCCGGCATCAACGGAATGAAAGTCGAGCACGTCACGAAAAAAAACGCGGTCCGCTTCCGGATCGCGACTGTAGAGAAGAAAATGTACGCCGTTAATCATGATGGGCGGGATTCTACCGCTTCTTCGGCAACCCCGCCCATCGAATTCCGCCTACTGCACCGGATGCGCCTTTCCGTTCTTCAGGCTTTCATCGATGATCGACTTCACCTTGCGATCGGCTTCCTGCGCTATCTTTCCTTGCCTCTCGCCAAGTTCTCCCATTTGCGATCCCAGGGCACCCATCTTTCCGCCAAGTTCGCCCATCCTCGCGCCGAATTCACCTTGCTTCTCGCCTATTTGCCCCTGGATCTCGCCAAGCCGCGATTGCAGTTCGCCCAGCTTCTCCTGCAGGTCCGCAAACTGATCCTGATTCAGGTTCTTTCCCTGGCTGGCCTTCAACTTCGCCATTGCCTCATCGATCCTGGCGATCTCTTTGCTCATGTCCGGAGTCGGCACGCTCGCTTGTTCCTGTTGCCGCCCCAGATCCTCCTGCTGTTTCCCCAATGCTTCCTGCTTCTTGCCAAGATCCTCCTGCTGCTTGCCAAGATCCTCCATCGGCTTGTACATCGCCTCGATCTGCGACATCGTCGTTGGATCATCCACGAAGTATGCCTTGCCCTCGCGCGTGAACCACAGGAAATCGCCGTGCGCCTGTTTGCGCGCCTTTTCCAGTTCCTCGTGGCGTCCTTCGATCCAGTTCCCCGAAAACGACATGTGATTCATGTCGTCGCCGCGGATCACCGCATACGATTCGCCATTCGACGAATAGGAGTAGTGATAACCGGAGTGTCTTCCGCTGTTGCTGTAGGACGAGCTTCCTCGTTCAGTCGTGCCGCTCTGCCCCACGCCATATCCGCGACCCACTCCGTAAGCCGTTTGCCCCGCAATGATCGCCATCGTATCGGCACCTCGGGGCAGGACGATCATTGATCCCGGCATTCCCGGAGCCCTCGGAGCCACAAGCATCAGCGCTCCCTTCGCCGGCGTCGGCGGCAGAATCGCTAAATGTGCGGGACCTGCCATCGGTGCTACCGGTGCAATGGCCGGCATGCTGGGCGCTGCCGGAACCGGTACAGCACTTGCCGGCGCACCAACTTGCGCGGGAGTAGGCAAATTCTCCGTCGGCTCGGTAGGTGCCAGTTCGCCAGCGACTGGCTCAGGCTCCGCTACGCCAATCTCCGGAGCAGCCGGTGCCACCGCCGCCGGAGGGGCAGCCGGCACTCCACCTGTCGGGAGCCACCGCAGGAGCCGGCGGCGGCACGGGCGCCTGTTGTCCTGCTGCCTGAACACGCACCAGCGCCGTGGCGGCAAACAGAGCCACCGGCACCACCAGCACAGCCACCAGCGTGCGGCGCGAACCCGAAAATGCCTGCCGGAAAGAGACATCGTTCAATAACCGCTCGATCCGGCGTGAGAGAGATCCATTGCGAGCCATGGCGACTCCGATCAGGGTTGGGCGCGGCGCGGCCGCGAATTCAAGCAGAATCTGCGCGTACGATGCACGATCAGCCGCCTCTTCCAGTCCTGCCCGGTCGCTGATCGCCTCAGCCAGATCTGAGAGTTTGCGTTTGAGCCACCAACCCAGCGGGCTAAACCACACCACGGCGGCATAAACCCCGGCTAGCAGCTGCAGGTAAAAGTCCTTCTGCCGGATATGCGAACGCTCATGCGCCAGCACTACACGCAGCTTCTCGCTATCCCAGGCGGCATAATCCGCCGGCAGCACGATCGCCGAGCAAATCGTGACCGGCGAAGAAACCTCGCTACTGCAGCGAAGATCGACAGGTGCGCCCGAAACCGTCAACATCTCGCTGGAGATCGGCTTCGCTCTGCGCCACAGTTGGAGCGCTGCAATCAATCCGCATGCGAGGCGAACGAGGAATATCCCCGCGACGGCAAGATAAACCAGAAGAAGTATCTTCGAAAGCGATAACGCCGCGCGCGGCGGCGCCACTGCCCGCGGCGCTGCTGACTCGGTCTGCGCCACGAACTGAGGCTGAATATACTCGACCCGATCCGCGTCGGAAGAAACGGGTTCAGTCGCCACGACAGCGCGGTTTCCATTCGGTTGACTGTCCGATAGCCCCGCCTGCTGCTCGATCCTTGGCGCGCCCTCGCCCGCCGCAGCTGCTACTGCCGCCGGCTTCTGCTCGGGCGATCGTCTTGGCCTGAATCCTCGCCTGCAATTCCTCAAGAAGCGTCTCCGGATCCGCCGGAAGCACGACGCGCACATTGGCCGGCAAGACGCTCCAGTGCGACGCCATCGGCAGCACGAGCGGCATCGCCACTGCCCCCGCCAGCACCACTCCCCACACCGCCTTCTGCGCCAGAACGTTGCGCACCTTCAACACGCGCAGCCCCATCCAAACCGCCAACGCAAGGAATACAGAACGAAGGGCAGCTTCCACCAGAATTGAGGAGTTCATCGCTTCGCCTCCTGTTTACGCTCACCCGCTGCAATCGACTTTCCCGCCTGCTTTTGCGCCTCGGCAATCCGCGTCGCCAGCCTTTGCAATTCGGCACGGTCAAGCACCTGCGAATCCACCATGCCCACCAGCAGCGCCTCCACCGATCCTTCGCAGAACCAGTCCACAATGCGCTTCACCGCGCGCCCCGCAACCTTCTGTCGCGATTCCGCAGGCCGATAGAGAAATGTGCGGTCTTCGACCGTGTGCGCCAGGTAGCCCTTTTCCTCCAGCCGCCGCAGCACTGTTCGCACCGTCGAGTCTTTCAACGTGCGGTCCAGTTCCTCGCGCGCCTGCTCGGCCGTTACCGAGCCAAGACGCCACACAATCGAAAGAATTTCGCGTTCCAGTTCCCCGAGTTCAGCCGGATCGTGAGTGTTACTCGCCATAGTGTTACAGACTGTAACATAGAGAAGTGGTGAGCACGCAAGAAAAATTTCTTTGCACTCGATTTTCTTTCCCCTGGAACTTCTGGCCTGCAGTATTTGAAAAGCATTCCCACTGAATACGTTGACCGTGCAACAGCGACAGACCGGATCACATCACAGCTTAGGTAGACTTTTGCATCGCGGCCGAACGAGGATCGCGGCAATAATCTCAATAGAAGAGGGCTAAATCTTATGACATCAGGCATATTGGAAAAAAACGCAACAGTTGAAGATGTCGTTCGCGAGATCTCGCGACTCAAGTCCGTCGTCACCGACGCGGTCGAAGAAGGAGTTGAATCAGCCGTTAAGGCACTCAAGCAGGGTCGCGATATCGCCGAGGATGCGATCTATGACGCAAGACGAACCGTGAAACAGAAGCCATTTCAGTCCATGGGCGTGGTCTTCGCCGCCGGAGTCCTCGCCGGAAGCCTCGTGGCATGGCTTAGCTCACGTCGCAGTTAACCGCGGCCAGCCCCACCCGTCGACCACGGAAAGAAACGCCTGCACTTCACCACGTGAAAACGCCGAGGCCCAAGCCTCGGCGTTTTTTCACGAACGAATCCCTCTACGCCCGGCTCATGTAAGCGCCTTCGCTCGTATCGACGCGGATCTTCTCTCCCTCGTTGATGAACGGGGGCACCTGCACCACTAGTCCTGTCTCTGTCTTGGCCGGCTTGGTCACGGACGACGCCGTAGCCGACTTCAAGCCCGGTTCTGTCTCAACCACGGTAAGCTCCACGAACGAAGGCAGTTCGATACCCACCGCCTGCCCATCGTGGTAGCTGACCTTGATCTGCAGGTTCGGCGTGAGATATTCAACCGCATCGCCGAGGGTCGACCCTTTCAGCACCGTCTGCTCATAGTCCACTGGATTCATGAAGTAGTAGTCGTCGCCGTCGGCATATAGAAACTCCATCGAAATCTCATCCACCACGACCTTCTCGATGGCATCGCCGGAACGGAAACGGTGCTCGAACATAGCGCCCGACTTGAGATTGCGAAGTTTTGCCTGGATGAACGCGCGCAGGTTGCCCGGGGTGCGGTGCTCCACCTTGAACACCAGGTGAAGAATGTCGTTGTGCTTGATGATCATGCCCGGACGCATTTGGGTGGCGGGAATCGCCATAAACTTGAAACTCCTTGCCTTACCTGAAAAATCGGCCTTGGCCCAATCTCCATTGTAACTTAGGGCCTATCCACGCATCCTCTGCAGCAAGCGCAATCGCATAGCGCTTATGTTCTGATCGAGGTGAGAGAACACTGCTTGCGCTCATCTGCCATCAAAGCGACGCCGGTCGGCGCGTTGTTGCTGCTGTGTCTGCTCTGGTCCCTTGCCTCTCTCCGTCCCGATCTGCTGCCAAGTTCGGCATCGGAGACGAATTCCTCGCCCCTGTTGAACCAGGCGAGCATCCTGGCGCTCTTCGCCATCGTCGCCGCCGCAACAGCCTTCGTGCAAAGAGCAAACTGGCCGCGCGGCCGCACGCTCCTTGAGGCTGGATTGGTAGGCGCCGGTCTCCTCGCCTTGCCTGCGCTGCTGGTCGAGCTCGCCAAAGGACATATCGACGATTCGACGCGCGTCGCCCTGTTCTCCCTCGTGCCAATCGGTGCCGTTGTTATGGAACCCTACCTCGGTTCGCCATTGCAATCGCCACAGCGCGGCGGTCTTGCAGCCTCGTTGGTAGCCGTGGCTGGAACCCTCCTCATTTTTCCCTTGGAACTCCCCGGGTCGTCGGCGCAGGCCATCGCATTCTGCGGCGTAATCGCCGCGGTCGCCTCGATCGCCGCTGCCAACTGCACCGCGGTGAAGATCGCACGGAGCCAAACGAATCTATCTGGTTTCGCCACCATCGCCGCAGGTTCGGCTGCAATCCTGCTCGCTATCGCCGCCCTGTCGATCGAGCGTAGCGCGCGGCCAGTTGCGCATATCGATGCCTGGGCGATACCAGATCTGCTCGGCCTTGCTCTGCTCTTCTGGCTCATGCCCCGCATGTCGGCAGTCCGCATGACGAGCCGTTTCCTCATCGCTCCGCTGATGGCGAATCTGATTGCCCTTGCGTTTCTGCGGCCCGGAGTTCAACTGCGCGGCTGGCTGGGTTTGCTCCTGATGGCGCTCGCATCAGGCTGGCTGTTGTTCGCACCCGAAGACGAGCCGGACAAAACCGGCTCGCCTCTCGCGATCACCTAGGACCTGACGTTCACGATAAAAGTTGGTGGTGTCATTCTGAGCGAACGGGGCCCCGAACGTCTTTCAGTTCGGGGGTGGTGAGCGAAGAATCTGCTTTCTTGCACCCAGTCTAATGCCGATAACACAAGCGACACCGGGGATCGACGCATTCAAGCCCGCGCCTCAAATACCAGGTTGAATGGGGTCTCCGCCGCCCGGCGGAATCGTGTAAATCCAGCCGCTTTCACCACGTCGCGAATCCTCTCCTCACCGGCCTGCGCGCCAAGTGCCGCGCCTACCTCCTGCGCCAATGACGCCGGCGTGCAGATCATCGTGGAGGCGGAGTAGTAGATGCGACCGACCGGGTTGTGATTCTGCTCGGGGTTGTCGTTCGCAAACGGCTCCACGATCATCCAGGTTCCGTCCGGCTTCAACGACGAAAGAACATGCTTCGCAGCTCCAGTCGGATCGCCCATATCGTGCAGGCAATCGAAAAACGTTACGAGATCGTAGCCGCCGTTCACGGGATAGCTCTTCGAACTCGCCACTTCGAAATTGATCTGGTCGAGGAGGCCGTCGCGCCCGGCGACATGCCGCGCGTACTCAATGGACCCGCTGTGATAATCGAATCCGATAAACCGCGACTTCGGAAAGGCTTTGGCCATCAGCATCGTCGAGGCTCCGTGCCCGCAGCCAACATCGGCAACCGCGGCGCCTTTGGCAAGTTTCTCTCCTATGCCGTCCAGGGCTGGGATCCAGCCGCTCAAGAGATTCTGCTCATAGTTGGGCCGGAAGAATCGCTCCGTGCCGAAGAACAGGTTGGCATCATGCTCGTGCCAGCCAACACCATCGCCCGTGCGAAAAGCCTGGGTGATCTTCGGTTCGTCCTTGAAACACGCAGAAATAATGTGGAATGCGCCCGGCAGGTCGACCGTGGTTAAGGCAAAAGCCTGCTCGGGCGGCAACTCGAATTTCTTGCTGGTGGCGTCGTAGGTGACGTACCCGCTGGCTGCGTTGGCATTGAGCCACTCCCGCACGTAACGCTCGGTTGTTTTGGTTTTTGCGGCCAGTTCGGCCGGGGTGAGCGGCCCGGCGCCGGCCATCGCTTTGTAGAGACCAAGCTTGTCGCCGACGACAATGAGCACTGCATGCATCGCGGCGCCCATATCCATGACGGCCTTCCCCATGAAGGCGTCGAACTTTGACTGCTCGAAGACGGGTGATGTCGCTGTGGATTCCATTCTGACCTCCGGATCTTGATGTAGGGGCCCGGAAAGAGGCCCTGATCGTACGCCGGGCCAAAAAGCACTGTCAAAGATTTTTCGATAGAAGCGTGGCGCACTACTCCCATGCAAATTTCGACGCTCTGGGCGTCACGAAGTAAGCGTTTGCGTCTGCCTAAGGTGAAGCATCCCGCCAACCCATGCGCAAGGAATCGCCAGCAATGTCAGAGCAACCGGATACCAGTGCGACTGAAACTGCGGTCCGCCGTTCCAGGTTGCAATCGCGCCCGCGAGGCTCACGATAAAGCCAATCAATCCCCCCACAAGCGCATGTTTCATCGGACTGTAGGGAGCCAGCCGCGCCGTAAGATAGCTTGCCCCCACGCTGTACACCGTGCGATACGCGGTAGCCAATGCCAGCAAGCCGTCGGGCACGCGCTGATCCCATGGCGGGAAAAGGTGAATCGCATGCAGCACGAAATCTGTTGCAAGCGTCACTGCGACGCCCGCAACTATCCCCATCAGCACTGCCAAAATACTTCTACCGATTCGTCGCGGCTTCCGAATATCGTTCATCGGTTCCCATATCCTTTGTTCAGTCTCGACAATCGTCATTGACCTTCGCGAAAATCTTGCCGTCATCCTATCGCACCGCGAGCACGCAAATCATCAGGATTTTTCCGGGAGCGAGACATGCACGTCGAATGGTCGAATCTCACAAAATGCATCCCTGAAGTGCCGTGGATTTGTTGCGTTGGACCGCCATCCGCTACCATTGCCGCAACTTTATGGCGAGGTTCGAACCGCCACAGGAGTGCCAACCCATGCGCTGCACCTTCCGTTTCATTTTCGTGCTGCTTCTTTCAATTGCCGCCCTCCATGTCTCCTTTCTCCGCGCGCAAGATTCAGCGCCCGCCCCAGTACCGGCAAACGCACCTTACAAGAACACCGCGTTGCCGGCGGACCAGCGTGTCCAGGATCTGCTCAAGCGCATGACCCTCGAAGAAAAGGCGACCATGCTCTCCGGCTCCGGCTGGATGGAGTCGGCGCCGATCCCGCGCCTCGGCATCCCCTCCATCAAAATGGCAGATGGCCCCATGGGCGTGCGCTCCTGGGCCGGCAGTTCGGCAATCACCAATTCATCGACGAATCCCGTGAGAGTAGAGACCACATCGTTTCCCTCCGGCGTCGCGATGGCGGCCACGTGGGACACCGCTCTCGTGCAGCGCGAAGGCCAGGCCATTGGGCAGGAAGTGAAAGCCCTCGGCCGCGATATGATCCTCGGCCCCACCGTCAATATCAATCGCGTTCCCTTGTGGGGCCGCAACTTCGAAGGCTACGGCGAAGATCCATACCTGTCGGGTCAACTCGGCGTCGCCTATATCCGCGGCGTGCAGGGCGAGGGCGTGCTCCCCTCCGTCAAACACTTCGCCGCCAACAACGAAGAGTTTGAGCGCCATCGCCTCGACGAGAAAATCGACGAACGCACGCTCCACGAACTCTATCTGCCCGCCTTCAAAGCTGCCGTGCAGCAAGCCGATGTGTGGACCGTCATGTCAGCCTACGAAAAAGTCAACGGCCAATACTGTGCCGAGAATCCCCACCTCCTCACCGACATTCTGAAGAAAGAGTTCGGCTTCAAGGGCTTTGTCGTTTCCGACTGGGGCAGCACCTATTCAACCGCGCCAACGGTGAACGCGGGAATGGATCTCGAGATGCCCGGTGGACCGCCGGCCAAGGCCATGTTGACAAGCCCGCGAAGCATCATGAGCGGCAACAGCGGTGTCTGGCTCGAAGCCGACAAAGTCCTGGCCGACGTAAAGGCCGGCAAAATCACCGAGGCCACCATCAACGACAACGTTGGCCGCATCCTGCGCGTGATCCTCGTCAGCGGCCTCATGGATCATCCGCACACTGCAACCGGCGAAGTCGACACGCCCGCGCAGCAGCAAGTAGCGCGCCAGGGCGAAACCGAAGGCATCGTCCTTCTGAAAAATCAAGGCAACTTGCTCCCGCTCGATGCCTCAAAAATCCATTCGATTGCTGTGATCGGTCCAAACGCTCTCGTCGCACGCACCGGTGGCGGAGGCAGTTCGCTGGTGCGGCCAAAGTATGCCGTCTCACCGCTACAGGGCATCCAGAAACGTGCTGGAGCAGGAATCCAAATCACCTCCGCGCTAGGCGTCGGCATGGAGGGCGAAGACCCAGCGCACGACACTCCCGAAGCGCGCGCGGTTGATCTGAAAGCAGCCACTGATGCGGCAGCGAAAGCCGATGTAGCCATCGTAGTCGTAGGCCGCTACAACAAACTCGAGTCCGAAGGCTTCGACGTAAAGACGATGGACCTTCCCGCAGGCCAGGATGAGTTGATTGCCGCCGTCGAAAAAGCCAACCCGCACACCGTCGTCGTTCTCAACACCGGTGATCCGGTAACGATGTCGAAGTGGCTCGACACGACACCCGCACTGCTCGACATGTGGTACGGCGGCGAGGAAGGCGGCAATGCACTCGCATCCATCCTCTTCGGCGACGCCAACCCATCCGGCAAGCTGCCCGTCTCGCTCCCAAAGAAATTCGAAGACTCGCCCGGCAGCAAAAACCTATCCCGGCCAGAACCTCCACACCGAATACACCGAAGGCATCTACGTCGGCTATCGCTACTACGACACCAAAAACGTAGAGCCGCAATTCCCCTTCGGCTTCGGCCTCAGCTACACCACCTTCGAATACAGCGACCTAAAGCCAGGACAGGTGGAACACGCCGGCAAAAATGGGCTCTGGCATTTCAGCGTTAAAGTCCGGAACACGGGACAGCGCGCAGGCGCTGAAGTTGTCCAACTATATGTCCACGACGGCCACTCAAAAATCGACCGCCCCACGCATGAACTAAAAGCCTTCAGCCGCGTTGAACTGAAACCTGGCGAAAGCCAGACCATTCAGTTCAAGCTCAATAATTCTGCATTTGAATACTGGAGCCCGGAGACGAAGGAGTGGACCATGGGGCCCGGCCCGTTTGAGGTGCAAGTCGGCGCATCATCGCGCGACATCAAGCTGAAAACCGAAGTTGCTCCTTGATAGACTCGGAGCAGATGTCCCGCCAGGTCCACTACAACGCGGCAGAACACATCTCGCCTGAAACCGCGAAGGATCCGTTTCTGCGACCCGCGTTTTCTGCGAGCAACCGCATCGCGCGTTTCACCTGGAACATCTGCTGGGCCATCTTCTATCGCCTCTCGCCGCGCCCCTTTCACGCATGGCGCTCGATGCTGTTACGTCTCTTCGGCGCGAAGATGGGCCCAAATTGCCACTTCTATCCAGGCTCACGCGTGTGGGCGCCATGGAATCTCTTCTGCGCCGATCAGGTCACTGCCGGCGACGGCGCTGAAATCTACAACCCCGCCCCCGTCCACCTCGGCTCGCACGCCATCCTCTCGCAGAACTCCTACCTCTGCGGCGCAACCCACGACTTCGACGATCCCGCGTTTCCTCTTCTCGCCTACACCATGGAGGTCGGCCCCTACGCGTGGGTATGCGCCCGCGCCTGCGTTGCTCCCGGTGTCAAAGTAGGCGAAGGCGCGGTCCTTGGACTTGCCTCTGTCGCAACCCGCGATCTCGAACCGTGGAGCGTCTACGTCGGATCCCCAGCCGCAAAAGTAAAACAGCGCAATCGCGTCCCCCAGGTATCCTCAGTCTGAGATTCCCACAGTCAGAGCCGTGTCATTCTGAGCGCACGGGGCCCCAAACGCTTTTCAGTTTGGGGGTGGTAAGCGAAGAATCTGCTTCTCGGCTCTCCTCGTTATTAAGTCCTCAGACAGCGCAACCGTCCCGCCCAAAATGTTCCTCTGATTAAAACTTCCATAGTCAGAGCCGTGTCATTCTGAGCGCACGGGGCCCCAAACGCTTTTCAGTTTGGGGGTGGTAAGCGAAGAATCTGCTTCTCGGCTCTCCTCATTTCTGCGAATGTCCTCAGTCTCCCCCAAAAAACAAATCCCGCCGAGATGATCTCGACGGGACTGCAGTAATTTCAATTCTGCCTTATTGCTGCGGCGGCGGAGCGTACGGCTCCACCCGCAACATGTCCGACAAAATGCCCCGCTCCTGCGGACTGAACTGGCCCTGGTAGCGGCTTGAGTTCAGCACGATCGACCGCTGATCCGGCGGAACTGCTTTCAGGTCGCGAAACGCATTGCGCATCGTCGTCTGGCGGTCCGGTGGCAGAGCCGTCCATTGGCGTGCAGACTGCGCCACCCGTGCGCGGTCTTCCGGTGAGAGCCGTTCCAGGTTCTCAGCACGCGCAAGCGTTCGCTCCCGCCGCGCATCGGGCATCTGGTTCACCCGGTTCAACTGGTTCATCACCCGCTGCTGCTCGCCCTGCGGAAGCTGGCGAAAACTCGGGTCATTCCTCAGCATCTGCTGCTGTTGCGGCGCGGGAACGTTGCGATGTGTATTCAGCCACGCGCCAAGATGCCCCGGTGGCGCATACAGCTGCCTGGCTGTACCGGGGTAGGCCTGACGCCCATTCGCCGGTGCATTGTAATTCGAATTCGGATATACACCGCGCGCACCAGCCTGCGGACCATACGGGTTCTGTATCGGACGCTGCGCCTGTGGCCCGCCCGGTGCTCGATAGGGTTGATACGCTTGCGGCGCACGGTTCGGATATTGCGGAGTCCGATTCTGATATTGCGGAGTCCGATTCGGATACTGCTGTGCAGAACGGCCGCCCTGATTCTGCGGCCCCGGTGACTGCGGACGCGTGAATGTTGGGCGACTCTGCTGCCGCGGCGCAGAGTACCTCGGAGCCGGATGCGCGTTATTTTGGCCCTGCGCAACCAGGACAGAAGGGGACAGGCAGAGGGAGGCCATCGCCATGGCGGTCAGAACCGCACGGCGCGTCTGCCTTGCAACGCTTTTGCTCCATTCCCCATTCATTGTCTTGGCCCCGTCGTTCAAAAAACTCTCTTGCACTTTCTTCAACTATTGCGCTTGCGGATCATCCGAATTCGGATCGTCCGAAATCGCGTCGTTCGGGTTGTCTGAGATCGCTTCCAGTTGATCCAGCACCTGCGCATTGCTGTCGATTGTCTGCAGATCGTGTACTACTGCCGCGTCCACATCCGGCTTGGGCAGTGGTGTCTCAATGTTCGTCACACCCAGGTAGGCGCCCCCGCCAATCAGCAGCATCACCGTCAGCGCCATCGCCGCCAACGGACGTGCGTGCATCTGAGGACCGTAAGCAAAGCGGGCGCGGATGCGCTGGAACCATGACTGCCGCGGAGCCTCGCGTTCCTCGCGCATCCGTGCGCCCAGCCGCGTCATGAAGTAGGGACTGGGCTCAGGCGTCGTCCACGCATCCATCACCGCCATGGTCGCGCGCAGTTCATCCAGTTCCTTGCGGCAGCTCTCACACTCCGCAACATGAGTCTTCACCTTGGCAGGCGCCGCTTCCGGATCGAGCAGCATCTCTGCCAGCTTCGCTTCCATCGCGGTGCATTTCTTCATGGTTTCCATCGCTACCACTCCACTTCTCCGCCGGCTTCCCCGGCTTTCAATCCCTAAACGAAATCTTTGAGCTTATCCCGCAGCGTCTGGTACGCCCTGAACAGCAGCGACTTGGTCGCCGACTCGCTCAGTTTCAATACATCGCCGATCTGCCGATAATCCATCCCCTGGTACTTGTGCATCAACACTGCCATGCGCTGGCGTTCCGGCAGAGCCATCACGTGCGCCCGGATTGCCGCCATGCGCTCATCGCGCACAATCCTTTGCTCCACCGAAGGAGCATCGTCAGCTACATCCGGCGTCGTTCCCGACTCTTCATCCGGTGCATCCAGATAAATCGTCGACGCCGACCGTTCGTGCCGTGTATCGCGTGCGTGGTTTACCGCAAGATTCGTTGCAATCCGATAGAGCCACGTTGTGAACTTCGCTTCGGCCCTGTAGCTTTCACGCGATCGATACACCCGCAGAAACACTTCCTGCGCTAATTCCTCGGCAACCGCCTGGTTGTGCACCATGCGAAAGAGAAAACTGTTCATCGCCCGGTGATACTTCCCCACCAGGTAGTTGAAACCTGCCTCGTCGCCTGCCGCTACCCGGAGCATTACGGCCGCATCGCTCGTCTCGTCCTGCGCGTAATTCACGGGCCGTTGCGGTTCCGGCGGATTCAGCGCCGTACCCCGTCCCAGTGCCGGATTGTCCAGTACCAGGGTTGCCATATCTTCAGGAACCCCGTCCTCATCGGAAGGTTGCGCAAATTCTTCACTTTCCGGCTCTGATTTTGCATTGTTTAGCGGTTTTCGACCCCTGACAGGCTGTCCGCCGTGCCGCCCCCCCTCCCCCGAACCAGGGCCAGCCGCAGAGTCCGTCTCATCCTCGTCCGACCGGCTCGACATCGCCGCCACGAAACCAGTCCCAAAAACCGCCCCATTGGCCGCCGCAAGCTCAAAACCGGGCAAGCCCAGGCTGCCTGCAAAAGAGGGCGGGAAGGCCGGCAGCTCATCCCCGGAAGCGGGCTTGCGAACCTCTCGGATTGAGCGTACACGCCAGCGCATCAGTAACTTGGAGCGAGTCCACACGGCTCCTGGTTGTTCCGGTGCCCAGGTTGGCCGTCGAGTGTCGCTGGTGATACTCTACCTTACAGGGAGCCCCTCTGGCGCGCCTCGCGCCGACCCGCGGCACCCTCCAGCCCGGGCGCTTAACTCAGCGGTAGAGTGCCACCTTCACACGGTGGAAGTCGCAGGTTCGAATCCTGCAGCGCCCACCATAGCCTGTTCCTATCCTTCCCAAACCGAAGTGGCCATCAGGCCGTTTGCGGCCCCGACCTCAACAAAATGTCTTGTTTGGGAACCACTCTAAGCGTTCGATGCCGCGCGCTGCAGATTGGCCGGATTCATCCACTCCTGAAGGTTGAACGCCAGGATAAACAGAAACGAAACATACAGCATGCTCAGATCCCGAAACTCTCCCGGCTGGCAGAACAGCAGAAAAAGCGGAATGTTGATCAACGCCGCGATCTGCGCATGGCGCCTGAGCCAGACAGGCAGAAAACGCCATCCTCTCCACACCGCCCAGATCAGCAGCAGCGTCGGAATCGGAGCGCTCAACGCAGGAAACATCAGGTCGTACGTCCTGTCGACCCACGTGTCCATCTTGAACGGATGCACGTAGAAATCGATCTGGTCCCTGAGATGCCACTCAACCGTCCCACCCGCATTGTGCGCGAAGTGCTGGCGAATAGGAAGGTATACCGCGATACACACGGCCGCCAGAACGCCAACTCCGATCAACGAGTTCAGCCGCGAATGCCGCCGCCGAAAAAGCGGATACAGCGTAAGCATGAAAAGCAGAAAGGATTCCTTATTCCACGTTCCAAGAGCCGCGACCGGGATGATCCACCACCAGTCGAGTTTCAGCGCCATCCAGACAGCCACTGCCATAAAGAACAATTCGGGATAGTCGCAGAAGTATCCACCCTTCACCCCGAACAGCGGAAACAGCAGCATGAACACAACCGCCGCAAACACCGCCACCGGCTCAGCAAAACTTGCGGCCGTACAAACCTTGTACAAGCCCACGGCAGCAAACAGGGCAAACAGATACGTTGCAATATAGAAAATCAGGTATTGTGCCGGGTACGCCTTTGACGTCAGGTTGAACGCAACGCTGATCCGATCTTTCGCTCTCTGCGGCACCCTGCGCGAAATCGCGTCCACCGGCAGCACCCGGGTAAGCGCATTGGCAATGTCAGGAAACATCTGCCGATAGATATACGGGCGGTGGGCCGTGCCATCGATCATGCGATCGAATTCAGCGATCAGGTCGGTCCCGCGCGCGCCCTGTTCGCGGAAATGCCACTTCTGGTAGAACGCGCTGAACGACGCAGCCGAAACCACGATGAGCAGAACCAGCAGGCACATGCGCTGGAAAAGCCGCGTGCCGCGCACCCCCTCCTGCCCTGAAGGCGAGTGCTTCAACTGCGAATTCGCCGCTCCTTCAGCAGACGATACACGCACACGCACAGCGAGAGAAGAGGGGTCTACAACAGGGGTTGTGTTCATCGGGGGAAACTCGACACGATTATAGCCGAGGTTTCTTTTCAATGACGATAACTTTCGTCGCGTATCAGTTCATGCAAGCGAATGTCCCATCATTGGCAGTGTCATTCTGAGTGAACCGGGCCCCAAACGCAGTTCAGTTTGGGGGTGGCGAACGAAGAAACTGCTTTTTGTCCGTCAGTGCCCTTCCATCTGCAGCTCCTTCCACAATTGGCGGTGTCATTCTGAGCGAACGGAGCCCCAAACGTAATTCAGTTTGGGGGTGGTGAGCGAAGAATCTGCTCTCCTTCCCGGCCCCATCCGAGCCCGCCGCCAATTTATGATGGCTCCCATGGCAACCAAACTACGCTGGGGCATGCTCAGCACCGCAAACATCGGAATCAAAAAAGTTTTGCCGGCCATGCAGCTCGGCCGTTTCACCAGCGTCGACGCCATCGCCTCCCGCGACCTGGCCCGCGCCCAAAAGGCAGCCTCCGCGCTCGGAATCCCAAAGGCATACGGGTCCTATGAAGAGTTGCTCGCCGACCCCGAAATCGACGCGATCTACAACCCCCTGCCCAACCAGATGCACGTGCCTTGGACCATCAAGGCCGCCGAGGCGGGTAAGCACGTGCTCTGCGAAAAGCCCATCAGCCTCACCGTCGCCGAAGCCAAAACCCTGCTTGCCGTCCGCGCACGCACCGGCGTCAAGATCGGCGAAGCCTTCATGATCCGCAGCTACACCCAATGGCTGCGCGTCGGCGAGCTGCTCCGCTCCGGCCGCATCGGCCAGTTGCGATCTGTCGTTCGGATTTTTCAGCTACTTCAACAACGACCCCGCCAACATCCGCAATCACATCGAATCCGGCGGCGGCGCCCTCCTCGACATCGGCTGCTACTGCATCCAGGCCGCGCGCTACGGATTCGGAGCCGAACCCAAACGCGTCATCGGCCTCATCGACCGCGACCCCGCGATGAAAATCGACCGCCTGACTTCTGCACTATTGGATTTCGAAGGTGGCCAGGCCGTCTTCACCTGCAGCACGCAGCTTGTCCCTCATCAGAAGGTCCAGTTCTTCGGCACCACTGGTCGCATCGAAATCGAAATCCCCTTCAACGCTCCCAAAGAACGTCCCACGCGCATCTTCATCGACGAGACCGGCGATCTCCTCGGCAGTGGCATCAAGTTCGAAGAATTCCCCATCGCCGACCAGTACACCATGCAGGGCGACGCCTTCTCCCGCGCCGTCCTCGAAGGCGGCGAAGTTCCCGGTCCCTTTGGAAGAAGCCATCGCCAACATGGCCGTAATCGAAGCCATCTTCCAATCCGCCGAAACCGGCCAGTGGGAAATACCCAGCAGCAAGCCCTAACTTGCGGTGTCATTCTGAGCGAACGAGGCGCAATCGTACTTCAGTCTGGGGTGCTGAGCACCAGTCAGCGATGTCATTCTGGGCGAACGGGGCCCCGAACGTACCAGGGCCCCAGAGAGCGATAGCTCTATGGGGTAGGTTCGGGGGTGGTGAGCGAAGAATCTGCTTTCCATCCGCAGTGGGCATTCCCTCATTTCCGCCAAGACGCCCTCGCATTCAGTTTTTCTGAATGTGTACTGGATCACATTTTGGACAGGTAAAGCGCGGTACACTGCCCCTTTGGAATTGTGAGTTCGCCCATGCCCGTCGATGAAGACCCTGCAACCCTGAGTTACACCCGCGGACCCGACCGCCCCGCTCCTCGATCTCACCATCGGCGAACTTCTCCACCGCACCGCAAGCCGCTTTCCAGACCGCCTCGCCGTCGCCTCGCGCCACCAGTCCGAACGCATGACGTGGGCCGAATTGAGCGATGCCGCCGATCGCGTTGCCCGTGGCCTCTGGTCGCTCGGCATTCGCCGCGGCGATCGCGTCGGCATCTGGTCCACCAACTGCATCGAGTGGGTCATGCTCCACATGGGCTGCGCGCGGGCAGGCGCGAGCCTGGTCAATGTGAACCCTGCCTATCGCTCCCATGAACTCCAATACACGCTCACCCGCTCCCACATGAAAGCGCTCTTCCTCTGGCACAAAGACAAGCGTGCCGACTACGAAGAAATTCTCAACCGCGCCCGTCACGGCCTCAAGCTGGATCTCGAACACACCATCTACTTCGACTCTCCGCTCTGGCCGGCGCTTCTCGAGTCGGCCGGGCAATTGCCCGATCAAGTCTCTGCCAACGACATCGCCAATATTCAGTACACGAGCGGAACCACCGGCCTGCCCAAAGGCGTAATGCTCACCCACCACAACGTGGTCAACAACGGCCAATTCCTCGCCCAGGGCTTTCACTACACCGAGCAGGACCGCATCGTCGTGCCCGTGCCGCTCTTCCACTGCTACGGCTGCGTCATCGGCACCATGAGCGCGTTGAACTCTGGCGCCGCGCTCATCTTTCCCAACTGGACCTTCGACGCACGCGCCACCCTGCAGGCCATCCACGACGAACGAGCCACCTCGGTCTACGGCGTACCCGCAATGTATGTCGCCGAATTCGGCCTGCCCGAATTCTCCACCTTCGACTTCACCAGCCTCCGCACCGGCATGATGAGCGGCGCGCCCTGCCCCGTCGAACTCATGAAGCGCGTGCTCAACGAAATGCACATCGGCGAACTCGTCATCGCCTACGGCCAGACCGAAACCTCGCCCGTCGTCACCATGAGCGACGCCGGCGACTCGCTCGAAATCCGCGTCAACACCGTGGGCCGCGCCATGCCCCAGACTGAGATCCAGGTCATTTCCCCCACAGATTGCGCCCGCCAGCCGATCGGCATCCAGGGAGAAATCTGCGTGCGCGGCTACGCCGTCATGAAAGGCTACGATGGCGACCCGGTAGGCACCGCAGACGTGGTCAAGCCCGACGGCTGGCTGCACACCGGCGACCTCGGCGTCATGCGCGAAGACGGCTGCCTCCACATCACCGGCCGCTCCCGCGACGTCATCATCCGCGGTGGTGAAAACATCTATCCCCGCGAGGTCGAGGAATTCCTCTACACGCACCCCAAGGTCAGCGAAGTGCAGGTGGTCGGAATCCCCAATGAACGCCTCGGCGAAATTGTCGTCGCATGGATCCGACTGCGCCCCGGCATGGAAGCCACCGAAGCCGAGATTCGCGAATGGTGCCAGGGACAAATCGCGTACTACAAGATCCCCGAGCACGTCCGCTTCGTCGACGAATTTCCCGCCACGCTCTCCGGCAAAATCCAGAAATACAAAATCCGCGAATTCGAAATCGAAGCCCGCAGCTTGCAGTCCATTGCAAAAACAGCTACGGCATAACCTCAAATCGCCTCACGCCGCGCTGGCAACCGCCGCAGTGCGCGTCACCGTCACGACGGTGATGTCATCTTCCTGCCCAAACCGCTTTGCCGTTTCGACAATCTCAGCTGCCGACTTCATTGAAACCTCGCGCGCCCGCTCGAATCCAAACAACTCCCCATTCGGCCTTTGCGCCTCAATCACTCCATCGGAATAGAACGTAAGACGGCTGCCTGAGGCGAGATGAAACTCGGTCGTCTCGTACTGCGCGGCACTCGCAACCCCCAGTGGCAACGCCCCGGGAAGTTCCACTTCTCTCCCATCGAGATACGGCGAAAGATGGCCCGCGTTTGCAATCGTCACGCGTCCATCGGGAGCGATCAAAGCTGCCAGCGCAGTTGAGAATGCCCCGCCTGACCGGCCAACCAGACGCTCGTTCAGATTGGCGAGAATCTCTGCAGGCTGATGCGTGTATTCAGCCGCGGCGCGAACCGCGCCTACCAGGACCGAAACCAGCATCGCTGCAGGCAATCCCTTGCCTGCGACGTCTCCAACGACGATCAGGACCCCGCCTTCTCCGATGGGCAGGATCTGGAAGAAATCGCCGCCGACCTGCTGTGCCGGCTCGTAGACAGATTCAACCGCGAAGCCGGGAACTCCGCCCGTCTGCTCGGGAACAAGAACTCGCTGCACTTCCTGCGCCGCTGCCAGTTCGCCCTCGAGCTGCGCCTGACGGCGGCTCATGGTACTGGAGCGTTGCAGCATAATGATCGCCAGCGAGACGACCGACAAGATTCCCGACACGCTGTTCAGGGATACGGAGAATGGACCGACCGGGTAACGGTTAATCAAGTTCAATCCGCGAAGTGAAAACTGCCTCCATGACGGAATCTGAAACAGCATCTGCATCGCGACCAGGGCGTAGATGTATAGGCTGAACAGGATCACAGGGATCAGCAGGATGCCCGCCTCGCGATTTCCCCGGCGCCAATGGGCCACAAGCACGATGGGGATGACAACAGAAAGAAAGATGACGAAGGGAAGATTGGTGACGGTCTGAAGTGGCAATGACAAGTCGATGAACCAGCCATGAAGCCCTCCGATGAAATAGAGAACACCAATCACAATGAGAGACGTCCGCCACCGCCAGCCCATCCGCACGTGAACGAATGAAAAGTAGAGCGATGCCCAGATGTAGGGCGATACGAGACGAGTTGAATCCGAGAACAGCATCCATCCGATTGGAATGTTATGGAGCTGGCTGATCACCAGGGTCGGAATGAGAACCAGTCCCATCACTCCAACAGCAAAGATCCACAGATACTCGGTTTGTCGCCGTTGCGCGGCGAAAAGCACCAGCGCAACCAGGCCAAGGCAGACTCCAAGACCGTCGCTGATCCAGCCGGAGGCGTTCTCACCAATGATCGATAGCCAGTTGTAACGATAAAGGGTCTTCTCTTGCCCAACAGTGAGATTGTCGGAGTACAAACCCGGGTCCTGGCCCACGTTCCATTCGAGTGTCGAGATGTGGACGCGAAGGGCAATTACGATGGCCCCTGACGCCAGCACGCGATCGGGGATCCGCGCCAGAACTCTTGCGTCGGAAGTGTACGGCACAAAGGGCGCCACTTGTCCCGACGCCATCAGCCTCACCCCGTTGACATAAATCTCAAACGCACGCGAGAGCTTTATCTCGCTGAGGGCGAGACCTGTCTGTGTGGAGTCGACTTTGACGTGGAGCCGATACCACAGAACTTCCGGATGGCGCGGAAACAAAGATTCGATCGAACTGGATGGATCAAACAGCGTCCAATGGGAATCATCGAAGTCCGGAGACGCGTAGGCGGGGTTATCGCCCGCCTGTACCAGCCACTTCATCGCCAGATTCGCCGGTTCGCGAAGGTGGGTGGCATCGAAGGTCTGCGCCCGAATCGGATACGCGAACACGACGAACAGCGCCAGGGGAAGAGCAAACGCGAGATGCCGGAGCGTGCGCTTTGCGGATCGGCAAACCATAGGCAGATTGGACCTCGTGCAGGTTTCAGTACAACCTACCATTCCACTCCGGCGTGCGAGAACGCCGATCTATAGCGGGTGCCCCCGGTCCCTCGCTTTTAGGGACCAGGAAGGGACGCGCGACTGCGCAGAAGCACGCGAGGCATCGAAATTGGGCAGCGCCACTGTTACCGCGTCTCGCCCGTCCGAAGAATGGCCTGGGTCTGCTTGTTGTACCGCCCGGTCATCGCATTCCAGCGCACAATCGCCAGCTCCTTCAGCATCTGCAGACCGTCCCGCAGGTAGCTCATCCGGGACCGCGCGTCGTGCGCCCAGCTCACCGGCACCTCCATCACACGGAATCCCCGTTTGATGGCGATAAACAAAATCTCCGGATCGAACCCCCACCGTTCAATGGTCTGCAACTGAAAAACTGTCTGCGCCGCGGTTCGCGTAAACGCTTTGAACCCGCACTGCGTATCGGCAAACGGCAACTGCATCACCATCCGGCAGACTGCGTTGAAACAGCGCCCGAAAATTTGCCGGTAAAGCGGCTGCCGATGAGTCTGCCGTCCGCTCTCCAGCCAGCGCGACCCAATGGCAATATCGGCGCCATCGGCGATCGCCTTGAACAGCCGGCCAGCCTCCTCCATCGGCGCCGAAAGATCGGCATCCGTGAACATGATGATGTCGCCCTGCGCATTCAGCACTCCCGCCCGCACACTATAGCCTTTGCCGCGATTTCCGGGGTTTTCCAGCAGGCGAACCTCCGGAGCGCTCCCGGCAAAATCCCGCACCAGTTGGGCGGTCGAATCGGTCGATCCGTCATTCACCACGATCACTTCGGCGTCCCACCCGTTGGCGCGGATAGCAGCCACGACCGACGCAAGCGTCGCCGGAATTCTGGCGCTCTCGTTATATGCCGGAATAACAACGCTGTATTTGGGAAATTCCACGACCGTTCAGCTCCTTCCCTTGTGGATGAAACGGCAGCGGGGGAAGACTCAGGACATGATAACCTGTGCCGTCCGCCTCCGGGGCCCTTCCCGCGGGAAACGTCTTCTCACCCCCCTTCCAGTCCGTGACCCGGAAACCTCAATTCCACAGAAGAATCGGTTTTTTCTTAACTCCATGTCGCGAATGCGTTTATCCTGTGGTACGGAGGCCAGACGACATGACGAAGGCAGATCTGGTGGAAAAGGTCACCCGCTTGGGCGACCTCACGCGCCGCGATGGCGAAGTCATCGTGGAAACGGTTTTTGATTCGGTGATCTCTGCATTGCAGAGCGGTGACAAGATCGAAATCCGCGGATTTGGTTCCTTCCGCATTCGCCAGCGCAATCCCCGCATTGGCCGCAACCCCAAGACTGGAGAGCGCGTGGAAGTCCCCGCCAAGCGCGTTCCCTACTTCAAGCCCTCAAAGGAATTGCGCGACCTCGTCAATCCCGGCGAAGCCGCTCACGCATCCTCGTAGTCTGCACTTCATCAAGCGGAGCCAAAACGCGTAGGCGGCAAATCGTTCTCGTCCGCGTAGAATTCTTCGCAACCACTCCATCCAAAGCTGCGGCCCACCGGGCCGCAGCTTTTCCGCGTTCACGTCCTTTTAGGAAAAGACTTCGCATCGGCAAAGTCACAACTCAAGATTCACTCGACAGAATCGAAGATCGAGTCCTTCCTACCAGGGGTCAAGGACAGCAATGTGGTCGGTGTGGCTGATGAAGACGCGCTTGAAAAGCCCCGTCGAAAGAAGTCCATCGAACTCCGGCGTGCGGGAATCCTTCTGCGTGCCGACGAGCGTGACGAAGAGCACTCCGGGCACATCCAGAGAGCCGATCTTCATGTCCTGCAGCGGTAAGGCCGAGAACGTCTGTTGCTTCCCGTTGGCTCCGCCACCAGACCAGGACTTACCCCGCGCCAATCCAAGTGCCATGTACTGAGATGTGTTGTACAAAAAAGGAGCGTTTGCTCCCGAGTCGAGTTTGAGGCGGACGGGCCGATTGCCGTCCGAGAGTCGAACCGCGATGATGAGGGAGTTTGGCAATGAGACGTCGTTGGATCCCTGAGCGGATGTCAGGAGAGCAACGCGAGTTCCTTTCGCCGTCGCGCGAAGGGCAGTTGTGTTGTCGAGACAAAGCAGGCCGTGGGCATTGTCGATGAGCACGTCGAAGCGTTCCAGAAAATCCTCTCCGAGGATGCCGCGAATGGAGAGATTGACTGACTTGAGCTTCTGGAGGTCGTACACCAATACCCGTTGGCCTACTGCATCGGCGCCGACTCCGAGCGAGTCGAGCTGCGCGAAAGAAGCAACATTGTGAAATCCGGCACCCGCGACCTCGGCCGAGCCCTCTGTGCTGAGGTGGAGTTCGGCGGCGAGGTCGGTATCAATCATCGTGACCTGGGTTCCGGTGTCGACCAGGAAGTTGAACGGGCCGGAATGGTTCACGGATACAGCGACAGTCATCTGGTAGCGGTTGACGAGACGGAAGGGTACACTTGCAACACTTCCCGGGCAGTGGGATTCAGCTAACAGGGTGGGGACCATCGTTGCCGCAAGAACGAACGTCGCGAGCCACTTGAGATTTGTCATCGCCGGAGCTCCTCAGCCGAGTAGGCTGAGAGGACTCTGAGCGCGTGGATCTACACGGTCCTGATGGACTCCGGATCAATTTCGGAGCACGAGGATGAACTTCAGAGGGCGGATCACCGGAGCTTTGTGACGGGGAATAAGTCCATTGTTTTCAAATTCGCCGACGTGGACGATCGAGAGCGAAACTTGATGAGGTGTCAGAATCTCGAAAGATGACCTGCACCTACCACTTCGGATCAAAAACCACAAAGTGATCGGCACCGCAGATGAAGACGCGCTGAAAGAGAACTGTCGGTAATAGACCGTCTTCTTCCAGCGTCGGGACATCCTTCGCAACGCGGACGGGTGTCACGAACAGTACGTGGCTTACGGTGCGTTTGCCGATCTGGAGTTCCTGCGCCGGCAATGCGGCAAAGGTCTTTTGCGCTTCGGTAAGGTTGCCTTCTCGCAGCGTTGCGCGGTCCAGCAAGGGAAGTGCACTTTCCTCCGAGTGTGGGTAGAGAATCGGGCCGTCACTGCCGGAATCCAGTTGAAGAAGAATCTGTCGGGTTCCGGCTCCTGAAAGATGCGTCGCGATAACCAGGCGCTCCATGTTGGGCAATTCGTCATGAGGATGTCGCGATTGCACCAGCGGAATGCGCTCTCCGCGCAGAGTATCCCGCATCGCGGTGGTCTGGTCGAGACAGAACAATCTGTGTGCATAGTCGATGAGCAGGTCAAAGTGGGAGAGAAAGTTCTCACCGAGAACGCCTCGAATGCGAGCATCGGCGGCATGGATCGTGCCGAGATCCTCGACGATGGCAAACGACTTTTCAAGCACACCTGAGTCGGCCTCCAGCGAGTTCAGAACTGTCACGGACCCGCGCGCGTAACCCGCGACGGAAACCAGGCCGGCGGTGCCTTGAAGCTTGAGGCGCAGTCGCGAGGCCAGGGTCGGATCGATAATCGTCACTTGGCTGCCTGTGTCCACCATGAATTCAAATGGACCCTCCTGGTTGATCGTCACGGGAATAACAACCAGGGCGCGTTGCACCAAGCGCGGCGTTATACTTGCAGCATTTCCCGGGCATTTGCTTTCCGCATCCAGTGTGGGAGCTACTGCCGTTGCAACGATGAGGCAGGCGAGCCGCATGAAATTTGTCATGGCTTGAGTTCCTCAGCCGGTTTGGCTGAAGGAACTCTGGGCGCGCGGCTCTGCACGGTCTTGATGGACTCCGGATCAATTTCGGAGCACGAGGATGAATTTCAGAGGGCGGATGAGGGAGCTTTGTGACGGGGAATAAGTCCATTGTTTTCAAATTCGCTGATGTAGAGGTTCGCGAGCGGGAGTTCCGTCTCGTCAAGGCGGCGAGGTTCTGCCGGTCGAACCGAAGACATTTCGCGTGCTCTTGTATCTGCTGCGAAATCCTCAAAAGCTGATCGCAAAGGAAGAACTGCTGAATGCCGTGTGGGGCGACGCGGCCGTTACCGATAGTTCTCTGACGCGCACCATCGCGCAACTCCGTCGTCTGCTTGGCGATGAAATCCGCAACCCGCGCTACATCGAAACCGTCGCCACGGTCGGATACCGATTCCTGTACCAGGTTGAGATTTCTGAAGACGCTTCGGGAAGTCCAGGTACGACCGACAAGGCAAATGGTCTCAGCGAAGCAGATATTGTCCAGCCCCCTCCGATTGTGCAGATCGAGGAGACTGTCACGAATCCTCCGAAGCAGACCGACACAGCTGTCACGGACAAGGGACAAAACGAAAAGCAGACAGACAGGACGGCGCAGCAGGCGATGGAAATGGCTGCTATCGGGCGCAGCCTTTCTCGCACTGAGCCTTGCTGTTGCAACCTGGTACCTCCGCCGCCCGCTGCCGCCGTTGCGAATCGCTGAAAACGGCTATACCCAGATCACCCACGACGGTCGCGGAAAACAGCTGGCTGGAACCGACGGCAGCCGGCTCTATTTCACGGGGGGTTCTGGCATGGGACCCATTGCACAGGTTGCGATATCCGGCGGAGACATCGCGCCAATTCCAACAGCCTTGCCAGTTTTCTCTCTCCAGGATGTTTCGCCCGATGGATCGTCGCTTCTCGTAACCACATACGATGGCAGTCACTGGGGGCTATGGATCGTTCCGATTCTCGCCGGCTCCGCTCCGCCAACTGTTGAAAGACGTTGCGCGTCAATTCCGCAGCCTGGTCTCCTGACGGGAAGTCCGTCGTGTACATCACGGGGGATAGCGACCTCCATCTCATCCAAAGCGATGGAACAGGGCTTCGAAAGCTGGCCGATGTGGGAGGACCTTCCAGCTCGCTCAGTTGGTCGCCGGACGGTAGCAGGATTCGGTTTTTCAAGGAAAGCCGGCTTTGGGAGATTTCCTCGGACGGATCGGGACTTCACGAGCTGCTGCCGGCGTCCTGGCAACCCACGTCGCCGATGTGCTGCGGACGTTGGACTCCCGACGGTAAATTCTTCGTTTTCCTGCTCCAGCACCCTTTCCGCAGGCAGCTATGAACCTGGAAACCAGCTATGGACTCTCGATGAGCGACTTGGTCTGTTCAGGCGGGCGCCGGCTGAGCCCGTTCAACTGACTTCAGGGCCAATCCGCTGGAACACTCCCATCCCCAGCAAAGACGGGACGAAGATATTTGCCCAGGGTGTCATCCTGCGGGGCGAACTGGTTCGCTTTGACGCGAAAGTCCCAGCAACTCCAACCTTGGCTCGGAGGCATTTCCGCCGAGTATGTCACATTCTCTCCAGACGGCCAGTTTGTGGCCTACGTTACCTTCCCGGACGGCGTCCTTTGGAGGGCCAATCGAGACGGAAGCAATCCTGTGCAACTGACCAATCCTCCGATGTATCCCTTGGCTCCCCATTGGTCGCCGGACGGCGCTCAGATTCTGTTCTCGGCGGGGAACTCGCAAAGCTACCTCGTTCCTTCGCAGGGCGGTACACCCCGGTTGCTCGCCCCGGAGGAGAAGGGGGGGACGAGTGATGGGAGTTGGTCTCCCGACGGACACAAGATTGTCTTTTGCTCCTTGAAATCAGTGGAAGAGATAAGTTCTTTAAACTACGACCTGCGGATTCTCGACCTTGGCAGCCAGCGGGTCACCACTCTCTCCGGGTCGCACGGCACTTTTTCGCCTCGATGGTCGCCCAACGGCCGCTTCATCGCCGGGCTCCACATTGGTGCTCCGGGAGGTCTGAAGGTCTTCGACCTTGAGACGCAGCGATCGTCAGTGCTGCCAGAAAAGGGCGAGGTCGATTGGCCAACCTGGTCGTCCAATAGCCAATTCATTTACTTCCTGCGCTTGCGGAATAATCCCGGAGTGTTTCGAGTCCGCATTTCCGATGGTGTTGAGGAGCGCGTTATCGATCTGAAGGAATTCCGCTCCACGGGAGCGTTCGCAGCCTGGTTCGGCCTCGATCCGAATGACGCACCGCTGTTGATTCGTGATGTAGGAACGGCTGATATCTATGCCCTGACTCTCGAGCAGAAATAACTTCATCTCGCTAGAGTGTTCGTGTCCCGATCACGCTCATCATCCGACCCGCATGTCCGCGCGATGCGCGATGCGAGAAGAACATATCCGTATGGCAATTCGTGCATCCGCCCGTCAGACTGATCGCAGAGGCCTTCACTCCCGCATCCAGAAGCTGCCTGCGATTAGCCTCAATCAAGTCAAGATGTACCGCGGGCCCGATCGCCGAATGCCCAGGCGCACGTTGCGTAAGAAACAGCATCGGATACTTCGTGCGCACTGGATCGGAATCGAAAACCTCGCGAAAAAGATCCCGCCCATATCGGAATTGCGATTCAAATTCAGTGACCACTTCTTCTCCGACCGCATAGCAGCATTGCCCCACGCCCGGTCCAATCGCTGCAATCAGGTCCTCCGGTTGCGAACCGAACTCCAGCCGCATCCGCCCCACGCCCAGTTCCACAATCCGTTTCACCGTTCCCCGCCATCCCGCATGGAAAGCCCCAACAACGCGGCGCCGCTTGTCCGCCACCAATACCGGAATGCAGTCCGCCGTCTGGATCGCAATCAACAATCCCGGCTCCGCAGTGATCGCACCATCCGCCTTCCGAGGCCGCTCGCGCCCAGCATCTGCGCCGCTCACAACAATCACCAGGTTCGAGTGAAATTGCCGCAGCGCGACAATCGGCGTATCGGATTCCCCGGTAACCGCTTCCGCGAGCAACCGGCGATTCTGCACAACGGCTTCTCGCTCATCGGCGGCAGTAAATCCCAGATTTAATTCGCCTGCCTCACCCTCGCCGCAATAAGCCCTGCTTGTGCCGCCTCGCCGCGTGCTGAACCCGTGCCAAAGCCACTTGTTCACCGCGTTCCGGCCCCGCCACGCCGGAACCTGCAGTAAACTCACTCCGTTTCGCGACACAGTGGCAGTCGGAGCAGCGGCGGCCAACTCCTCCCTGGTCGCAGCATCCTTACGCAGTGCGCGCAACCGCGTCGTCACGCCCGGCGGAGACTTGCGCCGATTGCGTACCAGGCCCGCTTTTCGGAACAGGTCATCGATGATCTGCAGATTTTGTTCGGGTTTTGTTCTGGGGGAAGAAGGTGACCGCTTCACAAAGTCGATTGTACGATTTCAGCGGAAGGCCATTCGCTCTCAAAAAAGGAGGCAGAGAGCAGATGGGCCCACCTTCCGGTGAGCCCGCTCGAGAGGCATTTGTATGGAGGGAGGTCCTGAAGGGGTCGTGGGAAGGGGTCTAAAATCAGACCCTCAAAAGGAGTAGTTACCTTTCTTGGAAGGGCCAAATTCGGGGAAGCCTCTGCTAATTACTAAGTCAGATGCGCGAAGGACCGAAACGTTGCCCCACCCGCAAAGAATTATTGAGCGCACTCATTTATCTGTGGAAAAAACCCTCCAAAATTCTGCCTTCCTCTCATCCCAACGCCGATCGTTTGTACCAAATTCAGTGCAATTCAAGCGCCCAACAAACCATAAGCGTCTTAATATTAAGCACTTACTTCCCTGGAGGCTTCGGCGCTTCCTCTTGCTTCACCTGCGGACCCTCATCCGGAAATGGCCAGTTCGTGTCCAGCAGCAGTTCCTTCTCCCTCTGCGTTTTCGGGACTTTATCCACTTTCAAATTTTCCAGGAAGTGCAACCCGGTCTTGCCGGCCACCACGATATCGACGTCGCCGTCCTTATCTATGTCCTCGGTCACAAACTGGGTTCCCGCGCCTGCCGTCCCGTTCACGCTGATCGGATAGCGGCTGAATGTTCCCGTCTTTCTGTCAATCTTGTAGTAGTAGATGACCAGCGGATCGTACGAACCGGGATCCTCCCCATTGTGTCCGCGATATCGCTTGCCCGCCAGTAGCTCAAGCTCGCCATCGCCGTCGATATCCACCAGCTTCAGCGCATGCACCTGCGAGAACGACTCATCGATCGCCCGTCGCACCCAGTGGCGATTGTCCCCCTCGCCGATCTGCTCAAGCCAATAAAGTCCATAGCTGTGACCCTGCCCGTAGATCACGTCCATCTTGCCGTCGTTGTTCACGTCATAGCCGATGATCGGAAATCCCGCATCTCCCAGTTGCCAGTCAGGATGCCACTCCCAGTCATTCTTGCTGGCGTCGACCTGCTTGAGCCATCCGTTCGGCGTAAGAATATCCGCCAGCCCATCGCCGTCGATGTCCGCCACACCCACCCCGTGCCCATCCTGCTCTGCGCCGCCCGCATGATGCACCTTCGGCTCGGGCCCCGCGAAGTCAATCCAGATAATGCCGGTGTGCTTGTAGTGCGCAAACACCAGGTCCGGAACTCCATCGCCATTCACATCGGCCATCACCCCGCCCTCGGTGTCATAGCTATCGGTGATCAGGTGTTTCTTCCACATCACGCCCGGCTGCTTCGGATTCTCGTACCACCAGATCCCGTTGGCCTGCCAGCCCGCCGTCACTACATCCGGCGCGCCATCGTGATTCACATCGATCGTCCACTCGCCGCAGTCGGCAACAAACTCGCCCACCGTGCCTGCCTCGCGATATTGATGCCGTTTCCATTCGCCCCCGTTCGCGCCCGGATTCTCATACCAGTACGCGCCGCTCACAATATCCAGATAACCATCGCCATTCATGTCCAGCGTGGTCACGCCTTCTGCGTGATCGGTTCCAAGACGATGCGCCAGAAACGAGATCTGCGGCAACGCGCCCGGCCCGGCGCCTGGCGCGGTCTTCCGTTCCGATTGCGGCGAAGCGGGCGCGACAAGAGAAACAACGATGACCACGAGAAACGCAAAACGTACGCTGAGTTTCATGGCACAGACCTTTCGACTGCGTGAAGACATGGCTTCTGCTGCCTTGAAGAAAAGGAAGGTATCTCGCTCGCCATTCTCAATCGCGAAGGGGCCACCGCGCAAGCCGATCATGAGCGAAAGCCCACGCCGGAACAGAAGTGGATATGCATTGTCGGCAGGATAGAAAGCAGTCGCAGCAGAGTTTCGCGTGTCAAATGGAGTTCGATAAAACGCGCCGGAGGCGCATCGTTCGCTAGCCCCGCGCTTCAGCGTGGGGAGGAAATCGCGTCCCCCGAAGACAGCGAGTCCCGTAGGGACGGCGCATTCTCAATTTTTGCTTCTCTCTCTAGCCGAAGATCGCGCATTCAAAACCGGGTTCAGCGCTTCAGTCGTTCAACCCGTAGCGTCTCTTTACGCTTTCCAGCATCTCCGGAGTCGTAAGCCGTGCCCGCATCTCGGCCTTCCGCCGCTTGTCCAGCAGGATGATCTCCGGCGTCTTGGTGCTCGCCGCGCTGCGCCTTCTGGCAGCATTCAGCGCTCCCAGGCGCGCATTCTGATTCTTTTCAATGCGCAGAGACCAGGCGCAACGCAACGCACCCCTCAGAATGTCTTCGCTTGCCACTGCAAGACGCACATGGGTCGCTCCATTGCGCCCCCACGTACCCGCAACGGGAAGAAACACGTCCGGCTGGTCGGCAATAAACGCCGCCTGCTGTTCGAGGTTCAACATCAGATTGCCGAATCCCTGCCTCTCAGAAGCCAGGGTGGCAAAGATCCTTCCGCCGACGCGAAAATCCGCCGCCCCCATGTGTGAGCCTTCTTCGGCTCCGTCAAGATTGAGAGCGATACGACGAAAATCTGATGCAGTCACAGTAGTACTCCTCTAAAAACCTCTTCGGTCTCTGGCTTGTGGGAGCTTTTCGAAAGCTGTATTGATCGTGCGCCGTCACGTAATCCGATATCCCAGCGTCGACATCCAATGCTTTGGCTAGAGAGACACCGACGGGGCCTTACCGTTCAGCCTTCTTTCGGCATACGGGATTAGATGCTGGAGTCTCCCGTGGAGAAGCCCGGCGTATTCAAATTCAAACGCTTTGGTAAGGGACTTGCCGCACAGGAAGCAGCGAATTCGTGTCGCTTCGACTTACAGCGCCGCACAAGGCCGGAACGCCGTCCACTCTCCGCTCCTCATCACTGTCATTCCGAGCGACCAACGGAAGTCGAGGAACCTGCGGTTGCTCTCTTACGAATCAATCTCTCTCTCCGCGCTCCTCATCACTGTCATTCCGAACGACCAACGGAAGTCGAGGAACCTGTAGTTGCTCTCTTACGAATCAATCTCGTCTCTCTGCGCTCCTCATCACTGTCATTCCGAGCGACCAACGGAAGTCGAGGAACCTGCGGTTGCTCTCTCACGCAACAACCTCAGATTTCTAATCCCTAATCCCTATTCCCTTTACTTCAAACTCTTCATTCAGCCACTTAGAAAAGGCCGCAAACTCCTCGTCGCGTCCCAGAAAATCGCGCACCATCGCGCGCCCCGGCTTCGATCCGCCCTGCTCCAGCACCAGCTTGCGATATCGCGCTCCCGCATCGCAGCCCAGCGGATCGGCCGTATCAAACTGCGCAAAGAAATCCAGCGCAATCACCTTGTCGAACGCATACGTGTAGTAGTTCGACGAATACCCGGTCAGGTGCCCGAAGCTCGCATACATCCGATTGCCCTCAAGCCACGTCCACGGCACCAGCGACGTGTACAGCCGCTTCGTGATCTCGTCGAAATCAATCTGCGCCGGATCCTGATCGTGCAGATCAAGCGACAGCGTCGTGTAATAGAGCTGCGTGCGTGTCCAGTCGGCGCGGCCAAACGCTCCCGCCGTTTTCATCTTGCGAATGATCTCCGCGGGAAGCACCTCGCCCGTCTCGTAGTGCTTCGCAAAATTCTGCAGCAGCTTCTCATCGCGGAAAAACTCCTCCAGCATCTGCGAAGGCACTTCGATAAAGTCGCCTTCCGTCGCGAAGCCCGACACCCCCGCCCACTCCGTCTGTCCTCCCAGAATCGCGTGCATCAAATGTCCGAATTCATGAAAGAACGTCACCACGTCGCTGTACTGCAACAACCCGGGATCATCTTCAGTGCTTCCGGGGAAATTGCAGATCAGCGCCGCCTCCGGCATATACCGCCCGCGAACACCAGCCACGATCGGTGCCGCGGAAAACCATTTGTCCTTCCCTTCACGCGGATGCATGTCCAGATAAAAACGCCCGACCTGGATACCTTCTTCAAACACATCGAAGACACTCACCGCCGGGTCCCACGCCGTCCCCGTCGATTTGCGGAATTCAATCTTGAACAGCTTCGCCGCGGTCTCCAGCACGCCCGCCTCGACCTCCTCGTACGGGAAGTAAGGCCGCACCGACTGCGAATCAAAATCAAACGCCGACCGCCGGAACTGTTCGTACCAGTAGCCGCGGCTCGTGATGTCGATGGCCTTCAGCTCCGGCTGCCGGCTCTGCACAAACTCCATCACCTGCTCATGCTCACGAACCGCACCCTCCCGGCTCGCCTCCTCCAGCTTCGCCAGAAACGTCCGCACGTTCGCCGCCGAACCCATCATCTGGTCCGCTGTCGCCAAATCAGCCCAGCTCCGAAACCCAAGCACCGAAGCGATCTCCTGCCGCGTCGCCAGCAGGTCTAACAGGATTTGCTTGTTATCGGGATACGCCCGCGTGTTGTATGCCACAAACATCCGTTCGCGCAATCCTGCATTCGACGCAAAGCTCATCACTGGCTGCATGTCCGGCTGATCTGTTGTCAGCGTGATCTGCCCGCTAGCATCCGGCTGATGCCGTCCTATGTAATCCGGCGGCAGCCCATCAAGTTCCGCCTGCGTCGCCACAATCGTCTTACCGCCCTCTTGAATATTGCGGCTGAAGTCGAGCGAATGCCGTGTCGCCTTCTCATGCAGCGCCTGCAGCCGATCGCGCGTCTCCTTGTCCTTGTCCACGCCGGCCAGTCGATAACCCAGCAAGGTCCGCTCCACATAATGCCGCGTAGCGGCACTCGCACCCGTCAGATCCATCGCCGCGAGCGCATCGTAGACCCCGCGATTCAGACTCAGCGCGCTTCCCGTCATCGCCACGCGCTGCGCCTCCATCTGCGCCTGGTCGCGAACCGCCTTGTCCGCAGCCACCGAATTCAACACGCCAGCCTGCGCCCCTGCCAGTGCCAGGTGCTCGATCGCCGCATCGTACAGCCGCAGCGTGTTCTCGATATTTCGCGGAGCTTCAACCGCCAGCAGTGCCGCCAGCGCCGCCTCATGTGCCGCAAGCCGCGCCCCCACCCACGCCGCAAGCGCCTCCGGAGACGATGCCCCGCCCGCATCCCAGGAATGAACATCATTGGTGACAAGAGCCGCAGCGACAGTTTCAACAGGCATGATGTGAACAACCCTCCACTCCCTAGGTTGCCACATCAGGCCCTTCACATGAGCCTTTCCAGTCTCTCCCCGCTCATCAGCACCGTCATTCCGAGTCCTCAACTCACCACTGTCATTCCCAGTCTTCAACTCACCACTGTCATTCCCAGTCTTCAACTCACCACTGTCATTCCCAGTCTTCAACTCACCACTGTCATTCCCAGTCTTCAACTCACCACTGTCATTCCGAGCGACCAACGGGAGTCGAGGAACCTGCAGTTGCTCTTTCACGGCCAAGCCTCAAAGCCTGAGAAAGGACACTGTCCATCGGCAAATGTTCCCGACCCTCCCCACTCATCGTTGTCATCCCCGATCACCACTGTCATTCCGAGCGACCAGCGGGAGTCGAGGAACCTGCAGTTGCTCTTTCACGGCCAAGCCTCAAAGCCTGAGAAAGGACACTGTCCATCGGCAAATGTTCCCGACCCTCCCCACTCATCGTTGTCATCCCCGATCTCCACTTGTCATTCCGAGCGACCAACGGGAGTCGAGGAACCTGCAGTTGCTCTTTCACGGCGCAGCCTCGAAGCCCGAAGAAGGACACTGGTCCATCAGCGTATGTTCCCGAGTCTCCCCGATCTCCACTTGTCATTCCGAGCGACCAACGGGAGTCGAGGAATCTGCAGTTGCTCTTTCACGGCGCAACCTCAAAGCTAATGAAGGACATTGCCGACGTACGACCCTGGCCCACCAACCTGGATAAGCTTGAACCTAGGCCGAACTTTTCCCCGCCCGCTCGCGTATGTTCAGAAATGAACATTCCGATACGCCAGCGCGCATCAGTCTAGACCCCTTCGCGCTCAATCCATTTGAGTTCTAAGAACTCCAGTTTGGCGATCAAAATGCTGCGTCGATTAACTGTCTAATTGATTCCCCTAGGAGGCACGGGCATGAGTCAGAATCTTCGCTTCGCCATCCGCCAACTCGCCCACAACCCCGGCTTCACCGCGACCGTCATCATCACGCTCGCCCTCTCCATCGGCGCCAACACCGCCATCTTTTCCGTCGTGAATGCCCTGATGCTGAAGAGCCTCCCCTACCCCCAGCCCGATCGCATCGGAACTCTCTTCCAGCACGAACAAGGACCCGACCCCTCCGACGAAATGCGCTGGATCGATGGCACCCAATGGGAGCACCTCCGCGACAACGTGCCCTCGCTCATCTCCGCCGTCTCCGCGTCGCTGGCCGCGGGAGCGAACCTCGAAGCCGGCCACCACATCGACTACGTCCACGACGGCCGCGTCTCCGCGCGCTACTTCGAGGTACTCGGCATTCGCCCGGCTCTCGGCCGCACCTTCAGCGAAGACGAAGACCGACCCAGCGGACCCAAGGCTGCCATTCTGAGCTACAACCTCTGGCACACAACCTTTGCCGCCGATGCCAATCTCATCGGCCAGGTCATCCATCTCAAGGGCGCTCCCTACACCGTCATCGGCATCCTGCCCCAGGGGCAGGTCACACCGCTGAATGCCGACCTCTACACCGCGCTTCAACCCAGCCCGACCGGCGAAGGAAACGGCACCAACTACGAAGCCTTCTTCCGCCTGAAAGACGGCGCAACCTGGCAGCAGGCCGATGGCGAAATCAATCGCGCCTGGGCCTATCGAATCTCCCAGATTGAAAGCAAAAATCCGGGCACCAAAATCGCCTATTACACTGTTCCTCTCCAGCGCGGAATGACCTCCGAGCTTCGCCCGCGCGCCATCGCCCTCATGCTTTCTGCGGGATTCATCCTGCTCATCGCCTGCGCCAATCTCGCCGGACTTACGCTCGTCCGCATGTCGCGCCGCCTGCCAGAAATCGCCACCCGCATGGCCCTCGGCGCCAGCCGATGGCAGATTCAGAAGCAGCTCTGGCTCGAAAACCTCCTCCTCGCGTGCATCGGCGGCGTCGCTGGAATCGGCGTCGGCTTCGCCGCATTGCGCGGCCTGCTCTCCCTGTTGCCGGAGGGCTTCCTGCCCGTCGCCAGCGTACCCCTCGATGGTCCTGTCCTGGCCTTCACCATGGCGGTCTCGCTGCTCACCAGCGTTCTCTTCGGCATGCTGCCTGCGCTCGCCACCAGCCGCGTCGACCTTCGCAGCTCGATGACCAGTCGCGGCGCATCGGCAGGCCAGTCAATTCATCTTCGCCAGGCGCTGATTGCCGGCGAAGTCGCGCTGACCGTGGTTCTGCTCGCAGGTTCTGGCCTGCTCATTCGCTCGCTCATCCATCTTGAAACCCTGCCTCCCGGATTCAACCCGCAAGGCGTGATGACCGCCAAGGCCTCCCTCGACGACGCCCGTTATCAGGATCCGGCGGCGTTCCAGCGCCTGATGAGCGCGAGCGTCGCCGCAATGCAGCGCATTCCCGGCGTGCAGGCTGCCGGTGTTGGCCTCAGCCTGCCCTTCGAACGCGCTCTCAACGGCGGCGTCAAGCTGCACGACGGCCCGCAGGCCGAAAAAATGATTGGCTCCGACACCCTGTACGCCACGCCCGGTTTCTTTGAAGCGCTTGAGATGAAGCTGACCGCAGGCCGCACCTTCACCGCCGCGGATGGACCCAAATCTCAACCAGTCGCCATCATCAACGCTACGTTTGCGCGCAAGTTCTACCCCGGCCTCAATCCCATTGGCCTCACCGTCGACAAAGGCAGGACGATCGTCGGCGTCGTCTCTGACGTGCAGCTCGTTTCAGGCCTGAATTACATCGCTCCACTGCAAAGTCAGGAAACCATCTACCTCCCGGCAGCACAGGTCGGCGCCGGAATGCTCGGAGTTCACGTCTGGTTTCAACCCAGTTGGGTCGTCCGCTCCGCAGCTCCGGTCGAAGGCTTGACGGCGCAGATGCAGAAGGCGCTGGCCGCAGTCGATCCAGCCCTTCCGTTCTCCGGCTTCTATCGCATGAGCGATCTACAGGCCGAAGCACTTTCGGAGCAGCGCGTCGAGGTTGCCCTCCTCGGCACCATGGCAGCGCTCGCTCTGTTGCTCAGCGCCGTGGGAATCTTCGCACTGGTAGCAAGCCTGGTCACGCAGAAGAACCCGCGAAATCGGCATCCGCATCGCACTCGGCTCCACCATCCGGCAGGCAATAACCAACGTCTCGTCCTCCGGAGTTCGCGCTGCGGGCGTCGGCCTGGCTCTGGGCCTCGTGCTCTGCTTCCTCACGCTCCGGACGATGCGCAGTGTCCTCTATGGCGTAGGTGTCTACGACGCCCCCAGCCTCTTTGCCGTCGTTGGAACGCTGGCGGCCGTAGCTCTTCTTGCAGCAACCATCCCGGCCCTCCGCATCGCCCGCATCGACCCCGCAACCACCCTGCGCGAAGAATAGGAGAAAGAGGCTCTCGAGAAATCCCACTAAAAGGCGTGTCAAGCCCTTATCCGAGACATCGCCTCCTAACCCGCTCAAAATAAACGGCAGAAAGTTAGCCCACGTTTGCAGGTTATTTCGCCGATCCGACTAAGCTGAATCTATGCAGAGGCGTCCATTGCTTTGCGTTTTACTTTCCCGACCGCAGTTTCACAGGTCTCGAAAGCACTTAAAGCCCTCAAGCGTGGCATAAGGCGGCCTAAATGTGCCAAAAAGAGCCAAAAAACGCCATACCGAATCGAGCTAACCATCATTTGGTCAGTGAGTTAGTCCTTCTACTCTCCCCTATCAGAACGATCTTTTTGAGCTGCGAAACTGTGAGACTGTGAAGCCCGCCTGTAACTCCTTTGCTGAGAGGACTCTGCGACTAAAGTCAATCAACACAGGACTTTGCGGTGAGTCTTCATTTGTAAGCCCATGAAAGGGAGGAATTTACGTGCAGAGTATCGGTGGGGGGGTATCTCATGCCCTATCGGCACCGCGAGAAAGTTACGAATAGGCTTATCTTCTGTTGCATGCGAAACC
Source organism: uncultured Acidobacteriaceae bacterium (assembly GCA_963770365.1). GTDB lineage: Bacteria > Acidobacteriota > Terriglobia > Terriglobales > Acidobacteriaceae > Telmatobacter. The sequence goes on along the minus strand of CAVYPN010000014.1, from coordinate 386,308 downwards.
CAAAGCCATCTAAGATGCGTCAATTGAACGAGAATGCCGCAAGCCCTCGCCATTCCGGCCTCACCGTTGCCTCCTCCGGCGCCACAGCGCCTGCGCGTCGGAAAACTGTGCGTCGCCATCCAGGGCAGCTCGCCGGCAGAATTGTTCGATCGGGCCGAGTCGGCCGCCACAAGTTTTAAATTCATCGAGCTCCGGCTCGATTCCCTCTCTAAACCCGCCAACGCCTTTTCTTATTTGAAGCAGTTCCTGGGCGAACACAAAGACGTCACCGTGATCGCCACCTGCCGCCGCAAGTCGCATGGCGGAGGTTTCGACGGCCCCCTCGTCGCCGAGCTTGAAATCCTCACCAAGGCAGCCCAGACCGGCTGCCACATCATCGATCTCGAAGTTGAATCCGCCGAAGAAGCCAAATCAGCCCAGCTAACCAGGCTGCGGGCAGCCGGCGCGGCTTTGCTGATCAGCTTTCACGACTTCAGCCGCACCAAGGGCCTCGATCAGGCCGCCGACCGCATTGAAGCGTTCAAGCCCGATTTCGTGAAAGTCGTGTCCACCGCGCGCACCCTCGTAGACAATCTGGCGGTCTTGCGTGTCATCGAAGACCATTCGCTCGCCACCAACGTCGTGGGCATCGCGATGGGCGAAGAAGGACTGGTAAGCCGCGTACTTGGTCCGCGCGCAGGCGCAGCCTTTACATTTGCGTCCTGGTCGGAAGGCACCGAAACCGCGCCCGGTCAGGCAACAGCGGAGACCCTGCGCGACGTCTACAGGCTCGACCATCTCGACCAGGCAACCCGCGTCTTTGGCGTCGCTGGAAACCCGATCGCCCACTCCCTCTCGCCGCTGCTCCACAACGCAGCCTTCCGCCGAGAAATCGTGAATGCCGTACTCCTTCCGTTGAAGGCAAAGTCGGTTCAGGATCTCCTGGCCCTTGCACTGGAACTGCCGCTGGCGGGTTGCGCCATCACCATGCCGTTCAAAACCGAGGTGTTGCCGCACCTCGCAAACATGGACCCGCTCACCGCCCGCATCGGCGCCTGCAACACTCTGCGCATGGGTGCGGATGGAAAGCTCTACGGATTCAACACCGACGTAGCCGGTGTAATTCGCCCCCTGGAGCGCCGCCTGCGGCTGAAGGGTGCCCGCGTCGCCGTCCTCGGAGCCGGTGGCGCTGCGCGTGCCGCTGTCTTCGGCCTCGTTGAACAGGGAGCGGAGGTTCTGGTCGTCAATCGCACCCACGAACACGCCGTTACTCTTGCCCGCCAGGCAAAGGCAAAGTCCCTGAAGCACGAGTTGCTGGCCAAACAGCGCTTCGACGTGATGATCAATGCCACCCCCTGCGGCATGCCGGGGATAAAGCAAGCGCTCCCCGTCGCCGAAAACGAATTGAACGCATCTCTCGTTTTTGACATGGTGTACAACCCGCTCGAAACACCTCTGCTCAAGCTGGCAAAATCACGCGGCATCCCGGTCATCAGCGGACTCGAAATGTTTGTACAGCAAGGTGCGCGTCAATTCGAGATCTGGACCGGCAAACCCGCTCCTGAATCCGAGATGTTCCGCGTCGTCGAACACGAACTGCGCAAGCGCGGCTGAACTGCCGTGCATGTTCGAAACTCCTCTAAGTCCCATTCCGGCAACCAATTCTGGGCAACCTGTCAAAAATAATCCAGCCCTGCCAGGCACCCTTCTCAAGCCTCTGTCCGTCAATAGCTTCAGCACCGGTTCCCGTTGGATTTGACTGAGACTCCCCACTCGATAGGTTGTGATTGGCTGATGAGAACTTCCCCCAAGGTCGGCCGCAGTCTGCGGCGAAGCCGTAGTGTGGTCTTGAGACGTGCTGAGCGACAGTGGCTGTTTTCGCCCGCGCATCTTCTCGTTCTTTGTCTTGCTCCTCTCCTGTCCGGCTGTGGCTACTTCATCAACCCGAACGCAGTCATCCCCAGCGGACCTGGCACTCCCAGCCAGAAAGGGTCGGTCACGATATCCCCGACCTATGTTGCTCTTTCGCCGGGACAGAAATTTCAATTCACCGCAACCGCTGTGGGAGGCGGCACCATTGAGTGGCTTGTCAACAACGTCGTAGGCGGAGCTCCCGCGACCGGCCAGGTCGATAACGGCGGCAACTACACCGCCCCAGCCGTGATCACGCAGAACGAGAACATCTCGGTCACCGCTGCGCTTGCCTCCTCGCCTCAGCAGAATTTTGCAACCGCCATCGCCGCCATCGTGCCCCTGGCCCAGGTAGCGTGCCCCGACGCGACCGGAAGCCCCCTCGTAGCGGCATACACAATTAGTCTTCCCTCGTCAGGCAAAGTGTCCGTCGAATTTGGAAAAACCACAGACTATGGCCTGAACACGTGGCAGGTGCCAAGCGGCGCCAACGGCGGCCCGGTGAAAGTGCTGGTTGCCGGAATGATCGGCAAGACCCTCTACCACATGCGTGCAAAGGTTGCGCTCGACAACGGCGCGATCTACAACGATATCGACCACACCTGCACCACTGGAACTCCGCCGCCGACCCCGGCAGTCCAGATTTCCTCTCCCAATGGCGGAACGCCTCAACCAGGAATCGAAATCTGGAACACGGTTATCCCCTCAAACGTGATCCAGGCGTATGCCACCGATCTGCAGGGCAACGTCATCTGGTCGTATCTCTACCAGGGCTCGACCGTCGATTTGATCCAGGGAATTCAGCTTCTGCCCAATGGCGACATCTTGATGCTGATTTCGTACCTTTCCTCGACCACGGTGAACGGGAGCCTCGGCCTCGTGAATGATGTTCGCGAAATCGATCTCGCCGGAAACATTGTCCGCGATATCAGCATGGACACGCTGAACCAGAAGCTGGCGGCCTCGAACCTGAAAGATGCTGGCGGGAATACATACAATTTCAAGAGCTTTCACCACAGCGTGATCGCATTGCCTAACGGCCACTGGGTGATGCTCGCGGCATATAGCAAGACTTACACCAACCTTCCGGGCCAGCCCGCGACGACATCGGTGATCGGTGACGCAATCATCGATGTGGACGCGAACGGCAATCCCGACTGGGTGTGGAACACCTTCGATCATCTCGACATCAACCGGCATCCCATGAATTTCCCTGACTGGACGCACTCGAACGACATGGTGTATTCGAGCGACGACCACAACCTGCTGCTCTCCATCCGGCACCAGAACTGGATCATCAAGATCAATTTCCTCGACGGCACGGGCTCAGGTAACGTGATGTGGAGGCTGGGTGAGGGCGGCGATTTCAAGCTCGTGGGCGGCACCGATCCCACCGACTGGTTCTATGCGCAACACGGTTTGAGCTTCTTTTCGCCCAACACCTCCGGCGTGTTTCGGATCGGCTTGCTGGACAACGGCAACGACCGAATGTTTCCCTCCGGACCGGTGCTGTGCCAGCCGCTCAAGCCTCCCGTTCCAACCTGCTATTCCACAATCCCCGTGCTCGAGTTGAACGAAGGCAACATGACCGCCACGCTGGTGACCCATTATGAGCCGCCGCCGAGCTACTTTTCTTTCTTTGGAGGAAACGCGGATCTCCTGCCCAATGGAGACATCCATGCAAACTTCAGCGCCGCGGTTACTGGCGCGATCGTGCAGGAGTTGAATCCGCAAGCGACGCAGGTGATCTGGCAGGGCACCACCCCCAACGCTTACCAGTTTCACGCATATAGGTGGCCCAGCCTCTACCCGGGCGTTCAGTGGTAAGTTGAGTGAACGTTTGATCTTGTTTGCGGCCTGAACAGGGTCGCGACCGCCGCTTGATTTGCTCAAATTGATATTGCAATTGGATGACAATTCGGGGCCCGGGGCTGAATCTAAGTACGTATAGGGCACTGACTTTGTCCACCGAGGTATACCGTGACAACTGCTTACATCAACCGAATCGCGACATCAGTGCCCCCACACGATGTGCATCACTCCTTCATCGAATTTGCCGCTGGTATGTTGCCGGAGGGAACGCAGCGCTCCCTGTTTCGTCGCATGGTGCGGATGTCCGCGATTGAACACCGCTACTCGTTTCTCCAACCAATCTCGGCCGAAAACGGCGTGTGGCGCGATGCGGAAAACCTATACGAGACGGGAAACTTTCCAGGAACAGCACGCCGCATGGAGACCTTTGAAAAGTTCGCCCCGCAGCTTGCCGTCTGTTCGCTGAACAAGTTGAGACTGACGCCAGATGAGCGAAACAGCGTTACCCACGTAATTGTGACTTCGTGCACCGGGCTCTACGCGCCGGGGCTGGATTACGACATCGTGAATCACCTCGGCTTGAATCCCTCGGTGGAACGCACCATGATCGGATTCATGGGTTGCTACGCCGCAATCAACGCGCTGAAGTCCGCGCACCATATCGTGCGATCCGTACCCGATGCCGTGGTGCTGATTCTGAATCTGGAGCTCTGCACCCTCCATTTGCAAGAGACAAAAAACCTCGAACAGATGTTGTCGTTTCTTCTTTTTGCAGATGGGTGCGCAGCCTGCCTGGTCAGCGCCGATCCAAAAGGCCTCGGCATCGACAGCTTCCTCGCTCTGCGCATTCCAGAAACAAGTCACCTCATCACCTGGAAGATTCGCGAATTGGGTTTTGACATGCATCTCTCTGGGCAGGTTCCCGCCGAAATATCCAAAGCGATGAAGGAAGTGGGCAGCCAGATATTTCCCGGCAAGAACCCTCTCGATATCGACCTCTGGGCGGTGCACCCCGGAGGAAGGACCGTACTCGACGCGGTTGAAAAAGGATTAGGCCTCTGCGAAGATTCTCTGCGGCCATCAAGAGATGTGCTTGCCCAATTCGGCAACATGTCTTCATCAACCGTCATGTTCGTCATGCAAAGTATTCTGCGCGATGCGAAATCCGGTCAGCAGGGATGCGCCATGTCATTCGGGCCCGGAGTGACAGCAGAGACGATGCTCTTCCATGCCGCCTGAGGCGCTCGACTTCAGCAAGCGCGCCGAGCTGACCGAGCTGATGGACGCGCCGTGCAGTCGGGAAGTGATGCAGGCATGCCTCCGCGATCTCAGCCGGGTGAACCGCTGGTTCCTGGGGTACAGGCCCACTCTCAGCTGGCTCGAGTCTCTTGAATTGCAGCGATTCCAGTCGCCGGTGCGGATCGTGGACGTCGGCTGCGGATACGGCGACTCTCTCCGACGCATTGAAACCTGGGCAAAGGAGCACAGGATCCGCGTGATGCTGACAGGCTGCGATCTCAATCCGGAATCGATAGCAGTTGCCGCTGAAGCCACGCCAAAGACAAGCGCGATCGAGTGGGTGGCCTCCGATGTTTTCCGTTACCAGGGCACCGGACCCATCGATATTGTCCTGAGTTCGCTCTTCACCCATCACCTGATCGAAAGTGACGTTGTCCGTTTTCTCCGGTGGATGGAGGAACACGCCCGCGTCGGATGGTTCATCAACGACCTTTCGCGCTCACCAATTCCCTATCATCTCTTCAAGGCATTCTCGCGGCTCGTTGGTCTGCATCCCTTCGTCCAGCATGACGGCCCTGTTTCCTTCGCCCGAGCATTTGTGCCGGACGACTGGCGAAGGATGTGTGCCGCCGCAGGACTTCCTGAGAATGAAATCGTGATTGAAGGATTCACACCCGGCCGGCTGTGCGTCGGGCGAAAGAAGCCGCAGCGATGACAACGCACGATTCCATAAAGAACCTCGTAATAGAGAACCTCGTAATCGGCGGCGGCCTCGCCGGTTCGATGGTCGCCATGCGGCTCGCTGCCGCCGGCCGCGAAGTCGTGCTGATCGAGAAAGAGCGCGAAGCGCACCACAAAGTCTGCGGCGAATTCCTGAGCGCAGAGGCCATTCACTATCTGCGCCAGGCCGCGATCGAACCGCTTGATCTCGGCGCTCATGCCATTCACCGCGTGCGATTTCATTCCGGCGCGAGAAACATTGAAGCGCGCCTTCCTTTCACCGCGCTGTCGCTATCCCGACACATTCTGGACGAAGCTCTCCTCGTCAAGGCCCAGGAGGCCGGATGTGCTGTACGCCGCGGCGCATGCGTTGAACGCCTCGAAGCGACCGGGGATACCTGGTCCGTTCGCCTTCGCAGTGGAGAAACGATCCAGGCGAAGACAGTCTTTCTCGCAACCGGAAAACATGACGTGAATGGATGGGAACGCGGCGGAGCAACGCAGGCAGACCTTGTCGGTTTCAAGATGCATTGGCGACTCACTCCACCGCAATCCGAGATTCTTCGCGAAACAATGGAGCTGTTTCTATTTCGCGGCGGCTATGGAGGCCTGGCGCTGGTCGAGAATGGAGCAGCCAATCTGTGCCTGGTGGTGCGCCGAAACATGCTGCGCAGTCTAGGCGGCTGGGAAGAGTTGTTGCAGTCCATGCGAAATGAACTGCCGGCCCTTCACGATCGACTTGCAAACGCCGCGCCCTGCTGGCAGAGACCGCTGGCAATCTCGCCGATTCCCTATGGCCATCTCGGCGGCCCTGCAAACGGCGTGTGGCGGGTAGGAGATCAGGCTGCGGTCATCCCTTCATTCACCGGAGACGGAATGTCGATCGCCCTGCACAGCGGTGTTCTGGCAGCGGAGATGTATCTCGACGGCAAAAGCCCCGATCACTACCTCTTCCGCGTCGCAGATCAGCTTCGAACGGGCATGCGGTTTGCGTCGGGCCTCTCGCGAGCGATGGTAACTCCCGTCGCTCGGACTCTTGCTCCCATCTTGCTGTCGCTGGTTCCCGGTGCGATGACACGGATCGCACATTCGACGCGTATCCCCGAACGTGCATTACTGACGAGGCAAGCCGCGACTGCGGTCCCCATCGCTCGGCAACCCGCTCCAATCGCGTAACGCTCACAGGTATCCGAGTCTAAATTCTTCCGCAATGACCGCACAATGAGCGCTGTCATTCTGAGCGAACGGGGCCCCAAACGCTTTTCAGTTTGGGGGTGGTGAGCGAAGAATCTGCTTTTAGGCGCTGCCTCAACGAGCCCCAACCAAACTACCGCCGCTTCTTCTTCCCCGCCGTGCCCGATTTCGATTTCTCTCCCGGCACATGCGACGTCGGAATCGGAGCCATGTCAGGGCCGATGCGGCGCACCATGTTTTCGCGCATCACGTAGTTGATCGTTCGCGGATTCACTGGCTTGGTGATTCCCGTATCCGGATCGATGGATACATCGGGAGAGCCCGAAATTCGGAAGCTGAACACCGGTTCACCACCATTCTGCCCTGCCTCGGTCGAGACTTTCACAGGAAGAAACCCCTGGATCGGACGGACCCTGAATGCCGTCTCGTACCTGTGGTGCTTCACGCTCCACGTGAAAACGCGAATCTGGTCGAAATCGAAAGGCAGGCCCGATCTCGGTGGACTCAGCGCGGTCACATACTCCGGAACCTGGTGATTAGGAACGTCCGCCTCCGCATCATTCACGTGGGTGAGGATGTAAGCGCCCACGATGCGCTGGCCTTCGGCATATTGGCCGATCGCATCGGGCACATCGACATCCACGCGGCTCGAAAGCAGCCAGCCTGTGCGTCCCTGGCTGTCGCGAATCAGCCACCAGTCTTCCATGGGAACTTCAGGCGCTTCCGCCTTCTCCACATCTCCCAAATTAGTCTCGGTCGCCGGTTTCGACGACCCGGATTTGGCGCCCGATGCTTTGGCCGGCGGTGCAACGGATTTGGCTCCCGTCGCGGGCGGCCGAACGGGACGCTTTACCGGCTCAGCCGGCGCGCCCGGGGCCACTTTCGGCACCGAGGCACGCACCAGCAGTTGCACCTTGTCATTCTCGGGAAGCAGATAGAAACGGTCGGTATTGCGGCCGGGACTGATATGCAGATAGATATCATCCCGCAGCGCGCCGGTCGCGACAACCGGATCAGGCTTGTGTTCGGTTCCCAGATGCGCAAACGCATCGTAAGTCTGGGAATCGATCACTGCACGTTCTTCAATCCAGCCAATTTCGTTTTTGTCGGTCTTTACGCGGAGAAACCGCCGGCCGTGCTCCAGCACTTCGAGCTTCTGCCCATTCGACACCTGTCCCACACGATTGAATACAGCGGCAACACGGTCGCGAAGGTACATCTGTCGGGCGGAGACATAAACCGTCTCATGCGTCTGGCGATGTAAGCGGCCGCATCCCGAGGCGAGCAGAAAAACGCACACCAGCAGCGCGGGGATTCCTGCCACAACGCAACGGACCGATGAGACGGAGGGATTTGGCAATCGAATGAACACAGCCAGGAGGATCTATCTGAGGATAGCAGCATTGCATGCTCGCGCGACAGTCGCCCGATCAATGAAGCGCTGCAACCGCGCTGGCCTGCACGGGATCCGTACCCGTCGCACTCGAGATCACCTTGTCAAGATTGCCTGCAGTGGTGGCGTCAAACGTATAGCCGAGCAGGTCGGGACTGCCGCCAAAGTCCACGGCAAAGACGAACGCGTGTGTGTTGTCTTCGACCATTGCCTGGGGATTCGTACCTGTCGCAAAACTGCTTCCCAACGCGGTAAGCGTAAAGGCGCTGTTCGTCGTCCCGATTGAAAATCCCGCGATGACCCCCGTTGCCCCGCTGCTGGTCTGCTTGCTCACCACATACACGAAATCACCGGTGGAAAGCGGCAGGATGGAAGAGGGGGCGAGCCCGCCGATCGCAAAAGGCGAGCCTGTGATTTCCTTCACCGAACTGAAGCTGAAAGCCCGCAAACCGCCGGTGTTCGATCCCGAGGTTGCCACCGTTTCTCCGATATAAAACAGCCGTGGCGACGTGGAACCCGTAACAACCGGATCGAAGGCAACGGAAAGCGCGGCGCCGCTCGCGTTCTTGACGTTAATAGTTCCCACAGTTCCGAAGGGGTTGGCGTTATTGGGATTGAAGGGGACCGTAGCCGTGCCGCCTGAGCCGATGGCTGCCAGAACGAATGTGTCATCCGGAGAGACTGCAATCTGCTCGAGAGTCGTCGACGGCAGCACCGCGGTTTGTTCAGTATTTGAGGCCAGCAACCCCGTCGACGCATTCACGTGAATCGCAAACAGGTTCGAGATTCCTGATACACCCTCCACCAGCCACGTGTTAGTGGAATCCACCTGCATGCTTGTTGCAGGATCCGACGAGATGGGCTGGCCTGAATTCCCAAGGGTCAGCTGCCCCGTCGAAGTGTTGACGTTGTACACGAAGATGCCGCCCAGTGTGCTCACGTACAGAAAGGCGTTATTCGGGGCGACCGCGATAGCGATAGGAGCAGCAGAAAGTGTGTACGGGCTTCCAGGAAGAGCCGTCAGCGTGCCGGCGTTGACGAAAAGACCGACCAACTGGCTCGTCGCGACATTCAGAACATAGATGTCGCCGCTGCTGAGAGTGGTCGTCCCCGTCCCACCGCCGCCCGTACTTGCCGGCGCATTCCAAAACCCCTTGCAGCCTGTGAGGCAAAACGCCGCCACCGCCAGGCACGCCCAAAAACCAGACCTCATGGCCGCTCCTTCCAAATCGGATTTGCCCTATGCCGTTATAAGGTTAACCCGTCCTGATGATTCTGTCCCATTTCAACTTTGGACAGAGGTTTCCTTATCTTGCCGTCTGTCAGGAAGGACGCTCGAAACGGATGATTCGCTCAGAGACTCTTGTTCAGGCAGGAGCCGTTTCGATCTCCTTTTCAGTTGGGATTCGGCCTCAATCGCCTCGAGCACGACCTCTGGTGTCGCGTGATGCGAGATAGAGTGGGTTGCGAAGGTTGTTGGCCGGAGTTTATGCTCCGGCCAAAATGTTGCAACTTTTCGACCAACAAACAGACAATGAGGTCAAACTAATTTCCGCCGCTGGCTCCAGATTGCTGCTGATCATTGTTCTGTTCCGCAATCGCTAGCGCCAACTCGCTTCCGGCACGCAGCTTTACATCCTTCTTTTTCTCCGCGACGAACACACCCGAATTCTGGGCCGCGATTTTGCTGTGCAGGTCAACTCCCGACCCTGCATTGATTTCTTCTACAGTCAGCACGTTCTGGGTCCAATCATTAGCTTCTTCTTCACCAGGCGCGATACTGTAGCCTTGGGCTGTCTCGCTCTCCGGGCCCCAGACTCCGACGATCGTTGCCTTAAGCGGGATTGTGGTGCCGTCTTTGAGGTGGGCCTCCGTGATGCGCAACGCCAGTTTCGAAGTTCCCTTCAGTTGCTTGTCGTCCGCAGCAACGGTTCCCACCAACTCCGTGCCGCGTGGCAACTTGGGGCCGTTCTTAAGCTGAACAGCCTCGCTCAGGTTCGCAGTGAACGGCGAGCCGGGCGTGGCGTCGTTCGCGTCAAGTTTGTTCGTCAAATATGCACGTGCAGCTACCATTTGCGCTGCTTCGTCGGCGCCGAGTTGGTTAGATTGGTTGGCAGAATCCTGCGAGGGTTCTGCATTCACGTTTTGGGCATAGGTAAGCCCAGGCAAAAGCAGTGCTACTGACAACGCTGCAACGGGGAAAGAAAGTAGACCGGTATTCTTCATCGTAGATACTCCAAAAAAAGTTTGAGTTAACTTCCACCTCCACGGATTCGTAACTAGAGGCGCTTACACTCTACTTAGACGAAATCCTATGGAGTGAAGATTCGCTTTCCCGCAAATGACGCACGCCGCGCTCTATCGAATAGAGATTGGGAATGCATTGTGTTGTCGAATGAGCGCGTCGGTAGCAGTTGATTGAAGATTGTAAAGTTTCCTTAAGAATCATCGTACTTCGCGACTAAGTCGCTCCGGCGCGATGATATGCAATCTGCTTTCGAGCGGTTAGTAAGTGCAAATCGCCTTTACAGCGATTGCCACACAAGACGCGCAGCCGTAATATCTTCAATCGCCATTCCAACTGACTTGAAGACGATGCGCTGGTCGCGTGGAATCTTCGCAGTTGATGGGTCCGCCAGAATCTCTCCAATTTCAGCCCGGACCTTCGCTCCCGACAGAATCACGTCGCCCGATTCCCGCTCGACACACGATCGGCCCTCCGCAACGACGTAGCTGGAAAGCATGGCCTCGTCATCGAGTTCGCGCACACTCGCGCCGCTGGCGCCAACAGCAAGCACGAGCGCATTCGCATTCAGCCATCTTCCCTGCAATACAGCAACAGGCGAAGTTGTAGCCGTCAGCACCACGTCGGCAGCGGCAGCTTCCTCCGCAGCAACCGCGCGAGCACCCATCTCTTGCGCGAGACGGCTTGCATTGGCAGCCTTGCGGCTTGCGATGCGAATCTCACCCATCTCCGGCCACACATGCCTCAGCGCGGCAATATGCGCTCGGGCCTGTACGCCCGAGCCGATGATGCCAAAGCTCGTGGGCGTGGACTCGAAGTGCAGCGGCGCTATTCCGGCAAACGCCGCCGCAGACACCGCCGCGGTGCGCATCTCGGTAATCAGGCGGCCATCCATCAGCGCCAGCGGCTCTCCGGTCTCGCGTCGAATGAGCTCGATGATCGCCATGTGCGTGTGCAGGCCCAGTTCATCGTTTCCCGCATAGAACGTAACGGTCTTCACACCCATCACGTCGCGCGCAACCACAGGCATCACGCCAAACCAGCCATTGCGATGGTCCTCCGCATTGCCTGCGCGAAGAATCATGCGCGGTGGTTGATTCACGCGACCTGCGGAGTAGTCGATCAGCGCCTCGCGGATCGCCGGGATCAGGGCTTCATAGGTGAGAACTGCGCGAACCTCTTGCTCTGAAACATACATAGAGGCTGCCAGTTTAACGCGCCGGGAGGCGCGGGTCAGTTGGGGCGGTTATTGCTCGAGTTCGATCGGCGGCGAAACCGCTCATCCACCGGCTTGCGCCCCTTGAAACCGTCCTCGACCGTATGCCAGTGCTCAATTGAGGTCTCCCCCATACGCCAGCAGAGCAGCACCACCTGCTCATCGACACGGCAGGGGAAATCGAGCAAGCCCGTTTCGACATCCTTCACCTGCACGCCGATTGAATCAATCTCGGCAATACTCTCGCGCACTCTCTGCAGGTGATCTTCCATCGCGGTGCGCTGCCGTCCTACCTCAGCCACATTTACGCGCATGCCTCCGGACAGGTAGATCCGCCGGCCCAGATCGGCAATCTGCGCTTCGATCTCCTGCGCGGCACGCTTGCCCTCGATCGCGCGTTTCAACAACGACTCCATCAGTGGCAATAGCGATTGTGCTTCGTCTATGGTGAAAGTTTTCAATAGAGTTTCCTGCCTTAAGAATACGACGGATGCACGCGCTCGACCAGCATCTTCGGTAACCGCTCTAGTCACTTTCGTCGCATCTGAATCGCATCAAAAAATTGCGCCCCAGGTCTCGTGTGACTGCTACCCTGATCTCCCCCGGTAATGCTACCGTCCGACGGAGAAATGCTTCATGGCCAAGCTCACCCGCCTTGCACCGGAACTGCCTTCCGCAAACCTCGACGACGCCCTTACCTACTATGAACGGAAACTAGGATTCGAAGCTGTCATGCGATTACCCGAAAATGAATACGCCATCGTGGAGCGCGATGGCGTTGCAATTCACTTGTTCACAAACGAGGCAACAAAATCCACTGCGGTTGGTCTTCACATCTTCACTCCCGATCTCGACCAGCTCTTCGCTGAACTGCAAACCAGGGGCGCAACCATCACGCAAGCAATCGAGCGAAAGCCGTGGGGCAATCGCGACTTCAGAGTCCGCGACGAATTCGGCAACGAACTGAAGTTCACCGAACCGCTCGAGAACGACTAAACTTCCGAGCGACCCTGCGCGGCCGGCATCTCAACGGCCCATCCCGTCCAGCCAACCGCGCCGGCTAGACAGGCCGCCGAAAAACTAGATCCGGAGGGAGGCGGGGGGTTCAACCCCCGCATAAAACCAACAAAATCTGCGCCGGCTTTAGCCGCGGCGCAACTCTCATTTCCCGTCTCACACGAAATCCCGAGTTTTTCCGCAGCCTGTAGAGACAATCAGCCAATCTCAAGCATCCGATCGAGCGCAACCCGCGCCCAGTGCTTCACGCCGGCACGCACCTTGATGCGATTCACAACGCGCCCTTCAACCAGGTTTTCCAGCGCCCACGCCAGATGCTGCGGGCTGATGCGATACATCGTCGTGCACAAGCAGCCATGGTCGTCGAGGCTCAGAATGCGCTTGCCCTCCGCCGCAAATCGACGCGCGAGGCGATTCACCAGGTGGATCTCGGTTCCAACCGCAAAAGTTGTACCCGTCGGCGCCTCCTCCACAATCTTGATCAGCCGCTCCGTTGATCCCAGCGCATCCGCCTTCTGGCAAACCTCCCATCGGCACTCCGGATGCACGATCACCTGCACGCCCGGATGCTTCGCGCGAATCTCATCCACATGGCTCGGCAGAAATCGCTGATGAACCGAACAATGTCCCTTCCAAAGCAAAATGCGACTATCGGCCAGCGTTGATGCCGACTGCCCGCCCTGCAGCCCCCACGGATCCCACACCGCCATCTGCTCCAGCTTGATCCCCATCGCAAAGCCCGTATTGCGACCCAGATGCTGATCCGGCAGAAACAGGATGCGCTTGCCCTGCGCAAAAGCCCACTCGAACGCCGCGCGGCAATTGGACGAAGTACACACCAGCCCACCGCGCTCGCCGCAAAATGCCTTGATCGCGGCGGTCGAGTTCATGTAGGTAATGGGCACAATCTCGTCCGAAAGATGAAGGTGCGTGAGCACTTCCCAACAGGCTTCCACCTGCGATATCTCCGCCATGTCCGCCATCGAGCAGCCGGCATTCAAGTCCGGCAAAATCACCTGCTGGCTCGTCAGGGCCGAGCACGTCGGCGCTCTCCGCCATAAAGTGCACACCGCAAAACACGATGTATTTCGCATCGGTCTCGGCCGCAATCTTTGAAAGCTTGTAGCTGTCTCCCGTGAAGTCGGCGAAGCGAATCACTTCGTCGCGCTGGTAGTGGTGGCCAAGCACGATCGTTGTCGACCCCAGTCGTTCGCGCGCCTTCGCGATCCGTTCATCCATGCTGTGGTCGGGAAGCGCCAGGTAGTTTTCCAGGCTGCAGGCATTGCCGGTCTCCGGCAAGACCGCCGTCTCTTCGTCAATGATCAGGTTCACCTTTGTCCGCCTTCAGTCCGCCCGGCTCAAGTGCGCCAGCGAACGGGGATGTTGAAAGCAATCAGCGGCTGCAGCGGATGCGCATTCTCTGCGAAGTTGCCTGGCAATTTCCACCAGGCCTGCTCAGCAGCGACCCACCCACGGGGTTGTTGCAGCCCTCTACTCAATGGATGCGCCCGGCTTGCGGCGGACTCACAATTCAGCCCGCGCTGGACGCTACCATCACTGCGATTTTACCAAAGCTGCTCCATCCACGCGAAGCCGCGCTGCGTAAGAGAGGTAAGGCTGCACCGACGCGTAGAAGGAATCAGTTAGCGGCACTTAAAAGGAATGCGTCAAACGGCCGCGGATGTTTGTGAGTACCGTGCACATACAGTTATCATTAGCCTTCATGAGCGCATACCCTCCAATCCTGCTGGGCACCGTGTCGATGGTGGACTCTCTCATCCTCATGGTGATGGCGCTCGTAGTGTTCGGACCCAGGCGTCTGCCCCAGATCGGACGTCAGATCGGCAAGCTCATGTACGAGTTCCGCAAAGCCTCCAACGACTTCAAGTTCCAGATGGAAGAGGAGTTGCGCAATTCCGAAGAAGCCGACCGCCGCAAAAAGGAAGAGGAACGCCAACGCTCCCTGGCCGCCCTCGCAGCATCGGACCAGGCATCGGTTTCCGCCGATCCACCGGCTAAAACACTTGAGCTGCCCTCTCCCGCCGACAGCGCTGAGCCCGCACTCAATCCATCAGAATCACCAGATCCCGCCGCAGGCAACGACTCCGCCCCCCGCATCATGCCACCCTCCACCGGCGAAACAGTTGCAGCCGCACGCCCCAACCGCGGCTTAGAACCGCCCCCAGAACCACCCTCGGAAACGGACTCCTCCCCTTCAATACCGCCCCCACCGGATGCAAGTCCTGACGACGCCCAAACCCTCCTCAACCAATCAGCCGATCCCGCCGAGGCTCTGAACCAGCATGGTTGATGCCACTGAAGCCATCGGCAAAGCGCGCGCCGCAGTCTCCGAGCGCGCCGAACTCCCCGGCATGAGCCTGATGGAGCATCTCGACGAGCTCCGCAAGCGCATCGTCCACTCCGCACTCTACCTCGCCGCAGGATTCGTCGTTGCGTGGATCTTCAAGGATCGGCTGCTCCACTTTCTCCAGGGGCCGCTCCTCAAGATCGGCAAATCGCTCGTCTTCACCCACCCCATGGATGCGCTCAACCTGTATCTGCAGGTTGCACTCCTCGCTGGAGCCATCCTTGCAAGCCCCTTCATCCTTTTTCAGGTCTGGCTATTCATCGCCCCCGGCCTCTACCAGAAAGAAAAGCGTTTCGTCTGGCCCTTCATGCTGGCCACCGTGGGACTCTTCCTCGCCGGCGCAAGTTTTGGCTACTTCTATGTTCTGCCCGGCGCCATGAAGATCCTCATCATCGACATGGGACACAACTTCACGCCCATGATCACCATTGAGGATTACAGCAGCTTCTTCCTGTCCATCATCCTCGGCCTCGGCATCAGCTTCGAACTGCCTATCCTCATCTTCTTCCTCGCCATGTTCGGCATCGTCAGCCCCAGGTTCCTCTGGAAGAACATCCGCTACGCCATTCTCGCCGTCTTCATCGTCGCCGCCGTCATCTGCCCCAGCCCCGATCCATGGACGATGTGTATCTACGCCATCCCCATGCTCGCCCTCTACCTGATCGGGATCGGCGTAGCCTGGTACGTCCACCCCTCCCGCAAAAAGGCCAAAGAGGCCGCCGTATGACCCCGTCGTTCCGGAAGCCCATCGCAACGAGACTCCGGGTGCCACATGTCTCGCTTCTGACCGGGGTCCCCAGCGACAGGTCTTGGTCGCTGGGGTGGTTGAGACCCAGGAAAGCACAAATCACCCAAACCCGTGTCATCCTGAGCGGAGCAGCTTATCGGGGTCCCCAGCAACAGGTCTTCGTTGCTGGGGTGAATTGGGGCTCCACGCAGTGGGGTAAGCGGAGCGAAGGATCTGCTTTCGTTTTTCAGCCTCACTGGCCTCAATTGATCGCAGCCCTCTCGATCCTCTTCCTCCCCATCGTCCTCCCCGCCCAGCAGCACTTCAACGGCGGCAAAGCCTACGAATACGCGCGTGCCTTCGCCGCCATCGGACCCCGCTGGCCCACCGGCCCCGGCCACGTAAAGGCGGAGCAGTTCCTCAAAGCCCATTTCCAGCACGATCAGCTTGAAGACGACACCTTCACCGCCAACACCCCCATCGGCCCGGTCATCATGCACAACTACATCGTGCGTTTCCCCGGCAAGAAGGATGGAGTCATCGTCCTCGGCTCCCATTACGAGACCAACTACCCGCTACGCAACATCAACTTCGTCGGCGCCAACGACGGAGCGGCAACCTCCGCCCTGCTGATGGCCATCGCCGACGAATTGCGCGGCAAAAAACTCGATGGCTACTCCGTGTGGCTGGTCTTCTTCGACGGCGAAGAGGCCATCGAACACTGGTCCGCATCCGACTCCACCTATGGCAGCCGCCATCTCGCAGCCAAATGGAGCGGCGACGGAACCCTGCGCCGCATCAAGGCCTTCATGCTCGCCGACATGATCGGCGACAAGGACCTCGACATCCAGCGCGAAACCCGCTCTACCGGCTGGCTCGTAGATCTGGTTCGCCAGGCCGCCAAAAAATTCGGCGATGAACACTACTTCTTCCAGAAGGAAGAGGCAGTAGACGACGACCACCTGCCGTTTGTCGATCGCGGCGTGCCCTCTATCGATGTAATCGACCTCGACTACGGCCCCAACAACAGCTACCACCATACCGTGCAAGACACCATGGACAAAGTCAGCGCCCGCAGCCTCGCCATCGACGGCGACGTCTTCATGGAAACCATCCGCCTCATCAACCAGCGCTAAACACGCCGGTCGATGGCTGATTTGAGAAGAGATCGCACTCTCGACTTCCTGACGAGATCAGCAAACACTGGCCGACTCATCGGGACTGATGTGAGCCGCAACGTGGTCGCTCGGTTAGTCTTCATGAATGGTGCCAGTAACCGAATTGCGACTCCTGGGGAAACGAATGCGCGAATGAAGTTGGAGTGGCCCTTTCTTGAACGGCGGAGGATTCATGAAGAAGTCGGTCAAGATCGGTCTGGCTGTAGTCATAGCACTACCGATACTCGCTGCAGCAGCCATTCGCCTCTTCGTGGACGCCAACACTTTTCGTCCTACCATCGAGAACCGGCTTACCGCAGCCCTTTCCCGCAAGGTCACCGTCGGCAATCTGAGCCTCTCCGTCATGACAGGAAGCCTGGTGGCGAATGATCTCGCCATAGCCGAAGACCCGAAGTTCGGCCAGGCTCCATTCTTCACCGCCAAACGAATGCGCATTGGCGTTCAGATGAAGCCGCTCATCTTCAACCGTCAGCTGATTGTGCGGAGTTTTGAGGTCGAAACTCCCCAAATTCATCTGATCCGTGCCGAGGATGGCACCTGGAACTTCGCCACCCTGAGCCATGGCGCTGTTTCTCAGAACACGCAGACGGACACTTTACCCGATCTCCCCGTCGGAATCATCACCATCAAAGAGGGAAACGCCACAATAGAGAAGCTGCCCTTGCAGAGAAATCCCCAGGTCTACGACCATCTCGACGTGAAATTGGAGCGCTTCTCCCTCGCAGAGGCCTTTCCCTTCACGATCAGCGCCTCGCTGCCCGGCGACGCCAAAGTGGCGGTCTCCGGAACCGTCGGACCTATCAATCCGCAAGACGCCGCCTCCACCACCTTCGACGCCCAAGTCACCATCAAGCACCTGGACCCCGTCGTGGCTGGGTACGTCGACTCTGAGGCTGGAATTTCCATGATCGGTGGCCTCGACGTCCACATTGTGTCAGACGGAATGAATGTCACCAGCGACGGCAACGTTCACGCCGAGGACCTCATCCTCCTCAAAGGCGGCAACGCAGCTCCGCATCCTTTCGACATCCACTATCAAGTTGTTCATTCCCTCATGGACCACGGTGGCAAAGTCTCCGATCTTGCTCTTCAGACCGGCGCTGTCGCTATTCACCTCAAAGGCACCTATCAAATCGCCGCAAACGTACCCGTCTTCGATCTCAAGCTACTGGCCCAAAGTGTCCCTATCGACGGCCTGCAGGCGCTTATGCCCGCCATCGGCGTAAAGCTCCCCAACGACGCCGTCCTCAAGGGTGGAACTCTGTCGGCCAACTTCGCCATCAAAGGCTCGGCGAAAGACAACGTCATCGTCGGCTCCTACGAGATCAAAAATACACAGTTGGTAGGGTACAATCTCGGCTCCAAGATCGTTGGCATCGCTGCACTGGGTGGCATCAAGACCGGCGATACCACCGCCATCGAGATCTCACGCGCCGACATCCGCATAACCAAATCAGGCAGCGAGAGCACGAATATCTACTCTGTACTTCCTGCCCTCGGTGAGTCCACGGGCAGCGGCACAGTGTCTCCTTCCGGCGAGCTCAACTTCCACTTGATCTCCAAAGTCACGAGCGCTAAGGGACTCAATAAAGTCGGAGTAAATATCCTCACAAAGCTGAACGGCACATCTGCGTCGGCCAAACCTTCGACTGCCAGCGGTATCCCCATCAATATCACCGGCACAGCGGAAAACCCCGTCATCACCGCGGATGTCAACGGCTTGGTAAAAGGCAACGCCGCAGCTTTACGCAGCAAAGGCGCCCACATCTTCAATAAGGCCGTCCTCTCGAATCTCTTCGGCAAGAAAAATAATTCTGCTTCGACCACCCCGAAAAAATAATCACAGTGTGCGCTTCATGACTGGTTCAGGCAGCTGCAACGAGATCTTCCCCGAAAACGGGCATGTTGCTAGCGATCTCAATCGCCAGGGTGGCCCCAGGTCTCGCCTTTGAGACCGGGGAAAGCAAAGAACCTCCACTTGCGTATTCTTTCCTGTCAACCCAGGAGACTTCGAACATGAACCCCAAAGAACCCAGCCGCACAGCCCTCATGATCGCCCGGCAACGAGCCGCTCATCAGCTACTCGATCATGGCTCAATCCTCGATGACCCCTTTGCCATGAAGATTCTCGGTGAAGACGAAAAAGACGTGCTTCAATTTGCGAACAAACACCCTTTGGCCAGCATCGGGCGTCTGTTCACCGCCGCGCGCAGCCGCATTGCAGAAGATGCTTTGTCACAAGCTGTCGAAAAAGGGGTGCGGCAAATCGTCATCCTTGGCGCCGGACTCGACACGTTCGCTCTCCGGAATCCCCACAGCGCGCGCAAGATTCAAATCTATGAGGTGGACCACCCGGCGACGCAGGCCGGCAAACTCCAGCGCCTCGCCGAAGCTCAAATCACCGTTCCGCGAGGTCTTAATTTCGTGCCAGTCGATTTCGAGCAGGACGATGCGGGAGAGAAGCTCGTCGCCGCAGGTTTTCACCAGAACGCGCCCGCGTTTTTCACCTGGCTCGGGGTCGTGCCGTATCTGACCGAAGACGCGATCGGCCGCACTCTCGACTACATCTCGTCAATCCAGAACTCTGAGGTGGTGTTCGACTACATGGAACCTCCCGAGGCGTTCTCGGAAGAGCTAAGGCAATTGGAAAAGGCGCGGGCCGAGCAGCTCGAGAAAATGGGTGAACGTTCTGACACGCGTTTCGAGCCGGCTCGCATTGCAGCGACTCTTCGCTCGCACGGATTTGGTGCCATCGAAGACATCAGTTTCCACGAGATCACCTCCCGGTTCGGCCGCGCCGTTCAATCCCTCGCGCCCGGACACCTCGGCGCTCATGTTGTCCTGGCGAAGCACTAAGTCGAACGTGTTTTAGGTCTGAAACTCTTCCCTTAGTGGTCTGAAACCCTTCCCTTAGTGAGCGGTGTCATTCTGAACGAACGAGGCCCCAAACGTACTTCAGTTTGGGGGTGGTGAGCGAAGAACCTGCTTTTGACTTTCCGGAGACTTCCACCCAGGAACGACCCACGCAGAGGTGCCCCAGATCCGTGTTTTCGGACCTGGGAAAAACAAATCTCGGCATTTCCTTCATCACATCCTCCAACCTCTCGTGGACAGTAAACCTTCCTCCAAATCTGGGCGCCCCTGGTCCGTGTTTTCGGACCGGGGAAAGCACGAACCTCGCCCTGCCGCCGACCCGGAAATCCCGTCCCGTAGGGACGTCCGAGAATAGCCCCGGGTGAAACCCGGGGACCGCTATCAGGCAGGAACCCACGCCCCGGAGGGCCGTCCGACCTCCCAATTTTTCGTGTCAAGCCCCGGATTCCAACATCCCCGCCTAATCCACTCAAAACACACGGCAAATTCCTTTCGCCGTTTTGCAGGTTATTTCTCAGGTTTCGCTACGCTTGATCTATGTGGAAAAACCCCAATGCCATTCCATCGACTTTCTGCTCCAGCAGTCCAGCAACGCGCTTTAGCGCGCCATATCGCGCCAAGACTCATCTCTCTCGAAAAAGCGCCCCTGCGCAAGTGTGAAACATACCTGTAAGTTTTTACAGCAGAGTAATCTGCAGCGAAGTCCAATGGCTGGAATAATTTGGCGCCACCCCCTGTCTGTAACCCGATGAAAGTAGGAAATTTACCGAAAGAGTCCTTGGGTATAGGGGTAGTTCACCGACGAGTCGCCAAGAGGTATGCCCGTACAGAAAACCCTCCCTCATTCCGTCCACTAACACCGATCCCCGTTCACGTGTTCACTTTTCACTTGTTCACTTTTTCACTTGCTCACTTTTTCACTTGCTCACTTTGTCCACTGTCCACTGTTCACTGCCCACTGCCCCCTGCCCCCTGCCACCGTTCCTGTAGCATTCAAAAATGATCGCTGGCGCGTCTTGGGGATGGTGGCTTGCTTTTCACGGCGCAGTCCTCGCGCTGCTCGTCGTAGATGCATTGTTGCCGGCGCACCGGAGCGACAAGCCGAGTTCCCAGGCCACTGCCTGGATCTGGACCGGGGTCCTGGTGGCCGCCGCGATGGTGTTTGCCATCTGGATCGCCGTCGGGCAAAGTCATCACAAAGCGCTCGAGTTCATTGCCGGTTACGCGATCGAGACCTCGCTCAGCGTCGACAATCTCTTCGTCTTCCTGGTCCTCTTTCGCGGATTCCGCATCAGCGAAAAGCGGCAGCACACCGCTTTGCTCTGGGGAGTCGGCGGAGCAATTGTCCTGCGCGCCCTGTTCATTGCCGCCGGCGTCACGTTGATCCAGCGCTTCGAATGGATCACCTGGGTCTTCGGTCTGTTTTTGCTCTACGCTGCGTTCCGGCTCGTGCGCGGCGGATCCGCGCACGCGGCCATTCCAGATTGGATTCGCAAACTGCAGCCATCGAAGGGTTCCCTGCTTCCGGTAATTCTCGCAGTCGAATTCACTGACCTCTTGTTTGCCGTCGATTCGATTCCCGCCGTGCTGGCAGTTTCGCGCGACCCGTTCGTCGTCTACACCTCGAACATCGCAGCGATTCTAGGCCTGCGCTCGCTCTACTTCGCACTGTCCGCGTTGCTCGATCGCCTGCGCTACCTGCACTACGGCCTCGGCGCAATGCTCGCCTTTGTCGCCTTCAAGATGCTGGCTTCGCACTGGCTCGAAGTGCCCATCACGATCTCGCTCGCCATCATGGGCGCGATCCTCGCAATCTGCGCTGTAGTCTCCTGGTTCGCCGGCAGCAAGCCCGCCGATCCCACGTCCGAAAGTCAATCGTCCTGACGACTCCTTACCAGGATTCGAATGCGACAGTTCCATCAAGCGTGTAGATCGAGTGTCGTTGGAACAACTCTTCACTCCGCTGCGGATAGTCACTGCGGAAGTGCGCTCCTCGGCTTTCTTCCCGCGCCAGCGCGGAGCACAGAATCGCCCGCGCCACGCGCGCCAGAGACCGCGCCTCGAAAAGCTGTCTGCTGCTTTTCCCCTGCTGCTCGAAGTGAGCGAGGCCAGATTCGCACTCCGTCTGTGCGTGCAGCCCCGTCTGGAGAGTTGAAGCGGAACGCAGCAATCCCCCATCCGCCCACATCGCTCGCCGCAAAGCGCGAACGTGGTCCGCAACAAGAACTGCCTCGTCAGCATCCAGCGCCAACGTCTCAACAACGCCGCCCTCCACCGCCATCAGCGGAAGCGAATCTCCAATCATCGCCTCCGCTGCCCGAGCGCCAAACACCAATCCCTCCAGCAGCGAATTGGAAGCCAGTCGATTCGCCCCGTGCACGCCCGTGCAAGCCACCTCGCCCGCCGCATACAGTCCCCGCACATTTGTCCGCCCCGTCAAATCCGTCCGAATGCCGCCCATCAGGTAATGCGCAGCGGGCCGCACAGGAATCAGATCCCTCGCGAGTTCCAGCGAGTACTGCTCCAGGAACCGGCTGATCCCCGGGAATCTCTCCCGCAGATCGATGCCCTTCACATGCCTCATATCGAGATAGACAGCACGCGCATCTCCCATTTCGCTCAACCCCTCCCGCGTGATGGCCCGCGCAACCACGTCGCGAGGCGCCAGTTCAAGCAGCGGATGATACCGCTCCATGAAGCGCTCGCCGCGGTCGTTGCGCAGGGTTGCCCCTTCCCCGCGAAGCGCCTCCGAAATCAAAAAACGAGGCGCACCTTCCAGCGAAAATGCCGTCGGATGGAATTGATAAAACTCCATGTCCGCAAGCTGCGCGCCCGCTTCCAGAGCCAGCGCAAGCCCGTCGCCTGTAGCAACTTCGGGATTCGTCGTATCGCTATACACTTGCCCCGCCCCGCCAGACGCAATCAAAACAGCGCGCGCACTGATCCGCTTCCGATCCCGGCTCTCCCCGCCCCCAACGTTCGCGGTAGCCAGTTCCGCGCCGATCACGCGGCCATCCTCCACCAGCAGCTTCGTCACCATCGTCCACTCGGCAAACCGGATGCGCGGGTGCGCATGAGCATACGCCACCAGCGACCGACTAATCTCCGCGCCGGTAGCATCCCCATTGGCGTGCAATATGCGAGGCCGCGAGTGCGCGCCTTCCCGCGTCCTCAGCAATCTGCCAGCTTCGCTGTCAAAATGCGCGCCCCACCCGATCAGTTCGGCAACCCGCTCTGGCCCTTCGCCGACAAGCACGCGAGCCGCCGGCTCGAATACCAGCCCATCTCCGGCCGAAACCGTGTCTTCAAAATGTAGCTTGACGTCCGTCTGATCTTCTTGAGCGGCGACGGCGATGCCGCCCTGCGCGTAGTGGGTATTCGATTCTCCGAGCGACTCTTTCGTGATCACCAGCACTTCGCCGTGATCCGCCAGCTCGATGGCGGCGCGCAATCCCGCTACGCCCGCGCCCATCACCAGGAAGTCCACCGAAGACACCATCATTTTCGAGGCTATCATTTGGCGCGGTGTATCCACGAAGAGAGACAGAGCCGGTATGAGCTTCATTCCGTTAGGATGGAAGCAGCGTGCAAACCATACGAGTCGACACTCCTTCAGCAAAATACGACGTGGTGGCGGGCAGCGGACTGATCGGCTCGCTCGCTCCCCGCATTCAACGAGTCGCGGGAAAACTACCGCGCCGTGTCTTCGTCCTCACCTCGCCGGAGATCTGGGCACTGTGGGGCAATGCGTTTCTCAAATCATTCTCCGAGCCTCCGGTCACGCTGTTCTTGTCCGCCGGCGAAAAGCACAAGACGATGCAGAGCGTTGACCGGCTGTTGCGCCAGATGGTTTCTGCCGGCGGCGACCGCGGTTCCATGCTGATTGCTTTCGGCGGCGGCATCGTTGGCGATGTCGGTGGATTTTTAGCTGCCATTTTCATGCGTGGAATCCGGTATGTTCAGGTGCCGACTACCTTTCTCGCGCAGGTCGACTCGTCTGTAGGCGGAAAGACGGGAGTCAACCTTCCCGAGGGCAAAAACCTTGTGGGCAGCTTTCACCATCCTGTTGCCGTTTTTGCCGACATCGACGTGCTCGGTACGCTGCCTGATCGCGAACTGCGCTCCGGCCTGATGGAAAGCATCAAGGCGGGCATCATTCGCGATCGCGCCCTCTTGCGGTTCATGGAAGAGCATGCCGATGCAGTTCTCGCCCGGGATCCCAAGGCCCTTGAAAAGGTAATCGCCGCTTCGATCCGCATGAAAGCCTCGGTTGTAAATCGCGATGAGCGCGAAAACGGATTGCGCATGATTCTCAATCTCGGCCACACGGTCGGCCACGCCATTGAGCAGGCAACGCGCTACAAGGCTTTGCTGCACGGCGAAGCTGTAGGCTGGGGAATGATTGCCGCACTCTACGTCGCACATCGGCGCAAGAGCATCACCGGCGTACAGGCCGCGCGCCTTGAGAGCCTCATTCACCTCTACGGACCTTTGCCGACGCTTAAACTTCGCCCTGCAAAATTAATTGCAGCAACGGGCTCCGACAAGAAAAACATTGGAGGCGTCCGCCGCTTCGTACTCCCGATCGGGATCGGCGACGCCGGCGTGATTGAAGACCTGGAGGCCTCGGAGTTGCAGGCCGCAGTCGGCTATATGCTTTCGCAGGCCCGGGAGCCGCGCGCACAATGACCGTTACTGGCGCCAAGCCGATAGGAGCCGAGAACGAAGCCCATGCGGCCGAGGCCGTGCAGCAGATGTTCAATGCCATCGCTCCCCGCTACGACCTGCTCAATCATGTCCTCTCGGCGAATGTCGATCGGCTTTGGTGGTCGCGAACGGCATCAAGTTTCCGCTCTGTGCTGGCCGATCCGAATGCCGCGGTGCTGGATATCTGCTGCGGTACCGGCGATTTGACGATGGCCCTCTTAAAGCACCGCAATCCCAATGCCCGTCCAATCCTCGCAGCCGATTTTGCGCATGGCATGCTCCGCCGCGGCGCGCAGAAATTCAGCCTTTCGGGGCCGAACCGGTCCAGTGCAATCGCACTCGAAGCCGACGCGCTGCACCTCCCGCTCCGCTCCGCATCGCTCGATCTCGTTGTCACATCGTTCGGCTTCCGCAACTTGGCAAATTATGAAGCGGGCCTGCGTGAATTTCATCGAGTACTGAAGCCCGGCGGTCAGCTCGGGATCCTCGAATTCAGCGAGCCTGGCGGCCTCATCGGGAGAATCTACGCGCTGTATTTTCGCCGTGTCTTGCCCGCAATCGGCCGCATCATCTGCGGTAACGACGGTCCCTACAGCTATTTGCCTGCCTCGGTAGGCGCATTCCCCCAGCCACCTGAAATGCTCGCCATGATGCGCGGCAGCGGGTATTCCAATTGCGGATGGAAACCCTACACCTTTGGAATCGCCGGGTTGTACACGGCGGTGCGCCCGACTGTACTCTAGGAGTCGCAATGACTTCCGCCACCGAAAGCCCCGCTGCATTCAGCCCGATGCAAAGCTCGGCCTTGAAGCGACGCGTCGCGCTGAAGTCGATGCTGGCGGCCACCTGCATGACTGCACTTAAGGTGGCAGCAGGACTAATCTCTGGCTCTCTCGGCGTTTTATCCGATGCGGCTCACTCGGGACTCGACCTCGCAGGAGCCGGGCTTACGTTCTTCTCGGTACGCGTCTCTGACAAGCCGGCCGACGAGGATCACACCTACGGCCACGGAAAGGTCGAGAATCTCTCGGCCTTCTTCGAAGTCGGCCTCATGGCCATCTCCTGCGCATGGATCATCTGGGCGGCAATTCAACGAATCCTTCATAACACCTTCGAACTCCGTTATTCCCTGTGGCCCGTCGTGGTGTTGCTCACCTCGATTGGCGTCGATTATTGGCGATCGCGAGAGTTGCACCGTGTCGCCGAGCAAACCGGATCGCCGGCGCTAGCCACGGACGCTTTCCATTTCGCATCCGACATCTGGGCATCGCTCGCAGTGCTCGCCGGTTTGCTCGTGACATGGTTAGGAGTCGCCTTCCACATCGACTGGTTGCGCTACGCCGACCCGGTCGCCGCCATCTTTGTTTCGCTGATGATTCTTCGCATTACCACGCATCTGACAAAAGAAACCATCGGTGTCTTGATGGATCAGATCCCGGCGGAGACGCGCCTCCGTGTGATTCTCGAAGCCGAAGGAGTGCCCGGCGTGCTCGCGGTGGAACAAGCTCGGGTTCGACGCTCCGGACCTAACTACTTTGCAGACCTCACTCTCGCACTGCCACGCAGCTACACCTTTGAGCACACGGGCGAACTGGTGCGCGCGGCCACCGATGCGGTGCATCGCGCTCTTCCCACCGCCGACGTCGTAATCCACACCGTTCCGCGGCAGGCGAGGGCCGAGAGTATCTTCGACCGCGTGCGGGCTGTCGCTGCCAGAAACAACGTGGCCGTGCACGATCTCAGTGTCCAATCCCTTCACGGCAAGCTTCACGTTGAGCTGCACGTGGAACTCGATGAAAAGATGAAGCTGCTCGAGGCACATGGTTTTGTGAGCAGCCTTGAAGCCGAAATCATGCGCGAAACTCCGGAGATTGATTCCATCCTCACGCATATTGAAAGCGAGCCCGCCACCATCGAGCAGCCGCAGGAACTCATCGAAAAGGACCGCAGGATCGAAAAGGCGCTGCGAGATGCCGCTTCCCACTATGGGGAGATTGTCGATGTACACCAGATCATGGTGGGGCGTACGGCCGAACACATCACCCTCTCCTGTCACTGCACGCTTCCTGACGACCTGTCGATGAATCGTGTACATGAATTGATCACTTCCCTCGAGGACCGATTCAAGCTCGAATGCCCCGAGGTGCATCGTGTCACAATTCACCCGGAACCCGTCACCGATAACACGCGCTGAATTAAATCGAAAAGCTGCAGGCAAAACCTCGCCACCTTCTTTGCCGTCTAAGCAGGCATCACTGGAGGATGGGAATGCCCAGTTTTGTCCCGGCCAGAAACAGGCCAGTATCCAGCCTGTCGACCACGCTCTTCACTGCTTCGCTGTTATGCATGCTTCTGGCTGAAGCATTCATGATCCGGAAGTTGTGGTTCGCACCCGCACCAGCGACTCATCCCCATCGGGGATTCGACCTGCCGTTTCTTGTCTGGATTCCGGCCTTTTTCGCGTTCGTCTTTTTGCAAATCGTCCGCAAGCAAACCAGAGAAGGTCGCATTAATCCCGCACTGGCAGACAGCATGTGCACCGGCCTCACATTCCTGGTGCTGGCGGCATACCTTCTGATCACCCGGTTCGCTCAGATCGCCTTTCGTTAGACCCTTTGCCGTGTCCCGCCGACCGCGCCCTTGCCTCGCGCCGATGCTCGATAATGGAATCAATGGCCAGGGAGGGCTGGGTTCTTGATCGCTCACAGCGAGTGGAAGCACGGCGAGGTTTTTGAGGGAATCGCCGAAAACGGCAATACCATCACAATCGACGCAGACTCCGCCCACGCACACGGACCGAGCCCGATGGAAGCCGTTCTTATGGCCCTGTGCGCATGCACCTCGGTCGATGTCGTCAGCATTCTCCAAAAGAAACGCCAATCCCTCACCGGGCTTCGCGTAACTGCCACCGCCACGCAGGCGCCCGCTCCGCCGCGTGTCTTTACGCACATCAGCCTTACCTATGCAGTTCGCGGTAAGCTCAGCCGTAAAGCGGTCGAAGACGCAGTTTCGCTCTCCAAAAACAAGTACTGCTCCGTGTCGAAGATGCTCGAAAAGGCTGCGACCATCGATTACCAGATCGTCTATCCCGATGGAGAACCAGAGCCATGAGCAGGAGCTTCATTATCCGATTTTTCCGCATGGCTTCCGTCGTCATGCTGCTGGTTGCCGTAGGGCTTCTATCAGCAATCACAACCATGCACTTTGCGATTCACGGCGCTGAAGTCAAGATTCCTGCGCTGAAAGGCATGACCGTTGCCGAGGCGCGCAGCCAGTCCGCCGGCATGGGTCTGAACCTCGATGTCGACAACCGGTACTACTCGTCAGACGTTGCAGCGGGGCATATCCTTACGCAATCCCCGTCGCCGGGCTCCGTGGTCCGTCGCGAATGGCATGTGCGCGTTGCCGAGAGTCTCGGTCCACAAAAGGTAGACGTTCCCGATACCGTCGGTGCCGATGCCCGTGTTGCCGCATTGCGGCTTCGCCGCGCCGGACTTGAAGTTGGCGTCAACGCAAAGATTCCCTGGGCCAACGCGCAAGACGGCACAGTGCTCGCTCAGGATCCGCCCGCTCACTCCCAGGGCATCGCACAGCCGAGCATCAACATCCTTGTCGCTGCTCCCGACAATGCATTGCCCGATGGATATGTCATGCCCGACCTCACGGGGATTCCTGTGATTGCTGCGCAAGCAATGCTGAACAAAGTCGGGCTCAAAGTGGACACCCCAACCTATGCCGACGTATCTGTGCCATCCGTGGGTTCGGGAACCGAGCAGCCTAAACCTCCGATACCCCCAGGTTCCGTTATCGAACAGCAGCCAACGGCCGGGGCGCGCGTTGACCAGGCGACACTCATCAAGCTCACCGCGGCAAAATAGAGCGGGTCGATCCCCTCGAACGAACATCCAATTCAAAGAAGCATGACACTGGATCCCAGCACCCCACAGGAGGAGCCGACGCCTGCGCCCGCCGCCCGCGATTTTTCCCACGCCTGGCGGGCACTGCGTCATCGCAACTTCCAACTCTTCTTCGGCGGCCAGAGCATCTCGCTCATCGGCAGCTGGATGACGCGCATCGCGACGTCATGGCTTGTTTACCGGCTAACGGGGTCTGCGCTTCTTCTCGGCATTGTTGGCTTCGCCGGCCAGATACCGACGTTTCTGCTCGCCCCCATCGCTGGAGTCATCGTCGATCGCATCGACCGCCGCAAAGTACTCGTGTGGACGCAGACGCTGGCCATGGTCCAATCGCTCGCACTGGCGTGGCTCACGCTCTCGCATCGCATCACCATCGCCGAGGTCCTCGCGCTGAGCGCCATGCAGGGAGTCATCAACGCCTTCGACATGCCGGGCCGCCAATCGTTCATGGTCAAGATGGTCGAGGACCGCGCCGATCTCTCCAACGCCATCGCCATCAATTCCTCCATGGTGAATACGGCAAGGCTCATCGGTCCCTCGCTCGCCGGATTGCTGATTGCAGCCACCAATGAAGGCTGGTGTTTTCTCGTCGATGGCATCAGCTACATCGCTGTCATCGTTTCTCTGCTGATGATGCGGATCGCACCTGACCAGGCTCAGCGCGCAACTACATCCATGATCGGCCAACTGAAAGAGGGCTGGACCTATGTCAACGGATCCGCCCCCATTCGCTCCATCCTGCTGCTGTTTGCTCTGCTGAGCCTGATGGGTTGGCCCTTCATGGTGCTGATGCCTGTGTTCGCTGCACAGGTCCTGCACGGCGGTCCTCACACGCTCGGCTTTCTGATGGGAGCCGTAGGTGTGGGCTCTCTCGTTTCTGCGCTCTCCCTGGTGATGCGGCGTTCTGTCCGCGGCCTGACCAGGATGATTCCCGTAGCGGCGGCGATATTCGGCGTCGGGTTAATCTGCTTCGGCCTTTCTCATTTCTTGTGGCTCTCGATGTTGATGATGCTCGTAACAGGGTTCGGCATGATGCAGGGCATGACCGCAAGTAACACCATCGTGCAGACGCTTGTCGATGAGAACGTGCGCGGCCGCGTGATGAGCTACTACACCATGGCCTTCGTCGGGATGGCCCCATTCGGCAGCCTTCTGGCCGGCGCCCTGGCACATGCTATCGGCGCACCCCGCACCGTAATCGTGAGTGGCGTTGCCTGTATCCTCGGGGCCATCTGGTTTACGACCCGCCTCAAGGCGATTCGGAAGGAAATGCGCCCGATCTACGAGCGCCTGGGAATCGTGCCACAGCGAAATCCCATGGAAGAGTCCGCCGAGACCTGAGTCTTCAGAATTATGATGGCAAAGCGTGAGGACGCACCCAATGGGCCGAAGCGAAGACCTGGAACGAATCGCACTGCAGGAGAAAGAACTTGCACTCCCGAGCCTCGATGCCGAGACGGCGTGGAAACTTGGATCGACGCTGCGCGCGATGGCGGCCGAGCGCAACCTGGCCGTCGTGATTGATGTTCGCCGATTCGGACAGCCGTTCTTCTACGCTGCCATGGAGGGCACGACTCCGGACAATGTCGAGTGGGTTCGCCGCAAGAGCAACGTCGTCGCCCGCTTTCATCGCAGTTCCTACGCCGTCGGCCTTCATGAAAAGCAAAAGGGCCAGACGATTTATGAGAGCCAGGGCCTGTCCCTCGCCGACTACGCAACCCACGGAGGCTCATTTCCACTCAGCGTTCAGGGTGCCGGCGTTGTCGGCAGCGTGACTGTTTCTGGCCTGCCGATGCGCCAGGATCATGAACTGGTGATCGAAGCTCTTTGCGCGGTCCTTGGTCGAGAATACGAGACGTTGAAGCTTGGTCCGGAATGAAATAGAGCTTTTTCAGAACCACTGCTTCATCCAATTTTCTCAATCATCGCCACAAAAAAACCGTCGCTCTCAAACGTCCCAGGCAGAAGCCGCAGATTGCCCTCCGGCGTGATCCCGCCAAGCAGATTCTCCGCCCCCGACCCAGAAAGCACGCCCTCGCTGCGCAACTCCTCAATCCGCGCACGAAGCGGAATCAGTCGCACATGTGAGTCTTCTGCAAGAACTGCCGCGACAACCTCCTCGTTCTCCTCCGGCTCAAGAGAACAGGTGGAATAAACCACATATCCGCCGGGACGGGCGGCATGCAAAGCCGCGCGAAGAATCGCACGCTGCCGTTCTGCCTGCCGCCCCAGATCCGATAGCTGCAGCCGGTGCCGAATCTCAGGATTGCGTCCCAGAGTGCCCGTACCGCTGCAAGGCACGTCGGCCAGGACGACGTCGTACCGTGCTTCTTCCTCAAGTGCGGTAACGTCGGCGAGACGGCATTCGACCCGCTCCCCCAACGCCGCCAGCCTTTCCCGCAACCCCGCCAACCTCTGCGGGCTCGCTTCGCAGGCCACGATGCGTGCATCCGGATTCCGCTCCGCGAGAATCAACGTCTTTCCACCCGGAGCAGCGCAGCAATCGAGAATCGGCTTGCCGCGCGGCACAAGCTCCGCAACCAGTTGCGAACCCTCATCTTGAATCCGGACGCGGCCTTCGCGAGATGCTCTGCTTGTTGTGATCTCCCCCGAAACCACCGAGACTGCATTCGTGAGAATTCGCCCCGGCTCCAACTCAATTCCCGCTGATACGAGTTCATCTCGCGTTGCACTGCTGTCCACGCACACCGTGACCTTCGGCTGGCTTTGCCCATGACGACAGATCCCGCAGGCCGCGTCCTCGCCGTAGAGTACGGTCCAGCGCGCAACCATCCACTCGGGAAATCCACGCCGCCAGTCTTCCTCGGCCGCCGCTTCTCCCTCTCGCCGCGATGCTGCAACCTTGCGAAGGACCGCATTCACCATGCCCGAAGCAAACCGGTGTCCCGCGTGCTTCGTCAGCTCCACGCTTTCGTCAATCGCCGCATGCACCGGAATCCGGTCCATATGCAGCAACTGAAACGCGCCCAGCCGCAACGTAATCAGGACCTCTGCATCGAGTTTCGCGTTTGGATGCTTCAGCAGCGGACGAATGCGCCCGTCGAGGTCAATCTGCCATCGCAAGACCCCAAGCACAAGAGCCGTCGTCAGGTGCCGGTCGGCCTCTGAAAGAGCAGTGACGTTTTTGTTGCGCAGCAAATCGTCAGAATGGCCTTTGCCTCTCTCAATGGCTTTCAAGATCGCAAAGGCAACCCGGCGCGCTGGTGAGACAGCACTCATGGCCTCATCCCAACCGAATTCCGGAACGCAATCCCGCGCCACGCAGAAAATCGGAAGCAGACATGCGCTTCTTGCCTTCCATCTGCAATTCTGTGATCTCGATCCAGGTGTTCTGCGCGCATGCAACAACAAAGCGATGGTCCGCAAAATCAACCGTCCCTGGAACTGCCTGTGCGATTTTTCCGTCCACGCGCACTCTATGCGCAATCAGCTTCTTCCCATCGAGGGTCGCGTACGCTCCAGGCCACGGCTGAAAACCCCGCCATCGATTCCAGATCTCCGTTGCCGTGCGAGCCGCAAAATCCATGCACCCGTCTTTGCGATCGAGAATCGGCGCAAGCGTTGCCCGTGTGTGGTCCTGCTGCTTCGGCACAACCGTGCCGTCTTCAAGGCCCGCAAGTGTCTCGACCACAAGCGGCGCGCCATCCTTCGCCAGCACATCGAACAAGTCCGCCGCCGTCTGTTCGGGCCCAATCGCAATCTGGCGCTGCAACAGAATCGGCCCCGTGTCGAGACCCTCTTCCAGGAGCATGGTCGTGTTGCCCGTAACAGCTTCGCCCATCGCGACCGCCCACTGGATTGGCGCCGCTCCGCGGTACTTGGGCAACAAAGAGCCATGCAAATTGATGCAGCCCAACCGCGGCAGCGCCAGCATCCATGGGGGA
This sequence comes from uncultured Acidobacteriaceae bacterium, assembly GCA_963770365.1. GTDB lineage: Bacteria > Acidobacteriota > Terriglobia > Terriglobales > Acidobacteriaceae > Telmatobacter. The sequence goes on along the minus strand of CAVYPN010000014.1, from coordinate 353,906 downwards.
ATTATGCGCCCGTAGGCCACCACGATAACCGCATCCGGCGCGATCGCCTCAAGCCGCTGCCGAAATTCCAAATTATTCTTGATCTTTTCCGGCTGCATCACCTCGAGGCCCGCTGCCGCCGCCGTTGCTTTCACGGGTGGCGCCGTCAACTCCTGCGAGCGTCCGACCGGGCGATCCGGTTGCGAAACCACCAGCGGAATCTCGTGCCCCGCTGCAATCAACGCCTGCAACGTTGGCACCGCAAAGCGCGGGGTTCCGCAGAAAACCAGCCTCACGGTCTTACCATGTGCCTTCGCGTTGCATCTTGCGAATCTTGCGCAGCACAAGATCCCGCTTCAGCGAGCTCATGCGAAAGATGAACAGCATCCCGTCGAGATGATCGATCTCGTGCTGAAATGCGCGCGACAGCAGTTCCTCTCCATCCATCTCAAACCATTTGCCCTTAAGATCCTGGGCACGGATGCGCACTTTTCCCGCGCGCTGCACCTTCTCGCGAATCTCGGGAAAACTCAGGCAGCCTTCCTCTTCATACTGTTTTCCTTCGCGGAAGGTCACCTCGGGATTGACGAGTACCAGCTTCTGCGCAGGATCCTTTCCCTGGCTCAAGTCGATCACTGTTACGCGTTTCGCAACGGCAACCTGTGGAGCGGCCAGGCCGATGCCCTGCGAGGCATACATGGTCTCGAACATGTCATCGACCAGCTTCTTCAACTCGGCATCGAATTCGGTCACCGGTTCGCCGGGTTGCGAAAGCACCGGTTCCGGGTATTTCACGATCTTCAAAATCATCTCGGCTACTAATAGCTCCGTATCTGTTCGATGTAACCCGCAAAATTTCGTTTCATCTCGCCGGCCGAGTCGCCGCCAAACTTCTGCTGCGCCAATCCTGCGACAGTCAATGCCACCATGGCCTCGGCAGCAACTCCAGCCGCCGGCACCACGCAAATATCGCTTCGCTCATAACTTGCGCTCGTTGCTTCACGCGTGTCAAAGCGCACCGATTCGAGCGGACGCCGCAATGTCGAAATCGGCTTCAGATATCCGCGCACCACGATATCCTCACCGTTTGAGACGCCGCCTTCCACCCCGCCGGCATTGTTCCGTTCACGGGTAAATCGCGTCGGCCTACCGGTATCTTCCTTGGCGTAATGAATGGCATCGTGCACCGCCGACCCGAATGACTCCGCCGCCGTAACACCGCGCCCAATTTCAACGGCCTTCACCGCCTGCAGGCTCATTACCGACCACGCCAGCAGACCGTCGAGCCGTTCATCCCAATTGGCGTAGGTTCCCAGTCCCGCCGGCGCTCCATGCACCACCACTTCAAACACGCCGCCAACCGTGTCGCCGGTGCGTGACGCCTGTTCGACCTCTTCCTTCATCCGTGCTTCGGTCGCTTCGTCCACACAGCTCAGTACAATCTCTGGCCGCTCCGCCACGGCAGCAATCTCTTCCCATGTGGCCGCGCGCTCCAGTTCAACGCGCCCCACCCGAATCACGTGACTGCTTACTTCAATGCCCAGATACCGCAGCAAAAGCTTGGCAAACGCTCCGCCGGCTACGCGAGCGGTGGACTCACGCGCCGACGCCCGCTCCAGCACGTAACGCGCGTCCGGAAAGTCGTACTTCAAGGCTCCGGCAAGATCCGCGTGTCCCGGCCGCGGCGACGCAACCGGCTGGTGCTTGCCCGGGTCGCCCGTCTCCACCGGCAGCTTCTCTTCCCAGTTCTTCCAGTCGCGGTTCACAATCTCGATCGCAATCGGCGAGCCGATCGTCTTCCCGTGGCGTACGCCGGAGAGGATATGCGCCTTATCCGTCTCGATCTTCATGCGCCCGCCGCGGCCGTACCCCTGCTGCCGGCGCCAAAGCTCGCGATTGATGAATTCAAGATCAACCGGCAGACCCGCAGGCAGCCCGGAGACAAGCGCAATTAGAGCCTCGCCATGGGACTCCCCTGCTGTTGAAAATCGGATCATGTCCTTTTGATTGTAATGGAAGCGATGCAAGCCTTTCCTGATAGCCATGCGTCCGTAAGCGACTCGCCCGCCGCGTCATTCTCCCGTCAGCAAACCAATTCGCCTCTTGCTTTCCTCAACACCCGCGTCAATGCCGGTCGACTCATACAGTTTCCCGCCTCCTGAGATAGGCTCAGAGCCTCTTCGCGGTCCCCAGCTTGCTCCTTCAGCAAGGCAAACCCGCGAATCGCATTCGCAAGATCGAGCGGTGGTGTATCTTTGCGCCCGCGGTAGATCTCAAGCGACTCGGCATACAGCGGTGCAGCCTCATCCAATTTCTTTTGCTCCCGCAGGATATCCGCCGCATGCCGAACTGCATGGGCTGTCTTCAAAGGGTTGCCGAGACTGCGATAGATTTCGCTCGCCTGGCAGTAGTGTGCCTCCGCAGCTTCCAGTTCATGCAGGTTGCGTTCGACGTACGCCAACTCTTCGTAGAGCACCGCATGCAGCGATCTGTCCTCGCTCGGTTGGCTCTCTGTCAGGGCTTTCCGAAAGAGATCCGTCGCCTCTTGGAGTCGACGTTCTTTCTTTGCTGTGCGGCCCTGTTCAAGAAGTAATTCCGGAGTACCAGAAACCATGCAGAGAGGCTAGCATATCTGATGAAATCCGATTCCCCGTTCCCATATCCCCGCTCCCTCGCTTACGATGAAGCCCATGGCCTACTTCCTCTTCAAAACAGAGCCCGGCGTCTACTCCTTCGACGACTTTCTGCGCGACAAAGAAACCAACTGGGATGGCGTGACCAACCCGACCGCCGTCAAGAATCTCCGCGAGATGAAGCCCGGCACAAAGTGGATCTTCTATCACACAGGAGATGAGCGCACTGCCGTCGGGACCGGGACCGTCGTCAGCGTTGATGCCAAGGACCCGAAGGTCCCCATCGTGCGCGTGAAGGTTGGCCAGCGGCTCAAGAATCCTAAGACGCTGGACCAGGTCAAAGCCGACCCGGTCTTCGCCGATTCCCTGCTCGTGAAGATCGGGAGGCTCTCCGTCGTGCCGCTGACGGAAAAGCAGTGGGATTGGTTCCTAAAATAGCTTTCCCGGTTCAGGCCTCGCGTCGCCTTTCAGCCACTCGCGCGTGTTCAGCATCTGCCGCTGATCCAGTGCCCATATCCGGCCCGTCAGCTCGTCGGCGCCTTTGCCCTCGCGTGCGGATTTCTCGAATTCGCTCGCAACAGCCTGCATCTTGGCGTCAAGATCATCCACAAAGTTCAGCACCAGCGCCTCGGGAATCATCGGCAGCTTGGGCGATCCAAACTCGAGCTTGCCGTGGTGCGAAAGAATCAAGTGCAGCACCAGCGTTCTCAACCTTGGCGGAAAATCTGGCAGACCGTCAATCGTCTTCGCGACCAGTTCAAGGCCCATCTCAATGTGGCCGAGCAAAGTGCCTTCCACCGTATATTCAAATCCGATGTCCCACGCCAACTCACGCACCTTGCCGATGTCGTGCAGCACAACACCGGTGAGCAGCAAATCGCGATGCAGGATGGGATAGTGCGGCGCCACGCGCTCGGCCAGCGTCAGCAGGCTCACCACGTGCTCCAGCAAGCCGCCGAGCCATGCATGATGAAGCTGCTTCGCAGCGGGCGCTTCGCGATACGCCTGCGCCAGTCCCGAGTCAGCCAGCAGCGTATTCAGCAGCAACTTCAGATGGGGATCGGTAAAGCTCTCCACAAATCCCAGCAGCTTGTGCCATAGCTCGTCCACGTCGCAGGTGGTGCACGGCAGCATGTCATTCTTTTCGACTTCGCCGTCGAGGGCCTTACGCAGATGCTCAACCTTCATCTGCAGTCGATCGTCGAAGCGCGAAACAGAACCGCGGATTTTGACGAAATCTCCCCGCTCAAATTCCTTCGCAATCCGTGAGTCGCCCGGATCCCACACGCGGCCCTCAACCTGACCCGTCTTGTCCCCCAGGATCAAATTCAAGTAAGGCTTGTTCGTCTTCGTGGTTCGCTGCTGTTTGTGCAGCACCAGAAAAAAGGCATCGAAGTTCCTGCTCTCTTCGAACCCCGCCAGATCGGCAATGTAGATGTCCTTCATGCTGCGGGAAAGCATACAGCAACCAGCGGAGCGCTTCCAAAATGCCGGCCTCTCCGTGAGAACATGTGATCGTGAACGGTCGTTCCGCGGAAGAATCTGCCCAGCTCGCGATCCGCCCCATCGCACTTCGCGACGCGGCGGAAGTTTGCGTCCTCATCCAGCAGCTTGGCTATGAGCGTCCCCTCGAAGACATAGCGCACTGGATTGAATTGCTCGCCAAATGCCCTCAAAGCCAGGCGGCTTTTGTGGCCGAACTTTCCAACGAGGTAATCGGCTGGATCGAAATATCAATCCAGCATCGACTCCAATCGGCCCCATACGCTCTGATCGGCGGACTCGTCGTGAAAGAAGGCTTTCGCAATCAGAAGGTCGGGCTCAGGCTCTGCGAGCGGGCCGAAGGCTGGAGTTGGGACCAGGGCGTTTCACTCATTCGTGTCACCTCACGCAGCACACGGCTCGACGCGCACCGCTTCTATGAGAACAATGGTTATCGTCTGACCAAGGTCTCGCAGATATTCGAAAGGAAGCGGCCGCGCGTAGACAGGGCCGATCCATCAAACGATAGGGCTGGCTCTTCAAGCCGGCAATAACCGCATCGCCAGCCGGCAAAAATCAAACGGGCCCGAGATCAAGGATCTCAGGCCCGCCAACTCCGATAATGATCGCGATCTATTGCGGTGGAACAGTGGGTACACCCGGCTGCGGTGGCGCCGGCGTGGTTCCATTCGGGGCCTGCTGCTGCGTCGGTTGCTGCGCAGCATTCCCCAGCGGCTTGTCTCCCGTATCTTCCGTGCTGTCTGAAGTCTTCTTCTTGTCGCTCAGGCGAGTCTTGTCGCCGGTCGTTGTGTTCTTCTTTTTCTTCTTGCTCGGAGTCTGGTTCCCTCCCAGCCCCAGCGGCCCGGATTGCGCCGCGCGATCGGCAACTTCGGCAGCATCGGCCGCCGCAGGTGCCTCGGGATCCAACTGCGGCCCCTTCGGTTTTGGCTGCTTCGGCGCGCGCGCACGATCGCTGAACCGCGACTTCTTCTCGGGTTTCGGATTACTCTCAAGCGGGTTGTCCGGTTCGGCGCTCGCGTTTCCGGCAACTTGCTCGCCTCCGCCGGCGTCTTCCGTTTGGGTCGCGGGCGCTTTCGGCAAAGTCTCCTGCGGTGCCTTGCCAAAGCGAATCTTTTCCTTCTTGCCGGGCTTCATAGAAGCCTGTTCGGCCGGGTTCTTCTTCGAATTCGCCTTCGCGGTTTTCGCCGGAGCTGGCGCAGTCGCCTGGTCCGGTGTCGCTGCGGGTGCCGACTTCTGCCGGAAGCCGTGTGCGGTCTCGCGGAACCGGGTCCGTTCTACCTTCCGCTTCTTCTTCGCCGTGGGTGGCGTGTAGGCGCTGAAGGTGATGCTCGGATGCTTCTCGGCCGCCGTCGCTGCGCTGTCTTCATATCCCGGCTTGATGTAAATTGCGGCTTCGTCACGCAGTTCCCCAAGGTACTGACGCATAGCTGGCCCGGCCTTGACCTCAAAATAGTTCTGCTCAACGTCGTTCTCAACATCCTTCAGCTGCGGAGTGCCCCCAGAAATATGCTGGATGACCTTCAGGATCACGTATCCCTGCTTCGTTCGAATGGGGTCCGTGACATCCCCGGTCTGGAGGGCAAAAGTCTTCTCTTCAAAGACCTTGTCGAGTTGGCCGCGTTTGTACTGTCCCAGGTCGCCACCCGCAGCCGCTGTTGTGCCTTCGCTGAAGCTTCGCGCCAGCTGGCTGAAATCGCCCCCCGCGTGCAGTCGGGCTTCAATGTCGTCGGCCTTCGCCTTCGCATCGGCCAGCTTCTTCTCATCGTCCGGCTGCGTGCCGGTCGAAATCAAAATCTCGCCCAGCTTTACGCTCTCCGGCTGTACATATTCCTGCTTGTGCGCCTCAAAATACCGTTGAATCTCACCGGGCGTCGGCGCAATCTTGCGCCCCACCTGGTCGCGCATCACACTCTGGGTGACGATCTGGTTGCGGATATTGGCCTTGAAGTCCTCAAACGATACTCCTTGGTCCTTTGCCGCCTTCTCCAGATCCTCCATCGTCGCCAGGTTGTACTGCTTGCGGATCTCATTGAGCCGATTGACCAATTCCGTCTCGCCCGTGATACCCAGTTCCTTGCCCTTGGCCAGCCAAAGCTGCTGGTCCACAAGATCGCGCAACAAGTCCTTGTGGGCTTCGGAAATCTCCTGCATCGAGGCGCCGCGCTGGCGCATTTCCTGGTCCCGGTCGGCCTGCGCACGGTCGTAGTCAGACTTGGTGATGATCTGGTCGTCCACGCGCGCGATGATTTCCTCAACCGTCGTGCCGCCGTAGGGGCTTTCAGGATTCGAGGGTCGGGCTTGCGCTAAAGCAAAGCCGCTAAGCAGGAGGGCGGAGAGCGAAACCGCTCCGGGGATACAAAGAGTTCTCAGATTCATAGGTTGGCACGCTTCTGGAGGTCTCCCACCATAGGCATAGACGCCATTGTAAATCCCTGGGCAGCAAACGCGGCGGCAGATGAGTGGATTCCCAGGACGGACCCAGGCCTTGTCTGATCGCAAACCGGTCACCACCCCGCTCCACGACAGTAATGGGCTATCCGAAGGCGCCGGGACTTCGTCAAATAACCCAGTGCTATACTTTAGCCCAGGTTTGGCCTGTGAGGTCCCTTTCAGGCGCCTGGTGCAGTTGCACTCCGGAGGTACCTTCCGCCTATGACTCCCCCTGCCCGCAGGGCAATTTTCAGCCTTATCGTCTTTTTCGCCGTGTGCGCAGTTGCCGGCACGATTTTGCAGCGCCGGGTGGGAGCCCAGTCCTCGCAGGATGAAGGCCAGATTCGCGACAGTCTGAAGTCGTTCACTGACGTCTACGCGATCGTCGAGCAGAACTATGCTGAGCCCATCCAGGGCGACAAGGCCGATACCGCCATCTACGATGGCGCCATTCCCGGCATGTTGCGCGTCCTCGATCCACACTCGAACTTCTACGACCCCAAGGCCTACGCTAAGATGCGCGAAGACCAGCGCGGCCACTACTACGGCGTCGGCATGGTCATCCAGCAGCAGAACAGCAAGGTCTACGTCATCACCCCGTACGAGGGAACGCCTTCCTTCCGCGCCGGCCTGCGTCCGGGCGACATTATCAACGCCATCGATGGCAAATCCACGGATGGCATGACGTCGGATGTTGTGGCTAAGAACCTGAAAGGCCCCAAAGGCACCCACGTCCAGGTTTCCGTCCTGCGCGAAGGCCAGTCAAAGCCCCTCACCTTCGACCTCGTTCGCGATGAGATTCCGCACCCGTCGGTCGATCTCAAATACGAGATTCGCCCTGGCATTGGATACATCCACCTCACCCAGTTCCAGGAAACGACGGCCCAGGAAGTCGACAACGCTATCGACAGCTTTCCCAACCTGAAGGGGTTGGTATTCGATCTGCGCGGCAATCCGGGCGGGCTGCTCAGCCAGGCTGTTGAAGTATGCGATCACCTTCTTGCCAAGGGCCAGAACATCGTCTCGCAGCGCGGCCGCGCCTACCCCGATCAAAACTACACCGCAACGCACGGCAACGATGGCAAGACCTTCCCCATCGTGGTCCTTGTGAATCGAAATACAGCTTCGGCGGCTGAGATCGTCTCCGGCGCGCTGCAGGATCACGACCGCGCACTCATCGTCGGCGAAACGACCTTCGGCAAAGGCCTCGTGCAAACGGTCTACAACCTGAGCGAGAACACCGGTCTGGCACTGACCACGTACCACTACTACACGCCGTCGGGCCGACTCATTCAGCGCAACTACACCGGCGTTTCACTCTACGACTACTACTACAACCACGCGGGAGCCAGCGCTCCGAACTCAAGCAATCGCGAAGTCAAGTTCACTGATTCGGGTCGAACCGTCTACGGCGGCGGTGGCATCACGCCAGACGAAAAGATCGACAGCCCCAAGAGCAACAACTTCCAGGACGTACTCGGGCCGTTTGAAAAGAGCGCGTTCTTCCATTTCGCCGCCCACTACCTCGCCAACCGCACCGTCGACAAAAACTTCCAGGTCGACGACGCCGTCTTGGTCGAGTTCAAACAGTTCCTCACCAGTCAGGACATCCCGTTTTCGGAAAAAGATATCAACGATAATCTGGATTGGCTGAAGATCAACATCAAGGAAAAGATCATCACCAGCCAGTTCGGTCAACTCCAGGGACTGCGCGTCACGGCCGACTGGGACCCGACGATTCAAAAGGCTCTCACCTTCCTTCCTGAAGCACAGGCTCTGGAAGACACTGCCCACAAGGTCCTCGCCCAAAAGGCCGAGGCCCGAAGCGGAGCACCCGCGCAATAAACGCAAGATCATTCGATAACACACAAAAGGCCATCCATCGCGGATGGCCTTCGTGCTTTCCGCAACGATGCTTACCGCTGGCTCGCCTCGCCGGTCTCCACCCTGCGATTGAATTCCGCCGACTTGTTGCGCGCGACGCTGAGCGTCTGCCATTTGTCGCCGGCGTAGTGTTTCGCCAGAAGAACAATCTGACCCACATGCTGCGGATAGTGCGCCAGCTGCCGGTTGATCGCCTGCATCACTGAATGGGGCTCACCGCGAATCGTGACCACGCGTCCCAGGTCCGCATCCGTCAGCGGCTCAATCGCACCGAATACGCGTCCCCAGCCGTCTTCCCATTCGCGCATAAGCTCTTCACGCGTGGCCGGCGGATCTACAAATTCACCGTCGCGGTTGCGATTCGGCTTCTCCCCATCCGTGCTCAGGAAATCGGTCCAACGCGATCGCATGTTGCCCGTGATGTGCTTCACGATAATTGCAATCGAGTTCGACTCCTCATCGAGCGATGCGAACAGTTGCGCATCCGAAACCTGCCCTATCGCCCGCTCCCCAAGCAGCTTGTACTGCCTGAAGACTGCCAGCGCATCTTCAATATACGAAGTGGTAAATTTCAACGTCATGCCGAGAGTTTAGTTGAGGCCTCAGTCCTTCGGCGATAAGGAAATCGGAGCCCCGCCTTATTGCGGCCGGCTGCGCCCCCGGTCCTTGCCGGCAAAATATGCACAATGCGAGCTGACCGGGCACTCACCGCATTTCGGCTTGGTGCGCTTGCAAAGCGTTTGTCCGTGTTCCTTCAACAATAGATAGGCGCGCTGCCTGGGGTGAAACTGTTTTGGGATATCCGCCTCAATCAGCGCCTGTGCCTCGCGGTATGTGACCGAGTAGTTCTCCCGCTCCAGCCCGAGTTGAATGCGCACCAGCACATGCGGACAGTTCGAAGGCACAGCCTCCACCGGAGCAACCTTACCGAAAAGGAAAATCCGATCCGCCCCGGGTTCGGCAATGCCTGGAAACTTCTTCAGCTTTTTTCGAACATCTTCGACCCAGCCCACCAACGCATTGCGGAGATCGCCGCCAAATTCATTCTCCACGCGCTCAGCGATCTGCTGTAGCCGCATCGCCCTCACTTCCGGCACCATGCCCCCGGCCTTCAGTGCGTGCGCCAACTTCGCCTGCGTCGCGTTCAAAATCTGGCGTGGTTCAACTCCAACTTCCCTGTTGAGCGCAATCCATCCCTTTGTGCAGGTCGCGTCGCTCGCCGGGTACCCGCAGTGCCACCAGATCAGAAACTCGTATGGTTCAACCGGCCAGCACGGCTTCTGCTCACCATAAAACGCCTCCAGCTTGTCGAGCAGTGCGGGAACACTGAGAGGCTTGAAGGTCACGTCGTCTCCTGCGTCGAGCGATGGCGCGGAGAGTATATCGCCGCCCATCAAGGCTCGTCGCGATAAATTCCCATCTGTACCTGGCCGCCTTCTACAAGCCGCGCGCGAAACATCCCCGGCGTATTGAAGCTCCACGCCAGTTGCCCATCCGGCGTTATCGCGATCACCCCGCCGTCGCCATGCAGCGCCTCCAGTTCCTTGTGAATCACCTCATCCACGGCATCCTGCAGCTTCATCTTCTTGAAGTACACGAGATTGCACACCTCGCGCGCCACACCCAGCCGGATGAAGTACTCCCCGGTGCCCGTGCCCGACACCGCACACGACTGGTTCGACGCATAGGTTCCCGCGCCGATAATCGGCGAGTCGCCGATACGCCCCGGCATCTTGCCCTGCATGCCACCCGTCGAGGTGCCTGCTGCGATATTGCCGTTCCTGTCGAGTACCGCCACGCCGGTAGTGCCGTGAACGCCCGAACCTTCTGACTCGTCAAGCATCGCGACCGGAATCCTCTCTCCTTCAGCCGGAACCCCCGCAGGACGCAGCGGAATCGGCAACCCATCCTTCTTAAGCTGCTTCACCAATCCCTGCCAGCGGCTCTCCGTGAAGAAGTAGCTCGGCTCCTCCATCTTCAATCCCACGCTCGCGGCAAACTCATCCGCTCCCCGGCCGGCGATCATCACGTGCGGCGACTTCTCCATCACTGCACGCGCCGCACTGATCGGACTGTGCACGCGCTGCACCCCGGCGACGGCTCCCGCCTTCAACGTCGCCCCATCCATAATCGACGCGTCCATCTCGTTCTTGCCTTCCCGCGTAAACACTGCCCCCTTGCCCGCGTTGAAGTGCGGATCTTCTTCGAAGACGTGAAGCGTTGCTTCCACCGCATCCATCGCCGAACCACCCTTATCAAGAACCGCTGCCCCCGCATGAATCGCGCGGTCCAAACCTTCGCGGTAGGCCTTGTCGCCCTCCGGCCCCAGTTGCGACTTCTCAATCACCCCCGCACCGCCATGCACCACAATCGCCCAGTGATGCGACGGCTGCTGCGCAAACGCCTCTGCCCCGCTTCCCGCAAATATTCCAATCAACGCGCACATGCCAACCGCCAATCTCATCGCAAGGACCTCCCTTGAGTTCATGTCTCAACTATCGAATCAGACTCACCGAACATGGTATAACCCGCGACTCCACTCGTCCTTAATCCCTAATCCCTATTCCCTTGTCCCTGTTCTTCGTTACCATCGCATTCAATGATCCTCCGCTTACGATGTCTTGCCTTCATGCTGGGCTTGGCAGCCGCCGCCTCTGTCGCTACCGCCAAGCCGCGCCCCATCCAGGTCAAGGTCGTCATCATCGCCATGTTTGAGATCGGCCAGGACACCGGCGACCAACCCGGCGAACTCCAGTACTGGGTCGAGCGCGATCACCTCGACCGGGTTTATCCACTCCCCGCCGGCTACCACGCCGCGCGCATGAACTCGAGCGGCGAAATGGCCGTCCTCACCGGCCAGGGCACAGCGCACGCCGCAGCCACCATCATGGCTCTCGGCCTCGATCCGCGTTTCGACTTCTCCCACACCTACTGGCTCATTGCGGGCATCGCCGGCGGCAACCCCGATCGCATCTCGCTCGGTTCAGCCGCGTGGGCCGCGCTGGGTCGTCGATGGCGACCTCGGCTACGAAATCGATCCGCGCGAAATGCCGCCGGACTGGTCCACCGGCTACGTGCCTCTCCGCAAGACGCGTCCGTTCGAGCCTCCTGCAGCCGCGCTTGACGGCCAGGTCTATGAACTCAACGCCGAACTTGCCCAGTGGGCCTACAACCTCACCCGCTCGGTACCGCTCGCCGATTCCGCCGCGCTCCAGGAGATCCGCAACCGCTTTGACGGCGCTGCTGCACAGCGTCCGCCCTTCGTCACTCTCGGCGACGAAATCTCCTCCTCCACTTACTGGCACGGCAAACTCTCCGACGCCTGGGCCACCGAGTGGGTCAGCTACTTCACCAGCGGAAAAGGTCAGTTCGCAACCACCGCGATGGAGGACACCGGAACCCTCCAGTCCCTCAAATACCTCGCACAGGCCGGCCGCATCGACTGGAAGCGCATCCTCGTCCTGCGCACCGTCAGCAACTTCGATCAGCAGCCCCGCGGCATGTCCGCCGCCGATAGCCTCACCCACCAGCGCATCGGAACCTACAGCGCCTACCTGCCTTCGCTCGAAGCCGCCTATAAGGTCGGCCACACAGTGGTGAACGAATTGTTGACGCATTGGCCAAACCGCCTGGATGAAGTTCCGGGCGCAAAGTAACCCGCCACCGCTTGTCCTTGCCCATCGCGAGGCAAAAACAATCTGAACGCGAAGCATGCCGCTCCGCTAAAGCCCTTTGCGAAAGTGCACGCAGACATCGACAACTTCGAATCCAAGCGCCGCATGCGCATCTCGCGAAGGAACGTTATCCAGAAGTGCATCTGACGCGATCTCCCCGCATTGGTGCGCCCGCGACCAGTCTTCTGCTGCCTTCATCAACTGCTTTCCGATTCCCTGACCACGCATCTCCTCGCGTACAAACCAGCCTTCGACAAAGCCGACAGGCCGGGTAACATCGCATCCATCCGCGTGCGACCGCAATCCAACTTCGATGAAACCAACCGGTCTCGCATCTGCACCGATCGCAACCAGGACTACAGCCGGCAGCGTGCCATTCATCCCGCTCCGGATCAGTTCCTCCACTTCCCCACGATGCTCTGCGTGCGACCCGTCCGGCCACAACTGAAGACGCATCTCAGCGAGTGTGTCCTCATCGCCTTGTCGCGCAACGCGAATTGAATTTGACAACATGACCAAGATTCTACCCAGTCGGCCAGTTCTCGTTGATCTTTGCCCTGCCTCAAAGGAATGCCATGAGCTAAATCTCCTTGGCGAGATCCGGCTCAAAAGTGCAAAATGCTTGCATTCCTGATAAGCGGCCCGTGGACGCTATGTGTCCGATCGACGCACTTCTCACCCAGACACATGTCCCTTCCGGAATCAGCAGGATCTGGAGGAAACAACGCACGTGAAACTGAACCTTGCCACTCTAGCCGTCCTTCTTGTTTTTGCGGTTCTGTTCATCCTCCAGGCATCCCGCATGCCATGGACGCCGGCCCATATCCTCGGCACGTCCATCGCAGCCCCCGCTTTTCTGCTCCTCATCGTTGCTCGCCTTCAGCTCGGCGGCGCCTTCAGTGTGCAGGCAAAAGCCACCACCCTCGTTACCTCGGGACTCTACGCGCGCATCCGAAATCCCATCTACGTCTTTGGAGCCCTCTTCATCGCAGGCATCATCATCTGGTTCGGCAGACCCTGGCTCTTGCTCATCTTCGTCATTCTCATCCCCCTGCAAATCCTGCGCAGCCGAAAAGAAGCCAAGGTCCTCGAAGAGAAATTCGGACCGGCATACGTTGCCTGGAAACAAAAAACCTGGTTTTGATTACTTGTCAATCGCCTTGCCCGTGTCTCACCTCATCTGCGAAACTCATTCCGCTCCCTCAAGAAAGGCATTATGCATTCGGTCTGGTTTGGCGAATTCATGGGTACCCTCGTTCTCATACTCCTCGGCAACGGAGTCAACGCCGGAGTGACCCTGCGCAAGTCCTATGCCGCAGACGCAGGCTGGATGGTCGTCACCACCGGTTGGGCTCTCGCCGTACTGTGCGGCGTGTTGACCGCGCAGGCCTTCGGCAGCCCCGGTGCCAATCTCAACCCCGCCATCACGCTCTCCGCCGCCATCTCCAGCGGCAACTACTCGCAGTTGCTCTCCCTCTGGTCCGCACAGATGCTGGGGGCCATCTGCGGTGCGGCCCTCATGGCCTTGCACTACGCAGCCCACTGGTCGATCACGCCCGACCCCGCAGCCAAGCTTGGCGTCTTCTGCACCAACGGCGCAGTTCGCCATCCCATGTTCAACTTCGTAGGTGAAGTCATCGGCACCATGGTGCTCGTCATCGTCGCCGGCGCTATCTTCTCCCACGGCGTCTCTGACAATGGGCCCGCCGCCGGCGTGGGACAGTGGCTCGTTGGCAGCCTCGTGTGGGGCATCGGTCTATCGCTCGGTGGCACCACTGGCTACGCCATCAATCCCGCTCGCGACCTCGGCCCCCGCCTCGCGCATGCCATCCTGCCCGTTCCCGGCAAAGGTGGTTCCAACTGGAGCTATGCAGCCATCCCCGTTCTTGGACCGCTCACCGGTGGCGCGCTAGCAGGCGTGCTTCTACACTTCGCCAAACTGTAAGTCGACGCCATGGCTCCATCCCTATTCTGATTCGCAACAAAGATCAATGGTGTCATTCTGAGCGCACGGCCCCAAACGCTTTTCAGTTTGGGGGAGGTAAGCGAAGAATCTGCTTCTCGCAGTTCCCGATTCATACCACTGACTCTGGAACACCACACTAGCTCACCTCGACCATGATCTTGGTATAGCGCGCCGGCTCCCGGCTCCACTCTTCCAGTATCCTCGGAGTCTCTTCGAACGCCACCATGTGCGTCACCGCCTCCTCGACCGGAAAGCGCTTTGCCTCGAGCATCCCGATCACCGCGCGAAAATCCTCTGGCATGGCATTGCGCGAACCGAGAATGTCGAGTTCCTTGTGCACGAAGGGCCGAGTCTCGTACGCAACCTCCTCCTTCGCCCACCCGATGTACACCACCCGCCCGGCATACGCCACCTCTTCCACTGCTGCGCGATAGGTCGCGGGCGATCCAATCGCCTCAATCACTACATCCGGTCCGCGCCCATCCGTCAGTTCCATCAGTTGCGCATGCACATCGCCTGTCTTCGAATTGATGCCATCCGCTGCGCCGGCCTTTCGCGCTGTCTCCAGCTTCGCGTCATCCAGATCGACGCCGATCACCCGTGCGCCTCGATACGCAGCGCCGGCCACCACGCCCAGCCCCACACCGCCGCAACCAAAGACAGCCACCGTGTCCTCTGCCGTCACGCGCCCACGCCCCACCGCATGAAAGCCGACTGTGAGCGGCTCAACCAGACACAGCTCCTTCAGGGAAAGATTCGCTCGATACAGCTTCGACGCTGGCACTGCAATCCGCTCCTTCAGCGCTCCATCGCACTGCACGCCCAGTGTCCGGTTATCGCGGCACGCATTAGGACGGCCTCGCTCACAAGCCGCGCATCGTCCGCAAGCAGCATAAGGAGACAACGTCACCCGTGTGCCCGCGGCCCATTCCTTGTGCGAACCAGGATCAATCACCGTCGCCGCGATTTCATGACCCGGAATGCGCGGATAGCTCACCAGCGGATTCTTGCCTCGATACGAATTCAAGTCGCTTCCGCACAGTCCAATTCGCCGCACCTGAAGCAGAACCTCGTCTTCCTTCGCCCGCGGCTCTTCAACATCTCTCACTACCGCGTGCCCCGGCTCCTCCAGCTCAATCGCCTTCATCTCCACACCCTCTCGCCGCATTTACCTGGAACCCCTGATGATAGCCGAGTAGTAAGAAGCGATATCCTTTTCACAGAGCATTTCGTCCCACAGCTCGCCCTCAAGGAACCAGCCCCATGCCTGATACCGCTCTTCAAATCGATCCTCGCGATAACGTCCTTGTCGCCTTGGTTCCCCTTGCAGCCGGAACCACCGTACCCTTCGGGTCCGGTTCCAGTCCGGTCACCGAGAACATTCCTCCCAAGCACAAGCTCGCTCTCATCGATATGACGCCAGGCGACCTCGTCATCATGTACGGCATGGTCGTCGGCGAAGCAACACAGCCCATTGCACGCGGTGGTCTCCTCTCCACGCGCAACGTCCGCCACCGCACCGGCGGATATACCGTAGAGCGCCATCCCGCTTCGTTCGCGCTACCTGATGCGACTTCCTGGTCAGCCCGAACCTTCATGGGCTACCACCGCGCCGACGGTCAGGTGGGCACACGCAACTACTGGCTCGTCCTCCCGCTCGTCTTCTGCGAAAACCGTAACGTCGATCGCATGCGCGAAGCGCTCGAAGAAGAGTTGGGCTACGGAGGCTCGCACAACAGCTATCGTCCCCTCGTCCGCCAATTGGTCTCACAGCAGGCCCCGGGCAATGGCATCACACACGAAGCGCCCTCGCACACCGGCCGCATTTTCCCCAACGTCGACGGCATTCGCTTCCTCACACATCAAGGCGGCTGCGGAGGCACGCGCCAGGACGCGCAGGCGCTCTGTGGCTTGCTTGCAGGCTACATCCATCACCCCAACGTCGCCGGTGCCACCGTGCTCAGCCTCGGCTGCCAGAACGCGCAATCAAGCATGCTGATAGACGAACTCCGCGCGCGCGATCCCAAGCTCACCAAGCCGGTTCTCTTTTTCGATCAGCAGCGCTCCGGTCGCGAAACCGTTCTCATGACCGGCGCTCTCGAGCAAACATTCGCCGGCTTGGTTGAGGCGAATGGCGTTACCCGCGCACCCGCGCCGCTCTCCGCGCTCACCATCGGACTCAAGTGCGGAGGTTCCGACGGTTTCAGCGGCATCTCCGCCAACCCCACGCTCGGCTACATCTCCGATCTGCTCGGCGAACTCGGCGGCAAGTCCATCCTCAGCGAATTCCCCGAGCTTCACGGCGTCGAGCAGGAACTCGTCGACCGCTGCGCCACCGATGAGCTTGCCCAGCGCTTCTTTGACCTCATGCAGGCTTACTCTGCGCGTGCCAAGGCTGTGCACTCTGGCTTCGAGATGAACCCCTCACCAGGCAACATTGAAGACGGACTCATCACCGATGCCATCAAGTCCGCCGGCGCCGCGCGCAAGGGAGGCATCGCTCCTGTGCGCGACGTGCTCGACTTCCCGCAATACGCCACCACGCCCGGCCTCACCTTACTCTGCACCCCCGGCAACGATGTCGAGTGTGTAACCGCTCAAGCTGGAGCCGGTGCAAATCTCGTCCTCTTCACCACGGGCCTCGGAACTCCCACTGGAAACCCGGTTGCTCCCGTCGTCAAGATATCCACCAACTCGCAGCTCGCCGTCCGCATGGGCGACATCATCGACTTCGACGCCGGCGGCATCGTCACCGGCGAAACAACGATTCCCCAATGCGCCGATCAGCTCCTCGATTTGTGCATTGATGTAGCCAGCGGCAATCGCCACACCAAAGCCGAAGACTTCGGCCAGAACGACTTCATCCCATGGAAACGCGGAGTCTCCCTCTAGGCTTCTCGCCGAACGCTGAATTCCAAATCATCCTTGTCATCCTGAGCGGAGCAGCTTGGGGCCCCGCGGACGTTCTTCGTCCATGGGGTAAGCGAAGCGAAGGACCTGCTTTTCAATCATGAGGCTAGCTTTCGATGCGAACGCTACTCCAGCATCGAAGCCGCCACTGCGAGCGCCGCGATCGCCGCCGTCTCCGCGCGCAGTATCCGCGGCCCCAGCGATACAGCCTGCCATCCATGCGCATCAAACAGCGCCTCTTCCTCAGGAGCCCATCCACCCTCGGGCCCGATGGCGAGTTCCAGGTCCGGCATCTCGGCGCCAGCCGCTGCAATAGCCTCCGCGAGAGCTCCGCGCAACGTTGTCGAGCGCTCCTGCTCCGCCAGCACAATGCGCTTCCGGTTCGATGTCGCCTTCACGTGATCCGACAGCTTCACGGGATCGTGGATCACCGGCACATCCGATCGCCGCGACTGTTGTGAGGCCTCAAGCACGATGCGTCTCCAGCGATCTGCACGTTTCATTGCAGCCTGCGCGAGATGCTTTTCGGTGCGTCGCGCGATCACCGGCGCCACCGCGGCGACTCCCAGTTCCGTCGCCTTTTCGATCGCCCACTCCATGTGGTCGAACTTGAAAACGGACATTACCAGCGTAACGGGCATGGCGGGCTCAGACTCGACCTCGGCGACCAGATTGAACCTCACCTCCGCCGTCCCGTCCTGTCCCTCATCCAGGATGCCAGCCACCACGGAATGGAACACGCGACCTCCGGCAACCACGTCGGCTTCCCCTCCCGGCTGAGCTCGCAGCACGCGCACCATGTGCTCGGCTTGCGCTCCTTCGAGCGTCGCAGTCGCCTCATCCCATTTTTCCGCAATCCATCGACGTCGCGTCATCGCCTGTATTCATGCACCTTTCCGCTTATGCGCACAAACACTTCGGGGGACGCCGTTGCGTCCCCCGAGGTGTTGCCTTTTTGGTTGGAGTCCCGCTTACTTCTTTTTCGCGGTCTTCTTCGCGGCCTTCTTTGCGGGTGCCTTCTTGGCTGCTTTCTTAGTTGCCATTTGCCTATTCTCCCTTTTCGATGGTTTGCATCGAGTTCTGCAACAATTGTTGCAGTTGAGGAATGTATAGATTCATGCGTCGTAAGTGTCAAGAAAAAAACGACGATGAGGTGGAAAAAGTGGCAACAATTTTTTTGGGAGCGCAGTCGCCCTCTCTTCGTTCCCAATCACAAAAGGTGACGCGCGTGAAGCAGCGCCACCGTCAAACCTGCGATTGCATCGTGCCAGCTATGAGCAAAAATTCCTGCGCGCAGGTTTCTTCTGAAGAGTGCGAGCAGACTGAAAAGCGCACCGAACACTGCCAGGAGAAACATCGCTCGCGCTCCTTCATACCCATGCGCGGCACCAAACATCAGCGCCGAGAACACCACACCCCCAGCCGCTGTGCCGCGACTCCATGCAATGAACTGCTGCTGCAGATACCCGCGAAACACAAGCTCTTCCGCAATCCCGACCAGCACGCACAGCAACAGCCAGCTCACGATCTCTTTGCCGTTGCTCGGTGCCAGCTGCACCACTGCGCGCGCTGCCTGGTCGTCCGGCAATCTCGGTGCAGAGGTCTTTCCGCTTTGCCCCGTTTCGATTGGAATGGGCTTGTGCGTGATGGCCGCCTCGATGCTGATCCACATCAACGCAAGCGTCGCCAGGGCCATGAGCGAACCCATCCAGAACAGAAGCGCGATGCCAGCATCGATGGCAATCGAGCGAAAACGGATCGATGCCTTGCCGAAGAGCGAGCGAAGCGGGACCCCTCTCAGCCGCACCCCGAAGGCAACCCAGCCGATCAGCACAACTTCAAGTCCCGCGGTCAGGGCGTAGGTGTGCATGCGATTCGCGGCTCCCACTCCACGTCCACCCGGATGCCGGTATCCACCAGAGAGCGAAATGGCGAGTATCCCCAGAATCAGCACGACCGTGTGCCACGCCGGAGCAATCGAAATCATCCTCGGTGCAGCAGGCTCGCTGCTGAGTGCGGCAAAGCTCTGCGCCTCTGTTTCCGATTGTCCCTGAGATTCGTTGATTGGATCCATTGTGAATGGATATTAGACGACCACGTGGTCTCCCAACAAAGACGAACGCCTGGTGCTTAGCACTCGATCACATTCAGCGCAAGCCCGGCGAGACTCGTCTCCTTGTAGCGCGACTGCATATCGAGCCCCGTCTGGTACATCGTCTTGATCACCTGGTCGAGTGATACCTTGTGCTCTTCTGAGTCGCTCTGCGCGATCCGCGACGCATGCACCGCCTTCACTGCCCCCATGGCGTTTCGCTCGATGCACGGAATCTGCACCAGCCCGCCAATCGGATCGCACGTCATCCCCAGGTTGTGCTCCATTGCGATCTCCGCTGCATGCTCGACCTGCCCGTTGGTGCCCCCCATCGCCGCAATCAATCCGCCGGCCGCCATCGAGCACGCAACGCCAACCTCGCCCTGGCATCCAACCTCCGCTCCACTGATCGAGGCATTCTCCTTGTAAAGAATCCCGATCGCAGCCGAGGTCAGAAAGAATCGAATGATCCCTTCGTGATCGGCTTCGGTCACGAAGCGCTCGTAAAACCGCGCGACCGCTGGCACCACACCTGCTGCTCCGTTGGTCGGCGCCGTCACCACGCGCCCGCCTGCCGCATTCTCCTCGTTCACCGCCATCGCGTACACCGTCACCCAGTCCAATGGCGCCAGAGGATCGCTCGCCTGTCCCGTCGCTTCCTTCTCCTTCAGCCGCTCTGCCAGCCGGTGCGCTCTGCGACGCACATTCAACCCTCCCGGCAAAATTCCTTCCGTCGCAATCCCGCGCTCAATGCAACCCTTCATCGTCTCCCAGATTGCATCGATCCCGACGCGTACTTGCGCGGCCAGAGCTTCATCACTCGCACTGGGATCATGGACGCGCATGCGAGCGCATTCGTTCGCCATCATCACTTCGTCAATGGATAAGCCCTTTGCAAGCGCCATCTCCAGCAACTCCGCCGCGCTGTGAAATGGATACGGCAGACGAACCTCGCTCGCGTCCGCTCCAACTGCCTCGGCGCCATCCTCCACAATGAACCCGCCGCCGATGGAAAAGTATGTGCACTCCACGATCGATGCTCCAGCATCGTCGTAAGCCGTAATCCGCAATCCGTTCGGATGCTGCATGCGCGCTCCCGGTGGAAACATCGTCCCGCGCTCGAACAGCAGATCGCGCGCCTCATCGAACCCGATGGCTCTCTTTCCGGCAAGGGTAAGTTTCTTGGCCGCTCGTATCTCCGCCACTGTGGCTTCAATCACCGCGGGATCAATCGTCGCCGGTTCGTTCCCCGACAAGCCCAGCAGCACGGCGCGATCCGTACCGTGCCCCTTGCCAGTCAAGGCAAGCGAGCCGTAGAGTCTCGCCTCGACCCGACTCACGCGTTCCACTGCGCCCTTCCGCTCGAGTTCTCGGGCAAAGCGGCACGCTGCGCGCATCGGACCCATGGTGTGCGAACTCGAAGGTCCAACGCCAGGCTTGTAGAGATCGAAAAGACTCGTCGTCACGCAGAAGATTGTAGGCCACTGGTCTATGTGTGGTGAAACGTGATGTGATCCGCGGTTGCCAAACACTGACTCCTGCATAACCATGTTGAAGATTTCAAAGGCATCCCGCCTCGGGCCGACTCTCCGACCACGATTCCGCAAGCTGGCCGCTCTAACTACTGTTCACTGATCACTGACCACTGATCACTATCCTCTGGTACACTCCAGCCGAAATTACTGCCATGCTCTTTAAAGCTCTGAGTGCAGCCGTATATGGAATCGACGCTAATTTAATTGACGTAGAAGTTGATTACAGTGGCGTGGTCACCGAAAAGGATATCCTCCATACCGTCGGCCTGCCCGATGCGGCGGTTCGCGAGAGCCGCGATCGTGTGCGCGCAGCCATCAAGAACTCCGGCTACTCGATTCCGCCCACCCAGATCACCATCAACCTCGCTCCGGCCGACCTCAAAAAAGAAGGATCGGGATTCGACCTGCCCATCGCCCTCGGAATTCTTGGAGCCTACGGGGCGCTCCGCATCGATAACGTCGATCAGTTTCTGATGGTCGGCGAACTCGGGCTCGACGGCAGCGTTCGCCCCATCCCCGGCATGTTGCCCGTCGCCATCCTCGCCCGTGAGAAAAAGATTCCCAATCTCATCCTCCCCGCCGCCAACGCCGCCGAAGCCGCCGTCGTCGAAGGTGTCAATGTCTATCCCGTCGCCTCGCTACTCGATGTCATCGATCTGCTTAACTCCACCATCGTCGGCAAGGTCCAGCGCGAGTCCTTCCACGTCAAAACTGAGCAACTCCTCGGCGAACTGCAGCACTTCTCCGTCGACTTCAAAGACGTTCGCGGTCAGCAGACCGCCAAGCGTGCGCTCGAGGTCGCTGCCGCAGGCAGCCACAACATCCTCATGATCGGCCCCCCCGGCTCCGGCAAGACGATGCTCGCCAAGCGCCTGCCGTCGATCCTCGCGCCGCTTTCCTTTGAAGAAGCTCTCGAGACCACCAAGATCCACTCCGTCGCCGGAGTTCTCGACGCTGCCGCCGGACTCGTCACGCAGCGCCCCTTCCGTTCCCCTCACCACACCATCTCCGACGCCGGACTCATCGGAGGTGGAATCGTCCCGCGCCCTGGCGAAGTGTCCCTCGCCCACAACGGTCTGCTCTTCCTCGATGAATTGCCCGAGTTTCCCCGCAACGTCCTCGAGGTCATGCGCCAGCCGCTCGAAGACCACACCGTGACCATCGCACGCGCCTCCATGTCGCTCACCTTCCCGGCGCGCTTCATGCTCGCCGCCGCCATGAATCCCTGTCCCTGTGGATATTTCAACGACAAGTCGCGTGAGTGCCTCTGCACCCCGCCCATGATCCAGCGCTACGTCGCCAAAATCTCCGGCCCGCTCCTCGACCGTATCGATATCCACATCGAAGTTCCGGCCGTCCAATATAAGGAGCTGCGCGGAGGAGCCGCCGCCGAAGGCTCTGCCGAGATTCGTGCCCGCGTGTTGGCCGCGCGCGATCGCCAGCAAAACCGATTCAAATCCGCTGGCGAGAAAATCTTCTCCAACGCCCAGATGTCCACCCGCCAGATCCGCGCCCACTGCGAGCTCGGTCCCGACGCTGAACGCCTCCTCGAACGAGCCATGCAACAGCAGGGCCTCACCGCCCGCGCTCACGACCGCATCCTCAAGGTGGCACGCACCATCGCCGACCTCGAGGGCGCAGAACGTCTCGCCGTATCCCACCTGGCCGAAGCCATCCAGTACCGCACTCTGGACCGCAGTTATTGGGCCTGAAGGCCAAATCCACAGCACATGCGTGATGCATGTCACGTAGTGGGGATAACCCCAATGGTTCGTTCATTTGAGAAATAGCGATTTGAATCCCCATCGCGTTTTCCCATTCGGTGCAAGAATCCAGTAAGTATATAAATACAAATAGGTTACTCGGTACGATCACAAACATAATTGGCCCGTTTTGTGCGAACAAATCACTCAAAAAAAATGTTGACCCGAAATCAGACCCGTTGTACATTCATGAGTGCCATCCATAGGGGAAGATTGCAAAGCGCGACCGCGCGTTTTTCCGCTTTTTCCGCCTCAAATTCCGGGCCCGAACTCATCCACAGGTGGCAGGGTGTGTCTGGGGTTCCTGGGGGCTGAAATTGCCAGGCGCAAAGCTCGTCGCAGCAGTCACTTCTATCCTTTACAGGGCAAGCTGCCTGTTCCCACCGAACGCTGCTTTGCGGCAAAAAGTTTTTTGAACTCGATGCCCGGTTCGTGCGTCTAAAGGGGAGAATAGGCTGTTTGGGGCAGCAGCTCGACCTTATATCTAGCCAATAACTGTATCGCCGGTGCCAGGTAGTACTAGCGAACAGGTTCTGAAGGAGATTCACGTTATGCGTTCTGATTTGGTCTTTGGGGCACTCTCGCATGTGTCCAATCGCTACCAGCTCTGCCAGTTGGCGAGCAAGGCTACCCGGATGCTGCACAAACCGACCACTCGGTTGCAGGACACCACGAACGAAGTTCTCATCCGCTTCCACTCCACCAACCCCGGCACCCTGTCGCAAGTCAGCGTTCCAGCGGCTCGGCCCATTGAAACGCGCCGTGCCGCGTAACAGCAATTCCTGTATGATTGATTGAGTTAAGCAAACATTTCTGGGCGGCCTTTTCGCTCACATGCGTGATCGGCCGCTTTCCATCCTGTGTCAAAGCCCCTTCTTAACTAGGTTTCTTGCTTTGATGCAGTCTGCACATTGACCGCAACTCTTAAACCCCGCCTATCGATTCTGGAGCACATCCCCCTCTCGGGTCCCTCACTTACCCCCTTCCGCAGGTGAACATGACGATCGCCGAACTCAAAGAAAAAAACATCACTGAACTGAGCCGCATTGCGCGCACCCTGGAAATCCCGGGAGCCAGCGGCCTCCGCAAGCAGGACCTGATCTTCAAGATCCTTCAGGCCCAGAGCGAAAAAGAGGGCCACATCTTTGCCGAAGGTGTGCTTGAGATTCTGCCCGACGGCTATGGCTTCCTTCGCTCTCCCGACTACAACTATCTGCCCGGCCCCGACGACATCTACGTCTCGCCTTCGCAGATTCGCAAGTTCGACCTCAAGACCGGCGACTCCATCAGCGGCAACGTCCGCCCGCCCCATGAAGGCGAGAAATACTTCGCCCTGGTCAAGATCGAGGCCATCAACTTCGAGTCTCCCGAAGAGACACGCAACAAAATTCTCTTCGACAACCTGACTCCGCTCTACCCGCAGGAACGCATCAAGCTCGAGACCACCCGCGAAGCGGTCAGTGGCCGTGTCATGGACCTGCTTACCCCGGTCGGCAAAGGCCAGCGCGGTCTCATCGTCGCGCCGCCGCGTACCGGCAAGACGATGCTGTTGCAGTCGCTCGCAAACTCCATCACCGCCAATCAACCTGAAGTCGTGCTCATCGTCCTGCTCATCGACGAGCGTCCCGAAGAAGTCACGGACATGCAGCGCTCGGTAAAAGGCGAAGTCATCAGCTCCACCTTCGATGAGCCGGCAGCCCGTCACGTACAGGTCGCCGAAATGGTCATCGAGAAAGCCAAGCGCCTCGTCGAGCACAAGCGCGACGTCGTCATCCTGCTCGACTCCATTACCCGTCTCGCCCGCGCCTACAACACCATCGTTCCTCCGTCGGGCAAGGTGCTCTCGGGCGGCGTAGACTCCAACGCCCTGCAGCGCCCCAAGCGCTTCTTCGGCGCGGCCCGCAACATTGAGGAAGGCGGCTCGCTCACCATCATCGCCACCGCCCTCGTCGATACCGGCTCCCGCATGGACGAAGTCATCTTCGAAGAGTTCAAGGGCACCGGCAACATGGAAATCATCCTTGACCGCAAGCTCGTCGACAAGCGCGTCTTCCCGGCCATCGATATCCAGCGCTCCGGCACGCGTAAGGAAGAGCTGCTCATTCCCAAGGAAGATCTGCAGCGCATCTGGATTCTCCGCAAGGTACTCAACCCGTTGTCGCCTGTCGAAGCGATGGAATTGCTGATCAGTCGCCTAGAGAAGGTCCGCAACAACGCCGAGTTCCTCGCCAACATGAACCAGCTGTAGATGTATCGTCGGCACGAGGTACGGTCGGCGCCGAAGGCGCAAGTTGGCCGCACCGCAGGTGCTTCCAGCTCTGGGGTCTAGGTGGTACTGGTCCAGCAGCTGGCAAAAGGCAGGGGCATCGTCCTCGGCCTTTTGATTTCCAACGCACGCCGCTCTTCCGCTAGGTTGCCGCCTCGAAGCATCGCCCCCTACTGCGATCCCTTGACCCACCGTTCCGTCCCAGCTACTTCGTCCACGGCGTTCTCCAGATCGGTGATCACGAGCGGCATCCCGACCTGCTCGCCCACATAGTCCGTGACACTCTTCGCTTTCCCACCTACAGTCAACGTAAGCGTGTACGTCGGATTGTCCGTCACCGTGGCGACATATTTGTCTCCCGCCTCGAAGAAACGTGCTTTTTCAAACCGCCGCACGAGAGCGCTCACCGCTTCGGGAGAAATCTGCGCATCATGCTTGCCTGGAATCGCCACAAACGATTCTCCATTGAAATGGACCTTTCCATCTCCCTGGATTGTGACCGAATACGCAGGGCATCTCCCATAACATTCTGTGCGCGAAAGCTCGATCTTCACTCCCTTCAGGTCCCACGGACTCGGAAAGCTGCCTGGACGCAACGCCCATCGCTCTGGCGGCAGCAAAGACACATAGTCCGTTACCCGCACGCGAATGTTCTGGCCGTCCTTCGTCCACGGCTTGAACTGCCGCGCCATCTCAATTGCCCGGCCCTCATCAAGTAGCCGCTTCTCTTCTCCAACCGGCTTCGCCGACTCCACATGACCATCGGCTGAAACCACAATCTCGAAGGTCAGGTATCTCTCAAATCCAAGCGTGCGCGCTTCAACCGTATTCACATGAATAGCAGTGGCCGACCCCAGCCTGTGTTTCCACACTTGCGCCTCACTCTCTTCCAGCGCTACCACGTTCCGTTCTGTCGACGTCGGTTGATTGGCAGACTGCGCCCGCAGCGCCCTTGCCCCCAGCAACGCGAACCACGCGGCAAGAAAGGCCACTCCACGCACGCGCATCCTTCTTCCCTCCTTTTGACTCCGCAAATCTACGCCCCATTGCACCATCTCATTTGACCTGCAATTCTCCGAGCGGTAATCCTTGATTTCCGTTTCCGTGTAGTGCATTGTGGACATCAACCACCATGCACTCTCCCGCCAAGCTGTGGAGTGGCGCCTCCTGCGCATTCGTCGCGCTCCTGATCCTTCTAAGCATTCAATCCGACGCACTCCCTCATCCCCAAGGCCGTCTCGCCCCATTGCCGCGCGTTACCCTCTGGGCCTGGGAACGCCGCGAAGATCTCCACACCCTCGATACGCGACGCTTCGGCGTCGCCTACCTCGACCAGACACTGACCATCGGCCTCACCGTCCATGCCCAACCGCGTCGCAACGCTCTCGTCTTTCCAACATCGGCCACGCGCATCGCCGTAGTCCGCATCGAAGCGCCACCAACAGCAATCCTCAATGATGAAAATCGCAAAAATGCCATCCAATCGATCCTTGTCTCGGCGCGGGAGCCCGGCATCGCCGCCCTTCAAATCGATTTCGACGCCACCCGCTCGCAACGCCCGTTCTATCGCGATCTGGTCGTGGACCTCCGGAACCAAATCCCCGCCAATCTTCCCCTCTCCATCACCGCCCTCGCCTCGTGGTGCAGTTGGGACGACTGGATCCGCGACCTTCCCGTAGATGAAGCCGTGCCGATGTTGTTCCGCATGGAGCCCGACCATCGCCGTGCTCCACCTTCCGTCGACGACTTTCAGATCCGCGAACCGCTCTGCCGTACCTCGATCGGCGTTTCCACCTGCGAGCCTTGGCCCGACCACCTCGCCGGCAAACGCATCTACGTCTTCCCCGACCACGGCTGGCACAACGATCCGCCGGCAGATCTCGCTCGGAGACTTCCATGAGAACGCGCATGCACGCCGTCGCAGCACTCGCCGCAGTCGTCTTGCTATCCCCCATCGGCAATGTCGAAGCCTGCGGTCCGTGGTTTGAAGACGACGTCTTCGTCAGCACTACCATCCCCGACGATCTCGCTTCGTTCGCCGCAGGCCATCTCGGCATCCTGCAGGCCGGATTCGATTCCAATGAATATGCCGTCGCCTACCGATATCTCAATGGCGGCAAACTATCCGACGCCGAACGGCAGTTGTATGCACCATCGACCAGCCTGCCCAAGGCCGACCAGCAAAACCGGATTCTCTCGCCCGATGAAATTTACGAAGCGCAGCAAGCCGAACTGC
The DNA here is from genome assembly GCA_963770365.1 of uncultured Acidobacteriaceae bacterium. Lineage (GTDB taxonomy): Bacteria > Acidobacteriota > Terriglobia > Terriglobales > Acidobacteriaceae > Telmatobacter. The sequence continues at coordinate 327,035 of CAVYPN010000014.1, read as the reverse complement.
AGAAGCAGCAAAACGCCCGCCCCGCCGCACGCTGGCTCACCGAACGCGGCAAGTATCTCCCGGCAAGCGCACCAGCAGAGCAGAAGTCTTCATTCCCGACTGACTACAATGGCAACATCGTATTCGACGAGAGCTATCTCAACTGCCCCGATCCCGCATTCGTCAATGCAACGCTCACGCTCACCAGGCGAGCCGACACCTGGGGAAAGCAGAATCCTTGGCTGCTGGATTGGATCCACGCGCAGGATGCAGTTTTCGCGAATTGCGCAGGCAAGACCGCTACGATTCCTGGCTCCGCCGCATCTGACAGCCCCGCCCTGCTCAAAGCCGATCGCGCCTACCAGATCGCCTCCGCCACCTTCTACGCAAAACACTTCGATGACGCCGCCCGCCAATTCGCCGCCATCGCTGCCGACAGCAACTCCCCGTGGAGCGCGTGGGGACCATACCTCGCCGCCCGAGCCACCGTGCGCAAAGCCTTCGCCACGGGCAACGCAACCGATCCCTACAGCGGTGACCTTGCAAGCTACGACACCAACACGATGCTGCGCGCCCAGCAGATGCTGGAGTCGCTTCTTAAACAGCCAAATCCCAAACCATCGCGCGCCATTATTCAGGACGAGCTCAACTTCATCCGCATCCGCACCGACCCGACTCAGCGCGTTGCAGAGATCTGCTCCGCACTCGCAGGCCCGGGCCCGGACCCGCGCTTTCACGTGGATCTCGCCGATCTTAATTGGATCATGGTGAAGCACGTCAAAATCGGCGACACTCCCCCGCTCCTTGAATGGATTGAGGCCTGGCGAGGCGGCGATTCTTCTGCCACTGCCTTTGCCAAGTGGCAACAAAGACGCGAATTCCCCTGGCTCGTCATGGCGATGGTCAAGGCCGATGCATCCGATCCCTTCGCCTCACAACTCGTCGAGGCTGCTGCAAAAATTCCGGAGACTTCGCCCGCTTACGACACCCTCTTCTTCCATCGCGTTCGCCTGCTCACCAGACTCAAGCGCACCGACGAAGCACGCGCCCTGCTCGATGCAGCCCTCCCAGCCTTGCAACACCAGAAACCCACTTCCAACCTGAACGCGCTACTCGGCGAACGCATGAAAGTCGCTCGCAACTTCAGCGAGTTCCTCGCCTATGCACCGCGCCCCACCCTTAGAACCGGCTCGCAAGGCGCCGAGGACCTCCAAGGCCAGTGCAATGAGAAAGCCCACGCGGTAAACGAACAGGCCGATTGCCAGGAACGCAAAGACCCGCAATTCTCTGCCGACGCCGTCACAGTCCTGAACCAGCAAACGCCCATAAGCCTCCTTATCGACGCAGCAACTTCGACAAGCCTCCCGGAGAATCTGCGCGAGTACATCGCCGTTTCGACGTGGACGCGGACCGTTCTCTTGCAAGACGCAGCCAGCGCCGCGAAACTCGCGCCGCTCCTCCCAAAATCAATCCACGACACCGCCGGAAGCAGCATCGGCTTCCCAGCCAATCTCGCCATCCTGCGCAATCCGGGCATCCGCCCCTATCTCGAATCCGGCATTCCTCGCGTGGCCAGCTCCAGCTACTTCGATGACTTGCGCAACAACTGGTGGTGCAAACCGTGGGGAGACCGGCAGAATTTTGACGAGACAAAGCCAAAGTCTCTCCCCATTCCCGCCTTCATCACTGCGAATGCATTGGCCGCTGCCGACTCCGAATATCAGCAACTCCAGCAGCTTCCCGACTCGGTAGCCGTGATCGGCCAGCGCGTCGTCGACTACGCCAAAGACCACCCTGACGACTCGAATGCTCCGGAAGCCCTCGCTCTCGTCGTGCGTGCCGGACATTATGCCTGCGAAACCTTGGACTCGCACCGCTCCGCGGATTCCAAATCCGAATACACGCCGGTCAGCAAGCAGGCCTTCGAACTGCTTCACCGTCGCTACCCCAAGTCCCCCTGGGCGCTCAAAACTCGCTATTACTACTAGATCGCCCCGGCCAGCCCTCGCTCACCCCGAATCCAATCCAAAGAGTTAAAGCGCGGAGCGCCCGCCTTTCGCGAATCCCCGCTCGCTGGTAAACTAAATAAGTCGTGGGGCTGTAGCTCAGCTGGGAGAGCGCCTCGTTCGCAACGAGGAGGCCAGCGGTTCGATCCCGCTCAGCTCCACCAATTCCCTCAAATCTCTTCCTGACTTCCCCATTAAGGCACGGTATAGTGCCTCCATGACCCGCAAGACTCCCAGCCTTCTGCTTTCCGCCATGCTCTGTCTGGCCTGCACCACTCTTCTCGCTCAGAACAAGGACCCGCGCGTCCGCCTCACCGCCGCCCATGCGCTTTACTACACGCCTACAGCAAGCGGGCTCAAGTCTTTTCATTGTGACGCTGCAATCGATTGGAAATCGATGCTGACACGCCTCAGCGGGGTCGATGTTCCCGACGATAATCCAGCTCTGAAATTTCTTCAGACCGTCCATCTCTCCATCGATGACCAACTCAAAGGCGATGGATCGCTTGGCTGGACCAGCGAAACCGATGCACCCAAGGACAAGGCAGCCGCAATTAAACAAATTCAGGATGGACTGAAAACTTCAGTCGCAGGATTTTTTCAGACCTGGAATGTCTATATGAACGGCAGCATGGTGCCAATTCCCGACTCGACGGTGACCCTCACCAACGCCGGAGACGGCGTTCACCTGAACGGCACGTCAGAAGGTTCAAGTTTCGATGAAGACTTCGACAAAAATATGCTGCTTACCGAAGTCCGGGTCGTCAACCCCAACATGAAGGTTCTGGCTAAACCCACCTACGCTTCCACGCCCGACGGACTGCTGGTATCTGCTGTCGCTTCCCAGATCAGTCAGCCACCCACGGCTCCTCCGGCTGAAGCCATTTTTCGCATCGACTACGTGAAGGTCGAAGCTTTTCAAATCCCCTCGCGGGTTGTATTCGACGTCAAGAATACCGGCGTCATTGAGATCGCCTTCAATTCCTGTCGCGTCTCACTCGCAGATTGGGCGCAAAAACCACCGGCACAATAACCGGCCAGCGTGCTCTACGGCTGAATCCAGTCCAGCGAATAGATGTCCTGCGTTCCGCGATCACGCAATAGCAGCGGTGAGCCGTCCGGCGCTACGGAGACTGCGCCTCCGCCGAGTCCCGTGAGCACAAAGTCCTTCAAGTCCACGATCCGATCTACGTTCCCGTCCGGCACGTGAAACCGCTCGATTGAACCTTTTCCTCTGAGATCTTTCACGTAAACGAATTTCCCATCCGGCGACCAGTTCAGCCAACTCAGCGTTCCGCTCCCGATCTGCTTCCAGGTTCGTGTCTCGAAATCAAACAGCATCAGCCTGCTTGAATCGCTCGTCATGGCAGCGAGGTAGCGTCCATCCGGAGACCACCGCGGCGAAAACATTCCCTGCGAACCCGCCAGCGGTGAAACCTTGCCCGTCGGCACATCCAGGATCTTGATCGCGGGACTGCTGTTTCGCAGGATCGCATCGTTCGCGTCCCCGGCGTATGCGATCTGCTTGCCATCCGCCGACCAGGTCGCGTCCTGCTCGTTCTGCTTGTCGTCCGGCATCAGTGCGTGAGGCGTTCCTCCCGACGCCGGAATCTTGTACATCTTTCCCGGCTTGGTCGGTCCGTTCGGAAACTCGAAGAAGAGAATCGTCTGGCCGTCCGGCGACCACCGCGGCAACACCGGTTTGATCGGACTAAACGTCAACTGCACGCGATTCGATCCATCCACGTTGCTCTTCCACAGGTCACCCTGCGGGTACGAAACATAGACAACCTGTTTTCCGTCGCGGCTCGCATCGATCCAATCGGCCGAAATCCCGCCGAGGTAGAACGAAGACTTGCCTGTCTTCACATCAATCGCCGTCAACTCGCCGCGAAATGTCATTCCCACCACAAACAGCTTCTTCCCATCCTTGCTCGGCAACGGCGATTGCAATTGCATCGGGCTCGAGGTCAATTGCATCGGCTTCGCCCCTCTTTGCAGCAAGCTCTTCTCTTCCGCGAGTGCCCATATCTGCCCGCCCGACTGAAAAACGAAATACTTTCCGTCCGCGGTCCACCCTCCGCAGCACTGGTTCGTTGTTCCTTGCCACTCCGGAATCAGCGGAGTCGCATTCGATCCGTTGACCGGCACCTGCCAGATTGTTCGCTCCCCCACCACCACACTCGTTCCACTTTGCGATATCTCTTCCGTTTCCACCTGAACGCGCGAGTTATCCGGCGAGAGACTGATTCCGGACACGAGGTTTTTCATGGTTGCAAGCTTGTGTACGTCCGTTCCATCCCCTTTGGCCAGAAAAACGTCGGTGCCCTTCCCGAACACAAGCTGCTTTCCGTCTGCCGACCAGGCGGCAATATGACCCGCCGCATCTCCCAGTCGCCGCGGTGAGTCACCCAGAACCGGCAAGCTCCACAGCGGACCCGTCGCAGGATATCCCGTGCCCTCCACAACCAGGAAGGACGAATCGTCCGGCGACAGGTCCACCGGAACCATGTCCGGACCCGGCATTGCGATACGGGCCAGTTCGCCACCCGTCACCGGGACAGCCGCTGTGTCATCTACACCGGAATCAACCACCGTAAGGAACAGCCTCGATCCGTCTGTCCCGATCAGCGACTTCTGCAGCCCATCATGGGTCAGTTGGACGTAGTTGGCAACCTGTGGTGCCGCTACCGGTCGGAACCATGAATACGCGACCGCAACAAGAATCACGGCGATAGCTCCGGCAATCACCAAAAGAAATCGGCGCGACCACGTCGGCCGCTTTTCGTCAATCCTGTAGTTCGAGGTGTACACACTCTGTAGTGGACCTGCCGCCGCCTCCAGAGCAAAACCAAGGTCCGATGCCGACTGAAAGCGTTGTTCAGGATTCTTTTCGAGACCGCGCTGCACGACTCTCTCAAGGCCCGGCGGCGCACTGGGCAACAGTTGCGTAAGAGGCTTCGGCTCTTCGTTCAGGATCGCGCTCATCGCATCGATCGACGTTGCCTTCTGGAAGGCTCGCTGCCCCGTCAGCATTTCGTACAGCACCGCGCTGAACGTAAAGATGTCCGAACGTTGGTCTGCCGACTGTCCACGTACCTGCTCCGGCGACATATAGCCCATGGAGCCCATCAACATGCCTGCCATGGTCTGAACTTCGTGCGAAGACTGCGCCGGTATCGCCTCGTTCACTTGCGTCAATCGCGCCAGCCCGAAATCCAGAATCTTGGCGTGGCCGTCGTTTGTCAGAAACAGGTTTTCCGGCTTCAGATCGCGATGAACGATGCCTTTTTCATGGGCCGCCGCCAGTCCCTTCGAAATCTGTACTCCGTAGTCGACAACCTTCCGGATAGGCAGCGGGCCGCGCTTCAATCGGTCGCGAAGCGTTTCGCCCTCCAGAAGTTCCGAAACCAGGTAGGGTGCCCCCTGGTGCAATCCCATCTGGTAGACAGCCAGAATATTTGGATGATTCAGGGCCGCCGCCGCACGCGCCTCCTGCTCGAAGCGGCGCAGCCTCTCCGGCTCGGACGTCGTCAGCCCCGGCAATACCTTGATGGCAACGTCGCGATTCAGCCGCGTGTCCCGAGCGCGATACACCTCGCCCATGCCTCCCGACCCAATGAGCGCAAGTATTTCGTAGTGATCGATGGACTGGTGTGGATTGAGCGGCATCTGCGCGATTATATCGCCCCCACCGTGTCCGTGATCGTTGGTCGAACCAAAGTCCTTCGCGCAAATCGCAGCAAAGACGCTGGTTCGAGCCGCTGGCTGAGGCGTTCATTCATACGGCACCCATCCCTCGTTGATTCTGTTTCTATCTTTGCGGTTGTATACTTGAGCCGTCCGGGCGGCTTCTACGATCATCGAAATTCGTCGTTCCTTTCAGGCGGCGAGCGTACCCATCGAGACACGATTGCCCGGCTTCTTCCGCATGCGCACGCGAGGTTACGGTTGCCCCAAATCCAGTCTCAGACGGAATCCGGTACGGCACACCTGATGCCCCTCTGCGTCGACTTGGATGGAACTCTGGTTAAATCCGACACTCTGATCGACTCTTTGCTCGTCCTGGCGCGCACCCATCCCTTGCTCCTGCTGCGCCTGCCCGGCATGGTCGTTCGCGGCAAGGCAGCCTTCAAAGCGTTTGTTACCGAAAATGTCGCTCTCGATGTAGCGCATCTCCCTTACAACCGAAAACTGCTTCACTATCTTCAACTGGAAAATGCGCGGGGCCGTCAGATCTACCTCGCCACCGGCGCCGACGCCCAACTCGCGCGCCGCGTTGCCGATCATCTCGGATTCTTCCATCAAGTCCTTGCAAGCGACGGTACTCACAACCTGACCGGCAGCAGGAAACTTTTGAGCTTGCGCGAGAACCTCGGCGGAATCGACTTTGCCTACATCGGCAACGACACGCCGGATCTTCCGGTGATGGTGGGCGCCGCGGAATCCATGGTCGCGAATCCGAGTCGAAGATTGCGCATGAAGTTGCGCGCTCAGGGCATCGTTCCCTCGCGCGCCTTTGAAGAACGCAGCCAGCCACTGAATTCGCTCGTCAAAGCCCTTCGACCTCATCAGTGGGCCAAGAATCTTCTCGTCCTGCTCCCCCCGCTCCTCGCCCACAATCACTCGATTCGACTATTGGCCTCAGCCCTTCTGGCTTTTTTCTGCTTCTGCGCCACCGCATCCGGCACCTATCTCGTCAATGACCTTCTCGACATTGAGGCCGACCGTCGCAGTCCAAAGAAACGAACGCGCCCCTTCGCCTCAGGCGATCTGGCGCCTTCCACCGGGCTAGTTGCCATCGTTCTGCTGCTGGCCGCAGGCTTTGCTGCAGCACAGTTCCTTCCTGCAACGTTTTCTTTCTGGCTGCTGGTCTATGTGGGTTCGACGCTCTTCTATTCCTTCTACCTGAAAAGAATCGCTCTCGTAGACGTAGTCGTTCTTTCTGGCCTCTACACATTGCGCTTGCTCGCGGGCGGTGCCGCCACCAACACGCTCATCTCTCACTGGCTCGCTGGCTTCGCGATCTTCCTGTTTCTCTCTCTTGCCATCGTCAAGCGGTTTGCAGAGCTGGAGAATCTGCGCATGACGGGGTTGCAACTCAAGAACGACCGCGGTTATCTCATGAGCGATATCGAGCAGATCCGCGCCTTCGGAACCGCCAGCGCTTTTGCGGCAGTCGTCGTCTTTGCCAACTACATCAGCAGCCAGGACGTGACGACGCTCTATCACCACCCGCAGCGCCTGTGGCTGATTGTTCCTTTTATGGTTCTCTGGTTGTGCCGGGTATGGCTGCTGGCCTCACGCGGAGAACTCGACGAAGATCCAGTCGCGTTTGCTCTCACCGATGCTGCGAGCCTGGTGATGGGTGTAGCTGTCGCGGTCATCGTACTGTTGGCTATCTGAGTTCTTGCGTGCTACGCACGCGAAGGCCCACCGCATCACCAATTGAATGGCAAAAGAATCCCGGAACAGCGCTAGCTGAACAGGTCCTTCATCTTGTCCAGCAACCCCGGCGACGTCGGCTTATTCTCCACCGACATCGAGTTACCCAGTTCCGCAATCAATTCGCGTTGCTCGCGACTCAGCTTCTTTGGAATCTGCACCACGACCTTCACGATCAGGTCGCCGCGTCCCTTTTCGTTGAGATACGGTACGCCCTTGGCGCGAATGCGCAGTTCCTTCCCGCTTTGCGTGCCCTCGGGAATCTTCAGCATTACCGGCCCATCGACACCGGGAATCTCGATATCCGCCCCCAACGCGGCCTGCGGAAAGCTGATCGGAATCACGCAGTGCAGGTTCTGCCCATCGCGCTCGAAAAAGTCGTGCCGGCGAATCGCAAGCACAACATACAGATCGCCGCTCTGCGCGCCGCCTCGGCCTACATCGCCCTCACCCGTATACCGAATCCGGGTTCCCTCTTCCACGCCCGGGGGCACTTTAACGGCAAGCTTGATCTCCTTCGTCACCCGCGTCTCTCCGCGACACGTCTGGCAGGGATCGCCGATGATCGATCCGCGCCCCGCGCAAGCGTTGCACGTCCGCGCAACTGAAAAGAATCCCTGCTGGTAACGGATCTGTCCGCGCCCTTGGCATTGCGGACACACCGACGGCCCGCGTCCCGACGCACTCCCGGTTCCCTTGCAGGTTTCGCAGGCCTCGAGCCGGCGAATTTTGATTTCCTTCTCGGTTCCGAAAATCGCCTCTTCAAATTCAATCGCGAGATCAAAGCGCAAGTCATCGCCGCGCAGCTGCCGTGTACCCCGCTGCTGTCCGGCATTCATGTTGAACATCTCGCCGAACAGGTCGCCGAAGATATCCCCGAGGTCCACCGAGCCCGAAAATCCTCCGAATCCGCCCGGCCCTCCGCCGCTCACGCCCGCATGACCATAACGGTCGTAGGCCGCGCGCTTGTCCCCATCGCTCAGCACCTGGTAGGCTTCACTCGCCTCTTTGAACTTCTCTTCCGCTGCATGATTCCCAGGATTGCGATCCGGGTGGTACTTGAGCGCAAGCTTGCGATACGCGCTTTTCAATTCCTGGTCGCTGGCTTCTCGCGAAACTCCCAGCACCTCGTAATAGTCAGCTTTAGCCACTCTCGTATTCAAACCTTGTACAAACCCTCTCTTGATATAGGCGCGGGATTCGCCCCGCGCGTCGCGTCTTTGACGTCCCGGTTCTTACAACCCGGAAACGTCTCCATCCTGAGCGCCTCTCGCGTTCATTCGCTCGTCTGTTTGGGGTTGGATACTACCCGCACCAGCGCCGGCCGCAACAGCTTCTCGCGCAATCGATACCCGCGGCGAACCTCCTCCGCCACGTGTTGATCCGGTAGATCCTCGCGCTCCACCGAGCCCATCGCCTCATGATGGCGCGGATCGAACTCCTCGCCCACTGTCGCCACCGGCTGCACGTGCAGCCCACGCAGGATCTCTTCCATCTGCTTCACAATCAGTTCCACACCCGCACGCAGTTGCTCCAGCGAACCGGTCGACTTCAATGCCAGTTCGAAGTTGTCCACCACCGGCAGAAACTGCTCCACCACGGAGCCGAGAGCGAAGTCTTTGAAATCGGCTTTTTCTTTCTCTGCCCGCTTGCGCGCATTCTCAAACTCCGCCTGCAGCCGCGCCAGCCGTTCCAGTAGCGCATCGCGCTCCTTCTTCAGTTGGTCGTGCTCCGCCTTCAGTTGTTCAAACTCCGCTCGGCCTGCCGTGGTCTCTTCACCCTGAGCCTCGGCCGCGAGTGTCTCGGCTGTCTCCGCCGACCTGCTCTCCGCGCCTGCGGTCTCCTCGTTTTCCAGTGCAGTCAAATCTGCTTCCTTCTTTGGCATATCTCTACGAATTCCCCAAATATTTCTCTTCTTAGTCAATGATAAATTCCTCGGCAAGCGTCCGCTCTTCGGCGGCCTCTCGCGGCGCAAAATCCCATTCGCTTGCGGACTCGCATCCGCGCCCAACCCGGCCGTTTGTCCGGGCCCTTTACTGGGTCGGAATCTCCAGGATGCGCTCCGAGAGCCTCGCCACATACCGCACTGCCTGGATCATCTCCTGGTATTGGATGCGGGTCGGCGCAATCACTGCCACCGTTCCCAGGCTGGTACCACCCAGCCGGGCTGGCGATCCGATCAGAACCAGGTCCTGCATCGCCGGGGAAGCCTCATCCAGTCCTACCACTACCCGCACTTCCTGCTGGCTGCCACTCACATAAGCCGTCAACAAATCCACCAGTCGCTGCTTGGCTTCCAGCGCCAAAAGCATCTGTTTCAGTCGCTCCCGGTCCACCTCAACCGCAATCAGATTTGCCATCCCCTCCACGAAAAGCACCGATGCCGCAACGCCCACCTCGAGTGCGCCCTTGCGGCAGAGTTCCTCCACCGATGTCAGCAACTGGTTGTAGGCTGCGCGTTCCTCATCCATCCGGCGCTTAACTTCGGTACGAATGCGCTCGATCGGCCACCCGTGAAACGTCTCATTGAGATACCGCGCTGCCGTCTCCAGTTCTAGATGCGTCAGCTCCCGGTCAAGTACCAGAACTCGGTCCAGCACCGCGCCGGCTCGCGTCACCACCACGGCCAGAACCCGCCCGATTGACAGCCGGGAAAAATGAATGTGCTCGAGCACCTGGTCCGCCGTAGCGCTCGCCAGTGCCACGCCCAGCCCGCTCGAAATCAGCGCCAGTACATGCGAGGTGCGCTCCAGGTATTCGTTCGAACTGGTCACGCCTGAGAAGCTCTCCTCAATCTGCTCGCGGCGCTCCTCGCTCAGCGGCATTCCAGCCTGCGGCAGCGTCGCAAACGCAGCCCCGCCGACCCCGATCCGTCCCATAGGTGCATCCGGCCTCGTAATCTGCTCCACGTAATAGCGAAACGCCGCTGCCGTCGGCACACGTCCCGACGAGGTGTGCGGCTGCTCCAGCAGTCCCGCCTCACTCAACGACACCATCACATTTCGGATCGTCGCCGAGCTCAAACCTTCCTTGTGCGCAAAATGGTCGGCAACCGTCTGTGAAGCCACTGGCTCCCCGGTAGCGATGTAGAGCTCGATAATCGCCGTAAGAACCAGCCGCTCTCGCGGGCTCACGCGCGTCTCAGGCATCGGGTCAGCTACCTCGCTGGACTGCCACCGGTCGGCTTCAAACCGGCTATAGAAGTTTCGGAATTGGTGTAAACCGAATACACGCGCCCTGGTGGTTTCTTCATCAAGAAAAAGCTGCCCTCGATTACTCTCAAAAAGTCCACGTGTATTCCGAAACTGCTCTAATCCTCCCATAATGAGATGCTTAGGGTTTCAAATGGGTAGGATTGTCCCTTTTAATTCTAGAAATCTCACAGCAACGCTGTCAAGTTGCCATATGCCCCCAATTTGCATCTGGCACGGTTCCGGGCGCTTAGAGCAACCGAATCAACCCCGTAGCTCTCTCAGCTTGAAGCATGACATGCTGTTTGCTCGCCAACTGCAATACTTAGTAACTCGGCGGCTCGTTGTAGAAACCCGAATTCGTCCGCACTGTCACATCCGGCTTGTCCACAACGACCTTCAAATCGTGATACTCGTCCATTCGCTCCGCTGCAGGCGGATCGAACGAAATCCAATAGAAGGCGTTCGCGTCTTCCATGCAGCGGTTGATCTGTCCAACAATGTCATTATCAGGTCCCAGGATTTTCCCACCGGTTTGCGTCACCAGGACCTTGAGCGCCAGGTTCCCAAAATCCGCATCCTTGTAGGTCTTCACACCTCTTAAGAAGTTCTTGTAGAGAAGTGCGTTCGGGCTCGCTGCTGAGCCAGGCGCAACGCTATAGACCGTTATCCGTGCCCGTCGCAGGGCTGTCGATAACTCGACGATGTTGTCAAAATTTCGCTTCTGTTCTTTGTCGGAGTATCCATCCGCGGGCTGGTTCAGCATCGGCCACCCAGGCCCCACCCAGATCAATAACTTCCTACCCGGTTTTCTCGCTTCATTTTGAGCAATGTTGTCCATGGCTTTCGCCGAGCGTTGAAAGCGCTCGACGTAGCCTTCGCCGCCCATCGCCGCGGTGATCGTACTCACGCTTCCGTTGATCCCATCCACCACACTTGCAATCGCATTCCCGTCCGTCGAGGGCCGAGGCTGGAACCGGATGCCAGCGTCGGTCAGCAAAATCAAAGTCAGCGGCTGCTTCAGCTTTCCCCCGTTCTGGCGGAGAAACTCTCCCACTTCTCCTCGCACAAAGGCCACCTGGTGGAAAGGCAAGTTCAGAGTATCCATCACCAGAATCACTTCAACAGGCGGATCGGCCTTGACCCCTGCATCGCTGAATGCGCTGAACGACATCACCTTCCGCGGTTGGCCATTGTCGAAGATCTTGAAATCCCACGGCTGCAGTCCTGCCACCGGCTTTCCCGCACCGTCATTCACCATAACGTCCAGCTTGATCGTCCCTTCCGGGCTCAACTGGCTCTTCGGCTTCGGCGGAGGGCGATGCGTGAGCACCGGATCGCTGCTCTCCTGCTGCCGCCCCGCCTCTGCCGCTGTCGCCGGGCTCGTCTGAGCAACTGCACCCGGGTTGAATCCCGCAATGACAACGATCAACCCGATCGCGGTCTCGCTTAGATACGTGTAGCTGATCCTTGCCGAGCCTCCGTGGCACATGATCTTCCCCCAAAGGCGCGCACGATCGATACGCGCTTCACTCTAACTCTAAGACGACTCCAGTTAGGCGACAGGCTGCACACAATGGTGTGCCTCATCGGCGCAATGCAGGGTTCCCAACATCGGATCGCTTACTATAAATGGTTGCAAGGAGCCGGCCCGATGGTCACCCTCGAACTCACAAAACAACAACGCACCGATGCCATCGCATCCATGCAGCGCTACTTCGAAGAGAACCTCGAGCCCATCGGCGACATGCCCGCAGGCCTCCTGCTCAACTTCATCCTCGAAGAGATCGGCCCCGCGATCTACAACCAGGCCATAGCCGACGCGCAGACTCGCCTCACGCAGCGCGTCGCCGATCTCAATGGCGAACTCTACTCTGACGAATTCCAGTACTGGCCCCGCGCCGACGCCAAACGCAAATCCCGCCGATAGACAATGCCCTGCAGCCGACCGACCGAACCCTGAGCGAGGCCGAGGGGCAGGGAGTGGAGGAACCGCAATTGCTTTTTGCCATCTTCTGCGCGAGCGCAATCCATCTCCGCATTCGGAGCGATCCAGGAGCGATAGTGGCCAGCCGACCTGCGCGATTGCGACTGGGCGATCACAAACCATAATCCTGATAATCTTGATTCAAAGATCCTTTTCCGAATCGCTGCCTGATTTCCCGTCAGCTCGGCATCCGGCATCTCTGAAAAGCCCATGAATCAAGGCATTGAAGACGTCCGCATTCAATGGACCAAGGTGGTCCTCCCTCCCGTGTTCCTGGAGGAAGAACGCCCTGTTACCGAGGACGCCGAAGCAACCATCTTCAACTCCCGCCTCGATATCTCCCGCATCCTCGCCCACCGCGACCCGCGACTCCTCGTCCTCGTCGGCCCCTGCTCTATCCACGACACCAGGGCCGCTGTCGAATACGCTGCCCTGCTCAAATCCGCCATTGCCGAATTCTCATCCGACCTCCACATCGTCATGCGCGTCTACTTTGAGAAGCCCCGCACCACCGTCGGCTGGAAGGGCCTCATCAACGATCCGCACCTCGACGGTTCCTACAAGATCAACGACGGCCTCCGTCTCTCCCGCCACCTTCTCCTCGACCTCGCGGAGATGGGCGTCCCTTCCGGCACTGAATTCCTCGATATGATTTCTCCGCAGTACATCGCCGGCCTCGTCAGTTGGGGAGCCATTGGCGCCCGCACAACTGAGAGCCAGGTCCACCGCCAACTTGTCTCCGGAGTCTCCTGCCCGGTCGGATTCAAGAACGCCACCTCCGGCGACATCCAGGTTGCGATCGACGCCATCCTTTCCGCGTCGAACTCGCACACCTTCCTCGGCCACACTAAGTACGGCCAATCAGCCATCTTCGTCACCACCGGAAACCGCGAGACCCACATCATCCTGCGCGGCGGCCGCAAAATGGTGAACTACACCGCCGAATCCGTCGCGCAAACCTCCGAAGCAATGGAGGCAGCCGGCCTCCAGCCGCGCATCATGATCGACTGCAGCCACGCCAACAGCAATAAGGACCACCTCCGCCAGCCCATCGTATGCCGCGACATCGCCGCCCAGGTCGCCGCCGGAAACCGCAACATCATCGGCGTCATGATCGAGAGCAACCTCGTCTCCGGAGCCCAAAAACTCGTTCCCAGCCAGCCCCTCGTCTACGGCCAGAGCATCACCGACGGATGCATCGACTGGGCGCAAACCTACCCCCTGCTCAAAGAGCTCGCCACAGCAGCCCGCAGTCGCCGCCAGTAACATCTGAAAATCCAGTTACCGCCACTCGTTACCGGACCACCTTTCCCAATACCCTGGCATCAATACGTTTGATACCGGACATAGCGGTTTTTCTGCTTGCTCAAAAAACCTGTCGTGTCGAAGCTTCACCAACTGGCCTGCGGAGGCGCTTCCCTCCGATACGCTGATGCCCAACAACTGGCATCCTCCCCAGTATCCGAACGGGAGTTTTCTATGAACAGGCCAGTTGTACACGAGCTCGACTCCACGCAGGATGCCCAGGACGTTCTCCGCCGTAATCAGGAATTGATCGTGGTCGGGCAGTTTGCGGCCATGGTCATGCACGAGATCAACGGCCCTCTCGAAGCCGTCCACAACCTCAACTATCTCATTCAGCAGGAAGCTGATAACCCTTCTAAAGTCCGCATATTCACGGGCATGCTCGAGGAGCAGCTCAACACCCTCACCAAGCTCTCTCGCCAGACCCTCAGTTTTTACAGGTCGCCGGAAACCCGCGAATCCACCCCCATCTCCACCCTGGCCGAAGCGGCACTCCGCGTCTATCAAAGGAAGATCTCCGCCAAGCGCATCACCATTCGCAAGCGCCTCAAGGCCGACGTCACCGCCGAAGTCCATGCCGGCGACATGCTTCAGGTGTTCTCCAACCTCATCTCGAACGCCATCGACGCGCTCCCCGAAAATGGCACCCTCGCAGTAAGCGTCCGCAGTGCCGCCCACGAGGCGCACGTCACCGTTGCCGACAACGGCCCAGGCATCCCCGCTCCCATCCTGCCCAAAATCTTCGACCCCTTCTTCACCACCAAAAAGGAGCGCGGCACCGGCCTCGGCCTCTCCATCTCCAAATCCATTGTCGAGAAGCATCACGGCCGCATCCGTAGCCGCACCTCAACGCGCCCTTCTCGCAATGGCACTGCATTTCGTATCTCCATTCCCCTCAGCGCCAAAGCCGGCTAAATCTAACAAATTCTGCGTTATGTGCGATAGTGAACATTCTTGTGTCGGGTGAAAGGCTTATAGTCGTCCCCAGTAAGCGATAGATCTCGGCTATTCTGAGCGCAACTCTTCTCGCCAATCCGGCGGAAATCCCTTGCGACTGTCGCAAAGGATGTCTCCATTGGCCCCCGAACGATCCAATCTGATCATTAATGCCCTTCCGGCTGCGCTGAAGTCGTCTCTTATCGCGCACCTGCAGCCTGTCGACTTGCCCGTCGGAACAGTCCTCACAAACCCCGGCCAGACGCCCCCGTTTGCCCACTTCATGACCTCCGGCATTGCATCCGTCGTTACCTTCATGTCCGACGGCGTCGGAGCCGAAGTCGGCGTGATTGGCCGTGAAGGCCTCGTTGAGGCGATTCACCTTCTTGGCCCCGCCGCGGCCCCCACCTCCGCCTTCATCCAAAGTGAAGGGACCGCCCTGCGCATGCCCTTCGCCGAATTGCAGGAGCTCTTCCTCGCACACTCCCCCCTCACTCAACGCATCATGGAATGTGTGCAGTGTCAGGGCTTCATTCTCAGCCAGCTCGCAGCCTGCCATGGCCTTCACGAGATCAATGAACGTCTCGCCCGCTGGTTGCTGATGGTCCGGGACCGCCTTGAATCGGATACCTTTGTGCTGACACAGGAGTTTCTCGCTGAAATGCTCGGCGCCCGTCGCACCAGCGTCACCCTCGCCGCGGGAACCCTGCAGCGTAGCGGACACATCAAGTACAGCCGAGGACACATACATGTCCTCGACCAGCAGGGCCTTGAAAAGGCCGCGTGCGAGTGCTACCCCATCGTCCGCGATCTCGTTTTACGTCTCTACGCGTAAGAATAGCAAAATGCGCAACCCTAAGGTTGCGCATCAAACCAGCTTCGCCGATCAATTCTAATTACCAGCCAATGGCAAGAGTCCGGTTTTGAAAAGCAAGGCCCCGGTTTTGAAAGGGCACGACTTTTGTCGTGCCGCAAGGCCTCAGGAACCAACGGGGCTTTAGTGTCTGCGTTTGAACTCGATGAATGGGCTGACTTGCTAACCTGCTACGCCGCGAAGCGGCACTAACTTGCTCTTTTTGTCTTCAAATACAGTTCTTTCCGAGTCTCCGAACGAGACCGGCGGAGTTCTCACGCAGACACTTTAGCCCCTGAGGGATGTTTTTTTTGAGCCCTCGACTTTCACCACAGGCGTTAGGCGTTCCCCATCACAATCGTGTGCGGACTCATCGGAATCGGGTGCGACTTCACACCAGTGAAACCTGCCTCGTCGTGCATCGCCCGCAATTCGCTGAATGTATAAGCATCGCCCGCTGCTGTGGTGGTGAGCATCGTCATCGCAAATCCAGCTGGCATCGGCGGTGATACCCGATCCTCGTTAGGCACAAATTCGAGCGTCGCCGCTCTGCCGCCAGGCTTCAATGAAGATCGCACCTTCTTCAGCAGTCCTACGCACGTCGCCTTGTCAAAGTGATGCAGAAAGTTCGTCAGCAGCACTGCATCGTACGGCCCGCCAAACTCCACGTCGAACGCGCTTCCCGGCAGCATGTTGTAGCGATCCTGTACGCCTGCCTTCTCCGCATTGCGCAACGCCACGCGCAGAACCGGTGCCCAGTCCAGCCCCGTCACCTGCGCCTGCTTGTTCTGCTTCGCAATTTCAATCCCGAAAAGTCCATGCCCGGCCGCAATATCCAGCACATGCATCGGCCCTTCGTGCCCCTCCAGCACCACCGCGCCCAGCGGCCCCGCCATCGGACCCATCATCGGCGCCATGTTCTCCGCAAACTCCACCCAGAGAGGGTTTTCCGGCTCCACGCTGCCCTCACCCGGAAGGTGCGTTCGGCCCGCCCGCACCACGTCTGCAAGCCCCGTGAGTCCAGAAATCAGTTCCGGCCGGCTCATAAAGTGCGCCACAGACGCCATGCACGCCGGCGACGCAGGATCGAGAAATGCAGCGCTGTTCGGCGTGTGCTTGTAGCAGTTCGCTTCCTTCGTCAGCAAACCGTTGATGACCAGAAAATCGCAGAGAATGCGGATCCCCCGCTCCGACGCCTTCGCATGACGTGCAATCGAGGCAACGTCTCCCGGCCCTTGGCCCACCGCTCTGAAAATGTCCAGATCTATGGCCGCTTTGAGTGCTGCCGTCTTCTGAACCGCCTGCACCATGTCAAAAACGATCCCTGGATTCAGCGGCGCATCCGCATGACTTCCGTTTTCCATAACCGACCTCCGATTTTTACCTTGCTGAAAGGGAAGTCAATTCAAAGAGGGGAACAACCTTGCCATCCCATGCAGGCTCGCCGAGTGTATCACTCGAAATCTTTATCAGCAAAGGTTATCCTCCCTTGCAAAACCTGCAGCCACAAACCACCGTCTAGAATCCTATGGGGTCGCAGATGATCCAGCGGCATGCAGTGCTCTCGCTATCCACTCTGCTATTGCTTGTTCGTTGCCCTCTGCTTGTCGCCCAGATCAACCAGCAACAATCCAACCCACAGCAGTCCGTTCCAGCGCCGACCCTTCGTGTCACCTCGTCCCTGGTTTTCCTCGATGTCACCGTGCTCGACAAGAAAGGCCATCCCGTCGTCGCCGGCCTCACCAAAGATGACTTCACCATCACCGAAGATAAGAAGCCCGAGCGTATCTTCTCCTTTGAACCGCCCAACATTCACACCGTGACCGCGAATTCTTCCGATGAAGATCCGAATGGCAAAGCTCCAGTAACAATCCTCGTTCTCGACCTATTAAATTCGCGCTTTGAGGATTTTGCTTTTATCCGATACTCGGTGCGCAAATTTCTCCTCGCTCAACCGGAACAACTGTCCTCGCCCGCCGAAATGCTCGTTGTGGGAAACCAATCGCTCGACATGCTCCAGGGCTACACGCGCACCCGCGCAGACCTGCTCTACGCACTCGATCACTTGCCTGCGGCTCTCCCCTACAAGCATATGAGCATATCGTTCCTGGCTGAACGTTTCGGTCAGTCGATTGATGCGCTACAGCAGATCGCACTGCAGAACAAGGGCGTCCCCGGCCGTAAAAACATCATCTGGGTTGGCCATGGAGGGCCCAGCATCCAACTTGATCTCCTCAGCATCCCAGCCAAAACTGCAGAGAAGATGCGGGAATACATTCACCTCACAACCAACATGCTGGTTGACGCACGAATTAGCCTGTTTGTAATTTATCCCGGCCTTCCCGTAGGCCGGCTTGGCTTTTCTCTCAGCGCTCAGCAGGCTCAAATGATGATCGGCGACAACGACCCCTTTAGCGGAGACATAAACTTCGGCCTCTTCTCCAACGAAACCGGTGGCAAGCTCTTTTACAACCGAAACGACGTGGATGCCGAGATCCAGCGTTCCGCACAGCTCGGCTCAAACTACTACACGCTCACGTATCAACCGGAAAACATAGATCCCAACGGCAAATTTCGCCGCGTTCGCGTTGCGCTGCGCGACCCCTCACTGCGCGTCATCACCAAGGCTGGCTACTATGCGCCCGACGAGAAGGCCGTCATCAACGTGCGGCAGCAGCAGATGATCAAGCTCGCTGACGCTGTGCAGGCTGCGATTCCGTTCAACTCTCTGTCCGTGGACCTCGCCAACGTCGTCCGTCATCCTGATTCGAAAACCGCGGAGTTCACCGTCGTCCTCCATTCCAGAAACCTCGATTTCCTCCCCACTGAAGACGGAAAAGAAGACGTCCCGTTGATTGTGGCCGCTGCCAGCCTCAATAGCGACCGCTACATCCTCGCTTCCCGCATCGCCCGCACCACACTCCAGACACCTAGCCAGAACCTCGCCGAACTGCCGATCGTAGCCACACGATTTAAAATCGTCGTTCCCTACCCTAAGAGAACACGGACCGTTCGCATCGCCGTTGAGGACCAGAACGGCGGTCGCATCGGAACCGCCCAACTCGACCGCCAGTCGATCGACGCCGCGCCCGAAGCTCCCACTCCGGAGCCTCAACTCGCACCAACCGCTCCAGTCCGTGCTCCCGCACAAAATTACCAATGAACTGACTGCCCGCCTGCTTCGGCCAAAACTTCCTCCATCAATTACTCATCGCAATTTCTCTTGTTAGCGCTCTCGCCGATTGCTATGCTTAGCGCTCGCTACGACCCGTCTCATAAGGAGGTTCGCATGTCTGAAGAGAACAAGAAATTGGTCCGCCGCTGGTTCGAGGAAGTGTGGAACCAACAGAGCGAGGATGCCATCGATGAGATGTTCGCTCCGGGAGGCAAGGCTTACGGATTCCCCGAACCGAACTCTGTTCTGGTCGGGCCCGAGAGCTTCAAAAGCGTCCACCGCTTGTTCCTTGGTGCCTTTCCAGACCTTCGCATCACCGTGCGGGAAATTGTTGCTGAGGGTGACAGAGTCGCGGTCGCCTGGACTGCAACCATGACCCATCTCGGCGAACACCTCGGATTTGCGCCCACCATGAAGCAGGAAACCCTCGACGGCTCATCCTTCCTCACTGTAAGTGGCAGCCAGATCCAGGAGGGAACAAACTACATGGAGATGCAGGCCTTGATCCATCGCCTCAAAGAGAGCCCCCAGGCCACGATCGCTGAGAAAGCAACTTCGCTCGTATAATTCCTGGCCTTTACCGCTCGCCTGCAACGGCCGCGGCTTCGCCCCATCATCACGCGCATCCGCTCCCGAGTCATGCGCCCAGCGCATGCGGCCCTGCGCGCCGCTCGCCCGGATAGCCAGCCACCACGTCTGCTCCGGATCCTATCCTCAGATGCTTTTCATCCCTAACCCTTTATCATGGTTCCAGCGCGGGACGAGGCGCACGAATGTCCGAGCCCACCATCTTCATCTCCGCCGGGGAAGCCAGCGGCGAGCTCTACGGCGCCATGCTGGTCGAAGAGCTGCGCAGCCAGCTCGCCGCGGAAGGCCGCCACGCCCGCTTCGTCGGCATGGGTGGTGCGCGCATGGTCAAGGCCGGACTTCGTCAGGTCGTGCGATCTGAAGACATGGCGGTTATGGGCATCACCGAGGTCATCCAGCATCTGCCCCGCATCTATCGCGAATTTCAGAAACTCAAGAGCGCCATCCGCACTCAACTTCCCGCCATCGCCGTCCTCATCGACTTCCCCGACATCCACTTCAAGCTCGCGCAGGAGTTCCACCGCCTCGGCATTCCCGTCATTTTTTTCGTCAGCCCTCAAATCTGGGCATGGAAGAAAAAACGTATCAAGCTGGTGCAGAAGTTCGTCGACAAGATGCTCGTCATCTTCCCCTTCGAACAGGCCTTCTATCGCGAACACGGCGTCTCCGTCGAATTCGTCGGCCATCCCCTCGCCGACCTGCCCCTGCCCTCCGTCACCCGTGAGCGCTTTGCCCGTGAAAGTGGACTCAACGCCTCGCGCTCGTGGATCGCGCTCTTGCCCGGCAGCCGCGCCAAGGAGATCGGCGACAACCTGCCCCAGATGCTTTCCGCCGCCCGCATCCTCACCCTGCGCGGACCCCGTGCCACCAGCCCCCGCAAGGAATTCGAGTTCATCATCCCCCTCGCTCCGACTCTCAACGCATCCCAGCGCAAGATGCTCGCAGGCCTGGTCAAGCACCACGGTGACGGCCTCCCCGTCCAGCTCGTCGATGACGCCCGCGCCGCGTTACTGCATGCCCGCGCCTCCGTCGTGGCCAGCGGAACCGCAACCGTCGAAGCCGCGCTCATCGGAAACCCCTTTGTCGTCGTCTACCGGGTTTCGCCCCTTACCTATGAAATCGCCCGTCGCGTCGTTAAAGTCCCTTACGTCGCCATGGCCAACCTTATTGCCGGCAAAATGGTCGTCCCCGAGCTCATCCAAGCCGACTTCACCGCTGCCAATATCGTCCGCCAAATCGAGCCCCTGCTACCCGACGGGCCACTTCGCGAGTCCATGATGAAGGAGCTGGCCCGCTTTCGAGGCCTTCTCACCCCCGGCGAGTCCGGGTTGGGAGACGAAGTCGAAACCGCCATAAGTCGTGTCGCAGGCATCACAATCAGGCAGATCGGCAATGCCTTACCCGTCTCCGAATCCGTACAATCCTGAGGTTGCAGCCTGCAGAAAAATGACAACACGAAGCTTCATCGCGATTAGGAAGAAAATGCGTCTATCACTTGAAATGCTGAATCTGAAATCGTTTGTCCGCAGATCGTTGACGTCCGGCGGATTTGGTCCTTGGGCGGCGCTCATGATTTTTGGCGTCGGCTTTTTCTCGTCCCAGCCCCTCGCCGCGCAACGGCCCGAACGCCCCACGCTTGAAGTCACTGGCTACGTCATCGACGCCGAGATCGACCCCGCCACGCACCATCTCACCGCCAAGGCCACCGTCACCTTCACCGCGCCTGAAAACTCCGAGATGGTCAGCTTCGGATTTCATCCCGCGCTGAAGATCAACAAAATCACCGACGACTCCGGCAAGGTCCTCACCGGCGAGCGCTCGGCCGACGGCACCATCCGCGTCACGCCATCCTCAGCGTTTGTCCCCAGCCAACCCGCTCACTGGACCTTTGAATACGACGGCACCATCACCGGCAGTGAAGACGGCCCCATCGAAGGTCTCAAGCTCGCCGCTATTCAGGAACCCATCACCTATCTGCTCTACCCCGCGCGCTGGTTCCCCACCTCCGGCTACATGACCGACCGCTTCACAGCCGAGGTCCACTTCCGCGTCCCGCAGGGCATGAAGGTCTTCTCCAGCGGCGCTCAGGGGTCTGCACATTCCGTCAAGCTCGCCGACGGCAAACCCGGCGACCAATACGATTTCAACTGGAATAAGCCCGGCTTCCCCGGCACCATCATTGCTGGCCGATTCGTCGGCCCCGTCTCCGTCGGCTCCGGCAACATCAAGGTCTATCTCACCGTCGCCCATCAGGCCTCGGCAAACCAGCTCGCGCAAACCGCCACCCGCGAGTTCGATTTCTTCACCGACAAATTCGGTACGTCGGAATCCTCGCATCTCACTGTCGTTGAAATCCCCGACGACACCTTGCCCGCCGTCTGGGCGCCTGAACTGGCCGCCATCATGGGCTCCCGCGTAGGCGACAAATCCGGCATCCGCCTTCTCGCCAACACCATCGCCCACCAGTGGTGGGGCTCCGAAGTCAGCCCCCGCACCCTCAGCGACGCATGGATCACCAACGGTATGTCGCGCTACGCCGAGCTGATGTTTGTCGAAGACGAAAACGGCAAAACCGCCCTCAAGACGGCGCTTGAAGACGTATCCGCCGCGGCTCTCGCCTACGACACCATTCCTCTCTCCAGCTCCGCGCGCCTCGCTCCCTTTTCGCCGGAATTTCAATCCATGTCCCTCGATAAGGGAGCCATGATCTTCCACATGCTGCGCGGAGAGATCGGCGACAAAGCCTTCCTCGCCACCCTCAAGGGCGCGCTCAGTCAGTACACCGACAAATCCATTCGCGCGTCAGATTTCGAGAAAGTGGCCGAAGCCCAGAGTCAGGAGCAGCTCCTTCCCTTCTTCTCGCAGTGGGTCGACGGAACCGGCGCGCCCACCTTCACCAACAAGTACGCCGTCTACCGTCTCGGCAATAACAAGGGATTCCGCACGATTGGCCAGATCAACCAGGACCTCGATCTCTTCCGCATGCCCGTCAGCCTGCGCGTCGACACCGATGGCAAAACAGTGGACCAGAAAGTCGACGTCGTCGGCACCGACTCCCAGTACGTTGTTGACACCTTCGGGCGACCGCGCCGCATC
Organism: uncultured Acidobacteriaceae bacterium; assembly: GCA_963770365.1. Taxonomy (GTDB): domain Bacteria; phylum Acidobacteriota; class Terriglobia; order Terriglobales; family Acidobacteriaceae; genus Telmatobacter. The sequence goes on along the minus strand of CAVYPN010000014.1, from coordinate 304,474 downwards.
GTTGTCGATCCCGGTGACTGGGTGCTCAAATCCTCGCCCGACCTGCAGGTCCGCATCTCCATCCTCAAGGGACAGCAGCTTGTCGCGCAGAACGATCTCGTCGGCGCACTCGCCGAATATCAGAAGGCCCTTCAGGCAAACTCCCAAAGCTCACTGGCCAGCTATCGCATCGGCGAAGTGCTCTTCACCCAGCGCAACTATCAGGCTGCGGTCAATTCGTATCGTGACGCCCTCCGAGGCGACGGCGAACCTCGCTGGACCGAGGTCTGGGCCCACATCGCGCTAGGCAAAATCTTCGACATCACCGGCCAGCGCGACCGCGCCGTCAATGAATACCGCCTCGCCGTACAGACCAACGACAACACCCAGGGCGCCGTCAACGAAGCCCGCCAGTGGCTCTCCAAACCCTACAAACTCCCCGACACCGGCCAATAACCCGCCGTTCCTGACGTCTACTGGAAAGTTGTCATCCTGAACGGAGCGGCTTGGGGCCCCGCGAACGATCGGGTACCCTCTGGGTGCGTTCACGGTGTAAGCGTAGCGAAGGGTCTGCTTCTTGCGCCCTGTACGCCTGCTCCCGCTTCTGGGACTTGAGAAATTAGTTTCATTCGAGACTGGGGAGCGCCGATCCTTGCGACGTATTTTTTTGGGCCAGCAAGGAGAGAACGGAGGGAGCAGCGGCCTTCAGGCCGCTGAAAAGCGCAATCACTTGAGACCGGCCTTCAGGCCCGGATCTCCTCGGCGGTGTCGTCTTGAACGTAGCGCCAGCGACGCAAAGGACCCGCTTGTATTTAGGCCACTTTATTTGGCCTGGTTGACCTTACACTGCCGTCCTCGGAACGCTGCTCGTCCCAAGCCCCACCTTGCGATGAATTCTGCTCGTCCAGCTGAGCCTCCCCGCCTTCGAGCGCCATCTCCGGCCTGAAGAATCGATAGTTCTGACTCCCGTTCTTCTTAGCCTGATACATCGCAATGTCTGCATTCTTGATCAGCGTTTCCGCATTCTGTCCGTCGCGGGGATACACGCTCACGCCAATGCTCGCCGTAATCGAGATTTGGTTCGAGTCGATGGAATATCCCTCTGCCACCTTCTTCAACAGCCTTGCCACTGTAAAAACGGCATCCCCCGGGTGCTTCAATTCCTGAAGCAACACGATGAATTCGTCGCCACCATGGCGAACCACGGTATCCGGAGATCGCACGCACTCCAGCAGCCGCTGTGCGACTGCCTGAAGAAGCTTGTCGCCGATGGGATGCCCGAGGGAATCATTGACGAGCTTGAACCCGTCCAGATCCAGAAATAACACCGCCGCATGGCATCCCTGCCGATGTGCGAGTGAGAGGGCCTGGCCAATTCGGTCATTCAGGAGGATTCGATTGGGTAGCCCGGTAAGAAAGTCGTGGTGGGCAGAATCCGACAACTCCTTCTCCAATGCTCGCGTCGCACTCACGTCGTGGAACACGATCACCGCGCCGGACACTTGTCCATCCCGATCGTGGATGGGGGCGACCGAATCTTCAATATGAACTTCATGTCCATCGCGGCTGATAAGAACAGAGTTCAGCGGCAGGTTGCCCGTTTGATTTTGAGAAGTGGCCTTTGCCATCGGGTCCAGGATCGTCTTTCGCGATGTTGCGTCCACAATCCGGACACAATCGCCCATCGCCCGCCCCAACGCCTCGTTGAGTATCCAGCCTGTCATCGTCTCGGCGACGCGATTCAAGAAAGTGATATTACCCGATGAATCGGTACAGATTACCGCATCGCCAATGCAGTCGAGAGTTTCCTGGGCGCGTTCCTGGTCTACGGCCAGGATTTCACCGATGCTCTTGCGCTCGACGGCATTGAGAAGAGCCCGTTTCAATTCCCGGGGCTCGATCTGTCCCTTGATGAGATAGTCTTGCGCGCCTTCCTGAATCCCCTGAACTGCAATTGCCTCATCGGCCGCGTCGCAGAGCAAAACCATCGAAACACGCGACTCCGCGATTTGGAACCGCCTGAATATTTCTAATCCGTGAGGCTCTGTCAATCCGAGGTCCAGCAAGATGATGTCAACCGCATTCCCTGCAAGATACCGCTCCGCCTCGCCGACCGATGGAACATGGGTCACCTGAAAGACGCTTGAATCCATCTCATTGAACATCTCTCGAATCCGGCTGGCTTGTTCGGTCTGGTTCTTGATTAAAAGAACGTTCTTCGCAGCTACCTGTTCCATGGTTCACCTTTTCCCGGCAAACCTTGCTCTCCGGAGCTTAGGAGGGAGGACCTTTCGTTCTTTCCCCCGCGAAATATATATTGTCATCGTTTCAGAAACAGACTCGGAAATCTGGTCCCTTCTGCTCAGTCGTGTACCGTTCCCGTTAAGGAAACTGCACATGCTGTGGGGTTGCCCGGGCTTCCCTGCACCCGCACCAAAAATCAAGGCCAGCGCATTGCGCTGGCCCCGCTCTTCTATAAAGGTTTTTCCGGTTCTACTCGCCGCCGTCTGGCCGCGCCGGCGGCAGTACCTCCACCGAAACCCGAGCCAATCCCGATTGCGTCATCTGCAGTTTCTGGGCAGCCGCGAACGAAAGATCGATGATCCGCCCATTGTTGCTCCCCAGGTCGCCGCGATCGGTAATCCGCACCACCACTGACTTCCGGTTCCGCAGGTTCACGACCCGCACCATGCTGCCGAATGGCAGTGTCGGATGGCATGCCGTCATCGCGTACATGTCATAGGTTTCGCCGCTCGCCGTCTTCCGTCCGTTAAACACCGATCCATACCAGGACGCGATGCCGCGAAAAATCTTGCCGTGCTTCTTGGGAGTTGGTTGCACTGCTGCGCTCGTCACCGGCGTCGTAGTCGCGACCACCGGCGGAGTTGTTGCTATTGGCCCTTGCAGCCGAGCATCCGCCTGCACTGTCCGGGTGGAAATCGTTCCCAATACCCCGGCCACTGCCAAGCAGGAAATCCCCACAAGCAGCCAGAACGGTAGCGGCTTTTGGGGGTTCATGTTGGTTGCTTTTGGTCGAATAAGCATCCTCTGATTTTACCAGCCCGAGAGCCGATAACCTCCAATAAAATCTTTGAGATGCAGGCAACAAATACCGCAAAATCGACCCACCTTATGGTACGCACGGTAAGCCGTTTAATCAGCGCAGTTAGGGATAGCAATTTTCCTGGTGCACGATCGTCTTTTTTGCCGGTGTCCGACCACTCCATTGCGGATGTCAGCCGCGCCAGAACTACCTCCGGGAATGCGCGGAAATCCCCGAGGTTGCAAAGACTATCACGGCAAACTCGCCTTGCGAAAGTAACTTTAGCCCTATATACACCGTTCTGTTGGATGAATGGACTGGGAATGCGCGAATCCCATTGAAAGCCATAGGTTTAGTTCGTAATAGGTGTTTCTGCTTGTCCTGGTGTTTGCGTGATATGCCGCCCAAGGGTCCCTAACTCGCTGACCTGCTATGCCGCGAAGCAGCGCTAACTCGCTGCCTTTGAGCACAACCGGCTTACAGCATGAGAATCAGCGAGGCTTCAGCCCGATGAGCGAAACCTCCGGACTCTCACGTGATGTCAACCCCCTCTTCTCCGCGTCATCTCTCAAGTTACTGATTCAGAACGACAAATTCCCGACCCCGCTTTGCAGGTAATTATTCCCTAGGGGCGCATAATCAATACGAGAATGCGAAACTGAAAAAACGAAAACTGAGAAGTAAGAGCACGATCAACACACGGCCGCCATGCGCGGCCTTTTCATTTGGATAGGAGAAATCAATGCACCTGAGTCCTGCAGGCCTGAACCTGCTTAAAAAATCCGAAGGATTCCGCGACCGCGTCTACGCCGACGTAGCCGGCTTCCGCACCATCGGCTTCGGCCACCGCCTCGCCCCCGCCGAAGTCTACCCTGACGGCATCACCCTCTCCCAGGGCGAAGCCATCCTCAGCCACGACCTTGCCATCGCCGAAGCGGCTGTCGAGCGCCTGGTCAAAGTCACGCTGAACCAGGGCCAATTCGACGCCCTTGTGGACTTCGTCTTCAACCTGGGCGCCGGACGCCTCGCCTCGTCGACGCTGCTCAGCTATCTCAATGCTGGCAAATTCGATGCTGCAGCCTGGGAACTGCTCGCTTGGGATCATGCTGGCTCTCACGAACTCGCCAGCCTCAAACTGCGCCGCGAAGCCGAATTTCAGCTCTGGAGTCCGCGTGCATCCGCCGCCTGACCTCCAAATTGACCCCTAACTCCTTTCCTGAGAGGACTCTGCGTGTAAATCCAGTCAGAAGAAGACTTTGCGGGCGCGGGTGATCCATAACTTATTGAAAAGGGAGAACTTGCATACAGCGTATGGGGGGGAGGGGGAGGGTACCTCGCGACTTGGGTCTGAATCCCTCCCAGACGGTGTCATTCTGAGTGAACGGGGCCCCAAACGCATTTCACGGGGCCCCCGAAAAGCGATTTTTGCTTTTTGGGGCGGAGTTTTGGGGGTGGTGAACGAAGAATCTGCTTCTTGGTTTCCCGGCGTCTGCAGAGGACTTTAGACGCACTATGCTAGCGGCTCAACTCCGTAATCTCCACTTTCTCTCCGGTCTTGATATACCCCTTGCGACGAAACCAATCCTCCATCGCCGTATGCAAGCGATCCAGCGGCACCCGATGTCCGGCTTCGAGCAGCCCATCGCCGAGAGGCAAGGTGTCATCGAAAATCGCGTCGTTGGTAAAGTTCCGCATCGCAAAGTTGTCGATCCACTGCAGAGGGCACGCGTGCCGTACCCCCTCCGCGTCTACGCGGTGGATCGATAGCTTGCGAATGAACATGAATCGAGACTAAATGGCTGCGCCGCAGCTCGCCCATCCCTCATCCGTGATCGGGAAGCAACGTCGAATCGTGCGCCTCAAATACCGCGCCAAGCGCCTCCCGCGAGCGCACTGGCATCGCGTGAATCGCCTTGATCAATTGATGAATTCTCGGCGTCATGACGATGACATACCGTGCAGGCTCCGCCGACGGGTTCCAGTAGGTGTGCGATGCTCCCGCCGGAGCCAGCACCGCACTCCCGGCTTTTGCCTCCACCTCATCGCTTCCAATCTCGAACATCAAAGTGCCTTCCAGCACGTACCAGGCCTCATCGTCAGATCGATGCACGTGCCTGGGAGCAATCAGGCGCTTCTCATCCGGCGAGCCGCCCGCGTCGCGCCATTCCGCAATGATGAAGTTGCCGGCATCGCTGCCCAGCACGTTTCCCGCAAGCATCGGAGCAATCATGACGGACCTCTTCGTTGATTCTAAAAATTCGCAGGGCTCTCGATCGGCGCCTGAGCCAACCATTACGGATTCTTTGAGGGAGCAACCTTCGCATCCTTCGGCACCTGCGTCTCCACCTTGAAGCGCTGGTAATCGTAAACACGCTCCCGAAAGTGCTGCCGCAGGTTCTTGAACAGCAGCAACCGCGCCTGCACCGTACCCTCGGCGCCCGTCGGCAGCCAGATCTCCCCATTCACCCTCGCCTGGTCGAAACTGAAATGTGATCCCTTCTGCACCGTCGCCAGGATTCCCCCGATCATGCGGAAGTTGTCGTTGAACCTGACCTCGATGTGCGCAACCTGCCGATCTGCTTCGTTGATCCAGATCGTTCCTTCCAGCTTCTTTGAAGCGTCTTCAGCCATGCCGTGCGTCTTCGCGTCCTTGCGGCCCACGAAGTCGAACACAATTGTCGGATCGCCCCGGTAAAGTTCGCGCCGCTCGTTGCGCACGTCCATAATGTCCAGCAGGCGGCTGACGCTGATCGTCGGTCCCTCCAGCGGCTTGTCCCGCGGCGTCTTCTCTGCTTTCTCCACCAGCTTGGTAACGCGCTCCGTCTCCTTTTGTTGATCGTGCGCATTCAGCGGCTGATCTTTCGACTTGATCTTGCGCTCAATCACGTGGCCGTTGACAAAGAAGTCCTCGTATTCTGAACTCTCCGTCTTCTTCACCTGCGCATTCGCGTCGATATCCTCGACCACTTGGTACGACGTGTACGTGTAGTTCTCGCGGATCTTGTCGAGCTGCTTCTGGTGCTCCTGCACCTGCTGCATCAGCTCCCGGATGTTCGGCAGCGGCGCCTCGGCCGCAAGCCGGCCACCGGCCACCCCAGGCGAAACCAACAGAACCGCGCAGCCAATCCAGAACGAAACGTTACGAATGTACATGAAAGATATTGACCGTTAGTGCTGCACTTGGGACGTGGAATTGAGAGAGAGTAACTACGCAGGAATGCATTACTAGAATGGTCGCACATATTACGCGCGCCTGAGCGTTGGTCGCGTTATGATTGCAACCGACACTGTCCGAAGTTCTTGCGCACACAATTCCCCGCAACTCCGGAGACGAACGCCAAATGTTTCGAGCACTGATTCATTGGGTACTAAGCGCCATTGCACTGATGGTTGTCGCAAATATCGTTCCTGGGTTTTATCTGAATGACCTGCAGTCAGCCATTATTGCTGCACTCGTAATCGGCTTTCTCAACGCGACACTGGGCTTCCTGATTAAGCTGATCACCTTCCCCTTTGCCATTCTGTCATTGGGACTCTTCCTGCTGTTCGTTAACGCAGGCATGATCCTGCTGGCAGCAAAGATCGTGCCCGGGTTCATTGTGTATGGATGGGTTCCGGCCCTATGGGGTGCCGTTGTGCTGGCTGTGCTCGGCATGCTGGTTCGCGCGCTGATGAAGGATCAATAGAAACCGCGAACCGCTCTCCCTTAACGAACTGCCGGTGCAGCGGGAATGGATGCTCTGTTCTTCTTTCCTTGCCGGCTGGCGTGCTGCCGCGCAGGCGCATTGCTCACACCCGTTTCCCGTCTCTCGGTCTTCGGAATCGCAATCGTAGGGCCTTCCACGGTCTTCGGAGTCCGCCGGGCTGCCGCCGCGGAAAGACCGCCGCCTCCGTCGATGTGCTGCGGCACAACGACCGCAGCCGGTGCAGGCGCCGGCCTGAAACGCGCATAGACTCCCCAGCTTCCGCCCGCAACCACAAACACAATCGCAGCCGCAGCGGCGGCTCGCATGTACGAAACCTGCGCCCAGCCTGCTCTGTTCGGCGACGAGAGAGGCCACCCTATCACGCCCGTTTGGACAGGAGCAACGCGTAGACCAGCCTTGAGGCGATCCTCAATTCCAACCGGAGCGGGAAGAGATGCGACCATGCGCAGCGAAAGTTCAGCGTCGATTGTTGCGGCATTGCGATCTTGCTCGTTATGTGTCGAGAGATTCATCGGATACTCCTGGGATGGCTCAGCAACTCGGCCAGCAGGTTGCGCGCGCGAAAGAGCCGCGACCGCACGCTCGACTCCGTAACATCGAGAACCGCGGCGATCTCCACGCTCGATAACTCCTCGAAGGCCGAGAGCATCATCACCTCGCGCTCGCGTGCAGGCAGCTTCTCAACACATGCCAGAACGTGTGCATGGTGCTGTGCAGCGGCAGCGCGTTGTTCCGCTGTAAGCCCGTTAGCGGGCAGCACACGGGCAACCTCGGTTATGTCATCAGTTTCAGGACGCGTCTTTGTCCGGCGCTTGCGGTCGAGAACGATGTTCCAGACGATGCGAATCAGCCACACCCGGTGGTCGCGAATCTCGCCGAGCGTCTCGCGATGCCGCAGAACGCGCAGAAAGGCTTCCTGCACAGCGTCCTCGGCGTCCGATTGATTGCGCAGTACGGAAAAGGCTACGCGGAAAAGCGTGGTGGCGTATTGGTCTACCAGCGCCTCGAGTGCTTCTTCCTGGGCGCGCAGGCGGGCTTCGTCATGCACGGGGCTCTCGACGATCTCCATCCAAGCGGGAACTAGGGTCTGGCTGGCGCTCATACAACCACCAGACGCAGGCGACGCCCCAAGTGCTCAGACGTTGAATCTGCTGGGACTTTTGCCTCGCCGTCATTCTCAGAGCAACCTACTGATTGCCCTGATTGCCGGAAAGCTTCTGCGCAGCGATTGAACCGGCAGCGCCATCCTTGTCCGAGTCCTTCAGCTTCGCCCACAATGCACGGGCCTGGGCTTGCTTACCCGTCGCGGCATACAGGTCCGCCAAATCAAGCTGCGCTGTCCCTGCCGTAACGGTATCCGAAGGCTTGGCAATGATCTCGTTATAGAGATCGATGGCCTGCTGATCGCTTCCCGACTGGTGATAGATCGACGCCAGGGCAACCTTGGCAAGGTTGGCGAGGTTGCGATTCCACGAATCCGCCACTTTCTTCAACTCTGTTTCGGCCGCGGCCGTCTGGCCCATTTCCTGATCGGTGACGCCCGTAAAATAGCGCGCCTTGCCGCCTTCAGGCAGCCAGCCATACTTGTCGGCAACTGCCTGAAACTGCTGATTCGCAGCCTTCGAGCGGTCGGCTGCCGTCGCATACTCGCCCTTCTGCGCAGGCGCGCCCGGCAGCGCCAACGGCGCCGCATACGTATCGAGGGCTTCGCCCAGGGCCGTTTCGGCCTTCGATTCCTGCACGTTCCAATAGACGATCAATCCGATGCCCAGAACAAGGACCACTGCAGCTGAAACAGCCCAGCGCACAACGTTGGTGCGATGGCCGCTCAGCCAGGTAACGCTGGTTTTGGTAGCCTGGGCAAATTTATCGCCCTTCAGGGCATGACGAGTCTGTGTATCCACGGGGTGTTTTGTCCTTCGCTTCGATCAACTTGCAGGCGGGTCCGTACAGGTGGGGGCACAGCCACTGCAACCCTGTTAGTTTATCAGCGCGCAAGGCCCAGCGCCACCAAACGTGATCCGGGCGCTTGCCCTGCCGGAGCGAGGGCGATAGGCTAGGAACATGTACGAAGACTTCCATGTGACCGATCGATGGACCGGGGAAGACCTGCACTGCTCGTGGAAGGCCAACATCGTGGCCATCGCCACGCGCCACGCCGACGCCGTCGATGTCCGTTTTGACGTAAATGGCCGTCCCATGTGGATCGCTCTGCCCTGCACCGCGTGGGTCGAACAGAAAAAACGCTCCGGCAAGGTCATCACCGACCAGCTTGCCGTCCAGGTTGCCGGCCGTCACCTCAAACAGCTGATCGAAGAAGGCTACGACGCCGGCCGCGAGGTTTACGCCGTCTCCGTTCCCGAAGTCCTCGCGCACCTTGACGCCGTCATTGCCGAAGCCAAACAGCAGCACGGCCTCCCGCTCCTACCCGTTGGCGTCTGAGACTGCCACCCCAAGACCCTTCGATCGTAAGAGCGACATCGGATTCATCTCCGTTATGGTTTGACAGTGTGCCAAATTTGGCATACGCTCTCGCCATCGTCCCGAGATTGCGAATCCAGTAGATCGATAGCAGCGAAGTTCTGGCGGCCACGTCCGTGTTGGTGTCTCCAGGGAACTCCGGCAAGTGTGATCTTGCAAGCCGAATGCGCGTCCCCTGAGACATCAATCCTCGATTTGGAAAAATGCATGAAGAACTTCACCTTGCTTCTCTTGGCCCCGCTCGTCTGCGCAGTCCCCGCCTTCGCCAGCGTCACCATCACCAGCCCGAATGCCGGGGCTGAGGTCGTTTCCCCATTTCATCTGGTCGCAACTACCTCCAAATGTTCGTCACAAAATATCACTTCGGTGGGCTATTCCATCGATAACAGCGCCAACTGGACAAAGGTCAGCGGCTCGTCGATAGACACCCACGTTGCGTCCATCACCGGCGCGCATACTGTGTACGTCAAGTCGTGGGGCAGAGGGGGCGCAGTTTGCGAGTCCTCGTCCGCCATCATCGTGGTTCCCGATCCCACAAGCCTCGTACCCTCTGACGCTTTGGTCTTCAAGGGAGTGCAAACCCTCAATGCCTGGCAGGGCATCGGTGATACCGCAATCTCCAACAGCACAGCAAGCGGGACAACGAAGATCGTGTCTTCGCCCTCCCTGAGCGGCTCGGCACGCCGGTTTGCCATGCAATTCACAAACTACGGAGGGGAACGCTACTGGGCGGTGTTCGGAAACAATACTGACGTGACTAACTTTCTTTACGACGGCTGGATCTATGTGGCCCGGCCATCAAGCGCCATCGCCAACATTGAATTCGATATGAATCAGGTGATGGCAAACGGTCAGACGGTGATCTACGGATTCCAGTGCGACGGCTACAGCGGAACGTGGGACTACACGGCCAACGAAGGAACCCCCGATGCTCCATCGGACGTGTGGTTGAACTCGCCATTTCCGTGCAATCCGCGGAACTGGAGCACCAACACCTGGCATCACGTGCAAATCACGTACTCCCGCGACGCCTATGGCTCCGTCACGTACCAATCGGTCTGGTTCGACGGGGTAGAGCAGGATTTGAACGCCACGGTTCCTTCGGCTTTTGCCTTGGGTTGGGGATCGGTGCTTCTCACCAACCTCCAGATTGATGGACTTGGCGCCACTGGATCGTCCACGGTTTATTTGGACAATCTGACTGTTTATAGCTGGTGAGGAGCGCTCTTCATCTCCGAGATCGGGCCTCATTCGTGACGCAGTGCCTCCATCGGTTGGACTGAGGCGGCCCGTCGAGCGGGAATCCAGGTCGCGGCTAATGCAACGCCCATAAGAAGCGCAACTCCGGCGACCAGGGTGACCGGATCGTTTGGCGTCACTCCATACAACATCGATTTCACCAGTCGCGTCAGGACCAGGGCAGCCGTCACTCCCGCGACCATGCCTGCGACCGTGAGCCACGTACTTTCGCGCAGAATCATGCTGCGCACCTGTGCCGGCTGAGCACCTAACGCGAGACGTATCCCGATCTCGTTGGTCCGTTGCGCAACCGAATACGCCATGATGCCGTAGATCCCCACGCAGGCCAGCGCCAGCGCCAGCACGCCAAAGCCGGCGGTCAATGCGGCAAAGGCGCGCTCCATCTGCATCGTGGCGTTGATCTGCTCTCTCTGGGTGCGAAAGTCAATAATGGGCAAGTCACGGTCGACGGATTGAACAACACCGCGTAAAGCCGGGAAGAGAGCGGGCGGCTGTGTGTTGGTACGAATCTGGTAGACCAGCGTTCCCACTTCGGGCAGCTGGACATACGGAAGGAAGAACTGCGGAGGTGGATTGTTCCGCAGATCGGAGTATCGACTGTCTGCGCAGATGCCGACGATCTGAATCCAGTCAGAAGTTTCGCGATCTGCCTTGAACCGCTTGCCGACTGGATTGCTGTTCGGGAATCTCTTGCGCGCCAGCGACTGGTTGATGATTCCGACCTTCGGCGAGGTGGACGTATCCTGCGGCCCAAATCCTCGTCCCGCCAGGATCGAAATTCCAAGGGTCGGAAAGAAGTCGGTGCCCACGCTGTTTTCGTATTCAGCGCGTTTTATTTTGGGATCGGGGGTCTCCCCTTCCGGAATGAAATCCTCATTGCCCATGCTCTGTGCAATGTATGGAATCGACCCGGGAGCGACGTGTTCGACGCCGGGAAGCGCGGCGAAACGCTCTTCCAGTTGCTGATGTAAACGCACATCTTTGGGTCCGGGATAGCGGCGCGCAGGCGGGCTGATTTCGAACAGCACGAGATGATCTGCCTGAAATCCGACATCCACCGCGTTCAGCTTCAACAGCGTCCGCAGAAACAGACCAGCGCCCACCACGAGGAGCGTGGACAGCGCAATCTGAAAAGCCACGATGGATTTTCCAGTAAGGCCTTTCCGTCGGCGTGACGTGCTTTGCGCGGTCTCCTTGAGGCTGCTGCTGACTTCCGAACGCGCCGCAAGCCAGGCGGGTGCCAATCCAAAGATAATCCCGGTAAGAAGCGTGACAGCGACCGTAAACGCGAACACACCCCAGTCGAATTGCGGAGCCACCGGCGCCGCGTCACTGCGCTCCCAGGCGTTGGTCAAGAGCCTCGGGAGCGCGCTGCGACCGAAGTATCCAAGCAGCAGTCCACCCGCGCCACCAAGTGCGGCCAGCATCAGACTTTCTGTAAGCAGCTGCCGGAGGATGCGCGCTCGGCCTGCACCCATGGCGAGCCGGACGCTCATTTCACGCTGCCGTTGTGCCCCGCGCGCCAGCAGCAGGTTGGCAATGTTCGCGCACGCCAGAAGCACCACAAATGCGGTGAACCCCGATAAGACGAAAAGCGGCTTCTTGAACATCGCGATCCGCATAGTGCAAACCACGGCTGCCATCTACGATCGCGAGGCGCGGAATTGTCTCTCCTGCTTTCATTGGCGTCGTGGCGCGAACGGCGGCCTGCAGTTGCACATTGAAGGCGGCTTCGGCCTCGCTGTCCTTGGCTCCAGGTTTGGTGCGGCCAACGATATTGACCCACCACAGCGTTGGGTCCGTCAGCAGCGATGTCTTTCCCTTGGGATCGACCACCGGCTGCATGCTCATTGGCACAAACAAATCGGGAGTCTGCTGTACATTCTTTGCGCCTGTGAAGCCGCGCGGACTCACCCCAACAATCGTTACGACCGCCTGGTTGAGTGTTACGGTCTGCCCGAGAACTGACGGCGAACGGCCGAACTGCTTCTGCCACAAACTGTCGCTGATCACGGCGACCGGTCCCGATCCGGGGACGGCATCGTCAGAAGACTGCAGGAGACGACCCAGTTGCGGACGCACCCCAAGCGCAGCGAAGAAATTCCCCGACACAAGGTCCGCGTTTACACGCTGGGCGTTGCCGCGGATCGTCGCATTCATTCCATCTTCTTTGAATGCGATCAGGTCTTGCATCTGTTGATTGTGATCGCGCAGTTGCTCGTAGATCGGGTACGAAAAGACCGAGCTCGTGGTACCGGAGTCTGGCGTGGGGTCGAAATCCCCCCACATGCCCTGGACGGCTTCATGGCCATCGCCATTCCAGCGCAGCATGCGCAGTTCGTCTGGATGAGGAACGTTGAGACGGTCGTACAGCATTTGCTTGCCAATCGCGAAGATGGTCGTATTCGCGCCGATAGCGAGAGCGAGAGATAATGCGGCAATCACGGTAAACGCTGGGCTCTTCGCAAGAATACGAACTCCGTAGCGGATGTCGGCGCGGAGTTCATCGAACCAGCGCAGCCCCAGCGACGCGCGCATCCCTTCTTTGTGCATGAGTGCTGGACCCAGCGCGATCCGGGCCTGGCGCACAGCCTCGGCGGGCGAGTGTCCTGCACGGACAAGGTCATCGGTGAGCTGCTCGAGATGAAGGTGAAGCTCCGCTTCCATGTCGGATTCGAGACGGTTTCGCCGCCACATGGCTCGCAGCCATGAGCGTATCTGGGCAAACAGTCGAAAAGTAGATAAGCCATTTCTCATCGCGTCTTAGTCCCTATTCCCTATTCCCTGTTCCTGCTTTCATCACACATTCTCCGGTGTAGTGCGAAGAATTCCGGCGATAACGCCGGCCATCCGATTCCACTTTTCAGTCTCGGCTTCGAGTCGCCGCCTGCCCGCGGCAGTGAGCTTGTAATACTTGGCGCGGCGATTGTTTTCGCTGTCGCCCCACTCGCTGGCAATCACGCCCTGATGCTCAAGCCGGTAGAGCGCCGGATACAGCGAGCCCTGTTGAATCACCAGTTCCTCGCCCGAAATCTGCTGAATTCGCAGCAGCACCCCGTAGCCGTGCAGCGGCCCCAGCGATACAGCCTTCAGAATGAGCAGGTCAAGCGTCCCCTGCAGCAGTTCCATCTGTTTGTCTTGCGGTTTATCAGCCAAGCCGTGCTCTCCTTGTCGCTCTAGGAGAGAGCCTACGACGACTCTCCTAGTATGTCAAGGAGAGCGATCAGGACCCTCTGCCTATCCTGAAACTTTTCTAGTGCATGCCGGGTCACGGGATGTATGCTTCCTGCCTGCGATTGGGTGCGCAAGTTGTAGTGGGGAAAACGGATCTACGGCTTCTATCGGCTTCAAAATTTCACAGACACGAAGGAGGAGAATTCAATGGGTCATGGATGGATTGCATGGATCATTATCGGCGTGATTGCCGGCTGGCTGACTGGGAAGCTCATGAAGGGGTCGGGCTTCGGCTTCTTCATGGACATGATCGTGGGCCTGGTGGGCGCACTCGTCGGTGGCTACTGTGCCAGTTTCCTGGGATTTGGCGGAGTCAGTCAGCACGGATTGATCGTCAGCATCATCATTGCGACGATCGGGGCCGTGATTCTAACCTGGATCTTGCGGCTGATTTCGGGCAATCGAGGCGCCAACCTGTAAGCCGGGCCACGAGGACGAACGCAAAGTATCCGGCTATTCTTCGCATTCGTCGCGTTCGTCCTCGACCAAGTTTCATTCGTCCCAAACATCTCACGTTTGCCTCGATTCCTGTGAGAGACTTGCACGCAAGCAATGGGCGGACACATCGTGCCTATTGCCTGAAACGAAGACAGACTTGGGAATGAAGACAGACGCGAGGTACCTTTGAGCCTGGTAAGAGACTTGCAGTATTCCCTGCGCCAGCTGCGCAAGAGCATGGTATTCACAGTGGTCGCGGTCGGGACGCTTGCGCTCGGCATCGGATGCAACACGGCGATCTTCAGCGTGTTTTACAGCGTGCTTCTGCGGCCGCTCCCCTTTCCGGATTCCAGTCGGCTCGTCATGGTTTCAGAACGCGCTACCCAGTTCCCCACACTTTCTGTTTCGTGGAAAAACTACAAAGACTGGCAATCGCAAAGCTCCTCGTTTGAGGAATTCGGCGCCTCGCGAGTGTTTACTTCGGCGCTCACCGGCAACGGCGATCCGGAACAAATCCCCAGCCAGATGATCAGCGGAAACCTGCTGCATCTGCTCGGCGTGAACGTGATCGCCGGTCGTTCTCTCCTGGCGGCAGACGACCAGCCAGCCTCATCCGCTGTGGTGCTGCTCGGGTACGGCCTCTGGCAGCGCAAGTACGCCGGCTCGCAGGAAGTCATCGGGCACGCCATCACCCTCGATAACCAGAGCTACACAGTAATCGGCGTTCTGCCCAAAGGCTACGAATTGCTGCAGCAATCACCCGATGTGGTGATCGCCATGGGGCCATGGGCCAGCAAACTGCCCGACGACCGCTCCTGGCATCCCGGCATCTTCCCCATCGCCCGTCTGAAATCCGGCGTCTCGCTTGCGCAGGCGCGCGCCGAAATGACCACGATCGCGAAGCGGCTCTACGAAAAGTATTCCGCTGATAACATCGCGCTCGACGCAGTCGTCAACCCGATGCACGAGCAGTTGGTGAGTCAGGCAAAGCCGGCCCTTGTGACACTGCTCGGCGCGGTGATCTTTGTCTTGTTGATCGCCTGCGGAAACATCGCCAACCTGATGCTGACCCGGGCGACCGCGCGACGGCGCGAGATCTCCATCCGCATTTCGCTGGGAGCCTCTGACCTGCAGATCATCAAGCAGCTCGTTATTGAAGGGCTGCTGCTCTCGCTGATGGGAGCGGTCGCCGGAGTCGCTCTGGCTTACGCGCTGATGCCGTCGCTGCTGCGCGTTGCCAGCGGATCTTTACCTCCAGGAACCGACGTCCACATCGATCTGCACGTGCTGCTGTTTACAGCGGTCCTGTCGATCTTTGCCGGAGTGTTCTTTGGTGTCGCACCCGCAGGCCACGTGCGCATGACCGATCTGCGCTCGATCCTCAATGAGTCTGAGCGCGGGGCGATAGGCCACCAAGCGAAGGCACTGCGCAACTCGCTGGTGGTTGCAGAGATTTCTCTGGCGCTTCTGCTGTTGATGGGCGCCGGGCTGTTTGTTCGCAGCCTCGGTCGCCTCTCTGACGTGAACATGGGATTCTCTGCCGATCACATCCTGGTTGCCGATCTGCCCGTGCCGCCTGCAGGATCAGCTCCGGCAGATGCTCACCGCAACATGGATTTCTATGAAAACACCCTGCGGCAATTGCATACGCTTCCCGGCGTGCGCATGGCTGCGGCATCGTCATTCCTGCCGGTGAGCGGACAAGGCGCAGTGATCCACTTCAATATTCAGGGCCGGCCTCCCCGCAACGCATCGGAATACATCATGGCGAACTACCGCACCGTCAGCTCGGAGTATTTCCAGGTGCTCCGCATTCCTCTGCTCGCCGGACGCTGGATTGAGGATGGCGATCGGGAGAAGATGCCGCCCATCGTGGTGATCAACCAGGCAATGGCAAAGACCTACTTCGGAGATCGAGTCACCGATCGGCAAAAAGCTGCAGATTGGAGCCACACCCGATAACGAGGTGCCCTGGATGATGGTGGTGGGCGTCGTCGGCAACGTGAAGCAGTCGCTCGTCTCGGATATGCCGACGGAGATGTACGTACCCTTTCGCCAGGCAAATGAGGTTCTGCCCGTCCGCAATATGTCTTTCGTGATGCGCACAGAGGTCGACCCGCGCATCGGTCATTCCGGAGTTGCGCGATACGGTGCACAAGATCAATCCCAATCAGCCCGTCGTGCGCATCCGGACCATGGAAGAAAATGTCGATCAGAATTTCGCGCAACCGCGCTTCCGCACGTTGCTGCTGGTCATCTTCGCGGGAATCGCGCTGCTGATCGCAGCCCTCGGCGTCTATGGCGTGATGGCCTATGCGGCTGTGCAGCGGTCGGGAGAGATCGGCCATTCGCATGGCGCTCGGCTGCAGCGTTGAGCGCATCTTCATGCTCGTGCTGACCGACGGCCTGCGCCTGACCCTGATCGGCGTGGGCATCGGAACCGTGCTCGGGATCGCGCTGGGACGCTGGTTGAAGTCGCTGCTCTTTGGCGTTTCAGCGGCGGACGCCGTGTCGATCGCAGGTGCGGTCGCAGTCGTGGTGATAGCAGGAGTAGCGGCCTCGCTAATCCCCGCCCGCAGAGCCTCGCGCGTAGACGTCGTCACGATGATGCGGGAGAACTAAGGCTGAAATCGGCCCAATCCGGGTGTCTTATCGTTTGCCAGGGGCAAGTAACTGGAGCACACGGGTTTTTACCTGTCCTTCAACTAGGTTGCTGCCGATCTCATTCTCTGAAAGCTGGTATTCCCGCAGCGCCCTCTGCAGACTTCGCTTCGCATTCTTTTCGTTTGTCCATGCTTTGAAAAGGGCATCTTTTGACGAAGTGGTTTGCTCCAGTTTATCGGCTTGGGATCTCGCTGAATCGAACTCCGCTTCACTCTTTCGAATATTGGACTGCAACGCCTCGTAGTATCCCGGCTTGCCTTCGGCCCCTTTCTCACTCGTGATTCGAAACAAGCAGGCGTTCCCGAGTTCTGTCAATTCTGAAGGAAGCGGGTCGGCGAAGGCGGCAAGCGCAATTTCCTTCATCACGCCAAGCTCATTCTCAATGGTGCTGGCGCCTCCACTCGAAGTGCCTGATTTGGAATCTGTAAGCGTCTTCGCAGCAAGGTAGCGGCAAGCCACATATACCGATGCAAGATGCTCGTACTCATGAAGTACGTGGCCCGCCTGCTCAGCAATACCATCCCCGTCGATACCTGCGAAGAGAGGGCGGCACAAAAAGATGCGCCAATGGATGCGCTCAAAGGCCCCCATGTGTTCTGTGAAACCCACAAAAGATGGCGGAGGGATATTGAGTTCGCCGAGCACGACTTGCGCGAACTCGGTCAGAAATTTGGCTCGCTCACCCTTCATGGATTTCCATCCTGGCGCCTTGTTCACGACATATCGCGCGTAGCTATCTACGACGCTCCAGTTGCCGAGCACGAGATTGAGAGGATTTCGGTTCGAATCGACGATGAGGTTAAATCTCGCCATGAGGTAAGGATGATGACACTATGGGTGAATAATCGACAAGAGATTCTTTTCCCGGGAGGATCAGGGGATTCGCGGCCTGGCTTGGTCGACAGAACTTCTCCGTCTTGCCATCCCCAAACGCAAAAAAGCCATGCCCGGAGGCATGGCTTTTTCTTTTGAATTTATTGCCGGCGATCACCTAATCTCCCACACAGTCGCCCGTGCAGTACCATCGGCCCAGCGAGGCTTAACTTCCGTGTTCGGGATGGGAACGGGTGATCCCTCGCAGTATGGTCACCGGCAAATTGAGGCGTTTTGAAGGCGTGAGGCGCTTGCGCCGGGAGCCTTCAGCCGAAATCCTGAGCGCACTTGCGCGAAGGATCCGCCGCCTTTGATGCTGGTATGGCGCTTGGCGGGTTGGTTTGCCCGCAGCCTGCCGCGGCGTCTACGTGTGTTCCGGATGGTTTCTCCCGGAGGCTGCGTAGGAACGCGGACTGCAATCTGGCGCCACAAAAATTTGCTCAGAGTTTATCTGAATGACACGAAATTGATTGGTTTGTACAAGGCTTGTAAGAAGAACGTCCGCGAATAACTATACTGCGCGGAGTTAATTCTATGGACAAGCCGAACGGGCGATTAGTACTGGTAAGCTACACGCATTACTGCGCTTCTACCTCCAGCCTATCAACCAGATGGTCTTTCTGGGCCCTTCAGGGAGATCTCATCTTGGAGCGTGCTTCCCGCTTATATGCATTCAGCGGTTATCACAACCGAACTTCGCTACCCAGCCGTGCCCTTGGCAGGACAACTGGAACACAAGAGGTTCGTCCATCCCGGTCCTCTCGTACTAAGGACAGCCCTCCTCAAATCTCCTACGCCCACAGCAGATAGGGACCGAACTGTCTCGCGACGTTCTGAACCCAGCTCACGTACCGCTTTAATAGGCGAACAGCCTAACCCTTGGAACCTTCTACAGCTCCAGGATGCGATGAGCCGACATCGAGGTGCCAAACCATTGCGTCGATATGAACTCTTGGCAATGATCAGCCTGTTATCCCCGGCGTACCTTTTATCCGTTGAGCGATGGCCCTTCCATACAGAACCACCGGATCACTAAGGCCTGCTTTCGCACCTGCTCGACTTGTAGGTCTCACAGTTAACCACTCTTATGCCTTTACACTCGACGACTGATTTCCAAACAGTCTGAGAGTAGCTTCGCGCGCCTCCGTTACAATTTAGGAGGCGACCGCCCCAGTCAAACTACCCGCCTAACTATGTCCCTCTCCCGGATCACGGGAGGAGGTTAGAATCACAGCACTCGCAGGGTGGTATCTCACCATTGGCTCCACCAAGTCCGAGAACCTGGTCTCAAAGCCTCCCACCTATCCTGCGCAGCAAGAACCATAACTCATAGTTAAGGTGTAGTAAAGGTGCACGGGGTCTTTCCGTCTAGCTGCGGGTAACCGGCATCTTCACCGGTACTACAAGTTCGCCGAGCAACTCGTTAAGACAGTCGTACGATCGTTACGCCATTCGTGCAGGTCGGAACTTACCCGACAAGGAATTTCGCTACCTTAGGACCGTTATAGTTACGGCCGCCGTTCACCGGGGCTTCAATTCAAAGCTTCGCTTGCGCTAACCTCTCCTTTTAACCTTCCGGCACCGGGCAGGCGTCAGCCCCTATACGTCGTTTTCGACTTAGCAGAGACCTGTGTTTTTGTTAAACAGTCGCCGTACGCGCTTCACTGCGGCCCACTTGCGTGGGCGCTCCTTCTCCCGAAGTTACGGAGCCAATTTGCCGAGTTCCTTAACGAGCTTTCACTCGAGCGCCTTTGGATATTCTCCTCGTCTACCTGTGTCGGTTTGGGGTACGGTTCCCTTTGTTCTCCTTAGAGGTTTTTCTCGGCAGCGTGGAATCAGAATCGTAAGCCCCATACGGGACTGTGTTGCACCTCACTGTTAATGACCCAACGGATTTGCCTATCGGATCCAGCTTACGTGCAACAACCGCAATAGCCATAGTGCGGCATTCTTATCCTTCTGCGTCACCCCATCGTGATAACGAACATTGGGAGGGACGGAATATTAACCGTCAGTCCATCAGCTACGCCTTTCGGCCTCACCTTAGGGACCGCCTAACCCTGAGCGGATTAACCTTCCTCAGGAAACCTTAGACTTTCGGCGCGGAGGGTTCTCACCTCCGTTATCGCTACTTATGCCGGCAGGGTCTCTTCGCAACGCTCCACCAGTCTTTTCAGTCTGGCTTCGCAGCTGTTGAGAATGCTCTCCTACCACGCACACCTAAAAGGTGTGCATCCGCTGCTTCGGTGTACAGTTTTAGCCCCGTTGTATTGTCGGCACCGGACCGCTTGACCAGTGAGCTATTACGCTTTCTTTAAAGGATGGCTGCTTCTAAGCCAACCTCCTGGCTGTCTGAGCGTTCCGACTTCCTTTCCCACTTAACTGTAACTTGGGGACCTTAGCAGGCGGTCTGGGCTGTTTCCCTCTCGACGATGAGGCTTAGCCCCCACCGTCTGACTCCCGGATATGTTGTCACTGGCATTCGCAGTTTGGTTGGATTCAGTAAGCCGGAAAGCCCCCTAGTCCATCCATCTCTCTACCACCAGTGCAATTCGTCCGAGGCTAGCCCTAAAGCTATTTCGGAGAGAACGAGCTATCACGGAATTTGATTAGCCTTTCACCCCTACCCACAGCTCATCCGAGCTTTTTTCAACAAACACCGGTTCGGTCCTCCAGTGGGTGTTACCCCACCTTCAACCTGGCCATGGGTAGATCATCCCGCTTCGCGTCTATTCCTGCCAACTGAACGCCCTGTTCAGACTCGCTTTCGCTTCGGCTCGCTTACGCTTAACCTTGCTGACAAGAATAACTAGCCGGCTCATTATGCAATAGGCACGCGGTCAGACATTCCCTTGCGGGCATAGTCCTCCCACTGCTTGTAGGCACACGGTTTCAGGTACTTTGCACTCCCCTCGACGGGGTTCTTTTCGCCTTTCCCTCACGGTACTGGTTCACTATCGGTCAGAGACTAGTATTTAGCCTTACGGGATGGTCCCCGTGGATTCAAGCAGGGTTTCACGTGCCCCGCCTTACTCAGGTATCCGCTTCGAGTCTGGACTACTTTCGCTTACGCGCCTGTCACGCTCTATGGATCCACTTTCCAGAGGATTCAGCTAGCAGCCAGATTGGTAACTCTACTGTTGCGGACCCTACAACCCCCGAAGCACCGAAATGCTACGGGTTTGGGCTATTCCGAGTTCGCTCGCCACTACTATCGGAATCGAGGTTTCTTTCTTTTCCTTCAGGTACTGAGATGGTTCACTTCCCTGAGTTCGCTCTATCCCACCTATGTATTCAGTGGGTAGTTCCTAGGGTTTGCCTAGGAGGGTTTCCCCATTCGGAAATCTCCGGTTATAACGCCTGTGTGCGGCTCACCGAAGCTTATCGCAGCTTGCCACGTCCTTCTTCGCCTGTCTCTGCCAAGGCATCCACCGTGCGCCCTTAGTAGCTTGACCATAGAATTAACTCCAGCGCAGGGAGCCGAATCACTTCGGTCCTGTCTGTCTGTTATTCCCAGTTATTCGCCTTGAGAGTAACTCAACCACGCTCACGCGCGTTCAAGTTACAACTCCTAAAGACACTCTTCTTACTTTGAACACTTGCCTGAGTTATCACTAACTCATTGCTTGTGCTCGGCCTTGTATGTATACGCTCCTCGGATACTTTCACCACGCTGCGCGCCTCGCGGCGGACATGCGGCTATCCGATTTGCGTTACCCAATCAATTTCGTTGTCAAACATCAGATCCCCCTCTATCGAGGAGGACCAGCCCTGAGGCTGTTGAAACCTGCGCGAATCCGAAACTGTGCAAATGCACAGATCAGATCCTAGCCTGCTTCTAGGTCGAAGCCCTCATGAAGAAGGCGCCGAACTAGACGCAGTGAATGAGGTTGGTGGAGCTGACCGGGATCGAACCGGTGACCCCCTGCTTGCAAAGCAGGTGCTCTCCCAGCTGAGCTACAGCCCCTTAAGGGTTGCGTGGCTAAGATGGTGGGCCTGGGTAGAGTCGAACTACCGACCTCACCCTTATCAGGGGTGCGCTCTAACCAACTGAGCTACAGGCCCGCGTTGCGCGCTCCCCCGCCGATAAGTTGCCGGCGGCTCGCCCAAATCTCATTCAATGCTAATGGGTTTCGAGGACAAAGGTTGAACATGCTAAGTAGCTACGCTACTTATGACGATCGTAAGAATTTGCGGCCAGGAAAAGAAGGCTCGTATCGAATTTCCTGCGCCCGCCGTTTAACCGGCTGAAGCAGGATTTGCATGGACACCTATCCGATCGCCGAAGCGACTCCGCCATCGCGGAAGGAATAAGTGTGCCATGTGTTCTCTTTTAGAAAGGAGGTGATCCAGCCGCAGGTTCTCCTACGGCTACCTTGTTACGACTTCACCCCAATCATGAATTACACCTTGGGCGGCTGCCTCCTTGCGGTTGGCTTACCGACTTCTAGTGCAACCCACTTTCGTGATGTGACGGGCGGTGTGTACAAGGCCCGGGAACGTATTCACCGCGGCATTCTGATCCGCGATTACTAGCGATTCCAGCTTCACGTAGTCGAGTTGCAGACTACGATCCGAACTGAGGCCGGCTTTTTCCGATTAGCTCCCCCTCACGGGTTTGCGACGGTTTGTACCGGCCATTGTAGCACGTGTGTAGCCCTGGACATAAAGGCCATGAGGACTTGACGTCATCCCCACCTTCCTCCCCGTTATCCGAGGCGGTTTCGTCAGAGTGCTCAACTAAATGGTAGCAACTGAAGATAAGGGTTGCGCTCGTTGCGGGACTTAACCCAACATCTCACGACACGAGCTGACGACAGCCATGCAGCACCTATATTACGGCCCCTTGCGGGGAAGGAATGTTTCCACTCCGGTCCATAACATTTCGAGCCCAGGTAAGGTTCTTCGCGTTGCGTCGAATTAAACCACATGCTCCACCGCTTGTGCGGGCCCCCGTCAATTCCTTTGAGTTTCAGCCTTGCGACCGTACTCCCCAGGCGGACTGCTTAACGCGTTAGCTACGGCACGGCGGGATTGGGTACCCGTCACACCAAGCAGTCATCGTTTAGGGCTAGGACTACCAGGGTATCTAATCCTGTTTGCTCCCCTAGCTTTCGTGCATCAGCGTCAGTTATGGTCCAGTGAGCCGCTTTCGCCACAGGTGTTCCTCCTGATATCTACGCATTTCACCGCTACACCAGGAATTCCACTCACCTCTCCCATACTCAAGCCCGGCAGTTTCTCATGCAGTCTATGAGTTGAGCCCATAGATTTCACATAAGACTTACCAAACCGCCTACGCACCCTTTACGCCCAATAATTCCGAACAACGCTCGCCCCCCTCGTATTACCGCGGCTGCTGGCACGAAGTTAGCCGGGGCTTCTTCTTCCGGTACCGTCATTATCGTCCCGATCGAAAGGAGTTTACGTCCCGAAGGACTTCATCCTCCACGCGGCGTTGCTGCGTCAGGGTTTCCCCCATTGCGCAAAATTCCCCACTGCTGCCTCCCGTAGGAGTCTGGACCGTGTTTCAGTTCCAGTGTGTCCGTGCGCCCTCTCAGGCCGGATACCGATCACTGTCTTGGTGGGCCATTACCCCGCCAACTAACTAATCGGCCGCGACCCCCTCCTGAAGCGAATTGCTCCTTTGACCCGTAGGTATTATGCGGTATTAGCTAAGGTTTCCCTCAGTTATCCCCCACTCCAGGGTAGGTTAGTCACGTGTTACTCACCCGTGCGCCACTGTACTCATGGTATTGCTACCACTTTCTCGTTCGACTTGCATGTGTTAGGCACGCCGCCAGCGTTGATTCTGAGCCAGGATCAAACTCTCGTTTGAAACCTAGTTTGTCTCGCCACCCCGACGGAGGTCGGGATAGTTTCGACTACGCCCGCGCAATCACTGCGCAGGGCATATTACTTACCTTGTGAGAAGATCAAGCCAAACCTGATCGTTTCTCACGACTGGCACGTTCAACCTTATTGTCAAAGATCCTTGAGAGCGGTCCGCCTGAGCGGTGCCCCTTTTGGATCGAGGCCCGGGCTGTTACGCCAAGGTTGTCCTCGAACTTATTGCGCCTTGCCAGAATCTCGCTTGCTAGCGGTCATCGGCATTTTTGCGCGAACCTTCTAAACCTATCGAAGTTCCGATGTCGTGTCAAGCTGCGATTCTGTGGGAATCAAGCTTGCAACTGTTTCATCTTCGGCAGGCAGATTTTCCTGCCTATTCGATCGACTTGAGCGGCGAGATTAGTCGGCCGCAGAAGGTCGCACTGCGCAAAATTTCAAACAACGACCAGCGATAAATCGCCTCGCGCATTTCGCGCGTACGAAAGGAATTTCCTCTCGGGTCATGCAATGGGTTTGTTCTCTGCGGGATTCCCTACAGGGGCTGGATGAGCTTACGCTTCCTATCCGCCCTACGAACCGGCTTCCCACTTCCCCACTCGGGGCAGGCCACAAAGGCCACCGGGAGGCTCCACTGCTACATCTGCAACTTTTCAAGAGTAGCACAGGCCACTCTTCAATGCAAATCGCGAATCGCCTTGTTCTTAGCGCCCTTTCGCGACTTCCTGAGCGTAACAACCAGGCCCGGATCGCGCAACCCAACCCGCCCTGTGGAAAGGCGCCGCTTTCTGTGGGAAAGTCGCTTGGAGACGCGCCAGATCAGGCTTGGAAGTCATTTCCCCATCGCCTGATTCCATGGATTTTCCAGCACCGCCCGGCCCGAAGGGAGTCACTTTAAACTTTAACCGCCGGCTGACGTCGAGACATGATAAGCTCGCTTTCCAAACCCCAAACTAAGAAAATGATCGGACGAGAAAGTCATGCAAGTGCGACGGATCGTTATTCTGAGCGTATTGATGTGCGTTTTATCAGCATGCGGGGGAAGCAGGGGTACAGGCGTCATTGCGCCACCTGCATCTTCACAACAGGTAGCGGGACCCATATTCAGTCTGGCCTCCGGCACCTATGACTCAGCAGAAAATGTGACAATTTCTTCGACCCCGGGCGCAACCGTCTACTACACCACAGACGGGCGCACCCCGACCTCTTTATCCAGGGTGTACACCGGTCCCTTGTCCGTGACCACGTCCATCGAGCTCAAGGCAATTGCCGTGGATGGCAACTCCGACGCAGTGTCAACGGCCGCCTACATCATCAAATCCGGCGATGCTTCATTGAGCGGATTGCCTATTCCGCCGGGAAGCGGCGTCCCCAGACCTGATGGCAAGACGGGGGGCTTGAGGGTCCTTGACTGGGCGGGTTTCAATGCGGCCGTCACCTATACCTTCGACGATTCGTATCAGTCTCAGATCTCAGCCTATCCGCAACTTCAGGCCACCGGCGTACGGATGACCTTTTATCTCATCGGCTATGGCGATCACAATTCGCCCGTTTGGGGGCAAGCCGCGCAAGATGGACATGAAATTGGAAATCACACAGAACACCACTGCACGGCGAAAGGCGATCTCTGCGGCGGAAACTGGACTGGCAATAATGAGACGGAATATGACCAGTGCACCGACCACATTAAGCGACGCTATGGGATCGGCAACGTTTGGACCACCGCTTCCCCTTATGGCGACCGGGGATACGATTCAGTGGCTGCGACACGCTTTTTGCTGAATCGCGGCGTGCAGGAAGGGCAAATCGGTATGTCTGGCTATACGGATGTCTATAATCTGCCCGTTCATAGTCCAAAGGCGGGAGAGACCTCCAGTACCTTCAACTACTTCATCGATCTGGCGCGCTCATCAGACAAATGGCAGATCTTTATGTTTCACTCGCTGCAACCTGGCTCCGGCATTGCTCCAGTCGATGTCACGGACGTGATTGCGAGCATCGATCACGCCAAGTCAATGGGTGACATCTGGATTGACAGCATGGTCAACGTAGGCGCGTATTGGCTCGGGGAACGGATCGTCACTACCGAGAGCTCGAGGGGAGGAGACACAGAACAGCTTTCTGGTGAAAACGTCATTTCCTGGACCCTCCCGGCTCATTTCCCTACAGGGCGATACGTGCGCGTCAACGTGACCGGGGGAATACTTAAGCAGAATGGCCAGGTTCTTCCGTGGAATGATGCTGGGTTTTATGAGGTTGCTCTTGATCCCGGCTCGCTCACAATATCCCCTCGATGAACGTGACGCTATCGCCAGACAGGAACTGAAGCAATCGACTTGCAGTGGTTTGGTCCCGAACCAGAGACGTCGAGCCTCTACGGCTTCGAAATGATCCCCAGATCTGTCAGCCCATTCACGAAAAACTGCATGGCCAGCGCTACCAGCAGTAACCCCATGATCCTGACCAGGATGCGGATTCCCGTTTCGCCCAACACCGCCCTCACCCGGCCCGCCCCCGCGAGCACCAGGTAGCTGACAAAACAGGTGATAGCAATCGATGCCAGAACCGCGCCCATCTCCCACCGCCAAAGCCCTGAGGCCTGCCCCACCAGCACCATCACCGACGAAATTGCCCCCGGCCCGGCCAGCATGGGGATTCCCAACGGCACAATACCCGCGTCTTCTTTCGCCGCGCCTTCCTCCGTGTCTCCATGGGCTTCCTGTGTGGGCGATCTCTTGGCCTCCAGCATGTCCAGCCCGATCAGCAGCAGGATCAAGCCTCCCGCGATCTCAAACGCAGGCAATGTGATCCCGAACATCCTGAAGATCAGCTGCCCCGCCAGCGCGAAGCTTGTCAGCACAATAAAGCAGGTAAGAGCAGCCTTACGGGCCATCCGCTTGCGACGCGCCGGATCGACGCTCTGCGTAATCGCAAGAAACGAAGGAATCGCCGCAAATGGGTCAACAAGAAAGAAGACAGAGCTAAGAGCCAGCACCGAAAAGCGCACCAGTGGCGCGGTGCGGATCTCGTTCAACGCGGCGGCAGCGGGGTTCGTCCAGTCGAGCATGGCCTTTTGATTCCTGACCGGTAAAAGGTGATTCGGAGAAGGCTGATTCGCAGATAGTACTAGAGAACAGTAAAGCTCTTGATGCGCCGGTGACCATGCGCATCCTCCACCGGGACATTCCCCTCCCGCATCACCAGGCGCGTATGGCACCCAGCCTCGCGTGCTGGATCGAGTTCCCGCACCACGTCTGAAAAAAACATCACTTCGCGCGGTTCGCACCCCATCGCCGAAGCAATGGATTCATAACTCAGCTTTGCTGTCTTCGGCCCCGTGCGTGTGTCGAAATAGCCCGAAATTAGGTGCGTCAGATCGCCGAAACTCGAGTGCCGAAAGAGCAGCAGTTGGGCCGCGACCGAACCTGAAGAATAAATCGCAACATGAGCGGCCGACGACCAGCGCTCCAGGGCCCGAGGCACATCTTTGAACAACGTTCCCTTCAACTCATCCGATTCAAATCCGCGCTGCCAGATGCGCCCCTGCAGGCTTTTCAGCGCCGTCGATTTGCGATCCTGGTCCATCAACCAGTTCAAGTAAGGAATCGCTTCATCCCAATATTCCGGCGTCGTAAACTTCGGAGCAGTCGGGTCGGTTTCGGCGCCATTCTCTTCGACCAGCATCACGAGATCGGCTGCAACACCCGGGTCTCCACAGTGCAATTGCAGAAACCTCTCAAAGTGCGCCCGCGCGTATGGAAACATCTGGTCGTAGATCAGAGAAATGGGCGCGACGGTACCTTCCACATCCAGCAGAAACAGCTTCGGTGCCGCCAACGACGGCTCCTTGTCGCTGGGGAGACTCTTCGGCGGCGTGGCCTTGGTCATAGGCGAATGCCGGTGACGGCGCGCGGCCCAAAATACGCAGGCCCAAAGCACACTGGCTGGTAGCCCTCGTCAACACCCGAACCCGTGTAGTGCGGCGTCCAGCCGGTCGTGTCCTGGAACCAGCGAATGGCGCGAATCCGGCGATCTTCGCAGAGCGTGAACCAGTGCGTGGTGCCCCGTGGCACACGCAACATATCGCCGGGACCGACTTCGACCGACGCTACCCGCCCTGCAATGTTCAGAAAAAAGATGCCGCGGCCGGCAAGAATGAAGCGCACTTCGTCTTCGTCGTGCGTGTGTTCCTTGTCAAACTTCGCCAGCATCACGTCGAGATTCGGCGTGGCCGGATAGACATCGATGACATCCGCGGTCACATAACCGCCCCGGCGCTTCATCTCTTCGATTTCACTCGAATACGCAGTGAGAACCTCTTCGGCGGAAGCGTCTGCGCCAACCCGGTCCAGATTCCATCGTTCGTAATCAATGCCCAGTGCCGCGAGCTCACGGCGAATTGCCGGCTCACCATCAATCTTGCGATCCTCATTGGGGAAACGAAGAACTGCCATCGTCAGCTCCTTGCAAGTGCAGAGATCACGCCCGCTGACTTGCTGACTCGCTCGCCGCGTAGCGGCGCCAACCTGCTGCCTTAGTTCTAAAAACTTGCCGCCGAATCGGCCAAATGCTGCACCGCCGCAACAACGTTCACTCAAGCCTGCCCAAACAACCGCCGTCCCTCCACCTCGAAGAGGAATTCGAGGGCCTCCAGGTGACGGCGTGCTTCAGCCACCGATTCACCCCAAGTATAAAGCCCATGTCGGCTCAGCAAAACCCCGTGCGCATCGGGATGATCGCGAAGTACCTGGCTAAGGTCTTCCGCAAGCTCCGCATACTCCTGTGTGTTCGCGATGATCGGCACGCGCTCCGTATGGTCGTGCGTCGCAACGCCCGCAAGACCCTTCAGCAACT
This sequence comes from uncultured Acidobacteriaceae bacterium, assembly GCA_963770365.1. Lineage (GTDB taxonomy): Bacteria > Acidobacteriota > Terriglobia > Terriglobales > Acidobacteriaceae > Telmatobacter. Next base: position 276,094 of record CAVYPN010000014.1, on the reverse strand, counting down.
CATAGCCTGAGAGAGGAACATGTCCCATGGCCTCGAATTTACCTGAAAGCAGTGTGTTCCAAATCGTGTGCACGTGTAGAATCGCCCGCGCATGCGCGCGCTCCCGATAAATCACCGTGTGCAGGCTCGTCTCCGCCGAGGGCCGGCCACGTCCGCCGAGCAGGCTGCCATTCATATCGATCTCCAGCAGATCCTGCGGCACAAGCATTCCCTTATCCAGACCTGTTGGTGTAATCGAAATCCGGCTTCCCCAACGCACGCTGAAATTGCCGCTCGTCGCCGGCACCCATCCCCGCGCATAGCAGGCGCGCGCTGTGGCGCAAAGTTGCTCGATCTCCTGCCCCTCGGATTGCGTTTCCTCCACCATGTGAAGCAGTGTAGCAATCAAACTCCGCAACCGCGGCGCAATCGTACCCGTCGTATACTTAGCCGTTCTTGCGGAGGCAGTTTTGCAGAATCGCAGTCGCTTATTCTTAACCGCCCTGCTCACGCTTTCCGCTCTTCCACTCCACTCCCAGAGCAATTCCACCGATGCACTGCAGAATGCCCCCGCGCTTAAAACCACCACGCGCGCCGTGGTGGTGGATGTCGTGGTCACAGATAAGAGCGGAGCCTCCATCGGCGGGTTGCAGCAGCGCGATTTTTCAGTCCTTGAAGACGGCAGAAATCAGGCCATCGACTTCTTCGAAGAACACACTGCGACGAATGCACCACCCGCAACGCTTCCGCAGTTGCCGCCAAACGTCTATAGCAACCAGCCCTCAGTTGCTACCAACGAAGCCGTCAACGTGCTTCTGCTCGATAGCCTGAACACCGAAGAAGCAGACCAGGCGTATGCGCACAAGCAGATCGTGGGATTCCTCGGGAGCCTCCAACCTGGAATGCGGATGGCCGTCTACACCCTGAACACGCGGTTGACGCTGCTTCAGGGGTTCACCTCAGATGGCGCACTGCTCCGAGCGGCAATCGAAAGCAAAGCTGCGGCTCCCGGAACGACCATACTCTCGCGCAGCCGGCAGGACGATCTCTTCGATAAGGAAGCCGTCACGATGGCTGGAGACCCACAATCAGCGCTGGCAGAGGCGCGATCCCAACGCGAGTACGCCGGTACGCAGCAAAGTCAGACCGCATCGCTCACGCTCGCGACGTTGCAGCAGCTGGCTCGCGCACTTTCGGCTATTCCCGGCCGCAAAAACCTCATCTGGGTCGCCAGCACGTTTCCGGTAGCCCTCTTTCCTGAGGGCGACAACCGCGCACTGCTCACCGCATTCCACGGGCACGAGTTGCCCGAAGCTCTGCGCGAAACCGTGAACATGTTGACGCGAGCCCGCGTCGCGCTTTATCCCGTATCGGCGCGAGGGCTGATGGACGATCGCACCATGAATGCGGATTCCAGCGGACAGCCCAATGGAGACAATTTCGAGACGACTCCATACAAAGAGTCGCCCGCGATTCGCGCGACGGCCGCGACGATGGACCAACTGGCCACCAACACGGGCGGCCACGCGATTTATACAACCAACGATGTCACGACGGCCCTGACGCGCGATATCGAGGATGGCGCGCACTACTACACCGTGTCGTATACGCCATCGAACGAGAAGACCGATGGGGCGTTTCGTCGCATTGACGTGAAGCTGACCGAGGGCAAATACAAGTTGGCCTATCGGCGCGGCTACTACGCGGACACCGGATCGACGCCGTCTGCCCAGCCAGCATCCGACCCGCTGGCTTCGCTTCTCGCATCAGGAATGCCAGAAGCGACACAAATTGTCTACCGAATGCGCGTAGTTCCCGAAAGCCCTCCGGCATCGGGAGTTGCCAGAGCAGGCGGCAATGTAAAGATGCCCGGCCCGATCACGCGCTGCAAAATGATGTTCCAGATCCCGGCCGACAGCCTCAGTTTTGCGAAGTCTGACAGAGGAACCTACAACGCCCGGATCAGGGTTGCCATGGTCGCGTACGGGCACGACGGGAAGCCCGTGAACTGGACCGGGGGTGTCATGTCACTGAAACTCAACGAAGCCCAGTATGCGAAGGCGCAACAAACCGGAATCGCAGCTCCCATGGAGATCGATCTGCCGAATGCAGAGGTCTCCCTCGCCACCGGAATCTTCGACATGAACACCCAAAAGGCCGGCACTCTGCAGATCGCGGTGAATCCCGCCTCGGACGCTTCCGCCACGCCGCCTGCGCATTGAGCTTTCTTCTCGCCGCCTGATCTCCGCCGACCGCCGCCGCTCTACAATCGTTCTTTGCTCACCGAGTCTCAACGCGAACGCATCAACGTGGTGCTGGTGTCGCCGCGGAATCCGCTCAACATCGGAGCGGTCGCGCGCGCCATGGCGAACTTCGGATTCATGCGCATGAGCGTCGTCGCCCCGTATGAACCCCATTGGCGCGAAGCTCGCTCGGCCGTGGGTGCACCGCAATTGCTCAACGACGCACAAGAAACAGCATCATTGGCCGAGGCTATTCGCGATTGTTCCCTTGTCCTTGGGACCGGCACCCTGACCCATCGCAAGGCGGAACAGCCCGTCGCGCCTCTCGATCAGCTCGCGCCGGTGGTGACCGAATCCCTGGAGCGAGGCGAACGGATCGCGATCGTCTTCGGACCAGAAAAGCACGGCCTCACGCGCGAAGACCTCTCCTACTGCCACATCCTTGTCGAGATCCCGACCGATGCGCGACAGCCCTCCATGAATCTTGGCCAGGCAGCAGCGGTTTGTTTATACGATTTGGCTACGCGGGGCGGTCCATCGATCACAGAATCGGGAACTGCGGAGGATCGACCCGATCGAGCCTCCAAAACCCCAAATGCCTCAAAACCGTCGCCGACCTCCGACAACCTCGACATTCTCTCCGGTCTGATCGAGGAGGTCATGGTCGCTGCAAAGTACTCCCCGCACACGATGCAGGAAGCTAACCGACACGACCTGCGCGTGATATTGCGTCGCATGAACCTGAACGCGGCCGACAGCCGGAGGGCCCTGGGACTGTTCCGGCGGATTCTGAGACGGCTTCGAATCCCTCGATCGTAACGTTACGTTGTAAGTCCTCAACAACTTACGTGTGATAGGCATCCTTTCTCATCCCAATCACAATCTTGTTAGATTGGAAAGACGAAAGGTTGCCGGATGCGTACGTCCATCGACGCTCTTCGCGAAATGCGGAATCTTCTGAATCGCGCTCGTATTTCCCGGGCAGCATGCGGGTTTGTCGTGCTGTCGGCGATCTGCGTGATTGCCCCTTGCCAGACTCCCAATCCTGACCAGAGCCCGTCAGCACCTCCGGCGCCCGATCAGGCGACGTCGGCTCCGGCAACCGCTCCTGAGGCCGCCGCTTCCCCCGCAACCCGCGGGGACGCCCCTTCCGTTTCAGTAAAAAACTCTGCCTTGAGCCAGGGAGCCTTCACGGTCCAAACCGTTGGCGGCGAGATCAAAGAAGACCAGTTGAAGCAGTTGCTGGTCGGCAAGACGATGTACCTCCGCGGTGGCTACCAGGACAACAATCTGGAATTCGATGAGCATGGGCAATTGCTGGGGCACTCCGCAAAAGGCTCCTTCACATTGAGCCAGATCCAGATCAACAAGGTGAAGCTGTCGAAGCACAAGGTCGTACTTGAAGGCGACCGATACGGGCTCCACTTTCTGGGCGCTGCGCCTTTCGAGGATCCGACAGCAGCAACAGACAGAGTAAAGATCACCCCGAAAAAGAAATCCGTACGCGCCTCCTTCGTTCGCGAAGAGGTCGAGAAGCCCAAGAAAAAAGACAAGAGCGAAAACAAGAAGAAGAAGCATCACGCAAAGAACGAAGATACGGAAACCGCCAGCGATCATCCGTCGACCGCAGGCTCCGACATCTCCGCTGACATCTCCACTTCAGCTAGTCCCTCAGCCCCCGGCGATCACCCTTCCGACAAGAAAGGCACGCTTGCCGCGTCTCAGGCCGAGGCTTCTCAGCTGCTCCTGAGCGCGCTGGACTCCGTTTTTTCGGCCGGTATCGATGAGCGCATGATCGCGGCCATGCCGGAGTTCTGGAAGCTCTACTACCAGGCCGCCGAAGAGAAGGCCGATTACAAGCCGACCGATCCCGGAGTGCTTCGCCAGAGTGCAGTCGACCAGAAGGCCAGGTTGATTTCGGCGCTCGATCCGCCGTCAAACGAGTTCGCGCAGGCCAACGGCGTTGCGGGAATGGCCTTGTATCATGCGGTGATCGGCAGCGATGGCAAAGTTGAAGAGATCGTCGCGGGCCGGCCGATCGGCTTCGGCCTTGATGAAAGCGCCGAGCAGACGATTCGCAAGGCGAGCTTTCAGCCCGCCCTGAAAGATGGCAAACCGGTCCCCGTAGCGTTGGATGTTGTTGTGTCGTTCCGAATTTATTCGAAGCGGACTTCGCAGCCCGCACCACCCGAGACGAGCCAGAAGCCAGAAGCACCGGTGCTTCCGGGGCCCTATACCGCGCAGGCGGAAACTGCCCAGGCATCGAGCCCCAGAAACTGATCGATCAGGCCACCGTCCTTCGCCGCTGGATTCCGCCGCTCCGCATACGAAGCGGGACAGCTTTTCCCGATCCTCCGCCTGCAAAAAGACCCCCCCGACTCCCACCGCTTTGGCCACCGCTACTCCTCCTGCTGAATGACCTGCTCCAGTTTTGGCTTGTGTTTGGCCTGGCGTCCGGTCCGGGGCGTATCTTCAACAATGCGCGCAGGCTTTGGCTGGCCCACGCGCTCGCGGGCATTCGCCTTTACGGCCTTGACGGCCGAGAATTTCCCTGGCTTGCGTTTCGTCATTGCAAGGTCGAGTATGCGATAAATCAACCCCGAATGTCGAAGTTTCCGATTGGATTGGGTAAAGCGGTGTCCGGAAGAATTGCGGACACTCTTATGCGTATGGATCTTGAACGCCGCTGTTCATGCGGCTGCGAGCATCTAGAGCGAGCACTCAGACCGGATCGCATTGTCTTGTAAGTGCTGTCAGGTGTGGGGCGATCTTAGATAGTACCCAACTCATGGTTACCGATTAAGAGGAATGCGATTACTGAAGGGGGAACAGGATCGCCTCTTAGCGTTGGACCGCCGCAAGAATTTGCTCTACCGTTGTTTTCAGCCCCTCCTGGGTTGGGCACTTTGAAGAGAATTGAATGTAAAAGGCCGCGCGAGAGCGCGGCCTTTCTCTTTTGGTAAGTGCCCAATTCGCATGCGATGAGGTACTTAGATGGGATTGATCCGAGTGGAACTGCCGGCGTACGGTTCAATGTAAGTTAACAGGTGTTAGGGTCCAACCCAGGGCAAAGAGCTCACCGCAAAAAGGTGGGCTCTTCGCATTTTCCGGGGCAGAGCGCTGCCTTTGTTGTTGCTTTTGCTTCTGGCCCAGCCCGGAAACAGTCGGCATGACGCACGTATGCCGGATCCAGTCATTGAGTTCGGGACGTGTTCAATCTCTCGCGGATGGCGACCACGGCGTCAGAAGTGATAAGCCGTCTGCTGCAGACGAGACAACTGGCCATGTGCTCGATATAGGCGCGACGAGCTTTCATTAGCTCTATGTGCGCGTGGTGGGCCTCTTGTTGGAATTCGTGGACTTGTGGAGGCCCAACCGGCATTAGTTCGAGAGCCTTTTCGTAGGCGTCGAACCAGCCCCATTCTTTCAGCGTGTGTTCAAAGTGCAGACGAAGTCGCAGACCATCTTTGCAATCGCGGTTCATGTGCCCTCCGGGGAAGCCAGGCAGTTTTCAGCATGAGGCAAGTGAGCAGCCGACATCGTAGACCATTTTCACAAATGACGTCTGCACGGAATCGAACACAGAAATTGTGGATTTGTTGCAAAAATTCGGTGCGGCGAAAGTCGTACCAGTGAGTTAGACGGCGGAACACGCCACAGGAATGCAATCCGGCGATGGCGCGTGCTTCTTCCCCCATCTGCGCGACGTCTTGTTCGGTGCTGCATACCCACAGGTCCACTGCGGCGTTGTAGAGGATTCCTACCTCGCGGTTGAGGGCCCGGGGCCCCCTTGGACACCGACAGACGATACGAACTCGCATGAATGCTGCGCTCTGCGACAGGACACCAGGGGATTAGTATGGAATAGTTCGGGCCGGAGCAGAAGCGCCTGGAATATATTATCTGCGAGGCACTGTCGGGAAGCGGCTTATCCGACAGGGCTCTTTCGCTGAAGTGGAGAAGTGCCGGAGATGGATGAGCGGGAATTTTTCAATGAGACCACGGAGATGCGGACACACATGCTGACCTGCCCCAAATGCGGTCAGCCCGGCGAGTACAAGGTGACCTGGGTCGTGCGACGGAAGCGGCCCCAACTGCCCCGCAACGCCGATGAGCGCGATCGGGCCCGATTCGCCAAGGCGCAGTCGTACATGGTGCGTCGCGACGATAAGCTGAGCTGCACGAATGTCCGCTGCCGCAAGCCCTTTGAGATTACATCTCTGCAATCGCTGGCTTTCCTGAACGAGTAGTCGATATCATCAAAAGTCCCGCATGCGGACCTGTGGCGCTTCCCGGGCGGCATGTGATTGAATCGAAACAGTGAGGCGGCACAGGGCCCGGAGGCCGATGGATGCCCGCGAGGAGACAGAGTCCGATGTCGAATTCCCTTCTTCCCCCTGAAGAACGCAACCTTTCCCCCGACCAGGTGGAGGCGCTGGACAAGCGGCGCGAGTGGGGACACACGCTGCTCGTTATTGCTTGCCAGTTCGCCGTAATTGCCACCGTATTGCTGCTGTGGGTGGGCCAGGACCTGACCTATTCGCCGGGCTGGGTTCATCCCATGGCTTTCTACTTCGTTATCGCGATCACTTTGGTTGCCGTGCTCGGATTGACTGGGCTGATTTTGCGGTCCGGAACGCCTCGAATCGACTGAATCTGCGCTCAAAGAACATCTCGCCGTCAAAGGAGCCGGCCCTTGCGCCGGCTCTTGTTTTTGTCACGCCTGCATACCTTGTGAAAACGGTATAGCCTGAGGATGTACAGATGGCTTCCGCTTCCCCTACCTCACCATCCACGACTTCCGCCCGGCGGCTGATCGACAGCCATGGCCGTGTGATCCACGACCTGCGCGTTTCCATCACCGACCGGTGCAACTACAAGTGCGTCTATTGCAGAACCGGGGAGTTGGGAGCCCAGTATCCCGAACTGGGAATCCAGGAATATCTGCGGCTGATCAAGCTCTTTGTTAACCTCGGCATCGAAAAGGTACGCATTACCGGGGGCGAGCCCCTCCTGCGCCGCGGCTTGATCGAATTGATCGAAGAACTCGCCGAATTGCGCACCCTCGCAGGCGAGCCGCTCGACCTGGCGCTGACCACCAATGGGCATCTTCTCGACAACCTGGCCGCTCCCTTGAAGGCCGCGGGGTTGAATCGTGTCACCGTCAGCATGGACGCCGTCGACGCGCCGACCTTCGAACGCATTACGCGCGTTCCCGGCAGCTTCAAGCATGTTCTGGCCGGAATTCGCGCAGCCCGCGCCGCGGGCCTGGCTCCCGTGAAGATCAACTGCGTCCTGCTGCGCGGATTCAACGACAACCAGATCGAGGGATTTGCCCGGTTCGCTCGCGAAGAAGATGTGGTGGTGCGCTTTATCGAATTCATGCCCCTGGAAGAAGGCCGCCTTTGGACGCCGGAGATTGTCGTTCCCCTCGCCGAGATCGTTGCCCGCATCGGCCGTGAAATGCCGCTTGTGCCCATGCCGCCGCGCGAACCCAGCGAGACCGCCCGTCGCTACACCTTTCCGGATGGCGTGGGCGAGATCGGGATTATTGCACCGGTCAGCCAGGCATTCTGCGGAGCCTGTAGTCGCGTCCGCCTCACCTCGGACGGAAAGATCCGGACATGCCTGTTTTCACAAGTCGAACACGATCTCTACGGAAGGATGCGCGCAGGTGAAGACGAAACTGCACTGTCTGACTACATTGTGAAGACCATCTACGGTAAAGAAGCGCGCCATCATATCGGCGAGCCGGATTTTCTGAAACCGTCCCGTTCCATGGTCCACATCGGCGGCTGAAACCCACCAAATCCATAACAGGTAACTTTAGTACATATCAACATGGACTAAAGAAACTCCTCCTGTGCGTTTTGAACCGGCGTGTGTGACAGAATTCACATCAGATGGATGGCCTTCCCTTTTTTACGCCAAGATGAACGAATTGACTGAAAATCGGATTCCCCTTGACGACCTGATGGTCTTTCATCAGCTGGCGCGTTCACTCAATTCGAGTCTTGACCTCGACACGATTCTCCGCACGATTCTCGACCAGATGGAACGCATCATCACGGCGGACATGTGGACCCTGCTGATGCTGGACGAACAACGCCAGGATCTCTATTACGCCATCGCTTCAGGAAACGTCGAGGACGCCTTGCGCGATCTGCGCGTGAAGATGGATGAGGGCGTCGCAGGCTGGGTCGTTCAGCACGGAGAAACTCTCATCGTTCCGGAATCAGAGAATGACGACCCGCGTTTGCAACAGACGCTGGCCGCAGATCGGCACCGTGTGCGTTCCGTGATCGCGATGCCGTTGCGCGGCCGCAAAGGAGTGCATGGCGTGATTGAGATTCTCAATCCGCGCGCCAGCGAGATGAGCGATTACACCATCGCCTTTCTCCACATCCTGTGCGACCATGCGGCCATTGCAATTGAAAATGCGCGCGACGTGGCGCGCATTCAGCAGCTCACCATCACCGATGATGCAACCGGCCTCTACAACGTGCGGCATCTCTACAAAATGCTGGAACAGGAACTGGACAGCGCCCGGCGTACGCGGCACCCCGTGAGCCTGGCCTTCATTGATCTCGACCGCTTCAAGCTGGTGAACGACGTGCATGGACATCTGATCGGAAGCGAACTGCTGGGGCGCGTTGGCAAGCGACTCAAGCAGCTCAGTCGCGAGAAGGATAGCTGCTTCCGCTATGGCGGCGATGAGTTCGTCATCCTGATGCCGGAGACTCCCGCATCCGAAGCGCTCGCGCTTGCAACAAAACTCCACACAGAGTTGATCAACACGCACTTCCACATGAGCAACGGGCTGGATCTGACGGCCAGTGCAAGCGTAGGGCTCGCGACGTGCCCTCCCGACAACGCAGCAGTCCACGCGATCATCGGCGCCGCCGACGCGCGCATGTACGAAGTCAAAAGCAATGGCCGCGGCACAGTTCGCGGCGTCTGATCGCACTGCGTCGATCAAGCACAGTTTATTCACTTCTCGCTAAACTCTTATCCCTGAAATTCACAACAAAAGTTGAAAGTGTCATCCTGGTGAACGGGGCCCCAAACGTATTTTCGGGGTCCCCGAAAAGCGATTTGTGCTTTTTGGGGCGGAGTTTGGGGGTGGTGAGCGAAGGATCTGCTTTTGCGTCTTGCTTTTTCCGATGCGACTCTTCCCACCAGCACTGTCATCCTGATCATTTGTCGTGCTGTTTTTCCGCCAGCCTCTCCAACTGCTTGCGCCAGTCCAGCGACTCGACAAATGGCCGCGACTCGCGCCAGTTGGGTTCCACAATCACGCGCAGTTCGAGATAAACCCGCGTTCCCAGCAGCGATTCAATCTGCTTGCGCGCGCCTGTTCCGATCTCTTTCAGCTTCGATCCGCCTTTGCCGATGAGAATGGCCTTCTGACCATCGCGCTCGCAGTATATCGCCGCGGCAATACGCGTGAGAGGCAAACGCGCAGGCGGCTGGCCCTTCTTGCGCGGCGGAGCAGGTGGCTCGGCTTCTTCAAATTGTTCGATGACAACCGCCGCCGCATACGGCACCTCTTCGCCCGTGTCCACAAGGATGCGCTCGCGAATCAGTTCCGCGACCATGAAGCGCATCGGCTGATCCGTGTACTGGTCCTTCGGGTAAAAGCGTTCGCCCACAGGCAGCGCATCGACAATTTTCCGGACAAGGAGATCGAGCCCATCTTTCTTGCGTGCACTGACCGGAATGACTTCCGCAAAATTGAACTGCTTCGTCAGCGTCTCGATCAGCGGCAACAATACGTCCTTCGCCACGAGATCGATTTTGGTCAGGACAAGGAAAACCGGGCAATCCAGCCCGCGAATCAGCGAGAACAGAAACTCTTCTTCGCTTGCCCAGTTGGGCTTGCCGCGCTGATGCGCTTCGGCCGGCTCGCCCGCGGCTTCCAGTTGCACGCGACGGCTGGCATCCATCAGCACCAGCACCACATCCCGCGTCTCAAGCGCTTCGTGAACCTCCTGCAACATGCGGCGATCAAGATGCGAGGAAGGCTTGTGAACGCCCGGCGTGTCCACAAAAACAACCTGCGCCGCGGGATGGACCTTCTTCCGCGCAGCTACTTCCAGCACGCCGATGATGCGGTTGCGCGTCGTCTGCGGTTTGGCCGTGACAATGGCGACCTTTTCGCCCGTAAGGGCGTTCATCAGCGTGCTTTTGCCGGCATTGGGCCGACCGAGAATTGCAACAAATCCAGATTTCAATTAGAAACTCACTCCTGCATGAGTGTATGACATTTCAGGGTCGCGCTAAGATCGCGCAGTTGTCCGTTGCGGCCTACGTCAGCGCCGTCGCTTCTTCCCGAGCCGGCGGAAAAATCCGCAGCCGGTCAACGCGGCGATCGGTCGATGCAACGACCTGGATGCGCAGCCCGCTCTGTTCCAGCAGCACAACCTCTCCCGGCAGCGGAATGCGCCCTTCGACCTCGCTCACCAAGCCGCCAAGCGTCGTGGCTTCGTATTTTCCACCAACCTCAACCTCGTCGCCAAACAGATGCTGCAACTCGTCCACTGGAAAATCGCCGGGGACAACCCACACGCCGCCCGGCTCGCGCTGCGGGTCGCTTGTGTGCGCATCCTTCTCGTGCTCGTCACGAATGTCGCCGACGATTTCTTCGAGAAGGTCCTCGATGGTCACAAGGCCTGACACGCCTCCGTACTCATCGATGACGATGCGCATGTGCTGCTTTTCCCGCTGCATTTCGCGCAGCAGTTCGTAGCCGCGTTTCGTCTCCGGCACAAACACCGCGGGATGCTGGATGCTGGCGACCGTTTGGGTCCGCGCTTCCTCGTCGGCAATCTGCAGCAGGTCATGCGCGAACGCAATTCCGGTGATCGAGTCAAGCGTTCGCTCGTAAACCGGCACTCGCGAGAAATTGTGCTCCTTCAGCATTTCGAGAAAGCGTTCAAGCGTAATCGATTGCGGAACGGCAAAGACCTGCGGGCGCGGCGTCATCACTTCGCGTACCAGCTTGTCGCCGAACTCAACGGCCGAGCGCACCAACTCGCGATCGCTCTCCTCGAGGATGCCTTCTTCCTCGCCCGCTTCAAGCAGCGACTCAACATCGGGTGCAGGCTCATCTTCTTCGGCGACGGGCTTTTCAGCAAGAGATGCCAGCGAGAAAAAGAATCGGATCACCGCCGTGATGGGCGTCGTAAGCCACAGCAGGAGGCGAATAGGCCACACCAGCCGTGCAGCCCAGCGGCCCTTGGTCTGCGTGAAAAGCAGCGAAGGCAGAATCTGGTTGCAGAAAACGACGGCCAGCAAGACCACCAGCACTGCCTGCGCGATCTCAGGGTAAGTGGGCCGTTCAACGTGCGGCGCGCGATCGAAAAGCACCGCTCCAATGGCCAGCGCAAACACAGCAAGTGTAAGTTGCTGCAGCACGGCAGCACACAAGGCAGCATGTTCGCGGGTAAGTCCGATCAGCGGCTCGACTTTTTCTTCCCACTCGTCGAGATTGTCCTGCACCTCGCGGGGCAGAATCTTGCCGAACTCCGAGTACACGCGGCTGATGTAGGCGGCGAACGTGTCCACCAGCGCCGCAATCACCAGAAGGATAATGGTCGTCCAACTCATGCGCGCCGACCCTTTGCAGGCTTGGCATTCCCACCCAGATTTGCCCGCTCGATCAGTCCATGAGGAAGACGAAGTGTTGCGCGAAGCTTCTGCTCGCGGCGCGCCATCTCACCCTTGTCCGTCTCGTGGTCGTACCCGGCGAGGTGGAGCAATCCGTGAAGCATCAGCACCTTGATCTCAATTGCCAGGGAGTGACCGCGATCTTCAGCCTGCCTCCACGCGGTAGGAATGCTGATAGCCAGATCGCCTGCGATTTTCAGCGGGCCCGGCACCACGGCAGGAAACGAAAGCACGTCCGTCGCCTTGTTTTTTCCTCGAAACTGCCGGTTCAGTCGCCGGATGGCTGCGTCGGTGGTCAGCAGCACCGAAACGTGCCCTCGCAATTTCACCGCCGTCTGCGCCTCACGCAGAAAACGCGCAAGTGTCTGCCGCGATGGAATGCGCTGCCCGCGGAGGACAGCCGGTTGGCTGGCGTCTCCTGACCTCTTCGGCAGCTTTGCCTGCGGGGAAAGGTCTGTGTCCAGATCTGGGTCGAGAAGGATCATCGTGCGCGGGGCCGCCATGTGCAGCGGCCCCGTGTCTTCACTATTTTACGCGAATGCCGCTTTTCCCTTCCGTGCGCTGGTCCTTTTTAAGATCGAAGAACGGATCAAACCCCCATCAACCCCGCAACATACGCGTAGTCGACCTTAGCCGCCTCGAGCGCGGTTTTCCCATGGAACGGCGGATCGTGATCCGCAATGAAATACTCCGTTCCCGCCTTCCGCGCCGCTTCATAGGCGGCTTTCAAGGGAGCCACGCCCGTTCCGAGGTCCACAATATGTCCTCCCGCTGCTGGTCCCAGTTCATTGATTGGCGGGGTCACCGTGCTGAAGTCCTTGAAGTGGATCAGCTTCACTCGTTCAGCATTCGCCTCAATCAGCGCCGCCGGATCCGCTCCGCCGGCCGCCACCCAGCCTGCGTCCACCTCCAGTTTCACCAGCGCGGGGTCAGTCTCCTTCAGCAGAATCTCGTACCCTGTTTTCCCATCCTGCAACTTGCGAAACTCCACATTGTGGTTGTGGTACGCAAGCTCCAGACCACGTTTCTTCGCGCTCTCGCCGATCTCGTTTGCCATCGTCGCCATTCGCTTGAAATCGTCCGCGGACAGATGATTCATCATCTGCATCATTGCGCCAAAATTGCCCTTCTTCAGATCGTCAATGTTCGGCTGCTGGGGCGGTAGCACAGAGCTCACCACGTAGCGCACTCCCAGAGCCGCTGCATCGTCCAGTACCTTCTCTGTCGGCATGAACCCAAAGGCGAAATGTCCAGACGGACACCCCAGTCCGGCATCGCCGACCATCTTCTTGAACTCGCCAATGTTGGTAATCGCCATCGCGAACGCCTCAACATATCCGTATCCGATAGCCTTCAACTGCGCGAGCGTTCCCGCTGGATCCTTCTTGAACTCCGCGGCCACCATGTACATCTGCACGCCCGGCTTCGACTTCGCATCCGCTGCGAAGAGGCCAGTCACGCCAGACACCTGTGCACCGGCATAAACAGCGGCAGAACGAGAGAGAAATGCACGACGCGTAAGCGAAGATTTCATGTTGTGTCCTTTGTGCCGCGAGTATACAAGACACAAAAAGGGCGGCGACAGATATAAGCTGTCGCCGCCCCTTCACTTATTCACTCATTCACTTTTTCGCTGCGCTATTGCGGCTTCGCCGGATGCGCCGCCTGTTGCGGCTCCTGCTGCTCGCCCTGTCGCTGGACCGCTTCGCCCAGGTTCAGCGGCAGCTCCTGCTGCTGCGGCTTGGTCGCCTCGTAAGCGCGCACAATACGCTGCACCAGCGCATGCCGCACCACATCCCCGTCGGTAAAGTGGCAGAATGAAATACCCTCAACCCCGTCAAGAATGTTGATCGCATCCAGCAGGCCCGACTTGCGCGGATTGGGCAGGTCGATCTGCGTAATGTCGCCCGTAATGACGGCCTTCGAATTGTTGCCCATGCGCGTCAGGAACATCTTCATCTGCTCAATGGTCGTGTTCTGCGCCTCGTCCATGATGATGAACGCGTCGTTGAGCGTGCGGCCGCGCATAAAGGCCAGCGGCGCAACCTCAATCACATTCTTCTCGAGCATCTTGTCGACCTTTTCAGGATCGAGCAGGTCGTACAGCGCGTCGTAGAGCGGGCGAAGATAAGGATCCACCTTCTCCTGCAGCGTGCCCGGAAGAAAGCCGAGTCGCTCGCCGGCCTCCACTGCCGGACGCACCAGCACGATGCGGCTTACCTTTTTCGCATTCATCGCAGCCACGGCCATGGCCACGGCCAGGTACGTCTTGCCTGTACCGGCAGGCCCAACACCGAACACCATGTCGTTCTGCTCGATAGCCTCGATATATTTGCGCTGATTGAGCGAGCGCGGCTGTACGGTGCGTTTTACGCCCGCAGAGCGCTGCTTGCCTGAATCTGCGAGCGAGCGCAGCGTCGTCGCCGGATCGGCCACGACCAGGCGCAGCATCCCATTCAGTTCGCCATTGTGGGGATTGATGCCCTGTCGCCGCAGAGCCTCAAAGTCCTGAAATATTCGCTGGACTCTGCCGACCGCTTCGTCTGGCCCTTCCACGTGTACGGCGTCCGATCGTAGGTCGATCCTGACACCTAGTGAATCCTCCATCAGTCTGAGGTTTTCATCGCGGGTCCCGAAAAGGGGCTCAAGATTTGGCGTGATCTCCAGAGCAGCGTTCAGATGGCCTCCCATGGCCCTGCCTCAAGGGCAGAATTTGGCTGTTGATTTGATGATTGCACCGGTGAAATGGGTGGGGTTGCAGAGTGAATATTTGCGAGTTGCAGAGAAAAGCGCACCGGGCCATGGCCGTTGTGAAAGATTTCCGTATTGGCGCAGGCAACCAAGTGGCGGTGTATGGGGAGAGAGTAGCGCCGGAGCAAAATTCCGTCAATCCCACCACCCATGAATATTGAACGAATTGGTCACCAATTCGATACGTGACCGGGGCACATTTCCACCAACCACCGGCACGGCCATGATTGCGCGTGACTTCCCGGTTTGCGGCGTGCCAGACATCTGGCTAGTTCGCAGCCCGCGTCGCGGCATGCGCACGCGGTTGCCATGCAGGTCCGCCTTCTTCCCATTGGTCGTCGGTCAGCTGTTCTACCTCGCTGCCGTCCTTGCGCATGACAAAAATCTCGCCGTAAGGTTGCGGCGCGCCTATCAGAAGGGCCTCATCCTTGAAGCCCATCCGCGAACTTGTGAACAGCAGCCACTCTCCGTCGGGAGACCAGGCAAGGTGCGCCTCGTTGCCTTTCGTATGCGTCAACTGCGTCATCCCCGTTCCGTCGGGATGAACAGTGAACACCTGAAAATCACTGCCGGTTCGGCGAATGAATGCGATCAAATCCCCGCGCGGAGACCACACCGGAAAATTGTCCCACTCGCTGGTCAGCACCTTGATGGAATGGTCTTCCAGATTCATGATGCGCAAGCCCTGTTCCGTCGGGCCTAGCGTGCGATACACAATGTGCTTTCCATCCGGTCCGAATGACGCAAACGCATTATTGTTCGTGCCCGACGTGACGATCTGAAAGCCCGTTCCATCGGCATTCACCATGCCGACCTGCGCGCCTCCGTTCACGGCATCGATAGGTTTCTTCCCGCCCGCCTCAAAGTCGAGAAACGCCGTAAAGTTCCCGACCCCGACAACGATCTGCTTGCCGTCGGGCGACCAGCCCGGAGCAAGAATCAGATCCATCCGTTCCAGGATCGCGCGCGCCGGTTTGCCCTCATCGACGATCAAGAGGCTCACACCTCCCCCACCGGGTTTCATTTTGGTTACGGCCAGGTGCTCGCCGGTTGGGTCGTATGCAGGCAACCACGCCGTAGTGTAGAGATCGAATTTTGAATTCTTGCTGAATTGCTTTACCGGTTCGGTAACGTGCTTCCAGATGAAGCGGCTGAACACAACCTGCTTACCATCCGGAGACCACGACGGAGTCCGGAGATCGTCCCCCGCTGGCCCTGGCTTGCCGTTCCCATAAAAGACACCATTGGCTGTCTTGTCATAGCGCAGGTATGCGACCTCACCCGTTGACAAAACAGTGGGGACCAATTTGACTCCGGGGCCCGCGGGCACTGTCGTTGCGCTCCCGGTGGCAATATCGATCTTCATTAACTTGTCGTCGCCATTGGCCCCGCCGGAGCGAAAATCCCAGGTTTCCTGCGCCGACATGCAATATGCGACAACGCTTTTGCTGTCGGGCGTCCATTTGGGACTGCCGCAAAAATCGCCATGCTGCGAAATCCGCTTAACTCCCGAACCATCGGGACGAATGAGATAAATGTCCACCAGGTGCAGCCGCTCCCAACGGCCTTTCGCATCCGGCAAACTGCTGTCGCGATCCGAAGAGAACGCAATCCACTGGCCGTCGGGAGACCACGAAGGACGAAAGTCTCCGCCGTCTCCTGAAGTGAGGGGCCGGGCTTGGTGAGTCGTTACATCAAGGATCCAAAGGTTGGCTCGTCCGGCGGCACGCGTGGACACAAACACAATCTGCTTGCCATCCGGAGAAAAGCCTGCCTGGTCGTCAAACGCGGGGTCGTCGGTCAGGCGCTCGAGTCCGCTCTCGTCGGGATGGATGCGGTAAAGATCTGCCGAGCCCGCGCGTTCCGACGTAAAGGCGATCCAGTCACCCTTCGCGGACCAGGAGGGATTGTAGTCAAGAGAATCCACCTGGGTCAGAGGACGCTCCGCGGATCCATCAGCTTTCGAGATAAACAGTCTGCCTTGCGTTGGGCCAAGACGGGCAAGAACAACCCGGTCGGCCGCAAAACAGGAAACGGATGCTACAAGGAGCGCAAAGGCGCCTGCGCGAAGAAAGGAAAGGCGAGCCATCCGATACCTCGGAAACTGGATTTGTGAAGGCCGGGAGAGTTTGGGAATGCGCCGCGAGTCTAACATAGCGGCGATGGTCAATTGGGAACTAAATTCTGGACCGTTCCCTTGGCAACCCAAACAGGCACAGCTGCTTGGAAGCCCAGAGACGAGGGGAACGAGCCTCGTCACTTCATCCGTTGCAGAATTTGATCGTAGTCACAGCGGGAACCATCACCGCGCAACGAACATCGTCGGAGCGACGGGGATTCGAGAGCGCACGCAATTGGCGCGCTCATCAGGCACACGATGAGTGCATGGAGAAAAGCGCGGTCGATCGGGCCGTGCGACTGCACGAGTAATCCCGATCGCAACGCCTGTGAACGACCCGCCGAGCACCTTCACCGCATGATCGCGGTTTAATGAAAGTCGAGCTCTGAATCGTCCGCTACTTGGTAAAAATGCCGGACTTGCCCTGGCTCGCTGTCGCCTGGTGGTGCCCGACCTTTTTAAGCATCCGATTCAATCTCTTGCTATGAACGACCGGAGTCTCGGGCTCTTTGGGGGAGTTGGGAAGATTGTTGGCCGCGGCATTCTCGCTATCGCTGCGGAGATTGAGCTGAATCATGCGTTCCATGGCTTAATCCTCCGCCCATGATTGTGATCCCAAATGCGTGCCGATGGCAATATCACGCTCCTTTATTCTGGCCTCGTGATCAGGGTGCCGATTCGGGCCTCCCCGGTTGACCCCCCGCCTGCTTTCCCGTAGACTAGGTAATTGCGAGGGATGCGGTGTGTCTGCATCCTGATCCGCACCAATTTCCCTGTCAAATCAGGGCTTTAGATCAAGGAAGCAAATGGCAAACCATGTATCGTCGCTGAAGCGCGCCCGTCAGACCGAGACGCGCACCGTGGTCAACCGCGCCAACCGCACCCGCGTGCGCTCCAGCCTCCGCGCCCTGCGCGAAGCCATCGCCAAGGGCGATGTCAAGGCTGCCCAGGCCCAGTTCCGCGAGACCGTCTCCGCCCTCGACAAGAGCGTCCAGAAGGGCGTTCTCCACTCGAACACCGTTTCCCGCTACAAGAGCCGCCTGAACGCCCGGTTGAAGGCTCTCGCGACGGCAAAAGCATAAGTTTATGGGGTGGCCCGAAGCCGGATCCAGCGACAAGTCTTCGTTGCTAGGTTGGCAAAAGGCCATATGAGCAGGTGCGGCCGGGAGCAATCCCGGCCGTTCCTTTTGCGCGGCAGTCCTCTGTTCAGTTGAGCCGCTCGAAAATCCCCGCCGCTCCCTGCCCCCCGCCTACGCACATCGTCACCATGCCATAACGCGCATTGCGCCGTTTCATCTCGTTCAGAAGCGTTGCGGTTAGCTTAGCCCCGGTGCAGCCCAGCGGATGGCCCAGCGCAATCGCGCCGCCGTTCACATTCACCTTTTCCGGATCGAAACCCAGTTCGCGCATCACCGCCAGCGCCTGCGCAGCAAACGCCTCGTTAAACTCGATCAGCTCAATATCGTTGAGTGTCAGCCCCGCCTTCTTGAGAGCCTTCGGGACGGCATACAACGGCCCCATCCCCATCTCTTCCGGCAGGCACCCCGCCACCGCGTAGGCCACCAGGCGTGCCAGCGGCTGGATTCCCAGTTCCTGCGCGCGCCCTGCATCCATCAAGATCGTCGCGGCAGCTCCATCCGATGTTTGCGAAGAATTGCCGGCGGTCACAGAACCCTTCGCATGAAAGACCGGCCTCAGTGCTCCGAGCGCTTCGGCAGTCGTGTCAGCGCGAGGACCTTCGTCTGCCGAGAAAACTGACTCGGACATGGCCGGCTTTCCTGCCTTTGCGGTCGGCGTGGCCATCGTTACCTTCACCGGCACAAGTTCCCCGTCAAACCGGCCTGCCGCCTGCGCAGCGAGCGCCTTCTTGTGACTCCGCAACGAAAACGCGTCCGCATCCTCGCGCGAAATGTTGTAGTGCTTCGCCACGCGTTCGGCCGTCAGCCCCATCGTCAGCAGCGAAGCCGGGTAATTCTCCGCCAGCCAGGGGTTCGGCCGCGGTTTATTGCCGCCCATGGGCAGCATGCTCATGGTCTCCGCTCCGCCCGCAATCACCACCCGCTGCACCCCGCCGCGGATGCGCATGTCGGCCTGTGCGATGGCTTCCAGCCCCGAAGCACACAGCCGGTTCACCGTCATGCCGGGTACATCAATCGGAAGCTGCGCCCGCAGAGCCGTCATGCGCGCCATGTTCCATCCCGACTCGCCCTCCTGCTGCGCGCAGCCGAGAATCACATCCTCAACTTCGGCTTTATCCAATGCTGGAACTCGTTCCAATGCATTGATCAACGCTGCTGCTGCAAGATCGTCGGGGCGCGTGGTGGATAAGGCGCCCTTGGGCGCGCGGCCGACGGGGGTGCGAACAGAGCTGACAAGTACGGCTTCAGGCATCTTGGCTCCTTGTAAGTACCAACAATTAGACGAGAACGGAGTACGCGACGATTCGGCGGAGGACACCGAATCTAGTCCGTGGTGTCGACAACTGTCCATCTGTTCCGGGTAAAGAAGTGGTAGATCGTGCTCTTCTCAACGAAGATGTCTGCAAGCGCGTCGTGATCGAGCGAAGGCGGGTGGTGCTCCATACCAGCCTGTGCCTCGCGCATCTTGCGGGGTGAAACCGGATCGATACCCCATCCAAATCCCAGCATGCCCGAGCGATCATGCGTCTCCAGGCGCGCCGTCTCCGGTTCGGATGCGAGCACCGTCGGGGAACTCGGCGAACTGTCGAAAAACACGATCAGCTTCACCGTTCCATCGGCAGTGCACAGCACAGCCCAATCCGAAGATCCAGGCCGTTCCAGGCTTCCATGAATTACGTTTTCCGGATGATGAGCCTGGTACGTTTGCGGAATCATGCATCCCATCTGTTCAAGGTTCGCTGCGATTGGATCGGGCAACTGCGGAAAGGATGAGACGGGCAATCGGTGAATTACGTAAGGAACCGGCTGGCCGCTGACATCGACATGTCCGCGCTCTGTCAACCTGCCCGGAGTTGAATCGCTCTGCGCATGTGCAGTTGCAATCGCGAGTGCCAGCGCCACCGCGCCCAGTACGATCTTTCCCTCTCGCCTCATCGCTTGCGCGCCCTAGTTGCGCAGTGGTTTGCCGGTCTTAAGTGTATACGCGATGCGCTCCTGCGTCTTGCGCTCGCCGCACAGCGATAGAAACGCCTCGCGCTCCAGATCGAGCAGATACTGCTCGCCGACCAGCGAACCGGCTGTGACCTTTCCGCCGCACAGGATGTACGCAACCCAGCGCGCCACCTTCATATCGTGCTCCGAGGCATACCCCGCCTCCCCCATCAAGAAGACTCCGGTATTCAGCATCGCAAGCGAAGCCGTGCCTGGCGCTGGAATCACGCGTGGCTGCGGAGCCGCATAGCCCGCCTCGCCCAGTGCAATCGCCTGCGCCTTGGCGTCGAGCAGCAGCCGTTCCCGGTTCAGCGTGATTCCATCACTCGGCAACAGCAGCCCCAATGCGCGTGCTTCTGCCGCAGACGTAGCCACCTTCGCCATCGCAATCGTCTCCAGCGTCCGCTTCAGCGCCGCATTCATCTCGGCTGATTGCGCAAATCGCGACGGCGGATCCTTCGGATCGGGCGGCGCTAGTGCTGCAGCCGAATCCACGGAGCGCAGCAGCATCTCCTTCGTGCCACCGCCTCCGGGGATCAACCCGATCCCCGTCTCCACAAGCCCGATGTACGTCTCCGCATATGCCTGCCTGCGTGCGGCGTGCAGCGAAATCTCCGCACCCCCGCCCAGCGTCAGGTTGAATGGCGCCACAACCACCGGCCGCGGGCAGAACTTGATCGACATCGACATCTGCTGAAACGCGCGAATGGCGCCCTCAACCTCGTCCCACTCGCCCTCCTGCGCACCCAGCAGCAACTGCATCAGGTTCGCACCCACGCTGAACCGGTCGCGATCGCCGCTGATCACAAAGCCGCGAAAATTCTTCACCGCCTCCGACGTCGGATTCAGTACCGACGAAATCATCGCCACCACATCGCCGCCGATCGCGTTCTTCAGCGAGTGCAATTCGATGCAGCCAATGCCATCGCCAATATCCACCAGCGATGCCCCCGGGTTGCTCCGAACTACTCCATGAGTGCGTCGATAATCCGCAACCCGCGCATGCCCTGGCTGCTGCGCGATCGGCTCCCACGCTCCGGTTGTCGGGTTGTAACATTGCGGCCCATCCTGCGAATACCACGAGACTGGCTCAGACTCGGGCGCAGAGTCGAGCAAACCTTCAACAGCCTTGGTCACCAAAATGCCCAGGGCCTTCATGCGGCTCACAGATTCTCGCACTCCCGCCGCGTCCCAAAGCTCAAATGGGCCTAACTCCCAGTTGAATCCCGCCCGCATCGCCTGGTCGATCGATGGCGCGTCATTCGCCGCCTCGCCAATCCGCTCCGCTGCAAAGTTCCACAGCGAAGAAAGAAATGGCCAGAAGAACGCCGCCGCCTTGTCCTTCTTCGGATCATTCGCCAGCAACAGCTTGATCCGTTCCTGCACCGTCGCAGCGTTCTTCGCCATCTCCAGCGAAGGCAGCGCAGGCTTTGCCGACGGGCGATATTCGAAGGTCGCCAGATCGAGCACCATGCGCTCGTCCTTGCCATCGGCGCCACGCGTCTTCTTATAGAACCCCTGCTTCGACTTGTCGCCCAGCCAGCCGCGCCTCACAATCTCCTGCAGCTTCTCCGCGAAGCCGCCCGGCGTCACTCCCTGGGGAAAATTCGCCGCGACATGCGCCAGGATGTCGATCCCCACCATATCGGCCAGCCGAAATGTCCCCGTCCGCGGAAACCCGAGCGCCGGCCCCGTCAGTGCATCGACTTCTTCGATCGTCAGGCCCTGCTCCAACATCAGCGTTGAGGCAAGAAACATCACAAAGACGCCAATCCGGTTGCCGATAAAGTTCGGCGTATCGTTCGCAAACACCACCTGCTTGCCAAGCACCCGATCCCCGAACGTCGCGAACGCGCCAATCAACGCGGCATCACTCTCCGCTGTCGGAATAATCTCCAGCAGTTGCATATACCGCGGCGGATTGAAAAAGTGCGTGCCGAAAAAACGATCGCGGTGCGACTTCAATCCCTCGGCGATCTTCGCAATCGGCAGGCCTGATGTATTCGTACTCAAGACCGCCTGCGGCGCCAGGTGCGGCACCACGCGATCCAGCAGCGCCCGCTTGATTTCGAGATTCTCGGCAACAACCTCGATGACCCAGTCGCACTGCTTCAGCTTCGGCAAGTCATCGTCAAAGTTGCCTGGAGTGATCATCGAAGCCAGCGACGTCTCGTAAAACGCCGCAGGCTTGGCCTTCGCCAAAGCAGCCAGCGCCGACTCCGCCAGCCTGTTCCGCGAGCCATCGCCGGCCGGAACCATATCGAGAAGCAGCGAAGGAATCCCCGCATTGGCCAGGTGCGCAGCGATACGCGAGCCCATGGTGCCGGCTCCCAGAACCGCTGCCCTCCGCACCAGCAGAGGTTGGGCAGCAAGTTGAAAAACAGGAGCGGTTGCCGGTGCAATCGTACTCATGCCGCTGATCTCCCCGCGCACGTGCAACCATCGGTCGCACATACGCCTCAATCGCTCCCGAGCATACGGCGGCCGCCTCACCCGGTCAAGGCATCGTGGTTCTAGAGATGCAAGGTTTCCCCAAATGAGCAGTTTCGAAACTCAGAATCTCCTTGACGTCGTGAAGACGCGTCACCGCCTCGCGGTTCTTCAAGCGACCCTTCGAAAGGTGGAAAACAGCACCGACTTCAATCCGGAAGACGAAACTTTCCTCGAGATCAGAGCCAGGTTCGAGCGGCGCGCTGAGCACCATCGCTCAACCGGCCGATTGAGCCTCACAAGTTATTGCCACACATTCGCCGCGTGAACAGCCGATGATTTCCTGACAAGTGTTGATGCCACTTTCAGAAACTGCGGGTTACAATCCTCGCATGAAAAATCTTCCCTTCTTCCCCAAATCCACAGCAGTCCCTCTGCTTTTTCTGGCAGCGGTCACTGCGCTCTCCCTGCCGGCGGTCGCAGCTGACAAGGGCAAACATCCCTTCCTCCCCGCTTCCGTTCTCAAGCACCACGGAGCCCCGGCCAAGGCAGGCGAGCACTCCCAGAACGTCACCACCATCAACATCCCCGGCGCCGAGCTTTCCTATGCCTTTGGCGTCAACAACAAAGGCGAGGTTGTCGGCTACTGGTACGACGACCAGTTCAACACCCACGGATTTCTGGACAGCGGCGGAAAAATCACCAACATCGATTTGCCCGGCACCCTCGGCATAGCCACCACGGGCATCAACGATCAGGGAATCATCGTCGGCACCTTTGCCGATGAGGCCGTGACCGTCATCCACGGATTCCTTTTCTATCGCGGCCAATTCGCCCTGCTCGACTACCCCGGTGCCTTTGGCACCACACCCACCGCCATCAACGATGCAGGCGATGTCGTCGGCTACTATCAAATCAAGGACGACCCCAACAGCCCATTTATCGGCTTCCTCTGGCACAAAGGCACCTTCACCAGCTTCACTGTCCCAGGCTCCGTCTACACTTTCCCGGCGGGAATCAACGACAAAGGCGACATCGTCGGCGGCTGGTACGACCAGAACAATTCGCATGCCTTCCTGCTCAGCAAAGGCGTCTACACCACCCTCGACCCTCCCGGCGCGTTCTCCGCAATCGCAGGCGGAATCAACTCCTCCGGAAAAATCCTCCTGGCCGCCACGCTCAACGACATCAGCGAACTCTTCGTCTACTCCGACGGCAACTACCAGCCCATCACTGTTCCCGGCGCAGACCTCTACATCCCAGGCAGCATCAACAGCAGGGGAGAAATCACCGGCGCCTATGCCTTCCCCACCACCAGTCCCGTAGCCTTCGTGTTGAAACCGTAACCGGACCCAACCTGCGACAGACCGCGCGACGAGCCCCTCCCTCTCATCGCCCCGCGGCCCTCATCGCATTGCCAAGTCGAAGCACCCGATGCTTAGCCCGCCATAGCACCCATTCGCTTCAGCCGGTAGAGCACGTGACGCTGCAGCGGATGACCCACAGGGATAAACGGATGATCAAAATCCTCGCGAGGGTCATGGGTCATGCCCAGCTTCTCCATCACGCGGATTGATCGCAGATTCGCCGGAACCGTAAAGGAAACCAGTTCAAGCAGCCTTTGAACTTCAAACCCGTGACGAACCAGCGCGCGAGCGCCCTCGGTTGCCAGTCCTTTGCCCCAATGTTCCCGCGCCAGCCGCCAGCCGATTTCAACGCATGGCGTGAACGATGCTTCGAATTGCGGAATGACGAGGCCGATGTAGCCGATGAACTCGTGAGTTTCGCGCAAGTTCTGCTGCCCACGGCCCGAATCCGTACGACTCAAGATGCGCCTCGGCGCGATCGACCATTGCATTGCTGTCATCCCGCGACAGCAACACCGGAAAGTGCTCCATCACCATCGGATCGCAATTCATCCGCGCGAACGGCTCCCGATCGCTTTCACGCCATTTCCGCAGAATCAACCGCTCGGTTCCGATTTTCGGAGCACCGTCCATCATTTCGTCAGCAACTTGAACGCATGCATCCATTCGTTGCGGATGAAGCCGCGAATGCACCACAGCATGCAAAGCGGCTCAATCGCCCGCGCAGCCTCGGCCGCGCCCATGTCCGCCGTCTCCCAGCCGAATTGCTCGTTGATCTGCGCCACCTGCTTCTTCGCGCCCTCGTCGTTGCCGCAAATGAACATGGTCGGCCGGCCGCTCGCAAAATCGGGGTTGATCATGCGCGGAGCGCCCACCGAGTTGTAGGCCTTCACAAAATGCGCATCGACAAACTGGCGCTGCAGTGTCTCCATCAGCGACAGGTTGATGTCGGTAAAGAAGCGAAGCACGCCCTTCTCCGGCGGCGCATCCTCGATCGGGTTGCAGGCGTCGATCACCGTCTTCCCCGCGAGATTCTTCATACCCGCTAGCGTCAGCGCTTCGGATGCCACCTTACCTTTCACCGCCAGCACCACCAACTCGCCAAACGCGGCTGCCTCCGCGAACGTCCCGGTCGAGCCACCCCTGGATTGCGCCGCCCAGTCCGCCAGCTTCGCAGGGCTCCGGCTGCCGACCTTAACGCCGTGACCGTGTTTCAGGAACCCGTCAGCCAGTGTCTTCGCCACGTCGCCCGATCCAAGTACGCCTACCTTCATCGCACGCCTCCAATGTTCGCGAGTTTACAGCGATTCCCTGGGTTGATGTATCGCGAAGCCGACACGTTCAAGTCAACGCCCCCATCAGGGAGTCGGCGACCCCGCTCAACTCTCACAGGATATATGCACCGGGAATCGCTCTCGATGCGATGAATGAACGGATGAAGAACAGGACCGGGAACAGGGCCAACAGTACCTTCGGATTGCGACGCTCTCTCTCCCTGTGGTACGAAAAAGTCAACTCTGCGGTATGCTCAAGTCGGGATCGCTCTCGATCTCCCCCGCGATGAACTTTCTTGCCAGAAACGCCTGGGAAACAGCAGCCGGTGTCACCCTGATCGCCGGGATGGCCGTCGGCGCGGTCTTCTATCTGCGGCGCAAGCGCCCGACAGAAGACGAGTTGGAGCGAGCGCGCCGTAAAATGCTGGCCCTGACCGGCCGTGTCATCGATGGCATGTTGCTGGACGTGCGCGAGATAACCCTGGAAGACGGCCGCGCTCTTACGCTGCTCGAGTACAACTACCGCAGCGCCGGCGTGGACTACGAGTGTTCGCAGGACATCACCACCCTGCTGGATGTGGTCGATCCCGGAGAGATGCGCGCCGGCTTCCCGTGCTCCGTCCGCTACCAGACCGGCAACCCCCAGAACAGCATCGTGATCGCCGAATCCTGGACAGGGCTTCGATCGAGCCTTCCTGTGTTTCCGCCCGTCGGACCGTCAAAGCGCAACGATCTGGGAGAGTTGCATCCGGATCGGGGTTAGCAGGCGTGCACCGGGCCATACACAGCCGTTAGCGTGTCACACCCAACCCCGTTTACACTTTTACTATGCATGTCCACGCCGCACCTGCGTCCGCCGGTGCATCCAGGACACAATCCGTATTGCGCTTCTCGCTCGTCGCCACGCTGGCGTACGTGGTCGTCACCTTTGTCGCTGGACTGCGTGCTCACTCCCTTGCCCTGCTCTCTGAATCGGGCCACAACGTCTCCGATTTCCTGGCGCTTCTGCTCAGTTTTGTTGCCGTCTATTTTCAATCGCGCCCCGCCACCCATTCCAAGACATTCGGCTACCAGCGCGCCGGCGTGCTGGCTGCCTTCGTCAATGCCGCCACCCTCATCGTCATCTCCGTCTGGATCGCCGTTGAAGCCATCCATCGCCTCAACGCCCCCGTCGCCGTGCAGCCAAAATTGATGATGGTCGTCGCCGCCGCCGGCGTGCTGATGAACGGCGTAATCGCCGCACTCCTCTGGGGAGTAGCCCGCGACGTCAACATGCGCAGCGCCTTTCTCCACATGGCGGGCGACACCCTTTCGACAGCCGCTGTCATCGCCGGAGGCGCCGGCATCCTGTTTACCGGGCGCAACTGGATCGACCCGGTACTCTCGCTCCTGATCGCAGCCCTGATCCTGTGGACCAGCTTCGACATCGTGCGCGAAACCCTCAACATCCTTCTCGAGGGCACCCCGCGCGGCATTTCGCTCAGCGAAATCCGTGCCGGAATGCAGGAAGTCGACGGCGTTCGCAACGTGCACGACCTGCACGTCTGGAGCCTCGGCTCCAACAGCCATGCGCTCGCCTGCCATGTCTGCATCGCCGACATTCCGCCGTCCGAAAGCGCCTGTATCCTGGTCAAGCTGCATCACGTTTTGCGCGATCACTTCTCCATTCAGCACTCTACAATTCAGTTTGAACACGAAGGATGCGAAGAGCTCCACGGCTGCGTCGTTCCCATTGAAGAAATGTCCAGCCCCGTAGCTCACAGCCATCACGGCCACGCGCATTAGTTCATGCCATTCGGAGGTCCCTGCCTTGACCCAACGTCGAGTTGCCTTTGTTGCCCTGTGCCTTGCGCTGCTTCTCTCAACAAACAAGCTTTCCCCTTTGCGCCCGTCGCGCCGGCCGAATCACCTCTCCAGGCCAACCCACCCGCTACGACTCAGCTCGATGCTCTTTCCGGTGAATACACCAACCCCAACGACCCCGACACTCCCATCAGCTTCTACGTCCAGGATGGCAAGCTTGTTTTTGAATCGGAGCGCGATGTTCCGACACCCCTGATAGAGACTTCAACAACGGAATTCGCCTTTCCCCAGACGAAAAGAACGCTGAAGTTCACGCTGGATGCCGCCGGTCACGGCGCGACGGTGGTCCTGTCGAGCGAATCCGAGGCAGTCTACAAGCGCACCGGCGACGCGGTTCACCATCTCTTCCACGATTACCAGCGCACCGAATCCATGATCGCCATGCGGGACGGCGTCAAGCTCCACGTGGTCGTCCTCAAGCCCGCCGACATCACCACGCCGCTCCCCTTCCTTATCCAGCGCACTCCCTATGGTTGCGACGAAACCAGCCGCGCATCATTCTCAGGCGGGCGTCCCGAACTGGCCCATGAAGGATACATCTACGTGTGCGGCGACATCCGCGGGCGTTTCAAGAGCGAAGGCCAGTTCGTGATGAGCCGTCCCCAAGTCAGCCATGGCGACCCAAAAGCCGTAGATGAATCGACCGACACCTACGACACAGTCGACTGGCTCCTTAAAAACGTCTCCGGCAACAACGGCCGCGCCGGCTTCGTCGGCACCAGCTACCCCGGATTTCTTGCGATGGAAGCCGGCATCGATCCGCACCCAGCCGTAAAAGCAATCTCTCCGCAGGCGCCCATGATCGACGTCTGGATGGGCGACGACTTCTTTCACAACGGCGCCTTCCGCCAGACCTACGGCTACGACTACGTCTACGGCATGGAATCCAACAAGGAAAACGCCGACGTCAGCTACGGCAAAGACAAGGACGGAAAGCCCGTCGATGGATTCGACTACTTTCTCGAGCGTGGTTCGTTTGCTGAAGACGTCAAAAAATCCGGCGTCAAGGAACCTTTCCCCACCTGGAAGCTCTTCCTCGACCACCCCGGCTACGACACGGTCTGGTCATCGCGCGGCGTTGAGCATCACCTCGACAAGGTCTCCGTTCCAACCTTGAGCGTTGGCGGCTATTACGACCAGGAAGACATGTGGGGACCGCAGGAGGAATACGCAAAGCTCGAGCCCCATGACAGCAGTCATGAAAACTTCCTCGTCCTCGGCCCCTGGCGGCACGGTTATTGGTCTTCCTCATCGCGCCATCTCGGCAATCTGAACTACGGCGAACCCATCGGCAAGGAATTTCGCGCGCAGATTGAGGCGAAGTTCTTCGGACATTACTTGAAGGATGAACCCGGATTCAATCTCGAAGACACCGCCAGCTTCCAGACCGGATCGAATACCTGGAAGTATTACGCACACTTCCCGCCGAAAGAAGCTCAGCCCACCAGCCTGCACCTCGCCGGTGACGGACAACTAAGTTGGAGCGACACGAAGGAACCCGCCAAGATCACCTACCAGAGCGATCCCGCAAATCCTGTGCCCTACCGTCGCCGCCCCATCCAGGCCACCTACAGCGAGGGCTCGCAGTGGTTCAACTGGCTCACGGAAGACCAGCGCTTCGTCACCGATCGCAAAGACGTAGCCGTCTGGAAACTCCAGGTGCTCAAGAAAGACCTCGTCGTCACCGGCGAGGTGCTGGCCGACATCTTCGCTTCGACCACCGGTTCCGACAACGACATGGTCGTCAAGCTCATCGACCAGTACCCCGACGATGATCCCGACCCGAAGATGCACGGCTACCAGCTGATGATCAATGAAGAGATCTTCCGCGGACGCTATCTCGATAGCTTTGAGAAACCCATCCCCATGCGCTCCGGCTCCGTTCACGAGTACCGCTACAGCCTGCACGACGTGGACCACGTCTTCAAGGCCGGCCACACCGTGATCGTCGAGATCCAGAGCACCTGGTTCCCGCTCTACGACCGCAACCCTCAGACCTTTCGTGCCCAACATCATGACCGCCAAGCCCGGGGATTACAAACCCGCAACCATCACCATCTACTCCGACCCCGATCACGACTCAAGTCTGCAACTCCCCCTGATGAACGCCTGCGACCATATCGCCTGCTTTTGAAGATAACTGGCCGATACTTTGCATCTTAAAGTATACTGTGCCGGAGTTATCTGCGACTGACGCAATCAGGGATGCGAGATGACCCTATTCGACCTGCTCCTGATCCTTTTGTTACTCGCAACAGTTGCGGGAGTTGTGACGGCCTTCGCCGCACTGTTCTTCCGCCGCCGAGCCTTGGCCACCCGATCCCTCGTCGCCGTAGTCAGTGCATGGGCGGTATACCTGGGAATCGGGACCGCCGTGGCGCTCATGACACACCAGCACATCGTGTCCCTCGGAGAAGACCGCTGCTTCGACGAAATGTGCTTTGCGGTGATGGGCTATCACCGGACTCCTTCAACGAATGCAGGGAAATCCTTTTACCTGGTGGATTTGCGTATTTCCAACCACTCGCGTGGGCGGGCGCAACGGGAAATCGGACGCAAGGGCGTGCTCCTCGATCGAGCCGGCCATGTGTACCAGGTGTCCACGCAGGGCATGCATGCACTCTCCCCTGCGAATGGCGCGCCCTTCCCCGGACTTGACGCCGAGGTGGCGCCCGGTCAGATTTTGCAGACAAGACTTGTTTTCGAATTGCCCGAAGAGGTTCATTACCCGGGTTTTGCGCTGGGAAGCGACCTGACCTTCAATCCGGCCCGGATCGTGATTGGCGACGAAGACCATTTTCTGCATTGGCCGACAGTGGTGCCGCTCTACTGACAACGATCCGGGAGGCCCGCGGCGCGGAAGCGACGAATCCCAAAGGTAACTCGACGCATCCAAAAATCGAGCTACAATCAATACAGCGCTATGGTTCTCCACCAGCCCATTCCGGCTCTCCTCTAGCGGCGCCCGCCGCCTACACTGTTCTGCGCCCTTTTCCTGCCCGAAATCACTATTCCAAAACACAAGAGCCCGGAGGGCGTAATGCTTGATCGCCTGGAACAAATGGAGCAACGCTTCAACGACCTGCAGTCGCAGTTCTCGCTGCCTGAAGTGCTGAACGACCACGAAAAATATCAGAAGACCGCCAAGGCCTTGCGCGAGATCGAAGAGCCGGTAGAAAAATACCGCGAACTCAAGCACGTGCAGCAGGGTCTTGCCGAAGCACGCGCCATGCTCGCCGAGACCGATCCCGACCTGCGCGCGATGGCCCAGGAAGAAATCGCCGCGCTCGAGCCCCGCGCGGCCGCCATCGAAGAAGAAATCAAAATCCTGCTGATTCCCAAAGATCCCAACGACGAGAAGAACGTCATCCTCGAAATCCGCGCCGGCACTGGCGGCGATGAGGCTTCACTTTTCGCCGCAGAGGTCTTCCGCATGTACACCCGCTTCGCCGAACAGCACCGCTGGAAGGTCGAAGTCATGTCGCTCTCCGAATCCGGCGTCGGCGGATACAAGGAAGTCATTGCCATCATCGAAGGCAAGCGCGTCTACTCGCAGCTCAAGTGGGAGAGCGGCGTGCATCGCGTGCAGCGCGTTCCCGCGACCGAGACCCAAGGCCGTGTCCACACCTCCGCCATCACCGTCGCCGTCCTCCCCGAAGCCGAAGATGTCGACATCAAAATCGAAGCCAAAGACATCCGCATCGACACCTTTTGCTCTTCCGGTCCCGGCGGCCAGTCGGTCAACACGACTTACTCCGCAGTTCGCATCACTCACATCCCCACCAACACCGTCGTCAGTTGCCAGGACGAGAAATCGCAGATCAAGAATCGCGAAAAAGGCATGCGCGTTCTCCGCTCCCGCCTCTACGAAATGGAGATGGACAAACAGAACGCCGAGCTTGCCGCAGCCCGCAAATCGCAGGTCGGCTCCGGCGACCGCAGTGAGAAGGTTCGCACCTACAACTTCCCGCAAAACCGTCTCACCGACCACCGCATCGGCTTGACGCTGCACCAGCTCGACCTCATCATGGAAGGCCGCCTGCAACCCATCGTCGATGCCCTCGTCGCGCACTACCAGTCCGAGCAACTCAAAGCCGACAACGACCAGGCAGCTTGATGAAGCTGCGCGACTTTCTTGGATATGGTGAGTCGCAGCTCGACGCGGGCCCGCATCCCGATCGTGCGAAGCGCGATGCAGAGACATTGCTGCTGCACCTCATCGGCAAAAACAAAGCCTGGCTTATGGCGCACGCAGAAGACGACTTCGCCGGTTGCTCCGCGATCCGCTACGCCAGCCTGCTCGAACGCCGCAGCAAAGGCGAACCCATCCAGTACATCATCGGCGAAACAGAGTTCTACCGAATGCCCTTTCGCGTCACTCCCGACGTCCTCATTCCCCGCCCCGAAACCGAACACCTCGTTGAGAAAGCCGTCCAGCTGATCCCGGCACTTGATCGCAGGCCAACGAAGTCGTTTTCGATTCGCAAGGTCCGCCCCGCATTTCGAAACGGGGAAAGGGCACCCAGAGAGGGATACCCCAATCAACTTAGCTGGCCACCGCGCGTCCTCGACGTAGGCACCGGCTCTGGATGCATCGCCATCAGCATCGCGCACGATTGGGGCGAAGCCGAGATCACCGCGATCGACGCATCATCATCCGCTCTCGAAGTCGCTCGTTCGAACGCTGAAAAACTCGGATTCGCACAGTGCATCCGCTTTCTCCAAGGCGATCTGCTCTCGCCCGTCGCCGGGGAGAGCTTCGATCTCATCGTCTCCAACCCGCCATACGTCCCCTCCACCGACCGCGCCTCCCTCGACGTGGAAGTCCGCGACCACGAACCTGTGCTCGCCCTCTTCGCCGGCGACGACGGCCTCGAAATCTACCGCCGTCTCATCCCGCAAGCCTTCAACGCTCTCGTTCCAGGCGGCTTCATCGCACTCGAAATCGGCTACGGCCAGCAACCCAGCATCCACGATCTTCTCGCAGCCGCAGGTTTCAACAACATTGAATTCACACCCGACCTGCAAGGCATCCCCCGGGTCGTCGTGGCAAAGCGCACATAAACGCGTTCGTCTTCTCATTCATCGAATCAGCGCCGAAGAATTGCAATCTGAACCCCGCCCCAACATCACTCTGCATGCGCCTGATTTACACTCGTCTCCTGAAAGGATTCATTCCATGCCCTCATCCAAAGGCTACGCTGCGTTCGATTCCAAATCGCCGCTGGCTCCGCACTCTTTCAACCGCCGCGAGCCCGGTCCCTCCGAAATTGCAATCGAAATTCTCTATTGCGGCGTCTGCCACTCTGACCTCCACATGACGCGCAACGAATGGGGCAACGCCATCTATCCCATGGTTCCCGGTCACGAGATCGTCGGCCGCGTCGCCGCCGCCGGTAAGTCCGCAACAAAGTTCAAACTCGGAGACCTTGCCGCCGTCGGCGTCATCGTCGACTCCTGCCGCCACTGCGAGCCCTGCAACCGCGGCGAAGAACACTTCTGCGTTGAAGGCTCCACCCTCACCTACGCTGCCAAAGACCGAGTCGACGGCTCCATCACCATGGGCGGCTATTCCAGCAACTACATCGTCGACGAACGGTTCGCCCACACGGTCCCCGCCAACCTCAATCCCGCGGCAGTTGCTCCGCTGCTCTGCGCCGGCATCACCACCTACTCGCCCCTCCGCCACTGGAACGCCGGTACCGGCAAAAAGGTTGGCATCGTCGGCCTGGGTGGCCTGGGCCATATGGGCCTCAAGTTCGCACACTCCTTCGGCGCGCATACCGTGCAGCTCACTACCTCGCTCAAGAAAAAAGACGATGCCCTCAAGCTCGGTGCCGACGAAGTCATCCTCTCCACCGACGCGGCGGAGATGAAAAAACACGCCGGCACCTTCGACTTCATCCTCGACACCGCGTCGGCTCCCCACGCGCTCGATCCCTATCTATCGCTGCTCAAGCAAGACGGCACCATTACCCTCGTCGGCCTCCCGGAAAAGCCACCATCGATCAACATGTTCGCGCTCATCACCAAGCGCGCCTCCATCGCCGGATCCATGATCGGCGGCATGCCCGAAACCCAGGAGATGCTCGATTACTGCGGCCGCAACAACATCGTTTCCGAAGTCGAAGTCATCCCCATCCAGCAGATCAATGAAGCCTACGAGCGCATGTTGAAGCAGGATGTGAAATACCGTTTCGTGATCGACATGAGTTCGCTCAAGTAACTCACTTACCCGTCGAACAGGCCCGAGACCAAAACTGACCCGGAGGAAATCGCATGATCGCAGCGACGAAGACAAAAGCCATTCTGACCGACACACATTTTGTAATACCCGTTGTCGTCTTCTGCCTTGGTCTCGCGCTACTCATCGTGCTGCATTGAATCGGAAACATCGGACTTTCGTTACTGGCGGAATTGCAATGAGGGTCGTGAAAATCGAAACGAGGGGGAAAGTCCAGCAAGCATGAGCGAAGCGGCCCGCACCAATCCGGTCCCTGCCATCAAGTCTGTTCACGGCATCGGCGTCGTCTGCGGACTGGCAGCCGGCGTCTGGCTTGGCGCCGCCGAAGCGCCCACCAAACTCGTCAACTCCGGCCTGTCGCCCTACGCCATCTCGCTCTGCATGGTGGCGGGCGTCTTCACCGCGCGCTGGAGCGTCCCCACGCTGCTGAAAGGCACGCGGCAGGTCTTCGCCGATCTTGCCCAAAACAAGCATCTGATTCCCATCGCGATCCTCGCCGGCATGCTCTGGGCGGTCGCCAATACCCTCACCGTCTTTGCCATCCGCGACGTCGGCCTGGCCATCGCCTTTCCTCTTTGGAATACCAATTCGCTCGTCGGCATCCTCTGGGGCCGCCTGCTCTTCGGCGAATTGAAAGGCGCCAGCCGCATCAACATCGCCAAGGTCGTTCTCGGCGCGCTCGCCATCGTCGCCGCAGCCGTCATGCTCGGTTTCAGCACCATTCACACGGGCGGCGCACACAATCGTGCAGTTGGCGGAGTCCTCGCCGCTATCGGCGCCAGCCTGCTGTGGGGAACCATGTACATTCCCTACCGCAAGGCCTACATCAGCGGCATGAATCCGCTCTCGTTCGTCACCATATTTACCCTTGGTGAACTCGGCACGATGATCGCCCTCGTGCTCGCCCTCGACGGTGGAACCAAAGCCGCGGTATTTCACTCCGGCGAAACGCGCCATCTGCTCTTCTGGCTCTTTCTTGGCGGATTCGTATGGGTCATCGGCGACCTCTTCCAACAGTTCGCCACCAAGTATCTTGGCATCGGCCGCGGCATTCCACTCTCCAACACCAACCAGATGTGGGGCCTTGCCTGGGGCGCGCTGGTCTTCGGCGAACTGGCGCATGCCGACGCCGATCATCGCCTCCTCGTTCTCATTGGCTCACTCGTCATGATCTGCGGAGCTCTCGCCGTCACCACCGCCGTTGCCACAGAAAAGGAGCGCGGATCCATGCGCGAGGCGCTCGTCCGCGAGTGCGCCCGCTACGACCTCGACTACGACCGCGTCAACAAGTCTTATGCAGGCGAGAGGTCTGCCACCACCGTCGAACGCCGCTCCTGGTGGGACTATGTAATTCTTGCAGCCTCCGTCGTCGTCTTCGTGTGGCTCGGAGTGAACGCGCGCGTACCTGAGCTTTCCATGAACTTCGCCTGGGTCGGCGTTCTTGCAGTAATTCTGGTCGCCTCCGCCGCCGGATGTATCTGGGTCTTGTGGAAGACGACACGCTTCTCCTGATCGCTTAATCCAGCTCCACTCAATTCCGCGCCTTTACAATGAAATGAATGGCAGAGCTGGCTCAAGTTGACCTGGTAGGCGTGGGTCTCAACGCAATCGATACGCTCATTCCTCTCGCTCATTTCCCTTCCCGCGGCTCCAAAACCGAATACACCAGCGCCAGCATCCTCCCCGGCGGCCAGGCCGCCACCACCGTCATCGCCTGCCAGACGTGGGGTCTAACCACGCGCTACGTCGGCAAACTCGGCGACGACCACGGAGCCAGTCTCCACCGCCAGGAGTTCGAACGCGCCGGGGTAGACGCGCGCCTGATCACCGTGGCCGATGCAGCCAGTCCTCAGTCGCTCATCCTCGTCGACGACGGTGGTGAACGTACGGTCCTCTGCCGACGCGATGAGCGCCTCCAACTCCAACCCTCCGACCTTGATCGCTCCTGGATCGTGAATGCGCGCGCCCTGCTTGTCGACGGATTTGAAACCGCTGCCGCAACCCAGGCCGCATCATGGGCTCGCTCTGCCGGCGTTCCCGTCATCGCCGATCTCGATGAAACCTATCCCGGAGTTGAAGACCTGATTGCGAACGTTGACTACCTCGTCGTCAGCCGCGATTTCCCCACGCGTCTCACCGGCGAACGCAATCTCGAACAGGCTCTTCGCACCGCCATGAAGCGCTTTGGCTGCGCCATTACCGCCGCAACGCTCGGCGCCGACGGCGTCATCGCGTGGGACGGCAAGCGCTTCCATTCCTGTGCCGCCTATCGCGTGCCGGTCGTCGACACGACCGGAGCCGGCGATGTCTTTCACGCAGGCTTTATTTACGGCCTCCTGCAGGATTGGCCGCTCGATCGCCAACTCGATTTTGCCTGCGCCGCTGCTGCCTTGAACTGCACCTGCTCCGGTGCAAGAGGCGGCATCGGTAACGTTGATGCAATCGAAAAGCTCATGGCAACCACGCCTCGCTACGACGTCGCTCCGCGCGGCAGATTAGCCGTCCGCGCAGCCGAACTTCTTCTTGCCCCCCAAATACACGTCACGGTAGTATCAGTCCTCTCCATTTCTCCGTCTATTCCACTAGCGCAGCTTGAATCATAGGGTTCTTCGGGTCAATCAAGTCTTCCCCGGGGGTCATCATGAACTGGTCGCACATCCGCGTCGGCTCTTTGTCTTGTTTTGCCGCCTTCTCGTTTTTCACGTTCGTTTCGTCTCCGGCCTCGGCCCAGGCTGCCTCGCAGGACATCCCCATCGGTGTCACCTACATCTGCAACGGCGAGCACATCTACATCGAAAACTGCAATATCCGCGATACGTCGGATACCAGCAACTGTATGGTTGCGCATCCAGATCACCTGACGCCCACCGGCATCAACTCCTACACCTACGTCTCGCGCGGAGCCCTCAAGAAGCTTCTACCCACCTGCCAGCAACCCTCTGCAAAACAAGTCGCCGCAGCCAAAGCCTTCCAGCAAAAACAGCAGGACCTCTACAACGCCAACGTTCAGAAAGCCGAGCAGCAGATGAAAGCGCCACCGCAGCCGGCAAAACAGCCCGGCAACGCGGCCCAAGTCGCACCCCCGAAGAACGCTGAGGAGCGCGCCCTCCGGCGTTGCGTCAGTTCTGGCCGCCTGCCTTCAAGCTGCACCGGCAACAGTCTGCTCGGCGCGTTCTCGAGTATGCTCACATCGACTCTCGGCTCGCTCGGGGCGGCAGCGCCGGCTGGCAAGGCACCTGCTGCCGGACCGGTGATGGCGGGTGTTTTTCAAGGCGCGGGGAACTGGCGGCTCGACTTCATCGACGGCGGCGTCCTCGTGAATTGCGCTTCCCTCTCGCCCAACCAGGAAGCCTACAGCCTGAAATTTGAAGGCAATCGCACCGCGCTCATCATCAACACCAGGCCCAGGCCTCTCGATCTTACCTTTCACCCAGATGGCACCATCACCGGTACCGGACCCGTCACCATCCAGGGAGTTGTCGCCGGTGGATACACTCCCGGCACTTCAACGCCCGGACACACCGAAACCCAGAGTTACAACACCACCGAGCGCATGAACGCAAACATGATACCCGGAGGAGCGGCGAACGCTAACGCCACCAATGCTGGCGGCGGCACATACGACGTGACTACCACGCACACCTCCAGCACCTACGTGCCCGGCCAGTCCACGCCCGGCACAACTTCGTTCGCCCCTCGGACTGCCACCTGCCCCGCTCTCAATCTCTCTTCGAAAGGCGCCAGTGTCGGCATTCAGACCATGCAAACCGATCTGCTGAAAACTGCCTTCGGTGGCGACAAGGGGCCGCCCACACCGCCCGGCATTCGCATGCACGGCATCTTCGCTGCATCCACCGGCTTCAGCGTCGAGTTCTTTCCCGAGTCCGCCATCCTCGGCTGCGGTCCTGACTCAGCCCGCGCCTATCCCTACACCGTCATGGCAACCGGCAACGGCGCGCAAATCAAGATCGACGCACCCGATCACCCGCTCACGCTCGCATTCAAGCCCGACGGGTCGCTGGCCCCCTCAGCCACCGGTCCCTACCAGGTCCACGGCCGCATCGTTACTGGCCAGAACGACAACGATGACTTCACTTTCGCGCCCATGGAGCAGACCTGCAATCTCGCGAACCTCACTCCGAGCGCGACGATTCCGATGAGCGGCGGCGCCGCCGCGATGATGAACGCATCGGCATCGGCTCCGGCAAATGGCGCACCCAACAACAACGGCGGCACCCTCTCCACGCCCGATGCGCCCCTTGGCAACGCCACTCTTTCCATCGTCTCCGGATTCCCGGCCACAGCCGGCCAGCCCAATCCGCTCGCGAACCACCCCTACGTCCTGCTGCGCTCCAGTATCAACGACACAATCGCAAAATCCGGCGTCAACATCCCTGCTGGCACAGTTCCGTTCAAATTCTTTGGCCTCGCCTGCGGCAATCGCACGCCTGACTGCCAGACCATCATGACCGCCATCAAGGCCGGCGCAGCCTCATCCGTGCGCGCTGACGTCAATGGCCGCGGCACTTTCCCGGGAGTCCCGCAGGGAACCTACTACCTGATGATCTCCACCCGCTTGAACAACCAGACGCTTTTATGGCTCCAGCCAGTCCAGGTCCGCGCTGGTGCGAACTCCATCACCCTCGACGCCCGCAACGCCACGACCATGAATTGAGCTAGTGTCCTTTCCCCGAAGTTCACGATAGAAGTTGGCGGTGTCATTCTGAGCGAACGAGGCCCCGAACGTCTTTCTCGGGGTCCCCAAAAAGTGATTTGTGCTTTTTGGGGCGGAGGTTGGGGGTTGTGAGCGAAGAATCTGCTTTTTGCGCTTCCAGACTTGTACCAATAACTTCTGTCACAACACGCGAGCACTTCAATCTTCCGGCTCGGTCCGCAGATGTCCCACCGGCGACACACTACCGGCTCGCATGCGCGCCTTGTAGAAGCAATACGCGACCAGGTTGCTCACCACCAGCGTGCACACAATCTTCGCCGCATAGGCCATCGGGTTCACGACATCCACAAACGGATACGCCGAAATCAGCAGGCTGAAGATCGTTGATCCCAGCCCAACCAACGACGTCCACTTCAGCCATGCCGGAAGCTTTCTGCGCAACCCCGCGGCTCCCACCAGCGGAATCGCGAACATCGCAACATACGCGACCTCGTAGTGCGTGAGGCTCGCGTTCGACAGCACCTGGAACGCCTCCTGCGCATGGACCCCAACGTTGGCCATCACCACCAGCAGGAAGATCAGCACCGACGTACAGAGAATGGAATTCGCCGGCGTCTTCCAGCGCGGGTGGAGCTTCGTGAACCATGGCGGAATCAGTTCATCCCACCCGACAGCGAGCGGCAACCGGCTCACGCCCGTCATCAGCAGGCTCACCGCGCCCAGCAGCCGAATCTCCACCAGAAAAATCGCCGCCGTTGCCAGCAGATTGCCAATCCCGACATTCCCTAACGCCATCCGAAACGTCTGCGGAATCGGAGCAATAAAGTTGATCTCGCCCCGCGGCACAAACGCCACAACCGAACCTGTACCCAGGATGAACATCGCGCAGATAATCGGCGACGCTATCCACACCGACTGCGCAATCGTTCGCTCCGGAGCCTTGCTCTCGCCCGCCAGGATCGCGATATATTCAAGCCCGCACAACGCCCCAAACAGCATCTGACCGAACAACGCCAGCGTCCTCATGTCATGCGGAGGGATCGCCAGCGCCAGCGGTGTCCACTGAAGAGGATTGTGTCGCAACATTGCCCAGGGACCGAGCGAGATCAGCGCTGCAAACGCGATCATCATCGCGACGCCACCGGCATTGTGAATCCACTTGCCGATCTCCAGCCCGCGCAGCTCGGCCAGGGTCAGAGCCACCACCAGCGCCCCCACGATGATCAAGGCCGCCCAACGACTCTCGGGCAGCCACGCGGCTCTTGGTCCGATCAGGTACGCCAGCTCCGTCGGAATCTGATAGAGAATCGCCGCCGTCACGGCGATCCCATAAAACCAGATATTCCACGCAGTCAGAAATCCGCCGAGGTTTCCAAAGGCCCGATGCGCCCACACGTACAGCCCGCCCTCGAGCGGCATAACGCGATTCAGCCCGATCACCGATCCGGCCATGGGCAGATAAAACAGCGCCATCGCCCCGATCCACATCAGCGTCTCTGCTTTTCCTAGTCCAGCCGCCACGCCCACCCAGGCGGCGCCCACCACGCACAACACCTGTGAGATAACCAGGTCGCGCAAGCTCAATTGCCGTCGAAGACCATGCTCTGCTGGGGATGAGGCTCGAGCCATCGTTCCAAGATATTCGCACGCCGGCCCACCGTTCCTTCGCAGAATTCCTTCCCTCGCAATTGTCAACATCCACGCGCGCCGCTTAGTATTCTCTGCTGTAATCGTTTCCACTGGAGATCAGCTCATGCGCTTCTCTGTTCCCTTTCCACTTGCCGCAATCGCTCTCGCCGTCACTGTCGCGTTTCCAACATCAGCCAAATCGCAGGCAGCGCAGACTCCGCCCATGGGCTGGAACAGCTGGAACTACTTCGCCGAAAGAGTCACCGACAAAGACATCCGCGACTCCGCCGACCAGATTGTCTCGACTGGGATGAAAGATGCCGGCTACATCTACGTCAACATTGACGACACCTGGGAAGCGGAGCGCGACGCGAGCGGCGTGCTCCACACCAACTCCAAGTTCCCCGACATGAAAGCCCTCGCCGATTACGTACACTCCAAGGGCCTGAAGCTCGGCATCTACTCCGGGCCCGGTCCCAAGACCTGCGCGGGATACGCGGGTTCCCTCGGCCACGAAGAGCAGGATGCGAAGATGTATGCCGACTGGGGCATTGACTACCTCAAGTACGATCTCTGCAGCTTCCGCGAAGCCGTCATGCAGAAGCAGGCGCCTAACGACGGAGCTGCGCAGATGCGTCTCATGGTCGCCGCTTACGACAAGATGGGCAAAGCGCTCAAGGCGACCGGCCGCCCCATCGTCTATTCACTCTGCCAGTACGGGTGGGATAACGTGTGGGAGTGGGCGCCCGCCCTCGGCGGAAACCTCTGGCGCTCCACCGGCGACATTGAAGCGCGCTGGCAAAGTATCTACGACATCCTCAACCAGCAAAAGGGCCTTGCCTCCTACGCCGGTCCCGGCCACTGGAACGATCCCGACATGCTCGAAGTCGGCAACGGCAAATTATCGCTCGCTGAAAATCGCACTCACTTCTCCATGTGGGCCATGCTCGCCGCCCCGCTCCTCGCCGGCAACGACCTGCCTCACATGAAGCCCGAGATTCACGCCATCCTCACCAATCGCGACGTCATCGCCATCGATCAGGATCCCCTCGGCCACGAGGCCCGTCACATCTACAGCAAAGGTGAAGTTGAAGTCTGGGCACGCGATCTCCAAGGCGGCGCCAAGGCCATCGCCATCGTAAACGCCGGCAGCGAAGTCTACTCAACCCACCCGTTCCACCTCGATCTTGCACAGGTCGGCCTCCACGGCCCGCAGCACGCTAAGGACCTCTGGACCGGCAAGGAGATGGAAGTGACCAATAACATGTCCGTCGAACTTCCTAGCCACGATGTCCTGTTGCTGCGGATTGCGAATCCAAAATAGGCAAGTTTTCAGTATTTGATCAACCGTAAATCTGGGTGCCCCATCCATGACGCAGCTTCATCGCGGCATGGGTGGGAGACCACAAATCTCAGCATCTTTCGGATTCGGCTTCACACTGCCCGCGCCAGGCACACCGCAAACCACCCGCGCTCATCTGTCCATGTAGATTCGGGAGCGAATCCCGCCTTTGCCACCAGCGCTTCCGCGTCCCCCGGCCGGTACTTATAGCTGTTCTCCGTGTGGATGCTCTCGCCTGCCGCAAACTCCACACGCAGATCCATCGCCGGCAGCCAGACTGTCTGTTTCGTCTCGCTCACCAGGTGCATCTCCATCCGCGATTCGGCCGCGTTCCATTCCGCGCGATGCGCAAACATCTCGGGATGAAAATCCGCATCCAGTTCCCGATTCAGCCGCACTAACAGATTGCGATTGAACGCCGCTGTTACACCCGCTTCATCGTCATAGGCCGCATGCAGCACAGCCTCATCTTTCACGAGGTCCACCCCCAGCAGCAGGCAGTCGCCCGGATCGAGCGCCGCTCTTACGCGCTCCAGCAGCAGCAACGATTCGCCAGGCTCAAAATTGCCGATGCTCGACCCGATGTAGAGCACAAGCCTGCGTTCCGTGGGCAGCGTGGTGTCCAGTTCCAGATTGTGCGTGTAATCCTCGACGCGCGGACAAACCAGCACGCCCGGAATCTCTTCCTCAATGCGCATCTGCGCCTCAATCAGCGCACTCGCCGAAACATCCACTGGCTCGTAGAAGACCGTGTCCTGCCGCTCCACCGCGGCGCTCAAGAGAAGACGCGTCTTCTCCGCAGAGCCGGCGCCGAGCTCCACCAGCCGCAATGCATTGTCTCCGGCAGCCCGCGTAACGATTTCCGAAGCACGGGCTTCCAGAATCGCCCGCTCCGTACGCGTCACATAGTACTCGGTGACGCGCGTGATCTCTTCAAAGAGTCGCGATCCGGCCGAATCGTAAAACAGCCACGAAGGCAACCATTTTGGGCTGGACAACAATCCCTCGTACACCGAAGAGGCGATCTTGTCTGAAATGTGAGGGCTGGATGGGGAAAGCGGGATTGTAGTCATGCCGTTACTAGGATGCTCCTCCCCCTATGGGAGTTACTTATCTGCCAATCGGATTCCAGAAAATTGCCAGCGCGTTTCCGGTTGAAAAAAATTGCGATAGCTCGAGCGAATATGCGCCTTCGGAGTCGCACACGAACCGCCGCGCAACACCATCTGACCACTCATGAATTTTCCGTTATATTCACCCAGCGAACCTGCCAGCGGCTCAAATCCCGGATACCCAAGATAAGCGCTCCCCGTCCATTCCCAGCAGTCGCCCCACAGCTGCGTGAGAGCCGCGTCTGGCTCGGCCGCCGGCGCAGACATCAGCAGTCCGGTATCCAGCAGGTTGCCATCAACCGCATGCCCGTCGGCCGCAACTTCCCACTCCACTTCGGTGGGCAGGCGCAAGCCGGCCCAGCGGGCATAGGCGTCGGCCTCAAAGTAGCTGACGTG
Source organism: uncultured Acidobacteriaceae bacterium (assembly GCA_963770365.1). Taxonomy (GTDB): domain Bacteria; phylum Acidobacteriota; class Terriglobia; order Terriglobales; family Acidobacteriaceae; genus Telmatobacter. The sequence goes on along the minus strand of CAVYPN010000014.1, from coordinate 233,870 downwards.
ACTAACCGGCGCAGCTTCAGCATCTTCCAGGGGAACCTCTCCGCGCAGCGTAAACAGCTTCCACATCCCGCCGTCCTCGTTCCAGTAGAGCGGAGCGCGCCAGCCATTCTGCTCCAGCGCATCCCAGCCTGCCGAAAGCCACAGATCCGGTTCCCGGTACCCGCCGTCGGCAATAAACTCCGCAAACTCTCCGTTCGTCACCAGGCGGTTTCCCAGCGCAAACGGCTCCAGAAAAACACGATGCCGCGGCAACTCGTTGTCATAGCAGAATCCGCTTCCAGAAAACCCCAAATCGACCAAGCCACCCGCAAACCGCACAAACCCCAACGGATCTTTATTTGCTGGGTGCTCTGGAACCGGGTGCTCCGGGTCCCTTTTCCGGTAAACCGGCCGCAACGGGTTGGTATAGAACGCATGCAGAATATCGGTGAGCAGCAACTCCTGATGCTGCTCTTCGTGGTTCGCTCCTAGCTCAATTCGTTTCAGAACATCCGGCTCCGGGCCCGCGTCGAGCAGTTTCTCGATGCTCTCGTCCACGTGGCTCCGATAGCCCATCACCTCGTCCAGACCGGGGCGCGAAAACGATGAGCGCAGCCGTTTCTCCGGGAATTGGGCAAAACTACGGTAATAGCTATTGAACAGCCAGGGGAAATCGGGATTAAACAGCTTGTAGCCGGGCAGGAAGTCTCTGAGAATGAAGGACTCAAAGAACCAGGCCGTATGCGCCAGATGCCACTTCGCCGGCGACGCCTCCGCGCAGGACTGCACCATCATGTCCTCCGGTGTCAGCGGCTTGCACAGGCCAAGTGTGCGCTGGCGAACAGTACGAAAGCGCTCAGCTACATTCAATTGCTGCTGCGTGGAAACCGTCGTGCTCATCCTCGACAATCCTCTCTTACCACTGTCGCTGGACACGAACCCGTCGTTCCGGCTCATGCCCCTTTCAATCCGTCTTGCACCCGCACAACAAACAAGCTTGACGATGCTGCACAATATGGTGCTCTAATTTGAGGAGACGATGAAGCAGGGTTGTCGCCTCGATTCCTTCATGAGGAGGGAATATGTGCAGGTTCAATAGACGCCGGCCGCCGGCCTTCGTGCTGATGGCAGCCATTTCATGTTCCTCCGGATTCGTTCTTGCCCAGTCTTCATCCGTCAATCCTTCCGGCTCCGCGCAAGAGCCAGTTACCACCGCTTCCGCTCCAAAGCCCACCGCGACGCCGACAACGTCAACGACCATCCCGAAGACTCCGCCGACATTCGAACAACTGGGCGACGCGCTCATGGCTCATCAACGGTATCAGGCAGCGATTGAAGCCTACAAGAAAGCACCGGCCAACGACGCTGTCGTGTGGAACAAGCTCGGCATTGCCTACCAGTTGATGTTCAACCTGCCCGACGCGATGCGCTGTTACAAGACTTCTTACAAACTCAACCCAAAAAATTCAACGGTCATCAACAATCTCGGTACCGTCTACGATGCGCTGAAGGAGTATCGCGACGCAGAAAAAATGTACCGCAAGGCCCTCAAAATCGATCCTGCCTCCGCGCTGATTCTCAAGAATCTCGGCACCAACCTGCTCGCACAGCACAAATATGAAAAAGGTTGGAAAGAGTACCAGGCCGCGCTCAAGGTCGATCCGCTCATCTTCGAAGACAACTCCCGGCCGCGCATTGAAAATCCGGCCTCGGTCTCCGACCGCGGCGCCATGAATTTCTACCTGGCCAAGGGTTGCGTCAAAGCCGGCATGCCTCTGCGTGCGATTGAGTACCTGCGGATGGCCCTCAACGAGGGCTACACCAGTCCCAAAAAGATCATTGCGGATAACGAGTTCGCAGCCCTTCACGGCCTGCCCGAATTCGAAGAATTACTGAATTCGCAAACCCAGAAACGGCAATAGACTCACCCTCCCGGCCGTGACACTTCGACAGAGCCGTCGTCCTCTTGCGTGCGCCGCTCGTCTATCTTGATAGGTTGCACCTCTTATGGGAGACATATGAAAGCCTCTCGCGTTTCCTGGCCGCTTCTCATTCTGCTCGGTGCTCTCAGCCTCGACGCCTTTGCGCAGGATGCAAACCCCCCTCAGGATCCGAGCCAATCCGCGCCACAGCGTGGCCAGCGTGGGGGACGTGGTGGTTTTGGCGGCGGCATGATGGGCCGTGGCGTCATGGGGACCGTCACCGAAGTCGCTTCCGATCACTTCACTATCAAAACCGATACGGGCGATCTCTACACAGTGCATTACAGCGTCAACACCCGCATCATGAAAGGCGGAGGAGGACAGCGCCGAGGCCAGACCGGCGACAACGAACCTCCTACCACTCCGCCAATCGCCATCAAGGCCACCGACATCAAAGTCGGCGATGCCATCGGCGCCTCCGGCGAAATGGATGCCAATGCCAAGTCGGTCGGCGCTGTCGTGATCTTCCAGATCGATCCCGAGCGCGCCAAACAGATGCGCGAGATGCAGGCCAACTACGGCAAGACCTGGGTGATGGGCCGCGTCACCGCCGTCAACGACGTCAAGGTCACCTTGCAAGGCGGCCCCGACAATGCCACCCACTCCTTCGTCGCCGACGAAAACACCACCTTTCGCAAACGCCGCGATCCCATCACCTTGGCCGACATCCAGGTCGGCGACATGATCCGCGCCGAAGGTTCCCTCAGGAACGGCGCCTTCCTCGCCACTTCCGTCGCCGTCATGGGTCAGCCGCCACAGCGAACAGACAGCGCCGCACCACCGCAATAGCCTGGGTGCCCCAGAGCCTGTCCTGAGCCTGGCGAAGGATCTCGATCTTGAGACCTGGGGATCTCATCTCCGATTGATCCGCTTCCTCGTACCATTCATCCGCCGTTTCAACCCTTCATCCGAATCGCCGCGCAATCCAAACCACCCCCCGCTATCTTCCTCTCCAGAGCACAACACCGCTCCGGAAAGGACAGCCCCCAGATGGCTCCAACCGACTCACTCGTCCGCGTTGACCAGGTCACGCGCAAATTCCCCCTCGACCACAGCGCCGTCACCGCCCTCGACAACGTCAGCCTCCAGATCCATGCCGGCGAATTCCTCGCCATTTCCGGCCCCAGCGGCAGCGGCAAATCTACCCTGCTGAACCTCATCGGCTGCATTGACAAGCCCACCAGCGGCCGCATCCTCATCGCCGGTACTGACACCTCCCGCCTCGACTCCTCACAAACCTCGACCCTGCGCCGCGAAAAAATCGGCTTCGTCTTCCAGACCTTCAATCTGATCCCCGTCTTCACCGCCGCCGAAAACGTCGAGTATCCTCTGCTCGTCCAGGGTGTCAGCGCCAACGAGCGTCGCAAACGCGTCGCCGAAGCCCTCGAAAGCGTAGGCCTCTCCACCCGCGCCAGCCATCGCCCCGATCTGCTTTCCGGCGGAGAACGCCAGCGCGTAGCCGTCGCCCGCGCGATCGTGCACCGCCCCTCGCTTGTCCTGGCCGACGAACCCACAGCCAACCTCGACACGCGCAACGCAACCCAACTCATCGACCTGATGCGCGACCTCAACCGCAGCCTCGGCCTCACCTTCATCTTCTCCACCCACGACCAGCGCCTGCTCGAACACACCCCGCGCATCGTCCGCCTCACCGATGGCCGTATCGTCAGCGATGCCCATCCCGATCAATCCGAAGGAGCCCCTCATGAGCAAGTTCTTGCTGCTTGCATTTCGTAACGTCTTCCGCAATCGCCGCAGAACGCTCATGACCCTGCTGATGGTAGGCGGCGGCGTAGCCGGCCTGCTCCTTGCCGGTGGATACTTCGCCTTCATGACCCGCGGACTCCGCGAAGACACCATCCGCGCCGGTCTCGGCCACCTGCAGATCTTCACCACCGATCACTTCAAGCGCGACGAAGTCAAAGTCCTCGACACCGGAATCGAAAACTGGCGCCAGGTAGCCTCAACCGTCAGTTCCGCTCCGCACGTGCGCGGTGTCGCACCCCGCATTGAGTTCTACGGCATGGTCTCCAATGGCATCAAGGCCATCGGATTCATGGGCAGCGCCGTCGATCCCGATGCGGAAAGTAGTCTCGGCTTCGCAAGTCAGGTCACCGGCACAGGCCGGAATCTCTCTTCCAAATCCAGCGGCGACGTTGAAGCCCTCATCGGCGCCGGACTCGCCAAGTCCATGAACGTCAAAGTCGGCGACGGCCTCACGCTGCTCGCCATGACCTCCGACGGAGCGCTCAACGGCGTCGACGTGCAAATCGTCGGCATCGTCAAAACCGGCATCGCGGAAATGGACGCACGCTATCTGCGTATCTCCCTCCCCGCGGCTCAGCGATTGTTGCAAAGCGATCGCGTCACCAACCTCGTCGTCGGCCTCGACGCTACCGAAAACACCGACGTGGTCTACACAGAACTCGCCCCGCGCCTCCACGGCCTGTCGCAGCAGATGACGCTGAAAAAATGGATCGACCTCGCCACTTATTACAACCAGGTCCACACCATGTTTAATGGAATCTTCCTCTTCATGGGCCTCATCGTCTTCCTGATGGTGCTCATGGCCAGCATCAATACGCTGCTCATGGCCATGCTCGAGCGCATCCGCGAAATCGGCACCATGCTGGCGATGGGCACGCCCCGCAGCTGGATCGTAGCCCTCTTCATGCTCGAAGCAACGCTCCTCGGTGTCCTTGGCGCCGCCATCGGCGTCGTCGGTGGCAATCTCCTCGGCTCGCTCCTCAATGCTGCCGGACTGCACATGCCGCCACCTCCCGGATACACCGTCAACATTCCCTTCCGCGTTCTCCACGTGCCCGCGCTCATGATCGGCTCATCCATTATGGTCGTCATCTCCCTCGCGCTTGCATCCATCCTGCCCGCGATCCGCGCATCGCGCCTGCAAATTGCGGAGGCCCTTGCTCATGTATAGGCCCATGTCCAAAGTCGATCTCACCCTGCGCTCTTTCCTGCTGCTGGTCACCATTGCATTCCTCATCGCATGGGCTGCAATCGGACACGCCGCAACGCCTGACGCCGAGGCCCTCCTGAAACGCTCCGACACATACCGCAACGGCTGGCCCGCCTACACCCTGCGTGTCAAGATCACCAACTTCGAATCCGACAAATCCGACGAAGAGTCGCTCTACGAGGTCTCGCAAAAAGGCACCGACAAGACCTACGTCGAATTCATGAGTCCCCGCGACAAAGGCCGCCACCTGCTCATGCTCGGCGACGACATGTGGATCTACCTTCCCGATACCAGCCGTCCCGTCCGCATCACGCCTCTCGAACGCCTCTCCGGAGACGCCTCCAACGGCGACGTCGCCCGCACCAACTACGCCATCGACTACTCAGCCGCGTACGTCCGCGAAGAAAAAATCGGCGCCGAAAACTGCTACGTCCTCGACCTCGCTGCCAAACGCAAAGGCGCAACCTACCAGCGCATTCGCTATTGGGTCCGCGCTGAAGATGCGCGCCCCGTGCGCGCCGAGTTCTACCTGACCTCCGGCAAGCACATCAAATCCGCCACCTTCGATGAATTCGCAAACTCCGGCGGCAAACTGCTTCTTAAGAAGCTCACCCTCTACGACGAAATCCGCCACAACTCGCACAGCGTGCTCGAATACTCAAACATGATGTCCCGAAATCTCCCCGACAAGCTCTTTTACCAGGGCCGCTCCGACAGATTCTGATTTAACTCATCACAGACATGCTGAGCTGTATGCGCCATCATCCACTGAAACCCGATCGAAAGGAGAACAAGGTGATCGGAAACATCCGCAAATTCACTTGGTTCGCAATATTACCGGTCCTTTGCTGTTCGCTGTTTATCGTGGCGAGCCAATACTCGTCTGCACAAACGCCGAAGACCGGCAAGCTAACCATCAAGATCACCGGCATTCGCAACAGCGAGGGCAACATCCGCGTCGCTCTCCGAAGCGACGAAAACACCATCGTCGCTTCCAAAATTGTCGAAATTGATCCGAAAACCCTCACAGCCCAAGCCGTATTCGACAACCTGCCAGAAGGCACTTACGGAATCGCAGCTATTCACGACGAGAACAAGAACGAGAAGCTGGATTTCAACGACTCGGGTGTGCCGACCGAGGGTTATGGACATTCGAACAATCCCGAAAAACGTCCGGGCCCTCCCAGCTTCGACGAAACCAAATTCGCCTTCGCCGCACCTGGCTCGAACCTCGAGATCGCGCTCATCTACTGGTAGAAATTCCAAGGCCGCAAATCATGAATACTCGATTGCTCATAGCGACTCTCTTTCTGGCGACGGCCTGGTCCTGTGCATCCGCGCAGGATCCGCCGGCCGCCGAAGAGAACTCCGTAAGCACGCGCTACTCCCTCGCCGTCATCGACGACGCCACCTTCTCGAGTGGCCTCCCCCAGCACGCTCCACAGATTCTCAACCAGGTCCTCATCGAGCCCACCTTCGACCTTCGCTATCAAAGCCGTCTCACCTTCTCCACCAGCCTCATTGGCCTCTCCACAACCTACTCCGACACCGCTTCAATTCTTCGCGTCAAGGAAACCTACGCCGGTCTCTCTGCCGGCGACTTCGATTTCACCGCCGGCCGCAAGATGGTCCGCTGGGGCACGGGATACGCCTTCACCGCCGCCGGCGTCCTCGACCCACCGCGCGATCCCACCAACCCTTCAGATCGTCTCAACGTGAACCAGGGCCGCGACATGATCAAAGCCGACTACGTCCGTGGCCCGCACGCATTCACGCTCGCCTGGTCAAGCGCCGCTCTCGCCGCCGGCCCACTCCACACTGCGCGACACCACCGCGTTCCGGTATAACGTTCTGGTGCATGGATTCGACACATCCCTCATCGCCGGCAACGATCGCGGCGCAGATTCTTTTGGTGCGCTCACCTTCACGCGCGTCCTGGGACAGGCATGGGAGGTGCACGGCGAAGCCGCATGGCGCGAACAGGCTGCCGCGCTCATCGGCGCCAAATGCACCCTCCAATCCGGCGTCACCTTCATCGGCGAGTTCTACGCTCCGCCCAACACGTCGTACTTCCGCGACATGTCGGTTTCGCCTCTCGCCGGCCGCCAGCACTACGTCTTCTTCAACGTCGGAAAAACCCGGCTGCGCCAGTTACCCGGATGGAAAGAATGGGACGTCTCCGGCTCCGTCGTTGCCAATCTCGACGATCGCAGCTTCGTCGGAGTCGTTGACGTGAGCCGCTGGTTCGGCAATCATTTCTCTTCCTACGTGCACCTGGACGTCCCCACAGGCAGCAAAACCTCCGACTTCGGCGCAACACCTTACAGCACCGCTACCTCCGCCGGAGTGCGCTTCCATCTATGAGTCTCCGAAGCTGCCCTCCAATCGAAGCCGATAGCGATCAATCGAACAGGACCCTCCGCGCATTTAAGGCCTTCTGCAGAGAGATCTGGATCGTCCCCGCCATCGCGGTCGTCATAACCATTCTCATCCTCGTGATTGAGCACACGCATCTCTCTCACATCGGTACCCAATTCCTGGGATCTTTCATCTACTCGATGCTGATTGGCCTTCCTACTGCGCTGGCTCTCAACTGGATTGGGTTTCGATATACCAATCAATTTCCTCGACTCGTCTTCGTGATCTACATCGCGGTGCTGACCACGACTGCCACCTGCGGATGCTTAATTGGCGCACTGGTGTTTGAACTCATCGGCATCAATCCGCCTGGATTTTACTGGCGCGAAGTCCAGTCTTCCTGGCCAACCTGCCTGGTCATTACCTTAATCGTCGGCCTCAGCATCACCTCGTATGAAACACTGCGCCACCGCCTGCAGGACGCAACCCTCGAGTTGCGCACCCGTCAGGTCGAACAGGAACGCGCCAACAAACTCCTCGTCGAAGCACGCCTCTCCTCGCTCGAATCGCGCATCCATCCGCACTTCCTCTTCAACACGCTCAACTCCATCGCGTCTCTCATTCCCACCGATCCCAAACGCGCCGAAGACACCGTCGGCAAACTCGCCTCGCTGCTCCGCTTTTCCATCAGCGCGAATCAAGCCAGCCTCGTTCCGCTCGCACAGGAATTAAAGATTGTGCGCGATTACCTCGAAATTGAATCCACGCGCTTTGGGAAGCGTCTGCACTATGAGATCTCCGTTCCCGATGCGCTCGGCCACATCAAGGTTCCGCCCCTCGCCTTGCAAACCCTGGTCGAAAATAGCGTGAAGCACGTTGTTGCCCAGCGCACCCAACCTGCTTCTATCGTTGTGAGAGGCGCGCGACAAAACGGCGTGCTCGAACTAGCCGTCACCGATGACGGTCCGAGCTTTTCTCTCTCCGACATTCCACCCGATCACGGTCTCGGCAACCTAATTGGCCGCCTCGAGCTTCTGTTTGGCGAAGCGGCTCAACTCAATGTGCGACGCATCCAGGAATTCACCGTAGTCTCCATCTCCGTTCCAGCGAAAGACTGAAATGAAGATAGAAACGCCAACCCTGCGCGCATACCTCGTCGACGATGAGCAACTCGCCATCGAGCGACTGCAGCGCATGCTCGCCGCTTTCCCAGAGATTGAAATCGCCGGCACCGCAACTGATCCTGCACGAGCCGTTGCCGAGCTCAATGACCCTCTTGCGCACTCAATCGATGTACTCTTCCTCGACATCCAGATGCCGGGTCTCAACGGATTCGAACTGCTCTCCCGCCTGGCCGTCCAGCCCTTCGTGATCTTCACGACGGCCTACGACCAGCACGCGCTCCGCGCCTTTGAAACCAACGCCATCGACTACCTGCTGAAACCCATCGAGCCCGAGCATCTGGAACGCGCGCTTCACAAACTCGGTCGCCTTCGTCCAGTCGTCAAGCCGGACTGGCAGCAAAATCCCGCGCTGCCTGAATTACTGAAAGAACTGACCGCATCGCTGCGCGAAGGCCACGCCACCTATCCCAATCGCATTGCCTCGCGCGTCGGCGAGCGCATCTCGTTTCTCCCGCTCGACGACGTCACCCACTTCATTGCCCAGGACAAGCTCACCTTCGCCGTAGTCGCCGGCCGTCGCCACTGCGTCGACCAGACCATCGCCGATCTCGAGCGCCGTCTCGATCCCGCAAAATTCCTGCGCATCCACCGTTCCGCATTGGTGAATGTCGACTGGATTCACGAGGTCAATTCCTGGTTCGCCGGCAAAGTCGTCCTCACGCTCAAAGACGCGCAGCACACCCAGATCCCCGTGGCCCGCGACCGCGTCAGAACCCTGAAAGACCGCTTGGGAATCTAGGCAAGAAAGAAAAAGGCAACTGGAGTGAGCAGAAAGAAAAACGGAATAGCAATAGGCATGGTGAGCAACCAAATCATCCCTGGCTATAATCCCTAATCCCTGCCTTTACCCCATGAACATCCCGCCATTCACATCCAGCACGTGCCCCGTAATATATGCGGCCGCATCCGACGCCAGAAACACCACCGGCTGCGCGATCTCCAAATCCGTTCCCGCCCGCCCCAGCGGAATCTGTTCGATCATCTTTTCGCGTAGCTTCTCCCCGAGCACCGTCGTCATCGGCGTCTCGATATATCCTGGCGCCACCGCATTCACCGTGATCCCGCGTGACGCCACCTCGCGCGCCAGCGATCGCGTAAACCCGATCAGCCCCGCCTTCGACGCCGCATAATTCACCTGGCCCTCTTGTCCGGTCCGCCCCACCACGCTCGTGATGTTGATGATCCTGCCCCAGCGGTTCTTCATCATCTGCCGCAGCAGCGCCTGCGTCAGCAGAAACGTCCCCGTCAAATTCGTGCTCAGCACATCATCCCAGTCCGCGCGCTTCATCCGCATCATCAGGTCGTCGCGCGTAATGCCCGCGTTGTTCACCAGGATCTCCACCTTGCCGAATCGCTCCGCCACGGCCTTCGCACCATTCTTGATGGACTCCTCGCTAGCCACGTCGAGTGCAAATGCCGCGGCCTGTCCGCCCGCCGCCGCAATCACCGCCGCTACTTCGGCCAGCTTCGCCTCATTGCGCGCCGCCAGCGCCACCGTGGCTCCTGCCTTCGCCAACTCCAGCGCACATGCCCGCCCAATCCCCTGCGACGCCCCTGTCACCAGCGCTATTCTTCCCTGCAAATCCGCCATCGTCCGTCCACCTTAAGTGCAGCTCTAAGTTCAATTGCGCAATGCACTTCCAACGCCAATTATAGGCAAGCTAGCGCTTCCGTCGTCTCCATCGCCTGCTCCTCCTTCGCTTCTGCATGTTGCCACGTTTTAGTTCATACGATATAGTTCATATGAACTATATGACAAACGAACTCGGAATCTGGGAAATCGCCGTCCTCGCCCTCCTTCGCGAAGGCCCCATGCATCCCTACCAGATGCAGAGCCTGCTCCGCTTGCGCCACAAGGACGAGATCCTCGCCCTCAAGCGCGGCTCGCTCTATCACGCCATTGGCCGTCTGGTGCGCGATGCACTCATCGCCGCAAAATCAACCGACCGCGAAGGCCGCCGACCCGAACGCACCACCTACGCCATCACCGCCGCGGGCCGCAAAGAATTCACCCGCGTCCTCCGACAGATCATCGCAGTGCCGCGCCGCGAATCATCCGAGTTCATGGCCGCCATGAGCTTTCTGGTCCACCTCACGCCCGCTGAAGCGTTGCCCCGTCTCGAGGAACGCGCCACGCATTTGGCAAATGAGATCGCGCAACGTAGCGCCGGCGTCTCCGCGGCATCTGAACATGTGCTCCGCATCAACCTCGTCGAAAGCGAATACCTGATCGCCATCATGAAAGCCGAACTCGCGTGGGTGCGCAGCCTCATCGGCGACATCTCTTCAGGAAAACTTTCCTGGGATTTGAAAACCATTTTGAAACATGCGCGCACCTCCGCTCCGGGCCCCGCGCGTACCCCTGCAGCCGCTGGACGCAACAAGGAGTAATCCATGCCGACCGAATCCATCCCCGCCAACACAAGCCTGCAAGCGCCGCCCCCAACGCGCTATCGCGGCCCCATCTGGACGCTGCTCATCCTCGCCCCCGTCATCGCTGAAGTATTGAGCGGATCCACACGCCTCAGCATCCTCTTCGTGCTCATTCCAGAAGTCATGGTCTGGGGAGGCGGCGCCCTGCTCGCGCGCGAACTTGTCCGCCGCTGGCGCGCTGGCGCAACCAGCCTTCTTTGCCTCGGCCTCGCGCTCTCCGTCGCCGAAGAGTTCATCATCCAGCAGACATCCATCGCACCGCTCCCCTTTCCGGGCGCCAACGCGGACTTCGCCCGCTTATGGGGAATCAACTGGCTCTACCTGCTGTTTATGTTGGGATTTGAAAGCGTCTGGGTAGTCCTGATTCCCGTCCAAGTCACCGAGCTAATCTTCCCCGATCGCCGCGAACAACCATGGCTCCGTAAACGCGGCCTCATCGCCACCTGCATCGCATTCCTCATCGGCTCCCGCATCGCATGGTATGGCTGGACGCAACAAGCTCGCCCACGCCTCCACGCCGCGCCTTACCACCCACCCGTCGCTCTCATCCTCATCGGCCTTGCCTCCATAGCGTCCCTGGTTCTCGCGGCATATCTTCTCCGCGGATACGGCCACGCGGGCCAGGTCACTTCCCGGCAACCCGCCAGCGCCTGGCTCCTCGGGATCAAATCCTTCATTTTTGCCGCTGCCTGGTTCGCGCTCATCACGCTCGTCTTCGTTCCGCATCCCGGACTCGCCCCATGGATTCCCATGACGGCTGGCTTGTTCTGGGCGCTCTTGTCGTTCATGCTCGTGCGCTACTGGTCGGCATCGGGCGGCTGGCGCGACATCCATCGCTGGGCGCTTTCCTGCGGAGCCATGCTCGGGTGCATCGCGGCCAGCGACATCAGTTCCGCCGGCTGGACCACACTCGATCTCATCGGCAAATTTGTTTTCCAGTTTTGCGCGCTCGTCGGACTGCTCTTGCTGGCCAGAAAGGTCTGGCGGAGCGATAAAGCAAACCATGCCCCCTGTGCCTGATCCGCCAGTCAGGACTCAGCCCGTCGGCATGACCTGTGCCGGGATGCGCTCTCTGCGACGCGCCGGCATCGCCAGCTCCGCTGGCCACACATACACCGCGAGCCGCCGCGAGTAATGCAATACCGGCTCATTATCCGTAACCTGGATTCCGAGCGCAGCGGGCAGATCGTTCCGCTCGATCTCCGCCTCGGCATCTTCCAGCGGCGAGGCCACAGCGTGAATATTCGCCCGCACGGCAAGCCCCGCATGATTCCGCGTGAACTGGCAGTAGCGCTCCGTAAAAAAATACTCTAGTGATCCGCTGCGAATCTCCGCCAGCCTCCGCGTCGGGCCCAACCCCCGGTAGCGCGCATTGAAAATCACCGGACTAGCGATAAACCGTCTGCGGCTGTAAAACGAGAATTCGCGTTCGGTGCGCTGGGTCAGCCGCATCTCCGCCCAGTTGCAAGGCTGGCGAAAAATCAGCCGCACCGCCGACGTAGCCAGCAGGCTCCCGATATCCACCGAGAGGTTGTAAATCCCGGGCGTATTGGTGTGCTGGTCATGAACATAGGTGCGTAAGTGGAGTTCGGGAAAGCTCCGCGTTCCAGGAATCGAGGGCATCCCTCGGAAGTTGAAGCGATCCATCCACAGCGGCACAATGCCGATCCATGCCGAGCCTTGAAATGTGTCCGGCTGCAACCCCTCCGGCAAGAACGGCGAGACCGTCGCTGCAGGCACCCGCCAGTGCGCAAAAAGAAGGTCGTTCCAGCGCTGAGACAGCATCCAGCGTCCGGTTGGCAATGGCCGGGGCCTTTGCGATGTCCGCAATTTGAACTCCCGCATTCTGCCGTGCACTCCCGCCCTGCAATTTTGACGTACAGATCGGTCCGAGGGATTCACAGCCCGGCCTTACCTGATGCCGTATTCTGGTCGCGAGCCCTCGTCCATGTCCAGTCAATCTTTGCCCATTGAATCTTACTCGCCCGCTGGCGCCCATAACCAGACTGATGTCTATGCCGTTCATGGAGCCGATCCCGAAGTACTGGCCTACGCCATGGCCAAATACTCGCGTTCCGCGCTCTCCATGCGTGAGTCCCTCACTGAAATCAGCGCCCAGCGCGCCGAGCAATTCCTCAATACATTCTATTTCCAATACGGCCACCGCTCCATCGCCGACCTGGCCCACATCGCCTTCGCCGTCGAGCGCCTGAGCCTGCTGGCCGCCATCGTGCTGGTCGACGAACAGCGCTGGGACGGCCAGGAACGCTCCACCCGCTATCAGAACTTCCAGAAGTCCGGCTGGTACTTCCCCGACTTCGGATCGGACTCCGCATCGGCAACGCTCTATGCCGAGACCATCGGCATTCTCTTCGCCACCTACCAGCGAACCACCGCCGCCGTCCATGAAGCCCTCCGCCAGCGCGTCGTCCGCCCCGAGGCCATGAAGCCCGAAGCCTACGACCGCACCCTCAAGGCCCGCGCCTTCGACGTCGCCCGCTACCTGCTTCCGCTGGCCACCAACACCTCGCTAGGCCAGATCGTCAACGCCCGCACGCTGGAAACACAGGTCTCCCGCCTGCTCTCGCATCCCATCGCCGAAGTCCGCGATCTCGGCGCGAAGCTCCGCGACGCCGCCACTGGCCCCGCCTGGAACGTCAATGCTCGCGCCGCCGATGCATTCGTCACAAAGCTATCCGACCCTGAACTTGCCGCCGAAGCCGCCAATCTCCTCACCCGCGAAGTCCGCACCGCGCCCACGCTCGTCAAATACGCCGAGCCCAACCAGTACCTCATCCAGACGCGCGCTGAACTCGAAAAAGCATCGGCAGAAATCCTGCACGGCATCGCACCCGCGCCATCGCCAGTGGTCGATCTCGTCGAGCGCACGGAATCCCTCGAAGTCGAACTCGCCGCCACCCTGATCTACTGGGCCAGCGCCCATCCCTACCGCCAGGTCCGCGACGTCGTCGCCGCGCTTCCAGCCTCTCGTATCTCGGAGATCATCGAGCTCGGTTTACGCCACCGCGGCAAACACGACGAAGCCCTCCGCGTCTTTCACGCCGGCGCCGCCCTCCGCTTCGATATCCTCATGGACATCGGCGGCTTCCGCGATATGCATCGCCATCGCCGCGTCACCCAGATCAAGCAGGGATTCACCGCCGTCCACGGCTACGAAACGCCCCACTCCGGCGACGCCGCCGGACTCGAAGAAGCTGGCGTTCTCAGTGAATATCAGAACGCCATCGAATCCGCCCACACCGCCAGCGCCAAGATCGCCGCCGGCTCATCACCCGAAGCCGCGGTGTCAGCGCTCTATTTGCTCCCGCTGGCCACGCGCGTCCGCTGCCTCTTCAAAATGGACTTCGCCGAAGCGCAATACATCAGCGAACTCCGCTCGGCCCCCGCCGGCCACTTCAGCTATCGCCGCGTCGCCTGGGAAATGTACCTCGCACTCGAACGCCAGCATCCCTCGCTCGCCAAGTACATCCGTGCCACCGACTTCACCCAGCCCATCGACCTCCTCCAGCGCTAGCGCAACATTTCACCGCAATGGAACCAATCCCAAACGGGAGTCTGAAGGACTCTCTCTCTGTCATCGCGTGAGGCGAGTTAGTTGCATCTCCCATGGAGTCCGACTGCGGATTAATTCCTTCGGATCGAACTGTCTTCGCCTGCCGCCTCCGCGGCCCGACGCACACGCCAGGCTTGCCACATATGCCGCCTCTCGTGAGCGGTGATAACGTGAAGTCCGGTGGCCACGCTAAACCGGATGCCGGGTACCAACGGATTCGGGAATCGAATCCCGGCAAGGTCCAGGTCTGCGTTAGTACCGAGGTAGTCCCGTATTTCGCCCTGGGATGTCAGGAAACGGACGAAAGCATCAGCGAGCGAGGGCGATGCGCCGGGCTTAATGATCCGCATCGTCTTCATCCTGGAGGATGCTTTGACCGGCGGCTCCATCTTTGTCGCAAACCATCGGCCCACGAATCCGGGAAGCGCCGGGCGTCGCCTGAAGCGCCCTGCGGCGCGTGCACGGTTCGCCGGTTCTTTCATCGCGCTCAGGTAGACCTGGTTCGTTGTAGCCAGGTGGTCGAGGCATTGCGCCACGCTCCACGAACCTGCGTCGGCACGCCAGCAACCTCGCTCTTCGGCAAGGTCTTCCACGAGCGATCGTGCGTCGCGCTCCGCTGCGTCGAGTTGGTCGCGCAAATCTACGATGTCCGGCGCCAATTCTGTCATGCTCCATACTCTAGGGTATGGAAACGCCGACCGTCAATACTCTTGCGTATGGGAAAATGTCTACTATGGTCCGCAAGGGTACCGGTGCCAAGCGACTCGACGAGCCTACTCTTACTTCATCCGACTGGGTGGAAGGTGCGCTCCAACTCATCTCGGAGGCTGGTCTCCGGGCATTTACAGTAGAGGCGCTCGCCACGCGCCTGGGCGTCACCAAGGGCAGTTTTTATTGGCACTTCAAGGGCCGGTCCGAGCTCTTGGCTGACGCCCTCAGGCGATGGGAGCATCGCGCCACCACCGAGGCCATCGCAGGACTGTCGGCCGTCACCGACCCTCGTCAGCGGCTCAATTTCATGCTGGACGCTGCCAGCCAGCCACCAAGGTCACGCTCCTTGTATGCGGCGCTTGCCGAGGCCGCAGAAGATCCGATTGTCAGGCGCATGCTGAACCGCGTTGCTTCCGCGCGAATTGGATTCCTTGAAACCTGTTACCGCGAGCTCGGGCTCCCGGTATCACAGGCTAAAGCGAAAGCTGTGCTCGCGTATGCGGCATACCGTGGGCTTTTGCAGTTGGCGCACGAGGCACCGGCCGTGCTCCCGGATGACTGGTCCTCCTACGCCGAGGCAGTCCTCCAGGCTCTGGGCCCGGCATCGCGTCGAAAACACAGGCCCCGACCGGTCGGCTGAGCTGGTTCTGCTCCAGTCGAAGAGTTTGCTCCGTCGCATCTCGACTGTCGCGAACAGGGCTGCTGGTCCTCCAGAGCACACGAATTCGATACAACCCACGGCTCCCAGCCCAACGGCCCGCTGATCCAGGCCAGCGATGAAACCTCTACGGCCTTGCCCAAGGGGGTGGAACTGGAGAAGGCGTCGCTTTCAAGACACGCTTGGAGGAACGCTCACAGTCATTCAAGCATTTGATGGCGGGGGTGTCGCATTCCGATGAGAGGACTTGTCCAGGCCACCGATGGCAACTTCTACGGGACGCTCTACTCGGTGGGACGGGCGATGGGGGCACTTGAGATTTTCCTGCCCTTGAATCCGATCGAGAGTCAAGGGCAAGAGAGTTTGCGATGAAGTTCGGGTTCGAATCGATGACCCGCAATCCGTATTACTGCAGGTTGAGAACGATGACGTTGCTCAGGTTGGCGATGTAATGGGGCGATCCGGAAACCTTCTGCACGCCGCTGGAAGTGACGTTGAAGACGCTGAGGTAGGTTGTGTACGTGCCGACGCCGTAGACGGCGGAGAGCACATAGAGGTGGCCCGCCTTGTCCCAGCCGAACTTCTGAATGGAATGACCCGCGAGGAGTGCGGGGCTGAAGTTCGTGGGTGGATCGCCACCGTTGAAGTGGAGGACCTGAAATCCGTTGCCGCCGCCACCCACGGCAACATACTTGCCGTCCGGAGAGATGCTGATGGCGGTTGCGCCATTGTTTCCAGCGACGGGGAGGGCCGGCATGTTGTCGATGTTGCTCGTTGTGGTGAGGTTGCCGTTCGAATCCGCTGTGTAGCTTGCGAGGTAGGAGGGTCCGAAGATAAAGCCGGCATCGTGCGGCTGGCTGTCCATGAGGAAAACGGCAGCGGCGAGGTGGTTCGACGCGTCAGCCGCCACGGGGCCCATGCAGAAGCCTGAGCCGGGAGCGGCTGCAGGCATGCTGTTATCTTCGCCGAAGAAGATGAGGTTGCCATTGCTCTGCCGCTTGAAGACCTGAATAACGCCCTGATCGGTTTCATCGTTGCAGTAGGAGTCGAATGCGAAGGCATTCCCTCCCATTTTGGTCAGCGCTAATGGCGTGCCCTGAGTAGCTGCACTTATCGAACCGCCTGAGCCTCCGAGGAACTGCAAAGATCCGTCTGACTGAATGTGGAACGAGAGATACGCGTTCGCGTTGAATCCATCGGAACACGCGAGGTAATACAGCGTTGCCTGACTGAAATCGACCTGGGTTCCCAATTGACTGACTTGAGAACATCCGCTGGACTGGTAGATTCCTGGTTTGATGGAGCTCGCCTTGCTGATTGATCCATTGGAGTGGATGGAGTAGGTAATGAGATTTGTCCCATCCGTGCCGAAGAGGAAGTTCTTCGTGACGGACATCTTGCGGATGCCGGCGAAGGGGAACGGCGATCCGGTGATGCTGGTGTATGTGCCATTGGCCCACGCCTTGTAGGCGTGAATGTAATGCGAACTGGAGACGTATACGTAGGCGACCGGAAGGCTGGTGTTGATGGTGGAGGTGGACGTACTGCTGGTGGTTGCGACCTGGGCGAACGTGGCCTCTGCACACAGCAAGAGAACAAGGCTTAGAACAAATCTGCGGCCCATGGATTCTCCTCTGTTATTTGGAACAAGCCAGAATGAGTGAAACGAGTTGAGGAGAGTACCTGTTGCGGCAATTAGATGAAACGAGCTCTGCGAAAAGATGTACGCATGCGGAGGCAAGGTGACGCGCGCGACAAAAGTGTTTGCTGATGCAGGTGCACATGCGACAGAACGGTCAGCGGGTCACCCTTCCCTCTCTATGGGAGTAAAGATCCTACTTTCCATTGGACTTAGCCGCACAGATGTCATGGCAACGGACGTATCCGTCATTCGGTCGGCGTCTTCACCCCCAGGTTCGTGAAAAGAAAACGCACTGTAGCCTCATCCGCGCGCACCCAGTTCCTCCATCGCAGAAAGCCATGAATTTCATTCGGAATCACCAATTCCTCGAAAGGCGTTTTCTGCTGCTGTAAACGGTGCGCGAGCTCTACGGTTTGATCGAACGGCACATTCCGGTCGTCGTCCCCCTGAACCAGCAGCACAGGTGATTTCCACTTCGCGATATCCGCATCTGGCGAAGCGGCAAAGGCCGTCGCGACCGCCTGTTTCCACGAAGCATCTGCTTCGTACCAATGCTCAGGAAAAGCCCCGTCCTTGCTCAGTGCCGGCACCCAATTGGAGATGCCATGAAAGTCCACGCCTGCCTTGAACACATCGGAGTTGCGCGCCAATCCGAGTCCGGTCAAATAGCCCCCATAGGAGCCGCCCCAAATGCCGATACTATTCGCGTCGACGCCCTCCGTCTTCTGGAGAAAGCGCGCCCCGGCCAGCACATCCTGGTATTCCGCCGCGCCTGCAGGCCCGGCGTGTGCAGGATGCTGGAACGCCCGGCCGTATCCGATGCCCAGACGATAATTCACCGAGAGCACCGTGAATCCATGCGTCGCCAGGTATTCATTCACCGCGTACGCATTGCTGTAGTAGTCCATGTAGTGCCAGCCCAGCAGCATCTGGCGCGGCGGTCCGCCATGCACAAAAATCACTCCCGGCTGCCGAGTGCTCGCGCCCGGTTCGCGAAACAGCTGGCCCTGAATCGTGAGACCATCAGGCGATTTGAAGCTGACCAGCTTTGGCACGACGAGCCCGTCTGCCGGATAGTCCTTCGTACCGCCCGTATCGAGTACCCGGCCCTCCCCCGCTCGCGCCAGAACCGCAACCGATGCGGGACGTCGTGCGTCCGCGGTGATGTAAGCAACTTTGCCGCCCACGAGCGCTGCCGGCGACCACTCAAGATTCTCTCCGCTGGTCAACGCCTCCGGAGCAGCCCCATCCATGCGAACCCGAAACAGATGCCGACGATCATCATCCCCAGCGACGCCCCCAGCGTTCGCGCTATAGACCAGCGCGGTGCGGTCGGGACTCATCGCCACGTTCTCCACCATAAAACGACCAGGAGTCAGCAGTTGCGCATCGCCGCCCTTTACGTCGACTGCGTACAGGTGCGGCCAGTTGTCCGTCTCCGCCAGAAACACCAGCTTGTCGTTCGCCATCCAGAACAGCGGTTCATCTTCGCCCACATCCGGCAGTGAACCGGCAAGGGTGTCCGGCGAACTCCACACCTGGCGGCCTTCGCCCGTTGCCACATCGGCCGTCCAAAAAGCAAACGGATGCGGCACCTGCACAAGAAAGTTTTCCGGCGCATCTCCGCGACTGGGCTTCCGCAGAAACGCAATCGAGCGGCCGTCGGGTGACCAGACCGGCTCTTCATCGAAGTTGGTCGACGGAGCCAAATACAGCAGAGGCTGCTCAGGCGACGTATAAACGCCGATCAAGCCGTGATCGCCCCTCCCCGACACAAACGCGAGCCGCGTCCCATCCTTCGACCACACCGGCGCGCCATCCTTCCCGCGATCGAAGAAAAGCCGCTTTCCCTCGGCTGCCTTGCCCTTTACCCGCGCCAGAGGCACACTCCAGATTTGCCCATCCTTCACATACGCCACTTGTCCCAGGGAGGAGACAGCGGGGCTGTCGCCCTCTGCGATTTGCAGCGGAGCACTTTCCGCGCCATCGGTCGCAATCGACCAGATCGTGATTTTCGGCTCAATCGGATCACCGCCCGGATCAGGAGCAAGGTTGCCCGCTGCCGGCCAGTTCTCGTCGTGATCTCCACCGCGCACATACACCAGTTGCGACCCATCGACGGAAAAGGTGAGCTGCGTCAGTTCCTGCCCATCATCCTGCGTGTAGTGCGTGAGCTGGTGTGGCGCGCTATCGGTCGAAAGCGCGAACCAGATGTTGCGCACACCCCGCACATTTTCAACCCAGGCAAACCGGTCTCCCTTTTCTGAAGCGGCAAGCCCGCTCACAAAGGAGTAACCAAGCATTTGCTCCATGCTTGATGCGGACGCGGCGAAAGCTGCGGGGCTATAACCGCCGCATGCGACCATCGCGGCGACGACGACAGCCCGGAACAAAAAGCAACGGGAAAGTGGAAGGCATCTCATACCAGTAACCTATAGCAGAGATCCGCCCTCACGCTGGCCCCGATTGTTCCGCGGGACCGGCAAGCCTGAACGCAATCCCCAAATCCGAAAGACGGGGATCCGGTACTCGCCCTTGGCGTCAGTAAATTCTCCGACTGACCCCATCGCGTTCAGCCTTTCTTCAAGACCGGAATCGGCATCCAAGTAAGCAGTCTGAACAAGCCATTGAGAGCATTCCTCCTTCTCGTGTTCCTGACCGCACTCCCCGCCTGTTGCCAGAGCAGCAGCGGAGAATTGCGACTCCACGTCGCCGATCCGTCAGGCCGAGGCATTCAGGCAACAATCCACCTTCTCAGTCAGGCCAACCAATACAGCGCCCAACTCGAGACCGACAAACTGGGGGACATCGACATCGCGAGGCTTCCCTATGGGGTTTACCGTTTGGAAGTTGGCCAATCCGGGTTCGCCGCGGCCGCCGAGACGGTTGTCATTCGTTCATCCATTCCAGTCGTGCATTCGGTCTTGCTTAAACTCGCCACCGTGGAAGAGACCGTTGCGGTCCAGGCAGCCAACACCCTCATCGACCCCGAACAGCCCGGCAATGTCGATCAGGTGGGATCCTCCTTCATCCAGCACCGGCTCGCCGCGATTCCTGGTCGATCGCTGCAAGATCTTGTCAATTCCCAGCCCGGTTGGCTCTACGAAGGAAACGCCGTCCTTCATCCACGAGGATCTGAATATCAAACGCAATTCGTGGTCGACGGCATTCCTTTAACGGACAACCGGTCACCCGGCTTTGGGCCCGAGATTGAAGCCGACGACGTTCAGTCCCTCAGCATCTACACGGCTGGATTTCCGGCCGAGTACGGCAGGAAGATGGGCGGAGTGATTGAAGTGAACACCGTCCAGGAGGCTCAACCCGGATTCCACGGCGATCTCGTGCTGGCAGGCGGCAGCTTCAACACCGAAAACGCCTTTGCGAAGGGTCAGTACACTGCGGGCAAAAACACTCTGGGCGGCAGCGCAGGCGGAAGCATGACCGACCGCTATCTCAATCCTGTCGTTCCGCAGAACTACTCAAACACCGGTACTCTCGGCGACTTTTCGATGCGCTACGAGCGCGACCTCACCCGCAACGATCGCTTCAGTGCAACGGTCCGCCATGCATTGTCGCGGTATGACATTCCCAATGAACAGGTGCAGCAGGCTGCGGGCCAGCGTCAAACAGCAGACAACATTGAAACCATGGGCATCGTCTCGTTCGAGCACGCCTTTTCTCCCCATACGCTGGCAAGGCTCGGAGGCATGGTGCGGGACGATACCAACGACTTCAATTCGAACCCGCAGTCAACGCCAATCGAAGTCTTCCAGCACAACCGATTTCGCGAGGGCTACTTCAAGGCCCTGGTGATTGCCGACCGAGGTCGAAGCGAGTGGAAAGCCGGCGTCGAATCTGACAACGCATTCCTCCGCGAAAACACGGGCTACATCATCACCGATCCTGGCAGGTTTGACGATGGAACACCGCTCACTTTCGCCTTCACCGCGCAGCGACCAGATCTGGAGCAGTCCGCATTCATCCAGGATCTCGTCCATCTGGGAAATTGGTCAATCAATGCCGGTCTTCGATGGGATCACTACCAACTCCTTATCAATAAGCAGGCCCTGCAACCGCGCTTTGCCGTCTCCCGATATTTCCCATCCTCCAATCTGATTCTGCATTTTTCCTACGACCGCATTTTCCAGACGCCATCGTCCCAGAACATTCTGCTCTCCAGTTCAACGCAGGTTGAGTCGCTGGACCCCACGACCTTCTTCCGCCTGCCCGTGCAACCTTCGGTTGGCGACTATTTCGAAAGCGGTTTGACCCAGGGCCTGTTCGACAAAGCAAAACTCAATGTGAATTATTTTCGGCGCGTGGTGAATAACTACGCTGACGACGACCAGATCGACAACACCAGCATCAGCTTCCCCATAGCTTTTCGAAAAGCGATCATCTACGGCGCCGAAGCCAAGCTCGACCTGCCGGACTGGAAAAAATTCTCCGGCTTCCTGAGTTACTCCTATCAAGTGGGCAATGCGTGGAATCCCGTGACCGGAGGACTGTTTCTTGGCGCGGGCGCGACCGCTGCAGTAACGCAGCTCTCCGGCCACTTCCCTGACTCGCAGGACCAGCGCAACACCGTGCGCGGCCGTCTCCGCTACCAGGTGCATCCCAGATTCTGGCTGGCCGCCGGAATCCAATACGACACCGGCCTTCCCTTCGAATTTGACGGCGACCCCTCTACCGTACTCGCCCAATATGGGCAACAGGTGCTCGACCGCATCAATTTTGATCGCGGTCGCATCGATCCTGTTTTCCAGGTAAACGCTTCAGCCGGAGCCGATCTTCACAAATCCGAAAAGTTCGACGTGCGTCTTCAAGTCGATGGGCAGAACCTGAACAATGTTCTGGATGTGATGGATTTTGGCGGCCTCTTTTCCGGAAATGCCATTGACCCTCCCAGAAGCTATCTCCTTCGTCTTACAACAGCCTTTTGAGCCTGTTCTCGTCCCGGAGGGACGTCCGAAAATAGCCCAGGGTGAAACCCTGGGATGCCCCGCAACCAACCGCCTCCCGCCCCGTAGGGCCGACCGAAACACCTCGAACCTTGTGTGGCGTACGACGGCACGACCCATGACAGCTCACTGCCGCTTGTAGAGCTTAGGTTGATAACAAACGTGGCATGGGGATAAGTAAATTGCTCTTAAAACAGCCCGGCCTACGATGGTTTCCTGGCAGCGAGTATGAGGTGTAACAACTGGCCAAACTGCTCCAACGTGACCTTCTTCGCCGGGTCGTCCGTATTGACGCGATGCACAACAACCACCTTCAGCGCCGGGATCACGGCAATAAAATGCCCCCCGGCCCCCCATGCCGAAAAGCTTCCGTCCGGTAGTTCGACCTTCGGATAGTGGTTGCCATTCACGGCCACCCACCACAACATGCCATACCCGCTATAGCCATCCCTTGGGTTGCCGTCAGCAACCGAATATGCCGTGGTGCTGTCCTTCACCCACTGCGAGGGAACAAGCTGCGCGTCCCTCCACTTGCCTCCTCGCAAATACAGCAGCCCGAATCGAGCCATATCGCGCGCAGTCATCCGAAACGGGTATGCAGGGTGGATCGAATCCGGCCCTGTCAGGTATTCCTGCTCCTTCGGGTCGTAGTCTTCCATACCAATTCGTTGCGCGATTTGTACGTCAAAGCTGTGATAAATGGTGTCGTGCGCGAGCTTCTCATAGATGGATCCAAGCGCATTGAAGTCCCAGTTGTTGTAAGACCAGAATGACCGCGGCGGGTGCGAGCCGCGAGGCGGTTTTTCCGCCTTCATCGCAGGAGATTCAGCTAAAGCGGCATGATAGATGCCCGACCGCGCCTTCAGAAGGTCAATCACGCGCGCCTGCTTCTCTTGAGGCGTGAGTGACGGCGGGTTGTCGTCTATTCCCAATTCATCGAGCGTGGCGTTTAGATTGATCTCGCCCTTCGCTACTGCGATGCCATAGAGCGCGTTCAGAAAACTCTTCCTGATGGAGTGCACGTTGAACTTTGTCGTCGTTGCGCCCCATTGCGTGACGATGATCCCGTCGTCGACGACAACGACAGCGGCGGTATCAATCGAGTCGGCATAAGCTTTGGCAGCCGCCAGCTTATCCGATGACCACCCTCGATCTTCCGGCTTGACGGCCTGCGCCCAGTTTTTCCCCGGATATTCGTTGTGCGCCAAGCCTTGGGCTTTCCCGTAACCCTGGGAAACCTGCGATGCGAAGACAGCAAGGAAAATGAGAGACGCTCGCTGCAATAGGTTCCGTATCGATGGGCTCCGGAATTCCAGATCCATTGCTCTGCCCTCGCGTATCAGCGGAGGAAGTATAAACAGGCGTTATGCGAATACGCAAAAAGCTCGGGCAGGAAAGCAGATTGCCAGAAGACTGATCCTCTCCGATCTCGGAAAGCACGACGGCGCATTTTTCAAGTTCCGAGAGTTTTCCAGTGTAGGTTCACGCAGAAGCGCCAAGTCACTTACCGACCGCGTCGAGTGATGCTGCCGACGTACCGTTCGGTTTCGATCATTGAACTCTGCAATCGGACAAGTGGAGTCCAAGTTAAGGCAAGGCGGCTCTTTCGTAAGTAGAAGCAACACAAAGGTCCATGAAGAGAAAGGGAAATGGAACACCGATTGCTTTTAACACGGGCACACGGTGAGGAGAGTTGTGGTCGGAGATAAACGGCCGGTCGGCTGAGTGAAAAGAAAAGTCGTGCAAATGAGGGTGGCAGATGAACCTGTGGCAGGATGTTCAATTCTCACTCAGGTCGATGCGGAAGTCGCCGCGTATTACGCTGACGTTGCTGGCGACCCTGGCTCTTGGAATTGGCGCGAACACGGCGATATTCAGCATTGTGAACGCAACCCTGCTTAAACCTCTCCCTTATCGGAATGCTGGGGAATTGGTGGAGCTGAGCGCGGACTTGCGCGGACTGGGCGCACGGAACGTCGGCTTTTCAGTGCCCGAACTCGAGGATCTTAAGAACCGCGCGGGCATCTTTTCGGCGGTCTCCGTTGTTTGGCAGTGCCCCGTAAACCTGACCGGTGGCGATCGCCCGGAGCGTCTTGAGTTTCTTGCCATAAGCCCGGATTACTTCAATATTCTGGGAGCACAGCCAGAATTAGGCAGGTTGATTGACGTGCGCGACACCGCGGAGGGATTTGCGGAAGCGGTGGTAATCAGCGACGCGCTTTGGCACAAGGAATTTGACGGAGACCGATCGGTGATCGGACGCCGGGTGCGGCTGGACAACGATCTCTACACCATTGTTGGCGTGCTGCCTCCGGAGTTTCGTCATCCGACGACCGGGGGGTTGCGCCCGGTGGATATGTGGCTGACCGCAGGCTACCGCGCGGACCCATTTCCAGCCCCAAAGCGAGACATTCGTTTCCTTCCTGGGATTATTGCCAGGTTGAAGCCTGGAATCACATTGCAACAGGCGCAGGCACAATTGGCGATTCTCAGCAATTCGCTGCGCCGAGATTATGGCAGCGACTATCCCGCAACCGCTGGCTGGACGCTCGAAATGGCGCCATTGAAACAAGTGGTTGTCGGCGAAGCGAAAACACTGTTGATCGCGCTCTTGCTCGCGGTTGGGTTGATCCTGCTGATTGCCTGCGTGAATGTTGCTAATCTGCTGCTAGTGAATGCCTCGTCGAGGCAACGGGAGATCGCTTTGCGGCTGGCGCTGGGAGCGACGCGAGGCCGGATCATTCGACAACTACTCACGGAGGCGGCCCTGTTGAGCTTGATATCGGCAGCCGTCGGTGTGGGAGCCGCGGCCATGGGAGTTCGGCTGTTGGTTGCAGTGCTGCCCTCGCAGTTGCCGCGCCTGAACCCGATCGGCCTGGACGCCCGTGTGCTGGTATTTTCACTGACCGTTGCCTTGGTAACTACTGTTGTGTTCGGACTGATTCCGGCCGTGCAGGCATCGAAGACACAACCCGGAACAGCGGATTTGCGCGAGAGAGGCTGCTCCTCTTCCCGGCATTCGACCGCGATGGGAAAGACGCTGACCGGCGCAGAGGTTGCGCTGTCATTAATGCTGCTCGTCGGCGCGGGCCTGCTGCTGCGCACATTCTGGAATCTTCTCCAAGTTGATCCTGGCTTCAATTCGAAACATCTGATGGCAGGGAGTTTCTGGCTGCCGGTCCCCAACGACCCCAAGGCTGATGTATACGGAAGGCTCGACCGGCGCACGATGATGGTGCGTGAGGCGATCCGCCGCTTGAGCGGCATTGCCGGCGTGGAAAACGCCGCCGCGTCCAGTGTCGTCCCTCTCAGGAGGCCGCTGATTCCTAATGGATTCCGCGTCGAAGGCACCTCTGAAAAAGGGGACGCTCCGACCGCGGTCGCAGTGTCTGTGACGCCGGAATTCTTTTCGACTATGGGCACGCCTCTTGCCCGCGGACGCATCTTTGCGAACGCCGATGATTCGACATCTCCTGGTGTTGTGTTGGTGGATGAGGCGGCCGCCCATCTCTTCTGGGGAGACGGTGACCCCGTTGGGCGGAGAATCCGTTTTTCTCAGGGTCGCGTTGTCAATGGAAATGCAGTGTCGGCACCCTGGTTAATGGTTGTTGGCGTGGTGGGCGACACGAAGTTGGGCAGCTTGGGCGAGAAAACAATCCCGCACGTTTATCTGAACATGTACCAGTATCCAGGCAGGGAGTTTGCCGTTCTCATCCGAGCCACCGGAGACAAGGCTTCGTTGACACGCGCCGTGCAGCAGGAGATACAGACGGTCGACCCAAACCTGCCGGTTTCAGATATGACCGAGATGAGCGAATTGATCAGCAACGGGGTGGGTGATCGCAGATTCGCCGCATGGTTGCTGGCCGCTTTCGCGCTGGTCGCGCTGCTCTTGACGTGCGTAGGAGTGTACGGTGTTGCCTCTTATGCAATCGTGCGGCGCGAGAAAGAAATTGGAATTCGATCGGCGCTGGGCGCCAGTCGCGACCAATTGGCGCGAATGATATTGCGCGAAGGGATGGTTCCTGTCCTTGGAGGATTGGTGATTGGAGGCGTGGCTGCGGTGCTCTCCGGGCGATTGCTCGCCACGTTGCTCTACGACGTGAATTCCGCCGACGCGATGGTCTTCACGTGCGCGGGATTCATACTCTCCGTAATCGGAATTCTGGCCAACTACCTTCCTGCGCGTCGAGCAGGAAACATTGATCCGATTGCTGCGCTGCGGAACGATTGAGGATAGGGTTGAGCACTTCCTAAAGAACAAAGGGCCTGAGGCGTGGAGTGCATATCTGGGAGTGCATATCTTCATCGCTTCGACGAGGATGATCCGCACCTTACTTCGCGGGATGCAGGTGATTTTCCACGACGTGGCCCCTTTAGCGAAGGTTCAAGATTGCCTTGATTGGGGTGAAGTTGCCGTTCGCGTCGCTGAGTTGGAAGCACGCAATGCACTCAACGTCGAGGATGCGCATCATTGCGGCGTCACATGAGAATTTCCATTTCCCAACGTCAAGCCCGTCATCCCTCCACCTCGCCTAACCCGCTCAAAACAAATGCCAAAAAGTTTGCCCATTTTTGCAGGTTATTTCATCGATTAGCCTACTCTGAATCTATCCGGCCAACCTCAACCGTCAATTGCGGGGCTCACCACAGTTTCACAGGTCTGCTAAGCCCTTAAACATGGCTAAAACTGCCCAAAAAGAGTCGCTTGTGCCTAATTTGTGCCAGGATTGTGCCAACAGTTTCCTTCACCATGATCGCGAAGAAGTAAACAGGACAGGTTTTCAGTTATTCAGAACTAAATAAGCTGCCGCGGAAAGCCGTGTTCAACCACGTCGGACAAGGCTCGATTTTGCGTAGGGTTGAGAGGCAGAAGTTTTCGAAAAGAGATTCACGCAGATGATGGAGCAACTGAAGTCGAAGCCCATTTTTGATTGGTTTCGTCTTCATGTTGACGCGCTTGGCTGCGGTCTTGAGAGTCGCGCCGACCGAATCCTTGTGCAGGCCGCGGCCCGCGACGTGGCCGTGACGGTTGACCGGACGGATCAGTTTATCGACTTGAATAGCTCAATGAGCGCTTTGTCCTATTCTCACTAATTGACAGATAAACTGAGATTCAAGGGAGCCAGGGGAACCTAATTGGCGAGGGAAGTAAATCCCGGAATTATCAACTCTCAGGGGTTGGCCAGGGATGAAAACGACCTCCGGAGAAGGGCCCCTATACGATCCCTGAAGATGGGAGCCTTTCGGCGGCGGTCATTATTTGCCGGAGCTTTGCTTCTGCTCGAACTGGCGGCTGTTTTCGCACAGCAGTCGAGATCATCTGAGACGCTCTATACCGAGTCGCGTCCTGCGATGGGCACGGTGTTCACAATTGAGTGCTACATGCCGGATCCTGAGAGCGCCGACCGGGTCATGAACGCAGCCTTCGAGGAGATCGCTCGCCTGGAAGCATTGCTCAGCAACTACCAATCGTCGAGTGAGCTATCGCGGATCAGTCGCGAGGCAGGTAACGGACCAGTCCTAACAGATCCTGAGACCTTCACCTTCCTTGCGAGGTCGCTCAATTGGAGTGATCGATCCCACGGAGCGTTCGACATAACAGTCGGTCCGTTGCTTCGAGCGTGGGGCTTTAAAGCGAGGAACGGCCATGTCCCGACGCAGGCAGAACAGAAAGCTCTTCGCGACCAGGTTGGATGGGACAAGGTGCAACTTGATGCGGCAGCGCATACCGTCCGGTTTACCACTCGTAACTCAATGGAATTGGATCCAGGAAGCATCGGGAAGGGATTCGCTGTCGACAGTGTGGTAGCCCTCCTGCGCGAAAACGAAGTGCATTCTGCATTTATCTCCGCGGGTGGCAGCACGTTGTACGGCCTTGGGGCTCCGCCGGACAAAGCGGGTTGGCCAGTCGAGGTTCCCGATCCCCGAAAGCCAGGAAAGATAGCGACTACGTTCTGGTTGCACGACACATCTCTTTCAACAGGGGCATGCACGGAAAAGTTTTTCGTCCAGGACGGACATCGCTACTGTCATATATTCGACCCGCGTACGCTGATGCCGGTGGAGGGTGTGCTGCAATCCACCGTTATTGCGCCAAGCGCAACGGACAGCGATGCACTTTCGACGGTTGTCTTCGTGCTACCGCCTGAGCAGAGCCGAGAGGTCCTGCGCGGGCTGCGAGATATAGAGGCTATCCTGTTCCTATCCGCGCCCGGAGGACCCACCTGCGTCGTCTTCGGAGCTTCGAATTCCATTTGCGATGCGCGCGCGCCAACAACCAACAAAGGAGCTCACCCCTGATGGATCGTCGGTCATTCACCCGGAGTCTCTCAGCCTTCGCTTTGACATCTTCGGCCTCACTCAGCAGTTTTGAGCTGCAGACTGCTGCCGGCGAAGTGGCCCAGCCTAGCTCACACGACGACTCACGAGCGGAGCGGCAGATTGCACGCACGACCGTGAATACGCCGTTGCGATTGGGCCTGATCGGAGCTGGCAGCCGCGGGCAGGAACTCATGCGGAGCTTCCTGCGTGTTCCGGGAGTCAGCGTTACCGCAGCCGCTGATGTGTACCCTCTGCGATTTGGGCAGCTCAATAAGGTATGCGGGTATCAGGTAGCCAGACACGACGACTATCGATCGCTTCTTGATCGGAATGACCTTGATGCGATCGTTATAGCCACGCCACTTGGTCTGCACGCGGAGCATGTCCTGGCGGCGCTAAAGACTGGTCGACCAGTCTACGGGGAAAAGACGATGGCCTACACCATTGAGCAAGCACGAGAGATCGTGGCAGAGGTGGCTGCCAGAAAGCAAGTGTTCCAGGTCGGCCACCAGTACCGTTATTCTCCGTGGATTCGAGCCGCGATGGCACGTGTGCAGGCAAAAGAGATCGGCGATGTCACTCATGTTCTGGCGTATTGGAATCGTAATAACAGCTGGCGGCGCCCCGTTCCTGATCCATCATTGGAGCGGCTGATCAACTGGAGGCTTTATCACCAATGGTCGCTCGGGCTGATCGCCGAATTGGGTTCGCACCACATGGATATCGCCAACTGGATCATGGGCTCATACCCACTGGTTGCGCAGGCCTCGGGCTCCATCTGCTGCTACCACGACGGACGCGAAACCGACGACAACGTTCAGGTGATCCTGAGTTATCCAGGCGGCCGTCGCATGGTCTTCACCTCGATGATTAATAACGCAATGTTGGGCGATCAACTATGGCTCTACGGGACCAAGGGCTCGCTGAACCTGACGCTGCAGGATGCAATGTTCTACTACGAGCCGCGAAGAGTGGAGGCGGTCAAGGTGGGAAAAGAGTATGAGCCGGTGGTTACTGGCGCCTCGTACAACCCCGCCAACGAGATGCCATACCGCGGACCTGGAAAACCTGTCGCGGTTAACAACGCAGAAGATCCTACGACAGCAGCGACACGGGCATTTGTGCACTGTGTCCGAACAGGAGAGCGGCCCATCGCAGACGAACGTGTTGGCCTGGGCGCGGCATTGGCAGTAGTGTCTGCCAATCAGGCGAAGATCGCGAAGCACGAAGTTGAAATCGCTACCTGTCTGAATGTCTTCGCCACGCGTCGAACTTGGAGGAGCTAGTTCCTAACGATCGTCAAATTGCCAAAAATGCGATCAAGGCCCTTGCCGAATAGTCGGCTACTCGTCAACTTGAACTTGGGTTGGCTGTCTCGCACGGGATGGCAGTCTAGTCTACGAGAGGGAAGGTCAGTACCCCGGATCGGTTGATGACTCTATAACGATCCGAAGTAGTATTAGCGGAAGAACCCCTTCAGTTCGCTTCAGTTAGCGATAGATGCGAACGTGTCCATCGCTTGATACCTGGAAGGTGGCCTGATCTGGCCTCGCTTCGATTTCAACCTCTGCGCAGATTCAGAACATGCTGGCGCGGGCAATCAAAGCTTCGCGCCAGCCCCGGTATGCTCCTACGAGATGATCACCGTCTTCGGATTGGTATCCTCTTTTTTCCCACAACCGATAGTGCAGTAACAATAAGTCCCGGGAGTGCTTTTCAATGTGGCCTGGATGGTGCCGGGGTTGCTACCCACCTGCCCAGGGACAGAAAAGCCTGGATTCGGGCTCGAGAAAGGAAATTGACACTTGGGGTCGTGACAGTCATTCACCGTAACAGGGTTAGCGTTGTGGTTCTCCAAAGTGACGGTGCTGCCATGGACGCCATGCCATCCGCTGCTGCATACATTTTTTTGGTCGCTCATTGTTCTCCTTTTCGGCCTTCGTCACCTCAGTGAAACAGCACAGCCTGTGGCAATGACGGAAGCGCAGTTATTCGGCGGTTAAGAGTACCACGGGAAAGCGACTTGATAAAAGGCAGAAGTGCTACTGGTGACGCTGCGCCTTGACAACGATTTCCTGATATCGCGGATTATCTACCAGGTTTTGGAATGCGACCAGGTCCTGAAACTTTCTTGCGGAATAGCCAGCGTCGATTGCTTTGCTCATCCACTCCAAGGCAAGACCTGTCTCGCCGAGATCGTTGTACACTTGCGCCGCGGTCGCCAGCAACTCTTTTTCGCCATGGCCGTACTGCAAGGCCTGTCCGAGATACTTCTCCGCTGGCTCCTTCTTACGGATACCGGCATAATAGACTGCCAGATCGCTCAGTACATCGACATCGTGCGGATTGACTTTCAGTTCCTCACCGGCCAACTCTATTGCCTTACCGTAGGAAACCAGCGCCTGCTGTTTAGCGCCGGAATACTGCTGGGCTGACGCCAAGTTTCCCCAGGTAACATATTGTTTGGGATCAAGCTTGACGGCCTGTTTATAAGCTTCCGCCGCCTCAATTAGCTTGTGGAGCCCCAGATAGCTCGTACCCAAGTCCGTATAGCCGGCATAGCTGGGACCCAGGGCGATTGACTTTTTCAGCGGTTCTAGAGCTTCTAGAAATCGTCCCAAATCATTGTAGGTTCCACCTAGGTTCACATAACCTGCATAGTTTTCCGGAGCTAGTTCGGTAACCTTCTGAAACATCCGGATAGCCTTCTCATACTCGCTGCGACGGTAGTAGAACCCTCCCATCGCGTTGTGCGCGAAGTAGCTCTGCGGATGCACATCGATCACGCGTTGATATGCCGCCTCCGCTTCATCGACCTTGCCCTGGCGCTCCAGCATTGTTGCCAGTCCGATCGCAGCGCTCTCGTTGCCGGGTTCCAGTTCTGCCGCAATTCGATATTCTGAGGCGCTTTCACCATATCGTCCCGTTCCGCCGTACACCAATCCCAGGCAAATGTGGCCCGCTGCTCCCGCATTGCCCTGTTTGATGGCGGAATCGCATTCCTCTTTGGCTTGTTCGGTCAGATGCTTTTCTTTTGTCAGCGAGTACTTGCGCCAGTACGATTCGCCCAAACTTGCCTTGGCGGCCCCGAAGTTGGGGTCAACTTTCAAGGCTTCTCTGCTCATCACGATGGCATTGTCGAGATTTTCCGCCCTCGTGTAGTCCACCAGGTATCCGCGTGCCTGTATGTAGTAGTTGTAAGCTTCAGGCGCGGCAGTTCCATGTAGCTTAAGTGCTGTTTGCTCCTCCGGCCGAAGCTTCAGTTGTAGAGCGTTAACCGTACCCTCCAATACATTGTCTTCAACAGCGAATACGTCCGCAGCTGGGACTGTAATCGAATTTCCTCCCAGGGTATTGCCTCCCTGGGCAGTCTGCAGCGTATACGTGACCTTCACCAGATCTCCGGTCCGCTCCAGGTTCACCGCAAGCCCCAGATTTGCGCCGAACTGGCGACGCGCATCAGCCAGCGTTGTTACCCGCTTCTCACGCAGATTGCGCGCAGGTAGTACTTCAAAAGAGCGGTTTTCTGCCAGACCGGTCAGCTTCGACCCCACGCTCTCCACTAGTCCTTGGCCAAGTGCGTTCAGATGTGAGTCTCCCCCTACCGGCGTGAAAGGGAGCAACGCGAGGACTGCTGGGCTCGGTATGTTCGCCGACGCATTTTGCTCGTTGCCTGCTCGATGCCGCAACCATTCCCGGCCGGTTTCGAGCCAAGCTCCGGCCGCAATGAGTAGCACGGCAACAGCGGCAACCCAAATCCAGACGCGTCGGCGTGAGTCGGTCCACCTCAGATTCAGAGCTGACCTGGAAGCTTCTTCCCTTGACCGCCGAAGGTCTGCAGGCGGCTTCGTGTGTTTCGACGAGTGCGTCTCACTTGGTTCGTTCGTCTCATCAACTACCGCGCTGACTCTTTCCAGATCCTTCAGTAGCTCCGAACAGCTTTGGTAGCGCTTCAAACGGTCCTTCGACAGTGCGCGATATACGATGCGCTGCACTTCAAGCGGCGTGTCTCCCAGCGAGGCTGGCGGCTCGTTTAGCACCGCCAGGACAGTGGCGGGAACGCTGTCACGTTGAAACGGATTGCGTCCCGTCAGCATCTCTGCCAGCACTACACCCACTGCCCAAATATCAGCTCGCTCATCGGTTCCTCGGCCGAGCGACTGTTCGGGAGCCATATACCCAACCGTCCCTGCGCCACCGTGCGTAAGCGTGGCCGTCTGCTCACTTACATGGGCCAGGCCGAAGTCCACGATCTTTAGCAGTCCGGAGCTGGTATACATCACGTTGGACGGCTTGATATCGCGATGAATAATGCTGTGCGAATGGGCTTCTGCCAGCCCTCGCGCCATTTGCTTCGCGGTATCCAGAATTTCGTGCAGCTTCATCTGGGCGCCGAGATGAATTCGTTGGGCGAGCGACATGCCGTCATAGAATGCCATCACTATGAACGTATGGCCATCGCCCGTGGACTCGATCCCATAGATTGCACCGATGTTGGGATGGTCGAGGGCCGCGGCAAGCTGGGCTTCCTTGACAAAGCGCTGTTTGTCTTTCTCGCTGGCAAGGACTTCGTCGGAAAGGAATTTCAGCGCTACAGAGCGTTCCAGCTTAAGGTCACGGGCCCGGTACACCACCCCCATACCACCCTTGCCCACGTGGCCGAGTATCTGATAGTTGCCGGAAACGAGTTCGCCGACTGCGAACGGACCCTGTCGGCGACTGGTCGATGTTGCTCGCGTGGCGTCTGCGTCAGCCATAGGTTCTAAAATATCCGTCCTGCAACCTGGCGACTGCTTTTTTTGCTTCGGATGCCTTCATCGTAAGACCTTCGAGCCCCGGTTGCAACCGGGGGCGACACTATTTGAGAAAATGGCATTGTCTTCGTTTTGCGCGCCATTCATAGTGTGCAGAAATCCCGCTTTTGAAGAATCTTGAGTCCGGGCATTACTTCACAAGGTGAGTGCACGCCGGTTCCTGCCAGACCGAGTCTCGATCAGAATGACAGCTCGTTGTCCAGAAGGCCGCGTGGAGAAGATGTGGCGTTGCTCAGCGCTGCTTCTCGATCGCTTGGAGCGCAGCGGCCTCATTCGTCCGTAAACGCAACGCGACAGACCGGCGCATGGTGCATATTGAGTTGACCGCGGCAGGCAATCGGCTCGCTTTGCGCCTGCTCGACCGCATGTCGAGAACTGCCGCGCCATGCTCGCACGGCTTTCGACTGCAGACCGCGAAGCCTTCGTGCGGATCGCTGAGCAGATTGTCCGCTCGCGGGGCGGCACCGACTAGACCGCATGAAGTAATTGACTTTTAGCGGAACTTCTGGCGCGCCTTCCTGCGGGCTCAACGCTCTCAATGGGCTGACGAATACCGCGGACTTCCTCGCGGCGAGGAGCCTTATTCCAAATGCATAACTCGAACTCAACCGATGTTCGCAGATTCCGCCGATATCTTTCATGATGCGCCTTGCGTTTCTAAGAATTGGCACAAAAGAGAAGCTTGGAGCGGCGCGGGCAGGATTTCATCTACGCAGCAATCGAGCGCGTCCCACCAGAGTTCCGCCGTACTGGCAGGAGTCAGGAGCACAATTGGGATAACGACTCCATTGCACCTGACCCGTGCGACCAGATCTCTCCAATTCCCATCGGCCAAAGCTAGTTCCGTGACTATAACGGTGCCTCCACCCGATGAGCCGAGCAAGCCAACTGCCGCATTGATGGTTCGTGCCCACTGCATAACTAATCCGTGCGCTTCGATGTCCTGCGCGACGGTGGCTTCCGGGCTCCTGTTGGATACGAAAATTACTGTTCCTGTTTGTCTGTAGTTCTGCATCGATTCCCTAACGCCGCCTGACTCCACGCTAAGCTGTCTGGTCTCCGATCGGACGTAAGCCGACGTAAGCTGGCCGTAACGAAGCAAAAGCTTTTGAAGGATAATGGGTTGGGGAGATAAGCAAGTGCCGACTCCGTCCTCACCATCGGGAAAATCCGTTGCCAACTCTGCAGCCGACCCGGTGCCGGCGGCAGCGGTCCGCGACCAGTTGGCGCGCGTGGTGAATAGTCCTGGTCTCGTTTCGTCAGCCCGGCTATGCCGGTTTCTGACGCACATCGTGAATCGGACAATCGATGGAGATATCGATAGCCTCAAGGAGTTCTCGATTGCGATGGAGGTGTTCGACCGCACTTCGAAGTACGATCCGAACATCGACGCAATTGTTCGGGTCGAGGCTCGGCGTCTCAGAGCGAAGTTGAAGGTCTATTACGAGGAAGGGCAAGGTACCGTTGACCCGGTTCTAATTGGATTGCGACCGGGCAGTTATGTCCCTGTCTTCCGATGGCTTGATCCTCAGCCGGCAAAGCATCGCGAAGAACTTGGAACCGCACCGAAACCCGGAGCTGTATGCGTTGCCGTGTTGCCGTTCGTGAACATGAGTCCGGAGCCAGAGCAGGACTACTTTTGCGACGGGATCAGTGAAGAGATCACGAACTCACTTACGCGGATATCGGGGTTGAACGTGATTGCGCGGACATCGGCCTTCCACTTCAAGGGTGCCAACATCGATATCCGGGAAGTAGGGCAGCGTCTCGGCGCGAATCTTGTTATCGAAGGAAGCGTGAGGAAGGCCGGCGAACAGCTGCGGGTCACTGTCCAGGCAATTCAGACCCAGTCGGGTCATCACATCTGGTCGGAAACGTTCCGTCATCAGCTCCAGGATGTGTTTGCGATCCAGGACGAGATCGCACAATCTGTTGCGGACTTACTCAAGCTTCACATGCCCGAAGTACAAGGGCCAGTGCGGCCCTCCCGCCCTGATCTTGACGCGCATACAAGGTACCTGCGAGCTCGGTTTCTGATCCACCAGCAGTCGCCTGAAACGTTGTACGCCGCCCTGGAGCAGCTACGAAGGCTCACCGAGACTCATCCCGACTATGCTCTCGCTTACAGCGGCATGGCTACTGCAAGCGGCATTCTGGCCCAGTTCGGGATGGTCTCGGGCCGTGAGGTGTATCCAGAAGTGAAAGCAAACGCAGAGCGCGGTTATGCGCTCGATCCTGAATCCGGTGACACATGCACGGTGCTGGGCGCACTTCGTGCCTGGTTTGAGCATCGTTGGGATGAAGCCGACAGGATGTATGACCGCGCGCTAAAACTACAACCCAGTCACGCGTCGGCGCATATGTTTCGTGCCATGGCTTCGTTGTGCCGGGGAGACATCAGCGCGGCGGAGTCGGGACTTCGGCGCTCGACTGAACTGGACCCGCTCTCTGCGAGTGACTGCGCACGGATGGCTTATCTTTATTACGTAAAAGGAGACTATCCATCAGCCGAAGAGCATCTTCGAAAGTCTTTCGAGTTGGATCGAGACTATCCTGAAGCGCGATTCTATGAAGGACTCCTACATTTCAAGCAGCAGCGTTACGACGCGGTGATACAGTGTCTCTCGACCTCTACTTCACCATTGGATATCGGTCTGCTTGCCGCCGCCCACGCCCAGGGAGGAAGCTTATCTCGAGCCGAAGAATGTATCGAGAGACTGCATCAACTCGCGGGGCGGCAATACGTCACTCCCCTGGCACAAGGTTTCGCTGCAATCGGGACAGGAAATTTCGATTTAGCGCTCCAGTGCCTGGATGAAGCGATCGACCACAAAACGAACTTCGTGAGTCTGCTGGCGATCGAACCGTTCTTTCATCCCCTCCGCACCGATCGCAGGTTTGCCAAACTCCTTAAAAAGCTAAACTTGTCGCACTGACAGGTGAGGTTAGCTTACGTAGGCCTTACATAGGGCTTACGAGGCATTACTCCCCCCGCTTCCGCGTTCGAGGCACCATTGCCTCATGAAACGACGCACTCGAACAACCTGCCTGGCCTTCACCCTGGGGACGTTGGCGCTACTGGCGCGAGGCCAGAATCTCGCACCGCTGTCCTCTCCGCCCGCGGTTGAACAGGCGGCGGGACAACAGTCAAACCAACCTGAATTAACTCTTGAACAGGCGGTTGAACAAGCTGTCGCGAACAACAGCAGTCTGAAGACCGCCAGCCTCGATACACGCCGGGCCGCCGACGATCTCGCTGCGAATAAGACAAGACGTTTTGCGAATACGCAGGTCACTGCCCTCGGCGCCCAACTGGTGACGATGCCTTCGGTTACTTATCCGGCGGGCGCGCTTGGGGTATACAGCGCGACCGGGCCGATTCCGGCGACGGATCAGAAGGTCGAGATCGCGCGAAAACCCGTAGGCACAGTCAATGTCCTGGTTGCCCAGCCACTTTCGACGCAGTACCAGCTCCATTTGCAATTGAAAGCTCTTGCGCTGGACCTGGAAGGTACGCGCCAGGACCAGGAGAAAGTGCGCTTGGAAGTGGTCGACCAGGTTCGACGCGCTTACTACGCAGTGGTCGAGGCACAAAGCGCTTTGGAAAGCCTTCAGGCGTCGCTCCCTTACTACCAGGAATCGCAGCGTCTGGCGTCAGAGAACCGCGGTAAAGAGACGATTCTCGAATCGGATCTGCTGAATGCCGATGCGCAGCTTTTGAAGATACAGAACGCCATCAGTGATGCGAACGACAGGGTCGCGTCGGCGAGCGAAAGATTGAACGATCTCATGGGCCGGGACGTACACACGCAGTTCCGGGTTGCCGCGATTGACGACGCAGATACCGATCTCGCCACACTCGAAGCCATGGAAGCCCGCGCTCTTCAAAACCGGCCGGATGTGAAGAAGGCGAAGCTTCAGGTGCAGCAAGCAAATTACGACGCGCGGGCGAAGAAGGCGGAATATATCCCCGACGTGAGTCTGGCATTCAGTTACTACACAACCGCGAATTTCGAGAATGTCTTTCCAAGCAACGTCGGGACAGTGGGTATGTCGCTTCGGTGGGAACCGTGGGACTGGGGACGCAAGCGCCATGAATACGACGAGAAGCGAACCAAGGAAGAGCAGGCCAGGGTTGGACGTCGGCGCGACGGAACGAGCCGTTCTTCTGGAGGTGAGAAATGCGTGCCGGCAGTTGGCGAACACGCGTCGGCAACTGGCCCTCAGCGATGCAAGCGAAAGTGCGGCCCGGCAGAAGCTCAAAGAGTTGCAGGAGAAGGTGAAGCGCGAAGCGGCATTAAGCAGAGATTTGTATCAAGCACAGTCGGATCTGGCATCCGCGGACAGCCAGCAGCAACAGGCTCTCACTGGCTTCTGGAAGGCGAGAGCTGATTTGAAAAAGGCGATAGGAGAAGAATGATGCGTATCTCAGTTGGAGTTTTAAGTCTTGCTGCGTTTTCGGTTCTCGCCGGCTGCGCAAAGACGCAGAAGGCGGGGCAGGAGCCGGTTCCTGTTGTGGCGGAAATTGTGGCTACGCAGCAGGTCCAGCCTAGTTGGAATTACTCCGGGGAGATTCGTCCGGATAGCGAGGTCCAACTGGCCTTCAAGGAACCCGGGTATATCGCCGCTCTGTATCGAGTGAAGGGCGTCGATGGTCGGATGCGTGATCTGCAGGTAGGTGATGAAATTCCTGCCGGCGCCAGATTGGCCCGGCTGCGCAGCTCCGATTATGAAGCCTCACTCAACTCCGCGGTCGGCCAGCAGCGTTCAGCGCAGGGTACGCTTGATGCTTCGCAGGCGGAACTCAACCGAGCAAAGGCCGACCAGGCAAAGGCGGATCTTGATTTTGAGCGTGCTCAAGCTCTCTATGCCGCCAAAGCAATGACTCGCCCGGATTACGATGCGGCGGTGGATCAGCACACCTCGGCGACGGCCAATGTGGAAGCCGCTGAGCGTCAGATCGAGGCGCGCCGCGGACAGTTGAGCGCTGCGTCGGCGCAGGCTGTCTCCGCGCGGATCAACCTTGGCGATACGAGCCTGAACGCTCCCATGCCTGGAGTCATCGTCGAAAAGAGTGTTGAACCGGGCAGCCTGGTTGCTGCAGGGACAAGGGCTTTCACGCTCGACGATACGCGCGTCGTGAAGGTGAACTTCGGAGTTCCCGACAGCATGCTGGCACACATCAAGCTAGGGGCGACGGTGCCTGTGCAGCTTGATGCGTTGCAGGGGCGGACCTTCAAAGGGCAAATTACCGAAATCTCGGCCTCCGCCAATCGTGAATCACGAGTTTTCAACATCGAGGTTACCCTGCCGAACCGGGATCGCACACTCAAGGTGGGCATGATCGCACGCATCCGTATGCAGCAAGCGAATACGCAAACTGTACCCGTAGTACCACTGACCGCCTTGATGACCGCGGAATCCGGTTCGAATGACTATTCGGTCTTCACTGTGACGGAGCGCGATGGAAAGCAGCTTGCGCAATTGAAGAGTGTCAGGATTGGTGAAACCTTCGGCAAGTCGGTCGTCATCGACGAAGGCCTTACGCCTGGCGAACAAATCGTCGTCAACCGCACAAACCAGTTAAGCGACGGAAGTCTGATCCGAGTGATCAAGCAGGAGAGACAGCAATGACACACGCGCAGAACGAACGGTCCACGGACAAGAAACAGAATCTCGCCCGCTTCTTCCTCGAGCAGCGACACATCGCATGGGTCTCTCTCGCTGTTGCACTCCTCTGGGGAGTCTACGGGCTATTGAAAATGCCGCAACGGAAGGACCCGGATATTCCCGTGCGTCAGGCGATGATTATCGTGCCCTGGCAGGGAACCTCATCAGAACAGGTCGAGCAGCTGGTGACTCGAAAGATCGAACAGGCTATTGCTCTGAATCAGTGGGTGACGGAGATCAAGAGCGCCTCCAGAACCGGTTCGGCGATGGTTCAATTCGAGCTGGCAGAAAAGGGAAAGTACGACAGGGACAAGGAACTGGACGACGTCAAGATCAGGCTGGACGCCATCCACGACCTTCCCCAGGGCGCTGGCCCGATTTTGTACATCAAGGACTTCGGGGATACGTCCGCACTGATGCTCACAGTAGCGAGTCCGCCGGCCGACCCGGTCCAGGTTGCTTGGATAAGCAAACTGGTTGAGACACAGGTTCGGCAGGTTCGGAGTGGCCTGGATGCGCATACTCAGCCCCGGCGTTCCATTGTTGTAGTGTTTCCGAAGTCGATCGACAGCGACGAGGTCGAGCACAAGTTGTCTTGGGTGACCCGAGATATGGCAACCCAAAATCTATGTTCCGATGTGCGAGTGTTTTCGGGAGCGGGGTTCACAGGGGTGGACCTGGCGACGAACCTCAGCACTCCTGATCTGCAATCGGCCTTGCGGAAGTTTGCAAATCAGGATCTGCAAACCGACGAACTTCATCCCGATGCATGGAAGCCTGTGATCATCGACGAACCAACAAACACCACTGCGGCGCTTCAGGCCGTGGCTGGTGACAAGTACACGTATCGCGACCTGGACGACTTTACCGATACCCTTCAACGGAGCCTCAAAACGCTGCCGATCGTGGCGAAGGCGGAACGTTCCGGGGTACTGGACGAGAACGTATTTCTTAATTTCTCGCAGGAGCGCCTGGCGCAATACAAGCTAAGGCCGGCAGATCTTTCCAGCATTCTTGCGGCACGGAATCTACCGGAGAGCGGTCAGACGCTCAATGCACGCGGACGCACGGTCAGCGTCAACACCACAGGCGAGTTCAAGAGCCTCGACGATCTGCGGAATGTAGCAATAGGCACGTCGCCGAACGGAACACCTCTCTACTTGCGGGATCTCGTCGACATCGACAGAGGATATGAGAATCCCCCTTCGTTCCTGAACCGGTACACACGGCGCGACGAAAACGGGAGATGGATCGCTACACGCGCGATTACGCTCTCGGTCCAAATGAAGAAGGGAGAACAGATCGGATCTTTTGGAAAACAAGTGGACGCCAATCTCGCGAGCGTCAGAAAAACATTGCCGGCCGACCTGGTGCTGGCCAGGACTTCGGACCAGCCACTGCAGGTACATGACAGCATTGAGCTCTTTAGTCACAGCTTGATCGAAGCGCTGGTGCTGGTGGTAGTTGTGGCTTTGATTGGCTTCTGGAGTTGGCGAACGGCCATTCTGATTGCTGCGTCCATGCCGATTACGCTTGCGATTACGTTTGGGGTCATCAACACGCTCGGAATCGACCTGCAACAGGTCTCGATCGCATCGCTGATTATCGCGCTCGGACTATTGGTCGACGTACCGGTGGTGTCTGGCGACGCAATTGTGCGCGAACTGGGCGCGGGCCAGCCACGGTCCATCGCTGCGTGGCTGGGACCGACAAAGCTGTTCAAGACGATGGCGTTTG
The DNA here is from genome assembly GCA_963770365.1 of uncultured Acidobacteriaceae bacterium. GTDB lineage: Bacteria > Acidobacteriota > Terriglobia > Terriglobales > Acidobacteriaceae > Telmatobacter. The sequence continues at coordinate 192,866 of CAVYPN010000014.1, read as the reverse complement.
CAACTCTCACGAATATCGTCTCCTATCTACCATTTCTGCTGTTGCCCGGGGATACAGGGAAATTCCTCTACAGTCTGCCTATCGTCATTAGTTGTTCACTGCTGGCGGCCCTGCTCGTCTCGATGACGTTTGTGCCGCTTATCAGCTCGTTTCTCTTGCAAAGCACAATCGAAACGCCCATTGAGGAGAGGCGGATGCACGGGTTCACGGGCTGGTATTTCCGAACCGCGAAGAAGGCTATTGAACATAGGAAGGTTTGCCTGGCAGGCTCGCTTGTTCTGCTGATAGCGGGCGGCGTGGTCTTTTCAAGGCTGCAACCGCAGTTCTTTCCCAAGGATCTTCAATACTTTTCTTACATCGACGTGTGGCTGCCTGAAGACACTCCAGCAAGCGCGACTAGCGCAGTTGCTCAGCAGGTGGAATCCATTACCCGCCGAGTCGCGGACGAGTACGGCAAGAGCCATCCGGAGCATGGACATCCGAAGGATGTTCTGCAATCGATGACGACTTTTGTGGGGGGCGGCGGTCCGCGCTTCTGGAGCAGCGCTACACCTGAGGACAGGCAAACCAATTACGCTCAGGTGATCCTGCGAACGAAAGACAATCATGATACGACTCCTCTGCTTGCCCTGTTGCAGCCGGAATTGGACAAGGAAATTCCTGGAGCAATCATTGATACGCGGACTCTCGAAACCGGCAAGCCGGTTGGAATTCCGATTCAGGTCAGAATTTCCGGCGAAGATCTTCCACGTCTCAGAGCGGAAGCCGAGCAGCTGAAGCAAATTTTTCGTGACATCCCCATCGCCGCCAGAGTTCGAGACGATTGGGGCGAGCCAAGTACGAGAGAAGTGGTACAAGTCGATGCGGACCGGGCAAACCTGGCCCACGTCACAAACGCAGATGTTTCCGATTCCATCGGTGCGGCTCTTCATGGCATCACGGCCGGAGTTTTGAGAGATGGCAACAAGCAGGTTCCGATTGTTGGACGCATGCAGATGGAGGAGCGGTCCCAACTCTCCGATCTGCGCAGTCTATACGTCTTCTCGCGGCAAGACACAGCCTCCTGTGCCTCTCGATCAGGTGGCGACGACTGTCCTGAGTCCGGTAACGCCGAAAATCCGACGTTTCGATCAGTACCGCACCATTACCGTGCAGTGCTGGCCTACGCAGGGACACTTACCTTCGGAGGTAATCGAAGCGGCGATGCCAAAGCTGGAAGGCATTTCAGAAGCAGCTTCCCGACGGGTTTATATTTCGCTTCGCCGGCGAGCAAAAAGAGCAGGTCAGCGGCTTTGCTGACCTCACTACGGTGCTGCTCATTTGCGTTAGCGCCATTTACCTGGCGCTCCTCGCACAGTTCAGGCATGCCTTCAAACCCCTCATCGTCTTTGCTGCAATTCCATACGGTGTTGTTGGTGCAATCTTTCTCACTCGCCATCATGGGCCAGCCCTTTGGGTTCATGGCATTCCTCGGGATCATCAGCCTCATCGGTGTAATTGTGAGCCACATCATCGTGCTGTTTGAATTTATCGAGGAGAGCAGAGAAGAGGGCGAGGAATTGGAGTTGGCGCTGATCGATGCGGGCATCCTTCGTTTGCGGCCAGTGATGATCACAGTCGCGGCCACAGTGATTGCGCTGTTTCCGTTAGCTGCACACGGAGGCCCGCTTTGGGAGCCTCTTTGCTATGCGCAGATTGGGGGACTGACGATCGCCACTTTCGTGACACTCGGGCTCGTTCCCGTCCTCTACTCCTTCGTCGTGCTGGATCTGAAACTCATCCGTTGGGAACAAGCGGAGCAAACGGCTTCGGTTGCTTCAGAGGAACCGGCAGAGATGCCCGCAGAATCGGAGGTGCACGCGTGACTGCTATGAACTTTGGGCACATCATTCAATACGCAACATTGTTATCACTTCTGATGGGAGGTCTCGGTGTGGTTGTCGCGGTCTTAAATCATCGTGTGCAAGTGAAAACGCAAATCTTCCTGGCAATGTCTGCTCAGTACGACGAACTGTTGAAAAACTCTTCGGCGGCATTTCTGGCTGAGTGTGCCAGTTGGTACGGAGCTTCCTGAGCGGACGGACGATTTAACGATCTCGATGTTGCGATTCTGCACTCTGGTTTCATTGACCTATCTTCTATTTTGCGAACGCCGCATACCAAGACGAATGTGGGAGTTGATGCTGCGTTCCGCGGAACGGCGGTTCCGCAGCCCGCTATTCATGCGTGAATGGGAGCATTTGAGGATAGAGTTCGAGTCATTTCCGGAATTCGTCTCTCTTGTTACTTCAGTGCACCACGGTGCCGGCTTATATTGAAGGCCCGGTGCTGGAGCGGTGCTGCCAACACAGAAAGGAGGACACCAGTCGCCATGCTGACATGCTCGGAGTTGAAGAAGATACCCGTCTTCGCCTGCTTGAACGATGTGAACCTTGTGTGGCTTTCGCAGCAGGCGGCCGATCTTTATCTGGAGCCGGGTGAGTATCTCATTCACGAAGGAGAGCCCACCCCATTCTTTGTCGTGATGGAAGGAACCACGGAAGTGCTCAAAGATGTAATGGGCCGTCGAACTGAAGTCTCAGAGCACAAGCAGGGCGATTTCTTTGGAGAATTGGCCATTCTCATGGCAACGGCAGCTCCAGCTTCCGTCCGCGCCAAGACAGCCTGCCACTTGGCACGCCTCGATCCGCAACACCTCCAGGAATTGATTCGGCGCTCGCCCGAGTGCAGCGCGTTGATCTTACAGACGCTGAATGAGCGGGTGCAAATCGTGCAGAAGTACATGCTGAATCTCCCCTCCAGCCGAGTGCAGATAGTCGGTTCGAAATTTGATGACGACTGCCGGGAGATTCGCACCTTCTTGAGCATGAATCGAATCCCTTATGAGTGGGTCGACCGCGATCGAAGTACACAACCGCTTTCGAGTAATGCAGCTTCCGATGTTGGCGACCTATCGGTCGTCGTGGATGGGTCGTCTTGCGTCAGCTATCCTCCAACGGTTCGCAAGGTGGCTGAAGCACTCGGACTCCAAACGTCTCCTCATCACGAAAACTACGACGTGGTGATTATTGGAGGTGGCCCAGCGGGCCTGGCGGCCGCCGTGTACGGAGCCTCTGAAGGTCTAAGTGTTTTGTTGGTGGAGCGTAAGGCTCCCGGCGGTCAGGCTGGAGCATCTTCTCGCATCGAAAATTACCTGGGCTTCCCGAATGGCATTTCAGGAGACGACCTGAGCCAGCGCGCGTTCCGGCAAGCGATTAAGTTTGGAGCCGAGGTGGTGCTTACCCGAGAGGTCCGAGAGATCATTCCTCAATCCAATGGCACGTATACGATCGGGCTCGATGGTGGCGATTCGGTTGACACAAAGACGGTCATCCTAGCGACTGGAGTTGATTGGCGCAGACTCGAGGCGGACGGCGTCGATCGCTTCATCGGACGCGGAGTCTTGTATGGGGCTGCGCGTACAGAGGCGCCAACTGTCGCAGGAAAGCGAGTCTTTATCATTGGCGGCGGTAACTCTGCCGGCCAGGCAGCCCTGTTCTTCTCAAACTATGCAAGTTCGGTAACAATGCTGGTCCGCGGTCAAGATCTGAAGCGCAGCATGTCGCAATACCTAATCGATCAGATCACTCTAGTGCCGCGCATTCAGATGGAGACGGAAACTCAGGTGGTCTCTGCAGACGGCACGGATTGCTTGAAATCCATTGAAACTCAGAAAGCAGGGAGGCCCTGTTATTCGCCGGGCTGCAGATGCACTGTTTGTCATGATCGGTGCCAATGCAGCAAGCCATTGGTTGCCAGCTCAGCTCCAACGCGAAAACGGCTATGTCCGCACGGGGCGCGAGGTAAGCGACCAGCCAGGTTGGACGGCCGATCGTGCTCCATTTCTGCTGGAAACAAATCTTCCGGGCTTCTTCTGTGTAGGCGACATTCGCCACAACTCGATCAAACGCGTTTCGAGCAGCGTAGGAGAAGGCAGCATGGCCGTCGCTTTCGTCCATCAATATCTCTCGTGCTGCTCACCCTTAGAAAAGTGACAGAATCGCGCGAATGCCTAGAAAAATCCCGCACATCATTTCGCAGTGATATCCACCGAGGCTCGGGTTGTTTCCCCGTCCATCCGCAGAATGCCGACGCTCTCAGACTTGTCATAGGCGATAGTGAAGTTTTCAACCGGCGCGGCCAGCTTCGATACCTTCATGGCGCGCTTCGGCTTTTGAGGTCCAATCGCGGGACGACGACCTTCGGTCGAAAACGATCTCAACCACCTTGCTGTTGGCTTCTCGCCGGCGACCCATATCCGGTAGGTGATGCTATCAACGGTTTGATCCTCTGACATCTAACCGTGCGGTCCAATGGGGAGGGAACAGGCAGTGAGCACGCTCGCCGATGCATTCGCTGTTAACTAATCAGGGCGGCGCATCGAATAAGTTGAAGAGATTGGCAGAAAAGCCAAAAACTCCCAGAGCGATACGCACCAAAATGTGTCGAAAGGCGTCATAAAACGACGTGCGGAAATGACTTAACCATCATCACCACAGCAAGTTAGTTCATCATCTTGCCTTTTAATCATGGGCCGGCGAAACCGTGAAACTGTGAAAAGCGGCGAAAAGCATCCGTAAGTTCAATGCTGAGAGGACTCTGCGTCTAACCCTCTTTGTTTGGAAGACTTTGCGCGGATCTAAACCGTTAACCATCTCAAAACAGAGAACTTCCTCCCACAAATAGGAGGATCCGACCTTATCCACCCTGAACCTTGGTCGCGCGATCATGCGCAAACGTCACTGTCCACTTCTTTCCGTCAGCGTCGTAAGTGACCGTCCGATTTCCCTCAGTCTTGGGATCGTCGGTCTGGATCTTCTGACCGACAGCCAGCCGCGTCTGCAGTTCATTCATACCCGGCTTCGCCTGGTGCGCATCCACGGCAGTCCATACATCCTTGGGCCAGTTCGCATAAATCGTGTGAGGGTCGTCGTAGAAATAGAGCAGATCGCTGTAATACTGCTCCTCGCTCCCCTCCATTGCTCCCACCGGCGTTGCATATTCCTGTTTATCGCCGGACCGCGTAAACACATACAGCGCCTGCTTGCTTCCGTGGCTGATGCCGTCGTCAACGTCGTCCGGAACCGAGGCCTTGATCGCCTTCTTGATATCAATCTTCTCGAGAGGAGGAATTACGCCGACCCGCTTCTTGAAGTCGACTTTGCCGCCGGCATACGGGAAGTACGGCATCGTGAATCCATTCTTCATCCATAGGCTCTTGCCCTCTTCATCCTTCAGATCATCGAAGTGGGCCGGAAACTGCATCCGCACCACCGCCACATCGTCCGCGGTCAATTTCTGCTCCTGCCCCTGGTTCACCACGCCCGGGTTCTGACGCTTTTTCCAGACCGAGAACATATAAATGCCGGCTATCACCACCATGATTGAGGTTGGAATAACCACGATTTTCCAGGGCTTCACGCTTCCTCCTTGTTTTCTTCGGGCCCAGAATCAACCAGCCGCGGGCGTTTGCACACTCGACGGTCCCGGCTTCGGCCGCAATGCCTCGGCGCTCAGCTCATCGGCACGCCGCAGGCGCGGAAAGAAAACGGCCCAGGTGCCGGCAACCGCCAGCGATGCCATTCCGCCGAGGATGGTGGCCCGTACCGCGCCCCACAACTGCGCCGTCAGCCCGCTTTCAAACTCGCCCAGTTCGTTGGATGCGCCAATGAAGAGCGAGTTGACCGCGCTCACGCGTCCGCGCATCTCTGGTGGCGTTGCAAGCTGCAGCAGCGATCCACGAATGATCACGCTGATCATGTCCGCCGCGCCGCTCACCGCCAGTGCCGCCAGCGAGAGCCACAGGTTCTTCGACATCCCGAAAACTACGGTTGCCGCTCCAAAGATCGCCACGCAGACAAACATCCGCGCCCCTGCCTTGCGGTTGATAGGAAACCGCGCCATCACCAGCGACATCGTAAGCGCCCCAATTGCCGGCGCCGCCCGCAACGCTCCCAGCCCCCGCGGTCCCGTGTGCAGTACGTCGCTGGCAAAAATCGGCATCAGTGCCACTGCGCCGCCCAGCAGCACGACAAATAGATCCAGCGACATCGACCCCAGCAGCAACGGCGATGACCGCACATACTGGAATCCCGCGAAGATCACCTTCAGCGACGCCGCGCGATGCTCCATGCGCCCCGGCCGCGTATGCAGGCTCAGGATCAGCGCCAGGAACCACACCAGCGTGATCAGTGTGAAGATGAAGACAATGCCGGCTCCTTCCAGGCCCGCTTCGTGAAGAAACTGGGCGAGCGGCAGCGTAAACAGCAATCCGCCAAGCGCCGGCCCTGTGACATTGGCGAGCTGAAATATCGCTCCACCCCACGTCACTGCATTCACAAAGTGTTTCTCCGGCACCAAATGAGGCAGCAGTGCTGAACTTGCCGGCGCTGAAAACGCGCGCCCCGTACCGATCAGGAACAGCACCGCATAAATGTAAAACACCTTGTGCGTACCGGCAGCTGCCAGCCAAAGCAACGCCAGCGTGCAGAAAACCTGCAGCGTATAGCAGCAAAGGATCACATGGCGCCGGTCGAAGCGGTCGGCCACGTGCCCCGCCGGCAGCAGAAACAGCAACCCCGGCAGAAACAGCGCCAGGCCCGTATAGCCAAGGTCGAGCGCTCGATGGGTAATGGAATAGACCTGCCACCCCACCGCGACGGCCTGCGCCTCGGCACCTAAAATGACCGCGACGCGCGCCATTTGATATCGCCGAAAGTCGCGAGAGGCAAATGCCTCCATCCCTCGTAGCGGAGGCCTGGTGGAAGGGGAATCCATCGTCTGCTTAGGTTAACCGCTCCACGCGACCCTGCGAAACAGAAGTGATTCGAAGCGGACTGCGGCCGCGTTGCCGCTTGCGCCACAGGAGGTTCCTGAGCGCGGTGCCTGTATCCTGATTCTTGGAACTCCCTGCCCAGCCAGATCAGCATCCCGAGCCCGGCAACAAGGCCGCTGCCGCGGTTGCTTTATGCGGTGTCTGCGCATTTCTCGAGCTCTACTGCACGCAGCCGCTTCTGCCCCTTCTGGCTCACGTTTTTCACGCCTCCAAGACCGGCGTCAGCATGACCGTCTCAGCCGCCACTCTGGGCGTTGCCATATCCGCTCCCATCTTTGGCGCTGTTACCGAGCGGCTGGCGCGCAAGAGGGTCATCGTCGTATCGCTCCTCGGTGTATCCATTCCCACGCTTCTGGCCGCAACCTCAACGAACCTGGCGCAATTGATCTTCTGGCGCTTCCTGCAGGGAATCATGGTGCCAGGCATCATTGCCGTCGTGGTCACGTACATCGGCGAGGAATGGCCGCCGGAACGCATCGCCTTCATCATGAGCTTTTACGTCAGCGGCACGGCGTTGGGCGGATTCATGGGCCGCATTTCAGCCGGCATCCTCGCCGACTCCTACAGCTGGCGCGTCAGTTTCGTTGCGCTTGGCGCGGCCTCGCTCCTGGGAGCGGCTGCCGTAGCAGCGTGGCTACCGCACGGTCACCGCCGTGTCCCAGTTACGCCCAGGTCCGATTCGCTTCCGACCTTCCCGCATCAAGTGCAGCAGATGCTGCGGAGCCGCAGACTGGTTGCCACCTTTGCCGTCGGGTTCAACGTGCTGTTCTCGCTTGTCGGTGTCTTCACCTGGATTACTTTCTACCTGAGCGCCGCCCCATTTTTTCTATCGACCACCGCCCTCAGTTCGCTCTTCTTCGTGTATCTCATCGGACTCGTCGTGACCCCAGCCGCAGGCTATCTCATCACACGCGTCGGCCTGCGCGCCGGCATTGGCGGAGCGATGTGCTGCTCGATCGCCGGCGTGCTGCTGACGCTTGCGCACTCGCTGCCCATTGTCATCGTCGGACTCGCCATGCTCTCGAGCGGCGTCTTTATCGCGCAAACTGCCTCTCAAAGCCATCTGCGCGTGGCAGCCCCACCCGGCGCCCGGGTCACCGCCGCCGGCATCTACATCACGTGCTACTACCTCGGCGGCACCGCTGCCGGAGTCGTTCCCGGAGCCTTCTGGGCCGTCGGCAAGTGGCCGGCCTGCGTTGCGTTTATCGTTTTCATGCAGATCATTGCGCTATCGATCGCTCTGGTTGGCTGGCGGACACCAATGATGAAACAAATCGCTTAGCCTCGCAAATTGCGAAGACCTCGGCCAGGTGCCGCATTGTGAGGCAATCACCACAATCCATGAACCCTGGCGGCGATGAAGCACATCTATAGTTGAGTGACAGGCCGACGATATCTGAAGCCGCGATATTGCCATTGAAGTCTTTTGTTCCCCGTGAATGAAGATCGCATCAAATCGCGCCAGGAGAAAGTTTCTTGCCCGAGTTGCAGACAGAACCGCCGGTGCCCGCACGTGCGGCGCAGTCCACGACGGTAGTTAATCCCGACGCCGCCGCAATGGCCCAATGGAAGCCCCGCGTCAACCCCTGGCTCATTGCTGCCACCGTCGCATTAGCAGCTTTCATGGAGGTGCTCGACACCTCAATCGCCAACGTCGCGCTGCCTCACATCGCCGGCAGCCTCGGCGCCAGTACGGATCAGAGCACCTGGGTGCTGACCAGTTATCTCGTCTCCAACGCCATTGTGCTTCCTCTGGGCGGATGGGCATCGAGCCTGATGGGACGCCGCAACTTTTTTGTCTTTTGCATTACCGTCTTCACGATCGCAAGCTTTCTCTGCGGTGCTGCACCGTCGCTCACCATGCTGCTGGTTTTCCGCGTCATCCAGGGCGCCGGCGGCGGTGGCATGCAGCCCATGGCGCAGGCCATCATGGCTGACTCGTTTGAGCCGCATAAGCGCGGACAAGCCTTCGCCCTCTACGGATTGGTCGCTGTACTCGCCCCTTCCATCGGTCCTACCCTCGGTGGGTGGATCACCGACAACTACACCTGGCGCTGGATCTTTTTCATCAACATTCCAGTTGGAATTCTCGCGTTCTTCCTTGTTACGCGCCTCGTTGAGGATCCTCCATGGATTAAGGCCGATCCATCCAAGCTGCGCAACATGGACTATATGGGTCTCGCGTTCCTCACCATCGCCATGGGCGGCATGCAGATCATGCTCGACAAGGGCGAGGAGAATGACTGGTTCGCGTCCGGTTTCATTCGCTTCTTCGCCGTTCTCTTTGTCGGCGGCATCATCGGACTCGTGGTCTGGGAGTGGCGACAAAAAAATCCGCTCATTAACTTGAAGCTGTTTCGCTTCAAGAATTTTGCAATATGTTGTTTCCTGATGATGCTGGTGGGAGGTGTGCTGAACGCGAATACCGTTCTGCAGCCGCAGTTCATGCAGCAGCTACTGGGTTACAACGCCACCACTGCGGGCCTGGCGCTCACCGCGGGCGGCATTGCGCTCGTCATTGTCATGCCCATGGCCGGATTCGCAACGGGCAAGATCTCCGCGCGTACGCTGGCCGTGGCCGGATTCATCATGTTCATCGTCACCTTCCGCTACGCCGCCAATGTCACCAATCTGCAGATGAGCTTTTCGCAGGCATCGTGGCTGCGCGTAGTGCAGATGTTGCCCCTGCCTTTCTGTTTCATCTCGATCACCAATGCGGCGTATGTTGGGATGCCCAAGGAAGAGAGCAACCAGGTTGCCGGCCTTATCAACTTCGTGCGGAACCTGGGCGGCAGCATCCTGATCGCCCTCACGAACGCGCAGGTCACCTCGCGCTCGCTCTGGCACCAACAGCATCTTCAGAGCGCCATGCAGGCCGGCTCCAATGCATTCGAACAGCACCGGCAAGCACTCACCGGATTCCTCGGCGGAACCTATGGCGGGCAAAACAGCGGTGGCATGGCGCTGGCGTCCATTTACAACCAACTCAACCAGCAGGCGCAGATGCAGGGCTACCAGGACGTTTATATGGAGCTCTCCTGGCTATCGTTCTTCCTGGTCTTCATGGCATTCATGCTCAACGCCAATCGCCCCGGTCAGGGCCCCGGCGCTTCGGCGATGCACTGAGTTTCGAAGCTGGTTTGATTCCCTGAGCACAGTCCCGCTCATTGCGGATCTGCGATCCCGGGTCCTACTATTCCGTAGAGGTCCGATGAAGCGCTTTCTGTTTCTTCTCCTAATTCCCTCCATCCTCTTTGCCCAGCGGAAGCAAGGCAATCCTCTCGATTCCCTCTCGCCGAATCTGGAACTCCTTACCCATTTCGGTGAGCGAGCGGACTTCTCTCCTGATAATCAGCGCGTGGCCTTCATGGACAAGAGCTTCGGCGACGCCTTCGTCATTGACTTGAAAACGCGCATCATCCGATGCCTCACCTGCAGCATCCCCGGCGCAGCATTCCTGCGCATCATGCATCTTTCGAATGGCGACTACATCCTCATCGGCCCTGAGAAATTCATCGACCCGAACATCAGCCGCGAGCGCGACAACGAACTCTGGTATCTCAGCAACAAACCCGGATCAAAACCAGTTCGGCTCAACGAACACATGCACGAAGGCGCGGCAATCTCAAAGCACAGCATGCTGGTTTCGTTTTCAGAAACGGCTGGCGACCATCCCGAATTCCCTAAAAATTACTCGCGCCTGATGATTGCCGAGGTCGATCTTTCCGGCCCGGCTCCCCGTCTCATCAACGAGCACAAGGTCTTCGAGAGTAACGACGACCAATGCAGCCTTGAGGCACAGGATTTTTATGACAACGACGCCAAGATGACCTTCACCTGCTACGTAAGAAAGGTCGAGCCGCAAGGCGTCGTCGGTCTCGCCAAAGTGATGGGAATCGATTTGAAGACTGGACACGTGACCGATTTCTCGCAATCGCCCGATACCTACAACGAATGCGAAGGCATCTTCCCCGATGGCAAATACGCTGCCGTAGAAGGCGATCGCCAGGTAGCTGAACTTGGAGGCGAGCATGGCATGCGCAACATCGATATCTGGAAGCTTCGGCTCGACGGTACCGGCAAGGACTTCGTTCGATTAACACGCTTCAACGATTACGAAGGATGGAAGGCCTCGAACCCAGTGATCACGACGGATGGCAAGCTGATGGCGTTCCAGGTGGCGCACACCAGCGATCGGGCTGGAGTAGGCTACGGAATTGTTCTCTACCGCTTCTAAGTCAATCGTGACTTCAACGAAAGAGACCTGATGTCCGCTTCTCTCCTCGCCCGACTTATGGTGACTGCTGTCGCAGCCGGTCAGGGAATCACGCCGCTTTTCATTGATCTGAATCGAACCCACGCGACCAACCCGCTGTGGCCGGGACACGCACGCTTCCACGCCGTCTGGCACACCTTTGCACTCTTCTTTACTGGGATTGTCGGTGTGGCTTTGATCTGGTGGCCATCGCCCGCATCGCGCAGGCTCTTCTATCTTGCTGCGCTTCTCACAGCGTTGCCCATGCTCGCGTTCTTCGTAGCGATGTTCTCTCGCAAAGTCTATGGTGGAACGCTGCATGATCCGAACGGCATTCAGCCGGTCCGCATCCGCATAGGTGGCAAGGTCCGTGAATTCGATATGAACGCGGTGCTCGTAATTGTGGGAGGGGCAGTTGTGTTGAGCGCGGCGCTGATGTTTTGATCGCCTTGCTTTCAGCCGGAAAAGTACCCCAAAATTCGAAAACGCCAGAGACCTTGCGGCCTCTGGCGCTTTCCGGATGATCTATTAGCTCAATGGATCATGCATCGTCCCGTTCTGCCTGTCGATGAGGCTGCAGGTTGCCCCGCTTCCTCGATCTTCCCGCTCCGCCCGGGTTGCGTATCCAGGTTGCCCCTTCCCCGCTCCCTTTGTGCTGAGCCGGCGTCCGAATCCTCAGGTTGCCCCTTGGTTTCGAGCCTTCGGCGGTGCCGGCGATGGCCGTTCGAGTTACCCCGAACGTCGCATGCCTTTGGCGTTGCTTGAATCAGCAAGGCTCCGAGTTGCCCCGGTGGCTCACCTTTTCCTGCCACGCCTGCGATGAAGGACTCGAGTTGCCCCTTATCCCGCATCTCCGGCTTTACCGGCGATGGATCACCGAGTCGCCCCGATGCTCGCATCATTCGGCGGTGCCGACTTACCGGTCCTTGAGTTTCCCCAAGTCCCGGCCTTTCGGTATCGCCGACGATTCGCTGTCCGAGTTGCCCCGAACGTTGAACCCTCCGGCACCGATTGATGGATATCCGAGTTACCTCGGATCACGCACCATCCGGTTCACCTTGGTTGAATCTCCAGGTTGCCCCAGACATTCTCCTTCGGCTACGGCGATCGACCAATTTCCAGGTTGCCCTAAATCTTGGGTCTCTCACCGTTCGCCGATTCCCCGCGCTTCGAGTTGCCCCGAATCTTGGTTCCTCGGCTGACCCGTGTCTGCTTCCTCGGGTTGCCCCGTTTCGGCATCTACGGCTGAGTCGATGATGTCTCCCTGGCTGAATCGAACTTTGCATCTTCGGCTTGCGCCGCAGATGAATCTTCGTGTCCATTCAGGTCACGGCAAACTTGGTATGGCGTCCGGCGCTTTCACTGTCCCGATCCGTCGATTCACTATCGGCAAGCCGACCATGAATTCCCTTACCGAAACCCTTACTTACGCTTTCTACCACGCCAGTGTTGCCGTTCCAACCAGCTACAGAGTCACCAGCTAGTTAGAGACATTAGGCCCACCCAACCTGTGGATGCAAGTGCAAAACCCTATTGCTTTCTGTGGATATCACCATTCATGGTGCATTCATATTGGATTTCTGCCGTGGTGCCGTTTATTTCTGATAACCACAAACGTAAGTCGCTCGAATGCTCATAAAAATAAGTGCAAGTAAGTTCTATCTGGACATCTGGTGCCCACTTACGCGAAATGAATTGCACCAATAACTGGGCCAGTTCGCGCATCGAAGCCGCTTGTCGTTGCTAGCGAACCCTCTTCCCAGATAAGCCTGCCTCCTGTACAACATCTGCACCGGGCCTTTCTGTCGTCCCGGTATCTTCGCCTGGTTCTGTCGAGGTCGACATCGCATGCAGAAAGCTCGGCGCCTGCCACCAACCTGGCTGATGGGCATGACCAACGCGCCGTTCGGCCTCACCGGTGGATTCTGCGCCGTCATCATCCCTCAGCTCCTCGCCGCTCACGGCATCCCGGCGGGCCACATCGCCACCATCGCCGCAGCCATCCTCTCTCCCGGCTTCTGGATCTTTGCTATCTCGCCCATGCTGGACGCGTGGCTCAGCCGTCGCACCTACGCGCTGATTTTCGGATCGATCACGGCGATCGCCGTGGCCTTTACCGTTGCGCATCCCGACCGCCCTGGCCTCGTCGAAGCAGTCATGCTGCCCGGCTTTGCCGCTGCAATGCTCTACCAGGGCTCAGTCGGCGGCTGGATGGGCAGCCTTGTCGACAAGCGGGAAGACAGCCGCCTCGGTGTTTGGTTCGCAGTTTCGAACCTTGGCGCCGGGGGCCTCATGATGGTTCTCGCAGGCCAACTCATCAGCCGCCTGACTCCCACGCAAGCCGGAATTCTGATAGGGGCATCCGTCCCTCTGCCCATGCTTCTTTTCCTCGCAATTCCCTCTCCGCCAGCGCATCGCAGTCCCGCGCGCGAGAGCTTCGGCCGATTCAATCGCGAACTCATCTCGCTTCTGAAGCAGCGCCAAGTCGTCATGGCTCTGGCCTTGTTCCTTTTGCCTGCTGCATCATTCGCGCTCACCAATGTGCTCGGCGGCACGGGCTCAGACTTCACCGCCAGCGAACGAACCGTTAGCCTGTTCGCAGGCGTGGGATCTTCGGCAGCAGGTATTGTCGGCAGCTTCCTGCTCTTCCCGCTTGCCCGCAAATTTCCCCTCCGGCCGGTGTATCTCTCCATTGGCATCGTGGGAGCCATCTTCACACTCAGCTTGCTAGCGCTCCCGCGCCAACCGTGGACCTTCGCTGTTGCCATTACGGGCGAGAATCTATTCCAGGCCCTCGCCTTTGCCACATCGAATGCGATTGCCTTTGAAGTCATCGGTCCCGACAATCCCTTCGCAGCGACATTGTTTACTGTGTTGCTCGCCGCCACCAACCTGCCCATCACCTACATGCAATTCCTGGATGGCCGTGGCTACGATTGGCATGGCCTTGCTGGCAGTATTGTGATGGATGCTTGCGTCAGCATCACCGCATGCCTTTTTCTCGCCTGGATGATCAATCGCTGGCGCGTGACCGTCCCGCCCGTCGTGCAGCCTCTTTCGCCGATTCCGGAAAATGCCGATTGATACTCCCTCGATTTGCATTCCATCCCTCGACGGTGTTTCAATCGTATGTATTGAAACAGGGGTGCTCCACGATGTGGGGCTGAGAAGATACCCTCGAACCCGATCCGGATAATGCCGGCGTGGGAAGCTTTCCGAAGCCAGTTTGGCCAACTTCCTCGAATCCCAGCGCAGACACTCTTGTTTCATGAAAGTGGGAACAAGCTATGCGTGCGCTTCTATCTCCTCCACATTCGCTCGGGCAGGACCTTTCGCGCGGACTTCCCTCGACCAGCTTCCGACTCGCTCAAGCGTTTCTTGGCATGGTGCTGCTCACCACCGCGACCGCTGGCACACTCGCCGCCCAGAACGCATCGCCCACACCTTCGCCAACTACGACCGCACAGAAGGCATCAACCGACGCCTCTCAGCAGAAGCCGGATCGTGTGACAACCACGGTCGTCGTTCACGGCGACGTCAAGGACAACTACCTTTCCGATGCCGCAACCGCCGGCAGTCTCGACAACACGCCGATCCGCGAGACCCCCCTCTCCGTAACCGCGGTCACCAGCGCCGTCATGAGCGACCAGGTGGCGCGCCTCCTCTCAGACGTCGTCAAGAATGACGCTTCTGTTGGCGAGGACTATGCGCCTGTCGGCTACTACGGCGACTTCGAAATCCGCGGCTTTCCCATCGATCTGGCGACCGGCCTGCAGATCAACGGCATGGCCATTGCCGGCGAGCAGGACGTCCCCCTCGAGAACAAGCAGCGCGTCGAAATTGTGAAGGGCATTGCAGGGCTTGAGAGCGGCATAGCCTCCGCTGGCGGCGTTATCGAGTACGTGACAAAAGAACCCTACGCTGGCGAACGACCCGCCCTCGATCTCGCGACCGATCACCGTGGCAGCTCTTACGGCTCTATGCAGTTCGCGATCCCTGGACTACATGACGGGAATGGCCTGCTGATTACCGCTGCCGGTGAAGACATCCACACCTACGTCGAGGGTGCAAACGGCTGGCGCGGCATGGGCGCCGCCAATGGCAGATGGAAGTTCGGAGCGGACACACAACTCACCACCGACTTCGAATACCAGCACAAAGTGGAGCGTTCGGAGGCTGGGTACCAGTTGCTTGGTGGAACGGCGGTCCCGGCTCCTGTGTATCCCTCGGTGATGCTCGGCTTCCAGCCATGGTCCAAGCCCAACACATTCGACGTTTTCAACGCGGGCGCTCGTCTTGAGCGGAAGCTCGCCGCAAACTGGAACCTGCACTTCGAGGGCTCTTACAGCCATTCCCTCATCGACGACAACGTCATCTACCCGTACGGTGCGGCACTCGATGCCGACAGCAACTCCGTCTGTCCGGACTCGCCCTACTACTTCTTCTGTCCCGACGGCAGCTACGAAATCTACGACTATCGCAGCCCCGGCGAGCTACGCATCGACGCCGTGGGCGAGGCACTGGTGCTGGGTCACTTCACCACAGGCAAGATCAGTCACGACGTAGTCGGCGGAGGTTCTCTCTTTCATCGCTCCGTCGATCTTTCGCCTTCCATCGTCTACACTCCGCTCGGTGTCGAGAACGTCTATCAGCCCAATCTCTCGTTTGCGCCCGAAACCCCTTACCAGCAAGCCGGTCCCGCGACTCTCGCCGACTTCAATCACCAGGGCTCCGGCATCGTGCAGGAGCGCGCCCACTTTCCCGGCCACATCGTGCTCCAGGCAGGCGGGCGCTTTGCGCGAGTTAGCGACTTCAACTACTCCGCAGCCCGTTCTCTCTGGCTGCCGCAATATGGAGCGACGTATTCGCCCGTGCGCGATCTCACGCTCTATGGCAACTACGGTGCGCTGCTGTCGCTTGGCCCCCAGGCCCCATGGTGGGTCGATAATTCGAGCGTGTTTCTCACACCGTTCATGACCCGCCAGTCCGAGATTGGCGCAAAATACGAACGAACGATCTTGCTCACTGTCGATGTGTTCCGCATGCGGCAGCCCTATTTCTATCCCAAGTTGATCGCAGGGCCTGACACATTCTGTTCGGCTGGCAGTGCTGGCGACTTGTGCTTCGAGTCCGAGGGACACGAGACGCATGACGGCCTTGAATTCAGCGCGCAGGGCAAAGCCGCGAACTGGATGCAACTGAGCGCATCGGCAACCGCAATACACGCTGTCTCAAACAACACCGGTACGCCCGCGTTCGACGAAAAGCAGGTCATCAACGTGCCTCGCTTTCACACTGCCTTGTTCGCCGACATCCTGTTGCCACATGCACGCGGCCTCCGCGTGATGCCGGGCTGGAGCTACACCGGCCGCAAGCAGGCCGCGCGCGACGACACCGTGAGCGTTGGCGGATATAACCTCTTCAACCTCGGCGCTCGTTACAGCCCGGGCGGTGAAAATGGCCGCCTTACGCTCCACATGTATGCCGACAACATTCTCAACAAGCACTATTGGAAAGACACAGGAGCAAGCTTCGGCGATACCTTCATTCACCAGGGCGCTCCCACCACCGTGAGGCTCTCGGCACACTACAATTTCTAGCGATCATGCCAACAGGCGAAGGACACCGTTGAACCAAACTGCAAAAGCGCACGGACTGGATGGCACGCTCGTCGCCCCCGACTGGCCGCCGCTGGCCTTGAGCGAAGTGTGCGTTCTCTTGAAAGCCTTCCCGGATGCCGGTGAGCCGATCGAAATTATTTCTGCCAGTCCACGCCCGTTTTCAGCCGGAAGCGTTATACGAACCAGCGGCAGCGAGAAAGTCTTCGTCAAGCGTCATGCGCGCGCCGTCCGCGATGCCGAAGGCCTGATGGAAGAACATCGATTCATCGAGCACCTGCGCACGAATGGGATCGAAGTTCCGCGCATTTTCGCGGACGTCTCCGGCTATACCGCAATCGAAACAGGTGAATCAACCTATGAAGTCCACGGAATCCCCGCTGGAGTCGATGCATACGAAGACGCCATCTCGTGGACGCCATTTCGCTCGATTGAACACGCTCGCTCCGCTGGAGAGACACTGGCCCGACTTCACCGTGCCGCTGAAAGCTTTTGTGCTCCCTCCCGAAAGCCGCGTCCGCTTGTCGCGAGCTTCACGATCTTTGCTTCGCAGAATCTCGCAGAAGGCCTGAAGCACTATCTCTCCGCCCACCCCGTGCTCGAACACGACGCGCAAACACTCGAGGACTGCGACGTCGCCCTCGACCTGCTCTCTCCCTTTCACGATGAGTTGAAGCCGCTGGAGCCGGCACTCGATCCACTGTGGACCCACAATGATTTTCATGCCTCGAACCTCTTCTGGAGCGACGCCACCCCTAACGCGCACGCCACCTCCGTGATCGACTTCGGACTGGCGGACCGCACCAACGCCGTCTACGACATCGCCCAGGCAATCGAGCGGAACATCGTCGAATGGCTTGTACTGACGCAGAATCCCAACCGTGGCGCCGTTCCCGTCCACCTTGACCACCTGTGGGCAATGCTCGACGGCTACGAGCAGGTGCGTCCACTCAGCCATCAAGAGGCAGCCGCATTGGCCCCGATGCTCGCTCTCTGTCACTCGGAGTTCGCGCTCACCGAGGCCGATTACTTCCTCGGCGTTTTGCACTCGCCCGAAAAAGCCCGCGTGGCTACTCGCGATTACCTCGTTGGTCATGCGAATTGGTTTTGCGGCCCGGGCCAGCGAAAGATCATCGAGCCCTTACGCCAGTGGGCAATAGCACGTCAGATCCACGCGGTGCGCACATGATTCTCTCCGCCATCGTGCATTACCTCATCGCCAACTGGGTGGAACTCGCCGGCTTTGTAACCACGGCCGTCGGAATCTGGCTCACCACCAAGCGCCTGCTCATCTGTTGGCCTGTCGTTCTCGCTGCGGATGTTTTGTACCTTGTTGTTTTCTTCCGCGCTCGCCTCTACTCCGACACGCTGCTGCAGATTTTCTTTATCGCGTTCACACTTTACGGCTGGTGGCACTGGTGGCGCGGCGTTCGCGAAGACGGCGAGGTGCGCGTAGTTCCACTCGCCCTGCCGAGTCTCTTAATCGCACTCCTTGCAGGCATCGCCGGCAGCTTTGTGCTCGGCGCACTTGCGAAGCAACTCCACGCAGCCCTGCCCTACCTTGACGCCGCTCTCGCCAGCTTCAGCCTGGTCGGCAGCTGGTGGCAGGCACGCAAACACATCGCCAACTGGTGGCTATGGATCGTCGTGAATATCTTTTACATCGGCGAGTACGTGTATAAGGACCTGTGGCTCACTGCGGTCCTCTACGCCGGGCTCGTCGTGCTCGCCATCCTCGGCCTGCGCGACTGGCAACGCGCGACGCGGGCCTCTCAAGCTGCAGCCTGCACTACGTTGAGCAGAGGCTCTCCCGCCATATAGCGACGAAGTTCATCGGCCGCGACCTTGAGCGCACGCCGCGCAAACTCCGGGCTCGATCCGCCTACATGCGGTGTGATCAGCAAGTTCGGGCACTTCCACAATGGATGTCCAGCCGGCAACGGCTCCGGATCTGTCACATCAAGTGCGGCACGAATTCTGCCGCTCTTCAATGCCTCCACTAGCGCATCTGTGTTCACGATTGGCCCCCGCGCCGCATTCACCAGCAGCGTTCCCTGTTGCATGAGCGCAAACTGGCGAACATCGATCAACGATTGCGTCTCCGCTGTCGAAGGTAGAATCAATACGACAACCTGGGCCTTGGGCAGCAAGGCATCCAACTCACCGATCGCATGCACCTCCGGATTCTCCCGCGCCGTTCGTGCAACCCGAATCAGGTCCACGTGGAACGGTTCAAGCATTCGCTCGATCTCCTTGCCGATCGAACCATAACCGACCAGAAGCACCGTCTTTCCGGTCAGTTCCTCCAGCATCACCGGCGGGTAATGCGTCCCCGTATCGCCTGTGATCGTGGCATATTCTGCACTGGCTTCGAACCGCCGTTTCCACTCTCCCGATCGCTGAATATCGAGGAACAACGGAAAATGCTTCAACATCGTCAGGATCGAAGAAATCGTCCATTCCGCCGTCGAAATATTGTGTGCTCCGCGCGCATTGCAGATGGTCACATGCGGCCCCATCGCCCCTGGAATCCATTCCGTCCCCGCCATCAGCGAAAGAACCAGCTTCACTCCCCGCAAATGGGGAACGATCTGCGTATTCCTCGTCGGGTACGGGTCTGGAATCCACACTTCAATCTCGACATCGTGGTCAAGTTCACGCGGCAGTCGAATTAGCTCGATCCCCTGCGGAAAGTCGGAAAGCAACTCGGCGGCAAGATTTGCGGAATATCCAACTCGAAGCATAGTCACTCGAAAATAAGTATAAATTTGTGGCGCTTCCTCATGTCGGATAATCGACGCTCTAAGCTGTTTGTTCCAAGCCGCAGCATGCACACCAGTTCAATGCGGCATGCTATCACTGTGGAGTCGCGATTCTCGCGTTATGCGTTTAACGAAATCCAAATCGTGGTCTCAGGAGCAACTCGCCGTTAAATTGGGCGTCGATGGAGTTGCTGCGCAGGGCCTGTTGAACTGGGAGCGCAAGCGGCTTCTGATCCACGCCGCGAGAACCGCCCTGGCCGCTGCTCTCTGCTGGTGGATCGCGTTGCGATTCGGCCTCCGGGACGGCTACTGGGGAGCCATCAGCGCCATCATTGTGCTGCAATCGAACTTCGGCGCCACCATCACCGCATCGCGCGACCGCATCCTGGGAACCCTGATCGGTGCCGCCTTCGGTTTCGGGTTCTCGCTCTTTGGCGTTCTGCCGTGGAACTTCATCCTAGCCGTATTGTCTGCCTTCATCGTGTGCGGACTGCTCGGCCTGCGCAACAGCTCGCGCCTCGCCGGCGTCACCATCTGCATCGTGATGCTCGTGCAAAGGACCGATTCCCACTGGTTGCTTGCCCTTCACCGTGTCGGCGAGGTCTTTCTAGGAATCGTCGTAGCTATTGCCGTTTCGACCCTGATCTTTCCCGATCGTGCGCGGCTGCGATTACGCGACGGCCTCGCGCAGGAGTTTCTTGTCCTCAACGCACTCTTCGAGGGCATCCTGCATGGGTTTCGCGGACATCCGGCTCAGAACCTGGCTCAACTTCGCGAAGATGCGCTCAACCTGCTTCGCGGCAACAATGCGCTGCTTGAGGCATCGCGCAACGAACCCTCCGGCGGGCTCGGCTGGCGCGAGGGTCTGGGAATGCTCGCCCAGTTTGGCCGCACTATCTTCGATGCCCTTGTGGCTCTGGAACTTGCTGTGCGCGAGAGCCAGCAAGACAACTACGCTGCGCAGTTGGAGCCCGAGTTGGGCCGCCTCGCCACCGACATTCAATCCGGTTTTCAGTACCTTGCAAAATGCATTCATGACTGGCGCTTCCAAATTCCGCCTCCCGATATCAATCTCGAAGAGGACATCGCACAGCTAGAGCTGCGCATGGACAAAGTGCGCCACACCGGATTCAACTTCTCCCAGGCTGAGATTCTGCGCGCCTACGCCGTCCAGCTGCACCTGAAACAGATCGCGCGCCTGCTGCGCTCTTCCCGCGTCGAAACCGGCCGGGCTATAGGCGAAGCGCAGCTCAACGAAAGTTAGCCGAGAAACTTGCGCAAAGCTTCACCGCAGTCCTCGATTTCCTTAATCGTGATCGCATAGCCGAAGCGAAGATGCCCTTCGCCCTGCGCGCCGAACACCGACCCCGGAATGGTTGCGATATGCGCCTTGTCCAGAAGAATCTGCGCAGCTGTGCGGCTGTTCTTATGAATCTTCTCGACGTTCGGGAACGCATAGAACGCCCCGGCGGGCGGATCGCACTTCAACCCGACTTCGTTCAGAACGCCAACCAGAAGGTCCCGCCGTTTCCTATATTCGTCACGATGCGCGGTGATCTCAACTTCAGTCGTCTTTAACGCATGGATCATGGCCTGCTGAACGAAAGTAGTCACGCCATTCGTCGAATACAGAACAATCTTTTTGAGCGCCGTCATGAAGGGTTCCTTCGCCACGGCATATCCCGCGCGCCATCCCGTCATCCCATACGTCTTTGAGAACGTGAAGCATGTAATGGTGCGTTCTGCCATGCCCGGCAGCGAGGCGATGGAGACATGCTCGCCCTCATATACAAGATCCTCGTACGCTTCGTCGGCGATCACGATCAGGTCGCGCTCACGGGCAAACGACGCCACTTCCTCCGCTTCAGTGCGCGTGAATACCAGCCCACTCGGATTCTGCGGCGTGTTGTAGTAAATGGCACGTGTCTTTGGTGTTGAAAATTGTTCCAGCGTCTTGCGAATCCCGTTGCGCCGCGCCGTCGAAGTAGGCACCGACAGAGGGCGCGCCTGCGTCCCCGTCACAAGATCGGCGATTGGCGTCCAGTACGGCGAGAAAATCAGCGCGTCATCGCCCGGATCGAGGACGCTCTGGAAAGCCGCATACAGACCTTGCGAGCCACCCACCGTTGCAATCACCTCATCGGTTGTAGCATTGATTCCATTCTTCGCGGCAAGTTTCTCCACCAGGGCCTTGCGCAACGGAAGCACGCCGGACGACGGCGCATAATGCGTATAGTTCTCCACCAGCGCCTTCACCGCCGCATACTTGATGGCTTCAGGCGTTTCAAAATAAGGCTCGCCGCCATGCAGCGCGTGGACCTGCAGGCCCTCCGCCCGCATTTCCATCACCTTGTTGCGGATCTGCACGATATCAGAGAATCCAACCTCGTCCAGACGCTTGGCCAGGCGAATCCCACTCGGTTTCGTCATGGTCTATGCTCTTCCTTTCGTGCTCTTCTCGTAGCGATGCTTTCAGAATATCTGATGCGTTGCGGTATCCCGCAGAATATGAGATGCCGCGATTGCCTTACCCAAAATCACACTACAAGCAGATTCGTGTAAACCGCCATCCCCACCACGGCGTCCACGCCCATCGCATCCAGGTCGTCCACTTCCTGCTGGCTTCGGATGCCACCCGCCACGATGAGTTGGCGCGCGGTCAGTCTGCGCAGACGCGCCGCGTCGTCAATCGGAAAGCCCTGCATCAACCCCTCGCCATCCACGTGTGTATACAGATACGCAGCCACAAACGGATCAAGCTGCGGTATCGCTTCATCCGGAGTGAGCGCCACCTGCGCCTTCCAGCCCTTCACCGCAATACGCCCATTCTTGGTGTCGATTCCCGCAACCACCCGCTCCGCGCCCACGGCAGTTGCAAGCCCTGACGCAACATCTACGTTTACTTTTCCATCTTCCGAAAACAACGCCGAGCCGATGATGACCCGCTTCGCACCCGCGTTAATCGCCTCGCTGGCGCGTTCGGTCGAACGAATCCCCCCGCCGACCTGGCATGGAAGCCTTCGCGCGATCTGCGCGACCAGTCCGGAGTTATCGCCTTGTCGCATCGCCGCATCGAGATCGATCAGCTGCACCAGCGGAAACCGTGAGAACTTTTCGATCCAGTATTCGAAATCGTCAAACGACAGCCGTAGCTTCTCGCCCTGCACCAGCTGCACGATTCGCCCGCCCATCAAATCAATCGAAGGAATCAGCATGGCAGCCTCACCGGAATGCCCGCGGCCACCAATTCCTCTTTAAGCGACCGCGCACTCGACACGCCAAAGTGGAAGATACTCGCCGCGAGCGCCGCATCGGCCTTTCCCCTGGCAAACACATCCGCAAAGTGCGCCACTGTTCCCGCGCCCCCCGATGCAATCACCGGAATGTTCACTGACTCGCTCACTGCCGCCGTCAGTTCGCAATCGAATCCCGCCCGCGTCCCGTCCGCATCCATCGACGTAAGCAGAATCTCGCCCGCTCCACGCGCCTCCGCCTCCAGCGCCCATTCCACAACACGCCGCCCCGCCGGCTTGCGTCCGCCCTGCACAAACACCTGCGCATCGCGCACCGGGTCCTCAGCTTCCGGGTCACGCCTGGCATCGATAGCCACCACCACGGCCTGTGCCCCGAAGCTCCGCCCAATCGCGCTGATCAGCGTGGGATCGACCAGCGCCGCCGAGTTGATGCTGATCTTGTCCGCACCCGCCTCGAACACCTGCTCCGCCTCCTCCGTGCTGCGAATGCCGCCGCCGACGGTAAATGGCACAAACAGTTCCCGCGCCGTGCGCCGCACCGTCTCCAGCAGCGTCTGCCGCCTTTCGTGGGTTGCCGTAATGTCGAGCAGGACAATTTCATCCGCTCCTTCCCGTGCATGCCGCGCCGCCAGCGCCGCCGGATCACCGGCATCAACGATGTCCACAAACTGCACGCCCTTCACCACCCGCCCATCATGGACATCCAGACACGCAATAATCCGCTTGGTCAGCATGTCCACTCCAGAAAATTGCGCAGGATCTTCAATCCCGTCTCTCCAGACTTCTCCGGATGAAACTGCACCCCCATCACGTTACCGCTCTCCACCGCCGCCGCAAAAGGCTCGATGTACTCCGCAACCGCAGCAGTACTTGTCGTGACGGGCGCCTTATACGAATGCGTAAAGTAGACGAACTCGCCGGCCCCAACTCCCGCAAGAAGACGAGAATCGGAATTGGTCTCTAACGAATTCCATCCCACATGGGGAACCTTTCGGTTGCATTCCGGAAAACGCGTGCACGATTCCTTGAAGTGCCCAAGCCCCTGCTGATTCGCCGCTTCGCTCGACCCTGCGTACAGCCACTGCATCCCGACGCAAATCCCCAGAAACGACACTCCACGCGCAATCGCAACGCGAATCGCGCCTGTCATCCCGGTCTCATCCAATCTCTTCGTTGCTGCAAAATGCCCCACTCCCGGCAGCACAATCCGCTCCGCCGACTCGATCAACGACAAATCCGAATCCGTCACCTCCGCGTCCGCACCCAGATGTCGCAGCGCCTTCAGCACCGACGTCAGGTTCCCCGCCTTGTAGTCGATGACTGTGACACGCATCAGAGTAGCCCCTTCGTACTCGGCAGCATCTCGCCTAGTTGCTTGTCCCGCGAACAAGCCACACGCAGCGCCCGCGCAGAACGCCTTGAAGATCGCCTCGATCTTGTGATGATTCGACCGCCCGTACATGGTCTTCACATGCACATTAGCCCGCGCGCCTCGCGCAAATCCTTCGAAGAAATCGGTCACCAGTTCCGTCTGCAGATCGCCGACCAGCCGCGTCTTCACCTTGGTGTCCACCGCATACGCCGCTCGCCCGCTCAAGTCCACCGCGGCAATCGCCAGCGTTTCGTCCATCGGCATGATGAAATAACCCGCGCGCAGAATTCCGCGCTTGTCGCCCAGCGCGCGATCGAATGCCTCGCCTAGCGCAATCCCCACATCCTCCACTGTGTGGTGCTGATCAACATCCAGGTCGCCTTTGCACGTGAGTTCCAGGTCAAACGCCCCGTGCCGCGCAAACAGCTCGAGCATGTGGTCAAAAAAACGAATGCCGGTCGAAACCTTGTATTGCCCCTTGCCTTCGATCTTGAGATCAATCGCGATGCGCGTTTCATTCGTATCCCGCACAACGACACCCCGCCGAATACCTTTTCCACTTGACTGCTTTGTTTTAACCGCCATCATCGTCCATCCTCACTGCCGCGTAGCGTCTCCAGCGTCGTGTTCAAAACGCCCACTGCCTCCCGCATCTGCTCGCGTGTGCCGATCGTGATGCGAACGCAGCCATCACATCCGGGATCATTCGACCGGTCGCGCACCAGTACACCGCCGGCGGACATCAGGCGCACAAACTCAGCATGCTTCGCGCCGATCTCCACCAGGATAAAGTTTGCAACACTCGGCCATCGGCGCACACCCGCTGCGTCCAGAGCGGCCGAAAACTCCGCACGAGCCGCGATTACTTCTCCGACATACCAATCCAGATATTCTGAGTCTTCTAACGCCGCTGGCAAGCAAGCTAACGCCAGCGAGTTCACGCTGTAGGGTGAAAGCACCCGACGGATCCACTGCATCGACTCTACCGGTCCGACCAGCACTCCAAGCCGTAATCCCGCCAGCCCGTACGCCTTCGAAAAAGTCCGCGCTACCATCACGTTCGGCACCGTATCAATCAAGTCGATCACGGTCTCGCCATAAAAGTGAAAATACGCTTCGTCTACCAGCACCACGGCCTGCGGAGCCCGCTGCGCAATCTCGACAATCTGCTCTCGCGTCGCAATCGACCCCGACGGGCTGTTGGGATTTGCGATTGCGATGATCTTCGTCCGCGGCGTAATCGCGCTCAGTAGCCGCTCAAACGGAAACTGCAAATCGCCTCCAGCCTGCACCGTCACCGCGTGGGCATCTGTCGCCGACGAATACACCTCGTACATCGTGTATGTCGGAACCGGTAGCAGCAACTCGTCGCCTCGCATCCAGAAATGTTTCGAAGAGAACGTGAATCGCCTCATCCACTCCGTTCGTCAAAACGACCTGCGCCGGCGCGACACCCAGATGTTCCGCCACGATACGTTCCAACGGAGCCCGTTCGGGATAACGAGTAAGATCGCCCGCCGAGATGCGCCCCAGAACCTCGCGCACACGAGGCGAGCACGCTACCGTGTTCTCGTTGAAGTCGAGCCGCATCGCATCGCGATTCCCCAGCGGCGGATGATACTCCTTCATCGCTTGAACCCGCGCGCGCGGAATCGGGTGAACAGCTGAAGTGGACTTATGCACGGGCCCGTCCTCCATGAACTCCGACCAGCACTCGCTTCTTCGAAGCTTTGCGCAACCGGACGTCGATTGCCGCTGCGTGTGCCGTCAACCCTTCCGCCTCCGCCAGCAATGCCGCATGCGGTCCCAGCGTGAGAATTCCCTTCGCCTCATACTCCTGCACGGTCACCAGCTTCACAAAGTCATTCACACTCAGTCCGCCGCGCACCCGCGCCATCCCGCCTGTCGGCAAAGTGTGATTCGGCCCCGAGATGTAATCGCCCATCGGCTGCGCCGACCACCTACCCACAAACACCGAGCCCGCGTTCGACACCCACTCCAGATCCTCAACCGCATCCACCGTCAAATGCTCCGGAGCAAGCCTATTCGTAATCGCGCGCGCCTCGGCAACGTCCGACGCAATGATCGCAACACCATTCCGATCGAGCGCCAGTTGCGCCACGGGATTCTTGCGACTCTGCTTCCTGGCTTCCGCAACCACCTGTCGAACGAGTTCACTTCGCGTCGTCACGAAAATCGCGAGCGCCTCTGGATCGTGTTCAGCCTGCGCCACAAGATCCGCCGCAATCTCCGCCGCGTCGCCGCACTCGCTGGTTACGACAATCTCCGTTGGACCCGCCAGCATGTCGATCGCGCAATCAAACGCAACCAGCCGCTTGGCCGCTGTCACATACAAATTACCCGGCCCCACAATCTTGTCTACGCGCACAATCGCCGCTGTGCCGTAAGCAAGCGCCGCAATCGCATGCGCACCGCCAACACGATAGAACTCGCGGATACCAAGCAGATGTGCTGCAGCCAGAGTCTCCGCTGCAGGCTTCGGCGAGACGACAACGATCCGATCTACGCCCGCCACCTGTGCCGGAATCGTCGTCATCAGCAGCGTTGAAGGCAGCGGATGCCGCCCGCTCGGCACATAGCAACCCACCGAACCAATCGGCCTCACAAGCTGCCCGACGGTAAGTCCAGCCATCGAAGAACGGCTCCACGATTTGGGTAATTGCTGCTTCGCGAATTCCCGAATCTGCCGCGCCGCGGTCCTGAGCCCCTCGCGCAACGCCGGATCAATCGCCTCCCACGCCAGGGCCATCTCCTGCGGCGAGATCCTCAATCGCGCCACATCCTCAAGCCCATCAAGCTGCGCGGCATAGCGAGCCAACGCTCGATCGCCACCGCGCCGGACACGCGCAACGATGCGCTTCACCGCCGGTAGCACCGAATCCAGTGAAGCGCCACCGCGCCTTTCCAGCGTAGCCAGAACTGCGGCGGCTTCGCGCGATCCTCGCCCTCGAGTTCGAATCACCCTCATCGCTCTCGTCCCGTCTCTTCCTACAGCACCACTTTGTTCAGCGGATACTCGACGATCCCGGTCGCGCGCGCCGTCTTCAGCTTCGGAATCACATCCCGCGCCACGCGTTCTTCCACAATCGTGTTCACAGCAACCCATTCCGAATTGCTCAACTGCGAGATCGTGGGCGAGTTCAACGCCGGCAGCACTGCCAGCACGCCCTCCAGATCAGCGCGCAGCACGTTGAGCATCAGGCCCACCTGCGACTGCGCATCGATCGCTCCCCGCAACATCACCGCGATCTGGTCGATTTTTTCGCGCTTCCATTGATCCGCGAGTGCAGCCTTTCCGGCGATCAGGTGCGTCTCGCTCTCCATCACGGTGTCAATGATCTTCAGGTGGTTCGCTTTGAGAGAGCTGCCGGTCTCCGTCACTTCGACAATCGCATCAGCGAGCGTGGGCGGCTTCACTTCGGTCGCGCCCCAGCTGAACTCGACCTTGACGTTCACGCCCTTCTCTGCGAAATACCTCTTCGTCACTTCCACCAGTTCCGTAGCAATGATCTTGCCTTCAAGATCCTCCGCGCGCTGATACCCGCTTGCATCCGGCACAGCAAGCACCCAGCGCACCTTGCGACGACTCTGCTTGGCATAGGTCAGTGTCGTTACGCTGGTCACGTCCAATCCGCTTTCCACCACCCAATCGATGCCGGTCAGTCCGGCGTCGAGTACGCCATGCTCCACATAGCGCGCCATCTCCTGCGCGCGAATCAGCATGCATTCAATCTCCGCATCATCAATCGACGGAAAATACGACCGTCCGTCCGCGTAGATATTCCATCCAGCGCGTTTGAAGAGTGCGATGGTCGAATCCTGAAGGCTGCCCTTGGGCAGTCCCAGCCTGAGCTTGTTAGCCACGAGCCACCTCCACCGCGTTTGAAAACGCGAGCGGCTTCGTAAAGCAACTCACGGTGCCCTCATGGCAAACCAGCCCATCGCCTTCCACCACCACGCGAAACAGCAGCGCATCGTTGTCGCAGTCCATCGCGGCAGAGACAATGCGCAAGCGGTTGCCGCTGGTCTCGCCCTTCATCCACAGCTTCTGCCGCGACCGGCTCCAAAATGTTACAAATCCCGTCTCAAGCGTCCTGGCGTAGCTCTCCGGATTAAGAAAACCCAGCATCAGCACCTCGCCGGTCTGCGCATCCTGCACGATGCCGGCCACAAGGCCGTCCATCTTTTCAAAGTCAACTGTTGGTTGTGTGCTCACTGTTTTTCCTGATCTGCGTTGAATTCTGCTGCAAAATCAAAAAGCCCACCGGCTTCTGTGCCGGCGGGCTTTGGGTTTCTTCGATCTCTCTGGCCGTCTAGTTCAGGCCATGGCAGTCCGCCGGCATGGATGTCCCATGATGGTGGTGATGACCGTGATGGCGGCTGTCGTGCATCTGTTTAAAAAGTAAGGCAAACACGACCCGGTGTCAACATCAAGCGTACTGCCTATCCATTTTGCACGATCGCTGCGGCCGCCGGTCCGCCTGGCTGGCCGGGATCGCGCAGCAGTTCAATCAGCTTCTGGTACAGCCGGTTCCGTACTTCAAATCGCTCCGATGCGCGCGTCACGTAACGAACCAGGACCTCAATGCCCGACGCCGACGGTCGAAGATTCTCCACGGCAGTTGCGCTGAAGAGGCTCAGGCTGCTGCCATGTGCGCCCCGCTTCCACTCCTGCTCCGCAAGATCAGCATTCTTCTCCGTCTCAGCCACAACCGTCTTCTGAATACGATCAAGCAAGTCGTGGACATTCTCCGTCGCCGGAAGACTCAGCGAAATTTCGTCCCACATCCATTGCCCGCTCGTCGAGAAGTTGAAGTACTTTCCGCGAATCGCAAATCCATTCATGAAGGTGATTCTTCGCCCGGTCGGCAAACCCCTGTCGGCAAGCGTCCCGGTCTCCAGCAGTGTCGTGGTGAACAATCGCACCTCCGTCACCTCACCGCCCACGCCGTCGATCTCCACCCAATCTCCAACGTGGATGCCGTTCTTGCCGATCAGCACAAACCAGCCGAGAAACGCGATGATAAAGTCCTGCAGCGCGATCGTAAGCGCTGCCGTGGCCAGGCCGAGAATCGTCGGCGTCTCACGCGGCGTACCAAAAATCACCAGCAGGATAATCACCACCCCGATGACCTGGATGGAGAGTTCCAGAATGCTGCGTAACGTCTGCGATCGCCGGCGATCCAACGCAGGTCTGTCCATCAGCCGGCGCACCAGGGCATCGCAAACCACCATGCAGATACCGATAAACGCAATCAGCGCCAGGGACTGAAGGATCAAATGCAGCACTATGCGATGCTGCAGCAATACTTGCGCGGACCATTTGCCGTATACCGTCGCAAGTTGCTGCTCCGTCTGGATGCGATCGTCCAGGATGCTGAGAATCTGCCGTTGCGCGGTTCTATCCTTGAGGCCCTCAAGCTTCTCGTCAAGATCGTCTGTCTGAACCGCGGCCGAGTTGGCCTTCGCCTCAAGTGCGTTGTGCTGTGTGGTCAGATTGGCAATGTCGGCGCGCGTCTGGGTCAGCGCCTGTTGCAATAGGTCGTATCGGCTTCGCTGTCTGAACCATGCTCCAATGCGCCCCGCCATGGTTCCGTTGCGGCGCGCTGAGATCACCGCTACTTGGCCGCCCTCGTGCACCTGCTTGTCATACTCACGCATCGTGGCTTCGTGGGCGTTCAACTCCGCCTGTATCTGCGAGGTCTGATCCCCAGAAGCCCGATCCAGATCCTGTTCTGCGTCGGCAAGCTGATCCGTGTCTAATCCGAGCTGCGCTTTCGATACTTCCAGATCGCCTTCGTCATACTCGGCAGGTTTGCCGTTCTTGGGCGGAGGCAGCTTCAACTGCTCGGTGATCGTTTGCACGTCATCCTTGTCCTGAGCGATGAGCTGTTGCAACTGCGCCACCTTCTTCGAAAGCGCAAGGGCATCACCGGTAAGGATTATGTGCGGTGAATCAAGCGTGGCTTGACGCAAGGCAGATGCAAACGCCTGGTCGACTTCGTGGTCCGCAAGTCGCTCGGCCTGCTGCGCATACTCCTTTTCCTCCGCCGTGTTGGCGAGAGGGGCCAGGGCCTGCGCGGTCTGCCATGGATTCACATCCACAATCGTTTTCTTCCCGCCATTCGTGCGGTTTGGATTGTTCCTCGGATTCAGGAAGGAGAGGTTCCCCATCGCATCGCGCGTGGTCCACGTAAACACAAGACACACTGTCAGCAGTGCGAAGAGAACGAGAAGAATGACGAGCCGCGTGCTGCCAAGTACTCGACTGCGCAGCTTCTGTCCGGCTGAAAGAGCAATTGGGGGGATTGCCATAGCCCTATTTTTGCAGGAAACCGGCTTCCCAGTCTCCATCTTTCGCCATGTTTCTCACGGAAGGTTTACGCGCCCGCCGCTTGAGGAAGAGAATAGGCGAGTGAGGATGCAACCTTTCTCCGTAATCCTGGCGGTGGCGCTGATCTGCGCTCTCTCACCCGGCTATGTGGGTTTCCACCTTGAATCCGTGCAAGCCCAAACCGGCCTTCAGACTCCGCCCTCGCCGGAGGCACGCGTCGATCTCAACACAGCCAGCCTCGAGCAACTCCTCAAGGTTCCCGGCATGACGCGCACCTGGGCAGCCCGCATCATCCGGTACCGGCCCTATCGCGCCAAGAATGACCTCCTCGATCGAGGCGTGGTTTCAAGCCAGGTGTACGACCGGATCAAGGACTACGTCATCGCGCATCGCGGCAAGTCGTAGTGCAGTTAGATCGCTTCCTCTTGCGCTGTCCCATGATCGTCGCCGCGCCGCAGCAGCCGGCTCAGCAACACGTACAGCACGGGAATGAACACCAGGTTCAACACGGTCGAGAACAGCATGCCGCCCACAATCGTTGTGCCCACAGAGCGCCTTCCCAGCGCGCCCGCACCCGTTGCGAATACCAGAGGCAGCACGCCCAGGATAAACGCAAACGACGTCATCAGAATCGGACGAAGCCGCAACTCCGCCGCCTCGATGGCAGCATCCGCAATCGAACGGCCTTTGCGCCTCAATTGCTCGGCAAACTCCACAATAAGAATCGAGTTCTTGGCCGAAAGACCAATCAGCATCACCAGACCGATCTGGCAATAGACATCGTTCGACATGCCCCGCAGCGCCACCAGTCCAAGCGCGCCAAGCACCGCCATCGGCACCGCCAGCAAAATGATGAAAGGCAGTGCAAAGCTCTCGTACTGCGCCGAAAGCGTGAGATACACCACGAGAAGCCCGAGTCCAAAGATGATCAGTGCGCGCCCGCTCGATTCAATCTCATCCAGCGTCAAGCCGGTCCATTCAAAACGCATGCCGGGCATCATGTTCTTCTTTGCCAAGTCCTCCATACCCGTGATTCCCTGGCCCGAACTGAATCCTGGCGCCGGCGATCCATCGATCTCAACCGCTCGAAACAGGTCGTAGTGCGTAATTACCGGCGGCCCCGAGCTCTCCGTGATAGTCGCCAGGTTATCCAGAGGAATCATCTGGCTTGAATCCGAGCGGACGTAATAATTGTGCAGGTCTTTCGCCGTCATGCGATAAGCCTGGTCGGCCTGGACATATACGCGGTAGGTGCGGTTATTGAAATCGAAGTCGTTCACATACTGCGAACCCATGAACACGCCGAGCGCCGTGGTGATCTGCGAAAGCGAAACATTCATCGCTTTCGCCTTGTCGCGATCGATGTTGACGAGCACCTGTGGATCATTCGCCGAAAACGTTGTGATGAGCCCGGTCACGTCCTTGCGTGCCCGTCCGGCCCCGACAATCTGGTGCGCCACGCGGTCAAGATCGGAGATGGTGTTCACGCCCGTATCCTGCAGCATGAACTGGAAGCCACCATAGCTGCCCACGCCCTGCACGGCCGGTGGCTGGATGACAGCGACGAGACCCCCGTTGGGCTGAAACATGAACGCTCCGAGTTTTGGAGCTAGGTCGGCAACAATATCCGCGGCGGAGTGCCCCTTTCCCCCGCCGATCCTTGGCCGGCTTCGTGCTGATAAACATCAACCCCGCATTTGAAGCGTTCCCCGTAAAGCTGAAACCCATGATCGAAAACGCCCCGCTGATATCTTTGTTTGAATAGATAACCGCCTGCGCCCGATCCGCAAGAGCCGTCGTATAAGCCAGTGAAGAGCCCGGTGGCGCCTGCACGATTCCAATCAGATACCCTTGATCCTCCTGCGGAATGAAGCCCGTGGGCACGGTCTTGTAGATCCATGCGGTCGCCCCAAGTCCGACAAAGAAGACCACCAGCAAAACGAACCGAAGCTGCAGCGCCACGTGAATAATCTTTGCGTATGTCTTACCCAGCCAGGTCACCAGTCCGTCTGCGCCGTGAACGAAGCCCGCAAACGCTTGCGAAAGCGGCTTGATGTGCAGAAAGTCGAGTTGCTGCGGCCGCGCCTCTTCGCCGCGCAGGAACATCGCCGAAAGTGCCGGGGAAAGCGTCAGCGCATTGAACGCCGAAATCGCAATCGAAAAGGCAATCGTCAGCGAAAATTGCCGGTACAGAATGCCCGTCGTCCCCGGGAAAAACGAGACCGGCACAAACACAGCAATCAGCACCAGCGACGTCGCAATCACCGCGCTTGTCACCTCGCTCATGGCGCGTGACGCTGCCTCGTGCGGGTTCGAGTGCTCCATGGCGATGTGTCGCTGCACGTTCTCGATCACCACGATCGCGTCGTCCACCACCAGACCGGTCGCCAGCGTAATTCCAAACAGCGTCAGCGAGTTAACTGAGAAGTTGAAGATGCGAATGAACGCAAAGGTCCCAATCAGCGAGACCGGAATCGTGACCGCCGGAATGATCGTCGCGCGCCAATCCAGCAGGAACAGGAAGATCACCAGAATCACGATCCCGATGGCCTCGCCGAGAGTTACAAGCACTTCGCGGATCGAGTCTCCCACGACCGTCGTCGAATCGAATGCGATGGCATACTGAAGTCCCGGAGGAAAGCTCTTCGAAAGCTCCTGCAAAACGGCCTTTGCCTTGGTGTCTACATCGAGCGCATTCGCGTTGGAGAGTTGAATCACGCCAACGCCCTGCGCAGAGTGGCCGTTGTATTCGAGCGACGAACTGTAGTCCTCCGCGCCAATCTCTGCGTGCCCCACGTTCTTCAGCAGGATCAGTCCGTTGGCATTGCTCTTGATAATGATGTTGTCGAACTGCTCCGGACTCGAAAGCCGCCCCACGACGCGCACTGGGATCTGATATGCCTGGCCTTCGTTTGCCGGCGGCTGTCCCAGCTGGCCGGCGGGAATCTCGACGTTCTGTTCCAGGAGCGCGCTGATCACGTCCGCTGCTGTAAGGCCATTCACCGAAAGCTTCAACGGATCAAGCCACACGCGCATGGCGTACTTGCGTTCGCCAAAGATATTCACGTCGCCCACGCCCGGAACGCGCTTTAGAGCGTCCTTAACGTAGACATCCAGGTAATTCGAGATGAACTCGTGAGAATAGCGGCCATCGAGCGTAAAGAATCCCGCGCCAAACACAAAATTGGTATTCGCCTTGGTGATGCTGATGCCGGTCGCATTGACTGCGGCGGGCAGACGGCCCGTCACACTTGCCACACGGTTCTGCACGTCCACGGCCGCGATATCCAGGCTGTAGCCGGTCTGAAATGTAGCCGTAATCTGGCTGGTTCCGCTATTGGTGCTGGAGGAGCGGATATAACGCATGCCCTCCACACCGTTGATTGACTCTTCCAGCGGAATCGTAACCGCCTTCTCCACGGTGTCCGCGTTCGCACCGACGTAGTTGCAGACCACATTCACCTGCGGCGGCGACAGTGTCGGATACATCGCCACCGGAAGAGTGGGGATGCAAACAGCTCCCGCCAGAATGATCAGCAGCGCGCAAACCGTCGCAAACACCGGTCGATGAATAAAAAAATCAACAAACAAGATGAGCCCTCTTTCGTTGTGTTCCGGCCCGCGCCATCACGCGCATCGCTTGCAGGTAGCAGCCATGCTTAGCCAGGAATCGGAGAAACCGGCATTCCGTTCACGAGGAACTGCGTGCTCGACACCACCACCTGGTCTCCCGCATTCAAGCCAGAGGTGACGGAGTAGGAGTTGCCGACCGTGTCTCCAAGGATGACGGGCGTCTCCGTCGCGATGTATTGTCCATTCGGCTGCTTCCGCGCGACGTAAATGAACGGCTGCCCGCCTTGCCGCGTAACCGCCAGCACCGGCACCACCACCATCGGCTTGGTGCTCCAGATTACGCGCGCCTTGATCAGTTGCGCGTTGCGCATGATGTCGGGCGTGGAGTGCACAGGCGCCTTGGCCAGAATGCCCTGCAGATTCGGATCCACCTGCGGCGACAGGAAGTCGATCTTCGACTTCTGCAGCAGCTTTCCACTCGTGTCATACAACTCCACCACGAGGCCCATGTGCGCCTGGCTCGAGCGCTCTGTCGGAATATAGATGTAGGCCTCGAGATCCCCGGGCTGGTCCACCGTCGTCAGAAAGGCCGTCGGCGACGACTGCGGAGAGACATAGTCCCCCAGGTGCACGGGGATGTCTCCGACCACGCCATCAAACGGCGCGCGAACCGAATAGTACCCAAGCTGAGCCTCCTGCACGTCGCGCGTTCCCCTGGCGGCTTCGTAATCAGCCTTGGCGTTGTCGTAGGCCTGCTGCGCCTGGTCCAGCGCATCCTTGCTCGTCACGCCGGCGTCGAACAGCTTCTTCTGGCGTCCAAGTTCGATGGAGTCATAGTCGTAGAGCGCCTTTTTCTGCCGCTCCGTCGCGCCCTGCGAAGCCACCGTCGCCTGTTGCTGCCTCGGATCGATCTCCATCAGAGTCTGGCCGGCTTTCACGTGGTCGCCGCTGTGTACCAGAATTTTGGTCAGAAGCCCGCTCACCTGCGGCAGTATCGTCGCAGACCGCCGCGACTTGATCGTCGCCATGTACTCGTTGCTCTGGGCCACCGGCTGAAACTGGACCGCTACCGTCTTCACCGGCATCGCCTGCATCCCGGCCGCAGCCTGGGGAGCCTTCTGCGGATCCTGCTGGCATCCAATTACGGCCAAACTAAACACCAAAGCGCTGCTTGCACAAAAAATGCGTTTCAAAATTGTGACCCCTTGCTCAGTCCCACGCCCTTTTCTCCGGGGCAATGGAGAACGAAATGCAGGATTTATGTTACAACCCGCCAGTCGGCGCGTTCTGTGATACAGCGCAGAAATCATCGCACCATGAAAGGCAAAAATAGTTGACTTTGACTGGCTTAGGTGATGCAGCAGTCCCGCCGATTGTCGCAAAAAATCGTCATCAACACATGCGCGTTGTTGCCACCCGGTCTGCTGTAACGTCAGGCGCTCCATCCCAACCAGGCAATCGGGCCAAAGCGAAGGCGGAATCCACCATCCGAACCAGGTGAGGCTTCGTTGGAGCCCTCTCCCCGGATTCGGCTGAATTGCCTGTTCTGCCAGGTTCGGAACTGAGACCTCGAAGCTGACAAATGGTCCGGTTCCGGGTATTTGAGAACTGACAACTGAAAACTGACCGCTGACAACTATCGGCGCTTCTTTGACATGGATTCAACAGGTTGTTACCCTTCTTAAGGGCGCATTCCGGCCGATCTGACCGTCTTTCTGCCCTTTCCAATAGCGTCCCCGTCGTCTAGCCCGGCCTAGGACACCGCCCTTTCACGGCGATAACACGGGTTCAAATCCCGTCGGGGACGCCAAACAAACCAACAACTTAGCTTGAACCCGAACTGCCCGGGACCATCTCGGGACCAGTTGCAGCTGTGCCTGTCTTGCGGTCTTTGGGCGCCGACCACTTAACGTGCAGCGGCACTCTGCGCGTGCCGGAGTCGAGATCCTGTCCACCCTCGCATGAATTGTGGCTCGGGATCGCATGCAAAATACATCGTGCGCGGTAAATGCCCTAAACAGGAACGCACAATCGCATGGCCGGAGATCAGGCTCTGATTTCGACGCACCGACAGCCGACTCGATTGGACAAACTACACCTCGTGTCTGCCATCACACCGTTCTGTTCCAGCACAAATTAGCCTATTTGTATTGTCGGGAACAAAACAGTTTTCTTCCGGCGCCCCAAGAACAAGAATTGGTGCGAAACGGCGGAGCCATGCTAAATCAAGCCCGGAGGCCAGCAAGCAATTCACCCCAGCTTAAAGATGGGCCGTGGTTTATACTCCACGTTCACTCAAAACGGGAGAAAGTCGTAGCTTCACACCTCGAAGGCAGAGGCGTTGAATATTACCTCCCAACATATAAGGAGACGAGAATACGATGCGATCGCAGAGTCATCCTTGAGTTGCCGCTTTTTCCCGGATACTTCTTCACGCGATTCGCCAGGGCCCAACGGCAAGCTGTTATTACGGTTCCCGGTATCCACCATATTCTCGAGGTTCCTGGCGGCTTTGCCACCGTCTCCGAGGCGGAAATCCGGAACCTCAGAGACGGGCTACTCCGTCGACTTCCGATCCTTCCGTCATTAACCGTTGCAACGGGTGACGAGGTGACGATTGCTCGTGGTCCATTTCGAGGTTACGAGGGATTTCTTTCCGAGGTGAGGAATCAGTCCGTCAGAGTCATTATGTCGGTTGGCGATATTAAGGCGTGTTCATTCTCTCTCGATCTTGCCCTTTCCGACATTCAACCTATAGGCTGCGGCTGGAATTCTAAACATATTGTCCTCCATGAGCCGGCCTCTTCTTCGAGCCTTGCATTCCGCACTAAACCGCTTGGCTGTCTCCGTAGCAATGATCTCCCTCACCGTTTCCAACTGTAGGAGCACCCCAAGAGTCGTTAGCACGGAGACCTGGGGCTCTTGGATCACAGTGGCGTTCTCAATAAATCCTCTCAAATTGAAAACCTTCGTACAGAAAACGGCCCGAGTCTGATGAATCTTTCTTTTCCACTTATCCTTCTCTCTTGCTGTGCAATGTCGGCAGGTCAATCTGCACCGGCGGGGTCAAGTGCTCCGGCCCAGTCGTCTCCGACTTTGCAAGAACTAGATAACAGTTCCAATTCGACACCGAGTGCAACGAGTCTGGCCGACCGAACGCAGACAATACGGAATCAGCCAAAGACGTTGAAAGAGTCAGGTGCTCCATCAAAGAGTGACGGTACGAAGGCTTCGGACTCAGACGAGAACACCGACGAAACGTCGCCTCCCTCATCGCGCCTTGCAGTAAGGCCATTTGCACGTTCCGACTTTGAACTGTTCGCCGAGGATGCCGCCGGCCATCCACTTGAAGTGTACGGTCGCCGACTATTCGATGAAGTGCCGACTACATTCGCTCCGATGGATCGGATCCCTGTTCCAGCCGATTATGCGCTTGGGCCGGGGGACCAACTCCGGGTTCGGGTTTGGGGAAAGGTCGAACTCGAATTCGTGACTACCATTGATAGAAATGGGCAGATCTCGGTGCCGAAGGTCGGTTCACTCGCAGTTGCGGGGCTGCGTTACGAAGAACTTGAGGGGTTCCTTCGCAAGGCCATCGGGAATCTGTACACAGGGTTCGAAATAAACGTGTCGTTGGGGCGTCTTCGTTCCATTCAGATTTTCGTCCTCGGAAGCGCCAGGCAACCGGGCGCATACACGGTTAGTTCCCTGAGTACTCTGGTCGACGCCCTTTTTGCATCCGGTGGTCCTTCCGCCACCGGAACGATGCGGCGAATCCAGTTGCGCCGCAGCGATCATCCAACCGCAGAGTTGGACGTCTACGATCTCTTGCGCAAAGGGGACAAAAGCCATGATGTTCAACTGCTTCCAGGCGACGTTATCTACATCCCCCCGGTCGGTCCCCAGGTAGCGATTGTTGCCAACGTGAATGAGCCTGGAATCTACGAACTAAAGGGAGAGACCACCATAGCCTCGGTTCTGGAAGCGGCCGGCGGCCTGACCAATCTAGCTGGCATGGATCGTGCCCTGCTGGAGCGGGTTGAGAATCGCCGAAGGCGTCGAGTGGACGAGTTTCCCCTCGACGCTTTGGGTTTGCAGCGACCGTTGCAAGATGGGGATCTGCTCCGCATTTTTGGGATTTCACCGCAATTCGCCAACGCAGTGACTCTTCGCGGGAATGTCGCCGCCCCGGGCCGGTTTATGTGGCACCAGGGAATGCGCATATCGGATCTGATTCCGTCTCGGGAGTTCCTTGTGACGGCAGAGCATTGGAGTCAGCAAAATCATCGTGGTGAACTACGGCACAACGAAATGATGAACGATATTGCCGTGACTGATTCCGAGATTAACTGGGACTATGCCGCGATCGAGAGACTTGATGACCGCGATCTCAGTACGAGGTTGATTCCTTTCAATCTTGCTAAGGCTATCGATAGCCCGGCATCCGTCGACAACCATGAATTGGAAGTCGGCGATGTGGTCACTGTCTTTTCGCGAAAGGACCTTCCACTACCGATCGAAAAGCGCGCAACTTTTGTTCGCATTGGCGGAGAAGTCAACGCCCCTGGCGTCTACCGCGTGCATCCCGGCGAAACCTTGCGCAACGTCATCGCGCGAGCCGGCGGTCTCACGCCACATTCTTATCTCTATGCTTCTCAATTGACTCGCGAATCCACACGGCGGATCCAGGAGGAACAACTCAAGCTGTCGATCGACAGAATGAGAAAGGATCTGGAATCACGTGTTGCGAATGGGACTGGCGCGCTTGGTGGATCGATTGCTTCCCCTCAAGGGGCGTCGCAAATTGCTCTGAACGAACAGACTCAACTGAACGCTCAGAGGGCACTGATCGATCAACTCGGGGGCGTCCGTGTCACTGGCCGTGTTGTCCTCGGCCTGAAACCCGACGATCGGACGCTCAACGACATTCCCGAATTTCCTCTGGAGGATGGCGACAGTTTCTATATTCCGCCCGAGCTCGGCACTGTGCAGGTTACTGGTGAAGTATATAACGCGAACGCATTTCGCTATGAGGTAAAGAAGCGCCTCGCATCGTATTTGCGTAACTCCGGTGGGCCCACACGAACCGCAGATCAAAAGCGCATCTTCGTAATTCGTGCCGACGGCACTGTGCTCAGTCGACAATCCCAGGATCATTTGTGGTCAGGCAATTTTGACCGATTGATCCTTATGCCAGGCGATGCAGTCGTCGTTCCGCCTAAGCTGAAAAACTCGAGCGGGTTCATGACCCAACTCCCGATTCTTACCCAGATCCTTTCCCAGACGGCCATGACCGGCGCCGTTGTGAGCCTTATCCAATAATTCGAGTAAACAAAAGTATGAGAACAATCGAACAGGACGTCCGCTCTGCCCCGTCATCGAATTCCAAGGACGACGACCGGTTTGCGGAATACCCTGAACCGCCCCGTTCGGAAAACGCGATCCTGATCCTGACCCAGCTTCTGGAACAGAAGAGGCTTATCTTCAAGGCTACGGCCATATCAATGCTCATCGGTTTGATCCTGGCCTTTGTCTTGCCGGTATGCTTCACCGCCGACACTAAGATCATGCCTCCGAAGCAGTCGCAGTCGGCCCTCTCCCTAATGATGAGCCAGATCGGAATCGAGGCGGGGACGATGACAGACGGTGCGGCCGGCGGTTTGGGACTGAAAGATCCCAATGCAATCTATTTGGGGCTCCTGAAGTCCCGTCCGGTTGTAGACAAAATGATTCAACGCTTCAATCTCATGAGCGTATATCGCGTCAAGGACATGACAGACGCACGCAAGGAGCTGGAAAAGAATACGCTCATCGAATCAGAGAAAAGTAGCCTGATCTCCATCTCCGTCACCGACCACGACAAAAGCCGCGCCGCCGACATGGCCAATGCTTACACTGAAATTCTCCGCGATCTCACAAAATCTGTATCTGTATCCGAGGCCTCGAGAAGACGTCTCTCTTTTGAACAGCAACTCCAGGAAGCCAAAGAAAGCCTTGTTACCGCAGAACTGGCGTTTCAACAAGTGCAGCAAAGCAAAGGCCTGGTCCACCTGGATGCCCAGTCGAACGTGGTCATCGGCGGTCTCGCAAGCGTTCGCGCCAATATTGCGCAGAAAGAAGTCGAGCTTCAGACGTTGCGGTCTTACTCCACGGAACACAATCCGGATGTGCAGATTGCCGAGCATGAACTGTCCGCAATGCAAGCGCAGGCGTCTCAGTTAGAGCAGCACAGCAGTAGTTCCGGGTTCTCCGATTTGGGGTTGAAGGATATTCCGAAAGCCGGCCTGGATTACCTGCGAGCCGCGCGAGAACTGCAGTACCAACAAGCCTTCTTCGACGTTGTGCTTAAACAATACCAAGCTGCGCGTCTTGACGAGGCCAGGGAAGGAGCCATCATCCAGGTTGTGCAACCAGCCATACCACCCGATCGCAAATCGTCACCGAAACGGGCTGTAATTCTGATCTTATTCACTTTCCTTGGCCTCTTTTCCGGCTGCGCTCTTGTTCGCTGGCGGCATTGGTATCGATCGCAACTCTCTGATCCGGCCCTCGCTAAACCACTCCTCGCACTCAAATCGGCGATCTTAGGGAGTCGCTTCGCTTCCCTCAGCTAGATACCCATGTCAGCTATCGCAGAAGTTGGCCGGACTGAGCAGACGTTGGCTGTCCCCTCTCTTCGGTCGAATTTCAGCTGGACGTTTGTAGGCAATGTTGTCTATTCCGCCTGCCAGTGGGGCATGATATCGGCGCTGGCGAAACTCGGAAATGCCGCGACCGTCGGAAGATTTGCACTTGGGTTGGCAATCACTGCGCCAATCTTCATGTTTACCAATCTTCAACTTCGCGCTGTCCAGGCCACTGACGCACGGTCGGAATTCGCGTTTGCGGACTACTTCACGCTCCGCGTTCTAGCTTCGTTCATCGGTCTGGTAGCGGTCCTTGCCGTGGTGGCAAGCGGACGCTACGACTGGGGCACGGGCGCCGTCATCGTCCTTGTGGGCGCGTCCAAAACCGTCGAGTCGCTCGGCGATGTTGTGGGCGGCCTTCTGCAAAAGGTGGAGCGTCTCAAACGCGTGTCCATTAGCCTTACGCTCCGCGGCGGATTCTCCTTGCCCGCCTTCGCTGGCGTCTTCTGGCTCACCCGAAGTCTGATCGCTGCCTGCCTGGCTTTGGTCGTTGTCTGGCTCCTGGTTTTCGCAATTTACGACGTGCGGCAAGCACGCGTCGTTCTGGAAATGGATGGCGGCTTCTTCGCGTTTCGCTGGCCTCGCCTGAAGCAACTAGCCCTGGTAAGTGCGCCGTTGGGAATCGTTATGACCATGATCTCTCTCAACGTCAACATTCCGCGATACATCCTCGAGCGTGCACTGGGCGAGGCCGATCTAGGTATCTTCGCTTCTCTCGCGTACCTGCTGGTCGCTTTCAGCCTGATCATCAACGCACTGGGCCAGGCAGTCTCTTCACGGCTCTCGCGCATGTTCGCCGACGGAGAACTATACCGCTTTCGATCTCTCCTTTTCCGGCTGGTGGGATTCGCTGTCCTGGTCCTGCTGGCCGGAGTGCCCGCAGCGCGGCTTGCAGGACGTCCATTGCTGACATTCATCTATCGTCCGGAGTATGGCCAACACGTCGACCTGTTCGTAATCATGGTGGCTACCGCCGGAGTCCAGTCCATTTCCTCATTCATTGGTTACGGGAACACCGCCGCCCGCAACTTCCGACTGCAGGTCCCGGTCATCTGCTCCTCCACTGGCGTTACAACTCTCTTTTCATTCACACTCATTCCCCGCTTCGGCATGATCGGCGCCGCCTGCGCGCTCCTCGCTGGAGCGTGCGTGCAACTCGCAGGCAGTACGGCTGTATTGCGTTGGCAGTTGAAACAGAGATCGAAACAGATGGAGAGCACGTGCGCATTCTCCACGTAGTCGGGGCAATGAACACCGGCGGCACCGAAACATGGCTGCTGCAGTTGCTTCCTCACCTCGATCGAGAAAAGTATCAGATTGATATCCTGGTGCACACCACCGAACCCGGAGTCTACGACGCTGAGGCCAGGAGCTTGGGAGCCCGCATTATTCCCTGCCTCAAACCATCGAATCCTCTTCTCTATGCCTATAATTTTCGGCGCATTATCCGCGCCTATGGCCCGTACGATTGCGTGCACTGCCACATGCATCAGTTCAGCGGCTTCGTGCTTCTTCTGGCCGCATGGATGGGAGTGCCTTTACGGTTGGTGCATAGCCGCACAGACACTCGAACAATCGACCGACATAGTTCCATGATTCGTAAGATGTACATCGCCCTCATGGAGTTTATGGTTCATCGGTACGCCAATCGAGGGGTTGCAATTACTGACAATGCTGCCGCCTCGCTGTTTTCTGAATCGTGGAAAGATGATTCGAGATGGAGTTTATGTCCGACGGGAATCGACCTTAGTCCTTTCGAAGAGGCTGTGGATCCATGCGCGGTGCGAGCTGAACTGGGTATTGCGTCCGATGCCTATGTCATCGGTCACGTCGGCCGGTTCGTCGAACTGAAAAACCATAGATTCCTTGTGGAAATCGCCACTCACGTGGTCCGGCGACAGCCGTGCGCGAGATTTCTGCTGGTTGGCGATGGTCCCCTCCGCCCTGAAATCGAATCCATCGTCCATGCCCTGGGATTGTCACAGCACTTCATCTTCACCGGCAATCGCAGGGACGTGCCGCGCCTCATGAGGGGCGCGATGGACTGCTTCGTCTTTCCTTCCAGGTACGAAGGACTCGGACGAGTTGTGTGGGAAGCTCAAATAGCGGGACTGGCATGCCTTTGCTCGGAAGCGATGCCGAATGAGGTGAGCTTAACTTCGAGCATGGTCCATCGGATGCAGTTGGGCACGAGTGCCGAGGATTGGGCCGAAGCTCTAATTGAAATGAAGCTAGTCGCTCGCCCGAGTAGGCAGTCGTTGGCTAGCCAATCCGCAAGAGTGTCGATTCTTGTATCTCAGCAATTGATTCAAGCGATCTATAGCGAGGCCAACGAGGGGCGCATCAATTGGAAATGAGCGCTACGTCCCGCCCTGAAAATTCACCCGAGCGGTCTGGGCACTGGTATAGATGGAGCCTGTTCACCCTGGTATGTCTTTATTGGCTTTCTCAGGCGTTCCTGGTGCCGATTCTCCCAATTGGCCCAAGTTGGGCACTATGGCCCACTGTGGCAGATGTTCTCGTCGTTGCAATGGCTCCCTGTGCACTTTACAGATGGAGAAGCACAGATCTGCCTAGGCCAATTCGCTTCGTGATCAACACAAGCCTGGTTGTGTTCGGTCTTTGTTTGGTCTCTTTTCTATTAGCTGTTTGGCTTTATGATGCAGATGCTGGTTCATCGGTATACGGGGTGTATCAACTCTTTCGCCTCGCTCAATTCATTGTAGTTGCAATCGCCACTGCTTCGATGAATCTTTCGCATAGACAGAATGCCCTCATTTCTCGAGTTGCGCTACTGACCTTCGTTCTAATCTCGATAGGTGTCCTGCTGGTCGCTTCTGGCTTAGTCGATACGAGCCGTGTCACCCCGTTGTTGCCAGGATCACCGCAGATAGCTGGTCCGTGGGCTCCCTATGCCAGGGGAATGGGGCGAAGCATGGGCGCTGGTTTCATCGGTTTCAATCATGGATACGTGGGAATGCAACTGGTTCTCAGCGGGGGAGCCGCGTATTTGATGTTCGCAAACTCCCGCGGAATCCGGCTCCTCATTTGCACGTTATTGATTACCAGCACATTTGCTACGGGAAGCCGAGGTGGATTCATCGCAGCCTCGGCCTGGATATTGCTTTGTGAATCAAAGCAGCAAAAGCGAATTCTGCTTCTTCTCATTTCGATTTCTGTTCTTTGTGGCGCTTGGATAGCAAATACCTCTGGTCTCGACGACTTCATAAATCGACAGTCTTCCTCAGCTACGTCTATGTCAGATGATGGTCTTTCAGGCAGGACAGAAATCTGGCGAGAGCATATCGAGTATTTCGAATCGCATCCCCTGAATATCGTTATAGGCACCGGTTTTGGGTTCGCGACCAAAGCAAACGAAAACAACGCACACATGCTGTATCTCCACATTCTGACCGAAACCGGAGTGATTGGTCTCATTCTCTTCTTGTATCTTCAGATTAAAACCATAGTGCTGTTGGGGGGCGGGCGGTTCAGGGCCTTTCGTCTCACCGTCTACGTGTTGTTGTTTGCGGGACTTATTCAGGAGACGCTATATCCAGTTGTGGCATTCAACCAGTTCTTAGGTTATTACCTGAGTACGTTGGTCCTTGTCCTACGAACTTCAGTCCCTGAGGTCCAATTCGCCCACCAAGGCAGAGATTTCTCTCGGCCAACAACACTGTCGCCAGAAGGTTCTCTCGAAACTGCATGATGCGGCCCCGTGTCACCATCGGCATGCCCGTATACAACTGCGAATCCACAATCGCGGAGTCGATTGGTTCGATCCTCAATCAGACATTCGCGGACTGGCAGTTGATCGTCTACGACGACGGCTCGAGTGATGGCACGGTCGTAATCGCAAAACTGTTTCGCGATCCGCGCATACGCATCATAGAGACGGGCAGAAATATGGGCCTTGGGCACTGCCTGAATGAGATCGTGGCTCAGTGCGACACCGACTTTTTCGCTCGAATGGATGGAGACGACGTATCTTATCCGACTCGCCTTGAAGAGCAGCTGAAATTCTTGTCTCAGCATCCAGATGTAGACCTGGTTGGAGGATGGATGATGGTGTTCCAGACGAGCGCGGGGAG
The DNA here is from genome assembly GCA_963770365.1 of uncultured Acidobacteriaceae bacterium. Taxonomy (GTDB): domain Bacteria; phylum Acidobacteriota; class Terriglobia; order Terriglobales; family Acidobacteriaceae; genus Telmatobacter. The sequence continues at coordinate 148,023 of CAVYPN010000014.1, read as the reverse complement.
ATTTGGCGTGCGCCGGGGTGCCCAAAGCCACGAGCATATCTGCAAGAATCCCGCGGGCGGCATCCCCATGCCTCACCCCACCTGGCTGGGGAGAAGCGCATGGTTTCGCAACAATCCATATGATCCAAGAGCGCTCCGGATGGAAGACTGGGAACTCCTGATGCGAACCTACCGCAAAAGCAAGTTCGCCAACGTTCCGCGAGTGGTTCTTGGTTATCGGGAAGACGCGCTGTCTATCGCCAAACTCATCCAGGCTCGAGGGAACATCTGCCGAACAGCCATTCGGTACGCCCGCGAGCACCGCATGTACAGGTTTGCGGCCCAATGCCTGGCCGGCCAGATTGCGCGCCTTGCGTTGGATGTTACCGCAGTCGGAACAAGATTGGATCGCCGCTTGCTGAAGCATCGCGTTCCGCGAGCGCCCATCGATCTCATTGCTGAGTGGAACGATGTACTGGAAGAAACGCGAGCCCGCGTTGCGGGCGAGATTGGCGCCTCTGACACACAAGAACATGCCTGAAGAACAGTTCGGCGCACGGCACAGGCTCATGGTCGCCCTAACGTCTCATGTGAGTTGGAAGTTCTACGAGGGGCAGATCGCGTTCCTGGCTCGAAACGGGTTCGATGTGGAAGCCGTCTCCGGTCCTGGACCGATGCTGGCAGCGGTTGAGGCCGAGGGCGCAAGGACCTGGGTTGTTCCCATGGAGCGAGAGATCGCTCCCTTCAAGGATATTGTTTCGTTCTGTCGCTTGTGGCTCCTGTTTCGGCGCAGGCGCCCCGATATTCTCATCGCCGGTACTCCCAAGGCAGGTCTGCTAGCCACGGCCGCAGCTCGTTTCGCGGGAGTGCGCAATGTTGTCTACCTCGTCTTAGGTCTGCGTCTTGAAACAGCCTCCGGCTGGAAACGCCGCATCCTGTGGCTGACAGAATGGCTGGCCTGCCATTTCGCTCATCATGTTCGCGCGATCGCGCCAAGCGTCAGAGATAGGCTGGTTTCATTCGGGCTGGTCGCGCCAGCGCAGGTCACTGTGATCGCCCCCGGCACCGTCAATGGCATCGACGTGCAGCGATGGAGACGAACGTCGGCCGCCGAGCTTGTCCGGCATCAGACCCGCGCGAACCTGGGCATCCCGCGACATGCGGCGGTGATCGGTTTCGTAGGGCGCCTCACGCGCGACAAGGGCATCCCTGAACTCTATGAGGCATTCTCGCGCTTACAAGATTCGAATCCGGATATGCGCCTTCTTCTAGTCGGGGACTTCGAAGATGGCGACCCGGTCGCGCCGCAATTGCGTGCCAGAATCGAGGCTGATCCGTACGTGGTGCGAACAGGGTTCATCGACAAGGTGGAGCGGTTCTATTGGGCCATGGATGTTCTGGCGCTGCCAACGTGGCGCGAGGGTTTTCCCGGGGTGCCCTTGGAAGCGCAGGCCGCATCCCTCCCCGTCGTCACCACCGACGCCACGGGAGCTAGCGACGCAATCCTCGATGGGATTACCGGCATTCGCATCCCTGTTGGAGATGTAGATTCCCTCACCGCAGCCCTTGCAAAGCTGATCGAGGATGAAAGCTTGCGCAAGCAGATGGGCGAGGCCGGCAAAATGTGGGTACAGGAAAACTTCCGCCGTGAGTTTGTGTGGAAGAATTTACTTTCCGATTACCGCCTAATCCTCCAAGGGTCTCTGTCAGGCCGGCAAGCGTGGGCAAGTTGGTTTAAAAGACCTGTCGATTGCACGGTCGCGGTCCTCGTGCTGGTGCTTGGATCGCCTCTGCTATTCCTCTCGGTAATCGCCATCCGGTTGACGCTCGGTGCGCCGATTCTGTTTCGGCAAGTTCGTCCTGGCTTGAACGGCCGGCCGTTCACCTTGCTGAAGTTCCGGACCATGCGCGACGCGCGCAACCCTGAAGGAGTTTTTCTCGACGATGCCGAGCGTCTGACGCCGCTCGGGAGAATCCTGCGGGCCGCCAGCATCGATGAGCTGCCTCAGCTGTGGAATGTGCTACGCGGAGAAATGAGCCTGGTGGGCCCGCGACCGCTGCTTGTTCAGTACCTCGACCGATATACCCCTGAACAGGCGCGGCGTCATGAGGTGAAGCCTGGGATAACCGGATGGGCCCAGGTCAACGGACGCAACGCCCTGTCCTGGGAAGAGAAATTCGCGCTTGACGTCTGGTACGTCGATCACTGGAGCCTTTCCCTTGATTGCGAGATTCTCTGGCTAACGTTGCTACGGGTGTTGAAACGAGAAGGAATCAGCAGTCAAGGTCACGCGACGATGCCGGAGTTCCTAGGCTCGCCGAGCCCAGCGAAAGCCGATCATGACTGATGCGTTGATCATTTGGGGCGCCGGTGGACATGGGAAGGTGGTTCTTGACCTTGCCATCGAGTCCGGACAGTTCGAGCACATTTTCTTTCTGGATGAAAACCGCGCCAGGTTCGGCCAAGTATTTTGTGAGCACACCATCATCGGCGGTCCGGAGAAGTTGATCGACTTGGCCGGCAATGCCTTTGTCGTCGCGATAGGAGAAAACCTTATTCGTACGAGGTGTTTCGAGGTTGGACAACTGTGCGGCCTCAAGCCAGTTGTACTCGTTCATAGTTCTGCAATCGTTTCACCCTCGGCCACCATCGAGCGAGGAACAGTGGTGATGCCCGGTGCGGTCATCAATGCGGGGGCTGTCATAGGACAAAACTCCATCGTGAACTCGGGGGCTGTTGTTGAACACGACTGTGAGATAGGTGCAAACGTTCACATATCGCCCCGTGCCGTGCTTGGAGGAGCCGCGAAGATCGGAGACTTCGCACATGTGGGAATAGGTGCAGTCGTGCTTCCCCATGCCTCAATAGGCGAGGGCACTACGGTTGGTGCCGGCGCTGTGGTTTTGAAAAAAGCTCCCGCTCATTGCACCGTAATCGGAGTTCCCGCGAGGGAAAAGGAAGAATCCAAGAAATGAAACGCGTGTTGCTTTCCATTCCGCACATGTGCGGAACAGAACAGCGCTACGTCCGGGAAGCCTTTGATTCCAATTGGCTGTCCACCGTGGGCCCAAACCTTTCAGCTTTTGAAGACGAATTTGCGGCGCTCGTAGGCATGCCGGCCGTTGCACTGGCGAGCGGCACGGCCGCTATCCACCTCGGCCTCCGGCTGCTCAACGTCGGCCCCGGCGATACCGTTTTCTGTTCCACCCTCACCTTCGCAGCAAGCGCGAACCCCATCCGCTACCTCGGCGCGGAACCGGTTTTCATCGACAGCAATCGTGAAACTTGGAACATGGATCCGGCGCTGCTCGAAGAAGCGCTGGAACAAAGCGCCAGGGCCGGAAAGTTGCCCAAAGCCATAGTCGTTGTCGATCTTTATGGGCAATCGGCGGACATGGATCCGATCCGCTCGGCTTGCGACCGATATGAGGTTCCGATTCTGGAGGATGCCGCCGAAGCTCTCGGCGCATTCTACAAGGGCAGCCGAGCCGGCGTCCTTAGCGATGTCGCGGTGTTTTCGTTCAACGGGAACAAGATGATTACCACTACGGGTGGCGGCATGCTTGCGTCGCACAATCAGGCCTGGGTCCAAAAGGCTCGCTTCTGGTCGCAGCAGGCCCGCGACCCTGGCTTGGCCTACCATCACACCGAGATGGGGTACAACTACCGAATGAGCAACGTGCTGGCGGGGATCGGCCGTGGCCAGCTCCAGGTTCTGGATCTTCGCGTCCAGCAGAGGCGCGCCATCGCATTCCGCTACCGTGACGGTTTCTCGGATCTCCCAGGTATCACCCTGATGCCGCAGGCGCCTTATGGTCTGCACACTAACTGGCTGAGTTGTTTCTTAATCAATGAGCAAGAGTTTGGATGCCCGCGTGATTGTCTCATCGTCGTTCTGGACGAAGCACAGGTCGAGTCCCGTCCTGTGTGGAAGCCGATGCATCTGCAGCCGCTTTATGCCGGATACAGATGCTATGGAGGACATGTGGCGGAGGACTTGTTCAGCCGGGGCATCTGTCTCCCGAGTTCCAGCAGTCTCTCTGCGCAGGATCAGCTACGAGTGATCAACGTTGTGCGACGCGCCACAGGCGCCGACGCGTTGAACTCGATAACGCAACTGCAATGCGCGAATGAAGTGGTCTTGAGCGCTGCGGAACGGTTACCAGGGTATGAGCGTAAGAAAGTTAGTAAAGATTAATGTCAATCCGGCACGTCGCCTGATTATGCAAATGGTTCAGGTTGTCGTCATCGCCCTTTCGGCCGTGCTGGCATTTCTGTTACGGTTCGATTTCGCCCCGCCTGCCACCTATTTCCGGCATTTCGAATACGCGATGTGTACATGGGTGTTGGTGAAGATCGTCGTATTCCGGGTGGCAAAGCTTGATCGGGGCATGTGGGAATACGTCTCCGCCACCGATGTAGTGCGCGTGGGAGTGGCCAACGTTGTAGCCTCCGGTGTCGGCGCAATCGTAATTCCCTGGTTGGGGCCTCATAGTTTCCCGCGGTCCATCTACTTCCTCGATTTGATGATCTGCTTTCTGGGCACGGCCGGATTGCGCCTGGCCGTTCGGATTGGGATTGAGGTGCTCCAGTACGGGCAGGACGACTCGCCACAAAAAAGAACTCTCATTTACGGCGCCGGCGACGCAGGCACTATCCTCCTCAAGGAAATTCGCAATAACCCTAAATTGTCCTATCAGGTTTGCGGCCTTATCGACGATATGCCCGGAATGAATGGGCTCCGCGTGGCGGGAGTGACTGTGCTGGGCGGAGGAGACGACCTTGCATCAATCGCTAGCAAGAAGAAGATTGAGATGATTTTGATCGCCATGCCTTCCGCCACCGGCGCTCAAATGACCAGGATCCTCCGGCTGTGTCACGCGGCGGGAGTCGAGTGCAGGACAGTGCCAGGGCTGACCGAGGTCATTGAAGGGACCGGCCTCGCTGGCCAGATTCGCGAAGTGGCAGTTGACGATCTTCTCGGACGCAGACCTGTTCGCTTGGAAGGGGCGAGAATCAGCCGCAGACTAGCGGGCAAGGTGGTTCTAGTTACGGGTGCCGCCGGCTCCATTGGCTCCGAACTCTGTCGTCAGATTGCTCGCTTTAGCCCCGCCGGCATTGTCGGATTCGAAATCGCCGAATCGCCGCTCTTCGATATCGATCGCGAAATGAAGCAAAGGTTCCCCAATGTGCCCTTTCACGCCGAGATCGGCAGCATCCAAAACCTGGCGCGGGTTGACGAGGTGATGCACCGCTACCGGCCTTCCGTGGTCTATCACGCCGCAGCCTACAAACACGTGCCGCTGATGGAGGAGCATGTCTTCGAGGCGGTCGAGAACAACGTGTTTGGAACCTACAATGTGGCGAAGTCCGCCGCCCGGCACGGGGTAGATGACTTTGTCCTCATCTCGTCCGATAAGGCGGTTCGCCCCACGAACGTCATGGGGGCCACAAAGCGGATTGCCGAAATGATTCTCGGTTGGCTTCAGAACGGGGGCACTCAGTTCATTGCGGTTCGCTTTGGCAATGTTCTGGGCTCAAATGGCAGCGTGATCCCCATCTTTAAGGAACAGATCGCCTCCGGAGGACCGATTACAGTGACACACCCGGAGATGCGCAGGTTCTTTATGACCATTCCTGAGGCCTGCCAACTCGTCCTGCAGGCCTCGGCCACTGCCGAGGGCGGCCAGATCTGTGTGCTTGATATGGGGCAGCCGGTAAAGATCGTCGAGCTTGCCAGAAATCTGATCCTCTTGTCGGGGTTCAAGCCCGACCAAGATATCAAGATCAAATTTACTGGTATGCGTCCGGGCGAAAAGCTGTTTGAGGAGCTCAGCTCTCTTTTGGAAGATACCGTTCCTGGCGGGCACGAAAAAGTTCGCATTTTCGTAGGGAATGGGATGTCTGAAGAAGATGTGCAAAGCGGACTTGATTCGCTTCATGAGATTTGTGAACGCCGGGACATTGGCCGTCTCGTAATCGCCCTCAAGCGCATCGTGCTGGATTACAATCCCAGCACCAATCTTCTTGGACGTGCCATTCCCATCGGTACCTGTACCTCACACTTGGAATCATCGTACCAGCTCTCCAGGTAGTATGTCGGCATTTGACTGACGACGACCGAGAGCGGGCTAACGATCAATCCCGGCAGCACCGCCACAACCACGATCGGAGTGATTAGGGTCGGTGGGTTCTCGGACAACGTATCGCTGGCTGTCACCTCACCGCTTCCAGCAGCCCTTTCACGGCTAGTTACGCTGCCTCACCATGGTCTTCATTCTCGCTGAAATTGTTATTTTGCTTTTGTCTCGAGAGTGTTTCACCTGGCTCTGTGGGCAACCCCCAGCCGTCGCGCAAGACGGGTGATGAATTACCGTCTCTGGAGGGTGCTCCGAGCGATATGCAGATGACTCTGGATGCGGATCTATTTATGACCATTCTCTAGCCTCAACACTTGGATGCCCGCCGCTATCGCACAGTTGGATTTGGCAATCATATTCAAAATCCAACGTACAGCGGACGCTCCGAGATGGTCTGAACGAATTCAACGTTCCTGTCTGGCAAGAGGTCGCAAATCCCCCGTTCGAGGTTGCCGAATTACGCGCGGATCTGTTTTTTGGGGCCGTCTCACCCTTCATTCGTTTCACACAACTTTTCATCCCCTCACTTTGCACACACTTGATTAACCTCCCGCGATCTCCCGCTGACACTCCCGAAACACAACTCACGATAGAATGATGTGTTTGCCTCGCTTCAAAACCCTGCAAGAGCGGGGTGCGGCTTAGAGGAACAGGAGAATCACTAGCGGATGAACGAAAAGCGTTGGGTGTTGTTGATTGCGAGCGAGGTTGGGCGCACCGAATCGGTCTCGGACCGAGCCATGGAGCGCCTCGTCGAAGCCATCGGTGCGGAAGGCTATACCGTCACACGCACCACCTCGCCGGAAGATGGTCTCTCGCTCGTCACCTCTGATCCCAGCTACTCCGCAGTCCTGCTGGATTGGGACCTCGAAGGCGAATCGCAGTTTGAAGAACGCGCCGCGCTCGACATCATCCGCGGCGTGCGCCACCGCAACAAAAAAGTCCCCATCTTCCTGATCGCCGACCGGACCCTCGTCTCCGAACTGCCCCTCGAAGTCATCAAGCAGGTCCACGAATACATCCACCTCTTCGGCGACACCCCTGCCTTTATCTCGTCCCGCCTTGACACTGCCATCGAGCGCTACCACGATCAGCTTTTGCCGCCCTACTTTCGCGAGCTCCTGCGCTACAACGACCAGTCCGCCTACTCCTGGGACGCGCCCGGCCACATGGGCGGCGTTGCCTTCCTCAAGCACCCCGTCGGCCAGGAATTCCACCGCTTCTTCGGCGAAAACCTTCTCCGCTCCGACCTCGGCATCTCGTCCGCCCCGCTCGGCTCCTGGCTCGATCACATCGGCCCTCCTGGCGAGTCTGAGCGCAACGCCGCCCGCATCTTCGGCGCCGACTGGACCTTCTACGTGCTCGGCGGCTCCAGCACCTCCAACCAGATCATCGGCCACGGCGTCATCGCGCAGGACGACATCGTTCTCGCCGACGCCAACTGCCACAAATCCATCTGCCACTCGCTCACGGTCACCGGTGCCCGCCCCGTCTACTTCAAGCCCACGCGCAACGGCTTCGGCATGATCGGTCTCGTTCCGCTCAAGCGTTTCTCTCCGGCTTCAGTGCAGGAACTCATCGCCCGCAGCCCCTTCACCGCCGGCGCCCGCTCGCCTCAACCCACCTACGCCGTGGTCACCAATTCCACCTACGACGGACTCTGCTACAACGTCAATCGGGTCGTCGAACAACTCTCCGGCTCCATTCCCCGCGTCCACTTCGATGAAGCATGGTATGCCTACGCGAAGTTCCATCCCCTCTACCGCGAGCGTTTTGCAATGGGCGTGCCCGAAGACATGAAGGACCGCCCCGCCATCTTCTCCGTGCAGTCCACGCACAAGATGCTGGCAGCCTTTTCCATGGGCTCCATGATCCACATCAAGCTCTCTGACCGCGCCCCGCTTGACTTCGATCAGTTCAACGAAGCCTTCATGATGCACGGCACCACCTCGCCCTTTTATCCGCTCATTGCCTCGCTTGACGTTGCCGCCGCCATGATGGACGATCCCGCCGGACCCACTCTGATGGACGAGACCCTCGTCGACGCCATCAGCTTCCGCCAGGCCATGAGTTCCATCGCCCATCGCCTGCGCGTCGCGTCTGAAAACGGCGAAGCCTGGTTCTTCGGCATCTACCAGCCCGAGCGTGTCACCGATCCCGCAACGGGCGAAAGCATTCTGTTTGAAGATGCCGAAGACGAGCTTCTGACCACCGAACCCAGTTGCTGGACCCTCAAGCACGGCGACGACTGGCATGGTTATCAGGATGAAGACTCGCCTGATGACTACTGCATGCTCGACCCCACCAAGGTCACCATCCTGACTCCCGGCGTCAACGCCCAGGGAGTCATGTCCCCATGGGGCATTCCCGCAGCCGTCCTCACTGAGTTCCTCGACTCACGTCGCGTCGAGATCGCCCGCACCGGCGACTACACCGTTCTCGTCCTGTTCTCCGTCGGAACTTCGAAAGGGAAATGGGGCAGCCTGCTTGAAAATCTCTTCGAGTTCAAGCGCCTCTACGATTCCGACGCGTCGCTCGAAGAGGCGCTCCCTGAACTCGTCCAGCGCTTCCCCCATCGCTATCGCAATGTTTCGCTCCGGGAACTCTCCGACGAAATGCACGCGGCGATGATCGAACTCGATCTCCCCGGCCTCGTCAACGCAGCCTGCGACGAGGACTTCGATCCAATCCTCACGCCCGCGCAAACCTACCAGAAGCTCGTGCGCCGCGAGACCGAAAGCATCCGGTTTAAAGAAATGGCCGGCCGAATCGCCGCATTCATGCTGGTCCCCTACCCGCCGGGGATCCCCATGTCGATGCCCGGCGAACGCCTGGGCTCCTCCGAGTCACCCGTCATCAGGCTCATCCTCGCCATGGAGCAATTCGGCAAGCGCTTCCCGGGCTTCGAACGCGAGGTCCATGGCATCGAGGTCGATGGAGAAGGAAATTACTGGATGCGCGCAGTGATCGAAGAACACCAGACGAAAAGCAGTTAAGCCGAGGATCGTTCCGTCAATTTGTCAATCCTGAATCCTGTCATTTTGAACGCGCCCCCACCAGTTGCTGTCATTCTGAACGAACGGGGCCCCGAACGTACCAGGGGCCCCAAAGAGCGATCAGCTCTTTGAGGTAGGTTCGGGGGTGGTGAGCGAAGAATCTGCTTTCGAAATTCCTAACCTTCGGGGACAACGCGCTAGACCTTCCTGATACCCTTCATGCGGCCGTCGATCCAGACCATCTCCGTCCCATCCGACAACGAATACCCTTCCATCCGCATCACCTTTTCCGCCACGGCGAGGCTGATGAACTGGTTGAGTGAAATGCCCTCACGTCTCGCCAGATGGTCTATCTGGCGACGCATCGTTGGCGTCAATCGAAGCGGAAAGCTTCTGGGTCCCTTTTTCTCCGGGTTCATGGTTTCCAAACCTCTCCACTGTGAAGTGGACCTGCTCCGGCGACGCATCGATCTGAGCGATTCGTATCGATCGTGATTCCAGAGAGGAAAGCGTTTCAGAACTTCGATGAACTATTTTGATCATGCGCCGCAGCTCGGAGTCATTCGGGAGTTAGGAAACACGCTCTTCTGGGGGCGTCCCGCCGCTCCTTCTCCCCTTGCCTAAGTCCACTTTCAGGAGCAAGATAATCCCTGCGCCTGCTTCCCCTCGCCGACGCAATGCACAGGAGGTCCTGTGGCAGGCACGACCCAATCGGCTCCGCCCATCGCAGAGATCGATGTTCTCTGGATCACAGCGGGGTTGGGATGCGATGGCGACACCATTGCCATGACCGCAGCCACCCAGCCGAGCATCGAAGATATCGTCCTCGGCGGCATGCCCTGGATTCCCAAGGTCAATTTCCATAACCCTTTTCTGTCAATTGAAAATGGCGACGAATTCCTGGCGCGCTTTCACCTCGCGGCAGAGGGCGGCGTCGATCCCTTCATCCTCGTTATCGAGGGATCCATCCCCGACGAAACCAACAAGAAAGAGGGCTACTGGGCATCGCTCGGCACCGATTCAGCGACCGGGCAGCCGATCACCACCTGCGAGTGGATCAACCGCCTCGCTCCGCGCGCCTGGGCGGTGATTGCCGTCGGAACCTGTGCCACGTATGGCGGAATCCACGCCATGGAAGGCAATCCCACCGGCTGCATGGGCCTGCCCGACTATCTCGGATGGCAATGGCAGTCCCAGGCGAAGATTCCCATCGTTTGCGTTCCCGGCTGTCCCATTCAGCCCGACAACTTTATGGAAACGCTGCTCTATCTTCTCTACATGGCCGCCGGACGCGCTCCCATGATTCCGCTCGACGACGCTCTGCGCCCAACCTGGCTCTTCGGAAGCACGGTTCACGAAGGCTGCGATCGCGGAGGGTATTATGAACAGGCCCAGTTCGCCGAGGAATACGGCTCCCCGCTCTGCATCGTAAAACTGGGCTGCTGGGGACCGGTCGTGCAATGCAACGTCGGCAAGCGCGGATGGATGGGCGGAATCGGTGGCTGCCCCAACGTGGGCGGCATCTGTATTGGCTGTACGATGCCCGGCTTTCCTGACAAATTCATGCCTTTCATGAATCAGCCGCCCGGATCACTGCTCTCCTCGGCCGCCGTCCAAACCTATGGTCGCGCCATTCATGCATTGCGCAAGTTCACCCAGGCATCCCTCAACAAAGTACCCGCATGGCGGCGTCCGCAAACTGCTCCCGCAAGCACCAACTTACATCCAAGCTAAGAGTTTGAATCCGCCGGCCTTTGGAGAAATACATGGGACTGCTCGCCCAAACCGAATGGAATGATCCCCCTCCCGGACGCGAACCGGAATGGGAGAATACCCCGTTCGTGACGGATCTCGGCGTGGCCGAAGCGCTGCTGCTCGAGTTGGCGAGCGTATTCGCATCGTCGAAGAATTCCGGCCATTCCTCCCCATCCGAAGACGGAGCTTCAAATCTCGAGGCAAAGTATCGCACCCTTCTGGAGCAGATTCCCGCCGTGGTCTTCATGGCCTATCTCGATCGCGGAGTCAGCGAGGCCTATGTCAGCCCCGAGATTGAGGCCTCCCTTGGATACTCGCGCGAAGAATGGCTCGAAGATCCCGTCCGCTGGTACGACCGCATTCATCCGGAAGACAAGCAGCGTTGGAGCATCGAAGCAGCCAGCATGTTCCTCTCCGGCAAGCCGCTGCGCTCGTCCTATCGTGTCTTGGCGCGCGATGGCAACGTCGTCTGGTTCCACTGCGACGCCCGCATGGTGCGCCACCCCGATGGATCGCCCTGGTTTATTCACGGCGTAGCCTTCGACATCTCTGACTTGAAAGACACCGAACGCGCCCTCCAACAGGAACGCAACGTGGTCTCGGCAATTCTCGATACGGTTGGCGCCCTGGTCACCGTTCTCGATCCCGAGGGTCGCATCGTGCGATTCAATCGCGCCTGCGAGCTCACGACCGGATATGCGCTGGAAGAAGTGCGCGGCAAACCTATCTGGGAATTCTTCCTCCACGCGGAAGAAGTTGAACGCGCACGCTCCATGTTTTCGCAGCTGAGCTGCGATTTGCTCCCTCAGGATTTTCAAAGCCATTGGGTCACGCGGCACAATGCGCATCGCCTGATCGCCTGGTCCTGCTCCATGCTCCCGGCCAGCGACGGTTCGCCCAGCTACTTCATTGCCACCGGCATCGACATCACCGAGCGCGAGCAGTTGGAGAGAGCTCTGCTCGACATCAGCGCCCGCGAGCAGCGCCGCATCGGCCAGGATCTGCACGACGGCCTCGGCCAGCACCTCACCGGCATCGCTTTCATGGCCAAAGTGCATGAAGCTAAACTGGCCGATAAACAGGTGCCCGACGCCGCCGACGCTGCCAAGATTGTGAAACTTGTCAATGAAGCAATACACAAAACGCGCGAGTTGGCGCGGGGCCTGTTGCCCGTAGTCTCCGACTCTCAGGGCCTCATGTCTGCCCTCCAGGTCTGGGCCGGTGAGGTCGAGGACCTCTTCGGCATCTCCTGCCGCTTCCAGTGCGAAAACGACGTACTGATCCACGACGACGCCATGGCGACGCATCTCTACCACATTGCCCAGGAATCCGTGAATAATGCCATCAAACACGGCCACGCGAAGAATGTCCTTATCCGCTTGTCGGCCGAAAATGGATGGGGCACACTCCAGATCAACGACAGCGGCTCGGGCATTCAGGAAGATCGGGCCTCCAATCAGGGAATGGGACTGCACATCATGAGCTATCGAGCGGGAATGATCGGCGGAAGACTCGACGTACGTCCGACTCCTCCGCACGGGACGTGCGTTACCTGCATGTTCCCCCTCGCCTCCGCTCGCTCGAAGGGAAATGCCGATGACAACAAACATGGTTCTTGAAAGACCGCCGCAAACCGGCAAGAAAACCGTCCTGGTTGTCGACGATCATCCCCTGATGCGCCAGGGGCTGGCGCTCCTGATCAATCAGCAGCAGGATATGCAGGTCTGCGGCGAAGCCGAGGAAGCGCAGGCCGCCATGCAGGCCATCGCGCAATTGCAACCCGACATCATGATCCTCGACATCTCTCTGAAAGGTCCCGACGGCATTGAACTTCTCAAGAATATCCGCGCCACTGACCCCGACCTTCCAGTATTGGTCCTGTCGATGCACGACGAAGCCATCTACGCCGAACGCGCTCTCCGCGCACGTGCCAACGGCTACATCATGAAGCAGGAAGCTACTGAGAAAGTGCTGGTGGCGGTGCGCCGCATCCTCAGCGGCGAAGTCTACCTGAGCGAGCGCATGTCCAACAAAATGTTGCAACAATACATCGGCGGCACGCCTAACATGATCCAATCCCGCATCGCCTCACTCTCCGATCGGGAACTCGAAGTCTTTCGCAGGATCGGGGAAGGCTGCGCCACCCGCGAGATCGCCGAAGAGCTTCACCTGAGTGTGAAGACCGTCGAGACCTACCAGGCCCATATCAAGGACAAACTCGCTCTCCGCAGCGGCCGAGAACTTATTCAACATGCGATTCAGTGGAAGATCAACGAAAAAACTGCCTGACTTCTCCGGCTGATTCTTCGCTCTCGCTTTCAAATTCTCAGCCGCGCAAAGTCGGGGATTTCCCTACCCTCTCCCGAGCAAAAGTATGAAGTGAGAATAAGGCCCATCCCGCTTGCGGCCTATTCCTGCACTCTGTTTGGATAACGAGGTTTGAGTGAGGCGACTTCCCTGTTTCTTTCGAGATAACCCCGCGCTCGACTGCAGCAACTCGATATCTGTCAAAACATTCGAGAGATCCAGACGCGTCATTCAAACAAGTATCAAATGAGGTCGGCTCCAAACTGAGAAAGTCGCAGCAGCAAAGTCACGGACGGTCATCGTTCCGATCGCAAGGCGCGTCAACTGACTATCGCACGTAACTCAGTACATGGTTCGCTTCTGCGTTTGCCAATGGAATTGAACGAGGCAAGACCCAGTCAGCATCCGAAAAGGAGATCCCAGATCATGACTGCACAAGCTGTTCCCTATGGTCGAGTAACCCAGAAGAAATCCGCTGTGGCAGAGCTTCACATTTTGTGGATTACGGCAGGCCTGGGGTGTGATGGAGACTCTGTCTCCATTACCGCGGCCACGCAGCCGAGCATTGAAGACGTGCTGCTCGGTGCGATTCCCGGCCTCCCCAAGGTTCACCTGCATAATCCCGTCCTCGCTTATGAAAATGGCGATGACTTCATGAAGTTCTGGTACGAGGCTGAGGCAGGCAGGCTCGATCCATTTGTGCTCGTTGTCGAGGGATCCATCCCCAACGAGAAAATCAAGAAGGAAGGCTACTGGGCCGGTCTCGGAACCGATCCCCATACCGGCCAGCCCATCACCACCTGCGAGTGGATCGATCGCCTCACTCCGAAGGCTCTCGCCGTCATTGCCTGCGGAACCTGCGCCACCTACGGCGGCATTCACGCCATGGAAGGCAATCCGACCGGCTGCATGGGCCTGGCAGACTACCTCGGCTGGAATTGGAAATCCAAAGCTGGGCTCCCCATCGTGAACGTTCCCGGCTGTCCCGTACAGCCCGATAACTTCATGGAGACCGTCCTCTACCTTCTGTACCAGGTCGCCGGTCTCGCGCCCATGATTCCCCTTGACGCACAGTTGCGACCGACGTGGCTCTTCGGCAACACCGTTCATGACGGGTGCGACCGCGCCGGCTACTACGAGCAAGGCGACTTCGCAACTGCCTACGGATCTCCCAAGTGCATCGTCAAGCTTGGCTGCTGGGGTCCGGTTGTGAACTGCAACGTTCCCAAGCGCGGCTGGATGGCCGGCATCGGCGGATGTCCTAACGTCGGCGGCATTTGCATTGGCTGCACCATGCCCGGATTCCCCGACAAGTTCATGCCGTTCATGGATGAGCCGCCCGGCGCGAAGGTTTCCAGCGCAGCAATCGGTGCCTATGGCAAGGCGATGCGAACTCTGCGCAGCTTTACCAACGACACAGTCAATAAGGAACCCAAGTGGCGGCATCCCCGCGCTGAACTTACCACTGGATACCGCTCGAATAACTACTAACAGAGCCAAGAAGGAGAGAATACGATGGGCACGATTACTGCTACTCGTTCGGAGCAAGACGCCGGAAAGAGCCAGTTAGTAGAAATGAATTGGGATCCAATTACCCGGATCGTTGGCAGCCTCGGCATCTTCACCAAAATCGACTTCGGCAAGCGCAAGGTCGTTGAGTGCCATAGCACCTCTTCGATCTTCCGCGGATACAGCATCTTCATGAAGGGCAAAGATCCGCGCGACGCTCACTTCATCACCAGCCGCATCTGCGGCATCTGCGGCGACAACCACGCCACCTGCGCTACCTACGCGCAGAACATGGCCTTCGGCGTGCGGCCTCCCGCCATGGCCGAGTGGATCGTAAACCTCGGTGAAGCCGCCGAATACATGTTCGACCACAACATCTTCCAGGACAACCTCGTCGGCGTCGACTTCTGCGAAAAGATGGTTAAGGAAACCAACCCCGGTGTCTGGGAAAAGGCCGAAAAAACCGCCTCTCCGCACGCCGAGCTCCACGGCTTCAAAACCATCGGCGACATCATGAAGGCCCTCAATCCCTTCACCGGCTCCTTCTACATCGAAGCCCTGCAAGTCAGCCGCATGACTCGCGAGATGTTCTGCCTGATGGAAGGACGCCACGTTCATCCGTCCACCCTCTATCCCGGCGGCGTCGGCACCGTGCCCACCGTGCAACTCTTCACCGACTACATCGTCCGCCTCATGAAGTACGTCGAGTTCATGAAGAAGGTAGTGCCGCTGCACGACGATCTCTTCAACTTCATTTACGAAGCCATGCCCGGCTACGAAGAAGTCGGCCGCCGCCGCATCCTCCTCGGTTGCTGGGGATCGTTCAACAATCCCGACGTCTGCGACTACACCTACAAGAACATGGACGAGTGGGGCAAGGCCATGTACGTCACGCCGGGCGTCGTCGTCGACGGCCAGCTCGTGACCAACAACCTGGTCGACATCAACCTCAACATCCGCATCCTGCTCGGCAGCTCCTACTACGACGACTGGCAAAACTCCCAGACCTTCGTCCAGAAAGATCCGCTCGGCAACCCCGTCGACCAGCGCCATCCGTGGAACCAGAGCACCTTCCCCAAGCCCCAGAAGCGCGACTTCAAAGACAAGTACACCTGGGTCATGTCTCCACGCTGGTACGACAAGCGCACCGGCGATTACCTCGCGCTCGATACAGGCGGCGGTCCCATCGCGCGCTTCTGGGCAACAGCACTTGCCGGCATCGTCGACATCGGCTACATCAAGGCCACCGGACACAGCGTCAAGATCTATCTGCCCAAGACAGTCTCGCTTCCTGAAACCGAATTCGAATGGCACATCCCCAAGTGGAGCAACGCCATCGAACGCGATCGCGCGCGCACCTACTTCCAGGCCTATGCCGCGGCGGCCGCCCTTTACTTCGCCGAGCAGGCGCTGGCGGAGTTGCACGCCGGCCGCACCCGCACGTGGAACGACTTCAAGGTCCCCGAAGAAGCCATCGGCTGCGGTTTCCACGAAGCCGTGCGCGGAGTCCTGTCGCACCACGTCGTGATCAAGGGACACAAGATCGCCAACTACCACCCCTATCCCCCGACGCCCTGGAATGCCAATCCACGCGATATGTATGGCACTCCGGGACCCTACGAGGATGCGGTGCAGAACACGCCGATCTTTGAGGAGAATGGGCCGGACAAATTCAAGGGAATCGACATCATGCGCGCAGTACGTAGCTTCGATCCCTGCCTGCCCTGCGGCGTCCACATGTACCTCGGCAACGGAAAAGTGCTGGAAACGCATCACTCCCCGATGTTCGGTGTCCATTCCGGCGTTCTTCCATAAAGGCCTTTGAGTGGCTTCACCTTTGGCAAAGCCATTCGTTTCGTGCCGGCAGGCACGCAGATGTAGAACCGCTCAAAAAGGAGGCATGTGGCTATCGGCAGCGAATTCCAGGAACAGGTTCGACAACTCGGAAAGCTGATTACGCAGTTCGATCAGATGCCGGAGAGCCCGCAAAAAGCCGCGTGCAAAGAGCTCGTGCAGCTTCTGATGAATGTGCATGGAGCGGGCCTTGATCGCATGATGGAGATCATTTTTGAAAGCGACGGGCCCGGAACTGCAACCATCGACAAGCTCGGCCACGACACGATTGCGGGTAGCCTGCTTCTGCTCTATTCGCTGCATCCCGACGATCTGGAAACGCGGGTGCACAAGGCCATTGAGCGCATGCGTCCCCGTCTGCGCAAGCTTTCCTGCGAAGTCGACCTTGCGAGCATCGTCGAAGGGGCGGTGCAGGTGCGTGTCACCACGAGCGGCCATGGCTGCGGCTCCTCCGCAAAAGATGCACGTTCGATTGTGGAAGAAGGCATCTTCGAACTTGCACCCGATGTAGCTTCGCTCGAGATCATTGGACTCGAAGAGCCTTCTTCCAATTCGGGGTTTGTCGCTTTGGAAAGCTTGATGGGCCACAATCTCGTGGCAAATGCGCATAGTGCGCATTCCCTGGCGACGGAGGGCGCGGATTGAGCCTGCTACTCATCTTCGAAGAAGGGACTCCCTATGCCTGAAGAGTCCACACTTGGTTTCGAGCAGGCCTTTGGCGTTCTGCGGCAGTTCACCCGTTCGCGCTCTGCGGCATCGCGCGCCGTCGAGCACTGCGAACTATGCAGCGCCGCCTTGCATCACGACCATCCCCACCTCGTAGAACTCGCCAATCGCCAGATTCACTGCGCATGCGACGCCTGCGCCCTGCTTTTTGACGGACTGGAAAAGTCGAAATACAAGCGCGTTTCCAGAAGCTCCCAATATCTCCCCAACTTCGAAATGACCGACGGTCAATGGGAAAGCCTGATGATCCCCATCAACATGGCCTTCCTCTTCCGCTCCAGTATCGAAAACAGGATCGTCGCTCTCTATCCCAGTCCCGCCGGTGCCGTTGAATCCCTGCTGCCGCTCGACGCATGGGCGGAAATCGCCGAAAACAATCCGGTACTCCAAGACCTCAAGCCCGACATCGAGGCCCTTCTCGTAAATCGCGTCGGCCATGCCCACGGCACGCGCGAAGCGGAGTACTACATTGCCCCCATCGACGAGTGCTACAAGCTCGTCGGCCTCATTCGCGCCAACTGGAAAGGCCTCTCCGGTGGCGCGGAAGTCTGGACCGAGGTCGGCCGCTTCTTCCAGGAGCTGCGCACCAAATCCGAAGTCATCCGCGGAGGCGTCAATGCCTGACCTCAGCTTCCAGATTGACTCCGCCAGCGTCGTTCCCTTCGCCGCCGTGCCGATGGTGGCTTTTCAGCTCCAGATCAAAAACCGTGTACCCGATGAGGCAATTCACACCGTCGCTCTGCGTTGCCAGATTCAGATTGAGGTCACCCGCCGCCGCTACACCCCGGGCGAGCAGGAGCAGATGCTCGACCTCTTCGGCCAGCCCGACCGCTGGAGCCAGACCCTCCGCAGCCTCCTCTGGACCCACGTCAATCACGTGGTTCCCACCTTCGCCGGAAGCGAGACAGTTGTCGATATGCAGGTCCCGTGCAGCTTCGATTTCAACGTCGCCGCAACCAAATATTTCGCAGGCCTGTCCGATGGCGATATCCCGCTCCTGTTCCTCTTCAGCGGAACTGTCTTTTACGCACCTCCGGATAGTCCCCTGCAAGTCGCGCCCATCTCGTGGGAGCAGGAAGCCCGCTTCAAGCTGCCCGTAAAAGTCTGGCGCGAAATGACGGACTCCTACTACCCCAACAGCGTGTGGATCAACCTGCATAAGGATGTCTTCGAACGTATCTACCGCTACAAGATGCGTCACGGCCTTCTCAACTGGGAGCAAGCACTCGAGCGCATCCTGGCCGAACAAGAAGTTGAGGTCAACTCGTGAACTTGGAGCAGGTCGAAAAGATCGCCGAAGCCGTTCTCTACGAGGGATACATGCTCTATCCCTACCGGCCCTCCTCGGTCAAAAACCAGCAGCGCTGGAACTTCGGCGTCCTTTACCCGCCCTCCTGGTGCGACGCGCAATTCAGCTCCGACCGCTCCAGCATGCAGACCGAATGCCTGCTGAAAACAGATTCATCCACACGCCTCACCGTCAAGGTCCGCTTCCTCCACATCGTGCAGCGTTCCATCGCCAAGTTCGCCACACCATCGGCAAAAGCCCCCGAATCCGGCGACCCAGACCTCGAGCTCGCCGATCGCCTCGAATTGAACGGACGCGTCTATCAGCCCTGGCAGGAAGCCGTCGAACGCGAACTCTCCTACGACGGCCTCGACCCCGCCGACTTCTGCACCATGGAGCCGCTCCTCTTCTCCTTCCCCGCTGGCAAAGAAGTCGAATACCTGCGCGACGAGCAGGGAAACACAGCTGGCGCAATCCTCCGTGAATGGAAAGCTCTCAACGGATCGGTCGAGATTCGATCGCTCAACTGTCACGATGAAGTCGTGCGCGTAACGGTGCAGGTTGATAACCTCACCGAAAGCGACCCGCTCAACTCTGCCACTCGCGACGACACGCTTCTCCATTCGCTCGTCTCTGCTCACACTATCCTCGGCACCGAGAACGGAGAGTTCCTCTCCCTGCTCGAGCCTCCTGCGGGCTTTGAAGATTCCGTTGCCCAATGTCACAACCTCGGCACGTGGCCGGTCCTCGCCACTGACACTGCAGACGCGATGCTCTCATCGCCCATCATTCTCTACGACCATCCGCAAATCGCTCCCGAGAGCGCCGGCAACCTCTTCGACTCCACCGAGATCGACGAAATTCTCTCCCTGCGCATCCTCACGCTCACTGAAGACGAAAAGCGCGAGATGCGCCAGTCCGACGACCGCACCCGCGGCATTCTCGAGCGCACTGAAAACATGCCCGAAGAGCAATTCATGAAACTGCACGGCATTCTGCGCGGCCTCACTCCCAGAAAGGAGGAGATCCAGTGAACGAATGGGAATGGAATCTCCTCGAAGACAAATCCTCCACTGTGAACCATGTCGAAATCGACGGAGTCGCCGTCAACGTCGGCGATCGCGTTCGTCTGCGCCCCAAGGAAGGCGGCGACATCCTCGACATCGCCCTGCGCGACCAGATCGCGATCATCGAAAGCATCGAAGAAGACTACGAAGGCGCGCAGCACATCTGCGTCGTCATCGAGGACGATCCCGGCCGCGATCTCGGCATGATGCGTCAGCCGGGCCATCGCTTCTTCTTCACGCCCGCCGAAATCGAGCCTCTCCCACAAGACCCGCACACTCCGGTAGGCACACCGTCAAAGCCGTCAAACCCACAATCCTTGTCGCCGGCATCGGCAACATCTTCCTAGGCGACGACGCATTCGGCGTCGAAGTCGTGCGCCGTCTCTTGACGCGCAATCTTCCCTGCCGAAGCACGCGTCATCGACTTCGGCATTCGCGGCCTCGATCTCGCGTATGCCCTCCAAGATGGCTACGAAACCACCATCCTCATCGATGCCTTCCCGCACGGCCAAACGCCCGGCACCGTCTCCATCGTCGAGCCCGACACAAAAGAAATCAACACCCCACCCGACAACCCATCTGACAGCCTGATAGAAGCGCACAGCATGCACCCGCTAGCCGTGCTCCGCATGGCCGCCGCCATGAACGGGTCTCTGAACCGAGTACTGCTCGTCGGCTGCGAACCGGCATCGCTCGGCGGCGATGAAGGCTACATGGGTCTCAGTGAACCGGTTGAAGCTGCAGTCGAGGAAGCAGTCAACGCAACAGAAGCATTGGTCAGGCGCCTTCTCGCTGGAGAAGCCGCTTGAAAAATATCAAGGCGGAAAAGGAGAGATGAAATGGCACTGGATCTGATGGAATCAACCGCGAATGGAAACGCAAGCGACAAAGACACCATCTACCTGCTCGGCGGCGTCGCGCTCATGGTCTTTGGGGCGGGTTTGGTTCTCTCCAATCCCACCATCCGTCGCTACATGTCGCAGTTCGGTGTCGGCAATCTCGCCCAGACAGTAATTCCCGACGTGGAGCGCTACTTCAAACTGCGCGGCATGTAAACAGCGTCAACCACAACCGGCGCTCATCGTGTCCCTTCACGAGCTGGGCGGCGCAATCGTGATCGGATACATGGAAACTGCCAAAGCCACTCTTCTCCATTACGTCGTCGATGCAAGAGCCAGCCGGTTCACGGTGCAGGCCTTTGCCACCGGTCTTTTGTCCGCAATGGGCCATAACCCGCGCATTGGCATCCGCACCTTCTCCGGCGAAGTCGACTTCAGCGCCGATGCCGCCCAGGCCGCCAGCTTCCGTCTCACCATGAAAGCCAGCTCCCTGGGCGTGCTCGATGACATCAGCGACAAGGACCGCCGCGAAATCGAAAAAATGATGAACGAGCAGGTCCTTGAGTCATCGAAATACCCCGACATCATCTATGAGGCCCCAAACGTCACCATCGCTCGAATTGACGGCTCTCTCTACTCCGCCAGTCTCGCCGGCTCCTTGAGCTTTCACGGCGTCACGCGCAACCAGTCCATCACCGCGCGAATCGCACAGTTCGACGAGATGATCCGCGCCTCGGGCGAATTCACGCTCAATCAGTCCGACTACGGCATCAAGCCCATCTCCGTCGCCGGTGGAGCGCTCAAGGTAAAGGACGAGCTGAAATTCTCATTCGAGATGGTCGCGCGCAAACAGGATTGAGCGGAGAAACAGATCGCTAATTTCCACCGACACAGTGCTAAATACAATCCATTGCTGCCACCCAGAACAACGCTATGCTTACTGCCATGCCTTCAGCCCGGCGCATCTACGAAGGTAAGTTTGATGAACCGCGCACTTTTCACTTCAATCCATATCGGAATGTAATTGTTGAGCCGTCGTTCAGCAGAATTGTGTAGACGTACATATTACCGGCCTGCTGATTGCTGGTGCTGAGATTGAATGTCCACTCTTGTGCGTTTGGATCCCAACGGAATGTGGTGTCGGAAGAAGTCGAGCTTGCGCTCTTGTCCACCTTCGCGACCGTGCCAGTGAGGGCCTGTGTCAAATTGAAGCCTGCGACCACTCCGGGTGTTCCGATCGATACGCCATTCGCGTCGCATACTCGGAATTTGACCGGGATTGTTTTGCCTTGATTCCATCCTGATGGAGACGGCGCGGATATCGCTCGAGAATACTCAGACGTGCCGCGAGCGCGGCTCTCCCAGAAGATCGGTCAATCATGTTGAAGAATCCGGCGACTGTCCTACGAAGCCCGCTCCAATGATTCGGGACTGGGTTCCGACAGTTGCAGGCCCTTGAGGAATTGCGCCAGTTTCGTCAGATCCATGCGCGTCGTCCCGTGGGTATCGCCGGGGTGCTGTTCTTCGTCCGCCGGCTGCAGAAATGTGAAACCCACGCCGTCTGCGCCGGTTCGAACCACGGTGGAGTAAACAGTCAGCGTCTCTCCCTGTGCGACATCGTCCGTCCGTTCCAGGGTAACCGGAAATCCGGTGCCGTGGATCCAGCGCTCTTCCGTCACCATGTAGAACCCTGCGATGCTGATGTCGCCAATCTTGTAGATCTTCGAAGAACGAACCAGCCCGAGATACGCCACCACGGGCGGCATGCCATGCCGATTTGCAACACGCTGGTCTGGAACGATCCAACGCATCAACCGTTTCATCAAAGGATCTTTGGCGCGGGGAGCTGTCATGTTCTTCTCCGACAGGGGGGTAGAGGAGTGAATGACCTTGATCTCAGCCAGGTGTGGAGTCGCTGGAGACTTTTCGATTCCGCCCTTACTTAGCACGTCCATAGTCGCAGATTCCTTTCGAGCACACCAGTACCAATTGCGGTCCAATCACAAGCCAGTCCAACGTAGCACTCATGTGAAAAGGCATCCTATCCCCTATAAGTTGAATTGCACATGCAGGAAAGGAACCGCTCGGCTGATTACCAAGGTTGTATTTAAGGTCGCTGCCCCGGGGGAATGAAACCTGCAAGCAAGCACGCGCTCAAAGGAATCGCGCTAGAGTGAATTTGTCCGTTGCTTGTGAAGGCTGGACGTCGTGGCTTCGCGGATCGAGATCCTCGGGCATCACGAACTGGGCGGCCACGCCGTCTGATCCTCGACGAACGATCTTTGAAAGGACCACGATGGATTGCTTCCGCTCGCCCTTTGCGCAGGGCTTTTGCAGGGTCATCTGGATCATGGTTTCCGCCATCCAGCGATCCTCGGTGAGCAGGTAGAAGCCGGTCATGCTGATGTCCGCCACTTCATGCGGTTTCGGCGATCCGCCAGTGTAGTAATGCGCCACCATCCCCGGAACATACCGTCGATAAGCGCGTCGGCGATCGCTGGAACCCGGAGCGGCGGGGTTGAGCCAGCGTTTGAATCGCATGCCCAGACTGGGTGGTGCGGCTTTGGATTTTCCATTGGCTCCCGTGCGTTCGATCGAGGACTTCGCTTGGGCTTTCGGAGCCGCACTCTTCGCCGGCACGATGGCCTTGGATTCGACCTTCGCCGGTTTCAGAGCGGCTGCCGCGCTCTGAGCGGAGGCACCTGCTTTAGCGGCAGGAGCTTGAGGTTGCGACTTCTGCGCCCCTTGCTGAACCGCAGCAGTCGCCTCCGACGTTAGGGACCTTTCCGCTATTTCTGGCAACTTCACAGTGAGCTGCTCGCCGAAGCTGTTTGCAGCCTCCATCCCGGGCTTCTTCTCCGAACTTGCGGCACCCGAGGACTCCGCTATCTTTGAGCTCTCGGGCGTGGCTGCGCCCGGCTCCAGAACAGGCTTGTCTTCCCCCGGCTTCGAAGTTGCCGTCTCTAAGGGTTCTCGCGCCGTTGCCGCACCTTGCGCGCGCGCACGCTCTCTTAGGAGACCGGCCGGACCCGCAAACAGCGACGCACCCGATGATGTCGACGCTTCAGCCGGGGAATCCGCTGCCTTTGTAACCCGGGCTGGCTTCTCCTGGGCGGTCGTCTCCTTGGCGCTCGAGGATTCCTTATCCGCTACAGGGGCATCTGGACGCGTTTGGACCGGTGGCTGAACCGCCCCGAGCGGGCCGACCGCGGTGGGCACGCTCACGCGCCACACTCCATAGTTGGCAACCGTAAACGTGGTCGTCTGAGGCGACTGAGGAATGGCCGTCCCCGTCGGAATGGGAGCCTTCACGGGCGTCGTCGTAGTCGCCGCAGTTCCCTGCGCATTCTCAATCTGTGGGGCAGGGGCAGTCTCCGTCGGAACAGCAGCGCTCTCATGAACGACTTTCTCCGGCTCTGAGCGCAGAGCGTCAGACGTTTTGGAGGAAGGCTCTACTATCGGCGGGTTTTTATCCTCGGGTGTGGCAGCGACAACGCCAGGCGCCGGTGGGATCGTCGGAGCACTTCCCGGCCTCGGATTTCGCGGGATCCAGGCCGAAGACAACGAGGGCGCATCCACCCAGTTCGAAAAAAGATCTTCGATACCGCCTTGCTGCCCAGTGACGACCACTTTACCTTCGCTCGCTGACTCCTCGAGAATCGACTGACTGGCCGATACCACCGGCCCTTCGCCTGGAATCGCGCCCCTTGCCTCGACGGAGGAAGCCTCTTCTGTCAATTGGGAGATTGTGGATTGGACGGGTTTCTCTTCTACCTCCGCCGAAATTTCCGCGTCGTTCGCAACGCGCTTCGCCAACTCCGGATCCTCTGTTGGAACCGCCGCGGACACAGCCACAGGGTCAACCACTGTCGTCGCGACCGGAACGCGGCCTCGAGCCGGTCTGGCTACAACCGATGGAAACGGCTCCGTCAAAACGCTAACCGCTGTTCTCTGTTCTTTGCCGTTCTTCTGGAAAGGTTTCTGGGGCATCCTGTCGGAAGACCGCGCATTGGCAACGACCGGATCGAGATCAGCTAGCAGCGATCTGGCGCTCCATCTCCTCCTCGACGCAGATGATCAGCCGATCGCCTCGACCGGTTTGTGTGGATTCGACCGTCTGGCGCGCCAGGATGAGTGCACTCGCAACCTCCCGTCGATAGGGCGGGAACTCGACCCCGGGCACAATCTCTGCCGATTCCAGCACGCGTTGGTCACGATCGAGATAGAGCAGATCGAAGGGAAAAAGCCGAGGTACTGCCGGAATTGCCGAGAGAGGACAAATCCAGAGCCCCGATACCGTGTCCAGCCCGAGCCCGCCTACGAGCACTTTCAGAATCTTCAGAGGCTCATTCACGCCATCGACAGCGGTCACCTTCGAACTGAGGAAAACTCCCCGTGCGAGGTTATAGGCGGAAAAGACTCTGGTATCCATAGGTCCACTGTCTTCGAGAAGAGGGGATGTGCTCGCTTGCCAGCGTTCGCCGTGATTTCGCTTTCGGCTCCCTGATCGGAAACCAATCGTAGCAAAGGATTTTCTCAGTTTGGAAGGCGAAATTCAACCAGAACCAGCGTAGAATCGGCTCGCCGACACCTGGGATCGGGGAGATGCGAAGCTGGGATTGCAGCTAAACCGCATGTTCGAAAGGAGAAAGCCGAAGGAGGGACGTATCCGGAAAGACAGGGAAAACCACTTCAAAGATGCGCTGTTCCTCGCGAATTCAGAAGCCAGGAGAGGCGGATTTAGAAGCCCGGGAGAACCGGGCTTGGAAGAAGTAGGTCAGCCAGACGCGTCTGGGGGCGCGCCCGGCTGGCCTCGCAGGGGAAAAGCAGGGGCGGAAGTGAAAGTCGGTTAGAGAACGGTTAGGCGGGTGACCACGGTGCAATAGGGCAGGTGTGTCGTTCTTTTGACATGATGGTCGTCGTTAGCCAGTTCCTGCATCCCTAGTTCGGGCTTGAGGACTTCCATGAGCTTCTCGACGCGGTTCTTCTGCGCACAAAGCTGCTCGAATGCTTTCAGAATCTTGCGTAGCTCTGTTGAAGCCTCATCATAAGCAAACCGGTAGACATCTTTATGAACGTTCTCTCGCATAGAAGTTCTCCACGATTCAGAGTCTAGCCACTTATCCCGGATGGGGCATCGCACGATCGTTGTAACAAAAGTACAACTTCCATCCTGCCCTAATGCCCAGTGACCGATCTGACGTGATTTAACTCACAGGCAAATGAGCGCGATAGACCCCGAAGCAGCGCAGCATTGACCGCGACTTATCGGACTCAGGTGATCATTTTCAGTTACCTGCGGGCGAAAACCTCAGTTCGCGACCCCTCCTACCCGAATGTGGCGCCAGCATTCAGCCACTCGAAATCCATCTGAACCGGCAATGGGAAGCATGTTGGCCATTACGCAGCAGACATTGGCCAGGCTGAAAAGAGGGAACCAGGGCTCAACGGCGATCAGAAGCAGATTCACAAAGGGGCCAGCCAGCGCGATCAGCAGATTCTGATGAACCGTTCCCCTTTCGCGAACGGTGAAAAAGCCTTTGTTCCATTGAACTCCCACGCGTTTCACACGCACGCCCAGCGCGGCGGCGGCTGCGAGATGCCCGCATTCGTGCAGGATCATCGCGATGAGTCCTAAGGCAATGCCGTGCATGACAGGTAGAAACAACCGAATCCAGATCATCTGCCCATACCCCCGACGCAAAGCCGCAATGCGCACTTCAATTCTCACTGCGCTGGGCTTCGCCCGGACGAACGGCCATCATGGAAACGGAGGCTGGTTTCCGATTGGGGAAAACTCTCGTTGCAAGGTTCCAAAACCGAATTGAAATCAGAAAAGCCCCGGCAGAGGGCGGCTGCCGGGGCCCGTATATCTGCAATGCGTTACTGGGCTATAGGTTTTATTTATTCTCTTTTTCGACCCTTCATGTGAAATTCGCTGATGCGTCTGTGCGCTTAGGAATTTGTGGTCGAGTGCTTCTTCGGGTTAACTTCGATTTCGTTTACCACCTGCTGCACGTTGGGCACCTTCTTGGCGAGATCTTCGGCTTCCTTCTTCTGCTTAGCCGTCTTGACCGATCCCTTCAGCACAAGCGTGCCGTTCTTTGCCGCGCCACTGATGCTCTGATCGTTCAGGCTTGCGTGAGCTTTGATCACCGCCTTGAAGTTGTCTTCGATGGCGCTATCGAGGTTTGAAGCCACCGCTCCCGCCTCGCTGGCACCTGGAGGCCGTACGCCGATCTCATCTGCAACTGTGTAATCGGGCGCCGCCTGTTTGGCGATACTTTCAGCCTGGCTCTTCAGATCCTGTGAGTCGACATTGCCCTTCAGCGTCATCACGCCCTTGTCGCGATCCTGCGAAACGCTGACGGCACTGAGATT
The DNA here is from genome assembly GCA_963770365.1 of uncultured Acidobacteriaceae bacterium. Taxonomy (GTDB): domain Bacteria; phylum Acidobacteriota; class Terriglobia; order Terriglobales; family Acidobacteriaceae; genus Telmatobacter. The sequence goes on along the minus strand of CAVYPN010000014.1, from coordinate 121,181 downwards.
GCTGTTTTTGAGTGAGTCGGTGACCGCTGACTTCTCGTCAGGGTGGGACGGCTTATTACAACCTGCAACAACCATGACTCCTGCCAGAACGGCGGCGGAGCTAAGCAAAATCATGTGGCGGGAACCTGTAAGTTTCATATATTCCTCTCCTGTATTCCTTTCTTGATTCAACGTTCAACGCATATCTCTTACAGCCACTGAGATGTGACGCGTGCAAGGGCGGTTGTCCCTCTTCCTATGCAGAACGTCGTTCGCTTCGGGCAGGTCATACGCGCTCAGGCACTTGCGGCAGTGCCGGACTCGTACTCTTCCTTGCTTCCAGCAGCATCTCCGCGCTCGGCCTGATTGGTCCGTTCGATGCCGGTTTTGTCTCTGTTTCAAACTCTGAAGGAGCCCTCGACCAACGGCTCTTTCCGGCCAGCCACGAGTGACTGTCATCACAGTCCGGATTCGGTGGGCGAGAGCACCATATTCCGGGCGTTGGGAGATGCTTTTCGACGCCCGAAGTCGAAGCAGGCCTTGATGTTGTTAAGTAAACCTGCCAGGAGACAAAACATTGTGAATTGGCGAGAGGAATACACGGGCAAGTGCATGAGCGCCGCTCAGGCGTTGAAGTCTGTGCGCTCGGGAGATCGAGTTTGGATTCAACCGAGCTGCGGCACACCGACACCTCTCATCGATGCGCTGGTCGCGCGTGCAGCCGAGTTCATTGATGTGGAGATCGTCCACATGAAAACCCTCGGCAACGCCGAATACACAAAACCCGAGTACGAAGGCCACTTCCGCCATCGCGGATTGTTTCTTGGTGAAAATGTGCGGGAGGCCGTCGCCGCGGGCCGTGCTGATTACACACCCATCTTTCTCAGCGAGATCGAATCTCTCTTCGAAACCGGAGCTCTCCCGCTCGATGTCGTGCTGATGCAGGTAACGCCGCCCGACGCCCACGGATTCGTGAGTCTCAGCACCACCGTCGACTGCACCATGACCGCGGCTCGCTGTGCAAAGACCGTTATCGCCGAGGTGAATGACCGGGCGCCACGCACGCATGGCGACACCTCCATGCATGTCAGCCAGATTTCAGCATTCGTTCAGACCTCGCGACCGCTCCTCGAGCTTCACACCGAGCCCTTCACCGAAATGCATATGAACGTGGCTCGCAACGTAGCTTCGCTCATTCCCGACGGTGCAACGATTCAACCCGGCATCGGCGGCATCTCGGAGGCGGTATTGCATTGCCTCCACGACAAGCATGATCTCGGCATTCACACGGAAATGTGTCCCGACGGCGTCGTCGACCTGATGGAATCGGGAGTGATTAACGGCGCCCGCAAATCGCTGCATCGCGGCAAGGCGGTCGCGGCATTCGTGCTCGGCACGCAGAAGCTTTTCGACTACATTCACGAAAATCCCAGTTTCGAATTCCGATCCATCTCCTATACCAACGACCCATTCGTCGTCGCGCAGAACGATCGCATGGTCGCCATCAATTCCGCGCTGCAAGTGGATCTTACCGGTCAGGTTTGCGCCGATTCCCTGGGCACCAGGCCCTATAGCGGATGCGGCGGTCAAATCGATTTCATTCGTGGCGCAGCCCGCTCCCGCGGAGGCGTTCCGATCATCGCGCTTCCTGCAACTGCCTGCCGCGGCTCTGTGTCTCGCATCGTGCCGGTTCTGGAGCCCGGTGCGGGCGTAGTGACGTCGCGCGCAGACGTGCACTACGTCGTGACCGAACATGGAATTGCCTACCTGCACGGCAAAACGCTGCGGGAACGCGCTGAAGCGCTGATCGGCATCTCTGATCCCGCGCTTCCAGCAGGAGCTTCAAGACTTCGCGCTGCGCGCACACTACCTGGAACGCAAGACGGCCACCTATGCATGAGCCGGCCATCACGATGAGGAGCGAACCATGACCTACAACGAAGGTTCGAACGCGGGCAAACGGGATCGAGGTCTTTTGCGCGTCGATGAAAACGAGTGCAAGGGATGCGGCCTGTGCATCGAGGCATGTCCGCCCAAGGCGATTCATCTCAGCGAAGAGCTGAATCACTATGGCTACCGCACCGCGACCTATAACGGCGCTGGATGCTCGGGCTGCGGAATCTGCTTTTTCGCTTGTCCCGAGCCTGGGGCAATCACGGTTCTGCGTCTTCGCCGCGGCGCCGCAATACAACCGGAGGAGGTCCTGGCGTGCGCAAGCAACTGATGAAGGGTAACGAAGCGCTTGTGAAGAGCGCAGTTCTTGCCGGGTGCCGCGCGTTCTACGGATATCCAATCACCCCGGCAAGTGAGATCACTGAGGCCGCGGCACTCTACATGCCGCGGGCCGGTGGTGTCTTTCTGCAAGCCGAGAGTGAGGTGGCCGCGATCAACATGCTCTATGGCGCGTCGTCCGCCGGTATCCGCTGCATGACGGCCTCGAGCGGCCCCGGCATCAGCCTGATGCAGGAGGGTATCAGCTACATGGCAGGAGCCGAGCTTCCCTGCGTAATCGCCGACATCACCCGCGGCGGTCCTGGGCTCGGAAATATCGCATCGGAACAGAGCGATTACCACCAGGTTGTGAAAGGCGGAGGCAACGGCAATTACCACACCCTAGTGCTCGCACCCTACTCCGCGCAGGAAATGGCCGATCTGACCACACTCGCATTTGAACTCGCTGATCGTTATCGCAATCCCGTGGTGATCCTTGCTGACGGCTTTGTGGGTCAGATGATGGAGCCGGTCGAGTTTGAGGAAGCGGCCATTCTGCCGCAGTTGCCGGAATGGGCTGTAGCCGGAACCGCCGAAACGCGAGCCAACATGATCACCTCGCTGCATATGGGCATAGACGATCTCGAAGCCCACGTGAACGCACTCGAAGCCAAGTACCGCCAGGCTGAGAAGCACGAAACACGCGCTGAACACTGGTACACCGAAGACGCCGAAATCGTTCTCGTCGGCTACGGCATTGTCGGGCGCATCCTCAAGGCCGTTACGGCGGAGGCTCGCACCATGGGCGTTAAAGTCGGCCTGCTGCGACCCATCACCCTGTATCCATTCCCCTCCACCGATTTCCAGCGACTCGCCCTCCGCGCGCATTCGTTCGTCGTGGTCGAGATGAGCAATGGCCAGATGCTTGAAGATGTTCGTCTGGCGTTGAACGGCGCTCGGCCCGTCGAGTTTCTGAATCGCATGGGCGGCAACGTGCCTTCGCATGAAGAAGTCCTCAGGTTTGTTCTGGCTATCGCGAAGAAGGAGCAGATGGCCCATGTTTAACTCATTGGAATCGGACTACGAAGTTGTGCAGTCGAAGTCAAAGGTCTTCTACGAGACCTATGAGCGCAAAGAAGAGCTGCAGCATCAGACGCACTACTGTCCCGGCTGCGGACATGGCATCGCGCACAAGATGCTGGCCCGGGCCATCGACGAACTGGGTATCCAGAATCGGACCATATTGATCAGTCCCGTCGGCTGCTCGGTATTCGCCTATCACTACTTCGACGTCGGCAACATCCAGGCTGCGCATGGACGTGCGCCGGCAGTTGCCACTGCGGCCAAGCGGAGCCATCCGCACAGTATCGTCATCAGCTATCAGGGTGACGGCGATTTGTCGGCGATTGGCTCGGCGGAGATTCTGCATGCCGCCAATCGCGGCGAAAACATCACCGTGATCTTCGTCAATAACGCCATCTACAGCATGACGGGCGGACAGGCGGCGCCGACAACGCTGATTGGCCAGAAGAGCACCACGACGCCCTTCGGCCGCAGCGCCGCGAACGAAGGCTATCCCCTTCGGATGAGTGAATTGCTTGCGACTCTCGACGCTCCCGTCTACATTGAGCGCGTCGGGCTGGGCGACAACAAGCAGATTGCACAAGCCGCGCGTGCCATCAAAAGGGCAGTCGACAACCAGGTGCAGGGACTCGGCTTTTCGCTGATCGAAGTCCTCTCGCCTTGTCCGACGATCTGGAAGATGTCGGCCGTCGAAGCGCAGCGCTGGGTGCGCGACGTATTGGAGAAGACATATCCGCTCGGTGTGGTTTGCGACCGCACGAAGGAGCGGGAGCCGCGCGCCGTCGCGAATCTGGGACCCGGGCTTGAGCAGATCCCAGCCTTGCTGGGAATCGTGCATGATGACCAACCTGGCGTTCCTCCGGCATGTGCCGAGATTGATGACGTAGATCTGCACGTGCGGGTCGCGGGATTCGGAGGGCAGGGCGTGTTGCTGCTCGGCGAAGTGTTGGCCGAGGCAGGCCTTGATGCGGGGCTGGAGGTCTCGTGGCTGCCTTCGTATGGGCCGGAGATGCGCTCGGGAACTTCGAATTGCCACGTACGCGTCTCGAAGAAACCGATCGATTCTCCGCTCGTGACGGTACCCAACTTCCTGGTTGCGATGAACGAACCATCGCTGCGCAAGTTTGACCTGAGCGTGAAGTCTGGAGGCTGGGTCATCTACAACGGCGATGTTTTTCCGCCGGATTGCGAACGAAGCGACGTGAACGCTTTGGCTTTGAACTTTACCCGGGCCGCCGATGAGCTGGGCGACTCCCGTGCCGCCAACATGGTGATGCTGGGAGCGCTGCTGGAGATCGCTGGCGGGCTGCCCCAGGCCAGTATCGATGCTGCTCTGCGCCGGATGGTGAAGACGGAACGGTGGTATCAGCTGGATCAGCTTGCCCTGGCGCGAGGGCGGGCACTTTACCGCGAATCGCGCAACAAAGGGGTTGCATAATGAATGCCGCTGCCGATCCGAATCTAATCGTTTACTTCAACGGCAAGTACATGCCGCTGCGCGACGCGCACGTCAATATCCTTACCCATGCGCTGCAGTACGGCACCGGCGTTTTTGAAGGCGTCCGCGCACACTGGGTCCCCACCGAGGACGAGCTGTTCATCCTCCGCGCCCCCGAACACTACGAACGCTGGAAGAAGAACTGTGGCATCCTTCGTATTTACGTTCCTGCTACAGTGCCGGAACTCTGTGCAATCACCGTCGAGCTAATGCGCCGGAATGCCTTCCGCACCAACGTCTATGTCCGGCCATTGGCCTACAAGTCAGCCGAACGCATCGGCGTCAGCACCGACGATCAGAATTCCTTCGCCATCGTTGCCCTTCCCTTCGGTGAATATTTGCATAGCGACAAAGGGCTTCATGCAGGCGTAAGCTCTTGGCGTCGGATCGAAGACAATGCGATTCCGGCACGCGCCAAGATCTGCGGCGCCTATGTGAACAGCGCACTGGCCAGCGACGACGCACGGCAGGCAGGCTTCGACGAAGCCATCTTCCTCAACGAAAACGGACACGTTGCCGAAGGCGCCACCTCAAACATCTTCATGGTGCGCGACGGCAAGCTGATCACGCCCTCGGTGACAGAGAACGCCCTCGAAGGCATCACGCGCCATTGCATCATGGAACTTGCCTTTCGTGAAATGGGGCTGCGCGTCATCGAAAGGCCAATCGACCGCAGCGAACTCTATGTATGTGACGAACTCTTCTTCACTGGCACGGCCGTCGGCCTCGCGCCCATCGTGCGCGTTGACCATCGCCCCGTGAAAAACGGAACCATTGGAGCGGTGACGCAACGACTGCAAAAGCTGTATTTCGACGCGACCCGGGGACACCTGCAGCCTTACGCGAACTGGCTTACCCCGGTCTACCAATCACGGATGACGCACGAGCAGGAATTAGTCTGCACAGTCGAAGCCACGTAGACGGAGCGGACTCTCATACCTATCCGTAACTCCGTAACAGACGGACTGGCAAAGTCGCAAGAGTCGGGCGGCATCGTTGAGGTGCCACCATCTCTCGATGTGCTTTCCGAGGTACCGACCAAGAACCGATTCGACTCAAATCTGCGCTAAAGAGCCGCATTCTTCTTCGAAGAGTGCTGAAGTATTTGCGGTGAGCAGCCGATAACTATGCAGAAGCCAAATTGAAAGGGTTCTGCGATGCGTTGGTTTTCGGCTGCCTTCTTCTTCCTTGTCTTTGCCTCGATGACCACAGCCGAGACGCCAATCGGGTCGACTTCAGATCTCGAGGGCGCGATGGTTCTGAGACCTTCCCTGCCGGCGGAGACCGCGAAACCCCGTATCGATCGACTGACCTGGACACTTCTGGCCGCAGACGGCGGCGCCCGCGTGCTGGATGTCTATTCGACACGCCGGATGCTGAGGAATAACTGCAGTTCCGGTCAGATCATGCAAGGCACATCTACCTGCAACTATGAGCAGAACCTCCCGGGATTCATTGCGAATCACGCATCGGGACTGTACGCGTTTGAAGGAGTTGCGTGGCTGTCGGAGTTCACGGCGACCAGGCTTCTGGTACGGCATCATCACGAGCGACTGGCGCGGTTCGTTCCCCTGATCAGCTTTCTTTCGACGACATCGTTTGCCGCGAACAATCTGACGTTGTCGATTGGAGAGGGCGGGTTGGTTGCTTCGGCGGCGTCGAAGTCGAAGAGCAAGAATCATCGATGATACGTGACGATGCGCTGCACCCACAGCGATGAAATGCGGCAGGCGGCTTCAGAATCCCGATGCCGGACGATCGCAGCGAGCGCCCCCGCCAGCCTCCACGCCAGGAACGTGCGGACCACGATCGACCAATAATTGCAAGACTGCCGTCGATGCACTCGGAATCCCATTATGATGAGTGCATCCATATATGCGCCGGATCAGAATCTTAATTGCCTGGTGCTTTGCGGCCACGGCTCTTCTGTGTTTCTGGAGTGTTGTCAGATTCATTCCGACCAAGGTCTACACGGATGGATCCGGCCCAGAACCATCGCTGGTCGCCAAGGCGGTCCTCCTCTCCATATTTCTGGCGGTCGGATCTCTCTTTGCGACGGCATGGTGGACGGTGCTCAGGAACCGGGATTCGGCGCGGAAGTGGGCCCTTCTCGCCAGTTTCGTGCTTGCCTTTGCCGGATTCCTATTGCTGTACGCTCTTCCGCTCACACTGATCGCGAAAGGCTGGATTCCCCTCGTCGCAGGCATAACAGGATTAGCTGTTTTCTATCGCGGCGGGATCAACGACCAGCAGAGTCAAATCTCCCTTATCCCAATTCCTTCAGACGGAACAAACGCAATCGTGAACAAGCTGGTCGTAGTGCTTGCCGCTCTCGCCGTTCTTGGCGGAGACAGTCTCTGGTCCCGATGGGCAGAAACGCACGGACTCTCGCAGAGTCTTCCTTCCTATTTTTATGCGCGCTTCATACTTATGGTGCTGCTGGTCGTTGCTTTGCACGAGAGTGGTCATGTGCTGGCCGCTTTAGCGCTCAGAATGAAAGTCATTCACCTGGCCATCGGGCCATTGGAATGGTCGAATTCCCTCGGAAAGAAAACGATTCGGATGCAAACGGGATTTCGGTCCTGGCTCAGGGGCCAAACGCTTGTGGTGCCGAATGACATCCAGGGGTTTCGCGAACGCAAAATCCTGCAGGTAGCTGCCGGGCCTTTGGTCAGTATTGTTACGGGAACGATCGCAGCTACCGCCGTGCTGACGAGCGTGGGAAGCGCCTGGGAAAGCTCGTGGCTGATCCTGTCAAGATTTGCAACCATCTCCCTCGCGTTGGGCATTTTCAACCTGGTCCCGTTCAGGATCGGCCCCGGATACTCCGACGGAGCCAAGCTGTTCCAACTGCTTTCATCGGGATTGTGGTGCAGGTATCAACTTCTACTCGGAATGATCTACGCCTCAGCGGTGACTCCGATTCGAGCCAGAGACTTTGATATCGATACGATCCACGAGGCGGCTGGCAGCATTGCAAGAGGCCACGACGAATTGTTCATGCATCTGAGTGCCTATGGCTGCTTCCTCGACAGAGGAGAGTTATCAAACGCTGCGTCCGCGTTGAAGACAGCCGCGAACTTCTGTCAAAATTCCTCGGTTTCGGTTCCTGCTGAGTGGATGACGACGTTCGTTTTCGGAAATGCATTTCTCTTGCGCGATCCCGTTAACGCACGTACATGGTGGAACGAATTTGAGCTGAAAAAGACCGACAATCTCATGATTGAGGGTTGGACATCCTTGAGCGCTCTGCTCTGGGTCGAGGGCCGCCAGGACGAGGCAGAAGAAGCCTGGCGCAAAGGGGATAAGTGGGCGCGCCAGCTGCCCGACTCAGGATTCGCTGAGGCTGAGAGGAATGCCGTGCTTCTGCTCCGCCGTGCCATGGACGAATCTGAAGCCTCTCGCGCCGAGTGAGTCGTCGCAATCCGCAACTGATGACGTTCCCACACTCGAATTAGCGGCCCGCTCAACGCCGATTTGAATTCGCCGCTGTGAGTTCCTTCGACTCTATGGTGGCTGCGATCGTTGCCAATCGGCGGTAAGAATCCAGACGAGCTTCGTGGTCCCAGGTGTCGGTGACCACGATGACTTCGTCGGCGCCGGTTTCGGTGACAAGCTTTTCAAGGCCGGCCTTCACGGTGTCGTCAGCGCCGACGATGGCTGCGCCCAGCCTGCTTTCAACGGCAGCTTTTTCGAGAGCGTTCCACGGATGATCGATCGCATCAAGGGAATCCACCGGGGGCAGGAGTTCCACGGGCTGGTTGCGAATGAGCCTGAGAAAACGCTGTTGCGGTGTGGTGAAAAGCCTTCGTGCTTCTGCATCTGAACCCGCCGCGATCGCTTGAACGCCAACCATCAGCCAAGGCTGCTCTAATGTTTCGCTGGGCCGGAAGAGACTGCGGTAGAGATGCGATGCGTGCAACAGCATGTCGGGGGCGAAGTGTGCGGCAAACGCAAACGGAAGTCCCAGTTCTGCAGCAAGCCTGGCACTGAAGTCGCTTGAGCCGAGAAGCGTGATGGGTACGCGGCTTCCCTGTCCGGGAATCGCCTTGACGGCCTGTCCGGAAAAGGTAGGCCCGAGGTATGTCCTCAATTCCCCAAGCAGTTCTGGGAAATCGTCGCCGGTTTGCCTGATGTCGCGCCGGAGCGCGCGCATGGTGTGAAAGTCGCCGCCGGGGGCGCGTCCGAGGCCCAGATCGATGCGGCCCGGATAGAGCGCTTCAAGCGTACCAAACTGTTCGGCGACCACCAGGGGTGCATGATTGGGCAGCATGATACCGCCGCTGCCCACGCGCATGGTCCTGGTGGCAGCGGCCACATGGCCGATGAGCACCGCCGTTGCGGAGCATGCGAGCCCTTCGATGGAGTGGTGCTCGGCGAGCCAGAAACGCCGGTAGCCCCACTGCTCAACGTGTTGCGCGAGATCCACGGATCGGGCGATCGCAGAGCCTGCTGATTCCGCGGGGTGCATCGCCACGAGATCAAGTACTGAAAGCGGCAAACTCATCAATCAATTAGATGAAGCAGGCAGCGCGACGATTCAACGTGGCCGAAAGGTTGATCGAGCAATCCACACCCGAATCACCAATCGCGAATCATGAATCACGGATAACATTAAGAATTGTTAAGTGGCGTCGGAGCCTCTTGCGGTGTGCGAGACTTATGAGCCGAAGGGGTAATTTGTAGTGCCCGTTGCGGTTGATGTGAAACAGATGGAAAGTACGGAAAGGCAGAGGCAGCTCTCGTTGTTGCTCGTGGACGACGATGTTGAGCTGTGCGGCATGATGCGCGAGTTTTTTACCCAGGAGGGTCATCGGCTGGACTGCGCCTACAACGGCCGCGAAGGACTCACCGCTGCGCTGAATGGCTCCTATGACCTGGTGATTCTTGACGTGATGCTGCCCGTAGTCGACGGGTTTGAACTGTTGCAGCGGTTGCGGCGACGCAAAGATCTGCCGGTGATCATGCTGACGGCACGCGTGCAGCAACAGGACCGGATTCGCGGGCTCGACGCGGGCGCGGACGATTATCTGCCAAAACCTTTCGATCCGGATGAGCTGCTGGCGCGGGTGCGCGCAGTGCTGCGCCGTTCCGAGTCTCTGACGCGCACAGAAGCGGAAGACCTGGTGATTGGCAATATCCGCGTGAACCCGACGACGCGCGAGGCATGGCTGGACGATGTGCTGGTAGAGCTTACCGCAACGGAGTTTGACCTGCTGGAGATGCTGATGCGCGCGGCGGGACGAGTGGTTTCGCGTGACGAGATAACAGCGGCGCTGTTCGAGCGGGAGGCAACGCCGTATGACCGCTTTCTGGATGTGCACATCAGCCACCTGCGCAAGAAACTCGAAGGCGGCCGCAGTTTAATCAGAACGGTACGTGGAGTGGGATATGTCTTCACCGGCGCAGCCTAAAGTTCTGCTGAGGCAATCGCTTTACATCTGGGTGTTACTCGCGATGGTGGGGATCCTTTCGCTTTCGTACGTTGCATTCCGTGCGATCTCAGAACAGATGCAGACGCAGAAGATCGACCCCGTCTATGACCGGTTCGACGAAATGCAACTGGAGAGTGCGCGCAACATTCTCGAGAACAGTGGCCAGCCGGCGCTGAAGAACTATCTCGACAGTCTGAATCGAATCTTCGGCGGGCCGCACTACCTGCTGGATGCGAACGGGAAGGATCTGGTAACCGGCGCGAACCGTGCAGCAATGCTGCCCCCGCCGCCCGCAGTCAAATCGCGCACCAACGGTCCTCACGAACACTGGGAAATCACCCACCGCTCCCAGGATGGAAAGTTCTGGTTTGCGGCCGAAGGCCAGAGCCGTCCGCCGCGTATCTGGTCGTTTCTGCCCTACTACTTCCTCGTGATCGGGGCTACGGGGATCCTCTGCTGGATTGCGGCGGCGGGCGTGATTTCACCCATACGAAAGGTCGCGACCAGCATTGCATTGTTCGGGCAGGGCAACCTGAACGTACGCGTGGAAACGGATCGGGACGACGAGATCGGGCAGCTGGGACGCTCCTTTAACGAAATGGCGGAGCGGCTGGAGAGGTTGATTGTGAGCGAGCGGCGGCTGCTGGGCGATATATCGCACGAGCTGCGATCGCCGCTGGCCCGCCTGAAGTTTGCGATGAAACTGGCGCGGACCAGTTCGGATTCGACCGCGGCGCTGGAACGGATCGAACGCGATGTGGACCGGATAGCCTCGCTGGTTGCGGATATCGTCGAGATCAATGTTGTGGAGGATGATCCGGCGCTGCACGGCACGCGGGAGATCTGTGTCCGCGACATCCTCGAAGAGGTTGCGCACGATTGCAGCGTCGAGGCCGAGATGCGCGGATGCAGGATCGAGCTGGCTGGAAACATTTGCGGGCCGGTGCACGGTAATCCTGAACTGCTGCGGCGCGCGGTCGAGAACGTGCTGCGCAATGGAATACGCTATTCGCCGGAGAAATCGCCGATTGAGCTTGATTTTGGCGAGAATGCGGACGATGTCATCATCTCGATTCGCGATTACGGTCCGGGAGTTCCCGATGAAGCGCTGGCGCGGATCTTCGACCCCTTCTTTCGCGTGGAAGAAGCGCGCAACACGAATGGCGGCGGATCGGGTCTCGGACTCTCTATCGCGAAACGCGCGGTGCACGTGCATCGTGGATCGATCATGGCTGAAAATGCAACCCCGGGGTTGCGTGTCACCATCGCGATTCCGCTTACGCGCGTGGAAGCCGTAAAGACGGCATAAAGAAATCGCTTCGAGTGCGCTCGAGCCGAAGGAATTTGCACCATCGTTATTTTCATTTGCTGCCTTGAAACAATGGTGGAAGCCCCTTCCGTTTTCATCGACTTGCATGTAAATGACGTCGCGCCTTGTGAGGAGGGTCACATCAAGAAGCGCTCCCATTGGAATCGTCTTAACGTTTCTTAAGCTTAAAAAGCTTGCCAATGGTGTTCACTGTCGACAGTGCCTCACTTCATCCTCAAATTCATCGAGGCATCAGAGGAGAACATCATGAAGCGTTTGTTTGGATACGCACTTATGCTTACTCTCACAGTTGCCCCGGCGCTGGCCGCCAAGAATTCGCAGTCGGTGAATTTTGCATCGCCAGTAAAGGTGGGCACAACCGAAATTCCCGCAGGAGATTGCAAAGTCACCTGGACCGGCACGGGAGATAACGTTCAAGTCACGCTCGCCAACAACGGCAAGACACTGACGTTTCCGGCGAAGCTCGTGGCAGAGAAGCACACGCACAAGGGATACGCAGTGAGCCGCGAGAGTGGAGTCGACCAGTTGGAGGCCATCCAGCTGAGCAATGTGAGCCTGCAGTTCGAAGGCACCGCAACCGCATCGGGCCGCTAAACGCTCCAACCCCAAGGTCAGAGCCAAGCCTGACTCTTCACACAAGTTTTGTTCATTCACCTTCATGTGAATTGAACTCTCCATTCCCCTTCCGGTTCGTCCGGAAGGGGAACTCTTTGTGAATGAGCGAATTTGCATCAAGTTCAACTACCGCAGATAGTTCGCCCGCATCGGTTCGGCAGGTTTGGCCTGAAAAGACGCTTCAGGTATACTAGAAGTTCGGCAAGCTGAAGGGTGAGTGTGTCTTCATTCGCCCCTTCGCCCGTCTGAGAGCTGACGTACCAGATCAGGACGGATGAGAGCTGTTCCAAAGGCGGTTTGCGGAGCAGTTCGGGCTGGCGCGGAAACTCAGACAAGTCTGGAGCAAATTGAGATGGCACAGGTATGCGATGTTTGCGGCAAAGGGCCGCAGTTTGGCAACAATATTTCGCACGCGCACAACGTGACGAAGCGGCGCTGGAACGTGAACCTGCAGGCGGTGAAGGCGCTCGTGAACGGCAATCCCAAGCGCATTCGCGTGTGCACCAGCTGCATCAAGACCGGCAAAATCGCGAAGGCGTAGTGTTCGCCGGGCCCGCTGCCGCTTGAGTCGGCGGGAATATGTGAGTTCTGACGAAACCCCGTCTCTTTACGGAGGCGGGGTTTCTTTTGCTTGGCGTGCCTGAGCTGACGGAACTGCCCTTCAAACTCGCGCAGCTTCTAACCCTCATCATCGTCATCGCCGGGTGCCCCCGGTCTGGATTTTCAGACCGGGGAGAGCGATCGGCCCATTCAAAACTTCCTGCGCCTCTTCGAATCGGCTCGACATCGAACCCATATGTCGAACCTGAGAATCGCCGTCGAACGCCGCACCCTCGTCTCTTCCCGCAGATTTGAAGACGTCATCGCAGCCATCGACGCAGCGGTCGGGCATCCAGACATGCGCGCATTCTGGAAAGAGATCGCTGCTACTTCCACGTATCCCGAAATGGAAGCGGTCGTCCAGCACGCCATTGGTCCCTCAGGCCTGATGGAGTTCTTGCGCTTCGATCACGGACAATTCCTGCGCAAGGCGCAAAACCCCGCCGCCCCCGTCGCCACACCCAGGATTGTCCGCCTCGTCATCGGCAATCCGCTCATCATGATGGCCATGGCGAAGCACGTCCACGACGCCGGCTCCTATGCGCCGGTCACGCTGCTCATCGACGAACGCGAAGATGGAGTGCATCTCTCCTACGACACGATGTCAAGCTATCTCGGAAGCTACGAACAGCCTGATGCCTTGAACGTCGCCCGCGAACTCGACGCCAAAGTCGCAGCGCTCATGACCGCTGCCGCCGGATAGGCTCTCTGCGCGGCCAAACAAGCTGCCGTAATTATTCCTTCGCAGTCTGTGCCGACTCACCCACTGGCGCCGGATTTGACCCGGCGCCGTATTGGTCGAGCTTCCAGCTACGCATACCAACGCAGGCCCAGAAAGATAGAGCCCGACGAGGTTGCCAAAAGTTGGTTGCGGGACAAACAAATCTGCGGTATTTACCCGTTCTAACGGATTCTGTTTATCCGTCTTCACGGATTCTGCTTACCCCTTCTCACGGAGGGAGCAGCAGCCTTCAGGCTGCTGAAATCATGCATGAGAGCTACAGGGCCTTCAGGCCCGGACAACGCAGACCCTCCGACACATTCCTAACGCTGGCGTCGCAACCGTCCATCTCCAAGTGTTTCGCGGCTTTATAACGCCTCACTTCCCCAGCAGCCCAAACACCGCCACTCCGTTCGGAGTTCCCACATACACCTTGCCGTTCACCACCAGCGGCGTCATGAACTTGTTGCCCGCTCCGAACGCATCCCGCCCACTTGCCGCCTGCTGGCTGTTGTAGAGTTCATGCCCGAGATTCGTCGCGTCATAGGCGTGAAGCACCGCGGCTGTGCTTGATTCCACCGCCCACACAATTCCATCCTGCGTGCCATTGGCCGAAACCGCCGGAGACGTACCGGGAAAACCGAATGACCCCGCCGTCTGGCTCGACGGCGATGGCGCCAGCTTCGCATTCGTCATCGGAAACGCCCTCAGCGGATTACCAACTGTCCCCAGGTAGAGAACCCCGTTGAAAAATGCGGGCGTCGAAAATATCGGGCCCAACCCTCTCAGCTCCTGGTACAAATTGCTGTTGCTCGAACCGCCCGCATTGAACTTTCCCAGGCTGTCTCTATCTGCAACATAGAGATTGCTATCCTTGCCCCCGCCAACCATCAGGTGATGCACCACGCCCTGCCCATCGGTCTGGTCGGGAAGCAGTACTTCACCGCCCGATCCCAGGTCCTGGTCCGCTCCGGATTGCGCGACACCGTCGAAAGGCTCAAAGTAGTCCGCAACCGCCAGCTTGCCTCCTGTCGTCAGTTTCAGAATGGAATCGCCAAAATTTCCATTCGCGGGAAATCCATTCGCATCAAGGCTCGTATCGAAGGTGCCGTTCGCGTCCAGCAGAAAAAGATTTCCCGCTCCGTCAGCCGCAATCCCATCTCCGCTCATCCATATCGATCCCTCGCTTCCTTTCGGAGTCAGATTCAGAACCTGCGTCTGCTTCAGGGTCGACTCGCTGTAAGCCATCACCCAGCCGGTATAAGGTCGAAAATCGCAATGCGACGAAAAACCGAGATAGACATTGCCGTTCAGCAGCAGCAGTGCCGCCCGATCCTTGTACTGTCCCGGCGCGAAGACGACATTGCCGTTCGACGAGCCATCGCCTGTACCTGGAAACGTCGCGCTGATCTCCGTTGGGCTGCCGCTGATTTCCGCGCCCGTTGTCATGTCGAGCGCATGAAACCGCTGGTGGTAGTTGCCGCTCCCGTCCTTGCTCATCCCAACAACGAAGATGGTCCCGTTCGCGCCTGCGTTCCGATCCAGCACCGGCGTCGCAGTGATCCCGATCTCGGGACCGACCTGGCCGCAGTTTCGGCTATCGCTCGTCGTCTCGCCTGAGCCGAGCACTGAGCTCTTCCATATCTGATCCCCCGAGTCCGCATCGAAGGCGTAAACGCTGTCGTGTTCCGTGGCCACAAACAGCACATTGCGCACCTTGCCGCCTGCGTTCAGATTCCCTGCGAAAAGCGGCTCTCCATCCACCAACCCGTCCACCGCGTCGAATCCGATCTTGCCGAACTGCGTGGCATTCACGTTGTTCAGGGTCAGCGCCGTCTCCTGTGCGTTCAGGCCGTCACGAGCATTGTCATCGTGGAACGTCGTGATATCCGGCGTCGTTGGCGGCGGCGCCACCCCGCTCTGCACCGTGAGTGCAACCGAGGCCGCATGGGTCAACGGTCCGGCCGTTCCTGTGAAGGTGATCGTTGCCGAACTGGCCGCCGCAGCGGACGAGGCGGTAAGCTTCACGTTCTGAGAGCTCCCCGTAGCCAGGCTGAACGAAGATGGAGTGCCCGTTACGCCGGCCGGAAGCCCCCCGAGTGAAACGGCCACTGTGCCGCTGAATGAATTTACCGCCGCAGCCGACACGCTCACCTGCGAGCCCGTACCTCCCGCCTGGATCGTCACGGTCGCAGGCGTCAGCGACAACGAAAAATCCGAAGTGCTCGCGGCTTTTGAACTGGAACTTCCGCAGGACTGCAGCAGGGTGGCAGCGGCCACGCAAGCCGCAAAGCCCAGGGAGCGCATGAGAAAGAAGCGCATTAACATTTCTCCGGATAAAAGACGATCCAGTTCCGCAACCCGCTGGCCCGTTCACCAGGCCCATCACTGGCCCGCACAGTTGGATGCCGGCGCGGATCTGAACTACTGGCTGCCGAGAAATCCTCCGCGATCTGCTCCTGGAAAGTCAAAAGACTTCCTTCCTGGCTGAGGCTACAAGTCCCACAATTCTCGGCGGCCCCAGGATCTCGCTTTTGAGACCTGGGTTCTTCCCCCCTGACCCGCTCCTCACACTTCTCTCCCCGAACATGGTCGCCAATCAAGGGCCATTGACCTGCTCGTACGATGTCAAGCCCTCTAAGGCGCTCGCTGCCTATATCCCTCTCAAAATAAACAGTAAATAGTTTGCCGATCTTTGCAGATTATTTCGGCGAACGGCTTACGCTGAATCTAGATGGCAACCCGGGCCCTTCTGGTTACCGTGCCCCCACAGTTTCACAGGCCCGCAGAGTCTTAATGGGGTCGATAGCGTGCCAAAAGGCGCCAAAATGCGCCAAAAAATGCCAGAAAACACTAGGCAGAAACAGATTAACCCTCATCTGCACAATGAGTTAGTTCTTCAGTTGGTCATTCTTGAAAATGCCCCTGTGAAACTGTGAAACCGTGAAACTACGAAAACCGACAAAGATTCGCCCGTAACTCCAATGCTGAGAGGACTCTGGGGCTAAGTCCAATCAGCAGAAGACTTTGCCGCCACGCATACTGCCTAAGCCATTGAAAAAAGAGACTTTCCTTACAGAGATGGGGTGGGGGGAGGGTACCTGCAACCGATCGGTCGCATCAGCGGATTTAGCTTCCAAACGACGCTTATGGGGCAGGCTTGTTACTCCCTGCCTGGGCTCGCTGTTTCTTCCAACTCAAGTACAGCCCCCAGGCGGCGACCGTCGATGCATCGTGGATGGTTCCATCGACGATCATCTGCTCGAACTCTTCAAGCGTGCGCGTGTGAATGATGAGGTCGTGCTCCTCATCGTCCGGATCGCGCTCCTTCAACGTCAGCCCGGTTGCGAGGAAAACGTGCTGTTTCTGATGAGAGAATCCGTATGCGACCCAGAGAAAGCCGAGGCAAATCATCTCCGCAGCATGGAGGCCGGTCTCTTCCTTCAGTTCGCCGCGCGCCAGCTCTTCGGGATCGACATTCTCTTCTTCCCAGCCGCCCTGCGGCAGCTCCAGCGCGCGCTGCTGAATGGTGTAACGATACTGCTCGACAAGCCATATCTTGCCGTCCTGGATGGGCAGGATGATGGCGCAGTCATCCTTGTCGACCACGCTGTAGATGCCTTCCTTGCCGTTGGACCGCAGAATGCGATCCTCGCGCAGCCGCAACCATCGGTTGCGATAGACCTCGCGGCTCGCCAGCGTGACGATCGATTTGTTCTGCTCACTTTCGGGCGCTTCCAACGTGCCTCCTCGCCGGAGAATCTTCAGCGCGCGTGCGATACTTCCGCAACCTTCCTATCAGCGACGCAGGCCCGCTCACCGACAACCGCACCAGGTTGCCCTCGTAGGCGCGCGAGTGCACCACCATTCCGCCCTCGATCGCAGCCAGCGCCGCGCCATCGCTCTGCGGCACGCGCAGCTCCGTCTCAATCACCGGATCGGAGAAGAGGGCCTTGTCAATCGCTGCCAGCAGCGCGTCGACGCCTTCGCCGGTCTGCGCGGAGACCAGTACTTCCTGGTGCAGCTGATGCCGCGGCTGTTTGCGCGCGGCAAGGCCTTCGCGCTCGCGTGCATCGAGAACATCGATCTTGTTGAGCACTTCGATGCGCGGCTTCGAGAGCGCCTCGAGTTCGTCGAGCACTTTCTCAACCTGCGCCTTCTGCTCTTCGCCGTAGCTTGAAGAAGCGTCGCGCACATGCAGCAGAATCTCGGCCTGTTCCACTTCCTCGAGCGTGGCGCGAAAGCTGCTGACCAGCGTGTGCGGAAGATTGCGGATAAAGCCGACCGTGTCAGACAGCAGCACGCGGCGCCGACTGGGCAGTTCGATCCCGCGCAACTTGGGATCGAGCGTGGCGAACATGCGCGCCGACTGCAGCACATGCGCACCTGTGAGTTGGTTGAAAAGCGTGCTTTTGCCGGCATTGGTATAGCCCACCAGCGCCACCGTAGGCACCGGCACTGCCTCACGGCGCTGGCGCTGCTGGCGGCGTACGCGCTTGACCGCGTCGAGATCGAGCTTGACCTGGTCGATGCGCCGCTGGATCTTGCGGCGATCGGTTTCGAGCTGCGTTTCACCGGGCCCGCGTGTGCCGATGCCGCCTCCGAGCTGCGACATGGCTTTGCCGCGTCCGGTCAGGCGCGGCAGCATGTATTCGAGCTGGGCAAGCTCCACCTGCAACTGGCCTTCCCGTGTGCGCGCATGACGGGCAAAGATGTCGAGGATGAGCTGGGTGCGATCGAGCACGCGGCACGGAAGCGCAGCTTCAAGGTTGCGCAATTGCGTCGGGCTCAGGTCGTGATCGAACAGGACCAGGTCTGCGTTGGTCGATGCGGCGACGCCGGCGATCTCCTCAACTTTTCCCGCACCGATCAGCGTGGCTGGATCGGGTCGGGCGCGGCGCTGCATGAGCTCAGCGGCAACTTCGCCGCCGGCACTGCGCACCAGCTCGCGAAACTCCGCAAGCGATTCATCGGCATCGAGGCCAGGTCCGTCTGCGGCCCGTGCAGGAGCGTTCTCCGCATCGGCCGAGTCGTCGTCGGCAAGGCGCGTCGCCGCGCGGCGTGCTCCTTCGAGACCAGCGCGCGTGACGCGAGGACGAGTTGAGAAGTCCACGCCAACCAGGACCGCACGCTCGGGCCTGTCGCTCCAGCGACCCGTATTGGTCGTCGAAGCAACTCGGCCCTGATGCCGGCCTCTGGCACCGCCGTCAACTGCCAATTGAGGGCGCTCCCTGTCTTATCGCTGTTCCGCGGTGTTCGCCGGAGGCGCAGGCGCCGGCACCGCAGCCGGTCCCATTCCTGCCAGCGCCGGGCGATGCTCCGTATGCATCACGCTTCGGTTGCTCACCACGGTGGAAATGGCGTGTTTAAAGATGAGCTGCTCCTGACTGTTGTTCTCCAGCAGAACCGAGTACTTGTCGAAGGAGCGGATCTTTCCCGTCAGCTTGACGCCGCTGACCAGATAAATCGTTATAGGGGTTTTGTCTTTGCGAACTGTATTCAGGAAAGTGTCCTGAATGTTCTGTGCCGGCTTGTTCTCCATATGCCGATCTCCTGCTTCTTTTCTAGGATGGTTGGATGCAAATGTGCTGCGCCCGTGTGATAAGACAAATCGGCGGGGACGGCACCGGAAGTCCCGGAGCCGCCAAACCCCGCAATGTGACAACAATATAGCGGTTCACGAACCTTTTCAACTCTCCCGGTCCCAATTTACGCTGCCGCAACCTGGGCGGAACGCCATCGCGGACGGCCAACTCGGGTTGGCTGCTACCATATTTCCGTGCCAAAAGCCCCGGATTCCGCCGCAATCTCCGTGCCCATGCTGGACCTCAAGCGCCAGTACGAGCCGCTTCAGCAAGAGTTGCTCGAGGCGCTCCAGCATGTCCTAGAGACGCAGCAATTCATTCTTGGCGAGCAAGTTGCGGCGTTTGAAAAGGCTGCAGCCGGGCATTTGGGCGTAAAGCATGCCATCGGCTGCTCTTCCGGAACCGACGCCCTGTGGCTGGCTTTGGCCGCGACTGGTATTGGCTCCGGCGATGCCGTAATCACCACGCCCTTCAGCTTCTTTGCTTCGGTAAGCGCGATCCTCCGAGCCGGTGCGCGCCCAGTGCTGGCCGATATCGATCCAGCCACCTTCAACCTCGACCCCGCAGCCGTGGAAGCGGTGCTGAAGGCTCCCCAGCCGATCCCGGTTCGAGCCGTGCTGCCCGTGCACCTCTACGGCCAGTGCGCAGACTGGGACGGATTCTCGCAGTTGAGTCAGAAATACGGGCTGAAACTGATCGAGGACGCCGCCCAGGCGTGGGGCGCCGAGTGGAAAGGCGCAAAGGCGGGCGGACTGGGAGATGCCGCCGCATTCAGCTTTTATCCCACCAAGAATCTGAGCGCAGCCGGCGATGCCGGGATGGTGACGACCAACTCCGACAACGTGGATGAACTGGCGCGTGCGCTTCGCCAGCATGGCATGCGCCGTCGCTACTACCACGACGAGCTTGGCTGGAATACGCGGCTGGATGGATTCCAGGGCGCAGTCCTGCAGGTGAAGCTCAAGTACATTGCGGGATGGAACGAGGAGCGGCGGACCATCGCACAGCGCTATCGTGCGCTCTTCCACGAAAAGGGCCTCGCTGAATCGGGAACCCGCCCTCGACATGGCATCGTGCTTCCGCAGGAAGTGCCAGGCGCACGCCATGTCAGGCATCAGTTCGTAATTCGCACGGCTCGGCGCGACGCTCTGCGCGACTTTCTGGCAGAGCGCAAGATCGGCTCGGAGATCTATTATCCTGTGCCGCTGCACCTGCAGGCTGCGCTTAAGGATCTCGGCTACCGCGAAGGAGACTTCCCTGAATCGGAGCGCGCCGCGCGCGAAGTGCTCGCCCTGCCCATCTTCCCCGAGCTGCGCGAAGATGAACAGCAAACCGTGGTCAGTGCGATTGCTGAATTTCTCAGCTGACGATTCCCTGCTCCCGGCGCACCGAAACTGGTTCTGCCATACCGTAGAATCGACACAGCATGAAGTGCCCTTACTGCGGATATCTGCAAGATCGCGTTGTCGACTCGCGCGAAAGCAAAGAAGCGGACTCGATCCGCCGTCGTCGCGAGTGCGAGAAGTGTGTTCGACGCTTCACCACGTACGAGCGCATCGACGAGATTCCCTACATGGTGGTAAAGAAAGACGGCCGTCGCGAGCGCTTCGACCGCCAGAAGATTCTCAGCGGACTGCTGCGTGCCTGCGAGAAACGGCCCGTCTCCTCCACCCAGCTTGAAAAAGTAGTCGACGCAACCGAAAGCTACCTCATGGATGCCCCCGAGCGCGAGCGCACCACCAGCGAGATTGGCGAGCTGATCATGCAGCACCTCAAGGGACTCGACACGGTGGCGTACATCCGGTTCGCTTCGGTCTACCGAGACTTCAAAGACGTGCGGGAGTTCAAGGAAGAACTGGAAGATTTGCTGGAGAGCCATCGGACCGGAAAGGGCAAGAAGTGACGAGAGACTTGTTGCTTGCGATTCCTAGCGATTGTGCGATGGCGAGATGAAGAAACCCCTGCACCGCATTCTGGGGCTGACAGGAAAGGCGCTCGCTATCTATCTTGCGGTGGAAGCTGATCCTCTGGGTCCTCGCCATCGCCGGCGCAATCGGATTCGGCATTTACAAAGCCACCCACCATCATTAATCCAGACGCAACAGTGAGAGATCGATCATGACTGAGACGAAGACACACAAAGTTACGTTGATTCCCGGTGACGGCATTGGCCCCGAAGTCACCCAGGCCGTCGTGCGCATCCTCGAAGCCACCGGAATCAAATGGGAGTGGGAGCGCTTCGCCGCCGGTGCCGAGGCCTTTGAGATCTTCGGCGAATACATCCCTGCCGACCTCAGCGACTCGATCACACGCAACAAGGTGGCCCTGAAAGGACCGGTCACGACGCCGATCGGCGGCGGGTTCAAGAGCATCAACGTCACGCTGCGCAAGCAGTTTGACCTGTTCGCCAATTTCCGTCCGATCAAGAATCTGCCCGGAATGGAAACCAAGTGGCCCGGCGTTGACCTCATCATCGTCCGCGAAAACACCGAGGGCGAGTACGTCGGCCTCGAGCACGAAGTCGTTCCCGGCGTCGTTGAAAGCATCAAGGTCATCACTGAAAAAGGCTCGACGCGCATCGCCAAATTTGCCTTTGAATACGCCCGCAAGCATGGGCGAAAGAAAATCCACTCCATTCACAAGGCCAACATCATGAAGATGTCGGACGGGCTGTTTCTGCGTTGTGCTCGCAAGGTCTCCGAGGGATTTCCTGAGATCTTTTACGGTGAGCACATCATCGACAACACCTGCATGCAACTGGTGATGAACCCCTACCAGTACGACACGCTGCTGCTCGAAAACCTCTACGGCGATATCGTGAGCGATCTCTGTGCGGCATTCGTTGGCGGCCTGGGGCTTGTGCCCGGAGCCAACCTCGGCCATGAGTGCGCGATCTTTGAAGCTGTGCATGGATCGGCGCCGGATATTGCCGGCAAGGACCTCGCCAATCCGACAGCGCTGCTGCAATCGGCGGTGCTGATGCTCCACCATCTGAATGAGGAAGCGGCTGCCAACAAGGTGCAGAAGGCGCTCGAAACCGTCTACGCCGAGCGCAAATGCCTGACGCGCGATGTCGGTGGCTCTTGCGGCACAACACAGTTTGCCGACGCGGTCCTTGCGGCGATGGAAGCTAACTGACGGATCGCGGTGGAACGACCGCTGCTACGTTCTGAAGACCATTTCAGAGGAGCTTGATTCCCCATGCAAAGAAAGCTACTTTCCGGTTTCCTCATCAGCATGCTTTCGCTCTTCGTCCAGGGAGTAATTGCACAGACAGGTGCACCCGTCACCGGCGTAATTCACACTCCGGACGTCGATCTGGGCTATGAGGTTTACGGCCAGCCCACCGGCGAAACTCCCGTAATCGCAGTGAACGGAGGGCCCGGGCTCTCGCACAAGTACATGATCCAGAATGATGTGTGGGAGAAGCTGGCCCGGCGGCGTCAGATCGTCTTCTATGATCAGCGCGGGACAGGCGCGTCGAAGCACGTGAAGCCCGGCGCCTCGCAGACCATGGATGCGCAAGTCGGCGATCTGGACGCGGTGCGTGCTCATTTTGGCTTCGAGAAAGTCGACCTTGTCGGCGACTCGTATGGCGGATTCCTTTCCATGGCCTATGCAGCCGCGCATCCCGAGCATGTGCACAAGCTGATTCTGAGCGACTCTCCTCCGCCGGCTTTTAAGAATATGGTGCACCTCCTCCCGCAGGTTTTTCCCGACATCGAAGAAGAGGACGCCGCGATCCAAAAGCAGTCGGGAGACACCGACCAAGCCGCGCAGAAGCAGTTGGTGAATCACTTCCGCATGATCTTTTACAGCGAGGATCTCTTGCACGCCTACCTCGCGCACGTCGGAGACCTCGGCTATGTTCCCAGCGTCGGCGCGGCCGTGGGCCAGTCCGCCGAGAAGATCGACATGACGGCGCAGTTGCCGAAATTCAATTTCCCTGTACTGGTCATTACTGGCCGCTATGACATGAATGTCGCTCCGCTCAACGCCTGGAGAATGTACAAGGCCATACCGGGTGCAAAGCTGGAGATCTTCGCCAAGAGCGGTCACCTGCCCTCGTACGAAGAGCCGGATAAGTACGTGAAGGTCGTGGACGCGTTTTTGAGTGGGCGATGAATTGACCTATTGTCGGTGGCTTTGCGTGCAAGCCCGCTCCATTGCTACGAATTCCCTGATGGCCACATGGAGGAGCAAGACGATGAAAAGACTTTCGGTGCTGGTTCTTTGCGTATGCGCGAGTATCTGCACATCCGCTCTCTATGCGCAGGATTCACCCCAGGCTTCGCCGACTCTGAATCCAGAGCGCCACGTGTTCGTGATCAAGAATTTCCAAACGGAGGGCGGAGTCGCGCTGCCTGAAGCGCGCATCGTCTACGGGACATATGGTCACCTGAATGTAGCGCGCGATAATGCGATTCTGCTGCCTTCTCACTACATGGCCGACCTGCATGGCTATGAGTGGCTGATGGGCCCCGGACACGCGATCGATCTGAATCAGTATTACCTGGTCACGAGCGAACTCTTCGGCAATGGCAGTTCCTCATCACCGAGCAATACACCCGAGCCGTTTCATGGGCCGCGATTTCCTGTGATGACAATCCGGGACAACGTGCAGGCTGTGCACCGGCTTCTGACCGAGGATCTGAAAATCACGCACCTCAAAGCGGTGATTGGCTTCTCGATGGGTGCGCAGCAGGCTTTTCAATGGGCAGTAAGTTATCCGACTTTTGCCGACCGCATCGTTGCCACCTCAGGGACCGCCAAGACATATGGTCACGGCGTGGTGCGGCTGGAGGGACAGATCGCCGCGCTCACTGCGGATGCTGCATTCAAAGACGGAGACTACACCGAACCTCCCAGAAAGGGACTCGAAGCTTTTGCGACCGTATGGACAGCCTGGCTATTTTCGCAGGAGTGGTGGCGCAAGGAATTATGGCGAACGGTGAACCCTCCCGGCACAACCTTTGAACAGGTGCTCCGTAAATTCCAGACCGACTTCATTCCCGGCGCTGACGCAAACAACCTCATTCTGCAGATGCGCACATGGGAGAAGCACGACGTGGGCGCGACGCCCGGCTTCAATGGAGACGTGGAAAAAGCACTGCGCTCGATCAAGGTGCCTTTCCTCTACATGCCTTCGGAGACCGACCTGTATTTCCCGCTGACCGACGCTCGGTACGAAGCGCAGTTCATTGCCAATGTGTCTTTGGTTCCAATCCCCTCATTGTGGGGTCACACGGCAGGTGCCGGCAGCAACCCGGAAGACGAGAAGTTTCTAAACGACACAATCGGTAAGTTTTTGAGGGCCGAAAAGGTGGGCCGGGGCGAAGTGAGACATCAGGGTGTTGGCTCGGAAGATACGGATCCGAGCGGCAATGACAAACTGGTTACCATGGTTTGCATGTGTTAACAGATTGATTTGGCAAGAGTTTGTACAAAGGCCGGCACGATGATCGGAATTATTGCGCGCAGTGTTGCAGAATTGCCACACTGCGTTTTTCTATTTAGCGTCTAATCTTACGGTTGCGACCCCCTGTACGTGGAATTCTTATTGATTCGGAGTCATAATTTTGGGACAGACTGAGCACCTGGAACAGACGATTGCAGCACCCCTGGAATTTACAGGCGTGGGATTGCACTCGGGTGCCCCCGTGACCATGCGCCTGCTGTCTGCGCCGGCCGGTTCGGGCATCGTCTTCCGGCGAACCGACCTCGACAATTTTGAAATTCCCGCGACGGGCCGCAACGTGGCGAAGGTGAGCTACGCGACAAGCTTGATGCGGCAGGGCGTGCTGATTTCGACCACCGAGCATCTTCTGAGTGCGCTGATCGGCATGGGCGTGGACAACGTGATCGTGGAGATCGACAACCTCGAGTTGCCGATTCTGGACGGAAGCGCAATGCCCTATGTCGAAGCGTTTCGGGAGGCGGGCATCAAGACGCAGCGCAGAAAGCGCGAGTCAATCAAGGTACTGAAGGCCGTCGAGGTCCGCGAGGGCGACAAGTTTATCGGCGTGTACCCGGGCACGGGATATCGCATTCAATACCGCATCGATTTCCCTTCTCCGATCGGGCGGCAGGAGACGAGTATCGATCTGGCAGCAGAAACCTATGGCACATTCATTGCACCGGCGCGGACGTTCGGCTACAAGGCGGACGAAAAAAAGCTGCGCGACATGGGACTGATTCGTGGCGCCAGTTCGGAAAATGCGATCGTCCTCGGCCCCAAGGGACCGGAGAATGGGCCGCTGCGCTTCAGCGATGAATATGTGCGGCACAAGGTGCTCGACCTGATCGGCGACCTGGCTCTCGCGGGGCGGCGGATTGAAGGTCTGGTCGTGGCCGAGCGCGCAGGACACGCAATGCATACTGCGCTAGTAGCCCGGTTGATGAAAGACCGGTCGGCATGGGAGATGGCGCATGTGCCGGCAATAGCGGCTGATCACGAAGATGAGTCTCTGAGCGTTGCGGCAATGCGGCGTCCGGCGCTGATGGGCGCGTAATTTCGACGCCGCAACCGAGGAACTCGGCTCGGGCGAAAAATACAAAATCAGATCACGGGGCAGCTCACCTGAGGCGCTCAGGCCGACCTCGCACAAATTCTCAGGAAAAAAGGATGCACATCGGCGTGGGGCAATCCACTTTCTTGCCTTCTTTTGCGAGCTTGCCAGTGGCCATGTCGCGTGCAAAGACAGCGAGATTGCTTGAGTTCTGGTCGGCGACGAACATCCAGCTCTCCGTCGGATCGAGAGTAAAGTTGCGCGGCGTCTTTCCGCCTGTATCCGTTCGCTCTATCGGGGAAAGCGCCCCTGTCGCGGGATCGGCTTTGAAGCTGTAGAGAAAATCTGTCCCGCGATTCGCGAAGTAGACAAAGCGTCCATCCTTCGCAATTACCGTGTCGCATCCCGTGTTTCCCTGTGGCGCATCCTTCGGATCCGGAAGTGGCGCATTCGGCGGAAGAAGATTCACCGTGTTGACGCGCTTCAGGCTTCCATCGGACTTGTTCCACTCCAAAATATCGATCGAAGAAGCCATCTCATTCATGGAATATGCTGTGTGCCCATTGGGATGGAAATGCAGCGTCCGCGGCCCGGCCCCGGGAGCAGCATGGTAGGCGCCTGCGCTTTTCAGCTCCGCGGTATCGGGCGAAAAGGTGTAGATGTGAATCATGTCGCCGCCGAGATCGTTAACGTACGCGAAGCGATTGTCGGGCGAGAACGATGCGAAGTGCGCGTGCGCGGCCTCCTGCCGGTCCGGGTTAGGGCCGTGCACGGTGTAGTGCTCGCTCCACACCAGCGGGCTGAGCTTGCCATCGGTGACTTTAAAGCTGGCTGCGCTGCCGCCCCCGTAGTCGGCAGCGATGAGAACGCGGCCCGTGTGGTCGATGGCGCAGTGGCAGGTGCCCTTGCTGGCGGAGTTCTGACCAGAAAGCTGCTCGAGTTTTCCGTCCACGACTCTGAAGCTGGCAAGTTCGCCGGTAGGCTTGCCATTGAAGCTGTCGACTTCGCATGCGGCAAAGATGAATCTGCGATCGGGAGAGAAGCAGATCCAGTCGACGGTGGAGACGTCAGCGGCAACGCCGACGGCAGCGAGTTCGCCCCTGAAGGGATTCCAATCGAAAGAGCGGATGCCGGCGGGCGTCCCGGAGGCAACGAAGACGCGTCGCATGTGCGATGCGGCAAAGCTTTTGGTTGTGACAGCGGCAAGAGTGGCAGCGGAGGCAGACATCAGAAAATCACGGCGGGAATGGATTCGCATGGCAAGAGTGATTCTCGCCGATGGGCCTGCGGTTGCGCCAATTGAAATGTGGTTGGGTGGTGCATGCGCATCTGAGTTTTGATGCGCATGCGCCGCCATAGGGACATCTGCCGAGTGCATCGACTCAGCGTTCGATCCGGAAGATCACGCTCACCGTAGTTTCGACTTCAACAGGTTCGTTGTTGAGCAGGTATGGGCGATACCGCCATGTCTTGACGGCATCGATGGCTGCCTGCTGCAGCATGGGCGGTCCGCTGACGACCTTGAGATTCTGGATTGTGCCTGCCTTTGAGATGGTTGCCTGCAGCACAACCGTGCCCTGCATGCCGACAGTCTTCGCGATGATCGGATACTGCGGAACGTTCTTGTAAATGAGGAAGCCTTCGGCAAATTTCGAAGGTAGCCGCACGGCAGATGCAGGCGGATGGACAACCGTGACAGGCGACCGCGGGCCGAATGGATTCTCTCCGTTGCCACCGGGGCCGTTTCTACCTATCTCCGTCGCGATGTTGTGGTCAAAGCCAGGTTCGGGTCCGTCGGTGTACTTGATCAGTGGCGGAATGGTCGGCGGCGCCGTGATGCGGCCGTTGTCGAGCTCTGAAAAGTCGTGCGGCGAAGCAGGGCGAACATGAACTGGCGGAGGTGTTTCAGGCTGCGGCGCCGCCGGCGCCACGAGCAGCGGGGGGATGAAGTGACTCGGCAGAGCGTCGGGATAGATGAGAGGGAACAGCACCAGGACGACGAGGATGGAGCCGTTGAGAAGGAGCGCAGCGAACATCCAGCGGCGGCTGCGGGTTTTGATTCTTCCGGCGGATTCGAATGTCGAGTCTTCAAACATGGCATGCCTCCCAGGTGATTTCAGCCGCGCCGTGGGAGGCGGAGAGCCATTTGAGCGCAAGCGGCCTCAACCGCTCGATCGCGCTGGTTGGCGCGGCGTGCGGCGTTCAAGGCCCTCCGTTCATCCCCATCGGAACCACTGTGCTGATGTAGACACCGCAGGTTTGAGGAATGTTCCTGAATTCGGGAGAAATGACGAAGCAGAGACCTCGGGCAGTTGGCTCTACTCGGGCATTGTGCGGATGCGCTAAACTCCAGACGGTTCCCCGCTCACAAAAAACAGGAGTACGTATGAAACTGCTTCGTTTGTTGTTGCTTGCATTCGCCGCAATCGGATTGTCGTGCGCAGGGGCACAGGAGACGCCGCAACCCTCAGGTGCTGCCGCTGCCAACAAAACTCCGGATCCAGCAGCGACCCTCGCCTACATTCACGATGCCTGGACGACGCTGACGCGGTCGATGACGGACTGCCCCTCACTGGTGGACATCAAGGTGACGGCAAATCCGATTCTCTACATGCCGGCCGAAGTGTCGGCGCCGCCTGAGGTTTCGGCGTTGAGTGAAAAGTGCAACGTGAAAGTGGTTTCCCTGCCGAGGCGTATCGAGAAACTGGGCGACGTGCGGCCAGAGGAATTGCCAGCAGCGGGCCTGCTGTATCTGCCAAATCCGTACGTGGTGCCAGGCGGCCGCTTCAACGAGATGTACGGGTGGGACAGCTATTTCATCCTGCTCGGGCTCGAGGCCGATCATCATGAAGCGCTTGCCAAGGGGATGGTCGATAACTTTCTCTTCGAGATCGAACACTACGGCGTTGTGCTCAACGCGAACCGCACCTATTACCTGACGCGGTCGCAGCCACCATTTCTCACATCGATGATTCGCGCGGTGTATGAAAACCCAGCAAGCTTTGCCGCAACACCGGCAGGACGCACCGAGGCGCGCGTATGGCTGGAGCACGCATACACGCTGGCGGAGAAGGACTACTCAACGTGGACGCGGCCGGAACACAAGGCGGGCGTAACGGGTCTGGCGCGTTATTTCGATTACGGCACGGGTCCGGTGCCGGAGATGGCAGACGACAGCACGTACTACTCGGATGTAATCCGCTGGCTTGAAGCGCATCCAAAGGCGGCAAGCGGCGGCGAGGCCGGCGCGCCTTACCTGGTGAAGGGCGTGGAAAGCCCCAATGAAGCAGAGTCTGCGCGTCTCAAGCTGACGAGTTGCGATGTGAAGGTGAGCGTGGTCTGCATGCGCGCGTACGCCGACGGATACAGGCTGAGCAAGGATTTCTATCTCGGCGATCGCGCCATGCGCGAGTCGGGATTCGATCCTGGCTTTCGCTTCGGGCCGTTCGATGGATCGACGCATCACTATGCGCCGGTGTGCCTGAACAGCCTGCTTTATCGCTACGAGCGTGACCTTGAACATATTGCACTGCTGCTGGGGAAGGGTACAGAGGCGGCGCGCTGGGGCAAGCGTGCGCAGACGCTCAACGCTGCGATTCATCGCTATCTCTGGAAGCCGCAGCAGGGAGTGTTTGCGGACTACGACTTCGAAAAACATAAGTCGTCGGACTACGCCTACATCTCGTCGCTCTATCCGCTATGGGCGGGTGTGGCATCGCGCGAAGAGGCAAAGAAAGTTGTGGCGAAGCTGAACCTCTTTGAACGGCCCGGCGGATTGTCGATGAGCAATACCGACTCGGGGATGCAGTGGGATGAGCCGTTCGGATGGGCGCCGACGAACTGGATGGGCGTGGCAGGGCTTGATGCAGCGGGTTTCCGCGACGATGCGCGTCGTCTCGCGGCGAAGTGGGACGCGACGGTCGACCAGGGATTTGCAAATGACAGCACGATTCGCGAGAAGTACAACGTGGTTTCGGGCAATGCAAATGTGCAGGTGAGCGCTGGATACAAGACCAACGTGATCGGGTTCGGGTGGACGAATGCGGTGTATTTGAAGATGAAGCAAGTGATCGCAGAGGGACAGTCGGCCAGAGCCGCCGATTGAGCGCGGATGGAACAGCAAGGGGCGCTTCCACAAGGGAAGCGCCCCTTCTGTTTTGCGAGGACGGCAGAGTTATTCGGGCAGAGTCTTGGTGCCTTTGATGTGGAAGGTTTGTGTCAGCGTTTGCGCCGACTGTCTCTGGCTGGCCGCCGCCGACGGAGATGCGAGTAATCACCCTTCGGCGATGACGGGTTCACCGGCTTCCGTCACCATGCTGAGGTCGCGGTCTTTCAGTTCGAAATGAACTTTCTGTGACGCACCTGCCGCAAGATGCACGCGCTCAAATCCGCGAAGAGCGCGCAGCGGCGCTCCCGGTGTATGCGGAAACTTGAGGTAGAGCTGCACCACCTCGTCGCCATCGCGGCTGCCGCTGTTGGTCACCGTGACATCGGCGGAGACGGGATCGCCCGCGGCAACGGTTTGCGTTGGAACGCTCAGGTCGCTGTAGGAGAACTTGGTGTAGCTGAGCCCGTAGCCGAAGGGATAGAGTGGCGTGCCCGTGAAGTAGCGATAGGTGCGGCCCTTCATCGCGTAGTCCTCAAACGGCGGGAGCTGATCGACACTCTTGTAGAACGTGACGGGCAGGCGTCCGGCAGGATCGTTTCTGCCCGACAGCGTCTCGGCCACTGCCGTGCCGCCCTCTTCGCCGGGATAGAAGGCGTCGAGAATGGCATTGGCGTGTTCATTGGCCCAGTTCACCGCGAGAGCACTGCCGTTGGTGAGAACAAGGATGACGGGCTTGCCGGTAGCGGCCACAGCTTCAAGCAAATCCTCTTCCGGTTTGGGGAGATCGATGCTGGTGCGATCACCGCCCTTGAAGCCCGGAATGCTTACCTGCATCTCTTCACCTTCAAGCTCGCTGGTAATGCCGAGAACGGCGACGACGACATCCGCATTTTTGGCTGCTTCGATCGCCTCCGGCTTCGCAGTCAGATCGATCTTGGACCAAACCAGCTCCGCGACGGGCTTGCCGTTTTCATTCGGCGAGTAATCAA
Source organism: uncultured Acidobacteriaceae bacterium (assembly GCA_963770365.1). Classification (GTDB taxonomy): domain Bacteria; phylum Acidobacteriota; class Terriglobia; order Terriglobales; family Acidobacteriaceae; genus Telmatobacter. The sequence continues at coordinate 90,518 of CAVYPN010000014.1, read as the reverse complement.
CCCTGAGCACGGCGGGCTTGCCTGCCTCGAGGTGAACACTGCCAAGTCTGGGATCGTAGGGGTCGCCGCCGAAGGATGAAGTCACGCTTTTGCCGTCAAGATGCACGCGGAAGAAACCGCTGGCCTTCAGGCCGAGGTTGTAGTCTCCCGTCTCCGGCGCGGTGATGGAGCCCTCATAGCGAATCACCAGCGGATGCACGCTGGTGGCCTCCGGGGGAAGCGGCTGAGCCCCTGCGTCCACGGTTGATTCGATGCGCGTGGCTACCGGCTTCATGGCTTCGGGGTTGTTGATGTTGCTCATGTCGAGCTTCGCAAAACTGACCTTGATGCCAGGCTTTCCATCGACGGTGAGAGCCGAGGCCGGCACCGGCGTCGCATCGTGTCCAAGGAACTGCGTTCCTGAAACGTAGGTGATGGTGTCGCCCGAGAACTCCTTCAAGATTCCGTCGAGGATCGACACGGTGTGCGTTGGCTGTCCGTTGTAGTTGCCGAGAAGGACCTTGGTCTGGTTGGCAAGCGGACCAATGACAGCGATCTTGACGCCGCTCGTCTTGAGCGGCAGGATGCCATCGTTCTTCAGCAGAACCATCGATTCGTTGGCAATCTCGTGGGCGAGCTGGCGATTTGCAGGACTGTTCAGTTCATTCTCATTGATCTTTGAGTAGGGAACGAGTTCCGGCGGATCAAACATGCCGAGACGCATGCGCGCGGTATAGAGACGCACGAGCGTCGTATCGATTTCGCTCTCTTTCAAGAAGCCCTGCTTGACGGCGTCGACGTAAGCTTTGTAATCGCTGTCGTCCTTGACCAGAAAACCTCCGTCGGCACATTCGTTGTCCATCCCGCGCTGGAGGCTGATCGCAGACGCTGCCGGTTGCGAAGGCTTGAAGTGATGGTTCCGGAAGATATCGACGACGGCGCCGCAATCGGATACCACGTAGCCCTTGAAGTTCCATTTGCCGCGAAGTTGATCCTGCAGCAGAAACTCATTCGCGCAGCCGGGCTCGCCATTGATGCTGTTGTAAGCGCACATAACCGACCCCGCTTTCGCTTCTGTGACCGTGGCGCGGAAGGCGGGCAGATAGGTGTCGAGTTCATCGTGCTTGCTCACCGCGACATCAGCGGTGTGCCGTGTAGACTCAGGACCGCTATGCACGGCGTAATGCTTGGGCGTGGAGATCGTCTTGTAGTATTTGGGATCGGTGCCCTGCATGCCGGTGACGAAGGCGACGCCCATGCGCGCGGTCAGGAACGGATCTTCGCCGTACGTCTCCTGTCCGCGGCCCCAGCGCGGATCGCGGAAGATGTTGATGTTGGGAGACCAGAAATCGAGGCCTTGGAAAAACATGTTGGCGCGATGTTCGCGCACGGCCTGCGCATTCTTGATGCGCCCTTCGGTGCTGATGACCTCAGCCATTTTGTGAATGGCAGGCGCATCGAAGGTGGCCGCCAGCCCGATCGGCTCGGGAAACTCCGTGGTGCCGCTGTTGATGACGCCGTGGAGCGCTTCACTCCACCAGTCGTATTGCGGAATATTGAGGCGCGGAATGGCGCGAGACTGGTTGACGAGCTGCGAGGCCTTCTCTTCGAGCGTCATGCGGCGAACAATGTCGGCAGCGCGCTGCGCAGGCGGCAGACTCGGGTCAAGATAAGCCGGCTTTGCGTTATCCTGCGCAAAAGCACTGAAGGCGCCGGCACCGAGCGCAAGACCTAGAGCTACTGATCGGATGCGAAGTGTGTTCATGGAGTTCCTCGTGGCGGCAGGAGCGTACCTGGAAGTTTGAGAACCGGGAAATCGTTATCCGCCCGCCGGAAGCCAACGGTAATGCGCCGGGCGGGGTGCGGTCAAGCGCCACGGACGCGGAAAATCTTCGAAGAAAATCGGTTTTCTATGAAGTTCCTTGCAGTTGTAACCTTTCAGCGGCGTACGGCGTAATAGGGAGTAAGAAAGGGAAACGGCAGATGCGGGACGAGGCAAGCAGCGTCCTCGACAGGTTTCGTCAGGGCGACGTCGACGCCTTCGAGACGCTGTTCCGCACACATCAGCGATCTGTCTTCGGTTGGGTGCTGCGCATCGTGCGCGAACCGGGCGCCGCAGAGGATGTGACCATCGAGGCCTTCTGGCGGATGCACCGAGCGCACGCGCGCTTCGATTCGGAGCGCGGCTTTGAACCCTGGGCACGGCGGATCGCCACGCATGCGGCGCTCGACTGGCTGCGTCGAAAGAAGCCAGAAAGCAGCGTGCCATCGCAGATGTGGGAGAGCATGCCGGGGCCGATTGCGGGCGATGCGGCCGTCGCTGCGGAAATCCGGCAGAAAACCGCTTCGGCCTTTGGACGTTTGCCCACCAAGCTACGCGTTGCCGCAGTGCTGGCAGTGGTAGAAGAGCGATCGCACAAGGAAGTTGCCGAGGCGCTGGGAATCACGGTAGCCGCAGTGAAGCTGCGGGTGTTCCGCGCGCTGCGGCTCCTGCGAAAAGACTTGAACAGAATGGGGATCACGCCATGACGAAAAGCAAGGATCAGGGAACAGGGATGAGGGATCAGGAGGCCGACCGGATGACGCTATTGTTGAAAAGCGCGATTCCGCGCATGGACGACGAGGTTGATTTGCCGCGCGATCTGTGGCCGGCGATGCTGCGGCGGATGGATGAGCCAAGCGCGCGTGGCGTCGCTTCAGTTCCATGGTTCGACTGGGCGCTGGCCGGCAGCCTGGTAGTCTTTGCCGCCATCGCTCCGCGCACCATTCCCGTCATCCTTTACTACTTGTGAAACGAGCGGGGATGCCCGCGGAAAGTGAGAAACCCATGAACACGCATCCTTATCTACGCGCCTTTATGGCCGGCATCCTGGTGCCAACGCTGGTATTGCCCCTGCTGCTCATCGCGTTTATCGTGCTGCGTTTCGGAATGCAAGTCACGTTTCCGATCGAGCGTGGACTGGTGTTTCCCATGGCTCTCGTTCCCGGTCTGTGGGGGCTGTGGAGCATGCTGTGGCAGTGGTCGCACGAGCGCACTCATCTGCCCCTGGGCGTGCACGGAGCACTCTTGCCGCTGCTGTTGGTACCGGTAGGCGCGTTGATCGCCACGCAAGCGGGCGTGGTGGTGCTGTCCGCTTCTTCGGTCACCTGGTTCAACGCCATCACGGTTCCGTATTTGCTGATTGCCTGCTTTCTGGCCGCCGCAATGGCTGCATATTACCTTGCGTGGAAGTACATTGTGGGATTCGCGAACCGGGTGCTGGGAATAGCGTGAAGAAGTTGTCAGTCGTCAGGTGTCGCTGTTAGCGGACGCGAAGAAATCCTGCAAACCGGCGCGGTGGGCGTGGGCGACCATAGCGGATTGAATTTCGAGTGCGAGCGCGAGGGCATTGCGACCCTGGCGCGCGGTGACGAGCGGCTCGCGGCGGGTGCGCACGGATTCGAGAAACGACTCGATCTCCAGGCGCAGCGGTTCACCGGGAGCGACAGGTGGCTTGAGAAACGACAGGCCGGGATTAGGGCTGGCCTGCACGCCCGATGCGCCGGCAGCAGCTGCCAACTGCGCCATGAGCGCCGGATCGACACGGCCGCCGGCAATCGCTGCGGCGATCTCCGGCGTGATGCTCGCATCGAGGCGAATAGCCAGCAGGTCCTGGCGTGCGTAATCAATCGAAACGTAACTGCGCGGCTGAAAGAAGCGCAGTTTCCGAACACGTTCCGTGGAGACACGCGACGCCGTAAAATTGGCCACGCATCCGGATTCGAACTCGACGCGCACATTGGCGATATCGACCCTCGGCGAAAGGATGGGCAGACCGACGGCGCGGACTTCGCGTACCGGCGAATTCGCCATGGTCAATACGATGTCGAGATCGTGAATCATCAGGTCGAGAACGACATCGACGTCGAGCGCACGGGGCGTGAAGACAGAAAGACGATGCGCCTCAAAGAACATGGGTCGGCGCAATTGGGGCTGCACAGCCAGCACCGCGGGGTTGAAGCGCTCGAGATGGCCGGGTTGCAGGATGCGAGCATTCTTTTCGGCGAGAACAACAAGCTCGTCGGCCTGCGCCAGCGTTGCAGCGAGTGGTTTTTCGACGAGCAGATCGAGCCCGGCATCAAGAAGCGCCGAAGCTACCGCGTGGTGATGCACCGTGGGAACCGCGACCGAGGCCGCGTCGACGTGAAGATCCGCCGCGAGCAGTTCGTCGACTGAGGAGAAGACAGGGACGGCGAATTTTGATTCCGCATCCGCTGCGCGCGAGGCGTCCGGCTCGACGGCTGCGACCAGCGCGACTGCCTTGCCGGCGGTTTCAAGTTCGCGGTAGACACGAAGATGATTACGGCCGAATGCTCCGGCGCCCACCACTGCAGCGCGAACCTTGCCGTCGCTTGTGATTGCTATGCCCCTTTGCCTTCAACCGCTTTCAGGCAGCGGGTGTAAAGCTGCAGCAATTGGGCAACGTGCTCCTCAGGCTTGGGAGCCGAGGCGCCGCTGAAGCCCGTGGCCCCCACCGCCGGACGGCCCACACCCGTGGTTCCAGCGACAAACTTGAGCAGATCGAGAGCGATATCTTCATTGCGGCGGGCGCCGAGGCCTGCATTATTGAGGGCTTCCATGCTGATAAGTCTCCGAAAAAAGATGCTACCAGATGAGGGCTCTCTCGCTCCCGCGCCTGAGCACGTGCAACGAACGCGATACCCTAAGAGGGTGCGTGAATTGCATACAAGCATCCTGATTCCATGAGCTTTCGACTTCGCATCTGGTTTCAGAATCCGGTCTTTCTGCTGGCTCTGGCAGCGGCATTGATCGCCTGCGTGGTGCAGTCGGGAGAGTTGGGCACCGCCGACACCATGCACCGGCTCCAATCGACGCACTCCTTCTGGACCGCACAGCCGCCAGTCTTCCCCAGCGAATATCCCGAATTTGGCGTGCATGGGCGCAACGGCTCGCTGCAGAGCTGGTATGGCATCGGGCAGTCGCTGCTCATGCTGCCGCCGGACCTCCTCGGCACCTGGATTGCGAAGTTCCATGTCTTCGATCTCTACGACGATACCGACCCAACGGTACGCAACATTGTGGTGACCTTTCTGACACAGATCTTCGTTACGGTGCTGACGGCACTTGTGTGCTTCAAACTCCTGCGACAGTTTTCATTCAGCGTGAATCAGTCGGTGGCCGGCGTGCTTGCGTTTTTGCTGGCTACAACTCACCTGCACTACACGCAGAACATGATGGAGAACAACTACATCTGTCTGCTGACCCTGGCTGGATTTGCATTCGAGTACGAGTGGCTGAGGACGGGGAGCAGGCGCGCGCTGCTCATCGGCACCGGTGCGTTCGGGTTGAATCTGCTGACGCGGCTTACGACCGGCATCGACCTGCTGGCCGGCGTGCTCTTTGTATTCCTTGTCCTCTGGTTTGACGGAAAACGGGGGCGCGCGCTGTTCGATCAATGCCGAGCATATGCGACCGTTGCGATTCCGATCTTCTGCCTGTTTGGCTTCCTTGACCGGCTGTATCAGTTCTATCGTTTCGGATCGTTCACCAACACCTACGCAAGTCTGATCGCGAAGGAAACCATCGCGAGAGACCCGAGCCTTCCGCGCAACTGGCCCTGGACGACGCCGTGGCATCAAGGCTTTTTGGGCGCGCTATTCCTGCCCGAGAAATCCATCTTCCTCTTCGATCCGCTGATCCTTCTCGCGATCGTTCTGCTGGTCCTGCATTGGCGCAGGCTCGCGCCCGCGGTTCGCGCATACAGTCTTGCAGCCTGCGTAATGCTGCTGGCTTATCTCAGCTTCTACGCACGCTATTTCGCTTGGGCCGGGGATTTCGCATGGGGCGATCGCTATGTCTCAACCGCCGTCGAACTGGTGGCGCTGATGGCGATTCCCTTGCTGATGAAGTATCGCCACGAGGCGACCCGCGCCGTTTGGGTGACAGGTATGGCGCTCCTGGTTGCGAGCCTGCTGGTCCAGATTGAATCCCTGATGTTCTGGCTGCCGCTTGAAATCTACCAGGAGGAGACGCTCGGCCATCCGAATCTCGTCATCGCACTACGCGCGAAGAACATCATCGCCTTCGCCCTGGGCAAGATGGACGCCTGGGGACTGAACAACGTTTCCATGACGCAGGATCCCTGGGACTACGTACACATCACCTGCTGGAATTTCCTGCCCTTCGTGCTCCGGCGGGTTGGCGAAGCGCCGGCCTGGGTCGTCTACACAACGCTGGCGCTTTGGTGCGCAGGACTCGCCGCGCTGGCGGCGACGCTGCTACGGATTCGACAGGTTGCGAGGCAAGCGCCCGAGAGCTAGCCCGGCTGAGGGCAAATTGACCGGAACCGGCGGGCGTTAGTCTTAACCCATGAGCACCGCTTACATCGCGCTTGGATCGAACGTGGCCAGTGCGGCGGGACCGCCGGATGCCACTTTGGCGGCGGCGGTGAGGCGGTTGGGCAAGCTCGGCACCGTGATAACCCGCTCTTCGCTTTATTCAACTCGACCGGTCGGATACGAGGCGCAACCCAGGTTCGTGAATGCTGTAGTCGCACTGGATACAACGCTCGGGCCGCACGCGCTGCTCAATCAATTTCTTGCAATCGAGAAGGAATTCGGCCGGGACCGTTCGAAGTCGATTCCCAATGGCCCTCGAACGCTCGACTTGGATATCCTGCTCATAGACCATCTCGAGATCAAGGATCCCGGGCTCGAGCTACCCCATCCAAGGTTGGATCAGCGCGCCTTTGTACTGGTTCCTCTCCATGAGATTGCTCCGCAGTTGAGAATTGCCCCTCGCGGAAAAACCGTCGAACAGATGCTCGAAGAATTGCATCAAACTCAAGCAGGTGATACGGATGCCGTGGTGCGAATGGAAAGCAATCATTGGCGTGCTGCGGCGGAGGTCTAGGACCGCGGCAGCGCTCGCTGCATTTCTCGCTGTCTCAGCGGTCTGGGCACAAAAGCCCGTTCCCATCACGATTTCGGTCGTGGACAAGTCCGGGGCTGTCATCGCAGAAGCAAGCATTCAAGAGGCCGGCGGACGCCTTTTGGGCCGCACCGACACCAATGGACAGCTCACTTTTCCCTGCCGCATTCCCTGCCGCCTGCACATCGAAGCGCAAGGATTTGCAGGGAAGTTCGTCGAAGTCAGCGCAAACACAACCGTCCAACTCGAACCCGCAAGCGCAAGCCAGCAGGTGACAGTAACGGCTTATCGCGCACCGCTCGGCGCGCTGGAGAGTCCCGCAACAACTCGCCTCTTGTCGCAATTCGCACTTGATACATCTGCGACTCCCGCCTTGGATGGGCAAATGCGGCAATTGCCGGGCGTAGAGCTGTTCCGGCGATCGAGTTCTCTGGTGGCCAATCCCACGTCGCAAGGCATCAGCCTCCGCGGATTGGGCTCGACCTCGGCCAGCCGCACCTTGTTAACCGTGGACGATGTTCCTCTGAATGACGCGATAGGCGGATGGATCCACTGGGAGGAGCAGCCGGAACTGGCGATCGATCGCATTGAAGTGGTCCGCGGCGGCGCCAGTGATCTCTACGGCTCAAGCGCGATCGGCGGCGTTGTCAACGTGGTACCGGCGCGACCCACCACGACACTCGGCGAAGTGCGCTCGAGTTACGGAGGCCTGGGCACGTATGACACCAGCGCCCTCGTCGAGACTACGATAAAGGATTGGGGCGTGCTCGCATCGGGCGGCGCAATCGGCACAGACGGCTTTATCCAGGAGGCTCCATTCCAGCGCGGGCCAGTGGATGCGCCCTCGAATATGCACGGGCAGAATGGAATGTTCGACGCGGAGCGCAATCGCGGCCCGCTGCGCCTGTTTGTGCGTGGCAGCGGGTTCAATGAGGCGCGTGCGAACGGCACGCCGTTTCAGCAAAACGGCACGCGGCTTTGGCGGTATGCGACGGGCGCGGACTGGCAGGGTGCGCGCGGTGCTTCGGCGACGCTGCGCCTCTACGGTTCAACGGAGCACTACCGGCAGACCTTCTCCAGCCTCTCCAATGCGCCGACGCTTTTCGCTCCAACGTGCACCTTCCGCTGCGGTGAGACGCCGACACGTTTCACGCTGGTGCCGGACAATGAACTCGGTGCCGCTGCGCATTGGAACCAGCCGATAGGCGCAGAGTTGCTGATAATTGCCGGAGCTGACGTGCACGATGTGCGCGTGTGGGATCGCGAGCAGACGTTTGGCGCAACCGCCGCGCTGACCAACCTGCACGATCATCAGCGCGATTCGGCTGGCTATGCAGAAGCGATGTGGACGCACCGTGCATGGACCCTGACTGCATCGGGCCGCGTGGACTGGTTTCAAAATTTCGACGCGCACCAGGTGGTATGGAAGGGATCGACGTGGGTGCCCGCGGCAACCCAACCGCCCTCACGCGACGAGACCATCTTCGATCCGCGCATGGGCCTCTCGCGCAAACTGGGAGGTCACTGGGCGCTGTCGGCGTCAGGGTTTCGCGCATTCCGTGCGCCAACGCCAAGCGAGCTCTATCGCTCGACGACTGTGGGCAGCAAGCTCACGCTGCCCAATTCGTCACTGCTGAGCGAGCGCGCTACGGGGTGGGAGGCGGGTATCGCCAGCGAATGGCACTGGGGAACAATCCGCACCAGTTACTTTGACACGCAGGTTAACCGGCCCATCGTCGCGGTGACGACAAATCCGAATTCATCGCCGATCTTGCTGCTACGCGAAAACCTTGGGCAGATTGAAAGCCGCGGTGTAGGAATCGATTTTGAAGCGACTCCGCGCCGCTGGCTCGCCGTAGACGGCGGCTATCAGTATGCGCATGCTGTTGTTTCGCGCGGCACCCTGGACTTGGGCAACTGGATTCCCGAGGTTGCACACAATATGGCGTCGCTCAATCTGCGCGCGTTTCGTCCCCGCATCGGCACGCTCAGTCTGCAGAGCCGATTGAGCGGACACCAGTATGATGACGATGCAAATTTATTCTTGCTGCACAGCTACTTTCGGCTCGATGCGTTTGCGTCGCACGACGTCGGATCGCATCTTGAATTCTTTGTTGCCGGCGAGAATCTCTTCGACCGCAGCATCGAGGTCTCCAAGACGCCGACAACCACGCTGGCAACACCGCGCGTAGCGCGCGCCGGAGTGCAGGTGAGGCTGGGCGGAGGAAAATAGCAGTAGCACTCGCGTTCAGCAAATCTTAAGGAATCAACCACTTCTCAACAAATCTTTACACAACGAATTCGCGGACTCCGTGTTTCTTGAAGTGTGAGTGGCCAGGAACGATTCAAGTCACCGCCGTCACAGAAGGAGAAACACCATGAGACTCGTGAAGCTCGTACTTGTGGCGGCCCTGTTTGCAGCGCCTGCCATCACATTTGCCCAAACCACTGCGCCCGAACAACCGAAGAATCCGATTGTAAAGCGCGAGTTCAACCAGCAGCGACGCATTGGAAATGGAATCCGAAATGACCGCTTCGCTCCACGGCAGGGCGCACGCCTTGAGCGGCAGCAAATGCGCATTCATCGCCAGGTACGTGGAATGCGCGCACACCACAACGGACGCCTGACCATGAAAGAGCGCCGTATGATCCATCGCCGGCAGAACGTCGCCTCGCGCAGGATCTTCCGCGCAAAGCACATGCATCGCCGCAACGGGTGATGCACCCCATGCGGGGAGTTCTGAAGGGAACTCCCCGCGCAGTTTTTCGCGATACTATGCAGCCAGTATCCGAAGTCCAAAATTCCTCCCTTCATTAGCGGGTGTCATTCTGAGGGAACGGGGCCCCAAACGTACTTCAGTTTGGAGGTGGTGAGCGAAGAATCTGCTTCTACGCTTTCTCTTTTCCGCCAAAAATCCCGGACTCACCAAACTAGAATGACGAAGTGAGCCTCTCCTTCAACCTGCTGAATACCACGGAAACCGGCGGACGGCGCGCGCAAATGCATCTGCCGCACCAGACCGTCGAAACCCCGGTGTTCATGCCCGTGGGAACGGCGGGCAGCGTCAAGGCCGTGCCACAGGACGTGGTTGAAACGCTTGGCGCGCAGATCATTCTCGGCAACACCTATCATCTTTATCTTCGCCCCGGACACGAGGCGATTCGCCGCATGGGCGGATTACATCGCTTCATCAGTTGGCCGCGCGCCATGCTGACGGACTCCGGTGGATTCCAGGTCTACAGCCTCACTCAACTGCGCAAAGTTACCGACGAGGGCGTGCGCTTCCGATCGCATCTCGATGGCAGCAGCCACTTCTTCACGCCCGAACACTCCATGGATGTGCAGATTGCACTGGGCGCCGACATCTGCATGGCCTTCGACGAATGCACCGAATATCCCGCGGACCGCACGCGAGCCGAAGAGAGCCTGCGTCTCACGATGGCCTGGGCGCGCCGCTCGCTCGATCACTTTCGCGCACATCAGCATGAGGTTCCGTGGCCCAAAGACTGGGTGCCCCAGGTCTCGAACTTGAGACCGGGGATGGATGGTCGCACGCAAAAACTCTTCGGCATCGTGCAGGGCGGCATGTATCACGATCTGCGGCGCGAAAGCGCCGAGCGCCTCGTAGGGATGGACTTCGACGGCTACGCCATCGGCGGACTCAGCGTGGGCGAACCGCGCGAACTCACGCTCGAAGTCATCCGCGAGGTCCTGCCCTTGCTTCCGAAAGACAAGCCGCGCTACGTAATGGGCGTGGGCTATCCCGACGAAATCGAGCAATACGCGCGCATGGGCGTGGACATGATGGATTGCGTGCTGCCGACGCGCGCCGCGCGACACGGGCTGCTATTCACAAGCCAGGGCCGCGTCAACATCAAAAACAAGCAATACGCTGAAGACCAGGGCCCGGCCGATCCGGCGTGCAGTTGCATGGTGTGCCGGCGATACTCACGCGCGTATCTGCGCCACTTGATCCAATGCGGCGAGCCGCTCGCGGGCACGCTCAACACGATTCACAATCTCGCCTACTACCTCGGCATCATGGAGCGCGTCCGCGCGGATCTCGCTGCCCTTGCGACGGTGCCGGAGCCGGTCAAGCCGTAATTGCAGAGCCCAGCAGTTGTTTCAGCGCCTGCACATATTCAGTCAGCGCTTCGCGTCCCTTGTCAGTAATGCGGTAGATGGTCTGCGGTTTGCGCGACACAAACTTTTTTCCACCGCGACATAGCCTGCCTCTTCGAGCTTGAGCAACTGCGCACCGAGATTGCCGTCGGTCGAGCCTGTCTTCCCTCACAGCCATGTGAACTCCGCCTCCGATTAGCAGAAGCCAATGGGTATCAGCTACTTGCCGAGTTCCTTCACAAAGAAGTCCGCCATGATGTGGTTGGCCTCGATAGCCTCAGGCAGGCGCGAGTCGTACCAGAAGGCATGTGGCAGAGCGTCGTAGACCACGAGATGGGCGTCATCCCCAGCCAGCACATAGGCGCGTTCCAGGTTGACCGTACCGCTTAGCAGCAGGTCGCGCCCACTGGTGACAAAGAGCGTCGGAGGCAGGCCGTGCAGGTCGCCGTAGATCGGTGACAGGATCTGGTCTTTCGGGTCGGTTTCGGCGACATAAAACGGGTCGTGAGCGCCCGGTTCCGGTGGATCGAGATGGCCCGCCAGGCCGCGGAGGGCGTACATCGCCATGGAATCGCCTGCGCGCGCAAAATCACCCATGCCGCTGAAAATCCCGAGAGCGGCTGGCATCGGCAGCCCAAGCTGCTTGATCTTCGCGGCCACCTCGGCGGTAAGGATAGCGCCGGCGGAGGTGCCGTAGATGACGATGTGCTGCGGTTTATAAGTCTTCAGCAGTTCCTTGTAGACGGCGATGGAGTCGTCGACTGCGGCTGGAAATTTGACCTCTGGCGACAGGCGATAGAGAACGGCGACGACCTTGATCCCCGTATAACTGGCGAGTGGGATCGACTCGGTGTACGACCCCGAGTCGGAATTGAAGCCGCCGCCGTGCAGGTTCATCAACACCCTGTCCTTGTTCTTGTCGGGCATGCCTTCCGGCGTCACAATGCGGACGGGAACGCCGGCCACCTTGTCTTCGACAATCGTGTTCGGGCAGATCTTCGTCCACTCCACGCGCGCGCGGGCCGTGTAGGCGTCGGTTCCCTTGCGTCGCGCTTCGAGCGGCTGTGGAGGACCCTGGTCAGGCTCAGCCCGGCTGATCGACTTCCGCGCCTCTGGGCTGATGGTCTCGGGCACCGGAACGACGCGTGTGACGTGAGCCGTTCCGCTGGCGTCGATGTAGCTGGTGTCGTGTTTGGGGGCGTCAGCTGCGGTCGTGGGAGCCGTGCTGGATTGCTGGGCGAGGAGCAGCGACGAAACAAACAGGCATGCGCATGAGACAGAGCGCGTGAGAGAAACCATGATGGCATTGCCTCCCATTGATATTTCGGTAAGAGCGCCGCGGCGATGCGGCCGAACCGTACACGATAGCAGACCGACAGGCGTATCCTGATCATCACTGCATGATCGTCAGAGCATTCTATTCAACACCAGCAGGCCGCGGTTTGCGCCCAGAATCAGGAGGAGGACTCCGATGATTGCGAGAATCTGGCATGGATACACGAAACCCGAACACGCCGACGCTTACGAGGCGAAGCTCAAGCCGGAGTTGCTTCCGGGAATGAGCAAGATTCCCGGATACCGTGGCGGCATTGTCTTGCGCCGGCCGCTGGGCGACGAAATCGAATTCATCACCATCATGGTGTGGGAGTCGCTCGAAGCGCTGCGGGCGGTAGCCGGAGCGCACTACGAAGTCGCCATCGTCCCCGAGGACCGGCTCCAATATCTTTCCCGGTACGACAAAGAATCGGCGCACTACGAGATTCGTTCGCTGCAGGGGCTTGCCGGACTCGCAGGATAAGGTCTGAAATTCCTGCTGCCGTCTTTAGGCCCGGTGCGTTACATTGAAATCCCATGACTGCTATTGCATCCCCCGCAATCCACAACCTTGTCGGCGGCAAGTGGCTCACCTCCACGAGTCCAGCCGGAATTGAACTCCTGAACCCTGCCACCGGCGAATCGCTGGGAAGTTCGCCTGCCGGATCGCTCGTCGAGGTAGACGCCGCGGTACAGGCGGCGCAGACTGCGTTCGCCTCCTGGCGTACCGTGCCTGCGGGCGATCGCGTGCAATACCTGTTCAAGCTCAAGGTGCTTCTTGAGGAGCACCTGGATGAGCTTGCCAGCCTCATCACCATCGAAAACGGCAAGACCCTGACTGAATCGAAGGCGGAACTGCGGCGCGGCATCGAGAACGTCGAAGTCGCATGCGGCATTCCCGTGCTCATGCAGGGCTACTCGCTCGAAGATGTGGCGCCCGGCATTGACGAAATCATGGTGCGGCAGCCGCTCGGCGTTTGCGCCGTCATTACGCCGTTCAATTTTCCCCTGATGATTCCGCTATGGTTTCTGCCCTACGCCATTGCCACCGGAAACACGGTGGTGCTGAAGCCGAGCGATCGGGTTCCTTTCTCGGCGGCACGCCTTCTCGAACTCTTTCAGGAGACGGGTCTGCCGGATGGTGTTGTGAACCTGGTCAACGGTGGAAAGCCCGCTGTGGATGCGCTGCTCGACCACCCGCTGGTGCGCGCGGTCAGCTTTGTGGGCTCGACGCCCGTGGCCAAACACGTCTATGCGCGCGGCTCGGCCAGCGGCAAGCGCGTGCAGTGCCAGGGCGGCGCGAAGAACCACGTCGTGGTTCTGCCCGACGCGGACCGCGAGACAACCACAAAGATCATTGCCGATTCAGCCTTTGGCTGCGCCGGGCAGCGCTGTCTCGCTGTCAGCGTCACGGTCACGGTGGGCGAAGCGAAAGACTGGTTCCGCGATTCGATTGCGGCGGCGGCCGGTTCCTTGAAAGTGGGCAACGGGCTCGATCCTGCGACGCAGATGGGGCCGGTAATCACGCAGGCCAGCCGCGAGCGCGTGGTCGGCCTCATCGGGCAGGGCGCTGACCAAGGGGCGAAGACCATCGTGGATGGCCGACGCACCAACGGCAACGGCGCCGGCTCGTTCGTCGGCCCCACGGTGCTCGACGGGCTGCCGGCCGCGAGCCCGCTGATGGAGACCGAGATCTTCGGGCCGGTGCTGTCGGTGGTCCATGCAGACACAGTCGACGAGGCTGTGGCGATGATCGAACGCTCGGCCTACGGGAATGCCAGTTCGATCTTCACCTCGTCGGGTGCGGCAGCGCGCAAGTTTCGCACCTCTGTTTCGACAGGGAATGTGGGCATCAACATCGGCGTACCAGCCCCCATGGCCTACTTCCCATTCTCGGGATGGAAAGGCAGCTTCTTCGGTGTAATGCACGCGCAGGGTCGCGACGCGATTGAATTCTTCACCGACAAAAAAGTGATCGTAGAACGCTGGCCGAAAGAGTGGTCGCGCAAGTTCTGATCATCGCTGCAAGAACGCAAAAAAGAGGAGCGCGAACTGCGCTCCCCCTTTTTACATTGCGAGTTCCTGCAATTATGAAGGCGGAAGAATGAGAAGCCCCGCATGCAGCAGCATTTCCGTGAGGCTGTCGAGCGCGTGTTTGTATTTGTAGGAGATGGCACGCACGCTCACGCCGAGCATCGCGGCCGTTTCTTCATGGGTATATTCCTGCAGCACAACCCTGCTGAGAATTGCCTGATCGAGATGCCCTAGTTTTTTCAGACAGTTTTCAATATCGAGCACAAAGATCACAGCGTCTTCAAAGGTTTTGACTTTGCGGCTCGATACCCACCCGCGCCCGATTGGTTCGCCCAGAATGGCCGGCGCGCGACCCACCAGCATGGACGCGTAGAGATACCGCCGAAGCATTTTTTCGGTGTGTTTGCGATAAAAGGCCAGGCTGACGCCGGGCGCGGATACGGTTTCATGGCCCGCTGGATCAGTTTCCGCAACAGTGCCGGAGAACGGATCGACGCTATGTCCCGTCCGCCAGCGCTGAGTGATGGTTCCAGTGGCCCAGAGAGACGGCAGTTGGAGGGCTGCGCTCACTTTGCACCTCCAGCTTCTACGGCTACTGCCCAGAGGTTCAAGAGTCGCTTTGTGGTCGGACGCCCGCGCCGCTTCCGTGACGCAGGGTTTGGAAATTTCTCCAGTTCTGTTCTACAGCGAGAGCAATATACAGTCCCCAAGGCCTGGGCGCGGTACCAAAGACAGCCGCACCCCTCGCAAATTTTCAATTGCACGCACAATTCCATGACCGATTCCCCAAAAAATCGCTTTCTCCCGCTCGTTCAGTTTCTTGTCTTCTGTCAGGCGGGTTGAAAGGAGCCAGGCAGTCGCGCCGGCGGTTCTGTTGCCGCCGTGTTCGATTGCCAATGCTCGAGCTGTGGATGTCATCACGTTGTTCGCGCAGAGTCTGGAATTAGCTCGACAAGCAGTCCCCTGGCGCACGGTAGATGCGCCTGCGAAGGCGATCAGTCGGGGACGGCGTAACCCACGCCCAAGTCCGCCGAGGGCAACTACAACCCTCGTACGATTGCGCGAATGAATCCCTTCCCCGAAAATTTCCCAAAACCTGTGCGAGCTAGAGTAAACCCAATGTAGAGAGACGTATCCTTTGCGTCAACGCTGCCAGGCACAATTCTTCATTCGTCCTGTTGGATGAGCACGCGAGACCGAAGAATGAAGCCAAAATGGCGCAAATCGGTTTGCTTAAAGAAAACAGCGACCGATCGTCTCCATGGCTGGTGGCGGACTATCCACAGATGAATTTCACCCAAATGCACGAACGCCTTCGTGTCGAGTTGCTGCGCAGGATTGAGCGCGGAACTCTCAGCATCTCACTGCTGGCGCGACAGACCGGTTTCGGCAAGTCGCACCTCTCCAATTTTCTGCATTCCCGACGGCAGCTCTCGCTCGAGGGGCTGGATCGCATGCTGGCTACTCAGCACATGGCATGCGAAGACTTGCTGGAACTCGGTGCTCACGCCAATCCGGTCGCGGGCTCCGAGGAAGAGCCCAGCATGGTGCCGGTTGTCTCGCACAATTCCGCGCTCTTTGAGCCGTATATCAGGCCGAGCGCAGTGCTGATGATGCTGCATCTGCCCCCAGGTACGCTGCGATCGCTCAAACCCAAGGCTGTGGCGTCGCGCCGCTCGTGGCAGCGGCTTGTAGCTATCCGCATCGCGCATTCCGATGCGCTGCCCATGGATCCGCTCCTGTTTCCGGATGCCCTCGCCGTAATCGACCGGCACTACAATATGCTGACCCCATACCGCGCCGGCAGGCCTAATGTGTACGCCATTCGCCGGGGAGCGCACCTGACCCTCCGTTATGCTGACTTTGCTGAGACGCGCCTGGTGCTGCGGCCGTTGAATATGAGTTCTCCAGTCGACCTCATCGAGATCGGCCCCGATGCTTCGCTCGGCGACTACATCGCTGGACGAGTGGCGTTGACGATCAACGAGTTGTGATCGTATCAACAGTTGCGGAGGAGAATATGGGTTACATCCTGATCGTCCACTGCCAATTGGAATCCGCAACTCGCCGCGGGCTGAATAGTGATAACTTGAGTTTGCCCCGGAACGCGATTCTACGGCAACGAAAGCCATGTCGTGGGGATCCGGGCGTCCATGGATCACGTTCTGTGACCGACGTTTTTCCATGAGTGGAGTGGATTGAATGGCGACGGGAACGCGGCAATCCAGTGAGCGATCGGATCTTGCGGACTCATGGCGTGAGTTTCACGCGGAGACGGGCCGCTCACTGCTCGACCTGGTGGATGAATCACCGGTGTTGCTCATCTTTCTTCGCCACTTTGCGTGCGCTTTTTGTGCACAGGCTCTCGACCGCGTTTCGCAGGTGCGGCAGCAGATTGAGGCGAAGGGGGTGCGGCCTGTCTTTGTGCATCTCGGCTCTCCGCAACGGGCGAAACCGTACTTCGACTACTACAACCTCTCAGATGTGGAGAGGATCAGCAATCCGGAGGCCACGCTTTATCAGCTTCCCGTCTTTGCCTTGACGCGCACCAACCCCTTTTTACACTTCTTAAATCTGACCGTCTGGAAGGGGTGGCTCAAGGGCGCGATGTTCAAGTATGGAATTGGCATGATTAAGGAAGATGCCGATCAGATGCCGGGCGTGTTCTTTCTGAAAGAGAGAAAGATTGTGCGCGCCTTTCGACATCGTACGATTGCCGATGAGCCAGATTATTTGAAACTGGCTGGCGCGGGGTAAGGTCCATCTGTCGTGGGTCGTGCCTGATTCCTCAGATCACACGTCGTGAGACACGTCCGCGTTATCGAAGCGCGTAAACTTCGAGACGAAGTTCAGATGCACCACCCCGGTCGGTCCATTGCGCTGCTTGGCAATGATAATCTCCGATTTGGCCCGGTCCGATTCAGACATCTCCTCATCGCGGTTGTAATAGGATTCGCGATGGATGAAAGCGACTACGTCAGCATCCTGCTCGATCGAGCCTGACTCGCGAAGATCGCTCAGCATGGGGCGCTTGTCATCGCCGCGGCGCTCGCTGGCACGCGAAAGCTGCGATAGCGCGACAACCGGGACCTCCAGTTCCTTGGCCAATGCCTTTAACCCGCGCGAAATCGCGGACACTTCCTGCGTGCGGTTCTCATAACGCTTGCCGCCCGCCGAGGGCAGCGTGGCCGACATCAGCTGCAGGTAGTCAACCACAATCAGATCAAGTTTGCCGGTCGTCTGTTTCAGACGCCGCGCCTTGGCGCGCATCTCGGCCAGCGAAATGCCGGCGCTGTCGTCGATGAACAGATGCGACTCAACCAGCTGCTCCAACGCCCTCTCGAGCTTGATCTGATCTTCTTTCCTGATGAATCCCGCCTGCATGCTGCGCTGGTCTACCCACGCCTGCGAGGCCAGCATCCGGCGCAGCAGCGAAGCCTTGCTCATTTCCAGGCTGAATACTGCCACGGTGGCTTTGCTGTAGATGGCCGCATTCTCGGCAATATTGATCGCGAAAGCAGTCTTTCCCATCGAGGGCCGGGCGGCAATGATAATGAGCTCGTTCTGCTGCAAGCCCTTGGTCATCTCGTCCAACACCCTGAATCCAGTCGCCAGCCCCGTGACGTCGCGGCTTTCCTTGTAAAGGTTATCGATCGACCCAAAGGAGTCCGCGACAATTTTGTCCAGCGGCTCGAGTCCCCGTGTAATTCCCTTCTCGCTGACTTCGAGCAGTTGCGATTCGGCTGCGTCGAGAACCTCAAGCGCGGTCTCGCTCTGGTCGGCCGCACGGGCAATAGCCGCCGAGCAGATCAGCATGAGCTTGCGCAGCAGGCTCTTGTCCTTGACGATCCGGATATAGTCTTCGATGACGGGGCGGATCGGCAGCCCCTCGGTCAAGGACGCAAGATAGGCTACGCCTCCGACGGTCTCGATTTCCTTGGCGCGCGCCAGTTCGTTCGCCAAGGTGACGATGTCGACAGCGTGCTGCTCGTTCATCAGCTCGCTCATGCGCATGAAGATGCGTTTGTGCGAGTCGAGCGAGAAGTCGTCGGCCTCGAGCCGCTCGGCTGCCTCGGAGTGTGCGGCGTTGTCGAGCAGGATGGCGCCGAGAATGGTCTTCTCGGCGTCGATATTCGCGGGCAGGCCGGCGTCGAGCGAACTGATGTCAGGCAGGGTGGCCATACCCTAGAGTCTAGGGCGCGCGCCGGTTTCAGAAAAGGAAGGATAACTCGGAAATTTCGGAAAACAGGACAATGAGGACAACGTCAGTTATCGGGACGGAAAAGCCCGCGCGATGTTAATCGTGCGAGCTTTGTGCTGAACCTCGCCGCAGACTACTGCTGAACCACCATCTGCGAGGTGCTGCTGACGTTAATGTTTTTGTGCGGCACGAAGGGAATGGAAATTCCGAACGCGTAGGACACCTGCACATTCACCATATTCCCGGGAAGGTTCAGTGCATGTACCCGTGCACGCCCATGTTGTAAGCAGGCTACCGGACGTTTGGTCTCCCGTCCCAGTCAGATAGCTGACATTGACGGTTAATTTGGCCGGATCGATGCCGGGATAGTTCAAGTGCTTGACATAGTTTGCAATGGTGTCCGGACTTGCGCCGCAGTTCGAAAGGCTCGGTGTGTTTGTGCATGAAAGTGATCCGCGAACAATCGCGTACCGGGCTCCTTCACGTGCGGCATCGGCAACAAAATGAGAGGTATACGAAGCCAGAGAAATCTCAAACACACCAAAGAACATCGAGAAAAGAAGTGCGGAAGCAATCCCCATCTCAACGACTGCCGCGCCGGCATCCACTGAAGCAAGGCGCCGCAGTCTTACCATCATGGCGTCAGAATCCGAGCCCCGCAAAGCCAGCATCCCGGCAAAATTTCTCTTCCAATTGCGCATACTCTTGCCTTCCTGTCTTCTCTCAACCCTTTTGCTGCTCATTGGTAGCATGTTTGGACAGCCGTGCCATACAGCGTATACGTCCTGGGGAGCCCCGCAACATGAACGAGCGGATCCATCGTCACCTGGGTTTGAACGGTCACCGTCTCCAGCAGGTGGGCGCCGTTAGTGGTGCAGGCTGGAGGGGTACCAACCGGAGCTTTACCATCGGAACAGCTGTACCCGAGGACAGGGTTGGAAACCGTCATGCCCGGGACATTGACTCCGTCGTGCGTCGCCGCCCATTTGATACCCGCGGTGTCTGAAGCCGTCAAACCGCTCTGCGCGCCGTAGGAAACACCTGCCCGCGCGGCATTGGTCACCTCGATCGCCGCGTACGCCACGCGCGCGAATTCAACCGAACCGAAGATGAGCAGCGCGAGGAAGGGCGCTGTCAATGCCGTCTCCGCGATGGCTCCGCCTTCTTCGCGGATTCCCAAAGCCCTGATGATCCTTCGAAGTGTCGTCTTTCCGTTTCTCATTCCTGCTCCCTCTTACTCCACCAGCACGAGTCTCCGGTTCAATGTCGAACTCGAATGCGACGTGTCATAGTTCGTGTAAATGTCAGAGTGTGGACTGATCTTTTCAAATAAGGTCCCAGCGACAATTCCGGAAGCCGTCACGCCGCCGCCATGATCCTGCATGAACACGGTGGCGCCAGGCGCGTAGATATAGCCGTCGAGAACCTGGTTGTTGCTGCCAAATTGAATCTGCAGTGTCCGTGGTATTCGTCGATGGCTGCAGAATCGCAATTCCGTCGATACGAGGAAGGCGGTTGAGACTTGCCGGCGCATAGATATTGAGAATCGAATTCGAGTTCTGGTTTATCGTGCTCGAAGATCCAGCCAGATCCACCGTAGCGCCTTCTTCGTGACTGAAGCTGCAATTAGTTGTGCACCCGGTTGAGGGACTTACCGTACCTGAGCCGAACGTTACGGTGGCGCCAGTCGGGATCGTGACGTTTCCAGCAAAACGGTAGACAACTCCCGAGTCAGCGCCGTTCAGGATAACGCCAGTGTCAACGGTCACGTTTGCGCTCGAGAAACAAATCACGGTGTTGCTCGACGAGTTGGTGAAGTAGCCATTGATGGTTGTCTGGCTGACTTTAGAGCCGCTGTCCGTGGCAAGCGTAATTTCGTTTTGGGTGACAGTTTGGGTGCAGTCGCTCGTCGACGGTCCCGAAAGATTTCCCCACGGCGTCGATCTGACGCCCGCATTCAGAGTATCCGTCGTCGGCTGTGTCGTGTGGTTGCCGCTGTTATTGCCCACGACGTCAAGAAACGCCGCATTCACCGTGCCGCCATTGCCTGTAACCTTGAGCGCATTACTGTCCGGTGAGTTGACATAAATTCCGCAGCCCGGCGCCTCGATATCGTAATTGCCCTGTACACTGAGGTCATTGCCCGATGGAGCCATCAGCCAGATACAGGCGGACCCGTTATTCGGTGTTGCGGCTACAGCGCGGGCCGATACCGAGACCGTACCCCGGCCGAACATTCCGATGAATGGGGTTCCAATCGGCTGAGTGACGATGGCTTCCGCAAATCCTGCGGCGCCGGAGTTCGGACCGCTCGTGGGAGGAACATTGATCGTGACCGTGACACTGTTCGTCCCGTCGGTATAGCCATTTACTGAAGAAGCACTCTTGCCGGCGGTTTGCGCCAACGACGCCGACTGCTTCCACATGTAGTTCTGCGCGGCGGCAATGGCGGCCGCGTCGGCTGCAGTCTGCAGGCAGCGTTTCGACCTGAACAGCATCCCCACATCCACTGACAGCGCCAGAAAGCCCAACAGCGCCGTCATGCAAAGCGCTGTAAGGACGAGAGTTTGGCCCTTTTCATCGCGTAGAATCTTCATTGAGCTTCCTTCACTTGGCAACTTGAATTTGACTCATCAACGCACCGGCAACCAGCGGAAAACCCGCGCAAACCGAGCGCCCAGCTTTGAAACTAAAACGGTGGCCCGAAAACTGGGGGACGTAGAAGAATTCTAGGGATGAGAAGATCGAGCAACAAGCCAATTTAATTACTTTTAGATTACTTAGGTGTTGGATTTGAGCAGCAGAGAGATACGCATTAGTAACACGAAGTACCCACGCAACCTAAGAGGATTGCGACAAGACC
The DNA here is from genome assembly GCA_963770365.1 of uncultured Acidobacteriaceae bacterium. GTDB lineage: Bacteria > Acidobacteriota > Terriglobia > Terriglobales > Acidobacteriaceae > Telmatobacter. The sequence continues at coordinate 69,073 of CAVYPN010000014.1, read as the reverse complement.
CACGACTTCTCAGCCTTTTGGAAAAGGAGTCAGGATTGCCAGAAAATTCCGGAATCTTACTGCGAAATCACAACCGAGGATTTGCTGGCCAGATTGATCGTGTAGGTCCTGAGAAAGGGCACATTCAGCGGAAAGGGATAGCTGACCGTAACCTGCACCTGGTTGCCGGGAGTCTTGCAGCTCGATGCCGTGCCGCAACTCGTCCATATTTCATTGCCTTTTGCATCCTGGCCTGAGCTGAGCCATGTGGTGGATGTTGTGAGCTTGTTCGCAAACGGGTAGCCAAGACTATTCACGTAATTCGAAATGTCCCCGCCGTCGGCGCCCGTCGTTTGGGCGTCTGTCGGAGAGCAATAGGAAGCTGTGAAATTCGCCGCGCACTGGGAACCGCGCACCATGGCAAACCGCGAAGCTTCCCGCGCAGCCTCCGAGACAAAGTGATAGCTGTAAAGAGCCATCGAGAGCTCAAAAATACCGAAAAGCATGGCCAGGACGCCAGCCGAAGCAAGCGCCATTTCCACCAGGCTGCCGCCTTCTTCACCGCCAAGCTGCCTCAGCCGGCTCGCGAAAGTCTCCCGATGCGCCGGAACCAGTCCGCAGGCAGCAGCGTGCATGCGCAACGAGCGGGGGAAACGAACATGTGGGCGCTTCATTGGTTTGACACCGTTTGTGTGTCGGAGCCCTTCAATGTATAGGTGGTCGGGCCGCCGGGGTAATGAATGAGCGGGCTAAAGCTGACCTGCGTCTGGACCGTGACCGTTTCGACCATCGCCGTATTGTTCTTCGTGCACGTGGTGTTGTCTGAGCAACTCGAGGGTGTGAACCTGTGTCCGCACATACACAGGAGACCGCAACAGACGAGACGCTGATCGGAAAATCGGAGTTGACCGACGCGGCGTTTGAAATGCCTCCCGAATTCGACGCCGCCGCGCCGCTCCATGAGGCAAACTGCGCGGCTGAGTGCGCAGCGCTTGAAACCTCGATCGCAGCGTACGCTACCCTCGCCAGTTCAGCCATGCCCAGCAGCATCAGCATCAACAGTCCCATTGATATGCCGAATTCGATAATCGCTGAACCCTCTTCGCCGGCGCCAATCAGCATTCGGATCTTCCGATAAGTGAGCTTGATGTCAATCATGGTGGCCTCTCTTTTACTCAACCAGGGATATAACTTTGAAGGGCGTGGTAACAGGGTTGAAGGCGTTGTAGCTGGTCAGGCTCACCTTTCCGTTTAAGAAGATCGTTCCCACAACCATGCCGGTCGCGCTCAGACCGCCGCCGCCCTCATCGTGCAGGGTCACGGCTGCTCCCGGCGCGTAAACCATGCCATTGAACACCGCGGAACTGGAACCAAAAGAAATCTGCATGGGGCTCGTGTCGCCAGGCGATTGATAGAGCGCCACACCGTTGTAGGTCGCGTTTTCATCGGCGGGGGCAAAGATCGAAAATGCAGAAGCCGTGTCGATATTGAGCGAGCTCGTGCCCGATACCGCGATCGTTGCGCCGCCGTTCGTGGCAGTCTTGCCAGTCGTTGTATTACCATTCCCCGCTTTAACGGTGCCACTGATGCTCACGCCCGTTGTGAAGACGTATGTGCCCGGGCCAAGCGTCGGGGCACTCAGGTTCACTACCCCCGGCGTACAGGTAGGTACGCCTTTCTTTGTCGTGCAACTTTGAAACGAGTAGCACGCAACGTTGCCATATCCAGGCCCGGCTATCGCAGTGCTAAGCGTGGCGCTGGCCAGGTTGGTTGTATTTCCAGCGTTGCAACTTGCGGAGGGATCAGGAAGATCGCTCCACGGATTGGACAGGACACCAGCATTCAGGTTGACGGGCACGCCGGGGTCGCCTTTACAGGGTCCACTGCTGCCCTGCTGGCCCACTACGGAAATGTTTGCCAGATCCGACTTGCCGGCACTGCCGGTCACGCACAGAGCATCGGGCTGTGACGAGTTGACGTAGACGCTGCAACCAGGTGCGGTGATCCTGCCCGCGCCGTGAATATCAAGCGCGTCATCGGCACCGGGGTCCATCACGTACACGCACGTGTTGCTTGCGGCCGGAGCGCCACCAACAGCCATGGCGCCAACATTGACAGCGCTGTGCATAAACATTCCCAAGAAGACCGTTGGATTCGGGGTTGAGACCTGCACCGCCACGCACGTTGCACACGAGGTGCCGCCGACGCTGACAGGTGGCAGCGTCACCAACACCGTATTGCCGACGACGGTATTGTCCACTCCGTTCGCTTTGGCTGCGGCGTTAGCCTTGGCGGTTGCATTGGTGGAACCGTTGTAGAAGAGCTCCGTGGTGGCGGCCATTGCTGCGGAGTCCGCGGCAATCTGCATTCTGCGCTTGGCGCGAAACAAGGTGCCCACATCGAGCGCCAGAGCCATAAATCCAAGCAGGACAGTCATGCAAATGGCTGTCAGGAATAGGGTTTGACCATTTTCTTCACGGAGAAATCTCATTCGACACGTCCTCCTGAGCGCGCATTCGTTTGAATGCATGCTTTCGCGCTTTGGGATTTGAGCGGCCAGAGGGTGCCACGCAAAATTCCGCATCAGGCATAACCAGCGAAAGCCACTTCCATGCATTACCGGGTCCCGAGACCTTCAATGCACCTGAATGCCCGATGGAGACACTTTCTACCTTTTGATGAGAGGGGACAATGCCACTAATAGGTTAATTACTTAAGGGGTTACGACAAGAAATTGGAAATACCTAGAATCAATAAGATACGAGTTACCTGGGACACGTTACCAGGCTCGTTGAAACCAGTTCCGATGAATTTTCTGATTGATTGATGGCGGAGTGATGGAGGACTCGGCCGCATTGTGGAGCGATCGTCTGCTGACCTGGCCCCGCCGAATCTGGAAGCAGCGAGGCGGCAGCTACTCGTTGATCACCATCTCCGAGGTGCTCTTCATCGGAATAATCACTTTATTCCAGAAAGGAATATTCAGCGGGAACGAGTAGTTCACGGTCACTTGCACCTGGTTGCCAATCTGGTTGCAGTAATTCGTAAACGTCTGACCGTTTGCCGTTGACGTTGTGTTTATCGTGCAAGCGGTAGCGGGCCAGCTCGTTGTGGAGAAATTTCCGGTGGTTCCAGGATTGTTCACGACTGCCGGATACCAGGCTGCGCTGACGGTAACGTTGCTCTGAATGATGCCGGGCATTGCGATCTTCTGGACGTAGGTCTGAAGTGACGCACTTCCAGATGCCGTCCCCGGATTGGTGCCACCCCCAGGCCCGAGGTTGCAATCTGGAAACGTTGGAGCGATCACGCACGATTCAGGACCGCGCACCACAGCATAGCGGGAAGCCTGGCGCGCCATGTAGGAGATCGACGTGTACGTATAGACGCCATACGACACTTCCAAGATCCCAAACAACGTTGGTAGAAAAAGAAATGCGCAGACAAGAGCCATCTCCACCAACGAGCCGCCCTCTTCCCCTTCGCGTCCTCGGATAAGATTCAGTCTCATGGCAACACTTCCTGCTGGGCAGAGCCGGTCAATGTAAACGTGTTATTTGAAAACAGTCCCGGAATCTTGATCAGCGATGGATAAGCTCCGAACGTCGTTACTGTGACCACGATGACCGGCTGACTACCGGACCCGCAACTGTAGACCCCCGCCGATGACGTGCAACCAGTCCCGTCGGCGCAGGAGCAGGAAGAGGTGACAGGTGCGGACGTAATCGTGAATTCACCCGCATCAGCCTTCGCAGCCGCCAGCACGCCGCTCGTGTCGTGATAGCCGCCTCCATTCATTGCAGCGTATTGAGCGCCGGCGCGCGCAGCGTTGGTGGCCTCGATGGCGCAATGGGTCATCACGCCAATCTGCACGCACCCCAGCAACATTGCCATCAGAAGCGGAAACACCAGCGCCATTTCCACCAGCGCAGAGCCTGTTTCTCCGGCATCAATTCGCTCAATCAGCCTTCGCATTGCAAGTTTGGCTCCGCTCATCGTTCTTTCCTCCTACTCCACAATGTTGACGTGATTGAGAGGCGACGTGGTGTGCACGATATTGTAGTTGTTGGTGATGTCAAGATTAGAAGCCTTGTCGTAGACCTCGTCTGCAATCAGGGCGGTCACCACATTGCCTCCGCCATTGTCCTGCATATACACCGCGACCTTTGGGGCATAGATCATTCCGTCCAGATTCCCGGATCCCGAACCGAACTGGATCTGGAGACACCCTCCGGGCGCAGGATCTCCCTTGAATGAGTTGTACGAACTCCCGCAGTTCGAGTTGGTGGTATTCGCTGCAGGCACCATCAGAGCAATACCGTTGTAGGTGGCTGTCGAATCTGACGGCGCGTTGATGCTCAGCGCCGAGTTGCCTTGGATAAACTGTCCTCCCGCATCGACGATCGTGCCCCAGATCTGCACAGTTCCACCCATTGTCACCCCATTGTTGAATTCAAAGACCATGTTGGTCCCAACTGTGATTGTATTTCCGCTTGAATCCGTCGTCGTGGTTGATTTGCCAAGCGTCACGCCGTTGCCAATCGTCACGTTTGAGTCGCTGAAGCAGACTGACTGATAAGTCGTCGTTCCGCTCGTTTGACTTGTCGTTGTCTTCGGAATTGGAACCTGTGCAGTCCCGGCGGCGTTTTGCAGATTCGCGACGCCGCCAATCATGACAATCTTAGAATTTGCGCCTTCAGTCAGAGTGGTGGAACAGGCTGGCGTGCCCAGGCCGAGAGGGTCGTCCACCTGGCTCACACCTGTAGTGGCATTCCCCTGAGTCTTGTTGCACTTGCCTGCCTTATCCTGGGCGCCCACGATATCGATCGCGATGGCGTTAATGGTGGCGTTACCCGTGGTGCACAAAGCATCGTCGGCACTCGAGTTTATCTGAATGCTGCAATTCGGTACATTAACGGTGGCCGATCCCTGAACGTCGAACGCATCGTGAGCGGTCTTGTCGAGCGCATAGACGCAAGCCTGTCCAGGAACGATGCCCGAAACTGCACGCGCGCCGACCATCATGGTTTGGAAGTGATTGCCGCCTCCCGCCATCGCCATCTGCGAAAACGTCGCCATGAACAGGGTGGGGTTCGGTTGTTGTACCAGCACCTCGATGTACTCCGCGCCCGTGTGATATCCCGTGCTTGTCGGATTGTTCACCGTAAGCTGTGTGGCATCGGTGATTCCATTTTGAGCCGCGGCCTTAAAAGCGGCACACTTCACGTTGGCGCTGGCCGTCCCCCCCGGGGTCCCGCTGCAACCCGTCACGGTCATGTTGTATTCATCCGCAAGGCCCGCTGCGGCCGCTCCCGCGTCCGCCGCAACTTGCAACCTGCGCTGCACGCGAAACATAACGCCTACGTCAAGTGCCAGAGCCATGAATCCCAGAAGGCACGTCATCATCAACGCTGTGAACACCAGCGTCTGTCCGGCTTCGTTACGAAACAATTTCATCGAGACCTCCTTGCGGCGCTCCGGCGGTATCCAAACTTCGCCGATCGTGCACAACCAACTTGGGAAAACTACGGGAGTATGACTCCGGCCCCTGGAAACCCGCTACGTCCGGGCGGTACAGCGCTCTCGCTCCAGCAAACTTGCGCTTTCTTGTACGCTGGGGCAACGCACCTGCACTCACCCTGAGAGACCTCGATTATCCAATTTGTGCGAATCGAAAAGCAACCGGAATGTTCTGGATCAGAGGTTGTTATCAATATCTTGCAGTAACTAGCGGCGGTCGGACAGTCACCTGGCGAAGAGTTACTTACAGGTGATTGGAACACCTGCAGTCACCGCTATTTACGCTGGATATATCGACTTAGCTCTTGGCCGGGGAAGCGGTCTAACTGGTGGCGGGCCGCCAGCGCAGAATCGGCTTGCGCGCTGCCTGAACCTCGTCGAGCCGCGAAACCCGCGTGGAATGCGGCGCCGTCTTGACGACTTCCGGCGTCTCCTCAACTTCCTTCGCAATCGAACGCATCGCGGCGATAAACAAATCGAGCTCTTCAAGAGACTCGCTCTCTGTCGGCTCAATCATCAGCGCGCCATGCACAATCAGCGGGAAGCTGACCGTATAAGGATGGAAGCCGTAATCGATCAGCCGCTTTGCGATGTCGCCGGTCTTCACTCCCTTGGCCGCCTGCCGCTTGTCGCTGAAGACAACCTCGTGCATCGACGGTGTCTTGTAGGGCAGCTCGTACAGGTCTTCGAGATTTTTGCGGATGTAGTTTGCGTTGAGCACGGCATCTTCGGTGGTCTGCCTCAACCCATCCGGCCCGTTCGCAAGAATGTAAGCCAGTGCGCGAATGAACATGCCGGTATTGCCGTAGAAGGCCCGCACCCGTCCCACGGATTGCGGACGGTTGTACTCCCAGTGCAGCTTGCCATCCTTGTCTTTGGCGAGCACTGGCGTCGGCAGAAAAGGCTCCAGGAACTTCTTGCACGCCACAGGGCCAGAGCCCGGACCACCGCCGCCATGCGGAGTCGAGAACGTCTTGTGTAGGTTCAGGTGCATTACGTCCACGCCAAAGTCCCCCGGGCGCACCTTCCCCACCAGCGCATTCATGTTGGCGCCATCCATATAGAGAAGCGCGCCCTTCGCATGAAGAATATCGGCGATCTTGTGAATCTCGTTCTCGAATACACCAAGCGTTGAAGGATTTGTAAGCATCAGCGCGGCCGTGTCTTCGTCCACCTGGCGCGTCAGTGCTTCGAGATCGATGCCGCCATCGGCGTTCGACTTGAGATTCTCCACCTGGTAGCCGCAGATGGCTGCAGTCGCAGGATTGGTGCCGTGCGCCGAGTCGGGAATGATGATCTTGCGGCGTGCGTTGCCCTTCGACTCATGCCACGCGCGGACGAGGAGGATACCGGTAAACTCGCCGTGCGCGCCGGCGGCAGGCTGCAGCGTGATCGTATCCATGCCGGTGATATCGATGAGGCAGCGCTGCAGCAGATCGATAATTTCAAGCACGCCCTGCGCTAGCGATTCTGGCCTGTATGGGTGCGCCTCCGCCAGTCCCTCGATGCGCGAGACAAATTCATTCACCCGCGGGTTGTACTTCATCGTGCACGAGCCCAGCGGATACATGCCCAGGTCGATGGCATAGTTCCAGGTGGACAGGCGCGTGAAGTGGCGGATGATCTCGATCTCGCTCAGTTCCGGCAGCAAACCCGGCGTCTTGCGGTGCGCATCGCCCAGCAATTCGGCCGCATCGACTTCAGGCACATCGAGCGGCGCCAGCTTGTAAGCCTTCTTCCCCGGCGATGACTTCTCGAAGACGAGTCCTTCGTTTTGCGTCTGGTGTGGACGAACCTTGCCAATGCTGCGATTAACCTGCGCTTCAGTCGTCGCCATTTTTATGCCTCCACCGGCGCAGCCGCCAGCACTCTTGCCGCGCGATCGATCGTTTCGCGAGCCACCACTTCCGTCGCGCACCACAGCGTTGCGTTCTTCAATTCCGGATACCAGCGGCTCAAATCGATGCCGCCAACAATCTTTTCGTCCATCAGCCGCTGGCTCCATTGCGCCGGCGATTCCTGCGTCTGCAAAACAAATTCATGAAAGCGCGGAGCGCCCTTGAACAGCAGCTTGGCCCCGGGCTGCGCGCTTAATGCCTTCGCCGCATAGTCCGCCTTCGCAAGGTTGTGCTCAGCCAGTTCGCGAATGCCTTCCTTGCCATAGACCGTCAGAAAGATCGTCGCCATCAACGCAACCAGCGCCTGGTTAGTACAGATATTCGACGTAGCCTTCTCGCGCCGGATGTGCTGCTCGCGCGTGGAGAGCGTCAACACAAATCCCCGGTTCCCATTGCCGTCCACAGTCTGTCCCGCAAGCCGCCCGGGCATCTGCCGCAGGTACTGCTCCTTCGCCGCGATAACGCCGCAGAACGGGCCACCATAGCTGAGAGCGACGCCGAACGACTGCGCCTCCATGCTGACAATATCGGCCTCGACCGGCGGACGAACCACCCCTAGCGAAACCGCCTCGGCAATCGACACGATCAGCAGCGCGCCTTTTTTGTGCGCAATCTCCGCAATCGCCGGAATGTCCTCAATCACTCCGAAAAAGTTCGGGCTCTGCACCAGCACCGCCGCAGTCTCTTCGGTCACTGCAGCGGCAAGCGCGTCGAGATCCACGCGGCCTGTCTCTGCGACATACCCGATCTCCGATGTAGGCAGATCGCGGAACTGCAGGTAGGTGTGGAGCACTTCGCGATACTCCGGATGCACCGTGGTCGCGACGACTGCCTTCTGCCGCCCCGTCACGCGCATCGCCATCAGCACTGCTTCGGCTGCGCCCGTCGATCCGTCGTACATGCTGGCGTTCGCCACATCCATGCCGGTCAGTTCGGCGATCATCGTCTGGAATTCGAAGATCGCCTGCAGCGTTCCCTGCGTAATCTCCGGCTGATACGGCGTATAGCTCGTCAGGAACTCGCCGCGCTGCACCAGCGCATCGATAATCACCGGGCGATAGTGGCGATAGCAGCCTGCGCCCAGAAAGCTCGCGTAGTCTGTAGCGTTCTTCTGCGCGGCGGCCTTGAAGTAGTCGATGATTTCGCTCTCGGCCTGCTGACGCGGAACATCGAGGTCGCGCGTGAGCCGGTACTCCGCCGGAATGATGGCGAAGAGATCGTCGATAGCCTTGGCGCCGATCGCCTTGAGCATCTGCTCCCGCTCTGCGGGAGATTTAGGTAAGTAGCGCATGGATGGTCCCTCCGGGACCAGTGGTCAACTCAGTTGTCAGTTTTCAGTCATCAGTTGCGTAGTATGTCGCCAGATATCCCGATTCGGTTTCTAACTGAAAACTGAGAACTGACGACTGTAGAACTGCGTTCACGCCCCGTCTCTTCCGAAACAAACTTCTCATACGATGCGGCGTCGAGCAGCTTCTCGTATTCCGAGGGATCAGACAGTTCTATCTTGATGATCCAGGTTTCGTGCGGAGCTTCGTTGATCTTGTCGGGTGAGGTCTTCAGTTCCTCGTTCACCGCCGTTACCGTACCCGTGACAGGCGAGTACAGGTCGCTCACCGCCTTCACGCTCTCGACCGATCCGAATGACGAGTTTGCGGTAATCGAATCGCCCACCTTCGGCACATCCACGTAAACGATGTCGCCCAGTGAGTTCTGCGCGTAGTCGGTAATGCCCGACAGTCCCGATTTTGCCGTCGAGCGAGATCCATTCATGCTCGCGTGTATAGCGATAGTTCGCCGGATAAGCCATAGAAGAACATGCTCCTTTTCGGAAAGCAAATGAAGCTACAGTGTACGACCTTGGAACGGCGCGCGGGGACTGAGGAAAAGCGGAATTGGCGCGATCAAAAACCGCCTTTCAACCACATTTGGGACTACTGTGCGGGCCCGAATCCCGGGTAGGGTTCGAGCGGAATAAGAGCGGCCACCTCGAGCATCCCGGCCTTGAAGATGGGCAGGCTGCCGAGGGCTTCGCGTACCTCTGCCTCGCTGCCCGCTTCCCACAGAATGGTTGCGCCCGGCACGTCGCCCCTGCGCCAGACCTGCCGCAGCAGGCCTGAGGCGTACAGCTCTTTTACGCGCTGGCCCTCCCGGGCATTGAGATCCGGTGTAAAAGCCTCAGGCGGAAATGCATCGGTGCGGCGTCGCGAAAGCGTCAGGAACTGCATATTGAAATTGTACGAAACGTGGCAAGCCAGCTCAGGCCGCGCTGGCTTCGGGATCGGCCGTCAGCCGACGGAAGTCCAGCAACATCTTCGCCCGCCAGATCACGATCATGCCGAAGGCGAGGATAAAGAAGATCCCGGCCGTCTGTTGCGTAGTAAGGATGTTGTCGAAGTACCCGCGCGCGAAGATGCGAATAGCCGCCAACACCAGGATGACCACAAGAAAGGCGCTCGAACGCTTCATCCTTACCGTCTGCCCCTGCAATTCCAGCCGCGTGGTCAACAGCAGTGGCCACGCAAGAATCACGGCGCCGGTAAGGAACGCAATCGCCGCCCATGTCCATGGAACGCGGAAAGCCGAATCCACAAACATCGAGAACCCGGTAGCCATGCCGAGTGGAGGAATGATGATCTTCCTCAATGAGACCGCACTCCGCGCCTCGCGCAGCCGCCACATGATGACCACAACCGCCCCCGCACCCGCGACCAGAAACGAACCCGCAGCCTTGGCGAAGAACGGGGGGAAGAGGGCAAGCGCCACCATGCGTCTATCTTAATTGGATTTCGGATTTCCGCCCGACGGCGCCAGCAGTCAGTTTCAGTCGCCGATGGGTTCACCTCAGCCCCTGAATCTACCAGTACCTCGATATCCTCTATCGCTCCCGATTCTGCGGCAAAATGCAGCATTGTGTCATTCATTGCGCCAGGTTGATTCACATCGGCTATCTCAATTCCGAGAAATTGCGGATACCTACGGTACTTGGCAATAACAGCGGCCAGATCCTTCCCGATTGACATCCCGGATCCTCCTCTATTGAGATTTGTTTGCGTTCCTTGTGGCGGCCCTGGAAATCTTTCATAGCCCCCTATTTCATGAAAAACTCCCCATGTCCACCATTCGCCCACGGATCGTAATGCTCGGCAAACTCCGCCCGCTCCTGCACGGAGGGGTGGTTGTACGACCAGAACTCCACGAATGCATTTGGGTTTGGATCGTCGAGCCACGCCTCACCGAGATGGTTGAACGACGACACCGCCGTCTTTTGCGGATCGGCCACCAGCCCGTGAATCGACTCCTGCCCGTAAATATCGGACTCATGCTCATAGTGCCGACTTACCGCGTTGCCCACCGGCGTCATCACAAATCCGGCAATTGAAAACGCAAAGAGCAGTGTCAGGAATCCCACCCGGCTGCCGACCGGGCCGATCTTCCAGCGCTCGCCGAAGCGGCGCACCATGCTCTCCGCCGCGTTCGCGCACGCCCAGAAAACAAAGAACAATCCCACCACCAATCCCGCCAGCATCTTGGGAATATGGTTGAGCACATAGTGCCCGCTCTCATGCCCGAAGATGAACATGATCTCGTCGTCCGGCATCCGGTCCGTCGTCGTATCCCACATCACAAAGCGCTTGCTCGAGCCGATCCCCGTCACATACGCGTTGATGCCGTTGGTCTTCGCGCTGGCCTTCATCAGGAACATCCGCTCCGGCGGGATCGCCGTCCCGGTTCGCGCCACCACTTCTTCGAGTTTGCCTACCAGAGCCGCATGCGTCGTCTCAAGCGGTTCGAATTTGTTGAACAGTGGGTCGAGCACCATTGGCGCCAGAAACACCGCGATCACGATCAGCGGGATCGAGATCATCCACAGCCACAGCCAGTAGCGCCGCGGCGAAACGCGCACAATCCAGTTAAAGAACAGCGCGAGGGGCACCCCGATCAGCAATGAGACCGCGAACCCCTTCCCCTCATCGCCCAACCACCCCGGCCAGCTTTGTACGCTGATCCCGTAGCGCAGGCTGGCCGCATGTCCCAAGGCGTCGAGCGGCAGATTGGCCAAAGCGAGAATCGCCAACAGCACCGCGAAGAACAAAACCCCTTGCAGCCAGCGCTTCCGTGCCGTTTCCCGCGTCCACGCGTCTAACCGTGCAGCCGCACCGGAAGCCAATAGACCTCCAAGCAAAATCAGGCCCCAGAGCGACCCGGCAATATCCAGCGACACGCGGATCTTGTTGAGCGCAATGGCTTGGGCAAGCTTGTCCGGCGGCAGCGAATAAGCCTGTTCGGAATGAGGCCGACCATGGCTCTCTGCAGGTTCAGCCTGGCGCTGCGCAGCGTTGCCCGTCTGAGCCGCAACAGCCGCTGAAATAACCAGAAGCAGAACGGCTACAGTACTTGCGAGCCTCAGGCACCGGACAATTGCCATCAGATTTCCCTTCACACACGCACGAGTTTGAGACAATCAAGTTTACCGATGTTTTCAACTGAAGAAGTAAAGACTCTCCCGCCCATCGTCTCTCCAAAGAGACATCGGGGCCCTCGCCGAAGCGGTTTGCGCAGCACGGCCTCTGCCGCTCTTGTCGCCGCCGGCTGCATCGCCACATCCGCCCAGAACCCACCGATGCGCATTCATGCCGACGCTCGTGGAGCCGCCGCTGGCTCCTCGGTCCTGCTCGACACCATGACCGGCGAGTTGCAGCGTGCCTTTACTTCTCTGGGCAAGCCCGGGCCGAATCAGAAGGACGCCGACAAGCTGTTGCCACCCTACTTCCTCAGTTATTCCGTTGCCGACGCCACGTCCGTCACCATTCGCGCGCAATACGGCGCTCTGGCCGACAGCAGCAGCAACCATCAGCGCATCGCCGACGTGCAGGTGCGCATCGGCGACCCCAGGCTCGACAACACGCATGGCAATCATCGCGCCTCCGCCGTCAACAGCCTGCAGTTGCCCCTGGGTGACGATCACGTAGCACTGGCGCGCACGCTGTGGCTGGCCACCAACGCGGGCTATGGCACCGCGCTTGAAAACTATCTTCGCGTCAAAACTGAGGCCCAGGTGCGCGCGAAGGAGGAGGACACCTCACCCGACTTCAGCAAGGAGCCGCCCGAGGTCTCTGTCTCCCAACCCGCGCCGGCTGTGGTCGTCGACCGTGCTGCCTGGGAACAACGCGTAAAGGCCCTGAGCCGCGTCTTCCGCGACTATCCCGACGTCTATCAGAATCTCGCCATGCTGACCGTGCAGAACGAGACCGACTACTACGCGTCGTCTGAAGGTTCGCGCGTGATTGATTCGCACATGGCCGCGCGCGTGGTGGTCTTTGCCGTAACCCGCGCCGATGACGGCATGGATCTGTTCCGCGCCCAGACCTTTGAAGCAAAAGATGCCGACGGTCTTCCGTCGCAATCGGAGATGGAAGCTGCGGTTCGCGAACTGGGCAACAGCCTCGAAGCCCTGCGCAAGGCTCCCGTGACCGAGCCGTTCGACGGTCCTGCCATTCTTTCCGGCCGCGCCTCCGCCGTCTTCTTCCATGAAGTGCTGGGTCACCGCCTCGAAGGCCAGCGCCAGCGCGGAGACGAAGAAGGCCAGACCTTTACCAAGGAACTGAACAAAGAGGTCCTGCCGCCATTTCTCTCCGTTGCCGACGACCCCACCATGACCACCTTCGGCAAAACCTGGCTCAGCGGCACCTACAACTACGACGACGAAGGCGAAAAAGCGCGTCGCGTCGAACTCATCCAGAACGGCGTGCTCAAAACATTCCTCATGTCCCGCCTGCCGATTGCAAGCTTCGCTGCCACGAACGGCCATGGCCGCGCGCAAACCGGCCGCATGCCCACAGGCCGCCAGGGCAACCTGATCGTCACCTCGACCAAATCCGAGCCCGAAGCCGATCTGAAAAAACAGTTGATTGAAGAAGCGAAGAAGCAGGGCAAGCCCTACGGCCTCTACTTCGAAGACATCTCCTCTGGCTTCGCCGTCACCACGCGCAGCGCCCCGCAGGCCTTCCAGGTCATCCCGCTCGTTGTCTACCGCGTGTATGTCGATGGCCGCCCCGACGAACTTGTCCGCGGTGTCAGTATCGTGGGCACTCCGCTCGCCGCCATGAAGCGCATTCTCGTCACCAGCGACAAGAGCGAAGTCTTCAATGGCGAGTGCGGCGCCGAATCCGGCACCGTTCCGGTAAGCGCCGTCGCTCCGGCCATGCTCGTGAGCGAGATTGAAACCCAGCGCCAGCAGCAGGGCACGCAGCGCCCGCCGATCCTCCCTATTCCCGGAGCACCATCAACCGGATCGACGAAGGAGGCACAATGAAGCGCACTCGCCGCATCGGAAATCTCTTCGCAGCGAGCCTTCTGGCCGCTTCCATCCTTACACCGCACAGCGCGCCGGCTCAGTCCACGCGCGCCGAAGCCGAAAAAGATCCCGTGCTCAAGGCCATGCTCGACGAACTCGACCGCAGCATGGCGCATCTGCAACTGACTGGCTTCGAGAAGCCCTACTTCATCGAATACCGCATTGAAGACGTGGACGACTACGAAACCCGCGCAGCCTACGGAGCCAGCGAGGGTTCGCAGCACAGCCACGCCCGTATAGCCCGCATCAGCGTGCGTGTCGGCGATTACAAAACCGACAACTCCGGCCCCCGCGGTGACGGCGATCTGCAACTCACCAGCATCGACAACGATCCGATTGCCCTGCGCTCCGCTCTCTGGACCGGCACAGACCAGGCCTATAAGGCAGCCCTCGCTGCGTACGCGCAAAAGCAGGCCGAGCTCAAGCAGGTGCAGACCCCTCCGCAGGCCGACGACTTCAGCAAAGCGAAGCCCATCATCTCGCTGGCTGAGCCGCTCAGGCTCTCGCTGGACGAATCGGCATGGACCGATCGCGTTGCCCGCGACAGCGGCGTCTACCGCACCGATCCAACAGTCAGTGCCGGCGAGCACAACATCCAGTACTCGACCGCCGCCTTCCACGCGCGCGTCACCACCACCTGGATCGTCTCCAGCGAAGGCGCGGTCGTGCGCAAGTCAGCGAGCAACTATTCCGAGTCCCTTGGCGTAGGCACGCAGGCCGACGATGGCATGCGCCTCGATCGCTCCTACGGGACCAGTGGCATCGCCCTCACCGATCTCGACAGCCCGGACGAATTCAAGAAACACGTCCTCACGCTCATCGCGTCGTTGAGCGATCTTCGCAAAGCTCCGCTGGTCGACGAGGAGTATCACGGCCCCGTGCTGCTCAGCGCCGACGCCAGCGCAGACACCCTCCACGCGCTGCTTGCCGCCGGCGTCACCGCCACGCGTCCCAAGCTGGGAACCGAAGCCCGCACCAACGGTCCATTTGCGTCGAGCTACCACGCGCGCATTCTGCCCGAGTTCCTCACCGTCGTCGACGATCCCGCGCTGAAGACCTGGGACGGGAAGGATCTCGTCGGCGCCTACTCGGTCGATGACGAAGCGGTCCCGGCGCAAACGGTGAAGCTGGTTGCTGACGGACACCTCGAGAACTACCTCATCGGCCGCACACCCGTGCGCGACTTTCCTGAATCCAATGGCCATGCTCGCGCCGGCGTCACCGGCCCCCCGCATCCCGTCATCGGCGTCATGAAGGTCACAGCGCAGCAGGGCCTCACCGATGAAGAACTGAATCGCAAGCTTCTCGCGGTCGGCAAGGATCGTGGCCTCAAGAGCGTCTATTACGTTGAAACGCTCGGCGCCGAATCCACACCGCGGCTGCTCTATCGAATCGACATGGACGGCAAGCGCACCCTGGTCCGCGGAGCCGTGCTCGACGACCTCGACCAGCGGGCGCTCCGCTCTGGCGTTGAGGCAGCCGGCAAAAATCTCTGGGTGGCCAACTACGCCGCTGACATTCCGGAGACCGTCCTTGCCCCGGCGCTGCTGTTCAATGACGTCACCCTCAAGCGCGCCAACGAAACCAACGACAAGCTCCCCTACTACCCGCCGCCGAATTGAGCAATCTGCCTCTCTCCTCACGTGTCATCCTGAACGAAGCGCTTTGGGGCCCCGTGGACATCCATGTCCATGGGGTAGGCGGAGTGAAGGATCTGCTTTTGCATCGCTAACCCGAGTGAACGGTTCACAACTCTATCTCACCTCCCCACCTCTACTCGGATTGCTGCGCTCGCATCCAATTCCCTGGAACGAATTGCGAGAAACGGCAAATACGCATTCGAGTCGAGGCTCCTCCCCATGAAAAAACTGACATGCTTTCTCCTTACTCTGAGTTTCGGAACTCTTTGCTGGGCCAGATCAGCACCCGTCGAGGCGATCAACCGGCTCGATCACGCAGCCAAAGTGTTGCACGAGGTCATGGACGCACCCGATCAGCGCATTCCCGACCACATCATGCGGCACGCAAAGTGCGTGGCGGTCATACCTCATATGGTCAAAGGCGGATTCGTCTTTGGAGCCGAAGAAGGCAAAGGTGTAGTCACCTGCCGAACGGCGCGTGGCTGGAGTGCGCCGGCCTTCATTCAAATGGGAGGCGGCAGCTGGGGAACGCAGTTTGGTGTAGAGGCCGTAGACCTGGTCATGGTCTTCCGCGGCGCGCAGGGTATGCAGAAACTGCTCTCGAGCAAGTTCGAAATTGGAAGAGACGCGTCGGTCGCGGCGGGACCAGTGGGCCGGCATTCTTCAGAAAACACTGATGTGAAGCTGAACACCGTCATCCTCACCTACTCCCGCGCCAAGGGAGCGTTTCTCGGCATGACCTTCGACGGCGCCTACGTTCGCCAGGACAACGCCTCAACACGCGCAATGTACGGTCGACGTGTCACGACGCGTGCCGCCCTGCTCGGTCGCGTAGCCACGCCGCGAGCCGCACGTCCCTTCCTGAACGCAGTGAGAGGAGCGAAAGCCCAGGCCTTGCTCCAGACCGCGAAAAGATAAGAAGGATTGCGACGTCTCACTGACAACTGAAAACCGACAACTGAAAACTAGTTCTTCTACCCCTTCTTCTTCCACGCCCCCACGATTGCCCCCATCAGCATCATGCCGAAGAGCCAGTAGCCGGCGTTGACGAGCAATAGGCTGATGGGGCGCACCTCGAAGATGTACTCCGTCGACCACGTGGTCATTTCAAATCCCACCCACAGCAATGCCCCGACCTTGATGCCGCGCAACGCCGTCTGCTTGCCGGTCAACTGCGTCACGCACGAGATCGCCGTTGCCATCACGGCCGCCATCACCAGCGCCGTGGCGTACTGAAACGCTGGATTCATGCCGCTGCTCAACAGCCACTGCATGCTGCGCCCGATTCCGTTGAGCCAGGTACTCATAAAGGCCGAATACCATCCGGCTTCGAGAAGAAAACACGCAATCGCGGCCACCACGATTGCAAGATAGTTCTGGCGCACGCGCGCCATCTGCATCACAGGGACACCGACCGCCATTCCAACCTCCGCTGAAGACTTTGGCACTCACAATATGTCGCCGACAGCCCGGCTCGCAACAAGAAAGTGGCGACCCCCTAGATTGCGCCGACAACTGATCTACAGTACCCTTTCTCGATACCACGAATCAGGAAAGGAGCAGCCACTTGAAGAGGGCAACTTTCATTTTCTGCATCGCTCTATTGAGTTTTCTTGCCGGCGCATTGAATTCCAGTGCGGCGCCCCTGCCATGTGTGCAGCCAGGCAAGGTCAGATGGCCCGTCAAAATCAGCCTTCCGGTCGGCGCTCCCACGACTAAGATGACCCTTGCGGATGCGCTCAGCGATGCCAAACTACCTCCGCTCACGGACGTAAAAACGAATGACCCGCGTTATCGCACCAGCCGCATCAACGATCAACCGGTGAAGGAAAATAAGCTCGTAACCATCTCTGGATGGCTATACCTCGTAGCCTTTGAAGCCGATGATTGTGACTTTCATATTCAGCTCAGCCCGCAGCCGCGCACGACCTCGAATCTTCCCACCTCCGCTGACAATTGCCTCATCGTCGAAGTTCCCTCAGGTGAGTACGCCACCGCGATATCGACTCAGGTGGAGGGAGTGCGGGATTGGGTAGTGCTCAAGCTGCTTCACAGCACCGATCCAAAAATCGGCAGTGTCCACGTAATGCAGCACCCCGTGTATGTGACCGTAACCGGCGCGCTGTTTTACGACGATGATCACGAATACAAGCCTGATCACACGACTGGCCGCGGAAAGAAAGGCATGGCATCGAAGACGCTCTGGGAGGTGCATCCAGTCGTCTCGATCGCCTTCGCGCCCAAACCAGCCCAGTAATGCACACCAAGAGACCGCGTCTGGGACAGACTCTTCACTCCAGGAACCCTCGTCAGCTTGCGTCGAAGAGCTGCATCACGAGCCCGGAAATTGTTCGATCAGTCCAGCCTGGTCAGATAAGCCACGCCTTCATCCGGCTGCAACCGCCGCGCCATATCCTCGGCCTGTTCGCGATCGTCGCCTCGCGGTCGGATACGCACCCAGTAGCTGCGTTCCCCGGCGAACTCAATCACCTTCGACCCCGCATAGTCGTTCAGTAATCTCTCCTTGAGCCTGATCGCCTTGCGCTCGCTCGTGAAAGGCCCGATCTGCACGCACCACCGCCCGCCCACGTCCATGGGCTTCGGCGTCTCGTACACATCCACGCGAACCCGTCCCGACCCCGGCCATATCCCGATCGACTTCGCCGATGCCTTCGTCAGATCGAGAATCGCAGTCGGAACGAACGGCCCGCGGTCGCTGATGCGCATGGCCGAGGTCTGCCGCGTTTTCAGGTTCGTCACCACGATCAGCGATCCCATCGGCAACGTGCGATGCGCGGCCGTCAAAGCTTCATCGCTGAAGACCTGGCCATTGGCAGCTTTGCGCCCCTTATACGGAGCGGTGTACCAGGTAGCCGAGCCCTCTTCGCTATAGATCGGCCGATGGCTGAGGATGAATTCCTTGTCCTCGGCGCTGATGCCCCCCTCAGGAACCGGCGTGATTGGAATTCCGCCTGTGCCCGGCCGTGGCGCAGCCGCCGGATAGGACGGCTTGGAAGGCGTATACACCGGCGGGGCGGTCGCTGTTGGCGACACCGGCTGCCTCTTGTGTCCGCAGGCAACCATCCCCGCCGCGGCCATCGACAGCGCCGCGAAGCTTGCGGCCCGATGCGCGCTTCCGCGATGCCAATCTGCCATCAGGTCCGGGGACCCTGCTGGTGTGATTTATCCATGCGATCCGCGAGATTGCGCAACGTGTCCGATACTTTGCGCATCGCAACGATCGACTCGGAGCGAACCTGCGGAATCACCGCGTCGTTTACATACTCAATCGCATGGCGCAGTTCCATCTCGATCAGTTCCATCGCTTCTTCGATGCGGTGTCCCACGCCAGGGCCCGGAGGAGGTGGTGGAGGAGGATAAGAACTCATTGCAGCAAACCTCACTTTCTAGTCTCGATGCCGCCCCGACCGGCGTCAATGCCACGGACGGCTTTGCGAAAACGTGCCGTGCCTCTCAAAACAACAGGCACCTGAGCCCGTTCAAACTCCAAATGGCAACTCTTTCGATGTTCCAAAGTTACTTTTCCTGAGTATTTTGCGTCCGACATACTAGAACGATCGCGGTCCTTGGGAACCAAGAGAAACTTGGAGCAAATTGGGTCTCTGTGATCTACGATTCAGCATCAGAAAAGTTCCATCACACCATGCTTTGCTGTTTGAGGATCTGCTCTTTGAGGCCCTGCTTTTTGAGGTATGACGCGAATCGCCGGCTCTGCCGCAGCGCATACCGCTGCTGCACGCCCGTCCAGCGGCTCCGCTTCTCCCGCATCGCATTGCTTGCGTCGTTTCTGATTCCGGCGATCTCCCTCGTCTCTGCTCAACATCCAGTCAGTCCCGCCTCTCCCCTGCCCGACGCGCCCCTCCCCGTCATCAAGCATGAAAACTCAAAGAGCGGCCCCTGCCGGGTAATTCCCAAAAGTGAGTCTGCCGGCATCGCCCTCTCCGAAACCGGAACCGGTTTCATTGCCGGGATCGCTGGATTCCCACCGCGCCGCCTGCGCCCCAGCCACAAACGCCGGCAGTCACAAGCGCTGGAACGATCCTCGCGCCGTTCGAACTTCCTCCCTGCCCCCCGATGCCTCTCATCAACTTCTATCAGCGCTTCATCAACGGACCGGAAGTCAAACCGCTTACGCCCAAAGAAAAAGCCCGCCTCGCCGTCAAGAACGTCCTCGACCCCTTCAACGCTGTCACCATCCTGGGCAACGCGGCCATCTCCGTCGGTTCAGACTCGCATTCCGACTATGGGCCGGGCCTGCACGGGTTCGCCAAGGTGGTCGGCGTCAGTTACAGCGAAGACATGACCGGCGAGTTCTTCGGTACCTTCCTTATTCCCTCCATCGTTCACCAGGACCCCCACTACCACCGCATGCCCCACGCCCCCATCAAGCGTCGCATCTTCCATGCCGTCGCCCAGGTCCTCTGGACCCAGGGCGACAACGGCAAGGGCATGGTGAACTATGCCAACCTCGTCGGCTTCCCCATCGACCTCGAGATCGCCAACCTCTACGTCCCCGGCGAGAGAACAAACCTTCCCTCCACCGCAAGACGCTACGCCTTCGGCCTTGCCCTCGCCCCCACCGACAACTTCATCACCGAATTCCTGCCCGACCTGGCCCGCCGCATCCACGTCCGCGTCGTCCTCGTGCAACAGATCATCAACCAGGTAGCTCACACCGAACCCTAGGGCACTCCAAAGAGGGTGAATCAACTAGGTAAACCGTTGCAGGCGCAAGCCTTTGCAGAGCCTAGGGGAACCCGCGCGGCACCCCCATTCGCCCCCCTCGAATCACCATTCACCCCCCCATTTCCCCATTCGCTGCACCCCCGTTGGATTGACCAGCCCCTCTCGTTACTCTTGTACTGAGTTTTCAGGTTCCGGCGGTACCGTGGCCGGGCCTTCCCGCAAGAGCCAGCGCATTCTTTCCTAAGGAGATCGCACCAATATGTCTAAAACGATGAAGTACGCCGAGAAAGCCGCCGTTTACGCGGCCAAGGGCGCGTGGGTGGTATTTGAGCGGTTCAACCGCATCAGCCCCAACCCGTCGTTTACCCCGAAATGGAGCGATAAGCCACTCCTGAAGAGCTACCAGAAAGAGAAGCCCCCGCTGGGCTGGCCCCGCACGACAGACTCGCTCTGTCCCAAGTGCGTTCCCGAGATCCGCAAGCAGATCCTCGACGGCAAGCTGCCCCACGAAGTCCTGCTCAACGAAAAGGTCGGCGAAATCAAGGCCCAGATCATCGAGCGCGACGGCAAAATCCTGATGGTGAAGGACTGCCCCAAGCACGGCCACTTCGAAGACGTGATGTCGATCGACCCCGCCTTCTTCAAGCACCTTGAAGAGAGCTTCCCCGGCCGCGACATCCGCGCCCACGGCAAGGGCGACGAGAAGCTCCACAACCACGGCACCTCGACCGTCACGCACGGCCGCGGCTCGGTTCTCACCATCGATCTCACCAACCGCTGCAACATGATGTGCGATCCCTGCTTCATGGACGCCAACCAGGTTGGCTTCGTCCACGAGCTCACGTGGGACGAAATCAAGACCATGCTCGACAACGCCATCACCATGAAGCCCAAGCGCCAGATGAGCGTCCAGTTCTCCGGTGGCGAGCCGACGTTGTCGCCCTACTTCCTTGACGCCGTCGCCTACTCGCGCAAGGTTGGCTACAACTCGGTGCAGGCTGCTTCGAACGGCATCGAATTCGCGAAGACGCAAAGAACTCTGCCGCGCCGCTGCCGAAGCCGGTCTCCGCTACGTCTACCTCCAGTTCGACGGCATCGGCAACGCTGCCAACTCGCACCGCAAGGTCGGCAACCTCTTCGACGTAAAGCTGCAGGCCATCAACAATCTGCACGAAGCCGGCGTTGACATCGTCCCCGTGACGACCATCATCAACGGCATCAACAACGAGCAGGTCGGCCGCATCATCGAGTTCGCGCTCGACAATCCGAAGAAGATCAGCTTCCTCTCCTTCCAGCCCGTTTCGCTTCACCGGCCGCGACGAGGACATCAGTGAAGAGCGCCGCGTGGCGCAGCGCTATACCCTCTCGCACATGGCGCACGACGTCAAGAATCAGGTCGGCCTCGGCGTCCCTGAGCGCGACTGGTTCCCCATCTCCTTCATGTCCACCTTCTCTGACTGGGCCGATCTCGTGCACGGACCGACAGCCGAGTGGGGCCAGCTCTCCTGCGGATGCCACCCCAACTGCGGCATCGGCATGGCGCTCATGATCGACAAGGAAACCAAGGAAGCGGCGCCCGTTACCGCCTTCCTTCACATGGACCAGGTTGCCAAGGATCTCGCCAAGGTCAACGATGCCGCTCGCGGCAAGTGGCTCTCGGTCATCGGATTCGGCCTCGCTCTTCTCCGCAACTACGATCCGTTCCAGGCGCCCACCCACTTCAAGATCACTGACATGCTCAAGAAGATGGACAAGACCTTCAACGCCACCGGCAAGGATTACGGCAGCGTCAAGGGCGACCGCACCATGCAGGACATCGAGAAGCGCCGCTCGGATCGCTGGAACTTCCTCTTCATCGCAGGCATGTGGTTCCAGGATCTGTTCAACTACGACTTCCGCCGCACCGAGCAATGCATCATTCCCTACGCCACGCAGGAAGGCGAAATCAGCTTCTGCGCGTACAACACCGGCGTGGGCTGGCGCAACATCATCGAGAAGATGCACATGACCGCGACTCTGACCAAGTGGTACGAAGAGCACGGCCGTCACGAAATCTTCGCCGGTGGCAAGAAGGTCGGCATGAACTACGTAGGCCACGAGCTCAAGCTCAACATGGAGCACGTGAACTCTGAAGCCAACCACACGCTCGACAACCTCGGCATCGCCAAGAACGCCCGCGAAGAAAAGATTCGCGCCCGCGATACCAAGATCAAGTCGGACGCGGAAAACGCCAAGATGGCCAAGCTCTATCGCGAGCACGTGCTCGGCGAAAAGCCCGTCGAAGGCCTCGTAAGCCTCGACGCTATCCGGCCCGCCTCCAACAACGCCGCCAGCCCCATCAACCGCCACACGGAAAAAGAACCCGTAGCCGGCGACTAGTCGCACCTTGGTTCTCTAACCACAAAGGCCGTCCCCACCCGGGACGGCCTTTTTGCGATTCTGCGGCCGTCACTTCGATTTGCCAGACTAAGCGGATTCGATCTGTAAATCTGGCCAAGTCTATGTGGTGACCAAAGCTCGAAATTCGTTTCCAGCATCAATTAAGCCGATACCCGGCGGTGACGTTCTTCGGTTACCGCAAGAAATTGTCGGCAAAATTCAGCGTTGTCAACATTTTCGCGCGTGTTGTAATTTCACAGGACATCCCGTTTGGAGGAGCGAATGAAAAAACGCTCAAAGCTTCCCCTGTTGGTCCTTGGAACCGTCCTTCTTGCCGGCGCAGCAACATCTGCGACAGCTCAAGCCTCAACGCCTTGTGGTCCGTCGTTTTTTCATTCAAGCGGAGGGCACGGACTTACGCCCGTCAGTAGCGGTTCCCTCATCTATGACTCGAATGAGGGTCTCTGCTGGTTGGCAGACGCCAACTTGGCCGGACATCCTGAGGTTCGCGCCGCAGTGACCTTGTCACCTGCGAATCCAGACGGAACAACGCCGTTCATCAATCCCGACGGAACCATGGATTACGAGACTGCTCTCAACTGGGTCAGTGCGCTCAACAGTTTCAACGGCGGGAAGGGATGGTTGAATCACAGCAACTGGCAGCTGCCAAGCAATCCGGCATCCGGCACGACTTGTACTTCGATCAATGTCGATAACTTCGCGGCGGAGTGCACAGGCAGCGCGATGGGTAACCTCTACAAGGTCGGACTGGCGCAGACCTACCCTGACAGCGTCGTTCCCTATTTCCTGAACTGGGTATGGCCGTTCTTCAACCTGCAGCCCGGGCTCTACTGGACCTCCGATCCAGGACCGCAGACATTCTCGTTCAACTCGGGGCTCCACGGGTCAAACACGACGAAGTACAACTTCCTCCACGTGCTGCCGATGACGACGGCGGTGCTGGGTCCTCTTCCACCCGGTAAAGGGGTTCAGCCCTATCTGAGCGGCCCCGGCGCGGGCAGGGCAGTCTACGATTCCAATACCGGGATCTCGTGGACGCTGAATGCAAATCTGCCTGCATTTTATAACTTTGGATTTAGGGCTACGACCACCATTACGTCTGATGTGAACCCGAGCGTGTTGACGCTACCCATGATCAACAAAGACGGCGCGGTATATTTCTCCGCTATCGATCCTGCAAACACGAAGAGCGGCTGGATCGTTTCGATGAACAACAGCAAATACGCCGGAACAAGCACATGGGCGCTGCCGAGTTTGAAGAATATGAATGATCTCTACAGCGATATGGTGATTTCAGCCGGAGACACAAGGCTGGCATGGCCATTCTTCGTCGGCCCGCACTGGCGGCTGCAACCCGGCTTCTATTGGGGATGCGTGCGGCAGACAAAAACCGGTCCCAACGGCCCTTGCGATTACTCGCAGGACGCGCCGACTCCGGTAGGCAATGCGACTCCACTGGGAATGGAGCTTCAAGCCGTTCATGCGCAGCGGCATTTCTTTGGTCGAGACTGAGGAAGCGATCGCGACGACGCAGATGTGCAGCAGTTCAAGGCCAAGCATCGCCCAGGCGATGGTCCGGAGCCGCCCGGCATTGTCGATCGTGAACGCCACCCCTGCGCGTACCGATTCCACGATCTTCAGGAGGCGGCTGAACACGATGTAGGTGATGGGGGTGCCTGCGATGCCGATCACCATGATGGCGCGCATCCCTGCGACCATGATCTCGTGGCCAGCCACCGGTGCAACGCCAAACGCTCGCCACGTCCAGCCCTCAGCCAGGAAGCTCATCGCCAGCATCCCAAAGATCAGCGCACCGAAAATCCAGTTGAGGACAATCAGGATACGCAGGGTGACCCACGTTGTGAGGAGTGCCGCGGGATGTTTGGTGATTGCTCTCGTTTCCATATCGATAAACAATAAACCTCTTATTGTTTATCGGCAAGCGATATTTGAAACCAGGGTTCTGTAGTCCTCGATCTGTGGCAGGTCCCGGCGACCTGTCGAGCACATAATGGCGGCTGCCCCAGAGCCGGGTGACCATGTCTCGCTTTCGCACCTCCACTGCGTGTCCGGGGTCTGCAGCGCGCGAAAGCGCCCTCCAAGAGAGGTTTGCCCCACCCGCGTCTGCCGGTTTGCATCCAAGCAGAGAACCCACAGGAGACAATCAATGACCGAGCACAACAAGAACGCCACCAAACACCAGGAGTTTCATACCGCTCACGAAGAGCATACAAAGGGCCCTCACGACCCCATGGAAATCAATCCCAAACTGGCATCCGATATCGCCTATTGGTCAAAGGAGTTCGGCGTGACCGGCGACAAACTCCATGAGGCCATTCGCGCCCACGGCACCCACGTCGACAAGGTTCGCTCTGCCCTTCACCCTTGAAAAGCAGTCCCGGAAAGTCAGCAATGTCGAGTGAACCATAGGGCAAGAACGTGCCCTGGAGACTCTTCTCATCCAGTCCGTCGTCCTAAGCAGCCGATCACGAGATGTCAAGTCCCCCTAACCGCTCTCGCCCTCTAACCCACTCATTCCGTTCGGAAAATTTCGCCGCTCAGTTTTGCAGGTAATTATCTCCAAAAATCGCATAATGGATTTATGAGCAGGACCCCAAACCAGCCGAGCGGCCCTTCATCTTCTCTAATCCCTGCCTTTGCAGGAATCTACGACCAAGTCGAATGATCAGAGGAATTTACAGCGAGGAGTGCCTCGCAAGCCTAGAGCATCGAGGAATTTACAGCCAGAGTCCGGAGTAATAGGGGTGCGCCGCTTACACCGGCAGAGAACCTCCGGCGATCGAAGGAATAATTGAGAGCGTGTCATTCGCCGATACTACAGACCGTTCCTTCTCCGGCAGGTAGCGCACATCCTCATCGTTCAGATACAGATTTACAAACGACCGCAGCTTACCCTCGCCGGTGAACAGATGCTTGCGCAGCTCAGGATAGGTTCCGGTGAGCGCATCCAGCGCATCGGCAATCGTTCCCGCGCTGATTTCAATTGCATCTTTGCCCTCCGCGTACGTTCGCAGCGGTGTTGGAATAAAAATCGTCATTCGATTCGGTCCTCGTTCAGTGGTCACTTCTCCGTCTCCTTGAAATGCTGTGAAGTCATCACCAGGCTAGGCTCAATTTCGATCTCCTGGTCTTCAAACCGCTTCTCCTCTTCATTCGCGCCGGCAAGCAGAAATGAATTCGTTACCGTCGCGTTGCCCTGCGCAACTGACGTGATCACGTACGAACACCCCAGCCAATGCGCCTCAGCGAAATCTGTCGGCGACCACTGCGCAGGATGGTCGGGATGCGAGTGATAGAACCCCGCAATCTCCAGCCCCTTGTCCCGCGCGCTCCGTTGAATGCGAACCAGCTCGATGGGAGCGATATGGTAGCGGTTGTGCGCCGAATCGGTCCGCGTATTCCCGGCCGGTATAGATTCCAGCACGCGCCATCCTTGCGGATCGGGCCGCCCCAGCAGCGCTCCGCAACACTCGTGTGGATAGGTCTCTTCTCCATGGGCACGGAACGCATCGTAGACAGCCTGCGGCACGATCAGCGTGCTCATCCCTCCTCCCAGAAGCGCTCGCTCATGTACTTTTCCGCCGAATCCGGCAACACCGTAACGATCGTCGCCGCCCGGCCTTCCGCCGCCTCTTCCTCTGCAATGCGCTCGCACGCCACCACCGCGGCCGCCGCGGAAATCCCCACCAGCAATCCGTCCTCGCGTGCAAGCCGCTTGACCATCGCATACGCCGCCTCTGTCTCGACCTCCATGTTTCGATCCGCCAACGCGGGGTCGTAGATCGCCGGAACGAGCGCGCTCGCCATGTGCTTCAGCCCTTCCAGGCCGTTGAACGGCGAATCCGGTTGAACACTCACCGCTTGAATCTCCGGGTTCAGTTCCTTCAGCCTTCGCACGGTTCCCACAAACGTTCCGCTGGTGCCCAGTCCCGCCACAAAATGCGTGAGCGTTCCGCCGCTCTGCCGCCAGATCTCCGGCCCGGTCGTGTCGTAGTGCGCTCTCCAGTTCTCAGCATTCGAGTACTGGTCCATGTAGCAATATGTGTCGGGATCGCTTTGAGCCAGCTCCCGCGCCCGGCGAATCGCTCCATCCGAACCCTGGTCCGGATCGGTCCACTCCACCTCGGCGCCGTAGGCCTTCAGGATCCGCTTACGCTCCGGCGATACGTTCGACGGCATTGCCAGAAGCACCGGAATCCCAAGAGCAGCTCCGATCATCGCAAATGCAATCCCCGTGTTGCCGCTCGTCGCATCCAGCAGCGTCTTACCCTTGCGGAGTGAGCCGTCGGCAAGCGCTTTGCGCACCATCGCCGCCGCGGCCCTGTCCTTCACGCTTCCGCCGGGGTTCATCCATTCCGCCTTCGCCAGCAGCGTCACTTCAGGCATTCGACGCACGACCGAGTCGAGTCGAATCAGCGGCGTGTTGCCAATGCGCTCCATCAGCACGGAGCCATGGCGCCGTTCTACCCGGCTCAGCCATTTTGTCTCTGCAATTGAAGTCACCAATGCGTTATCTCCGAAACAAACCCCTACTGCGGCTGCGCGGTGGTGCGAAGATACGGCTTCACCGTTTTGTAGCCGGGGAACTGCTTTTCAGCCTGTTCGTTCGAAACCGATCCCGCGATAATCACGTCCTCGCCCTGTTTCCAGTTGGCCGGGGTTGAAACCGGATGCTTCGCCGTAAGCTGAATCGAATCGAGAACACGAATGATCTCGTCAAAGTTCCGCCCCGTCGTCATCGGATACGACAGCGTAAGCTTGATGCGCTTGTCCGGCCCGATGACAAATACCGTACGAACCGGCGCATTCAACGCAGGTGTCCGGCCTTCGCACGAGTCGCCTGCATCCGCCGCGAGCATGTCATACAACTTCGCAATCTTCAGTTCGGGGTCGCCGATAATCGGATAATTCACGTCGTAACCACCGACATCCTTGATGTCTGACGCCCATTTGCTGTGACTCGCGACCGGGTCCACGCTCAGGCCAATCACCTTCGCGCCGCGCTGCGCAAACTGCTTTTCCAATGCGGCCACCGCGCCCAGCTCTGTCGTACACACCGGGGTAAAGTCCTTGGGATGAGAAAAGAGCACAGCCCAGCCATCGCCGATCCATTCGTGAAATCCGATAGTGCCCTGCGTGGTCTCTGCCGTGAAATCGGGTGCAACGTCGTTAATGCGAAGCGACATATCCGTTCTTCTTTCGTTGAGGATTCTTAGCAGTTCGAGCCGGCCGCAAAAGCAAAAAACCCACTCGCAATCGATGCGGGTGGGTCATGAGATGCAGCTGAAAACTAGTTCAGTTCCCTCTGACACAAACCCGCCTGCTGCACCGACAACAGCAAGCAACGCGGGTTGGAGAGGATGTATTCATAGTCCGGGAAGCGACGTCAAACCTTGCTAACTATCTGCAGCCTAGTGTGTTCCATCAGCCTATGTCAACAGCCGCACGCATAATCGCTTTCATTTGAACGCAAAGCAAACATACACAACATTGAGATGATCCCGGCAGGCCTTTCGATTCATAACTCCCTTCTTTTCAATTCTTCGATGCTATACTCGCCTCCGTCCCTTCCCTTTTTCGGAGGCCGTTTCATGCGCGTCGTCACCGCCATCCTTGCCGCCGTCTGTTCCATTGCAGCGTCCCTCGCCTTCGCGCAAGCACCTGCCCCGCTGCCGCCGCTCGACGCGCAGCACATTCAATCCATCGACACCTTCGTCGCCTCCGAAATGGCGCGTCAGAAAATCCCTGGCCTCTCCGTCGGCGTCTACTCACGCGGCCAGATCCTGCTTGCAAAGGGTTACGGCCTCGCCAGCGTCGAGCTCAATGTTCCCGTCAAGCCCGAGACCCTCTTTCAATCCGGTTCCGTCGGCAAGCAATTCGTCTCCGCCGCCGTCATGATGCTCGTGGAAGAAGGCAAGCTCTCCCTCGACGACAGCATCACGAAGTATTTCCCCGATGCCCCCGCCACCTGGAAGCCCATCCTCATCAGGAATCTGCTCTCGCACACATCGGGCCTCTCCGAATATGAATCCGGCGACCGCATCGGCCCCAAGGGCGCCTTCTATCTCCGCCTCGACTTCACTGAAGACGAACTCGCTACCAAGATCGAGGCTCTTCCCATCGAATGGGCACCCGGCGAAAAGTGGGCTTACCGAAACACCAACTACGTCCTCCTCGGCATCATCATCCACAAGGTCACCGGCAAGCCCTATGCCGAATTTCTCAACGAACGCATCTTCAAGCCCCTCGGCATGGCCTCCACGCGCCTCATCAGCGAAAGCGACATCATCCCCAATCGCTCCGCGGGCTACGAAATCCACGATGGCCAGCTTAAGAATCAGGAATGGGTCTCTCCCACCTTCAACTCCACCGCCGATGGCACGCTCTACTTCAATGTGCTCGACCTGGCCAAGTGGGATGCGGCGCTCTACACCACCAAACTTCTCAAGCAGTCGAGCCTTGACCGCATCTGGACCGTCTACCCGCTCAACGACGGCAAGCCGAACCCCGCCGGCTATGGATTCGCGTGGTCCATCGGCGACCAGAATCATCACAAGCGCATCGAGCACGGCGGCGCATGGCAGGGATTCACCTGCGACATCTCGCGATATCCCGATGACAGTCTCACCGTCGTTGTCCTTACCAACCTCGACGCCGGCCACGCCAACCCCGGTCTCATCGCGCACGTCATCGCAGGCATGGTCGTCCCGCCGTTGCTGCTGGCAAAAGTCGCCGCTATTCCTGACAACGATCCCTCGATCGCGACCAAAGTCGCAAAGCTTCTCGATCAGATCGTCGCGGGCGAAGATATCCGCCCGCAAACCAGCGCCGAATTGTCTGCTCTCATCACTCCCGAAGCAGCCTCACGGGTAAGCAAGATGCTCTCCACCATCTGGCCCGGCGGCACCATGACGCTGGTAAAGCGCGATGCAGGCCCCAAAGGACAACCCGTGTCCACCTTCCGGGTCAACAAGGGAAGCGACGCCAAGATGGTCATCTACGGTCTGGACCCCGACGGCAAAATTGGAACCCTCGGCTTCGCTCCCGACCGCGACTATCAGTGAGAATCCGATCCAACAGTGCGAACCCGCCCCGGCCTCCCCTCGTTGACGTTGATAAGAGAAACTTTAGGCACGGGCCTTTCAGATGCGCAAGCGCTCAAGGGCTCACACTGCTGACAATTCGCGCTATCTACTTCAATTCATCTGCCGTCAACAGCCTGCGGAGCTATCATCATGGCCGGAGTTGCATTATGTCTCAATACCTCTACCACTGCCAGGACTGCGACAAGGAATTCACCCAGAGCCTCCACATCTCCGACGTCGAGAAAACCGAAATCAAGTGTCCTCACTGCGGCGGTAAGCGCATACACCAGTTGGTGGCCGCTTTTTCCGCAGTAACAGCAAAGAAGAGCTAGACCCACAAATTCTCATGCGTCACGGACGATTTTGTGCCGTCAGGAATGTTGCGTCAACGCACCGGTGCGTAGTACCCCGTCTGTGCGCGAATCGTTATCGACCGCGATGGCGCATCCAGCTCAACCCGGTGAAAAGCGCCATCGTGTCGCACCTGCGGCGGTTTGAAAATCAGGCGATATCGTCCGCCCAGGTCGGTCTCAATCCTCCGCACGTCGTCAGCAATCTGCGTATCTCCGTCGTCTCCATGAAACACGCGGCCAGCGGTCTTCGCAGCCACCTCCGCCAGCGCGGCCGGCCCCGTAGACGCAGCCCCGGTCGCATCAAATCGAAATGCGTAAATCGCGGTATTCGTTTTTTGACACTCATCGACAGCCAGCTTCATGTCGGCGCGGCTCGCATTATCCACACCGTCTGAAAACAGCACGATGACGTTCCGGCTCAGCGGGCTATCAGCATGTCCGAATTCGCTTAGACAAGCGCGGTACAGCGAGTCAAACAAAGCAGTGCCGCGCAAAGACCCTTCTGCATGAGAGGCAACCTGGCGGTTGCGGATTGCTGCTTCCAGCGCTCGCACATCGCTTGTCCATTCCTGAGCAACCGGCGACAGCCCCGCAAAGTCCATCACAAAACCGCGATCGGAGGGTTGCCGGATTAGACCGCGCACAACGGCGATTGCAAGGCTTTGACTGCGTTCTCGGCTCGATTCCATCGACTCGCTTGAATCCAGCAAGATCCCCACGCGAACAGGCGCGTCTTTGATGGAATCCAGCGCAATGATGCGACGTACACGAATCCCGTTATCGAGAAGCTTCAAGTCTTCGATCTTCAAATCGTCGACGGCTCGCCCCTCATCGTCCATCGCCTGCAATGTCAGGCTAACTTCATCGACAGGCAGCTTCAGGGTGTAAGTCGACTGGTCCTGCTGCGAAGAAGCAGTCTGCCCGGCAATCCCTGCAATCGCAGGCACCGCCAGCACCATCAACGACACACGGCACAGCAGCATCTGCAGAATCCTTTCGTGGCGTGCGTGTGGGGTCGGGCAGAGAAACAGTGGCCTGATTGTAGCAGCGCACCAGATCAGTTCGCTCGAACTTCAGCCGACCCGCAATGGCTCGATTTCCGCTCTTCGCCAGAGCGCCTTCCGGCTGCTATCCTCGGCGAGAAATGAAAATGCCTCGGTTCGCCTTCCCCTTATTGTCTGTTTCCTTTTCCTCCGTCCTGTTCGCCCAAACCACACCAATCCTCTCCCCGAGTGAGAAAGCCGTCGTCGCCTACATCGACGCCAACGAGCAGCCTTCGAATGCCCTGCTCGAGAAGCTCGTCAACATCAATAGCGGCACGCACAACCTTGAAGGCGTCCGCGCCGTCGGTGAGATCATGCAGCAGCAACTCACCGACCTCGGCTTCAAGGTGCAGTGGATCCCGATGCCGCAGGTAGATCGCGCCGGCGTGCTCGTCGCCGAACATCCCTGCCCCGAGCCGGAAAAATGCGGCAAGCGCATGCTCCTCATCGGCCACATGGACACCGTCTTTGAAAAATCCAGCCCGTTCCAGTCCTACAGCGTGAACGGCAACATCGCCACCGGCCCCGGCGTCAACGACATGAAGGGCGGCCTCGTCGACATGCTCTTCGCGCTGAAAGCACTGCAGGCCGCGGGCGTCCTCAAGCAAACCGAAATCACCGTGGTTCTCAGCGGCGATGAAGAAGCGCACGGCGAGCCCGCGACCATCTCCCGCCGTGACATGATCGCCGCAGCCCACCACAGCGATGTGGCTCTCGAATTTGAAGGCACGCCGCGCATGGACGGCGTCTTCTATGGAAGCATCAGCCGCCGCAGTTCCATCACCTGGCACATCAACACCACCGGCGAGACCGGCCACTCCTCCGGCATCTTTTCCGTGCGTATGGGTTTCGGCGCGATCTATGAACTCACACGCATTCTCGATCTATTTCGTACTCAGCTTCCCGAAGAGAATCTCACCTTCAACATCGGCATGATCGTCGGCGGCACCAGCGTCCATGTCGACGAAGCCGGCAATAACGCCATCGCCACCGGCAAAGACAACGTCATCGCTCCCGTCGCCTATGCCAGCGGCGACATTCGCACCATCTCCAACCAGCAGACCGCACGCGTCGAGAAAAAGATGCAGGAAATCGTAGCGCATCATCTGCCGAAAACGACCGCAAGCATCACCTTCGGCGAGGGCTACCCTGCCATGCCGCCCACCCCGCAAAGCCGCGCCCTTCTCGGCATTCTCAACCAGGCCAACGCAAGCCTCGGATTCAAACCCATGCCCGAATTGGACCCGATGAAACGCGGCGCTGGAGACATCTCGTTTGTCGCCGATTTCCTTCCCGGCCTTGCCGGAATCGGCGCCACCGGCGAAGGCGCGCACGCCCCTGGCGAGACGATTGATCTTTCAACCCAGCCCATTAACACCAAGCGCGATGCGCTGCTGATGTACCGCCTCAGCCAGATCGACCAGAACGCCGACCTGACGAAGGTCGCCGTGAAATAGCGCGGCAAAGCTCTGTCATTCCGACCGACCCTGAGCGCAGCGAACGGGGAGCGGAGGAACCTGCAGTTGCTTTTTCTTCCCTGACATAAATGCTTTCCAAAAAACAAATGCGGCGCACCCATTCGGACGCGCCGCATTCCACCCAACAACGTTCTACTCCGTCGGTCCCCCATTCGCATAATCCACCCGCACCGTCAGAATCTCGTACGGATGAATCGGCGCCTTCACCACATCACCGGTTACCGTCAGCGCACTGCCCTCCGGCGTCTCCTGCATGTTCGTCACCGTCGCGCCCGTCGCACCCGGCGGCACGTGGAACTCGACCGCCGCATCCTTCCCCGCCCACTCATACACGCGGAAGATCAACCCCTTCGCGTCTTCAGCCTTCTTCACCGCCGTCAGCACCACGTTCTCCGGCGCGACCGATGCAAATGAATGAGACGCAGGCAGCGTGCCGGTGTGAGCCGTCGTCACCACCGCGGTCAGTGGATAGTTGTATTCGAATCCATGATGGACCGTCATGGCGTCCTTCCACGTCCCCGCATGCGGATAGAGCGCGTACTCGAAGTGTTGATGCCCCATGTCCGCATCCGGATCGGGCCACTTGGGCGAGCGCAGCAGCGTCAGCCGCAACGTGTTGCCCGCAGCGTCATACCCGAACTTGGAATCATTGATCAAGCTCAAGCCGTGTTTCCCGTCCCCAAGATCAGCCCACTGCTGTGCCGGAACCTCAAACTGCGCCTTCTCCCACGAATTGTCGCGCGTTGTCGGCCGGTCAATCGTTCCGTAAGGAATCTCATACGTTGCAAACGGTCCCGACGCTGCGAGCGGGAACGCCGCCTTCAGAAGCACATGCGATTCGTGCCAGTCGAAACGATTGTCGACATTAACCTCGTCTCCGTCAGCTGAGAGCCCGATCGTCTGCACGAACTTCGAGCTGCCCCAGTGGCTCGTCACGCGAATCGTTGGCTCCGCCGTCTTCAATAGCTCAACAGAATCCGCATGCTCGATCATCTGCGGCGGCACATCCAGCGTTCCCGGGTCGATGTTCCACGCGTCGTACTCCTTCGGCGTGTCTTTGAAGAACTGCATTTGGTTGCCGCATGCCCCCGAAGCGAACGCCTCGAAGCTGCTCTTCTTCTCAAGCAGGCTCGTAATACATCCGCTCTGCTTGTTCACCGACACGCGCAGCGCTTCGTTCTCCAGTGTGATCGCGTCACCCGCGTCCTTCGCGGTCACCGGGTGCTCATCTCGCTCTGCCGTGCCCTTGCTCGGGCCCGTGGCCCCCGTCGACGCGCCTTTGTCGATGGAGCGGTGGACCCACACCACCTTGTAGCCCAGCGCTGGCACGTGCAACACGTGCAGCTTCACATCGGCGAAATCCGTCTTGCCGTCGGGCTTCTCTTCCACAACCTGTGCACCCGTCGCTGCTCACCGCACTCTTGCCGGTCTCGACATGCACCGTCACTTCGCCCGATCGCGTCCAGCCGAGCGGGTTGTAGACCACCACCGGCACGCCTGCGCCCGTCGTATTCACGCGCTCGTCCACCGTCGCCAGCGACTTCGCCCCAATCTCATTCGTCGACCACCGCACCACATCGTAATCTTTCTGCGCGTCCTTATAGATAATGCCGATGCCCGATCCCGCCGCCAGATCATGGAACTGGTTGAACAATACTTTCTTCCAATCCTCTGTAAGCTCGGCCGCCGGATATTTCCTCCCATCCAGCCATGCGAGCGATGCCCACTTCTCCGCGTTCAGCGTTTCGATGGAGCTCTCACGCATATTGCGCTTGTGACTGGCCTGCGAAGTCATCACCCCACGGTGATATTCGAAGTAGAGCTCGCTCTTCCACGTCGGAATGTCCACCTTACCCGGAACGGCCGGAGGCGCGGTGTATCCCTTCGCAATGGACTGGTAATTCCACTCGGGACTCTCCGGCGCAATCTGTTTCTCAACGTCGGTAAAGTAGCTCTGCGCAACGCCGAACTGCATCTTCGGAATCACCTTGGCGGGCGAGGACGCCGTGGCCCAGTGGGCTCCTTCGTCCAGAACAGCCCGGGTCGGTCCGCCGCCATGGTCGCCGATGCCGTACAGATCCATGATGTTGGTCAACCCCGTTGACCGCTGTCGCGCCTGCACCAGGTCGGTGGCCAGCCGCGTGGGATTCAGATTGTCATTCCCGTAGTCGTGCGGAAAATACGCCAGCACCTTTGACCCATCCGGCGACTCCCACCAGAACAGCTTGAACGGCAGCTGATTCGTGTCGTTCCACGTCATCTTCTGCGTCACAAAATAATCGACGCCACTCTTCTTGTAGATTTGCGGCAGCTGCCACGTGTAGCCGAACGAATCCGGATTCCAGCCGATCCGCACATCGACTCCATACGCCTGCTTGTACCAGCGCTTGCCCACCAGCAGTTGCCGCACCAGCGATTCGCCATCTGGAATATTCAAATCAGGCTCGACCCACATGCCGCCGACAATCTCCCAGCGCCCTTCGTCGATGCGCTTCTTGATCTCCGCGTTCATGTCGGGATACTTCTGCGACATCCACTCGTTATAGGCCGCGGCACTCTGCGTGTAGGTGTACTGCGGATACTCATACATCAGTTGCAGCGCCGTGCCGAACGTCCGCTTCACCACGTCAACCGTTTCCGTCCACGGCCACAGCCACGCCGCATCGATGTGCGAGTTGCCGGTTAGGTGCCACGTTGCCGTCTGCATCAGCGGCAGCAGCGCCTCCAGCTTGCTGTGCGCAGCCTTCAGGCTTGCGTCAAAGCCTTTTTGATCCTTTGCATCAAGGGCCTTGATGTCTACCGCTGCAATCGCGCCGTTCAACGTCGTCATCTGCGACGCATCCTGCGGAGCCAGCGACGGGATCAGCAGCGCAGCCGAAAGAAACTCCGTTCGCAGATCGTCCAGGTTGGGCCGCCCTTCCGGGAAATCGATCTTCAGCGTCGCTCCCCTGATCGATTTGGTATCCACCGTGTGCAGCAGCTTGACCGCCACCGTGACCTTGTCGCCCGGCTTTGCATTGTCAAACAGGACCACGGGCTCAAGATCATCGCCAAGCGCAACGCGTCGTCCATTGAAGTAGAGAATCTCCGGCATCGGGCCGTTGGCGTCGGCGTGAAACTGGAACCAGACGCGCGATCCCGTCAGGTCGTACCCGTTCAGCGTCTCCGGAACAATATAGGTCGTGCGAAACCACGCCGCATCGTTGGGTGCTTTGCCAGGCACGGCAAGCGTCTGCCAGCTTGACTCGTCCAGGCTCACGTCTTCGCCGTGCGCCAGATCGCCCCCATGCATCTTCCATGAACCGCCAGGAAGCTCGCGCAGCATCGTCAGCCGCGTGATCACGTCGCGCGACTCGGGCGGCAAGTTCGATGCGACCCGATTAATCTCCGCCGCAACCTTCGCGGCCTCGACGACCGTTTGCGCGGTGGCTCGCGATGAAAGCAGCAAGCTTGTTAAAACGACGGCCAGAACGGCAACACCAGAAATGAAAATGCGACGGGCAAATGCGACAGCAGAAAACATGGCGATTAGCTCCCCGGAAAAATCTTACGGCATCAAACCGCAAAAATGGTAACGATTCCACTCCCATAATGGTCAAACGTTTATTTGCTGGGTAGCCGGACCTCGGTCTGCTCTAGGTATTCAACGTAGCCCAGCAGCGCGCCCCAGTGATAGAACCGGTCGCTCGATTCAACGTCATCTCCGCTACCGGTGATCGCGTTGTAGTTCTCGTGTACGTGCCCCTTCTCGCGCCATTCCTTCACAAACAGTTCATAGGACTTCTCAGCGAATTCCTTGCGTGCTCTCGGATAGGGATAGTTCTTGAGGCCGAGATACACCAGGTAGTTCATCGGCCCCCACACCCGCCCACGCCAGTACTGCTGATCCTTGAATGCCGGATCGTTGCGTGCGATCGACGGCATAATCCAGTCACTCCCGAACTCTTCGCGATTGACAAGATGATTGATCATGCTCTGCGCCTGTTCCGGTGTCGCCGCCTTCGCCAGCAGCGGATAGAAGTTCGTCGGAGAGAGTCGCGTGTTGAACTTCGCCCGTATGCAGATCTTTGTTGAGAAAGATTCCGGCCTTTTCATCCCACAGCGTCGCCAGCTTCGTGCGATATCGTTCGCCCGATCGCCCAATTCCTTCGCCTCGGTCGCTTTGCCCAGCGTATCCGCAATCTCAGCCAGCGCATCGCAATCGGCAATGTACAAGCTGGTCATCCCCACATCTGCGTACTCGAGAAGATGCGTCTGCGGATTGTAGAAGGTCCCGTCATACATCGGGCTGTTGTCCAGCCCCGACTCATAAACCGCACCCTGCCATGTTCCGCGCGAACCGTCATCCAGATTCGCCGGCTCATTCTGCGGATCGCTGCCCAGCACAATGTATCCCTGCATCTGTCGATGCTCATTCCACCAGCGGTTCCAACTCAGCAGCGGCGCAAACGCATCCTCGAGAAACCATCGGTCGTGAAACTTCCGATACAGCGCCAGCACTGTGATCGCCCCCACCGGCGGCTCAGATCGATCCGTACTCTTCCAGTTCCCCGCCCGCGCATAATTCGGCACAAACCCCTGCGGCGTCTCCTCCCGCAGCGTCTCCAGCACATTCGCGTACGCCAGATCCTTGTCCCCGATCCCAGCCATCGTCGCCGCAAAAAACGTGTCCCAGTCAAACAGCACATACCCGCCCCAGTTCACGCTCCAAACGCGACTCACCGGCGAAATCACGCGCTGCTTGTCCGGCTCATAGATCGTGTCCCAGCCAAGCGTCGTCTCAATCGCATCGCGGATCGGATCGAGTTGGCCTTTGGAACTGTTGGAAGCAGCGTAAAGGATGAACGCACGTTGAATGATCTCGTTGACTTCTTTCAAACTCCTGCGTTTCCTTGTGCTGATCGCGATGGGTCCCGTCAGGTCTGCTGCGAAATAGGGCTCACCCACAGGCAAACTGATTCGCTCCGCTTCGCGCTCTGAATCGCACGTGCAGTAGATCGGAATCAAACCCCCTCCCCCGCGCGTCTGAATCACCCTGCCATCGATCGCCGCTGTTCCCGGTCTGTCCCAGAGGAAGTTCACACTGAACACTACCGTCGGAGGTAATCCCGCCGGCTGCTTCAAAGGCAATGGCGTCACCACCATCACCAGATCCTCGCCATCATGCGCAGTCTGCAGCCGCCACTTATGCCCCTTCCACTCAACTGTAAAATCCGTATAACTTCCATCCCAGGCATGCGGTCCCGGCGTCACCACCTCTGCATCCTTCTCCAGCCGTCCAATCAGCGTGTCACCCAGAAACGCATCCCCATTCAGCGAAGAATTGTGCTTCATCCCCACATGAATCGCCAGCCCCTCCGGCAACAAAACCTGAGTCGTCACGCTGTGCACATCCCACGTATTCCATCCCCGCGCCAGCCGATGCTGCACTTCTTCATATGGTTGCGACCTCGGCCCCGCTGCATCCGCACCAGGTGCGACATGCGACGACGCACTCTGCGCAAGAGTAATCGAGCTCGAAACAACTCCCACGCATACCAGCGATGCCAAACACAAGCCCAATTCCCGCATCGAGCCCTCGATCCCCGTGCACTGACAACTGACAACTCACAACTGACAACTGACAACTGACAACTGACAACTGACAACTGACAACTGCGCGCCTCCGGCGCGCTACACCCACCCACCATCAATCACATAACTCTGATTCGTAATCGCGCTCGAGTCATCTGCCGCCAGAAACAGCACCAGCCGCGCCACATCCTCCGGCAGAATGTCCCGCTTCAGCGCCTGGCTCGCCATGATCTCCGCCTTGTACTCCGGCGTATAGACAAGCCGCCTCTGCTTCTCCGTCGCAATCGCCCCCGGCAGCACCGCATTCACGCGAATACCCTGCGGGCCGCATTCATGCGCAAGGGTCCGGGTCAATCCGACGATCGCCGCCTTCGCCGCGATGTACACTGGGACCCCCGTCGACGGAATCATCCACGCAATCGACGACATATTGATAATGCTGCCCCGCCCCGCCGCCTTCATCGCCGGCAGCGCTGCCTGAATCATGAAAAACTGCGACCGCAGATTCACGGCAATCGAAGCGTCCCAGTACTCCGGCGTCACTTCCTCAATCCTGTGCCGTTGATCGTTAGCCGCGTTGTTCACCAAAACATCGACACTGCCAAGATCGGAAATCACCTTGCGCACACAATCCTGCAACGCCGGAATATCCCCAAGGTCGCAGCGAACGTACATCGGCACACACTGACCCGCCGCCTTCAGCGAATCGATCAGTTGCGCGGCAGCTTCATCCTGAACATCGAGGAACGCGACCCGCGACCCTTGTCGCGCAAAATGCTCGACGATCGAAGCGCCGATTCCACTGGCTCCGCCCGTAACCAGTACGGCGCGATTATGAAGGCTTGGGTAGTTGGCGTATGCGGGAGCGGGATGCGGATTCGCGTCGGACATTCGGATAGCCTTTGGTTTGGAGCGCTTGTCGTCGGAGCAAGTATAGGGCCAGCGGCGAGACTTGCGATGCAGCCAAAACAGTCCGTAATGGTGGGGCCTATGACAATCGCATGTTCGATCGCGCTTGAATCAAGGAACGTGCCGATGCCATAATCGCCCATTCTCGATTTGAGCCTCGACAGCGAAAGTTCAACCCGGTGAGCAGCATATATGGTGATCCTCAATCGAAGGCATTTCATCCGGCAGACCGCATTCGCCGCCACACTTTGTTCGACCCCTCTCTGCGGACTGGTTGATTCGCGCCAGCTTGCCGACGAGCAGGGATCGAACGACTCTCCCCTCGACGCAAAGAGCATTCACAAGCTGGCGTCGCAAGTGAGGGGCAATGTCATCACGCCAGAAAACTCCCAGTACGAAACTGCGCGCCTGGTCTTCAACAGGGCGTTCGATCGTCACCCAGCTGTGATCGTACGGTGCAGTTCTTCATCCGACGTGGCACACGCTCTAGAGTTCGCTCAGACCAAGAACCTGCCACTGGCTGTACGTGGCGGCGGCCACAGCAGACTTGGCTACGGGATGTGCGACGGCGGTTTGGTGATCGACCTCTCCCAGTTCAAGCGAGTTCATGTCGATCCAACCAGGCGAGTTGCTCGTGCGGAGGCAGGCTCGCTTGTCCGCGATCTTGACGAAGCCACGCAGAGCTTCGATTTGGCGACCACATCTGGCGGCTGCCCGACTGTCGGTATCGCCGGTTTTACGCTTGGTGGGGGTGAAGGCCGGTTGATGGAGAAGTACGGAGCCGCGTGTGACAACCTGCTGTCAGCGGAAGTAGTCACCGTAGATGGAAGGCACATCGAGGCGAGTCACGAGAACAACTCAGACCTCTTTTGGGCGATTCGCGGAGGTGGCGGAAACTTCGGCGTGGTTACAGCGCTGGAATATCAACTTCATCCGGTGGGAAAAGTATTATCTGGAGGCCTGACCTATCCGCCAAGGCGCGTCTCTGGGCTCCTCGAGGCATTCTCCAGCTTCCTCGCAGCAGCTCCAGATGAGATGGACGCGTT
This sequence comes from uncultured Acidobacteriaceae bacterium, assembly GCA_963770365.1. GTDB lineage: Bacteria > Acidobacteriota > Terriglobia > Terriglobales > Acidobacteriaceae > Telmatobacter. Next base: position 29,062 of record CAVYPN010000014.1, on the reverse strand, counting down.
CGCGCAGATCATGCCATCGAAGCAAGGAGAAGTACTCCGAATCGACGTTTGCCATTGCGGCGATCTCCAAGCAGGAATGGACCTGATCAAGCCTATGCGTGCGCTCAAGCCGCAGGATGACACCGTCAGAGTTCAGACCTATCTGGATGCGCAGGCCGCGGGTGGATTTATTCTGACGCCTGTCGCCCATTTCCAGACAAATGTTCTGATCAGAGAACTAAGCGGAGAGGTGATTGCAGCGATTTCGTTGGCAATCAGCAACGCACCGGCGACGTGCAAAGTGATCATCGTTCCCTTGCGAGGGGCCGTAAGCCGCGTAGGTGTGAGCGACATGGCTTTCGCGCTCCGGCAGCCGGGCTTCGAAATTGATATCGCAGGCGTCTGGAGAGAGGCCACAGAGCAAGCAGCTGTTGTGCGATGGGTGCAGGCCACGCGTGATTCCTTGCAACCATTTGCGCACGGGGTATACGTGAACCAACTGGGAGATACAAGCGATCAGCTGGTCCGCTCTGCATACGGCCCGAATTACGCTCGCCTTATGGAAATCAAGAAGAAGTACGATCCAACGAATCTGCTGCGTCTCAATCAGAACATCAAGATCGCGTAAGGCCGGTTTGGACGCGATGTGGAGAGAACGGCATGAGTTGATCTCACGCCGTTCTCTCCGTAGGTCGAGTTCCAGCTTCCGCGCGAGCACTTCTGTTTTCTGAACCTGGCTTCACATCCCCTACTGCTTGTCGTAAACGAGTGCCAGTGTCATCTCCTTTCCATCGGCGTCAATGCCCTTGGCCGTCAATGTCATCGTTTTGCCTTCATTCGAAATCACGAGGCGTCCAGTGGCAGAATACTTTCCAGTCGTGCTCTTCGCTTCGTACACGAAAGTATTGGAGTCTACCTTCTTGATTGACACGGTGTCATACGGCGATCCTTTGCCCGTGACCCCGGCTGGCGTGCCATCGTAATTTGCCGAATACGTGGTGTTGATCGCGGTGCCATCTGCCCGCTCCCCGGTGGTTGTAACCTTCACGCCGCCGGGACACACTTCGCGCACTACGGTGAGGCTTTTAACAGGTAAAGGCGCCGGAGTGTACGTGGATGCCTCGGTCTTGACCTTCCAGGTGCCGAGAGAATTGTCGGCTTCCAAGGCAACCAGTGTGGTGCTGAGTGCCACAGCAGCCAAAGCCAGGCTGAACATTCTTCGCATGGTGAATCTCCTTTCGGAATTGAATTGTCCGTGGACCTCCACTGCGCCGGCTCACTAAATCTGCTTTGTGCCGCGTTCCGGTTGTGGCTTTCGTGGCCGAAATTCAATCCGGTTAGCACTCTATGACAACGTTCTGTGCCTGGGATGCCCCAAATGGCTCACTTTGTCGGACTGATCATCCCGGAAACCGAATCTGCAGCCGTCCGACCAACTTCCGCTTTCGCCGTTCAGCACAGACCTTTTCATGTTGTTGGCGGTAAACATGCCGACGGTGACCTGCTCGCTTGCTGGCGTCCGGACCGGCTAGGGCGGATTGCGGGCTTGCGACGCCCCCAATCCCACGCACTGGTACAGGCTGATACACCGTCTCGCATGGCGGGTGCATACTGATATATAGGCCGTTTCCACGGGCAGCTCCCCCTTGGGTTACTCGCGCAATATCGCTCTCGCAATTGGACTTAACAAGGGAATTGGATTGGAGCCGCAGCTCAATCGCGGTCAGCAGAACCAATGAAACCAGGTACTTGCAGCCGCTGACTTCAAGGGCAGCCAAACCTGGCCACGAATCAACCGCAGGTTGCGGGATCGTTGCGGCCTTTCGCTGGGCTCACCCCGAAAGCGTTTGCAGGCCGACCCTCACCTCGCGGAGTACAGCAGAATCAAGACGCACGGAGGGACACCATGACGGAAGCCGCTCGCTATCCCGGCATTCGAGTTACAGCCAACGGAAACCAGCTCGTCTCGTACCACACTGAGACCCGCATCGCCGATGCCGGCGTTTTCTATCCCATTACGCCTTCCACCGAAGGCGGCGAGCTCTTCCAGCAGGCCTATGCTGAGGGCAATCTGAACGTCTTCGGCCACAACACCATCGCCATCGAGACAGAAGGCGAACACGCGGCCCAGGGCGGAGCCATTGCGCACTCCGTATGCGGCAAGCGCGTGGTCAACTTCACCTCCGGCCAGGGAGTCGTCTACGGCGTCGAGCAGTACTACCACGCTCCCGGCAAAGGCTCGACCATGGTGCTCGAAGTCGGCGCCCGCGCGCTGACCAAGCACGCCCTCAACGTCCACTGCGGCCACGACGACATTTACGGCGCACTCGACACCGGCTGGATCATGATCTTCGGCAAAGACGCACAGCAGGCGGCCGACCAGGCCCTCATCCTCCGCCGCGTCACCGAGCTTTCGCTCACCCCCGGCATGAACATCATGGATGGCTTCCTCACCAGCCACCTTGAGCGCACCTTCTACAAACACGAGTCCGAACTGATCCGCGAATACCTCGGCCGTCCGGAAGACATCATCGATTGCCCGACGGAAGCGCAGCGCGTTCTCTTTGGACCTACTCGCCGCCGCGTGCCCAAGATGATGGACCTCACCAACCCCGTTCTCCTTGGCCCCGTGCAGAACCAGGAACACTACATGAACGGCATCATCGCGCGCCGCAACAACTTCGCCGAGCCGATTCTGCAGTTCCTTGAAGACGCCTATAAAGACTTCGGCGACCTCACCGGCCGCTACTACGGCCTCATCTCCCAGTACAAATGCGACGACACCGACACCGTCTTTGTCTCTCTCGGATCTGCCGCAGAGAACATCGAAGCCGCCGTCGACTACCTCCGCGACGTCAAGGGAGTCAAAGTTGGCTCCATCCACGTCAACGTCATTCGTCCCTTCCCCGAGGCCGCCATCGTTGCCGCGCTCAAGGGCAAGAAGAACGTCATCATCCTCGAGCGGACGGACGAAGCCCTCAGCGGCGACAATCCGCTCGGCCGCGACATCCGCACGGCACTCTCCAAAGCGATCCAGACCGCAGGCCACGGCGCCTCAGAAGGTCTGCCCGCGATGACGATGGACGAAGTGCCGCACATCTACTCCGGCAGCTACGGCCTCGGTTCGCGCGACTTCCGGCCCGAGCACATCATCGGCGCCTACGAATTCGCCACCGCCGGTCGCGCCCGCAAAGACGGCAAGACTGCAGCCGACGGCGTCAGCTTCTTCGTCCTCGGCATCGACCATCCCTACGCTGTCATCGGCGACGAGATGCCTTCCCTTCTGCCCGAAGGCGCAGTCGCCGTTCGTTTCCACTCCATCGGCGGATGGGGCGCAATCACCACCGGCAAAAACCTCGGCGCCATCCTCGGCGACCTCAACGATCTGCTCTACGAGCGCGATGGCCTGGTCGACGACAAGGGCAATCCCAAGGAAGTCATTCACGTCAGCGCCAACCCCAAGTACGGTTCGGAAAAGAAGGGCGCGCCCACCAGCTACTTCATGGTCGCCGCCAAAGACCGCATTCGCGTCAACTGCGATCTGCGCCACGTCACAGTAGTGCTCTGCTGCGATCCCAAGGCCTTTACCCACTGCAATCCTCTCGACGGCATCCAGCCCGGCGGCGCTCTCATCTGGGAGTCGGACGCCGAAGGCGAGCGTGCATGGGAGAACCTTCCCCTCTGGGCCCGCAAGCAAATCATCGAGAAGAACATTCGCGTCTACACGCTGCCTGGCTTTGAAATCGCCCGCAAGGCCACCGACCGCGCTGATCTTCAGCTCCGCATGCAGGGCAACGCCTTCCTCGGAGCCTTCTTCGCCGTCAGCCCCATGCTGCAGGAGTTCGGCATCACCCAGGAGCAGTACCGCGACGTAGTAATGAAGCAGTACGTCAAGAAGTTCGGCAAGCTGGGCGAAGCCGTCGTCAACTCCAACATGGAAGTGATGACCCAGGGCTTCGAGCTCGTGAAGGAAATCAAAATTGGCGAAATGGCCGCGGCCGACAAGTCCTCCCTTCGCGGACAGCCGTTGCTCCCCATCCTCGAAATGGCCACAGTCGGCAGCGGCGACTGCAACACGGGCGGCTGCCGTTCCACATTGCCTCCCGCCGGACAAGGTGCCCGGCCGCCGATCGCAACCATCGACGCCTTCGACGCCGAATTCCGCGCGAGCTTCGGATACGACCAGCCGGCAACTCCACTCGCAGCCATGGGCGTCATCGCCGCAGCCACCGGCGACACGGCCTCCAAGTACGTAGCTCGCCGCGAAACCCCGCTCTACATCCCCGAGAACTGCACGCAGTGCATGGAGTGCATCTCTGTCTGCCCCGACACCGCGCTCCCCAACACCTCGCAGGATCTCGGCACGGTGCTCACCATGGCCGTCTCCCGCTACGTGGGCGACGACGCGGAACGCACCAAGATGATGGCGAAGCTTCCCGAAATCGAGAAGCAGACGCGCCAGCGCATGGTCGCGGAAATGAAGACCGGTACCCCTCTACCGAAGATCATCCGCGAAGTCACCGAGTCCGTCGACGGCTTCTCAGCAAACGCCAAAGCCCAGTTCTACGCGATCATCGACAAGGTGCCGATGGCCTATCAGAAGGTCAACGCCATCTTCTCTTCGCCCGAGCGCAAGGCCCCCGGCACCGGCGGAATCTTCTCCATCTTTGTCAGCGACCTCTGCAAGGGCTGCGCAGCCTGTGTAACCGCCTGCGGCGATCACATGGCGCTCAAGATGGTGCAGGAAACCACCGAAGTCAACGCCGAGCACGAAACCGGCACCGCCTTCCTCAACCTGCTGCCCGACACATCGCAGAAGTACCTCGGCCTCTTCAACGCCGCCAATCCAGCAGATTCGAAAACCGCAACCCTCCGCAACATGCTCATGGTCCGCCGTAACTACGACGCACTGGTTTCCGGCGACGGCGCTTGCGCAGGCTGCGGCGAGAAGAGCGTGCTCCGCTCCATCGCGGCCGTCACCGAGGCGTACATGCGCCCCGTCTTCCACACCAAGGCCGATCGACTCGTGGGCAAGGCTGGCGATCTCGAAAAGAACGGTGTTGCCCTCCTGGAAGCTCTCAAGGCAAGCAATCCAGAAGAGTATGCAACCCTGCGCCTCGCCATCTCGCACCTTATCCTCGGCCTCGGCGGCGAGCAGACTGAAGACACCAAGTCCCGCATCGCCGCACACGAAGCCGCCAACGGCCCCATCACCGACGCGCAGATGATCGAGGCCCTCGCCGCGGTCCTGCTCACCGAGGCCTTCAATCACAAGAGCCTGCAGCCTGTCGATGGACGCCTGGCCAATGGCATGTCCGTAATGGCAATGGCCGCGCACACCGGTTGCAATACGGTCTACGGCTCTACCTCGCCAAACAACCCACACCCCTACCCGTGGATGAACTCGCTCTTCCAGGACGGCATCACCATCGGCTGGCTGATGGGCGAAAGCTTCATCGTCGACCACGCACGCCGCTCCGTCATCCCCGAGCGTCTCACCGACGTCATTCTCACTCGCGAAGGCAAGGGAATCACGCCGCGCGAGTTCTACGAGTTCACTCACTTCACCGACGCACTGATGACCGATCAGGAAATCGTCGAGCTGCCCAAGGTCTGGGTGGTCGGCGGCGATGGCGGCATGGGCGACATCGGCTACCAGAACATGTCCAAGGTGATCCTGCAGAACCGCCCCAACATTAAGGCGCTGATGCTCGATACCCAGGTCTACTCCAACACCGGCGGTCAGAATTCCGATTCAACCCCGATGCTGGGCGGCAACGACATGAACGTCTTCGGCTCGGCCACGCAAGGCAAGAACACTGAGAAGAAGACCGTCGCAGAGACATTCCTCGCCGGACACGGATCGCCCTTCGTCGCGCAGGTCTCCATGGCCAACGCGCCGAAACTCTACCGCGCAATTCTGGATGGTTTGGAATATCGCGGCACCATGTTCCTGCAGTGCTTCACCACCTGCCAGCCCGAGCACGGCGTGGCCGATGACATGGCGCTCTTCCAGGCGCAGCGCGTACGCGACTCGCGCGGCGTTCCCGAGTTCGTCTTCAACCCGCGCCTCGGCGAGACCTACCAGGAAGCGCTCGACGTCACCGGCAACCCCAGCAAGGAACTCGACTGGTACGAGACCAAGCTCAAGTCCACCGGCGAAACCATGCGCTACACCGTGGCTCACTGGTGCACAACGGAAGCCCGCTTCCGCAACCACCTCAAGAAGATCAAGCCCGAGGCGGCCGAGAAGCTCCTTCACCTCGACAACATGCTGGTGCGCATCACGCAGCAGGATGTCGTCTACCGCCGCTACCTCGACCCCGCGCACCGCTCCTTCATTCCCGACTTCGGCGTCTACATCAAGTACGAGGAGAACGGCAAGATCGAGTACCGCGCCCTCTCCCGCCAGCTCGTCATGTTCTGCGTAGAACGCCGCAAGTCGTGGCGCATGCTGCAGTCCAAAGCCGGCGTAGTCAACAAGGAATACATCGCGCAGAAGGCGCTGCTAGCCGAAGTAGACGCAGGCAAGATCGCAAAAGAAGAGTTCTTCGCCCACGCCCACGAAATGCTAGCCGAGAAGCTAGGCACCGCAACTCCCGCCCTAGCGAAGGCCTGACAACAAATTCAATCCATAAAGACAAGGCGGACCTTACGGTCCGCCTTCTTCATTTTGCGCGATCCCAGGCAATTGACAGATCGAAGACGGAAAGCAAGAAGTGTCAGGGCACGACTCTCAGTCGTGCCGCAAAACGAACCAACAACAATCAAAGAAGCAGAACGCGTACCGCAGGGTCCGCGTTCTGCTTTGTGCATGCCACTTACTTAAGTGGTGTCATCCTGGGCGGAGCAGCTTGGGTCGCCGTGGACGCGAAGCGCCCATGGGGTAAGCGGAGCGAAGGATCTGCTTTTTCTCTACCTTGCGCAGCCTCCGCACTGCACTGTTCGCCGCTGGACTACTTCAAGCACAACTTCGCGGGCACGGATGCGGCCTTCACTCTGCCCTCTTTGCCGATGGTCACCCTCTTTAGGTTCCCAGGCATTGATTCACGCCGACAAATGCAAACCCTCAGAGTTGGCGACAGACAACCTTAGCAGGAGCACTCGTCTCAAACGTTGAGATAGCATTCCCCATGCTTTCGCAGTCGGCGATGCCCGACAAAATTAGGAATCTAAATAAGGGAGGAAGACAATGTTTTTAGGAATAGGAATTGTATTGGTTCTACTGTGGCTCGGTGGATTCGTAATGTTCCACACCGCGGGTTTTTTGATCCACATCTTGCTTGTGTTGGCGTTGGTTTCCTTTGTGTTTCACTTTTTGCGCGGCAGAACTTCGACGGTATAGCACGTTATCCCGCCCGCTCTCGAGAGGATCCCGGCATACCATCGCCGGGTATCCCAGGGCCTGTCCTGAGCGAGGCCGAAGGGTCTCGATTCTGAGACCCTGGGACAAAACAGTAGCGACAGAATCTCGCTACGAAGCAATCTCCTCTGCCATCTCCGCCACCGGAAAACTCACCACACCCTTGCGCTCGAGTTCCTCGGGCTCCGTCTCCATGGCCAGATCCTCGCGCTCTTCCGCCTTACCCTTCTTGTTCGGCTTGTGCACATCAATCGACCCGCTCAGCACCGCGCCCTCTTCGATGAAAATCCGACTCGTCGACAGGTCTCCCATCAGCGAACCATCGCAACGAATCTCCACCCGCTCGCGGGCATCGAGGTTGCCGCACACATCGCCCATGATCACCACTTCCCGCGCGCTGATGTCAGCCTTTACCCTGCCCTCTTTTCCGATGGTCACCCGGTGCGCCGGCGCATTGATCAGGCCTTCGACGCTCCCATAGACATACACCGGATCGGAGGCGGTAATTTCGCCCTTGATCGAGATCGACTTCCCGATCATGGAATATTGATTCGTGCCGGAATTCAGATTTGCGGGCATCTCAGCGGGTGATGCGGCGGGCGGTTGAACAGGGTTGCCATTCTGCATAAGCGTTGCCATCGGTTTCTGGTCCTTTCGTCTATCCTCTATTGCGGCGCACGTGGCGGGATCTAATAAATCTGCGCGTGTCCGAGAAGTTCAACGATTGTACCCACGAAACATCCGCATTCGAACCATTACGTCGGTATCGTCACGTGACCATACCTTCGCGAGCCGCCAGCCAAATCTTCCCTCTGCCAATCCAGAACTCGTCCCGCATTTCCGAAAGCTATACCCCTCCCACCGCGGCTCCATCGCGATGAACAGATCGTCTTACCAGGTTCATTGCATGATCTCAACGCAGGTGTGGTTGCGAATTCTAAGCCGTCAAGCCTCTCGGCTTCAAATTCCCCCCAACCTCATCAATCCAAACAGAAAAAACTTCCCGGGAGTTTGCAGGTAATTTCCCTCCCCCGGCGCACAATAAAGTAGGGTCAGAAAAAGTACGCTAGCTAAATCAACGACGCCTAATCGTTAAAATCAACCGTCAGCCGGTTCCTTTGTTCACTAAGTTCCCTTGTTCCCTTGTTCACTAGCTCACTTCTTCTTCACTTTCACTAGTTCCTAAGCCCTTTCCTGAGAGCACTCTACGGCCAAGTTCAATCGACAGATGACTTTGCCGGCGCCTCCGCCGGCAAACTGCTGATTACGCGGAACTTCCCTAAAGAGAGTATGGGGGGAGGGGGTGCAAATTAACGGGTCGCTTAAACGCGGCAAAATCTGCCAAAATGCGCCCTAATGGCACCACTCTAAAATACATAAACTACACAAAATAAATGAGATGAATAGAATCGAGGCCTTCTTCAAAAATCGAGCTTTTTTGACTTTTGGTGCAAAAAGAAAAACGCGGACCCGAAGGGCCCGCGTTTTGATCTAACCAAAAGCCGTCTGCTATCGCGCGAACTTCACAAATTTCCGCCCGGCATAGAGCCTGAAGCCGCCCGACGGATCGGCCATGATCTGCAGCGGCATCGGCCGCTTCAAAGCATCGTCCGACCCGGTGTCCACTGAAAAAATGTCGTGCGCGCCCACATCGGTGACGACAAATTTTCCGCCGACAAACCCTACGCCATACACACCCGCCGGCAGGTTCTCGCCGCCAAATTTCAACGGTACTTCGGTGATGAAGTACGCCTGGTACTTCGCGGCCACGTCGCTCGAATAGCCGCTCGTGTCCACCATCGTCGACAGCAGGTAGGAGCCGTCAGAAAACTTGATGCCCGTCGAGTTCCGCAGTTGCGTCGGCGCCGACTGGGCCTTGTAGTAGACGCTCGCCGGAAGCAGTTTCTGCGTGTCGGCCGGTTTCAAAATCGTATCGCCGCCCTGGGCCAGCGACCGCACCGGCGCCGCCATCATCACCGCAGCCAGCGCAGCGGCGCTCGTGAATTTCATCATTGTCTGAAAACGCATCGTAGATCTCTCCTGAATCTGCAATCGTCCCGGAGTATACAGCATGCTTGCGCACTCGGCCATCCACCCTCAGATTGAAGCCGCTCAACCAGTTGTAAGCCGTGGAGCCCGCGCGTCCCGCTAACGCCGCATCCAACCCCGAAGGTATAATCGCACTGTGTCGACAACGCCCGGCTTCGCGCTCGATCCCCTTGAGACAGCAGCGAAGCGGCGCGCGCTCGAAGACCGCCTGCGCGCGCTTCGCAGCGTGATGGTAGCCTACTCCGGCGGCGTCGATTCGGCCTTCCTCGCGGCAACCGCCCATCGCGTTTTGGGCGACCACATGCTTGCGGTGCTCGCTGACTCGCCAAGCCTCGCCCGTCGCGACATGGAACAGGCCAGGGCCTTCGCTGAAACACAGGGCATTCCCCTGCGCGTCATCCAGACCGAAGAACTGGACAAGCCCGAGTACCAGCGCAACGATGCCAACCGTTGCTTCCACTGCAAAACAGAGCTCTTCGACGGCATGCAAAAGCTGGGCGCGGAACTCGGCTTTGCCCAGATCGCCTACGGCATGAACGCCGACGACCGCCGCGACTACCGCCCCGGCCAGCGCGCCGCCGAAGAACACGAAGTGCTGGCGCCCCTCGCCGAAGTCGGATTGACCAAGCAGGAGATTCGCACGCTTGCAAAGGAGGCCGGCTACACGCTGTGGGATCGCCCGGCCGCACCGTGCCTCTCGTCGCGCGTGGAGTACGGTCGCACCGTGACCCGTGAAGTTCTTGAGCAGGTCGAGCGCGGCGAAGAGAGCCTCCGCCAGTTGGGATTTCGCGAGTTCCGTGTCCGCCACCACGGTGAACTTGCCCGCGTTGAGATCGCGCGCGTCGAACTGGCAAGGGCACTCACGCTCGACATGATGGACAGGATTTCAGCCGAATTGCGAAAGGCCGGCTTTCAATACGTGACGCTCGATTGCACAGGTTTTCGCTCCGGGTCTTTGAACGCGGTGCTGCCGGCTGAAGTGCTGATGCGGCGCGGCGCGTAACAACCGGTCTCATCAATAGCGACGTGGCCTCATACTGGCAGTATGGGACCCGACAACAAAGCGGGGCCCAGGCACTTTGCGATTTGATGAACTCGTCTCATGAGACCGGTTCTAGGTACAATCTCATTTCCATGCGAATCGGATATTTGGAGTGCTTCTCCGGCATCAGCGGCGACATGCTGCTGGGCGCGCTTGTCGATGCGGGCGTACCCTTTGCGCTGCTCGAAGAAACGACTGCGGCATTGAACGTCGGCGCGCGCCTTGAAATGCGCAAGGTGAGTCGTGGCGGGCTGGCCGGAACCAAGGTCGACGTCATCGTCGAGAACGACCATGCGGCCGCGCACAGCCATGCGCACGGTGAAGCGGGTCACATTCACGATCACGATCACCATGAGCATGCACACGCGCACACGCACGACCATGGCTCAGCACACGGCCACTCCCATGAACACCAGCATGCGGACGGGACAGTCCACACGCATGATCATGCTCACGAACACGAGCATCAGGCGCATCGCTCGCTTTCGACAATCCTTCGAAGCATTGCCGACGCGCCCCTGACAGACCAGATGAAATCGCGCGCCAGCCGTGCGTTTCAGTTGCTAGGCGAAGCCGAAGCAAAGATCCACTCGATGCCTATCGAGAACGTCCACTTCCACGAAGTCGGCGCGGTCGACACAATTGTCGACATCGTCTGCTCTGCCGTGGGCTGCGCGCATCTCGGCGTCGATCGCTGGCTCGCCTCGCCATTGAATGTCGGCAGCGGCACGGTCGAGTGTGCACACGGAACGCTTCCCGTGCCCGCGCCCGCCACACTTGCACTGCTGGGCGATGCGCCCGTATATGCTTCCGGTCCTCCGATGGAACGTGTAACGCCCACTGGCGCCGCCGTTCTCCGCATGCTGAACGTCGAGTACGCTTCGCTACCCGCCATGCGCATTTCTGCATCCGGCTACGGTGCCGGCGGACGCGACACGCCGGGCCAGCCCAACTTGCTGCGTTTGCTCGTTGGCGAAGAAGCTGCAGAGCATCCCGCTGCCGGGCAAATCGCCATCCTGGAAACAGTGATCGACGACTCCAGCCCGCAGTTGATCGCCTACGTCAGCGAACTGCTGCTCGAAGCCGGCGCCTGGGATGTATATCGCATTCCCGTGCAGATGAAAAAGGGCCGCACCGGCGTGCAGTTAACGGTGTTATGCCATCCCGACAAGATGCCTGCATTGCGCGATCTGCTCTTTCGCGAAACCACCACCATCGGCATGCATTGGCGCATCGAGAACAAGGTATCCCTCGCCCGCGATTTCCAGGAAGTGCGGACCGAGTGGGGACCGGTCCGCATCAAGATCGCGCGCTGGCCCTCGGGTGAAATTGCGAATGCAGCTCCCGAGTATGAAGACTGCCGGCGCATCGCTGCTGCCCACTCTGTTCCATTGAAGTCTGTAACGCAGCAGGCGCTTCGCATCTTTGCCGCCATACGCGAGGAGGACCGCCGATGAACCGGTCGCAGATTGAAGCGCTGCTCCAGGACGTGGAGAATAAGCGCACCTCCGTCCCAGACGCGCTGGAGCGCTTGAAAGACCTGCCGTTTGAAGACCTCGGCTTTGCCAAGCTCGATCATCACCGCGCACTGCGCACCGGGATGCCCGAGGTGATCTTCTCTGCCGGAAAGACCACCGATCAGGTCTCCCGCATCTTCGCGCATATGACGAAAGCAGGCGGCAACGTGCTGGCCACGCGCGCGTCACGCGACTGCTTCGAAGCAGTCAGCCGCGTCGAGCCGCGTGCAACTTACCATGAGACAGCTCGCGCCATCACCCTCGAACAGACAAAGGCTCCTGCCGGAAGAGGCAACATCTGCGTGGTCTGCGCGGGCACAAGCGACCTGCCCGTTGCTGAAGAAGCCGCCGTCACCTCGCGCCTGATGGGGAACGAGACGGAGTTGATCGCCGACGTCGGCGTCGCCGGAATCCATCGCCTGCTTGCGCAGAAACAGTCGCTGCAATCCGCGCGCGTCCTCATCGTCTGTGCCGGCATGGAGGGCGCATTGCCCACCGTGGTCGCGGGCCTCGTGAATGCGCCGGTGCTGGCCGTGCCCACGAGCGTGGGATACGGTGCCTCGTTTGGCGGCGTCGCTGCGCTGCTGGGAATGCTGAACACCTGCTCGCCTAACGTCTCCGTTGTCAACATTGACAATGGATTCGGTGCGGCCTGCATTGCTTCCCTCATCAATCACATGGATTGAACGAGCGGCGAACAGCAACCAAATCCAGCTGTGGATGCCGGGCGTTAAAATTCATCGGGGAGAATCCCATGTCGATCACTCGGGCCCAATCGCGCCGCACGTTCCTCAAAACCGGCGCAGCTGCTGCCACAGTGGCACTCGTTCATCCGCGCGTTGGATTCGCGAATCCGAGCGAGTCCTTGCAGATCACGCCACCGCTCAGCCAGTTCGGTTACGGCGACGTCCAGCTCCTGGAAGGACCGCTCCGTGAGCAATTCGATCGCAATCACGCGTTCTATCGTGCGCTCAACGAAGATTCGCTTCTAAAGCCTTTTCGCCAGCGCGCAGGTCTACCCGCTCCCGGCGAGGAAATGGGTGGCTGGTACAGTTGGGCACCCTTGGCCGATCTCGATAAGCCCGGCAACAACGGCTTCGCTCCCTGCCACAGCTTCGGACAATATCTCTCCGGTCTTGCGCGTGATTACGCAGCCACTGGCGACAAGGCCACACAGCAGAAGGTACACCGGCTCGTCAATGCCTTCGCTCCTGCGATCACGCCGCATTTCTGGGACGACCATCGTTTCCCCGCCTACACCTACGACAAGATCTCCATCGGCATGATCGACGCACATGAATTTGCCGGCGCCGCGAATGCTTTCAAGGCCCTCGATGCGACGCTCGATTCTGTGAGTAAATATCTTCCGCCCGGAGGAATATCACGTGCCGAGCAATATGCGCGTCCGCATCGAGATGATTCGTTTTGCTGGGACGAGCCGTACACGCTGCCGGAGAACCTCTTCCTCGCCTGGCAGCGCGGCGCCGGCAGCCGCTACAAGGTCCTGGGCCGCCATTTCCTCGCCGACAGTTGGTATTGGGATCCGCTCGCAGCCGGCGAAAATGTGCTTCCCGGAAAGCACGCCTACAGCCACGTCAACGCCATGAGCAGCGCCATGCAGGCGTACTTTGTGCTGGGTGATGAAAAGTATTTGCGTGCCGCGCGCAACGGATTCGATTTTGTGCGCGCGCAAAGCTTTGCCACCGGCGGTTGGGGACCGGACGAGAATTTTCGCAAGCCTGGCAGCGGCGAAATCGGTGAAAGCCTGACCAAAACGCACTCGAGTTTTGAGACGCCATGCGGCTCCTATGCGCATTTCAAGATCACGCGCTATTTGCTCAGAGCCACCAAAGACAGCCGCTACGGCGACAGCATGGAGCGTGTGCTCTACAACTGCATCCTCGGCGTCAAGGCGATCCAGGAAGATGGCCACGGCTTCTACTACTCCGACTACAACAACGACGGATCGAAGGTCTATCACCCCTACAAGTGGCACTGCTGCACGGGAACCTTTTCGCAGATTACCGCTGATTACGGCATCAGTTTGTACTTCGCCGATGACGAAGGCGTGTATGTGAACCTGTTTGTTCCATCGCGCGTGACGTGGAAGCGCGGCACCGATCGCATCGAACTGATGCAGCGCACTGAATATCCGCATCGTCCTCAACCCAAATCGAAGTTGCCACCGACAAGTCCGCTGCATTTGCGGTCTTCGTGCGCATCCCCGAATGGGCAGGACCGAAGACATCCATCGCGGTGAACGGCAAGCGCGAAGCCTCCCAGCCTCACCCCGGGCCAGTTCGCGCGCATTCAACGTACTTGGAAAAAGGGCGACCGGATCGAAGTCGAATTCGACATGCCCATCACGCTTCAAGCGGTTGACCCGCAGCATCCGAAACTGGTGGCCGTGGTCCGTGGCCCGCTCGCGCTCTTCGCCGTGGGAGAGGTTCCTGCCACCGTGCGTCCCGAGGAATTGGCGTCCGTCGCACAGGTCTCAGACGGTTCGACCAACTGGCAGGCGAAGACGGCGACGGGCAACATCGCGATGCGGCCCTTCATAGCAATCAATGACGAACATTACCGGTTGTACCTGAACGTTGAAACCTGACACGAATAGCATGCGGCCGCAGTCCGCTCAGCCTGGGCTTTCATGGCGGGGACGGGGCTGCCTCCTCGAATCTTCATCAACAGAAAAGGTGCATTGTGGCTTTGACCGTTCAGGAACAGTTCGGCCAGATCGACATCTATGTCTTCGACCAGATTCTGCGCGGGAACATCGGACCCGGTATGCGCGTGCTCGATGCCGGATGCGGTTATGGGCGAAACCTCGTTTACCTGCTTCGCGAAGGCTGTGAGGTCTTCGCGCTGGACCAGGATGCTGAAGGTGTAGATCATGTGCGCAAGTTGTCTTCATCGCTGGCCACAGGGCTACCGCCTGAGAATTTTCAGGTTGGCCCTATCGAAAAGATGCCCTTCGCCGATGGATTCGCCGACGTTGTCATGTGCTCTTCCGTTCTCCACTTCGCACGCGACGAAAAACACTTTCGAAGCATGATTGCAGAACTCTGGCGGGTCCTGAGACCCGGCGGGATGCTCTTCTGCCGGCTGGGATCGAGGATCGGCATGGACTTTGAGAGAGTGGGTGAAAATATCTTCGTCGTTGGTGACGGCTCGAAATGGTTTCTCGTCGATGAAGAGATGTTGATGGACCTTGTCGAAGAGCTCAACGCAGTGCTCGTCGATCCCCTCAAAACCACGATCGTGCAGGACTATCGCTGTATGACAACCTGGGTCTTGAGAAAGAGAAGGGGCTGAGGTGTGCGCGGGTGCTGGCTTTTCAATTGACACCGCCCGCACAGTGACCGAGACTTGCTGCGAGGAACCAAATCTCTTCCCTGGTGGCCTGAATCTCATGCAAAGTTTTGAGCGCACAGCAACCCTGTGCATCGCGATAGCGCTCAGCCTGTCGTGCGTGGCTCAGCACAAATCTCCGCTCGCGGCATACATCAAAGAAGACGCTCCAGTGCTCGTGCTCGATCATGTGCGCGTCATCGACGGCACTGGCGCCGCACCACAAGACGACATGCGCATCGTGATCGCAGGCGGCAAAATCACCGCCATCCAGGATGCCAAATCGCACGGTGACTATCCTGCGAACGCAAAGGTGCTGGACCTCACGGGCAAAACCGTGATCCCCGGCCTCGTCGGTATGCACGAGCATCTCTTCTACCCACTGCCCGATCGCCCTGCCGACGGACTCGCGCTCTATGCGGAGGCGGCAGACAGTGCTCCGCGCCTCTACCTTGCTGGAGGCGTGACGACGGCACGCACCGGCGGCAGCCTCGAACCCTACACCGATCTCGAGTTGAAGCGCGCAATCGAGGCTGGAAAAACTCCCGGCCCAAAGCTCGACATCACGGGACCGTACCTTGAGGGCAAGGGCACGTTCGCTATCCAGATGCATCAACTCAGTGATCCCGATGATGCTGCGCGTCTGGTCGACTACTGGGCAGCGGAAGGTGTGACCTCGTTCAAGGCATATAACTACCTCACTGCGGACGAATTGAAAACGGCAATCGATCACGCCCATGCACACGGGCTCAAAATCACAGGCCACCTCTGTTCCGTCGGATTCAAACAGGCTGCGGCTTTAGGCATCGACAACCTGGAACACGGCCTCGTGGTGGACACCGAATTTCTTCCCGGCAAACAGGCGGACCAATGCCCCAGTCAGCGTGAAACCATGAACTACCTTGCAAAGGACATCGACGTCGAAGGCGCTCCCGTTCGCGAGATGATCGCCGACCTGGTTGCGCACCACGTGGCGATCACTTCAACGTTGGCCATTTTTGAAACAATGGCCGGCAATCGTCCTCCAATGGAGCGCGAAAGCGCCGCCCTGAAAACCTTGAACGTCGAAGCCGCAAAAGAGTACCTTACAGTGCGCGCCGGAAGGGCTGAACAGCAGCTGGGACAAGCGCTCCTTCACAAGGAAATGCAATTCGAGCATGAATTTGTTGCGGCTGGCGGGTTGCTGATAGCCGGCTGCGACCCCACCGGGTATGGCGGCGTGGTCCCCGGCTTCGGCGATCAGCGCAATCTTGAATTGCTCGTCGAGGCAGGATTCACCCCGGTCGAAGCAATCCGCATTGCTTCGCTGAACGGCGCAAAATACATGGGCAAGGACGGTGAGATCGGGTCCATCGCTCAGGGCAAGGCGGCCGACATCGTGGTGCTCGACGGCAACCCTGCAGACAAGATCGAGAATGTCGAAAAAGTGGAGCTGGTTTTCAAAGACGGCGTTGGATACGATTCCGCTGCGCTGATCCGATCCGTCAGCGGAATCGTCGGCTTACGCTGAAGACACCCAACACGAGATAGCCAATTCAACAGAAAGGCCGGAGCAGTCGCTCCGGCCTTTCGGATTCAGCACAAACCACAGCCAATTATGGCCGGTCGTAAAACCGGAAGAACAGCGACGGCTTGGCGCACGGCTCGGCCTTGGCCACCAGTTCCGTTTGCTGCTTGTCGTTGATGGGCGTGAAATCGCGCGCCAGTTGCACATTTTCTTCAAGCTGCGCAATCGTATCGCATCCGATAATCACGGTGCTCACCGGACGCGAAAGCGTGTAATTCATCGCTTCGCGCATGGTCAGCGTGCCAGGCTTGTCGGTCTGGATCGTCATGCCTTCCCACGAGTGCTTCTGCTGCTCAATCGGCGGCGGCGTCCAGGTGGATAGAATGCGCCCGCGACCCGGAATCTTCATGCCGATAATGCCCATCTGCTTTTCGACCGCCAGCGGCAGCAGCGCATCGTTGAAGCTGTAGTGATGCGGATCGGCTGCATTCATCGCCATCAAAATGCAATCGAAGTCGTGCCGGTGAATGCACTCAATGAGCGCATCGGGCCTGTAGTGGCCGGTAATGCCGAGATATCGAACCACTTTTTGCTGCTGCATATCGAGCAGCGCTTCCATCGCGCCGCCCTTTGCGAAGATCTCGTCGACGTCGTGCATCGTACCCACGTCGTGCAGTTGCCAGAGATCCACGTGATCGGTCTGCAGCAACTGGAGCGATCTCTCGATCATGCGCATCGAGCCATCGCGCGTCCGCTCCTTCGTCTTGGTCGCAAGAAAGGCCTCGTTCCTGCGCTTCGCCATCACCTTGCCCACGTACTGTTCGCTCCAGCGATCGGGTCCGCCATAGATCGATGACGTGTCGATGTAATTCACGCCAAGATCGAGCGCGCGGCCGACGATCGGCACAGCGATGTCGAAGTTTTTCGGTTTCTCCAATGCAGCCTGGCCACCCAGCGAAAAAATGCCCACCTTGTAGCCGGTCTTGCCCAGATTGCGCGTTGGCATCGCCTCCGGTGTCCGCGGGTTTGAAGGCAGGCTTGGAAGAGTCTTGTTCGGCGTTACGGCAAATGCGGAAGGAGTCAGCAGCGCTGCTGTGGCGGCTCCGCCAATCTTCAAAAAGTCGCGACGGCCCCGGTTGCGGGGCGATGCAGTATTGTTCTCGCTCATGGAGTTGCTCCTGGTTGGATCCCTGGTTGAATCACGGACACTAGCTCAAGTTACGGCGACTCCATGATAAACCTGCGCGCCTGCCTGCGCTTCCGGCGTCCTGCATGAAGAAAGTCAGCATATTTGCTAATCTAACCTTCAGGGAGCTTAAACATGATTACTTCCCCGTTCGTAGTCGTACCTGTCATCGCTCTGGTCTTCCTCGCCTGTATCCTTTGGGCAACCGGCGGCACCGCCGATGGGAAAACTGAAGATGGACACGGAGCACACTGATCTCATGAGTTGGCACCCATGCGGGCACGCCATTTCTTGAATTTTCCCACCTGGGATTCGTCCGAATTACAGGTGCCGGATCTCGTGAATCGTGAAGAAAGAGGGCCGCTGCGTAGATGCGCAGCGGCCCTGAGTCATTTGCATTGTGCCTAGTTGTGCTTCTTGTCGTCTTTTTTATCGTCTTTCTTCTGATCCTTGTTTTGTTTCTGATCGTTCTGCTGCTTGTTCTGCTGTGGCGGACCAGCCTGCCTACTTGGCGGTGGAGGAGTCGGCCGCTCCTGGGGCTGATACGCCGGCCGTTGCGGAGGCATCAGCTGTCGCTGTTCCTGTGGAGGAGCGCTCGGCCGTCCCTGCGGCGGATTGTTGGCTGGCGGAGCTGCTTGGTCCGTGTGCCTGTCTGGCTGTACAGGAACGACGTCGCGACGATACTGCGGCGGAGGCGGATTTTGCGGCTGCGGCTGATTCGGCCTGCCCTGCGGCTGATAATTCGGTCGATCCTGCTGCAAGTTCGGAGGCGGCTGCATCGGTCTGCCCCTTGGCTGTACTCCTGGCGCAACCGGTTGCGGTCCCTGTTGGCGATCGTTATTGTTCTGAGGCTGGTAATTCGGCCGATCCTGCTGCAAGTTCGGAGGAGGTTGCATCGGCCTGCCCGTTGGCTGTACTCCGGGCGCGACCGGTTGTGGTCCCTGTTGACGATCGTTATTGCCCTGCGGCCGGTAATTCGGCCGATCCTGCTGCAAGTTAGGAGGCGGCTGCACCGGCCTGCCCGTTGGCTGCACGCCCGGCGCGACCGGTTGCGGTCCTTGTTGATGATCGTTATTGTTCGGCGGGTTCGGCCGATCCTGCTGCCTGTAGTTCGGCGGAGCCGCAGGCTGCCCGTTTGGCTGCACCGGTTGCTGACCAGGTTGCCGACCGTAGTTATTGTTTGCGGGTGGATTCTGGTTCACCTGCGGATTCATCGGACGTTGAATTCCCTGTCCGGGGTTCACCGGGTTTCCACGCGGTGCTCCTCCCTGGTAGCCGTTATTCGGCGAACCGGGTTGCTGCTGCTGCCCGCTTTGTGACCCAGGAAACTGACCTCTCCCTGGGCGGTTTTGATCTGAATGCGCCGGAGCCGCCACAATCGTGCGACCCGGCAATTGACGCATCGGAGGCGCCGGCCTTGGCGGTGCCGCAACAGGGGTTGCGCCGGGTCTGGCGGCGATCTGCCTGCCCTGCTGATTGATCAGCTGCGGCCTTTGGATCGAAACCGGAACTGGCCGCGTAACCGGACGAGACACAATGGCTCGTGGCGTTGGATTCCCTTCAGGCCGGGCAAGAGGCCGCGCCTGCTGCATGTCGCGAGGGTCGACGCGGACCGCAACATTCCGCATTGACCTCCCCGACGCAAAATCATCCTGACGCATCGCCGACATGCCGCGTGTCTGGTTCACATATGTAATGTTCGTCACGTTGACGTTAACGTATGTGTTCTGGACGTGAACCCTGCGAGACTCGCGAATGTTGGTGATATTCACCTGGTCGATATAGCGAGGACTGCAGCGATACCAGGGACGGTAGGCTTCTCCCGGTCCGAGCGGGAACCAGACGGAAAGTCCGCCTCCGCCACCGGAGTGAACGCCGCCGGCAAACACCACCAGCGCGGGCGACCAGATCGGACGCACGTTCACCGGTCCGGGTACCCAGCCCCACCTGCCGCTGTAGTTTACCCACCGCCCATAATGGAACGGCGCATAGCCCCAAGATTCATCCTCGACCCACACCCATCCCCATGGATCGCGGTTGATCCAATGCCCGTTGTGATAGGGCTCCCAATCGGCCGAGACATTGCGCGGAAACCACACCGCGCCGTACTCAGTCGCTGGCTGCCAGTCGCCATTGGCGTCAAGGTCGGCCGCTCCTGGAATGTCGGGGCTCACGTATTGAAACGAGGCAACGCGCGACAGTTGCTGATCCCGCTCTTGGCTCCACGAATCGAGATCGTCGGGGCCGGCAGGTTGCAACCACTGCGGAGAAACAGGATTAGAACCGGCAAGCTCAAGGGACTGGCCGTAGTTGAGTTCCTGGCGAAAATCGCCGGCGGCCGTAATGTCGGCGAATTGCCCGAGATTCGTGAACACGGTCGCGCCGTCGGTGGGCAGCACGTCTACGCGTAAATCGCCCGCATTCCCGAATTCCGCATTGCCGTTCGGCGTACTGATGTCGAGCAGTTGTCGCGGCCACAGCCCGAAGCTGTGCAGGTGGATCGAGCCCTGGGCAATACCGAAGTTGATGTTAAAGGTTGAGTCATCAACGAGCGTGACGTCCGAATTCGGCCCAATTCGCACGTACGTCTGGCCTACCTGGATTTCGGCGCGTCCGTCGGAGTCAGTAAAAATGCGGTCGCCGGGTCCGACGGGAAGATTGGGATACGCCTGGCCCCAGTCATCCGAAGTTACCGGCTGTATCGATACGTTCCCTGAGATATAGGAAATGCGGCCAGCTTCTGGCGGAGGGTCATCCTGAGCGCAAGCTGATGTTGCCGCCGCCATCGCAGCGGCGCACACAGCGGCAAGCGCGAATCGTTTGGAGGAGCTGAGAGCAAACATAAAAAGGTCCTTTCGTTTTCTACTTCGCCGGTTTCATCCGCCAAGGCTACGAGGCAAGGTGCATCCGTTAACTGCCCGTATTTCCAACGTGAACCAGTCTTGTTGCTACAAACTACTGTGAATACTAACCCCGGCCCCGAAAGAAAGTAGTACAAAGATCTTGGATGCAGAGCGGAACCAGCGGAACCGGCGCCTGCGCCGCACCGTACTACAGAGAGTGAGGGCGAATCTGATGAATCGAAAGGTGATCTGCATTGTGCTGGGAACAGCCTTGGTTACCGGAATTGCTGGCTGCCGGGTCCACGTAGACAAGGATGAAAACGGGAAGGAAAAGAACGTTCAGGTCGACACACCGTTTGGCGGAGTCCACGTCAATACCAACCAGATATCCGCCGCCGATCTGGGGCTGCCCGTCTACCCGGGCGCTGAAATTGTAAAAGACAAGGATCACGACAAGTCTGCCGACGTGAACATGGGATTTGGCGCGTGGAGTTTGCGCGTCCGGGCCGTGAACTATGCCACTTCGGACACGCCGGACAAGGTGACCGCGTTTTACAAGAAGTCCCTCGGCCGCTATGGCGACGTAATCACCTGTCAGGGAAATGCTCCTGTCGGCACACCCACGACAACGTCAGAAGGGCTGACCTGCAGCGACAGCGGGAATCATGGAAACGTGAAGATCGATGATAAGGATTTTGGTGTCCACGGGGGCCTGCAGCTCAAGGCTGGTTCCAAGCGCCACCAGCACATCGTCGGATTTGAAGACCCTCTCGATGGAAAAACTCGATTCGCCCTGGTCGCTCTCGATCTGCCGGCTGGCGCGGATGGAAGCAAAAGCGACTAAAAGCTCATAGACCCACACCATTGCAAACCCTCGTATGAGACCCGCAATCAAAGCGGGTCTCAGGTCGTTCCTCGAAGCCCCAGACCTATAAATGAAACACCTTCCAGGCTCCTCATCGACTTCGCGCCGTAGAGCGCCCTGACAACTTTTGCGGGCAAATGGGATGGTGGATACCATAGAATTTCTCCACAGGTATCACACACCGTCCCATCGGAGCCCACAAGATGCGCATTTCATTCGCCCGCCTTTCCCCGGCGGTGCTGCTGGCTGTCGCCTCGGCCCTTTATGCCGCCGAGAAACCAAAGCCGGCCCCGTCACCCGCCCCAGTTGATCCCTACACTGAAGTCCAACCCGCTACCGAGTCCCTTGACATGTCGATGTACGAGCGGATCCGGGATGAAGGCCTGAATCACTCGCATGTCATGGAGTTTGCTTCGGCACTGATGGACGGCATCGGCCCGCGCCTGACCGGTTCCCCCAATGCCAAAAAAGCCAATGAGTGGACACGCGACACGCTGACCAAAATCGGTCTCGAGAATGCTCATCTCGAAGATTGGGGCGAGTTCGGTCTCGGCTGGCAGCAAATGAACACGTGGGCTCGCATGGTGACCCCCGATACCGCAGTGCTGATTCTGCAATCAACTCCATGGTCCCCGGCAACGCCCGGACCGGTTACCGGCGACGTGGTCTTCGTCAATATCCAATCCGACAAGGATTTTGATCAATACAAGGGTAAGCTCGCCGGCAAGGTTGTCCTCTACGGCGCCATGCGCGACGTTCCGCCCTTGGAGAAGGCCCTCTTCGACCGCAACACAGACCAGCAGCTGCAAGAGATCGCCGAGTTTCCTGTGACCGGAGGTGGTCTTCCACCCGACGTACAGGCACGCATGCGCACGTTTGTGGAACGCATGCGCATGATCGACAAGATCGCGCAATTCTTTGCCGACGAGAAGGTCGCCGCAGTCATTGAGCCTAGCCGCGATGCCAAGAATGGCGGCGGCAGCGGCGGCACTTTCTTCGATGACAACGGTGCAACGCTCGGCCGCACACCCTACCTGGCAGACAAGCGTGTGAAGATTCCAGTTGCCGTTGCTGCCATCGAAAGTTATGGACGTCTCTATCGGCTCGTTGAAGCACACGTTCCCGTGTCCGTTGAGATCAATATCGATACCAAAGTCACGGGCGAGCACGAACACGCCTATGACACCGTCGCAGAAATTCCCGGCACTGATCCGAAGCTGAAGGACCAGGTTGTGATGCTCGGCGGCCATCTGGACAGCTGGATCGCTGGAACGGGCGCCACCGATAACGGAGCAGGAACCGTCGTAGCCATGGAAGCCGTGCGCATTCTGGAAGCGCTTGGAGTCAAGCCGCGCCGCACCATCCGCATCGCACTCTGGACAGGTGAAGAACAGGGTCTGTTCGGATCGAGAGGCTACTGCAGGCAGCACTTTGGCTCTGCCGCGCTCTCCACCGCGCCAGACCAGGTGGCTCTGCCTGAATTCATGCGCCGCGCCACTGGACCACTCGAAGTCAAACCGGAGCAAAAACTCGTCTCCGCCTACTTCAACGTCGACAACGGCTCAGGAAAAATCCGCGGCATCTATACGCAGGGCAACGCCGCCGTCGCTCCCATCTTTGCGCAATGGATCGCATCGCTCAAGGACCTCGGCGTAACGACGCTGACAATGCGGAACACCGGCGGAACCGATCACCTGAGCTTCGACGCTGTTGGCATTCCGGGTTTCCAGTTCATCCAGGATGATCTGGACTACGAGAGCCGCACCCACCATTCCAACCAGGACGTGGTGGAACGTCTGCAGGCAGCCGATCTGAAACAGATCGCCACGGTAGAAGCGATCTTCGTTTATAACGCCGCCCAGCGCGACCAGATGATTCCACGGAAGCCCTTGCCCAACCCGGTTGACGAGCAGAAGCGCCGCCAACCGATTGGGGGAATCTTCCCCGGTGCAAACCCGCCGGCCGCTCCAGAGAAACAGTAGGTTCGCCTATAGCCCTTTAACCGTTGCCAGTCTTCTAAACAAAGCCCGTCCCGCTACACGCAGGGCGGGCTTAGTTTTTCGCCGCCGCAATCCAGACATTGCTTCCCGAGAGACGCCAAATCTCCTGGAATTCCAACAAGACTCTGCGGTTCCGTGGCCAAGGCATCACGCCCGACATTCTGCTACACTTAACGGAGCGTACCAAGCGGGAAAACGCACCAGGCCGCGCCCGATGATACGCACCTGCACACCAAGTTCGGGGAGTGGCTCAGCCTGGTAGAGCACCTGGTTCGGGACCAGGGGGTACAGCGGAAATTAACTGATTCGGTGTCGCTTAGCTTCACAAATCCGCTTAAAAACCCAGTTGGTTGGTCCCAATTCTTGGACCCAATTTCCCTCCTACATTTCCACCGTCCGACAACCACATGTTTCCTACTGAAGCACTGAGCTTGCTATGCTCTTCCCTTAGCGTGTAATCAAAACAGTCAACCCGCCTCAAACGAAACTTCCACAATGGGGGTTGTTAGGATTTGAACTCACCGTCCAACGCAGTCTCTACTCAGCCGTAAGACCGAGGATGCAAATGGTTCTCAGATTAGAGACCGCCCAGACTTCATTTCCGGAGTTTCAGACTCTATCTCCGCTGTTTCAGCTTGAACGTGTTCTAAACGCACATTGGCCCAATTTGCACGCTGCCTTTGATGCAACTAAAACAGTTCTTATCGAATTAAGCCAACTGGTGAATGGCACTGCTCGTGCGGATTCAAGCATTGTCGTCACAGGGTCTCTGGGGCGGAGAGAATATACGCAGAAAAGCGATTTGGATTGGATTCTCCTCGTGGATGGAGCTGGGGATGCTCGCGATCAAAAGACGTTTCTAGAACTTGACCGTGCTATCCACGGAGCTGACCGCTTCAAAAAGCCGGGTAGAGAAGGAACCTTCGGAAAGCTGGTTTTTAGCCAGCCAATAATCCATCACATCGGAGGCGAAGAAGATTCCAATTCAAACACAACACGCAGAATTCTCTTGCTATTGGAAGCCGTAGCGATTGGGGAGAGCCGTGCATTTGAACGCGTTAGAAAAGGGATTCTCCTCCGATATTTGAATGAAGACAGAGGCCTATTTCAGAGGGACCATACGAACAGAATTCGATGGGTTCCACTTTTCCTCTTAAATGATCTTGCGAGATATTGGAGAACAATGACTGTCGATTTCGCATACAAGCAATTCGACAGAGGCAATCGTGGATACGCTGTCAGAAGCATCAAGCTCGGCATCTCAAGAAAGCTGATGTTCGCGTCCGGGCTTCTTGCGTGCTTTTGGTGCGATCCGGAGATTTCTCGCAATGATGAGCAAGAACCTCATCCTCAAACTCTGATTGCACATTTGGATGATTTTCTTTCGTGGACTCCATTAGAGCGCCTTGCCCTTTTCTTTAGTACTCATTTAGCCAACGAAGCTGAATTCTTGCGTAAGACGGCATTAGCTCTATTCGGAGCCTACGACGAGTTTATCGGAATGCTAAACCAACCTGACATTCGTGAACACCTTGAAACAATGCATCCAGAAGAAGTGGATTCGGACGAAATCTTCAAACAAGCGAGAGCCATTCGAAGGCGATTTGGCGAAGGAATTCAAAATATGTTCTTGGACAACCGATCCCCACTGTATACCCTCACAATAGACAAGGGAGTGTTTTGATGACAAGAATCGGCTTCTCCACTGGTGCTCTAGCACTCGGTGATTTCCAAAAGGGACTCGACCTTGTCCGAGGAAAGCGGATTACTGCAATAGAGATTTCCGCTCTCCGTACTCCAGAGTTGCCGAAGTTGATGATTGCGCTTCCCACTCTTGATTTGAAGCAATTCTCTTACGTCGCAATTCACGCCCCAAGCTCTTTCAGTGCGGATGAAGAAGAGTCCATTGCGGGGCAGTTGACGCAGGTACCCGACAAATATCCAATCGTTCTCCACCCAGACACGATTCACGACTATACGAAATGGACTGAATTTCGTGGTCAATTGCTTATTGAGAATATGGATCGAAGAAAAACGGACGGACGATCCGCGAAAGAACTATCT
The DNA here is from genome assembly GCA_963770365.1 of uncultured Acidobacteriaceae bacterium. Taxonomy (GTDB): domain Bacteria; phylum Acidobacteriota; class Terriglobia; order Terriglobales; family Acidobacteriaceae; genus Telmatobacter. The sequence goes on along the minus strand of CAVYPN010000014.1, from coordinate 3,296 downwards.
GCTTGGTTTGAGCGACTTCCAGATGCGAAATTGTGTTTTGATTTGGCTCATGCCCAGCACGTTGACCCAACAATGACTGAAGCCTCAAATCCTAACGGCATTTAGGAACAGGATTTGTCAGGTTCATATCAGCGAGCTTGATTCTTCCAGCCACCATTTCCCCATCTCACATAGCGCTCTTCAGGCTTTTGCAGAAGTCACTGGAAAAATTCCAAGAGAAGCAGCTTTCATCATTGAATCTCGGATTTCACCCAGCGACATTGATTCTGAATTCGCAAAGGTGCGTGATCTGATTCTCTATTTTCGAGCCGGTTTGCATCTGAGTTCGCAACCCTAGGAACGTAGGCTTAAAGCCACTTCGCCACTCCCCCATGATGCGAACAAGTCCCCTGCCTATGCTGACTGAAGCTATACGTCCCATCCGAACATTGAGCAGTCGCACCCGCTGGAACCCCACTGAAAGAATATGCGGGTGAATGAACGGTCTGCCCGTCAACGTTCGTATAGTGCCTGTTATTGCTAAGTATTGTTTGCGCTCCTGACCAATCGGAACGGCTATGAAGGACGATTCGAGGCCGTCCATGATACTCAGTGATCGTCCCTCTGACGCAAAGTACGCCGACTCTTGGAACAGTTCCAACACTCGCTTGTCCCGCTCCCAAATGACAGCAGTGAATGTCTCGTTTGGATAGGGTCTTTCGAAGTCGATAAAGGTGGGCGAACCGCGTACGCTTGTCGTGATCTTTACCTCTGCGACTCTACCGCAGACGGTTTCCTGTTCTCCCAGATGCTTGCTCGCGTCTGACGCAGGAATGTTCTGAGCGCAGACGAAGATCGTGTGAGCAGAAACGCCAACAGAACTGCTTTCTTGAGCAGAGACATAGAGCCTCGATGAAACCCAAAGCTGATTAGGGACGAACAAAAGGGAAGTGGTAGTGTCCAGAGTTTTTCGCACATTTGGTTTTTGTTGTCGTGCGTTGAAGGTTGTTGGGTTGAAGTAGCTTTGCAGTGTGACCTCATGGATCACGCTGCAAAGCGGTCAGGCGATGGCCACGATTTCGGCGAGCCGGTTCATCTGCAGGTATCGTTTCGTGCCCCACTTGGTTGCCGCGACGTGTCGTAGCCGGGCTGCTACCAACATCAGCGCGGACTGGCCATCTGGAAAGGCACCGACCACTCGCGTTCGTCGCCGTATCTCCCGCATGAGCCGCTCCAGAGGATTATTGGTCCTAAGGCAGCGCCAGTGTTTCGACGGCATGCTCGTAGTAGCTCAGGGTTTCATCGATGCCGCTTTCGACGATCTCCCTCGCAGCCCTGGCCAGCCGCATCACCTTGAGTTTTTCTATTATTTGGAAAGCTTTTTCTTTAGCGGCCTTAGCATCTTCCTGCGCGTGGATCGCCTTCAGCATGCCCGCCACCTCTTTCACCTTGCCGGTCGGCACCGCAGTCCACACGTTGCGATAAAAATGAACTACGCAGCGCTGCCACTTGGCTTCCGGATAGAACTCTGCGAGGTTCTCCACCAGGCCAAGGCACCTGTCGGAGACAATCAGCTGCACACCCTTCAAGCCGCGCTGCTTCAGTTCGCGGAGGAAGCTCGTCCAGCTCGCCTTGTCTTCCTTGGCGCCTTCGCTGACAGCCAGGATCTCCCGATAGCCGCTCTGTCCCACGCCGATGGCTACAAGCACAGAGACGTTCCTCACTTCGCCGCCCCAGCTCCGCTTCAGCCACAGGCCATCAAGAAATACATAGGGAAAATCACCCACCAGCGGCCGTTCGCGCCACTCGTTGATCTTGTCCATAATCTTCTGGTTCAAATCGCTTACCGTACTGGCGCTGACCCGCGTTCCCCACAGCGCTTGCGTGATGTCTTCGACCCGCCGCACGCTCACACCGGCAAGGTACATCTCAATCAGAGCCTCTTCCACCGACGACTCGCGCCGTCGGTACCAGCTCGATGATCGCCGTCTCGAACGGCAGGTTGCGCAGCTTCGGCACTGTTAGAGTCACATCGCCAGCCTTGGTCTGCAGATGCCGATCGTAGCTGCCCGCCCGCGTGTCCTTGCGGGCCTCGGTGCGTTCGTACTTCCGTGCACCGCAAAGCTCGTCTGCCTCCGCATCCAGCAACGCGTTCAGAGTCTCTTCCACCGTCGAACGGACTACTTCGTCTAGATGCGCCTGAATGCGTCCTTCATCGATCTGAACTATCGGTCCCAACGGCTGCCTGACTCCGCCTTCCGCATCTTTACCCACTTCACTGGTTGGCTCCATCTCTCGCGCCTCAGAGGTCTTGCTCCCCTTGCTTGTACCAACCTGCCCGCCTACAACTCAAATCAAATGTGCGAAAGAAATCGTACGTTATCAGGGAAGTTGGCTAGGGTTGGGCATGGATTATAGACCTACACACACCAAAGGCAATTCAGGCACTAGAAAGACAATCGAAATAGGATAAGATTGTCACTAACTCTCGGAGTTCAATACTGTGTTCATCCGTTTCCAACGGCTTCTTGAAATCGGCGGGCTGACGCTAGCTGCAATATGCCTTCTTCCTCCATGTATGAGCCAACAGAAGAAACCAAAAGTGGCTACGGAGGATGACAATCGCATTGAGATGAGATTGCGTATGCGTTTGAACTTCAATTCACATGACAAACAGGCGCACAAAGAGCTGACGAGTCTATTGAACAGAAGATACGCATTTCGTGCACAGATGGAGGAAGACGGCAACTGGCTCAAAAACAATCCTGACAACTACTTTGATGAAATTGAAATGAGCTCTCTTGCAAAAACGGTGGGCGATCCAGAATATGCAATAGGAATTGACCGTACAGTTCTTGCAAAAGCCAATCGTGCTGATGATCCCTCCGATTACGATTACCTGAAGCAGTTGCACTTGTCTTGTGAGACGAAAGCAATTCGTTGAAGCACTTTCAATCCTGAAGCATGAGACCGATCTATCTCCCGACTGACGCTGGCGTCTGGGAGAATCTCGGTGACGCTCAATTGAAGGCCGGGCAGTTCGAGGAAGCAGTTCCCTCTTATCGGAAGTCACTGAATCTCGACAACAACCAAGAAAGGGTACGCATGAAGGGCTTGCAAACGCTCTGTACAAGATGGGAGATATTGAAGGCAGTGAAACGGGAACGGCAGCAACAATAGCAATCTACAATGCCCAATATCATGGAAACGCCACTTCCGACTCATTCCATCAAATGATGAAAGGGCTCGTGAACGTCTCCAAGACGGATACTGCTCTATCGAAGCTCCATTTAAAATACGCGAAACTGCTCCTTGCT
>CAVYPN010000013.1:0-187187 GCA_963770365.1 uncultured Acidobacteriaceae bacterium | reverse complement strand
CACGCACGCGACAATCAGCTGAGCAAAGCCGTCCAGGTCGCCCAGGAACTGAGTTAGCTCTCCCTAGCTCAGTCATCGTGCCAAGGGCCTAATCCATCGGATCGCAATCCCGACCGGAGCTTTATCTCGCTTTGCCATCACCCACGTTTAGCGACCAAGACTGTATCGCCATTTATCAGCTCGGCGCGATAGGTCTTCTTGTCCGTGAGATAGACGATATTGTGTCCGGCGTCGACGGACGGTTTCATATTGGGCCGGTGCGCCATATGCGGATGGAAGCCGCCTTTCAGGAGCGCATCGGCATGCGTCTTGGAAAATGTCTGATCCTCGGCCTTCGGTAGCTTTAAGACCGGTCCACCGACCGCGAGAAATTGGCCGTCCCAATCGACGCCGATCCACCCGCTTCCCGCAGACGGTTGGGACGCAAGAGTGATGAGCGCACTCGAATCGATCATCGCTTTAGGAATCAAACCCAGCTTCGTTCCCACGTCGCTCATCAACGCATTCACGTCGGCGAGCGTCTGGATCGAACGTATGTGGAGCGACGCGAGCGGATGGCCAACACTGCCCCGTTCCAAGCCATGAGTTACGACCGGGATCACAGCTGCTTCAGCGCCCACGCCAACGCCGGCTTCAAAGTTAATCCAGCGCCGGCCCAAGGAATCCGGCGACAACAGCACGATGATGACCGCGCACTTCTTCAAGCCGCTCACGATGGTCGTGAACCAGATGTCGCCGCCCGCAATGCTCTCGTAATCGGACGAGACGAATATCGGCAGGTCCTTCTTAAACGTCTTCTGCAGGATGTCCTTCAGGAGAAGCGCCGTCGCACGCTCTTCGGTGATGTGACTGATGAAGACGCCGCCCTTTTCTTGCTCCAACACGCCCCCCTCCGCTGCTGTCTATGGTATCGCTGAAAGCGGTAAATCTTCCATAAAGCGCAGACTTATAATAACTTACCAGGCGTACAATGGAGCGAGAGGCATTCGATGAACGTCAAATACGTATGCAGGAACAAAGAGTGTCCGGCCTCGAAGGAAGGCACGATTTACGCGTATGGCTGGCTGTTTGTGAGGAACCTCGTTACCGGCGACGGCAAGGTCGCCACGTGCCCCGAGTGCCGCGGAAAGTTGGGCGTCGCCGTGACGGTGAACCAGAGCGTCAAAGGCAGTACCCATTTGAAACGGGTCTACCGGCGCCGGGTCGCAAAAACCTATAGCACCGGGCCGAAGCTCGGTCACGGGAAGACCGCGCGCAAAAAAGCCGCGCCGCGGAAGTACGTAGGCGGTAAGTCGTGAACATCCGCGCGAAGTGCATCAATCAGGAATGTGCGGGGCATGACAAAGAGAAATCGGTCGCCGTCGGCCAACTCGTCGGCTACGGCGCGCCGAATGATCGCGTGATCTGCCCTTTGTGCGGTTCGCTCATGAAGACGACCAGCACGTCTGCGCCGAGCGACTACGGCCGTGATCGTTCGCGTCCATCGGGGCGCAGGAGCCGAAGCAGATCAACCGCACGCAGGAAACCAGCGCGCCGGAAGAGCACCCGGAGCACTGGCCGCCGCTCGAGATAACGTCTTCATCACACGAGGGGAGGGCTGAATGCGGATATTCCATAAGCGTCTGCGGCACGACAAAGATACAGAGCGAAAACATCGCTGGATCACGTTCGTCGACGGCCTGAGAGTCGAGCTCTATATCAGTGAAGAACGAGTGCAGCTTCCTCTACACAAAGAGATCGAAGTCTCAATCTTCAGTGATAAGGAACTCTACACGGCTGTTTGCAACCGTTTCGGCAATCGGACCGCAAGGGATCTCACGGAGTCTGAAAAGGATGCACTGGAGAAGATCGGAATCGAAAGGCGAATGCTTGAGGTTGCCGGTGAAAGCGCGATCATCGGGGCCGCGCAGATCCCGAAGGATTACGAGAAGACAAAGAAGATCAGGTACAACGCATTCCGCGATGACAACGGTTATAAATTCGGCGATCCCTATATTCCCAAGAGTCTGCTGAGTGAGCCGTATCCGGAACGTCTCCTTTTTCTCATTCGCTGGATTGACCCTCCGGATTCGGACCGCTGAAATTCAGCGATGTCGCAGGAGGATCGCCATGCGGAACTTTCGTGTGAGCGGATCACGCGCATTGGGATCGAAGCTGAAACTGCACGCCCTCCCATTCGTGGTCAACGGTCCTGATCGTCTTCAACGCCCTTGCACGTTGAGTGGATAGTAGTAGGTGCCGTTATCACTCTCTCGCACTGTGGCGAGGAAGTATGACCCAACGGATGCGCCTCGAAGATCGAGCGCTACGTCCAAGAACAGCCGCCGACCGTCGGCTACTGTTTTGCCGCTTCCACGCGCGACGATAGCTGTACCTGCCCTGTCCTTCGACACGGCCACTACATAACTGCCCGGATCGCTAAACCGAGGAAGGATCAACCGAAGATGCACGAGAGTGGAGGGCAGTGAGACCGCGTCTAATGGGTTCGGTTCACTGCCGCCGCGCACTGTGCCATGGTTAAACAGATCGATCGTCCGATCGACTGCTGCCAATTCGCCCGCCGGTTTCGGCGTCCCGCCTTTGACCACGCTTGGTTCGGACTTCTTGAAGAGGAATCTCGATCCGTAAATCCCGACCCCGATCAGCAAGCAGGCAGCAATAGCCCACGCGAGAATTCTGCGCCGTGACGAGCGCGCATTCTCGACCTGTACCTTGAAGCTCCGGAATTCCGCAAAGCATGGTGAGCAGGACGCCAAGTGTAGCCGTGCCGGGTGATCTGCGGCCAGCCGATTCTCTGCGATGTCCCTTAACGTCTTCTCGTCAGGACAGCCTTGTCGTTCCGGGTTCGGATTTGCTTCAAGAAAAAATTGTCGAATCGGTTTCATTGAACTCGGGGTTACCAAATCTTAATTCCAATGGCTCGTGGACGTGAACCGGCGTCGCCTTCCTCGTCCTGTTGGTCTTCTGTGGCGGAGAGTATCGCCGCCATCCTTTCTCTTGCGCGCTGAATTGCCTTTCCAGCCGCCGAATAGCTGATCTTAAATGCCTTTGCAATCTCCTGCGCCCCGAGGTCCTGCTCCAAGAGGACGAGGATTTGCCGATCGCGTTCGCTCAGTCGGGACTTAATCTGCGAAAACAGAACGTTCAAGTCCGCGGCCGAGGTCGATTTTGGTTTGTCTCCTGTCAGATGTTCGACCTCCGCGGGGTCCATCAGTATTTCGATCGCCGGATGTGCTCGATACCACTCCTGCAATTTGCCTGTCAGTGCAGCGAAAGCATACCGTCTCGGGAATTCGATCTGATCCAAGTGCCGGCACATTGCCAGAGCCACCGATTCCGCCATCCCTGCAAGCACAGCTCGGTCAAAATGCTGATATTCGTCCAGGGCCCAGCGATAAGCGGTCTCGACGGCCAATCGCACCTGTGGGGGGACAGGTTGGTCGTGTTCGTCAACAAGATGAAGAAGAATGGCCGCCATTAAATCGCTGAAGCCTGCACGCTCTGAAAAAAAGTGGAATGTGGGTGTCAAACTTCAGGTCAATTCAACAGCTATAGGAGTAGAGGCGCCTTCAGCCTCTGACGTCGCAAGGATTCTGAACACTTTGACGCAATTCAAGCACCACAAGTTGGCTCACGCAACGCGTAAACCACACAGGAGAACCTTCCCCCAATGGCCTACCTGATCGAGCGCAAGAGTCAGACCATCTTCGTTACAGCCACATCAATAATCGCCAAGGGAAAACCACGAGAGATGATCGTGGAAAGCCGCCCCGAATACGCGGTTGTCCAGCTCTCTGGTGTGCCCGAGAAATTCCCAGTGCCATGGGAGGAAGTTTACGCAGCTGCGAAGAAGAGGCACCAAGCGAACGTGCGACTTGAGGCTCGTGTAGCGCCGAAGAGGAACCGCCTAGCGAAGGCAAGGAAACAGTAATCGGCTCTTAAGCCCACGCTCTCCTTTATTCAGGCTCCGCGTTTGTGCCTCTTCGCGGCCTCATCCAAGCGGGCAACGAGATCCTCGGCGCGCAGATGTGTATAGCGCTTCAGCATCTGCATGCTCTTATGACCGCTGATCGCCGAGACTTCCTGGTCCGAAAATCCCGCCTCTACGAACCGACTAACGGCCTCGTGACGAAGGTCATGGAAGCGAAAGTCCTTCAACCCTTGTTTTCGCTTGATCGCTTGCCACATTCGATCAAATTGATAAGGCCTTCTCTGACCGTCCCGACCAGGTTCTCCGAAGAAGATTAGATCCGTATCCTCGGGTCGAGTCGGATTGTTCACCGCTTCACGAAAGAGTTCTACGGCCTTAACGCTCAAAGGCACGGTTCGTGGTTGCGTGTTTTTTGTTTTCAGGAGTCGGACAATGCGCCGTTTGAGGTCCACCTGCATCTTGCGCAATGTGAGAATTTCAGACCAGCGCATCCCGCTTTCAAGCGCAATACCAACGACCCAGCCCATCATGGGATTTGAGTGGCTATTCACCGCAGCTAAGAGGCGCTTTTCCTCGTCGGCCGATAGGCGCCTGTTTCGTCCCGCACCGGGAGCCGGTCGGCGGATGTTCGTGACTGGATTAGCAGGAAGGTTGATGCCCCATTCTCTGATCGCAGTCGTCAACATGTGTCCGAGTAAGGCGAGATCAAGTCGAACGGTGCTGTTCGTTCTTGGTTGGGGCTTCCCGGCGTCATCCTTTCGATCCTCTCCCGCCAAACGCATGTCACGAAAACGCGCTATGACTTCGGGGGTCAAAGAAGTCAGAGAATATTTTCCAAGGTGTTTCACAATGATTTTCGAGCGCTTTCGATCAGCCACTTGAGTACTAGGACGCTTTGTAGGGACAACATCAGTAAGGTAGCGCTTCATCGCCGCCGACACAGAAAGTCGATCGGCCGAAGCTCGCTGGATATAAGCTCCGCGAACCATTTCGTCCTCAGTGCGCCGCGCCCAGTCGCCGGCATCTCGTTGAGTACGAAATGTCTTGACCGTGAGAGGCCAGCCCTCGCGCCGAATAACCGCTTTCCAAGTACCTGAAGGGGTCTTTACAAGAGTGGCCATGGAGTCTCCGAGAGGGAGCGGGTTTGTACCCGCACTGTACCTGAAATTGTACCTGAACAGAAAAACCGGCTAAACTCGGCCATGAACGGCATCTCATCTAGGTGCCATTCATACATATAAGTTGTCTATTTTGTGTATGTTGAAGAATGATAATCTTGGTGCCGGGAGGGGGGGTCGAACCCCCACGACCTTGCGATCGGCGGATTTTGAGTCCGCTGCGTCTGCCAGTTCCGCCATCCCGGCCTCGGGTGGGGCGCATGGAAAGTATCGCACAGCCATTGGTTACGGGGCTACCCGGGCTCAGCCGGAAAAGAGCCATTTCAGGCGGGGCTCCATTGGCTAAGTCCTTTCTCCGGACCTCCCGAGGGCGGCGCCCGAAATCCCGTGCGACAATGGAGGCAATCGTGATGACTACTGCCTCTTCTGCAGTCGTTCCCGATCCGGTCGTCGTGACCCCGGAGTTGCTGGCTCAGCACAGCATCACCCGGGATGAATACGAGCGGATTCTGACGGCACTGGGACGTGTCCCTTCTCTTACTGAGCTGGGTATTTTCAGCGTGATGTGGAGCGAGCACTGCTCGTACAAGTCGAGCCGTGTGCATTTGAAGCGCCTGCCGACAAAAAGCGACCGCGTGGTGCAAGGACCAGGCGAAAACGCCGGCATCATCGACGTCGGTGATGGATGGGCCTGCGCGTTCAAAATCGAAAGCCACAACCACCCCAGCTATATCGAGCCTTTCCAGGGCGCAGCGACGGGGGTCGGCGGAATTCTGCGCGATATTTTCACCATGGGCGCGCGGCCACTGGCGGTGATGGACTCGCTGCGTTTTGGGCCGATCCAACCCGAGGCAGGCATCGAGACGGAGCTTGTCGCGAAGAACCACTCTGTCGTTGAGGGCGTGGTGAGCGGCATCGCGGGATACGGCAATTGCTTTGGCGTCCCAAACCTCGGTGGCGAGACGAAGTTTGAGCCTTGCTATAGCGGTAATCCGCTGGTGAATGCGTTCGCGCTGGGGCTGGTGCGCAAGGACGAAATCTTCTACGGCAAGGCTACAGGCACCGGCAATCCGGTTATTTATGTAGGCGCGAAAACGGGCCGCGATGGCATTCACGGCGCCACGATGGCCAGCGAAGAATTCAGGGAAGGGTCGGAACAGAAGCGACCCAATGTGCAGGTGGGCGATCCCTTCATGGAGAAGCTGCTGCTTGAGGCTTGCCTCGAGGCGATGAAGACGGGCGCGATCGTGGGTATCCAGGACATGGGTGCCGCGGGGCTAACATGTTCGACTTGCGAGATGGGCGCGCGCGGCGGCGTTGGACTCGACGTGGAACTTGACTTAGTTCCGCAGCGCGAGACCGGTATGAGTGCCTACGAGATCATGCTCTCGGAGAGCCAGGAGCGGATGCTGCTTGTCGCCGAGAAAGGCCGCGAGGACGAAGTACTGCGCGTCTTCGCAAAGTGGGGACTCGACGCAGTCATTGTGGGTACGGTGAAGCCAGAATCGCGATTGAGGATCCGGCATCACGGCGAATTGGTTGCGGATATTCCGAACCAGTCGTTGACGGATGACGCTCCGCTGTATCGCCGGCCGGTTGGGACGTGGAAGGCACCGGTACCGACTGATCCTCCGGACGAGGCCCTGATTGCATTGGAAGCGGATCGCGATTATCTCGCCGATCTCAAAAAGCTGCTGGCTAGCCCCAATGTGTGCTCGAAGCGCTGGGTGCATGAGCAATACGACACGATGGTGCAGACCAACACGGCGATCGGGCCCGGCGGTGAAGCCGGCGTGATGCGGATCAAGGGCACGGGGAAATCGGATGGACCTGAAGGTCCAGTTGGGGAGATCGGGCTGGTCATGGCGCTGGACGGAAACGGGCGCTGGGCTTATCTCGACCCCAAACTGGGCGCGATGCATGCTGTGGCAGAAGCTGCGCGCAAGGTTGCCATGAGTGGTGCAACCCCGGTGGCAGCGACGAATTGTTTGAACTTCGGCAATCCGGAGAAGCCGGAGATCATGGCGCAGCTTTCTGCAGCCATCGACGGCATCGCAGAAGCCTGCACTGCGCTGGGAACGCCGATCACGGGCGGCAATGTTTCCCTCTACAACGAAACCAAGGGCGAAGGGATTTATCCGACGCCGGTGCTGGGGATTGTCGGAATTCTGGACGATGTGACGCGGGCTGTGCCGGCAGGATTCCAGCAAACCGGTGACGCAATCCTGCTGTTGTGGCCGGTACCGCGAGGCGAAGAGCCGAACCCGGATCTTGCGGTTCCGTTCACTCCTGCGTCCATCAATCCGTACATCATTGCGGGTCTGGATCCTAACCCGCCGTTTCCTGTCGCCAGCCCATTGACCACAGCAGTTCCGGATGCTCCTGAAGACACAACGGACTCGCCCTCAAAGGAGCTTGCCGCTTTCGGCAGTTCGGAATTCTCGAAGTCGGTGCTCGGCGCGCTTTGGGGTACCCCTCCTGCGCTTGACCTGGCGGCAGAGTCCGGCCTTCACAAGCTTCTGATTGAGCTCTCCTGGCGCAGGTTGATTCGTTCCGCCCGTGACGTCAGCGACGGCGGAATCGCGGTTGCCTTGGCACAGGCCTCATTCCCGCTGAGTATCGGCGCGAAGGTTGATCAGGAGCAATCGCTGATGGTGCATCCGCTTTTCGGACTGTTTGCGGAGCAGGCATCGACGGTGCTGGTGACAACGGCCTCCGACAATATTTCGGAGATCGAAAAGCTCGCAGAGGAATTCAATCTTCTTTGCGCACGCATCGGCACGACTGGCGGACGCCGTTTGGAGATTACGGTCGATGGGCAATCCTTCATATCGGCGTCACTCGACGAGTTGCGTGAACCGTGGGCCAAATCTCTCGAAGCAGCACTCCACAACGAGGTAACGGCATGAGCCGGTTGCTGTTTCAGGGTGTCGAAGGTCTTGAAGATTGTTCGAAGGCGATTGAGGCAGAGTTGAAATGCAGATCCTTCGGCTCGACATCGCCTGACGACGATGCCTCGCTCAGGATGACAAACCATGAGAGCGACAAGCTGCGTGAAGAGTGCGGCGTTGTTGCCATTCATGGGCATGCTGATGCAGCACGGATGGCGTATCTCGGCCTTTACGCTCTGCAACATCGCGGCCAGGAATCGGCAGGCATTGCTACCGCCGATGGGCAGCACCTCGCGAACATCAAGGGCATGGGCCTCGTATCGGAAATCTTTACCGATGAAGTGCTGCAGAAGCTTCCCGGGCAGATGGCAATTGGGCATACGCGTTATTCAACGACCGGTGACTCCGCCCTTTTAAATGCCCAGCCGATCCGCGTGGATTCGACGAAGGGACTCATCGCGATTGCCCATAACGGCAACCTGGTGAATCTGGGCAATGTGAAGTCAAGGCTCGAGCGCGACGGCGCATACTTCCAGACCACGTCGGATTCCGAAATCATTGTGCAGCTCATCGCGCACTCAAAGGCCGGCACGCTCGTCGATGCAATCGCCGATTCGCTGCGGCAGGTTGAAGGCGCTTTCTCAATCGTGATGATGACGCGAGACCGGATCTTCGCAGCGCGCGACCCTCGCGGATTCAGGCCGCTCTCGATCGGGCGCATCAAGAATTCCGAGGGGCCTGACACGATTGTCTTCGCCTCGGAAACCTGTGCCTTCGACCTGCTGCGCGCCGAATATGAGCGCGATGTGCTTCCGGGCGAGCTGGTGATGGTTACCGAGGACGGTTTGACGAGCCGTCAGTATGCGAGCGGAGTTCCGCAGTCGAGCTGCATCTTTGAGCACGTCTACTTTGCGCGGCCTGACAGCCGGATCTTCGGCCGCTGGGTGCAGGAAAGCCGTGACCAGATGGGCCGCCAGCTTGCGCGTGAGTCGGGAGTGCCTGCGGACGTGGTTGTGCCGGTACCGGACTCGGGTGTCACGGCGGCGTTGGGCTATGCGGAACAAAGCGGCATCCCGTTTCGATTCGGCTTGATCCGCAATCATTATGTCGGGCGCACATTTATCGAACCAGAGCAGCGCGTGCGCGACTTTGGCGTGCGCCTCAAGTTAAACCCGGTGCACAACCTGCTTGAGGGCAAACGCGTGATCCTGATCGACGACTCGATCATTCGCGGAACGACCAGCCGCAAGATCGTCCGCATGGTGCGCGGAGCAGGAGCGAAGGAAGTACACCTGCGCATCAGTTGTCCGCCAACGATTTCGCCTTGCTTCTACGGTGTCGACACGCCGAGCAAGAAAGAACTGATCGCGGCAAACAATAGCGTGGAAGAGATTCGCCGCTACATCGAGGCCGATTCGCTGGCTTACCTTTCGCTGGAAGGGCTGCTGAAGGCGTGCGATGGCAGTGAACACAATGGCTACTGCTCTGCGTGTTACACCGGCAACTACCCGACTGCGTGGGTGGATGTGGACGAGATTCTGCCGGCCACGGAGAGCATCCAGGTGTGAGCACCCGAGCCGGGGATGCCCGGCTGTGATGCGTTGAACGATGTGCAACCATGCGGTTGCGCTTTTAAAACCCCCGAAATCAAGCAAAGTATTCAGCGGACATGACTTAGACGGAAGGGGGGTCCGCTATGTCATACATTGTGCTGGACTTAGGTCTCAAAGTGTTCATAAAATTTAACTTAACGGCCGACTTTCGGGCGGCTTGCACCGTTCCTGGGGCAAGTGGTCTCAGGAATTGGTGTGCTGCTACAACGATGTGCGGCCTGAAGAGATTTTGGTCACGGGGCGCCCGAGCCGTTCTTATACGTGCTGCCGCTGCTGCTTTTCGTTAACTCCTACCTCACTCCTATTAAGTGTAGAGAATTCGGGAAAATAATCTGCAAGGTTGGGGAGAATTATTTGCGGAAAGGAATGAGGCAGATAGAGCGAATTCTGCGAGGGTGGGTATTGACATGCGGTTGCCCGTTTCCGGAGACGCCGCCCCGCTATGTAGCTCTCAAATGGGGTTACTACCCAATTGGCCACTACTCGCCCGAGATGGCCAAGTCGCCAAGACCCCATGGCAATGAGTGATTAGAAAGCCCCCAGTCAGATGATCGCAGTTCACTTGCGAGCCCGACCGGTCCTCGGATGTATATCGATCGCCGCATCCACAATATCGGCATCTTGGAGTTGAACTGTGATTTCTCCTGAGCCCGCTCGCAGCTTATATGTGCCCGAGCAAAGGAGGTCGAACCGGAAGGAACCATCCGGCAGGGAGATAGCGGTGTGCGGCTCCATGGGGTCTCCGAAACGCTGAAATGAGACTTCCACGCCCGCGCCGGGCGCACCGCCATCCATCACAACGCCACCGACTGAATGGAGCAAACGAGTCGGAATGCTGATGTCAGCATCCGTGATCTCGTCCCCGTCTTTCACTTCGACGACACGCGCATCTGCAGGGGCGAGAGCTTCAGGAGCATAAACCGTCAATTGGGTAGTTCCTGGACTAACAGGGACAACTTGGATGCCGCCGCCCTTGGGCATCTTGAATCCCATGTGGGCTTCATGGATAAGGATGGAAAGAAGATATTTTCCTTCCGGTAACCCGGCAATCCGGTACATTCCACGATCATCCAGAACAGCTCTCCTTGAGTCTTCGTCCCCAACCCGCGTGGCAATCACCTGTGCCCGGCCGGGAAGACCGCCGGCGTCGACCGTAACACGGCCGGAAATGGCACCCAGACGCCGTAGAACCACATCTTTCCGAACGTCACCCCCTGGTTTCACGGTAACTGGAGCAAGCGCAGCAATAAGACCTTCCCTTTCGCTGCCTTTAACACGATCCAGCTTTGAGAGCGCCAGCCGGACGTCGTTAAGATATCCGTCCGTGCTCGCGCCGACCAAATATGCCCCGGTTATCTGGACCCCATTTCACCGTAATCAGCTATTTGTCCATGCACGCCGCGAAAGGCGTGGCATGGTGTCGTTCTTGTCAACTGGCCGATCCAGCATGTGCCCCCGAAGAACGGAAGTCATTCCAAACCACACTCGCACGCTGTCCAGAGGATGCGATTGATATGCTACAGCTCATCCGCGATGCCAGACGACGACCCGAATCCTCTCGTGAAAAGCTCCGACCTCTGATGGCCCTCGCCGGCCTCATCTCCGCCGTGATCATATCGCCAATTTGGATCCTGTACCTGCTGATCGGACCGCTTTGGGGTATCGCACTCGTCGTCTACTTCTTTACGTATGAGAAGAACCGAAACCCGATCGCTCTGCTTCTTTTCCTCTTCATCAGTGGAGGCGCCTTCGAGGCGTCCGTAAAGATCGCGTCGCTGCTCGCGGACGGGGGCTCCTTGTATGGAATGGGTGCAGCCTACATGGCTCTTCCTAGCCTGCCGTTCCTCTTCATCGCAGGTTCTGCTGGCGCCCTGATCGTTCTCGCTACCGGAGTCCTCGCATTTGGCTCCGGGGGACTCAAGCCGAAAACGACCGCCAATATTTTGTTGGGATCAGCGGGGGGAGGTTTGCTCGCCGTGGCCGCTGGCTTCGCTGGCGAGAACTTGCCCTTTGAGGCCAGATCGCGGTTCATTGATTTCGGCTATGCGCTCGTTTTTCTCCTCTGGCAGCCTGGAGTCGCCGGAATCCTCGGCCTCACGCTCAACGCCGAGCGGAAGTCGGCCATGTCTCCAAACGCGGTTCCCCAGCAAGGAGTCCCCCGGGCCCGGCAAATCGCCATCGGAGTTGCAGCCGGCCTTTGCCTTCTGTACGTGCTAGCGCGTCAGGCTCAAATCGGAATCAGTAATCATCAATTCCAGGCCAAGCGAGACTCCCAGTACCAGCAATATGTTGCAGCAACACCTCCGGCCAAGGACTTATCCGTCGTGGAGTCCGCGCATCCAGAACAGCTCTTTCTACATGGAGAAATTTCCGGCCTTGTCTACTGCCCAGCGTCGCTGAAAATCATCCCGCATTTCTTTCGTGAGCGAGCGCATGGATTCCTCTACGAGGCGCGTTACGACTGGGCGCACACCAATGATGCTGAGAGAATCCCCTGCAACTCGTGGCTGGCCATCGTCGTCATCATGGATGTCCCCGACGCTGCCTGGAGCAGGTTCGAGGCACAGTATCCGGTCGATCTCTTCAAGGGACGGGATCCGGTAGAGTTCTATGACCCGGACTGGCGCTACCAGCCCGCCGTGAAATTCTCCCAGAACGTCTTCAAGAGTGATCGCCAGTGCTACAGCTGGCCGAGCGGCCACCTCGCCATCGAGCTGTGCTACATGGCAGGCCCCGGGAACGAAGACCTGCTGCAGCAATTCCTTCAAAGATACCCCAGCTCAGCTTTCAGGGGCGAGTGACCGTCTACTCGGAATGTATGGTCCGCCGCCGTTTTGCAAGCGAAAAGTGAGGATGACAGAATTGGTCTGCGCGAATGTATTCGGCCTTGATTGGAGTAGCGAACTCCTGGCCTGAATGGGATGCGCTGCGCTCTCGTCCTTTTTAGTAACGCTGCCTTTAAAGGCATTTTCCGAGTGCAGGTTCTCGAGAGCGCCGGGATCGACCGTTTTTGCCATCTCATGTTTTCGCCAGCAAACCTGGCAGGAATCTCCAAACTCAGATCAGTCGTCGTCGTTGGGGCTGCAGATGTGGGAAATCGCGTCAGCGATTTCCAAGCCTGGCGCTTTGTGCCAGGCGTCATGTGCAGGCCATCAGGCTGCGTTCAATTGTGCCGCTGTTGGCGGGCGATAAACTTCTCCTTTGTAGAGAACCGCCCAGGCCATGCGCGCCATCTTGTTGGCCAGCGCTACGGTCGCCACCTGCGGGCGCTTGCGGGATGTGAGATTGACCAGCCACGTACTCAAGCCGGAAGATTGCTTGGTTTTCTGCAGCAGCACGGTGTGCGCTCCCTGCACAAAGAGTTTGCGCAGGTATTTGTTTCCTCGTCTGCTGGTACCAGTGAGCTTTTGCTTGCCTCCGGTGGAGTGCTCGCCGGGCACCACTCCCAGCCAGGCAGAGAATCCGCGGCCCTTCATGAAGGCTGCGCCGTTGCCGATGGCTGCCACTGTGGCCGTAGCTGTGATCGGTCCGATTCCGGGGATCGCGACCAGGCGTTTGCACTGCTCAAGTTCGCCGCAGATGCGCGCGATCAGCTTGTTGGTTTCCTCAATCTGTCCGTGCAGATATTGCATCTCCGACCGCAGTTGGGTCAGAAGTACGCGCAATGCACCGGACAGTTTGTTGTCCGCGTCTTCCAGGATGCCGGGCAGAGACTCCTCAATATAATGGCGACCCTTGCGGATGGTGATACCGCGCTCCAGCAGCATACCGCGCATCTGGTTGATCACCGCAGTGCGGCGCACAACCCAACGCTCGCGCACACGGTGCAACGACTGAAGGTCGAGCTGGTCGTCGGTCTTGATCGGCACAAAGCGCATCGTGGGGCGGGTTACAGCTTCGGCACACGCTTCCGCATCGATATAGTCGTTCTTGTTCGTCTTTACGTAAGGCTTCACGTACTGCGCCGGCATCAGCCGTACATCATGGCCTTGTTCCCGCAGAGCACGGCCGAGAAAATGAGATCCTCCACAAGCCTCCATGCCGATCAAGCAATGAGGAAGGTTCGCGGTGAAGCGCAGCAACTGAGTCCGTGAACCCTTCTTGCGAACCACGACTTGCCCACGCGCGTTGACGGCTACAAAGTGAAATACTGTCTTCCCTAAATCGATACCAATCGTCCGAATCTCCATGGAACACCTCCTGTGTTTACCTCTATACCCCTCGGGGAGGGTTTAGGCGGCGGACTATGCCAGTAGTAATCCGGTTTTGGGTAATGTCCGGATTGCCCACAAGAACGAAGCCGCAGGCGCCGCGGCCGCTGCGGTAGTGGCTGGCGAGTAATTTTGTGGCCGGGATAGGTTGAGTCACAGGAGGTATCTACTGTGACTCGTCTTCGCAAAATGATGCTCGAGGAGCTCGAGCGTCGCAACTATTCCGAGAGCACTACGCGGCGTTATTTACGTTACGTCGAGCGGTTCGCACAACACTTCGGCAAGTCGCCAGACAAGCTGTCTCCCGATCATCTTCGCACCTATCAGTCTTACCTGCTCAAGGTGAGGAAGTTGGATCCGGGAACAGTCGAGTGCCACGTGTCTGCGCTTCGGTTCTTATTCATACGCACACTCCATCGTCATGAGTTCCGGCAGTTCCTGCCCTATCCCAAGATTCGCCGGAAGCTACCCAAGATCCTGAGCCTGGAGGAAGTGACACGTCTGATCGATGCCAGCAGCGGCCTGTTCGAGCGCACGCTGCTGATGGTTCTGTATGGCACGGGCATGCGCCGCGCCGAGATCGCACGGCTGAAGATCGACGACATCGACAGCCAGCGCATGGTTATTCACGTGGTGAACGGCAAGGGAGGCAAGGATCGCGATTTGCCGCTGAGTCCGAAGTTGCTCGAGACCCTGCGGGCCTACTGGCGGTGGCTTAAGCCCGAGACATATCTGTTCCCCTCGCGAACGCTTCGCGACTCAGAGCAACCGATCACCGACAAGACCGTGTGGCGCATCTGCTCGGAAGCGGCCAGGAGAGCCGGCATCCGCAAGACAGTGGCGCCCCATTTGGTTCGCCACAGCTGGGCAACCCATCTGCTTGAAGCCGGCACCGATCTGCGCACCATCCAGCTCCTGCTGGGTCATGAGGATCTGGAAGTGACGGCGAGGTATCTGCATCTTTCTGCGCAACGCCTGCAGAAGGTCGCTAATCCGATCGAGGAACTGAAGCTCTCCAACGTCGACCAGAGCCGCCGGTCTTATCATCGTCCGCGTCGCTCATGACGCGGCCGGCCATCGAAGTGGCCGACATCGTCCGCGCCAAGGGCAGGCAGTATCTCGAACAGTTCAGTGTCAGCTATCAGCAGCTGAAGGCATATCGGGCTGTGGAGCGCTGCCGCACCGCTGCTCTCGGCGGACATAAGGACGAGTGTGTCAACTGCGCGTACGAAGCACCACACTCTTATAATTCGTGCCGGTCACGATGCTGTCCCAAGTGTCAGGCGCAGGAACGGCGGCGATGGCTCCAGGCACAGCAGCGGGATTTACTCAACACCAACTACTTCCACGTCGTGTTCACTGTGGCGCACGAACTGAACCCGCTGGCACTGACTTCTCCAAGGCCATTTCTTGACTTGCTCTTCGACGCCAGTTCCCAGGCCCTGCTCGAAGTCGCTCGGGATCCTAAATGGCTCGGCGCAGAGATCGGATTTCTCTCCATCCTGCATACCTGGAGTCAGAACCTGCTGGGCCATTATCACGTGCATTGCGTGGTCCCCGGCGGGGGACTGTCTCCGGATCATCAGCGATGGATTTCGACCAACCACCCACGGTTCCTGCTGCCCATTGCGGTACTCCACGACGTCTTCCGCGACAAGTTCCTCGCTGGACTTCGTCATCTCTACCGCAAGAACCAGCTCGATTGTCGCGGAGCCGCCACGGATTTCTGTGATCCCGCGTGGTTTGAACAACTGATCGCGAGGCTGGGCAAGAAGGACTGGTACGTCTATGCCCAGCCGCCCTTCGGCGGTCCGGATCGAGTCCTCGCTTATCTCGGCCGTTACACCCACCGCATGGCCATATCCAACCACCGACTCGTCTCCTTCGACGGCGAAGAAGTCCGCTTCCGCTGGCGCGATCATCGACACGGCGGAATCCAGCGTGTCATGCCCCTCGGCGCCGTCGAGTTCCTGCGGCGCTTCTTCCTGCATGTCCCGCCCAGGAGTTTCGTGCGCATCCGCCACTACGGCCTGCTGTCGAACCGTTTCCGAAAACAGCTGCTGCCCCTGGCGCGCACCCTGCTCGCTGCGCAAGGCCGCGAACCGTTGCCTCTGCCGCCGCCCCCCGACTGCGATCTCTGGCACTGTCCCCGTTGCGGCGCACCCATGCGCGTCGCTGAACGCTTCACCGCCGCACAACTCTATTTTGCAGGTTTCCATCCTTCATGACCGCCGCTGCCAACCCGCTCTCCAGGCTTGCTCCATGCATGCGTTTGCAGTCGTGTGTTCACTTGCTCCATCAACCCTTCGAAGCCGCCCTAACCGGCTCGCCGAAACCCCCGATCGAAACCAGTTCAGGCAACTACTCAACAGTTCCGATCACCCGCGGCGACAATGACGGACTGAAAGACTATTTGCTGAACCAGGAAATGGCATTCAATATCCATAATCCCAGCCTCGATCACCGCGCCCGCTAAGTACACCTGCGGCTTCCTTCTCGTGTCCAAATCGAAAGCGCATCGCGGAGTATATCCTGCCTCACAATCAACACTTCTCCGCGACGCGCTTCCGATCTTGGATAGCTACAATTCGACCGGAGCCAGCGTTGCTCCAGCCACCAACAGTAACGGCGATATTAGCGGGAAGTGATTTTGCGACCAACATAGTTTCCTGTTTGCCGACCACTCGTCCATAGTCGTTGCATCCATGTGCAACGTGCAGCAAAGGCTATAATTGCGCACACCATGGCCCTCACCTCTGGCATGAAACTCGGCCCCTACGAAATCCAGTATCCGCTGGGTGCTGGAGGCATGGGTGAAGTGTATCGCGCACGGGATACTCGGCTCGACCGAACTGTCGCCATCAAGGTGCTTACTTCGCACCTATCCAATCCTGATCTGAAGCAACGGTTCGAGCGCGAGGCGAAGGCGATCTCATCGCTGAACGATCCGAATATCTGCACGCTGCACGACGTTAGATCGCAGGATGGCGTCGACTTCCTTGTGATGGAGTTTCTGGAAGGTGAAACTCTGGCGGCGAGATTGCGCAAAGGCGCGATGCCGCTGAACGAAATCTTCAAAGTTGGGGTTTCCGTAGCCGAAGCGCTGGCCGTCGCGCACCGCAACGGCATCGTGCACCGCGACTTGAAACCGGGGAACATCATGCTCACCCGGGGTGGCGCCAAGTTGATGGACTTTGGTCTGGCCAAGCCGCGAGGCACGCCGGCCGCGGCTTCGAGATCAGGGTCGGCGCCACCTTCGTTTACGGCGGCTACAGCGATGAGCGTCCCGAGTCCGTTAAGTCCGCTGACTACTGCGGGCAGCATCATTGGAACGATTCAATACATGTCCCCGGAACAAATCGAAGGCAAAGAAGCCGACGCACGCTCCGACATCTTTGCGTTTGGCACCGTGCTGTACGAAATGGTGGCAGGGAAGCGTCCGTTTGAGGGGAAGACTCAAATCTCGCTGGCGTCGTCGATTCTGGAGGCAGATCCGGAACCGGTCAGCAAGCTTAAGCCGGGCACTCCGCTTGCGTTTGAGCATGTGGTGACGACCTGCCTGCAGAAAAATCCGGAAGAGCGTTATCAGACGGCACACGACATCAAGCTCGAACTGCAATGGATCGCCGCCGAAAAGTCATCCCCTGCGGTTAGAACAATCGCGTCCCTACTCTCCCACACTCGCGAGCGCATCGCTTGGGCCGCCGCCGTCATGGCGATTGCGCTATGCGTAGTGGCTCTAGTTTACCTCCGCCGTGCGATTCCAACAGTGTCCTCCACCCGAACCGTGATCGATCCCCCAGCGAAGACGGCGCTCAATCTGACTGGAGATTTTGCCGGGCCGCCGGTGTTGTCGCCGGATGGCGCGTCGATCGCATTTACCGCCGCCGGTGCCGATGGCAAGACCGCACTCTGGGTCCGTCCCATGAACTTCCTGGAAGCGCGCCCGCTCCCCGGAACCGAGGGTGCGATCTTTCCCTTCTGGTCACCCGATGGTCGCGCACTGGGATTCTTCGCCGACAGCAAGCTGAAGACGATTGATTTGAATGGCGGCGCGCCGCTGGTGGTGGGTGATGCCCCTTTCGGGCGCGGGGGCGCGTGGGCGTGAGCATACCGGGGAGATGCTTTACAGAACGGACCGGAGACATGGTTTACACCATGGCGGAGAACAGTTGGCTTTCCCAGCTTTGGCTGGACGCACGAAGATGCGTTTATGCCTTGGAAAGAGACTCGAACCGTGGATCAACGCCTGCAGTTCTTATCGAGCTATCAGAAGGAAGAGATGTCCGTGACCGATCTTTGCCACGAGTACGGCATTTCACGTCCAACTGCTTACAAGTGGATCAAGCGTTACGACGAGGTTGGGCCTGAGGGCCTGCTCGATCTGACGCGGACACCGCACAGTTCCCCGTACGCAACATCGGCCGAGATAGAGAACGAGATCCTCGCGTTAAGGAAGCGATTCCCGTCGTGGGGAGCCAGGAAGCTCAAGGCAAGGCTGGAGCGCATGAACCCGAACGTGAGCTGGCCTGCGGCAAGTACGGTGGGTCAGATCCTCAGCCGGGCCGGGCTCACCAACCCGAAGAGGAAGAAACGGCGTGCCACGCCCAGTTCGCAACCGTTCTCGATGGTGACTGGACGGCGTGATCCTTTTCACTCCCAGTACACAATCGCCGTTAATGCGGGTCAGTGCCACCGGTGGAACTCCGGTTCCCGTAACCAAGCTGGATCTGGCGCAGCACACCTCGCATCGCTGGCCGTTCTTCCTTCCCGATGGCAAACATTTCCTCTATCTGGCCATCAACCACGATCCAGCGCGGGCGGCAAACAATACTTTGTATTACGCCTCGCCGGATGGCCGCGAAAATCGGCAGCTGTTCCCTTCGCAATCCAACGCCGTTTACGGCAGTGGTTTTGTTCTGTTCGCTCGCGGCGGCCAGTTGATGGTTCAAACGTTCGATCCTGCCACCGGAACGTTGAGCGGAGAGGCGCAGCACCTGGCCAACGGAGTGGTGGACGACCTCAGCACCTGGCACATGGATGCCTCCGCCTCCAACAATGGGCTGCTGGTCTTCGGCAACGGCGGCACCGCTGATTGGCAGCTGGTCTGGGTAGATCGCAACGGAAAACAGATTGGCACCGTGGCTGACAATCTCGCCAACCTGCAAATCGCGCGGTTGTCCCCGCAAGGAGACCGCATCGCTCTGCAGATCGACACCGGGTTGAGCGACATCTGGGTGCTGGATCTGGCTCGCGGAGTCCGCACCCGGCTCACGTCCGGTCCGGTGTCGAACACATACCCTGTCTGGTCTCGCGACGGCAAGTGGATCGCCTACACCTCCGAGCGCAACGGCCATTCCACGCTCTACCGTAGGCCCTCTGACGGCAGTAGAGCCGAAGAACTCTTACTCACGGATGAGCAAGTTGACCAGGGCAGCGATTGGTCCCCGGACGGCAAGTACCTGATTTACTCGCGCGCACCTTCAGAAAGCAAATGGGAGGTCTGGGGCTTGCCGCTGGAAGGAGAGCGCAAACCCTGGCTGATCGTGCCGCATGCGGGAAATTCTGGGAGTAGCCAGGGAACGCTCTCCCCGGACGGTCGTTGGCTCGCCTTCTCGTCGACTGAATCCGGGGTATCGCAGGTGTATGTGGTGGCCTTTCCCGGCGGGCAAGGTAAGTGGCAGGTTTCAACGAATGACGGACTGGCACCGCTGTGGCGCCGGGATGGTAAGGAACTCTATTACTTCAGCAACGTCACCCGTACCGTGTTTGCCGTGCCGGTGAAGGAAACCAATGATACGTTACAGTTCGGTGCTACCCAAGCGCTGGCAACCAATCCGGCCAGCTTTGGAGGTGGTCTCTACGATGTCACGCCCGATGGCAAGAAGATTCTTCAGAACGTGGTCTCGCAGCAGGTGAGCCAATCCGTCACCGTGGTCACCAACTTTCCGGCGGGGTTGATGAAGTAGGAGTATAGCAATCCCGCCAAACGCCCCTTCATGATGAACCCTCGTGACTTTGGGCCATTTTACGCGCATCTATTGATCGCGCAAATCCCGCAATCTGACCGACGCATTATGATCTGAGTTGAAGCAGAAAAATGGGGTTCGCCCAAGAAACAGGGTTTCTTCAATGGGAAGCAATGTCGCCGCTGCACGGAATTCTCGCCCCTTAGATATTCGGGACAAGGCTTCCGAGTTTGTCAAAGAAACCCCGTTTGAGGCCATAGCCAGCATCTGCTCAGTTCTGGTGGTGGGCCTGTTCATTCTGACCTTCTTAGCTCAGAATTACGTCATTCCGTCAGGTTCGATGGAGAACACGTTGCTTGTAGGTGATCACCTGGTCGTCGACCAGATCACGCTAATGCCGCCCGCTTCGTGGATGCCGCTCATCAGATATCGCGAGCCGAGGCGCGGCGATATCGTGGTCTTCCACAAGCCCGTCAATCAGCCTGGTATTGATGCCACTGACGCCGACGGAACACCACAATACACTCCCCTGGTGAAGAGGTTGATTGGCGTACCGGGAGATCATATTCATCTACGCAACGGCATTGTGATTGTTAATGGTGTTGCACAGCCCGTGGGATTTGCGCAGCCGACAACGACGGATAACTTCAACGAGTTCCTCGACGATTTCCCCGCAGTACCTCCAGCCGAGGCGTCTGGGTCAACAGAGTCGTGGGCCGTGAACTTCTCGAGTTATATCCAGGACGGCGACCTGGTGGTTCCACCCGGCATGTATTTCATGATGGGCGACAACCGGCACAACAGCCTGGACTCGCGCTACTGGGGCTTCGTGCCGCGCGCTAACATACTTGGCCGTCCGCTTTTCAACTATTGGTCGTTCAAGGCCGCAGACGGGCAACTCGAACAAACAGGATTCGGTCACAAGCTTGCCTGGATCGGCCACGTTCTGGTGCATTTCTTCCCAGACACGCGCTGGAAACGCACTTTCCACGTTGTTCATTGAACCGAAATTGTAAGATTCCGATTTGATCTTGGTGCGCTCCGGTCGTATGACCGCCAACTCGGACGGAACTCAAAACTTGGATGCAGCCAAGTCAATAGATCGACCAGACACCGGGCGTTGCGATTTCTATCAGGTGCCGGTCCGGATCGCGAAAGTACACGCTCACGCCCCCCAACTCCCAAGTCCGCTTCTCTTCCACCGCGATTCCGTTCTCCGCCAGCCAGGCTTCCCAACTTGACAACTCGGAAGTCGGAATCGCGAAGGCGACGTGAAGCTCGCCGTCTCCGTCGTGTGGAGATTGAATCAGGCGCGAACCGCCCTTCTTGAATAGCAACAAGACTTGGCGGTCGCCGGCTTGCATTGCGCACCCGCGTTCTCCGAAATCGCTGATAGTGCGAAACCCGAAGATCTTCTCGTAAAACCGGGTCGAAGCGACCACATCATTGACGTACAGAGATGACTCGAGGAGTCCTTCGGACCTAGGATTCATGTCGAACCTCCAATGGACTGCTCAATCGTATCGCTGTCCTCCCAGGGGCGGGTCAGACTCGATCATGACTGAGTCGAAGCCATTTTTGTGGCTCGTTCCGTGTGGCGAGGGGTGACAACCGCTCAACGGATGATGTCAGTTGAAGGAAGATCGCCGATGCACTCATGGAACCGCCAGGGCTGCATTCTGGGTTCCGGTTGTATTACCGCCGACTCGTACTTTACTCATCGGTAAAGTACGTATCGTCCACTGTCGTTAGCACATAATATGTCCGGTGTTTATAGCAAGTGATATGTCCGCTTCTGGGGCGGTGAGGATGGAGCCATGCGCGAGAGCATGGCGATCTACCCGATCAGGTAGTGTCCAGAGTTTTTCGCACATTTGGTTTTTGTTGTCGTGCGTTGAAGGTTGTTGGGTTGAAGTAGCTTTGCAGTGTGAGCCTCATGGATCACGCTGCAAAGCGGTCAGGCGATGGCCACGATTTCGGCGAGCCGGTTCATCTGCAGGTATCGTTTCGTGCCCCACTTGGTTGCCGCGACGTGTCGTAGCCGGGCTGCTACCAACATCAGCGCGGACTGGCCATCTGGAAAGGCACCCACCACTCGCGTTCGTCGCCGTATCTCCCGCATGAGCCGCTCCAGAGGATTATTGGTCCTAAGGCAGCGCCAGTGTTCTGACGGCATGCTGTAGTAGCTCAGGGTTTCATCGATGCCGCTTTCGACGATCTCCGCAGCCCTGGCCAGCCGCATCACCTTGAGTTTTTCTATTATTTGGAAAGCTTTTTCTTTAGCGGCCTTAGCAT
Organism: uncultured Acidobacteriaceae bacterium; assembly: GCA_963770365.1. Classification (GTDB taxonomy): domain Bacteria; phylum Acidobacteriota; class Terriglobia; order Terriglobales; family Acidobacteriaceae; genus Telmatobacter. The sequence continues at coordinate 165,159 of CAVYPN010000013.1, read as the reverse complement.
CTTCCTGCGCGTGGATCGCCTTCAGCATGCCCGCCACCTCTTTCACCTTGCCGGTCGGCACCGCAGTCCACACGTTGCGATAAAAATGAACTACGCAGCGCTGCCACTTGGCTTCCGGATAGAACTCTGCGAGGTTCTCCACCAGGCCAAGGCACCTGTCGGAGACAATCAGCTGCACACCCTTCAAGCCGCGCTGCTTCAGTTCGCGGAGGAAGCTCGTCCAGCTCGCCTTGTCTTCCTTGGCGCCTTCGCTGACAGCCAGGATCTCCCGATAGCCGCTCTGTCCCACGCCGATGGCTACAAGCACAGAGACGTTCCTCACTTCGCCGCCCCAGCTCCGCTTCAGCCACAGGCCATCAAGAAATACATAGGGAAAATCACCCACCAGCGGCCGTTCGCGCCACTCGTTGATCTTGCCGTAGATCTTCTGGTTCAAATCGCTTACCGTACTGGCGCTGACCCGCGTTCCCCACAGCGCTTGCGTGATGTCTTCGACCCGCCGCACGCTCACACCGGCAAGGTACATCTCAATCAGAGCCTCTTCCACCGACGACTCGCGCCGCCGGTACCGCTCGATGATCGCCGTCTCGAACGGCAGGTTGCGCAGCTTCGGCACTGTTAGAGTCACATCGCCAGCCTTGGTCTGCAGATGCCGATCGTAGCTGCCCGCCCGCGTGTCCTTGCGGGCCTCGGTGCGTTCGTACTTCCGTGCACCGCAAAGCTCGTCTGCCTCCGCATCCAGCAACGCGTTCAGAGTCTCTTCCACCGTCGAACGGACTACTTCGTCTAGATGCGCCTGAATGCGTCCTTCATCGATCTGAACTATCGGTCCCAACGGCTGCCTGACTCCGCCTTCCGCATCTTTACCCACTTCACTGGTTGGCTCCATCTCTCGCGCCTCAGAGGTCTTGCTCCCCTTGCTTGTACCAACCTGCCCGCCTACAACTCAAATCAAATGTGCGAAAGAAATCGTACGTTATCCCCGATCACCGCGATGGAGCGGGCGATGAAGCTACAGGAAGTGTTGTTACGGGCCACATCGGGGAAGATCAAGTGGTGGCAGGCAGCGGAGTTAATCGGCATCAGCGCGCGTCAGCTGCGACGAAGGCGGAAGCGCTATGAGGAAGAAGGCTACCAGGGCTTGCTGGACCGGCGACGGCGCAACCCAAGCAGCAGGCGGGTAGCGAAGAAGCGGGCGACGAGGTTCTGAGCTTGTATCGAGATAGGTACTTCGATCTGAACGTGCGGCATTTTCATGAGAAGCTCGGCGAGGAGCACCAGATCGGTTTGAGCTACACGATTTCGCAAGCGCTGTCATTGCTCAGAAGCGTGCCCTCACCTCAACGCAGTTTCCTCCTGGGTACCGCAATGATGGCCAGCGCCAACTTGAGGCGTACCAGAGAGCACTCAATGGCAAACAGCCAGCGCAATGACGTCGCTGGTGATTGACCGCCAAACAAGAAATTACCATTCAAGCAACAATTGGCTGAGGTGTTGCTCAACATATAACTTCAGAGTTGCGCAATTCGACCGCGACTTGAGACTGGCCGTATCCGGGCTCAAGTGTGCATTTGGCTGCAGTCGTAGTTGTCGGATTCAAATAGCGAATCTGCGGCGCATAGGATCTCCACTCTTGATCGACCGGAGCAATATAGTGATCGCCAGAAGATCGAGAATCGACAAAGGGTACACGCTTCTGAACCCTTAGCGTCTATTGAGCGATCCCGGACGTCTTGCCAAACCGGTTCTCCTTCCACACATTTCCAGTTCCCAAATCATCATCCAGAGCATCGAGTGAGCCATTGTGGAGCCCGATATTGTGAGTTACCGTAGTTAAGCTCGAACCGCCGAAGATCAGAAAGCCTATGTCACCGTTCCTGTCGCCGGTATTTTCCCTGAGCCCGTTACCGTTGGACTGGTAGATCTTGAATCCGTCAGAAGTGTTACGGTTTGCCATGTTACCGTCGATTTGGTTTGAATTCGATCCTTCGGTGATCTCGAATCCGGTCAGGTTCTGGTTCGCGGTATTGGACCCTAGGACGTTATTACTTGCACCCCGAATGAGGACGAAACCCTGCGTATCATTCAAAGAGGCAGTGTTGTTGCGAAGCTCGTTGCCCGTGGCACCATCCAGAACGTATCCGATGCTGTTCCTGAGGGCGGTATTGTTGAGAAGGACATTGTCGTGAGATCCGTCAAGCAGGGCGATGCCGGCCCAGTTTCGATTTTCCTCACCCGTGTTGTGTACGATCCAGCTTCGCGATGCGCCAGTTAGAACTATGCCGATCCCTCCGTTCGAGCGGCTCTTGTTCCCGAGGACTACGTATCCGCTCCCCACGTCGAGTTGCATTCCGTGGTTCCCATTTCCGTACAAATTGTTGGCTTCGTAGCGGCCGTCCGAGGCGCCCCCTCCGCCAAAGATGCCGTTGACGGCAAAGCCAGTCACCGAACAACGCTTCACTGTGACGCCCGACAGGTTGCCGGCCACTTCGATCCCCCCACTGAACCCTGATTCACCAGGCCCGAACACCGTGTGACCTCCACAGTCGAGGACGACATTGCTGCCGTTGATCAATATGTTCCCGTGGTGGTCCTCGGTCAGCGTCGTGCTGTTCGTAAGAACGAGAGTGCCGGACGATGCAAAAGCAGCGGGTGTGGCAGCTAACGCGAACACGATCGCCCCAGTGGCAACAGCCCAGTAACCCATCAACTCAATGACTCCATTCCTTTTCATGACTTCCTCAATCCTTGATTCCGTGAGCAACTACGCTACTTCCCGCACTGGCCCTTGCTTAGGTGTCGATGGACCACCGCAATTCTATTCGAGTCCTATTGCGCTTCCAACACCGCAAAGTGTTCCGCGTGCGAGATGAACACGCGCCGGAACAGCCCCGTGCTCAGCAACCCATCGAAATCCGCATTGGCCGGATCGTTCCCTTTTGCCGCAAGCACGAAGAAGGGCACCGCCCGCAATTCCAACGAGTCGATCTTCACCTGCTGCGCCGGTAGCCCCGAAAGATTTCTTTGCTCTCCATTCGTGCCGTTTCCACGCCGCGTTCCGCTTCGCACCAGCCGCGGCGCCTGGTACTTCGCCGGGTTGTAAAGCACTGATGCCGTCGCTCCCGAGTCCAGCTTCAGCCGAATCGGCCGCGGCACGTCTGAGAATCGGCGAAGCGTTGCAACCTTGCCGATTCAAATGAGATTGAGCGGAGTGTAGCGGAGACTATACGTCAGATGACCTCAGTGTTCATCTGCGTGGCGAGGCTGAAAAAAGTTTTGATCGAGCTGTTTCGCCACTCGGTGCCCGAGCTTGAATCCCTCGCCTAGCGAATGCCGATAGTGAAACCCGGCGTAAATGCGAGCCCAGTATGCTTCCGCTTCCAATTGGCGGATGTTGTGATACGTGTGAGTCGTGTGGGTGACAGCGCTGGTTACAGAGAATTTCACATTAGGCGTGCCAAAGAAATTCTCCAACGTCTTGGCTATCGCGCCGGTGGCACACCCATGAGCAGCGGGGAATTCCGGATGGGGCGGGGTTGATGCGAGCGGGAGCCAGGTGGGATCAGCTTCGGTCTCCGGATTCCCGTCTATATCGCCGTTTTGAATTGCAGTTACCGGACGCCAGTTGCTGAAGTGATACTTCGCGTTCCAACAACCAATACCTGCATCCGTGAACGCTACCGATAGCATCGCGAGCAATCTTGCGGATTTCGAGAGGCTGAGATGGCGATCAACCGCCAACTGACCGAAGGCGCCAAAATAGGTGGCCACTGGATTCGCTGTCCAGAACAAGGCAATTTCTGTTTGTGCCGGTGTCCGGACGCTGCTGTTCGCCGCGCCGAGGAGTCTGACCTCGTTGTACTCCCGGGCCCATTGCCGGCTGCCCAAGGATGGCGGACCGTTAACCGGCAGGAACTGGTAAGCGCTCTGCATGGTGAAAGGAACCATCTGCGCTAACCATGGCGTCGCTGGCGGTACAAAAGCTGGCGGAGTGGGGATCCAGACTCCAGGTTCGGGAGATGCAGGGTACGTGTAAGGAACGTTTTCACCCCTTCCGTCGCCTGTCCGCAATGCCACGATGCTCGCGGCTGCGACTTGCCCGACCGTGATGCCGCTGTCCTTCGCATCACCATCGGGAATGACGGCAATTGCGGCATCATATTGGACTTGCAGGGCCGCCGCCTGGGCGGGAAAGTAGTTCAGCAAGACTTGGTAAGCTGCCGAAATTGCGGCTGCCTCTTTGGAAGCATCTCTAGGACCGTGGAATTCGGGTGCGTACTGCTGATATCGCCCGTCTATCGCGTTCACAGCGTCGTACATGGCGAGATTAACGTAGGTGAGATATAGCTGTGTCCCGGGAGTTGTTAGCGCTGTGTTGAGGGCGATTTGATTCCAGTCTACGACCGGGTTCGAAGCCGCGGCCGACTGCGTCAGGCCGACTGCCAAAACCACGATCAGAGGGGACAAGCGGAGCGAAATTGCTTTCATAATGTAACTCCTAAGTAGATTTGTTTCATTTCACTGAGTCTCCTGACCCAAAAGTGGTGATTGGGTGACGCCAACGATGAATTACATGGGCAGGTACCTCAATGGACGGCTCATGGAACGCTCCTGTATTTGTCCTGTACAGCTAAACTCTCCAAGCAAGGCTGTTGGATATAGGTGTGTTCTTGACCAGTTTGAGAAGTTAAACAATGGTGCTAGAGTTCGAGTCACGCGTGGGGCTTCAGATGAACAATGGAGACCGTTCTCGGCAGATTTTCTGTTTCGGCGCCTTTGAAGCGGACTTAGAAACCGGAGAGCTGTGCAAGAATGGCGCGAAGGTCCCTCTGCAGAGCCAGCCGTTTCAAGTCTTCGCCATCCTGCTGAAACGCTCAGGGGAGTTGGTCTCTCGCGACGAGTTGCGCCAGAACGTATGGCCTGAAGATACCTTTGTCGACTTCGACCAGGCCGTCAATACTGCGATTAAAAAAATTCGAATCGCATTGGGAGACGAGGCCGACAATCCCAGGTTTGTTCAGACCCTCCCCGGCCGCGGCTATCGTTTCATCTGCCCAGTGCTTACTGGGAACGGAAAGGTGGCTGAGGCTGAGTATCCGGCGGCGGCCGCCACGCCGTCTGAGGTTCGCCAAAAGACTCCTGAAGTGCCGGAGGAAGAACGGAAGAACAGGAGAATCCTGAAGTGGCTGCTAGCCGGCTTCGCTGTTTCGGTTGTGAGCCTCGTGGCTGCAGTCTGGTACCTGCGCCGCCCGCTGCCTCCACCGCGGATATCGGACTCTTTCCAAATCACCCACGATGGCCACCCGAAAGACCTGACCGGAACAGACGGCAGCAGGCTCTATCTCCATTTCTGGTTTTCGGGTCAGCAAACCATTTTGCAGGTTGGAATAGCAGGAGGAGAGATTGTCCCGTTTCCAGCACCGTTGCCGAGTCCTCGGCTCTATGACGTCTCTCAGGACGGGTCCTCCTTGCTCGTCGGCTCAGAAGAAAACGGCCAACAGAGTCTGTGGGATTTGCAGGTTCCGGGTGGGACGGTGCGTCACATCGCAAATGGCGGGATCGTAAGCGCAGCATGGTCTCCAGATGGAAGGTCCATGGTCTACAGCACGCCAGCCAATGAAATTTTCATGGCTAGAAGGGATGGAACCGACCTGCGGAAGCTGAGGGCTGCGAAAGGCCGCAACAGCCGGACGGGGCATTTCACCTGGTCGCCGGACGGCGCCATCATTCGCTTTGACAGCGGCGGCAGAATATGGGAAATGTCCTCGGACGGATCAGGGTTGCATGAGGTGCTGCCGGGCTGGCGCCTCTCATCCATGCTCGGTGGCAGCCGTTGGACTCCCGATGGAAAGTTCTTCTTGTTCCTCGTATCGGAGAATCCACCCGGGGGCGAAATGTGGGCTTTGGATGAGCGTCGTACCTGGGCACGACAGAAAGCATCCGACCCTGTCCGATTGGCTTCAGGCCCAATCCGATGGGGCTACCCGTTTCCGGGCAGAGACGGGAAGAAGATTTTTGCGAGCGGCTTCCTCCTTCGTGGCGAAATGGTCCGTTACGACGCGCCCACACGGGAACTCAAGCCTTGGCTGGGGGGGATATCCGCCGAACATCTTTCTTATTCCCCAGACGGTAAATCCATGGTGTACGTTACATACCCTGAGGGAATCCTCTGGAGAGCAAATCGGGATGGTAGCAACCTTATCCAGCTCACAAGCCCTCCTTTTTACCCGCGCAATCCGCGTTGGTCGCCCGACGGCTCCAAAATTCTCTTCTGCAGTGGTCAATACTTCAGAAAATCGCAAGTCTTCATCATGTCCTCGCTGGGCGGAACTCCTCAGCCGATTCTCCCGGATGACGGAAAAGATCGGTCCGATCCGAACTGGTCCCCCGACGGACAGAAGATCCTTTTTGCTTCAGGGGTGCCGGACCTACAAATTCTGGACCTCGCCAGCCACCAAATCGTTACCCTTCCCGGGTCGGAGGGAATATGGTCCCCACGGTGGTCGCACGATGGCAGGCTCATCGTTGGGATCAATCAGAGCGGTGGCTGTTCAGTCTTCGATCTTGATTCTAGGCAATGGTCAGAACTGCAAAAGGGCGAGTGTAACTATCCAACCTTTTCGTCAAACAGCCAATTCGTTTACTTCATTGGGGGTACGCGGGATGGCGTGTATCGAGTCGCTGTCTCGGGAGGGAGGGTTGAGCACGTCGTCGATCTGAAGGGATTCCATCACGTAGGGGCAAATGGCCTCTGGATGGGTCTCGACCCCACCGACACGCCGATATTAATCCGCGATACGTCAGCAGCTGACATTTACGCCCTCACTCTGGAAGAGAAGTAAGCGTCTGGAACGAACCGCAGAACTAAAGCCTCTTGACTCACCAATAGCAGTCCCGACGGGATTGATGGTGCAATGCCATTCGAGCCGTAATGCCCGGATCACCGCCCCTGCTTCCCTTGCCAATTTTGGTGCAAAAGCGGGGTAGGTGAAGCGTCTATGGTGAAGTAACCCCAAAACGGCAAAACGGGGGTTATTACTGGCATGGTCCGCCGCCTTAACCTCCACGGAGGTATAAGGGGAGATCAGGAGGCGTCCCATGGAAATCCACAGGATCGGCATTGATCTTGGCAAGACAGTCTTCCACCTGGTTGGTCTTAACGCGCGGGGCGAGGTCGTGGTGCGCAAGAAGTGCTCGCGCGATCAGCTGCTGCGATTCACCGCGAACCTGCGAGTGACATTGATCGGCATGGAAGCCTGCTGAGGAGCGCACTTTCTGGCTCGTGCCCTGCGCGAACAGGGACATGATGCGAGGCTGATGCCGGCCAAGTATGTAAAGCCTTACGTGAAGACCAACAAGAACGACTACATCGATGCGGAGGCCATTGCAGAAGCGGTCGGTCGTGCGAGGATGCGCTTCGTGCCGATCAAGACGGATGATCAACTGGATCTGCAGTCCCTTCACCGGGTGCGTGAGCGCTGGGTATCGGGTCGTACCGCGGTGATCAACCAGATTCGTGGATTGCTGCTGGAGCGAGGCATCACGATTCGCAAGGGACGTCGTCATATCGAAGAGTCTCTGCCCGGGATCCTGGAAGATGCCGACAACAAGCTTTCAGGTGCATTGCGTGTCTTGCTGACCGAACTGCGACAGGAGATGCAATACCTGCAGAGGCAGGTCGACGAGTGTGACAAGCTGATTCTGCGGATCGCCGACGAACTCGAGGACTGCCGACGGATGGTTGCGGTGCCGGGAATCGGACCGATGATAGCCACGGCCACGATCGCCGCCATCGGCAACGGATCGGCCTTCAAGAAGGGCCGAGGGTTTGCTGCCTGGTTGGGCGTGGTGCCTGGAGAACACTCCACCGGCGGCAAGCAAACACTGACTGATACCAAGAGGCGCGGAAACAGATATCTGCGCAAGCTCTTCGTCCAGGGTGCTCATGCCGTCCTGCAACAGAGGATGAAACAATCGAACGGCCTCAACACGTGGCTGGCGCAGCTTACCTCCCGCAAGCGCATTCAGGTGGCAGCGGTTGCGCTGGCCAACAAGATGGCGCGCATGGTCTGGGCAGTGCTCTCCAAGGGAGAAGCGTATCGCCCCTCCGCTTTTGATTGAAACTGCCGGAGTTTGAAACGACTGGCCTGCAATTGACGCCTGGCGAAAGACGCCAGGCTTGGAAATCGCATTCGCGATTCCCACCATTACAGACCAGCGGCTGCTGATAGGAGTTGTTTGTTCCTGCCAGGTTTGCTGGCGAACCATGACGATGGCACAACGGTCGAACCCGGCACTCTTGAAACCTGTAACTCGGAATAGGCTTAAAAGCCTGCATTACTAAATAGGACAAGGGTGCAGCGCATTCCATCCAGGGTCAGAGCACATGCTCACACAAAGGCCGGATACATTCGCGCAGACCTACAATGTCAATTTCATTTTTCGCTTGCAATACGGCGGCGGACCATACATTCCCAGTTGCCCACCACACATGCCGGATACCACGATTTTCGCTTATGATCAGCACACGAGCGGGTATGAACACCTCGAACATCTTCTTCCTTGTTGTCGGAATACTTGGACCGTTCGCAGTCTGGGCGATTTTCTACGCTGCCGCAAAACAGAACGCATTCACAGTGGATTCGATGTTCCGAGTCCTGCGGGTTCTGCGCTGGGTCACATGGATTTCGGCAGGGCTGCTTTGGGAATCCTGCTTCCCACCCCTTCACTTTCACTGGTTTTACGGCGCGAGCGTCAGCACGTTTTCCGTTGGTCTGTCATTTCCAGAAAGCTGGTTCAAGCAACGGCTAGGCTCCCCACCTATCGCAACGCCGACATCCTAGTGGCGGTTCGTAGCGCACGAAATCCACGCAACTCCCGAATCACCGCCAATTCGGACATTACCATTTTTGGTGCAATTTCGGGCCTTCGAAACGTGGCATCCAGACGTTTTCTTGAACGTCTATGAGTGCATCGCCCTGATATCACCAAATGTGATTTCGCAGCACACAGCGATCGGTAACCGGCGCTATTCCGTGCGGAGGGCACGCATGGGTTCCACGGAGGCGGCTCGCCTTGCAGGCAGGAAGCAAGCAAGGATTGCGGCGGCTAATAGAACCAATGCCACCGAAATGAATGCGGAAACGTCGAGCGCTTGCACTCCGAAAAGCATGCTCTGCATGCCACGGCCGACGAAATACGCGCCGAACAGGCCAAGTCCCAGCCCGATTGCTGCCAGAAGCACGCCGTCACGAATGATGAGGCTGACGACCTTGTCGCGGCTGGCGCCAAGAGCCATGCGGAGGGCAATTTCATGCGAGCGCTGGGCCACGGAGAAAGACATGACACCATAGATACCGAGCGCGGCGAGGAATAATGCGACCACCGCAAAGGTGGTGAAGAGAACCAACGTGAAGCGCTGGTTTTCCATTGACTGGTCCACCACTTCGTCCAGGGTTTTGGGGTCGGCGAGGGCTACGCTGGGGTCGACCTTGTGCACAGCGGCGGCGATACTTTTCAACATGGTGGAAGGGTTCTCCTGAGTGCGGATGCCGAAGCCTGCCTGTGGCCAGGGGATTTGCCAGAAGGGGATGAGCATTACCGGGTTTTCCTCGCGCTGGCCGGGAGCGTGCGTGTTGTGGAAGGTGCCGACGATTTGCCACGTGATGGGCGGGCCGAGCTTGGTTACGCCGGGAATGAGCTGCTCGACGAGGACGCGTTGGCGGAGCGGGTCTTTGCCTTTGAGGAATTTGGTGACGAAGTCCTGATTGACGAGAGCGACTTTGACGGTGGATGCGTTGTCTTGATCCGTGAAGGGGCGACCGGAGAGGAGCTGAACGCCGTAGGTCTGGAAGTAGTCGGGCGTGATCATGCCGAAGCCGGTGCCGGGGCGTTCGGATGGGTTGGAGTAGCTCGGTCCACCTTCAAGCGTGAAGGGCATTCCAAAGCCGGCGCCGTAGAGCGGATGGCCGATCATGATGGCGGCGTGGGTGACGCCGGGAACGACATCGATGTGGGAGAGGATGTCGCGATAGTAGGCGGTTATCAGATTGGGATCTTTGGAGCGCGTATCCGGGACGGGGAGGTAGAAGGTGAGGACGTGATCGGTCTTGAGGCCGAGATCGACGTGGGCGAGATTCCAGAAACTGTGGATGGTGAGGCCGGCACCGGCCAGGAGGGTGAGGGCGAGGGCGAATTCGCCGATGACGAGAATGCGGCGGAGGAAATGCTTGCCGGCACCGGTGCCGGCGCGGCCGCCCTCTTTGAGGGTCTCAGCGGGATCAATGCGCGAGGCATACCAGGCTGGAGCGAAACCGGCGAGAACGCCCGACAGCGTGGTTGCCGCCAGAGTGAAGAGCAGGATGGGAATGTTGAGGCGCAGGTCGGCCTCTGTGGGCAGCGTGTTGGGAGGCATGGCGGCGACAAGCCCTCTCAACATGGCATAGCCGATGCCCACCCCGAGTGCTCCACCGGCAAGCGCGAGGAGCAAGCTCTCAGTGAGCAACTGGCCGAAGATGGTGCTACGTCCGGCGCCGAGTGCACTGCGCACCGCCAGCTCCTTCTGGCGGGTCATGCCGCGAGCCAGCAGCAGATTGGCGACGTTGACGCAGGCAATGAGGAGCACGAAACCGACGGCACCGAGAAGAAGCCAGAGCATCTTGATGCGGTCTTTGGGCATGTAGTCGTTCTTGAGCGGTTCCACATAGGCGCCCCAACCCAGGTTGCTTTTGGGATACATCTGGGCGATATGCGCAGTGACTGCATCCATGTTCTGCTGCGCCTGCTTGATGGTCACGCCCGGTTTAAGACGGCCCATGACGTTGAGCCAGTGGAAGTCGTGGTTGATCTGTTCCGTCTTGAATACAAGAGGAAGAATAAGCTGCGTCTGCTCCCCGTGAGCGTTGGCGTCGTCCTGCTCCACTCCGACTACGGTATATGGCGCATCGTTGAGGCGCAGGGTGGTTCCGATGATCTGGGGATTCGCCCCCAGCTTCCGCCACAGCTTGTAGGTGAGGATGACAACGTGGTCGCGCCCGGCTACACCTTCTTCCGGTAGAAAGTAGCGGCCCATCAAGAGCGGCTGGCCGACCATCTGGTGCTTGGTGGCTGATTCCAAGCTGGCGTCGACATATTCCGGCTGATCCTTGGTGGCAAGGTTGTAGCTGTTACCGCTCAAGGCGCAGAGATCCTGAAAGACAGTACTCTGCTGCTTCCAATCGAGGAAGTCTCCGGCAGAGACGCCGTTGTGAAAACTCTGGATCTTCGACCAGACCATGACGAGCTGGTCCGGCTGGGGATAGGGCAGGGGAGCGAGGAGCGTGGCATAGTCGACGGTAAAGATAGCCGTGTTGGCGCCGATGCCGATGGCCAGGGTGAGCAGAACGGTAAGGGTCAGGCCGGGGTTTCGGGCCAGCATGCGAAGGCTGAACCGAAGGTTCTGAAGAAGAGTCTGCATCGGTGTCTCCCCTGGTCATTGTGCTGCAACGGCGTTTCAATTGCGAAGAAGCTTGCGGGATCTTGCCTGGATTCGATCTCGCCGCGCGGCATGAAGCGGTGCTGAAGTTCACGGCGCAACCCGTTTCGATACTTTTGGATCCATTCCCAGAGAGCGATATTCAATCAGGGATGCATGTCAACCCCAGGGCAACCCCCTCCTGCGCACTTCTCTACAGCCAGTATCGAAATAGACGAATGAGGGACGGAAAACGCGTCTATGTTTCAGTGAAAACTTGTCCAACGGCGAACCGACGTCTCGTTGCACATTAAGCGAAGGATCGCCACCCTATGTAGCATTCTGTATTCGAAGATGTATCCAATTGTCAAGTAGATTTCTATGAAGATACTTTGCGCATTTGGACCTGAGAGACCACGGACCTTGACCTGCGCCAGACGGGTCGAGGCATAAACGATCGGTCACCACGAACGAATTGGATCTATGCCAAATCGCCGAGTATCAAACCCACGCACACCGCCCATTTCTCCTGTTGCTCGATGTGCGATTTTGATAGAGTGACACGGCGAAAGGTTTAAACCGCGGCGAACTACGGCCGGTTTTCCTGCGTACAATCGTTGGGAGCCAATGTACTCCCATTACGGCTCAGCGTCCCAAGCCGGCCTTCAGGAGAAATGTCCATGGCTCACATCAAGCTCCTACCCATGCTGTTGGGTCTGTCTTTTCTCGCCACTGTCGCTCAGACACCTTCGAACACAGGTCGTTGGATTCTTTCGGCAGACTATTTAGGCACTCCTCTGACTCCTCTCCTCAATCTTGAACAGACCGGTGATAAAGTGACGGCCACAGGCCGGGGCTACAAGTACGTCGGAACTCTCGACGGGACTGCCTTGCATCTCATTGCTACGGATAAAGAGGGCAATACCGATGAGATCACCGCTACGCTCGCAGACGGCAAGATGGAAGGAACGGATACAGAAACCGACACCAATGATAAGGCGCACCCGATAACTCTTAAATTCACGGGTATTTTGGCGCCTGCTCTGGAACATCCCCAGCCCAAAACCCATGAATTTACGCCTACGGTCTTCTATCGTCAGGTATCTGCCTTCAACAAACCGGTCCTCACTATCAATCCGGGAGATACCATTGACACCACTACGGTGGATGCCGGCGGGACCGATATGAATGGGGTCAAACGTTCCCTCGGCGGCAATCCTCAGACCGGCCCCTTTTACATAACGGGAGCAATGCCGGGAGACGTGCTCGTTGTCCATATTAAGAAACTCACTTTGAATCGCGACTGGGCGGAGAGCGACGACGGGCTTGATGAGCGTGCCTTGAACAGCGATCTTGCCGTTAAGGTCAAGGACAACGGTAAATCCATCCGCTGGCATCTCGACCGAGCGGCGGGAACTGCAACTCCGGAATCCCCCGCAGAACACCTCAAGCACTATACGATCCCTCTAAAGCCGATGCTCGGTTGTATCTCTGCTGCTCCCGGAACTGCGCAGGCCCCACCCGGCACAGGCGACTCGGGATACTACGGCGGAAACATGGATTTCAACGAGATGAGGGAAGGCGCAACGGTCTATCTTCGCGTGGCAAACCCCGGAGCGCTGCTCTATTTCGGCGACGCACATGCAGCGCAAGGTGACGGCGAGCTTAATGGCAATGCCCTCGAAACGTCCATGGACGTGGAACTGACCGTTGACGTCATCCCCAACAAGCGCATCGGAGATCCTCGCGTAGAGACGGCCACCGACATTATCACCATGGGGCTTGACGGTTCGCTCGATGACGCTTTCAAAGAAGCCACGAGCGATATGGCTTCATGGCTCGAAGAAGACTACAAGCTCACGCCTTCAGAGATTGCGCAGGTGCTTGGAACAGCAGCTGAATACCACGTCAGTGAAGTTGCTGACAGGAATGCCGGTATGGTGTTGAAGATCAGCAAAGCCCGTCTCGCCGCGCTTGTGAAATAGGAGATGTTGATTTCGGCGAAACGCGACGACGGCATCAGATTCTGGATTTATGCTAAATCGCCGAGGCACTCATCGAGCAATAGACAGCAGAATTCCGAGGTTCCGGTCGGATAGCCGTCCACACTGACATTGCCAATTTTGGTGCAAATCGAGTTGGGGAAGGGTTCCCATTCTCCCCGAGCTGATTGCTTGACATTTCATGTAAGTGACCGGTCGGTGGAAGTGACGCCGTAGAGAAGGCCGGCAAATGTGCGGCATACGGCTAGCTCAACGGCTAGGTTGCTCCGCGGCTTCGGGCACGGCTAGGGCCTGTCTGTACCGTCTCACCCGGCGATCATTACCTCCGAGATGACACCGTGATGCACTTCACCGCGTGCTTAATCCGGATTCAGCTACTCTTCTCTAAAGAGGAATGGTGGCGGAACTCTAGCAGTCTGTAGTCCATGAATTATGGGTTCGCTTTTGGTTCATTAGAATGTCTGCCGGCGATTCTTGAGCGGGGCTTAGATGCGGAAGACTGGAAGAGTCAAATTATATGTGTCTGCGCTTGCAGCAACTCTCGAGCTGCTCTCCGGATGCTCAAACGTCTCGTTAAACCGTCCGCTGAGCCCACCCGCCGCCACTGCGCCCATCCTTGCAGGTTATTTCGGCATGCATGTGGGCTTTGTAACTCCCGGAACTCCGTGGCCTGCGGTTCAGTTTGGCACGTGGCGGCTGTGGGATGCCAATGTCACGTGGAAGGACCTTGAGCCGGAAAAAGGCGTATGGAACTTTTCCAAACTCGATGGATTCGTTGCTCTCGCCCAGGAGCACAAAGTCGATATCATCCTGCCCTTGGCGCTTACTCCGCAGTGGGCTTCCCAGCGGCCCAGCGAACCTTCGAACTATACGCTGGGGGCGGCCGCGCCGCCCGCCAATCCTCAGGACTGGATCGACTACGTGCAGGCCGTGACAACTCGTTACAAGGGAAGAATTGCCTACTACGAGATGTGGAACGAAACAAACTTCACAGTCACGTGGACGGGCACACCGGAACAGCTTGTGAACCTGCAACAAGCCGCGTATGCCGTGATCAAGAGCAACGATCCCAGCTCTCAGCTCATTTCTGCGAATATCGATGCATCGTGCGGCGTGCCCTATCTCGAAAAGCTGCTGAGGCTCGGATACGCCAATTCGGCGGACATTATTGGCTATCATTTCTATGTTTCACCGAGCCAGCCGGAAGCTATCGCTCAGTTAGCATTCGAGGTTTCTTCGTTGCTTGGCCACTATGGGGTGAACAAACCGATCTGGAATACGGAGACGGGCTGGCTTCCCCCGAGCAAATTCACGAGCGATGACCAGGCGGCTGCTGTGGTGGTGCGGGCAATGCTTGTGGCGCGATCGTCGGGGATCGAGCGATTTCTCTGGTACGAGTGGGACAATCACTGCTGCGTGACGTTGTTCATGACAGAAGCTGACAACGCCACGCCCACGCGGGCTGCTCTTGCCTACAACAATTTACAAAAATGGCTTGTGGGCAACGTATTGGGTCCATGCTCGCCAGACGCAACACAAACATGGTCGTGCAGCTTGCAATTCTCCGATGGCCGTCACGGCGTGATTCTCTGGCATCCTTTTGGGCGAGTCAACCGGACCGAAAAGCTGAGTTGGACTCCCGCCACGGTTGAAGATATGTATGGCAATGACACACCAGCGTCCGGCGCGACGCTTGCCGTGGAACAGTATCCCGTGCTGCTCCGGGAATAACTGCTCCGCTGCATGTAGTCCTGTATTCCGGATACACGTGAAACTGGCTGGGAGCCAGCGATGCTGCATGGTCTCTCTGGGATCGAAGCGACGCATCTTGAGGAAGGCGGACGACCTTCGATCGATAACGAGCCTCTTGCTCGGATTCCCTGCGTCTAGCTTGAGACTTTCAGTGCAAATGCGCATTACTCCTGGATGACCGCCAACCCGTCAATTACCTTTTGAGCAACAGGCGATCTGTCATGATTCAGCGAACGAGTCAGATCGATTTGTGCCCGATTTATGCCCGAAGATGTCGGTTGCGGCGATTCTAGCGATTCTGTCGAATGTTGAATCAGTAACTTACGTATTCTCAATACCTGGCTGAGGTTCGCCCCCCTTCTCGGCACCAGCCTTAAAGCCCTTCACAATGAGTGAGTAATAAAAAGTGGAAAATCGCTTGTGCCAAAAATGTGCCAGGATTGTGCCAAGCTTCCCCTTTCTGGCATTGCGAGAGGATAAACATTCGTAGCACAATCTTCGGCGGCGCTTTTCTAGTCAACTTAAAATCCATTACAACTGACAGGAAATGAGCACAATTGCACCTTGCGCTTCCTCCGGTCGCATCGAGGTCGACAACCTCGACCTTGTCCTGAGCGACGGCGCAAGATGCCCCAGAGAACCAAGCCAAGGCACCTTGGTTTGTATTCATTAATAAGAATTCACCGCATTGGTCAGATCCTGGGCCCACATATTGTCGATGCCGCCCCAATACACTGGCCAGTTCTCATCCGTGATTGGACTTGCGGCGCTGTTTCCGGAGTAATAGTAACCTCGGTAAAGCGCCTGTAATGCGCTGCTCGACACAAGTTTCGGATTCAGCTGCTCCAGTGAGCTTCCCAGCAACCCATTTAGAGCATACTGTTCTGAGAACTTATAGTAGACGTTGAACTGGGGTCGCAATTCTGAGAGGTGGCAGTTGAAGGATCTATAGTCGGCAGGAGCCAAGGTATTCCGGTTTACTTCAAACACCTTAAACGCCGGGTCGTTGCCAAAGCAGGGACTTACTCCTGGAACTATATCGAGCACGTTGCCGGCAGACATAATGCGGAACTCATCCATATGCGTATGACCGGCAAGTGACATCGTGATCACTCCCGGATACTTCGAGATGACTCCCATAAACGCTGCCTGATAATTCGGCTCCCACATCATTGTGGCGTTCGCGAGATGGCCGGCGCTGTCGATTGACTTGGCGGTCGTTCCTTCGTCCGCTCCAGGAGGCGCGTGCATCAAGAGCCACACTCTCTTGCCCGCGGCCTTGGCTGATGCGAGTTTTGAATCAAACCACGAGAGTTCGGCGTCAACTGCGACCTCATTATTTTCGCTCCCATCTGTGTTTTGGACCAAGGGAGAAAACATGATGGTATTGAGGCCGATCACCATTATGTTTGTTCCGGCCAGCTCGGCCGAATAATAGCCGCCGGCGGTATAGGTGTCGAGAAACGATGCCCGGTCCGTCGCATGGTTGAGCAGGTTCGTATAGAACGAGTCCGCGGAGTTGACAAGGAAGGTGCTGTCGGGTCCATACCCCGTATAGGAGTCGCAGTTGCCGACGGCAAATGCTACAGGAATGTCACCCACGGCAGCTCGTATCTGCTGGGTCACAAATGCGACGGTTTTGTCGTTAAACGCCTGTATCACCGCCGGGTCGGTTATCCCGGTATACAGACTGAGGTAGTGGGAGATCCCGTGCCCGAGGAGATCGCCGGTGTACAGGATGATCGGGCTTTCGCCCAGGTTTTGCTTGATGCTGCTAAGCGCAAGAGCAAGCAATGGGTAATTCGTATCCGCCCCGGGGGCTGAGGGAGCCGTTTCAGTGGATGTAGCGAAGATCGATGCCCATTGACTGGCATCGGCCGCCACCAAAGCCGAAAGCAGCGCGGGGTTATGGTCATACAGCGGATTGAAATGCAGGTCGGAGAAAGCAAGGACGGAAAAGTCGGTACCGCCCCCAACATTGATGGAACGGCTGCATCCACACAGGAGACTTGCGCCTGCCAACTCAAGGAATGTGCGCCGCGAGAGATTCTTCATTCTTTGCCTCTCCTTCTGCTGCTCCATATGGACTGTTCTCTCAGCAACGTCAAAGCGACGGACAGGAAAAGTCGATGTCGAACTGCAGTTTCCAATGGACGCTGTTATCGATCCTAGAGATATTCAATCGAATGTCTCATCGGCATTGTTTGTAATCCGCTTCAGTCTCCGGTTCAGATAATTCCCTAAAATAGTGCACGCCGCCGAGGTTCGAGCTCGTCCTTCTTGCGACTCGTAGATTCCCAATGCGGCACGCTGTTCCATCCCGGGAACACGCGAGCCGGGAAGAGTCATGAACTGTGGGCTTCGAGACCATCAATCCAGATTCACCATGCGATGCTGGCATTCAAAGTCGCACGGCAATGGTTTGGGATTTCGGATTGCAGGTATGTCGACGTCGTTTCACTCCTGAACCGTGGAGTGTTAACGCGACATCTTCCCGCGAATCATAGCCTGTCATTGCCGCAGGTTCGGGACAACACGACAACAGATGCAAACGCCAGCGACGGCGATATAGGAGTCTCTATGAAATCCAATCGTTGGCTAGGCCTTTCCCTCGCCATAGTGTTAGCTTTTCTTTGCGGATGCGGCAACCGCGGCGGAACTTTTAGAGTTCCTGTGGTGCTCAGTTACTCAGCTGGCACGGCTGTCTATACCAAGGGAGTGGCAATTACACCCGACAACCCGACGGTAAGCGGGGGATCTGTATCGAGCTACAGTGTCACGCCGGCCCTTCCCGCGGGTTTGGCCATAAGTTCCAGCAACGGTGTCATAAGTGGAACCCCGACGGCCGTAACTGCCATGGGCACTTATACAGTGACGGCCTCCGGACTAAACGGCAGTTCGAGCGCGCTATTGACGATCACAGTCAATGACCAGGCGCCCACGGCGCTCACCTACTCTGCCCGTACAGCAACCTACACCGTTGCCGTTCCCATCACGCCGAACTCTCCGGCAAATACCGGGGGAACCGTCATCTCCTACAGCGTGAGCCCGACGCTCCCAGCAGGCCTGAACCTCAGCACTGCCACGGGTGTCATCAGCGGAAACCCAACCGCGGCAGCCTTCGCGACCAGGTACACGGTGACAGCTTCAAACACGGGCGGCAGCACAACCGCGTCCGTGAACATCGCAGTAAACAATGCCCATGGTCCGTCGAATGTGGCGGCGCCGGCGGGTCTGGTCTATCATCCCGG
This sequence comes from uncultured Acidobacteriaceae bacterium, assembly GCA_963770365.1. Lineage (GTDB taxonomy): Bacteria > Acidobacteriota > Terriglobia > Terriglobales > Acidobacteriaceae > Telmatobacter. The sequence continues at coordinate 146,701 of CAVYPN010000013.1, read as the reverse complement.
ATCGGCAATCTATACCGTCGGAGTGCGGATTCCGGAGAATGCGCCTTCGAGCACCGGCGGAGCCCCGCTCACCTACAAACTCCCGGATGGAACTCCAGTCCCGGCATACACGATTTCTCCGCCGCTTCCGGCTGGGTTGAATCTTAGTGGCTACCCCGTCACTCTCGCCGACAATGCGACTGGCGTCATCAGCGGAATTCCGATGTCAGCATCCCCCACCACCACCTACACGGTGACCGCGCGAAATCCCTCCGGCAGCACTACGGCGACTCTGGATCTCACCGTCAATATCGCTGGCGTATCCCCGTCAGGATTGGCTTACACGATTCCTGCTCCCGTATTTGTTGCTGGAGTGCAGATTAACAACGACTCTCCCATCACCAAAATCCCCGGAGCCACTTACAGCGTAAGTCCCGACTTGCCGGAGGGTCTAAGCATGGATCCGAACTCGGGGACCGTCAGCGGAACGCCCGCCGCAGTGACATCCCCGATTGATCCTCCCCCGCCCTCGACGGCTACTTATACGGTCACGGCTACCGATTCGACTGGAAACAATACGACGGCGCCCCTCACGATTACGATTTTTAACGCGCCTCAGGTCATACCCAACATGGCCCAGTCGATTACGCCGCTCGAAACTTCAGGGGCAAGCTACCAGCTTCTTGACACGGGCATGGTGATTACGGATTCGCTCGATCCCCGCGTAGCTCCTAAAGAATGGCTGGCGGGGCAAGCGGTTAGCACTTCAATCAGTCCAGACGGCAATGCCTTGTTGGTCTTGACCAGTGGGTTCAACCGCGTATATCAGGGCCCATTTCCACTGTTTGACCCGCTTTACTCGAGCGAGTACGTCTTCATCTTCGACATCTCGAATCACTCGCCGGTCTTCACGCAGGCGGTTCCCATCCCCAATACCTACCACGGGATTGTGTGGGATCCCATCCCCGGCAATCATGCGTTTTATGTTTCGGGCGGCATGGGCGACGCTCCCTTCGGCACTGACCCCATCCCATACACGCTTCCCAACAACGGAGACAACGTCCACATCATCCAGCAGCAACCGGATGGAACTTGGAAAAGCGTCGCCGAACTTGGCCTGGGCCAGAATCCATCCACACCCGTTCAGGGACACCCATCGGGGAACGGTCTTCCCGTGCCCAACAACCAATTCGCTTCGGTCAACAGTGCCGTGTTCGTTCCTCCGATGGCCGCTGGGCTGGCCATCTCACCCGATGGCCGGACCTTGGTAGTAGCGAATTACGCCAACGATTCCATCACCGTCTTTACCGGCGGGTTGGATCTCTGGAAAAGCCAATGGGTTGCCGATCCGGGCTCAGCTCAACAATTCCAGGGCTTGCTGGCCGGAAAAGAACTCGATCTGCGCCCCGGCAAGGCGGCCAGCGGAGCAACCCCGGGCACACCGGGCGGAGAATATCCGTTCTGGGTGGTTTTCAAGGGAGACAGCGGACCCAGCGCGACCGTCTATGTATCGTCTCTCCGCGATCGCGAGATCGACGTGGTCAATCTTGGAGAGACCTGCGCCAACGGCACCACGGGGCCCAACTGTTTCCTGGCGGTGAATCCGGCCGTCTCCGCGCGTATTCCCGTGAAGGGTCAGCCCAACAAGATGGTGATCAACAAAGACGGGACCCTGCTCTATGTCGCCGAAGACGAGTCGGATACGGTGGATGTAATCGACATCAACCCCCGGGATGGGGGCAGTCCCATCCAGAACCAGCCTGCCGCGGTTAACACTGTAATCGAGACGATTCCTGTCATCGCTCGGCCGGATGATTTGGCCAATTCTTCCTTGGCCCAATATACGGGCGCCAACACCAACAGCGTGACTCTGTCTTCGGATGAGCACACCCTCTACGTAACCAACGGCAACCTGAATAACATTGCGGTGGTGAATCTCAACGGGACCAATCGCGGAGACTATGTAGCCGGCCTGATTCCGACCGGTTGGTACCCGAACTCAGTCAGCATTAGCAACGACGGAACCTGGGCCTACGTGGTCAACATGAAGTCGCCCACCGGCGCTAACCCGCACGAGTGCTATGCCTACGGGCCAGTTGGGTACCCAACCTGCATGCCTTCTGGCGAATATAATCCCCAACTGACCAAAGGCGGATTGCTCAGTTTCCCGCTCTCGAGCGTCAGCGCGAATCTTTTAACGTTGACAGAAACAGTAAACAAGAACAACCGCTTCGCCACGCCATTGACCGCCGGTCCCAACATCGCAGCGGTGCGGCATGGCATTCAGCACGTGATCTATATTCTCAAGGAAAACCGCACCTACGACCAGGTCTTGGGCGACCTGGGACGCGGTAATGGCGATCCCACACTGACCTTGTTCGGCCAGTCGATCACGCCGAATCAACATAAGCTGGCGCAAAACTTTGTCACCCTCGACAACTTCCGCGATACCGCCGAAGTCAGCTACGACGGATGGCCGTGGAGTACGTCGGCTCGTACCCCCGACATCATTGAACATCAATACCCAGTGAATTACGCGCAACGCGGCTTCTCATTGGAGAGTGAGGGTTTGAATCGCAGTGTGAACGTTGCGTTGCCCACACTCGCCCAGCGCCAGGCATCCAATCCGCTGATGCCAGGCGGGGCTCTATCGCCGAATACTCCAGACGGTGAGGATCTCCTTCCCGGCCAGACCGATGTGGCCGCGCCCGATGGCCCGAATAACGAAATCAATACTGGTTATCTGTGGGACAACGCGCTGCGAGCGGGTCTCACGGTTCGCTCCTATGGGTTCTTTGTCGACACCACCTGCTACAACGAACCCAGGTGCCAGACTCCGCTGGCCCACGACCCGTTCTCCACCAACACCATTGTGGCTCCGTCAACGAATGTGGCGCTCACGCCTTACACCGATGTGTACTTCCGCGGTTTCGATCCCTCGTTCCCGGATTACTACCGATTCAAAGAGTGGGAGCGGGATTTCGACACCAATTATGCCAAGGGCGGTCTTCCCAATCTCAGCCTGGTCCGCTTCATGCACGATCACACCGGGAACTTCGGGACCGCGATCGATGGCGTAAACACACCGGATCGGGACGTTGCCGACAACGACTATGCAGTCGGTCTACTTGTCCAAAAAATCGCCAACAGCCCTCTATACAAGAACAACACGCTGATCTTTATTGTGGAAGACGATGCGCAGGATGGCGGCGACCATGTCGACTCGCACCGCAGCACCGCCTACGTGGCCGGGGCTTATGTGAAGAACAGTCTGGTCTCTACTGCCTACACGACCCTCGACTTTCTCCGCACCATGGAGGAGGTTCTCGGGCTGCCGCCGATGAACCTCAACGACGCGCTGGCAACACCCATGGAAGACATCTTCAACCCCTCCCCAACCGATTGGAGTTTTATCGCCACTCCTGCGGCAATCCTCTACTGTACGAAACTGCCTCTTCCTGGCCCTGCTCAGCCGTGTCTCAATCCGACCCCCAATGCGGCCTACTGGGAACGGGTCACCAGACAATTTGACTTTTCCGACGCTGACCGAATCGATGGCGGGCTTTTCAATCGGGTTCTCTGGAAGGGACTCATGGGCGACAGACCGTATCCTGCCTCGCCCACTGGACTAGACCTGCGCCAGAATCGCGAAAAACTGCTGGCGAGCTCCGGGCGATCGACCGCGCACAAGGCAATCAGGAACTCCAAACCGGTCGCGGAATAGCAAAAAAAGGCAGGTCGCGCGGCGGGATTCTCCGTTCATAAGGGCAGGATTTCCGCCGCCCTAGACCAACCCGCGGTTCGCCTGCCCCGACGCCCTCTTGCGCGGCCCCTGACGGTGCTGAGAGCATAACGCAGGGCTGGATGTTGCCACGACGTTGTTTGGGCGTACTACCGGGTCATCGCAGGATGAATCGGTTATCGACGGTTCAGCCCCGCTTCCCGCTGAGAAGTCTCCTTCTCCGCAAGCTGCAAACGAATGACAGCCTACTCTTTCTTTACTCGATTTTCGCCCTGCCAAGTCGAAAATTCGTCAAAAGTCTGAATCGTCCCGGATCCAATCGAGGAACCTTCATAGTTGACAGTGACGGATCTCTCGGTAGGATTCCGATCAAGGGGCCATCAACCGAGCCAAGATCCACACAAGCGTCCGAAGCATCATTGCGGCAACCCGCCGTTCTTACCAACGAATATACGTACGACAACTCTTCCCACGGGCTGGGTGCCTGCAGTCGCGGTCCAGGAGAGTTGTTCCCAATGAGAATGCGTTGTCGGCGGCGCAGTGAGCAGCACCTGGATGGGAGAGCACTCGCCGGCTCGGACGGGATAATTCGTGAACTTCGGCTGCGTCGTCCATCCTGCGGGCATTGTGGGCACAACGCTGATCTCGGCCGGTTGCGCCATGTGATCACAGGCGAGAAGGACGAGTGCGAGCTTGCCGCCTGCTTCCGGGGTCGCTTCGGGAATTGGAATCAGCTCTGCGAGGCGGTCCAGATCGTGTGCCTTCCAGAACAGCGCATAGAAGCGCCACGGATCGCCGATCTCGAACGACAGGCCGTTCTGCTGGGGTGCTTCATAGCCGTGCACGTGCGCGAAAGCAATCGGCTGCTGCGAGACGCCGTCGAAGATGTCTCCCGTCACGGTACCACCTACCAGAGACTTCCCAAAGATCAGGTGCGCATGGTACTCGAAATCGGCGAACTTCCCCGACTTGAGCGCCTTGACTCCGATTTCACCTTCCTGCGTGAGATAAAACGCCTGGTGTTCCGCCGTGATCTCGGCATACGACTTGTGGCGCGCAGGAGAGATGGTGCTGGTTTCGTAGACCGGGCCGGTGTGATCGACGATGGTCTTGCGATAGGGAGACAGGGTTTCAGGATCGTGCCAGTACGGACCCCAATCTTCAAATGCATCGGTCATAAAATAGAGCTTCTTGGGTTGCCAAGGTAGCAGTCCCTCCGACAGGTTGGCCATGCCGGTACGGTCGCGCGCGGGCGACACCTGCTCAGGGAAGACTGTCGGATCGCCCGCTGCATCGAAGGCTTCGACCGCCAGCACAGACGAGGCCTGGTGGTCATCGTGGTTCTCGCCGACGACGGGATCAGGCAGCCAGGTCAGGATCACATCTGGCCGTGTGATGCGTACAAGGCGGACGACATCGTCAAGCATGCGTCCGTGATTCCAATTATCGAGCGAGCGCAGCACATTCTGTCCTGGCGTATCGTGCCCCGACAGAAACCACACATTGCGAATGCCGAGGTAGTCTAACGCGCGGCGTGCCTCGATCTCTCTCATCTGGCCGAGCGATGCGCCGGCCTCATTGCCCACAGCGTTTCCGCCGCCATCGCCATTAGTGCAGTAAATGACTGCAACTCGCTTGTGCTCGTCGAGAGCGACTCGCGCCAGGTATCCACCGATAACTACATCGTCATCGGGATGGGCAATAATGAGCAGCAGGTCGGCTTTGTAGCGGTCGTCGGGCGAAAGCAGTGCGGGTGCCTGAACTTGCGGTGCAGCAACTCGCACAACGAGCAGGAGACCGAGAACGGAAAGCACCAACCGAGGCGTCATATCGATTCGAATTCCTTCACGAGCATTCTAGTAGCGCCCATGCCTGGAACTATACCTACGCACCCCGCCACAGGAAGGAACTCAAATTTGGCATTACTGAAGGGTGGTCGACAAACCAACCACAACTCTGAGTCGAGCATATGTTCGTATTTCTCCGGGAGCGACAAGTCGGTCCGGATTCCGCCTGACTCACTTGGCAGGTGGCTGACGGTAGCATCGTTGCTATACAATCCGATGCCATCGGGGCGGGAAGGGCGCAGTCTGCGAATACCCCTCCGCCATGGAGGGACTTGTGTCAGCTCCCGATATCGTCTGGAAAGACGGTAAGTTTGGCCAAACATCACGGCGCGATGCCTGGTGGCTTTCTCCGACGGCAGTCTTCCTGGGTTTCGGCGCATTTCTGGTATATGCGAACTGGGCGGCGTTTCAGAACAGCCATTACACCTATGGTCCGTATATCTCACCGTTCTATTCCCCCGAGCTTTTCGGCAGTTCCCCGCACGCCATGTTTGGCCCGAAACCAAGCTGGTATCCGAGTTTTCTGCCCTTTTCTCCGGCGCTGTTCATTCTCTGGATTCCAGGCCTGTTCCGTATGACCTGCTACTACTACCGCGGCGCGTATTACAAATCGTTCTGGGCCGATCCTCCGGCATGCGCGGTGAGCGAGCCTCGTAAAACGTATCTCGGAGAGCGAACCTTTCCGCTCATCATGCAGAATTTTCATCGCTACTTTCTGAGGCTCTCCTATGTTATCTGGGGCTTTCTGGTTTACGACGCGGTGAGGGGGTTCTTTTTTCCGGAGGGATTTGGGATCGGGATTGGAAGCCTCGTTCTGGTGGTGAACGTCGTGCTCCTGGCCGGATACATATTCGGGTGTCATGCATTCCGGCACCTGATCGGAGGCACATTCGACCAGATCTCCGATCACCCCATTCGGCACAAGATCTACAACTTCGTGAGCCGACTGAACGCGGGGCATAAGAAGTGGGCATGGGCGAGTCTGCTGTGGGTTGCTTTTTCCGATATATATGTCCGTCTCTGTTCGATGGGCATCTGGCATGACTGGAGAATTCTCTAGATGCCGGAATTCCAGCGGTTCTCGTACGACGTACTCGTGATTGGAGCAGGCGGAGCAGGCCTGCGCGCAGCGATCGAAGCCGGAGCCACTGGTGCAAAGGTGGGTGTGGTCTGCAAATCACTGCTCGGCAAAGCGCATACCGTGATGGCCGAAGGAGGCATAGCAGCAGCACTGGCAAATGTCGACGATCGCGATAGCTGGCGGGTCCATTTCGCCGATACGATGCGTGGCGGCCAGTACCTGAACAACTGGCGCATGGCCGAACTGCACGCAAAAGAGGCGCCGCAATGCGTCCTCGAACTCGAGGCATGGGGCGCGCTTTTCGACCGCACGACGGACGGCAAGATTCTGCAACGAAACTTCGGCGGACACCGATATCCCCGGTTGGCACATGTCGGCGACCGCACCGGCCTGGAGATGATACGTACACTTCAGGATCACGGCATCCACACCGGGATGGAAGTCCACATGGAGTGCACGGTACTCAGCCTGCTGCTCGACGGAAATCGAATTGCCGGAGCCTGCGGATACGACCGCGAGAAGGGCCGCTTCCAGTTGTGGGAGGCAAAGGCAGTAGTGCTGGCCACCGGCGGAATCGGGCGCGCCTTCAAAGTATCCAGCAACAGTTGGGAATATACAGGCGACGGCCTTGCATTGGCGTATCGCGCCGGAGCCGAACTCCAGGACATGGAATTCGTTCAGTTTCACCCAACCGGCATGGTCTGGCCGATCAGCGTGAGCGGCATTCTCGTAACAGAAGGCGTGCGCGGCGAAGGCGGTGTTTTGCGCAATAGCGAAGGCCGCCGCTTCATGTTCGACGACATCCCTGATCTGTACAAAGAACAGACTGCGGACTCTGAAGAAGAAGGCTGGCGGTATACCCAGGGCGATAAGAATGCGCGGCGTCCGCCTGAGCTGCTCACCAGGGATCACGTTGCGCGGTGCATCAATCGCGAAGTCAAGGCAGGCCGGGGCTCGCCGCACGGCGGTGTCTTCCTCGATATTTCCTGGATCAAGCAGCGCATGCCGAAAGCAGAAGAGCATATCAAGCGCAAGCTCCCCAGCATGTATCACCAATTTAAGCAGCTCGCCGATCTTGACATCACGAAAGAGCCCATGGAAGTCGGCCCCACAACTCATTACATGATGGGCGGGATTCGTGTCGATGGCGATTCGCAGATGTCGAATGTGCCCGGGCTTTTCGCCGCGGGGGAGGCGGCGGCAGGATTGCATGGCGCGAATCGGCTAGGCGGGAATTCCCTGTCTGACCTCGTCGTATTCGGAAAGCGCGCGGGGCGCTTTGCCGCAGAATTTGCCAATACCAACGGCAAGGTAACGATCGACGAGACGGAGCTGCAGGCCACGGCTACAGCGGCCCTCGCTCCCTTTGACCGCGGCCAGGCCGGTGAGAACCCATATCAGATTCAATACGATCTGCAGGACGCCATGCAGGGCCTCGTCGGGATTGTGCGCATCGAGAGCGAAATGCAACAGGCGCTCGACGCGATCGAACAATTACGCGCGCGTGCGGAGCGAACAGGCATCGCAGGCAATCGCGAGTACAACAACGGGTGGCACACCACGATCGATATCGGAAACATGATGATCGTGTCTGAAGCAATTACGCGTGCCGCGCTGCTGCGAAGAGAAAGCCGCGGCGCGCAGTTCCGCGAAGACTTCCCCAACAAGGACCCGGAGTGGGGAAAGTACAACATCGTCGTCAGTCGCGGTGCTGACGGTGAAATGCAAGTTGAGAGGCGCGCACTTACACCGCTGCCGGATGAGTTGAAGAAAGTGATTGAGGAAATGAAATAGCCGGAGGACGAAATAGATGGCCACATCAGCGACATTTCGCATCTGGCGCGGAGACCCCGCGGGCGGCGCATTCCAGGATTACACAACACCCGTTGAGGAAGGCATGGTTGTTCTGGACGCGGTGCACCGCATCCAGGCGCAGCAAGCACCCGACATGGCGGTGAGATGGAACTGCAAGGCCGGCAAGTGCGGATCGTGCTCTGCTGAAATCAACGGCATGCCCAGGCTCATGTGCATGACTCGACTAAGTGCCATCGACCTGAATATGCCGGTCATCGTGGAGCCCATGCATGCGTTTCCGGTCATTCGCGATCTGGTCACGGATGTTTCGTGGAATTTTCGGGCCAAGAAGACGATCAAGCAATTCAAGCCCCGCCCACCCGACGCGGCCGATGGCACATGGCGCATACAGCAGGCCGACGTCGAGCGCGTGCAGGAGTTTCGCAAGTGTATCGAGTGTTTTCTCTGCCAGGACGTGTGCCATGTTCTGCGGGAACATCACAAGCACGAAGAGTTCATCGGTCCGCGTCTGCTCGTCTATGCTGCGGCGCTTGAAATGCATCCGCTTGACACCGAAGACCGGGTCAGCGATTTGCGGCACACGCACAATATAGGTTACTGCAACATCACGACTTGTTGCCGGCAGGTATGTCCCGAATCGATTACGATCACCGAAAACGCAATTATTCCGCTCAAAGAGCGCGTGGTGGACCGCTACTTCGACCCCTTGAAACGACTGTTCCGCATCCTCTGACTGAACCTCAGATGCTCAAATAACGTGGAGATTTGCTATCTCGGTGGGGTCTCTTGGGAGTCGAACGGAACCAATTCCTGTTCCAATTCTCCCCATTCGTAAGCTGGATTTTGAAGGAGGCGGACGCATCGATTCCAGCGAAGGATGGCATCATCATTGCCTGACGGGTGGATTTTCTCAGCCTCAGCGAAAGACTTTAGAGCCTGATCGAAAAGCGCCACCAATGTATGAGGCTGTTGGCCGGCGTTGAGCTGCGCTTTCGCGCGTCGCTCCTGCAGAATCCCAATGTAGTAGAGCCGCTCGTACGGATCTTGGAGCTGCCGGAAGATCCCTTCGGTTTCCCGGTAACGATCGGAACCGCGGCCGGTGAACTGATCTGTAAGGGCGAGACCAAGTAAACGCAATGCAAGCTGATGTTGCGGTTCGATGGTCAATATATCGCGACAGATCGACTCCGCCTCTTCCGGTTCGTTGAGCGAGCGATAGAGTTCCGCTTTCGAGATGGCCTCGGCGATCCCGGCTGTCGAAATGCGCTTAACCTTATATTCCATGGCTCTTTCCCTCCACGCTCAAATTTCTCCGGCGCCGAGCATCTTGCGAACCGAGCGCCATTTTTTCCCCGCATTGTTTACTGCTCATCGTTCTGGAAAAACCTCAGCGTCGCGCCTGCAAACGGACCTTCGGCAGTGATCAGCCCACTACTGTTCCAATATCCCCTGCGAAGAATCGATTCAGATCGTCCCGCCATCTCAATCAAAATGGTTTACAACGGCGCCACCGCGCCTGCCTTCGTAACCACGACATTATGCTTCTTTCCCTAAGCGTAGTCCAGACTTGATTAGGGCCTCGCCAGTGGTCTTTGCAACTCCATCTCTGTGTTTAGTCCTCGTAAACACCCCAGTGTTTCCTGATTTCCGGGGCGTGACTTTCCACTTGGACGAAAAGCTCCTATCAGCATGCCTGGAGACAGTTGCAACTGCCGAATTGCGTCTCGACAAGTGGCTGTTGCCAAGGTGGGGCGAGGCAAGGTCGCAAACATCAATCCGCTTCAAATTGAGGCTTGGTTCGAAGCTTTAACTTCGCTTCTGCAAGGTAAAAAGAAAGCTCCCTTCACTTGGGCAACAGTTTCAAACCTCCTGCATTCACTGGCGACATTCTTCGCCGCCAATGAAGTAGATCTGTCGGTGATCCAGAGTATGTTGCGCCATGCGAAACCCTCAACGAGAGCCTCATACATGCACCGGGTCAATGCAGCACACATGTTGGCGCAGGGGAAATACCTTGTGACGCAATCAAGGTCGTTGCGGTGGCTGTTTAGAGTTGTTAGGTCAATCTTGGGTTGGAAGAGTGCGCGTTGGCACTTGAGGATCCGCTAAGTTGTTGAAGTATTTGAGATCTTTCACGCCGCCTTTGTCCTGACCGTATGGCGGTTGAAGTTGGCGCCCAGACCACCAGTTGCTCAGGGGCTGGTGGTCCAGGCACGTGATGACAGGGTTAGACGATGTGTTTCCGATCTGCGTGCGGTCCCTCAGAATGCCGGGGCTACCACGATCCGATCGAGATCGGGAGCATAGCCGGACGGATTTCCAAAACTGATGGTGTTTGTACCGGCGTGAAGTTGAACCTTTATCACAGTCGGAACAGGATCGCTGAAGGTGCTTCCATTGAGGTCGAGCTCCGTGTCGGGATCGCCATTGATGCTCATGAAGTACGAACGCAGCCCACTGGTCTGGTAGTCGATTTCGAGCTGGTAGGTGCCGTCCGCAGGCACGGTGACGTTGGAAAAGGTCACGGAATTTCCTGCGCCTCCGCCAATGTTGCCGGCCTTGCCCAAGCCCGACGAGTAATTACTGAACTCGCCGACGACTGTGCCGCTGAGGGTGGCAACTTCAGCTTCATAGGTCATTGCATCGGGCGCAGGAAAGTCTCCATTGCCGCGAATAACGATGCGGTCGAGATCGGGTGGATAGCTCACCGGACTGCCGAACTCGATGGCGTTGATTCCTTTTTCAAGATGGACGGGAACGGTCGTGGAGGCGGGCAGGAAGAAACTTCCGCCACCGCAGTTGAGCGTCTGATAAGCGCCCCCATTTACGCGATAGATGTAAGATCGCAGCCCCTGTGTCATGGAGTCGACCTGCATAAGGTATTCGCCGGCACTGGGCACGGAAACGTTGTTGAATTTGACTGTGTTGCCGGCGCCGAGCCCCAGTCCGCCAACCTTCTCTCCACCTGAACAAGCGGGACAACTGGCGATTACCGCGGAGCCGCCGAGGATTGCAGACTCGGCCTCATAGCTTGTCGACGGGGATGGAGCCGGACGGCCGACTCCGCGGACCTGAATGAGCTGGGAGGCGTGCGCACCGAGCACAGTGGAGAAGCTCCCGGAGGATGGCCCGAGATCGCGGTGAGCCCATAAATCGCGTACGCTAACGGCATTCGAGAATCCCAACAGACTCCAGGGAATTCGCGCACGGGTGGCGGTTGCGTTCATGTTGAAGATTCCGACAACGTAACTGCCGCTACCGAGATTGCTGACCCAGACTTCAAGGTCGCCGTCCAGGACCTGCCTGGCGGGGCTGCCTGAGCGTGCCACGGCAAGCATTTCATCGTTGGTGACAAGCTGTTTCCCAAAGGCATCGATCTTCTGCAGATCGCCGCCGAGAACTATGGGCGCGTTGGCAAGCGCCCACAGCGATAGCGCAGATTGCTTTTCTGCGTTGCTGAGACCGTCGAGGGCACCGTCAGCGATGTCGAGTGAGTCTAGATCGTTCCATCCGGCGGTAGGGCTGGATGCAGCTTCCCAGCCGGGCAGATCGCGGAAGCGCTCATAGATGCGAGGCCAGTTGGTAAGCGTGCCGCAGCGGCCTTCGCATTCGACATCTTGATCGATGCGGCGCGCGTTTGCATACTGCTGCCAGACGCTGAGGTAATCCTGATCGAGCGCCCAGGAGACGGTGAGCCAGATGGGGCGGCCGCTTACTGCGATCGCTTTCGACCATGCCGCCACATCCAGGCGGTTGTCGATGGAAAGGTCGTAGCTGTCGGAACCCGGAGTGACGCCGTCGAGCTTGATCTGGTCAATGCCCCACGAGGCGAAGAGCGCGACCACGGAGTTCATGTATTCCTGGGCCCCCGGCTTGGTGAAGTCGATCTTGTAGTGGTAGGGAGACGTGCCGGGTGCGCCGAATGCGTTTCCGGCGGTGTAGGGAACCGTGAGGATGTCCTGGATGTGGTAGGGAGTGCCGAGGATGGGCGAGTTGGCGACCACCGCCGGATATTCGACTCCGGGAATCCAGTAGATGCCGGCCTTCTGCCCGTTTTGATGAATGTGATCGACCAGTGCCTTGATGTCGGGGAAGGTAGCGGTGTTCGGAATTGGCCGGCCATTGGCATCGAAACTGCCCTGCCAGCCCGAGTCAATGTTGATGTACTCAAATCCGTGAGCCTGGAGGCCGGAGGCAGAGAGGGCATCGGATTCTGCCGTAACGTTGGCCTGGGTGAGGAAGCCCGAATTGATGGTCTGTTCGCTGAAGGTGCTCCAGCCAGAATAGGGACGTTCGCCGACACCATTGACTTGAGCTTGCACAGTGGCATCTGCGAGCAGGAGGGCAATGGCGCAGGCTGCGGAAGCCACGATTCGGAGCGCAAAGTTGCAGCGTGGGAGTATTCTTGCACGATCAGCATGCAACCAGGGAGTGCGGTACGAGAGAGCAGGGTGGGTCATCGGTTTCTCCAGGGGGACCGGGGATTGGGTCAAGCCGAATCCGATTGCGGTAACGTTCACGCAATCCGACGAAATAAACAACGGAACTCTACGGCTGTCCGTAAAGAGTTGTCAAGCGTTTCTTGGATCCTCGCTGAGAATCAACCGCGTTATTGCGGCGATTCTGTCTGCCGATTTGGGGAGAACGCGGCTGGATTCCGGCGTCCCCGACGATTGGTGAGAAAAATTGTTGCCAAGTTTCCAGGATTAGCGTTAACGTTAACGAGATACACGATCGAGCTCGATAGTCGCCATGCACATTGAAACCGTGAATCTGCGTGCCGCAGAGACCTCGCTGCTGGTCCTCCCTGATCCGCCTGCCGGTGAGACTGCAGCCGTGAAAGCATGGGAGCAGCCGGTGGTGATGAGGTCTTATCTTCCGGCCGAACCTGATCCCAATCCACTGTTTCTGGAAAAGCGCGTCTATCAGGGAAGCAACGGCAAGGTTTACCCGCTGCCGGTCATCGATCGCATTGCCACTGAGCCGCGCGAGCATACCTGGCGGGCCGTTCATTTGGAGAACGAGTACCTGCGCCTGATGATCCTTCCCGAGATCGGCGGCCGGATTCATGTTGGTTTCGACAAGAGGAACGGGTATGACTTTTTTTATCGCCAGAATGTGATCAAGCCGGCGCTGGTGGGACTCGCCGGTCCATGGATTTCGGGTGGAGTCGAGTTCAACTGGCCGCAACATCACCGACCGGCGACGTTTCTTCCAGTCGATATCGCCATTGAGCGCGAGGCAGACGGTTCCGTTACGGTGTGGTGCAGCGATCATGATCCGATCTGCCGCATGAAGGGAATGCACGGCGTATGTCTGCGGCCGGGCTGCGCCTACCTTGAGCTCAAGGTCCGCCTCTACAACCGTACCTGGGACACGCAGACGTTTCTCTGGTGGGCGAACGCGGCAACACGCGTGCATGAGCACTATCAATCGTTCTTTCCCCGAGACGTGCGCTACGTCGCCGACCATGCGAAGCGGGCGGTGACGGAATTTCCCTGCAGCCTCGGCACGTATTACGGAATTGCTTACGGAGAGCGTGCGAGGGACGGAGTTCCCTTCGGGGAGATGCCGAGGAAATTCGTGCCGGATGGTTCCTATCCTGCGAACGACTTGAGCTGGTACGCGAATATTCCTGTGCCGACCAGTTACATGATTGTGAGCTCGCGTGGGGACTTTTTCGGTGGCTACGATCATGCCGCGCGCGCAGGTGTAGTGCATGTCGCGGACCATCACATCGCACCAGGCAAGAAACAATGGACGTGGGGCAACCACGAATTCGGATATGCGTGGGATCGCAGCCTGACCGATCAGGATGGGCCCTATATTGAGTTGATGGCGGGCGTGTACACGGACAACCAGCCGGACTTTTCCTTTCTCGCGCCGGGAGAGACCAAGAGCTTCAGCCAGTTCTGGTATCCGATCGGCGGAATCGGCGTACCCGACACTGCGAATGTGCACGCAGCGATGCGCGTTGCATGCGGAAGCGGTGAGGCGCGGATCCATCTGCAGGTGACGCACGAAATCGCCGGAGCGACGCTGCGGCTCAGCTCACCGGGACATAATCCGGCGGTGTGGCATGGGAACCTGCAGCCGGAACATGCCGAGATGATCGCGTTGCCGTTTGCGGGCTCAGGCCAGGAGTGGACTTTGGAACTCGAAGCCGAGGGCGAGGTTCTCCTGAGATATGCGCCGGGCGAGATCCGGCCTGCTCCCGCTCCGGTCGAGGCCACCGAGCCTCCCGAGCCGGAGAAGATCGCTTCGACAGACGAACTCTACCTGACCGGACTTCACCTCGAGCAATATCGTCACGCCACCCGTTCACCTGAGCCGTACTGGCGAGAGGCGCTGCGGCGCGATCCACGGGACAGCCGCGTCAATAATGCGCTGGGCAGGATGCATCTCCGCCGCGGCGAACTGAGGTTGGCGGAGAACTGCTTCCGTGCGGCGATCGCGCGGCTCACTTCGCGTAATCCGAACCCGTACGACAGCGAGGCGTATTACAACCTCGGCATGACCCTCTTATTCCAGGACCATGCCGACGAGGCCTACGATGCGTTCTACAAGGCGACCTGGTCGGCAGCATGGCGCGGACCCGGCTATCACCGCCTTGCTGAAATCGATCTGCGTAGTGGTCGCCTTGCCGCAGCGCTCGAACACATCTCGCGTTCACTGAGGGCCGATTCAGAGAACTCGAACGCGCGGAATCTCAGGGTTGTAATTCTGCGGCGTCTAGGTCGCGTGGACGAGGCGAACGCGGAGCTCGATGCAATGCTGCGTCTGGATCCGCTGGATGCCTGGAGCCGCTTTCTCTCCGGCGGCACGGTTCCGGCGGACGCCGGCAGGCGCCTGGACCTTGCCTATGACTGTATACGGGCAGGGCTCGTCGACGACGCGGAGACGATCCTCGAGGCCGGCGTAACCGCGATTGAGCCTTATACGCGTGCATTTCCCGCGGGTGACCACGAAAAGGAAGGCCAGCGTAACGCAGCTGCGGAAGCTCATAAGGCGAGCGCAACCTACGTATTTCCGAGCCGCGTTGAGGAGATGGTGGTGCTTGAGCGAGCCATCGCGGCGTACCCGGATGACGCGCGTGCTCCGTATTATCTCGGCAATTTCCTCTATGATCGGCAGCGCCACCGCGACGCGATCGCGCAATGGGAGCGCGCCGTCAGCCTGGACCCGAAGTTCCCGACTGCATGGCGAAACCTCGGCATTGCCTACTTCAACGTGGAACACAATGGGCAGAAGGCGCGCCAGGCTTTTCATCATGCGCGGACGTGTTCCCCGGACGATGCGCGCATCCTGTATGAGGAGGACCAGCTTCGCAAGCGTCTGGGCGACGATCCACTCGACCGGCTCGCCGGCCTGGAGGCGCATCGTGAACTGGTTGCACGCCGCGATGATCTCTCGGTGGAGCTTGCAGCGCTCTATAACCAGGTAGGCAGGCCGGCTGATGCAATTGCGCTGTTGCTGTCGAGACAGTTCCAGCCGTGGGAAGGTGGAGAAGGGCTGATCCTTGGGGAATATGTTTGGGCGCAGCTGCAACTGGGACGCGCGCTGCTGACTGCCGGAGATTTTCGGGGTGCGATTCGCTGCTTCGAAGCTGCGGATGATCCGCCGCAGAGCCTGAACGAGGCCCGTCATCTGCTGGCGAACAGCAGCAATATCCAGTACTGGCTAGGTGAAGGCTGGGCGGTTGCCGGGGACGCCGCTCGCGCAAGGACGCATTGGGAGAGAGCCGTCCGCCAGCGCGGCGACTTCCAGCAGATGCAGGTGAGAGGCGTTTCCGAAATGACCTACTGGAGCGCTATGGCGATGCTTCGGCTGGGTCGCGAAGGCGAAGCAGAGAGTCTGTTCAGCGATATTCTCAATTATGCGGAGGAACTTGAGAAGAGCTCGCCGAAGATCGACTACTTCGCAACCTCGCTACCGACGATGCTGCTATTTGACGAGGATCTCGCAAAGCGCCAGCACATCACGGCAACATTTCTGCGCGCACAGGCGCTGCTCGGGCTGGGGCGCGGTGCGGAAGCACGAGAGGCGCTCGATGAGGTCCGGCGGCTTGATCGATCTCATATGGGCGCGCACGATCTTCCGGAAGACGACCGTGCCTTGTGAATGGACGGACAACCGTGCATGTAGCCATCGTTTCAAGCGAAGATAAAAACCCGCTGCATTCCTCGCGCGCTTCGGGATATGTCTGGGGCATCGCCATTGTTGCGGCACTTGGCGGCCTTCTGTTCGGCTATGACTGGGTGGTGATTGGCGGCGCGCGCCAGTTCTTTGAAGTCTATTTCCATTTGCAGAGTGCTGCAGCGATCGGCTGGGCCAACAGTTGCGCCCTGGTGGGATGCTTCGTGGGCTCCCTGGCCGCCGGAGCGCTGGGAAGCCGCTATGGACGCAAGCCGGTGCTGCTCGTGTCCGCGGTGCTGTTCGCAGTTTCGTCGATTCTCACGGGATGGGCTTTTTCGTTCGCCGCGTTCATCGCGTGGCGCATCGTCGGCGGCATTGCAATCGGCCTCAGCTCGAATATCTCTCCGCTTTATATCGCAGAGGTGAGTCCAGCCGCGCAACGCGGACGATTGGTGAGTCTGAATCAGTTTGCCGTCGTGGTCGGCATTTTGCTGGCGCAGATCGTGAACTGGCAGATCGCGGCGCCGGTGCCGGAGCACATTTCGCCAGAGGTCTTGCTGGCGTCTTGGAATGTTCAGACAGGCTGGCGATGGATGTTCACGGCGGTGGCCGTGCCGGCGCTGATCTTCCTCGTTGCCTCATTTGCAATTCCGGAAAGCCCGCGATGGCTCTTCGTACGCGGACGCGTCGACCAGGCTGCGAAGGTGCTGAAGCGGATCGGCGGCAGCGCGGCCTATGCGGAGGCTGAAATCGAGGCGATCGCAGGTAGTCTGCGCGCCGAGCAGGCACAACCCGTCGGACGGCGTGGAACCCTGAGTCGTGGCGCGCGCAGGGTTCTGCTCATCGGCATTGTGCTTGCAGTGCTGCAGCAATGGAGCGGCATCAATATCCTGTTCAACTATGCGGAAGAGGTGTACCGGTCTGCCGGGCTGGGTGCGAACCAGATCATGCTGGATATCGTGATCACCGGCGCAATCAACCTTCTGTTCACGCTCGTCGCCATGGCGATCGTGGACCGGTGGGGCAGGCGTCCGCTCATGCTGGCGGGCTGTGTCGGGATCGGCGTTTCGCATCTGCTGGCCGGCTTTTTCTATCGCGCCGGAACGCATGACATACCGGTACTGGTGCTGACGCTGTGCGCGATCGCATGCTACGCGATGACACTGGCGCCGCTGACCTGGGTGTTGATCTCGGAGATCTTTCCCAACCGGATACGTTCGTTTGGCGTTTCGGTCACGGTTTCCGCGCTCTGGATCTCCTCGTTTGCGCTGACATACTCTTACCCGTTCATCGTTCGCTCGCTAAGCAGCGCCGGAAGTTTCTTCCTGTATGGAACGATCTGCCTTGCTGGCGGAGTGTTTGTCTTTCTGTTCGTGCCGGAAACCAAGGGCCGGACGCTCGAAGAGATCGAGGAACAGACCAACGCCCGAGAGTGATCGCCTGGCCGCGCCGCGTTATTTTACTGAGCCGGTTCGCGTTCCAGCGTGAAGTATGCGGCTTGGAAGTCGCCACGCAGGGAAATGTCGAATCCGTGATCCATCCAGAATTCGCCACTAGCGCGCTGAACTGTCGTATCAGCAATCGTTCCCTGTTTCGCGTGAATGCTGTAGATCCCTCTCGGATCGAGGCCGCGCAAGCTGAGATGAGGATAGGTGTTGCCCAACTGGCTGGAGTGGAGAAACGCAAAGACAACCGCCTGACGACCGTCGCGCGCAACCGACTCGGTGACCGAGTACTGGCTTCCATCTGAAGGAGAGATGAGGCGGTAGAGCGCGCCTTGCTGAATCGTTGCGCGGATCGATTTGTATTCCGCCACCAGCCTTTTTGCTGTCTCAAAGTCCTGAGCGGTCCACTTGTTCAAGTTTGCGCCGATGCCCAGGCCGCCCTGCATCGCGGAGAGGAAGCGATACTCGAGAGAGGTTGTGCGGTTGTTCATCCAGTTCGGCGAGTCAGTGACCCACGCCATCATCAGGCCGGGTGAATACGCATAGGTAAAGCCGTCCTGGATTCGCAGGCGATCGAAGGGGTCGGTGTTATCAGAGGGCCATGCCTCGTCGGTGAAATGCAGGATGCCGAGATCGACGCGAGCGCCGCCGCCAGAGCACGACTCAATTTCGACGTGGGGGTGCTTCCGGCGCAGTTCGGCAAGAATGGCATAGAGGTTCTGCACGTACCGGACGTAGACTTCCTTCTGTTGATCGAGCGGCGCTGCCGGCCAGCCCGGCTCCGACCAGTTGCGGTTGTAGTCCCACTTGAGGAAGGTAATGTCGTTTTCCGAAAGCAGCTTGTCAAGAAAGCCGAAGACATACTCACGCACATCGGGGCGCGCAAGGTTCAGCACCAGTTGATGGCGTCCTTCGGTGCGCGGGCGGCCAGGAAAGTTCAGCACCCAATCGGGATGCTTACGATAGAGATCGCTGTCGGGATTGACCATCTCGGGTTCGACCCACAGTCCAAAATCCATCCCAAGCGAGTGCACTTTATCGATCAGCGGTTTGAGGCCGTGGGGGAACTTCTGAGGATTGACATACCAATCCCCCAGGCCGGCGTGGTCGTCCTTTCGCCCCCCGAACCAGCCGTCGTCCATCACGAAGCGTTCCACACCGATGCTTGCAGCTTTTTCCGCGAGGGCTTCCTGATTGGACTCGTTCACGTCAAAGCCGGTTGCTTCCCACGAGTTGTAGAGGACCGGCCGCAGCGCATGATGCGGTGCTGCTGGAAGCACGTTATCCAACTCGAAGCGATGCAACAGCCGTGAGGCCCCGCCGATTCCCGCGCTCGAATAGCCGCCATAGAACGTCGGTGATTCCAGTGACTGACCGGGGCCAAGCACATATGCAAAATCAAACGGAGTGAATCCGCCGGTGATGCGAACACGATTCGCCCAGTCTATCTCGAAATTGATCTGCCATGAGCCGCTCCACGCGAGCGCGCCAAACCACACGTCGCCGGAATCCTGGTCTGGCTGGTCGCCTCGTTCGACGGCGAACCAGGGATTCACCTCGACGCCTGTGGAGCCACGGCGGCTTTCGAGCACGACTTTGCCCGGATGCAAAGGAGTCTTCTGCAGATTCCACTCGCCTGCCCAGCGCCCGGTGAGAGAAAGAAGCCGGTAGTCGGCGCCCGTCGTAAGATTCCAGGATGCTGCATGGACCTCTTCGATGGTGAACGGCTGCCCGGTCCGATTTTCCACGCGCGCCGAGCGCGCCAGGATACCGGTTTCTTCGTCCATCCGGTAGGTCAACTCGACCAGCACGTCGCGGTGGATGTCTTTGAGAGTGATGGTCACGGCATTGCCCTGCGCGGTATGGGACACATAGCGCAGGACGAGGTCGCGGTTGCCGTCGGGGAAGGTAATCTTCAGGTCGGGCACGACAACGAGGCCGCCACCCCAGCCGGTGAACTCCTGCGGAGTGGCGTTGACGGGAAGGTCAAATGCAGATGTGCCTGCATAAGCATGCGCCGGCGGGATAGGATCGGTGGCCTGCAGACGCTCTCCCCAGTAGAGGGTCTGCAATTCTCCGTCCTGGTTCACGCCGAAGACATAGGAGACACCGGCGGCGTCGAGGCGAAAGGTATGCGTTGCGTCATCGTAGTGCGTTGATGATGGTGTAGCATGCGCCGGCTGCGGCCTCGCCGGCAGAGCGAGGGGGAAGAGGGCAGCACACGCAGAGACGATGACAACCAGTCCGCGGTATAGCCGGGACGGATCCTGAGTGCGTATGTGGGGAAGATTCTGTGGCATTTCGGCCCTCGTAAGGCAATCCTTGTGCGTACGGGAGTACACCGTTAAATTTACGTGTACGTTAACGACACCACGTTACACATTCGTTCCGCCGGCTGTCAAAACCTGCCCATTTTCTCTTATGCGCCGATGCAATATGCGAAACTGTTGAGCGAAGCCTGCAATGAAATCGACGAACAAAAGCGGCAAGGCGGCCGGCATCCGCGATATTGCCAATGCCCTGGGAACATCCATCGGCACGGTGGATCGTGCGCTGCATGGGCGCAGCGGCGTGAGCGCGCGTACCAAGGCGCGTGTGCTGCGCATGGCAGAGCAGATGGGATACAAGCCGAATATCGCCGCCAGGTCGCTCAAGCTGAATCGCAGCCTAAGGATTGCGGCAGTTCTTCCGCGCGAGATTGCCGCGTTTTTCGATCCGCTGCGCGAGGGGATCCAGGCGGCCGCCGACGAGGTAGTGGGGCTGCAATTCACGCTCGATTTCATCGAATATCCGCGCCTGGGCTCAGGCGATCTTGCCGCTCTGGAGAGTGCGGCGACGAAGAAGTATGATGGCATCCTCTTTACACCCGGCCGTCCGCGCGAGTTGGCCGCGGTATTCCGGCGGATCGTCGCACTGGGCATTCCCATGCTCTGCGTCGCCAGCGATGCACCGGATAGCGGGCGCATTGCCGCTGTAACCGTCGACGCGTATACCAGCGGAGCGCTTGCGGCCGAGTTGCTTTCGCACAAGCTGCAGAATCCGTCGCGTGTCGCCACCATCACTGGCGAACTCGCGACCTTCGATCACGCAGAAAAGCTTCGCGGATTCGCGGCGAGCCTGGCCATGCTGGCTCCGCATCTGACTCTGCTGCCGGTTGTTGAATCGCATGAAAGCCCTGAAGACGCATATCGTCAGAGCATGGCGCTCCTGAAGGGAAAGACCCGGCCGGACGCCATCTACATCAGCACTGCCAATGGCCTTCCCGTGTTGCGCGCGCTCGAAGAGCTCAAACTGCTTGGTCGGGTCCAAGTGATTACCACCGATCTGTACCCAGAACTGGTACCGCTGCTGGAGTCCGGCAAGGTGCTGGCTACGCTTTATCAGCGGCCGGAAGCGCAAGGCAAGACAGCTTTCGAAACGCTCATCGGTCACTTGATGGACAGGGGTAAGCCGGTGAAGACGCACCGCTTTGCACCTCACATTATTCTGCGCAGCAATCTGCCGCTATTTGTCAGCCGGTTGACCAACCCGGCGGCCGCGTTAGCGGGACGATAGATGGCCGCCGCTAGCTGGCGGGCAGAAAGCGAATGGCACATCCGCCTCCACTGGCAAGCGGCAGCGTGAGCTCATCGCTGCTGCGTACGGTCTGGCGTCGAATGATGACGTGCTTTGGGTTCCGTGTCGCGTCGGAAGCATCCTCGTAGATTTCGGCCGTGTACGTGCCCGGGCCAAGAAATCCGAGCGGGATGCGCAGATCGCGTGCGGTCCAGTTGGTGAGGCTGCCGAGATACCATTCAGCTCCATGGCGGCGCGCGATAGTGACGAATTCGCCCGGCTCGCCGTTGAGCACACGGATCGCATCCCACGTCGTTGGAACATCCCGAATGAATTGGAAGGCGGGCTGATTGGTATAGGCAGACGGCACGTCCGAGACCATGACTAACGGCTCTTCAAATACAACATAGAGCGCGAGCTGCTGCGCGCGGGTGCCCATCACCATTGGATTCTTGTCGCGCGCGACGAAGTCTTCCGGAGTGACATTGTCGAATCCACCCGGGGTGTAGTCCATAGGCCCGCTTAGCATGCGGGTAAACGGGAAAGTGGTGCGGTTGACGGGCCCGTCGCGGCGGCCAGCTTTGTTGTTTTCAAGCCCGAGCACAGCCTCGTAATCAAGAACGTTGGGGTAAGTGCGCTGGATTCCCCATGGCTGCGTCGCGCCATGGAAGTCGACCATGAGATGGTGTTCCGAAGCGATCTTGGCCACGTCGTAGTACCACTGAATTCCTTGCTGATCGTTGCGAAGAACGAAGTCGATCTTCACGCCCGCAACGCCCCACTTCTCATAGAGCGGAAAGGCCTCGTGCATCTGCGCCGCGACCGCCTTCGAGTAGAGCCAGATCCAGATCTTGACATTCTTTTTGGCTGCGTATTGCACCAGCGCGGGCACGTCAACATTTCCACGCATTTTCGTGATGTCGTTTCCCGACCATCCCGCGTCGAGCATCATGTAGGGAAAGCCGGACTCGGCGGCAAAGTCGACGTAGTATTCCATGTTTTTGGTGGTGTATGCGGACTGGCCGTCAGGGCCGAGGTCGCCGTCCCACCAGTTCCACGAAGCTTTGCCCGGATGAATCCAGCTCGTGTCCGTGAGGCGATCCGTAGGATTTAGGTCGGTGATGAGATTCGACTCGATGAGTTCACCGGGAGTGTCACCGAGCAGGATCACGCGCCATGCGCTGTCGTGCGGCAGACTTGCATCGACCGCCGGTCTATTACTATCAACTGGCGGAGAGATCCTGCTGATGATGTAGTGTCCGGTCCAGTTGCCGGTGGGATTCTCGAGATACATGGCAGCATTGCCTTCGAGATTCGCCTCACCCACTGCGGCCCAGGCCAGCCCCGGCATGTGCATCAGCATGGGCGCGCCATTGAGGATGTGGCTGGCAACGCCACCCTGGTTGCTGAGTGCGCTCAGCACCTGGGGCAGATATTCGCTCTCATACGCGCTCTGGTAGTTGGGCAGGCGCAGTGCCCAGGCCGAGGCGTCCATCACGGGACGAAATTCAGTGTCTTCCTGCGAAAGCTGATATCGCGAGAGCGCAGCTTGCCGGGGGACGCGATAACGGAAAGCCACGCCGCTGTTGTAGGCCCTGGCCTCGATGTCGAACCTTCGGCCGGGTCCGGTGCCTTCGATCGCCTGGATGGTGAGGCTGTTGTAGGCGTCATGCACGGTGGAAGTCTTGCCGGCGAGGAGCTTGTAATCATCGATGCCCGAAGCGGCGACGCTACCCGCGACGTGAACCGCGGCGCCGAGCGGAGGCTGATTGAGCAACTCCAGCCGGAGAGCGGAGTCTTCGAATACCTGTTTGCCATGGAATGAGATCGAGTAAACGAGTTGGCCGTCCTGCCCGGCAGGTTTTCCCGAGGTGAGCTGCACTGAAAAATGTAGTGTGATCCGATGATCGGGAGAACTCAACTCAAGCGAACCGGGCTGGGCGTCGGCGACCAGGCAGCAGCAGAATCCAAGCACGGAAACAAGGCTAAATACGGAATACTTCCAAGGCAACATGCAGTTCTCCGGGTATCCATGATAGGCGGAAGTTTGTGCATCAACGAAGACAAGAGGCAAGACGAAAACGGCTTCTCTCTTTGAGAAGCCGTATCGCGCCGAGTTGTTTCACGGTTAGAAGACGTATTTCAATGCGAGTTGGAAGAAACGCGCATCGGGCGTGTTGTTCTGGAAGAACTTTGGCGAGGAGATGAGGCCACCGGTTGCATTCATTGAGCCGCTCGGCGTGCCCAGGGTGGGGTGGTTCAAGACGTTGAAGGCATCGGCACGGAACTGCAAATTCTGTTCGCGCCAGACTGGAAAGCTCTTGAACAGCGACATGTTGACCTGGTAGTAGCCGGGACCGTAGACGTTGTTCTGCGGAGAGCCTAGCAGCGCAATTGCCGTTGCCCTATCGGTCACTGGCGCCTGGAACTTGACCGGCACACCGTCTGGATTCACCGATCCAACAGGATGGGTTTCATCCGAGATCATCTCACCGGGAAGGGGATTGCGAAACGCGCAGGGATTGATGTAATTCAACTTGGTCCTGACCTGCGTGGGGCAGGTTGAGAGGCTGGGATTGCTGGGATCGGGCGTTCCGCCGGGAGCGTAGGGATCTTGCACCGGAAAGGCCCGAGCACCTCCACCCGAGGCAGTGCTGATGTTGGGACTGACGGTGAACGGGGTGCCGGTCTGCGCCGCGTAGGTCAGACTCGAGGACCAGCCGCCGGTAATTTCATCCAGCCAGCGGGGCGAGCTGTTGAGAAAGGCGCGTCCCCGGCCGACTGGCAGTTCATAGTTTCCGTTGATCGTGAACCGATTGCGAATGTCGAAGACCGAGTTCGTCAGTTCGTCGATGTAAGGAATCAGCGCCGGTTGGCGATTGCCGATGGCAGTGAACAGGCCACCTGCATCGCTGGCATCATCCAGAGCATGCGACCAGGTGTAAGTGGCCAGAAAGCTGAGACCATGCGAGTAGCGCTTCTCCAGCTTGGTCTGGAGCGAATTGTAAGTGCTCACGCCAGCGTAGTGAACCTGTCCAATTCCGCCCAGGTCGGGGAACGGATTAAACGGATTCGTGTTAGTTCCCGGTCTCCACAGACCGGGCGCCGTATTCGGGGCTCCGTAGAGTTGGAGGTGACGAGACAGATTGCCCACGTAGGTCATGGTGAAGGCCAGGTTGGGCGTGATCTGCTGCTGCAGGCCGAGGCTGAACGTCATTGTGTAAGTCGGCTTGATCTTGGGATCGTAGGAGTGAAAGCCGGGCTGGGAGACAAAGGTCTGCAACTGTCCGTTGTCGGTGGCAGGGAGCAGACCGGACTGCAAAGTAACGCCTTGTGCGGCAACTGAGGGGCAATTGCCCTGCACGCACGTGGGTGCAAAGAAACTCGCCTGGTTCGAATACGGGAAGTTCGCGCCCAGGTTGCCGTTGCCTTCCGACTGCAGGCCACCGTAGAACATTCCGAAACCGGCACGAACGACGGTGGTATCGTGAGGCGAGTAGGCGAACCCAACGCGGGGAGCGAAATTGGCCTTCTGTGAGGTAACCAGGCGATCATTGTCGACAAACTGTACGGTGACATTGTCCTTGGCTAGCAGGTTGAGGAATGGCGCGCCGAGACTGATGTTGCGCTGGCTCTTGGGAAACTGAAGAACGCCCGAACCCGCGCCGATCGTCAGCGGGCCGGTGACAACAAAGTTCGACTGCTGTCCGCCGTTCTCCTTGTATGGCTGGAAGTAGTCGTAGCGCACACCCAGGTTTAGAGTCAGCTTTCGGCTCAGCCGCCAGTCATCCTGCACGTATCCCGCGTCGTACCACTGCGCGTCATTGACATTCGGTGAAACGGAAATGGCCGCGTAGTTCTCCTGGTCCACCAACATGTCGGCAACAGCGGATCCGGTGTTGGAGACGCCGACAAGACCTGTGAACTGGCCATTCCAGTGATACTGCCCAAGGTCTGCAGGCGCATAGATGTAATAGAAGCGGATGGCCTGGAAGGATGCACCGAACTTGAACGAGTGGTTTCCCCAGATCTTCGTCAGGTTGTCGAGGATCTGATAGACGTTCTGCGATTCACGGCTGATTCCGGTGGAGCCCCACTGCTGGATGGTGCCGTTGACATAGCCCGAAGGGAGACCGAACTGCCCCGGCTTCAGGTTGGACGGTTGCGGCCCAAGCCCCAGGGAAGAATTGAGCGTGGGATTGAAAGCATTGGGCTGCTGGAAGTTGAAGACACCCCAGTTGTAGCCGAATCGAAGCTCGTTGGTCAGCGTCGAGGTGAAGACGTGGGTCTCGCTTCCCATGAAGTTCATGGCCAGGTTGGTGTCATACTGTCCGCCATAACCGCTGCCGTCGAGGGTCGGGCCGAGGGGCAGGCCATTGGTCTTGATCTCATGCAGGTAGCTGTAGCGCGCGTAGCTCTGGTCCTTCGTGCTGATGTTCCAGTCGAGGCGCTGGTCCCACTGGACGGTGTTATCGGTACTGCCAAGGTTGACCAGGTAGTTGTTGTAGAGTTTGCCGCCGTTGGCGTTGGGGGCGGGATACAACTTGAGGATGTTCTGCGCGACGGCATTAATCTGGTTGGGGCAGAAGACATTCTGCTGACCGCCGCAGGACAGCGGCTGGGTGGGGTCGGCTGTGTTCGGCTGGTAGAGCTTAGTAGGCGCTCCCACGCCAGTGAGGTTGCCGTCCAGAAGTTCAGAGAAATCGCCCTGCCGTTCCAGTGCCGACGGAACGTTAATCAGCGTGGGATTGCTAATCGAGATGCGATTTACTTCCATGTCGCCGAAGTAGAAGAGCTTGTTCTTCCAGATGGGGAAGCC
The DNA here is from genome assembly GCA_963770365.1 of uncultured Acidobacteriaceae bacterium. Lineage (GTDB taxonomy): Bacteria > Acidobacteriota > Terriglobia > Terriglobales > Acidobacteriaceae > Telmatobacter. The sequence continues at coordinate 120,282 of CAVYPN010000013.1, read as the reverse complement.
AAGCGTAGCGCCGAACTGGTTCTGATGGTAGGGAGGCACCTTCGCATCAGGACCGGCGTTCCAGTTGATTGCATCGAGGTTGGTATTGCGCAGGTATTCCCAGGCATCGCCATGAATCTGGTTGGTCCCCGACTTGACGTTGGCCTGCAGGACGGCTCCGGCCGAGTGTCCGAACTCGGCGCTGAAGTTGCTGGTCTGGAGGCTGAACTCGGAGAGAGCATCGGGCGGGGGCCGCATGATGTAGCTGGAGCCGTTGAGAAAGTCCACGAGGTTGGTATTGTTGTCGACGCCGTCGAGGATGAAGTTATTCTGCTCGGCGCGCTGACCGTTGGCCACAAAGTCGCCGCTGCCCGAGCCACGCGTGTTCCCGAACGGCGGTGCGACGCCGTTCGTCAGCTGTGCGATGTAGACCCAGTTGCGTCCATTGAGCGGGGTATCGTTGATCTCTTTCGTGCTGATCACCTGGCCGACGGCAGCATCCTGGGTCTGGAGCACAGGCGCCTCGGAGCTGACTTTTACCGTCTGGGACACCGAGCCGGCGGGTAGCGTGAAACCCACGTTGAGGCGTTGCTGAATGTCGAGATGCAGGTTTTCACGGGTTACAGTCTGGAAACCCGTCGAGGACGCGGTAACAGTGTAGTTTCCAATCTTCAATGGGGAAAAGACGAACACGCCGCTGCCGTTCGATGTCGTCTTGAGAGCGAGCCCGGTGTCGATGTTGGTGGCGGTGACCTGTGCGTTGGGGATCAGGGCGCCGGAGGTGTCCTGCACGACGCCCGTGATGGATCCCTGGTCAGTTTGCGCAGAGCAGGGCGGCGCGGCGAGCAGCAGGCTCAGCAGCGCCAAGCCGGTCACAAGGAAGGTTGAATTTATTCGCGTCGAAGTAGCCGGCCTCAAAAGTATTCTCGCCATTGTTTTGTGTCTCCAGGCATTGGGCGCGCGGACGCGCCGGTCCGTCTCAGTTACGCTTCATTGGTGTATGTTCACGTACGTCAAAACAGGGGAACCGTGTACGTTACCGGAAAAACGGTAATCTCATCGATTGAGAGTTGTCAAGAAACAAATATCACTCCAATCGATAATGCTGTTGTGCGATTGTTTGAATGGGATGGGAACGCGGCTGGATGGCAACCCGCAAAGAGCTTCGCGGTCGATATGTGTACGTTACCGACCAGGAGGGATTCGGAAGGCAACGAAAGGAATTCTTCGATTATCCATCTGTGTGCCTGCGGCTAATAGTTGCGAGATTTTGAGTGCAAGCGGCATAATTTCGCTGCATTTGATTTGATCTGGGGCCTGCCGTTGCTGATCGGGTGACGCAAGCAAAGTGTGGGCAGCAGGTCTTTGATGGATCGAAGGGCAATGGCCGAAACTTTGGATCGCATATTATTCGAGATACCCGGGCGTCAAATAAGTGCTAGAAATAAAGGTATCGCGCCAATGAAAAAGATTACTGCAGTGCAAGACACCAGTGGTGTGCTGGTAAAGGACACAGTCGCCGATCGCCTGCGTGCAGAGATCGCTTGCGGAGCCTTGAGGCCGGGCACTCGCATTGTCGAGGGATCCTGGGCGCGCAAATTCGGGGTTGCGCAAGCCTCCATTCGAGAAGCAATCAATCTTTTGGCGCAAGAAGGATTTGTTACCAAGGCGTCAGGCCGCAGCGCGCGCGTGGTGAATTTTACTGAACAGGATGTGTTGCAGATCTATGAGATGCGTGGCGCTCTTGAGGGTCTCGCGGCGCGACTTCTCGCCTCGCAGAGCAATGACGTAGGCACGCTCGAACAGGCTCTCCGAATGATGCGTCGTGCCTGGAAGGAGAAGCGTCCAGCAGAGTTGATCGATGCCGACTTGAAATTTCACCTCGAACTCTGTCGGCTTTCGAACAACCCTTATCTTTTTGAGCATGCCCGGAAGCTCTTGCTGCCTGTGTTCGCCTTTGCTCGCATCAGGGTATTGTCGAGCGGACAGGACACCTCGGTCTGGGGCAAGGACTTCGAGGCCCACCAGCGGATTGTCGACCTGATCGCAGAAGGTCATGGCGAAGTCGCACAGGCTTATGTTCACCGCACCATGGCACGCTTTGCTTCGACTGCCTACGATAACTGGGAAAAGAAGTCGGCGGCGCCCGTTCGCGTGCGAGCCGCGTCCCGAACAAAAAAGAAATCCAAATAACATCGCGCCGTGAGCAACTTGAGTCTTTCTTAGGATCTGGATCTGGCATCGCCGGATCAGCGGCTGTTTCCGGCGGTGAAGAGCACAGTTGCAAGAATCAGGAATAGCAGCCCTGTTCCTAGATAAGCGCGAGCGCGAATCGAAGATCCTTTCCACTCGCCGGTCAAGACTCCGGACAGAATTGCCGTCGTGATCATAAAAATCTGAAACAGCCCCCAACCGACCGATGTTCCCAGCGTGCCGAGATACGTGGCACTCATGCCATACAGCGCGAAGGCCCCCATCCAAAGGACGGCCATCAGCGTCGACCACAGGAAATCCGGATAGGGCGAGCGGAATGCGGATACCCAACGGTCGCGGGCAAGGAGAAAAACGGAGTAGAGGAAATTCGGAACGAACCCTCCGGCAAGCGCGATAGGCCACACCGAATACGCTGCGAGAGCAGGCGAATTTCCGAGAGCCACGGCCTGGTGCGCGATGTCCTGTCCAAAGGCGAACGAGAAGTTAAGCATCGGGGCCATCAACCCACAAAGCACGGCAATCGCCACCGATGTCAGATATCCGCTGCGCGGGGCAGAAGACGCAACGGTCTCTGCTCCGCTCTTCTCACGAAGGTGGCCGCCCCACGCAGTTAGCGCGATTCCGAGCACCATCAGCAGCACGCCGCCCATCAGAATGCAAAGCGTGCTGTTGCTCACCGCGTGACGTTGCTCAACGAAGAGGGGAACGAGGGTGCCGAGGACAGCTCCCAACCCGACGATGATGGAGTAGGCGACTCCGAGGCCAAGCCGCGTCACTGAAATTCCGAAGAGAACCTGCGCAATGCCCCAGCCGGCGCCGAATGCGATGGGCACAGCAAATTGAGACATGCTGAGATTGCTGTAAGTCAATCCGAGATGACCGACGAGCAAGAACGCGAGACTCCAGGGAAGGATCACGAGAGAAAAAACGCTGAAGACAAGCCAGACATTGCCCCATTTCCACGAACGCACAAACTTGGCGGGGAGCATGCAGTTGCCGGACATCATGCCCGCAACAATCGTCAACGCCAAACCCACCAAGGCAGATTGAGTCATGGGCGCTGTGCGCTCAGCAGTTTGAGATCAGACGAGGCACCCGGCTCCTGTGACGTCTTGTAAAAACCACCTTGCACCTTCGCGGGGAAAACGAAGTCGGACTGCAGATGTGGGATGTGTTCGAGGAAGAAAAGTTCGTGTCCGAGTGCAATCCGATTGAAGAGAGCCATGTGTTGATGGATTTGTCCCATATCGCCGACGTGGGGCACAAGAGGCAGATTGAATTTTTTCGCCAGTATACTGACGGTGATGAATTCACTGACGCCTGCGAGACGTGTGACATCGGCTTGAATAAAATGGATGGCTCCGGTCTTTATAAAATTCTTGAACATTACCCGATTGGGAATGTGCTCGCCTGCTGCCAGCTTGACAGGCGCAATCATCCGGGCCAGTTCGACATGCCCAAGCAAGTCGTCAGGATGCGTCGGCTCTTCGATCCACAACGGTTTGAGTGGAGCAAGCTGCTTTGTCATGCGCATCGCCTTCGGAAGGCTCCACTGCTGGTTGGCATCAAACATAATTGTCCCGGCATCTCCGACGCAGTCGCGCAGCATCGCGGCACGGCGCAGGTCGTGACTCTCATCGGCGGAGCCCACTTTGAGTTTGAATGCGTTGAACCCTTCTCCGATTGCTCGCCGTGTCAGTTCGAGAACTTTTTGATCGTCGTATGCCATCCACCCCACGGATGTGTCGTATCCTGGGTAGCCGCACTCAAGAATGTCTGACCGTTCCGGCCGGCTGGACCAGTTTGCACGCAACAGTTCAAGAGCTTCCAGGGGCGAAAGGACGTCCTCAAGGTAGCTCAGATCGAGGAGCGACACGACTTGTTCGGGAGTTAAATCCAGCAAAAGCTTCCATAGAGGCGCACCTCGCTTTTTCGCCCAGAGATCGAAGCACGCATTGGTGACGGAAGCGAGCGCAAGGTGAACCACGCCCTTGTGCGGTCCGAGCCAACGCATCGCCGAGTCATCTGCGACTCGCTTTGAAAAGCAGCCAAAGTCCGCCATCAGTTCTTCGATGTCCATCCCGATAAGCGGCCTTGCGAGAATTTCAATCGCATCGCATACCAGTCGATTACCATCGCCCAAGGTCAAGGTGATGCCGGTCGCGAACTGGCCATCGATGGTGTGCAGCTGGGTTACCGCAAAACAGTATTCGGGATCTGTATGGATGGCGTCGCTGCCCGCGCCGTCTTTGAGCGCATATCTCATATCGAATGCAGCGACGCGATCGACGACACACGTTGGCATGCTGGCTCCTGCGGCTATCGTCTGTAGCCAAGTTCGGCGCCGCCGCTGACCGGCACAATGCAGCCAGTCATAAAGCGGGCACGGTGGGAGAGAAGGAAGACGGCGACATCGGCCACAACGTCGCCTTGGGGGCATGGCCCCAAAGGGTGAATTTGGTCAAGGCTCCGCTGAGTTTCCTGTGGGTTTGGCTGCTCCGCGCACCAGCGTTCTAGCGTTGGAGTTCTCACCCCGGCTGGGCAGACCGCGTTTACCCGGATGGAAAAGGGCGCATAATCGACAGCCATTGCTTTTGTTAGTGAAATCATTGCGCCCTTGCTCGCCACATAAGCTGCATGGTTCGATTGGCCAATCAAGCCGACCATGCTTGCGGTGTTGAGAATCGAGCCCTTCGATTCCGCGAGCGCCGGAAAAGCAAACCGTGTTGTCCAGTAGACCGACTTCACGTTCACGGACTGCAGACGATCCCAATCTGCCTCGCTGGTTTCGTGGAGGGGCAGGGAAGGCGTCGCAATACCGGCGTTGTTGTGCACAGCGTCGATGCGGCCAAAACGCTTGAGCACTTGCGCAATCGCTACTTCGACCGAGCGGCCGTCTGCAACATCGCCCGATAGTGCAATGCATCGCTCGCCAACTCTCTTCGCCATATTCTGCGCAGATTGAAGATCTCGATCGAGAATTGCCACACTCGCCCCTTCATGCGCATATGCCATTGCGCATTCTGCGCCGATTCCATTGCCTCCGCCAGTTACAACGATGACCTTTTCTGCGAGTTCCCCAGGCATGTCTGAATCTGTCCTCTCTACCGCTTTGAAAGTCGCTGCATGCAAACATGCTTGCTTATTCTGCAGCATTCGCCAATCGTCGCGATTGCCGCAGTGAGCGCATTTGGGCGCTCAAAAATATGAGGGAAGCATATAACTGCCCGAATTTACGAGTCAAATCAAAAGCGGTGAGCGCTCAGACGAAATATCACTCGAATCCCCCGTAAGATCGGCGCTTCGTCAAAATAGCTCATTTAAACGCTTATATTTGCAACGTGCAGATTTCCATTTACTTTGATTGAAGTTGAGGAAGTGCCTGTCGCAGATGACGTGAACGCGAAGAGACTCTTCTTTCGTGCCACTTGACAATCGTCACTTTAAGCGCTTAAGTTTGGTTCGCACTATTGGCGAGTAAATGTCTACCGGTGCGCGCGTGTTCAGATTCCCCTCCTGCCGGACCGCAGGACAATTCGTCGCATAAAACTGCGCTGAACGAAGCGCTCTCGCGTTTCCTCGACGAATTCAGAACACCGCTATGGACTGACTGCAAATTGACGGAGGCCGAGAATGATTTCACGATTCACCCGCAAAGCAAGGCGGTATCTTCTCGATTCGCGGAGAGTGCTTTGTGTTTTCCTGTTGTTTCCCGCGTTAGCTGCTGTGGGACAGGTCGACCAGGGAACGATCACAGGACTGGTGCAAGACCCGTCTGGAGCAGTGGTTCCGAACGCGAAGGTGACCGTCACAGCCACGGATATGGGCCTTGTGCTGGAACGCAATGCAAACGGGAGCGGCAATTACACCTTTTCACCCCTGAAGATCGGTAATTACAAAATCAGTGCAACAGCACCGGGGTTCCAGACCACTGAGGAAAGCGTCCACCTCGATATCCAGCAGCGGCTGAATATCGTGCTGACGTTGAAGCCCGGAACAGTTTCGGAATCCGTAACTGTTTCCACTTCCGCTCCTCTCGAGCAGACGCAGGACGCTTCTGTTGGGCAAGTCATCAGCGCGGAAACGATTGATAACACTCCACTGAATGGACGGAACTGGGTATACATTGCGCAATTGACTGCGGGTGTCTCCCCACCGTTCGGCAATACACGCGGTAGTGGTTCAGGCGACTTTCTGGCCAACGGACAAAACGCCGAGCAGAACAATTTCATTTTGGATGGCGTTGACAACAATACCAACCTGATCGACTTCCTCAATGGCTCAAGCTACGTCATACGCCCGCCGCCCGATGCGCTGGCCGAGTTCAACCTGCAAACGAGCGATTTCAGCGCGGAATTCGGTCATTCTGCCGGTGCAGTGTTGAATGCCAGCATCAAATCAGGAACGAACCGAATCCACGGAGATTTCTGGGAGTACTTTCGCAATACGAATCTGGACGCACAGAACTGGAACGCGAAGACTAAAGGACCGTACCACCAGAATCAGTTCGGCGGCACCCTGGGTTTTCCTATCTTGAAGAATCACTTCTTCTACTTTGGAGATATGGAAGCGAATCGTATCTCGATCGCGAATCCCACGATTACAAGTGTTCCAACGGCCCTGATGCGTAATGGCGACTTCTCCGAGCTGCTCAATCCGGCTCTCACCGGCCAGAACGAACCTATTCAGCTCTATCAACCTAACTCCGGTGGCACACAGACTTTGTCATGCGGCGGAGCAAACAACGTCTTCTGTTCAGGACAAATCGACGCTGTCGCTCAGAACATCCTGAAGCTTTATCCCAGTCCAAATGCGGGCGCACCTGGACAGACGTATAACAACTACAACGTCAATCTCGGCACGTCAGACGACACGATTCAATGGGATCAGCGCGTCGATTGGAACATAAACCAGAAAGACCAGGCATACGCGCGCTACAGTTTTGCTCACGAGATCCGAACGAACGGACTTCCGCTCGGCCCGCTGCTCGATGGAAGCGGCTTCGGCGGTCAATCCGACACCAATCTGGCGGAAAACTTCATGCTGAGCGAGACACACACGTTTACACCAACTCTCACCAACGAGTTCCGCTTCGGCTATAACTGGATTGACTCTGTATATCATCAGCCAAACGCGAACCAAACCGCACTCGCTGCAACACTCGGTCTGGGTGGAGTTCCCGATCTCGGGCAGGGCCTTGGCGGTTTGCCGCTCGGCTACTTCAATGATGGGAGCATCAATCGCTGGGGCTCCGTTGGAACGCAGGATGAAGCCCAAAACGTGTATCAGATCCTGGATAACGTCATCAAGACTCTTGGCAATCATTCGCTGAAGGTGGGCGTGTCGTTCCAGGCGAACCGGGTCTTCGATCGATATGCGCCAGCTCCCCTTGGACAGTATTTTTACGGGAACGTTTTCACTGGTGCACCGGGCGTGAATTACACCGGTTACGGTGTAGCCGACTTCCTGGCCAATCAAATGAGCTCTGCTGACATCTACACCTCTCCGGCATTCCGAGATTCGCAGTGGTACGATTCGGTCTATTTTCAGGACGATTGGAAGGTCACTCGAACCTTGACACTCAATCTCGGCGTGCGATACGACCACTACGAGCCGTACAAGGAAAGGAACGGCAACCAGGCAAACATCACTGACGCCGCAAATCTGGGGATCGGAACAGGATCAGCCGTCTACGAGCTTCCCTCACGGTCCAGTAACCAGGATCTGGGCGCGCCGTTTCTGGCCACTCTAGCGAAAGACAACGTCGCACTCAAGTACATAAGCAACGAGCGATTGGCGAATGGTCAAGCACTCAATTTCGCGCCGCGCGTCGGGTTTGCCTTGCAAGTGCATCCCAATACCGTACTGCGCGCGGGCTTTGGAATCTTCTACGGAGGCCTGCAGAGCCAGGGGAATACAAATCTCGGGAGCAACTTTCCGTGGTCGAACGCGGCAAATCTCTATTCTCCGAGTTGTCTGACCGGGAACTGTCCATCATTAGCCAGCCAGGGAATCACGCTTGAAACCGGACTTGTAGCGAAGACCGGTGGCGGATTGCAAAACTTTGTGTCCAACCCCGGCCTGATCGGCATCGACGGGAATGTCAACACACCTTACACCATTAGCTACAACCTCTCTCTTCAACAGCAGATCACCAACAGCATGGCTGCAACCTTGAGTTATGTTGGAAACGGCGCGAGACACTTGCCGCTCTATTACAACCCCAATACGGTGCGAGGTCTCTATGCGCCCGGGACCAATACGCAACAGTATCAACCATTCCCCGACTTCGGCGGTTTCGGCATCATCCACTATGGTGCCGTCTCCAATTACAACTCGCTTCAAGCAAAATTGGAAAAGAGAATGTCCAGGGACCTGAGCTTCCTTGCAACCTATACCTGGGCGCATAACCTCACCAACGACAGCGACGCAGGTGGGCTCAGTACGGCCGTCGGCGACCGTAACATGGCGCTGATCCCATGGAGCCAGGAGTACACCAACTCACCCTACGATGTTCGCAATCGTTTTACCTTTAATGGCAATTACCAGTTGCCCTTCGGCAAAGGCAAAGCCTATCTGAATAACTCGCACTGGGAAGACGAGGTGATCGGCGGGTGGTCGTCGACCCTCACCTTTGTGGCCCAGACCGGAACACCATTCTCAGTTTCACCTGACATCAATACGGCTGCTGGAGGCGGCGCTCGAGCGATAAAGATTGGGGATCCCTTTGCTGCTGGTGGGACCGCGGATACCGCGAACAATCCTGGTGTAACGTGCGCAACCAAGACGAAGACGAAGGATCATTGGTATAACCCATGCGCCTTTGCAAACCCGATTCCAGGAAACGCGATCGCGCCGGTAGGCACACCGGTTGGTACAGGTGGCTATCAGTTTTATGGCCCAGTTACTGATCAAGCGTCGGCAATCGCGTTGCTCGGAGGCCGTTCAAACGTGCTCTACGGTCCCGGCTACTACACCGTGAATACGTCACTCTTCAAGAGCTTCGCAACCTTTCGCGAGCAATCGTTGCAATTCCGCGTCGATGCTTTCAACCTTTTGAACCACCCGACACTCAACAATCCCAACAACAACGGAAATAGTTCCAACAGCTCAAATGGCGGCCAAATCTATGGCCCGAATTTCTTCCAGAACAATACCCCAGACGCCCGCTTCCTCCAATTGTCCGCGAAGTATTCGTTTTAACGTTTCGACGATCGGGGCAGAGCGGATCGGAAGCAATCCATCTCGCCCCGATATCCGATCTTGCATCTGTTCCATGCGTGGCTTCTGCATTGCACGCAGGAGCAGATTCTTCGTTGGGTTTCCCGAAAACTGGATCGAGATCAAATTACTATTAGGCGAGACGAGGATACCCTGTGCGTGCGAGCCGACGTAATTTCATCCGAGGCGCAGTGGCCACTGGAGCTCTTTCGCGCCTTGGAGTCGCGCAGCACATCAACCCTCGCACGGTGAGCGAGGAGCTCTGGTACAGCAAACCGGCCGATCGTTGGCTTGAGGCACTTCCAGTCGGGAATGGTCGTCTTGGCGGAATGGTATTTGGCGGTATTGAAACGGAACGAATTGCGCTGTCTGAATCTACGGCCTGGTCTGGGGCCCCTTCGACGGGCGAAGTTAATCCGGGAGCGCTTCCTCACCTCAACGAAATTCGGCAGCTGTTCTTTTCCGCAAAATATGATGAGGCACAGGCTCTCTGCGGCAAATATCTACCGGGTCATGCGAAGAACTTTGGAACAAATCTCCCGCTTCCAGAGTTGCAGCTCAAATTCGACGCCGCGGCTGGCGCGACCAATTATCGGCGATCGCTGAGCCTGGATGAAGCGATTGTCCGCGTAGACTTCACGAGCGGCAGTGCGCGCTTCACGCGGGAGATCCTGGCATCGCATGTCGATCACGTTCTCGCAATTCGTCTTTCGTGCAATAAGCCGGGACGGATCGGGTTCCGCTTGGATTTCAGCAAGGGCATTCTGCCTTCGACGATTGACACCAGCGCAAACGACACACTGTTTGTGAACGCACATGCATGGGAGCAAATGCACAGCACAGGGCATGATGGTGTTGCCCTGCAGATCCGTGCACAGATTGTTGCTGAAGGCGGATCCACAACGGCCTCTAATGGAGCCATCGAGGTCCACGCTGCAAATGCAACAACAGTGCTGGTCGCGATCGCTACAAGTTACGCAGGAGGCAATCCCGAAGAACTATGCAGAGATACTCTGCGGGGGGCTGCACGCCAAAACTTTGCACAGCTTCGCGATGCTCATATTGCGGATTATCAACCGCTCTATCGACGCACTGTCATTGATCTCGGTGAGAGCCGCCCGGCAACTCGGCAGCAACCTACCGATAAAAGGCGCGAAGCATTGGATGAAGGCGTACCCGATCCCGAATTGTTGGCGCTCTTTTTTCAGTACGCCCGATATCTCACGATCGCCGGATCTCGCGCCGACTCGCCACTCCCGCTTGCGCTGCAGGGCATTTGGAATGATGGCCTGGCCAGCAGCATGGGATGGACCGACGACTTTCACCTCGACATCAACACCCAGCAGAACTACTGGCCTGCCGAAGTGTGCAACCTGGGGGAGTGTCAAATCCCGCTTTTCCGTTTGATTGAACTCATGCGCGAGAAAGGTAGTGCGACGGCGAAGGACATGTATGGCGCTCCGGGATGGGTCATCCACACCGTGACGAACCCATGGGGGTTTACCGCTCCGGGAAGTCCTGGCTGGGGAATCTTTGTGACTGCCGGTATCTGGATTGCATTGCAGATGTGGGATCACTGGATGTTCAATGGCGATCGCGAATTCCTCCGCACGAAGGCCTATCCTGTGCTGCGCGAAGCCGCAGAGTTCTTCCTTTCCTACATGGTGCCGGAGCCAACACATAGATGGCTCGTCACCGGTCCATCCGACTCTCCCGAGAACTGGTACATCACTCCTTCGGGTGGCCGCGCGTCGGAGTCAATGGGCCCAACCTGCGATCGCGTCTTCGTGCATGCTCTGTATACGATGTGCATTGAAGCTTCAAAGACGCTCTCTGTTGATGTTGACTTTCGGCAACAGCTTGAAAGTGCACGCGCAAAGCTGCCGCCCTTTCAGATTGGCCGGCATGGGCAATTGCAAGAGTGGCTCGAAGACTTTGAGGATGGGGAACCGAATCATCGCCACACCTCGCACCTGGTTTCGCTGTATCCAGAGCATCAGATCTCCCCGCGCACCACACCGGACCTGGCGCGCGCCGCAGAAGTGACAATCGCGCGAAGAATGAATGCGCCGCATTGGGAGCAAAGCGAGTGGGGCCGCGCCAACCTGGTCGCGTACTACGCGAGATTGCTGAGGGGCGATGAGGCGCACAAGTATCTCGTGAGCCTCCTTGCCAAGGCAGCCGAAGACAATTTGCTTACTTTTTCAAGTGGAGGCATCGCGGGTGCAACGCAGAATATCTTTGCAATTGACGGAAACACGGCAGGCGCGGCCGGAATCGCAGAGATGCTGCTGCAGTCTCAGAACGGTGAGATCGAGCTTTTGCCGGCGTTGCCATCGGCATGGCCCACCGGTTCGGTTCGCGGGCTTTGCGCGCGCGGAGGATTTGTTCTCGACATTGCATGGGAAAATGGCAGACTCTTCAATGCATTAATCCGGTCAAAAGATGCGAGCACTGCCCTAGTTCGCTACGCGGATCGCTTCGCAACCCTCACTCTTCAACCGGGGCAGACAATTCAACTGCGGCACGAAGACTTTCGCCAGAAGGGATAGCGTGGACGGTCCATGGCCCTCAATTTACATAAACAGGTCGTAGTGATGTTGCTGCTCCTGGCAAGCGCATTTCCCCTGACGGCGCAGAAACTTAAGTCCATTCCAGAGGAGATCGAATGGACGTGGGAAGTGCGGCCTCCACATCCAGATCTTCACCTGCCGAATGTCTTGCTTCTCGGCGACTCCATCTCGCGCAATTACTATCCGCAAGTAAGCAAAGACCTCGATGGTGTTGCGAATGTCTATCTCATGGCCTCGTCCACTTCGGCGGGTGACCCTCGTCTGCCGCATCAGATTGAGGAGTTTGCTGCGATGGAGGGCGTCCGGTTCAGCGTCGTCCATTTCAACAACGGCATGCATGGATGGGGTTATACCGAAGAACAGTACAAGGCGGCATTCCCGCAGTTCCTTCATGCAGTGCATGCTCTCGTGGAAAAGCCCGAGGCATTGATCTGGGCCAGCACCACTCCCGTTCGTCCTGATGCCACCAATGGTGCAACAAACCCTCGTATCGACAAACGGAATGCAATCGCTCTGGCGCTGGTCAAATCCGCCGGAATTTCAATTGACGATCAGCACTCACTGATGTTGCAGCATGGCGACCTGTATGAAGATTCTATTCATTTCAATTCAGCCGGAGCGAGCATCCAGGGGAACCAGGCTGCCTCCGCAATTCGATCAGCGTTACACAACACTCATCTTCAATAGCGATTTGCGTCCAATTGCAAGTACAAAGCTGCGGCGAACTCGTTTCCGAATTTAGGCCCGGTCAAATAGGCGATCCGGGATCCATCCGGGGCCACACATCCCCTGCCGCATCATCCATGAGCTTTTCCGGACTGCCGCCCAATTTGGATTGCTTCTGCCAGAGCATTGCGCGTTGAAGTCAAGGTCGCGCGTTATTTGGCCATCTTACTTCCCCTTCGGACGAGCCTGCTCTGAGCGCAGTGCGGTGCCACTGCCTTCCACCAAAGATATGAAACGATCGCCGGAGCCTCTTGAAAATTGTTCGAGCAAGCCGCTAGGCCATTGGACTTCGATGCGATCGAAGGAGGCAGCCGATCCGAGTCCAAAGTGGAGGCGCTGGTCGCTGGTGGAAAGATAGCTTCCTCCGGCGCGCACTTCATCCATTTGCTTCACGTTGCCGGTAGTGACCGTGACTCGTGCACCGATGCCCATCCGATTGCTCTTCGTGCCCACCAGGCGCAGCGTGATCCAGTGGTTGTCATTCCTGGTCTCGTTGAGAAAGAGCGAGGGTGGAGCGCCGACGTTGAAGACGAGTAGGTCGAGTTTTCCATCGTTGTTGACATCGCCCAAGGCTGTTCCACGGCGAGATTTCAGGGGACCTGCATTCAGGCCGCTCTCTGCGGCAACCTCACGGAATGTGCCGTTTGTCTGATTGAGGAACAGCTCAAGCGGCTCGACAAAAGGCGGTTCGCTTGGCGCGCCATCGAGCAGGGTCGAGAAGTTACCCGAGGCCATGAGAAGATCTTGCCATCCGCTGTTGTCGAAGTCTGCGAAGTTCGCTCCCCACTTGACGAGCGGAAAAGAGGGAGCAGCGATTCCGGCGCGATCGGCAGCATCGTGAAACTCGTTGTGGCCGTTGTTGATGTAGAGACTGGCGGGTTGGCCGGCAAAACGCGTCACGAACAGGTCGAACCTGCCGTTGTGATCGAGGTCGGCGAGATCGCATGCCATGTTGCCGTAAGTTTGCCCCATTTCCCCGTAGGCGGTGCCTGAATCGAGGCCGATATCCTCAAAGGCTCCAACCGTCTTGTTGTGAAACAGAAAATTACTGGATGCATCGTTGGTGACATAGAGATCGGGCCAGCCATCGCCGTCGAAGTCTCCCCAGCAGATCCCCATGCCGTGAGCCCTCTGAGGGTTCTGGACACCGGCTTTGGCTGCGACCTCTTCAAAGGTTCCGTCGCCCCGATTGCGGTAGAGGAGGTTGGTTTCACCGGGCATCTTGTCCGGCAATTCTGAGAGTGCGTTCTTGTATACCCTCGTTTGAGGGTCGGGAAGATGGCGGGGATCGGTGGAGACATAGCGGGCAACGTAAAGATCAACAAATCCGTCACGGTCGTAGTCGGCCCACGCTGCTCCGGCGCTGAAGCCACCGCCGCCGACGCCCGCCTTTGCGGTGACGTCGGCGAACTTGCAGCCACCTAGATTGTGATAGAGAACATTATGGCCATAGCCGGTGACATAGATATCGGGAAGGCCGTCATTGTCGTAATCGGCGACCGCAATCCCGGTGGCCCAGCCCTTGGTTGTCAACCCTGCGGCCGCGGTGACGTCAGTGAAATGCAGCGTCTTGCCGTTGCCATCCTGCCGGTAGAGCGTGATCATGGGATCGCCGCCGGCAAGGTAGCGGACGATTGAGGAATCGTTCACCACGGCGATATCCAATTTGCCGTTGTTATTGCAATCGAGAAAGGCGACGCCTCCTCCGCTCATGGTTTCGATTACGTAGCGTCTGTCGAGATTCGTGTGAGGCAGAGTGCGAAGTCCGACCTCCGTCGAAACATCTCGAAAATGCGGCACAGCGGGTTGCGCGAGCGGTATGGTCACGGAACCTGAGGGAGTTTGTGCACAGAGAGTGAAGGCAGAGAAGAGCAGGACCAAGGGGACGGTGGTTCGATTGCTCATCTTGTCCGGAATTCTAGCACTGCACAGTTGCTTGATATCGCGGCATGCTGATGGGAAATTGAGCTCCTTGTTCCTTCCATAATTTATCGATTTCATTTGTTGCAATCTCAGGCGCCTGCTGCGCCTGATAGGGTTCTTGCCAGAGCGCACAATGGTGCGGCCCAACACGCCCCCGGGTCGATGCTCTCATCGGGACATCTCGTGGGTGGATTTCGGCGTTAATCCTTAACCGGTTTGATAGAGAATGGGGTCTGCTTGTTTTAGGTTCAGCGACGAGACGTGAAGACAACCTTCTGATGGGTACAAACTCTAGATTAAAGAGGGTACAAGTGGAAATGGAAATGACGGCAAGACAGAAAACCGAAATGACCAGCGGAGATTGGTTGTCCAGCCGCCGAGAGTTTCTGGCAGGCTTGGCCGCACTGGGACTTGTCGGATGGGCTGACAAGGAAATCGCGTGGGCTGAAGAAACATCTGGATGGAGCGAACTGCCGGCTCGGCCAGAGGAACGTCCGCTGGATTTCCATGCGCTCGCCAATGCCTTCGACGCCTGGGTTATGGACCCCGCGCATGGGTTGAATACGCGCGCGAAAGATGGCCGCCAGGTTTTTCCTTCCGCGCTTCAAGGCGAGCAAGACGGTGGACTGACAACCTACGCTCCAATGGCTCTTGGCAAGGAACTGCGCGGAGAGGGACTACCGGGTCTGGCAACCTCATTAAAGGGTTACTTCAGCGAGCCATATGGGTTGTTTCTTGACGGGGCGGGTGCAACGCTCTGCGAGTACTGGTACCTGATGAACGTGACTGCGATGGCCTATGGTTTGATCCGGTTGCGCTTTGCAAAGGATCCGGAATGGCTGGCGCGGGTGGAGAAAAGCGCGACGCGGCTGAAGGACATGGCGCAGCAAATCCACTACGACTTCAATAGCCAGGGTTACGACTTCGCGAAAGCTGCAGCCTTTACCAAGCAGGACATCTATCGGCAACCCGACGCCGTAGGTGGATACAGCTATGTGATGCTTTTGGCTTGGAAGCTGACCGGTAAGGACGTGTTTCTAGCGGAAGCCAAGATCGCGATCGATCGCTATCTCGATTTCGCCGCGAACCCTTGGTATGAGGTTCCGAGTGGAGCGATGGCCGTGCTGGCGGCCGCGAGGTTGGAATCGATGGGCTATCCAACGAATGCGGAAAAGGCATTGCGATTTGTACTCGATGCGAAGGTCGGGCTGATGGCCACTGGCAGATGGGGCGGACGTGAAGTTAACGGGTTGATGGCGGGGTTCCGCACTGAGCCAGCCGGCCAGACCTACAGTATGGAGTCGATGGTGACGCTGCCGTATCTTTTGCCGTCAGTCCGATTCCGCCCCGAGTTGGCTGGCGAGGTTGCGCGCCTTGCATTGAATGTCTCAGCAAACATGCGCTTGTTCTATCCGGAATACTTGCCACGCGAGAATCAGAGCCGTCCTGACCTGCCAGAGATGTTCCCCTACGAGCGGTTGAGCCGGGATGAGAAGGGGCACAGTCCATACGCAACCGGTGACTTTGCCGCGCACCGTTCCATCTATGGCGGCGCATACGTGATGTGGCTGGACAAGATGGTTCAGCCGCAACACGAAGACCCGTGGTTGCAGCGCTGGGACCTGGGCAAAACAGACTTTATGGAGCCAGATTTGCCGCCGGCTTTTCTCTACTACAATCCGTGGCCGGAAGAGAAGCGCGTAACAGTTGCGATGCCGAATAAAGAAAACCGATTGTACGACCTGATGCGCAAGAAACCATTGCAAACCCATGCGGGGGCAGCAGAGTTAACGTTGCGTCCGTTTGAGGCGAAGGTCGTCGAGATTCGAAGATAGGCTGATTTCCGAACTGTACATCGACGTTCGGCGCTGCACGCCGTTATTCAGGGGTTCATCACGCGTGTGGCGACGATCGACGTTGCATTTGGTGCGCCTGCTACTGCCTGAGTCCTGATAAGAACTTCGAAGTAGACGGGCTGTGCGGGCGAGCCGGAGAAGCCGAGGGCTTGTTGGAGCTTTTGCCGGTTGCCGCCATCGGCCAGGAACAGTCCGGCCGCCTCGGTCCCTTCCTGTTGCAATCCTTGCAGGATGAGGACACTGCCGCGGCCGTTGGCAAGTGGCAACAATGAGATTGTGGCGTAGTCTTCCCCTGAACTGCCGGTGAAGGCTAAACCCTGGTAGGTTGCTTGTTCGCCTGGTTTCGGATGGGCATTCCGGAAGAATTTGAGGCTTTCGCCAACCTTGCCTTCGCCTTCCTGAAAGTTGAGCTTGTCTTGAAAATAGGACACCCATGGGTTTGAACTGGGGCTGCCTACAAATACAAAATTGCCGGCCTCCAGGTCACGCGGTCGCAACTCTCTCGCCGAACGAATCGCGAGCCAGTCGCGCGAGCTTCCACTCAGTCGCATGAGAGTGTCCACTACAACAAGGTCGGCGTATGACGTTAGCAGTGAACCAGACAAATACTTCATCATGCGTGCTTCGCGACTCGTCGGGTGAGCGTTAGACAAATCTTCGCCACTTCGATAAGAAGGACTCAGATACCGTTCCAACGTGATAGGTTGCTCGTCCACGAGGCGCGTCATCCCGTAGTTGACGTCCGCGACCACTACTTCAACTGGTTTGTTGGGAGGATTAAAAAGTGTGGCCAGCGGCCAGGGCGGCGGAGGCGGAATCGCAATGGTCGGACGAATGAACCAGACCACTAAAGTGGTGGCGAGAAAGCACGCCGCCAGCGCCCAAGGCAGCACTCTGATCCAGAGTCCAGATCCCACTTGATGTTGTGCGACGGGCACGGGATTCGTCGAGGTCCTGTGTTCAACGGCTCGAAAGAGGGTTGTGTAAGCCCCTTTTGGGATCTCGACGATGGATGGTTCTTCCCGGCCTTCTCCATCGAAATACTCGTGCAGCTTGAGACGCAACTGCCGAACATGAACCCGTACCGAACTGTCCTCGACAACGCTATAGCCCTGGGCTTTACCGAAAACAGCGCTTCCAATTCGGTGTTCGCTCAGATCCTGGATCTGGCCTCGAATTGACCTCTCGGCCATGAAGCGAAGCAGTTCTCTCAAACGCGCCGACTTCTGGAACGGCGGGCTGGCTGTGATTCTTTCGATCAACTGCCAGCGGGCGTCATCCCGAAGTTCCGGATCTACTTCCATCATCCGCGTTTGTTTCCATTTCCATTGGTACGGCCAGTTTCACGTCTTCGCGACGACCAGACCTTCTTGACTGCGCGCTGATTGTAGCGCATCCGATGCACTAAAGAAAGCATGTACGGGACAGCCAGTCTCGTTACCGCGGCTTGAAAATCTATTTGGAATTTATCATGGGCCTTTTTCGAGCGGCTCTCTTTGGATTCCTCTGAAGTGAAGTACTCTCTCCAATTTCGATGGCATGATTTCGTGAAATCGCATGCGAATCACATGTAATTCGCATTGTTTATCAAAGATTTTCGCGGTAAGTCCCTTTTCTGGTTTGTGCGCGTCGGAGGAGGCTTGTCGACAGCTTTTCAGGACGACTCTGTTGCGCAAGCTAAATGCTGGTCGCAAAAACCTCCATTTCCCCAAAAGACCAACGAGCTAGCGATGAAAGATCTGGCACGACGCTTCCGAGAAAACCCACTGCTTAAGCCTGCAGATATCCGCCCCAGCGTGGACGGAATGGAAGTTACGTGCCTTTTGAATCCGGGAGTCTTTCAATACAAGGGAAGGACCTGGCTGCTGGTGCGGGTGGCAGAGCGCCCGACACAAGTTCCAGGTAAGACCTCATTTCCCATCCTGAGTGCCGACGGCCAGCTTGAAATTCTCGAGTTCAGCTCAGATGATCCGAGGCTCGACCTGAGTGATCCTCGCGTCATCAGTTTCGATGGGAAGGACTATCTCACCACTCTTTCCCATCTCCGGTTGCTGGTGAGCGATGACGGCATCGCTTTCAGCGAGCCGGAGCACGGCGTGCCTCTCATGGGGAGCGGCGAACTGGAGACCTACGGCGTCGAAGACTGCCGGGTCGCGAAGATCGACAGCACATATTGCCTGACCTATACCCAGGTTTCAAGCAACGGCGTAGGCGTAGGACTGAGGACCACGCGTGATTGGAAGAACTTCGTGCATGAGGGGATGATCTTTCCCCCGCACAACAAAGACTGCGCTCTCTTCGAAGAAAAGATCGGTGGCAAATACTACGCGCTCCATCGGCCCAGCAGCCCGGAACTGGGCGGCAACTACATTTGGCTGGCGGAGTCGCCCGACTTGATTCATTGGGGCAGGCACCGCTGCCTGGCCCAGAGCCGCGAGGGGTATTGGGATAGTGCACGGGTTGGAGCCGGAGCGGCTCCAATCAGAACTGCCGAAGGCTGGCTTGAGATTTATCACGGCGCGACAAAGGAAAATCGCTATTGCCTCGGCGCTCTGTTGCTTGATCTTGACGAACCCTGGCGAGTGATCGCACGCTCCGAGACCCCGATCATGGAGCCGCTGGCTCCGTATGAGCAGGAGGGCTTCTTCGGCCACGTAATCTTCACCAACGGCCACCTCGTCGATGGCGACAATTTGACGCTCTACTACGGTGCGGCAGACAGCGTCATATGCGCCGCGCAAATGTCGATTGCAAGCATCCTTGCAGGCCTCACCTTAGCAAAGGCGGTGACAGTTTGAACCGCCTCCGCAAAGAGTTTGAAGTCTTCCGGCGCTGCTCCCATTCCATGCAGGTATTGATGGTCTCCAACATGATGTACGCCCTTGTCCTGCCCGTGATCGAGATTTTTGTGGCGGCGTATGTCATGCGGAATTCCCGGGCCGTTGCCAAGGTGGTCACTTACCAGTTGTCGATATACGCCGCCACTCCGCTGGCTTTCTATATAAACGGCAAGCTGCTCGGCCGCATCGGAGCCAAGCATCTCTACGCCGCAGGAATGCTGCTGTCCGGAGTGGCGATGATGCTGATGATGCAATTGAGCATCCTCACTCCCATCGGCGTTGCCACCTCTGGATTCACGATGGGACTCGCTACTGGTCTCTTCTGGGCCAACCGCGGCTTCCTCGCCTTGACCGCCACTAACGACAGCAATCGGAATTACTACTACGGCGTGGAAAACTTTGTTGCGACCTTGGCCGCAGTCGCGGTTCCGGCTTCGATTGGATGGTTCATAAGTGGGACCACACTCTACGGCTGGCTGGGAGGCATTCCGAACCGCGCATACCACATCGTTGCGATGGTGGTCTTTGGCCTTACAGTTCTCGCCGCCGGGATTCTAGAACGCGGCACATTCCGAAATCCAAAGCACACCAGCTTCGTGTATTTCCGCTTTAATCGGCTTTGGTGGCGGATGCTCGAGCTGGCTCTTCTGAAGGGGTTGGCGCAGGGGTATATCGTTACGGCGCCAGCCATGCTCATCATGTTGCTGGTCGGTCAGGAAGGAACTCTCGGAGCTACGCAGGCAATTGGCGGTGTCTTCACGGCGTGCATTATGTACACGGTTGGCCGCATAGCAGCACCGAAACATCGCATTTTTGTCTTTTCCGCTGCGCTCCTGCTCTTCTTCCTTGGAGCCATCACCAATACATTGCTTTTTAATGCCGTCGGCGTGCTCATCTTCATCGCATGCCTCTTGCTCGCTAAACCCCTTTTGGATCTTGCCTACTATCCAATTCAGTTGCAAGTCATCGACGTAGTCTCGCGGCTCGAGGGGCGTAACGAATACACCTACATTTTCAATCATGAATTCGGACTATTTACGGGGCGCTGCATCGGTTGTGGGTTATTCCTGGCCATCGCTTACGGGTGGTCTGGAAATGCTGCTCTCAAATATGCCTTACCTGTAGTCGCGCTCTTGCAGTTGTTGTCCATCCGGGTAGCTGGCCAGATCTCTCGCGGTCTTGCCGCAGCGGGCACCACCTCCACCGACGCAAGCTTCACCGGACTCACTTCGGAGGCCTGAAAACAATGATTCATAGGAGGCACGACATGATTCACAGAGATCCCAAGGCGCAAACGTATTGGCGAATGGCGGCGTGGCTGTTGGTTGTGCTCAGTATGTGGGTCGGAATCCCCGTCATGGCCCAATCGAGTAGAGGCACTCTAACCGGTTCCGTGAAGGACGCGAACGGTGCATTCATCCCAGATGCGGTCCTGAATCTGAGGGAAGCAAGCACAGGCAGCAGCTATGCCGCCAAAGCGACGGCGGAGGGCCTGTTCACCTTCAATGAACTTCCCCCGGGAAGCTATACGCTTACAGTCACCGCGCCAGGTTTCGAGTCCTACAGTCAGAGCGGCATTGCCGTAGACGTGGGCGGCACATCCACGGTGAACGCCGCATTGAAGGTAGGTGCGGAGTCAGCTACGGTCAGCGTGAATAGCGATGCATCTCACCTGGAAACTGAATCCTCTGAGGTGGGCTTCACGATGTCTCCTCAGTTGCTGGATTCGCTTCCGCTGCCATTCGGCGGTGAGATTCGCAACCCGCTCGAGTTTGCATCCCTCTCGCCCGGATTCGCCGGCACCATGACCAACAACCCCTCCTCGCCACCCTCCGGAGCCTTCAAGCTGAGTGGCGGACAACAGGGCGGCGGCGACATCCTGCTCGACGGCGCCACCACTGAGCTCGCTTCGGCCAACATGCAAGTCACCTATGGCTTCAGCGTCGAAGCCGTCTCCGAGTTCAAGGTCACGACGAACACTTTCGACGCTGAGTTTGGAAGTGCCAGTGGCGGCGTGGTCAATCTCGCCTCTAAACAAGGAACGAACACCTTTCACGGCTCAGCTTACGATCTGCTCAAGAACCGCGTCCTGGACGCTAACAGTTGGCTCAACAACTACCAAAACGCCGTCTTCGGCCCCAACTCCGCAACCAAGCCCCTCGACACCCAGAACGACTTCGGAGCTAGCGTCGGAGGGCCGGTGCACGTCCCCTGGCTTTACAACGGTAGAGACAAGACCTTCTTCTTCTTCAATTACGAAGGCTTCCGGCAAGTCAATGGCGGCAAATCGTTGCTATCGGCCCCCACCCAGGCGATGCTCAGCGGCGACTTTTCGTCCCTTCTAACACCTGTGACCGTCAACGGCCAGAACTTCCAGGCCCACATTCTTTATGATTACTCGACTTGCACCGGCGCCAACCAGGGACAGCCTTGCCAGGCTTATCCCAACAACAAAATCACCGAATCCCCGGATCCCGTCTTTGTAGCCGCGCAGAAAGTTATGCCCATCGCCACCGGCTCCAGCCCCTATTTCAACATTCCAGTCGAAAGTTCGAACCAGGAGAAGGCGGACATGTGGTCCATTCGCGTGGACCAGAACATCAACGCCCGGAACAGGATCTCAGGCAGTTACTTCACCGGTAACATGCCCTACGTCAGCACCTCCAGCCTGGGGCCGCTTTACACAGGCGGCAACACTCAGGGCAACAAATATGTGCGTCTGGGCTATGACTTCTTCATCTCGCCCACCATGCTGAACCACTTCAACGCCGGCTACACTCGTCGCCATCGCGTCGAGGGCTCGGGCCAGGGCGGATATGGTGGGAACTGGGCCACCAAGTTCGGCCTCAAGGGCGTGGGCGACGCGGTTTTCCCCCGCTTCAGCTACAACTATCCCGGCAATGGCATCAATACCCCCAGCGATGGCGCCAGCACCTTCAACGACAACGTCTTTCAATATGACGACGCGGTCTCGTGGCAGAAGGGTCGTCACAGCTTCAAGGTAGGCGGCGAATATCGCGCCGCGCAATTCAACTTGAATATTCTGACCGGCAGTGCCGGCCAGTTCAACTTCACTGACGGACCCACCAGCACTCCTGCCGACACCAACTCCGGCTTTGGCTTCGCCAGCTTCTATCTCGGCGCAGCCTCTAATGCATCTGTTTCCATTCCCCAGATCAACGGATGGCGCGCCAAGTATCTTGCCGTCTTTGCCTCTGACGACTGGAAAGTCAACAACAAGCTCACCCTCAACCTTGGCCTGCGTTATGACATGCCAATCCCGGTGACCGAGGCGCAAAACCGTATGTCCTATGTGGACCCAACCCTTGCGAATCCGGGGGCGGGCGGACTTCCCGGCGCCTACGTTTTCGAAGGCAGCGGCACTGGCCGCCTCGGCGGCAGCTCCCCACAGTCGATCTTCAAGAAAGCCCTCGGCCCTCGTATCGGCATCGCATATTCGGTTGACCCCAACACAGTCATCCGCGCCGGCTACGGCATATACTTCTCCACCCAACGCGTCGGAGGCTTCGCCGAGAACGACAGCCAGGGCTTCTTCTCCAGCTTCACCTACCCCACACCGGCCAGTATTCAGTCCCCGGTCGTTGTGCTCTCGCAGATCACCGCCTATCCCGGCAAGGAGCCGCCCTTCATCGATCCCACGGTCATGAACGGGAATGGCAACGCCCTTTTCCTCGAATCGAAGGACGACCGCCCCGGCACCATCCAAAACTGGACACTCGACGTGCAGCGACAGCTACCCATGCAGACCATTATTGACGTGGGCTACGTTGGCGCTCACGGCGACCACCTGCAGGCATTTCTGCATGACCCCAACCAAGGCAATCCGGCCAACATGTCGCGAGGTGCATGCTTGCAGGTGGACATCGCGGACCAGGTCGGCAACTCTGCATGCGCAGGCCAGAGCGTGGTTTCGGCGCCCTATGCTGGCTTCACCGGCACCGTCTCGCAGGCTTTGCGTCCCTTTCCGCAGTATGGAACCGTCACGGTGGATTCGGCGACCATGGACGATCCCTTCGGCGATTACACTTACCATGCCCTGCAGGTTCAGGCAACCAAGCGGACCAGCGGCGGACTGACCATATTGGCCAACTACAGTTGGTCCAAGAACATCACCAACGCCGACTCGGAATATCCGAGCGAGGCCGGCTGGGAGGGCAACGGCAATGCCGGCGCTCTGAACACTTACAATCTGAAGGTCGAGAAGGCACTCAGCTCGTTTGATATCCCGCAGCGCGTCGTCCTTGCCTGGACCTACGATCTACCCTTCGGCAAGGGCAAGAAATTCGCCAATCATGGCGGACCTGTCAACGTGCTGGTTGGTGGATGGAAGATTGCCGCCGTCCAGAAGTATCAAAGCGGCACCCCACTCAGCGTTTCTTCGCCGGGTTGGACCTCGGGGATCTTTGCAGGCCCCCAGGGCGCAACCGGCAATTCAAACGGCCGTCCCAACATCGTTTCTGGACAGAAGGTTGGCGCGCTCCACGGCAAATATGCATGGGGAACGAGCCGCCTCCTAAACGCGGCTGCCTTTACTCCAGCACCCAACTTCACCTTTGGCGACGCGCCCAAGGCACTTGGCGTCCGCGAACTCTTCAACAAGAGCGAGGACTTCAACATCACCAAGGCCATCCCCATGTTCACCGAACGGGTCCACACCGACTTCCGTGTGGAGTTCTTTGACCTCTTCAACCGTCACCGCTTCACCGGCTTTGACACGTCTGTGACTTGTAGTACCTCGCCGACGCAAACGTGTGATCCGCTGGTCAACACCAATTCAAACTTCGGAAACGCGGGGGGACTTGCCTATGGACCGAGAAACATCCAGGGTTCCCTGCGGGTCGCCTTCTGACGCCACCGGGCTAACGGCCTGTTACGTCCGACCTTTGAAAAGAACCCAACGCTCCCGGACCTCATTTGCCGAGGCCCGGGAGTGTTGTACATTTACGCGCCACTTAATCCACTGCAGCACGATCATCTTTAGAAAAAACTCCAACAGGATCGCGCAATGGCATTCAGTGAAGTGAAAATACACTACTATCGATTCATGTTTCGCTGCCGTTGCCGGCGTTTTCTGGTTTTTCCCGTACTGATTTCGATTGCATATGTGCTCTCGTTGGCCGGCACCGCTCAGGTCGTAAGTTCACAAATCCAGGACCAGGTTCAGGGCCACTTTCTCGCTGCTCAGCAGGCACAGCAGCAAGACCGGCTTGATGATGCAGTCCGTGAGTATCTCTCTGTCTTGAAGCTTGCTCCTGAATTGCCCGAGGCGTACGTCAATCTTGGGCTTGTCTATTATGCTCAGTCCAAGTTCGACGATTCCGCACGGGCGCTGTCGACCGCTGGCAAGCTGAGACCCGGCATGCGCGGCGTCAGCCTCTGGCTGGGGATCGATGAAGTTCGCCTGAATCATCCGGCAAAAGCAATCCCGCTCTTGCGCGAGGCAATCCGACAAGACCCACAGGAAAAAGAGGCTGAGAGTTGGTTGGGAACCGCGCTCTGGAATGCAGGACAAGTGGATGCAGCCTTACTTCAATTGCGAAAAGCTGCCACGCTGTTTCCAGATGATCCTGATTTGCTATTCACTCTCGGTGAGGCATACGGCAAAGCCGCCAGGCAGCAATCTGAACAGCTACTGGAAGACTCCGCTGGAACAGCCATCTCGGATCGAATCTATGCGAGCACGTATGCCGCTGACCACGATTGGACCAAGGCCGAGGGCCATCTGCGCCGCGCAATTCGGCGCGATCCCAAGTCGGTCGATCCACACGTCGATCTTGCAGAGGTATTTCTCAATCAAGCTCAACTGCCGCCCGCGCTGGAGCAGCTTGAGCAGGCGGGAGCGCTGTCTCCAAAGTCGGCAACCGTGCTAGCAAAAAGCGGCGAGTGGCTGATTCTCTCCGGGCAACTGCCAGAGGGACTTTCACGCGTTGAGCAGGCTATCAGATCTAACGAAAGCGAAGCTCTCGACGCATTGGGGCTTCCTGTGGAAGGCCGCATTTCTGCCAACGAGAGGAGCGCCGACCTTCTAAGGCTGTGCGATACAGCGAAAGAGAAGCTGGAGGCGATGCAAACATCAAGCGTCGCGAGAATTGTTGCACTCGCGGGCCTATATGCACTTTCGGGAGATGATGCTGCCGCGGCAAGAGCGTACCAGCGGCTCGCCCCTGCTCCGCAAATCGCGAAACCAAATGAGAGTGCCTTCGCCCAGGCGATCGATGCGATGCATCAGCACCGCTATGACAGGGCCGAGGCTGATCTTCTTCGCTGGTTGGCACTTCACCCGGAAAGTCTTTCTGCACGATATGAGTTGGTCGTCGTGCGTCGTCAAGTCGCGATGGCGCAGATTGCCCGTTTGCTCGCAGTCGCGCCGGACTCCTACCATGTGCACCAGTTGATGGGCCAGCTCTACGTCGACCGCGAGGAAGACGAAAAGGCCCTCGCCGAATATCTTGCTGTGGCCGCTGCCCGTCCGAATCTTCCCGACGTACACTTTTGGCTAGGTCATCTTTACTGGAAGCATGGCGATGCAGATCATGCACTTGCCGAATTGACACGTCAATTGGAGATCGATCCTGGACATCCCGAGGCCAACGGGGAACTCGGCGCCGTTCTTATCGCGAAAGACCGCACAGCAGAGGCAATTCCGCATCTCGAGTTGGCAATTCGCAGCAAGCCCGATCTCTGGCCTGCATACCAGCAACTGGGCCACGCATACGCAATGCAGAAGAACTATGCCCGAGCTGAAGAGGTTCTGAGGCGCGATCTCGCGCATGATCACGACGGCGGTGTGCACTATCAGCTTGCGCAAGTCCTGCGTGCTGAGGGCAAGACCGCCGAAGCCGCTAAGCTCTTTGCCCAGGTGCGCGCTATCAAGAGCGAGAGATCAGCAGCCACATCCACCGACGATCATGCAGACGATGGGGCGAAGCAATGACCCGGAATCGGATTCTCGTACTTGCCGTACTGTTCCTTGCATCTGTATGTTCACTAATCGCCCAGAATGGAGCCTTGGACGATGGTGTAAGACTGATTCGAGAGGGTCATTTCGATCAAGCTCTGACGAAGTTGGAAGAAGCACATCGACTCGCACCCCGCAATGCCACGATCGAGAACCTGCTGGGGATCACGGAGACCCAGCTCAATCAGCCAGACAAGGCCGCAATCCACTATCGCAATGCAATTCGGCTGGACCCCCCACAAGCGCAGCCGCATCGGAACCTTGGTTTCAATCTGCTCACTGCAAAGCAATATGGTCCTGCGGAATCGGAGTTGCGGGAGGCGTCGCGCCTGAGCCCCGATGATCCTTTTGCCCACTACTATCTGTCACTGCTTGCGCTTGCTACTGGTCATGATGCCGAAGCGCTCGAGCAGGCTTCTCATGCGGAGAAGTTGATCGAGAACGATCCGGATGCTGGTGTTGGTTTGATCGAAGCCGAAATTCGCCTGGGGCGCGTGGATGGGGCCTCCAGCCGTATAAAGAACATGGAAACAGCCAATCAGCTCACCCCAGTACGGGAGTACGCGATAGCAGTGCTTCTAAGCCGACACGCATTCTACGGGCAGGCGGTAGGTTGCTTCCAACGGATTGCTTTGCTCGATCCGTCCTGGGAGAGCCGCTACAACCTCGCGCTCGCGTTGCTCTACGATGCTCAATTCGCCGAGGCTTCCAAACTCCTATCCACTCTTCACAACGAGCGCCCCTCAAATGCAGACGCACTTATGTTCCTCGGATCAGCATTTGAAATGCAGGAAAAGATGCCCGAGGCCTTGGAGGCCTATCGCGCTGCCGCAGTAGCCGATCCCTCCAACCCAGATCGAACGCTGGACTACACGCGGCTTCTCATGGACATGGACCGCTATGATGAGGCGATCCAATTCATCCAGTCTGGAATTACTGAGACTGCCTCAACGTCACCGGTTAAGTTGAGATTGGGCGCTGTTGAAATGATCAAGGGCGATTATGCCGCCGCACGCGATGCCTTCAACGCGGCGCTTGCTGACAATCCGGAACTCGATGCGGCCTATGTTGGCCTCGCACAAACCTATGCGCGTCAGAGCAATGACACAGAGGCGATTGGCATCCTTGAAGCAGCGCGCTCCAAAAGGCCTGGCCGCTATCTCCTCGAATACTACGTTGGTCTCCTGGCCAGCCGATTGGGACGCGAGGAAGAAGCTATCGTTGCGCTTGGACGTGCTGCACAGTTGGAACCCAGATCCCCTGATCCATCGTTTGAGCTAGGCAAGCTCTATGGATCGAAACAGGATTGGCCGCATGCCCGAAAGGCGTTCGAACATGTTGTCGAATTGAATCCTCAGTTCGCGCCGGCCCATTATCAATTGAGCAAGATCTATGCGCACCTGGGGCTTCACGCAGAGTCCCAGCGCGAAGCGCAGCAGACCAAGAATCTCGTAAACGCACAACGCGATGAAGTTCTGCGCAAACAGCGCGAGCGGGCCGGAAGCTTCCAGCCGCAGCTTGCAGCAACGCCCGCACGGTGACCGCATCAATGCTAGCCGGCTACGTCAACCGGCGTTCAGGTTGCCAGCCTTAAACGACAAAAGGAATTAGCAAATATGGTCACTCACGCAAGACTTGACCGACGCGAGTTTCTCGCCCTCTCGGCACTTACTTCAGTGGCAACTCTGCTGCCGGAATCCGTATACGCTACTCAATCATCCGAAACCGATCGGGTCTCTCTTGAGGTGACCGGCGATGCCCAACATGGATACGGAGTCGCGATTCTTTATCGCGGTCGTGCCATCGCGCGGCACCATCAGGGCGGGGAATTCTCAGCCGTCTTCCAAAACGACGAAAGGAGTCTCGAAGACCGGGTCGATGATTGGAAAGCAACATCCTGGAAAGGCGACGGAAGGCAGGTTCATCTTTCCGGAGAAATGCAACTCACCAATCTACGCACAACTGTCTTTGTCGAAGTCCGGTACGAAATCGTATCAACACAGGTGATCAAGAAGACGATTCAGCTTCGTCAGGCTGATATGTTCGCGCTGCTTTATCAGATCAAGAATCGTCTGGAACCCGAGACAACACCTGCGAAGCTCTGGAGTTTCGACCATGCGGATTGCAAAGGCGGGGCACTGCATGAGTATTTCCCAGCTGCCGGCTTCCGAACACAGAGCGGAGTGACAGTAGGCCTTCTCACCGATTCCGGATATCGCAATCAATGGAGCCGGATCATCCGACGTGATGGAACCCCCGTAAAGCCTGCACCTGCCAGTATCCCCGATCTCAATCTCTACTATCTTCCGAATACCGCAGATCGCGCAGCGCAAGGTTCATACATACAGCAGACCTTTGGAGAGTCCACCGTCCAAATGTCCGGACCGGATTCGCATACCCGAATCGATCTCGTCGCCCCGTCTCGATGGAAGCGAAGCGGAGACATCGAAGTTGAACAACAAGACGCGATCGTCAAATTATCTCCCGCCACCGTGAAAGATTTCGTTCTGGTTCCATTCCCGGCATCGGGTGGCGAAGTCTATTCGGTCTCCCTCAAGTATCGCTCTGTGGTTCCCATATCTATCCATGCCTGGGATACAGACGACGAGTTTCACAAGCTTGGCGATCTCTCATTGTTTAATGACACAGCACCGGCGTCCCCCTCCGTACTCACCGAATTCCGCCAGTCCTTTGTTGTACCCGCCCTGCAAGGTACGGGCGCCGCAATTGCTTTGTCACTTCCCGATTTTCTAGCAGAGGCGGATCTCCGCTCTGAGCATGGCAGGCTGCCATCGTTCGAAATACGAGATCTCGAGGTTTCCCGCATCGCGACTCGAAGTGAGCCATACCATCGTTTGGAGATGGGCCGTCCTCAAGTGAAGTCCACCTTCATCTTCGTCAGCGAAGCGGTACGGGACACGTTAGGCGGTTATCGCCTCGCAAGCCAACTCCATCTCGCCGACGGCATGGGTTTCAAAGGCGGCGACACCGAGAAGGTGCTCTATGCGGACGTCATGATGTTGAGCTGGATTGCAGATCAGCAGGGCCTGCGTCCAATGTTGGCGCCTAGCATCTGGTATTCCGCTGCTGGTGAGATGTACCTGCGTGACAGCTTTTACGCTCTCAACGGCATTCACGATCGCACGCTGAACGAGAAAGTATTTGCCCTGTGGGCAGACAATCAGGGAGTCGACGGAGCGATCAATACTCTAGTCGAGCCAAATATTGCCAACCTGGAACGCAAGTCCAACGACTCAACGCCACTCTGGTTGATGTGGGCGCTGCTCAATCGACGTCGATTCGGTACCAGGCTTCCCATGGACAAAGTCCGGCGAGCGGCGGAATACTGCCTCGCTGCTTACGACCCTAAGCGCGAAGCTGTTTGCACGGCCAAGTTCGTCATGGGTCAACTCGACGTAATCCAATATCCCGAGGGCACCAGTATTCTGTGCGAAAACCAGGGAATGCTTGCCGTGCTACTGAGAGTGATCCGTGAGCTGGAGATTCCAGAACTAAGCGCAACTATCTCAGAGAACTACATTGCAAAAGCAGAGGAAGGCTATCGAAGTTACTATGACGCGAAGCTTGGATTTCTTTGCCCGGCACGGAACATACGCGACGCGATAGGGTTTGCCGATATCTTTCCTGAATTTCTATCGCTCTGGCTTTTCAACCGGAAGATTCTGACGGACGAGATGGTTGTCAGTCACCTCAACCGCATTCCAGTCATGTTGCCGCGCCAGAATTGCCCATTCCCTGAAGAAGGTGGCTCAGTAAGGCCGATCTTCATCGGTCTGCCGCAAGGAGGGAAAGACTGGAGCTACTTCAACGAAAAGTGGCACCCGATGGTCAGCGACTCCTACGCTGCCAGCTATGCAAGCAAAGCCGCGGACGGCGTGTACTACAACGGTGGTAGCTGGATGAGGATTGAAGTCTGCGGGTATGTCACAGGGAAGCTCCATGGATGGGAAAAGGCGGAGCGCGCGATTGCAAACAGACTGTGGGCTGAACTGCACATAGACGAAGATTATCCAACGAGTCAGGAGTATCTGCCGACCGATGAGAAAAACCGATTCTTTGGATATCACCGCGTCTTCGCATGGAACGCATTTGTGCTCCAAGCCTTGGAAACAGTGAA
Organism: uncultured Acidobacteriaceae bacterium; assembly: GCA_963770365.1. GTDB lineage: Bacteria > Acidobacteriota > Terriglobia > Terriglobales > Acidobacteriaceae > Telmatobacter. The sequence goes on along the minus strand of CAVYPN010000013.1, from coordinate 89,833 downwards.
ACTACGTAGGCAAGAAATGGATCCAGATTATTTGGAACTTGTTCCGATCGCTTGAATTCGCAAGGAACTCGACCCCGCTGCCGAAGGAATATCGATGCAAGGTCCATTTTGCCCCTCAGACGCGGCACAAATAGAAGGTCGGATGATCTGCATGCAAGCGTACTGTGAGGACGGTCGCAGTCAAACTCCCGCCCGCAGTTTTCCAACGCGCTGTCTAAAAGCCGCTGCTGATTAGCTCCGAGAAATCGAATTTTCGCTCCGGTTCGAGAGACATCACTTCGTTGAAGGCGAGCGTGAGCGTCGAGATTCGCCCGATCAGACTGATGACCGACCGGAGACAAGGACGTCGGTTTTCTGTTTGATACGACTGCAGAGTCTGCTCATTCTGTCTTGTCAACGGTGTCACGTCATCCGGCCCCTGAGGAGTGGACGCGGTGGGAACAGTGGTTATCTGGACAGCCAAATTGCCGTTTCCAGAACTGGAGGATTGCTAAATCGATAAAGCTGATAGCAGAACGGATTCTTCTTGACAGTGTCGACGGCTCAAAGCTAGCTTGTTCGGAATTCGAACAATATATGAAACAGGTCCTGAAATTCAGATCGACTTTTTGGAGGTTGGAGATGCCGAAATCAAGCATGAGTTCGTTCCTCGGAATCCTAATCGCGTTAATCGTTTTCTGCTTCTCCCATCCGCTGATGGGACAGGCGGTCAATGGCACTCTGCTGGGAACTGTTACCGACACGTCAGGGGCTGCTGTTGCGGGAGCCAAAGTGTTGGCAACTGCGGCCGCAACCGGGGCCGTTCATGAGTCGGTTAGCAATGAGAGCGGGAACTACTCCTTTCCCGACCTCCAACCAGGAGCTTATGCGATCAGCGCTGAAGCAAGCGGATTCAAGAGGGTTACTCAGCAGAACATTAATCTGCTAAGCAATTCTTCTGTCCGCGTCGACCTGACGGTTACGCCGGGGAACGTCTCGGAGACGGTTATGGTGACCGCGGCGCCTCCCCTGCTGCAGACCGACCGCGCCGACATCAGTACCAAGATTGACGCGACCAGCGTGGCGGAATTGCCCCTTACTACGGGGCGCAACTTCCAATCGCTTCTCAACCTGGTCCCCGGGGCCAGTCCAGCAACCTTCCAACACTCGCAGTTTTTCAATGCGCAAAATTCTCTGCAGACCCAGGCCAATGGCATGCCGCGCGTCAGCAATCTCTATCAGATTGAGGGCATCGACGATGACGAGCGTACCGGCCTGCTGCAGATTCTGATTCCTCCAGCCGAAGCCATCCAGACCATTGACGTATCGACGAATAACTATGAGCCGGAACTTGGCCGCTCGGTCGGCGCCATCACAAATGTGACGCTCAAGTCCGGCACCAATGTCTTTCATGGTTCGGCGTTTGAGTATATTCAGAACAACGCTGTCAACGCCCGCTCCTATTTCAGTGGCCCGCTTGGCCACCTGTCGTACAACTACTTTGGCGGCGCCTTCGGCGGCCCCATTAAGAAAGATAAGTTGTTTTTCTTTGGTGACTATCTCCGCACGACCGACAGTGAAAAGGTGAGCAGCACGTTTACCGTCCCTGATGCTCGCTGGTTTACCAACGCCGGAGTCACTCCGGGCTGCACCGATCCGACCGGTTGCGTCGATTTGAGCGGCGCGCTCGTGGGAACGACCGGGCAAATCTATGATCCGAACACGGGCGATGGCACAGCCGCGCATCCGCGCACTGCATTCACAAACAACCAGATTCCCTTCAGTCGGATCAACCCTGTTTCGCTGAACATGCTCCAGGGACTCAACGCGGCTTATCCCAAGTATGGAAAGCTGAACTCGACCCTGCCGCTATCGAATCCGTCAAACAACTACACCACCAATCTTCCATTTACCAAGGATTCGGATAGCTTCGACGTCAAAATTGATTGGATCGTCAAAGAAAAAGACCACCTGAATGGCCGCTTTAGTTGGCAGCGCGCCAACACCTACCAGGCGTCGGCCTTCGGCAATTTCCTCGGCGGACCGCAGGGCGGCGGCTTCGAGGCTACCGGTAGTCAGACGGCCTACAGCACCGGCGGCATCTACGATCATGTTTTCTCGCCCAGGTTCTTAACCGAGGTTCGCGTCGGCGTAGCCCACCTCCGCAACTCGGCAAATCCAAATGACTTCGGCGCGAACGATGCAACAACCATCGGTGTGCCTGGAGTCAATATTGACGGGCAGCCTTTTACCTCCGGACAGGTCGGCGTCACCATCAACGGAGGCTTTTCTAACCCGCTCATCGGGTATTCAGCCTCCGTGCCATGGATCCGCGCAGAGTCGAATATCGATGCTGTGAACACCTGGACGAGAATTACTGGCAACCACACCTTCAAGTGGGGTGCCGATATTCGCCGGGTACGCGACGATCTCTTGCAGGACCAGACCTTCAGCCCGCGCGGCGCATTCACCTTCAATGACGTGCAATCCTCCACGACTGGCGCGAAGACAAATATTGCAAACTTCATGGGCAGCTTCCTCCTCGACCAGCCAGCTCAGACGGGCCGCGATCTGAACACGTTTTTCCCTTGCTACCGGCAGTGGTGGTTCTTCGCTTACGGAGGAGACAAGTGGCAGGCGACACCCAAACTGACCGTTGACTACGGCCTTCGCTGGGAATTCTATCCGCCTGCTACGCCGAGAATCGCCGGCGGGTTTTCAAACTACAACCCGTCAAACAACACGCTTGTTCTAGCCGGTCTCGCTAACAATCCTTCAAACATGGGAATAGAGACACAGTACAAGTACTTCGCTCCGCGTACTGGGCTCTCCTACCGCGCGACTGAGGCTACCGTGATCCGCTTGGGCTTTGGCATGAGCTATATCCCATTTACGGATAACACATATGCATACAACTACCCCATACGCGCCAACAACAGCTATCAGCCGGCGGGCTCGGCCTTCAGCCCCGCAGTCCTCTCCGATGGTGTGACGGTTGCGACGTTCCAGGCTGGTTTCCCGGCGCCGGTTCCGGTAGTGATTCCCAGCAACGGAATCATCTCTGCCAGCGCGCCGGCACTGATCAGTCAGGTCTATACCTACGTTCCGCTGAATTTCAGGAATTCCTACGCGGAAGCCTGGAACCTGGCCCTTCAGCAGGCCTTCGGCCCCAACTATAATTTGCAAATTGCATACGTCGGCAATCATGGCACGCGCATGAATGTGTCGCAGAATATCAACCTGCCAAGCGTGTATGGCGGCGGCAATGCTTCGCTGCCGGAAAACTCCACCGCATTCACGGGTGGCGCCACAGGCCGTACCGCAGCCACAAACGAGTACTTCCTTGGGGCCTCCTCGAACTACAACGCTTTGCAAGTCCAACTTACAAAACGCTACTCCGCAGGTCTCTCGTTTACCTCCGCGTTCACATGGGGTAAAGCGCTTGATTACGCTACCGGGGGAGATGACAACGGCGGCTTGGTCTTCTTCATCAACGAGCGCAAAAACTATGCTCCCGCCGATTTCGATCGTGCCAGGAACTTCGAGCAGAGCTTTGTCTACGAGCTGCCGGGGGGCCGCGGGCACAAATACTTCAACTCCGGTATTGGCGACGCAGTGTTGGGTGGCTGGCGACTCTCCGGGGTGATTTCCGTGCTTTCTGGTTTGCCATTCAGTGTGTATGCAAATCAAAGCTCCCTCAACACACCAGGGACCGCGCTGCTGGCAAGCATGACGGGCGGTCCCAAAGTGCTCCACCAGATTGGACCCGGCAAACAGTGGCTGGATAAATCCAATTTTTCCCAACCAGTGGGCTGCACCGGTCAAACACCTTGCACCAACCCCGGCCTCGGCAACACCGGAAGGAATCAGTTCCGGGGTCCCGGCTATTGGCAGAACAATGTCTCGCTTGCTAAGAGATTCACGCTGTATCACGAATTCGCAAGCGAAATTCGTATCGACGCGGTGCAGTTGACGAATACACCTCAGTTCGGCCTCCCCAATTCTGGCAGCGGATCGATCTTTACGTCCTCAAACTTCGGCCAGATCACGGGCACCCTCGGCAGCGGCCAGGGAAGCGTGAATGGTATTGGAGGAGGGCGCACTCTTCAGGGATCCTTAAAGATCAGCTTCTAGACTGAAGAGATTCGTCATCGCAATGAAAGCGGCCGGTAATCGCGCGACGGTTATCGGCCGTATGACCTTCTAAGTCAAAAGACCCTGTCGAAGGGGATCAGTAGATGAACAATGGAGCACTATGACTAGCTGTTCAAGACGCACATTTCTTGCAAAAGCCGGAGTCGCAACCGCAGCGTGGTCTGCCTTGCCGATTCTCAGTATGGCTGAATCCTTGAAAAGTCCGTTCCGGATTGCAGTCATTAACGATGAAATTTCTCCGGACTTTGATCACGCCTGCTACGTTGCCGCACACGATTTTGGGATGAGCTGGATAGAACTTCGTTCCATGTGGGGCAAGAACGTCATCGATCTGGATACAACGCAGATCAATGAGGCGCGAAAAATTCTCGGCAAGTACAAGCTTCAGGTGACTGACATTGCCAGCCCGCTCTTCAAAACCGATTGGCCAGGAGCGCCAAGATCGCCATACGGTTCCAAAGAAGATCTACACGGTGCCCCTGAAGTTACCTTTAAACAGCAGGACGGAATCCTCGAACGCTCGATCTCCTTGGCAAAGGAGTTCGGCACCGGTAAGGTCCGCTGTTTCGATTTCTGGCGACTGGAAGACGTTACGCCCCATCGTCAGGCAATCGACGAAAAGCTTAAGTCAACCGCCGAGATTTGCGGCAAGCAAGGGATCCTGCTGGTTCTTGAGAATGAGTTCGCCTGCAACACAGCCACCGGCCGGGAAGCGGCGCGCACCATGAACGCGGTGCAGACTCCGCACTTGGCGCTGAACTGGGACCCGGGCAATGCCGTGATGCGCAACGAGCTTGATGCTTTTCCCGTTGCGTGGAACCTGATTCCAAAAGATCGAATTCACCATTGCCATTGCAAGAATGCAATCAAGGGTACAGGCGACAAGATCGAATGGGCGCCGGTCGACAAGGGATACATCGATTGGGCTGGACAGTTTCGCGCGTTCAAGCAGATGGGCTATCACGAAGCAGTTAGCCTTGAGACACACTGGCACGGCGGCGGCACTCCGGAAGAGTCCACCCGGATCAGTTGGGCGGGCATGAAACAAGCGCTCGAAAGCGCCAAGGCCGTTTGACGGCAAACACCAAGTTGACTAGAGATCGACGTTGCACTTCAGAGAAGGAGAGAAGCGATGCTGACTCGACGGGAGTTTCTCGACACGCTTGCTGTAGGAAGCGCAGGCCTGGCAATCAATTCGACCGCCAGGAGCTATGGCCAGATTTTAGGGTCCAACGACCGGATGAATTTCGCCGTCATCGGCCTGCATTCGCGCGCCTACGCGCATCTCTCCGCTTTGAAGGCCAACAAGGATACGGCTCATGTCGCGTATGTGTGCGACGTTGACACCAACACGATGAAGAAGTTTGCAAGCGATACCGAGCGGGAGTTGGGATACGCTCCAGCCACGGATCAGGACTTCCGGCATATTCTTCAGCGGAAAGACGTCGACGCCATCACCATCGCGACTCCGGATCACTGGCACGCTCCTATGGCGATTCTCGGGTTACAGGCAGGCAAGCATGTCTATGTCGAGAAGCCCTGCAGCCACAACCCTGCTGAAGGAGCTTTGCTCGTCAAAGCGCAGCAGAAGTATGGAAAACTCGCTCAGATGGGGACTCAGCAGCGCTCTTCAGCTCACACCATCGAGATCGTCGACAAGATCCACAACGGTCTTATCGGCAGAGCCTACTACGCGAAAGCCTGGTACAGCAACATTCGCAAATCGATCGGCGTCGGCAAGGAAGCGCCCGTCCCTGCGCAACTCGACTGGGACCTGTGGCAAGGGCCCGCCCCACGCGTTGCATACAAAGATAACGTCCAACCGTATAACTGGCATTGGTTCAAGATCTGGGGCACCGGCGAAACGCTGAACAATGGCACGCATGAGATTGACGTCTGCCGCTGGGCTCTCGATGTTGACTATCCTCGCTCTATTTCATCGTCGGGCGGTCGATACCATTTCAAGGATGATTGGCAGTTCTACGACACGCTGGTGACCAACTTCAACTACGAAGACAAGATGATCTCGTGGGAGTGCAAGTGCTGCGAAGGGATGAGATTCTACGGCCGGGACCGCGGATCAGTGATCATCGGAACGACTGGCTCGGTGCTCGTCGATCGAGACGGTTACGAAATCTACGATCTCAAGGGGAATAAGACGAGCGAATTCAAAGCAGGCAGCGTAACATCGTCGACCGATCTAACCGGCCGCGACTCCATGACGGATGCTCACTTTGCCAACTTCATCGCCGGCGTTCGCAAGGGAGATAAGCTGAATGCCCCTGTCTCGATTGGGAATGTAGCTGTGACCATGCTTCAGTTGTCTAACGTGGCCTGGGAACTCGGACGCGAACTGCAACTCGATTCAGCTACTGGCCAGCCTCGAAACGATCCGGATGCAATGAAGCTATGGGGCAGACAATATGAGAAGGGATGGGAACCGCGAGTTTAGCCCGATACTTCGAGTTACTCTCAGGAAAAATAGTGCGGTAAAGGTCCCTCTCTGCGGGAAACAAAGCGGGAATCTTTCTTGTGTGCCTGCTTTGTATCCTATCCTCGAAATGGAGAATAAAGATTCCAGATGCCAACGTCGCGCTTCACCTTCAATGGAAGTCTGAACGCGTCAAATAGAATCGCAAGACAAATCAATCGGAATCTCATCTTCAATCAGATTCGTGTGAAGCAGCCAATCTCTCGAGCGGAGTTGGCGCGCACCTCGGGCCTTCAAAGAAGTACTGTCTCCCTTATCGTGGAGGAGTTACTTACAGACCGGTGGGTTGTCGAGGGATCAATCGGGGAGATTCCCCGCGGAAGAAAGCCAACGTTTCTCAACATCAATGGCCAGCGCGGTGTCCTTGCGCTCGACATACATCCAGCTCACGCGATGTTGGCAGTGACCGACCTGGACGGCAAGATCATTTCCATCGATTCCGTTGAGCTTCCTGCCAATCCTCAGAACGTCATTGGAGCAATTCTAAGTTCTGTGAAGAACATGCTTGGAGCCCATCCGAACCGCACCTTCGAGGGCATCGGCATCAACCTTCCGGGACGATTTGATCCGCACCTCGACAAATCCATTTTTGCACCAAACGTCGACTGGCCAATAGGTCAGCTCAAGTCGCGCGTCGAGCGTGCCACCGGACTTCCCGTTGTTGTTGACAACGTGGCCAACGCCTGTGCCTTGTCTGAAATATGGTTCGGACACAGCGACAAGATCCATGACCTGGTCGTCGTGAATGTCTCTGAGGGAATTGGTACTGGAATCTTCGCAAATGGGCATCTCCTGCGTGGCCAGGCCGGTGTAGCGGGAGAATTTGGTCATGTTCAGCTTGACCCAAACGGAGTGCGCTGCGGATGTGGCGGCAAAGGATGCTGGGAAACTATCGCTTCCAATCGCGCCGGCATGCGCTACTACGCTGAAATCGCAAAGAAACCGGTTTCGTCATTCGATGCCCTCATCCAACTAGCCAAAGCGGACGACGCCGCGGCAAAGCAGGCGTTGACGATGATGTGCAAAGCATTGGGACGTGGAATGCACATGATCGCTCTCGCTCTGGCGCCCGGGGAAATAGTCGTCGTCGGCGACATCGCCAATGTCTGGGATTTGGCGGGCTCCGTGATTGAAGCCGAGATGCGTAGCTTCGCTCTAGTCAGGGCCCCGAGCATTCGTCCTGCCCGCGAGGGAAACAAGGCACGGCTTCGCAGCGCGGTTGCATTGATCATGAATTCAAAGGTGCTCTAGGGTCTGATTGCCTCAGGTCTGATGTGGATAATCCAAATCAGCATCTGGGATCATTTGGGTTGTATTGAATGCTCCGTGCGTTCAGAGATACTTTCGCCGCGCTCTTCCGGATGCGGTGAGAGATATCATGTCTCCGCTAACTAAAGCTGGAACGCCGTGCTGGCCACCGCGACGGCGGGACGGTTTGCGCACGCGTATCGAAATACCGCAAGCGCCTGTTCCAACTCCTCGCCAATGACCTCCATCCTAGGTGGACGTACACGTGCGCTGCCCGCACCGGCTTCCTGCTGCACCTGTTTAATAAGTTGGATGAATTTCGGCACCGTATCCATGCGCAACAATGGCAGGAACCACCGGTACAGCTCAAATGCCTCTTTGGTCCTGCCAGCACGTGCGAGGTTGAATAAATCCACAGATTCGCGCGGGAATGCATTCACCAGCCCCGCCACCCATCCCACGGCGCCTGCTGCAGTGCCTTCCACAATGGCATCGTCGACACCGACGAAGATGGCAAGCCGTTCCCCCGCTAGATCACGGATGGCCGTCACTCTGCGCACGTCGGTTGACGACTCCTTCACTGCGGCGAAGTTGGCGAATTCCTTGGCCAACTCAGCAATTTGCTCGGGCAGAAAGTCGGTTCCGTAGGCGACAGGGTTGTTGTACAGCATTCCTGGGAGCGGAGTGGCCTTGAGAATTGACGCGACATGCGCCTTGTTCTCGCGCCAGTCCCCTTTATAGACGTATGGGGGCAGAATCATCAGGCCTGCGCAACCGGCGGCTTTCGCGGCCTTCGCCAATTCGACGGCCTCTTGGGTTGAGAGGGCTGAGATTGCCGAGACCACGGGCACTTTGTCTTCGAGTGCACCGACAACGGTTGTGAGAATTTGGACCTTCTCATGAAAGGAGAGTGTAGCCGCCTCGCCGAGGGACCCGAGGCAGATGATGCCTGAGCAGCCGTTCTCAATCAGCCATTGCGCATGCCGCGCAACCGTTGCGTAATCCACGCTCAGATCCGGATTGAAAGCGGTAGTGATTGCTGGCATAACGCCGGTCCAGTTCATGAGATCTCCTCTTATGAAACTTCGAATTCTTCATCACGGGATTTAGCAAATCGGGTCTCTAGATTTCACCTGTAGTTAAAAATGTCTGTCGTCACAACGAACTTCATGGATTCTCGAATGATCACTTCTAACTTTAACCATCCTGATGTGCGGGAAGGCGGAAGTCGGCGATCAGCGGCAGATGATCCGATGCAACCACCGCCCGGCGACTCCGCCAGATTTCGGTGCTTTCCATCTCGAGAGGTGCTTCGTAGTAGCAATGATCCAGGCTCAGCATCGGCAGCACTCCCGGAAAGGTCCGCGCAGACCGCCTATTTCGTATTGGGCGATCGCTTTGGAAGTTCTGTTGCAGAAGTCTTGTTGTAATTCCACGCGTCCACTCGTTGAAGTCGCCGATCACGATGCGTGGCCCTCTCAACTTTGGCTGTGCAAGGATCGCCGGCCCGATGAGGACCTCGAGTTGGCGCCGTCGTTCCAGGTAGCCCGTTCCCAGGTGCACATTGAAGACATTTACGTTCAGTGCACGTCCAACTTCGATTGTGCACTGCAATACGCCACGCTCTTCGCGCGCTGATTTTGTAATGTCGTGCGTCTGCATTTCCCGAATGGGAAACCGGGTTATGAGCATATTGCCGTAACGGCCGCCATGCAGCGGGCGCGTTTCGCCGAATGCCACATTCAATTCAGGAAGAGCCTCTGCGATCCGGCGTGCCTGGTCATATTTTCCAGTGCCGCCCGCCGCGTCGACGATCTCCTGCAGGCAAAGAATGTCCGCATCGAGTTCCTGGATCACGCGAATCACGCGCTCCGGCGAAATGGTTCCGTGAATACCTCGGCACTTGTGCGTGTTGTAAGAGGCAATTCGGAAGTGAATCGATGCTTTGCTCATTGTTGTCGCTCGAATACCAAACCTATCAGCTCCGTCGCGCGTTCTGTGAGTGGCCGATGCCGCCACTCCTCCAGCGACACCCTTCGGCTCTGATCCAGATCAAGTGCCATGTCATTCTCAAAACGCGCTGCCACAGCATCGTCTCTAATCGCGAGGTTCACTTCATCATTGATCCCGAACGACCTGTTATCAAAATTAGTCGACCCCACCACCACCCACAAATCATCCACGCAAAGCACCTTGGCGTGGATCATTGCGGCTTGATACTCGTATACCTCTGCTCCTGCACTCAACAAACGCCCATATCCAGCCCGGCTTGTGCTCCGCGTAACCATATGGTCGCTTTTTCGGCCAGGAACGAGGATGCGCACCCGCAACCCGCGTTCGACCGCACGGCACAATTCGTCAATGAGACCTCTGTCTGGCAGAAAATAGGGTGTCGTGATGGAGATGCTCCGCTTGGCAGACGCCAACAGCAGCTGAAAAAGAATCCGCGCTCGCGTCGATCCCCCCACCGTCGGCGTGCTGTTCACTACCATCGAAGTCAGTCTATGTTCATTGTGGATATGCGGGAAGTACTCCTCGCCCATCAGCAACTCGCCCGAAGCCGCCAGCCAGTTCTCCGCGAAGGTCGCCTGCAGATTGTAAACCGCTTCGCCGACAATGCGTACTGCCGAATCGCGCCAACGCGGCTGCCCGTTCGTTCCGCTGTACCACTGGTCCGCGATGCCGGCTCCGCCAATGAAGGCGATCTTGCCGTCCACGATCATCAACTCTCGGTGCGTGCGATTGTCCAGGTGCATCAGCGAGTACCATTGGGGTCCGTTGTACCAGTTAACTTTGCCTCCGGCCTTCAGAAGGGATTTAAAAAATGATTTCCCAGTGCTTGCACTGCCAAAGGCATCGAGCACCACGTTCACTTTAACGCCAGTCTTTGCGCGATCCGTTAGCGCCTCAACATACTGCCCGGCAATCTCGCCCTTTGCGAAAATGTATGCTTCCAGATTCACGCTCTGCATCGCGCCCCGAATCGCCTCCAGCTGAGCTGGGTAGAAGGAGGGACCGTTGGTGAGCACTTCTACGTCACCTGTCCGGTTCAACTCCGCATCTGCAAGGGCTTCCACGACTTCCAGAAAACGATCTGAATCATTCGCAGGCATCTGGTCGGCATTCGTCATCCTGTAGCGGGGCATCGGTCCCATGAGGCCCCCGAGCAGAGACAACACGAAGAACACGAGCGCGACCGACGCAAGAATCGCCAACCACGCAGGTACCACAATGGCCAGCAGCAGAATCACAAGGACCGTCCTCCCGAGGAAGTGTCTGACAACTCCGCAGAATATGCGAATCTTGTCAGGTTGTTTCGATCATTACCTGTTAGATGCCGACGGAACGAAGGCTGTTGAAGGGAATTGATCTGGAGAAGGCGGGCCGCCCGAAACTACTCCCGTTCCGGCAAGTTCTGCAGAACGATACCCAGCTGCGCACATTTCTTGTAAAGATGACTGCGCTCCAAGCCAAGAGCCTTGGCAGTCTGGGTGATATGCCGACCGTGCCGTTCGAGCTCTGCGAGCACGGCTTCCCGTTCGAAAGCGAGTACGCGCTGCGCCAGCGTTCCCGTCCCCGCGTCTGAGACCTTCGCCTCCGTCCCGTTGCCACGTGTCGCGGGCAGCGCCAGGCGTACATCCTCCGCATTCACTTCGCTGTCGGCCAGCAGAAGCAATCTCTCCACGATGTTCCGCAATTCTCGAATATTTCCCGGCCATGCGTATTGCTTCAGTTTTTCAATCGCTTCCGCACTGAACGGCACCGGCCTCCAGCCATTCTGCGAGCTCACCTGGCGTGCAAAATGTTCAACAAGTGCCGGCAAGTCCTCGCATCGCGCGCGCAACGGCGGCAGTGTCACTGGAAACACTACGACACGATGATACAAATCCCGCCGGAACCCGCCGCTCTCTACAAGCTGTTCAAGATCGCGATGTGTCGCGACAACAACACGCACATCCACCTTCGTAGCCTTATCAGCGCCGATGCGCTCGACCTCTCCTTCTTCCAGCACGCGCAACAACTTGGCCTGCATCGCCACCGGCATATCGCCAATCTCGTCAAGAAACAATGTTCCTCGATGCGCCTGCTCAAACTTGCCGTTGTGCCGTTGCACCGCACCCGTAAACGATCCCTTCTCGTGCCCGAACAGTTCGCTCTCAATCAGTTCCGCCGGCACCGCCGCGCAATTCAACGTCACAAACGGTCCGCTCGTGCGATGACTCTTTTCATGCACTGTTCGCGCCACCAGCTCTTTCCCTGTACCGGTTTCGCCGTAGATGCACACTCGCGTCTCGCTCGCCGCCACGCGCTCAATCTGCGTCATCACGCGACGCATCGTCTCCCCGCTCCACACCATCGTGTGTTTGCCCACGCGCGTGCGCAGATCCCGATTCTCCGCCTCCAGTCGCGTCAGCTTCATCGCATTGTCGACCGTTACCAGCAGCTTCTCGGTTGTCAGCGGCTTCTCTAGAAAATCCAGCGCACCAAGTCGCGTTGCACGAACGGCCATTTCGATATGTGCCTGCCCGCTCATCATCACAACCGGTGTTACAACACCGGCGTTCTTCAGGTCTTCGAGCAGTAAAAGCCCATCGCGCTTCGGCATCACCACGTCGCTCAGGATCAGGTCAAATGGCTGAGCCTGCGCCAGCTCCAGCGCGCGCGCTGCGTTGTCGCACACCACCGCCTCATGCCCCGCCAGCCTGAAGGCCCGCGAAAGTGAAGCCAGCGTGTTGGCTTCATCGTCGACAATCAGAATCTTTGCGCTCATCCTTCAGCCCTCGGCAGCGTGATCACAAACGTCGCCCCGTGTCCGTCGCGGCTCTCCACGGCTATGGTACCCGCATGGTCTGCCACCACCGACTGCACAATCGCCAGCCCAAGTCCCGTCCCGTGCTCCTTAGTCGTGTAATACGGAGTAAACAGCCGTTCGCACTCCTCCGGCTTAAGCCCCTGCCCCGTATCGGTGACGCGCAGTTCAACTACCTCCCCCTTGGGACGAGCTGAAATCGTCACCGTTCCCCCGTCAGGCATGGCATCCTTCGCATTCAGCACAAGGTTTGAAAGCGCCCGATGCAGCAACTCCGGATCCACCATAAGCGGCATCGGCCGATCATCAAAGTCTGTCTCTACTTTGATTATCGGCCCGTCCTCGCTGGCAACCGCATATAGAGCCCGCACGCGCCCCACCACATCCCGCGCATCAATTCGTTCGAGTTCCGGCTTCGGCATCTTGCTGAAGTCGCTGAATCGCCCGATGATCTTCTTCAGATTCGCAATCTCCATGCTCAGCGTCTGCGTGCTCTCGCTGAACACTTCATCGAACTCCGCCGCCGGCAACTGCCGCGCTCGCACCAGGTTTTCCACCGTCAACTGCAGTGGAAACAAGGGATTTTTAAGCTCATGCGCCAGCCTTCGCGCAAGTTCGCGCCACGCTGCTACGCGCTCGCTCTGCACCAGTCTCTCTCGTTGGTTTTCGAGCTGCTCTGTCATGTGATTGAAGCTGCGTGCCAGTACTCCGACCTCGTCCTGTCCCCTCTCAGGCACGCGCGCATCCCAGTTTCCGCCCGCGACCTCTTCTGCTGCACGCGCCAGTTCTTCCACCGGCCTGGATACCCGCGCCGCAATCCAGAGGCTGAAGATGATCGCGAGCAGAATGCCGCCACTTGCCACCCCGTAGGCGATCGCGCGAATCTGTTGTTGCTCGGCAATCAGACCACTGCGCGAAATTGCCACCGTGAGTACTGCCAGGACATTTCCGGCCGAATTTTTCAATGGAATTGCCGTTGCGCTTACGCTGTCTTCACGCCGAGACGTCAGGTAGAGAATTCCGCTCGCCTGCAGGCCGCTTTTGCGTGCTTCATCAACCAGCGAAGCATAATGAGCAGCACCCGGAACATCTCCACCCGTACTCACCAGCCGCTTCGGATCAAATCCCGTTGAACTTCCGCTGTTCGTGTTTGAACCCACATCGCTCGCGCCGCCCGCTTCGGTATAGAGTCCCAATTGCATTCCCGGCGCAACCGGCAGGTCGGCCAAAAAGCTCTGATCGAGCCGTCTGCCACCCACCAGTTTCACCGCAGGCTCTGCCCCGCGAATCGCGCGCACTGCAAGTAAGCCGAGCAAGGAGGTGCCATCCTGCATCTCTTCGCGTTTCAAGAACGGGGTCTGCGAGGCTTCATTGGCGGCGGGCTCCGGATATCCGAATCGCGCTGGCCACTGTGCGGAACTCACAATATTGCCGTCAGGACCGACAATCTCGAGGAAGTCCAATCGCGCATCCTGGGCCAATCCTTGCGCTTCATTCAGGTAAGGAGCGGGATCGTTCGACTGCACAAGCTCAAATGCCATGCTGCGCACGCGATCCTGACCCGCGATTCGATCGACGGCTGCTGCAACATCCGCCGAACGATGCTGAAATTCGCGTTGGAACTGGCTTACGAAGAGCGCGGTTTCCTCCTGGTCGCGCCTTTCAAATACTTGCCGGATACGCACAAGCACCGTCCACGCCACGGCTGCAACCGCTGCGGCTACCGTGAGCGAAAATAGCAACAGCAACTTCTGCCGCAGGCTCACCGTATATCCTCCAGGGAAACATCAGCCAGATCGGGCGTACCATCCGCGCGCAAATGCACTTCGCGCACTCGAGGGCCCCTTGCATACGCTAATGGCAAATAGAGAAGCGGAATGAGTTTCTCTTCGCTCAGGTATTTCTGTTCAACTTTGAAGAGTTCCATGGGCCTGGCATCGGTCCCCAGGTTTGACTCGCCGGCACTTCGCAAAGCCTGCTCAAGCGATGCGGCAGGATCGGTACCGGAAAGGCGCAGTTTGCGCAGAATCAAATCAGCATAATTTGCACCTTCAGGCGCCATCTGCACGTTGAATCCCGCCTCGCGCAGGTTCAGCGCGATTCGCTGCGCCGCCAATTGCATTGCGCCATCGCCTTCTGTGGCCAGGGTCAGTGGGCGGCTCGTCAGCCCTCCGCGGAGTTCCTGGGCCTTGTTCATATCCCTGCCGGATGGGAACAGGAAAGAATAACCTGTGAGCCGTTGAGGTAGGAGGCTTGCAGTTATCTCACCTTGCTTTTGGAAGATGACGTTGTAGAGCGCGCCACGATCAACCGCTGCTGCAATGGCTCCGCGCAATTTCACATTTGCCAACGAACCGGAGTCGGCAACCTGCAATGCAATGAGGACGAGAGGCGGCGACGTCAACAGGCTGAGCCGCTGCTGTTGCGCTTGCCTCAACTGCTCAGCTGGAACCTCCACGACATCCGCACGCCCCACGCCAAGGTCGAGCCACTGCTCACGCACCGGCCGGTGAGCGCGAATCTCCACCGCATCCACAAACGGGCGACCCTGCCAGCAACTTTCATTGGCGGTCAATGTCAATAAGCCATTGATGAATCCTTTTACCTGGAAAGGTCCGGTGCCTTGGTTCACCGGCGGGTTGCCGTCGCCCGGCGTCGCAAGCCGAATTAGAAAAGCATCCCCCGCCAGCAACGCAGGCAGATTCGGCATCGGCGAGTCGCTTGTGAATACCACGAGCGGACCAACAGCCTTTACGGCAGTCCATGGACAATCCGAGGAGCAGGAAGCTGTCAACGATGCCACGACTGCAGGCGATGTCAGGGCCGAGCCATCGTGAAATTGCACGCCGGAGCGAAGCCGAAACTGCCAGCGATGATTGTTACCGTCCGATTCCCAGGTCAATGCCAGGGCCGGTCGCAATGCGCCGTCTGGACCCAACTCCGTTAGCCCGTCGTACACCAGTCTTCGCGCGATTCCGTCCGGGCGCTGCCAGGGGTCCCCTGCGATCTCAACCCGGAGCGTCCCGCCATAATGCGGACGCGTGCGCGCCATCGCCGTTAAGGCCCCCGCTAAAAACAGAGCACTAATTGCAAAGCGCCGTAACACGGTCCACCTCGTATTCGCCTGCCGCATTGCGTACCACCGCAAACGCGCTTTTTCCATCCTGTGCGGTCCATAGTGCCGTCACGGTTCCATCCAGCGTCAGTGGGCTGCTCACGGGAAGAGCTCCAAGAGCGGGAATCTCAAACGCGCGGAGGCTGTCGCTCATGGCTTCGCCGGAACTCGAAGCGATGACCTGTGTGCCCGCTCCACAGCCCGAGCGCATCACCGCGAAGTCGCTGCCCCAATCACGGGTTCCCGCAACGGAGCGCATGGCCCCGTTCTCGATGAGTTGCACATTTCCGTCAATAGCAGTTATCAGCAGCGCCGCTCCACCCGCCGCACGTGGAATGATTCCCGCTGCGTAAAATGGCGGCAGATCGACCCCAATGCCCGGCGTAACAACGCCGGTAAAGAAATCGCGCGCGGAGTTATAGAA
The DNA here is from genome assembly GCA_963770365.1 of uncultured Acidobacteriaceae bacterium. Lineage (GTDB taxonomy): Bacteria > Acidobacteriota > Terriglobia > Terriglobales > Acidobacteriaceae > Telmatobacter. The sequence continues at coordinate 73,611 of CAVYPN010000013.1, read as the reverse complement.
CGCCCTCAACGGCGTCGCGCCGCCTGCATCGCCGCTTTGGTATACCGGCCACGGATCGTCGCTCGCGTGACAACGAACAGACCAGCCACTATCCGTGGTTGATCCTGTCATTGGAAGGGAATAGCTTCCGATGCATTGTGCGCCGGGAGTGTAGGCTACAAATCTCCCTCCATCTGTAGTGGCAACCAGTTCCGCGCGGAGATCGCGTGTAAGCTTTCTGTCCGTCATGATGGTGTTCGTTTCTGCCCAGCCACCGGCGGTCGACGAGAAGATGGATATCCGATCCGGATAGATCAACAGGAAGTGCCCGTTGATCTCACTGGCTGCCAGAATCGGGTCGTTCCGGACAGCCCCGCCCACTCGATTAAAGAGCCCGGCAATCCTCTCCCTGCGCAGCACCATGCGCGCATCGGCGATCGATACAGAAGCTGTCGAGGCGTCCACATGCACCATCGCGATGTGTGTCTCGCTGCCCTCCATCACTTCGGCCACCCATAGACGCTCGCGAGCATTCTCGCTGAGCGTTATGCGGATCGAATTCGCGCTCTCTGTACCAGAGGCAAGAACACCGTGCGCTTTCAAGTCCTGTTCAATCAGCTTTCGAATCGATGGAATCTCGCTCGCTTGCATTGTTGAAATATTGCGGATCGTCACCTCGACCTGTCCCGGACCAAGGATGTCAGCGATCTGCGCCGCCAGTTCGGCTGCTGGCTGGGACCATTGGCTTGGTGTCTGGCCTGCCTGTGCTCCGCATGCCGCGTAGCCGGCCAGCCCCCATAGCCCCAGTGCCACTGCCCGGATCAGCCTCATCGCCCTCATCGTTTCTTTACCAGTGTCCGGTCCGTGAACTTCACAATACCCATCGTTTCTCCACCAGTGTCCGGTCCCTGAAGTTCTCAATAAAAGTTGGAAGTGTCATTCTGAGCCACCGGACCCCGAACGCGTTCGGGGTCCCCAAAGAGCGATCCTTGCTCTTTGGGGCAGAGTTCGGGGGTGGTGAGCGAAGAATCTGTTTCTTACACTTCCAGATCGATGCCAATAGCTTTGCGCGGATTATATCGTTTACGGCGTGTCGCCTTGGTAAACGCTGTTTGCGTGCTTCGCCACAAGTAATCGAGGAGGCGCGGCCTTCCCCGCGCCTCCTCGTTCTGCGCCACCCCGCGCGAGCTCAATGCCCACTCTTCGGCTCGGGCTCCGACTCCGAATCCATCTCCTGCTTCACCATCGGAGCATTCGCCATGTTCTTGAAGACGTCGTTCGCGAAGAAGAACTTCCCGTCAGACGGCACCATCACCACCTGGATCTTGTCTGACAGCCGCTCTGCCACGATCTTGTTGATCAACAACGGTGACTTGTTCAGCAGTGCTGCCTCGCTCGTCATTCGTTCAGCATTGGCCGCCGCAATCAGCTTGATGCGGCTCGCCTCTGCATCCGCCAGCAGATTGCGCCGCTGCAGTTCGGCCTTGCTGTCGATCACCTTGGCTTCCGCATCGGCTTGCGCATTCTGGATCGTCGCTTCCTTGCGCGCTTCAGCTTCGAGCTTGCTTTGCTCAATCTGCTTCTGCTTCAGCGGCAGCGTGTATTGCATCGCATCCGCCTCGCCTTTGGCCTCGATCACCTTTGACTGCGCATCGCCCTCGGCGTGCTTCTCCTTCTGCTTCGCCTCTGCCTCGGCTTCCAACTCGGCGATTCGCACGTGCTTCTGCTGGATATCGGTATCCACCGCCATCTGGTCATCCTCTTGTTCCTTCAACAGAAGTCCCTCCAACCCCTTGGCATATTGCTCCGGCAACTGAATGTCGGCGAGCATCACTTCTTCCACCACGATGCCGTCCGCTGCCAGCTTTTTTGTAATAATCCCCGCAGCGGCATTCCGCACTTCTTCACGCTTCGTGGAGAAAATTTCGCGCACCGTGTACGAAGGCGCCAGTTGCCGCCACGCACTCGCCACCACCGGAGGCACCAGCTGTTTGTCCGCCGGCTGCTCAAGATGCGCTTGTACGCTCGCCAGCTTGTTCGGATCGAGCCGGTACCGCACCGTTACTGCCAGCCCGATCATCAGGCCTTCCCGCGACTGGACAGTCATCTCGTTCTTGATGCCAGGCTTTCCCGCATCGACCATTCCCGCCGTGAAGAGGTGATCGCGCAAGTCAAACATCTGCACGCTCTCCACCAGCGGCGTAACAAAGTGCAACCCCGGATACAGTGTTCCCGGCTCCGTTCCGCCGATCTGGCTGATGCGTACGCCGCCCATTCCGCTCGGCACCACCACCATGCTGGTCGCAATCAGCAGAGGCAGGCACCCAACCAGCGCCAGCGCAGCCGGCCCGCGCCACGCAATCGGGCCTGGCTCAGGCTCCACTACGCCTGACTCAAGGAACAACTCGCCAGCGCCAGCCTTTTTCTTCTGCGCATACCGGATGTGAAGCCATAGTCCATACAGCGGAATCGCCACAGCGCCAGCCATCAACAACACACCCGCAACCGTCAGCAACATCTTCAACGCGATCATTTCCCGCCTCCTGATTCTCCGGGTTGTAATCTCCCGGGGTCCCCACAAACCGGTCTTGGGTTTGTGGGCTGGTTGTGCTCTTTCCGTCCGCACCGTGGCGACAATCCGCCCGTGGGCGCCCCGTGTTTTCTGGCTCCCGGCCATGGAGCAAGCAATAGCCGGACCAGCCCCCCAAACGTCAGCTCCTCAAACAGCAGCGCTGCTGCCACCGGTAGCAACGCTGCTCCCAACCCGCTCATGGTCTCCCCCAGCAGACTCATCGTCGCCCTTCCTTACTGATTTGCTGTGACTGCCACGCCCTCCGTGGCTGCGTCCGTCGTTGTTGTCGTCGGGACCGGCGTAATGCTCGCCGTCACCACGGGCTCCTGCGCACCGGCACCCACCGGCTTCTGATCGCCACCAAACAGCTGCGCTGTCTCTTCATTGCGCTGCCCGACCAGTTCCACCGAGTCACCCACGCCGACCATCTCGTACATCTCTTCCAGATCTTTCTTCGCCATCCGGATGCATCCGTGCGAAGCAGCCTTGCCGATCGACTTAGGTTCATTGGTCCCGTGGATTCCATAGCCCTTCACGCTTAGTCCCATCCACCGCGTTCCTACCGGATTGCCCGGCCCCGGCTGAACGACCTTGCCTTCGTGCTGGTAAACGGGATTCTTGACGCGACGGGCGATCGTGAATGTGCCGGTCGGGCTGGGTGTCGAAGGTTTGCCAACCGCGACGGTATAGACCTTCTTCACTTGTCCGTCTTCCACCAGCGCCAGCTTCCGGTCTTCCAGGCTCACCACGATCACCCGCTTCGCGACTGGAGCCACCTCAACCTTCGCTGTCTGCTGACCTAACCCTTGAACCCCGAGAACCGCCGCCATGCTCGCCGCTACCGTCCATTTGCTCATTCCGTTCATCGCGTCCCCCATCGGATCTCATTGCCAACGCCCATGAGAGATTGCATGGCCCGTGCCAATCCATGGTCATTGAAATCAAATGAGTTAGGGGGTGTTGTGATGCGGGGCTGCGTGTCATCGAAAACACGAGTGTGTCTCGTCTGACACGCACGTTTGCGATCGAATGCGCAAAGCGCTTTCAATATCGGAAGGGGGATTGTTCTTGAGTTCGGGTTGCCAGAAGCGGAGATACTTTCCGGCGCGCGCTGCGGAGCTACAGTGAAATGCCGCCAGCCATTAGAGCGTTATGACGCCACCTTCGCTGATACCGAGATTGGGCTCGCGCAAGCAGATCTGCGGACACAATCTGACCGGGAATGCACCAGGCTCGAAGACTGAATTGGCGAATAGCGCAAATCAACCCCGGGTGATTGGCAACAAGGACTGCGGCCCATCGATGGTGCCGAGAAAGCTATTTCGCCAGCAGATCCTTGATCGTGGAATCAAAAACGGAGTACGGGACGGCCCCCACGATGCGTACGCCATCCATCTGATCCGGTGCAGTCTTGGCGATTACAAAGCTGGGGGTTCCACTGATGCCCATTGTTCCGGCATCCGCGGTGTCTTTCTGGATCGCCGCGCCGAATCTCTTCTCCGCCACGCAGGCGCGGAATGCGGTCGAATCGAGCCCGACCTTGTCGCCATACTTGAGAATGGAGTCGGTGCCTAGATCCGTAGCCGTATCCTGCATGATGGCGTCGTGCATCTCCCAGAATTTGTGCTGTTCTCCAGCGCAACGAACCGCCTGGGCCGCGGGCGCAGCGTTGGGATGGAACTCCAGCGGCAAATCGCGCGAGACAAACCGGACTTTGCCCGTATCGATGTAGTTCTTCTTCAGCTCCGCAAAGCTGTCGTGCTCAAACCTGCGGCAAAAGGGACACTGGTAGTCGGTAAACTCAACCATCGTCACCGGTGCATCTTCGCGGCCCATCGCGTACCAGCCCTGCCCCACGCTCATCTTTACCTTGTCGGATGGCGCGGCTGCCTGCACGGCTGCCGGTTTTGGCGCAGCGGCCGCCGTCTGCTGGTTCGCGAGCAACTGATGAATCTGTTTCAGCTCATTCAGAATCGCATCGGCCTGGTCCCTCGTCATGCCCTCAGGCATGTTGATCGTGACCGAATCAGCCTTCACCGCCTTCGAAGCTGAGGCGCTTTTCGCGGGCGCATTGCTCTGCGCGCTGACAACGGCTGCAGCGACAACCAATCCAAGCCCGACACAACACCATGTTTTACGAATCATCGTTTTTCCCCAGTTCTCATCGATCAATAGGCGTTTGCTCATTGGCATACCTTTGGAGTGCCGGTACAAATGTGGCCGGCGGTGCAATCGGTATTTGTCAGGCAGGCCTCGCCAACGCTGCATCGAGCGCAACTGTTGGCGCCGCCACAATCAACAGATGTTTCCAGGCCATCCTGTTGATGGTCCGCACATTGATTCGAAACACAAACATGGGAACTAGCATCGCATGCGTTACTCGCGCAGTCGCTATTCAAACTGCAAGCCTTTGCGAGTGCGCATTTGTTACATACGGGGCCACCGCAATCGAGGTCGGTTTCCTGGCCGTCCTTCTGATTGTCGGCGCACTGGTTCGAAACACATTGCTGCGTGCTGATGTTGCAGGCATTGCTCGCGCAGTTTGCGTCTGACGTGCATGCTGCGCCGACCCCGCAGCCCGACGTACAAGCCAAGCAACTGCCAGCACCGTTGCATGTGGCGCCGGTGCCGCAGACGGTACCAGCCGGATAGACAGCGCACGCCGCACCGCTGGGGAGGCATGCACCGGTAGTACCGCATGTACTTGCGGCTTGTTGTGTGCAACTGACCGCGCAGCATGTTCCCTGGTCGCAGTTTCCGCTCTGGCAGGAATCCGCCGCAGTGCAAGCCGCTCCATTCACAGTGCGTGTTACACAGGCTCCGCTTGAGCAAAATTGATTGGCAGCGCACTGATTGTCTGAGGTACATCCCGCCTGACCGCAAACATTCGCGACGCCGCCCCCGCCGCAAGTCTGACCGGAGGGGCAGGTGCCGCAGGTGATAATGCTGCCGCATCCATCGTCGATCGTTCCGCAACTAGCGCCTAGTTGATTGCAGGACTTCGGCGTGCAAGAGCATACTCCAGCGACGCAAACAGAGCCGCCGGACGGGCAAGCCAGGCCGCAGCCTCCGCAATTGTTAACGTCGGCCTGGAAGTTTGTGCAACTGCCATTGCACAATGTCTCTCCCCCCAAGCACGAACTACAAACGCCAGCCACGCAGGAGCCGCTTTGGCAGGTCGAGTTTGATGTACAGGCAGTCCCGGCGGGGGAACCGCAACTCGCAGAAATGCACGGTTGCCCTGTCGCGCAGGTTGTGCCGCAGCTGCCGCAGTTGGCAGGGTCTAATGTCGTGGTTTCGCAATATGTGCCGCAAAGCGCGCCGGAGCCGCAAGTGTCGGTATCGCCCGCCGCCGTCATCTTGTATTCCACCAGCAGATTCGCATCTGCCCCGGTATTCGCCGCGCAGGTAGAGCCCGTGCGCAGAACAGACTGGAGGGTCGCGCCCGCGGCAAAGGACATCATGATCGGTCCGCTGTCCGACCAGTAGGCCCCCGGAGCCAGCACAAGGTCCTGGCCCTTGGTGCCATCAGTAAAGCGAAACACCGCTGATGGACACCCCGCACCGGTCGGTGTCTTGGCCGTGGCTGCAATGCGCAAAATGGTGATCGGCTGGTCGATCGTCACCTGTCCGCCGGTCCAGGTCCCCGATAAATTGCCGGGGAAGAAGGACGGAAATACCATGCGGGCATTGGCGTTGCCATCGGTGCCTGCTGGTCCTGCCGGACCCGCCGCCCCCGTTGCGCCCGTTGATCCCGCCGGTCCAATCGGTCCAACCGGCCCTTGTGGCCCCGCTGCACCATTGATTCCATTTGTCCCGTTGGTTCCCGCTATCCCCGGAATCCCCTGCGGTCCAATCGGACCTGCTGCGCCATCGGTTCCATTGGTCCCGTTAATACCGGGTGATCCCGCCAGCGCCAATACCGTCCAGGCCGGGTTTAGATCGGGTGTCGCGCCGCCTGCCGAGATTGCAGCTGTCGCCTCGTAAGTCGAGCCGCCGTAGGTGACGACGTCATAGGGCTGATAAGCATTCCCTTCGCTGAACGCCTCCCTGAAATTGAAGCCCGCTCCATTGGTGCCGTTGGTTCCATTTGTCCCGTTGGTTCCCGGCGTCCCCGGAATTCCCATCGGCCCCATCGGTCCCATTGGCCCTATCGGTCCACCCGGTCCAATCGGTCCCTGAGCCCCTGTTGCGCCCGTTGCGCCTGTCGGTCCGATGGCTCCCGCCGGACCTGTCGCACCCGTGGCTCCTGTCGATCCAGTTGCACCATTTGCGCCCGTCAGCCCAGTCGGGCCTGCAGGACCGGTAGCACCAGTCGCGCCGGTCGATCCTTTCGCACCAGCGGGGCCAATAGGACCAATAGGACCTGTCGGACCGGCAGGTCCAGTAGCACCAGTTGCGCCAGTCGATCCTTTCGCGCCAGCGGGACCAACTGGACCAACCGGGCCTATCGGCCCTGTCGCTCCTGCCGGACCGGTCGGGCCTTGCAGCACGATTTCCAATTCGGGGTGATGGCTGGTGAGGGTGCTTTCCTTTGTGTCAAAGGAGAATGAACCGGTTGAACCAACCAGCGCGATCGCGACACCATTATTCGGAATAGTGCCGTTGACCCAGCCTGTAACCAACGGGGTGATGTCGATCAGGACGAATTGGTTGAGCGTCGATGTGTTCAACGAGACAGGGTGTAGGCCAGTGGCCGATGCACCAAGCAGGGGCTCGTTGTTGTAGTTTAAAAGCGCCTCGCTCCAGGCGTTCTTAGCCTCATACACGTCGATCTGGCCCTTGCCCGTTACCGAGTCCAGAAACAGCCGCAGCGTCGCCTTTTCTACGACAGCGCCGGCCGGCAATGGGGATAGATTGAACTGTACAAAGCTGGTATATCCCGGCTGCACCATCATCATGGGATTCGTGCCGTAGTTCGTCGTTGCTTTGGCAGAGTTTGAGAAGGTGTCTGCTATCGGTGGGGCCGTTTGTGCAGCGCTCTCGAAGGGAACAAGGCAAAGTCCTGCGAAGGCCAGGAGACCCAGACGTACGGGCTTGAGCATGACGTACACCTCAATTTACGCGGAACCTGGACATTAACGGCGGGGCCCGGCGACACAGAGAATGCCTGGTAACTCATGAGGAAGGGATGAGGTAATTCTTGGATGGGGAGCCGCACTGAGCGTATCAGCGATGGAATTTTTGTCAAGTGAATCTTTTTTTGGAGAAAGAGAAATCGGCAAATAATCTAGCTGGCCAGAGCATGGGAAGACTTTTTTATGGATGACATTGCCTGGTCAATCTCCGCGGACCGGGCTGTGCGCGGCTGCATCTGACCTCATTTGCCGCTGCCTTCGCTAACAGTAACGATGCGATCGATCCCGGGAACAGTAGCGTGTTCCACCTTGCCGTCAGGCCAATGAATCTCGATGTCGTCGATCTTTGTAGCCTGTCCGAGACCAAAGTGCGGCCGCATGTCATTCGAGGAAAGATAGCTTCCACCACTGATCACATCCTCGCGCTGCTTCATTCCCGCGGCAGTGAGATAAACGGTGGTGCCGACAGCATCCCGCGGGCTCTTCGGGCCGCCAATGAGCTTCAACTCGATCCAGTGATTCTTATCCGTACTGACGTTGCGCAGCAGCACCGGGTGATCGTCCATCACGTTGATCACGGCGTCGAGTCTTGCCGTCGTTGAATAGGTCACCCACCGCCATGCCGCGACCAGCGATCACGTCAGCAAGGCCGGTTCCCTCGACGGCAGGGACATTTTCAAAGCTCTTGCCTTGCACGTTGTGGAAGAGCATGGGGCGCTGCTTCCAGCTCGTGCCCCAGTTGTATTTATCAGCCTGGGGATAGACATGGCCGTCAGACATCAGCAGGTCTTTCCAGCCGTCGTTGTCGTAGTCCATGAATGCATCGCCCCAGCTCAGGAAAGGAACCGTAACCTCACCGAGCCCGATGTGGTAACTGATGTCTGTGAAGTTGGCGTCGCCTTCGTTGCGATAGAGCGGCTTGTAGTCGTCAGAAAACGTGGTGTTGAAGACGTCAAGCATGCCCTTATTCTCAAAGTCGCCGACCGCAATGCCCATCGACGCCGTCTCGCGCCCCGCCTCGTTCAGCGCATAGCCTGAGGCGTAGCTCACGTCTTCGAAAGTCCCGTCGCCTTTATTGAGATAGAGATAGTTCGGTGTGGAATCGTTCCCGACGAGCAGGTCGGGCTTGCCGTCATTGTTGATGTCGACAAACACCGCACCGAGGCCATAGTAGCCGGGTTTGTCCGCAACGCCCGCCTTTTCGCTTACGTCGGTGAACGTACCGTCGCCGTTGTTGTGGAAGAGGTGGTCCGGCTCGCCCTTCAGGCCCCGGGGACCGCAGGCTGTGGCCTCGCCACGGAACGTGCAAAAGGAGTTGCTCGAGCCGCCTTCGCCGCCCTTCGCCGGAGGATTGTTCCAGTCCCAATGCAGGTACCCTGCGACAAAGAGATCGAGTCTTCCATCGCCGTCATAGTCGCCCCAGGTGACACCCGTCGACCAGTTGCCGAGAACAACGCCCGCCTTCTCGGCAAGGTCGGTAAATGTACCGTCATGGTTGTTGTGGTAAAGGCGATTCTTTCCGAAGTTGGAGACGTACAGATCGGGCCAGCCGTCGTTATCATAGTCGGCCGCAGCGCAACCGAACCCCCAGCGCTCGTTGGTCACACCTGCTTTCGCGCTCACGTCCGTGAAAGTGCCGTCATGATTATTGTGAAAGAGCGCCGCATGCGGCGGCGGTTCTTTGCCGCTGAGGGCATCGATGGTTGAGCCGTTTACCACGTAGACATCGAGCCAGCCATCATTGTCATAATCGAGCAGGCATACACCTGAACCCTTGGTCTCAATGATGTAGTCCTTCGCTGGTGTGCCCATCTTATAGGTCCACTTGGTCAGGCCAGCCTTCTCGGAGATGTCCTCAAAGACAATGGGTCCCGTTTTGACGAAACCGCCGGCCGTGATGACGCGATGCTGGCTGTCAAGCTGGATCTGGTGCGGCGAACTGGTGTCCCCCCCATGCGAGGCGTCGGCCGGGTTCTGAGGCGTTGCCGGTGAAGCAGTCGGATTCGCTGTTTGTGCGGAGATGGTTGCAGACAGACCCGCCAAGGCAAGGGCCGAGAGACTAAAAGCGCTCTTCACCGGAAACATGGGGCAAGTATACGGAACTCCGCATAGGCCAGTCTCTCAACCGAACGGAGGAGAAACAGGCTTCATTGGCTATTGCGCGGGTTGGGAAGCAGGGGGTACAACTGCCCATCCCCCGTTCGTGCCTTTGATCAGGGTGGCGGTAGCTGACTGGATCGATGCGTCAGCAGCGACCTTGCGGAACGTCCTCATTGATTCGGGCGTGCTGGCCCAGGCGGGGATGCCTTCGACCTCATAGCGGTAATTCACGGTGTACTGCGTCGGGTTGGCAGGGTCGTTGGGGATGGCGCTGTCGATCGCGGTGACGTTGAAGTGGCCGAAGCAGAAGTTGCCATACCCGGGCTGGTTGGGGTCGGGAGTCCAGGCGCTGTGCCCCTTGTCGGAGAGGTCGTACTGATTGATCTGTTTGGATCCGACGAGAAAGCGCTTCTTCTCCCCTGTTCCACGGACGAGGAGTCCGGCATCGGTCAGGGCATCGTAGACGCGGGTCTTGTCGTCCTTGGAGGTGTCAGCCTCGGCCGGCAGCTTGATCGGTTCGGGCCAGATACATTCGTGGCGACCGGCGAAGGAGTTGTTGATCGCGGATTTGAACTCCGCCGTGTCAATCTCTTTTTTGCATCCGGTTGCCCACGCCAAGAGCCCAATCAACATCAGCACCACAACGTTTCTTGCATGCATCTCAAGTCACCTCAAACACTTGGATGCTGAAATCGGACGCCATATCAGCCAGGGTTCGATCAGCCGGCAGAAATATTTGAAACCCGAGTGAGGTACGCACGCGATTAGCCGGATTCGCCGCTGGATAATACCCGGTCTGGAGAGTGGTTTGGGGATGTCTTTGCAGCCATCGAAGAGACCGTAACACTCATCAGGACGTCAACCATGGCGCGTTGCGCGCGCGCCCACACTGGATGTGCCGGGCACCAGGATTTGCGCTCGCAGTCCTTCCCTCCGTTGAGGCAGACATTGAGACAGATGGGCCCGTCGATGGCTTCGATCACTTCGCGCATGGTGGCTGCGCGGCCGCGCGGAAGAATAGCAAACCCTCCCCGCTTCCCGCGCCGCGAAGAGATCAGCTCTTTTCGTGCAAGAGCCTGCATCACTTTCGAAAGAAAGCTCTCGGGAGCTGAAGTGGCATGGGCGAGATCAGGCAGAAAAGCCCGCTTCTCCTCCGGCAGAGTTGCCAGGTGAATCATGACACGCACCGCGTAGTCAGCGGCGCGGGTCAGTTGCATCGATGAGTTGCACTTCTCAACCGTCGAATCGTTCTGAGGAATAGGTTCCATGCGCGCCTTCGTCCCAGGAAATCTATATCGGACCTTGAGGGTCCAGTTTCGGAACGAGATGAAGGCAGAGTAGCCGAGAGAGTCACTCACGAATGTATTCGCCGTCACAGACCTTCGATGGCCGCTCAGCTAATTCTGTCTCTTCAAATCAATTGGAGAAAAACAGTCCAAAATGCAGTCGGTTTTCGATGAAAACGACCGGTCGAATCCCGATCGTGTTTGGATTGTTTCCCTCGCCGATAGAGTGCTTGAACCATGAAAGGGGCTCTTTAACGACCTCATGCAATCGTTTCCTGCGGTAGATCCCATTCCTTTGCCCGCGCCAATTTGGCTGATCAAGCTGCTGCATATCGTGACGCTGGGGCTGCACTTTGTTGCGGTGGAGATGTTGCTGGGTGGACTGCTGATTGCAGTTGTGCTCAGCCTTTTCCGCAATTCTCCGCATGCCTCAGTCACCGCGCGCGCTTTGGCGAAGCGGCTGACCGTGGTGATGACCTACGTGATCAATCTTGGCGTGCCACCCCTGTTATTCGCGCAGGTGCTCTACGGGCGCGCACTTTATACGTCCAGCGTGTTGATCGGTGTTTACTGGATCTCGATCGTCGCGGTACTTACGCTGACCTACTGGCTTCTTTACCAATTCTCGGCGCGCCTTGAGGCAGGGAAATCGGCTTGGTGGGTGGGGCTGTCGGCGTGGCTGCTTTCGGGCTACATCGCGCGGATGCTCTCGACCAACATGACGCTGATGTTGCGCCCAGAAGTGTGGCGCGACATGTATTCGGCCTCAGCACTTGGCGCTTATCTGCCTCCGAGCGATCCCACGTTGACGCCGCGCTGGCTGCTGATGATGGCCGGCGGATTGTTTATCGGCGGACTATGGCTGGTCTATCTAGCAGGGCGCAGCACCTTCACACCGGAAGAGAAACACTTTGTAGCCGGGCTCGGCGGAAAGCTTGCCGCGGCGTTCGGGCTTATTTACCTGGCTGCGGGAATCTGGGCAGTGCGCTTGCAGCCCGATGCGGTCAAACAGGGATTGTCGACGCATCCGCTGTATCACTTCGCTTCGTTTGCCGGATATGGCTGGCTGGCGCTGGTTCTCGTCGCCGTACTCGCCGCTGCTTTTGCGGGCTTCGCAAGAGTCTCGGCGAACTGGCTCGGCTGGGTCGCGGCCACGTTGGCGCTGCTGATCGAGTTGACGCTGGTGATCTTTCGAGACGCCGTGCGCGATCTTTCGCTCCTGGCGAAGGGTTTTGACGTGTGGAACCGGACGGTGGTGACCAACTGGGGTGTCGTCGGCCTGTTCCTGGTTTTGTTTGTGGGTGGGCTTGGCGTGGTTGGGTGGCTGATCTCGGTTGTGGCACGCGCACAAAAGCCCATGGAAGGAGCGGTCCTGTGAGCTCGCATATTGTTCTCGAAAGACCATCAGTCAAGCCCGGCGAAGAAGCCGAGAAGTCAACGCGCCGCGCGTTTCTGATTGCGGCAGGAGCCGCGGGGCTTTGCTACACAGCTGCACTTGGTTATCCGGTTTATCGTTACCTAGCCTCACCGGAAGAAATGGCATCGAGCGCGACGGCTGTGAAGGAAGTATCGCTCAAGGATGCGCAGAAGTTGCCCGCGGGATCGGTGCTGATGTTCAAGTTCGGCACATCGCCCGCGATGCTGATTCATCACGCCGACGGAACGTGGGCATCGCTCTCGGCGGTGTGCACGCACCTGGGCTGCACGGTGCAGTACGAGCCGCAGGCCGACCGCATTCATTGCGCCTGCCACGGTGGCGTTTACAACGCATACACAGGCGCGAATGTGAGCGGGCCGCCGCCAAAGCCGCTCAAGAAGTTCAACGTTGCCGTCGGTGAAAACTCCGTCGAAGTATCGCGGACATAAAGCAAAAGGACAAAGGGCATGACTACCAAGACCGCTTTTATCTACGACTGGGTTGATGAGCGCCTCGGCCTTTCCGATCTCGCAGCGTTTGCGCGCAAGAAGACTGTTCCGGTCCACGCTCAATCGTTCTGGTACTACTGGGGCGGAATCTCGCTCTTCTTGTTTCTTGTTCAGTGCTTCACCGGCGTCCTCTTGCTGGTGTATTACCGGCCTGGCGCGGAGTCGTTTGAGTCCGTCAGGCAGATCACCTATGTAATGCACTTTGGATGGCTGATCCGTTCGGCCCATGCATGGTCGGCGAATCTGATGATGTTCTCGATCCTCGTACACATGTTCTCGGTCTACTTCATGAAGGCCTATCGCAAGCCGCGCGAGTTTGGCTGGCTCAGCGGGATGGGGTTGCTGGGGATTGCGTCGGTATTTGGTTTCTCTGGATATTTACTGCCGATGGACGAGCTCAGCTACTTCGCGACCAAGGTTGGCCTTGAGATTCCGGCGGCGATTCCGTTTGTCGGGCCGGCGATTGCGAGCATGCTGCGCGGCGGACCGGATGTGAGCGAATTCACCGTGCAGCGGTTCTTCGCACTTCATGTGGTGGTGCTTCCTGCTCTTTTCCTGCCTCTGCTTGCTTTCCATCTGTGGCTCGTTCAAAAACATGGCAACGCCGTACCGCCTGGCGAAGAAGCGAAGCCGCAACGTGAACGCAAGACGATGCCGTTCATGCCGAACTTCCTGCGCAAGGACCTGGCGATGTGGCTTATCTCGCTGAATGTTCTGGCGCTGCTGGCCTCGGTATTTCCTTGGCAGCTCGGTAAGCAGTTCGACTCGCTCGCACCCGCGCCAGTGGGCATCCATCCCGAGTGGTACTTTATGAGTCCCTTCGAGATGTTGAAGCTGCTGGGCATGGTCAAGTGGTTGCAGGGCGAGCCCGGAGAGATCGCAGGCATTCTGCTGTTCACCATTGGCATCGCGTTGTGGGTCATGATTCCGTTCTACGACACAACTCGCGACTCCGGAAAGCGCGGACGTGCCGCACATTATTTCGGCCTGATCGCGGTGATCGCTCTTCTGGCAACGACAGCCATCGGGTATTGGACGATTCGCTGAAGAAGTGAATGAGTGAAAAGAGTGAATGAGTGAGGAAGTGAAGCGGTGAATGAGCCGTGAAGAAGTTCAAAAGTGAAGAAAACGAGCGAGAGAGTGTGTGCGAAGTGATAGTCGATAGACCCAAGGTGCGCGCCGCCGTGCAGTCTTTCCGAGATCTTCATGTCTGGCAAAGGTCGATGGCATTGACGGTTGATGTTTACCGGCTCACGCAACGTTTTCCTCGCGAAGAAGCCTTCGGACTCACGTCTCAGCTTCGACGTTCGGCTGTCTCAGTTCCAAGCAATATAGCGGAAGGACACGGTCGCATGAACCCGCGGGAGTTCAAACGCTTCCTTCTGATCGCGCGCGGTTCGATTTGCGAGTTGCAGACGCAACTGGAACTCTCCGGCGCATTGGAATTCGCAGATCCTCAGCTGCTCAACACCGCCCACAAACTGTCGCACGAAGTAGAGAAGATGCTCTATGCACTGTTAGCCAACCTGAAGAACAACACCGGTTGAGAGTCGCACTTTTTCACTATGTTTCACTTGCTTCACTTGGTTTCACCTGTTTCACTTCTTCACTCGTTCACCGTTCACACTGGAGCCACAATGAACTATCCATTCTGGGACATACCGCATTTAGGGTCGGGTTGGGTGATCGGTCTGATCGCCATCTTCCACGTCATGATTTCGCAGTTTGCCGTTGGTGGCGGATTCTATCTGCCGCATGGCCGAGCGCAAGGCGTTGCGCATGACCGATCCCGCGCTTCGCGCCGACTGGCTGAAGCAGTTGGCGAGCCATTCAAAGTTCTTCCTCGTTTTGACCGCGGTCTTCGGAACGGTGTCTGGCGTGGGTATCTGGTTTGCAATTGGACTTACGCATCCGGAGGCGACCAGCACGCTGATTCACAACTTCGTCTTCGGCTGGGCGATGGAGTGGGTCTTCTTCATGGTTGAGCTCAGCACGATTGCGGTGTACTACTACACCTGGAATCGAATCCCTGAGAAGCTGCACTTGAAAGTGGGCTGGGTATACGCGGGCGCCTCTGTTGCTACGCTCATCATCATCAACGGCATTCTGTCCTTCATGCTGACGCCGGGCGATACGTGGATCGGCGTTGCCGGAACGGGCCACGAGGCCAGCAAATTCTGGAACGCGTTTTTCAATCCGACGTACTGGCCGAGCCTTCTGCTGCGCACCTGCGTGTGTGCTTCACTTGCCGGCATATGGGCTCTAATCACCGCCAGCCGGATCGATGGTGACAAGCATCCGGAACTAAAGACGAGTAAGGTGCAATGGAGCGTAAAGTGGCTGGTTCCATCGTTTGTGGCCATGCCGTTCCTGATGATCTGGTACTACGCGATGGTTCCCGCTTCGCAGCGTGCTCTGCTGACGCTGGGCATCGACACGATTAACTCAGGCACCTTTTCGACCGTGACACGCATGGCGCTAATCATCATCGTGACGTCGGCCACCATCATCTGGGTCGCGTACTTTCTTGCCTATCGCAATCCCAACGAGTTCAACCTTTCGCACGCGCTGGCGGTTCTTGTTCTCGCGCTCATGGCTACAGGCGCAGGCGAATATTCCCGCGAGATGCTGCGCAAACCGTATGTAATCGGGCGCTGGATGTATTCGAACGGAGTGCGCGTGCCCTACATGAGCAAGATAAATGCTCACGGTTACCTGGCCGAATCGAATTGGGTCTGGAACGGTTCAACCTCAAGCTACTCGCATGGCGAGGCCATCTTCCGCGGCGAGTGCGGATCCTGCCACACGCTGCAGGGCTACCGGCCGCTGGCGCATCTGCTCGAAGGCCGCGATCGTACCAACATCCACAACTTCATCGTGATGCTGCATGACACCGACCCCAGGCATGATTCGCCCTATCGCAAATTCATGCCACCGATGGTCGGAACCGATCAGGATGTGAATGACCTTACCGACTTTCTGAATGCGCAGGTGAACCCGCCTGCTCCATCGGCGCAAAAGCCGCTGCTGACGGCACAGAAGTAATCCATCTCCTGGGCGTGACAGCAAAGGCCTGCACCGCGGGCTGATGCTGTTTAGCCCGCGGTAGGGATCCACAAGCGGACTAGATTGCGACCTTGATATCTACGAGAACTTTGGGATTAGGACCATATTCATTTCGGTCGGGATCGCCGTCGAGAACTGTGAACACCAGAAGAATGATTCCCCCGATGAGGGGAATGAAGGAGATGAAATACCAGTATCCGCTTCTTCCAGTGTCGTGGAGTCGACGGACAGTGACGGCGAGAGTGGGCACAAAAGCAATCAAACAGTAAGCAAAGCAGAAGTCGGCACCAAGCTTGACCGCGGTATCGCCCCCAGCCAGCAAAGCGAGTCCGAAAACGAAAATTACTACCAATAGATTGAACAACTGAAACATCCAATACTCTTTGCGGCGCGATCTGCCGCTGAAATCGGTTGCCCTTTGCCACGCCAATAGATACCACGCCATGATCCCCTCCGTTCGCGCCGCACCAACGGATCCACGACTGCAATGTGTTACTTCTCGCCTAGCTCATACGGAATGCCGAAACGGCCAATTTGGACGATAGCCCTGGTCGCCGGAGGCCAGATATGAATTTCGGTCACTCCCTTAATCATTGGCATGAGGTGGGCATCGGTCGTTCCGACGAGCGCACCTGTTGCCGCCTCGTTGAAATGCACTTTCAGAACTTCGCCCTCGTGCGTGTAGCCAAAGACGTACTCGCCGGGCTTGAGTTCTACGCCGCCGATCCTGATGCGCGATTGCACGACAAGGAAGTGCGAGTACTTGCCTTCGGCGCTATAGCCCGCAGTAATCAATACCACGCCTGCGATATAGCGCCCGCGACCGTCAACGATGCCGCTGGCGGAGCGCATCTCGGTTTCAATGTGCTCTTTGATGACAGGAGCGCGCGCAGGCAGTAGCGTTGCCAATTCCGTATCCGTAGCCTGTCGCCAGGCGGATTTCTGTGCGTGCGCGAGGTTTGGGACGGAAGCAATAAGAAAAGCAAGAAGAAGAATTCGTTTCATGATCACCCTGTTCATGGCTTTGGCTTTCGCAGAGACTCCAGCGGGACGATGCCGCGCTGGATCGCGGCGGTCGCGGCCTGCGTTCGATCGGTCACGCCCAGCTTGCCCAGCAGGCTGTTGATATGCGTCTTGACGGTGGCTTCGGAAATGTCCAGGGCGGATGCGATCTCTTTGTTGCTGCACCCGCGCACAATCTGCTCGAGGACGTCGAATTCGCGTGGAGTCAGCTCTTCCGTACCGACACGTTCAGCAAGCCTCTGCGCAATCGCAGGCGGAATATGTGAGCGGCCCGCATGCACAGTGCGAATGGTAGAAACTAAATCATCGGTCGTCATGCCCTTCAGCAGGTAGGCGCGGGCACCGGCCTGAAGCGCGCGGAAGATGTCTTCGTCGCCGTCGTAGGTGGTCAGCACGATGAACCGTGCCTGCGGCGTTTCCATGCGGATGCGCTGGATGACCTCAACGCCTGAGAGCCGTGGCATGCGCAGATCGATCAGGGTGACATGGGGCTGGCACTTTCTGAATTGTGCGATGGCTTCAACGCCGTCGGCTGCCTCGCCTACCACTTCAATTCCGTTCACCACATTCAGAAGGGCCACCAGGCCCGACCGCACCACGTGATGGTCTTCCACCACGAGGACGCGTATGTTCTCCTGTGCCGCCATCATTCCCCCGATCTTTCCTGCACTTCTTTCGGCGTCATCACTTGCAGCCGCACTGTTGTGCCTGATCCCAACTCGCTTGTGACTTCAAGCGTGCCGCCGATCGTGTCTGCGCGCTCGCGCATTCCAGTAAGTCCGAAGTGACCCGGCGGCGGTAGGTACCCGTCTCCCATTTCGAATCCGCGGCCGTCGTCGCGCACCACAAGTGCAATTTCGGCCGGTCCGTATTCGAGTTGGACAGAGAGATGGCTGGCGCCGGCATGCTTCTTCACATTATGGATGGCTTCCTGGCCCACGCGCAGGAATTCCCGCTCCATTTCAGGCGGCATGGGCCGGTAGGCGCCGTAGAGGCTGAACGTCGCCTCAACACCGCGGCCATTGGCCAGTTCGGTGGCGCGGCGCAGCTTCACCGGCAGCGTATTTTCGCCGCTGTCCTGGGAACGCAGGGCCCAGATGGACTGGCGTGCTTCGGCAAGGCCCTCACGGACGTGTTGGCGCGTCGCATCGAGATGCTTGATGGCATCTCCGGTCTTGTTGTACCGCAACAACTCCGACACCACCTCGAGCTGAACCGAGACACCGACATAACCTTGCGCCAGCGTATCGTGAACCTCGCGTGCGATGCGGTTACGTTCAGCGAGGACCGCGCGGAATTCTCGCTCAGCGCGCAGCAATCGGAGACGCAGCAGCAGAAGAACGACTCCGGCAGCCAACGCGGCCAGCAGAATGTAGAACCAGACGGTCTGATAGAAATGCGGCCGCAGGGTGAATGCGAATGCGCTGCCTTCCGTATTCCAGACTCCGTCGTTATTCGAAGCTTGAACGCGGAACGTGTAAGTGCCAGGCGGAATGTTGGTGTAGTAGGCGGAGCGGCGCGCGCCGGCATCCGTCCACTGATGATCGAACCCCTCAAGCATGTACCGGTAGCGTACTTTTTGCGGAGTGGTAAAACTGAGCCCGGCATAATCGAATTGGAAGTGATTGTGTCCTGCCTCGACCTTCAAACGGTCAGCTCCATGCAATGGCTGGTCCACGTCGTCGGCAGCAAAGCGCACCAGGACAACGGGTGGCGGAACCGTGTTCACGGGAAAATGCGCAGGATCGGCGACAACCAATCCCTTCGGCGTTGCAAACCAGAGCCAGCCATCACGCGAGCGCCAGGCGGAAGGATGGCTGTTCGTAGCCATTTCGCGTCCGCGCAAGCCGTCGGCAGGGCCGAATTCCATCCAATGCGAGCAGCCGCCGGCCATGTCGCAGTCGCAGCGCGCTATGCCATTCTCGGTAGCGAACCATAAGTGGCCGCGCTCATCGTCCAGAATCGCGTGAATGGTCGTGCGGTTCAACCCGGACTTCTCTACCGGCGAAAAGCCATGGCCATCCCAGACGTTCCATCCGTGGCCCTGTGTTCCGATCAGCAGAGTCCCATCACTGCGCGGCAACAGTGCGGTAATCACGTTGCTTGAGAGGCCATTTGCCGACGTGAAATTGGAGATGCTGGGTTGGGGAGCACCCTGGAGGCGCGAAAGTCCGGCAAGCGTTGCCACCCAGAGATTGCCGTGTGCATCGCGCGCCATGGCGCCAACAAGATCGCTGCCTAGACCATTCGCCTGGCTGAAGGTGTCAAAGTGCGCGCCGGCTGCGATCATGTGCGCAAGGCCACGCCGTGTGCCTATCCAAAGCGAGCCATCCGCATCCACAAGCAGGGAACGTACGAAGTCGTCGGGCAGGCCATCGGCGCTTGTGAAGGAGGTGACGACTCCCTTGCGAACCCGATTCAAGCCGTCAGGAGTTCCCACCCACAAATCTCCATTCGGCGCAGCGGCGAGCGAAAGAATGACATCGCTCGAAAGACCGTCTTTCACTTGAAGGGTTTTCACGCGCGTGACGGAAGCTCCGTTCCGGGAAAGGACGTCGAGTCCATTTCCGCTCGTTCCCACCCAAAGCGTTCCTGCGTTGTCCTCGACGACAGTAGTCGTCGCATCCGAGGAGAGTCCGTCGCGCGGCCCGAAGATGCGAAAGCGTTCGTCGCGCAGGATGTGAAGCCCCCCGGTTTCAGTGCCAACCCATATGTTGCTTTCGCGATCTTCAAGGACCGCGAGGACGGATGCCGAAGCTAGCGGATCTGTCACCGGGAACCGATCGATCTTGTCCGCCACCCAGCGGACAAGCCCGCCATTGGTGCCAATCCATAATTCGCCTTCACGATCAGCGAATGCCGTCTGGATTCGCGTACCTGGAATGTCTTTTCCGACGACTAGAGTCCGCGGCGGATGATCCTTCTCGACAATAATGTGGACCGAGGTCGTATTGACAGTCACATCGGATTTGTCGGTCAACTGGAAGTGGAACAGCGGGCGCGGCCCGTCATTCCTGTTAACCATGAGCGGCGTCACACGGGAATCCTTGATAGCGACTGTTCCGTTTTGGGTGGAGGCAACGACGCTGTACTCCGAGTCTGGCCCGTCTGGTCGTAGAGAGCGAACGGAGTTGCCTGGCAATCCATTCTCAGTGGTAAACGTCGTAACTGACCCGTTCTGGAATCGGGCCAGGCCATCGCTGGTGCCGATCCATAGGGCGCCGTCGTCTGTGGCCAGAAGGCACTGAATGTCATTGCCGGGAAGTGCCGGTTTGGAATTCTGATCGAACACCACGAAGGCATTGCCGTCGAACCGAACCAGCCCCACCTCCGTCCCCAGCCAGATAAAGCCGTCCCGTGTCTGCGCAAGCACCTGCACCGTGTTTTGCGGTAGCCCATTTTCCATCACCCACGTTTGGCGACCGAAGTTCGCGAGCGGGGTGGTCGGCTCCAGGGCCGGAGCCCAACCAGTGCACGCGAAAAGAAAGACGATGAGGCATCCGGCGACCGATGCAAACGCTCGCTCCGTCCGCATTGCGGGGCGAGTTTGGCTTGATCCTGGCGCGTTTCTATTCGAGTTCGCTTCGATGCGCAACAAGATGTCTTAATCCAGAGCAGGATGAGAAAGCGTGAAGTTGCAGGGGCACTACTCCGATTATGAGCCCAGACAGCTTGATCCGCGGAAGCCCTTTTGATTCATTGTGCTGGTACTGGAAACACCTCCACCCATGGGTGGAGGTGTTCGTCGTCCGAATGACGCAAGACACCGAACCCCAATCTCGCTACTCTGACATTGCCTCCTGAATTTACTTGTACATCTCTGGCATTCAGAATTTGAGGGCGGGCCGACATCGGCGCCGCCCTTTTCCTTTTTTGCCGGCCGGGGCCAGCCCGCCATCGACTCAGTTATCACGCAGCTTCGTCCATTTATCACCCCGCTTTGTCTATTTCCGACCGACCAACGGGAGCGGAGGAACCCGCAGTTGCTCTTCCCGCGCAGTCGCCACAAACCCATCCACCCCAAGGAAGTGTCATTCCGACCGACCAACGGGAGCGGAGGAACCCGCAGTTGCTCTTCCGGCGCAGTCGCCATAAACCCCATCCACCCCCAGGAAATGTCATTCCGACCGACCAACGGGAGTGGAGGAACCCGCAGTTGCACTTCCGGCGCAGTCGCCATAAACCCCATCCACCCCCAAGGAAATGTCATTCCGACCGACCAACGGGAGTGGAGGAACCCGCAGTTGCTCTTTTATCGCCGCCCATAACATGATCCCCATCACCGCGCACACCCAATTCCCCGAATTACCTTTACCGCAATGGATGAGCGCGTCTACTCCACTTACATCGTTGCCAGCCGCAGCCGCACCCTCTACATCGGAGTAACAGGGGACCTTCGAAAAAGGATCTTTCAGCACAAATGGAAAGAGTTCGAAGGATTCAGCGCGACCTACAACTGCGATCGACTCGTGTGGTTTGAGAGCTACCAGCACATCGTCGATGCCATCCGTCGCGAAACTCAACTGAAAAAGTGGAACCGCGCCAAGAAACTCACGTTGATTGAGAGGACGAACCCCACCTGGGTTGACCTGAGCAGAGATTGGTATGAATATGAACCCGCTGACTACAAACGAGCCACCGACTGGCTCCAATCCTGACCGAACCGTAAACAAACGAGCCCAGCCCTGTCATTCGACCGACCAACGGGAGCGGAGGAACCCGCAGTTGCACTTCCGGCGCAGTCGCCACAAACCCCATCCACCCCCAATGAAATGTCATTCCGACCGACCAACGGGAGCGGAGGAACCCGCAGTTGCTCTTCCCGCGCAGTCGCCATAAACCCATCCACCCCCAGGAAATGTCATTGCGACCGACCAACGGGAGTGGAGGAACCCGCAGTTGCACTTCCGGCGCAGTCGCCATAAACCCCATCCACCCCCAGGAAATGTCATTCCGACCGACCAACGGGAGTGGAGGAACCTGCAGTTGCTTTTCTTTATCGCATTGCCATCCCGTCTTCCAGGTAAATGGCAGCGAACGGCAAACATGGCCTTGCCAAACTGTCTCAACCCAGGGTGCACCAACACCACGTCAAGCCCCTGATCCCAAAATCTCCCTCTAACCCATTCAAAACAAACGGAGAATTATTTTCACGGATTTGCCGGTTATTTCGGCCAATCGTCTAACCTGAATCTGTGAAGGAAGATTTCACTAGTCTCTTCCTGAGCCCTCCCGCTTCACTCACAGTTTCACAGTCCAGCAACGCACTTAAACGCCCTAAACCCGCTTTAAGCGCACCAAAACGCGCCAAAAAGAGCCATAAAGGCCCATGCTAGAGCAAGCTAACCATCGTGTTTACAGCATCGTTGACCTTAAGCCCGTCCCTTTTCCGAAAAGCCCAAGTGAACCTGTGAACCTGTGAACCTGTGAAACACGTCCGTAAGTCCTTACAAGAGAGTAATCTGCAGCTAAGATCAATGACAGGAATAATTTAGCCGGACATCTCATCCGTAAACCGATGAAAGCAGGATATTTACCGCCAGAGACCGGGTAATAGGGGTATAGTTCCTGTTCAGATGAGTAGAGTACATAGACATGACAACCGTGAACATTCGCGTTGAAAAGAACGGGAAGCTGGCTACGGTCACTCTTGACCGGCCCAAGGTGCTGAACGCTCTGAATGCAGCTACGTTCGCTGAACTGAGTTCCGTCTTCGAAGAACTGCAAGCAGACACGGAAGTGCGAGTGGTTTTGCTGACGGGAGCAGGCGAACGTGCCTTTGCCGCCGGCGCGGATATCGGGGAACTGGCAACGGCGGAGCCGGGTGCGGGAAAGGCCTTTGCGCTTCGAGGCCAGGCGGTCTTCCGCAAAATCGAGACTCTCAATAAGCCTGTAATCGCGTGCGTAAGAGGGTTTGCACTGGGAGGCGGGTGCGAACTGGCGCTGGCATGCACGCTAAGGATCGCAGCCGATGACGCAAAATTCGGACAGCCCGAAGTGAAATTGGGTGTTGTCCCGGGATATGGCGGATCACAGCGTTTGCCGCGCCTGGTGGGGCGCGGAGCAGCGCTCAAGTTGCTGCTGACCGGCGCAATTATCGATGCCCGCGAAGCTTTGCGGATCGGGCTTGTCGACGAGGTGGTGCCCGCCGCTGAGCTGATGCAACGCGCCGAAGCTCTGGCAGGCGAAATGGCGGCCCAGGCGCCGCTGGCGATCGCGGAAACCTTGCGGTTGGTCGACGAGGGACTCGATCTGCCGCTCGATCTTGCGCTGTTGCGCGAGGCGGATCGGTTTGGACACTTGTGCGATACCGCGGACAAAGCTGAGGGAACCAGCGCATTTCTTGAAAAGCGGAAACCGGTCTGGAAGGGCGAGTAAGCTGCCCTCACTCCGCTCTGATGTCAGGGTTGGGCCCTGATATTCTTGACTGGTGATCCTTCCATCCAAGGCTGCTGGGTTTGCGGCGATGAGCGCGCTTTTAGCGGTCGCTGTGGTGGCCTGCCACAAAGAGGAGCAGGCGGTTGTCGGCGTGGCCAAAAACGCCGTGAATGCCGAGCACCAGGCCCAGGCTGCGGCGCAGGCGCGTGCCTCCACCAGCGATCAGCAGCGCGAGGCGCTTTCCCGCATTTCGCTCCCGACCAAGAGCATGTATGTGGACGTGCACGATCCGTCGGCATGGGCAAATCCGTTTCTCGCTGTTGGACCTGATGCCATCACCTTGCGCGTTGTGCAGGCAGATGCCAACACAAGCGATGTGGGCAAAGGCACCATGCTCCGTCCGGAAGCCGCGAGGCGACAGGAAATCGAGATCCACCCCAAGGATCTTGCTGAGGCAATGGTCGCGCTGCCCCAGAGTGCATGGCAATATGGCCGCGTGGTGGCGGTGGCCGAACTTCCCGGCGCCACTGCAAAGGATCGCCCAAAGATTCGGCGCAACGTGGAAGCTGCGATCCAGCAGTTGAACGATCTGGGCATTGTTGTGGAAGAGTGGCCGACGCGCTGAAATGCCTTGAGCGCGCTACTATTCCCACGTGGGCGTTTTCACCATTCTCAACCAGCCTCGGCTTGATCACGAAAGCTTCAGTGCGCATCGTGAACTCGAAGCGCGGCTGAAATCCAGGCTTCGCGGCGACGTACTTTTCGATGCAGGTTCGCGCGCTCTCTATGCAACCGACGCGTCGAATTACCGCCAGCTTCCGATCGGCGTGATCCTGCCTCGCGACGCTGCAGACGTAGAAGCCGCCCTCGAAGCCTGTCGTGCATTGGGCGCAGCGGTGCTGCCCCGTGGCGGGGGAACCAGTCTCTCTGGCCAGTGCGCGAACGTTGCAGTGGTCTTCGACTTTTCGCGCTACATGAACGGGCTAAGCTCGATCGATCCGGAGGCAAAGCTGGCGACGGTTCAGCCCGGCATCGTCCTCGATCGCCTGCGCGATGCAGCCGAGAAACATCATCTGACCTACGCACCTGATCCCGCGACGCACTCGCGCTGCACGCTCGGCGGCATGATCGGCAACAACAGTTGCGGTGTCCACGGATTGCTGGGCGGCAAGACCGTCGACAACGTGGAAACGCTGGAGATTGTTCTCTACGACGGCACGCGCATGACTGTCGGTCGCACGAGCGCGGATCAGCTTGACAGCATCATCCGCGCCGGTGGGCGGAAGGGCGAAATCTATGCCGGTCTCAAGCGCATACGCGATCAATATAGCGACCTGGTGCGATCGAAGTTTCCGCGGATTCCGCGGCGTGTCTCCGGCTATAACCTCGACGAACTGCTGCCCGAGAACGGCTTCAACGTGGCGAGAGCGTTGGTGGGCAGTGAAGGCACCTGTGCCACGGTGCTATCTGCGACTCTGAATCTGACGGCCAGCCCTCCCTTTCGCGTGCTTACGGTGCTCGGATTCGATGATCCGTTCGTCGCGGCCGACGCGGTGCCACTGGCGCTGGAGCACAAGCCGATAGGGCTTGAGGGATTCGATCAAATGCTGGTCGAGTTCATGCGCCGCAAGGGGCTGGCTCTGCGAGAGCTCGACCAGTTGCCGCCGGGGGTTGGTTTTCTGCTGGTGGAGATGGGGGCATGGAACGCCGAGGAGGCGCAGACAAAGGCCGAGGCACTGGCAAGAGACTGTCGAAGCTGGCCCGGTCAACCTGTTGCGCATGTCTGCACGCGGGCGGAAGCAGCGAGCGTCTGGTATGTGCGCGAGTCGGCGCTGGGAGCGGTGGTGTTCGTGCCGGGTGAGCCGGATCGGTGGGAAGGGTGGGAGGATGCGGCCGTTCCGCCGGAGAAGCTGGGAGCTTATCTGCGCAGTGTTTCCGCGCTGATGGCGGAGTACGGCTACTCGAGCCCGCTCTATGGCCACTACGGGGAGGGATGCGTGCACATGCGCATCAACTTCGATTTCCGCAGCGAAAAGGGACTTCGCGATTTTCGCGAATTTCTGGAGCGTGCGACCGATGTGGTGCTGGGCTTTGGCGGATCGTTGAGCGGCGAGCACGGCGACGGACAGGCGCGTGCGGCGCTCTTGCCCAAGATGTTCGGGCCGGAGCTGATGCAGGCGTTCCGCGAGTTCAAAGCGCTGTGGGATCCGGACAACCGCATGAACCCGGGAAAGCTGATCGATGCGGTTCGCGTTTATGACCCTATCGAAAATCTAAGGAAGGGAATTGAGAGGCACCAATCGCCTTCGGCGGGTCCGCGCCAGGACGAAGGCGCGGGTGAGGATCCAGCAGCACAATTCAAGCCGCATTTCGCGTTTTCACGCGATGGCGGATCGCTGGAAACTGCAACTGAACGGTGCGTTGGCGTGGGCGCGTGCCGGAAGACGGACAGTGGCGTGATGTGCCCGAGCTATCGCGCGACCGGCGACGAGAAGCACTCGACACGCGGGCGCGCGCACCTGCTGTGGGAGATGCTGGCGGGGTCGCTGCACGCAGAAGGGTTTCAAAGCGAGGCGGTGCACGAGGCCCTCGATCTGTGCCTGAGTTGCAAGGCATGCAAGACAGAGTGCCCGGTGCAGGTGGATATGGCTGCGTACAAAGCCGAGTTTCTGGCGCAGCACTACAAGGCACGCCTGCATCCTCCGCGACACTATGTGTTCGGATTTGCGGACAGGCTGGCGCGGATCGGCTCGGTGGCGCCGTGGATCACGAACGCCATGCTGACCGGCGCACTCACAAGCTCGATCGCGAAGCGAATCGCCGGCGTTGCGCCGGAGCGCAGTTTGCCTCGACTCGCAGGCAGGAGCTTTCTCTCGGGGCGCGCTCGCACCGAAGTGAGCGCGGGGAGCCGGCCGGTCTTCCTGTGGCCGGATACGTGGAACAACTACTATCACCCGCAGACGCTGGTTGCGGCCGAGACCGTGCTGAACGGAGCGGGCTTCGACGTGCAGACGGCGAAGGGCCATATCTGCTGCGGACGTCCGCTCTACGACTTCGGCTTTCTCGACCAGGCGAAGGCGTATCTCGAAGATGCGCTGAGGCGCCTGGCTCCCGAAATCGAGGCAGGAATGCCGTTCATCTTTCTTGAGCCGAGCTGCGCGAGTGTTTTCAAAGACGAACTTCTCGAATTCTTTCCGAAAGACGAACGAGCACATCGCATGAGCAGGCAGGTGTGGCTGCTGGCAGACTGGCTCGCGGCCGAGGCCGCTGACTGGGTTCCGGGGCGGCTTGAAGGAGCGCATGTGCTGGTGCACGGACATTGCCACCACAAGGCAGTATTTGGCGGGCCAGCAAGCGAGATCGCACTGCTGAAACGCGCCGGCGCGAACGTGGAGGCAATCAAAGCGGGATGCTGCGGGATGGCCGGTCCTTTCGGGTTCGAGAAAGAGAAATATGAAGTATCGAAGACGATTGCGAGCGATGGACTGATGCCGGCGGTGGACTCGGCAGGCCCGCTGACGGTGATCCTGGCCGACGGCTTCAGCTGCCGCGAACAGATTCAGCAACTGGGGCATAAGCAGGCGCTGCACTTTGCGGAACTGCTGGCGCGGAGTTGCGGGTGCGGGTAGAGGGCAGTCCTACGTAGATCTGCCTCCCCAGGTGTTATTCACTTGGTCACTCCCCCTATATCATCGATGAGGGCTTGACACGCGAAAAAGCGGTCTAGTGTTTTGTCCAGCCGTGCATGCCGGCTTCAAAGCTGCGGCGGTCAAGGCGCGGAAGCGCGCGTGCTACTTTGTCGGGGAAAAGCGGGTAATGCCGCGCGGCGATAAGCAACTCCGGGACGCACCAGATGTCTTCGTCGCTGGTCATCCAATGCAGTTTGTCGAGGCGCGCCAGGTTGACAGGCGCGGAGTAGGAGCGCAATGTGCGCTCGCCGCGCAGGTTGTAATAGTGGTCGACGTAGCTCAGCGCGAGCTCGCGCAGAGTGCGGTAGACGGGCGCACGGAAACGCAGTCCCGCGAAGTTTGACTTGGCGATACTTCCCCACAGGCCGTGCTGCCGGTAGATGGCCAATACATGGTCGTCGTCACGAACGGCCTCGAGATCCATCAGAAGCGGAGGATGGCCGTTGACGCGCAAAGCAGCGGCAGCCAGTATGGCTCCCTCAAGGCAGTGCCCTTTGCGCTCGCGCAGTGCGCGCTGAGGAGACAACGCGGTGTTTGCGTACTGGTACTGGAGGGCGTCAACGAACTTCTGGATTTGCGAGGGCGTCTTGAGCGCGCGCAATGTGCGCAGATTCTGAGGCGATAGTCCGAAGCTCTCGCGCCCGTTTTGCCGAATTCCGTTTCTGGACAGTTGTCCCCCTCGCAACGCAAAGGATCCATCAGCAGCTGATTTGAATACCATCTTACTCAAGATAGAAGGCGGTTTATCGCAAACTCAATAGCTCTTTTGCTGCTGCTAGCCTGGCATCAGCCATGATCTTCCGACCACCAAAGTGAATGGTAGGGTAAGAGGGCAGGCGCAAGCATTTTCCCCGGAGGTGACGTGTGGGTGGGTTCCTGAGCAGTTTTCGCTATGCATTGCGGCAGTTGAGCAAGGCGCCGGGATTTGCAGCAGCAGTGGTGCTGATGCTTGGGGTCGGCATTGGTGCAACCTCGGCGATCTTTTCGCTGGTGGAAGGCGTGTTGCTGCGACCGCTGCCGTTTCAGAACCCGGAACGGATCGTGGCGCTGGGCGATCATGTGGGCGAAAACACTGGCATCGGCGTGACGGCGCGCGAGATGGCAACGTATGAGAAGGCAACAACGGCATTCTCGTCTGCAGGCGGCTACACACGGGTGACCTATGAGCTTGCGAGCGGCGGAACGCCAGAGGTTGTTCGCGCAGCCCGTATGGAGGCGCGCGCGTTCGCGACACTGGGCGTGGCGCCGATGCTGGGTCGCGTGTTCACGGGAGAAGAGGATTCGGCACATGCGCCTGTAGCGGTGATCAGCTATGCGATGTGGCTGAACCGGTTTCATCGTGATGCGAATGTTCTCGGCAGTTCAATGGTGCTGGACAGGAAGACCTACACGGTTGTCGGCGTGATGCCGCGTGAGTTTGAATTTCCGCTGGAGTCTGGACGGCTGGGGCAGTCGCAGTTGTGGGTGCCGATGAGCCTGACGGCGGAAGAACTCTCTGAAGCCAACGCGGCCAGCTGGCGGTTCGACATGGTGGCACGCTTAAAGGACGGGGTAAGCCTGGAGCAGGCCAGCCAGGATGCGGACCGCGTGGCGCACGAAATCATGCGCGATTTTCCAGCGAAGCTATCGGCGATTCGCATTCGCGGTGCGGCGGCACCTCTGCGCGAGCAAGTGGTCGACTCTGCGAGGCCGTTGTTGCGGGCGCTATTTCTTACGGTTCTGATTGTCCTGATGATTGCCTGCGTGAATGTGGCGATTTTGATGCTGGTGCGGGCTATTCGGCGTCGGCGTGAATATGCGGTGCGGCTGGCTCTGGGTGCGAGGGCGGGCGCGATGATACGCGAAGCGCTGGCGGAAGGACTGTTGCTGAGCGTGGCCGGCGGGCTGCTGGGACTTGCGTCCGCTGCGGTCGCGCTGAAGACGGCGCTGGTTCTGCTGCCGGAGTCAATGCCGCGCATCGATGCGATCCGGATGGATCAAGGGGTGGCGGCATTTGCTTTGCTGCTGGCGGTGGCGACGGGCGTGATGTGCAGCGTGGTGCCGGCCTTTGCAGCGATGCGCACCAATCTTCTGGAGAGCCTGAGCGAAAGCGGGAGGACCAGTACGGGGACGAGCCATGCATGGCTGCGATCGGCGCTGGTGGTGGCGGAGATTGCGATCGCGATGATCCTGCTGACGGTGTCGGTGGCGTTTGTGCGGAGCTATCAGAAGATGCTGGCGGTCGATCCCGGATTTCGTCCGGACCACGTGCTGGTCGGTGGCTATCAGCTGCCGCTCGAGCAGTATGGAACAGAATCTTCAGCGCAGCGATTTGATCGTGAAGTCCTTGATCGGCTCGCAGGAAAGCCGGGGATTGTGGCGGCGGGGATGGCCGAGGTGTTGCCGGCGACGGCGTCTGTGCCAATGGCGGACTACACGATCGAAGGCGTGCGGATGGATAGCTGGAAGATGGAGTTTGCGCCCTTCACGGTGAGCGATGGCGACTACTTCCGTGCGATGGGAATTCCGTTAAGAGAGGGGCGGTATTTCACGCGGGAGGACAAGGCCGGCGCACCGCTGGTGCTGATCGTGAACGAGTCAATGGCCAAGCATGCATGGCCGGGACAAGATGCGGTGGGCAAGCGGATGCATCTTGGAAATCCGAACGGCGGTCTGCCGTGGGCGACAGTGGTGGGCGTGGTGGGTGACACCAGGCGGTCGCGCGATGAACTGGCCGGAGACCAGTACTACCTGCCGACGGATCAGCCGGAGTCGCTGAACGGTGCGGATGCGCCGGACAAGCTGGCCAATGCGGCAGGCGGATATATCGTGCTGCGTTCGGCGTTGCCGCCGGAACAGATGGAGCAGACACTGCGGGCGACGGTGGCGGAGGTTGACTCGATGCTGGCGCTCAAAGAGGTGCGTCCGATGACGGATGCGCTGGCCAACACTGAAGCGCCGCGGCGATTCAACACTGGATTGATTGGAGCATTTGCGCTGGGAGCGCTGTTGCTGGCGGCGTCGGGTATTTATGCCGTCGTGGCTTTTTCGGTGACGCTGCGTGTGCAGGAGATTGCGATCCGCATGGCACTTGGAGCGGAGCGAGGCAAGATTGCGGGGATGGTGCTGGTAGGCGGCGCGAAACTGGCAATGCTGGGATGCGGGCTGGGCGTGGCGGGCTCAGTGGCGCTGTCGCGGATTGTGAGTTCGTTTCTCTTCGATGTGAGTCCGACGGATCCGCTGCTGTATGCGTTGAGCGCTGCCGTGATGCTGCTGTTGACGATGGCGGCCTCCGCGGTGCCGGCAGCGCGAGCGGCGGCTACGGAACCGATTGGTGCGCTGCGGGCCGTGTAGGCGCCGTGTTGGCGCGGCGACGCAGATCTAGAGCGAAAGAGCGTGTGATGGTACAAGGAGTCAGCGGCCATTACTCGAATGCGGGGCAGCATCGAAAGCGACGCTGAAAGCTGCACCCTGAGCGCCATCCTCACGCTTGAGTAACTGGATAGTACCGCCGTGCCTTTCGACGATCTCCCGTGTAACCCACAGGCCGAGCCCTGTTCCGACATCCTGTTTGGTGGTGAAGAAGGGCTCAAAGATTCGATCCCGATGTTCGTCGGCAACCCCGGGTCCATCATCCTCCACCTTCAGCTGAACGGTGACCTTTCCTGGCTTTTCGATGCATGCGAGGGTGATGATGACCACGCCTCCTGTCGCCGAAGCATCAGCAGCATTCGAGACGAGATTCGACACAACCTGCTTGATTTCATTTTCGATGCCGCTGACGGGAGGGCACTCTGTGAATCGCCGGTGAATGGTGATGTTCCTGCTCGCCATCTTGTTCGAGTAAATCCGAAGTACCGACTCGACGACGGCGTCCAGTTTTACGGGACCGGGCGCATTCTTATCTCGGAAAAATCCGAGGGTTTGGCGAGTGATGTGCGCGACACGATCCAATTCCTGCTCCACCTGAGCCAGCTGGCGAACGGCGTCTTCGGGTAGCGCTGGATTGATTCTGACGAGATAGGCAAGATTGACGGCGGCCTCGAGCGGATTGTTGATTTCATGAGCGACGGTCGCCGAGAGGCGCGCGGCGGCGCTCAGTTTTTCAGTATTGCGAAGCACGCGCTCGGTTTTGCGGTCATTCGTGATATCACGAAAGACGAGGACGACACCGATCAAATTGCCGCTATCGTCGCGAATCGGGGCCGCACTGTCATCGATTGGGGTGAGAATCCCGTCGACACGGCGAAGCACCGTGTGATTCGCGAGCCCCGTTGCGCGTCCTTCCGCGATGACGCGCGCGACGGGATTGTCGACAGGCGCCATGGTGCTTTCATTGAAGATCGGGAAAATTTCAAGGATATTCCTGCCCGCGGCCGCTGCTGTTGAAAAACCGGTGAGCCCTTCGGCGATGGGGTTCAAAAATGTGACGTTTCCATTCTGGTCCGTTGCGATAACGGCGTCACCGATGCTCGTGAGCGTTACGCGGAACCACTCTTCGCGTGCGCGCATTTCGCGTGCGTGGCGCTCGCGAAGACTCATTTGCCGCAGGATGAAGTAGGCCAGCAGAATCAGGCCGAATGCCGCTAGGACCGTGGTGAGATAAATGCTGGTCGAAGTGAGTCTGATGGTAGCGAGATAGGAAGCGTCGCGATCACGCTCGAGCCGGCTTTCCTCTTCGACCATGCCGGAAACGACGGCGCGAATATTCTCCATCGTACGAAGGCCACTATCGCTGAGCACCAGTTTCCGAGCCTCATCGACTTTGCCGGAACGGTAGAGAGCGATGGTTGAGGCGAGTTCGTCAAGCTTTTCGCGCGCCAGCGGACGAAGTTGACCGATCGCGGCTTGCTGGCTGGAGTTGTCGGCGGTCAAGAGAGAGAGTTCGTCGATCTGCGACTGGATGTGTTGAACCGCGCGTTCGTAGGGCGCAAGATATTGTTCCTCGCCTGTGTAGAGGTAGCCACGCTGGCCCGTTTCGGCGTCTGTGAGCAGCGCGAGAGTTTCGCTGAGTTTCAGCTGAACCTGGTGGGTGTGGACAACCCAAAGGCCTGTTGCGACCTGCCGGTCAAATTGTTTCTTTGTGATCGCGGCATTCACGATGAGCACGGCAAGAAGCAGTGCGAAGCCAGTTATGACACCGAACTTCTTGAACCTGGTTTGCATGTGAATGCCGTTGAGGGAGCGACCTGGCACGTGCCCTTTCCTTAACAGCCCAATATTGAGCTCAATCGATAGTATTTCAGGATGGGCAAAGTGCCAATGCGCGCGTGGCTGGTGTTTTGCATTTTTCTGGTCAGCGCCGTTGCTTTTCTTGATCGTACCAACATCACCATTGCCGGACCGCAGATAAGCCGCGAATTCGGACTTGGGAACGTGCGGCTGGGTTGGGTGATCAGCGCGTTTCTGGTGGGCTATGCGGCGTCGCAGGTGCTTGCCGGATGGGTCGCCGTACGGCTGGGTCCGAGGCGTGCGTTGGCACTGGCGGTGCTGTGGTGGGCAGTGTTTACGCTGGGGACTGCGCTGGTTTCCCCGAGATTGAAAGGAGCACTGTGGGTGCTGATTGCGGTACG
Organism: uncultured Acidobacteriaceae bacterium; assembly: GCA_963770365.1. Classification (GTDB taxonomy): domain Bacteria; phylum Acidobacteriota; class Terriglobia; order Terriglobales; family Acidobacteriaceae; genus Telmatobacter. Next base: position 40,962 of record CAVYPN010000013.1, on the reverse strand, counting down.
GTGCGCGCTCGGAGTCGGCGAGGCGATCATGTATCCGGCTTCGAACCAATTCGTGGCCCAGTGGATTCCTGCGCGCGAACGGGGCCGCGCCAATGGGGTCATCTTTGCCGGTGTCGGGGCTGGAGCGGGATTGACCCCGCCGTTGCTGGCCGCGATTATCGCCGGGCATGGATGGCGAGCGGCTTTCTGGTTCAGCGCTGCAGTTGGAGTGGTTGCCGGCGTTGCCTGGTACCTGATTGCGCGCGATACGCCGGAAGAACATCCATTCGTTTCCGCAGAGGAAATGAGAACCATTCGCGCTGGCCTGACTGAGGTTCCGCTGGCGAAGAGTGGCGTTCCATGGAGTGCGATTCTACGCAGCCGCACGCTGCTCCTGCTGACGTTTGCATGCTTCTGTTTCGGCTATATCGCGTGGATCTTCCTCGGATGGTTTTACCTTTACATGGCGCAGGCGCACGGAGTTGACCTGAAGACAAGCGCGCTCTACACGATGATTCCGTTTATCGCGATCACGGTTTTCTGCCTGGCAGGCGGCGTGCTTGGAGATTGGATCGCAGCGCGGCATGGACTAAGGGCGGGGCGCTGCGCCCCTGGATTTTTTTCACTTCTCGTAGCGGCCGGGTTGCTGATTATGGGTTCGCGCGTGGGGAGTGCGCCGGTTGCCGCGATAACGCTTGCCGCCGGTGCAGGCGCGCTTTACATTTCGCAGAGTTCGTACTGGTCGGTTACGGCGGATATCGCGGGTCAGCATGCCGGCGTAGTGTCGGCCGTGATGAATATGGGAGCGCAGATCGGCGGGGCGGTCACCGCATCGCTCACGCCGTGGATTGCGCAGCAATTTGGATGGACCTCATCGTTCCTGACCGCGGCCCTGGTGGGAGTCGCGGGTGCGATCGCATGGCTTGGAGTCGATCCGGAAACCAGGATCGGCTCGGCAGAAGGATGAGATCACATTGCATGCGCTACCATGGAACAAGAAGCTGAGGGCGCATGTTTGTGGTGGTGTGGCAGTTTGAGATTGCCGAGGAACAGGTATCTGCCTTTGAGGCCGCATACGGGCCGGAAGGGAACTGGGCGCAGCTGTTTCGCAGCTCTCCAGAGTATCTCGGGACAGAGTTGCTGCGAGATGTGTATATTTCGGGTTCGTATCTGACGATCGACCGGTGGGCGAGCGAAGAGGCGTTTCGGAGTTTCCGGAAGGAAAATGATGCGACCTATGAGGCATTGGACCGGACCTGCGATGCGTTGACGTCGCGGGAGACGCGGATTGGGGCGTATACGGTTTAGCGCTGGCCAAACTCCTTCGTGCGGGCTGACCGCAAGCACGGTGGATCGGTGCCGCTGAAAACGGAAAAGTCTGTGCATGGAAGCCCCAAGAATTGGGGCTGTTTAGTCCGCCCAATTGTTGCATCTTTGTTTGTTTCGTGACGGAGAATACGCCTCTTTACTATCTTCCCTTTTTCTTCGCTTTTTCTGTATCTATTGAGTGTTCCATCCTGCTACAATCCGTTCGAAATACCATTAGCCGCCGCGTGTTTTCTGTCGTTCCCAACAAGCCGCGCCAAGCGAGCATTTCTAGAGGAGAAATATCTATGCCTATTGCCGATGAGCGCGCAAAAGCGGTCGAATTAGCCCTTTCGCAGATCGAAAAGCAGTTTGGAAAAGGCTCCATCGTGCGTCTTGGATCGCGGGAGGCGTTGGTTCCGATCTCTGTCATCTCAACCGGATCGATCAGCTTTGACGCGGCCCTGGGTGTGGGTGGCGTGCCGCGGGGAAGAGTGATCGAGGTTTTCGGTCCTGAGTCGTCGGGCAAGACGACGATTACGCTCCAAATCATCGCAGAGGCACAGAGGAATGGCGGGCTGGCGGCGTTTGTGGATGCCGAGCATGCGCTGGATCCGGGGTATGCCAAGAAACTTGGCGTCGATGTGGACAATCTGCTGGTTTCGCAGCCGGACTCGGGCGAGCAGGCACTGGAAATCACCGAAGCGCTGGTGCGCTCGGGCGCCATCGACGTGCTGGTAGTGGACTCGGTGGCTGCGCTGGTGCCGAAGGCGGAACTCGACGGCGAAATGGGCGAGTCGCACATGGGACTGCAGGCGCGGTTGATGTCGCAGGCGCTGAGGAAGCTGACGGGGACGGTCTCAAAGTCGCGCACGTCGCTGATTTTCATTAACCAGATCCGCGAGAAGATCGGCGTGATGTTTGGCAATCCTGAGACGACGACAGGCGGCCGCGCGCTGAAGTTTTATTCATCAGTACGCGTGGATATCCGTCGCATTGCCGCGATCAAGGAAGGCGATGTCGTCACTGGCAACCGGACCAAGGTGAAGATTGTGAAGAACAAGGTTGCCGCGCCGTTCCGCGAGGCCGAGTTTGACATTCTTTATGGTGAGGGCATCAGCCGTGAAGGCGATGTGCTTGACCTGGCAGTGGCCAACAACATCGTGGAGAAGTCAGGCGCGTGGTACAGCTATTCCGGCGAGCGGATCGGGCAGGGACGCGAGAATACGCGTAACTTCCTTAAAGAGAACAAGGATATCTTTGCCAGGATGGACGCCGAGGTGCGCAAGGCGCTGAACATCGGCGCGCCCAAGGCTGAGGTGCCTGAGGTTCCGGCGGCTGGCCATGCCGAGGCCAAGGAAGCGGTTCGCGTCCGGCGGGGATAGGAACCGCGAAGCCTCTTAACGCGTAGGTGATCCAGAGGTGGATGGCGGGGCAGGTTCCAGGTGGGATCGGTGTAAGAACGACGGTCCGCTCATGCTCTAATTCTTGAGAGGCATGCAAAGACTTCAACCAGCGGCGAGGCAGGCTTTTCCGCGAGCGGTTCTCTGCTGGTTAGCGGCCGTTTGCTTTTGCGCGTCGCCGGTGTTTGCGCAGACTTCCCCTTCGGCGGGCAACGCTGCGGGAAGCGGGGCAGCCAGCGGAGTTCGTGCGGTCACCATTCTCGACGGGCAGTGGCGTTTCCAGGCTGGAGACGATCTACGGTGGGCCGATCCGGCATTTGACGATTCCAGCTGGCCGATGGTGAGCCTGAGTTCCTCGCTTGTGGAGCAGGGAATTGATACGTACAGCGGATACGGGTGGTACCGGCTGAAGCTCCAGCCGGGGCAACTCGCCCAGTTCAGTGCTCTTGCGTCGGGGCAGTCGCTTGCTCTGCTCGTTTCGAGCCATTCAATCGGCCAACTCGATGTGTTCGTGAGCGGCATGGAAGCCGCCCATAGCAAGGGAATGACGGAGTCGCCTTCCGAGTACCAGTCTCCGCCGTTTGTGGCGCAACTGACTCCTTCGACAAACGGGCCGACGGTGATTGCGATTCGCACGTGGGCGGGGCCAGGTACGACGATCAGCCGCGGTCTGTTGCGGCGGGTTGAACTGGGTGCGGCGAGCGATATGGCCGAGCGGCATGCCATGGCCGTCGGGCGCCAGTGGAATGAGAGCGTGATTTCGCCGCTGATCGTGACATTTCTCTTCTTTTGTGTCGCGATTCTTGGGGGCTTTCTCTACCTGGCGCAGCGTCATCATGCTGAGTATCTCTGGCTTTCGCTATTGTGCCTGGCGGTCGCGCTGGAGGCAGCGGCGGAAGCGGCTTTTGGGCTCGCTGCCGTTTCGTCTTCGTTCTACCAGATCTTTACCGCGTTCAACGGCCGCATATTCATGGCCATTACGCTGGAGTTTATTCTCCACTTCACCGGCACGGAATCGCGCAAGTTTGTGCGGGGAGCGCAGATTGGGGTCCTGATCCTCCCCTTCGTCAGCTTGATGCACCTGACGTTGGCGTATGAGGTCCTCTCGGTGGCGGCGGAGGTTCTGTTCTGCGGGGTGGTGACGGTTTTGCTGTTCGGCGCATGGCGACGAGGACGCACCGAGGCAGGCGTGATGCTGCTGCCGTTTTTCCTGGCAGCGACGGCGGATTCGGCCGATACGGTTCTCGATTTTGGGGTGAGCCGGCATTGGCTTCCGGATCGATTTGCAGCGCACTATTTTTTCCTGGGCCCAATTGAATTCAGCACCAGCGCAGCGGCCTACACATTGTTTCTGGGAAGCCTGATCGCGGTTATCCTGTATCGATTTGTGCGGATCAGCCAGGAGGAGCAGCGCTCGGCGGCGGAGATCTCGGCAGCTCGCAGCGTGCAGGCGTTGCTGATCCCGACGCAGTTGCCGTCGAATCGCAACTTCATGCTGGAGAGCGCATATCTACCTGTGAACGGGGTAGGCGGGGACTTTTTCCAGGTGCTGCCGCTGAAAGATGATTCGCTATTGATTGTGGTGGGAGATGTGAGCGGGAAAGGGCTGCAGGCGGCCATGAACTCGAGCACGCTGGTGGGCGCGCTGCGGAACGAGTTGTCACACGATCCCGCGACGGTGCTGAATCACCTGAATCATGTGCTGATCGGGGCCGTGGCTTCGCCGGGAACGGCGGTGAAGGAACTGGATTGCGCACCGTGTTTTGCGACGTGCCTATGTGCACGTGTGTATCCCGACGGGACCACGACCATTGCCAACGCCGGACACTTGAATCCCTATCGCGATGGGCGGGAAATCTCGCTTCTGGGGAGTCTTCCTTTGGGAGTGATCGCGGATGTGGAGTACGAGCAGGCGACATTTCATTTGAATCGCGGCGACCGGCTTGTGTTTCTTTCCGACGGGGTGGTAGAGGCGACGAACGGGGAAGGCGAACTGTTCGGATTCGAGCGCACCCAGCAGGTGAGCAACGAATCGGCTCGGTACATTGCGCAAACAGCGCAGCACTTCGGTCAGACGGACGATATCACGGTTGTGTCGCTTTATCTCTCTTCAAAGACGGCGCAGCCTAGCAATCAGGAGCTTGCTTACAGCAAGTGAGTGAGCGTCATTCGCCGGTGCGCCAAATTCGAACAAAGATTAAGAGTGCGATGTCCAGTGAGTACAGCAGTATCTGCGCCTGTCTACCGATGGCCGGTAAGGCGGAGAACGTCATTGCCAGCCAGTATGTTCCCCGCTATCGTAGCCAGCATGAGGATGAATGTCGCCTGCGCTATCTCATTGGTTTTTGTATCCGCCCTACCGACCATGTCGTACGCAAGCGGTCAGATACAGATTGCAGAGCGAAACGATTGGCCGGCTTACGGAGCTGACGCAGGTGGTACCCGCTACTCGGCAGAGTCGCAGATCAATCGAAGCAATGTGAGTAGTCTGAAGGTAGCGTGGAGCTACCGTACCGGCGCAAATGACAAGCCGACCAAGCTGAAGCGGAAGGCCGCATTCGAATCAACGCCCATTCTTGTTGCCGGGAAGCTTCTGCTGACTACGCCGTACGACCACGTGATCGCACTCGAACCGGAGACTGGAGCGAAGCTGTGGGAATATGACCCGGGCGTGAATCTCGATCAAAATTTTTCAGAGGTCAGTTCACGCGGAGTTTCGGCATGGCAAGATCCACACGGGAAAAGCGGCGTGCCATGCAGTCTGCGCATTTTTATCGGCACGCTGGATGCCCGCCTGATTGCGTTGGATGGTGAAACGGGAAAGCCCTGTGCGGACTTCGGCGCGAATGGCACCGTTGATCTCAACAAAGATGCCGCAACACAGACGGAGTGGACAGGCGGTTATCAGGTGACCTCTCCGCCGGCGATCTTCAAAGATCTGGTGATCGTGGGATCTTCGATTGCCGACAACTGGCGCGTGGACACGGGCCGCGGCATTGTCCGCGCATTCGACGCGCGCTCGGGTAAGCTTCGCTGGACCTGGGACCCCATTCCCTGGGCGAAGGACACCAAGCCGCGAACGGGAGGGGGTAATGCCTGGGCGGTTTTTTCAGTGGATGCCGCGCACGACCTGGTGTTTGTGCCTACAGGGAGCGCAGCGCCTGACTACTTCGGCGGCATCCGTAAGGGCGACGACAAATGGGCCAACTCGGTGGTGGCGCTCCACGCTTCGACCGGCAAATTTGTCTGGGGATTTCAAGTCGTGCATCACGATCTGTGGGATTACGACGTTGCAGCGCAGCCGACGCTGATCGACTGGAAAGATGGAACACCCGCAGTCGTGATTAACACCAAGATGGGCCACGTTTTTGTGCTCAACCGCCTGACTGGTGCGCCGCTGCTGCCCATTGAAGAACGCCCCGTGTCGCAATCGGATATTGCCGGCGAGGAGAGTGCTCCGACCCAGCCGTTTTCGACGATTTCGCTGGTGCCTGAACGATTTGAAGCTCCGGAAGCGTGGGGACCGAGGCCTGAAGATGAGAAGTGGTGTCGCGACAAGATCGGCGCTTTGCGGAACGAAGGAATTTTCACGCCGCCGAGTTTACGGGGCACCGTGCAGGCTCCCGGAAACGTCGGAGGCGTGAACTGGGGCAGTGCCGCGTATGACCCGCAGCACCACGTCATGGTCGTCAACACGAATCGCCTGATCGCGTGGGTCAAACTGATTCCGCGTGGGGAATACGACGCTGAAGTACATAAGAATCAGGACAACCGCATTTACGGAGAGTTCGGTGACCAGGAGCCCTCCCCGTATGGGCTCTATCGCTCATTTCTGTTTTCGCCCAGTGGCACTCCGTGCAATCGTCCGCCGTGGGGAACAACAGCTGCGGTGGATTTATTTACCGGCAAGATCAAGTGGAACGTTCCGCTGGGCACCCTGGTGCCGGGGAAAACAACGGGATCGATTAACCTCGGAGGGCCGATCGTGACTGCCGGTGGCTTGGTGTTTACATCCGCCACCATCGATCCCCACCTGCACGCATTCGACTCGGAGACCGGGAGTGAATTGTGGAGCTACCAATTGCCGGCCTCAGCGAATGCAACGCCCATGACTTATTCGTGGAAGGGAAAGCAGTATCTGCTCATTTGTGCGGGAGGCCACGGCAAATTGGGCTCCAGGCAAGGCGACTATGTCATGGCTTTTTCGCTTCCTTAGTGTCGGCGGGACCGGTGCAGATCGGCATAAGGCGAGCGACGCATTGATGTGCCGAGTTAGGCTGAGACCAGTGAAAAGAAACAGCAGATCCTTCGCGACGCTTACCCCGAACTCGTTCGCACGATTTCGGGGCCCCGGGCGTGCGTCGCTCAGGATGACACTCCCAATCTCTTATGCCGACGCAGATAATTGTCACCACGGAGCGCATCTGAGATGCCAACCCCGAACTCGGCTGGGGCTCTGGAAATGCCGTAGAATCAAACCGGAGCAGACTCGATGAGCGTGAAAGCCCTCTATCCCGGCACGTTTGACCCGCCGACGAACGGGCACATCGATCTGATCCAGCGCGGTTCAAAACTGTTTGAGCATCTGACCGTCGCCATTCTGAAGAACCCGATCAAGAATCCGCTGTTTACCGTTGAGGAGCGCGTGGAGATGCTGCGCGAGTCGACGGCGGCGCTGGGCAATGTGAGCGTGGCAACGTTTGATGGCTTGATGGTCGATTTTGCGCGGCAACTTGGTGCAACCGCGGTGTTGAGGGGTATTCGCGCTATCTCCGATTACGAACATGAATTTCAAATGGCCCTGATGAACCGGCGACTGGCGCCGGAGATCGAGACGGTGTTTCTGCAGCCGGCGGGGCGTTATTCATTTGTCAGTTCGCGCATGCTCAAGGAAGTTTTCAGTTTCGGCGGAGAAGTTGCCGGACTGGTTCCCCCCAACGTTCTCAAGCGCCTGCGCAGCCGCATCAGCAGCGCAGGCTGAATCTTGTTGACTGCGCATTCGAGCGCAGGAGGTTCAGTTTGTCGGACTTTGTCGCACTCAATCCCTCGTCGATTCATCGCGAGATCAGGAACACGCTCTTTGGGGACGTGCCGCTGGGTGAGCTTGTCCGCGCGCATCCGAAGGTGCCTTTGACGGAGCCATGGGCCTCGTTCCAGCGGGCGCGTGACCTGAAAGACACGGGTGACGAACAGGGTGCCAGGGATGCGATTCGCGGGATCCTGAAAATGCCCGAAATTGAGACGAGGGTTTTTCTGCAGGCTTGTCATACGCTGCGGGAACTCGGCGACAAGCCGCCGCAGGGGCGGGAAAAGGAAGTCGTGGGTGTGGTGGTGGAGATCGGAATGCCGAAGGGGCTCGATCTTGTCGCCGCGTATCGGGATCACCGCGCGCGCTACTTCAATTACAGTGGGGCCGGAGTGCTGTGGGAGCGGCGGGATGATTCGCTGGATGGATTGATCGACGAATTGCTCCAGGCCGGGACACTGGTCGCGCAGGCGATCGGGCCGTGGAAACAAGAACGGCCTCCGGAGCCCAAAAACGGCACAGCGCGGATCAACCTGCTGACGCCGAGCGGAATCCACCTGGGGCAGGGACCGGTGGAGGCGCTGAGCCAGGATGCGATGGGTGGGCCGATTTTGTCGGCCGCATTCGGGTTGATGAAGCGACTGGTGGAGCTGACGAAGAGGGAACCGGATAAAGCATCTGATCAGGGGCCAGGGATTTTCTGATCCGGATTGGGCCTGGCGGCCAGTTGTGTTGGTCCAAGCCTCTGGAACGAACATCCGTTCGCTATGGTCCGAGCTAATTCATGCAACAAGGAGATTCAGTTGACACAGGACAACTGCAGCATCGTCAGGCGCTTTATCGATGAATCCATCAACCAGGGGCGAATTGACGAAGCCGCGCAATTCGTCTGGGAAGACGTGGTGGAGCAAGTTCCGTTTCCCGGGCAGGGCCCTGGATTGGCGGGCTTGCAGGATGTTCTGCGCGGGATGCGCACCGCATTTCCCGATTTATTCTTCGGAATTGAAGAGCAAATTGCCGAAGGCGACAAAGTCCTCACGCGATTTGAGTGGACCGGTACACATCGAAGCGAATTTCTCGGTGTACCCGCAACGGGCAAGCCGGTGAAGGTCTGGGGCATGGTCATTGACCGGTTTCAGGACGGCAGGATCAAAGAGACTCGCATCATCATGGATATCTTCGGACTGATGATGCAACTCGGGGCGATTGGCCCCAAAGGATGATTGCGCGCGTCCATGTTCAAGTGACCAGTGGATGCAACTCCGAAAATCTGTAAAGATAGAAGCACTATGACCGTTGCTGCTGCTGCGAAAGTATTTGCTGACCGTATTGGCCGGATTGAGGTTTCTGCAACCATGGCGGTGGCCGCCGAGGCTGCGAAACTGCGCGCACAAGGCGCAAACCTGGTGGATTTTGGCGCCGGAGAGCCGCATTTTGCCACTCCGCGACACATTAAAGACGCGGCAATTGCGGCAATTGAGGCCAATTTCACGCGTTATACCGTGGTGCCGGGCATTCCGGATGTGCGGAAAGCGATTGTGGAGCGGCACGCGTGCGATTTCGGGTCAGATTATGCCATCGACGAAGCTGTTTTTACCACGGGCGGAAAGCTGGCGCTGTTCAACACGATCCAGGTGCTGGTGGATCACGGCGATGAGGTGATTCTGCCGGTGCCGTACTGGGTGAGCTTCAAGGACATCATTCAATATGCGGGCGGCAAGGTCGTTTTTCTGGAGACAAGTGAGGCGGAGAATTTTCGCATCACGGCGGACGCGATTGAGAAGGCAATCACGCCGCGGACCAAGGCGATCGTTCTCAATTCGCCGTCGAATCCGGCAGGTTCCGTGATGTCGGCGGAGGACCTGGAGCGGATTGTTCACCTGGCGCATGAGCGGGGGATTTTCCTCCTGCTCGACGAGTGCTACGTCTATCTGAACTATGCGGGCAAGCCGGTTTCGGGCGGCTCGTTTACGTGGGCGAAGGAGCACATCGTCGTTCTGGGATCGTTGTCGAAGACCTACTCAATGACGGGGTGGCGCGCGGGATATGCTCTGGCAGCAAAGCCGGTGGCGGCCAACCTGAGCAAGCTGCAGTCGCAGTCGACATCGAATGCGGCCAGCATGGTGCAGAAGGCGGCCATTGCGGCACTGGCGGGATCGCAGGAGTGCGTGGCGCAGTTTCGTGCGGAGTTTATTGAACTGCGGGACTACATGCTCGCGAAGCTGGCTGAGATTCCGGGCGTGACGTGCACCAAGCCGGAGGGCGCGTTTTACGTGTATCCGAATATCTCGGCGTTTCTGGGCAAGGGCGGCGTCAAGTCGGCGACAGAGCTGGCGACGCGGCTGCTGCACGAGGCGCACGTAGTGACGGTGCCGGGCGAGGCATTCGGTACCAGCGAACATATTCGCATTTCGTACCCGGTGACCAAGCAGAATATCGACGAGGGAACACGGCGGATGGGCGAGTTTCTGGGGAGTCTGAAGTAGGGCGAAACAGAATGAAGGCGAGAAAGGCCCGGGAAACCGGGCCTTTTCGTTTTTGGGGCGATCTGGTATCAACAGCGGCGCGGATGCGTTTGGTGCCCGGGCAAAGACCCCGGCGGTCTCGCAGAGCGAGGCGGGGTTAAATCTGCGATTGATTCCGGGCGGCCCTCCGGGACGCAGGGGCGACAGGCGGATGATTCCCCGGGTTTCACCCGGGGCTATTGTCGCGCGGTCCCTCCAGGACCCTAGCGGGCGGGGATTTCGCTGCTGATGACGCCGACGCCGGCGACGTGGCCTGGCTGCCAATCGACGATTGCGTTGGACTGACGGCAATCGAGGCAGGTTGTTTTGTCGAAACGGGCCGAGCATTGAGGACAGACGCCGCTGGTCTGGAACGTGTCGAATTGAGTTGCACACTTGTTGCAACGCCAGAAGGGGCCGATGGGTGGCGCGGTCCGGCAACTGGGACAGGCGAATCCCTGGCGGCGGGGAATCTTCTCGAGCTTGCGCAAGGCGCGGGCGGTTTTGAAGCCGTTCCAGCAATTGAGCCCGGCATAGGCGGCGATGAGGCCCAACCAGATGGACTGCTCCCAGAGTGCCAGGAGGACAAAACCGGCGACCCCAACAAAACCGAGAACAGAGGCGATCAGCAGGCTGCGTGCTCGTCCGAACGGAAACCAGAGCAGCGAGCGCAGGATCTGACCGCCATCGAGCGGATAGATGGGCAGAATGTTGAAGATAAGCAGATAGAGATTAATCCTGAAGACTTCCCGTAGCAGTGTATGAAGATCGGGCATTGAGGCCTGCCCTTGCAGGCTCGCAGCCAGCCAAAGCACTGGCGCTAAAGCGACGTTGACCAGCGGGCCAGCGGCGATGCTCCACAACATTGCTCCGGGACGTTGTGGAGGATTGACGTAAGCCACGCCGCCGAGCGGCCAGAGCATAATGTTGTCGGCAGTGCCGCCGACGGAACGGCATGCCAGGGCATGGCCGAACTCATGCGTCAGAACAATGGCGAAGAGAGCGAGGTATTCGATCACATTCCACACGACGGAACTGTATTGGCCCTTCCGCGCCTGGATCTCATACAAGGCGACGAGGAACCATGACCAGTGGAGGTAGACATCAATTCCCTTGATTTTGAAGAGACGGATTGAACCTTGGCCGCTGCGGAACATGGAGCTAGCTTACCCGAAGTTGCCGATTGCGGGCGGCCGGAGCAGAATTCGAGCGAATTTGGAGTCTGAACGGGGCTTTTGCCGGCTCGCCTGGTGAGAAATCTCGATGGCCGAAGATGCTAACCTTTTTCTAAGCAGCTGAGCGTGGACGTGTCAGCTCTATAGACCTAAAAAGTATCGACCATCACTGTGCAAACCTAGCTTCTGTCGGGTAGGATGTGTTTTCCATGCCGAAGTCTATTGATTTTCGTCCAGTTATACTCGCCGGTGGCAGCGGGACCCGATTCTGGCCCCGCTCTCGCCGCGCGCGGGCCAAGCAAGTGCTGGCGCTCGACGGCGAGCGCTCGATGATCCAGCAGACGGTGGAGCGGCTGAAGCCGCTGGCCGCAGCGGAGAAGACGTGGGTTATCACCAATGAGTACCTGGCGCAGGAGATCGCCGACCAGCTGACGGGCGTTCCGCGCCACCAGATCGTCGAGGAGCCAATAGCGCGGAACACGGCACCGGCGTGCGGGCTGGCCGCATTCCTGATTGAGCGGGAGAATCCTGCCGCGGTGCTGGGGGTGTTTCCGTCGGACCATGTCATCGCGGACGAGCCGCGATTTCTGAAGGCGCTGCAGAAGGGGATTGCGCTGGCGGGTTCGAGCGACAATATCGTCGTGCTGGGCATTGAGCCAACGCGACCGGAAACGGGTTACGGCTACATCGAGACGGGAGAAGAGGCGTCTGATGGCGGTGAGCTGCGGGTTCGCCGCTTTACGGAGAAGCCGAACCTGAACCGCGCGCAGGAGTTTGTGGCTTCAGGGAACTACTACTGGAACTCCGGGATGTTTCTATGGTCGGCGAAGACGCTGGCGAACGCAGTGCGCGAACATTTGCCGGAGATGGCTCCGCTGCTGGAAAAGATTGCTTCGTGCTTTGGAACGCCGGAGTTTGACACGGTGTTTCGCGACCTTTATCCGAAGTGCGAGAACATCTCAGTCGACTATGCAGTGCTGGAGCCGCGGTCGGCGAAGGGCGAGCACGCGTCGCACCTTTTCTGCGTTCCGGCGGAGTTTGCGTGGAACGATCTGGGTTCGTGGGCTTCTCTTTATGAGTACCAGATGGAGACACGGCTGCGCGGCGACGGCGACGGGAATGTTGCCGAGTCCGATGGGCATTTGACGATCGAAGCGGGCAACAACTACATCTACAGCCCCAAGAAGTTCGTTGCACTGGTCGGCGTTGAAAACCTTGTCATTGTGGATACCGAGGATGCGCTGCTGATTGTGCACCGCGACCACTCGCAGGATGTGGGCAAAGTGGTGAAGGAACTGGGGCTTTCGGGGCGAGACGAGCTGATCTAGCGTCGGCCAGGCAGCTTCGTTCGTGACCCTCAGGCGTGCGGGTGCATCCCTGTTAGAGCAGGCTTTGGCTGTTCGTCAAGGAATTACATTTATCCGAGGAAGAGTTAGTCTCGTATGTCCCATCCACAAATCAAGTTTGGTACCGACGGCTGGCGCGGCGTGATCGCCGACGACTTTACGTTTGCCAATGTGCGGACGGCCGCCGCGGCGGTTGCCGCTTATGTTCATGCGCAAGAGGATCCGGCGAAGGGACTGTGCATCGGGTACGACACCCGGTTCGGGTCGAAGGCATTTGCGCGGGCTTGCGCGGAAGTTGTGGCTGCGACGGGAATCCGCGTAGCAATGGCCAATGACATTACGCCTACGCCGGCTCTGAGCTTTGGCGTGCGCGGCCGGGGCGCGGCGGGCGGCATCATGATTACGTCGTCGCACAATCCGGCGCAGTGGAATGGCGTGAAGTACAAGGCGTGGTACGGCGGGTCGGGCAAGCCATCGATCATCTCGGCGATCGAAAGCTATCTCGACAAGCCTGCGCCGAAGGCCGAAAAGCCGGCGGCGATCGAAGAGGTCGATTTTCTGCCGCCGTATCTGCAGGCGATCGAGAGCTTCGCCGATCTCGATCTGATTGCAAAGTCGGGGATGAAGTTTGCGATCGACTCGATGTACGGGGCGGGGAGGACGATACTGTCTGATATTTTTACGCGGATCGGCGTGGATCACGTGCAGATTCGCGGGAATGTCGATCCGCTGTTTCCGGGGATCAATCCGGAGCCGATCGAGCCGCACATTCGCGCGCTGGGCGAGGCAGCGGTGGCGCACAAGTGCGATGCGGGGCTGTGCACGGATGGCGATGCGGACCGCATTGGCGCGACGGATGAGGATGGAAACTTTGTCGATCCGCACAAGATTTTTTCGGTGCTGCTGAGCTGGGTGCTGCGGCGCAAGGGCTGGCCGGGCGCAGTAACGCGCGCGTTCAATACGACGAAGATGCTGGATCGGATTGCGAAGAAATATGGGCGCGAGCTGATCGAGCACGGAATCGGATTCAAGTATGTCTGCGACCTGATGCTGGAGCGCGAGATTGTGATGGGCGGCGAGGAGTCAGGCGGCATCGGATTTCAGCGGCACCTGCCGGAGCGCGATGGCCTGCTGAATGCGTTGCTGCTGGCGAACGTGATGGCGGAAGAGAAGAAGACGCTGGGACAGCTTGTCGCCGATCTGCAGGCGGAGTATGGCGAGCACCAGTATGGGCGCATCGATCTGCATATTCCCGACTCGCTGAAGAACGCGGCGATTGAGCGGGCGCATGCGCTGCAGGTTGGCGATGCGTCGATTGCGGGCATGCCGATTTTGCGGCAGGAGACGCTCGACGGAGTGAAGTTTTACCTCGACAATCCCGAAGCGAAGACGAAGCCGAATGCGGCGGAGACCTGGATTCTTTTCCGGGCGAGTGGGACGGAGCCGCTGATGCGAATCTACACCGAGTCGACGTCGAAAGAGGCGGTGGCGAAGCTGCTGGAGAGTGGGCGAGCGTTTGCGATGGCGAGCTGAGCAGAAGTTCGAAGTTCTGAGTTCGTAGTTCAAAGTCGGCGAATGCGTTTGTTCAGAATCACTAGAGTCCGCGATCTCCCGGAGGTATCCGCGGTGTTCATTCATATTTTTGGTTTTCGGTGGAAAGAGCGGGCGACAGATGCTGAGAAAGAGCGCGCGGCGCGCGATATTCGGGCATTTCAGGGGCAGATTCCTGGCTTGATTGAAGTGTCTGCGGGAGAAAATCTGTCACCGCGGGGACAGGGATATACATTTGCGGGTCTGATGAAATTCACAGATCGTGCGGCGTGCGATGCATATACCACCCATCCTGCGCATCTCTCGTTGCTGGCTTGGCTGGTGCCGTTGATCGATCCGGTGGAGCTGGATTTCGAAGCTTAGCCCTTTCGCTTATTTCAGGATCAGCAAAGCGGCGCTGGAGTTGGGCACGCGGAGGTGGGCGACGCCCTTCTTTACTTCGACCTTTTCATCTGCGCGCTGGCGCCATTGTGCACGGGGCAGGATTTGCGTGCCGGCAAGCGTTACGTCTTCGATGGCGTTGAGGGCCGGGGCCTGCATTCTCCAGATGGTTGCCGAGGTTGCGTTTATCAAGCCGCGTGCGACGAGATGGATCGACATGTGTTCATCCTTGTTGAAGAGGGCGATTCGCGTACTGTGTTCATCGCGAGCTGCGTAGACGGTTGCAATGGCACCGGGCAAATCGCAATCGGAGCGAAGCATTTTGGAGCCGGCAAACTGGTTAGCAAGCATCATGCCGTAGAAGATGGGCATGGCTTTGATTTCACGGTTGGGCTCGCTTTGGATGGGACTGTAAAAACCGCTGTGCACGGCTTGCGGTGTTGTCGCGACGTTCATACCGGGCGTGTGGCCTCCGAGGCCAGCGGTGAGAAATGCACTGCGTCCGCCGTGGAGATTGACACCGGCACATCCGAGGCTGGCGAGTTCGAGCATGTAATCCCCAGCCCAGAGAGCGGCAGCAAAAGCGTCGCTCATGCCGGGCTTTCCTCCTCGATAGCAGGAGTTGCCTTCGGTCATGCGATAGATGCGCCCGGTGGAGCGGGCGGACGCCATGATCTGGTTTGTCTCCGAGGAAATGCGCGGATTGCCGGCGAGCAGGCGCTGGATGGTAACGCGGGGATCGTCGGGCGGGCCTTCAGCGTAGTAATGGCCGGTTAGTGCGACGACGCGCGAGGCCAACTCGGCAGGAACCTCAGTACTGAAGCGCGTGATCCAGTCGGACGAGGCGGCGACGTCTGGAGCGCCAAAGCGGGCGGCGGGAACCGCAGCAGCGATTGCTCGGGCGAATGCGGACCACTCCTGGATGTAGTCGGGGAAATCCCAATGGGGTGGACGGGTGCCGTTGGACGGCTTGCGGTAGAGATCGGGTTCATTGCCGATTTGAAAGAACTCCAAACGGTCGCCGATTTTTCCGGCAACATAGGCGGCTTCATCGGCGGCTCGTTGCGGGGTGCTGTTGCCGAAGTTGAGGCCATAGATCAGACGCCATCCGCTGGCGCGAACGAATTCGATGAGAGCATCGATGGCTTCTGGGCGGATTTCGAATAGCCGGTGCGGCATCCAGTTTGCGTCGAGGTTGCCGGTTGGGACATGGAGCTTTGGCGGAGGGGTGGAGGCGTTTGCCTTGAACCAGCAGAACTCGCTCGTATTGCCGCCGAGGCGGAGGACTCCGCATTCGCTGAGAAGGCGGAAGTATGCCACGAGATCGCGATTGGCGGCGGAGAAGAATGTGGGATCGGTTAACTGGGCTAATTCATAACTGAGGCCGGTGAAGGTGCGGGGAATGACGGGAGCAGAGGGGGCGTCGCGAAGGATTAAGTCGCCGGAGACTTCACGGCTGGATGCGGCGTGTGCAAGGCGGCAGCAGGATGCGGTGGCGGTTGCCGCACCGATGAGGAAGTCTCGACGTTTCACATAATCTCCCTCAGGATAATTCTAGATTTGCGGCCACCGGAGATGTTCAATTATTTTCGAGGCGGACTATTGCCAGTTGCCCATGAGGACGAAGGGGGCCCAGTAGTAGGGGTGGGCGTAGTTGGCGGGGGTTTCGGCCGGTCGATTTTCGAGGTCGACGCCACGGTTGGCGGCGCCTGACTGCGGGGTTATTTTGCCAGAGAGCAGATTCAGTTGAGCCTGGCGGAGTGCGGCGCCCTTGCCGATCTTGTCGCCGCCGGTGGCCCAGAGGCGGTAGAAGTCTGACATCAGCTCGCCGGTACTGGCATCATCGACTTCCCACAGGGATGAGATCACGGCTTTGACGCCTCGGATCTGGGCGGTGGTCCCGAGTCCATCGACCTCCTGGCCGTTTCCGGCGCTTCCGCCCATTCCGGTTTCGCAGGCAGAGAGAGTGAGGAGATCGACATTTTCCAAGGTCAGTTTTGCGTTGTCGCGGAAGCTGGCGACAGTGAGATGGTAGCCCGCGCTGTCTGTGTCTTTGCCCGCGAGCAGCAGGTAAGAATCGGTGGCATCGCCTGGCTTGAAGACGAAGTGGCTGGCGATGTGTACGACCGAGTAAGAGTGATCGAGGAGAGCTTCCATGGCTTTCTCAGTGAACGCGCCGTTGAGCAGAATGGTTCCGGGCAATGGGCCGTGAGCATTTTTGTTTTGGGAGTCGTTGACGATTTCGTCGAGCTCAGCGGCGACCGCAGGGAGTGCGGGGAGGCCGGCCTCATATTTGCGCGAGATGCCCATGGCGGCTGCGTTTAGATTGCTGGTGTCGGTCTTCTCGGCCAGATGCGGAATGCTGGCAGGAGTGATGCTGGCGTTGTTGTATTTTTCGACCATGTATTTGTTGCCATCGTAGAGCGCAGCGATGGGGATGTAGCGCAAAACGCCATCGAGCGACCAGACAAGTGTCTCGGCTTTTGCCTGCTCCAGGTCTGCTGCGATGGGGCCAATGAGGATGGCGTACAGCTCTTGCGCGATGGGTTTAGGATCGCGGTGCCTATCACGCAGCACCTGCTCGAAGTCGGCGATCTTCCGGTTCAGATCGGCGGCGGAGATGAGATACTCGCGCGCCACTTGGGTCGAGCCGGTAATGACGATGACGCTGTAGCGGTCTTTGGTGGTGAGCGTGTAGAGAGCTACGGTGTGCGGCATGCGAGCAATGGTCTGGCGAAGCGCGCTTACGCTTCCTTTCACGGTTTCAACCTGCCGGTTTGCGGTTTCGCTGTTATTTCCCAAGGTCGAAAAGAGGCGGCCAAAGTAGTCGTTGAGGTCTTTGCTCGCAGCATCGATCTGGTCGGAGAGCTGTTGATACTCCTTGTCCTGTTCTGGGGTACGGGCCTTGTTCCGCTTCAACTGCAGCCACTGTTCGCCGATGGAGACGATCTGCGCGGTAGATTTTTCGTAGTCGTCCCGGGCCTGCTGCTCCGCGGGAGTGAGCGATAGGGGATCGAGGTTCTTTCCGGTCTCGCCGCGCACGTAGTCGGAATACTCGTCCTCTTTCATCAGATCGAGCACCTGTTGTGCTTCGGGCAGGCGGCCGAGACCGATAAGCAAGGCATCGAGATCGTGGTAGTACTCGTTCTTTGAGACGAGAAAACTTTTCTGCAGAGATTTCTCGAGGCCCTGCATATGACTGCGCACGTGCTGGACGAGGTTGACGGCCTGCTTGCCATAGAAGACGGCCATGGTCGGTTGGGTTGTCTTCAGGTTGAGCATGAGGTTGTGGAAGATTTGCGCTTCGTAAAGTGGATCGTTGACGGCGCGGGCAATTGGCAGAGCTCGAAGATAGTAGGAACGGGCTTTTTCCTTGTCGCCTGACAAATCCCAGAACGAGCCGATGTTGTTCAAGGCCTGGGCCTCGCCGTCACGATCGCCCACCTCACGCCAGATGGTCAGACCCTGCTCGAGAGAGTCGAGAGCCTGCTGACGTTGATTGAGATCTTCGTAGACGAGGCCGATATTGTTAAGCGTGCGTGCTTCTCCGTCACGGTCGTGCACCTCACGTTGCAACTGGAGGGCGAGCTGATAGTACTTCAGGGCGTTCGGTTTCTGACTCGGCGCGGTAAAGATTCCGGCAATGTTGTCTAGCTCAGTCGCCTCGCCTTCTTTATCCTGCACATTCTTGTATGTTGTGAGGGCCTCGACGTAGTAGTGAAGGGCCTGTGTCTGGTCACCCAGGTCGTCATACACGATTCCGATGGCATTCAGCGTAGTCGCCGCACCCTTAGGGTTCTCGACGGTGTTCCACAATGCCAGGGCCTGCTGCAATATTTCGAGCGCCTTCTGCGTTTCGTCCATGCGCAGGTAAAGCTCGCCTATATTGTGCAGAGCACCCGCTTCACCGGAAGCATTGTTCAATTCATGGTGAATGCTATAGGACTGCTGGAACGATTCGAGCGCTTCACGGGTTTCGCCTAATCCCGAATAGATATTTCCGACGTTGTTGAGCGCGGCTGCCTCGCCGCGGCGATTCCCAAGGGCGCGCTGTAGCGGAAGGACCTGTTTAAAGTATGCGAGTGCCTTTTGCTCATCGCCTGTATGCCGGTAGAGGATGCCGATGTTGTTCATCGTCCCGGCGAGAAGCGAGCGATCGCCTGCTTCCCGGCAGAGCGGCAGAGATTTGGTGTAGTTGTTCAGGGCCTTTTCTGTCTCCCCCATACCGGCGTAAATGAGGCCGATGTTGTTAAGCGCCCGAGCCTGGCCATCTCCGTCTTTTGCCGTTGTCCACTGGTCCAACGCTTGCTGGAAGTAATCGAGAGCGACCTGAGTGTTCCCAAGATCGTCGTTAATCGCACCAAAGCGATTGAGAATGGTGGCGGTCAGATCGGGGTCAGTAAGTTGCTGAGCGAGTGCGAGCGCCTTGTTCTCGAATTTCAGAGCGTCTTCTGAATGGTTTTCATCCGCTTCGACCGATCCTTGTCCGTTGAGCGCGACAGCCTGGTTGTGGATGTCGCCGGATGCGGTAGCAAGCTCGAGCGCCTGGCGATTCGTTTCAAGCGCTTTGTCGTATTGGTTCTGTGTTCGGTAACAGCTTGCGATTCCGTTGAGCGCTGTGGCCCGAAGACGAGGATCGGACAAGGTGCGAGCGAGGGCGAGAGCCTGCTGGTAGGAGTCGAGGGATTTCGGCAATTCGTAGATGACGAGATAGAGATCGCCGAGTTGAAGAAGGATGGCGGCTTCTCTTTTTGCGTCGTGCGATGCGTGGGCAGAGGCCGCATCGAGCTGGAACCGGCTAAGGCGAGCAAGGATGGCGGGCGGAATCTCGGTGAGCGAAGGATCATGGGATGGACGCGCCGACTGTGCGCGCGCGGTGAGACAGGACGCAGCCAGGACGAGGGCCAGGAGCGTCAGGGCGGGGATTCGAGCGGCACAGGAAGTAGTGTCGCGACGACGCATGGGGAATCTCCTCGTGCTTATGTGCGCTTAGAGGGAAAGAAACTTGTGGAGTGCCGGGGCAGTACTTGGCTGAAGCATAGTGCTGGCGAATTGAGGTGTCAACGCGATGGGGGCGGCGGGGATTGCCGAATCCGCAGGAAAACTAGACTGTTTTGTCGTCGGCGCGGAGTTCGGCGGAGTCAGGGTAGCGGTGGCAGCCGAAGAGGCGGAAGTCTGAAACGCTCTTGAGACAGAACTGGCCGGACTGCTGGTGATGTGGCAGTTTTATGCGGAAGAAGTCGGCGCTGTCGACGTCGTCGAGATAGAAGGCGGGGCGGGCATCGGCGGATTCGGTGGCGACTTCGATGTTGCTGAGTTCGATGTTTTTGGCGTGGCGCATGAACATGCCGGTGGCGGGGAGATCGCCGAACATGGTGGGCTCAGGGTACTTGTCGGCGTTTTCAGATGGCGCGATGGCTGCCATTGCTTCGCCTGCGCCGCCGGCCTGGTGCAGGTAGAGATCGCTGAATTTCAGGTCTTCGATGGGGTGATCGGAAACGCCGGCGATGATGGAAGGCAGTTGCGCAGCGTTGGAACTTGTGACGTTGCTGATGAGGATGCGCTTCATTGTGCCGACGACGGTCTGCGGCTTCGGGCCGCGGAGGCGTGCGCCGAGGCGCAGGAAGAACGGCGCGCTGACGTCGCGCATCGTGACGTTCGAGAAGGTGATGTCTTCAACGATGGCGCCATCGACAGATTCGAGCGCAAAGCCGCGGCAGCTTTCAAAGACGCAGTTGGAGATGGTGATGTTCTTGAAGCCCCCGTTGGTTTCGGTGCCGAGCTTGATGCGGCCGGTGCCAGGGTGGCCGTTGGGCAATTGCATGCGCTTCCACGTGCCGTCGAGAACGGAGCCGAGTTCGTAGCCGCCGGTGACGTAGCAGTTGGTGATGGTCAGATTCTCAGTCGCACGGGCATAGCCGAGGGCGTAGGAGCTTTTGGGGCAGATGCCGTCATCCCACGGCGAGTTGACGGTGCAGTTGGAGACGCGGACGTTGCGGCAGCAGTCAATGTCGATGCCGTCGCGGTTGGTGTCGATCTTGAGGTTGTCGATGGTGAAGTTGTCGACGCCGGTAGCGAGAACGCCGAACCAACCACCTTGAAGGATCGAGAAGTCGCTGAGAATGACGTTGCGGCAATTTTTCAGCGCGATGGCCTTGTTGCCGACGCCGGGTGCGGTGGTGTTGGGAAGAGCCTTCTCGTCATGGCCGCGGCTGAGGCCCTTGCCCCAGATGAGGCCGGGACCGAAGATGCCGAAGTCGTGGATGTTCTCACCCCAGATGAGACTGTTGTGCCAGTGATTGTGGCCGTAGTCCTGAAAGGGCTCCCATGCGCCTTGGGGTTCGGCAGCATCGTAGCCGCCGCTGGCTTGGCCGTCATAAGGAGTGGGCGCGGCGAGGATGGTGGCTCCCTGCTGAAGAAAGAGGGCGACGTTGCTCTTGAGATGAATGGAGTAACTGGCGTAGACACCAGCGGGGAAAATGACGGTGCCACCGCCGGTGTTTGCGGCTGCTTCGATGGCGGCGTTGATAGCAGGTGTATCGATTGAGGTAGCGTCACCTTTGGCGCCGTACGCGCGAACATCGAAGTAGACAGGCCTTGCAGCGGTGGCCACGGGTTGCGATTGCGATGCTGCGCGTGACGGGTTGAGAAGCGTGGTGGCGCTGCCGGCCATGGTGAGCCCGGCCATCTTCAAAAAGTCTCGACGAAAATCCTGCACGCAGCACTCTCCAAATTGTTTCGTCCTGGTTACAAACGGGAAAAGCAGCGATGAGCCACGCAGCCATTGATTTTAAAGCCTGGAAATGGAGTGGGGCAGTTCGCGAATCGAGATTCGACCAAGAGCGAGCGTGGTATGATTAGCTTCTTCGGTGAACCCCTTCACCGTTGAGGTCCCGCAAGAAAACGGAATTGCTCGAGCGCGCGTCGCTCGATGCGCTGTTCACCTCGAATAACGGCATGCGTGCGGTGCACGTTTTATTCAGCAGCTTTGAACCCAACAAGGTCTGCGAAATCGAGTGAAATCGATAGCCCTCATCTGTCGATGGTGTTTGGCATTGGCGGTGCCATTCCCAACAAGTGTGATCGCCTGGGGCGCTCCCTCTACGTCGACGTTTTCGCACGCGAGTACGCCAGCCGGACAGGTGAATGACGTCTCGATTTTCGTACTCACGATCACGGGCCTGATTTTTGTGACGATGAGCGGGCTGTTGACATATGCGCTTGTTCGCTTCAGGGGGCGTAAAGGCGATATGACGGAGCCTGCACAGGTTTTTGGCAGCGTGCAGATCGAGCTCTCATGGACGATTATTCCCATACTGATTATCGTGGTGCTGTTTCTGACGACGGCGCGGGTGTTGTTCAGCGTGCAGGATGCGCCGAAGCCGGCGTCGGCCCTGGACGTGACGGTGGTGGGACACCAGTTCTGGTGGGAGTTTCGCTATCCGCAGTACAACGTAGTGACGGCGAATGAGTTGCACGTACCGGTAAGCGCTACGGCGACGGATCGGCCGACCTTTTTGAAGCTGACGTCGGCGGACGTGATTCACAGCTTCTGGGTGCCACAGCTTGCCGGCAAGACTGACCTGCTGCCGAATCGCGTGAACGAGATGTGGATCGATCCGCGACGGCCGGGACTCTACGTGGGACAGTGCGCTCAGTTTTGCGGTGCAGAGCACGCCAAAATGCTGCTGCGCGTGTATGTGGATACGCCGGAGGAGTTTCAGCGGTGGATCGCAAACCAGAAGAAAATACAGCCGGAGCTGATGGCGCAGGGAACGGTTGAAGACGTTTCGATGACGCGTCATGAGAATTCACAGGAGATTTCGCCGCAGGTTGGGCAGTACATATTTGAGCACCAGTCTTGCATCAGTTGCCATACGGTGGCCGGAACGGTTGCGACGGGGCGGTATGGTCCCGATCTAACGCACCTGATGAGCCGGAAAACGCTTGCGGCGGGAGGGGCGCCGCTTACGCAAGAGCAACTGCTGCGATGGATCACGGACCCAAACCAGATTAAGCCGGGATCACTGATGCCTGCGATGCATTTAACCGATCGGGAGAACGAGCAGATCACGGCGTATTTACTCACGTTGAAGTGATGACTGCGGGAGCGACAGATGGGTACCGAGAGTTTGCCGACGCCACAGGGGATTGAAGCGGGGATCGATCGAACGCCTGCTTCAGCGAGGGCGGGCACGTACCTCGAACTTGTGCACAGCTGGATTGTGACGGTGGATCACAAGCGGCTGGGAATTCTCTACATCTGCTATGCGCTGGTGTTCCTGCTGGTGGCCGGATTTGAAGCGATGTTGATTCGAGTGCAGCTCTTCTTTCCCCTCAATAACTTCATTTCGCCATTCACATTCAACCGCTTGTTCACGATGCACGGCACCACCATGGTGTTCCTGGTGGGTATGCCGATTTTGTTCGGGTTTGGCAATTATCTTGTGCCACTGATGATTGGGGCGCGGGACATGGCGTTTCCGCGGCTGAATGCTTTCAGCTTCTGGATCAGCGCGTTTGCGGGTCTCCTGCTGTATTACAGCTTTATCGGCGGCGTAGGACTGGCAGGGACGGGGTCCGCGCCGGATGTGGCGTGGTTTGCGTATGCGCCGTTGACGGAGCGCGCGTTTTCACCGGGCCACACGGTGGACTACTGGGCAGTGGCGCTGCTGGCGAGTGGGATTGGAAGCATTGGAACGGCGATCAATTTTCTCGCGACGGTGTTTTGCATGCGGTGCAGAGGGATGTCGTTGTTCCGCATGCCGCTGCTGCCGTGGTTATATGCGGTGGTTGCGTTTCTGATATTAGTGGCAGTGAGTCCGTTGACAGCGTGCCAGGGGATGCTGCTGATCGATCGCTACTTGGGCGGG
Source organism: uncultured Acidobacteriaceae bacterium (assembly GCA_963770365.1). GTDB lineage: Bacteria > Acidobacteriota > Terriglobia > Terriglobales > Acidobacteriaceae > Telmatobacter. The sequence continues at coordinate 17,419 of CAVYPN010000013.1, read as the reverse complement.
CATTTCTTCGATACGCAGGCGGGCGGGTCGGCAATTTTGTGGGCGCACTTCTTCTGGATCTTCGGGCATCCGGAAGTGTATGTGCTGGTGCTGCCGGCGTTCGCGTTTGCGAATGAGATCATTCCGGTGTTTTCGCGAAAGGCGATTTTTGGTTATCCGGCGATGGTGGCTGCGTCGGTTGGCATCGCGTTCATCAGTCTGAGTGTGTGGGCGCACCACATGTTCACGATCGGGATGACTTCGTTTGGGAATGCGTTCTTTACGCTGTCGACAATGCTGGTTTCCATTCCGACGGGGATCAAGACATTCAACTGGCTGGCGACGATGTGGGGCGGGAAGATCCGGTTCGCGACGCCGATGCTGTTTTCGATTGCGTTTCTGTTTCAGTGGGTGATTGCGGGGCTGACGGGGATCATGCTGTCGATTTCGCCATGGAACTGGCAGACGCACAACTCTTATTTTGTAGTGGCGCATTTTCACTACGTGCTGGTGGGTGCGATTGTCTTCATGATTTTCGCGGCGATCTATTACTGGTATCCAAAGATGACGGGACGGATGCTGGATGAGCGGCTGGGCAAGTGGCACTTCTGGCTGATGGTGATCGGTTTCCATGTCACGTTTGACACGATGCATATTCCAGGATTGCTGGGGATGCCGCGGCAGATTTTTACGTATGAGGCGGATCGCGGATGGACGTTACTGAACCAGATTGTTTCGGTGGGCGGGTTTATCCAGGCGATTGCAATTCTGGTGTTGGTGTATAACCTGGTGCACTCGTATTTTCACGGCGCGGAAGCCGGACCGGATCCCTGGGATGCGTGGACGCTGGAATGGTCTACGTCGTCGCCGCCGCCTGCCTATAACTTTCCGGCGGAGCCGGTGGTGGCGAGCCGGAGGCCGCTGTGGGATTTGAAACATCCTGAAGATCCGGATTCGGCATTTGAGTGAGGAGAGCGATGGCGACAGTACCGCTCGAACACGTGACGCATGAAGGCGAATGGAAGATGCCTTCGCGCGGCGTTGTCGCGATGGCGAGCCTGATCACGGCGGAAGCGTCGATCTTCATGATTTTTGTGGTGGCGTATTTGTATTACCTGGGTCGGGATGTGAGCGGGCCGTTTCCGAAGGATGTTCTGGAGATTCCGTATTTCGGCACGGTTTGTCTGCTTTCGAGCAGCGGATTCATCATGCTTGCGGAGCGGGCGATCGAACATGGGCGCATGGCAGCGTTCCGGCTGTGGTGGATGGTCACGGTTTTGCTAGGCGCGATCTTCCTGGTGGACACCGGGATGGAGTGGTACAAACTGATCGTTCACGATCACCTGACGATTCATACCAATCTGTTTGGAACGACTTTCTATTCGCTGGTAGGACTGCATGCTTCGCACGTGGTGGTGGGATTGCTGATGATGCTGACCGTGATGGCGTTTGCGGTGACAGGAAAGTTACGCGCCGAACATGCGGAACGCGTGAAAGTGCTGGCGCTCTATTGGCACTTTGTGGATGCGGTATGGGTGGTGGTCTTTACGGTGGTTTACGTGGTGGGGAGATGACGGACTCTGGTACGTCGCACGACTCGATGCAGGAGAGGGGCGCGTTGCGCACGCACTCGATTCATCTTCCAGCACCGACGGCCTGGCCGTTTCTGCTGGCGCTGGGACTGACGCTGGTGTTTGCTTCGCTGGTGACGAGTGCGGGACTTGCAGTGTTGGGTGGAATCCTGACGATCGTGGCGATCGTGGGATGGTTTCGCGAGGTGCTGCCGCACGAAGCGCACGAGGAGATTGCTGTTACCGATGAGACAGTGGTGATTGTGCCTTCGCACGATAAGGTGGCGCGGATCGATGTGGGTGAGACGCATCGCGCACAACTGCCGTTGGAGACGTTTCCGATCTCGAGCGGGATTATTGGAGGGATTGCAGGCGGTATCGCGATGGTGATTCCGGCGGAGATTTACGGGATCATTCGCTTTCACAGTGTCTGGTACGTGGTGAATCTGCTGGGAGGAGCTGGTGTGGGGAATTGGGTGAATCCGACGATGGAGCAGATGAGCCATTTCCGGTTGGGTGCATTTGTGACGGCAAACATCATTCAAGGAGCGACGACGCTGCTTGTGGGTTTGCTGTATGGAGCGATCCTGCCGATATGGCCGAAGCATCCGATTCTGCTGGGTGGGATTCTTGCGCCGGTGGCATGGACGGGGTTGCTGCACAGCGTCATGGGGATTGTGAATCCGTTTCTGGAGCAGCACATTGACTGGTGGTCGTTCGCGGCGGCACAGGTGATCTTCGGCCTGGTGGCGGGATATGTGGTGACGAAGCAGGGAAAGATCAAGCGGCTTCGGCAGGTGCCGCTGGCGATTCGTCTGGGCGTGGAGACACCGGGCTTGATGCGGGAGCACCGCGGAGAAGAGCCGAAGCCATGAGGATGACGAGGACGGTGGCGGGACTTGGTGCGCTGGTGCTGATTGCGCTGACGGGATGCGACCTGCCCGGCAAGCCAAAGGCCGGACCGGAAGTGCCGCGACCGGAAGAGGTACTTGGGTTTGAAACTTTGTATAAAGCCAACTGCGCGGGATGTCATGGTGCGAACGGGCAGAACGGTGGAGCGATGAATCTTGCCAATCCGGAATACCAGGCGCTGATTGATGATGCATCGATGCGCGATGTGATTGCCCGAGGCGAGAAAGGAACCTTGATGCCCGCGTTTGCGCAAGGGAACGGCGGGCAGTTGACCGACAAGCAGATCGATGCGCTGGTGGCGGGGATTCGCGGAAGCTGGCGGAAGGAGAATGCGTTTGGCGGTGAGACGCCGCCGCCTTACAAGGCAACCCATGCGGGCGATGCGGCCAAAGGAAAAGCCGTCTACGCGATTGCGTGCGCGCGGTGTCATGGGGTATCGGCGCAGGAGCCGGGAAAGGCTGGTTCGATTTTGGATGGAGCGTTTCTGGCGCTGATCAACGAACAGATGCTGCGCACGACGGTGATTGCGGGACGGCCGGATATCGGCGAGCCTGATTGGCGAGGGCATGTTCCGGGAAGAGCGATGACGGACGAAGAGGTTACGGATGTGAGTGCGTGGCTGATGGCGCAGAAGCCCCAGAACCCGGGGCAGCCTTATCCGACTTTGAGCTCGACAGGAGAGAAGCCTCGGCTGTGAAGCATTGAGAACGCATTTGCGTGCAGGAGCGATTTATGGATGAGAAGCTTCCGCCAACGAGTCAACAGGAACAGGCACAGCGACTGGAAACAGATCGTGTGACGCGGCGAACGTTTCTGATGAACGCGGGAATTGCGTTGAATGCCGCAGTGGCGCTGGTGATTGCAACGCCGGTGGTGGCGTACCTGTTGGGGCCGGTGCTGCGACGCAAGGAATATCTCGAGTGGATCGCCATCGGGGATGTAAGCGAATTTCCCGTGGGCGAGACGAAGCTGATCACATTTACGAATCCGTTTTCGGACGCGTGGGATGGGGCGACGGCGAAGGTGCCGGCGTATGTACGGCATGCAGCTCCGAATGAGTTCACCGTGTTTGCGATCAACTGCGCACATCTTGGCTGCCCGGTGCGCTGGTTTTCGGAGTCGCAGCTGTTTATGTGTCCGTGTCATGGAGGCGTCTACTACGCGGACGGGAACCGCGCTTCGGGGCCGCCGGAGCGGGGACTGTTTACCTATGAGTTAAAGGTGCAGGGCGGGAAACTGCTGATCGATGCGGGGCAGATGCCGACGCTGCAGAATCGCGCGAGCAAAAGCCCTTGCCCTTCGATCGCAACACCAAATTCTCCGCAACTGGTTTCGAGGATTGAAGCATGCCCGGACACAAAGAGCCGTGGTACAAGCGCGTCTACGATTGGGTAGAGCGGCGCGTACAACTCGAAGGGCCAGTGAAGGACGCGGTGCTGCATCCCGTGCCGCGGAGTACCGCGAGCTGGTGGTACGTCTTTGGCAGCGCGAGCCTGGTGCTGTTGGTTCTGCAGGTGGTGACGGGAATTCTGCTGGCACTGGTGTATCAGCCTTCCGCAGCGCATGCGTGGAGTTCGCTGGAGTTGCTGAACCACGAACTGCCACTGGGATGGTTTTTGCGGGCGATGCACGGATGGGGATCGAACTTCATGGTCGCCGTCGTTCTGATCCACATGGCTCAGGTGTTTCTGTTTGGCGCGTACAAGTTTCCGCGAGAGCTGACTTGGATTGTGGGCGTGTTCATGCTGCTGATGACGCTGGGCATGGCGTTCACGGGACAGGTGCTGCGGTTCGATCAGGACGCGTACTGGGGGCTGGGCATCGGCGCGTCGATTGTGGGGCGCGTGCCATGGATCGGCGGGCAGCTTGTGCACCTGATGCTGGGCGGGCCGATGATCAACGGTGCGACGCTCACCCGATTTTTTGCGCTGCACGTGTTCGTCATTCCGGGGACACTGCTTGCGTTTACCGGTTTGCATGTTTGGATGGTGCTAAAGTTGGGCGTCAACGAATGGCCGATGCCGGGGCGCATCGTTCGACGTGAGACCTACATCGAGGAATACCACGAGCTGACGCACACGGATGGGATACCGTTTGTGCCGGGCGCGGTGTGGAAGGACCTGGTTTTTTCGGCGGCGATTTTGTTTGCGGTGGCGTGCTGCGCGGCGGTGTTTGGGCCGTATGGGCCGAAGGGCGTGGCGGACCCGACGATTATCAACACGGTTCCCAAGCCGGACTTTTTCTTCTTGTGGATCTATACCGTTCTTTCGTACTTGCCGCCGGCGATGGAGACTCCGTTCATTCTGATTGCGCCGGTGGTTGCCATAGTGGTGCTGGTTGGATTGCCGTTTGTGGCGGGGATTGGAGAGAAGAGCTGGTGGCGTCGGCCGGTGGCGGTGTTCGCAGTGATGTTTATTGCGGTGTGCTGGGGCGTGTGGACGAATCTTGGGACGTATACGCCGTGGAGTCCGAAGATGGACGCATGGAGCGGTGCCGCTGTGCCTGTGGACCTATTGCGGAGCCGGTCGCCACTAGAACGGCAGGGGGCAAATGTGCTGCAGGAGAAGCAGTGCCGCAATTGCCATCAGCTCGGCGGGCAAGGCGGAGAGCGTGGGCCGGCGCTGGATGAGGTGGCGACGCGGTTGACGGAGGATCAGCTTTACCGGCAGGTGCTGCTCGGCGGAGGCAACATGCCGGCGTATGGCAGCGCGCTTTCACCGGCGGAGACGACGGCGCTGGTCCGGTTTCTGGAAACGCTGCACCCGAACTATCAGCAGCCTTCGCAGGATGCGTCGCGACGCGTGGTGGCGCAGGGGCAAGCGCAGAATCCGGTGCGATGATGCTGCGTTGCGCGAAATGTGATGTGCCTGATGCTGATTGAGGATGGTGCAAAAGGTGTGATGGCGCTGGGAGATTTGTTGCGTTCCTGGTCTCTGCCAACGGTGCCGCTCATCACGCTGTCGATTGCGCTCATTCTGTATTTGCGCGGGTGGAATGCGGCGCGTGTTACGCGTGAACGGGAACTGCCGATGTGGCGGGCAATTTGTTTTGTGGCGGGAGTGGTTTCGCTGTGGATAGCGCTTGCCTCGCCGATTGATGCGCTGGATGACTATCTGCTCGCGGCGCACATGATTCAGCACTTCATCCTGATGTCGGTTGCGCCACCGCTGATTGTGCTGAGTGCGCCGGTGGTGCCTGTGTTGCGCGGGATGCCGCGGGTGTTAATTCGTGGCATGCTGCGGCCGCTGTTTCGTTCGGGATGGATCCGCGTGATGGGGCGCGCTGTGACGCATCCTGTGTTTGCGTGGATGGCGATGAATGTGGCGTACCTGGGCTGGCATGTGCCGGCGGCGTTTGAGCTGACGTTTCGCAATGAATGGATTCACGACTTTGAACACGTTTGTTTTTTCGCGACTTCACTTGCATTCTGGTGGGTGGTGCTGAGGCTATGGCCTGCGCGTGCTCGGTGGCCGCGATGGGCGATGATTCCTTATTTGCTGAGCGCAGATATTCTTAACACGGTGTTGTCGGCGACGCTCGCGTTCTCGGGGCGGGTGCTGTATCCGTCGTATGCAGCGGCTCCACGAGTCTGCTTTCTGACACCGTTGAAAGACCAGGTGGCCGCGGGTGCGGAGATGTGGGTATTGAATTCAGTGGTGTTCCTGGTGCCGGCGGTGGCGATTGCGGTGAAGGAGTTGTCGCCGCGGTTTCTAGTGAATGCGGCTACGCGCGTGGAAGTCCGGCAGGGTTAGGTCTTCGCATCGGTTGAAAGTTCAACGGGCGTTGCCGGGTGCTTTCCGATGCCATTCCCCATTTGGCTGGAAGAAACTTGATTCTTGACGGTGATACAGACAGTATGCTATTTACTCCTGTGCGCAATCGATTGCGCATTGGGTCGGTAGATGCGTCTGTGAACTGCATTCGACCCGACAACTGGTATGTGGATCGCCAGTGTGACGGGCTGGTGATGGAGTCGCAAGACACGATGAAAAACTCAGAGAAGATGAAGAGAATTCAGCAGTGGTATTCAGCGGCAGTATGCAGTGTGTTGGTGTTGACCTACGCACTTCAAACAAGTGTGGCATTGGGCCAGGAGCGCACTGTGATGGCTCGACATGCTCCGCCATCAAACGCTCAACTGGCTTCCCCTGCGATCGAGAAGCGCGTGGATGCGCTTTTGAAGCAAATGACGCTGGAGGAGAAGCTAGGGCAACTGGTGCAGTACAGCGACAGCGGCTACGACGGTGAGGCAAAGACGGCAGCAGAGGCGGCAGCGGCTCCCGGCAAAAACCCCACGACGAAGGACAAGGTTGATGCCATGGAACTGGTGTCGACAGGGCGGCTGGGTTCGATGTTGAACACGGTAGGACAGGCGCGCACGAATGCGTTGCAGCATGCCGCGGTGGAGAAAAGCAGGTTGCATATCCCGTTGATGTTTGGAGCGGACATCCTGCATGGATACAAGACGGTCTATCCAATTCCGCTCGGTCTTGCGGCGACATTCGACCCAGACCTAGTGACGTCGCTTGCTCATATTTCAGCGTCGGAGGCGAGGACGGGCGGCGTGGACTGGTTTTACTCGCCGATGGTGGATATTTCGCGCGATCCGCGGTGGGGAAGGACGCAAGAAGGCGCAGGTGAGGATGCTTACCTGGGAGCGGCGATGGCACGGGCTTACATTCGTGGATACCAGGGAGACGATCTTTCGTCGCCAACCAGCGTGGCGGCGAGCGTAAAGCATTTTGCGGCGTATGGCGCGGCGGAAGCTGGGCGGGAATACAACACGACCGACATGTCGGAGAGTCGCTTGCAACAGGATTATCTTCCTCCGTACAAGGCCGCGGTGGAGGCGGGCGCAGCAACGTTCATGAGTGCGTTTAATGCGCTCAATGGTGTTCCGGCATCGGCGAACCGGTTTCTTCTGCAGGATGTGCTACGTGATCGCTGGGGATTTGACGGGTTCGTGGTGAGCGACTACACCGCTGTGATGGAGTTACGGAATCATGGCATTGCCCTGGACGCGGCCACGGCTGCTCGCAAGGCAATCACGGCGGGAGTGGACATCGACATGATGTCGCACTACTACGATGCGGAATTGCCGGCACTGGTGACGTCGGGGCAGGTTCCGATCGTAGTTGTGGATGAGGCGGTGAGGCGGGTGCTGCGCGTCAAGTTCGCGATGGGGCTGTTCGAGCATCCATATGCGGAAGGGAAGGAAGTTACCGCTGCGGTTGCGGAGCATAGGCCGCTGGTGAAGATGGCTGCCGAAGAAGCGATCGTGCTGTTGCAGAACAGGCCGCTCGAAGGAGGATCGCCGTTGCTGCCGTTATCGGAAAGCGTGAAGAAGATTGCGCTGATTGGGCCGCTCGCCGATAACAGCACAGAGATGACCGGATTGTGGGGCGGCGAGAGAAGAGATCCGGATGTCGTAACAGTGAAAGATGCTTTAGAGGCAAGGGCGCGTCGAACGGGGGGATCGGTCACCTATGCGAAAGGCACCGAGATTCTGGGTAAATCCGAAGCAGGGTTTGCGGAGGCGGTAGAGGCGGCGAAGGGAGCGGATGTAGCCGTGCTGGCGCTGGGTGAATCGAGCCAGATGAGCGGCGAAGCGGGATCACGCGCGCATTTGAATTTGCCCGGCAACCAGGAAAAGCTTCTGGAAGTCGTGACGGCAACGGGACGACCGATTGTTCTGCTGGTTTTTTCAGGCAGGCCGCTGGTGCTGGACTGGGCGGCGCAACACATTCCAGCGATCATGGAGACGTGGTTCCCAGGCACAGAGGCGGGAGATGCGATTGCCGATCTGTTATATGGGGATGTGGCGCCGAGCGGAAAGCTACCGATGAGTTTTCCGCGTGCTGTCGGGCAGGAACCGCTGTACTATAATCACTTTCCTACCGGACGTCCGCCCGTAGGGCTTGATCTGACGAAGACGCCGAATTTCGATTCGCGCTTCTTTTCGCGATACATCGATGTTCCGAACGATGCGTTGTTTCCGTTTGGGTACGGCCTCAGCTACACGCAGTTTGCGTATTCAGATGTCGCTGTCTCCCGCGGATCGGTGCCATATGCAGAAGCCAACCGGGGCGAAGCGCGCAATCTTGTGACGGTTTCGGCAACGGTTCGCAACACCGGGAACCGCGCGGGTGCTGAAGTGGTGCAGTGCTATGTGCGCAACCTGGGAGCACGCCTGGAGCAGCCAGTGCGCAGTCTGAAAGGATTTGAGCGGGTAACTCTGACGCCAGGCGAGTCGAAGCAGGTCACGTTCAAACTGGGATTTCCGGAGCTGTCCTTCTATAACAATGCGGGCAGGGCGGCGATTGAGAAGACGGACTACACGGTTTGGATTGGCGGAAGTTCGCAGGCAGCGGAGCACGCGGAGTTTCGCATTGTTCCGTAGTTGAACAGCGTGCTGGGCGGCGCGCACCGACGGCGAGTGCGCGATTATCGGGTCGCGATCCGAACCGGTCTAGTCGATGAAATAGCCGATGTCGGTGAGGACGGTGTCGTTCAAATCGACGCCCAGGAGCTTAGCGCCGAATGGGGTTCCGAGGTCCTTTTCGAAATTCTGCAGAACATAGGCAGGCAGATCGGTTTGCCGCCGGAGCAAGCGCAACAGAGCAGCGCTATCGGTTGGACACTCGTAGTCGCCTGGCAAACCGCAAGCTGGGCGGATTGTCAGCGAGAGGGGGATCGTTCCAGGGCCTGGCTGGAAATGGTCAACGGGCCGGGTAATGAGATTCACTCGCATGCCGGAATCCTGACACCGGTTTGCGAAAGGCTCAATGGTACCGAAGAGTTATTCGTTGAACCAAATGGGGGAAACGGCCGAATTGCTGAGATTCGGCCGTTACGAAAGAATGCAATCAGTGTTAGGTTTCTGTTCCGCTGAATCGGAATGACTTGTCCGGATAGGGTCGTTGAGCCAGCAGAGACATTTTCTGTTGTCTGCAGTCGTAGTTGCCGGGAGGCGCGGGAACCTTGCAGAACCTGAGAGACACGTCAGTAAAGTCGATCTTGACTTCCAGAACGCTCTTTTCGTCTTTCTTTTTCTCTTTCTCTTCGTCGCCGGATTTCTCCGCCGCATCTCTGGGCTTCGCGGCGTCGCCTTGGTTATTGTTTTTTGATTCTCTTCGGGTTTCTTTTCGTCGGGCTAATTGGCTCTGTCGGGATGTAGTTCGTGCGGAGGCCGGAATGGGGAGCGCAGATCGGGGGCTTTCGAGGCCGCACCTGATCTGAATGTGGAAGAATCCTTCGGCGTTCCGATGCCTCGTGGATGCCAAACACAAAAGGCGTTCAACGAGCACGAGCACGGAAAAGGAATGGTCAATCGTTCAGTCGCCAGATTTATACGAATCGATTGCCATCATGCGAGCGAGCGGAATCGTCGTGCCGGACTCGTATCGGAGTTCAGAGAACGCGCGCGCTGCTGTCAAAGATGTCGATTATTGGGAACCGAATGGATCCAAGTTCCGGTTTGGCCGGAAATGAGTAATTTGCTAATTAACTGATATCGCGGGATTTAATGGTCGGGGAGAGAGGATTTGAACCTCCGACCCCCTGGTCCCGAAGTAGCAACCGATTTGCTAAGTTGTTGATTCGTTTGGGACGGTGGTGCGTCTTATTAGATCCAAATGCATGGTATTCGGCGCTTATTGGACCCAAGTTGGACCCAAGTTTTCGTTCAAGTGCTGAGTAGTTCTCGGATTGGCCACCATTCGCCACAACAGTCCCTTGCCGCCGTGCAGAGGCTGTGTCCAAGCAGGTATAACGGTGACCAAGCATTTTGAGGGGTGTTGGCGAGATGATTCTCTTCGGACCGGTGGCGGAGGCTTCACAGGGCGGACAGAGCAGCGCCATTTTCGATCTGACCGTTGGATTCGCAGTTCTTGGCTTGACTTGGGTTGGATTCTGGCGCAAGCAGGGGCGTACTTCGCAGGCAGTTTTGATCTCGATTGCAATTAGTGCGATTTGCGCCATTTTCATTTACTCAGGCTTCCGATCCTTCTTCCATTGATGCGGGCGAATGACCATGAATTGGTATTGGCCAAAAAATGGGTTACTTCCGGATCGTCCACTACTCAGGAATAGTCGAATAATCGGCGCTACCATCAGTGGCAGAGGGTCTTTTGGACGCATTTATGAAATCTCTGATTTGGTCGTTGGTGGCGCTCATTTCTGTGGCTGTTCCGCAATCTGGTCAGAACCTAGTGCCACCAGCACAAAATGACATCGACGTATATGAAAGCGTCATACGATATCAAATCAAGTCGTGGGAGTTGGCGGCGAGCACTTTCTGCATAAGAGTTAACCGTGCAGATGCCGACGAAGCCCTCTTGAGTCGACTTCGCCCACTACCAGTCAAAGCGGCATCTGAGTGCAAAGAGATGAACGGCGAGACACCAATCATGCGCGTTGTTGATAAGAAAACTAAGAAGAACTCGGTCATTTTCGATGTAGAGGCCATCCGTCGCTTGAACGAGTCAGAGATAGACGTTGAAGGTGGCTATCTATGCGGAAGCCTGTGCATGGCGAGTGGGTCCTACCGTTTAGTGCGCGAGGAATCTGGCTGGCGTGTAACTGGCTTCAAATGGGACGTAATCTCTTGACACCGCTCGAACGAGACTGGCCGTTTCGGTTCGTTGCTGGTGGTTGACCGTCTACTCGGAATGTATGGTCCGCCGCCGTTTTGCAAGCGAAAAGTGAGGATGACAGAATTGGTCTGCGCGAATGTATTCGGCCTTGATTGGAGTAGCGAACTCCTGGCCTGAATGGGATGCGCTGCGCTCTCGTCCTTTTTAGTAACGCTGCCTTTAAAGGCATTTTCCGAGTGCAGGTTCTCGAGAGCGCCGGGATCGACCGTTTTTGCCATCTCATGTTTTCGCCAGCAAACCTGGCAGGAATCTCCAAACTCAGATCAGTCGTCGTCGTTGGGGCTGCAGATGTGGGAAATCGCGTCAGCGATTTCCAAGCCTGGCGCTTTGTGCCAGGCGTCATGTGCAGGCCATCAGGCTGCGTTCAATTGTGCCGCTGTTGGCGGGCGATAAACTTCTCCTTTGTAGAGAACCGCCCAGGCCATGCGCGCCATCTTGTTGGCCAGCGCTACGGTCGCCACCTGCGGGCGCTTGCGGGATGTGAGATTGACCAGCCACGTACTCAAGCCGGAAGATTGCTTGGTTTTCTGCAGCAGCACGGTGTGCGCTCCCTGCACAAAGAGTTTGCGCAGGTATTTGTTTCCTCGTCTGCTGGTACCAGTGAGCTTTTGCTTGCCTCCGGTGGAGTGCTCGCCGGGCACCACTCCCAGCCAGGCAGAGAATCCGCGGCCCTTCATGAAGGCTGCGCCGTTGCCGATGGCTGCCACTGTGGCCGTAGCTGTGATCGGTCCGATTCCGGGGATCGCGACCAGGCGTTTGCACTGCTCAAGTTCGCCGCAGATGCGCGCGATCAGCTTGTTGGTTTCCTCAATCTGTCCGTGCAGATATTGCATCTCCGACCGCAGTTGGGTCAGAAGTACGCGCAATGCACCGGACAGTTTGTTGTCCGCGTCTTCCAGGATGCCGGGCAGAGACTCCTCAATATAATGGCGACCCTTGCGGATGGTGATACCGCGCTCCAGCAGCATACCGCGCATCTGGTTGATCACCGCAGTGCGGCGCACAACCCAACGCTCGCGCACACGGTGCAACGACTGAAGGTCGAGCTGGTCGTCGGTCTTGATCGGCACAAAGCGCATCGTGGGGCGGGTTACAGCTTCGGCACACGCTTCCGCATCGATATAGTCGTTCTTGTTCGTCTTTACGTAAGGCTTCACGTACTGCGCCGGCATCAGCCGTACATCATGGCCTTGTTCCCGCAGAGCACGGCCGAGAAAATGAGATCCTCCACAAGCCTCCATGCCGATCAAGCAATGAGGAAGGTTCGCGGTGAAGCGCAGCAACTGAGTCCGTGAACCCTTCTTGCGAACCACGACTTGCCCACGCGCGTTGACGGCTACAAAGTGAAATACTGTCTTCCCTAAATCGATACCAATCGTCCGAATCTCCATGGAACACCTCCTGTGTTTACCTCTATACCCCTCGGGGAGGGTTTAGGCGGCGGACCATGCCAGTAGTAACCATAAAAATCCAACCAACTGACGATTCTGCCGCACCTGCCGGGCCGACCTCGCTACGGTCCGCATAGACACTTTCCGGTATGTAAGCCGCTCGGGATGTGGCATCATTTTCACCGGAGGTCTTCAGTGAACAAAATGCGTTGTTGTTTCTTTGCTATGGTGGCAATTGCGCCACTAACTCTGCTCGCGCAGGACAAGCCGCAAGCGCCCGCGACTCCGCCTGCAAATCCAATCACCCTGAGCGAAAAAGGGCTCTATGGGTTTTTAAGCAACGCGGTAGTCCGCGGAGCCGAGAAAATGCCAGAGGAAAACTACTCGTTCAAGCCGACACCGGACATTCGCAGTTTCGGCCAGCTGGTTGGGCACGTAGCCGATGCCAACTACATGTTCTGCGCGCAGGCTTCCGGTGAACCGAATCCGTCGAAGAACATCGAGAAAACGAAGACATCCAAGGCCGATCTTGTGGCTGCGGTAAAAGACGCGGTTGCGTACTGCAACAAGGCCTTCGACGGCATGACGGATGCCAAGGGCAGTGAGATGGTCAAGTTCTTCAACTTCAACCTGGCGAGGCTCACCTTGCTGTCGCTGAACACAGCACACACCGATGAGCACTATGGGAATATGGTGACCTATCTGCGGCTAAAAGGGATCGTCCCGCCGACAAGTGAAAACCAGACTCCACCACCGCCAGCACCAAAATAAATGCAACGAAGGGCCCACAAGCCGGGCCCGCCTTATGAATCCCGCAAAAAACATGGCGCCCCATCCTTCGCCTCTCTTGGGCGAAGGGTGGGATGAGCCCATACGTCTTGAATGCAATTCATCATTGCCGCCGAACCGGAGTTTTCTTTTCGTTACTGCCGAGTGGTCCACTGCCGAGTGGTCCACCACTCGACCGCTACGGAGTTCTGGAGCCACATTTCCAGAGGTAGAGGCACTTCGCGCTGCGAAAACGAACCCTTTCGATCACAGCACCTGGATCGCATATCGGAACATTCTGCTCCGTAATCGTGACCACATTCGATTCGTGCTTCATTCGTGGATATGAAGCATCGTGCTCGCATTTCGTCGTCTGGTCCAAGACAAACCGATAGACCCAACCGGTAATCGCCCGTGCGATTCTCTTGACTCGATTGAAATAGGGATTGTGTCGCACTGTTGATCGCAGCTTGTCTCAACATCGGCGGTCCACTCTCGACACTCACCACAGTGGCGGTCCCATCCGAGGCAAGCGCAACATGAAGAGTTACGTCCCCCCAAACCCTCGCAGCAACCGCCATTGGCGGGTAAACGGCGGCTTCTAGTTTCGCCACAACCAATTGGGACTCTTGCCCGAAGATCGACGCACAGGGCGAAAGAAGAAATATGAGTGCAACGGATCGCCAATTCATCCAATCATTCTATGCAAGATCCGCAGGAAAAGTTCCCACTTCGCCATTGCGGTTGGATTACCGCCAACTCGGACATCCTATGAGAGGGGATGTCAAGAGAAAAACTCTCCCTTGCTCCCCTGTGAGGGGAAGCTGTTCGCCTTGCATCCAGCCCAACGCTGTGGGCTAGCCGCATATTTCTTGAGCGTGACTCAGCCAGTTGCGGGTTTTGTCTTCTCGGTTTCATTTTGCGATGGTGGTTCGACGCCCTCGGCTCGTGAAGCTGCGCAAGCAGGACTGTTGGCTCCAGATAACCTGCCAACCATGATCCTATGTGTGACTCGAGGCCTATAGCTTTATTGGGTTGTGCGAGGGGGCATAGGATAACCGGGAGACTTCGGTGCTGACTGGCAGCACACGAAGGCGCCTAATGTCCGGATAGATACTCACCCTCGACCCCGAGCGTCACGAAAACCGAAAGGCTACCATCGACGAGGAAAAACCTGAGCAATGGCCTTGATCTTCGATTGACGCTCAAGCTGCTTGTGACTTCACATATTTTGCGTCGAAATGTTCTCCTTTCTTCCAAAGCGTTAGCGTAATGGCTGCGATCTTGCGCGCGAGTGTGACGCGGGCCAACTCCGCCTTCATTCCCCTGGCCAGCAGGCCTTCATAAAAATCCTGGAATGGTCCCGCACGACCAGAGGCGCTCAGGGCCGCACTTTTGAAGATCTCTTTCATTGCGTGGTTGTGATTCTGATTGAGACCGCGAACCTGCTGCGGCTTCTTTGATCGTTGCAGTTGTCCATCGACGTAACGATATTGCGCGCTGTCGTGCGTCTCGACTGCCAGGCCACTATAAGTCCACAGCTGCCGCTTGCTCCGGAACCGGTGCGGTGTCTGCATAAGGGCCACCAGTTGCGCGGCCCGAAGCGGGCCGATGAAAGGAATCTCACGCAAGACTTTCACGGCCTGATGCTTCCGGCTTTCGGCTAAGAGTTCTCCTCGTACCGTGCGCCGCAAAACCTGCAATGCATCCAATTGCTGATAGAACAGCTCCGCGCGGCGGTGCACGCCAGGCTCCAGAATCTTCTTCAGCCACTGCTCCCGATGGCGCCGGCTATAGACCTGCGTTCCCGTGCAGGGAATACCCCAGCCGCGATATAGCGCCTTGAGCCGGTTCATCACTCGATTCAAGTCTTTGCTGATCACCTGATAGCTGCGCGCTAACTCCCGCAACGTCCGCAGTCCATTCTCTCCGTGGTAGACCGCGCGCAGCATTCCAGAGCGCAGCAACTCGGCCAGCTTGCGCGCGTCAACCTTGTCGCTCTTGCTGCCCTCTTTCAATAAGGCATTGCGGCGCGGGTTGCAGACCACAATTTCCCGCACGTGGGGTTTGAGCACGTCATACAGCCAGGCAGCCCAGGTTCCTTCTTCCAACGTCACATGCAGCTCTCCCCGCAGACCATCGAGGAACTGCACCAGAGTGCTCGCCTTGGTTTCGATGATCGATTCCATGACCAGCTTCCCAGCCCCATTCAGAACCGCAATCGAAATCGCTTCTTTGTGAACGTCCAGCCCGATATACTTGACATTGCTACTCCGCATGTTGAGTACCTCCTTGGGGGGAACGTGATCCTTCAGCCAGAACACTTCCCCCTAAGTAGTCTCGTACTTTTAGAACCCATCCAAAGATGCAGCTCTCTTCCGACCGCAGTAGTATCTGTCTTGAACTGAGCGGAGGATAGGGCCATGCTGGGAAGCAACCCGAGCGCCGACTCAGTGGCCTCGACCGATTCAAGGGGATGCTACGGCATCCCCTTTTCGCCATCTGCTCGCAGGAACTCCCTATCGGGAGAGGCAACAAAGCGTTAAATCCTGGGGGTACGGGGGCAAAGCCCCCGTCGGCTTCGCCGCCCATAGCTTCCTGCAGAAGTAAGGGCGCACTCTCATAATGCATAACTCCAATTTTGGGATCACAGCAGCGCGAACTGTTAACGAAAACATAACTACTGGCATGGTCCGCCGCCTAAACCCTCCCCGAGGGTATAGAGGTAAACACAGGAGGTGTTCCATGGAGATTCGGACGATTGGTATCGATTTAGGGAAGACAGTATTTCACTTTGTAGCTGTCAACGCGCGTGGGCAAGTCGTGGTTCGCAAGAAGGGTTCACGGACTCAGTTGCTGCGCTTCACCGCGAACCTTCCTCATTGCTTGATCGGCATGGAGGCTTGTGGAGGATCTCATTTTCTCGGCCGTGCTCTGCGGGAACAAGGCCATGATGTACGGCTGATGCCGGCGCAGTACGTGAAGCCTTACGTAAAGACGAACAAGAACGACTATATCGATGCGGAAGCGTGTGCCGAAGCTGTAACCCGCCCCACGATGCGCTTTGTGCCGATCAAGACCGACGACCAGCTCGACCTTCAGTCGTTGCACCGTGTGCGCGAGCGTTGGGTTGTGCGCCGCACTGCGGTGATCAACCAGATGCGCGGTATGCTGCTGGAGCGCGGTATCACCATCCGCAAGGGTCGCCATTATATTGAGGAGTCTCTGCCCGGCATCCTGGAAGACGCGGACAACAAACTGTCCGGTGCATTGCGCGTACTTCTGACCCAACTGCGGTCGGAGATGCAGTATCTGCACGGACAGATTGAGGAAACCGACAAGCTGATCGCGCGCATCTGCGGCGAACTTGAGCAGTGCAAACGCCTGGTCGCGATCCCCGGAATCGGACCGATCACAGCTACGGCCACAGTGGCAGCCATCGGCAACGGCGCAGCCTTCATGAAGGGCCGCGGATTCTCTGCCTGGCTGGGAGTGGTGCCCGGCGAGCACTCCACCGGAGGCAAGCAAAAGCTCACTGGTACCAGCAGACGAGGAAACAAATACCTGCGCAAACTCTTTGTGCAGGGAGCGCACACCGTGCTGCTGCAGAAAACCAAGCAATCTTCCGGCTTGAGTACGTGGCTGGTCAATCTCACATCCCGCAAGCGCCCGCAGGTGGCGACCGTAGCGCTGGCCAACAAGATGGCGCGCATGGCCTGGGCGGTTCTCTACAAAGGAGAAGTTTATCGCCCGCCAACAGCGGCACAATTGAACGCAGCCTGATGGCCTGCACATGACGCCTGGCACAAAGCGCCAGGCTTGGAAATCGCTGACGCGATTTCCCACATCTGCAGCCCCAACGACGACGACTGATCTGAGTTTGGAGATTCCTGCCAGGTTTGCTGGCGAAAACATGAGATGGCAAAAACGGTCGATCCCGGCGCTCTCGAGAACCTGCACTCGGAAAATGCCTTTAAAGGCAGCGTTACTAAAAAGGACGAGAGCGCAGCGCATCCCATTCAGGCCAGGAGTTCGCTACTCCAATCAAGGCCGAATACATTCGCGCAGACCAATTCTGTCATCCTCACTTTTCGCTTGCAAAACGGCGGCGGACCATACATTCCGAATGGCGGTGATCCAGGCT
>CAVYPN010000012.1:0-612688 GCA_963770365.1 uncultured Acidobacteriaceae bacterium | reverse complement strand
CCCGGCTGATACCACCTCAGCGTACTCAGCGTACTTGGACCATCTGACTTTGCCATCGACAACCTGTTGTAGGGCTATGCTAAGACTGTTCAACCTCTTCACCAAGAAGACCAGTTGTTCCCTGTCTTTCTCCTCTGGCGAGGCGACAGGAGTTTGGAGTGAGTTCAGAGGTAAGTTCAGATTTAGATTCAACCACTGGTGCGGATGACTCATCGCCACTTTGATGGCCTCCGCGTACTCCATCTCATATTGAGCAATGATTTCTGCGGCATGTTCGTTGCCGTCAGCCGCCGCTTTCCCAAACTCAGCTTTGGCTTGTGCAAGATTCTTCGCAGCGGTCCTGACGGCATTAAGCCGTACCGTGCCGGATTTCCCGCCGCCCCGCGAATCGCCCCTTTTACGGCCAGCAGGAGCCGGGGTTGGGTCAACCATCTCGGTCAGTTGCTTAACATCGTCACGGTGTTTCCACGACCGGAACGTGTTCGGGTTTACGCTCACGGACTTGAGGTAGTCATGCCATCCTGCCACCTTAATATCATGGAGGTCGTTCCGCGTTCCTTGATTATCAAACCGCGATTTCATTTCAAGCAATGCCTGTACTAACTCCCGCACACGGCCATAGAACACGGTATGCAGCCGCAAGACCTCTGGCACCCGGTCACGGATGTAAGTATCGAGCTTGCTGGATTCCATCTTGGCGTAGTTGCGATAATTGCCGGCGTTTTTATCCTTGCCCAAGGTTGCGCCCCGCGCACCCGCCGAACAGATGCGACCGGCTTCTTATTGTCAACTTGTGTTGCGTGCAACGGAAGTTGATTGCCATCCGTCCACAATGTCAGTGCTGTACATGCCGGTGCCAACACCGCCGCTGGGTCAGCATCCCCCCATGGCGGTAGGGTAGGTTGGTCGATAGGTTGCGATATGGTTGCCATTACTGTCTCCTTGTCTGTGGTTCGGGCACCCCTGCGGGTGCCGGGCTTATTTTTGAGACAAAGCGTCCCTCAGGCTCTGGCGACTGCTTTTTCGGAGGCAGTCCAGAACCATTTGCTTTTGTGCTGCTTAGTTATTTACTGCTGCGTGTGCCCTGTCGGAACTTCACAGGTGCTCAACATCGCTTCCGACAATTCTTAGCGTACCGGGACTTGTGACTGGGGGCCACAGTGCCACATTGGGAACGCTACAAAACCGGCGTGACTCAACGAAGGTCCAGTCGGAGTGCAGAGAGAACCACAATGAAGAAAAGGATGACTGCTTTGGCACACCGTGAACAAAGGCGTTGCGCGAGGGCCGTTGAGCGAACTAGTTCTATTTGGTGGTTACGAATTTAGGCAGGAGAGATGTGGCAAAACCGTTGAGCACGAGACAGGTTGAAACCCTTATTGCCTTTCTGCAAATAGTCGCTCGTGGGGTGACATCAAGGGGTCGCCATTCGAAAGCTGGTTCCCCGATTTCTCGAATCCAAATATCGAGAGCGCAATGGAATATTTGCGTGGGAGCATGGCATTACCGTTTTGGCAAAGCGGGGCGTTCCCCCCCCTGTTCTTTCGAAGGACAGTCGTCAAGCCTATGAGGATGTTTTCCGATACAAACTGCGCGTTGTCTGGCATCGGGCTATTGTGGGGAACAATAACCCTCAGGCCGCAGCCACGCATCTCCGTACCGAGATTCGTGGATTTTGACAATTTTCATCCATACAGGGACCCTAACGAGCCTAGGACTATGGTGTCGAAGAGCCGACTCCGCCTTGCGATGGCTGGAGAGCAACACACACAAACTCAGACAGTGTGGGATTTCAGAATGTAAGTCTCGGTACTTCATCGTCCACCCCAACTCGCAAGAAGTACTGTTCGAAGTACTGTCAAAATGCTGCCGAGATTGAGCGTTCCAAACGAAGAGTAAGAACCGACGCAGAAGCGAAGAAGGCCGCAGCAATAGGAGCACAAGGAATTAATAAGCCTAGATTGTCTCCAGAAGGCAGGGAGCGGATTGTGAGAGCGGCGAAGGCAATGGCTGAAAAGCGTCGATTAGAAAGACAAAGGAAAGACTTGGATTAAGACCTTCTTTCAACGCTGATACGGCTCTGCGATGGTCCCCGTACTTGTCGCGACGAACAACGATTCGAAATGCCGGTCGCATACCTAGGGTGTAGCGTCCCCCGTCCAGCCGGATTGTTTCTGTTCTGACCCCTCTCCCATAAGTATGCAGAATCCTGTTTTGATTTTGATTCTGACATCGATTCAACGACAAGTCCCGAACGCAGTTTTTCTTTCCTCAATCAGCTTAGGGTGCTTTTCGATTTCCGCCTAACTCAGGCATTTGCCTAGGGCTGAGATGAGTCACGCCGCTTTTGTCACAATTACTATTCCCCACACTTTCTTGCGAGTCACTCGCCCAGCTAGTTTAAGACTCAGAGGGCTTCGGCATCGAGCAAATGAATGCCAAAGGAATCATGAGTGATTTGTGAATGACCCCTTTCCGGTACAACCCAACCGGCCATAAGCGAAAAGGAGAAAGTACCTTGGCAACCACTTATGCAACACAGGCAATCCTCAGTGGGCGGGATGATGACCACATTATTTACGAGGAACAGAACATCAGCCAATACGAGGATGGAAGCGTCCTCGATTGTGTCCAGATGAAGGCTTACACGGCAGAACAGGTCATCGCCGGTCAGGTATTCGCACCAGTGATTTCCTACAGCACCAAATACGTCAGGGACTTGAACCGCGACCTCTTATGCAACGCAAAGAAGGCAAGTAGTCACCCCCGCGTAGCCACAAAGGCCAGTGGTGACACCGGCCACAGCCCCAAAAGGAGAGCCAGCATGAATATACCCGGTTACGTAAACCCCCGCGAGACTGGCAACTCTGAGCCCAACCAGATGTTTCGCATGGACATCTTCATCGAAAACACCCTTTGGAAAAAGTACATCGCTCACCCTATGAGCGTGAGCAAAACGCACGGACATTCGATGTCTGCTCGATGATGCTCCACACCTTTCACGGAGAACGCGGTGGGAAACCATCGAAGCCGGTCGGGCGTTCTATCAAGTTGATTTCGTCACGCAGGAGGGAAAGGGTGAAAGCGACGACAACTTCGCCAATGACACCGCCTATGACAAAGCCGAAGTGGTCACGCTGAGAGCCTATAACATCCGGATGTGATGGCGCTGTGCGTCGGGATAGACGCTTCGAGTGAGGCGGCCCAGTCGGGAGAACATAAATCCGCACCGGCACCACAGGGTACCTGCCGAGTGCCATTTCCCTAGACGGAAGAATACTTTTTGCCAGCCAAGTACACTACGAAACCTTGGCGAGGTACGGTAGCGACGACACGCGTAAGAACAAAAAGAAGATTAGGAGGGGGCATGAAAAATCAAATTGAACTGAAATCCGTGGCTTATCACGAGGCCGGTCATATCGCCGCCGCAATAGAGCTAGGTATCGGCATTTGTAGGAGGGGTGTCACCATAATCCCGAACCCCAATGAGAACTATTTCGGTGGCGCTCACATTCACAAGGGATTCCGGGCAACCCTGAATATGAAACAACAGGCAGAATGCGTTTGAAGGTTGAGAATCGCGTATTGGTTCTTCTAGCCGGGATGCACGCGGAAATGAGTTTTATTCCATCATCAATCACCGAAGGTGAGGGCGAAGACCTTCGTACGGCTTCGGGGCTTGCTGGAATACTTCTGTGGGTCGAATGAGGAAGTGCAAGCCTATCTCGATTGGCTTAACATCCGGGCGAAGCAACTCGTCGCATCTGAAGCATCTCAAGTGAGAATTGAGGCTCTCGCGCAAGCACTGCTGGAGAAGAGGAAACTCTCCGCTGCTGAAGTCAAGACCATTGCCAAAGAGGCAATCGAGAGAATGCTTGACGGGTTGGAGAGCAATAGTTCCATTCGTTGCGTTACGACCGCAACAGCAGCCCCAACCGTTACAAAGTGAACCGTGAACGAACGCAGATTAGCCGCAGTTCACGAGTGTGATATTCCGCTACCTACTTGCACTTCGGACAAATTCAAGTTCCGAATTGTCGGATGATAATAGCGGCAAACCGAATTCAAGTGGCCGGGTGGCTTTCCGAGCCATGGAGCAAGGGCTCGATGAGAGCCAAGACAATTTGAACGACGCATTCTGCCGTCTTACCGAGGCGGGTTCTACGGGATGCACGGGTCGGGACTTCCGGTGCTGCGCCTGCTGATGCCCCTTGGTGAGGGGATGCACCTAAGAACGGCTGTAATGTGACCGTCCAGTCCGAATCGCCCGAGGCGCAACTTGAGCAAATCCATTTCGAAGGATTTGCCTCGATGTGTGCGCGTGAATCAATACAAACTTCGACGAAGGGAACTGGGAGTTGGCCTCAAACCGAGGGTCATTTTCGGTTGCCCAAGGTAGAATTTTGCGTAGAGTCGTCGATGCCGTGGAAAGCAGCTACCATGGCTCGTCGGAGATACCAACAGGGGAGCATCAGGGAACGGGGACAGGTGTGGGAAATCCGCTGGAAGGAGGACGCTGAGCAGAACGGCCAAATCGTTCGCCGTCACCGTTCAAAGTCCATCCCAAAGGCAGAATTTCCAACAAAATCCTTAGCCAAACGTGAACGCGACCGAATTCTGGAAGAGTCCGGTGTCAAGAGTGAAGCTTATTGCCCCACTCGCATTGGCAACTTCGAAGAATTCGTTAGAAAGTACACGCAAGACGTTCTTCCTACGATGTCTCTCTCTACACAATCGGCGCTGAGGAGCGAATTCAAAGCATGGAAAGCGGCCCTCCGGATAGAAAGGGAAGGTCAACCGTTGTCGATGCAGATGAAGGAAATCAACAGCAGCATAATTCAGAACATCACAACCCGCTGGCATACAGGCAGCGGCCTCAAACGGGTGAATGCAAAGACGATTAAAAATCGCGTGGGTTCACTTCGGAGTGCATGGAAATACGCAATTGACTGGAACTTCACGCGGACGCCGTTTCCAATCCACTTGCGGTTGCCCTACTGGGACAAGGACGAGGTTAAGGCGGGGCGACCTGCTTATGACATGAAGATAGCCAAGGAACTTGTTGCTCAATCCGAGTATCCGTACAACCTCGTATGGTGGTTGACATACGAGTTGCACGTTCGCCGGGGCGAGGTTTGCGGTTTCGACGTAGGCCACATAAGCCTGACCACTAGGCAGGTGACGGTTCGGCGCAACCGTGTAATGTCAACTGTCAAGTGTACGAAGGCGAGGAAGCCCCGAGTGTTTACTATCAGCGAGGAATTGTGCGAAGCATTGCGGCCATCGTTGGACGGTCGCTCATCTGCGGAGCCGCTATTCTTGTCGCCGAACGGGAAACGGTTGCACCCGGAGAATCTGGTCAAACGTAGACTCAACCCGCTATTGGAAAAGATGGGCGTCAAGGTGAAAGGAACCGCTCTCCATGGGCTTCGGCATGGTGCGGCGGATTTGAACTTGACCGAATGAAGGTACCGATGGCGACTCGAATGAGCCGGCTCGGTCACACCGAAGAGTCCACAACCATGCTTTACACACACGCCGTGGGCGAAGATGATGCCAACGTCGCAGCAGTATTCGGCAAACACCTATCAGAAGCATTTACGCAGAGTTTTACGCAGCATGGCGCTGACAGCGACCTTGATGAACTGATGCTAATTGGAACTGCTTGAATCTACACAGGATAAAACGCCTTAATGGATGGGATTTTGGGGAAAACCGTAGCGGCTCATAGAAGCACTCCCTATCGAGACCGGCTCAAACGGGCTACGATGAAGGTACGGGAAAGATTAAACGCCGTTCTCCTTCACCCTTTCACCCTCCCGAATCACCTCGGAAACGATCCATCAGGACATCTACCACTCGGTTCCCAGCTTGGCAACGAGTACTCCAAAAACCCCGGTGGAGGGAGAACAGTTTGCCCAATGCAAAGTACATCAGCAAGATTGAGAACGAATCAGAAAACCAGAAAACGGGGGCGCAAGCTGGAGCGCAGTTCTCAAGTCGGGTTCGTATCTTATCGATCCTAAAAGTGCTTCGGTATCATCCGCGCCGCACTAAGTCTTTTAAAATCAGTTTATGACTTCCCTCATAACCCAAAGGTCGCTGGTTCAAATCCAGCCCCCGCAACCATTTACGGGCGAACCAACCCATTTCCAACCCATCAACCGGGCGCAAACGCGCCCGGTTTTTGAGTTTCTTGCATTACAAAGACGAACGCCTCTTCAGAATCTCCCGCACAACGATGCTGTTCGCTTCGCGCTGATTTTCAAGCGGCGGCCCGCCATACTGGACGGTCGTGGAGATACTCGCGTGACGCAGCAACGCCTGTTGGATGTCGAGTGGCGTCTTGAATTTGCTGTGCAAGGACCGGTGAGAGTGCCG
This sequence comes from uncultured Acidobacteriaceae bacterium, assembly GCA_963770365.1. GTDB lineage: Bacteria > Acidobacteriota > Terriglobia > Terriglobales > Acidobacteriaceae > Telmatobacter. The sequence continues at coordinate 606,307 of CAVYPN010000012.1, read as the reverse complement.
GAACGTGTGCCAGCCGACGCTGCCGAAGCCAGCTGCGGTCGCTGCCTCGCGCCGATCATCGTGGACCTGGATCCGTGGGCGCTTGTGGTTTGTCTGCTTCATATTCCTGCATCGTTCCCCCGGTCCGGCTCCGCATTCCGGACATTCAACCAGGCACCAATCGCCCGCCGAATCCAATCCTGCTGAATTGGGGGGCGTGATAGCAACGCCCGGTCTTGTGGCTAGGAAACATCAAACTCAGATCCGTTTGATAAGCGGTTCCATTCGAGAAGGACCGTCGCAAGATCTGGATCAAGTGGAAAATCCGCCTCGGAACATTCAGTTTTAGTAGGGCCGACCCGACCGTGAACGACCCCTTCCTTGATCGCCATCGAAAGTCGCTCAAAATCTACGACAGCCCAACGTAGTGCGAGCAACTCGCTAAGGCGCAATCCGGTGCACTGCTCGACGAGAGCCATGATGCTGTAGGGTGAGATACTGACCACAATCCCAACTGTTCTTTACTGCTCGATCTGCCCGTAGAGAGAACTGTTGCGCGTGAATTGGCAAAGATCAACAGTACGCGAAGCCGGTTTTACGTTCAAGTGAATTGGATTTGTAATCAGGTGGACTGGATTTGTAATCAGTCTGCGGCCGCCAGGTTGGAGACGCCGACGAAAGCGCGGAGCGGGCGATCTGTTCCGCTATGTTTGCGTAGCAAACCAAATTGCTGTCACCACTCTCGTCCGCTGCCTTTTTAGTGCACAGCGATGTTGACCTGTGAGCCCTTGGACAGCAACTGCTGCTGGGTGCTGTTGATGGCGACTGCTCGAGTGAGGGAAAGCCGTGTCTCTCCTGCCGTCTTGGCCTGGAAGTTGAGGACGCAGACAACGCCCGCGCCATTGACACCCGCTACACCGGGCGCGCGAGCCGCATTGACAGAAATGGAGCCGGCTCCATCGTCAAGGTGAACCAGCGCAACGGCCTGGTTGTCGCGGCTGAGCAAATCTCCATTCGTCACACTGAGGAGCGACAGTTTTGCGGGGTCATATTGAATCCGCAAGGGAACCGAGGCGATGTCCTTTCCCCCCGTCAGCACTACCGGGACCTGGAAGGTGGCTCCTGTAGCCACCGGGCCACCTGGCGGACTGAACATGAGATTCACGCTTCCGGTTTGACTCGGTTGCGGAGTTGACGGAGAGTCTGAAGGCATGGAGGGGAGTGGAGGGGCGAGCGTGTCAGCGCCTTGTCCGATGGCATCCACTGTCGCGCTCAACTGCGGCAGCGCCGCCGGTGCTGCAGTCATAGCGCTCAGGCCGGGAACTACGCCCACGGTGGAGTGCTCCTGCGGCGTCGACCGCAAAGGAGGTGCGGGAGCCGGTGCCGTACTGGAATCGTCAGCATCAGTAGTGTCAACATAGCGTAACTCAACTGCCTGGCCGGTTCCGGTATCGATGGTTCGTAGATTTTCTGGGTCAATAGTCTGCGAACGAACGACGTGGGGGACAACGAGAAAGACGAGTTCATTGTCCATAATCTGATGATCCTTCGAGCCGAACAGATATTTGAGAATGGGTATGGAACTCAGACCGGGAATACCAGCCCAACTCAATTGGTCTTGTTTTGTCTGGATGCCGCCCAGGATGCTTGCCTCGCCTTCGCGCAGCCGGATTACCTGCTCCACGACATTTTGGGCGATGATCGGTTCGGTCACTCCGCTGATCGTCACCTGATTGGCGTCCGAGGAAACCTCGATCCTGATCTTCAGAGTTACATCGTTGTCGTAATGAACACTCGGAGTCATTTCGATCTTCACGCCCACGTCCTGGTACTGGAACTGAGTGTTCACGAGCGAGCTAACCAGCGCAGTCGCTGCGCCAGTCTGGTATGAGCCGGTTGCAACCGGGATCTTCTGGCCAATGGTCAAAGTAGCTTTCTGCGCGTCCGTGGCTCGAAGGCGCGGATTTTGCAGAATCTTGGTGGACGAATCGGTCAGCAGCAGGTTTGCAGTGGTCGAGCCGACGGTGACTGCAAAGTCCGTCGCTTTCAGGTGGGCCAGATCAGAGAGTGAAGGAGTGGATCCATTGTTTGTGTCCGTCGTGGTTGTCGAAGTAGAAGTTGAACAAGTCCCGGAGGATGTGCAGGGCGGTTGGAGAGCAACTCCCACGCTGCTGGGCCACGCAATACCGAGCGTCCGCTCCCAGTTCTTGCTTACTTCCAGAACGGCGATGTCTACTACTACCTCGGGGCGTGGCTTATCCAGGTCATTGATCATCTTCTGCGCCAGCAGCAGCTCATCTGGCGTACCGCGGATAGCGATGGCGTTCTGGCTGGAAATGCCGTAAATTTTGGCGCCGGGAAGGATGTTGCGAATGGCAGTCTGCATATCGTTCAGATCGTTCTGTTGCCAAGCGTTGCTCAGATAGAAGGTTTGCACTGCGGCTTCATCCAGTTCGGCACGCTTCTGGCGGCTGTTCTGGGCAACAAAGATTGTGTTCTCACTCATTGGGCGCCAGAAGGTGTCGGACATAGTGCTAACAAAGCGCAGTGCATTCAGCAACGAAGAGTTGTTCAGATCCACTTGGACGCGCTTAGATATGTAATCGGGGTCAAACAGGACGTTGATCCCCGCGGCCTTTCCGATGGCCTGGTACACCACTTTCGCATCCTCGGAATAGTGCTGGGTCAGCGGCTCGTTCGACAGGGGCTTGAGCTCAACGGGCTCGCCCATCGTCTTCAGTTTCCGTTCTTGAGCAGCATTTATCGGTAGTCTGGTTTCCCCGCGCGGAGGCGCTCCGCCGTGCTCCATACGGAGCTTTGCGATCTCCTGCAGCGCTGACTCGTTTCCAGGGTCGATCGTGGCGGCGTGGATAAACTCGCTCAAAGCACTCTCTTCGTCACCGTCTCGGAGCAACTTTCGGCCTCTTGTCATGTGCATGCCGGAGGCAGAAATCTCGACCCGGTAAAGGGCTGTTTTGTAGACCAGGTCATTGGAATCCCTGGCAACCGCTTTCTGGTACAGGTCATACGCCGTATCGTAGTCCTCGCGTGCCTCGGCGGATTTGCCACGTTTGAAATCAGAGTTAGCCGACTCGGCAAGCACGGCAGAACTGCACAGCACCAAGATCAGGACGACCCAAAACATAGGTTTGAAGGCAACCTTAGCGCGCGCACATTCAAATACCTCCTGCAGCATTGACCACGTAGGTTTGGAATTCGGATTAAAATCCGCGAGTGCATCTACTCCCGGCAGCAGATGATATGTGCAATTCGTGACGAGGTGATCGACGGTTGTCTCCAACGTGCAATTCTCCATGTACTCCTCTTCTGCATACAAATGTTGCTCCGACTCTTCGAACATTCTTGTATGTCAAGGGTTAGTTAGCCGTTGCATTCTTACGGACGCGACCCTAATGCCATCCGCTCGGGTGGTCTTTGGGGAATGACGTGAAGTACTGGAACGGGAGATTGCGATTTCACCGAGATCACGCGCACCAAACGCAAGGAGACCAATCTTGGATGCGTGATCGCAGTGTGTCTCACCGCTTCGTCGAACACACATAGCTTTGCTGCAGTTAAGGTTCGACATCGCATGGATGCATTCGTTTGGAGAGTGATCGCTTCATCGTCGAGATGGAAGCGGACAATCACTCGGACATAAGTTCCAGAAGGGCAGACGGTTCCTCGACAACGGGTTGTTCCATCGCCTTGTCGATGGAAAACGGAAGTCTCAACGCGGCGGCAAACAGGAGAGCGTGTACTCCGCAGAGAAGAACAAAGGCCGCGGTAAATGCGCCGGAGAGGCCAGCGCTGGACTGTGCCATCCCCAACCTCCATCCCAGAAAGGTTGCGCAGAGGGTAGTCAGAGTCGGCCCGCCGAGACGCTGCACAATATTGAGCGAGGTTGTCGCCATTGGCAGGTCCTGTTTCCTCACAGAAGCGTATGCGGCCGAGATGGAGGGAATGCCGACCGCGCTGAGGCCCATCCCACGCACAAAGAGAGCACCTGCGAGCACGATGAGTACAAGTCCGTGACTGGCCAGCCAGACAAATGGCAGGGTGGCTGCGAAGGCCAGAAATGCGCCTCCAGCCGATACCTTTCGTATCCCAAACCGCTGCGTCAGGGCTCCTATCCATGGATAGGAACAGATCATCCCCACTCCAAGCGGAGCCAGAAACCAGCCCGTCGCACCCGGTGATTGGCCACAGGCGCGGATGAGATAGATCGGAATCAGCATCTGGCCCGCGAACGAGATTCCGTTCGACATGAACTGCGTGGTGGCGGATGCAGAGAAGGTTTTTCTCCTGAATAGCTGAAGATCGATGAGCGCCTTGTCCCCTTTTCGAATGGCCATCCTGAAGAAGGCCGCAAGCAGAACGATGGAAATCAGAAGAGTCGCAAGACCGGTACGCTCACCCAGATGATCCGATCCGTACAGGAAGAGCACGAGTCCAGGAGAGAGCAGGGCGAAGCCAGGAAGATCGAGTTCTCTTGACGTGGTCTCTTCGCGATCATTGGGCAGAAAGAGAACCGCCAGGACGATTGCCAATACACCGAACGGCACGTTGACCAGGAAGAGCCAGCGCCAAGAGGCGTGTTGCAGAATGGCACCGGCGATGACCGGGCCAAGGATCGGCCCCAGCAGGATTGGAACAGCCGCGTAGCCCATGACGCGCGCCACATGCTTTCCGGCAGCACGCACCATCATCATCTGCGTCAACGGAGCCATCAGGCCGCCGCTCATGCCCTGGAGGATGCGAAATGCGATCAGGGAGTTCGCTGACCAGGCCAGCCCGCATAAAGCTGAGGAGAGCGTGAAGGCCGAAAAACACCAGAGGTAGAGAGATTTGGCTCCAATGCGCTCCACCAGCCAACCGTTGAGCGGGAGCATAAGAGCGAGTGCCAGAAGATAGCCGCTGGTGACCCATTGAATCGCCGTGAGGCTGCTGTGCAGATCCACGGCGAGACTGGAGAGCGATACGTTGACGATGGTCGCATCGAGCTGCGCGAGAAATGAGCCGAGCACCGCGACGGCCGTGATCTTCCAGACCAATGGGTCGAGTCCGCTGGATTCGCTGGATGACTTAGGCAAGGGCGGCGAGGACCTCCTCGGTGGAGCGAACGCGCGTAAGACGCGGGAAGATATGTTCAAAGGCGAAGCGATGATGCTCGGCGTTCTGGCTGGAGCAGGCATCTTCGACGAGCACAAAGGCAAAGCCGAGGCCAGTACCCTGACGCGCGGTGGACTCGACGCCTGCGTTGGTGGAGATGCCGGTGAGGACGACCGTGTCGATGCCGCGGGATTTAAGCTGGTGCTCGAGTTCGGTTCCGGCGAAGGCGCCCCAATGGCGCTTAGTGACGAGGATGTCGCCAAGCTGGAAACCAGCGGAAGGAGCGATCTCCGATGCTGCGGAGGGCAGTGGCTTGTCGCCCCGATTGTGTGGCTGGTCGACAGGATGGTTCATGAAGTCGTTGAGATCGACGCGGACGTAGACGACGGGAGCGCCCTGACCGCGGAAGGCGTCGGCAAGTTTTTTGGAGTTTTCGACGACCTGTGCGGCCGTATGCGGCACGGGGTTCATGCCGACGATGGCATTCTGCAGGTCGATGAGGACGAGTGCGGTCTTTTGGGGGTCGAGTTGGAGTTCTACCACGGTTCCTCGTTGTTGAAAATGTTTGAAAATCGAGGGTATCCTCGGTTTTCCTTAATTTAGAATATGAGGATGTCCTCGATTTTGTCAAATCCCGTTCGAGTCGCACCGCAGCAGGAACGCTCGATGCGCCGGCTGGCCGGTTTTCTGGACGCAGCCGCGGAACTCTTTGTCGAAGTCGGCTACGAAGCCGCGACTATGACGGCGATCGCGGAGCGAAGCGGGTCTTCGATCGGCGCGCTCTACAACTACTTTCCGGATAAACAGTCCATCGCGTTCACGCTGGTAAATCAATATTCCCGGGAGTTGGAGGCGCATTGGAAGCCGTTGATGGAGCAGGCGGAGATACTGACCCATGCGGAGTTCGCCGATCTGTTCATCGAGCGCATCACCCAATTCGTCCAGAAGCGTCCCGCTCATCTGAGCTTGCTGGCCGCGCCAATCCACTTTCGCCGCGACCCTGCAGCCCGGAAGGCTTCACGAATCGCAATCGCAAACGCCTTTCAGGCAAAGAATCCGTCGCTTTCAAAGGAACAGTCTCTACTTGCTGCAAACCTATCTCTCCAGATAGTCAGAGGCATGATGACACTCTATGGGGAAGCAGATTCCAAGGGCAAAGTCCTCGTTGTGGCTGAGTTTAAGAAGTTGCTGACGTTGTATCTGAGAGGCGTCTTGTCCGAAGACGAAGCGTCGGCCAAGTAGGGCCCAAATTCCTGCATTTGATTGCAGCCATTGCATGGGGGCACACAGTTTGGTCTCGATAGCCGACAACGTGTTCCCCTAATCCCGCCCAGATTTCTGTTGATGTCAACAGGCCGACTCGCTCGTTGAGGACGTCTTAAGCAGAGACAACAGGATAGGCCTGCAAAACTGGCGTGTGGCCGGCAAAGCCCTCGGTTGATTCCAAAAAGCGCTCACAGCATTGCAACCCAAACCGCATGGCCGTGTAGTCGCCTATTCGTCAACTTGAACTTAGATTGGTTGCCTCGCGCTGTATAAGAGTCAGATCTACGAGAAGCCGGTTTTACGTCCAGCTGTCGAGGCTGTGGATCAATGTGAATTGCTCGATGAGTGCATTGCCCTGTTGGCAACAGCTGATCAACTGAGAGGCTTGGTCAAGACCTGAATGTAGAAGAAGCCCAGCGCCCAGGGCACTAAATCACTGTGTTCGGACTGACCAGAGACATGTAAGAGCTCAGCTTTGCACCCAACGCGACGGCTCAGCCTCCTTGCGGAGTCCGAGCTAATCGAAACCGCACTTGCTGCACTCCCATTACGTCCGCGACCGCCTTGGGATGCGAGATATAGACGGCGTGGCTGGCGCCTGCGATTTCGGCCGTGTGGCCATGAGCGCGCTTGTATAGAACCGTTCGAGGGCGGGGTTGATCGTTCTATCCGCCCCGGCGACGACCATCCAACTGCGCATGAAATGCGACCACTTGCGTTAGGGCATTGGTTGCAGTCGCGATCGGCGTTTGTCGTTCCCGATCCTCTGAAGGATCTCAATTGAGTTCCCCTTTCCGGCGGAAGAGGATGGGTTCGAAAGAAGTTGGTTGCAACGTCCAAGCCGGGGCTTGATTCAATAGAAGCCGAACGGTCATTGGCATAGGCTCGTATTTTCAAACGAAACGATAGCCCTCTACAATCATCACACCGAGGGTCTCGGGATGGGTAGCCAGCCAATTCGCATCTTGAGCGTCGATGACCACCCCGTTTTCCGGGAGGGCTTGAGCACGATCATTGCTTCTCAGCCAGACATGATTCTCGTTTCACAGGCAACCGATGCCGTTGAGGCCCTCTCGGAGTTCCGTCGACACCGCCCTGATATCACGCTAATGGATCTCCGTCTTGCTGGCACCAATGGTAGAGATGCATTGGTTGCGATTCGCGGAGAATACCCGCAGGCGCGTATTGTCATGCTGACCACCTCTGACGGTGATGGAGAGATCCAGCGGGCTATGCGAGCCGGGGCGTCTGGGTACATTCTCAAGAGCATGCCGAAGAACGAATTGCTGGGGGTGATCCGGACAGTTCATGCAGGTCGACGGTATCTGCCTCCCGAAGTTGCAGCGCGCCTCTCGGAGCATTTGGGCGAAGACAATCTCACCGACCGGGAGTTGCAGGTGCTCCGGCTCATCCGAGACGGCCATCGAAATAAGCAGATCGCCGATCAACTCGCAATTGCTGAGACCACGGTCAATTTCCACATCAAAAATCTGGTCGACAAACTGCAGGCGAACGACAGAACTCATGCTGTCACCATTGCGGTGCGACGGGGTCTGCTCGAAATCTGATCCTGTCCTGTAGAAAACTACAGCTCAATGGCGGCAGATTGTGACAGTCCACAAATATCTCAAGTACGCTATCGTGGACCACTGAAGGGAATGCGGAAAAGAGCGACTGGCGTCTCGGACACGATTTCTTTGCATCTGAGGCACGTGCATCCGAACATGACGTCCAAATTATCGTTCTCGTCCCTTTAACCAGGCCTGAAATGCCCGACCGCGCGTCTCATCAGGACGCGCGAAAGTTAGTTTGTGACATGCAAAGCATTGGACGATGGCGTCGGCCCGGTAGCGGAACCCCAAGACGAAGCCAAGGTCGATTTTAGGGCTGTTTGATGTTCTCGATGTTCTTCACCCCCAGCGCTGTAACGAGCCGGATTCGGTGGTTTCGAATCCATTCTGGTGCGCAAGTATGGATAGCGCGCGATGAGGCAAGCATGAGTGGGAGTGCGTGGCTTGACCGGACTGTCCTATGGATCGCGTGCGCAGCCGCGCTCCTGACGCCGGCAATACCGGTGTTGGGAGCCGATGACGCTGGGCCGATCGCGCAGATGTATCACTCAAGTTGGACAGCGAGAGACGGGCTGAGAGGAGTGGTCAGCTCGCTGGCGCAGACCGAGGACGGCTTTTTGTGGGTGGGCACGACCGAAGGACTGTATCGTTTCGACGGCATGACGTTTGAAGCGTACAAGCCGGATGTGGGCAAATTTCCGGCAACTGGCATCATCAAGCTGGAGGCGGCGCCAGACGGATTGTGGATCGGATATCTCAGTGGAGGAGTCAGCGTCCTGAAAGATGGGCGGCTGAAAAACTACTCCGAGCGCGACGGACTGCCGATTTCCAGAGTTCGTTCGATTGTGCACACCGAGGATGGGAAGGTTTGGGTGGCAGCGGTAGGCGGAGTCGCGCGCCTCGATGGCGACCGCTGGTATAAGGTCCGCTCAGCCTGGAATTTCACGGCAAAGGCCGCTAGAAAGTTGGTGGTGGATCCGAGCGGCACGCTGTGGGCCTCGGTGGCAACGGGGATTCTCTATCTGCCGAAAGGGGCGCACCGTTTCGAGGACGCGGGCGTTCGGTCACAATGGATTTCGAGCCTTGCGCCGGAGCCGGATGGATCGATGTTCTACATGGAGTTTCCGAAGGCAAACGGGCCGCCGAATGTTTGCCGCTTGCAAATGAAGCCCGGCGGCTCGGTTGGGCGCTGTGTTTCTTTGTCGGACATTCAGTCGGCGTCGGACATTCAGTCGGCCTTTGTGGATCGAAGGGGATCTTTGTGGTTTACCGGCGACAATGTCATACGCCTGGCGCATCCGGAGTTGCTTGAATGGAATGGTGGGCAGATCCCACGGCCGAGCATTGACGAATACGGTAAGAGCGAAGGTTTGACGGCGTCATCGGATACTTTCCTCGAAGACCACGAGGGCAACATCTGGATCGGGACGGACAAGGGGCTGGACCGGTTCCGGCAGAGGAATCTGCGATGGTATCCCGCGCCCGCGAGCCAGCTGCTTTTCAACCTGGCGCAAGGTGATGGCGGCGAAATCTGGGCATCGACATTGGCTGGACCGGTGTACCGGATCGCCGCCGGAAAGCTGATCCCCGGATCACCGAACAACGTGCGCTACTTTTATCGTGAGCCATCGGGGGCATTGCGGGCGAGTCGGCCCGACGGCATCTGGGCATGGAGCGGCGGTCGTTTCGTAAAACAGTCCGTACCCAAAGTAGTCGATCAGATCCTGCCCGTCACGTCCGCAAATCCGATGATCGTCGTCTCGGCCGCAGCGGACAGCAGTGGAGGAGTGTGGATTGCCATCGGCGGACGGGGCGAGTTTTATGTTAAGGACGGGGAGTGGCGCTTCGTGCCGGTCCTCAAGGATCATCCGGACTGGGCGGCGAACGCCGCGGCAGTGGATAACGAGGGTCGCCTCTGGCTGGCCAACGACGCTCATCTTGCTGCTTATAAGGATGGGGTGAGCCAAGTCTATGACGACGCGAAGGGACCGGGCATCGGACCAATCAAAACGATTCGGGAGCTGGTTAACAGCGTTCTGATTGGGGGCGAACTGGGACTGTCGGTGTATCACGGAGGAGAATTCCACCGCATCGAGCCAGCCGACGGCAGCAGTTTCGGAAGAGTGACGAGCATAGTGCGGACACCGGCCGACGGTGTGTGGCTGGGATCCACGCCTGGGATTGTGCATATCGCAGCGGATGAAGTGGCGACAGCGGTTGAGCAGCCAGGATACCGCGTGCGCTGCGACATCCTGGATACAGTCACCGACCTGCCCGACCCCCTGCAAGGGGGATTCGCGCAGAACGAGGCACTGCGGGCGAAGGACGGTTCCCTGTGGTTCGCGACTGTGCAGGGATTCGCCCAGGTCAATCCCAGGCTGCGCCACAATTCGCTGGCGCCGCCGGTGGCGATCCGGTCGATGGTGGCGGACGATCGCACGTACTCGACTTTTTTGCCCGCAAGGTTGCCGGCGCTGACACGAAACATTCGTTTCGACTACACGGCGCTGAGCCTCTCGATTCCGGAGCGGGTACGGTTCCGCTATAAGCTGGACGGCTTGGATTCGAAGTGGCGCGAGGTGGGATCGATTCGGCAGGCGGTTTACGACAACCTGGGACCGGGGAAGTATACGTTCCGAGTGATTGCGTGCAACAACGATGGTGTATGGAACATGACGGGGGCGACGATGGCGTTCACTATCCTGCCTGCGTGGTACCAGGAGAACTGGTTTCGCGCGGTTTGCGCAGTGCTGACGCTGCTGGTCCTGTGGATCACGTATCGTCTGCGCCTGCGGCAGATGAGGCGGGCCCTGACTGTTCGTTTCGATGAGCGGCTGGCGGAGCGCACGCGCATGGCACGAGAACTCCACGATACTTTCCTTCAGACGATTCAAGGCAGCAAATTCGTCGTCGACGATGGGCTCGAGGAACCACTGGATCTGGAAAAGATGCACCGTGCATTGGGACAGGTCTCCGGTTGGCTCGAACAGGCGATTGCGGAAGGCCGGGCAGCACTAAATTCGCTGCGGTCCTCGACAACATTGAAAAACGATCTCGGACCGGCGCTGCGGCGGGCTGCAGAAAGCGGAGTTGACCCTGACGGAATGACGGTATCGGTTTCCGTCATTGGGGATGCACGAGAGTTGCATCCGATCGTTCGCGACGAACTATATCGAATCGGAAACGAAGCTATCCAGAATGCAAAAGCCCATTCCCACGGAAGTCGCCTGAGCATCGATCTGGCGTACGATCACGATCTCGTGTTGCATGTAAGGGACAACGGGGTCGGCATCGATCCAGGCTTCATCATGAGCGGAAGAGAAGGCCATCACGGCCTGCGAGGTATGCGGGAGCGTGCCGCTCGCATCCGAGGGAGACTGACGATTCTCAGTTCGGCTGAGTCCGGAACTGATATTTCCGTAATCGTGCCAGGCAGCGTGAGCTTCTTGCATCCCGACAGTAGCATATTCTCGGGGCTCCGTAGTCTCTATCGTCGCGCCATTCGCAGTCGTGATCCAATGTAAGTTCCCTCGCATTGTCCATCTAAAAATCAACCATACCTGCAGAAAATGCTAGGGCATTTTCAGTACTTTCAAGTGTGTTGCGCGTTCTGGGATGTCTCTATCCTAGGGCTAGATTGGCCGTGATAGGGCGCGCCACACCAGCTCATGCACAGCAACTGGTGAATCTGCGGCACTATATCTCCCCATGTGAAGAATCGAGGAACCACCATGAGAAAAACAGCTATCGTCACCGGCGCATCTCGCGGCATCGGACGTGCCATCGTCCTTCGCCTCGCAGCCGACGGATTCGGCGTCGTCGTCAACTACGCCGGCAATGCAGCCAAAGCAGAAGAGGTTGTCAGCGAGATCACCGGTGCAGGTGGCCGCGCCGTTGCCATCCAGGCCGACGTCGCCAATCCCGAAGACGTCAAGCAGCTTTTTGAGAAGACCATCAAGGCCTTCGGACAGATCGACGTCGTCGTCAACAACGCAGGGATCATGCCTCTTTCGCCCATCGCCAAAGGTGACGTGGAGACCTTCGACAAAGTCATCGCCACCAACCTGCGGGGAACCTTCCTCGTCCTCTCGCAGGCAGCGCAACACGTCGCCGAGGGTGGCCGTATCATCGCCTTCTCCAGCAGCGTCCTCGCGAAGAACTTTCCGGCCTACGGCCCTTACATCGCCTCCAAGGCCGGCGTCGAAGGCCTTGTCCATGTCCTCGCCAACGAGCTTCGCGGACACAAGATTACGGTCAACGCCATTGCACCTGGGCCAGTAGGGACGGAGCTCTTCCTGGACGGCAAGACTGAAGAGCAGATCAAGCAGATCAGCAGCATGGCGCTGCTTGAGCGGCTCGGTCAGCCCGACGATATCGCAAACGTTGTCTCGTTTCTTGCCGGGCCCGAAGGCGGATGGGTCAACGCGCAGGTGCTTCGCGTAAACGGGGGATTCGCATAAACAAAAGACATCGTCCCCAGTCGTCCCTCCCATTCCCATAATCCGAAGAACAAGAGGATCGATATGAAAAGCATCATCGTCATCACGGGAGCTTCGAGCGGCTTTGGCGCCCTCGCGGCGCGTGCTCTCGCCATCGCAGGTCACACCGTTTACGCCAGCATGCGCGAGACCACTGGCCGCAACGCTGCGCAGGTAGAGGCTGCGAAACAGTTCGCCGCAGAAAACGGTGTAGACCTTCGCACGATCGAGCTGGATGTGGCCTCTCAGGAATCAGCCGACCAGGCCATCAAGACTATCGTCGAGAAAGACGGCCGTCTCGATGTCGTCATCCACAACGCGGGACACATGGTCTTTGGTGCGTCGGAAGCCTTCACTCCCGAACAGCTTCTGCAGGTCTATGACACCAACGTGCTCAGCACGCAGCGCGTCAATCGTGCCGCCCTGCCGCAACTGCGCAAGCAGAGAAAGGGTTTGGTGCTATGGGTTGGGAGCACCAGCACTCGCGGTGGCACGCCGCCTTATCTTTCACCCTACTTTGCTGCGAAGGCAGCTATGGATGCGCTGGCCGTCAGCTATGCCGCAGAGTTGAATCGCTGGGGCATCGAGACCTCGATCATCGTTCCCGGAGCCTTCACCTCCGGCACGAATCACTTCGCCCACGCCGGTGCACCAGCAGACAAGGCGCGTCAGGCCGAGTACGACAACGGCCCTTACGCGCATCTTGGTGACGACATCATGAAGGGGTTCGCTGCGAACGCGCCTGCCGATGCCGACGTGGCCGATGTCGCCAAAGCTATCGTCAGTGTGGTGGATTTGCCCTTCGGTAAGCGTCCGTTCCGAGTGCACATCGATCCCGCGCAGGATGGTGCGGAGATCGTGAATGGAGTAGCCGATCGTGTTCGCACCGAAATGTACCGCAACATCGGTCTGTCGGACCTGCTGGCTCCGGTTGCGTTTTCGCTCTGATTCTGGGTCCGGTGGAAGCAGTGCCAAGCCGTCCCAAAAACGTTGGTTCAGCTGATAGGGATTCTGCTTCGCGCACCAATGCGGTCACTGACGACAACACTTGAGCCACTTGGCCGATTAGTCGCCATCTCGGACACCTGCCAGGACATCAATGATGGGATCCACGTTGCAGGTTAGCCGGTTTTACGTCCAAGTGAGACAAACATCTCCGTTGAGACTGACGGACATATCGGTACAAAACATCTTCTGATGCAAGTCAAAGAAGGATCCATTCGACTTTTGATCGATCAAGGCAGGCCAACGCGCCTGAGAAGATCGTGAAAGCGCTCATCGGAGCGATAACGATCAAAAACCGGGTCGACAGCGAGGTATCCTATCCAGACAGCATGGTCGTCATAGGCGGCTTGCAGCCATTTAAACATGTCATGATCCCTGTGTAGCGCGGCGTAGATCTGAGCCAAGCCGTAAGGTGAAACGTAATGCTTCGCCGCATCCGCTTCCAGTTGGTGGGCGATTCGTAGCGCCTCGCGATTCCGGCCAGCTACAGCAAGAGCTACCGCGACCTGCGCCGTATAAAGCGGGCTGCCTCCAGACAACCGTGCTGCCTTCTTCAATTCATCAACAGCTTCGCTGTGCAAGCCTGCCTGAACATAGTCCTGTCCAAGGAGAAGATGCGCAACTGCAAAGTTCGGGTCCATCTCAACAGAGTCGCGATTCTGCTGGATTGCGGCGAAATAGTTGCGCGCCATGTAGTAGCGAAGTCCTACCCATGTACTGATCGTCAGGTTCAGAGGATCGAGCTCCAAAGCATGTCGCGCCTCCGCTAGTGCCTCGTCATGGCGGCCCCTGATCGAAAGATAGTCTCCGTACCAGTGATGCGCGTTCGCGTATTGAGGATCCAGTTCCAGGGCACGCTTGAACTCGGCCTCTGCTCCGGCCCACTCCCAGCGATGGCTCAGCACCAGTCCCAGCGAGGCGTGGGCTTCACCCGATTCCGGATCGATTTCGATTGCCTTGCGAGCGGCTGCGTAAGCTTTCGGGAGCGAGTCCGCCGGGGCCTTGAACCCGTGCCACGCCAGTCCGCTGTTGCAGTCGGCGAGTCCGGAGTAAGCCGCGACGAAGGTTGGATCGCGGTCAAGCGCCTGCTGAAAGTATTGCTCCGCCTTTGCTATGCTGTCTCCGGTTCGCTTGTTCCAGTAGTAGCGGCCTTTCAGATACTCCACGTATGCCTCGGGCACGGTCTGCCGCGAACTTGCCAAACGCCTCTTCTGGTCTTCGGTCAGAACAATGTGAATCTCGTTAGCGATACTCCTCACCACCGAGTCTTGCACGGCAAGCACATCTTTTAGATCGCGGTCGTAACTCTCGGTCCAAACGTCCGTCTGTTTTTTGGCATCGATCAACTCAACCGTGATGCGTACACGATCCGGCGAACCTCGAACACTGCCTTGAACAAGATAGTCGGCGTTCAGTTCTCGACCGATCTCCTTTGCAGTCTGTTTGCTGTCTTTGTACTTCGCGATCGAGCTGCGCGCGATGACCACTAATCGATCAGGGTTCAGCTTTCCGATCTGTGAGATCATCTCGTCGGTCAGCCCATCGCTGAAGAATTCCTGGTCAGCGTCTCCGCTCAGATTGTCGAACGGCAGTACTGCCAACACTTTCTTGGGCTGGGAAGTGGCGGGCAGCCTCGCTCGCCAGCGCCACCATGCGGGGAGCGCCGCGAGGCCAAGAATCGCCAGTGCAGCCACGCCAACCAGAAGCCACGTGCGAAAACGGCGATGCCCTGGTACTGGCGCGCCTTCGGTGATTGGGAACTCCGCCGCCGCCGGCTCTGGTTCGTCGACCACGTGCAGCCCATTGTCTTGCGGACCATCTCCGGGCTCCAAAAGAGCTCTCTGAGCGTCTGTGCGAGCAACCGGTGCGTCAGGTCCGATCAATTCCGCGGAGCCTTCATTTCCGGGAGAAACAACAGGCGCGATGAACCGATATCCCCGTCCGGTTACGGTCTGTATGAATCTCGGCTGCTCAGGGTCATCTTTCAGGACTTGTCGAATCTTGCGGATTGCGCCCCGGATGCTGTTGTCTGTGTCCAGAAAGACATCGGCCCCCCAAATCCTGGCCACGATTTCCTCACGAGCAACGATCTCGCCTGGACGCTCGAGCAGCAAAAGAAGAATCTCCAGCGGAATCCGCTCCAGCTTCAGCACACGGCCGCCGCGACGTAGCCGGCGAGGCCGAAGATCGAGCTCGAAGTCTTCGCCGAAGAGGATAGATTCCTGGAGTCCAACCGGCTGGGAGGGCATGCGCCGCCTTCCGAAGTGCAACGATCTTACACCAATTCCACAACACGGGCTTTAAGAGCCGCTAATGCTTGCGCTTAGCGCGACACAAACCAATACGTCCCGACACACATTCCACTATCGACAACAATGGCACTCGTCGCAATGATGGCGCTCATGCACATCGCCGGATCGGCGAAGGGGGACATATGGAAAACATGAGTGTCAGACGAGGGACCTTCAGGCTTTGCGTGTTGATGCTCGGTCTGTGGCTCGTATCTGCAGTCGCAAGAGCCGATGCCGTTCTGGATTGGAATACGATCGCAGTGAATACGGCGGTCGCCAACAAGCAGAGTCCCTTCGCCCAGGGCCGAACCATCGCGATCGTGCAATTGGCGGTCTTTGAAGCCGTCAACGCCATTACGGGTGACTTCAAACCCTATCTTAGGATCGCCGAGCCGTCCAGCGCCTCAGCCGAGGCAGCTGCAATTGAAGCCGCCTACAAAGTATTGAGCGGTTATTTCCCAGACCCAGCCACTCAGGCGGCTCTGCTTGCCGATCGAGCCAGTTCGCTCGCGGCAATACCGGACGGCCAGGCCAAGATCGACGGCATCCAAGCGGGCGACGATGCCGCAAAAGCCATGACAGACCTGCGTGCCAACGACGGCTCATCGCCAGCGCTCCTCAAAGTGCCCGGCCCACCTGTTCCGGGCGAATGGCAGGCGACGTCGAGTTGCCCGAAGAATGCCAGTGGAATCCAGGTTGGAATCGCCTTCAATTGGCAGTTCATCGCTCCCTTCGGGATATCCGCTGCGAGTGACTATCTCCTGGGTCCGCCACCGGCGCTGACAAGGAGGGCGTATGCCAAGGCCTACAACGAGGTGATGACAGTCGGCGAAATCGATAGCACCATTCGGCCCCAGGATCGGTCCGACGTCGCCCTCTTCTTTGCGGCCACATCGCCAACCCAGGCATTCAATCAGGCCGCCCGCCTGGTTGCCGTAGAAGAGGGTGGTTCGCTGTCAGAAAATGCCCGCGCCCTGGCTCTGATGAATATGGCGATCAGCGACAGCCTGGTGGCGTCTTTCTACAACAAGTACCACTACAATTTCTGGCGCCCCGAAACGGCAATCCACGGAGGCGATGTCGATGGCAACCGGAAAACGGAGGCCGACTCCGACTGGGCTCCATTTATCCTCACTCCCTGCTTTCCGAGCTATCCCTCAAATCACGGCAGCGCAAGCAACGCAGCAGCAGAGGTCTTAAGGCGCCTTTACGGCGAGGCCGCACACGCGATCACGTTGACCAATTCGACAACGCCTACGATCGTCTTGCAATACGACTCGTTTAAAGAGATTTGCGACGACATCTCTGATGCACGCGTCTACGGTGGAATACATTTCCGAACTGACCAGGAGGCAGGCGCCGATTTGGGACGGGCTATCGGCACCGCGGTCTATAAGAACAACCTGCGTCCCGCACACGATCACGACTAAGGGACCGCTGTCCGCAAGATTGAAGGAATCTTCCGGGAGAATTGCATCGACTCGCTAATGCGCTCATCGAGCATGGAAAGCAGAGCACCATCTCGTACACCTGTCCTATCGCAATTCCTATCCCGAAGCGATGAAATGCCAGCTGTCCCGGTAGCCGGTTTTTCGGCCAAGTGGACTGGATTCGTCGGCCCTGGCCGACTTTCAATTCCGATGCTTGTCCTTGCAGTGAAACTCGCCGGTTCCTGGTGAGCGGAGAATTAGTGTTGAGACTCGACCCTTCAATCAGAACGTAAATCTCATCTGCAATTCAAGCCGTCGATTGTTGGCCGATTCTGAAAACCCTGTCCCACCTAGGCTGCCGACACCATACGGCTGATTGGCTTGACCGAAAAGCGATGAAGTAACGTTGCCAATAAACGGGCCGGGATTATTGTGATTCAGCAGGTTTCGACACACCACGCCCACCGCAAGGCTGAACCGATGTCCAGTCTTGACCACACCTTGTCCCTGGCTCCCTCCGAACGGTCCTGTGTCCGGTCGGCGGCCACCAGCTGCCACAGAACCTTCGGCAGCAGGGCCAAATGAGAAGACCTCTGACGCGCGAAGGTTCAGAATGAAAATGCCCGTGCCTCGGCCGTAGTTTCGAGGCAGAATTACTTCGTCCGCTGTTGGATTCGGATCGAGCAATCCATACTTCGTCTGCACTACTCCGGGTCTGCTGGGGTCAGTGGCGATTCCAGGACGGCCGTTGAAAAGCGTCGTTCCGTATAGGTCCTGTCCGACGGTAATGTTGAAGGGGGCACCGGAGTCGGCAACAAACAGAGGACTGAGACGGAGCCCGCCTTTCACTTCGATGGTTCCGCCAACATTTACCTGATGGTGAATGTCTGTCGATGCCGGGCCATACTCGCCGGCTAGATTCCACGGATTGGCAGGGAAGCTTCCAACCCCCAAACCCTGAATGGCGATGGCGGGATTGAAATCCGTATTCTGAGGCGGCGATGAATAATCTGTGTTGCTCATCGCGTGGTTATAAAGATAGGACGCAAAGAGCGATACAGCGGGACCCACCTTCGAGTTCACATTCGTGATCAGCTCGTTCTGGTTGTATATCCCTGAAGACTCGACCAGGAACACTGGGTTCGGAACACCCAGCGGATAGGTGCCGCTGCCGGGCACCTGAGGATCGTAGGTTCCGGGCAGGGGCGCATTGGCATCATTTGTGAGGAACTGTCGGTATCCCCGCGAATTCGCGTATGTCAGTGCCACGGTAGTCTGCGCCGGAAGCTGCCTCTCTACACCGACAGCCGTTTCCATCAGGTATGGCGCATTTAGTGTGGGGCTCAATTGCTCGACAGTCTGCTGGCTGGCAGAGAGAGCTGATGCAGGAGGGATGGAAGGAAAGAAGTCCGGATTCCCTACAACCAGGCTCTGCTGGCGCGAGCCGTTGTAACGATCTGCGGTGAGAACGTTCACAATGTCGAATCTCTGGTAGAAAAGCCCAAAACCAGCACGCAGGATGGTGCGAGGCGACGCCCCACTTTTGAAATCCGGAGCCCATGCCAGCCCAAGCCGCGGCGCGAAATCTCTTTTGTCGTGCAGGTTCGTCTGCCACTCGTATCGCAAGCCGGCATCGATCGTCAGGTTCTGCCTCGCATGCCATGTGTCTCCTATAAAAAGGCTGACGTCTTCTTGATTGACTGATAGGGCTGGATTGCCGGCGGTCATCGTGAACTGCGAGGCGCCACCTCCCAGTGCGCGTACCTGTGCTGCAGGTAAACCTGCATTCTGAAACAGAAGGGTTCTTCTGTAGGCTTCGATGGAGCTGATTGTAGTAAAAATTGGCTGCCCCGAGGCACCTGGGACCGGCTGATCGTTTGAATCCAGTTCCGGCGCGGTGCGCCCTGCAAATGTGAACGTTCCGCCGAAGTTGATGGGAGACGTGTTGTCAATAGTAGCGGCTCTTACGCGAGCCCCGAATTGTGCCGTATGCTTTCCGCGCGAAATTGTCGCGTAGTTCTGGAATTCCCAGGAATCAAGCGTGTTCGACGAACTTCCGACCTGCGCGCCTCCCCCGATGAACGCACTCATTACATCCAGTTGCGCTGCGGGGTTTTCAGACACGTTTGAAATGCTGGCACGGTAGAACTGTAGCCGGGTCTCGTTCAACGCATTCGCGCCAAGCGTAAGCACATTGGAGAACTGTACTGTCTGATCCGTGCCATGGTTATGAATGCCCGTAGAGTCAAGGTTGAAACCACCAACCCCCGAATGCCGGATGTCGGCATTGGCAAACTCATAGCGCAATGAGATCGTGTCGTTTGGCGTTAGCTGGTAATCGATTCTCGGATTGACACGGACTCTTTGCTGCGGAATCGTGAAGACCTCAGTGAACGGATCGACGATAGAGAATGTACCGGGGTCGAGGATTGACCCGTTGATGATTGCGCCATTGTCGATCGCGGCGCCATCGACTGCGACAAAGAAGGATGCCGGCTTTTTTAGCCGTAGCGGGCCCCCAAGCGTCGCACCATATTCCCGTAACAGAAAGGGAGCCTTCTCGGTTGCGTAAGGGTTGCGAGAGTTCCATACGCTGTCGCCGAAATTGAAATAACCGCCACCGTGGAATTGTCCCGCGCCGGGTTTGGTCAAGATGTCTACTCGACCGTAGCCAAGCTTGTCGTATTCCGGTGAGAACGGATTCTGGTTGACGCGAATCTCACGGATCGCATCCTTCGGAGGCAGTTGACCGCCGGAGAAGCCGTCAATATACATGGCACTGCCGTCCGGTCCGGCTGCTGGTCCGGCCAGCGCCTGCAGATCCGCACTCATGTCTTCCGGATTGTCGGCAAGCGAATCGAGGTCTTTGCCGCTCAGCACGAGTGAAGATGCATTTGCTGAAGAATCGGTGCTGAGTATCGGTCCGGAATTTTCATGAACCGTCAACTCCTGTTGTGTGGCTATCACTTTCAACTCAAGCCTGAGAGTGACGGCGACCGCTTTCAATTCGATTGATACAGGTTCTTGCGCCATGTTCGGCGCCGACGCTTGCACCTTGTACTTTCCCGGTGCAAGCCCGCTAAGGACGTATGAGCCTTCATTGGAACTGAGGCCGATTGTTGTCTTACCTCGCGAATCGGTCAGGATGATGGTTGCCTGCGGAACCACACCTCCGGTCTGATCGAAGACTTGCCCGCGCAGAGTCGCTGTCTGCGCAAAAGCGGATGATGCTGCGATCAGGAAAACAGAAAATACGCAAATAACATGGCACAGCGGTAGCCGATGCCTCATATGGCTAACTGCGATGAGCGTTGGGCAATGATCATAGGTATTGCATCTGACCGTCGCAAGCGGGCGCCTGGGCTCAATGCGGCCGAAGCGGGGGCATAACTGCGGACACTCCTGAAGGCAAACCTACATTCATGGCTGCTTCAATTGGCTCGTGACTGAATCCGGCAAGGGCTTGTCTGCATTCGCCAGCAGCACAGTCACTTGCCAAATCTCAGTTTGATTGAGTGTCTGATTAAATGCAGGCATGCCGGTAAGGCGAAGACCGTTCTCGATCTTCCAATAGGTCTCTCCTGGTGGGTCGTCGCTCACGCCGACCACTCCGTTTCCGTGCTTCTTCCAGAGATGCGGTGCACGCGGATACATGTGCTCGCCCGTGGTAGTTGGTCCACCATAGGTTCCATGGCATACCGCACACTGTTCGCGATAGACCTTCGCGCCCGATTCGAAATTCGTTTCATTGGCCTCGATCGGTACCTTTGCGGGCATTTCCGCATCGATACGTGCATGCAAGGGAATGCGAACTATCCGCTTCTCCAGCGCGAACGGGGCATCGGCAACAGCAACAGGAGGATGCCCAACCCGCAGATAAAGAAATACACAGAGCGGGAGGGTCACGAGGCACAGCAGAAACCCAATCAGGAAGTTTTTCATGAATCAACTCCTCAGTCGTGGTCCAAAACATTGTTCACGCAATCTTTCCGTGATCACGTGATCTCGAGCACACCGCGAGCGAGCGTTGGTTCAAGTACGATGTCGTTTCTGCTCACGATTTAAACCCTTCGTGTGGTCGGTCCTTCGCCTTACCTTACGGGATTGCAAGTTAATCCTGCCTTAATGCTTCTTTCGTTAAGTTCTCCTGGATCTGTCCATCCATGCGCTTAGAACCAACCGGAGCCGGCAGCGTAGCCGAGTTGGGCCGCGCGGTGACGTATTCTGATCGGGAGGCAGGAACGACTGCATGCGAGTGCTGATCGTCGAGGACGAAGAACGGCTGGCGCAGAATATTGCGGGAATCCTGCGCGACAACGCTTTGTGTGCAGTCGACGTTGCGCCGGATGGGGATGAGGGACTCTTTCTTGCGCGTTCCAGTCCATACGACCTGATAGTGCTCGACCTGATGCTTCCCAAGCTGAGTGGTCTGCAGGTCCTGAAAAGCTTCCGAGCCGACCGCGGAAACGCTCCCGTTCTGATCCTCACCGCTCGCGATGAAAAGGACATCGTCGTCAAACTGCTCAATGCCGGAGCCGATGATTACCTAACAAAGCCATTCGACCTCGGAGAGTTCGTCGCGCGCTGCAAAGCTCTCATGCGTCGCGGAAAAGGCGAGCATTCGCCCGGGATACAGACGGGCCCGCTAGAGGTGAATACAAGCACTCGCCGCGTGCAGGTCAAGGGAACACCTATCATCCTCACTGCCATGGAATATCGCGTCCTCGAGTACCTCGCCCTCCGTCGTGGGGCGCTGGTTTCGAAGATGGAACTGCTTGAGCACCTCTATGACTACAACTGGGAAAAGTTTGGGAATGTCATCGAAGTCTACATCTCAGGCCTGCGCCGAAAAATCGATACTGTCGCTGGAGAAAAACTGATTCAGACAGTGCGGGGATTGGGCTATGCGCTGAGGTGGGAAGGCGAACCGGTCACCAAACGGCACGATTGACCGGAATCAGCCAATTTGCTCCGCCGGCGCATCTGGGGAAGTTGCGTGCGGAGGCAGGCTGCCTTCTCCGATTCGATGAAAATCGCGGCCCGTTTTTTCGGGCCCAAATGTGAAAACACATAACAGGGTCGCAATCACCGCGGCCTCAAACGTAGTTAGTGCCCATGGATAGCCGATGCGGTCGCGCAGCGCGTATTCAAGCGTGACCGCGGGCGAGGACAAGAGTACGCCGATTTGATATACGAGACCCGGAAACAAGCTGCGCACAGAATCCGGAGAGAGCTCCGTAAGGTGCGCGGGAATCACCCCGAATGCTCCTTGCACACCCGTCTGCATAACGAACGACCCAGCCAGCAGAGCCGCAAGGGTTCCTCCAAAGGCCCATCCAGGGATGGAAATCAGGCAAAGAAGAAGTGCGATTAGAATCGCCTTCCTCCTTCCGATCTTTCCCGAGAGGTGACCAAAAAAGAGCGCTCCCAGTACGGCGCCGATGTTGTACAGCACGGGGATGCCATATACCGGACGCATGCCCAGTATCGTTATTTCAGCGAGCGCTCGATTGCTATTGAGGAAGTTGGGATAAAGATCCTGGCTACCGTGCGACAGAGCATTCATCGCAGTCATCATCAGCAATACATATCCGAAGAGGGGTAGTTGCCGCCACAGCGTGTTCACAATTCTGCCCAGGTCCGGCGAGCGATGCAGCATCCATGAATCTGACTCAGGCGCAAAAAGTGTAATCACTACGATTGCCACCGTGACCGGACAGCCCACCACGAACATCGCGCGCCAGCCCAGTGGCGACACCAGGGTCTGCATCGCAAGCGCTGTCAATAGGTATCCAAACGGATAGCCGCCCTGCAGCAATCCAGATGTGAATCCGCGGTATCTCCGCGGACAGCTTTCCATTGCGTACGCCGCGCCGACGCCCCAATACCCGCCCATGCCGATTCCGTAAAGAGCTCGCATCAGAAGGAAGGCCTTGTAATCTGCTGCGTATCCGCTCAAAACTGTGAAGAGGGTAAAGAACAAAACGCACACAATTAGCGGGCCTTTTCGTCCATAGCGGTCAGCGATCAATCCGAACAGAAGCGCTCCCACAGGCCGCAGCGCAAGCGTAATCGTCAGGCTGAAGACAATGGCAGCCTTAGATACGTGAAAGTTGGCGGCGAGAGGCTCGAAGAGAAACACTACGACGAAAAAATTGAAGGCATCCAGCACCCACCCGAGAATTGATGCGGCCACCGCAAACCGCCAGCCCGGTAAATCAGCGCGTGAGGGAAGAGAATCGGGAGCAATCGAGGGCATGACCTTCTACCCTATGCTACGAAGAATTAGGGGAGCCTTAAGCGCCACGCTTTCCCTTGCATCCGGTGATCTCGAGGCAAGCCAGCCTCGCCTTCTTGCTCTCTCCTCATTGGACCAACACGCGTCTCAGCTATGCCCGTTGAAGCATCGGACCAAGGGAACGGACATTGGAACATTTCTCGACGTTCATCACGGCATCGATCAGTTTTTCGGATCGCTCAACGCCCAATATGGGACTGATCAGGTCATGAGTTTTGGTCACAATCTCTTTCGTGCTCATCGGGTTTTCGGCGGAACCGCGCACCGCATCCACACGTTGCGTGTAGGTGCTGCCATCGGTTGTTGTGAGCTCCACAATTGCGACACGAGCAGGGTAGAGGCGCTGCAGCGCGTCGTCGTAGACCAGGTGCACTCGCGAGCGGAGTTCGCGGATCGCTGCCTCTTGCATCCGCGCCTGGTCATGCGCGGAGCGAAAAGTCACTGTTCCATCGGTGATGATCACTGCCACCATGTGCTGCAGTGAGATATCCGGCATATCGCGGTTGTCCACGATGTGCGCTTCACCGGAACCAACGCGGACCACGACTTCCTTGACGAGAGGCGGTTTGATGGGATGCTGGTGAAGCAGTATCTCCAATGCGTCCAGGACCGCCTGGATGGGCGAGCCTACGGTCCACTTCTTGATATTTGTGCGCGTCACCTCATATCGTTCGCCCAGTTTGTCAATCAACCCAGCTGGATCGGCGTCGGGTTTGAATGCAAGAAAGAAGTTATCAGCACCAGAAAACACGCCGTCAACGCCGGTTGCTCCGGCGTGAATCAGCAGCGCCGTTGAAAGTGCATCACGCGCCGCAAACCCGCCGAAGACGAGCGCCTTCTCCACATGATGTGTGTCGCGTTGCCAGGCCGCAATTCCTGATGCCTGCTGAGCGGAATAATCCAGAACCCACCGCATCTGCTGCGCGTTAAGGTTCGCACTGCAGGCCGCCGTAGCTCCCGCTCCAAAGATTGTGCAGATGCAGTGCGTGTCGCGGTGGAAGTTGGTCTGATAATCTTCGCCGCCCAGAGTCATCGAAACACGAGTCCCTACGTCGTACCCGAGCGCGATTGCGCGCAGCAGGTGCATTCCGTCGATTGCGTAGTGTTCGGCGGCTGCCAGCGCTGCGGGGATCACGCCGCAGCCAGGGTGGGATTGGGAAGGCGCGTGCGAGTCGTCGGTTTCATCGGAGTGGGCGAGCATGGCGTTGGCCATCGCAGCTTCCAGTGGACCGCAACTGATGCCGGAGCCGGCCACAGTGGCATTGCCGGCGCCACGATACGACTCTACGAATTTGATTGCCATCCGGCCCGGCGGCAAATCGATGCCCGAGATCATTGAGGCGATCGTGTCGAGCAGATGCTGCTTGGTGCGCTCCATCGCTTCATCGGGAATCGCCCGCACAGCGGCACCGCTCATGTAGTCGGAGAGCGTTGAAATCACACTCGTCCCTGCTGTTCGGTACGCTGTTTGCCGCAATGCCTCGCGGATGGGCGTCAATCCATTGCGTAGCAAATTGCGGCGACTCAGGCAGCTGGATAATTCGATGGATAACTGCAACGATACCTCCGGTGCGGGCGAATGGGAAAGAAGACCCGCAATTGCGCTGGGAAAATGTCTCAGGCAGTACATTCGCCCGAGCGGCGCAACGATAGCTGATAATCGATTCCGCGGTCAACAGAAAAGACGCGTGGTCCACTCTCTTCATTTACACCGACGGGATTGTGGCTATTAAGGTTCGGTTAACCTTACGCCTGCTAGTGTCGTCGCCATAGATCGCCTCCTGATTCGATACGCACGAGCTTCACCAACCGCAAATCATATCCGGCTTTTTCAGGAGGCAAATATGCAATTCAAGTTTCCCCGGGCTGGCGGCATCCTGTTCTTCTTGATGCTCTTCCTTACCGCCAGCCAGTACGCGAAGGCGCAAGTATCTGGAGGAACTATTCGGGGTAGTGTCACAGATCCAAGCGGCGCGGTGATTCCCGATGCTCATGTGCTGATCGAAAACGACGCTACGCACGTGAAGCAAACGATGATCACCAACGGCGCGGGTATCTATATTGCACCCGATCTCAACCCCGGAACATATTCAATTACCGCATCTGCGAAGGGGTTCGCCACCTTTGAGCGGACCGGCGCCGATCTTACGGTCGGGGCGGTTCTGGTGGTGAATATCATCCTTTCTGTGGGTGCCCAAACCGAAAAGGTCGTGGTCAGCGATGTCACTTCGAACGTCGAGCTGGGGACTTCGGAGTTGAGCGGGGTCGTGGGCCAGGAGCAGGTGACACAGCTCCCCTTGAACGGGCGGGACTGGAGCCAGTTAGCAACGTTGGAACCTGGCGTCTCTGCCATCCGGGGCGAGCAGGCAACCGATAACCGCGTGCAACAGGGCTCCGGTCAGCAGATGAGCATCTCGGGCGGACGGCCGTGGCAGAACAACTATCTTCTCGATGGCATCAGCATCAACGACTATGCCAATGGTGCTCCGGGCAGCGCCCTGGGCTCCAATCTCGGCGTCGATGCGATCAAGGAATTCTCGGTCGTCTCCAGTAACTATCCTGCACAGTATGGGCGCACCTCTGGCGGAATCGTCAACGCGGTAACCAATACGGGCACCAATGCCATACATGGGTCGGTGTACGAGTTTCTACGCAATAGCGCGCTTGACGGCAGCAACTATTTTGATACCACCAAGCCAGAGTTCAGGCGGAATCAGTTCGGCGGCTCCGCCGGCGGACCAATCAGAAGAGACCGCGCATTCTACTTTGGCGATTACGAGGGAGTTCGACAGAACCTGGGCGTCACACAGATCTCGCTGGTTCCATCTGCTGCCGCGCGCCAAGGTAATCTGTCGACGGGAACGGTCACCGTTGATCCTACCGTTTCCAGCTTCATCCAGGCGTTCTACCCGCTGCCCAATGGTCCGCTGACATCTACCGGCGATACCGGCAAATTCAGCTTCGCCGGAGCCGACATCAGCTCAGAGGATTTTGCCACCACCAAGGAAACCGTACAGTTCTCGCATAAGGACAGCATGAACGCGATGTACCTGTACGACAAAAGCAATGCCAGCGAGCCGGATGAATTCAATAACAAACTTTTTCGCTTTGGCGTCAACCGGCATATAGGCTCGGTGGATGAAGATCATGTCTTTAGCAATTCGTTCATCAATACTGCCCGTGTCGGAGTTAACCGGGTCGAGGCCAGGGAGGGCGATACTTCCCAGATCAACCCCGCCACCGCTGACGCCAGCTACGGAGCTGAACCAGGCAATTTCGCGCCCAGCGTGTCCGTACCCGGCTTGGCAGCGTTTTCCGGGGGCCTTAACGGCTTCTCGATTCACCGATACTGGTACACCTCCTATCAGGCTAGCGACAACGCTTATCTGACCAAGGGAATCCAGTCGATGCAATTCGGCTTCTCCGTCGAGCGCATTGACAGCAATGAGTTCGCCGAAGCCGGTCCCACCGGTGCATTCAAGTTCGGTTCGCTCCCGGCATTCCTGACCAATCAGCCCAAATCGTTCCAGGGAGTTTTGCCCGGCCACCTCTCAGTCCGAGGCATTCGCGAGACCATTCTGGGCGGTTACTTCCAGGACGACATCAAGGTTTCCAGTCGCTTTACGGCGAACGTCGGCCTTCGATATGAGATCTCCACGGTTCCCACCGAGGCTCACAACCATCTCGCCCACCTCGCCAACCTGACCGATTCAACCCTCCAACTCGGAGCACCATTCTTTTCCAATCCGACGCTCAAGAATTTCGAACCCCGTTTCGGTTTCAGTTGGGATCCCTTCGGAAATGGCAAGACCGCAGTACGCGGCGGAGCCGGAATCTTTGACGTTCTTCCTCTCCCCTACCAGTTCGAACTGGAAACGGAATTCACTTACCCCTTCTTCGCACAGGGAACCATCAACACCCTGCCTCCGGGCACATTCGAAACTGGTGCCTATGACCTTATCGCGGGGAACTCCAACACTCTGCGTGGCGGCTATGTACAGCAACATCCTCCTCGCAATTACGTCATGAACTGGAATCTCAATATCCAGCGCGAACTGGCTTCGGGCTTGACTGGCCTCGTGGCCTACGTCGGATCCCACGGCATCCACAATGCGTCGCCTTCTGACGATATGGATTCCACTGCCCCCACGCTCACCAATGGCCAGCTATTTTTTCCGGTCAACGGAGATCGCATCAATCCCAACTTCGGCCGCATCAGCGGGGTCATCTGGACAGGCAGCTCTGAGTTCAACGCCCTTGAATTAAAGGTGTCCCAGAACATGCGCAAAGGGGTCACAGCTCAGGGCTCCTACACGTGGAGTAAGAGCATTGACACGGGCTCGACATCGGTTGGCTCAGACGCATTCTCCAACTCGCTCATCGGCATGCAGTGGTTCTACCCAAGTGTCAACCGCGGTCTATCTGATTTCGATCTGCGCCAAAACTTCATGGCAAACATCGTGTGGGATATCGGCGGACCTGTGGACATGAGCGCACGGGGCAATCTGCAAAACAGATTTCTCCGTGGCTGGGAAGTGGGTACCATCACCGAATTGAGCAGCGGCGTTCCCTTCAACCCTATCCTTGGCGGAGATCCCACCGGCCAAGGCACCACCAATGCTGAAGACCTGCCAGATCGTACTTGCAAGCAGTTGACGAATCCAGGTAATCCCACGGAATTCATCCACTTGGAGTGCCTCGCTTTCCCCAATCCCGTCAACCGGTATGGCAACTTCCGCCGCAACTCGGCGATCGGTCCCGGACTGGTCAGCGTGGACGCCTCGATCGTCAAAAATACTTCCATAGCGGAACGCCTCAACGTTCAATTCCGCGCTGAAGCCTTCAACGTCATCAACCATGCGAACTTTGCCCCACCCATCGACAACCAGATAGTGTTCGATGAGAATGGCAATCCTGTTCCCGGCGCCGGACAGATCGATCAGACCCAAACCCCGGCCCGCGAAATTCAGTTTGCGCTGAAATTGATTTTCTGAGCGCAGAATCACGATGATTGGCGAGGTCGGCCGCGGTCGCTGTCCCGGCTGTACCTCGCCCAACTCAAACAAGAAAACAAGGAGATACTTGTGAGGAACCCCTATCGCTTAAACGTGGCCCTGGCAGCCGCGATTATGTATTTCGCATTTATCGCGGTATCCGCACCTGCTCAATCGGCAGATCAGCAGTCCCCGCTGCAACTGGTCACAAGCTACCATCTCCCTGGAAATATCAAGGGGCATTTTGATCACATCGTGGTGGATGTGAAGGGCAATCGACTTTTCGCGACGCCCGAGGACTATCACGCAGTTCTCGTTCTTAACACCCAGACCGGCAAGGTAATACACGAGATTCAGGGTATCGAAAAACCGCACGCAGTCCTCTTCCGACCTGATCTCAACCTTCTCTACATTACAGACGGCGAAGATGGATCAGTGAAAGTTTTCGACGCCACCACTTACAAACTCGAGCACCGGATCGCGCTGCTCAAGGACGCCGACTCCATCGGATATGATCCGCAGACGCACTACCTGTACGTCGACAACGGTGGCGGCGATGTGGGCCAGAAGTATTCAATGCTCAGCGTGATCGATACCAGCAAATTCGCCAAGATCGCCGACATCAAGATCGAAGGCGACACTCTCGAAGCCATGGCTATCGACCCCAATCGTCCGCAACTCTATGTCAACAATCGCGAGAAAAACCAGGTGCAGGTTGTCAATCGCTATACGCGCGGTCTGGTTGCTGCCTGGCCGATCACCATGGGAAAGACCAATGTGACCATGGCCTACGACGTCAGCCATCACCGCCTCTTTGTGGGGTGCCGCAACGGACAGCTGGTTGTCCTGGATGCGGATAGTGGGAAAGAGCTGCAGGCACTTCCCATTGTGAAAGGCGTGGATGACACTACCTTCGACGAAGCCAGCGGGCGCATCTACTCCGCGGGCGATGGAGCCATGTCGGTCTATCAGGAAATTGATGCCAATCACTACAAGCTTCTCGGCAACGTTTCCACCGGCCCTCTGGGCAAGACGGCGCGCCTTGTTCCCGAGATGAACCGCATGTTCATCGCGGTTCCTCAGCATGGTTCAACTGATCCCAGCATCATGGTGTTCAAGCCCGTGGGCGCCAAGACCACTGCAGAAGCTGCCCCTCCCGCCAAATTGCGGCCCGTTTCTGCGCCGACTGCCGAACGTCTGGTCATGCAGGCCATGACGAAGTACACCTGCCTCAACAAACTTGGTATCCACGCTGTTCCGCCGGGTGGTGGCGCAAGCGTGGTGATCGCCAATGGCAACCTCGGCAAGATCGGCAAAGAAACCTCAGAGAAGGACTTCGCTGATATTCACAGCGGCACGACTTACTGCCATCCCGACGAAGATGGAGCCTTTTACGATATGAAGCTGAACATGTTCGACGCATCCGGCCGCCAGATCGGCATGCTGGTCATGGAGATACCCTTCAACTCCGTCAAAGACTCGGCCGATGCCGTCCGCATGGCAGAGAACATCCGCAAGGAGATGGCGGCACAGATTCCGAGCCTGACATCGCTTTTCCAGGGTTGATTGGAGACTCTGAATCTCCCGGGCTGCCTGCATTTTTGGCAGCCCGTTTTTCTCATAGAGGATGGGATCGTGGACGAACGAGAAAAAGCATTCACCAGGCGGACCGTGCTGAAGGGAGCGAGCGCGCTTGCAGCCGCAGCGGCGCTCTCAGGCTGGCGTGGCCAAGCTGAGACGCTCGATCAGGCGGCAGATACCGCAGGCCACGCGGATATCACGGGCCAGCTCAGCACTTACATGAGCGCGGCTGCAGATCGGGAGTTGCCGTCCGACGTTGAAGAGAAGGCCAAACAGCACATCCTCGATACCATCACCGCGATGGTTTCGGGCGCAAAACTGCCTCCAGCTGAAACGGCATTGAAATTTGTTCAAGGATATGGCGGCGAGCCCATCGCCACAGTTGTCGGGTCCGGGGTTGCGTGCGGACCGATAGAGGCCGCCCTGGCCAACGGAATGCGCGCCCATTCCGATGAAACCGATGATTCTCATTCGCCATCCCATTCTCACCCGGGATGTGCGATTGTCCCTGCGGCGCTGGCCGCCGGCGAGAAGTTTGCTATCTCTGGCCAGCGCTTCGTTCGTGCGGTCTCACTGGGCTACGATGTGGGTACCCGCGTGACAATGACTCTTGGGGGCCTCAACTATCAGATGGATACCCACCGCAGTGCGCACGGCATTGCCAATACGTTTGGTGCGTGTGCTGCAGCGGCATCTACTGCAGGGCTCAGCCCTCAGCAGATGCGCTGGGTGCTCGACTACGCCGCCCAACAAGCCTCTGGCATCGCCGCCTGGCAGCGTGACACTCAACACGTGGAGAAGTCCTTGGTCTTCGGAGGATTTCCTGCACGCAACGGAGTGACCACTGCATTGCTCATTCAACTCGGCGCCACAGGAGTCGACGACATCTTCTTTGGCTCCGATAATTTCTTTTCTGCATTCGGCCCCAAGGCCGATTCCGCGGGCCTGATCGATAAGCTGGGAGAGCGCTACGAGATCGGGCGCACCAACTTCAAGAAGTGGACGGTTGGTTCACCCATTCAGGCGCCCCTTGATGCGCTCCAGAAGATCATGCAAGATCATCCGTTCAAGCCGGCGGATGTGGAGAAGGTGAGGGTGCACATCGCTACCAGCGAAGCCAAGACAGTCAACAATCGCGACATGCCGGATATCTCCTTGCAATACATGCTCGCGGTGATGCTCCTGAACGGAACGGTGACTTTTCGCGCGGCGCACGATAAGGAACTGATGCACGATCCGGCGGTCCTTGCGGAACGCGCCAAGGTAGACCTCGTCCCCGACGAGGACCTCGAAAAGCTCTACCCGCAGCTCGTGGCTATCGTTGAAGTGAAGCTTAAAGACGGCACACACTATAGCCAGCGCGTTGATGCGGTGCGTGGCACGGTCAAGAATCCGATGACCAGCCAGGAGATCGCCGACAAGGCGAGGGACCTGATGGGTCCGTTCCTCGGAGATGAAAAGACGGGCCGGTTGATCGACGCGATCTTTCACCTCGACGCCCTCGACGACCTGCGCAAGCTGCGGCCGCTACTGCAAACAGGCTGATGTCAGGGCAGCCGGGAGCGCATCCACCTGGGACGGGACCTTTCAAACCTCTGTAACATTGACCTACCCATGATTCCCCGATACCGGCGATCGCAAGACTCGACAAAGGTTGATCCATGAAGAGATTTTCCCTGAACCGGCGCTTGATCATTGCAGTGGTTGCATCTCAGGTGCTGCTTGCAGCCGGGCTCATTCTGGTTGGCACCTCTTTATCTCGCCATTATGTTCGCTCTGCATTCGACGTCTATCTGCAGGGGCGCGGAGAAAGCCTTGCCGCCCTCGTTTATTACCGCGATGATGGAATCCCTGGGCTACTCTTCAACGATGCCAAAATCCCTGCCTCACCGCACCACATCCACAAGGATATCTTTGTAATCAAAAGCGACCACGGGGGTTTTGAGCGCCATTCGCCCGGCTTTGACCCGCGCCTGTTCGATACGATCCCTGCGAATCGGGGCTTCTGGGATTTCGAAATCGACGGCGAGCCCTATCGCGCGATCATTCTGCGTGATGTCGCCATCCTTGATACTGAGCCAAGCGAGCCACTGCCCCTTCCCAGGCTGACTGTCTTCTATGCCGCGCCCAGCATGGATATCGATCAGCAAATGACCGGCCTTGCAATCGCTATCGGTGTGGTGGGCTTTCTTGTCCTAATCCCCACCTTGATACTCGCCCTGTGGAGCATTCGCCGGGCGGTGTTTCCTCTTAAGGATCTGGCCCTCGCGGCATCCACAATTTCTGTAGACCGCTGGAAGTTTGAACCCTCTGAAGCTGCAAGGTCTACAGAGGAACTGGTGCCGCTGATCGGTGCAATTCAAACGGTGCTGGAGAGCCTCGAAGCTGCCTTCACGCGTCAGCGTGAGTTCCTTGCTGACGCGGCTCACGAGTTGAAGACCTCACTGGCCATCCTCAAATCCACTCTCCAGGCCACGCTCAACAAACCGCGCGAGCGCGAAGAGTACGAGCACGGCCTCACCGTGATGAACGGCGACTGCGAACGCCTCGAACGACTCCTGAATCGCATGTTGCAGACTGCCCGGGCCGAACAGAGGGTCGCCAAGGGGCGGGACTACGTGCCTGATTCGGTCGATGTTGTCTCCAGCTGCGAGCAGGCGATCGCCCGATTGGCGCAGTTTGCCGCCGCGCGCGAAGTCAACATTGAGTTCACCGCCGGCAGCGAAATGATGGTGCGTGCCGAGGCCGCCGATCTTGAACTGATCTGGCTCAACCTGCTTGAAAACGCTGTTCAATACAGCCCTCGCGGTTCCTCTGTTGCGATGAACGTGGTCGGTTCCGACACTATCGTTACAGTTTCGGTCGTGGATCACGGCTGCGGAATCGATGCCGAACACTTACCCCACATTTTCAAGCGTTTCTATCGGGCCGATTCCTCACGCTCGCGCGCCACCGGTGGCACGGGACTCGGCCTGGCGATTGCGAAATCGCTGGTGGATTTCTATCAAGGGGGGATCCTCGTCAGGAGCGAACCCGGCCACGGTACCTGCATTACTGTCGAACTGCCGTTGCGAAGCCCAATTGCCCGCGATGAACGCAATGCCTATGAGACGATCGGAAATATAATTGTATGAGCAGCATTTCATCCGTGAATTATGCTCAATTCTCTGGATTACCCCCAAAAGTTAGATCGCTACAGGGCTATGGGAACAACCCATAACGGACCTCATGATATGCGTCTAGATATTCAAGCGAGCGCTTCTCCGGCATCATTGAAACGTACATAGCCAGCCTCAAAAGCAGCTCGCGGACCAGCTCTCGGCTTTTCCGGATAGACCCGCTTTCAGCGATCTCGCAAGGGTGCTCCAAATGTCTATGCATCCACGAATGAGCTAGGGCCTAAGAATGCTATCGCCCATATGCGCTGCGGTCATCCACGTGGGCGAAAAGTCGCGTTCTCGTACATGTGACCAATCGACTGTTGAGCTCATGACCTCCAAGAATGCGAAGCATCAACCGTTGCATTCTGGCCCGCAACCTTGACCGAACGTCTTTCCGCTTGGAATTGCAACGCTGTCAAACCACTCTGGCCTGCCGCCAGCCCGTTTGATGTCGTCGGTGGACTTTCCAGAGCGGCGGAACAACTCATTCACCGCATTCAAGAAGCCCAATGGGCCCTCAGGCTCCGCGCAGATGTAGCGATCCAACTTACCAGCCGCAGCAAGAGCTTCTTGTTCGACCTTGAAGAGCGGGTTTCATCTCTCATGGTCCTGGATGAAAATCAGCCACTACTGGAGGCCGCGAAGGCGCTTGATCAGAAACTCGCTAATCTGACGGCTCAAATTACATAGACGACACGTAGAGGTCAGGCCAAGATGATCTTGCGAGCTTCCTCCTCCGGGTCGTCGGCCATCCGGGACTCGTTATCCCAGATCATCGTCTTGTTCGTTTCCGGATCAGTCGGTGCCCAATTCAGATTCGGAATACTCGGGTTGCCCGTCGCAGCAAATGCGGCCCACGATGACGCCATCTTCTTCGCCAGCGCCTGTGCCTCTGGAGTATTCCCTGTCCCCTGCTCGCACCGCTTGGTGTTATCGAAGCAGAATTGAAGTTCTGCCGTGTGCCACGCGCCCGCCACACCATCGAGAATCTGCGTCTGCCACGTGAAGTAGTACGCGTACGCCGGCGCGGCCTTCAGCTCGTGCTTTAACCGTGCCATCTTCACCACGTTGTTCCGCATTCCAAGCCCATTCAACCCTGGAGTACCGCTGCACATGTACGACAACGTCTGAATCTTCTTCTGCGGATACGCCTTCTTCAGCTCTGCAACAATCGCCGTTGCTTTTTCCGCGCCATACGTCTTTGAAAGATTCGCATGCCACTCCTCCTCGGTGGGACGCGAAGACATCTGATTGCCCTCTTCGCTGACCGAGCCCACCAGCATCGGCACATTCTTCGATACCTCCGGAGCAGCATCAAAGAATGACCGCATGTTGATCAGTTTCCCGTCAACGCACGGCGACCACCCCACGCGCGGTGTGCCGGGCGCCCCAGGTCCCATCATCGGGCGCCCCGGCGGATTGATCTTGGCAGCCGCCGCATTGCCCGCAGCAAACAGCTTGGCCCAATCCATCTTCTGCAGAGACCCGATGTCGTTCGGCGCGAGCCCGAGTTCTTTCATCACCTGCCGCGCAAGTTCCTTTTGCTGATCCCTGCTCGGAATATTCCCGCCGCCGCCAGACTGCGCCGCCGCGCGATGAATGAGCCCCACAGCCGACGGCATTCCCATCAGCGTCGTTACCTTCGACCCGCCACCCGACTGTCCGTAGATCATCACGCGATCCGGATCGCCCCCGAAGTTCTCGATGTTCTCTTGAACCCACTTCAGCGCCGCTACCAGGTCCGTCATCCCTACGTTGGCGGAATCTTCATACGCAGAGCCCCCGATCTCCGCGGCATCGAAGAATCCCAGAATGTTGAGACGGTGATTCACCGACACCTGCACCACGTCATGATTGCGCGCCATCTGCGCACCCTCGTGCGACGGCAGTTCGTACGACGATCCGAAGCTGAACCCTCCCCCGTGCATGTAGAACATCACTGGACGCTTGCCAGTCAGGCTCGG
Organism: uncultured Acidobacteriaceae bacterium; assembly: GCA_963770365.1. Taxonomy (GTDB): domain Bacteria; phylum Acidobacteriota; class Terriglobia; order Terriglobales; family Acidobacteriaceae; genus Telmatobacter. The sequence continues at coordinate 571,177 of CAVYPN010000012.1, read as the reverse complement.
CGTCCAGATGTTCAGCTTGAGCATGTCTTCACTCTGCCAGCCGTCGTCCCAGTCGAAGAGAAACGTCTGCTCGATGCTTGTCCAGGGATGGAGATTCTGCGGGCAGTTCGCGCCATACGCCAAAGCCGGGTACTCGTCCGTCCATGGCTTGGGCGGCCTGGCCGGCAGCCAGCGATTCTCTTCCGCCGTAGTGGCCCCATATGGCACACCTTTGAACGTCAGTACGCCGCCATCCACAAAGCCGCGCACCTTGCCGTATTGCGTCTTCGCAACCGCCGACCGCGGCGTCGAGACATTGCCCGGTTCCTGGTGTGCTCCAGTCTTGACGCTGTCAGAGCCGAACACCGGCTTACACAGCGCCGCACCCAGCCCAACGGTCGCCGACAGAAGGAGCGCCTCACGCCGCGTGAGAACATTGGAATCGTTCAATTTCGACATGAACAGCATCTCCTCTCGAGTTGCGTATGCGATCAGTGGTTTAGGAATTCGCGCCGCTCGCTTGAAAAGCGCGATCCTTCTATTCCGGCAATGCGTACTGTCCATCTACGTGGAACTTCCCGGTCGCGACCGGCGCTCCCGTATCCGGCTGCCCACCGCCGATAGTGATTGTGTAATCCCCTTGCGCGATGATTGGGTTCCCATCCTCCGTCACCATCCCCAGATCGCGCGGCTTCAGTTCGAAGTGAACCTTCTGGCTCACACCCGCATCCATATGAATTCGCTCAAAGCCGCGCAGGGCTACAAGCGGTGCACCCTTCACCTGTGGGAACTTGAGATAGACCTGCACCACCTCATCGCCTGCGATCTTTCCTGTGTTCGTCACCGTGATGTCAGCAGCAACCGGCTGTCCGGCATCAATGGTCTGTATCGGGACGGTGAGATCGCTGTAACTGAATTTCGTGTAGCTCAGTCCATAGCCAAACGGATATAGCGGCTTCCCGTTGAAATAGCGATAGGTTCGGTTCGCCATCCCGTAGTCTTCGAAGTTCGGCAGCTGGTCTATCCCCTTGTAGAACGTAACTGGAAGCCGGCCTGCCGGATTGTTCTTCCCACTCAGCGTCTCCGCAACTGCCGCGCCGCCCTCTTCGCCCGGATACCATGCCTCGACGATCGCATTCGCATGTTCGTTGATCCAGTTCACGGCCAATGCGCTGCCATTCATCAGAACGACTGCGAGCGGTTTGCCCGTTGAAGCAACGGCTTCCACAAGATCTTCTTCGGGCTGAGGCAGGTCGATGCTAGTGCGATCTCCACCGAGGAATCCTGGCTCGCTTACCGGCATCTCTTCGCCTTCAAGTTGACTTGTGATGCCTACAACGGCAATGACGGCATCGGCGTTCTTTGCGGCCGTAACGGCTTCCTGCGATGGAGCGCTGTTGAACTTCGCCCATATCAGCTCCGCATGCGGTTTGCTGTTTCGCGTTCCATACGAAACTTCGATCGCAACCTTGCGGCCCTTCTCCAGATGAACGCGTCCTACTGCCGACGAGAGACCTCGCGTTCCGCCGCCGAAGGCCATTGCGACCTGCTTGTCATCCACCGCAACTCTGCCGAATCCCTCGCAGCGAATTCCAATCAGGAAGTCCCCTGTTTCCGTAGGAGTCAGAGACCCGGACCACTGCACACCAAAGGTCTTCTTGCCCGCCACCTCTTTGGGAAGCATGTCTTCGGTGAGCTTCACGTTTGCTTCGGTCCGGGTCACGATCGTCGGCGTGTTCGAGGCCTGGCCCGGTCCTCTCCGCATGCCCTCGTTGTATTCGGCGTTAAGGCCAGCCTTTCCATCTGCGGTCGTCAGCAGCGCATCAGGAATTGGAGTACCGTCTGTCCGCAGGAACTGCGTTCCCGGCACAAAAGTGATTGCCGCATTCGGAAACTCGGCTTTGAGTCCATCAAGAATCGACACGATTCGCGTCGGTTGTCCCGCGTAATTTCCAATCAGCGGTCGCGTCTGATCCGTAAGCGGCCCGACAACTAAAATCTTCTTGATCGCTAGCTTCAGCGGCAACAGGCCATCATTCTTCAGCAGAACCATGGACTCATTCGCCAGTTTCCGCGCGTGTGCCCGATGTTCCGCGCTATCGAGTTCTTTCTCATCGATCTTCGCGTAAGGAACCATCTCCGGCGGATCAAACATCCCCAGCTTCATCCGCGCCGTGAACAAACGAATCAGCGCATTATCCAGAACGCTCTCCGGCAAATATCCCTGTTGAACCGCATCAACGTAAGCCTTCTCCACCGGCTCGCCAAACCGCGACGTGAATGTCACGCACTCGTTGTCCATTCCGCGAAGGACAGAGATCGCCGCGCCCTGCGCCTGCGTCGGACGATAGCGATGGTTGGCAGCAACATCCCTCACCGCGTCGCAGTCCGAAACCACATAGCCTTGAAATCCCCACTTACCCCGCAACTGATCCTGCAAGAGGTACTGGTTCGCGCATGCCGGCTCGCCATTGATCGCGTTATACGCGCACATGATCGAACCGGCTCTGCCCTCCACGATCGCAGCGCGAAACGCCGGCTCATACGTATCCACTTGGTCGTGTTTGCTCACGTCCACATCGGCGAAGTGGCGCGTCGGCTCCGGTCCGCTGTGCACTGCATAGTGCTTTGGCGTAGCGATGCCGAGATAATATTTGGGATCGGTGCCCTGCAATCCCGTCACATAGGCAACTCCCATGCGACCCGTCAGGAACGGATCTTCTCCATAGGTCTCCTGCCCACGGCCCCATCGTGGATCGCGAAAGATGTTCAAATTCGGCGACCAGAAATCCAGCCCGCCCATGATGCCCGTATGTCCTTCACGCGCGTTTTGCACATGCTTGATACGCCCCTCAATTCCAATCTGCGCCGCCATCGTGTGAATAGCCTGCGCGTCAAACGTCGCAGCCAGCCCCACCGGCTCCGGATATTCCGTGACCCCTTCATTGATAACTCCATGCAGAGCCTCGCTCCACCACTGATACGCAGGAACCTTCAACCGCGGCACTGCCGCAGAGTTGTTCTGCATCTGCGTTGCCTTCTCCTGCAGCGTCATGCGGCGTACGAGGTCCATTGCGCGCTGTTGAGGAGAAAGGTGTGGATCCATGTAAGGAAGGTTCGCTGGCTCCTGGGCGACCCCAGTTTGCGTCGAGCCCAAGAAGACACCTATGCAAGCAACCATGCACTTGATCATTTGCGCGACACGAATTGTCATACAGTCTCCCGATTTTGGATGTAGGCAGCACCCGTCATCTGCACGATGCGGTAAAACACAGGTTTTTACTGAAAAACGGCAGCACGTGATTCTGAAAGCGATCTGCGACTGCACTGACGTGCGTGCCGGAGTAGATCTCGAAACCGTTTGCGATTCCGTAGTTGTCGAGGATCGTGTGCAGCTTGATCGCGTCGAAGCGCAGTCCGTCCTGGTCGCCCACGCCCATCGAGATCGCGCGATATTGCATGAGGTTTCCGATGTATTGATCCACAAAGGCCAGCGGCGAGTTCGCACTGTATTTCGCGACAATCTCCGGCTGCGGAACGCCGTCTTTCGTCGGCAGATCGAAGTAGTCGGATATTTCTCATGGATCACCCGCTTTCGGAAAGGTTAAAAACAGCGCGCTAGTTTACTGAGAAGACGTTTCCTGAGCGGACCGGATTCGTTTCTCTACCCATGCTCTCCTCAAGCTTTTTGACTCCAAAGTTTCAACCATTTTCGGCCTCGGCAGGTCTGGAATCCTCGAATATACACAGGGGGAGCTGTTCTAAACAAGCCAAATAAATCGCTTTATTCCAGAACCCTGAGTGGGGTACTATTCCGGGTGACTCAGATACGGCGGAGCGTGTCGGCTTGGGGATTCGCCGTCCTGCAAACGTTTAACCGGAGAGTACCTATGCGATCAATCGCGATTGCGTTGCTGCTAAGCGGAAGCTTGTGTCTTGCTCAGGAATCAGGGGATTTCAAGCCCGCCGCCTCGAACGTTCTGGATGCGCAGTTTCCTAAGGTCGATAGCAACTCGCGGGTCCAGATTCGCTTTAAGGCACCCGATGCGACAAAGGTGCGGGTCAATTTCTGGAGCGGCGAGAAAGCCGACATGGAGAAGCAGGCGGACGGGTTCTGGAGGATCACGACAAAATCCATGGCTCCCGGCCTTCACTACTACACGATCGTCGTTGATGGCGCCGAGGTCAGCGATCCCGGAAGCACGGCTTACTTCGGCGGCAGCAAATGGGCGAGCGCTGTCGAGGTGCCCGAAGCGGGCGTCGACTACTACCTGCCTAAAGAAGTGCCGCACGGCCAGGTTCGCCAGATTTGGTATCACTCCAGCGTGACTGGCACCTGGCGCGATGCATTCATTTACCTACCGCCCGATTACGACGCGTCAAAGGTACACTATCCAGTTCTCTACCTCCAGCACGGTGGAGGCGAGGATGAGACTGGATGGATCCGTCAAGGCAAGGCGAACTTCATCCTCGACAACCTGATTGCCAGCGGCAACACCAAACCGATGATCGTCGTCATGGCGAATGGCTATGCGACACGTGCCGGCTATGTTGTGCCCGACCTCTCGGATAAACCGTTTCTTGGGCCTGATTTCATCAAGGTCATGCAGGAGCGGATGGGCGCATTCGAAGAGGATATGACACAAGCGCTGATCCCATTTGTCGATAAGGCATTCCACACCATTCCCGATCGCGATCACCGCGCCATGGCCGGGCTTTCCATGGGCGGCATGGAGACATTTCAGGTCACATTCAATCACCTGGACCTTTTCTCTTACATCGGCGGATTCAGCGGTGCGGGCAATCCATTCCTTACAGGTACCAAGTTCGACGTCAAGACCGCGTACAACGGAGCGCTTGCTGATCCGTCCGCATTCGCGAAGCGCGTGCACCTGCTGTGGATCGGAGTAGGCATGAATGAGCCCGAACGCATGAAGTCTGGGTTGGAGAGCCTGCACACTTCGCTTGACGCGGGAGATGTGAAGCATGTCTTTTACGAATCGCCCGGTACCGATCACGAGTGGCAGACATGGCGGCGCGACCTGAAAGACTTCGCGCCGCGGCTGTTTCAGTATGTGGCCGTCTCCCAATAACGAAAGACCGGGACCAGCTTCCGAAGGAAGCGGTCCCGTTCAAGAGCCGGCAAATGGCCGCGCCGATCAGGGTCGCGAGGAAACCGAAGCTTATGGAGCGTAGGAGTTTCTGCAAGTCTCTTGCCATGGCAGCCGCATCCGCGGGGATTCCTTCGTATGCCCAAACCTTGTCCAGTGATCACTCCGAATTGCCTGAAGGTTTCAACCGGTACACCAAGGGGTACGCAGAGTTCTGCGCTTTACCTCCGGAAAAACGAATCTTCTACAAGGTGAGCGATGGCGGGATCGTCCCGACAATGCTGGACGAAGCCAACTGGCAGCAGCCGGCCTGGAATTACAGCCCGGCTCCATCGCAGATCGCGGGGGGCATGTGGGACGACGTGCCGCTGGCTTCGCCGATTCCCAACCTTGGCGGAGACGGTCCCTTTAAGCCGACTTGGGATTCCTTGCTCGAATACGAAGCGCCGGACTGGTACCGCGATGCTAAGTTCGGGATCTGGGCTCACTGGAGCCCGCAGTGCGTGGCCGAGGCCGGAGACTGGTACGCACGCAATATCTACGTCGAGGGGCAACGGCAGTATAAATATCACCTCGATCATTACGGGCCGGCATCGCGCTTCGGATACAAAGAGCTCTGCGCGCAATGGACGCTGCTCAACTGGGATCCCGACGAGTTGATCACGCGCTACAAAAAGGCGGGCGCAAGAATCTTCGTGGCGCTGGCGAATCATCATTGCAACTTCGACGCCTGGGATTCAAAGCATCACCCTTGGAACTCCTCGGCCGTCGGTCCACACCGGGATGTCGTCGGCGCCTGGGCCACCGCAGCTCGAAAGCAGGGACTGCGCTTCGGGGTCACTGTGCACCAGGCCCGCAATTGGTGGTGGTTTCAGCCCTCTCATGGTGCGGACAAAGCAGGGCCGCTGGCCGGCGTTCCATACGATGGCGCTCTTACCGAGGCACAGGGCAACGGACAGTGGTGGGAAGGGCTCGATCCGCAGCGCCTCTACTGCGTGAAGCATCCAGGCGACGCGCTACCGGATGTTTCCTACGTGAAGAACTTCTACGATCGAACCCGCGATCTGATCGACCAGCATAATCCCGACCTTCTCTACTTCGACGACTCGCTCCTTCCGCTCGGCTGGGCCGGCATGAACATCGGCGCATACTTCTACAACGACAGCCTGAAGAGGAACGGCGGCAAGATGGACGCGGTTTTGAACGTCAAAGACGTTCCTGACCGGCTTGTGAAAGCATTGGTTGCCGACTATGAACGTGGCTTGACCGCCGACATCATGAAATATCCCTGGCAGTCGGAAACCTGCATCGGCGCCTGGCACTACCTGCGTTTCCTGTATGAGAAGCCGGGCGAATACGGCGGCTATCAAAATCCAAGAGAATTGATTCACTGGCTCATTGATACCGTGAGTAAGAACGGCACGTTCATTCTCAATGTACCTGGAAGACCAGACGGAACGATCGACAGCAAAGAGATCGCAGTGCTCGATGGCATTGCCTCCTGGATGGATGTCAACGGTGAAGCCATCTACGAGACGCGGCCATGGAAGATCTCCGGCGAAGGGCCCAACATGGTCAAGGCCGGCTCCTTCCAGGGCGAGAGCGTCAGCAAGCTGGGCGAAAAGGACGTTCGCTTTACTCGCAACAAGGCGAACAACGTTGTCTACGCCATCGTGCTCGGTTGGCCCGCAGAACCGATTCTTGTACGTTCGCTGGGATTGTCGGCGGCGATCAGCCCGGGCAAAATCACCCGCGTCCAACTTCTGGGAACCGGCGCAAGTATTGATTGGAAACAGCAGGCAGACGCTCTTCGCGTAGATCTGCCTAGGAACTATCGCCCGAAGACGGACTACGCAGCCGCTCTCAAACTGAGTCTGTCGTGAGAGCATACGAATCTCCTTCTTTCCTGGACGGATGAACTCATGAAAGTAAAACTGGCCGCCGAGCGTGTTCTTCATATCGACCATCTGTTTGCGCGCATGCAGCGTCTTAATACATACGAAGCAAAGACGAACGCCATGACAAGAATCGGATCGAATTTATCCCAGGTACTGCCACCGCCATTCAGTTGTGAATAGAACGCGAGTAAAAGATCGATCGCGATGCCGGCATAAACCCACTCAGTCAATCGAGGAACATTGGGAATCAGAAGGCCCACGCCGCCAAGGATGTGGGTCACGCCGATCAGAGGAATGATGTAGAGCGGGTATGTGAGCTGCTGATTGGCGATCTTCCATTCGCCGGGATCGTGGATTAGATATAACCTCCCGAAGTACACCCAGATGAAGGCGACGAGGCCGGTTATTACCATCGCGGCTATTTGAGTGGCTCGATCTGCCCGTGCGGGTTTATCGATTGTGTGTTCAGTTTTCATATTTAAAGTAATCCTCTTCTTGCCGGTTAAATGGTCTAAATCGTTCTGCAATAGGTTGGCCATGGCGGAGCAGAAGGCAGGAACCGCCGGTCGAACACGAAGCCGCGGTTGCCACGGCTGGCTGTTCCCGCCCCCAGGGCGGCTGAATGCTTGCCCCGGACTTACGCCTTGACGGCGTTCTGTGCAGCCGCAAACACATCGCGTGCGGATGTCGTACCCGCTACGTGTTCCGTACCCGTGATTCCGAGGTCCATCCATCCCGCGTTTACGCTTTCAAACATTTCTTCGGCGGGCCCAGTGTGGCCCTTCGGGATGCCGAACTGCTGGAACGCTTCCGCCCACCCTGCACGTGGGACCGCAAAGGCTTTTACGTCGAGTGCCAGGACCTCACCCAATTGTCCGGCCACATCATCCGCGCTTACCATCGAACCCAGCTCGATGACGCGATGCCCTGACCACGCCGGCCCGGTCAGAAGCGTTGCCGCCTCTGCGCCGATGTCATCTGACGCGACCATTGTCGATTTCCGGTTTGTAGGATTGTAGAAGACCGGTAGTGTTCCGCCCTGTGCGGCCTGTAAACCGTAAAGAAAGTTTTCGAAAAAGCCGCCAGCGCGCACAAATGCGACCGGAGACGGCAGGCTGCGAAGACCTTGCTCCAGGAGTGATAAGGCCGTGACATTCCCCACCCCGCTTGTTCTATGCGCGCCCATCGACGAGAGCGCTACCACCCGCGGGGGCACTACCTTGGTCAGCGCCTCGACATAGTTCGTAATCACACCCTTTGCTTCTCTGTAGTCAGGCGAGGGTGCCCATACAGCCGGCAACATAACAAACGCGCCCTCAACACCTTTGAGCGCCGCTGTTATGGCTGTCGCATCGTTCCAGTCTCCATCCACCAGCTCCACGCCTTGCTCTGCCCACTTCGCCGCTTTTTCGCAATCGCGCACAAGTGCTCGCACCTGTTTGCCTTGCTTCAGCAGATGGCGCGCGGTGGCGCCCCCAACATTTCCAGTAATGCCCGTGACTAAATACATGCTCGTTTCTCCTTTTGCCTCGTATTTGGCCGCCCGTCCAAATGAGCGACCTGATCATTAGAGACCCATAGTAACCAATGGTCGCAAAATAATCAATGGTCATAAAACCGATGGTTATAAATCAACAAACGGTCGCAATAATCGTCAAAAGGGACTAAGCTATTGAAGTGACATCCTCATCACCAAGTCGCCGGGTAGAGCGCAAGGAAAGGCTGCGCGGCGAAATCCTTGCGGCTGCCAGCAAAATGTTTGCCGATCGCGGCTACGAAGCCGTGACGCTTCGCGAGATAGCTAAAGAGATTGGCTATACGCACGCCGTGATCTATCAGCATTTCCCCGACAAATGGCATATTCTTGCCGAGTTGAGCCGCGAGACGATCGGGCTGATGGTTCAGAACTTCGACGCAATTGCCGCTAAACATCTTTCACCGAAAGAGCGTCTTTTTGCGACTTCACGCGGCTTGATTCAGTTCTGCACTGCCCATCCACAGCAGTTCCGTAACGTCTTCTTTGGGCCTGAGAACCGCAACGGCGTCCGCGCTGGACAATATATCAACGACATTGGCGCGTCGTTGTTCGGACGTTTCGTGCAGCTCTTTTTCGATGTTGCCAAGGATGAGGGGTTGCCAAATAGGGATGACATAGTGGTAGCTCACACCTGGTGGTTTACGATCTTTGGCCTCGCCACGCTCATGGTCATCCAGGGGGTCGTGCCTGACTTGCCCGACCAGGCTCTCGTGGTCGAGCAAACGATCGCAACGCTTTGGGCGGGCGTTAAGGCTGTTCCGCGATTGCCGAAAAGCGCAATCACTAAGAGATCCGCCCGATCCTCAAAGCAATAAAGTTCTCGTTCTATGCGAAATCGCCAAGGCACTCATCGTTCAATGATCGGTAAAGGGAATTCAACCAGTATTTTCAAATCCAGTCCACGTGGACGTAAAACCGGCTGCCTGGAAAGGTGGTCGTTGCCAATTGACCCGATACGGCTATTTCGTGAATGCCTTTTCCTCGAAATATGGGATTTGCTTCATTTTCCCATTCCGGAGAATTTCGGAATTGAGTGTGATGCGTCACATCCAATTAAACGAGCACCCGGTATCGTCACAGCACTCCCAATTGGATTGGGAGCTGGTTCGATGGACAACAAGAACCCTACACGCCCACTGGTACGGTCGACTTAATGGAGCATATTAGTATCGGAGCCTGCATCGTGATCCTGGTTTGCTGCGCGTATGTCTACTTCAGGCGCTCCCGATCTTGCCAAGTAATCTCAACTACTGAATGGGTCAAGCTCATGCGAGAGAACGATCGCGCAGCAAAGAAAAAAAGCCGCTAGGATAACTGTGGCAGAAGGGCCACGAATGGTTCGCGTCTCGAAGAAGGGTTTCAAGCCTTTCGAGAGAACGATTCAGGCGCAGCCGAATGGTGAACAAAGAATCGCAGTGGAGCTAGAGCCTGTTGACCCTAAACCGTAATTAGATGGTGTAAATTACGGACTCTACGCCCGCACACACCAGCGAGGTAAGCGCAAGGCTGGAACTCAACTCGAACCTCCATCGTAGGTGAATCCCGGGTCTCAAGATTGACACCCGAGCCACCCGCCTGCCTACTGCGCCGGGATTGCATACTCGGTGTGAAGATGCATCTGCCAGTAACCATCGCGGCGAACCCAGGAAGTAGAGATATTTGTATCGCCGGACATCGTGCGAGCGCCAAAGGTTGCTGGCTGGGGCGAGGATTTCAAGGCCGCAGATGCAGCAAGGCCGCCCAGGAAAGCGGCCTGCGGCTGTTCTAGCTATGGCTCCGGTTCTCGAACATCCCATGTGCCGTCTGGTTGCCGGACAGCTCCAGCAACCAACGAAGGATCATTCCAAGGGAAGCTTGCGGCGGTCAGCATACTGTCCGCCAGATCGATGCCTTCCTCCATCCCCACACAGACCGCCGCGACGTTTGAGTCTTTGAGAACTTGGTTCCAGACTGGACGCCACGCTTCAACTCCGAACTCTATCGTTCCCATCCATGAGGACAGTTGTTGTCCATTGAACCAGGGGCAGGTCAGAAGGCCGTATCTGATCTCACCTTCCGAGTGGACCATGACGGAACAGAGACTTCCTGCGATCAGGTCAGGGAGCAGGCCCGCCAACTCACCTTCAGATGGCCGGTACTGGAGTGTGTCTTGCTCAGCACAACTAAGCGTCTGGAGAGACGTCTTGGGGCTGACAAGCCGATCCAGCAACCTCAAGGCCGTCTCCACCGAATCGGATGCAAGCTCCATCACATATTGAGCCATTCGTGGCCTATTTCCCACCGTGAGAGATTCTGCGGACCCTTCGTCACACCGCATGCCTCAAACTGAATGTGCTTCACTCGTTACGCAGTGCCATCACCGGGTTGATGCGTCCCGCGCGGCGCGCTGGAATATAGTTCGCAAGCAATGCGATTACGATGAGCGTGAAGCCGGCACAGGTAAAGACCAGTCCGACTGCAGAGTTGACGTTGAACAATAAGGCCGCGAGCATGCGCTCAGAAAATACGGCTGCGATGCATCCACACGCCATTCCTACCCAAACAGGAACCATTCCGTCGCGTAGGATCATACTGACCAACTGCTGGCGGCTGGCTCCGAGAGCCGAGCGTATGCCGATCTCCTTTTCACGGCGCACCACAGAATAGGAGGCGATACCGTAGACACCCACCGATGTAAGAAGCAACGCTACCAGCGCGAAGGTCCCGAGCAGCCACGCCGCAAAACGGCGATCGCCCACTCCGTTGCTGATCAAATCGGTCATCCCTGTCATATCAGAGACGGGCAGCTCGGGGTCCACAGTTTGTATTTCACGCCGCACATTACGCGTCAACGCCGCCTTGTCTCCCGTGGCTCGAACAAGTACACCAAAGTCCCTTTTTGAACGCTGGTACATGCTCTCGTAGATGTGAGGCACCTCAATTTCATCGAGGCTGGAGAGCTTCGCGTTGCCAACAACGCCCACAACCGTCATCCAGGGTGCAAGCACAGGCTTCAAACGGCTTAAAATAATGTCTCGGGAAGAGCGAACTCTGCGCCCCACCGGATCGACGTCGCCCCAAAGAAGGTGCGCTGCGGCTTCATCGACCAGCGCGGCTGGTTGGGACATCGAGTCATCGTTATCGGTAAACATGCGTCCGCGCAGCAGTGGCGTACCCATGGTCGAAAAGAACTCTGGCGTTACAGAAACTTCCACTGCAGTGGGAGCGTCTCCCTTGTCGGACACGCCTTCGACGCGAAATCCGCTCGGAACCACGGGGCCATTGAGTGGAACAACACTCGACATGGCGGCATTCTCGACCCCGGCTATGCCATGCAGGCGGCGAATCGATTCGCGAACCAAGTGCGTGCGTTGATAGATATCGACGTATTCATCTGCTTTTGGATCGTTCGGGACGGGAAGCCTGAAACTTCCTGCAAGAAGATGGTGTGAATCAAAGCCGGGATTGACTTGCATGAGGTTCCAGAAGGTCTTTAGCAATAGTCCCGCGGTGACCAGCAGTACCAGCGAGAGGCCCACTTCAGCGCCAATCAAAGATTTGCCGAGTCCCTCGGAGCGCCGCGATGCAGAGCCGCCCCGTTCCCGCAATTCCGCCGTGCCCGGATGAGTTCGCGAAGCCTGCCATGCTGGGATGAGCCCAAAGAGAAAGGTAGTAAGCAGCGCAATAGCAAGAGAGAATGCCAACACATGTGCGTCCAAACCAATCGGGTTGAGCCGCGGGAGCTGCGACGGCAACGCTCCAACCAAGACTCGTACGCCGATGGCGGCCGCGCCTACCCCAGCGGCTGCCGAAATCAGGCTCAGCAAAATCGATTCGGTCAGCATTTGCCGGATGATTCGCCCTCGTGTCGCGCCAAGAGCAAGCCGGACAGCCATCTCACGCTGCCGTGCAGTGGCATTGACCAGGAGAAGATTCGCAACATTGACACATGCGATCAGGAGAATCAACCCAACTGCGAGCAGAAGAGATGTCAGCAGAGTTCTCACGCCGCCTGCGACTACTTCAGTCAACGGCGTGACCGAGAGAGACCAGCGAGCGGTTGCCGGATAGTCGCTGCCATATTCGCGGCGCAGGGAATCGCTGAGGACTGCCAACTGCGGCTGCGCTTGCTGCAGAGTGATTCCTGCTTTCAGTCTTGCGATGATTCCGGGGAGAAAGCGCAGGCTGCGCTGCGGCGCCGGGAAGGGCTCCGCACGAAAGCCTGCGGTGAACCACAGATCCACCGGGTGCAGGCCCGGGGTCGAGGGATGGTGAAACCCCGGAGGAAGAACGCCAACGATGGTATAGAGGTCGTTGTCGAGCCTCACGCGGCGTCTGAGGACGGACGGATCACTTCCAAACTCCCTGTGCCAGAGGCCGTCACTGATCACAACGGCCTCTGCAAATCCATCGGCGGTGTCTCTCGCATCAAACAGGCGACCTAACTGTGGCTGCGCTCCCAGAATGCTGAAATAGTTCAGACTCACTCCCAAGGCATCAAGACGATCCGGGTGATCTCCGCCAGTCAGATTCGCAGTGGTCGGCCACACAACCGATACCGCCGAGAAGATGCCGGTGCGATCGCGAAGATCGTCCAGCTCGGGAACAGAGAAGCCGACGTTATGCGCTCCAAGCCCCCGCAAGTCCGCATCTAGCTCAACCAATTCCCCAGGATTGTGAAAGGGCAACGGTTTAAGGAGAGTGGCGTTAACAACGCTGAAGATCGCTGTGTTAGCACCGATTCCGAGAGTGAGGGTTGCCAACACCGTCAAAGCGATTCGTGGCGACTTCCGCATCGACCTAAGCGAGAATTGGACATCCTTCCACAAGCTCATTTGCACTCCTCGTCGTACGATCGATGGAGTGGAAATCCGGCTTCCTGCTGTGCCAGTCTTCCATCCATGTTGGACCCACACCACTTCATCCGCACCTGAACCCAAGCGGGGAATTCAGACGCCGTGTCGGACACAAATCCACGAACATGAAAAATTGCTGCGGTGAGGCTCCTCAAAACGCCACGCGGCAACGCTGCCGGCTCGCGATCACCAGCCGTTGCGACGCGTATCAGGATCTCGTCGTCCTGTGACTCATCGAGGCGGGCTGATGTGATGCGCGGTTATATCAGCATGAATGCGCATTGGCTTGAGGTAAGGCGATCGGTCGCCTACTTCGACCACGGCGGAACGACGCCGTTCGAGCGTGCGTAGGCAATCGACTGTCCGAGGTGCTCGTGCTGGTCTGCGAAGAGATACCGGATTGCGCCTTCCTTTGTCATATCCTTGCCAAACAGCTTGACCGGCGCATTCAGATCGGCGTCTGAGAGTCCGGCGATGGTCTGCTGCAGGTTGGCGTAGGAGGCCTTTAGCGCCTCTTGCAGTTTCTCGGGGTCAGTAATCGGCGCCGACTTTGCGCCGTCCGTTGCACCGGTCAGCGTTCTGGCGAGTATGCCGTTCTCTGTGACAATGAGGTTGAATACTTCGCCCACCGAACGCACGCCCTGACCAGGCCTCCAGTCATATTTCCCTGTCATCACTCGCGCCAATCCTGTGAATTTGTCGGAAAGAGTCCCAGCCTCTTTGGACAGAGCCGCGTGAACCATTTGTGCGGGCTGAGCTTGCCACGGGATGGCTGTTACTGCCGCGATGATGGCGAGCGCATTCAACGCACTTGTAATTCGAAACGTTCCCATAGTGGATCCTCTCTTAGTTGTTTCAAGCAAATGGTTTCGAAGTGTTCTCTCCCTTGCGAATAACGTTCTGAGATCAACCTCAGTGCGCCGTCTCAAGCCTTGGCGACGAGGTCGATCTCAACGCAGGCCCCAAGCGGCAGCGCAGCCACCGCGATCGTCGTGCGGGCGGGAAAGGGCTGAGTGAAATACTTTGCGTAAATGCCATTCATGGCGACGAAGTCGCTCATGCTCGTGAGATACACACCGGCGCGCACGACATCATCGAAACTCCTACCGGCTGCTTTGAGAACGGCCGAGAGGTTCTGGAAGACGCGCTCGGTCTCGGCCACAATTCCTCCCTCGACCACCTTGCCAGTGGCTGGGTCTTGGGCGACTTGTCCGCTGAAGTAGAGGAAACCACCGACTTCGATCGCCTGGGAAAACGGGCCGACTGGCGGCGCGAGTTCCGGCGAGGTAATTGCAGTCTTGCTCATGGCAAACTCCTGTGGATACTGGTTGATTTGGTCAGGATGGTGGAGCCCGAGGTTGAGCGCGCCATAGCCTGGCGCAGGCACTCCTGCCCCGATCCGGGCTCACTGACCTCGATCGGTGTCCAGTTCAGAACCTCGGGACCGCGAGTCTGCCGAATTTGAATCGCATAAGGCATCAAGTTTCCACAAACCAAGAAACTCCCTGTAGTCTTACGGAGAACCGATAATTCCACAAGTTCATTATTCTCACGATGATATTGCTTCTTACGCACGATTCTGTTATTCGTTGGGGAAGATTGAGGAGTACTCGAGGAGGCTCCCTTGCTCGATGATTTACGCGCGCTCGTAGAGTTCGCCCAGGCCGGGTCCATAGCCCGTGCGGCCGATCGTTTATATCGGACACCATCCGCTATAACCCGGCAACTGCAAAGGCTGGAGGCTGCATTGGGTGCTGAGTTGCTCGACCGCTCAGTAAAGCCCCCCCGCCTGAACTCGCTGGGCTCCAGGGTGCTTGAACAAGCACGAGATCTCTTGCGGCGGACCGAGGCGATGAAATCCACTGCGTCGCGCGACGCCGAACCTCACGGCCTTTTGCGCATCGGGCTCGCGCATCCCCTGGCCGAGGGGACGCTTATCGAACCTATTCGGGCACTGACTGAAACATACCCCAAGGTCAGACTGCTGCTATTGAGCGAGCGCACGCCCGAATTATTTAACCGGCTAATTGCGGGTGAGCTCGATGTTGCAGTCGTGCCTTTACCTGAAGGTAAAACCGCGCCTCCACCACTTCTAACGAATATCATCGCGACAGACCGCGTGGAGATCGTTCAAAGCGCCGCAGGAAACGTCGATGGCGATTGGGAAAGTTTGGGCAGGGCTCCATGGGTGCTCAATCCGCCCGGGTGCTTCCTACGGGCTGGCCTCATCGACCGGATGGGCCGTGCCGGCTTCACTCCCATGATTGCGGCTGAAATCCACAACATGCATCTGCAGCTGGCGTTCGTTCAGTCAGGCTATGGAGTCGGGCTGCTGCCAGCCCGCTTTATTGCCGGGAACAATTCTCTCGACACGGTTGAAGTGTTGCGCCCCCCATCATTTGACTTGCACATGCCCGTCGCGATCGTGCGAGTTGGACAACTCGGCGCCTTGGAAAGGGCTGTCGGACTGTTGGAACACGGCATTCGGCATTTGTTTGAGGCATCCAACACGAAGAAACCCGTATCGAGGAGCCGAAGGGGCGTACCCGCGAATCGGCGGAAGGCGCGACCACGCAAGTAGTCGCCGACTAACGCCTGTTGCAGCCTCTTTGTCCCCTTGCGTTAGGTCATGATTCTGGCTTGTTCCGAGATTCGAATCGTTTAGTTCATCGGTAACAATTTCAGGTCGATCGCAAGCGTTACCACATTGCCCGCTGGATAGGCATCGATAGCCGGTCAGTGACTACAGATCCAGTTCACCTGGCCGTAAAACCGGCTACCCCTTTGCTGTACGGGAGCGCCAAGGCTGCCCGCGAGTGGTTCCGGGCTTTCACTGTTGATCCTTGTCAGCATGTAGCCCTCTACGAACACGGAGAACTCGCCGGTTGCTCAGACCCAGTTCCTTCACCGGCGACTCAGCCTTCATCTCCAGAAGATTCAGACCGGCCAGGATCCCCACAGTCAACGGCAATGACGTATAGTCGACGCGGAAGAACGGAATGGCGATGGCGTACACGAGTAGGGCCATCGCGACGCAGTGGAGGAATAGGCTGTCGAAGACGTTCATCGGCTTTTTCTTGTCCAGGAAGTCTTCGCCGGTGAAACGCGAGAGCGTCATGCCAAGATATGCGATACAACCAGTACCGATGAACAGCGACCACACAGCCAAGATCGGGGACAAGAAGACCCCCCGCCACGCCAATCAGAGTCCAAACGATCAGCCCCGCTAGAGGCATGGCAAGGCCCCGGCGGCTGGCATATTCCGCCCGTTGCTGGTCCAGCGAGCGGAGTAGCTGCGGCGGAGACTCAGACACGGATTCACCTGTTCATTGGGAATGTCGAGAGAGAGACTATCATATCCAGTGGCGGGTGTCCTGAGTCCCGTTTGAAACCAGGCCAATGCGCTCATTGAACCGCCGCATGGGCCTACTTTCCAGCGTTCCGGGTGAATCGTGGCCTTATTCGGAAGTTATTACCGGGTGGGCGGTAATCTACCCGGAATCGAGCTTTTGATCTCCGGCTTAGCACTCTACCGGGATCCATAAGCGCTCCCGCAAACAACAGGGCATTGGTCGTTACCTCGCGCACGAATGCCGAACACTCATCGTCCTCGTGACGCCATCGAGCTGTCGAAAAATGTCGCTGATACCCATGGCTACTATGGCGTTCTCAAGGTGCGCAGTAGTCTTGATCTCGAACTGGGGGAACGTTACGGACCCATAACGTGACGTGCCCATTCCGTCCAGCGCATCGGGGTGCGAAGCAAGAAGTTGCTCTAATTTCTGGATCGACATCTTAGGTGCAGGAAGAACGACGATCATCTTCACGCGCCACACGGCAGAGCAACCGCTCGAGTTCGTCATTCTTCAAGTGTGGAAGCTTCCTGAGCTCGCTTTCGACTTTCAGCACAGTCATGTTGGTCCCGACTCCAGTCGAAATTCTTCCGGCTTGGGTTCGCTTTCCATGAAGAGTTCTTCCCAAGTTTGCCGCACATGAACCCCGGAATTTAGCCACACTTGGTCGAGAGGTGAAACCGTCGGCACTCGTCCGACCTCCAGGCGATTTCCTCGTAGGGTGGATTCGGAGGGGTTTTACGTCGTGAAGGCTAAGAGGTGGATGCTGTTTGGGATTGACCTTAGCTTTTATTAACAATCGGCCGCATTCGGACTCCTCATGCTTCGGCCCTCTTCGAAGTGCATCAGCACGACGAAGCAAATACGCATTCATGGCTTCGAAGGCCGAGGAAACCGTCTTCCGTAGACAATTGAACCGAGTCGCGGCGCGACCGTTCGCCGACCGAAGTTCTGTCTGTGTTCTGTCCGCGAACTGTGGCCTGAACGGTCCAAAACGATCCAACACGGAGGTTCGATCGGTCAATTCTCAGTAGGGTTTAGGTGTTGGGAATTGTTCCACTTTGCGTGCGGTTCCCCTCATAACCAAAAGGTCGCATGGTTCAAATCCAGCCCCCGCAACCAAAAGTCACAGATTCTGAACGGCTTCCGATGTAGGTTCGGAGGCCGTTTTTCACGTTTGGAGGCAACTTAGGCAAATCTTGGGCAAGGAATTCCCTTGTCAAGAAGTGCACCAAGTTCTCCAGCTATGCGAACATCGTCTGGCGATTTCAGCCAAAGCAGGTCTTGCTTCCGCCAAGCAGAGCTGGGGGATGTTGGACGGTATGCTTGGTAGCTGTTGCTTTAAATTATTGATACTTCGTCGATTGTCGTGCGATCCAAATCCAATCGTATTCGGGCGATTTCGCTTGCCTCGACCGGGATACACGATCATTATTCTATGCACAACCGATGTCCTCGTTGAGAACTGCCTTTGGCTGCCCCAATACCTGATGGGCCAAGTCTAGTTTTTCATTGAAATGGTTCGGGCAGAATCCGCATATCAAATTAGAAGGCAGTGGAGGCATCGACAGGTCTTGCCATTACGGGGGGCGTGGCATGACCACAATGTCCTCAGTGGCGGAGAAGCCTCGGAAACACCGGTTTAGGGAATCCGACCGCGATTCCTCCGGAGGTCAACAGGCCGGGACCGTCGACAGAGACGACCAGGCATCGTCGTCTGCCAAAGATACTTGCGCGAAGGGAGAAAAGGCCAATGGACAAAGAATCCGTTTCCGACAAAGGGGCCACTCAGTCTGGTTCGACGACAAAGACACGCTGGACCATCATGCTGTACATCGTCGCGGATGGCGCCCTGGCAAACTTCGCCGTGGAGTCGCTTAAACAACTGACTGAATTCGCTTCAATAGCGTTCTGGTGGATGACCAGCGCAAATGTGGTTGTCGGGGCACAGTTTGCCTTTCCCACTCGGTGCAGCGCAGCCCGTATCCGCGGAAGCGAGAAAGCATCCGGACGAACCGAGCAAACGCCCCATATCCTGTTCAAAAGGGGCAACGGCGGAGATCCTCAATGCCAACCGATCACGTCCTCTGTCGACAACAACGATGGGTCTAGCAAAGCTAGCCCGACAAGTCGGCAGCGGACAAAGTGAACTTGTCGCAGGAGGAGATGCTCAAAGCATTTCCTGACAATCGGTGCACAGCCGATACGAGAGTGCAAAGCCAACCGTTATGCTTTGATTCTCTGGGGACATGGGCCCGAACTCCTGTTTCAGCCGCGCGAGCAATCCAACCGGCAGCAGCAACAGACTGTACTCACTCCAAGGAACTCCGTGGAGCGCTGACGTATTGGAAAGATCTCACGAAGGTCGCTACCTTGACATCGTTGGTTTCGACGCCTGCTTCATGAGCATGTTCGAGATGGCCTGCGAGTTAAAAGGACTAGCTACGTACATGGTCGCTTCGCAGGAGGAAGTCCCCGATGCGAGTTTCCCTTATGACAAGCTGGTCAGAACTCTTTCGGACGAGACGGCAACAGCACGTTGAATTGCATTGCTCAAAGAAGGTGTAAAAGCATATGTCAGCGCTTACCAGGATTACATCTGCGGCGTGAGCACGGGGATGAAGCCGGTGACCCTTTCCGTGCTTCGACTCGAAAAGTGCGACGACCTCAAGAAGGCGGTAGACGCCTTGCATGCAGCCCTCTTGGCCGCACCGGACGACGCAAGGCTTCCGCAGATCTGCTCATTGGGGCCCGCCAGAAATCACGAGACTATGCCGGTGGCTTGTACGTTGACCTCTATGAATTTTGCTCGAATCTCTCGAGGCAGCTTGCAAACCAGATGCGAGCGACAAAGTGGAAGACGAAAATCCAGAATGCATGCACGGAGTGTGCTGACGGCGTTGGCACTCACAGCTGACGGGACATCGAATGGGCTGATCTTGAAAAATGGCTCGGATGATCGGCGTAGCCACGGGATTTCGATTTATCTCCCCTATCTCACTAATGAACAGTACGCCGAGGTGAACAGACCGCTGGTGAAGGGCGGACACCGGCATAGGGGCGGCAAGGGCTTCAACGATGTCTTAACGGAGCCGCCAGTGAGTATGTAATGTGCGCCCGACGCGACCTGATTCTTGACACCGAAAGCTACTACGGGTGTCTCCAGTTGGCTCTCGAGCACGCGACTGGTATTTATTTATCACCGATCTGTGGACGAAAGTCCTCATCAAGACTGCCCCGGCAGACCTTGACTTCCATTACTCGGTCCAGCAAAGTTGGATCAATGTAAGCCGCGCTCCCATTGATATGGCGAAGCTTTGTTAGTCGGAACCTCGCAATTTAACCCGGCAACCACGTGGGCAGCATGAAATGAGCAATACAGGTTCGCTTGGTCCAATCGCTCGCATTGCAGGAGTCCTCGCTGCATTCGCGCTGGCGGTGTGTGCGGCTGGCGTCGGACAAGGCCAGGGAAGGACCGCAACTCAGCAGGCAGCAAGTTGCCCAAAGGACGACCGAGTCGCATGTCGAACACTCGGCGAGAATGGTCAGCCCGGAGACGGAATTGGAAGAGGCGCTGGCATTGCGCAAGAGACTCACCGAGCGTGATCTCCGGAGCGCCCTTCGTTTGCTCGCGGACAGCGCGCGGCGGTTCGCCTCATCGGGACAGCCGCAACAGTGCAGCGGTTGCAAAGCTCGAAGCCGGCGACGTGTATCTGATGATGAGCCGCTATCAACAGGCACTTGCGGCTTATCGTCAGGCTCTGACGATGTCTGGGGGCCACGTCGATCAGCGGTGTGCGGCGCTCAGCCGGATCGCGCGCACTTACGCCAACATCGGCCGGCCGCATGATTCGCAGCAGAACTCCGATCAAGCTATGTCTGTTTGCATGACCATTTCCGATAAGAAAGCGCTGGCGGACGCACTGGAGGCCCAAGGCGAGACACGCTTCTGGTCGGGCAACATAACCGATGCGATAGCCTCATTTCACCCGGGCGCGGGAACTTGCATCGGAAGCCGAGGATCGCGATGGGGAAGGACTGGCTACGATGATGCTGTCACGAGGCCATCAACGACCGTCAGCGAGGCAAACCGGTTGGCATGGTCCGCCCTGGGGGGCTTCGCTGAATCGGGTAATGAATACAGTGCCGCGCGAGCGCGCTTGAAACTGGCTTATCTTGCAAGTGCGGAGGGCGACTTCGAAGCGGCGCGATGTCACTGCGAGAGCGCTCTACCGGTCTTCCAACGCATTGCCGACAAGGATAACGCGGCAATTGCGCTGAATATTCTTGGAATGGTTGCCAGGCAGTCTGGAGATCTTGAAGAGTCGTTAAGCGATTACCGGCGCGCCCGAAATGACTTCGCCTCAGTGCAAGACGATCTGGGCGAGGCTGACATCAATCAGCGCGATAGCGGAAATTCTATTAAGCCAGCACAAGTACGGCGATCTCGAGCCGCTGTATGCTTCGCAAACTTCACCTGGCTCAAGCAACCTCAAACCATGCGTTCCTGGCGTGGGCTCTTTTGGACCTGGCCGGCGTTTATGCTCGGCAACATCGGTACGCGCAAGCGGACGAGACCTATCAGCGAGGCCTGGCAGAGTATCGCGTCGCGGGAAATCCAGATGGCGAAAGCGTTGCACTGGAGCGGACGGCCGAGCTTGAGGCTGAGCAAGGCAGATACCAGCAGGCGCTTCAAGAATTAGGTGAGGCTCAGGCCTTAAGGGATCAGGCCGGCGAGATCGAGGACCTTGCCAGAATTCAATACTCGCGCGCCCGAATCTATCTCCGGCTCAATGATCTGGAAAATGCCCGCTCCGAGATTGAGAAGACCGTCGCTATTATTGAGTCGCAGAGGCTGCGTATCGCGAAATTTGATTCGCGGGCACAGTACTTCGCTTCGGTGCACGAATATTATTCGTTGTACATCCAGGTGCTCATGGCACTGGATAAGCTCCATCCCCATCAAAAGTACGGACAGCTTGCCTTTGAGGCTGCAGAAAGAAGCAAAGTGCGGTCTTTGCTCGACCTGCTCGAGAACATCCAACAGGACTTTCCCTGTGACAAGCTGCTCGCGAGTAATTTGAAGGCCGCAACAACCGAAGGGAATCAAAAGCCATCCGGTGCGCTGGAACTAACCACTCCACAGTCGTTGACCCTGGGTGAGATACAGGCCCAAATTGGAGGTGGCGATACGCTCCTGCTGGAATTCGCGCTCGGTGAGGATCGGAGCGTTGCCTGGGTGCTCGACGGGGACAGTCTTGAAGCCTTTGACATCGGACCTGCCGCGGAGATCCGCAATCGCGTTCGCCTATTCCGAAGGGCCCTCTTACCGATTGAGAGCAAAGCGAATGAGTCACCGACCGACTATTTACGAAGACGAGTGGCTGCAAAGAATGCCCTGCTCCTCCAATCAAGGCAACTAGCAAAGCTTTTGTTCGGTCCGGTGCGCCTTCCGGCACGAAGACGATTGTTGATCGTGCCTGACGGTTCCCTGCAGTACCTGCCCTTCGCGGCGTTGTCTATCGCGGAGAATGGGCGCGATGCTGTGCCGCTGATCAAGCTCTATGAGCTGGCGATGCTGCCTTCGGCTTCAGCGCTTGTGTCCTTGCGACGGACAGCGGGGAAAAGACCCCAGCCGGCCGATGAAGTGACGGTCTTCGCCGACCCGGTGTTTGAACCGCCAGGAAAGCCAACTCCGGCGTCTGTCCCCAGTTTGTCGGGATCTCCGCGTTCGCGGGAATTGACGAGAGCATTACGCGATATGCAGGACTCAAAGTGGATTCCCAACCTCCCGGGCTCGCGGAACGAGGCTCTCGCAATTCAGCAGATTACTGGGTCCGCGCGCACACGACTCGTCATGGGTTATGAGGCTAACCGTGAAGCGATCATGGGCAGTTCTATCGCGCGGCAACGGATCATTCATTTCGCAACTCATGGAATGATGGATACTCGTCATCCAGAGATGTCGGGCCTGGTACTTTCAATGTTCGACAAGAGAGGCAAGGCCCAGGACGGGTATCTACGGCTGAGCGATATCTACAATCTCAAGCTTTCTGCCGATCTGGTTGTCCTTAGTTCGTGCGAGTCAGCGTTGGGGAAAGACCTCGGATCGGAAGGAATCAACGGCTTGCCTCGGGCATTTCTATACGCGGGAGCGCGAAGCGTTATCGCCAGCCTATGGAAGGTGGATGACGAGGCGACTGTTCCCTTGATGAAGATGTTCTATTCCCGGCTCCAGCGAGGTGAGAACCCCGCTCGGGCCCTGCAAGGCGCGCAACTCGATCTGCTCAAGAACGCACGATTGTCGGACCCCTATTACTGGGCCGCTTTCGTATTGGAAGGAGACTACCAATGAGGAACGGGCCACTTTGAGGAGCGTGTAGAATTTAAGTCCCATGGATCCTCAGCCAGCCCCGGAAAAGCAACGATACCTGACACCGGAGGTGTTTGCGTCGTTTCTTCGCTGGCTGTCCCCTGATCCGGCACGGGCGGCCCGAGAATATCTGAACATCAGAAATACGCTTATGAAGTTCTTTGTGAGGAAGGGCTGCACACATACTGAGGAGTTAACGGATCGGACGCTCGATCGCGTCGTGCTGATTGTGCATCATGAGCCGGAAAAATACCCCACGCCAATCTCCCTTTGCTGTGGCGTAGGAAGAAGAGTCTGGTTGGAGTATCTCCGGGAGTCAACGCCAGAAGCATTGGGAGACGAGGATATTCCGGCGCCCGCTCAGCCGGAGGAGGAGTTTACCGAAGACGAAGTGCATTGCCTGGGACACTGTCTGGATCAGCTTTCGTCACGTGATCGCGAGCTGATTACGGAATACCACCGGTTCCAAGGCCGTCAAAAGTCTGAGAATCGCAAGCATCTTGCTCAGATATACGGAGGACTGAACAAGCTGCGGATCACGGCCTGCAGGATTCGCGCACGACTTCACGATTGCATTAACAGCTGTGTGCAGGGTTCGGCTCTGAACTAAGGAATGCAAGACATAGTATATGGAAATCGCATGATAACTGATGCCAACATTCGCGAGTATTTGCTTGGTCGTCTGGATCCGAATCTCGAACTGGTCGAAAGCATCGACGAAAAGATTCTGATGGATCCGGAGTTTTCGATAAGTGTAGATGTAATCGAAGACGAGATTATCGAAGAATATCTAGAAGGTTCCCTTAACTCAGAGGAGACGCGAGCCGTAGAAAGACACTTCCTCCGCCCACCCGAACGGCAGCGCAAGCTTAAAACCGCTCGATTATTCAGCAGATACCTCGAAAGTGAATCCCGCAACGTGACCACGGAGCAGCTAGCACCCGCGCGTAGTCTGCTTAAAGTGTTTCGGGACGGATGGGCATTCCCAAGTTTCAGAACTTGTGCCGAAATCGCAGCCTCCGCCGTGTTCGTTATTTCGATCCTGACTCTTTCGAATCAACGCCGCGAACTCGATATCGCGAGAAAGCAAGTGGGCGAGCAGCTGAGCCAGGAGCGTCAGCGTTCTGCGGCCTCAGATCAGCAACTACAGAACGCTTTACAGTCGTTGCAACCGGCAGTCGCGATGCTCAACCTCTTCAGGCCAGGTCTACAGCGTGGGAAACTGGAGCTACCCGAGGTCAAGGTGCGTTCTGGAACCAAGTTGCTCCACGTCGAAGTCGCACTCTCGTCCAGCGCACCCGGGAGCTCTCGTGTCGAGCTGCGACACAGCGGAGAGATGGTTTGGTCTCGGGACGGAGTCGATGCTATCGCCGTTCCGGGTGGCGCAATCTTAAGACTGGATATTCCTGCTGATGTCCTTACTCAGGGCACATGCGAGCTTGTGGTAAAGCCCGCAAGGGAAGGCGCAGTATCTTATTGGTTCTCAGTATTAAAGCTCCAGTAGCACGCTTATAACCTCGCTCCAAGCTATCTCTTTAACGGACACTCTCCGGTCTGCGTCCGTGTGTTGCGTATCTGCCGGACTTACTGCGCCGACCTATGCGTTCGGAGGTTCACGTGATTTTGTGTGAAATGTTTTTCCGAAATGCGCATAGCTAGATGAAGGCTTCCCTAACAGCCAAGTACCCAGTTCACCATGAACGACGAGACCTGGAAGTGTCCTTGGGATATGCCTTGTTGATGCATTTTCAACTTCCCTGAAAATGCGACGTCAACAGCTACAACCCCCAGACGGTGCAGGCGCGAGGGAATCGCCGCCTCACAAAAGGAGAGTCACCAATGAAGCCAATCACAGTAATCGCATTTGCAGTGTGCCTTCTCGCGAGCTTTGCCGTCGTCGGCACTGTGTCGGCACAAGATCATGCTGCCACAGCCACGGTTCCCTTCGGTTTCAACGTGGGGGCTAAGTGGGTTCCTCCGGGGACATACACCATAACTTCGGACGTAGAGAGTCCCGAACACATTTCCATACGGAACGCGGACGGCAAGGTTGTTCTGATGACCATTGCTCAGCCCGACGGCCAACTATCGAATCGGAACAAGCTGGTCTTCACGAAGTATGGCGAACAGTATTTCCTGCACGAGGTCCTTTGCTCCGCTTGCGGGATGAACATCGCTTTGCCCGGTTCCAAGCACGAGAGGATTGTACGGTCCCGCCACCTGGAGGCAGGCCTCTCGCATTCGAGCGACGTGTACCTGGCGCTTAGAAGGAATCCCTGACCCTTACTCTCCTCCTGGCGAACTACAGTGTCCGGTTCCGTAAGCCGCGCACGAAGCACAATCCAGGCGAAGTAGTTTGTCCCATTCAGTGGGGAATGGATGAAGCGAAGCGGGCCAGATGTCACTAATTGTGGTCGAAGCCCGCTTTGTTAAACGAAGGCAGTCGAATCAAAACGAGTCAACCTGAGGAGGTTTCCCATGAAACGGATCCATGCAATCGCTCTGCTGACCATCGCTACTCTTAGCGCGACCGTCGGGGCTCGGGCCCAGCAGCGCGCCGTGATAGCCAACATTCCCTTCAACTTCACCGTTGCCGACGAAGTATTGCCAGCTGGTGAATACTCCCTCTCCACGTCCACATCTGGGATTGTCCAGATTCAGAGCGCTAACCATCAACTATTTGTGAAGGTGACCGCCTCTCACAGCAATCATGAGGCGGAAGCCAGGACAGAATTGGTATTCAGCCGGTATGGAAGCAACTATTTCCTTCACCAGATCTTGGATCCCCATACGAGCAGCCTGAACGTGGATATTGGCTCCTCGAAGTCGGAGAGGAAAGCGCGTGCTCATCAGGAAGAGGCAAAACTGCCACCGACAGAATCGGTTCTTGTGGCAGCACGATAATCTGCTCCAGATGGAGTTGTGGGCTCCGGGGTTTTCATCCCGGAGCCCATCTCTGTTTTTCCTTTCTCTCGTTCCCAAATCCAAGCTGGCGAATGACATTCTTCCAACAAACCTTAAGCCGGTTGATACATTTCCCTTTCGGCCGGGAGTGTGTATGTAAACACCCTGACTGGCGATGGTCCTCCTCGATGCCAGCACCGGATTGAGGAGGGGAGATCTCAACGCTCGTCGGTGGCAAGACGTAGATTTCGAGTCGAAGATTGCCAACGTGACTCGCTCAACCTGCATAACGTTGTGGGTGAAACAGTGACCGTGGCGTCCTCCGACCTCTTCTTTCGGGATCATCGTGCAATCAGTGTCTTGCTTTTTCCCAAGTTGTGCAGGATATTGTTATCGTCGCTCGAATAAGGTTCGGCGGCGCTCGCACGAACACTCCCTGCATCCACAGTCCGATAGGAACTTCGAGAGAATTCCTCGCTTTCTTCAATTAGGTCAGGCGATTGCGGGACACAATTCTTCAATTCTCGGCATTGGAGAGGCAAATTCATGACGACACCAAAGGAACCACCGATTCAAGCTTCCGCGCCCGCTTCCCGCTATCCAGAGAGCATGCGCGCAATCTTCGCTGCGTTTGCGCATCACGGCAAGCCACTGCGCGGTTTGATGTCCACCTCGAAGTCGCCCAATTTCCAGGGACGCTTTGGACGGATGTTCCGTTCCCTGCCGGCGGCCACTTACGGCAAGACCGATGCCGAAAGCCGCGCGAATTTGATGACGCTTGGCGCTGACATGACTTCATCATTCGATCCTCCGAAAGACGGCCAAGACGGCGAAGAGAGCGGCATTCCAGCTCTTTATACCTACTTCGGCCAGTTCGTCGATCACGACATCACCTTCGACCCAATGACTACGCTCGTCCAGCACAGCGACCCGGATGCTCTCACCGACTTCAGGACGCCCGCACTGGACCTCGATAACGTTTACGGGCGCGGGCCCGGCGATCAGCCGTACATGTACGACAACGGCGGCCCCAAATTTCTTCTCGGCGACCCGCTCGCCAACGGCGCACCCGATCTTCCGCGCAACAATGCCAATCCGCGCCGTGCGCTTATCGGTGACCCGCGCAACGACGAGAACAGCATCGTTTCGCAGTTTCAGTGCTTGATGCTTCGCTTCCACAACCGCGTGGTGGACGACAACAAGACGCTTGCGTTTCCAGAGGTGCAGAGAGTCGTGCGCTGGCACTATCAGTGGGTCATACTTCACGACTTCCTGACGAAAATCGTCTCCAAACCGGCGCTCGATGCTCTCAAGACAAACGGCAAGTACGATCGGGCCAAGCTCAAGTTCTTTCATTGGAGGAACGAGCCGTTTATGCCGGTCGAATTTTCGGTCGCAGCCTATCGCCTCGGCCACTCCATGATCCGGCCCGGGTATCGACTGAACGACGACGATACAACGCTTCTCCCCATTTTTCCGATTCTCCCTAATACGATTCCGGACGTCCCGGCCGGTCTTTTTCCCGGACTCACGGGTTTTCAGGCAATGGCGGCGAACCGTGGTATCGACTGGGGTCGCTTCATCGACTTGGAAGGCGATGTGCGGTCCTATGGCGATGATCCTGACAAAGTGAACCCGGCCAACGCGGCTATGAAATCGCGGCTGCAGTTTGCCTATCGCATCGATACATCGGTGGTGACCCCGCTTTCTGTCCTTCCCAGCGCCGTGGCCTCAGACCCGCCACCTTCGTTGCCGCAACGCAACCTCCTCCGGGCGTTCGAGCTTGGGCTGCCTACTGGTCAGGATGTTGCGCGCGCGATGCACGTCACGCCGCTCGATGACAGCCAGATCGTGATCGGGAAGGCCGTGGACAAGCCGAGTCCGGGCGACGTGCTAGGAACCATCGCCAGCCTCCCGAAACTTGCAACCTTCAAAGGCAAATGTCCGCTCTGGACCTACATTCTTGCCGAAGCAGCTCGGACCCAGACTGACCTGAAAATCCCGGTCAAGGAGAACTTGAAGATTTCCACTCCTCAGCTTGGGCCAGTTGGTGGACGCATCGTGGCTGAAGTTTTTCTCGGCATGATCTTCGGTGACAACGACTCTTTCCTCAGCGCCGATCCGAACTGGACGCCAACGATCCGTGCCAAAGGTGTCGATTTCGCGCTTCGCGATATTGTGGCATACGCGCTCGGCAAGTGATCAATATTCAAGCCACACAGTTTATGCAGGAATTCGAGCGATTCCGCCAGTTTTTCGGAGGGCGTTAGGGAGAGACGGAGCGCACTTTTGCGCATCTGCTCGAGCTCGTTGGGGCGATTGACTGCACGAACTCGAAGACATTCCTAGTGGATTTGTGGTCGCAATGGTTCTATGACGGCGGACATGTCCTTTTCCGCATAACCGACGGCGACGGCTTCGTCAAAGCGTACTTCCGCCGCCTTCGCTGTGTGCAGCACAATACCCAGCTTTGTCGCGTCAGTTCCCGCGTAGTGGAGGTCTTTGCGCATAAGAGAGAGGAGAAAGTTTACGTCGTACGTTCTCGCAACCATTCGCGCAGAGATTGTATTGAGCAGTGGGCTTCCTGGCGCCCCGTTGCAGAGAATCTTCAGGGCCTGCTCGCGATTGAGGCCGCTGCGTTCAATCCACGCAAGTCCCTCAGCCAGCGATGCGACTTGAACACCGCAGAGGAAGTTGTTGATGAGTTTCATTCGCGATCCACTGCCAACCGGTCCGAGATGCACGATCTCTTTGCTCATGGACCCAAGGACACTTCGGACGCGCTCTAGCGCGCTTTCATCTCCCCCAACGAGGAATGTAAGCTGGCCGCTCTCCGCCTGAACTCGACTTCCTGTGACGGGAGCATCGAGCAGAGTTAGATTGCGCTCAGATGCGAGCGCCGCGAGTTCAGCAATCCATACGGGAGTCACCGTGCTGGACTCTATCAGTACTGCCCCCGCCCTTGCGGCCGCAAGGGCTCCCACGTCTCCGGTCCACGTTTTCCGTGAGGCATCGTCGTCGGACAGCATGCTGATCACCACGTCCGCATCACGCACTGCATCCGCTGGTGTCGCAGCGATGCGCGCACCTGCGGCCGCAACCGGCGCTGCTTTTGCCTGGGTTCGGTTGTAGGCGGACACCGGGAAGCCAGCCTTCAGCAGATTGCTTGCCATGCCGCTGCCCATGGTTCCCAATCCAAGAATTGCAACTCGCTGCGTCATGATCGTCCCCATTGCTGGTTGGGAGTTGTGCTCAGTCCAGCGGCTGAACGCGGACCAACCGGTGAAGCTTCTTGTCTTCGATGTGAATCTTGTTGCGAAGAGCGCGGCCATACCCCTCGAAGCGCACCTGCATCCAGTCGCCGTCTTCGAGTTCGATGCCTTCTCCGAAGCTGAGCGAGTGGGCTCCAAGGAAGTGCACGTGGACACTTCCAGGTGTGCGATGCTCTGGAAATTTGAAGTGATGGTGCTCCAGGTTGGCCAGGCTGTGCGACATGTTTTCTTCACCTGTCTCGATCCTCTTCTGCCAGATCGGAACGCCACCACGCTCGATGACGACTTCGCCATCGACCGAGTGAAAACTCGCGCCAACGACCAATTCGGGACCGATGCTGCAGTGGCGGAGCTTGGAACCTGCCAGATGCAAATAGTTGCGCCGTTCAAACTGGTGGTCGGAAAACTCGTTGCCCACGCACATGCCGAGGCGGTGCGGCATGCCGTCGCCTGATATGAGATAAACGCCGGCGATCTCTGCTTCTTCGCCACCGTCGTCTGCGTATGCCGGCACTATGAGCGGTGCGAAAGGAGCCTGAAGCACTGCGCCGTTCCCCTTGTAGAACCATTCGGGTGCGGTGCCGATTTCGCCTTCTGTGGGCCGCCCGCCAGCAAGGCCCGATTCAAACATTCGCATGCTGTCTGTGACTGGTTTCGCTGGGTCGACTGCCGCCTGAATGTGCATGGCCTGCCGCTCTTTCGCACTGCCCAAGTGGGTCAACCCCGTTCCAGAGACGAGCAGGCGCTCCGGTGCTCCAGGTACGTCGATCGGCGAGAGCAATCGCCATTCGCTTTTCCCCGAGAAGACATCGTCATATGAAATCGACTCAGCGGTCGCGAGTTCCTGCACTCGACTCGACAACGAAGCTTTCGCGCGAATGCACGCCGACGCCAGTTCGTAAATTGACTCGAACTCGGACAGACAGCGCAGATGCGGCTCAGCCACAAGGGCGACACGCCGTGCCGAGCTGTTGCCAATTTGTACCAGGCGCAGCAATTCCGTTGCCTCCTATTCAATCACCGTGAACCTTTTCAACGATTCTTCATTCACGGTCAGACCGAGCCCCGGAACAGCGTCGTCGAGGTTGATGAAACCATCTATTGGTACCGGCTCACCGTCGAAGATATACCAGAAGAGTTCGTTCCCCACCTCGACATCAACCTTGGGAAAGAACTCAGCGATCGGCGAATTCAGGTTTGCCATCACGACATGATAGTTGTGCATCTGCCCGGCGTGAGGGACCACTGGAACCTGGAACGATTCGGCGAGCGCTGAGATCTTTCGTGCCTGGGTGATGCCACCGACACGATTCGTGTCGAATTGGATGTAATCGAGTGCATTGTTCTCCAGCAGTTCGCGGAAACCAAAGATCGTGAACTCATGCTCTCCACCCGCGATCGGGACACGACCGTAGCCCTTCAACTCCTTGTAGCCGCGTGTGTCGTCTGGAATCACCGGCTCTTCAAGCCAGCGAAGGTGGAATGGTTCGAGCAGGGGAAGCATGCGCTTTGCGTAATCCAACGTCCACCCCATATACGCATCGGCCATGAGATCGATGCCGTCGCCGATCACTTCCCGGACAGCGCGAACCAGCTCGATATTCTTTTGCATCCCCGCTGCGCCGTCCGCAGGACCCCATCCGAACCGCAGCTTCATCGCCCTATAACCTTCAGCCTTGTATCGTTCAGCCTCGGCGCGGAGTTCCGGGATGGGCATGGCGTAAAGTCGGCTTGCATACACTGGGATCCTGTCCTTCGTTCGCCCCCCAATCAGGCGAAATACGGGTTGTCCCGCGCTCTTGCCGAGGATGTCCCAGAGAGCGATGTCGACAGCGGAGATCGCCGTCATCGCCACTCCTTTACGGCCAAAGGCCATGGTGCGTCGGTACATTTGCTGCCATAAGTATTCTGTGTCCCAGGGATCTGCTCCGATGAGCAGCGGCTTCAGATAAATGTCGATCAGGGACTTAGTAACTACTGGCGACAATGCCGCGTTGCCGATGCCTACTGCTCCGCTGTCGGTGAATATCTCTACTAATACCCAGCCGTGGAAGGCGAAGTTCCCCATGGACGCGTCGCGGAATGTGACGATATCCATCGGATTGGTGCAAAAGTGCGGGGGCAGGGGTACGGTCTTGCCTTGCCATTGAACAACGCGAGTGCGGACTTCGGTGATCTTCATGCGTGGCTCTCAATCTTCTTAAGATCTCTGGCTCCAAGTGGCTCGATCTCTCCCCCACGATAGATGAGGACAAGGAAGCCAATGAGATGAAAAGTTCCAACAGCGGTAAAGAGCACGCCATAGGAGAAGCCATGCCCTAAAAGCGCTCCGGCAATGAGACCGAAGACAGCGCCACCTATGGATCCGCCAAATCCGACCAGGCCGGAGACGGTCCCAACCGCCGAGAGTGGAAAAACGTCGGCGGGTATGGTCATAATCAACCCCGACCACGATTGCTGTGCAAAGAACGCGATACTGAACAGCATCATTGCAAAAGACACCGGCACGAGCGGAACAAGCATTACGGCAGGCATCATGGCCGCGTTGATGCCCAGTACAAGTTTGCGCGACAGATTGAGTGATCGCCCGTTGTGTAGCAGGCGACTTGAGCACCAGCCTCCAAGAAAGCTGCCGATGCCCGATGCAGCATACGGAATCCAAGCGTAGTAGCTCACGTGCTTGATGTCGAAGCCGCGAGCGTCATAAAGGTACTTGGGCAGCCAAAAGAGCAGGAAGTACCAGGCGGAATCGCTCATGAACTTGGCAAAAACAAGGCCCTGGACGCTACGCAGCCCGACGATCTCCCGAAAGGAAAGTTTCTGCGCTAGCAGGCGTGTCTCCAACAATTCATCCCCATCGTTTGAGTCGGCTGCCGTATCGTTTCGATACCAGAGCGCCCAGCATAACACCCAGATCAATCCGATCGCCCCTGCTGCAAAGAAGACCGCTCTCCAGCCGCTATAGATGAGCACCAGGCCAATAAGCGGCGGTGCCAGGAGAGAGCCGACCGCGGTTCCGGCGTTGATGAAGCCCATGCCAGTTGCGCGCTCGCATGGTGCCAGCCACTCCGACACGACGCGCGTTGCGGCCGGAAATGCGCCGCCTTCCCCTATACCTAGCAAACAGCGCATTACCAGAAGCCATGCGAATGAAAACGCAAAGCCGTGGAGCATGCAAGCCAGAGACCACCAAAGCATGATCAACAGGAAACCAATTCGAGTACCAAGCTTGTCCAGCATGCGACCGCCAATCGCATACATCGCCGCATACGCGAGCAGAAATCCCGTCTGAAGGTACGAGAACTGTTCGTTCGAAATTGGGATAGTTTGTTGGATTGCCGCAATGGCAACCGAGACGGTCTGACGGTCGAAGTAGCTGATGGCAATCGCCGCCGAAACCAGAGCAACAAATCCCCAACGTGATGCGGGTTTGCTGTGGGGAGACTCGACTTGGTTAGTTCTGGCCATCGTATCCATGACGGTTGGTTTTGGCCACAATCTCCGGCAAATGCTTCATAGCTGGACTGTCGTGCCACGTTCGGTGAGCGTCACGAGTTGAGAGGTCTCTCTGTCAATCGCCTGGACATTCACTTTCTTCCCGATCGGTGTTTTGGTGCCGGTCGCTGCCCGCAGTTTGAGTGTTCGCGATGCTTCTTCCCAGACGCATTCGAGTCTCATGAACTCGCCGCGTTCGTAGCGGAAGCTCGTCCCGTCATCTTCGTACAAGCTAAACCGCCCGTCTGCGCCGGGATAGACGTGCAGGGTGAGCGGCTCGTCGCTTGGCTCGGCCGTGTACTGACGCACAGGGCCCATGGGGAGAATCGCACCGGCGCGTACATATAGAGGAATTGTTTCAAGATCAACCTCGCGTGTGATTTCATCGCCTCCTTTTACCGGCTGGTTGGTCCAGAAATCCCACCAGGCTCCTGCCGGTAGATACGTCTTTCGCTGCTTGGCACCTGGCTCTAACACGGGGGCGACCATCAAGTGATCTCCAAACAGATACTGGTCGGCGATCGCCAGAGCTTTCGCATCCTGCGGATAGGCGAGCCATAGGGCCCTCATCAAAGGAAGGCCCGATTGATGTGTCTGATTGACTGACGAATAGAGATAGGGAAGCAGACGATAGCGAAGTTCCAAATATTTGCGGCAGATGATTTCAATCTGCGGGTTATGCAGATCCTGCGGTGCGGGCCAGTTGGCCAATCCTGCCGCGCCTTCGAGCGGGCCGAGCGCATCTTGACCCCACGCCCACGGCAAGCGCATCTTCCACGCGACGCCATGAGAGCGGAAGAGAGGGCAAAACGCGCTGAATTGGAACCAGCGCGTGTAGAGCTCCGCAGTAAATTCATGGGTCGGAATGAACCCACATGTGTCCGTGCCCCAATAAGGAATTCCGCATAGGCCCATGTTGATCCCGATGGTCACCTGCGCGGCGAGTGTCTTCCAGGTCGAGTCGATGTCGCCGGACCATAGCCATCCATAGCGCTGGAGCCCGGCGTAACCGTTGCGGTGCAGCGCAAAGGGCCGGCGGTCCGGGTGCGCCTGTCGCTCTCCGTCCCAATACATTTCGTTGCGGTCTAGCCGCTGTTCTTCCGGTAGCAGGTCTCCTTCATCGGGCCACCATCCGTCCACGCCTATTCTTTCAATCGGCAAGTGTTCGGCCCAGTAGGGAGCTGCATCGCCAGGTGCTGCCGCAGCGGAGCCCGAATCCGTGATCTTTCCGTGAAGGTCGTATGGCGGCACGACGTGCAAAACGACCTTGAAATGATCCTCGTGCAGCTGCTGCAACATCTCGGCCGGATCCGGAAAAACGTCGGCATTGAACGTGAAGGAGCCATGTCCTGTGTTCCATCCGGATGGGCAGAAGCCGGTGCCGAGATAGATCAGCGTGTCACATGGCAGCTCTTTCTTACGAAAGGTTCGCGCGATGTCCAGCACCTCATCGCGGCTTGCCAGCGTGCGGTGCGATTGCATGTATCCCAGAGACCAGAGTGGCGGAAAGTGCGGATAGCCGGTCAGCTCTGCATAGCCGCGCAGGACCTCTGGGGGAGTTTCGCCGAGAATTACATACACGTTGCGTGTCGAAGTTGCCACCGGAGAACGCACCACGCCCATTTCGCCGGTCAGGTCGAATGTCCCCATCGGCTGACCAACAAAGACGCCCCAACCTTCGGGACTGAGTACCCACGGAATCGGGACACGGGAGCCGGCGACGCGCAGGTCGGCCGAGCCTTGCCCATTGCGCATGCTGTCTCTTGTGCCTCTGCGATCCAAACCTGTCAGGCCTTCGCCAAGGCCGAAGACGGGACGGCTGCCAAGACGGAAGCGAACCGCGGTGCTATCGGTGTCGAATTGAATCTGTTGCCGGACTTGTTGTGCAGAATCGGTGAGCGTAATGCGGAGTGGCTCCTCTTCAACGCGAATGCCGTACTTGCCCCACCGCACTGAATCCGTGAAAGGACCGCTACCGAGGGAGGTCTCGTGAGGATTGTCGAGGACGCCCAGTTCGCGGGAGGACGGCTTCGCAATGGCAGGCGCGATGCTGATGCGCAGGACGCGTGGAGACACTGCCGTCAAGCTGAAATCGACCTTGCCGGGTTTGCCCGTTGGCACGGCCAGAAAACCTGCTGCATGGAGCTGCCTTTGCAATAACAACTGCGCTACTCCGGCTCCGATGCCGCCGAGTACAGATCTGCGTGTCGGTATCGATGTCATAGCGGGCACAAAAGCTGATGCAGTTGTACTAGATCCAAACTTTCGACTCGATGGGCGGCTTAGGCCGCTTCCATCGCTCCGGATCGCGGTCGATGGGGTACTCCGGCGGCGGTCCGATGCGGTTCATGCGCGCGAAGTTCGGAATCGCGATCATCGGAGAACCATCCTGCCATTCTCCCTTGATCACCATGATGCCTCCGAGGAAGTCTGGTCGCCATTCTGTGCGAAGCGGCGCATTACCGAGCTTGCGATCGATTCGGCCATTATCTGCGTTCTCGACGTTGTAGACCAGCGGACCATACTTCAGGACGACGAGATCGACGTCGGCCTGGATGCGTTCATCAGCACGTACCCGCTGCGGCTCCAAGGGTAATTCGAACTCCATCCGGTCGCCGCGCTTCCATTCCCGGGTCACGACGGCGTAGCCCTTGTGGATGGTGGGCGTCATCTCTTGCCCATTCACAGCAAAACGCGTCACGCCGTTCACGGCCGGCGAATCTTTGTAGAGCTTGCTGGTCGTCCGGTCAGGAATGCGGACGTTGAGCGAAAAGGTGCGGGTCTCTTCAGGGTTCACCGTGATCGAAACGGCTCCATGCCAGGGATATTCGGTCTTCTGAATTACTTCGACCTCGGTGCCGGCAACCTGGCCAACGTGAATCCGGCTGCCAACGAACATGTTCACATAAAGCGCATCCTTGCTCTTCACGTAAGTCCAGGTGGGCACCATGAGAAGAGTGCGCGCAACATTGCCGACGCAGCATGGGCAGACATGCCACTTCGCGCGTTCTGTGTTTACGAGAGGGTTGGTATAGCAGAAGCTCTTACCGTCGAGTGCGACGCCTCCCAGAAGCGCGTTATACATTGTTTGCTCGTAGAGGTCGGCGTATTTCGCGTCGTGATAGGCGAGGTTGAGCTTGTATTGGAAGAAAACCACTCCGCAACTTGAACAGGTTTCGCAATACGCTTCGTTGCGCAGGGAGTAGTTCGGCCCGAAGCCTTCAGAAGTTTCACCGCTTCCGATGCCGCCGGTCACGTAGTATTTCTTGTTGACCATGTTGTCCCAGAGAGAGATGACTGCGCTCTGGTAGTCGCGGTCCTGGGTTTCGGCGGCGATATCCGCCATGCCCGAGTAGAAGTACATGGCGCGCACGGCGTGTCCGACGGCCTCATATTGCTGGCCTGGCGGAAGGTGGCTCTGGTCGTATTCCGATCCGCCGCGCCGCGAATCGAGAAGAAACTTTGCAAGGCTGATATAAGCATCTCCCCGCTGATTACCTTCCTGGTCGTTAACGAAACGCCCGAAGCGCACCAGCGCCTGTTCCATCTCCTGGTGTCCGTCGAACCATTCCTTTTTGCCTGGGCCGATATTCGCGACCCAGCAGTCGGCGAGTTTCTTGGCGGCGTTGTAGAGGCGAAGATCTTTGCCATCGGTCAGCGTGTAGTGATTGATGGCCGACTCGATGAAATAGCCTGAGACGTAACCCTCGTGGTTTCCGCGATGATCGGGCGACCAGCGTTCCGGCCAGTCTTTGCGGTCAGCAAGGATGTATGCGGTTTGAAGATAGCCGTCCGGCATCTGGGCAGCAAGGATGATTGGAATCCAGCGCTCGAGGGTTGCGTGCATCAACTCCTGTGCCTTGATAGTCTCAGGATCATTCTTCGGATCGACCATCATGGCGATGCACATGGACTCAACCGTCTGATGAACCCATGCATTTGAGAACACGTATCCCTTGTGACGGCCGTGTGGTTCACCGCGATTGGCCTTGCCCGCTTCGATGAAGTTATCGATGCCACCGTCGCCGCGCATAGGGGCAATATCGGTGCGCTCGCACATTGCGATGCAGTGAGGAATCCAATCGACGATCAGGGATTTGGCGCGCTGATTCCAGAGAGGGCTATCGATCGAGTAGCGGCGGGTGTAGACCACGTCGAGGCGATCTGCGGGCGGTGCGGGTTCGACATGAACCTTGATGGAAGGAGGCGGGCCTTGTCTGCCGGACGCCTGCAGTGCGAGAACATAGTCTCCAGGAGCGGAAAAGGTTGCAGTCGTTGTCATTGAATCTGAAGCAGCGAACGCGACAGCGCCGGGGCCTGCGGACTTCATCCATCGCACGCTGTTGTCGGAGGAATCACGAAGCCATGTCGCTCTTCCCGAGAGATAGGTACGCCCATCGCTCACTACGGAGCGGTCGACTCCGGCATCCACGACGGGTGGAAGGGCTGGAGCGGGGCCATAGTTGAAGACGCGCCACTCGAGGATTCCGGCAGGCTGATTTGCTTGAGGAATGACCTCGAGCCGCAGCTTGCTCGTGGAGACAGGCTTGAAGGTCGTGCTGTTGAAGGAGTCAGCTGCAACGCCAAGACCCTGCGGCCGCACCACAGGAACGAAATCGTTGCCGTTCCAGTAGAGGATCCGATAACTTTCAGGAGCCTTAATCTGCTGCCAGGAGCTGCCCGGGATTGCTGCCGGACGGGGCCGATCGACAGCCCAGTAGACCTCTACTTTTTCGATCTTGAGGGGTTCACTCCACTCATATTGCACCCAGTCGGCCCGATCCTCCGGCGATCGAGACCACAGCGCATAGAGTGCGTGCGAGCGATCAAACGAATTCTCAGGCGTGAGACCGTCGTTTAGAGCGGATATCTTATTTTCGCTGCGCATGGTCTGGCTGGTCGGAATCGCAACCCGAGCAATATTCAAAGGACCCTGGGGCGTCTCGGCAGAGGCTCGTCTTCCGGAAAGGGCGTTCACGACGGCCACGCCTCCCAGCCCGGTAATGAAATCTCGGCGGCTCAGCGCGTTAGGCGATTTTTGAATTCCGTGGCGGCCGGATTTGATGGAGTTATTCGATTTTCTGCGCATAAGTGATAGCCACTCCTCAGACTTCCAATATCTTTGACTTCGGTAAGGGTGGTCGGGAAGCGTTTACCGAAATAGGGATTTGCCTGCAAAAACTATTATGTTAGTCGCCGAAGCAAACGTCTAGCGATGCGTGCCCAGTTCTGCCTCGGAACGATAAGTCTTCTCGACAGCATCGCTCAATAGTGCAGCTGTACCATCAAAATTCGGGGAAGGCAGTTTACCAAAAAAGCGGCCTAACCAGCATCGATAATCCCCTGCCGCATGGCCGCGGTGGCCGCCTCGGTTCGGTCTGAAACCTGAAGTTTAACTGTGATGTGGTTGATGTGATTTCGCACCGTGTAGTGGCTGATCTGGAGAGCGCCGGCAATCTCTTTGTTCGTGAGCCCTTTTGAGACCATCTCCAGAACCTCGATTTCGCGTGCACTTAGGCTGGATCGAGGTTCCCGGTCCTGAATCCACTCGAGCATGCGCTCGGGAAAGTAGGTGCCTCCGGCGACAACTTCTTCGATTGCCGCGATGATCTCTTCGCGAGGAGCATTCTTGGAAAGATATCCTCGAGCCCCGGCCTTGACGGCACGATAAATCTCGTCCTCGTACTCATAGCTGGACAGGATGATTGCCTTGGGCCTGTTGTCCCGCGTTTTCAAAAGATTAAGCAAGTCAATTCCGTTGATACTCGGCATTCGCAGGTCAAGCAGAATCAGGTCAACCGAACCGCGCGCAAGGATGGACAGGGCCTCTTCGCCGGAGTGAGCCGAACCCGCAAGCTTTACTCTGGCCTGCCTGCGAAGCAGAGACGCCAATCCTGCGCGAACAACCGGGTGGTCATCCACGATAAGTACCCGCACTGCGGGCTTAGATTCCGGTACGTTCATTGTGCGATTTCCTCATTTGGAGCTGTACCAGCCATCGTCGCGCGATCGCGCGAGCGAAAGATGGCGGTATGGGCGCCCGCACGCGAACCCTTGTTCCTCTTCCCGGCGCGCTATCAACTCTGAACTGGGCAGAAATATTGTCTGCACGCTTGTGCATGCCGCGAATGCCAAAGCCGGCGGAGTCGCTGGATACGATGAATCCCGCACCGTCATCTTCCACGATCAGTTCGACGGTTGAGTTTTCGTAGAACAGTGAGATGGTCAGCCGTGAACAATGCGCGTGACGGATTGCGTTGGCAATCGCTTCGTAGCCGATGCGCAGAAGTGTGTCGGAGACACTGAGGGGGAGACTCTGTACACTGCCCTCGCTCACGGTTTTGATTTCAACAGAAGCGCTTTGCGATACGATGCGGCGGGCGCACGTCTCAAGTGTCGATAGCAGGCCGACTGACTCCAGAAGTTCCGGACGCAAAGTGGAAATGCTTCGCCGCGCCTCTTCGTGACTGTTGCGAACCATTTCCTGAGCCTGCTCGAGCTGGGGCGTAATGTCGATTCCGTCCTCTAAATCGTCGCAGATTGCCTGGAGCTGAAAACCAAGGCCGGCAAAGCTTTGGGCGAGAGTGTCGTGCATTTCATGCGCCAGGCGCTGCCGCTCTTCCAGAACGGACTGCATTCGCAAGCGCTCGACAAGGAAGAAGCCTGTCACACTCGCCAAGGCCAGCAGCAGGACGCCGCCTGCCAGTTCAAGAATGTGCGCAGGGCTCCACCAAGGCGGGCCCTCGAGGACCTCAATATCACCGGGCGATGGAAGCAGAAGCGCGAACGCGGTCATGTCATGGGTGTACCGGGAATCGGTG
Source organism: uncultured Acidobacteriaceae bacterium (assembly GCA_963770365.1). Taxonomy (GTDB): domain Bacteria; phylum Acidobacteriota; class Terriglobia; order Terriglobales; family Acidobacteriaceae; genus Telmatobacter. Next base: position 531,599 of record CAVYPN010000012.1, on the reverse strand, counting down.
ACGCATATACCGCGCAGCCGCAGCTTGCTTTTCGCCTTCAAGGCTTCAAGATACGGCGAACGTCCCAGTCCAGTGACCAAAGCGACGAACGATTGGCTCTCGTCTTCCAGTGTCAGAATCTCGGTTCCGTGACCGTCGTCGCGTTTCTCTTCAAGCTTTCCCTGGACCTCGACATACTGTGCGTCGAATGATCCTGTTGCAGCCTGCGATGCAGCTACAGCAACCGGAGAAACGGGCGTGTGCGACCAGAGGACATGAATATCTGCGTCGCGAAGCTCTGAGCTGAAATCATGCAGGTCAGCGTTACCGCTGGCTTCGATTTCATCGCCAATCTGCAATGGAGCATGCGGATGACTGCTTTCAATCGCAAGTCCGCCTGTAGAGTCCTGAATGTAGAGCATGGGAGATGTAAGCGTCACAACTCCCTGTACGGTGACGGAACGTGGCACTTCAGGGGACAGAAGGCGAAGGCTGCTGATGGCCTGTACATTTACCGCGGATCGATGGGCGCGCAGTTCGCGTCCGATAGGTTCAAGGAACCGGTCATAGGGAGCCGCCTCCATGCCAGAGGGGAAACGGGTGGGCACTGCCAACTGAGGTTGCTGATTTCCAATCATCGCCCTCAGGTCGCTTTGGGTCGCGGGCCGAATCTCCACGTTTTTCCACTGTGCACCCGTGTTATACGACTTGAGGCCGAATCTCCCCGACTTGATGCAGCCGGGATCATGAATCGCGACTGTAGTTCGTTCGCCCTTTTGCGAAACAGCGCTCACCGCAAAATCGCAGTCGAAAGCAAGAAACTTGACGTGATACCACTGCTCCGCAAAAACGCGGGGTGCTATCGCTTTCGCACCGTATTCTTTCCACCCATAGTCGGCGCGCCCCATCATGAGAGTGTTGTCGAGGTCGCGCAGACCAGCCATATAGCCGTGGTACGCATCCACGCCGGTCTCTTCATCGCTGCTGCGAAGGATCAGGCCGGCGTCTCCATACTGTCCGAGCAAGAGCACATCCGCTTCAACAGAGTAGTTAGACCAATCGAGGGAGCCCGTCATCAGCTTGGCCCCGCGCTCGTCGGAGTTGTTGGTCATTACTCCATCGGCGAAGCGCCATGTTCCGCCGAATGCCTGCCAGCTATCCTGTTTGTCCAGCGAGATCATCGCGTGTTGAATCGGCCCTCTGCGCACGAAGGCATCGTACGCGACGGTCGCGATCACCAGCACGGCTAGAATTGCAACTGCACACAGAGCTGCGATCCAGGCACGTTTTGTGAGCCGGGGAATCATTCAGGCGGCCACCACGACATGTTTTCGATCTGGCGAATCTCGGCCGAATCCACGTTGTCGCGTGTCATCAGTACCGGCTTGACGCTGACTTCTGCCCCTGGGCCGCCCTTGATCTCTCGATCCATGAGTGTCATTGCTACACGGCCAATCTCGAAGGTATTCTGCACGACGACAGAGTCGATGCCGCCGTCGCGGATGGGCGGAAGCAGATCCTGGTCAAATCCAACAAGCTTGATCGTTCCGGCCTTGGCAAACTCGGCCAACGCGTAATAGGTTCCACGGGTTGCGTCGAGAGAGAGCGCCACGATGGCATCGAGAGATTGGCTTCCTGTCAACAAGCCTTCGGCGCTGTGCTGTTCCTGCGGCACGCTCGACAGACCGAGTCTGCGAGCCACCACATGGATTTCTGGGAATTCAAGTCCGAGCGTCGATTCAAAGCTCCGCTCCCGCTGCGTATTGCTTTTAAGCTCTGGACGGATTCCCACAACGGCAATACTCCCCTTGCCTTGAAGAATCAGTCCCAACCTGCGCGCAGCGATCTGCCCTCCGACAGTCTCATCGTTCAGTACATAACTGAGCTTGGGTCCCGAGGGAATGCCGAGCTGGGTATCGATCACGACCACGGGAACGCCTTGATCGAGAACCTTGCGGATCGGAGTTCGCAGGGGCAAGGTTTGAATTGGCGATACGATCACTCCAGCTACCCCGCGATCGACTGATTTTTCGATGAGCGATATCTGCGTCTGCGTATCGTCATCCCGCATGGGTCCATTCCAATACAGATCGAGCCCGATCGAGCGTGCAACTTCGGCCGCTCCGGCGTGCATTGGCTCCCAGAGCGCAGTGCCGCATGTCCGTGGAATCACTGCGACTGTTGGAGGATTCCGCCTGCAGGCGACGCAGAAGAGAAAGAGGAGCAGCAACGAACCCGCAGACAGCGCACGGGAAGGGATCGGGGCCAGATGGTGATTTTGCCGACGTGAGTCTCTTCGAGCCATCTTTAGCGACTTCCTCTTGCGGGTCCGCTTTGGCAAGATCTTCGGAATATCTAGTTGGTCGCATGGGTCATTTGAACCATACGAAGAACTTTCCAAAGGCTTGGTGCCTCTTGAGCCATGCATGTGCACGGACCGCCAATTATACGGCGGGTTCACTGTATGCGGCACACGCGGATCATTCAGCTCCCGGGATTAGTGATACGGTACGTATGCAGAGAAGAAGGCACAGCGTAGAATTCCACGACGGGTCTATCGTATGTTTGTCGCGTTGCGGAGGTAGACTACTCAACGAACGTAGATTGGTTCTTACCTGTCGAGGGCAAGAGGAGATGTGCGGCTGGTGATGCGGTTGAGTTTTCGAGCCTGCAAATTCTATTTATTTGTGTGTCTCTCTGCTCTGCCAGTGGGTATTTGGTGCCAGACGGGCAACGAGCCGCTGAATTCAGTCACTTCAGCATTGCAGAACCGCGATTTTCAAAGGGCCTTACAACTGCTCGGACCGGCCCTGGCCAAATCGCCGAGAGACGCTAAACTTTGGATGTTTCAGGGGCTCGCTTATTCGGGAGAGAGCGATCCCAAATCTGCGCTGGCTTCATACAAACATGCAATCGCGATTTCGCCCGACTATCTGCCGGCCTTGGAAGGAGCGGCTCAGATCGAGTACGAAGCTGGCAATGCCGACGCAATTCCACTGCTTCAGCACATTCTGAAGTTGCGCCCTGACGAGACCACCTCGCATGCAATGTTGGCCGTCCTGGCTGAGAAGAACAACGACTGCCTAACCGCTGTGGAGAACTATGCCGCGAGCGGATCACTGCTGAATTCTCAACCAGAAGCATTGCATGGCTACGGCATCTGCCTCCTGAAACTCAATCGTACCGATCAAGCAATCGCGGTGTTTCAGCAACTCGTGGATGCGGCGCCGGAGAATTCGCGATTGCGTCAAGGCCTCGCTTCTGTCCAGCTGGCGGCGGCAAAGCCCCACGATGCGATTGCAACGCTACAGCCTTTGTTGGGCGAGAATCCAGACGTAAACACCATGCGCCTTGCTGCAACTGCGTTTGAAGCCGAAAAAGACACGCCCAGTGCGGTGAAGATTCTGCACGATGCCATCGTCAAAGATCCGCGGCAGATTGCGCTCTATGCGGACTTTGCAGAAATTGCCCTGGATCACCAGTCGTTCCAGGCAGGCGTCGAAATGATCAACGCAGGCATTAAGGTGATGCCTAATGCTGCGCCTCTCTATCTGGCCAGGGGTGTGCTCTACGTGCAGCTTGCACAGTATGAGAGCGCAGAAGCCGATTTCGAGAGAGCCGAGCAACTGGACCCCAAAATGGATATGAGCGCGGCGGCCCAGGGAATGCTCGCCCAGGAAGAGAACCCAAAAGACCCGAATCGAGCACTGGAAACCGTTCACACCAAACTCGCAAAACATCCTGGCGACGCATTTCTCTGGTATCTGCAGGCCGCGATCTTGTCTCAGAGGTCGCCGGATCCGGGCTCGGCCGATTTTGCGAAGGGTATCGACTCCGCAAAGAGAGCGGTTGCTTTGCAGCCTTCGTTGGAAGCGGCACACAACGTGCTGGCCAAATACTATCTTGACGCGGGCCAGAATGTGCTTGCAGCAAAGGAGTGCCGCCTGGTCCTTGAGAAGAAGCCGTCCGATCAAAGCGCCTTGTATCATCTCATCGTGGCGCTACGAAAGACGGGAAACCAGGCGGAGATTCCCGATCTTTTGAAGAGATTGGCCAAAGCGCGGCAGGATGCGACCCGGGAGGAAGGCGAGCAAAATCGCTACAAATTGGTTGTGGGATCAGCGGGGTCGTCGAACTAGCGGATACACTGCCTGCGCAAACCTTTACTCGAACCTTGGCAGGCCAACATAATGAAAGGCGTTTCAAATCGCACTTCCCGATGAACGTAGACCGTCGCTCTTTTGTAATTCTTTCCGTGTGCGCTTCTGCCCAGCAGTTCCTGGGGCAGCAGGATCAGGGCATCGCGTCTCGGAATATCGCAGCGCAGGCGAAGCCGGCACCCTCCGGTCGTCCTTTCGACGCGCACTTCACCGATGTCTCTCGAGAAGCAGGCTTACACGCCCCTGTCGTTTACGGCGGCGTTGAATCGAAGAAGTACATCCTGGAAGCGAATGGATGCGGCTGTGCCTTCATCGACTATGACAACGATGGGTGGATGGATATCTTTCTGTTGTCGGGAACGCGTCTTGAAGGGGATCCTCAGGGCGCAACCAATCGTCTCTACAAGAACAATCGCGACGGCACTTTCACCGATGTCACGGAAGCGGCGGGGTTGAAGGCAACGGGCTGGGCAAACGGCGTCTGCGTCGGCGACTACAACAACGACGGTTTTGACGACTTGTTCTGCACTTATTATGGCCAGAATCGACTGTACAAAAACAACGGGAACGGCACTTTCACGGACGTGACAAAGGAAGCCGGACTCTTAAACGCTGATGCAACACGCTGGGGAGCTGGCTGCGCATTCGTCGACTACAACCGCGACGGGCATCTCGATCTGTTTGTTTCCAACTACATTCGATTTTCATTTGAGCATGCCCCGATTCCTGGAGAGAAGTCGACCTGTAACTGGAAGGGAGTTCCCGTGAACTGCGGTCCGCGCGGTCTTCCCACAGGGCGGCACCTTCTCTACCGCAATAACGGAGACGGCACCTTCACCGACGTGACCAAGCAGGCCGGGATTGACGCAGCAACGGAAAGCTATGGGATGACGGTGGTGACCGCTGATTTTGATGAAGACGGCTGGCCCGACATCTTCGTGGCGTGCGATTCCACGCCCAGCCTTTTGTTCATGAACAACAAGGACGGAACATTTCGAGAAGAGGGCGTTACGCGCGGCGTTGCATTGAGTGACGATGGCATGGAGCAGGCGGGCATGGGAGTCGGTATCGGCGATTACAACCTGGACGGCCATCTCGATCTGTTCAAGACCCATTTCGTCGGCGACACGAGCGGACTCTACCGCAATGACGGCAAAGGAAACTTCGATGAAGTGACACGCGCAGCCAAGACCGGAGTCGAGACGCGCTTTACGAGCTGGGGCGCAGGAATGGTCGATCTAGACAACGATGGATATCCGGACGTGTTTTTTGTCACCGGAAGCGTCTACCCGGAAGTAGAACGCAAATTACCTCAATATCCCTACAAGACGCCGCGCGTGCTGTTTCGCAATCTGGGTGACGGCAGATTCGAAGAATTGGATTCGCAGGCCGGTGATGGAATCACGGCGGCACACAGCAGTCGGGGATGTGCGTTTGGCGACTTCGACAACGACGGTGATCTGGACGTGCTGATCGTGAATATGAATGAACCGCCGTCGCTCCTGCGCAATGATCTACGCGGTCATCAAAACTGGATCAAGGTGAAGCTTGAAGGTGTGAAGTCAAACCGGAGTGCGATCGGAGCGCGTGTGGTTGCTCACTATGGCAACAAGGTACAGGCGCAGGCGCTTGTCAGCCAATCCAGCTACTACTCGTGTAACGATCCCCGCCTGCATTTCGGATTGGGAAGTGCATCCGAAGTCGCTATCGAGATCTTCTGGCCGAGCGGATTACGTGAGCGCTACCCGCAATTTGGCGCAAACCAACTGGTAACGATTCGCGAAGGCGTGGGCACCGTACCCAACAAGGGCTGGAAGCGCTGACTGTACCTCGTGAAACGCACCGATAGTACAAAGAACCCATTGACAGTCGCTCCGCGCGTCTTCTAGAAGCTTGATGATCCCGGAAAGCGTTTTCTGACAGGCATCGAAAATGAATCCGGGACCCATTTCAGGAGGAGTCAATGACACGACGCAGAGCAGCCTTTATAGGCGCCTTGATGTTGTCTCTGTTTGCACTTTGGGTTGTACCCGCCTATGCGCAATTCACGGCGAACATCCAGGGTGTAATTCAGGATCCATCCGGGGCAACAGTGGCCAAAGCGAAGATTGTCCTTGTCAACACCGGCACCGGAGTCAAGCAGTCATCGACTTCTGATCCGTCTGGCAATTACCGCTTCGTGAGCCTTGCCCCGGGTAACTACAAGGTCTCTGTCGAAGCCACAGGCTTTTCGAAGTCTGAAGCAACCGTCACACTGCTGACCGAACAGAACCTCAATCTTCCGATCACTCTGAGGGTAGGCTCCGCCACTGAGTCTGTTGTTGTCAGTACCGAAGCACCGATCCTCGACACCGCGGATAGCCGGAATGAACTCACTCTGGATAACGAAGGTGTTACAGAATTACCGATCGTTGGGCGCAATCTCGTGACGCTCGTGACGATGGCAGCGGGCGTGTCGGGCCTCGGAACGAGTACCTCCGGAAGTCCGGCCTCGGGCGTGGATAACTACTCTACGGAAGAGCAGGTGGACGCCAGCGCCAACGGACAGGGGCAAAACAACAATCAATACGTGATTGACGGTCTCGATGTGACAAGCGGAATCCGGCAAGGAGTGTTGAACCTGACCCCGCAGCCTGAATCCATCCAGGAAACCAGCGTGCAGGTCAACACTTTTTCGGTTGAGCACAGCCGGGCGGCAGGTTTGCAGACCATCTTCACGACCAAGTCGGGCACTGATAAGTTCCACGGTTCGGCATCAGACTGGTTCAACTACCAGGGGATGTTCGCAAGCCAGCATTTCGTTGGTTATCCATACAAGCCATTCCACTCCAACAATATGGACTTTGCCATAGGCGGTCCAATCTTCCCCCATCACGACAGCTTTTTCTATTTTGCAATCGAACCGTTGCGGTCATCGGCCAGTGCGGGTAGCCAGGTCACCTTTGCCGCCCCGGAGTTCATCACCTTCGCGCAAGCCAACTACCCCGGCACCGTCGGGTCAAAAGTCCTGCAGACCTATGTGCCCACCGGAGTCAGCGGAACAAAAGTTCAGCAGACAGCGGCGGATGTGTTTGGCAGCGCAGCGGGTGGCTGCGGCACAACCACAGGGCAGAATGGCGTGCCTTGCACCCTGCCTATGATCGACGTGGGCTCATTCGGTGCGACGCAAATCAGAAACGGCACGCAGTATTTCGCACGCATCGATCAGGGCTTCAAGAAGGATCGTATCTACGTCAGCCTTTTCAGAACACTGCTGCAGACAGGCGCGGCGTCTCCCATGCCGCAATTTTCAGCTTTGAACAATACCTGGCAGGTCGCCGGGCAAGCGTCCTGGACACATACCTTCTCGTTGAACACACTGAACGAGGTCACCGCCGGGCAGAGCCGCGTGGAAGGGGTACTCGGCAGCGGCGCCAAGGATTACACGGTGCCATCGATCTCAGTGAACGGAATCAATGCGGACGGTGGCCAGGCCTATGGCGTTGGCTTCGCACAGGGCGATTTCATTCAGCACAACTACCATTGGCGCGACGTGCTTACGCATGTCCGTGGCACTCACACGCTGAAATTCGGTTATGAAGGTTGGTATGGAGACGACGTCGAGCCGTTCCAAGGGCCGTGGTCGCAGCCGAAGTTCGCTTTCGACAACCTGCTCAAGCTCGCACAGGATGCACCTACCAACGAGAACGGCATTATGTACAACCCCAGCACCGGAACGCAGCAATTGTGGAATTGGGATGCCGCAGCCAGGACCTTTGGCCTCTTCGTGGAAGACACCTGGAAAGCCAGAAAAAACCTGACGCTTACGCTCGGCCTGCGCTACGACGACAGCGGCAACCCGTGGTCGAAGAGCCCTTCCACTGTTTTCGGTAACTTCTATCTTGGAACCGGCAATACGAAGCAGCAACAGATTGCCAATGGGTTTGCCAAGCCGACGCAGAACGCTCTGCTGCATTCGGTCAATGATCTGTGGAGCCCGCGTGCCGGCTTCGTCTGGGATCCGACCGGCAACGGCGACTGGGCTATAAGGGGCGGTTGGGGACTCTACGCCAACTGGCTCACTTCCGCCAACGTCCAGGAAGAGTTCCGTGGGAGCCCTCCCGGACTCATTGAGGCGTCTTTCTCCGCAGGAACTGCAACACCTCCCATTTTCAGTCTGGGAACCACCAACAAGCCGCCCTTCGGATTTACGTTCCCGACGTTCCCCGGGGGCCTTGATTCACACGGTGGCCGCGTGGGCGGCAACTTCCCAATCGGAGCCATCAACCCGCTGCTTAAATCGCCGTGGGCCGATATCTGGGCCTTCAGCGTAGAGCGGAAGCTTACTCGCTCAATTGCTGCCACGGTGGGCTACAGCGGGTCGCACTCGTGGAACATTGTGGGCAATGGCAATTCGGTCGGCAATGTTTCGTATGGCGTCGACATCAACGTGGTTCCCGGGGATCTCATTGCGCACGAGAGCCTCGTTCGCAGCGGACTTAATTCCAGCTTTGGCGCAATTAACTACGCCGATAACGATCGTTACGCCAATTACAACGGAGTGTTTTTCGACGTGAAGGGGCGCTTCTCGCGTGGCTTCTTCGATGCTTCGTATACCCGCGCCAGTTCGAAGGATGACGGGCTCTCGTATCCTTCTCCGGATAACCCCGGCCAGTACTATGGTCCGTCAATCTTCGACGTGCCCAATCGATTCTCCCTCAGCTGGAATTACTCTCTGAAGGGTTTGAATGCCGGCAAGGGAGCAATGGGCAAAGCGACCGGAGGATGGGGTTTGAGCGGCACAACCATCTTCCAGTCGGGATACCCATTCACCGCCAACAACTTCAATGGCTTCGCACCGATTTGTCAAAACACCGCGGCGAATGCGCCGGCATGCCCTTCCACTGCCAATCCTGTTGTCGGTCTGCAGCCCTTTAGCGGCGACTACAACGCGGATGGCAACAATCTCGATTATCCGAACACGCTGAGTTATCACCAGTCGACCGATAACAAGGCGTGGCTGACTGGGGCGATTCCGAAATCCAATTTTGCGGTCCCGACATTCGGCCAAGAAGGCAATGAGAAACCCATGCAGTTCCGGGGGCCGAATTTCTTCGAGACAAATACCAACATCTACAAAGACACCCCCATTACGGAACGCGTCAACTTCCAGATCCGGTTTGAGTTCTTCAATCTCTTTAACCGGGCAAACTATGGAACCGTCGATTCCAATTTTCCTGACGGAAGTTTCGGTGCTGCGACCAATTCACACGAGCCGAGGTTCTGGCAATTGGGTGGAAGAGTCTCGTTCTAGCCTCAGTAGTAACTCAGGCGGGCCGGTGCACGTATGTTGCGCCGGCCTTTCCTTCTCAGCCACGCAAAGTCAGCTGCGGCCGAACGGCATTACAATTCTCTTAATTGTCGACCGGTCATGCACTCCTGATTAAACCCGCTCGGCTCTCCTCGAACACGGCATGAAACTTGTCCCTCTCGTCGGCTTCACAGTGTCTCTTTGGATTGCAACCCCAATATGTTTGTGTACCATCGCCGTGGCACAGTCGGGCGAAGACCGGGTGCCACAGATTGCTGCGGCTCTTCGGGAAGAGCAATACCAAGCGGCGCTTCAAATGCTTCAGAGCGCTTTGCGCCAGTATCCACTCAATGCTGACCTCTGGACAATGGAAGGTGTCGCTTACAACGGCCTGGGCAGCGAGGAGGACGCCCTGGGTGCCTTTCGCCATGCTCTCAAACTATCTCCCGATAAGGTTCCGGCGTTGCAAGGCGCGGCGAAGATCGAGTACGACAAGGGAAACGTCGCAGGCATTCCTATTCTTGAGCATCTTCTTCGCCTCCGACCTAATGACCTGACAAGCCACGGCATGCTGGCCGTCCTTGAATATCAGCAAGGCAATTGCGGCGCAGCAGTACCTCATTTTGAGAAAGCCGCCCCGCTCTTCGAATCAAGAGTGCCCGCTCTGCACGCATTCGGAACCTGTCTTGTAAAGCTCAAGCAACTCGATGCAGCAGCGGATGTGTTTAAGAAATCTTTGGCTCTCAATTTAGACGACCCCCGCGAACGCCAGGTCCTCGCTTCAGTGCAGCTTATGTCAAGCCAGTCGGAGCAGGCCATCGAGACTCTGACGCCGTTGCTGACTGCGACGCCAGATGCGGCAACTTTGGAGCTTGCTTCCGCAGCCTACGAAAACGCTCACGTCACTGAAAACGCGGTTGAGATGTTGCGTCAGGCGATCTTGCTGGAGCCGCAGAATGTGGGGCTCTACGTGGACTTTGCCGCACTCTCGGCAACTCATCAGTCTTTTCAGGTTGGCATCAATGCCGTGAATGAGGGAATCGCCCTGCAACCAAAAGCGGCGCAGCTCTACTTCGCGCGAGGCGTGCTTTACGTGCAATTGGCGGAGTATGAAAAGGCGCAGGCTGACTTCGACAAAGCATACGAACTCGACCCGAGCCAATCGTTGAGTGCCGCAGCGCAGGGGCTCGCCGCTGTGCAGCAAAATGATCTCACGAACGCTTTGGCCGGAGTGGAAGAGAAACTGATGCGCAAGCCCGATGATCCCCTCTTGCTCTATCTGCGTGCCGACATCCTCGCAGAACAAGGACCGGATCCAGGCAGTGCAAAGTTCAAAGAGGCCATGCGGTCAGCGCAACAGGCAGTAAAGCTCCGCCCGACGCTAGAGCCTGCTCGAAGCGTGCTGGCAAAGCTATATCTGCAAAACGGACAATATCCAGAGGCTGCCGAGCAATGCAGGAAGGCTCTCGAGATCGACCCGAAGGATCAGACCGCTCTCTACCACCTGATCCAGGCGCTGCGAAAAACGGATAGGAGCGGAGAGATTCCTAAATTGCTCAAGCAACTCGCTTCGCTGCGTCAGCAGGCGACTCACGACGAGCGAGAACAGTATCGTTACAAACTAGTGGAGGATGACGCCGGCGCGAAATAATGTCCGCGCAAATAAATCGCGCTTCAGCCAGGATTACCGGATTAGAGCCTAAACTAGCCTGATTCTGTACACGCACCTTTTTCCGCCGCGAAGAATTGACTCCTCCAGTTCTGCTCTAACTGGTCGTCCGAGAATCTCTGAGTAAGCTTCCTCCTGCCATCCCAGAGTGCAGTCGCAGAAACTCCCGGGAGTCATACCTACCTTGACCATCGGGCAGGTGCACGAAGGTCCCTTGTCGACGATTCGGATTGTGCCGTTCGCTTCGTCGTAGTCCGCTTCCGCCATCCAGAGCCGACGGCCCTCTTCGAGAAAACTGCGGATGTTCCCCTTGTACCGGTCGATCAGGTCGGTACGGAATGTATCTGCGCACTTGCCTCCAAGCTCATGAAGAACCTGCTTGCGCTCCTGCTCCGGCAAGCGCGCCTCGATGATCTGGACCAGCTTCGAGAAGCGAAGACGCGCGGCTTCGGCCCGGTTATTCACGTCCCCCAATTCTTTCGGATCGCATGTTTGTGAAGCAACCTCGGCAGCCACGGCTTCATGAGCTTTTCCTGCGCAACAGAAACCCGCCGTGCCCACGGCAGCGACACAGTCCCTCACAAATTCTTTTCGATTCATCATGGTCGCAGCTCCTCCTTACCGTGAGCTCAAAGCCAGATATGCACGCGCTCGCGCCGCGATCCCGGCTAAAGAGATCGTCGTGCGCCGCAGGACAGGGCCTCCCGACCGCTCAGCTCTTGATGCGCAGGTATGTACTGTAGCTCTCCTTGTCGATCGACATGAATGGCCGCATGGTTACCTGGCCGCCGTCCGTCGAAGTGGCACTCCAGTCTCCGGCTGCGTTGTTCACGGGTTTGGCCCTGAGAAGAGAATTTGCATCGAAGGTGGGCTGCGTTTCCGCCACGGCCATGAGCACCAAGGGACCTTGCAGTAATGCGACGAGATTCGGGTGATTCGCATCGACCGCTTCCAGCCGCAGCGGCATAGGCAACTCGATCTCGATGTGATCGCCATCCTTCCATGTGTTGTGCAGAGCCGCGAAGTGTCCCGGCTCAATCGCATCCGCAACACGCTTGCCGTTCACCGAAACGACAGGATTGGGCGTCGCCCATGCCGGGATGCGCACATAGATCGTGCATTCGTGCGCCTCGGAAGACGAGACTTGAATCTCGATCTTGTTGTCGAATGGATACCTGGTTACTTGCGCCAGTGCGAGCTTTGTTCCACCGTCGGTCCAGTGGACGCTCGAAGGTGTAAACAGGTTCACATAGATGCCGTCGTGGGAACGCAGGTATGTACTGATGTGGTAATCAGCGGCAAGCTGGGGAAAAGTACCGGAACAGCAAGGCCACTTATCCTTGTACCATTCCTTTCTTCCTGTGTTGGCGTAGTCCGAATAGTAAAACGAAGTTCCATTCGCCTGGATGGGCCATGCCCCGAGAATCGTGTTGTAGAGCACGCGTTCCATGCTGTCGCCATACCGCGCGTCCTTAGTCTGACGCAAAAGATAGCGCGTGATCTTGAAGTGGCCGTACGCACCACAGGGTGTTTCGAAACTTGCGTGGGTCAGTGCCAGGCTATCTCCCAACTGCCCGACGCCCGGCTCGCCGAAGGATTCATTAGGTCCCCAGCCTCCAGTCGCGAAGCTCTGTGTCTTCTGCAGCATCTCGAAGCCGTTCCTCGCTGCGCGTAAGTGCTTTTCGCTTCCCAGTGTGATATACGCCTGCATGGCTGAGCTGAATGCATTCACGTGGCTATACGCGTGCTCAAAAGGAAGAACGTTGTTGCCCTCTGCGAGCGGGTTGAAGTAGGTGTCGTCTTCCAGGAATTTCTTCGCCATCTCAAGGTAGAGAGGTTTTCCGGTTCTCTGATAGGCGAGAAAGAGGTTCTCGGGCAACGTGTAGGTCTCGTCCCACGTAAACGGCGTGTTCTTGTGCGGCCTGGACCGCTGCTCTGCACGTGAAAGCGCCTTCTCCGGAAGATAGGCGCCGATTGCGCGTGTGAGCCTCTCGTGAATCTCCAGCGCCAGCGGATTCTGCGCATATTCGTAAGCGTCAATCAGGCCGCAGGAGAGCTTGTCGTAGGTGTATGCAGGGAGCCGGTAGCCTGCGAAGAACCTCGCTTTGGGATCAAGCGTATCGCCGTATCCCTTCACAAGGCGATTGATCTTCGCACGCGTTTCCTCGGAGCCAGTGACAGCATACGCGCGCGCAAGACCCGAAACATACTGCCCAAACGAGTGTCCGGCGATGAAGCCATGGAAATCGTTCTGTTCCAGACTGAACCCGGTGAGGTCATACCAACCGCCCATATCTTCGCCCGGTGCCGGGAGCCCAGCCACCTGGCGAAAAACCTTGAGTAAGCTATCTTCGTCCAGATGCAGGAAGCGAGAATGATTCTCCTCGAATTGCCGCTTCATCGGTCCCTCGTGCAACTGGACCGCGCCGTAGGGAAAAGTTGCGAGGGGAAAAGTGACTGCCACGGCGCCTTTTCCCGTTTCTTCCAGCGCCGGTAGCGCATTTGAGGTAGCAAGTCCGACAGCTCCGGCGCTCGCCGCCTTCAGAAAAGCCCTGCGGTTAATTCTATTTGCCATGTACAGACGCCTGCTTCTCATGGATTAATTCAGTCGAAGCGTAGGTCTGCAATCGTATGACGGTCAATGGGTCATTGAGGCTATAGTGAACCGCGACTGTCCGAGAAGCCGACTAAATTCAATGCACCAGATCTACTTTCTTCAGGTTATCGTCGGGCACGCGATCGATCAGCAGCAGCAACGGATCGATCCCAGCCTTGTCGGGCATGGAATCTGTCTGGAACGTATAAGTGCCCTTCGCACCTGTCATGTGGATTAACTGGCGCACAAGCACCTTTCCATAATGTTGTCCCTTTGCTGGAGCTGCCAGCGCTCCAACTTCAATCCAGTCGTCGACTGGCGCTTCGGTCTCGGCACCTTTGGCGTCGGCCTTGTATTTCTGCGTCTCTACCGCGACCGTCACATCGTACTTGCCGTCGGTCCGCTTTTTCGCGGTAGCGCTCGTGGCTCGATTTGAGAAGAGAGTGATGTCTTCAAACAGATCCTTCAGCAGATATTGATCCTGGGCCGGCGTCTCCTCGCGCAGCGCATTCACAAGCGCCCATGACGTGGGGTAGGGCGCCTGGGCGTAACGGTACTGTGCCAGCACCTTGCGCAAAGCGCGGTTGATGGCATCCTCACCAATCCTCTGGCGAAGGTAATACATCACCACGCTTCCCTTCCGATAGTGAACGTAGCCCTGGCTTGCTTCCACGCGCATCAGAGGCCGCTCCTTCAACCGTTCTGCCCCGCGGGAGCGCAGATAGTTATCCATCTCGTACTGCATGAATTTGCGCATCGTCTCCGCTCCGTATTCCTTCTCCATCACCATTAATGCGGAGTATTGCGACAGCGTCTCTGAGAGCGAAGTGGCGCCTTCCATGTTGGCGCCTGTGACCTGGTGGGCCCACCATTGGTGCGCCATCTCGTGAGCCACAACGTAATACACCATGTCGATGTCGTCCGGCTTTTCAATACTGGCGATGAAGCCGATCGCCTCCGAATACGGCATAGTTCCGGGGAACGCCTGCGCGAAGGTTGCGACGCGCGGAAATTCAATGATCCTGGCCTGCTTGTTGTAGTACGGCCCGTAGTTCGTGGTGTAGTACGCGAATGACTTCTCCACCGAGTTGATCATCTTGGGAACGTTCCACGGATGCTCTTTGAGGTAATACACCTCCACATTAATCCCGTTCCACGTGCGGCGCTCGACCTGATAGCGAGCGGAAAGGAAGGAATAAAAATTCAAGGCGAAATGGTCGAGTCTGTACTCGTAATAATTGCGCCCGTCCTGTTGCCATTCGCGAATCAGCGAGCCAGGAGCTATGGCCATCTGGTCTGCACTGGTGCTAATGACCGTGTCAACATTCACCCAGTCGGAGTTGTTGCTGATATAGGTGTTGGTGCAGTCGGCGGAACAATCACGTTCCAGCGTCGGCATCAGGTCTTTCTCCTTTAACCCCAATCGCTTTCGATCGTTCGGATTGGTCAGCTCGTTTCCCTCCTGGTAACCGATCTGCGGTGCCGTACCGGAATTGAGAAAGCTCCCATTCTGGACCACGCCAGTCATGGACAGATTGTCTTCAAATCCGCGAGGATGCGATTCCACATCGAAGGACAGGGGACGCTCTTCCCCTGGAGCCAGCGGGGTTGTTAACTTCAAAACCTGGTATCCAAGCCGCTTGTCGTTCTGCGCGAGTTGCGCGCCCGGTAGCTGGACGCTCGAAGTGAAGTTTCGATCAACGGTTAAATAGATAAGATCGATTGGAGCCGCCGTCTCGTTCTTGACCTGCTCCACTCCACGCATTACGAGTTCGCGTGTCTCCGGGTACAGCGCAATGTTGTAGTGCACGTCCGTCACACGAGGCTGGGGAGCGAGCTGGAAGCGTTTGTATGTCTTTTCGTAGTCCGCCTGGATGCGCAGATCATCATTTTCGCTTCGAACATGGTTCAACACCTCGGTGTTGAAGTAAACCCAGGCGCCCACAGCGAGAAATGCAGTCGCGGTCACGATCGTACCTGTCCGTAAGGCGCCATGGAAGCGGTCTCGAGCGTTTTCGAGGCGGGCTTTCCAGCGAGTATCGCGGCCTCGCTGCCACAGCAGGATGCTTGCGAGAGCAACCAGGACGCTGAACAGCGTCCAATACAGCGCGAACCACCACCAGCTACGCATCCATGGCTGATATCCGAAGAAGTCAGAGTATGTCATGTTCGGCAGACTGCCTATTCGCACCATGCGCGTGCCTACATGCAGCGGGCGCCACATGAAAGCATTGGCAATAACAAATCCAATGAAAGCGAAGTAACCAACATACTTGTTGGGTGAAAGCACATGAATGAAAAAGGCGATCGCGGCAAAGAATCCAAAGCTCAGCAGCCCCTGGCCCAGCAAAGTTTCGATGTAAAGTCCCAGTTGGAAGCGTGTGTATCCGTGCGCGGCCTGCACGCACACTGCGACGATCATCACCAGCACTTCAATGGACGCAATGGCAGTCATTAATGCGATGAACTTGGCCAGGTAATTTGGCCATTCCGGAACGGGCAGCGCATCCTGCACTTCATCGGTGCGCGCATCGCGTTCTTCCCAGACCAGAACCCCGGCGAAAAACGTAATCAGCGCCACGAGGAACATGTACAGCGATCCCTGGATGATCTGGAGCAAGGCATACGTAACGGGGCGCGTCGTAAGCCCGAACCCCTGCGTCGCGGTAAAAATGAGCGCAGTAAGGCAGTTCACCAGCGCGGCGCATGTAACGACAATGAAGGTCACCGTCTTCAGCAACCGGCCGTACTCAAGTCGCACGGTTGCCAGGAACTGCTTCCACCGCGCACCTGCACTGAAGTCCAGTGTGAAGCCGCCCAGAATGAGGGGCTTCAGTTCGGGTGCGGCCGCAGCGTCCTTGGCTTTCTTCTTTTTCGTAGCGGTTGCCCGTTCTGAGAAGCTGAAACGCCAGTAGCCAAAAGCGAAAATCACGATCCCGGCAGCCACCCAGATCAATCGGTTCCACAGCAGCATGCCGGTGAATCCGAGCGCGTGTGTGTTGCGGTCAGCCACCGTCCAATATTTAGTCATCAGCGAGAACGCGTCGTTGCCAAATGGATCGACCATGGCCGCGAGCTTCTCGTTGTCCAGTTTCTGGGTAAGAACGCTGGCGATAATGTCGGCGACCAGGAGCCCCAGTCCACCGAGGAAGGAGACCACTGTGCTGCGCGTCAAGGCAGCAATGACAAAGATGATCGATGCAATGAAGAATGTGTTGGGCAGGGCGAAGACAAGGATGCCCATCCAGTGAGCGGAGCTTACCACTGGCCCAAACCGGTCGGCATCAGACCACGGCATCACCTTCGCGAGCAGCGCGCCCACCGAAATGCCCACCATCGGGATCGAGGAAACGATCACCGACCCGAGAAACCTGCCCGTCAGAAAGTCGAATTTGCGAATGGGCTTGGTAAAGATGATCTGGTGCATGTCATACGCAAACTCGCGCGCCGCGGCCGAGTTGACGAAGGCCGTTACCATCAGCAGCGTGATGAACCAGAAGATCGAGTAATACTGCTCCACCACAAACGGAGCATTGCGATAGGTATTTCCGATAGCCCCGCCGACTGTGACCTGATCGGTGCTCATCGCGAGCAGAACCAGCAATGCAACGATGGCTGTGAAGACCCACAGCATGGTGGAGCGCAGCCAGTAGCGAATCTCAAACCACGCGAATCGCAGCATGTCCGTCCTCCTGATTCAAACCGGCAAGGCTGGCGAAGAATACATCTTCAAGGTCCGGATCGGCCGGCACAAATCCATCTTCCGGCAACGTATCGGCATACACGTGGATCTGCGGGCGGCCGGCCACCAGCTTGTTTGAGATCACATGCATGCGGCTCGAGTATTCCTTCACTGAATCGCGATCGATGGCCTTCTGCCAGACTTTTCCTTCAAGATCCTGAACCGCGCGATCGGGAGCGCCCGCAAACAGCACTTTGCCCAGGTGAATGATGGCCATGTTGCTGCACAACTCCATCACATCCTGAACAATGTGCGTGGAAAGAATCACAATCACGTTATCGCCGATCTCGGCCAGCAGGTTATAGAAGCGATTGCGCTCGCCGGGGTCGAGGCCCGCGGTGGGCTCGTCCACAATCAGAAGGCTGGGATTGCCGATTAACGCCTGGGCGATGCCGAAGCGCTGCCGCATCCCACCCGAAAAACCGGTAAGACGCTTGCGGCGGTGCTCCCACAGATTCACGCGGTGCAATAGCTCGTGCACCACGTCCTTGCGCTGCTTGCCATTCGTGATTCCCTTCAGCAACGCGATGTGATCCAACATGTCTTCCGCATTCACGCGGGGATAGACACCGAAGTCCTGCGGAAGATACCCGAGCACCTTGCGCACTTCGCTTTTGGAGTGCAGCACATCCAGGTCGTCTAGATGGATCGATCCGCTGTCCGGCTCCTGCAACGTGGCGATCGTACGCATCAAGGTCGACTTGCCTGCACCATTTGGGCCGAGCAAACCGTAGAGCCCCAAAGGAATGGTGAGGTTGACGTTGTCCAAGGCACGGACTCCGCCCTTATAGACCTTAGTGAGTCCTTCTATGCGAAGTGGCATGTGTATCCATCCTCCGTAGAGTCAGCTTGAATGAGCAGATTGAAGATTGAACTGCTATGGGAACGAACCTGATCTGCCGCCGGCGTGAATTATCTTGGTAGGCCTCGAACAAGACCAAGCTTCATGGCAGTTCATTGGACAGCGGTGCTATAGATCATACGGCAAATCCCCTCGAAAGATTGCCGTGGGCATCGGCGATCGGACTACCCAGTGGAAAGATTCCATGCTCTTCGTCAAGACCTAAAACGTCAGGGGTGCTCGCGTATCCGCCGGCCAGGCCTTCTGTATTAACAAGTGGGAGAACGCACTCTGGATCGAACGAGTCGCCAGTTCGGCCCACCGGGAGACTCGCTGAAGCGCATTGGACCAACCAAAAGAGTGCTCGGTACGCCCGAACAATTCCGGCGGCAAATGCGCTTGCTACGGAATGCTCGGTCACCACACATTTCATATCCCTGCCTCCCGTTTGAAATTCAATCCCTTTGATCTCAATTGGGGAAGTAGCAAACGATAAAGAGGACATTGCGTGCCAATCGTGCAGAGGAGACTCTCGCGAACTTATGAATGAACACAATGATCCATTCCCCATGGATTGCCACAAGTGAAACTTCTGGATGTTGAACTTCCAAAGCATGTGTTGACGTGGCGTGAATGTGGGCGTAGATTGACCTCGTACTGAGGAGGGGGCAGTCCAAAAGATGCAGCGATACTCTTCTGGCGGTACATTACGTGAGGTGGCTGTGGCCTAGGGCTTCGCACCCCCCGGTCGCCAAGGTTGCACCCGGCGGAGAAGATTCAACCGCACGGGACGTAACCGCATCTTTTCACGTTGCAATGCACCTTCCAAGCCGAATGCGCAGGATGGCATCTTCTGACGGAGCGACGACTGTGTCGCCCAAGAATTCCGCTTTAAGCGGACAGTGCCATCGAGCGATATCGGCACAGGGCATTGGTGAAAATGCCTGGGCAATCGCGACAGGACGAGAGCCTTAGTTCAAAGACTTACAGATCACCACGACGGCCCAGGGCAAAACGCCTGGGCCGTCGTTTGTTGGGGGGGGGGCGATACATGGCGTGCATATTCAGCAGGTCCTGGAACCACTCAGCCAGAAATCACC
Organism: uncultured Acidobacteriaceae bacterium; assembly: GCA_963770365.1. Taxonomy (GTDB): domain Bacteria; phylum Acidobacteriota; class Terriglobia; order Terriglobales; family Acidobacteriaceae; genus Telmatobacter. The sequence continues at coordinate 512,222 of CAVYPN010000012.1, read as the reverse complement.
GTAGATTGCCTCACGCCACATTGTTCACCACTTCGGATGGAATGATTTTGCCGGTGCACTCGCCGAAGCCGATGCGGGGCAGGCTGGGGGCCTGGCAATAACCGCGGAAGATTACTTGATCGCCGTCTTCGAGAAATGTGCGGGTTTCGCCGGTAGGCAGTTTGATAGGTTCGGCGCGGTGTTTCATCTCGAGGAGACAGCCTTCGGAGCCTTCCTCGGGTCCGGAGATGGTGCCGGTGGCGAGCAGGTCGCCGGGGCGGAGGTTACAACCGCTGCTCGCGTGATGGGTGAGGAGTTGGGAAGGGGTCCAATAAAGATCGCGAAGATTTCCCTGGCTGATCTGGATGGGTTTTGTGTTCGCCTGGCGCATCTTTTCCGATTGAAGGAAGACTTCGAGCGTCACGTTGACGCCGGCGTGGGTCGGGTCCGCTGGAGTGAGGTACGCGAGGGGAGCTGGGTCGCCTTCGGGGCGAGCTTCGGCCGGCACGCGGTAGGGTGCAAGCGCTTCCATGGAAATGACCCACGGGGAGATGGTGGTGGCGAAGTTTTTAGCGAGGAAGGGGCCGAGAGGTTGGTACTCCCAGGACTGGATGTCGCGTGCGGACCAGTCGTTGACGAGGCACAGGCCGAAGATGTGCCGCTCAGCCTGATCGATCGGAATGGACTGGCCAAGGGGATTGCCCGGGCCGACGAAGATGCCGACTTCTAATTCGTAATCGAGGGAGCGGGACGGACCGAATGTTGGATCGGCGGCGGTCGGTGATTTTGTCTGGCCCTGAGGGCGGCGCACATCGGTGCCGCTAACAACGATCGACGAGGCGCGGCCATGGTAGCCGATGGGGACATATTTATAGTTGGGCAGGAGCGGATTGTCGGGGCGGAAGAGCTTGCCGACGCGCGTGGCGTGGTGGATGGAGGCGTAGAAGTCAGTGTAATCACCGATCTGCGCGGGTAATTGCATCTGCACATCATGGATGGGAATAAGGAGAGGCTGCAGGCGCGCCTTCGTCGCGGAATCCGCGCCTGCGGCAAGGAGCTCCGTGAGTTGATGGCGGAGAACGGACCAGGTTTTGGAGCCCGAGGCCATCAGATCATTTAGAGATTCCTGCGCGCAGGCCTGGAGGGCATCGGGACTGAGTTCGCGAAGAAAGCCTTGGTCAGCGCAGGCGCGCAGATCGAGTACCTGGTCGCCGATGGCAACGCCGATCCGCGTCTCGCCGTTATGGGAGAAGACACCGTAGGGCAGGTTTTGCAAGGGGACGTCGGTGCCCAGCTCGTTGGCGCTTTCGACCCAGCTCTTTACAGCCGTCCTGTTCATAACCACTTAAGGGACTCCAAGTCGTGAATTGGTTCTTCGAAGGAGCAGCTTCCAATGCCGATGAAGAAGTCGCGACGAAGGGTCGCGAGTTGGTCTGCTGTCCAGCTTTGATTGCGCCAATGAAGTGAATCCGCGCTAACTTTCCATGCGGCCGGATCCTCTTCGGCGAGAAGGCGCTTTGCCTCCTCGACATCGCCACCGAAGAAGGCGACCGCTGCGGCGCATGAGAGATTGATGAATCCGTGCATCACGCCGGTTGGGCTCTGCGGATGGTAGGTCAAAGCCTGTTTTGCACGCAGGGGATGATGCAACCCCGCGGTTGCCTTAAATGGAAGTCGAAGGTCGGCGAGGGTCTTGAGCATTTGAGCCACGTCGGAGAAGGAGGGGATTGCCTCTGGAACCACGCCGCCCATCCTGATCTTTGCTCGCGCGCCAGCGGCGTGAATTGCCTCAAGGGCGGACAGGCTGTTCGCATGGATCGGTAGTTCAAAGTATGTCACTACATTTTGCGGAACCTGTTGAGTGATGCGCTTAATCGCCGACGGCTCACTGCATTTGATCTCGAGGCTTTCGATGTGAAGGCCGGAACCGATGTGTTGGGCCAGGACGGCGCAATCTATATTATCCGCGGCGATTACACTCAAGGAAAAGTCGGCGAGAGAATCGCCGACGATCGAGCGGAACTCGTCGGCGCGGTCGAGATTCAGGATGAAGCGACCGAGGGCTGCGGAACGTTTGCCGCGGCGGTACCTGAGGTAGATGTTTGCGGCCGAGCGCAGGTCCAGACTCGCGGGCGGATAGAGGCCCGCATAGTCGAAGAGGCCCGCGAGCAAGGTTTCGATGGCGGTCATTTTTTCTTTGGCTTAGATTTTGAGCCCTGCTTGAAGTGTTTCTTCAACCCCTGCCAGCATTCGAAGTATTCATGCTGCAGGATGCGGGTGTTCATGGCGAACTCGGTGGGGCGGACGACGAGCTGAGTCTCGAACATGAACGCCAGTGTGTTGGCCAGGTAGTGCGGCTTGAGTTCCGCAGCGGTTGCGCGCTCAAAGGTCTCGGCATCGGGGCCGTGGCCCGCCATGCAGTTATGCAGGCTGGCTCCGCCGGGGACGAAGCCCTCAGCCTTGGCATCATAGGCGCCGAAGACCAGGCCCATGAATTCGTTCATCAGGTTGCGATGGAACCAAGGCGGGCGGAAGGTATGTTCGGCCACCATCCATCGCGGAGGGAAGATGGCGAAGTCGCAGTTGGCGGTGCCAGGGACATGCGACGGCGCGCTCAGCACGGTGTAGATGGATGGGTCGGGGTGATCGAAAGAAACGGTGTTGATGCAGTTGAACAGGGCGAGGTCGTATTTGTATGGCGCGTAGTTGCCGTGCCACGCCACGACATCCAGCGGAGAGTGATCGATGACGGCGGACCAGAGGCGGCCGAGGAACTTCGAAGTGATGCGGAAATCGCCGTCGCGATCTTCAAAGGCTGCAACGGGCGCTTTGAAATCTCGCGGATTGGCGAGACCGTTGGCGCCGATGGCGCCCAGCTCGGGCAGGCGGAAGGGAGGGCCGTAGTTTTCGCAGATGTAGCCGCGAACCTGTTTCTCTGCAAGAACAACCCGGAATTTGATACCGCGGGGGATGACGCAGATTTCGCCGGGCGCGACATCAAGAATGCCGAGTTCGGTATGAAAGCGAAGAGCGCCGAGTTGGGGAACGATCAGCAGTTCGCCGTCGGCGGTGTAGAAGAAACGATCCTGCATCGAGGTGTTGGCGGCGTAGATGTGGATGGCAACGCCCTGCTGCATCGCAGGATCGCCGTTGCCGCCAAGGGTGACGATGCCATCGACGAAGTCTGTCTTCTCTTTGGGAACTGGCAGCGGATCCCAGCGAAGCTGATTGGGCGAAGTGGGAACCTCAAGAAACGGTCCGCTGCGAATGAGCCGTGCGGGAATCTCTTCGTAGGGGCGATGAGTGACGGAAGGACGGATTCGATAGGTCCAGGAGCGGCGATTGGCGGCGCGCGGCGCGGTGAACGGGGATCCGCTGAGCTGCTCGGTGTAGAGGCCGAGGGGATGCTTTTGCGGTGCGTTCTGGCCTTGCGGCAGACCTCCTTCGACGGCTTCGGTGGCAAATTCATTTCCAAAGCCGGTCTGGTACCGGAATCCATCAGCCATGCGTATCACCTTTCACAAGCGGGTTCTTCACAAGCGGTTCTGGCGGGCACGAATTTCGGCCTCGTGCATTGCTTCGTAGATCTGGTCAAAACTGGAAACTGCAAACAGCAGTTTGTGCAGCTCATCCACCTTTACCGGAGTCGCGAGCACCTCGTCCAATGAAAAGTCGTGGATTGCGCAATGTCCCTCGATGACGTTCGTGCATTCGCCGTGGGAACTGATGAGGCCGCTGCCGTAGACCTTGATTTCGTTGTTCTCGCGGATCAATCCGAACTCCACGGTATACCAGAAGAGGCGGCCCAGCTTCTCTAATACTGCATCATCTTCGATGGAAGCGCAGACGCTGCCATAGCGCTCGAGAAAATCGGCGAAGACTTTATGGGCGTGCATCGGGACGTGGCCGAAGACGTCGTGGAAGATGTCGGGCTCCGGCGTGTATTCCAGCGACTCGCGGCTGCGCAGCCAGGTCGTGGTGGGAAAGCGGCGCGCTGCAAGCATTTCAAAGAAAGCCGGCGCAGGCAGGAAGCCGCTGACCGGTGTGGAATTCCAGCCGGTGCGCGGCTCCAGCCGTGCGCTGATCGCAGAAAGCCGGGGAAGGCAGTTGCGTTGAAGGCCGATGATCTCGAAGCCGTCGAGGTAGGCGCTCGATGCGTGCTTTTCGAGTTCAGGAAGCACCCGGCCCACGAGCTCCCCCCAGACAGCGTGCTGCTCGTCGGTGTAGACGGAGTAGTCCTGCTCGATCAGGTAGGGTACGGCAACGGACAGCGCTTCGGTTTTCATCTCACCTCTCCTACAGATTTCCGCGTGCCTGCTGCTCGCGCTCGATGGCTTCGAAGAGCGCCTTGAAGTTGCCTTTGCCGAAACTGCGGCTGCCCTTGCGCTGGATGATCTCGAAGAACAGCGTAGGCCGATCTTCCACCGGCCGCGTGAAGATCTGCAGCATGTAGCCTTCGGGATCGCGATCGACGAGGATGCCGAGCTTCTCCAAGTTCGTCGATCGGCTCATCGATTTTGCCGACGCGGCTTTGCAGCTCGGTGTAGTACGAATGCGGGACGTGCAGGAACTCGATGCCCTGCTCACTGAGCTTGCTGACCGTATGCAGAATGTCGTCGGTAGCGAGCGCAATGTGCTGTACGCCGGGCCCGCCGTAGAACTCGAGATACTCCTCGATCTGCGATTTCTTTTTGCCCTCGGCCGGCTCATTGATGGGGAACTTGACGTAGCCGTTGCCGTTGGCCATCACCTTCGACATGAGCGCCGAGTATTCAGTGGAGATGTCCTTGTCGTCGAAGTGCTGATAGAGCGAGAAGCCCATGACATTGGCGTAGAACTTCACCCACTCGTCCATCTCGTGCCAACCCACGTTGCCGACCATGTGGTCGATGTGGATCAGGCCGGTGGGACGGGCGATCAGGTCGCGCTCGACAGCGCGATAACCGGGAAGAAACGCGCCGGTGTAGTTCTTGCGCTCGACAAAGGTGTGGATCGTGTCGCCGTAGGTGCGGATGCTGGACATGACGACCTGTCCGCGCTCATCGGCGAGAACGTAAGGCTGGGCGACGCTGACGGCGCCACGACTCGTGGTTTCGCTCCATGCGGCACGGGCGTCGTCGACCCAGAGCGCGATGACCTTGACGCCGTCTCCGTGGCGGCCGACGTGCTCTGCAATCGCGTTGCCGCCGCGCAGAGGCGTGGTGAGCACGAACCGGACTTTTCCCTGCTGCAGAACGTAGGAGGAGCGGTCGCGCTGGCCGGTCTCGGGTCCGGCATAGGCGACGAGGGACATGCCGAAGGCGGCGCGATAGAAGTAGGCGGACTGGCGGGCGTTGCCGACGTAAAACTCGACGTAGTCGGTGCCTTTGAGGGGCAGAAAATCCCGGCCGGGAGCGATGGTCTGCGAAAGCTGTGCGGGAGCAGAGTGCACGGTGGCGCTCATGCGGTACCTCCTGTGCCGGGACGTTAGGGGGATGAAAGGGGACGTATTCCCGGCTGACCCATACTCTAGGACGCAGCGAAGGCACTGAGAATAGGTATCGCGCAAAAAAACAGGGGCCAAAACCTAATGGCATTAAGCATAATGGGTATGCAGCTTAAGGATGTCTGGCAGATGAGTCACAAGACAAGACCGAACACCATCGATCTGGACGCGATCGCGTGGAAGATCCTCGAGGCCCTGCAGCAGAATGCACGGGTGTCGTTCGCGGAGTTGGGGCGGAAGATCGGGCTTTCGACGCCGGCGGTGGCGGAACGCGTTCATCGCCTCGAAGAGGCTGGCGTGATTATGGGCTATCACGCGTCACTCAACACCACGAAGCTCGGCGTGCCGATACGCGTCCTGGTGCGGCTCACGATTCCTGGGGGCGAGTTGCAGATCAGCCGCACGGTGACTGCACTGAAAGAACTGAGCGAGATCAGCCGCTGTCACCGGATTACGGGGGCCGAGTCGTTCGTGATTGAGGCCGATGTGGTTTCAATCAGGCACCTGGAGGCGCTGATCGACAGGCTGTCGGCTCTGGGCGCGACTTCGACGTCGACGGTTCTGTCGTCGCCGGTGGAGCGGCGGGACCACCAGGCGAAGCAGATCGAGTCGTTTGCGAAATACATTTGATGAAGGCCGATGATGCGTTTGTTTATCGGAATTCCACTGGCTGCTGAAGCAACGGATGCGGCGGAGAGGCTTGTCCGGAAGCTGCAATCAGATGGGGATGGTCTGCGCTGGGGTTCGCCGGAGTCGTGGCACATCACGCTGCAGTTTCTTGGGGAGACTTCAGAAGCGACTTACGGCTGCGTTGTAGACCGGCTCGGAAAGGTGAAGTCGCCAGTTGTACCGGTTCTGCTTGATGGGACCGGGTTCTTCGAGCGGGCTGGAGTGTTTTTCGCGGGTGTAAATGTTCCGGCGGAGATGCATGAGCTGGAGAAACGTGTAATCGCGGCGACGACGCTGTGCGGATTTGTTGCTGAAGATCGACCCTTTCATCCGCATGTGACCTTGGCTCGAGCGAAGGGCGAGAATCGCCTGAAGGCTCTTCGACGGCTGAAGCAGCGTCTCAACGAAGAGGCAAGGTTTCCGGCGTTTACCGCGACGGAGTTTCTGCTCTACCAGGTATTTCTTGGGGCAGGAGGCTCGCGCTACGAGGTTCGGGAGCGTTTTCGGCTGGGAAATGACTGATGCGGCAGGTTGGGCCATTTGTGTGGTTGGTTGACGCGCCACTATGATGTTCGCAAATGCAAACAGGCCATGACCGCGCGAACGTCCGGGAGGCGCTATGACGATCTCTGCGCCGCCGGCTCACAACCCAAAAGCGCAACTGCGCAAGACCATGGGCTTTTGGGATGTGCTGCTGTTCAACATCGCCACGGTGCTGGGACCGCGATGGATTGCGGCTGCGGGGCACAACGGGACGTCGTCGATCAGCTTGTGGGTTATCGCGGCTGTGTTCTTCTTTGTGCCCGGCGCGCTCGTCATCAACGAGCTTTCGTCGCGCTTTCCTGAGGAGGGCGGCCTGTACGCGTGGTCGAAGGAGGCCTTCGGGGATTTTCACGGGTTTGTCGCCGGGTGGACTTACTGGATTTACACGGTCTTCTATTTTCCCGGGCTGTTGCTAGCCAGCGCTTCGATGGCTGCGTACATCATCGGCGGACGCGGCGCGGTCCTCGCGCAGGATCGGACGTTTCTGCTCAGTGTTTCGCTGGGACTGCTGCTGGTTGCGGTGGTGCTGAATATCATCGGGCTGAATATCGGTAAATGGCTGCAGAATGCGGGAGGTGTCGGCACGTACCTGCCGCTTGTGATTCTTGGCCTTGTAGCGGTAGTCGTCGTCTTCAAACACGGATCCGCAACGCACTTTACGGTGCAGAACATGATGCCAGCGTGGAACTGGGACACGGTGAACTTCTGGTCGCAGATTGCGTTCGCGTTCACGGGACTGGAACTGGTTTCCGCGATGAGCGAAGAGGTTCGCGATCCGCGGCGGACGCTGCCGCGCGCGGTCTTCGGAGCGGGGGCGCTGATTGCGCTGATGTATATCGGCGGCACGTTCGCGATTCTTGCGTTGCTGCCGGCGGCGAACATTGACCCGCAGAGCGGAGTGTTCAGCGCGATCACGGTCGGATCTGTGGCCTTAAAGATCGGGTTGCTCGGGGTACTGGCGGCCGTAGTGGCCACCGTGGGCAATGCGGGCGGTGTTGGAAGTACGGTTGCGGGAATCGCGCGCGTGCCGTTCGTGGTGGGGATCGATCGTTATCTGCCGGCGGCATTCGGCAAGATTCACCCGAAGTGGAAGACGCCGTATATTTCGATTCTGGTGCAGGCAGGCCTGTCGGGAACGATCCTTGTTCTAAGTCAGATTCAGCAAAAGAGCATTCTGGTCGGATATCAACTTGTTGTCAGTGCGGCAATCATTCTCTATTTCATTCCCTTCCTCTACATGTTTGCTGCTGTGATCTGGCTCGCGACTCGGAAGGATCGCAAAGAGAATGCTCATGCCGTCCTGGTGCCGGGTGGCATCGCAGGCGTGTGGATTTGCGGTGCCCTTGGATTTCTTGTGGTCCTGATCGGAATCATCTTGTCCTTCTTCCCGCCGGGAGGAACAAGCGTGATGAGCTTCGAGTTGCAGCTTGTTGGTGGAACTGCCGCATCCATCCTGATTGGCCTGGTTCTGTATTGGCGGGGCGCCCGTTCAAAAAGGACGGCCTGATTGGGGTGAAGTTCAACTTGCTGCGTGACGATGTGGACGCCGGTACCATCCAAGGTGCTATAGTCTGCAAGTTTGTGTGAGTCGAGAATGGCCGAAGGCTCGAAGGTCCAGAACGTGATCGAATCCCGCTTTGATCCGCAATCGCCGCGCGCGAAGGCGAACCGGGCTGCGCTGATGGAACTGCTTGCCAACATTCGATCGCAGGAAGAGACCATTCGCCTTGGCGGCGGTGCGAAGGCGGCAGCCGCGCAGCACGCAAAGAAGCGTCTGACGGTAAGGGAACGCCTGAAACTGCTGCTCGATGAAGGCAGCACATTCCTCGAACTGGGACTGTGGGCGGCGTTCGAGATGTATGGCGAGTATGGCGGCGCACCGGGGGCAGGCGTTGTAACGGGCCTGGGCCGCGTATGCGGACGGCTCTGCATGATCATTGCGAACGATGCGACGGTGAAAGCAGGCGCCTTTTTCCCGATGACGGCCAAGAAGGTGCTGCGCGCCCAGAACATTGCGCTCGAAAACCGCATTCCAACGCTCTACCTGGTGGATTCGGCCGGTGTGTTCCTGCCGTTGCAAGAGGATGTTTTTCCGGATACGGACGACTTTGGCCGGGTTTTTCGCAACAACGCGGTGATGAGTTCTCTCGGGATTCCGCAGATCACGGCGATCATGGGCATGTGCGTGGCGGGTGGAGCTTATCTGCCGGTGATGACCGATACGGTGCTGATGACGGAGGGCTCGGGACTGTTTCTTGCGGGGCCGTCGCTGGTGCAGGCGGCGATCGGGCAGAAGACCGACCCTGAAGATCTGGGCGGCGCTGCGATGCATGCTGAGATTTCAGGCACGGTTGATTTCAAGGAAGCGGATGATCATCATTGCATCGCACGGATGCGTTCGCTGGTGGATAAGCTCGGCAGCAGGAAGCCGGCGGAGGGGGCAGAACAGCGGTTCAGCCTCACAGCCTTTGATGCGAAGCATGATGCGCCGAAATATTCCATCGAGGATGTCTACGGGCTGCTGAATCCTGCGCCCGGCACGAGCAATATTTATGACATGCGCGACGTGATCGCGCGCATCGCGGACCGCAGCGAATTTGACGAATACAAGGCTGAGTTCGGACGGACGGTTCTGTGCGGATATGCGCGGATAGGCGGTCATGCGGTCGGCATTGTTGCGAACCAGAAGACCAACCAGAATCAGATTGTCGCGATGGGGCCGCAGGCAGGTGCGAAGCGGATTGAGGTGGGCGGCGTCATATACACGGAGGGAGCGCAGAAGGCTGCGCGCTTCATCATGGATTGCAATCAGAACCTGGTGCCGCTGGTCTTTCTGCATGACGTGAACGGGTTCATGGTCGGCAAGGATGCGGAGTGGTCAGGAATCATCCGGGCTGGCGCGAAGATGGTTTCGGCGGTCAGCACCAGCGTGGTTCCGAAGATTACGGTGATTATCGGCGGCAGCTTTGGCGCGGGACATTACGCGATGTGCGGCAAGGCTTATGATCCACGGTTCCTGTTTGCGTGGCCCACGGCTCGCTATGCGGTGATGAGCGGCGCGTCGGCAGCGGGCACGCTGGCCGAGGTTCGCGCCAAGCAGGTAGAGCGCGGCGGCAAGGTGTTGTCTGAAGCAGAGAGAGCGGCGCTCTACGAAGAGATCAAGTCGACCTACGATGCGCAGGCTGACCCGCGTTATGGGGCTGCACGGCTGTGGATTGACGCTATCATCGATCCGGCAAAGACGCGAGACGTTCTGATCACCGCGCTTGAGGCGTGCGCGATGAATCCGGATGTACCGAAATTTAACCCGGGAGTGCTGCAAACCTGACGGGTCGCACGGTCCATTTCCGATATTCACAAAAAAGGCATCTTACCCAGTTGGCAGCTGGGCCGGCGCCCATCTCCCGACGCAAAGGAGCCAAACAACATGAGCGTAGCGCTAGAAACCAACGAAAGCCTGTATCCCTTCGTATTGACCGAGGAGCAGGAGCAGCTTCGCCGCGAGATCCGCGAATTCGCAGCGCGCGAGATCGCGCCCAATGTGATGAAGTGGGATGAGGTGAGCGAATTTCCGCTCGACGTGGTGAAGAAGCTGGGCCAGATGGGCCTGCTGGGCATTATTTTCCCGCCGGAGTATGGAGGCGCGGGGCTGGGCTATGTTGATTATGTTCTGGCGATCGAGGAGCTGGCGTCGGTGGATGGGTCGATCGGGATTATTGTCGCCGCACATAATTCACTGGGCACGAATCACATTTTCCTTGCCGGAAATGAAGCGCAGAAGAAGAGGTACGTACCGAAACTGGCGAGCGGCGAGTGGCTGGCTTCCTGGGGATTGACCGAGCCGGGCGCGGGATCGGATGCGAGCAATTCGCGCACCACGGCTGTAAAGAAGGGCGACCGTTATGTGCTGAACGGCAACAAGACGTTCATCACAAATGGTCACTATGCCGATTTGGCCGTGGTGATTGCTTCGACCGACAAGAGCAAGGGCACGCACGGACTTTCGGCGTTTGTTGTGGAGAAGGGGACGAAGGGATTTCGTCCCGGCAAGAAGGAGAACAAGCTGGGCCTGCGCGCCAGCGACACGAGTGAGCTGATCTTTGAGGACTGCGAGATTCCTGAGGAGAATTTGCTGGGGGCGGAAGGCGAGGGCTTCATCGATGCGATGCGGGTGCTGGATGGAGGCCGCATTTCGATCGCGGCGCTGGCGCTCGGGATTGGGCGCGGTGCGCTGGATGCCACTCTGAAATATGTGAAGGAGCGCAAGCAATTCGGAAAGGCGATTGCGGAGTTCCAGGGAATCCAATGGAAGCTGGCCGATATGGCGACGGAACTCGATGCTGCCCGGCTGCTGACCCAGAGGGCAGCGGTGCTGAAGGATGCAGGGCGCAAGGTGACGCGCGAATCGTCGATGGCCAAGTTGTTCTCGAGCGAGGTTGCAGTGCGCATTTGCAACGATGCCGTGCAATTGTTTGGCGGATACGGCTTCATCAAGGACTATCCGGCCGAGAAGTATTATCGTGACGTGAAGCTGTGTACCATCGGCGAGGGCACGAGCGAGATTCAGCGCATGGTCATTGCGAGGGAGATTCTCAAGGTCTATCCTTCGCGCGGATAGGTCGGCGGAAAGATGTATTCGTGCCGGCTGCTATAAGGATTGCGAATTTGAATGGGCGATCAGGTCAAAATTGTCGAGTGCCCGCGGGATGCGTGGCAGGGCCTGCCGGGAGTGATTCCGCCTGAGGCGAAGGCTGATTACCTTCGCAAGCTGATCGGCGCGGGATTCAAGCACATTGATGCGGTGAGTTTTGTGTCGCCGGCAGCAGTGCCGCAGATGGCGGATTCGGAGCAAGTCTTATTGGGGTTTTCGTCGTCGGCTGATGTAGAGATCATCGGCATTGTTGTGAATGAAAAGGGTGCGCAACGAGCGGTCCGCGCTGATGGGGTGAAGACCCTGGGGTTTCCGTATTCGATCTCACCGGAGTTCCTCCGCCGGAACCAGCATCAGACCCTGGAGCAAGCGATCGATACGCTGCAGTCGATCCACACGCTGGCTGAGGACGAGGGTAGAAATGTGGTTGCCTACGTGTCGATGGCTTTCGGCAATCCATATGGCGATGCGTGGAACATTGGCGAAGTTCTGCAGGCTTGCGAATTGATTGCCGAATGCGGAGTGATGCAGATTTCGCTGGCGGACACCGTTGGCGTCTCCAGTCCCGGTCAGATCGAAGAGGTGCTTGGGGCCGCGATCGGCGCATACGAAGATCTTGAGATTGGGGTGCATCTGCATGCACGACCCGCAGATGCCGCGGAACGGATCAGGGCAGCATTCAAGGCGGGATGCCGGCGGTTTGATGCTGCAATCGGCGGGCTTGGGGGATGTCCTTTTGCGCAGGATGTGCTTGTCGGCAATATTCCGACGGAGATCCTGATAGCGGAGTTGCGCCGGTGCGGCGCGAAGGTGCCCGCATTCAAATCTCTCAATGAGTTGATCGAAGCGAACAATGAGATTGCGAGCCGGTTTGGATCGCTTGTTCAATAAAACTCCCGTTTTGCTGGAGGGCATTTGAACTCGAGCTACAAGACAATCCTGGTCACGGACGAAGCTCCGCTCCGGACGATTACCCTGAATCGTCCTGAGCGCCGCAACGCGATGACGAAGGAGATGCAGGCGGAGTTGATCAGCGCTATGGAAGACGCTGTCGCGGATTCGTGCCGGGTGCTGATCTTCACTGGCGCGGGGGAAGCGTTCTGCTCCGGGTTGGATCTTTCAGAACTTCAGGCAATGCGGGACAAGAACGCAGCCGATTATCGCATCGATGCGGAGCGGGTCGCCCGGCTTTTTGTCACTCTCAGCGAATTGCCAATCCCAACGATCGCGGCAGTGCACGGACCAGCTATCGCCGGCGGCACTGGCCTCGCAACGATCTGCGATTTCACCCTGGCGACGCCTTCCGCGAAATTCGGCTTTACCGAGGCGCGCATCGGTTTTGTTCCGGCCCTGGTGTCGGCGTTTCTTGCGCTCCAGGTGGGAGAGAAGCAATGTCGAGATCTGCTGCTGACCGCCAGGATCTTTGGAGCAGAAGAGGCTCATCGGCTGGGACTGGTGAATGAAGTTGTTGGACACGGAGATCTCATGACGCGCGTTCAGGCGCTGGCGGAATCGTTGATCGCCAACAGTCCTGAATCGCAACGAGCAACCAAACGGTTGCTTGCTACGCAAAACCGCGCGTGGCTGGATGCAGCGATCGTGGCGGCCCTGGAAGCCAATGCGGAATCGCGGGAGACCGCCGATTTTCGCGAAGGCGTGTCGGCATTTCTTGAAAAGAGAAAGCCGGTCTGGAAGAAGAAGTTAGCGAACTAATTCGGTCAGCTTGAATTTCAACAGAAATGAAGAGAGCAGAAAAGCAGATTCTTCGCTCACCACCCCCAAACTGAAATGCGTTTGGGGCCCCGTTCTCTCAGAATGACGCCGCCAATTTTTGGGAATTGTCGACTCAGAATTCAGCGGAAATGCAGCGATGCTCCGCTGCGCTGTTCGACGAGTTCGGGCGTAACGCCGTCTGCTAGTTCGAATACGTCGAAGCCGGAGGCCGAAACATCGAGCACACAAAGATCGGTGATGACGCGATGCACGACGGCGCTTCCGGTGAGAGGCAAAGTGCATTCGCGTAGAAGCTTGTGGCCGCCGTCGGGAGTTGTGTGTTCCATGAGGACGATCACGCGGCGGACGCCGGAGACCAGGTCCATCGCACCACCCATGCCTTTGACGCGTTTGCCGGGAATCATCCAGTTGGCTAGATCGCCGCGCTCTGAGACCTGCATGGCGCCGAGGATCGCCAGATCGATGTGACCGCCGCGAATCATGGCGAAGGAATCGGCGCTCGAGAACGTGGCTGCTCCGGGAACGAACGTCACCGTCTCTTTTCCGGCATTGATCAGGTCGGCGTCGATTTCGGATTCGCGGGGATAAGGGCCCATGCCGAGCAGGCCGTTTTCCGACTGCAGCGTGACGGTCATGCCTTCAGGAATGAAGTTGGCGACGAGCGTGGGAATGCCGATGCCGAGGTTGACGTAGAAGCCGTCCTGCAGCTCTTTCGCCGCTCGTGCAGCCATCTGGTTGCGTGTCCATGCCATTGGCTCAGCCCTCTCTCGTGGTTTTCTTCTCGATCCGCTTGATGGGATGAGGGATGTGGACAAGGCGATGAACGAAGATTCCGGGCGTGTGAATGTCGTCGGGATCGAGTTCGCCGGGCTGGACGATTTCTTCTACCTCAGCGACAGTAATTTTGCCGCATGTGGCCGCATTGGGATTGAAGTTGCGTGCAGTGCGGCGATAGATGAGGTTGCCGTGCAGATCGGCCTTCCAGGCTTTTACAAGGGACAGGTCGGCGACGAAGCCGCGCTCGAGGATGTAGGTTTTGCCGTCGAAGTCCTTATGCTCCTTGCCTTCGGCAATGATGGTGCCGATGCCGGTGCGGGTGTAGAAGCCGGGGATGCCTGCTCCGCCGGCGCGCATACGCTCGGCGAGGGTTCCCTGCGGACAGAACTCGACTTCAATTTCGCCCGACAGGAACTGGCGCTCGAATTCGGCATTTTCGCCCACGTAGCTGGAGAGCATCTTCTTGATTTGACGCGTGGCCAGAAGAAGGCCGAGTCCGGCGCCATCGACGCCGGCGTTGTTGCTGGCGATGGTGAGATTGCGGACGCCGGTATCGCGCAAGGCAAGGATGAGTTCTTCGGGGATGCCGCAAAGGCCGAATCCGCCGATGGCCATGAGCATGCCGTCGTGCACGATGCCTTCGAGGGCGGCCTTCGGATTGGGGAAGAGCTTGTTCACGGAGGTTTCGTGGATCGGTGGGGAGTTCTAAGGTTTTGGCTCCCGTCGCTTGTTTTACATGAACAGCCTTACTGCCGCCAAGAGAGGCGGGAGCCGGTATTCGTCGCAAGAGAATGGTTTACAGTGTCCGCATGCGCTTTGAAGGCGCTCCAATCGTATGTATCTCCCGAAGAGTTGCAGCGTCTGGCGTTGATCAAGGACAACGCTGATCTAGCGGCTGGCATCCAATTGAAAAAGACTATCGCTTAGAAAATCAGCGCACGAAGTCTAGGCTAGAGAAAGTTTGATCGATGCTTAAACTATTCAGCTCTCGCGCACTCTCCGGAAGAATCAGGCTTCGTACGACAATTGGCAGTTTTGCGATTCTGTTCCTGCTGCTGAGCGGCAGCAGCCCTTCACGAGCATATTCAGTGCTTACACATGAAGAGATTATCGATCTGCTGTGGAACGATCAGCTGCGACCGATGATCATGGCGCGCTATCCGGGGCTGACAGACGATCAGATACGGGAGGCGCACGCCTATGCCTATGGCGGTGCGGTGGTCCAGGACATGGGCTACTACCCGTTTGGCAACCAGGAGTTCAGCGACCTGGTGCACTACGTGCGCAGCGGCGATTTTGTGATGGAACTCATCAAGGAGAGCCAGAATGCCGATGAGTTTGCCTTTGCGCTGGGGGCGCTTTCGCACTACGCATCGGACATCACCGGCCATCCCGCGGTCAACCAGGCGGTCTCGCTTACCTATCCCAAGCTCCGCGCCAAATTTGGCCCCATTGTTCTCTATGCGCAGGACAAGACGGCGCACATTCGTACGGAATTCGGATTTGATATGGCGCAGGTCGCCAAGCAGCGCTACGCGCCGCAGCAGTACCACGACTTTATCGGTTTCGAGGTTTCCAAGGAGTTGCTCGAGCGGGTGTTTCCCGTGGTGTATGGAGTGCAGTTGAAAGATGTGCTGCCGCATGAAGACCTGGCGATTGGCTCGTTCCGTTATTCCGTGAGCTCGCTGATTCCGCACATGACGCAGGTGGCGCTGCGCACGCACAAGAAAGAGATTGCGAAGGAGGTGCCTAACTTCCAAAAGAAGGCATTTCTCTATCGGCTTTCGCGTGCGGACTATGAGAAGCAGTGGGGCAAGAACTACAAGCGGGCTGGCTTTGGCGAGCGCCTGCTGGCAGTCCTGTTGAAGGTGCTGCCAAAGATCGGTCCACTGAAGGCGCTGGACTTCAACATCCCAACGGCGAAGACCGAAAACCTGTACTTTACCAGCATTAATGCGACGGTGGACAAATATGGCTCGATGCTGAAGGAGGTCCGCTCTCGATCGATCAGTTTGCCCGACGATGATCTCGACAGTGGCAAGGCGACCGCTGCGGGCGAGTACTCGCTAGCCGACGGCACGTATGCAAAGCTGCTTTCGCAGCTGGCGGAGAAAAAGTTCGACGTGACGACGGTCCCGCTTGCAGAAGAACATTCTCACTTTCTATGCGAACGCGTCGGCGCCAATCGATACCAAGAAAGATCCGGGAAAATGGCAGAAGGTTCAGGCTAACCTCGATGCATTGAAGACCTTCACCCCCGGTCCCGCACAGCCTGCCGCGCCGGCGGCGCAGGCGCCGACCGGCAACCTGCAGTAGCGACACTTCTGCGAAAATGAGAGAGGAATGCTCTCTCTTCAAAATGCCGGCAAGCGGTTTGGCCCCCGCACGCTGTTTCTTGAGGCCAACTGGCTGATCCGCAGCAAGGAAAAAACTGCGCTTGTGGGCGCCAACGGCACCGGCAAATCGACGCTGATGAAGGTGCTGGCGGGGCTGGAGTCGCTTGACTACGGGACGATGCAGCTGACGCGTGGCATGAGCATCGGATACCTGCCGCAGGAGGGGCTCACGCTCAGCGGGCGCACGGTGTTTGACGAGTGCCTGAGCGTGTTTGATGAGTTGCGGGCGATGGAAGGCGAGATTGAGCGGACGGCCGCGCAGCTGTCGGAGCTGGATCATGCGAGTCCTGAGTATGAGGCTGCCGCGGAGCGCTACTCGATGGTGCAGGAGCGGTTTCATGCGCTGGACGGGTATGCGCTGGATGCGCAGGTGGGAACGGTTCTGACGGGGCTGGGATTCGGCAAGGAGGACTGGTCGCGGCAGGTGGACGAGTTCTCGGGCGGGTGGCAGATGCGCATTGCGCTTGCCAAGCTGCTGCTGGCCAAGCCCAACCTGCTGCTGCTGGACGAGCCGACGAATCATCTCGACCTTGAGACGCGCAACTGGCTCGAGAACTATCTGCATGACTATCCTTTCGGCTACATCCTGATCTCGCACGATCGGTATTTTCTTGATGTGACGATTGATCGCACGGTCGAGATCTGGAACAAGCGGCTCACGATCTTTCAGGGCAATTACACGAAGTACCTGTCGCAGAAGGATGAGCGTCGTGCGCAATTGCAGGCGGCGTACAAGAATCAGCGCGACCAGATCGAACATCTTGAAGCGTTCATCAACCGGTTTCGCGCGCAGGCTACGAAGGCGAAGCAGGTGCAGTCGCGGATCAAGGAACTGGAAAAGATCGAGCGGATCGAGATTCCAGAAGAGGAGCCGGTAATTCATTTCAAGTTTCCGCAGCCTGCCCCTTCGGGGCGCACGGTGGTGGAGGCGGAAGGCCTGGCGAAGAGCTACGGGGCGAAGCATGTGTTCAGCGATGCGCGATTCACGATCGAGCGCGGAGACCGGGTTGCGCTGGTGGGCGTGAACGGCGCAGGCAAATCGACGCTGATCAAGCTGCTGAGTGGAGCGGAGATGCCGACGGCCGGCATGGTCAAGCTCGGGCACAACGTGGTGAGTGAGTATTTTGCGCAGGACCAGTACAAGGTGCTGGATCCCGAGGCGCGGATGCTGGACGACATCAGCCGCGCTGCCAAGAAGGTGCCGGAGAGCGAGTTGCGGTCGCTGCTGGGATGTTTCCTCTTTTCCGGCGATGATGTGTTCAAGCCGCTGGGGGTGCTCTCGGGTGGTGAGCGGAACCGGTTTGCGCTGGCGCGGATCCTGGTGTCGCCTTCGAATTTCCTGCTGCTGGACGAGCCCACGAACCACCTGGACATGCGGGCGAAGGACGTGCTGCTGGAGGCGATTGCAGCGTTTTCAGGCACGGTGGTTTTTGTTTCGCATGATCGCTATTTCATCGATCGGCTGGCGACGCGGGTGATCGAGGTAGAGAACGGTGTGATCACCAGCTATCCCGGGAATTACGAGGATTACCTGCGGAAGAAGGAGGAGCTTGCCGCTCAGGCGGAGGTGTCCGGGTTCGCTGCTCCGAGTGAAAACCCCACCCAGGTCTCAGACGCGAGACCTTTCGACAAGCTCAGGGCAGGCTCCGGAGCACCTGCCTCCTCGAATCATGGACATGCGGCACCCAGCCCTGTGACAGCCGGCGTGACGTTCGTGATTGAGGGTGGCCCGGAGAACAACCGGTCGCGGCGGCTGAATCCGATCAAGCAGAAGCAGATGGAGGAGCGGTGCGGTTTTCTTGAAGAGGAGATTCCGCGGGTTGAGGCTTCGATCGCGCATACGGAGGAGCAACTGGGCGTGTATGTTTCGGCTGCGGAGACGCAGCGGCTGACCGAGCTGGCGGCGGCACTGCGCTCGCAGCTTCGTTCCCTCACGGCCGAGTGGGAAGAGCTGATGCTGCAGCTCTGAAGGCGCAGCCCTGGTCTTGGCCAGTGGCTGAGAGTTGGCTCGGGAATGCCCGGGAGTAGGATGAGCGAATGCGGCTTTTGATTCTTGCTGGATTGGCGGCGGCGATTTGTGTGGGTGCCGTTGGACAGGAGCGCGGAAATGACGCGGCGCTCGACAGCGATCACGATGGAATTTCGGATGTGCAGGAGCAGGCGCTGCTGCGGCAGTTCGCACCGCGATTCCTGATCAGCCGCAATGATTGTTCGTCACAGCCCGCGGAGTTTGTGCCCTCTGTTGTGAAGCCGGTTGTAGCGGCCGAAAACAACACAATCTACGGGCAGGTATTTCCACGCGCTGGGGAAGCAGAACAGATTGAACTGCACTACTACGATCTATGGCGGAAGGATTGCGGGCAGAGGGGTCACGATCTCGACGCGGAGCATGTGTCGGCTCTTTTAGAACGCGACAACGATGGGACCTGGAAAGCGCGTTACTGGTACGCGGCGGCGCATGAGGACACGTTGTGCGATGCAAGCCAGATGGCGCGCGCAAAAACGTTGGACGCCGAGTCGCACGGGCCGAAGCTTTGGATCTCAAGTGGCAAGCACGCGGCTTTTCTGGGGCAGGCAATCTGTTCGAGCGGTTGCGGCGCGGACCGCTGCAGCGATATGGAGCAGTTGCCGATCAGCGATCTCGTGAATCTTGGCGAACCTTTGGCGCCGATGAACGGAGCGAGTTGGGCTAGCTCGCCGGAGTGGCCGCTGGCCGACAAGTTGCGGCGAAGCGACTTTGGAGATGCGCGGATTGCGCGGCTGGACCGGATGGGGCCAGAGGATATTGCATGGGCGAGCCCGAAGAAACGGCCAGCGCAGGCGGCGATTCTTGGCGGCGACGATGCGATTGCAAGCGTGGGAATGGCTTTGACGACGGCCGATGTCGACACCGACCAGGCTTTGGACACGGCTACTGGCAAGACGGGGAGCGCGCTGGGCAGGGCGTATCGCGGGGTGAAGAAGGCTTTGCGGGGTTCGGTGCGGGCGGTTGAGGGCAAGTGAGGGGTTGGCTTGTTCGGCTGGAACGCGGGTCGAGGTGAAAGGCCGGCTTCCTTAAAGACAACTGCAGGTCTTTCGACTCCGCTGCGCTCCGCTCAAGATGACAAACCATTTTTGAACTCGATCTCCTGAGACGGCCCTTACTGGCGGTCGTGCATAATCAAGACACGATGGGGCTTTTGTGGAATCCGGAGAGCTGGTCGCAACGGCTGGCGGAGCTTGAGGCACGTTCGGGCGAGTTGAAAGAGGCTCCGCTGCGGCGCGATGTGCGGTCGCTGGGGACGCTGCTGGGCGAGGTGCTGCGCGAGCAAGCCGGCGACGATCTCTTTGCGCATGTCGAAGCGCTGCGGCAGGGGACGATCCGGCGGCGCGATGCCGAGGCGCGCGGCGACGCGAAAGAGGCCGCGCGGCAGGGGGCCAAGGCACTGGAGTTGGTGCACTCGCTGCCGGCGGAGCGGGCGATTCTGCTGACGCGGGCGTTTGCGTTTTATTTCGAACTGATCAACCTGGCGGAGACGAATCATCGCAAGCGGCGGCGCATCGCAATTCAGTTGAGCGGAGCGACAGGAAGGCAGCGCGGTTCGCTGGCTGGAACACTTTGCGAGATGCGGCGCGTAGGGATCAGCGCGGACGAGGCGATGGAATGGCTGCAGCGGATCCTGATTGTGCCGGTGTTTACGGCGCACCCGACGGAAGTTGCGCGGCGGTCGGTGATGTTCAAGCGGCGGCGGATCGGGGAGTTTCTGGCGACACTTGATCGCATTCCGGTGCCGGAACAGGATCTGGCGCGCCTCGAAGAGGCTATCCGCGCGGAGATTACAAGCCTCTGGCAGACCGATGAAGTGCGCTCGCGCAGGCCGACGGTGTACGACGAAGTGAAGATGGGGCTGGACTACTACGATGTCTCCATCTTTGCGACGCTGTGGGGGCTGTACCAGGAGATTTCGGAGGCGCTGCGCGCGGCATACGGCCTGGAAATTGAGGTGCACGCGTTGCCGCAGGTGTTGCGGTTCGGGTCGTGGATCGGCGGGGATCGCGATGGCAATCCGTTTGTGACGCCGGAGGTGACGCGCGACGCGATTCAGCTGGCGCGGGGACACCTGCTGCTCTACTACCAGGCGCGGCTGGACGACATTATCGATCTGCTGACGACGAGCGCGCAGCAGCGGCCAGTGAGCGCGGAACTGCGTACGCGGCTGGATGCATATGTAGCGCTGGTACATACGCCGGAGGCGCAGGTGTTTGGCGCGCAGTACGAGTTTGAGTACTACCGGCGGTTCATCATCTGCGTGAAGGCGCGCATCCAGCGGACGCTGGAGCAGACGGGCAGGGTTGGCGCCACGATGCCGGTGACGTCGTACACGCTGGCGCAGGGACAGGCACAGCTTGCGCAGGTGCTGCCGGCATATTGCTCGGTTGAAGAATTTCTGGATGACCTGGAGACGTTGCGTGCATCGCTGGCGGCCAATGCGGGACTGAGGATTGCGCGAACGCTGATCGATCCGCTGGTTTTGCAGGTGCGGACGTTCGGGCTGCATCTGCACACGCTGGACATACGGCAGCATGCACGGGTGCATGCTGCGGCGCTACAGGAGGCAATCAGCGACACGATTGCGCCGCAGTTGCCGGCGGGGATGTCAGCGGAGACGACGTCGGTGCTGGAGACTTTTCGGGTGGTGGCGGAGATGAAGCATGGATGCTCGCCGGAGGGGATTCGGCACTACGTGATCAGCGGCGCGTCGAGCGTGGAGGATGTGCTGGCGGTGGTGAGGCTGGCGCGGCTGGGCGGCGTGACGGTAGAAGGTTCGGGGCGTGATCCGGGATTGATGCCGGTGCCGCTGTTTGAGTCGATTGAAGATTTGCGGCGGGCGCCGGCGATTTGCCGGGAGTTGTGGAGCCGGGCGGATTATCGCAAGCTGCTTGCGTCGTGGGACAACTGGCAGGAAGTGATGCTGGGGTATTCCGATTCAAATAAAGACGGAGGAATGCTGACCAGCACGTGGGAGATTTTCCGCGCGCATCGCGACCTGCACGTGGTGGCTCGGGAATGCGGCGTGAAACTGCGGCTGTTTCATGGACGTGGCGGAACGGTGGGACGCGGAGGCGGGCCGACGCATCGCGCGATTTTCGCGCAGCCGATGGATGCATTCGAGGGGCAGTTGCGCATTACGGAGCAGGGCGAGGTGCTGAACTTCAAGTACGCGGATGAAGTGCTAGCGGAGCGAAATCTGGAGTTGATGATTGCGGCGTCTCTTGACGCACTTGCCCGGCCGAACGCGCGCGATCCGGAAGGGCATTTTACGGGTGTGCTGAAGCCGGAGTGGGAGGCGGCGCTTGATGAGCTGTCGGAGATTTCGTTCGGGTTTTATCGGAAGCACATTCTGGACGACGCGGATGTCGTGACGTACTTTGAACAATCGACGCCGGTGGGAGAACTGGAACACGCGAAGATCGGATCGCGACCAGCGCGTCGTAATAGATCTCCGAAGTTATCGGATTTGCGGGCGATTCCGTGGGTGTTTGGGTGGACGCAGTCGCGGTTGCTGGTGCCAGCGTGGTTTGGCGTGGGGTTTGCGATCGAGGAGTTCACGAAGAAGGCTGGCGCATTAGAGCTGCTGCAGAAGATGGCGCGGGAGTTTCCGCTGTTTATCGATCTGCTGCGCAACGTGGAGATGGCGCTGGGCAAGGTGGATCTGGCCACGGCGCGAGTGTATGCGGAATTGGTGACGGATGCGAAACTGCGCGAGCGGATCTTCGACATGCTTGACGCGGAGTTTCACCGCACGGTGCGGGCGGTGCTGGCGATTACACAGCAGAAGGAATTGCTGGAGAGCAATATGGTGCTGGCGCACTCGATCCGGTTGCGCAATCCGTATGTGGATCCGATGCACTTGATCCAGGTGGATATGCTGCGGCGAAAGCGGGCGGGCGAGGATACGCCGGAGGTGAATCGCGCGATTGCGGCGACGATCAGCGGGATTTCGGCAGGGCTGCGGAACACCGGCTGAGGCGTTTGTTCACCAAGGACCACACCAATAACCAGTTCGCGGCGAGTGCGGTTTATAGCCTCAAGTCGTTCACACGGGCTCCGCGAAATTCCAATTTATCTTCTCGCAAGTTCCGACTCAGCCTGCGGCACTCATCATTCGATTGTGCAGAAATATTCCTTTCTGCGCCGGATGCAGGCGCTACCGGTTCGCACCAATGGGGGATTGTGCTGCAGTCAAGAAGAGCCTTAGTCTCTCAAAGTCTGTTTGGCCGTTTCCCAATTCCCGATCAAATAAGGAGCGTCGAGATGAAGTGCATTCCGACCGCGTTTACAGCGGGTGTGACCCTGGCGGTCTTCTGCCTCGGTGTAAACGCAGGTGCCGGCCAGTCTCACCCACAGCGGTCGCAGCAACCGGCCAAAAGCGAGATCAAGATTCTCGACAATCCGGGCGGCGGACAATACGCCTTTGGCGCGATGACCAGCCAGTCGAATAAGGCCGATGCGCTGATCTACATGCTGCACCAGATACATGGAAAGTTTGGAGACAAGCCGCAGGTGGGCAAACTATTCCAGTCGCGAGATGGCAGTTCGCTGGCCACTTTCTTCACATTGACGGCAAAGAATATGGGCGGCTCCCCTCTGACTGGGCTTCTGATTATTACCCAGCACGGTAACGGGGTGCCGCAAATGGGCATTCTCTACGACGATTCAAGGCGATTCGTCAACACGGAACCGGCCATGCTGAAGGCAGTCTCTGCCGCATGGCAAGGAACTGAACCGCCTGCCAGTGGCGGCTCTTCGACGCGCGCGCAGACGCAAGCCGCGCCCGCTCCCGAAAGCGGACCGGAGCAACTGTATCCGGCGACCGGAGGAGATCGCAGCGCGGTCATTAATTTGCCTCCGGGCTGGCGGATCATTTCGGTGGCCGGCGGTTCGATTGCCGCGGAGGGCAATCACGGCGAAATGGTGAGCCTGCAGTCTGCGTTTCAACAGATCATCGACCCCCGCAGTCCGCAGGCGCAGAGCCTGATGTATGGAGGGATGGCCGGTCGAGGTCCAAAAGTAGTCTGTCCCCTGGGGCCGAATCTGTTTGAGGATTACGTGTGTGTGGTGAACCAAAATCGCCGCAACAACGGCAAGCCACCGGCCACGTACAACCTGACCAGCGCGACGCCCCAGGCGGGACCCGGCCAGATCCGTCCTCTTGCGGTCTTGTTCACGGTGGATCTGCATGACGGCATGGGGCTGCGCAATGGGAGTGGGCGCCTGGACCTGATGGGATCGGCAGGAGCGACCTGGGCGCTGGGCTTCAGCATGTCGAATATTCCGCAGAAGTACGCGGATTCCGAGGCAGCGACGCTCAGGGCCGTCGTGGCATCGTACAGGAGAAATGAGGGTGTCATCTCCGCCGAAAACGCTGCTGTCATGGAACGCATTCGGCAGCAAGGCATTGCAAACGAGCAGCAAGTCAAGTCGATCGACGCAAACCGCGAGGCGAACAAGCAATCCTTTGACAACCACATGCAGACCCTTCGGCAGAACGATGCTGAGAATGATCAGCACATGGCGAACATCGACTGGCAAAGCAAGATCACGCAGGATTACATTCTTGACCGCTCCGTCGTGAAAGACGTTGAATACGACGACCGAGCCACGGTGGGAAACCGGTTTGCAGACTCGCTGGTCAAGTCCAACCCGAACCGCTTTGAGATTGTTCAGAACCAGGACCTGATCCGCGGCAGGGATTACTAGATCGCAAGGCGTTTCGAGTTCGCAGTTCAGAGCTCCGCGCTCAGAGCGATGCTTCCGCATCAAACGACAGCACTACCCGGCTCGAATCTGGAGAGCCTCAGTTAGCGGGGACCGCGGCGGCGGATTGGTTTTGGCTTTCGATCTGGGCCAACTGATCGTGGAGGCGCGCCGCTTCGGCGTGTGACTGTGCGGCTTCGGTTTGGTGCTGGACTGCGGCAACACTTCCGATTGTGTTGAAGACTTTGGTCATGGCAGCGCTTTTGCCGTGGCCGATGTGTTGGAGCTGGCCGGCGTAATCATCCTGATAGAGGGCATGAGCCTCGGCCTGGTCAATGCGGCGCTGAAGATCCCGGACGTCAGCCCAGCGTTGAGCCAGCACGATGGCAGGATCGCTGACCCTCGCGGTGGCGCTTTGCCACTCGCCGTCGTCCTCGAGATCGTCGGTGAAACTCTGGAGATTGTTTTGCCCTTTGCCATTTCCGAGGTGGGCAGCCAGGCCATACCAAGTCAAAGCCCTGGCGTTGTCAACCTGAACACCTTGGCCGAATTGATACATCCAGCCGAGCTGGTTATCGGCATCGCTGTTGCCTTGCGCGGCTGCTTGCGCAAACCACGACATCGCCTGCGCGTAGTCGGTTTTGACGCCGGTGCCATGCTGAAAGATGTAGCCGATGTTCTCTGCAGCCTGGTTGCTGCCGTGTGCCGCAGCTTTGTAAAACCAGGAAAGAGCCACGGTGTAGTCCTGTGGCTGGCCCCAGCCTTCCTCGGCCATATACCCTAACTGATTTTCTGCGTCCGCATTGCCGTGGTCGGCGGCGCGGCGATACCAGGTCATGGCCTGGGCAAAATCACGCTTCACGCCAAATCCGCACTGGTAGAAGTAGCCGATTTGCTTTTCGGCAGCGGAGAAATTCTGGTCGGCTGATTTGCGGTACCAGGCGAGGGCTTGCTTATAGTCGCGCTTTACGCCGCGGCCATCTTCGTACATCGCGGCCAGATTGAACTGCGCGGGCGCGTAGCCCTGGTTTGCGGCCAGGCGGTAGTAGTTTACGGCGCTCTTATCGTTCTGCGGCAAGCCGGTGTTGTATTCATACATGCTGCCGAGCTGATTCTGCGCGGGAGCATAGCGCTGGGCTGCGGCCTTTCGGTACCAGATCAGGACATCCGCGTAGTCGAGAGTCTGGAAGCGGATGCCGAAGTAGTAGTCGCCGAGAGCGAATTGCGCCTTGGCGTCGCCTGCGGAGGCGGCAGCGAGGGTATCAGGGGCGGGCTCTTGCGCAAACAGCGGGGTGGGAACAAGGCAGAGAGAAAGCAGCGCGAGGGCAGAAAACCGCGCTCGCCCGGGACTTGGAATCGTTAGCTGCATTCTCATCGCCATCTTTGCTTCCTGCTGCCGGTTGAGAGTAATTCTGGACCGAACGGGACCGGCCGGTAAGATCACGGAAGTTTGGGTGAGGATTGATATGGGCTGGAACAGAGCATGTCTTTGATACGACTCGCGGAGGGTGTAGCTCAAGTAGTTATTTCCGTTGGCGGTTACTCGAGAGCTTGACCGATGGTGAGCCTCATGGAACTCTTCCAACGTGAAACTTTACAGGTATGCCGCGCTGAGATTGGTGAAGCTGCTCATCCTCGCGGCGGTGGCTATCCCTATCGCAACAAACCCGGCTCTGTTTTCGCAGCCGAGTACTGTTTCACTCTGCATAGTGGATACAAGACTGGCCCAAGTGGGCCTTTATGATCCGCCTGCTGGACCATTTGCGACCGGGATGTACCAACAGCTTGCGGGGCGACGACTAAAGAACGGCTCCAAACTCCACATCATCGTCTTCCCGGCTTCCGTGCAATCGGATATCGTGCCTGAAGTCCATCGCCTCAATTGCTCTTGGATACTCCAGTTGCGATACCGCCAACAGCTAGACGACGATGTGTTCAGCCAAACCTATCCAAGAGGCACGCGGTTCGACAGTCTGCTTTTCACGCTCTGGAATGGCGCAACAGGGAAGGTCCTCGAGAGTGGAAGTGGATTTGTGTCGTTGCGTGAACCCCCGTTGACGCCCTATGTATCTTTCCGCAAAAAGGTTTTGAAGGCACTGAATCAGCTGCGTTGACGGAAAGTGCAGCGGAAGCGGATCAGAACTGTGAGTTCCGGGTGAGTAGTGGCAATCCGGAAATGACATTTTTCGTCAACGTGTGCTGCGAACGACTGAATTGGTCGTACTTTCAGAGTCGAATTTCCTGCAAACTTTTGTGGAAAACTGCAAATTTCGAGGGGGGGTGGGGGGTACCCACTTCCGCCTGTTTGATCCGCAAGGGCGAACATTTGCGGCTAGGATGATTGTGCCTGAGACTCACGTAATTACCTGCAAAACTGCGTCGGGAATTTTGCGATTGGAATGTATAACTTGGAGCGCCAAGGGGCAATGGCACTCTTGACGGCAGCGGTAAGCGAGCATCTCCGAAGGACGGGCTTGCGAAGGAAGCAACTAGGGACAGGGCAGACCCTAGTTAGCGGGAGGGCGCTTACTCGGAGCTCGCCATCACCGGTTCGTAATTCCGGGCTCGAAGGGCCGGGCCGGCAACGTAGAACAGAAGCAGATTCTTCGCGCCGCTTACCCCACGGACGATGTCCGCGGGGCCCCAAGCGTGCGGCGCTCAGAATGACACTTCACCAGGGGTGACAGGCAGCGGCCTTGGTTCCGTCTTCGACTTCATCAGGGCGACGTGCAGCGGCCGCTTTGTTCCGCGACGTGCAATGGCTACCTGGTGCCGTCTTCGGTCTTCTTGATGAAGTCGGCGGTGGCGTCGTGGAGTTCTTTTAGAGCGGGTGTGGTGATGTAGACCATGTGGCCGGTCTGGAAGAATTTGTAGTTGATGTTGCTCTGGAGCGAATGCGGAATCTGCAGGTGCTTGTCCTCATAGGTCGCGCCGAAGTAGGTGCAGCCGAGATCGTAGTATCCGCCCATGAGCAGCACTTTGAGTTTGGGGTTGCGCTTCATGGCCATGGAGAGATCGGGCATGACGTTGACACTGGAGTCGTCCCAGCCCTGTCCGCCCGGCGGCTGGTGGTGCAGATCCCAGTTGAAGCCGTTGGCTTCGCGCGCGGATGGGCTTGTAGGTCATATTCTCGCCGTATTTCAAGCACGTCGCGGGCGTACTGGTTGATGGCGGTGTTGTAGGCGGAGGATGTGGCGGAGCCGAAGGGATCGTACTCGGCTTCTTGGCTGAGAGGATCGATGTCAGGACCCTCATACCGCGTGTCGAGGCGGCCGGTGGTGATGCCCAGCTCGGACTGGAGTTCCTTTGAAAATTCGCCGCCGCTTACGCGGAGGTCGGCCTTGATCCAATAGGCGGCGGGGACGCCGGTATAGCTTTCAAGTTTGGCGGCGACTTCTTTTTTCTGAGCTTCGGGAAGGTCGGCGCCTTGCAGGAGAGCCGATGCATATGCGCCGAGGGAGAACTGCTCGACCTCTTTCAAGAACGGTTCAAGATCGGCTGGCTTGCTGGGAACGCGGTGGTGATACCAGGCGGTTGCGGCCATGGAAGGCAGGGCGGTGAAGTATCCGTTGTCGGTGCCGGGATTGCCTTGCGGGCCGTCGGCGCTCGAGTCGAAGCTGAGGATCTGCGAGAGGAAGATGGATCCATTGAGATCGAGGTGGCGCTGCAGCAGGTTGGTGAGGATGGCGGTGCGGGTGGTGCCGTAGCTTTCGCCGAAGAGATATTTGGGTGAGTTCCAGCGGTCGTACTTCGACAGGAAGCGGCGAATGAAGCGGTCAAAGGCGTGCGCGTCGGGATCGGTTCCGTAGAAGGCCTTGCCAGCGTCTTTGCCGTAGATGCGGCTGAAGCCGGTGCCGGGAGCGTCGATGAAGACGAGGTCGCTGGCATCGAGGAGGCTGTATTCATTGGGAACGATCTGGTAGGGTGCGCCTTCCTGGTGCGCGGAATCCTGCGGGAGGACCAGGCGCTGGGGGCCGAATGCGCCCATGTGGAGATACATGGTGGCGCTGCCGGGGCCGCCGTTATAGAGGAAGGTGATGGGGCGATTCTTCGCGGGATTCTTCTGGAAGTAGGCGGTGTAGAAGATGCGCGCGGTGGCGGGGCGATCTTCGGGCTTGGTGGTCATGTCGATCGAGGCATCGGCCAGGTATTTGCCGTCGAAGCCGATCATGGCGTCCTGCGGATCGGTGGAGCCGACGGTAAGAGATCCGGCAACGGCGCGGTAGTCGATGTTCTGGCCGCCCACCTTCAGAGAACTTTCGGTAGTGGAGTCGGCGGGTACATCAGGGGTGGGAATGATTTTGGAATCGGGTTTTGCGCCGGATGGCGCGGCGTTGTTCTGCGCGAATGCGAGAGAAGCGGCAACCAGGCCAAGCGAGAGCGTGGCGAGCCAGCGAGTGCGAGCGCGATGCGGCATAGTGGGGAACGACCTCCTGGGATTATTCTTCGGTTCCCGGAGTATACCCTCTAAGGGCCGGCATCAAGCAGCAATGGTAAAACGGCGTCCGCGAAGTGACGGACTACGCGTGTGGACGAACGCGCGCAGACGAGGAAGTCAGGTACGCGAGTCGCCCTAAGCATTCGAGGAATGCAAAGTGCGGGAAGGATTAGTGGGAAGCAGACTGAGATGCCGGCTTGCGCCGGCATAGGTTTGCGACAACCACCGCCGGGATCAGCCGGCGATGGCGTTGGCGGTTTGGTCGTTGCTCTCGATCAGCGGGCGGAACGCGTTGATGAGGTTTTCGACCTGAGCTTTTTGCATGCGGAGGAGATCGAACTTCCTTGTGATCTCGTTCAGTTCCGTCATGGCTTGTTCATAGGCTACGCGATAGGGATCCATGTTTATCTCTCCACTTGGCGAAGTGTAGCATCGGAAAACTGCAGAAAATCGAAGGTAGACGGGGTTAGCCATCCTAAAGTAATGGGTGACTATTCAGGCATTTCCGCGCTGGCGGGGATGCTTATCAAAGCAGGGTATGAATCACGGGCTGGGTGGAATCGGCGCACCACAGCCCGTGACGCTAGCCACCCCCCATTGAGCTTTCCGGGTCGTGCGGGCTAGACACCTGATTATCTTTACCGCTGTGTTCCGTTGCGGATTGATTCATACTACCCGGAGTTCCAGGTGGAAAAGCGGAGACCTGCACTGCGAGGCGTGACGGAAGTTTGGGGAACGATTCGCTGCGGAATGAAGGTGCGCGCGCATGACGATTGCGATTCGAGCGGCGCGGATGGAGGACGCGGGTGCGATCGCGCACGTGCACGTAGAGAGCTGGCGGACGACGTATACAGGAATCGTGCCCGATGCATACCTGGCCGGACTGGATGAGACACTCCGTACCCAGTTGTGGCGCGAGTGGCTGGCCGGCGAGACGCTGGTGTTTGTGGCCGAGTGGGACGGACGCGTCGTGGGGTTTGCGAATGGCGGAAAGAACCGGGAACCGGTGGGGGCATGCGATGCAGAACTCTACGCGATCTATCTGCTGAAGGACGCGCAAAAGCGAGGGATAGGCGCAGGCCTTTTACGGGCGATGGCCAATGCGCTGCTGGAGCGCAATTTCAAGAGCATGGCGGTGTGGGTGCTGGAGCAGAATCGCTCGCGCAGCTTCTACGAGAAGGCGGGAGCACACATGGCGATGTCGAAGGTGATTGAGATTGGCGGCACGAAGCTGATGGACGTTGCGTATGCCTGGTCGGATCTGAACACGCTGGCGAAACTGTCGTGATGCAGGGTTGAGCCGAAAAAAGCCAAGGGCCGGGATTGCTCCCAGCCCTTGCTTCTGTCTGCTAGATTCTGCCAAAATCCGGTGGCTTACAGCGGCTGAACGTCCGCGGCCTGCCAACCCTTGGGTCCCTTTACCACGTTGAACTGGACGGCTTGGCCTTCCTGCAGGCTCTTGAAACCACTCGAGTTGATTGCAGAATAGTGCACGAAGACATCCTCGCCGTTCTGGCGCGAAATAAAGCCGAAGCCTTTCGCGTCATTGAACCACTTCACAGTACCTTGTTCCATTTTGTTCGTATTTCCTGGATTTGAATTGCGCTGGATGAATCGGAGCGACCACTGGCAGAATCTTGCTTGTTTGGGCGAGCTACTGCACACGCCCGGTTCGACTCTAACGCTACCCCAAGTGTACCATCTCGCAGCAAATTTTCCGGCCTGGTTTACGGCACAGAAGTCCCTAGTGAGAATCGGCGCATTTCAGATGCTGCTTAAAATGAGAGGCTTACGGGGATAGATTCGGCTGTGATAGGGTGGAGGGTCGTTATGGCCGAAGATCTTGTCCCCGACCTGCTGAGACGTGCCACGGAAGAGCTGGAACGCGAGTTTGACGCGCTGCCAGGGTTTGAACCGGCGCGCACGAGCGATGGCGATGCGATGGCGATGGCGGCGGTGCTCAAAGAGACGGCGCAGCGACTGGGAGACAACTATCCCTACTTTCACCCCATGTATGCCGGACAGATGTTGAAGCCTCCGCATCCGGTGGCGCGAGCGGCATATGCGCTGGCGATGACGATCAATCCGAACAACCACGCGCGCGATGGAGGGCGGGCAAGCTCTGCCATGGAGATTGAAGCGGTGGCGGAGATTGCGGGGATGTTCGGATGGACGGAGTACCTGGGACATCTGACATCGGGCGGGACGATGGCGAACCTGGAGGCACTGTGGGTATCTGGGCAGTTGGCGCCGGGAAAACGAATCGTCGGATCTGACCAGGCGCACTATACGCACCACCGTATTTCAGGCGTGCTGAAGCTGGAGTACGGATCGGTAGCTACTGATGCGCGAGGCAGGATGCGGCTGGATGCGCTGGAAGATGAGCTGCGCAAAGGCGACGTGGGTACCGTGGTTGTGACTCTTGGGACGACGGCGATCGGCGCGGTGGATCCGTTGCCGGAGATCCTGGCGCTGCGTGAGCGGTATGGGTTCAGGGTCCATGTGGATGCGGCGTATGGCGGGTACTTCAAGCTGATTGAGGATGCGCTGGATGAGCCGGCGCGGCGGGCGTTTACGGCGATCGGGCGGGCGGATTCGATTGTGATCGATCCACACAAGCACGGGCTGCAGCCGTATGGGTGCGGGTGCGTACTGTTCCGGGACCCGGGGGTGGGCAGGTTTTACAAGCACGATTCACCGTACACCTATTTCACTTCAAAGGAGTTACATCTCGGCGAGATCAGCCTGGAGTGTTCGCGGGCCGGGGCAGCAGCGGTGGCTTTGTGGGCGACGCAGAGACTATTGCCGCTGAAGCCGGGTGGGGAGTTTGCGCGAGGATTGGCGGCCGGGAGGAGAGCGGCGGTGGAGCTGGATCGGCGGTTGCGAAACGATGATCGATTTGTAGCGCTGACCGCAGGCGGCCCGGAATTGGACATCGTGGTCTGGAAGATGAATGCTGAGACGGCGGAGCTGGCGACGGCGCTCGCACAGTCGACTTTTTCAGCTTGCGCGGAGCGCAATCTGCACTTGGCGCTAGTACAATTGCCGCAATTCTGGTTTGAGCCAGAGCGGGATTCGAGCGCGCTCGAAAGATATGTGACCTGCCTGCGGTCGGTGCTGATGAAGCCAGAACATGAGACCTGGCTGGAGCGCATCTGGAACGAGATGTGCGCAGTGTGTGCAGACGTGCAGAAGGGGTGAGGATGGCGGAGCACGCTACATCTGTCGCCAAAAGTGAAAACGTTCTCATCCAAGCGGGGAAGTGCGCGGTGACGGTGCTTCCGCAGTTTGGCGGCAAGATCGCCTCGATTCGAGTAGAGGAGCGGGAACTGCTGCAGCAGCCGCTGGCGCCGATTGCGCCGCGGACACGGACGATGGCGTTTGATGCGGGCGATGCGAGCGGGTGGGATGAGTGTTTGCCGTCGGTCGCGGCGTGCCGGGTGGAGACGGCAGCAGGGATAGCAGAGATTCCGGATCATGGGGATCTGTGGCGCGTGGAGTGGAAAGAACAGGGATCAGGGATTAGGGAACAGGCTCATGCAGCGGTTAATTTAATCGGCACGTGTTTTTCATTGCCGCTGGAGTTGGAGCGGCGGTTGGAGTTGCAAGAGTCCGGCGACGGGTGGCGTTTAAAGCTCGCATACAGTTTGAGAAATACGGGTTCCAACTCGATCCCATGGTCGTGGGCGGCGCATCCTTTATTTGCGGCCGAGGAGGGGGATCGGATTGTGCTGCCGGGGTCGATCACGTCATTGCGGCTGGAGGGTTCGGGCGGAGGACGGCTGGGCAAGGGCGGCGATTCCGTTGCGTGGCCGGTGGCACGACTAGCGAACGGCGACACAACGGATCTGAGCGTAGCGGATGCGCCGGATTCGGGGATTGGCGACAAGCTGTTTGCGGGACCGCTTAGCGCATCGGGAAACTGGTGCGCGCTGGAAAGGCTTTCGGCGGGTTTGCGCATTCGTGTCACGTTTGACTCTGCAGCAACTCCCTATATAGGTTTGTGGATTTGCTACGGCGGATGGCCGGAGAAGCCGGGACCGAAGCAGGTATGTGTTGCTCTGGAGCCCGCCACGGCGCCGGTGGATTCTCTGGCTTTGACGGGGCCGTGGACGCGGGTGCTTGAGCCAGGCGGTTGTTTCAGTTGGCCAATGGAAGTCGAGATTCAACGAATCGAGAGATGAACAACGATGTATAACCCTGAAGTTTTGCGTTCCTTGCATGTGAGCCGCTTCAAGAGTGAACCGGAGATTTTTGCAGCTCCGGGCCGCGTGAACCTGATTGGCGAACACACGGATTATGCCGAAGGATTCGTGATGCCGGCTGCGATTGATTTCGCGACGCTGGCAGCGATCTCGCCGCGGGATGACGGAAAGATTGTCATCTACTCAGAGAACTTCAAGGAAGAGCGCACGTTTGAAGCCGCATCGCTGCCGACGAGCGGGAGCAAGGACTGGAGTGATTATCCGCTGGGCGTGATGGTGATTCTCGCGGGCGAGGGACATCGGATTCCGGGATTGAGTTTGAGCCTGCTGGGCGATGTACCTCTGGGGTCGGGGCTATCGAGTTCGGCAGCGGTGGAAGTGGCGACTGCGCTGGCCGTGACATCACTGCTGGGAGTCGATTATGCGCGGCCGAAGCTGGCGCGCTTGTGCCAGCGCGCGGAGAACGAGTTTGTGGGCGCGAATAGCGGCATCATGGACCAGTTCATTTCCGCGAACGGCGCGGAAGATCACGCGCTGCTGCTGGATTGCCGCGACCTGAGTTTCAGGCTGGCGCCGATTCCGGCGAATGTTGCGCTGGTGGTTGCGAACACGATGGTGAAGCACTCGGTGGCGGGCGGCGGATATACAACGCGGCGCGCGGAAGTGGAAGAAGCTGCGGCGGTGATTGCGCGGCACAGGCCGGAGGTGCGGTTTTTGCGCGATGCAACGGTCGAGGACCTGCACAAGTGGGGCGCAGAGATGAGCGCGAATGCGTTGAAGCGCGCACGTCACGTGATTACAGAAAACACGCGCACAGTCGCGGCGGCGGAAGCCTTGATCCATCACGATTTGAAAGAGCTGGGGAGATTGATGGCCGAGGCGCACGTGAGCTACAGCCAGGATTTTGAAGCGAGCTGCGTCGAGGCAGACACGATGGTAATGCTGGCGCATAATCAGCCGGGGTTGATTGGCGCGCGGCTCACGGGCGGCGGATTTGGCGGATGCACCATCAACCTGGTGGAACAGGAGAAGGCGATGGAGTTCCGCGATGGACTGGCTGCAAGTTACGCCAGTGAAACGGGAATCGTTCCGCAGATTCACGTTTGCCATGCGTCAAGCGGAGCGCACCGGGTGATCGCGAGTCTCTCACATTGAAGGACATCGGGTTTTTCCCGATTAGGGTCGAATGCATCTCATTACCATGTAGTGGAAAACAGGCTCTCCGAAGTTACCCCTATTCGGCCGGGACCCCATAACCAAATCGTTTTTCCTTGCTAGAATCTTTCAAGGATTTCAAACGTTGCCGATTACATGACTGCGAGGGGAATTTTCTGGCCCATCCGGTGTTTCGGATATTGGATTTCAAATTGTAGGCATTTAGAGCGCCGCAGAGAGATGTAGAGGATGCAACTGAATTCAACTAAACCCTTCTCCTACGAAACAACCCCGACGAGCGGACTGGTCGCGTACTTCTCCATGGAGATTGCGATCGACCGCGCGATGCCCACATACTCTGGCGGCCTGGGGATGCTGGCCGGGGACACACTGCGTTCGGCCGCGGACCTTGGCGTTCCGCTGGTGGCATTCTCTCTCGCGCACCGCAAGGGATATTTTCAGCAACACCTGAGCCAGGCGGGCGACCAGACAGAAGAAGTGCAGCCGTGGAATCCTTCGGACTTCTGCACGGAAGAAGCGGCGCGCATTCGAGTCTCAGTCGAAGGCCGCGATGTATTGGTGCGGGCCTGGCGCTATGACCTGCGTGGACGTTACGGGCACGTAGTTCCGATTTATCTTCTCGACACGGATCTCGACGGCAATTCGGGATGGGATCGCGGGCTGACCGATCACCTGTATGGCGGCGACACGAACTACCGTTTGCAGCAAGAGATTGTGCTGGGGCTGGGCGGCGCACGCATGGCGAATGCACTCGGCCTGAAGGTGAATGTGTACCACATGAACGAGGGCCATGCGGCGCTGCTGACGCTGGCGCTGCTGGAGAGCGAGATGGGCGGCGGTCCATTGAACTCGCCGACCGATGCCGACATTCTGCAGGTGCGCAACAAGTGCGTGTTCACGACGCATACGCCGGTACCAGCGGGTCACGATCGTTTCTCGACGGAGCAATCGATCAGAATTCTTGGGGGCGACCGGACGGCGCGCCTCGAAAAGCTTGGCGTGTTTGAAGGCGGATTGCTGAACATGACGATGCTGGCGCTGCGTTTTTCGCGCTACGCGAACGGCGTGGCGATGCAGCACGGCAAGGTGTCGCGCGCGATGTTTCCGCAGTACCAGATCGACTCGATCACGAACGGGGTGCATGCTCCGACGTGGATTTCAGAGCCGGTGCAGCAGATGCTGGATGTGCAGATTCCGTCGTGGCGGCGAGACAATCTGACGCTGCGCAATGCGATCGATCTGCCGGAACAAGAGCTAAGAGATGCGCATCGCCGGGCGAAGGAAGCATTGCTGACAGAGGTGGCGACGCGGACGGGCCTGGTGTTGAATCCGAACGTGCTGACGTTGGGATTTGCGCGACGCGCTGCAACGTACAAGCGCGCAAACCTGTTGTTCGCGGATCCAGAGCGCCTGCTGAAGATTGCGACGCAGGCGGGCGGGCTGCAGATACTGTACGCGGGCAAGGCGCATCCGGCAGACGATCCGGGGAAGGCGCTGATTCACAGCGTGATTGAGACGGCGAGCAGGCTATCCAATGACATGCTGCGCGTTGTCTATCTCGAAAACTATGCGTGGGATCTGGGAGCGCTGCTGACAGCGGGCGTGGATGTGTGGGTGAATACGCCGCGGCGTCCATATGAAGCCTCTGGCACCAGCGGCATGAAGGCGGCACTAAACGGCGTGCCAAGCCTGTCAATTTTAGATGGCTGGTGGATCGAGGGCTGCATCGAAGGCGTGACCGGATGGGCCATTGAAGACGGCGCCAACGATGCGGAGGAAGCCGAGAATCTTTACAAGAAGCTCGAAAACGCCGTGGTGCCTCTGTATTGCGGCGAGCCGCAGCATTGGGCGCGGATGATGCGGACGACCCTGGCGTTCAACGGCTCGTACTTCAACACCAATCGTATGGTGAAGCAGTACACGCGGAACGCGTATTATCCCGTGAAGCTGATTGAGACGGTTACCAAGGCAGAGGAAACTGCGCCGTCGTATGCGATGAAGTAGGGCGGAGGGATCGGGAGTTTCAAGGGTCGACAAATGCAAAATGAAAAGCCCCATGCTTGAGCAGAGCATGGGGCTTTTGACTGCCGGAGGGCCGAGAGGTGCTTCAGGCTACGGCGAGGCCGAGAGCGCGATTGATACGGTTCTGGATCGGATCCATTGTCGAATCGGACTTGGGCGGGAGCGCTGCTGCAGTCGCGACCGGTTCGGGAGCGGACACTGGCACAGGGCGGAGGACCGGCTGAACCATCTCGGGCTCCATACGAACAGATTCGACCTGAATCGGCTCAGGCTGACGGAGTTCAGTGTGTACTGGTTCCGGCTGACGGAATTCGTAATTTGCCTTTGGATTGGAAGGAAGGAAGGGTTGGAGCGCTCCTACCACGCCCTCGATCTGTCCCTTTCGAAGCTGAAGGCCATCGAATTCCCGGATAATCCGGTCGAGTTGAGAATGTGCGACTTCGAGCGCCGCCAAGTAATTTTCGCGATAGACCTGTGAGCCCATTGGATTTTCCTCCAGCAGCTTTCGAGATCACCCGCTTCGGCAAGGGGCCTTAGCATTTCTGTGCGGCCTGCCGGGGAAAACGGAAGAAAAACAACTCGGAAGATGCTATGGACGGAAGTTTAGACGCACGTCACCACCCGATACATTACCCGAAGTATGTATGGGCGGATACTTTGGTGACAAAAGGACCTCTGTAAGTGACTGAAATTAATTGATCAGTAGGCCCGGGCGAAGGTAACCATCCAGGGGATAGAGGCCGGGAGAGCATCGCGTTAGACCGCAAGGGATTGATATTGCGGGTGATATCAAGATAGAGGCCGGATGTCGCTGGAGGTGCCTCCGGCTGCCGGAATGTAGCATTTCTGGGTGTAATCCATCACCATCCGGTCTGCGTTGAAGCGCCATCCCAGGGTACGAATGGTGCGTTTCATACGCTTGATCCAGCCACGCGGCAGGCCATCGGGGTCGCGATCGTAGAACAGCGGGATGAGTTCGCCGGAGAGGACCCGGTAGAGGTCTTCGCCGTCACGGGTGTCGTGGACGTCCATGTTGGAGTGGGTTCGGCCCTTGCCGATGGCGAAACCGTTAAGGCCGTCGTAGGCCTCTGCCCACCAGCCATCGAGCACGGAGAGATTGAGGCCGCCGTTGAGGACGACTTTCTGACCGCTGGTGCCGGAGGCTTCGAGGGGGCGGCGAGGGTTGTTGAGCCACACGTCGACGCCCTGGACGAGATGGCGGCCGACGTTGATGTCGTAGTCCTCGATGAAGAGGAACTTTTCAGCAAAGTGCGAATCGCGCATCATTTGAGCGATCTGCTGGAGGACGCGCTTGCCGGGTTCATCGTGCGGATGGGCTTTGCCGGAGAAGAGGAACTGCACGGGGCGCTTGGGGTCGTTGACCATGGAGGCGAGCCGCTCAATGTCTTTGAGCAGAAGGTTGGCGCGCTTGTAGGTTGCAAAGCGACGGGCGAAGCCGATGGTGAGAGCGTCGGGCGAGAAAGCTTTGGCAAAGCGATGCAGCGACGAGGAGGATTCGCTGCGGCGCTCGGCCTGTTCGACGGCGCGGCGTCGGGCGAAGTCGAGCAGGCGCGCTTTGAGGCTGAGATGGGTTTCCCAGAGTTCACCGTCGTCGACGTTTTCGATGGCTTCCCAGGTGCTTTTGGAGCCGCTGCGCTTCTGCCAGTCCACGCCGAGGTGGCGATCGTAAAGACGGAACATCTGCGGCGCCAACCATGACGGGACATGGACACCATTGGTGATGTGGCCGATGGGGACCGCGTCTTCGGAGCGACCGGGATAGAGGCCTTTCCACATGGCGCGCGAGACTTCGCCGTGGAGCGAGGAAACTGCGTTGACGCGGCGGGCAAGTTTGAGACCGAGGACGGTCATGCAGAACGTCTCGCCGTAGTCGGTCGGATGTTCGCGGCCAAAGCCCATGAGATTTTCGTGGGAGATGCCGAGTTGATCGCGCAGAGGTCCTAGGTGTTCTTCAATGAGGTCTGGGCTGAAACGATCGTGGCCGGCGGGGACGGGGGTATGCGTGGTGAAGACGACTTCGCGCGGAATCTGGCTGGCTGCGGCGTAAAAGTCGAGGCCTTCATCTTCCATGCGGGAGCGGATGGCTTCAAAGACTGCGAAACCGCTATGGCCTTCGTTGAGGTGAAGGACACCGGGGGAGATGCCCATGGCCTTGAGAGCGCGGAATCCGCCGACGCCGAGGAGAAGCTCCTGGCGGATGCGTGTGCGGGAGTCTCCACCGTAGAGGCGCGAGGTGGTTTCGAGATCTTCCGGAGCGTTGCCGGGGACGTTGGAATCGAGGAGGAAGAGATCGCAGCGACCGACTTTGACTTGCCAGACTTTGGCGCGAATGGCGGCGCCGCGGGTGGCGATTTCAATGACGACGGGTTGTCCGTCGAGGCCGATGGCCGGCTGCATCGGGAGTTGTTTGATGTCGGTCTGGAGATACTCTTCGCGCTGCCAGCCTTTTTCATCGAGACGCTGGAGGAAGTATCCCTGGCCGTAGAAGAGGCCCACGCCGACGAGGGGGATGTCGAGATCAGAAGCGCTCTTGATGTGGTCGCCGGAGAGAACGCCGAGGCCGCCGGAGTAAATGGGGAGCGACTCGTGGAGGCCGAATTCCGCGGAGAAGTAGGCGACAGGGCGAGGGCGGAGGATGCCGGCATTGGCCGCACCCCAGGTGCGGTCTCCCTGCAGGTACTCCTGGCGGCGGCGGTAGACGTAGTTGATGCGGCTGTGCAGGACGAGTTCGGTGGCGCGGCGCTCGATCTCGCTGAGCGGCATTTCGTTGAGCAGGGCGATGGGATTCTGGTTGAGCTCGCGCCAGCGGACCGGATTCAGATCGCGGAAGAGATTGATGCAGTCGTGATCCCAGCTCCACCAGACATTGCGTGCGAGGGCCAAGAGGCGTTCCTGTGCGGGAGCGACGAAGCGATCGAGGGTGCGGGCTTCGCTGACAATGGGGGCGACTTGCTCGGCGGCTTCCGCGAGCATGCGGATTTCGTTGTCGCGGAAGACGCGGGGTTCTTTGGTCTGGACAACGAGAACGCCCTGGAGAATCCCGCGATCGATGAGCGGGACACCGAGGAAGGAGTGGTAGGCTTCTTCGCCGGATTCCTTGAAGTACTTGTAGCGCGGGTGGCGGCTGGCGTCGTCGACGGCGACGGGGCGAACCTGTTCGGCGACAAGGCCGGCGAGGCCCTCGTGAAGAGGCATACGGAGCGCGCCAATGCTGCGGGCATGGAGGCCGAGCGAAGCGGCAAGAACGAGATTGGAACGATCCGGTTCAAGCAGATAGGCGGAGCAAACGTCTGTGCGAAAACGGGAGGCGATGAGAGCAACGACGTTCATCAGCGTGTCGGAGGGCCTGCCCCCGTCCTGGGTGAGGCTGGTGATTTCATCGAGGGTCAAGACCAGGTTTGCGTCCATCGCTTCTGGAGAAATGCTCATCGAAATACCTCCGCCCGGTTTGTGTTGCAGATGGGGAACACGGGTGTGCGGGTCGAGACGGGTCAGCGCGAAAAGCCGGAGAGCGAAATGACGTTCAGAAAGAGTGCAGAAGCCTGAGGAAAATGGCTGATGAAAACGTCGCGCATAAATCTGAATTGTTTTGACGATACCACTTGTGCGAGCGTCTTTGCCAATGGAGGCGGAGGCTGGGATCGAATCGACACGTGTTCTGCACTGGTTGCGGTGCATGGACACACTTCATGCGCAGCAGCGAGGAGAATGGGATGGAGCGCCGTCAGCGCATTGGCTGACGCAGGATAGTTTTGAGTTTGGCGGGCGCGGTTCGGCGCGGGTCGCTCAGGTAGATTTCGTGATGCTTGCCGTACAGCTGTTTGCCGGCGGCGTGAATGGTATCGTGCATGCGCTGGATGACGGGGCCTTCTTCAGAGAACGGACCAAGGTAGAGGGTCTGCACAGATCCGCCTTCTTCGAGGGTATCGAAGCGGACGCGGTTGAGGGCCGGGGGATTCTTCTTTCTGCGGACTTCATCGAAGGCGGCGTCGACGTTTGCACGGGAAATGAACTCGGGCTGGAGGATCATGGCGGTCCACTTCCATGTGGATTTGTCGGACTGGAAGAAGACGCTCGGATCGTCGGCCCACCAGAGGCCTTCGAGAGGCATGACGCCGTAGTCGATGGCGTGCGGATTCTTTTTGAGCGAGAACTTGAGGGTGTACGAGAGTGAGTAGAGCGCTTCGACAGCCTGTTCGAACAATTTGGATGTGTTGGGGTCGCCTTGACCGTCGACCATGAGGTAGGTGAGCGGGGGGACCGTGACGGTGGTGATTTCACCAACTGGGGGCTGGTAGAGGTTTCTCCATTGTTTCTTGAGGTCGAGTTTTTCCATGGTGAGCATGGTTTACCTCCGGCATTGGATTGCCGGGCAGAGTATAGCGCTGGCGCCGGCGCCACGCTGTGATGAAGATGGGAACCGCGGTTGCCTTTCCTGCCATCTTGAACCCGGTCGCCGCAAAGACACGGTCCGCTCGTGATGGGTCATTCGAGGTGCGGCCACACGCCATAGCTCGACGTGAGGGGTTTGCGATTGCGGGATGGTTTGACACTGTTTCAAATCTTGCACTTACTTCAATGGCTTGACTTCACCTCCCTGGAGATACTAATGTCGTTGAAATTTGCGCTGGCCTTGTGAGGTCGAGGTTCGGCGTTTCAATCCAACCGGAACTTCAGTTCGTCAGTTTTCTCGATCGAAAAATCCAAAGTAGTGAGGAAATGTCATATGAGCAGACACGTAGCTGTTCCCCGAGCCGTTCTGTGTGTTTTGGGATTGATGTTGGCTAGCCCGTTGTCGTTCGCGCAGGGGCAGAGCCAGGCAGCACACAACGAAGCGGCTGCCGGAGGCCTGAGGTATATCGAGGCCGGCATGCCACCCGTAATGATTCATCCAACGGTAGACGCCGCAAAGCAGGCTCGCGAAGCCGCACGCCCTGTCAAGCAGGCCAGCACTTCCAAGGATCTGTCGTACCACGGTGGGGTCGGCGGCATCGGCGTGGAAACAACGGCCAGAGTCTACCTGGTGCTCTGGGGCTCCCAGTGGAACAAC
Source organism: uncultured Acidobacteriaceae bacterium (assembly GCA_963770365.1). Classification (GTDB taxonomy): domain Bacteria; phylum Acidobacteriota; class Terriglobia; order Terriglobales; family Acidobacteriaceae; genus Telmatobacter. The sequence goes on along the minus strand of CAVYPN010000012.1, from coordinate 471,338 downwards.
AATGACCCGAGCGGCGAATCGGCGATCCTGCAGAATTTCTACAGTGGCGCGGGCGGCAGCAAGTGGTTGAACTCCGTCACCCAGTACTGCCAGGGCGTAGCGTCGGGCACTTTTTACTGCAATGGCGCGGGCCAGGCCGCCGGCAATCCGCCGAGCATCCTCGCCGGCGTTTGGGCTGACAGTGCAAGCACAGCACCGTCGAAGCCGCGTCAGTCGCAGCTCGCCGCGGAAGCTGTAAAAGCTGCCCAACACTTTGGCAACACGACGTGCGTCGAGAAATGCGAGCGTGCAGTATGTGATCGCGACATCAACAGGGCACAATGCGAGTGGTTTCGGCTCGCAATACTGTGCCTGGCACAGCTCGACAAGCTCGACGGTCGGCAACGTGGCTTACACAAATCTGCCTTATATGACCGACGCGGGTGCAAGCTGCGGCGCAAATTTCAACGGCTTGGGCGCCAAGGCCGGTATCACGATCGTAGGCGGTCACGAGATGGCCGAGACCATCACAGACCAGTTCCCGAATGGCGGATGGCTTGATTCAGGCGGCGAGGAGAATGGCGACAAGTGCGCCTGGATCTCGTCCGGTCAGGGGGCTTCAGCGAATGTCTCGATCGGAAGCAACACTTTCCCGGTGCAGTCTCTGTGGAGCAATGCCTTCAACAGCGGCGCGGGCGGCTGTGTGCTCTCGTTCTGACAGGCAACGTTGTGGTCTGAAGCGAACAACAAGAGCGGCCGAAAGGCCGCTCTTGTTGTTTGTCCCCATACCAAAAGCGTGTTTCGCGGAACCCAGTTTTAGCGCCAACCGATCAGTCGCCGGGGGCTTCTTCGAGTTCGGAGCCTACGCGGTGGAGCTTCATGAACCGCCACTGGAGCTTGTCGAAGAAGAGGTAGACGACGGGCGTCGTGAAGAGCGTGAGGAGCTGGGAGACAAGGAGGCCGCCGACGATGGTGATGCCGAGAGGCTGGCGCAGTTCTGAGCCGACGCCCATACCGATGGCCAGCGGAAGTCCGCCGAACATGGCAGCGAGGGTGGTCATCATGATGGGACGGAAGCGCAGCAGGCATGCCTGGTAGATGGCTTCGACAGGAGGAAGACCCTGTTCGCGTTCGGCCTGAAGGGCGAAGTCGATCATCATGATGGCGTTCTTCTTCACAATGCCGATGAGCAGGAGGATGCCGATCAGCGCCATGATGCTGAGATCGGTGCCGGTGATGAGCAGGGCGAGGATGGCGCCGACTCCGGCGGGGGGCAGGGTGGAGAGGATGGTGAGCGGGTGAATCAGGCTCTCGTAGAGAATGCCGAGGACGATGTAGACGGCAACGAGTGCGGCGAGGATGAGGTAGGGCTCGTTCTTGAGCGAATCCTGGAAGGCCTGTGCAGTGCCCTGGAAAGTGGCATGAATATTCGTGGGCATGCCCATGTCGCTTTCGGCCTTTTCGAGGGCGGTTACGGCATCGCCCAGCGCGACATTGGGTGCGAGATTGAACGTGAGCGTCACCGCGGGATATTGACCCTGATGATTGACGGTGAGGGAGGTGCGCTTCTGCTCCCAGTGGGCGATGGTTGAAAGCGGCACCATGGCGCCGGTGGTTGCGGGGACGGGAGTAGTGCTGGCGGCAGGTGCGGCAGCAGCAGAGTTGGAGGCCGCGGTGGATGCCGGGGACGAGGCGCTCGTGCCGGAGAGTGTGCCCGACTGAATCGCCGCTGCATTTGTCGATTCATCGTTGGATGCGGCGATGGCAGCGATGTTCGTTGCCACGAGGCTGGTGCTGCTGGTGCCGGAGGACGCAGGCGTCGTACCGGTACCCGTCGCTGCGCTGCTGGTAACGAGTTGCCCGCCGGCGGTCACGAATGCCGCTGGGGCGGCGGCGGAGTTTCGTGCGGCCGCTGCCTGCGGCGCGGCCGCGGAGGTGGCTGTCGCAGCGGTGGAAGGAGTTGTGGAGCCGAGATTGGGCACAGACGCGGGTGCGCCGGTTGCACCCGTCTTGATGTAGATGTTGTTGAGCGAGTCGGGACTCAGCTGGTACTGCGGATCGACCTCCATGACCACGAAGTACTGGTTGAGGCCTGTGTACATCGTGGAGACCTGGCGCTGGCCGAACGCATCGTAGAGGACCTGGTCGATGACCGACGCGGTGATGCCGAGGCGCGAGGCGGTATCGCGATTGATGACGAGGGTTTCAGACAATCCCTGATCCTGTTGATCGGTGGAAACGTCGCGGAGTTCCGGCATGGCGCGGGCACGGGCTTCGAGGCGCGGCGCCCAGGTATTCAACTCATCGACATCGGGATCAGACAGCGTGTACTGATACTGAGCGGCGCTGCCGCGGCCACCGACCTGGATGTCCTGCTGCGCCTGGAGAAAGAGACGGGCCCCTGCAACGCTGGTGAGTTTGCCACGCAGCCGATTCACGACTTGATCGGCGGTGACATGACCGGGGCGTTGATTGGGAGGCTTGAGGGATATGAACATGAAACCGGTGTTGTTGCTGCCGCGGCCGCCTCCTGCGAAGGCGGTAACGGTGTCAATTGCCGGATCGTTCAGCGTGATCTGCGCAAGCTGCTGCTGCTTGTCTCTCATCGCGGGGAAGCTGATGTCTTGCGAGGCTATGGTCTGACCGCCCAACCTGCCCGTATCCTGCTGCGGGAAGAATCCCTTGGGAACAATCTTGAAGAGATAGACATTGAGGAAGGCGCAGCCCACCGCGACGCCGAGCGTTATCCACTGATGGCGCAGAACCCAGCGCAAAGCGGAGTTGTACTCGTGGTGAACCCACTGAAACGCATCCTCAAAGAGGCGGTACAGTCGGCCATGACTGCTCTCGTCGCGCGATTTGAGGAACCGGGCGCAGAGCATGGGCGTGGTGGTGAGAGAGACGAGCAGGGAGACGGCGATGGCAACGCTGAGCGTAACGGCGAATTCGCGGAAGAGCTTGCCGATGATGCCGCCCATGAGCAGGATGGGAAGGAAGACGGCGATGAGCGACGTGCTCATGGAGAGGACCGTGAAGCCGATCTCTTTCGATCCTTTCATCGCCGCTTCGTAGGGCTTCATGCCCTCTTCGAGATAGCGCGTGATGTTTTCAATGACCACGATGGCGTCGTCGACAACGAAGCCGGTGGAGATGGTAAGCGCCATCAGCGAGAGGTTATCGATGGTATAGCCGAGCAGATACATCACGCCGAAGGTACCGACTAGAGACAGCGGCACCGCAATGGACGGGATGATGGTGGCCCAGACTTCTCGGAGGAACAGGAAGACGACCAGGACAACGAGAACGACACTGATCATCAGCGAAATCTCGACGTCATGCACACTGGAGCGAATGGTCGTAGTGCGGTCGACGGCGACGTTCATCTGGATCGTGGGTGGGATCTCGGCCTGAAGGCGTGGCATCTCCTTGAGGACAGCATCGACAGTGTCGATGACGTTGGCGCCGGGAATCTTGGAGATGATGATCAGAATCGCGTCTTTGAGTTTTCCGGTGTGGCCGGGGCCGTTGTTGCCGGCGAAACCCGCGGTGTGGATGTCGGAGACGGAGTCGACAACACTGCCAAGGTCGGCGACGCGGACAGCCGCCCCGGTCTGCTGGTTGTAGCCGACGATGATCGGTGCAAAGTCAGAGGCCTTGAAGATCTGATCGTCGTCGTCGACCTGCCAGCGGTGCTGACCGTCGCTGAAGCTGCCTTTGGGACGGTTGGCGTTGGCGTTTGACAGGGCGGTGCGAACGGCGTCGAGTCCAACGCCGTTATTGGCGAGCTGCATGGGATTGAGTTCGACCCGGACCGCAGGCTGCGCGCTGCCGCCGACGAAGACCTGGCCTACGCCCTGGATCTGCGCGATCTTCTGGGCGAGGATGGAGTCGGCCATGTCATAGATTTGCGGCTTCGGAATGACATCAGACGTGAGCGTGAGAATGAGGACGGGCGCGTCGGCCGGATTGGCTTTGCGATAGCTCGGGTTTTGCGGCAGGTACGAGGGGAGCTGACTCCGCGCGGCGTTGATTGCTGCCTGGACATCGCGGGAAGCAGCGTCGATGTTGCGATTGAGATCAAACTGAAGCGTGACGTTGGCCGAACCAAGCGAACTGCTCGAGGTCATCTGGTTGACGCCTGCGATGCGGCCAAACTGGCGCTCCAGAGGAGTGGCAACGGCAGAAGCCATGGTTTCGGGGCTGGCGCCGGGAAGTCCCGCGCCGACGCCGATCACTGGAAAGTCCACGTCGGGCAGCGAGGCGACAGGCAGCACCGAATAGGCAACGGAGCCGGCGAGCAAAAGAGCGATGCTCAGGAGTGAGGTGGCAACGGGCCGCTTGATGAAGGGTGCGGAGATGTGCATTGTCGCCTGCCTCAGTCCGCCGAAGCCATGTGATGTTCAGAGCCTATCTCAAGATCGCGCGGTTTCAGCCGCTGCGCCAGCCGGTCGAAGTAGAGATAAACCACCGGAGTGGTGAAGAGGGTAAGGACCTGCGAAAAGATCAGTCCGCCGACAATGCTGACGCCGAGGGGCATACGCAGTTCCGCGCCCACGCCGCCACCGAGAGCGAGCGGTAGTCCGCCGAGAAGCGCTGCCAGGGTGGTCATCAAAATCGGCCGGAAGCGCAGGAGACAGGCCTGGAATATGGCTTCTTCTGCCGACTTCCCTTCCTCGCGCTCGGCCTGGAGCGCGAAGTCGATCATCATGATGGCGTTTTTCTGCACGATACCAATGAGCAGGATGATGCCGATCAGCGCAATCACACTGAATTCCATCTGGGTGATCATGAGCGCGAGCAAGGCGCCGACGCCGGCCGACGGCAAGGTGGAGATGATGGTGATGGGATGGATATAGCTCTCGTAGAGCACGCCGAGCACGATGTAGACCGTGACCAGAGCCGCGAGGATCAACAGCGGTTCGTTGGCCAGCGAGGTCTGAAAGGCGGCGGCTGTGCCCTGGAAGCTGGCATTGATGCTGGCGGGCATGCCAATGCGCTGCTCCACCGCATTAACCGCTTTAACGGCATCACCCAGTGCTTTGCCCGGCGCGAGGTTGAAGCTGACGATGGTCGAGGGAAACTGGCCTTCGTGGCCGATGGCGAGTTGCGCTTTTGACTGCTCCCAGTGAGCGAGCATGCTGAGGGGAACCTGCGTGCCATTGCTGGATTTCACGTAGAGATTGTTCAGGACCGTGGGATTGGACTGGAAGTTCTGACCCACTTCCATCACCACGTGGTACTGGTTGAGCTGGGTGAAGATGGTGGAGATCTGGCGCTGGCCGAATGCGTCATAGAGCGTGTTATCGACGTCGGCCATGGAGATGCCGAGCCGTGCCGCCGTATCGCGATCAATGACAAGCATCGCGCCCAGACCTTGATCCTGCAGATCGCTGGCGACGTCGGTGACGGCGGGTTCCTTGCTCAACTCCTGCACCATCTGGCGCGTTTTAGTGGCGAGTTCGACGGAGTTCGGGTCTTCAAGGGAGTACTGGAACTGTGTGCGGCTGACGCGGTCTTCCACGCTCAGGTCCTGCAGCGGCTGCAGGAAGAGCTGGATGCCATCGACGTCGGCGACCTTGGGCTGGAGGCGGCGAATAACGTCAGTGGCCGAAATCTTGCGCTGATCGAGCGGCTTGAGGGTGATCTGGATGCGGCCGGAGTTGAGCGTGGTGTTGGTGCCGTCGATTCCGATGAAGGAGGAGGCATTGTCGACCGCGGGGTCTTGCAGAACGATGTCGACGAGTTTTTGCTGGCGGACCGCCATGTTGGCGAAGCTCACGGTTTCAGGTGCTTCGCTGATGCCCAGAATCACGCCGGTGTCCTGCACGGGGAAGAAGCCCTTGGGAATCACGATGAACAGCAGAACAGTGGCGACGAACGTTGAAATGGTGACCAGCAGCGTGATGAAGCGGTGCTCGAGGACCTTCTTCAAACCGCGGCCGTAGGAGGCGATGATGGAGTTGAAGACCTTCTCGGACCAGTAGTAGAAGCGGGTCTGCTTGGCATGGGCCTTGTCGCGGAGAATGCGCGAACACATCATGGGCGTCAGCGTGAGGGAGACGACAGCGGAGACAAGGATGGTGACTGCCAGGGTGATGGCGAACTCGCGGAAGAGACGGCCTACCACGTCGCTCATGAACAGTAGGGGAATGAGCACCGCGATGAGCGAGATGGTGAGCGACATGATGGTAAAGCCGATTTGCTCGCTGCCTTTGAGAGCAGCACGCATCGGGGACTCGCCTTCTTCAATGAAGCGCGAGATGTTCTCGATCATGACGATGGCGTCGTCGACCACGAAGCCGGTGGAAATGGTGAGCGCCATCAGGGTGAGGTTGTTGAGGCTGTAGCCGAGCAGGTACATCACGCCGAAGGTGCCGACGATGGAGAGAGGCACCGCGACGGATGGAATGATGGTGGCGGCAAGGTTGCGCAGGAAGAGAAAGATGACCATGACGACCAGGGCCACGGTAAGCATCAGCTCGAATTCGACGTCTTTCACGGATGCGCGGATGGTAGTGGTGCGATCCGTAAGGACGTGGACCTGAACGCTGGCCGGCAGGCTGGTCTGGAGTTGCGGAAGCAGCTTGTTGATGCGGTCGACGACAGCAATGATGTTGGCGCCGGGCTGGCGCTGGACGTTGACGATGACGGCCGGCTCGCGGTTCATCCAGGCAGCCTGCTGCGAGTTCTCGGCCGCATCGACGACGCTCGCTACATCTGACGTGCGGACGGGTGCGCCGTTCCGGTACGCGATGATGACGGGAAGATAATCGGCGCTGGAGATCAGCTGGTCGTTGTCGTTGATGGTGTAGGACTGGCGAGAACCATTCAGTGTGCCCTTGGCCTGGTCGACATTGGCGGCAGCGAGGGCGGTGCGGAGGTCTTCAAGGCTTAGATTGTAGGCGGCAAGCTGCGCGGGGTTAGCCTGCACGCGGACAGAGGGCTTTTGTCCGCCGGCGATGGAGACGAGTCCGACGCCGGTGACCTGGGAGATTTTCTGGGCGAGGTTGGTGTCGGCAGCGTCTTCGATTTTGTCGAGCGGGAGGGAGTCGGAGGTAAGAGCCAGCGTCATGATGGGGGCGTCGGCGGGGTTGACCTTGCTGTAGACGGGAGGGTTGGGCAGGTCAGCGGGCAGGAAGTTATTGGCGGCATTGATGGCGGCCTGCACTTCCTGCTCGGCGACGTCGATGTCTTCATCGAGGTTGAATTCGAGGGTGATGACGGAGCCGCCGCCGGAGCTGACCGACGTCATCTGTTTGAGCCCGGGCATCTGGCCGAACTGGCGTTCGAGAGGAGCGGTGACGGAGGAGGACATGACATCAGGTCCGGCGCCGGGATAGAACGTGAGGACCTGAATGATGGGGTAATCCACCTCGGGCAAGGCGGAGACAGGCAGCTGCAGGTACGCGATACCGCCCGCGAGCATGATGGCCGCCATCAGCAGCGATGTGGCGATGGGACGCAGGATGAACGGCCGGGATGGACTGAGACTCACTGCTGCTGCCTTTTATTGGAGCTTGGGTTCTGCAGAGTCTGACCTGTCTTAGCTTTGCCGGGCTGGGCTGGGCGTCCTCCGCCTGTGGAGACGGGCTGGCCGGGACGCAAGCGATCGGCTCCATCGATGACGATCTTTGTGCCGGGCTGGGGACCGCTGTCGAGGATCGTGTTCTGACCTTCGGCGAGGGCCACCTTCACGGGTTGCATTTGCGCAACCTGCCCGCCTTTGCCGTCGTCGTTGACGACCCAGACAAAGAGAGAGCCATTCAGGCCGGTTTGAATGGCGGCGGAGGGGACCACGAGGGCATTAGGCCGGTTTTCCAGGATCAGGTGGATGTTGACGAACTGGTTGGGAAAGAGGACCGAGTCCTTGTTGTCGAAGACTGCCTTGAGCTTGCTGGTGCCGGTGGTGGTGTCGATCTGGTTGTCGGTGGTGAGCAGGCTGCCGCTGGCGATGCGCTGAACGTCGCTGCGATCGTAGGCATCGACCGGAATGCGCTTGTCGGTTGAGAGACGTTTGAGCACCTGGGGCAGCTGGTTCTCAGGCAGAGTGAAGTAGACGGCGATGGGCTTGAGCTGGTTGATGACAACGAGGTTGGTGGAGTTGGCGGAGATGATGTTGCCTGGATCGACGAGGCGGAGGCCAATTTTGCCGTTGATGGGCGACTGGATATAGCACCAATTCAACTGCAACTGGGCGGTTTCGATGGCGGCATTGTCCGACTGGATCGCGCCCTCGTACTGACCCTGCTGTGCTTCGTTGGCGTCGAGAGACTCTTTCGAGACGACGCCGGCCGCATAGAGGGCCTTGTAGCGGTTGAATTCCGCCTGCGCATTCTTGAGCAGTGCCTGGTCGTGGGCCAGCGTGCCTTTGGCCTGGTCCAGCGCGGCCTGGTAAGGCTTGGGATCGATCACCATGATGGTTTCGCCCTGTTTGACTTCCTGACCTTCAGTGAACCTGACGGGGAGCAGCTCGCCGCTGACGCGCGCCTTGACCGTAACGCTGTAATACGGGGTGACGGTACCGAGGCCGGTAAGGTAAATGGGCATTGGTTTCTGTTCGGCAGGCGTAACCTGTATCGGCACGGGACGCGAAAGTAGAGCGGCGGCCTGATTGGCGGTGTTTTTCTCGTTCTTCTGCTTGTTCTGATAGACGCGCCAAACAATGAGCCCCACGGCAGCGGCGAGGACGAGATAAACAACAACCCGGATCCAGGAGTTCCTTGGGCCGGGGGACTGTGACTCGCCGGTTTTAAGCAAAGATGGCTCGGCGGCGTTTTGAATTGGCATGTTCAGCTTCCCGTCAATCATGTGTGATTCGAAATAAGATCCCGGCGGCTTCTGCTCATCGAAGAGGCATAGCAATGCGGTGTTTTGGCCGCGGCAACACTCCTCTTAGGGACGGATTTGGATTCTGAAAGGTTTCCTGCAGTCCGGTGTTTCCGGGTGCAAAAGAGCCATTTGCAGACGGCAAACCGAGCAAGCAGACATTGTAGCGAACCAAAGGCCGGAATAGGCGATTAAGCGGGGTGCGAAGAACAGTTTGTCGACGAAAGGACCGCTTCAACCAGACCCGGCAAAGAGGTGCGAGACGATAGCTTCAGGGGCTTGAGACGGGAACGTTAGAGCGACTCGAAAGAACTCGCATATTGAGATTCTGGCGGCTGATAATGAAGCCTGGGCGGTCCTGAACACGTCCTATGAGTGTGTAGAAGAAAGCCCACGGACCTGGCATGCTGCGCCTGACGGCGCGTCATCGTCTAACATTGACTTTTTGATTCGTACCGGGGGAACGAGCGGCTGAATTCCGCTCAGACCCGGATTCCATTGAGCCGCTGTTTGCCTTGACCGGTTCGCCTGCGATGCCGTTGGCGACTCATCTCTCATACGTCACTCTGTTGACGGGCAAATCGCCTCAGGAGCGAGTACCAGCCCTATGATGTGGATTGTTCGGCTTGCACTTCGGCGGCCGTACACGTTTGCCGTCTTTGCGCTCTTGATCTTGATTCTCGGCGCATACAGCATTGCGTCGATGCCCACGGATATTTTTCCAAACATCGACATTCCTGTTGTGACCGTTGTGTGGAACTACACCGGGCTTTCCGCGCAGGAGATGTCGACGCGCATCATCTTCAACAGCGAGCGCGGCGTAACCACGACGGTCAGCGATGTTGAACATATCGAATCGCAGTCGCTGAACGGGATCGGCATCATCAAGATCTTCTTTCAGCCACATGTAAATATCGGGAATGCCGTTGCGCAGGTGACGGCCATTTCACAGGTACAACTGCGGCAACTCCCGCCGGGCACTACGCCGCCGTTCATCATCCAATACAACGCATCGAGCGTGCCGGTACTGATGCTGGGACTTTCAGGAGAAGGGCTGAACGAGCAACAGCTTTTCGACCTTGGCACGAATACGATTCGAACGCAACTGGCGACGGTGGAAGGCGCGCAAACGCCCTTTCCATACGGCGGAAAGCAGCGCCAGATCCAGGTGGATATCGATCCGCAGGCACTGCAGGCCAAGGGATTGTCGCCCGCCGACGTGGTGAACGCTGTGTCGGCGCAGAACCTGATCGTTCCTTCGGGCACGATGAAGATGGACCGCTTCGAATATGCGATTGAGACGAACTCTGCGCCATCGATCGTGGATCAGTTGAACGATCTCCCTATCAAAAGCGTAAATGGCGCAATCATCTACGTGCGCGATGTGGCGCATGTGCGCGATGGCAGCCCACCGCAGACCAACATCGTGCGGGTGGACGGCAAGCGGGCCATCATGATGAGCATTATGAAGACCGGGTCGGCCTCGACGCTGCAGATTATCAAGGATGTGCGCGGCATCGTCGACAGTCCAAGCGTGCGCGGCCAGTTACCGCCGCAGATCCAGATCAATGCCCTTTCCGACCAGGGCATCTTTGTGCGCGGAGCGATCAGCGGGGTGGTGCGCGAGGCGCTGATTGCAGCCTGCCTGACGGCCGTGATGATCCTGGTGTTCCTGGGAAGCTGGCGGTCGACGCTGATCATTGCCGTGTCGATTCCGTTGTCGATCTTGTGTTCGATCACGATGCTGGCGCTGCTGCACGAGACCATCAACATCATGACGCTGGGCGGACTGGCGCTGGCGGTCGGCATTCTGGTTGACGATGCGACGGTCGAAATCGAGAACATTAACCGCAACCTTGAACAGGGCAAGGAGATCGAGCAGGCTATCCTGGACGGCGCGGCGCAGATTGCCACACCGGCGCTGGTTTCAACCCTGGCCATCTGCATTGTGTTTGTGCCGATGTTTCTGCTGAGCGGCGTGGCGCGCTACCTGTTTGTTCCGCTGGCAGAGGCCGTGGTGTTTGCCATGCTCGCCAGCTACCTGCTTTCGCGAACCGTCGTGCCGACGATGGCGAAGTACCTGCTGCATGAGCACGACGATGCGGAAGCAGCCCGAAAAGCACACAGCCGCAATCCCTTTGTCCGGTTCCAGAGGGGATTCGAGTCGGGATTCACGTGGTTCCGCAACGGGTATGTGCGGCTGCTGACGCTGTGCGTGGATTTTGCCGGAGTGTTTCTGATCATCTTTGCGGTGTTTGCCGTGGGATCAGTGGCGTTGCTGGTGCCGTGGCTGGGACAGGACTTCTTTCCGGCGGTCGATGCAGGCCAGTTCAAGATCCACGTGCGTGCCCGGACGGGGACACGCATCGAAGAAACGGCTGCACTCTGCGACCACATCGACGCTACGATCCGCGAGCACATTCCCGCGAAAGAAGTGGTGACGATTGTCGATAACATCGGCCTGCCCTATTCGGGACTGAACCTCTCGTATTCGACCTCCGCGCCGATCGGGCCCGAGGATGCGGACATCCAGGTGCAGCTTTCGCCCAAGCATCACCCAACCGATGAATACGTGCAGGAACTGCGTGGCGAGCTGGCTCGCGAATATCCGGGCGTGACGTTTTATGTGCTGCCGGTGGACATCGTGACACAGATCTTGAATTTCGGCCTTTCCGCGCCGATTGATATTCAGATCGTTGGGCCAAATCTATATGGCAACCGAGTGGTTGCAGAAAAGATGCTGAACGATGTCCGGTATGTGCCCGGGGCGACCGATTCGCGCATTCAGCAGCCCTTCGACTATCCGAATTTCACGGTGAATGTGGACCGGACGCGCGCGCAGTCGATTGGCTTCACGCAGCGAGATGTGGCGCAGAGCCTGCTGGTGGCGATGAGCGGCAGCTTCCAGACGACGCCGAGTTTCTATCTCGATCCGCGCAATGGAGTGAGCTACAACGTGGCAGTGCAGACGCCACAGTACAGGCTTGACTCGATGTCGGCGCTGAAAAGCCTGCCGGTGACACGGTCAGCAAGCGCAAGTACGAGCGCAAACACACTGGCCAATACCGGGTCGGGTCCCGCGCCGATGGAGACAAACGCGCCCGGTGCCGCGCAGCAGCCAGTGCAGGTGCTCGGGAACCTGGCGCAGTTCAAACCGGGCGCGGAACTGGGTACGGTGAGCCACTACGACGTGCAGCCCGTGCTGGACATTTATGCCAACGTCGAGGGGACCGATCTGGGAAGTGTGACGCGCGAAATGGAGAAGATCAAGGCAAAGTACGAGAAGCAGTTGCCGCGCGGATCCCACATGATTCTGCGCGGGCAAAGCGAGACGATGCAGGCTTCGTACATCGGACTGCTGAGCGGCCTGGCGTTTTCGATCCTGCTGGTGTACTTGCTGATCGTGGTGAATTTCCAATCGTGGCTCGATCCGTTTCTGATCATTTCGGCACTGCCAGCGGCACTGGCCGGCATTGCCTGGTTTCTTTTCATGACGGGAACGCGGCTGAGTGTGCCGGCGTTGACGGGCGCGATCATGTGCATGGGCGTGGCTACTTCGAATTCGATCCTTATCGTGAGCTTTGCGCGCGAACAACTGGAAGAATTGGTGGGCGACGCGCGGCAGGCAGCGCTGAATGCGGGGTTCGTCAGATTGCGTCCGGTGCTGATGACGGCGCTGGCGATGATCCTGGGCATGATGCCGATGGCGCTGGGCCTGGGCGAAGGCGGAGAGCAGAACGCGCCGCTGGGACGGGCCGTCATCGGCGGATTGTTACTGGCCACGGTGGCCACCCTGTTTTTTGTGCCGGCATTCTTTTCGGTCGTACACGGCTGGATCGAGAAGCGGAGCAGATCGCGGCGCCGCGAGACGCAGGCTGCAACGTTTGATGAATTCGACTAGACCAGCAGGCAAGCTGCAAGATTTCGGAGTAACGATATGAGCGACACATCCAACCCGAACCAGAAGCCGGTTCCCCACGAGGGGCACGAGACGCAGCATGCTCCCGCGCAGAAACCGATTGCGCCGGGGCTTGCAGTTACAGGGCTTGTCATCGTGGTGCTCGTGTTTGCGGCGCTGGCAACGTTCGGAATTCTCAGCCGCATTCACCACAACGGCGTGCTGGCAAGAACGACCCAGGAGGCAGCCGCTCCGGGGGTGATTGCGCTGCCGCCGAAACCGGGATCCCCTGTTGACGAGTTCATGCTACCGGGCAACGTAACTGCATATACCGATTCGCCGATTTATGCGCGCACGTCAGGCTATCTGACGAAGTGGTATTACGATATCGGCTCTCACGTGAAGAAGGGGGCGCTGCTCGCCGAGATTGCGACGCCGGAGTTGGATCAACAATTGACGCAGGCGGAAGCCGACCTGGGAACCGCTGAGGCGAATGCGAAGAACGCGCATTCGCAGGCACAGCGCTACCAGGACCTGGCTCCTTCGAATGCGGTTTCGCAGCAGGACACAGAGACGTTTACGAACCAGGCTACGGCAACGGCGTCGGCGGTGAAGTCGGCGCAGGCCAACGTTGGTCGGCTGAAGGAACTGCAATCGTTCGAGAAGATCTATGCGCCGTTCGACGGGGTGATTACGGCACGCTCCATCGATACCGGGCAGTTGATCGATACGGGAGCAGCGAAAGAGCTTTTTCACATGCAGGCGCTGAACACGCTGCGCGTCTACACCAACGTTCCGCAGCTCTACACGACAAACATGAAGCGCGGCTCAAAGATCGAACTCACTTTTCCGGAGTATCCGGGCAAAACGTTCCAGGGGACGCTGGTGCGGACCGCGGATGCGATCGACCCCACGAGCCGAACATTGCTGGTAGAAATCGACGTGGACAATCGCAAGGCGGAGTTGCTGCCGGGGTCGCTGGCACAGGTGCACTTCAAGGCGTCTACGATGCAGACGTTCATCATTCCGGTTTCGGCAATCATTTTCAGGCGCGAGGGAACACAGGTGGGGACGGTGGGCAGTGACAACGTTGCTCACCTTATTCCTGTGACGATCGGCCAGGACGATGGAGCAACCGTACAGATCGTGAGCGGGTTGAAGGATGGAGACCGCGTAATCCAGGATCCGCCTGACTCCCTGATCGAGGGAGAGAAGGTGAACCCGGAGAATCCAAACAGCCATCAGCAGAGCGGGCAGCCAGGGCCGGGGGGCAAATAGCGATGCGTTTGGTTGCAGATCGAGGGGCTGTGGCTCCATCCAGGCACGAGAGGCGCGCGCGGCGGGACGGTCGCCTGGTGGTCGCGTGTCTGCTGGGATTGGCGGCCTTGCTGGCGGGGTGCAAGGTCGGGCCTAATTATCAACGTCCCGACACGCTGGCGCCTCCGGACTACAAGGAGGGCGGATCGGCGGGTTCGGTTGTGCCGCCGACGAATCCTGCCGGGGGTACGTGGAAACCGGCATCGCCTTCGGACGGCATGCTGCGCGGCAAGTGGTGGGAGGTTTACCAGGATCCGCAACTGAATGCGCTGGAAGAACAGATTGTGCCCCAGAATCAGAACCTGCGAGCAGCGCTGGAGACGTATCTCTCGGCGCGCGACCTGGTGCGGGTGGCGCGGGCTGACTTCTACCCGACGCTTTCGGTAACGCCAGCGGCGAGCCGCGACCAGGTATCGTCGCATCGGCCGCTGATCGTGAATAGCACGCAGACCGGTTACGGCGATTTTCAACTCGAAGGACAGGCAAGCTGGGAGCCGGATTTGTGGGGGCGTGTACGGCGGAATGTAGAAGCCGCGCATGAGAATGCGCAGGCGAGCGCGGCAGACCTGGCGAATGTGGACCTGAGCCTGCATGCAGAGCTGGCGCTGGATTATTTCGAATTGCGTGGGCTGGATTCGGACGCGCGGCTGCTAACAAAGGCAGTGAGTGACTATCAGAACCAGCTGGATCTGAATCAGAAGCTGGTAAAGGGCGGATTGGCGACGGAGGTCGTGGTAGCACAGGCGCTGACTCAACTGGAAACGACGCGCGCGCAACTGGTGGATGTGAACCAGGCGCGGAATGAGTTCGAACATGCGATCGCAACGCTAATCAACAAGGAGGCGCGCGATGTATCCCTTGCTCCGACGCCGCTGGACCTTGCGCTGCCGAAGATCCCGGTGGGTGTACCGTCGCAACTGATCGAGCGGCGGCCGGATATTGCCGCAGTTGAGCGGCGAGCGGCTGCAGCCAATGCGCAGATCGGGATCGCCATCAGCGCGTTCTATCCGAACGTGGTGCTCGGGGGCGGTGGTGGATTTGAGAGCACGAACGCCGGGACGCTGATTCAGGGACCGAGCGCTCTATGGAGCCTGGGCGCCCAGGCGACCGAGTTGCTGTTCGATGCCGGCAAACGGCACGCAGTTACCGATCAAGCCAGGCACAACTACGAGGCGCAAGCGTCGACGTATCGCGCCACCGTGCTTGGGGCTTTCAACGAAGTCGAGGACCGATTGTCGGACCTGCGCGTGCTGGACGAGGAATCGTCCACGGAGCAGCGCGCCGTTGCAGCGGCGCAGCACTCACTGGACTTGTCGACCCAGAGGTACAAAGGGGGAGCGACGAACTATCTGGAAGTGCTGATTGCAGACAACACGCTGCTGACAAATCAGCGCACATCCACCGACCTGGTTACGCGCCAGTTTGTAGCGAGTGTGGGCCTTGTGCGTGCGCTCGGCGGCGGCTGGGATTCGACGCAACTGCCGCACTAGCGAAAACGAATGGCCGGCGCCCTCCGCCGGCCAAACAGCCCTGGCCTCGATTGCGAGGCCAGGGCGGGATATACCGTCGACTCCGAGAGAATTCTGACGAGAACACTAATTGGCAGTAATCGAAAACGACGTGTGGTACAGCATGCTATGCGAGAAGCCCACAGCATATAGATCGATCTTGTGCGTTCCCGCCGGCACTCCGAGCGTCACATCAGCATAGCCCTGCGTTCCGAATACGTGATGCGTCTCGTTGCGTTTCACTCCGTCCACCCAAATCTCCATCTTCCGCAGCGGATAGAACGCACTGGCGCTGAAGCTGAACTTCACCGTAGTTGACGTTGAGGCTGCCGGCGAACATATATGTATCCCAGTCTTCATCGTCGGGCAGGCGCCTACCGGGTGTGTGCTCTCATTCAGGTCGAGCACCGCGCTCTCAGGATTGGCATGGGCAAGGTCTGTCGTAAACAGCGCGATATCGGGTTTACCGTCGTGGTTGTAGTCGGCGGTGAACAGATCGGTGAAGGGAAATTCTCCGATGCCGCTGACCTGGAAGTAATCCACATTCTTGTACGACCCCAGCGTGTAATTTCCTGGCGTCGTCTGGTAAAGAAATCTGAGACCAAATCCATAGCCGTTCGGGTTGATCGTTCCGGTGGAATCAGTTGGATCCTCTGTAACGAAACCGATATCCTTCCATCCATTTCCGCTGAAGTCCGCCAATTGCGGCGGATAGGTCTGAGTCGCTACAGTCTGCGTCTTTGCCACCGTCACATCTGTGAACGTTCGATTCGCCTGACCCTTGAACAAATGGATCGTATTGTCCTGGTTGACCGAAACCAGATCTGTGTGGCCGTCCTCGTTCATGTCGGCCGAGCCCATGTCGCCGCCGACCGCTCGATTTGCGAAGACCGCTACCGCGGCGAATTGTCCGGTCCCGTTCCCGTACAGGACCGTAAGCCCGGATGCGAAGTTCACCGCGAGATCGGCAACACCGTCCCCGTCGTAGTCGCCGAGAAGCAGCTGAACTCCTGATGAATTTGTCGCACCGGTATTCGCCGGCGTCGTGGTGTAAAGCGCGCCACCGTCGGTCAACCCGCTTCCAGTGTTCTTCCACAACTCCACGATCAACTGGCCGTTGTCGCCGGTATAGGACAGCACGGCATCGGTTCGCCCATCACCGGTGGCGTCAAACGCCACTGCCCGGATGTCCTGGCGTATATTTCCTGAACTCGTTCCAGGCACAGTTGGTGCGGTTTGCACGCTGCTGAAGTTGCCCTTCCCGTCGCCGTAGGCCACATAGAAGAGCTGGCTTCCGCCCGATGAGTTGTAGAAGAGCACATCGGCTTTACCATCTCCGTTGAAGTCGCCGGAAGCGAGCGGAGTGGATTCGCTCTCCGGAAAACCGTAAGTATGAAGGCTGAAGCTGCCGCCGGACCCCGACAAAAGACTGGTCAAATTTGACCTCGCGGACGTCAGCAAATCAGGGATGCCATCGTTGTTGAGATCGACCTGAAGCTGGTTTATCGGGTATTGGCCCAGGGGATGGAATTGAAGGGTAAATGGTGTTTCGGCGTGGGTTGACAGCGATGGTAACGAGGCCAGCGCGACAAGCGCAAAGGCGGCACAGAAATGTTGTCTGAGCATCAGGGACTCCCGCCAGCTTTTGATACTCCGGCGGAAAAGCAGGTTGCCTGCCAACGCATTTCCCACCGGGCACACGTTGGCGCGATCCTATTTCGGTTTCGCATCGCCCACGGTATCAATGCGCGGGTGCGTGTAGGCGTCGGATGGGATATCGGTCAGGGGGAGCGATGGGCCTTCCCAGAGTATGCGGGGCGCGTCCTGGCTGACGGAGTGAAGACCTTCGACGTGCAGCGCGTGCGGGCCGGCTCGCAGGCCGATGGAGCCGTGGTCGTAACGGACGGCATTGCCCGGTGATCCGCAAACCTGGGCAAAGGGCGGTCCGGTTTTGGCGATCTGCATGCCATCGATGACAAGACGCGCGCCATCGCTTGCCATCAGGTGGAAGGTGTAGCCGCCGTCGGCGGGGATGTCAATGAAGCCATCCCACGCGGCTACGTAGTGGGTGAAGCCCCCGGGATCGGCGTGAAGGGTCAGGGAGTCTCCTTTGAAGACGGGAGTCTGGGCGGCGAGATCGGGCAACTCAGTCCAAGTGCCGGGATAGATTTGCCAATGGAGGCCGGGGATGGTTGGTCCGGCATTGGGAGCGGGGTCATGCCATTGGGAGACGGCAACAACACCCTGCGCAGACCAGTCTTGTTGATCGTGGTCGTCTTCGGCCTTGAGCAGAACGCGGAAGCGGCCGGCTCCGTTTGAGCCGTCGAGCGCGGTACCGAGAGCATCGGGAAATTTGTGCTTCACTTTTCTGCCGTGGGCTTCTGATCCGTCGCCGAAGAGCCAGGTGAATTTCGCGTGCGACGAAGGATCGGCAGTGAACGTAACCGCGTTGCCGGGACCGAACACGGGAGGGCTTACGGTGAAGTGAGCAACAGGGCCGGAGGGTGCGGGGAATTTCGGCAGTTCGGCGCCGCCGGCGGTAATGAGTTGGAGTTCGGCGTCGTTGGTGGCGCGATTCTGGTCGTACTTCACGTTGTCGAAGGTGACGCCAGAGACGTTTCCGGTGATGGTGGAGGTGGCAAGCGGTGGCTGATCGAGGGCCCAGATGTTCTTGAAGAGCACGCCATGCACGGAGGGCTCTTCATGCTCGATCTGCACCAGCGAGTACCAATTGTCCAGCCAGAGATTTTCAAAGGTGTAGCCGGAGTGGTCGCCCTTCGCACCGTTGGCGCCCCAGAGTCCGAGAATGCCGAATGTCTGGCCGCAGGCGCCGATGCCGCCGTGGAGAATATCGGAGTCGCGCAGGATGAAGTTGCGCGAGTTGAAGATCTTGCGCGGCCACGCGGCGCGCACAATGTTGGAGATGCTGGTGGAGAGTTCACTGTTTTCGACGGTGATGTTCTGGACATCGTGACCGGGAAGCAGCATGTCGGCGTCGGTGTAGCCGTCCCAGTTGCCTTGCAGGGCAAGATCGTCGTCAGAGGCGCGGAGGAAGGCATCGCGGACGAGTGCGTCCCCTCCGCCGAGCCAGTCCATACCGTCCTGGTTGGCGTTGCCGGGATTTCCGCCGATCACGCGGAGGTCGTTGTAGACGAAGCCGCTCGAGTCCTTCATCTGGATGGACCAGGTGCGGGCGCGGACGATGCAGGTGAGGCCATCGATCTCGACGTTGTGGGCCTCGAGCGAACCGACGCAGTGCCAGTCGGGTTTCTGCATCCAGCCCTGGTCGGAATTCGGATCCTGCATGCCCTCGTAGATGATGGTTCCGCGACCGAGCACCTTGACGCCGGTGACCTTCCAGAGATTGAGGCTGCCGTAGAAGTAGGAGCCGGGTGCGAGGTAGTAGGTCTCGCCGCTTTGGGGATTCAGGCTCTGGTGATAGACGCCGGGCGCAAGAACGTGAACGGAAGGGCTGGCAGCCGGTGGCGGCGCCGGAGGTTCACCCGCAAAGACGAAGAGCATGGTGGCGTGATTGAGAAAGTCGCCGGGGCGCGAGATAGAAAGCTTCTGCGGACCCGCGATTTTGAAACGAATGGTTTGCCCGTCCCGCACGGGACGAATCCCGAGCCGCCATGGTTCGATGTCGACGCCTTTATCCCAAAAGCCGGGCTGGGTGGCGGTGATGGCGATGGTGACGGACCCGGTGACGTCGAAGTTGACGAAGTCGTAGCTGGCTGCGGCGTGGGCTACGTCGACGGACTGGTTGTTCACTGAAACGGTGAATGCGGTGGAGCGCAGTTCCGCGGGAACGGGGACTGGTTGAACGCGCGGAGCGGCGAAGAGCACGCCGGAGAGCGCGACCATAGCCGCGAGGAACACACCAGAAGCACGCAAGAAGCAAGAACCTGAAGAGAAAGTGAAGACCAGTCCACTGTAGCACTGAGGCTGCTGAGGGTGGAGTAACGACGGTCTGGGGTGCAGCAGTGTCGAAGCGTCCGGTATAATTCGGGTCGCAAACAAAGAGCATCCCTCGGCGTTTGCGTTCGATTGCACTTCAGGCTGTCGCAATTCCCTTCCAACGTGTTCGATTGCAAGCAAGACGCTCTTTCCTAAGGAGACGTCATGTTCAAGCGCGCAGCGCTTCGAGACAGGCAACATCCAATCGCGTTCCTTCTCGTATGGGGAATGATCTTTGCGGCTGCGATTTCAGCATCGGCCACAAGTCGATCCAATGTGTCGATCGATCGGTCGGTCACGATTGTGGAGAGCGCAGACGAGCCCGGTCCCGTGCGTCGGGCTACGGAAGATCTGTTGAGCGATTTCGCCAAGGTACTTGGGCAGACACCGAGCCTTGCCAATCACATGGAGGGGTCAGGGCAGGTGGCAATCCTGATCTCGGGTCCGCAGAGACCGTACGCGGGGATCAAATGCGCGGAGCCGACGGGTGGCGCGGAGTCGTTCGCATTTTCGGCTGTTCACCTGGCAGGTCGTGGGCAGGTGCGAGACGTGATTTGCCTGACGGGTGCGGATATGCGGGGGACGATCTTCGCGATCTACCAGTTCTCGCAGACGGTGCTGGGCGTGGACCCCATGTATTTGTGGACGGACAAGGAACCGGAGAAGCGCAGCTCGATTACGCTGCCGGCGGATTTCGCGCGGATCTATCCGAAGCCGGTGTTCCGGTATCGCGGGTTCTTCCCCAATGACGAGGACTTGCTGACGGGCTGGATTCCGGCGGCAAAGGGAGACCGCACGGGCATCTCGCTGAAGGTGTGGGACAACATCTTCGAGACGACACTGCGGCTGAAGGGAAACATGATTGTGCCGGGAACGTGGATCTTTCCGGACGATGCGCAGGTGGATGCGGCGGCGAAGCGGGGCCTGATCGTAAATCAGCATCATGCTATCCCGCTGGGCGTGAATGTGGCGCGATGGCCCAAGGACGTTCCCTACAACTTCTCGACGCATCCGGAGATCCTGGAGCGAGCATGGGCCAACGCGGTGGCGACATACAAGCCGGACGAGGAGATCTTGTGGAGTGTTGGACTGCGCGGATTGTCGGACTCAAGCTATGCTTCGCTCGATCCGAGCGTGCGGGATAACGATCCGCTGCTGGGCAAGCGCATCAGTGATGCGATCGCGGAGCAGATGAAGATTGTGCTGGCGAAGTATCCGAAGGCGGAGTTTGTGACGGATTTGTGGCAGGAGGGCGCGCGGCTAATGCAGAAAGGCCTTATCCAGATTCCGCCGGAGGTGACGCTGGTGTGGGCGGATACCGGATACGGCGATATGCAGGATGGCGGGAAGGTGGCCGCGGGACAGGGTGCCTACTTTCATGTGGCGATGATGAATGGCAATGCGAACCAGCTTTCAGAGATGGTGCCGGTAGCTGTCATCCAGGAGGAACTGGGGCGGTACATCAAGGCCGGCGCGACATCGTACATTCTTGTGAACACGAGTGACATTCGGCCTGTCGCGATGACGACGCGGGCGTTGATGGAGGTGGCCTGGGGAGGAGTGCCGACGAAGGACCCAGATGCGCAGAGCCCGGAGGCAGATGGAGTGTTCTATCGGCGGTGGGCTACGGAAGAGTTTGGGGCGAAGTCCGCGGATGCAGTGGCCGGTGTGTACAAGGAATACTTTGCGGCGCCGTCGTTGCGGAGTTCGATGCCGCCCGTCGGGCTTACTTCGGCGGGAAATGCGCCGCCTGCGCCGTCGCGCTTGAGCAACGTTCCGCGGGAAGAGGGCGATCAGCATTACCACTCGGAGATGCGGCTGCTGCTGCTGGACCGGTTGAGCGAACACCAGGTGGCGGCGGTGCCGAGCCAGTCCCCGAAGTGGACACCGCCACGGGTGATGCCGGAATTCGCTCCGGAACAGCGAGCCTCGCTGCTGGAGCGGGATATCCGCGAGTGCGAAGAGGCGCAGCCGCGATGGGATGCAGTTTGGCGCCACGCGGTGGCGGCGAAGGATCTTGTGGATCCGGATCGGCGCGACTACTACCAGGCTGCAGTGTTGACGATGATCACGATTAACCGCGAGAGCAACCGGGCGATGCTGCTGGTGGCGCAGGCATTGCAGGATGATGCGGCGGGCGACACGGAGAAGGCGCGGAATGAGGCGAATGAGGCACTGCAGGTGCTCGACGCGGTTCAGGCATCGATGACGGCGGCGGAGTACGGCAAATGGAAAAACTGGTATCGCGGCGACTGGCTGACGGGCGTGTATCGGACGCGGGAACTGGTGCAAGCTTATGCGGATCACCTCAAGGATCCGATGGCGAAGCTGCCGGCTCCGGTGGCGTGGAGCGGGTGGGAGGCCTACTTCCACATCATGGAATATGAGGGCGATCGGTCAGTGGATGTGCATTGACGAACAGTTGTCAGTGCTCAGTTATCAGTTTTCAGAAGATCACGCATGTCGCTGGCGTGCGTTTTGAGCGATCGGGGAGGTTGCTGAAGCGATGCGGACACGCCGAACTTTGCTTCGCGAGGCTCTAACGCTTTCGGCTGGTTTCGCGATTGGTTCTACGCTGCTGCGTGGGGAGAGCGCAGAATCGCTCGTCGCTCTCAGCGCTGGTTCTCAACCATGGTCGAGGGTTGCTGCTGATTTCATGGGGTTGGGTTACGAGATGTCGTCGGTAGCGCCGATGGGGCTGCTGAGCGCGGGGAATCACCGCTACGTGAACCTGGTGCGAGGGTTGGGAAGTGAAGGCGTGTTGCGCGTCGGCGGGATTGTTGCGAACTACACGCGCTATCAGCCCGATGGGGTAATCAAGGCGAACGAGAAAGAAACGGTGATTACCCGCGGAAGCCTCGAGCAGTTCGGGAAGTTCTTGAAGACCATCGGATGGAGAGCGATCTGGAGCGTGAATTTCGCGCAGGGAACGATGGACGAAGCGGTGGAAGAGGCGAAGAGCGTGGCGGCGATCCTAGGCGACAGGCTGTTGTGCCTCGAGCTGGGCAATGAGGTCGAGGAATACGGAAATCATGTGCTTCCGTTTCGAAAGCCAACCTATACCTACGAGACCTATCGCGAAGAATTCAGGCAGTGGCGGGACTCAATCGTCAAGGCAGCGCCGGGCGTTGGCTTCGCCGCTCCTGATACGGCGTGGAACGTGGAGTGGGTGGAGCGCATGGCAAAGGACGCGCGGGGCGATGTGCAGTTGCTGACGACGCACTACTATTTCAGCGGCCAGAAACAGGGGAAGGCGGAGGATCTTTTGCACGCCGATCCGCGTCTGATGGACACTCTCGTCCGGCTGCGGACTGCCTCCGCGGACAGCCGTATCCCGTGGCGGATGTGCGAGACGAATTCGTTTTCGGGGGGCGGGCTACGCGGCGTAAGCGATACGTTTCTCGGCGCATTGTGGACGCTGGACCTTATGCTGCTGCTGGCGGCATACGGATGCAGCGGCGTGAATATCGAGACCGGCGTGAATCAGCTGGGGTTTGTGAGCAGCTATTCGCCCATCATGGATGACGGCACGGGAAACAACCGTGCGGGGATTCCTTACTTTGGCATGCTCGCGTTTGCAGAAGCGCGCCGGGGATGCAACCAAATCGTTGCGCTTGATGTCCCTTCTTCGCTGAAGGGGCTGACGGCATATGCACTGGGCGAGGCGGGACACGCGTTGTCGGCTGCGGTGATCAATCGCGGCGAGAGCGATGCGCGGGTTTCGCTTGCACGGCTGGGCTTGCGAGGGGAGCTGAAAGCGCTTCGGCTGGCAGCTCCGGGAGAATTGAGCAAGACCGAGGTGATGCTGGGCGGCGCTTTCATCGATGAGAACGGAAGCTGGAGACCGAAGCGCTGGGAGCGAGTTGTCGCGGCGGAGATACTGGTTCCCAGAATGAGCGCGGTAATCATTCGGGGGTAAAAGCGGAAAAAGAACCAGGAGAGCAAGAGGGTGGCCGGAACTATTCGAGAACAAAAAAGCTCACCTCGCGGTGAGCTTTTTTGCCTGCTTAATCTTTCCAACACTTACACAACACATGCACTGAAATCACTGTAGACCCTCTGGCTGATTTCTCCATCCGGTTTGGGCAAATTGGCGAGGCAGAAATGGTTACTAAAGAAACGGGGTTGGCGGGCGATTTCCGCGCTTTGTATGAGACCCCCTCTATGCCTTCGACGATGCAGACGTCGATAGCTTTGCCTGCCAGCTTTGCGAGATACGCAGGGACGTGCGGATGACGAACGTTGTCGCCAGCAACGTGAGGCTGCCCGCGGTAAGCATCAGTGGGATGTACCACATGCCCAGAACTTCGTGAGCCGGCGGACCGACCAGAGGAAAGTGCGTGCCGAACTCGAGCAGGTGGCCATCCTGAACCCACATGCCGGTGTGGGCAGGCAGGATAGGCTTGAGCATTCCGGAGAGCACAAAGCCGCCTCCGATGGCGTATCCAATCATCCCGACAAAAAAGACAATCACGCCGAAGACGCCCTTGGTGGCCAGCCGGAGCGCGCCCCGCATCAGCTTGAGCGGCGAGATGCTGCGGCTCGCATTGCTGATGAGGAGCCCGTCGCGATATTGGGCGGCCAGTTCCTCAGCGGAGCCGAGCCTCGCGAGAATGGTCTCCACACTCACTCCGCTTTCTTCAGCCGAGTCGCGAATGTGCGCGCTGATTTCACGAATGATCTCGTCGCGCTCACTCAGGGTCATGGGTCCGAGATGGGTGCGGAGTGAGGACAGATAGGTGTCGATCTGCACGGTGTCTGGATGCATGGTGTCGATCATCGCGATAACTCCATCTTTTCCGCGGCGCGGATGTTTGACTGATCTTTGGCCTGGTGATTGAGGACGGGCTCCAGAAGCTGGCTGAGGCCTCCTGCAAAATTGGCCCACGCTTCGGCCATCTGCCGGAGGCGGGTTCGGCCGGGTTCGGTGAGGGCGTAGTACTTGCGCGGGTGGCCCGCCTCGGCTTCAACCCAATCGGAGGTGAGCATACCTTCAGCCTTGAGGCGGTTGAGGATGGGGTAGATCGTCCCCTCGGCCAAGACAAGTCTCGAGTTGCTTTCAAGAAAGCGAATGATTTCAAGGCCATACAGACGTCCATTCCAGAGGCTGGCGAGTGCCGCCATTTCCAGTGCCCCTTTGCGGAGCTGCGCCTCCCATCGATCCGGAGACTCACCTTCGATGGGCTGCGCTCTCAATCTCATCATTGCCATATACCTTGTATTGCAAGGTATCGTGCTATGGATTAGGTGTCAAGCGGAAATGATGCGGCGTCGCCCTTGTGACGTCAGCGGGAACGCCTCGCTTCACGCATAGATTCCGATTGCCCGAGCATTTGCGCACATCAATACGATTCACTTGACATCTTTACGAAGACATTGCACATCGTATACGTTTTTGATACGGTTCCGTAGGCTAAGGATCTGGTTGCGGTACGAGTCAATGTTTTCAAGGAGTTTCCGCTCTTATGGATACGGACCCCAAACCTCAAGTCCTTGTAATCGACGATGATCGTGCGGTCGCTGACACGCTGGCGATGGTTTTGAATATCAGCGGCTTCAACGCGACGCCTACTTACAGCGGAGAGCACGCCGTCGAGCTTGCCGGGAAAGGTCGTTTCGATTATCTAGTCACGGACGTGATGATGAACGGGATGAACGGAATCGATGCCGCCCTTGCCATCCGCGCACTGCTGCCCGAATGCCATATTTTGCTTATGTCTGGAAACGACAGAACCTCTGAACTCCTCGCCGCCGCCACCACGAAAGGAAACACCTTCAATATTCTCGCAAAGCCCGTCCACCCATCGGTGGTACTCGAGCAGTTGCGCGCGCGAGGGTCTCAGGGCATATCGATCGATCCGCCAACTACGCTTTAGCAGATCTGCCGCTGTTTCGTGGCTTGATCAAATGCCTTCGCCCATAGAGACGTACTCGGCGAGCTGGTTGAGTTCCTGGCGGTAGGCGGTGCGCTCGGCTTCTTCCGTGGCGAAGGGCTCGACGCGGCGGACGTGGGCGCCGAGTTTGTCTTCAAGCTCTTCGACGCGGGCGGAGAGCGCGATGAGGGCGTCCGAGAGTGGATCCTTTACATCGTGTGGATCGGTGATGAGCACGCGCTGTCCGTTGCGGTAGACGATGTGCGCGGGTACGCCGACGACGGTGGAGTTGGGCGGGACATCGGAGAGAACGACGGAGCCCGCGCCGACGCGCGAATTCTGCCCGATGGTGATGTTGCCAAGGACATTGGAGTTGTTGCCGACGAAGACGCCGTCGCAGAGAGTGGGGTGACGCTTGCCGTGGCCCTTGCCGGTGCCGCCGAGAGTGACGCCCTGGTAGAGAGTGACGTCGCTGCCGACGATGGCGGTTTCGCCGATGACGACACCGGTGGCGTGGTCGATGAAGAGACGGCGGCCGAGCAGCGCTCCGGGATGGATGTCGACGCCAGTGAAGAAGCGGGCGAACTGCGAAAGAACACGCGCGGGCAGACGGAGCTTCATGCGCCATAGCCGGTGCGAAACGCGGTGATACCAGACGGCCCACAACCCGGGATAGCAAAGCATGACCTCGAGCCAGGAGCGCGCGGCAGGGTCGCGTTCGAGGACGGAGCGAACATCTTCGCGGATGCGGGCAAACATGGGCCGGGCCCTTCTCTAGAGCTTGCGTTTCCTTATAGCGTAACTGCCTGCGTGGGCAATGCCAGCACTTCCTGCCGGAGCGAGTCAAACAGGACGCTGGAAAGATAACGCTCGCCGAAGCTGGGCAGGATGACAACGATGAGCTTGCCGGCGTTCTCAGGACGCGCGGCTACTTTGAGCGCCGCGACGACGGCCGCGCCGGAACTGATGCCGACGAAGAGGCCTTCTTCGAGCGGGAGGCGACGGGCCATCGCAATCGACTCGTCGTTGGTGACCTGGATGACTTCGTCGATGAGTTTGGTATCGAGGATGCTGGGCACGAATCCTGCGCCGATGCCCTGAATTTTGTGGGGGCCAGGCTTGCCGCCGGAGAGAACGGGACTGTCGGTTGGTTCGACGGCGATTGCTTTGAATTCAGGCTTGCGCTCTTTGATGTAGGTGGCCACGCCGGTAAGGGTGCCGCCGGTTCCAACGCCGGAGATGAGGAAATCGACTTTGCCGTCGGTGTCTTCCCAGATTTCGGGGCCGGTGGTCCAGACGTGAATCGAGGGGTTGGCGGGATTGTCGAATTGCTGGAGGATGTAGCCGTTGGGGGTGTTGGCGAGGATCTCGTTGGCCTTGGCGATGGCGCCTTTCATGCCGTTGGGGCCGGGGGTGAGCACGATTTCGGCTCCGAAAGCGCGGAGGAGGACGCGGCGCTCGGTGCTCATGGTCTCGGGCATGGTGAGGATGAGCTTGTAGCCCTTGACGGCAGCGACGAAGGCGAGGGCGATGCCGGTGTTGCCGCTGGTGGGCTCGATGAGAACGGTTTTGCCGGGGATAATTTTGCCTCTCCGCTCGGCGTCTTCGATCATGGCGTTGCCGATGCGGTCTTTCACGCTGGAGAGGGGGTTCTGGCTTTCGAGTTTGGCCACGACGGTAGCGGGGAGTCCAGCGGATACGCGGTTGAGGCGTACGAGTGGAGTCTTTCCGATCAGTTCAGTCACGTTTGCAGCAATACGCGCCATGCAAAAATCTCCTTCGACAGGGTATATATCCACAGTCGGGCATAATTCGAGGTGTGATTGAAGGTGTTGCGGCGCGGCCAGATCAGGCGAGAAGGATTGTACGCAAACGGAGCGCACAGATGCATCGCAGCAGACACCAAGTGGGCGTTAGCGACATCGACGCATGGGGATAGCGTAGACCGGTGGGCCCGAGGATGGCAAGCCAGCGGTTACTGGCTGGCTCGCTTTGGCTCCTGTGTAAAAAGCTCGAGGTTCTGGCTCTTCCACACCATGGCGGAGTGAATGCGGTTGTAGCCGCTGGGGTGATCGTAGAAAAGAAACTCCTCGATCGGACCGGGACGCATTTTGCGATATTCGCCGAGGTGAATGGCGGCCTGGGCAAAGCCGTCGGGCAGGCGGGAGGCGTTGAGGCCAAACATGTCGGCTTCTTTCTCCTGGACGCGCGTGAAGGTGTTGTTGATGGGCGTCGACACGAAGGACAGGATGGCGACCAGCAGTACGACAAGCGGAACGACTGCCGGATCGCTGACGGAGCTGATCTGCCACCGCTCGCCCCAGCGGCTAAGCGCCCACTTGATGCCCCAGAAGAGATAGGCGAAGGAGAGAACAATGACGATCAGGAAGAACATCAGGCTCTTCGGGATGTGATTCATGACGTAGTGGCCCATCTCGTGGCCCATCACGGCTTGGATCTCTTCGGGCGATCCGCGCCGTATGAGGTTGTCGTTGAGGGTGATGCGCATGGTGTTGCCGAAGCCGCTGACGTTGGCGCTCATGCGTGTGGTCTGACGGCTGGCATCAATCTGCCACACATCGTTGGTGGGAATCCCGTTGGCGTGCGCCATGTGCAGAATTGGCGTCGTGATCCTGGGGTCGTCGAGCTTTTTAGGCGTGTTGAAGATCGGCTGAAGATACACGGGTCCGATTGCGACGAGGATTGTCAGCAGACCCAGCGACGCAGCGGCACCCCATATCCACCAGGACTTGGGGAACCTGCGCACGATGGCAAACAAAAGCACCATGGCGATGGACGCGATGACCAGGTTGACGAGCAGTGACTTGAATTCGTCGCCCATCCATGGTCCGAAGGTCTGGGTTGCGAGTCCGTATTTATGCTCGCGCACATAGTTCTCGTAAAACTCGAGGGGAAAGCCGAGGACGGTGACAGCGATGGTGTACAAAACCGCGTACGGAAGAGGTTGCAGCCAGCGGTAGCGGGTGATGCGCAGGGCGGAATCGCGCATGCGGGCAGACCAGCGGAGATTGAGCAGCACGAGTGAGACGGCGGCGCCGTACAGGAAATCCCAGAGGATGAGCCAGTAGCCTCCTTCGAAGTAGGCGTTGGATCGGGCCACGGCGGCGGGAGGCATGTATGCCATGTAGGCTTCAGTGGCTGCCTCGGCGTCGAATTGTGGCGAGGGCTGGGCTGCGGCGGGCACCTTGGTGATGTCGACGGTGGGCTGGATGGCGGGCTGGGCTGCGGCGGAGAGGGCAGCAATTAGCGCAAAGATGAGAATGCAAGGGGATAGCCTGAGTACGCTGAATAAGTTGGACATGCGAGGCCTTTCTTTCGTGATGCAGGCGCGTGGCGGACACAGCGCGGAACTAGTTTTCCCGTGAGTCCAGCTTGTTTACGCCGGCGGTTGGGGCGCAGTTCCACTTTGGGCCGTTATATCCTTAACGAATAACCCTTGTTCGCGGTTAACGCAGCCAGCGAAACAGTCAGGACCCTGAAAAACATCATGAGCTCGCAAAATATTGCCGTACATCTACCCGACGGAAGCATACGCGAAGTTCCTGCGGGCACGACGCCTCTCGACATTGCCAATTCGATTTCGCCGCGGCTGGCGGCGGCCTCTGTTGTTGCACGGCTGAGCCCGGTGACTATGGAGACGAACGCGAAGGCGACCGCGGAGGGCGAGTCGGAGGCTGCGATGTATGCCGCCGAGGATGCTTCGGCGACGCGGCTTGTGGACCTGGCGACGCCGCTCAATGCGGATACAAAGCTTGAGCTGGTGAAGGAAAACGATCCCGAGGCGCTGAAGGTCGTCCGCCACTCGGCGGCGCACGTGCTGGCGACGGCGGTGCTGGAGTTGTTTCCGGAGACGAAGCTGGGACACGGGCCGGCGACAGATGCAGGATTCTTCTACGACTTTTATCGGGAGAAGCCATTCACGCCAGACGATCTTGCTGCGATCGAAAAGAAGATGGCCGAGGTGATCGCGCGGGACGAGAAGTTTGTGCGCGAGTATGAGACGCGCGAACAAGCGCTGGCGGAGTTTGAGAAGGACGGCGACTTTATGAAGACGCACTTCGTGACGAAGTTCACGGAGCCGGGGTCGCAGGTCAGTTTCTACCGCAATGGCAAGTTTGTGGACTTCTGCCGCGGACCGCATGTGCCTTCAACGGGTCGGGTGAAGGCCGTGAAGGTGACAACCCTTGCCGGCGCCTACTGGCTGGGGGACGAGAAGAATCCGCAGTTGCAGCGCGTGTATGGCACTGCGTTTTTCTCGCAGAAGGATATGGATGCGCACTTCGCGCGGCTTGAAGAGGCGGCGAAGCGCGACCATCGCGTGCTGGGCAAGCAACTCGACCTGTTCAGCATCCAGGAACTGGCAGGGCCCGGCCTCGTGTTCTGGCATCCCAAGGGCGGCATCGTTCGCAAAGTAATGGAAGACTGGATGCGCGAGGAATGCCTGCGGCGCGGCTATCAGATGGTTTTCACGCCTCACGTGATGCGGCGCGAGTTGTGGAAGGTGAGCGGGCATGAGGGCCACTACGCCGACAACATGTACACGCCGATGGAGCTGGATGATGCCGAGTACCGGCTGAAGCCGATGAACTGCCCGGGGCACATCCTTATATACAAGAACTCGCCGAAGAGCTATCGCGACCTGCCGCAACGCTACGCTGAATTGGGCAATGTGTACCGGTACGAACGCTCGGGAACGATGCACGGCCTCTTGCGCGTGCGCGGCTTTACGCAGGACGATGCACACATCTTCTGCATGCCGAGCCAGATCGAGAGCGAGGTTGAGGCTTGTATCGACTTTGCCGAGGCGGTGCTGAAGACGTTTGGCTTTAACGAATTCAAGGTGGAGCTATCGACCTGGGATCCGAAGGACCGGGCCAACTATACCGGTTCGGACGAGAACTGGAATCTTGCCATCAGCTCTCTGGAACGGGTGCTGAAGACGAAGGGCATTCCGTACAAAACGATTCCCGGTGAGGCAGCTTTTTACGGGCCGAAGATCGATATCAAGCTAGTGGATGTGCTGGGGCGGCTGTGGCAACTGTCGACAGTGCAATTCGATTTCACCCTTCCGGCGCGGTTTGGCCTCGAGTATGTGGGTGAAGACGGCGAGCGGCATCAGCCGGTGATGGTGCACCGCGCACTGTTCGGATCAGTAGAGCGATTCTTTGGCGTGCTGATTGAGCATTACGCGGGAGCGTTTCCGTTCTGGCTGGCGCCGGTGCAGATCGGCCTCGTGCCGATCAGCGAGAGGCATGTTGCGTACGCGGAGAAGGTTGAGGCGGAGTTGAAGGCCGCTCGATTCAGGGTAGACACGGATGTTCGCAACGAGAAGATGAATTCGAAGATCCGTGACCTGGCCAACCATAAGATTCCGTACATTCTCGTATTTGGCGACAAGGAAGAGGGCGCCGGTGCGGTCAGCGTGCGCACGCGCGGCAAGGGCGACCAGGGGTCGATGCCGCTGGCAGATTTTATTGCGAAGGCGAAGGGGCTGGTGGAGAGCAAGTCTACGGAACTGTAAAGTGGTGCGTTCCATATGACGGGCGGATCATGTTGATGGCGAGAGAAGAGCAACTGCAGGTTCCTCCGCTCCCTGCGGTCGGTCGGAATGACAGAGTGTCGCGCGCGAACGTGGGCTCAGAGACGATACTTGGACGCCGGCAAGCCTTCAGCGCTTTAGAGGCTCGAAAAACGGCGCGATGGGTTGGGCTCCTTCAATCGATGGCAGAAAGCGCGGCGCGATCTTTACCTTGGCCGCCTGTTCGTACGCAAATCCGTAGCCGAGCAAACGTGCTTCGCTCCACGCCGGTCCCATGATCGAAAGGCCGACCGGCAAGCCCATCACGGTCCCCATGGGTACGGTGAGGTGCGGATAACCGGCAACTGCCGCCAGACCACCAGCCCCGCTACCGGCGATCTGATCGCCGTTTGCCGCATCGATTTTCCATGCTGGCGCCACCGTCGGGCAGACCAGCGCATCAAGGTGGTCCTTCTGGAGCATCGCGTCGATCCCGTCACGACCTGCGATCCGTAATGACGTTTCGCGCGCAGTTTTATAGTCTGCATCGTCCAGCCCTTTTGTCGCTTCGGCCTTGACGAAAGTTTCCTGTCCAAAGAGTGCGAGTTCGCGATCAGCATGGGCGCTATCGAATGCAATGAGATCCGCGAGAGCGTGCGGGACTTGACCGCGGAGGGCGTTGACGCAAGATAGGCATTCAGATCCGCTTTTAATTCGGTGTTGAGCACCAGCGTTTCTGCGTCCCCGATCTTTTCGCGGCCCTTCAAGTCAGTGATCTCAACTAGTATCGCGCCTTGAGCTTTCAGCACCGCGAGGGCGCGCTCGAATACCTTATCCGTCTCGGCTGACCAGCCCGTGGCAAAACGCAGCACGCCAATGCGCGCGCCCTTGAGCGCATCCGGCTTCAATGCGACGGAATAATCCGAGATGTGCGTATCGGCGTCCTTGGTGGCCGCATCATCGGGATCTGAGCCTGCAATCGCACCCAGCACGCGAGCAGCGGTTGCTACATCCACCGCAATCGGACCGGCAGTGTCCTGGCTATGGCTGATGGGCACGATGCGCGTGCGACTGACGAGTCCCACCGTGGGCTTTAGACCTACAACGCCATT
Source organism: uncultured Acidobacteriaceae bacterium (assembly GCA_963770365.1). Lineage (GTDB taxonomy): Bacteria > Acidobacteriota > Terriglobia > Terriglobales > Acidobacteriaceae > Telmatobacter. The sequence continues at coordinate 439,329 of CAVYPN010000012.1, read as the reverse complement.
CACGGCCGCGGGACAGGTAATGGAGCCGTCGGTTTCCGTGCCGATGGCGGCTTTCACTTCGCCCCCTGCCACTGCGGCTGCGCTGCCCGACGAAGAACCACATGGATCGCGATCGAGCGCGTAGGGATTGCGCGTCTGTCCACCGACTGCGCTCCACCCGGAGATCGACGAGCTCGATCGAATATTTGCCCATTCCGAAAGATTGGTCTTGCCGAGAATCACGGCATCGGCTGCGCGCAGCCGTTTTACCAGCGGTGCGTCTCGATGCGTGACGTTGTCGAGCAGGGCCATGCTGCCGGCGGTCGTGGGCAGCGGGCCATCCGCTTCGATGTTGTCTTTGAGAAGGATCGCGTAACCGTAGAGGCGTCCGTGCGACCCGCTACGCTGGTCGATGGTCCGGGCCTGATCGAGCGCGGTGGGATCGATGGCGATGACAGCGTGGATCTGCGGATCGATGGCCTTGATCTGTGCTATTGCGGTCGTCGTCGCGGACTCCGCTGTTTGAGCCGCGCTTTGACTGGCAACCAGAGCTGAAGCAATCAGAGAAGCAGCCACGCACGAGCCGATAGTGACCGGAATTCGGATTCTTGTTTTCCTCATGGTGTTTGCAAGAATAACGCAGCCTCCGCAGTGGACAGCAAGTGCCGCCCCTTCCTCTTCTCCGCAGAGCACATTGAGTTGGATGGTACGCAAACAGCGCTGCAATCCGGCGATTTCTTACTCAGATCACCGGCTTAAGCTTGGACCCGACTCTGTTGACCGCGACCTCAACGGGTTCTTCGTCAGACTCTCCCCACTCCAGGTCGTTGTCGACGTCGTGCAAAGCCTTCTTGAAGTTCTCTTTTTCCGTCAGATTGCCGTAAACGAGTTCGGCATAGAGAGCCAACGACACATGACAGACTTTGGCGTGTTCAACCAACAATCGGGCTTGCGCAAATCGATCGCCGCCGGCCTGACCTGCAATTTTCTTGTCGATTCCGTGAGCTTTGTCGGCGACCGCCACAGCGCTACCGACGTAAGGAATGGATTTGACTAGAGCGTTGTCGAGTTTCCTATCCTTCTGACTCAGAACATAGGCAACGAGCCCCTGACAGACGTCAGACTGACCACTGTCGCAGGGTTCGTCTAACAGCGGCTTGATGTTGGCGATATGCGATGCAGTCGACAAGGCCCCGGGGATATTCGAAAGGCCACCACTACCGGGTATGAAGTGGCTTGCTGCCGTTGAGCCGGCAAACTTCATAAACGCCATGCCATACCGTTTGGCTTTCTCCAGTCGCTGCTCCCGAACTGCCTTCTTTCTGCCGGTCTTCTTGAGCAGCCTGGAGGAATCGGAAAAGGACTGCGCGGCGTCGGAGGAGCTGCTCGAAGACGTGAGAGGTGGAATGTCCGATTCGAAGTCGTCAAATGACGGGTCGTCTGACGCAACCCCGAGCGGGTTCAGGGGAATGGATTTCGTTTGTGTTTTCGAAAACAGCCTGACGATGTAGCTTGACACGATTGCTCCTTTCGCCTTTCTGGGGATTTTGGCGTCAATCCTTAATTGGTCACGGTGGAGAGCCTGATCGTACGCGGGAGTTTTACAAATGAGAAGCGAAAAATGTGAGAACGCCGATCGGTGGCGCGAGTTGAAAGCCAGCAACCGCAGGAGGTCGGCTTCGGCGGAATTTTTATTCCAGGCCAGTCCAGTCGAGGACGACTTTTCCGGTGTTGCCGGAGATCATGGCGGCGAAGCCTTGTTCAAAGTCGCTGTAGGCGTAGCGGTGGGTGATGACGGGGGAGATGTCGAGGCCTGAGTCGAGCATCACGGACATCTTGTACCAGGTCTCGTACATCTCGCGGCCGTAGATCCCCTTGATCGTGATCATGTTGAAGATGACCGGACGCCAGTCCATGGGAATGCTTTTGGAGGGGATGCCGAGCGCGGCGATTTTGCCGCCGTGGCTCATGTTGGCGATCATGTCGCTCAAGGCCTGCGGGTTGCCGGACATCTCGAGACCCACGTCGAATCCTTCGGTCATCTTGAGCTGTTTCTGCACTTCACTGAGCGGAGTTTCGGTGGGGTTGACGGCGAGGGTGGCTCCCATTTTGCGCGCGAGGTCGAGACGGAATGGATTGAGATCGGTGATGACGACGTGGCGCGCACCGGCGTGGCGCACGACGGGGATGGCCATGATGCCGATGGGACCGGCGCCGGTGATGAGCACGTCTTCGCCAAGTACAGGAAATGACAGAGCGGTGTGAACAGCATTGCCGAAGGGGTCGAAGATGGCGGCGACTTCAAGATTGACGCCGGGATGATGACGCCAGATGTTGGTCATGGGCAGCGAGATGAATTCCGCATAGGCTCCGGGGCGATTGACGCCTACGCCCTGGGTGGAAACGCAGAGGTGGCGGCGGCCGGCGAGGCAGTTACGACAGCGTCCACAGACGACGTGGCCCTCTCCGCTGACGATATCGCCGGGGAAGAAGTCGTTGACATTGGAGCCGACAGCGACAATTTTGCCGACGAACTCATGGCCGATAGCCATGGGGACGGGGATGGTTTTCTGCGCCCAATCGTCCCAGTTGTAGATGTGGACGTCGGTTCCGCAGATGCCGGTGTAGAGGACACGGATGAGGACATCGTTGATCCCCATTGTGGGTTCAGGGATGTCTTCCAACCACAGGCCGCGCTCAGACCGTGCCTTGACCAACGCCTTCATTCAGGGACCTCCCGTAATAACCAGTCCGATGAAAGTGTAATGGTTTTGAGCGGGATGGGATTCACCTGGCGGAACGACGGCACGCCACGGGATGGAAATCGATTCGCTGCCGCGTCTATTTTCGATGTGTTCTTGCGGGATCGAAGGGCGAATGGGCTGGGTCCTCCGAAAGGCTTGCGGCTTGCGATTCAGCGAGGCGGGCCTGCGCGAGCTCTTTCTGGCGCGGCGTCATGACGCCGGACAACTGCTTGAGGACGCGTGCTGCGGTTGAGTCCCCAGCGGCGGCGGCGCGGCTGTACCAGAGGTATGCAGTCACATAGTCGAGCGGCACGCCACGGCCGGAGTAGTAGAGAGTGGCAAGGTTGTACTGACCCCGGATTACGCCCTGATTCGCGGCCTCAATGTAGAAGGCCGCGGCCTGGCGGTAATCTTTTTCGACGCCGAGGCCGTCTTCGTACATCACACCGAGATTGTTGTCGGCTTCAGCAAGTCCCTGTGCGGCAGCCTTGCGATACCAGAAGAGCGCTTGTTCGAAGTCACGCGCGAGACTGACGCCGTGATGGTAGAAGGAACCGAGGTTGTTCTGGGCGATAGCGTTGCCGTGTTCCGCGGCTTTGCGGTACCACGTTGCAGCTTCAGCATCGTCATGCGGAACGCCGTGGCCCGCGTGATAGATGTTGCCGAGTTTGCATTCGGCGGTGGAATCACCCTGATCGGCTGCCGCGCGATACCAGCGGATGGCCATGGTCATATCGTGCGACTCTGCCCAGCCCTTCTCGTAAAGGGCACCGAGATTGACTTGTGCCGGGGCGAAGCCCGCATTTGCAGAAAGGGTGAACCAGTGTGCGGCTTGCTGGTAGTTCTGCTCGATGCCTCGGCCGAAGGCGTAGGCGAATCCCAGATTGTTTTCCGCGAGAATGTCTCCAGCTTCGGCCTTCTGCTTGAGGTCATCGATGTTCTGGATAGCGGAGTTTCGGACGTCATCGCCTGCGACGGGAGCAGTTGGAGAAGCGGAACGGTTCGGGTTTGCCTGGCCTGATAACCGTTGTGTCGGTAGAGAAAGGATTGCGAATGCAAATAATGAAGATAGGAATATGGCCTTCATGGTTCTCCCCTTCCGTGATCAGGGCGGAATGGAGAATCCTAGCTCTATTCATCAACTTTTCTCAAGTAATTAATGATCCTTTAATGACGAAAGTCGCCCCCATCGGAAATAGATTTCGAACCTCTCTGTGGAAATCGGTTACGCATTGATGGCCATGCCTTCAACGGCGGCGTAGGCGTCGAGCATGGCTTCGCTGATAGTGGGGTGGGCGTGGATCGTGAACATGAGTTCGTCGATGGTGCCTTCAAGTTCCATGACGGCAACGGCTTCGGCGATGAGTTCAGTGGCCTGCGGGCCGATGATGTGCACGCCGAGGATTTCTCCGTACTTGGCGTCGGCGACGATTTTGACGAAGCCGTCGTGGCTGCCGACGATGGTGGCCTTGGAGTTGCCGGCAAACGGGAACTTGCCGACCTTGATCTCGATGCCCTTCTCTTTGGCCTGTGCTTCAGTGAGGCCGACTGAGCCGATCTGGGGATCGGAGTAGGTGCAGGCGGGAACGCGATCGCGGCGGACGGAACGATACTTGCGGCCGGCAATTTTGGTGACAGCGACGATGCCGCTCATGGAGCCAGAGTGCGCCAGCTGCGGCAGGCCGGCAACGATGTCGCCGATGGCGTAGATGCCGGGCTCGGCGGTCTCCTGGGCTTCGCCGACTTTGACGAAGCCGCGATCGAGCTCGATCTTTGTTTTGTCGATGCCGACGTCGGCGATGCGCGGGGCGCGGCCCACGGCGACAAGGACCTTCTCGGCTTCCTTTTCGACCGATTTGCCGTTCGAGGCGGTCCAGGTGACCTTGACGCCGGTGTCGGTCTTCTCGATCTTTTCAACCTTGGCACCGGTGTTGAGGTCGATGCCGCGCTTTTTGAAGACGCGCGTAAGTTCCTTGGAAACCTCTTCGTCTTCAGGGGGCATGAGGCGCGGGAGAAACTCGACGAGCGTGACCTCCGTGCCGAAGCTGCGGAAGATGGAACTGAACTCGACGCCGACCGCGCCGGCACCGATCACAATGAGGGATTTCGGGACCTGGGGGACGGCGAGCATTTCGATGTTGGTGAGGATGCGGTCGTCAGGCTTGAGGCCGAAGATCATTTTGGCGTCGGATCCGGTTGCGAGGATGATGTTTTTGGTTTTAACTTCGCTCTTCGCGCCGTCTGCGCCGGTGAGATCGATGGTGTGGATGCCGTCTTTGGCGCCGCCGGTGAGGCGTCCGTAGCCGGAGATCACGGTGACCTTGTTCTTCTTCATCAGGAAGCCGAGGCCCTTGGTGTGCTTGTCGACGATGGAGGTCTTGCGCTTCTGGACCGCATCCCAGTTGAGGGTGCGGGCGTCGACGTTGTCGATGCCGTATTCGGCAGCGTGCTTCAAGTGGTCCCATAGCTCGGCGTTGAAAAGGAGGGCCTTGGTGGGGATACAGCCGACGTGGAGGCAGGTGCCGCCCAGGACATTGGCGGATTCGATGATCGCGACCTTGAGGCCCAGCTGTCCTGCGCGAATAGCGGCGGTGTAACCTGCCGGTCCGCTGCCGATGATTGCTACGTCGTAGAGGGTGTCTGACAAGAAAGACTCCGTTCCTGCGCGCCCAAAAAGCGGCGCACGCCACCGTCTAGTTTAAAGGATGCACCGCAGCGAATTATTCGCTTCGGATGCTGAGCCAGGGCAAGGGCTTCAAGTCTGGTTCAACCCAAGTACGCCTTGCCGCTGTGCAGGTGACGATATCCGTGGAGTAGTAGAGCCGGTGCAGCGTGCGATCTGCTCCATGGGCGGCTACGACGTTGCGCACCGCTTCAAGCCGAGATGCGGAGGGCGATTGACCAAGGCTCTGCGCTACCACTCTCAGCCAGAAGACGGTCAGTGTCTCGTGGTAGCCGGAAATGTCGGTATTCTGCGTGCCGACCGAGACGTTGTAACTACGGATCGCGTTCCTCAAGATCGGCAGCACGGAGAGCACGTCAGCCTTGTGAAGCAGAGAGGCTGCGACGGTGACGTGCGCAGCGTGGGTCCATTGTGGCTTGGGCAACGTGTGGTGGAAGAATGCATGCAGGAACCGATCGAGAGACTCCTCAGAGGCCAGAACGCCTTCATGATGTTCGCCGCTCATGATCCCAGATTATCGCGGACCAGATTGCAGGCGGCCTGCAGCGTTTGGGGGTCGACTCCGAAGGCTTCAATCCAGTGGACTTCAGGTTCGCGGCGGAACCAGGTGAGCTGGCGCTTGGCGTAGTTACGATGGCTCTGCTGGGCTTCGGCGACGGCAGTTTTTTCACTGACGCCCTTGAGGAGAACCGATTGCGCCTGGCGGTAGCCGAGCGCGTCGAGGGCTTTGACGGGACCGTAGCAGGCGAGGAGTGCGCGCGTTTCTGCGATGAGGCCGGCGGCGAACATCTCGACGCAGCGCTGATTGAGACGGTCGTACAGCGCCGCGCGGGGCGGGTTGAGGCCGATACGGAGGAGGCGGAAGCCGGTGAGGGGATCGCGTGCGAGCACCTGCGACATGGGCTCGCGCGCGGTGAGGCAGACTTCGATTGCACGGATGAGCTTGGGGGTGTCGTTGGCGTGGATGCGGGCTGCGGATGCGGGATCGAGGCGGACGAGAAGGCGATGAAGCCAAGCGGGGCCGTGCGTTGCGACGCTGCGGCGGAGGCGTTGGCGCAGATCTTCCTGGCGGGTGGGGCCGGCGAAGAGGCCTTCTGTTAGGGCGCGGAGATACAGGCCGGTGCCGCCTGTGACGATGGGGAGCTTATTGCGGGCAACGATGTCGCGCAGGGCGGCGCGGGCTTGACGGCTGTAGTCGCCGGCGGTGAAGGGCTGGTCGGGATCGACGACGTCGATAAGATGATGCGGGATGCGGGCGCGTTCTGAGGGCGTGGGTTTGGCGGTGCCGAGGTCCATGCCGCGGTAGACCGCGACCGAGTCGCAGCTGATGATTTCGCCCTGGAACCTTTCGGCGAGCGCGAGCGATAGAGCGGTTTTGCCGCTGCCAGTGGGACCCAATAGAAGTACAACCAAGGGGTCGATGGGCCGCGCAGGCCCCGCGCCGAAGGCGCCGCTCCCCGTCCGCGAAGGACTCATGGGCGCCACCAGCCGGGAGGGAAGATCCACCTGGGGTTGGTGTGGAAGAGCCACCAGAGTAGGATCGCCGCGGCGATGATGAGCAGGCCGAAGGTCTGGTTGCGCCGAAAGAGGCGTCGCTGTTCGGTGCGGCGCTGGTCTTCGGCCAAGTGCTCCTGGTAAGGCTTGATGCGGCGTTCGACCATGCGTGTGCTCTCTTCGGCGGATGCGCCGGGGGCACCGGTTCACCACGCATCAGTATAGGGGGCTGCTGCGGTGTGAATTTTATGAGGATGCGGAGTGGGGATTTCAGCAACGTGTGGGCCGGCATGCTTCTGAATCCGCATGGAGGCGTTTGACTTACACCAGCTCAATTGCTGACCATGGTTTTTCCGCTTTAGCGCGTGAACAGGAAGGTTCGAAGTCAATGAAAGTTTTGATTCTAGGTTCGGGTGGACGCGAGCATGCGCTGGCGTGGGCAGTGAAGCGCAGCCAGCGCGTGACGGAGGTGGTGTGTGCGCCGGGCAATGGCGGCATTGCGCAGGTGGCTCGCTGCGTTCCCGTGGACATCAAGGATGTGGGAGCGATGGTACGGCTGGCGGAGGTGGAGCAGCCGAGCCTGACGATTGTGGGGCCGGAGCTGCCGCTGTCGCTGGGAGTGGTGAATGCGTTTCAGGAGCGCGGATATCGCGTGTTTGGACCGACGCGCGATGCGGCGCGGCTGGAGTCGAGCAAGGCGTTTGCCAAGCAATTCATGAAGCGTCACCAGATCCCCACGGCCAACTATGCGGTGTGCACCGACGCAGCGGAAGTGGAAGAGGCGATCAAGCACTTCCATCCGCCGGTGGTGGTGAAGGCGGACGGATTGGCTGCGGGCAAGGGCGTGATCATTTGCCCGACGCGCCAATTTGCAATTGATGCGGCGCATGGGATCTTCAGCGGCGAGCTGCTGGGCCTCGCGGAAAAGCAGGTGGTGATTGAAGAATTCCTCGAAGGTGAGGAAGTTAGCTTTCTGTGCCTGAGCGATGGCAGGGGCGTGGTACCGCTGGTTCCGGCGCAGGATCACAAGCGAATCGGCGAGGGGGACACGGGACCGAACACAGGCGGTATGGGCGTCTACTCGACCAGCGAGATGCTGGAGCCGACCATGACGGAATGGATCATGCACCACATTGCCGAGCCCACGGTGCGGGGAATGGCGGAGGAGGGAACGCCGTTTGCGGGCGTGCTCTACTGCGGGCTGATGATGACGGCGCGCGGGCCGCAGGTGCTGGAATACAACGCGCGATTCGGCGATCCGGAAACGCAGGCGATCCTGGTGCGACTGGAGTCGGACGTGGTGGATGCGCTGGAGGCGTGCATCGATGGCCGGATTGCGGAGACCGAGATGCGCTGGAGCCAAGGCGCGTCGGCCTGCGTGGTGGCAAGTTCTTCAGGGTACCCGGGGAGCTACAAGACGGGATTGCCGATCAGCGGACTGACGCTTGCGGGGCAGACGCCGTGCGTGGAGATCTTCCACTCAGGCACGGCGCGACTCGGCAACCAGCTTGTGACCAGCGGCGGACGCGTCCTGGGAGTAACTGCAAGTGGGGACACTCTCAAAGAAGCGCTGGCACGCGCATATGAGGCGCTGACGCAGATTCATTTTGAAGGCATGTATTATCGCCACGACATCGGGCACAAGGCTCTGAAGCAGACGCGCCCGTAAGAAACACGGGCGAACAGCCGGGAGCCAGGCATCGCATTAAGCGGAGTTCGGCCGAAGAGGAACCGATCAGCTTGTCGCAGCGGGCGGCGTGGTGGGCACGACGGGTTCGACTTTAGGCTGTTTCTGGAAACAGGCGCGGCAGAGAACCGGCCTGCCCTGTGTGGGCTTGAACGGGACCGTGGTTTCGGTGCCGCAAGCCGAGCAGGTGGTTCGGGTTTCAGATCGCACCCGCCCGCCGCTCGCGCGCTTTGCCTTGCATTGCTTGCAGTGCTTGGGGTCGTTCTTGAATTGCTTGTCGTGGAAAAACAGTTGTTCACCGGCGGTGAACACGAACTCCACTCCGCAGTCGTTACACTTCAAAACTCTATCGACAAATTCCATGGCCGGCTTCCCCAAAGCAGGGAAGACGTTCGAAATCGGCCATGACCTTGAGAGCTTGCCGGTCCCGTTTCCCTGTCTTTGAACGTCCTTGAACAACAAGGGCCCGGGCCGCAAGAAATGGAGCGGCGATAATGCAACGTGTCTCCGCACCACCGGAGACTGAATTATTTCGCGCTTACGAGGACTCAGCTTTCAGCGCAATGTGAAAAGTACTGTCGCGACGTGCCGCCCGAAGGTCTTCCTATATGGCCTTCATCGCCGGGGGACAGCAAGTATAGCCCAGGCGGCACGTATCGCGGTGTGTTTTGACTGACTTAATCTTGCTCTTTACGAGCCTTTTTGCGATTCCGCTTGCGTGCCAATGCTGCTTTCACGCGGCGCTTTTCACCGGGTTTCAGGTAGTAGGAATGACGCTTCACTTCCTTGATGATGTCTTCCTGCTGTACTTTCCGCTTAAACCGGCGCAGCGCGTTCTCAAGCGGTTCGCCTTCCTGCAAACGAACCTCTGCCAAAAGAATGCCACCTCCAAACCTGCCAAAGGGCCACATTCATGATACCGGAAGTGGCTGTCGTGAGCCAACTTATGTAAAAACCTTGGAGCTAGCTCCAAAAGCTTCCGGAATGCAACTCAACCGACGCAAGGATTTTCCTGACGGGCAAATAAATATCCTGGAAGTTGACTGAATCCAATGATCTTCCGGCTCGCTTACACTGGATTGCTGAGGGGTTGAAATCGCAATGATCCGCCGCTACCAGGGGCACTCACCTTCCATTCCCGCCAGTTGCTATATCGATGTTTCCGCGCAAGTGATAGGAGACGTCGAACTCGGAGAGAACTCATCGGTCTGGATGAACGCCGTACTCCGAGGTGACGTGAATTCCATCCGAGTGGGCTCGAACTCGAACGTGCAAGACTGCGCTGTGCTGCACGGGCAGCGGCATTTGTATGGAGTGACAGTGGGCGACTGGGTGACAATCGGCCACAACGCCACGGTGCACGGCTGCGTGGTGGAGGATGCAGTGCTGATTGGAATGGGCGTGACGATACTGAACGACTGCCGGATTGGTGAGGGTTCAATTATTGCAGCAGGCGCGGTTCTGCCGGAGCACACGGTGGTTTCGCCCAGGACCTTGTGGGCGGGTGTACCGGGCAAGCTGCGGCGGGAACTTAGCGATCAGGATCGAAAATTGATTCTTGAGTACGCGCAGAATTATCTCGACTACACAAAGATCTATCTTGCCGAGTCTGATAAGTAACCCGTGAATGACGATTCGTTCATCTGAATTGAGAATCGGGATCGTTTAGCATCAAAGAAACCCGTGAATAACTCTGGCAAGATCCTTCAGCACTTTTCCCGGCATTTCGCTTCTGTCTTTCTGTTGGCTGCCTGCTTGTGCGTGAGTGTTGAAGCGCAGACATGGCCGCCCGCACCTTCGGTGCCGAATGCGCCTGTACCGCAGGAGCCGGTGACGCTGCGCGCGACTCCGCTGAACCTTTTGAAGGACGAGGGAATGATCTGGTCGAGTCCGGCGCGGATTCGCGGCGAAGACTTCGGCTACCTGATTCCGCTGGGGCTTGCTGTAACGGGTGCGATCACCGCTGATCACCAGGCGATGAGCGAAGTGGTGTCGCACAATGCCAGCTTCAACAATGCCAATACCAATGCCTCAAACGTGCTGCTTGGTCCGTTCATCGCCGCTCCGGCCGCGATGTTTGCCGTGGGACATTTTGCGGGGAACGATCATGCTCGCGAGACTGGGATTCTGGGAGGCGAGGCGATTCTGAACGGACTCGTTGTCGAGCAGGGGATGAAGCTCATGTTCTGGCGCGAGCGGCCCACTGTGGACAATGCCAGGGGCAAGTTCTTTCAAACGAGCGTGGGATCGGACTCGTCGTTTCCTTCGTCGCACACCGTGATCGCGTGGTCGAGCGCGGCGGTGCTGGCGGAGGAGTATCCGGGACGGTTGAATCAGATCGGCATTTATGGTCTGGCCACAGGCGTAAGCCTGACGCGTGTGCTCGGGCAGCAGCACTTTCCTTCGGATGTGCTGGTGGGCAGCGCATTCGGATGGATGATCGGGCATTACGTCTACAAGAAGCATCACCGCTGGCACGACGAATCTCGCTAAAAGACAGTCGCCTTGATGTCCGGTCGAGTATGAAAGCCGTTCGTCACCTTCTCCTTGACAATCTACACATCGCGTTTTATAGGTAGGTTGTCTAGGAGAGATGAGCAAATGGCCCCTCTCGAAAAAGCAGACTTGCTGCAGGGAACGCTTGACCTGCTGATTCTGAAAGTTGTGGCTCTCGGCCCCGTGCACGGGTATGGGATCTCGCTGCGCATTCGCCAAATCTCATCTGACGTGCTGCAGGTGCAGCAGGGATCGTTGTATCCGGCGCTGCATCGGCTGGAGAAGCGCGGGTGGCTGGAAGCGGACTGGGGCGAGTCAGACAAAGGCAGGCAGGCGAAGTTCTACAAGCTTTCGGCAAAGGGGCGCAAGCAGCTGGCTGCGGAAGAAGACACCTGGAACCGGCTTTCGCGGGCTGTGGCCCTGATTCTGGAAACAGCGCGGTAGGAGATGGCGATGAACTGGAAACGCTCCCCTCGCAAACAGGGTCCTGACGACGCAGTGGACCATGAGATCGGCTTTCATATCACGGAGCTGACTGAGGCTTACATTGCGCAGGGAATGTCGCCGGAAGAGGCGCGGCGGCGCGCGATGGTCGAGTTCGGCGGGCGGGAGCAGGTGACGCAGCAGGTGCGGCAGGTACACGTCTCGGCTGCTCTGGAGAGCGTGGCGTTCAATCTGATGGCTGCGATCCGTTTTCTGCGCAAGTCTCCTTCCTTTTCGCTCGTCGTGATTCTCACCCTGGCGCTTGGCATCGGGGCAAACAGCGCGGTTTTCTCCGCGATCGATGCCATCATTCTTCGGCCTCTGCCGTTTCCCAACAGCAACCAGTTGGTTGCGCTTTATCAGCACGACTACAAGGGGCGAGACGCTAACGTCTATGTCGCTCCGGTGCGGCTGGAGGACTGGAACCGGCTGAACTCGACTTTTCAGGCAATCAGCGGATACTACTTCGACGACCTGTCGGAGACGTCGGGTTCGTTGCCGGAAAAGGTGACTGAGTGTCTTGTGGCGCCACGGTTTCTGGAGGTGATGGGGATTTCGCCCGCGCTGGGACGCGAGTTCGCGCCCAACGAAGAGCATTGGGGTGGCCCGAGTACCGTGCTCATCAGCTACCGGTATTGGCAGCGACGGTTCCATGGTGATCCGGGGGCAGTTGGGCAAAAGGTGCACGTGAGCACCTACACCTCGACGATCATCGGGGTAATGCCGGAGTCGTTTCGATTTCCCAATGCAGACGTGGATATGTGGACGCCGAGTGCGCCGGACGCGCCGTTTGCACAGCGCCGCGATGAAACGTGGTTCACCGTGATTGGCCGGATGAAGCCCGGAGTCACGTTGCATGAAGCGACGGCTGATCTCGGGAACGCGCAAAGCCAGCTTGGCAGACAATTTCCCAAGCCGGATGCGGAGCTGACGGTTCAAATCGCAGCGCTGAAAGACGTGATCGTCGGGGAGTCGCGCAGTTCGCTGTGGCTCCTTTACGGATCGGTGTCGCTGCTGCTGCTGATTGCCTGCTCGAATATTGCGGCTCTCCTGCTGGCGCGGACGACCGAGCGCGAACACGAAGTATCGATTCGGTTTTCTCTCGGTGCGTCGCGGCGGGCAATCGTCGGACAGCTCTTGACAGAGGTTTTTGCGCTGGCGCTGCTCGGTTCGCTCGCGGGACTGCTGGTTGCGGCTTTCTCCGCACGCGGTTTCCATCTACTTGCAAAGACATTGCCGCGTGCTGAAGAGATCGGGCTCAACTGGCAAATCGTTAGCTACACGCTCATCGCGGCGGTGCTGACCACTTTGCTGTGCGGACTCTTCCCTGCACTGCGCGGAACGCGCCGCACGTTGGCACACTCGCTGGCCTCGGGGAGCCGTACGCAGGCCTCGACACGCGGCACACTGCAATGGATGCTGGTGGGCACGCAGATTACCCTGGCGGTCACGATACTGATCGGAGCGGGACTGTTGTTGCGCAGCTTTCAGCAGCTTTCGCGGGTGTATCCGGGGTTTGAGCCCAGCCATGTGCTGACGTTCCAGGTAAGCGGCTCGTGGGGCGAGACGACGGATATGAAGAATGTGATTCAGCGCATCGATCGCACACTCGACAGCCTGCGGACGTTACCGGGAGTGGAGGCGGCATCGACGGCGGCGATGCTTCCCAGGCGTTCCGTCAAAGTATCAGATTGAGTTCAAGATCGACGGGAAGCTGGAACCGGGACATCCGATTCTCGCCGACAGCCGGTATGTCTCGGCTGGCTATTTCGAGACGATGCGGATCCCGCTGCTGGCGGGCGCGAGTTGCAAGCAGGCTTCGAACACCAGCGATGTCCTGGTCAACCGCGCATTCGCTGACAAATATATGGGAAGCACACTGGCGGTTGGCCATCAGCTTTCGGGTGCGGTATACAACGATTTTCTTCCTCAAGGGATGATTCGCGGGATCGTGGGTGATGCCCGCGAGGAGGGGATGAACACGCAGCCAGCGCCTACGGTGTATTCATGTTTCAGCGCGCCGGATCCGTTTCCCAATTACCTGGTGCGCACGCATGGTGATCCGATGACGATGGCGGAAACCATTCGCCGGCGGATTCATGAGATTGAGCCAGCGCGGTCTGTCTATGCATTTGCGCCGCTGCAGGAGCACCTGGATGAGGCGTCGCAGGAGAATCGACTGCGCACCATGCTGCTGACGGTCTTTGCCGCAACCGCAATTCTGCTGGCGTGCATCGGGCTTTACGGCACGTTGAGCTACCTGGGACGGCTGCGGCAGCGCGAAGTTGGGGTTCGGCTGGCACTGGGCGCGATGCGCAACCAGATTGTTGCACGATTTCTGCTGCAGGGTTTACGGGTTGCAATAATCGGGTGCGCGGCAGGCCTGGCGCTTGGCATGGGACTGTCGCACTTCATCGGTTCGATGCTGTACGGAGTGTCCGCTCTCGATCCGGCGACGTATGGGGGAGTGGTTTGCCTTATCCTCGTGGTCGCGGCCTGCGCGTCGCTGGTGCCGGCGCTTCGCGCGGCTCGAGTGGAACCGGTGCAGGTGCTGCGGGAAGAGTGAGAAAGGCAGTTCAGAGTTCTAAGTTCGCAGTTCTTAGTTTGTAGTCCCGAGTTCGCCGATGCACATCGTAAACTTTGAACTCAAGACTACAAACTCTGAACTGTTTTATACCGGCAGCGGGTTGCGTTCGGGGAAGTTTCGCTGGTGCCAATAGGGGTAGACGGGCGTGACTGCGCTGGCTTTGTCGAGTTTGGCTACCTGGTCTGCGGTGAGGTTCCAGCCGACGGCGTCGAGATTTTGCCGGAGTTGTTCCTCGTTGCGGGCGCCGAGAATGATGGATGACACGGTAGGCCGCTGCAGGACCCAGTTCAACGCCACTTGCGGAATGCTCTTCCCCGTTTCTGTGGCAACGGATTGCAAAATGTCCACGACGGTGTAGAGATATTCGTCTGCTATGGGCGGGCCGGCGTCGGCGGTTTTGTGGAGGCGGCTGACCTCGGGCAGCGGCTGGCCGCGGCGGATCTTGCCCGTGAGACGGCCCCAGCCGAGCGGACTCCACACCAGCGCGCCTACTTTCTGATCGAGGCCGAGCGGCATCAATTCCCACTCGTATTCCCGGCCCACGAGCGAGTAGTAGACCTGGTGGGCGACGAAGCGCGTCCAGCCGTAGCGATCGGCGACAGCGAGCGACTTCATCAAGTGCCATCCGGAGAAGTTCGAGGCGGCGATGTAGCGCACTTTGCCTTCGCGCACGAAGGTATTGAGGGTGTCTTGTACTTCATCGATGGGAGTGAGAGCGTCGAATCCATGCAAGTGGTAGATGTCGACGTAGTCAGTGCCGAGGCGACGAAGGCTGGCCTCAAGCGCCTGACGCAAGTGATAGCGCGATGTGCCGCGATCGTTTGGCCCATCGCCCATTGGGAAGTAGGCCTTCGTTGAAATGAGCGACCGTTCACGCTTACCCGCGAGGGCCTTACCCAGAATCTCTTCGGAACTACCGTTGGAGTAGCCGTCGGCCGTGTCGAAGAGGTTGACGCCGGCTTCGAGGCAAATGTCGATGAGGCGCGTCGCTTCAGCGACGTCGGTTTCGCCCCAGGCTTTGAAGAATTCGTTACCACCGCCGAAGGTGGCAGCGCCAAAACTGAGTGCGGGAACCTTGAGGCCGGAGCCTCCGAGGAGTCGATATTCCATGCCGTTTAGGATGCCAGCGATTGCGGGAGGATGCAAAGTCGCATGCGGCAAGACTGGGCTTGAACTTCAAGCTCCGCGGCTTGCAGGAGACCGATCAAAGAAGGAACGATGAGCGGTTGCCCGGATTTGCGTGCCGGGGCTGGTGGGATCTCGTTGGGCCTTCTGTTTCTGATTGAGAGGCGAATCTCCATCGTGCTAGACTCGATCCACTTTTCACGCAGAGCAGATACATTTCATCGCTCCTTCCCCCAGGCAGCGAGGCTGAGGTTCGATCGATGGCTTCGATTTTGCAGGGCACGATGGTGCGTCCGGCTAACTCCGTCACCGGACGCAACGGGTTGGTAGACCGGTATTTCTATTTCGCGATGTCGCTGCTGCTGGTCGCGATTGTGGTGATTGGCTTCAGTCGCACCGTGGACGACCACCTTCTCCATGCCGCTCCGGCGCGGCCCTTGCTGCTGTGGATACATGGCGCGGCCTTTTCGGCCTGGGTGGTCTTCTACATCTTTCAGTCCTCGCTGGTACGCACGCGCAACGTCAAGTGGCATCGCTTCTTTGGCTGGTTCGGAACGGGGCTGGCCGCGTTCATGGTGCCGCTGGGCTTCATCGTCGCCATCATCATGAGCCGCTTTGACATACACGTTCTGAAGCAGTCCGGCATTGAGACGTTTCTAGCCATTCCGTTTTTTGACATGCTGGCATTCGGTCTATGCGTCGGGCTGGCCATCTACTGGCGCAAACAGCCCGAGCTGCATCGCCGGCTGCTTTTCATCGCCACCTGCGGGTTGATGGACGCCCCGTTTGGGCGCTTTGACACCATCTTCAACCACAACCTGTACTACCTCTGCCTCGATGGCGTGATGCTGCTGGGCGTGGTGCGCGATCTCGTGGTGAATCGCAGCATTCACAAGGTCTACCGGGTGGCGCTTCCGCTGCTCTGGGCCGCGCAGGCGTTGACGGTTTATCTCTATGCGGGCAGCCCGGCGTGGTGGCTGAGGCTTACGCGAGCGATCGTGGGATAAGCGGGGTCTGCGAGATGACGATCGGAGAAGCTGGGGTCGGTCGTGTGCCCATTTAAACTGGATGGGATATGGCCACATTGAAAGCTGTGCGCGGTACGCGTGATCTGCTGCCGCCGGAAACCGCGTTGTGGAACCGGATTGAGGCGACGGCGCGAAGCGTCTTTGCGCGGTACAACTTCGGCGAGATCCGGACGCCGATCATCGAAGATACTTCTCTCTTCTCACGCAGCGTGGGCGAAGAGACCGACATCGTCTCGAAAGAAATGTTTACGTGGCAGGACAAAGGGAGGCTGCGGTCGGATCATGCCCAGTCATTGACTCTGCGCCCTGAGAATACCGCCGGCGTGGTCCGAGCTTACGTCGAACATAAGCTCAGCGATTCAGGCCAATTACAGAAGTTCTATTACATAGGTTCGCAGTTTCGACGCGAACGGCCAATGAAGGGGCGGTACCGGCAGTTTTCGCAGATTGGGGCGGAGGTGATCGGGCCCCCGTCTGCGGGAAGCGAATCGCCGTTGCGCGACGCGGAAGTGCTCGAGATGCTGGCCACGCTGCTGGACGAGATGGGGATCACGGGATGGTCGCTTGAGATCAATTCCGTCGGATCTTCAGCGGATCGCGCTCGCTATAACGAGACGTTGCGCGAAGCACTCATCCCGCTGGCACCGAAGATGTGCGTGGACTGCCAGCGGCGGGCGGTGACGAATCCGCTGCGGGTGCTGGACTGCAAGGTGCCGGAGGATCAGCCGATTATCGAGACGCTGCCGAAGATCGTGGATTCGCTGGATGAGGCTTCGAAGGCGCATTTCGCAGCAGTCACGGCGGCGCTGGATGCGGCGGGAGTGCCGTACACGCGGAATCACCGGCTGGTGCGGGGGCTGGACTACTACACGCGGACCACGTTTGAGTTCACGCATGGAGGGCTTGGGGCGCAGAATGCGTTGCTGGGCGGCGGGCGCTATGACGGGTTGAGCGAAGCGATCGGGGGGCCGAAGGCTCCGGGGATCGGCTTTGCGATGGGCGAGGACCGGCTGGTGCTGACGCTGCAGGCGCTGGAAGCGGCAAAGCCGGAGAAAAATGATGCGTATATCGCTCCGCTGGGCGAGGCCCTGAATCCGGCCGCGCTCGCGCTTGCCCGGGAGTTGCGGCGGGGCGGACTGACGGTGGAGCTGGGAGACGGGTCGTTTCGCTTGAAAAAGTCGTTTGAAGCGGCGGAGCGGACGGCGCGGCGGATCGTGATCCTGGGCGAGGACGAGCTTCAATCCGGTATCCTGACGGTGAAGGACTTCTCAACCGGTATACAGACCAAGGTTCCGCGCGCGGAGCTGGCTCGGGCGCTTTCAGCGCCTAGTGGACAGTGAACAGTGGTCAGTGTTCAGTCTGGGTCATTGCTTGCACCCAAACTGACAGGCTTTGCGCTGATTCCCTCCGGGGCCAAAAGCCCCACTCACTTTAATCGTCTTGCGGCACGACGAAAGTCGTGTCCTTGCAAGAGAGCGAAGGAATGATTTTGTGCTCGACTTTTTAGGCAGTCTTGAACGGACGCAGATGTGCGGCGAATTGCGCGCCGCCAACGCAGGCGAAAACGTGGTTCTGATGGGCTGGGTGAACCGGCGCCGCGACCACGGGAACCTGATCTTCCTCGATGTGCGCGACCGCAGCGGCATTGCGCAGGTGGTGCTGGACAAAGAGCTGACGCCGGAAGGGCATTTGAAGGGCGAGCAGGTGCGGCCGGAGTACGTGGTGGCCGCGGTGGGCAAGGTTCGGCTGCGCGGGAAAGATGCGATCAATCCCAAGATGCCGACAGGCGAGGTAGAGATTGAGGCGACCGAGCTGCGGATTCTGAACGACGCGCGGCTGGCCCCGTTTTCGCCTTCGGAAGAGGCGATCCAGAACGAGGAGACCCGCCTCAAATATCGTTACATCGATCTGCGCCGCGTGGAGATGCAGCGGAACTTCTGGCTGCGGCATGCGATTACGCGCGTCGATTCGCGAGAGCCTGAGCGAGCAGGGATTTCTGGAGATTGAGACGCCGATTCTGACGAAGTCGACGCCGGAAGGAGCGCGCGATTTTCTGGTGCCGAGCCGCGTGCACCGGGCGAGTTTTACGCGCTGCCGCAATCGCCGCAGATCTTCAAGCAGATCCTGATGATTTCGGGCTTTGACCGCTACTTCCAGATCGCGCGGTGCTTTCGCGATGAGGACCAGCGCGCGGATCGCCAGCTGGAGTTCACGCAGGTCGACCTGGAGATGAGTTTTCCGCGGCGCGAGAGCGTGTTTGCGGTGGTGGAGAAGTTTTGCGCGGCGGCATGGGCCGCGGCGGGAATGACGCTGCCTACGCCGTTTCCGCGGATCACGTATGACGATGCGATCCGGCAATTTGGGTCGGACAAGCCGGACCTGCGGCTGCCGGGGCTGACGGATGTAAGGTCGGCGTTTCCGGAGGAGGCGCTCGCGACGCTGCAGATCGACCCGGCGCTGCCGATTGTGGCGCTGCGCATTCCGAGCGTCGGCGAGCTGAGCCGCAAGGAGCGCGAGGAAAATCATCCACTCTTCGACCAGAAGAAGGGCGCGAAGTTTATCGATGACTTCAAGCGGCTGGCGAAGAGCCTTGCCGGATACGGTAACGAAGATTCACGCATTGACGGGGGCGGCTGAGGGCGATTTTGTGATCGTGGTGGCGGGCGATCCTGCGCACCACATCAAGGCGAGTGACACCAAGTTTGAAGGCCGGTTGAGCGAGCGGGAGATCAACGTCTACTCTGCTGCCGGAAACTTCCGCAGTGAGCTGGCGAAGAAATACGCGGACCGGCACAAGGCTTTCCAGATAACCGATCAGGCCGTTGCCGAAGCGGATCCACGTAGTGGCAAGTCACTGGATGCATCGGCGGCGTTCCATCCGATCTGGATTGTTGACTTTCCGATGTTTGAGTATGACCTCGGGAGCGGCAAGTGGGTTCCGGCGCATCATCCATTTACGGCGCCGTATGAAGCGGACATGGCGAACCTGACCAGCGATCCGGCGTCGGTGCGTGCGGACTGCTACGACCTGGCGATGAACGGACTGGAGCTTGGGTCGGGATCGATCCGCATTCATCGCAAGGATGTGCAGCAGCAGATATTTGCGTCGCTCGGCATCTCGGATGAGGAGGCACGCAAGCGCTTTGGGTTCTTCCTGGACGCGCTGGAATATGGCACTCCGCCGCACGGCGGCATAGCGCTGGGACTGGACCGGATAGTGATGCTGCTGGCGGGTGCTCCGAGTTTGCGCGAGGTCATCACCTTCCCGAAGACGGCCAAGGCAATTGATCTGATGGCGGAGGCGCCAACTACGGTGCCGGAGCAGCAACTGAAGGAGTTGCACGTGCGAGTGGTCCAGCGGAGCTAGGCGGGGGACGCTTTCGGAATGTGAACCGGGAGCGTCGGCACGTCTTGGAATGTTGTCTGTGCTATAAGAAAAGCACGCGCTGCTCCCCAAGCACGATCAACAGCGCCCATTCCCCATATGACCACTTCAAGCCAAGCTATTGTTCCAAATGAGTACGCTTCTTTAACGGGCAGCGGTTGCCACACATATATTCTTCCTGCGTTCTTTGAGTTGTTCCCCGCCATCGGTCCCAACACGCGCATTCTCGATGTGGGCTGCGGGAACGGAGCCGTTACTGCGCAGGTGGCTCAGCGCGGCGGGAAGATCCTCGGGATCGATATGTCGGAGTCGGGCATTCAGCTTGCCCGTCGAAACTGTCCGACAGCGCGCTTTGAAGTGCTTCCGGCGGACGCCAATCTGCTTCGCAATCTCGACGAAGAGCCATTTGACCTTGTTTACAGCCTGGAAGTGATCGAACACTTGTACCAGGTGCCAAGTTTCATCGAAGGCTGCTTTGCCGCTACGCGCAGAGGAGGCACGTTCATCTGCTCCACGCCTTATCACGGGTACGCAAAGAACCTGATGATCGCTCTTGCGGATGGATGGGACAAGCACCATAGTTCCGGCGTGGACGGAGAACACATTCAGTTCTTCAGCCGGAAGTCGCTTTCGCGGCTTCTGGAGAAGGTCGGCTTCCGCGATCTGAAGTTCCGCGGAGCGGGGCGAGCTCCGTACCTTTGGAAGAGCATGGTGATCTCTGGCGTGAGGCCCTGAAGGTGCTTCGGGCTAGTCTCCTGTCGCTTCCACGAGCTGGTCGGGAGCGGTGATCGCGGTGGTTTCGATCGAAAGACATTTGCCGAGTTCGTTGAAATCCTTATCCCATCGCGGGCGACCATCGGCTATCTGCGCCGTGAGCGCGTAGCTTGATGTGCGCAGAATCTCGTACCAGATGTTCTGCGCCTGCCACAGATTCAGTTCGAAGGGAAGCTCAACGAGCGTGTGCGCCAGGGTTCGTGCGCGATCGAGCATTTCGAGCGAACCAGCCGACATCTGCAACTCGACCATCGCGCGCTTCATGCGCTGGTCGGCAATGTAGGAGAGGGTTGCCGTATCGAGCGGCACCTTGTCAGCCTTGGCCAGTTGCAGGAAGGACCGCACCAGCGCCTGGTCAATGGGCTCGCCTTCGAGAGCATGGCGCAACCCGGCGTTGATGGCGAACTCGGCGGCGAGTGTGAGCGCGGGCGGCTTCGGCAGTCCGGCCTGAGAAAGATAGTGCAACAGGCTCGCGTGGTCTTCGTAGATATTCGTGAGCGAGCTTTCGATATCCCAGAGGGTGGAGTTCAGGATCAATTGCACGATGCGGCGCTGCTCGTCTTTGAAAAGGGACGTGAGCGAGTAGTTGACGTGACCGTAGTAGCGATCGATCAGCCGGATCGCATCGGGGAAGTCAGCGTTTTCCACCTGCTGCGCCGCTTCCGCTGCAAATGTCTGGAAAGCTGCGGTGTCTTCGTCGGTACAGGGTTTGACGGCGGCCGTGATGTTCTGATCGCCAAAGTGCAGGACGGCGAAGCTGAACGCCTGCGACTTGCCGGTGATGGAGTTGGTGACATTGGCGCAGCCCAGCGCGAGCCGTCCCCTGCCCGATGTGTACACCTCATACGAGATGCGGCGGACGCGATAGCAGAAGAGCTCGGTCTCTTCAGCAAAGGACGAAAAGACGCTGCTGATGGCGTAGTGTGCGGCTACCTGTTCGAGGCCCAGCTGCCAAGGTCCGATCTTTTGCTTGTAGATGCGCGCGCCATCGCCTGCCGCGGCGACATTGGACCTGGCTTCGGCAAGGCGTGCGACAAATGCCGGCTCAAGATCGAAAGCCTGTTCACCGAAGAGTTCCTTTGCAAGTTGCAGCGCGCGAGCGGCGTAGGCAATCACCTGCACGGTTTCAATGCCCGAGATGTCGTCGAAGAACCAGCCGCAGCTGGTGTACATGAGCTGGGCGTGGCGCTGCATCTCCATTAACTGCAGGGCGCGGACGCGTTCCGCGGCGGTTAGTTCATGGGCCTGCTGATCCTCGAGGAAACGCTGCACGGATTCATCGCTGCGATCGAGAATCACATCGATATATCGATCTCGCGCGGCCCAGACATCGCGGAAGAGCAGGGCGCCTTCCTGCTCAGTCATGGGCGCAATCGCATCGCGCAGATCGTCGAGAGCCTGGCGCAACGGGGTTCGCCACTGCTGGCTCCAACCGGGCTTGCCGCTGTTGCAACCACAGTTGGAGCGCCAACGCTCAACGCCATGCGCGCAGCTCCACGAGGTGTTGTCGATGACCTCGCACTCCCACTCCGGCGGAAACTGCTCGAGGTAGCTCGCGTAGTTGGTCAGCGTGACGGTCTTGTCCTGTTCGAGAAGACGCACGGCATAGGCCAGGGCCATCTCGCCGTGGCGATGATGGTGTCCGTAGGACTCGCCGTCGGTCGCAACGCTCTCAAGCTGAGGCTTGGCGCTGTCTTTGAATCCGGCCTTAAGGCGCGCGGCGAAGTTTTCTCCTGAATTCAGCAGGCCTTCAAAGGCGATGGCGCGGGACGTGGCGCCGTCGTAAAAGAAAATTGCAATCGATGCGCCGGAGCCGAAGCGCATGAGGTAGGGCCGCGTGGTATCGACAGAATTGGCGAGTGGGGTTGTCCATGCGGACTCGGGCGCGGCGGCATCCGCGGGAAGAGGCCGAATGCGTTTGCACTGGCTGGGGGCAAGGACGGTGAATTTAATGCCGTGTTGTGCGAGCAGTTCGAGCGACTCAGTGTCGACTGCCGTCTCTGCGAGCCACATGCCTTCGGGCGCAGCGCCGTAGTGGCTTTCGTAGTCGGCGATTCCCCAGCGGATCTGCGTAATCTTGTCGCGCTGATTGGCGAGAGGCATGATGACGTGGTTGTAGACCTGCGCCATCGCCGAACTGTGGCCGTTGAAGTGCTTTCGGCTGCGGCGCTCGCCGTCGAGAATCAAGCGGTAGGTGCGTGGCGCATTCTCCTTCAACCAGCTGAGCAGCGTGGGGCCGAAGTTGAAGCTCATGCGCGCATAGTTGTTTGCGATGCGGATGATCTGGTTCTTGTTGTTTACCGTGCGGGCAGCGCCGTTGGTGGCGTAGCACTCGGCGCAGACTCGTTCATTCCAGTCGTGATACGGCGCGGCTGAATCCTGCGTCTCGACGGTCTCGAGCCAGGGATTTTCGCGAGGGGGCTGGTAGAAATGCCCATGAATGCAAATAAAGCGTTTGGATGAGGCCATGCGTTCTCGATTAAGGGCCGGCAAACTGACCGTACCTGATTATTGTAGGCTGCGGCGTTGGCATGCCGCCTCACGGTTGAAGTCTGGGCAGTGCGGTCGCGCACGTCTCTAGCGTTCCTCGGCTACGGAGCGTCCGGCGGGCGGTGTTGTCCGGGCCAGGTCGCAGGCGCGCCACAGGTACCAGCTGGCGACGGAGCGGAAGGGGCGCCATTTTTGTCCGCGCTTGAAAAGGACATCGGGCTTGGGCAGATCGGAGGCTTCGATGGGACGGCTTTTGGGAAGGCGCTGAAAGGTGAGCGCGAATCCTTTGCGAACGCCGTAGTCGGTTACTGGCAACACGTCGGGGCGGCCCATGCGAAAGATCAGCAGCATCTCGACGGTCCATGGGCCGATGCCGCGCACTTCGGTGAGGCGCTCGACGATGTCGGCATCGGGCATCTTGAGAATGGCCTTGTGGGTTGGCACGGTTCCATCGAGAGTTTTGGCGGCAAGATCGCGCATGGCCTTGATCTTGTTGCCGGAGACGCCGGCGGCGCGCAATGGTTGGTCGGGCGTGTCGAGCAGCTGCTGCGGAGTGGGGTCTCCGTGGAAGAACTCGCGGACGCGGCGATGGATAGTGGCTGCCGCTTTGCCGTGCAACTGCTGATAGAGGATCGATTCGAGGAGAGACTCGAAGGGTGAGGGTGCAGCATCGAGGCGCAGGTTGAATTCGCCGACTTTGTCGATGAGGGCACCGAGCTTCGGATCGGAGGCTTTCAAATGTGCGATGGCTTCAGCAGGATCAAAGGGGAGTTTCCTGCTCTTTCCGTCGTGAATCATAGGCGAACAGTGTAACGCGGCGCCGTGATGACGAATTCGGTGGAATTGACCCGCGGAAGTGCGAACCGACTTGACCCTCGCTATGTACCATCAATGGGTAGGGTCAACCTTGGAGCGAACTTTATGAAGATGCGTCCGGGAACGCAAACGGGATTTCTGCTCTGTGGCAAAGAGTGGAGCGAGGGTGAGGCGATTGAAGTGCGCTCGCCTTGGGACCAGGGCCTGATCGGCAAGGTTACGCTGGCGACACGCGCCGATGCGCGCGAGGCCGTGAACCATGCGGTGGCCAGCATGCGCCGCACACGTGCGCTGCCGCGGTGGAAGCGCCGCGAGATTCTGGAAGACATCGCTGCATCACTGATTGAGCAGAAGGATCGCTTTGCCAAGCTCATCGTTGCGGAAGCGGGCAAACCGATTCGGCTGGCGCGCGCGGAAGTGGACCGTGCGGTGTTGACGTTCAAGACGGCGGCGGAAGAGGCGGCGCGGATGGGAGGAGAGACGATTCCTCTTGATCTCACCGAAGGCAACGAGAATCGCTGGGGGCTGGTGCAGCGGTTTCCGGTGGGTCCGGTGCTGGCGATTACGCCGTTCAACTTTCCGCTGAACCTGGTGGCGCACAAGGCGGCTCCGGCAATTGCGGCCTGCTGCCCGATTCTGATCAAGCCATCGCCGCAGACGCCGTTTACGGCGCTGGCGCTGGGCGAGGTGATTCTTAAGGCTGGCTGGCCCGAAGAGGCTCTGGCCGTGTTGCCGCTGTCGAACGCCGACACTGCCTGGCTTGCGGAGAAGGAAGACCGCATCAAGCTGGTGAGCTTTACGGGGTCGGCCAAGGTTGGTTGGGAACTGAAGGTGCACTCGGGCCGCAAGCGCGTGCTGCTGGAACTGGGCGGGAATGCGGCGTTGATTATCCACGGCGACTATCGCGACCTGGACAGCGCGGCGGAACGCACCGCGCACGCGGCCTTTGGCTTTGCGGGGCAGTCGTGCATCAGCGTGCAGCGCATTTTTGTCGACAAGAGCATTTTTCAGACGTTCATCTGGAAGCTGGTGGAAATTGCGGGGAAGATGGTTTCGGGCGACCCGGCGGCCGAGGCGACGGAGGTTGGTCCGATGATCAGGCCCGGCGAGGCAGAGCGGATTGAGGGCTGGATCAAGGAAGCGGTGGAGGGCGGTGCACGGCTGATTGCCGGCGGCGAACGCCAGGGGTCGATGATTGAGCCCGCGATTCTGACTGGAAGCAAGGCGGGGATGAAGATTCGCGACGAAGAGGTCTTTGGGCCGGTGGTGGTGGTAGAGCCTTACGTGGATTTTGAGCAGGCCCTTGCTGAAGTGAACCACTCGCGGTTCGGGTTGCAGGCGGGCTTGCTGACGCGCGATGCGGGGCGGATTTTGACGGCGTATCGCGAACTGGAGGTTGGCGCGCTGATTGTTGGCGACACGCCGGCGTGGCGGCTGGATCCGATGCCGTACGGAGGAGTGAAGGATTCGGGGCTTGGGCGCGAGGGCATCCGGTCGGCGATCGAGGAGATGACGGAACCACGGATGCTGGTGATGTCGGGCATGAGTTAGGGCCAGGATTTATTGAAGGGGGATACCCCCCACCCATCTCTGGACACAAAGTCCCTTGCTTCAGTAGGTTACGAGGTGCGAACGGCTGTAAAGTCCTCCTGGCATTGAACTTAGCCGCAGAGTCCTCTCCGTGAAGGACTTACGGCTTTTCCCGTTTTTGCTGTTGCACACTTTGACAACCCGATATTTCGAAGAGGCCCTGCTGGAGAGCCAACTCACTGTGGGGATGAGGGTTAGGCTATTTTGGCAGGTGGCTTTGTGGCGTGTTTTGGCAGATTTTGGCGCGCTTATGAGCTATTTAGGCGCGCTTATGCGCTATTTAAGGGTGCAGGCCTGTGAAACTGTGACGAACACGGAAAATTGAAAGATCGATCGAGGTTGGACTCTGGATTCAGCTTAGGCCAACCGGCGAAATAACCTGCAAAGCTGTGAGAATTTTTTGCGCTTTGTTTTGAGTGGGTTAGGTGGGAACGATCGGATGCGGGGCTTGACGAACACGGTGAGCGCGGAACACTTGCAGCGCTACCATGGCGAATGCCCATCCAGGTTCAACCGTCGCAATTGCCGAACTTTTGTTCAGTATTCTCACCCGACTTTGGGATAGGGGATTCCCCGATCCGACGCTACGCTTAGTCATTCGCAAACTCCCTTTCCTCAGAGGGCGTGGAGCTTTCCGGTCGGGAAGCCGAAAAGCTCCACTGCGTTCCTTCTCTGCCCTGTCCATCACGGTTTTTTGCCCTTTGTTTTGGGTTAAGCGGGACCGATCGGATGCGGGGCTTGACGAGGATCCTGGATACGGCGGAAAGCTCTTTGCTTCCTCTCACTCTGGTCTGAGCAATCCCCGGTCTCAGAATCGAGACCGGGGGCACCCAGCTAAAAAGACATCCCCTTAAGCATCGACCTGTGTGCGATAAGCGACATAATTGAGCAATACGGCACAGTTTTCTCTCCTTGATCGTGGGACAATGGCCATGCATCAGGTGTACCCCGAGTGCCGCACAGGTGTTTTTCGTGGCTTTCGGGATCGACATCTGACCCTGAAAGGTCTTTTAAATGAATGGAATGCCTATCCCTGCATTCGACCTTGCGGCCTTTCTTGAGACATCCGGAATCGCTCGAAAGACGGTCGAGTTAAGGCCAAAACAATCGTTTTTCTCGCAAGGCGATGTCGCCGATTGCGTCTACTTCCTCCAAAAAGGCCGCGCGAAAGTCACGATTGTCTCCAATGAGGGAAAGGAAGCCACCATCACGCTGATAGCCCCTCAGGATTTTGTGGGGGAGGAGTCGCTTGCCTCGGTCGGAGGGAGGCGTCTGACCACAGCGACAGCTCTCACCGCCTGCAGCGCACTTCGAATTGACCGCGATGAGATGATTCGCGCGATGCACGGCGAGCACCAGTTTTCGGATCTGTTTCTCAAGTTCCTGTTGATGCGGGGTATACGGACCCAAGCCGACCTGGTCGACCAACTGTTCAATTCCAGCGAAAAGCGCCTGGCCCGGGTGCTGCTGCTGATGGCGGAGTTTGGCAAGCCCGGCGAACCTGAGTCTCTGATTCCAAAGATCTCGCAGGAAACCCTGGCAGAGATGATCGGCTCGACACGGTCGCGCGTGAGCTTCTTCATGAATCGCTTTCGCAAGCTCGGGTTCATTGACTACAACGGCCGCATTCGTGTGAACAAGTCGCTGCTGAACATCATTCTCCACGACAAGTTACCCGGCGATAACGCGGCGAGGCCAAAGATTATTGGCTTCCCACACAAGCAGCCGAGACAGAAAACCTCAAAACAAGCCTAAATTCCAATCTGTATAAAAGCGGACAGAAAAGCCTGTTGGTCCGAAGGCATATTTAAGCTGACACATTACTTCCCAGGCACACCGTCAGGAAAGCTTCGCAAGCAGTGGCGTCAAACGACGGCGGATGGCTCGCTGGAGTCGTCCGAGTCGATGGCACTTCGGGCATAACGCGAAGAACAGCCTTACCATCCGGACCATCCGGGCCAATCCTTAATTCCCGCGACAGGAGTTTCACCGTGGATTCGAAATCTACGCAGACTATCGGCACCGCAAAATCCGGTAACGGTAAAGTTACGCCGGCTGCCAAAGCAACCGCGCCAGTGGAGCTATTTGCCACGGGCGTTGCCGGCCTTGACGACATTCTTGGCGGAGGCCTGGCTCGCAATCACCTTTATCTGATCGAGGGCGATCCCGGCACGGGAAAAACCACGATCGCGATGCAATTCCTCAGGGAGGGTATCAGTCACGGTCAAAAGGGCCTCTATGTGACTCTTTCCGAGTCGAAGACCGAGCTTCTGGAAATTGCCGCATCGCACGGCTTGTCGCTCGATGGAATTGAAGTATTCGAGCTGGGTCCGGACGAAGCGCATCTGAAGCCCGAGGCGCAATACACGGTCTTCAATCCTTCTGAAATCGAGTTGGCGGACACCACCAATGCCGTGTTAGCCGAGGTGGATAGACTTCAACCGGAACGCGTGGTGTTTGATTCCCTCTCCGAGTTGCGACTGCTGGCTCGGGATTCGCTGCGTTACCGGAGGCAAATTCTGGGATTGAAGCAATTCTTCTCGGGACGCAACTGCACTGTTTTATTGCTGGATGATCGCACCTCGGAGCGCCATGACCTGCAACTGCAGAGCATTGCCCACGGCGTGATCATGATGGAAAGCGTGGAGCGGGAGTACGGCATCAAGAGACGCCGCCTGGAAGTGAAAAAGCTGCGGGGCGCACGATTCCGCGAGGGCTTCCACGACTACTGCATCAAGCGGGGCGGCGTGGAAGTTTATCCACGCCTCGTGGCCTCTGAGCATCTTCTGACTCTTCAACCGACGCAGCTGAAGAGTGGCATCGTGGCGCTTGACACCCTGCTTGGAGGAGGACTTGATAGCGGTACGAGCACGCTTCTGCTCGGGCCTGCCGGCTGCGGAAAGTCCACCATCGCGGCGCGCTACGCGGTGTCTGAGGTTGAACGCGGAGGCAACGCGGCGCTGTTCGCCTTCGATGAATCACTGGCGACTCTGCTGATCCGGGGTAAAGGCCTGGGACTGGATATCAAAAAGCACGTTGACGCCGGAAAATTTACGCTTCGCCAGGTTGATGCCGCAGAACTCTCGCCCGGTCAATTTGTGCACGAAATCAGGCGACTGGTTGAAACGCAGGACCTGAAGCTGCTGATCATCGACAGCCTGAATGGCTTTCTCAATGCGATGCCCGGCGAGAAATTTCTAGCAATGCAACTCCATGAACTGCTGGCGTACCTGAGCCAGAAGGGAGTTGCGACGTTGATGACCGTTGCCCAGCATGGGTTCGTGGGAACGAATATCGATACTCCAGTCGATGTGAGCTATCTGGCAGACACCGTCCTGCTGTTTCGGTATTTCGAGGCGGCGGGCGAGGTGCGCCAGGCGCTCTCCGTCATCAAGAAGCGCAGCGGAGAACATGAACGCACGATCCGCGAACTGGTGATGAAGAATGGGGCCATTGAAGTAGGAAGTGTATTGATGGAATTCGAGGGCGTGTTAACCGGCGCGCCGACCTACCGCGGCGGGATGGATGGCCTGCGATTGACCAAATCGCCTGAAAGCCAGGTGTAGCCACGTGACCGGTCGGGGAAACGAACTCCGGGTCCTGGTCGTTGCGCCGACGGGACGGGATGGCGTTCTCGTCTGCAATCTTCTCGGCACCAATGACATCTCCTGCGTTCTTGCAACGACGCCGGAAATGGCCTGCGTCGAATTCGACGCAGGGGCCGGGGCATTGATTATGGCCGAGGAAGCCCTCACCATGCCCGCGATCTCGCTGTGGGCGGCGCGCATTGCCGAACAACCTTCGTGGTCCGACTTTCCCCTGATCCTTCTCACGGCGAGCGGGGAAGTGAATGATGAGAGCCGGAGAAGAATGCGGGTTCGCGAACCACTGGGAAACGTGGTGTTGCTGGAGCGGCCCGTTCGGCCTGAGACCTTCGTCAGCACGGTCCAGGCTGCACTGCGGAGCCGTAGCCGTCAATACCAGATGCGCGACTACATCGCCAAGAACCATGCCGCGGAAGAAGCGATTCGCCGAGCAGAGAAGCTGGCCGTGGCTGGGCGCCTGGCCGCAAGCATTTCGCACGAAATCAATAATCCGCTCGCATCGGTGACCAATCTTCTTTACCTGATCGGCACTTCATCTTCGCTGCAGGAGGCGAAGAAGCACAAAGTGATCGCGGAAAAAGAATTGGCCCGCATCTCTGAAATCGTCACCCAAACCCTGCGGTTCTATCGCGAGCCGAGCAAGCCGACCTTGGTACTGCTGTCAGAGGTTGTGGACTCTGCCCTCGTTCTCTACCACTCGAAACTGACGTACGCCGAAATCGAGATTGAAAAAGACTTTCGAGCCTGTTCGCCCATTGTTGGAATGGCCGGCGAACTTCGCCAGGTAATTCTGAACCTGATCGGGAACGCGCTGGATGCTTCAAGTCATGGCGGCAGGCTGAAGATTCGGGTTTCGAACACCCGCGAACACAGCAACGGGGCACGTCCCGGCGTTCGCTTGACCGTGGCGGACACCGGATCCGGGATCAGCCCTGAGATGAGATTGACGCTGTTTGAGCCGTTTGTCAGCACTAAAGGCGACACCGGGACGGGGCTTGGCCTCTGGATCAGTTCTGAAATTGTCCGTCGGCACAGCGGAAAGATTCAGGTGAGAAGCAGCAGTCTTTCCCAATCTTCCTGGACCGTATTCTCCGTTTTTCTGCCTCTGATTCAAAACGGGGGCGGCACACTTGCAACGGTATCCACGACCCTGGATGGGAAAGGCAAGGAAGCCCAGTCTGACTCATCACCCGCTATGGTGCTGCCGAGGCAGCGCGCGATGGTGATATAGACAGCCCGGGAGCTTGCTGGATCGCAGATGTCTTCAGCTCCAATCCCTGGCGTAAATCAGCGGAACTTTCGAAATTCGGCTTCCATGCCGGGCGGTTCGGACGACGTTGCCTGGAATGGGCGGCAAACCAGCGCCTCAGGTGGCGGCTAGATCGCGGCTAAGTTAAATCTATTCAGCAAGATCCAGAAAGGCGATTGGGTCTGGGTACTTTGGCGCTGAATCGTGCCTGCGGGTACACGGTTCGGGCCGCTATCGATGCTATGTTCAAGATTCGTGTGGAGCGAGCGGCACTTGAACTGCGTTCGTGCGGTGCCGGCGCTCATGAATCGACCAAGCTAACCGTTTTCGTCGGAACTCGCATAACTGGGACGTATGGAAGCCAAGACTTGCTGTGCGTACAACGCGACCAAGGGTTGCAAGATCAACTCTACGGTCACGGTCGCCGACAGTGCGCGCGAGCCTCTCAAGATTCTGAAGGTACTGGTTGAAGGGCTTGCCCGGGATTCGAAGTCGAGCCTCTGGCTGACTCCCCTTGTGTATGCTCCGCAGTTGACGCGGATTTTCCCTTTCGACCTGGCCTACCTCGACAAGGATATGAAGGTGCTGGAGGCGATCGCGCTTCAGCCTGAGACTCCGTCACCGCGGTTCAAGGCTGGGATTGCGAGTGCCTTGATTCTGCCGTTCAACAGCCTGCAGTCGAGCGGGACGGTGCCGGGCGATCAGATCATTGTCTGCACCGAAGAGGAACTCGCGCTCCGCATTGGGGAGACATCCCGCCCGGTGGTTGCCGAGGCGGTCGCGCCTGTTGCAGAAGCGCCCATTGCAGCCAAGAGTATTCCCTTTACCCAGCTTCCGAAGTTGCCGATGCATCCGTTTCCGAGTCCGCAGGTCTCGGCTCACACAGTTGCTGCTTCCACTCCACATGGCTCGTTTTTCACGGGAGGGATGACGACGAGCTGGCAGATCTCGAACTCGACGACGGCTTCGGCAGCGGTGATCGAGCCTGTCGAGATGCAGGAAGAAGTGGTCGCGGAAGAGGCTATCCAGGAAGAGGAAGCGGCAAACGAAAAGGGCGCGGAGATTGGTCTTGCGGAAACGGAGGCGCGGGAGGAGAGGGTCGAAAGCGGGAGTATGCCGGAGCCAATCCCGGAGCCCGGCGTGGTGTCCGAGCTTGTATCCGATACCGCCATTCCTGGGGAGAGTGCAGAGAGCGCGTTGGAGGAACCAGCCCCAGCGGCGTGGGCGACTGCAATAGCGGAATCTGAGGTCGTCGCCGTTGAGCAGGAGGCTGTCGCGGTTAAATCCGTCGCGATTGAACCGGTGGCCCCTGTGGAGAAGCCGGTTGCCGTGGCAGGGAGCGACCGAGCGGAGAAGCCGAGGGCCGACGTTTCTCCGGTTGTTTCGACGACTGCGCGGGTGGTCGAGCAGGCAGCCGTGAAGACGGGCGCCGCCGAGTCTGGAACAGATGCTCACCCGCTCAAACGCAAGAAACCCGCGGAGAGTGTGCCCGCAAAAATAGCCAGGTCGAGCGATGCCGATCCGATAACGGCAAAGAAGAAGGAATCGCTGGGAGTTTTGGTAAAGCGCTTCCTCAACTGCGAGGATCCGCCGCCGGAGCGCCGCTCGATCATACGGCTGCTTGTGCAGGGACTGATTGCCTGCACCGGGGACGGCGAAAATAAAAAGCCGTGCGAGGTGCGCGATGTCAGCCCGACAGGGCTGTATCTGCGCACGCTGGAACGCTGGAAGCCGGGTGACGTGGTTTCACTGGTGCTGCTACGAAAGGACGCCACCGAGGAGCAGCGCGAGAAGCGCGTCACCGTGGAACTCAAGGCGATTCGATGCGACGAGGGCGGGGTCGGCTTTTCGTGGATGTGGCCGGAGGGCGTGGAGTTTGAACCCTGGAAGCGCGTGCACACGAAAAGGTCGGATGAGACGGACGCGGATTTCTTTCTAAGAGAACTTCGCCTGACCCGGGCTCTCGCGTTTCTGCGACAGATTTGTCCCGCGGCCATGGAAGAGATGAAGCTGGGGCTTCACAAGCGGCTGAGCAACAAGAGAGTGGCGAGCGCAGTGGAGATTATGCTGAAAGCCCAGGAATTGCTTGGGCGGATTGAACGTCGTGCGAAGGTCCAGGCTCATCCGGATATGGTGAGGCGCATTCTCGAAAACGGATCATGGACAGAGGATGAATGGATTCGGCAGTGGTGGGGAGGCCTTCTGGTGAGCTCGTGCAGCAGTGGCGCGCCGGACACTTCGAACTCCGTCTTCATTGACTTGCTGGCGAAGCTTACACCTGTTCACCTGCGACTTCTCGGGTTCGTGTGCCACAGAGCGAATGAACAGATCGAAGCGGGTGAGCCTGCTGCGAAACTGGAGCTGTACTGCACGTCGGAGGAGTTGATTGAGGCAGTGGGATCGCAGAGTATTGCCCGGATCCAGCAGACGATGGGGCAACTGTCGTCGCTTGCATTGCTTGCTGAGAGCAACAAGCCCTCGTACGTTGCGGTAACAGACAAGGTGAAGACCAGAGCCACGCCTACGGCGCTGGGCCTCAAGATGCACGCGCGCTGCCATGGGCGTCAATAAAGGCTCGCGTTTCCCTGCCGGCCGTATTTCGTCGCTGATTCCACGTTAAGCCCACTCCCTTGAAAGCAATCTTAGGAATTGGTTGTCGCGTCGACTGCATTGCGCGTGTGGTGCCATGTGCGTGGCTGGTGCGATGATCTGAAAGAGCAGCCATGGCGGTTTGCTGCGGAGAAGATGCGCGCCTGACTTTGGGAGATGAAGGTTATGGACCTTGGATTGAAGGACAAGCTGATTGTCGTGACGGGCGGCGGAGCCGGCATTGGAGCCGGGATTTCGCGCGCGTGCCTGGTGGAGGGAGCGCGCGTGGTGGTGCTGGGGCGGCGCTCGGAGAATGTGCATGCGTTCATCGCGGAGATGGAGAAAGAACACGCCAGATGCAACCTGGTGGAGGCTCATCTGGAAGACCTGGATCGCTGCCAGACGGCCATCGCGGAGATTGAAGACCGGCACGGCGACATCTATGGGCTGGTGAACAACGCGGGAGTGAATGACGGCGTGGGGCTGGAAAAAGGGAGCGTGGCGCGCTTTGTCGAGAGCCTCAACAAAAACCTGATTCACTATTACGCGCTTGCCCACTTTGCGCTGCCTTCGCTGAAGCGGACGCAGGGAGCGATTGTGAACATCAGCTCGAAGGTGGCGCTTACCGGCCAGGGGAACACATCAGGCTATGCGGCGAGCAAAGGGGCCCAGCTTGCACTGACGCGGGAATGGGCTGCGGAGCTGCTGCCGCACAACATCCGCGTGAATGCAGTGTTGCCGGCAGAGGTGATGACGCCGCTGTATCGGCGGTGGCTGGATACGCTGGGCGATCCGGAGGCGGAGCTGAAGCGCATTACGGACAAGATCCCGCTGGGGCACCGGATGACGCTGTCCGAGGAAATTGCGGCGGCGACGGCGTTTCTGCTTTCGCCGACACAATCGGCGCACACGACGGGGCAGCACGTGATTGTGGATGGCGGGTATGTGCACCTGGATCGCGCGCTGACGTAGAGCGTGGAGACGGCGCTGACGGGTGGGGCAGGGGCAGGCTGAAGCGCCCGCGTTGCGGGGCCTCTACAGAATCTGCGGGCGCTGGACGAACGAGTAGAGGACCGCGAAACGCATGCGGATTGCACCAGCACGCAGGGATGCAAGGACGGATGGATCGATGGCGCTGCTGTTGCGATCGGCAAAATCCGCCATCTGCATCAGGACGCCGGCGTTCCGAAATGCTGACCACCGAGCGGCCCGGTCAGACGCGAGGACCGCGACGCGGGCGGACTCGCTGACAGCCATTGCCGGAGCGAGCCAGGCCGGATCGAGACGGCTCGACAGCGATTCCCACGAGACCTGATTGCGACGATGCAATGCCGCCGCGGAGAACGCCAGGTAGGCGGCGATCATCGCGAACAGGGCGAATTGGAGTGCAATCAGAGCGATTGTGGTTTCCAGTCCAGAGAGTCGCGTCGGACGACACGCGAAATCTCCGCCATTCCGCAGGGTAAAGCGAGACGGGGAAGGGGGCAATGCTACTTCCGCGTCAAGGACATGCGCGAGTTTGGGTCAGATTTCTTGCGGCGCGCGTGAAAGAGATTTCGCTTCCGGATCGTTCGTCACTCTCCTGTGGCATCTCCACAGGTCGTTGTGGCATACTTCTGTGGCCGTACCACAGGTGCTGGATGTCTCCTGAAAAACTTGACCTTCTGCAAGGCACGCTCGACTTGATGGTGTTGCAGACGCTGACGGTGATGGGCTCGCTGCATGGCTACGGGATCGCGCGGCGCATTGAGCA
Organism: uncultured Acidobacteriaceae bacterium; assembly: GCA_963770365.1. Taxonomy (GTDB): domain Bacteria; phylum Acidobacteriota; class Terriglobia; order Terriglobales; family Acidobacteriaceae; genus Telmatobacter. The sequence goes on along the minus strand of CAVYPN010000012.1, from coordinate 404,772 downwards.
GGTGAGCGGCAACGCATTGCTGCTGAACCAGGGCACCATTTACGCATCGCTGGTGCGGCTGGAGCAGCGCGGATGGATCAGTTCGCGCTGGGGCACGTCAGACAACAAGCGCAAGGCGAAGTTCTACTCCATCACGGCGGCTGGAAGACGACAGCTGACGGCGGACGCGCGCTACTGGGAGCGGCTGAAGGAAGTGATGGAGCGCGTGATGACAATGGATGACTCAGCCAAAGGCGGAGCGGACGCATGAGTGGGTTGTGGCGGCTGCTGGGCAGAATGTGGGCATTCGTGCGCAGGAGACCTCTGGACGCGGAGCTCGACGAAGAACTTGCGGCGCACCTGGAGATGGCGATTGAAGACAACATGGCTCACGGCCTGCCGGCTGCGGAAGCACGACGGCTGGCGCTGGTGAGCCTGGGCGGCGTGGAACAGGCGCGATACAGACACAGAGAAGCGCGAGGGATCATGAACATCGACATCCTGATGCAGGACCTGAAGTACACATTGCGCACGCTATGGCGCGATCCGAGCTTTACGGTGGTTGCGGTGCTGATCCTGGCGCTGGCGATCGGCGCGAATATCGCGGTGTTCAGCGTGGTGAATATGCTGCTGCTGCGTCCGCTGCCATTCAGGAACGCCGAGCAGCTGGTGTGGATTGCGCCGCCGCCGACCAAGTGCGGGTTGAGTTGCGCGACGTATTCAACGGATGCGTACGACGAGTTCCGGACGATGAGCCGGTCGTACCAGGATGTTACGGGGTATTTTGCGTTTTCGAGCGCGGACAATCTGAGCCTGAATCTTGGCGGCGCGCCGGTGACGGCAACGAGCATCGACGTAATTCAGAATTTCTTCCCGCTGCTGGGAGTACAGGCGCAGATGGGGCGTGTGTTTACGCCGGAGGATGCGCGAAATGGGGCGGCGCCGGTGGTGCTGCTGACGAACGCGTGGTGGAAGCGGCAGTTCAACGGTGACAAAAACATTGTGGGCAAGGCGTTCGACATGAACGGCCAGCAGACGACGGTGATCGGGGTGCTGCCCGCAAGCTTTGATTTTGGCGCGGTGTTTGCGCCGGGGACGAAAGTCGATGCAATCACGCCGCTGAATCTGTACGGGCCGCCGAGGGATTATGGCAACATCATTACCCTGATCGGCCGGGTGAAGCCGGGCATAACGCTGGCACAGGCTCGCAATGATGCGGCGAGCGTCGCGCCGCATATGTGCTGGAACAACAAGCAACCGCAGACCTGCGGCGACTACAAGGACGCCGTGGTTCCCGTGCCGCTAAAAGAGTACGTGAGCGGAAAGTTGCAGGGGTCGCTGGTGATGCTGTGGGCGGCCGTGGGGGCAATTCTGCTGATTGCGTGCGTGAATTTGTCGAACCTGTTGCTGGCACGCGGGGCTGCGCGGTCAAAGGAGTTTGCGATGCGGGGTGCGCTGGGAGCGAGCCGCGGACGCATCGTAAGGCAGCTGCTGACGGAGAGCCTGGTGCTGTCGGGGGCCGGGGCTGTTGTGGGATTTTTGCTGGCCGCGGTTCTTGTTTCGTGGCTGGCGCACCAGGGTGCGATTGCCCTGCCGCTGCTGAGCACGCTGCACATGGACGTTGCTGCGCTGGGGTGGACGGTGCTGATTGCAGTGTTTGCGGCGACAGTGTTCGGGCTGGTGCCGGGATTGCGGATGGCGAGCGGCAATCTGCAGGAGTCGTTGAAGGATGCGGGGCCGGGAGCGAGCGCCAGCCGCAAACACGAGTTCACCAGATCCATTCTCGTGGTTTTGGAGGTTCTGCTGGCTTGCATCTTGCTTGTGTTAGCCGGACTGCTGCTGCGCAGCTTTATGCGGGTGCTGGATGTCGATCTTGGATTTCAGCCGGAGCGGGCGGCGGCGATCAAGCTTACTTACGACGACAGCGTGCCCGGAGACAAGACGGGCGATTTGAGCGCAGCGAAACGCGGGGTGATCTTCCAGCAGATTCTGGCGCGCGTGGGATCGCTGCCGGGAGTGGAGGCCGTGGGGATGGTGGACTATCTGCCGCTCGGTCAGAACCGCGCCTGGGGAACTCCAATCCCTAAAGGAAGAAATCGGAGTGAATTCAAGAAGATCGCGGGTCCGCTGGTTTACGTAATTTCGCCGGGATACATGCGGGCAATGGGTACGACTTTGCGCGGTCGCGACTTTACCTGGGACGACGGACCGAAGAGCGAACAGGTGGTGCTGATTAACGAAGCGATGGCACGCTTCTTCTGGCAGGATCAAAACGCTGTAGGCCAGATTCTGGGTAATGGCGTAAACGACAAGAACGATCTCAAGGTCGTTGGAGTTGTGGCAGATGTGCACGAAGAAAACGTGGATGGGGAGGCCGGGTGGCAGATTTACTATCCAATGACGCAGGCGGGTCCTAATGGTGCGGAACTGGTGATTCGCACCAGCCTGCAGCCGGCATCGTTGGCGACAAGCGTGTTGACGACGCTGCGCGAGATGAATCCGCAGCAGCCGATGGCGGAGTTCAAGCCAATCCGGCTGCTGGTGAATCACGCGGTTTCAGGACGGCAATTTTTCATGCTGCTGGTTGTATCATTTGCAACCCTGGGGTTGCTTTTGGCGGCACTGGGAATCTATGGAGTAATTTCATATTCGGTGACGCGGCAGACGCAGGAGATCGGCATTCGGATGGCGCTGGGAGCGAGCGCAGGAATTGTTCAACGGCAGGTGCTGGCGCGGACGTTACGGCTGGCGCTGATCGGCGTGGTGCTGGGCGCGGCTCTATCAATCCCGTTCGCGCGGGCGATGTCCTCGCTGCTGTTTGCTACCTCGCCGTGGGATGCCGCGACCTATATCAGCATGGCAATTGGGTTGCTTGCAGTGGCAGGGATCAGCGGGTACATTCCGGCGTTCCGGGCATCGCGGATCAATCCGACGGTGGCTTTGCGCGCGAACTGAAGCGGGCACGGGCTGTGTTGTTGTGACGTTTCGTGGCCCAGTGGGGGCTGGTACGCCGACGGCGCCGTGTGCACCACGCTCATCAATGCTTCTCTGCCATTTTGTTCTGGTGTGACAGAGGAATCCAATAGAGAATGTGGGCAGGAGCAATCATGTCCCCGATCCGAATCACCCGGGAGGTCCGCCAGGGTTGGTTGAGCGGTAACGGGATTGCGTGCAAGTGCAGGGTTGAACTTGCGACGAAGATCTCGCCTGGTTTCCCCACCGTAAGAACGCTGGATATCTGGATGCCCGAGAAGCCGCCGGAAGGCCACTACAAGGTACAGGTCGACGGCACAACGCTGGATGTGCAATTCAAGCGCGGTTCGTGGCTTGAGGCTGTAGCCTGAACATCTGAGCCGATACGTGCGATTCCGTTGCTGACGGAAGAGGCGTTGCGACCGCGTCTGCCAACTGCGCGGGCGCCGGCAGTGGTATCCATATCCCCATCGATATCCGGCTCCGATTTCGATTGCGCGTCGACTCTCCGCCCTCGTATGCTTCTCCCCGCTACGCGCTTCCCAATTGAGCGTTTACGGACGATCTGAATCATTAAAGGAGCACGGAAGAATGTGCGGAATTGTGGCCGTCTACTCGCGCAGCGAGCCTGTCTCGGCGGCGAAACTGGAACGCGCAACGAAATCTCTCTACCACCGAGGTCCTGACGGACAGCGCCAATGGATCAGTCGCGATAATCGTGTCGGACTTGGGCATGCGCGGCTGAGCATTATCGATCTGTCGACGGGGGATCAGCCGATTGCGAGCGAGGATAGTCGCACACATATTGTCGTGAACGGCGAGTTCTATGAATATGAGGCGATCCGGAAGGAACTTGAAGCGCGCGGGCATCGGCTGAGCACGCGCTCGGATAGCGAGATCGCTCTGCATCTTTATGAAGAGATTGGGCCGCAGTGCCTGCATCGGCTGCGTGGCGAGTTTGCATTTGTGATCTGGGACGAGAAGCAGCAGTCGCTGTTTGCGGCGCGGGACCGGTTCGGTATCAAGCCGCTCTTTTATGCGTGGCACGGCAACACGCTCTACATCGCTTCAGAGGTGAAGGCGCTTTTTGCTGCGGGGGTTCCGGCGCGGTGGGATGAGGAGAGCGTCTACCAGTCGTTTACATTTGGCGGCCACCAGGTGCGCACGCTTTACGACGGCGTGCATCTTGTTCCACCAGGGCACTATCTGATTGCCACACAAAAGCACTTCCAGATCACGCGGTATTGGGACTTCAACTATCCGCGGGCAGACGACGCTGCGCTGAAGCGAAGCGATGCCGACTATGCGGCGGAGTTTCGTCACGAGCTGGAGGAGGCTGTGCGGATACGGCTGCGCGCGGATGTGCCGGTGGGCGTTTATCTGAGCGGCGGGCTGGACTCGTGCGCGGTGCTTGGCCTCGCTGCGCGCCATCATCCTGATCCGATTCGCGCATTCACGCTGACGTTTGACGATGTCGCCTACGATGAGGGACCAGTCGCGCGGGAGATGGCTGCGCTGGCCGGTGCGGAGTTCAATCCCATTCCGATCAGCCAGAATCACCTGGCTGAGAATTTTGGGGATGCGATTCTGCAGTCGGAGACGTTCTGCGTGAATGCGCATGGCGTGGCGAAGTTTGTGCTGAGCAAAGCGGTGCGCGATGCCGGCTACAAGGTTGTGATCACCGGCGAGGGGTCGGACGAGATCCTGGGGGGCTATGCGCACTTCAGGCGCGACATGCTGCTCTACAACCGCGAGGGACAGGACGAGAAGGAGATCGAGCAACTGCTGGCGTGGCTCAACGAGAACAATACGGTTTCGCGTGGGCTGCTGCTGCCGGATGGCGACACCGGCAATCTCGAGGGAGTTCGACGGATTCTCGGGTATGTGCCTTCGTGGTGCGAAACGTTCTCGTCGCGCGCGGTGAAAGCACAGCCGTTGCTGGCTGACGATTTCGGTTGCCGCTACAAGGATCGCGAGGGCTATCTGCAATTGCTGTCGGATATCGACGTGCCCGGGCAGTTGAAAGGGCGCGATGCATTGAACCAGTCGCTGTATCTGTGGGGCAAGTCGGTGCTGGCGAACTACATTCTGACGATGCTGGGCGATCGAATGGAAATGGCGCACTCCATCGAGGGACGCGTGCCGTTTCTCGATCATCACGTGGTGGAGTGCATCTGCCGGCAGCCGGTGAACCAGAAGATTCGCGGAATGACGGAGAAGTATGTGCTGCGCGAAGCTGTACGCGACGTTATCACCGACACGGTGTATCGCCGACAGAAGCATCCGTTTCTGAGCCCGCCGGCAACGCTTAATCCTGAGCAGACGTTTAATACATACGTGCAGGACATGCTGCGCGGCTCAGTGATGGCCTCGATTCCGTACTTCGATCAGAAGAGGATTGTTGCCATGCTGGATCGGCTGGGCGGAATGGACGCGGGAGCACGCACGGCGTACGACCAGATCCTAATGCCGTTGGTGAGCATGTGCGTGATTCACCAGGGATTTGGAATGGAGTGTTGAGGGCGGAGAAGAATGCGTGCGGGTGTATACTCCCGCCTGTCATGAATTCTCATTCTTCGAAGCTCCTAGCGCTCGCATTCCTGTCTTTCGCCGCAACCGCCGCTTACGCTCAGCAAGATGCGCAGGCCAAACCGAAGCCGGAAGATACCGAGATCTGGCAGCCGGTGCCGGCAGTGGTGACGCCGGCCGCGGAATGCAACGCGCCACCGTCGGATGCAGTGGTGCTTTTCGACGGCAAGAATGTAGATCAATGGGTCAATGTGAAGGACAAGCAGCCAGCGCTGTGGGACGTTCACGATGGCGTGATGACGGTGAACAAGACGGGCGGCAGCATCGAGACGAAGCGGCGGTTCAAGGATTATCAGCTTCACGTGGAGTACAAGATTCCGGCGAGCATTACGGGGAGCGGACAGGCGCGCGGCAACAGCGGCGTGTTCCTGGCGTCAACGGGACTGGGCGACGATGGCTACGAGTTGCAGGTGCTGGACGGATACAACAATTCGACCTATGTGAATGGGATGGCCGGGAGCATTTACAAGCAGAGCATCCCGCTGGTGAACGCGAGCCGCAAGCCGGGCGAGTGGCAGACCTACGACGTGGCTTGGACGGCGCCGACGTTTAATGAGGATGGGTCTGTGAAGACTCCGGCGTATGTGACGGTGTTTTTCAACGGCATCCTGGTGCAGAACCACTTTGAGCTGAAAGGGCAGACGCTGTATATCGGCAAGCCGTTTTACAAGAAGTACGACACGGCGCCGATCAAGCTGCAGGCGCACGGCGACAAGAGCGAGCCGCTTAGTTACAGAAACATCTGGGTACGCGATCTGCCGTAGTTGGACGGGGGCTGCGGGGTCTCAAGAGCGAGAACTTGGGCTCCCATGGGGTTGCTTTGGAACTTCTGCATAGACGGCAATACGTCCGGAACGCTGACACGTCGACCGAAGTGCCGAGTCAGAAGTAGAGCCAGCGCCTCAATGAATACACGCGCTGAACGTTCCTTTGATCTCGGTTATACTCTGCGATGGGGATGTACAACGAAACTCTGTTTGGACCTGCGAACGAGAGACTGCCTTCAGTCGCGCCCTCAAAATAATCCAAGAATCTCACGGCATAAAGACCGGGAAGAATGCTCCTCCGCTGCTCAACTCCCACGCCGTGTGGACCTACAGCCCCTCCCGATGTTTCTTCCCACACAAGATTTACCGAGTACTGTCCCTCTTGCAACGTACATAGCTCTCGGCTGAGTTGCCGATGATTTACCGCATCTGGGATATCGCACGCCACCATCGCCGACAGGCCCATCAATGAGAACGCCAAGAGGGGCATAAGCAAGGTAAGGGTCACTATCTTGGCCAAGCGGGGCAGGCGCAGGGCAGGCTTAACCGCGAAAAGAGGGAGCAAAAGAAAAAGACAGCCGAAAGCGAGGTTCAACCCAGTGTGTGTGAAACGTAATGTGCGCATGCACAGACACATGAAGACCATTAGCGCGGCTAGAAAAACGAGACGCCGAACCGGGCTGGAATCAGGGTCCATGGAAACTGGGCCACTCATCTGCGCATGTTCCTCAACTAGCAGCATCTACTAGACGGATTCGCACAATTCTACGCTCGGATCGAATCTCTGGGAGTGTTGTGGCCAATGTGGAAGTTTCGTTGGTTTGTGGTTCACAAAGGCAAACGCATGCTTCGCTGCGTTCAGGACGACATCTCATTGGGCAAGCGAAGGTCGTGTTCTATAGCCGAATTTCTGGTTTGTGGTGATTCGGAAGCATTTTCGATCTTGGGGGCAGACGAAGTACAACTGCGGGTTCCTCCACTCCGCGTTGCTCCGGTCGGAATGACAGGCTTGGAGGGAGAGGCAGCAAAGTGGTCGGGTGTGCGACAGTTTAGTGTGCCATGGCTTGCGTCTTTGCGAGCTTGTCGGCGTTGCGCAGGGCGGCGGCGAATTATCTGCGCACACCCGCACCGGGATGTCAGCGAGGCGGGCTCTTGCTTTGTCCCATTTCGTTAAGCAGCTTGACGAGACGTGCGGAGGCTTGATCGCGGGCGGTCTTGTTTTCAGCGTTTGTATTGTCAAACTCTCCGGCGACACGCATGAATCCGTGATCTGCACCCGCATACGTAACGGGATCATAAAACTTGCCGGCTGCTTTCATTGCGTCGGCTGTCGCAGAAACCGTGCCGCACACCTCCTGATCGTTCCCTCCGTAGAAACCGTATACGGGCGCGTTAATGGTCGTGACGTCTGCTGGGCCGGTGCCATAGAACACGAATACCGCGCTCAGGTCTTTGCGGTGCGTGGCAAACGCGAAGGACTTCCAACCGCCCCATGAGAATCCGACGACAGCAATATTGCCGTTGGCACCGGGCAGTTTCTTGCCGTAGTCAACCGCGGCATCCAGGTCCGCCAGCACGCTGTCGAAATCGAGGCTTTGGACGGCGTTTACCCGTTCGCTTTCACCAGGGAAGTCGCTGAAACCGCCGCCGTGAGGTCCGTGACCGCTGAGAAAGTCGGGCGCGACAACGATGAAGCCTTTATCGGCGAGGTCATCCGCCATCTCCGTGGCCCAGTCGCTGAGACCATAGACCTCGTGCACCAGGACCACAACAGAAGCCTTGCTTTGAGCTTTCCTCGGAATGTCGACGAGTGCCTGAATCGCGCGGGTATCGTGCGTCAGGGTGACGTACGTGCGATGGTGCCGTAATTCGAGCCGCCACACCAGGAATCCGACAGCGGCGACGATCAATACCGCGCCCGCCCAAATGATTCTCCGGCGTTTTCTGTCTTTCTTAATTTGGGGACGTGCAATGTCCATCACCGGATGACCTTAGCACTTAGCAGACCAAAAGAAACAGCCAGGAAGCATAGGTAATGAGAAGGTCGGCGAACCCTGATGAACGGTCATGATGACCGATTTTGATTGAGGCTGCTCGATATCGGACGGGAGCGAAACATGCCCATCTTATTCATCACGGGTCGGGCTCTCTAAGTGATTCTTCGTGTGTCGTGGCCAATGGGGGAGTTTCGTTGGTTGGAGGTTCACAAAGGCAAACGCATCTTTCGCTGCGTTGAGGACGACGCCTGATTGGGTAAGCGGAGGTCGTGTACTATAGCCGAATTTCTGGTTTGTGGTGATTCGGAAGCATTTTCGATCTTGGGGTATGACGAAGAACAACTGCGGGTTCCTCCACTCCGCGTTGCTCCGGTCGGAATGACAGGCTTGGAGGGAGAGGCAGCAAAGTGTTGGCGCGTGCGACAGTTTAGTGCGCCATGGCTTGCGTTGCTCCGGTCGGAATGACAGGCTTGGAGGGAGAGGCAGCAAAGTGTTCGGGTGTGCGGCAGTTTAGTGCGCCATGGATTGCGTTGCTCCGGTCGGAATGACAGGCTTGGAGGGAGAGGCAGCGAAGTGTTCGGAGCGTCGCGTGGTCGGGTGGTCGGCGACGGATCAGTGCGCCATGGCTTGGGTTTTTGCGAGCATGACGGCGTTGCGCAGGGCGGCGACGAATGCGTGGGCGGCGGCGGTGTCGTTGAAGGTGAGGCCGAAGGCTTCGACCTTGTCCTGCACCTGGCCATACTCGGAGGTGCGATGCGGGCCGGGGCCGAGGTGCTCAAGCTTGTCGCGATCGTAGATGAGTGCGGGGAATTTCTTGCCGGGCATGCCGACCACGATGACCATGACGGCGTTGCCTGTGTCTCCGGGCTTGTAGGCGCTGGGGGCTTCGGGGTTGGTGAAGACGCGATCCTCGCTGACGAGGGAGGCGTCGACGTCAGAGAGCGGAACCGTGATGGAAGCGAGGGGAAACGCGTAGCGGTACCAGGCGATCTTTCCGTCCTCTTCGCGGGGCAGCGCGCACACAGGGGCGGGCATGTTGGGTTCGATGACGAGGGTCTGGCCGTCGAGCGCAACGATGCTGCCGGAGGCGGTGTAGGCGGTCTTCATCTGATCCACGCCCGAGCGGATGTCTTGCGCGTTGGAGGTGAAGGAGCCAAGGACGAGGCAACCAAGCAACAAACGAAACAAGGTTTTCATGGATGTACCTTTTGGTTGCTTTCCATGGTGGGACGGTTTTTCGGAAATTGGTGTGATTTATCGCACTCAGGGTATTACGAAGGACACGGGCCGAAGGTCGGTGGCTTGAGCGGCTTTCGGAATGGGACCAGCTGGCTGCCGGCCGGAAGTTCCGATCGTCCGCGATTGCCGGAAGTGGCTGTGAGTGCAAGACTCACCATAGGTTGGCCAGGGCTGCCACGATTAGCTGTATCCGGATGGGCCAGCTTTTTCGCAGTTGGAGGTGGAGCGCTGGAATGCTGCTAAAGTTGTACCCGCATTGAAGGCGGTCAACCGGCCGGGACTGTCAAGATTGCAGCCTCTCGCAGCGCAGCGCCTGGTGAGCGCATCAGCATTCTGGTTGTCCAAAACAAAAAAGAAGGAAAGGCCGATTGGCCCTTCCTTCTGATCTCGCCGCCGGAAACAAAGATTACTTCCGCAGGCTCAGCTTGAAATTTGCGGGCGGCTCAAACAGGGATCGCTCCGGCTCACTCAGCTGCACGTTGGTGAGTTGGTAAGTCGTTTTCCCGTAGCGAGGATCGTCGGTAGTCGACTCCACGACCGCGTCGATGGCGGGCGCGAACCACTTCTCGGTCACAATCGAGATGGGCTTCTCATTCCCGACTGCGCCCGCCGGGATGGTGATGGTCTGCCGTGTGCCGGTGCAGTCCACTCCCTCTATGTTCCTGGTCCCCAGTTCTTCCTTCACGACATCGCGCTTTTCATCCGGCATGATCATCGCGAGGGCGTTGGGATTACCGGAGTGCTCATCCTTGAATTTGATCATCATGCGCCCCGGCTCGCTCTGCTCACCCATCTCACTATCGTTCACGGACTTGAACATGATCCGCGTTCCATCGTCCTCGCCATTTCGCTCGTCGAGGAATTTGCGCGTTCGCTGCAGCCTGTCCGCAGACTTCGATCCGGGGTCCAACACAAAAGCGGTGCCGGCTACAGGATCATCGACGAACACCTTCACCTCGTGCGGAGACGGGTGTTCGGGGTCGACATTGCCAAAGGTTTGCTCGCGCCTCGTTCTGCCGTCGCTGTCGCGGTAAAACTTGCTCACGGTCCGGTGGACAATGCGATTGCCGTCGGTCAAAGTCTGCACAGTTTCGGTGGACGTGTCTGCCGAATACGGTTTGCCCTTCACCATCTGGGCGTCGGCAGCCACCAGTTCGAGCATCACCTTTTGCTGTGCCTCCTGGCCCTCGCCGGTTTCACTGTCTGGACGCAACACGGCCATCTCCGCCGCACGTTTTTCCTGCTGGCCGGAGTCTTGCTGTCCTGCGGGCATCGGTTTCTCCGCCCGGCCAACCAGTACCGAACCCATCGCAGCCGAGAGTACCGTCGCCGCTACGCTGAACCTACGCATTGTTTTCATCACCACTCCTCCCTTGATTTTGAAGAATTACCGGACCGGAATGAACGAACAAGGATTAACGAACGATGCGGATAGCGCGCGGAAGCCCGTCTTCGCCAACCACAAACTCCGCCAACATCGTTCGCGCGACGGCATCGGCCGGCGCTTCCAAACCATACTGCTGAAGATCACTTCCCCTTAGCTTGATCCGTACGACACTCAACTCCGCCGCGGGCGGCAGCCCTTCACTCACCGGCAGGGCCACGAACTCGTCGAGTGAATTCCAGGTTGGCTGTTGCGCGGAGGCAGCACGAAGGCTGGCGCGGTCCGCCCCAGGCCTGCGCACCGGCACGGGCTGTGACAGGACTCTTTGGGACCGGACTCGCTGGGACTGGACACGTTGGGACTGAACACTTTGTTGCCCCGTAACTTGCGCCGAAGGAAGCATTGGCTCGGGTTTCACCTGGGGTGCTGGGACAGACTGCACTTGCTGATTTTGAGATGGATGACTTCTCCGCGTCTGCCACATGACCCCGGCAATGGCAACCGCGACAAGAAAGATCATCGCTGCAGCCCACGACCATGCAACTCTCAACCCCGGTATGCCGATGGGATTTTTCTTGCCGCCCGCCGCGGTGCGCAACACGGACTCAACCTTTTCCGGGGCGCCAATCTGCCGATGTTCGCGCCCAATCTCCGCCAGGATCTCGTCAATCTCCCTATCGGTCGTCATCCACGCTTCCTTTCCGTGTTCGCCATCTCCGCTCGCAGCAAACCCGCCAGCTGCGCTTTCGCTCGATGAAGCCTGGAGCGCACGGTGCCCACCGGTACGGCCAGCACCTGCGCGGCCTGTTCGTAGCTCATTTCCTCGAGCGCACACAAGATCACCACTTCGCGCAGAGCCGGCGGCAACTCATCCATTCCGGCCCGCACCGCAGCAACGGCTTCGCGCCGCAGTAATAATTCCACTGGCCCATCGGCCGGGCATCGCAATTCCGCCGCGTTCTCTTCGTCGAAATCGAATACCGCCGCCGGTTCGCTACGTTCCAGATACTTCCAGAGCTGGCGTCGAGCGATCCCGCAGAGCCACGTGGAGAGACGTCGCGCGCCCGGCATCGAATCTTCCGAGCTGGGTGAGCAGCGCAAGGAATACCTCTTGCGTAATCTCCTCTGCGACCGCGGCATCTCTGCTCATTTGCAGAGTGAATCGATACACCAACCCACCGTGTCTCCTGTAGAGCGCTGCCATCGCCTCGCCACTGCCGGCAAGCGCGGAGCGATGCAGCTGCTCATCGCTCAACTCCCCGTCCAGCCGCCTGCGTCGTAGCCGCTCAAACATAGACATCCATGATTACCTGCTGTGCCTAAAAAGTTCCCTCGCGCGAGGAAAAGTTTCGCGGCAATTCAGGAAGGTTCAATGGATTAGTAGGACGTGGACGCAGAGATGCGGCTGCCAACGCATACTAACGATTGGCTCCTGACGAGAATCCTGCGTTTAGAAAATCTGCACAGGGCCTGGCGGGGCAACCTTTGCGTTGCGTCCTCATCTCAATCTGCTGACAGGGATTCTTGCGTGATTGCCCGCATCACCGCGGTGGCATGGTCTGCGCAGGAGAATTCAATCGGCACGTTTAACTCACCGCACACAAGAGCTGGCGTACAGCAGGAGAAGACTTATGGCAGAGATCAGACGAGATGAATCGATCGAGGACACGGGGCTTTCGACGGCGGCACTGGCGCACGCCGACGAGCCGATTGAACAGAAACTAGTGGAGAAACACGAAGACGGCCGCGATATGAGTGATTCTGTCGGTAACCGGATGCGGGCGGAAGCTGCCCAGCCGTCAGAGACGGATGCGCAAGAGGCTCTGTTCTCCCAGGATGAGTCGAAGGCGTTGTACGCCAAGTGGGATGCGGTCCAGGTGGGCTTTGTGGATGAGCCGCGGCAGGCAGTGGAGCGTGCCGACGCGTTGGTGGCCGGAGCGATGAAGCGGCTGGCGGAGATTTTCGCGGAGGAGCGGGCACGGCTGGAAGGGCAGTGGGACCGCGGCGACAGCGTTTCAACAGAAGAGCTGCGCCTGGCACTGCGCCGTTATCGCGCGTTCTTCGGGCGGCTGCTTTCGGTTTGATTTAGAGCAGTTTCGGAATGCGCGTAGACCGTTCAAGCGCGACGAAGGTGGCTTTTCTTGGCAAAGAATCCACTCCGCCCTGTTGCTTCGGTCTTCGCCAATTCTGAAAACTTCTTATAGCCGAGAGCAAATGAGGCCGGAATGTTCCCCCACCCCAGGGATCATTCCGGCCTTTCCGTTTTTGGAGCGCTTTCTATTCCGTGACGGCGAGTTCGGTGTGCAGGGTGGCGGTGGAATCCTCGCCAGCCCAGACGTCGAAGGTGCTGGACTCAACCGCCCATACCTTGGTTTGGGGGCTCCAGAATTCCAGCTCGTCTTTGCCAAGCGAGAACCTGAGCGTCTGCGTCACGCCGGGCTGGATCGAAACGCGCTTGAATCCCTTGAGCTGGCGAACCGGACGCGATGCCGAACCCCAGCGCTGGTGGATGTAGATCTGCGCGACGGCATCGCCGGGGACGCTGCCGGTATTGGTGACGTCTACCTGAACCTCGGTGCTTTCGCCGGCCTTAATGCTGGTTTTACTCAGGCGAAGATTATCGAATTTGAAGTTTGTATAGCTGAGGCCATAGCCGAAGGGATAGAGCGGCTTGCTCTGCACATCCCAGTAGCGCGAGGTGAAGTTCGGGCGGTCTTCAGGTTCGTGCGTCAGGTTGTGGTTGTAGTAGAGCGGCTCTTCGCCGGCGGCGTTCGCCCAGCTGATGGGAAGTTTTCCGCCGGGATTGACATCGCCGAAGAGGACGTCGGCCACGGCGTTGCCGCCTTCGGTGCCGGGGTACCACGCCTCGAGGATGGCGGGGACATGCTTCGAAGCCCAGCGAAGATCGAGGGGACGGCCATTCTCAAGGACGAGGACAAGCGGCTTGCCGGTGGAGACGATGGCCTGAAGCATCTGCTGCTGAATGCCGGGCAATTCCATGGAAGCGCGTGAGGCGGATTCGCTGCTCATGGTGGAGGTCTCGCCCATGACGGCGATCACGAGGTCAGCGCCGGCAGCGGCGGCTTTGGCTTTGGCGATCGCCTCGGCCGTTTCAGCTTCAGTGGGAGGCGGTGGAATTTTGCTTCCGGAAATCGTTTCGAAGAGGCCTGGGAACAGGCGTGTTGGATTTGGTCCAGCGAAGTAGTTGATTTCAACGCCGGGTCCGAGCTTGTTTTTGAGACCCGCGAGCACGGTGACGGGGTGGCTTTTGGATGGGCCGCCAAAGAGGCCTTCCACCGTCCATCCGCCTTCGATGTCGTGAACGGAGTCAGCGAGCGGTCCGATGACGGCGATCTTTTTGATGGACTTGCTGAGCGGCAGGGTATGGTTGTCATTCTTTAGCAACACCATGGAGCGGGCCGCGACCTTGCGTTCGAGTTCTCTGCCCTCGGGCCGGTTCAGGGTCGGGTCCACTTGCGATTCGTCGACGTAGGGGTGGTCGAAGAGGCCGAGCTGGTACTTGATTTGAAGGATCGGCAGAACGGCGGCGTCAAGCTTGGCCTCGGGTACTTTGCCGGAGTGAACGAGGCCGGCGAGAAACTTAGGATAGGTGAGGCTGGCCATGTCCATATCGAGACCGGCGGTGACGGCCTTGAAGGCTGCGTCTTCAGGATCTTTGGCGAAGCCGTGAGTCTGCAGTGCGCCGACGGCCCAGGCATCGGAGACCACAAAACCCTGGAAGCCCCATTCCTTGCGCAGAATGTCAGTGAGCAGCCAGTGATTTCCGGTGGCGGGCACATCGTTCAGGTCCATATAGGCGCTCATGAAGGTGCCGGCGCCAGCCTTCTCGGCCGCGTGAAAAGGAACGAGGTAGAGATTACGCATGAGCTCTTCAGGAACGTAAGACGAGTCGTAATCGCGGCCGCCCTCGGCAGCCCCATAGCCGGCAAAGTGCTTGACGCACGCGATCACGCTGTCAGGACCGATCGACTCGCCCTGGAATCCGATGACCTGCGCGCGGGCCATGGCGGCGCCCAGATAGGGATCTTCGCCGGCACCCTCGACGATCCTGCCCCAGCGCGAATCGCGGGCGATATCGACCATGGGGGTGAAGGTCCAGCGGATGCCGGCGGCTCGTGCATCCTGGCCGGCGAGACGTTGGGCGGCTTCTTCCACTCCGGGATCCCAGGAGGCGGCCATAGCCAACGGGATGGGGAAGACCGTGCGGTATCCATGGATGACGTCAAAGGCGAAGAGGATGGGGATGTGGAGGCGGGATTGCTCGACGGCGAGGTGCTGGAGGCGGTTAATCTCCTTGACGTCGATGAGCCAGAGGATGGAGCCGACCTTGCCCTGGGAGATCAGGTTGTCGGGCTTCTCAGTGGCCAGCATGGGCATGACGACGCCGGAAGACTGGTTCATCTGGCCGACTTTTTCTTCGACGGTCATCTGCTTGAGCAGTTCTTGGGCGCGGCGGTGTGCCTCGGCTGCGGTCATAGACGCCGGTTGGGCGGGAACGATCGACGATAGCGATATCAGGAGAAAGGCAGTGAGAACGATAGCTCTTGCGGACGGCTTGCTTGGCATCACTGGGCAGGTCCCTCCGAGGGACCGTTAAGCATAAAGCATGAGGATATGGTTTTGTTGACGAGCTGAGGGATGGATGTGGCACCCGGATTGGGCCCTGGGAGAAACCTGGCTCGAGGACGGCACGAGATGTCACCGAGAGTTGTGCGCAACATGAAAGGGCTCTCCCAAAAAAAGCGCCCCCCGATTAGTCCTGCCTGGATTCATCCAGGTCTGGTAACCGGAGGGGCGAGGAGCCGCAATCACAAGAAATCGCGCCTGAGGTGTGACACACGCCGGGCACATCTCCTGGACCGGTCTTCAATGTATGCAGAATTGAAGATTGCCGAAAGGTTCCATCGGGTAGCAATGTTCGAAACTGAACTTAACCCGATGCAGGAGTTACTCTTAATCAGTTATGGACATCTGTATTGGTGGGACGTATTATACGCAGTGCGGGGAATCCAGAAATCAATACCACTTTGTTTTCCACACAGAGTCGGCATGGTTCCGATGTGCTGAGTCTAAATCTGGACCCGTTTGAATTGATTTTTTTCGCTCGTTGCTGATGGGAGTTTTTCGCGCGCCGGATTGAAGCTCCGGCTGCGCAACTTGACGTCACGAGCCGTTTCCCAATCGGGGCATAGAGCCGCTTAAGGAGTTTCGGATGCCACTGGCGCCCAAATCCATGCAGGACGTGGACGTGCAGGTATTTGTCCTCGAACCGGCCGCCATCCGAGAACAACTGCATCGGCTCCTGACTCATCCGCTGTTTGCCAATAGCAAGCGCTATCCTGCACTGCTGGCCTATGCGGTGGAACAGACGCTCAAGGGAAATGCTGTCGAGCTGAAAGAACGAAGCATCGGCATTGAAGTGTTTGGCCGGGAGCCGACGTACGATGCGAACGCGGATCCGGTGGTGCGCATCACTGCCGGTGAGGTGCGGAAGCGGCTCAGCCTCTACTATTACGATTCGTCACACACGGGCGAACTGGTGATCGAACTTCCCCTGGGCTCCTATGTGCCTGTATTTCGACAGCCCGAGACGATCGTGGAACCTCCGCCGGATGCGCTCGAACCTGCTGCCGCCGCCTTTGAGCCGCCCGTCACACCGCTGGTACCACCCCAGCCGGATGCGGCTGCTCCGGCCAAACCCTCGCGGTTACGCTGGCTCGTTGCGGGGACGCTGATCATTGCCGGTTGCGCCGCAGGCGTGTTTGTGGGGATGAACATCCGCCAGGCTCCCCCACCGGACCCGCCAACAAATATCGATCGCTTCTGGGAGCCGTTCACCTCAAGCTTGAATCCGACGACGTTCTGCCTGGGCGAGCCGGCCAAGAATATCGATATGAACTCGATCAACTCCTTCGAAGCGCCGGTGACCTCCGGCGAACCGCAGAAGCTGTATGTGCGGCTGCATCTGTCGGGAAACCTGGCGCTGGCCGACGTGATTACGCTGACGCGAACGGCTGCGGCACTTGAAGGGCGGCACAAGGCGTTCCGCGTGGTGCCGGCGTCAGAGGCGAGCTTTGCCCAACTGCGCGAAGGTCCGATTGTGCTGATTGGGGCGTTCGACAATATCTGGACGCTGCGCGTGACGCAGAAACTGCGCTTTGGCTTTGAGTCAAAGGACGGCGTGGCGCTGATTGTCGATCGCAAGAGCCAGACGAAAACGACGTGGGCGACCGCATGGGATCTTCCGTATCAGAAGCTTTCCCGTGACTATGCAATTGTGGCGCGGATTCACGACAGCACGACCGGCCAGCCGGTGATCATCGCGGCTGGCATTTCGGAAGAGGGGACAGAGGCGGCTGGAGAGATCCTGTACAACCCCGTGTATCTCAATTCGCTGATTGCCAAGGCTCCCGCCGATTGGGAAAAGAAGAATATGGAAGCCGTGATTGAGACACAGGTGATTGAGGGCCACTCGGGGCCGCCTAACATCCTGGCAGTTGATACCTGGTAATCCAGGTTTGCTGAGGGCGGACTCGAATCGCGACCACAGCAATCAACGCTTACTTCGACCTGGCCTTCTGTGCGGCCCAACGCTTACGCTGCGCATCGGCAATCCGCTTGCGGGCATCGGCACTGAGTACACGCTTCTTCTTTGGCTTGCTCGGCCCTTTGCTGGTCTTACTACGGACTCCCGACGAACTGGTGGCGCGGGAGCCTGCAAGCAGAGAACGGACCTGTTTAAGTCTCTCAATCTCCGCATCTATTTCGGCAAGGATCGTTTCTATCGACATAGATAGAGGATATAACACCAGCGCGAAAATACGCGTCAACTAACTTAGAACTTACTTGAACGCAATATCGCTTCGACTTAATCGGCTTTGCCGATCGTCTTGTCCTTGTAAGCTTTTTCGAGCACCGAGAAAGCCAGCTTCTTCCGGCCCTGGTCGGAGATCAATCCTTTGCGATTGAATTCATCCTGAACGCCGACAAGGGGACGATTCGGCGAACGAAAATCCATCAGTAGCCACGGGCTCATGCCTCGCAGCTGCGGAATCTTGTTGAGCATCGGGAGTTGATGGCGAAAGACGTTGGCCTGATACTCCTCAGTCCATCGTTCATTCTCGCCACCATGGAGGCCGGCCTTGGCATCGGCGCCGAATTCGCTGACGATCAACGGCTTCTGGTAAGCGATCTGCCAGTCGGTGCTGTCCGCCGTTTCGGGATGACCTTCATACCAGCCGATGTATTCGTTGACACCAATCACGTCGAGCGCCTGGCCCAACGGATCGTCGACAATTTTGGTGTTGCCTTTAGCACGGACAAGTAATGCGGCGGTAATCAGCCGCGTGGGGTCGAGACCGCGGGCGCGGGTGGCGAGCGTCTCAATGAACTGCGTGCGCGCAGGCGTATTCGGGCGTTTCATTGGCCATCGACCAGAGAATGATGGCGGCATGATTGCGCGAGGTGTTGATCTCTTCGTCGAGTTGCTGCTCGGCCTTGACGAGAACCTTGGGATTGTCGAACTGGAGCGCCCAGTAAACGGGATTCTCGGACCAGACGAGCAGACCCATGCGATCGGCGGCGCGCAGCATGGTTTCATCGTGAGGATAGTGCGCGAGGCGGACGAAGTTGCAGCCGAGCTCTTTCGCCCAGCCAAGAAGCGTCTCCGCATCCTTGTCAGAGTATGCGCGACCGGTGCGATAGGGCGCTTCAGCGTGGATGGAAATGCCGCGCAGAAAGATCGGCTTGCCGTTGAGCAGGATTTCGGTGCCACGCGATTCGATGGTGCGGAAGCCCATCAGCTCGTCGATGGAGTCGGCTGCCCGCGCGAATCGCGACCTTATAGAGTTTGGGTGATTCCGGCGTCCAGCGCTCAAGGCCCTGCACGTTGAAGTGAAGAACGGCGCGGCCATCTGCGCCGATATCTCCAGTTGTTTTCGCGTGCAAGTCGGGGATCTCAACTTCCGCTTTATCGCCGGGCTGCGCGCCGACGACATGCACCCAGCCTTCGATCACGCCTTCGTCCGTGCGGCTGAGGTGCAGGTCGTACTGATCGATGAAAGTTTCGGGGACCTGGATCAGCGACACCGCGCGGGTAAGGCCGCCGTAGTTCCACCAATCCGTCTCTAAAGTGGGCACGTTATCTTCGTGACGTGTATTGTCAACCGCGGCGACGACGAAGTTATTGCCGCTATGAACGGCCTCGGTGACATCGCAGTTGAATGCGGTAAATCCACCTTCGTGCTCGCAGACTTTCTGTCCGTTGACCCAGAACCACGAGTGATAGTTGGCCGCGCCGACGTGAAGGAAGACATGCGTATGGGGTTTGGGTTCGTAGGTGAAGTCTTTCTCGTACCAGATCGGACCTTCGTAGAACAGAAGCGACTCGCGCTGCGTGTTCCAGTCGCCGGGGACTTTGAGCTTCGGCGCCTTGGAGAAGTCATACTCGGTGGGGAACGGATCGCCGGGCTTCGCCTTGTAATTCATGAAGTAGCCGTTCTTCTTCTCTTCGTGATGAAAACTGAACAAGCCGGAGAAGTAAGGATCGACGATGGAGGCCCACTCACCATTGAGCGTGATTGCAGGACGACGATCGGCGCCTGTGAGCACGATCGGAGCTGGCGCGGCGAAAGCCTTATTGGCCAGCAGGCAGACCGCAACGCCGAAGACCAATGCACGACGGAAAGCAAAGCATGCGCGGAGCGCAAACGGGTGGACGGTGAAGAAAGTCATGCTGATCCTCTTGAGAATGCGATGGATTTTGAGAGCAGGCTCAACGCTCATGCAGAGTGCGTCGCCGCTCTCAGCGGACTGACCATCTTATCGCTTTGTGTCGCGTGATGCGAGCGCGTCCGAAGTGCGCAAGAAAAGAGGGCAGATCGCATGACCTGCCCTCTTGAGCGTTTCGACTTATGCAAGCTTCTTATTGCGGTCCGAGATACGTGACGTGCACATAGGTTCCGAGGCGTACGTTGTAGGCCAGGTACCAGCCGTCGTGATCGGGATCTTCGTAGATGACGATATCGTCGCCGTCCCAATCCCATCCATCGCAGAAACCGAAGTCGGCGGGCGCAACGCTCCAATACCATCCATTGAACCCGAAGCGATTAGGACCTCCGCCAGCGAGGCGCCATCTGTGCGACGGTCCGAATCCGCCCGTGAAACGGCCGTGTTCAAAGGGACGGTCGACATGATAGGTGGCGTCGTTGCGGCCGGTATCGTGGCCGACCCAATGATTGCCGGAATCAACGTGGGGAGCGTTGGGATGGCCGGGCTTGTCATTGAAGTGGCGCTGCTGCTGAGGAGGTTGTGCGGGTTGCTGCCTCGCATCATTGTTACCGTGCGTCGGGGCGCCCCTTGGCGCTTTAGTTGGCGCTGGTCCGCGGGTTGGCGGCGGGGGCATAGGCCGGCCGTGCGGCTCCGGTTTCTGTTGAGCAATTGCCGGCAACGACATGGCCAGCAATGCGGTTAAAACGAGATTTGCTGCACGCATGATGTTCCTCCACATTGCTATCGGGAAAGCAGAATCGATGCATTTGGGGAATCCCGATACGCTAATCCAAACACACTACATGAAACACCGCAGTGGTTGGCAAGTTGCAAATGTGCGGGAAAAGCAAGGCTTTGCAGCGACTTACGCGCTGACTGCCACATCCTGGCGTCGCCATGCATACAGCGGGAAACGGTTGGCCATCTCCGCGACTTCGCCGCGAATGCGCTCGAGAGCGGCATCGTCGTTGCGCTTTTCGAGAGCGTTCGCAATCCACGTTGCGATGATGCGCATCTCCGGTTCTTTCATGCCGCGCGTTGTAAGGGCGGGCGTGCCGATGCGAATGCCGGAAGGTTTAAGCGGCGGATTGGTGTCATAGGGAATCGCATTCTTGTTGACGGTGATGCCGGCTTTGCCCAGCGCGAGTTCGGCCTCCGATCCGAGAATTCCCTTTTGGAAGACATCGACGAGGATCAGATGATTGTCTGTTCCGCCGGAGACGAGGCGATAGCCTGCCTCCTGCATGGCGGACGCGAGCGCCTTGGCGTTGGCGACAATCTGCGTGGCGTAGTTTTTGAACTCCGGACGCAGCACCTCACCGAAGGCGACGGCCTTCGCGGCGATGATGTGCACCAGCGGGCCACCCTGCTGGCCGGGAAATACAGCCATGTCGATGGCCTTGCCGAGCGTCTGCTCTGGCTTCTGGCCTATTTGAAAATCCTTGCCGCAGAGGATGAGTCCGGCACGCGGACCGCGCAGCGTCTTGTGCGTGGTGGTGGTGGTGATGTGTGCGTGAGGCACCGGAGAAGGATGCGATCCGCCGGCGACGAGTCCGGCGATGTGCGCCATATCGAAGATGTACTTGGCGCCAACCTTGTCGGCGATCTGGCGCATGCGCGCGAAATCCCACAGCCGCGGATACGCGCTGGCGCCGCCAATGATGACCTTGGGTTTTTCGCGCTCGGCAATGGACTCGAGTTCGTCGTAGTCGATGACTTCAGTATCGCGGCGCACGGTGTAAAACGTGGTGTGGTAGAGCTTGCCGCTGAAGCTCAGCTTGTGGCCGTGGGTGAGGTGACCGCCGTGAGCCAGGTCGAGGCCGAGGATGGTGTCACCGGCCTGGAGTACTGCCATGTAGGCGGAGGCATTGGCCTGCGAGCCCGAGTGGGGCTGCACATTGGCAAACTCCGCGGCAAAGATTTGTTTGGCGCGATCGCGGGCCAGGTTCTCGACCACATCGGCGTATTCGCATCCGCCATAGTAGCGGCGGCCCGGATAGCCTTCAGCATATTTATTGGTGAAGATGGAGCCGGCTGCTTCGAGCACCGCTTCAGACACGAAGTTTTCGCTGGCAATCATTTCCAGGCCTTCGTGCTGGCGGAAGGTTTCGTTGTCAACGGCGGCGGCAACTTCGGGGTCGGCCTGGGCCAGGGAAAGGGCCATGCGATCAGTCATACGGCAATTTTACGGCAAGATGCGGCGGCCGCTTGTGCAAACCGCGCGACCTGCAGGGAGAAGGATTCAGCTTTTGCGCGGCTTGGCAAAACCCCACACGATCAGCACCACGCCAACGACCGCAAGGATTGCGCCATACACCGCCCAGTGACGGTCATCCTGCATAAAGCTGCGGGCCAGCACGCCCCAGGCAAGATTCAGCCCCTGCAGAATCCAGATGCCGCCCATGACCACCAGAAGTACGCCAATGAGCCCGCTGATTCTCTTCGCGATGCGCACGATTGTTCTTCTCCATCCGGTCGGTGATCGAGATACGCTCTACTTCCTTCATCCTACTCGCGGAACCGGGGCTACGGGTCGCAGACAATGTGCTTTTCGCTACCCTTTCTCCTGTTGACATTCTGACTATCCGGGGCGTATATGTTGAATCTCAACAGGAGAAGCAATGGGCGAGAGCAAATCGGATGTATTGCAGGGCACGCTGGACCTGATGGTGCTGAAGACGCTGGAGGCGATGGGGCCGCTGCACGGCTATGGCATCGCGCGGCGCATCGAACAGGTGAGCGGCGACGCGCTGAGCCTGAACCAGGGCACGATCTATCCGGCGCTGCTGCGGCTGGAACAACGCGGATGGATCAAGTCAGAGTGGGGGACGTCGGAAACCAATCGCCGCGCCAAGTTCTATTCGCTGAGCCGCATCGGGCGCAAGAAGATTGAAGAAGAAACAGAAAACTGGGAGCGCATTGCAGAAACGATGGCGCGCTTTCTTGCTCCGTCGAATTAGGAGTTGCGCATGTCCTCAGGCCCGATCGACACGATCCGCATCGTTGTCAGCCGCTGCACGGCATTTTTTCGTCGCCGCAAGCTGGACGAGGACCTCGATCAAGAACTTCGCGCGCATATCGAACTGGCCGTCAAGGAGAACATCGAGAACGGGATGCCTGGCGATGCAGCTCGCACGAAGGCTTTAGTGGAGTTTGGCGGAGTGACACAGCTCAGAGAGGAGTATCGACTGCAACGAGGGCTGCCTTTCGTAGAGACCCTGCTGCAGGACCTCCGCTTTGCACTACGGCAATTGAGAAGGTCTCCGGGTCTTGCAACCAGCGCCATTCTTACGCTGGCGCTCGGCATCGGCGCCAGCACGGCCATCTTCAGTGTTGTGGAAGGCGTGGCCCTGGCGCCGCTACCGTATCCGCAGGCGGAACGCCTGATGGTCTTGCTGGAGAGCCGTCCCGGCGTGAAACAGCTGGGGATTTCCTATCCGGACTATCAGGATTGGCGGCGGGATACCCACTCTTTTGAGCACGCGGCAGCGGTTGCGTGGCGAGACTATGTATTGAACGAGCCGGGCGCGCCGGAACATGTGCATGGCATGGAGGTCTCCTCTGGCCTGTTCTCGACGCTTGGCGTGAAGCTGACGCAAGGGCGGGAGATCTCCCCTGCAGAAGACAAGCGGGATGGCGCGCCGGTAGCGATCATCAGCGATCGTCTGTGGAGAGAACGATTCTTATCAAGCCCGCAATCCGTGGGACGAGCGGTGACGATGGATGGGGAGCAGTTCACCGTCATTGGCGTCCTGCCACCGGGATTCAGGTTGTGGAGCGAGGCGGATGTTTACACATCGCTGGAGCGTGGCGAGCCTCTGCTTTACAGCGATCGCACGATTCATGCGCTTACCGCGATTGGCCGCCTGAGAACAGGCGCAGGCATGGGCGAGGCGGCGGCTGAACTGAGCAGCATCCAGCAGAATCTGGATGGTCTCTATCCGTCCGCTGATCGAAACCTGGGTGTCAATGTCATGCCATTGAAGCAGTCGATTGTCGGCGATGCCGGCGGAACACTCTTTCTATTGCTGGGAGCGGTAGGCATCGTGCTGCTGATTGCGTGCACAAATGTCGCGAACCTTTTGCTTGCGCATGCCGCAGCCCGGACGCGCGAGTTTGCGATTCGCTCGGCGATGGGAGCAAGCCGGGTGCGTGTCGTGCGGCAGTTGCTGACGGAAAGCATTTTGCTGGCCTTCACCGGGGGAGTTCTCGCTGTGGGATTGGCGAAGGCGGCGATCAAAGTGATGGTCGCATATATCCCCAGCAGCGTACCACGCACGGCGAACATCGGGGTGAACCTTCCCGTACTGCTTTTCGCCTTTGGCGTTTCGCTTGCGGTTGGGGTTGTGTTTGGTTTGGCTCCTGCGTTCAGTGGTTCACGAGTCGATGTGCAAGGCTCGCTGAAAGCCGGCGAACGAGGATCTACGCAAAGCCGTAGTCGCAGCCAGAGCGCGCTGGTCATTATTCAAATGGCCTTAACTTTGATATTGCTCGTGGGTTCGGGTCTTTTGTTGCGCACGATTCGCGATTTATGGAATGTGAATCCTGGCTTCAACACGGGCCACGTCATCACATTCCAGGTCGGCCTCTCGCCTTCGCTCACACAGACGGCATCGAGTACGAGAACGGCATATGAGCAGCTCCTCGGGCGCATCCGTCGGATTCCCGGCGTGCAGGCCGTGGATTTCACCAACATTGTGCCGCTGAGCAAGCGCGACAACGGGGGACCGTTCTGGATTGGAGCACAACAATCCACTTCCATGCAGGATGCTCCGCATGCGCTCTATTTTGAGACCGGCCCGGACTACCTGCAAACGATGGGAATCCCGTTGCTGCGAGGTCGTTTCTTCACCGAGGCAGATGACTCCGGCTCCGCGCCAGTTGTGGTCATCGACAGCGTTCTTGCGCGGACGTATTTCGCCGGCGAAGATCCAATTGGCAAGAACATCACGGTTGCACACTGGCGGACAGCGCGCGTCATTGGCGTCGTGGGCCATGTGCGGCACTGGGGGATGGGCGACCCCGGAACCTACAACCCGAGTCAGATCTACATCTCGTTTTATCAAATTTCGGATGAGTGGGTGCCATCGTTTGCCCGCGATTTATCGGTTGCCGTGCGCACTCCGCTCGATGCGGGGTCGATCATGCCTGCCATCCGGAGCGTGGTTTACGACGGCGCCAATGACCAGGCAGTGTTCAACGTTCAAACCATGCAGCAAATCGTTTCGGACTCGATGGCTTCGCAGCGGCTTCCGATGATTCTGCTGGCAGCCTTCGCCGTTCTGGCACTTGTGCTGGCGTCAGTGGGAATCTATGGAGTCATTTTCTACTCAGTAACTCTGCGCGTACAGGAGATAGGAATCCGCATGGCGCTCGGTGCTGACCGGCGCGACGTTTTGAGGATGGTGCTTGGGCAGGGCCTGAGCCTGGCATTTGCAGGTCTGGTGGTGGGGGCGACGGGCTCGCTGGTTCTTGCACGAATGCTGTCGAGCTTTGCGAAGCTGCTTTATGGAGTGCGGACGAGCGATCCGTTGACATTTGTTGCGGCCTCGCTGGTTTTAACGGGTGCTGCTCTCGTCGCCTGCTATCTTCCGGCGCGCAGAGCCATGCACATCGAGCCCATGCGCGCACTGCGAACGGAATAGGAGGCAGGATGGACTGGATCCGCATTCTTCTCAACAGGTGTGCCACGCTTTTGCGCCGCCGCGATCTGGATGCCGACCTCGACGAGGAACTGCGCGCTCACATCGATTTGGCGATTCACGAGAACCTGGTACGTGGCATGTCGCCGGAAGAAGCGCGCACCGCGGCCCTGCGCGCGTTTGGCGGCGTCACGCAGACTCGAGAGACTTACCGCGAACAGCGCAGCTTTCCTCTGATGCAGCAACTTGGCCGCGACCTTCGTTTTGCGCTTCGTCAACTTCGCAAGTCGCCGGGGTATTCAATCGTGGTCATCGTTACGCTGGCGCTCGGCGTTGGCGCGAACACCACGGTTTTCAGTGTCGTGGACGCAGTGATGCTGCGGCCTCTTCCCTATGCCGAGCCGCAACGGCTGGTTGAAGTCGCCTCCGCCGATGCCAACAGTCCGGTGCCGCGCAGTGTGTCCTATCCCGACTTCTTCGACTGGCGGGAGCAGAATCACAGTTTCGAACACCTGGTTTCTTACAATGACACTTCCTACACCCTCACAGGAACATCGCGCGCCGTACACCTGGATGTTGAGGTCGTTTCCTGGGACCTGTTGCCGATGCTCGGGATTCAGCCCGAACTAGGTCGCGGATTTGTCTTGAGCGAGGAGAAGGTGGGGACGCGGGTTGTTCTCATCAGCCATTCCCTCTGGGTAACGCAATTCGGCAGCGATCGAGCGATCGTCGGCCGGGCGATACATCTGAATGGAGAGAGTTTTACGGTCGTCGGCATCATGCCGCCATCGTTCCGCTTCCCGGTCGACAAGCCTCAGAACTCGCTGTGGACCACCGTTGCAGTGGACGACGCTCTGAAGAATCGCGGAAGTCATTCTATGGCTGTGATGGGCCGTTTGCGGCCCGGGGTCACAGTGGCGCAAGGCGATCAGGACATAAGAGCGATTGCCGCTCAATTGGCCAAGCAGTATCCGGACACAAATACGCACAACAATTCCGCGAAGGTTCAGCTCGAGTTGCGAGCGATGTTGGGTGAAACGCGCACGCTTCTGCTGGTGGTGCTGGGGGCGGTCGCATTCGTATTGCTTATCGCTTGCGGCAACATCGCCAATCTGCAACTGGCGCGGGTTCGCGACCGGCAGCGGGAAATTGCAGTGAGGTGCGCCCTGGGCGCAGGCCGCGGCAGTGTTATTCGCCAGTTGATGACGGAGAGCCTGGTGCTGAGCATCGCGGGTGGCCTCGCGGGATGTGCGGTCGCCTTTGTTGCTGTGCCGGCGGTGCTTTCACTGATCGGCACGAGTGTTCCTCGTGCGGCAAATGCCGGCGTCGATCTGACGGTGCTTGCATTTGCGCTGGCTGCTTCCCTTCTGTCGGGTTTGGTCTTTGGCGTTGTGCCTGCAACGGCCGCATCCAGAACCGACCTGGTCAAAACACTCCAGCAGGGCGGACAAGCGCGCATCTACGGGCACGACCGGCTTCGGATGGCGGTGATTGTTGGGCAGGTGGCACTGGGAGTCGTGCTCACGGCTGGGGCGGGGCTGCTGACTACGAGCTTTGTGAAGCTGATCCACACCGATGAGGGCTTCAACGCCGCCCATGTTCTCACCTTCACTTTCGATACGCCCGATTCCGCCTACAAAGACAGACGTCCGCAATTCTATCGGCAGTATTTCGATCAGTTGCGTGCGCTTCCGGGCGTGGAGTCAGTGGCAGGTTCCATGATCCTGCCCATGACCGAAGACGACGCTCACATCAGCTTCGAGAACCCGGAAAAGCCCGTCGCCAAGGGGCTTCGGCCGGGTGCCGAGTTGGCGCCGGTTACGCCGGGCTTCTTCCGAACCATGCAGATTCCTCAGATCGACGGTCGCGACTTCACAGAAGCGGACAACCTGCAGGCGCAGCAGGTCATGATCGTGAACCAGGCATTTGTAAATACGTACTTTCCCGGCGAAGATCCACTGGGGAAAAAGCTGAAGCCGGGTGCAGGAAGCGGATCGAAGGACGGACCGCCATGGCGACAGATCGTTGGCGTGGTGGGGAACGTACGCCACTCGGCCACGCAACGCGAGATGCAACCTGCGATGTATTTGCCAGCGAGCCAGCTTCCCACGTGGTGCTGCTTGAGTTCGGTGGTCAGAACGTCGGTTGACCCGATGAGTCTCGAGCCTGCGGTGCGTAAGCTCGTGGCTGCGATGGATGCTGACATTCCAGTCACGGATGTGCGGACCATGCCGGACCTGATCTCACTGCGGCTGGCCCAGCCGCGATTTGCGACGGTACTTTTTGGGTCATTCGCAATTCTCTCGCTGGTTCTCACCGTCGTTGGTTTGTACGGCGTGATGGCCTACTCGGTCTCACAACGTACGCGGGAGATAGGTCTTCGATTTGCCCTTGGCGCGGAGCGGGGCGCCGTTCTCGGCATGATCCTGCGGGCCGCTGCTGGGTTGCTCGGGACAGGGATCGCAATCGGCATCGCGGCGGCGCTTGTGTTCGGCCCGATTCTCTCCAACATGCTCTATGGCACCGGGCCGCGCGATCCCGCGGTGCTTCTGGCGGTTTCCGCCGTAATGGCACTCGCAGGACTGCTGTCGGCATATATCCCCGCCGCGCGCGCAGCATCTGTCGATCCGATGCGCGCGCTCAGAACGGAGTAGGAGGTCCCGGATGGATTGGATACGGATTCTGATGAGCCGATGGTCGGCGCTGTTTGGCAAACGGAGCCTGGATAAAGATCTCGACGAGGAGTTGCGCGCCCACATTGATCTGGCTGTCGAGGAAAATCTTCACCGTGGCATGTCGACGGAAGACGCCCGGACGGCGGCCCTGCGCGCCTTTGGCGGTGTGACCCAGACGCGCGAGGTCTATCGCGTTCAGCGAGGATTTCCGCTGCTGCAACAACTTGGACGCGATCTGCGATTTGCCACTCGCCAGCTTCGCAAGTCTCCCGGTTTCGCCCTCACAGCCATCCTTACGCTTGCGCTTGGCATTGGTGCGGTCACTTCGGTATTCACTGTTGTGAACGCAGTTCTGTTGAGGCCCTTTGCCTTTCGCGATCCGGATCGGCTCGTGGTGATGCGTGAGGTTGAAAAAGAAGTCAGCAACCAGATGTCCGCCATTCCTGATAACTACCGCCATTTTCTGCGCTTGAAAAGCGGCACGAGAACGCTCGAGGATGCGGCGATCTTCGGCCAGTTTGGCGAGAGCGTCTCACCCACTGGCGATCATCCCCGCATCGTGGGCGCTGTCACCGCGTCACCGAACTTCTTCCGCGTGCTTGGCGTGCAACCCATGCTGGGAAGAGACCTTGTGGACGCGGACGCCCAGAAGGGCGCGGCACATGTTGCCATATTGAGCTACGAAGGGTGGCAGACGTTTTTTGGAGGCGACGCAAAAGTTGTCGGGCAGACGTTGAGGCTGGGCGGCGACCCGACAACGGTTGTCGGTGTTTTGCCGCCAGGCGTGAGACTCCCTAATTTCGCCCTGGCACCAACGATCGCGTTTCAGGATATGGCTTCCGAACGCGAGATCCTGATCTTCCAGCCGCTGGTGCCCACGGATCACGACCTGAAGACCGACATGGGGGGCTTCAACTACAAAGTGATCGCGCGGCTCAAGCGCGGGGTAGCGCTGGCGCAGGCGAGTGCGGAATTAGAGGCTATGCAGCGAGCCTATTCGCTCTCAGCGCATCTCCCTATTCAATTGGGCATCTCGCTCACGCCACTGGCCAAAGATGTTACTTCCAAAATCAGTGGAGCGCTCTGGATGATGCTTGCGGCCGTCGTCGGAGTGCTGCTCATCGCCTGCGTCAACCTGGCTAACCTGCAACTGGCCCGTGCTGTTACAAGCGAACGCGAAACGGCCGTGCGCGCGGCGCTGGGCGCCAGCAAGACGCAACTGATCATGGCCCGGCTCGCCGAAATCCTGCTGCTCGCGTTCGCTGGAGGTGTAGCCGGTGTGGCCGTGGCCTATGGCGGCGTGCATGTTTTTATTGCGCTTGTGCCGGCCAATGTTCCGCGACTGAACGAAGTGCATGTCAACGTTCCGGTGCTTCTGTTTGCTGCCGGTCTCTCGATTCTGGCGGCGCTGTCGTTCGGAATTCTGCCGGCCATCCGCTCGCTTCGAGTGCACCCTCATACTGCGCTGCAGGCTAATTCGACACGCACCGTTAATTCTCATGAAGGCGGGCGAACACGCAACCTTCTGGTTGCGGCCCAGGTGGCTTGCACGGTTGTCCTTCTGATTGTTACTTCGCTGGTGCTGCGGAGTTTCTCGCATCTGCTGCGACAGGATCGAGGTTTCGACTCGAGTCACGTCATGCTCGCCCAGGTTGATCTGTTCGCACCGCAGTACGGCGACTCTCAGCCTGATGTCAAGAAGGTGAAGCTGGAGTTTGCCGATCGCGCTCTCAGCCAGCTCCAGCAACTTCCCGGTGTTCAATCCGTGTCGCTCACCAGTGTCGCGCCGCTCACAGGAGAAACCTGGGTGGATGATCTGACACGTCCCGATCATCCTCTTCCGCCAGCGCAACAACTACCTATCAATGTGCGCTGGATCGACCACAACTATCTCGGCACGATGCAGATCCCTGTGATTGCAGGCCGTAATTTGACTGCCTCGGACCGGGCCAACCCTTACGTTGCACTTATCTCTGAACGAACCGCACGCGAAGGTTTTCCCGGCGAGAATCCCGTTGGACGACAGATCGCCGACATCATCCCCGACGACAAGCACAAACTGACCGTGATTGGGGTGGTGGCGGATACGCGCATCAACGGTCTCAAGGACGCCGCGGCCATGGTGTACCTGCCCTATTGGGTCTACACCCCGTGGACCCTCACGTTCCTTGTCCGTAGTTCGCAGTCTGCCGATGCGATGATTCCCGAAATGCGGCGCGCGCTCTGGCAGATCGATCCGCAGGTGGCTATTCCAACACTCAAGTCGATGGACGACCAGGTCAGCGATTCGGTTGCGACCGATCGCTTTCAGGCGATGGTACTCGGCGGGTTCGGAGGGGCTGCTCTGCTATTGGCTCTCCTGGGTGTGTACGGGGTTCTCGCGTACTCGGTGTCGCTGCGCCGGCAGGAATTTGGCATTCGCATCGCAATGGGTTCAGGCAAGAGCGCACTGATCGGACTGGTGCTTGCGGCAGGCTGCGCAGCCTGTACTTCTTGGCTCGGGCGTCGGACTTGCACTGGCGGTCATCGCGCTGCGCTGGGTGCGCAGCCTGCTGTATCAAACGCCGGTGATGGACCCGCTCGCGGTGGGCGGCAGTGTGTTGCTGCTTCTGGTGGCTGCCACGATCGCAGCGATTGTTCCGGCTCGCCGAGCGGCATCTACTGATCCGATGCGCGCGCTGAGAATGGAATAGGAGTCGCGCGGCCTTTGTGAGTGCGCGGGTTCTGCTCAGCGCTGCAGCGTCTGCTGTGCCGCGCCTAGCACGTGGCCCGACTTGTGATCGACGAGGAAGACGACGAGACGGACGGGGCCGCCGGCTTCGGTCTTTTGTGTCAAGGGTCCGCCAGGGAGTTTGAGTTGGCGGCCATCGGCGGAGTCGGCGCCAAACTCCTTCATCACGCGCACTACGGCGGTGTGGTGAAGCGTGCGGCCGGCGTTTTCTCCGCGCGCGACTTCAGAGTGAGTGGCATCGGCTGCAAGCACCGCGAGCAGTTTCGTTCCGGCAGGTGCATTGGCATGAATTGAGAACTGCGCAGCGCCATGATCCCAGGTTGCACCTTCGATCGCGATGATCTGTTTCGGTGTCTTTGCTTCTTTGGTCATCGCCGCAACGAGTGCGCGACCATCATTGCCGACAAACTGGTCGGTTCCATCGACAACCATCTGCGGCGTGTAATTGGAATCGAGACCGAAGCGGCGAACATACTCTTCCTGTCGCTCCGTCATGGCATCGAGCGAGTAGGGATCTGTCCATCCCTGGTGGTTCCAATAGGTAACGTGTTCGCTGAGGACAATTGCCTGCGCACCGGGAATTGGCTGCGCAGCATCGAGCTTCGCCAGCAGCGCATCGGCGGGAGGGCAGTCGGAGCAGCCCTCTGACGTGAATAGTTCTACGAGAACGGGAATGCGCTGCGGGGGTGCGGGCGATGCTGCCTGCCCCGAAAGAGGCGGAACGAAAAAATTCAAGACCGCGCCAAGGAGCAGCGCGGTGGACATGCGGCCGACGGGATTGGCGATTGCGGAAGGCATACAACTCTTTGATTGAACATTGTTTCCCCGAGTTACACAACTTTCCATCGATCTGGTGCGAGCCGGATTGCCGCGTTATTCATCCGGTGCTTCTGATTAAGAGCACGCCCTCCCCAGGGAACAACGGAGCCGGGTATGCTGAACGCATGACCGGCTGTCGTTTTTTCGTGCCTTTGCTCCTTTCGCTTCTGTTGCTGCAATGAGTTCATTCGCACGCAACGCCGCTCAACATCCGCTGTTTGACATCTCGCTCGTACCGCAATTGTTGAGGCTGGATCGCCGGAATTGATTGGGTGGCGAGCCTGGAGCGAAAGCGTAAGCGGCGAATGGCTGGGACACAAAATTGAATTCTTTCAGAGTGGGGAGAAGTGGGTTGCACTCGTGGGTGTGGATGTCGAGGGTGCCGTGGGTCCTCGACGCTACGGATCAGCGCTGATACTCGACGGTGGTGGCCCACTCGATCTGAGCCAGATAATCGAGATTCATCCCGCGCACTATCGCACGGGCAAGCTCACGGTGCAGCCAAAATTTGTGCAGCCGGGGCCGGATGAGCAAAAGATCATTGCGGCCGACGCTGACATCAAGGCGAAGATCTTCGCAACCAGCGCGGCAGAGCCGTTGTGGCATGGAAGCTTTCGCGCACCGGTGCTCGCCAGGCCGACAGACAGCTTTGGCACGCGGCGCATGTTCAACGGC
The DNA here is from genome assembly GCA_963770365.1 of uncultured Acidobacteriaceae bacterium. Lineage (GTDB taxonomy): Bacteria > Acidobacteriota > Terriglobia > Terriglobales > Acidobacteriaceae > Telmatobacter. The sequence goes on along the minus strand of CAVYPN010000012.1, from coordinate 372,512 downwards.
AAGCTGGCCAGTATTCACAAAGGCATGGATTTTCGTGCGCCGATGGGAACAGTGGTTCGCGCGGCCAACAGCGGCGTTGTGGTGCTGGCGAGGCCGCTTTACTACGAAGGCAATTGCGTGGTCATCGATCACGGGCTGGGGATATACACGTTGTCGATGCACTTCAGCCGCATTGATGTGCACGAAGGACAGCGGGTGATTGCGGGCGACAGGCTCGGACTGAGCGGCGCGACGGGGCGCGTGACGGGACCGCATCTTCATTGGGCGGTTCGGTGGCAGGGCGCGTATCTTGACCCGGGCAAGCTGCTGCGGTTGAATCTGAATGCGATACGATGATCAGATTTAGAATGGATGTCTGAGGAATGCCGACGCTTCGTTAGCAGTCCGAAAAAGAGCAACCGCAGATTCCTCGACTCCCCACCCCAACGACGAAGACCTGTCGCTGGGGACCCCGACTTCGCTCGGAATGACAGACGTCGTTTATGAGTTTGCTTAACGTGACACGAGGTCTTCTTCCGTTTCAGGTGCGGATGAGGTTGTCGCGACGTGCACGGATTTTTCTTTGCGCAGGTCTTTGAACGCCCGATAGACGAAGGAGCCCATGAACCAGCCATCCATGTACTGGAAGGGCGTTTCGCCGGTGGTGTAGTGGCCGCAAGGGAGCACGCGCTTCTCGTAGTTGAGACCGACACGCGTGAAGGCTTCCACGACTTTTAGTGAATATTCCCTGGGAAACGTAAGGTCGTAATTCGCATATACGAGCAGGACTCTTTTGTCGCGCCCGGCAACTTCGGGGCGCATGATCTTGTCGTAGTAGCTGACGGGGCTGATGGCCGACCACAATTCCCGCACGCGATCCTGCGACATGCCTGCATCGTCGAGCGCCTGCTTTACGTGGCGCGTGCTCTGGCCCGCCCACACCACGTCGCCGAATGCTGTCGAAGCATGGTTGAAGGCGTTAACGCGGATGCGCTTGTCGTGGGCGCTGGCGAGGAACGCGTAACAGGAACCGAGGCTCGTGCCCAGCACGCCGAAGTGTTCGTAGCCCTGGTCTTCGAGCCAGTCGATGCAGCAGCGAATGTCGACAACAGCCTGGCGACAAGCGGAGAGCGTGCGCCCGATGTTGGCGCTGACTGCATAGTCAGAGCGCTCCAGTTCAGCGGGCCGGCGAATGTCGTGGTAGGGCTTGGACAGGCGCAGCGCCGAGATTCCCATGCGATTGAAGATCGTGCACAGGGAATTGTGGCTGAAGGCATCGGCGTTCCACTGCGGCATGACGACGATGGCCTGCTTGGGCCGCCGGGGATCTTTGTGGGCGGGCGCGGGATACCAGCGCGCATTGACCTGATCGTTCTCAGGATAGGGAGTGCGCTCGGGCGAAGTGAAGCGCAGAAACTGCGCCTTCCGGGTTTTGCCTTCGGCGGCGAGGCGCTTGATCTCAGCGTCTTTCGCCAGCGTCTCAGGTCTCACATTGGTCGGGAATAGCTCGGGGTGTCGATCTTCGAGGCGGAAGTCGGTTGGCCTTTCGTAGCCGAAGAAGACGTCGCTGTGACGAATGAGAAGCTGGTTGATGCGCACCATTGCGGATTCGGCTGCACCATCGTCATGGATACTCTCCGGGCCGGGAATGGCTGTGCCGAAGCCGTGCGCTTCGAGAAAAGGCTCAATGAACTCGAATCCCCATTCGAGCGGTCGCACTATGCGGTTTTCATCGCGTGTGGTGAGCCGGGTTTCCCACTCGTACATCCAGCGCGCGTATTTTTCCTTGAACATGTTGTCAGTTCAAGTTTACCAGCGCCTGCGCTGCCTTTGGACTGCGTCGGCGATAAGCCAGATGAAGCCCATAAGAGTAATCAGCGCGATGTCGGCGAGGGAGATGACGCAGTAGAGGCACCAGACGCCGAGGATGTCTCGCTCGACGTGGGCCAGATAGAGGGCGAAGACGAGGCCGGCAACGGCGGCAAGGGTAAGAACCGCGCGTTGGCGCGCGAGGCCGAGCCATACCAGCCCGAGGTATCCCGCAATCCCGATGAGGGCAACAGGGATGCCTGATATGAGGGAATAGGAGCTATGGTTTACAACGCCGCAATCCCATTTCTCGTTGATGGAACACGGCGTGGTGGCAATCGTGTAATGCACTTCAAGTGCAAGGCCCGAGACCACGGCCCCGACCAGGGCAAGAACCGCAACCACATATCGCATCGTGAGATCGATGCTAGCAGACAAGTCGCGCGATTGGCGTTTGAGATTGAGACCGCGCCGAAACCAATGGACTTAGTTAGATACGACCTTCGGAGTGCACTCAACTGAAAGAACGGAAGATCGGCGCGGACCGGCGGATGCCTTACCATGAACCCATGCCTGAGACTGTGGAGAGGAGACAGCGGATTGCCTTCTTTGGAGGCAGTTTCGACCCTCCCCATCTGGGACATATCGGGGTAGCGCGCGCAGCTCAGACCGCTCTCGATCTCGACACAGTTCTGTTTGCCCCGGTTGGGATACAGCCACTGAAGCCTCACGGCTCAACCGCCGGATTCGAAGATCGCGTGGCGATGACGGAGTTGGCCATCAAAGGAGTGCCGGAATTTACCATCTGCCTTGCTGATGCGCCGAACCCGAACGGCACGCCCAACTACACGATCGACACCCTGCTGAAGCTGCGGAAGCAGTTTCCGTCAGCCGCTCTCTTCAACCTGATGGGTGCTGATTCGCTTCTGAGCCTGCCGCACTGGCACCGGGGAGCGGAGGTTCCCTTCCTGGCGCCTTTTATTGTCGCTTCACGGCCGGGAGAGCGCCTGGCGGATCTGGCGGCAATTTTGCCGGCTGGCTTGACTATCCACGAGGATGAGCTCACGGCTTCGAAGGGTGCCGAGGGCACGCTACGCGTCTTTACGCTTCGCAACGTTGCGGGCGAATCGACCCCGTTCTACCTGCTGCCCGGAGTAGAGATTGATATCAGTGCCACTGAAGTCCGGCAGCAGGTAAGCGCCGCGCTCGATCGTCTCTGCGGAGGGCACGAGTTGCTGCCCGATTCGGTCTGCCATTACATCGCAGCGCATGGGCTGTACCGCTGAGGACTGGATGGCGCGCTTGACCGGCTTGCCCCTGCGGAGTACAGCGACTACGATGGGCGAGGAGAGAAATTCTGCTGCATGAGCACAACTGAAACGCGCGAACAAACCCGGATTCTCGTTCAAGCCGCAGCCGCGGCCTGTGAAGACAAAAAAGGCGAAGATACCCGCATTCTCGAACTCGATCCGATCGATTCCGGACTGTCCGATTTTTTCCTGATTACCTCAGCTACCAACGACCGCCAGGCCGTCGCGATCGCCGACGAAATCGAGTACCGGCTGAAGAAGGATTTCGGCGCCATGCCGCACTCCGTGGAGGGGCGCCGCCGGGGCGACTGGATTTTGCTGGATTACGTTGATTTTGTCGTACACGTGTTTCTGACCGAACGGCGCGCTTTCTACGATATCGAACGGCTGCGCAAATCGGCGCGTCCGCTGACGCCGACCGAGTTCGACGCGGAGCTTAAGGATGCCCTGGCTGCCAAGACACGTGCGGCGCGCGGCAAGATAGACAAAAAGCCCGCGGAAAGGGCCGCTCCGGCTAAAGCAAAAAAGGCGACGGTCAGGAAGGTCGCGGCGGGGACGAAAGTGAAGGCTAAACCCGCAATCGCTAAACCCGCAACCAAGTCTTCAGTACGGAAATCCGCAACAAAGCATTAGTGCAGTCTCCGTCTCTGGATTTCACGACGAAAAGGAAGCGTATAAAAGATCGGGCGCCCGCGGATGCGGACGCCCGGTTCTTTTTATCAGGTTCAGTTAGAAGGTGAAGGTTCCCTTCAACTGGATGAGCCGCGGAGATGCATCACCGCCGAGAAACGCGCCGAGGATCGAAGTTGGCGTGTTCGCGGTAGTGAAAATGGTGCCCAGCGTGGAGTCGTTCACATCCGAGTCAGGAATCTGGAAGTTCGGATGGTTGAACAGATTGAAGAACTGCACGCCGACCTTCAGCTTTCCGTTTTCAATTTTCGGGACGTTAAAGCCCTTCGAAATATCCATATCGAAGTCGGTGTAGTTCGGTCCATAGAGCTGATTGCGGCGCTGCTGACCGAAGTCGGTGGAATTTGCGAAATGCGAAGCGAAGTCGCACGCAGTGAGCGTGTGCGATCCGCCGCCACAGTGATGGTTGAAGTTGTTATCGATCTGCTTGGCCAGTGGCACATTGCCGAAGACGACATCGCCGGTATTGTCGGACACGGAGAAGGGATAGCCCGTGTTATGGAAGATTGCACCTGCGATCTCCCAGTTATCGACCAACGCACGCGGTCCGCCGAAGTGGGGAATGGTGAGGGCATAATTGGCGCTGATGTAGTGACGGGTGTCGTAGTCGGCATTCCCGTAGTTCTGTTGCAGGTCATTCGGGTTGATTTGTCCGACCGCATTCACACCAAATGCATTGAAACCGCCGTTTGACGATGTGTCGAGGGCGTGACCGTAAGCGTAGTTGAACTGCGTGGTGAGCCAATGCACCCTGCTTGTCAAGGTTGCGATCAGGCCGTTGTAGTTCGAGTAGGATCCGCTGTAATACTGGGTCACCGAGCCGAGCGCAGCATTCGGACGCGTGCTGGGCAAGGATGCGTTGAATCCGGGTTGCGTTGGATCAGTCTGCGGATCGTAGGCATTCGGATTGTAAGAAACCGGCTGGTGGTAGCTCCGGTTGCCAATGTAGTTCAACGACAGGACCGTGTTCTTCGCGATCTCGCGCTCAACCGCAAGGCTCCACTCCTCATATGTGGGAAGCTTCACGCTGTGCGCGACGCCGGTGATGGTGGGTCTTGCGAAGACTCCCCCGGTCGCGTCGAGCAGGCTGAGACCCGGACCGCATCCCGTGTAGCATGCGCCTTGCGAGAACAGGCTCTGCAGCGCTGCGTTGGATGTAGCCGCGGCCGCGTGCCCGCTGGTCGACATGCTCGGATCGAGCGTAATCGGATTGCCACCAAGTGCCGGTCCCAGGACAGTGAACCGATTGACGTTCGGCATATTCGCCAGCAGATCGCCCATGATTTGTGCCGGGAAGTAATCAGCAAACATTCCGAAGCCGCCACGAATCGTGGTTTTCGAGTCGCTTCCTCCGGGCAGGAATGAGAAGCCGAAGCGCGGTTCAAGTGCGATGTTCTGCTGTTCGAAGAATGCACGCTGTCTGCCGGATGCAATCAGCTGGTTATAAGGAGTGTCGGTGCCGGTTGGAAGATTGCTGAAGTCTGCCGAGAAATTTGACACGCAGTTTGTGCGGCAGAGCGGGTTTGAGTTGTGTTCCGCGCGCAGACCAAGAGTGAGCGTCAGATTGGGCATCGGCTTCCACTGGTCTTGCGCATATGCGCCCATCACATAGAGGGCCACGGGTTCGGAAAGACGCAATGGAAAACGTTCCGCCCATTCGTCAGAGAATCCCGCGGCAAAGTCGCCCTCGTCGAAGATGAAATTTTCGCCACCGGCAAAGTTGATGTCGTGTTCGCTGGAGGTGTAGTCGGTGATGTCATCGCGGCGCATGGTAAAGCCGAGCTTGACCGTTTGTTTTCCGATGCTCCAGCTGAGGTCGTCGTTGAATTGATATCCAGTCACGTTCCGCCCCTGCGGAAATGCGTAATTGGCGCCGCCGACCCAGGAGCTTGCGTTCACGTTCTGATCCCAGCCGCCGCCGGAAGCGAAGCCTTCAGGCACGAGCACGAACGGAAGGTTGCTCGCGGCCAGCGTGCTCGCATTGGTGTTTGTAAAAATCGCGCGATAGTAGCTGGCACCAAAGAGGAATTGATTGGTGATAGCCGGAGTAAACGTATGCGTTTCGTTCAGCTGTCCTTCATACGAAGGCTGGGGGCTTTCCGCATCAAACACGGGATTGAGAAAGCTGGTTTGCGTCGGCTGCACACCGTGGTCGGCCTTCGAATGAATGTAGAGGTGATCGTTCGGTCCCAGATTGAAATCCACACGATCGTTGACCAGCCATTCGCGGCCGAAATTCGTCGTCTGCCCATTCCAGACCCATGTGCGAGGATCCTGCGCGAATTGCGAACCGGCGGTCCAGTTCTTGGCATTGTTGTAGTAGTTGAAGATTGACTGGTAGACGGGCGCTTCCGCTGAATTGCCGTTGTCGGCAAGGTTTCCATACGGAGCCAATGACGGATCAGCTGATCCCGCAGGGCCCAGGATCGCTGACTGAAACGCGGGGCTGGGTCCGTACGCAATTTGGTCTACCGGGATAATCACGCGGATTCCTTCGGTATCGATGAAGCCGAAGATCTTGTCTTTCTTGATCGGTCCACCGATTGCCGCCGCCCACTGGTTTGCGTTATCGAAATTGCGCGGCGAGCCAAGCTGCTTGTTGAAGTAGCTGTTCGCATTCATCGCGCGGCCGTTCCACCAGTAGGTGAGATTGCCGTGCCACTTGTTGCCGCCTGACCGGGAGATTTCGTTTACCTGCGCACCGCCCAGTCCTCCAAACGCGGCGTCGTAGCTGTTGGTGATCACCGTGACCGTATCAACGTCGTTGTTGCCGAGCAGCAGGTTGGTCGCGCCAGAATTGTTCAAGTTGAGGTACGGATCGCCTTCATAACCACCGTTCACGGTGAACGTGTTCGATGTTCCGGGCAAGCCGTTCACAGAGAAGTTTCCATATCCGCCCTGTGTGTTCATCACGGCGCCGGGAGTCGTCTGCGCCACAAACGTCAGATCGTTGCCCGGGTTGGGCAGAGACTGAATCTGCTGCAGGTCAAAACTGGTTGACATCTGCGCATCGTCCACATGCAGAGCCGATCCTGCGCCGGCAGTCACTTCGACGGTGGTAGCAGCCTGGCCCACGCCGAGTTTGACCGTCAATGGCGTAATTACGCCTGCAGAAATGGTCGTGTCGGCGGTTGTGGTGCTGAATCCCGGGGCGGAAATGGAGACCTTATATCGCCCGGGCGGCAGCAATGACACGCGGAAGTTTCCCGACTGGTCCGTGGTTACTGCGTTCTGAGCATTCTTGTCCAGGCTCGTAACTGTAACTTGCGCCTTCGGTATGGCCGCACCGGACGAATCCAATACCGTGCCCGAGATATCCCCGGAGATATTCGATTGGGCCCAAGCTGCTGGCGCGGCAATGTTCATTGCAAAACCGGCGCCCGCTAACAGGCTCAGCGCCAAGGCCGCATTTCTGAACTGCATAAAACGCATTGTGCTCCTCCAGGTTTCATGGCAAACCAAAGAGCCTCACATGCGTGGGGTCCCCGCGGTTCGCGAAGTGTTTCGATTTGCGCCCTCGCTGGTGTTTCTTAGACACGGGGGCGCAGCCTTGCTGGCGCGTCTTTGTTAGATCGCGCTCGAGCTCATTGAATTTATTTCTTGCTCTGTCCCAAAGGCGTGCGGGGGAAGTGCAGGGACAGACGTGCTCTTGAGTAGTTGCACGACAAGTGCCATTTGTTCTGGTCAAGGGAGGGGCTGCAATAACAAGTTGAAGAAGAAAGAATTAACGGAGGATGACAAATCGCATGCGTCGCAATTCTCTATACAGATAATTGGAGAAAGATGGTCCGATATTCAGAATTACAGATTTACCGCTATCGCGATGCAGAAGAATTGCCGCTACATGCAGGAGGCAACTCACGCGTTATGTTGGAGTTCGATCAAAGTAGCGGGGTCTACTTTGTACTTCGAGTGCGCTTTTAATTTATTGGAGACTGCGGCCGTATTGTCCAATACGGGAAGACAGGGGGGCAGACCAGCTGCGATTCCGAGCCGGAGTCGAGAAGAAGCTCTGAAACAAAAAACTGGCCGCGGATTGAGGGCCGCGGCCAATTTTTTCGTTCGTCTTCTGAATGCAAAAACCTAGAAGGCGATGTGCAGGGAGAGTTCGGTGTTGCGGTTGCCAGACTTGTAAGCCAAGACATCGGTGAAGCTGGAGACATCGTTGGTGCCGCCGAGGTTCAGGTAGGTATTGGCGTGGTTGAAGAGGTTGATGAACTCGCCCTTCAGTTGAATGTTGTAGCGTTCCCGGATTTTGAAGTCCTTCACGATACCGAAGTTCTGGTCCCATAAGCCAGGTCCGCGGAAAGCGTTGCGTCCCGTCATACCGGACACGAAATGGCATCCAGCATTGCGAAGACCGCTACAGATCGGAATATCGCTGCCGGCCGCATAGTCAGCCGCCGATAGTGTGTCGCCACCGAAAAATGCGTTGACGTTGGGGTTCACCTGCTCGTTGTAGTTGCTGAGGTTGACGTAAAACGAATCGTCAGCGAGGCCGATGGGATCGTAGTAGTCAGGAAGCCCCATGAAGGAATAGGTGTTCGGTCCATAAGAGCTACTAATGTCCTTCATAGAACGCGTGCTGTGCTTAACCTGAGGGGCCACGAAGCTGGCTCGTGGGCAAGCGCTAACCGCGTACCAGCAATCGAAGACGCTAAAGGGTGTTCCTGTCTGAGCGTTGAAGGTGCTCGAAATCGTCCAGTTGTCACCGATCGATTTTGCGACGCCAGTGAGGCTCTTACCGAAGGGTACATTCCAGACGATCGCAGCAGCCACGCGGTGCCGTTGATCGAAGTCGGATGAGCCGCGATCCAGCGCCTTATTGAATGGATCGAGGTAGCCGAGGTTGTCGTTGTTGGATCCGCCATCGGTGAACGTCGAGCTGGTGTTGTCGATTGAATGCGAGAAGGTGTAATCGCCGCGCACGTTCAGTCCGGTTCGCATGAGGTTGGAGCTGCGAACTTCTGCCGTGACGCCGTTGTAGTAGCTATCGCCGTCGGCGCCGCGGAAGTTGACATTCGAGTACTGCATGTTGAGTCGGTTGGGCAGGTCCACTGAGTCGCCAAGATACGTCGATCCGTAGAACGACCGATTGATGTTGGCAATCGAGTAGTTGTGGATGCCGCGCGTGCCGACGTAGGAGAGACTGCCGGTGGTGTCTCCAAACTGGTGTTCGAGAGTCAGGCTGTAGTTGGAGGCATAAGCGGGCTTGATCTGGGTATCAACGGCTCGGAGTGTCACGTTGGGCAGCATCTTGGTTCCGGTCCCGGTGCCGAACTGAGCAAAATTGTTGGTGCTGATCGGGATGTTTTTCTTGTTGTTGTCGCTCGGCGTAAAGGAGAGCACGGCGTAGTTGGGCGGGTTCTGGATGACGTTGAATGTTACGTTATTGAAGTTCCGCTCGAAGCTAATGCCGTAGCCACCACGAACGCTGGTCTTGCCGTTGCCGACGGGATCCCACGCGAAGCCGATTTTCGGAGCAAGTTGTGTTTTATTCAGATTCCAAAGGCGACCGTCGGGAGAGGTCTCACGAGTCATCAGCTTGCCGGATCTAACCCGGTCCATGTATGAGCTGCCGGATCCGAGGAAGAAGTTCGAATCATAAATCGGCTTCTGAGAGTGCTGCGGGCCGTAGATCTCCCAACGAAGACCGAGGTTCACGGTGAACTTCTGCGATAGCTTGACAGCGTCAGACGCGTAAGCAGCACCATCCTGGTAGCGGTTCGACCGCGAGAAGTTTGGCGAACTCACCGGCATGCTGACCGTGCAATCGGGGGTTTGAACGTAAGAACCCGACGTCGGATCGATTGAACACGGGTATTTGCCTTGCGGGTTGACGGCAACTTGCATGAAGCCCAGACCACCGCTCACAAAGTTGACCAGAGCGTTGGTGTGTCCACTTTGAACGAGCGCATCGACTGCTTCTTCATAGGCACCGAACATGCGGTTGTCTTTAATGAAGAGGAAGTTTCCACCGAAGGATATTTGATGCTTGCCTTTCGCCCAGGCAAGGTCTTCGCCCACCTGAATGAAATTCTGCGGTCCACCGAAAGGAAGCGCGCTTCCCGGCGTGAGTTGTGCATAGCCGGGGAAGTTGATATAGCCGCCACCGAGGGCTTGCGCCGTAAGGCTGTTTACGTAGAGCGTGGGGCTGACTGGCTTCGCTCCCAGAGGCTGACCATTGTTGAAACGCGTCGCAAGAATCTTCGTGGCCGAGGCAAGAGTAGTGGAGAATGCCTTGGTGACCGAGAATTCGAGGTTGTGGTTGAACTGCGTTTGATTTGTGTCGTAACCCACATAGGGGCTGAAGTTGATGTACCCGGGAGGATTGATGGCGCTCTCCTGGATATAGCGCACAAACATATTCGTGGTCGTGTTGATGTTCCAGTCAGCGCGGTTGAAGCTGATCCACTGGTTGACCGGTGCGCCACCGCCTGAATCCTGTGGCGCCTGGTAGATCACTTCGCCGAAGAGCGGCGTCGTGCCGATGTTTGGAAATTGCGGCGTAAGCTTTGAAATGTCGCTACCAAAAACCGCCTTGAGGGCCGGTGAACTCCCCGTGTAAATGGTGCCATTGATGGGGTGAGCAAGCTTTCCATATGTCGTGAAGAAGTCCTGCATATTGGAGGCAGACATGGCCAGCAGTTCCGGCGTCGGAACCACCGCGATTTCATTTTGGTTGCTGCGAATGCGCGTCCACTCCGTGGAAGAGAAGAAGAACATCTTGTCCTTCTTGATCGGTCCACCGACTGAGTAGCCAAACTGGTTGTGCGTGTAGCGCGGTTTGGCTGGGACATCGGGATTCAACGCATGGATATAGTTATTGTTGTATCCGGCCGAAGCGAGCGTCGAGATGCGGTTGAATTCATAGACTGATCCGTGCAAGCCATTGGTTCCGGACTTTGTGGAGACATTCACGGCTCCTGATCCGCGGCCATACTCTGCGCCGGAGTTCGACGTGACGATGCGGATCTCAGAGGTGGCATCCATCGGCACTGTCTGGGCAACGCCGACAGCGTAGAGGTCTGTGTTCTCGGCGCCATCGAGCAGAATGTCCACCGAGGTGCTGCGAGATCCGGAAATATTGAATCCGACGCCGCGGCTAGCAGCCGTGGGATCGGCGGAGAGATTTCCCGAGAAAGCAACGAGGTTGTACGGGTTGCGATCGAGGGTCGGGAGGCTGAGAATCTGGTCGGTCTGGATGACTGCGGCGACTTCGGGTTTTTCAAGGTGCACCCCGGCAAAGTCGTCAGCAGCGACAGTGATTTCGGTGCTGCCGCCGGCAACCGCCAGCTTGACGTTTACCGTATTCGACGAACCGACGGTGACCTGAACTTTATGCGACGCCGCGTTGAATCCTGGGGCGTTGAAACTCAGCGAATACTCGGCGGGCAGAAGCTGGGATACAGCGTATTCCCCTTTTGCGTTGGTGACCGAGACTCTTTCCGCGCCAGTGGCCACGTTGGTCAGTTTGACTTCAGCATTGGGAATGACCGCGCCGGTCACATCCGTCACGACGCCGGTGATGGCGCCGAGATCAGCCTGGGCCTGGGCCATGGGTGTTCCGATGCAGGCGAAGTAAGCAAAGAAACCGAGCAGACTCACCGACAAAGAAGCAACTTGCAGTAATCGCGAGAATCGCATTGAAATCCTCCGGATCGACTTGAGATCGGAGAACCTCATGGGGGACGAGTTCCCGATCCGCTATCGCGCTCGGCGTCTCGGGTCTAGCTGGGGAGGGATAGGTCCGTTCCGCGGTTAACAGTCAAAAAAAGACGAAAAAAGCAAAGAATAAAGGTCCGGCTTCGCCACTCCTGAAGCGAGTGACGAAAACCATCCCAAGATAAACAGGGTCTATGGCCGGTATTAATGCAAGCGAGATGCCAAACATGCATCTGCGTCTCATTTCGCAGTCTAAAGGGTTAATGGCGAAAGTCCTGTGATTTGAATCACATGCGAATATGAGAAGCTGTAGAGCGATTCTGATTTATTTCACAAAGCATTATCTTGTGGCATATCTCAGGGCCTAATTTGGGGCGAACCGACTCTTCGCGGATCGTGTATCTTCGCAGCATGCAAATCGTGCTGGCGCACATCGGACCGCGCTCTTCCCCCAAGGATCCGCTGGATGGGCAGACCACCATGTATCTTGAGCGGTGCGCGGCCCATGCCCGCTGCCAGTCTGAGTCATTCCGCAGCGAGGAAGCGCTCTTTGAGTGGATGGACCGGCAACAGCGGCGCGCCCCTGCCGTCGGTGTCCTGCTGGATAGCCGCGGAAAGCAAATGACGTCGGAGGATTTCGCCGAGTGGCTGGGAAGGCGGCGCGACAATGGCGCTCAGCAGATTATCTTCGCCATCGGGCCGGCGGATGGCTGGTCTGAGACTGCGCGGAAAAGAGCGACGCTTCTGCTCTCGCTCGGACCGCTGACGCTGGCCCATGCGCTGGCGCGGCTGGTAATGGCCGAGCAGCTCTATCGCGCATTTACAATCCTGACAGGCCACCCCTACCACTCCGGCCACTAGGCAGTTGGTAGTTCTTAGTTCAGAGTTCGTAGTTCAAAGTCCCTTTGAATTGCGTGCCATCAGTCTCAGAACTGCTGCCAGGTACTAACTAAGAACTAGGTACTCGGAACTTAGAACCATCTCTATGAACTCTGAAGAATCTTCCCGACGCGGATTAATCCTGATCAACACCGGCCCGGGCAAAGGCAAAACGACTGCCGCCATGGGTACCGCTCTACGTGCCGTGGGCAACGGCATGCGCGTGCTGATGCTGCAATTTCTCAAGGGCTCCTGGCATTACGGCGAGCTGGATTCCACGCAGGCGTTCGGAGAAAACTTCGTTCTCAAACAGATGGGGCGCGGATTTGTGAAGGTGGGCGGGGCGGAGACCGATCCGGAAGATGTCCGCATGGTGCAGGCGGCATGGGCTGAGGCGCGCGAGGCGATCGAGTCGGGCGAGTGGGACATGGTGGTGCTCGACGAGATCAACTACGCGATCGGCTATGGCATGCTCGACCCGGCCGAAGTCGCTGAGACCCTACGCAATCGGCCCGAGATGGTTCACGTGATCCTGACGGGGCGGAATGCGCACCCCACGCTCGTGGAAATCGCCGACACCGTCACCGAGATGCGCGAGGTGAAGCATGCCTATCAGAAAGGGATTCTGGCGCAGCGGGGCATCGAATACTGACCGAAGAGGCCGCTTTTTGCCTCCTTTCTTCAACATTTGAATGCAAGTTCTTCCTTCCTGGGCGTTCCAAGGCCAGTTCGAGGAGGAAGACCTGTGCGGAAGCCTTTCATTTTTGCAGCGTTTTTTTTCGCCGCCATGCTGGTTGAGGCGCAGCAGCCGCAACCGGTTGCGCTCACCATCTACAACCAGAACTTCGCGGTTGCCCGCACGTTTCTGGATCTGGATCTGCATGCCGGCATCAACGAGATCACGACAGACAGCGTGACCAGCCGCCTTGAGCCCGACTCGGTCGTTCTTCGGGATCCCTCGGGCAAGCGCGTGGTGCACGTGATGGAGCAGAACTACGACTCCGCGATCGTGAGCCAGGAGTGGTTGCTGCAGAAGTATGAGGGGAAGACCATTGACTTTCAGGTGTTTGGTGCTGCGGGGTCCAGGATTGTGCAGGGCAAGATTATTCGCGCAGGCTTCAATCGCCCGCAGGAGTACACCTTTGACGGCCAGATGATCGGCGGCCAGAATGCCCAGCCGCTCATTGAAGTGGACGGCAAGATGCAATTTCAATTGCCTGGAACGCCGCTCTTTCCGGCGACAACGGACGGGATGCTGCTGAAGCCCTCGCTGCGCTGGCAAATCAGTTCCGGGTCCGCAGACCGCTTTAATGCGGAGCTGGCCTATATTACCGGCGGCCTGAGCTGGGAATCGACGTACAACGTTGTCGCTCCTGACAGCACCGACGTTACCGGTGACGAAAAAGCCGATGTGCTCGGATGGGTAACGATACGCAACCAATCGGGCACGGACTTCCCGCTGGCGCGCATCAAGTTGATGGCCGGCGATGTCGCGAAGATCCTGGGACAGCAGGCCAGCTACAACGCAGGTGCCGTGTTGCGGATGGAAGCCAAGGCGATGGATATGGCGCAGCCCGGCGTCACGCAGAAGGCTTTCGATGATTTCCATCTCTACGACCTCAACCGCACGGTTGCCTTGAGCGATGGCGAGACGAAGCAGGTACAGTTTATCGACGCGGCAAACGTGAGCATGCGGCGCAGCTATCTCTACGATGGCCTCGGGGAACAGATGCAGCCGATCTATGCGGGCAATGTGAATCAGAACCAGGGCTATGGCCTGGGCAGCGAGAACACCAAGGTGCTGATTGTTGAAGAGATCAAGAACAGCGAAGCGAATCATCTCGGCATGCCGCTCCCGGCCGGCCGCGTGCGCCTGTATCGCCGCGATCGAGACGGCCAGATGGAGTTTGTAGGCGAGAGCCTCATCAATCACACGCCCGCCGAGGAGACGGTGAAGATTCCGACCGGCTCGGCTTTTGACGTGAAGGGCTCGCGGCGCCAGACGGAGTTCCACGTGGACTACAACAAGCACATGCTGGACGAGACATTTGAAATCAAACTCACCAACCAGAAAGAGCAGAGTGTCAATGTTGCGGTGCTGGAGCACATGTACCGCGGAGACAACTGGGAGATCACAGAGAAGTCTTCGAACTTCAAAAAGCTCGACAGCCACACGCTGAAGTTTCCAGTTTCGGTTCCGGCGAAGGGGGAGGCTACGCTTACCTACGCGGTTCACTACACGTGGTAACGGAGTTCAGAGTTCTGAGTTCGTAGTTCGTAGTCTCTGTTCAGCCTTCTGAATCTGCGAACTCTGAACTAAGAACTCTGAACTGTGAACCGCGCCTCGGTCGCTATAATGGCTGAGGCCTTATGTCCTGGTTTAAACGCGAGAACGGCGAGTTCGATGGTCCCGGCGGCAACGGCGACGAAGAGAAGAGTGTCCGCACGGAGGGACTCTGGGTAAAGTGTCCGGGCTGCCGGCAAACCATCTGGAAAGCCGACCTTGAGGCCAACATGAACGTGTGCCCCAAGTGCCAGTACCACTTCAAGATTGGCGCGCGGCAGCGTCTGGATCTTTTGCTGGAGCCGGGCTACCAGCTTGTCGATGGCGGTCTTCGCTCGACCGATCCGCTCAACTTCAGCGACGTGAAGCCCTACAAGCAGCGCCTGCGCAAGGCACAACAGGACACCGGGCTGGACGACGCCATCCTGAACGCCCTGGGACAGATGGGCCCGCACGCGGTCGTGGTCAGCGCCATGGAATATGGTTTCATTGGCGGATCGATGGGCGCAGTGGTTGGCGAAACCATCGCACGCGCCGTCGATCGTGCGCGCAGCGAGAAGAAGCCGCTCATTGTCGTCGCAGCATCGGGCGGCGCACGCATGATGGAAGGCGTCGTGAGCCTGATGCAGATGGCGAAGATTTCAACAGCGCTGGCGCAGCTCGACGATGCGCACGTGCCGTATATCTGCGTTTTGACCGATCCCACAACGGGAGGCGTGACGGCAAGCTTTGCCATGCTGGGCGATCTCAACATCGCCGAGCCGGGAGCCCTGATCGGCTTCGCAGGGCCGCGCGTGATCGAACAGACGATTCGGCAGAAGCTTCCCGAAGGTTTTCAGCGCTCTGAGTTCCTTCTTGAGAAGGGATTCCTCGACGCCGTGGTGCATCGTCACCAATTAAAGAGCTATCTGGTCCGCGCGCTTGATTTTATGAAGACACCCGAGCAGGCCAAGGCCGCTGCCCAGTAATCTCTGCACGCGGACAAGTAAACGCAACCATTTCGTTGCACAAAAATAAGAGGCGCCCGAAGGCGCCTCTTGTGGTTTTGCTTGCAGCGTGACTCAGAAGTAGACCTTCATCGCCAACTGAGACTGGCGGGCTGCCGCTGCCGAGGTGATAACACCCAGGTTGCTGCTGGTAAAGCTGGACGTGGGGTTGGCGAACTGCGTGTGGTTAAACACGTTGTCGCTCTCCATACGGAACTGGATGCTGATGTTGCGCTCTGGAACCAGCATGAAGTTCTTGGCAATAATCATGTTCGTATTGTTGATTCCCGGCCCGTGATACGGGTTGCGGTGGGTGTTGCCGAAGGTGCCAAGCACTTCCGGCTGAAATGCTGCTGTCCCAATGGTAAAACCGGGTTTGGTGTTGGTGGTCGTATTTGCCTGTGCGTTCGTGATGTAAACGCTGTTTCCGCTCTTCTGACGAACGCGCTTGTTGCCGAAGGTTGCCGGGGCAACCTGGTTCGGCACGTCGGGGCAGGCGTAGAAGTTGAAGTTTGCCGAGCACCAGAGAGACAGAGAGGTGGCGCCTGCGTAGGAGATATCGAAGGGGAAGCCGCCTGCGACAGTAACGATACCAGAGACCTCCCACCCCGAAAGAGCCAGATTCTTAAAGGAGAAGGTGCTTCCGGCAAAGGTGGGGATTCTATAGATGGGCGAGAAAACCAGGCGATGACGTACGTCGAATTGCGAGTCGCCGTAGTTCAGAGCCTGATTGAACTGGTTGTAACCGCGCGCGCCGCTCGAGCCGAATCCAGAATTCTCAAAGCTGGAGCCGTTATCGAGAGCGTGCCCGTAGGTATAGCTGAGCTGGAAGAGCAGTCCGTGGGTAGGCGCCTTTTCAATTGAAGCCTGCACCGAGTGGTAGCTCGAAGAAGCAAAGGAGCCGACCGTACCGGCGCTAACCAAACCGGTCACGCCGGTGTTCGGGTCAATGCCCAAGTTGGTTTTGTCTGCGGCACCGACTGCCTGGTTCTGCGGGAAGAAGAAACTCTGGTTATTTCGATTCGCCGTGCAGCTGGCATTCCCTCCGAGGAAGGGAGAGAACTCCGAACCGGCGAGGCACGCCGCGTGGCCTGCCGGTGTTTCGGCATTGCCCTCGAATGTCACCTGGTTGTGGCGCGCGAGTGAACCAACATAGCTCACGCGAGCGACAACACGCGACGGCAGCTCACGCTCGACGCTGAGTTGCATATTCTCAGCGTACGGCGCGCGGAAGTTTGAACCGAACGTGCTAATGTCCAGCGGTTCCAGAGCCGCCCACGTCGAAGCGGGAATGGTCGCCCCCTTTGCTGGGAAGGCGTAGGGGAATTTGTTGTTTTCTGAGCCTCCGCCGTTGATGTCGACAAACGGGTTGACGAATGAAGGAGCGCCTCCAAAGTCCGTTGCGCCACCGGTGCTGATACCGAAGGGAGGAGTCTCAAGTGTTTGCAGAGCAGATTCTTCTTCCGTCCGGTTGTAATAGATGCCGAATCCGCCGCGAATCGATAGCTTCCCTGGCTGTCCAGAGAGTGCTCCCAGATCCGGGGCCCATGCAAAACCGAAGCGAGGTCCAAGCTCTGTATACCGAGTCTTGGCCTGACCAGCATTGGTACAGGAGCCATCCCCGGGATAAGCAACGCCGAGCGGAGCATTTGTGAACACCTTCGACTCAACGCCAGGATTCAAACAGGCAATTCCCAACCCGTTGTACTGATTGTTGTGCAGTGGCGTGTCAATTGAATATCCCAGACCATAGTTCACCGTGAAGGTATCGGATAGTTTCCAGCTGTCCTGTCCGAACACGTAATTCAGGAAGGCGTCGGCCTGAATGGCTGCACCAGAACCCTGCCCGTACGAACTGGGAATCCCAAGCAGGAAATCGAGCGCGCCGTCTCCTGTGGTGTAAAGGCTGCCGCCTCCGCCGTTGAAGCTGAAGTTGCCGTTATTATTTGCCGAGAATGGGTTGGAGACGTTGAAGCGGCGTCCGTCATAGCCGAACTTCAAGCTGTGCTTCCCAAGGATCTTTGAGAAGTTGTCGTCAACCTGGATCACCTGATCAACGCGGGGCTGAGGACCGTTGTTGCTGAATCCAAGTGAGAAGCCCACGCCGTTGAGGCCGGTGATGCTCATCAGCGGCAGACCTGCGCCCTTTGTGTTCTGCGGAGTAATGTCGAATCCCACGCTGGAGGGCGCCACGGGGTTCTGCGGTTCCACAGCATCGAAGTTAAACCGGGTGTAGTGAGCCGCGAAGTCGTTCACTGCGGTGGAGCCGAACTGATGGACATAATCGATTGTGATCTGATTGGTCGACTGGCTGCTCACATCGCCGAAGCCCGGAACGCTGGCTCCGGTAAAGGGCAGAGTTTCAGGTGCCTTTTGCTTGAAGATGATGAAGAGTCCGTAGATCTGGTTCGCCGGATTCAGAGAGAAGTCGACGCGACCGATGTACTGATTGTTCGTAGTCGTCACCACCGGCTTGAAGATGTAGCTCGTTCCGCTGTTAGGTGCTGGAACAAATTTCTTTACCAGATTCAGCGCCACCGGATTGAACGCGGATGTGGGGAACACACCGCCGTTTGAAGCAGCGCACGCTGCCCACGTCTCACCGGCTGTTGTGCAACCGGGAACCGATACGCTTGAAGGAATTGGATTGGCCAGGAAACTTCCTTTATCGGCCGAGAAGTCGCCGTTGAGCATCTGCCCAAAGTAGACTCCCACGTTGCCACCGGCCTCGGGGACAACCTGCCGAGTCCCCTGATATGCGCCGAAAAAGAAGAGCTTGTCGCGGAAGATCGGGCCACCTACCGTGCCGCCAAAGATGTTCTGATGGAAGGTTGCGACTACTGGCGCACCTGTCGTCACGTTGTGCTGGTAGAAATTGGCCGTGTTGAGGAACGTGTCGCGATAGAACTCAAAGCCGTCGCCATGGAAGTGATTGGTACCCACTTTGATGGTCGCGCTGACGATGCCGCCGGAGTTACGGTCATACTCCGCATTGAGCGGTCCGTCGATCAAGTTGAATTGATCGATGGCGTCCAGATTCGGTCCCGAACCCCCAAACACTGGAGTGTTCAGAGCGATATCGTTTGAGTCGGCGCCGTTGATGAGAAAGCTCGACTGTTGCGTCTGAGAACCACTGACAGAGAAACTGCCAAAGCGATCGCTTGAAGCCTGAACGCCCGGAAGGGTCAACTCGAGACCCGTGAAGTTGCGGCCGATCAGCGGCAATTCCACCATCTGATCTGAATTGACTACGTTGCTCAACTCCATATCGGAGGTGTTTACCTGGACAGGAGAAGCTGCGACCTCGACAACCTCGGCGGTTGAACCGACCGTCAACTTCACTGGCTCAACGTATTCCTGGTCGATGCTGAGTACGATGCCCTTGGCGGTGAAGGATTTGAATCCTGTGGCCGCGACGGAGATCGTATACGTGCCGGTCGGCAACTGCGGGAAGTTGTATCCACCGTCCGCGCCGGATACCGTTTCAAACTTCACTCCAGTTGCTTCGTTGAGAGCTGTGACCTTGACACCAGCAAGTACGGCGCCTTGAGGATCAGAGATTGTGCCCTTAATGCGCGCGTTGACATCGGCCGCGTAGGCGATGCCCATGGCGCCGATAAGGATCAAGCAAAGAGCCAATACTTTCAGCTTTGGCAGATTTCTCATACCCATTGTTCCTCGAAGTTGAATTTTGTCATTTAAGGGCCGGCGCCAGCGGTCTCATACTGGCCTGCCTATTGCCCGTACCCGGCCACCAATTTCAGCCGGGCCTCTTTGTGTTCCTGTTCAGACCGCGTTTGGGTTTAAAGCTTGTTGCAACTCTGGACCAGGTCAGCAACTACACCCGCCAGGGGAAGGGAAGCAGCCAGAGTGGTTTTGCACTTGGCCCAAAAGCAAAAAAGGACAGAAAGAATGGGGAAGCAAATGATAAGTCTGGGATAGTGGAGTGCAATTGGCGTGCCAAAGTATCCCTAAAGGGCAACGCTGATTATCTTATTTATTGTCAATGATTTAACGAGAAACTGTCTCCTTGTGGACGGTTCCCGCCATGCTCCGAATCCGCTTTTCAGCACAACTATACGGAAAACGGTATAAGCGTATCCTTTTCTTCAATATCAGGAATATGACCTGCTTTGTGATGGGGGATTGTGCCCGTTTTTTTAATCCCTTGACCCCGTATAGGTGTGCTTGGAAAACACGGCTTTGCCGTGGTTCGCGGCAACAACGTAGACTGATTCCTTCTAAAAAGCTCCCAGAGGATCATGACCGATGCTGGTTCGCGCACTTAGCCGGATTGCTTTTGTATTGTTTGCCGCGACGACACTTGCGCAGACATCTTTGCTGAACTCTGTACCCGCAATCCCGTTTGACGCCACAGGGCCGGTGATTCGCGCACACGCCGAAACCGAGAAGCCATTTACCGTTGCCGGTGAGCGTGGAGTGGTGCTTGGCCAACAGAACGGTGTCTTCGAAGCCTGGGTTCTTCCGGTGAAACTGCTCTCGCACCTCACCATTGAAGCCGACATCGATGGCTACACCGTGCCCATCGACGTGAACCAGCAGGCAGCCGGGATTGAAGTGCGTCCGGATCGCACCATCATCACGTACAGCCACATCGGTTTCACAGTGCGGCAGATCATGTTTTCGTCGAACGACGCGCAGGCCGGCACGGGGCCGGTGGTGCTCTTTGAATTTGATTGCCTTCACCCGACGGAATTCATTTTTCGCTTCACGCCCGAACTGCGCTGGATGTGGCCGGAACGCAATGAAGGCGTCCCGGGGGTGGAGTGGGTAGCGCCGAATCCTCGTGAGCCATCGAACCCCGGAGGCTTCTACGTTCTTCACGCGGATTATCCGGACCTTGCCGGCGCTGTGGCTATCCCAGGCGCGCAGCCGGGAATTCTCGCGCCTTACCAGGAACGCCCGCAGGTTCATCCGGTGGAGTTTCATCTGCACATCGACCCGGTTCGCGATCGCGGCCGGCTGTTTCCACTGCTGATGGCCGCGGGCATGAATAAGGATGCGGCCAGCAACGCAGCACTTGGCGCCACGCTGGCCAGACTGGATACCGCGATCCCGGACCTTTATAAGGCACACGCTGACAGCTACAAGAAATTGCTGGCGAGCTCAACGTCGATTGAGACGCCGGACAAGGCACTCAACGAAGCCTTCCAGTGGGCCGTGGTTTCGATCGAGCAACTGAAGGCGCATCCCGTCGATGCACATTCGATTCCCACCGACGAGACGGCTCTGGTGGCTGGCTACTATGCGTCAGGCGATTCTGCGCGGCCCGGGTTCGGGTGGTTTTTTGGACGCGACTCGCTTTACACGTTGTATGCCATCAATGGATACGGCGACTTCGCGCTTGCCAAATCGGAACTCGAGTTCCTGATCAGGCGCCAGCGCGAAGACGGCAAGATCATGCACGAGTACTCGCAGACGGCAGCGGCCATCGACTGGCGCGCGTTTCCTTATATGTATGCGGCAGCCGATTCGACACCGCTGTTTTTGCTCGCTGTGGCCGACTACGTCCGGTCGAGTGGAGATGTTGCGTTTCTGACCGCGCACCGCGATGCGATCGAGAAGGCATGGGCATTCGAGACAGATCCAGCACACGACACCGATCACGACGGCATTTACGACAACTCGCAGGGAACAGGATGGGTGGAGAGCTGGCCAGGGGGGATGCCGCACCAGGAGATCTATCTGGCGCTGCTGGATCAGCAGGCTTCGGCGGCGATGGGGTATATCGAGGATCTGATCTTGGCCAAGGGATTCGTGAAAGATCGCAAGACTGTGGTCCGGCCGAAAAATCGCGCAGACAAACTTGGCGAAGATGATTAATGCTGAGTACTGGGACGCACAGAAGAATCTGCTATGCCTTCAGCCGGAACATGGATGGCTCGCTGGACAAGACCAGCACGGTGTATCCGGCGCTGGCCTGGTGGTCAGACGCGTCGTTAAACGATACGGCAAGGTCTACGATGGCGCCGCAAACCTCCGAGGCCTCGATTCTCGAGCAACCGGAGGGTTGCCTTTCACAATTGCTGCGACGGCGCTGAACACGGACTGGGGCTTGCGCGATGTTGCCAATACCGAGTCGATTTATGACGGCACGAGCTACCACCAGGGGTCGGTGTGGCCGCTTTTTACAGGCTGGGCGGCCCTGGCGGAGTATCGCGGCAATCAGCCTCTCGCCGGGTACCAATTGTTGATGGAAAACGCGAACCTGACCAAGGCGCAGGATCTGGGCGCTGCGACGGAATTGTTGTCGGGAGATTTCTTTGTTCCCTTCGGACGTTCGACCAGTCATCAACTTTGGTCGAGCGCAATGGTGATTACGCCGATTCTGCGCGGGCTGTTCGGGATCAGCATTGATGCGCAGACGAGGACCATCACGGTGAATCCGCATTTGCCGGCAGGGTGGGATCGCGCGACCGTCAAAGGCATACAGGTGCCTGGAGGAACGGCCACACTGGTACTTCGACGAGCTAACGCGCAGATCGCAGTGCAACTGGTTTTCATCGGTGACGGCGAGTGGCATTTGAAGAGCGATTTGCCTGGAGCGACGCCTGTTGCAGGCACGACCACAAAGGTATCGACGACCGTTCGAATGACCCCAAATGGCGGCTTGAGAATCCCACTTCCAACTCTAGAGATCGATCAGACGCTCTCGACACTCTCGTGGCCGAGCAGCGGTCTGACGAATGATGACGCTGAAGTATTGACGACGCTACCAAATCAATCACCGGTCCCAGGATCACAGACCAAGAGATTCCGGATTGTCCGCTCTAAGTACGGCGAACGTGAACTTACCCTTGTCGCTGAGGGTATCGCCGGCACTGACGGGATCGTTAGCGTGGTCCGTAATGCTTCGATAGTTCCGAAGCTTCAAATCAAATCGGCAGATTCGCCTGGACTGAAACGCGGGGATGTGAGTTTTCAGATTCCGGAAGAAGGCGGCCAGTCTGCACCGGTGCCACTTATTTTCCACTTTCCGCAGGGCGAGGGTTGGAAAACCATCACGGTCACTCTGAGCTGGTGAGGTTGGGCTTCGTCCGGAATTGTGTCCCAACATTCCGCAAAGCGCGTATTGTTCAATGATCTGCAGCTCTCCCCGGGATCGCGAGTGCGCAAGAAATTGCCAGTGCGCATTCTTTCGGTTCCAACGCAGCACGGAGGTCACTCTTGAAACGCGGGCTCGCAACAAATGCAGTAACGATGGGCATGATGCTGACGGGCATCATGGGATGTCAGGGACAAGCCGGGATCCAGAGAACGGCACTAGCGCAATCCAGAAGCGGCAGTGCGGTCTCAGCTTCCTGGTCAAAGACAAGAACAGTGGAAGTCAAGGACCCCGCATTGAACGCGACGGCATTCACGGTGGATGTGCCGGTCGGATGGAAGTTCATCGGCACAATCCTGCGTCCCCACGGCTGTCACGCTCCCAGTACTGCGGCGGATGGGCTGACGGCGACCGCGCTCTCTCCGGACGGCGTTTCAGGATATGGTCAATTGCCCGGCGTCTCGTGGAGCTGGGCCAGCGATGGCAGCAGCCCGCTCGGGCCAAAATGCAAGACCACCAACATCAACACCGCTGCGGGATTTCTGCTGAACATCGCGGTGCCGATGATCGAGCCCAACGGAAAGATCATTGGCATTGTGCCGCTGACTGAGAAGATGAAGCAGGGTCTGGCGGCGCAAAACCAGCAAATGGGCGGAAGATACGGTGCGAATTCGCGCGTGTATACCGACACCGCACGTATTCGCATTGAATTTGATTTGAACGGACGCCCCATGGAAGAACTTCTTGCGGTAGTGCTGACCTGCCAGGAAAGCAACATGCCGGCCTACCCGCAAATGCATCGCGCGGCACGCACGCAACGTTCGTGCAGTACCCACGGTACCTACTTCAAGCATGCGCCGAAGGGACATCTGGACGAACTGATTGCGAGCAATCCAACCGGTGCGCGGATCGACCAGGGCTGGGATCAGGAAATCTCGCAACGCATGCGCGAAAACTTTGCCAAATACCAGCGGGCAAGCGACGAGCAATTCAAGGCTATTCAACAGCACTTCACTGACCAGACAAATCAAATGGTGCAGCACGGCCGCGAGGTGCAGGCTCAACTGAAGGAAAGCACGGAACATGCGATGGCGGCCGACGCGGCGAGACAGGATGCGATTGACCATGCTGCACATCTGCAGGTTCTGGATTCGCTCAACCGCCAGGACTTTATCGATCCCACCACCGGCCGCAAGATCGAAACTTCAAATCAATTCACGCATAACTGGATTTCATCCGACAAAGATACGGTGGTTCTAGGGGACGATCCGACATTCGACCCGAATGGCAGGGTGGATCCCGGTCGCGAAAGCTGGATAGAGTTGATCCCTGCGAATTGAACGGAAGTTGCGAAGGCCGGATTTCGATCTTGAGGATCTGACCTTCGCAGTCGTCAAGATCGAAACCCCGCCTGAAATAGAGGCCGACGGAATTCACTTGTGCTTGCGATAAAGGCCGATCAGGTGATTGGTGGAGCTGTCGTGCGCGAGCTGAGGCTCTGCCGGGCTCTCGAGCTCCGGGATGATCCGTTGCGCCAGCGCCTTGCCGAGTTCTACTCCCCACTGGTCGAACGAGTTGACCTGCCAGATCACACCCTGCGTGAACACGCAATGTTCGTAGAGGGCCACCAGTTTGCCGAGGACGGCGGGCGTCAGCTCTTCCGCAAGGATTGTGTTCGACGGGCGGTTGCCTTCGAAGACCCGGTGGGGGACAAGCCAGTCGGGAGTTCCTTCCGCCTTCACCTGTTCGGCTGTCTTGCCGAAGGCCAGCGCCTCAGCTTGCGCGAAGACGTTGGCGAGCAGAATGTCATGATGAGCACCCAGCGGATTGAGCGTTTTATAGAACGCGATAAAGTCGCATGGGATCAGCCGCGTTCCCTGGTGGATCAACTGATAGAACGAATGCTGCCCGTTGGTGCCGGGCTCGCCCCAGTAAATCGGTCCGGTGTTATATCGGACTTCCTTGCCCTTGAGGGTGACGTGCTTGCCGTTGCTCTCCATGGTGAGTTGCTGGAGATACGCCGGGAAGCGCTTGAGGTATTGCTCGTAGGGCAGGATGGCAATGGTCTGCGCGTCGAAGAAGTCCGTATACCACACCGAAAGCAGAGCCAGCAGCACGGGAAGATTCTTCTCGTGCGGCGCAGTGCGGAAGTGCTCGTCCATCTGGTGGAATCCGTCCAGCATTGCGCGATAGTTCTGCGGCCCAATCGCCAGCATCGTCGATAGGCCGATCGCCGAATCCATCGAATAGCGGCCGCCGACCCAGTCCCAGAATCCGAACATGTTGGCGGTATCGATGCCGAACTTCGTCACTTCGCCGGCATTCGTCGAAACCGCAACAAAGTGCTTGGCAACCGCAGATTCATCGCCACCCAGCTTTTCAAGCAGCCACGCACGCGCTGTTTGCGCATTGGTCATGGTCTCGAGCGTGGTGAAGGTCTTGGAGGAAACGATGAAGAGCGTCTCTTCGGCATCGAGGCCCTGCACGGCTTCGGCGAAGTCGGTGCTATCGACATTCGAAACAAACCGGAACGTCATCGCACGATCGCTGTAGTGCTTCAGAGCCTCGTAGGCCATGACCGGACCAAGATCGGAGCCGCCGATACCGATGTTGATCACATTGCGAATGCGCTTGCCGGTGTGGCCTTTCCACTCGCCGCTGCGTACGCGGTCAGAGAAGGCCGACATGCGGTCGAGCACTTCGTGTACCTTCGGCACCACGTCTTCACCATCGACCATGATGGTTTGGCCCTTGGGGGCGCGCAACGCAACGTGGAGCACGGCGCGCTTCTCAGTGATGTTGATTTTCTGGCCGCTGAACATGGCATCAGTGTGTTCGCGCAGCTTTGATTCGTCGACAAGTGCGAGCAGAAGCTTAAGGGTCTCCTCAGTGATGCGGTTTTTCGAGTAGTCCAGGAAAAGGCCCACACCCTCGGCCGTCATCCGCTTGCCGCGGTCGGCATCTTCGGCGAAGAGGGTACGCAGATGCACCTTGGCAACGTCACGCGCGTGAGCCTTCAAGTCTTTCCATGCCTTCAGACTCGTCAGCGGCTTTGCCTTGATATTGAATTTTGGGCTCTTCACAGCCTTTGCCATTTTCATCCTCCAATTTTTGCGGGTCTCACGGACGATCCCCCGCCAAAGCCGACCAATGTCGCGTGGCTCCTGGCGTATTTCCTGTCTTTCGGATGCTTGATATACGAAGCAGTTTCAAAAATCCGCGCTGACCCAACCATCACATTATCGCCGCCCAGGGCGCCTCGTCTTGTGAATCCAGGATGACGCTTCACGGCGCACCGGGCACTCCAGCCAATCCGAAGTTCTCAGCGCGTGCTATCGCTTCCCCGGGCCGCTTCGACGAACACGAGTTCCGAACTGAGTGGGTGGGGCAGATGAACCGCGAGACCTTTCTTCATCAGCTGCCTCCCAACGACGATCATGTCCTGCAACGATCCATCCTGAAAATGCAGGTCGTAGCGTTTTGCAGGATCGAGCCCGTGCAGTACGAATGCGTGTCTTTCTTCGTTCCCAACGCTGCCGCGAAATGCATACAGCACACCTTGATTGCGCGCCGGATCCCAATACTCGATTCCATCCCAGTGCACACCGTCGGGGCGTTGCGAGACGTGATAGAGACGGGCGTCCCTGATCAGCGGACGGAGTTTCTGTTTGTATAGCGCAATCGCCTGCTTTGCAGCTTCGCGCTGGTCTCCGGTCCACTTCGAGGTATCCATCATGATGGTCACCCAGCCCATCATGCCGCTGCGCAACATATACAGAAAGTTTTCTGGCTGCGGCGTGGGCCACTTCTCCACGTAGCTCTCGAGCATCGCCGGCGGCAGCATGTAGCTGGTGTCGTAGAAGGCTCGCCGGTTTGAGAGCGGATCGTATGTGTCCGTGATGGAAAAGTAATCACCGTGCGCAGCAGACCCGAAATCCACCATGCGCCCGCCGTCATTGCAAATTTCGAAGATCAGCCCCGGGTGTTCGTGGCGCGTCTGCGCATAGATGTCGTAGTATGCGCGAACCGCGTGGTAGCTCACGTCCGTCGAATTGGACGCGACCACGAAGTCGAAGCCTGAGTCGTGGATGATTTTCATCGTGCTGCGATTGGGTGGCGCATGCGGATGGTCATCGTGTACGCAGCCCTGCGCTACGAGATATCCATCGTGCTCCAGCATGTCGAGGTGGTAATCGCTAACAATGCGATTCACTTCCTTTGCCAGATAGTCATGAGCGGCAGGAACACCAAGGTCAACGGTCTGTCCCTTGAATTCCTCGGGCCTCCACTCCGGCGGCAGATCGGTCACGAGCCAATCGCGCACCTTGGGATCGTGCACATTTAAAGCACCCGGTTCTGTATCGAGCGCCGCCTGGGTCCAGTCGACCCAAAGACCAAAGCGCAGGCCCTGCTTATGTGCGGCATCTGCGATGAACGCGAGCCCGTGAGGAAACTTTTGCGGATTGGGAAACCAGTCGCCGACGCCGCGAAACCAGCCCGCGTCGATATGAAACATCTCCAGCCCCAACTGTTTCGAATCATCGATCATGCGCAGCGCAAGCTTCTCGTCGATCTGCATTCCGCCGCCCCAACTGTTGTTCACGGTCAGCGGGTACTGCGGATCCTTCCAGGTTGCGGGATTGCCAAGCACCGCGCGAACCCATGATCGCAGTTGATTCGCTGCGCCATCCGGCCCGCCGGAAAATGCGCCGAAAAACACGGTGGGCGTTTCGAATTTCTCTCCCGATTCAAGCCGTGTGCGGAACCGTCCCGGTTCTGGATTCAGACCGAGCGCGGTTGTGACGCTATCGCCGCTGCGCGAAAGCGAAATGCGCGTTCTTCCGCTGAACTCGATTCCGGCGAACCAGCCGGCTTGAGACTGGTCTGCGTTGAACACAAACTCCGCGGGAATAATTTCGCGAGCCTCGCCTTTCTGCGGAAGAGCATAGGTCGACGATCTTCCCGTCCATTGATATCCCACCGGAATATCGCCGATATGCGTGCCGACGCTGGAGGGTGTATCGGCGCCCTTCTCCACGTAGAGATATTGCAGCTTCCGCTGCGGCCGGCACTGCATCTGCAACCGAAAGGAATCGATCATCGGCAGCCATATTTCCTGCCCGCTCAGGTTCTCAACCGTGATGCGATGTTCGACAGGGCCGAAGTCGGCGCGCGCCTGCCACTCCCACGAGAGGCGAAGATGCGGCTCCGCCGATTCATAGACGAACACGACGTGGCGCTTGTCGGCATGAGCAAGTTCCGGCTTCAGTTCCCATGTCAGCGCAACCTGATCTCCATTCACCTCGACACTTGCTGGAAGCGGCTCCTCCGCTGCATTTGTGATATGAAAACCGGGAATCCCGCTCACCCATGCAAGCGCCGGCGCGTGCTCTCCCTCTCGCAGCGCAAGAGTCACATCGCGAGTAGAGACGATTGCTGGCGTGATGGTTGCCGTAGCCCGCGCATGTTGCACGGCAAGCATCCCGGTAAGCACAAAGAGTGAGACACGGCGCATTTTGATCCACTAGCCTTCCAGCGTCCTTTCCAATTCAATCACCTCCAGTCACGCGTCCGGTATCTCCGTCAGGCCGCCGTTTCGATTCCTGATAGCCGTGAACCCTATGGATCCGCCGCCTTCCTTGATGGAGATCGGCCTCCCTCCGTATCATTCGGGAGTGGTTGGACAGGGGAGGTGACAGGTGATATCGCGACGCGATTTCCTCGCAACCGGCGCAATGGGCGCACTCGCCATGGCATCATCTCGATTCGCGAAGGCCTCCGACTACAGCCCGAATAAATTCGGGGTTCAGCTTTACGTTCTTCGCGCGCTGCTCGCCAAGGATTTCGACGGCACGTTGGCAAAGGTCGCGGCTGTCGGCATCAAGAATGTTGAATTCGCGGGCTTTTATGGGCGCACGGCGAAAGAAGTTCGCGCCAGCCTGGCGAACGCCGGACTCACCGCAAGCGGCGCTCATTGCCTGCTGGCGACCATGTCTGACGATGAGGTCGGCCGGATGATCGATTTCTGCCACGAGGTCGGCATGCCGTACATGATCGCCGCCGTCCCTTCGATCAAACCCGGCACTCTGTCGGCCTCGGGCAAGCCTGCATCCGGCAATCCGTTCGAGCATATCGAGCTTGAGGATTTTCGGTGGAGCGCGGATCGATTCAATGCAATCGGCGCTCGCGTCCGCAAGGCCGGAATGCGCTTTGCGTATCACAACCACAACATCGAGACGCAGAAGTACGGCAACATCGTAGCGTTCGATGAAATGCTGCGCCTGACCGATCCCGCAGTGGTGGGCATGGAGTTTGACACCGGCAATTTCATCGCTGGTGGCGGCGATCCCTATCCCTATCTTGAAAAGTATCCGCATCGATTTGAACTCGCCCATGTGAAGGAATGGGTCGCGCCGTTTACGCCGACCGTCACGGGCAATTTTCCGAAGTACGCACCCTTCGGCCAGGGATCAACGGACTGGAAGAAGATGCTGGATGGATTAAACAAGGCCGGCGTGAAGCAAATCTTCATCGAGCAGGATGGCACCGCGACCGGCGACGAAGTGGCTGCCGTCCGGCAGGCATATCAATTTCTGATCAAGGTCTGAGACTTGGCGAGTTTCTGGACGCACGGGCGGCGCGTATTTTGAGTGAGTTCCCAGCTGTCCGGGGAAGACTTCGAGGATTTCGAAGACTTGCTCCATTTAGAGGTCTCGAAATTCCGGCGGCTCACTCAAAGGAATTGCGCAAAAGACTCGCAGCTTCGGATGAGACCATAACAGCAGGTTTACATCCAATGGATATGAGTTCACGGGACACCCCTGCGATCGACTCCCTCGACACCCCTGAATCCCGCTCTCCCTCCGTCCATTTCACCTTCGAAAACACCTACGCCCGGCTGCCGGAACACTTCTACGCCCGTCTCGCCCCCACGCCTGTAGCGGCGCCTCAACTCGTCAAGGTGAATGTGGAACTTGCTCGCAGCCTTGGCCTTGATCCGAACGCGCTGACAAGCACGGAAGGCGTCGATATTCTGGCTGGCAATCGCGTGGCTGATGGTTCCGAGCCCATTGCCCTCGCCTACGCAGGTCATCAGTTCGGCTATTTCATGCCACAGCTCGGCGACGGGCGCGCCATCCTGCTCGGCGAGGTCATGGGCCGCGACGGCGTGCGCTACGACATTCAGCTCAAGGGATCTGGACCGACTCCCTTCTCCCGTCGCGGAGACGGAAGAGCCGTGCTCGGACCCGTCTTGCGCGAATACATCGTCAGTGAGGCTATGGCCGCGCTCGGTGTGCCCACCACCCGCTCCCTCGCCGCCGTCACCACCGGCGAACGCGTCCTCCGCGAAACCATCTTGCCCGGCGCCATATTCACGCGCGTAGCAGCGAGCCACCTCCGCGTCGGCACATTCCAGTTTTTCGCTGCACGTGGCGACACAGAGGGTCTCCGCACCCTCGCCAACTACGCAATCGCTCGCCACTATCCGCAGGCCGTGCACGCTGAAAATCCATTTCGCGCTCTCCTCGACGCCGTGATCTCTCGCCAGGCGCACCTGGTCGCACAGTGGATGCTCATCGGATTCATCCATGGCGTCATGAATACTGACAACACCTCCATCTCCGGCGAGACTATCGACTACGGCCCCTGCGCCTTCATGGAGGCATATGATCCCGCCACCGTCTTCAGCGCCATCGACGAGAACGGACGCTACGCATATGCCAATCAACCCCGCATCGCCCTTTGGAACCTGACCCGCCTCGCCGAAGCAATGCTCCCCCTCCTTGAGCAGGAATCGGCTGGCCAGAAAACAGGTAGCCAGGAATCACGTATCCAGGAAGAAGCAGTGACTTCGGCCAACGACGCCCTCGCCGCCTTCGATCCCCAGTTTCAAGCAGCCCGCCTCGCCGGTCTGCGCCGCAAACTTGGCTTCTACACCGAGCGTGACGAAGATCTTGGGCTGGCTGAAGATTTGCTCGAACGCATGGCCGCCAACAGCGCCGATTTCACACTAACCTTCCGCCGCCTTTGCGATGCCGCCGCCGGCGTCGAGGGCGACATCGGTGTACGTGAACTCTTCGTCGTCCCGCGCGCTTACGATGAGTGGGCTGCACAATGGCGCCAGCGTCTTGCAGAGGAATCCATCTCGCCCGATGCGCGTGCCGCGGCGATGCGAAAAGCAAATCCGGCATTTATCCCGCGCAACCACCTGGTAGAGGAAGCGCTCAACGCTGCGATGTGGAAACAGGACTTCCACCCCTTCGAGCAGTTGCTCGATGCAGTGTCACGTCCCTATGACGACCGGCCCGATCTCGACCGTTATGCGACCCCAGCCCGTCCCGAAGAATGCGTCCGACAAACCTTCTGCGGAACGTAAGCAGCGGCTCCGCCGAAGTCTTTGGAAGCAATTCAACATATTCCCGAAGGGCTCCGTCGCTGGAGCCATGCTCCTCATCCTTGTGAATCATCGCCAACAAGAGAATTCCACCATTTTTGGTAAGGTCCGGATCGTCCACAACACAGGATTTACACTCGACTCGACGAGGATAGATCGTCTCAACATTCCGATGACAGATGCCTGCTTGCATTCCCTGACACTTCATTGACGATTAGGAAGCATGATGATCTTGCTTCAGTTGGAGTCGGGCGAATAACCGTCAACCCGGAAATGACCGCAAAAACCGCATCGGAGGTTTCCGCACACCAAAAAACAAACAGCCTGGCAGCGCTGCCAAGCCGTCGTTCTTCTTGTTGTCGTCGTCCCCCTGAAATCCGGTCGGCTCAGATCCGCATGGGCATCAGCACATAGCGCGAACGGTACTCTGCGTCGGGATCTTCGGGGCGCATCTGGCCGGCGCTTTGCGAGTCCTTGAACTCCAGCCGTACCTCGCCCTCGTTGCCCAGCGCCTTCAGGAAATCGATGATGTAGGTCGAGTTGAAGCCGACCACGATCGGGTCGCCCGAATATGGCGTATCGATCGTGTCTTCGCTCTCGCCGCTCTCGGTGGACTGCGAACTGATCTTCAGCTCGTTGCCCTCAAGCCGCAGCCGGATCGCGCCCGACCGCTCATCCGCAAACTGCGCTACGCGCTGGATGGCGCTCGACAGCTCGCTAGACCGCACCACCGCGAACTTCGTGTTGTCGCGCGGCATGACCGCCTCGTAGTTGGGGAACTGGCCCGACAGCCGGCGAGTGCTCAAGGTGCGGTGCCCGACCCGGAAGAAGAGGGTGTGCTCGTCGTCGGCGAACTCCACCTTCTCAACGTCGGTGTTCGACAGCAAACCCTGCAGCTCCTGCAGCGCCTTGCGCGGAATCAGCACGCGCTTTTCGCCGCTGATGCCTTCCATTGCCTCGCCGGGCTTCTCGACGAACGACAGGCGGTGTCCGTCGGTCGCCACCATGGCGATTGATTCGGCCTTGAGGACGAGCAGCGCGCCGTTGAGGGTGTAGCGTGACTCTTCGTTCGAGATCGCGAAGATGGTGCGCGCGATCAGGGTCTTCAATGCGACCGCTGGAATGCTTGTCACCGAGACGGCAGGAAACTCAGGCACCTGCGGATAGTTTGCGCGCGCCATGCCCACCATCTTGGTGTTGGACCGGCCCGAGCGGATCTGCACCCAGTGATTTTCAAGCAGCTTGATGGAGATGTCTCCATCCGGAAGCAGCTTGATGTAGTCGTAAAGCTTACGCGCGGGAATGGTGCAGGAACCCGGCTTCTTGACCTTGACGGCCGCGCTGGTGCGGATCGCCTGGTCAAGATCAGTCGCCGTAATGTTCAGCCGATCGCCTTCGGCCTCGATCAGGAAGTTGGACAGGATGGGAATCGTCGTCTTGCGCTCAACCACGCTTTGCGTAGCGGTGAGCTCCTTCACCAGTTCCTGGCGGCTTACGGTAATCTCCATCGCTGCCCCCTGTGCTGCCGGCTTTTCAACTTCAGTTTCCACAATCGGCATAGCCCCACCCCATCTTGCTCACCGCTGCACCCCGCACACGGCAAACTTGTCCCCAATTTACGTCCACACCGAGCGATTCCAAGCCGCAGCCCCGCTTGGCCCAAGCCTACACTAGACACGCTACGGCGAGAAACCGCTGCAGTTTCTTGCCTTTGATTGTATGCATCTTCACAAAAACCGGTGCGTGGAAAACCGGTGCACTTCTCTGGATTCCGGGGTGGAAACCGATTCCGGCACCACTAGATGCGATAGCCCGGCGGTTTGATGCCATTGTCGCGAAGGTAGATTTCGGCTTGCCCGCGATGGTGCGCAACATGGATGTACATCGCCAGCAGCACCTCCCGCCCAGGCAGGCGCCCATCGGGAGAATTGTGTACCGCCGCCAGCTGGGCCTCCGTCAAGCCCCCGATCACGCCAGAGCAAAACTGGAACGAATCGCCGAGGAACTTGGTGATTCCCGCTTTGTCAGCCGGTTTCGGCAGGATCGGAGTATCCGCATCCTTAAGGCCGGCGCAGAACTGATAGTTGGTGGTGGCGATATGCACCATAAGCTCACCAAAACTCATCGACTCTGGATGAGGTTTGAAACCGTACTTCTCTGCAGGCATCGCCTCCGCCACCAATACCGACAACTGACCGAGCGGAGCAAAATGTTTTCCATATTCACCGGCAGCGCTCCCATTGGCTTCTGCTCCATAGGCAGCAGTGCAAGCCAAGGCTCCCAATAGAGTTGCTACCCACAAAACCCTCTGAAGACGTCTTCACGCTAACCTCCTGGCGGGGCGTTGACCGCTCATCACACGATAAGTACAACCATCCTGGAGCGACAGACGCTCGTTCTCGAGAAAGGTCTGTAGCGACTTAAACCACCCGCGTCAGCGTGAGGACTGTGATGTCATCCTCCTGTCCGAATCGCTGGGCTTCGGCAGCGACCTCCTCGGCTGATCGGGAACTGATCGCGCGCGTCCGTTCGAAGCCAAATAATTCCCCATCACTGTCGCGTGACTCGACCACTCCATCTGAAAGGAAGGTCAGCGTTTCGCCGGGTGCGAGTTCCAATAGGCTCTCCTCGTAAGTTGCGTCGCTCAAACCCAAAGGCAGGCTTGCTGCGACCGGCACCTCCTCGCCGCCACGGTACGGAGCGAGGTGCCCGGCGTTGGCGACAGTCAGGGTGCCATTCGGTGCAAGGTCTGCACAAACACAGGTAGCAAAACCTCCCACACGACTCTCACGAAGAACGCAGTTCAAGTGAGCAAGCAGGTTGCCGGGCGTGTCTGTATCCCGTGCCTGCGCACCTCCCAGCAACAAGGCCGCCGTCATCGCCGCGGCCGAACCCTTGCCGCTCACATCGCCAAGCAGCACGCGCTGTCGTCCATCCGGCAAAACAGGACACAGGAAAAAATCCCCGCCCACGTCGCGCATAGGGTGAAACGCTACGTGAATCATCGCTCCAGGCGCCGTCTTCACAATGCCCGGTGCAAGCATTCGCTGGATCTCTCGAGCAGCCTGCATCTCGCCGGCGAGCATCGCCCGGTCTTCGGCAGTTTGCTGTTGCTCGCGAAACAGCAGTGCCAACAGCGCCACAATCACGGCAAGCGTCGAAAACGCCTCCATATTGGCCACTGCGCGACCCCACTCCTGCCGGAAATGGGGAAGGCCTGCCACGTCCGAGCTGGCCAGCAGAACTGCGAAGAATATGATCATCGACACGCCCCAGGCCATGCAGAGGCCGGCAATCAGGCGCATCCGCCGGTCGAGTCTCCCATAGGGCCAGAATGCAAAAAAGGGAGCAGTGAATTCCCCAATCCGCGCCGTAAGACTTATCAGTTCCAGCCAATGGATTCGGAAAGCTTCTATGTGCTCTGCGAATCGGGCGGGTAACAACATATCGACCAATCTTGTCGGATATGCGAGGATTCCCAATCCAATCAGAATCCAGAAGACGACAGGTACGCGGCGCTTCGCCATTGCAAAGAAAAACCAGCACCGGGATGCATTGGCAACGATGGCCGAGACGGCCCAGAGAGCGATATAGGTCTTCAATGGATAATTCAGGAGCACAGCCGCGCAAAAGTAATTCAAGTAAATGACTGGAATTGCGAGGCATACCACCGTAAGGAGCAATAGCTCGCGACGGCTTTGGTCATAAAGCTGGAGCCCCAGCATCACGAATCCAATCACCCAGATAATGCCGAAACATAGGGCGTTCGTCAGATATTCGGAAGCCTGGGCCAATACGAGGGTCGAACGTTGATCGCGCAGCGCCTCAGGGTTTCCCAGCGCAACACGCATCGCCGGAAGGGGCCCTGTTGGCAACACTCCAAACAGCCTGTAGGTGACGCGCAGGGCAATCACAGACTGCTGCTCGCGCAACGAAGATTGTGGCAACTGGAACTGCCGCACGACATTCATGCTGAAGTTCCCACTGTCCAGATTTCCCGAACCTCCAACTCTTTCCCCGTTCAAGTAGAGTTCATACGCGGCGTAGAGCTGAACCTGGGCAGAGACGCTTGAGGCGATCTCCAGTCGCGACAGATCAGCATGGCAGCGGATCCATATCTTCGCCTCGCCAGGCTTCAGTTTCCATTCGGAAAGCGGCCTCCACCCACTCTCCTCGAGTGCAGGCGCGGCCCAACCGGCATCGTCTCCGGGGCGCCACACACATTGCTGTGGCTGTAATTCCACAACCGCCTGCCCCACTGCAGAAAGGGGCAGCAGCAAAAGAGCCAGCAGCGCGCCGCTACGCATCTGCCGCCTCGACAGGAACAAGCACCAGCGTCAGCACTGTGATGTCGTCCTCCTGCCCATGATTGAGCGCAGCCTGCGCGATGCTTGCTGCCGACTCACCGCTGATCGCCCGCATCCGCTCAAAGCCAAACAATACGCCCTGCGCGTCGCGCGCTTCCAGCACGCCGTCAGAGAGCAATGTCAGCTTGTCGCCAGGTTGCAGCTGAAAGGTGCGTTCTTCGTATCTCTCCCCTGGCGAAATTCCCAACGGGAGATCCGTACTCACCTGCAACTCTTCGCCATTGCGATAGGGCGCCAGGTGTCCGGCATTGGCTAGCCTCACCTCCCCGGCTTCGGTCACCCGCGCGCAAACGCATGTGATGAATCCGCCATCACCGGTCTCTACCATCTGGCGATTCAGACGGGTTAGCACGACGCCTGGTCCCAGCCCCTCATACGCGAGGGCACGCAATGCCCCCAGTGCGAGGGTTCCTGTCATCGCGGCTTTTAATCCCTTGCCGCTTACATCACCCACCACCACCAACTGCGCGCCATCCTCCTGCTCAAACACCTGGTAGAAATCGCCGCCCACCTCCTGCGCCGGGAAGTATGCCGCCTCAATCGTGTATCCCTTCA
Organism: uncultured Acidobacteriaceae bacterium; assembly: GCA_963770365.1. GTDB lineage: Bacteria > Acidobacteriota > Terriglobia > Terriglobales > Acidobacteriaceae > Telmatobacter. The sequence continues at coordinate 336,527 of CAVYPN010000012.1, read as the reverse complement.
CCTGCGGAATCTTTACCGGGACAAGGCGCTGCTGAATCTCCCGTGCCGCTTCAAGCTCGGCGGCAACGCGCGTCTGTTCGCGGCTCACTCGGGTAAAGCGGAAGAACATGACCACGCCGATAGCGAGCACAAACAGCAAATCGCCGAGATCAGATATCTGCAATGGCACGGGACCAATCTGTACCGGGTTTGCCAGGAAGTCCGCGCGCCCCCAACCGACATCGATAGATGCGGTTCCGATATCGAAAAGCGCTGTCGTCGCCGCCGGAAACAAGCTGGGTAGAATCAGCCACCCTGCTTCACGGTTGCCTCGGCGGAACCAGACCAGCAGCAGCACGGGCAGCATCATGGCCGCCGGCAATATCATCACGGCTTCGAGCAAGACATAGAGCTGATTGGAAAGACCACTCGTTACCTGCAGAAAAGCCAGAATCGGCATCGGCAGCAAAGCAATCTCATAGGCTCGCCAGATTCGTCCGACCCGCTGGCCCGCAAAGCTGAACGTAAACTCGATCTGCATGATCGTGAAAAAGTAGATCAGCGGATCAGCAAGCAGGGTGTTGATGGAAATTGGCACCAGGCCAGCCACGGCGCAGAACAGTAAACCATTCGATATTCCAAGAAGAATGAGATAGCGGCCCAGCCACAGGTATTCCTTCCGGTCGCGTTGGCTCCTGTGCAACGCAAATGCACCGATGCTCCCCAGAATGAGCATGAGATTGATCGCGATGGAAGGAATGGCTGCGTAAAGACGCTGGCTCTCCATCGCCTGCCTCTCATCCTCGATCGCCCCCGCCGTCCCCACTGCCACCGTGAGAAACAGCGGGTAATGCCAAAGCGTGTACATTGTCGGAGCATGCGTGCGCAACGCAATAGCGATGTCATCACCGTGCAGCATGAAGACTTCTTCCGTCGGCCGGGTCATACCCCACATCGACTTCAGTTCTGTTCCTTCCGCCCTCTCGCCATTCAGATAGAGCTCGTATGTCCCCTCGCTGCCGGCAACCAGCAAATGCACATGGTCGTGCCCCGGCTCGAGCTTGATATGCAGCCGATACCATCGGTATCCAGGTTCGGCCCGGCCTAGATCGTCCATTTCGACAGCTTTCCAGCCGCTGTCGTTGAACGCCGGTTGCGCCCACGCCAGGTTGTCGCCATCCTGCGCGCGCCAGCCTTCGTTCAGTGTCACCGTGCCGGAGTGCCATCGTGTTGCGTCGACTGGTTGCGCGATTCCAGCCGATGCAACCGAGACGAGTGCAGCCAGACCGAGGCGCACCAAAGATGCGACCATGCGCCATCCACGACACCGCCGCGCAATCATCACAGTTTCGCCTGGCCTCCCGGATTCCCGCGCGACTTTGGAACTCCACTCGAATGGGGAGCCTCAGTCTACCGAACCGTTGCAAACGGCAGCAATCCTTCTTCCCGAGAGCAGGTCTGATCGCACTGCGACGGTTATAGGGTTTTAGGTTGTTTATGTAATAAAAGAACCAGTAGTAACCGTAGTTCACTTCGGAAAAGTGGAAAGCTGGCTCATCTCATTTCTTCTCTTCCATTTCAACCTCGCCCCGGATTTCTAAATCCCGCCTGTGCATCTCCGGACATTTGGAAAACCAGCTCGGCACACCTCTCCAGGCAACCTCATTTCCCACCACTCCCACAGACCTCGCAAAACACCCTGTGAAAAGTTTGTGCCTTATGTGCAATGCGCGTCCCCACCCGCGTCAATATAGAAGTTCCGCATGACAAGTCCTCCACAGCTGACGCGTCTTCCACACCATCCACATCGCTCCCGGAAATCGAGGAAAAGATCAGACAAAATCTCCGCTCGGTGTCATCATGACCTCACTTGTTCGCCTTCTGTCCACTCATCTCAGATTCGCCTCAGATCCCGAGCGCAGGCAATGTACTATCGACTCGAAGCACGATGAACTTTGAACGCCACAGCTTTCGTCACGATGGCCTTGCGCTCTCGTATCTCGATACGGGATCTTCACCGGCATCTATCGCCCGTCCACCATTGGTAGCCCTGCACGCGCACCTGATGGAAGGCGCCACCTTTGCTGCGCTCGCCGCCAGTCTTGAACCCGACTACCGCGTCATTGCACCCGATCAACGCGGCCACGGCGATTCCAGCCATGCAGCCTCATACACTCGCGAAGATTATCTCGGCGATATTGAAGCTCTGCTTGCCTTGCTCGATCTCCCACAGGCCGTGCTTCTCGGCAACTCGCTTGGCGGCGTGAATGCTTACCAGTTCGCGGCCCGTTATCCCGATTGCGTCATGGCACTGATTATTGAAGACATCGGCGCGGTGGTAACCGACGACATCAGCTTCATCCTTTCCTGGCAGGGTATCTTCTCCACGCGCGAACAGCTTGAGGTGAAGATCGGCGAACGCTTCCTGCCTTATCTCCAGGATTCGTTTCGCCACTCTGACGACGGGTGGCATCTGGCCTTCGATCCGCAAGATATGATCCGCTCGCAGCAAAACCTCGTGGGCGACCACTGGTCTGACTGGCTCGCTTCGACCTGTCCGGCACTCGTCGTGCGAGGCCGCGAGAGTCGAGTCACGTCAAAGGAACACGTGGAGCAGATGGTAGAGCGGCGTCCCAGCTCCAACCTTCTCGTGCTCGACGGCGGCCACGCCCTGCATTTCGACAACCCAGGCGCCTTCAACGCCGTTGTCCGCAGCTTCCTCGACAGCCTCTGATCCCTAACCCGCAGTGTCTTGCTGTGTCCACCGTTGATTCCCCACCGATTAGAGGTGACTTCTCCGGTTCGCTGCTCTTCTATACTTAAGCTTCCATGTCTTATCAGTCTGCGATCGACCATCTAGCGGCCATGGCGCCTGAACTCGCCATGCAGACTGGCCAGACACGCCGCAAATTCTCACTGGGCGAGATTGCCGTCCTTCTTGCCGCGCTCGGGAATCCCCAGCGGACGTTTCCTTCTGTTTTGATCGCCGGAACCAACGGGAAGGGCTCCACGGCCGCCACCCTGGCCTCCATTCTTTCGGCTTCCGGGCTGCGCACGGGCCTCTATACGTCGCCGCATCTGGCGCGGCCAAATGAGCGCATCCGCATCGACAACGTTGAAATATCCGACGCCGACTTCGCCGAAAACTTCTTTCGCGTTCGCGCAGCCGGGCAAAAGATGGTGGAGGAGAAGAAACTGGCGCAGGCGCCCAGCTTCTTCGAGACCCTCACCGCCATGGCCTTTCTGCACTTTGGCGAGCCGGCGATTGAAATAGCCGTTCTCGAAGTGGGCCTGGGAGGACGCCTCGACGCGACCAATATCGTCGATCCACTGCTCTCCATCGTCACCGACATCTCGCTGGACCACATGGAATGGCTCGGCTCCACGATCGGCGAAATTGCGCGCGAGAAGGCCGGCATCCTACGCCCCGGCGGCACGCTCGTCACGCTTCCGCAACATCCTGAGGCCAACCAGGTTCTCGGTGAAGTCGCGGCATCGCTCTCGGTCCTTGGCGTGAGCGCCGTACCTTATATGCCGGCAACCGACAGCCGCCATATCGTTGATTCGCTCGCTGATCCGGCACAAACCGCGACGCCGGCCGCGCGCGACACCGATCGGGAACATGCCTATAAGGTTGAGGTTCTCGGCCAGGTGATTGAGGTGGATTCGCCGCTGCGCGGGGCGCATCAGCATCGCAATGTGGCTCTCGCCATTGCAGCCGCAGTAGAACTAGCCATCAGCCACGGGTTCTGCGTTACGCCAAAATCCGTCGCGGAGGGCATCCGCAACACCCGCTGGCCTGCGCGGTTGGAACGCATCCGGGTCGAGAATCCCAAGGATCACACGACCAATGAGTTCATCCTCGACGTGGCGCACAACCCCGCCGGCGCATGGGCTTTGCGAGCCGGGCTCCGCGATCTGCTGCCTGGGCAGTCTCTCGGCACCCTGGTCTTCAGCTGCCTGCGCGACAAGCCAGTTGTCGAGATGGCGCACATTCTTTTCCCTATCTTCGACAAGGTGATCTTTGCGCCGATCCACAGCACTCGTGCCACCCCGGTAAAAGATTTGCTCGCTGCCGCCGCTTCCACGGGTACGCCGGCCTTGGCCGCATCGTCGGTGAGCCAGGCCATTGAACTGGCTCTGGAGAACGCCACGACGAACCCGTCCGGTCCCATCGTCATCTCGGGTTCGGTTTACCTGGTTGGCGACATCCGCACCCGCCTGCTGGCCCTGTCCGCAGCAAGCACCGGTGAGACGATTGAACGCGTAGGCCAGCTTCCGTGACCCGTCGCCGTCCCCCCGATCCGCTGCCCCGTTTGTACCGCTGGCGCACCAATGTTCTTCAAGCCCCGGTCTTCTTCTGCTACACGGCAATCTGCGGGAGCATCTCGCTTTTCGCTTCCTTGTGGGACAAGAGCGGGCGCATCCAGCATCGCATCGCCAGGATCTGGGCCCGCGGCTGCGTAAAGATCTCCGGCGCACGACTTACCGTGCGCGGCGCCGAGAACCTTCGCAAACACGCCGTTGCCGTATACGCCTCCAACCATACGTCGTACATGGATACGCCTGTCGTCTTCTCCACGCTTCCCTTCCAGTTCCGCATCCTGGCCAAAAAAGAACTTTGGACCATGCCCTTCATCGGCTGGCATCTCAACCGCTCCGGCCAGATCCCGGTGGACAGCGTCAGCGCCAACTCCACCGTCGCCAGCCTTGGAGCCGCGGTGCGGGCGTTGCGAGCGGGCATGCCCCTGTTTGTATTTCCCGAGGGAGCTCGCACTCCCGACGGCACCATGCAACCATTTCTGGCGGGAGCGGCATTTCTCGCGATCCGGGCCCAGGTTCCGCTGGTGCCGATTGCGCTGAGCGGTGTCTACGACCTGCTGCCCATGCATACCCGTCATTTTTATCCCGGCGAGATTACGCTGACGGTTGGCGAACCCATCTCGACGGCAGGCATGCCGTTGCGACAGGTGGAGGAGCTGAATACCCGCCTGCGTACAACGATTGAAGAGATGCGGACGCAGTCTGCAACAATCCCGTCCTACTGAAAAAGCCTCGACCTGAGGGAAAACCAAGAAGCTCTGAATTTCGCACTTCCGTTCACTGTCCCCGGTGAATCCTGAGCAATTTTGCACAGCTTGGTACCGCGATGCAGCTGCACAATCCTCTGAGGCTGAAAGCTGCCATCGCGACGACCCGTCGCACGTTTGCCGTGAAAGGGGGAACTCGTGGAGCGCCATTTGACTGATATTCAGCTCCTTCTTGGTGTCTTTTCTCTCGCTTTGATCACGATCTTTGCCGTGGCGGCAATTCTCGACGGCCGCTGGAGAAAACCGGTCCGGCATCGCGCTTTCCGGTCAGACCTCAGTTCCGACTTCGACAGCAAATCACGAACGTTCGATGGAGATTGATGTTCTCCCCGCGTCGTTCCTCCGCTACCTCCGGTCGACTCAGAATCGCCCATTGCTGCTCCACTGCTAAGCTCCGCAGGCCATTCTTCAACAGGTGCAAAGCGAGCAAAACAGCACAGACACCCTGCCAGGCAAAGAGGAAGCTATAAAAGCGGATTGGCCGTTGGGAATTGCCGATCGCGTCCAGCAGAAATCGCATGTGTATGGAAGTCAGGGGGCAGTCCGGTGCCAATATCGCGCCGGCGTAAGGCGCTTCATTTGACTGTGCATTCTGCTTCCTAGAGCAAAGCAAGTCCAAGCAGCAAGTTCGCGGACCCTCTGGATGCTCTCCACGTCCGCCTTGGAGGAATATGGTAGCGTTGCCGCTTCCCCTTTCGTCACTCGAATCAGGACAGACGTTAAGTTCTAAGAGCAAGAGTTTCACGACACCGGCACAATTGACGGATGGTGATGTACTGGCGCGAGCCCGGACCGGCGACGAAGACGCATTCTCGAAGCTTTACCGGCAGCACAAAAAGCGCGTCTTCTATACCTGCATGAACATGGTGCATAACTTTGCGCAGGCCGAGGATCTGATGCAGGAGACTTTTCTCCAGGTCCATCGCAAGCTTGCAAGTTTCCGTGGTGAATCCGCATTCACCACGTGGCTGCACCGAATTACGGTGAATATCGTGCTGATGCACCTGCGCAAGCGCGTGCTGCCGGTTGTCTCACTCGATGAAATGATGACAAGTGTTCCTGGGGAACACTTCGGACACGTTGTCGGCGCGCGTGATCTTGCACAAATCGGAGTTACTGACCGCGTCGCGATCGACCGCGCCGCGCAAAATCTGGCGCCCGGTTATCGGAGCATCTTCCTCCTCCACGACGTCGAAGGTTTTCAACATAGCGAAATTGCCGTCATACTCGACTGCAGTCCGGGCTGCTCGAAATCCCAGTTGCACAAGGCCCGGCGTGTACTGCGGTGCGCCCTCGCTACCCGCAGTGCTGCGGTACTCGCCGCAACACAATCGTGACTTTAAATCTCGCCGCGAACCAACTCGTCTCACATCGCCGATGAGTGTATAAAAACAGCCCGCGTCGAAATATCTCTTGACATCGACCAATAATACCTGTTTACTCTAGGCCTGTAGCAAAAAGGCCTATGACGGAATCAACTGCTCGCGATCTTTTTCCTGGCGCACTCGAGATGATGATCCTCGAGTCACTGCGCCGCCAGCCAGCGCACGGTTATGCGCTGGTTCAGCACATTCAGCAGCGATCGAACAACCTTCTGCAAGTGGAAGAGGGCTCCCTTTATCCGGCGCTCCAGAGACTTCTGAAAGCGAAGCTGGTGAAGGCCGAGTGGGGTGTATCTTCCACCAATCGCCGGGTGAGGACCTACCAGATCACGGCGGTTGGTCTTCGTCACCTCGAGCAGCAGATTTCCAGCTTTGAACGCATGTTTGAAGGCATTGCACTCGTTCTCGATCCGGGCAAATCTCCCGCCAGCTAGGAGGAGCCTCTCATGGACTGGTTACCGAACCTGTTTCGCCGCCGCAAAATCTACGACGACCTTTCTGAAGAGATGCAACTGCATCTTGAGGAGCGGACCGAACAGTTGATGGCCGAGGGCCTGAGCCGCCAGGAAGCCCAGCACACCGCGCGTCTCGCATTCGGAAACCGAACATTGCTGGAAGAGCGCAGCCACCAGGTGTGGCAGTGGCCGACATTGGAATCCATTTGGGCCGATGTGCGCATTGCCGTGCGCAATCTCCGTCGTTCTCCGGGATTCACGATCGCCGCCGTTGTGACCCTGGCACTGGCGATCGGCGCAAATGCAGTGGTATTTGGCGTATTGAATGCGCTGATTCTGCGCCCGCTGAACGTGCCTGATGCGCAAAGCCTCTACACGATCGAACGCGGCAGCGACAAGGACCAGGCTACCTCGTATCCCGACTATCTCGATTTGCGCGATCGCAACCGCAGCTTTGACGGTCTGACCGCCTATATCCTGACCCAGGTTGCGCTCGACACGGGCCGGAACCCGTCTGAGGTCTGGGGTTATGAGGTAGCCGGGAATTACTTCGACGCGCTGAAGATTCAGCCATATCTAGGTCGCTTCTTCCACGTTGCCGACGAGCATGGCCCTGGGAGCGCACCTTACCTGGTGTTGTCGTACTCCTACTGGCACAGTTATTTTCAGGACGATCGCGGTATTGTAGGCCGGGTCGTTCAGGTGAACCGGCATCCCTACACAATCGTCGGCGTCGCACCGCCCGAGTTCAACGGGACACTGGTGTTTTTCTATCCCGACTTCTTCTTGCCGATGGTCAACCAGGAGGATGGGCCGAGTTTTTTGAACAATCGCGGGCGCCGCAATATCTTCATGGTGCTTGGACATATAAAGGAGGGAGTCACGCCTGCGCAGGCCATCGCGGATCTGAACTCGATTGGGGCCTATCTGGAGAAGACCTATCCCAAAGACGATGCCTACATGACCTACTCTCTGGCCCGTCCAAGTCTTATCGGCGATATGCTGGGGCCTGCGGTGAAGGGATTCATGACGGGATTGATGCTGCTGGCTGGGTTGATTTTGCTGGCCGCATGCGCGAACCTGGGGAGTTTGTTTGCCGCGCGCGCTGCCGATCGCTCCCGCGAGGTGGCTCTGCGCCTCGCGCTTGGATCGAGCCGCAGACGCATTCTGCGCGGAGTGTTCACAGAAGCTGTGCTGATCTCACTCGTCGGTGGCGCTCTGGGACTGCTCGGTAGCATTGTCGCTGTTGCGCCAATTGAGCACCTGGCAGCCGATTCCCGAATATCCCATGCACGTGCCCCTGTACCCGGATGCGAATGTCTACCTGGTCGCACTGTTTCTGGCCTTAGCCAGCGGATTCCTCTTTGGTGCTGTTCCGGTGAGGCAGATACTCCGCACCAATCCATACGAGGTGGTCAAGGGAGGTTCGACGGGCATCATCGCGGGCAACACTGGACGCCGGATCACTCTTCGAGACGTATTGCTCGTGGTGCAGATTGCGATCTGCGCGGTGCTGGTGACTTCCTCGCTGGTCGCTGTGCGCGGCCTGGCGCGCTCGATGCACAGCAACTTCGGCTTTGAACCCAGGAACGCAATGCTGGTGGATACAACTCTGAGCATGGCCGGCTATAGCGGCGACAGGGTGCCGTCAATGCAGCGGCGCATGATCGATGCCTTGCAGACGATTCCCGGTGTGAAGACGGTGGGATTCGTGAGTCAAATCCCACTGGGCGGGGGCGGGTCGAGTGCGGATGTCTTCACGGAACAGACAACGGATATGAGAACGTCGAACGCCGCAGCTGCGGATGTGTCGGTGTTCAAGATATCTCCCGAATACTTTCACGCGGCGGGCACATCGCTGCTGGCCGGCAGAGGGTTCACGTGGCAGGACGACAGCAATTCGCCACGGGTGGCCGTCGTGAACGTGCTGTTTGCGCGCCGGATCTTTGGCTCAGTCAGTAACGCGCTCGGCAAGTATTACAAGAGGGAAGATGGAGCACGGGTGCAGGTTGTCGGAGTTGTAGAAGACGGAAAGTACTATCAGATGACCGAAGATCCAAAGCTGGCAGTATTTCTCCCGTTCCTGCAATCTCCCACCGGTATGACAACCCTGGTGGTGCGCTCGGAGCGCGATCCGCAACAACTGGCGACTGCTATTCGGAACAAGATTCGAGGAATGGATGACAGCCTGCCGATGTTCATCCAAACCTGGACCCAGGGCCTGGATCTCGCTTTGTTTCCCTCGCGTGTGGCGACCGTGGCGCTGGGAGTGCTCGGGCTGATGGGCGCAATGCTTTCGCTAACGGGCATCTTCGGAATGGCGGCGTACTCGGTAAGCAAGCGGCTGCGGGAGCTGGGAATTCGGATGGCTCTAGGTGCGCAGCGGCGCGAAGTGTTAAAGGCCGCATTGGGACGGTCCATTCGATTGCTGGCAATCGGTTCGGCTACAGGACTGCTTCTTGGGATCCTGGCTGCCCGGGTGCTGGCGTTCATTGTGTACACAGCCACGCCGCGCGATCCACTGGTTCTTGCCGGTGTGGTTCTGGCCATGCTGTTGCTGGGCCTGTTGGCCACATGGATCCCTGCTCAGCGCGCTCTCTCGATCGATCCGATGATGTTGCTGCGCGAAGACTGAGCCGGCTGAATTCCCAAAAATAGTTACGGACTGCGGGTTGAGAAATGTGATGGGATTCCGGTGAAGGTGAACGCTGATTCCAGCGGGAAGCCGATGTCTTTGAAAATCCCTGTAAAATCCGACGACGGTAACGTCCGAAGGAGGTTGACATGCACGACACGAAGGAGCGGTTGTCGGTGCTGTGGATATTCGCGTTACTGAACTACCTGTATGCGGACGTCGTTGCCCTGTTCGCTATTGCTGGCTCGCGAAATTCATTCGAGCCTCTCTCCCCATGGGCACTAATCGGTTCAGCGGTCTTGATGGAAATACCCATCGCCATGATTCTGGCATGTCGACTGCTTCCGTTTAGAGCGAACCGGCTAGCGAATATCATTGCGGGCGGCGTCATAACCCTTGTAAACGGTTTTCTGACCTTCGTTCCGCCTCTGGCCGGATGGGGCAGGCCGCCTGCTTTTCCAGAGTACTTGTTCTTCGCAACGATCGAAACAGTGGCCACCTTGGTCATCATCTGGCAGGCTTGGACTTGGTCAGGCTTTGATGCCGAAGTTAGTACGGGGCGGAGCCTCCGCCAACCGGAAGCTGGGATCATTTCTTCTTAGCTACAGAATTACTCAAAAATGTACCCGGACGATCCAGTGCCTTTGGAGGCCACGGTAAATGAGGTGAATCTGAAAAGAGAACGTCTTAGCACAGATCGTCCTAGCGATCGTAGGGCTGTTGAATCCAGCGCCGTCGATCCTGAGCACAGCTCAATTCAAGTGGCCGTGGCTCCGCCCCGTCTACTGCCCGGCACCGCCGCACACGCCAGCACCAACGCCGTGTGAGTTTGCGCAATTGCTGCGCGCCAGAATGCTGGCCGCGGTAATCGCGAGGATGCGGTGACCGTGCGTGGTCGGGTGCAGATCGTCCCAGAAAAGAAAGGTATCAGGGTCGACGGGCAAGCCTAGGGAACTCGCTGTGACGTTCACAAACGAGTAGGTTGCCGGCGCGGAGACGATGTTGTTGAACAGGGAAAAGACATCGAGTTGCGCGATCTGCAGGTGTTTGGTGGTATTCAACTCGAGCAGCAATGAAATCCCGCTGCTGAGAACGGAGTTGTAGAGTGCACTGGCCTCTGTCGCCGCAATCGATCGGGTGGGAGAGCCATTGAGCCGTGGAACCAGTCCGAGCGCCGGCAGGTTCGGCACGATGAACTGTGTCGCTCCGGCATCGATAAGCCGCTGGATGTTGAGGGTCTGATTCATGCCGGCATCAATAATGTCGCTCTGCGAGGTGGCGTTGATCAGATCGTTCGCGCCTCCCCACACAACGAAGAGTGTCTTCGGGGTGATCTTCGGATGGGTCGCGAGGTAGTCGGTGATTTGCTGGCCGATATTCTCCACGTTGACTGAAAGTGAATTCCCAGGCCCGAATGTGAATACGGTGGTGCCAGAGCCCGTTGTGGCGAATCCATACGCGTAGTTGGATCCGCCGTCGAGCGAGTTCTTCACGTCAGGCTTTGACGGCACCGAGTCTGCCAGTTGCTCGATCCACACTCCGGAATAGAGCTGTGCCGGAGGCTGCGTATCGAAGCCGTCTGTGAATCGCCCGTCGGTGTAGTCGGCAATGGGGCCGGGTACGCGGACTCCGTACTTGTCCCAGGTCAAGTGCGCCAGGTTTCCGGTATCGGAGAGCGAGTCGCCGAATACCACAACCGAGGTAAATTCGGGAGTCGGTGGCCCGGCCTGACTGTGTGCGCTGAATGCGCTGAAAATCAGGAGCAGCGCGGAAACAAGGCCAACGCGGATCTGTTGCCGAGGGTTTGAATATCTGGTTGACCTGGCTGATGCCACTGACTCGAACTCAAGAGACCCGGAAGCGATTCGCTCGCTGGTTCGCGCGATTTGCATGGTTGAAATCTCCATCAAGAGGGGAATTTGGCGACTTGAAACGCGTAGGTCCTGAAGTTTACTCCCGGTATTTCACTGCGTCTACCGACATCATTCAGAATGAGTGGCGGCCGGCGGCGAGAACGATTTGCTGGACGTGCTCAAGACGATCAGCAATTTCCTGAAACCTGAGAGCTGCCGCGCTAGACTGCCAACAGTCCATTCTTTTCCTGGCGATTTCCGCAGTTGATTTCTCCGTATCAAGGAGCCTTTCGAGTGAGAAGCCTGCTTTCCTTCCCTGCCCGCATCGTGCTATGCCTCTTCACGCTTGCCTCTCTCTTGGCAGGGGCGCAAACAGCCGATTCATCCGCCGCACCGGAGAAAGCGACCAAAGCCCGCGCTGAAGCGCTCCGTGTTGCCGATGCATGGCTCGACAGCGTTCAGGCCTACCAGCACATCCCCGCCGTTTCCGCCGGAGTTGTTGTCGGTGACAATCTTGTCTGGTCAAAGGGCTACGGCACTCTCGATGCCGATCACAAGATCCCCGCCGCGCCCGACACCATCTATTCCATCTGCTCGATCTCGAAGCTCTTCACCTCCATATCCCTGATGCAGCAGTGGGAACAGGGAAAGGTGCGCCTCGACGAGCCAATCACCACCTACCTGCCATGGGCCAAATTCAAGCCAACGGACGACGACAGCGTTCCCATTACGCTGCGTGGCATGCTTTCGCACTCGGCCGGACTGCCGCGCGAGTCCGACTTTCCTTACTGGTCCGGGCCGGATTATCCGTTTCCCACCCGCGAACAGATACACGACATGATCTCGAAGCAGTCGACGCTCTTCCCGGCCGAGCGCTACTTTCAATACAGCAATCTCGGACTTACGCTTGTTGGAGAGACCGTCGCAGCCGTCTCCGGCCAGCCCTACGCCGACTACGCCAAAGCCCGCGTGCTTGATCCCATCGGCCTGCATGACACGCGCACAAACATGCCCATGGACCTCTACGGCAAGCGCCTCGCGGTCGGCTACGGAGCGCTGAAGCGCGATGGAACCCGGGATCTGCTCAAGCCATTCAACGCCCGCGGCATCACTCCCGCCGCCGGCTACACGTCGACCGTGCAAGATCTTGCCAAGTTTGCCTCCTGGCAATTCCGCCTGCTGCGCACCGGCAAGGATGATGTGCTCAAGGCATCGACCCTGCACGAAATGCAGCGCGTCCAGTTCATGGATCCCGCCTGGAAGGTTAGCTACGGTCTCGGATTCGCTATCCAGCACAAGGAAAACCACACCTACGTCGGCCACGGCGGGGACTGCCCGGGATACCAGACCATCCTGATGCTCCGGCCCGAAGATGAACTCGGCGTGGTGATCATGGACAACTCCGCCGAAAGGCCCGGAGCCTGGGCTTCGACGGTCTTCTCCATCCTCGACAAACGCAAGGGATACGAGTTCAAAGCGCCCGCTCCCGCCTCAAGCGTCGATCTCGAAGCGTATGCGGGACACTATTCCGGCCAGCCGTGGGAGTCGGAAGCCGTGATGCTCCCATGGGCAGGCGGACTTGTTTCTTTTTCATTACCGGGCGACGACCCTGTTGCTGAATTTCAGTTCTACAAACCCAAAGGCGGCGACGTCTTCCGCCGAGTCCGCGACGACGGCAGCGAGGCCGAAGAATTGACGTTTACACGCGATGCCGCCGGCAAGGTCGTCGGCTTCACCCACTTCAGCAACCCCAAGATGCGCATGCCCACGAATTGAGAGTCTAAGAGATGCAACCAATCAGTTGCATTTACAAGATGGAAAGGAAACTATGAAATCGCTTGTTTTGACTCTTGCACTCATGCTCACGCTGCCGACAATGGCACAGAATGCGCCTCACTCCGATCCCTTCCAGCCAATCTCTTTTCTTGTCGGCACGTGGGAAGCGAGGACCATCAATAATCCCTCGGTCACGGCGGTCGGTGCATACACTTTCCGCGCTGAGCTCAATGGCCACGTCGTCGCCCGCCACAGCATCGGCGACACGGCCAAGTGCAAGGGCCCGGCTGACTTTAACTGCGAACACAGCGACATGCTCTACATCTATGCGGACGCGCCCGGCCAGCCCCTGCATGCCATCTATTTCGATAACGAAGGGCACGTCATCCACTACGCCGTTAACGCGCCCACGCCGACATCGACCGAATTTCTCTCGGATCCCCAACAGCATGGGCCGCAGTTCCGGCTTTTTTACGAACTGAAGGGAACGGTCATGTCCGGCAAGTTTCAGATGCGCATGCCCGGCCAGCCGGACTGGAAGTCCTACCTCGAATGGTCCGGCTCGAAGAAATAAGGAAACTGACTCACTGTGAAACGACAGCCTTCCGCGCGCTCGCCTCATTCAGCTTTTCAATGGATGCCCGATCCAGCTTCAACTTCGCCGCCTCTGCCAGATCGTTCAACTGTTTGCTATTCGTCGCGCTCGCAATCGGAGCCGTGATTCCTGGCTGCGCAATCAGCCACGCCAAAGCTACCCGCGCCGGAGTCGATCCTGTTGCCTGTGCAACCTCTTCAAGCGCAGCTACTACGCCGAATCCCCAGTCATTCAGATACTTCTGCACCATCTTGCCGCGTGCGGCCTTTTCCGCGTCTTGCGCGCTGCGGTATTTCCCGCTCAGAAACCCAGCCGCCAGCGAGAAGTATGGAATTACGCCAAGCTGGTACTTCTGCACCACCGGCAGCAGGTCTGTTTCGAACTGCTCGCGCTCCACCAGGTTGTAATGCGGCTGCAATGACACATAACGTGCGAGGCCGTTTTTCCGGCTCGTCTCCATTGCTTCGGCCAACCGCGCTCCGCTGTAATTCGAGGCTCCGATATATCGAACCTTCCCCGCTTTTACAAGGTCATCGAATGCGCCCAGTGTTTCGGCGAGCGGCGTCTCCTCGTCGTCCTTGTGTGCCTGGTAGAGGTCGATGTGATCGGTCTGCAGCCTCTTGAGCGAATCCTCCACTGCACGGCGAATGTATGCGGGCTTCAGTCCCTTGCGTCCTTCGCCCATTTCCATTCCGACCTTGGTTGCGAGAATCACGTCTTTGCGCCGACCGCTCTTCGCGAGCCAGTTGCCGATGATTGTCTCGGACTCGCCGCCCGTGTGCCCCGGAGCCCAGCGGGAGTACACGTCAGCCGTATCGATAAAATTCAATCCAAGATCAAGCGCTTCATCAAACTGCCGGAAGGCATCAGCCTCCGCCAGCGTCCACCCATATACGTTTCCGCCCAGGCAGATCACCGGCACTTCAGGCCCGTCCGCCCCCAATCTCCGCTTCTCCATCGGCATCACCTCAGTCTTCTGATGCGGCACGCTTCTCCTTCGACGTTTGAAATTCGATTGTTCGGAGAGAGTGCTCCACCACCTTTCAACCTCGCTCAAACTTCGATCGCCGTGCCGAAGCACCTATTTGTTCTTCATTCTCAGCCGCACAAACACCTGCACACCGATAGGGTCTGTCCCATAAATCGGTTGCAGCGGCCGTCCCACACCATACGCGGTAACCTGTGCGCCGATTGCGGTCGACATATTGGGTATGGCGTTCACATCGCGATCGTAGCCGAAGGTGTATGCCTGCACATGGGTCAGCGGCTCTTCTCTAAACCCTGGCGGCAATGGATGTTCGCCCAGCAGCAGCTCATTGCTCCTTCCTGCATTCTCCAGCCGGATCCAGGCGTAATTGCGCTCCTTGAATTGCAAAGTCGATTCCAGCAGATAACTGTTCTCCTTTGCTGAATCCTGAATGGATCGCGTTCTGCCCCAAACCGCCGAACTTGCCCAATTCCCATGCGCAACGTTTCGGTTGCACATCAGTGACGCTGTCATTCTCTCCTGATCTTCACCGGGAAAGAGAGCTTCCGGGCTGGTGATCCGCGCGTAGGAGAATTGTCCACTCCAGTTCTGCCCTGGCTCTACGGTGAGCCGCGTGGCCCATGAGTCTAACTTTCCCTGCTCGAAGTTCCACCGATGCTCATCCGGCTCGCGTCCATGAAAGCCGCTCGCCTCAACGCGCGCGATTCCGTACGTCGCACCCAGCGTCACCACGTCATTGGCAATGTGTGTGGAATCCTCCTGGTGATGTCCGAGCGTGCCAACTGGATTTTCGAGCGCCGAGGCCCGATGCGGATACGCAGTTGGTCCAATCGCAGGATCTCCCTCCGGCGCCACGTACAAGCTCACCAGCCCCTTATCGCCAACGTGCAGGTCGTAGAGCGCCGCAAGCTCCATGAAGAAGTTATGGGGATGTTGCCCATCTGCAATCGGTACGCCATATGCCGTCTCACCTTGCTGAAAAAGCAGCGGATACTGCTCGCCCGCCACCGTTGCTGGCTCCAGGCTGAACATGGCGCGCAGCGTCAATTGCCCCGGCCCCCACTCCCGCTCCGCCATTGGCATAAACCAGTTTGTCGAAAACAGCTTGTCCCCGCCGCGCGGGCTGGTTTGTTGCGTATCTGCGACAAATGCGTTGGCGTGGAACATCAGCATCCACGAGCCCTTCATCGTCATAAGCATCGGCGCCGGCGTTGAGGCTGGCTCTGCGCTGGTTCCCGACGCGGCGTGATGCTCAATTTCCTGGACAAAGTCTTTCGGATGCATCTGGTCCATCAGGCGCATCATCCCGCCGTGGTGCTTACTCATGTCCGCGGACGACGTGGGAGCCTGAGCAGATGGATCTTGCGCGTGCGTTGGCAGTCCAAGTCCCATCAACACGAGCAGGGCATACGCCAACGCCCAACGGCGCTTCAAATTAAGACCACCAACCACCCTCGAACCGCGCGAAAGCATCAAAACCAGTATGAGGCTTTTCGTTCTGGTTCCGTTGGCACTCGTTGCTCTCACTGGCTGCACTCCTCACGATCGCAGTCCTGACGAAATCCGCGAGCAGACCGCCCGCGCAACATCCACGGCGGTTCGCGACGCCAAGGCCGTCACCCAGGGTGTTGTGGAGGGCGTCAAGCAGCAGCGGACGATTAACATCAACCACGCCTCGGCCAGTGATCTCAAGAGCCTGCCGGGCATCGATGAGGACTCCGCTCAGCGCATTATCGAAGGGCGCCCCTACAGCGATTCAGAAGATCTAGCCAAGCGGCATATCGTGTCGCGAGCTGAATACAACCGGATTGCAGGCAAAATCGAGGCGCGCTAGGTCGGGAAAGCACGAAATCCCAATCGATGACTGTGCTTACTTTTCGGCCTTCCGCCCCGCCGCGCTAAACTCGTTCGTGGAATGGACCGAAGACTTTTCACGATCACTTTGATTCTCGCGGCGCTTCTCGCCTGTGCACAAAACTCTGCAGCGCAGCCTACCGGACCCGCCAAGCACTCTTTTGCTGTCGCCAACGGCCAGTTCCAATTTGACGGCCACCCCTACCAGATTCTCTCCGGCGAGATGCACTATCCACGCGTGCCGCGCGCCTACTGGCGCGACCGTTTCCGCAAAGCCCGCGCCATGGGCCTGAACACCATCACCACGTACGTCTTCTGGAATCTCCACGAACCGCGCCCTGGCGTCTACGACTTCAGCGGTCAGAACGACGTGGCCGAATACATCCGCGAGGCGCAGCAGGAGGGCCTGAATGTCATCCTCCGTCCCGGCCCCTACGTTTGCGCGGAATGGGATCTCGGTGGCTATCCGTCGTGGCTGCTCAAGGACCGCAACCTCATACTCCGTTCCGATGACCCCAAATTCATCGCTGCGATGAACACATGGTTCGCGCGGCTGGCGAAGGAAGTTTCGCCGCTGCTGATTCAGAATGGCGGCCCCATCATCGCCATCCAGGTCGAAAACGAATACGGCTCCTTCGGCAACGACCACGCCTACATGCAAGTTGTGAAGTCTGCGCTGCTCAAATTCGGGCTCGCCGCTCCCGATACCCTGCTCTACACCGCCGACGGCGCTGAGCAGGTTCCCAACGGTTCGCTTCCTGAATTTCCCGTTGTCATCAATTTCGGCACCGGCGATGCGAAGGAAGCCTTCGCCTCTCTCAAGAAACTGCGTCCCGACGGCCCCTTTATGTCCGGCGAATACTGGGCCGGGTGGTTCGATCACTGGGGCGAGCATCACCATACCACCGAGGCTGCTTCCAACGCGGCCGAATACGAATGGATGCTCCGCCAGGGCTACTCCGTCAGCATGTACATGTTTCACGGCGGCACCAGCTTCGGCTTCATGAACGGCGCCAACAGCAACGGCAGCAACTACGAGCCGGACACCACCAGCTACGACTACGACGCGCCGCTGAACGAAAGCGGCCAGCCCACGGCCAAATTCACGGCGTTCCGCGATGCCATCGCCCGCGTTACCGGCAAGACTCCGCCTGCGATTCCGCCGTCAACTCCGGCGGCCACGTATTCAATCTCCCCGCATTCTGAATCTGCCTCGCTGTGGCAGAACCTGCCCAAGCCCGTTGAGTCGGACAAGCTTCTTACCATGGAAGATCTCGATCAGTCGTACGGGTACATCCTTTATCGAACGAAGCTGGGCCCCAGCCCCGGCGGCGATCTCACGATCGATGGCCTCCACGACTACGCGCAGATCTACGCTGACCAGAAACTCATCGGCACTCTGGACCGGCGCCTCGGCCAGTCTCATCTGACTTTGCCCGCCGTTACCGCACCCGCAACCCTCGACATTCTCATCGAGAATTCCGGCCGCGTGAACTTCACCAAGGTCATCCGCACCGAGCGCAAAGGCATCACTGGTTCGATTATGGTCGCGGGCACAAAGCCGCAGCACTGGCAGATCTATTCGCTCCCGTTGAGCGATCTCGCCGCACTGAAGTTTACTTCAGCTTCCTGCGAGGGCCCCTGCTTCTATCGGTTCGCTATGACGGTGCCCAATAGCCTCGGTGACTCGGAGAGGGGCGACACTTTCCTCAACACGCACCGGGTCTCGAAAGGAATCGCCTTCCTCAACGCACGCCCACTCGGGCGCTTTTGGGACGTCGGGCCTGAATTCACGCTGTACACACCGGGGCCATGGCTCCATCCCGGCGGAAACGAGATCATCCTCTTCGACCTTAAGGGAAGCTCAAACGAATCTCTCACCACAACCGAGCACGCGGACTACGGGCCGCCCCAATCTCGCTAGATTTGGCTTCCCTCTGCCGGCAACGCACAGTCCTTGAGCTTGCTGGTCACGTACCCGATCAACGCCAGGGCTACAAGATCTTCGATCACGGCTGCTGGCAGGTCTCGATCAAACAAAGATGCCAACCAGGATCGGAATGCCGCGCCACCCTCCGTACCAACAATGGCGCCTGCCATCCCGAGTAGCGTTCCAAACGCCGCCCGTCGTGAAGCCGCCCCGACTGCCGCTCCCGCAAGCGCGCCGCTGATCACGCGCGCAGCAAACGCCGCAGTCTTCTTCCGGCTTGGCGTCATCGGCAGCTTGTCGGCCACCATTTCTACCAGCGCCAGCCCGACGAGAAGGCGATTCAGGTTTCGTCCTTCGAGGAAAGCCAAAGGAGTGCCTTTCGTGCTCACCGATCCCGCGCGGACCGCCCGGCTCACCGCGGCCGCCGGAAGCATCGTGCGTGCACCGCCCGCCACGCCTAACAAGAACGCACACGTCAAAGGCACCCGCATCGATTCCCTCACACTCGTACGATGACACAGCGGCGCGGCCTGTTGCAGCCCCTTCCGGCTTTCCATCGAATATGCTGATCTTTCCCGACGAAGAGACTCAATGCCAGCTAGTTGCTCTCGCTCTTCTTTTCGGGAGTCACCGCGGCCGTTTGCGTTTCCTGTTTCAGCGGCAGTGTCACTTCGAGTGCGCCGGTGCGATCGTCCTGAGGATTGCGCACAACCACGCGAATGTAGGCAGCGCCAGGAGGCACCTCCAGTTGCTGCACCGCGTGGAACTTGTTGTCGACCTTGCCGTCAGAGTGCCGCTCGCTTGCGATGGCGCCCTTGTTCAGAATGCTGTTCAGCAGAACCCCATCGCCGGTGTAAGCGGCAGCAGCAAACTCCAGCTCCTGCGTTTTCTGCTTCGCCGCAAGCGCTCTCAACGGCGGATCGATCACGTCGTAGTCGATCACATATTGCTGCAGATTGACGGGCGTTAGCGGCTTTGCAGCCGTCCGGCTCTTCTTCCGCGTGCGAAAGTACGCAGGCGAATCTTCCAGCAATTTCATCTGTTCCGCGCTAGCCATGCGCGGCTTGCCAGCCGCGGCCATGTGCGCGACAAACAACAGATCGTGGGCCACCGGTGCGCCATGCTCGACAGTGGCGTACAACGTATCGGCCTGTTTTGCTGCGAGGAATCGCTGCTGCGTTACCTGCTTGGTGTGCAATTCCTGCGCCTCATCATCCGATACCCCGTAATAGAGGGTCCGATAAGTCAGCAGATAATCCTTGTTCTTGTCGGCCAATCTCACGCGAATATGCCGCTCCAAGCCATCGTATTTCGTATTCGTCGGCGAATAGGTCAAAGAGTAATAGCTCTCGCCGTTGTCCACGGCCTTGTCAAGCAGCTCGGCAATATTGTTATCGCCGCGGTAGGCATGACCGCCGGTTGCCTCGGCGATCGCGTCTTCGTGACTGTATTCAGTGACCGTGTCGCCGCCACCCACCACTCCATTCAGGTTCACGGGATAAAGGGCCACCTGGCTGCTTGCCAGGGCCGCGTATGTTTCCTTGATCAACTGGCTTTCCAGGTAGGTCAGATCGTTGATCTGCATGGTTGAACTGGAAAAACCCCCACTCACACCTGTATCCGAGTTGTGGCCCGACATCGTGGGGCCGACTGGAATGGGAAATTCGCTTGAAAGCCAGAACAGGTTTTTTCTGCCGGGTATCCCGTTCAGGTATTGGGCAATAAACTTCAGGCTCGACAGCACGGCGCCGGCGTCTTCATATCCGTAGGTGTTCCCATTCAGGAAGACCTTGGGCAGGTGCGGCCCAGGCCCTTTCGACAGAATTGCGGCGCGCAGCACTGCATGGTCGCTCGTGAATCCCTGCAAAAGATGCAATCCCGCCATGTTCGCAAACAGGGCGATGCGCGTTCCCGGCTGGGCATGGTCCACAAAATCCAGCAGCTGCCTGTAGGCCTCCATCTGCTGGGGCATCGGAGTGTTCACCATGTCGTAATACAGAACGTAGAGCGGTCCGCGCTCCGCCGCAATTGGCAGGTCGACAAACGTGTTTGAGGGAAGCGTTGGAATTCTAGGTGGCACAAATGTGGGAGCAGTTCCATCGAAAAATTCAAACGACAACACGTTCTGCGGATTTCGATCTTCCTCCACCACAAAATCATCCTTCGTCAAGCCGCGAACCGGAGCGCCCTTCTTGTCGAGCACAATCACATCCAGGGGGACACGCCGCACATTCGAGCGAAAGACGTACCCGCCCGGTGCCTGGTCAGTGGATGCGGCCTTGGAAGATGTCTTCTGCGCTCCGCTCTGAATCGGTGCAGAAAAGGCAGCAGCCACGCACACCGTCACGGCAACTGCAACCAACGGAAAACGGCCCATGACTCTACCTCGAGGATCCGCTTATCGCATCGACATACGACAGCCAGCGGATCTTTCACTCTTGCGGAATCAACAATGCATTCTACTCCGGGTCCACTTCGGCGGCGTAAAATCGGAAGGGCTCCTCTCATCTGACGTGACGTGTCACTGCAAGGGCGGCAAGAATCTTTTCTCGTAGTGAATGCGGGGCGCAATCATGCCGGAGAGTGTTCGTGTGTCCGTGAACAAACGTGTGAGACGCAGCGTTCCATGAGCGCTGCAGCCGTTCGATTCCGTTTAGTTCCCGCCCTGCGCGACAACGGGCTTCACCGCTGCAAGCGGGATCTCCACCGTGCCGACTTTCGCGCCGCCCTCGTCATACACGCCCGTGCGCAGCCAGTATTGGCCTGGGGGAGCGTCGAATTTTGCCGTCATTCCCAACCCTGTCGTCTTCACCGCCGCGTAGACGTCCGGCTTCAGCGTCAACGTCGCACGCCGCGCCTGCTGGTTCACCACTTGCCCATAGCGGTCGTACACCGTCAAACCGACAACGAGCGCGCCGGTACGCGTACCGTCGGCACCCACTTTCAGGTTCAGATCGTCCACCGTCAGCGTGAACACAGCGTCGTAGCTGATTGACTTTGCGCCCTCGGCGGCTTCACCCGCCGGCTTGATTGCAACCCGGTACCCGACTTCCTCGCTCTCGGGCATGCCGAGAGCCATAAATGGCGCCAGCGGATTCGCCTGCTTGCCTCCCTGCGTTGCGCCCGCCGCCGCCTCTGCGGCTCCGGGACGATCCGCATCGGAAGCGTAGTATCCGCGTCGATAACTCAGGTTGTATTTCTGGCCTTCGATTTCGACGGAGATGCTGCGGAACCCACCATCCATTTTTGCGTTTTCCGGGACATACGAGAACGTATAGAAGTCCGCGCCCGCTTTCCCGATCTCCGCGATGATGTTAGCCAGACCGTTGGTGTTGTAGAAAGCCCTGCCACCGGAATCGTGCGCCAGCATGTCCATGGTGGAATGCTTGCTGTTTCTCTGCGCGTCCTCGGTTGCCAGCGGATGCTCGGTTGCCGAGTCCCCCATATCGGGACCGCCGAGAGCGCTTGCGGTCATCGCGGTGTTGGGTCCCTGCGCAGGACTATTGGTGATCACGTTGCCGGGTCCCGCCGACAGATCGCTCGCGCCGCTCATCTCCCTGGGCAAATGCGAGTCTTTCGATTGGCCGTTCCCTGCTGTGTAGAAGGCGTGCTCGCTCACGCCGCGAGCGTCCACCGGATACAGCGCCACGCGCGCTGCCGTCAGCAGGTTCACTGTCTTCTTCACGTCCCCTTCGAACCGCGGCTGCGTCATCCCGAACACGCCGGCCGGAAAGGAGGTCGAAAACCAGATCAGGTTTTTGCGCCCGGGAAACGCCCCGAGAAACGTCGCCAGTTGCTGAAGATTGGCAAGCGTCCGATACTCCCGGTCGCTCCACTCTGCATTGCCCATCTCATGCAGAAAACCTTCCAGTCCGGCGATCATGGAGAGCGAAGCCGCCGGCGTGCTCGGTGACGGGCCGTTCGGCGTCGCCTGTGTCGGCGTGTTCTCCGACATCATGTTCACCAGTCCCTGGCCGGCGTTTGTCTCAGCGGCCGTTGTCAGACTCGACGACTGCTCCACGCCGTTGCCCTTCTTCACGCTCAAGGCGGCCACCAGCAGCGTTGGATCATCGGTGAATCCCTGCACAAAATGCAGGCCCGATGACATCGTAAAGATCGCCATACGCGATCCCGGCTTCGCGGTCTTCAAAAACCGCAGCGCCTCCTGGTGAACAAACGCCTGGTCTTCGACCGACGCATTCAGCGCATCGAGCAACAGCACAGTGACGGCCGCGGGCTTGGGCTCTCCGGGATGATTGCTGAAGACATTCGGTGGAAGTGTCAGACTCTCGATGCCGGTCGATTCGGCGCTTTGATGCTCTTCAAAAAATGTGATGGCTTGCGGTTTTCCCTGCTCCTTGACCGTGAACGCGTTCTGCGCCAGGCCCCGCACCGGCGCGCCCTTCTTGTCTGTCACAAGTACATCCACCAGCACCGCGCGACTGTTCACGCGGAGCGTTGTCTCCTGATTGCCGTTGGACGAAGTTCCTTCCGTCTGGCCCATCAGACCAATGGTCCCGCTGATAGTCCCACTAATCAGGATCAACATCATCGGTATGCAAATCGTGCGCTTCATCCCGGCCTTCTCCCCGAAAACCGCAAGGATACACCAATCCTGCGGCTGCAGTTGTCAGGATCCATTGAGTTCGAATCGACCTGCGGTGCGGATTACCTCGATCCAAACTCGCCCGGCAACCACGGCGTAAGTAATTGATAATAATACATTTACATTGAAATCGATTTAGATATATGATAAGCCTATTATTATCAGAGACTTAGAAAGAACTCACGCTTATGCTTTGAGCTCTTCTTAAGAACCATGCTGAACTCGTAAATCTCGCATACACTGGAGAACGTCTATGTCGATCCGTATTGCGATTCCTGAGCCAACTTCGAACGACGCAGCCTACAACGCGCGTTCCCTTCCGCCATATCTCGCCGCGCTTCAATCGGTTGGTGCGGTCCCGGTCTTGATTCCGCTTCACGAGCGCCAGGACCGCGTCGCCCGGCTGCTGGCCGGTACGCAGGGTGTGCTGCTTCCCGGGAGCGGCTTCGATGTCGATCCGGAACGTTATGGCGAAGCGCGCATCCCCGCGTGCGGCCCTGCCGATGGCGGACGCACCGCGGTCGACGAACTACTGCTCCAGGATGCATTCAACCTCCACAAGCCAATCTTCGCGATCTGCCATGGTGTGCAGACGCTGAACGTCTGGCGAAACGGCTCACTGATCCAGGACCTCGAAACGGTTCTCTCAACCAAGGTCAACCACAGCCCGGGGCGGGATGTTGTTAGCGCCCACCCGGTTCACATCGCCGCAGGATCGCGCCTGGCGAATGCCGCCGGGAATGCGCTGGATGGCGACTGCAATTCCAGTCATCATCAGGCGGTGGGCCGCGTGGGAGACAACCTGCTTGTGACTGCCGTGAGCCCACAAGATGGTGTGATTGAAGCCTTGGAGCTCGATTCGCCCGATCATTTTGTGGTGGGCGTCCAATGGCACCCCGAACGTACGTTCACCGTCAGCGCCCTGTCTCGCGCCCTCTTTGCGGCGTTTGTCGTGGCAGCCGAAGCGTGGCGCCTGCGCCCGGCGGAAACCTCGGTCGCGACGGCATGAGTTCGGGGCACGATGCTGAACTCAACATCGGCAGTCTCAGCGATCAGCTTCAACGCGGCCGGGCTCAAGCCGATTGACGCGGAAACCGCGGCAAAGTTTGAGGAGTACCTCGCGCTCATCCTCCGTTGGAACGGGCGCATGAATCTGACGGCCGTCCGAGATCCGAAGGAGATTGTCAGTCGTCACTTCGTGGAATCGATTGCCTGCGCCCAGGCGCTGCCGGCTGGAATCGCGACCCTTCTCGACTTTGGCAGCGGAGCAGGGTTTCCCGGAATTCCCACCGCACTCTGCCGACCTGAGATCAACGTCACCCTCGCCGAGTCGCAAATCAAGAAGGCAGCTTTTCTCCGTGAAGTGGTGCGCAGTTTGAAGTTGAACGCAACGGTGTTTGCGAGGCGTGCAGAGAACCTGCGCGAAAAGTTCGATTGTGTAGCTCTCCGCGCGGTTGATCGGATGGGACAAGCCGTTAAAACGGCATCAGGTCTGGTGCGAACCGGAGGATGGCTGGCAGTATTCACGACCGAGGCGGACCGCGAGAGGCTTGAAAGCGCTTGGAAAGACATGGAATCGACGCAGACGATTAGGATTGCTGGCTCAGAGCAACGATTGGTCGTTCTAGCCTCGAAAGGCGAATCTGGGGTTCATTCGACCTCAGCCCCATAGACTTAAAGCTGAATGTTCCACGTGGAACGTTCTACATTCTGCACAGAACCAAGCCATCGAAGTTCCACGTGGAACATGTTCCCCGGAAGGGTGAATTGTGAATTTCCGGCAAGACCGGGGCCAGAGTTTTCCACCGGGTTGCCTCGCTGAATACTCAAATTCGACCAAAGATACGTCCACGTGGAACTAATTGATAAAAAAGGCTTTGCGCGGTGCCCCGCCTACGGCCTCGAGACGCTTTCCACAACATGTACAGGTTCTCCACAGATTCAATTCCGCACGACGCTGCCCGCTTCCTTTAACCTGAGACGCTATGGGAAAGATTCTCGGCGTAGTCAATCAAAAGGGGGGCGTGGGCAAAACTACCACCGCCATCAATCTTTCTGCTTGTCTTGCGCTGGAGGGCCTTAAAATCCTTCTGGTCGACTGCGATCCGCAGGCAAATGCTTCCTCCGGCCTCGGTGTGGCCCGCGATGACAATCGCCACTCTATCTACGATGTCCTGGTTGGAGATTCTGAGGCTGAGCAGGTCATCCTTCCCACCGGAGTCGAAAATCTCTCGATCCTGCCCGGTTCGAAGAACCTGACCGGTGCAAATATCGAGCTGACGAGCGCCGAAGATCGTGCGACCCGCCTTCGCCAGGCTCTTGCCCCGGTCAAAGACAAGTACGACCTCGTAATTCTCGACTGCCCGCCCGCGCTCGACCTCCTTACGCTCAACGTCCTGGTTGCAGCTGATTCGCTTATCGTGCCCATGCAGGCCGAGTACTTTGCTCTGGAGGGCATCACCGAGCTGATGTCGACGCTCGAGCGTGTTCGCGCTGCATTCAACCACAACGTGCAGATCGAGGGCGTGCTGTTGACCATGTATGACGACCGCACCAATCTGGCACAGCAGGTGCGCGACACCCTTCGCGAACACTTCCACGACCGGCTTTTCATTACCGTGATTCCGCGCAATATCCGCCTCGCTGAGGCGCCCAGCCACGGCAAGCCTGTGGCGACGTATGACTCGCGTTCGCGCGGCACCGAGGCTTACTTTGAACTCGCTGGCGAATACCTGGCCCGCAATCGCATCGAAAGTCCGAAAAGCCTTGAGCGGAAGGTAGCCACAAACTCAAAACCGAAGGCGGAAGTTCGCTTTTGGCCATACTCCTGAGCGAGTCATCGATAGGACTGCGCCTACCAGCAGATTGATAGAAGGATTTCCGGCAGTGCCGCAGCCGGTTAGAGGAAATTGAAGATGAGCATCGCAACCACTGATCCCAAGCGCCGCGCCCTCGGAAAAGGACTTGATTCCTTACTGCCCCGGATCCACGGGAATGCCACCCCCACCCCCTCATCGATCAGCGTGCCCACAGCGGTTGAGGCCGAAGGAGGCAAGCCGCGCGAGATTGCGGTTGAAGAGATCGATCGCAATCCATTCCAGACCCGCACGCGTATGGACGAAGCTGAGCTGGCGGAATTGGCCGCTTCCATCACTGCGAATGGCGTGGTGCAACCCATTTTGGTTCGGCCCCTGGCGAGTGGCCGATTCCAGTTGATCGCCGGCGAGCGGCGCTGGCGGGCGTCTGAACTTGCCGGCAAGAAGACCATCCCCGCGATCCTGCGCCAGGTCTCGGACGAACAGGCCCTCGAAATCACCATCGTCGAAAACCTGCAGCGCGCCGACTTGAACCCGATGGAGCAGGCGCGGGCTTTCGAGAGACTCTCCCGTGAGTTCCACATGACGCAGGAGCAGATCGCGACGCGCACGGGAAAAGACCGGGTTTCGGTTTCGAATTTCATGCGCCTGCTGAGCATGCCGGAGACGGTTCAGAAGCTCGTCGAGTCCGGATCTCTGACGTTCGGACACGCTAAAGTACTGTTGGGAATGAAGTTACATCCAGACTTCGAGAAGACTGCGCAACGGGTGGCTAACCTTTCGCTTTCTGTTCGCCAGACGGAAACCCTGGTGCAGGCCATCCTCTTTCCTGAGAAAGCAAAGAAAGAACCAAAGCCTGAGATACCTGCCGATCCCAATGTGAAGGAAGTGGAGGAGCAGCTTCAGCGAGCGCTCGGCCTCAAGGTCCATATCGAAGACAAGAACGGCCGCGGCCGCGTGATCATCGAGTATGCCGACCTGGCCGACTTCGACGGTTTGCTTGAGCAGCTTGCCGGCGAACAGGCGTAGGCTCGATAAGCCTCATCCGTGTCTCAAGAATATCTCCGAAATTAGTCTGGGCAATACGCAACCATCGGGTTGCATATCGGGAGAGTCGCTTCGCTCAAGGACCTGTTTCAACAGGCGTGACGTCTGTGCCGCTCCGCTTGAACTCGAAACGCAGCATCCATGAGCTGGCGATAGCATTGCCATTCTGCTGCGGCGGTTTGAACTTCCAGTCGTGGGCCGATTCCATCGCAAGGCGCGCGAAGTAAGCGCTGGAGCCGTGCGATGCGAATTCCGCATTGGTGACCGCGCCTGTGGGATCGACGGAGACGCGGACAGAGACCGCTATTTTGCCGTGGATCGTGTTGCTCGCGGACTGCGGAACATCAGGCACAACGCGATGGAGGACCTCGCCTTTTTGAGGTCCGGCCGTCGCTGTCGATGGCGCTGACGGATGTGCATCGGGCTCGGCGGGAGGTGCCTGCTGTGTCGTCTGCGTATCGAGCGGAGCGGTGTTGGTCTTATGGCTGCGAAGCAAGAGCCCGACGATGATGGCCGCCAGCAGAAGGAAGCCGACGATCAGCGGGATCACGGGTATGCGCGCCGACGGCGGTTTCGCCGCACTCTGAGCTGCAGTCGGTTCTTCCGGCAGTTCTTGCGGCTTCGGCTGCGAAACCGGCGCGGATTTCCCCGTCAGCATACGGCGGATATCGGCCAGCGTGCATCGCTGTGCGGGATCGACGCGCAAACATCGCTGCGCAATTGAGTCAAACGGCTTCGGCAATGCCGGCAACACCGGATCGCCATCACTGGCGGAATCCCACACGGCCAACTGCTGGGTGAGAGCTTCCACCAGGGTTACGCCCAGCGACCAGATATCGGCCCGACGCGAAATCGGGTTTGTCGCCGTCTCCGGGGCGTTGTGGAGATCGCTGCTGTCGAGTTCCAGCGCCAGCCCGTGCGAGGCCAAAATGCTGTCCGCTGACAACTTCACCTCGTTTTCGACAACCAGGATGTTCGATGGCCGGAGGTGAGCGTGGACGTAATTTTTCGAGTGGAGGTAGGAGAGTGCGTCGAGAATCGGCTCGAGCATCTCGCGGGCTTCATCGGGCGCCAGCGGACGCTCTGGGATAATTTGCGAAAGCACCTCTTCGGCGTACTCCGTAACCACGTAGACCACGGGCGCCCTATCGACTTCAGCGCGGCCAAAATGCAGAATGCGCACGAGGTGCACATGAGAAAAGGTGGCCGTTTCTGTCCAGGCGGTGAGACGGTCTTCGGCCTGGGCCGGCGTGGAGAAGAGCTTGATGGCAGCCTTCTGAGAACCAGGGCCGGAAATCTCGGTGAGGAAGGTGCCGCAGGTGCCGGATCCGCCCAGCCATTCGAGGAGCGAGAATCTCCCGTCGATGACCTGGCCAACCAAACTGCCGCGAATCGGCACAGCATTCATGGCGTAACCAGTGTAGTCGAGGTTGTGTTCA
This sequence comes from uncultured Acidobacteriaceae bacterium, assembly GCA_963770365.1. Taxonomy (GTDB): domain Bacteria; phylum Acidobacteriota; class Terriglobia; order Terriglobales; family Acidobacteriaceae; genus Telmatobacter. The sequence goes on along the minus strand of CAVYPN010000012.1, from coordinate 308,082 downwards.
TTCTCGCGGTCAAGGAGTGGACAGGTCTCAAGTTAGGGAATGCAGGAAGAATCAGGAAAGTTGCTTCACGAGGAGAGAACGCACTTGAACGTTGATCGCGGTCACTGTCTCTCCTTCAGCCAGTTTTCGCCGAGGCGTTCAATGAACTCCTTGCGCATCTTCGCGTACTTCGGGCTTCGTTTGCCATGCAGAGCGAGGATCTGGGTGCGCTCCAGCATGGAGGGCAGTTCCGGATCGGCATTCAGGCCGCGATCGAGATAGCGGTGGACGAGCCACGGTTCCTTGATGAAATTGGCCGCGAGTTCGGGCCAGTCCGCCAACATGCCCAGCTTGTGGTCCCAGAGCAGATAACCCGCCAATGCGCCGAGAGCCGTGCGAGGATGCTCCGGGTCGACAGGGGAGGTCCATGTCCCGCTCCAGGTCATCACGTCCTGCGTCCGCATCGGCCGCGAGATTCCGTAGCCCTGGCCAAAATCAGCGCCGAGAATAGCCGCCGCTTCGATGAGGCCGATGTCCTCAAGGCCTTCGACGATAACGGGTGCGCCAAAGCCCTGCGCGAGCAGGGTCAGGTGATAGATGAATTCGAGGGCCCGCACGGGTCGCTTCAACGCGCCACGTACCAGCCCCTGATCGATTTTCACGCGATCGCAGGCCACGCGGTCCATGCGCAGAAGGGAGCTGTGACCGGAACCCAGATCGTCCTGCGCGATGCGGATGCCTGCCTGCTGAAACTCCGCGATGCGCGCATCGCGCCTGGCGACGTCGTGTGATTCTTTGCTCTCCAGCATCTCCAGGGTTAATGCGGTGGCGGGCAATTCATGACGCTCAAGCGTTTCAAAGACGCAATCCCGGTAGACATCCTGGCTAAGTCCGTCGGGAGGGAGATTGAGAGCCACCGAGAGGGTCGAATCGGGTTCTTTATCCAGCCACGAGCGCAGATTACGGCATACCTGGTCGAGGCCAAGCTGGAAGAGACGCAATAAGCCGGCATTGCCAAAAGCCGGTAGAAATGCCGCAGGCGAGATCAGCTTCCCATCCGCTCCTCGCAACCGCGCCAGGGCTTCCAGGCTGTCGAGTTTTCCGGTCCGCAGGTCGATGATGGGCTGGTAGAGCATCTCCACAGCGCCATCGTCGAGTAGCTGCCGATAGTCCCGGCTCAAATCAGCGGAAAGCACGGAGGTCTGCTCGCAGTGGAGGATGGCCTGGCTCAAGGATTGCTGGATGTGGCGTAACAGTGCTTCTCGCGTAACGGTGCTGAAAAACCCAGGCCAGCTGCTGTAGAGGCTTAGAACCGCGAACGACTGACCGTACTCGTCGAGGAGGGGAACCGCCGCGGACGAGCGAAAACCTCTCTGCAAAGCCTCGTCGCGCCAGGCATGCATCGCGGGGTTTTCTTCAAAGGAGCTATTGATCTGGATTTGGCAGGAACGCCAGGCGCGCCCGGCGGGGCCGTTTCCGGCTTGAGCTGACGCTTGCGTCTCGAATAACGGAACGCGTTGCGATCGCAAAGCCTCGGCGTAAGCCGAACCTTCTTTCCCGCCTTCGGCCTCGATTTGCATGACACCATGAGCGTCAGGCCTGGAGAAGAGGCATGCCGCAATGCCTTCGAATTCTCCGAGTGCCTGAAACGTGTACCTGAGGGTGTCGGCAAGATTGACGGCTTTCCGAATGGCCTCATCCAGTGCGGCGAGAAGAGAAGCGATCTCGCTGTCGAACCGGGCATGGCTTGCGATCTGGGCCTCAACATCGAGCTGCACGCGCTGCTGCATTGCCCCCCGAAGCTGCTCGCGCTGATCAGAGGCCAGGTTCGCAGTGCGGAGGATCTCATTAATCTGGGCGTGGTAGAGATGGTAAGTCTCCATCAGCAAGGGAAGGCCCACGCCGACCATTTCGTGGATCCACCCGACCATCAGCGCTCGTTTGTATTGATCCTGCGGGGTCACTCCCGGAGAGAGGATCTGCGTAAGATGCTGTGCCTGCTTTGACTTGAGACGATCGAGCTCTTCCGGGCTCAATCGGGCCAGGATCGCCGCGCTTCGAGTTCGGGTGCCTAGGTGCTCATAGAAAGAGTCCACAAAGGCATGGATATTTTCATTAAGACCCGGGTGAATGCTGAAGACCTGGATCAGTAGTTGATCGACGTCCTCACCATACGAGGAAGCGAAGTCCGCGAAATACGAAGCAGGCGGAATTGCGTATGTCGCCGGGTGCTCCTTCATCGCGATTCTCCCTATCTGCACCCTGGGGTTTCGCCTCAGGACGGAGCATCAATCAAATCGTATCGGGATTTCCCTGATGCGCCGCAGGTCACAATATATCCGGTATCGCAAACGTAGCGCGACCATTTCGCATCCGGCCAAAGTCAATCAGGCCGGATGCGAGTTTTGAATGGCCCGGTGCGTTCGTGTCGCAACCCACTTTGAGGACCGCCGGATCCTCAGAACGGATACATCTCTGGCGCTACGTGCGTGGGTTGTAGCCCATGCCGGACAGCACGCCGCGCATATAAGCGAAGCTTTCGGTCACGCCCGGCAGCGGATCGTCGCCGTGCACCTCATATTCCAGATCGACCCAGCCCGGGTAGTTGATCTCCGTCAGAGCCTCGAAAATCTGGCGAATGGGCATCTTGCCTTCGCCGACTGCCACCTGGCTCTCTTTCGCCGTGAAGCTGGTCAGGTCTTTCATGTGCATGTTGAAGAGGCGCGGACCGGCGGCTTTGATCGCTTCGACAACATCGGTGCCGGCACGGACGCAGTGGCCCACGTCGATACAGCAGCCCATCCGCGGGTCCATGCTCTTCACGAATTTCAGCACGTCGTGCGGCGACGGGAAGATCTTGTCCTCAGGCCCGTGGTTGTGGATGGCGATCTTGATGTCGTACTCCTTCACAAACTTCTCCACGCGAGGCAACGTGGCGGGCGCGGGATCGCCTGCGACGATGACCTTCACGCCGGCGCGTTTGCAGTACTCGAACTTGGCGCGGATGTCGTCGTCATCGTCTTTCTGGAAGTAGATGGCGCCGGCAGCGTGGAGATGGATGCCATTAGCCTCGTAGTCAGACAGGGCCTGGGCCTCTGCCGTCGGATCCATCGGCAAATGGTCTTTCGCATCCTTGGGATTGAGGCTGGTGATGTTGAGCTGCTTCAACCAGGTGATCATCTGGGCGCGCGGGAAGTTGCGGAAGGTATAGCTCGCAATGCCCAGTTTGATGGGTGACGACTTGCCGTTGGCTTCGGTGAGCTGGCCGAACGCATCGCGCGCGACCGGCAGCGTTGAGGCAGCAGCAAGCAGAGCTGAAGAGCGGACAAAATTGCGTCGTGAGAGATTCATATGCGTGGCTCCCATCCCTTCTCGTATTCACGGTTCCAGTACTTCATGGCTTCGGGATCGTTCTTGATTTTGCCGTCAGAAGGATCGAGGTTGAGTTCGCGATTCACGAACCACGCGACGTTTGAAAGCTGCAGCATCGTCACGGCGACATTGCCTACCGAGACCGGCGCGTTCAGCTTTTCGCCCTTGCGTATGCCGGCGATGAAGTTGGCGAAGTGTGCGTCGGTCATGGAGTCGGCGCCGATGAGGTCCGCCGTCGATGTCTGTTTCCCAACTTTGAACTCGCCTGTCTTCTTGCCCTTCAGGTCGTAGACTTCGTAGCCATCGCGGTCGACGAGCACGCTGCCTTCGGTTCCTTCAATCACCGATCCGCGGCCGCGATTGTAGGTGTGCATGCCGTTGGAACACGCGCTCGTCCACGAGAGCATCTTGTCGTCGTACTCGTAGTTGGTCACCAGCGTGTCGTAGAACTGCCAATCGTCCTTGAAGGCGTAGCGGCCTCCGGAAGCGGTGATGCGATTGGGATAGTCGACACCGAGCGCCCAGCGGCAGACATCCACTTCATGCGTGCCGTTGTTCAGCGTTTCGCCGGTGCCCCAGATGCGGAACCAGTGCCAGTTGTAGGGCTGGACATTGTCCTTATAGGGTTGGCGCGGCGCCGGGCCCTGCCACAGATCCCAGTCAAGCGTGGACGGAACGGAGACAGGCTTGCCGACGCCAATGGATTTGCGCGTGTTGTCGTACCAGCACTTGGCAAAGTAAGCCCGCCCAATTAACCCGTTGTGAATCTTGCCGACGATCTCGATGGTGTGCGGAGACGAGCGCTGCTGCGTCCCCATCTGCACCAGCTTGCCGTATTTCTTCTGCGCCTCGACCAGAAGCGCACCCTCGCCAGGATTGTGGCTGCATGGTTTTTCAACGTAGACGTGCTTACCGGCCTGCAGGCCTAGAATAGCCATCGGCGCATGCCAGTGATCGGGCGTGGCAATGGTGATGGCGTCAATATCCTTGCGCTCCAGAATCTTGCGAAAGTCCTTTTCCGTCGCGGCATCGTAGCCCATCATTTTCTTGGTCTCTGCCGCAAACTTGGCCAGGATGTTGCTTTCGACATCGCAAACATGCGAGATGTGGGCGGCATCCTGGTTGGCCTTCACCGAAGAAAGGTGCGCGTAGGCGCGGCCGTTCAGCCCGATGACGGCGAAGTTGAGGCGTTCGTTGGAGCCCATGATCTGGCCATAGCTTTTGGCGGTTGAGCCGATCGCAAGGCCCGCAGCACCCACGGCAAGTGTGTCAAGAAATTCACGTCTGGTGACCATTCAGTCTCCTCTGGGGCACGAATCTTAGTTGGCGCTCAAAGCTCGCCGGGGCTGTGCCCTTCGCGCATGGAACATCCTATATCGTCCGTTTCAATCAGCAGGTCGCCGTGTTCCGGCTGCAGGCACAGACGGTTTGGAACGCGGATAAGATCTGCGCCTTTGCGGATGGGTAGAATCTTGGGATGCGTACGCCGCAACATATCGGGATTGTGGGCTGTTCCGCCGAAGGTGCGGCGCTCTGTTATCGCACCGTCTGCGCCAAGGGCGCGCAACTGCTGGGTCCGCACGCGCACCCTGAGATTACGATGCACACCCACTCGCTCGCGGCCTATGTGGAGTGTATCGAGCGCAACGACTGGGAAGGCGTCGCCGATCTCATGCTGGATTCGGCGGGCAAATTGAAAGACGCCGGCGCGGAGTTCGTCATCTGTCCCGACAACACGATCCACCAGGCCATGCACCTGGTCGAGCCGCGCTCGCCGCTATCCTGGCTCCACATTGCCGAGGTGGTTGCGGATGAAGCCGTGGCACGCAACTATCAACGACTTGGACTGCTCGGTACGCACTCGCTGGTGGAGAGCGAGGTCTATCCGCTGAAGCTGGCATTGCATGGCATCGACTACCTGCGCCCGACGGAAGAAGAGCGGAAGGAGATCGACCGCATCATCATGGACGAGTTGGTGTACGGCGTCTTCCGGCCGGAATCGGTGACGTATCTCCAGCTTGTGATTCGCCGCATGAAAGACGAAGGCTGCGATGCTGCCGTGCTGGGCTGCACGGAGATCCCGCTCATCATCAGCAACAAGAACTCCCCGCTGCCGACGCTGGACTCAACGCGGCTGCTGGCATGGGCGGCGCTCAAGCGATCTGTCGGGGATGCCGTCAACGCGCTTTGAACTCGATTCGCCTGGCCGCAAATGCAGAAAGGGACGCGAGCGCGTCCCTTTCCGGTTGGCAAAATGGGAATCCACAGGAGCTACTTCTTTCTTCGCCGGCTGCTTGGCAATGATCAGGCTTGAGATCTTGTCATAGGTTGCCGCCGGGACAATTCCCTTGCTCTTCAGCTGGGTCTTGTTGGCGTAGGGCCGACCGGCGACGATCTTCGCCGAATACGCATCGCCGACGCCGGGGAGCGCCTTGAGCTGATCGGCTGTGGCCGAATTGATGTCGACCAGGTCGCCGGCTGGCGCAGTCTTCGCCGTCTTGGCGCTGCTAGCAGCGGTAGCGGGCTTGGCTTTGCTGGGGGTCTGGGAAAAGCTTGCGGCGGGAAGACAGAGTAGCGAGCAAAGAGCTAATCCGAGAATTGTGGAGCTGAAGCGACGGAATCGCATGGAATTCTCCTTGAGTGCGGTTTTCTGAGACGCGGCAAGACCGATGAATTTTGGGGACGAGCTTAACCGCGCACTCATGCTAGCCGGTGCAGCCGGTTGTCTGGAAGGGTAAAGACGCGGGAGATACAACTAAACAGGAGGGAGCGACACCGAGGTGTTCACGGTGTCGCTCCCGAGACTTGAGAAATTGTGGTTGTTGCCTGTTACTCGGCTGAGCGCCGGGGACCCTTGCGGCGATCTACCTTCTCCGCGCGCCAGTCGGGAGAACCGCTGCGGCGTTCGCGGGCGTTTGCGCGGCGTTCGGGAATCTTGGTCATATCGGGCAAGACGACCATGGGCGGGTTCGCCGACTCCAGGGTGAGGATGTCTTCATCCAGATCGACGTTGCAGGCCATGTTGCCATCGGTCAGCAACTTGTTGAGAACAGGAATCTTCACCCGCTGGGTTTCGATGAAGTCCACGCCTTCGGCGGTCAGAGAGAAATCAGAGTTGTCCGCCCGCGTGATATAGCCCTTCTTGCTGAGATACCACGTGGTGAAGTCGAGGTAGTCGCGGGGGAAACCCATGCGCTTTTCGATCTCGGCAAGGCTCACCTTGGGTTCAAATGGGTTGCTGCGACGCCGGTAGTAGAGCACGGCCAGCACTGCGAGGCGGCGATTCAGCTCACCCTGCACCTGGTCCATAAAGTCGACGGACTCAGACAGCGGCGTGCGCTCCGTCGTCTCCTGGTCATATTCACGATCGTAATCCGAGCGGCGTTCATGGTCCGAGAGCACGTCGTACGCCGACTTCAACAGAAAGAACTTCTCCGGATCGCCCGTTTCCGGATTGTCCGGATGGAAGCGGGCGGCCAGGTACCGGTAAACCCGGTGGATTGTCTCCGTATCCGCGTGGGGACTGATTTGGAGAAATTCGTAGTAGTCCAGCGTCTTGGTAGCGTCAATCATGGGGGGAGACCTCTCCTGTCGTTCGTGATTCGGAGGCTTGTTATAGGCGAAGCGTAGCACTGGTGTTCGGGGGTACAGCAATCACACGATCTGGGGATTCGCCGACGAATGTAACCAAGGACGATGGTACGAAAGGGTCATCGGGCAGCTCGTATTCGTCCGATGCAAATACCGGGCACGTATTGGTTTGCGGGATAGCATCCGTGCCGGGCGGGCGTGGTTGCATACACGCCATCCACGTTAGAACTCCCCGCGTGCAGACTCACCGTTCGAGCCCTGACGGCTGGCCTCGAAACACAGGTTCTGGAGATGGCTGGTGCCCCTTCGTCGGCGCGATCGATATACTCACCAGTTAGGTCGCAAATCGCTGACCGGAGCCGGTGCGCTCAACGGAGATCGCCGTTTTGTCCTTTACCCGCCGTGGATTTCTGAAGTCGCTCTCCAGAACCGCCCTGGTTTTATCCCTTGAAGACGTATTGAGGCTGGCCCGGCCGGCCTTCGGTCAGCAGGCCCCTCAAGCGCCCAAACCGGCCGGCAGCGCACGCCAGTCGTACGAAGCCGCTCCTCGGCCTGCGCCCAAGGGTGCGCCTTCGCCGGTCACGGGAACGCCGCTCGGCGTGCAATTCGTCGATGTGGCGAAGGAAGCGGGCCTGAATGTCGAGATGATCTTCGGCGGCGAGCACCGCAACAAATACCTGCTCGAAACGACGGGCTGCGGCGCGGCTTTCTTTGACTACGACCAGGACGATTGGGTCGACATATTCCTCGTCAACGGCTGGAGGCTCGAAGGATTCCCCAAAGGCCACGAGCCTGTCTGCCATCTCTTCAAGAACAATCGCGACGGGACATTTACCGATGTGACGATCAAGTCGGGTCTGGCGCGGTCCGGCTGGGGTCAGGCATGCTGCGTCGGCGACTACAACAACGATGGCTGGAACGACCTGTTCGTCAGCTACTACGGCCAGAACGCGCTCTTCCGCAACAACGGCAACGGCACTTTCACTGAAGTCACCAAAGAGGCCGGCTTGCTCCAGGATCGCCTGCGGTGGAACTCCGGCTGCTCATTCCTCGATTACGACAAGGACGGCCATCTCGATCTGTTCGTCGGCAACTATATCGATCTGGATCTGAAGACCACGCCGCTGCCTGAAGACGCCAACTGCACCTACAAGGGCATCGTTGTCGCATGCGGGCCGCCAGGGCTTGAGGGCGGCAAGAATCTGCTGTATCGCAATAAGGGCGACGGCACCTTTGAAGACGTGAGCGAGAAGGCCGGAATGTGGGGCACGCTCGGCACCTATGCGTTGAGTTGTGGCGTTGCGGATCTGGACAACACGGGTTGGCCCAACATTTACGTAGCCAACGATTCGACGTCGGCCACATATTACGTGAATCAGAAGGACGGCACATTCAAAGACGCGGCGATTGAAGCGGGTGTCGCGTATTCGCCTGACGGGAAACCGCAGGCCGGCATGGGCGTTTCGATCGGCGACTACAACCGCGACGGCATGTTGGATATCGTGAAGACGAATTTCGCCGGCGACACCGATTCCCTTTATATGAATCTCGGCGATGGCTCGTTTGACGATCGCACCTACCAGGCAGGCCTCGGCATCAACACGCGGCTGCTGGGCTGGGGTGTCAGCTTCATCGACATCGACAACGACGGCTGGCTCGACATTCTCGTCGCCAACGGGCACGTGTATCCGGAGGTCGATGGCACGCAGGTCGATGCCTCCTACGCGGAACGGAAGTATCTCTACCGCAACCTGCGCAACGGCCAGTTCGAAGACGTAAGCCTGACCGGGGGTCGCGGAATTACAACGGATGCGAAGGCACGTGGCTTTGCAGTTGGCGACTATGACAACGACGGCGATCTCGACGCGGTGGTGAATTGTGTCAACGCGATTCCGCAACTTTTGCGTTGCGATTCAAAACTGAATCGAAGCTGGGTGAAGATTCGTCTCGTCGGCACAAAGTCGAACAAGACCGGGATCGGCGCGCGCATCAAAGTTGTGGCGCAGACCGGCTCGCCCGTGCTGACGGCCAAGCCGGGCACGCCTCTCAACCACCCCACGGACAAAGACCCGTCCGTGGGGACCCCGGCTCTCATCCAGATCGAGGACGTGAAATCGTGCAACGGCTACTACTCCGCCAGCGATCTGCGCATACACTTCGGACTGAATGACGCGAAGAAGGTCGACTCGGTCCAGATCAACTGGCCCTCAGGCGCCGTCGACACACTCAAAGACCTCGATGTAAATCGCCTGTACGTGATCGAGGAAGGCGGTAAACTCCTGAAGAACGAAGCGCTCACCCCCGCAAAGAGAAAAGCCTGAGTCAAACCTGACTCGCGCGAGTTTTCGTCCACTGTCGGTCAACTGGGGGTTCACGCCTTCACCGCCCGGATTACCTCAGTAATTCCAGCAAGCCCCTCGCGGGTTCTCTTGTCCTATCGCAATTGCTATGCTGTTTGCTAGCTACTCAATCCAGTCTTGTTCGATGCGTGGGCATAAGTCACGCCCCAGCTCGATGCAAGCGTCCTAACACCTCGCATACACGAGGGTCTCGGAAGTTTCCAGCCGATCTCTGTTTTCTTTTCGCACCCTGATCTAGCTCGTAATTGGGGGCCGGATGCCGTCTCGTGCGAGAAAGTGTGGAAGTGTCCAGAAACCGGTGTCTCTGGACGCCTCGATCCCGGAAGCCTGCACTCGATCAGTTGCCAGGAAGCAGAACGGTCCGTTGCTGCTTCCGAATGTGCGCATCCTATTCAGTCTCACAGGGCTGTCTATCGCCTTGGTAATCATGGGGTGTTCTGTTCCGCCGGCGTCCGTTACGGCGAAATTGACTTCTGGCATCTCGGTCTCAGCACCTCTGGATGGGGCTGACGTGACGTCGCCCTTTATTGTGACTGCGAGCGCGAATACCTGCGAATCTCAACCTGTGGTCTCGATGAGCTATTCGATCGACGGTGGACAGTTAATCGCTGAACCCGCGTCATTCAACGCGCAGGTGACGGCAGCTCCCGGTCCGCACGTACTGCACGTAAAGTGCCTGGGGCACGATGTGAGCAGCGAAGTGTTGATGAGCATCAATGTAGCCTCGAGCCCAACCACCACTGCGGCAGCTGCCATTCCATCGTTCTCAGAGCCATCAGGCACTTACTCGAGCACGCAAGCCGTGTCAATTTCGTCCGCGACAACCGGATCAACGATCTACTACACGACCGATGGGTCTGCGCCCTCGGCATCCTCTTATCGCTATTCGGGGCCGATCACAATTGCAAATTCGATGGTGCTTCAGGCGATCGCAGTGGCCCCGGGGTATGCAAGCAGTGGATTGGCTCAGGCGAGCTATGTGATCTCGATACCGAAGGGGCCCTCTATACCCACATATGCAATCAGTCAGCAAGAGATCCAGCTGCTTCCCAACTGGCGTATCAAGCATGATCCGGGTACGTCCGGCACTTCCACGGGGTCTATGACGCTGGTCAGCGATCCCTCACTTAGCGGCCAGGCGGCCAAGATGTACACCACATTCACCAATGCGGGCGGCGAACTCTATTCGATTTCGTACGGAAATGACACGGACTCCAAAAACTTTTTATACGACGCGTATGTCTGGATCTCTGCGGGCAGCACTTTGAGCAATCTAGAGATGGACAACAACCAGGTGATGCGGAACGGCGACACGGTGATCTACGCGTTCCAGTGTTCCGGATACACGAATACCTGGGAATTCAGCTCCAATGCCGGAACTCCGACGCAACCTCAGGTGAAATGGATCAAGTCAACGTCTCCGTGCAACCCAGCAAAGTGGACGCGTGATACCTGGCACCATATTCAGATAAGCACTTCGCGCGATGATATGGGAAATGTGACGTATCACTCTGTGTGGTTCGATGGAGTGGAATCGCCCATTAATCAGACGGTAAACTCCGAGTTTTCCTTGGGCTGGGCACTGGGAGCGTTGGTAGCCAATTTCCAGGTTGATGGCCTCGGAGCCAGCGGATCATCAACTCTGTATCTCGATCACTTCACAATGCATCGTTGGTAGAGTTTGAGCCTCGATCGCTGCCCGGCCTCGCGATCAATCATCACGTTAGACGCAAGCTATATAAACTCCGGGTGTGAGGGTGATGATGCGAGTCGCTCGGCTATTGCTGGCGTTATTCTGCCTGTCGCTAAGAAAAATGGTGCAGCTTATCGTGTGGCTCTTAATCGACTCGGAAGCTCTAACGCGGGGAAAACTTGGCCAGTGGACTGACGAGAAGACCAAGCCAGAACAGCGGGAGGGTGGGTTATTGGTCGTGCCAGTGAAACAGCTTATGCGTGATCTTCCATTCGCCGTTCCACTTAAGCAAGGTGAATACGTCGGAAGCTCGGGCATTGGCGCCCGCCAACTTTCCGGACCAGCGTTCTACTTCCAGATGAACGACTGCGATGCTCTGTATGATTTCGATGCGTGCAAAGCGGGGACTAATGTTCGGTGCCGGGCCATTCTCAGTGATCCACTTGAACACATGTTCGACCGATCCCGTATATTCAACCCCCTGACAGTAGCCGGAGATGGTTGCTGAGGGATGGAAGGCAGGACGCATCAAATCTCCATCACCTGTTCGGGCTCCAGAGATATAACGGTGCATGGTGTTCGTGATCGCGTCATGTTCGACAAGGTAAGCATTTTTTGTCGGCTTGACCGGGAAGGCGTCCTCGGCTTCATCGGTCGAGATTTCGGTCGGGCATTTTGTGCGTAACCGACTCCAAGCCTCTATTTCGTGCCTGAACGCGAAGACAGTATCTTGCTTTTCGTGCTCTCGGCGGTGGACTGGGAGTCCCTCGGTCTCTTCCCAGCGCCGCACCGTGCGTTCACTGCGCTCCAGATAGCCGGCGATCTGCTTCCAAGACTCCAGCGTCTTCTGTGGGGTGTTCCGCTCGGGCATCCTAAGACCCCCGCGGAAGACTATACCAGAAGCCGCGCAGCCAAACCGGGGGATCATGAATGCCAATGAAACGCCTTCTGGATGATCTTCCACCCACTCGGCGTCTTGAGAAGCGTGAAGAGATCGGACATGTAAGCACTGGAGCCGGCCAACTTGCCTGACCAGCCGGCGACGTCAAGCCGAACCACAGCGATGGATTCGAGAATGTCCACGCTCACCATCCGGGGCTCGATCTTGCCTGCAGGACCATTCTTGTCGATCCAGTCGAATAGGAACGGGATTCCGATGGCGAGTTGATCTCCCGCGTATCCGAAAAATGAAGCGTCTGGATGGAAAGCAGGACGCATAACTTCGCTTTTGCCTTGTTTGCTTCCGTCAATGTACATCTGCATCGTTTGGACGATTTGGTCGTAGTCGGTGAGGTATTCGTCGTTAGCCATGCGGCGACTGTATGGACGGGGAATGGAGGCGTCAACAGCCAAACGTGGCCAAAGTCGGTCGCGAATGTGGGCGAGGTCCTGTCAGGCCACGCGGGGGTTTGCAAACGCTCTCCAGGGATTGTCAATTTGAATTAAGCAAAGCTTCCGTAGATCCGAAGGAGAGATTTCTCCATTCGCTCGCTAGTGGGCTAAGGCACTCTCCACGGCCGGTTAAAATCGCGGGCTGCGGCTGGGTGGTGGACAATACTTCCCCAACCTGGAGAGGGAGTAAATATCCAAACGACCCAGAATTGCTTCCAGGCTTTCGAGCTGAGTACGCGACTGCTCGCCAAGACGCGTGATATTCTCCACCTCCAGAGCATCCAATCGTTCAGCCGCTCAGGCGGGAAAACAGGATGATGGCATCACGGCTCGCATTCGGTGCAGTCCTGCTGGCGTTCGGAGCTCTTGCCCTCACGCGTGCCCATGCCGACCCTGCCTGTCCCGCCGGCATCTCCGCCACCCACATCCTTTTGCTCGAATCGGCGCAGATTGCCGTCCCCGTGGACATCAATGGCACCGGCCCATTCAAGTTTGTGCTCGATACCGGCTCACAGCTCACGGTGCTCGAACCCTCTCTGGCGGAACAGCTTGAGCTTCCAACCGTTGGTTCGGTCGGCATCGTTTCGGTGGCGGGGCGCTCCACCGCTGCTCTCGCCAGAGTGGAGAGTCTGGGGGTCGGGACCAACGAGATCCGGAAGCCCCGTGTCGCTGTCCTGGATCTCGGCGCGATCCAGAGGATGAATCCCGAGGTCCGCGGCATTCTCGGCCAGGACTTTCTCGCTCACTTTGACCTGCTTATCGATCCGCAGCACATGCTGCTCTGCTTTGACCAGACTGGCAGCATGCAGCACAAACTGAATGGGGAACACATCCCGGTACTCGGGTCCTCTGCCGTTCCAACTCCCAACTCCTTTGCCGAGCCTGTCCTCATCGCCGCCCACGTTGAAGGCGGCGGCTCTGATCCGGCGGTTCTCAAGCTCGATTGCGGCGGCAACGTGCCGTTGCTTTTTCAGAGCCCAGTGCTCCTCGAGAGCAAGCAGCACGGACGCGGGCGTTCTGGCCAGATTCGGGAGGGCTCGGCACTGGGGCGGCGAACTACACTGTCGTTCCACGCCATGTCGCCGCGCAACGTCGTGATCGGCACGCGCCGGCTGCGCGGCATCACGTTCTTCACTCCCGCCTTGGCAGGAAGCGCGCATCGTACGGGCGAGGATGGTCTGTTACCCATCACTCTCTTCAAGCGCGTGTTTATCAGCAACCGCGACCGCTATGTGATCTTCGACCCACACTGAACCACGCCTTCTCTGAAAACCAACCCCTGAAAGGGGTGCCGATTTACACTTTGCCGTGTACGGTCCAAGGAGCGATTGGCCATGAGCAGAGCAGGATTTGATTTGGACGTGATGCTGGACGTGGCGTGGGTGCGTTCGCAGTTTCCTTCGCTCGAGATGCAGGTTAACGGGCAGACCGCGGCATTTCTGGATGGCCCTGCGGGTACCCAGGTGCCCACCCAGGTCATCGCGGCAATCCAGAACTACCTTGTGAATTCCAACGCCAATACCCACGGATCCTTCTTGACCAGCGGGCGTAGTGACGAGATGATCGCCAACACGCGCGAGGCGATGGCGGATTTTTTCCATTGCGCTCCGTGCGAGGTTGTCTTTGGTCCGAACATGACCACCCTTACCTTCGCCCTGTCCCGGGCGATTGGAAGAGAGCTAAAACCGGGTGATGAGATTCTGCTGACTACTCTCGATCATGACGCCAATTTTTCGCCGTGGAAGGCACTCGAGGAAAAGGGAGTGGTCATCAAGGTAGCGGATATTCGCGAAGAGGATTGCACGCTCGACCTCGATGACCTGAAAAGCAAATTGAGCCACCGGACGCGACTCGTGGCCGCAGGCTATGCATCGAATGCGGTAGGAACCATCAATCCGGTTGGAGAGATCACGCGCCTCGCCCATGCTGCGGGCGCAATGACATTTATTGATGCGGTGCACTATGCGCCTCATGGTCTAACCGACGTCAAAGAGCTCGACTGCGATTTCCTGGTTTGCTCCCCGTACAAATTTTTCGGGCCACACATGGGCACGCTCTATGGAAAGCGTGAACATTTGGAGCGATTCCAGCCCTACAAGGTACGGCCATCATCCGATGAGATTCCAGATCGTTGGGAAACCGGCACACAGACCCACGAGCTGATCGCCGGGATAGGTGCGGCAGTTGAGTACATCGCCGACGTGGGCCGCCATAGTGACCCCACCGCGAAGACGCGGCGAGAAGCGCTGGCAACTGCCTATCGCACTACGGTCGCATACGAGCGACGTCTGATCGCGAAACTGATCGGGGGCTTGCAATCGATTCCGAGTGTACGCATCTACGGGATCACCGACCCCAAGCGATTCGAGGAACGCTGCTCCACACTCGCACTCCGCATTGGGGATCATTCTCCGAGGATGATTGCCGAATTTCTCGCCGCGCAGGGCATCTTCACATGGGACGGTAACTACTACGCACTTAATTTGACGGAGCGCCTTCAAGTAGAACAGAAAGGCGGGATGTTGCGCATCGGCCTGGTGCATTACAACACGCTGGAAGAGGTGGAGCGACTGCTCAGCGCCCTGCGCGAATTCGTTTCGCAGAACCGATGACCAAACTGCAGTCGCAGTAACTCGTCGTTAGGGTTCGGCCGCATAGACGTTTGTTGAAGGGAAGTCCGCGTCAAGCAATCGAGCGCTGCTGGCAGCAGAACTTCGCGGGTTGTGCGTGATTCGACCGGAGCTCAGAATCCGCGAAACGAGCGCATCGGATTTTCCACAAACCTGGCCGACAACATGGGACGGCACCCCCATCTTCGACCGGTGTCCGCGTTTGAACGTAGAATCTCGAAATCGAGCAGCCTCGGCAAACAGCCGATTCAGTATTGCCTTGAGTCTCGAAGAGGTTAAGCCAAAAGGAAATGGCAACCGGAATGCACCTCTGCGACTGAGCGGGGACAGAAAGAAGCATTCCAGGCTGGGCATCAACTCAAATCAAGTGAGTGCTTTTCAAGTGCTGATCGGCGGTGATTCATGCCCTTTCGTTTGAGCCTTGGTGCAGTGCTGCGAGACGTCCAACTTGGCGTTCGGTCGCTGCGGAAGCAGCCGATCGTTACAGCTATCGCGATTGTGACGCTCACTCTCGGCATCGGCGTGAGCACAGGGATTTTTGCCCTCGTTAATGCATTCTGGCTGAGACCTCCCGTGGAGAAAGATCCTGGAAACTTTGTTCGCCTTTTTGCTTACAACGGCGAGCGTTCATTCAACTTTGGGCAGCCGGGCTCGATTTCTCTGGAAGACTACCGCGAATTTCAAACAGCACGTTCCCTAGCCGAACTGGCAGCCTGGCATCAGGTGCGCCCGGTCTTCGGAACGATGAACTCGAAGCCTTTGCGGGGCGTTTTGGTTTCGTGCAACTTCTTCGCGGTGTATGGACTGACAAAACCTGAACTGGGGCGGCTGCTGCTGCCAGAAGAGTGCTCGGGGACTGGTCCGAATTCGGTCGTGGTCATCAGTGACGAGTTCTGGCGCGCACAGTTCAACGCTGATGCGAAGATCCTTGGTCGAACGATTTTCCTCAACAAGCGCCCGTTCGTCATCGTAGGCGTAACTCCTCCGCACTTTTCGGGAAGGATGTCATTCAGGATCAGTGCATGGATTCCGCTGATGTATCCAATGGCCGGACAACTCGAGCAGGATTCGAGCGCTGCGGCAGATTTCTTTCGCGATCCAAGCATTCAGTGGCTAGCCGTCGAGGGAAGGCGGAAACCCGGATACTCGGTCCGCGCTGTACAGGTCGAGCTGTCGCTTCTAGCACAACACCAGGACCTGCTCCATCCGGGCCGGAAGACAAGACTTTTTGTGACAGACGGAAGCTTCATGGAGGAACCAGGTGAGAGTTCTCGAAACGAAATCCTTTTTTCGATTCTGGTGAGCGCTCTGATGTTGCTCGTGGCCATTGCCAGCGCCAATGTCGCCTCGCTGTTACTGGCAAGAGCAGCGGCGCGCCGGAAGGAAATTGCCATTCGGCTTTCAATCGGCGCAAGCCGGTCGAGGCTTTTGCGGATGCTCCTGACCGAGGCGCTGCTGCTGGCCTGTCCTGCGGCGGGAATGAGTCTCTTCCTTGCCTATTGGCTCCCGCGGTTTCTTTCGGGACACCTCACAGAAGACCCTCTCAGTATTCCGGTACAGCCTGATTTGCGGGTCTTCTGCTACCTCGCTGTAGTGACGATCCTGGCTGCTGTCATCTGCAGTCTCGCGCCCGCTGCTGCTTCGGTCAGCAGCAACTACCTGCCCGCGCTGAATGGACAGGAATCCGGCTCAATCTCTGGAACCGGTCTTCGGCTTAGCGGCAACCTCTTGATCGGAGCTCAATTGGCGGTCAGCTTTGTTGCATTGGTTGGCGCTGGCATATTCGTTGGGTTGTACTTCTCGCTTATGAAAGGCGATCCGGGCTTTGAAGTGAAGCAAGTGATCGTGGTTCCTTTAGGAATGCAAGGGAGCCGTTACACCGCGGCTTCTGCATCGGCATTCTTCGGCAAGATCGAACGGCGCGTTCTGTCGCTGCCCGGAGTCGCTTCAATTTGCTATACAGATACTCCGCCGTTCGACGGGTCGCCGATCGAGGAATTCAGATTCAGGGATCAAGCTCCTGGCTTCGGACGTACCGCCTTGGTGAGCACGATTTCCGTAGGCTGCCTCGACGCACTCGGCATTCGGGCGATCAAGGGGCGCCTATTCGATCAAGGCGACCTACAGGCGAGCTCTGCAGCATCGCCGGCTGTTGTCTCGCAAGCCTTCGCACGATCCTTCTGGCCTCAGGAAGATCCTCTCGGCAAGACTGTCCTCGGTCCATCGGGAACGGCATTCACTGTTCTAGGCGTCGTCAATGATACGAAGTCGGAGAACTTCGGGGTCCTAGACCGGCCGCGGATTTACAACCTCGAAGTGAACCCCCGCGTCGGTGACACGCTCATTCTGCGAGTGAGCGGCGACCCTTCAAGTATTACCGCCGACGTAAGGTGAGATTGTCAGGAGTCTGGACTCCGACATGATCACAAGTCCCCGGACTGTGCGGTCTGAAATCGACGATGCTGCTACCCTAATGCACGGAATCATCACCATGATGCTTGTCCTGGCGGGAGGAGTAGTCTTCCTCGCGGTTATGGGAATTTATGGTGTGGTTTGGTTCGCTGTCAGCCGGCGCACAAAGGAGATGGGCATCAGGATCGCGCTCGGTGCGACCAAACTTCATTTGGTTTTTCAGGTAATTCAATCCAATACGCGCCCGGTGATTTTTGGTCAACTCGCGGGTCTGCTTCTGTCTGTTGCCGGATCGGTGGCACTCGGAAAAGTATCGATGGATGGCAGGCTCTTTGCCGGTGCGTCAAATCCGGCCTTATACGTCGTGACGTTTATCCTTCTGCAGTTCGCATCGCTCTTTGCGATGTTGGGGCCGGCGATCTTGGCAGCTCGAAAAGATCCGATGAATGCGCTCCGGCAGGAATAGCGCATTCTCACCACTGGAGAATGAAGAAATGGTCCTGGTCTTATTCGCCATTGTGGTCTTCGCATTCTTGCTCTTGGGATCGACCGCCTTCGTGCTGTGCGTTCTGCTTCCTCCAACGCGAAAGATATGCATTAAGCGTGGCGTTCTGGTTCGCGCTATGGGGTCCATGTCTTGTGGCGCTGATGACGCTGGCTGGACTGGGACTTGTGGCTGGGGCGCTCGTGATGAGATCTGGAAACATGCAACTCATAGATGCTCCCAGGCTCTTTGCGACGCTCGGCTGGGGCTACGTTACAGTCGGGGCTTTGATCACTGCATGCATCTCAACCGGTGCCGCATGGCTGCACCAAAAGGTAGTGCATCGGTTTACATTCTTTCTTTTCCGGATATATGCAACGGCAGTCTCTGCAGGAATCGGAAGTGTGTTCGGATGGTTCCTCGGTTGGTGGGCCGCGGCAAGAGCGCCTATTCACCTCGGCTTTGGATTGTGGGTTTTTGAGATGTTCATATTGATCGGGATGTTTGGCATGGGTGCTTACAGGGGTGCGGGTAGGCTTCGAGGGGAAGCTCCGACGCGATTCACTTGGATCTCGCCTGAAGAGTTTGCAGGCTCCAAGGAGCCATAACAATGCTGCGTTTGCTTCAAGTGCCCCTCACTCTATTTGCTGGATTGATCTGTTGCGGGGCGGGTCTTGTGGCCGTCAGTTCCGGTCTCGATAAAGTGAATTGCCGTTTCAAGCACTTCGTCGCGGCCTGCAGCGACCCCTTGCACCGTGGGTCGCACGGTCACGTCGGGAATGATGCCCGCGCGCTGGGTTGGCCAGTGGTTGGGATAGAAGACTCCGAGACCGCTGATCATCGTGCTCAGGCCACCGGGAAGTGGAATGAGCGAAACGTCACCATCCGCACCTGCTGTCGTGCTTCCCATGACGAGCGCATTCGGCATGGCACGGAGGGCCATCGCCGTGTACTCAGCCTGACTCTGGGTAGTTTCATCAACGAGAATGACGACTCTTCCTTCATAGTGAACGGGACCTGGCTCAATCAGCGGCCCCGATATGAAGTGGAATGCTCCCGGGTTGGAAAAATCACATGCTGTGAAAACAGCAAAAGAGGTTGGTCTTATGGCGAAATAGGCACCGAGCGCGAGGGGCACGAATTCAGATGGATAATTGCGAATATCGACAATGAGGCCCTTTGTAGCCTTGGCCTTCTCGAAATAAGCCGGAAGATCGGCAGTCTTGATGCTGGAGAGTTTGATGTAAGCAATTTCAGGCGAAAGCAGGCGGAAGGTATCACCGGGCTGGTCGTGTGTGAGGACAGGCCGGAATTGAACGCGTGCAGTTAACACGCGCTGCGAATGGCCGTTGCGCGTGATATCGAGCGAAACTGGGCCACATGAGCCTCGGGTCAGAACGATGGCGAAGTCACGTTCGAGGGCGGCGCCATTTGAGACCGCGTAGAATCTGCTCCAGTCGGCAACTAGCGACGGAATGGGTATGCCATCAAGCTTTTCGACCACATCGCCGGGCTGAAGTCCGGTGTTGTCTCCCGAGGTGCGAAACACAACCGGCTTGCCGTCTATGAACCGCAGGCCTACCGGCACCGCGCAGTTTCCAACCGGAGGACGCCTAGCCGTTGAGCCCTCCAGACCAGCGTGCGTGTCATTCGTCGTCGCTGTCATTTCGAAGAGGGATAACTCATAGGCTTGCTTGTCGCGAGCGAGGGCTACTTTAGGAATCAGTCCCTTCAATACGGCAGGCCAATTCTGGTCGGCAGCATTTCGGTCAGGCGCCCAGTACTGCAGAATGTTCCACCAGCGAAACAGCGCCAGCAACTGATACCCGAAGTCCGGATACGCAATCTGTGGATATGCGGGTTCATGATTGAACTGTGGATTGCCGGTCCGCAGGGTCTGAGAAACGTAGTACTGGTGGCGGCTTCGATTCGTGTAAATCAGCTCCAGTCTTTCGCTCAGCAAGGCACCAAGCACCGACTGATCGTGGATCCATTCGAGCGGCGGCTTCAGGTCGAGATCGCCTGTTGGCGCCGGAAGACACCGACTGCATGCGGGGACGGGCTCCAACTCGTCGATCCATTTCAACAATGCGTCGTTCGCGTGAGCACGATCGGGTGCGGCGAGCACGTCGGGCAAAACTCGGAAGAGGTCGTAGTCCCAGTTGCGTTTGCCGGCTGTGACGGCGAGGTGGTGATATTTCAAAAATCCCCAAACGCGTGCAAGAGTCACGAGATTATCCAATTGGGTATCTGTGAGAGCACTGATCTGGATGCGAGAGCCAGAGTCAAACTCCTGGTCGGAAGGAATGGTCCTTTGTGCGATTGGCACTGCCTGTGCAAAGACCGATGTCGAAGCGGTCACGAAGATCAAGGCAGCGAGGCGCAGATTCACAGTGAAGAAACCTCTCCGCGAGTCGATAAGTGAAAGGGCGCACACTCCCCGCTTCAAATCAAAACCCTCCACTTCTCGGTCTGCCGAATCGTGCTGGACAAGCTGCTCCGGCACGAGACGCTTCAGAACAATCGCGGGCTCTTCTCGTGGTCCAACAGCCAGCGTTTGCGTTCGATGCCACCGCCGTAGCCGGTCAGCGATCCGTTCGATCCGATGACGCGATGGCACGGGACCACAACGGCAACAGGGTTTGCGCCATTGGCAAGACCCACGGCCCGCACCGCGGCCGGGCGCCCGATGCGCCTGGCCAGCTCGCCGTAGGAGGTGGTCGTGCCGCACGGAATCTCGCGCAGCGCATGCCACACCTCTTTTTGAAATTCAGTCCCTCCCGTTTGCACCGGCAACCTGTCGATCACGCCCAGGTCTCCCGCGAAGTAGTTGGAAATTGCTGCTGACAAATCGTACGGATTGCGCGCCGGTTCGAGAGTGAACCCTCGCTTGCCGTACTGCAGAATCAACTGGCGCCGAATGACTTCCTCCTCTTCGGTGAAAAGGGCGGCGCGCAGATTTCCATCCGCATCGGCGGCGATCATCATCACGCCGATCGGCGTGATCACGCGATCTGTCGTGCAGTGAAGAGTTTTATTGCTGGCGTCTTCCATCGGTGTCAGTGGGGCAGCGGCTCTGATGAATCACTCCTCCGTTGCGGATTTTCTCACCTGCGGCTGCGACGTGCATCGAGGCCTGCTCTGATTTGTATTTTGTGCGGTCAACCTGAAGCGATGAATTCAAGTGCGCTCTAACTCTATGAGAGCGACGCCATCGAAATCTACCCGAAGCGCGTCAACCTGAAAGCCGCTTTCCCGTCAGCACATTGAGAAAGACTGAGAACGGCAGCAAACGCTGGTGGGGTACTGAGCCTGTCCCGACCTCTGTCGGTTTCCCTGGCAGGAATCTGTTTTTTAACAATGTTGGTGTGGTGCTGGTTGCCAGGGCGTGTGCAAGCGCGTCCGGATGGTGACGTGCGCGACCCAAACGCAGCCTGTGCGCCCTGTCATCGCGAAATTTATGATCGCTATCGCACCACTCCAATGGCCAATGCGAGTGGGCCCGCGATTGAGGGATTTCTTCCTGCCGACTTTGTTCATCCAGCATCGGGCGTTCATTACCGCGTGACCGAAGAGGCGCGGAATGTCTGGCTGAGCTATGAGCGCGAAAGCGCGTCGCCCGACAAGGCGCTGAATGGCCGACAGGAACTGCGTTATGTCATCGGGTCAGGAAAGCGCGGCCGGACCTACCTCTTCGAGCAGTCGGGATACTGGTTCGAGGCGCCAATCAACTGGTACGCCAAAAAACACCTCTGGGACATGGCGCCGAATCATACCGCGGACAAGGAAATGCCATTGACCATGCCGGTAGATCCCGGCTGCCTGCACTGCCATGCATCGGACGTGGCGCGGTCGCTTCCTGAGGCTCGCAACCTGTATGCCTCTGAACCGTTCGCGCATGGAGGCATCACCTGCGCCGCCTGCCACGGAAGCGGCGATGCGCATCTTGCCTCGAAGGGCAAAGTGCGCATGCTGGACATCGATGCGATGCACCCGGTGCGGCGGGATTCAGTTTGCCTGAATTGCCACCTCGAAGGTCAGGCCGCCGTGATTCGGAATGGCAGAGAAATGGAAAACTTCACCCCGGGAGACGACCTGTTCGACTATGCGTTGTATTTCGTTTACCGGAGTGAGAATGGGTCGGGCGGGCGCGCAACAAGCCAGTGGGAAGCTCTTCTGCGCAGCGAATGCAAGAGGAAGTCCGGTGACCGGCTGACCTGCACAACATGCCATGATCCGCACGGCTCGCCTGCACCCGAAGAGAAGGTCGCATTCTATCGGCAGAAGTGCCTGCAGTGCCATAACACGGCAGGCTTTGCCGAAAAGCATCATCCGGAGAATGCCGACTGCACAGCCTGCCACATGGCTCGACCGCCGTCAAACGACATCGGCCACGAACAAGTGACCGATCACTGGATCAAGAAGCGCGTCAGCAATGACCGCCTGCCGTTGGCAGCCAGCGGAGAACTTGAAGCCGTGGGCGGCATGATCGCGGACGATCGCGATCTTGGCCTCGCCTATGCGCAGATGGCACAGCGGGGGAACCAGCAGGCAGGCGAGCGCGCGATCTCGCTGCTCGAGCGCGCCGAGCGCACTGAGAGCGGAGCTCGGCACGACCACGAACTCCATGCCCAAC
Organism: uncultured Acidobacteriaceae bacterium; assembly: GCA_963770365.1. Taxonomy (GTDB): domain Bacteria; phylum Acidobacteriota; class Terriglobia; order Terriglobales; family Acidobacteriaceae; genus Telmatobacter. The sequence continues at coordinate 285,533 of CAVYPN010000012.1, read as the reverse complement.
TCGGCTTTCTCAGACAGCTCAGCGGGAAGCCGGCTGCCGCAGCTGAGGAATACCAGATGGCGCTTGAAGCCGATCCCAACAGTGCCCTGGCCGCCGGAGACCTGGCTTTGCTGAGAGCGGAGCAGCATCAGTATGCGGAGGCTTCGCGTTTGTGGAAGCAAGTTTTCGATCACGATCCGTCGCAGCTGGGAGCGGGAATGAACCTGGCCATTGTTGAATGTGGCTTGGGAGAACGAGGCGCTGCTTTGGCAACGCTGGATCGGCTGCTGCAGTTCTCACCAGATGACGAGAAAGCCAAAACCATGGCAGGGGAGATTCGCGCAGGAAGCCCAAAATGCGGTGCTCGATGAGGGATTGCGTAGAGGTGGCATCTGGCGAGTCAACACCGCACAGCGTTTACGGTTCCTCCCTGGCTGGGCTCCTGGTCGGGAATGTTATGCCTAAATCAATTTCGCATGGCTAAACTTCTTTAGATTTAGCCAAATCTGTGAAAGCGGCGGCATTGTCAGTGGCCGGAACAGCCCTGAGAAGCCGTGCAGTTTTCGGTTGAGTGTTCCAGTCGGTGCGGATTTACAAATCACCTTAAGAATCAACCATTTGGTTGAGGAGAACCCCATCCGCTTTGAGGAGAAATTCTGGGTGATCAAGTGCAATGCCTCGATCTCCGGGAGCAAATCGGGGCTAAATTCCGGTGTCCACTTTGTCTTATCATTGTGGAGGGTATTGCCATAGTTTGTCTGTTCACAAAGTGATGAACACTCGATCCGGTTGTGATTTGCCGGCTGTACATTGCGCAAAGCGCCTTGTTTCCTGCATCTCAGTAAATCGCTTTATATACTCGCTTTAGTTCAATGGGTCATGCATACGACTTAGGGCAAAATGCGCACTTCACCCACGAGTAAAGCTTTTCCGCCAATGACATGTCGATTTCGCGGGAATTCGCAGCCGCGATTCAGCTTTTGACGTTGACAGCAGGGTGACCATTTCAGTAAGGTTCTGATTTGCTCCGGAGTCTCTAAATTTATCGCTCTCTAGCTGTGTTCGGGAGTAGCGGCACCGGGAATTGAGCGATCCTGCCATCGCGGCAGGTGAGCCCTGTAAGCCGACAGGTCGACGTAGAAGAACCCGCCGGCGGAATTATCACAAGTTAAGAGATCAGAAAAACGGCACTATTTTCAGGAGACCGCATGAACAAGCTTTTTCGCACAGCACTTGTGCTGGCAATTTTTGCCTGCGCGAGTTCGCTCCTCATTGTGACGGCCAGTGCACAGTCGGTTTATGGATCGATCTTTGGCACTGTATCCGACAAGAGCGGGGCTGTTATTCCGAACGCCACGATCACCGTGACGGACGAAGCTAAGGGAACCGTTGTTACCGTTCAGTCGAACGGCGCCGGCGACTTTAGTGTCCCGCACCTTATTCCCGACGTTTACGATCTGAAAGTTGTGGCCAAGGGGTTCAGTCCCTTTGAGACCAAGGGCATCACAGTTCAGGCCGACACGGCACCTCGCATCGACCCCACGCTGAACGTCGGTTCCGACACCGGCACAACCGTTACTGTCAGTGCCGATTCGGTACCCCTGTTGAAGACGGAAAAGGCCGATGTGTCCACCGTATTCGACCAGCAGCAGGTTTCCAGTCTCCCGGTGGGCGACCAGAACTTCACCAACCTTCAACTCCTCCTTCCAGGCGCACAGCTTCTCGGCTGGAACCATGCTCCCGATGAGAATCCACAGGGATCAAGGCAGATTCAGGTCGATGGCCAGGCCTTCGGCGGAACCGCTTTTGAATTGGATGGCACAGACAATCAGGATCCGATCCTCGGAATCATCGTCGTCAATCCCGCCATGGATGCGGTGACTGAAACCAAGATCACCACACAGAACTACGACGCCGAGCTCGGCAAGGCAGTTTCGGCAGTCGTCACCGCGCAGACTAAGTCGGGCACGAACAAATTCCACGGCAGCGCGTACGACTTCCGTACGGGCAACGCCAACCTCGCACGCGACCCTTATACGCAGGCCGCAGGACCCAATGCAATTCCTCCAGGGTTAAAGAACCGCTTCGGCGGATCAATCGGCGGTCCGATCCTCCACGACAGGGCCTTTTTCTTCTTCAACTGGGAATCCCAGCGCCAGAAGGTGGGCACATCCGCAGCCAATACAGTGCCGACCGAGCATCTGGTCGCTACCTGTCTGGGCCCAACTGGTTGTGACTTCAGCGAGTATGCCGCAGCTTACACACCAACGCAGTTGGGTGGAAAGCCATTGCTCACAAACAACACTGGCAATCCCGCTTACGATGCGTCCTTCGCGAACAACGTTATTCCCACCGCCCTGATTTCACCGGCTGCGATCAACATCCTCAAGCTGCTGCAGCCATATTCCAAGGGTGTCACGAGCGTTTTTAACAATTACTCGGCCGGCGGTACTGGCCTGTTCAACAGTGACTCCTGGACTACCCGCGAGGATTACACCCTAAGCGAGAAGATCCACATCTTTGGTCGCTTCTCTCGATTTACCGATACCCTCAGCGGCAAAGTCATGTTTGGCGACATGGGCGGCCCGGGATTCGGCCTCGGCAACTACGGTGGTAACTCCAAGGGTGCCAACGACAGTCTGGCAACCGGCATGGACATTGCAATCAATTCGACGTTGCTGACCGACTTCCGCTTGGGCTACTACCGCTACAACGTGATCGACACCAAGTATGACCAGGGTGTTCCATTTGCCGATACCCTTGGCATCCCAGGAATCAACAGTGGGCCGGGAATCGTCCAGAGCGGCTTCACGTCTGGCTCGCCCGGGTTTGAAGTCAGGTTCCCCTTCGACGGAGGCAACAACCAACAGTCGAAGTTTGGCGCCGGTCTCGACATCAACCGCTGCAACTGCCCGCTGACCGAAAAGGAAGATCAGGGTCAGATTGTCAACAACTGGACCATGATCCACGGCAATCACACCCTCAAGATTGGCGCTGATCTGCGCTACGGGCGTAACCTCCGCGTTCCTTCCGATACCGATCGTGCCGGCCTCATGCACTTCGGCACCGGTCCCACTTCAGCCAACGGCACCAACGGACTCGGCTGGGCCGGCTTTGTGATGGGCGAGCCTACCGATTTCGGTCGCTACGTCTCCGTCTCGACCAATGCGAAGGAGTTCCAAAAGAGGACCTTCTTCTACGGCCAGGACACTTGGCGCGTATCCAAGAACCTCACCCTGAACCTCGGCCTTCGCTGGGAGCTCTACTTCCCAGAAGCGGTCAACGGCAAGGGGCAGGGTTCGCTCATGAACCTGGCTGACGGCTACATGCACGTTGCCGGATATGGACAGAATCCAACCGACATGGGATGGACCATCCAGAAGATCAAGGGGCTTGATCCTCGTATCGGCATGATGTACCAGTTGGATGACAAGACGGTCATTCGCGCCGGTTACGGCCGCAGCTTCGATACCGGCGTATTCGGTTCGATCTTCGGCCACGTCGTAACGCAGAATCTGCCTGTGCTGGCGAGTCAGACCATCAACGCGCCTACCTCGACGACCGCTGCCTTCCAAATGGATGCGGGACCCGTGGCCTACGTGTTCCCGACCGTTCCTTCCAGTGGCTTGCTTCCGGCACAGGGATATTCGGTCAGCCCGAAGGCTCGTCCAAACCCACTTCACTTCCCGACAATCGACGCGTGGAACTTGAGCGTACAGCGCGCCATCACGCCTACGCTGGCACTCACGGTTGCATACGTCGCCAACAAGGGAACCCACACTCTGGCAGATGGGGACGGCAACAACACCGATCCAAACGAATCGGCACTGGTGTTGCCTGGCAACTTTGGCCGCAACGGTCAGACCCTTCACTGGGATCCGGCAGCTCCGGGCATTTCGGCTAGCTCAAACGGCATCGCTGCAGATGGCGGTGTCTCCAATGCTCGTCTGTTGAAGCGTTACTACGCTGGAACTTTGGCTGCTTGTCGAGACTCGAATTACATCTCGACCACCGCTCTCCAGACAGTCGACGGCGATCCTTATCTCCAGGCCGGTCAATGCGGCTGGACAAATGGCATCAGCTACTACGGCGACGACCAGAACACCGAATTCGACGCCCTGCAGGTAACTCTGGCGAAGACCTTCACAAAGGGTCTTGCCCTCAATGCCAACTACCAGTGGGCCAGCGCGTTCAGCGACCAGAACGGCTACTGGACCTGGAATCACAACGTAGGCCACATGCGCGACAGCAACGTACGTGCTCAGGCGCTGACGTCGTATGGAAGCTATGATTTGCCGTTTGGTAAAGGCAAGCAGTTAGCACAAAACGTCAACACTCTCACGGATGAGATCATCGGGGGCTTCCAGCTGTCCTATGTACTCAACTGGTCGAGCGGTCTGCCGTTCAGCGTTGGCTATAGCAACTTCGGTGGAAACCAGGACTGCAACCATAACACTGGCGGTTCAGCGGCACCCTGCCGTCCGAACGCCAGCGGTAAATTGAAGACGCACCTCACCGATCCGATTTATGGCAGCGACGGCAAGATTAAACGCAACTACTGGTCACCGCAGACAACCAGCGGAATCTACTCATTCCCAGGGCTGGACGTAATCGGCAACGGTGGCGCAAACAACTACTTTGGACCGTCGTTCTTCAATACGGATATGGCGATCACAAAGGCTTTCACCATCCACGAAAGCATTGCGACAAAGTTCCGCATGGATGCATTTAACGCGTTCAACCACATCCAAGCCGCGAACCCGGCTGACAACAACATTTTCAACCACGGGGAAATCAACAGCGGTAGTGGTGCCGGCGGTCTCGGATTCGGTGGCATGGCGCCAGGTCCCGGGCCACGTCAGCTTGAATTCTCTCTTCACGTGCAGTTCTAAGGCGCGAGGAGTTGCATTCACCCCACGGGGTCAGCAACTATCCGTGGGTTACACTCAAAAACCTGGAGGGGAGCTTAGGCTCCCCTCTTTCTTTGCTTCGGCACAGGCGATTCAGCCACTCCAATCGTCAGCAGTCTGCACAGAGTTACACTGAATTCATCAGGACAATTATGTTTTGCGTCTTCGTCTTTGCAGTTTTTCTCGCCGCTTCGCAATCACCGCCCCCGGGACAACTCCAGCAAGGCGCCTCCTCATCTCCGAGTGATTCACCCGCCACGTTTGCAACCGCACAGGAACTTGCCAGCAAAGGCCGTCTCGACGCTGCCATGGCGCAGTTGGATAAGTTAGCCGCCCAAACTCCGGAACCGGCCGGCGTTGAGCGCTTGCGCGGCATGATCTTTTACCAGAAAGGTCAGTTTCCGCCGGCGATCGACGCATTCACAAAGGCAGCCGATCTAGACCCCAGTGACCACGAGTCGATTGAGATGCACGGGGTGAGCCTATTCCGCCTGGGCCGCATTCAAGAGGCAATTCCCTTTCTCGAAAAGGCTCGCACTGGAGTGCAAGGGGCCAACGTCGATCCCGACTACGTGCTGGCGCTTTGCTATGCCGACGTGCAGCGCTACGACGATGCGCGGCACGCATTTGCAGCGCAGTACGCCTTCGGGCCCGATTCCGCTGAGGCCTATCTTCTGGCCGGGCGACTGTTGCTGCGTCGCGAACTGCGCGACGAAGCCGGAGTGGAAGCAGCCAAAGCCCTCGAGATCAATCCGTCTCTGCCCCTCGCGCACGAGTTGCTGGGAGAAATTGCTCTTTCGAGAGCCGACACGGCGAGCGCGATCCGCGAGTTTGAAGCTGAACGCAAGATCAACCCGCTTAATCCCGACCTCTACGATCGGCTGGGAGACGCCTATCTGCGCAACGGCCAGTACACGGATGCGCAAAAGGCGTTGAATCGCGCTGTGCTGCTTGAACCGCAGGCCACCGGTCCTTACATCCTTCTGGGAGAGACCTTCCTCAAGCTCAAACAGCCCATCGAGGCGCTGCATTATCTTGATCACGCGGAGAAGATGGATCCCTCCAACTACATTACGCATAACCTTCTGGGGCAGGCATACAAGGCGACGGGGCAACTCGACGCGGCAAATCGCGAATTCAAACTCGTGGTCGCAATTCAGCACCAGAATGATCCCAAGCCTGCGGGGAAGTAGATGATGAACAGCAGCGCGACGCGATCCACGCTGGCTCTAGGCATAATCCTTGGCGTCACCATCGGCGCAGCAGCGCAGGCTGAAAAAAAGAACTCCGCCGACGCCGTCAAGCGGGCTGACGCGGCCTTCCACGAAGGGTACGCGGCACGCGAGGCCGGAAACCTGGAACTGGCGCGGGCGAGATTTGCTGAGGTCGTACGTCTCGAGCCGAAGATTGCCGAAGGACACGAAGCCCTCGGCGCGGTGCTGGTGGAGCTGGGCAGACCCCTGGAGGGAGCGAAAGAGTTCGAAGCGGCAGAGAAGATCAAGCCCAGCGACAACGGAATTGAGACCAATCTCGCCCTGGCATATTCCCAGGCTGGCGAACCGGCTGAGGCGATTCCCCACTTCGAGTCGGCGCTGCGCCTGTCACAGCAATCCGGACACACAGCCCCGGAAGCGTCGTTCTACGATGCGTACGGCCATGCATTGGCCGCAGTTGGCAAGCCGGACCAGGCCGTGCTCGAGTTCGTTGCAGAGGAATCGCTCACCGGTCCCCGTGCCGATCTCGAAGACGCGATTGGCACGCTCGAAGCACAGCAGAAGAAATGGCAGGAAGCGCAGGAGAGATTCGAGCATGCGATCGCCCTGGATAGCTCCTTCGTTCGCGCGCGCATTCATCTCGGTCTGCTCTTCAGAGTGCAGAAGAATTTCGCCGACGCATTAAATACGCTTTCGACCGCTGCCGCCATGACGCCGCCGAGCGCCGAAGCCCTGATGGAGTATGGCCGCACCCTCGCCGCCGCCGGCAAGGATGAAGACGCGGTGCAGCAGTTCAATGCCGCGATTCAGCGTCGACCCCAATGTGCCCGGCGTTCAACTGGAACTGGGCATGGCACTGCAGCGGCTCGGGCGCCAGCAGGAGGCGATTCCGTGGTTGCAGAAAGCGGTGGAGCGCGAACCTCGCAATCCGTCGGCGCTTACCAATCTTGGACTGGCGCTGACGCTGACCGGAAAAGGCAAAGAGGCGCTCGACGACTTCAAACGCGCCATCGCCGAGAATGCGAAGGATCCGACCATCTACAAGGATCTGGGCGTCTGCCACATCCAGCTTTCGGCCTTCGATGAGGCGATCGACGACTTCCAGAAGGCCCTGGCGCTCGATCCCAACGATCCTCAGCTTCACTACGATCTTGGCCTCGCCTACAAGTTCAAAGACCGACCGCAGGATGCGATCGCGGAACTGAGCCGCGCCGGGCAGATGGACCCCAGGCTGCAGGATCCGCCCTACACGCTCGGCATCCTCTACATGCAGCTCGGCAGGCTCGACGATGCCGTAACGGAGCTGAAGAAGGCTGTAGCGCTGCGTCCGGAAAACGGCGACGCATGGGCGATTCTGGGCAGCACGCTCAAGCAGGATTCGCGCCTGCCCGAAGCGGCGGATGCGCTGAAGAAGGCAATTCCGCTTGCTGCCGGGTCAGCCTGGCCCGCGTGTCACGCTCGCCGGAGTTCTCGCCGAACAGGCAGGCAATCTCAGCACGCAGGCAGACGCCGCAGATGCCGCAGGCGACAAAAGAGAAAGCCGAAGAACTGCGCGACGAGATGAAGCAGCTTCGCACGCAGGCGGCAGACTACCGCAAGGAGGCAGCCGATCTTGCGCGGGGCGCTGTGAGCCGGCAACGCGCCAATTTCGCATTGAATGCGGGCAACCAGCTGATGCTGCGCGGACAGATCGCCGACGCCATCACGCGCTATCAGGAGTCGGTCGCGGCCGATCCCACCTTCGCTGAAGCGCACACCCAGCTCGCGATCGCCTACGAGCGCCAGGGCCGCACCGAAGAAGCCGCCGCTGAACGCGCCAGGGCAGCAAACGTGGAGAAGGCACAGTAGAGGATTGGCCGGATAACGATCTCAATCGGACCGGCATTCCATTTTGTTGTTGTCTGCCGCGGCACCCACGGCCTACATTGCTGGGTATGAATTCGAATGGCCGCCGCTCCTTCCTCAAGCAGGCAGCAACACTTGCCGGTGCGTTCACAGCCAACAGCCTCTTCCACCAGGCGCACGCCGCCGAGTTTGCCGGCGCCGGAGCCCGGATCGCGCACCTCAGTCCCGAGATCGCCGCGCAGGATGAAGACTACTGGAGCGTGATTCAGCGCGCCTACTCGGTCAATCCGAATCTCATCAATCTCAACAATGGCGGAGTGTCGCCCGCGCCCATCGTGGTGCAGCAGGCCGTGGAGCGCTATAACCAGCTTTCGAACGAGGGCCCATCCTATTACATGTGGCGCATTCTCGATCAGGGCCGCGAGCCGCTACGCGAAAAGCTGGCGCATCTCGCCGGAACCAGGACCGACGAAATCGCCATCAACCGCAACTCCACCGAGGCGCTCAACACCATCATCTACGGGCTCGATATGAAGGCTGGCGACGAGGTCATCGGGACCAAGCAGGACTATCCCAACATGATCCAGGCCTATCGCCAGCGCGCCATGCGCGAGGGCATCGTCTACAAGCAGATCAGCTTCGACCTCCCCATCGAAGACGACGACCAGATCGTCAAGGCGTACGAACAGGCCATCACGCCGCGCACAAAGCTGATCCACGTCACGCACATGATCAACTGGGTCGGCCAGACCATGCCGGTCGCGAAGATTGCCGATATGGCGCATGCACACGGCATCGAGGTGCTGGCCGACGGAGCGCACTCCTTCGGCCTCATGGACTTCAAGGTTCCTGACCTGCACTGCGACTATTTCGGCACCAGCCTGCACAAGTTTCTCTCCGCGCCTATCGGCACCGGCATGATGTGGGTCAAGCAAGACAAGATTGAAAAGCTCTGGCCGCTGACCTGCAATTCAACACCCCACAGCGCCGACATTCGCAAATTCGAAACGCTGGGCACCCGCAGCTTCCCGCTGGAGCAGGGCATCGGCGAGGCTATCAACTTCCACGAGGGTATCGGCCCGAAGCGCAAGGAAGAACGCATCCGTTATCTGAAGAACTACTGGGCCTCACGCGTGCAGCAGACGAAGAAGGTAAAGCTCCATACCTCGCTCAACGCCAAATACTCCTGCGCCATCTGCGGCGTAAGCATCGACGGCATGACGCCCGCGGAGCTCGAAAACGCGCTCTTCAACCAGTACAAGATCCATACCGTTGGCATCGTATGGGAGAACATCAGCTGCGTCCGCGTAACCCCCCACGTCTACACCTCGATCGCCGATCTCGACAAGATGGTCCGCGCGATCAACACCCTGGCAGCCTAAAAAGCGGACTGGAGCCCGTTTCACAGCTATCGCGGTGAGTTCTTTGAGCGTGGGGGTCAAAGCGTAGTCGAAACATCTGCGGTTGCCCTTCGTCAGGTATCCTGCCGGGAATTGTGATACACATGCGGTTAAGCTCCATGAAAATGAACCGAACGACGGTTGTATTGCTAGCCTGTTTTCTTCTCTGTTTATTGCCGAGCGCCAGTCTTGCCAGCGATTATGCCGCGCGCAGAACCGCTGCGAAACAGCACTGTGAGGCGATCGATCCGGGCGCGTATCAGAGCGGGCTGATGTTTAATCCAGATGGGTACAGATCGTACTTCGTTCAGTCCGAATGCTTTCAGAAGACGGCCGTGCAGTTTCGCGATTTACGGTTATGCGATCGAGTGCGCCGGCGCTGGTCGCTGTTTTCGTCGAGTTGGGGAGTCTCGTCGACGCAGTGCTTGAAGCTCGTCTCCAATGGAGTTGCAGCGGACCGCGCGGAACTCGAGAAAGAGAAGCAGCTTTATGCCGCCAGGCCGGTACGGTTGCAGAGCTTCCACATCCAACGGAACGGTAACGGACGAGATTTCGACTTCATACCGGAATTCTCTACGGGCAATGCACACGGTTACAGGCTGATCTTCGAGCTTGTCGGTGCCAGCGAGCAACCGCTCCTGCTCCATTCCGACGGATATTACGTCGATGCAAACTCAAGGCTGAACATCTTCATACGCCAGGCCGACATCCGCTCGCGGTTTCCCGAATTCCAGCTGAACCACACCTACAAGGTTCGGGCAACCGTCATCCTCAGTATCGGGATGGGAGGGGACTCCGGATATTGGAGCGACGAATTTATCGAGAACACGTTCCCTGTCCGCGAGCGCTCCCAGTCATTGACGATCGAGAGCAAGTTTTAGAATCCACTCCTACGCCTTCCCTTTCCATCCCAGCCAATCCAGAATCCAACGCCAGCTGTTGTCGAGCGTGTGAGGCGACGGAGGCGGCGGCAAAACCGCAGTCGGAAAGACAACCGGCTTGCCGCGGTAGGTTTCGGCAAGCTGTTTGAAGACGCGGCCTGCGGGCTTTACCCTTCCGTCGTTAGTGAGCAGGCCCAGAGTGTACTCGAGCGGATTGAAGTCGAACTTGCGGTCGACATCGTGGCTGTCCCAGTACGTAAACCAGCTGACGCCCTGCTCGATAGCCGCATGCACTGCCTTATCGAGCCACTCGGCCTGCTGGTCGTCGGTCAGTTCCTTGATGCAGGTATTAAACTCGCCAGCCCACACAGGTCTCTGCTGTGTTCCGGCATACGAGCGAATCAGGGCCGCCATCGCGGCCAGCAGCTTCACGCTCGGTGGGTCCATCGCGCCGCCATATCTCACTGCGCCAGTCCAGAAGGGATAGCAGTGCATCACCGGCATTTTTTGTTCGGCCAGAGCTTTCGCCGAAAACGTATCGTCGGTGAACCACGGAAAATGGTCGACACCGTTCACATGCAGCCGCCCTGGCAACGCGGAATTCATCAGCGTGAACATCCGTGCCATCCACGCGTCGCCATCGGCCGTCGGTCCTCTCCAGCAGGTATTCAGCTCATTGCCCATGTCGAAGCCGATAACGTTCGAGTGGGGCGCGAGGGTGCGGCCGAGTTCGCGGACGAAGAGTTCCTGGGCTTCGAGCATCACCCGGTTGGTGTAGAAGCCGTTAGAGAGGCGGTTGAACGGAGGCAGGAAGAACCAGCCGCTGAGCTGTCCGGTAAAGACGGTGATCAGCGCATCCAGGTGGCGCTCGCCCATCAGCGTAACGAGTTGATCGAGCCGTTCGAGATGCGCGGGGCTCACCCATTTCGGATTGGGCTGGAAGAACGGCCAGATCAGCAGAATGCGCAGGTGATCGGCGCCCAGCGCGGCGATCGCATCTAGATCCCGCTTGATCGGATCGGGGTTCCAGTCATTCCAGCAGAACCACCAGTTGTGCGAAGGCGTGTAGTTGACCCCGAAGCGGTGGCGCATCGGATCAAGGCGTGTTGAGAGTGGGGCCTCCGCGGCGCCGATCCTGCGCGTGACTGCTTTTGCTTTGATCGCGAATGCGGCGGTTGCGGCGGCACTGGCCGTGATGAATCTGCGTCTGTCCAATCTGCCCATCCTCTGTGACGAAAGGATAAGCCTGAATGGTAGTGTTCATTCTGGAATTCGGGCAGACGTACGCCCTGGGTGCCGCCAGAACGATCTAGCGTGGGCCCATTTTCTCGTCTGTCGTGATTGTCGCATGGCCTCGTTCGGATGCGAGGAAAAGGGCAGTTGAGAGGCTGAGAACCGGGCCGATTACGTTAAAGACGGCGCGGTTCACGGTGCCGCCAAGGTGGGAAAGGACGGCCATGAACAACGCGAATAGACTAGTTACGAAAGAAGCCATCACCCATGGCCGGGGCAATCGGTTCAGTCTCCAGACACCTAGAGGGACAAGCCACGCGAAAGCGTACCAGAATCGCCCTTCGACAATCAGCCCCTTGATGTTATCGAGATACGAACCGCCGTTGTACCAGCCGGCCATCGTCCATGGTGGTAAGAAACTCCCCTCCACCGCGCGGTACACGAGCAGTAGCGTCAGCGTGCCCATCACACCCATCGCCACAACCGAGAGGATTTGGGAATAGGTTCGCTTCGGTCTCGGCATCGTGAGCCACCACGTCGCGGCAAAAAGCACGGCAAACGGCATCGTGCTCTGCTTCGCCATCGCGGAAAGAATCCCCAGCAGTGGAAGGGGCAGCCAATTTTTGGCAAAGAGGCACCATGCAAGCGCGAGGAGCAAGCAGCCTTCCGAGGAGTCGACCAGTCCGGAGAGCCAAAAGTTTGACACAACGAAGCTAAGCAGCAAAATGGTGCAGCCGAGCAACGCCATGGGAACGCCGAGATTAAGCCGGAACCCGATCAGCAAGAGAAATTGAGCTGCCGTCGCCGTGAAGATTGAGTTTGAAACGAGAAGGCCAAAGTAGACCGGGCTCCACGAACCAAGTTTGCCTATTGCCAATCGGTAGAAAGGCCTCGCGACTCCGGGAACCAGTACTCGCAGGCAGAAGGGTATGTCATCCGGCGCGGGCGCCTGCCCAACCACCATTTTGTAATAGGATATGACGTCTGGATCTGCGTTCCGCGCATCATAGCGGTTTACCGTTGGGTAGCCGAGGCCAAAGGCAATGAGAAAGAACGTCGTCCAGATGATCACGAGACGTTCCTTCCCGATCTGTGGATTCCCGCTTGCGATGTTGTAGGTCGAGTGCATCTGGAGTCATCTCAGTATGTTGGTGTTCCGAGGTGAATGCCGAACGCGGCTCGGCTCGAGGTAATCATCTCATTCACGTCCGCGATGTGCTGAGTGGGTTTCGGCATGAGGTATCGCATCTGAAACGTCACTCTTTCGGAAACACCCCCCGCGCACGATCCACAACCTCGCCGACCTAAAATGAGGTGTGCGCAAAGCCTTGCTTTTTGTACTTCCGCTTGTGACCCTCGTTCCCGCCGCCATGCTGGTGGGCTGTTCCTCCGCACCCGCGATTGACCTGCCAACGCCGGTCAGCACCATAGGGCAGGCCACGCCGGTCAGCGTTCACGTCACCGATCCGCGCGGCATTCGCAGCGTCTCGGCTACCGTTGAGCAGAACGGCGTCAAATATCCCGTCTGGCAGATGGCGCAACCTTCCAAAGCGAAGGAGGCGACGTTCAATTTCACAGCCGGCGTAAAGACCACGCCACAGCTCAAGGACGGCAAAGCGAAACTCATCGTCGAAGCCACTTCGAACGGCATGTTTCACAAAGCGTCGCTCATTGAGAGAGATGTGACCGTTGTGACGCAGCCGCCGACGGTAAGCGTCGACTCGGAACAGCACTATCTCTACATCGGCATGGCAGATCTGGCAACCTTCAATGTATCCGGAGCCTATACGGCGGCCGGGGTGCGCGTAGGCGACCAGTCGTATCGCGCATGGTCGCTGCCGGGTGGCAAGCCGGGCCTGTTTTCGCTCTTCGCCTTCGCGTGGAACATGCAACAGGGCACGATTCCGCTGGTCTTTGCCTCGAACGGCGCAGGCAACGATGTAACCAGCCCCATCGTCGTCATCTTCCCCAAGAAGGAGCAGCCGCATTACACCGTCCACGATCTGCCGATCAGCGATGCATTCATGCAGAAGGTGGTGGGCGAGCTTGACCCCAACGGCTCCGGCGACATGGTTACCCGCTTCGTCAAGATCAATACCGAGATGCGCAAGTCGAATAACAAGACGCTTTCCGATCTGCGCTTCAAGACGGCGGACCACTTTCTGTTCACGCAGCCCTTCGCGCGCCAGTCGCACTCGCAGGCCGAGGCGACCTTTGCCGATCTGCGCAACTACATCTACCAGGGCAAGAAGATCGACCAGCAAGTCCACCTCGGCTACGATCTCGCCGTAACCCAACACGTCGGCGTCGAGGCTTCCAACGATGGCCGCATCGTGTGGGCAGCGCCGCTGGGCATCTACGGCAACTGCGTCGTGGTCGACCACGGCTATGGCCTGCAGACGATCTACGGCCACATGAGCCACATCGACGTCCACGAAGGCGATATGGTGAAACGCGGCCAGATCATGGGCCAGAGCGGCATGACCGGCATGGCCGGCGGCGATCACATCCACTTCGCCATGCAGCTTGACGGCGTCCAGATCGACCCCAAGGAGTGGTGGGACCCGCACTGGATCCAGGACCACATCACGAAGCGCATTGATGCGGGTATGGCGCCCGTTTCCGAGGCCGCGGCTGCTCCCTACAAACGGCAAGCTCACGCGGCCCGATCCAGAAGACGTCGATAGCTGGTTTTGCGGCGAGTGTCATTGACCAAACCGACCTCCCGCGGCGCCCGATGAACGTGTCGTTCGATATGGCGACATAAGCATCGGGAATGCTATGCTTTCGCGCTATGAAGTCGAGGCCGTACTTTGCTCTCGCCTGTTTTCTTGCCGCATCTTTTGGAGCCGGATTTTCAACCTTTGCCCAGGAACCTGATCCGGCGATCGCGTCGCTGCAGGCTCGTCCATCGCCCGCATGGCTGAAGTCGGGGACGATCTATCAAGTCTTCGTACGGTCGTTCTCGCCCTCCGGCGATTTGAACGGCGTAACCGCGCGCCTCGACGACCTGCACAAGCTCGGCGTGAACATTCTCATGCTCATGCCAATCCATCCTTACGGCCAGGTGAAGAAGAAGGGCTCACTCGGCAGTCCTTACGCAGTCAGCGATTACTACGCGATCGATAAGCCGCTCGGCACCAAAGACGATCTGCATCGACTTGTTGTGGAAGCACACAAGCGCGATATGAAGGTAATCCTCGATATGGTGGCCAATCACACCGCGTGGGACAGTGTGATGATGGCGCACCCTGAGTATTACAAGAAGGACAAGAACGGCAACGTCACTTATCCTCACGACTGGACCGACGTTGCAGCGCTCGATTATGCGAATCCGAAGCTCCGACGCTACATGACCGATGTCCTGGTCTACTGGATCAAGAACTTCGATCTGGATGGATACCGCTGCGATGCGGCTGGCGAGGTGCCAACCGACTTCTGGGAACAAGCACGCAAAGAACTGGACCAGGCAAAGCCCGACATTATCATGCTTGCCGAAGCGGAAAAGCCGGAACTGCTGCGCAGCGCATTCGATATCGACTACGCATGGTCCATGATGCACACCCTAAACGATGTCGAGATGGACGGGGCGCCTGCTACCAAGATCAAAGAGACAATCGAGCAGCAGCAGGCCCTGTTTCCCAAAGGCGCTCTTCACATGCGCATGAGCGACGATCACGATGAACTGCGAGCGACAACGCGATATGGCTTTCCCGGCGCCATCGCCGCATCGACATTGATGTTAACGCTCAATGGCTCGCCTTTGATCTACAACGGGATGGAAGTGGGTGACTCGACTCAGTCCGGAGACCCTGCCCTGTTTGAGCCTCAGAAGATCTTCTGGGGTGCGGTGAAGTGGCATCCCGAGTACCCGAAGTTTTACGAGGCGATGACCGCTCTCCGGCACGATCACCCCGCCCTGCAGCAAGGAGCAACCATCTGGTTGCACAATACCGACGAGCAACATGTGGTGACGTATCTGCGCCGCGAGGGCAGCGAGGAATTCCTCGTCGCGGTGAACCTGTCGAATACGCCTTTCCGCGGAAGCGTGGAAGCCGCCGGGAATTGGAAGGAAATCGAACTTCCAGTCTCGAAACCAGAATCTGAAGCCGTTCCGTTTCTTTCGCTGAACGCGTTCGAGGCTCGCATCTTTCAAAAGCAAGCCCAGTAGGAAGAGCTCATGAACACATCACAAACCGAACCGGTTGGCGCCAAAACTGTCACCTACTTCCGCAAGCCCGAGCGCAGCTTCTGGCAGATTTGGAACATGAGCTTCGGCTTTCTCGGCATCCAGTTTGGCTGGGGCCTGCAGATGGCCAACATGAGTGCCATCTACGAATACCTTGGAGCGCGCGCGGACCAGATTCCGATTCTGTGGCTTGCTGCTCCGTTGACTGGATTACTGATTCAACCGCTCATCGGTCACGCCAGCGATCACACGTGGGGACGCCTCGGGCGTCGCCGGCCTTACTTCCTTGCGGGCGCAATTCTGAGCTCGCTCATGCTTTTGTTCATGCCGAATGCATCGGCTTTGTGGATGGCAGCAGGCATGCTCTGGATTCTTGACGCCTCGATCAATGTGAGCATGGAGCCATTCCGCGCGTTTGTCGCCGACATTCTGCCGGAAGGCCAGCGCACCGCGGGTTTCGCGATGCAAAGCCTGTTCATCGGGCTGGGTGCATCGTTCTCGTCGGCGTTGCCGTACATTCTCACGAACGTCTTCCACATGCAGCAGAAGGTGGGAGACACGCGCGCTGTGCCTACCGTCGTGCGCATCTCGTTCTACGTGGGAGCCGTGGCGTTCATCGGGGCGGTGCTTTGGACGATTATTACCACCAAGGAATATCCGCCGCAGGACATGGAAGCGTTTCGCCGTGCGAAAGCTGAAAAGACAAGTCTCGCGGCGAGCGCGCGCGAGATCTTCGCGGCAATCGCCGAGATGCCTGACACTATGCGCAAGCTAGGCCCGGTGCAACTTCTAACGTGGCTTGGCCTCTTCTGCATGTGGCTCTATTTCCCGGTTGCTGTGGCGCACAACGTCTTTGGCGCCAGCGATACGAGTTCGCCTCTCTATCAGGCAGGAGTGGAGTGGGGCGGCAATTGCTTTGCGATCTACTCGATTGTGTGTTTCGCATTTTCCTTTGCTCTGCCGACCCTGGCACGCAAACTCGGACGCAAGAACACGCATACCGTCTGCTTGATATGCGGAGCTTTGAGCCTGATGTCGGTTGCGCTGATCCACAATAAATATGTGCTGCTGCTGACCATGGTCGGCGTGGGCATCGCGTGGGCCAGTACATTGTCGATGCCCTATGCGGTGCTTGCGGCCTCACTACCGCCTGCCCGGACCGGCGTGTACATGGGCATCTTCAACTTCTTTATTGTTACGCCCGAGATTCTGGCTTCTCTGTTCTTCGGCTGGTTCATGATCCACATGCTGCACAACAACCGCATCTACGCCATCATTGCCGGTGGTGTTTTCATGCTCGTTGCCGCTCTCCTTATGCAGCGCGTGCGTGATCCACAGACCCTGAGCGTGCAGGACGTCTAACGTCGCAAGAGTGCGGCTTTATTTGTCCGCGGAATTGCTTGTGCCTTTGTTTGCGACCTGGCCCAGGAGCGCATGCAACTGGCTGACCCCTTCGGTAAGGGCCGCCGGGCCGGGCTGCAGAATCAACGATGAAGGAATTTCAAAGATCTGGCCCAGCCGTACGGCCTCAACCTGATGCGCACGCGGGCGAGACGTAATCTCGTCGAGCTTTACCTTCATCCCGCACCACGATGCGAAAATCACATCGGGGTTGCGCTCGACGACAGTCTCCCAGGCGATCACCCGATCCTGCGCCTTCCGGCATCCGCGAAGCTCGGGGAAAACGGGCTGGCCGCCGGCAATCTCGACCAACTCTTCCACCCACTCAATGCCGCTGATAATGGGGTCATTCCACTCTTCGAAAAAGACGCGCGGTCGAAAGGGAAATGTCTTGGCCGATGCCGCGATGCGTTCGAGACCGCGGGAGTAGGAGCGAATCAGTTCATCGCCTTCTGCTTGTCGTCCCAGGATCCGCGAGATCATGGCGATCGTCTCGAAGATCTCCGCGATGCTGCGTTGATTGCAATTCAACACCGTGAAGCCGCGCAAAGACGCCTCACGGGTGATCTGCGCCTGCACATCGGAGTAGGTAATGATCAGGTCCGGCTTGAGTTCAGCGATCGCGTCGAAGTTGGCATCGCGAAAGGTTGAAACCCGCGGCTTCTGCCGTACCTCCGGCGGCCGGGTTGAGAAGCCCGAGACGCCGACGATCCGGTGGTGCTCGCCCAGCAGATAGATCAGCTCGGTCACCTCGTCTGACAGGCAGACGATGCGATTAGGGAAGGAATCGAACTTCGGCTGGGGAAATGTCTCGGACATAATAGGGGTTCACGATTTTATACGAATGAATGCGATATGCCGCATGGGGTACAGTATTTGCGTGCGAAACCACTTCGATGGAAAGATGGTTTCATGGTTTGGCGTCGTCTGCCAACCCGAGAGGAGATTCGGACATGAGGTGGTCGAGCGCTCCACGCATCTCCGTCCGTCCCTCTTATATGCCGCTTTGCCTGCTTGTGCTGGCGCTCGGCAGTTGCCACAACAGCGAGCGCGTCAGCCTCACGGTCTCGGCGGCGGCGAGCTTGCAGAGCACGCTCGGTGAGATCGAAACCGCGTATTTCAGAGGCCACCCGAAGGTGGATTTTCGCAACAACTTCGGATCGTCTGGAACGCTGGCTCGCGAGATTGAGCAAGGCGCTCCGGTCGATGTGTTTCTGTCGGCTGCAGCAAAGCCGATGGACGATCTGGATAGCAAGGGACTGATTACGACCGGAACTCGGGAGAATATCCTGCACAATTCGCTGGTTCTGATTGCGCCGCTCGATTCCAAGTTGCAGGGTCCCGCGGGCCTGGCCGATCGATCGATCCGGATTATCGCGGTTGGCGATCCGGCGAGTGTGCCTGCCGGGCAGTATGCTCAGCAAACGCTGAATGCACTTCACTTGAACGAGCAGGTCAAGGGAAGGCTGGTTTTGGGCAAGGATGTTCGCCAGGTGCTGACTTTCGTGGAAACAGGCAACGCGGATGCGGGCTTCGTATATGCAACCGACGCGCGTGTCTCCGGAAGGGTTCGCGTGGTCGCGACCATGCCAGAGACTGCGCATGAACCAATTGTCTACCCAGCAGCTGTAGTAAAGACGAGCTCGAATCAGAAGGCAGCGCGCATGTTCGTCGAGTTTCTTGGCAGCCCGGAGGCCAAGGCAATCTTCACCAGAAATGGATATACACTGGCTGCACCGTGATCCTGCCAACCGATGCGTCACCGCTCATCATTTCGCTGGCCACGACGTGCACTGCGACCGTAGCCACGTTTTTTCTGGGGATGTTCGCGGCACGGATCATGTACGACGTGCGAGGCGGCCTTCGCGCATGGATCGATGGCCTTCTTACGCTTCCTTTGGTGCTTCCACCCACGGTTGTCGGATTCTTTCTTCTGCTGATCTTCGGCAGGCGCAGCTTTATCGGGCGCGCGCTCGAACATGTGGGACTCTCTATCGCGTTTTCGTGGCCGGCGACGGTCATTGCTGCCACTGTGATTGCGTTTCCCCTGATGTACCGAACGACGTTGGGTGCATTTGAGCAGGTGAACCCCACGTTGCTGCAGGCGGCGCGCACACTGGGCGCAAGCGAGTGGGCGGTTTTTCGCCGGGTGTTGTTGCCGCTGGCGGGGCCGGGCGTGATTGCAGGGACCGTTCTGGCTTTTGCGCGTGCTCTGGGTGAGTTTGGCGCGACCTTGATGCTGGCTGGCAACATCCCCGGACGCACACAGACCATGCCGATTGCGATCTTCTCATCCGCCGAAGCTGGTGACATGCATACGGCATTCCTTTGGGTCTGCCTGATCGTGATCTTCTCGCTGGCGATCGTCCGCCTGCTGAATGTGCAGAGGAAAACGCGGCCGATTGAGCGAACGGAGTCGGGCACTACCCGCCTGGACCTTCCCGAGCAAGCGCTGCCGCCCATTCCTTCTGATCGCGATCGAGAGCCGGCAGGAGCACTTGAGGTCGAGGTGGAGCGAAGCCTGGAAAACTTCACCTTACGCATCGCGCTAAGCGCCGGCAATGGATCGGTTGGACTGCTGGGGCCGTCGGGATCAGGGAAATCGATGACGCTGCGCATGATCGCAGGCGTCTCAACGCCTGACCGCGGGCGGATTGTTCTCAATGGTCGAGTTCTCTTTGACAGTGCGACAGGGCAAGACACTCCGGCGGCCGACAGGAGAGTAGGCCTAGTGTTCCAGGACTACGCCCTGTTTCCGCATCTGACCGTAGCGGAGAACGTCGGTTTCGGTCTGACTCACTTTCCCAAGCACGAGAGGGTGGCGCGCATGTGGAAGCAACTCGAGCAAATGGGAGTTGCCGAATTGGCGAATCGCTATCCCAGCCAGATTTCGGGCGGCCAGCGGCAGCGTGTGGCCATTGCACGATGCCTTGCGATGGAGCCGGATGCGCTGTTGCTCGACGAGCCCTTCGCGGCGCTCGATCCGCACCTGCGCCGGCGGACCGAAGAGCAGTTGCGCGCGACGCTGGCAGGTTTCAGCGGGGCGGTGGTTTTTGTCACGCACGATATGGAGGAAGCCTTCCGATTCTGTTCTGATCTGCAGGTGCTGGATAACGGCAGTGTGATCGCAAGCGGGCCCAAGCACAAGCTTTTTGAGCGACCGCATACTGTGGCGGCAGCGCGGCTTACCGGCTGCAAGAACATCGCAACGGCGAGGCGACTGGGCGCCGACTGCATTCAGGTGGATGCGTGGGAGTGCCGGCTGCGGACGGCGATCGAAGTTCCAGAGGCGGTGACACACGTTGGATTTCGCTCGCATCAATTGGCTTTTCAAAGTGCGGTCGGCGGCGAAAATACATTTCCGTGCTGGCTGTTGAGCACGAGCGAGGCCCCGCATGAGATGACCCTCTATCTACGGCTTCATACTGAGCCGGTACCGGGTCAGGGGCCTCATTTGCAGGCTGATGTCGCCAAAGATGTCTGGCGAGGGCTCTCCGGGCAGCCGCAGCCCTGGCGTATCACACTCGATCCGGGGCGGTTGCTGCTTCTCGAAGGCTGACAGTATCCTCCGGGCAAAGAAGGCTGGGCCAAACTCCCTGTATTCAAGAGTGAAGAGTCTCGGCTACACTAATTGCCAAGTATTCCGGGTCCATGGTCCGTACACTCACAAATGCCTGACCAGAAGCGAATTTGGCGCGTTGCTGTCGCGCTGGCACTCCTTGTGATAGTGCTTGGCACGACATTTGGCATTGTCTGGCATCATCACGACAACTCTTCTACTGAGAACTGTCCGTTATGCCACCTGACCATCGCGCCTTCGTTGGCCGGCGTGCGAGCCTGCAACCTGGTTCTTGTCGGTGCCGGACCTAAAGTTCAATACGTCGAATACATCGCTCAGACTACCTCGCCCAACATTCCCGCCCGCGCTCCTCCCGCATAGTCATCGCATTCCTTCCGTGCCGCTTCGGCACACCCAATCAGTGCATGTACTTCGCGAAGGAGGCAGATTGCCTATGCGCCTGCAGCGCACGTGCTTTTCTATCCTATTTATCTCATTTGTCTTGTGCGAGATATCAAGTGCACAAGCGCCGCCGGTGCAAGCTGGGTCCTCGCCTGCACCGCAAGCGAATGCGCTTGCACAAAAGCCTGGAGCTACCAAAGTTTCTCTCGATGAAGCGATTCAGCTGGCCTTGCAGCACAACCACAGCCTTCTGGCAGCGCGAACCACGATCCAGCAGAATCAGGCGGAAGAGATAACGGCAAATCTCCGTCCTGACCCCGTTCTTCTTGGCGACTCCCAGTTTTTGCCCATTTTCCAGCCAAACCAGTTCAGCTCCGATTACATCGACAATACCGCTCAGTTTGACCTGGGACTCAGTTACCTGTTTGAACGCGGAAAGAAGCGGCAACATCGCCTGCAGGCAGCCAGGGATGTGACGGCCGTATCGAAGTCTCAGGTTGCCGATAACGAACGCACCGTTGCCTTTAACGTAGCTTCTCAGTTCATCAATGTCGAGCTTGCCGAGTCGACGCTGGAGTTAGCGACCCAGGATCTCAAGAGCTTTCAGAACACGGTGGAGATTGCGGAGGATCGCTACAAGGCAGGTGACATCGGCGAAGGTGACCTGCTGAAGATCAAGATTCAAATGCTTCAGTTTCAGACCGATGTATCGTCGGCACAGCTCGCCAGGGTGCAGGGACTGTCAGATCTGCGCCAACTGCTCGGATATGAGTCCGTGGGCGCGGACTACGACATTACGGGTTCGTTCGAATATCAGCCGGTCAAAGGGATCGTGGAGGATTTTCAGGCAAAGGCTCTGCAGAATCGGCCCGACCTGCAGGCAGCGCGGCTGGGAGTGAACGCAGCCAACAGCCAACTTGCTTTGCAAAAGGCCATCGGCAAGCGAGACGTTACCGGGCAAGCCAGCTACACACACCTGAGCGACAGCAACAACATTTCCCTATTCGGACAGATTCAGCTGCCGATCTTTGACCGAAACCAGGGTGAGATTGCACGCGCCGGCTACGCCATTACGCAGGCCCACGAACAGGAGTTGTTCGCAAGCGGGCAGGTAATGACGGACGTGCGAGACGCGTTCGAGGGCCTCCGTGCCAACGAGAAGATCGTTGATCTCTATCGGACGGGTTATCTCGATCAGGCGCAGCAATCCCGCGACATTACGGAATACGCGTACAGACACGGTGCGGCAAGCCTGCTTGATTTTCTCGATGCAGAGCGTAGTTACCGGACCACCCAACTGAGCTACCGGCAAGCGCTGTCGTCGTACCTTCTCGCGCTTGAGCAACTTCGCGAAGCCGTAGGAACCAGGAGCCTACCATGAAGATTCCAGCAATCGTTAGACACAGGTTCCAATACGCGCTCGCGCTCGCTATTGTCGTACAGCTCGCGGCGTGTCACTCAAGCGATAAAGACGAGGCGAGCAAGATGACCTCGTTCTCCGCGCAGAGTTCCAAGTCGGCCACTCCGCAACTCTTCACCATTCCGACGGACCAGATGTCGCACGTGCAGGTGGTCACGATTGAACCCACAACCATGAAGCGCTCGCTTAGGCTCACGGGCGCTGTTGCTTACAACGCTTTCAATACGACGCCGGTGATCTCTCAAGTCGGCGGACCGGTGAGCAGAATACTCGTCGTTCCGGGTGACCATGTCACGGCAGGGCAACCCATGCTCGAAGTGAGCAGTCCGGACTATTCGCAATTACTGGGCGCCTATTTGAAGGCAGCTGATTCCTACCGTCTCGCAGACAAAAACTATAAACGCGCGCAAGACCTCTATCAGCACCACGCCATCGCCGAACGCGACCTTGAGCAGGCTGAATCCGACCGCAACCAGGCGCAGGCAGACCTGAATGCTGCCGAGCAGGGGATGAAAATTCTTGGGATCAAGAACCCTGCCGCTCTCGCGAATGCTCCCTCGTCGGCACAGATTCCCGTCCTCGCCCCGATCAGCGGCGAAGTGGTGGACCGCATGGTTTCGCCTGGACAGGTTGTTCAGGCGGGTCAAACGCAGGCATTCACCATTTCGAATCTGCATACAGTGTGGGTTCTGGCCAATGTGTATCAGGCCGACATTGCCTACGTCCGCAACGGCGATGATGTCGTTGTGCAGACCGACGCATATCCCGGCAGCTTCCACGGAAGGATTTCCTACGTTTCGCCGGCGGTCGATCCGAATACGAGAACGCTCCAGGCGCGCATCATTGTCGACAATCCGGATGAAAAGCTGAAGAGAGACATGTACTGCACTGTCACCGTCGCTGCGGGTTCGGTTTCGCACGTCGTTGCCGTGCCGAATGCTTCGGTTCTGCGCGACGATAATAATGAACCATTTGTCTACGTCGCCACGGGTGCAAACCAGTTTGGCAGGCGCGATGTGGAATTGGGCGATAGCCAAGCTGACCAAATCCAGATTCTCAAGGGCGTTTCCATTGGAGAGAGGGTTGTCGCCGACGGCAGCTTGTTTCTTCAGTTTGCCAATTCGCTGCAACACTGAGGGAGCTGCCAGGAATGATTCATCTCATTATTCAATTCGCGCTTCGACAACGGATGCTGGTCCTCCTCGTGGTGGCTCTCATTGCCGTCGGCGGAGCAGTTTCGTACTACTACATGCCGGTGGATGCCTACCCCGACCTCTCTCCGCCGATGGTGGAAGTGATTACGCAGTGGCCCGGTCATGCTGCTGAAGAGGTGGAACGGCTGGTCACCATTCCCACCGAAGTGGAGATGAACGGCGTTCCGAAAATGACTGTCATGCGCTCGATTTCGCTCTACGGGCTTTCAGACGTCATCATGACGTTTGACGAGAATACGGACGACTATTTTGCGCGCGAGGTCGTATTTCAAAGGCTAAGTGAAGTCACCTATCCGCAGGGAGTGGCGCCCTCGCTTTCCCCTCTCGCGAGTCCATCTGGGCTTGTATATCGGTATGTGCTCCAGAGTCCCGACCGCACTCCCCAGGAACTGAAGACCTTTGAAGACTGGGTGGTTGATCGCGAATACAAACAAGTGCCTGGTGTTGCGGACGATTCCGGTTTTGGCGGGACGGTGATGCAATATCAGGTTCTCCTCGATCCTGCAAAGCTCTACGCCTACCACATCACGGTGCCGGCGGTGATTCAGCAACTCTCGGTCAACAATTCAAATGCGGGAGGCGGCTTCTATTCGCAAGGCGGCCAGTTCTATTACGTGCGCGGTATCGGGCTCATTCGCGATACGTCGGATATCGGCAACATCGTGGTCGGTTCGCAGAACGGCGTGCCGGTGCGAGTCAAGGACATCGGCCAAGTCACGATAGGATATGCGCCGCGTCTGGGTGAATTCGGGTTCAACAAAACCGATGATGCCGTCGAAGGCGTCATCATGATGAGGCGCGGCGAACAGACGCAGAATGTGCTGCAGGCCGTAGAAGACAAGACCCGTCAACTCAACGAACAGATACTGCCCGCCGACGTAAAGGTGCGGCCCTACTACGACCGCAGCGACCTTGTTCAACTCACCATCGACACGGTCGAACACAACATGCTGTTCGGGATGGCGCTTGTCCTCATCGTTCTGATGGCCTTTCTGGTCAGTGTTCGCGCGGCAGTCATCGTAGCACTTACGATTCCCCTGTCTTTGCTTTTCTCGTTCATCTTTCTGCATGCTCGAGGAATTCCTGCCAACCTGCTTTCAATCGGCGCGATCGACTTCGGAATTCTGATTGACGGCACACTGGTGATGGTTGAGAACATTTTCCGCGAACTGGGCGAGCGCGAAGGCCAGACCTATGACTTGCAACAGGTCATACGGTTAGCTGCGAAAGACGTCGATCGACCGATCTTCTACTCCGTTGCAGTCATTATTGCGGGTTATCTGCCGATCTACGCGCTCAGCGGGCCATCAGGAAAACTCTTCAAGCCGATGGCCGATACGGTGGCCATCGCACTCGTCGGCGCGCTGATCCTGACGCTCACTTTTGTTCCCGTCATGTGCGCTTACTGGTTCAAAAAGGGCGTTCACGAGCGCGTGAACAAGCCGTTCAACTGGGTGCGCGATCGATACGCAGTCCAGCTGGAGTGGTGTCTTGATCACCCGAAGGTGACGATGATTGTCGCCTCGCTCATCTTTGCGGTGTCGCTGATTCTTGTGCCATTTATTGGCGGCGAGTTCATGCCTCATCTCGACGAAGGTGCGCTCTGGGTGCGAGCGACCATGCCTTACACGGTCTCGTATGAGGCGGCAAGCAAGTTCTCGCCGCAGGTGCGTCAAATTCTGTTGAAGTATCCAATGGTCACGGACGTGGGCTCCGAACTGGGTCGTCCCGACGATGGCACCGATCCGACCGGATTCTTTAACGACGAATTCTATGTCGGCCTGAAGCCGTATAGCGACTCCTCGTGGAAGACAGGCCGGATCCATACCAAGGCGGAATTGACGGAGGATATCCAGCGGCAGCTGCAGGCTTTTCCCGGAGTCATCTTCAACTACACGCAGCCCGCCGAAGACGCGGTGGACGAGGCATTGACGGGTTTGAAAAGCGCGCTCGCCGTAAAGATCTACGGTCCCGATCTCAATATCCTGCAGAGCAAGGCTCTTGAGATCAAGCGCAGGCTCGCCGAGGTGCCTGGATTCACAGAACTGACAGTCGTTCGCGAACTCGGTCAGCCGAGCCTGCTGATCGATGTTGATCGCGACAAGATTGCCCGTTACGGAATCAACGTGGCAGACGTGGAGGCTGTAGTGCAGGCAGCGGTCGGCGGCCAGGCGGCCACGCAGGTCATTCAGGGCGAAAAGATGTTCGATCTCGTTGTGCGCATGAAACCGGAGTTCAGAGAGAATGCGCAGCAGATCGGTAACCTGCTTGTTGGCACGCCTTCAAGTCAGCAGATTCCGTTAAGCGAACTTGCGAATATACATGAAGCCGGCGGGGCCTCCTTCATCTATCGCGAAAACAACTCACGCTACATTGGCGTACAGTACAGCGTCGAAGGCCGCGATCTGCAGAGCGCTGTGGCGGCCGGTCAGCGTTCCATTGCGGATATTCAAAAGTCCTTGCCGGCTGGGTATCGGCTCACCTGGGGCGGCGAGTACAGTGAGTTGCTTGAGGCGGAACACGAGCTGTTTTACATCGGTCCGATGGCTGTGCTCATCATCTTCATGATTTTGTTTGCGCTGTATGGCAACTTCAAATTCCCGCTGACGATTGCCCTTGGCGTCATTCTCACCGTGCCGGTTGGCGCTCTACTGGCTCTCAAGATGACCAACACATTATTCAGCGCGTCGTCGGCGCTCGGGATGCTTGCATTGATGGGGGTGTCAGTTGAAACCGCCGTTATTCTTGTCTCGTACATCAACAAGTTGCGCCTTGAAGGGAAGGACATTCGCACGGCGACGCGGGAAGCCTCACTCCTGCGATTGCGCCCTATCATGATGACAGCGCTGGTTGCTTGTCTGGGCCTTCTGCCCGCGGCGCTTTCCACCGGAATCGGTTCCGACACACAGAAGCCGTTTGCGATCGTAATCGTCGCCGGCCTGATCTCACGGCTCTTTCTGGGCTTTTTTGTGAACCCGGTGCTATACGAGATGGTCGCTCATGATGGAGATGTCCTGCAGGTCTGATTTCGACGCATCGGGCACAGCAGACGTGTGAGTCTGCCGTGCCCAATGAGCCAGGGGTATCTCTACTTCTTATCCGGTTCAGTCGTGGATTCTGGGTTAACCGCTGGAATGTTCCGGTCACGAATGAGCTTGTTAAAATCAGGAATTCCCTTCGTCTCGACTTCATGCAGATGATCGATCTCCACCTGCAGCTTGGCGGAGAGTTGGTCGAAGACCTCCTTCGACTGAGACGTGGGTGCAATATCCGTCATGCCTACACCGCCGCCGACCGAAGCAATCTTGTTGTTGAGTCTAATCGGGAAGTTGAGCGCGTCTTCGCCTGCCTTGAGCTTGGTTTGGTAGATGTTTTCTTCGACGGCAGTGAGTTGATCGGTCAGCTTTTTGGAGCTGGCACTCACCTCACCGTCGGAGCTCTTCAGATACGGCTTGAGCTGATCCTTCATGGCACGAATGCGAACAACGCTGCTGTTTGCCTCCGTAACCCGGTCACGAATCTTGAGGCCGAAGGCCAACTGTTCCTCGAACTGCTCCGGAGTCGTCGGGGCGCGCGGATCTTTCACAATTGAGAATTTCTCCGACTCTGTCTTTCCGTCAACCACCAGTTGCACCTGGTAATCTCCGGGAATGGCTCGGGGGCCGTCCAGTCTTCCGTCCCACATGAGAAGGCCGGGGAAGCCAGTGGACTTCTCATAGCGAAGGTCCCACACATAGCGATTCAACCCCTCCTTGGCGGGAGCGAGGGTGTTGTTGCGCGGTCTCTCTTCCTCTGGATCTTCGGCTTCGTCAGCATGAGCTGGGGGCTTGCTGGAAATCTCGCGGACGAGTTTGCCAGACGCGGTAAGAAAACGCAGCTTGAGCTCTCCCTTGGGCTTTTCCTTTAGGAAGTAATAGATCGAGGCGCCGTCGGCCGGATTTTCTCCCGCCAAAGGATTTCTGCGTCGGCCTCCGAAACCGCCGCCCGCAATTCGCATTGCAGGTTTCACCGGGAAGAGCTTCACGGGCTCGTTGTGCTGGTATTTCGCCGGATCGAGCGAACGCACCAGCGGCATGTCGTCGAGCACATAGAATCCGCGACCCTGCGTGGCGATGACCATCGCGTCGTCCCGCTTCTGGAAGGCGATGTCGGTTACTGGGACGGCAGGCAGATTGAGCTGGAAGGGCAGCCACTTTTCGCCATCGTCGTAGGAGATGTAGAGATGCGATTCGGTTCCGGCAAAGAGCAGTCCCTTCTGGTTGGGATCGGGGCGGACAGCGCGCGTGAAGTCGTTGTCGGGAATGCCATTGACGATTTTCTTCCAGGTTTTGCCATAGTCGGTTGTCTTCCAGAGGAAGGGATGGAAGTCGTCAGAGAGATACATGGTTGCGGCCACATAGGCTGTACCGGGGTCAAAAGGCGAAGCCGCGATGCAGTTGATGCGTATCCACTCGGGAGCATCTTTGGGAGTCACGTTCTGCCAGTTTTTCCCGTCATCGGTTGTCACGTGGACGAGGCCATCGTCGGAGCCGACCCAGATCACACCTGGTTTCACCGGAGACTCATCGACTGTAAAGATCGTGTCGTAGTATTCGACGGCCGTATTGTCCTTGGTGATCGGACCACCCGACGGTCCCTGCTTAGTCTTGTCGTTGCGAGTGAGGTCCGGGCTCATCGCTGCCCAGTGCTGGCCTTCATCTGTAGACGCCAGGAGGATATTGCTGCCGGCGTAGAGCCGCTTTGGATTGTTCGGCGAAAACAGCAGCGGAAAGCTCCACTGGAAGCGGTACTTCATGACTTCCACACCCGACCCCATCGGATTGTCTGGCCACGCGTTTACGTCGCGCAGGGAGCCCGTCTTCGTGTCGAACCGGGTGAGTAATCCATCGTATGAGCCGGCGTATACGAAGTTGGAGTCAGCGGGATCGGGAGCAATCCATCCGCTCTCGCCCCCGCCCACGTCGTGCCAGTCGCGTTCGGTGATCGCGCCATCATTGCCTCGGCTCAAGGTGCCGACGGTGGTGTTGTCCTGCTGTGCGCCGTAGATGTGATACGGAAAATCGTTGTCCAGCGCCACGCGATAGAACTGCCCCGTAGGCTGGTTGTCCTCCGTGCTCCAGCTCTTGCCGCCGTCAAAGCTGATCTGTGCTCCACCGTCGCTGGACTCGATAAAGCGGTTGGGATCTTCCGGCGCAATCCACATATCATGGTTGTCGCCATGCTGGTTGCGAATGGCCGTAAAGGTCTTGCCGCCGTCGGTTGAACGAAAGAAAGAGGTGTTGACGGCGTAGACAGTATTTTCATTTTTGGGATCGGCAAAGACCTGCGAGTAATACCAGGCGCGCTGCTTGATCGAGTTTTCCCCGTTCATCTTCGACCACGTCGCACCTGCGTCATCGGAGCGGAAGATACCTCCCTCCTGCGCCTCAATCAAAGCCCACACCCGGTCTGGGTTCGCTGGCGAGACCGTGATGCCAATACGCCCCAGGACACCCTTTGGCATTCCCTGGTTGTGCGTAAGTTCCTTCCACGTATCGCCACCGTCGGTCGACTTAAAGATGCCACCGTCGGGACCGCCGCTCTCGAATGTCCACGGCTTGCGCACGACCTGCCAGATTGCTGCATATAGAATGCGCGCATTGGCAGGATCCATCGCGAGGTCGATCGCGCCTGCTTTGTCGCTCTTGAAGAAAACCTTCTGCCATGTCTTGCCGCCGTCTTTTGAACGAAAGACGCCTCGCTCCGGGTTAGAGCCCGCCATGTGGCCAAGAGCGGCTACGTATACGAGATCGGGGTTGGTTGGATCAATGCGAATTTGGCCGATCTGCTGCGTATCTTCAAGGCCCACATGGGTCCATGTCTTGCCCGCGTCTACCGATTTGTAAACCCCGTCGCCATGGGAGGCGTTGCCGCGGATCGCACTCTCACCGGTGCCCACGTAGATCACATTGTGGTCGGAGGAGGCCACCGCGATCGATCCGATCGAACCGAAATTGATCTGCCCATCGGTGATTGGTTCCCACGTGTGGCCGCCGTTGGTCGTCTTGAAGACGCCGCCGCCTGTGCCGCCGAAGTAGTAAACGAACGGCTCACCGGGGACGCCGGTCACAGCGTCGACACGGCCGCCGCGGAAGGGGCCGATCTGGCGAAGTTTGAGAGCAGAAAAACCGTCGCCGAGCCAAGATGATTTTGTGGGTTGCTGTTGGGCGAAAGAGGCATGAGCAAGACCGACGCAAGCACCGGCAATCGCGGCGAATCGCGCGAATGCTCGCAGAGAATCGGTGGATGGCAAACACGGGAAACGAGACATGGCGGGGCTCCTGGAATCGAAATCTTCAGACTTGCTGGGCTGGCGTTGAGGTTGGTGGGGAAAAACAATAATTAAGATACATGCGCCACGCGCGTTACGCGCAAAATTTATCCACGCCGCATAGCGAACTGACCTTCCGGAACACACACGACGCCGGAAGACTACGAGGATGTTTATACTAATGGGCACGACAGGATCGTTTTTTACGGCGTCTCGGGGGCCGACTCAAGTCGCGTCGTAATCCTCTGCCGCAAGTTTCAAACATGACACTGCTGGATCTTTGCGCTTATCTCGGACTGGGGGCCACCGGCGCGGCCGCTCTCAATCTCCTGATCGGCCTTCTCATTTCTCTGCGTTACAGTCCCGTGCGGCATTGGCCGCATCTTCGCCTGAATGTTTTTCGTTTGCATCAGTGGACGGCATATGCCGCCGTCGCGCTCACTCTCACGCATCCGCTCGTGCTGCTTTTTCTCGGCAAGCCGCGCTTCCGCGTGTTCGACATACTCGTGCCCATCCATTCGCCCCTGCAGCCGCTCGTCAATGTAGCAGGTGCTGTTGCCTTGTACCTGCTTCTCATTGTGTTTCTCACATCGCTTCTGCGCTCCCGCATCGGACGCCCGCTCTGGAGGCGGTTGCACTACCTGGTCTTTCCCGCAGCAATTCTCCTCTTTGTGCACAGCATCCTTACCGATCCCGATCTGAAGGACGGCCACCCCGATCTTCTCGACGGCGGAAAGGTCTTCGTCGAGATTGCGGCGTTGCTCTGTTTTGTGGCAACTGTCTTGCGCTTTCGGCTGCGCGGCAAGGGGCTTCGGCCAGTCGTTCCATCGTCTGAAACTGCTCGCGTTCTTTCGGAGCCTAAAACCTAGACTTGACTTCAACCGTCTTGTGTACACTCGCGGTCTGCGGAAAGATCCCTCGGAGGTGGACCGGTCCGAGTGAAATATGGTGACTTGATTGAGGCCTATTGCTCCAGAAGCTTCTCTGCCGCGGCGGCTTCGGTCTGGCTGTTGATCTCCGCCCCAAGGAGCAACATCAAACCGGTGATATAGAACCACGTCAGCAGGATGATCACTGCGCCGAGCGAACCATACGTTACGGTGTAGTTGTTGAAGAAGTGGAGGTATGCGCGCAGTCCAAGCGACGCTAGCAGCAAACCCACAATTCCCACCGTTCCACCGGGCGTTAGCCAGTGCCAACGCCTCTCTTTGCAATCCGGTGCCCAGTAGTAAATCACCGCAAATGTCAGTGTCAGCGATGCGCCGGCGACAATCCAGCTCACCAATCGCAGGGCGATTGCCGCCCCCGTACGCAGCAGGAGTTCAGGAATGCGATGCTCTACTATGCGCGCGTAGTAGTCCCCCGTCAGCAGGGAGGCCAGTCCCAGCGTCACGATCAGCGAAAGCAGAATCGTCAGTCCGATCGCCTGAATGCGCGCCACGATGTAAGATCGCGAGTCTTGAACCTTGTACACTGCGTTCAGCGTGTCCTGGACAGCCGATATCCCGACAGACGCCGACCATACCGCCGCGATCAGCCCGAAAGTCAGCTTGCCCGAAGTGGCAGCGGCAGTCGTTTCGTTAAAGGTACTTAGCACCGTTCCCAGAGCCGCTGTTGGAATGACTACCGCGAGGTAATCCAGCAACTTGTCGTAGAACTGGAAGGCGGACCGGGCCGCCAGGCCCAGGATTGAGCTGGCGCACAGCAGGGTGGGAAACAGTGCAAATAGAAAATAGAACCCCAGTTCCGCCGCATGACCAAAAACCCGGTCCTCCATCAGCGACTTCCACGTTCTTGCGATGATCAACCTGGGCGGAACTCCCTGAAGATTCCAAAGCGATTCGAGGGGAAAGCGAGACACAATCTCCCAGATTCGCCGTTCCCGGCCTTTCAGTTGCGGATCGATGCTGGATCTCTGGGCAGAGATAGGCCACCCTCGCCTCGATCTAACTGGCAGTCACAGAGCCTTGGATGCCCGGTCGGGCAACATCGATAGTCCGGTCCCAGGCCGATCACGCGGGATGATGCGGCCTTCCTGTACATCAGGGAACACGGCCGTGGCCGGCATCAAAGCGGAGCGCACTGAGCAAACGCCGCCTTCCGGCTCGCATCCAAATTGCCAATGGTGTCTTCCACGGGAATTGCGCGGATGACCGTTCCGCGCCGCGCGCGAACGGCGAGATGGCTTCGCCTTGTGTTGTGCATATCCGTGCTCGCATCTCTGTGCCCGAAGATTGGAGCGCAGATCCCTCAAGACTCCAACACGCCCCCTGCCGAGCAGATTCTGACTTCCTACGAGGGCCAGCCCGTTACGAGCGTCGATATCGCCGGACGACCCGATCTCAAGATCTCCCAATTCACGTCGGAACTCGCGCAAAAGCCCGGCCAGCCCTTCGAAAAGCAACAGATCGACCGTACGGCAGCTGCCCTCAAAACTGCCGGCAATTTTCAAAATGTGCGCGTCCAGGTGGAACCGGAAGCGAAAGGACTCCGCGTCCTGTTCGTGGTTGAGCCGGCTGTCTATTACGGCATCTTTCAGTTTCCGGGAGCTGAGCGTTTTAACTACTCCCGGCTAGTGCAGGTCGCCAACTACGTCAGTCAGTCGCCGTACAACGCAACTGAAGTCGAACACGATCGCCAGTTGCTGGCCCGATTTTTTGAGCAGACGGGCTACTTCCAGGTCCAAGTCTCAACCGAACTCAAAATCGATACGCAACATGCAATCGTGAACGTGCTGTTTCACTCGGATCTGGGCCGCAAGGCCAAGTTCGGCATCATCGACATAGCCGGCCTATCGCCCGCTGAAACCACGGGTCTGCAGCACCGTCTTACCACCTTTATTGCGCGGGTTCGCGGAGCGGCCATTCGCAATGGCAAAACCTACAACCGAACCACGCTCAACAAGGCGACGAATTATCTGCAGACCCGTTTACAGAAGGATGGATTCCTTGCCGCGCAGGTCAAGCTGGAAGGCGCCGAGTACCACGCCGACACCAATCGCGCAGATATCCACTTCAGCGTCAACCCCGGCGCCAAGACCCACGTGCTCATCGCCGGCGCACACCTCTGGCCGTGGACCAAGAAGGCCTTGCTGCCTGAGTACCAGGGCGTCGGAGTCGATGAGGAGACCGTGCAGGAAGGCCAGCAGGCACTCATCTCACACTACCAGGCGAAGGGATACTTCGATGCGAAAGTAACGTCAGATATGACCGGAGACGAGAAACTTCGCACGGTCGTCTACCACGTATCCAAAGAGAAGAAGCACAAAGTCACTGACGTGCGCATCACCGGCGAATCGCAGTTGAAGGCAGATGATCTTGAGCCGCACCTCACCGTGCAGAAGAAACACCTCTTTTCGCACGGAAACTTCAGCGATCAACTTGTCCGCACCAGCATCAACAACCTCAAGGCCGTTTACCAGTCGCGAGGATTCAGCAGCGTACAGGTCACTTCTTCCGTGGTCAATCACGGCGGCGACATCCAAGTCGCGTTCCACGTCACGGAGGGACCGCGCGACATCGTGAATGCGCTGTCTATCGAAGGCGCCCACACCTTCCCCGAATCACAATTTGCACCCAAAGGACTGAAGGTGGCCGCAGGCCAGCCGTATTCCCAGGCAAACGTGCAGGCCGATCGCGCCTCCATCGTCGCCAATTACCTGAAGGCCGGTTATCTCACTTCGAGCTTTCGCGAGACGGCCACGCAAGTCTCGAAGAGCGACCCGCACCACATCAACGTTGTCTACCATATCTACGAGGGCCCCCGCATTTTTACCGGTGATGTTCTTACGCTCGGCCGCGTCCACACCAAGCAACGCCTTATCGATCAAGACGTCGCAGCCATCAAGACCGATCAGCCGCTCACCGAAACTGATTTGCTCACCGCCGGCAGCAATCTTTACAACCATACCGGCGTCTTCGACTGGTCAGAGGTCAATCCGAAAAGCGAGATCACCACGCAGACAAGCGAAGACGTTCTCGTAAAGGTGCATGAAGCAAAGCGCAATGAGTTCACCTACGGATTTGGCTTTGAAGTTATCAACCGTGGAGGCAGCATTCCCAGCGGAACGGTCGCCCTGCCCAATCTTCCGCCCGTCGGCCTGCCCTCCAACTTTAAAACCAGTCAGGTCACTTTCTACGGCCCGCGCGGCACCGTGCAATACACGCGCAACAACCTGCGCGGCAAGGGCGAATCGCTTTCGGTTACCGCATTTGCTGGCCGCCTCGATCAACGCGCAGCCATCTATTACATCGACCCCAACTTCCGCTGGTCGTCATGGAAGTCCACCGTATCTTTCTCCGCCGAACGCAACGAAGAGAATCCGATCTTCTCGTCGCAGCAGGAGATCGGCACCTATCAAATCCAACGGTTCATCGACAGCGCCAAGAGAAACCTCTTCTTCGTCAAATACAGTTTCAGCAAGACGGACCTTACGCGCGTCGAGATACCGGAACTTGTCCCGACTGCGGACCAGCACGTTCGTCTCTCCGGGTTCGGAGCAAATGTCACCCGCGACACGCGAGACAACGTTCTCGACGAGCACAAGGGCATGCTCGGATCGGTTGAGGTCGATATCAGCTCCAGCAAACTCGGCTCCAGCGTCGACTTTGCGAAACTCACCTCGCAGGCTGCTTTCTATAAAGAGAAGTTTCATCACATCGTGTGGGCCAACAGCATCCGCATCGGCCTCGCGCAGCCTTTCGTCAACAGCCGTGTCCCCTTGAGCGAGGCCTTCTTCACAGGCGGCGGCGACTCGCTGCGAGGCTTTCCGCTCGACGGCGCCGGTCCACAACGCAACATCTACGTCTGCAGCTCCGGCCAGACCGCTCCCAACTGTCCACAGGTCAACGTTCCCAACGGCGGCAACGAGTTACTTGTCCTCAATGCCGAAGCACGCATACCGCTTCCCATCAGGAAGGGTCTCAGCATCGTTCCTTTCTATGACGGAGGCAATGTCTTTCCCCGCATCGGCTTTCACCACTTCACTTCCCTTTACTCGAATAACGTGGGCTTCGGCCTCCGCTACTCCACACCCGTAGGCCCCATTCGCTTCGATCTCGGACGCAATCTCAATCCCGTCCCCGGCGTGAACGCGACCCAGTATTTCATCAGCATCGGCCAGGCATTCTGAGGAGTTCTCCTGTGGCAATCATTCATCGCATCACCGGCGGCTCTGATCCGCGCGAACCAAGGTCCGATCGATCCTTCCGACGTCCCTTGCTTATCGCCGCCACGATTCATCGCCGTGACCATTGTCTTTCCGATCTTGGTCGGTGCTGTAGTTCTCGCGCTCCTGGTGAACAGCTCGCGAGGGCACGCGTATCTCATCAACGCGCTCCAGAACAAAGCTGCAGAAAGTCTCGGCGTCGCGGTGCGCCTTCAGAACTTCAACCTCCACCTCACCACGCTCAGCGTCGACCTCTACGGCCTCACCATCGATGGCGCAGGTCCGCACTCCAATCCGCCGTTGCTCCAGGTGCAGCATGCCGAGGCAGGCGTTCGCGTCGTCTCCGTTTTCGGGCGCGACTGGTACTTCGATAGCATTCGCCTCGACAACCCCGTCGCGCAAATCTTCGTCGATAAGAATGGCGTCTCCAACCTTCCCACATTCAAGAGCGACAACAGCAGCAGCAACACGACAGTATTCGATCTGGGCATTCGCCACGCTGTCCTCGCCAACGGAGCGGTCTTCTACAACAACCAGCCCAGCGCGATCGCTCTCGATCTCCACGACGTACAATTCGACGCCAAATTTGACAAGGCTCTTCAGAAGTACTCCGGCACGCTCGCTTACTCTGACGGCCAATTGAACTATTCCGGCACTCAGGCACCGCCGCACGCGCTGAGTGTCCAATTCGATGCCACCTCAAATACACTCCATCTGTTTTCGGCTAAAATCCAATCCGGCAATACGAATCTGGTCCTCAACGCAACGATCAATCATTACGTCGCGCCTGTCGTGCAGGCTCAATACAACGCCGTTGTCGACGGCGATCAACTTGCCGGCATCCTGCACAATCCGTCGATTCCATCAGGGCTTGTGTCTGTCTCCGGATCCGCGCAGTATCAGTCGATGGCCGGACGCACGGCTCTCGAAAGCCTCGCAGTGAACGGAGATCTGACCAGCCGCAACCTCATCAGCAAGATCCCCTCGCTTCGCGCCGAGATTTCAAACATCACCGCCCATTATTCACTCGCTAACGGAGACGCGACATTGCAGGACTTTCGAGCGAGCCTCCTCGGCGGCGCAATGACTGCGCAGGGCACCATGAAAAACATCGGCGGCGAGTCACGCTCGAAGTTCGATGCGACCCTGCATGGCATCTCGCTCGCAAGTGCGAAACGCATGATGGGCTCAGCCGCCTCCACAGGCCCCGTCGCAATTGCCGGCACACTTAACGCGACCGCAACCGCCACATGGGGAAAGACCTTCGACGATCTCATTGCTCACACAGACGCAACGATCCACGCCGGGGTAGACAGCGGCCAGCGCTCAAAGCTCACAGCGGTCCAGGTTGCCTCGCCATCGCCAACTCCAAGTGCCCCATCTCCTGCGGGCCCAGTTCCCGTCGAAGGTGCTTTGCACGCAACGTACACGGGCAAGACGCAGCAACTGGCACTCGACCACAGTTACTTCCGCACCCCGCAAACAAATCTGGACCTGAATGGAACCATCAGCAAAAGCTCCAGCCTTGCAGTTCAGCTCCGGGCCAACGATCTGCACGAAGTCGAATCGATTGCTGACCTCTTCCGCACATCCGCGCCAGCTCAGCCGATGCAGCCGCTGGGCCTCGCCGGTACGGCCTCCTTCACTGGCGTGGTTCGCGGTACGACATCCGCGCCGCATCTCACCGGCCAGCTCACGGCGCAGAATCTCGAACTCCAAGGCTCATCGTGGAAATTAGTTCGCACAAATATCGATGCAAGCCCTTCAAGCCTGAGCCTGCAACATGCCGAACTCGACCCCGCCAGTCAAGGCCACCTTACATTCAACGCCAGCGCCGAATTGCGCAAGTGGTCTTTCTCCAAATCAAGTCCCGTTCAGCTGCAGCTTAACGCGTCGCAGCTCGATGTGAGCGAACTCGCCAAACTTGCCGGCCAGCAAATCCCCGCAACTGGCACTCTCGCCGCAGACATCAAGATGCACGGCAGCGTTCTCAACCCCGAAGGCACCGGCACCCTTACTCTGACCAATGCGGCGGCCTATGGCGAACCGATCTCGTCAGCCAAAGTTACGTTCAACGGAAACGGCGACCAGGCCCATGCCAACCTATCCATCACTGCACCAGCCGGGGCGATCGAAGCCAAATTGACGTCGAGTCTCAACAACAAGACTTACTCCGCCGAACTAACATCATCCGGAATTCATCTCGACAAGTTACAAAGCTTCAAAGCAAGTAACATCAACCCAACCGGGATTGTCAGCATCAAGGCCAAAGGCCAGGGTTCGTTCGACAACCCCCAGCTCGATGCAATGATCCAGATTCCCAGCCTTGTCGTGCAGCAGCAAACCATCTCTGACATTCACCTGCAAGCCAACCTCGCGAATCATCAGGCGACGGCTCAGCTCACGTCTTCCGCGGTGAACACAGCGATCAAGGCCAATGCAAAGGTGGCGCTCACCGGTGACTATCTCGCCGACGCGACCCTCGACACGCAAGGCATTCCGCTCGCTCCGCTCCTTGCGGTCTACGCACCCGATCAGGCCGCTAACATCACCGGGCAAACGGAACTCCACGCTACACTACACGGGCCGCTCAAAAACAAACGACAACTCGAAGCGCACGTGACGATCCCCGTTCTAAAGCTTGCTTATGGGGATACCGTGCAGCTTGCTGCCACTGCTCCCATTCACATCGACTACAAAGATGAGACCATCAACGTGCAGCGCTCTTCGATCCGCGGTACCGACACCGACCTACAGTTCCAAGGGACAATACCAACGGCGGGCAACGCACCGATGTCTCTTCTCCTGCTCGGCTCCGTCGATCTGCACCTGGCCCAGCTCTTCAATCCCGACCTGCGAACCTCGGGTCAACTCAAGTTCAACGTCAACTCGTACGGAGCGGCTCACGGTCCAGACATCGCAGGGACCGTCGACGTCGTCGATGCGGCATTGGCCACGCCTGATCTGCCCGTAGGATTGCAACATTGCAACGGTACGCTCTCACTCACCAAAGACCGCATCAACATCACCCAACTCAAAGGCAACATGGGCGGCGGCACGCTAATCGCGCAAGGGGGAGTTGCCTTGCGTCCATCTATCCAGTTCGATATGGGCGTCGTAGCGCGCGACGTACGCATGCTTTACCCGCAAGGCATGCGCGAGTCCATCAATGCGAACATCCGCCTCACCGGATCGCCGCAGGCGGCGCTCCTCGGCGGCAACGTCAATCTTGCCGACCTTTCGTTCACTCCCGCGTTCGATCTCAGCAACTTTATCGACCAGCTCACCGGCGGCGTAGAAGCTCCGCCCTCGCAGGGATTCACCCAGAACGTCGCGCTGAATCTTGCGGTGCAGTCTTCGAACAATGTGAACCTCGTCAGCCGCACACTCAGTGTCGGCGGCTCAGCCAACCTGCAAGTGCGCGGAACTGTCGCAGAGCCGATCATTCTGGGCCGCGCCAATCTTACCGGTGGCGACATCATCCTCAACGGAAACCGTTTCGTACTCACCGGCGGCACCATCCAGTTCGTGAATCCCTCGGTCACCCAGCCTGTCGCCAATCTTACCCTCACTACTTCGATTCAGCAGTACAACATCAGTCTCCGCTTCGAGGGCCCGGTCGATCAGTTGCGCACGCAATACAGTTCCGATCCAGCGCTGCCTTCAGCAGACATTATTCATTTGCTCGCCTTCGGCCAAACCACCGAAGCAAGCGCCGCAAACGCAACGCCCGCCAACCAGGCTGCCGAGACCCTCGTAGCCAACCAGGTTTCGAGCCAGGTTACGAGCCGCATCTCCAAGGTTGCGGGGATCTCGCAGCTCTCAATCAATCCGGTCCTGGCAGGCGGCAGCTCGCAGGGGCCGGCGGGCGCCAACATCACGGTGCAGCAGCGCGTCACCGGCAATCTATTCGTCACGTTCTCGACAAACGTCCAAACCACCCAGGGGCAGACCATCCAGGGCCAATACCAGGTATCACCACGCGTCGCGGTCAGCGCTACGCGCGACCCCAATGGTGGGTTCGCAGTCGATACATTGATCAAAAAAAGCTGGTAGGGAGCGCCGCAGCACCCGACTAATCTGCTTCAGTGTTTCGACTCAGTTTTCTGCCAGGTTCAGAGCGCGTGATTCATGGCGGAATTTCACCTTAATCAATCCACAGCGCACTCGTGATGATCCGCGGATAATAGCGGCTCGCTTTGCCCTCTCCTGAGACGATCTGGTCACAACAGGCCCAATAGGAACTGCCTTCAGTTTGCCACTTCACGTGAGCAGCATCCGCCTGGCATAAGACCTCGACAATCTTAGGATCGGTGTCCAAATGGAAGACCCTGCGCGTGACATGCATGAAGATAGCAATCTTGCTCATCCAGGAGTTGTTGCTCGTCGAGGAGAGCTTGATGCCTCCATCGGCAAAAAGATTGCGCCTTTCTGGATCGAGCAACAGGTTGCGCGTGTGCTCCTTGAGGACTTCGAACATCCGCTTCTCCGATGGTGTTGAGTAGATCTGCTCGAGGGAGCGGCCTGCAAAGCCGGTGTTGACGAAGTAGAGCGGATACACGCAGCCTTCGATTGCTGGCAGAATACGTGAGGAATAGCCGGGGTTGGACTTTTCGAAGATGGCCGGAAGCACTCCGTCGACGGCCTGGTCGCAGACCACCGATGCGACCTTGGCGGCGAGTTCCTCACAACGAGCTTGACTGGCCGCATCGCCGAGTTCGCGGAACATGAGTGCGAGCGACCAGTAGGTTGCCCAGCTCTTTACGGCGATGTAGATGTTGTTGCGGGTCTGCGCCAGCGAGTGATCGAGTGAGTCGTAGGTAGTGATTTCCTGACCGCCCGCGCACCGGGTGCTGTCGAACTGCGCAAATCCAACGTCGCCGCTGCGGTTGACCATGCTTGCCAGGCAGGCATCTACCACGGTCCTGTTGCTCTTGAGCCACGCGAAATCGCGGGTCTTGGCGACGTAGCAGCCCGCGGTAAGGACCCAATTGCAGAGCTGCTCAACCGTCATGTAGCTGAAGCAACCGGTGAGGTTTGCCAGCTCGTAGCTGCTGCGACCCTGGGGCGAGAAGTTGTTGTGCGCGCCCATGTCGTGGCAGAAGCTGAGACCGCCGGGCTTGGTGTCATAGGGACGGTTGAGCTGTGCCTCGTCGGGCGGTGGTGGAGTCTGAGAGGGATCCACCTGCAGCGTGTCGACCGAAGGTGCGAAATCCGATTTGTAGACCTTCACTTCATCTGTGTAGCTGTAGCGGCGAACAAACGTGTCGAGCAGATTGCGGACCAGCCACGGATTGTGTTCGAGCTCCCAGAACACGTGATCGACGGCCAGGTCCAGCGTATTCATCATGCAGTACTCACCCTCGTTGACGACCCAGAGGGGCTGGCCTTCGACTTCGAGCAGCTGCGTGCTTCCGTAATAGCTGTGCGTGGCGTGAGAGATCAGGAATCGCTGATCGTCGGAGACTGCGGCTTTATCCAGCTTGCTGTCAAGCGACTGTGCCAGCGCCACGATGTTGCCGGCGTTATCGAGCGCGGTCTTGAGCACATCCGCAAGGCACTTGAAGTAGCGCGTATAGAGATAGCGGCCATCGAGTCCGTTGGTTTGGACGCCCTCCAGATAAGAGCCGAGCGCGATCGTGATCCCATACTTTTTGCCCGCAGGAACCTCGAATCCAAACCCGGGACAGGAACCGAGCAGGTGAACCGGATTGTGCCGCTCCCGCACGCCGTCACTGGCTGACCAGCGCATAAAGATGAAGGGCGCGGCGTCGATTTTCACTCCTTTCTCCGAGGATGTGAAATCGCATAGCTCCGCGGCGCCACCGGCCTCGCGACGAAAGGCAAATGCCAATCGGCCGTTGCCTAGATCCTCATCCAGAATGCGGCTGC
The DNA here is from genome assembly GCA_963770365.1 of uncultured Acidobacteriaceae bacterium. Taxonomy (GTDB): domain Bacteria; phylum Acidobacteriota; class Terriglobia; order Terriglobales; family Acidobacteriaceae; genus Telmatobacter. The sequence goes on along the minus strand of CAVYPN010000012.1, from coordinate 244,517 downwards.
CGGGTCGCGCATGATTCAGCGCAAACATCGCGGTCCGCGTGGTAGTGCCGGAGGTGTTATCGAGTTCGAGGCGGGCAATCACGGCGGGCAGCAGACCTTCACGCATTCGCTGGTCGCTTTCGACACCAGGATCGGGGATCGCACCAAAGGGAGAATAGACCGTGAAACTAAGCCCCTCGGCTACCCATTGGTCGGTGGCCCAGCCATAGGAGCGCGAGAATTCGTCGTCTTTGAACGGAATGGCATCTGGCTTGACGTTCTGCTCAGAGGGACCGGCCTGCTCCACCAGAAAGGCATCGGCGGAGCGGTTGACCGCGGCGGTGTAGAAAGGCAGGCACTTCAATGTTGCGTCAGAGTAGCGATCGCCATCCTTAAAGCCGATGAACACTTCCTGATCGCCGGGCTGTCCGATTTGCAGGCCAATGCCGCCGCGGGTTCCGAAGTTGCCGCAGGTAAAGCTCATGAAAGCGCCCATCGGCGAATGCTGGGCATTGAAGCCCAGTTGGTAAGGAAGCGATGCACGTTTAGTCACGGTTGTTCTCCGTTGCGAATTATACGTGTCCGGCGGAAGCGGTATATTCGCGCCGAGGCAGTCGCAAGAATAGCTAGTAAAGCGATATAGTTGTGTGACACGAGTCACTGCCGCATCAAGCGTGCGCTTGAAAATCTTGATCGGCCGTTTGCGATTGGAGCGAGACGTCTGGCGATGAGGAGTTGATCCGAGTCTTGTCTAGATGCGGGCCGGATCATTCTCACTCTGCAGGTGACAAATCAGGCTTCGGAGTATGTACTTGGTACGCATTCAAGACACGCTCCCTCAACACCGCCGCTCTCGCATTGCGGCCGGGTCGAGCCGAGCGAAGCTGGTCTTCCAGCCCTGCGTGGTGGAAGAGAGAAGGAACGATGAGCGGCAATAGCAAAGGTCTTGCATTCTCAGAGAAATTTGGCTACGGCCTTGGCGATATGGCGGCCAACTTTGTCTTCCAGGCAATGATGGCCCTTCAACTGAACTTCTACACAGACACCTTTGGGCTGACGCCGGCCCAGGCGGGCACGATGTTTCTGATTGTCGGGCTGGGAGCAGCGGTCTTCAATCCCGTGATGGGCGTGATCGCCGACCGCACCCACACGCGTTGGGGCAGGTTTCGCCCCTGGCTGTTGTGGACCGCACTGCCCTTTGGCATCATTGGCGTTTTGACGTTTACCACTCCGGACTTGAGCGCCGGCGCGAAGCTGATGTATGCATGGGTGACGTACCTGCTGCTGCGCCTGATTTACACGGCCAACAATGTGCCCTATGCATCGCTGACCGGAGTGATGACGGACGATCCGAACGAGCGCACCAGCATTGCATCGTACCGGCAACTGTTTGCCAACGCGGCGGGCTTCATTGTGCAGAGCCTGGCGATTCCGATGGTGGTCTTCCTGGGCCAGGGCAGCAGCGCCCGCGGTTACCAGATGACGATGGGGATCTTCCTGGTGACGAGCGTGGTGATGTTCCTGATCGCGTTTGCCGTAAGCAAGGAACGGATTCAGCCCGACCCGAAGCAAAAGTCGTCTGTCGGGCAGGATCTGGGAGATCTGCTGAAGAACGGACCGTGGATTGCGCTTTTCCTGGTAACGACCTTTTACTTTATTGCCCTCATGATCCGCGGCAGCTTGATGCTGCCCTACTTCAAGTACTGTGCCGGCAACCAACTGCTCTTCAGTTGGTTCAACGGCTTCGGATTGACGGCGCTCTTGATCGGCGTTGCCTGCTCAACAGCGCTTACCAAGCGGATTGGCAAGCGTACGCTTTTCGTCTGGAGCATGCTGTTGACGGGGGTTTTCTGCATCGCGTTATTCTTTATTCCCCCGACGGCGACGACGGCAATCATTGCTCTTGAAGTTGTGCGCCAGTTTGTCTATGGCTGCTCAGGTCCGGTTCTTTGGGCCATGATGGGCGATGTGGCCGACTACGGCGAATGGAAAACGGGACGCCGCGCCACTGGCACGGTGACTGCCGGAGTGGTCTTTGCGCTTTGGATCGGATTGGCTCTGGGCGGCGCAATCGCCGGTTGGCTGCTCTCGCTGTATGGCTACCAGTCCAATGCTGTACAGACCGATCATGCGCTGATGGGCATCCGGTTGATTGCCTCCGTATACGCGGGCACGGCGTTCCTGGCGGCGGCTGCGTGCCTGATGTTCTACGGCATCAACATGAAACTTAACCTCACCATTTCGCACGATCTGAGCGAGCGCCGCAAAAGCTTTACCGCGTAGCGCGCACATTCTTAAGAGCAATCAACGAGAGCTATTTCGCGACTTTGAGTGGATCGGTAAGGGTTCTTCGCAGCCTAAAGGGCGCTTTGCTGGATCTGAAACCTGGAGAGAATTGAAAATGCCAACGTTCCGCAGTTTGCTTTTAGTTTCGACCGTATGCTTGTCGAGCATGACGGCCATGGCGCAGACCGCCGCTCCTGCAACGCTCAAGGACACTTTCCGCGGCGGCTTTGTTGTAGGCGCGGCGATCAATACAGGTCAGATTACCGGCAAGGATGCGCGCGGCGACGCAATCATCATCCAGCAGTTCAATTCCATCAGCCCCGAGAACGTGATGAAGTGGGAAGTGATTCATCCCCGGCCCGACGGCTACGACTTCACACTCGCGGACAAGTTTGTCGAGTTTGGGCTGAAGAATCACATGTTCATCGTCGGCCACAATCTCTGCTGGCATTCTCAGACGCCCGGCTGGGTATTCAAGGATGAGAAAGGAACTCCGCTCACCCGCGATGCCTTGCTTGAGCGGCTTCACGAACACATCAAGACGGTGGTGGGCCGCTACAAGGGGAAAATCGACAGCTGGGATGTCGTAAACGAAGCATTGAACGAAGACGGAACCCTTCGTCAGTCGCCCTGGATGAAGATTATCGGAGAAGACTATGTCCTCAAGGCGTTTCAATATGCCCACGAAGCGGACCCCAAGGTCCAGTTGAACTACAACGACTACAACCTCGAGACTCCAGCCAAGCGCAAGGGCGCGATTGCACTGGTGAAGAAGCTGCAGGCGGCCGGTGTTCCTATCGCGGTAGTCGGCAACCAGGCACACCTGCACCTGGACGGAGCGTCGGCTGCGGACGAAGAAGCCACCATCACCGATCTGGCCGCGACCGGCGTCAAGGTCGCGATCACAGAACTCGACATCGATGTGCTTCCCTCAGCATGGGGGCACACTGCGGATGTTTCACTGAAGGTTGAGGATACCGCCAGGCTCAACCCCTATCCCAATGGCCTGCCCGACAATGTCCAGCAGGCTTTGACGAAACGCTATGCCGATCTCTTCGCTGTCTATTGGAAGCACCGCGATGTGGTCAACCGTGTGACCCTGTGGGGAGTCACCGACGATCAATCATGGCTTAACGGGTGGCCTGTGAAAGGACGAACCTCCTATCCTCTGCTCTTTGATCGCAACGGCCAGCCAAAACCCGCATTCCATGCCGTGCTGATGACAGCTACGAATTGAAATCGGCTATTGCTTGAAACAATTCTGGGCAAACAAAAGGCGAAGAGTTAAAATCGCGCATGGGCTTCCCCCCCGAACTTGCCTGGGCTCACCCCGTCGTTGCGGAATGGTTCGTCACTCGATTCGGTACGCCAACTGAACCGCAGGTGGAGGGCTGGCCGAGCATCCTCCAAGGCAAACCGACGCTGATCTCTGCTCCCACAGGATCAGGAAAGACGCTCGCAGCGTTTCTGGTCTGCATTGATCGGTTGTTTCGCAATGCTATCGATGGATCTCTGTCGCCAACAACGCAGGTAGTCTATGTCTCACCGCTGAAGGCACTCTCCAACGACATTCAGAAAAATCTTGAGGAACCGCTTCGGGAGATTCAGCAGCTGGCTCTGGAGCGCGGATACCTCTCGATGGAGATTCGCACAGGCGTGCGGACGGGAGACACGCTTGTGAAAGAGCGCGCGGCGATGCTGCGCAAGCCTCCGCATATCCTGGTGACAACGCCGGAGTCGCTGTATATCCTGCTCACCGCCAAACGAAGCCGCGAGCATCTGCATCACGTGGAGACGGTGATTGTGGATGAGATTCACGCGGTGGCCGATGACAAGCGCGGCGCTCACCTCTCACTTTCTCTGGAGCGGCTGGATGCGCTTGTTTGCGGGGAGAATCGACTTTCGCCGGGAGCATTCATTACCGGTTTGCTGGCTGCACCGCAACGGATCGGGCTTTCTGCCACGCAGAATCCCATTGAACTGGTTGCCGATTTTCTTATCGGAAGGAGGCCTGGCGGCGAGGCTGCCACGATCATTCAGGTAGGGCAGCGACGATCGCTGGATGTGGCTATCGAAGTTCCGAGTGACGAACTGACGTCGGTGACTTCTCATGCCATGTGGGAAGAGATCTTCGACAAGTTGGCGACATATACGGAGAGCCATCGATCGACGCTGGTGTTTGTGAATACGCGGCGGCTGGTGGAACGGGTGTCGTTCGCGCTGGCAGAGCGTCTTGGAATCGAGAATGTGGCGGCGCACCATGGGTCTCTCTCGCGGACGTTGCGTTTGGATGCAGAGCGGCGGTTGAAGCGAGGCGAGATCAAGATACTGGTCGCGACCGCTTCGCTGGAACTGGGAATCGATATCGGCAATGTGGACCTGGTGTGCCAGATCGCCAGCACCCGCGCGATTTCGGTGGCCATGCAGCGGGTGGGACGCGCGGGACACTGGCGCGGCGCTATTCCGAAAGGGAGGCTGTTTGCCACCACGCGCGACGATCTGCTGGAGCAGGCGGCGCTGATCAGGCAGATGCGATCGGGGGCGCTGGATCGGCTCGAAGTTCCTCCGCAGCCGATCGACGTGCTCATGCAGCAGATTGTGGCGGCGTGCGGGGCGGAGTCGTGGGACAAGGCTTCGCTGTTTGCGGTGATGCGCCGCGCTTATCCTTACCGGGATCTGACGTGGGAACAGTTTGAAGAGATTGTCGCGATTCTGTGTAATGGGATCGAGTCGAGCCGCGGGCGTTATGGGGCATATCTGCTGCATGATGGGATTCACGGCCAGTTGCATCCGCGGCGCGGCGCACGGATGATTGCGATTTCGAATGGCGGGGCCATCCCGGATACGGCGCTGTTTAATGTGATTCTGCAGCCGGACGGAGTGCAGATTGCGACGCTGGACGAGCACTTCGCCGTGGATTCAAGCCCGGGGGACGTGATTCTTCTGGGAAATACGAGCTGGCGCGTGCAGCGCATTGAAACTGCGGGGCAGGTTCATGTTGAGGACGCTCACGGAGCGCCGCCCAGCGTACCGTTCTGGACGGGAGAGGCGCCGCAGCGAACGGACGCGCTTTCGGATGGCGTAAGCGAATTGCGCAGCCAGATCTCGACACGCACAGCGGGCGTTTCTCCGGAATTCATATCCGCGGCTCAGCCTGAAGTTTCGTCGGCAATTGGATGGTTGATGGAGGAGTGCGGCGTGTGTAAGTGGGGCGCGCAACAACTCGTCTCCTATATCGTTGCTGGACGCGCGGTGCTTGGCGCGGTTCCAACCAAGTCCACCATCGTTGCCGAACGGTTTTTTGACGAGGGCGGGGGGATGCAGCTGATTCTGCATGCGCCATTTGGGGGACGCGTCAACAAAGCGTGGGGATTGGCGCTTCGCAAACGATTCTGCCGGGGATTCAACTTTGAACTGCAAGCTGCAGCCACGGATAACGGGATCAATATCTCGCTTGCGGAGCAGCATAGCTTTCCGTTGTCGGATGTTTTTCACTTCCTCACGGAGGTGACGACGAGGGCGCTGCTGGAACAGGCGTCGCTGGCTGCGCCCGTCTTCAAAACGCGATGGCGGTGGGCAGCGGGACGAAGTCTGCAGTTGTTGCGTAATTCGAAAGGGAAGCGTATTGCTCCGCAGGTGCAACGAACGCGCTCGGAAGACTTGCTGGCAAGCGTCTTTCCACAGGCGGCTGCGTGTTTTGAAAATATCGAGGGTGACATTCAGATTCCCGATCATCCATTGGTGCGCGAGGTGATGAGCGATGTTCTACAGGAGGCGATGGATCTTGAGGGATTGTTGGGAATCATGCGGGGCATTCAGGAGGGGAGCATACGCTGTCTTGCAGTAGATACGCCGGTGCCGTCGCAGTTTGCGCATGAGTTGCTGAATGCGAATCCGTACGCATTTCTTGATGAGGCCGGGCTGGAAGAACGCCGCGCGCGTGCGGTGTCGCTCAAGAACGGTATTCCGGCGAGTGTTCTTGAACAGCCGGGAAAACTGGATCCGAAAGCGATCGAGACCGTGCGAGGCGAGTGCTGGCCCGACATTCGCGACTGCCACGAATTGCATGACCTGCTGATGAGTTTGGTGGTGCTGCCAGTTTCGTTCAAGGAGCAGGAGCGCGCGCGGCATTGGCTCGAGTTTTACGAACGCCTTGAGCGAGATGGACGGGCCCGGATTTTTGTTTGCGGAGGCCAGCAATGCTGGATCGCGACGGAACGGCTCGTCCTGGTGCAGGCTTTGTGGTCTGACACGGCTGGGGCAGATGCCGTGCGAGACGAGGGATTGAAGAAATGCGTTCAGGGGTGGATTCAGATTTTAGGACCTCTAACAGCGAACCAGTTTGCCCGCGACCTTTCACTGAATGCCGCATCGGTGTATCAGCAGTTCGTTGCGCTGGAGGCGCAGGGACTTCTGATGCGTGGGATGTTCGAGCGGCCGGCTGCCACCGACGAACTCAACATAGAGTGGTGCGAACGACGCATTCTTCAGCGGATTCACAAGCTCACGATCGGTACGCGCCGAAGACAGGTGGAACCTGTCTCACCCTCTGCTTTCATGAACTGGCTGCTTGGCTGGCAGCACCTTGCGCCGCAGGCCCAGCTTGCGGGTGAAGAGGGGCTGCTGGAAGTGCTCAACAAACTGGAGGGATTTGAAGCCCCAGCGGTGGAGTGGGAGAAGACGATTCTACCTTCCCGCGTCGCTGACTATGATCCGCGCTGGCTTGATCGCCTGTGTTTGTCGGGAGCGGTTGGATGGGGGCGGGTGTCTCCGCATCCTGCCTTCAGCGCGGGAAACGGCAACGGACCGCGGAGGGTCATTCCGAGCAAGTCGGCACCGATCGCGTTCTATTTGCGCGACTCTGCCAGCTGGCTAAAGCTGGCTTTGAAAGAGCAGAGCGTGGAGCCCGCAAAGCTGACACAGGCTCTCACACCGAATGCGTTGAAGATCTGGGAGTTTCTGGGGCAGAAGGGGGCGTGTTTCGCCGAAGATCTGCAGAGGCTGGTTGGGTTGAGTTCGATAGAAACGCGACATGCATTGTGGGAGCTTGCGGCAGCAGGACTGGCGGCGGCGGATGGCTTCGATCAATTACGCGCCATGATCGATCCGGAGCGTCGCCAGAGGGAGGGCTCGTCGTATCGAAAGCAGAGAAGCTCTGCCGGGCGTTGGTCACTCTTCAACTCGGATGGGCGCGTTCCCGCGGATACGCTGGAGCAGGCTCGCTTTGAAGACGAGGCCGTGGAATCGGCGGCGCGCATGCTGTTGTTGCGCTATGGGGTGGTCTTTCGCGACGTGGTCGTGCGAGAGACGAATGTGCCGCGGTGGGGAGTCCTGCTGCGGATGTTCCGCCGACTTGAAGATCGTGGAGAGGTGCGGGGTGGCCGTTTCGTAAATGGATTTCGCGGGGAGCAATTTGCACTAGCCGAGGTGCCGGAGAGCCTGCGCGCGGCGCGAAGCCGCCGGGATCAACCCACGGTTACGATCTGCGGGGCTGATCCGATGAACCTGGTGGGCGTTCTTGTGCCGGGGGATCGGACACATGCGGTTGCGGGACGGTCATTTGTATTTCCGAACCAGGAAATCGAGGAATCGGCTGCGGTAACTTTGATGCCGCCACGACAGGTGCGGCAAAGAAGCGAGATGAGGCAGGTCAAAGCGGTGAGGCCAGAGAAGCCAAGCCGGCAAGTGAGCCTGTTTGGGGGAGAGGCGTGACCTATGGCAGGCGAAGAACAATTCCTTCCGCGGGCCGGAGATCGAGAGATTGGTTTACGGATTGCGACTCTCGATCGAGGTGGGTCGAGATGACAACGGCTGCGTTCTCGATTGGAACCTGGACAGAGTCGTAACCCAGATTGAGCAACACCAGGAAGCGTTCGTTTTCTCCTTCACGCATAAAGCTGAGCAGGTGCTGGTCAGCCGTGACGCCTTGAAGATTGCCACTCACGAGCGCGGGATGAGTGCGGCGCATGTGAATCAAGCGGCGATAGAGATGAAGGGTCGAGGTTGGATCGCGCTCGAGTTCTTCGACGTTGATGGAGGCGTGATCGTCGCCCAGAGGCAGCCATGGTGAACCGGTCGTGAAGCCTGCGGAGGGCGAGGCGTCCCAGAGCATCGGTGTTCGTTCGGGGTCGCGCCCCTGGCCGAGGCCGGGCTCATTTTTTTCAGCCGGATCCTGCACCTGATCAGGAGGAATGGGCACGTTGGTCATGCCCAGTTCCTCGCCGTAATAGAGAGTCAAGGTCCCCGGAAGGGTGAGAAGCAGCATGGCGGCGACCCGGGCCTGACGAGCACCAATGCGCGTTGCAATTCTTGGCTGATCGTGATTGCCAAGCACCCAGTTCGGCCAGGCGCCAGTGGGCAGAGCCTCGTAATAGTTCAGGATTGACTGGGCTAAAGCTTCGGCGCTCCATGCACATTGCAGTAATTGAAAGTTGAACGGCAGTTGCGCACCCTTGAGCTCTACTCCGTAGTAACGCACGAGCTGGTGGATGGGAAGATAGATTTCTCCGATGAGTACGCGGCCCGGGAAATTCATCAAGGACTGTGCGCATTTCAGCCACGATAGCGTGGGTTTCAGGGCGATCGGCGTTGTACACGGGCAGGAGGCTGTGACTGGACGGTTGGCCTGGGCGATAGCCGGGGTTGGGAGGGTTGTCGCGGAACTGATCGTCCTTGATCAGGAGCCACATCACGTCCACGCGGAAGCCGTCCACGCCGCGGCGGAGCCAGAAGCGCAACGCGTCGTACATGGCGGCTTTGACTTCTGGGTTGCGCCAATTCAGATCGGGCTGCTGCTTGAGGAAGGAATGGTAGTAGTACTGGCCTGTTGTGCCGTCGAATTCCCAACCTGAACCGCCGAAGTTGCTGAGCCAATTGTTGGGCTGGTCGCGCCAGAGATACCAGCTTCGCTTAGGATTTTCGAGCAACGATCGACTCTCTAGGAACCAGGGGTGCTGGTCGGAGGTATGGTTCGGCACAAAATCGAGGATTACTTTGAGGCCGCGGCGATGAGACTCTTCGAGGAGCAGGTCGAAGTCGTCGAGCGTACCGAAGATGGGATCGATGTCGCAATAGTTGGCGACGTCATAGCCAAAATCGGCCATCGGCGATGGAAATATGGGTGAGACCCAGACAGCATCGATTCCGAGCCCGACAAGGTAATCCAGCCGTCGCCTGATCCCATTCAAATCGCCGATGCCGTCGCCATTGCTGTCCTGGAACGACCGCGGATAGACCTCGTAGATGACGCTATGCTGCCACCAGGCAAACTCCTGCATCTGAACTAATGCTCCTCTTTATTGAGACTTCCCACGAAAGACATTTCGAATGATCAACGATTTGTGGTACAAGAACGCCGTTATCTACTCCCTTTCCGTTGCTACGTATATGGATGCAAATGGCGACGGCATTGGCGACTTTCAGGGTTTGCTGCGCCGCCTTGACTACCTCCACGGCATGGGAGTGACGGCCCTGTGGCTTATGCCGTTCCAGCCATCACCTTATAAGGATGGGGGCTACGACGTTGCGGATTACTATAACGTCGATCCTCGTTATGGCACGCTGGGAGACTTCGTTGAATTCACGCAGGGATGCAAACAGAGGGGCATGCGGGTGCTCATCGACCTGGTTGTGAATCACACCTCGAACGAGCATCCATGGTTCAAAGAGGCATGCCGGGATGAGAAATCAAAATATCGAGAATGGTATGTGTGGTCGAAGAAGAAGCCTGCGGATGCGGCGTCGGGAGTGGTGTTTCCAGGGGTGCAAAAGTCGACGTGGGACTATGAGAAGACCGCGAAGTCTTACTATTTTCATCGCTTCTATAATTTTCAGCCGGATTTGAATACGGGCAACCCCGAGGTACAAGCCGAGATTTTGAAGATCATGGGTTTCTGGCTGCAGCTGGGGGTGGATGGTTTTCGCATGGACGCGGTGCCCTTTGTGATCTCAAACAAAGGAGCGGGGAAGCGGCCCCACGAGAAATATGACATGCTGCGAAGCTTCAGCGAGTTTTTGACGTGGCGCAAAAACGGGGCGATCATTCTCGGCGAAGCCAATGTTCTTCCAGATACCGATCTGGAATATTTTGGCAATTTTGGTGAACGCCTGCAGATGATGTTCAACTTTGAGGTGAACCAGCATCTCTTCTTCGCCCTGGCCAGCGGCGATCCCGAACCGCTGATGAAGGCGATGGTGGATACCAGGCCTCGGCCTTCAACGGCGCAGTGGGGACAGTTTCTGCGGAATCATGACGAGTTGGATCTTGGGCGGTTGACCGCACGGCAGCGTGAAACTGTGTTTGCGGCCTTTGGTCCTGAGAAGAACATGCAGCTTTACCAGCGCGGAATCCGGCGGCGTCTTGCACCCATGCTGCAGGGGGACCGGCGGCGACTGGAACTCGCCTACAGCCTGATGATGACGCTACCGGGTACACCGGTACTTCGCTATGGCGACGAGATTGGAATGGGTGACAATCTGGGACTTCCCGAACGCGAGTGCGCCCGGACCCCCATGCAGTGGTCGACCGAACCCAACGGAGGCTTTACCAAGAGCGCGCATCCGGTTTCGCCGGTGATCAGCGAAGGAGGATACAGCTTTCAGCACCTGAATGTGGCGGCGCAGCGCCGCGATCCCAACTCAATGCTGAACTGGATGGAACGCATTATCAGGATGCGCAAAGAAGTTCCAGAAGTCGGATGGGGAGATTTCACATTTCTCAAGACAAAGCAGCGGTCGGTACTGGCGATGCGCTACGACTGGCGCAACAACTCGGTCCTGTTTCTGCATAATCTGAGCGCCGAACCGCAAGAAGTTCGTCTTTCCGTTGCCAGGAAAGGCGAGGACGCTGGTACGCTGGTCAACCTTTTATCGGAAGATCATAGCTATTCCGAAAAGAACGGCAAGCACTGCATTCTTCTCGAACCGTATGGATACCGATGGTTTCGCGTCGGCGGCTTGGACTATCTGCTACGGCGTTCTGAGGTCTGAATTGCACGTCCGTCTCGGTGCAGCCTCAGCGGATGCGCGGTGCAACGGGCAAAAATGACGATTCAGATTGTCGCGGGGCCCTATTTCGATGCGAAGAGCGCAAGTAATTCCCGAACCGCGCAAGCCGTGGTCATGCTTCCTGCAAGAACTCTCTCTTCGAGTTCCGACAATCGCTGTTGAACCGCAGGATGCATGCGAAACATCTGTTGCAATCCGAGTTCGATATGGTCGTGCATCGAGCGACGTGCCTGTTCCCTGCGCGTTCGCTCAAACCAGCCGTTGGCTTTTGTGATTGCAGCGTGTTCCAGGATGCATGACCACAAATCGGCCACTCCACGATATGTATGCGCTGAGCATGTCATTGCGCGCGGCGTCCAGCCGGATGGTGATGCGGCCAGTAAATGCAATGCGCTCGCCGCTTCTGTGCGCGCTCTTTCAGCGGAACTGATATTGTCACCGTCGGCTTTGTTGACCACGACGAGATCGGCGAGCTCCATTACGCCGCGCTTGATGCCCTGCAACTCATCCCCTGCTCCGGCGAGCGTGACGAGCATCAGAAAGTCGACCATTCCGCGCACGGCAACTTCAGACTGGCCGACACCCACCGTTTCAACAAGAATGTTCCTGAAGCCCGCCGCCTCACACAACAGAATTGCATCGCGCGAGTTCTGCGCCACACCCCCGCGGGCACCGCGTGACGGGGAGGGCCGGATAAAGGCCATGTCACTGGATGCAAGAAAGGTCATACGCGTTTTGTCGCCGAGGATGCTTCCCCCGCTGAGTTGGCTGCTGGGATCGATCGCGAGAACGGCGACCTTTTCGCGACGCTCGCTAATCAGATGCTTGCCGAGAGATTCAATCAGGCTGCTCTTGCCTGCACCGGGGATTCCGGTCACTCCCGCTCGAATAGACTTTCCGCTGGCAGGCAGGCATTTCGCGAGGACCTCATCGGCGATCTGTCTATCCTCAGTAAGCGAGCTCTCGATCAGCGTGATGGCGCGGGCCAGCACGGAGCGGTCGCCTTTCAGAATGCCTTCGACGTAAGCCGATGAGGAGAGCTTCCGCTCGCGTTTTGAAACACGCGGCGAGCCCGCGAGGAGGCACAGGAGTGGCGCAACCGGGTTTTACGCGAAGAGCGCTCTCATTTGCATTGGTCAATCAATGCTCTCCAACGAGGCTGCCGCTAAGAATGCGAAGCATGTGCTGTGCCGCAACCGGGATCACTGTGCCAGGGCCGTAGATACCGGCGACACCGGCGCTGAAAAGAAACGCATAATCCTGCGGCGGAATCACACCACCAACCACAACGGCGATGTTTTCATGGCCCAGCGTGCGAAGCTCCTCGATCAACGCTGGAACGAGGGTCTTGTGGCCTGCGGCCAAAGAGGACACGCCAACGACATGGACATCGCTATCCACGGCGAAGCGAGCCACTTCGCCGGGAGTCTGAAAGAGCGGACCGATATCCACGTCAAAGCCAATGTCGGCCAATGCAGTGGCAATCACCTTGGCGCCGCGATCGTGTCCATCCTGGCCCATCTTGGCTACGAGGATGCGTGGCCTTCTTCCCTCTTCTTTTTCAAACTCGACGACCATTGCGCGTGCTTTTTTGAATTCATCTGCATTGGCGGCGCCTGCCGAATAGACACCGGAAATCGAACGCGTGACGGCCTCGTAGCGTCCCCAGACCTTCTCGAGCGCTGACGAGATTTCCCCGAGCGTTGCTCGTGCGCGAGCGGCATTTACAGCGCATTCGAGCAGATTGCCATTGCCGGATAGCGCACACTCGTGAAGGAGTTGGAGGGCTGTCTCGACGGCTTTCGGATTGCGTTCGCGCTTCAACAGCTCTAAACGAGCGAGCTGCGCTGCACGAACCGTTGCATCGTCAATGTCGAGAATCGGGATTTGCGGTTCCTCCAGCGCACAGTAAGCATTTACTCCCACGATGACATCCTGGCCGGAGTCGATGTTGGCCTGTCTGCGAGCTGCCGCTTCTTCAATCCGCATCCTCGGAAGGCCGGACTCAATTGCCTTGGTCATTCCTCCGAGATGTTCGATCTCTTCGATCAGCGACCATGCGGAGTGCATCAGTTCGTGCGTTAAACGCTCTACATAATACGAACCGGCCCACGGGTCGATCACACGCGTGATTCCAGTTTCCTGCTGAAGGTAGATTTGCGTATTGCGGGCGATGCGCGCGGAGAACTCCGTGGGAAGAGCGAGAGCCTCATCGAGCGCGTTGGTATGTAGCGACTGCGTGTGACCCAATGCCGCAGCCAAAGCCTCTACGCACGTGCGCACCACATTGTTATAGGGATCCCGAGCCGCAAGACTCCATCCGGACGTCTGGCAGTGAGCGCGCAGAACCAGGGATTTTGGATTCTTTGGTTCGAAACGCTGCACGATTTTCGCCCATAGCACACGCGCGGCGCGGAGTTTGGCAATCTCCATGAAATGGTTCATGCCGATGCCCCAGAAGAACGAAACACGGGGCGCGAAGTCATCGACGCTGAGGCCGGCCTTCACCCCGGTGCGGAGGTATTCAAGGCCGTCTGCCAACGTATATGCCAGCTCAAGATCGGCGGTGGCGCCCGCCTCCTGCATGTGATAACCGCTCACGCTGATGCAATTGAACTTCGGCATATGAACCGCGCAGTAGCGGAAGATATCGCCCACGATGCGCATGGACTGCGCAGGTGGATAGATATAGGTGTTCCGCACCATGAATTCCTTGAGGATGTCGTTCTGGATTGTTCCGCTCAGCTTTTCAGCGGGAACGCCCTGCTCCTCAGCCGTAACAATATAGAAGGCCATGATGGGGAGGACCGCGCCATTCATGGTCATCGACACCGACATTCGATCCAGTGGAATTTGGTCGAAAAGAAGTTTCATGTCAAGTATCGAATCAATGGCGACACCAGCCTTGCCTACGTCTCCCGTCACTCGCTCATGGTCGGAGTCGTAGCCTCGATGGGTGGCGAGATCGAAGGCTACCGAGAGACCCTTCTGCCCGGCGGCGAGATTGCGACGATAGAACGCGTTGGATTCTTCGGCGGTAGAAAATCCGGCGTATTGCCGGATGGTCCACGGCTGCATGACATACATGGTGCTATAGGGTCCGCGCAGGTAGGGTGGGAGGCCGGCGGCATAGTCGAGATGCTCGAGCCCGGCAAGATCTTCACGCGCATACCACGGCTTGATCGCAATGTGTTCCGGCGAAAGCCACTCGTCACCTTGCGCCGCGGAGCCGGTTGCCGCATTTACTTTGAAGGCGATCTTGGAAAAATCCGGACGCATATTCAATCCTTGATTCCGATCAGCTGTTGAATCCTGGCGAGGACCTCGACAGCGTTGCTGCGAAGATGAATGAAATCGACGATGCCAATATTTCTTAGCTGCTCCGTTGTTTCAGGATTTCCGGCGATGATGACGTTCGCAGGACTGCAATGCAGTCTCAGGATCGACATCAGCTCCTCGGCAATGGGAAGATATTCCGCATCTGAACTGCAAAGCACGATGAGTTCCGCATCGGAGTCGGCGATGCGATCAGCGCTCTCAAAGAGCGGACTTGCACGTAACGAGTCCGGCGCACGCCAGGAGATCGGCGGCAAACTGAGAGCGGGCGGCGCGCATTTTTGAGTCGCCAATTTCCGCGAGGACGATGCGCGGCTGTCTGCCGATAAGATCCGTGAAACGCTCTGTGCGCATGCGAAGTGCTTCAAACGATTGTGCGGCCCGAGCCACGGAGCCAAAGTGCACCGCATCAGCGGGGCTCAGCGCCTGTTCAGAGGCATACGCAAAGCGGTTTGTGCCGGTAAGAACGCGCCGTCGAGAGGCAACTGCTTCTTTTCGCGAACTCATTCGGTTGTCGAGCACAGACGTGATCAAGCCGGTGGCCAGTGCCCTTCGATAGCCTCCGGCGGTCTCGAGTTCTTGAAACAACTTCCAGGCTTTCGAGGCGATTGAATTGGTGAGAGCCTCGATCATGTAGGATCCCCCGACCGGATCGGCAACCCGCGAAAGGAACGCTTCCTGCTTCAAGATAAGTTGCGTATTGCGCGCGAGCCTGCGGCTGCTCTCATCCGGATGCCGGAAGCAATCATCGAAGGGCGAGACTGAAATGGAGTCTGCGCCGCCTAGTATGGCTGAGATCGCCTCAGTCGTTGCGCGCAGAATATTGATTTGCGGATTATAGACCGTCGTGTTCCAATGCGCGGTGGCCGCATGGATCGAAGGTCGGGCTGCGTCGTGGGAGCCGCCAAAACTCTCAACGGCCTTGGACCACACCAGGCGAAAGGCGCGCAGTTTCGCAATCTGAAGAAAGAATTCCGGCCCCATCGCAAACGAGAACGAGATGGAAGCAGTGATGCGATCGATGCTCAAACCTCTCTCTTGCATTTCGGCTACAAAATCCACCGCGGCTGAAAGCGCGAAACCTACTTCCTCGAGAGAGCCAGCAGCGCGTTCCTGGAGCGGTTCGGCATGAATGACGAAGGGCCTGAAACCAGGAGGCGCCTTACAAATCAATTCAGCGGATAGGCCGGGGTCGGCAAGTGGATCGAGATCGGTTGAGATGCTTGCCCCGTGCGGCCACTTCCTGAGTCTCTCAATCAAAAGGCGGACAAACTCCGGTTCTGAACCGACGAACACTATCGGAGTTTCATGGAGATTGGCGAGAAGGGTCGCGAGATCTTCGGGGCTTTCGAGTTTCGTTTGGCGAAATGCAATTTCCTCTGCGCCTGCGGCAATGGCGGCGAACGCCGAGCGATTTGCATCTTCCGGGTCGACAAAATCAATCTCTTCGCGGATAAGCCAGTCGCCTGTCGTGCGCGCGCTTCGAACGAATGGGAATTCTCCAGGAGCGGCACCAAGGAATTGCAGTCCGGCAAGGTCATCAGCCCGGTAATAGGGCTTCACCGCAAGGCCTTCTTCTGGATGCCAGATCAATTTGGACGCGTATTCAGCGCCGGTGATTTTCTCGCGGATGATGTGTTCCCACTGCTCCGTACTTACGGGCGGGAACTCCGAGAGGAAGGTTTCGGTAGCCATCGTTATCTACTTTCAGGAGACTCAACGATTTCAAGAAGAACTCCGAAAGGGGAGTCCTCTCTGGATTTCGGATGAACAAAAAATACCGTGGTGCCGCGAGAACCTCTACGCGGCGCGGAGTCGATCAGTCTGAAACCTTGTTCACGCATCGCATCAAAGGCGCGCCTGGCACTCTGCACGCGAAATGCGACATGGGCCAAACCGCCGCGCCCGCCATTTTTATCAATCATCTTCTGTACTGGGG
Organism: uncultured Acidobacteriaceae bacterium; assembly: GCA_963770365.1. Classification (GTDB taxonomy): domain Bacteria; phylum Acidobacteriota; class Terriglobia; order Terriglobales; family Acidobacteriaceae; genus Telmatobacter. The sequence continues at coordinate 227,971 of CAVYPN010000012.1, read as the reverse complement.
ATTCGGCATTGAGGGGCTCGAGCAATTGAATCAGGTTGGGACCGTCGCCGATTTGCAGCAGAGCCTCTCGCACCTGATCCGGCCCCAGCATTTCTTCGCGATGAATCTCACGAAATCCGAGCATCTGATACGACAGCACCTGGCGGTCCAATTCTCCCTGGCGCACAGCAATGGCTACGTGATCGACAAACAAAATGCCGGGAACAACGCCGAGAACTCCATCCACAACCGCGGTGCCATCCTCATAGGTGTTCCCGATTTCGTGTACAGCGAAGGCTTGCGTCATTCAAACTCCACGAGCAGCTGGTTTGGCTTTACTGCCGATCCCACGGTGACAAGAACGTTTTTCACCACAGCTGCGTGCGGCGCCGTGATTTGCATTTCCATCTTCATGGACTCGAGCACCATGACCACTTCGTCTGGCTGAACGATCTGTCCCGGTTCAACCTGAATCTTGATGACCATGCCGGCCACGGGACTGCGGCATTCCTTGTGGTTGGCGGCAGCGACTGTTGTTTGTGGGGGAATCATTGGTTCAGGAGAGTCGGCTGCAACATACGCGGCGGGGGCGGGCGGATAGGGCGGGTACTCTGGTGCGGACTCTGAGGCATCCAGAATCTCAACTTCAGCCTCATATGCCTTGCCGTCGATGGTGATGCGAAGCTTCAATGCGCTCTCCTGAGTGCTTTTACCTGCGCGCGCGAGCATTATGCGAGCCTTGCACGAGTACGCGACCCTGCTGCGACCACGAACTCGTCGCAGGTTTTATCGATCGAATATGTATGTCCTGGCCGAGTGCTGCTACCGCTGCGGCGGTAATCACCGCTTGAATGTCGGGCGCGACGACCTCTGATTCCTTCGGATCTCGAGTGTCATCCTGGGAACTTGAGTCAGATACTCTTAACGCTGCTTCAATCAACTGCGAGGCTGCGTGATGCTCGGCGAGGCGCGTTTCGAGAGCACGGATGGCATCGTCAAGTGCCGCCAGCTGGTCCGCAGTTTTCAGATGGCGTTCGACAACGATCTGTCGAATCTTGTGCAGGAGTACGAGATAGGCGACGGCGGAGCCCGCACTCACGAATACAGAAATCAAGATCAGATCAGCCCAGGGCATTGTCACAACGAGGTCCTCACAGCGGAATCAATCCATGTTTCTTTTGCGGCCGCAGTTCGCGTTTGCCGTGCATCGATTCGAGGGCAAGCGCAAGATATCGCCGCGTTTCTGCAGGCTCGATAATTTCGTCGATGAGACGCCGCCCAGCGGCAACATAGGGGTTGGCAAATGTCTCGCGATACTCTTCGACCAGTTGCTGACGGCGCGTGACCTGATCGTGCGAGGCTTCAATCTCATGGCGAAATACAATTTCGGCGGCGCCTTCAGCTCCCATAACGGCGATCTCCGCCGTGGGCCACGCAACCACGCGATCGGCACCCAGTCCCTTGGAGCACATCGCGATGTACGCTCCGCCGTAGGCCTTGCGCAGGACGACCGTGATCTTGGGCACCGTGGCTGCGGAATAGGCAAAAAGGAGCTTGGCGCCGTGGCGAATGATGCCTCCGCGCTCCTGTTCCACCCCGGGAAGAAATCCCGGCACGTCAACGAAGGTCAGTAGCGGAATATTGAATGCATTGCAAAAGCGTACGAAGCGCGCAGCCTTGTCAGAGGCGTTGATGTCGAGCACACCCGCCATTGCGCTTGGCTGGTTGGCGACAATGCCGACGGGGCGCCCCTGAAGTCGTCCAAAGCCAATGACGATGTTCGGCGCGAATCCGGGCTGGATTTCAAGGAAGTCATTGTAATCGAGCACACGAGTGACGATGGCGCGCACGTCGTAAGCAGTCTTGGGATCGACCGGGATGATCGAGTTCATGTCCGAATCAGACTTGATGCGCGAATTGAACGGCATGCGCGGCGGATCTTCAAGATTGTTGGAAGGCATAAAGCTGAGCAGGCGGCGACACATCTGCAGCGCCTCTTTGTCATCCTGTGCAATCAGGTGCACAACGCCGGACCGGTTCATTTGCGATTGGGGGCCACCGAGTTCTTCGGCACTCACATCTTCTCCGGTGACCTGCTTGATGACCTGCGGGCCGGTAATGAACATGCGCGCCTGGCGGGTTTGAATGACAAAGTCAGTCAACGCCGGGCTGTAGGCTGCTCCGCCTGCGCATGGGCCGCAGATGACCGCGATTTGCGGAACCGTACCCGAGAGCTGCACATTTCTGTAGAACACACGCGCGTAGCCGTCGAGACTATCGATGCCTTCTTGCACGCGTGCCCCACCCGAGTCGTTAATGAAGACAAAGGGGGTTCCGGTCTTGAGCGACATGATCATCATTTCGACGATCTTGCTGCAATGCACTTCTCCGGCTGCGCCGCCCAGAACCGTGAAGTCCTGGCTCGCGAGGTGAATGAGACGGCCGTCAACCGACCCTGCCCCGGTGACTACGCCGTCAGCGGGTACTTCTTTGCCGGCCATGCCGAACAAGGAAGCGCGATGGAGGGCAAACGCACCAACTTCTTCAAAGCTGGATTTGTCGACTAAAACCGAGATGCGCTCGCGTGCGGTGAGCTTGCCGGACGCGTGCTGCTTCTCGATCCGCTCGCGGCCGCCGCCAAGCTCAATTTCGGCGCGTCGGGCCCGCAGGTCAGCGATTCGCTCCTGCATGGTTTTGGCTTTTACACTTTCTTCCAACCTCGCCATTGGCACTCCACATCTGGGGCTCCGATCAGAGCTCACTGCAGCCGATGTATCCTTGGCCGCATTTTTGGCTCACGCCGCTCTGCATCGTATTCAGCAAAGTAGCTTTAACCGGTCCGTAACCTCCGCAATTCTAAGCGCGCGGCGAAAGTGGAGATGTGACCTAGTTCACTCTGCAAGGAGGGGGAGGGGGTGGCCCTCAGAATACGAGCAGAGCAGAATGAGCACGTCAGGGGATTGGGGCGATTCGAATTGGCGCTAACCTTCAGTAAGTGAGTAGGTTGGGAAGATCGATGGTCATGGCAGAGCCGAGATTACCAAGCACCTACCGTGCCATAAATCACTAAACAATTGTGCAGATTGGTGGATGATGAAGATCGATATTCGAATGTCAATATGACAGAAAATGCTAGAAAGGCTGACCCCGGGGACTCCTTGCGCTCCGAATGGCGGACGACGGCTTCAGTTGCAGTGAGCAGGCTCGCGTATTGTCGGAGTGCGGAGTACGTATTCTGCGGAGTTCGTCGCGGTAAGTAGCAGCAAGAGTGGACAGAGTTGCCGCCTGCTGACCGCCGAAGTGTTTTCGCACAGGGCGCTTGAGTCTTTTGTGAGGAATGGAGTCAACCTTTGACCAGCGAAAACAACAGGGTGCTAGTTATCAATCCTGGATCGACGTCGACCAAGCTGGGGGTCTACACAGAGGAAGGCGCCGAATGGGAACGGACTATTCTTCATGGGGATGAGGAAATAGAACGCTTCAGTGGGCAACCGGTGCTGGCGAGGCTCGACTATCGGGCGGGACTGATTGAGCGGGCGCTCGAAGAGGCAGGTTACAAATCGACAATGTTTGCCGCGGTGGCTGGAAGAGGCGGACTGCTTCGACCCGTGACTTGCGGCACCTACCTGGTAGATGAGGATATGCTCGAAGAACTCAGGCTGGCCCGCCAGGGCGAGCATGCATCGAACCTGGGAGCTTTTCTGGCGCTAAGGTTCGCTCAAGCAGCCGGAGTGAACGCTTACATCGTTGACCCGGTAACGGTAGACGAGTGGCAGGATTGTGCGCGGCTTTCCGGGTCGCCGCATGTGAGGAGAGTCTGTATTGCTCACACCTTGAACATCAAGGCAGTGGCGCGTCGATTTGCGCGCGAAGCAGGGAAAGCGATACGAATCCATGCGGTTGATTATCGTGCATCTGGGCAGCGGAATTACCGTCTCGGCGCACCGGGATGGGCGGATGATCGATAACAATTCCGTCGAGGAAGGTCCGTTCGGTCCCGATCGGTCGGGTAGCCTCCCTGTGAAGACGTTGGTGAATGTGTGCTTTGAAGGTAGATTTACGCAGGCTCAGCTGGTTCGCCAGGTATTTGGGGACGGCGGCATCTTTGCTTACCTGGGCACGCGGGATCTCAAAGAAGTGGAGCGGCGGATCGCTGCGGGGGACGCGGACGCGGAGCAGGTCTTCGAAGCGATGGTATATCAGATAGCCAAAGAAGTCGGGGCAATGACAGCGGTGCTTCAGGGCAAGGTCGGTGGTGTGCTGCTGACCGGCGGAATGGCGCACTCCGAGAAGTTGGTGAAGAGGCTTAGTGAGTACGTAGATTGGATTGCGCCGATTGTGGTTTACGCTGGCGAGGATGAGCTGCGGGCATTAGCCGAGGGGACGTTTCGAGTGTTGAGCGAGGAGGAGCAAGCCAAAACCTTGGGATCTCTCCCCTTGCAGCATCACTCGTAAACAGATTTGCCTAAACCGACGCCATGACGTGCCACGGATTCCAGAATCGCACCCAGCCACTCTGTCCGTGTCTTATGTCGGAATTTGTGATTCCAGAAGCGAGTTCAAGCTCTCCATGACTTTGAACGCATCGGCCACGTAAACGACATCGGCTTTACCGCGTGTCCAGCCGCAATTTGGATCAGTGCTGATGGCGCGTCGCTCGCTGATGAAACGCCAGCCCACCACATGAGGTTCTTCACCGTGGCAGCAAGTGGCTAGCCCCTTCGCATGTCTTGGGGTCGAACCAGTTTGACCCACCTGATTGAGGTGCGTGAGAAAAGTGAGGACGGGGCCTACCTTCGCTGCCTTGATCGACGAGTGATTTTGAGCTACCCAGAGACGCACCTGAAGCGTGCAGGAATTGCAGGATCAGTTCTCCCGCCTCAACGGCATGAATTTTTCCGTCAGGCTGCTTCTTGGTCCACCCCGCTCCAGCTACGAACAAGAGCTTGGCATCAGGCCGAATCGTCCCATATGTCTGTGTACTTGCTTCGCTGGATGTCCCGGTTAGGATCTCAGGTTGCTCCGGCCTGCGATTTCCCAGCACGGTCGTGCGCAATGCGGGTAGCTCGACGGCTATTTCTTCGACTTGAACCGGGGCGACTTCGCCGGTGAAGACGGCGTGCGTTCCGGCATCGAGAAGGAGAAACCATGGGCGGGACTCGCGTGTCACGACAGCTTCCATCCGCTGGCGATAAAACCATCGTGTTGCTTCGACTTTCTCGGCTACACCAACTGCTGTGACGTGCGTTTCGATGCAGCCATGCACGCGATGCGCGACAGCGGCCATCACTCGCGCGAAGCGTGAACTGTGGGGCGCCACAACGATCGTAGGCTCTGCTGTGCGGCAAATTGCCTCGCACGCTGCCGCATCGCTTGCGTAGCGCGGTTGCGCAAACATCTCGCCCGCAACAGTAAGCAATCGCGCTTCTGCAGACGACAGGCACTGCGCAATGACTTTCGAATCCTCGCAAACGATGCCGACGGTCAACTTGGCACCAAGCAGTGCAGCCAAATTCTTCCCCGCGGTCACCGCCTCGAGCGAACCTTTGCTCAGTTGATCGCCGGCCTCATCAGCGTGGGTCAAAACCAGAATCGATTCCATTACTCCGCTCCTATCCACTCAGCCAACTCGTGCGCGATCTCGTCTGCTGTCCGGTCCTTCACCACGCGCGTTGTGCGTTGCTGGCTGGGAAGGCTAACCGAGACGTAGTGCAGGGTGTTTGTTTCAAGCGTTACCGGCTTTGTTTTCTGAAGAGCCGGCATGATGGTACGCATGTTCGCCATGCCGACTTGCGGATTGTTGCGTGGTTCACCGAGGTTGCCCGTCGCCCAGCCCAGCACCGCCGGGGTTCCAGTACAAATCGAAACCTGGTGTTTGCCGCCCTCCACCCGCTCCAGCACTTCGAAGGAGCCGTCGTCGCGCGGTTCGATTTTGTCCACGCCCTGAAACTGATCTGTGATGCCCAGTCGTTCGCCCACAATCTGCAACGTGATTCCGGCGCCTCGCGATGCAGACTCCCAGCCGCCGAAAAGCAGGAGCCTCGCTCGATCGAGCCCTGGGATTGCAGCGATCGCGTTGGCAAGTGCGGCAGCGGTTGCGTGCGCATCCGTGAAGCCGCCGATCGGTCCGTCGATGGGCACCAGCTCGAAGCTGGCCTTCTGCGCTGTGGTCATCATCAACTGCTGCAGTTTGGCTTTGGGCCCGAGCGATGCCAGCCAAACTTTGCTGCCTGGGCGCTTCGCAGCCAGACTGGCGGCTTCATAAAGCGCGCTAGCGGCCCAGGGATCGAGGACAGCCGGGAGAAGCATTTCGTTCTTGATGCCGGGCCCGTTTGGTCCGCTTGTTGGTTCGAGTGTCTGCAATGGATCGGGCACCATTCCTGCACAGACAACGATGTGGAATGAATCAGGCATACAGCTCCTTCTCAAGATGTCCTGTGTCCGCAATAAGCTGACGGGTTTTGCACGACAACGTGCGGTCAGTTTTCGGCCGAATGCAGTCCTCCGGCACCGGCAGAAAATTCGATGTTGCTCGTTTTGCCTTTGGGCGGGTGCGCGCAGTTCCATAGGCAAGCTCCGCAGTGCACACACTTTTCGCGCTCAAATGCGGGCGCGCCATCTGCACCCAGGTTGATGGCCTGACCGGAACACATCGCGATGCAGGATTTCTCCAGGCACGACCTGCACAGTTCCGTATCGAGAAATCGCACATGGTCGGCGAAGCCGGGCATCGCCTGGACCTTGCCGCCCATCAGGAGTGCATCCTGTTGTGTGACGAGAAGCCGTCCGTCGAAGGGAATCTCAGGCCACCCGCGCGCCGTCATCAATACGTCGTGAAGAGGGCGACCCTCAGCGGAGGATCGCATCGCAGTCTCTCTGAGGTTCCCCTGCGCTGAGAACGGCCTAATCTGCTTCGATGTCTGCGGAATATCTGACTTTAAAGAAAGGCGACCGCCGGTCAACCCGGCCAGTATCATCCCAACCATACCGCGAACAAATCCGGTGTGAAATCCGTCACGGGCATGTTCAGCTTCGCGTGCTCCGCGTTCCACCCAGCTTGCACGGCGCCGTCTCTCATACGTATTGGTGAGGTTTTCCTCGGTGAACGGAAGCTCGCCACGCAATAGTTCAAGCACCGCCTCGCCCAGTTGCACACCGGTCGCCCAGGCTTCGTCTACGCCCGAACCGGTAAGAGTATTGGTTGAGCCTGAACCCTCGCCAATGCGTGCGAACCCATCGCCGGTGAGCAACGGCTCGCCGCGTCTTCCGGACTCCTCGAGCGACTTTGCGCCCCAGGAGCGTAGTGTCCCGCCTTTCAGATGCTTCCACAGAAGCGGATGCTGGATGTAATGCTGCAAATATCGTAAGCCGTGCGCGTCGGATCTCCAAGCCAAGAAGGCACGAAGATTCCCACGGAGACAAGTCGATCCGGGTGCACGTACACAAATCCGAAGATCTCCGGCTCCGGAAATCCGAAAGTGTGCCAGACCGTGCCTGGTTCGAGCGTCGAGTCTTCAGGTAACTCGATGACCATCTTCATGCCCAGCGCCCAATCGCGACCATTCATGCCGTTCTCGTTTTGATTAAGCGCTCTGCCGATCTGGCCCACCGGCCCATCGCCCACTACGGTCAAGCGCGCATGCACATCGAGACCGGGCATAAAGCCTTCCGTTGGCAATCCGCTGACGGTCCACACCCTGATCGGCAAGACGGATTCCAACGACCGCTCGTTTATCGGCGCCTAACTCATCAGCGAAGATCGGACTACTGACAGGAGATCCTGGCCAGATCTGCACCAGCCCACTCGCCATGAGTTGGGTGGCAACCCATTGGTTGAACTGTCCGATAGAAAAGACAAGCCCGCCGCTTTTGTGCAGGAACTCCGGCGTCCAGGGAAGTTCGAATGCCTCGTCCTTCACGCACAGCCTTCCGCCGAGTCGGAGAGAGAAATCCGCCGCACGTAGTGTGCGTGAGCGCCGGGTTGCTCCAACGGGATCGAGGAGGTAAAAGACGCGCTCGGTCTTTACGTCCGTGGCCATTGGGATCTGGGTCGGATCGAGTGAGGGAAAGCTTGCGCGAATTCCCTTGGCGCGTGTCACGACGCCACTCACGCCGGCCGAAAGATCGTCGGCCCGTTCGTAGCAGTTCACCTGCAACGGCATGCCCGGAGCGATTTTGCTCTCGAATGCCGGATCGCCAGGAGACAAACTCCACGCCTGGGTCAGCGTGGTCAGGAAGCCGCCCATCGCCGGGCCAAAACCGACACACGCGATGTCTACTTCCATCGTCTGTCTTTCGGCCTCGACTGGCTGTTCCGTCAGACTCATGCAGGCCCTGCCGCGGGATAATCGAGCGCTTCGGGAATCATCACTTTGCTTACAGTGCCGGCTGCGCGATCCTTTGACAAACGCGAACCGGTCAAACACATCGTCAGTCTGCTCTGCAGCCGCAAAAACTCGCCCGACCCCGCACAGCCGGCGCACGGTCCGGCCTTCGACGGATGGCTGCCGTCTTCCGCAAGCACGTCCAAACCCATGGCCGTGATTCCCGGCATGGTGCTTTCAAATTCTTCAAGTTCACCCGCCAGGAAGCAGTTTTTGTGCTCGGCCTCGTCCCACGCGGGATGCCGGGTGTAACCAAAGACCAGCTCGGCGCAGATGCGCGAAACTTCGCCAGCCGCCTGCGCGGCTTGCGTGTGGCAAAGGTCGCTCAGGAATTGTACGGTCCCGGCTAATCCTTCGGCCGCCTCAGCATTTTCTGCTCCGTGTTTCTCTAGCTCGAGCACATCGAGGATCTGGCAACGTGACGCGACCAGCCAGCACAGGGCATCGGCCAGCGCAAACGTCACACCCTGGCGCTGGCCGTGATAGAGCCTGTTACCCGACGGGTCGGTCGTCTTTTGCAGATAGTTCAGCGACCATGTCCACAGGTTCATCGCGGAAGCAAGAATGCACGCCCCCGTGCCGGGGTGTGTCGATGCGATAATCCGCATCTCCTTTGACCAAGCGCTAAACTGCGCAAGAAAGACCTCGCTGGTCATGGTTACCGTGAGTTGGCGCCGCTGCACCGCCTCGGGCCCTTCATACGTTGCTTCGAGTTGTGCATCCATCCATTTGTTCGCGAGGAATCCTGGGCAGTCTTCGGTGATGCCGTATCCTCCCATCAGACTTACCGCTTCGCGCATCATGTTGGCACCGTGGCCCGTGTTCCAGAGCTTGGTGGCGGGACACAGGACATTGGCCTCGGCATCCATCAGAACGTACTGGACCAGCGGATCAGTTTCAAGCTCGGCGCGCTGCGGGTCGTCGTCCTTCAATGACAGAAATTCGAGAGCTCGCCGTTCGCTCTGTTTGAGCGCTTTCATCTCCGCGCGACCACCCTGGACTCCACGCTCTTTCAGGAGCGCCGTCTTCTGCTTTTCCAGGGGATCGAGCACATCAAACAATCGCGCAGCCGCGAAGCCCAGAGACGCTGCAGCCTCGCCGGTGGCCCACACATCTACGAGACGGTGCAGTGCGTCTTCGCGCTGTTGAATTCCCTGCTCGTAGCGCACCGAGCCAGGCGTTGCACCTTCTGCGCCGCGGAAGCGCTGACGCTGGTAGCGAATCACCGGTTCGACCGCCGACAGCAGCTTTGCCGCCGTCATCAGGCCGACCGGGACTCGCGTGCGACGAAAAACCGCTTCGATGATTTCGCTGTGGTTGAAGTTGGGCACAAGCACGCCGTCCTTCACCGTATATCCGCCGACAATGCGGCTCGCCGGAACGCGTAAATCGAAGACCGGATCGCCTGTTGAGGAAAGCTGGTGTACGAGTTTTTTGGTCGCGGTTCCGCGGTCGAATGTTCCCTCGTCACCTTCCTCCAGGATCACCATGCAACTTCCCTTGATCCGCGCGTCGTCGGAAATCACCGCTGCGGTGACGAAGTTGGCGAATCCGATGCCGGTAATGAATCGGCCACGCTTGCTTACTTGCAGCCAGGGTTCCTCGCCCTCTTGCCAATCCACGATGCGAAGTTTGCCGTTCAACATCCCAGTGTCGACACCCACATAGGGGACTGGCTCCGTCAGCGCGAATGCTCCGCGCCAAGCTTTGCGAGTCCTCTCCCGGTTGGGCAGGAGAGGCCAGCTTTTTGTAGTGCGCAACCTGATCCGGCGTTCCGCGCTCGTGGATGGGGGCGAGAGCCAGAAATCCAGCCAGGTTCGCGGTCGCCGCGCCCGCATCGACCCACGCTAACTCGAAAGCCGCGAGCCCGAACGCCAGATTCTTGGGGCCGAAGATGAATCCGCCGTCCTCAGGTTCCATAAATGCGGTGGTGATACCGGCGGCGTCAAACGCATCCATCATCCCGTTCTTCGCCGCCGTCCATTCGTGCGTGTTCCGTTCGCCCGCCGCCACCAGCCGCGCGACAGGCCCACGCGCCACGTCGCGCGCAGACCGCACCAGCAACTGCAGGTCAAAACGATCAGCAAATCGCCATTGGATCTGCCGCACCGCATCCCCAGGAAGGGTGAGCATGGTTTTCGTTTCGGATACCGTCATGGTTCCCATTCAGTTGGCTCTCCAACAGCGCACATATTCTCCCTGAATGGAGGCACGATGGCATGTGACTCGCATCACCTCGAGGGGCGCCAACTTGAGGGTCGGCGAAGAATGCGGATGCCAAGGATGTCGGTTGCGCAGCCGGACGAGAACGGATGTTCATCTGCGCCATCTGCTTAACTAGCAGCCTGCGACAACGAACTCAACGGAACTCAGCGATCAATGGCGAACTTCTGATTTCTCGCCGAGGATGTCTCATGCGCTGAGCCGCATGAGTTTCGTGACCCGGCCGATCTGGTTCCAGTCGGAGACATATATGTTGGCGTCCCGGTCAATGTGGCATCCGTGGGCGGCACTGAATAATGCAGGTGCGATCTCATTTGGCTGAAGTTGATAGTTTGCCCATTGAGTCTTGTGCGGGTTGTCTCCGAGAAAAGCAACCGGCGCGTTGTCCTTGTCGAGGATCGTAACGCGCCCTTCCAATTCCGAGACGACCGCGAAATCTCCATGAAAGCTGACCTGACAGGGGCGGCGGAGATGTTGGGTCACGGTTCCCACGAACTTCCCGTCGAAATCCAGATGGCAAAGGCGCCGATTTTCGCGATCACACACTAGAAGAAGCGGCTGATCGTAGCGTGTATCAACGGCGAGGCCATGACAACAATCGAAGAGGCCATTCGCTGCGCCTTTGCCACCCCATTCGCCGCGATACTCACCGTTCTTGTCAAAATGGAAGATGCGCGAATCGCCGTAACCGTTGGCGATGAAGATGCTGCCATTCGGCCCCGGCACTGCGGCGGTGAGACGCCATTCATTGGGCGCCTTGAAGCCTGCTTGCGGCGGAGCCGTAATCTTCTGGATCACCGTGCCGTCTGTCTTCATTTTGACGAATAGCCAATTCTCTGTCGGCGTACCTTTCTGCACGGTTGTGTAGAGGTACTCGTCCGCGCCTTCCTGAGCGTGAAAGATTGAGTGAACTTCAGGGTATTCGCGGGCGATATTTTTCTTGAGCGCACCCTCGGGTGAGAAGACGAGAATTCCCGTTTCGCTCTGCGTGCTGACATACACTTGGCCGGCATTGTCAGTGGCGATGGCGCCATGTGTGCCTCCGAATTTCAGACCCGTTGGCAATTGCCCCCAACCGGACGCCACTTCATACGACCATTCCCCGTTGCCCGTCTGGATCTTTCCACCAGTAGGGTTCTCACCGGTCGAGGGTGTCGCTGCTCCTGCGCGAGGGACAACCAACGCAGCCAGCGCAACAACTCCAGTGACGGCACAGAAACTCCGCCTGTCGACGGATTCGGCAGTGCGCTGAATTGAGTTCTCATTCATGGCGTACTCCTCGTAACGGGTTGGGCCGGTTGCGAATTTGCAGCGGGCTGGGCTGGCGTGTTGTAGAGATAAATGTGACGCAGGCTCTTTATCGAGCTCAGCGGCCGCATAGACTCCTCTGTAACTTTAGTCCCGCTTAGATTGAGATAGGTCAGTTGCGAGAGCGGCAAAAGCTTTTGCAGGCCGTCGCCGGTGATGTGCGTCTCTTCAAGATGCAAAGCGCGCAGATGGGTGAACTGCTTCAACGTGTCGAAGCTTGTGTCTGTAACCGCCGTGCGTCCCAGTTCCGCTTCGACGATATAGGGAGCGAACTTCTGAAATTGCGCCAACTGTGCGTCGCCGAAACTACCGGCGGCGTCGACGGTGAAGAGAATCAATCCGTCCTCAGGTTTGCTCGACACCTGAATCAGTTTCGCGCCTTGCGCCTGTTGCATCTGTCGGATCTCAGGCATCAAAGAGCTATAGTCACCGACAGGCTGAAGCGGCAACTCGGGACGTTGGTCGCCTGTGGAGATTCCAGCCAGGGTTGCAACCGTTGGTGAAGCGCCCTGCTGAATCCACGCCTTGAGCCACGAGATTTCTTCTGGACGGAGCGGCGGCCTGCCCTCGGCAGGCATGAACTGCTTATGATCGGGCGGAAGCGTCACGCGCCGTAGCAATTGACTCTTTTCTGGATCACCGGCAATGATGACCGGACCGTCCTTGCCGCCTCTCATCACAAGGTCAAAAGAGTCGAGACGCAGACCACCGCTGGTTTTTGCGGCGCCATGGCAGGTGACGCAGTTGGAATCAAAGATCGGATTGATGTGCATGGCGTAGAACGAGGCAGGCGATGGGGTTGCGCCCAACATTGTCAACCGCTTGAAACTGGCCGGCATGTACGTGGTCAAATAGTTACTTCCATACGTGATTGAGCCACCCTGGTCGGCTGTCCACAACAGCAGCGGCATCATGCAAACGAGCAATGCGGGATAGGCAATCGGAAGACTGCGCTGTAACCACAAAGGCCGCGCCAGGGTGCACACGAGCAAGCCGATGGTCACGGCGATGCCGCCTGCCATGTGCCGCGTTACCAGTGAGCCCGTATCACCGCTGCCGTAGGCAAGCAGCATCCCGAGAGTCAGCGCGAGGACAGAGCCGGCAAACGCAAGTGAAAGAACGAAACCCGCAGCCTCGCGGAGCGCGGGACGAAATGCGCCTGCGATCTCAAGAATTGGAACCAGCAACAAGAAGCCAATCGGCAGATGCACCGCCAGAGGATGAAACCGGCCCAGGAACTGCTGCCAGTCCGAATGCGGCTTGCCATCAAGCTTTACGAGCCAGGGCAACAAAGCGAGGCCCACACTGAATACCAACGACGCCGCCCACGTCAACGGTGCATTCCTGCTGTTCGGCAAAAACTTTTCTGAGATTGCCGCGAGCCGGTCCTGAATCTTCACGCAAGCAAGCCCTTCACGACACTTGCCGGCACTGGCCCAGTCAGCTTCTGGTCCAGACCCTGGAAATTGTAAGTCAGCTTGTTATGGTCGATGCCGAGACAGTGCAGAATCGTTGCGTTGAAGTCACGCACCGTGACCGGATCCTTGACCACGTTGTAGCTGTAATCATCCGTTTCGCCGTAGGAGATGCCGGTGCGCACGCCGCCGCCCGTCATCCAGGTGGTGAAGCAGCGTGGATGATGGTCCCGGCCATAGTTCTCTTTCGATAAGCCGCCCTGGCTGTAAACGGTACGGCCGAACTCGCCGGCCCAGATCACCAGCGTGTCATCCAACATTCCGCGCTGCTTGAGATCGGTCACCAACGCATAGCATCCGCGGTCTGACTCCTGGCAGGTCATCGGCAGAAGGCCCGCTACATTGGAGTGCATGTCCCATCCTCGCTTGTACACTTGCGTGAATCGAACGCCTCGTTCGGCCATGCGGCGAGCCAGAAGGCAGTTGTAGGCGAACGTGCCGGGCTCTTTCGCGTCCGGCCCATACAGATCCCAAGTCGATTGGGGCTCCTTGCTCAGATCGGTAAGCTCAGGCACGGATGTCTGCATCCGATACGCCATTTCGTATTGAGCGATGCGAGCGTGGGTTTCCGGATCGCCCAGTTCTTCATACGTCTGGCGATTGATCTCGTTTACCGCGTCGAGCATATTGCGGCGCACCTCGCGGTCCACCCCGCTTGGATCTGAGAGATAAAGAACCGGATCGCCCGCCGAGCGCAGTCCCACACCCGAGTACTCTGAGGAGAGAAAACCGCTGCTCCAAAGACGCGACGATACAGGCTGGTTATCTTCTTTCGGATTCAACTTACTCTGCAGCACCATGAACGTTGGAAGATTGTCGTTCATGCTGCCCAGCCCGTACGACAGCCACGATCCGAGGCAAGGCTTGCCCGCATTCATGTTGCCGGTGTTCATCAGCATGATCGCCGGCTCGTGATTGATAGCCTCGGTGTTGGTCGATTTGATAATCAGCAGGTCATCGACGATCCGCCCTGTATAAGGCAGCAGGTCGCTTACCCACGTACCGGTTTGCCCATAGCGCTTGAAACCCCAATGCGATGGCGCCACAGGGAATCGCGCCTGCCCCGCTGTCATCCCCGTCAACTGCTGCGCGCCGCGCACCGAGTCGGGAATGTCTTTGTCGTAGAGGTCAGTGAGATGCGGCTTGTAATCGAACAGATCAACCTGCGACGGGCCGCCCGACATGAAAAGGTAAATGGCCCGCTTTGCCTTCGGAGCGAAATGCGGTAGCCTCAAATCCGCCAGGGATCCAGACTTGCCGTTGGTCGTCGAATGAGAATCTCCGCGCAAAGTGCGATTCCCCAACAGACTGGCAATCGCCGCCCATCCCAGCACTTTTCCCGTACGGCCCAGAAAATGCCGGCGCGTCTGCAGCGCGGCCCACTCCCGCTTTAATTCCGGGGGGACGGGGAGATTCATCACGTCATGTTCGTGCTCGGTGTCTGTACAAAGCGGATGCTGTTTCATTCCATCTTCCTCACTACTTGGTTACCGTCTCGTCCAGGTTCAACATTTCGCTCGCGACCATCGTCCACGCAGCCAGCTCCGGCGCCGGAATCGACGTGTCGCTCGGTTTTTCGCCAACGCCGAGCAAGGCATGCGCCGCTTTCGGATCCGCGGCATAATGCTTCTGCATCCGGGCAAGCGAATCCTCGAGCGCCGCTTCCATGCGCGGAGGAGGATCATGCGCAAGTAGAATTTCGCTCATCAGCTGAATGCGCTTCTCGGGCTTGGTGCCCCCTTCTTTGATCACGCGTTCAGCCAGGGCCCGTGCCGCCTCAACCCACTGCACATCATTCATGGTCACGAGCGCCTGCAGCGGAGTGTCCGTCCGCTGGCGGCGCGTACAGACCACATCGCGCATCGGTGCGTCGAAGGCGTCCATATCCGGCAGCATGGCCATGCGTTTCAAGTAGGTGTACATGCTGCGGCGATAGAGCGCGTCGCCCTTCTGTTGCTCGTAGACCAGCGTATCGCTAGCCTGAATGCCTACTTGCTCCCATACGTTCGGCGGTTGATAGGGCTTTACACTTGGGCCGCCAATCTTGTTGACCAACAGACCGCCTGACTGCAAGGCCACGTCGCGCAGCATCTCCGCATCCATGCGGAAGCGCGGACCATGCGCCAGCAACTGATTCTTCGGATCCCTGGCGAGTTGTTCGGGTGTAGCTTTAGCACTCTGACGGTAAGCCGCTGACATCACCATCAACTTGTACATGTGCTTGATGTCCCATCCGCTTTCGCGAAACTCGACGGCGAGCCAGTCCAGCAACTCCGGATTCGTCGGCCGCTGCCCGACGATTCCAAAATCTTCCGTTGACTCCACAAGCCCCGAACCGAAGAGCTCATTCCACATCCTGTTCACGGTTACCCGCGCCGTAAGAGGATTCTCAGCACTCACCGTCCACTTCGCGAGTGCCAGCCTGTTGTGCGGTTCGCCCGCTGGCAAAGGCGGCAGATAATGCGGCGTATTCGCCTCGACGCGCTCGATGCGCGACGAATACACACCGCGGGTCAGCACGTTTGCGTAGGCAATCGAAGGTTTCTCCCACGAGACGAGGGTCAGGTCGCCGCCTTCTGAAAGCTTGCCCAACCGGGCATCCAGTTGAGCGATCTGCGCGGCAATCGTCTTCGCGGACTGGTCGATGTTGGTGAAGTAGAAGTTACTGACTGCGTGCAGTTCGTCCGGACTCCACTTATCGACGGGCTTGGTCGCGATTTCGGCCGTATAGTCCTCGAAGGGAAGCCGTCGCGCCTCTTCGGGCAGGAGCGCGCGCCCATAGAGGCGAATGTCCTGGTACCGGGTTTCGCGCAAGGGATTCGCATCCGGCGAACGCCAACCAAGTTGCATCGGCGCTTGCGTCCGAATCGTCGCCCCCGCGAGGGCGTCAACCACGGTCTTCGTTTTTACCGGAGCGCCGTTGACATAGATCGTTATCCCCGAGGCTTTGCCGGTCCCGTCATATGTAAAGAAGACGTGTCGCCAGTGCCCATCCACAGGCAGAGGCTCTTCCGTGGAGACCTTGATAGCCACAAACGGCGTTGTATCCTCCGGCGGTTTAGGTGGCTTCTTTTCTTTCGGCTCCTCTTCCTTCTCTTTGGGTTCCTTCTTTGCCTTGGGCTTGTTGGGCGCAAGATCCTTCTTCGACAAATCGGTCGGGGTTGGAAACTGGAAGACTTCTTTAAAGTGCTTTTCCTCGGGCTTCTTGCCCTTGTCGCTTGTGTGGACCTTCAGATCTTTGGGGCCCTGGTTCACCAGTTCGACGCTGATGACCCCCTTCTCGGCCACCAGGTCCCACCCCCGGTTGTGCTGCGTCGCATCCATCTTCGACAGCAGCGAGCCCGTTGCGTTGTCGAGGCCGTAGTTGGGCGCGGACCTCACCATGAACCATCCGCCGGAGGAAAATGCCTGGTTCGCTTCGTAATCGCCTGATTGCCCGAGGATGATGTGAGAGCTGATCTCCATGCGGAAGTCGGGCCACAGCCAGGTCGTTTCACCCCACTGCGGTTTCGACTTGCCGATTGGGAAGGTTGCGATCTGCGCATGCGGTGCGCTGTTGTGCAGCACATCGCCACCGCCTTCGTCCAGGCGAAGCCTTAGCACCAGCTTTTCAGCGGAAACCGCCTGTGGCGGGCTCTTGCGCGACGTAAGCCATTGTTCGATCAGCGTTCGCTGCTGAAGGTGCAATGACCGCAGTTTCTGGGCAAGGTCGGATCTCTCGGCCCACACGCGGTTGTATTCGCTTTCGTTCTGCGTTTTGGGGATTCGCGCAACCGGGGCCCACACCGGCCTGTCGTCATTGAAGGGTTTCTCTTCAAGATTGTTGAAGAAGGCGCTCAGCGAATAGAAATCCTTCTGCGAGGTCGGATCGTACTTGTGATCGTGGCATACGGCACAACCCACAGTAAGGCCCATGAATGCCGCGCCGTAGGCCTCGGTGCGTTCGCGCGCGATGTTTACGCGCAGTTCCTCGGGAATCGTACCTCCTTCGTTGCTGCTGACGCCCAGTCGCACATACCCGCTCGCAATCAACGGATCGAGGTTCTTCGCCGGCATCAGGTCGCCCGCAATCTGCTCCATGGCAAATTGATCGAAGCGCTTGTTGTTATTGAAGGAGCGGATGAGATAGTCGCGAAACGGCCAGATATCCCGGCTGTTGTCGAAATGCAGTCCATAAGTATCGGCGTAACGGGCATAGTCCAGCCAGTAGCGCGCTCGTTCTTCGCCAAAAGTCGGCTTTGCCAGCAATCGATCGACCAGATGGTCATAAGCCTGCGGCGACGGATCGCTGACGAACGCGCGCACCTCGGCAGGCGTTGGCAGCAGGCCTGTCAGGTCCAGGGTCACGCGCCGGATCAGTGTCTCCTTGTCCGCTTCGGGCGAGGGATGCAAACCTTCCTTCTTAAGGCGCGCGAGGATGAATCCGTCGATTGGCGTCTTTACCGGTCCATCGGTGGCTGCAAGTGCGGGTAGCTGCGGCCGGATCGGCTTGCTGAATGCCCAGTGCGGTCGATACACCGCGCCTTCCTTGATCCATTCTTTGAGCGTCGCAATGTCCGCGGCCTTCATTGGTTTGGCTTCGCCCTGGGGCGATTTTGGCATCAGGTAGTGCGAATCTTTCGACTCGATCCGCTTGATCAGCTCGCTCTTTTCGGGGTGGCCGGGCACGATCGCATCCGGATGCCCCGGGCGCTTCAGGAATGCCGATTCGCCCAGGTCCAGCCTCAACCCCGCCTTGCGCATCTCGGGATCGGGTCCATGACAACTGAAGCAATTGCTCGCGAGAATCGGCTGGACATCTTGATTGAAATCAATCTGTCGCGCGCTCTGTGCCCCGCTCTCGCCTTCCTGTCGGCTGCGACAGCCGGTTACAAGGAATGCTCCCGCAAGGCACAAAGAGACTGCTAACGCAGCATGAGCCGGTTTTGATCGAACTATCTCTTTTAAATTGGCAGGGGTTGGACAGATCGTCGCCAATTGGATCCACTCCTCGGATTCGCTTCAAAATGCTGAGCTGCTCCTCCAAGGACCATGATGGTATCACTCGCTCATGTCCTTTGGCATCAAGAATGGGGGGTGGTGATTACCACGTCCGAAAGCCTCAATGGACTGAGTAGAAATACAAGATAAGTCCCTTCCCGCCCTCCCGCCGACCCGGGTAGGTGTGGTCGATTAACATCTCCCCAGAGGAACCCCGAGCCATGAACCAGGCAGAGATGATTGCCAAATGGGATGAGCACATTGCCTATGAATTTTCGACACGCGACGTTTCTTCGACGATTGCAACAATGGTGGAAGACGCCTATGTCAATCATGTTCCGGTTATGACCGGCGGTTACGGCCATGCAGCCCTGCGCCGGTTTTACGCGGAAGATTTCATCTCGCTGATGCCAGCCGACACCTCCATCAAACTTATCTCCCGCACCATCGGCCAGGATCAGCTCGTTGACGAGATGATCTTCTCATTTACCCACACCGAAGAGATGCCCTGGATGCTCCCCGGAGTTCCGCCGACTCATCGACACGTCGACATTCCTCTTGTCGTCGTGGTGGGCTTTCGCGAGGGCAAGCTGGCGCACGAGCGCATCTATTGGGACCAGGCATCGGTGCTCAAGCAAATCGGTCTCCTCACGGACTCGTCGCTACCTGTATTCGGGGCCGAGACCGCGCAGAAGCTCCTTGACCCGGCTATGCCCTGACGAGAGCGCGATTCAGGCGGGAGTTTGTTTCCACTTTGTATACTAGCGACACGCTTCGATCGCGAGGGTCAGAGGCAGGTGGCGGCGAGTCCCCGGACTGCGTTGTCGAATAACGGAGCGCCAGGAGCCATATGGCTAAACAGCAGGTATTCGCACCCGAGGCCGTTAACTTCCCGTGCGATCGAATCCGTTCGCTCTTTCCTGCGTTGCACGAGGAGCCTGGTCTCATCTTTTTCGATAATGGTGCCGGCGCGCAGATTCCTAAAGGTGTCTTCGAAGCGATCAATAGTCATCTCCTGCATCGCAACGTGCAGCGCGGTGGACGCTACTCAAGGAGCGTGGAAGTTGACGCGACCATCGCGCACGCTCGCGAGAGCGTCGCTGCCTTGATCAACGCGCGCAGCTCCGACGAGATCGCTTTCGGCATGAACGCCACGTCGTTTCTTCGTCTGTTGAGCTTGGCGATCGGGCGCACGCTCGCGACCCGCAACGAGATTGTCGTCACCGACCTCGACCACGAAGCTAATATCGCCACCTGGATGCAACTGGAACGCGAAGGGGCAAGGATTGTCTGGTGGAAGATGCGTGAGGACAACAACCTTCACGTGGAGGACCTGGCGCCGCTACTCACCGCTAAGACCCGCCTTGTGGCCTGCACGGTTGCTTCCCATGCTCTCGGTTCCATCTGTCGATGTCACTGCGGTTGCCAGATTGGCGCACGCCGCCGGTGCTGAGGTGGTTCTCGATTGCGTTCACTACG
Source organism: uncultured Acidobacteriaceae bacterium (assembly GCA_963770365.1). Taxonomy (GTDB): domain Bacteria; phylum Acidobacteriota; class Terriglobia; order Terriglobales; family Acidobacteriaceae; genus Telmatobacter. The sequence continues at coordinate 208,143 of CAVYPN010000012.1, read as the reverse complement.
CCCCCCATGCCCTTGTCGATGTGCAGACTTTCGATTGCGATTACCTTGTCTGTTCCGGGTACAAGATATTCGGACCGCACATGGGTTTCATGTGGGGTCGACTGGAACTTCTGAATGTTCTCCCAACTTTCCGCGAGGACTTTATCCCTGACGCTCCCCCCGGCAAGATTGAGGCCGGTACTTTTATCTTCGAGAACGTTGCCGGAATGGCAGCCGCCATTGCTTATCTTGAAACTCTCGGCACGAGTCTCGGCGGCGAAGAAGAAAACAGTGAACCCATATCGCGGCGAGCCTCCATTGTTCGTGCCATGAATTCAATCCGCGAGTACGAAGCCAGACTTTCGTTCGAGATGCTCGAAGTTCTGCATGCCGCCGGCGCCGTCGTTTACGGCATAGACGACATCGCGCAACTGACCGAACGCGTTCCCACATTTTGTTTCCGCCTTCCCAGCGTCTCGCCGGCACTCGTCACCGAGACCATGTCGGACCGGGGCATTGGCATTCGAGACGGCCACATGTACGCTCCGCGACTGATGAAACGCCTCGGCGCCAGCCTCGACACCGGCGTCAACCGCGCGTCGCTCGTCCACTACAACACCATCGACGAGATTCACGAGTTTGGGAAGGTACTTCTTGACATGGTTCGGCGGCGATAAACAAGCTACTTCCGTCAGGGCGCCGAAGGCCGTCAAGCCCCCGGGTACGCCCAGGAGTTCTCCCGAACTCAGCCGCTCGCTCACGCAACGTCAACTCACCATGATGACCATCGGCGGTGCGATCGGAGTCGGTCTTTTTCTAGGCAGTTCCGTTACGATCCGGCTCGCAGGGCCGGGTGTCATCCTTTCTTATCTCTTCAGCGCCGTCATCGCTCTCGTCGTCGCATACTCCATCGCGGAGATGGCGGTCACACATCCGGTCGCCGGCTCATTCGGCGTCTACGCGCAGACATACTTGAATCAGTGGTCAGGCTTCGCGGTTCGTGTTACGTACGCCTTCGTTCAAATCCTGGCTATCGGCGCGGAGGTCACGGCCGTTGCAATCTACTTTTCGGTCTGGTTCCCGTCGGTTCCGCAATGGGTTTGGGTTGTTGGCGTCTCGGTGGGTTTGGTTGCGGTCAATGGCCTGCGCGTTGGCAACTTTGGTGAATTCGAATACTGGTTCGCCATCATCAAGGTCGTCACCATCGTGGCCTTCATACTCGTCGGCCTCGGACTGATCTTTGGCATTGGCCCTGCGCGTGCCGTCGGCTTTTCAAATCTCACTTCGCACAGAGGGTTTCTTCCCCACGGCCTGACGGGCGTTTGGCTCGCCTTGAGCCTGACGCTTACCAGCTACATGGGAGTGGAAATCATCGGCGTAACCGCCGGTGAGGCGTTGCATCCCGAGAAGAGCATTCCTCGCGCCATGCGCACCGTCACTCTTCGACTCATCCTTTTCTATGTTCTCTCTATCACCGTGATGCTCTCGATGACTCCATGGGATGCGATGGGCAGCGGCATCACTGGCAGTCCCTTTGTGCTGGCTTTCGCAAAGGTCGGCATTCCTTACGCCGCAGGGATCATGAATCTGGTTGTCATCACCGCCGCTCTCTCGAGCGCGAACACTAATCTCTATCTCACCAGCCGGACTCTCTTTTCGCTGTCGCATGATGGCTATGTCCCGAAGGCGCTCGGAAGCCTGGGCAGGAACGGTGTACCCTATGTCGCCCTGATGGTGTCGACCGGCGGCATGGCTGCGGCCATCCTGCTTGCCATCTTCGCTCCTGATCGTGCGTTCCTGCTTCTCTACGGGGTAGCAGTGGCCGGGATGTTCTTCGTCTGGTGCGTCATCTTACTCGCTCACTTGTATTTTCGCCGCTCGATTGGACAAAAGCGCGTCGCGCAGCTCCCGATCCGCCTTCCGTTCTCGCCTTACTCGCAGATCGCGGCCCTGGTCGCTCTCACTGCCATCGCCATTAGCACCTTTTACGTGGCCGGCCTGGAATACTCGGTTCCGAGTTTCATCCCATTCCTGCTAGTGATTACAACCCTTTATCTGATGCTGATGCGAAGGAACCGAAACGGACTGAGGGAAAGTTCTGAACGCAATTTCACCACGGCTAAACATGATTAAGCGGAGATTGTTTCCGCTCGGATTTCCTTCATAGCTTTGAGGATCCTGTTCTAGTCATCTGGTTTTGTCGCTCCGCCGAATTCTCTTACCGAAATTGGATTCGGGGTTTTGTCGGACGAGTGGGTTCCGCTGAGTTTGGCGCAGATAGCAAACTCCTGCTGGGCGCGGTCTCTCAACCCTTCTTTGCGGTAAATCTGGCCGAGCTTGTAGTGCAGGCTGGAGATATTCGGGGCCAAGGCGATAGCCCGTTCCAATTCGCTTTGAGCCTTCGGCAGATTGTGCTGTCCGGAATAAACGTGGCTTAGCTCTTCGTGAACCGTTGGATTGTTGGGAGACAGCCCCGCAGCCTTCTCGAGGTACGAGATTGCTGCGTCGAGATTGTTCTGGTCGGCGAGCAAAGTGCCGAGATTGAGAAAGGGTTGTGCATCAACCGGCGTATCCCCCTGCCAATCGATGGCAGTCTGAAAAGCTGTCCTGGCCTTTTCGAAGTCGTTCAATTCCCTCCATGCCAGGCCAATGTTGTTCTCGGCCTCTACGTACCTGGGGCGCAGGGTCAGTGCGCGTTCAAAGCTTGAGATCGCCGCGGGAAAGTCGCTTTCATTGAATTTGGTACGCCCCAAAAGGTAGCTTGCATCGGGGTCATTGGGAGCTTCCGCCAGTACTTCGGAAAACCATTTATCGGCGTCCGCAAAATCACCAAGGAGAACATAGTCTGAGGCTACAATTTTCAATTCATCGGCATTGGGTCGGCGAATTTTTGCACCTGCGGTAAATTCGGCAAGGGATTCTCGAGCCTTCTGCTCGCGAAAGAGCACATAGCCGAGAAGGAAATGCGCGTCGGCGTCTGATGGGTGCGCGACCAGAAAATTGTGGAGAGTGGTCTCCGACTCTGCGAGCTTTCCGCTATCAACCATCTGGCGCGCGGCGGCGAGCGGATCTGATGGAGTCTGGCATGACGCCACCGCGGCACAGAAAGCAACGATCATCGCGGCACCGTACCGCACTCTCTTAAGCTTACTCATTATCATCGGAACTGTTTTGTGGCGGCGCCACCGCAGGTACTCATCTGCGTCAGCAACTGTCGCATATCCTCTAGGTCGCGGCAATAGTTGAGGGCTGTGTTCAGTGTTGAGCGCGCCGCCGCTCCGTCACCTGCCATGCATTGCACGCGTGCCAAATTCATCGATAATCCGGCGATGTCCTGATTCCTAGCGAAAGCCTTCTCCAGCATTGAGATTGACTCGTTGAGTTTGCCTTCCTTGGCCAATAGTACGCCGAGGTTTGACAGAGCGTTAAGGTCATCGGGATCGAGAGCGAGAACCTGCTGAAAGACCTGGTCAGCTTTCTTGAGATCTCCCCGTTCGGCGCTTAGATTTCCCAAGGCATCGAGAGCAGCTTTATCGTTCTCGATCAGATTCCGGTCCGCGTTGAGCTGTTCCCACACGATCGGCTCACTTGATTTTTCACCATCGAGCAGCTCTTGATAATTTGCCATGGCCAGGTCGCGCGTAGTCGCCTCAGGGGAGAAGATCGGCACAAGGTCTCCTCCCGTCCTTTCCGACGAGTTTGTGGCCTCATTGGGCTCAGCAAGAATTCGGTGATCCGTCCAGGCAACGTGGGGGATGTTCTCCGCACCGCGGCGCGGCATGTGGCAGCTGGTGCAATCCTTGTTTTCCGGATGATGTGTAGCCGCGAATTCTGGACGACTATGACAAGCCAGGCACTTGTTTCGGAAGAACGCAGCCTTCTGCGATGGTTCAGGCGTGAGGTGAGGATCATGGCAGCTCACGCACGACATTCGATTGCCGCTGATGCGTTTGCACGTACTTTTGCTCAGCTGTTCCACTTCGCTTACACCACGATCAGTCAATGTCGATCCGGTTTTAACATAGAAGGCGACAAAAGAAGATATGGGCTTTCCCGGCCGGTAATCCAAGGAAGTCTGCCCCGGCTGCTCCACCAATACATCGCCTTCGAGATGGCAACTGATGCAAATCGAATCGCGCAGATCTGCACTGAGTTTCGCAGGATTTACGATTGCAGCCTTGCCTCCTGCCTCTACATGAGTCTTTGAGTCTCCGTGGCAGGCTTCGCACGTGATCCCGGTATGAAGAAAGGCTAGTCCCTGATAGCGGTTGATGGTACCCGCATCACTAGCCTGAACCGAGCTCATGTGGCAGCGCAGGCAATTGCTTTGCATCGGAAGCTGCGGCGGCACATGATCCAGGCTCTCTAATCCAGGTTTCATGTCGAAGCTTTGCGAAGGTCCGTACCACGCGATTGGAGATTCGAAGAGGAAATCACCAATCGAGTACAGATATGTTGTTCCCAGGTGACCGGAACCAAGAAAATAATCCAACGGAAACTGTTGCGCAATATCTGGCGATTTGCTCGAACGATAAGAGAGCACTGCCTGATTGTTTCGCGCGGCGATCGTGTACTCCGTGGACGACGCCGTGTGAACGAATGTGCCGGTATGCAGCTTGTCGGTAGCGAGTCCGCTTGCATTTGCCATTGGAGTGGCGAGATAGGTCTTGAATATTGCTGCATGGCAACGGGCGCAGGCAGCGTCGGCTTCGCGGACAGGGTTAGCCTGGTTGCTGGATGCGGTATCACCCGCAAGGCAATTCAACAGGTTCAGACAGAAAACCACCAGAAGTCTCTCAGTGAGCGTTGCTCTTGATCGCGCCCGATTCGCTGGCCTGGCCTGCGACTGCTGCGCTGGCTTCTCTCTGCAAGGTCCCATATGTACGCATCTCCTCTTGCGCTTCAGCGCTCTTGCCCTGAGACCTGTATACAGTCGCGAGAAGGAAATGAATTGTTGGCTCCCGCGGGCTGTCCTTCTCTGCCATCAGCAGGTCTGGCAAGGCCTCAGTTTGCTTGCCAAGCCTCACCAGTGCGCGGGCGCGATCAACGCGCGCCTGCATGAGCTTGGGACAATGTTCGAGAGAGCGATTCAATTGAGACAAGGCTTCTTCGCTGGAATCGTCGGCTTCAAGCATTGAGTTCGCCAGCTTCCAGCGGGCTATGCAGTTATTGGGATCGTTCACAAGTTCTGATTTGAATTCGGTCTGTGCCGATTGCCACTTTCCGATATACCAGTACGCATCTCCCATGTGCAGATGGGTGCCGGGTCTTTGGGGATCCATGTCGACGGCCTTCTTGTATTCGACCAGGGCCAGATCGTAATTGTGCATGCTTTCGTCGATTTCCCCCGCAATTTCGTGGGCAACAACGGAGTTCGGATCAATCTCGTTGATCTTCTTGAGAGCATTCTCCGACATCTGCAGATGGGCCTTGCCCAGCATGTACCAGGCTTCCTGATTCTTCGGATTCCGTGCGAGGAAATTGTTCAAGTGAGAAGAGGCTTCATCCAGTTTTCCCTGGTTGATGAGCACGCGGGCAAGCATCATTTCAACCTGGTCATTTTGGGGATCCGACTTCAGAGTCTTCCGAAGAAGCGGTTCGGCTTTCTCCTCCGAGCCCACCTGAACATAGCTCATGCCCAGCATGGCCGTGGCGGTTGGCATGTCGGGATTGAGTTCCAGCCCGCGTTTGAGTATTGTCGCCGCGTTTCCGAAATCATGCTGATTGAAATAAAGTACCCCGAGGTTGTTGTATGCCGCCGCAAGATGGGGTGCAAGCTTGATGATCTCGCGGTATTTTCCGATCGCAGCTGCATCATCGCCTTTCTGCGAAGATGCATTGGCCTCGGCGTAGAGCCGCTGAACTTCAGGCGTAACTTCGTCATTCTCTTGTTGAGCGGACAAGACTGTACGGCAACAAGCAAACGCGATAATCACCGTTAAGCACAGTGTCGAGAGTTGCGAATGTGCGCCGGGGAAGTACTTCATGATGCGAGAGATTATAGTTGAACCTCTGTGACATGTACCGCAGAAGAGCGAAGACTCATATCCGTCATACGAACGAGACTTTTCGTTTCAGAATTTGAGCCGCGACAACCCTCGAAACGAGAAGTGCGTAAGCAACAAGAAATCGCCGAGCCGCTTAACACGGCCCGGCGCAATTTGCGAGACTTCGCAAGGATAACCATTCAGGAGACAGTGGTTAGAATTCTAGTCGGAAACTGACCTGTCCTTGTCGGTTCGATATCTGCGAACCTTGTGACGTCACCTGACCAAATGTACTGTCGCTCTTGTTATTGTCAGGTCCTTGAAACTGTGTTCGGTTGAATGCGTTGAAGTAGTCCACCGAGAGAATGGCGGTCATGCGTTCTCCGATGTAGAAGTTCTTCTTCGCATTCAGGTTTTCCAGCAAGAGCGGGGGGTTCCTCATGCCGCCATAGTTACGCTGTGCATTTCCGAGTACGAATTGGCTCGGGGTAAGGGTGAACGCATTGGGGTCGTACATCTGGGCAGCCGCGTTCTTACCGACAAAGAAATCTCGTGCTCGCGAGTAAGACGCGGTGCTCAGGCTGACCGATGAATTGCGATCCGGGCGATCGAAACCATGCGGGAAGGGTGTGCCGTTCTCACCGGGGCCATTGGCCGAGCCAGCTTCATAGTCAAGAATCCAGCCGACCTGCCAGCCGCCAACGATGTTACCCATTTTGTGGTTGTTCACGTACTTCTTTCCCGGACCGATGGGGAGCATATACGTACCACTGACTTTCAACGTCTGTGGTTCGTCGGCATTGGAGATAGCCCATTCCGGTTTCTGGTTGTACTTGTTGATGCCGCCCGAGGTGAAGCTTGAGAATCCGCTGCTGGTGTTGTCCATCAACCGGGAAAGCGTGTATCCCGCGAGGAAGGACAAACCGTTGGTGTAGCGTTTCTCGACCTCGATCTGGGCAGCCTGGTAGTAGGTCGTTCCGTAGGATTCAAAGTTGTTGAAGATGTACGAGTACTGCGGATACGGCTGCAAGGCCTGCGCCACCGTAGCCGATCCACCAAAGTCAGCAACGAAATCGGGATATGGCAGTGGTACGCCATCCAGAGACGTCTGACCGGGCTGAAATACATCATTCAGTTGAGGCCCAATTGAGAGGTGCGTGGGATTCATCTGGTTGATGCGATTGTTCTGACTGGGCAGGTGGATGATGCGGTTTCCCACCCATGCAGCTGTGACAAACATATTGAAGGGCAGCTCACGTTGCAGGTTCAGGTTCCACTGCTCACTGTAGGGGGCGTAACCGTCGATTTTCTTGCTGAGAGCGTTAATCGTGTTCCCTCGGCCGAGACTCGGACTGAAGGGTGTCGGATTAACCGCAGGAATCGGGTTGGTATCCCATTGGCCGTTGGAGGACGTCGTACCTCCAGTCGTGCCGCGAGTGAACGACCCTGTCAGCAAGTTGCCGTAATTGACTGCAACCTTGTTCGTGCCGTATTCGTAGGCGCCGCCATCCAGGAAGGCAACGTCCAGGCCGCCCTGCACTACCATCTTCTTGCTCAACTGATATGCAAAGCCCAGGCGTGGACCAACATGACCCAGGTGAGTATCGGCATGATTCCAGCCGACGCATCCATTGCAACTGCCCAATTTGTTTGCCTGTCCCGGAATGTTCTCTCCCGGAAGCGTACCCGGCTTGTCCTGGTCGAAAAAGACCACGTTGTTGTGATCTTCAGTGAACGGCACCTGTATATCCCAGCGAAGGCCGACGTTGACGGTGAGACGCGGGGAGAGCTTGATGTCGTCCTGGATATACGGCGAGAAATCACGGTTGCGCAGTTTCAATTCCTGGGAGTTACTGCGATTTGTCGAGTCCGGAAGACCGAGCAGGAAGCTGGCAAATGGATCACCTGAGTTTGGGTTGCTCGCCGACGATGTCTGGGCGTTGCTGAAGTTAAAGTGGCCGCCCTCGGTCTGTTCTTCGTTGTCATCCTGGTAGGCTCGGCGATATTCCCAGCCCATATTGAAGGTATTTTTCCCCTTCGTCCAAAGCCAGTTGTTCACCAGTGCAATACCAAGCTTGCGATTGATGGACTGGAACCAAGAACCACTCGTTCCCCAGCAGGTGTAGGTCCGGTTGTTGTTGCATTGATCGCTGTCAGGACCAAAGGTGATATTCGGTGGAATGTTCTCGTCGATGACGGCCGGGGACGTGTAGCCCTTGGTGATGTTGAACTGATTGTTGATTTCGCCAATCCAGCCACCGCCCGCAGTCATCACCAGGTGTGGCGAAAGTGCGTAGCTATAGTTCAGCAGAAATACGCTGCCCAGAGATGGCTCAAATTTCTGGCTATTGAGCGGGTTGGGCGCGACCGTGATCGGCCGGTAATCAAAACTGTGGGTGGTATAGCTGTTCCGCCATTGGCTGTAGTGGATGCTTTGCTTCGGCGAGATGACTTGATCCACCGTAAAGCCCCACACGTGCTGAATGTTCGGATTGATGAAGTGCGCAAAGCTCTTGTTGCTGATTACGCCTCCATATCCGCTCCCGGGCCGATCCGGATCTGGAATGTTCTGCAAAAGCGATTGAGATAGCGCGCTGAATCTTCCCGTCGGGATCATGTTGTTTGGGAAGGGCTGCCCAGTCGTCGGATCGTAAATCACAATGACATTGCCGTTCGCGTCCTTCAGATTGCTGAAGTCTCCTGCTTTCTCCGCTGCGGTTGGCACCGAGCCAGCGTCTGTGTCCTCATTGTTTTGCTTGTACCATTCCTGGGTGTAAAAACCGAATGTACGGTTGCGTCCGTCGTAGACGTGCGGGATACTGATCGGCCCGCCGACGCTGAACCCGTAGTTATTCTCGTGGTCGGTCGGAGGAATGTTGCGAGTGTTGGATGAATCCCATGCCGGGCCATTGAAGAATCCGACCGAATCGAAAAAGCTGTTGCGGTTAATCTCGAACAGATCGCCGTGGTAGGAGTTCGACCCGGACCTCATCTGGTAAGTCAGCGCGCCCTGTCCCAGCCCGAATTGAGCAGAGAACGTCGAGCGCTCAACACGGTACTCCTGCACCAGTTCAAATGGCGGGTTGAAGTTTGTGGTATAGCCTTCGGTCTCGGGTTGAGGCGTGGGAATGCCGTTATAAACGATCTCCTGCTCGAAGTCGACGCCACCGCTCACGCGGTGTGAGAAGGTACTGCCTGTTGTTCCGGGCGCTGTGAATTGAAGCTGGTCGATCTGGCGTCCGCGGCCCGATACCTCTTCCGGCAGCGCCGCAACAACGACCGGCTCGATCGTGCTGCCAATTTCGGGAGCGGTTGTGTTCAGCGCAATTTCACTGGCGGTAACCTGTACAGTCTCATTGGTCGCGCCGGTAGCAAGGTTGAAGTCAACGGTTGCCGGCGTGCTGACCTCAATCGTTACGCCACTCTTGACCTCTTTCTTGAATCCCGAGGCCTCCACAGTCGCCGTGTACTTTCCTGGCAGAAGCCCTTTGATGGAGTAGGTTCCGGCACTACTCGAAACCGTCGCGCTTCTGATCGACGTAGCGTCGTTGGTGATGGTTATCTTCGCGTTTGGAACGACTGCGCCGCTCGGATCAATGACGGTGCCAGTGATACTGGCGCTAGCCTGTGCGAATGCATCGTCTGGATTCAACGAGATAACAGATGCGATTGCAAACGCGATGACACAAAGGCCAGCTTTCGAGCGACGCAGCAGGGCACTTTCATGGGAAATGGGGAATTGTTTCACTTCGCCTCCTGATAGTTGTCCAGGTATTTTTGTTTTCTTTGATAGGGGAACGAAACAGCCGACGACCTGGTTGGGCTCCGTTAAATCGCCTTCGATGGAATCGATACCATTTCGGGGCGTGGTACCGATACCATTGGGAGGCAATATACGTCGGCTAATTTTCGACTGTCAAGAAGTTTTTGGGGAACCCGAGCCGTTGCTCATAATTGAAGGCAAGAGAGTTCTCCCCAACTGGATGCCGGCCGCCTTTGTTGCGTGTCGAGGAGGAAATTAGGCGAAACTCCATGAAATGGCCAACACGCCGCCCTGGTCCCGCCTCATTCGCTGCTCCTGGATTGGCTGGGGACCATGCCCTGGCACTGCTGCGTGCCACAGAACGCCGAAGTGATTCCTTTTCCTTCCGTGATCGTGTAGATACGATCAATCGCGGGCAGTTTGACCGCTTCCTTTGCGCCGGATGGCCAGTGGATCTCCGCAGTTCCTGCATCCTTGGAATCTCCGAGGCCAAAGTGGAGACGCGGATCGTTCGTCGAGACGTAGCTCCCGCCGCTGATCACGTCCTGCCGTTGGCGTATCCCATTGGCTGTCAGATAGATCGTCGCACCAACCGCGTCTCGCGGACTCCTGGGACCGCCGACGAGTTTCATCTCAACCCAGTGGTGGTGATCGGCATTCACGTTTTTCAAGAGCACCGGTGGACCATCGATCTGGTTGATGACCACGTCGATCTTGCCGTTGTTGAACAGATCCCCGAACGCGGCGCCCCGCGCCGAAAGAACTCCTGCAAGGCCCGAACCCTTGACCGGCTGCACCTCGCTGAAATTTCCATTTCGCTCATTGTGGAACAACAGGGATCGCTGGGCGTAGGAGGTGCCCCAGTCAAGCCTGTCCGCAGCGGGGTAGATATGGCCATTCACAAACATCAGGTCGAGCCAGCCGTCATTGTCGTAATCCAGGAAGGCATCGCCCCAGCCCAGAAACGGAATGGAGACTTTACCGATACCGGAGCGCATGGAGACTTCGCTGAATCCGCCGGCGCCCTGATTGCGAAAGAGCAGCTTCGCCTCATCTGAGAAATCGCTGATGGCAAAATCCAGCAGCCCATTGTTCATGTAGTCGCCGACCGCTACACCCATGGCGGCCACCTCATGACCGTCCTCGTTCAGCCCGAAGCCCGTCGCAAAGCTCGCATCCTCAAAGGTTCCGTCGCCTCGATTGAGATAGAGATAACTCAGCGTAGAGTCGTTCGCGACTACGAGGTCGGGCTTGCCGTCGTTATTGACGTCCACGAAAACCGGTGTGAGGCCATAGTAGCGATTCACCATATCTGCAACCCCAGCCTTCACACTGACGTCAGAGAACGTGCCATCTCCGTTGTTATGGAACAAGTGGTCCGGCTCGCCTTCAAGGTTCTTGGGGCCACACATTACCGGCTCGCCGCGAAACTCGCAGTATGAGAACCCCGTCGCTTTCGTCTTGGCATACGGCAAATTGTTGCGATCAAAATGAACATATCCCGAGATGAAGAGATCGAGCCGCCCATCTCCGTCATAGTCTCCCCACGTGGCGCCGGCCGACCAATTGCCAAGCGTCACGCCAGCCTTCTCGGCCACATCGGTAAAGGTGCCGTCGTGATTGTTGTGATAGAGGCGGTTCTTTCCCCAATTAGTGACGAGGATGTCGGGCCAACCATCGTTGTCGAAGTCTGCTATCGCCACGCCGAAGCCCCACCGGTCGTTCGTCACCCCGGCTTTTGCTGCCACATCTGTGAATGTGCCGTCGTGGTTGTTGTGAAACAGGGCGGCGTGCGGTGGCTCTTCTTTTCCGTCGAGAGCGTTGAATGTTGACCCATTCACGAGATAGATATCGAGCCAGCCGTCGTTGTCATAGTCGAGAAGACCTACTCCCGATCCATTCGTGTCGATGATGAGCCCCTTGTCTGCCGCACCCATCGTATGTTTCCAACCCGACAAACCAGCAGCCTTCGTCACATCTTCAAAAATGACTGGGCCGGAGTCGATAAACCCACTCGCTGTGCGGGAGCGCTTCTGCTCAGCTTGAATAGTGGGTACAGTTTTCGATGTGTCACGGCCGAGACGCGACTGTGGGTTCGACGCCACCTGGGCGAACGAAGAAAAGGAGATCGTCACAACAGTCGCGATTGCGCTAACTGCATGAGCATGTATGCGCCCGTTGAATTGCAATGATGGACCTCCACCGCTGAGTCTAGCGCAGGCTCACGGGTGCATGGTCGTTGGGGTCTTTGACTTCGAATCCCACTATCGGGATGAACAAGGTCTCTCTCCGCATAGGGCCCCGTGATTCCCTTACCCTCGGCGATGGTGTAAATACGATCGACGGCACGGTAGCTTCACAGTCTCGACCCAGGGACTCTCAGGCGGAAGCGTATCTTGAGTTCAATGAATGCACAGGAAGAATGCACGCCCCCAACAATCCCGCTTCGGAGCCGAGTTTTGCGGGGAGAACCTTCGTTCCCCCTCCCGGCATGCCTTTTGAGGCGACTCTTCCGGGTGCGGTGAGCGAATAAACATAGCTTCGGCGCTCAAGTTCCTCGAGCATGGTTGGTGCAAAAAGATCCCAAGAGTTCGCTACACCGCCACCAAGCACATAAAGTGGCAGGTTGAGGATATTGATGAGTCCGGCAAGGCAGATCCCAAGCGAGCGGCCCGTCTCTGCGTAAATGTTACGAGCATCCGGATCTCCGCGCCGCGCGGCGTCAGCCACGACCTGCGCAGTCAGGGTCGATTCATCCTCTTTGATCTGGCTGAGCCCTGGTGCCTTTCCGAGGCTTATCATTCGTTCTGCGGCATTCACGATCGCAGTTGCAGATGCGCACGCTTCCAAACAACCTTTATTGCCACATCCGCAGAGTTCTCCTTGTGGGTAAACCGTCACGTGACCGGCCTCGCCGCCCATGCCAGTCGATCCGTGCCAAATTTTTCCATCCAGAATGATCCCGTTGCCAACGCCCGTTCCCAAGGTCAGCATGCACATGGACTCAATTCCGAGTTCTTTTCCGAGCCCTAACTCGTATTCCGCTAAAGCGGCCGCGTTGGCATCGCTCTCCAGCAGGACCGGTCGTTGCAGCCGGTCTTCCATTTCAGCAAGCAGTGGAAATCCGTCCCATCCGGGGAGATTTGGCGGATGATGCAGGCGGCCCGCCGGAAGCTCAAGCGGTCCAGGTGATCCAACCCCAATACCCGCCAACTCACGTCCTTTTGAATGCTGGTCTACCAGTCGCCGTATTCCGTCGCACATATCTTCGACAACTGCAGTTGGACCGGCTTCAAGACGTGTACGGAGCAGGAGTGAATCCAACACGGTACCTGAAGTGTATGCGGCGATCCTTAAGCTTGTACCACCAAGATCAACGCCGACGCTGAGAAGATGCGCGTTATCCAAAGCCATTCTGATCCCACAGAGAACAGAGGCGCAAATCACACTTTGATCCGGTGAAGAGGCGAGAGGTGCGCCGCGAAGAAGCGCAATTAAAACCGTTCGCCACCAGAAGTGTCTTACGCCCGTCGCTCGTTCATGGGAACGATACCATACAAATCGAAATTGCCGCCAGAACACTCGCGCTCAGCGGAAAATCGATCCTGACGAGATATCCACGATCAACTCGTGCGCAATAGCTTCACGATGGACGGTATGCATTTCGGTGATTTGCTTGTCTACACGTTCCCAGGATCGGAAAGCGAAACCCGAAATTGAAAGGAGGGGCGTCGACTTCTCGTCGAAATCTGGAAGCTGCGCTTTAGGCAGGAACGTGGGAACATCCGCACGAACTTCTGTAAATCAACCGTGTCTCGAGGATGGTTTGACGGAGTCGCTTCGACTTTGGGGAAGTCCGGGCACTGCTATTGCCCAGAAGCCGATCAAATAGAAGTTCCGCAGCAACTCTGCCGATTTCCTCGACAGGTTGCTGAACGACACTGATCGACGGTCGTACAGTAGCAGCCAGCTCAAAATCATCAAAGCCTAACAAAGCGATCGACTTGGGGATCGCAACATTGAGCTTCTGAAGAACCTCAAAAGCATAGATCGTCGTACTGTTCTTGAGCGTAAATAACGCGTCCGGCGGGTTTGGGCCCGCAAGCATGCTCTCGATCGCGTATTCGGCTGATCGATAGTCCTTTACCGAGGTGTTCAACGTGAAAGCGAGATCCGCAGATTCAACCGCTGCTCGATAACCACGAATCCGTTCATGGATCGTGAACAGAGTGCTCTCTCCTGTAAGGCAAACAATTCGTTTGTAACCATGGCCAATCAGGTGTTGAGTAGCGAGTCTCGCTCCCTCGAAGTTGTCAGTCACAACTGAATCCACGAGAGAACCGGAAATCGGACGATCCACGGCCACGATAGGAATTGAAATTCGTTTCACAAGATCGCGAAGTGCCTCGCCATGCGAATTTGCCGGCGCCACGATCAAGCCATCAACCCTGTGATTCATGAGAATTTCAAAGTTCTCAATCTCCGTGTGCGGGTCGTTATGCGACGTGGTCACGATCAGCAACGAGTCATTAGCCAGCGCCACCGCCTGAACCGCCTCAGCACAACTCGAAAAGAACGGGTCGGCAATGCTCGGAATCACGAGACCAATCGTCTTTGTTCTGTGACCTTTCAGAACCCGCGCAGCCTGATTCGGCCTGTATCCTAGTTTTTCGATGACCCGCTGCACGTGGGCCAGCGTCTCTGGACTCACACGATCGCCGCCATTGATGACGCGGGACACGGTGGTTGTGCCCACGCCCGCAGCGCGGGCCACTTCACTGACCGTCGGATGAGTGCTTCTCTTTTTCATTTGGTCAAGCCATTAAAAAACTGAATCGGCAAGGAAAGTCTACGGCACTCGAATCGTTACACACAACCGTGCTGCCCGCAGACAGCCTTGCGCTATCTCGATGCGAGGCGAGGTACGGGATCTGCCCGAATAAAGATCTGATCGGCGACGGTCAAATTGCATTTCCATTCAGGATGGCTCATATGGTATCGTTTCCATCGCCCGGAACACTGAGCCCTGTATCAGTGGTCGGTTCTGATTCAGTGCTCGCCATCCCATCCCATAGGAGAATTCTCATGCGAAGATTTCGCGCGACTGCGGTTGCAATCTCACTCGCCATTGCAGGGTTGCTGCCTTCAGGTTCTTTTGCGCAGGAGACAGAAAAGCCGGACCTGACCAGGCAGCCGACGCTTTACGTCGTGGGATACGCGCATCTGGATACGGAATGGCGATGGGAATATCCCCAGGTTATCGATGAATACATCCGCAAAACAATGGAGGATAACTTCAAGCTTTTCGAAAAGTACCCGCACTACGTTTTCAACTTCAGCGGCGCGAACCGCTATCGCTTCATGAAGGAGTACTTCCCGGCAGACTTTGCACTCGTCCAGAAATACGTGAAGGAGGGCCGCTGGTTTCCCGCCGGATCGTCGATGGAAGAGGGCGATGTAAATGCACCCAGCGCCGAGGCTATTATCCGGCAGATTCTCTATGGAAATGAGTGGTTCCACAAAGAGCTGGGCAAGACGAGTTCGGAATACATGCTGCCTGATTGCTTCGGATTTCCTGCTTCGTTGCCGACAATCCTGGCCCACTCAGGGGTAAAGGGATTTTCGACGCAAAAGCTGACATGGGGCTCGTCGGCGAACGGAGGAGGGTCTGAGTCGAGAGAGAGCACGCCCGAGGGAACACCATTCAACGTTGGCGTATGGGTGGGTCCGGATGGCGAGAGTGTGGTGGCCGGAATCAATCCAGGATCATATAGCGGCGGAATCGAGACCGATCTCAGCCAGCAGCTTCCCCCTCAGCCTGAAAGCCCCGAGCTGGTGGAAGTGCGCAAACGTCTTGCCGACATGCAGCCGAAGATCCGGGAGGCAAGAACCAGCAATACTCCGCCTGACCCAAAGCTGGTCCAGGATTTCTTTCGTTTGCGAAATCAGCAAGAGATGCTGCTTAACCAGCAAAGAGACACCGCTTTGGAACGGCACCAGGGTGATTGGGCGACACGCGTTGAGCAGAACGGGAAGGTTACGGGTATTTACACGGATTATCACTACTTCGGCACTGGAGATATTGGCGGAAGTCCGGACGAGGAGTCGGTGAAGCGGCTGGAGGCAATCGTTACCAAGGGCAGCGTGAGCATGCCTCCTCAGACCGATGGATCGATGCCGCGGTCTATGATGCGCGGTGCGCATCCGGAGTGGCCAGTGGGCAATGTCGGCAATGGCCCGGTTCACGTGATCTCATCGCAGGCAGACCAGATGTTTCTGGATCTCACACCCGCAGAGATTGCCAAATTGCCGCGTTACACAGGCGAGATGGAACTGACAAATCACTCCGCCGGGTCGTTGACGTCAGAGGCTTACCAGAAACGCTGGATCAGGCAGGAGGAATTGCTGGCCAATGCCGCGGAGGAGTCGTCGGTTGCCGCATCGTGGCTCGGTGTGCGGACCTATCCGATAGAGCGCCTCAATAATGCGTGGACGCTAGCCATGGGAGAGCATTTCCACGATCTGGCAGCGGGCACGGCCACGCCGCGTTCGTATGAGTTCGCATGGAACGACGACGTAATTGCGATGAACCAGTTTGCTGGCGTGCTTACAAATGCAACCGCAGGCGTCTCGTCCGCGCTGAATACGCAAGGCGATGGAGTGCCGCTCGTGATCTTCAATCCGCTCAACGTTGCGCGCAAGGATGTGGTGGAAGCGGAGGTTCACTTTCGAGAGGGGATGCCGAGCGCCGTTCACGTGATTGGACCGGATGGGAAGGAGCGACCGGGGCAGGTCTCAGAAGGCAAAGTCATCTTCGCAGCCGATGCTCCAAGCGTTGGGTACGCGGTGTACGACGTGCAACCTGGAGCGGCGCCAAGCGCGGACCGCTCGCAACTCAACGTCACTGGGGATTCATTGGAGAACGAACATTACCGCGTACAGCTTAATAGCGATGGTGATATTGCCAGCATTTTTGATAAGTCGATCGGCAAAGAGCTTCTGTCAGCTCCGGCGCGCCTGGCGATTTCGTACGACAATCCCAAGCAATGGCCCGCATGGAACATGGATTGGGACCAGGAGCAGGCTGCTCCGAAGGTCTATGTATCCGGTCCTGCACATACGCGTGTGGTTGAAAAAGGCCCGGTGCGCGTCGCAATTGAGGTATCTCGCGAGACAGCGGGATCGCGATTTGTTCAGACCATTCGTCTCGCTGCAGGCGAAGCGGGCAAGCGCGTCGAGATCAGCAACGTGGTCGACTGGAATACGAGGGAATCGAATTTGAAGGCCACTTTTCCGCTCTCGGCATCGAACGAAACGGCAACGTATAACTGGGACATTGGCACAGTTCAGCGCCCGACGGCTGAACCGAAGAAATTTGAAGTGCCATCGCATCAGTGGATCGATTTGACGGATATGAGCGGCCAGTTCGGGACTACGATCCTTACCGACTGCAAGAACGGTTCCGATAAGCCCGATGATCACACCATCCGCCTCACGCTGATCCGTACACCCGGAGCGGCGGGCGGATATCCTGACCAGGCTACACAGGATCTCGGACACCATGAATTTATCTATGGGATTGCCGGACACGCGGCGGGATGGCGCGATGCACAAACGGACTGGCAAGCACAGCGGCTCAACGCTCCCTTGCTGGTTTTTCAAACATCGAAGCACGATGGCAGTCTCGGCCGCTCCTTCTCGCTGCTGAAGGTGAACAATCCGAGGATTCGAGTTCTCGCGCTCAAGAAAGCCGAGGAGAACGACGAGGTCATCGTGCGCATGGTGGAGCTGGATGGCAAACCGCAACAGGACGTGCGAGTCTCATTTGCCTCGGCGATCGCAGAAGCGCGCGAAGTGAATGGCCAGGAACAACCAGTCGGGCCCGCAACTGTTTCATCCGGAGCACTGGAAACGTCCTTCGGAGCCTACCAGCCGCGGACGTTTGCGTTGCGCCTGGCGCCTCCTGCGCAGACAGCGGCGCCTGTTCGCTCCGCTACCGTTACGCTCGCGTATGACGCAGTTACAGCGAGTAAAGACGGCGAGAGCTCAGCGGTCGGTTTTGACGGGAAGGGCAATGCCTTACCGGCGGAGATGCTGCCCGGCGAAATCATGTTTAACGGCGTCAAGTTTCAACTTGCGCCTGTAAAGGCTGGTGGGCGGAACGCGTTGATCGCCAAAGGGCAAATTCTCAAGCTTCCCGAAGGTGAGTTCAATCGGGTTTACGTGCTTGCCGCTTCGGCCGATGGCGATCAGAAAGCCACGTTCGAAGTGGGCACGGGTAAAGCCGATGTTGACATTCAAGATTGGAGTGGGTTTATCGGACAATGGGACGATCGCCAGTGGGGCGGAACGAAGCTTGATGTCGACCACGCCAACTATGGACAGATGACCGGACTCAAGCAGGGGTTCATCAAACGCGCCGACCTGGCGTGGTACAGCGACCATCATCATGATGCGACGGGCAAGAATGTGACTTATTCCTACTCGTATCTTTTTGGATATTCCCTGGATCTGCCAGCGGGAGCGAGGACTCTGAAGCTGCCGAAGAACGAAAAAATTCGCATTCTGGCGATCTCGGTCGCGGAGGAAGGTCCGGCGGTCTCACCGGCTCATCCGCTATATGACGTCTTGCCATCACCAAACGCAAGTCCCGGCGTGATTGCTTACGTTAATTCGTCGCCGGCCTCAACAAATTCGCGCTGAGCGTCACAGGGGAATCCCGACTTATCG
The DNA here is from genome assembly GCA_963770365.1 of uncultured Acidobacteriaceae bacterium. Taxonomy (GTDB): domain Bacteria; phylum Acidobacteriota; class Terriglobia; order Terriglobales; family Acidobacteriaceae; genus Telmatobacter. Next base: position 189,684 of record CAVYPN010000012.1, on the reverse strand, counting down.
TCAGGTACAGAGTCGTCAGTCGAATCCACCACGCCAGGTCTTTATGGAATGATGGTTCGTACCGAATTGAATCAGGGTGCCCTTCGGCTATTCTTGAATGTCCTCATGGGATATCGCCAAATGGACGTCCGGAATTTGTATGGAGTCCACGTCGTGAATACAGTCGGAGTCGCGGCAAGAAAAAAGCCTAGGAACGTTGCCCTGAAAGCAGCGCTTACAGCCATCCTGGCAATGATTGCGATGCGTGCGTCTGCGCAGGTGGAGTACGTCGATCCTACCATCGGAAACGTTGGGATTCTGCTTGTGCCGACTCGTCCAACCGTGTACATGCCAAACAGCATGATTCGTGTGTATCCGATTCGGTCTGACGCGATGGACGATCAGATCGAGTCATTTCCACTTACGATCAACTCCCACCGGATTCAGGAGTTGTTCAGCTTGATGCCGGGCGCAGACGGCAAACCAGCCGCCTGGGATCAGGAAACGACAACACCGTACTATTACTCCGTCTACTTGGGTGATGCGCGTATTCACGCGGAGTTTTCGGCCACGGAGCGCTGTGGTTATTTCCGCATGAGCTTTCCGTCGGGCAATGCTTCTGTAGTGCTTGCTAACCGCCTCACCGGCGAGATGCATGTGCAGGAGAAAGGCGTGGTGGTCGGCGAGGAACGATTCAATGGAATGGCTGCGTTTGTCTACGGGGAGTTCAGCGCACCCGTCCAATCCAAAGTGGAAATGACCGGCGACAAATCGCGCGTAATTGTTTCAAGCGCCGATTCCAAGGTTCTGGAGTTTCGCTACGGCATTTCCTTCATCAGCTTGGAGCAGGCCAAGAGAAATCTTGCGCATGAAATTCCAGCGTGGGATTTTGAGCGAGTCAGGGAGGCGGGAAAGAAGCGATGGAACGAGACACTCGGTCAGATCGCGATAGAGGGCGGCACTGAGGCGCAACGCAAAGTTTTCTACACCGCCCTCTATCGGTGTTTTGAACGCATGGTCAACATCACTGAGGACGGCCGCTATTACAGCGCTTTCGATCATAAGGTTCATGAGGACGCGCGTCCCTTCTACGTCGACAATTGGCTCTGGGATACCTTCCGTGCGCTGGAGCCTCTTCAGACACTGCTCAACCCGGCGATGGAAGGGGACAAGATACAGTCTTATGTCCGCATGTATCAGCAATCGGGCGTAATGCCGACATTCGCAATTCTGACGGGGAATTACGCATGCATGAACGGCAATCACGCCGCTCCCTGGTTTGCAGATGCGTGGTTCAAGGGTGTGCGGAACTTTGATTTGCCGATCGCGTACGAGGGCGTGCGCAAGCGATCTCTTGAGACGACGCTGCTTCCATGGAGCCTTGGCCCCAAAACTCCATTGGACGATTTCTACAACGGGCACGGGTATATGCCGGCTCTAAGGCCCGGCGAGAAAGAGACATATGCGGGAGTTCATCCCTTCGAAAAGCGCCAACCAGTCCCGGTCACTCTGGAAAACAGCTTCGATGACTGGAATATCGCTCAGCTTGCGCGTGAGTTGAAAAGATCTGATGACGAGCAACTCTTTCTCAAGCGGGCTGCAAACTTCAAGAACCTCTTTCGTCTCGATAAGGGGATGATGTGGCCAAAGGACGACGAGGGCAAGTGGATTGAACCTCTTGACCCGAAGTTCGACGGGGGCATGGGCGGACGCGACTACTACGACGAAAACAATGGCTACACGTACACCTGGGATGTGCCGCAAGACTTTGATGGTTTGATTGCGTTGATGGGTGGCACGCGCAAGGCCGAAGAGAATCTGGATCAACTGTTCCGCGAGCCGATGGGCCGATCGAAATATGAATTCCAGGCGAAGTTTCCTGATTCGACATCGATGGTGGGGCAGTTCTCGATGGGGAATGAACCAAGCTTCGCGATACCCTACATCTACAACCGACTTGGCGTTCCCTGGAAGACGCAGAAGCGCATTCGCATGCTATTGGAATCATTCTTCACAGACCAGCTGCAAGGCATTCCCGGGGACGAAGACGGCGGGGGAATGAGCGCATTTGTGGTCTTTTCGATGCTCGGCTTCTATCCCGTTACGCCCGGCATTCCTGTTTACGACATTGGCAGTCCGGTTTTCGACAAGGCCACGATTCACCTTAAGAATGGAAAAGATTTCGTAATCGTTGCTCACAACAATTCACACAACAATAAGTATGTGCAAAGCATCCGACTGAATCGCCGGTCGCTGGACCAGGTCTGGTTCCGACATGCAGAAATCGCGGGTGGCGGCACGCTCGAGGTTGTCATGGGCGATGTGCCAAATACTTCCATCGGTTCGACGGTCCCCGAGTTTCCGCCGGCGTCCGCCTCTGTAGTACCGGAACAATATGTCCATTGACGCATCCGCAAGAGTATCGAACCCAAAAACGAATTGAATTTATGAGGTCTTCTCGGACCTCTTCGCTCGACCGGCATCGCGGTTCACCGCGGCTTTTGAGTTCGGCTTCTTCTCCGTCACGGCCTTGTCGAGGGATCGGCCAACTTCATCGAAATCCGCCCTCGGTCCTGTCCAAAGTAAGCGGTCCACATTATCGAAGAGAGGGATATCGCTCCTGAGGGTGGCAAGAGTTCTGAACAGGAGTGCAAGCTTTCTCTCCCGCGCCAGCGTGGCGGCCAACGAAGCCGAGTTCAACACATTCACATGCCAATCCTGGGCCGATACCGGGATGGATTCGATGTGGCCGAACTTGGCCAGGACGGCCGCGGTGGATTTGGCCCCCCAGCCGGGAAGGCCCGGATAGCCATCTGCGGAATCGCCGACGAGAGCGAGATAGTCGGGGATTGAGGCAGGAGAAACGCCGAACTTCGCCACGACGCCTGCTTCATCGACGATGACCCCGGTACGCCGAATCAACTGCACCACCCTCGTTCCCTCAACGCATTGTGCAAGGTCCTTGTCAGGAGTGCAGATGACCACCTGTTCGACGCGAGGGTCTTTCAGCGCCAGTGCCGTCGCGGCGGCAAGAGCGTCGTCGGCTTCAAACTCAACCATTGGCCACACAACGATGCCGGCTGCGGCCAGGACTTCTTCGAGGATAGGAAACTGCGAAAGGAGGTCAGGTTCGACGCCATCACCAGTCTTGTAGCCTGCCCAGAGTTTGTTGCGAAACGACTCGATCACGTGGTCGGTGGCGACGCCGATGTGCGTCACTCCCCCGCGCATCATGGCCAGCATCGATGCAAGCACGCCGCGCACCGCGCCCACTTCGCGGCCCCGTGCGTCGCGCGCTTTTGGCATGGCAAAGTAGTGGCGAAACAACTCGTACGTACCATCAACCAGATAGACTTTCAACGCGAGGCACCACTCCTGCTCTGACTCTCATTCTCTTAATCCGGACGATTCGCTTCATCGCGAGATCGTGAATTTCGTCTCAAGCGTTGCATCCGATGAGCCGCCGGCGAACACAGTATAGGTGCCCGGCTCAACCATCCACTGATGATTGCGGGCCCACACCGCAAGATCTGCTTGTTTCACGTGAAATTCCACCCGTTTTGATTCGCGCGGCTTCAGGTGTACACGTGAAAAGCCCTTGAGTGCCCGATCCGGCACCTCAACACTGCTTACGTCGTGATGCAGGTAGAGTTGCGCGATCTCGTCGCCTTCTACGTCTCCTGTGTTCGTCACCGCCACCGTTACTACCACGTTGTCTGAACTCCCGCGCGACGGTGGCTGAACGGATAAGTTGTCGTATCGGAAACTGGTGAAGCTCAAGCCAAATCCGAATGGGAACAGCGGCTTCCGATCGCCGTCCACATACTTGGTGGTCTTCGACGGGTTGAAGTTGTAGAAAACGGGCAGCTGGCCAATGCTCTTTGGAAACGTAATGGTGAGCTTGCCGCCTGGATTGTTGTCGCCGAAGAGTGTCTCTGCGACGGCCTGACCACCAAACTCACCCGGATACCAGGCTTCCAGGATGGCTGGTACATGTTCCGCTGCCCATGGGATTGTCAGCGGGCGACCGTTTTCCAAAACCAGCACGACGGATTTTCCAGTCGCAACAATTGCTTCCAGCAGTCGCTCCTGGTTCCCAGGCAAATCCAGGCTTTGTCTATCCGATCCTTCTCCAGAAACGCCCTGGTACTCTCCCAAAGCGAGGATGATCACCTCGGCTTCTTTGGCATCTGCGATTCCCTTCGTGATATCGGATCCGTCATCCACGGTGATCGAAGCATTTGGCATGAGTGCCCGAACACCGTCGGCGATGGAGATATGCAGACCGTTCTTTTCGTCCTCGTAATCTCCGTAACGCGCAACGGACGTGTTCGGCCCGATCAATGCGATGCGCTTCAGTGTCTTTGACAGCGGCAGCAGATGTCCGTCATTTTTCAGCAATGTCATCGACTCCCTCGCCGACTGGAGTGAGAGTGCCAGATGTTCCTTACTTCGCTTCGTACGAGCAGTGAGCGACTCATCGATGAACGGATGATCGAAAAGTCCAAGGGCGAACTTGGCTCGGAGGACTGACGACACTGCACGATCCAGCTCGTCCGCCGAGAGGGTATGGTCTTGCAATCCTGCCACGATTGCGTTCTGGAATTCCTCGTGGCTGAAGTCATAGAACTGCATGTCCACACCGGCATTGATGGCCTGCACGATGGCATCCTTGGCGTTTGCGGCTGTATGGTGATCCTCCCAGAGACGCCGGATCGCCCCGAGGTCGGAAAGCACGAAGCCTTTGAATCCCCATTCCGTGCGCAGAACGGAGCCGAGGAGGTCCGGATCTGAAGCAACCGGTATGCCATCGATTTCGTGGTACGCGGCCATCACGCCCATCGCGTGTCCCTCGCGAATTGCTGGCTCAAAAGACTTCAGCATGATCGATCGCAGTTCGCGCTCGCCGATGTGCACGGGAGAAGTGTTGAGTCCGCTCTCGGGAGAACCATGGCCCACGAAGTGCTTTGGCTCTGCAATCACGGAGTGGTCGCTGCTTAGCGATTCACCCTGGGCGCCTTGAACATAAGCAAGACCGAGTTGTCCCGTCAGGTAGGGATCTTCCCCGAAGTCCTCTTCCACGCGACCCCACCGTGGTTCGCGCGCGACATCTAACACAGGGGCCAGCACCATATCCACGCCCGCCGCCCGCATCTCACTCGCAATTGCTGATCCAGTACGCTGGGCAAGACCGGGATCCCAGGTCGCCGCCAGATTTATGGGAGCGGGAAAGACAGTGCCATCACTGTAGCCGTGAAGCCCCTCTTCGATGAATATGGCGGGGATTCCAAGTCTTGAGTGCTCGATGGCCCACCGCTGAATCTCGTTTGACAGTTCCGCGCTTGGATAGAGATCGTGAATGCTCCCCACTCCCAACGCCCCAAACATCTTCTCTGCATTAGGGGTTTGAAATTTCGCGTTAGCCGCCGCATGGGTCTTGTCCAGAGCAGTGTCGACCAGATCGGGTATTCCAGCGTACATGTCGAGCTGGCGAGCCTTCTCTTCTACGGTCATGCGCTTGATCAGGTCGCGCACACGATCTTCAACGGGCAGGTTCGACTGCCTGTACGGCGCGGTGGTATCTGCAGTACGAGAATGCTGCTGGGCGATTGCAACAGCTGAAAAGCAGAAAAAAAGGCAGGCGAAATATCGGAGATTCATATGGTTCTCTGAATAGATAATTGCATCCTGCCCCGCAAGTTCCGGTGGAAAGGGTGGGTGCAAATGGTCTCTTATCGACCGATGGGAATCGGCAGGCTCGGTGACATCACGGACTTCGACAACGAAACTTCTACCTCTGCTCCATGAGGCGGTAGCCATCTCGGGTGCGCACGCGATATTTCTGCAGGTCTTTGCCTGCCAGACTCACCTTGATTGAACGCCAGCCGCGATTGGCATTCGCCTGGGGATAGTAGCTCAGTGTATAGAGGTGGACCAGGTCTTCCCGGATCGAGGCGAACGCTTGCTTTTCCTCCCGCCAGTTCTTCGCAAAGTAAGCCTTGCCGCCGGAAACCTTGCTCATGCGTTCAAATGCCGCAGCAGAAACAGGGTCTTCCTGGGCTTGCCGGGTGCTGATGATGTAAATGATCGTTCCCGTCGATTGCGCCAGCTCAGCCACATCCTCCGGGGGAATCGAACTGGCATTGTCGGGACCGTTTGAAAACACCACGATCGCTTTGCGCCCTTTTAACGGCGCAGCATCCTTCACCGTCAACAAGAGACTGTTATAGAGTGCGGCATCATCACCCGCGACCGTACTTCGCACGCCGTTAATCAAGCGATAGCGATCCGGAGTGAGTTGAATCGCGCGAGAGAGGTCCCGGCAATACGAATAAAAAGCGATCTTGCTCGCATCATCCATCGAGCGAACAAAATCTGTGATCGCGTCCTGCGCGAACACAAAGCCTCGGTACATATAGTTGCTGGTGTCGAACAGAACAAACACGCTGGCTTCATTCAAATGCGGATAGGGAAGGCTCGCCGTTGGATCAATGTGCGGCGGTGGATCGGGCTCTGACGCTTCGTGCGCTGTCTCTGATGCAGAAACCTGACCCGGTCGAATAACTTCCTTGGAACTGGGAGCCGATTCCCGGCTTTCTTCGAAGGTGGAGATCTTCTGGGGTATCTTGTCCTCGCTGATCACGAAGTCGTCTGGACGAAGGCCCGTCACGTAGTTCCCCTTGCTGTCCGTTACTGCGATGTTGAGTTGCACCAATACAACGTTTACACGCAGTTTCATTGGATCCTGAGCGGGGGATTGCAACCCGGTGCTCTGCAAAGAGAGGCACAAAAATATGATGCAGCACCCTATTGTTTTCCTTCTCATTGATGTTCGATCCTTTTTGCGGAGCTCGATTGCTCTTGCTGCTGAAACGTCGTAACTGCCTGGAGCGTGATCTTGCCTTTTCGAAATTCATCGCCTGTTTGCTCCATCGCTCGAAGCAATGCGGGCCAGTCGTCAATGTTGCTCGCAAAGATGTTGGCCACCATGTTGCGGGTTAGCTCGGGCACCAGAAGATTGAGTTCGGCTGGGGCATAGCCCATCTCGTCTGCGAGTCTCGCCCAGTAGAGATTGTTGGAATCCCATGATTCCGCAAACAGTCTGCCGGCGTCTCCGCCAAACGTTGAAATCGATTTCATGTTGAGCAGGGCGGAAGAATCCATGATCATTAGACCGGGATGGGGCACGCCGAAATCAGCGGACAAGCGCTCCATGGCGGCGTCTGAAGGATATTTCTGAGCAAGCTCATCCAGTTCCCGCCCCGCTCGTCCGGCCATCGAAGCCTGGTCGGGATATCTCTTTCGGAATTCCATAGCAAGATAGAAGACATCCGCAGGCGGCGTTTGTCCGATCACGGCCGTGGTCCCCTCCGGCCCCAGAAGAGCTTTTGCGGTCCTTTCTACCCGCCCCGGCGTCATTCGATCCGCGAGGATGCCGATCACTTTCTCCCGAAGATCCGCATTGCCCACGGCTGCAGTCAACAGTTCTTCGCCCGCTCGCTGATACAGAGCTGCAAAGTGCAATTCGTTGGGGCTCACATTCCACCAGCGCGGCAGAGTGGCGCTTACCAGCAGGTCGGGAACAATATCCTTCCAGATCAAAGCCTGTATGTTCTTCGGGACGATGAAATCTTCTTCCGCCGACGCCAGCGCATAAGGTAAATCTGCCAGAGAACCTAGCAGGTAGGCTCCCCCTCCAGCCGTTGCCCCGATTCCTACCATCCGGGGAACTCCCCATATCTCGACGGTCCCCTGAACCGAGATGGATGAGAAATCATGGGAACGGACAAACAGCGGATTGTTATGCAGAACCTCTGCACCCGGTGGCTCGTAGTACGCATAGTTCAATCCAACCAGGGTGTCTCTGAAGAACGGAGTGAGCTGACCTCGGGCAGCCTCAAGCTGCGACGGCGTCGACGAAGTCTTGAGGATCTTCGTCAGGTCCGTTCTCGCCTGCAGTTCCGCATGCCTGCTTGTGTACACAACGGGTGCCCAGGTGCTCCTCTCGTTGCCCGTAAAGATAGGCCGCGGCATTTCGAACTCTCGAAGATTTTCGGCCAGGGGCAGCAACGCATTCCCGCTCCCGGATCCGTGCGCCATTTCAGACAATCCGTCGGAGAGTCCAAATAAGGTATCGAGAGAGACCAGGCGCTGATCATCCAGAACGGAACGAATCCTCTCGGCAAGGTCATGGTGCACGCGCTGGCTGTCGCGGTCATCGTGAACCGGCCCAGCAAGAAGGTCGATCATCTGATCCTGAGACAGGTTCCGGTTGCCGCTCGCAGCCTGCAGTGCCGCCTGCAACGAACTTCTGGCCGCTTCGAAGAGCTGCACGGAGGAATGCCCCCCCATGAACGGCTGCACCACTTCCTGCCACGACGGATTCAGTTTGTCGATCGGTATCTGGCCCTGCCGGGCAAGAATTTGCCAGATTCCTATGTCAGCTTGAAACGCTCCCAGCGCATTCGAACGCAGAGCCGGATTCGAAATGCTGTCGATTCGATCTGCCGCGCCTACAAAACTTGCAACCGCGCTATCATCGAGAACTGGAAACTCGGCAAAGATTGCGAACCAATGGTGGAATTGCGCAAACCGACGCGCCACCAGTTTGTCCGTCTCATCAGACAGCTGGTGCTCCGGCGGTCTCCAGGAATTCATTGCGTTCAGTAAAAGAAAAACCTGGACTGGCCCTGTGTCAGATTGAAGGTTCGACGACGCGATCAATGTTTCCAGCAAACGCCCCGAGGTATTCCAATCGCGATTCCGCCCTAACCAAACCCGCATTTGCCTGGATTTGGCCATCTGCGAGAGGATTTCCTCCCATACCAAAATGTTCCCAGGAATCGCAACGTCGCCATCTGCCTTCCACTTCAACGAGGCCAACAAAATAAAGAGGTCGCCGTTTCTCGGAAATATTCCCTTCGATGCGTCTGCATTGGCAACGGGCGTCCTATAAACATCGTAGAAACGTTTGAGGCGATTTCCTTCGGTCAGGTGTTCCTGTTGGGCATGATTGAGACGGACCAAAACATCGAAATACGCTGCCATCCAACCGTTATCCCTGGTCAAGAGCTTGGCCACAAACTGTCCAGGAGAGCGCGGACTTTCTCCTAGCAGGTCCTCCCAAGCTTTGTCGTTATCGCCCGGTACGATCACGCGCCCCGATTTGATACGAATTTGGCTTCCGTACAAATCAGTGACTGCTGCAACTGGCATCAGCCTTTTAAGTCCAGGTGATTGATTCAAAGAAAGCTGCGTTTCCCGATCGTATTTCGCCATTGCCGCATAAAGGCGGTCAGTGTTTTGATTGTGCAACAGCAGGTCAAGTAACGTGTTATCCGTTTTGCGTTTTGAACCGGCGGCTGCAATCCACTCTTTCTCCGTGAAAATGATCGGTACTCTCGTCGCTGGAAACGAATACGTGAATGGTCCATCCTTCTGCAAGGCTTGCTCCAGCTCTGTGAGCGGAAAACCTGAGTCGATGGTCAGAAACGCTCGTTCTGCATTCGCCGTCACCAGTGCGGTGTTTTTGTGGCCGCACGGTCGCTGAAACTTGTATCCCAGCACGCCCATGAGCTCAGCAGCATCGCTGCAGCCGCTAATGTGAATTTTGCCATCGGCCGCAGAGAGGCGCTCGATATCGCGAGCCTGGTGCACATACCTGTCTACCAGGATCAGATACTCCTTTTCCCCGCCTGTATCGAATCCATACAGCACGACGTTGCGAGCAAGCATGGGCAGTACATCTTCGGGAGTTACCTCCTGGCTGATGCCCGCCATGCGAAGAAACGATCGCAACGGGCCGGGGATCACGATCGAATCCGGTGGAACTGTTTGTTCGTTGGCAGCGGAATCGGCGTGCGTCGGGGCGCTCTGTGAACCCGCTTGCGAACACAGAAAAGACGGGTAGCAGAATGCTAGACATAACAAACCAGAGATGCGAATCGACCGGGGACGAGAAAGACTCATCGGATCACCCCTTCAAACCACGAGAGGCATTGATTGGAGCATCAGCCAAGCTCCATTTGCCGGAATTACCCTTGGAGTTCGAACGGCACTACCGCAACATTCACATCACTTGCGCGTATTCACTGAGATGGAAACTTCGAATCCGATCGGCGCCACGCACCTTGGAAATCTCAAGAGGCATGAGAGAAGCCGCGCAACCGGGCAACCATCATCGCAAATCACCCTTCGCCCGGCAAGCTTAATTGAAAAGTATTGTTTCAAAGAGCCTCCCAGGTTCGGCACATGGAGTATAGAGCCATTGCAGAATCGCGATGTAATTGAATTGTCATCGCTTCGGCGGATTTGGACCGGTGAAGCCAGATCCGGAAGTTCATCGGGCCTTGGCCGGCTGCCAGATTCGGCATCCCAAGAATTCCTACGCCAAGGGGTATCGACACCGGTAGGGCCCTCGCCGGGAACGGTGGTCTTGCGCTGGGCGATTCAACGGGGATTGTCCTGGCAGGAGATGGCGGCTGGGCTGTGAAACCATCACTTCCGCAGTCGATGCAGCCGCAGGTGCCGGGGCTTCGACCGTAGCGGGGCAGCTGGAGGTTATCAGGAGGACGGAAAGGACGCGGCCTGTGATGTGGGCGGCGGTGGCGGCGGAGGCACGCGAAAGCGTATTTGCGCCAGCCCGGTCCGGCCGGCAAGACGTCAATCACCAATGATTTCGAGCCCGGTGACTGAGGACGTGAGGCTGCAATGCCGCTACATTTGGCGCCGGCAGGATAGAGACAAAGCAGCCGAGGCCAACGTAATCGTCGGCGACAGATTGGTGCCCGCGTCAAATCTACGTCAGGCGATCAGATCGTGGATTACGTTGCCTGCCAGGTCCGTCAGCCGATAGTCACGCCCGCTGTAGTGATAAGTGAGCTTGGTGTGATCGATGCCAAGTTGATAAAGAATCGTCGCGTGGATGTCGTGCACATGCACGGGATTCTCGACCGCCTTCCAGCCGAAATCGTCGGTCGCGCCATATGCAAAGCCCCGTTTGAACCCCCCCCCTGCAAGCCACATCGTGAATCCATGTGGATTGTGGTCCCGGCCATTGTGTGTCTGACCACCCATAAACGCACTGCCGACCTCGACCACTGGAGTTCGCCCAAATTCAGAGCCGGCCACAATGATGGTCTCGTCGAAGAGCCCTCGCGCCTTCAGATCCTTGATTAACGCGGCGAAGGGTTGATCGGAATCGCGGCCTGTCTTGCGATGCATCTCAATGTCGAAGTGGTGATCCCATGGGTCGCCCCTGGCGTAGTAGATCTGGACCATGCGCACGCCTCGTTCAATCAGACGCGCTGCCGTGAGGCATCCGCGCGCGGTGCTGCCTTCGCCGTACATCTTGATGGTCGCCTCGGACTCTTTGCGCACGTCGAATACATCGGGCGCCTCTGTCTGCATGCGAAAGGCAGTCTCCATCGCGCCAATGGTCGCTTCAAGCTGGGGATCATGCGCGCTTCCTGGATTCGACTTCATGTTCAGCTGATCCAACTGCTTCACGAGATCGATTTCCTTCTGCTGCTGCTTCAGATCGAATCGGTCATTGTGAATGTTGGAAATCAGCTTGAGTGGATCGAATTCCGATTTATCGATCGTGTCGGCGACATAGGTACCCTGATGCACCGGAGAGAGAAACGCAGAAGACCAAAGCGGTGGACCAACTGTGGTCGGCACGTCGGGACACAACACAACAAAGCCGGGAAGGTTCTTGTTGGTGGTTCCCAAGCCGTAGGTCAGCCATGAGCCCATCGAGGGGCGACCCGCAAAATTCGCACCGGTGTTCATCATAAGCAGTGCAGGCTCGTGATTCGGGATCTCGGTGTATACGGAACGGACGAAGCACATGTCGTCAACGCACTCAGCGAGATGCGGAAAAATCTCACTCACTTCCATTCCGCTCTGGCCATACTTCTTGAAGCTGAATGGCGACTTCATCAGATTGCCCGTCTTGCGCTCGTGCTGCAGATCGCCGCCCGGCATCGGTTGGCCGTGATACTTTTCAAGCGCCGGCTTGGGATCGAAGCTATCGACTTGCGACAGGCCACCGTTCATAAAGAGAAAGATGACATGCTTCGCCTTTGGTTTGTCGGTAATCATCCATGCCGGGCGATCGAGCGAGCTCTCGGCGCGCGCCAGCGATTGTCCGACAAGGCTCGCGAGGCTGAGATAGCCAAAGCCGCAACCCATGGTTCTGAGCGCGTCGCGTCGCGTGATCGCGTTCGCCGCAGGCTTGTGTCGCATGTCTTACTCCTCCGTGCCGTACTGAGTCCGATCAATTCACAAATTGAAACTCATTCGAGCTGAAAAGCGCCCGCGCATATTCGCTCCAGGCTGTCACCGGTTTTCCTTCGACGGTGTAGCCGGGCTTCTCGGGCGTTGTGCTCAGAAATTTGAGGCCGACTTGTACCTCGTCCGCCGAGGGCCTTCGCTGGAACAGATATTGATAGGCCTTGACGATCCGTGCTTCCTCGGTCGACTCGCTGTGCAGGCGTTCAGCCAGCACCCCGGCCTGTTTGTACACAAATGGATTGTTCATGAAATGAAGTTGCTGAAGGGGAACATTACTTGAAAAGCGCTGCTCGGACGTGAAACTCGGATTTGGAAAATCGAAGACCATCAGATAGTTGTTCAACCGGTACCGGCTGATCTTGCAGAATACGGTGCGACGATCGTTATCCGGAGAGAAGTCGGTCGACGGCCCCGAAGTTTGTTTGAGATCAAGATCGCCGGCTGCAAACAACATACTGTCTCGTATTTCCTCGGCGTCGAGACGCTGGCGATTGAAATGCGAATAGAGCCGGTTAGCCGCGTCTTTGTCATGTGCTTCAGGCGACTCTTCCACGCTGGTCTGGTAGACGGCGGACAGCATAATCTGGCGCTGCAGCCATTTGATGGACTGCTTGTGATCAACGAAATCCTTCGCCAGAAACTCCAGCAGATCCGGATTTGACGCCTTGTCGCCCATGATGCCGAAATTGTCAGGCGTGTTTACAATCCCTGTGCCGAAATGCCACTTCCAGATGCGATTCACGATAACGCGTGCGGTAATTGGATGTTGTGCGATATCGCCGGCAAACTCCAGTCGTCCGCTTCCATTGGAGTAAGCGGGCTTGCCCGGAGGGCTCAGCACAGCGAGGAATCCACGCGGTGCGATGTCTCCCAGGGCATGTGGATTGCCGCGAACATTCAGCTTCACATCCGCGATTTGCGGCTTATCCGACATGCCGTGCACGTATGGATATTCAGCTTCTTTCAGTTCCTTTCCGAGCGCCGCGATTTGTTTTTGCTGGGTCTCGATGTAGGTTTGCCATTGTGGCCCAAGCCGTCGCGTCAGGCTCCAGCCCGTGAAGAACATCACGCCGGGAACAAACTTCTCTTCCATATCCCCTGATTGCGCGACAAAGAGATCGAGATAAAGCTTGGCTTCAAATGTCGGCAGCGCTTTCAATTCAAGCTCGCAGCCCGGACAAAACTGATCGAAGGTCTCAAATTCGCTGGGCTTTGCGTCGAGCAAGCGGTGTTTCGGGACGCCGTTTTTGGCGCGGACAATGTCGTTCTGTTCTTCGATCTTTGCGTTCTCGTTGTGCACTCGCACAGCGAGCTTCTGGAATGCGTCGCCAAGCACCCTTGCCTGATCCTCGGTGCTCTCTGACGAAGCCGTCATCGCTTTCCAATCATCGAGGAACGGATAGGGATGATCCTTGGAAAGGTAGTCAACCCATCGTTGCAATACTTCGGGATCGAGATGCTTGCTTGCCGAAACTTCGTCGACGGGCTTCTTTGGCTTACCCACGACATTCCATGCAGCAACCATGTAGTCCGACGTCTGAATCGAAAGCGCTTCTGCCAGTTGCTTGCCGACCGCAGTTGTGTAGTCCCCGAGGTCTGCTCGTAACTTTGCAGCTTCAAGATTCTTCTTGTCCCAGGCGTCTGCGGCGACCTTTGAAACCACGGGATACTCGCTGTAGGTCGAGTTGGCAAAGATACTTACGACTTTGTAGTAATCCTTTTGCGGAATCGGATCGTATTTGTGATTGTGGCATCGAGCACATGCGACGGTGAGCCCCATCAGGCCGCGGGTAACCGCATCCACGCGTTCATTGCGCTCGTCGGCGCGGCCTTGGATCGGCTCAGCCTGGTCCCACACCCACGGACCGGCACCGAGATATGTGGTGGCAGTCAGATTGTCCTGGCGTTCGTTCTGATCCTTGAAAGGAAGCTTGTCGCCGGCGAGCTGCATCGCCACGAAGCGATCGTAGGGAAGATCGGTATTGAAGGCCTTGATGACCCAATCCCGATAGCGAAACGCTCCGGAAAATGGCATATATCCGCGTTGCTTCGGATCAAGGCCACGCACGTCATCCTCCGCATAGCGGGCGACGTCGAGCCAGTGCCGGCCCCACCGCTCTCCATAGCGGGGTGAAGCAAGAAGACGATCGACAACTTTTTCCCAGGCGTTCGCAGACTTGTCACGGAAAAACGCGTCGACCTCATCCTGTGTTGGCGGAATGCCGGTCAAATCATAGGTAGCTCTCCGGATCAGCGTACGGCGATCCGCTTGCGGGTTAGGCGCAAGGCCAGACGAATGCAAGCCGGCAAGAATGAAGCGATCGATTGCGGTGCGCGGCCAATGCGCCAATCGCGCGTCAGTGATCTGCGGCGGAGTCACGATCCTCAGCGGCTGAAATGACCAGAAGGCGCGCTGCTTATCGGTGATTGCGCCGGTTCTTGCGGTGATCGACGTGATCACAGCGGCAGAAGTGGAGGGCCACGGAGCACCCTTTTGCACCCATGCTTCCAGGACGGCAACTTCATCTTCGCGGAGCTTGCCTCCTTTGGGCATCTTGAGCGTGCCTGTCTGCCGCACAGCTTGAATCAGGAGGCTTTTTTCCGGGTTCCCTTGTACGATCAACGGACCGCGACCGCCGCCTTGATCGAATCCGCCCTTGGAATCGAGCCGCAGACCGCCTGAGGCCTGGTCGGTGTGGCACTCGTAACAGTTGTTCGCAAAGATTGGTCGGACCTTGTTTTCGAAGAAGTCCGGATCGACTTCGACTGAAGCGCTCTTCAAGGCTGGCGAAGTTCCGGACGGCGCAGTGGGTGGAGAATTTACGGACTTTGCGTCCGTTTGTGGAGCAGTATCCGCACCGATCGCGCCTGCCTTCACCCACGCCTCTAAATCCGCGACTTCAGTATCTTTCAACGGGTACTTGGGCGGCATCTTCAGATCGCCGCTCCGGCGAATCGCCTGAATCAGCATGCTGGCTTCAGGATCTCCCGGCACAATGACCGGACCGTCCTGCCCGCCTTTACGAATCAACGCATAAGCATCAAGTTGCAGGCCGCCCTTCGCCGTTTCGTCGTGACACTTCAAGCAGTTGTTTTGCAGGATCGGCACGACACGCTTTGCATAAAAGTCATTGGTGCCGGCCTCGTCGGATGCCGACACGTTGATCCCGGCTATAAGGGCTAAGCCGGCCACAATCGTGCACGTGCTTCCGACTACCAGGAGATGTTTCATAACGGGCGATGTACTGAGGCCGGGGAGATCTTCGTCTCAAATGATCCACGAAGACTTGTACCCAAGAAGTTTGCCACGTTTGCGCCATTCCGGGAACTCTAATCTTTGCCTGAGCATACCCGACGTAAGCTCAACGATGGAGGGGCTCTCCAGGCGGAGTGCCGGGCCCAACTTTAGATTGCGGCCTGGGAGGCCTCTGCACGGAAAAAGGTAGGTTGCTCACTGGCCCGGATGGCACAATGCAAAGATCGACCACGAAAAGAGGAAGGCTGCATGTACCGCAGGCTCATCGCGATGTTTCTAATCGTTCTTGCTTGCGCACCGCAAGCATTTCCCGACGAGCAAGGCCAGAAGCAAACGGTCTATGATTTCTCCCTCGTAGACATCAATGGCAAAATCGTCCCGCTCTCCACCTACAAGGGCAAAATATTGCTCATTGTCAATCTCGCGAGCCAATCCACCTATCGCGATCAGATCGCAGCCCTCAATGATCTCGAGAAAAACTATGCCGCCGGGGGCCTCGTGGTTATCGGCATACCGTCATCTGACTTCGGCGGAAAGGAATTGAAAGACACAGCTGCCTTGCGCGAGTACTACAACAACACCGTTCATGTTGCATTCCCGCTGTTCGCACCTGCAAAGGTTCATGGCGTTGACACAATCCCCCTTTATTCCTTCTTGTGCGATCCGAAAGCAAGCGTTCCCGGAGGAGAGCTGCACTGGAACTTCACCAAGTTCATCATCGACCGGGAAGGAAAACCTCTCGCTCGCTACGAGGTCAGCGAGGACCCGGCGGATGTCAGTTTCCGCGTCAATATCGAACTCGCTCTTGCCGGCAAGCTGAAGAAACAAATTGCAAAGGAGAAAGAGGCTGCCGACAAGGCAGATGACGATGATTAGTTCCAAGGATTGATAGTTATTACTAACTAGCCTCTCGAAACAATGTTCAGGTGCTGGTTGTTTTCATCGTTTGATCCTGTCCCTGCTATCTCGGTCTTCAGTACAGCAGATACCTCTTGCGTTCCGTCATGAAGGTGCTCGCCGCATCCTGCCAGTCTTCCGCGATGCGTCTTGGGTCTTCTCCCGCCACCAGTCCGCCGAGCGAAGCCTTGTTGCGCATGAGCCCATCCAGGGCAGCCGCCTTGAATTGATTCGGATAGAGATGGAGTAACGCTGCCGCGATCTCCAGTCCCAGCTCCGGCGCATCGAGGCCATCGCGCGCGGTCACAACGATGTTTACGCCGCCGCATGGTTGATTGGCATAGATGGATGCGGTCGGCGTGAAGTGCAGAGGAAGGAAACGTACCCCGTCGATTTGTCGTTCATTGAGATAGGCAGAGAGGGCGAGAGCGTCGATCCATGGCGCGCCAACAAGTTCAAACGGAGTATCTGTGCCCCGTCCCACGGAGATGTTCGTACCCTCAATCATTCCTATACCGGTATAGAGCGTGGCTGCGGTCAGGCTTCGCATATTCGGTGACGGGTTAATCCACATCCCTCCTGTGGAGTCGAACCAATCGCCGCGCATCCAACCCTCCATGGGGACGACCGTCAACTTTGCGCCAATCGAACGCTCGCCATTGAAGAACTGCGCCAGTTCGCCTACGGTCATTCCATGACGGATCGGGAGTTGCCAATAGCTGACGAATGACTCGCTGCCGGGATCGGCGATTGGCCCTTGCACGTAGGTGCCGCCGATAGGATTAGGCCGATCGAGCACGAAGATTTGCTTGTGGGTCTTCGCCGCTGCTTCAAGAAAATACCCCAACGTACTTTCGTAGGTATAGAAGCGTGCGCCAATGTCCTGGATATCGTAGACAACGGCGTCCAGGTCAGCAAGCTCTTCGGGAGTGGGTCGCCGAGTGGCGTCCGTGTCGCCGTACACGCTGTAAACTAGAACGCCGGTTGCGGCATCCTGAGAGTTGCCAATCGCAGTGGTATCGAGTGTACCCGCAACACCGTGCTCGGGGCTGAAAATCGCCTTCAGTGCAATGCCCGGCGTATGCGCTAGCAGATCTGCGGTACGCTGACCGTGCGCATCGAGACCGGTTTGATTCGTCACCAGCCCGATGCGCACCGGATGCTCGGCGTCGGGATGCAATTCGCGAAAGCCATGCTCTTCGAGAACATCGATGCCGGCCTTGACTTCCCCATTGCGTGAGGTCAATCGCCGCTCAGCCATCATCGATTCGTTGTAGCCGGTAATTCGCGCAAGTCGCAGCTTCGCCTGTTCGCTTGTGGTCAGATCAAGCGAGTGAGCTACGGCCGTCGCCACGCGGGATCGCAGCGAAACCATCGACCCTTTTCCATTTGGGTGAACCGCGTTGGCAAGCAGGATGATGTAAGTATCGGTGGTTGGATCGATCCAAAGGGACGTACCGGTAAATCCCGTATGCCCGAATGAGCCTACGGGCAGAAGTTCTCCGCGATTGCTGGAGAAGGGCGAATCAATATCCCAGCCCAACCCGCGCAAGCTGGACGCAGTCGCAGGCTGTTGCGGAGTGGACATCTTCTCGATGGCGGAGCGAGTCAAGATGGTGTGACCGCTGAGCAATTCCCGCGCGAATTTGGCAAGATCGTCGGCGGTTGAGAAAAGACCTGCATGACCGGCCACCCCTCCCATTCTGCGCGCAGTAGGATCATGGACTATACCCCGCAACATCTTGCCGTTTTCGTCATACTGTGTGGGAGCAATGCGTGGCGACCATTCGGCAGGAGGGAGAAAGCGGGTCTGTGTCATGCCGAGAGGCGCAAAGATCTTCTTCGCCGCGTACTCATTCAAGGGCACCGCCGAAACCTTTTCGACGAGAAACCCAAGCGTCTCGAAGTTGATATCGCTATACACAAATCGCGTGCCAGGAGGGTTGATCAGCTTCGCCTCCATCGCCATTTTGAAAGCGGTGTCGCGTCCCGCCCATGACTCCGTCAGATCGAGGTCGGGTGCAAGGCCCGAGTAATGCGTCAGCAGCTCACGAACCGTAATTTGGCCCTTGCCATTCTGCGAAAACTCCGGAAGGTACGCGCTCACGGGATCGTTTAGCCTGATGCGCCCAGTTTCGACGAGCTGCATGACCGCGGTGGTCGTTGCAATGCACTTGGTCAGTGACGCAAGGTCGAAGATTGTCTCCAGGGTCATTCGCTCGCGCGATGGCTCAAGTGAACGCGAACCGAACGCCCTGCGATGGACGATATGGCCATCGTGCCCTATGAGCACAACTGCACCGGGGGTGTTGCCCCGATCTACCGCATCCTGGATGATTGCGTCGAGATCGGCAAAATCATCGACATGCCGCGACTCACGTGATTGCTGCGGGAGCAGTGATGGACTGACGAGTGTTGCGGCGAGTGAGAGCCCGCAAATCACTCGACGCATTCTTCGAATGTTACCTGTCCCGGTCTCCATCTCAACCTTCAATCGCCTTGCGAACTCTCGCCCTCAACATCACTAGAGCGTTGATAGTCTAGCCCATTTGAAGCCGTCGACGGGCGTGGGTGCTTTCGACGCTGCTCATCCGGCGGGCTCGACTGCATGAACTCGGCAATTCCCTGCAAACGTGTTGCTCTGAATCGGCGGCAGTAGGACAGTCTTGGCAGGGACGAAAATGGCACAATTCGCGCTGAATGTGAATGGAATGAAGCGCGCCATTGAGGTCGACGGCGATATGCCGTTGCTCTGGGTGTTGCGCGATACGCTGAACCTGACTGGCACAAAGTACGGCTGTGGCATCGGGATGTGCGGAGCCTGCACGGTCCACCTGAATGGCGCCGCAGTGCGCTCATGCCAGACTTCGGTAGCCAGTGTCGGCGATCGCAAAGTGACCACCATCGAGGGGCTCGGCCAGAACGGGTTGCACCCCGTGCAGAAGGCGTGGGTTGCAGAACAAGCCCCCCAATGCGGCTACTGCCAATCGGGACAAATTATGTCGGCTGCGTCTCTGCTGGCCTCGAATCCGCACCCTACAGATGCACAGATCGATGACGCGATGGTGGGCAACATCTGCCGCTGTGGCACGTACTTCCGCATACGCAAGGCCATTCATCGGGCGTCGCAGGAGATTGGGTCGTGAGAATCACCCGCAGAGAATTTCTAGGCACGTCGGCGGCTTTCGCCGGCGGCATTTTCACAATCGGATTCCATCTGCGCGCTGTGGCGCAGGACGCCCCAGGCGCAATCGGTCCTGCTGCTAATCCATTCGATGCCTGGATCCACATCAAGCCCGATAGCAGCGCGGAACTGGTCCTGACGCAGTCGGAGATGGGGCAGGGCGTGTACACCTCGCTGCCGATGCTGTTAGCCGAAGAAGCAGACCTGGACTGGAAAGTTGTGACAATCGTGCAGTCGGATTTATCCGTGGGCACGGGGGGAAGCGGCAGTGTGCTCTCGAATTATCTGCCATTGCGTCGGGCCGGTGCACAGGTGCGCGTGGTGATGATCGCGGCAGCTGCTCGCGAGTGGAATGTCCTCGAATCGGAATGCACGACAGCCAAAGGCGAGGTGCTGCATGCGGCATCCGGGCGCAAAGTGCAATACGGAAATCTGGTGGCGCAAGCGCGCTCCATGCCGCTTCCAGACGCAAAGACCGTAAAGCTCAAGGATCCTTCCCAGTTCACGCTGATCGGACGGCCGACACCGCATCGCGACATCCCTGACAAATGTACAGGCGCGGCATGCTTCGGGCTCGATGTGCGTCAGCCGGGCATGGTCTACGCAGTAATTGCGCGCTGCCCTACCTTCGGCGGCACTCCGGCGAAGTTCGATGCAACCAAAGCGCTTGCCGTACCAGGAGTCCTCCATGTTTTCGAAATCCCCGCCCGTGGACACCGTGTATTCACCGCCGGTGGCATCGTGGTCGTGGCAAAAGACACATGGGCAGCTATTCAGGGTCGAAAGGCCCTCGAAATTATGTGGAATCTTGGTCCTAACCGTGGGGAGACAACCGACGCTCTTCGCGTCCAGATGAAGCAGGCGCTCGACAATCCGCCGGCGTGGAAGTCCGACGCGGAAGACCTCGATTTCGATAAGGTGTCGGCGCGAAAACGCATTGAGGCTGTGTACGAGTTTCCATTCGTGGCCCACGCCTGCATGGAGCCGATGAACATCACCATCCATTTGCACGACGGCAAGTGTGAAGTGTGGAGCCCCTCGCAATCGGCAGACTCCATGCGCGGAGTGATTGCTAAAGAATTGGAGATACCGGAAGGCAGTGTCACGGTTCACACGACGTTCATGGGCGGGGGATTCGGGCGGCGATACCAGTACGATTTTCCGACAGAAGCAGCGCAGATTGCGCGACACGTCTCGGGCCCCGTGCAACTGGTGTGGACGCGCGAAGACGATATGACGCACGATTTCTATCGACCTGCGGGAATGCGCCGTATGCAGGGCGCGCTCGATGAGCAGGGAAACGTAGTGGCGTGGTCCGATCATCTTGCCGACACGGCTATCAGCGCATTCTGGAGCGCTCCAGGCCAGTACAAGCTTGATGGCTCGGAACTCCCTCCGCCCATTCCGTATCCTGTTCCCCACGTGCAAACCGCGTTCACGCTCATTAAAAGCGCGGTCCCTCGCGCGTGGTGGCGCTCCGTGTCGAATTCATTCAACGGCTTCGCAGTGGAGTCTTTTATCGACGAGCTGGCACATGCGGCGGGGCAGGATCCCTACCTTTTCCGCAAGCGGCTGCTGCAATTGCCTCAGCTTACTCAACCCAAAGGGCAAAATGAGGATCGGTCCGCGCCGGATCCTAAACGGCTGATTGCCGTCCTTGACCTGGCCGCTGAGAAGGTTGGATGGAACAAGCCGCTAGGTCCGCATCGGGGTCGCGGCATCGCTTGCACCACCACGTATGCCTACTTGGCTGAAGTAGCAGAGGTGACAGTGGTCGACGACAACATTCGCGTTGATCGGCTGGTCATGGCAGTTGATTGTGGCCAGGTGGTCAATCCCAACGGCGCGCGATCACAAATTGAGGGGGGAATGATCTTCACTTTGAGCTCGGTCCTGAAGGAAGCCATCACCATTCGCAACGGCGGCGCCGAACAACAGAACTTCGACGACTACTCCCTGTTGCGCATTCCCGAATCTCCTGCGCTGGAAACTTATTTCGTAGATAGCCATGCCGATCCGCATGGGCTCGGTGAGGCGGCAGTCTGGCTTACGGGACCGGCCATTGCGAACGCCATATTTGCCGCCACCGGAAAACGGCTACGACGGATGCCTTTTCGCATGGACGAGACGACTGGGTAACTGAAACGTACGGCCGCTGGAAGACCACCCATAATTCCGGCAGTATCGATTCCGTCGCCGGCAGCAAAAACTCCGGCGTACACTGAAAAGCATTCAGGCGCGAACCTCGCCCTGAATCGAGACGCGGGGTACTTCCCGGCGAAGCCGCTACCCCTGGGTCGGAGGTCACCATGTCTACCCATCGTCCTCCCCAAAACTTCGGGACGCCGAGCGGGAGAGTTCGCTGGGCCGGAGTGACGGCCATCATGCTGCTCTCAGGCTCGCTTGCTCTGGCAACAGCCAGCGAATGCAGTTCGATTACCCATCTTCCTTCCCTCATTTACGGCCTTGTGCTGTGGGGCTGGTGGGGCTGTGTCGCGGCCGGCCTGTGGCTCATCGGGTCCTACAGGTCTTCAAGCCTGCGGTTTTCTCCGATGGCTATAGGCCTCCAGGTCCTGCTTGGCTGTCTTTTTGCATTGACCCACCTGCTACTGTTGGGAGCTGTCGGATTCGCCACAGATGAGTGGCATGCTAATCGAAGCGCAGTCGCCGTCTGGACCGGCGCTCTCAGCATCAATCGGTTCGGGACTGAGTTTCTGACCTACGGCTTCATCTTCGCTATCGCCGGAATCGCCGGACTTCATATTCGCGCTCAGCGGGACGCCATGCACGCCCTGGAACTGGAACGACAGCTATCGGCAGCCCAGTTGCGCGCTCTGCAGATGCAACTCGAACCGCATTTCCTCTTCAATACTTTGAACGCAATCACCACCCTTGTTGAACTGGGTCGGCAAGCCGAAGCAGCGGAGATGCTGTGCCACCTGAACGCGATACTCAAGAGCACGCTGGAACGAACTACGCCGGAGAAGGTGCCTCTTTCGCAGGAACTTGAAATAGTCGAGAGCTACCTTGCCATCGAACAGGTGCGATTTGCTGATCGGCTTCACATCGAGATTAAGGTCGATCCAAGCGCGCTCGATAGCCTCATACCCTGCTTTCTACTGCAGCCCATCGTGGAGAACGCGATACGCCACGGCATCGCGCATTGCGAAGAGAACGGGCTTGTGGAGGCCACCGCGCGACGCGACGGCAACCTGTTGCGCCTGGAAGTGCGTGACACCGGGGCGCGCGTCAGTTCTCGCTCCAAGCCGGGAAGCGGTATCGGCCTGAAGAATACACGCGAACGGCTCGCGCATTTCTACCACGAAGCTTACGAAATGGTGGCGCGGCCGCTGGAGGCTGGGGGATTTGAAGTCGCTATCACCATTCCTTACGAGAGAGCCTGAATGAAACTGAGAGCTCTCATCGCAGATGACGAAGCGTTGGCGCGCGAGCGCATGCGATTTTTGCTCGCAAGCGATGATGACGTGGAAATTACAGGAGAGTGCCGTAACGGCAGAGAAGTGTTTGCCGCGCTGAAGGATCAGCCATGCGACGTCTTATTCCTCGATATCCAGATGCCCGGCGAAAACGGATTCGACATCGTTGAACAGGTGGGTCGGACGCGCATGCCGGTAACGGTCTTTGTCACCGCTCATAATCACTACGCGCTGAAAGCCTTCGACGTGCACGCCCTTGATTACCTCACCAAGCCCGTGGAGCCGGAACGGCTGAAGGCCACCCTTGAACACGTCAAAGAGCGCATCGCATCGCGGAACGCCGTGCAGACCCACGAGCAGTTCAAGTCTCTGCTGGCTGCGCTCACCGAAGGTGTATCTCCGCGAAAGGAATATGCCGGCCGCCTTATCGTGCCCAATGGCCCAAAGGACTCATTCGTCAACGTGGATGAAATCGAATGGATTGAGGCCGCCGATTACTACGCCTGCCTGCACGTCGGTTCCAGGAGTTTCATGCTCCGCGAAACCATCAAGCAACTGGCGGAGACCCTTGATCCGCGCAAGTTTGTCCGCGTACACCGATCTGCCATCGTAAACATCGCGCAGGTGCGTGAAATTCTTCGCGGCGGCAACAGTGGAAGCTGGGTGCAGTTGGCCGGCGGACAACGACTCAAGCTGAGCAAGGCCGGTTGGGAAGCGCTTCTGGCTGCGACCCGATCTGCGTAGTGATTGTTCCTGTGCATTTCTCTTGCACCGTCTCTGGCAATCATTTGGATTGAATCAATCACCGGATGCAGGAATTGAAGAGCGAGGATCCCAAAGGCCGGCCTCGCAGGACCTGTTTTCAATAGGTCGTCTGCTTGCGAAATTGATAAAGAGCGGACCACTCACTCATAGCAACCCGCCGTTGCTATCTAGGACCTCGGAGCGCAGCCAGCGCCCGCCCGTGATCAGCTGTTGCGTTGATGATGAACGCCATATTAGACTCCGACTGACGTTGACGTTCATGGATGAAGTCTCTGCCGTATGTCGGGGACTTGTCCGATCGGTCGTAGTGATGACTTTCAAATTGATGGTATGGTCCTTGTATCTAATTGAGATAATGTTCTTTACGGGACTCATTGGTTGCGCAGTTGCGGTCGGGTTCAGTTGGGTTTCCATCTTCAAGAGTGGCTTCACCGACAAGGACTGACTTCAGATAAGCGTGCTCACAAGGCGATCATCCGATGTCCAGTCAAGGCACCGCTCGAGGCCTAAAGCCCGCACTCTGACCCACCGATCATTAGGAAAAAGAACAAATGGTGACTGGATTCAGTAGTGTGATGGCTCGCCGTGGGCGTCAGATCGGGGATCGTCCGTTTCTGGACAGTACATTGCGATTGCGGACAATTGGAAGGTCGGCGAACACCTCTGACTCATTGAACCGAAGCACTTAGAGCGAGTCCGGTGTGGCCCAACGGGTGCGACTACTATAGTTCCGCGCACTGCGCTCCGGAGGCCAGATGGGAAACCTCGTTCGCGATCTTCGCTACGCACTTCGCCAGATCCGCAATTCGCCGGGATTCTCTCTGATCGTGGTGCTGATGCTGGCTCTGGGCATCGGAGCCAACACGGCCGTCTTCAGCGTGATGAACGCTGTCCTGATGCAGCTGCTGCCCGTGAGCCGACCTGATGGGCTCTCCTATGTTCACATTGGCGGCGGCGAAAACCAGCCGCCGGGAGGCTGGAACACAGGCGACGGCGATACCTCGTTTTCAGAACCAACATTCGAGGCCTTCCGCCATGCGCAGCGACGTCTTCGAGGAACTGATCGGTTATGTGCCGTTGAGCTTTACAGGAAACGTACCGGTGCGCTTTGGCGAGATGCCCGAGGATGCACAAGGCGATGAGGTAAGCGGCAACTTCTTTTCCGGACTGGGCGCGCGCATCGAGCGCGGACGGGGATTCTCCCTTGACGATGAGAAGGCCCATGCGCTGATCGCGGTCATCAGCTACGACTATTGGACGCGGCGTTTTGCTCGTGATCCGGGCGTGCTCGGACACACTCTTTACGTGCGAGGCGTGCCTCTCACCGTCGTGGGCATCACCGCACATGGATTCAAGGGCATCGAGCCGGCCACCTCCACCGATTTCTGGATCCCGCTGCAAACCCGGCCAGAGTTGAACGCCTGGGGCACTACAGAGAAGGACGAAACCCTTTACGGGGCGCCGCGGTGGTGGTGCCTGCGGATGATGGCGCGGCTCAAAAGCGGTGTGACGCCGCAACAGGCTGGTCAGGCGCTGGCTGGCACCTTCGGCGAAGTCGCCACGCAGTCGCTGGGCAAGATCGATCCCAAGGCGTGGAAGCCGCTGCTCGATTTTGTGCCGGCCCGTGGCATCGCCGGTTACAACGATTCTTATCGTGAGCCGGTGCGCATCCTCATGGCGCTTGTGGCGATGGTGCTGCTGATCGCGTGCACCAACGTTGCGATGATGGTGCAGGCGCGGAATGCGGGGCGCCAGCGCCAGTTCAGCTTGAGAATGGCCATCGGCGCGACGAAAGCGACGATCTTGCGCCAGCTACTGGCCGAGAGCGTGTTGCTGGTCACCGCGGGGGCATTGCTTGGCTGGCTGTTTGCGCTCCTGGCCACGAAGGCGCTAGCGGCCTGGTCGGAAATCGAGACTGGGCTCAGCCCTGACCGCACTGTACTCCTGTTCACGCTGGCCGTCTCCTGCGCGGCTGCGCTGGCGTTCGGGCTTGCGCCTCTGTGGAGCGCGGTGAGTGCGCCGGTTGCTGGAGTGTTGCGCGCGAATGCATCGAACTCTACCGCTACGCGTGGGCGAGTGCTGGGTGGTCGAATCGTGCTCGCTTCACAGGTTGCTGTGTCGCTGGTTCTGCTGATGGCCGCAAGCCTGCTGCTGCGGACGTTACACAACTACGCCACAGAGAACCTTGGCATACAGGCCCAAAGCGTGCTCGCATTTGGTGTGGCGCCGCAGGGGCGGACCGACACCCATTTCTTCTACCGCAACTTGCTCGAACATATTCGCCAGACACCCGGAGTCGAGTCCGTGTCCATGGCCGCGAACCGGCCTGGGACGGGATGGAGCAACAACGACGTGCTGATCATCGACGGAGTGCTCCAGAACGGCTCGAGCCTCCGCTGGAACGCCGTCGGTCCGGATTTCTTCAGAACAGTGGGCACGCCGATTCTTGCCGGGCGCGACATCGGCCAGCGGGATGTCAAGGGAACACAGCGTGTTGTGGTAGTAAACGAGACCATGGTGACGCGCTACTTTGCGCACACGAATCCGATCGGACATCAGATCTGGAAGGAGAATCCCGCGACCATTGTCGGTGTCGTGGCCGACAGCAAATACCGGTCGGTGGACGAAACCCCACGTCCGATGGCCTTTACCGCTGCGATGCAGGATGACTCGCTGGGCACGATGAGTATTGAGCTACGCGCGCAGGGTGACGCCATGGCGTTGCTGCCTGAGATGCGGAAACTCGTCGCCGGACTTTATCCTGATGTCCCGCTTGAGCAGCCCATGACGCAGCAAGACCAGTTCAAGAAATCCTATGAACAACAGCGGATGTTTGCCGCGATGGGTGGATTTTTCGGGCTGCTGGCGGCACTGCTGGTGGCGACCGGACTTTATGGAATGCACTCATTCCGCGTGAGCCGGCGCACGAACGAGATCGGCGTGCGCATGGCGCTGGGCGCAAGCCGCACGCAGATGCTGGTCATGGTGCTGCGCGAGAGTCTCTGGGTGCTTTTGGCTGGAATCGCCGCAGGGATTCCGTTGACCTATTTTGCTGCGAAGCAACTCACGTCGATGTTGTACCAGATGTCGCCGTTCGATCCGGCGAGTTTCGCCTTATCCATTGCGGCGATGACGGTAGTGGGAACGTGCGCGGCTCTGGTGCCGGCGAGGCGCGCAGCCTCGGTTGAGCCAATGCAAGCATTGCGGACGGAGTGAGGACGATGTTCTCTTTGCACTCACTCCAAAGGACGAACAGAGCTTGGTGATGACCTCTCGCCCTCGGTGAATCCGAGCTGGCCTATCCATGTTGTTTTGAGTGTGTGATCGGCTGCTTGGTCGGGATTCCGCACTGGTTTGAGAGATATGACAAATCCAGCTACGGAGTGTGGTGGGCCATCCGGACAAAATCGCTCGATTTTGGATTTATGTTCTCGCTCGTTGAGATCTGGGCCACCTATCATCTGCTCTGAAATATCTTTACTTTTGGATGCTCGGACAGAACAATCGTTCAGGAGTAAGACCGTGGCCCAAAGGAGATTTACATTTGAAGTTCGCTAAGCAAGGCATCAAGTGGCAGCAAGTGATCGCGGTTGCGATGATTGCAGTGCCATGGTTTCTTCGCGACGAGCTCGCAGGCAGGATGGAACAGCGGGCAACAGATGCTCAACAGGTCCTTACGGAAAAGGACGAGCAGCAGGAACAGCAACAACAAATCAGCGATCAGCGGGACCTGCTCCGTCGCATCGGGCAGATTCAGGTTCAACTGGGGCTGATCGATGCCAAGGTCGGCTCGAAAGTAAGCGAAGAGGACATTGCAGAACAGGCCAGGAAGTCCGACGACGAGTTCCTCGGCAATTTCTTTAAAGAAGCCGGCACGGACCTGGGTGACACGGCGGACAAGTTCGACGAACTCATGCACCGGGTGAAACTGACTTCTGCTGAGGAAGATCAACTCGGCGGGGTGGCTGACGCCGCGCGTAAAACGGCCCATGATCTCGAGAGCTTCGATCCAAATGCATCGGAGGCGGTGATTGATTCGCAGTTCAACGAGTTGTCCAAAACTCAGGATGATCTAGTCGGCGCTTACGAGAAATTATCGAAGGCTGCCGAACAAGAGCGTGACCGAAGCACAAAATATGCCAATATGGCGCGAGGGGTCGCTTGGGCCTTCACTGCACTTGGCACGGTGTTGTTGGGCAATTGGAAAAAGCTGCTTGGCGGGTCCGACGAGGAAGAAGAAGACGGCAAGAAATAGTCGGCGCACTCGGCTTTACCGTTGCGGGCCGGACGGATGAAAGAGCTCTGCTCGATCAGCGATGCCTTGGGTCCGTTGGCATGAAGTTTTTTTTGCGGGTTCTCTTGTGCAGACATCCCCGCGCTTCAGAAACGATCGGAACGAACCGTGCAAAGAAAATGGGAGAAGGCGCGCATTTATCTCCACCGAGGCGTGCGCGCGGATCTGCCAGTTTGAGGAATCGATGGACACACTCAGTCCCGACCAATGGCAGGCGCTCAGTCCACACCTGGACAAAGCGCTAACCATGACAGGCGAAGACCTGTCGGCCTGGCTGTCCTCCCTTCGGACCCAGAATCCGGAGCTGGCGGCCCAGCTGGAAACTCTCTTGCGTGAGCATCGCGCGCTGTCCGAGGAAGGTTTTCTCGAAACCCACTCCGTCAGATTGCCGGGTGGCCCGGGCCTCGCGGGTCAAGAGGTTGGTGTCTATACATTGATATCGGAAATCGGCCAGGGCGGCATGGGCAGCGTCTGGCTCGCGGAACGAAACGACGGACGATTTGAGCGGCGGGTTGCGGTGAAGTTCTTGAACATAGCGCTCATCGGGAAGGAAGGCGAGGAACGATTCCAGCGCGAAGGCCGAATACTCGCCCTTCTGGTTCATCCGCACATCGCAGAACTCATTGATGCGGGAGTGTCGCAGACCGGACGCCCTTATCTCGTTCTCGAGCACATTGAAGGCGATCACATTGATCGCTATTGCGATCAGCACCGGCTCTCGGTCGAAGCGCGCATCCGGCTGTTCCTCGATGTGTTGCGGGCCGTGGCGCAAGCGCATGCCAACCTGATTGTGCACCGCGATATAAAGCCGTCGAACGTACTGGTGCGAAATGACGGCCAGGCGAAATTGCTCGACTTTGGTATTGCAAAGCTCCTGGAAGGCGAAGGGCAGGCCGTGGAGCAGCCACTTACGGTCGAAGGCGGACGAGCGATGACGCCGGAATGCGCTGCTCCCGAGCAACTGCGAGGCGAGGCCATTACGACCGCAACCGACGTTTACGCCTTGGGGGTGCTGCTCTACTTGTTGTTGACCGGACAACATCCCGCGGGGCGCGGACCGCACACACTAGCGGATCTGGTCAAGGCGATCATAGACGTGGACCCGGTGCGGCCTTCGGATGTCGTGCTGCCCAGTGGCCAGGACCTCGAAGCGGCGGTCCACAATGCCGCCCAACGCTGCACGACCCCTCACAAGCTTAGCCGGTTGTTGCGCGGAGACCTCGACACGATTGTGTCCCGGGCACTGAAGAAGGAACCGACAGAGCGCTATTCCTCCGTCACGGCTCTGGCCGACGATCTTAATCGCTATATCAAAATGGAGCCGATCAGTGCGCGCCCGGATACTCTGGTGTATCGTGCGGGCAAGTTCGTGCGCCGGCACAATAAGGCGGTGGCGCTCGCCATGCTCGCGATCGCCGCTACGCTTGCCGGACTTATCGGCACATTCGTGCAGGCGCGCAATGCGCGCCTGCAGCGCGATTTCGCGCTTCGTCAGTTGGCTCGCGCCCAAAACACGATCGAATTCAATGAATTCTTGTTATCTGATGCTGCTCCTTCGGGAAAACCATTCACTGTCAACGAATTGCTGGAACGCGCCGAAGAGACGCTCGCGCGCCAGAACACCGGCGATGAAATCTCGCGTATAGAGCTCCTCGCTGCTATCGGCGATCAGTACTCCACGCAGGACGAACCTGCGAAAGCTCGCCGCGTCCTGGAGCAGGCTTACACGTTGTCCCGAACAGTTTCTGACAGTTCGGCCAGGAGCGAGGCCTCCTGTTCCCTTGCAGGCGCTCTGGCCCGGGATGGCGAATTGACACGTGCTGAGGCTCTCGTGCAGGAAGGGCTGCGAGAGCTTCCGCCTGGTTCACAGTACGACTTCGATCGAATCTTCTGTCTGCGCCGAGGTAGCGAGGTAGCCCAGGAACGCGGTGATTCGCAGCAGGGAATCGAGCGAATGCATGCCGTATGGGAGATGGTGAAGCGATCACCTTTTGACTCCGACACGCTCGAGTTGCAACCTCTGATGGAACTGGCGGAGGCTTACCGCGTGGCGGGGCAGAATCGGCTGGCCGACTCCACGTTCAAACGCGCAGCTGAATTGATGAGGGCCTTGGGACGCGATAACACGAAAAGTGCCGTCGCGCTCTTCAATGACTGGGCCTTAGCACTCGACCGGCTGGGGCGGCCTCTCGAAGCAGCGAGTCTTTTTCGGCGCGCGATCGACATCAGTCGCGTCGGATCAACCGAAGAGGCCGTCTCTCCGTTGCTCCTCAACAACTATGCCGGGACACTGCGTCAACTGGATCGTCTCGATGAAGCGGCTGATTATGCCGAACGGGCATACGCCAAGGGACTGCAAACCGGCGATCAGGACGCGATCTATCATGCGCTAAACACCCGCGCTCTGGTCTACATCGACCAACGTGATTTCAAGCGTGCGGCAAGCATGCTGGCGGAACTGGAACCGATAGTGCTCCGAATCTTTCCGCCAGGTCACTACTGGTTAGGCTCACTGGCCTCAGTACAGGCACTGCTCGCTTCGGGGACAGGTGACTTTAAAACAGCACAGCTTCTTGCCGATCGTTCTGTGAATATCGTAGAGGCCGCGAGCAAATCCGGGCGGGCGGGCAGCGACTTTCTTCCGATTGCGCTTCTCCGCCGAGCTACGGTGGAGTTAGCATCCGGTCATCCAGATCAGGCCGAAGGCGATGCGCGACGGGCTCTGACGCAGTTGCAGTACGCAAGCCCTTCGGGGGAGTTTTCGAGCGTGATCGGACGCGCATATTTGACTTTGGGCCGCGCCCTGCAAGCCCAGGGCAAACCCAGCGAGGCTCAAGCTGTCTTTCGCTCCGCGGCGGAGAATCTGCAATCTACCCTCGGCCCGGATAGTCCTGACACTCGAAGCGCCCGCCGGAGCGCAGAGTCAGAGACCAAGAGTAGATAGCCGGCCCGCAGCGACAAAGAATGAAAGAGCATTTGGTTCAAAGCCGAAGCGCGCTCAAGATCATACGCATGAGCGCGTTCGAAGCCGATCCCGTCACTGTAATTCAGCCCCCTGTTGCGGGGCCTTGGCCCTGATGGTCAACGAGCCGTCGCTGAAGCCGGAACTCTTTACGGTCAGCTTGATGAGTCCAGTCTGTCTCGACGTGCGAATCACAACGAGTGCGCGTCCTTGATAGAACTTGCGCCGATCGCCGTTGTAGGAATCCGCGTCCTGGCCATCTCCGTTCCCCACAGCCGCAATCGCGCCAGGCCCATTGATCTCGAACTGAACCTCCTGGTCTGCGTGCAGATCGGGCTGTCCGTGCGCATCCACGGCCTCGACCGACACGAAGGAAAGGTCCTCGCCATTCGCCTCGACCACCGTTCGGTCCGCTGTCACCTGAAGCCGAACCGGTTCACCCGCAGTCGTCAGCACGTTTTCCGCAACAACGCGCCCCCCGCGCAGGCCCACCGCTTTCAACGTACCCGGTGCATAGGGCACCGAAAATACCGCCTTGAACTCCTGCTCACGGCCCGTCGGTTTCTCGCCGAACAACTTGTTGTTCAGGAAAAGCTGCACCTTCTCCGCGCCGGAGTAGACCTCTACATCCAGCTGTTTTCCCTCTTGTCCAGGCCAGCTCCAGCTGTGCAGCGTAGGATAGGTAGCCCACATGATCGCAATGATCTTCTTGCCTTCCGGTTCGGGCAGGCGGACGGTGGCGTAAACGCGATCGCCGCCGTTCCAGATGATGTCGCGATAGTAAGACTGTGGCTTGCGGAAGCCGGTCAGATCGAGATCGCCGCAGACCGCAGCGTGCCACGGATAAGGATGAAAGAAGAGTTCCATCATGGCCTTGGCGTTCGGATCGGAATTGTTCTTGGCCATGTCGGTCATCATGTCCTTCCCGTTCGCCATTCCCGTAAACATCTGGTCGATCATCGCCGTGCCCGACATCATGCCCGCCATTCCCTCCGCCATCTTCGCCTGCTGCGGTGTGCCATATTGCCAGGCGCCAATGCCCGACTCGCCCAGGTAATCCATGGCCGTCCACGTGAGGTCGCCGAGAATATACGGATTGTCCTGCGAAATCTTCCATAGAGGAAAGGCCTTCGCCGGCCAGGATTCGGTGGTGAGCATCATGCGCGACGGCAACTGCTCGTGGTCTTTCTGATACGTGGGAAGAATGTTGTAGTTGTAGCCTGTGATGTCAAGTTGCGAGAACACCGCCTGCGCGGTGGGTTTGGTCGTTGTGCCCGGAAACGCCAACGTGAGCGGACGCGTGTTATCGAGCGCTCGCACTTGGTCGGCAACCAGCTTGCCGAGCGCGGCGCCGTTATCCACTTCCAGTTCCGGTATTTCGTTGCCGATTCCCCAGATCACTATCGATGGATGATTGCGGTCTCTCAGCACCATCGACGAAACATCTTGTTTCCACCACTCATCAAAGTCGCTGCCGTAATCGAACTTCACCTTGTGCGCCTTCCACACGTCGAAGGGCTCATCGAGAACCAGCAAGCCGAGTCGGTCGCACGCGTCGAGAAACGCGGACGATGGTGGATTGTGCGCCGTACGCACCGCATTCATGCCAGCAGCCTTCAGCAGTTCCACCCTCCGTTCTTCGGCGCGATCAAATGCGGCCGCGCCGAGAGGTCCATTGTCATGATGAACGCTGCCGCCGGTCAGCTTGACGGGCTCGCCGTTCAGTAGCAGCCCCTTCTCTGCCGACCAGGCAAGCGTGCGTATGCCGAATGAGGTCGTCACCTCGTCGATCACCTTTCCATTTTGGCGAATCGTAGAGACTGCGCGGTACAGCGTGGGCGACTTCGGCGACCACAGCGCGGGACTCGCTACGGTGATCTCCTGCGCGGCTTCGTCTTCCTTGCCTGTCGCGATGCTCAGCATCGATTGCGCGCTGCCGGCTTTGTTTCCCGACTTGTCCAGCAGCGTCGTCTGCACCGCTACCGAGGTGGCCCCAGAGGACTCATTTGCAACCCGCGTATGAATTGAGACCTTAGCCGACGTGCCCGTCACCTCCGGCGTGGTGACGAAAACTCCCCAATGCGCCACGTGCGTGGGATTCGTCACCACCACGCGAACATGTCTGTAGATGCCTGAGCCGCTGTACCAACGGCTGTTCGGCTGGGCCGAGTTATCCACGCGCACAGCCAGCACATTCGCTCCTGCAAAATTCAACTCCGGCGTCAGGTCAAACATGAATGCTGTGTAGCCGTAAGGATGCGTCCCCAGCTTATGCCCGTTCAGATACACGGTCGCATCGCGGTATACGCCGTCGAATTCAACGCACACGCGCTTGCCCTTCCAATCGGCCGGAGTGTGGAACGTCTTGCGATACCAGCCTACGCCGCCTGGGAAGAATCCTCCGCCCGCACCGCTGGGATTGTCCTTGTCGGGCTTGCCCTCGATGCTCCAGTCGTGCGGCAGATCCACAGTTCGCCACGACACATCCGCAAACGAAGGCGCTTCTGCGCCGCTCCGATCGCCAAGAAAGAACTTCCATCCTGTATCCGCCGCAAGTTCCTGTCTCGGCGATCTGGTATTTGCGGCCTTCGTCGAGACGGCCACGAAGCACGCCAGCATGGTCGCTAGAATGATTGGTTTCGAGGACCGGAGTTTCACGAAGACCTCTTTCTGGTTCGCCCCTGAGTAGCTTTCCGCTTTTTCCGATTCTGGTGCGAAGGAGTTTCTGGTGCTTGTACTCCCAGCAGCATCACGCGATCGCGGAACAGCATCTGCGACTTACTCGCGAGTCAGTTCGACACGCCGATTACGCGCGCGGCCTTCGAGCGTGTCGTTGCTCTCGACAGGCCGCGAAGCGCCAAAGCCATCAGTAGAAAGACGGTCCGTGGAGATGTGATAGCGAGTGACAAGCACTTGTTTAACGGCTGCCGCGCGGCGTTTCGATAAATCGAGATTATAGACGTCTCCGCCGATATTGTCGGTGTGACCTTCGACAGTCAGCTTCCAAGTCGGGTTATCCGTCATGGCCTGGACGATCTGCTTCAACACTGGCTCAGATTCCGCCTTGATGGTGTCTTTATTGAAGTCGAAGTAGATGCCATAGGTCACGGCGCGCTTTTGTTCGGTCAGCTGCTTTTCAACTGTGTTAACCGGGCGTGCGGTTTTGAAGTCGATCTTGACGACCTCCACCCGAAACTTGCCATCGTGAAAGGCCGGGTCTTTCTCTTTCCAAAGCAGGACAAGCGGATCCGCAGGGTCGTCCAGAAAGTAAAGGTCGACTGCAGCATGGTTGGGGCGCCATTTTTTCGCTCTCGGATCTTTGCCGCTCGATTCGAAGACTCCCGAGAGATGAACGGCCGGAAGCGTGACGCGCTCGTCATTCAAAATCATCGGGTAAGGAACATCCTGGGAGTCGACCCGGGTTAAAAGGCCTGCATCGTGGGTTGGCTTCACCGCATTGCCAGCCTGCATGAAATCAAGATATTCAAAGTTGGTTTTGCCTGAGGACTTCACTTCGTTAAAGGATTTGTCTGACATTCTGAGGCGCGTAACACCATGAATAAGGGGCGGTATGTGCGTTCCAACCACCGTCACATAGGTGCCTGCCGAAGCGATGTCTACATTGCAGATGGTGGAATTGTGGCTGGACGGGGTTTCTTCGCGTCCGTTGTCGTCTTTATATGTACTGGTCGTGTGCGACGTGGTGATAGAAACGGGCGTTGATGTTCCGACGGCAATGCGGCTTTCCACGTCTTGATACTTGACGCCCCATGCGGTAGTGATCACCGTACCTTCCTGCAGCGGAACGCGCGCACTGGCCTGCGGAGGCAACGATGCCGTGGGGCACGGCTCGACAGGCTCACGCTCGGATACGCTGGGAACCACGTCGGCATCGCTTGGTCCCGCATCGGCATTGTTTTTGGCGGCGTCGAGCATTTTGGCAAGATCGCCGAGCACTCCGACAGCGGAGTCCTGAGGATTGGAAGCCGGCGATTCGGACTTTCCGTCTGGCCCGGTGGTGGGTTGCGAGTTTGGCGCTGTCGCCGCAGCCTCAGCTTTGTGCAGAATTGCCGTGGCCTTCTGTTTCATCTTGTAGCCGAGATAAACCACCCCACCGATGCCGAGCACTGCGACGAGTGCCAACACGGACAGAGCAATGACCACGGTGCGCAGACAGCCCTTGTTCGTCGTTGCAGCGTACTGTTGTGTCGGAGAAACCGGAGATGCCTGCCACTCAGTCGCACGCGGCGGCTCAGGAGCGGCCATCGCTTGCATTTGTGGCACCTGCTCGGCCTCTCCCGGCTGTATGCTTCCCATCCCCGTCGCTTCCGGTGGCGTCGGCGCCGAAACCGGCGCGCCACATTGCGTGCAGAACTTGAGGTCCGCCTCAAGCCGGCTACCACATTTGGTGCAAAAATTCATGGTCTTTGACCTCCGCTTTTGCGTGTAGCCCACTTTAAGTTCGGATTTAAAACATTCAGTTCAACAGCCGGGATGATAAAGCACCGCTCCCGCTCGTCTGAGAAAACGAATTGGATGGGACACACGATGGGTCGGAACAATGTGTTTTCATCACTTACGGACAAGCTCGACGCGTCGGTTTCGAGCGCGCCCTTCCAGCGTGTCGTTGGTGTCTAACGGCCTCGATGCGCCGTATCCCTGGCTCGAGAATCGATCCGAAGGGATACGGTATTCGGTGTTGAGAGACCGTACCACAGCAGCCGATCGGCGTCTGGATAGATCAAGATTAGATGCATCGCCGCCGATGTTATCGGTGTGGCCTTCGACAGTCAGGCCCCACGCAGGGTTGTCCTTCATCGCCTTGGCAATCTGCGCCAGCACGACGTGCGATTGCGGTCGGATCGCAGCGCTGGCGAAGTCGAAGTAGATCCCATATACCTGGGCACGTCCGCTCTGCTTAAGATCCTGCTCGATCGGATTAACGGCCACTTCTTCGGGGTAATTGATGCGGATGACCTCTCCTCGCAGGTGCCCAAGACGTGAACTGCCGGCAAGCACAATAGGATCGTTCAGCTGATCGAGGACATAGAGTTCTAAATCATCCTGGTCGCTCTTGCATGCTGCGTGAATGGCAGGGAGTTCCACCGGCTTGTCATTGAGAATGACGGGATAGGCGATATCGTCAGCGGCGGCACGCAGCAAAGTGCACTTGACGAGGGTAGAGGACGATGGCCCGCCCATGATGTTCTGCAATGAGAGATTGCCTGAGTCGCTTTGAGCTCTATTCAGAAGATTCGATACGAGACTCTGCATCGAGGGCGCAAGATACACCTTGTAACTGAATTGGACGCCTTCGCTTGATTTGAGTTCACTGAACACGTCCCGGGAGATGCAGAGCGAAGTGGTGCCGGGAAATAGGTGGGGGTCCTGACCGCTGTAGTAAAGATTCTGTTCGTGAGCACGTTCCAGATCCTGCGCCAATACCTTCCGCCAGGTGACAACGTCTCGAATTGAATTGGAAGCGGAAGTATGCGCGTTTTCCGCTGTACCGGCGCGGGGGCCGAAGTAGGTGTAGTCGATATCTATCCCACTGGAGGTGACATTGCGCGCAGTGATGATTGTCTCGTAATCGGGTCGGCCCTTCTGGGAGGATGCGCCAGCAACAACGAGGCCAACCTTCATGGGAACCAGCGTGGAGGTTGCAGCGGTCGGAGAACCAGTGTAGGTCTTCCATCCAGCGGCGTCGCTGATGTCGAATGAACGGTCATCATCGGACGCGGCAAGCGACGAACCGGGAGCGATCTTCGCGGCGACTTTGTCGAGGTTGAGTTCGCTGGTGATCTTGTTGACGTCCTTGTCGTGAAAGGCCTGCTGAATCTTTTCCACTTTCTTTTTGGCGCGATAGCCAAGGTAGGCGACACCTCCAACCACTGTCACAGCGAGCAGCACAAGAACCGCAGCGCCGGCGAAGAGAAGTTTCAGAAGTCCGCTGCCAGATCGTTGCGGGGGAGCGGTACCAAACATTGATGCGCCGCCTGCAGTGGTGGATTGCCACGCGGATGCGCTCCCGCCGACAGGCGATGCAGAGGCAACCGGTTGATATGCGGGTGCCGATTGGAAGGCAGCTGCAGATTGATCGGTCGCGACTGGCCGGAAAGCCGGTGTCGTCTGAGAGGACTGGTCCACGGGAGCGCCACACGCTCCGCAGCACTTTGATGGATGTGAGAGGGAAGCGCCGCAGGTTCTGCAGAGTTTCGTGACGGCCGCAGCCTGGGGCGCGGTGACTCTATTTCCGCATTTCGTGCAGAAGGAAAAGCCCGCTGGAAGATCCGCTCCGCATGTCTGGCA
Source organism: uncultured Acidobacteriaceae bacterium (assembly GCA_963770365.1). Lineage (GTDB taxonomy): Bacteria > Acidobacteriota > Terriglobia > Terriglobales > Acidobacteriaceae > Telmatobacter. Next base: position 152,304 of record CAVYPN010000012.1, on the reverse strand, counting down.
GGTCATCGTCGTCCACCTCCACGTTGAGTCGTCGCGCTTCTGTTCAGGTTCGGGCCTCGTTTGAGATCAGAGCGGAGCCTTCTGCGAATTGGCTCACCCTGTACGCGTCATTTTCTTGCGGTGCTTCCTTCGTAGTGGGTCTTCTTGACGGTTCCGTCCTTTCCGACTTCTTCATAGTCGATGGTGTACTGCAGGATGCACTGCTGGCTTTTGTCGACCCAGGCGTCGCCTTTGATCGTGTAATCCTTCAGGCTACCCATCATCGTCAGCGGCGACTTCTCCAACTGGCTCTGCTGCGAGGTGTCGACGGAGTACCTCACCGCGTCGAATCCGGCGATGTTCTCCGTTCCGACCTGCTTGACCTGAGGCTTGGCGATGAAAAGGCTCCAGGGGGTGAAGCCCTGCACCGCGCCGCCGGATCCCATGGACCAGCCCGAGACGTCGCTGCGCGTGAAGTGATTGGTGCGCGTTGTGTCGACGAAGCCGTCAACAATTGGAACCGGAGTGAGTGCTTTCTCTTTGTTCATCTCGCGATCCATGTCGGTGGCGGGCCGCTTTTCATGGACGCTGGATTCGAGGGTATCGCCAGAGAGGTCACCTTCGAAGTCCTTGGAGGATCCGTCAGTTTCGCTCTTTTTGTAGGAGAAGTGAACCGGCTGGGAAAGAGCCGCTCCGTGGGCGAAGGTGTCGAGGCAATATGTTCCACCGATGGGATGAGAAGGAGCGGGATTATCCGCAGCTTCGGCCTTGCCCGCTTCTTCCCTCGCGGTGGCGTGTGTTTTGCAGCCAGCAATGGTCAATATCGCGATGAACGCGACAATCAGAACCAGTCCCCATGAGAATCCACTCTTCCCGTTCACATAAACCTCCAGACAGCATCGATTTGTCGTTGTGGACAATAACTTCATTCTTGAGCTTCAACCCGCCTGTTTTTTCGCGATTGCTCCGAGGATCGGTAAGCTGAATTCCCGCTGGTTATAGGCCTGGAACATCAGGAAGAGCCAAAGTCCGAAAAGTCCTAGCGAGATCAGCATCCGAATCGGAAAGGCAATGACTGCGATCCAGCCGCTGATGGACATCAGGATGCCAATCATGATCCTCCAGAGGATGTTGAATGCAACGGCGGCCACGAAATAGAGAATCGATTGCATGGCGTGGAAACGGACAAAGCGATCGCGGCGATAAGGCTCGAGCACAAGGAAGAGCACGCCGGTGATGATGCCTAGTGAATAGGCCAGCGCGCCTGCGATGTTGGGAGTGAGGCCGGTGCCCGCCGCTGCAACCATCGCGGGAGGCGCAGCGGGTTGAGAGCCCGCCGTGTTCCAACCGGCGACGGGTGCAGCCACGGCGGGAGAACTCCAGCCTTGACTGGATGGTTGTGATGTGCCGGCTGGCGCCGCCGGCGTTGGAGTCCAATTCGCGCTCGGTTGCGGTTGATTGGGCGCGGGTGACCAACCGCCGGACGAAACTGCGGAGGGACCAGGCGAAGATTGCGATGCAATCGGAGTCCAGCCTGGAGCGGCCGCGGAAGCCTGTGGTGCGGATGGTTGTGTCACGTTTGTCGGGGTGGGTGTTCCGACGGGTTTCCCGCAGATTCCGCAGAAGCCCGTTGCCTGTGTCAGTGATGCGCCGCAGTTTCCACAAAATGCCATGGAGGTAGCTCCTTTTTTTGATTAGCTTTTGCCGATGTTCTCGCAGAGTCTCATGCCGGGTGGATCCACCCTTGTCATGCTTTTCTTGAAGATCTCTTTCGAAGTTGTGCCCACGCTTTTGCCCCACACTTCCGCGGACGCACCGACCTGGGCGACGAGAATGAGATCAAAACGGGCACAAGGCGAGATCGCCGACATCCCCGTGTAGCTCGATGCCGAGGTGCCAACCATCTGGAAGTAGGCGGCGCCGTCGGTTGAGAGAGCGTTCTTGAATACGTCACCCAGATGTAGACCGTTCTGCTGATAGTTGGCGTATTGCTGCGGGTTGAGCAGATGCTTCGCGACGATGTCGGCGATCTTGTCGACGTAGTCCGCCGCCTTCTTGATGTCGCTGGCGTCGTAGATTTTATTCAGCCCCAGTGTCAACTCAACACGGGGGGCGGCAAACGCAACCAACATGCCGAGAGGGGCCGTGGGTGACAACTCCTGGTGGTCTGCAAGCTGAATGTCTCCCGACATGTTTCCGTCCGCGTTGACGCTACCGGATTTCACTGTGAAGTGCTGACTGCCATCGTAGGTGATCTGGAACTTGCCCTTGGTGATCTCCTTGCCGCCGGTGATCGCCGGGTGAATGAGAATGGCACCGCTCACCTCAAGATAGAGAGGCAATCCTTCGAGGAACTCTGAGAGAGGAACCTCGATGGCGCCAGGTAGTTTGATCTTGCTCTCCTCTGCCATCACCCCGCCAGTGTCCTTTGCGACTTGCCAGCCAAAATCCATTCGTCCGTTCAGATTCGTGAAGCTCGTATCCATGTTCTGCAAGACACTCTGCTTGATGTTGATCAGCGAATCAAATTGGAAGTTCGAGATGTATCCCTTGCCGGTGATCAGAGCGACAAATCCACCGGCGTTGCGTTTCAAGGTGATGTCGAGGTCAGTCTTGCCTTCGCTGGGAGTGGCCTGGAACGTTGTATCCCACCCGCTGACGACGGAGTTGAATGCGCCCTTGACCATGTTTCCGTAGGCGTCCATCGTCCCTTTTGCCTCGGCGTTCTGCGCCATCACGCCTGCGGGACTCTGTGCGTACGCCGGTGTGGCCACCAGGTCGAGCCATGCCGGCAACGGAGCAACTGGAGGTTCCAATGCAGCGCGAGTCGCACCGAAGTGGACCGGCGCCTGGATCTTGATCTCCCCATCCTGCACGACGTCAGTGAGCAGCGCATGCTGGGTGAGAACGACAACGCCGTCGGGCGTAGTTTCTGCTCCAAGGACCATCCGCGCCATCAGGCCTTTGATCAGCAAAACATCGCCTGCGTGGAGCGAGCGCGCGGTTGCGTTGGAGCTGTCGAAGAGCAGGCTTGCGCCGTTGCTGCTGATTCCGATCAGGGCCTTCTTGCCTTCTTCGGCTTCCATGGTGCGAACGTTGGAGCGATAGGTGACATGCGCATAGCCTGATGCGTGCGAAGCGATGGCCGGCTTCTGGGATTGTTGTGCTGCTTGCGCCGGCGCAGCAACTCCCCCAGTCTGTACTGGAGCCGGCGAGCTGTCATGCCTGCACCCCGCTGCGAAAAATGCGACGGCGGCAGCCACGGTTACCGCTACAGATTTGCCTATGAACGCCAGTTGTCGCATCACCACCTGCCTCCGACCTCTGATGGGCCACAGTAATAACCCCATCGCATCGGGAGGGTCAAAGGATCTACAACTGAAACGAAGCTGACTTCCTAACTTGCTCTTGCCACGAGGCTTGTTTCATTAGCTGACCAGTGCAGATGAGGACAGCACCGTTCAGAATGGAATCGCCGCAAAGGCTTCGCGCAAAGATTCGCGCTTGACTAGACAGCAGACCGGCCCCGTGCGCGCTCGGCTGCACCAGATTAAGGATCGGTTCGATGCGGCAAAGCCGTCCGAGGTGGGTCTTCGAGACTCTGCGGTTTCGCAATCGCCAGCTCAATCAGCATCAAGGATGTAGATGGACCCGCTGTTGTTACCGCTGCGAGGCATAAGGAGCGCAATCGCGGCTGGCTGCAATGGCTACATTTGATCCGAGCAAATATTGCAGTCAATCCCTCGCGTCAGCAGCCACTGCAACCACCAGTGAAGAAAGCCACTTATCAGGTCAGTCACGAATCATGAGCAGTTCCTTTGACCCGCTCGACATATGCGGTTTATTCACGATTGCGAGAAACTCGCCAGTGGTGCCGGCTGCGGCCGTGCACTGCAAAGACCTGCAGCAGCTAGTGGAATTCGATCTAAGGAGACATCAGAACTGGCATGCGCTTGATCTTTTTCATTCTCGCGTGCACACCACTCTGGCCGTGCCCTCGACCGGGTTTCGCGGCACCAAGCACGCCTGAAGCCGCAATGCCCCATCGGGCGCAAGGTGGGACCGCGGAAGGGAACAAGCCAACCGGGCAATATGAGAAAGTTCGTGCCCGGACACTGGGGAATGCGCGGATCATCGCAGGTCCGAAGTCGAGAAACCCACGCCTTGCAACAATCGGTGTTGAATCCAGCGTTCTGGCCGCCGTGGCTGAACAGCGAGCTTACTTGCAATTGCATGTCGCGACGCAGCCTTTTGCATCAGCAAATTCCTTGCTTTTGCAAAATCAGAATGCAATGCTACCAGGCTCGGTGCGTGGCAATTCCGGCTCTCCGCAGCAGCTGAGCGCTTCAGCCTCACGGCAGAAAGTGCTCTCGCCAACTTCTTGCTCATCCCCGAGGATTCGATCGGTGAATGGTAGAAGTTCTGGTGTCGTCTTCACGCCGCTAGAACCAGATAACTATTATCGGATCGAGGGATGCGGGTTCGGCACAGCGCCAGGAAGCGTGCGGTTGCAGCCCGATTTGCGCGGCCAGCAAGTCGGAGTCAGTTCGCATCCGCTTTCGTTGGAACTTGATCTAGCCGCCGGCTGGACGGACGCGGAAATTGCTGTGCACATTGATCCCAAGCTTACCGGCGTCTCCGATTTTCCGGTGGACCTGGTGGTTCATCTTGCGAACGGGCGCGAAGTGCCTCTCCTGGGATGCTTATTTGTTGCCGCGCGCGGAGAGCCGCAGCTTCTTAAAACAATCCCTGCTGCTTGGGTCAAACTGGACGCAACATTTGCATCCTCGCGACCAATCGGACAACTTGAGTATGTTTCTCCGCCGGTTGAAAGCGATGAGCTTCCGGCGGAAGCACTGGGATCGTCTGCTTTCATCGTTCGCTCAGATCGCGAGCCATTCGCGGCTGGACGGGATTTTTACGACTTCTCGCAGTTAGGCCCTGGCTGGGCGGTCGAGAGCCTCCAGCTGAACCAATTCCGAGTTTCGTGTCCAGGAGGCAGGCCTGTCGCGGAATCAAAGGGAGCTTGGACAACAGCCTGGAATCCGCACGGTTTCACCGTCTCGTGGGCTAGGGAAACCTGCACCTCGTCCGCGAGCCCCGCCTCAAATTTCACGCTGAATTCTTCACAGTACGCTGCACGTGTCTGGGTTATTGGCCCGGCGGGCACACAGCCCATGCGGAATGGCTTCTGAAACGGCGCTGAAGTAGTTGGCCTAATTGCCTTTTTATGAGCAGCTTGGAATCCGTACGAATTCAAAACCTTTCGTGCTATGATGGCCCATCCAATTTGGGTTGGCAGGTCATGCAGAAAGTGGCTTCCCCCACGCGCAGCTTCCGATTCGGGCTATTTGAGGCAGACGTCTTTCACAAAGCGCTGATGCGCAATGGTGTGCGCGTAAAAATTCAAGATCAACCGTTCAGGGTTTTACTCCTCTTGCTCGAGCGCCCTGGAGAGATTGTTTCTCGCGAGGAATTGCGTCAGAGCCTATGGCCGGAGGGGACCTTCGTTGATTTCGATGGAAGTCTGAACGTCATTCTCAAGAAACTCCGTGCCGCAATCGACGACGACTCCGACAATCCAAGATTTATCGAGACTGTTCCGCGACATGGGTATCGGTTCATCGCGCCAGTCACTGCAGCGCGCGATGAGCCGCCAGGGCATATTGCACCGGCGCAGGCAGCGGTTCCTCAAGTCGATTCAAGCCCTCTCCCGCCGCCGCGCGTCCAGGACAGTCGGCGCCCCCTCATCTATTCAGCCGCTTCGCTGGCGCTGATCGTTGTTTCCATTGCCGCCTGGACGCATTTCAGTGGAGCAAAGTCCGCTGCCATTGCCTCAACGGCTGCGCCGCAGGCGTCGGCCGTTCGGCTTCGAAGGTCAATTGCTGTTTTAGGTTTTCATAATCTCTCTGGGATTGACGGGGATTCCTGGCTGGGCACTGCTCTGGGTGAGATGCTGAGCACCGAACTGGCGAGTGGAGAAAAACTCCGCCTGGTTTCTTCAGAGGATGTCGCCAATCTGCGCGCATATTCGCCATGGGCAAAGACAGACACACTGGACCAGGCAACGACATCAAGAATCGGCACGGCGCTCAGCAGCGATCTGTTGGTACTGGGCTCATTCGCGACCGTCGGCAGGCCTGAGCACGGGCAACTGAGAGTCGATGTCCGTTTGCAGGATTGCAAATCAGGAGAAGTAATTACCGAGATTGCAGAGATTGGCGCGACCGAAGACCTTTTCGGAATTGTGTCTCGCATCGGCAGAAAGCTAAGAAACCGACTTGGCATTTCGCGATCCATCGACTCAGACGAAATGATGACGCAGGCGAGTTTGCCATCGAATCCAGAAGCGGCCAGATTCTATTCGCTTGGACTTCAGAAGCTTCGCATCTTCGAATTCGACGTGTCGCGAGGATTTTTTGAACAGGCCATTGCCGCCGACCCCAAATTTCCCCTCGCTCATTCCATGCTTGCGAGAACAGACATGTATCTTGGCCATTTTGATCAGGCCAAGGTTGAGGCAAAGCGGGGACTCAACCTTGCATCAGGCCTGCCCCGTGTGCAGCGGATGGAAATAGAGGCGAGTTACGATCAAGCGGGCGGCGACCGAGGTAAGGCAGCGGAGATCTATCGCGTCCTCTTCAACATGTTCCCTGACAGCCTCGATTACGGACTGCAATTAGCGAAGCTGCAGTTGGAGTCGTACCATCCCGACGAGTCGTCGGAGACTATCCGGCAATTGCGGCAACTTCCCGCTCCGGCGCGCGACGATCCTCTGATTGACTTACGCGAGTCGTCAGTTGTGATGCGGAAGAGCCTTGATGATGCGGAGAAACTAACTCATAGTGCTGCCCAGAAAGCTCTCGCCACCGGCAAGAGGCAGGTCTATGCAAAAGCCGAGCAAAGTTTATGCCTCTTGAACCGGCAGCACCTGGCCAGCCCGCCGGAGTGCCATGAGGCGTACGACATATTTACAGCAGCCGGTAATCGCAACGTTGCTGCCGCCACGCTCCAGATCATGGCCGAAGACCAGAGACTCACCGGGCACGAGTCGGAAGCGATTCCGCTTTATCAGCGGGCGATTCAGACGCTGCAGGAGGCTGGCGACTACGAAGGCGTAGGCGTTGCGCAGAACAACCTGTCGCTCGTTCTTGAAAATCGCGGGCAGTGGGGCCAAGCCGAAGAGGAATACCGCAAGGCGAAGCAGAATTTCGCCTCTGTCAATGATCGCGTGAATGTTGCCGTCGCAACGTCAAACATCGCGAACCTTGAACTCTCTCGCGGAAACTTCCAGAAGGCTAAGCAGTTGTACCAGGAGTGCCTGGAACTGGCAAAAGCGGTAAGGCTTCCGACCGATCAATATCCGCCCCTGGGGCACTCGGGACTGTTGTTGATGAAAGGCGACCTGAACGAAGCCAACGCCGAGGTCAAAGGCCAGGTAGCGTCTTTCCGATCATGGAATGGAGATCCCTGGCAAACGGCCAATGCCCTCGCGACACTCGGCGATATCCAGCGGCAGCAGGGAAATCTGGATGGCGCGGAAAAGAGCTACGAAGAATCGGCTGGAATTCTCAAGAGCGTTAATGCGTCTGCCGCCAACGATCAAGTCGCGCTCGCTCAGCTTGCGATCGATAGAGGGCATCCCGACCAGGCAGATCGACTCGTGCGCGAAGCCATCACGGCCTTCGAGAATGATAAGAATGCCGGGGAGGAACTTGGGGGATATCTCGCACTTGGCAGGGCTCTTCTCGCACAGGGCAAAATTCCAGAAAGTAAGGCTGTCGTCGAGAAGGCGAAGGACCTGACCGATTTGCACGAATTCCCTGTATTCGCTATGCCCGTCGAGTTACTCGAACTGCGTGTTAAGGCTGCCGCGGCGGCTCCCGGGAGCGCTGGACGCGAAACAATGCTGGGGGTAGCGCGGGAGTTGCGATCCCTCGCACAGCGGGCACATCAGATAGGGTTTTACACCCAGGAATGCGAGACTCGACTCGCTCTCGGAGAAGTGGAGACCAAGCTCACGCCCGCGATTGGAAGCGCTCATCTCGGAGCCTTCGCGTCCGACGCTCTCAAGCGGGGTTTCGTTCTCTATGCCGAACAAGCGGGCAAAATCAAGGGTTCCCCGACTGAGACGGTCGCGCTCAACATTCCCGCTCGCTGACGCCGGGCAGCCGTCATCTAGTGCATTCAAAAGCGGCGCAGAGAACTTCCACCATCCTCGTTCTCGGTTGGATTACTGCCCAAACGAGCCCAAACGGCAATTACAGGTTGATAACATCCTCAGACCTCCTCAGCTCGTGATCCCAAAGTCCGTATTCTTCGCACACTGCCAAGGCGAAGGACCGTACATTCCGGTTGGCCTTTTGGGGGTGCAATCTTTACCTCCCGTGCTACAGATTCTAGGTAAACGCTTCCTCGCGAATACTCTGGACACCTATTTCTAGGCGAGTAAAAGCGCTTAAACGTGTAAGTAAAGGGAATTTGTAGAACCGATGGGATGGGATGGTGTGTGTCAAAAATCTCTGAAAATTCTCGTTGACAATGATCGAAGGCAAGCGTAAAAATTTCGGCGCTGAAGGAAACGCTTGCTGCAAACCGCAGAGCCTCCTTTTTCGCGCGTAATCTCGCGCCGAGGTGATGCTTTAACGCACGTCTGAACAATGGGTTCATCGTCGGTGTGGCTCAGCGCACGACGAGCGCGATGTCTGGAGAGCAAACAGAAGGTCCGATTCCCCGAACGGAAGTTTTTCGCACTCCGATGCAAGCAGCAACATTTCAGAGTGCCTTACGATCTTTGCAGTTGAAAGATTGAGTCCGCGAAAATGCAGCAGAAACGGCGCTCCGGCCGGAGAGCTATTTGCGCAATCGATGTGATGAATCGTCGATTTCGCAGAAAAAGTATCTCCTCCATGGAGTCAAGCAGCTAAGGCAGTCGCGAAACTCGAAAGGTATTCCCCAGGCCCCGGAAGCATCAATGTGCTTGATTTTGAATACGCCGCACTTCTGACCTCGTAGAAAACGGAGGAAGTGCACGAGTTTAACGGATACCAGGTAAACGTTTCCTTAGGAGGCATGATATGACGCATCTTCAACAAGCTGTGACTAGCCGCCGCAAGGGTGAAAAGGATTCGAATTCCACCGCAATCTGGCTTGTATTCGTCGCACTATTTCTGGTTTTGACTCCAGCAGCCTGGGGCCAGGACAACGCCACAATCACGGGAACTGTGACAGACGCAAGTGGGGCTGTCGTGCCAAACGCTTCGATCTCCCTGACAAACGTCGCAACCGGTCAAGTCAGGCAGTCCGTATCGAATTCAGTTGGAGCTTACCGATTCGCAAACGCTGGCGCCGGCACATACAACCTCAGCGCGACTATTCAGGGCTACCAGAAATTCAACAAGACGGGTATCGTCGCGAACGTAGCTCAGACCGTCGAGCAAGACGTCGTCCTTACGATTGGCAACCAGTCCCAGACGGTAACCGTCGAAGCAAATGCTTTGCAGGTCCAGACGCAAACCAGCGAAGTCAGCACTTTAATCAATGGCCAGCAAGTTGAACAGCTCGCGACTAATGGCCGCAACATGACTTCGCTGGCGGCTTTAGGCCTTGGGGTTTCAAACAATTTGCCCGCATTCAGCGGCGTAAATGCTCTGACCTCGGCGAACGGAATCAGCTTCAACGGGACCAGAACCACTCACAACATCTATCTGATCGATGGAGGAGAACAGAATGATCGCGGCTGCGGTGGCTGTTTCATGAATCTTCCTTCGCAGGCCGCAATCGCTGAATTCCAGACGCTGGATAGCAATTACAGTCCCGATTACGGACTCGGCTCCGGTGGAACCATCACCGAAGTGCTAAAGTCCGGGACGCGCCAATACCACGGAGAGATCTACGAATTCAATCGCAATACCGATTACAACGCTAACGACTACTTCCTCAAACGGGGTGGCAAGACGCGCCCGAAGTTCCAGTTGAACATTCCCGGCGGCAACGTCGGCGGTCCACTGTTTATTCCCCATGTGTACAACGCCGATCGCAACCGGACATTCTTCTTCTGGAATGAAGAGTGGCGCAGGTTGATACAAGGAAGTGCACCGTCCGTACAAAACGCTATCCTGGCCAGCAACTTTCCGACTGCCGGAGCAAGTCTGGCTTACACCCCTCCTTCTGGAAAAGCTCCCATTGTCCCGTTAACGACCGACCCTGCAAAGCTCGCACTTTACGCAGCTGACGGGCTCACAGCGGGACAGCCGTTCCCGGGCAACATCATTCCGGCCAATCTGATTGACCAGAATGCAGTGCTCCAACTGAATGCGGGGACCTTCCCGAAGCCCAATTTCAACAACGGCACGCAATACATCGCTTCCATTCCTCAGCCGACCAATGTCCGCGAGGATATTGTCCGCATCGACCACTCGATCAGCAGCAAGTACCAGCTGATGGGCCATTACCTCCACGACACACTGGCCCAGAACTACTACCCACCGCTTTGGGGTGATAGCACATATCCAACTGTCGGTACGATTATGAACAATCCGTCCTATTCGGCCGTGATCAAGCTGACGCAAACGTACTCTCCGAATCTGTTGAACGAAACGGGTTTCTATTACAGCGGGAACAAGATCACCCTCACGCCCACCGCAGGCCCGGGTGGCGGAAACTTCATTCAGCCCAGTGGCTGGTCTGCAACCAGCTTCTTCCCGAACGACAACAATCTCATGCACCGTCTGCCGGAAGTACAACTCCAGGGTTCACCACTGAACGTAACCTGGAGTCCAAGCTACTATCCCTGGAAGAACGGTTATGAGGGTTTTGACTATAAGGACGACATATCGTGGACCAAGGGCCGGCACCAATTCAAATTTGGTGTGGGCTGGCTGCACGACTATAAGAACCAGCAACTGCAGTACAACACCAACGGAGTGGTGGCCTTCAACTCAAGCCAGTTCTCAGGCGACTCGTACGTCAATTTCCTGCTGGGCGACGCGTCCAGTTATTCCCAGCTCGAATTTCTGTACGGCAAACACTGGGTCAACAACAACTACAGCGTCTTTGCGATGGACAACTGGCATCTCGCTCCCAAGCTCGTTCTCAACTTGGGGCTCCGGTATGACGGATTACCCCACGCGTTTGAGCGATACAACAAGTTCTCGAATTTTGTCTCGGCGGACTATGACTATTCCCTGGGCAACCCGGTTCAGCCTGATGGAACTCTCATCCCCGCCTCTCTGTCGACTTTCAGCCAGACTGGCAATGAGCAGTTCTACCTGAATGGCATCAGAGAAGCAGGCGTGAATGGATTCCCACGCGGAAATGTCCAGAACAAATACAACACATTTGAGCCCAGAGTCGGTTTTGCCTATGACGTCGGAGGAAATGGGAAGACTGTGGTGCGCGGCGGCCTCGGTGTGTTCTTTGAGCGTGTCCAAGGCAACGATGTCTACAACGCGGCGCTAAATCCGCCGTTTGCGTACATCCCTTCCGCAACGAATGTGTATTTCTCCAATCCCGATACCAGTGCTCTGACAGGACAAACGACGTTGAACCATTTTCCGTCCAGTTTGACCAACATCAAATATAAGTATCCGCCACCGGGAACGGCGAACTTCAGCCTGGGAATTCAAAAAGAGGTCGCACGATCACTTGTTGCAGTCGTGCAGTACGTTGGCTCGAGAGGATGGGACCAGGATAACGACCGGCAGGTTAACACGTTGCCATTGGTGAATACGAACCCGAATATCCTCGACAATTCCGGTCTCGGCTACTCGGGGAATGCCGGCCCATACGACGTGCGCAAGGCCATTTCCGCCGGCAAAGCCAATGCGAACCAGTACAGAATATTCCCGGGCTTTGCCTCCATTAACCAGGAAGAAAACGAAACCAACTTCAATTACAACTCGCTCCAGGCCGGCTTCCGCGTTGAGAATCGCCATGGGCTTACTACACAAGTGGCCTACACCTGGTCCCACCTGCTTAGCGAGGTGCAGAATGACCTTGGCGGCCTTTCGAACCCGTTCAACGCAAAGTACGACTATGGCTCGGACAATGGTTTTGACCGCCGCCATATCTTGAATGTGAGTTATGTGTACGCTCTCCCATTCTTCAACCAAAGCTCCTCAAACTTCGCAGGTCGCGAGATACTTGGTGGATGGTCGATCTCCGGCATCACTTTTGCAGAGAAGGGTGTTCCATTGCTCGTCCGCTATACCGGCAGTGACGTTCTTGGTCTGACCGCCGGGACCAATCGACCGAACATGGTGTCAAAGGCAAGTTATCCCAAAAAACTGACCGCATGGTTCAGCACTAGCTCTTTTGCTGACCCAATTGCTCCGTGGAATGGCGGTCCAAACCAGGGCTTTGGCAATGCTCCAAAAGATTCAGTTGTGGGTCCAGGGATCTTCAACTGGAATCTGTCTCTGTTCAAGACCTTCCAATTGTCAGGTCGTGAAGCTGGACCATATCTGCAGATGCGGTTCGAATCCTTCAATACGTTCAATCACACGATCTTCCAGGGTGTTGATGTCAACAACCACGACGGTAACTTCGGGCAGGTAACCAGCGACTACGACCCACGCCGTTTGGAGCTCGGCGCGGAACTTCACTTCTGACTTGTGATCCTCCACTTGAGCGCGGCGGAACATCTTCTGCCGCGCTCTAATTTTGTCTGTGTCGGTACCACACCAAAAACAGAAACGTACATTTGCGCTTAACCTTCTGCGCGGGCGAAAATCCAGGTGGGAGCCACATGTGAATCGGGTCTTGCGGTCAGGATTTTCCCTGGCGACGATACTTGCGGTCGCGAGCTGCAGTTGTCCTGCCCAGACGGCACCGGACGCCGATGGTCAACGCGCGGCAGCGATCTCACTCGAGCAGCAAGGGCAGCTTCCCGAGGCCGAAGCTGCGTGGCGCGCCCTCTTAAGCACTCATCCGGGAAACGCCGAAGCCTACGCAAATCTTGGGTTGCTTGAAGCGCGCCAGGAACATTATGCAGAGGCCGTCCCACTCTACCGCAAGGCGATGGCGCTTGATCCGGCGATACCAGGATTGCAGCTGAATCTCGGCCTTTCTCTCTTCAAATCCGGCGCAATGAAGGACGCGGCCGCGACCTTTCTCCCCTTACTCAAGAGCCTGCCTCCCTCCTCACCCGAGGCGCTGCGCTTGACAACATTGATTGGCTTGGCGCGGTATGGCTCAGGCGAATATGCCGCGGCGGTCCCATATCTGAAGAAGGCGACTGCTGCCGACCCACAGAACCTTCCGTTTCGACTAACTCTGGCGCAGAGCTGTCTCTGGTCAAAGCAGTACCAATGTGTTCTTGATGTGTACAAAGAAATCCTCACGCTCAATGCTGAATCAGCGGAAGCCGACATGCTTGCCGGAGAGGCGCTGGATGAGATGAAAGACAAAGTCGGCGCGGCAAAGCAGTTTCGCGCTGCGGTGAAAGAAGATCCTAAGATGCCCGACGCGCATTTCGGACTGGGCTATTTGTTGTGGGGTCTTTTGCAGTTCGATGAGGCTTCAACTGAGTTCCAGGCCGAACTCGATAACAATCCGGATCATGCCCAGGCGCTCACCTACCTTGCAGATTCCGAGATTCAATTGAATCATCCTGAAGTTGCGGCGCCGCTTCTTGAGAAAACGATCCTGATCAATCCAAAGATCGAATTGGCGCATCTCGATCTCGGCATCCTATATACAAATGCCGGACGGAAGAGCGATGCACTGCGCGAATTGAAGATCGCCGAACAGCTCAACCCAGGTGACCAAAATGTGCATTGGCGCCTGGGGCGATTCTATAAGTCCGTGGGAAAGAACGAAGAAGCCAAGGCAGAATTTGAAAAGACAAGAACTCTGCAGAAGGCTGCCGATCAGACCGTGTTCAATAAACTCCACGGGGCGCAGACCAAAGGCAAGACCACAAATGGAGTTACGGATGGGCCGCCTTAAACTGATTCACGGCTGCTTTGACGTCCCGAAGCGCGGCGACGCCGATGCAATGACACCAGCTCCCTCGCGCAAAGAATAAAAGCGGTCTGCAGCCAGGTTGGTCAGGGTCTCCACCGTTCCATCGGGCCACGTAACTTCGGTCTTGTCTACTCGCTCGTGACTTCCGAGTCCAAAGTGGATGCGGAGGTCGCTTTGTGACAAGTAACTTCCCCCGCTCAGCACTTCGCCAAGTTGAACAAGATCGCCGGCGGTCGCCCGGACGCGCGCATTCAGGGCAAGGCGATTGCACTTGACTCCTTCCAACTGAAGACTGATCCAGTGGTTTTGAGGCCCACCTTCCGGGCGAAGAATCATCGGCTGACCTTTCAGGTTCTCAACAACTGCCTCCAACTTTCCGTCGTTGAACAGATCTCCGACCGCCATTCCGCGGCTCACCTGCGGAGTCTGGATCGCAGTGCCCACCAGCTTGCTGATGTCCTTGAATGTCCCATTGCGCTGATTCCTGAAGAGCAGCTTGGGCTCAAGATACCTGAGGTCCGAACGAATCTGATCGACTTGGGGATAGACATGGCCGTTTACGATGAATAAGTCTTGCCAGCCGTCATTGTCGAAGTCGACAAAGGCATCGCCCCATCCGACATATCCCAGAGTTCCCCGCCCAACTCCCGAAGATAATGAGACATCCGTAAAGTTCATATCCCCATCATTCCGATAGAATGCTGCATATTCGTTATCAAAATGTGAAATCAGAACGGACATGCGGCCGGTGTGGAGATAATCACCCACAGCAATCCCCATATTGGCTTGTCGTGCCCCGCTTTCGCTCAATCCCACGCCAGAGGAAAAACCTATTTCCTCGAACTTACCCTTTCCATTTCCCTGATAGAGATAGTTCGGCTGGCCGTCGTTTGTAACAAACAAGTCAAGCTTGCCGCTGTTATCGAAATCTACCCAGATCGACGTCAGGCCGTATCGACGTTCCTCATCCGCGACGCCGGCTCTCTTTGATACATCCGTGAATGTCCCATCGTGATTGTTGTGATACAGGTTGTCCGGAGCTCCCTTCAAACCTCGCGGGCCACATTGCACGTCAATACCCAGGTACTTGCAAATATCGCTGGAACCGAAAGCCGCCATATTGTCCAGATGAAAATCGACATAATGTGAAACAAACAGATCGGCCCATCCATCATTGTCGTAATCACCAAATGAAGCGCCAGTAGCCCACATGCTGTCGGTCCCGAGGCCCGCACTTTTTGTCACATCTGTAAACGTGCCGTCACCGTTGTTGCGATACAGCACGACACCTCCAAAGCAGGTCACCAGCAAATCCGGCCAGCCGTCGTTGTTGTAGTCGCCCACAACAGCCCCCATCGCCCAGCATGGGTAACCCACACCTGCTTTGTCTGTCACATCAGTGAACGTGCCATCGTGGTTGTTGTGGTAAAGGGCGCTCCGAGCCTTCTCGCCGCGAACAGCCATTTGGACATTCTGCGCATTTGTGAAATAGATGTCTGGCCAACCATCCCGGTCATAGTCGATAAGAGCCACGCCACCACTCATCGATTCCACAATGAACTTCTGGTCAGGACTTGAAACGTGTTCGAAGTGAATGCCGGTTGCAGCGGTTATGTCTACCAGTTCGGGATAGCCTGCGCTCGCCTGCGCTTTTTGCTGTTCAGGGGCAGCCGCCGGTATGGCCGAGCCCGGCTTCTGCGCGATTGCGACCTGAATGGCGATCACGAGACAGATGCCTGTGGAGAGAACATGAAGACGCGTATTCGCCAGTTGCTCTCCTTCGTCGCGTGGAAGCGATCCCCGGGAATTCCGCGCAGCTCGCTTCAGTAGCTTAGCTCAACCACGTTGACTGAGTAAGGTTCGAAGCTGTGCGCAAAATGGGAAACGGCCACTTGAATCGGATGCTCGCGTGGCACAATCGCATCAGGATGAGTGATCGTGTTTGTTGCGCCAGGCGACTTGCCGCTCAAGGTGAGCAAAGTCGCCATCGGCTTGACGCTCTTTACTCCCTCAAGAGCGATGGAGAGATGCTTCACCTCGGAAGTACCATTCACAACCTTGATAAACAGCTTTCGCCGCTTTTCGTCACGCGTAGCCGATGCGAACACGCGTGGTCCGGCGCCGGCCAGCGCGGCGGCGACGACTTCAGTGCCCGTGTGACTGGCGAACATTGCCTGCACCCAGTAACTCGGCGAGCCATAGCTCGTGAGTGCGTCGTAGCCAATCAAGTCCGATTCCCATTGCATGCCGCCCGGATTCACGTTCACAAACAGCGGTGCATAGCTCTCCATAATGATGAGGTCGCTGTTGCGTTCCATGCCTATCATCCAGGCTGCGTCGCCCAGCGCCGCCTGCAGGTTTGGCGTCGGCTCTCCCTCGCGCGTTGCCCATTCACCAACGAAGATCTTCGGCCCGTTGCGATCGGTTTTGTCGTAGTGTGTTGCGTCCGAGAAGGCCTTTTCAGCTGACATATAAAAGTGCTCATCGAGCACATCCGGTTTCACGCTCTTTACGGGTGCGGTTGCGATCAATTGCAGTTCCGGGTACTTCTCTTTGAATGCCTTAAAGTACTGCGCAAAGCGGCCGTCGTAGGAACCGGAACGATCAAACCAGTCCTCATTGCCGATTTCGACATAGTGGAGAGGGAATGGCGCGGGGTGACCGTCCTTCGCACGCTCCGCACCCCACTTCGTACTCGTGCCGCCGGTAACATATTCGATTTCATCGAGCGCGTCGACTATGTAAGGCTCGAGCGCAGGTCCGGGGTCCACGTGCTCCTGGGCCATCGAGTAACCGGCATAGACCGCAAGCACTGGCTCCATGTTCAGGTCCTCGCACCACTCCATGAATTCCAGCAGGCCCATGCCATCAGACGAACGATATCGCCACGGACTGGGGTGGGTGGGGCGCTCGACTAGCGGACCAATCGTCTTCTTCCACTCGTATCGCTCCGGAATGTGATCGCCCTCCAGATAATTCCCGCCGGGCAGGCGCAGAAACTTTGGATGCATATCTGCAAGCTTTTGCATCAGGTCGATCCGGTTGCCATTCTGCCGGTCGTGAAACGTCGGCGGAAAGAGCGAGATCAGGTCAAACCAGACTGTCGCAGGTCGGGAAATTGTAAGGAGCAGGTGATTGTCTGCCGAAACGGCTGTCGGACCGGTCTTCAGTGTGAACTTGTATTGTTTCCACTCACCGCCGAGGCCCGTGACGGTTGTTTGAGCCGCCGTAATCCCAGTTTGATCGTTCACCAGGCTGATCGTGACGGGAACGCCATCGCTGTCGGTCTTTGCATAGAAGGAACCCGCATAAGTCGTGTTCGGACGAACAGCAATGCCCCAGTACCCGTCATTCTGCATCCCGGCAGGAGCAGATTCGGAAGCCGCGGTAACGCTGACTTTGTAGCTGCGCGTCAAGGCTTCGCTCGGCCCTGTGTGATCATCGACCGAGATGTTCACCGTGGAGTCACCGCGCGCAACCATCGTCCAGTGAAAGAGAGGACGTCGACCCGGACCAACGACACGGTCGCGAATCAACTCCCCATAGAGACCGCCGTCATAGGAGAAGTTGATCTCCTCTGTCATCAGGCCATTGAACATCGGGCTGACCCTTGCGATGGGATGGTCAATTTGAATCGCAAGAGATGCCGCCTCCTGGCCAAACATGGAGGTGGACAATGCAACGCAAACAGCTATGGCGAGGCTGGAGATCTGGCTTCCCATGAGAGGCGATATTAGTAAAAATGGCAGGTCTCAGGCAACGAAAAAACGTTTTCTCAGCAGGGGCTTTCTTAGGACAATATGTAGCAATTCTGCCGTTAAATCGAACGAGTCCACTTGAGACAAGAATGCCACAGAAGTGGTGCAGAATTGTCTGCAAAAGCCGATAGCTCTCTAGTCGTCGCTCTTTCACCACCGGTGTCGTTTCGTCTCTTCTTCGTCAGGTGAGCGTCAGCGAGGGAGTTCCTTTGCCGAGGCCGCGGATCCAGGTGGTTCACGGAACGGTTCCACAGAAATGCGCTCGTAGCATACTTCCAGCACCGTCAGGTGCTCTGTCCCGCCCGGCGCTTGGAGAACTACCCTGTCACCCGCTGCCGACTTCATCAATGCGCGCCCCAGGGGTGACACCCAACTGATGTGGTTGCGGTTGAGATCGACCTCGTCGGTGCCTACGATGCTCACCACTCGTTCCGCTCCCGCGGCATTGGCATAGCGAACGGTCGCCCCGAAGAATGCCCTCGCCTCCGCCTGCCTCGATCTCGGAGCTTCCGGGTCCACCACTTCCGCGGCTTCGATTCGCTTCGTGAGAAAGCGAATCCGCCCATCGATCTGACGCAGCCGCCGCTTGCCGTACTGGTAGTCGGCGTTTTCACTGCGATCGCCGTTGCCGGCAGCCCACGCCACCACCTCCGCCACGGCCGGGCGGTCTCTGGTCAGCAGAAACCGGTGCTCATCTTTGAGGCGCTCGAGCCCGCTAGGCGTGATGTAGTTCTTGACTGGCGTCGCGGGCTCATCCCGTTGTGGTTCTCTCGTATACCCTTTCCGCATCTCCTGGTCCTTCCAGTCCTGGTCCTTCCACCGCGAATCCAGTGCGTGCCCCCAATGAATGCCGACGAACGCCGATGGAAAACACAGTAGGTCATCCACGTTCACGGGGGTTCATCTGCGGCCCTGGCTGATTTTTTCACGTCACCAACGCTTTTCACCACGTTGGTGGTAATGGCATTGGTCACGACCGCCATCACAGTTCCGATTCTCAATGCCCTTAACATCTCTTCGATTGCAGCTGCGTAGGGATTTTCAGACGGAACGTGATCCGCGTCGTTGCCAACATATATATTGAAGCAGTCGCAGATCCTTCGGCTTCGGTACTAGATTATTTCTCTCACCGTGATTTCGTAATTGAAGTTATCCGGATCGAACGGATCGACCCGCCCCTCCGAGGTTTCCGCTTGCGGATACATAAAATACACTACGGGTTTGTTCGCGGATCCGGGTAGTTCCACGTCATGAGCGTAGTTGTATGCCATCCAATTCATCTCCCATGCACCGAACAAAAAATCGCGGGCCCGCGACACGACCTGGTCACTCAATTGACGATTCCCAGGAGGCTCTTCCAGCGCTACTTTGCGGACATCGGCTGGATCGACTGGCACCCACCCATGCTCGCGCAGGTAGACTTCCGCTCGGCAGTGTTGGCCCTTTGTTGCCTTGTCGTTGGAGATTCCAAGGCTGCGATAGCCCAGCTCAGATTTCGCGATGCGCAAACCATATACATGGCGCGCGGGCAAGCCCACTGAGCGAGCCAAGCCGACATAGAGAGCGTTCAAATCGGCACATTTACCACCCATGTCGCCAGACTCCAACATGAAGCGGATGTCGCCTCGCCCGCAGCCGCGGATCTTAGGATTGCGGAACGTATTTGTCACGACCCATTGATAAATAGCCTGTGCCTTCTCCACGTCTGTGACTGCGCCGGCAGTAGCTTTGAGCGCGGTGTCTTTCACAATTCCGTCGGTGGGAACGTACCGGGTGGCCTGCAGGAAGAAATTCAGATCAGTGCGTGAGGCGTGCGACGCGGTTTGGTGAGACGACAGATCGACACTGTAATTTTTGAGCGAAACGCGGCTGGTTAGTGTCAGTGCCGGTTTTGCGTTTGGTGCAAATGTCGCCGAGACGATGCCGAGGGAATTTTGCTTTTCCTGGGTCAGCTTGACAACTCCACCATCCGCTTTGAAGTGGTTCAAGAGCGTCCTCTGGTAGGGCGTGTCACTGATCAGTGCTGCCGGAAGCCAGATGTGGCAAACTCCTTTTGGATTCAGCAGTTCGACTCTCGTCGCAACCTCGAAGGTGCGCCAATCGTTTGACGGAAGTGTGTGAGCAAGGGCAGGCACTGCTTTGGTTATCGCGAAGCCGGTGCACAGGGCAGCATTCGAAGACAAGAAGGTCCGTCGATCCAAGACTCACCTCGAGGGAAGTTATTGCTTTTGACAAGGCGCCTAACCCGTTCCAGGGGTGAACGGACTTCCAGATAGAACAATATTGACCGGAAGTTCCAAGTACTGCCTCCACCTGAGGGATGAGGTCGCGCCGTCAATCTATCGGCAAGGTGTTTGGTATCCGGCAGGCAGACTCTCGTCTTGTCATGTTCGTGAGTTCATCTCACGTTCGAACGAATTGAGAAGTTGCATTCGATATTCATTCTGTACTTCCATCGGTTAATCCAGCATTACGGTGAGCCTCCATCGAACGATTGAGCAAGCTACCAATCGACCGGTGCAGGACAGTACATAGACTCAGGTACTAGTGTTCATCCGTGCAGCCCGCCGAAAGATTTCTTCACCTGAACGTGGGCGGAGTTCCTGGTGATCGCCGCCAGCATTCTCTAACTCATGGACTTTGACGATGCGGCACGTTTTGTGGCGCATACGTCATGGCCATCAATGTCGATGGGTTCCACGCGAACCACGACGTCAATCTGTTTGTAGTGCAAGTCTTCTGGGAGAGGCCGAAAACAAAATGAACATGGTTCGCAGTGTGCTGGCAGTTCTAGCACTTTCTTGCGTGAGTCTGTCTGCTCAGCAGATCACAGGAAACATTCGCGGAACCGTTACAGACCCAAGCGGCGCTGTGATTCGCGCTGCCGAGGTTACTGCCCGGCAGGCGGAAACCGGCTTGTCGCGCGCGACTACCACCGATCGCGACGGTAATTACGTCCTCCTGGAACTCCCGGTCGGACACTACAGCCTGCAAGTCTCTGCAAAAGGATTCCGGGAATATCTGCAGGATGGCATAACCCTCAACGTAAATGAGACGGCTTCCGTCACAGCGCATCTCGCGGTTGGATCGGAGAAGGCTCAAATATTGGTGAGCGCCGATGCCGAGCTAATCGAGCCAACTGTCACCAGCATGGGCAAGGTAGTGCAGCAGCAGGAGCTGGAGGATCTGCCCCTCAACGGGCGCAACTTCGCGCAACTTGGCCTGTTGCAGCCCGGAGTCGTTCCTTTGACTCCCGGAATAGCCGAAGCCGGCGGAGCGCTGCGCGATGGGCAAGGCTATGCAGTCAACGGCCAGCGACCTGAATCAAACAACTTCCTCATCGATGGTGCTAATAACTTCAACGGTGTCGACGGCGGATTCGTTCTCAAGCCGCCAGTGGACGCGATCAGCGAGTTCCGCATCATCACGCATAATGCGAATGCCGAGTTTGGAAACGCGCTCGGATCGACAACGAATCTCATCACGCGCTCCGGAACGAACCATATCCATGGGGCGCTGTGGGAGTTCCTGCGCAACGACGCAGTCGATGCCAACAACTATTTCGCGCAGACGAAGGAGCCGCTAAAGCAAAACCAATTTGGCGCCACCATCGGTGCGCCAATCAAGAAGGACAAAAGCTTCGTTTTCGGCTTCTATGAGGGCTTCCGGAATCGCCAGGGCGAGACGACCCTGACCACAGTGCCGTCGCTGAAGCAGCGAACTGGCGACTTCTCCGAGCTCTGCCCGGAGGGATTTACGGCCGGCTTCTGCAACAACCCGGGGCATCAGCTTTTCAACGTATTCGCCAATGCACCCTATCCGAATAACCAAATCCCGCCGGGCCAGATCAATTCCGTTTCTGAGAATTTGCTTGGCTTCTTCCCGCTCCCCAACGCCGGTACGAATCTGTTCTCCACAACACAATCGTTGCGCGATGACTCCGATCAGTTCGGAATCAAAGTCGACCATTACCTCGACTCGCGCGACAACCTGAGCTTCCGTTACATGTTCAACCAGCTCTCGCGGTTCGATCCTCTATCCCCTGGCGGCGCCAGCGTCCCGGGCTTCCCGGTTGGCGAAGACCAGCGCGCGCAGAACTTTGTCGCGCAAGAAACGCACACCTTCTCGCCAGCCCTCATCGGGATTGCGCGATTCTCGTTCCTGCGCAACAAGTTCCTCTTTGGTGAACACGAGGACCATCAGTCGCCTTCCAGCCTTGGATTCCAATACACACCGAGTCTCGCAATCGCCGCTGGACCACCTTTTATCCAGGTGAATGGATATGCCACGGTCGGCGACCCAATCACCGGTCCGCGTAATACTTATGAAGATGTCTTCGATTACTCGGCAGCGCTGAGCTGGGTACGCGGCAAACATGAGCTGAAATTTGGCGGCGGATATCAGCATCAGCAGATCAACGTCCTGCAAGGAATCGCGACCAATGGCTTCTTCGTATTCGTTCCATTCCCGGTAACGGACGCCTTTGCCAGCTTCCTTACTGGACAGCCGGTTGTCTTCCTGCAAGGAATAGGTGATTTCTCGCGCGGCATTCGCGGCAACAGTGCGAACGTCTACGTGCAGGATACATATAAGGTCACGTCGCGATTTACGATCAACGCCGGACTGCGTTACGAGTTACCAGAGCCGTACACCGAAATCCACAACCGGATGACGTTGTTTGAGCCAGGGAAGAAATCTCAAGTCCTGCCCAACGCGCCGGCTGGACTGCTGTATCCAGGCGACCCCGGTGTGCCCGCGGGCTTGATACCTACGGATAAGAAGGCCTTTGCGCCGCGCGTGGGAATCGCCTGGGATCCGAAGGGTGAAGGCAAATTACTGGTAACGGCGGCATACGGCATCTTCTACGAACCCTATTACACCGGACAGGGCGGCCCTTTACAGTCGCCGATCAGTGCGCCTCCCTACCTCGGAACACCGCAGGTGAGCCTGCCAGATTTCGCGGATCCGTTCAACGGCAATCCTCCAGCTGTTGGAACGTTCTCTACGCCACTTACGAACCTCACCCTGGCACCCTCACTGACACTCCCATACACCCAGGATTGGGACTTGAATCTGCAGCAGTCGTTCGGGGCCAATTGGCTGTTCGAGATCGGGTATGTCGGCACCAAGGGCACGCGACTGCCGCGCTTTATTGAAGCGAACCCAGCGGTGTTTGTTCCCGGAACCTCGGGTGGCCAGCCAATTTCGAATTCCAGCAATGCCGACCAGCGGCGGCTCTATTCCGGCTGCACGCTTGCCGATTCGCCAGGCAGTTGCCAGTTTTCATCAACTGGCGAGATCGCGGGTATCGCGAACTCGGCGTACAACGCAATGGAAGCATCGATGCACAAGCGGTTCAGCCATGGGCTGTCATTCCTCTTGTCGTACACCTGGTCAAAGACGATTGACGACGTTTCGTCGTTCAACATAACTGGATCAGCCTCGAAGCCCGTCGCTGGCGAAAACGACCTCGCCCAGGACCCGTTCAACCTCGCCGCAGAGCGTGGGCTTTCGCTGTTCGATGCGCGTAACCGATTTGTTGCGAGTTATGAATGGGCCCTTCCATTCTGGAACCAGCCGCAGAACTGGTATCAGCGAGCGCTCGGCGGATGGCAATTGAATGGCATCGCAACTCTGATGAGCGGAACGCCGTTCACTGTCTTCGACTCGAATGACGTTGCAGCTGAAGGTAGCGCGCCAGAGATTACGGGTTTCTCCGCGCAACGACCCAATCTCGTCGGCAATCCCAATCACGGACCGCGTACGGTTGGCGCGTGGCTCAACACGAGTGCTTACCAGCGCCTCGATCTCACCGCAAACGCGGGACAATTTGGCACGGAAGGTCGCAACGTAAATACTGGCCCGGCTTTTGCCGACTGGGACTTTGCTGCCCTCAAGAACTTCAAGGTAACGGAATCGAAGCAGTTCCAGTTTCGCGCGGAGCTTTTTAACGTCTTAAACCGCGCGAACTTCCGGTTGCCCGACAGCGACATCAGTTCGCCGACATTCAACCACATCCTCGCGTCAGAGGCTCCGCGCCAGGTGCAGTTTGCATTGAAGTTCATGTTTTAACAGGTTCAAACGAATAGTCGTGGGCACGTCAGCATAAGCGGTGCTGTATTGAAGCAAGGAAATCCAGCGTTAGATCACGTTTCTGCGAGGATAACCCCAACAGAAAACGCTCGCATGAGCAGCGCTTCAAAGGCTGGACGTAGAACCGGCTTCGCGGACAAGTGATCGTTGCCAATTGTTTGATGCGACTCTCTCGCGAGCGGCGAATCGCCATTGAACTTATCGACAGGAGACCAGTACTGTGCAGTCGGCCTGTCGTCAGCCCGCTCTCCAGAATTTACGAACTATCGGCACCGAAACTCTCCGATTGAATCGGGTGAATGCGCCTTCCAAGCGGCCGGTATCCTTTGTCTGTTTCGAGAAAACAAAGCCATGAATCGTTCTGAGCAAGTACTTCTTCAAGCTCCGGCTCGCTGAGCACCATACACGCGGTGGAGAGCGCATCAGATTCAGCTGCAGTATCGGCGAGAGCCCACGCACGCATTTGCCGCGATGCCGGGCGCCCGTTTCGAGGATCAAGAATGTGAGATCCCTGTACCGCCAACCCTGAACCGCTTAACGAAGCATGAGTCAGAAGGAACCTTTGCGATGCATTGTCTTCACCAAGCCCGCAGGACCACCCTGGCGTCTCGGCAGGCGGATCTCCCGCAAGAACACTGCTGCCACCGGCGATCAGCAAATAGGAGGGGCACTCCCATTGGCACAGCAATTCTGCGATGCGGTCGAGTGCGAATCCTTTGCCAATGGCGCCGAGATCGAATTGCAGCTGGCCGCTCAAACAAAGAATGGATTGTTCATCCGGCAACAAACTCCACTGCGGAAGAGAGAGCTGACTTTTCAGAGCTGCGGGAGTTGCGCAAAATGCGCCGTGTGTGGCCCGCTGCATCCGTTCCGCGATTTGCAGGCAGGCAAAGACTGGCTCGCTCAAGCGCATCTTTTCGCCCGGCGCAAGATCTCCGATGCGGGCGATATCGCTGTTGCTTCGAAAGCGGCTCAAGCGCGCTTCCAGCGAATCGACCAGGTCAAATGCAGCCTGTGCAGCCTGAGCCGCGTACGTTTTCTCATCGCAGTTGATGCGCACCTGAAAATGCGTAGCCATAGCGGCGTGGTTGAACTGATGGATATCACGCATAGGAATTCATTTTGGTGTGGGCGACCACAGCAGGATCAGCACACCGGGACGAACTCCGAAGAACTCCGGATGAAAATTCTGCAGTCGGTCGGCGTATTGGTCCGCAGCCTCCGTTGAAGTGATATAGAAATCCGCATCTTTCGCCTGCTGGCCCGGCTGCCAGAAACCCACTTCAGAAAAGTGTCGCAAGTACCACGGAAGCGGCCAGGGATCAGCAGCAATCACCGTAATGCGTGGCGTGGCTATTCCATCGTGGCGAGCCAGCTCCGCGATTTCTCCGGGAAGTCCGACAATGTCTTGTGAAGTCTGCGCATAGGCATACGGATTGCTCTCATCCGCAGGATAAAGAAAGACGCGTTGGCGCGTGTCGTGGGCGATCAGGAAGCCAGTTAAGGCTGCGAGAATGCAGAATGCTGGAACCATTGCGCGACGACCGAATCTCGTTCTGCTCCAGCGCCAGAGCGACTCGGCTGCACTGGCGGCGCATAACGTCAGCGGAAGCCACAGATTGAGCGCCAGCCATGGTGTTTTGTATGGAATCAGGCTGTAGATAGCGGCGATCAACAATCCGTAGTACGCGAGCCACTGATACGGTGAAGCATCGCGTCTTCTCAAAATAACGAAGAGTCCAAGGCAGGTAAAAGCAACTAGCAGTCCTCCGGACCAACCGCCGCTTAGAAGCCGCCCGAAATACCAAAAGGGCTTCTCGTGACCTTGACCAGCCGCGCGTGCGAAGAGATCGGGCGCCGTATGTAATAGTGCGGGCAGAGCTTTCCAGTTTCTGCCAAACCAGGTAAACAAGGCTGCACTGAGCAGCAGAAAAGAGATAAGCGCGGCAAGTATCGGCTTCCGCGGAATCCATCCCTTTCGGCCTGTTCCGTGTGGGTTTCTGAATCCGAACACAATGGCAGCGACTACAAAAGCGAAGAAGTGAAGGAGTGCCGTCTCTTTGCAAGCCAGCATCAGAGCAGCACACGCGCCTGCGAGTGCTGCCTGGCGAGCAGAGCGCGTCTGCGATGCGCGCCAACCAGACAGGATCAGCCCGAACGTCGCTGCGCAAAACAACGATTCATGGATGAAGTACCTGTCGTAGTAAACAGGCAACGGCGCGACGGCAAACAGAATCGCTGCGAGCAGGCTCGGGATGAAGCCGAACATTTCAGCAGCAGAGCCAAAAAGCAAAATTGTGATGGTCCCCGCCACGACCGGTACGACCCGCAATTCTGATTCCGTCAGATCAGAGAATGACCTCGCTCCCTGCATCCTGACGATTGGCAGAGTGAGGGCCGCCAGCGTGGGACCATGGCGGTCCTGCGAATCGTAGATGAAAGGCTCTCTGGCAAGCAATTGTCCGACGATGTAGGCATTGACGGCTTCGTCCGTGTGCATGGGCCGCGCGTCCAGTTGCGGGAGGCGAATCGCGAGTCCGATAAGCGCGACGATGAAGAAGGCCATCCAGCGAGCCCAGCGCGAACCCGTAGCCGCGCTCTCCATTAGTGCGCTGCCGGAACGACTAAGTTCAGGCAGGCTTGCCCCACACTTCAACCTCGATGTAGTCGTTCAATTTGTTGGTCGTGTTCCCGTTGCTGTAGAGGCGAACGTAACGGCCATTGGCGCCTTTGGCATCGATCAACTTACCCTGGTAGGTTTCAACGTAATTCAAGTCCTTACCGGCGCCGGCTCCAAGTTCGCCTTTGAAGTCATTGTTGAAGATGGTGGTCACACCTGACTTGAAGTTGGGGTCATTGGATACCTGGACTACGACATCGCGGTAGACGCGCGCCTGGGAGTGGAAGTGCCAGACGAGGACGGCATAGACGTTTGCGCTCTTTGCCAGGTCGATCTGCACCCATTGTTTGCCTGGCCCGAGTTCGACCCACGAGCCTTCGTCGCCGGCCTTGTCACCATCGGTGACCAGGTCCAGCGTTCCGACCACAGGATTGTTGTCGCTGGCGGTAACTTTCTTTCCCTTGGCAAGATTGAGAGTGCCAGCGGGAACCATGAAGTCGGGGCGCTTGCCCTTGGTCGGCGGCTCAAGGTTGGGCACATTGAGCGGAACGGGCGTGCCGACAAACAGAGGACGAGGCAGTTGAGTCTTCAGCGGGACTTTGTCCTGCGCCAGAGCAGCACTCGCAACAACAATGAATGCGGCTAGAAAAGAGCAATTACGCAAAAGGATCGTTTTCATAATCTCAAGCCTTCACTTCTTCGCTGGTGATCAAAAGCTTCTTCTCGGCACCCACCGCTTCGTTGGCCTTGTGAATGACGTATTCACTTGTGAAAGCCTCATCGCCAGGGCAGTTCAATTTCGCCGTTCCCCGAATCGTGTTGAAGAAGTTCTCAAGGTGCGATTGATGTGGGGGTTTATTGAAGAACACGGGAATCTCGTATTGTGCGAGTTGCGCGGTTTCTCGCACGTCCACTTTCGTGGCGTCAGCGGGTATTGGAATCGCGCGCACATAACCCTTCTGTGCCAGGTCATCCCATGAAACCGCATCGGCGCGAGCTTCACGATAGATGGCACACAGCGAAGGATCTTCAGACATTTTGATGGTGCCGTCATCGCCCATGAAGGTCTCAAAGTAGCCGCCGCCCGCGCTGGTAGTTGTCTGCACCTGGTAAAACGCGCGCGCGACGCCCTGGGCCAATGGATACTCGTAGATGACCATGGCGTTGTCATACCAGTCGTGATTTTTGAAGTAGTCGAGGCCGCCGCTCGCAACTACGGACTTAGGTGTCGTCCCCAGCCACCAGTTGAAGATGTCGATCTGGTGCGCTCCGAGATCGGATAAGGGACCGCCGCCCAGGCCTTTGTACCAACGCCAGTTGCGGAACTGGTGCATGTCCTTGTAGCCATACTTCGCGAGCATGGTCTGCGGCATCTCAAATTTCTTCGGCCAGCCGAAATCCTCTTTGACGGCGCGATTCCATTGTCCCTGCACGGCAGTGAGCCGCCCGCAAAACTGGGCATCGTGAAGCAGCCTGTTCAGCGCGAATACATACCGCGGGTTGCTGCGGCGTTGATGACCGATCTGCAACAGCTTTCCGGTTTCGCGCATGGTCTGCACCATGGAACGCGCACCTTCAATCGTGTTGCTCATCATCTTTTCGCAGTACACATGCAGACCGGCTTTTAGGCAGGTGTTGGTCATCGGTGCGTGACAGAAATCCGGCGTCGCAACGAGAACCGCCTGAAGATCTTTTTCCTTGGCGAGCAGGTCCTCATAATTCTCGTAAACGCGGACTTCGTTTCCAAGCTTCTGCAAGTAGCGCTGGCCTTCGCCGCGGTGGTACTCCCATATGTCGCAGAGGGCGACAAGCCGGACACCTTCAATGTTGAGAAACGACTCGAGGAGGATTTTTCCTTCCTCGCCATAGCCAATGAGGGCAACATTGATGGTGTTCAGCGAGGACTTCTTGACGGTGGCCGTCTGTTCGGCGGAATCGGACTTGCAGGCCTCCAACAGCATGGCGGCGCTCGCCACCGCTGTAGCGCTGATGAACTCGCGACGATTCAACTTGTCTACCATTTTTTCAAGACCGCAAACCTGTTGTGCTGCACGAGCATAAACGCCGCAGCCACCAGGCCGATATGAATGCCCAGGTATGCGACGCCATCGTTCGCATCGATCAACACCAGGCCCACCGTCAGCGCGATGAAGAGCAATCCCTGTATGAGCAATGAGACGCGCGTGCCCAGACCGACGATGAGCATGAGTCCAGTCAGAATGAACGCCGGGCCAAGCATCCGATCGAACAGCGTCAATGCGAATTTAGGAAACATCGGATCATGCGCGAACTTGTCTCTGAGTCCGACAGGTATTCCAGCGTAATTAGCCAGTGCGTAGGACTTCACGCTTACGTTTACCATCACGCCGCTTGCATCTGGCTGGCCAGTAGAGGGATCGATGAGCGGCATTGCAACCGATTTATAGGCGGCATATTTCTGAATGCCGACGAACAGGGCACGAACGCCCAGCCATAGTCGCAAAGCCAGAAAGGCGAAGGTGAAGTCCCACGCGACTTTCTGGACAGGAGACACTCTAATTTCGGTTGTAGCAGCCATGGTTCCTCAGGCAATGAAGATGCGTTAGATCGTAAGGTTCTTCGCGTACTCAGCATCCACCCTCAGCGACTCTTTCCAGGGCATATCGAATTCTTCCTGCTCCACGAAGGCGTGCGTAATTTTCTGGTTTTCGGCAGCCTGCGCAAAGATCGGCCGGTAGTCGATCGATCCGCGGCCCAACTCCGTCACCTTCGCGTCCTCATGCGTCGCGAACGAGATGTTCGGCGGTAGGTGAAAGTCCTTTACGTGGAACATCGAGAAGCGGTGCGGATACTTCTTCATCAGGGCGATCGGATCCTGGCCTGCGACCTTCACCCAGCCAAGGTCCATTTCGAAGGTCATCTTGTCAGGCTCGCAAAATGCGAGTAGCTCTTCGTAGGGCACTTTGCCATCGGCCGGCACAAACTCCACCCAGTGATTGTGGTATCCAAAGGTGATGCCGGCCTCTTTCAGCTTCTCGCCGGTTTTGTTGAATTCCTCGGCGTTGTACTTCCAATCATCTATCGTGAGCGGCCCAGCCTTTTGGCTGGAGGCAGGCGGATTTTTGCGTCCCGGTCCCGGACAGATGATGTAACTCACGCCGATGGTCTTCTCAAATTCGGTTGTGGCGTCGAGATCTTTGGTGACATCCTCAAACGAACGGTGTGAGCTGACGCATTTCAGACCCGCTTGGTCGAGCGCCTTGCGAATTTCCGCCGCGGGCTTCTTCGGCAGCGCCGCAGATTCCACTTCAACGTATCCGGCCTCGCGCACCGCCGCCAGCGTTCCTTCAAAGTCCTGTGCCATCTGCTGCCGCACGCTGTACAACTGAATGCCCGGGACCAGTCCCAATGGCATACCAAACGAGAGCCTCTTTGACGAGAGCACCGCAACGGCTGCTGCCCCGCCCATGAATGTCCTACGAGTTACGGGTCGCATTGCCCCTCCAGCTGAAACGATAATATTAACGCCCGCCAGCGGTGGCTAAACCACAGAGCCTCGGAGTCGTGCTGCAGACTGGTAACCGATGCAAAGAGCGCGGGCGCAGAAATGCCGAGGTGCTAGCTCATCTTCCAGGGACCACGATATTCGCGCGTCATCAATTTGCTCGCTTTTGGATCGCCGATGATCTTCTCTTCCTTCGCGTCCCACCGGATCTTTCTTCCAGTGAGCATCGAGATAAGGCAAAGGTGTCCTGGAAGCGCAGAATTGTGTCCAACTTCAACGGGCGTGACCGTCGCTTGACGCGTCTTGACGCAATCCAGGAAGTTCTGCTGGTGATCCGATGAGGTGTACAGCTTGACCTTGCGCAGTTCCCGCGGTAGATATTTGCCCTGCTTCCAGGCTGGATTGGAGGCGTCAAATCCCTCGCGATCGACCCACACCCAGCCTTCGGTGCCAATCCACTTCACTCCCGTCTTGATATCGGGATAGCCACCGGCAATGGTCATAGTGATTCCGCGCGGGTACTTCAGTTCGAACCGGTACTTCGGCGCCGTGTTCCACACAGCGTTGGTCGGTGGGAGTTCACCATTGCCTTCAATCTCCGACGGACCGGTGTGATCGAAATTGAGCCCCCAGTGGGCGATATCGCAATGGTGGCCGATCCAATCCAAAAGTTCGCCACCGCCGCTGTTGTAGTTCCAGCGCCAGGATTTGTGTGAGCGAGCCCTGATGTACGGCTCCATCTTCGACGGGCCGATCCACATCTCGTAGTCCAGTTCCTTGGGAGGATCGGTGACGAGCATATTCCAGGCAGGCGTGCCTGACACAATCTCCTCGAGGCTGGCCACATTTTGCCCTTCCGAGGCCAGCTTTGCGAGCGCATTCTTCCCCACTTCATCGAAGTCTGAGTTGCCGCCAGGCAATCCGACTTCGACATGGGTCACCTCGCCAATCAGACCGTTTCGAACGATCTCCGCAGCTTTATGAAACATGGGAACGGAACGCTGCCATGATCCCATCTGCCAGATGATCTGATTTTTCTGAACGGCGCGCACGATGGACTGTTGTTCGGCAATAGTGTGCGCCAGCGGCTTTTCGCCGTAGATATCTTTCTTGCGCCGGGCGGCCTCAGTGGCGACGATCTCATGCCAGTGGTCGGGCACGGCGATCATCACGGCATCGATATCGTCACGAGCCAGTAGCTCGCGATAATCGTGGTAGCCCTTGCAGTCCTCGGTCCCGTAGGCGTCATTAACCTTCTTGACGGCAGCCTGCAGATGATCGGCATCGATATCGCAGGCAGCGACCACCTGGCAGTCTTGCAATGTCAGGAAGGCTTCGGTGTTCCCAGGCCCCTGCCATCCCATGCCGATAACACCAAGATTAATGCGGTTATTGGGCGATGTTGGCGGGGTTTGGGCCGCGGCGGCGCTGCGAAGAACAGCTGGAAGAATAGCGGCAGATCCGGCAGTCTTTAGAAAGCGGCGACGATCGAAGGGGCGAAGGAGGGATTCATATCCAGATTGTTGTGGCATCACCTATCTCAATATCACTTCATACTGGGAAACTGAAATGATTTATATCACTTTTCATAGGAAGGCTCGACTTCAGCACTGGGTTTGAGCGGGGTTTATCCAAGCAATCCAATCACCAACCTGCCTGTTGCGATTGAGATAGGATCTGTACCCGGAAGTTCAGGTGCTATATCAGAAGCGCCTTCCTTGACCGCTATCACCAGTCCACACCTCTTCATTCGTCGCGGAGAGCCTGGAGTGGATCGATCGAAGCGGCTCGCAATGCGGGAGCGCCGGCGGCGATGATCGCCACGATCAACAACGAAGCTGCGGCGACGGAGAGTTCCACTGCCCCGTGAGCCGTAACGCCGTAGAGCATCCCCTGTACAAGATGGATTGCGGCTGCCGAAGCCGCGGAGCCGATGACGATGCCAACAGCTGCAAGGGTGGAGGCCTGGCCCGTGAGCCAGCCAATCCAAGTTCAAGTTGACGAACAAGGCGACGATACAGACAAGTGGACGGTACCCAATGGAAGCCATGAACCCTAGGCGTTTATCGGTACCCAGCCCACTCGACCATCTCCATGGAGATGTGGCTCGTCCCAAGGTCGATGGCAACCGGGTCCATCGCTTCTCCTCAGAGTTCGTCTTGCATTCTCTGCGCCACACAATGCCTACCCGTTTGGGTGAAGCTGGCACTGAGGCGTTTACAATCATGAGAATTGCTGGCCATAGCAGTGTCACCATCAGCCAGCGTTACGTGCATCCGACTTCCGAAACTGTGGGATTTGCGCTTCAGCGACTCGAAACCCTCAACACCCAGCGTGCGCAACTGGCGACGCCCTAAACTGAGGTTCGGCAGCTACCCGCGACCATTCCCGCAACAACCGAACAAGCGGTTGCCGTAAGTCATTGAAGGGCCTGTAGCTCAACGGTTAGAGCAGGGGACTCATAATCCCTTGGTTGGGGGTTCGAATCCCTCCGGGCCCACCATCGAATCTGCAACTTGTGAACCTCTCATCTGCTCAGGCTGCGTCGTTGTGACGTGGATTGTGCCGATGCCAGCATGCACTCCACCTCTTCGACCAGTGGCGGCACCTAGTAATCGCATTTCGCCACTCTATGATTTTGCTCCAAAGAACGACAGAATGCAGGATATGATCCGATCTTGCTCCTCGTGACCGAGCTCATAAAAACAGGGTAAACGGATAATCCGCTCAGAAAGATCTTCTGTCACCGGTAAGCTGCCCGGACGACATCCATAGCTCGCGCCCATAGGGGACGTGTGCAACGGTACGTAGTGGAATACCGAATGGATATTATTTGTTTTGAGAAATTCGATTAGACCCCTGCGAGTAGGTTCGTCTTTCACGAGGATATAAAACATGTGTGCATTATGTGAACACTCTGGCGGAGCGTAGGGTAGGCAAAGAATCCCCTTTTCCGCTAGGCTGCTAAGTCCGGCAGCGTAGCGATCATAGATCGACTTTCGCCGAATCGTGATCTCGTCCGCATGTTCCAGCTGAGCATACAAGAAGGCTGCGATCAGCTCGGATGGGAGATAAGACGAACCTAATTCCACCCAGGTGTATTTATCTACCTGACCCCGGAAAAACTTGGAACGATTGGTTCCTTTCTCGCGCACTATCTCCGCTCGTTCGATGAAGCGGTCATCGTTGATAACAAGAGCGCCGCCCTCTCCGCTGATGAAGTTCTTGGTCTCGTGGAAGCTAAAGCAGCCAAGGTGACCAATTGTGCCGAGATATCGATCCCCGTATGATGAGTTCACTCCCTGTGCCGCGTCTTCCACTACCAACAAATCGTGACGGTGCGCGATCTCCATGATCGTTTTCATTTCGCAGGCAACGCCCGCATAATGCACAGGAACGATCACTTTCGTGTTCTTTGTGATCAGCTGTTCCAGTTTCTGCTCGTCCATATTCAAGGTGTCCGGGCGTATATCAACAAAGCGGATTGAGGCGCCTCGCAGCGCAAAAGCGTTCGCCGTGGACACGAAGGTAAAAGAGGGCATAATGACCTCATCACCCGGCCCGACTCTAGCGAGCAAGGCGGTCATTTCAAGAGCCGCAGTGCACGAGTGGGTAAGCAGCACCTTCTTCGCATGAAATCTCTGCTCAATCCATGTGTTGCACTTCCGCGTAAAGGAACCATCGCCCGCCAGGTGGCCGTTTTGTACGGCTTGCGCCATGTAATAAAGTTCTTTTCCGACAATAAAAGGCCGATTGAATGGAATCTGTGTGCTCATTTGTGCACCTCGCCTATATTCACCTTGCCGTTTGTAGATCCCGCAAGTTCAGGTTCGTCGATCGCTGAGAAATCGTATTGGCATCACATCCGTTGTCGTCGACGAGGATCCGGTAGTGTGGCCGTCCGAAAGGGTGCGTCAACTGATTATGATCCTTCTTGGCATTGCGCGTATCCTCATATTCGATTGTGACAAAAACCCTTCTTGCATCGTTGGTCCTGGTATGTTCTTGAGCATTGAACGGCGAAATAAAGTCGCTGTCGAAATCTCCATTGGAGTATGCATTGATCTGATCCGGTGCCAGCGCAAATCTTCGCTCATCCCGAAAAGCTTGTTTTAGAAGCCCGTTCCACTCATAAAAGCGGAAACTCCTTCCTCTCGCGTCCTGCGTCCGATCTTGAAAGATGACCAGATTCGCATCTCGAACAGGAGCGCTTTGCGAAAGCAGAGATATGATCTCCTGTTGTTTTTCCCAGTCATCTGCAAGTTCGCTATAGACTTGGAGATGAATTGCGATCGATACGCCGGTAAGGACGGCGAGGCCGATGTAGCGGGCGTCCGGTTTCAAGTAACTTTGGGCCCAGACGCACAAAACAGAAGCACCCAACGGCATGAGTAATTGGTGGCGCGACCCCCACTCAAAAAAAGTCGGCGCAAGACGGAGCAGCCAATATGGGAACAGCGCGCAAGCTAAGGCGACACAGCCGGCGATCAGTAACCGTTTGTCATTTGGTGAACTTCCGACGCTCGTGAAACGGGGGAGAACAAACATACAAGCTACAGCTAAGAAGGCGAACAAACAGATATCAACATGAAGATGAACAAAGTCGGTTGCCATGAATCTGGGCGTTGAAATGAGGCCTCTCAGCGAAAAGTGCTCATTGTATCCAGCGTACATGCCGTACGGTCTGAAGTAGATCTGCTTGATGACCCAATACACAAAGGGTAAAGACAGAAAGTCCAACTTATATCTTCCCCACTTTGCCAGCGATGAATAATGCACTGCATCGTTTTCCTGAAAGTACCAATCAGCAATCGGCAATAGGTAGAAGACTAACAACGAGTTTGTATTGAAGCTGATCAGGAAAAAGCAAAGCGCCAGCCAGCGGTTTTTTGCAATGAGATACCAGCCAAGAAAAAAGCTGAAGTAACAAAGAGTGTAAGGAAGGTCGATAAGGGCAACGCGTGCCCAGTTGAAGGGAAGCACAAGAAAAAGAAGAACAATGGCAAATCGGGCTTCGACATGTATCCACATGTGTCGTTCGAGGACTTTCCAGAGCAATACGCCAGATAAGAACATCAAGACTAACGTGAGGATTCGATAGACCCATGGTCCTATAGAAAGCAAAGCGATGTGCATGTGACCGACCCAGGCAAAAGCGGAGCCACCCATCGTAAAGGTGTTGAGCAGCGTTTGTGGAGCTTGGTCAAACAGCGTCCAATCGTCCCAGAATACCGAATTGAGGATTAGGAATATTCCCGCATGAGCGACGAGATAAGTCACAAGAAGCGGTAAAAAGTACTGCGGCTCGATGCCGAATGTGAGCGCTCTTGAAATAGGCTTCATATGCACTCCATATGATTACCGCATGACCCGATGGACAAATTGGGTGACGCATCGCCAGTTGCGCAAGGGAGTGATTCGAAGGCGGAGTCTGGCGTGAAGACCGCTTCAACAACGTGGGCCGAACCAACGCTGCGACCTGCGTAGCACTCTTGTCTGACCCGGTGTGTTTTGGTGCGCTGAAGAGCCGCGGAGAGCATCCATAAACTGGATGCGTGCATGTTGGTTGGTCCATCCATAACAATTGTGAGGATCCCCCGAATTCTAACAGCACGCTCGGGTTTGGAAACGGAACTGGATACCGCTGCGGCACGGGCCCAGGTCGATAGCTCCAGCTTAGCCAACAGACCCAACGTCGACAGATGTTCCTCCGTGCGGGCTTCTGGATAGCTCACTAATGTTTTCAGTGGTTTGCGCTAGTGCAAGCGACCATCTCCCCAAAACTCATACTCCCTGGTTGGGGGTTGGGATTTCTCCTGCTGACCAGCGCGATTCGATGGGTTTCTTCGTGTCCCAATTCGTTTCGCAGCCACCGCGTTCGCCGCACCCAGCTTTCACGGCTCGTATACTCAAGCCAGCGCATGTCGACTCGACTGGACAAAATTCTCGACACAACGAGAGCCACCGTCGCCGCAGCCAAAGCGCGCGCGCCGCTCAACGAACTCGAGCGCAAGGCCAGCCTTCATCAGCCCCGCGGATGGGCCTCGGCTCTTCGCCGGCGTGCCCTGTCCGAACCAGCCATCATTGCCGAAATCAAGAAAGCTTCTCCATCAAAGGGTCTCATCCGCGAAGACTTCGATGTGGCATGGCTCGCCAGGACATATCAAGACGGCGGTGCCGCTGCGCTTTCAGTGCTCACCGACGAGCCCTACTTCCATGGAAGCCTGCGCAACCTTGAGATCGCTTCAGCTACAACCAACCTGCCCTGTCTTCGCAAGGACTTCACCGTCGACGAGTACCAGATCCTCGAAGCGCGCGCCCACTGCGCAGACGCCATCCTTCTTATTGCCGCCGCGCTTACCAGCACAGAACTCAAGCAATTCGCCGCCACGGCCCACGACCATGCACTGGATGTCCTCGTCGAAGTTCACACTGCCAGTGAACTCGACGCGGTGCTAGATACCCTCGGCGACAACGGCGCCGACGCCATCGGCGTCAACAATCGCGACCTCAAGACGTTCGAGGTGCGCATGGAAACCTCCCTCGAACTAGCGGATCGCATTCCACCCACCGTCGTCCGCGTAGCCGAAAGCGGCATCGCAACTTCAGAAGACCTCGATCGCCTGCGAACGGCCGGCTTCCACGCGTTTCTCATCGGTGAAAGCCTGATGCGCCAGCCCGACCCGGGCGCCGCTCTTTCCGCACTGCTTGCAGGTTCAAAAGTCGTCCGATGAGCCTCTGGATCAAGATCTGCGGAAACACGTCGCTCGAAGACGCCATGCTCGCTGCTGAAGCCGGCGCCGACGCTCTCGGGTTCGTCTTCGCGCCCAGCCCGCGTCACGTAACACCCGAACAAGCCGCAAAAATCGTGCCGAACCTGCCCTCCACAATCGAGAAAATCGGCGTCTTTGTCGACGCAACCTTCGAAGACATCGCGGCAGTCGTCAATGCCTGCAATCTCACCGGAGTTCAATTGCAATTCGAATCGAACCCAGACGTTCGATCCCAATTGCGCAACAAGTTCGGTCCCAATCTCCGCATCCTGCAAACGCTTCACTTTAGCCCAGCCATTGCCGCGCAAGCCGCCTCTCTCGCTTCCGACAGAAATATAGACGTGCTCCTCGTCGACTCCCGCACTGCTACCGCCCCCGGTGGAACCGGAATCACCTACGACTGGAATGCCGCCGCCTCGACGCTCTTCGGAAATCCCGAATTCCCCCATAAGCTCGTAGCCGCCGGCGGCCTCACCCCCGCGAACGTATCCGAAGCCATCGCGAAGCTTCGCCCCTGGGGTGTTGACGTAGTTTCGGGCGTCGAATCGTCCCCCGGCCACAAAGACCCTGAAAAGGTGCGCGCCTTCGTTGCGAACGCCCGGACCGCATCCGTCAAAAACAAACGCGAGGCCTGACCGAATCCTCCATTCGGCCCGGTTCCACTCCTCCTAGTAAACTGAAAGTGATCGTCTCACCCCCAGGAATCTACAGGAGGCCGGCGCCATGGCATCAGTGATCCTTCCAACCGCCCCATCGGAGTCGCGTCCAGGGCGCTTCGGCATTTACGGCGGCCGGTACGTCCCCGAGACCCTGATGGCCGCGCTGCTCGAACTCGAGCGCGAATACGAAGTCGCGAAGGCCGACCCCGCGTTCCAGACCGAACTCGATGGCTTGCTCAAGGACTTCGCCGGCCGCCCCACACCCCTCTACTTCGCCAAACGGCTGACCGAAGAACTCGGCGGCGCCCGGATCTACCTCAAGCGCGAAGACCTCCTCCACACCGGCGCCCACAAAATCAACAACGCCCTCGGCCAGGGCCTTCTGGCGAAGCGCATGGGCAAAAAGCGCATCATCGCCGAAACCGGTGCCGGCCAGCACGGCGTCGCCACCGCCACCGTCTGCGCGCTGCTTGGCATGGAGTGCGTCATCTACATGGGCGACGTCGACATGGAGCGCCAGGAACTCAATGTCCTGCGCATGCGCCTGCTCGGTGCAGAAGTCCGCGGCGTTTCCTCCGGATCCAAGACACTCAAAGACGCCATCAGCGAAGCCATGCGGGACTGGGTCACCAACGTCCGCACAACGCATTATTTATTGGGCAGCGCACTCGGTGCGCATCCCTATCCCACCATGGTTCGCGATTTTCACCGTTGCATCAGCCGCGAGATGAAACAGCAGATCCTCGAGAAAGAGGGTCGCCTGCCCACCGCGGTAATCGCATGCGTCGGCGGCGGATCCAATGCCATCGGCGCATTTCTACGAATTCATCCCCGATCGCAACGTGCGGCTCATCGGCGTCGAAGCTGGCGGCCGAGGCACCGCGCTCGGCGAACACGCAGCACGCTTCAGCGGCGGTGTCCCCGGAGTTCTGCAAGGCACATTCTCCTACGTGCTGCAGGATGAAAACGGACAGATCGCCGAAACGCATTCAGTCTCTGCCGGGTTGGACTACGCCTCCATCGGTCCCGAACATGCCGCGCTCCACGACTCCGGCCGCGCTGAGTACGTCTCGCAGGATGACGCGGCCACGCTCGACGCCGTCGTGAAGCTGGCGCGGACCGAAGGTATTCTGCCCGCACTTGAAAGCGCGCACGCGATCGCCGAGTGCCTGCGCATCGCTCCTTCGTTCTCGCCGCGTGACATACTGATAGTGAACCTCTCCGGACGCGGCGATAAGGATATGGGCATCATTGCGCGCGAACTGAAAATCCAGGGAGCGTAACCAACTTCAATGGCGCTTACCTTCAGTCACAAACCAGGCCTGGTCGTCTATTTGACGGCCGGCGATCCCAGCGTCGAAATCACGCGCGACATCGCGCTTGCCGCACTCGATGCCGGTGCTGACGCGATTGAGCTCGGCGTCCCCTTCAGCGATCCCCTGGCCGATGGTCCTGTAATCCAGCGCGCCAGCGAACGAGCCGTCGCCCGTGGAACGCGCATGACCGATGTGCTCAGAATCGCCGGCGAAATTCGCGCCGCCAGGCCAGGCGGCGGCCTCGTTATCTTCACCTATCTCAATCCCGTTCTCCGCTACGGCTTTTCTCGATTCGTCGACGACGCGGCAGCGGCGGGCGCAGACGGCGTTCTCATCATCGACATGATTGTCGAGGAAGCCGGAGAGTATTTGTCTCAGATGAATCGTGTCGGACTCGCGCCGATCTTCCTGGCTGCGCCCACCAGTCCCGACGAACGTCTTGAGGCCATCGCCACCCACTCCAAGGGTTTCATCTATGCCATTTCGCGCGTCGGCATCACCGGTAAGCAGCAAAGCATGACCGCTGACGCAGCCGCGCTCGTCGCGCGCATTCGCCGATGGACCGGGCTGCCGGTGGCCGTCGGATTCGGCATCTCCACTCCCGAGCACGTTGCCAGGGTGGCGGAGTTCGCCGATGTCGCGGTCATTGGCAGCGCAATCGTGGAGTTGATCGAGCGGACTGATCCCGAGGCGGCGCCCGAAACTGTTGCCCGATTTATCAAGGGTCTGCGTTTGCCCCAGGCGGCGCTGGCCCGGTAGTGACGCGGTTCAGGGCGGCCTGTCTTAGCGAAAGCCGCTGATTACAGCATTTTTCCTGATGGTGTTTCGTCGATCCAATGCAGTTGAGTGGGCGCGACCACCAGGGAGCGACCACCTGGCAGGATCTTGGTGATGCCAGTGGAATCAGGAAAAATGCCTTCGGTTCAACTCTTGTTCCCACGCACCGGGTGGGCCGGCCTTGTAAGAGGTCCACACCCGGAGCGCAAACGAGGATGGAATGACGCTGGAAGAATTGCGCAGCCAAATTGATGTTCTGGACCGCCAGCTTGTGGAATTGCTGAGCGAGCGAGCCCGCGCCGCGTTGATGATCGGTCATCTGAAAGTCGCGACCTCCCTGCCGGTCTATGAGCCGGCTCGCGAAAAAGTCATCTACGCCAACGTGCGCGCCGCCAACAAGGGCCCCTTGCCCGACATCGAGTTGACGCATATCTACGAGCGCATCATCGACGTGATGCGGGCATTGCAGAGGAACGAGTTGGCTTCAGAGAGAGATGCCCTCAAGGGCCAGGACACAGGCGCCCCGCCATCCCAGCAACAAGCACCTGTTGCCGGAAACCCCGGAGCCGCGCCCGAGACAGGGAACGAAAAATGATTGTCGCAATGCAGGAGAAGGCCACCGAAGAACAGATTGACTTCGTCATCGAAGTAATGGTCGAAGCAGGAGTCGGCGTTCATCGCACCACGGGCGCAACCCAAACCATCCTTGCCGGCGTAGGCCCAACAGCAACCATCGACCTGACAAAGTTCGAGAATCTGCCCGGCGTGCTGCGCGTTCACCGCATCAGCTCGCCCTACAAGCTGGCCGGCAGAGGCTTCCGACCGGAAGGCACCATCGTTGAATTCGCCAACGGCGTAAAGCTCGGCGGCGAACAGGTCGTCGTCATGGCTGGTCCGTGCTCCATTGAAAATGAAGCGCAGATCTTCGAGACCGCAAAACGTGTAAAGGCCGCGGGAGCCACATTCCTGCGCGGTGGCGCTTACAAGCCACGCAGCTCGCCGTATTCTTTTCAGGGCATGGGGATTCCAGGGTTGAAACTCATGCACGATGCTGCTCGTGCCAACGACCTTCTCGTCGTCAGCGAAGTCATGGAGATCTCGCAGATCGAGCCCATGCTTGGCTTTGTCGACTGCTTCCAGGTGGGTGCGCGCAACATGCAGAACTTCAACCTGCTCCGCGAACTGGGCGTAGCGCGCAAGCCTGTCCTGCTCAAGCGGGGAATCGCCGCCACCATCGAAGAGCTGCTCCTCTCGAGCGAATACATCATGTCCGGCGGAAACTACGACGTCATCCTTTGCGAGCGCGGCATCCGCACCTATGAAACCGCCACCCGCAATACGATGGACATCTCCGCCATTCCCGTCGTCAAGAAGTTTTCGCATCTGCCCATCGTCGGCGACCCGTCGCATGGCACCGGCCATCGCGAAATGGTTGCACCCATGGCGCGCGCCGCTGTCGCCGCTGGAGCCGACGGCATCCTCGTCGAGGTTCATCCCAATGCAGACAAAGCTACCTCCGATGCCGCGCAGACGCTGTACCCCGATCAGTTTGAAAAACTCATGGCAGAACTGCGCGTGATCGCGAAAGCAGTCGGCCGCACGTTGTAGTGAGCTTCGTGGAACTTGCGGCATCAGCCCTGCGAGTATCCTGATTCAGAAATTCTTTCCATGACTGACTGTGTCATTCTGAGTGAACGGAGCCCCAAACGTAGTTCAGTTTGGGGGTGGTGAGCGAAGAATCTGCTTTTCAGCTTTCTCTGCTTCTAACGGTCAGATGCACCACCGCGCGGCGAACCCGCTCCGAAAGGGATCACAATGGAACGAGTCGCGATCCTGGGCACGGGCCTGCTGGGAACTTCGATAGGCCTCGCCCTGCGTGCGGCCGGATTCAAAGGATCGATCGTCGGCTGGAATCGCAGCGCTGAAGGCGCACAAATCGCCGTCAAGTCCGGCGCCATCGATTCGATCGCGTCTGATCCGATCTCTGCGGCACGTGAAGCCGACGTGACTGTGCTCTCCGTGCCTGTCTACGCCACGCTTGACCTGATGGCGCAAGTCACCATGCATATTGGTGGAGACCATCTCGTCACCGACGTCGGCAGCACCAAGCTTCAGATCACCAAAGCTGGGACAGAGTACTTCAACCAGGTGGGCTGCGCTGCATTTCTCCCCGGTCACCCCATGGCGGGTAAGGAGCGGGGCGGCGCAGAACTCGGCGACGCGAATCTCTTCCGCGGCGCGGCGTGGCTCTTCACCGATGCGCCTGGCGCAGAGCGCACACACCGCGGGCGCGAACTCATCCTGAGCTGGCGCGAATGGGTGGTCGCCATGGGCTCCAAAGTCATCGACCTCGATGCAGCCCGTCACGACGAACTCGTTGCCTGGGTCAGCCATCTACCGCAATTTGTCGCCACGGCGCTCAGCTCGCTGCTCGAAAGCGAAGTTGGTGATGCTCCGGAACTAAAAGACGTCGGTGGCCGCGCCCTTCGCGAGATGACGCGTCTAGGCGCAAGCCCTTTCTCCATGTGGCGCGACATCGCCCACACCAACACCGACGCCATCGCAGCCGCGCTGCAGGCACTCGAACAGAGTCTCGCCCACATCCGCGAAAATCTGCGCACGCCCGAATTGCGCGATGAATTCGAGAAGGCCAATCGCTTCCGGCGCGAATAGCGCAATGCCAGAGCACCCCGTTCTCCTCATCCCCTATAATCCAACGGCATGCGGCTTCTCCTTCGCGACCTGCGCTTCGGCCTGCGCACCCTTGCCAGGACTCCCCTCTTCACCCTCGCCGTTGTTCTCACACTCGCCCTCGGCATCGGCGCGAACACGGCGATCTTCACCGTCACCAATGCGATCCTCCTGCGCCCGTTTCCATATCTCGATCCCGAACAGATCGTCAGCATCACGTCAAAAGATGCAACAAAAGAAAACCAATGCACGCTTCTGCGCTATGAACTGGTTCGCGATTTCAACCGATCATTCCAGTCCGTTGCCGTGTGGACCAGCGACAATCTGAACCTCACTGGAAATGGCGAACCGCTTCAAGTTCCCGTCGCGCGTGTCTCTTCGGGCTTCCTCGAGATGCTCGATATCCATCCCCAACTGGGCCGCACTTTCACCCAGGAGGAGGGTACTCCCGCGGGGCGTCCAGTCGTCATCCTCAGTGACTCCATCTGGCGTGCGCGCTATCAAGCTGATCCGAAGATCGTCGGCTCCGTCGTCACCCTTGACTCGGTTTCCAGCACAGTCGTCGGCGTGCTCCCCGCGGATGCTCACTTTCCTTTTATGCCCAGGGCGGAGATATTCACCCCGCGGTACTTCGAGCTCTCCCTCATGACGCCGCAGCGCCTCCGTCTCGGCGTCGGATACCTCAGCATGATTGCGCGCCTCCGTCCCGGCACTGCGTTAGCGGATGCCAATAACGAATTGGCCGTCCTCAACCAGCACTACCGCGAGCAGAATCCGACAGCGCCCGACGCGGCCCCCGGGACAACAATGGCGGCCGCAAGCCTGCGCGACCAGGTCGTCGGCGACGTGCGGCCCAAAATCCTTATCCTCTCAGGCGCGGTGTTCGTGGTCCTGCTCATCGCCTGCGCCAACGTTGCCAGCCTTCTGCTCTCCCGCGCCTTCGCGCGCAAGCAGGAAATCGCAACCCGCGCCGCCATCGG
The DNA here is from genome assembly GCA_963770365.1 of uncultured Acidobacteriaceae bacterium. Taxonomy (GTDB): domain Bacteria; phylum Acidobacteriota; class Terriglobia; order Terriglobales; family Acidobacteriaceae; genus Telmatobacter. The sequence goes on along the minus strand of CAVYPN010000012.1, from coordinate 109,206 downwards.
CGCGAGCCGCAGTATGATCGTTCGCCAACTCCTCACCGAGAGCATGCTTCTCGCCCTCACCGCCGGCGCACTTGGCGTCGGCATCGGATGGGCTGCCACCCGCGCGCTTGCAACATGGGGTGCGTCTCAGGTCCCCCAGGGTTTTCCCGTCGGCCTCGACGTGCGTGTTCTTCTCTTCACGCTCGCAATTTCTCTTCTAGCTGGCATCGCATTCGGCATCTTCCCCGCCGCGCAGCTTGCCCGCGTCGATTTGAATGCCACCCTGCGCGCCGAAGGCCGATCTGCATCCCCCGGCCGTTCCGGCTCCATGACGCGATCGCTTCTCGTCATCAGCCAGGTTGCGCTCTCTCTCGTGCTTCTCATTTCCGCCGGACTTCTCCTGCGCAGCTTCAACCAGCTCATGCACGTCGATCCGGGATTCGACGCGCAGAATCTGCTCACCATGAATGTCTCGCTCTCAACAACAAAATACGCAAAGCCCGATCAGCAGGTAGCCTTCTTTGACGACGTGCTCCAGCGCGTATCAACCCAGCCCGGAATCCGCTCCGCCGCCATCAGTGCAACCCTGCCGCTGACATTCAAGCGCATCACGCCCGTGCTTCCTGAGGGCCAGCCCGATGTGCCTCTCGCGCAGCGGCCTTTCATCGATATTGAAGCCATCAGTCCGTATTGGTTTGAGACCATGCGCGTTCCCCTGCGCAACGGACGCACCTTCACCAGTGACGACAACGCCGCCGCGCCCGCAGTGATCATCGTCAACGAATGCTTTGCCCGCCAGTTCTGGCCAGGTCAGTCCGCAATCGGAAAGAAGGTCATCATCGGCCGCAAGCCGCTGCCCGCGCTGGTCGTCGCCGTCGCTGCCGACATCAAAAACCAGGGCCTAGAGAAAGAATCGCAGCCCCAACTCTATCTGCCGTTCCCGCAGCTCCCGTGGAGCGACATGAACCTGCTGGTGCGAACCGAGATTCCCTCGGAGGCAGCCATCTCCACGATCCGCGCCCAGATCGCCGCAGTCGACAGCAGTCAGCCTGTAGATGAAATCCAGACCGCCGAAGACCTCATCGGCACGTCGCGCGCGCAGCCCCGTTTCACTATGTTGCTCGTCGGCGGATTTTCAGCAACAGCGCTCCTGCTGGCCATCGTCGGCGTGTACGGAGTCCTGTCCTATTCCGTCGGCCAGCGCCGACAGGAGTTCGGCATCCGCCTCGCGCTCGGAGCCCATCGCTCCGACATCCTGCGTATCGTCATGCGCCAGGCAATGCTTCTCGCGATATGTGGGATCACTGCAGGACTATGCGCAGCCCTTGCGCTCACGCGGTTTCTTGGGCATGTTCTCTACAAGACCGGGTCGCACGATCTGGCAACGTTTATTCTTGGCGCCGTCAATATTTCTGCTGGTGGCAGCGCTCGCCAGCTATCTTCCTGCGCGGCGCGCTATGAAACTGGAACCGGTCGAAATCCTCAAGTGATCCGCCGGTCGACTAAACCGTTCGTTCCGCGACTTCCAAGCTGTCCTTCTCGGGATCAAGAACCTGGAAGCCCTCCGCTCGCGCGGTTTCCATCAACGCCGGTGAAGCCGAAACAAAAATAATCTCGGTTCCCCTGAACATTTCGCGTGCCGCCAGCGCGGCTCCCAGTTGCAACGCATCCGTCCAGCGCAACTTCGTGCGGTCCAGCAGTTGCCGTGCAGATTCCAGCACCGCAGGATTCAGCGGCTCCTGCACCATGCGTGCCGACTCAATCCGGAGAATTTCGAATGCCGAGGCTGCATCCGCTTGACTGATGTCTCCGGCCCGCTCCCGCCGCCGAATCGCCGCATACACCTCCAGCGGCGCGCTTGCCGCAATCAGCTTGCGGTTATCTTCAATCGACTCCATGAGCCGAATCAAAGCATCCGTGCCCGGCTCCTGCACAAACAGCTTCGCAAATGCCGTGGATTCGAGGAAGTAGCAGCTCACAACTTTCCTCGTTCGTCCTGAATGACTTCCGTGATCGACTCGCCCTGGATCACCACCGGATGAAAGCGCTGAGCTTCCTCAGGCACACCCGCTTCAGCCCGATTCAATCGAATCGTCGTCGTCGGGTACGCAGGAGTCTTCGGATTCGCGATCTTGCTGGTAAGCACCACCCCGCGCTGGATCGCCTCCGCCAGCACCGCTTGTCTCGACTCCGGATGCTGGTTCCAGCGGAATGCCTTGCGCGGCAAAAATGAATCCCGAAACCACTTCAGCGCGATGAACGCGTGCCCGCCTCGCTCCGCTTCCGCCAGCGCCGCGCAAAGTTCCTTTACGCGCGCATCCAGATCCGCCGGTACCGCCACTTCATCGTCGGCCTCCTCTTCGAAACTTGCTTCGATCGGAGCTCGTGATCCGCGGCTTTGCCTAACCGGCGCCGTGCCGTCATCCAGGCGTTCGAAGTAGATGCGTACCTCATCCTCTTCGGGCGACCAGCTCTCTGCCGGTGCATTCCGGCGCTTGCTTCGTCCGTTCTCGCTGCATAACTCGACAATCGCCTGATAGCCCGGGGGCGCCAGAAAGCGCAGTGCGCGCGCCATCCCAGGGTCCTGCGAAAAAGCCAATTCACTTAAGGCCTCTTCAATAATCTCTTCAGCGTCCGGAACACTCAAATTGCTGATGTCTACGCTATTTTGCGCAGCCCGGTTCGACTTCATAACATTCTCCATATAAAGCTTCTTTAGCCTGCCCTCTTCTCAATGCGCTCCGCCGGAAATGAAACCCCCGATTAGCCTCTCTTTTTTGCGGCGGGTGACAGGTTCCCGATCTGGATGTAACTGAACCCTCGGCCTTTCCGTTCGCTTATAAAGGTGATCAGGGTGGATGTAGTCTTGCCGAAGCGGCCTGGTCGCTACCTCTGCTTCTGTCTTGATTACCCCACAGGGCCGAGTAAAAACTTTAACTAAGAAGTACTTCCAGCCTAACCACGCACCAGTGTAAACGATTGTGCAGCCGAACCCCACGCCTGTGCAAGAGATACCCCTGACCCAGTATCGGTCCGGCAACCCCGCTTTCCGTCCAAAATCTCGATATACTCGCCATATTCTTGACGCCCCCACCTCCGTACAATAGAAGGATGCGGCGTTGTTTCCTTTTACTGTTGTTTGTTTCGCTGGCTTGGAAAAGTACACCTGCACACGGTCAGGCAGCAGCACCCTCATTCGACCTGGTCGGACCTAAAGTCGATGTGCACGTGAAACGTGGGGAGCTCACTCTGCCCATTGGCCAGGTTCCTAACCTGCTTCCCGGCGACCGCCTGTGGATTCATCCCGATTTCCCCGAAAGCCAGTCTGAGCGATACGTGCTCATTGTCGCCTTTCTCCGCGGCGCCACCAATCCCCCGCCCGCCGATTGGTTTACCCGCGTCGATACATGGTCAAAACATGCCCGCGAAGAAGGCGTTTTCATCACCGTTCCTGAAGAAGCGCAGCAGGCCGTTCTTTTTCTTGCCCCCGCAACAGGCGGCGATTTCACCACGCTGCGCAAAGCCGTAAAGGACCGCCCCGGCATCTTCGTTCGCGCCACCCAGGACCTGCAGGCCGCCGGCCTCGACAGGATGCGCCTCGACGCCTATCTCGCCGAGGTCAAAGTCACCTCGCAGACCGACCCGAATTCGCTCAAGGAGCGGGCGCAGAAGTCTGCTGCCGTTCTCGGCATCCGGCTTGACCAGCAGTGCTTCGACAAGCCCACCGATCAGCAGGCCCCATGCCTCACACAGCACACCGAAGGCATGGTGCTCGACGACGCCAACGTCTCCAGCCGTGTCTCACAGCTCACCAGCGGCAGCAACGCCGACCTCATGAATCAGCTCAGTTATTCCTCGCTCGGCGGAGCCGGTCTCTACAGCGCTTACATCGGTGCGATTGTCGATACCGCCCGAATTCTTGCCTCTCTCCACACCGCGCACTTCCAGTACATCCCCGCGCTCGCGCTGCCCACTGACGATACGCTGAACCTCCGCTTGAGTGTGCCGCCTTCATTCCGCGACCCGAAATCGGTCGTGGTTGTCGCACTCCCCCCCGTCGGGCCCGCTAAAATGCCGCCCCTGCACCCCGTGAACCCCGAGGAGAAGTTCTGTGCTCAGAAGACAGGCCTCGTGCTTCCCGCTGAGGGTGCGCCGTCGGTCTATGCCTCTCCTGAAGCGCACGACCTCAAGTTGCACATCGAATCGAAGAAGGGTCCGATGGACGTGCCCCTCAAGGCGGATGCTGCGGAAGGCGGCCTTGTGCCGTTGCATACCATTCCTATGCTGCCTGCCGGCGATTTCATCGGAGTGGTCCAGGGCAAATGGGGTTTCGACGACTGGGTGGGGCCGAGGTTCCACCTCGTAAGTGCCGAAGCTGGGAAGTGGACCGTTTCGCCGACCGACCAGTCGGCCCTGGTCGTCGGGCGCGAAGATACCCTCCACATCCACGGCGAGAATACCTTGTGCATCGAGAAGATCGAGGCACAGTCGACCGGAACGAGCCCGGTCAAGCTCCAGTGGAAGGCCCCCAAGCCCGACATGATCGAAATGGCAGTGCCCTTGAAGGACGCTGCGCCCGGTCCGGTGACCATCGCAATCGATCAGTACGGCCTCGGCACGCCCGACAAACTCACCCTCACGGCTTACTCCGAGGCAGCGTCTCTCGAAAGGATGAAGCTCAGTGCCGGAGACAACGATGCAGCGCTTACCGGAAACCGGCTCGATGAAGTGGCCAAGGTCTCCCTCAATGGCATCGACTGGACACCCGTTGCCCTGAAGCGCGTGCAGGACCAGGACCAGTTGCGCATGAAGGCAGACAGGGCCACGGACGGTCTTGAGCCGGGAAAACACTACTCCGCCAAGGTTGAACTGCGCGACGGACGCGGATTAAAGGTTCCCGTCACCGTCGATCCGCCACGGCCCGAAGTCACCCTGTTGAGCAAAGGAACGCAGGATCAAGCATCGGCCGATCCCTCGCCTGTTCACCTGGGAAGCCCCAACGACCTCCCCGTAGACGGCAGACTCGTGTTCTTCCTGAAATCGAAAACGCCTGCAAATTTCCCGCGCGACGAAAAAGTGGAGGTTGCGGCCACCGACAATAGCTTCCGCACCACTCTTTCCGTCAGCGACGGATCATTGATGCTGGAGGATGCGAATACAGCGCTTGGCGTCGTCGAACCACTGGCCAAGTTCGGTTCATCGGCATTCGGTCCGCTACAGGCGCGCGCCGTCTCCGCCGACGGCGTGGCTGGAGAGTGGCTGTCCCTCGGAACGCTCGTCCGCATCCCCGGCTTCAAGGAACTGCACTGCCCGCATAATGTCTCCCGGCCTTGCGCATTGACGGGCACAAATCTGTTTCTCGCCGAGTCGGTCGCATCGTCTTCTGATTTTGACAACGCTGTGAATGTGCCGGCAGACTTCACCGGTACCCAGTTGACAGTGCCGCACCCAGTCAATGGAGTGCTGTACCTGAAGTTGCGCGATGACCCGGAGACGGTTCAGACTCTGGCGCTATCCGCCATGCCAATGACCCCCGGCACGACTGCTCCAGCGGCGATCAAGACCCCTGCCGCCCAGCCTGATCAGCAGAACGCCCAGACACCCACGCCCCCATCTCCCAAGACCGAGCCCTAACTGGATGTCTCCCGCCTTCGCGGGGTAGTCACCGTCGTGTCCTGATCCGAAATTCTCCTTAGATGTCATTCCGAGTGAACGGTGATCAGCGCTGTCATTCTGAGCGAACGGGGCCCCAAACGTAGTTCAGTTTGGGGGTGGTGAGCGAAGAATCTGCTTTTCGCTACCCCCGGTTCAAGGAATCAGGCTCTCAACAAAACAACCTATTGAAAGTAAGCCCGGTTCTTTTCCGCAAAGTGCGCCTTGTCCGCAGGCAAATCAGCCTCAGGATAGATCGCATTCTGCGCGCAAAGACTCGCACAGCTACCACAGTCGATGCAGTCGTCAGGGTTGATATATACCTGCGATATGGTTCCTGCAGCCGCATCCCCGGGTTGCGGCGCAATGGCGGAAGTGGCACATTCGGTTACACAGACAAAATCGCAGACGCAGGCATCGGTTACGACATAAGCCATGAAAAATTGCTCCTTGAAAGCAGTGCGCATGGCCCTGCCAGGCGCTTATTCGAGCGTACCGGGAACCATCCCCGCCGCTCGGTGACTCGAGTCACACCAAGGGCGCTGATTCCGAATCCCGTGTCCCAAATCCGAAACCATTCCAATCGACCATGTCATTCTGCGTGAACACCATTGCTGGGTGTCATTCTGAGTGAACGGCGCCCCAAACGTAGTTCAGTTTTGGGGTGGTGAACGAAGAATCTGCTTTCCTGCCTTCCTCGTGTCTGCGACCAGATTTATGCCAACAGGTGATTTACAAACTGTTGATGAAACATTCGACGAAAAGCCCGTTTATGCTGGAAGCATGTTCCAGGCTTCCCCTGTTCGTTCCCTGCTCGTATTTTTTGCCTTCGCCGCCACATCCGCCTTTGCCCAGACAAACGGCGCCGCATGGAGTTTCGCCGTTTCCGGTGACAGCCGGAACTGCGGCGACTTCGTAATGCCCGCCATCGCCGCCAGCGTGAAGGCAGAGAACGACGCCTTCTACTGGCACCTCGGCGATTTCCGCTGGATGTCGAATCCGGATCAGGACATGCTCGCCATGCTGCCCGCCGGCAAGGATCTCGCGATGGACGAGTATCACCACATCGCGTGGGATGATTTCCTAACCCGCCAGATGGCGTCCTTCGGCACGTTTCCTGTCTTTCTCGGTCGCGGAAACCACGAGACGGTGGCCCCCATGACCCGCGAAGCCTACATCGCAAAGTTCTCGACCTTCCTCGACCGGCCTGAAATCGCAGCCCAGCGCAAGGCCGATGGCCCTGGCGCCGCACCGATAGGCCCCTGGTATCACTGGACACACGATGGCGTGGATTTCATTACGCTCGATAATGCCAGCAAGGCCGAATTTTCAGATGAGCAGATGCGGTGGCTGCGTGGTGTGCTCGATCGCGACCTCGCGCCGGGCTCGGGAATCCGCGCGATCGTTGCCGGAATGCACGAGGCCCTGCCCCACTCGAAGGGCTCCGAACACGCCATGGACGACTGGGAACTTGGCGAGCGAACAGGAGATCTTGCCTACACCTGGTTCTACGACGCGCAGGCCGCCGGGAAGCACGTTTATCTGTTTGCAAGCCATTCGCACTACTACTCCCCCAACATATTCAATACGCCCTACTGGAAACAGCACTCCAGCCGCGTAGTGCCCGGGATCATCATCGGATCGGCCGGCGCACGGCGATACCCGCTGCCGCGCGATGCCGAGAAAACTGCCAGGTCGCACATCTACGGCTATGTGCAGGGACTGGTGCAGCCAGACGGCCAGATAGACTTCAAGCTGCACGAATTTTCAGAGGACGACCTGGTGAAGAGCCGCTGGCCCAACGCTCCCCTCGATGCCATCCACGAGTGCTACATCAACAACGCCGACTAGGGCAGAATGAGCCAATCGGCACTCCCTCCGAGGCGCTGTCGGCTGAGTAAAAGCAATGAGCGGTGCCATTCGGAGTGAACGGGGAGCAGCGCGCCGTCACTCTGACTAACGGGGTTCATTTAGCGGCTGTCATTCTGAGTGAACGGGGCCCCAAACGTAGTTCAGTTTGGGGGTGGTGAGCGAAGAATCTGCTTTTGGCTCTCCCTGCGCTCCTCGTAACCGTTGCTCTCCCTACTCCCTCGTAGCTCCCCTCGTAACCGACGCTCTCCTAGCTCCGAAGGAACCTCGATGAGGGCGTGTCCGAGAACTCCAGTCCCGGAGGGACATCCGAGAATAGCCCAGGGTGAAACCCTGGGAATCATCCCTGGCAATCTCCTTCCGCCCCGTAGGGCCGACCGAAACGCACGAAAAACTCAACGTCAAGCCCCAAATCCCCGCCACCCCGCCTAACCCGCTCAAAACAAACACCAAAAACTTTTCCCGGTTTTGCAGGTTATTTCACCAATCAGCCTATGCTGAATCTATGCCCTCAACCAATCGGCCTTTCCGATTGCCCATTCCCACAGTTTCACAGGCCTCGAAAGCCCCTAAACATGCCGATAACGTACCAAAACGTACCAAAAACGCCCAAAAACACCCTCCGAAAATCAGCTAACCCTCATCCCCACAAAGAGTTAGTCCTTCACATAGCCCTTCTCAACACCCCCTGTGAAACTGTGATCCCGTGACACCGGCACGCAAGTCCTTTGTTGAGAATACTCTGCGGCCAAGTCCAATCAACAGAAGACTTTGCAGCTGGTCCTCCTCCGTAGACCACTGAAAACAGATACTTTCTTTACAGAGATGGGGTGGGGGAGGTATTGAGCAGTCTAGCGATTTCGGTCCTTGCGCAACCGGAACCGCCTGCAACAGGCTTTGTGCATACGCGTGTTCCGGCCGAGTAAGCAGCGAGATAAACAGCCTGGCTAGTCCGTAAAAGAAGGACTTGACCGCGCCATCACAAACGCAATTCGGCTGCCAGCCCTTTGTGGGCAACGCCGGTCGCTCTGATCTCATCTCTACGCCTTGAACGAGGAGGTTCCTACTCTATGAGAAAAATAAATTGGATTGCCCCATCCCTGCTTGCTCTCTGCGTCGCATCAACCGGCGCGCTCAAGGCGCATGCTCTCGCAGCACAACCTGTCCCTCATGCATCCTTTGCCCAGGATCGGGACCACGACCGCTGGGACGAGGCGCCGGGAGAATATCGCGATGCGCAGCGACGCGGATTTCACGAGGGCGTTGAGGCGGCTCGGCACGATATGAGCGAGCATCGCCACGCCGATGCCGATGATCACGCAATGTACAAACATCCTCCTGTCGAAGGAGACGCCCGCCGGGAGTTTCGCGAGGGCTTCCGCGAAGGATACCGCCGCGCCATGGATCACATGAGGCACGATCACGATCGCGACGATCAGCCCCACTTCTAAACATCGGTTCCGCATCGCGGAGGGTGCCCGGCGCAATCGCCGGGCATTTCTATGCCGGCTTCAACCAGCTGCCGGCAGAAACTGTTGCCGCCACTCGGTGTTCACAAAACATGCAGTACTCCATTGGCAGATCAAGGGTCGCGGCAGTACGATTGCGGCCTGACGTCTCTGAAGCGATGTCGTCACTTACGAAAGGAGCATTCGCAAGATGAATCTCACTAAGCTTCAAATCACGGCACTTTTTGGATGTGCCGCTTTCATGCTGCTCTCTGCGCCGCGCACCTGCGCGGCAACTCCTGGACCTCAGCCCGCAGGTTTTGGGCAGGACCGCGATGACTGGCAAAGACCGCCGGACGCCTGGAACGATGTTCAACGGCGCGGCTTCCATGACGGAATGGAAGGAGCCCGCAAGGACGTCGACAACCACCGGCGTCCAGACGTGAATAATCGCGAAGAATATCGCAACCCCAGTGTGCCCCCTGGGTTGCGCAAAGCTTACCGAGAGGGCTTTCGGCGTGGATACGACGTTGCCATGTCGCATATCATGAACGGACCGCCTGTACAGATGCGCGCACCCGAACGGCCGTGGGATGCTCCGCCGAATGAATTCGATCAACTTCGCCGCCAGGGATTTCAGGACGGAATCGAAGGAGCTCGGAAAGACTTCGACAATCACCGTCGTCCCGATGTGGAGAACCGCGAAGAATATCGCCGCCCGCATTTGCCGCCGGAGCAACGCGAAGCCTACCGCGATGGCTTCCGCCGCGGATATAAGGTTGGCGTTGACCACATGATGGGCGGTCATGATCATGACCATGACCGTGATCACTACTGAAGAAGTCGCAATCTGAACGACGAATGCCCGGCGAATGCAACCGCCGGGCAATTCATTTTTGAGTCGAAATCAGGGATGAATCCTCGCCCACGGCCAGCTCGATCTCCACACTCGGCGAGGACAACAGTGTGTTGTGAATCAGGCAATGATGCACCGAGCGCCGTAATCCTTCAGTCTGCTCCACGCTCAATTCGGCCGGGCAGGTTACATGAATGCGAAAATTCCCCAGCCGCGCTGGTTGCATCAGCTTTTCTGCCGTCACGGTCACTTCCACGCCGCGATCACTCAGCTTGCGTGTTCGCAGATATTGCACTGCATAAAACTCCGCGCACGCTCCAAGCGAAGCCAGCATCAACTCTGGTGGAGTCATTCCTGCATCTTCGCCGCCGTTTTCCGTGGGCTGATCGCTGATCACCGAGTGGGAACGCGCTTCGATGTTGAACTTGAATCGATCGATCTGTTTGACTTTGACTTCCATTGAAACCCTCGCCCTTCGCTGGAATGAAAGACACGAACCCACAGGCTCGTTACAGAGTTTCTATGCCTGTTTCCCGAGAGGCGCAGTGATCAGCCGCACCTGTTCCGCAGGCGATTCGCCACAGCTCGGAGCACGCAGTCCGCACTTGGAGCAATCACCATTCACCGGTCCTTGCGATAGAGCAGATCCCGGATCACTTTGCGTCGCTCTGCGTTCACTTCACTGAGCGCTTTGCGTTCCTCGGCGCTCAGGTGCCGGTCGTCCGCTTGCTCTTCTGCTTCAGGCGTGCTGCACTCCGGACAGCGATTCGCAAATCCCGGCTTATCGGGCCGCAACTCGAACTCTTCGCCGCAGACTACACAGGTTTTGATTGGAAAACTCATCGCTTCTATTTTATCGAAGGCACGGATTTGAAATGCCGCATCCAAGTTCGCGTTCTCAAGGTTAAAAAGAATAACTAGCTGTACGTCGCAATGACGTAAGGCGGCTAGTTAAGGCTGCCCGATTCTGGCCCAATTCCTTTGACCTTAGTTCCGTTCGTGGTTATCCTGAGGGCTCACCTTGACCTCTGGAGGGTCTAATGCAGGCGAGTCGTCCAAAAGTATTGATTGTCGACGATGACCCCATGCACCTTGAAATCTATGGCTTACTGATGAAGCAGGCTGGCTATGAAGCTCTGCCCACGTTAGTTAGGTTTGTCGGAACCGAGATTCCAACCGGAGAGTGGATCGGACTCGTTCTGCTCGACTACCGCCTCAACTCCACCAAAACCTCACCCGAATTCGCAAGCGAAATTCGCGCCCTCTACCCCGCAGTCCCGATCATTGTCCTTTCCGATCTTTGGTCGCTCCCTGCCGATATCGCCCCGTTCGTTGATGGCTTTGTGCGAAAGGGCGAACCGGCCAAATTGCTTGAGACGGTTGCGCAGTTTTTTGTCACTCCTTCAGATCACGCTCCTGGAGGTGACGATGCCACCCAACACTCGAATAATCTATAGTTTCCCGCACCAGGAGCCCACGCCTCAAGGCAACCAATTTCGGCAGATACACTTCTAAAATCACAATCTTCCTCCCTCCCTCTGACGGGAAGACCCGCGTAAGCCCTCATGCTTTTTGCACGCTTAACAGCGCTGTTTTTCGTCCTGCATGCTGGCTTGATCCTGGCGGCATCGCCGCAAACCCAGCGCAACGCCGAAAAGCTTAAGTCTCTTAATTTGCAACAACTTGGCGAGATTGAGGTCACCACTCAATCGAAGGAGCCCACCCAGGTGTGGGCGACGCCCGCAGCAATCTATGTCCTGACCGGAGAGGATATTCGCCGCGCCGGTGTCACCAACATCCCCGACGCCCTTCGCCTAGTCCCTGGAGTCAATGTCGCCCGTGTCAACGGCTCGCGCAACTGGGCCGTTGGAATACGCGGCTTCGGCGATCAGTTTTCCAAATACGTGCTGGTTCTGATCGACGGACGCAGCGTTTACACCCCCCTCTTCGGCGGCGTCCTTTGGACCGCCGACAATGTCATGCTTGAAGACATCGACCGCATCGAGGTCATTCGTGGTCCAGGCGGCACCATCTGGGGAGCCGACGCCGTCAACGGCATCATCAACATCATTACGAAGCACTCTCGGGACACGAAAGGAACGCTGCTATCCTCCGGTGGCGGAAGCGTAGACCAGAACACTGAGGACGCCCGCTACGGCTCGGCTCACGGCAATTGGACATGGCGCGCCAATACGTTCGGCTTCATCCGTTCGCCCGAGTTCCACATTGATGGTCAACGAAACTACGACTGGTCCCGCTTCGGCCAGGCCGGCTTCCGCGCCGACAGGGTAGTTGGGGCAAACGAAGTCAGCATCCAGGGAGATGCCTATTGGGGCAAGTTCGGCGATGCGCAGACACTCTCCACGTACACCCCGCCTGCAACTTTCACCTCCTACCAGTCCACCAATGTCTCCGGAGGGAATCTGCGCGCCCTCTGGCGCCGGCAGTTCATCAACCATTCCGACATCTACCTTCAGTCTTTCTGGTCCCACGACCACCGCATCGGCTCGAACTTCGGCGAAGACCGCGACACATTTGACGTCGACTTCCTGCATCGCCTCGCCGCGACGAAACGCCAGCAGTTCACATACGGTCTCGGATTGCGTCTTAGTCCCAGCACCGTCTCGCAGACCGTCCCCACCGATACGTTCATCCCGGCTCACAAGACGGACAGCATCTTCAGTGCTTTTCTGCAGGATGAACTTCGGCTGGTTCCCGACAGGCTCTCCCTCATCCTCGGTTCCAAGTTCGAGCACAACAACTACACCGGCTTTGAATACCAGCCGAACGGACGCTTGCTTTACACCCCCACGCGAACATTCTCAGCCTGGACTGCCTTCTCCCGCGCTGTTCGTACTCCCGATCGCGTCGACGAAGATATCCAGGTTGATATTTTCGCAGTTGCCTCTCCACTAATCTTCGCGCGGGTGATTGGCAATCATAATCTCCAGGCAGAACGCCTTGTCTCCTATGAGGGCGGCGTTCGAACCCTGCTACACCCGCGCGTCTATATCAGCGGTGAGGTGTTCTACAACGCATATCGGAACTTGATCGCGCAAAGCTCGCCCACCATAACGCTCGCGCCTGTTCCTCCATTTCCTCCGGGGGCTCTGCTCTTTACCCTTCAATACATCAACGGGATCCACGGCACTTCCCATGGCTTTGAGTTTGCGCCTGATGTGCAGGCAAGCTCGTTTTGGCGCGTCCGCGCGGGGTACTCCTACCTCGACATTGACGTAGAAGATGAGCCCGGATTTACGGATAAAGTGACGCTACAGAAACTAGGCGGTTCCAGCCCCTCCCAACAAGCCTTTGTGCAATCCCAACTCAACCTTCCGCACCACTTCGAATTCGATCAGTCCTTCCGCTATGTCGATTCGCTGCCGGCACAATCAGTCAGGTCTTACACAACCGCTGATGCGAGAATTGGATGGAACCCGACGAAAAGTCTCAACTTCTCCGTGACCGGCCAGAATCTCTTTCAGCCGCATCACGCCGAATTTGGCATCGATCCGCCGCCCACGGTTCTCATCAAGCGCGGTATCTATGCAAAACTCGTTTGGAGCCATTGAGACGTGGTCACTGGCAAGAAGATGAAGCAGACCCCGCCAACCGAGCCAGCACCACGACGATACCGTCACTGCATGGGTATCACCCGTCGGTTTGCAGCGTCGTTGCTCGTTGCTGGCGCCGTCATCCCAATCTCAATCGCCCAGACATCGAAGCCCACCGAATACGACGTCAAGGCTGCCTATCTTCTCAATTTCGGGAAATTCGTTCGCCAGGTCGGCGAACAGCCGCCGCGCGCGTCTTTCGACATCTGCCTGCTCGGGCATGACCCGATGGGCCAAACCATCGACGACCTCGCCGCAAACCAGTCCATCGACAAACGGCCTGTACATATTCACCGGATTCCCGATGTAACCCAGACCAAAGGCTGCACGGTCCTCTTCATCAGTGCCGATGAAGGCGACCATCTGCGCGAAGATCTGGCCATCCTGTCTTCATCCGATGTCCTTACCGTGAGCGATGCTTCGGATTTTCTTGACCGCGGCGGCATGATCCAGTTCCTTCTTATCCAAAATCACGTGCGCTTCGCCGTGAATCTCAACGCCGTCAACCGCGCACATCTCGTCCTGAGTTCAGAACTGTTGCGAGTTGCGTCATCGGTAATCGGCAAGCCGTCTGCGGGTGGCCTGCCATGAGGATCTGGAGCAGTCAATCCATCTCAGACAAGTTCATGCGCATGACAATGCTGGTAAGCGGAGTCGCGCTGCTGCTGGCTTTTGTCTCGTTCCTCGTCTACGACCTCTACAGTCTTCAGCAGGAGTTGATCAGTTCCATGGCAACTGAGGCGAACATTATGGGCGCCAACAGTGTCACCGCCCTGCTGTTCGACGACAAGCAAGCCGCTGAGAACACGCTATCGGCACTGCGCAACGCACCGCAGGTCCGGTCCGCCGTGATTCTTCGTCCCGATGGCAGCGAGTTTGCACGGTATCTGCGCACGCCCTCGATTCAGTTGGAACTGACGAACCGCCTTGCGCCGGGTGAAACTCAGCGCTATTGGACAAAAGGACGCTATATCCTGCTGGGAAGCAGAATCTGGTTTCAGGGTGGGCAGGTGGGAACAGTCTATCTGGCCGCCGAAACCAGCGACGTGGCGCGGCGCGCGGGACGCTTCGGCCTGATCTCAGCCGGGATGTTGATCATATGCTTTGCCATCGCCCTTCTCGCGACGTCGGCTGTTCGGCATCTGGTAACCGACCCCCTCACAGGGCTGGCGAATACCGCGCAGATCGTTACGCGCGAACGGGACTACTCCGTACGCGCCAAGATCCCTCCCAGTAGCGATGAGCTTTCGTTCCTCGTTCAATCCTTCAACGAAATGCTTGAACAGATCCAGACGCGCGATCGTGCCCTTGAAGCGACACGAAGCGATCTTGAACGACGAGTAGAAGAACGCACAGCAGAGCTTTCCGCGACCAACAAGGAGCTTGAGGCTTTCTCCTATTCCGTGGCCCATGATCTTCGCGGCCCGCTGCAGCATATCAACAACATTGGATTTCTGCTCCAGCATTCATCCGAAGGACTGAATGAGGGGGGACGAATGCTGGTCGACCGGCTGCTTGAAGGGGCCAGCCGGATGTCGGGCCTCATTGACGATCTGCTTAATCTTTCCCGCGCGTCGAGCCACCCACTGCATCGCACTCTCATCGACCTCAGCCATACCGCCGAGGCGATTGCATCGCGCCTGCAGGCAGACAGCAAGGGACGCCAGGTTCATTTCATCATTGCCAAGGGGGCGCACATCTTTGCAGACGACGGCCTCATGCAGGTTGTTTTCGACAATCTGCTGGGAAATGCGTGGAAATACTCTTCGAAAACGGAATCAGCGGAGATCGAGTTCGGCTACATCGAGGATGAGTCTGGAACCGTATACTTTGTGCGTGACAACGGAGCGGGGTTCAATCCCCGCTATGCCGACCGGCTCTTCCGGCCGTTCCAACGTCTCCACTCGCAGAGCGAATTCACCGGTACCGGCGTAGGACTTGCAACTGCCTACCGGATCATTACCCGCCACGGCGGAAAGATCTGGGCCAAAGGAAACGTAGACCAGGGAGCTACGTTCTTCTTCACCGTACCCTATACCGAGGCATGACACCGGGTGCTTAACGGGTCCAGTATTGCCGGTTCAGCCCCAGGTGATATTTCAGGCGCGGCGTAAGCCTGCTCTCGCGCCGCCCGATCTTATACCCAAAATACTTGGCAAACGTACGCATAAGTGCCGAAGGCACATGATGAGGTGCGTCCTTCAACAGGTGCTTCAGCTCAGAGACAACAAAGCGTCGACCCTCGCCCGAGGCGCTGCCAAACTGTTCGATAAGCCAACTCTCGCGTGCGTGCAGCACCCCGATATCGAAATATCTTCGGAATTCCTCGACGATGGAATAGCCATGCGAATGTCGGACCATCGCGTCGGCTACATAAGCAGTCTTCCAGCCGGCGCGATGCAGGCGCGCCACGACCAGGGTGTCTTCGCCGAAAATGACATCCGGCGAGAATCCACCGACGCTCATCAGTGCGCTGCGCCGGTATGCTCCAAACGCGTTCGAGAAAAAGATCGATTTGAATCCATGCGTCCGGCGACTGTCCCACGTGCGCATACGCGACGTCGATGGATAGCTGAAGTGCCGTGCATGTGCTTCAATCGGCCCGGCAGTCTCGCGCGGAAGTTGCCGTCCATACGCGGCGCCGATCTCCGCATCCTCAAAGGTACGAACGAGGTTTGCAAATGCATCTGCGCCGAAGGGAATAGCATCCTGGGTGAGATAGATCAGTATCTCTGCGTCTTCGGCAAGCTCGGCGCCAAACTGCCGCGTTCCACCGTGATTGAAATCTTTGGCTGAAATCTCGACAACTGTAAATCCATCTCGCCTCGCCAACTCTGGCGTACCGTCGGAGGAGGCCGAGTCGATCACGATGACCCGGTTAGGCGCGAGACTTTGTGCTCGGATTCCCGCAGACAATGCCGTCCAGTAACCTGCCGCATTGAACGTGGGAATGATAAGCGCGATAGGGCCGCGCATAACAGCCTCACCTGGTTGCTTCATAGAGAGACTCTCTCTCGTAGGATCAAAATCAGCGGATTCCAACTAGCTACCTGCGTATCGATGTTTGTTTTGTTAGTCGGCTTCAAAGTTCCGGTTGTTTGCCGAGCGAGGAGAATGAATGAACAAGGTGCGCGAGAATTAACTCGGTCCGCGCGCGGACTTTTTGCATTGGCGATTTCGTACGGCTCGCATTGTTGCCGTGACGCCTGTAGAAAAGGAGGTCTTCATCGATGAACACGAACTTTCCGCCCACCAGATCGTTCCGTGTTCCGATCCATGCATCGTGCAAAAACGACTTGCGCGCCGGGAACGGCAGCACCCGTCCCAGCAACGACGCGCGCAGAGCCATTGCCGAACCCTGGTAGTGATTGATGAAAATATTCTGCCAGAATCCCGGGGAAAACCGGCCATGCCGGTTAATCCGAGAATCGGGAATCGGCTGGTCTTTTTCGTCAATCATTCGCACCCGGCTTTGCACGATCCCCACATCCGGCCTGCTTGAAAATGTATCGAGAAACCGACGTACCTTTGCGGGAGCCCACACGTCGTCATCATCGCTCAGGAACAGGATGTCGCCGGTCGCCAGTCGCAGCGCATCTTCGAACGTAGCAACGACTCCGGCGTTGTGCTCGTGCTTGAAGATGCGAACACGTGCGTCGCCGATCTGCTCAATTCGCCTAAGTGTGCCGTCCGTCGATCTATCGTCAACAATGACGACCTCATCCTGCGGCCTCAACTGCGCAAGGATCGATCGCAGCTGCGACTCCACAAAAGCGCCGCCGTTGTAGGCTGCCATGCACGCTGAAACTTTCACCTCAGAGCTGGCTGCTGTCTCCGCTCGGCCCGATGTCACGTACTTCTGGGTAGCCAGGTTCCACTCGGCGATTCGTTTCTGCCGTGACGTAAATAGACGCCGAGCCAGCGCCTGCCACGTGATCCGCCGCAGTTCCGCTGAATCCTTTCGCCACCAATGCTTCGCGATGCGCAGAACCAGCCGCAACGTTCGCTCCCATCCCGCAGCACGGTTCATGCGCAGATCCCAAAAGGCCGTTTCGGCAAACAGGGCATTGCGGTAACGCTCCGCGCTCATTCTGCGCTGCATGTCTTTCATCGAAAACTCATGCTCAAGTTGGACGTCACCCGCCACATAGACGCGCTTGCCATGCTCGTGCAGCTTGCTGAAGATCATCGCGTCGCTGTCATCGAGCCAGAAGCGCGGATCGTATCCGCCCACTTGTTTGAGGGCGGCAGTGCTCAGCATCGAACCCGAGTTAAAGGCAAACACAAGTTCGCCGGGCACGCCGACAAAGCCTGCCTGGTACCACCGCGGAATGGCGCCGAACTGAAAATAATTCGGTGAAAGCTGCCTTCTCCCTGCCGCGATCTGCGGCACAATCGCGCCTATTCCCGCATAGCGCGAGCTTTCGCGTGCAGCCGCAGCCATCTTTACAAAGAAATCTCGTGGCACCGCGGTATCTTGATCAAGCGTCAGCAGCCAGGCCGAACCCTGCCCCTCCGCCCACGCGAGCGCCCGGTTATAGGCTGTTGCCAATCCAGAATTGTTTTCATCCGCGAAGTAATGCACGCCCTCGGGCAGATTGAGACCTGCATGCGGCGCGGGGCTGTTATCCCACAGCAACACAGCCACATTGCCCGCGCCCGGCTCGATCTCCTGGCGTGCGGCCATCACACTTTGAAATGCGGGCGATTCAGCGGCTTTCATGCGATACAGCACAATCACCGCTGTGACCGTAAGGGGACTAGACTCCGGCGCAAACACTGGATGCACTCTGCTCACTTGGGCACCATGCCTTCGTCCTGCGTCCCACCCCAATGGAAGCACTTTCTCTGCACGGCGCTCTGAATCGCAAACTGCAGAATCGTCGAAAGCGGGGTAAACATGTCGCTGAAGAAAATGAACGAGAGGCACGCGAGGAAGGTGCCGGCCACGAGGATGTTTTTCGGAAGGGAGCGCTCCATCAGCCAACCGCATCCCAGGCCCAGTATCAGGTTCGCGAGATAAACGCCGAGATACGAAAAATCGAGAGCGTATGCGGCGAGATAGGTGCTGGCGCCGTCGATGATGCTTAGATCATCGTGAATGTAAGCGTGAGGATCGGCGGGCGTCAGAAAGGAGGGCAACAGAGGATAGAGGAATGACAGCGTCGGTCCGTGAAAATTACCCTTGGCGAACAGCCAGCACAAGTTTGAAAACGGGATCGAAATGTAGGAAGTGAGCCACAGATAGGCCATCGGCCACTCAAAATACTTGTGCCGTATTTGGAGATATTCGAGGAATACACCCTGCGCGGTGCGCGCGTTCCCGATCAGCGTGATCGCAACAATGGCGAGAGCGAGACAGCCGGCTGCGATCGAATAGAGCTTCTTCCTGCTCATCCGCGTCTTCAGCGAGAAAACGAAGAGCATCTGCAGGAGCGCGACCATCAGAAGCCCGCGCGTAATGTAAAGAGCCATACCGGCAATGCCGAACATGGCAAACATGACTTTGCGCCACCGTGAGGCGTCGAGCATTGAATTGACGGTGATCACGACCAGCAGCGGGAACAGCACCTGTTTGAATCGGCCGTATGTGAGATACGTGGCTGGATCACCGATCGCAGGCGGAGGACCGGACAATATCCAGTTGAACCCAATAATCAAAAGCGAAGCCGCGCAGAACAGCAGATTTATCTGCCACAGTCGCGTCACGTTCAGCGTGTACGCAAGGGACTCCGAACGCGTTGGCCAGTGGTGCAGGAGCGTTCGCGCCACGAGGTATCCAAACAGAAACGAGACCAGAGAAAGCGCAAACAGCAAAACCGGCATTCCCATCGCCGGATACGAAACATACGTGATCTGAAAGCTGAGCGATACCAGCATCAGCACCCAGTTCAGCACGAAAATGATGAGCGGGTTGCAGAACAGCGGAAGCTCACGCCGGCCGAATAGGACACCGTGCACAAATCCGTGCTTCGTCAATTTATCCGTCAGTTTCGGCCACGGTGCAGCAGGCGAAATTGAAACGTCTGCAGGCTGCACCGCACTGAAATTCGTACCGCGGAGCGGGTCGTCGTTCATGACACCTCCCGCCCCAGGCGAAAGTCGGTGCACACAGATCCGAGACCCCGAGCGTAGTGCATGTAGCGCGGCAACTGACCGACCATCTGTAATGTTCTGACACCAAGGCTGGGCGAGAGGTTCGATTGTGTTTTCAGGAACGCAATTTTTTCGCGTAGCTTCCCGACCAGCGCATCGTGCTCATGCCAACCCTCAGCCAATACGCGTTGCAGCAGGTCTTCAAACTGGCGCGCAACCCGGCTATAGAATTGACGCCGTGTTTCAGGCTTGGAAGTCGAAGCTTGCGCGCCTGGCGCCGCGTTGACGCCGAGTTGCTGGCCGGTGTGAATGCGGTAATCGGTGAGTGGCTCGGGAATTAAGGTCAAACGGGAGTGCAGCGCAATCATCCATGCAAGCCAGCCATCGTGCACCCAGGACGCGGGGATCGGCGAGCAGTAACGCCGAATGGACGCGCGAAACATCAGGGTGGCGCCAGTCACGATATCGTGCTTCAGAAGCGTTGCCGTTGGGCAGTCGATAAAGCTCCGCTGCTTTGCCGCGGTGAACTTGTGCCGCGCGAAGAGTCGCATCCCCATAGACCGCCCCTCTCCATCGATCAGGTTCGCGTCAGAGAACGCTCCGCCGAGAAATGGGTCCGCGGTCAGCGCTTCCGAAAGCCGCTCAAGCTTGCTCGGGGCCCAGCGGTCATCCTGATCGCATAATGCGATGAGATCGCCGCGGGTCAGGCCGATTGCCTGATCGAAATTGCGGGTGGATCCCAGCCGTTGACTGTTCAATACGAGCTTGACCGCAAACGGGGCGCTGGCTTGAAACCGCTTCAGGATTGAGCGCGTATCGTCGGTCGATTGATCGTCACACACGATGAGTTCAGAAGGCAACTGCGACTGCAATGCGATGCTCTCGAGTTGTTCCTCGAGATACTGGGCGCCATTGAATGTGCACATCGCCACGGAGACGCGCGGAGCGGACGTGCCTTTGACTTTCGCGTTCACAAAATCAAATCTCCATCTGTGCCCATTGGCGTCGTTTTGTCTTGAAGATCGCCGTAGCTGAAATTACTCCGGCCAACCCAAGCACCACAAAGTAGGCGAGCGAAACGCCCAATGCCCCCGAAGTCTTTGCGAATACAACAACACTCCCTGCAGTGCAAAGCGCAATCACGATGGACTGCACCAGGAATGGCTCGCACTTGTGCGCGCGAAGGTAAATCGCCTCGCTCTGCACCACGTGGCTACTTAGAGCCGTCAGTAGAAGCAGCAGGAAGATCGGCCAGTCCTCAATGCGCCGGCTGATCTTTGGCATGACGTAGGGGGCTGCGAGTACACCGATAAGCACCAGCACAGCACCGCCTACGAACAGTGAAATCGACTGCCGCAACGACCGAAAGAACATGCGGTCCAGTTCAGGAGTATCCTTTTTCGCAATCAGGCTACCGAATGGAGCCGCTTTTGTAGTCATCCATGCCAGCATCATCGCGCTCATCTGCACAACGATATTCATGGAGAGGCCCATCTTCCCCGCCTCCACCGGACCGCGAAACGCGAACAGCACAGGCGTGAACAGCTGAAAGATGAAATAGTCGCAAAGCCAGCTCACGGCGATCTTCCACTGGAAGGGCCATACCTCGCGCCGCCAGTCGATTCCCCGATGGGCCACATGCATCCGCAACAGCGGGATGAGCAGTCGGCGCCGCGAATACAGCATGAAGCATGCCACGGTTCCCTGTCCCAGGAGTACCATCGCCGGTGCAAACAATCCGTGGTGGCTCAGCATCACCGTCCATGCAGCAGCCACACTTACGGTCGACTGAAAGAAGCGCATCCGCGCCACCTGCGCCACCTGTCCGCATCCCTCGAGAAACGAGAGCACTGGGCCGATGGAGAAAGTGATCGCGCAGGCAAGCACTGTAATCCGCAGCGGAACAACCCACATCTGGGGAGCCTGCGGGTCCTGGTGCAAAGAAAAGAAACGCATCCCGCCCACCAGCAACACAATTCCCATGACGACGGCAGCGCTCGTGTACCAGCGCACCGCGCGCTGCAGCAGAGACGCAAGTCGGAAGTGGGCGGCTTCGTTTCCGGTGATGCTGCCATCGGCGTGAAACTCCAGAACTGCCCTCTCATGCGCAGCCACCTGCAGAATCACGAAGGAAAACCCCAACTCGAATACGCTTTGCAGCGCCACCAGGCTCCACAGGGCATAGTAGTAACCCTGCTGAGAAGCGGTGAGAAAGTGCACGATCAGCAGCACGCTTCCTACGCTTCCCAAGCCCTGCACTATGCGCCCAAGCACCGTGAAGGCTATAGCCCGGTCGAGGCCGATGGCATGGGGCAGCTTGTAACGTAGAAAGTCACGCAGCACGAGCCAGACACTTTCCGGGGGCTGCGGAGATTTCGTTGTCTCGATCAGCATAAGCTCGGGTAGGGATAGGATAGATGCGAGAAGTGAAGCGCGACTGTAAAAAGGCAGGGTTGCCTCAACTGGTTGCCTCAGGCCGTGCATGCCGCAGCGCGGCCACTTCCTCCTTGGCTTGCTTTGGCCTCGCGGTGCGGCCGCTCCAAAGAGATCGCTTCAGGAGGTCCAGCTTGTCCTTGGTAACAGGATTTTGCTGCATCCTCAGCAGCCCTCCCTGGAGCAGCGCCATCATGATTCCGAAGGTAAAGCCGAGAGCAACGCCGGTGATTGCTAATAGACCGCGCTTTGGAAACGATTTCTCTTCAGGTGGTACTGCGGGATCTACAACCTGAATGAATGCGCCTTCCCTTGCTTCATCAACCTTGGCAAGTTCGAGTTGGCGCGCAAGGACCTCGAAGATTGCTTCGTAGTACTTCACATCGCGCAACCGGCGGACATACTCCAGCCCTGCTTCAGGAACCGCACCCTTGGGAAGAAATACATCGTCTGCGGAGCCGCCTTTCGATCCGACCATTTTGTCGAATTGCCCACGCAGACCCTCGAGCTCTGTCTGTGCCTGGGTCAAGGCCGGATTCTCATCGCCGGCGTAGGAGCGCATGGCCTGGATCTGCACTTCCTTGGCGACAATCTGGGCACGGAGGCGCGCCGCGGATTCGATCATGGCGCGGGCCTGGCCATCCACCTGTACCATGCCGGTGGAGAGCTGTGTCCGCTTCAGCGCTTCATCGGCATTCTCAAGATCGGTTTTTGTCTTATCGAGCTGAGACTGGAAGATAACCCTGCGCTGCGATGCCTCGGTAATAGCCAGATGCTGCGATAGATCTCTGAACTGGTTTACATATCCGTTCGCAACTTCCGCAGCCCGATTGGGATTGCGATCCCAGAAGTTGAGCCGGATCAATCCATCCTTGGTCGAGCCATCGATCTTGGTGTGCTTCTCAAGCGCTCTTCTCGTCTCAGCCAGGTAGTTCTTACGATATTCCGACTGCAGGCCGTAACGCTGGATCACCGCGTCTTCAACCGAGCGGCTTTTCAACATCGAGACGTACATGTCGTTGACGTTTTTCGCGCCGAGCATGCTGCCGGCCATCCCGCTTACCGCGCCGCCCACGCCCTCCAACTGGCTGGCCAGCATGGAACTCATCGACGAATTCCCTTGCGGAGGAAGAATGATCACCGTCGCCGTGTATTCCTGCGGCAGCGCGAATGCCAGCAGCAGTGCGACCGCCGTGCATATTGCGGTCACGATTCCGACCAGCTTCTTTCGCTGCGTGACGATCAGCAGTACGTCCAGGAATGTGAGATCTTCCGGCTCGCCTGAAGGAATCGACGGAAAGACAACATCTTGAACCGGCGATTTTGCCGTGCCGTCGCTTCGCATATTTACCATGGTTCCTGTACTCCGATTAATGCTCTCGCAACACTCGATTTCGCTTGAAGGCCCGACTGTACTCATTGAAGACGATTGAATCCGCGGCTAACGAATCACGTTGATCGCCGCCGCTCCAAGAGCAAACTGCGAGAACACAGCGGACCAATCGGTCAGGCCACGCAGAAGAGTAGTCTTGTTCAGCTGTTCTGGAACGACGATCGTATCGCCTGGATAGATCACCTGGCGATCGAACTTGTCGTCCGCCCAAAGTGTGCGATCAAGATACTGCTTGCTCACCACCGAGCCATCGGCGCGGATGATGAAGATCTGACGTCGATCGGCGTTTCGGTTCGGGCCCCCTGCGTTGCGAAGATAATCGCCCGCGTGCTTGTGCGCCTGGTAGACAAACGAGTTCGGATCGTAAACGGCGCCGACGATTCCCACGGTCGATGAAACCGGGGGTACGACAAACCGATCCCCATCTTCCAAAGGAAGATCGGGAAGCGAATCCACATCCGACTTGAACGGATCGATGTGAAGGACGACGCGCCCAGTCGCGCGCACCTCCCGCAAGCGATTCACCAACTGGCGCTGGCTCGACACCGAAGCGCCAACTGTGGCTGCCTCCGTCGGACTGACAACCGACGTTGCTTTATTCGACGCGGAGATCTCGATTTGATACGACAGCGCGGAAACGTATTCGTCAAGCCGCTGCTGCTGCTCGCGCCGTGTGCTTTCGCGGCTGAATTGCGAACCGTAGAGATAGGCCTGCGGGGTCAGCCCTCCAGCGCGTGTCACAACCTGGCGCAGTGTCTCGCCGGGCAGAGCACTGTAGACGCCGGAGTGCACGAATTCCCCTTCCAGGCGAATGTACTTCGTCTGTTGTGCACGCGGGACGCGAATGTCCGCGTCAGAAAAGATCGTGACCACGTCGCCGGGTTCGAGCGCGATGTTGGCGCCATCATCGTCTTTCAACACTGCTGCGCCGAGGTCGAAGGGAAGCAGACGCGTGGTCAGCGTCTTTGGATCGACTCGCTCGATCACCGCATAGCTCCAATCAATATCGGGTGAGGTTCTCACCACCTGCGTCGCGATTGGAAAATGAGGCGCAGTCACGAGATGTGGACCTGAGCCGAGGGTCTCATGCGTTTCCCCTGAGACCTGCGCCACGTTACCGGGCTGCCCGTTCTTTGTCTCGGTCCCTTGTTCGTTCGAAGCGGCCAGCGACTGGAATTGTGCCGCACTGCCCTGCGGTGTAGCGGTGTCGTTGGGCACGCCGGCCGTCAACCCCGGAAACAATCCGCTATTGATTGTCTGCACATCCGCCGGAGCGACTGGCCGAGTGATCGTCTGCCCGGCCTCGGTCGACGGCATCTCCACCTTGACTGGCGGGAGCATGGGTTGAAAGTCCGCAACGGGTAGGCCGAGTTGCTGGCGACGTAGCCAATAGTCCGGTGTCAGCAAGGACTCTTTGTTCGGGATCAGATCGCGGACGCGCATTCCATCGTGCCACGCAAACCGACCCGGTGTGGCCACGTTTCCACGCAAGGTAACGGTCTTGGCGAAGCGCGGTGCTTCCGCACGGACGCGAAGAATGTCCGCATTGCGCAACGGAGCAGCCAGCGAAGTTGCATTCATTCGAACGTCGACGGCGACCCGCGCACTGGCTCCTTCTGATTGCTTCTGCGTGCGCTCAACTTCCAGCGACGACGTTTCTGCGGCAGCTGAAACGCCCCCTGCGAGGGCCAGTGCCTGGGCGATGCTTTCTTGCCCGCGCAACTCATAAATCGCCGGAACATTGACGCTGCCAACCACTGCGACCTGCGGCCCGACAGGGGGAAAGTAAAGGACGTCGCCTGTTTCCAGGTTAACGTCTTTCGATTTATCACCCTTTAAAAGAAGATCGTAGAGATCGAAGTCCGCGACGGTCGCGCCGTTACGCTTCAGCAGGATGTGACGAAGTGATCCTTGCGGCCCGGGTCCTCCGCAGGCAAACACTGAGTTCACAACCGTGCTTAAGGAGCTAATGGTGTAGCTTCCCGGGCGACGCGCCTCACCTGTAATAAACACCTGAATTGAGCGCAACTGTCCAAGGTTTACATTCAGGTCGTAGTTGCGATATACGCGATCGAGCCGCGCCTTAAGAAAGCCCTGCAACTGGCGAAACTGCAGGCCTGTTACGCGAAACTCACCCACCTGCGGAATGTAAACAGAACCTGAACGGTCGACAGTCAGATGCAGATTTTGCGAGACCTGTCCCCAGGTACGAATCAGGAGCTCGTCTCCGGGGCCGATCACATAATCTGGCGTGACCGGGAGTCGCTGGACCGGCGCGAAGGTATCCGGCACGTTCGCAAATAAATCAGTTCCGTAGACGGGCACAATTCGACCGATGGAACCGGCGACCAACATCTGGAACTCAGTCAATGGTTGTGTCTTGACAGGTCCGGCTGGACGCTGCCGAAGCCCCGCGGTTCGGTCGACCCCGTCCGCGTCATCCCGATAGACCGACATCGGCGCATTGGGCGCGCCGGGGCTAGTGCTGGGAAACGGCAAGAACGATCCAACTCCGCTATCCCCGGAGGTGGTTGACCCGGCAGACGGCGTCGCCCCGCAGGCCGAGATGTCACCGTTGGCGCAATTCGAACCAGGCGAACCTTGCTGAGGGCTGACCGGATTCACAGTGGGTGGCTCGGTCTGGGCTCTTGCTGCGGTCAAGGACAGGGCAACTGAAAAAACGATCAATATCCGCAAGCATGTACTTACGCACGTTCTCATGCTGATGTCTTCCGGTCGTAAATCTCCGGAGCTCTGCGCCGCGTGTCTTACAACAAGCGATCGATCCGCGCAGCTCCAGTTCAATTCCAGCTCAATACGCTCCGCGCATCGTCACCACGGCGGGAATCGTCTGGGTAAGAATTTTGAAGTCGAGCAGACAACTCCACTTGCTTGCGTAGTCTCGATCAAAAAGCACGCGACGTTCAAAGCCGACGTCGCTTCGCCCCGACACCTGCCACAACCCCGTGATGCCCGGGCGGAACAGATCGTAGTAGGCGAATTGCTGTCCGTAAAGCGAAGCCTCAGCCTCGACGATGGGCCGCGGTCCGACCAGCGACATGTCCCCGCGCAATACGTTGAACAACTGGGGCAACTCATCGAGGCTCAACTTGCGAATAATGCGTCCCACGGGAGTGATGCGAGGATCTGGCACGTCCTTGTTCAAGGGATATGCCGCTTCATTCCTTCGGTCCGCCTCGACTCTGCGATGGCCATTAATCTCGAATACGTTGTCCTTATGCTTCCGCGCGTACATCGACCGAAACTTGAGGATGCGGAAGGGCGCGCCGAATCGTCCCAGTCTTTCCTGGTAGAAGAAGATCGGCCCCGGCGATGTCAATGCCACCGCGAGGGCAACCGCGAGCATCACGGGAAAAAACAGGACGATGAGGATGCTCGACAGCAGAATATCAATGCTTCGTTTCACGACGGCGTAGCGCCACGAGAAGGCCCGACGGACCGCGGCTGAAAGATATGGTGTGGGGCGCCTGGAATGTGACGCCGGAATTGTTTCATGCAACATGCCGACGGCTGTAATCGCGCTGATTCCCGGTGCATCGGCTTCATAAATATTTAGGGCAGTACTTTTCCCTTGCATTCGCGATACCCTCGCTTTTTGTGTTTCCATGCCCTCCCGAGTTCGCTAAAAAATGAACTCGCAGCGGCGTGCGCATGGGCGTGCCATATAGTTTTCCTCCGATGTCCTGTAAGTGCGATGGAGCAGCACAAGAAAACGGAGAACGTTCGGGGTAGGGATCAAGGCATTTTCAATTCGTACATAAGCTCTTTGATGCGCTTTTTTATGCGTTTATATGTATTTGCGAGCGCCTGAACAATCACGTGCCGGCTAACTCCACGTCATCGCCATTTACTTCGATGGCGATACTTTGCATCAGCAGGCTGAGGGTCAGTACGACCTGGAGCCCGCTCTTCTTGCGAACAACAATTCCTTCCACTCCAGCGAGAGCGCCTCGCATGATGCGCACTCGCTGTCCCACCGTGAGTAGTGGGTGCGGTTCAGCCTTTGTCGGATCGAGGCCAGTTCGCAGCGCTTCCACTTCCATCTCCGGCAATGGCGCCGGATGCTGCACTGTTCCGATCATTGAAACGACCCCAGGCACCTCAAGTACCCCAACCCGATCGTGCAAATCGATGTGAACAAATACGTACCCCGGAAAAAGCGGAAGATCGAGCAGTGCCCTGGTTCCGTCTTTCCAGGTGTGTTGCGTTCGGTAGGTCGGCAGAAAATGCTCGATCTGCCGATGTTCCAGATTTCGGGCCACGCGCTTCTCGTGCCGACAGGTTGTGTAGACCGCGAACCAGTGCCTTGCCAGCTTCAGAGACAGGGCTTGCGAAGTAGTGCCGCCATTTTTAAGCAAAGCTTCGCTATCCTCACTTGGTGGGGTGTTTTCCACAACCGTCCGGACGACCCAATTTCTCGTCTTGCCGGAAGTCCCCGAACTCTTAAGCGACAGCCCAGCATTTGCACCCTCTTAAAGACACAAATGCGGCGACGGACGCTTCAACGCTCGCTGGTATCTTGCACTAGTTGTCTTGCGGGCAACAAATCGAGCAGATACTTGCAATTAACCGAACACTACGAGCTATGTGATCACTTCTTTTATTGGCTAAGGACCTTTGTTAAAAACTCTTTACGCAGCCTGTCTTGCCAGGAACCCCGCATACTCGAGTTCAGGGGCTACAAAAGAACAGACGCAAAAACTGGCCAAAGAGTTATCCGGGGCTTGGCCATCGCGCCAATATCTTCTTTCCTCTGCCTGGTCGCTTCGCTCGGCTTGAGACAAAGTGATAATGAATTTGAGATGCTGCTTGACTGGACAACTGGACCGCTTGCTGAAGGACTGCGCTGCTACCAAAAGCAGGATTTCTTTGACGCCCATGAGCATTGGGAAGGCGTTTGGCTGGGCTCCAATGAGCCTGAGAAGACGTTCCTGCAGGCCTTGATCCAGGTCACGGCCGCCTTCCATCATCTGAAGCGCGGCAATCGCCTGGGGACAGCATCGCTGTTGCATGGGGCATTGCGGCGCCTGAACGGTTTTCCGGCAGAATATGAAGGGGTTGCGGTCGAATCGCTGCGCGTGAGCATTCGCGGATGGCTCGAGGCCCTCGATCTTGAGGATGCGCTGCTTCAGCTTCCATATCCGCTGATCCGCTAAATTCAAGAGGTCAAGACCCAAATCCCGTTACCACCACCTAATCTGCTCAAAACAAACGCCAAAGAGTTTTCTCGATTTTGCAGGTTATTTCGCCGATCAGCCTATGCTGAATCTATGGGCCGAACCTCGATCGCCTTTCCGATTGCGCTGCGCGCAGTTTCACAGGCCTCGAAAGCCCTTAAACATGGCGATTACGTGCCAAAAATGTGGCAAAAAAGCGCGCAAAAAGCGCCATAAGGCGCTAAAAACACCATGCGAAAATCAGTTAACCCTCATCCTCACAGTCAGTTAGTGATTCGCATCGCCGTCTCAGCAACCAATCTGTGAACTGCGAAACTGCGATCCAACGACACTGGCACGTAAGTCCTTTGTCGAGAAGACTCTGCGGCCAAGTTTAATCAACAGAGGACTTTGCAGGCGCGTCTCTCCTCTAAAACCTTTGGAATCAATACTTTTCTCCCAGAGTATGGGTGGGGGGAGGGGCAGCGTTGAGACATCGAATTCTTCTCGGTGAGATTCGCCGGCCCTACGGAGCGCAAAGGCGATTTGCGATGACTGCGCCCACCCAGAAGGACACTGCCAATTATGGGAACGCTCCGGGACTGGAGTTCAGAGTCAGTTACGGATGGGAGTCCCGGGATCAAGAGGGACGATTGTTTTTGGTCATCCCTATCCTATGATGAGCTGGAAGCCTCATGATTCATGTCGAGAGAAGGGCCGGTTTTCTGCTGGCGGCGTGTGTTTGCGTCGCTGTGCTGGCGGTCGCGGTGTACCCTTGCACCGGCCAGACCGATACGCACAAGAAGAAGGCGGCTCCGGCGCGCGAGCCAACGTCGGCCGAATTGTTCGCGTACGTGCACGGGGTAATGCTTGCGTACAGCCCCGAGGACCGCGTGAATGACAATCTCGAAATCTCGATCGACCCCACGTCGACAGTCTTAACGATCAAACAGCCCGATGGACACTGCGACATATTTCTGGGCGCACTGGATGCCAACACGATCGTGTGGGACGTTTACGATGCGAGCGATTCGATGCAGACGCGGTCGCCTCTGGCGCGGCTGACAGTGGATGCAATCGCGGGCAAGAGGGCACGCACCTGTTACGACGCGGAGAACAATCTCGATACGTCGATTCCGTCGTCGCGTGCGCGGATCTTGTTTTCGTGGGCGATGATTCCGGATGGATCGGGATTTCAGGCGAAGTTCACGAAGGCTTTGAAAAAGCTGATCAAGCTGAGCGGCGGGATGACGGATAAGGATATTTACAAGTAGCCCAGGCTCAAGGCTAGTCAACTTCCATGCAGGCGCTGATCGAGGCACAACTCACCAGATACAACTCAAAGCCGAGCGGGACAATTGGTGAGTTGTCCCCGACGGACCGAATGCTATACTTCGGCTTCCCCATGGGAGGTCCTTATGGCGCGGCGGTCATTTCTTCGCCAGTTAGTTGCGTTACCTTTTGCCGGAGTAGCGTCGTCGCTGGGTCAAGGAACTTCGCATAAATCTCTGAATGTCATGATGAAAAGTGCCTGGGGATCCGATGATCCGACCAAGGCTGCGTTTCCTTTTCTTCACGGCCTCGCACTTTCTGAAGCGGGGCATTCGGTGCAGATTTTCCTGCTGGGCGAAGCAGTTTCGCTAATGCGGAAATCCGTTGCCAGCGCAGTCGTGCCCGTGGGCTGGCCACCGTTAGAGCAGGCGCTCACGAAAGTCGCCGAAAGACATGTTCAGATTTATGCATGTGGCGCCTGCAGCCGTGCACGAGCAGTTATGCAAACAGACCTGGACCAATGGGGGGCGAAATTCGGCAACCCGGCGATCTTCGTTTCGCTCGTGGAATGGGCTGATCGCGTCATTACGGAATAACTCAGCAGTTCACGAGCGGTTTTCACCGTTCGTCAGCCAACATGATTTTTGAAAAAGGAGAAACATCATGAACCTGCTTCACTTCAGGTTGGCTGCAGCCGCCGCCTGTACCATGACGCTGCTTTTGACTTCAGTCGCACCCGGGCAGGAACAAGAGGTCGACAAGGTTGATCTGGCTGCTTTGACGCAGATCAAGAATGAGGCTTTTCAGCATTCACAGGTGATGGAGAACCTCTTCTACATCTCCGAGGTGTATGGACCGCGCGTCAACAATAGCCGGAATCACCGAGCGGCGGCCGAGTGGGCCATGAAGCGGATGAAGGAGTGGGGACTCGAGAATGTGCACCTGGAGAAGTGGGGGCCATTCGGCGACGGCTGGCAGATCAAGAAATACTACGGCGCTCTGGAAACACCTGCGTACGCATCGCTGATTGGATTTCCACTGGCGTGGACTCCGGGGACGAACGGACCGGTGACGGCTGAGGCTGTGCTTGCGCCGCTGCACTCAGAGGCAGACTTTGCCAAGTACAAAGGCAAGTTGAAGGGCAAGGTCGTGCTGATCTTCGACCCGCGCGAGCTTTCCCTGCATACGGAGGCGGAGGCGAAGCGGCTGACGGACGCGGAAGTGGAAGAGCGCACGAAGACACCGGACCCATCGCACATGGGCTTCTTCTTCCCGATGCGGGCTGGCGCAGCGCCGCGGCCGGGCGAGTACACGCCTGCAACGCTTTCGACGGCGGCGCCAAGCGGACGCATTCTGCGTAACCAGGTGAACACCTTCCTGAAGGAGGAAGGTGTCGCCGTGGCGTTGACACCGGGCTACAACGGGGACGGCGGCACGATTTTTGGATCCTATGGCGGATCGCAGGATCCGAAAGATCCGGTCGGACCGCCGATGGCTGCGATCACACCGGAGCAGTACAACCGCATCTGCCGGCTGCTTGAGCACGGCATCACACCGAAACTCACCTTCGACATTGAGACGGAGTACCAGAAGGATGACCTGATGGGATTCAACGTGGTTGGAGAGATTCCCGGCACAAGCAAGGCAGACGAGGTCGTGATGGTGGGCGGCCATTTCGACAGCTGGCAGGGCGGCACGGGGGCGACCGATAACGGCACGGGCTCGGCCGTGGCGATGGAGGCAGTGCGGATACTGGCGACAGTGCATAAGCCGATGGCGCGGACTGTGCGCGTGGCCTTGTGGGGAGGAGAAGAAGAGGGGCTCTACGGATCGCTCGCGTATGTGCAGCAGCACTTCGCGCCGCGCGACACAATGAAGAAGACTCCGGAGTACGACAAGCTGGATGTGTACTTCAATGATGATTCGGGGTCGGGGAAGTTCCGCGCGGTATCGGCGCTGGGGAATGCGCAGCTGGCGGCGATCTTCCGATCGTGGATCACGCCGATCAAGGATCTGGGTATTGACGAGGTTGTGGGTTTGACTTCAGGACCGACGAGAGAGCCGGGTGGCACGGACTCGACTAGCTTCTCGTGGATTGGGCTGGATGGGATCGGCTTCATGCAGGATCCGCTGGAGTACGGCTCGCGAACGCACCATTCGAATATGGATCTGTATGACCGCGTGCAGAAGGGCGATGTGATGCAGGGGGCAATGGTGGAAGCTTGGTTTGCTTACAACGCGGCGACGCGGGGCGAGATGCTGCCTCGGATTGAGACGCCGGGGCCGGAGGCGAAGAAGGGAGAATAAGGCGCTGATTGCTGGGGCGAAGTGTGGCTTCTCGGTCCGGAAGCGATTGTCATCTTGCGACTCCGTTGCTATTCGCTCAAGATGACAAAGCCTTACCGAGGCGGAAGGGCTTCCTGGTGCCGATGGCGCTGTCGACTTTTGTGACGGGTGGGGAAGCGGCTGGATACACTACCGCCCCCCGTTTGCGGCGGGAGGCGGCTGGTCAGAAAAGCTACGCTGTCAGTCGGCGACAGCTGTTGCGGCGACGGGCTCGTGCACTTCCTGAGACGCATCGGCCGCTACGGTGACCCGGAGGTGCGCAGTGACTTCGCGGTGCAGCTTGACGGAAATGGTGAAGTCGCCAAGGCTCTTGATCGGTTCGTTGAGCTGAATCTTGCGGCGGTCCACTTCAAAGCCCTTCGCAGCAAGCTCACTGGCGATGTCGGCCGAAGTGACGGAGCCGAAGAGCTGGCCGTTCTCGCCGGACTTGCGGGTAAAGCTGAGGACAACAGGTTCAAGCTTTGCGACCAGTTCCTGCGCCTGTACCTTTTCGGTGGCAGAGCGGCGCGCGGCAGCTTCTTTCATCTGTTCAATAACGGCCTTGTTGGCCAGTGTTGCCTGCAGAGCCAGCTTGCGGGGGAGCAGGAAATTGCGGCCGTAGCCGTCCGCCACCTTCACGACATCGCCGCGGTGGCCGAGGTTGGCTACGTCTTCTTTCAGTATGACTTCCATTTGAAAATCTCCAGATTTTACGGGCGGCCAGACATCGTGCCGTCCGTCCGTTGTGTTAGACACAGGCGGCTGACATTCAGTTGCGCCGCGCCAGATTCTATCGCGATTCTTGCGCGGACGTCGCCTGCGAAATTATTCAGTCGCTACAACTAAAGCGTCATGGGTACAGAGACGCCTCAGAGCGTGCAAGTTAGTGCCTAGTTGCAAAGGGCAGCAGGGCGATATTGCGTGCCTGCTTGATTGCCTTGGTCAGGCGGCGCTGGTGCTTGGTGCAGACGCCGGTGAGACGACGGGGCACAATCTTGCCGCGCTCGGCCACAAAACCCTGCAACAGGCGGACATCCCGGTAGGGAATGGCGTCGATTTTCTCGGTGCAGAACTTGCAGACCTTCTTGCGGCGGAAGAACTTGCCACGTCCACCGGGTCCACCCGAACCACCGGGGCGTCCACCGGGACGACCGCCCGGGCCACCGGGCCCACCCGAGGGGCGTTCGCTTTGTGGTGCAGGTGCGCTCACTTCGGGCGCTTTTACAGTTTCGTCAGACATTTTGTTTCCTCTTTATTCTGTTGGCTCTCTGGCCTGACCCTCAGGCACAGAAATGCTGTGTCGAACTGCCGCGAGCGTGTCCCTCATGGGGCGCGACGGCGGCGAAATCCATGGGAAGCTAAGCGCTGGCCGGGACGGACTCGGGAGCCTCGGCAACTGGTGCCGCGGCAACCGGGGCATGAGCGGCGGGTGCAGCAGCGGCAGGCGCATCAGCACTTACTTTGCGGCGAACACCGCGCAGAGCCTTCACCTTTGCCAGGCGCTTTTCTTCCTCGTCGATGCGCACGGTGATGAACTTGATGACCGGCTCGGAGACGCGGAGACGGCGCTCCAGTTCAAGCACCACGGGGCCACCGGCCTCGATGGTCATCAAGACGTAGTTGCCGTCGTTGAACTTGCGGACCATGTAGGCCAGCTTGCGACGGCCCATCTTGTCCACGTTCTTGATCACGCCGCCACCGTTGGTGACATTGGTGTTGAAGCCAGCAATCAGCTTGTCGACGTCTTCTTCGGCCACATCCGGCCGAACGATGAACATAACCTCATACAAACGAGACATCCGTATTCCTTTTCCGCCGGAACCCGCTGGCTCCAGCACGTAGCAAATGCAGTTCGCAGTTCAGAGATCGTAGTTCACAGTTGGGAGGCTTCTTTGCCGCTCTGTTCCCTAATCCCTGTTCCCTGCCTTTATCCTTCCGCCGGGTTGTTTTACTCGCGACGGTTAAATTCGTTCATTGCGGGGCCCGGTCCGTCCTGGATGATGCGCCGGGTGGCCGTTGCCACTTTATCGAGCACCTCATCGAGTTTGGCCAGATCCGCCTTGCGCATGGGCGAGAGGAGAAAATCTCTGCCCGGTCTTTTGCTGCCGGCCACGATGGCTTCTGGCGGCAAATCCGGTCCTACGCCGATACGCAACCGCAGCCACTCCTGGCTGCCCAGGGCCGAGGTTACGCTGCGGGCTCCGTTGTGTCCCGCGGGCGAACCGCGCTCCCTGATCTTGAATGTCCCCAGCACCAGATCCAGCTCGTCGTAAATCACGAGCAGATCTCGCGCCGGGTCCACCTCGAACTCCCGAATCAGAGCGGCCAGTGCGAGCCCGCTGAGATTCATAAATGTCTCCGGCTTGGCCAGGATCGTTTCGCGGCCTGCGATACGGCAGGTTGCGGTAACGGCCCGGCATCGCCGGTTCTGAACCACAACGCCTTGTTGCTCGGCGATGCGGTCAATTGCCATGAACCCCGCGTTATGCGGCGTCCATAAATACTCGAGTCCGGGATTGCCGAGCCCCACCACCAAAAACGGCTTCGGGGGCCCGGTCGGATTTCCGTTCTCGTTCGCGTCGTCCACCGGTGCTTACTTCTTCCCTCCGGCAGCAGGTGGCGCCTTGGCAGCACCTTCGGCCGCGGCGGGCTCGCCCTTGCCCTTCTTGGCCACTTCGGGTTCGGTGGGTGTGGCACCGGCTTCGCCAACTGCAACCACTTCGCCCTCGGCAGGAGCTTCGACAACTTCTTCGCGGATGGAAACGACGTGGGCCACTGTCGCGTCTTCGTTGTTCAGGTACTTGATCTTGTCGGAGTGCGGCAGATCGCTGATACGCATAACGCCGTGCATCGCGAGTTCGCTGACATCGACATCGATGTGGTTCGGGATGTCGGCGGGCAGGCACTCGATTTCGACTTCGCGCAGAACCTGGTCGAGGATGCCGCCCTCGGTTTTGACGCCGATCGGAATACCCAGGAGCTTGACGCGTACGCTGACGCGGAGAACCCTGTCGAGCGCAATGCGCTTCATATCAATGTGGATCAGCTTGTCCTGGATGGGCTCGCGCTGGGTGTCGACGATCATGGCCTTGGCTGCCGGAGAGCCAGCGACCTCGACATCGAAGATCGTGTTCTGGCCGGTCTCAGAGAAGAGGATGCGCGAGATCTGCTTGGGATCGACTTCGACGGCGACAGCATCATGACCCGCACCATAAAGGACGGCAGGAATCTTTCCCGCGACGCGCACACGGCGCGCTGCATTTTTGTTGAACTTGCCCTCACGGGGCTTGGTTACGACAACTTCAGGCATTCGATTCTCTTTTCTGTATTCGGGCACGGGCGTTTTGAGTGCCGCTCCCTTTGTTATGGCAGTTCACAGTTCTTAGTTCGTAGTTCAAAGTTGAAAACCATTCGAACCGTTCTGTGAATTGCGTGTTTATATCTGTCGTTGCGTGCTGTGAACTTAGAACTACGAACTCTGAACTCAACTAAACAACGTACTCACGCTGGTCTCCATGTGAATGCTCTCGATGGCTGCGCCTAACAGGCCAGCGATGGAGAGCACTTTGATCTTGGGCAACTTTTGGGCCGCTTCGCGCAGGGGGATGGTGTTGGTGACAACGACCTGTTCGAGGCGCGAGTTGGCAATTCTGTCGATGGCCGGGCCGGAAAGCACGGCGTGGCTGGCGCAGGCGTAAACGGCAGCGGCGCCATTGGCGTAGAGCGCGTCTACGGTTTTTACAAGCGTGCCGGCAGTATCGATAATGTCGTCGATGATGAGTGCGTTTTTGCCGGCAACATCGCCGACCACATTCATGACTTCAGCAACATTGATGTCGGTGCGGCGCTTGTCGACGATGGCCAGCGGCGCGCCCATCTTCTGCGCAAAGTGGCGAGCGCGCTCCACACCACCCGCGTCCGGCGAAACCACAATAAGGTTAGGCAGTGCGAGCGAGCGGAAGTGGCTGACCAGCACGGGGCTGGCAAACATGTGATCGACGGGGATGTTGAAGAAACCCTGAATCTGGGCGGCGTGGAGGTCGACGAAAAGTGCGCGGTTGGCTCCGGCGGTGGTGAGCAGATCGGCGATGAGCTTGGCGCTGATGGCGACGCGGGGACGGTCTTTGCGATCCTGGCGGGCGTATCCGTAATAGGGGACGACGGCGGTGATGCGGGCTGCCGAGGCGCGTTTGAGGGCGTCGATCATGACGAGCAGTTCCATCAGGTTCTGGTCGACGGGATAGCAGGTCGGCTGGACGACAAAGACGTCGACGCCGCGGACGTTCTCGAGCAACTGGAAGTAGACCTCGCCATCGGCGAAACGCTGCAACTTGGCGTCGCCCACCTTGACTCCGATGTGGTGGCCAATCTCTTCAGTGAGAGCTCGATTGGCCGAGCCGCTGAAAAGCCGGAAGCGCTTATCCTCGCTCAGAACACGAGTTCGCTTGCGCTCAGGAGCGGGTTTGCCATCCTTCGCTCTCGGGTCAGGACCCTGGCCGGCGTTAGGCTGTTTATTGGCGTCGCCGGCACCGGGAGTCTGTTTGTCTTCCAACGTTTCCGTCACTATTCCCACTTCCATCTCCGAGGTACCTCCAAGCTGGTTGGCTTTGGCTGCATTCCGGTCGTACACAAAAACTGGCTGGGCGACTAGGATTCGAACCTAGACAAATGCCTCCAAAGGGCATTGTCCTACCATTAGACGATCGCCCAACTTCCGAGAGAATTCGAGGTTATCCCGAATGTCGTGATTGGCAGCCGTTCGCGAGTTTCTACGACACCGAGGCGGGCTGTCAACCTTGTTGCTTCACAAGCATGTTGGCCCAATATTCCGAGCGCGGCAGGGTGCGTGTGATCTGGCTCTCGACGCCTGCCGTGGTCAGCCGTTGATGGGCCGCCTGTGCATCTCCATGGGTCAGGTACAACCCAAAGAGCGCCGAACCAGACCCGGACAGCGAGGCATGAAGGGCTGCCTCCGGAGTGCCGGTAGCCGCAAGAAGACGCTTGATTTCTGCAAGGGAGGGATGCTGGGGAAAGACGACACGTTCAAAGTCGTTTTGGATCCAGCTACTGATCCCGGTGCGGACAAGCGCGGACTCTTGAGGTCCGGCCAGGTCCCCAGCCAAGCCAGGGACACCGGAGGAGCCTGATCCATGCTGACCCTCGGGGATTGCTCCTGCGAAGGCGCTGGCATAGGCGCGGCTCAACTCTTCCAGTCTATCTTCTGACGCATCAGCGGTCAAACCTTCGGTGGCGCACCGAGCGTCCCAGTCGCGAAAAGCCTGGGGCGTGGAGATGCCGAGGGAGGGGGTGGCGACCACGCACCATACCGGCTCAAAGTCCGGCAAGGGGAAGACGTTTTGCCCGCGATCTCTTCCTAGCACTGCGCCCCCAACGAGAAAGAGCGGCACGTCTGAGCCGACTTTCTCGGCCAAGCTGAGTTGCCCCACGGGCAAGCGGCACCCAGGCTCAGTGCCGATTTGGATAAGCAACTCCTCTAGCTCTTCCGGCGACGACCTTAGCCTCGATGGTGCCGCTCGGCTCGATTCTGAGTCGCGGAAATACGATAGTGCACTCGCTTCACTCCCAATTTCCGTCTCAAGCCCCACCAGAGCAGCCACGGCATTCGCTGATCCGGCCCCTAATCCGCCCTGGACGGGAAGGCGCTTTTCGATGTGGATGGCGACCTCTGCCGGTGTCCCGATATCCTTCAGCGCCAGTGATGCCATCTTCCACGCAGTGTTGCGGTTATCGGTGGGGACGCGTGGGTCGTTGGAGGTGAGGGTGATTGACGTGGCCGAGGCGCGGTGGGCCGTCACGGTGACCAGGTCATGGATCTCAATCGTCTGATAGACGGTGGCTAAGGAGTGAAAACCGTCGTCGCGAGGCGCACCTATATAGAGGCCGAGGTTGATCTTGGCGTGCGAGCGGACGGTGGTGGGCATACCGGTCCATTGTAGAGCGGGGCCGTACTGCGGCCTCGGGGTCCAATCCTGCAACTTAAGCGGACAGCCTGGCCGGAATGCTCGTAGAATCAATGTGCGATTCGGATCCAAATCGCGTTGAGCACGCGCGCGAAAGGAGAACGCCATGCCTGTCCCGGGCAAGGTCGCATTGAGCGCCGCGTGGGGATGTGTGTGCGTGTGCGTTCTCTGGATCTGGTCGACGGCCGCCCCGGCACAGGATCTTCACCCTGCCACAGAGGTGGCAGTGTCCTACTCTGCTCCGATCGAGATGCTTTACGACAAGCCGTATGTTTCGGTGAAGGTGAATGGGCGAGGGCCTTTCCGGTTCCTCATCGATACGGGCACGGGCGCAGAGGCACTGGTGTCGCCGGAGCTGGCCGATCAACTCGCGCTGCCGCTAGTGGGTCACGCGCGGCTTACAGACCCGAGCGGCCTGGGAAAACAGCGATCCAACATTGTGTTGATGCGTGCGGTCACGATTGCCGGCGTGGAATTCGCAGAGGTGAAGGCGATCCGCCACAAGTTTTACGGCGAGGGAGCAAACTGCCAGGGCGTGCTGGGGTTCACGCTCTTCAAGGATTATTTGCTGACGCTGAATTTTCCGGAACGGCGGATTGTGCTCGCTCGGGGAGAGATTGAGCAGGACGGCAGCGGATCGGTTTTGCCGTTTCGCATGCCGGATGGGGTGCCGATTGTCGCGTTGCGGCTCGGGGGGCAACGTGTGGAGGCCCAAATCGATTCGGGAGGCACGGGGCTGAGTTTGCCTGAGACGGTGGCGGCGCATCTGAAGTTCCTGTCAACGCCCATCGCGTTCGGAAATGGCGAATCGCTGGCGACGCGATTCCAGATCAAAGCGGCGCGGTTGCGGCCGGATGTGCGGCTGGGGCGTTACACGTTCAGGCAGGCCTTCGTGGAGATCAATCCGGCGTTTCCGCTGGTGAATGTGGGGTCGACGCCGCTGGCGAAATTTGTTGTGACATTTGACCAGTCGAAGTTGCTGCTGCGGCTTTCATCGAATGAGAAGACGTTGCATCTTGACGCATCGCCAACGCAACTGGAACTGAATCACGAACCGAAGCGGGAAGCTTCGGATCGGAAGCTGGTGCCGGTGGGATGAGCACAGTTCTTAGTTCCGAGTTCTAAGTTCAGAGTTTGAGTTGTCAGTTTTCAGTCATCAGTCAGCGTTCTTTTTCTAGTTCTACTACCATCACTTCAATTGGATCTTTGCCTGCGTTTACGTCGGCGTGTTGCGTGCCGGCAGGATTGGCGGGAAGCCAGTAGGCATGGCCGGTTTCCCATGCGTGATCTTCAGAGCTGCCGCTCTCTTTCAACGATCTTCATAGTGCCGCCTTTGAGCGCGATGATGACGCGGGGATGGTCGTGGCGGTGCATTGTCAAGGGCGCGCCGGGATAGACGAC
Source organism: uncultured Acidobacteriaceae bacterium (assembly GCA_963770365.1). GTDB lineage: Bacteria > Acidobacteriota > Terriglobia > Terriglobales > Acidobacteriaceae > Telmatobacter. Next base: position 69,710 of record CAVYPN010000012.1, on the reverse strand, counting down.
GGACTTCCAGACCTTGACGTCTTCGTTTTCGAATTGTGGAAACCTTTGCGTGCCCGACTGCTGCGAACGCATGACGATAACAGTTCCGACAAACACAAGGATGGCTACGATGGCATGGCTTGCGATCTTCTTCATTCCGCTTCCTCCAGTGGCGGAAGTCTAGCATTCGGGTCTCGAATTCGATTGCGGTTAGGGAGCGGTGGTGATTAGCCTTGGAGCGACGACTCCCCAGCAGATACCAGTGTTTCAACTTTGTTGTGCATCGAGCCATTCGCTTTCTCTGCATTTCCACTTCTTTGGAGGTTCCGATCATGAAGCGTCGTTCTTTTCTTAAAAGCGCAGCAGCATTTCTGCCCGCAGCCGGACTGGATCCAATGGCATTCGCCAGCGTGCCGGGAGCGGACGCACCGAAAGAGGGCATGGTGATTGGTGCGGGCAAGGATCGGCTGGGCGAAACGCACTCGCGCGGGTACAGCTCCATTCTCTTCAAGGTTCTGCCGCGGGAGACGAGCAACGGGTTGTTTGTTATTGAACACATGAACCTGGTGAACGGCGGACCGCCTCTGCATAAGCATCCGAACCAGGAGGAGTACTTCTACGTGATTTCCGGAGAGGTGCGCTTTGCAATTGGCGACCAGCGGCTGACGCTTCGCACCGGGGACTCGATTCTGGGGCCGCGCGGGATTCCGCATACGTTTGCGGCCGTGAAGGGAAGGCCGGGCAACATGCTGATTTCCTTTTCGCCGGCGGGCAAGATGGAGGAGTTTTTACGAGCCACGGCGATTCCCAATCCACCGACGGAGGATGCCGCTTTCTGGCGCAGATTCGACGTCGAGTTGTTGGGGCCGTCTCCTTTGGAAGCCTGAGTGCGGCCTGGGACGAGCCAAAGTTTTGCGGGAACATTCATCGACGCAGCGGCGTAAACGCTGTTTGCGGACTACACTGGTTCCGCACGAAGGACCGTGCCTTCCGGCACGCGAAAGGTGAATCAGAATGAAGAGAATCATTCACGGCATTTTGGCAATTTCCGTATTGGCATGTGCGGTTCAGTTGAGCGCCCAGACTGCGCCAAGTGCACCGGCAGCACCGAGTTCTCAGGCGACTCCGACTGCCGATGAGATCGTGAGCAAGTATGTGGCCGCGATCGGAGGCAAGGACGCGATCAGCCAGGTGAAATCGATATCCACCGAGTCCTCGGTCCAGGTGATGGGGAGCGACAATCCGAGCACCACGACACTCGTGGACGGCGTCGGTTACAAGAACGAAGTAAGCATCAACGGCGCGATGATCGTGACCTGCTATACCGACAAGGGCGGATGGAATGTGAATCCGATGGCAGGGCAGAACGATCCCACACCAATGCCGGAAGATGTATATAACCAGGGGAAAGGCCAGATCTTTGTCGGGGGCCCGCTGTATGACTATGCGGCCAAGGGCGGCAAAGTCGAGTTTATGGGGAAAGATGGCAACGCGTACAAGATCAAGCTGACTTCGAAGGAAGGTGTCGAATCGACGTACATTATCGATGCGACGACCTATCTGCTGACGACGGTCCAGTCGAAGGGCAAGATGCAGGATCAGGAAGTGGACATTACCACAAAGCTCTCTGACTACCGGAAGACGGCGGTGGGGTATCTGATTCCCTACGCCATCGACGTTGATTTGGGACAATTTGCATTGTCGATCGCGGTGAAGAAGGTGGAGCTGAACAAGACGATCGATCCGGCCATTTTCGCCATGCCGAAGCCCGCGACGCCGCCGACGCCGACCACCTAAAGCTGCTTTTTATTCGAGAGCCACGGCCGCGGGTTCAAGATGCGGCTGTGGCGCTGGACACCATCTGCTTTGCTGCGCGGAGCGTGGACACTGGATCGCCGGTGGGGTGAAACTCCATGGCGACAACGTGGCGGTAATCGAGTTCGGCAAGCTTGCGATAAATATTGGCGTAGTTGATTTCTCCGGTGCCGGGCTGGTGGCGGCCGGGGACGTCGGCAACGTGGATGAGGCCGATCACATCGATGTGCTTGTCCAGTTTCTGGATGAGATTGCCTTCGGCGATCTGCTCGTGGAAGAGATCGTAGAGGAACTGCACCTGCGGGTGGTTGACGGCACGCACGATATCGATGGCTTCGGCGGCCGATTGCAGGAAGTAGTGCGGATTCTCTTCGGGATCGATGCACTCGAGCAGGAGGCGGATGGGCTGGCCGCCGATCTGTTTGCCTTCGATAAGTTCCGCGGCACGTTTCAGGCCGTCGATGCAGCTCTGATGCTGCTGTTCGCGCGACAGCCCCGGGACGACGTTGCCGGAAAGCACGATCATCGCGGGGCAATCGAGCCTTTGCATCGGAGTGAAAGCCTGTTTGAGCTCGGCGAGGAAGGCATCGCGCACGGCGGGGTTAGCAACTCCATTATGCAACCCGGCGGTTGCATCAAAGTGGATGCCGAGGCGCTTGCGTGCGGCGTTCGCGCTTTCATAGTCGGCGTCGGACCATTTGGCGTATTCGCCGACAAGCTCGACATTGGTGTAGCCGGCTTGCGCTACCTTGGCAAGGCGCTGATCGAAGGGCAGGTCGGTCCACACGGTCCAAAGCATGAGGGAGAGCGGAAAGGGCGAATTTGTTGCCGACGTTTCCTGCGCATCGAGCAAGGGTTCGGCGTGCGTAACAGAGGCAGCGATTGCGGTGGACGCGATGCCCTGCGCGAATTGGCGACGGTTCAGGCTCTTCATTCTTGTTCCTCAGGGGCTAAAGCCCTTTGAATTTCTGCTCTTTCGGCACAACTGAAGTCGTGCCCTGGCGCAAACGCGAGTTCACCTCGTTTCGACTTTGCCGGAGCGGCGAAGGGCCTGCCAATCCTTTTCGGTCTGGTTGGCATAGAGGAAGCCGAAATTTGCCAGGGCCTCGGCGAAGGTCCCGCCAGAGCCGACGTAGCCGGCGATGACCCGCGGATCGCCGGAGCGGGCGTGACCGCGCGCGAGCAGTTCGCCGCAGACTTCGCCGAAGGCCATCAGCCCGGTGCCGGCAAGGTCGGTGAGATCGATGGAACCCTTATGGTCGTTGAGTTGACGGACCAGGAAGTGGCGTGAGCCGATGTGGGTCCAGCCGAGAAACGGGTCGGATTGCAGCTGCATGGCACGCTGTCCAATGACGGCCCGATGGCCGTTGTGCGGATTAGGGTGGGCACCGGACAGGTAGGGCGTGTAGGCCGACGGAGCTTCTTCCTTGATCTGCAGAAAGAGGGGGTCGCTGGGTCCGTTGCCCTCGAAGTAGATGCAATAGTCGCGCAGGCCGATGGAGCCTGTTCCGACCACCTTGAAGGCTACGTCGATGGGACGATACAGCGAGAGCAGGTGCTGGCGCTGCGACTCGAGGATTTCGCGATAAGGGTGAAGCGCGCCGAGCACTTCTTCCGCTTTCGCCCCTGTGATGCGCATGAGGTTGGGTTTGATTTCCCTGAAGCGTCGGCTGCCCGGCTTGCCCGGTGTCGGCTCCGTGAGAAGTTCAAGATTGTGCAGTGGAGTGGCGCGCTCTGCCTTGAGCAAGGCCTTGTGGACCGGTTCGATGCTGCCGAGGCGATGCACCTGGAATCGCCCCACTTCGAGGAGCGGCATCTTTGCAAAGGCGCGCATATGCTCGCAGTAGCGCAGGATGCATTGCTCCACGGCCTCGCGTGCGGACGATTCCTTGTGCCGGGACTCCCGAGCGGCAAGGACAAGCGATGCGGCCATGCGCTTCAAGTCCCACTCGAAGGGGCCGCGGATCGTCTCGTCGAAGTCGTTGATGTCGAAGACGAGCCGGCCATCGGGTGCGGCAAAAGCGCCGAGATTACGCACGTGTGCATCGCCACAGAGTTGCGCTTCAATACCGGTGTTGGGCAACACGGCCAGATCGGCGGCCATCACTGGGGCGGCGCCGCGAAAGTAGATGAAGGGCGATTGTGCCATGAGCTGATGCTTCAGCTTCAGCAGCGCGGGAACGCGTCCGCGCTCGGCACGCTCGAGCAGCGAAATGGGCGTTGCCTTGCGCGCCTTGATGTTGAGTTGATCGTTTTGCTGGCGGTGCAGCTGCTTCCGTCGCGATTGGCCCAGATTCCGTCGTTCTTCAGGCGTGGCCCAGTTCATTGCTTGGGATGCTCCCTCGGCTTCTCTCTCGAAGGATAGCGGTTGCAGCCGCGAATGCAACCGTGAGTTTCAGGGCGCGAGAGTTCAATTCAGATGTTGTGATGGCTCGTTTACACTGGATTTCCGGTACACGATCCACTCCGCCCATGCTCAATGAGAGTGCCCGCCGGGAGGGAATCCCCTTGAAGTGTCTCTTCGTTCGTCTGTCGACGGCATTTGCTGTGCTGTTGCTTATTTTCCCCGTTCTGCCGGCGCAGGAGAGCCCAAAGCCGCTGACTGTGGAAGGCATCTTTGCGCATGGCGACGCGATGGGCTCGCCGCCGGAGGGGCTGGCGTGGTCTCCGGACGGACAGCACCTGACTTATCTTGACGGCGGCGAACTGATCGACATCGATCCCGCGGTGAAAAAGCCGCACGTGCTGGTGAGCCGCGCGAAGCTCGCCGCGCTGGGGGGTGGAAAAGCGACGGAGCAGGACCTTGACCACCGTGAGCGGTACAAGATGGCGAATTACCTTTGGGCCCCGGATTCAAAGCACCTGATGTTCGACTCGAACGGCAGCTTATGGATCTATGACCTGGGCAATGGGACAGGGATCGGGATCGGCTTTTCAGGAGAAGGGTCGGGCGACGATCCCAAATTCTCGCCGAACGGCGAGTACATTTCGTTCGTTCGCAACCACGGGCTGGCGGTGGTTCCGCTGCGCCAGGCGGGAACGCCGACGGTAATGGCGGCTCCAGCGCCGAATCCGGGGACGCTCAACGGCCAGGTGGATTGGGTTTACGAAGAGGAACTGGATACGAAGAGCAATTACTTCTGGTCGCCAGACTCGAAGAGCCTGGCGTTTCTGCAGATGATCGAAGCGGAAGTGCCGGAGTATCCGATCGCGGATTGGATCCCGACCCACGCGACGGTCGACAAGCAGCGGTATCCACAGCCGGGCGATCTCAATCCCGATGTGCGCGTGGGGGTGGTGAGCGCGAAGGGCGGCAAGGTGTCGTGGGTACACGTGCCGCTCGAGGAGGGGCAGGACTATGTTCCACGGTTTGGCTGGGTCGACCGCAAGACGCTTTGGGTGGAAACGCTGAGCCGGGACCAGAAACATCGAAGGATCTATTTTGCGGATCCGGGTACAGGCGTGGCGCACAACGTGCTCGAAATTTCGGACGAAAAATTTGTCGACGAGAATTTTGATGTCTACGTGGGGCACGGCTGCATTGTCCTGAGCAATTGGACGGACGGCCACAACCATCTCTATCTCTACAAGTACGACGAAGGCAGGACCGACTCGACGAGCGCGACGCTGGAGAAGCAATTGACGAAGGGTGAATTCGAAGTTGGCCAGGTGTATCGCGTAGATGCGGAGCGGAAGAGTATCTATTACGCATCGAATGAAGGCTCGCCGCTGGAGCAGCAAGTGTGGCAGGTGACCTTTGACGGCGAGCGCAAACAACTGACCACGGGCGCGGGTAATCACGACGCCAATTTTGCGCCGCTGGGAGGGAGCTTCAGCGAGAAGTATTCGTCGCGCATGGAGCCGCCGGTGCTGCAGCTTTGCGCGATCGCGACCAATTGCATGGCGTTCTGGGCGTCGCACTCGATCGATGCGTTTGGCCTGCACGCTCCGGAGCAGCTTGAGATCAAGGCGCATGACGGAACGATGTTGTACGGAACGCTGCTGCTGCCGGCGAATGCGACGACCGCGGCAAGTGTGCCGCTGATTGTGAATCCCTACGGCGGGCCTGCAGTGCAAGCGGTGTTGAACGAGTGGAGCGATGGGCTGCTGTTCGATGAGTTGCTTGCGCAGCATGGGTTTGCGGTTCTGCATGCGGACAATCGCGGCATGGCCGGGCGGGGACGCGACTTTGAGGAGGCGGCGTATCACAATTTCGGCCCCGTGCAGTTGGAGGACCAGTTGACGGTGGTGGATGCGGTGCTTCAAAAGTATCCGCAGCTCGACGGGAAGCGGCTGGGCTGGTGGGGATGGAGCTGGGGAGGCACGTTTACGCTGTATGCGATGACACATTCGGATCGATTCCGCGCAGGCGTGGCCGTAGCGCCGGTGACGGACTGGCGGAATTACGACTCCATCTATACGGAGCGGTATATGAGCCGACCTGTCGACTTTCCAGAGGGTTACAAGGATTCTTCGGCAGTGAACGCGGCAGCCGATCTGAAAGGGCGCATACTGATCGCGCACGGGACTGGCGATGACAATGTGCACTTTGAGAATACGGTGCAGTTTGTGCAGAAGCTGATTGACGCCAAGATTCCGTATGATCTGCAGATTTTTCCGCGGAAGACGCACTCGATCTCAGGCCCTGAAGCGCGTATTCAGTTGTTTACGCGCATCCTTGCGCAGTTTGAGCAGTATCTGAAGCCGCCGGTCGAATGAAGATGGAAGCCAAGCTGGATGAGGCGACCCGGGTCGAACTCGAGCGGCTTGAATTGCTGCTGATGGATTCTGAAGTGAGGCGCGATCGGCAACGGGTCGGCGCGTTGTTGACGTCAGACTTTATGGAGTTCGGTTCTTCGGGGCGGGCATGGACGCGAGAAGCGACACTGGGGCTGCTCGCGAATGAGACGTACACGCCACCGCAGGCAGAGGACTTTGCGTTTCGATTGCTGAGTCCGGATGTGGTGCTTGTTACTTATCGGACATTACGAACCGACGAAGTCGGTGAACAGATGGTGACGCTGCGAAGTTCAATCTGGACGCGGGAGTCGGGAAGCTGGAAGGTCTGTTTTCACCAGGGGACACGAGCAGGCTAGTGTGGTCCGAAGTCCTTACGAAGATCAGGGAAGCCAAGAAGCAGATTCTTCGCTCACCACCCCCAAACTGAAACGCGTTTGGGTCTTCCCGTTCGCTCAGAATGACACTATTGATTTATGAGAAAGACTTCAGGCTGATGGGAAGAATCTGAGACCCAGGGCTGCTAACGGCGGTCCGCCTATTCTAGCTCAGCTACATCTCGTGACGGCTGAAGAGGTCATCTTTTTCGCGGCTGGGGCAGTTGGTGCATTCCAGGCAGCAGACGAGGAGGACCGCCACTCCCAGGGTGACCAGGATGGCCAACACACTCGCATACGAAGAAATCCAGTGAAATAGGTTATGCATATGCCACGGCGGCTTGCGCTCCCCCACCCAACTCCGCCAAGGATTCAAACACCACTAGCGGCAAAAAGACTCAGTTTAGAAGTGAGCCTCTCCGGCAGGCCAAGTTTAACACTTAAATAAGATGCGAGTATTTAGCAAACGAGCTTGAAGTAAGGCGAATAAAAGACGAATATTGAGGCTAAAGGTGGAAAACACCGACTCAAACCCGCTCGATGGACCCGAACCGGAAGACTGGCCGGAAGGGACAGTCGCGCCGGCAATCCGGAACACGGGGTCCGACGACAAAGCAGGCGTTCCCTGCTTGAACTGGCTCTTCGTCGATTTGAACTCCTATTTCGCTTCGGTAGAGCAGCAGGATCGCGAGGATTTGCGCGGCAAGCCGGTTGGCGTGGTGCCGATGATGGCAGATACAACCTGCTGTATTGCAGCGAGTTACGAGGCGAAATCGCACGGAGTGAAGACCGGGACAATCGTTGCGGATGCGAAGAGAATGTGCCCGAACATCGTGCTGGTAGAGGCTCGGCACGAAGTTTACGTGGATTATCACCATCGGATTGTGGAGGCGGTGGGGAGCTGTCTGCCAGTGACGGCAGTGATGTCGATCGACGAGATGGCATGCCGGCTGATGGGGAGGGAGCGGCCATTGCTGGCTGCTCTGGAACTGGGGCGCAAAGTGAAAGCGCGGATCCAGGAGCAAGTGGGGCCGTTCCTGCGAAGCTCGGTGGGGCTGGCGACGAGCCGGTACCTGGCCAAGGTGGCGAGCGACATGGAGAAGCCCGACGGGCTGGTGGCTCTGCCGCTGGATGTGCTGCCGGAGGCTTTGCGGCGGCTGACGCTGCGGGATCTGCCCGGGATCGGGGCGAAGACGGAGAAGCGGCTGAACGAGAAAGGTATTCAAACGATGGACGACCTGCTGAGGCTGAATTGCGAGCAGGCGGGGGAACTGTGGGGGTCGGTTTGGGGCGAGCGGCTTTGGCATTGGCTGAAGGGCGAGGACTTCGAGATGTCGGAGACGGAACATCTGAAGTCGATCAGCCACTCGCACGTGCTGGCGCCGGAGATGCGAACGGCGGAGAAGGCGTGGGCGGTGGCGCACAAGTTGCTGCACAAAGCGGCGATGCGGCTGCGGACGCATAAGCTGTGGGCGGGTTCGATCGGGCTGGCGGTAGGGTTCTCGGTCCCGCGTGGGCAGAACGCTCCGGTGAGCAGGTTCGGGGTTCCGACGCGGGGTTGGCATCACGAGATTCGGCTGAGCGAGTGCCAGGATAACCAGACGCTGATTGGCGCGCTGTGCCGGTTGTGGGCCGATAAGCCGAAGGGGCAGGGGTACGACGAGCCGTATTTCATTGGAGTGAGCCTGAACGGACTGGTGCCCGACCGGCTGCACTCGCTGAATCTGTTTGACTCGCTCGACAACGCGAAGAGCAGGGCCAAGCTGCTGGAGGCGATGGACCAGCTGAATCAGAAATACGGATTGAGCACGCTGGCGCCGGCAACGATGCTGGCTGCGTATAAGGCAGCGCCGACGCGGATCGCGTTTCACAGTATTCCGGATCTGTTTTGAGAGCTTGTAACGAATGAAATTGGCCCTCTCGCAAAGCGAATATCTGATACCATGACCGTCCAGAGAGGTCGTAATGGGGCAATATGTAATCGAGCGAGAGATTCCGGGCATTGGCAGCCTGTCGGATGCTGAGTTGCAGCAGATCGCCAAAAAGTCAGTTGGCATACTCAACCAAATGGGACCGGAAATCAGATGGCTTCACAGTTACGTCACGGGCGACAAATTGTTTTGCGTGTACCTGGCACCGGACGAGGAAACTGTTCGGAAACATGCGCGCCTTGGAGGTTTTCCCGCGAATCGAATCTCAGCGGTGCGGCGCCTGATCGACCCCAGTCTTGCTGGTTGATTTGATCAAAGTTTGGCGCTGGAGACGGCGCCCGGTTCGCAATTCGATGCCTCCTGTATGGCTTGCTCCAATGGCATTGCCCACCCTTCCATCCAGGCCGTCAGACTTGCGGGGCTGCCCAGTGCGCGGCGCGCGAATTCCAGAGCCTTTTCAAGTCTGGCCTGATCAGTCGGAGTAAGCGGCGCGCCGAGTCGTTCGCGAAGGGCAGCTGCGGCGCCAGCCCAACGTAGTGCCTGCTCAGCGTTCGATTGCGCCGCGGCACTTGCAGCGAGACACTCAAGCACTCTGGCGACTCCGCGTTTGTGTCCCAGGTCCCGGAACAGCAAAATGCTCTCTGCGTAGAGATGGCGCGCCTCAACATTATTGCCCTGGTCGTAACTCAGGGTCGCCAAGTCAGAGAGAGCGCTGGCAATCCCCCAGATATCTTGCAACTGGCGAAAGGCTATCAGGCTCTGTTCGCAAATTGAACGTGCGGCGGCAAAGTCTCCTTTTTCGCGAGCGACATCGCCTTGATAGTTGAGCGTCCATGCAACACCGGCGCCATCTCCTGCTTTCCTGAACATGATCAGACAGTCGTCATACAGCGCGGAAGCACGTGCATAATCTCCCTGGTTCTTCGTAACGTTGGCGAGATTACTGAGTGCCCGAGCGATATCGGAGAAATCTCCGATATCCTTCCATATCGCGAGACAGCGCTCGAAAAGTGAGGATGCCTCGGCGAGTTCTCCGCGATTGCGAGCTTGAACAGCCAAGGCATTCAGTGCGACCGCAACCCCTCGGTTGTCGTTGAGTTCAACGGAGGATTCGAGACTGTCTTCGAAGAGCTGTCGTGCAGAATCGAAGTCGCCTTGTTCGCCTGCCAGGACCGCCGCGGCGAATTGCAAACGCGCCCGGAGCTTCGGTCGGGCCGCGGTCTTTTCAAGAGCCAGGAGTCTGTCAATCGTCTCTCGGCCCTCGGTGAGATATTCTCGCGTCTCCCAAAAACGAAAGAGGGCGGCGCCGAGGCGAAGACTCCAATCTGCGTCTCCTGCTTTTATTAAAAAGTCGATCGCCGCGCGAAAATTTTCGTGCTCCACCTCAAAGAGGTCGAGCCATTCGGAGTTGGCAGTCACCTCATGGGCGCCTTCTTCGGCAAGCACCAGGTAATAAGCTGCGTGGGCCCTCCGTGTTGGGGGCTCATCGTCGCTTGCGGCAAGGTGTTCGAGAGCGTATTCGCGGATTGTGGAAAGAAGAGTAAATCGCGTTTCTGCGCCGGGCACCTGCTGCACAAGACTCTTGTCTACCATTGAAGCCATACCGTCAAGCACGTCAAGGCCGAGATCGCCCCTGGTGTCGCAAACGGATTCAACACCTTCAAGGGTGCAACCACTGCTAAACACCGAGAGCCTCCGAAAAAGCTTTTGCTCAGCCACATTGAGCAAACCGTAGCTCCAGTCGACAGTGCTGCGCAGTGTTTGCTGTCGAGTGGGCAGGTCGCGAGCACCACCAGTGAGTAGTTTCAGGCGGCTTTCGAGGCGTGCCAGCATATCGGATGGCGAGAGGAGCTTGATGCGCGCCGCCGCCAATTCGATGGCGAGAGGAAGGCCGTCGAGCCGTGTGCAGATGGCTGCCACTGCGGCGGCGTTTTCCCGTGTCAATTTGAATTCGTGCTTCACGGCCCCCGCCCTTTCTACAAAAAGCGCGATGGCCGGGAGACGCGAAAGCACATCCAAGGCTGGAATGGACTTGAGGTCTGGCAACGTAAGTGGTGGGACCGGAAATTCACGTTCTCCATAGACGTGCAAGGGAGCCTGGCTGGTGACAGCGATCTTCAGATTCGGGCCGACCGTGAGCAACTGAGACACCACCGGAGCCGCGGTTACCAGGTGCTCGAAGTTATCGAGCACGAGAAGCATCGATTGATCGAGGCGACTCACATATTCATCCACGCCTTCCTGGACGGTTTGATTCGCGGACTCACGCACTCCCATCGCTTGAGCGATGTTGGATACGATCATGCTCCGCTCGCCGACCGACGACAGGGGGACAAAGCAAACTCCTCCAGGAAACTCACTTGCTGCTTCTGCCGCCACCTGCAAAGCGAGCCTGGTTTTTCCGATGCCACCCGGTCCGGTGAGGGTAACGAGGCGCACGTCTTGCTGGCTCAAGAGCCGGCGGAGGTCTGCTGCCTCGTGTTCCCGACCAATGAATGCGTTGCGCTGGGTTGGCAGGTTATTGATGCGGGGTTGCGGTTCGCGCGCGGGAGTTTCGACGAGCCGGTCGCGCACTGCGGCGAGGTCGCGAGCCAAATCTCCAGTCGAGGCATAACGCTGGCTGGGATCCTTGGCCATGCAGCGCTCCACAATCCAGAGGAAAGGAGGTGGCGCATGATTCATCCGGGCGCGCTCCGGTTCATCGCGAAGAACTGCCGCCATGGATTCGGCATGAGTACTCTTCCTGAAAGCGGGATACCCTGTGACCATTTCGTAGAGCACTGACCCGAATGAAAACTGATCAGAATGAAAATCGACTTCGCGACCGGTCGCCTGTTCAGGCGACATGTAGCCAATGGTGCCCATCACGACCCCATTCCCGGTAATGGCTGAGATGGTAGCGTTTGGGTCTTGCGCGGGACTTTGCACTCTTAGCTTTGCCAGACCGAAATCCAGGATCTTTGCGATGCCATCATCGGTAATCATCAGGTTTTCAGGCTTCAAGTCCCGATGAATGAGGCCAATCTGGTGGGCTTTGGCAAGGGCGTTCGCGATCTGTGCCGCAATAGCCACGGCCTTGCGGACCGGAATAGGACCAGGAGCGAGGAGTTCACGGAGCGTCCCCCCCTTAACCAGTTCCATGGCGATGAATTGCGCACCATCCACTTCTCCTATTTCGTAAATGGTGACGATATTTGGGTGATTCAGCGCGCAAGCAGAGCGTGCTTCGCGTTCGAAACGAACCATGGCATCGGGCCGACAACATTGTTCCGGCGAAAGGATCTTGATAGCGATGTCACGTTCGAGTCGAGTGTCTCGGGCGCGATAAACCTCGCCCATGCCGCCCTTCCCCAGATGCTGAAGAACCTCATAATTGCCGAAACGCGCTCCCGGCGATAGTTGGGGCGATGCTGGTATTTCCTGGTGGGGCTCGGTCATTGATTTCGAGATCGCAGCCTTCGGCTGCTACTTGGGTACTTCAATGGACTAGATCTTGGGGTGTGATAGACTGCCGCAGCAGTGCTTCTGAGTTTGCTTATAATACCTCAGATTTAGGAGATGAGCCATGGATCTTCGATCAGTGCAACGACCGCTGAAGGAGCGCTACCGACAAGATCCATCAAGTTCCCGAATCACTCTCAGCGCGCGTGGCGGGGAATCGGACGCGCCCATTGCCTGCTCTATCGACCTGGGACGCGCGATCTATAACGCGCAGGCACATGCGGGCGTTGGCGGGGCGGGAACCGGGGCGTGTTCCGGCGATCTTCTTCTTGGCGCGTTAGCAGCTTGTGCACAGATTACCTGCCAAATGGTTGCAGGCGCCATGGGTATACCGACAGAGAGCATAGCTGTCACGGTCGAGGGAGATCTGGATCTGAAGGGAACGCTGGGAATCTCAAAAGAAGTTCCGGTCGGCTTTGAGAGCCTGCGGGTGAATTTCGACATTCGCGCACCACAGGCGACAGAGGAGCAGGTGCAGGCTCTGCAGGCCAAGACCGAACAATATTGTGTGGTGATGCAGACGTTGCTCCATCCACCGAGGATTGAGAGCCAATGGATGCGAAGGTGATGGCCGGCCTCGGGAGCTGAATGGTGTTCGATCAAGAACTCTCAACTGAACGACGCGCTCTTCTTAGTGAGTTCCGAACCTCCCGGGCTCTTGCACTATCGCTTCAGAGTCTGCAGACAAAGATCGTCGAGAGGATGGCGCGTAGCTTTGCTCACTTCAGTTGGGTTGGTTTCTATATGCTTGACCCGACCGATGATCAAATCCTGGTGGTTGGACCTTTCGTTGGCGATCCAACGCCGCATGTGCGCATCCCTGTCAGCGAAGGCATTTGTGGAGCGGCCGTAGAGCGCGGCGAAACTGTCGTCGTCGACGATGTCGACTCCGATCCACGCTACCTGTCCTGTTCAATCGAGACCCGATCGGAGATTGTGGTGCCGATCTACGCAGGCGGGCGAGTCGTCGGCGAAATCGATATCGACAGTCACACTCCCGCAGCTTTCAAAGACGACGATCGAGTCTTTCTTGAAGAGGTGGCAAAGATTGTCGGCCGGTTTATTGAAGAGCATCCGGTGGAGTAGCAGCACACACCGCTAATGATTCGATGACCGTGCAGGCGAGCCTATCATCGTTTCTCGTGTAGGCGGCTTTTTTTTGCAGACGTATTTCGCTTAGTGAACAGTTACGGTGACCTGCATGGTGGTTCGGCCGTATTGGTTGGTGGCGTTCAATGTGTAGGTTGTTGTTTTTGCCGGCGTGACAGTAATGGTGCCACCGCTCACTCCGCCGAGCACGTCGATGAAATCGTACGAGTCGTTGGTCGTGTTCCAGGTGAGGGTGATCGGTGTTCCGGCGGCTACGGATGAGGCGGAGGACGTGAAGCTGTTGATGATCGGTGTTGCTCCAGTGGGCGCGGTGTTGTCGTCGTAGCCGGGGAACGCGGGCGTCATCTGCACAACTTCGAAGTTGGAAGACTGGATGGCGTCGAGATTGTGCAGATCGTCGTCATTCCAGCGGGGGTCGGGCACTCCCTGAAAGTAGAAGTAGCTGCCATTGTCGGCGAGGATCATACCGTACTTTTTCATCGCGGTGAGAATGACCTGGTTGGCGGCGAGAAACCGGAGATGTCGAAACTCGCCTTGAGGCGGATGCGCATCCCCATGATGTTGCTGGCGCCGTATGTGGTTCCGGCAGCATGGCTGGCGGGTGCGACGAAGTATCCGCCGTTGGCGTCGTTCTTGGTTTGCTGCATGGTGAAGCGAATGGCGTGATTGATGGCGCCGGCAGCGACTTCGTCGTAGCGCACAAGGCCGGGAAAGATCGGGAGTCCGGCGGCATCTGCCGAGGTCCAGCCCCAGGGGCGACGATCGTAGTTCTTCAAGTCCCAGATGGTTTCCGACGAAGCGCTCCAGGCTCCGCTGCAGCGATGCGTGTTGAAGGTTTCGTAGAGCATGCAGGCGTGGCGATCGAGCACGAGAACGTGCGAGTCGCCGATGTAGGTATTGGGCCATCCAGCGCAATCGGCGGGTGAGCCTTCGATGGGAGCGGTGATCGGGAACGGCGCCACCGCAACGTCGCTTTCACTGGCGTAGTCGACGACGGAGATCGGAACCAGCGGGGTTGTAGCTGGAATCGACCACGACGTAGGGGATGCCGTAGTTTCCGCCCGCTACGGAAGACCAGTCGTGATGCAGATGCAGGCCCGCAAATCCTGCGGCGGAAGTGATCGCCGTGTTATTCGGGTCGAGTGGAGCCGAGGAGATGTCGGTGTTCCATGCGGTGGTGGAGGTGAACGGAAGGAAGCCGTTGAGACTGGCATTGTCTCCCAGGCTCATATTTGCGCAGCTCGGTCCGGCTGGTTGCTGCGGTTACGGTGATTGGCACTGAATGGGACTTGGTGGAGTCTGCTGTCGAGATTGCCGTGAGGGTGACGGAATTTGCGCCGGTATTGGCGGGAGTGAAGATGACGGCTGTGCCGGAACTGACGTTGGTTGCATCGCTCAGGGTTCCCGCGGCAGATGGGCTGAGGGAAAGATTCACGGTATTGGTGAAGGCACCGGTGCCGGTGACGGTGGGAGTGCAGGACGTGGTCTGGGTGTCGGTGATGGAGGTTGGGCTGCAGATGAGAGAGACTGCGGTGATCGTTGGTGTCGGTGGTGGTGCGGGTGCGGCAATGGCGATCTTTGCTGTTCCCAGTTTTGTGGAGTCTTCAGTCGAAGTGGCCTTGACGTTATCGGAACCGGATGCAGGCACGGTTGAGGGAGCGGTGTAGAGGCCGGTGCTTGAGACGGTGCCGGAGACTGCGGACCAAGTCACGCTGGAACTGTAGCTGCCGGTTCCTGTGACTGTTGCCGAGCATTGGCTGGTCTTTCCGGGCTGGAGGCTGGCGGCGGCACAGGTGACGGAGACGGCGGTGATGGTGGGGGAGGGGGGAGGGGTCTTGGTGTTGGTGGTGTAGCTGCTCCCGCAACCTGCAAAACACAACGATCCGAGGAACATCAGGCTGAGTAAACTCTTGCATCTCATGGCACTTGCCCTCACGCACGGGTCGGGATGTCCTGTATTGATGGGGTGATTTTATTCGCCGAGATGCTCGGGGCCCTTTGAACTCTCGCTTGTGGCTCAGCTTTTGGTAATGTTCTCCTTCCACAGGAAATCAAAAGGGCCGCTCCGGGGCGGCCCTTTCGATTGCGAAGACCTGCTGCTAGGGCACAAGCGACCGGACGATGAGAGAAACGGGGCTGTTGATTGAGTAGGGAGAACCGGGGGCCTTGTGCGCGCCGTCAGGGGTGATGGTGAACACGTAGATCTTTCCGCCGGACTGGCTGATGGCATACAGATGGTTGCTGTTGTCCCAGAACATCTGGTTGATGGGCGTGGAGGTCAGCAGGCCGGTGAAGCGCGTGACGGGACTGGCGCCATTGAAATGAAAGACCTGCAGACCCTCTTTCCCGGCGACGGCCACCAGTTTTCCAGAGGGCGACATCTTCATGTCGGAGGGATTCGCGATCAGGGTTGGGGGCATGTTGGCGTAGGTGCTGGTCGTGCTGAGCATACCGCTGGAGTTTGCAGTGTATGTGGCAATTTGCAGTGGTCCCGCCGCACAGTCGGGCGGGTTGGCGGGCTGCTCGAGAACAGCAACATGGTTGGCGGGGTCGGCGGCCAGCAGATCTGGAACATACCCTTGCACGCCATCCGGAGCGGGCTTCGGCGAATTCGATACTCCACCCGCGGAGACAAGGAGCCCGCTGCTATTGCGCTTGAATCCATAGATTTCGTAGTACATGCAGGATGAATTGGCAGCGGAGTACGCGTAGACATTGTTCCCGATGAAATAGGCCGCGTTGTACATTCCTGGAAATGCACCGGTGTTGTCCACTCCGAGATAGGAAAGGCCGCCGGTCTGTTTGTTCATGGCGAATGAGGTGACGCCCGTGTTGTCGCAGTCGAAGTTGTATTCCTGAATGTAGAGCGTTGCGCCGGTGTGATCGAAGAAGAGCTGGCCGGCATCGGCGCACTCCGCACTGCTGGTGTGTTTGGCGTAGTTGGCGGAGGTTGCGTAGTGCAAGGCGCCATCAGATTGGATGGTGAATGCATCAATCACAGGCTGAGAGCGGTTGGCGGCGACCAGGTACTTCCCAGTGGTGGCCAAAGCGGTGACATTCTCGCGGAATGGAGATCCGAAGACCGGCGTGAGTCTGCCGTCGGATGACGCGGAGTATGCGGTGATTTCGTTGGTACTGCTGTTCTTAGGGTTATTGGCAACGTAAACGTACGCCACGGCCTGGGAGAATGCGATGGTTGTGCTCAAAGCAACACTCAGGCAGACAAGGGACTGCAAAATGCGTTTCATCAAAGGTCCTTCATGAGGCAGACCCGCACTGGCCCGGGTACTACTTTCCATTCGAGACACTTTGCCGGTTTGTAGTTGTATCGCCACCGATTTGATTCTCGGCATATTCATGACGAGAATCTGGTTGCATGACACTGAACATTTTTTCGGTTGATTTCGTACCTTTTGCATCCTGAGCCGCGTTCCCCTGCGGATAAGAGAGTAGAAGCGAAACCCATGGCCGAGAAGTGGCACCCGGATTTCGAGCGACTGGTGGACGAACATCAGTCCATGGTGTTTTCGCTGGCGTGGCGCATGACCGGCGACCGCGGACTGGCGGAAGAGGTTGCGCAGGACGTTTTTCTGGAGCTGGACAGGCATATGGAACGGATCGAGAGCCCCGAGCACGCGATGTTCTGGTTACGGCGCGTGGCGATGAATCGCTCGGCGGATGCGCTGCGGCGGCGGAAGGTGCGGGGCGTGGACCTGTGGGTGGAGATGGAAGAGAATCACGGGGCCCCGGCAGAGGAGAGGTCATCGCCGCTGAGTGCCCGACTGGAGCAATTGCTTTCGACATTGCCGGAAGCGCAGCGGGCAGCGCTGGTGTTGCGGTACCAGGAAGATTTGACGCCGGAAGAGATTGCGGCCACCGTGGATGCACCGGTGGCGACGGTGAAGAGTAATTTGCAGCGGGGACTGAAGCTGCTTCGGTCGAAGGCGACAACGCATTTGAAGGAGTACATTCGTGGACTTTGAACGGATGGATGAGCCTGAACAAATCGACGGTTTCGAACGGGAATTGCGACAGGCAATGGAGCGCCGGCCGGCGCCGCCGAGCCTGAAGCGGAGGATTCTGCAGCAGCGCGCCATGCGCAATACGCAGCGGTTGCATCGCCACACGATCTGGTGGCAGCGGCTGGCGGCATCGGTGTTGCTGGCGGGCGTGGTTGCAGGCGGATACAGCTGGCGGCAGGTGGAAGAGCGGCGCAAGGGCGAGGAAGCGGCACAGCAAGTATTGACGGCATTGCGGATTACCAACCGTGCATTGAACGACATGAACCGGCGGCTCACGGCACACGACCGTGAGGAGAAGTAAGGTCGGTCAGAACGGATCGTGCTTTCCCACCCTTGCGGCCAACTACGCCGCAAGGATGGGGCACCCAAGAGTCGAGGGGGAAAGGGAGAGATTGATGAAGATTCGGATTGCGGCTTTGTTTTTAGTGATGGTGGGGCTGCTCATTCCTGCGGTGGCGCAGAATTCGCAATTGCCGTTGCCGTCGCCTGTGGAGAAGGAGCTGGCATCGAAGGCTTCGAACGTAACCGAGGTGACGCTGGGCAAGAACATGCTGGCGTTTGCCGCGAAGTTTCTGGACGGGAAAGACCGGGACAATGAAGCGACGCGGCATCTGATCGAGGGCCTCGATGGTATTTACGTGCGCGATTACGAGTTCGACAAGGAAGGCCAGTACTCGATGGACGACATCCAGAAGCTGCGCGCCTATTTTGAGACGAGCGAGTGGTCGCCGATTGTGCGGGAGCGCGACAAGAGAAGCGGCGAAAGCACCGATGTGATGATGAAGATCGTGAATGGCGAGACGCACGGCATGTTCATCCTGGACGTAGAGCCGAAGGAGTTGAGCATCGTGCTGATCCTCGGTCCGGTGAAGATGGAAGACCTGCACAAACTTTCAGGCCTTGGTGGTCTTGGCTCGCTGGGCGACATCGATACGGGCTCGCACGGGAAGAACAAGGAAAAGTTCGACAAGGACAAAACCAAGAAGGACGGTGACCAATGAAACGGTTCATTCTTGTTCCCATAGGATTTCTGGCATTGGCGGTTCCGGTGGTGGTGCTGGCGAGCGGCGCGCAGGGTGGGTTTGACGGTGTGGTGAGCTCAATTGAGACGCGGTACCACGTGCACGCGCAGCGCATTCCCTTTATCGGCCTGATCAGTTTCATCTCGCACAAGGCGACGAGCGGCGGCGTGAGCGGCATGCATGTAGCCGAGATTGACGACTTTCACGCGGACGTGGATGGCGAAGAGCTGAACCGGATGGTGGAGCAAAAGCTGGGTGCGGAGTGGGAGCGTGTGATTCGCGAGACCAGCCGCAAGGGCAACAGCCAAACGATGATCTATATGCACCCTGAGGGGCCGAGGATGGGCTTGTTTGTGCTCGACCTGGACGGACAAGAGATGGACGTGGTGCAGGTTTCGGTTGATCCAAGGCATCTGAACGAGAGTATCGGCAAGTACGAACACCATCATGGAAATGACGATGACTCGGACAAGAGCCATCATGATGGGGACGCTTCGGACTAGGCGGATTGGGATCTACAAAGCGTTGACGGCACCGTTTTGCCGGAACAGATCGCTGCGAGCGGACTACTCCGCTCGCAGCGTTGTCATTGGGTCAGAGCGCGACGCACGCCGCGCCGGCACATAGGATGCAACGAGTGCAACGGTGAGCACAAGCAGAACGACTGCTGAGAAAATGACGGGGTCGGCGGGGCTCACTCCGTAGATCAGGGTCCGCACGACACGTCCCAGGCTCAAGGCAAGCAGCACGCCGAGGATCGTTCCCGGCACGGCCAGCTTTGCGCTATGCGCCAGAACCATGCGCAGCAAATCAGACCGTTGAGCTCCGAGCGCGACACGCAGGCCAAACTCCGGAGTTCGCTGGCTTACGGTGTAGGCAATGACGCCATAGGCACCGATGGCAGCGAGCAGAATTGCAAGGCCTGCGAACAGGCCCACAAGCACGAAGGTGAAGCGCGGAGTAGAAACCGAAGTGTCCACCACGCTATCCATCAGCTTTACATCGGCAACTGCAAGGGCGGGGTCGAGGTGATGCACGGCGTCGCGGAGCCCATCGGCAACCTGCCTTGGATCGGATTGGGTACGAATCGCGATGGACATGTCGGATTCCGAGGCCTGGAACTCCGACCACCAGAAGGCGGGCTCCGCACCAGGGCTGTTGGGCTGATCCTTCACGTCGCCCACCACGCCGACAACGGTCATCCAGTCGGAGTCCTTTTTCGGTGCGTCGTCGAAGCTGATCCGCTTGCCGATGACATCCTCGTGCGGCCAGTAACGCTCGGCCATGGCGTGATTGATGATGAGCGCCCAGGGTGCATCTTTCTTGTCCCCTTCTGTGAAGAATCGACCTCGGAGAAGCGGAATCCCCATGGCACTGAAATAGCCGGGGGTCGCCATGTGATAGCGTGCGTGGAACTCCTGATGCGGCGGGGGCTTCTTTCCTTCGATCATGAACCCGCCTGCATTCTCGTCGTAGCCGGTCCAGGGCAGATCACTTCCCGCGCCTGCGCTTTCGACGCCGGGCAGAGCAATCAGGCTTGATGTGAGCCGGTCGTAGAATTGCGCTGTCTGCTCATTCGTTTTGTACTGCGCATGGGGCAGCGAAAGAGTGGCCGTCAACACGTGATCTTCGCGGAAGCCGGGGTCGAGGTGAATGAGGTTGAGGAAGGTGCGCAGCATGAGTCCTGCACCGATGAGAAGAACACTCGCCAGGCTTACCTCTGCAATCACCAACGCGTTGCGCAGGCGGCCTTGATTGCGACCTGCAGTTGACGTTCTGCCGGCTTTTTGCAGGCCCTCTTTGGGATCCGTTCGCGAAGCTTGCAGTGCCGGTGCGAGTCCAAACAAGATTCCGGTTATCAGGCTCACCAGTAGGGTGAAGCCGAGGACCGGGGCGCTGACGTGAATATCGTGCGTGCGCGGAAAATCGGCAGGCAGCAGCGAGACGAGCGCACGCACACCGCCGAACGCCAGAGCTAATCCCAGTGCTCCTCCAACAAGCGAGATGAGCAGGCTCTCGGTAAGAAGCTGGCGCAATACTCGTGAGCGCGGCGCTCCCATGGCAAGACGAACGGCGATTTCGCGCTGGCGCGCCGAGGCCCGGGCCATCAGCAGATTTGCGGCATTGGCGCAGGCAATCAGGAGGACAATGCCAACGGACCCCAACAGAACCAGGAGCATCTGGCGACTCGCGCCCACAAGCTCGGTGTAGAGCGGCACAACCAGAACCGACCATCCCGAATCATTGTTGCCCTGTTCGCGCGCGATTTGCGCCATGATCGCATTCATCTCGGCGCGAGCGCCCTCCGCGCTTACCCCGTCCTTGAGTCGTCCGATGCCCTCGATGAAATGCGATCCGCGCTGGTTGGGATTTCCGGCGAAGGAAAACGGCCACCACACATCGACGCTTTCCCCGTAGGCAACCGCGTGATACTCGTTGCCTGGATGCTGTGTTCCCGCGGGCATGACGCCGATCACGGTGAAGGGCTGCATGTTCATCGTGATCTTGCGGCCAATGATGTTGGGGTCGGCGCCAAATCGCGTTCGCCACACGCGATCACTGAGAATCGCTTGCAGTCCGTTGCCGGGAATCTCTGCCTGAAAATCGAATTCCCTTCCAAGTTCAGGTTGCAGGCCCAAGACGCGAAAATATCCTGAAGTGATGCCGAAGCCGTTCAGACGCACCGGTTCGCCATCGCCCGAAAGCTGGACGTCTCCGCGCGTGAATGCGGCGATGGATTCGAAGGAATGGTTGCGTGCACGGAAGTCGAGAAAGTCGAAGGGATTGAGCGGAAACTTTGGATACTCGCGGCTGGAGAGGAAGATGCGAACCAGGCGATCGGGCTGCCGATAAGGGAGCCTGCTCAGGAGCACACCGTTAATCACGCTGAAGATGGCGCTGTTGGCGCCGATGCTGAGTGCCAGCGTGAGAATCATGACCAGGGCGAACGTCGGATTCGCCCAGAGCTGTCGGAAGGCGTACTTCGTGTCCTGCAGCGTCAACTCGATGAATGCGGTGCCTCGTGCTTCGCGGCAGTCTTCTTTCGCTTGCTCATGGCCGCCGAATGCAAGACGTGCGCGACGTTTTGCTTCCTCTTCTGTCATGCCGGACCTCATGTATTTTTCAACCTGGTGGTCGAAGTGGAAGCGAAGCTCTTCGTCAAGTTCCGTTTCTACCTCGTTGTGGTGAAGCAAGGCGCGCGTGCGATAACGCAGATCATCCAGCATGGCCGCCTCACGCTCCTTCCAGAACCTGCGCGACAGCAACGGTTAACTTGCGCCACGCTTCCGTCTCCCTCTCCAGTTGCTTCTCGCCGGTACGCGTGAGCTCGTAATACTTCGCGCGACGGTTGTTGTCGGAGGTGCCCCACTTTGCCTTGATCCAGCCGCGTCGTTCGAGCCGATGCAGCGCGGGATACAACGAGCCCTGCTGGATGCTGAGCACTTCGCTCGAAACCTGCTGCACGCGCTCTGAGATTGCCCAGCCGTGCTGAGCACCGGTGAGGAGTGTGCGCAGGATCAGCAAGTCCAAGGTTCCCTGGGGCAGTTCGATCCTTTCCGGCACTTCGTTCCCTTTCGCTTCGACAAGAGCATAAGTCAAACTCTTGTCGAAGTGCAAGGGGAAAAGAGAAGAGCTGCGTTTTCCTGGTATTTCAAGAATCTGGCAGGGATTCAGTTCGCCTTGATCCTGATGTCTACACTGGACGTGTGATGGATGGCTTGTCTTCACTCACGCATTCGGGGTATCGGGGTCGGCTTGCGCCTTCGCCTACGGGGTATCTGCACGTCGGGCATGCGCGGACGTTTGCGACTGCGTGGCGGCGAGCGCGGGAGGCGGGCGGAGCGCTGGTGATGCGGATGGAGGACTTGGACCGGGAGCGGAGTCGCGCAGAATATGCGGCAGCAGCACTCGAGGATTTGCGCTGGCTGGGAGATGGATTGGGACGAGGGGCCAGATGTGGGCGGGGCGTTCGGGCCATATTCGCAGAGCGAGCGGGGCGAGGTCTATCTTGCGGCGTGGGAGCGACTGCGCGAGGGCGGCTTCATTTATCCGTGCCGGTGTTCGCGGAAGGATCTGGCGGCGGCAGTGAGTGCTCCGCATGAGGGGGCCGGACGAGATCTGGATGCGGAGGATGAGCCGGTGTATCCGCGGACCTGCAGGCCGTCGCGGACGGGCGAGGGTGTGTTTGAGATTGCAAGCACAATGGAGGATGGGCCTGGCGGAATGAATTGGCGATTCCGAGTGCCGGATGGGGAGGTTGTTGCGTTCGAGGATCTGAATCTGGGAACGCAGCGGTTTGTGGCGGGCGTGGATTTCGGGGATTTTCTCGTTTGGCGAAGAGACGGGGTGCCGAGTTATCAGTTGGCTTGCGTTGCTGATGACGCCGCGATGCGGATTACGGAAGTGGTGCGGGGCGCCGACCTGCTGAAGTCGACGGCGCGGCAGATGCTTCTAAACCGCGCGCTGGGATTTCAGGATCCGACGTGGTTTCATTGCGAGTTGAGCGTGGACGAGCAGGGGCGGCGGCTGGCGAAGCGGCATGATGCGTTGAGCATTCGGGAATTGCGGCGGAGGGGGATGGCGCCGGTGGAAATCATCGGAACTTGACTGTCACGTGGCATCGCTGCAGGAATGAAGTATTACCTTTGAAAAGGAGCGAGGCTATGATCGTTTTGCCTCGCAGCTTTGCCCGCCCGTCTGTGCCGGGTGGGAGCAATCTTATCGAACTTCTCCGGAGGAACCATGATCGGACCGAAAGCCGTCATTTGTCGGGCCCTCGCAGCCAGCCTTGTGATTGTTGGAACAATTTCAAGTTTCTCTCAACCATCCCTGCCAGCGAGTTTTCAGGCCAGAACGATTCATAGTCCGGCGGACGCGGAGATTTTCGTGCGCTTCGGCGGCAGCGGGCCGGTGGTTCTGCTGCTGCATGGGTACGCTGAGAACAGCGATTCATGGGCACCGCTGGCAGCGGGCCTGATGAAGGACCACACCGTGGTCGTGCCCGACCTTCGCGGCATCGGACGTTCATCCATTCCGACAGGCGGCTATGACAAAAAAACGCAAGCCACGGATATTCGCGCCGTTGTAACCGCGCTGGGCTTCGATCGAACATTTGTTGTCGCCCACGACATTGGAAACATGGTCGCCTACGCATATGCAGCAACGTATCCCGACAAAGTTGAGCGGCTCGTCGTAATGGACGCTCCGATTCCCGGAATCGAGCCGTGGAACGAGATTCTGCTGAACCCTGGTGTGTGGCACTTCAACTTTCATGGTCCGGATGCGGAGCGACTGGTAGAGGGCCGCGAGCGCATTTACTTTGACCGCATCTGGAACGACTTCACGGCGGACAAAAGCAAGCCTGACGAGGCCACCCGAAACTTCTTTGCGGCAACCTACGCTCGGCCGGGAGGGATGAGGGCAGGGTTCGCGCAATTCACCGCATTCTCTCAGGACGTCAAGGACAATCAAGGCTTTGAACAGACAAAGCTGACTATGCCGGTGCTGGCAGTGGGCGGAGAGAAGTCCTTTGGCCCTCTGCAGGCTGTGATCATGCGTCACGTGGCAACGAACGTTCGGGAGGCAGTAGTTGTGGGGTCAGGGCACTGGCTGATGGAAGAGCGGCCGGTTGAAACGGTGGCGTTAATAAGGGCGTTTCTCGATGCTCCGTCACCTGTCAAGGACGGAAAGGTCGAGTGACGCCAGCTCGGCGGGATCGCCGATGACGTTGATCTGGCTGATTTTTCCGTTCGCAATTGTGAAGCGAAGGACGCGGAAGAGGCGTCCTCGCGGCACAACAACAATCCCGATAGCTCCGTTGACGAGCGCGATGCGCGCGGCTCTTGCACCTTGCGCGGCGGTGATAGCCTGGCGCGCCCAGGACTCGGCACCGCGGACTTCCGCGGGAGCGCCGGGAAGGCGCGAGACCTGATCGGAGTGAATTCGGACGTCAGGATCGAGCACCGCGACGAGCGCTTCAAAGTCACCACTGCGTAAGGCAGCGAGGAAGGCGTCGACGACTTTGCGCTGCTGAGGCAGAGTCGCGCCCGAAACTTTGCCGCCCCGAATGCGACGACGGGCGCGGCTTGCCAGTTGGCGTGCGGCGGTGGGAGTGCGCCCGACGATGGAGGCGATCTCATCGAATGGCAGATCGAACATATCGTGCAGCACAAATGCGAGGCGCTCGGCGGGGGCCAGGCGATCAAGCACGACAAGCACAGCGAGACCGACCGAGTCAGCAAGGACAGCTTCCTGCTCAGGGTTTGGGGCCGTTCTTCTGGGAGCGGACGGTTTGGGCAGCTGTTCTTCGAGGGAGTCTTCGCGGCGGGAGGTGCGGGCACGGAGCATGTCGAGGCAGACGTGTCCGACAACCGTTGTGAGCCATCCGCCGAGATTCTCGATGTTGTCAGCGCCGGTGCGGCTGAGGCGCAGCCATGCCTCCTGCACGGCGTCGTCGGCCTCGGCCAGCGAGCCGAGCATGCGGTAGGCGACGGCGCGCAGGCGATCCCGGTTTTGTTCGAATCGCTCGGCCAGAAATTGAGATTCGGTCATTCGGTCACATTTCCTCGACTGCATTCGTCATGGGATTGACGAACGAAAGCAACTCAATGTGACAAGGAGACTCAACAAAATGCATGCACGAATCAACAATCCAGCCATGATTTTCCCCGGCCTCATCGAGACGCTGCAGGCCCTGAGCAAGGTAACCGAAAAGAGCAGCTTGCCACAGAAAATACGCGAGATGGTGCACTTGCGCGCAAGCCAGATCAATGGGTGCAGCGTGTGTGTCGATATGCATTGGCGGAACCTGAAACGCTCGAACGAGACTGACGAACGCGTCTTTGCGGTGGCGGCCTGGAGGGATGCGCCTTACTTCACCGATGCTGAGCGCGCGGCATTGGCGCTTACGGAGGCCGTCACCCGGTTAAGCGATCGCCCGGATCCCGTACCGGACGAGATATGGGACGAGGCCGCGCGGCACTTCGACGAGCCGGCCCTTGCGGCGCTGGTGCTGACGATCGCGATGATCAACCTGTGGAATCGCCTGAACGTAGCCACGCGGCAGGTGGCAGGTGAGTGGCTCAAGTCGGCCGAGGCGAAGGCCTGGGTGGAACACGCCGTCGCCGCACGCTAAACCGAAGACGGAACATCAGCTTGCAGGCTCATCCTCTCTCCCGTCCAATGGGGAGAGGATGAGCCTGCGCGTCATTTTTGGACAAGCCCAAGTTGAGGACAGGATATGGAGGTATCCGGGGTACCTGAGTATCGATGACCATTTAGGTTACCGGCGGTGACCATCCGGGGATGGCCCAAAAGTGCTATCGGTGTCAAGCTCTTGATCTACAGTGATGTTCGGCACAGCATTTGGGCCCAGGATCGACCCGGCGCGGGACAGCGCATCGACACCGACTACTTTCCCCCAGGAGTACCCGCAGGCGATGGCAAACGACAGAAAACAAGGATTTTTATCTTCACTGTTCGGGAAAAGAAAAAAGACTGAAGAGGAAGCGACAGCAGAATTGGAATCCAAGCAGAGGCTCGAAGCACGCATCCAGCAAATCCTCGCAGAGAAAGTTGTGGTTTCCGAACTCCTAGTGAATGAGGAGAAACACGATGCATGGGATGCCACAGGAAGAAGAGCCTGAAGTTCCGGTGGAACTTTTCCCGATATCCGCGAGCGTGATCCCAATCCGCAAAGTCCCTCCGAAGACTGCCTTCGTGCTCTCGGCCTTTGAAGATGAAGCTCCGCGGTCTTACGCATCGAGCCAACGGAGATAAGCCGTCTTTGGCGATTGCGGACAAGTCAAGCATGATGAAGGCCTGAATTCAGGCCTTCATTGCATTTTGGGCGCCTTTGTCGGGATCAAGAGGCTCATTTCTCGAATGAGACCGTCTCGTGCAACGGTAGACTCCGGGAGGATGATCCGGCGCGGATCGTGTATTGCCCGGGAGGCAGCTTCCAGGAATCGGACCCTTCATCAAAGATAGTGAGGCGATCGCGGCTGATCGTTATGGTGGCCTGTTTTGATTCGCCAGGCGCGAGATCAATCCTGGCCCAACCGACCAATCGGTTTGGCGGCTCGCCGGCCGACTCCGGCAAAGACGCATAGACCTGAGCGATCTCGCTGCCCGCGCGCCTGCCGGTGTTTTTCACCGTGAAGGAGACGGTGGTCACATCGCCGGGTGTGATCTTGAGTCCCGAGTAGGCGAAGGTGGTGTAGGAGAGGCCGAAACCGAAGGGGAAGAGGACGGGTTTTTTCTCCGCGTCGTACCACTTGTATCCGACTTTCAGACCCTCATCGTAATTCACGTCGAAGAACGGACCAATTCCCATGGCCATTCCAATCACCCCTGGTGCTCCGGCAAGTTTCGGCACGGGATGGTTGGCGTCCGGCTTCGGCGGCCCAACGTGAATCGGATGGGGCAGGTCAGCTTCGCTTTTTGGAAATGTAAGGGGAAGCTTGCCGGAAGGGTTTACGTCACCGAAGAGGACGTTGGAGATAGCCTCTGATCCGCGAATGCCCGGATACCAGGATTCGACGACGGCGGCAACCTTATCGATCCATGGCATCAGGACGGCGCCTCCGGTTTCAAGCACGACGATGGTGTGGGGATTGGCGGCGGCGACTGCTTCAATCAGAGCATCCTGGTTGTCAGGCAACGAAAGGTTCTTGAGGTCCATGCCCTCCGATGCATGTTGCACGGCAAACACAATCGCTACCTGCGACGATTTCGCCAGCGCGGCTGCAGTTGCTGGGTCGGCACCGGAATCGAATTTGACGATTGCATGCGGCGCCTTCTGCTGAATTCCTTTCAGAGGGGCTGAGCGATGATAGACCTCGGTCAACATGAATGAGGTGAATGGATTCTTTGCCAGTTCTGGTGGAGGCGAGACGGGATTACCGCCCGCAGGCGAAACCTGTGAAGATCCTCCGCCGGACATGACGCCGACATCCGCGTGTCCTCCGATGACCGCGATGGAGCGCAGGTTCGATGCGTTCAGCGGCAACTGCTCGCGCTCATTCTTCAGCAGAACAGCGCCTTCTTCCGCGGTCTTCTGCGCGACCTCAAACCCGCGCATCACGTTCGGAGAATCCGGTTGTGGAGGATCGTCAACGATGCCTGAATCGAATTCGGTGCGGAGAACGCGGTGGACCATGTCATTGAGCCGGTCCATCGGCACTTCGCCGCTTTCTACAGCCTTCTTGAGCGGTGCGCCGAAGGAATCGTTACCCGGCATCTCGATGTCGAGACCGGCCATGGCCGCCTTCACGGTGCTCTGGGTGCCGCCCCAGTCGGAGACGACGAAGCCTTTGAAACCGAAATCTTTCTTCAATACATCGGTGAGCGTGTAGGAGTTCTCGCAGCCGTAGGTTCCGTTGATCTTGTTGTAGGAGCACATGACGGCGCCGGCACCGGAATCCTGCAGCGCAATCTGAAAGGCAAACAGATCGCTCTCGCGCATGGCGCGCTTGCTGATGATGGAGTTGACGACGATGCGGCCGGAGTCCTGGTCGTTGACGGCATAATGCTTCACGTCGGTGATGAGATGAAGTGCCTTTTCGGCCTTCAGTTCCTGGCCCGCGAGTGTGCCGGCGAGCAGTGGATCTTCGCCCTTGTATTCGAAGATGCGGCCATTTCGCGGTTCGCGGATGAGATTGATGCCGGAACCGAGCGACATGTTGAATCCCATGGCACGCATCTCGTGTCCGATCATGGTGCCAATCTCATAGGAGAGTGCCGGGTCCCATGCGGCGGCCATTGCTTCTCCGGAAGGCAAAGCTGTCGCGTAGCGGCCTTTTGAACCAGCCATCGACACGCCCTGGTTTGAATCGGTCATCTGGAGATCGGGAATTCCAAGGCGGGGGATTCCGGGGATAAAGCCGAGGACAGCGATGGCGCGGGTGAGTGGCCCGGATTCCTGCGGAGCAAAGATCGCCTGCCAGCCGGGGCCGTGCAGCAGCTGGATTTTTTCGTCCAGGGTCATCTCCTTGATGACCATGTCGGCGCGCGCATCGGGAGAGAGACTTTTGTCGGACCAGGGGAAGTGCTTCGGGGCAACCATCCCCGGGAATTGGGCTACGGCGCGATCGCAAGTAAGGAGCGCCGCAGCAAATGCGAGCACACAAAAAGAGCGTTTGAACATGATCTGAGTACCCTTTCTGAGATCGTCGGAGAGAGTAACATACCGGCCGGATGAGTGGTTCCCGTGTCCAGCAGTCACGACCGGATCAGGCCGTTTCGCTTTCCTCGAATGCTTTTCTGAGTCGCAAACGCTGGATTTTGAGACAACGGGCCACGGATGGATGCCGTCTCACCTCATTGATTGGAGGTTTGCCGATGACCAAGGCAGTTGATCCCGAGATGGCGGCAACGATCGCAAAGGCGAGACAGCAAAACGAAGAGGCTATGGACCGGCATCCAGTGGTGGCTCAGGAGGAATGGGAGAAGCAGCGGCTGGCATTGATGGAGAAGGAAAAGCAATATGTGCGGGCAGGCGACGCGCTGGCCTCTGAGGTGCGGGCGCTGCCCTGGGTGGAGATCGAGAAGACCTACACCTTCACCAGCCCTGAGGGAGACATGACGCTGGCGGATCTGTTCAAGCAGCATCGGCAGCTATTCATCAAGCACTTCATGATGGAACCAGGACAACAATGGCAGTGCGAGGGCTGCTCGCTCGAGTCGGACCACGTGGACGGTCTGCTGCCGCACTTTGACCATCACGACATGTCGTATGTGGCGGTGTCGCGCGCGCCGATTGAGGAGATTGAAGCGGTGCGGAAGCGAATAATGGGTTGGAAATTCTGCTGGATGTCGTCGAACAAATCCGACTTCAATTACGACTTTCACGTGTCGTTTCGGCCCGAAGAAGTGAATGCTGGTAAGACGACGTATAACTTTCGCGAGAAGAAGATCGGACCCGAGACTTACACGCTTTCAGGACACAGCGTGTTCTACAAAAATTCGAAGGGCGAAATCTTCAGGACGTATGGGACGTTCGGGCGCGGGAGTGAGCAGTTCATGGGGATCTATGGTTTCTTTGACGTGCTGCCGAAGGGCCGCGAGGAATACGGTCCGACTAACGCGCTTCCGGACTGGGCAAAGGTGCATGACCGGTATGAGGGCGGCGACCGGACAGCGTGCGGATGTCGGGACCGGTGAGTAATTCGGAAACGACGAAACGCGCACCAAGGTTGGCGGCAAGAGCGATTAGCCCCCGTACCGCTCAAGAGACAAAACGCGCAACTAACTATCAGTATCGACGGAGCCATGACGAATTCTGTCTTTGCTCATGTCCTCAAAGAGCACAAGGAGCACACGAAAATGACGCCAAAGAATACGATCTGCCTGTGGTTCGACAAGGATGCGCAGGAGGCTGCACGCTTCTACGCCGCCACCTTCCCGGATAGCAAAGTAAATGCTATTCACAAGGCTCCGGCTGACTATCCCAGCGGCAAGAAGGGCGATGTGCTGACGGTGGAGTTCACCGTATTCGGAATTCCCTGTATCGGCCTCAATGGCGGCTCAGCGTTCAAGCAGACTGAGGCGTTTTCCTTTCAGATCGCCACGGACAATCAGGAAGAGACGGATCGTTATTGGAACGCAATCGTCAGCAATGGTGGTACAGAAAGTATGTGTGGCTGGTGCAAAGATCGTTGGGGCCTTTCCTGGCAGATCACCCCACGCGCCCTAACCGATGCGCTTGCGGCCGGAGGCAGTGAAGCAACCCGTGCCTTCAACGCCATGATGACGATGAAGAAGGTCGACGTCGCCGCCATCGAGGCGGCGCGGCGAGGCTGACCTGATCGCCACGCCGCAACGGCTCGAGTTCTTCTGAGAACGGCAGAGGCGAGGGCAAAGAAAACCCCCAGGTCTCAGAAGCGAGACCTGGGGCACCCGGCTATCACTTGGCGCGCGGATCACTACGTAAAGTATTACTGATGCTTGATGAACTTGCCGGTTTGCAGGTCTTGCATGGCCTGGTTCAACTCGGCCTGGGTGTTCATCACGATGGGGCCGTACCACGCAACCGGCTCCTCTAGCGGCTTGCCCGAGACGAGCAGGAAACGGATACCTTCCGGGCCGGCCTGGACGACGATTTCGTCGCCGCGATCAAACAGAACCAGCGAATGGTTTTTCGCGTCGTATTTGGCGGGCGCGTTGGGATCGGTGGCCGATTCAGTGAGTACTGCTTTCGGGTCCGATGCGTCCCGGAAAGTGCCGGCGCCGGCGAAAACGTAGGCGAAAGCATTGCGCGTGACGTCGACCTTGATGCGGCGCAGCTTGTTGGGCGGGACGGAGATGTCGACGTAGCTGGGATCGGCGGCAACTCCCTCGACGGGTCCGCGCTTGCCCCAGAAGTCGCCAACGATAATGCGAGCTTTGGTCCCGTCATCCTCGGTGACTTCGGGGATGGCAGCGGCCGGTATGTCCTGGTAGCGCGGGTCGGTCATCTTGAGGTGCGAGGGCAGGTTGGCCCACAACTGGAAGCCGTGCATGCGGCCCTTTTCGTCGCCCTTGGGCATCTCCTGGTGGAGGATGCCGCTACCGGCGGTCATCCACTGAACGTCGCCCGCCGTCATCTTTCCCTTGTTGCCGAGGGAATCGCCGTGCGCGACTTCGCCGGCGAGGACATAGGTGATGGTCTCGATGCCGCGATGCGGGTGCCAGGGGAAGCCGGCGAGGTAGTCCGAGGGGTTCTCGTTGCGGAAATCGTCGAGCAACAGGAACGGATCGAACTCCTTTGTTTTGCCGAAACCGAAGGCGCGCTGGAGCTTAACGCCAGCACCCTCGATGGTGGGCTTGGTTTCAAGAATCTGTTTGACCGCGCGAAGCGACATGGTGAACCTCCGGGTTGCTGTTGATGCTTACAGATAATAGATGCGCGAGGAAGATATTCGTTGCAACAAGTAATTCAGTGAAGAGTTGTCAGTTTTCAGTTTTCAGTGATCAGAAGAGAGGAATCACGGCACGGTGCGTAGTGCGGATCTGTCCACCGATCACTGTTCGCTGACCAATGTTTTTACGCCTTGATGAACTGGATGTCGAGGGTGATGGCGATGTCTTCGCCGACCAGGACGCCGCCGGTTTCGAGGGCTGCATTCCAGACCAGCCCGAATTCCTTGCGGTTGATTTTTGCGGTGGCGGAGAGGCCGATGCGGGTGTTGCCCCAGGGATCTTTGCCGGGAAGGCTGGGACCGTCGACGGCGAAGGAGACGACCTTGGTGATGCCGTGAATGGTGAGTTCGCCAACAACTTCGTGCTCGCCTGGGCCGGTGATGCGCACCGAAAGCGACTTGAAACCAAGCGTGGGGTATTTCTCGGCGTCGAAGAAGTCGGCGCTCTTGAGGTGTGCGTCGCGTTGGTCGTCCTGGGTGCTGAGGTTAGCTACGGGAATCTCGGCCTCAATCGTGGAGCGGGTTGAGTCGGCTTCGTCGAGGACGAGTTTGCCGCTGATTCCTGTGAACTTGCCCTTTACGTTGGAAATCATCATGTGCTTGACCTTGAATTCGGCGGCGGAGTGAGCCGGGTCGATGTTCCAGGTGGTGACGGCGGTGGGGGTCGATGTTGTAGTGGCCATGGGATGGCTCCTTTCAGAAGTCTTGGATGCGGCAGGAAGATAGTTGTTGCAACAAATATTTTGCGAGTTTGGAGTTGCGAGTTCGTAGTTCTAAGTGTTCGGTTGTCGGTCTTCAGTTTTCAGGTTGACGTGGCGGCGGGGACTAGTGAGGTAGTTCTTTGGCCCCTGTGATGGTGAAGGCGGCCGACTGGGTGGCGCTTCCGGCGTCGCCGTCGGGTTGGGAACTGCCGATGGAAAGCTTGTATTTGCCGGAGGTTACGGCGCGATTTCCCTTTTCATCGACCTGCGACAGGGTGCGAGGGTCGAGGTGGAAGGTGACGTGTTTGGTCTCGCCGGGATTGAGGTGGAGGCGCTCAAAGGCGGCGAGCGCAAGCTTTGGCGCGAGCTGGGAGTTTGGCGGCGTGAGGTAAAGTTCGGAGACTTCATCGCCGGGGAGTGAGCCGGTGTTGCGGACGTCGGCCTGGACGGTAAGTGTGTCGCCGGCTTTCAGGTTGTCGGTTGAAAGCTTCAGGCCGGAGTAGGCAAAGGTGGTGTAGCTCAGGCCGTCGCCGAAGGCGTAGAGGGGCTTGCCTTTGAAGTAGCGGTAGGTGCGATTGGCCATGGAGTAGTCGTCGAAGGCGGGGAGCTGGTCGGCGCCGGTGTAGAAGGTGACGGGGAGGCGGCCGGCGGGGTTGTTCTTGCCGCTGAGGGTCTCGGCGATGGCCTGGCCGCCGGACTGACCGGGGTACCAGGCTTCGAGGAGGGCTCGGGCGTTTTCTTTGGACCAGTTAACGGCGAGAGCACTGCCGTTGAGCAGGACAACTACCATGGGCTTGCCGGTTTGGGCGGCGCCTTCGAGGAGCTGCTGCTGAACTTCGGGGAGATTGATGTCGGTGCGGTCGCCGCCGGAGAAGCCTTTGGCGTCGACTTTCATTTCTTCACCTTCAAGACGCGGCGTAAGTCCTACGAAGGCTAGAACCACGTCTGCCTTTTCGACAACAGCGAGAGCCCGTTGACGCAACAGTTCAGCAGGAGGGGTCCACTCGAAAGCGACCATGGTTCCCTGGATTCTGCCGGACTGGGTGTACTCGATGCGGAGGGCGTGAGGAACTGTGTTGGTAAACGGGAGGGAGTAGTGCTGAATGCCGCCGAAATTGCGGCCCGAGGGCGGGAGCTTGCCCATGGCGTCCGTGGGCGGCGCGGCAGGCTGAATGGCTTTGCCATCCACGAAGACAGCGAAGGCCACTTTGCCGTCGCATGCGCCACAGCGCGGGAGGCGGAGTTGGAATTGATAGGTGCCGGCGACAGGAACGGCAATGGTTCCGGTCCAGCGAACGGCGAAGGCCTGCGTGGTGGTGTCGCGAGGTTCGACGGGATTGGAGAAGGCCCAGTCGAAATCGATCTCCTTGTCGTTGCGGGTGAGAGCGGGAGAGCCGTCGAAGCCAGGGTGCGAGAAGTACTCGCCTTGCAGGCCTTCGATGGTTGAGTCGCTGGTGGTGCGGAGCATGGTTCGTGGCACGGGCAGTTCGCCGCCCATGATGTAAGGCGCGCCCTGGGCATAGAGGACGTGCTCAAGGCCGTACTCCTGCTCGATGCCGTCGATGGGAAGGATGGGGTGAAGGGGGATGGCGTTGTAGTTGCCTTCGAGGGCGATGTGCGAGCCGGCGAGCGGGCCGATGACGGCGATGGTTTGCTTCTTCGCGGGATCGAGAGGAAGAAAGTGGTTGTCGTTCTTGAGCAGCACCATGGATTCGCGGGCGGCGTGGTGGGCGAGGGCGGCGTGTTCGGGTGAATTGACGACGGCGTACGGGATGGCAGAGAAGGGGACCTGCTGCGGCGGGTCGAACATGCCGAGCTTCATGCGGGCGGTGAACAGGCGCTTGACGGAGACGTCGAGCTGGGCTTCGGTGAGCAGACTTTTGTGGACGGCATCGGTGAGTTTGAGATATTCGGTGCCGCAGTCGGTGTCGGTTCCGGCGAGGATGCCGGCGGCTGAGCCAGCGGCAAAGTCGGCCGAGTAGTGATGGCCGTAGGACTCGGAGAAGTCGCCGATGGCGCCGCAGTCAGAGGTGATGAAGCCCTGGAAGTGCCAATCGTTGCGGAGGATTTCACCGAGGAGCATTTTGCTGGCGCAGGCGGGGACTTTTTCGACGGCGTTATAGGCGCACATGAGGGAGTCGGCGTGGCCTTCAGTGATAGTGGCGCGGAAGGCAGGCAGATACGTATCCCATAAGTCGTGCGGGGTGGGGTCGATGTTGGCCTTGTGGCGGGTGGACTCGGGCCCACTGTGAACGGCGTAGTGCTTGGGCGTGGCGATGGCGCGGAAGTATTTCGGGTCGTCGCCTTGAATTCCTTCAACGAAGGCGGTGCCGAGGCGGGCGGTGAGGAAGGGATCTTCGCCGTAGGTCTCCTGGCCGCGGCCCCAGCGAGGATCGCGAAAGATGTTAATGTTGGGCGACCAGATGGTGAGGCCGTAATAGCGATCGTGATTGTTGTGGGCGATGGCGTCGTTGTATTTCGCGCGCGCTTCAGTGGAGACGACTTCGGCGATGGAGCGGAGGAGCGGGGCGTCCCATGTGGCCGCGTTGCCGATGGCCTGCGGAAACATCGTGGCGAAGCCGGAGCGTGCGATGCCGTGGAGGCCTTCATTCCACCAGTTGTAGGCGGGGATGTCGAGGCGCGGGATTGGCGCGGCACGATCAATGAGCTGGGAGACTTTTTCTTCGAGGGTGAGGCGCCCGACTAAGTCATCGACGCGCTTGTCGATGGGGAGGGAAGGGTCGCGAAAGGGGAGAGCGGCTGCGGCTTTGATTTGTTCGGATGTGGGCGGAGGTGCTGTTTGCGTCGGAGCCTGAGGCGAAGCTACGAGGGGCAAAAGGAAGGCAAGGACGGCTGGATGCATGCGCATGAGGCGAATTCTCCCGAAAAGCCATGGTAAGGGGCCGGGGTCTTTCTTTAAAGGTTGAGCAGAATCTTTGGTATATCCACTTGGAATAGAAAGAAAACATGAATCCAAATTTGGTGTAAACTGGCTCGCACTCAACAAATCCTCGTAGGCTGACTTCAGTCTGTCTCATCCCAATTCGTTCGTTTTGCGATGCCCTGGGGCCGATATGAAACTGCATCTGTTTTCCTTGTTCTTTTCCAGTTGCCTTCTGATCTCTTCCGAACCCTTCATTGCAGTTTGTCAGGCGCAAAGCGGCGCGCCCAGAATCAGGGCTCAGATCGTTGAGA
Source organism: uncultured Acidobacteriaceae bacterium (assembly GCA_963770365.1). GTDB lineage: Bacteria > Acidobacteriota > Terriglobia > Terriglobales > Acidobacteriaceae > Telmatobacter. The sequence continues at coordinate 34,421 of CAVYPN010000012.1, read as the reverse complement.
CCTCGCGATTTACCCTGCGTGGAAATACACTTCCCGCAGAGCGCCTTGGGAGAGTGGTGGGAGTTGCCGATCCCACCGCCCGTGCGGACCGGCTATTGCTGGTTCTTCTGCGGAGCCCCGACCAGGAAGCGGCCCTGCATCTATTTCTCGATTCATTGCAGGATCCGCATTCGCCCAATTTCAGGAAGTTCCTTACCCCTGAGGAGTTTGGAACTCGATTTGGCATTGCCGAGAGCGATCTCGCCAAGATAACCGGCTGGCTTCGCGAACACGGCTTTCAGGTTGCCGGCACGAATAAGGGCCGGACCACAGTTGAGTTCTCCGGAACGGTGGGCCAGTTGCAGGAAGCGTTCCAGGCTCCCATCAGGAACTATAGCCTTCGTGGGGTTCAGCATTGGGCCAATTCTGCCGATCCAAGCATCCCCTCCGCGCTGTCCGGTGTTGTTGCTGGCGTTGCAAATCTGAACGATATCAAGCCCCGCTCGATGTCGATCGCCGGCCCGGGGGGTGTCTGGCGCGAAAGCGCACACCGCATCGTTCCCAACCTAACCATCCCCGTCGGAAGTCAACCCTATTTGTTCGTGACGCCGGCGGACGCCGGGACGATCTACGATGTTCCTAACTCGCTCAATGCCAATCTAGCCGGCCAGACGCAGTATGACGGCACCGGCGTCACCATCGGCGTGATCGGCAATGTGTTTCCCGATTTCACAGGAGTCAACAATTACCGGGCCCTGTTCGGCCTTCCGTCTGGACACACGACCATCGTCCGAGATGGCGACTATGGGACCTTCGACCAGTCCGCGGATCAAACGGAAGCGTTGTTGGATAGCGAGGTTTCGGGCGGCCTCGCCCCCGGGGCGAATGTCATTCTGTATACCGCCGGCGACACTTTGTTTCAATCCGGGGTGATGCTCGCCATCAACCGCGCGATCGACGACAACAACGTCGGCATTCTCAGTGTGAGTTACGGCGAATGCGAATCGGATCTCGGCACAGCCGGTAATCTTCAAATTCTTCAAGCTTGGGAACAGGCAGCTGCCCAGGGGATGGCGGTTACCGTCGCGGCGGGCGATAACGGCTCAGCGGGCTGCGACGACTTCAATACAGAGCAAGCGGCTCAGTTCGGTCTCGCCGTCAATGGCCTCGCCTCCACGCCTTACAACGTGGCGGTCGGAGGCACGGATTTCGACGTCCTCAAGACCGGCTTCGGCAGCTATGTATCTTTGGGAAATAGCGGCAACTACACTTCCGCGCTGAAATATATTCCTGAGAACCCATGGAACAATTCCACCGGTGTCAATGGGATGCTAGCGTCAAACGCGCCGCTCACGAACAGTAAAGGCCAAACCAATATTGTGGCAGGCAGCGGGGGAGCGAGCAGTCTCGGGGCCGTAGGGATCTCCGGCAGTTCGATCCCCTATCCCAAGCCACAGTGGCAGCAGAATTACTCTGCCAGCAATCAGGATTCGGCTCGCGATTTGCCGGACGTTTCCCTGTTTTCAGGGAACGGCCTCTATGGGGCTCTGTGGGCAGTCTGCGAGCCGAGCGATTGTACCGGCGGCAGCCAGTGGACGATCAGGGGTGTGGGCGGCACCTCGGCATCGGCGCCTGCACTTGCCGGCATTCTGGCGATCGTGAATCAAAAGGTCGGAGCGTCCACCCGTCTTGGGCAGCCAAACTGGATTCTTTACCGCCTCGCGCAAAGCGCGCCCAGCGTGTTCCATCAGGTCACAACCGGAAACAACTCTGTTTATTGCCAGGCCGGTTCGCCCAACTGCAATGCCAACCATTTTCTTTCCGGCTACAACGCAGGCCCGAGCTACAGCTTCGCCACCGGACTCGGCAGTATCGATGCTTCTGCTCTTGTGAGCAACTGGAACAGCATTGCGCTGACGTCCACGGCGACGACCCTCAATCTCGATCAGACCAGTTTCGTGCATGGCACGCCGGTTAATATCACCGCTACGGTCGCTCCATCTGACTCTACCGGGAACGTTGCAATTGTGAATGATTCAGGATCGCAGTCATTCAACATCTCCAGCGACACCGGTACTACGGTTGTCATCAGTGGCGGCACGGCCAGTGGTTCCTTCGGTGAATTTCCGGGTGGGAAGTACAACGTCTACGCAAGGTACGGAGGCGACGGATCTCACGGTGGGAGCGTATCGCAGCCTGTTGCGGTGAGCGTGAGCCCTGAGAACAGCACTCTCCGGCTCTTGGTCTCTGCCATCAATTCCACTGGCGCCACCAATGCTTCAGGACATACGTGGCCGCTCGGCACCTTGATCAGCATTAACGCGCAGCCGATCGGAGTTTCACAGGCCTCTAACACAAACCCGATCACGAACGCCACCGGCGTAGTGGGCATCTACGACTCCCCCGGCAGTGGTCCGCAGTTTGGCAATGGGCAGACCGTGCTCGATTCGACCGGAAACGCCGAATGGAACAATCAATTGTTCCAGGCGGGCACGCACGCAATCACAGCGTATTACGACGGCGATTGGAGCTATAACCCGAGCACCTCTTCCACCGTGAATTTCACCATCGCGCCGGCGCCCCCCAGCATTTCGATCAGCTCCGATGTCTCTACCATCTTCAGTGGCAGCGCAAATCTTATGGCAGCGATCAGCGCCCCGGTTAGTCCCTGGTTCAACGTGCAAGGTACCGTATCGTTTACCGATGCGACGACTAACCAGGTTCTCGGGACGGCGCCGCCCTTTTCAGGTTGCAGTGGCATCACGACCGCATGCGGAACCGCAGTGCTCCCAGTCAACGTGAACCAGTTCGCGATGGGCGCCAACCAGATTACTGCCACCTACAGCGGAGACCCGAACTTTACTTCCGCTGGGCCCTCTACCGCTATCACCGTCACATGCACAGCCGGCTGTTCGAATGGCACAGGGCGGACTCTTCAGTTGAGTTTCTTCGGATCAACACCCCCCGGTCCGCTTTCTGCGGGGGCGTCGAATACAACGTTCGTTGATGTATCACCAGGAGGGGGATTCACCGGCGACGTAAATCTTACGTGCGCTGTGACGGGCAAGAACGGAGCTGACATTCACATCCCCACCTGCAGCTTCAGCCCGACCTCAGTCAGCATCAGCGGAACCGACGCCGTACAGTCGACACTCACCCTGAAGTCGACTGCCGGAACGTCCAGTTCTGTAGTCCACAAAAGTCCCTCATGGAAGCCGGCCGCCACGGTACTCGCCGTGCTGGTCTTGTTTGCGCTGCCAAAACGCAGGCAGAAAATCGGACCCTGGGTCGGTATGTTGCTGCTGATTGTAATGGCGGGGTGGATTTCCGCGTGCGGCGGAGGCGGTTCTCCATCTTCTTCAACGCCGCCGCCAACAGGTGGCGGAACCCCCGGCACGACGCCGGATACGTACACTGTCACCTTCAGAGCGGCTGACGCAACCGGGACGGTAACGGCGCAGAACTACTTCAACTTTAATGTGCAATAGGGTCTCGCATTCGTTGAGAGTGGGTTTGCGCCCGCGCTTGCTGCGGATTTCCAATCGATGTTGGTCTGCGTGAAGCCAGTACGATCGCGAGCAGTGGAGTGATTCCAAATCGAATCTTGAGACTACAATTGCGGTTGGATAAACCTTTCCTCGACTCGAAAATCGCAAAACCAGGAGTTCAAAGGATGCTGAAGCATGGTTCCGTCCTAGGGTGCCTTAGCGTGGCTATAGGTCTCTCCACCCTTGTAGCGCAGCCGCGGAAGCCTGCGCACGAGCCGTTTACGGCGAAGGACTGGGCGGGGTTGCATAGCGCGCATGCGGCGGCGGTGAGTGGAAACGGGACGATTCTGTACAGCGTGGCTTTCGGCGCGGAGAAGGGGCCAACACATACGGATTGGTGGACCATCGGCGTTGACGGGAAGAATGCAAAGAAGCTCGAGGTGCCGGACGCGTTTCATCCCATGGGGTTCACTCGGGATGGAGAGGGGCTGTATGGCGGATGGAAGGTGAATGACCATCAGCAGTTTGCCATCTTCGCGCTGAAGGACGGCAAGCTTGCCTCGGCGCCCACGGTAATCGTGGTGTTGCCGCGCGGGGTGGGGTCGGCTAGTCCTTCGCCGGATGGGAAGCGGCTTGCTATGGCGGCCGATCCGCGAGAGCCCGATCCGAAAGATGCAGTGCGGCATGTGCAGGAACCGGAGGAGACGAGCCTCTACGTGGTGAATGCGGATGGAACGGGCGGCGCATGGTGGTGCAGGGATCTCAAATACATTTCAGGAACGATCACGGTGGGTGGGGGCGCGAGCGCGGCGGCGTGGAGTGCGGATTCGAACTCTCTGGCAGTCCTTTCGCAGGTGCCACACATCGGGCATCACGAAGTGGGATCCACCATCGATGTGTGTAGCGCATCCGGAACTCGGCACGTTACCGACATTGCGAATTCGGTGAACGGGATTGCGTGGACGAACGGCGGGAAGGACCTTGCGTTTCTTTCCACCAAATCCCTGGTGCTGACGCCGGAGCATGTATGGACGGTGCCTGCAGCGGGTGGAACGGCTGAGGATCGGACGCCGGATTTGAATGCGACGGCGGTGCAGCTCGCGAGCGATGCGAAGGGGCGTGTATGGGTGTCAGTGAATCGCGGCGTGCGCTGCGAGGTGGATGAATTTCGGGACGGAGCGCTGAAGGCGGCGTATCGCTGGCCGGATGGAGCGGTGCGCGGCACGCCGGTGGAGAGCGAGTATGCAGGCTCGACCGCGGGCGCTGGCGAGCAGATGGCGTTCACGGTGAGCGATCCTACGCATACCGGGAATGTTGCGGTGCCGGATGGAGATCATCTGCGCATGATCACGCACGAGGGCGATGAGCAGGTTGCCGGAATCGAGCTGGGTCCGGTCGAAGTGGTGCAGTGGAAGAGCAAGGGCGGAATCGCGCTCGAGGGCATCGCGACGTTTCCCGCCGGATACGAGAAAGGAAAGAAGTATCCATTTCTCGTGCTGCCACACGGAGGGCCCGAGGCGAACGACGAACTGGTGTTTGACGCGTTCTCGCGGACAGTGGCGGGATTAGGTTACGTGGTGCTGCAGCCGGAGTATCGGGGATCGACTGGGTATGGCGCGGTGTTTCTGGCGGCGATTTACCAGCACTTCGGCGATCGCGCGTATGAAGATGTGGACAGCGCGACGGATTATGCAATCGAACAAGGGTGGGCAGATCCGAATCGTCTGGCGATCTTTGGCTGGAGCGCGGGCGGGTTCATGACGTCGTGGACCGTGACGCAGACACACCGCTACAAGGCGGCAATCGAGGGCGCGGGAATTACGGACTGGGGTCCATTCCTTTGGACGAGCGATATTTCGCAGGTGGACTACGACGCGCGGTGGACGGAGGAGGATCCGTCGGCGTTCAGCAAGTTTTCTGCGGTGTATTTTGCGAAGAACGTGACGACGCCGTTGCTGATTCTGCACGGTGAGGCGGATCAACGGGTGCCCACGTTCCAGGGAACGGAGTATTTCCAACTCCTGGCAGCGCGGGGCAAGACGGTGCGGATGGTTACGTATCCGGGGTCGCCGCACTTTCCCATCGTGTGGGAGCAGCGGCTGGACGTGATGCACGAGCTGGCGGACTGGCTGACGAAGTACAACAAGTAGGTTCGGCGCAAGAAGCTCTCTTTGGGGCCCCGCGGAAGTGTTCAAATCCGGACGAGTCACAGCGCCTGCGAACAAATAGCCTGGGGCCGGATTTGAAATTGCGGTGCGGGCTGATTTCGTCGTGTGAATTCTTCGCCGCTTAGGGAACCCGGGCCAGTGAGATTTCGTCTTTACTCTTGTCCTTTCCCCCCGGAGGTTTTCGAATGCAGAACTTTATGTACGACTTGCGCTATGCCCTTCGGCAATTGCGCAACACGCCCGGGATGGCGTTGCTGGCGATTCTGACCCTGGCTCTCGGGGTTGGCGCGAATACGGCCATCTTCACCGTGATTGACAGCGTTCTGCTGCGGCCGTTGCCGTATGCGCATTCTGACCGCTTGGTGTTTATCGGGCCCGGCGGCGACAAGCCGAGTTTCGGGTCGACGTCGTGGCTGAATTATGCCGATGTACATGCGCAATCGAAACTGCTGGAAGACTCCGTGGGCTATGCGGAAGACGTGAGCGTGCTGGAGACGCGCGACACTTCAACCAGTGTAGTGGCGCCGCGGGTGACGCCGAATTTGTTTGCAATGCTGGGGCAGCAGCCAATGCTGGGGCGGACATTTACCGAAGCGGAGGGGCGTACCGACGGGCCCTCGGTGGTGATGCTGTCTGAGGGGTTGTGGCGGGATACGTTTCACGCCAACCCAAATATTGTGGGCCAGGTTGTGAAAGTGGGTGGAAAGACGACGACGGTGGTGGGGGTGATGCCGTCGACGTTCAGCTTCCCTGAGGGCATGGGCGCTGACCTGAAGAAGGGTGTGTGGCTGCCGATCCAGCCGACGCAGGAGATGCTGACGCAGCGCGGCTATCACTTTTTCAGTATGGCCGGGGTGATGCGGCCGGGCGTAACGGTGGCGCAATTGCAGCAGGAGGTGAATGCAATTGCTGCGCGGATTCCGCATGAGCACAACGACACGCCGGTCACATTTCGCGTTGATCCCTACCAGGAGGTTTTGACCGGGCCGGTGCGTCCGGTGCTGTTTGCCTTGTTGGGAGCGCTGGGGCTGGTGCTGCTGATCGCGTGCGCGAATGTTTCGAATCTGCTGATTGCGCGGGCATTGGGGCGGCAGCAGGAGTTTGCGGTTCGCGCAGCGTTGGGCGCCGGCAAGACACGGCTGATCGGGCAAATGCTTTCGGAAGGACTGTTGCTGAGCCTGCTGGGATGCGGCGTGGGTGTAGCGCTAGCGGAACTGGCGATGATCGGAATTCGCAAGCTGCCGGATGGGACGATTCCCCGCGCCGATTCGATTTCGATTCACTGGACTGTGCTGCTGGTACTGGCGGGGATTGCGGCGCTGACGACGATCCTTTCATCGCTGCTGCCGGCTTTGCTGGTGGCGAAGGCAAATCCACAGGCCGCATTGCAGGCAGCTTCGAGGGGAGTTGGATCGAAGTCAGTGGGGGGCAAGCTGGCCGGATGGCTGGTGGCGGGTGAGGTGGCGCTGTCGACGCTGCTGCTGGTGGGAACCGGGTTGTTGTTCCGGACGCTTTGGAACCTGGAGCAGTCGCGGTTGGGATTCGAAACGGCGCACATCACAACGTTTTCGGCGATGCCCGCAGATGCAGCGGGATTCTCGGGAATGTCGGTATCCGCGGATACGCAGAACGCGCCGACATCGGTGGCGATGACGACATATGAACCGGTACTGGAACGGATCAGGCAAGTACCGGGCGTGGAGAGCGCGGCGCTAGCTACGTCACCGCCACTGTCGGGGATGGACCTGCACTCGAGCTTCGACATTCTCGGGCAGGCCAAGGATCCCGCGAACAAGCCGGAGGCGCGCGTGACGGCGGTGAGCGGGGACTACGCGCGCGCGCTGGGTACGCCCATTGTGAGCGGAAGGCCGATCGGGAATGGAGATGCGCTCACAAGTCCATTTGTCGCGGTGGTCAACGAGGTGCTGGTTAAGAAGTATTTCGCCGGCAAAGATGCGCTAGGCAAGCAGATCAATCTGGGCGGCAAAGACACGGGGATGATCAAGCCGTACACGATTGTGGGCGTGCTGGCGGACCAGGTGGACTCGAGCGTGGGAGGAGCAGTGCAGCCTCTGGTCCTTCTGCCGCAGCAGCAGATTCCGACGACGTCGCTGTTTTACCAGGCACTGTTGAAGACAGTTGTGACCTTCGTGGTGAAGACGCACGCGGATATTCCGGTGGCGCAGGAGATGCGATCGGTATTCCACCAGCTTGCGCCCGGATTTGCTTTGGATAATTTCCAGACGATGCAGGAAGCGGTGGACAAGAACACCTTCAGTCAGCGACTGGGACTCTACCTGGTGGGATCGTTTGCGGGGCTGGCGATCGCGATGGTGATCGCGGGATTGTACGGCGTGCTGTCGCAGCTGGTGAGTTATCGGCGGCGTGAGATCGGGGTTCGCATGGCGCTGGGCGCGACGCGTGGAAGCGTAGCGACACTGGTGCTGCGGCAGGGGTCGATCCTGATTGGAGCCGGACTCGTGGTGGGGCTGGTGCTGGCGGTCGCGACGGGGCGGTTGATTAAGGGATTCCTGTTTGAGGTGAAGCCGCTGGACGCAAGCACATATGTTGCGGTTGCGGTTGCGCTGACGGCGATCGGGCTGGTGGCCGCGCTGATTCCGGCACGGAGAGCCGCGTCGATCCAGCCGATGCAGGCGCTCCGGGATGAGTGAAGCAGGGAATAGGGAATAGAAACCAGGAAATCAAGAGTAGGGAGTGACAGACCCTGCTGCATCGGTTATGCGACGCCTCTGATTCGATTGGAAGAGTAAGATGGTGAGTCGAAAAAGTTGAGGCTTGCCTGAATGCGTTTCTTCTCTGCTTCGGAGAGTTGGAGACCTCTTGTTGTCCTGATTGTCTGTTCCGCGTCTTGTGTTTTCGCGCAGGCGGGACCGCCCCAGGATGGGCAAAGTTCCGGGAATGCGCATCCGGTCCTCGCGACTTCAAAGATTAGCGAGTTGGCGCATCGAGTAATGGACGCCGGGCTGAAGGCAAATGCGCTGACCGGGGACGATCTGAAGCCGTGGCACATGAAAGTGGATTTTCAGGTGATTCCGCCAGGCGGGAAAAAGCCCGTGAGCGGCACGATGGAGGAGTGGCACCTCGGCCCAGACGAGTGGGCTCGCAGCTTCAAGAGTCCGGAACAGCGGTTGACGGGCGGCGAGTGGAGCGTTGCCGAGACGGAGCAGTATCAGAGCAAGCCGAACAAGGTGGGATTCGATCATCGTTTGCTGATGTTGCGGATCGCACGGCCGGTGATCGATCCGCTGTACCAGACGGCCAACATCAAGCCGGAATATGAGATGGATATAAAGCGCGTGACAACCGCGGGCGTCAAGCTGAACTGCGTTTCCGTGATCGATCCGCAGCGCTATGCGGACCAGGCGAATCCGGACTGGCTTTTCCCCACGATGTGTTTCGATGAGGAATATCATTTGCGACTCACTGCAGTGTCGGACACGACGGTGCAGTTTGAGGACCTGCAGCCATTCGAGGGACGCACGGTGGCGCGAGACGTGAAGGTGATTTTCAACGGCGCGCTTATTGCAGAGATGAAGGTGACGCTGCTGGAAACATTGGGCGAGGTGAGTTCTGACCTGGTGAAGCCCGCGAAGGATGCGTTTCCTGAGCCTTATACGATCGAGCCGGGACATGCGAAGCCGGTGTCGGTGTATGAGGTGGGTGCATCGGTTCCCATGCAGCCGAATGGATTTCCGTTTCGCGGGAGCTTTCCGATTCCAATCATCATTCACAAGGACGGAACGGTGAAGGCGCGGAATGAAGACGCCGTGCTCTGGAGTCAGGAACTGAAGGATGCGCTGGTGAGGGCCATTGATAGGTGGAAATACAAGCCTTACCTAGTGAACGGACGTCCGGTCGAGGTTGCATGGACGGTGGTGTACATCGTCGACGGAAAACCGTTTGTGCCTTCGTATGAGCGGACGCAGCCGCAGGTGGCACCTGTGCAGCAGGACAGCCCGCCGGGTTCGAGCCCGACCGTGGCGCGGAGACGGTTCGGGCATTAGACTGCGGTGTCATTCAACAGCAATGCTGGTTCGGTGGAAGACAAGATGCGGTAGACTCTGCGCAATGAGCCATGCAAGGTTTCTGGGAACCGCCCTCCTACCCGTGCTTGTCGTTGCCGTGCCATGCGTGGCATGGAGTGCGGGGGCTGGCCAACAACAAGGCACTGTAAATCCATCCCATAGCTTCGCGGCGGGCGCCTGCGGGCCTGCTGATCCGGCGTATATTCGCACGGCAAACGAGACGGGCGGAGTGCCGCTTTTTCTGCAGCGCAATGAGGCGGGCAAGGCGATGCAGCTGATGCGGGAGTCGACGCGCGAGAACGTGTCGATGGTGTTGTGGGCTTCGGCAAACCTGGGCGGCGGAGTGCAGAAGTTCGATATTCCCGTGGACTCGGTGACGGAACGAATCACGTTTACCTTCTCAGTGGATACGAAGGCAAGCAGGCTTGTGCTGCTCGCGCCGAATGGGCAGGCGGTTGGTGAGGGATCGGTCCGCACCGAGGATACAGAGTTGAACTGCGGACGGCTGATTACCGTGGAAAAACCGCAGGCGGGAAACTGGCACGCGGAAGTGAGCGGGAGCGGCACGTTCTGGCTGCAGGCGCAGGCGCAAAGCGACATCTACATCATCAACGCCGAATTTGTGAAACTGGGAGGGCGGCCAGGGCATGAAGGACTCTTCAAGATTCAGGGGCAGCCGCTGATCGGCGAGCCCGCAACTTTGCAGGCATCGCTTTCTGCCACGGATGCAAAGACGACGGAGTTTTCGCTGGTAAGCGAACGCGGGGAGACCTTGCAGAAGCTGCACATGAAACCTTCAGACAACGATCGTGAGTTTCTGGAGTTTACGGGCGATGTTGCCCTGCCAGCTGTGCCATTTCGTTTTTCTGTGAGCGGACGGGACACGAAGGGGATGCAATATCAGAGGTTCGAGGGAAGGCTGTTCCACGCGGAAAGCGTTGAGGTGGCTCCAAAGCTGAATTTTGACGAGCTTACCGCGGGTGCGACGCGTGAGGCAGTTTTCGATATCCGGAACCTGGGGCCTGCACGGCATTTCAAGGTTACGGTAACGGATGCGCATCGATTCGTAACCGCAGTAGAGCCGCCGGAGTTGGTGATCGGGGCACAGCAGACGAGTCCGCTCAAGGTGAGGTTGACGGTGCCAACCGGGATCGCGAAGGGCACGGGAGATGATGTGGTCGTCCTGGTATCGAGCACCACGGGAACTGCCACGACGAACGCCGCGGTCGTGCGCCTGACGGTGACGGATAACGCAGAGGGACAGCCGCAGCACTGATTGCGATCGAAAGACGGAGACCCCGGTTAACCGCGACCGCGGTTCCGGCGGTTACTTTTTCTTGATCAGCTTGCCGATGCCTTCGGGTGGGCCATTCAGGTTTCCATCGCTGTCGAGGGTGAGTTCCATGGTCTGAGGGCCACAAGTCAGGGTGACTTTGCTGCCGCTTTCTTCATAGGTGCAATCGGTGCCGACCGGTCCGGACGAGAAGACCGCCTTGCCACCGGACTGGAATGCGATGGAGATAGGGAAAGACTCGTAAGTATTCCCTTTGACCTTGCTGCCGCATGCACTGAGAGTTATGGAGAGCAGCCCGATGGCCGCGCCCGCAAACAGGCTCTTGGTTTTCATTCACCCTCCGGGGAAAACAAAAGGCCGACTGCTGGGAAGATTGTGCAAGCACTCTACATAGCGAAAGCGATGCTTGCAAGAGGGTTTTTCGCAGGTTCAGTTCGGTGGTGTTTGCCTGGCTCCGGGTTTTCCCATGGCTTTCATCTCGGAGGCTTGGTATTGGACGTATGCTTGAACGCAGAGCTAAAGACCCCAATGAGATTTAAGACGAAAGGTGCAATATGCAGACACCAATTCTGAAACCGTCCGCCGCGCGCAACGAAACATTTGCAGGCGTAACGTACCACATCGAAGGGGACCTGGTTCCGGTATTGCGTCTTGAGTTGAAAGACGTCCCAGTCTATTTCGAGCACTACATCCTGCTATGGAAGGACCTGAACGTGCAGATCGGTGTGCGACCGATGGCGGGCGGAATGAAACGGATTCTTGCCGGTGTGCCTTTCTTTCTGACGGAAGTGCGAGGGCCGGGCCAGATCAGCTTCAGCCGCGATGGAGCAGGGCAGATTTTCGCGATTCACCTGGGCGCGGGCGAACGAATCGACATGCGGGAACACCAGTTTCTGGCAGCGACGGGAAACGTTGAGTATGGATTCATGCGCATGAAAGGCGTAGCGAATATGTTGCTTGGCGGCACCGGCTTCTTTGTCGATCACTTTACTGCGCAACACGGGGACGGGATTGTCTGGGTGCACGGATACGGCAATGTGTTCGAGGTGACGCTTGCGCCCGGTGAAAAGATTGACATCGAGCCGGGCGGATGGATCTACAAAGACCCATCAGTCACGATGGAAACGCAGTTTCAGAAGTTTTCGACGGGACTGTTTGCGAGCGCGGCCAGCTTTGTGTGGAATCGGTTCACCGGGCCGGGCCGCGTGGGAATCCAATCGATGTATGTCCACATGCCAACGGCGGAGTAGCTCCGCGACTGAAACAGAGGCAGTCTCTTCGCCCGTCCGCGAGAGTTCAGGGGCGGCTCGCGGGCGAGGTCAGATTCCGATGGACGGCAGGAAAGCTCTAGGACTTGCCTTCGTCAGCTGAAGGGCCATAGATCGCGGGAACAGTCTGACCCGTTAGACGCAGGTAGACCGTCAGCTGGCCGCGATGGTGGGCCATGTGGTTCAGCACGCCCTCACGGACGGCTTCATAGCGCGTTTGTTCCATCATCAGCTTGCCCCCAGAAAGCATGCGCCACTTGGTGTTGAACAGGCGATCGTCTGTCGTCTTCTGGAGGATCTCCTTGCCCTTCTGAAGGCTTGCTTCGAATTGCTGGAGCAGATCCTGCCGAGTCTTCCAGGGTTGGGTCTTAAATTTCGAACCTCCGGCTGGGTTGATGTCGATTTCATCCATATTCACAACCATTTCGATCCAGGCCGGGATGGTGGCGACGATGGTGGCCAAGGCGCCGAGCGGCATGGATTTATCGTGCGGCTTCCAGTCGTTCTTTCCCTCTGGCACGTGCTCCAGGGCTTTGCGGCTTCCGATGGCTTCTTGGTCGAGTTCCTTAATCAGGAGTTCGGTGATTTTCATGGCAATTCCTCACGTTCGAGTTTGGATGCGCCTGCCGGGACCGGAGGATTGTTGGAAGTGAATTGAGACGTGAAGTGCACAGGCTCGAAGATTTGGTCGGGCTATCCTTGACTACAGATTCCAGCCGTGTCAGATTTCGCACAGAGCGTGAAGCAGCAGGTCGACATCGTCAAGGTGATCGAGGGGTACATCCGCCTGCGCAAAGCGGGTGCGCAGAATTACTCCGGGTTGTGCCCGTTTCACAAAGAAAAATCACCATCGTTCAGTGTGCATGCGGTGCGGCAGTTCTATCACTGCTTCGGGTGCGGCGTGTCGGGCGACGTGTTCTCGTTTGTGGGCAAGATCGAGAATGTTGGATTCCCGGAAGCTGTGCGGATCGTGGCGCAGAAGGCGGGGATTCCGCTGCCGAAGAGGGAGTTTTCTTCGCCGGAAGAAGCAGCCGAAGCGCGGATGCGCGGCAAGCTGCTGGACCTGCACGAGGCGGCGGCAAGCTGGTTTGAGGAGCAGCTGCGTGGGCCGGAGGGGGCGCTGGCGCGCGAGTACCTGGCCGGACGCGGAATGACGCCGGAAGGGATCAAGGTTTTCAGGATTGGGTATGCGCCGGACAGCTTTGGAGCCCTACGGGACCGGCTAGGTAGCATGGCGGACGAGGCGACGCTGCGGGCTTCGGGGCTTTTCAGTGCGAAGGAGCAAGGCGACGGGACGGAAGGCCGCATTTACGACCGGTTCAGGAAGCGGGTGACGTTTCCGATTTGCAATGAGAGCGGGCGGGTGATTGCGTTTACGGCGCGGACGCTGGAAACCGGCGAAAAAGCGGGAGCGAAGTACATCAATTCGCCGGAGACGCCGCTCTATATCAAAGGACAGGTGCTGTTTAACCTCGATAAGGCGAAGTCTGCGATTCGACAGGCCGGCTATGCGCTGCTGGTTGAGGGGCAAATGGACTGTATTTCGCTGTTTTTGCGCGGAATTCAGCACGTAATTGCGACTAGCGGAACGGCTTTTACGGAGCAGCAGGTGGCGATTTTGCGGCGGCATACGCAGAATGTAGTGGTGAATTTCGATCCCGATGCGGCGGGGGCGAATGCGGCGGAGAAGTCCATTGCTTTGTTGACGGAGGAGGGCTTCAACCTGAAGCTGGTTACGCTCGATGGAGGCCTCGATCCCGACCGGTTTATTCGCGAGCGCGGGGTGGAGGCTTACACGCAAGCGGTGATGGGAGCGCGGAGGCAGTCGGATTATCTGATTGAGCGAGCGCGGCAGATGTTCCCGGGTGCGGCGGCGGACCAGAAGCTCAAGGCAATGAATTACTTGCTGCCGCATATCCGGCGAATTCCGCAGAAACTGGTGCGGGATCAGTTTGTTGCCGACGCGTCGCAGAAGCTGGGAATTGCAGATTCCATCATGCGCGAAGAGTTGCGGCAAGCTGCACTGAAGCGGCGGGACCGCATTGAGGTGCGGGCGACAGCCCTGACGGAGGTGGAGCGGGTGCTGCTGCGGGCCCTCTCGATTACCGATCCCGGAGCACGAAGAGGCGCGCCGCACCGCGGTGGACGCGCTTGTGAGGCAAAGCCAGTGGTTTGAGGGGCTTGGTGTCCTCGAAGCGCTCCGGGCCCTCGCCGAACGCGGCGTTCGCGACCCGATGGATGTGGTCGAGGATCCGGTACAAAAGGCACTGCTGGCGGAGGCGTTGCTGGCTGAGCATGAGCCTCCGTCGGCCGATACGGTCATTGGAGCGATCGTGAGCCTGCAGCAGAGGAAGATCGAAGCGGAAGTGCGGGATTTACGGGCGCAGATCCAGGAGGCGGAGCGGCGGGGCGATTTTGCCGAACTGGCTGTGCTGACGCAGCGAAAGCTGGAGCTGGATCGGGCGTTGCGGCAGTTGCGGGGCCCAGCTGCAAGCGGGAACTAACCGACGCAAATCATTGATTTCTGTGAGTCACTTTAGGGGCGAAACACGTCTAAATAACAGGAAACAGCGGGGCAAGCGTGAGTGTTTGCCCGGTACGGGGTCTCGGCAAGGCAGGATTGGCGATTACCTGCGGGGAATCCGGGTTGAGATTTCGCCGTTTAATGGCGGAGTCAACTGTGTTAATCTATTGATCTCTGTGAGGATGCGCGCCCTCTCTGCCCCACACATGAGCTTCGGCTCGCGGGCGACCCAGGCGAAACCTGAAGCGCGAACATCCTGCTCCGAGCGATTACTTCAGGCCGCTTTTTTATGCGGGGGACGGGAGTCCGTGTCCGCGAATGCGCAGGTTTGGACATCCAAATCTAGTTGCACGTGGAATGAGCTCCGCACTGGCGCGCGACCCGGTGCTAAAACTTGATCGCGCTGGAGAGTAGGAACCGTTTTGGCCATCAACGACAAATTTGAAGACGACATCACTAACCTGATCGACACCGGCAAGGAAAAGGGCTACCTGACCTACGGCGATGTCAATGACATGCTGCCGGAGGACATCAGCACTTCTCCCGATGACATCGACGATCTGATGACGACGATCGGCAGCCAGGGTATCGATCTGCTGGACGCGCCAAAGTTTGGCGCAGAGAAGGATTTTGAGCTCGAAGAGGGCGAGGACGTCGAGCTTGATCTGACACCGGGAACACTGGAGAAGACGAACGACCCCGTCCGCATGTATCTGCGCGAGATGGGTACCGTGCCCTTGCTCACGCGCGAAGGCGAAGTGGAGATTGCCAAGCGCATCGAGCGCGGACAGATGCGCGTGCTGAAGGCGATTTCGCGTTCGCCGATCGTGATTCGCGAGATTGTGGCGCTGGGTGAAGACTTGAAGCGCGGCGTGCGCAACGTGAAAGAGGTCGTGGTCTTCGACGAAGAAGAGCTGACCGAAGACGTCGTGCAGGCACGCGTGCGTTCGACGGTTGCGCGCATCGATGCGCTGGTGAAGCATCAGAAAAAGATCGCGGGCTTTGAAGAGAAGCAGGCTGCGGCGAACAGCAAGACCAGCCAGAAAGAGTTGCGCAAGCTGCGCTGGCTGATCGCACGCGAGAAGGTACTGGTATCGCGGATTGTGCGCGAGCTGAAGTACACGGGCCTGGAGCGCAAGCGGCTGCTCGACAAGGTCAACAAGACCGTCGACACGATGCGCACGCTGGAGCGGCAGATTCGTTCGCTCGATCAGAAGTACGAGGCCAGCAAGAGCGATGAGCTGAAGAAGGAATATCGTCGCCAGCAGAAGAACTGCAAGGTTGACCTCGAGAAGATCGAGGGCGATGCCGGTGTGTCGATCGTCGAACTGAAGCGCACTCAGCGCGAGATGATCCAGGGCGATATGGATGCCGAGCAGGCGAAGCGGGAGCTTATTGAAGCCAACCTTCGTCTCGTGGTGTCAATCGCAAAGAAGTACACGAACCGCGGACTGCAGTTCCTCGACCTGATTCAGGAAGGCAACATCGGCCTGATGAAGGCTGTGGACAAGTTCGAATATCGGCGCGGCTATAAGTTCTCGACGTATGCGACGTGGTGGATTCGCCAGGCAATTACGCGTGCGATTGCAGACCAGGCGAGGACGATTCGCATTCCTGTGCACATGATCGAGACGATCAACAAATTGATCCGCACGAGCCGGCAGCTGGTGCAGGAACTGGGACGTGAACCGTCGAGCGAAGAGATCGCGCGGCGCATGGACATTCCTGTGGCCAAGGTGCGCAAGGTGCTAAAGATCGCGCAGGAGCCGATTTCGCTGGAGACGCCGATTGGTGAAGAGGAAGACTCGCACCTGGGTGATTTCATCGAAGACCGGCAGGCGGTTTCGCCCAGCGAGGCTGTGATTAGCGTGAACCTGAAGGAATATACCTCTCAGGTGCTGCGCACCCTCACGCCCCGCGAAGAGCGGGTGATCAAGATGCGCTTTGGGTTGGAAGACGGCTCGGAGCACACGCTGGAAGAGGTAGGCCAGAGCTTCCAGGTCACGCGCGAGCGCATCCGGCAGATCGAAGCGAAGGCGCTGCGCAAGCTGCGGCATCCGTCGCGGTCGCGCAAACTGAAGGCGTTTGTGGACGGCGTAAAAGAGATGTAACGACGTACGGTGGGGCCAACTGCGCCTTTGGCGCCGTGGCATTGCAGAAATGTAAGTGAAGCGAAAAGATGCAACAAGGGCCGCAGCCGAAAGGCTGCGGCTTTTAGTTTTCTGGAGCGAATGAGTCCAGAAGAGGCGGATGGAAAAGAAACCCGGAGGATTTCACTTGCCAAGTGTAGAAATGGTCTGCTAAAACGTTTTTGCTCGTGTTTGGAGGGTAAGAATGAGATCGATTTCACGCCGTCAATTTGGCAAGAGCGCAGCGGCAGCGGCTGCAGCGGCCTGTACCGGCATTTCGTTGCCAAGGTTTGCTTTCGGAGAGCCGCAGCCGACGGCACTTGAGTATCCCAAGGGATTTCTGTGGGGCTGCGCAACGGCGGCGTACCAGATTGAAGGCGGCGCGAAGGATGATGGGCGCGGGCCGTCGCTGTGGGACGTGTTCTCGCATACACCGGGGAAGACGCACAACGGCGACACAGGCGATGTCGCGGACGATTCGTATCACCTCTACAAGCAGGACGTGCAACTGCTCAAGAACCTGGGCGTGAGCGTCTATCGCATGTCGATGTCGTGGTCGCGCGTGTTTCCGACTGGCAAGGGCGAGGTGAATCAGAAGGGCCTGGATTACTACAGCCGGGTCGTGGATGAACTGCTCGCCAACAACATCACACCCTACATCACGATGTTTCACTGGGACACGCCCGCCGGATTGCAGGGCGGATGGCAGTCGCGCGACACATCGAAGGCTTTTGCAGATTACTGCGCTTACGTGACGAAGCACCTGGGCGACAAGGTGAAGCACTGGATGACGACCAACGAGTTCATCTGCTTCACGGACCTTGGCTACAAGATTGGTCAGTTTGCGCCGGGTCTGAAATTGCCGGCGGGCCCGGTAAATCAGATCCGCCATCATGCCATCCTGGCGCATGGGCTGGGCGTGCAAGCGATTCGCGCGAACACACCGAGCGGCACGCAGGTGGGGCTAGCGGAGAATGCGGTGGTGGTGGCGCCGGTGATGGAAACGGCGGAGCACATCGAAGCTGCGCAAAAGGCAACGCGCGACACCAATGCGCCGTTCCTCACGACGTTACTGGACGGCAAATATCCAGAGAGCTATCTTGCACAGGAGGGAGCCAACGCGCCGAAGGTGGAAGAGGGCGACATGAAGGCGATCGGCAGTCCGATCGATTTTCTTGGAGTAAATATCTATGTGCCGCTGTATGCGCGTGCGGATGGATCGGCGCAGGGATACGCAATGGAGCCGATGCCATCGTCATATCCGCACATGTTCTCTCCGTGGATCAACCTTGGACCGGAGTGCATCTACTGGGGCGTACGCAATGTATGCGACATCTGGAAGGAAAAAGTGCCGGCGATATACATCACGGAAAATGGAACTTCGTCAGACGACGTGCTGACGCCGGCGGGACGCGTGGAGGATGTGGATCGCGTGATGTATCTGCGCAATCACCTGACGCAGTTGCATCGTGCGGTGAAAGAGGGTTACCCGGTGAAGGGGTACTTCCTCTGGAGCCTGCTGGACAACTTCGAGTGGGCTGATGGGTACTCGAAGCGCTTTGGAATTCATTATGTGGACCTTAAAACACAGAAGAGGACGCCCAAGCTGAGCGCGGAGTGGTACAAGCAGGCGATTGCTTCGAACCGGGTGGAGTAAATCTGAAAAACGCTGAACGAAAAACCCGCGGCCTGAGGGCTGCGGGTTTTTCTTTTGTTAAAGAACGACGTGAAAGGCTCGACCTCGGTTTCAGCGGGGTATACTGCGAGAAATTCTGGAGGAGATTCTCCGTGAGCCGCTCTTTGATTCGCATTTTCGGGGTTGTTGCCGTGATTGTGTCGTTGTCCTCCGTGTGTGAAGGGCAGGCTGCTGCGAAGGCGCCGACGATTGACCAGTCGTTGGAGATGTACAGCGTGGGGTCGCCGAAGATTTCGCCAGATGGAAAGCGCGTGGTGTACGAGCAGACGCGGACGAACTGGGATGCGAATGCGTTTGAGACGGACTTGTGGATCGCGGATGTGGCCAATCGTGAGCGCCATCCGCTGACGACGACGGGGCACTCGTGCAATCCGGCGGAGTGGTCGCCGGATGGCAAGTGGATCGCGTTTGTGTCGGACAGACCGGGGGCCCTGCCCAAGTCTCCTGCGGAAAAGAGGCAGGTTTGGATCATGCCCGCGGACGGCGGTGAGGCGCAACAACTGACGAAGATGGAGAAGGGCGTTGGCGGGTTCGAGTGGGCTCCGGACTCGCAGCGGATCGCTTTCTCTGCGGAGGCCCCGGAGCCAAAACCAATGAAGGATCGTAAGGAATCGTTCGGCGATTATCACGTGATCCATGCCGACTACGAGATGTCGCATCTGTGGCTCGTGGATCTGCCGAAGACGGATACGGCTGGTCGGGTAAGCGTGGTGGGTGAACCGAAAGAGCTCACGAAGGAAGACACATTCAGCGTGGAGGAGTTTTCGTTTTCGCCGGATGGGACACAGATTGCGTTTAGTGCAGCGCGGGATCCTGACTTGATTTCTTCGTTCTCGAAAGAAATCTACGTGGTGGGTGTGGCGGGCGGCGCGGCGAAGAAAATTGTCGACACGCCGGGGCCGGATTCGGATCCGCACTGGTCACCCGATGGAAAGCAGATTGCGTATGTGACTTCGAATGGGGAGAAATACTTCTTCTATACGAACCAGAAGATTGCGGTAGTGGATGCGGGTGGGGGAAAGCCGCGAGTAGTGAGTGATGCATTCGATGAGGATCCGGATTTGCTGAGGTGGGCGCCAGAGGGGATCTACTTCTCAGGTCTGCAGAAGATGAGTTCGTCGCTGTACTTGCTCGATCCCGCAAGCAAGAACATCAAGAAGATGGCGATGCCGGGTAGTGAGATTGCAACAGGGTTCACATTCTCAAAGGACTTCAAGGACGTTGCTTATCGCGACGCTGGCGCGAACCGATATGGCGAGATCTTCGCTACCGCTCCAACAGCAGGAACACCGATGCAGATTACACATGCCGGCGAGCAGGAGGCGGAGTTCACGGTTGCGAAGCGCGAGGTAGTGCGGTGGAAGTCGGGGGACGGAACCGAGATCGAAGGCGTGCTGTACAAGCCTGCGGATTTTTCGCCTGCGAAGAAGTATCCGCTGCTGGTTGTGATTCATGGCGGGCCGACGGGGATCGATATGCCGTTTGTGAGCGCCGATCGCTATTACCCGGTTGAGCGATTTGTGGCGAAGGGAGCGCTGGTGTTGCGGCCGAACTATCGCGGGTCGGCGGGATACGGCGCGAAGTTTCGCGCGCTGAATGTGCGCAACCTGGGTGTGGGCGATTATGCGGATGTGATTTCGGGCGTGGATTATTTGATCGCGCAGGGGTACGTGGACAGGGATCGGGTGGGGTCGATGGGATGGAGCGAGGGAGGATACATCTCCGCCTTCATCACCACGTCGAGCGACCGGTTCAAGGCGGTGAGTGTCGGAGCGGGGATTTCGGACTGGATGACGTATTACGCGAACACCGATATCACGCCGTTCACGGTGCAGTATCTGCGCGCGACGCCGTGGGATGATCCGGAGATCTACAAGGTGACATCGCCGATCAGCTATATCTCCAAGGCGAAGACGCCGACGCTGATTCAACAGGGGAGTGCGGACCGGCGCGTGCCGGTGCCCAACAGCTTTGAGCTGCGGCAGGCGCTGGAAGATCATGGCGTTCCTGTGAAGATGGTGCTGTACGACGGGTTCGGACATCCGATTAACAAGCCGAAGCAGCAGCGGGCGGTGATGGAGGAGAACGAGAACTGGTTCGATCACTATATCTGGGGCGATCCGCTGGCACCGGCGCTGACACCACGGCCAAGTGAAAAGAAAGACGACAAGGATGTCGAAGGAGTCGCCGGGAAAATGAGTTCGCAAGGAGACTGGAAGTTCCGCGTGATGCGAGCCGGGCTTGCGGTTTCGCTTCTGGTCGCCTTGATTTGCACCCATGGATTGGCGCAAGGCCAACAAGACAAACAAGCGGGGCGCAGCACGATCGTCCGACTCGCACCGGTGCGACAGATGCGCGAAGACGTCGATTTGTGGCCGCTCATTCTGCATCCGAATAATGCAGCAGAGCGGCGTATCAATGCGATGCTGACCCATTTGAACGAAAATCTCACGAACAAGATTAATGACTGTCTTTCGGGCGAGTTTGCATGGTCGAAGGCCTCCTTCAGTGGCGGCGAATGGCAGAGGACCGTCAAGGTCACGATGACGGGGCCTAGATTTCTGAGCATGGTGGGAGGGGATGGTTTCTATTGCGGAACCGCACATCCGGACGATGATATGACCGTTGTAGTGTTCGACATGGAGACGGGCGCGCTGGTGGATTGGAACACTCTGGTGGCGAAAACCGCCGAGGCAACATCCCCCCAAAATCTACTTCAGTATGAGGGCGGAGCCATTCCGTTAATCCTGCCGGAGCTGCAAGTGATCTACGCATCGGCAGAAGAGGCTTATTGCAAGGACAATTTTGAAGATGAGCGACCGTTCTTTTTGTGGCCGGATGCGGAGAGCGGTACGCTGATTGCGGAAGTCGCAGGTCTCCCGCATGCTGCGTTGCCTTGCAAGAACGAACTCAAATTGACGATCGAGCAGGCGCGCAAGCTGGGGTTCGACGAAGGGCTGCTGCAAGCGATCGACGAGGCTCATCGGATTGCGGCAGCCAGTTCAAAGGCTAAGCCGGAGCGGAAGCAGTCTGCTCCAACTGCAGCCACTCGTCCGGACTCACATTGAGATTCGCTGCGGCGATGTTCTCTTCGAGATGCTTGACCTGTGAAGTGCCGGGAATGGGCAGCATGACGGCCGAGCGATGGAGGAGCCACGCGATTGAGAGCTGCGCGGGCGTGGCGTTGTGGCGCTTGGCAAGTTCTGCCAGGGTTTGCGCGAAGGGGTGATCGGGCTTGAGCAGCTTGCCGGCGGCGATCGGGTACCAGGGCAGGAAGGCGATGCCGTGCTGCTCGCACCATGCGAGGGTCTGCTCATGGCGGCGGTCAGCGAGGGAGTAGCGATTTTGCACGCTGACGATGGGAACGATCTTCTGCGCCTGCTCGATCTCGGCGGGTGTGACTTCGCTGAGACCGATGTGGCGGATTTTGCCCTGGTCTTGCATCTGTTTCAGGGCACCTAAACTCTCCTCGAGCGGCGTGCGCGGATCAATGCGGTGGAGTTGATAGAGCTCGATGCGCTCAAGTTTGAGGCGGCGCAGGCTCATTTCTACACATTGAATCAGGTAGCCGGCGCGGCCGACGTATTCGGTCTTTGCGGGCCCCTGGCGCGTGATGCCACCCTTGGTGGCGATGACGAGGTCCGCCGGATACGGGTGGAGGGCTTCGCAGATCAGGCGCTCGGCGATTTCGGGACCATAGGCGTCTGCGGTGTCGATCATGTTGACGCCGAGTTCAACAGCACGGCGGAGGACGCGGCGGGCTTCCTGCGGGTCGTTCGGCTCACCCCACGCGCCTTCACCGACGATACGCATGGTTCCGTAACCGAGGCGGTGGACGGGGAGATCGCCGCCGATGTAGAAGGTGCCGCTCGCGGAGGCGTTGGGAGTAGTCATGATGGCTATGATGCCGGAAGACAACAGACAGTGGACAATGAGCAGTGAACAGTGGACAGGGTATAACGGCATCGCAGTCTGCTGTCGGGTGACGGAGGGGAACTCCGGGGGTGCGGGGTGCGTATGTTTTAATGCAAGGAACGCTTGGAGATACGGCCATGACGACAGCCCCTTATGTGAATGCGCAAGCGGTGTTTTACCAGCAGTACGAGCATGTGCGGCGCGACGAGGTTGTGGGTATCCTGCTGGCGCTGTTCCTGGGCGGATTCGGGATACACCACTTCTATCTGCGGCGGACGGGGTTGGGCATTCTGTATGCCTGCTTCTGCTGGACGCCGTTTCCGTGGGTGCTTGGGTTTATTGAGTGCTTCTTCATGCCGGGGCGGGTGCGGGAGTTCAACGCGATCCAGGCGGCGGGGATTGCGGCTGCATTGGGGATTTCGATGCCGGGTTACGGCCAGCCAGTGAATGTGACTGTGAATGTGCCGCCCGCTAGCGAGAGTGCTTATGCGGGAACGCAGGCTCCTCCGCCGTATATGCCGGTAACCGGAGTTGCGCAGCCGGGGACATTAGTTGCCTGCCCAAAGTGTCAGAAGGCGAATGTCGCTGGGGCAAAGTTCTGCGCTGGATGCGGCGGAGCGTTGTAAACTCGCCGCACGCGAAGCCTAAAACGCAACTGCAGGTTCCTCCGCTCCCTGCGGTCGGTCGGAATGACAGCTTTGGAATCTGAAAGGTCGGACGGTTACATATTCGCGTGGCCGGAGCGCATGGACTCGTTGAACTGTGGCTTGGTGAAGTTGAGGGCCGCGTCGCGGGCCGCTTCGTACTCGGCTGCGCGCGCCATCAGCAGTGGCGTTGCGGCAGCATACTCACCATCCAGCGTCATCAAGCCTTCGCCAGCTTCGTGTCCAGCCATGCGCAGTAGATCCTGTTCCGTCGTGTTCAGGTACTGGCCGTCGCGCGGGTCAGAGATCCATACGGGCTTGCCATTACCCAGAACGCCGGAAAGCCAGTAGACCTTGCTGAGCAGATAGCGGAGCCGTTCTGTATCGTCTGTCTCGGTGAAGAGGAATTTCTTTTGCCAGCGGCTGTAGAAGCGCGTGGTGACAGGGACGGGCTGGCGATTGCCGGACTTGAGGAATTCGAGCTGGCCGAAGTCGACAGTCTTGCGAATGGCGTTGTAGACGAAGGTCTCGGCGTAGGGCTGCTCCATTGCGGGCACGATTTCGGCAAAGGTGACGGTGACAGAGGCGGCGACCTTGGCGTGCAAATTCTGCGTGCCGCCGTCTGCGAGAGTGATTTCGCCGTGAACGATATAGGTGTCGGAGCCGGAAGTGGAACGGTGGAACGGCCACTGGAACTTGCCGAAGGCGAGCGGCAGTCCGCCGAGAGTGACGTAGCAATCGGGGCGGGGATTGCGGAGGCGTTTTGCTTCGGCGGCGAGATGAGCCGCCATCTCCGACAGCAGATTGGGCTTGTCGAAATCGAAGGCCTCGGTGAGTTCCAGTTGCAGGCGGCGGTCGTCAAGGCCTGGCAGGCCGAGCTGGAAGACCTGGGTGGGCTGGCCGTTGAGGTCGGAACCCTCGGAGGTGGAAACAAGCTTGAGACCGGCATTTGCGGCGGCCGATTCAATGGAAGAGACGAGATTGGCTTTCGATGTCATGAATAGGGACCTGCAATGGAATCCTGCATATCCAGTTTAGTCCATCAAAACCGCAAATTTGGCGATTCCGGCGATGTAACCGGGGGCCATGCCGCCACGCAAAGTAGTTGTGCATCGTAAAGATGTGAGGAGCTGACTGCATGGCGAACAACACGGTTTTGATTGTGGGCGCGGGGCCGACCGGCATGACGGCTGCCATCGAATTGAAGCGCATGGGGATGGATGTGCGCATTATCGATAAGTCGGACCACCTGGCACGCTACTCCCAGGCATTGGTGGTGCAGGCTCGCACGCTGGAACAGTTCCAAAGATATGGGCTTGCGAATACGGCGATTGCGCACGGGCGCAAGCTGCGCGAGGCGAAGTTTTACAGCGAGGGCAAGCTGATTGTTGACTTCAAGCTGGATGGTGTAGAGAGCCCATATCCATTCGCGCTGTTTATTCCGCAATCGGAGACGGAAGCGCTGCTGAACGTGCATATGGAATCACTGGGAGTAAAGACAGAGCGCAACGTTGAGTTGGTTTCACTCACGCAGGAGCCTGAGCTTCGGGCAACGCTGCGGCGCGCCGACGGCCGAACCGAAGAGGTGTCTCCGCGCTGGCTGATTGGTTGCGATGGCGCGCACAGCGTGGTTCGCGAGAAGACGGGAATACCTTTTGAAGGCGCAAGGGTTGGGATATCGTTCTTTCTCGCGGATGCGGAGATCACTGGACCGGATTTGCCGCAGGATGAATTGTCGCTACATGTGAGCCATGGGAATGTGGTGTTTATGGCGCGACTGACCGACAGGATTGTTCGCTTGATTGTGGCAATGCACGAACAGCCGAAGATAGCCAGCGATCGAGAGCTGACGGTTGAGGATTTGCAGGGGATGATCGATCGCGTTGGGGTGCGAATCCAGATTCATTCCGCGGAATGGATGACGCCGTTTCACGTCACCGACCGGCAAGCGAAGCACTACAGGGTGGGGAATGTGTTTCTGGCGGGCGACGCTTCTCATATTCACTCGCCGGTTGGCGGGCAGGGAATGAACACGGGAATTCAGGATGTTGCAAACTTGGCGTGGAAGCTTGCGGCTGTGGCGCGCGGGGCTGACGACGCGTTGTTAGACAGCTATGAAGAAGAGCGAGGCGAAGTGGGAAGGGCGCTTCTGCGGTTTACGGAGCGAGGCCTGAAGTTTGCGACGGCGTCGAATCCGGTTATCGAGAAACTTCGCGATGCGCTTGCGCCAATCATCGTGCTGCTGCCGCCCGTGCAAAGAGGTGCGGTGGGATTCGTGTCAGAGACTGCGATTGAATATCGTTCGTCTTCGATTGTTGCCGACTATGGTGGGGACGGACATATGCGAGCGGGCGATCGCCTGCCGGATCTGCCTTTGCGGCACACGGGAGCGCGATCGAGCTTGCTAGAGGATTGGACCGCGCCAAGGCATCGCGTGTTTGGGCTGAATCTTGATAAGGACGATATAGAAACCATGAGGAGCGACCTGCACGACGCCGATGTTGTGTCTCTGGCCACATCAGATTTGTACGGTGAAGGAAGAAAGCTGCTCGGCGATGACGGAAAGATGTTTGTCCTGCGTCCCGACGGATACGTGGGATTCCGGGCGCGAATGGGATTTCAGGCGGAATTGATGAACTATGCGCGCCTGAATGCGTTGGCGTGATAGGAGCGCCAAGCGCATGCGACAGTTACAATTAATCCTGTGCAGGCAGACGCTTCGATTCCTATTATTCTTGCCGAAAATCTGAGCAAGGTTTACGCTGCGGGCCGAATCATGGTGGCCGCCGTGCGGGCCGTTTCATTTGAAGTGAAGCGGGGCGAATTTGTAGCGATTGTGGGGCCTTCAGGGTCAGGGAAATCAACGCTGTTTTACCTGCTGGGCGGCCTGACGAGAGCGAGCGAAGGCAAGGTCGTGATTGATGGGGTGGACTTTGCAAGCCTGAGCGACGGGGATCGAACGCGGTTACGCAAGCACAGGATTGGTTTTGTCTTCCAGAAATTCAACCTTCTGCCGACGCTTTCAGCCATGGGAAACATCGAGATTGCCTATACGGTGAGCGGGCGCAAGGAACCAATGGACCGCAAATACCTGGAGCATTTGAGCGATCTTTTGTCGATCCGGGGGCGGCTGGAGCACCGGCCGTCAGAATTGAGCGGCGGCGAGCAGCAGCGGGTGGCGATTGCACGGGCGCTGATTACACGGCCCTCAATTGTGCTGGCCGATGAACCGACGGGGAATCTGGATACGAAGAACTCCGATGCGGTGCTGAAGATGCTAGTACGGTCGAATCGCGAACTCGAGCAGACGACCCTCATGATTACGCATAATCCCGACGCCGCGGCAATTGCCGGGCGCATCCTCCACATGCGGGATGGTGAAATCATCAAGGTGGAAAAGGGGTTGGGCGCCCAGGGAGGCGTTGCCTGAGAGGCCCGCGGGTCCCGGGAGAAGCAGTTTCAGCGGTTTGACCCGGTTTGAGCCTCCCGGTATACTCAACCTTGCAGTAAGCGGGAGTAGCTCAGTGGTAGAGCATCGCCTTGCCAAGGCGAGGGTCGCGAGTTCAAATCTCGTCTCCCGCTCCAAATCGCCCTCCGGCGCCCGCCGGGTTGGCTACGGCGATATGGAGCGCTGAAAATAGAGACAGCCCTGCCAAAGGCGCGGTACCCAAGTGGTAAGGGAGAGGTCTGCAAAACCTTTATGCGCCGGTTCGATCCCGGCCCGCGCCTCCAATTCTTTCAACAACTTATGCTGGATCGTGACACGCTGGGTTTTTGTGGCTACGGGGCTTTAGTGGGGACTTGTCTGCCGCATCGAGTGTGCCGTATCTGCCTTTCTGCGCGGCACTGAACAGTTCTTCGAACCAAGTCGGCGTTCTCAGGGCGTAAGGTGTAGAACTCTTCCTGCCGCATACCGGGTCATCTGCGGCCGAGTGGAGGCACGGGCAGGGTCAGCGCACCTGGGCCGAGAACAATGCGTGATGGGCGAGAATGAAGAGCGTCCGGCGATCCGACCCTCCAAAGATCAACTGCAAGGGCCGCTCCGGCACATCGATCTCGGCGATCTGATGCCCGTCTTGCGCGTAGACGAAGACTTGCCCGTTGGCTACGTAAACGTTCCCACGCGCATCTACAGCCACGCTCTCACCTCCTCGCTGCGCGAACGGCTTCAGTTCCGCGAGTGTGCCGTTCGATTCGACCGTCGCGCTGTAGGTAATGTCCTCAGATTCGCTGCTGACATACACGCGCTGTCCAGGCTCTGCGACCAGGAAACCATACGTATCGAGGTTGTCGCTGAACCTCCAGCCGGATGTGTCATTCGCCGGGCCCTGTTGAAACACTCGGATTGCCGGTAGAAACACGCTGCCATCTTCAGAGACATATTCGCGCGTACTGGGTGTGTTCGCATCTGCGGCAAACAACTCCGCCAGGTTCGTGAAACGCATCGTGTCAGTGTTCAACGAATCCAGGTTCAAATTATTCAAGTCCAACTGGTCTTTGAATTCTCCGTTGTTCCACCAGTTCACCGGGAGAATCACGGCGGCTTTGCCGTGAGGCCGCACTGGCTGTGGTGTCAACACCGTCAGTTCAGCCGCTGAGCTTCCCGGCTTGAACGTGTACACCGTGCCTTCAGCTCCAGCCGACGAAACCACGATCAGGTTGCCGGACTTGTCAAACGCCAGGTTCACAGGGTCGAGTGGGTTGTCGCGTTCAACGGTGAGACCTTTCTTCTCGGACCATCCATAGATGCGCTGGTTGTGGTGATCCACGAAATAGAGTTTCCCTGAGGCATCGACCGCTGCTCCTGAAATAGAGAAGAAGCCAGCTTCCAATTCCGTTACGGTTGTTCCCTTCTCCAGCACCGACGAGGCGTCACTCTGCTGCGGACGCTGCGGATCAGCCGGGATGTCCAGCGCTGCGAACTCGCGTTCGCGGACATCGAGATGATGTGTCACATCCTCGATGGCGTTCTCGTAAGGGAACTTGCTCAGACGCAGAAATGTGCCGCAGCCATTCGCGTCGCAAATGCCATATCCGCTCTCCGCGTTCACATGCAGGTTGCGGAAGTGAATATCCGACGATCGATAGATTCGCACCGCCGCAGGGAATGGCGCCCGCGAACGCGTTACGCGATAGCCGTGATAGTTCGCGATCGTAAGGTTGCGGCAGTCATCGATCTCCAGCGAAAGCGATTCGGGGCTCTCCCCCGCCTCCTCCTCGGTCTGAGGCGCGTTGATGTCCCAGTTCTCTACATGATCAAATTTGATCTCGTTCCGTACGTGGTGCTCGTTCGACAACTCGTATACATGCCCGGGCGTCTTTGTGTTCGATACCAGAAAGCCTGACTGCGCAAACGTATTCGGCGTCCAGATGTCTGCGAATGTTCCTCCGCCCCCGTCGGCGACCCAGAGGCTGGGATACTGCCCGTCCCAGCGCTTGTGCAGATCGGAATCGGCCGTGTGATTGTTGTTGTATGGATTTCCGCCGCTGCCGTGTCCGCCGAGAAAGCGCACGTCATCGATCAGCGACTGCTCGCCGGCCTTCCACAGCATGGCTACCGCACGCGGGTTGATGCCGCCCGCGAATACTCCGATCCCGCTGACGATGTTCTTCCCGCCTGGAGGAGCAAGAATCACGGCCTTCGGCGCGCCAACTCCCTGGTATTCCGGTGTCTCATCCAGCAGGTCAATCTGCGTGAGCGTGGGATGCAGCGCAATGAGCACCGTGTCGGCCTTGAGCGTAAGCGTGTCGCTCACCACGTAATGCCCGCTGGGAAGATAAAGCACAGGATGCGCGTTGATGGCTTGCTGCAATGCGGCAGTGTCATCCGATGTTCCATCGCCCTTCACTCCGAGCGTGTGCACATTCACCCATTCGCTACTCGCCGGTAGCGCCGGAATCGCGGGCAGAAGCGCCGCGGGTATCGAGGGGAGCGGTGCAGCCTCATACTGCATGCCGATCATCCCCATCCGACCTTCGCCGGGCACAATCAACCCGTAAGTGAAGTTCTTCACCTCGTAAACCGCGCCTTCTCCGGCAACCGTCTTCCCACTCTCGCCCAGTTTGGCGAACACCGGTGCACTACTCAGCACTGCATTCTCAAATCCGATTTCGGTCAACGGGCTCTTTTCCAGGCTGATCGTCACCACCGGCCCGCTGATGTTTTGGAATCGCGAGTCCTTCACCCAAAGCTGATCGGGATAGCCCTCGTCGATATCGATCGCCCTCGGCACGTCGCGAAAGGTATCGCGGATCAACGTTAATCCAGCTTCATGCTCGCGGATAGCCGCTTCCCTTTGCCCTTCGAAGACTGAGTCAATCAGCGTGAACTGCCAGGCCGGCGAGGTCTTCTCCGTCAGAATTCCGTACCGCCCTCCGTAGAAGTGAAGATCCTCCGCCTCATTGCCCGCCTGGTATACGCCGGCCAGGCCTGAGCCCAGATGAAAGTCCATGTGAGTCAGAAACGAGTGTTGCGCTACATGAAAGCGGACCGCCACCGCAGCAGGATTGTCGTCTCCGATCTCGATGTCGATGTTGCTCATGGCCGAATAGAACGTATTCGGGTTGGCATCGGCCACGTTGGTATTCGGCGGTACCGATCCGGGTGGAGGAAATGCAATGCGATCCCCTGCCCGCGGCCGCTCATGAGGTGTAAGGCCCGTGAACATCACCATCACGCCCATACCCTTCTGGAACCCTGGCGTATTCGGCGGAAGTACGAACATCGGGCGCGTGGCGCCATACCCGATGAGCCGCACGCCCGGCCATAGATAGATGGTTCGCGTGATGTTGTAACGGCCTGTGGGCACGAAGACAATGCCCTCCCGCCCGGTGCCCGAAGCCTTGTCGATGGCTGCCTGCAGCGCGGCGGAACTGTCCGCATTCGTCGCAGGAGCATCCACATAAATGGCCTTGGGATCGTCGAGACGGGTTGTGATAACGGATACGGCGAAAGCCGCCTGGCAAAGGCAGAGGGTGACAACGGCTAGTGCAGCTTTCTTCATGGAACTCCCGGGCGGTGAGATCTGAGCCGAACTGCGCAATCCAGCATACCGGAATCGTTACGCCAGCCTTAGCTTGCAGTTCTGCGCGCGTGCTAACATCCACTCATCGGGCTCGCCACAGGCTTGAGCCGCGGAGGTCGAGATGAGTCCAACCACAAGGCGTAGTTTCCTCAAAACAGGTCTGGCCGCTGGAGCCATGGCGACCGTAGGAACGCTTCCCCTGGCCGCCAAGCGCACCGCAACCGATACCGTGGTGTTAGGCCGCTCAAAGATGGAAGTGACCCGGCTGGCCTTCGGAACCGGGACAGATGGCGGCGCAGTGCAGGCCGCGCTGGGCCAGAAGGAATTCACCAGTCTGGTGCGCTATGCATACGACCATGGCATCCGCTTCTTCGAAACGGCCGAGGCTTACCAGACGCCGGCAATGCTGGGCGAGGCGCTGAAAGGCTTGCCGCGCGATAGCTATCAGTTGATGAGCAAGGTGACGACGTTCCACGAAGGCATTGATCCGCAGGCCAAATTTGACGAGCTGCGGCGCACCTCGCAGACCGAGTACTTCGACGTCATGCTGCTTCACTGGCAGCATACGGCTGACTGGCCGGAGACCACGAAACGCTGGCAGGACGGGATCCTTGCGGCGCAGCAGCGAAAGATTATTCGCACCCATGGCGCCTCGGTGCACGGGCTTCCGGCCCTGCGCCAGATGCCGGGCACCAATTGGCTCGACGTGGGACTGATCCGCATCAACCACAATGGCGCGCGCATGGACGGGCCAACCTACGAGGACACCAACCACCCCGATAACGTGAGCGAAGTGGTCGATCACATCCACCAGTTGAAAAAGGAAGGGCTGGGCGTGATCGGGATGAAGCTGTGCGGTGGAGGTCAGTTCCAGAATAGTCACGACGACCGTGTGAAGGCGATGAGGTTTGCCTTCCAGAATGCGGGAGTGGATAGCGCGACGATTGGCTTCAAGAGCACGCAGGAGATCGATGAGGCCATCAGCAACATGAATCTGGCGCTCTCGTAATACCTTGTAGGGGCATCCGCGCCAAGGGCAGAGATAGCATCCCACGAAGTCAGAACTGAAGTCTAATTCTCGCCTTTGTGAGGACGTCTGCGGCGGCGAGCACGAAGAGAGTGAAGATGACTGTTCTTACAACTCCAGACCAGCCGA
Organism: uncultured Acidobacteriaceae bacterium; assembly: GCA_963770365.1. GTDB lineage: Bacteria > Acidobacteriota > Terriglobia > Terriglobales > Acidobacteriaceae > Telmatobacter. The sequence goes on along the minus strand of CAVYPN010000012.1, from coordinate 3,089 downwards.
CGTTGAAATGCACATCCAGGTACTTGAAACCTATCGCGCTCAGAATGAAATACCAAAGATCGGGCAAGAGATAGGTCAAAAGGGTGTTCGAGCCCGCGGGTCGAACAATGACCGCCCAGCGCTGCCACTGCTTCAAGTCACACATCCAGTAGAGCAGCGTGAAGAGTAGAATGCTGGCCGCTATGCTATAAAGCGACCAGGTCGGCGTTGCGCGAATCTTTGAAATGCCGAGCGGAACAAGGGCGCGTCCAGCGATGAGCGTGACGATACTGAAACCCACCGCGAGGGGGATTGCCCGGTTGGGTGCAACGCGACCGTCCGGTCTAAGAAAAATCTGGGATGTGACAACCCCTGCCATGATGATGCAGCACATTGCACCATTCCCGAATGGCCACAGATAAAGAGGAACCTGATCGGGGAAGGTAACGATTTTGGCCGTAGAGAGTGCGCAGAGAGAGACGAGCAGGATGAACCAAATGGGCGGCGCACACAACCATCGGCGGGTGGGTATATATAGAATTGCCACGGCCAAATAGCTGTATCCGATCAGACCCAGTATTTCAGGATACGAGAAGTCCAGCCACGCCTGATGACCGCCAGCGGTTGTGCGACGAAAGAGAACAAGCAGCAGAATCACGCCTGCGAGCCCGACGGCGCGAAGGACCCGAGAATAAGTCCTAGCCCGCTTCGACTCTTCGTAGACATTTAAATACAGCGCCGCGCAGATGAGGGCGAGGAGTGCCCAGGTGCTGCCGCTCATTCCCATCCGGGCGGGATCTGCCTTCTGGGCATTCGCGAGGATCTCTCCAAGCACGATCAATCCGAGAACACGAACCGCGACATGAGCAACCAAGGATGGTAAGGAGGAGTTGCGCTTCAATCTCTGCGCGACCGCCAGCGGGAGGGACATTCCAACCGCGAACAGGAAGAAGGGAAACACCATGTCAACGTAGGTCATGACATCGTCGCTGGCGTGCGCGTGATAGGTCCACCATGGAAGGCCGCGCACTTCAGACAACGCGTTGACGAAGATCATCACCGCCATCGTGAGGCCGCGGAAGATGTCGATGGAGATGACGCGCGGAGTGGTTGTGCGAACCGTCCCTTGAACTCCCGGTACTTCTTTCGTCAACGGGGCTTCGACTCTCAGGTTCATTGGAAGATTGCACCCCTGGCCCATCGTTCAAGCAGTGAAGTTCCATCCCATCCGGCAATCGACTTCCAGAATAAGACTAACAAAGGCATAGACCGCTTCTATACTGAGGCGTCAACGCAGACGAGTCTTTTCATTGCGAGGACTACTTTTTTATTGAGACGGGATGGTTGATCATCGATACCTTGAGGCTTTTGCTGGCAATTTGTCTGAGCGCGGTCTGCGGCCAAGCATGTTTGGGCCAAATGCGCGTACTCGTGAATCAGGTGGGTTATGAGGTTCAAGAGTCAAAACAGGCGATAGTCTCGAGCTCTCCGCATGAAACCCCCGCAGGGTTTTCGCTGATCGATTCCGATACCGGAAAGATCGTTCTCAAGGGCAGTCTTCAACCGTCCGGGCAGGTTGATGTTTGGGGTGAAACGGCCTTTTGGATTGCCGATTTCTCTTCGTGGAAAACGCCCGGACAATACATTCTTCGGGTTTCATCGCGTGAAGGCGAAACGGGTTCCTGTCCATTCGCGATCGACGACAACATTCTTGAGCGCAACACTCTTTCGAACATCGTCTATTACTTCAAGGGCCAGAGGGCGAGTGGACTTATGGACAAGGCCGATCGACACCTGGAGGTCCCCGGTGGCAAGGGCACATATGTCGATGTGCATGGCGGCTGGTACGACGCCACGGGCGACTACGGGATCCATCTCTCCCATCAGAACCCGACCTCTTACTTCAATCCACAGCAGACGCCCCTGGTGGTCTGGAGTCTGCTTCAAAGCTACGAAATGCTTAGAGAGCGGAAAGACGACAACTTCGGTGAATATGAGCGTCGCATGCTTGACGAAGGCCTCTATGGTGCCGACTTTCTAGTTCGAATCAAACGCCCGAACGGGTCCTTCCTTGAGACGATATCCGCCATCCAGCGTGGCAAAGATGAAGGACGAGGACACGCCCGCAACCTGGAAATCTGTCTTCGATGCGTTGGCAACGATTCCCGTCGGTGTGCCAACGCCGTTTGCGCCTGTCGGCTCAACCGGTCCGTTTCCGGCGGTAGGAATCAAAACCCTAAGCGCAATTGGTGTTCCGGCTGCATTATAGAGAGTCGACCAGCCGGAGAGGTTATCGCTGACCCACCAAGGCGATCCGGCGCTGCGGGTCAATCCCCAGGCGTTGACCAGTAGTGGATCGGTGTTCGCGGGCTGTTCATCGAATTGATTCGAAACCAGGTTGGTGAGCTGATATTGTGCTTGGGCCAAGGCCGGAACCATGAGAAGAACGAGGCCGAGGCAAGGGGCGACTGCGGTTCTGTGAAACAGCATATTTCACTCTCCAGGGGGAAAATTCAGTAGCTGAGGGAGGTCGAAACCAGCGGTCGGAGTTACATGCACGGAAACCTCTCTGGCCTTCCAGTTCGTGATCCTAGGCTGCGGCGCGAACGGAAGTTGTCATCCACTTGTCACCAGTTTGCTAATTGCTTTCGCAGCGGGTGGCCAGGTCTCGATTTTGAGACCAGGGAAGGCTAAAGGGTTCCAGCTGATACATAATCCCCCGGGAAGTCGGCATTTCGACGCGGATCCATCTCGCGTTCGTGAGTGGATCGCCGCGGACGCAACCCTTTGGCAGCGACACGGCCAAGCGCCAGTCAGCGAGTCCTCGTTGCGTTTTCCTATAATTGGGTGTGGACCCTATATTTGTCTGGAGATGAAGAAGTGGTCCACCACATCTCCCTGGAGGGTAACCCAGTAAAACCCTTGGGCAGAGGCTCGCGCATAGACTGTGTTTGTTTCACGACCTTCTGGGTTTCTATTGATAAAAAGCGAGGCAAGTTTGTCACCGGAGTTCGCTGGCTACACTTTTGCCGGTTTTGATGCTGAAAGTGGCTCAAACTGGCTTGAGGTGACTGGCAAGCTGTGAAACCTGAAGGTGTCCTGCGGAATCC
>CAVYPN010000011.1:0-324067 GCA_963770365.1 uncultured Acidobacteriaceae bacterium | reverse complement strand
CAGCACGAACTCCTGCGGCAACGGCGCGGCCAACTGCGTTCCAGCTCTCCACGGATTCAAGCTTCCACACGCTAAACCTCTCCCAGCGAAGACAAGACCGGCATCAAGATTCCGCCGGGCCAGATGGCGGGCGGCGGCCTCACCGTGGCAGCCGGAAAAACCACCGATCTCGATATCGACTTCCAGACCTGCCAATCCATCGTGCAGCAAGGCAACGGCCAATACCGGCTCAAGCCCGTGCTGCATGCCGGCGAAGTCGGCACCGTGTCTGCCTCGATCAACGGCGCGGTGCTTGATAAGTCCACCGGCAAACCCGTGGCCGGCACCGCCTGGGTTGCGGTGGAGCAGAAGGATTCCGGTGGCGTCGATCGCGTTATGCAATCGACGATCGCCAACGCCGACGGCACCTTCGTCTTCTGCCGCTAGCTGCCGGCAACTATGACGTCGTCGTCTCTGGCGTTCGCAGCGCAGATGGAGCGCTATCCCGCCGACCATACGTACCCGGAGTAGCCGTCGGCGACACGACCGGCAATATCAGCCTCAATCCGCCTGCGCTTCCCGCAGCCAGTTCGTTGCCAATCTCAACGGCCTTCATTTCAGCGAGCAATGCCAGCCCCGCCGCGCCGATCTCCATCGACGTCACGTTGACCGCGCTCGCCACCGTCAACTCCACCGTCTACACCATTCCACAGCAGCCCGCTGCGACTCCGTTCTACGGCGTCTCGCAGGTTGTCACCACGGGTCCGCCCGGTGGGAACGCCGCCAGTTGCATGCCCCTCCGCTACCGACTGCATCGACTACTCGCTGCCGGTTCCCTCCGGCGGTGCCTGGATCGGTGCCTGGTCTGCAGGCGGAACAACCCTCACGCAGCCCGCGCCGCTGGCCAGCTACGCAGTCGATGGAATCACCGCCGATCCTCCAGCGCCATCGACGTGAACTCGAATCCGCCGATCGCATTGTCCGGATCAGGCCCGTTCACCGCAGTGGCGATTACCACCAACCTGCAATTCACCAGTTGCCCATAATCGCCAACCAAACTCGAAAGGGCCAGAGTTCACTGAACTCCGGCCCTTTCCTTTGAGACCTGGGCAATCTATCCCATTCGATACCGCGGGGTGCCCCATCCTTGCGACGCATTTGTTTTTGTCGCAAGGGTGGGAAAGCAACGAACCCACGCGCAACCGTCTTTTTCAAAGTCAGGACGAGAGTCGTTCTTACGCGGCGTTGGCCAGCTTTTCGTACTCCGCAAACTCCGCGGGACGATTGAGCACAACACTCAAATTCATGAGCGCACGCGACGAGCACGCAGGGCACTCGCGATTAGCATCGCTCACACTATTGCAGTCAAGGCAAAGCACGGCATGGTCAAGCGGAATAGTCGATTTGTTTCGAAGAGAATTCATAAATGTGTTGTCCAATCCTTGGACACCTGTATAGAGAAACCCTATCGCAGCCCGGAGTTGTGCCCTCTACCACGAATGTGGCAGAACCTCAGGCCCAACAGGCCAACGTTATGATCGCAGGCCCTGCAAAGTAGTGATACGAAACACGCAATCGTTTCAAGCGGGCGCGGGGAGTGATTCCGTTATGTGGAACTGCTCAAACGAATTCACGGATATCTCATCGATTCACCCGATGTTATTCCGCCATACGTGCCCCTGGTGCTCCAGCAGCCGATCCGAGCAATCCGGCCCCCACGTGCCCGCAAAGTAATTCGGAAACACCTCGGATTCTTTCGCCGTCCACGTTCTCCAGAATCGGCGTATAGAGTGACCACGTGACCTCCACGCCGTCGCGATGGGCAAACAGCGTCTGATCGCCCAGCATGGCATCCAGCAGCAGCCGCTCATATCCATTCGCCGTCGAAGTGCCAAACGCCGCAGCGTAATCGAAGTCCATATTCACCGGGCACACTGACATGTTCGGCGTGTTGGGAACCTTCGCGCCAAAGCGCAGCGCGATTCCTTCGTTCGGCTGAATGCGAATCGTCAGCAGGTTCGGCTGAATATCCGTGCACGGCCCGGTGGACTGCATGCGATTGAAAATCAGCAGCGGCGGCTGCCTGAACTGGATGCTGATCTCCGTTGCGCGCTTCTTCATCCGCTTGCCCGCGCGCAGATAAAACGGCACGCCCGCCCAGCGCCAGTTTTAGATGCCCAGCTTCACGGCCGCGTATGTCTCGGTTCCTGACTCTGTTCGATTCACGCGTTCTCCGTCGCGATACCCGACGACTTTCTTCCCCTCTACAACTCCGGGACCATACTGCCCGCGCACCGCATCCTTGATGGGAATGCTCGAATCGCGCGCCACACCTTCACCTTTTCGCGGCGCACAGCTTCGGCTTCAAAGCTCGACGGCGGCTCCATGGTCACAAAGCTGAGCAACTCCATCACGTGGTTCTGCACTACATCGCGCAGCGCGCCAGCCTTCTCGTAAAACGGTCCGCGACCCTCAACGCCCAGCTGCCTTTGCTGCCGTGATCTGCACGTGGTTAATGTAGTTGCGATTCCAAATCGGCTCGAAGATGCCGTTGCCGAAACGGAAAACCAAAATGTTCTGCACCGTTTCTTTGCCCAGGTAGTGATCGATACGGAAGACCTGGTTCTCGTGGAAGACCGCGTTCACCTGGTGATTCAATTCGCGCGCCGAATCAAGATCGTGCCCGAACGGCTTCTCGATCACCACGCCCACGCGCCTTGCTCAGGTTGAGCCATCCCCTGCGCGCCAAGGTTCTCGATAATCGGCGTAAAGTACTCCGGCGCCGTCGCCAGATAAAACAACCGGTCGGCCCGATGTTCTTCTCCGCCGCAATCTTGTCCAGCTCCTGCTTCAATCCAGCGTAGTGCGAAGCATCGTCGAAACTCAGCGCGTAGTAGCTGATCTTCTTCGTGAACTCCTCAAGCCGCGGATCGGCCTTCTCCGCCTTTCCAAATTCGATCATGCCTTCGCGCATGTCGGCGGCAAACTCATCACCCAGCGCCCGCCGCGCCACCCCGACGATGGCGAAGTTCTTCGGCAGCAACCCATCCTGCTCAAGGTGAAAGAGCGCAGGCAGCAGCTTGCGCTTGGTCAGATCGCCGGAAGCACCAAAAATCACCAGGATGCCCGGGTTGGGAATCCGCTCGCCGCTCTTCGGAACCTGCGACAAATCCTCCGGCCGAACCTTCATTTGCACAGTTGCTGATGCCATACGCGCCACCTCCGTGTCGCTCTCGAGTTCACAGTCCTAAGTTCTTAGTTCACAGTTCAGACCCGGTTGGTGTTCTTAAGGTCACAGTTCTAAGTTCGTACCCCATAGTGAATGACCGGTGATCGATCAAGCTAGCTTTGAACTTAGAACTCAGAACTAAGAACTGTTCTTCAATCCTTCTTCACCGCATGTCCACCGAACGCATTTCTCATGATCGCCAGCATGCGGTCGGTAAAGTTGTTCTCTTCGCGCGAACGAATGCGCCGAATCAACGACTCCGTAATCACCGGCGCCGACACATTCAGATCGATCGCCTCAAACACCGTCCAGCGCCCTTCGCCCGAATCCGCCACATACGCCTCAAGCCCATCGAGCGTCGGATTCTTGCTCAGCGCATCCGCCGTCAGATCCAGCAGCCAGCTCCGCACCACGCTGCCGAAGCGCCAGATTTGCGAGATCTGCGCCAGGTCGAGATTCAGCTCTTCCTTCTTCTCCATGATGGTGAAGCCTTCGGCATACGCCTGCATCAGGCCGTACTCGATGCCGTTGTGCACCATCTTCACAAAGTGTCCCGCACCGGCCGGCCCTACATGGCCCCAGCCCTGCTCTTTCCCCGGCGCCAGCGTTTCCAGAATGGGCCGCAGATAATCGACGGCTTCCTTGTCGCCGCCCACCATCATGCTGTATCCCTCTTTCAATCCCCACACGCCGCCCGACGTCCCCACATCAACGAACTGAAATCCTTTCGCCGTCACTTCCTTGTAATGGCGCTGCGAATCCTTGTAGTTCGAGTTGCCACCGTCGATAAGGATGTCGCCCTTGTTCAGCAGCGGCTCAAGTTTCGCAATGGTGTCGTCAACCGGCTTGCCCTGCGGCACCATGATCCAGATCGCCTTGCGGCCCGTGAGCTTCTTCGCCATATCCTCGAGCGAATTCACGCCCACATTACCCGACGCCGTCAGCTTCTGCACTGCCTCCGCGCTGAAGTCGAACCCCACCACCTGGTGGCCGCCGAGCCGAATCCGCTCGGCCATGTTCCCGCCCATCTTGCCCAGACCAATCAATCCCAGTTGCATAACGCTCTCCCTTCCAATCCGTTTAAAAAACTTCCAATGTCTGCAAATTGCTGCGCAATGCATCTGCGCCGGTAAAGCAAATCACCTGCATCCCCGCGGTCGCGGCCGCAGCCGCGTTTTCGGCACGATCGTCGATAAACAACGTGCGCTTTCCCGGCGTCCCCAGAATGTCTAATGCGCGGCGGTAGATCGCAGCACCAGGCTTGCGCAGACCCAAATAGCAAGAGCTGAGGGCCACATCCACGTGATCGCGTAATCCGAAGCTTCGAAACCGATATTCATTCGGCTCCCGCGCTTCATTGTTCAAAACACCAAGCATGTACTTATGGGATGCGGCCAATTCGCTGAGGATTCCCAGAGCTCCGTTTGGCAAAGCTATCGACTGGGCAAAGATCGCAGCCATGAATTCATCTTTGCTGAAACTCCGCGGCTCATAAAACACCGTTGCGTCAAGATACTGCGATGCGCTGATCGCATCGCGTTCCCACGCATCATTGGCCTCGGGGTGCCGCCGCTCAAACTCCGCGCGATCCAGTTGAAACTGATCCACCACTGCCGCACGTTCACGATGGTCCCAGCCATTGGTCAGCAGGACTCCGCCAACATCGAAAAGGATTACGTCGAAGGGGAACATCGGCGTCTCATAAAAACAGTGATCAGTGAAGATCAGTGGTCAGTGGTCAGCGAACAATGATTACTGGGCCGGTGTGAGTCTCGAAAACATACTCAGTTCGAACTGCGTTGATACTTTGCTTCGATAGCAAGCACTTTTTTGAACCGACGGGTAAATCGTGGCTCATTTGAAATAAACTTCGCCTTGATGAACGCATCCACCAGCTCGTAGGCAAGCGACGCTCCCACGATCCGCGCCCCCAGCACGATCACATTCATGTCGTCGTGCTCCACGCCCTGGTGTGCAGAGTAGGTATCGTGGCACATGCCTGCGCGAATGCCTGGAATCTTGTTCGCAGCCACGCACACACCCACTCCCGAACCGCAAATCAGAACCCCGCGCGGCGCTTCTCCCGCGCGAAGTGCGTCGCCCACGCGCTCCGCAAAATCGGGATAGTCGTCCTGGGGCTCAACCTTGTACGCACCCAGATCGAGAACCTCGTGCCCTTCACGCGTAAGGTAAGCCCGCACTTGTTCCTTCAGCTCAAACCCCGCGTGATCCGATGCAATCACTAACTTCACGTGCAACTCCTTGAAAGTCGAAAAGGAAACAAGGCTGATCAAAAAGCAGTCAGCAAAACGAACGCGCCAACCCACGACCGGGCTTCCTAAGCCCTATTTCTTAACCAGCGCCTTCGCCCGCGCCGCCACATTCTCCGGCGTGAATCCATACTCGGCCATCACCTTCGGCCCCGGTGCCGATGCACCGAAGCGATCGATGCCCACAACATCGCCGTCGAGGCCCACATACTTCCACCATCCCAGCGTCGCGCCCGCTTCCACCGCGATCTTGGGCACTCCCGCAGGCAGAATGCTCGCCCGGTACGCGGCCGTTTGCTCCTCGAATATCCGCCAGCTCGGCAAGCTCACCACGCGTGCTGCAATGCCCTCGCTCGCCAGCAGCTTCGCCGCATCGATCACGGTCGAAACCTCCGAGCCCGTCGCAATCAGAATCACTTTCGCGCCCGCCGCATCCTCCAGCACATACCCGCCCTTGCTCACGCCGCCATAAACATCGTGCTTCGCTGTGTCGATCACCGGCAGATCCTGCCGCGACAGCGCAAAGAAGCTCGGCGTCGTGCGGTCAAGCGCCAATCGCCAGCACGCCGCCGTCTCATTGGCATCCGCGGGGCGAAAATCCGTAAGCCCCGGTGTGGCGCGCAGCATCATCAGGTGCTCAATCGGCTGATGCGTCGGCCCGTCTTCACCCAGACCAACCGAATCGTGCGTGAACACAAAGATGGAGTGGATCTGCATCAACGCCGCCAGCCGCAGCGCAGGCTTGCAATAGTCAGAGAAGGTAAAGAAGGTCGAGCCGAACGGCACCAGGCCGCCATGCACCGCCATGCCATTCACCGCCGCGCACATGCCGAACTCCCGCACGCCAAAAAACACGTTGCGCCCCGCGGGATCGACATGGAAACTTGCTCCCGGCTTGAAAATTGTCTTCGTCGACGAAGTCAAATCCGCCGCGCCGCCAAACAGTTCCGGCACCACATCGGCCACTGCGTTCATCACCGCCCCGCCCGCATTGCGCGTGGCTTGCTTCTTATCCGCCGGGAACGACGGGATCGCCTTCTCCCAGCCTTTCTTGCGCTGACCCTTCTGCGTGCGATCGAATTCAACCGCGAGGTCGCGGAACTCCGCCGCGTAATGCGTGAAGAGATGCTGCCATTCCGCCTCTGCCGTTGCGCCGCGATCCACAGCCTTGCGCCAGTTCTTCAGCGCATCGTCGGGAACATAAAAGCTCTGGTCTTCCGGAAATCCATAAAACTTCTTCGTTGCCGCGGTATCCGCCGGTCCCAGCGCCTCGCCATGCACTTTATTGGTGCCTGCCTTCGGACTCCCGTAACCGATCACCGTGCGCACAGCGATCAATGAAGGCCTCCCCGTCTCCGCCTTGGCCGCTTCAATCGCAGCTTCAATAGCTTTCAAATCGTTGCCGTCGCCAACCCGTTGCGTGTGCCAGTGGTACGCCTTGAAGCGCTCCAGCACGTCGTCGTTGTAGCTCAGCTCTGTGGGACCATCGAGCGAGATCAGGTTGTCGTCGTAAAGCACAATCAGCTTGCCCAGCGCCAAAGTTCCGGCCAGCGCGCACGCCTCGTGCGAAACGCCTTCCATCAAATCGCCGTCGCCGCACAGTACATACGTGTGGTGATTCACAATCTCGAAGCCAGGCTTGTTGTAGATGGCGCCAAGATGCTTCTCCGCAATCGCCATCCCCACAGCCATCGCCAATCCCTGCCCCAGCGGACCGGTCGTCACTTCCACGCCATCCGTGTCGCCATATTCGGGATGTCCCGGCGTCCGCGAGTGCCACTGCCGGAATCCCTGCAGATCCTCGATCGTTACCTTGTACCCGGAAAGAAAAAGCGTCCCATACAGCAGCGCCGAGGCGTGCCCATTCGACAGCACAAACCGGTCGCGGTCGGGCCATTTCGAATTCGCCGGGTTGTGTTTCATGATCTTGTGAAATAAAAGGTAGGCAATGGGGGCGCAGCCCAGAGGCGCACCGGGATGGCCGCTATTGGCCTTCTGCACCTCATCGACGGCGAGCAAACGCAATGTATCAATCGATAATTCGTCCAATGAAAGATCCGCAAGAGTTGCCATAAAACTCGGTTCCTGTTCCTTTCGAAAAAAGCTGCGGAATTTATGCCTCGTTCCGAGGCTCGATGCTGATGTCCACGTTGTACCCGAGCCAGCGATTCTGCTCGCGCCAGTGAAGAGTCCATGATAGACCACCGCTCACCATGTTCGAAGCGGTGGAAAGATCCACGCTGTAGCCCGCGCTGCCAAGACTGTGGCCCATGGTCGAATGCGTGGTCTTCCATTGGTCCGTCGTCCAAAGCACCTCAAATGGTGCGTCGTCGAGGATGCGCAGCGTGTCCCCGGCCGTGAGTTTCTGGATCGGCCGCCGCCGGCTGTAAAACTCCAGGTTGGCGCGCCGCATCTTTTTCCCCTCCGGCTCGCAATAGCGCTCGTACACGCTATCGATGCGGTCAAACACCTTGCCGTCGACCGCCGAGCGCAGCAATTTCAGATACTCCGCATGAGCCCACACCAGTGGAACTGCCGATCCCGCCGGCTTGCCCTTCTCCAGTCCGCCCCGATCTGCTTCGTCCCACACCTGCTCTGGCATCATCTGGCCAAGAGTGGCGAAGCGCTCGTAGGTCGCAATCAGCGGTCCGAGGTCCGCACCCGCAGCCAGCTCGTAATGGGCGCGCTCCCCCGTGAACAGCGGCCATATGCGTCCCTGTCCCCATCCTTGAAATGGGCCGCCGTCGGGCCGCTGGCCGTAGCCATCAAAGTTGTATCGATGCCACCCGGGCCCCTGCGGAAGATCAGTTTTGAGCACCGCATCCACGACCTTCAGCGAATCGATCACCAGCGGATCGTCGGCGCGGCGTATTCCATACCGGACCAGTTCAAGAAAACCTGCATCGATCACCTCGCGCGCTTCAAATTCGGTGCGCTCACCCGGCGGCCGGTTATTGATGTGGATCGACTCAGTGCCGCAGCTTTCGCAGGCGTAGGCCTCGCCCTTCTCCGGCGGCCGGACCCGCATGTAGTGCCGCTTCACTTCGGGATGCAGCACGCCATCGTTGGTTACCGTCCAGGTCTCCAGATGCCGCTCGATCCAGTCGGCGAACTCCTCGAGGAACACGGCTGTCTCCATCGCATCGTGGGCCCGCGCGATATCTGCCGCGCAAATCAGCCCGCCGATCACCGCCGCAAGCGTCGAAGGCGAATAGCCCGCGTTCTCCTCCCATCGCTCCTGATGCGTAATCGGCGCATGCTGCACCAGAAATCCCGCCGCCCTCTCGATAAAGGGAAATATTTCCATCTCCCCCAGAGCGTTGGCTTTCCACAGCCGCCACGCCAGGATGATGGGAAAGGCCACCTCGTCCAGTTGCTCGCCCGACCAGTAAGGGCGCCCATCCACCCAGAAATTCTGCGCAAACCCCCCGTCCGGCTTTTGCGTACAGGCCAGGTAAACCAGCGCTCGCCGCGCCGTCTCCGCGCGTCCGCAGGCCAGCAGGGCCGTCGCCGTCTGCACCATGTCCCGCGTCCATACCAGGTGGTAACCACCCAGGTCGTCGTCGCCATGCGCCTGCCCCCACGGAATCGAAGCCGAGGCTACAAACGCACCGGAAAATGTTTTGTCTTCATGCGCCAGCAGCACGTTGTGGCTGGCTCGCATCAGCTTGCCGCCGTCACTCGATTTCGCCGCCAGCCACTCGGGATTGGCCAACCGATGCCATTGCACAATGAACCGGTCGCGATGTTGACCAAATGGAGTGGCCAACGCGCTCACTGTCTTCTGCAGCGCGGTATGGTTCCCTTCGCCAAGACCAAACGCCAGGGTGAATTCGCGCGCGCCGTCAGTTCCCGCCGCTCCCAGGTTCAGTTCGCCGAACAATGCGATATTGCCGTTTGTGGCCGACCCGAATTCCCAGTCCATCTGGTGGTTATCGCGCAGGTCGTGCCACCCGTCGCTTGTGCCCACAAACCCGCAGCTCACGCGCGTAAAACCGCAGCTGGCTCCCATCGCCAGCGACCACTGGTTCTTCCAGGCCAGCAGCATCTTCTGCCCCGCAATATCCAGCACGCGCCCGGTATTCCCGGCGCCCCCGCCATCAAGATGCGGTGCCAGCAATGCATAGATTTTCAGGCGCGGGATCAGATCCTCGTGCCCTTCCAGGCGCACATGCTGCAATATCACGCTATGGTGCGGATCGCAGATGATCTCCTTCGTCAACGTGTAGCGTCCGCCGGGGTCGCGATTGATGTAGCGCACCCCCAGCGCTTCCGGGTGGATGTACTCGAACGTCGACACCAGGTCGCGCTTCTCTTCGTGCGTAAACGTCTCGCCGTCCGTGATCAGAAACCCCATATCGCGCACCTGCGCGCTGTCGATCGTGGGGTGGTAAATCTCGTTCAGGATGCCGTGGGAGCAGGTAAACCACGCCCGGCTCGAAGCGGAGTAGGCCGTTCCAATGGCGTCTTTGACGCTGGAGGTCCAGCGGGGCTCGAGTCCTGGCGCGCCAAAAGCTTCACCCTGCTGGTCAAGCCAGCGGTACGACGGTCGTTCATTATTCATGGATTCACACCGATAGTCTGTTCGGGGAAGTTCGAGTTCTGCGGTTCGGCACCCTCTAAGGATGTTCCCACATCCCCTAAGGTTTCCATTTTCACACCGATTCCTTCGAACCCTCGGACAGTCTTACCGCATCCATCCAAACATAGGGCACTGCCCGCGGATATGAATAGCCGGTTTCATTGATTGTTTTCTCAAATCCATCGCATCTGGCGCATCCACATACACCCTGCGATGACCTTCCATTGAAACAGTACAATCCCAACTGAGGAGATTTCCCCGATGGCATACGAACTTGCACCGCTTCCTTACGACTACGCCGCCCTCGAGCCTTTCATCGACGCGGAGACCATGAAGCTGCACCACGACAAGCACCACCAGACCTACATCACCAACGTGAATGCCGCGCTGGCCAACCACCCCAACCTGGCCGCCAAATCGGTTGACGACCTCATCAGCGACCTGAACGCAGTTCCCGAAGACATTCGCAACGTTGTCCGCAACAATGGCGGAGGACACTCCAACCACACCATGTTCTGGACCATCATGGCCCCTCCCAAGTCCGGCGGTGGCGGCACACCCACCGGCGCCCTCGCTGACCAGATCAACAAAGATTTTGGTGATTTTGAGGCCTTCAAGAAAACTTTCAATGAGACCACCGCCAAGCAGTTCGGCTCCGGCTGGGGTTGGCTCGTAAGCCAGGGCGGCAAGCTCAAGGTCATCACCTCCGCCAACCAGGATTCGCCCCTCAGCCAGGGCATTTACCCCATCCTCGGCAACGACGTCTGGGAGCACGCCTACTACCTGAAGTACCAGAACAAGCGCCCCGACTACCTCGCCGCCTGGTGGAACGTCGTCAACTGGGCCGAAGTCACCAAGCGCTTCGAAAAAGCAAAAAAGTAGCGAATATCTCGTCCCACAGAACAGACTCTGTGCCCCACTCATCGCGTTTTCATCGCGATGAGTGGGACCGGTCTACCGCTGGCGCTCAGCCTGCGAATTTGATCTAAACTTTCTCTATGGCAAATCGGATGCCCTACATGGCAAGCACTCGTGGAATAACAGTGAGCGTTGAGCCAACTTACCTTGAGTCGAGATCGTCGCCGGACACCTCGCAATATTTTTGGGCTTATCGAGTGACCATCGAGAATCAGGGATTGGAAACAGTGCATCTGCTCAGCCGGCACTGGATGATCTCGAATGCGCGCGGCGAATTGACCGAGGTCAAGGGGCCAGGTGTTGTCGGGGAGCAACCGGTCCTCAAGCCGGGAGAGAGCTTCGAATATACGAGTGGCGCGCCTCTCGACACGCCCACGGGCATGATGGGCGGGGCTTACCAGATGGAGTCTGAGAGCGGTGAGCGTTTTGATATCGAAATACCGACGTTCTCGCTGGATCGTCCGAATCAGCGCGTGTTTCTGAATTGAGAAATAGAGATCCTGAGTGAGGGATCGAAGACGTTATTTCAACCCGTCCACCCATTCCTCCACATCCTTCAAAACCTCCGCCTCATTCGATTTGAAAACATAGTGGTTCGCATTCGGAATGCGGATCACTTTTGCGGTAGGCACCATTCGCTCCCATGCTTTCGCCTGGCCCTCGGTAAACTCCGCATCATGAGCGGCGGCTGCGGCCTTTTGTTTCGCGTCCATCGGCGGGCCGCCGCTTAGGTCGTGAGGATCCGCGAAGATCGCCAGCACCGGACTCTTGATGTCGGTGTACTTCTGCTCACCCGCGATGATCGCCTCCGCGCTTATGCGGCGGCGGTCCTTCTTGTCAGGCTCAGGTCGATTCGGAATGTCAGGCAGCCCTTCCATCTCTTTTTGGCGGGCAACCAGGTCTTTTTCGTACTGCGGCAATTCAGTCTTCAGCATCTCTGCGATCACCGCACGAATCGCACTCGGATCCCGTGCATTCGAGAGTTCGGTCATCTTCGCGCGCAGTGCGATGCCATCAAGCCCGAAGTCTCCGTGCGTGGCGTCGTAGAGGGCATACGGATACCCTGCATCCAGGTAGACCAGCCCTGCGACACGTGCGGGAAAGCGGCTCCCAATCGAACTCAACTCCTCTCCGGCAATCGAGTGGCCCACCAGGACCGGCTTCTCAAGCCCCAGCTTGTCGATCACGGCAATCACATCATCACCCATCCGGTTCGCCGAATAGGCATCTCCGCTCACGGGTGGTGTGTCTGACACGCCATAGCCCCGGCGCGTAATTCCGTAGACGTGATACTTGCTCGTCAGCTTCTCGGCGAAGCCATCGAAGACATGGGCATTGTTCCCGAGTCCGGTTAACAGGACCATCGGGCGTCCAGTCCCGCCCCAATCGAGTACCTCAAGCTTCACACCTGGTTCGACCGTCACAAACTGTACGGTGTGTTTTGATGAATCGATTGCCCATGCCGTGCTCTTGGTGGCTCGCTCGAGCTTCAATGGATTGGAGCTGCCCTGCGTCCAGGTGCCATCGATTGAATTCGAGTCCGCGCTCAGCGTCCCGGCAAAACTGCCATGAACCATCGGCACCGTGAACTTGACGCTCTTTCCTTCCAACGAAATCGGATCTACCGGAATGGGATCGGTTGTCTGATCGATGCTGTAAAACTCGGCCGTCAGTTTTTGGTCTGCCCCTGCCGACACCTTCAGGATGGTGCGCAGCTTGGTCTGCCCGAACACAAGCGTGCCCTGCCAATCCCCGACCAGCTCCTGCGCTCCAAGAAATCCGGGAAGCAGCAACAGTACCGACAACCAAAGCCATGCAATCGTGATCGTCCGCTTCATCCCACACCCCCAAACTTCACTCGGATTCTACAGTCCAGCGCCGACTTCCCCAGCGCCAGTCCTGAGCGCAGTCGAAGGATGCCGAATGTTGCCTCCGGGCGAAGAAATGAGAAAGGTCCGAGTTGTCCACCAAGCACCCAAATCAACGACCCATCTCTCCAGGACTGTCATTTCGACAAGACTTGTCATTCCGACCGGAGCGAAGCGCAGCGGAGGAACCTGCAGTTGTTCTTCTGTAAACCCCAGATCGAACTACCCCATCGGCCACCATCCGGGACCTGCCGTGAATCAAAATCCTGAATCAGGCCGGAGCGGTCCGTCTCGATTATGGGAAAGTACAGGGAGTACACTCGGCTCCAGGCTGATCCCCACTCTCCCGCAGAGTTGCCCAATGATCCTCGATCCAAACCGCTCCGATCCAGAGATCCACAACATCCACTCGATTGGCCTCGCGATGCTTTGTAACCATCGCCTGAAATACGAAATGAAGGATGCGAATCGTGCCTCCTGAGGTTTCACTCGAACGGCAATTGCCGCAAGCCAGAGGTCCTGGAAAATCATTGCCCGTCGTCACTCTGGTGATGGGGTCCCCACCCTTGACCAGGCAGCTTGCAGCCGCCCTTCAGAAGAGAGGAATGTTAAGGCGAATCCACTCATTCGGGCTGGACCTTGAGATATTTGATCCGGATGGCCCCGAATCTCTCAGGCTGATTCACCGTTACAAATCATTCCGGATCGTGAATCGAGTGCTCTGCGGTATATGGCGGCGGCTTCCCGGCACAAACGTCTGGAGGACGCTCCCGGCGCTCTTTACCAGATCGGTCGCCGACCGCCTCGTCGCGCGATGGATCCCTGCATGCACCATCTATCACGGCTGTGCCTGCATCTCTCGTTCCGGTTTAGAGGCCGCCCGGGAACGCGGTGCAATCACATTGCTCGAAAATGCCGCGATGCATCCCCAAGACTGGCAAACAGCAGTCCTCGCGGAGTGTGAAACATTCGGCGTCAGGCGGCGCAATTGCGGCATGATCTTGCCTCCTTCACTGATCCGTCGCATGACGCGCGAATATGAAATTTGCGACTACATCCTCGTTCCTTCCGAGATGGCGCGCCGCAGCTTTGAACGGCGGGGCTTCGGGCCCAAAACGATTGTTGTGCATCTTGGAGTGGACCATCGGTTCTTTGTTCCCCCCGATGTGCTCCCTGCCCGGCAACCGTTCCGCGTCTGCTACGCGGGTCGCATCGAAATCGCGAAGGGGGTGCCGTATCTTTTGAAAGCCTGGGAGCAATTGAATTTGCCGGACGCAGAGTTGCTGATGATCGGATGCATTTCGGACGATATGAAGGCTCTCCTGAAGCGAGTTGTGCCGAATGTAAAGTACACCGGCCTGCTTTCACCCGCGCAGGTAGCGGAGTGCTACCGAAAATCGCATCTCCTCGCGTTCCCCTCCGTCAACGAAGGGCTGTCTCGCGTTCTTCTTGAGGCGATGTCCAGTGGTCTGCCGGTGGTCGCAACGGAGTTGTCAGGCGCGAAGGACTGTGTCACACCGGGAGTCGATGGCACAATCGTGCCGGCGAGAGATCCCGAGGCGCTCGCAGAGGCCATCCTCTTCCACTACAACAATCCGGAATCGACAGTTGTCATGGGCAAGGCTGCGAGAGCCAGAATTGAGCAAAACTTCACGGTGGAACACTACGTCGAGCGCAACATTGACCTCTATTTTTCTCTGCTGGGTTCTGAATCAGCGATTTAAGCGGACTCGATGTACGGTACCTCCAATGAAAAGCTCTTTCGGCCAACACTGGAATTCTCGTCAAGCCCCGCATTCCAACATTTCCGCCTAACCCACTCAAAACACACGGAAAATTCCTTTCGTGATTTTGCAGGTAATTTCCTACCCTTGGCGCACAATGAACTTGAATCGAGATCTCGGAGAGCGGATGAATCCCGTTCAGGTTCATCTTCGCTCTCTGACCAATGTCACCGAGAATTCACCTCTTCGGATTGGAGCTAACTCCAATCCGAAGAGGAATCTACGGCCAACTTCAATCGGTGGAGGAATTCTGCGCCACCCCCTGTCTCTAACCCGATGAAACAAGATAATTTACCCAAAGAGTCCGGGGTATAGGGGTAGTCAGTCACTCCGCCCCTTCAACCCCACAACCTGAAACGCAAATCCGTGTCTAATAAATCAGAAAGAAGAAGATGCGTTTTCGAACCCTGATCCCTTTGGTGGGACTATTTGCCTTCGTTCTTCTCGGAGCCACGGCCACCGCCGCTGCGCAGTCGGCCGATTTTGCCGTCAGCCAGAATGGCAAATCTGTCGGCACCGCCAGCTTCACCTTCGCAGCCAAACCAGCCGGCATTGAATCCACTTCCCTGATCCGCGTCGAGATGCAGGGCCTCAACTACTCCCTTTCAAAGAACGAGGAGCTCTCTCCCACCTGGACCCTGCTTCACGTCCAGCTCAGCGCCATCGTCAACAACGCCGCTGTCAACGTCGTCGCCAAACCCGACGGGGCGCAGTTCCTCATGAACATCTCGGCCAACGGCCGTGCCAACACCACGCGCCTCGACGCGCACAAATCAACCGTCTTCCTCGCCGACTTCGATCCCGGCGCGTTGCAGACGCTGCTCACCCTCGCCGCCGCCACCAACAATCGCGACCTATGGGCAATCATTCCCAGGCAGGCCGGATCCATCTCACCCGTCCAGCTCGCCACCTATCCCGATGAGCAGGGCACCCTCGACGCCAAGCCTGTCACCGTCCACCACCTCATCGCGACCATTGCCGGCACGTCGACCGACCTATTTTCCGGCCCTGAAAACCAGCTTCTCCAGGCCGAACTCCCCCAGCAGGGCTTCGCCCTCGTCCGCAAAGGATTCGTCCTCACGCCTCCAGCCAAGCCGCTCGCACCCCCGCCCGCACCCGCCACCGCACCAACTCTCTAACCCAACAACACGACAGCAGTGCTGGTTAGAAAGCCGTTCCGAATCGCCCGCCGCGATCCTCATTGATACAGCAAAAAATCAGGAATACCCAGCTCTGTGAAGATGAAATAAGATGTGGGCGCACCCGACTGACAGGAGGTCCAATCAATGATGAAGGCGCGGTTCAGGCTCGGCCATGTTTGGCTACTATGCATTGTGCTAGGCCACCTGCGTGCTGAAAGCGCGAGGCCGGAACAGCTGGACACAAACATCGACCGCCTGGCCCGAGCGTATCGAGAGGCCCGGACAGACATTGACCGACGAACGATCTGCCTCGAAGCTATTGACGGAGGTCTAGTCGCGCGAGGTCGTTCCGTGACTGTCGTCGATGCGGTGTTCGGCACCGCCTACGCCAAGAAGCTGCCGCATACGGGGCGCGAACTTGAGTGGGGCACAGTGGATTTTCATCCTCTGCCGCCCCCGCCCAGCGACGCGATGGCGGCCGCCCACATCGGTTGGTTTCTTGCGTTCCAGTTCGACTCCAATGGTGCAGTGCAGAATTATTACCTGAGCAATGTGCACAAATAGCTTTATCGCAAAGACGTCGACCATAGAAGAAAGGAATGCGGTCTTCCTGGCGAATTACCGCGTGATACGATTTCCACCAGTCTGAACGCCCCAATCAAAGAGAAGGATTCCGGAACCCATGAAACGCAGGGAGTTTCTGATCAGTGCGTCTGCCGCGATTGGAACAACGCTTTTGGCGCCCCGGGCGCGCTGTTTCGGGGAGACGGCTCTAGACAACAGTGCACTCACCTATCGCATTTTGGGCGTCCCTCTCCGCGCAGGCTCCCTGCTCCCCGGCAATGAAGATGACGCCCAGGCCTACCGGGAGGTTCAACTGCTAGCGCGCCTGCAAGCGGTCGGCTGTAAGGCGATCGACGATGGCGACGTCGCGATTCCGAGTTATCTTCCCCATCATTCGATTCCTCCAATTAGAAGTTGGCCCGCCCCCCGCATCGCCTGGGAATGCGTCCGCGACCGAGTCGCGCCGCTGCTGCGACAGCCAAATCAGGTTCCCTTGTTGATCGGGTGCGATTGCAGTGTCGTGATCGGCACCACCGAGGCATTGATCCGCGCTTCTACAGAAGATATTCATGTCCTCTATGTCGATGGCGATTTCGACGATGCGGCCCCGGAATCCGGTCGCTCCCAAAGCGCGGCATCGTGTGCCGTTTGGCTACTGACGCATGATTCGCCTTTTTGGACCGGCCCACCGCTCCGGCCATCCCAGGTCTCAGTCTTCGGTTGGACCAATCCATCGCGATCGAAACAAACAGGACCGGGCTCGACGTCCCTGGCTGACGCGAGGCGACTGGGGACCAGGGAAGCTGCGCGGCAGGTACTGCAGGCCATACCGGCCTCCTCTTCACTGCTTCTCCATTTCGATATTGATGTACTGCAAAAGCAGGACATGCCTGCGGCCTACTTCCCCCACACAGAAGGAATGCGCTTGCCAGAGGCCGCCGAAGTTCTCGGAGTATTCCTGAAAGATCCACGGATTCGAATCATCGAAATCAGTGAATATGCTTCCTTGCGCGATATCGATCGTGACTATGTCAACAAGCTTGTCAACCTGTTCACCGATGGAATGAAGAAGTGATGCCCCATCCAGACGCATCACGTCTGGGCTAAACAGCCCTTCCCGCAGCAACCGCCGAAGCCCATGCCCACTGGAAGTTGAAGCCACCCAGATGCCCTGTCACATCGACGCCCTCGCCGATAAAGTAAAGCCCCGGCACGGCCCTCGCTTCCATGGTTCGCGAATTCAGTCCGGCAGTATCCACGCCGCCAGCCGTCACCTCTGCCTTTTCAAATCCCTCCGTGCCGACGGGATGAAACGGCCAGCTGCGCAGATTGCGCTCCGCCGCCTCGAGAGCTGCATTGCTCCAGCCCGTCGGTGCGCCCACCTCGGCCAGGTGCCCCGCCAGCCGCTGCGGCAGCAATTCGCGCAATGCCTGTTTGAAAGCAAGTGAGTCCCGGCGGGCTCCATCTGCGCGCAACGCGTCCAACAATCTGCCCTGGCCGTTCGTTTCCGGCGCGAAATCCACGTGAATAGCCTCGCCTGGACGCCAGTACGACGAAGCCTGCAGCACCGTCGGCCCGCTCAATCCGCGATGCGTCACCAGCAGCTTCTCGCGAAACTTCGGGCCGCGTACGGCCTGCGTCGTCACGTCCGCCGCAACCCCCGCCAGTTCCACCCAGCCCTTCTCGCGCCCGCCCAGCACCAGTGGCACCAGCGCCGGCCGCGGCTCCACCACCTTCAGCCCGAACTGCCGCGCCAGCTCGTACACCAGGCCCGTCGCGCCCATCTTCGGAATCGACAGCCCTCCGGTAGCAACCACCAGCGCCCCCGCCGCGAACGCACCGGCAGAGCAGTCAAGCCGAAACCCACCGGACCCGCCCTCAACGGCAATCCCGCACGCATTCAGCAAAATTTCAACATGCCCGCGCGTGCACTCGTCCAGCAGCATATCCACGATCTGCCGCGCCGAGTGATCGCAGAACAGTTGCCCCAGCGTCTTCTCATGCCACTTGATTCCATACCGCTCGACCATCTCAAGAAAGTGCCGCGGCTCGTACAGCGCTAGCGCCGACTTCGCAAAATGGGGATTCTCCGAGATGAAGTTCGCCGGCGTGCAATGAATGTTGGTGAAGTTGCAGCGCCCGCCGCCGGAGATCAGAATCTTCCTCCCCGGCTGCGCGTTGTGCTCCAGCAGCAGAACCCGTCGGCTGCGCTGGCCCGCAACCGCCGCGCACATCAATCCGGCTGCACCCGCGCCCAGCACGATCACATCGAATCTACGAATTTCGCCCGGCACCCTTTCATTGTCGCCGAGTGAAAACGCCCGAAGCCCGTCGACGATCCCGCTTTGGCGCGGCCCCGCTACTTCGCCGCCTTCATCTTCTCGTCGATTTCATTCACGAGATTCACGGCTTCTGTAAGTCCAATCTTCTGACTCACGCGCACCAGTTCGATTGCATCCACTTTCCGGCCCTGCTTCAGCAGCGACTGGATCGAATTCTCATCAACGCCGCAGGGCGACATCTCAACGTTATCGACGTGGAGAAATTGCGAAATCTCCGCCTTCAGCGCCTCGTAGTGCGCGCGATTGCCGGCGTACACATCCGACATCGGCACCGGCTTGTCAGACGTAAGAATCGTCAGGCGATACGTCAGCGTTCCATGCTCACCTGCCATGCTGGCCTCCATCCCAATGCCCGTGATTTCGCTGAAGGGAACGGTCCCACTGGCCGCCTTGAATGCACGACGGCGCCACCACGCGACCTGCTGCCTTCCTGCATCGAATACGACCACTTCCTTGCGCCAGAACAGAAAGGCGCAAAGCACGAAGAAACCTGCAACCCAGAGTCCGCTCAACCTGCCGTGCGAAATTGATGTGTATGCAACGGGGGCGCCGGCGCATAAAAGGATCACAGAAATCCAGATGCTGCTATCCACTAAGGCAAGTTCCGTGTTCGTCTTGCGGGTGATGTGCATGAAAGCCAATATGCCACGGAACGTTCTGCACCGCGGCAACCATTTTCCCGTCCCGCCTAACCACCGTCACTGGAACCGCCCGGCTGCCCAATCCGTAATAAGCCAGCATGGAGCGCGGCTACAACTGGTCGTGGGTCGAATCTCAAGTCTCTGCAACCATCGCGGAGTGGCAATCCTGCGGCCTCTTGGCCGCCCCCTATCGTGCCCAGGACGGCCCCCGGTTCTCGCCCTCCGATCAGCAAAAGAAGGAAGACGCCTACGATCAAGCCCTTCGTACTGTTGAACGCGAAGCGAAGCAGGTGCGGCGCAGCCATGCAGAGCGCATTGCCGCTCAACGCCGCATCGCAGCCGTCTTTCCGGCGTTTGCCTCCATCGCTCTCGGCCTCGAAGACGATGCCGTTCATCTGCTCACAGATGGTTTCCTCCCCATCGGCACGCAGTTTGCGCAATGGGCGCGCCGCTTCGATCCGAAGCTGACCATGGCCGACACCATCCAGGCCTGCCGCAACGCCTGGACCGTCTGCGGAATTCAGCCGCTCCTCGGCGACCGCATGCAAATGACGCCTTCGATCCTTGGCTACAGCCTGCTCTATCCCTACAGCGACAACTATCTCGATTCCGAAAAGATCCCCACCAGCCGCAAGCTTGAATTCAGCGCGCGCTTTCGCGATCGCCTCTGCGGCCTGCCGCACGCGCCGCGCGACCATCATGAATCCGCCGTGTGGGCCATGGTGCGACTGATCGAAGAGGAGTTTCCCCGCCGTTGCTTTCCCCGCATCTACGAAAGCCTGCTGGCCATCCACCAGGCCCAGGAAAACAGCATGGCGCAGTTAAAACGCAGCCCGCGCGCGAGCGATCTCGAACTGCTGCGGCTGAGCTGCGCAAAGGGCGGCACGTCCGTGCTCGCAGATGCGTGTCTCTCCCACGGTTTCCTCAGTGATGACGAAGCGCGGTTCGCTTTCGACTGGGGCGTCCTGTTGCAGCTAGGCGACGATCTCCAGGATGTGCAGGACGATCTGAAGCACGGAGCTGCTACTTTGTTTTCGCGAGCCGTGGCCGCCGGACGCCCGCTCGACCATCTCGTGCGGCAGCTACTCGCCTTCAGCGAAAAGGTAGCCGATCAGATCGACCAGTTGCCCCATGGAGACCCCGCACTCAAACGCCTCCTCCGCATGAGCTGGCGGTCACTCATCCTTATGGCCGTTGCCCGCTCGCATCGATTCTTCCCGCGCCAATTTCTCGCTGAATTCGAGCCGGCATCCCCATTCCGTTTCGAATTCCTCCGCGCACGCCATAAAAAACTCGCCGGCCGCCGCGGACTCTACAAAATCCTCTTCGAGTCGTTCCTTGACTCCGGCGAAGCTGACCTCTCCAATCTGCCCCAGCCTGAAGATTGGCTTGCATACGCGCTCGATCAGAACTGCGCGCGACCGCTTCAGGCAGTCCTCGGTTAGCTGCGCCCTGTGCGATAAAGTAAGTGCAGGTCTCTCAGGATCAACAGAAAATCACCGGAGCAATGGATGGCAAGGAAAGGAACCCGCGAATCGGCCTCTGATGCTCCTCCCGCACCTGCAGCACCGCCGAATGAGACTCCCTTCGAGGCCATCGCCGGCATCTGCTCGGTCCTTGTCATTGGCCTGTTCGCGCTCGAGCTTCTCGGTCAGAACATGGTGATCCCCAGCGGCTCAATGGAAGACACTCTGCTCGTCGGCGACCATCTGCTTGTCGACCACATCACATTCAGCCCCGCGACAAGCTGGATGCCGCTGATTCACCACCGCGACCCGCAGCGCGGCGACATCGTTGTCTTCTATCGTCCCGCGCCGCAGCCCGAACCCGACGCAGACGGCAACCCCGTCTATTCCATCCTCGTCAAGCGCCTGGTCGGCATGCCTGGTGATCGCATTCATCTCCACGACGGAACGGTCTTCATCAATGGTGTCGCGCAGCCCATGCCCAAAGAAGGCCTCGACACTCCGATTGCCCCCAGCGAACGCGCCTACGCCGACGAGTTTCCGTCAGTCTTGCCGACCGTGGAGGACTCACACGGTGCCGTCACCACGTGGGTGGTCGATCTGCCTAACCACATTGAGAACGGCGATCTCGTCGTGCCGCCCGATAAATACTTCATGATGGGCGATCATCGACACGCCAGCCTCGATTCGCGCTTCTGGGGTCTCGTCCCGCGCGAGAACATCGTGGGCCGGCCTCTCTTCAACTACTGGTCCTTCAAGACTCCTGATGATCAGGAGGACAAAAAGGGGCTTGGAAATCAAATGGCCTGGATGGCCCATGTCGCGATCCACTTCTTCACCGACACGCGCTGGAGCCGCACATTCCACCGCGTGCGTTGAAGAGTCTCATCTAGGTTCCCAATTTTTCCCGAGCCAACGCCAACGCCTCTTCCTGCGTCGTGATCGAACCTTCCAGTTGCGCATCCTCAATCGCCCGAAGAACCTCTTTAAATGCAGGACCCGGCGTGTATCCGGCAGCAATCAATTCGCGCCCGGTAATCAGGGGCACCGGCCGCACGGCTTCTTCCGGGATAGACTCGTAGCGTTCACGGACGAACTTCCAGATGTCCACGTTTCGGTGCGCCGCCAGGCAGTCCATCCGGTGCAGGGCAAGGTGTTCTGGAAAGTTCTCCAGACGGAAAAAACGCTTCAGCGTCGAAGCCTTCATCCGCGGCGCATCGGCAAACCGCATGTGATTTTCGATCAGCGCAAGAATCTGATGCGTTTCGTCATTGGAGAAACGGAACCGCCGGCAGATCTCCGCACCGATGGCCACGCCCACTTCTACATGGCCGTCAAAACGAATGCGGTCGGGAGCTTCGCGATAGGTCGGCGGCTTGCCTACATCGTGAAGAAGCGCGCCCCATGCCAGCGTCATCGCGCACCCGGCCTCCAGTTGTTCCAGCAACATCAGCGTGTGAATCCATACGTCACCCTCGGGATGATACTGCGGCGGTTGCGCGACCCCCTTCATCCTTGAGATCTCCGGGCAGCACCTGGACAAGCAGATCAGTTTCGTCCAGCAGTTCGAAAGCGCGCCGCGCATGGCCCTCGGTCAGCATCTTTGTCAGCTCTTCGCGAATGCGCTCCCGGCTCACCGCGTGGATGCGGGCCGCGAGTTTGCGCATCGCGTTGAACGTTGCCGATTCGATATCAAATCCAAAGCGCGCGGCAAACCGAACCGCACGCAGCAGGCGAAGCTGATCTTCTTCGAATCGTATTCTCGGGCCGACCGATGGCGCGAATGACACCCGCATCGAGATCGTCGAGGCCGCCAACATAATCGATTACAGCTGCCCGAAGATCCGGGAAAAGCTGCAGCGGATCCAGCAGCAATCCATTGATCGTGAAGTCTCGTCTCTGCACATCTTCCTGCGGCGGACTTCGTATAACTTACCGCATCGGGATGCCGCCCATCGGAGTAAACGCCATCCGACCGAAACGTTGCCACCTCGGTGACGCACCGCTCGTCGACCGCGCCTTCTTTGCAGGCTCCTCCGATCTCCGAAGCCACCAGAACCACGCCAAAATGCGCACCAACCGCAAACGTCCGCGGAAACATGTCGAGAACGATGTCCGGCGTCGCCGAAGTCGCAACGTCGTAGTCCTCGGGCTCGCGACCGAGCAGCAGATCGCGCACGCATCCGCCCGCAAGGTAGGCCTCGTAGCCAGCCGTTCGCAGTGTTTTAAGAATCTCCAGTGCAGCTTCGAATTGTGGTGAGCCCGGCAACATCTCTCTGCTTGAGGATAGTCCGTCTCAGCTGCCAGAATCGAGACCGTTAAACTTGAAGAATGGCGCGCGGCCTCATCCTCGGCATTGAATCCTCCTGCGACGAAACCGCCGCCGCCGTGGTCGAGCGCGGAGCGCGCACCCTGTCATCCGTCGTTGCCTCGCAGATCGCAACCCACCTCCGCTACGGCGGAGTGGTGCCCGAGTTAGCAAGCCGCGAGCATTTGCGCGCCATCGTGCCCGTGGTTCGCGCCGCACTGGCCGAGGCAGGCGTAACTTTGGCCGATCTTGACGCCATCGCCGTCACCTCCGGCCCGGGTCTCGCTGGAGCGCTGCTCGTCGGCATCACCTATGCCAAGGCGCTCGCATTCGCACTAGGCCTCCCCCTCATCGCTGTCAACCATCTCGAAGGCCACATTCATGCGGTGCTTCTGCAGGAGCGCTCCTTGCCCGGCGCTCAACGATCTGAAGCTGACGAGGCCGCGCTTGCTCTGGTTGTCTCCGGCGGCCACACACATCTCTACCTTGCGCAACCCACTGAAGGAACGTGGCACTACGCGCTCATCGGCCGCACGCTCGACGATGCGGCGGGCGAAGCCTACGACAAGGTCGCCAAGCTGCTCGGGCTTGGCTATCCCGGCGGCCCGTGGATCGATGCGCTGGCCCGCTTCGGGAACCCGCATGCAGTGCCATTCGCCTTCGCACAGATCAAGACCAAGGCGCATCTAGGCGGCCAGGCTCCACGCACAAAAGCCGCCAAAACCGCGCCCATCGCCGCACTCGATCCACGTTTTCTTTTTTCTTTTTCGGGGATCAAGACGGCGGTCCTTCGCTATGTCGAGCTGCACGCCATGCGCGAAGAGGCTGCCGCGCGCGTTCCGCGCATGCTCGCCGCCGGACGCCCGCCGCAAACCCGGGAAGCAGCCCTGGAATTGTGCCCCCAGCCCACGCTCGACCTCATCGCCAGCTTTCAGCATGCCGTCGTCGGCGACCTGATGAAGAAAACCTTCGGAGCAGCCGAGTCCCTCGACGCCAGCCGCATTTTGGTCACCGGAGGCGTTGCTGCCAACCGGGAACTACGCGAGCGCTTCACCGCGGAAGCGGCACGACGCGGCATTCAAATTGCGTTCCCGACCCTCGCGCTCTCCACCGACAATGCTGCGATGATTGCCGCTGCGGCGTGGCCACGCTTCGTCGCCGGACAGTTTGCTGCTCCTGACCTTACAGCCGACCCGTCGCTCGCACTGGGTCGTTGATTTCCGTCTCTGAAGAAATCTCGCCCGCGAACAATCAGCGCTCTACGGTTTCCGGAAGGTAAGGCAGTACAGTTTTCCGCCGCAGATCTCACGCGCGGTAATATCCTTCATCTCGCTGGGAACGAGATCGACAGGACACTTCACTTTTTCGCTTCCCGGCTCAAAGCTCTGTCTGACGCCCGGCGTGCGCTGGTAGTTGTCGCGGACGGTCCGCTCCGTCTCATCCACAATCACGATCTTGGTGCCCGGCTTCGCCACCCAGATCATCTCCTTGATCGCGCGCACCTTGTCGGTGAAGAAGTTGATCCCACCCACGTGAAAGACGCAGTCGAACGCTTCCACCTTGAACGGCAGCCGTTCAGCCTCGGCCTGAAAGATGTGGGCCTTCCGCTTCCAACCGAGCAGATTGCGCTGGCACTTTTTCAGCATCCCCCACGAAATATCGACACCATAGAAATCAATGTCCCGCGGCAGAAAACGCAGGTTTGCGCCCGTGCCTACAGAGGTCTCAAGCACGCGCGCGTTCGGCCTCAATTCAAGTTCACCGATAAAATCAAGCCGGTAGTTAGGCTTCCGCGTGAACCAGTGATAGAGCCGCTCGGCCAGATCATAGCCCGGCGCGATGCGATCGTAGAGCGTCTGGTATTTCAGGTTCGATCCGGTGACCGTACTGACAAAGAGTGGAATGCCGTCGCGAATCGGATAGATGCGCCCGGTCGCAGTATTGCGCAGGTTGCCTCCAGCCATCTCGAGGGCATAGCGCGTATCCGGGTCGCAAAGTAAAGATAAGACGTAATCTTCCATCTGATGGCTGACGACCACACGCCGCCTTGCACCAAGCATACGACGAAGTCAAGGTCACAATTTCAGCCACAAAGGTAACCAGAATCCCACCTGTAATCCCCACTGCTACAATCAGAAAGACCAATTTGCCCCTGTTCTTGACCCGAAATATGAGTCGCTTGCCCGACACCCCCATGCCTCTGCGCCTGTTCAATACTCTCTCAGGTCAAATAGATTCGCTCGTCCCCATGGATGGGAAAGAGTTGCGCATGTACGCGTGCGGGCCCACGGTCTACGACTACGGACACATCGGCAACTTCCGCACATTTCTCGAAATTGACGTGCTCCGGCGTTTTCTGAGGCTGATGGGAATGCCGCTCCGCCACGTTATGAACATCACCGACGTGGACGACAAAATCATCCGCAACGCGGCTGCAGCGGGAATCCCGATCGGCGAGTACACCCCCAAGTACGTCGACGCGTTCTTTGAGGACCTGGAAGCACTGCGCGTGGAACGGCCGGAGATCATTGCCCGCGCCACTGAAACCATCGATCGCATGGTCGAGCTGATTCAGAAGCTCGCCGAAGCGGGCGCAGCCTACCAGACCGACGACGGCTCCTGGTACTTCCGCCTGAAATCATTCCCGGAATACGGCAAGCTGAGCAAGAAAGATTTGAGCGGAATGGAGGACGGCGCCCGCGTCGATGTCGACGAGTACGAAAAGGACTCGGCCCGCGACTTCGCGCTCTGGAAGGCAGCCAAACCCGGCGAAACTTCCTGGGAAACCGCAATCGGCCGCGGCCGCCCCGGATGGCACATCGAGTGCTCGGCAATGTCGATGAAGTACCTCGGCGACAGCTTCGATCTCCACGCAGGCGGCGAAGACCTCATGTTTCCCCACCACGAAAACGAGATCGCGCAGAGCGAAAGCGTCACGCACAAACCGCTCGCCCATCACTGGATGCACGTACGTTTTCTGCTCGTCGATGGCCGCAAAATGTCGAAGAGCGAAGGCAACTTCTATACCCTGCGCGATCTCCTGCTGAAGGGTTACAAAGCTTCCGCAATCCGGCTGGCATTGATCTCGGTTCCCTATCGGCATCAGCTTAATTTCACCTTCGACGGGCTCGTCGACGCCACCGCCGCCATCGACCGCCTCCGCACCTTCCACGACCGGCTTGTGAAAGGCGCATTCGCCGCAGGTGAAAATCCCGAAGTCCAGGCCGCCGCATCGAAAGCACATGAGGACTACCTGGCCGCGCTTGCCAATGACCTGAATACAGCCGAAGCGCGCGCGCCCATCTTCGACCTCGTGCGTCTCTCCAATACAGCCATGGATCAGGGCAAATTCTTCCAGGCCGATCGCGACGCGGTTAGCGAAGTGCTGGCCGCCTTCGACGCCGTTTTTGCTGTCATCGAGGACCGAGATACCGAACCCACGCGACTCGCCGTCGAGTGGGCCAAACTGGAAGGTCGCATCGCCGATGTCGCACCGGAGTTGCTGGCGCAGCAGTCACTGACCGATGAAGCTATCAACGCGCTGCTTGCCGAACGGGATGCCGCCAAGAAGCGGCGCGACTTTGCCCGCGCCGATCAGATCCGCAAAGAGCTGACCGAAAAAGGCATCATCATCGAAGATTCAAAAGACGGCGTACGCTGGAAGCGGAAATGACACTGCCCCGGCACGTTCGTCACGGAGGACATCACGCCCCCATGGAAGCCAACGAAGCCCAGGAACTAAAGGAGCACGCCGAGCACGGACAGGAATCCGCGCTGCGCCCAGTCGCATTCACCATGAGCGTCCTCGCCGTGCTGGTCGCGGTCACTACCGTCCTCGGCCATCGCACTCATACCGAGGCCGTGCTCGATCAGAACAAGGCGACCGACCAGTGGAATCAATATCAAAGCCAGAAAATCCGCGCCTATAACACGGGGCTGAACGCCGACCTGCTGAATAGTCTCACGGTCGCCGATAAGCAAAAGGCGCAAGAAACGCTCAAGCACTATGCCGATCATCAGGCAAAGTGGAACGACGATCTGAAGGAAGACCAGGAAAAGGCCAAGGGGCTGGAGGAAAAAGTCGAACAGGCCGAAGCACGCGCCAATCGATTCGACCTCGGCGAAGCCTTGCTTGAAATCGGTCTCGTCATCACCTCCGTCACGCTGCTCACGCGCAGCCGCATCTACTGGTACCTGGGAATTCTGTTTTCCCTGGGCGGCATCGCCTCCGCACTTTCGGTGTTGCTGTTGAAGTAGCGCTCTTGCGAGCCGTAGCGACCCGCGCAGTCTCTCGGTCCGTGGTAGACTTGCCGCGAAATGAACATGCGCAATCTTCTTCCGATTTTCCTTCTCCTGGCCGCCCCCTTACTTTCGCAGGCTCCGCCTCCCGCCGCTCCAACCCCCGAGGACTTTGGATTCACCTATCACATTCCGCAGAACTGGGATGCGATTGACGCACAATCCACCCTCCCCGAGGTAAAACAGCAACAAGCCGCGACGGCCAAAACCGACGACGAAAAGAAAGAGATCGCTTGCGTCCAGGTTCCGGTCAGCGCAAGACGCGCAACGCCGCCATCTTTTCTCGCGGTCATGGCGTTGCCGTTCGATTGCTTCGGCCAGATCATGACGGCGAAGGATCTTCCCGGATTTGCCGAAGGCAGCTCGGAAGGACCAAGGAAATTCTTCGATTTCGGCGATCCCGTCTACGGCTCCTACGCCATGGGAAGCCACACCTTGTGGATTGAGCGCGCAAAAGGAAATCCCAAGGGTCATCCCGAGCTGCCGTATACCCTCGAAATCGCGTGCAGCCTGCTCAAAAAAGCTGCTGTTTGCTGGATGACTGTGGCCGGCGACGATCAGGCGCTGAAGGATTTCGAAGGAACCTCCGTCATACTCGATGGAGATTTCTATGCCCAGTTCGTGCCAGCGACGGCATTCGACAAAAAGCCTGCTTCCTGAAACCGACGGGGGAACAGGAGCGCGGGTTTCAACATCAAGCGACTTTCGCTTTCATCTGTGCCGTCGTCAGCAGAAATACCGCAAATACCACTGCGGCCATGCCAATGAATTCCGCGGCCTGGGGACGCTCGTGCAAAATGAGAACGCCGAGCAGCACGGCGACCATCGGGTTCACGTACGAATAAGAAGCGACTTTAGCGACAGGCACGTGCTCAAGCAGATAAATGAAACCCGTATATCCAAGCAGCGATCCTCCCGTAATCAGCCACGCCAGCGATCCAATCGCCGCTCGCGTTAGATGAAACTGTGGCCACTGCCCAAGCAGCGATCCAAGCATGATGTTGAAGACTCCGGCAAAGAGCATCTGCCACGATGCGGCGACGAAGCTGTTGACCGGCAGTTTGGTTCGGCGCGAAAGAATGCTGCCGACGGTCCACACAAGCGCTCCCGCGAGCAGAGCGATGATTGCTGTCAGCACCGAGCGATTGCCGGCGAATCCCATGTGGAGCGAGGGCCACAGCAGCGCCGCGAGTCCAGCGAAGCCAACCGCCATGCCCAGCCATCCGCGCGCCGGCACGGGCTCTCCGCCCGGCAGAAACTTTTCGATAAGGGCAACATAGAGAGGCGTGACCGCAAGAATAAGCGACGAGAGGCCGCTGGGTAGTGTCTCTTCTGCGTAGACAAGGCCGAGGTTTCCGCAACCGAGCAGCAACAGGCCAATGATGGCGAGCATCAGCATCGTCTTCGCCGGGAACAGGAGTTGCAACCTGCGCCAGCGGCACCATCGCGAGCAGGATTGCGCCGGCAATCGTAAAGCGCACCCCGGTCAGAAGCAGCGCGGGCATCTCCGTCGCGCCGATCCGGATGGCCGTGTAAGTCGATCCCCAGAAGAAGTAGACGCTGGCGAAGGCCAGCACGATGGAGAACCGTGTTGCCGTCCTGGTGGCGGAATGTGGGGTGTCTGCAGTCACAGTGGGCAAGCGTCGAATTCATCGTAGCCTGTGACGCTCATCTTTACTTCCCGCAAATTGCGCCTTCTTCGTTTTGATCGGCCTCGTGCGACGCAGAGTTTTCAGCTCACATGTACGATGGGCCGGCGATCGATATCCGGTACAGCCTTCCGCAGCACTTCATGGGTAATCGGGGCTGCGTCGCCCTCGCCGAGGAAAAGAAATCGAAAGATATTCGCCACGGGGTTTCCTTCCTTCCACTTGAAGTAAATGTGTGGGACCTGCCCGGTGACTTTTTCGATATGAATCAACAGCGCTGCGATGGAATTTGCCACCATGGGGCTTCGCGCCAGCAGAATGCAATGCCTTCCGGCCCTATTGCCTTCGACCCGAAGCTTGTGGTTGAACTCCGACGCGTCTGTTCGCTCTACTTCGAGAAAAACGATCGCTGCATGAGCGGGAAGTCCATGGAATTTCCGAACGAGGGCTTCGAAGTGATCGAAGTCTTCAATCGGATTCCCTTTCGGCCGGTGCGGAATAATGCGAAGCGGCTGATCGCCTGCGGACTTGATGATGCCGAGCGCATCCTCTGAAAGCTCGACGCCGCTGATACGAAGCTCTGTTGAGCGCGTTGCGCGCGAAACAAATGAAACGAGCATGATGGCTGCGATGAAGAAACAGGAAATCTTCAACCCCTCCGGCCTCTCCCAGATATTCATAAGCGTGGTATAGACAAAGATCAGCGTCACCAGCACGGAGAACCATCGCGCTGCGCGCGTCTGCACAGAAAGCGTAACGGCGCATGCTGCGGAGGTGATCAGCACCAGCACGCCGGTCGCATATGCGCCGCCTTGCGCGTCGACATTCGCGTGAAATGCGAAGGTGACAAAGAATGCCACGCCCATGAAGACCAGCACCAGGGGACGCGCAGCCCGTGACCACTCCGGCGCCATCCCAAAACGCGGAAGATACCGTGGAATAAGGTTGAGAAGTCCGGCCATGGCCGAGGCCCCCGCGAAAGCAAGAATCAGGATCGTGCTGATGTCGTAAATAGATCCGAAAACGCTGCCAAAATACTGGTGCGCAAGGTAGGCCATGGCGCGGCCGTTTGCCTCGCCTCCGTCAGCGAACGCGTGCGACGGAATCAGAACGGTCGTCACGAAGCTCGTGGCAATCAGAAATACGCTCATGATCCCTGCCGCAGTGGTCAGCAGTTTTTTCGTATTGCGGATGCGCGTTTCCAGATCCGCACCGCAGATGAGAGGCATGACAGCCACGCCTGTTTCGAACCCCGACAGACCAAGTGCAAGGCGTGGAAACAACAGCAGGCATATGCCCACCATGCCGAGCCAATGAGGATGCTGCGTAAAAAGCGAAGTTTTCCATCCCTGAACAACCTCGGGATGATGCAGCACCTCGACCACGGATCGCACCACGACGATCGCATTCAACACCAGGTAGGTCGCGACAAGAACCACTGCAATCTCGATCGCTTCCTTAAAGCCCTTCAGGAAGATGGCCCCGAGGATCGCAAGCAGGATGAGCGTAACCAGCATCTGGCTGGCGAGCCACTTTGGCGCAAACGGATTGTGT
The DNA here is from genome assembly GCA_963770365.1 of uncultured Acidobacteriaceae bacterium. Taxonomy (GTDB): domain Bacteria; phylum Acidobacteriota; class Terriglobia; order Terriglobales; family Acidobacteriaceae; genus Telmatobacter. The sequence goes on along the minus strand of CAVYPN010000011.1, from coordinate 293,472 downwards.
ATGAAGTGCGCTGCGGCGTCCGCCGCCGACAGCGTCATGGTGATGATGAAGTCCGTGGTCGCGAAGCCCAGCAAAGCCAGCACGAAGAGCTTGCCGCCCCACTCGGGAAAGAGCCTCTCCAGCATGGCGATGCTGCCCTGCCCGTTGGGGCTGGCCTGCGCCACGCGCTTGTAGAGCGGAAGGGCCGCAAAGAGGGTGACCAGAACAAGCACAAGCGTCGCGAACGGCGAAAGAACCCCGGCCGCGAGGAATGCGATTCCTGGCTGGTAACCCAGGGTTGAGAAATAATCCACGCCCGTCAGGCACATGACGCTCCACCAGGGGTGGACCGGGTCGGGTGCGCTGTGAACTCCCTTGGGAAGCCTCAAATCGGCCAACAGCCAATTCGCCAAACTCAGCTTTGTCATCCGATTCGTTCACCTTTGGTTGGAAGCAGAAGTTGGGGTTGGTTGCCGACTTTGCATTTATACGCCATTGCTGACCAGATAGAAGCGCAAGGGGTTGGGCCGTCCGTGAATGCCATCAAGTCGTGAGATGCGGCGAAACTGATGGAAAGCCGCAATCAGCGCGTGCTATCCTGCGACCAGCGGGGGCTCTCATGCACAGGCACTTCCCATGCGCTCTGCAGCCGATACCAGCCACAAAACGCTGGTCGCGGGCCCGCGCGCGGTGCATCTGCCCTCGACGCCACCTGCGCGTACTGCCCATCCGCACCCGACCTAGTCTCTTCGGCGGCGATTAGTTTCAGAGACCGCCGAAGGCCCTCGCCTTCTGTCGCAGGCATCGCCAGCCTGCGAAACGGAAATGCCCCTTCCCCGGGGCCACGGCGTTGCTACATCTTCCGCCGCGCAAACGAATCTGACGAGGAGACTAGAGATGAATAAACAAGAATTACATGCCAAGTTCGGACCCAAACTGCTCGGACCCGTGCCCGGCCCCAAAGCCAGGGCAGCAGTCGAAACCGATGACCGCCTGATCTCGCCCAGCTATACACGTTCCTACCCGCTGGTGGCCAGGCGGGGACGCGGCATTCGCGTCGAAGATGTGGACGGCAACGAGTTCATTGACTTCGCCGCAGGCATCGCCGTAACCTCCACCGGCCACTGTCATCCCGAGGTCGTCGCTGCCATACAGAAGCAGGCTGCCGAACTGATTCACATTTCCGGCACCGACTTCTACAATGAGCCGCTGACCGATCTCGCCAAAAAGCTTTCGGCCGTTGCCCCCATGCCGGGACCGCATAAGTTCTTCTATGGCAACTCCGGCGCTGAGGCCATCGAGTGCGCACTCAAGCTGGCGCGCTATCACACGGGCCGCCAGCACATCATTGCATTCCTCGGCGCATTCCACGGCCGCACCATGGGCGCGCTCTCGCTCACGGCATCGAAGCCCCAGCAGAAGCGTCGCTTCGCACCGCTCGTTCCCGGCGTGACCCACGTCCGCTATCCCTATGCGTATCGCGGATGCACGGGTGGTCCGCAGGAGGAAGAAGCGTTCAGCCTCGGCTGCGCGCGCTACATCGAGGAGAAGCTCTTCAAGACAATCCTGCCTCCTGAAGAAGTGGCGGCAATCTTCGTCGAGCCCATTCAAGGCGAAGGCGGCTACGTCGTCGCGCCAGACAACTTCCTGCGCGAACTGCGCGGCATCTGCGACCGGCACGGCATCCTGCTGGTTGCCGATGAAGTGCAATCGGGCGCAGGGCGCACCGGCAAGTGGTGGGCCATCGAACACTCCGGCGTGCAGCCGGACATCGTCTGCATGGCCAAGGGCATTGCCAGCGGCATGCCTCTGGGCGTGTGCATGAGCCGCGCTGAAATCATGGACTGGGTTCCCGGCTCGCACGCTTCGACATTCGGCGGCAACCCCGTTTCGCTCGCGGCTGCGCTGGCGACAGTCGACATCCTCGAGCACGGTGCAATCGACAATGCTGCAAAGGTCGGCGCCAAAATGCTCGACCGGCTGCAAGGCTGGAAGTCGACCCACCCGCTGGTCGGCGATGTACGTGGGCGCGGCCTGATGATCGGCGTCGAACTGGTCAAGGACAGGACAACCCGCGAACCCGCTTCCGCATTGCGTAACCGCGTCGAAACCCTCTGCTTCGAAAAAGGCCTCATGATCCTCGGCTGCGGAGAAACTTCCATTCGCCTCTGCCCTGCTCTGATTGTCACCGAGGATGAAGCCACCGTCGCTCTCGACATTCTTGAAGACTGCCTGACCCAGGTCGAGAAGGAATTTGCATCAACCCGTGAGTTGGCGGGCGTCAACGGATAGCGGCCGCATTATTGCAATCGTCAAAAAAACATGAAGGCCGGAGCGAAGCTGCCCGGCCTCATTTTCATGGTCTTCGTGTTGCGCAACGTGCCATGAACGTCTGCCTGAAAATTCCGCGACCATCGGCGAACCTCGGACCGCAAAGTTCCCGGAGGGAACGCACGAAAATAGCCCAGGGTGGAGCGCAGCGCAACCCTGGGACAGCCAGACAACACGAGACCCAGTCCCGGAGGGACGCCCGAACCCAGCCGCATTTTCGTGGTCTTCGTGTGACGCAACGCGTCATGAACGTCTGCGGTTGCGCGTAGAAATTCATTCGCGTGCCGCGGGGACGCGCGCATATACTCTTCTCTCTGTTACTGCCCTGTTTGCAAAGGAGAACAATATGAGCATTTTTGATTCCGTGACCGAGATAACGAAGGAGTTTTCAAGCGGCGGAGATCACGCCGCAGTTGCAGGCGGATTGATGCAAGAACTGGGCGGCGCCGGTGGAGTCACTGGCCTGATCCAGCAGTTTCATCAGAATGGCGCTGGTGGACTTGTTCAGCAGTTTGCCAACGGACAGACACAGGGAGCAGATCCCGGCGCAATTGAGCAGGCACTCGCCGGCTCGGGGTTGATCGAGAACATTGCTCAACGGACCGGGATGTCTCCCGACACCGTGAAATCAAGTCTGGCCACCATTCTTCCCGTTCTCATCAGCCACGTTACCGCCAACGGTCACGTCACAACCGATGGCCAGCCCACAGGCAACCCCATGCCCGACACAGGAAGCCTGATTCAATCCGTCCTGGGAAAGCTTCTCTAAGCTCGCAGAGTTCTGCTGGAGTAATCCGAATCGCGGTAGCGTAACCCCTGACCGGAAATTATCAATTCATTGACAGCATATCTTTCGCTCAATTTCAGTTGCGAATTCTAAAAAACCGTGGCATCTTTGATGAGAATCTTACGAAAGGACGCCCCAATGGCTGTTCTCAACCATAAAACACAACACGGGCAGCCCCGGCCGGTCTATCGGCTTGGCACTGCGGCGTTCCTTCGGCCTTTCTAGCCGAAACTCGCCGTACTCCCGTACAACTTTGCAGATTAGGCATCCCGATGTCGCAGGCCTGTGTTTCTCGCAGGACTTCCGTCGCTGCCGCACTTCCGTCCACTGAGTTCCTCTAGCTCGGGTGCTGGGACAACTCTGCGCCTCAAGGATGAGTCGTCAACGTCCGTGAGCCACTTTGATCGCGGTGAAGCCTTCCCGTCTTAAATCCGGCCGAAGCCGGTTAGAAGAGTTCGCAAATGTTCGACCTTTTGAAGCAGATACTGGGTGGCCAGAACCAGTTCGCCACTGGCGGGCTGCTACTGATGATGATTGGCAGCCTCGGCGTATTCCTGCGCGCCCTGCCTGGGCGTCTTTGGGGTTGGCTCGTTGCCCAAGCCACTATGACGGTCACCGTTAGCGATGACGATGAGGCCTTCACTTGGGTGAAGGAGTGGTTTCTTGAGCAGGAATTCCTCAAGCGCATCCGCAATGTGGATTTGGATTCCTCTCTGCGGGGAGCGGAGGTTGCGTTGATTCCAGCCCCGGGAACGCACTGGTTTCTCAGAGGTCGCCGACCTTTCCTCGTGTCGTTTCATCGAACTGAGGACACCAAGGGTCGAAGCCAACGCCGCATCGAGTCGCTTACGTTCAAGACCATCGGCAGAAATCAGCTGATCATCAAGGAGTTTGTTGCGGAGGTGGTGGCTTGTCAGCATCGAAAGAGGCGCACCTCTTCTTACCTCTATCTGTACGACGACGGTTGGGACAATGTCGCGGCGTATTCTCCTCGGCTGATCGAGTCGGTACTTTTGAAGCCCGGCGAGAAGGAACATCTGATGCAGGACATCGCGCGATTCCGCTCCTCGCGCGAGCGCTACCGACGGCTGGGTGTGCCGTATCATCGCGGCTATCTCTTCTATGGGCCTCCTGGTACCGGCAAGACGTCGCTGGTCTCGGCCCTCGCCGCGAAGGTTGGAATGTCGATCTACGTGGTCAACCTCGCGGAGATGAATGACCGAGCGCTCAAGAAGTCGATGAACTGGGTCCCGGAAAATTCGATGATCCTTTTTGAAGACATCGACTGCATGAAGACCGCGACACGGCGTTTGGAGATGGATTCTGGCCAGGTGCAGCGGGATGGCGATATTAAGACCTCCGTTTCTGCTACGAGCGCAGGTCAGGGCGGAGTCAGCCTGTCCGGACTCTTGAATGTGCTGGACGGGTTCAGCGCTCCTGAGAATGTGATTTACGTGATGACCACCAACGATGCCGACGCAATCGATCCGGCGCTGCTCAGACCGGGACGCATCGACTACAAGCTATTTCTGGGACCAGCCTGCGAGTCGCAGAAGGTCGCCCTCTACCGCAGGTTCTTTCCGGATGCGTGTGACAGTGACGCAAAGGCGTTTGCGCAGGCAAATTGGGTGGACACGATGGCGGAATTTCAGGGGCTGCTCTTGGCACTTGAAGAGGAATGCAGTACCAGCGAAGTTGTTTCGATGCGGTGATGAAAAGCGGATCAGGGATTCTTCCGAACCCGATTTGCACCTTCTCTCCAATCAGCCGAGAATGGTTGCAATGAATCTGAAAGAAATGCGTTTCAACTTGACGGAGCGATCGCTCGCCGGACTCAACCGTCTTGCGGGCCGGCGCGGACAAAATACGATGCCCGCCCATCTCGCGGTCGGCATCGACGGCGAAGACGCTGCGTTGTTCTACCTGCAGCGCAAGGGCTATACCGTCGTCGCACGCCGCTGGTCCTCAGGCGAAGTCCCCGGCGATGTCGACCTGATCGCCTGGGACGGACCGATGCTGTGCTTCATCGAAGTAAAAACCCGCACAGCCCGTGACCTCACGCCCGCCGAAACCGCCATCGACGACCACAAGCGCAACGTACTGCGCCGCCTCGCGCGTCGCTATGTGCGGCAGCTTCCGCAACAGACGGCGCCGTCGGTCCGCTTTGATGTAGTCAGCGTTTATCTGGTTCCAGGGCACGATCGGGAGTTTCAGCACTTCGAAAGCTCATTCCCCTGGGGCGAGATCTGGCACGACTAGCGATCCAGAGATTCGCACCAGCATAAAGGCCGCCCGCAAATATCGGCGTCAAGCCTCTTTTCTCAAACTTTACCCGAAGCCCCTCATTCCATTCAGAATTCTCCTGCCACAACTTTGCAGGTAATTTCGCGGTTCCGGCGCACAATGGAGTTGTGTCCGATCAGAATCAGCGCAACAAACCCCGCACATACCGCCTCTGCGTCCGGCTCACCGGTCTCTCCCTCCCGACCCAGCCCGTAACTCCTTTGCCGAGAGGAATCTATGGCGAACTTCAATAGAAAGAGGAATTTGGCGAGGGAGACTCGCTCTAAGCCCATGAATCGAGGGAACTTCCCCAAAGAATCCGGATAATAGGGTATCTCCGGTACCGCAGAAGATTGCCAACATCCATTACCGCGAAGATCTCTGATATCGCGACCAGGGCACAAATCAGCCCTTCGCGTCTTCAAACTCTTCGTGCCACGCCATCTGGATCGCTTCAAGCCGCGACTCGTTCGACTTCGCCGGATCGTCGGCGAATCCGTCCAGCTCTGTTACATATTTCAGCAGGTCCGTGAAGCGCACGGTCAGCGGATCGATATCGGGAAACTTCTCCTGCAGTTGAATGCCGATCTCCTCGGAGTCGGTCCACATGATTTCGCGGGGCATGCTTTCCTCTTGGTTTCCTATTTGTTCTCGGCCATCGCCAGCGGTTTGCCTTCCGACGTGTAGTTGCGATTCCACTTGGGAATCTCAACCACATAGTTGCCCGGCTTGGTGATCACTGCCTGGCACCCGAGGCGTGAGTTCAACTGCTGATCGGCTGCCATATCCATCCGATCGAGTTCATCGTCGTCGGCCTCGCTGATGCCTTGCTGATCCTTGATCCACAAGTGGCACGTAGTGCAGGCGCAAACCCCGCCGCACGCGTGATCGAGAAAGACGCCGAAGTTCTCGGCCACATCCAGAAACGACATCGGCTTGCCATGATGCTCGTAGGGCATCGTGCCGAACTCAAACTCCACCGTCTTGCCTTCCGGCATAAACGTAACCCGCACCAGCTTATCCGGCGGAATGTTCTTAGTGTTTGCTTCGCTCATAATTCGATCCTCAAATCTCGTTCATACCGCGCTCACTTGAACTCCGCGCGAGCCATCGGATGCGGTGCCGTCACCGCTTCGCCCAGGTCTTCATCGGCCGTGTTCATGGTCTTTCCGCGAATTGCTGACCCCACGGCGTCGTCCATCATCAACTCAGCCAGCCTCTGCGTTGAGCGATCAAGCGCAACAGTAGCCTCGCGAATCGCATTCAGATCGTCTCCCGCAGTCGACGCTGCCAGCCGGTCCCGTGCTGTATCGATCGCGGCAATCTCTTCGCCTCGTAGTTGGCCCCACGCCGGGCTGGTACGCGCCTTCTCAACCTTGGAAAGAATGTTGTCAGCTTCAGTCTTGGCCTCAATCAACAGCCGTTTCGCAAAATCCTCTTCCGCATGATCGAACGAGTCGAGAATCATGCCTTCGACCTGCTCGTCCGTCAATCCGTATGTCGCCTTCACTTCGATCTGCGCTTCCTTGCCGCTCCGCTGCTCGCGCGCCGAAACCTGCAGAATGCCGTCCGCATCAATCAAAAACTTCACTTCGATCCGCGGCAACCCCGCACTCATCGGCGGAATCCCCTTCAAATCAAACCGCGCCAGCGAACGGCAATCCGCCGCAAGCTCGCGCTCTCCCTGCACCACGTGGATCGCCACATTCGTCTGTCCGTCGACGCCCGTCGTAAAGTGCTCCGTCGCCGACGCCGGAATCGTCGAATTGCGCTGAATGATTCTCGCCACCGTTCCACCCAGCGCTTCAATCCCAAGCGAAAGCGGCGTTACATCCAGCAGCAACATCTCCTCCGTCGTCGCCGATGCGCCCGCCAGAATGTCAGCCTGCACAGCCGCGCCGAGCGCCACCACTTCATCCGGATTCAATTCAATGTGCGGCTTCTTGCCCCGCGCGCTGAGATGAAAGAGTTCGTCCACCAGCTTCCGCACCGCCGGAATCCGCGTCGACCCGCCAACCATCACAACTTCATCAATCTGCTCCGGCGTAACGCCCGCATCGGTGATTGCCTGCTTGCACGGTCCAACCGTCCGGCTCAGCACCGGCTCGATCAATTGCTCGAAAACAGCGCGTGGGATTTCACGCCGGTACCGATCGCCATTGGGCAGCTCGATATCGAACCGCGCGATATTCTCCGCAGACAGCGCGATCTTCGCGTCAATCGCGGCCTTGCGTATCGCCTGCACCGCGCCGGGATGCTTGCGCAGATCGACACCGTGCTCAGCGTTGATCTCATCGAGCGCAATCGCCAGCAGCAGATTGTCGATATCATCGCCGCCAAGGTGCGTATCGCCATTGGTCGACTGCACTTCGAAAATGCCATCGCGCAGCTTCAGAATCGAAATATCGAAAGTCCCGCCGCCGAGATCATAAACCGCAATCGTGCCTTCCTTGGCGCGATCGAGTCCGTATGCCAGCGCTGCCGCCGTCGGCTCGTTCACCAGCCGAAGCACATCAAGCCCCGCCATGCGCCCCGCGTCTTTTGTCGCCTGCCGCTGCGCATCGTTGAAGTATGCAGGCACCGTAATCACCGCCTGCGACACAGGCGATCCGAAAAATCGCTCTGCATTCCGCTTGAGCTGCCGCAAAATGTACGCCGAAATCTCCGGCGGCGTAAAACGCATTTCGCCAAGCTGAATGCGCGGAACCTCGCCGGCCTCCACGTCGTCAGCTAGACGAAACGGAAACAGTTTCAATTCGCTCTGCACTTCTTCGAGCCCGCGTCCCATCAGGCGCTTCACGGAATAGATGACACGCTCCGGCGTCTCGATCAGCACGCGGCGTGCACTATTGCCCACGGTGACAGTGGGCCTGCCACCATCCGCCGGCATCGGATCGAGCGCAACAACCGACGGCACCAGGTTCGAGCCGTCAACGCCGGGAATGACCACCGGCTTATCGCCCTCCATATATGCGACCAGGGAATTCGTTGTTCCCAGGTCGATTCCAACTACGCGTCCTTCTGCCATGATTCTCTTTTAGGCTCCCAAAGTTTCTGTCACGTCGCGGACAAGATTGTTGATATAGCGCCGGCGATCGAGCAGAGCCACCATCTTTTTCTGCGATTCCTGGCGGGTGTTTTCATCGCCAACGTCCCAAATCTTCCACTGCCCGCGCAAATCGCGGTCTACCTCGTCGAGCAGGCCATCAAACTTCGTCTTTGCTTGTTCGAGACTTGATTGCAAATCGGGATCAGCGTCGCCCATCTTCTTCGCCATGCGCATTTCTTCAAGCTGCATGTTCAGGTCAAATGCTTCTTCCAAAAGGTCCGCAGGCACACGCGACACATCTTTTTGACCCTTGCGATCCTTGCCTGCATGTTCTTCCCCGATCTCGGCCCCGTGCAACTTAAGCAGATACTCGGTTCTGCGAATCGGATTCCTCAGCGTGCGATAAGCATCGTTCAGCAGTGCCGTGTCGGCCAGGCTCCACTGCTTCTCGTTCTCCTGGGCGCGCGCGAATCGGTCCGGATGCAGCTTGCGGCTCAGCTTGTGAAACTGATGCTCGAGCATGCCAAGATCCAGGTCGAGCTGCGGCACAAGTCCGAACACAGAAAAATAATCTCCCCCCGGAGGAGGCTGAATCTTGCTGCAGTGCGGACAGAACAAGGTCGCATCGTTGTGCGCAACGGCGCACGACCAGCACGCGACCGGTACTGCAGAATCGAGAACTTTCAACATGAATGACTCCGGGGCGGAGGACTACAGCGAAATCAGAGTCGAGATATCCCGAATCCGCTGAACTCAAGTCGACGCGACCCTCAGGGAGCGGCGACCCTATACAAAACTCAACACGCTACAGGGACACTGGTTTCGCTCTATGAAAAAGATGAACCGCAGCCGCAGGAGCGTGAGGAGTTCGGATTGATGAAGTTGAAGCCCTGCCGCATCAGTGTCTCTTCATAGTCCAGCGTCATGCCGTGCAAATAGACGAACGACTTGGGATCGACGAAGACGCGCACGCCGTCAAACTCGTAAATGCGGTCCCGCTCGCGAGGCCGTGTGTCGAACTTGATCGAATACGAAAGCCCAGAGCAACCGCCGCCCATTACGCCCAGGCGCAACCCGCCTTCTGCCGGCGATACGCCTTCCTTTTCCATCGCCACACGAATGCGCCTTACCGCACGGTCCGTCACCTGCAGACTCTGCGAAGGTGGGCCGGAGGCCGGCTTGCTCTCCGGCAGCGCCGGTGCAGTGCTCGCGCCCTGCGCCGGCTTCGATTCGATTGATACAAAATTCGACATTGTTTCCTTCTTGCCCTGAAACTCCGCTTACTTGGCTTCGGCAGCCACAGCCACGTTCTCTGCGACACCGTTCTTCTTCTTCCAGTCGCCGATGGCCGCGCGGATGGCGTCTTCCGCCAGCACCGAGCAGTGAATCTTGACCGGAGGAAGCGAAAGCTCCTTCACGATATCCGTGTTCTTGATCTCGAGAGCCTCTTCAACCTTGCGGCCCTTGATCCATTCCGTGGCGAGCGAAGAGCTGGCTATCGCCGAACCGCAGCCGAAGGTTTTGAACTTGGCTTCTTCAATCACCTGGGTCTCCGGGTTCACACGGATCTGCAAACGCATCACGTCGCCGCACTCGGGAGCGCCGACCAGACCGGTGCCTACGTCTCCAGAACTCTTGTCGAGCGTGCCCACGTTGCGCGGGTTGTTGTAGTGATCTACGACCTTATCGCTGTATGCCATTTTCCAAATTCCTTCCCGCGGGGAAGCCGCGTTTCTTGAAAATCCTTAGACCTCTTGTCAGCGGTCGGATCCGTCAGTCATTGGATGCGCTACGTTAAATTCAAGGCGCATTTACTGACCACTGATCCCTGTTCACTGACCACTCGTTTCTAGTGCGCCTGCCACTCGATCTTGGTCAGGTCAATTCCCTCTTTCACCATCTCGTAAAGCGGTGAAAGCTCACGTAGTTTCTTCACGATGTCGATAACTTTCGCCGCAACATAATCCACTTCGGCCTGCGTATTGAAGCGGCCCAAGCCAAATCGAATCGAACTGTGCGCAACATCGTCGCCCAGCCCCAGCGCCTTCAACACATACGAGGGCTCGAGCGTCGCCGACGTGCATGCGGAGCCGCTCGAAACCGCGACATCGTTAATGCCCATCAGCAGCGACTCGCCTTCGACATAGACGAAGCTCACGTTCAGGTTGCCCGGCAGGCGATGCTCCATCGAACCATTCACGTGAATATAGTCCAACTCGGATTGGAGCTTGTTGTTCAGGCGATCACGCAATCCGCGCAGATACGCGGCTTCGTTTTCCATCTCGGCGTTTGCAATTTCGCAGGCTTTGCCAAGTCCCACAATCCCGGGAACATTCAGTGTGCCCGAACGCATGCCGCGCTCGTGCCCGCCACCGTCAATCTGTGCGGCGATCTGCACGCGCGGGTTGCGACGCCGAACATACAGCGCGCCCACACCCTTCGGCCCGTAGATCTTGTGCCCCGAAAGCGACAGCACGTCGATGTTGTCGGCCAGCACATTCACGGGAACCTTGCCCACCGCTTGCACTGCATCGGTATGGAAGATGACATTCTTCTCGTGGCAGATCTTGCCAATCTCGCGAATGGGCTGCAGCACGCCGATCTCGTTGTTGGCCGCCATGATCGAGACCAGGATCGTCTTGTCGTCAATGGCGCGCTTCAGGTCTTCGATGTCGATCAGTCCATCGGCCTTCACCGGAAGATACGTCACACGGTAGCCGTATTTCTCCAGGCGCTTGCATGTGTCCAGCACAGCCTTGTGCTCGGTGACCTGCGTGATGATGTGATTGCCGCGTTCGCGATACATCTCGGCGATGCCCTTGATGGCGAGGTTGTTCGATTCGGTAGCGCCCGAGGTAAAGATGATTTCCTTTGCCGTCGCGCCAATAAGCTTCGCGATCTGCTCCCGCGCGGTCTCCACGGCCTGCTCGGCTTCCCACCCAAATGAGTGGTTGCGGCTGGCGGCGTTGCCAAACTTCGCCGTAAAGTAGGGCATCATCGCTTCCAGCACGCGCGGATCCAGCGGGCTGGTAGCGTGGTTATCCATATAGATAGGCAGCGTGACACCTTCCGGCACTTCAACGTGACTCGTAACTGTACTCATCCCCGACCTCTCCATCGTTGTTGCTGCTCCGCTCCGTGCGGAGAGTTAGCTAAATCGTCAGCGAAACCAGCTTCGGCTCCAGGACGTGCCCTGGCGGATGTTCATGCTCGGCCAGGTCTTGAATGCTGATGCTTTTCAATACGCCAGCAATCGTTTCGTTCACTCGCGCCAGCGGTTCTTTGATCGTGCAACTTGGCGTCAGGTCGCATCCCTTGGCGCCTTTCGTACACGAGGTAATAAAAAACGGCCCATCGATTGCCAGAATTACCTCGTAAGCCGAAATCGACATCGCTGGCTTCGAGAGCGCATATCCGCCGTTCATGCCGGCGTGCGATTTGAGCAACCCCGACTTCGTCAGTTGCTGCAGAATCTTGGCCAGCAGCTGCGAGGGGATGCCGTATGCGTCGGCAATATCCTTGGCGCTAAGGGCGATGGTTTCCGGGTGTTCGGCCAGGTACTTCAGCGCCATCAACCCGTAATCGGCCTTCTTTGTAAGCTTCAGCATAATATGCGACTTCTTCAGTCCGTATTCAGTATACGACCGATTATGTCGGCCTTTCAATGTTCCTATGCCAATTCCGTAAAGGTCTCTCCCCTCATTAGCAGCCATGCTTCCATCGTCGATTCGTGTTCAGCTCGAATCTTGCCCCCGTTGCGTTCGCCCGCGACGTCAAGTGCATCGGCCGATAATCGTCAGCTAACTTACTCAAAACAAAGAAGGAATAGTTTGCCTACTTTTGCAGGTTATTTCGCTGCTTCGGCTACTCTGGATCTGTGTGGCAAACCTCGGCCACTCTTCTAACTACAGGCCCACAGAGTTTCACCAGGCTGCTAAACCCTTAAACATGGCCAAAAACGGCGCTTAAAGGGCCATAAGGTGCCAAAGAATGCCCAAAAAGCACCTGCGGAAATCGGTTAACTATCATCTTATCAGTGAATTAGTTAGTTCTCGCTTAGTCAAAGTCAAAAATGGACTGCGAAACTGTGAAACGGTGTGAACCGGGGATGGAAAGCCCCGTAAGTCTAATGCTGAGAGGACTCTGCATCTAACTTCAGTATACAGAGGACTTTACAGCCCGTAGTCGCCGTAAACTAATGAAAGAAGGGACTTTATTTAGAAAGATAGGGAGGGGGGAGGGCGGGTCTTCCGTTGTTCTCCAGAGATGACACTCCGGAAATAAGAAGCTCCTCAGACACGCAGTCGGGAACGACCATGCTCACGATGGACGGATACGTGCCCCCACTTGCGTTTCTTGAGAGACAAAGATTCACTAAAATGCCGTTTGAAATTGTCGAAAAGCTCGCTACAATCTGCGGCAAGAGTTTTTAAATCCAAGCCAGCCCAAATACGATGGTTACCGCCTGCAAACACCCTAGGGTTCGAATTGTCTCCCGACACGAAGACACCGAATATGTTGAATGCCTCGAATGTGGCGATGTCTTCGATTCCGAGGAATTTCACGATATGGCGATTGAAGAGTCTGCCGAAAAGCAAGAAGAAATCGAGGACGAATGAGGCGGATTCTCGCCGAAATCTAACAGCCTTCAAATTGACCAGGTCAAAAAATCAGCCCGTGTAGCCCAGGGTTTCGGTACAGGCGCCCGATCAGTTTGGGCCGGGTGCATTCGTCTGGGCGCTGCTGCGGTGTGAGGCGATCAGCCACGCATAGTGCAACCCGGAAGCGATGGTAAGTCCGATCGTCGCATCCAGCGCCACCAGGCGCAGTATGACGATCCATTTCGCAGTAGTCAGCTGGTGCAGCAGCACAAACGCCACGGCCGCAATCTGTGCAACTGTGTTCGCCTTGCCGAAGATGCTCGGCCCGAATTCACGCCGCCCCGCCACGGCGTAAAGGACGGCCGCCACCAGCAGGATGCCGACATCGCGGCCAAACACGAGAACCGTCACCGTCGTGGGCATCAGGCCCTTGTGCATCAGGACCAGGAACAACGTGCTCAGCAGGAGTTTATCCGCGATAGGATCCAGATACTGCCCAAGGATGGTGCGCTGCTTCAATATCCTCGCCAGTAATCCGTCCAGCGCGTCCGAAAGACCGGCCGCAATAAAAAACACGAATGCCAAAACAAACCGGTTTTCCAGGATTGCCGCCACCAGAAAGGGTGCCAGACAGATGCGCATCACCGTGAGCAGGTTTGGCGCTGTACGCAACGGGTTCCGGCGCGTGGTTGGGGCCTCAGTCATCGAAGCGCGGCTTCTGAGACGTTGCGATCTCGCATATCGTAAGCCCGTTCGACTCTGTAAGCCTCGACGGACCTTGAAGTTGCAAGCCTCAACGTTTCGCTCATTGATGGTACAGCATTGAGAAGTTGCGGCGACATCCCTTCTTTTCCCGCAATACTGATCTTCGTTTTCCCGCAATACTGATCTTCTTTTCCCGCTTCATTGATGCTGATAGACTACAAATGTCTGTCGCATTACAGGCGCGTAGCTCAGTTGGTTAGAGCGCTTCCTTGACACGGAAGAGGTCGCTGGTTCGAATCCAGTCGTGCCTACCATTATTTTCAATAACTTACGTGTAGTTCTTCCGGGTCTCTCCAACCCGCATTTCCTGATCTCAACCTAAAATAAATCAAAACTCCTGCGATTGGCCCTGTTCCTTGATCAGCACTGAACTCGTGTGCGGCGATTCTCGCCGGTGGCGAATATGACTGAAGCCCTGGGCTCGATCCTCTTCGGTTAAACCATTTCATGCGGATCACTGCGTTTGGTGATTTGCGTCGAACGCCCAATCCCATTCGGGACGTGATTGTATTCTTGGGTGCAGTCGTCAAGGTGAAACGAAAGCTCAGAAGGATTTCAATTGATGGCTGGAGTCAGCCTCGAAAAGATTGAAGCAATGGCGCCCGACCAATCTTCACTGGTTGCGGCGCGAAAACTTGTGAAACCCGGCGGCTGGTCGGGTCTCGCCTCCGACAATGCGGGCCTCATATGGGGTGAATGTCAGGGTTCCGGCGCCTCGCCATATCGTGTAATCGTCTCGGAGCCCGACGCAGGCTACAAATGCACCTGCCCGAGCCGGAAGTTTCCTTGCAAGCACAGCCTTGCCCTGATGTGGATGCGTGCTGAGGGAAAGGTTCTCTTCCAACCCGCTGCAACACCTGTGTGGGTGCAGGATTGGCTCAGTCGACGGCGGACAGGTTCGGGCGCCGGAACAAACTCCGAAAAGGAAGAAGCGTTTGCGCCCAAGAATCTCGCCCAGGCGGCCTCTATTCAGGTTGAAGAAGTCGATCCCAAGGCTGAAGCACGAGCAGCAGCGGCGCGTGATCGCGCACGTCGCGAACGTGAGGACGCGATTCTTGCGGGACTTGATGACCTCGACACATGGTTGATCGACCAAGCCGAAGCAGGTCTCGCCGGGTTCGCAAGTCATGCGGGAAAGTCCTGCCGATCCATTGCGCAGAGGCTCGTGGATGCGAAGGCGCCGGGCCTGGCAGCGCGACTTGATGGTCTGCCCAATCGCATCTATAGCCTTCCGGAACGTGCACGTCCTGTAGCGGCGGTTGAGCAATTGGGACAGCTTCATCTGATTGCCGAGGCCTATCGCCGCCAGGAGAGCCTCAGCATTGAGATGCGAGCCGATGTTCGCCGCGAAGTTGGCTGGACCCAGCCGCGCGAGTCTTTGCTGAGCGAAGAAGGCGCATTGTGTATCTCGGGATCCTGGCGGGTAGTTGGTGCGGTGAGTGAAGTGCAGCCGGACAAGTTGCGGCGACTCGAAACCTGGCTGTGGCGCGAAGAACCTGCGGAGGGCCCGCGGACGGCGGTGCTTATGGACTTCGTTCCCGTAGCTTCGGGCCAGACCAAGGGCGCGTATCGAACAGGCGAGAGCATCAATGCAACGCTCGTCTTCTACCCTTCGGCCCGGCCCATGCGAGCTCTCATCAAAGAGATGACAATCCCCACCCAGGAATGCAGTGCGGATCTTGGCTTGTCAGAGAATGATCTTGCCAATGCGTACGCTGGCTACGAAGAGGCATTGGCCACAATTCCATGGATCAACATGTGGCCCTTGAGATTTCGAGAAGCGCGCGTCAGGCGAAACGGCGAAAATCTCTTTGCCTGTTCAGCGCTGAACGATGAGGTCGCGCTTCCCGTCATGGCAAACCAGGCAAATGCGGTTTCTCCTTTGCTGGCGATTGAGAAATTCGATGGCTTCGGGCTATGGGACGGTTACACATTCAGACTTTGCTTTGCTCAGACTCCACTCGGCAGATGGGTGATCGAATGAACGCTGATGAATTGAAATCCCGGATTCTCCCGGTGCTGCTCAGTGGAACACGCCGCGACACAGGTCAGAACTTCGCCCCCGGCAGCGACCGAGAACATTCAGTCCTGAATGCCCTTAGTCTTGCAGGACAGGCATTGCGTTTCACCCGACCCTCCGTCCCGAACGAATTCGCAGTCGAGCACTGGCCTCGCGATGAACGACGTATTCTTCCGGATCGATTGGGGCCGGCCATCCTGCGTCTTCTCGACAGAAGCACCGACGACACTGCAAGAGCGTTGGCATTTGCGTTCGATAAGCGGAAGCTGCGACCGCATCCTTTCGATCTGCCTAAGCTCGATGGATTTGCCCGCCGATACGTCGATCGACTTGGAGCCACAGCGCAATACTGGGTGCAGCGTGAAACGTCGGCGCAGGTGGCTCGCAGCTATTTTGAAGCAGATGAATTGACTGCTGACAACTGGACCGAAAGTTCGCTGCGCCCGAGAGCGCTGTTTCTCAAGGCGCTCCGCAAGCAGGATCCCGAAGCAGCCCAAAAGCTATTGGAGAAAAGCTGGTCCGGCGAAGATCCCGACAGTCGCGTTCAATTGCTTTCGACTCTCCAACTGAACCTCTCACATCAAGACAAGCCGTTCCTCGAGAGCATTCAGAAGGACCGGGCGCCGCGCGTTCGTGCTCTCGTGCAACGAATGCTTGCCGTGATCTCCGGATCATCTGGGGACAATCCAGCGCTCGCTGCGTGCATGGAAAGAATTCAAAAGTCCAAAGCAGGGCTCCTGAAGAAGCGGATTGCATTCAAACTGGAGCTGCCGGTCACGGTAAAAGAACTCGAGGTGAACCGCTGGATCCAGGAGCAGTTTGTGGACGTGACCTTTGACCGCCTGGCACTTGCGTGCGAGATGTCGGCGCATCAAGTGGTTGAAGCCGCAGAGAAAGACAATAATCTCTTGTTTGCCCTTGCAATGATGGCATCGCGTGAAAAGAGATTCGATCTGCTCGATGCCATCACCGATAAACTGCCGGACACCTGGGGCCGGATGAGCGAGCTGGCGGCAGACGACGACCTCGAAAAGGACGACCGAGAGCTTGCTGCCTGGGTGAGTGCGCTGGTCAAACCGAAAAAATGGCTTCCCGAAGTTCCGTTTCCGGCTTGGAGCTGGTTGCATCGCCAAATCGAAGGGACGCTCCCTGTCGGCATCATGCGAGAAGTTCTTTCCTCAAAGGCGTGGACGGAACAACTGGATTCAGATAAGAAGGGCGGAACGGAATTCGTGCAGGTAATCTGCGCGCTGTGTCCCCCGGAATTGCGCGGAACCATTCGCGCTCAGCTTGAGCCGCTCGAAGCTGGCCGAAAGGATAAAGGGTGGATGTTGCTGGATATTCTCGACGAGTTGGAGACACTGAAATGAACAGTCAGAAACTGCGTTTGCCTGCTGAGGAGATTCACGCTGCGGAACTCGAGGCGTTGGTGAAGGGCGATGACGGGACGCGGCCACCGAATTGGCGGCTCTCTCCGCAATCCGTCGTGACCTACCTGCTGGGTGGTAAGGCGAAAGGATGGAACTCCGATCTCATCAAAATACATCGGCAACCGGCGCCTGATTGAAACCGCCGTGGCGACTCTGGCCACCGATCGCGCGCTGTTGTTGCTTGGCTTGCCAGGCACAGCGAAATCCTGGGTCTCCGAGCACCTGGCTGCCGCCATCTCCGGCTCGTCACAGCGGATCATCCAATGCACCGCTGGAACCGACGAGAATCAGGTTCGCTATGGCTGGAATTATGCACTGCTGCTGGCGAAAGGCCCATCTATTGATGCGCTCGTAAAGACTCCGCTGACGCGGGCAATGGAAGAGGGCACGATCGTGCGGTTTGAGGAGCTCACGCGCATGGGCTCTGACATCCAGGACACTCTGATTACCGTCCTTTCGGAGAAGACGCTTCCCGTCTCGGAGTTGGACATCAGCATTGATGCCTCCCCAGGATTCAATGTGATTGCAACTGCCAACAATCGCGACAAGGGAGTGAATGATCTTTCATCCGCACTCAAGCGCCGCTTCAATGTTGTCGTTCTGCCATCGCCGGCAACGCTTGAAGAAGAGACCGGCATCGTGGTGAAGCGCGTCGGCGAGATTGGGACCAGTCTGACGCTGCCAGCAATTGAACCGGCTGAAAAAGAGCTGGCGCGCATTGTCATTCTGTTTAGAGAACTGCGCGAAGGAAAGACGCTGAATGGCAAGACGAAGCTCAAGACATCCTCCGGCTCGCTCTCGACCGGGGAAGCCATATCCGTCGGTGTGAGCGCATGGGCAGAAGCAGCCTACTTCGGAAACAGCGTGATGGACGCGCAGAGCATGGCGACGAATCTTGTCGGAGCCGTCGTGAAAGATCCCGTGCAGGATTCGGTGGCACTCGAGGAATATCTAGAGAACGTAGTTCGTACACGCGATGAGTGGGGCGATCTTTACCGTGCGATTCGAGAAGTGATCTGAATGTGAATCTGAATGGATGAACGGCTTCACATCTTCGGAATCCGACACCACGGCCCCGGCTCTGCCGCGCTGCTCAAGCGTGCGCTGGACGCGCTCGATCCTGCCTGCGTGTTGATTGAAGGCCCACCGGAAGCTGATGCCTTGATTCCATTTGTCGGCGCACCAGGCATGAAGCCGCCTATCGCATTGCTGGTGCACGCCAGCGCGGATGCCAATGCCGCCTTCTTCAGTCCTTTTGCCGAATTCTCACCAGAGTGGCAGGCCATTCAGTGGACGCTCGCGCATGGCAAACCGGCCCGCTTCATCGATTGGCCGGGCGGGATCACGATCCACGAACTGATCGCTGCCAAAGAAAGAGCTCCGGAGAAGATGGAAGTGCACGTCGACTCCGATCCTTTGGATGACCTGGCTGAAGTTGCGGGATTCACTGACGGCGAAGCGTTCTGGAACACGCTTATCGAACAGGGAAGGCTCGGCCAAGCCGCCGAAACCACCGCCGGAGCCAATGCTCTTGCGGTTTTTGCGGCCGTTGAACAAGCCATGACCGAGGTGCGGTCGGAATCAGCATCGGCCAGAAGCGAGCGTTCGCGCCTGCGGGATGCGCAGCGTGAGGCATGGATGCGAATACACATCCGGCAGGCACTCAAGGAATGCGAGGGACCTGTCGCTGCAGTGGTCGGTGCGTGGCATGTGAGTGCACTGCGCGAGAAAGCGAGTGCTGCTGCTGACAAAGCGCTCGTGAAGGACCTGATTCGAGAGAAGGTCGAAGTTACATGGGTGCCCTGGACGAATAGCCGCCTCAGCGCAGGATCGGGCTATGGAGCAGGAGTGATCTCTCCCGGCTGGTACAGCCATCTTTGGAGCCTGTATGCCCAGGAGAAGCCAACCGAACCTGCCGCGTTTGCTGCGCAATGGCAGGCCAAGACAGCTGCCCTCCTTCGACAGGAAGGCTATCCTGCATCGACTGCGTCTGCCATTGAAGCTACGCGTCTTTCCCTGACATTAGCTGCCATCCGCCATCACGCAGTGCCGGGCCTCGAAGAGATGCGCGAATCGTCACTCGCCTCGCTGTGCTACGGCGAAGATGTTCCGCTACGCCTCATTGAACGCAAGCTCTACATAGGCGAACAGGTGGGCGAAATCGACCCAAGTGTTCCGCAGATGCCGTTGGCGCGCGATCTTGCCCTCTGGCAGAAGAGAACGCGACTCAAGCCCGAAGACCTCGAATCCGAGGTCCGCGTCGATCTGCGCAGCGAGGCTGGCTTGCTCAAATCCACTCTGCTCCACAGGCTTCTGATTCTGAACGTCCCCTGGGGAAAACTGATCGAGGCCGAAGCTGGCCGCGGCACCTTTCGGGAAGTCTGGCGCCTGCGCTGGGTCCCGGAGCTCTCGGTCTCTCTCGCCGAGGCTCTGGTCTATGGCGGCACCATCGAGCAAGCCGCTGCTAACGCGCAGGTGGAGCGATCACAGAAGTCAACATCCATCTCCGAGCAGGCTGAACTCATTCGCGCTGCACTTGTCGCCGATCTGCCAGTCGCCGCCAAGTCGTGCATCACGCGTCTCCAGGAAATTGCTGTCGACGCAAGCGAAGTCACTGAACTGATGCAGGCAGTCGCCCCGCTCGTGCGTGTGCTGCGATATGGAACCGCACGCGAGCTGCCCGAAGCAGAGCTGCGCTCCCTCATCCATGCGCTCAGTGTGGAAGTGAATGCCGGCGTCCGTCTCGCCTCGCACAATCTCGACGATGACGCAGCCACCGCGCGCGTCAGCGCGATGCGCGCTTACGACGAGGCCTTGCACCTGTTTGGCGATCAGACGCTCATCGATTCGTGGCGGCAGCAACTTGCAACAATGGCGAAGGATGACCAGGTCGCGGCCGAAGTCGTCGGATTGAGCTTGCGACGCCTGCATGACATGCGGTTCTGGGACCTTGAGCAGGTAAGCTCAGCTTTTTCGCTGCGAACACGTGGCGAGACGCCCAAGAGAGCAGGCGCATTTATTGAGACTTTTCTTGCCGGTGGGTCGGAGGTGCTCCTTCAGGACCAGCCGCTAATGCAGCTTCTCGACGACTGGCTGTGTGACCTGACCGAAGATGACTTTATTGAATCGTTACCGCTATTGCGTCGCAGCTTCTCAACCTTCGATGCAGTCGCGCGCCGCCGCCTGATGGAGCGCGTCTCCAAAGGTGCGCAAGAAAGTACGCATGGGGGGAAACCGTCAGCCTGCACCGCGAATGAGGCTTTCGATCGTGCCCTGCCGCTGCTTTATCAGATACTCGGAATCGCTCCCGATACGGGAGGTCTGTCTTGACCCCGGTCAATCAAAAAGAACGGCTCCGCAGATGGAGTTTGGCGACCGGTGATGAGGCCTCCGAGCTCAGCGAAAACGATCGGCGGCTGTCGGCAGCATTGGGCGCTCTCTATGAATCGTCTTCGCAACGCAAAGGACGCGGCGGCCTCGGCGCATCGGCGCCGCGCGTCTCTCGCTGGCTCGGTGATATCCGCGAATTCTTCCCAACACCCGTCGTTCAGGTCATTCAGAAAGATGCCTTCGAACGGCTCAACCTGAAAGCGCTCATGCTCGAGCCGGAATTTCTTTCAACCCTCGAGGCCGATGTACATCTTGTAGCCGACCTGATTTCGCTCCGCTCCGCAATTCCCGAGAAGACCAAAGAGACAGCCCGCATGGTGGTGCGCAAAGTGGTCAACGAGCTTCTAGCACGACTTGAGCACAAGACAGTCGAAATCGTTGGAGGAGCAATCAACCGCGCACAACGCACGCGGCGCCCCCGCCACTCCGATATCGACTGGGGAAGGACTATTCTCGCCAACCTCAGGCACTACCAGCGCGAACATCAAACCATAGTCCCCGAGGCTCTTATCGGGCATCAGCGGCGAGCACGTACGCGAGCCAACCTCGATCACGTTATGCTGTGCGTTGACCAGTCCGGTTCCATGGCGTCGTCGGTTGTCTACGCCTCGATCTTTGCCGCCGTTCTCGCCTCGGTGCCCGGACTCGAGACCCAACTCATCTGCTTCGATACCTCCGTCGTGGACCTGACCGAGCAGTTGAGCGATCCCGTCGATGTTCTGTTCGGAGTTCAACTCGGCGGAGGGACTGATATCAATTCAGCACTGGCTTATTGCGAGCAGCACATTGAGCATCCTGCCAAAACGCACCTGGTCCTGATCACGGACCTTTATGAAGGCGGCAATGCCGAATCCATGCTGGCGCGAGTCGCAGCACTCAAGCAGAGCGGAGTCAAGCTAATCGTGTTGCTTGCTCTATCCGACGATGGGCATCCGGCATACAACAACGAATATGCTGCCAGGATTGCAGCCATGCATTGCCCGGTCTTCGGTTGCACGCCCGATCAGTTTCCTGAGCTCATGGCGGTCGCCTTAACCGGTAGAGACATCCAGCAATGGGCAGCTTCAAAGGACATCGCGCTAGTTCGCGGTGAGTAGGCGCCCTACTCAAGAGTGTTGAAGAAGTCATCCTCTTCGCTATTTGCAATATCGTTCTTTCATTCAGCAATATACGCCTGGTTGACAGACGCTCTCGAAGGCCATAGGATTCCGTCACCGGTACGAAAAAGCGATTGGATTATCACGGAGGACGGCCATGAGCTTTCGGGACTTCCTGTCCAAACAGTTCATTGATGTCATCGAGTGGGTCGAGCCCGAAGATGGCATTCTAGCCCATCTCTATCCCATGCAGGATCGCGAAATTCAGAATGGTGGCAAGCTGACCGTTCGCGATTCTCAAATGGCCGTTTTTGTGAACGAAGGCAAAGTGGCGGATGTCTTCGGACCTGGCTTGTACACTCTGAACACTCAGACTCTGCCGATCCTCACCTACCTGATGAACTGGGATAAAGCCTTCAAGTCTCCGTTCAAGTCGGATGTTTATTTCTTCTCGACCCGGCTACAGACCAATCAGCATTGGGGAACGTCAAACCCAATCACGATTCGTGACAAGGAATTCGGTGCAGTGCGTATTCGCGCATTTGGGATTTACACCTATCACGTTGCCGATCCCAAAGTTTTCTATTCCAAAGTCAGTGGAACCCGCGATGTCTATACTGTTTCGGACCTTGAAGGTCAATTGCGCAACACCATCGTTGGGCGCATTACCGACACATTCGCCAACAGCCAATTGCCATTTCTCGATATGGCCGGCAACCAGGTCGCCCTGGCGGACAAGATTGCCTCTTCGCTGAAGCCCGGTTTTACTGAACTCGGTCTTTCCCTCGACAGTTTCGTGGTGGAAAACCTGTCGCTTCCCGATGAGCTTCAAAAGGTTCTCGACCAACGTATCGGTATGAACATGGTGGGCGATATGGGGCGGTACACCCAGTATGAAGTGGCTCAATCGATCCCCGTTGCCGCGGCGAATGAAGGCGGTGGAGTTGCCGGAGTCGGCGTTGGCCTGGGCGCTGGCGTCGCCATGGGACAAGCGATGATGGATACCATGAAGCAGGCCGGATCCTCGCAAGGCAACACGGGAACATCCACACCGGCAAGTGCACAAACCAAATTTTGCATTAATTGCGGCAAGCCCATCCCCAAATCAAGTAAGTTCTGTCCCGAGTGCGGTCAAGCGCAGCAGTAGCACCGATACATTCAATGAATGGAACCGAATGGATTGTCGATGCCCAAGGGTGCCGTGCGGACTCGCTTCGCAGCGCCGAAGTCCTGCGGACGTTGTTTGCGCAGATCATTGCTGAGCTCGATCTACGAACCATCGGCGATACGCATTGGCACCAATTCCCGGGCACAGGTGGAATCACCGGCCTCTGCCTGCTCTCGGAGTCGCACCTTACATGCCATACATTCCCTGAATTCGGGTCACTCTGCCTGAACCTGTTCTGCTGCGTACCGCGCGCTGAATGGGACTTCGAGTTGAAGCTCACGAAACTGTTCTCTGCAGCCTCGGTCAAAGTTCGCGTTGTGAGCCGGGAATACTCCGAGAAGGAAGTGCAATATTTGATCGGCACGGCTACGGAGGAGCGATGACGCAGCCAACTGCCAATTGCCCGAATTGCGGCGCTAAGATTACCTTCCGCTGGTCCGGCAGCGTTCAGACGGTATGCGAGTATTGCAAGTCCGTCCTCATTCGGACCGACATTGACCTCCGGAAGGTCGGGCAAGTTGCAGACCTTCCTCCGGACAGTTCTCCGATCCAGATTGGCACTGAAGGAATCTACGAAAAGCGCTCATTCGTCGCGATTGGCCGCATCATCTACGAATACGATCAGGGCAACTGGAATGAGTGGAACTTGATGATGAATGATGGTACCAGCGGCTGGTTGTCTGACGCGCAACTGGACTACGCCATCACGTTTGCGGCACTTGGCCAAAAGATACCGAAGGAGTGCAGGATCGGCCAGGAATACACATGGGACAACCAGACCTACTCGGTCAGTTCGATTACGAAAGCGCATTATCGTGGGGTTGAAGGTGAACTGCCATTTCAATATTGGGACAAATCAGACGTCGTGTTCATTGACCTGATGTCGCATAGCGAGAGGTTTGCGACCATCGACTATAGCGAGGACCCGCCGCTCCTTTTTCTGGGTGAAGCCGTCGAGTTCGACAAGCTGAAATTAAAGAACCTTCGCAGTTTCGAGGGGTGGTCGTGAGCACGAGTGGGCCCGCGCCTGCTGGTACGCCGCAGGTCAGATCGCTGAACTGCCCAGGTTGCGGCGCCAGCCTCACCGTGCGTTCATTTGGAAACGCGATCACAATTGTGTGCAACAGCTGCCATTCGGTGCTCGATGCACGGGATCCAAAGCTGAAGATTCTGCAGCAATTTCACGCTTCAACCAGTGAAGATCCTCCACTCATTCCGCTCGGCACACGCGGAACCATTCGCGGCGTTGCCTATGAGGTCATCGGGTTTCAGCGCCGCACGATACAAGTGGAGGGAATTTCGTACAGCTGGCACGAATACATCCTCTTCAATCCCGGCAAAGGTTTCCGATATCTGACAGAGTACGACGGCCATTGGAATGACGTCAGCATGCTGCGGTCCCTTCCGGATCTGAGTTCGGGAGGCGCGTCGCTGACGTATCTTGGGGAAACCTATAGACACTTCCAGACGGCAGACGCGGCGACATCGTATGTGCTCGGCGAATTCCCCTGGCAAGTGCGCGTCGGTGAGACGGCAAGCGTGTCAGACTATATCTCGCCGCCACGGGTAATTTCCAGTGAGGGTTCAGGCAAAGAGGTAACCTGGTCGCTCGGTGAATACCTGGCTGGACGGGATATCTGGAAGGCGTTCAAACTCGAAGGCGAGCCGCCAGCGCCGATTGGGGTTTATGAAAATCAGCCGTCTCCTCTCAGTGCGAATGTCAGAGGCGTTTGGACGCTGGCTGGCGGCTTTCTCATCGCTCTCCTGGCACTGGCCGTGGGCGTTTACTGCATGGCGAGCGATGAACAGATCCTCGACCAGACCTTTGAGTTCAACACCAGTGCGAAGGGCGAAGCTTCGTTTGTTACTGACATGTTTCAATTGAAAGGACGCACCTCCGACGTCGAACTGACGACGTCCGCCGAAGTGGACAACAGCTGGATCTATCTGAACTACGCGCTTATCAACCAGGACACTGGTCATGCCTACGATTTTGGACGCGAGGTCAGCTACTACCACGGATACGATTCTGATGGGTCATGGACCGAGGGCAGCACGACGAATACTGTCACCGTGCCAAGTGTCCCACCTGGGAATTACTACTTGCGTGTGGAACCTGAGAGCGATCCTGATAAGGGCCTGATCCGCTACACCGTCACTGTCAAGCGCGATGTGCCGCAGGCAGGTTTCTTCGGATTGGCCTTGCTTGCATTGCTGATTCCTGCCGGCCTGATCACGTGGCGATCGCTCAACTTTGAACATCTGCGCTGGGCTGAGAGCGATTATGGCAGTGCTCCCAATGACGGCTCTCTTCTGAGCACGGTTGAAAACATCACGGATGGATTCAAAGGATCTTCTTCTGGAGATGATGAATGATACGCAATTTCTTCCTGATTTACGGTCTAGCGGTATTGTTTGCAGTATCCCTCGCCGAATATCGCGGGTTGAGCCTGAATCGTGTCGATCAAGTGCTGAATGTTCCGCGGTCGGTTCGCGATAACCCAGGTTCCTATCGTTCCGTTTACAGCTCTTACCACCACTACACAGGAGGCAAGTGATGGGCGTCCAGCTGAACAATGTGGTGAATGCGATCCTCTATGCGGCCATCGGCATCGTGATCTTCTTAGGCGCATTTCTCGTGCTCGACAAGGTCACGCCGTACAACTTGTGGAAAGAAATCGTGCAGGAACACAACCTGGCTCTAGCCATTCTTCTAGGAGCCATGTCACTTGGTATCTGTGTGATTATCGCAGCGGCTGTTCACTAGCGTGGGCATTCTCCTCTTCATCACTGTCCTCTTGATTGCCGCCTGCGGTCTCATCTACGAGCTCGTAGCGGGGACGCTCGCAAGTTATCTTCTCGGCGATAGCGTTCTTCAGTTCTCAACCATCATCGGCTGCTACCTGTTTGCCATGGGCATCGGCAGCGCGCTCTCCCGCTACATCAACCGGGGTCTCGCGTACCGGTTTGTATGGATTGAACTGCTCCTTGGAGTGGTGGGTGGCTTCTCGTCGGCCCTGCTTTTTCTGGCCTTTGCCTATTCTCAGGGGTTTCAGCTGCTGATGTACGCGATCGTCATCGTCATAGGTGTCCTGGTCGGCCTTGAGATTCCCTTGCTGATGCGCATCATCCATGGCCGATATCACTTTCGTGATGTCATCGCGCACGTCCTCACATTTGACTACCTGGGAGCGCTCGGAGCCTCCCTCCTTTTCCCAATTCTTCTCGTGCCGCATCTCGGCCTCGTGCGCTCGGCGATGCTCTTCGGCATTATCAACGCCGGGGTGGCCCTGTGGAGCACGTTCCTGTTTGCCAACCAGCTCGCAAGAGCGACCGCATTGCGAATCCTCTGTATCGTCATACTTGCCGCCCTGAGCGTGGGTCTCGCAGAAGCCAAACACATAACGATGGCGGCCGAAGACAATATTTATGCCGATGAGATCATCTTTGCTCGCGACACGCATTACCAGCACATTGTCCTCACACGCTTTAAAGACGATATTCGTCTGTTCCTGAACAGCCACCTTCAATTCAGTTCGCGCGACGAATATCGCTACCATGAAACGCTGATTCACCCGGGCCTCTCCGCAATCCCGGCACCGCGTCGGGTGCTTGTTCTCGGCGGCGGAGACGGTCTGGCCGTTCGTGAAATCCTCAAATACCCACAGATCGAGAGCATCACACTCGTAGACCTTGATCCGGAGATGACGCGGTTGTTCTCGACCAACCCGATGCTCACCACGCTGAATCAGAAATCGTTCCTGTCTGCCAAGGTAAGGATCATCAACGCCGATGCATTCCCCTGGATTGACACCAATACTGACAACTACGACTTCATCGTCATCGACTTTCCCGACCCCACGAATTACTCGCTCGGCAAGCTCTATACCACTGCCTTCTATAAAGCCGTCGCCCGGCACCTCAGCGAGCAGGGGCTGATGGTCGTTCAGAGTACGTCTCCCATGTTTGCCCGCGATTCCTTCTGGTGTATCGCCGAGACCATCAAGGAGGCCGGGATGATGACTTATCCGTATCACGTCTATGTTCCCTCGTTTGGTGAGTGGGGATTTGTAATCGCCGGGCATCACGAATACAAACCTCCAGCGACTCTTCCTGCCGGTCTTCGATTCGTAGACCTCAAAGGCATGTCTGCACTTTTTCAGTTCCCCCCCGACATGGCTCCCCTCTCAATCGCGCCGAATCGCTTGAATGACCAGGTTCTGATTCATATGTATGACCAGGACTGGAAGGACATCAGTCATTGACGGTTACTCGCCGCACTTTCATCCAATCAGCGGGTTTCTCCCTCGCCGGCTTATCGCTCAAGAGCGAGCCCAAGATCGCCGGCTCCTTCGTAAACGATTCTTTTCAGCAAGGCCACCTGCTGCGAGACCGCGCTGCCTTTCCTGCACCTAAACGGATCGAGAAGGTCTCCGTCGTCATTGTTGGCGGCGGCATCGCCGGTCTCAGCGCCGCGTGGCGCCTTCAGAAAAAGGGATTCCACGATTTCGTTCTTCTCGAAATGAGCGACCAGGCCGGCGGCAATTCCCGCTGGGGCGAAAACGAAATCACCGCCTACCCCTGGGCCGCACATTATGTCCCAGTTCCCGGTCAAAAGGCTGTCTACGTTCGCGAACTCTTCGAAGAGCTGGGCGTTCTCAAAGACGGAAAATGGGAAGAACGCTATTTATGTTTCACTCCGCAGGAACGATTGTTCCTCTTCGGAAAATGGCAGGAGGGGATCGAACCTGCTATCGGCCTCAGCCAGAAGGACCGCGACCAGTTTCGCCGCCTGGAAGAGCAGATTCAGTTCTTCCGCGCAACCGGAAAATTCACCGTTCCCATGGAAGTCGGTCTTTCGCAAGACACTTCTAACCTCGACACGATATCGTTCGCCGAGTGGCTCCGCGCTCAGCGCATGGACTCAAAAATCCTTAACTGGTACATGAACTACTGCTGTCGTGACGACTACGGCGCGACCACGGATCAAACCTCAGCCTGGGCAGGCATCCAGTACTTCGCCTCTCGCGAACCGGAAGAGAAAGGCCCACTCACCTGGCCGGAGGGGAACGGCTGGATCGTCCGCCGCCTGCTCGAGCGCGTCGGCAAGTTCGTGCGCACGGATCAAATGGTCCACCGGATTGTGCAAAGCGGTTCGCGCCTCAGCGTCTTCGCCGGTGATATCGAGTACCAGCCGGACTTTGTTATCTTCGCCGCGCCCACGTTTCTGGCACCGTATCTCATCGAGGGCATGCCCCGGCTCCGCGACTTCGAATATTCGCCTTGGATTACCGCCAATCTCACACTTGAACGAATTCCCAAGAGCTACGGAAGCGATCCCACCTGGGATAACGTCTTTATGGAGTCACCGACTCTCGGATACGTGGATGCCACTCACCAGAGCCTCCGCACTCAAGTCGACAAAACGGTCTGGACCTTCTATTGGGCACTTGCTGATGGTTCTGCAGCTCACAACCGGCAACTGCTATTAAGCAGTGATTGGGCATACTGGAAAGAAGCCATCCTGCACGACCTCGAGCGCGTGCACTCCGATATTCGTCAATGCGTCTCTCGCATCGACATCATGCGGCTGGGCCACGCGATGGCACGCCCCAAAGTTGGTGCGATCTATTCTCCCGAGCGCCGAAGCCTGGCCAAGCCGCGAGGCCGCATCCTGTTCGCGAATTCCGATCTCAGCGGTTTCTCGATCTTTGAGGAGGCGCAATACCGCGGAGTAGTCGCGGCCGAGAGTGTTCTGCGGCATATCTCTGGGGAGAGTTCCAGACAGCGGCCGTCTCGGACCTGAAATTTGAGCAGACAATCGCAAGATTTGCCCGGCCTGGGGAATCGCCAACAGCCTCGAGTGCCAGGAGAGGGCAATTCTCCCACGTACGAGGAACGTCACTTCGAAAGCATTCTGAGCTCGCGTAAATATTGTCTTCTCGGAATCCGGTCGTGCGCAGAACTTCGTCAGCCTCCGGTTTAAAGCCCGCTGTGAAACTGTCCCGTCGGCGAACAACTCACCTTCATTGCTGTGCGCCAGTAGCCAGTTGTGCATTCGAGCGCATTTCAGCATTCCGAAGGAGCCTGACAGCATCGGGCGAATCAGGAACCTCGCTCACCAGTTTTCGATACTCCAACACAGCTTCAGGCCACATCTTATAGTGGGTGTAGAGAGAGCCCAGAAGAAGGTGGGAAGGATTGCCGGCTCTTGCATTTTGAATCTGCTGCTTGCCCTCATCTGAGAGAACCGCGAACTGACCGATCGAGCTGGTAGTGGCAGGCGCCGTGGGATGATTTCCGGCAGCGCTTGCATCAACCCGCCACAAATATGCGCGCCCTCGGAGTAGGGGATTGGACACGCGCCAGAGAGCCTCATCGAGGACCTCGCTTGTGGCAACCGTTTGATGGGAATCCCGATCCTCGATGTGAACGCGATAGGTCCAGCCGTCAGAGGGCGAATCCCAGGTAAGGGTGGGTTCGGTATCTTCGACAGTCGTGCTCAGAGGCTGGGTGAGGACGATTCGCTGCTTGCCACTGCTCGTTTCAGTCTGTGCCGCCAGGGTCTGCGTGAGGTTCGGCTGATCGGAAGCCTTCAATGCGGCTTCGACAACCTGACGATCCTGCGTGGAAACTGCGCTCCCAAATTTTCCCTGGAGCATCTGACTGTCCACAACACTCGAACCATCCTGCTGCAATGGCCGCCGCACGCGACGAGAACGCTCTACTTGCAAACTGTGGCGATGATACGCAACGATGAGCACCACAGCGATGATCACGATCCCCGCGATCGCATATACCCATCTTTTTGCATGTTTTCGGATGGATTTCAAAAGACAAACACCTGTTCCCTTAATATCGGATCGACCTTGTGCTTCTTCAGGTAATCGTCCGCCTGCGTAACAAAATCACCTTCTGTCCATCGTACCGCGACAGCATCTCATAGCCCTGTGAAACCGGAGAATGACTGTCATCGCACGCATGCGGGAATAATCGGATCTAATAGGCTTCGCCGCCCGGTGCAGCACTTAGACCGTCGCCAACGATCGAACGGCTCCCACTCTGTGCGGGGCAGATGTGACCTTGCACCACCGCGAGCGCCAAGGTATCAGAACCCGCATTGCCGCCTACCCAGATTCTGCGAAGGGATTCTGCCGATGCGAGGCAATATCTTCTGCTTTCAAAGAGTTACCGGTGGCGCCGTTCCCAATGTATCCGATTTCGCGTTGCGTGGCATTGTTGGTCCCGGCTTTGTCTGAAAAGAGCTGACGTGAACCTTTCCTCGGGGAGATTTTGCAGGTCTCACTTTTTTTCTCAGCACCTCTAACGCGTCGGCGCAAGTCTGGCTTCGAGACACCTCTCGGTCTTTGTAGTAAAACGGTTCACTGAGATGAAAGAACATTCGGCTGGGAGAAGGAGATGCAGAGATGATTACGCGCAGGGACCTCATGGTTGCTTTCATTGCAGTTGCGTGCACGGCAAGCGGGTTTGGCGCTGCTGACGAATTGCGGCTTATCGGCTCGACGCTATTTGAATGGAATTCGATTCCAGCCAAACCGACGGAAGTGGGATCAGTACGGTCCTTCTTCAAAGTGCGCACGCCAACGCTGGAGCAGCTGGAGGTACACGTCACAACGTTGAATCCGGGCAAATCGCCGCATCCACCTCATCGCCATCCGAACGAGGAGATGCTGATTATTCGACAGGGCACCGTCGAGGCATTGATTAACGGGGAGTGGAAGCAAGCGGGACCCGGGTCAGTAATTTTCTTTGCGTCGAATCAACTGCACGGATTGAGAAATGTTGGCACCGAACCTGCGGTGTATCACGTAATCAACTTCAAGACTGCTGCTACTCCGGCTGAAACGCATGAATAGCGATGCGGGGGAGAGCAGAACTTTGATCTATCCACTGTTCAGGAAAGAAGGCCAAGCATGGAAGTAAGATTGGCGCGTTTGCTATTGGCGTTTGCTTGTGGCCCCGTTCTTTGCTTTGGGGCTGGATTTTCTGATGCGCAGACAACCTCTGGTGGTCTTGGAAGCTTTGAAGGCCAGGCGGATATTGGGGCTGTGTCACCGCCGGGAGTCGGCGCATACGACACCGTGAGCGGACTCTACACGGTCTCCGCGGCGGGCGCCAACTTGTGGTCGACGGTCGATGCATTTCACTTCGTGTGGAAGAAAGTATCGGGTGATGTATCGCTGACGGCCGACATGGCGTTTCCTTCGCCGACGGGCAATCCCAGTCCGCATCGCAAGGCGTTGCTGATGTTTCGTCAGACCCTTGATGCAGATGCCATTTATGCCGATGCAGCCCAACATGGCTCGGGCATGACGGCCTTGCAGTACCGCAGCCAGCGCGGCGCGACCACGCAGGATATCGAGCTCAACATTCAAACGCCGCGGCAGATCCGGCTGGAAAAGCGAGGGGACACGATCACGATGTTCCTCAGTAATCATGGAGAGCCTCTGCACCAGGTGGGTGCGTCGATTAAGCTGCGTTTCGAGGGCACGTTCTACGCGGGGATCGGGGTGTGTTCCCACAACGCAGACGTTGTGGAGAAGGCAACGTTCGCTGATGTGAAGCTGGTATCGCCGGCTGAGGCGATGGGACAGCCGGTTCTCTACAGCACACTGCAAACGATTGGAATTGAAGATAACTTCCGCCGCGCGACCGTCGTTGCGACCGGACCCGGCCGAATGGAAGCACCGAACTGGAGCCGGGATGGGAAGACGCTGATTTTCAACCGTGAAGGGCATATCTGGACAATTCCAGCGGAGGGTGGCATTGCAACGACGCTCAATACCGGATCTGCGACAAAGTGCACAGGAAGTCACGGACTTTCGCCGGATGGCAAGTGGCTGGCGATCAGTTGCGCCACGCCTGGAAAGCCGGAGACGCGCGTGTATATCGTGCCTTCAGCAGGCGGCGAGCCGAGGCTGCTGACCGAGAATCCGTCGTCTTATTTTCACAGCTGGTCGCCGGACGGAAAAACGATTGCGTTTACTCGTCCAAATCATGCTGGGGGCGGCAACATCTTTTCCATTCCAGTGAAGGGAGGAACGGAAACTGCACTCACGACCGGAAATGGCATAAGCGATGACCCGGATTATTCGGCGGATGGGAAATGGATCTATTTCAATTCCGATCGTGCGGGCGGCCTGATGCAGATCTGGCGCATGCGGCCGGATGGGAGCGGAACGGAGCAAGTGACGTCTGACGACTTCAACAACTGGACGCCGCACCCTTCGCCGGATGGAAAGTCGATTGTGATTGTCAGTTACGACAAGAATGTGAAGGGCCACCCGACAGACACGGATATCGCCTTGCGAATCCTGAACATCAGCGATGGAAAGATGCGCGTTCTGGTGGACTTGGTGGGAGGCGCCGGAACTGACAACGTGCCCGACTGGGCACCGGATGGGACACATCTGGCCTTTGTGAGTTTTCAGATGCTGCCGGCGGGAGAGGCAGGTTCGAGCCAATGAGCGATCGGGTGGCGATCTAGCGTCATCGTTCCAAGGGTCGGCCACTAAAGCCATCTGATGCAGTAACATTGGGTCGTGGTTGAAACGGCCGGAGGTCAGAGGAATGCGCGTCGGCATATTCACACGCGAATACCCGCCGTTGGTGTATGGCGGCGCGGGCGTTCACGTCGATTATCTGAGCCGGGAGCTGGCCAAAGAGATCGAAGTCGAGGTGCACTGCTGGGGTCCACAGCGTTCTGACGTAGGCAACCTGACAGTTCTTGGAGCGGAGCCATGGTCTGAGATTTCCAACGGCACTGAAGGGAAATTCAAGGGAGCGCTCGAAGCGTTCAGCCTTAACCTGACACAGATCAAGGCCCTCGAGGGAATCGATGTCGTACACACCCATACGTGGTACGTATCGATGGCAGGATTCCTGGCGAAGAAGCTCTACGGAGTACCGTTTGTCCTTACGACGCACTCGCTTGAACCCCTGCGGGCCTGGAAAGCGGAACAACTTGGCAGCGGGTATGCGATGAGCTCGTGGATGGAGCGGACGGCGATTCTGGATGCCGACGCGGTCATTGCGGTGTCGCAAGGGACGAAAGCCGATATTCAGAAGGCGTACCCGGACGTTGATCCCGGCCGCATTCACGTTATCTATAACGGGATCGACCTGGCGGAGTATCAGAAGACCGCGGAGACCAAGGCCCTGACGGATTACGGCGTGGATCCTGCCGTTCCCTATGTGCTGTTCGTGGGGCGAATTACCCGGCAGAAGGGCGTAACCCATCTCGTTGATGCAATTCGCTACCTGCCCGCCGAGACCCAAGTGGTGCTCTGTGCCGGAGCGCCGGATACGCCGGAGATCGCAACCGAGCTTCGTGAGAAAGTGAACGCGGCGCGCAAAGATCATCCCCGCATTGTGTGGATTGAAAAAATGGTGACCAAGCAGGAGACGATTCAGCTTTACAGCCATGCACGCGTCTTTTGCTGCCCATCCGTATACGAGCCGTTTGGAATCATCAACCTTGAGGCGATGGCCTGCCGGGCGCCGGTGGTTGCGAGCGCAACGGGCGGCATCAAAGAGGTTGTCGTCGATGACAAGACCGGGTACCTGGTTCCGTTCGATCAGGATCCTGTGACGAGTTTTCCCCGCGAGCCAGAGACATTCGCCAGGGATCTCGGGGCACGAATTAACGAACTATTAAAGGACCCGGAGAAGTGCAAGCGTTTTGGTGACGCGGGCAGGCGGCGTGTGGAAGACATCTTCAGTTGGACGGCGATCGCGCATCAGACGATTGACCTGTATCGGCGCCTGATCGAGCAAAAGAAGGCCAAATGACAGGCCACAGATTCTGCAACTTCCGATGAACCACTCTTTGACCCGTAACATAAATCTTCAAGAACGTGATGCAGCCATGACAACAAAAAGATCGGACGGACGCAGACGCGTCATCATCGAAGGAATTACCCCGCAGGTGGATTGTGGTCGTTTCGCGGCTAAACGG
Source organism: uncultured Acidobacteriaceae bacterium (assembly GCA_963770365.1). Lineage (GTDB taxonomy): Bacteria > Acidobacteriota > Terriglobia > Terriglobales > Acidobacteriaceae > Telmatobacter. The sequence goes on along the minus strand of CAVYPN010000011.1, from coordinate 259,594 downwards.
ACGGTCGGCGATCAGGTGCACGTCGAAGCCGACATTTTTACGGATGGCCATGATGCGATTGCGGCCTCTCTGCTTGCGCACCGGGAGGGCTCCGACGAGTGGACGGAGATTCCGATGAAACCCCTGGTGAACGACCGGTGGGAAGCTTCGTTTCGGGTCGGCGAGTTGGGACGCTACGGATACAAGGTTCAAGGTTGGGTAGATCACTTTGAAACCTGGAGACGCGACCTGCTGAAACGCATCAAGGCGGAGAGCGATGCCGCTGTCGATTACCTGATTGGCGCGGAGCTTGTAGATCAGGCTGCCGGGAGAGCATTTGGCGGAGATGCGGTGTGGTTGCGCGAGCGCGCTGCGGTTTTGCGTTCTGCAAAGGGGCCGAGTGAACTCAGAATCCACGCGACCGATCCGATGTTGCATGAGTTGGCGCTGCGTTATCCGGATAAACGATTTGCAACGGAATCGAGCCCAGAATTGACGACGATCGTCGATCCAGTTCGAGCGCGATTCAGTTCATGGTACGAATTCTTTCCCCGCTCAACCGCAGCAAAAGCAGGGGCGCATGGCACTTTTGCAGACTGCGAACGACGGCTTCCCTACATCGCGGAAATGGGCTTCAACGTTGTCTATATGCCGCCGATTCATCCGATCGGACGAATGTTCCGGAAAGGTCCGAACAATAATCCCGAATCGCAGCCCGGCGATTTCGGCAGTCCCTGGGCGATTGGCGCCGCGGAAGGCGGGCACAAGGAAATTCTTGGCGACCTCGGCACCGTGGAGGATTTCAAACGCTTTGTCGCCAAGGCCGACGCTCTCGGATTATCAGTCGCGCTGGATATCGCGTTCCAGGCGGCGCCGGATCACCCCTACGTGAAGAAGCACGAGAACTGGTTCAAGAAGCGGCCTGACGGAACGATTCAGTATGCGGAGAATCCGCCGAAGAAATATCAGGACATCTATCCATTCGATTTCGAAAGCGACGACTGGGAGGGGATGTGGGCGGAGCTGAAAGACGTATTTACCTACTGGATCGGTGTGGGCGTAACGATCTTCCGTGTTGACAATCCGCATACCAAGGCTTTTCCCTTCTGGGAGTGGGTGATTACAGAGATCAAACGAGACCACCCGGAAGTGCTCTTTCTCGCGGAAGCCTTTACCCGTCCGAAAATCATGTATCGGCTTGCGAAGCTCGGATTCAGCCAGTCGTATACCTATTTTCCCTGGCGAAATGGGAAATACGAGATCGCGACCTACCTTACCGAACTGGCGCAGACACCGGTGCGAGAGTTTTTCAGGCCCAACCAGTGGCCGAATACGCCGGACATCCTGACCGAGTTTCTTCAGATGGGGGGCCGTCCCGCCTTCGTCATCCGCCTGCTGCTGGCGGCGACACTCGGCGCCAACTATGGAATCTACGGACCGGCCTTCGAATTGCAGGAGAACAAACCCGTCAAGCATGGCAGCGAAGAATACCTCAATTCAGAGAAATACGAGATCAGAACGTGGGACCTGGCGCGGCCCGACAGCCTTCGCGACCTGATTGCACGCGTGAACGCTATTCGCAATGAGAATCCAGCTCTTCAGAATGACTGGAGCTTGAAGTTCCATTCCACCGACAACGACCAACTGATTTGTTACAGCAAGGAATCGGACGATCGGTCGAACCTGCTTGTGACAGTCGTTAACCTCGATCCCCACCACACCCAGGCAGGGTTTGTGATCCTGCCATTGGACGAGCTAGAAATTCCTCAGGATCGCCCCTTCGAAGCCGAGGATCTGCTGACAGGAGAGCGATACTTGTGGCAGGGCCCGCGCAACTACGTGGAGCTGAATCCCTCGACGAGGTCGGGCCACATTCTCAAAATCCATCGTCGTATGAGGGTGGAAACGGATTTCGAATACTTTCTTTAGCTTCGCCGATTTCAACTGCATTGGTTTTACTGACACCCGGCCCCGCAAGCAGCGTCATGGACTACAGATGACGTGCTTCCGGAGCAACTTCTGCCCCTCCGGGTAAACGTCATTGGTTCAGGTGCATCAAATCAGCTTGGAGAACCGCCGCGTGAAGAAGATTGCAAGCGCCACTGATCCGCTCTGGTACAAGGACGCGATCATCTACGAGCTTCACGTGCGAGCCTTCGCTGACTCCAACAACGACGGCATCGGAGATTTACCTGGGTTGATATCGAAGCTCGATTATTTGCAGGATCTCGGGGTTTCCTGTATCTGGCTGCTGCCTTTCTTTCCTTCTCCGCTACGCGATGACGGATACGATATTGCTGATTACACGAATGTGAATCCTTCGTATGGAACGCTGAGCGACTTCAAGAGGTTTCTCGATGAAGCCCACCAGCGCAACATGCAGGTGATGATCGAACTGGTCATCAACCACACGAGCGACCAACATCCCTGGTTCAAGGCGGCGCGATTGGCGGCCCCGGGCTCACCCGAGCGCGAAATGTACGTCTGGTCACAGACAGATCAGCTCTACAAGAACGCGCGCATCATCTTTACAGACACGGAGAAATCCAATTGGACATGGGATGAGACGGCGCAATCTTACTATTGGCATCGCTTCTTTTCTCACCAGCCAGATTTGAACTGGGACAATCCGCGTGTAATGGAAGAAGTGTTGAAAGCCATGCGCTTTTGGCTCGACATGGGCGTGGATGCGCTTCGCATGGATGCCATCCCCTATCTCCTGGAACGTGATGGAACTTCGTGCGAGAACCTGCCCGAGACTCATCATGTCATCAAGGCGATCCGCGCAGCCATCGACGCCGAGTATGCGAACCGCCTCATTCTGGCTGAAGCGAATCAATGGCCGGCGGATGTGCGCCCTTACTTCGGCGATGGCGACGAGTGCCACATGGCGTTTCATTTTCCATTGATGCCTCGTATCTATATGGCCCTTCGTCAGGAAGACCGGCTACCGATCACAGACATCATGGCGCAGACCCCTCCCATTCCGGATAGCTGTCAATGGGGGCTGTTTCTCCGCAATCATGACGAACTGACACTGGAGATGGTAACCGACGACGAGCGCGACTACATGTACTTCGCCTATTCGGCCGATCCCCGCATGCGAGTCAATGTCGGAATTCGACGCAGACTTGCGCCACTGGTCGACAACAATCGACGTCGTATCGAGTTGCTCAACTCCCTCCTGCTGAGTTTCCCAGGAACGCCAATCCTCTATTACGGCGACGAGATCGGGATGGGCGACAACATCTACCTTGGCGATCGCAATGGCGTGAGGACCCCGATGCAATGGACGTCGGATCGAAACGCCGGGTTTTCCAAGTGCGATCCGGCGCGCCTCTACTTTCCGGTGGTGATGGACCCGATCTATGGGTACCAAGTGGTGAACGTCGAGGCGCAACAGGCGGATCAGTCCAGTTTGTTGCAATGGACGCGCAACATGATTGCGCTGCGAAAGCTCTTCCAGGTCTTTGGCCGGGGTAGCCTCAGCTTTCTCAACCCTTCAAACAGGAAGATCCTCGCGTATCTGAGAGAACTAGAACAGGATTATGGGACGCATGAGACCGTGTTGTGTGTCGCCAATTTGAGCAGGTTTGCACAGCCGGTTTCGCTGGATCTCGCAGCGTACAAAGGCATGGAGCCAGTAGAGATGTTGGGCTACGTTCCATTCCCCACAGTCACGGCCGCGCCATATCAGTTGACCCTCGCGCCGTATTCATTTCTTTGGCTCGAATTGCAGGCTTCAAGTTCGGACGCGAAAAATTTGCCCGAGCCTCAGAGCGCACAAGTGGCCGAGGTTCGTGGAACCGAGCCCTTGGAAGTAGACCTGAAGACAGCCGGTTGGTCTGGACTCCTCATGGCCACAGGTTTGGCACAGATTGAATCCGCATTGCCGAACTGGCTTGCACACCAACGGTGGTTTGGAGCCAAGAGCAGAAGAATACAGTCCGCGCGCGTCTCACATTGGGCCGACCTCTCCTCTGTCGCGAAGCCGATAGAAGATTTCCCGTCCGCTAAATCCGAGGACAATCTCGTTCCTCCGGCCATCCTCTTCGTGGAGGTAACTTACTTTGAAGGTGCACCAGATTCTTATCAGATTCCAGTCGCAATAAGCATGGGGAATCAAGCGGACAACATCGCTGCAGAACGCCCTGACAGCGTCCTGACGACATTTGCATTCTCAAGCGGCACGGCCATTCTGCATGACGCAACGGTTCGCGAAGACTTTCGCAAAATTGAATTGAAGCTAATTGAAGGCAGCTCTACGGTTCCGCTCGCATCCTTCGATATCCCAGGGTCGACGCTGTCAGCGCAGATGAATCCCGCTGAATCGGACGGAGCTGGCCCCGTTGCCTCAGCAGAGCATTCCGCCGAACCCATCGGCGCCAAGACGATATCGAACGTCCTTCCAACTCAACCATTGCCGTTGGATGTTCAACCTGGCGAAGCAGCATCTGAGCCACGTACAGACCCAGCAGGAACTGTAGTCTCCACCGCCCAAAGAATTGAGTTGCGGGAGTCGCTTTCGGCCGGAGAAACGGCAGGATTGAGCCCATCCCTTAGCGCGCAGGCATCGTCCGCGCTTCATGAATCGAAACTCTCAAAGATGCTAGAGTCCCGCGTTGGCTCGGCGGAACAGTCCAACACTTCCATCATCTACGGCGACGCGATGATTCTGAAGATGTTCAGACGGTTGCAGCCTGGCCAGAATCCAGACGTAGAGATTGGGCAGTTCCTCACTGAAGTTGCACACTTCAATTGCATCCCGCCATTCCTCGGCGAGATTGCGATGCTCTCTGCGTCCGGTGAGAAAACAACAATCGCAATGCTGCAGGGTTTGGTGGCCAACGAGGGTGACGGCTGGGCGTGGTTTTTGCAGCGGCTAAGCAGGTTTTACAGTCATGTTTCTCTCAATTCAAAAGTGCCGGTTGTGCCACCTCCAGAATTCGGAACCAATCGACTACGGCCGGATTGGATGCCTGAAATCGGCTACGAAACGATGGCGGCCTCCGCTCTTTTGGGCCGTCGAACCGCCGAGATGCATATAGCGTTAAGTTCCCCCTCAACTGACCCGGCGTTTATACCCGAACCATGTTCCCATGACGATCTCAAGGCGGATGCACTCCAAATTGAATCACAAATACAATCCGCTCTGGAGGCGCTCAAATTAAGGCTCTCGTCTCTCGATGAATCGGCAACTGACGATGCCGGGCTGCTGCTCTCAAAACGATTGCAACTCGTCGATCGGAGCCGCTCAATCGTGAATCTAATAGCGGCGGGCCAGCGCATTCGGATTCACGGCGACTATCATCTTGGACAGACACTCAGGACCGGGACAACAGACGGTTCCCCTGGGGATGGAGATTTCATTCTGTTGGACTTTGAAGGCGAACCCGCGAGGCCTCTCTCCCAGCGCCGCCGCAAGCAATCGCCGTTGAAAGATGTGGCTGGGATGCTGCGCTCGTTTTCCTACGTGGCATTCGCCGGATTAAAGGACTACGAGGGAAACACCGATCCATCGACGCAATCACCGCTAACCGCAAGCCTTCACAAGTGGGCCCATGCGTGGCAGAGGTATGCCTCGGCCGAATTCCTTTATGCCTATCATGAGACCATTGCAAAGAACCCGCAGCTTCTGCCGCCTCCCCGCGAAGCACAGAAATTGCTGGAAGCATTTGTGCTCGAGAAATCGCTTTACGAACTGCAGTATGAACTCAACAATCGACCCACATGGGTACATATCCCCCTCGCAGGTATCCTGACGTTGTGCAAGTGACCGGCATCAAATCCATTTAGCCGGCCGTTTGGTAGATCACCTTCCTGAGAGACACGCGCAGTTCTGATCCTATATGGCAACCACGAATTCAGTCCCGGATGCTCACTCGACAGAAACTTCTGCGCGAGCGGGAATGCTTGTTTTTGTCGCTCCGATGGGGGCCGAGTCACTTGCGAATCTCATTGCAACCTTAAGCGCGCTCTTTCCCGGTGAAGGCCTCCTTATCGCGACGCCGAACGATACGTCAGGAACCACGTACCCGGGTCTGCGCGTAATTTCGACGCAAGCTACCAACGCCGTTTGGCCGTTAACTGCAGCTGATTTTGTCCATGTTATGAATGCCGCGAAAGAAAATGGAACTCGCGGAGCCCTGATGCTCGGCCCTGGTGCTGACTCTCTGAGCACCGCAGCACTGCGCGAATTGGCGAACGCTGTATCAGATTCGACCTTCGATCTCGCGGTCCCCCACTACTCGCTTCCACCGAGCGCTGGTCTCGTGAACTCGGCCATACTCTACCCACTCAGCCGGGCTTTGTTTGGTTCGCGGGCACGATTTCCGCTGTCGATTGATTTGGCCTTCTCTTTCCGCATGGCGGAGCGGCTTGCCGGTACAGCGCAACGCTTTGTCAATTCAGCTCAGTCTGACGCGATCATTTGGCCGGTAAGCGAAGCGGCGGTTGCCGGATTGAGTGTGGATGAGATCGACGTAGGAACCCGGATTTTGCCACAGCCCGCAGAACCAAACATCAATGCGATTCTTACCTTGGTCACGGGATCTCTGTTCGCAGACATTGAAGCAAAAGCTGCATTCTGGCAGCGACCTCGCCGACTTCCGCCGGAACGGCGGACCCCGAGTCCAATCCATGGGATTGAGGGTGAGGTTGACGTAGCCCCTATGGTCGAAGCATTTCGTCTGGCATTTTCAAATCTCCAGGAGATCTGGTCTCTGGTATTGGCTCCAAATTCACTGCTTGGCTTGAAGCGACTCTCGGTTGTGGAGCCTTCGGCGTTTCGAATGACGGAGAATCTCTGGGCCCGAATTGTTTTTGATTTTCTAGTGGCTTACAGACTGCGCACGCTCAATCGTGGACATCTGCTCGGTGCATTGATTCCGCTTTATCTTGCGTGGGTTGCGGGTCACCTAAACGTTGTGAAATCTGGCACCAGCTCCGAGGCTCACGTGGAGGCGGTTGCTGCCGCATTTGAATCGGACAAACAGTACATTGTTTCGCGCTGGCGCTGGCCAGACCGATTTAACTCGTGATGCTCTGCTTCAGAGAGTGCCATTCACCGAAGACATGGATTGAGTAATTCAAGGAGAGAGTCCGATGGAACGATTCCTCGCCACAATGCTCCAGACGGTTCAAGACTATAGTTCACAGCCGCCTCCGCTGATCTCCGACAATGGTTCGATTTGGCACCACATGTCTGACGCGCTCCACCAATCTGTTTATCGAGTGCTGTCGCTGTTGATCGCAGTGCTGCCCGGCATTCTTGCGGTCTTTATCGCGCTAACTCTCTTCACACTGATCGGAATGGCCCTTTCCACGATCTTGCGCAAGGGGCTCGCGTTTCTCAAATTCGACGAGAGATTGAATCGCGGAAATTCAGAGTGGACCCCTTCCAGTTCTCCGACAGCCCTCATTGCGAGAGCCTCTTTCTGGGGCTGCGTACTGCTTGGATTGATCATCGGTGTTTCGGCGTTCGACGTATCTTACGCAACCGGTGCACCCTTACCGGTTTCGATGTTGCCCTATCTGACGCACTTTGTTGGAGCTGTCCTGCTGTTGATTGCAGGAACCCTGATCGCGCGATTCCTTGCGCGCTCCGTACTTATTGGGGCAGTGAACGCACAACTGCACTATGCAAGGTTTCTATCCCTCGGCGTGAAATGGCTGGTACTTGTACTTACAGCTGCAATGGTGCTCGACCATCTTCAGGTGGGCGGAAACGTTGTTGAGCTTGCGTTTGGAATACTATTTGGCGGCATTGTGCTCACCCTTTCGCTTGCCATAGGCCTGGGCTCACGCGACCTTGTAAGTCGATCGCTCGAAGGACGAGTCGACTGGTCGGCGGATAAAACGCACGCACCTCAGAACGAGGTGGTGCCGGCTTCCGAAGAGGCCGCCCGGCACGAGACCATCCGTCACTTCTAGTGTTCGGGAGTTGTCTTCACGACAGCAATTGAATCAGGCGGCAACGTGATGGCACCATTTTCAATGAGGACATTCGGTTGCGACGAAAGCATTAGGTTGGCTTCGTGCTGAAGTAACAGGGATACGGTCCTTTGCGCGAGGTTGATCGCGATAACAATCTCTGCGCGAATGACGCGCAGCCAGCGTTGTTCTTCGCTATAGGTGACTTCTATATTCCCTGGATCTCCGTTGTTGAGGGACGGGGTAGCTCGTCGCAATTGGATCAATTTGCGATACCAGTCCCGCATTTCAGCGTGATCAATCTCTGACAGTTCATTCCAATTTAGCTTTGAACGCTCGAAGGTCGCAGGACTTTCTGGATCAGGGATCGTCGACGGATCCCAACCAAACACCAGAAACTCGCTCTTGCGTCCTTCTGAAACCTGCAGGGCCAGATTCGCGTCTCTGTGATCGGCGAAGTAAAGGAAAGGCGAAGTCGCGGCCCATTCTTCACCTTGAAACAGCATTGGAATGAATGGCCCGAGTAACACGAGGGCTGCCCCAATTTTCGCGCGATCGATTCCGGAACTTTGAGCGATTCTGTCGCCGACTGCCCGGTTGCCGACTTGATCGTGATTCTGGATAAAACCAACGAAGCGATGTTGGGATAGATTCTTCACGGCGCGGCCATGCGTGCGACTACGGTATCGAGAAAAGATACCGTCGTAGACAAAAGTCTTTTCAAGCGCCTTGGCGAGTTGCGCCAGAGATCCGAAATCTGTGTAGTAGCCGGAAAGACTGTCCCGGCTTAGTACAGCAAATAGAGCGTGATGAAAATCGTCGCTCCACTGCGCATCCATTCCAAACCCGCCACATTCGCGCGAAGTCACGATCCTCGGATCATTCAGGTCGCTCTCCGCAATGAGCACAAGTTTGCGGCCAATTGTTGCGCCTAGCGTCTCTACCTCTGCTGCGAGTTGCTCAAGAAAAGGGGTCGCCGACCGGTCCACGAAAGAATGCACCGCATCGATGCGTAATCCATCGATATGGAAATCGCGCAACCACATTTGTGCGTTATCGCTAAAGAAGCGGCGCACCTCGTGCGATCCAGCCTCTTCAAGGTTCACGGCCCCACCCCACGGGGTTCGATGAGCATCCGTTAAGTACGGGCCGAACTTTCCGGTGTAATTTCCAGACGGGCCAAAGTGGTTATATACCACATCAAGAAGCACGGCCAGTCCGATGTTGTGCGCTGCATCGACGAATCTCTTCAATGCGTCGGGGCCGCCGTAGGATTCCTGCACTGCAAATAGCGCCACACCGTCATATCCCCAGCCGTGATTGCCGTCGAAGGCCGCGACCGGCATGAGTTCAACATGGGTGATGCCTAGTTCTCGCAGATAACCCAGCTTTGCAATTGCAGAATCCAGAGTGCCTTCGGATGTGAATGTGCCAATATGCAGCTCGTAGATAATTGCACTGGCGAGCGGAGGCGCCTGAAATCCTTGATTGCTCCATGGAAATACGGATTGATTGTAGACACGGGACAGACCGTGGACGCCGTAGGGCTGCCAGAGAGACCTGGGGTCGGGCACAGCCTTGGAGTCCCTGTCGACCAGAAAGCCATAGTCTGTTCCATGACCGGCTGACTCGACGGGAAGGGTCCACCATCCACCACCCTCCGGCCCGGCCATGGGAAAAGACTTTCCGCCGACTTCCACTGAGAGCGCCTTTGCGCGCGGAGCCCAGACATTGAACAGATGCATCTCAGTTCTCTTCTTTGACGAGAAGCGCTGCGGGAAAGTGCTGAAGAACAGTCTCCAAAGGAATGCGACCGCCGTTCAACGTCTCATCGGTGAGCAGGTTCTTCCATCGGTCTCCAGGCAGACTCACCGCCGTACTCGACCAATTTCCTCCGAGTTTCACAGGCCATCGCGGAACAATCGTCGCCAGCTTTCCCGCTCGCAGGAATCCCATCGCATGATCAGCCTTTCTTCCGTCAAACGAAAGCGGTTCGAAATCTGCTTCCGTCCCAAACAATTCCGGCCGGCTCCGGCGAAGATTCAGTGCGCTGTACAGGATCCAGAGCTTCGGCAGGCCGGAGTCGATTCTTCTCATGATCTCTTCGATATGCATTCCAGATTCGAGTTCTGAGAGAAATAACTGTCTCTGAGCGTAATCGATCGGCCCGCGGTTGTCGGGATCGACGAGGTGCAGGTCCCACAGCTCACTGCCTTGATAGGTGTCCGGGATGCCGGGGGCAGTGCACTTCAGCAAAGTTTGAACAAGACTGTTCACTCTTCCGGGCACGAGGATCCGTCCTACAAACTCCTCAATCGCGGCCATAAACTCATTGCTGGCGTAGATGCGCTCGATAAACTTTGTCAGAGCGTCCTCAAATTTCCTGTTTTGCTGTGTCCAGCTTGTCTGCTGCTTTGCTTCTCGGACGGCCTTCTCCATATAACCGGTCAGCCGATCGCGCTCAATAGGCCAGGCACCGATCATGGTTTGATATAAGAAGTATTCCGTGTTGCGATCTGGATAGGCGTCTGTCTTATGCGAAGCGTTCAAGCGTGCCCAACGCCGCAGAAATCCTTTCCACAGGCTGGGAATCTCGGTGATCGCTGCAAGCCGGGCCCGCACATCATCAGACCGCTTGGTGTCATGGGTTGACAGCGTGGTCATGGTGAGGGGATGAGAAGTCTGCATCTTCATGCAGTACTCGAGAAATTCCAAGGTAGAAGGCCCTTCTCTATCCGGCGCAGAACCCACTTCGTTTAACCCGATCATGCGGTTGTAGCAGTAGAAGGCTGTATCCTCCACGCCTTTGGCCATCACCGGTGAAGTGAATTGCTGAAATCGATGGACGAATTCGGTCTCGAGGGTGCCGCGGGCACGCATGAGCAGCACATCTCGAATGAAGTCGAGCAGACCTGCATCGAGTTCCGGTCTTTCCCGCTTGGTTTCCTCGATTGCTTTGGAGACTTCCTTACGATCTTCGTCCGTAATCTCGTTCCGCTCCGGAACTACGTAGGTTCTGTAGACTCGAAATCTGGCGGCCACCTCGCGAATCGCCCGCCTAATTTCCGCGCGCGTAAAGTCACGGCGATCGCGGTTGTTTTCGCAGATTTCGACGAACAGACTGGAAAGACGGTTCACATCGCTGCCCAGAGCCTCCAACTCAACGTTCAGCTTCTTGTCGTGTGCTATTGCGGCGAAGTCGGTTGGCTCGTGCGTAAATTCCGCGTAAATCTGCGTAATCTCCTTCAGTCCATCCGGGTGGGTAAGCCAGCCGTTGCAAAGGCTCAGGAAATCGTAGCCGCTTGTGCCCTGGATCGGCCAATTCTCACGAAGAAACTCTCCGGGCTCGAGTATCTTTTCGCCAATGATCCACGCATCCGGACATCGTTGCCGCAAGCGCGTGAAGTACTGCAACGGATCGCGCAAGCCGTCGGGATGGTCCACGCGTACTCCGTCGAGAACGCCCTCGTGAAGCCAATCGAGGATACGACGATGGGTGGCATCGAAGACGTGCGGCCGCTCAACGCGCAGCCCAACAAGGGAGTTCACGTCAAAAAATCGACGATAACCAAGCTCCTGGTCAGCGGTTCGCCAATATGCCAATCGGTAGTGCTGAAGATTCAGCAACTCATCCAGAGCATCGTAATCCACGTTCAACTCGCGAACAGCTTTGTCGACCGCCCGTATCGCCTCGGGTTGCTCTTCGTAGAGTCGCTGCAGAAAATCATAAATAACTACCTTATCCCGATGTCGCGATTCAATCCCCTCGACGTCCGTCGCTTCCGGCAGAGGTAAACGCATCAAGCTATCGGACAGAAAGCTCAGGGTTGGACTATTTGCGTATCGAGCCGCCCGATCCAGGATAACGGGGAGAGAACGCGGGGCAAGCGGATAGAGATGTTCGCCGTATCGGACGCATAACGAGTCATGCTCTCGACCAATTTGAATCTGGCCCGCGGCAAGGACCCGCCCGTATTGATCTCCAAGAACAGGTATGAGCACCTTGTTCTGCAATTTGACTTCAGATGAGTGCCAATCGATATCGAACCAGGTCGCGAAGCGGCTCGAAGGGCCGTTCTCGAGAACGTCCCACCAGTTATGATTGCGTGCTCCGACCGCCATATGATTCGGAACGATATCGAGTACCTGTCCGAGTCCAAGTTCTGCGAGGCGAGCACAAAACCGACGATGTCCTTCGTCACCACCCAGCTCATCGTTCACGCGCTGATGGTCGACCACGTCATATCCGTGCATGCTGCCAGCAGCAGCTTGAAGATATGGCGAGCAATAAACGTGTGAAATACCCAGATCCTTGAGATAAGCAGCAATGTTTGCGGCATCGTCGAAGGTAAAAGTCGAGTTCAACTGAAGCCGGTATGTCGAAGTGAGAACGTGCGGCATATCTCTCGTTATATGTGCGGGATTGGAAGAGCGGAAAACTCGGCCGTAAGGCAATTTGATGCTTGCGAGTCGGGGGAGGATGTATTCCAGATTCGTTGCCGCGAAGATTCAGATCAGCAAGGCAGCCAGGATGGCGAAGACGAGTGAGATCGGCATGATAATCACACCGATCTTGAAGAACTGCCAGCCACTGACATCCAGACCCTCACGCCGGATTGCGGTCAGCCAGAGAATCGTAGCGAGCGAGCCCGTGATCGAGAGGTTCGGACCGAGGTCGATCGCTATCAGGACGACCCTTGCAAGCATCGGCTGAAGCGGAATCGTGCGCAGCGTGGCACCCGTAATCAGCCCAAGCGGAAGATTATTTACAACATCCGTGCCGAGACCCACCGCAATTCCAAGCGCGAGTGCGGCTCGGGATTGGGGAAGGTGGAGGGAATTTTCGAACATATTGCGAAGCATGTGCATAGCTCCGGCGCTCTTCACAGCTTCAACGATAACGAAAAGCGCGGCAACGAGAGGCAAAATGCTCCAACTGATTTCTCGTACTAGCCGAATCGGGTTCGACCGGCTCCGAACCACCACGATCGCCGATACAGCCGTCGATGCGAGAAACGTCGGCATACCGAGGTTAATCTCCAGTGCAGACGCCGTAAGCAACACAATTGCAACCGCAACGATTCCGAAGAGACTAACCTTTCCCATCCCTGATAGGCGAACTTCCGAGGCAGAGCCGTCGCACGGCACGGACATCTCTTTGTCGAAGTACAAACGAAGAAGGATGTAGGTGATGACGATGGCGACCACCGAAGGGGCGCTGAACATCGCCAGCCATCGCAGCAGGGGCGGCATGGTCGAATTGAAAACCACAAGATTAGCAGGATTCGAGATGGGGAGAACAAAACTGGCTGCATTCGCGACCAGGGCGCACGAGAAGAGATAGGGGAGTGGCGGCGCCTTGGCGCGCCTGACCGCTGTTAGCACGGCCGGCGTGAGAATGACTGCCGTGGCGTCGTTGGACATGAATATGGTCACGAGCACGCCGACAGCAAAGATCAAAGCAAACAGTCTCGTCGAAGATCGCTTTGCCGATTTGACCGCCCAATCTGCCATCCATGCAAACACACCATATTCCTTCGCAAGCTCCGATAGAAGCATCATGCCGGTTAGGAAGAGGTAGACATCCAGCCCCTCCTTAATTGCCTTGCCAGCCAAGGCAAGCGGGATCAGGCGCGACAGGCACAGCAGCAGTGCCCCAGCTGAGACCCACACAACCTCGGGCTTCTTGAACGGGCGGAAGAGCATCAGGATGATGCTGGAAGCCGAGATTGTCCAGATAAGGATCTGTTCCATTAATGTTTCAGCCCATTCGCTTCAAGGAATGACGAGACAGAGAGGTTCGTTGTCGAATTAGTCCTCAGGTCGAAGCCCAGTCGAATAGCGTTGTCACGACCGCCATTACGCCTTTCCATTTCATAGCGGCTCCTTCGCTGAATCGGAATGAGCGCTGTGCCCGTCAAACCTGGATGGGAGATAAGGTTCAAGGGGTATGGGTGATTGGCCGCCCGAGAGCGCCGCGGCCAGTAATTCGCCTGTCCCGAGTGAGGTGGTAATTCCCAGTCCCTCATGTCCGGTTGCGAGCCACACGGTTCCGTCCTGCACGGCGGGCCCAATCAAGGGAAGCTTATCCGGAGTAGCAGCACGAAATCCGGTCCACACACGGATGGCATTGAGTGAACCGATGGACGGCAGGTACGCGGTCGCTCTTTGCAACATGGCACTTAGAATCTCCTGGTCGACTCTCGAGCTCTCGTCTCCGTATTGACGCGAAGATCCAATGAGAATCTGGCCGGTCTTTCGCGGTTGTACATTGAATGCGACAGAATCGGATGCGACCGAGTGAGCGCTCTTCAGATATCCGAGTTCCACTAATTGATGGCGCACAAACCCGGGATAGCGATCGGTTATCACCAGGTGGCCTTTGCGTTTTTTTATTGGAATATCGCTGCCGAGTTGGGAAGCCGAAGCGCCTGTAGCGTTAATCACGTAAGGAGCAGTCAACTCCTGCCCATCATCCAATAGCACGCGTCCACTTCCCATCGCTGAAACGCTGCGTTGAAGCATCAACGTAGCACCTCGACCCTCCGCGAGACGACAAAGGTGAAGTGCGGCCGCCGGTGGATAAAGGACGGCATCTTCGGGAACCAGCAATCCGCCTGCGAGGCCTGATTTGAGGTTCGGCTCGAGTTCCTCGATCTTCTGCGCGGTCAACAGGTGCGCGGGAACGTTGCGATCGCGATAAAACTTTTGCTTTCGCTCGGCCTCCGCCATCTCCTCGTCATCTGCTGCGAGCCATAGCGTGCCCGGCATTTCATATTCGGCGCTGGCAGGAAGCTCCCGCGCAACCTGAGACCATAACAACTGTGAATAGCGAGTCAGCTCAAATTGTGCTTCGGAGTCGTCCATCACAACAATGTGGCCCATGCCTGCCGCCGTGGCGCCGCCTCCCAGTACGTCGCGCTCCACGAGTGCAACGTGCATTCCGGTTTTTGCGCACGCCGCCGCGGTGGCTGCTCCAACGATTCCACCGCCAACGATCACTGCATCGAAGCTGGCTGCGTTCATGCGCCGATTCCGTTGCGGAACGGATCTTCAGGATCGAAGATCAGTGTGCTTTCTGCCGTCACGAAAGCCGATCCGGTGATCGAAGGGATGATGGCTCCGTTCTGAATACGAACCCGCCCTTCAAAGACTGTGCCAAGTATTCCTTCCTGACGCCATGTATCGCCCGGCGCAAGTTTTCCGGCAGCGACAAGGCAAGCCATCTTCGCGCTGGTGCCTGTACCGCAAGGAGAGCGGTCGTATGCTTTTCCTGGGCAGAGCACAAAGTTTCGACTATGGTTTGCAGGTTCGTTTGGCGCAGTGAAGAGTTCGATATGGTCAATTTCCGCGCCATCAGCGCCCGTGATTCCACCCGCTGAAAGCTCAGCACGAATCTTCCACGCGTGCTCAGTGAGAGCATCGACGTTTTTCAAGTCGAGCGGCAGGCCATGATGCTCGCAAAGGAAGAACCAGTTTCCGCCCCAGGCTACATCCCCGGCGACTGTTCCATGACCGGGTACGTGAACATTGACTCCATCCCGATGGCGGTAAGCAGAGACGTTTTCAATCGAGACGTGATTAGACGAAAGGACGTCGATTTTCACCTTCCCAACGGGTGTCTGCAGAAAGTGTGTCCCTGGTCGGATTCGGCCCAGATGGGCAAGCGTCACAGCGACACCGATGGTTCCATGACCGCACATTCCCAGATAACCAACGTTGTTGAAAAAGACGACTGCAGCTACACAGTCGGGGTCATCCGCCTCCAGGACCCATGCGCCAACCACTACATCCGATCCGCGGGGCTCGCACAAAATGGCACGGCGCATCCCGTCATAATCGCGTCGCAGCGTGGCCATTCTGTCCATCAACGACCCTCCGCCAAGGTCGGGTCCGCCAGCGAGAACGCACCGCGTCGGTTCCCCCGCAGTGTGCGAGTCAATCACTTCGATCTTCCTGGATGACCTCGGATTGGCGGTCATGGGCTCTTTCTCCGGAGTCTGCACGCTTCTTGCGCAGTATACAAAATGGATTACAATCAACGTCTCTCGACAATGACGCGATCCGTTTCCGCACAAGACGAAAAGCCAACGGTTGATCTGATGGTCAACGGCCGTCTTGTCTCAGTTCCATCGGGCTCGAACGTCGCGGCCGCGCTCTTGCAGGCGGGAATTGCATTCCGCACATCTGTATCGGGCGAGCCGCGCGGTCCACTCTGCGCCATGGGGATTTGCATGGAATGCTGCGCGACGGTGAACGGCATCCCCCACGTACGCACTTGCCAGGCGGCCGTAGAGCTTGGCATGGAAGTGACTACGGGATGACGAGTTTCGATGTTGTGGTTGTGGGCGCGGGACCGGCCGGAATGGCGGCGGCCGCAGCGGCATCGAAACATGGCGCCGGTGTTTGCCTCATTGACGATAACGCAAAACTCGGTGGCCAGATATGGAGAGGCAACGATGGCCACGGTGATGATCGGTTCGCTGCACACCAAAATGCTCTCGAGGCGGCCCGTGTCGACTTGCGCGGAGAATCCCGCGTGGTGGCGCATCCAGCCTCAAATGTTTTGAGAATCGAAACTCCCACGGGATTCGAGGACATAGGGTTTCGAAGGCTCATCCTGGCCACGGGAGCGCGAGAACGTTTTCTGCCGTTTCCTGGATGGACGCTGCAAGGCGTGATGGGCGTTGGCGGTCTTCAGGCGATGGTGAAGGGTGGCTTGCCCATCGAAGGGAAGCGTGTTGTGCTTTCGGGCAGTGGACCTCTCTTGCTTGCCGTCGCCGCAGTAGTTGCGAGGAAAGGTGCGCAGATCCTCGGCATCTTCGAACAGGCATCAGCCGCGCGCGTGATGACGTTTGGCGTGCAGCTTCTTCGCTTTCCCGGCAAGCTAAGTGAAGGTGCAGCCTATCGCGCAGCGGCGCGACACGCTCCTTATCGAACGGGAGCATGGGTCGTGGAGGCGCGTGGTGATCGGTCATTGCAGTCGGTCACGGTTTCAGTGAACGGGGCATTGCGTACGATTGAGTGCGACTACCTTGGATGCGGATTCCATCTCGTGCCAAATCTCGAACTTCCGCGCCTGCTTCAGTGTCAGATTCGATCCGGATATGTGGAGGTAAACGACACGCAGGAGACATCGGTACGAGGCGTCTTTTGCGCTGGTGAGCCGACCGGGATTGGTGGCCTGGAGAAGGCGCTGTGCGAGGGTGAAATCGCTGGGCTGGTATGCGCAGGCCAGTCGGGCGCACACCCCTTCAAAAGACGCGATCGCCAGTTGCGGTTCGCGCGGCAACTTGATCGAGCGTTTGCGCTGAGGCCCGAGTTGAAGGAGCTTGTCGCACCGGATACGTTCGTATGCCGCTGCGAGGATGTGCGACGGCGAGCACTCGATTCGATGCTCTCGTGGCGTGAAGCCAAGTTGCATACCCGCTGCGGAATGGGGCCGTGCCAGGGACGGATCTGCGGACCAGCGACCGAGTTCCTGTTTGGCTGGAATTCGGAGCATGCGAGGCCGCCGGTCTATCCCGCACGCGTATCCACAATCGCATGTGCAGCTGAAATTTCTCCCGACGAAGCCTGACGAGATCGGGTTAACAATTCAAAATGCGACTATCGAAAGAGGAGATCGTCCGGCGACTCGACTACCGGATCCCGGAAATTTGAAAGGCCAACTCCTACTAGCCGGTACTTCTGGCCCCTTCCCAATTGCACTCTCTCTCGAAGGCCAAGAGCGATGACAATCAGCTCGTCGCAAGACGAAATGGGCGCGGCGGGCGTATGGCTTCGCGTGACAATGCTGAACTCGGCCGTCTTGAGTTTCAACACAATCGTGCGAGCAATTCTCGACTCCTTTAGCGAGGCTTGCCACACCTTCTCAGCAAGCCGTCGGATAATCGCCTCTGTTTCGTTGAGCGGAACGTCTGATTCAAAAGTGTCTTCGGCAGAGATTGACTGGGTCGGCCGATTCGGTTCGACAGCGCTATTGTCGATTCCTCGCGCCAACTCGTAGAGGCGCATTCCATAACGCTTGAACTGACCCTGGAGGACGGGCAGATCCAGGTTACGAATATCTCCCACCGTCTTCACACCGAGCGCGATAAGCTTCCGGGCCGTTACCTTGCCGACTCCCGGCAATCGTTCAACGGCCAAGGGAGTAAGGAATTCGAGCGCGTCTGCCGGCTTGATTACGAAAAGGCCGTCCGGCTTGCGCCAGTCTGATGCTATCTTTGCCAGAAACTTATTCGCTGCTACCCCGGCTGAGGCACTCAGATTCAGTTCCTGTCGGATCTGCTCGCGGATGGTACGAGCAACCTGCGTCGCACTGGAAATACCGGTCTTGTTTCGCGTGACGTCGAGATAGGCCTCATCCAGTGAGAGCGGCTCAACCAAGTCGGTGTGGCGCAGAAAGATCTCTCGCACGCTTCTCGACACTGTGCGATAGCGGGGAAAGTCAGGGGGAAGAAATATGGCATCGGGACAAAGTCGTTCGGCGGTTATTGCAGGCATCGCGGACCGAACGCCGAACTTTCTCGCCTCATACGAAGCAGCACAAACCACGGATCGCTTGCCGCGCCAGGCCACAACCACCGGCACGCCTAGAAGCCGCGGATCATCTCGCTGCTCGACCGACGCGTAAAACGCATCCATGTCTACGTGAATGATCTTGCGAGCGTCCATGACGGCGGAAGTGGGCTGCTTATCCCAAGCGGGTTGTAAGCCTTAATAACTCAGTGCGCTGAAATTGACCGATCAACGGCATACAGCTTCACGCGAAAAATCTGAACTCGATGCGGATCCATTGAGAGCTGACGGCCTTGGTTGCTTTGGTCCCCGTTTAAACGACGCACTGTGATCCAACCATTTGCATCCCGGCTTACCTCCTCAATGCTGGCGATGCCGATGATCTTATTGTCCAAATCGGGATCCCGCGCGAATGAGATTGTTAAACCGCTGCCGGCGACATAGAACTCGTTCTGACCCGACTCGATTGCGATCATGGCCCCATCATCGGCTGAAAGCGTTCGAGAAGGCCAAGAACGAGAGAGCGCACACTCGAACAGATACCCTCCGAGGGCTGTGGTCCGGGTTGGCCTTGGACTGTCTTTGTGAAGCACCAGCGCTCGAACGTTTCCCGAAGCCTGGCTTGCCAGCACCAGGTCGCTCATTTGGCCCAGGACATCGTAGACCTGAGCAATGTTAGGGCCGGCGGAGTCTTCACTCTTCGACGGTTGCAGGCTGTCAATCCCGAATGGAGAAAAGCCAAAGGCCTTCGCCTCTCCGTATGCATACAGCGCGTTGTAGGGAGCGCTGTCCATGCGAACTTCCGGCACAAAAACTGCATTACCCTTGAATCGGTAGCGGTCAATCCAGTATTCAAAGTTCGGCCAGTAGATATCGGGCGAATAGAAGTCGATCGACGGTGCCGTAATTCGATAGACCTCAAGAAAATACGGATGTGGTCCGCCGCTTGGATACTCGCCAGCACGCTCGCCGGGTGCGGGTAGCTGGCAATTCACATACATCGGCAATGGATACTCGCGCTTTCCTGCCTCCACCACAGCCTGAATGTATCGCGCGTAGTTCCAGGCCATGAAGACCTCGTCCGATGCGTCTCCAAAGACCTCGCGCCAGTTCTTTCCTGAAGGGTTAAAGTTCGCCCGCAATTCAGGAGAAAAAGAGTCGCGATTCTCTTGAAGCTCTTGCACCAGTTTCGCTGGAGCGGGACCTTCGAACAATTTATTCGCCGCTGCAGACCGGTCGCGACCCCGGCCGAGATAGCCGACTTCATTTTCCACTTGCACCATCAGCACGGTGTGCCGATCTTCATCTTTTGCTTTCAGGTGTTTCATCAACGACGAAAATGCAGTGCTGTCGGCGCGCTGTGATTCGGCTCCCAGGGCGGAAAGAATCTCCAACTCGTCGCCCGTTGTGGATTCAGCTCTCGGAAAGCGCCTTGGATCCTGCTTGACCCAGGCCGGCGCATAACTCGACACGCCGTTCTTCCAACTGCCAAACCACAAAAGCCCGAGATGCAAATGCTGTTGTCTTGCTACATCAATCCAATGATCCAGGATGCCGAAATCGAAGCTTCCCTCGGCGGGCTCAATCTGCTCCCAGGCTACCGGCATCAGGACAGTGTTCACGTGCATCGCGGTGAGCCGCGGAAGGACGCTGTCTGCTTGCGCGGCAGTACCGGCGGAGGAATTGCCCAGTTCTCCACCGAGAATCAAGTAGGGCTTGCCGTCAACGATCAGTTGACCGCCGTCACCCGATTTGGAAATCCTCGGCAGTTCTGCGGAACTTGTCATTAGAGCGCCGGAGAGGCATCCCGTGATCAGGAAAACGAGCATTGCTTTTTGCGTCAAGACTTCCACTCTCCTCTATCAGTTTGCCTGACTAAACAGGCTGAGTGGAATCGCATCACCCATCGCCTCATACCCGGCAGGAGACGGATGCAGATGATCGCCACAGTCATATGCCGGAAGTAGATGATCCGAGTGCTCCGGATCGCGGACAACGCCATCAAAATCGATCACCGCATCGAAGTTCCCCGGGGAGCGTATCCAGCGGTTGACTGCTTGCCTGTCGGCCTCACTTAACGGACCAGGATGGTAGTAATTCGACCCCACATAGGGAGTTATTGTCGCCCCGATTACGCGCAGTCCATGAGCGTGGGCGCGCTCCGTAATCTGCTGGTATGCCGCGAGCACTCGTTCAACGAGCGCCTGATGTTGCTCTGCGCCCACCTCACCATCGCGCGCCAGACCACCAAGATCGTTTACCCCTTCAAATACAATCACCCAATGCACGCCCGTCGGCGCCAGCACATCACGATCGAAACGGGCCAGCGCATTCGGCCCGAGGCCGTCCGAGAGAAGATGGTTTCCGCCGATTCCTTGATTCGATACGCCGATGTTGCTCGTTGCGCGCAAACTCTGCAGCCTGGCTGCGAGCACGTCGGTCCAGCGATCGTTGCCATTCGTCGTCGCGCCATGCCCATCGGTTATCGAATCCCCCATAGCGACGACTGAAGCGGACCCGGGCCCCGATTGGACGTCGATCTCCGACACTACGTACCAGTGGTCTACATGCTTGGGTTCCGCAAATGAGGCTGCGCCGACCAGATCTCCGTGGATGTAATACGAAGTAGCACGCGAACCCGGATGCCCTGTCTCACGTGCGGGCGGCGACTGCAAATGGAAGGTCACGTCCAGGTTTGAAAGAGGCGGTACTGCATAATCCACTGGATCTGAGATCATCTCAGCGCCTGGTGAAATTGTTGCTCCAGCACTTCCAGCAAACGTTAACGGTCGATCGCTGGTCGGTTCGATTGCAGATGAAGTCGGCGAGGATGGACGGGCAATATGCGCAGACGTGATGCGAAGTGGCTCGGTGCCGAAGGCGTTGGAGAAGTGCACGCGAATCGCCGGACCACCTGCGGATAGATGAAAAACCTGCCGCAAGGTAGCGTCCGTCAGGTCCTCCGGTGAGAGCGCATTCTGCGGTTCTGGAATTTGCTGCGACGCACCCCAACTTGCTACCCAGGCCCCTTGTATCGATCGATGCTGAGGCTGCGGCCATGCTGCTCCGCAATTCAGCACCACCAACAATCCGAGTAATATGAAGAAACTTCGTGCTTGTTGCAGGAAGAAAGGTTTAATATGGACCCCCAACTAACTCGCTTTGCGAAAACGTTCAAAGCATAACACTCTGGAGCTTCTTCGTGACCGTCTCCCGGCACCCTGCATTTATTTGTCTTCTCTCCGCGATTTGCGGGATCACAAACAACATTGCAATCGCCCAGGCTGCAGCTCCACCGCCAGTTACATTCACATCCGACCAAGACCACCAGAACATGATGGACCAGCTCGGAATCAAGGCGCTCCGTCCGGGGCCAAGCGGCGATGAAAAAGCCCCCAATCACGCCAACTACGACGAGGCCAAGGCTAACCCATACCCCAATGTGCCAGATCCGCTATCCATGAACGACGGCCAAAAGGTGACAACTCCCGCGATGTGGTTGGAGAAACGCCGTCCGGAAATCATGGAGATGTACTCGAAGTATGTGTACGGCCGGGTACCGAATAACGTTCCGAATGTAACTTGGACCGTCAACACAGTGGATCACGAGATGATTGGCTTCACCCCCGTCATCGCGAAAGATGTCGAAGGCGTTGTGGATAATTCCTCGTATCCTGGCATCACTGTTCACATCCACATGATGGTCGTATTGCCGGCCCGAGCCAAGGGGCCGGTGCCTGTCTTGATGATGTTTGGCCGCGCCGCATTCCCGAATCCCAACGAACCGTCCGGCGGCGATATCGACAAGATCAATAAAGCCTGGGAGTCCATTCTCCTCCAGCAGGATCCCTCCCTGAAGCAAGTCTTCGAACAGCACCCCGCATGGCAACCTATCAAAGCCACGCCATTCCAGTTCCCACAATTGAATGAAGATGGCGGCCTGCCCAATACCTGGCAGCTGGTCGCGGCCGGATGGGGATTTGTTCTGTTCGATCCAGCCAGCGTACAGGCTGACGATGGAGCCGGCATCACCCGCGGAATCATTGGTCTCGTCAACAAAGGGCAGCCGCGGAAACCCGAAGACTGGGGCGCCCTTCGCGCGTGGGCATGGGGAGCTGGACGAGGCCTTGATTATCTCGAAACCGATCCCGCAGTCGACGCAAAGCATGTTGGCATCGAGGGAGTTTCGCGCTATGGCAAGGCTGCGCTTGTCACAATGGCTTTCGATCAAAGATTTGCGATGGTGCTTGTCGGTTCTTCCGGGAAAGGGGGGGCTACGTTGTTGCGCCGCAACTTTGGCGAAGCGGTGGAGAGCCTGACCGGCGGCGAGTATTACTGGATGGCGGGTAATTTCATGAAATATGGCGCATCCGAAGCGACATTTGGAGCCATGACACCCGGAGATATCCCCGTTGATTCGAATGAACTGATCGCGCTTTGCGCGCCGCGCCCGACCTTTATCAGTTATGGAATTCCGGCGAAGGGCGACGCCAAGTGGCTCGATCACGAAGGCAGCTTCATGGCGACCGTCGATGCCGGGCGCGTGTTTACTCTTCTCGGCGCTAAAGGACTCGGCGTTGAAGGCGATTACCGAACGGCCCAAATGCCTCCCGTGAACACCGGACTTCTCGACGGACAGCTCGCATGGCGCCAGCACGATGGCGGCCACACAGACGCGCCGAATATGAAGTACTTCATCGAATGGGCCGACAAGTTGATAGGCCATACTCAGTCGCAATAGGAGAAGGCAAATGGATGCCGGTTGTGTGGTTCGAAAGCTACGTGGGCGATCGAATCCAAATACCCGGCGCCGACGAAGAGAGTCTGCTGCGGAGTCAACGATCGACCAACGATCTCAGCCAACTCCGCCGCACCTTTCGAGTCTCACTTTTGCAACGACTCTCATGCTCTCTTAGCCAAGCGCGCAGATTCGTGTTAATCTGCGGACTTCCACGCACCGATGAGACAGAGAAAGGAACTCCTGCGGCGAGCGCAACGCACCTCAGGAGCGGATATTGCGGTGGATCAGAATCCTGGCGGCATTCGGCATATTGATCTGACCCATGTTCAGCGGGCTTCGAGCGAAATGGCTCGACGGATCAACCGCGACATCGTGCTCGAGCTTATTCGCGAAAATCAGCCGGTATCACGTGCCGATCTATCCCGAAGTTCCGGCCTGCAGCGCAGCACCGTATCGCAAATAGTCGAGCAGCTCATTCGTGAGAAATGGGTGCGCGAAGGCTCCATCGCAGTTTCAGCGCGCGGACGCCGTCCGACCATGCTTGGGTTGAACGAGGAACTCGGCGTACTGGCTGTGGATCTTCGCCCGAGCATGGCCACCATTGCTGTTGTGGATTTGAACGGCAGGCTCTTGTCGCGATCCCAGGTGCCCATTTCATCCGATCCCGTTGCTGCAACCCGTCTTCTCAACGAATGCGCACTACGCGTTCGCAACGCTGTGCCGCGCCATTCAATCGAGGGAATCGGAATCAGCCTCCCCGGTCGTGTCGATCCAACAACGCAACGACTGATCTTTGCGCCGAATCTTCGCTGGCCAGACTTCGATCTCAAGAAGGCGATTGAATCGAAGATGCGGCTTCCGGTAAAGATGGAGAATGCCGCGAACGCATGTCTCATTGCCGAGCTCACATTCGGCCGGCTTGATGGAATTCGGAATATTGTCCTGGTGACGATATCAGAAGGTGTGGGAACCGGCATCTTTGCTAACGGCCATCTCATCACCGGAGACGGAGGTCGCGCCGGCGAATTCGGGCACGCTCCCATTGACCCGAATGGGCCACTCTGCGCCTGTGGCCGTCGCGGTTGTTGGGAGGTTTTCGCTTCATGTCGTGCCGCCCTCCGCTATTACCGCGAACTCCAGCGAAAATCCCGCGACATCACGTTTCACGATTTGCTCCTGATGGCCGAGGAGGGTAATCCGCAAGCCGGAGCAGCGCTGGATCGGCAAGCGCAGCAGATTGGACGTGGATTCGGGCTCTTCATTGCCGGACTCGCTCCCAGCATGATTCTGGTCGCCGGCGAAATTACAGGAGCATGGTCTCGCTTCGGCCCGATCATCGAACGAGAGGCTACCGGATTTACCGTTGCTGGTCCGCCTCCAAAAATTCTCCCCGCACACGAGGGCGAGATAGCGCGTCTCCGTGGCGCGGCGGCACTCGTTTTCCAGCGCCACTGGCCCGATCGCGAATCCGCTGACCTGCCCGTAACCGGGCTCGTAAAAAGGACCCCGCGATTCTCTAGGTAGCGCTAGCAGGATTCAATCCGCAATCTGCCCACCAGCGTGAGGAGCCCGGTTCAAGCCACCTGATCCCGCTTGACTTGATTCTGGGCAAAACCAGCACTAAATCGATTTCCGATTCTTGACAGTTCTTTCATTTCCGGCATATAGTTCGGCACGCGTATTAAACACGACTCTTCCCCGACTCGTAGCGAAACAAGAAGAGATTGGTGTACGGAATCTGACTGAAATGGCTCTTGAATGCCCTGTTTCTTTGGAGGTCCCACATGTTTTCCCCAAAAACAAATGTCTGCAGGACCGTGTCGAATGTAGCAGCTATCATTGCCGCCGTCGTGATGTTGAGTGCAGCTACTGCTGCGCGGGCGCAAGTGCTCTACGGATCACTGACCGGAACAGTGACCGATTCCAGCGGCGCCGTGGTTGCAGGTGGAAATGTGACTGCGCTTGAGAACCAGACCGGCGTAAGCCAGATCCAGACCACGGACGCAGCCGGCATCTATCGATTCACGACCCTTTTGCCGGGCACTTACAAAGTAACCATCACCGCGCAAGGCTTCTCCACCCAGGAAACTGCAGGTGTGGTCGTGCGCGGGAATGAAATCGCCCGCGTCGACGCGCAGCTGAAGGTGGCAACGTCGACACAGAGTGTGACCGTGACCACTGAAGCTCCGATTCTGCAAACCGATAAGGCTGATGTGCATACGGACTTTTCAGCCCAGGAGATTGAGAATCTGCCGATCATGGGGTCCCAGGGGGCGAATTTCCAGTCGCTGCTGCGCACTGTCCCCGGCGCGGGATTGACTGCTGAGACCAACTCACTGGCAGGCAACCCGCAGAGGGCAATCAACACAGAGGTGAACGGGGTGTCGAATCAGAGCACGAACACCCGCATTGACGGTGCCCAGGACGCATATCCATGGCTCCCGCCAATGTAGCCTACGTTCCGCCCGCAGATGCCATCGAGTCTGTGCACGTGGTGACCAACTCATTCGACGCGGAGCAGGGCATGGCCGGCGGCGCAGCGGTCAATGTGCAGATCAAATCCGGTACCAATCGCTTTCATGGCGACGCCCACGAGTTCCATACCGACCAGAACTTTGCGGCCCGCAACTATTTCCAGACGGACCCAAAAATCTTCCCCAAGAAGAACCGGAACAATCAAAACCAGTTTGGTGGCGACATCGAGGGGCCGATCAAGAGAGATAAGTTGTTCTTCAACGGCGATTACGAGCGTACAACGCAACGGCAGTTGGCGGGACCGGACACTCGAACCCTGCCGACCGCTGCCATGGCCACGGGCGATTTTACGGGCCTGCCGGGAAGCCCGATCATCTACGATCCCGCGACGGGCGATCAACATGGCGCCGGAAAACAGCAGGTCTCCTGCAATGGGCAGATAAATGTCATCTGCCCAGGTCGCATCGATCCGGCAGCTGCCACGATGATCCAGTTAATGCAGACGGATATTTCCAAGGAGTTCACGACCGCCAACGGCCTGAACAACTGGACCGGGAGCGGGACCGCCTATTTTAACCGCGACAATATGGACGCCAAGGTCACTTATGTTCGAAACCAGAACACCAACGATCTTCGGACGCTATAGTTTCTCGAAGACCCTTGTATTCGATCCACCGCTGCTGGGACCTGCGATCGGAGATGCAACAAATGGCGGACAGCTCGGCAACGCCCCCGGTCTGGTTCAGAGCGTCGGTCTCGGCGCTACCCACGCCTTCAGTCCCTCCTTATTGCTCGACTGGAACTTTGGATTTACCCGCCAGCGGCTTGGGTCGACATTCGATCTCACCTCTGCCAGAGGACTCGACCAGCTGCACATCCCTGGGACTAACAACGCAGGTGGCACAGGTGACCCATCCCTGTATTACGGCTGGCCAGGCTTCATCTTCCCAGTTGCACAGGTTCCTCCGGGTACGGGTAATGCCATAGGCGCAGCTCTGGGCAATGCTCAACCCGCCAATCCCTTCCTGTTCCGCGACCAGCAGTTCGTAACCAATGCGAACCTCAGTTGGAACAAGGGCAGGCACGCCTTCCGCGGTGGTATTGAGTGGAATCACTCGCAAATTAATCACTTTCAGCCTCAGGGGGGAACGTTCCAGGAGCCCCGCGGCTCCTTCGAGTTCAACGGAGACGTCACTTCCCAACAAGGATCGACGCCAACGTGGTTCAACTCCTGGGCGGATTTTCTTCTTGGACTGCCAAGCGGCACCGGCAAAGCAAGAGCGCTCTTTAATCCAAATGCTCTCCGCTGGTCGCAGTGGGCGGGGTACGTTCAGGACCACTACCAGGTCACTCCAAAACTCAACCTGACACTCGGACTTCGCTGGGAGTTCTACCCATTTGGATATAGCGACAACGGCAAGGGTCTTCGCGTCCTTGACCTGAACACTGGCAACGTCATTCTTGGCGGATACAACAACGTCCCCCAAAACGATGGAATCGATGTCGGTCACGGACAATTCCTGCCACGGTTGGGCGTCGCATATCGCATCCATCCCAAGACCATGCTTCGTGCCGGTTATGGGATGAGCGCCGATTCATACACCTGGCACGTCCTCCGAAATGCCTATCCGGCCGTGCTTCTCGATACCGACGTACCGGCGAATCCCGCGGATTTCATTCCGGCGGCGAGCCTGACCGGATTGAACGGCACGGGCCTCGGCAGTGGTGCCTACACCGTCCCGACCGGCATCGTGCTGGCGCCACTGCCCAGTCTCAGCAGCGGTTCAATCCCCATACCCACGAACATCAGCACAACCACCATTCCCAATCCGTTTCCTCGCGGGTTCATCAACTCCTACAACTTCACGGTTGAGCAGGAAGCCGGAAACAACGTTACGTTCAATATTGGGTACGTCGGGACGTATGAGGTTCGCCCGGTGGTCAACATGAATGCCAACGCTTCGCCTCCAGGAACCGGTTCTGCCGGTGGAATCCTGAGCCAACGATACGGGGCAAACTACACGGGGACGATCAACGAACTGAATCCTTTCAAGCACAGCCGCTACGATTCGCTTCAGAGCAAACTCACCTACCGGTACTCCGGCGGCTCGAGTGTCAACGTCATCTATACGTGGTCGAAGTCATTGGATTACGCGGACAATGAGGACCTTGGCTCGCTCGCGTTCCCCTATCCGGCTTTTTGGCAAAAGAACTACGGACCCAGCGGTTTTGACCGGACCAATAACCTCGAGATCGTCGGCGTTATGGCGCTCCCGTTTGGCAAGGACCAGCCGTGGGCGAAATCGGGCGTTGGCAGCGCCATTCTTGGCGGCTGGCTCATCAACCCGCTCGTCAGCGCAATGAGTGGTCTGCCATTCACAGTGAGTGCGGGCGGAAACCTGAGCGCAAATGGCTCCGGACAGACGGCAGACCTTGTCGGCCCGTTCCATAGGCTTCATGGCAAGCCGCCACGCACCGGCGTGACCTGTGCCCTGGGTGATACCTCGTGCGAATTCTTTGCTCCGAATTCGTTTGCGGCTCCACTGATCACCAGCGCGTCCACCGCCCACTATGGAAACACCAACCGCGACGAGTTCCGCGGTCCCGCGTACTTCAGCGCAGGATTGAGCCTGGTGCGTGACTTCAAGCTGAGGGAGTTCGCCACGCTGACAGTTCGAGGCGATGCATTCGGCCTTACCAACACGCCTCACTTCGCCAACCCGGGCGCTTCCTGTCCGGCAAGCGCCACAACGCCAGGTCCCATTGGCGGAAGCGGCCAATTGTGCAACACCGGTAACAACAACAACTTTGGAGTGATCACTGGGACCGCATCACCGGGAGGCTTCTTTGGACCTGATCCCGGAAACCGCGTTATGTGGCTCGGTGCCTCCGTGAAGTTTTAGCGAGGGTGAGCATCCACTGCAATCGACCAGGCAGTGCATTTCAGTCCGATGTCGATCGAAGACAATTCCAGCTCTCTCTACTTTCCGATGCAGAAGGTGGAGAAGATTAAGTTGAGAATGTCGTCGGATGTGGTTTGGCCGGTGAGAGAATCGAGCGCCCACAGGGCTCGATAAAGATCCAGCAGGATCATCTCGTGGGGGATGTTGGTTCGATTGGCATGGGCCGCATCGTCCACTGCTGTCCGCGCGGTGGCGATCGCCTGCTGTTGGCGGAGGTTGGTGAGAAGTCCCGGTTCGGCTGCGGCCCCGCCCGTAGCGAGCGCCACGATTCTTTCGCGTAGTGGCGTGATGCCGTCTCCGGTCAGCGCTGACGTGGGGACCGCGGAAATCTCGAATTCATCGGCTGCCGACTGGTCTGCGTGCAAGACACCTTTGCCATCGGCCAGGTCGCTCTTGTTGATGGCGACGAGCACGGGACGACCGCGCAGTGCCGCGAGCAGACTGCGTTCTTCGTGGTTCAGCGGCTGAGTTGCGTCGAGAACGACCAGGACGATTGCCGCGTCTGCCAATGCTTCGCGACTGCGTGCGATGCCAAGCTGCTCCACTTCCTCAAAGGTCTCGCGCAGGCCGGCGGTGTCAACCAGTTCCAGCGGAATTCCTTCGAGCGATATGCGCTCGGTTACCAGGTCGCGCGTGGTTCCGGGAGTAGCCGTCACGATGGCGCGATCGCGTTCCACCAGGCGATTGAATAGCGAGCTCTTGCCGGCGTTGGGCCGGCCGACGATGGCCATCGTCAGTCCGTCGTGGACGATGCGGCCGCGCGCGAACGAGACTTCAAGCGCAGCGAGCGGCGGAACGAACTCAGCAATGCGGCGAGCAATCTCGGCCTGTGGCGCAACATCTACGTCGTCCTCGGCGAAGTCGATGCCGGCTTCGAGCAGAGCGATCAATTCGACAAGCGCCTGCTTGGTTGGAGCGACGCGGCGGCTGAGCGCGCCGCCCATCTGGCTGGCGGCCTGGCGAGCCTGGGTGAGCGTCTGGGCCTCGATCAGATCGCGCACGGCTTCGGCCTGCGTGAGGTCAAGCTTGCCGGCGAGGAAGGCGCGCTCAGTGAATTCGCCGGGATTCGCCAGACGGGCTCCCAGCGCGAGCGCGCGGCGCAGCAACAGATCGAGAACCACAGGCGAGCCATGCGCTGCGATCTCCACGAGTTCGTCGCCGGTGTAGGAGTTTGGCGCGGCGAACCAGGTGACCATCGCTTCGTCGATGCGATCGCAGCTCGCATCGTTTTCATCGAGCACCTCGGCGAGGCGGGCGTGCGCATGCTCCAGCGGTTGTCGCAGGCGGATGAGTTGCGCGGCAATCGAAGCGGCCTGCGGACCGCTGAGGCGCACGATGCCAATGCCGCCGCGGCCCGGGGGTGTGGAGATTGCGGCGATGGTGTCGACGATCGCAGCGGTGATTTCAGGCACTTTCGATTCCGTGGCCATAGCTTGCTTCAATTGTAGGGAACCGAAGTGCTTGCACATCCATTCAGGTCGTTCGCTCGAGTTGTCGGACGTAGCCCAGGCAAACAAGGAGAGGCACGACGCCGACGATGCCGAAGCTGCAATCGATGAGTCGCCAATAAAGCGGGATGCC
Source organism: uncultured Acidobacteriaceae bacterium (assembly GCA_963770365.1). GTDB lineage: Bacteria > Acidobacteriota > Terriglobia > Terriglobales > Acidobacteriaceae > Telmatobacter. Next base: position 229,402 of record CAVYPN010000011.1, on the reverse strand, counting down.
TCGGATGGGTCCGGCGATGAGCGCCAGGGGCAGCACGCCGGCGCATGCGATCACTCCGAAAACGAACACCCATTTGTTGCGTACCGGGTCGACGAACGGACCAAGGAAGGCCATGGCGATGGCGAGGTGTCCGAAGGCGAGCCAATCGGTGCCGTAAGCCATGAAGGGGTAATCGCGATTCGTGTTCACGACTCCCTCGTGCACGCGGCGCAACCAGACGTGAAGAGCGGGTTCGGCGCCGGGAAGGGGGGTTGGGGATACGCCGAAGATCCGGTTCAGCGTAGCGGTTTCGTGTTCCAGGGGGAAGGCGGTGATGCCACTGAGGACGAGGCCGACGATGAAGATGGCGAGCCAGATTCGGATTATTCGGATCTTCCGGATCGTTTTGGTTTCGGCCATCGGATTCCCTTTGAAGTGCGTATTCCCAAACCCCTGTCCCCCCCACCTAAGTCTCTGTGGGTAAGTATTCTTCTTTCATCAGATTACAGCGAGGGGTAGCCGCCAAAGATTTCTCTTGATTGGACTTAGCCGTAGAGATTTCTTGTACAAAGACTTACGGGCGCCGAAACCTGTGAAACCCCGGTCAAGAGGTGATCAAAGCGAAGTGACCGAAACCTGGCCTCATAGATTCAGGATAGGTGATCCGTCGAAATAACCTGCAAAAATGGGCGATTTTTTTAACGTTTGTTTTGAGCGGGTTAGGCGGGAATGATCGGACCAACGGCTTGACTCAACAGTGACACTGCTAACAGGTGAGAGATGCGGTTGGAACGCAGAGAAAAACAAAAGCTGATTCTTCGTTCACCACCCCCAAACTCTGCCCCAAAGAGCACAAATCGCTCTTTGGGGACCCCTGAAGTACGTTTGGGGCCCCGTTCACTCAGAATGACACTCGCAGGGTTGTGAGGAGTGCTCCGCTTCCTCAGAATGACACCTCATTAGCCCACAGCATCGATCCAGCGTTATGCAGCGTCGATTGCGGCGAGCCTGGAGTCTCGCAGGGATTTGATATCGCGCATGGGTGGCTGGCCGAAGAAGCGGCTGTACTCGCGGTTGAACTGGCTGACGCTTTCATAGCCAACTTCGTACGCAGCGCTGGAGGCGTCGATCCGGTCCATGAGCATGCGTTGTCGGGCGGTCTGCAACCGGAGCTGCTTCTGATATTGGAGCGGGCTCATGGCAGTTAACGCACGGAACTGGTGGTGGAGTGTGGAGACTCCCATGCGCGCAACATCTGCAAGTTCCTCCACGCGCAGCGGCTTGGCGAAGTTGGCCCGAAGCCAGGCGATGGCTCTTGCAGTTCTGTGACTCAAATCGCCGGTGGTTGCAATGGCACGGAGGCGCTCGCCTTGAGGAGTTCGGAGAATGCGGTAGACGATTTCCCGCTGGATCAAGTGGCTTAGAAACGGAATGTCCTCGGGAGTTTCAAGCAGATCGACGAGCCGGGTACACGCGTCGAGCAGGCCGACCGTGGTTTCGCCCACGGCAATTCCACGCGAACGAACGGAGGTCTGGGGTCCTGGAAGATCTTCGCGGCTGATGACTTCGCGCACGGTCTGCATGTCGAGCCGTAGGAACATGGAGAGCAGGGGAACCTGCTCTGAAGCTTCGATGATCTGACCTACCGCTGGAACGTCGATGGACGAAAGGAGGAAGGAAGATCCGTCGCAAAGGTACTCGTTTCCACCGAGGCTGACGCGCTTCTTGCCCTGGAGGAAGACAGAAAGGCTGGGCTCGTAAGTGGCATGAATGCAGGGCGTGGGCTCATCGCGCCTGTACAGCGCTAGACCGGGCACGGCGGTTGGATTCTCTCCCACCGACTCGGCGCGTGCGGCAATCCTGAGAACAAGGCCCTTCCGCAATTCGATCGCCGACTGGTTGCGATCCGGGGTCTTCTCAATCAATCTCATCCTGCGCCATCCTTTCAATTCCAGCCTATCGCCGAAGGGGGATCATTGTGCACAAAACTGAAAATTGCGACAGAATCGGGCAAAGAATGAGCAGGATTGGGAAAGCGCTGCCGCTCCACTTCTGGCTAACTTAAGAACTGAGCGAGCAACGAGAAAATATCGAAGCTAAGGATGGAAACGATGCAAACGAGAAAACTTGGCAAAGGGAATCTGGAAGTATCGGCGATTGGATTCGGCTGCATGGGAATGAGCTGGTCGTATGGGCCACCGAAAGACAAGCAGGAGATGATTGCCCTGCTGCATGCGGCGGTGGAGCGCGGGGTAACATTCTTCGATACAGCCGAAGTGTATGGTCCGCTGCAGAACGAGGAACTGGTTGGAGAAGCGCTCGCGCCGTTTCGCGGAAAGGTTGTGATCGCAACGAAGTTCGGCTGGGAGGCCAATCCCAACGACGGCGGCAAGTGGAACGCGCTGAACAGCCGGCCGGAACACATCAAGCAAGCGGCGGAGGGATCGCTGAAGCGGCTGAAGGTGGACGCGATCGATCTCTACTATCAGCATCGCGTGGATCTGAACGTGCCGATCGAAGAGGTTGCCGGCGCGGTGAAGAAACTGATCGAGGAGGGCAAGGTGAAGCACTTCGGCATGTCCGAGGCGAGCGCGAAAACGATTCGCCGCGCCCATGCGGTGCAGCCCGTTGCCGCATTGCAGAGCGAGTATTCGCTTTTTTGGCGGGAGCCGGAAGAGACGGTGATGCCCACTCTTGAAGAGCTTGGAATAGGCTTTGTTCCGTTCAGTCCGCTTGGTAAGGGATTTCTGACGGGCAAGATCGACGCGGAGACCAAGTTTGACAGCACGGACTTCCGCAACACTGTGCCGAGGTTCAGCCCGGAAAATCGCAAGGCGAACCAGGCCCTGGTGGACCTGGTGAGTTCGTTTGCTGCGCATAGACAGGTGACTCCGGCGCAGATCGCGCTCGCGTGGCTGCTCGCGAAGAAGCCATGGATCGTTCCGATTCCCGGTACCACCAAACCGGCGCGCCTCGAAGAGAATCTAGGAGCCTCGCAAGTTGAACTGAGCCCTGATGATGTGCGTGCGCTTGAAGAGGCTTCGTCGAAGATCACGATTGAAGGAGCTCGCTATTCGAAGTTCCATGAACAGCTGGTAGGCCGATGAACGGCAGACCGCCGGAGGGATGGAGGATGAAGATTGGCCGATTTGGTGCGTTCACATTAGTGCTGGCAATTGCCGGATTTGGCTTTGCTCAGTCTGCGAGGAGGCCGGAAACCGCGCAACCTACAGACCGCGAGAGGCTGATCGGCGCGTGGCGCCTGGCGCACATCGATGTGCCCGGAGCCGATGAGAAGCAGACGGAGATCGCCCAGCCGAAGGGCATGCTGATCTACTCGCGGGACGGGCATATGTCGGTGCAGTTGATGTATCCAAAGTCTGCAAACACTCAATCGAACGAATATGTGAGGGATGGGTACGAGGCCTCCTTTGGGAACTACGACATTGATGAAGCGATGCATACGCTGATACATCATGTGCAGGGATCGATCACGGGAGACATGCTGGTTGGGAAGAATCTGCCTAGGGTTTACCGCTTCACCGCGGATGGGAAGCTGGTCATCCGATCGGCGAGTGCTGATGAGAAGTGGTCGGTGACGTGGGAGCACTACTGAACTGCATTGAGTAGGCGCCTGATGTGGACGCGGCAACAGAAGGGACGCAATGAGCGGATGGATCAAAGAAGAATTGCACAAGATCGCGAAGGCTGATGACCTGCACATTGCTCCCTTCCGCGAGGACGGCAAGACCTACGGCACGCCGACGTGGATCTGGTCGGTCGCCGTGGGCGATGCCCTCTACGTGCGCGGATACAACGGGCAAGAGTCGCGCTGGTATCAGGCGGCGGTTCGGCAGAAGAGGGGGCGGATCATCGCAGCAGGCATGACAAAGGAGGTTGCGTTTGAGCCGCTGAACGGACCGGAAGACGACCGCGTCAACGGTCAGATCGATGAGGCTTATCGCGCAAAGTACGCGGGCAGCCCGTATCTGAAACCGATGATCGGGAAGCGTGCGCGGTCGGCGACTGTAAGGATCCTGCCTCGCGCCGTGGGTCTGAAGACCTAAACGGGGACCAGAGCAGCCGAAAAGCAGATTCTTCGCTCACCACCCCCAAACTGAAGTACGTTTGGGGCCCCGTTCACTCAGAATGACAGCGCCTGCCTGGGAAGAGTCTATTGGGAAGATCGTCAGAAACCGCTCTGTCACAAATCTGGGCCGAGCCGCTACAAAAAGGTTTTAGCTGTGATACTGCAGATATAATTCTTGCAAGTTTCCGCCGGGAAAATCACCGAACAACGTGGCCCTGCGGGACGTATTATTTTCAAGGGTAGATCAGTGAAGCCAAGCATGTTGTACTCTGTTGCCCGCGGAAGCCGGGGCGCAGCGCTGAAGTTCTTTTGCTCATTTGCTTTCATCGCTCTTATCGGGCCAAGCCTTTCAGCAGGACAAGCTGCGGCGCAGGCTGCGTGGAGCGGAGTACTGCGCAACGCGGGCGGCGCGCCGATTGCCGATGCGCGCGTGAAGCTGACTTCCGGCGAGAGCAAAGCCGAGGGACGCACAGGGGCGGACGGACGATTCCTGCTGCCGCTGTTGCCTGCGGGCAACTATCACCTGACGGTTGCCGCAATGGGCAGCACTGTGGAGTGTGCGCAGCCCGTGGACCTGACGGCCAATACTCCGGAAGCGCTGATTACGCTGTCGGGCCGCGGTGAGCTGACGGTGGCCAGGCTCCAAAAAAAGGAGCAGGCGGGCACGGGCGGCGAGGAACTCTCGAGCCAGGCGGTGAGCGAACTACCGCTGAACAAGCGGGACTTCAGCACGTTGCTGCTGCTGGCGGCCGGCACCATGACAGACGCAAACGGCGCCACAAACTTTACCGCGCAATTTGCCATTAACGGACAGCGGGGCGTGGAAGCCACGTTTGCGATGGACGCAGCAGACGTGAGCGATCCGGAGATGGGCGGGGCGACATTCTCGAACTTCAACGTGGACGCCGTGGAGAGCATCGATTCGAGTTCGGGGTGGTTGCCGGCGGAGATCGGACGGGGCGCTGCGGGATTTACCAACATCCACACGCGCTCGGGGGCAAGCGGATTTCATGGATCGTTCTTCGAGTTTGTGCGCAACTCGTCGTTTGACGCGCGCAACTACTTCGATCACTCAACGCCGGCCTATCCAGGCCGGATTCCGCCCTTCCGGAGGAACGAATTCGGGTTTACGAATGGCGGACCGGTTTACATCCCGCACGTGTACGACGGAGGCAAGCGAACTTTCTATTTCACGCAGTACCAGGGATTTCGTCAGGTGCTGGGAACGACGCAGGTGATGCCGGTGCCTTCGGCGGCGCAACGGCCGGCGGCGGGCAGCAACGTGGTTTTCGACACGATCGTGTTTCCGGATCAGTCGACGGACACGCTGGCGATTCCGGTGAATCCGGCGATTGCAGCGATACTGGCGCGCTATCCGCTACCCAATCTGCCGACGGGATCGTATGGCGAAAACACATATGCGACAGCGTCAAAGGTCGTGACGAATGCGAACCAGTTCTCGTTGCGGATTGATCACAAGTTTTCGCCTAAAGACCAGTTCCTGGCGCGGTTCAACCTTGACAATTTGACAGGACCGACGACGAATCCCGACCAAACGGCCATCGATCCTTCGTTTGCAGTGGAGTATATCGACCGGCAACGGAACGTGATGGGGTCTTATACGCGGACGGTGTCGCCCCGCATGACGCTGGAGTCGGTGATCAGCATTACGCGATCGACGCCGGGATTCCCAACACCGAACCATACGGATCCGGCGGTGAAGTTTGCCGATGGGCTATTTGAGGCTTTTAATTCATCGGGCGGGTCGGTTATGCAGGCCTACGGAAACCTCTTCCACGGCCGGCAGACGTTTGCGTACACCGCCGGCAGGCATGCGCTTCGGGCAGGTGTCGAGGCGAGGATCAATCGCGACACAACGTATTTCGGAACAAGTCCGAATGGGGAGTACGGATTCGGCGGCGGGACGGCGTATGCCACAGAGGCGATAACGTCGGCGAGCGGTCAGCACAACATCAATGTTGGTGACCCACTGCCGGACACGCTTTCGGGATTTCTGTCGGCCAGCCCATTCACGTATTCGGTCGCAGTGGCTCCGAGCTTCATCTCGACGGGAGAGCACATGGGGCCCGCGGCGATCAACCGGGAGAACTATGCCTGGTGGCTGCAGGATACATGGAAGGTGACGCCGAAGTTCACGCTGGACTACGGTGTGCGGTGGGATGTGTATACGCCGATTTCGGAGCGCGCGCACCGGACTTCGCGATTCAGCTCGTTGACGGGGAATCAGCAATACCTGATCAATCCGCAGCCGGGATATCACAAACAGTATGACGGATGGCAGCCTCGCGTGCAGGCAAGCTGGCAGGTGTCGAACAACCTGACGGCCCACGCGGGAGGCAGCATGATGATCGTGCCGCCAAATATCTGGCAGGACAACTTTCTGACCGGCGCGACACCATTTGCGGTTTATCCGCGGCAGGTTTCTTCTGCTGCGCATCCATTGCCTTATGGGTTCACGATTTCACCGGCACAGGTTCCGAAGACGTATACGCCCGACGGGAAGGATGTATTTGCCTCGGGCAAGACGAAGGACGTGCCGGCAAACACCGTGATGGATGTGGACCGCTACGAGCAGGACATGGCGGCGCTGACGGATTCGCCGAATATCATCCCACTGACGCTGCAGGGAATCGATCCGAAATTTGGAAATGCATGGCTGTATACGTGGACGGCAGGGCTGGAAAGGAAGTTCGGCAACCTGACGGCAGATGCCGCGTACGTGGGAACGGCGGCGGTACGGCTTCCGCGCTGGACATCGCCGAATGGGTATCCGGGAGCCACGGAGGGGTTTGCGCCGCACACAAAGTTCGATGCTGCGGGAAATGTCATTGGAGGATTCGGCACCGAGACGGCAATCACGGGCGACTCGCACTCGACCTATCATGCGCTGCAAACTTCGCTTTCGGGCACGGTGCCCCATGGCGGCCCGGGAATCCAGGCCAGCTACACGTGGAGCAAGTCGATCGATACGACCAGTCTGGTGCTGGGTGGAGTGGGTGCGACGGGCGCGGTGGCATCGGGGCTATCGCAGGATCCGTATGACACTCATCCTGAAAAGGGACCATCGAATTTCGACATAACGAACGGGTTCGGGTTGAGCCTGGCGCAGGATTTACATCTTGAGAGCGTGAACTTCCTCAAGCCGATCAGCAAAAAGATTACGGACGGATGGGAGATGCTGAGCATTTCGAGCATCAGCTCGGGCGCGCCGTTCACGGTGTACTCCGGCATTCAGCAGACGGGTGCGGGCTCCATGGGAGTGGATCGGCCTGACCAGATCGCGAAGCCGCAACTTTCGTCGGCGCGCAAAGACCGGAAAGACTACTTTGGCGCAGGGCCGGAGAACGGGCCGAAGTACTTCAGCATTCCGGTTTTCGTGCCAGCTGGTACGGGGCCGAACCAGGGACGGTTTGGCACCCTGGGACGCAACACGTTCCGTGGACCGGCGTTCTACAATTTTGATTTTGCATTTATCAAGGACACTCCGTTTGGACAGAGACGCAGCGGCGCGGAGCGGATGGATCTGCAGTTCCGGGCGGAGCTGTTCAACCTGTTCAACATTGTGAACATGAGCACGCCGGCGAACATCCTGGGTGTGACGACAAATACGACCGGTGGCGCGCCGTCGGCGACGATCAGCACGACGAATGGATTCGGTTTCATCAGCAAGACGGCAGGAACGTCGCGGCAGATTCAGTTCTCGCTGAAGCTGGTCTATTAGAGTCAGCGAACAAGGGAACAAAAAGACAGGGCTGAGCGACTAAGGGACAGGAAACCTGAACTTCTGTCTTTGGTCAGCCGGCAGCGGGGGTTCTGGTGCTTGCTTTGGTATAAAGGGTGCGCTGTGGAACTCCTTTTTTGAGAGAGCTCAATGCGCTTCGATCGCGTCGTTTGTCTTACTGCGCTGGCTATGGCCGCGCTGCTTCCTATCGCCGGCAGGGCACAACGATCCGCAACGACAGCGAGGGCCGGTAAGTCCACCAGTCTCGATATGACCGTGGGGAAGCCGGAAAGTGTCGGCTTCTCGTCGGAGCGGCTGGAACGGCTGCATGCGCTGATCCAGGGCGAGATCGACACGAAGAAGCTTGCGGGTGCAGTGACAATCCTGGCGCGACACGGCAGGGTGGTGGAGTACCGCACATACGGCGTTCGCGATCTTGCGACCAGCGCACCGATGACGCGGGATACGATTTTTCGCGACTACTCAATGACCAAGCCGGTGACAGGCGTGGCGATGATGATCCTGTATGAGGAGGGCAAGTGGCAGCCTTCCGACCCGATTGCGAAATACGTTCCCGAGTTTGCGCATCTTAAGGTTTTCAAGGGCATGGATGCGGACGGGAAGATGATTCTGGTCGATCCGGATCATGCGCCGACGATGCGCGAGTTGATGACGCACACGGCGGGATTCGGATACGGCATGGGCAAGGGGCCGGTGGATGCGATGTATCACGAGCAGAAAGTGATGCAATCGGCGAATCTGCAGGAGATGATCGACAAGCTGGCTAAGATTCCGCTGTACTATCAGCCGGGTAAAGGCTGGCTCTACAGCTCGTCGATGGATGTGCAGGGATACATTGTCGAGAAGCTTTCAGGGCAGTCGCTGCCCGACTTTATGCGCGAGCACATCTACGCGCCACTGGGCATGCGCGATGCGGGATTTTATGTGCCACAGGACAAGCGGCCGCGATTTGCGACGCTGTACAACGCGAATGTGCAAGGGGAGCTGATAGCGGGCGAACCCGGCGACTACGCGACGCAGCCGACCATGGCTTCAGGCGGGGGCGGCATGGTTTCAACGGCCGAGGATTACTACCGATTCGCGCAGATGCTGGCCAATGGCGGCGAACTGGATGGCAAGCGGGTGCTCGCGCCATCAACCGTGAAACTGATGACAACGGAGCACATGCCCGATAGCTTGCTGACCGGCGAATTCGGTATCGGCATGTCGGTGATACGGCCGGGATTTGCATGGGGCTACGACTGCGCCGTGATTTTCGATCCGGCTGCAGCGAATCTCTCGGACGGCAAGGGGACGTTTTTCTGGGATGGCGCGGCGGGGACCTGGTTCTTCGTCGATCCGACGAACGACATCGTGTTTGTGGCAATGATTCAGCGGAGAGGTGGTTCCGATAATCATCCGCTGGAGTATCGGGCTCACGCGGTTGTCGACCAGGCACTGGTGGATCCGGCGAATTAGGCGTGTGAACAGCAGTCGGCGCAACGTTGCTCTGCTATAAAGGACTGACGATTTCGCCTGCATCCCTGCTGCTCCCACGCTTTTGAGCGCGTATTAAGATTCGCGAATCGCCGGGGGGACTCATGAAAACCACTCTTTCTGTGACACGCATGGTTGCGGCCGCTGTAGCGGTTGCGCTTTGTCTTAGCGCGAGCTTGGCCATTGCACAACAGAACGCAAAGTCCGCTCCGCACCCCGCTTTTGATATGACCGTGGTGAAGCCTGAGACGGTCGGCTTCTCGTCAGAAGGGCTGGAGCGCCTGCACCAGTTCATGCAGCAGGCCGTCGATCAGAAACAGATCGCGGGCATTGTGACGATTCTGGCGCGTCACGGCAAAGTCGTTGATTACAGTACCTACGGATATCGCGACATGGCTGCCGCGGCGCCGATGACGAAGGACGTGATCTTTCGCGACTTCTCGATGACGAAGCCCGTGACCGGCGTGGCCATGATGATTCTTTATCAACAGGGCAAGTGGCAGCCTTCCGATCCGATTGCGAAATTCGTGCCGGAGTTTGCACACCTCAAGGTTTACAAGGGTATGGATTCCAGTGGGAATGTGATTCTTACCGATCCCGATCATCAGCCGACGATGCGGGAACTGATGAGCCACACGGCCGGATTCACGTATGGTTTCTTCGGCGATACGCCGGTAGACAAGATGTATCGCGACGCGAACTTGCTGGCCTCAGCCAACCTGCAGGAGTTCATCGACAAGCTGGCGAAGATTCCGCTGCTCTATCAGCCGGGACAGGGCTGGACCTACAGCATGTCAATGGATGTTGAGGGATACATTGTCGAGAAGCTCTCCGGCAAATCGCTGCCCGATTTTTTCCGCGACAACATCTTTACGCCGCTGGGCATGCGCGATGCCGGCTTCTTTGTTCCTGCAGACAAGCGCGGACGATTCACGGTGCTCTATCGGACCGGCCCGAATGGAGAACTGGTCGCCGATTCGAGCGCTAGCCGAAGGTCAGGCGATTACGATGTGCAGCCACCCATGCCCTCGGGCGGCGGCGGCATGGTTTCGACGGCTGAGGATTACTTCCGCTTCGCAAGCATGCTGTTGAATGAAGGCGAACTGGATGGCAAGCGGATCATTGCTCCGGCGACGGTGAAGATGATGACCACGAATCATGTGCCGGTGGAGTTGCTGACCGGCAAATTCGGCATTGGCGCGGCAATGATGCGGCCCGGCTTTGGATACGGCTACAACGGCGCGGTCGAGTTTAATCCCGCAGAAGCAAACCTGCCCGACGGCCGAGGGACGTACCAATGGGACGGCGCGGCCGGCACGTGGTTCTGGGTCGATCCCACGAATGATGTTGTGTTTGTTGGCATGATCCAACGAATGCTGGGGCCTGCGAGCCCGCCGCTTGAATACGGCAGCCGGCAGGTGGTGTACGGAGCGCTGGTAGATCCGTCGAAGTAAGCGGTGGCGCGCTGAAGATTACTCTTTCAGCAGGTCGAGCGCCATGGCAGTCATCGCGGTCACGCCTGTTTGGATGGTCGGTTCATACACGGGAGCAAACAAGGCTGAGTGCTGACTCGGCAGTCGCGTGCCGGTCTTGTGACTCTCCGCCAATTTTCCGGGATCGGCTGCGCCCAGCCAATACATCATGCCAGGAATTTTTCCGTCGAGCGTGAAGAGTCCAACATCCTCGCTGCCCATTACCGCCTTTGCATCCTCAACGTGCTCCTTGCCTAACGCCGCCATGGCAGGTACGCGCAGTCGTTCTGACAGTGTGGGATCGTTATAGGTCACAGGCGCACTCTCGCCGAGTTTCACAATCGGCATCCGATCTGATGGAACGCCGTATGCCTCTGCAAGTCCATTCGCGGTGCGTCGAACATCCGCAATAATGCTGTCACGCACTGCGGGCGAATATGTGCGAAGCGACAGGCCCAACTCAACCTCGTCGGGAATAATGTTATTTTTCGTACCTCCGTGAATCATGCCGACCGTCAGAACCGCCGGCTGCTGCGGGTCGATCTGCCGGCTGACGATCGTCTGAGCGACGAGCACAAACTCAGCCGCAAGGACAACCGGATCCTTTCCGGCTTCTGGTCGCGACCCGTGGCCGCCGATTCCACGGATAGTCAGATAAATGCCGGTCGAACTGGCCGCCAGCGGCCCGCTCTTCATCGAAATTGAACCCGCTGCCACATCGTTCGTATCGTGCTCGGACAGAATGAAATCGGGCTTGCCAAAGCGCTCATACAGTCCGTCGGCCAGCATGGCGCTCGAGCCGTCGATGGTCTCCTCGGAGGGCTGGCCGATCAGCATCAGCGTTCCGTGCCACTGGCTTTTGCGGTCCGCCATCTCGCGTGCAACGCCGAGCAAAACAGTCATGTGGATGTCGTGACCGCAGGCATGCATCACGCCTACGTCCTGGCCCTGCGCATTCGTTGAGCGAACCGTCGAGGCGTAGTCGAGACCGGTCTTTTCGACGACGGGCAAGGCGTCCATATCCGTGCGGATCAGCAGGCGCGGCCCGGCGCCGTTCTGCAAGATCGCCACAACGCCGAACGCTCGCGAGCCATCAGCGTATTTGCCCACCCGTTCGGTGACGGTGTAGCCGAGTTTGCGCAACTCGGCCGCAAGCAGCGCCGATGTCTTCTCCTCGTGGTGCGAGAGTTCCGGATTGCGATGGAGGTGTTTGTACGTTTCGGTGAGGGTCGGCAACTGCTTTGCCGCGGTGGCTGCCAGATCGGACGGTGCGCGCTGCGCGCTGGCGGGGAGCGCCGCCATGGTAATCGCAACCTGCGTAACAGCATGTCGAATCATCGATCCAGAAAACAATGCGGGCCTCCACGGGAATCCTTGGAATCTTTGGGTCAGCCTAACATGCTGAATCGGCGAGGTTGCCATACAGATTGGAAGAGAACGGATGCCCCTCCTATTGCATTCCCATAGAAACGGGCGTACATTGCTCCTATTGCTTAGCCAGAGGAGCAAAGGAATGGGCGACAAGACAGATGTATGGCAGGGCACGCTGGCCCTGATGATTCTGAAGACGCTCGAGACGATGGGCCCGCAACATGGTTATGGGCTGGCGCGACGGATCGAGCAGACCAGCGGCGACTTGCTGCAACTAAATTACGGAACGCTGTATCCGGCGCTTCTGAAGCTGGAGCAGGAAGGCTATGTGCGGTCTGAGTGGGGAACCTCCGACAACAATCGGAAGGCGAAGTTTTACGAACTCACCAAGGCTGGGCACAAGCAAGTGCGCAAGGCAGCGGCGGAGTGGGAGCAGGCGACTGAAATTCTCTCCCGGTTTCTAAGCCCCGCCGAAGGAGCGTAGCGGAGAGCGCATGACAACGCTGCAAGCAAAGATCCGAGCATTCTGGCGTCGCCTCAGCGCCACTCTTCTCCGTGCCGATGGCGCAGGAGAGCTTGATGCGGAACTCGAAGCACATGTCGCGATGGATACGGATGCCGGCGTAAAGGCGGGGCTCGATGCAGGGGAAGCGCGACGGCAGGCCTTGCTGCGCCTTTGCGGCACCGAACAGACACGCCAGGCCTATCGCGAGCAGCGCGGACTCTTGTGGATTGAAAACTTCTGGCAGGATCTTCGCTACGGACTTCGCACATTGCGTCGGACGCCGGGCTTTACGGTGACGGCCGTGCTTACGCTTGGCCTCGGCATTGGAGCGTGTACGGCGATCTTCAGCCTCGTGAATGCCGTGCTGCTTCGCTCGCTGCCCTACGGAGATCCTCAGCGTCTCGTCTATCTGTTTACGCCGAATCCGAATCTGGAAGTACCACCCGAAGTGATCTGTCCGGGCTATGGAGACTTCTTACGAAATCAAGCGCGAGAGCAAGTCGTTCGCAGATATGACGGCCTACGAACAGGCATTGTTCAAAGTCACGATACAGGGAACGACGCAGCCCATCGGAGCGGCACGCGTGGACGAAGGCTTTTTTTCAACGCTTCGATCCACGCCGGAACTGGGTCGCTCGATCAACGCTGAAGACAATGCACCCGGCCACTCGCACGTTGCCGTCATCAGCCACTCGCTTTGGGTATCGATGTTCGGGGCGAATGCAGACGTACTGAAGCGCACGCTCGAAACTTGATGGCGCAAGCTATCAGATTATCGGCGTGATGCCGCGTGCGTTCGAGTATCCATTCAACTCGGATCTACCGTATGGGAATCCGCACATCGTCTCTACACAGATCTGGACGCCGCTTGCATTAACTCCCAAAGAGAAGGCAGATCGTGGCATCGATGACAATGTGGTCGTCGCGCGGCTGCGCGCCGGCGTATCGATCGAGCAGGCGCAATCTGAATTCGGCACGATGATGGCTCGTTTCGACCGCTTATATCCCACCCAATTCGGCGATTGGGGTGCGCTCGTGAAGAGCTTCACTGGCCTTTCCATCGGTCCAGTGCGACCGTTGATGAATCTGCTTCTCGGTGCCGTGGCCCTCGTGCTTTTGATCGCCTGCGGAAATGCAGCCAACCTGCTGCTGGCGCGTGCCGCCGAGCGGACCCGCGAACTGAGCGTGCGCGCTGCTCTGGGGGCAGGCCGCAGCCGGATGGTTCGCCAACTGCTAACCGAATCGATGCTGATCGGCATCGGCGGTTGCGGGGTCGGCATGATACTTGCGCTTCTGTTTCTGCGCTTGCTGCCGCATCTCGATCCAGGCAGCATTCCGCGGCTCAATGAAGCCTCCCTCGACGGGCGTGTGCTGCTGGTTGCAATCATAGCTTCGCTGCTGACAAGCATGATTGCCGGCCTGTTGCCTGCTGCGAGCGCTTCGCGCATGCAACTTACGGAATTTCTGAAATCGAACAACGCACCCGGAAGAGCAGGGGGTCACAGCCGTTTGCAGAGCGCGTTGATCGTCGCGCAAACCGCTATGGTGGTGATGCTGCTGGCAGGTGCCGGTCTGCTGATACGCAGCTACATCAATGTCATCTCGGTGGATACGGGCTTTTCGCAGTCGACCTTGACTATGAACATCTCGCTGGGCGACCGCTACAGCCAGGCCCAGGCGGGCCAGGCGGCATACTTCAAGAGCATCCTCGAGAAGATCAGCAAACTTCCAGGTGTGATCGCGGCTGGCGCGGTCAGCGACCTGCCGCTCGCCAAAAGCGAAAGCCTGGGGACCTTCTGGGTAGATGGCTTTGCCAACCAGAAAGACCAGGTGGTGGAATCGCGATGGATCACACCCAAATATTTTGACGCAATGCAAATCCCTCTCCTTGCCGGACGATACTTCACGGAAAGCGATGATACGGGCCAGGCACATCCCGTCATCATCAACGAGCAGTTTGCGCGGACTTATTTTGCCAATCGCAATCCGATCGGCGGGCGGATCAGCGGGGATGAAACGCAGGCCCAATGGAACACGGTGATCGGGGTTGTTGCTGACGTCCGTCACACAAACCTCGAAGAAGATCCGCAGCCGCAGATCTACGCTCCGGCATACGATCCGAAGGAACGCTCCCTGGCCGTACGGTCCTCGCTTCCTCCAGCGGCGATGGCCAATGAGATTCGTTCGGCACTAAAGACGAGCGATCCAGACGTTGCGTTCTCGGATATTCAAACCATGGGCAAGCTGGTCTCCAGTGCGAGCGCGCGGCGGCGGTTCCAGACGTCGCTGCTGACAGCGTTCGCGGTAATTGCGTTGATCATGGCGCTGGTTGGCCTTTACGGGCTGATGGCCTTCTCAGTGAATCGCCGCACGCGCGAAGTGGGGATCCGCATGGCGCTCGGTGCGGAGCGCGTGGACGTGTTGCTACTCGTTCTGAAAAATGCCGCATTGTTGG
This sequence comes from uncultured Acidobacteriaceae bacterium, assembly GCA_963770365.1. GTDB lineage: Bacteria > Acidobacteriota > Terriglobia > Terriglobales > Acidobacteriaceae > Telmatobacter. The sequence goes on along the minus strand of CAVYPN010000011.1, from coordinate 214,291 downwards.
TCGGCACAGGTCTGGTGACCGGACTGGCAGGCGCATGGGCCGCGACGCGGCTGCTCAAATCGTTTCTCTTCGGCGTCAGCGATCACGATCCGCTGACGGTAATCTCGATTTCTCTGTTGCTGCTGGTGTGCGGCCTGGTTGCCGCGTTTTTTCCAGCGCGCCGGGCCGCGTCAATCGATCCCATGCAGGCACTGCGTACTGAATAGGAGAGCTATGCGAAAGCTGAGAGCACTGTGTATTCGCTTCACAGGCCTGCTTCACTCCGGCCGCCGCGATCATGATTTTTCTGATGAACTCGACTCGCACATCGCGATGCATATTGCCGATGGCGTCCGATCTGGATTGAGCCCGGAGGAAGCTCGGCGGCGTGCGCTCATTGAGCTGGGAGGCGCAGAGCAGGCTCGTCAGTCGCGCCGCGATCGCCGGACGCTGCCGTGGATTGAGGGCGTGGGGCGCGATGTACGCTACGCGATCCGCACGCTTGCCAAGCACCCAGCGGTTACCGCGATTGCTGTTCTTTCGATCGGTCTTGGGATCGGCGCCAACGCCACCATCTTTTCGATGGTGAGCCGATTCGTTCTTCGTCCGGCGCCTGTTGGCGATCCGTCGACGCTGCTGGCTCGTTGCACATCCAGCAACAGGGTGAGCACTGCTGTAATCAGTTTCCTCTTCCTGTCTATGACGATCTTCGCGACCAGTCGAAAGCGTTCTCCGGTGTTGCGGCCTACTACGAGTTGATTCCCGCATCGCTGAGCGGCGGTGGAGAACCGGAAAGGATCTGGGGACAGGCGGTCACAGCCGAATTTCTTCGACGTGCTGGAACTGCCGATGGTGCTGGGGCGCGGCTTCTCGAGCGGCGAAGATAAGCAGCCCGCAGTCGTAATCAGCGCGCGACTGTGGCAACGGCGCTTTGCAAGCGATCACCAGATCATCGGCAAGACCATTACTCTGTCGGGACGGTCATTCACGGTTGTTGGCATCGCACCGGCATCGTTCCATAGCGTCGACCAGATTCTCGATACACAATTCTGGGTTCCACTCGGCATCGCAACGCAGCTTGTGCCCAACCTGCCACCGGCCGACTCGCGCGAGTTTCATTGGCTCTCCGTGATTGCACGCTTAAAGCCCGGCATCTCTCGCACGCAGGCCACGGCGGAGCTGGATACGCTGGCAAAGCGTTTCGCGCTTGCTTATTCCAAGACCGACAAGGGCAACTCCTTCGTCTTTGAGCAAGCGGGCTCATTGCCACCGCGGGAAAGAACCGCCGCTCTCACATTTCTCGCAGCGCTTTCAATTGTCGTTCTTCTTCTGCTCGCGATTGCCGGTGCAAACGTGGCGAATCTGCTTTTTGCCCAGGCCGCCGCGCGTCAGCGCGAAATGGCGGTGCGCATTGCACTGGGCGCCACGCGTGCGCGGCTGCGGGGCCAATTGCTTATCGAAAGTACGCTGATCGGGCTGGCGGGCGGTGTGCTTGGCGCGCTCTTTTCGTTTGTATCGACGCAATCGCTGTCTGCGGTGCGCCTTCCCGCTCCGGTGCCTCTCGATCTGCACGTCGCTGTCGATTGGCGGACGTTGATGTACACGTTTGCCATCAGCTTCTGTTGCGGCGTTCTGCTGGGTCTTGCTCCCGCCTGGGCAGCGGCGCGGCCCGCATTGTCCAAAGCGCTCAAAGGCGAAGAGGCTCTCACGCGTCCGGGACGGCGATTCAGCCTGCGCAATATTCTGGTCGTGACACAGGTCGCGATGTCCCTTGTGCTGCTGCTGGTGACAGGGCTGTTTCTCCGCAGCCTGCAGAGCGCGGTCAACATCGACATCGGTTTTCGCCCGCAGGGTCTGCTGTTGTTATCCGTCGATCCGCGTCTGAATGGATACACGCCCCAACAGATCAGCCAATTCCTCGCCGAACTGCGACGCCGAGTTGGCGCTTTACCGAATGTTGACTCTGCGGTAACGACCGACGTTGCGCTGCTTTCCGGTGGGAACCGCAGTGATGGTTTCACGGTTGCGGGCCACTCTGGTAAGGACGCCGCCTTCACGTATGCCGAACTCTACATGACCACGCCCGGCTACTTCGATGCGCTTGGAACGCCGCACCTTGCTGGCCGCGACTTTGGCAATGAAACCGCCAATGGTCCCAGAGTCGCCATTGTGAACAAAGCATTCACCGACCGGCTGTTCCCGGGTGAGAGTCCGATTGGCCAGCACGTGAATGGCGGCCATTGGACCTACGAGATCATCGGCGTCGTCGGCAATGCAAAAGCGCGCACGATCGGCGAAGACGCACGACCCATCCTCTATCGCTCGCTCGACCAGAGCATCACGGATGACCCCTCTCTCATGGGCTATACGCTCGTGGTTCACACGCCCGGAAATCCTGCTGCGCTTGCCGAACCGGTGCGTCGCCAGGTCTTTGCACTCGATCCCAGCATCGCCATTTACAACGAGGAAACCATGAAAGAGCATGTGCGAACGGCCTACCTGTTGCCGCGTCTCGCCGCCACTCTTTTTGGCGTCTTCGGCTGCATCGGACTCGTGCTGGCTTCTGTTGGGCTCTACGGCGTGATGAGCTACGCCGTCAGCCGTCGAACGCGCGAGATCGGGATTCGCATGGCGCTTGGCGCGAGGCCCGGTGTTGTCGAGCGGCTGGTGGTGCGGCAGGGGATGATGCTTGCCGTGATTGCCATGGTGCTCGGCTGGCCTGCGGCGTGGATGCTTTCGAAGCTGGCATCCAGCTTTCTCTATGGCATTCAACCGCACGATGCGCTGACGTTTATTGTGGTGCCGTTCATTCTTGCTTTGATCGCGCTGATTGCCTGCTGGCTTCCCGCGCGCCGGGCCGCTTCAATCGATCCCATGCAGGCACTGCGTACCGAATAGGAGGAACTGTCTTGAACAAACTACGAGCAATTCTGTTAAGACTGCGTGGAGTATTTGTGCGCAGCAAGGCAGTGGAATTTGATGCAGAGCTCGAAAGCCACATTGCGATGGACGTTGAAGCAGCGACGCGCGAGGGGCTGAGCCGCGAAGAAGCGCGGCGGCAGGCGCTACTGCGTCTTCGTGGCGCGGAGCAAACCCGCCAGGCGTATCGCGATCGTGCAACGTTGCCGTTGATCGAGAGCCTGATGCAGGATGCGCGGTTTGCCATGCGACAGATGCGGCGCGCACCGGGCTTCACCATCACGGCGGTGCTTACGCTGGCGCTGGGGATCGGCGCCAACACCGTGATCTACACGCTGATTGACTCAATCCTTCTGCAGCCGCTTCCCTATGCGCACCAGGACCGGCTCGTGCGCATTGTGGGAACTAACTCGCCGACATTTCCGAAGGGCTGGATTCGTGAACTGGGTTCGCATGCGACGGCGCTTGAAATCGGTCGCGGGTTATGGACCGGATGCGGAATCAAACATCTCGGAATCAGATGTGCCGGATCGCGTGTTTGGCGCAACGGTGACGGTGAATGCTCTAGACACGCTGGGAATTCATCCCGCATTGGGCAATTTCTTTTCGGCTGGCGATGCGTTTGCGGGAGAGGATCACGACGTGGTGCTCAGCTACGGATACTGGCGGCAGCATTTTGGCGGCGATACCTCGGCGATTGGGCGCGAGATGCGCATCGACGGCGTTTCGAGGCGGATTATTGGCGTGATGCCGGCGGGCGTTCATTTCCCATACGCGGACACCCAGTTTGTCATTCCTGTGTCGTTTCGCGGCAGTGACGTGTTCGATGCGTGGAGCAACATTGATCTGCGGGGATTTGGACGGCTGGCCGACGGGGCCACTCCGGCGCAGGCGCAGGCCGAGTTGCGCAGACTGCATACAGTGCTGCTGCCGATGTTTCCCTTCCGCATGCCCGACATCTGGGCTTCGGACATGACTGCGGTTCCGCTTCTTGAATCACAGACCGGATCGATGCGGCCGCGACTGCTGCTGCTGTTCGGCGCTGTTGGCCTGATTCTGCTGATCGCTTGCGCGAACGTCGCAAACCTTACGCTTGCCCGTGCAATGGCACGTGAGCGCGAACTGGCAGTGCGCAGCGCCATGGGAGCTTCGGGGAGACGACTTATCCAGCAACTTCTTTCAGAGAGCGTTGTGATCGGGGTGACGGCCGGGATCGTCGGGTTGGGTGCGGGCTTCGCGAGCCTGCGCCTGTTTGTGCATCTCCTGCCGGCGGATACACCGCGCATCCAGGATGTTTCGTTGCACGTTGGGGACGTGATTTTCACGCTGTGCGCGTCGATCGTGGCGGGGCTGATCTTCGGGCTGATTCCGTCGATCAAGATGGCGTCGATGAACCTGCTGGGTACGCTGCGGCTAGGTGGGAGAGCCTTGCTGGGGAGCGGCTCACGGTTTGGGATTTCCATGCTGCTGGTGGTGGCCCAGATCGGGCTCACGGTGCTGGTAATCACGGCGGCCGGGCTGGTGCTGCACAGTCTCTACAAGTTGACGCAGGTCGATCCGGGATTTCGCACCGACCACACCGTGACAGCCGAAGTTTCTCTGGACGCGTCAGCCTGTCAACAGAAAGGACGCTGTGCATCGTTCTTCACATCAATGCTCGATCGCATGCAGAGCATTCCCGGCGCGGAGGGAACAGCATTTGTCGATTCACTTCCCATGAGTGGGCGCGAGGATAACTATGTGTACGACGCGGAGGATCATCCCCGCGATGCGCGAGAAGGCGCGCGGCTTGCGACCGGGCGCATCGTTTCGCCGGGCTATTTCAGCACGCTGAACCTGCGCGTCGTGCGCGGGCGACAGCTCGATGCGGGGGACTCGGCGGGAACCACCCATGCGGTTGTAGTCAACGAGCATATCGCGCAACACCTGTGGCCCAACCAGGACCCGATCGGCAAACACCTGGAGGATGTTGTGGACGAACCGACGCCGGCGGTGTGGAGTCTGGAGAAAGCGTCGATCGTGGTAGGTGTCGTTCGCAATGCGCGGGAGGGAAGCCTGGAGGAAGGATTCCGCGACGAAGTCTATCTGCCCATGACAACGGACCGAGCGCGGCCGGTCATGTTTGCCGTGTTACGGACGCGCAGCACCGCTGCCGAGGCGGCATCCGGTTTGCGCAACGCGGTGTCTGGCATCGACTCGCTGGTGCCCGTTACGCGGGTTCGGACGTTGGACGACCTGGTTTCAACGTCGGTGGCGGCACCACGTGCGCTGGCCATGCTTTTGCTCGGATTTGGAGCGCTCGCCATTGTTATCGGCGCAGTGGGCGTGTACAGCCTGATCTCGTATATCGTCAGCTGGCGCACGCGAGAGATCGGACTAAGGCTGGCGCTCGGCGCACAGCGCTGGCAGATTGTTTTGAGCGTCGTGCGTCAGAGTCTTATTCTCGCCGCTGTCGGCTGCGGCATCGGACTCGCGGGCGCTCTCGCGATGAGCCGCATGCTGCATAGTTTTCTTTTTGAAGTTAGTGCGCTCGATCCCGTGACGTTCTGCCTTGTTCCTCTGTTGATGGCGATTGTCGCGCTCGTCGCCGCGTGGATCCCCGCGCGCCGTGCTGCCGCAGTCGACCCCATGGAGGCGCTGCGCGCAGATTAGGAGGCCCGATGCGAAAAATGCGAGCGTTTTGGTTGAGGTTCTGCGCGATGTTCGCCGCGCGCCGGATCGGGGATGATTTTGATGCCGAACTTGAGGGGCACCTTGCCGAGCACATCGACGAAGGTGTGCGATCAGGACTAAGCGAAGCAGAAGCCCGTCGGCAGGCGCTGCTGCGCATCGGGGGCGTGGAGCAGGTTCGCCAGGCGTATCGCGACCGCGCCACGCTGCCGTGGCTTGAGAGCCTGCTGCGCGATGTTCGTTATGCGCTGCGCGGCTTCGGGCGCAATCCGGTTTTCGCAGTCACCGCCATCCTCACGCTGGCTCTCGGTATCGGCGCAACGACGGCGGTATTCAGCGTGGTGGATCGGATACTGTTTCGGCCGCTGCCGTACGCGCATGACGATCGGCTTGTCTCCGTCGGGCTTACTGCGCCCATCATCCCTCAGGAGTTCATGCTCGGCGGCTCCTATTACCAGTGGCAGGACAACCAGACGCCCTTCACCGCACTCACGTCAGAAAGCGGCGTCAACGAGTGCGATCTTACGGAACGCAATCCGCAACGATTGAGTTGCGCAAACATAGAACAGAACTTTCTGCCCACGCTGGGGATTTCACCCATTCTTGGGCGCAACTTTCTGCCGGAAGAAGATCGGCCCAATGGTCCGAAGGTCGCACTTATCTCCTATGGTCTTTGGGTTTCGCAGTACGGACGCGATCCGAATATCGTCAATCGGCTGATCAACGTTGATATCCACCAGGTTCGCGTCGTCGGAGTATTGCCAAAGGATTTTGAAATGCCGACGCTCCAAAAGGCGGACATTCTCGAACCCGAAGCTCTTGATCCGGCGGCGGAACGGAAGGCCGATCCGGGACACGTGCTGTATGCATTTGCGCGGTTGAAGCCGGGGGTCACTATCGCACAGGCCCTCGCACAACTGAAGCCGGTCTTCGATTATTCGCTCAGTCTTGCGCCACCGCGCTTCCGCAGTGAGGTTCATCTTCGCGTTCGTTCGCTGCGCGACTTTCAGATGCAGGACGTGCGGCTGGTTGCGTGGATTCTGCTTGGCACCGTCATCGCCGTTCTACTGATCGCATGCGGCAACGTAGCTGGACTGCTGCTGGCTCGATCTGCCGCACGCGAACGCGAACTCGCGGTTCGTTCGGCCCTGGGCGCAACGCGGCGTCGCCTGATCAGCCAATCACTCACCGAATCGATTCTGCTTTCGCTATGCGGTGCGATAGCCGGCTGTGTGCTGGCTGAGGCATTGCTGCAAGTCTTCGTTGCCATTGCGCCGTCGAGTCTTCCCTTCCTTGCCAAAGCGCACATCGATCTGCGTATCGGCGCATTCATCGTAGCTCTCTCGCTCGTAGCCGGAATTGTGTTCGGCGTCGTTCCCGCGATGTTCCGGCCGCGCGCCATCGCACTTGCTGCGCGTGTCTCTGCCGCACCATCGCGCACTCTGTTGCGGCAGATGATGGTCGTAATGCAAATCGCGGCGAGCATGATTCTTCTGGTGAGCGCAGCGCTCCTGGTGCGGAGTTTTGCCAAGTTGCAGAATGAAGCGCTCGGTATGCGGACGCACGGCGTGCTGACAGCCAGCATCTCTCTCAATCGCGAAAAATATGCGACGCCGCAGTCGCAAATGGATTTCTTTACGCGTGCTGAACGGGAACTGCACCGTCTGCCGGGGGTTTCGCTCGTTGCGCTCAGCGATACTATTCCACCAGGCGGCTACCATCATGACCAGATCTACAGCAATATCGCGGTCGACGGACGCCCGGCCCCAACGGGTGAGACCGGGGGAATGGTCACGTGGCGATGGGTCACTCCCGAATATTTCAATGCGCTCGATATTCCTATTGTTCGCGGCACCGGCTTCAATGACGCTCAACAGTCATCGACGGACCACTTTATTATTCTCAGTAGTCTGCTTGCAGAGCGTCTGTTTCCTGGCCAGGAACCGATTGGGCAGCGCGTGAAGCCGGCTCCCAACGATCCCTGGTACACGGTGGAAGGTGTTGCTGCGGACGTGAAGAATGCCGGGCTTGACGCACTTGACCAGCCGGAGTTCTACCGCTTGCGCCGGAACGTTCCCGACGACTGGCAGCAAGCACCCTCCGCCGTGTTCATTCTCAAAACCAGCACTGCCCCAAAGGCGCTCGCTCCGTGGGTGCGTTCGCAGATCGCACAAGTAGATTCTGCCGTGCCGATCGAGATCGAGACGTTAAGCGAACGCGTGAGTGGGCTGGCCGATCGCCCGCGCTTTGAGACGGCGCTGCTCACATTCTTTGCGTTCACTGGACTGGTGATGGCCATCATCGGACTCTACGGCGTGGTCGCGTTCATGGCGGCGCAGCGCACGCAGGAGATCGGGATACGGATGGCGCTTGGCGCTACGCGCGCCGATGTCATGCGGCTCATTCTGCGTGAAGGCTTCCGACTTATTGCCATTGGCGGCGCAATTGGATTGGCGGCGGCACTTGCGCTGTCGCGGGTGCTCCAGACAGTACTGTTCGGCGTGAGCCCGCACGACCCGATCAGCTTCGGCGCTGTAACGGTGCTGCTGGCGCTGGTAGCTCTGATCGCGATCCTGATCCCGGCGCGCTCCGCAATGAAGACGGATCCGATGACGGCGCTGCGCTGCGAGTAGACGTCGTCCCATACCCTCAACGCGGCGGATGATACACTCCGGCGCGAGGGCTGTACATGGGAGCAAGTGCAATTGAGTTCCGGCTGCGGATGGTGATCAACGCCGCGATTATCATCCTCGGATTCTGGTCGCCGTGGATCGAAGCGTGGCACATTGGCCGGCGCATGTCGCTGCTGGAGTGGCTGGCACTTGAAATCAGCCGGACCGGCCTTGTGTCGTTCGCGGTCGCGACGCCCCTGCTGTTGATCGTTGCCGCGTCTGATCGCCGCGAAAGCTGTGCTGTTTCGCGTCTGGGGCACGGCATACCTGGGAGCTGGCACCGTGAACAGCGGCAACATGGTGGCAGGGAAAGTCATGGCTGACGGGCCGTATCGCTACTTGCGCAACCCGCTCTACATCGGCCTTTGGTGCATGGTTATCGCTTTGGCATTTCTCATGCCTGTCAGCGGCGCGCTCTTTGTGATTGTGCTCATCACGGTCTTTGCGGTTCGGCTCACTCTCGGCGAAGAAGCATTCCTCACGGCGCAGCTTGGCGAGCCCTACCTGGCGTATCTGCGCGCGGTTCCGCGCTTCTTTCCACGCATTCGCTCAGCACTCCCTGCTTCCGGCGCAAAGCCGCACTGGCTCCGCGCATCGCTGGCCGAGCTCACGCCCATTGGCGTCTTCATTGCCATTGTGATTTATGCAAGGAACTACGACGCCGAATCTGCCGGCCGCATCATCCTCATCTTCTTCGGAGCATCGCTTGTGGTGCGCGCCGTGATGCCGCGCTCGGTCAACCCCGAGCCGGCACAGTAGCGTTGCGCTTTCCCGCCTGGCCGAGATGCGTCCAGCCGAAGCCGTTGGAGTACTTCAGCCCGTAGCCCATGAGACGGTCCACGCCGATATGATTCGTCCAGATGAGCGCAATCGGCAGCACCGCTGGCGCATGCAGCAACAGTGCGCTGAGTGCCAGAGCACCGGGCACTACGTAGGTATGTACCGCGTTGTAGCAGCGCGCGCCCCAGCAGGATCCTCGAAGATAGCCGAGCATCGACAGATCGGGCATGAGCCACAGCGCGGCAAACAACCCCCAGCTCGCGCCGGTGCGCTGATACAGTACCGCGGATACCGCGGCCACCGCCAGGCCTTCCAGCCGCAGCAGGGTCAGCACCGAGCCGGATACGGCAGCGCTCGATCGAGTTATCGAGTTCACCGAGGTAGCCATGGCCGTTTGATGTAGCAGCGCGGCCAAGGTGCGCAAATATTCGTCAGCCTGCAGGGAGCGACTGGAAGCCGAAAAATAAAGAAGGGGAAGAGCGAGAGCTCTTCCCCAGATTGTACGGAACCCCTCAGGAAATGAACTACTTCTTCGGCGGCGCGATGGTGTCCTTGGCGGACTTGGCCACGCGGAACTTCACTACGGTCTTTGCCTTGATCTTGATTGCCTCACCAGTCTGGGGATTGCGGCCCATGCGCGCCTTGCGCTCGGCCTTGACGAGGCGTCCGATGCCGGGGATCACGAATACGCCGTTCTTCTTGGTCTCCTTGATGGCGGTCTCAGCCAGAAGATCAAGGAAAGCGGCCGATTGTTTGTTGGTCAGTTCGAGCTTCTCGGCCATGTGCCGGGTAAGTCCAGTCTTGGTCATTCCAGTTGCCATGTGATGTTCTCCTTCGCTAGAGCCGGTCTCATGAACCGGGGTTCATCCACTTGTCTTAACTCATGGGACCCGCCTTTTTGTTGGGTCCCACACTTCCAAAACCAGCCGCACAGTGACTTCATGAGACCGGTTGTAGTTGTTGCCTGGTATCCCGCCGCCCGGCATCTTTCAGATGACTGCAAGAAGCCATGAAGCGTACCGCATGGGGTAGTGCGACCGTCGCGTTTCGACCTTCACGCCGAAAACGCCTGGAGGCAACATATGCACGAAACCCCTTTATTTATGCGGGTTCTCGAGAACCCTGTCGTTCGTAACAATGCGGCTTGAGACGACCCAAAGTCAATGGAAAAACATGGGTTTTCCACAATTTTCTTAGGTTTTTGTGGGTATTTAGCCCGAAAATGCCTGTTTTTGCCGGTTTTTGAGGACAGGAGGCCTCTGGAACCCCCAAAATACGGGCAAATTTCAACTGCGGCTGCCTCGCGAGTGTTGGGCTACTTCAGCCCGAAAAGCACTTTCCGTTTGGGCGCAGCAGCCGCGGCAATGGGTGTATTCAACGCGTCCACCATGGGGGCGAGCAGCTTGAAATGTTTTACCAGCACCTTCGCAAAATCCTTCCGTTGTGCGGCACCCGCAGGCAGCGTCGTGCTCAGTCCCCACTGCTTGCAGCGGATCAGATCGATCGCAGGGTGGTCGGGCGGGAAGCCCTTGGGCGGCCGCGTCAGCGCCTCGCCTTCAAACTCGCTGAAGGTTTTGCGCACTGCCGGCTTGCGCAGGATTTTGCGGAAGTCTTCGTGGTTGTCGAGCAGCCAGTGACGGATCTGCGCCAGTTGTTCCTTCTCCGGCATGTAGGCGCCGGCGGCAATCACCACGCCCTTGGGACTGACCTGGAAGTAGTATCCCGCGCCGGATGTCTTCTCAAGGCCCTGGTGCGACCACCACGCGGCGACGTGCGTTTTGTACGGCCGCTTGTCGTGCGAGAAGCGCGTGTCGCGATAGATGCGAAAGAGACTCTTCTCCGCGGGCCGTACATGATTGGGTGCGAAGTCGGTCATCGCATCGGTGATCTTGCGGACGATGGCCAGCATCGGCTCTTTCAACTGCGCTTCAAACTGCGGCTTGCGTGGGGCGAACCATTCGCGGTCGTTGTGCTTCGCCAGGTTGCGCAGGAAAGTAATTGCTTCCGGTCGAAGATAGGGCACCGGTGTTGCGGGAGAAGATTTAGCTGCGCGTGGCATACGTTTGCAAGTGTAGGCGAGGGAGCGACGCGGTGCATGCACAGGCCGCGTATTTCCTGAGGAAAACGAAAAGTTTGCGGCAACGCAGACGCGCGTGTCTGGTTCTCTGCCGAATGGAGTTCACGCGCATGGTACAAATCACATTATGAAAACCTGGCTCATAACCGGTGCGAGCCGAGGCATGGGAGCCGAGTTCGCCAAGGCAGCTCTTGAGTCCGGCGATTCCGTGATCGCCACCAGTCGGAGCGCAGAAAGCGTGACCAAGGCTCTTGGAAGCTCGGAACTGCTGCTACCGTTCACCCTGGATGTGACACAACCAGCCGACGCCGACAAAGCTGTCGGTGCCGCACTGCAGAGGTTTGGCCGCATCGATGTTCTCGTGAATAACGCAGGCTATGGATTGTGCGGTGCGCTCGAAGAATGCAGCGTTGATGAAACGCTGGCACAGTACCAGACCAATGTCTTCGGTTTGATCAACGTCACGAGGGCCGCGCTTCCGGTTCTTCGCAAGCAACGCTGCGGACATATCGTCAACATCAGCTCAGTCGGTGGCTTTCATGCCGATGCCGGGGTATCCGCCTATTGCGGCACCAAGTTTGCAGTTGAGGGATTGAGCGAGGCGCTGGCGAAAGAAGTAGCCCCGCTGGGTATTCGCGTTACGATCGTCGAGCCCGGCTATTTTCGTACCGAACTCCTCGCCCCTGAAGCACTTCAGTACGCAGCAACTGAGATCGAGGACTACGCCGAAACGGCAGGCGCAGTCCGAAGGTCTGTCCCTACGATGCACGGGAAGCAGACGGGCGATCCTCGCAAGCTGGCCCTCGCCTTGTTGCGCATCGTCAACAGCAGTAATCCACCGCTCCGTTTCCTGGCAGGTTCCGATGCCGTCGCTGTCTTCGAGCAGAAGCTTCTGCAGGCCAGAATCGATCTCGACAGCTGGCGCGACCTGTCTGTTTCGTTGGCCTACGACAGTTGAACCGGTGCCGAATTTCCTAAGGAAATCGGTGAATCGCTCTCGCAATTTTTAAGAATAATCGGATCTACTCAAGGCGAGGAAGATGCGCCCGCTGCGGCTTGACGAGCGATCTTCTCGCGATGCTTCTTGATATAGTGAGCGGCGATGTCGGGGTAAAACTCGCGAATCGAGGAGAAGATGACGTCGCGCATGACGGAGTAACCGAACTTGCTGGCCAGCACGCTAAAACTCGTGGCGCTGGGTGGATAGTAATTCCGTGACACGACCTGGGTGAGGACCTTGCCGCCCAGGCCGGCAATGTTGGGTGTCTGCCTGCCGCCGTAGGTGCGCGTGATTGCCTGACGGTCGATGACATAGAGGATACGGGCCGGAATGCTGCTTTCGTTGCCGAGCGCGTAGAAGCGCGTGTCTTCGTGGAGAAGACTGGGCAACAGCCATGCGGAAAGGTACGTGCCGTCAGTCTTGTCAAGAAAGCCGCGCCACGTATAGGCGTAAAAGCCATCCACGCCTTTGCCAAGCGAAGGATGCATGTTCATGCCTTCAGCGGTAATCGACGTGAGGCCGAGGAAGATGAACGAGGAGTAATCGGTGGCCTGGCGCGTGGCGACGATGAAGTTGTACTTCCAGCCTGGCGGATGGGGTTTCGATCCTCCCGATACGGACCGGAAGTTAGGCATGAACCCCAGGATGCGCTGCGGCTGTCGACGCTCGAGCGGGATCGGGTTGCCGTTGGAGTCGACGGGGACGTTAGGCGCGGGCTTTGCGTTACTGTTGTTCTGGCTGGTGATCGGGCCGGACTGACCGGTCTGGGCCATGGCTGAAAAGAACGCCATGGCAGGAAGCTCGGCAGGATCGGAGACTGAAGACGATTCGCTGAAACCGAGCTTAGAGGCGCGATCTGCCGCGAGCCTGATGGATGGCCTAGGCGCGTCGGGAAGCCGCTCCTGCTGAGCGTTCAGAGCGGTCGCAATGGCGAGACTGATAAGTGCGACAAGCAGACGCAAATACACCTTCCTTGCCGTGCAGGATGCCTGACGCTCTGAAATCGGGCTCTGATGGCTCTTTAGAGTTAGAACGGGTTTATCGAATCGAGGGTTACAGCTTGAGTGGAATTAATGTGACGTTGAAAGTCGTCACACTTAGTGAAAACCTGGATTCTATCTATTTAGCGCTACCTGCCATTTTACCGGATGACCTTCAGGGCTGCTCGGAAGAGCCCATCGAAATCCCCTGCAAGTGCTTTGTCCTTCGCAACGGATTGCTCGATCGCCTTCTCGGCTGAGGGACGCTGATAGCCGAGATTGGTCAGCGCCGAGAGCACATCATCCACTGCGGGTCCGGCGACTGCGCTTGGCGTCGGAGCCACTGCGAAGTCATCCAACTTGTCTTTCAACTCGACGACGAGCCGCTCGGCAAGCTTTTTGCCTACGCCGGGAATGCGCGTCAACTGCGCATGATCCTGCGCGCGAATCGCCTGCACGGTGCGCTCGGGCGAAAGACCGGATAGGATCTTGATCGCGAGTTTCGGCCCAACGCCGCTTACAGTAATCAGCCGCTCAAACAGCCGCTTTTCTTCACGATCGAGAAAGCCGAAGAGCGCGATCTGATCTTCGCTCACCTGCGTGTGGATGTGGAGCGAGGTCTCCGCACCCACGCTCGGCAGCGAGGTAAAGGTTGGCACGGAGATGACGACGTCGTACCCCACGCCGGCGGCTTCGACGATGGCCTGGCCTGGTTGCTTGTGAATCAGCTTGCCGCGGAGATGCGCGATCATGGATTGGTCTCAGAACAGCGGGGCGTGCGAACCGTTCCGCCGAAAAGATTCCTCTCCATCTTACATACCTATCTCCAACGGAGACTTGGTCTTTCCTCCTCCGCACAAAATCTCGTCTTGACGATCAGACTTTCGGGTTATGCTTGGTCGATTCGATTTTCCCCTATTTCTGCTTCCTCGGCATCGCAGCGTAGACGAAAGGTCGGTACTACTCTATCGACGCTGAAGGGCCGTCACGCACAAAACAATGCCTTATGCGGTGATCGATGCCTTGATAGAAGGGGGATGCATTGAGGGGTCGCGAAATGATCAGTTTTTTGAAAGAGCTCGGGAAGTGGGCTAGTTTTTGTTACTTTCTTCGTTTTGCGTGGATGCTCTGGTTGTTTGCTCCTGTCATCTGCCTTCTCAATTTTCAGGATAAAACTCTGACGAGTGGAATTCTTGTTTCCGAGAAATGGGAACAGTATCTCTGCGTTGCATTCTTTCTCGTCTCGGCCGGCTTTACGGCGCTTGTTCTGGCGCGCATTGCAGTCATCAACGGGCCTGAACGATGGGCGCTTCTCACCGGAGAGCCCGATGATAGCCGCCCCGCGCTGTTGAAGAACTGCTTCGTCAACGACGAGGGGAAACAGGAATTCGTCGCAGTCGGCATTGCGCAGGCTCCAAACCTGCTTGTCTTTGCTTATCTCTTGTATTTCGGTGCGCTCCAGGGGGTCGATCCGCAGACCATTCTTGTCGGTCTCGCGGTTGGAACGTTGCTGGCCGGCATCTTCTGGTGGAATGCGAATGCCTGGTACTACCTCACATTCAAAGCGCCGGAGGTGGACAACCCGCCAAAGAGCTTCATCCTCGGCCAAAACGCGGCGCGAACCATTCTGTTTCCTCGGGCGATGTTCAGATTGAATGCAGTCAACTCACCATGTCCCGGCAGACCAACCATCGAGCAGGCCGACACTCTGTTTTGCAGCGCCGGGTTCGAGAAGTTCGATCAGATGTCGGGGCTGGCCGCATTGCGACGCTTCCTGATCGCCCGGTCGGGATATGGAAACGAGACAAGAGGAAATTCCTTCTACGAAGCGCACAACTTCGCGTCCATTTCGCTGGTTGTGTTTTTGGGATTGTATCTCCTGATCTGGCCGTTAACGGCTCCCGTTGCAGCGCCCGTTGCGTCATCGATCGCACTTGCCGCAATGACCTTATTCATTGCATTTATCCTTATGGTTTTCTGGAAAGCCAAACCATTCTCTGTATCAGGCAAGACGGCCGGCCTCACGGGAATTCGTATCTGGATTACGGTTTCTATCGGCGTCTTCTGGATTGCAGTCGTTGCGCTATATCTCCTGGTCCAGATCGAGCGCTTTCCGATCTTTGCGACAGTGCTCATCCTGGTGATTGCTGTGAGCTGGATGTTGGGAGCGGTAGCCTTTTTCTTCGACCGCTATCGAGTTCCGGTCCTCACGTTGCTATTAATCGTGCTCATCATCCCCCGGATGTTTCATCTGGATCGGACTGTGTGGTTCGATCACTCCGGCATGCACCGGGGCAATGGGGAGGAGGAACACTACGTATCCACCACGACTGCAAAACAAGCCGCAGACCTTCCGTATCCCTATACGATCCTTGCGGCACGCCGGCAAGCAGTCTCCGACGGGAGTCCATTGATCATCGTGACCGCTACCGGAGGCGGGCTTCACGCCTCTGCGTGGACGGCAGCGGTGCTCGCGCATCTTGAACAGACATTCGGACCCGACTTTCACAAGCACCTTCTTCTTGCCAGCACGGTATCGGGCGGCAGCGTGGGTCTGATGCCATATCTTCGCGAACTGCACGACGGCAATCTCGACTCGGGCAAGCTGGTTGCAGCGACGGAACGCATGCAAAGCGCCGCGCAATGTTCAAGCCTTGAGGGCGTCGGCTGGGGCCTGGTCTACTACGACCTGCCCAAGGCATTTATTCCTGCGTTGCCGTACCTGTTCCCCCCTTCTTCGGGTGACGGAGATCTCGATACAAGTGGCTCAGATCGATCAGCGCTTGGAAAAGATCGCACCTGGGCGCTCCGGAAATCGTTTCTCCGCAATCTCGATGACCTTTATTGCAAGCAGGTGTGGGAAGAAGACACCCACAGCGATGCACATTGGAACTCTCATCAGGAGGGTGAAAACGGGTCGAGGCTAAGTGCGGAATTTCAAACAAAGATGAAGGACCAAACCGGCAACGGGCTCACCGTGCGGGACTTTTCGGCGGGATCGGATCCCGCATTCACAATGAACACCACGGTGTTGGAAAGCGGCGAGCGATTCTTATCCGCCAATTACAGAATTCCCGACTGCCTCATGGAAGACAAGTCGCGTCCAGACTATCGAGCGCGGTCGTTCCTTCAAACTTTCAAGAAGCGCACAGATGGAGGGGTCTCTGACCTTCCCCTGGCTAGCGCCGCCCAGCTCTCTGCAACTTTTCCCTACGTCTCATCTGCAGCGCGAGCGCCGATGGTTCTGGACAACGCAGTGAACAGCGTTCACTTCGCGGATGGCGGCTACTACGACAACGATGGAACGGCGTCCGCGCTGGAATTCCTGCGTTATGCGCTCGGGCCGCCAGAGACACCCAATTTTCCCAACCCTTGCCCTGTAGCGGAAGTTTCGAACGATTCGCCCTTGCGCATCCTCCTCATTGAGATTCGCAATAGCAATGCTGTTTTCGGCAGCGGCTCGGAATCGAGCCCCGATCACATCGACGGAGGCTCACCCTGGAATCT
Source organism: uncultured Acidobacteriaceae bacterium (assembly GCA_963770365.1). Classification (GTDB taxonomy): domain Bacteria; phylum Acidobacteriota; class Terriglobia; order Terriglobales; family Acidobacteriaceae; genus Telmatobacter. The sequence goes on along the minus strand of CAVYPN010000011.1, from coordinate 197,707 downwards.
CTTCAGCCAGGTGGGTGCCCCATTGCTCGGTTTCTGGCAGGCGGGGCACGAGAGCATTACCCCTCGAGACCAATCCGCCCTTGAACTGCTGCAGCACGCGTATGCCGGAAAACTCATCGTGCGGTCCGTCGTGTTCGCCGATCAGTGGTCCACCCCTACAGCGGGGACAGACCCGCTGAATTGGTCGCTTACACCCCAGCAAAGGAAGGAGGTAATATGCACGGCTGGACGCACCGAACTCACAAAGCTTTATGAGAAGGCCCACAAGTGGTTCATCGCCGATCAGTCCGAGTGGAGCAAGAATCCAACGGAGGAGAGCGGTCCGCCAGACGATCCAAAACAATGTTCAGCTAAGTAGCCCCATCCGTTTCGCAACTCGTTCAAGCGTTTCGAGTGCGCGATCAAGTTGTTCCTTTGTGTGCTCGCTGGTCAGGATGAGGCGGATGCGTGCCTTGCCTTCCGGCACGGTCGGAAACGCGATGCCAGTGCCCATTACGCCTTCCTCAAACAACGCACGCGAGAAATCCATGGCAGCGCGTCCTTCGCCGACGATCACCGGGGTAATCGGCGTCTCCGTCTCAGGAGTATTGACGCCGCCGATGTTGAATCCCGCGCGCTTGAGTTCGCCCTGGAAGTACCTGGTGTTTTTCCAGAGCCGGTCGATGCGCTCGGGTTCCGTCTCCAGAATGTCGAAGGCCGCAATGCACGTGGCCGCGACCGACGGCGGATGCGATGTGGAAAATAGGAAGGGCCTTGCGCGGTGGTAGAGATAATCAATCAAATCTTTCGATCCGCAAACATAACCGCCCAGTGCGCCGATGGCCTTTGACAGCGTGCCGACCTGCACATCCACGCGCCCATGCATGTTGAAGTGATCGATGCTGCCGCGGCCGTTGCGGCCGAGCACGCCGGAGGCATGCGCATCGTCAACCATCATGATGGCGCCGTACTTCTCGGCCAGCGCACCCAGCTTGTCGACAGGGCCGATATCGCCGTCCATGGAGAAGACGCCGTCCGTAATAACCAGCTTGTGGCCGGGCTCGCCGGCAATTTCGTTCAGCAGTTCTTCGCAGTGAGCCGCATCCTTGTGGCGGAAGACCTTGATCTTGGCCCGCGACAGGCGCGCGCCATCGATGATGCTGGCGTGGTTGAGCTCGTCGGAGAGAATGAAGTCTTCCTTGCCGAGGATTGCGCTCACTGTGCCTGCATTGGCCGCGAAGCCGCTCTGAAAGACGACGCACGCTTCGGCATTTTTGAAGCGGGCAATCTTCTCTTCGAGTTCCATGTGGATGCGCATGGTGCCAGCAATCGTGCGGACCGCGCCCGAACCAACGCCCAGTTCCTTTGTCGCTTTCAGCGATGCTTCGATGAGCTTGGGGTGATTGGCGAGGCCAAGGTAATTGTTGCTGGCCAGGTTGATCACTTCGCGGCCGTCGTAATGGCACACGGGTGCCTGTTGATCGTCGAGGATGCGCAGTTTGAAATGCGTCCCCTTCGCTCGCAGATCGTTCAATACGTCGGTCAAATATGCAAGTTGCGGCCGCGTAGCCGTCTCCGTCATGGCAATACCCCTCAACCTGAAAAGGATAGCGGAAAGGGGGGCATCGACCCAAGAGACGGCACGGGCTGTCAATAACGCTTCGTCAGCGCGGCGGGAGCAGAACCGGTCTTGCCGCCGAGCAGCCAATCCACCGGAGTACGCACATCGTCTTCGCGGGCTTCGCCCATGATGCGGGCGACGGGTTCGCCAGTCTCGTCGAGGACGAGCGTGCCGGGAACGATTTCGCCAAGGCCGAAGCGGCCCAGCGTATCCGTGTCGGCATTTACCCAACTATCGAATGAGACATTTAGTCTGGCCAGAGTGTTCGGAATCTTCGCCCGGTCCTTCGGCGCATCGATCGAGATATAGACGAAGCTGACGGGCTTGCCGGCGTACGACGCGGCGATCTGTTTCAGGCGGGGCAGTTCTTCCTGGCAGGGACCGCACCAAGTCGCCCAGAAGTTCACCACCATAATCTGGCCGCGCAAATCTGAGATCTTGCGCGTCTGGCCGTCGAGTGTTTTGAAAGCTGGATCGGGGATGTGTTTGGCCAGGAGCGGAGTGGAAACGAGAGCCAGGGCCAACAGAAGGCATGTCAGAGATGTTGCGCGCCAGTTTTTGGGCATCGCCTTCTGACAATACTGATCAGAAGCACTTGTGAACTCCATCGAAAGGATGAGTTACCTCTCGGCACGATGGCCGACGCGCATTGCATCTCACCACTGCTACCGTCATTGGGATTCTTCACACAGGTTTCTCCCGGTCCTGTGGTACATCCCCAAGGGAGTTTCTGAGGTCAGTTCTGTTTTTCTGAATTGGAGAAAAAAAATGAAAAAGCTCCTGCTGCGGAGCGCGGTCGTTCCCGCTTCGCTGTTCGTTTCCCTCCTCTGCCTGCAGCCTGCCGCAAACGCGCAGGGTTGCGTCGCCGCCCACTCTCCTCAGCCCATCATTGCGGGGCTTAACCCAACCAATGAATCCACGATCGCCCACTCGGCGGGAACAAACTTTCTGCATGGGCTTACGATCTCGACCGGTTACCGCGTCTACAACTCGTACCGACACTACATTGGCACGGTTTACCAGGAGCAGCGGCAAACGCAGCACTCCGCAGTTGTAAACCACGTAAACCTGTTTGAACTGGATTTGAATTACCAGGTCACTCCCAGGCTGAGCGTGATCGCGAGTATTCCCGGAATGGAAGCATCTCGCCACGGGCAGAGCAGTCCACTGAATGCCTATCACTCGGGTGGAATCGGCGATGTCACCGTCGGCGTGCAGTCGTGGGTATTCCGTCCGCCGACAGAGAGCCATGGCAACGTCGCGATCTCAGGGCAATTGAAACTGCCCACGGGCATTAACGACGCCAAGGGAACCAAGACCTCATCAAACGGGTCGACGACGACTTTGCCCTTCGACGAATCTATCCAGCCTGGCGACGGTACCTGGGGATTCAACCTTGCCACCGAGGCCTACCGCGAACTCTATTGGCACACCTCCACGTATTTCACAGGATCGTGGCTGTTTAGTCCCCAGGACACGACAGGCGTCGCGACGGGGCGCGGAGCTCCCGGAGAAGGCGTAGTCTCGGCAGCCGACCAGTACCTCTGGCGCGGCGGATTCTCGCGACCAATCACAGGCGTCAAGCCCCTGCGCGGCCTTGCTCTCAGCATTGGTGGCCGCATGGAAGGCGTTCCCGTGCGCGATGCCTTCGGATCAAGCAATGGATTCCGGCGGCCCGGATATGTCATCTCCATCGAACCCGGCATGATGTATGAGCACGGACGTTGGGGCTTGTACGCGAGCGGTCCGTGGGCGATGGAGCGCAATCGCAAGACCAGCGTCACGGATCTAGCAAACCACACCCATGGCGATGCGGCGTTTTCGGACTATACCGTGATCGCGGGAATGTCGCGGACCTTCTAAACACGCCAGTCGATCAGATAACCACACGGGCCACGTCCATCGATGTGGCCCGTAGCATTTTAGGCGTCATTCCACGACCGTATCTACTGAAACGTCCACTCGCCGAATCCCTCGGACCGCGTTGCAAATAAAAATGGCGTCCGCGCACCTTACGTCATCCAGCGTCAGGACCTTCTCTTCGATCTCGGGCCGTGTCTCCAGCAAGTGCCGCCGATAGACGCCCGGCAATACTCCGCATTCTATCGGCGGCGTGTACCATCGGCCCGCCTTCTCAATGAAGACGCTGCTGATTGCGCCTTCCGTAACTTCGCCTCGCGTGTTCAAAAAGAGAGCATCCGCGAAGCCAGCGTTCGATGTGCACGAGAATGCGCTATCGTAAATCGCACGATGCGTCGTCTTGTGAAAGAGAAAACGGTCTGCCGGATCGGTACGTTGCGCAGCCACGCACACTCGGATCGCACCATTGTTTCCATTGGCGTCGTTCGGCAAAATCCCGGACTCCACGTGAGCGGAGCCATTCGCGTCAAGCAGAAGACGCACCTTACGCGGGCGCTGATCAGCAAAGCGCGATGCCTCGGCAAGCAGGACGGCTCTGACAGCTGACCTGTCGCACAGGAACCCAAAATAGTTCGCTGAATCCGCAAGGCGATCGAGATGCAGTTCGATCAGCGAATAATCGCCGCGCCACAGCATCGTTTCGATCAGCGAAAAGGATTCCGGTGAGCGCGTAAGAAAATCCGCTTTGAGATGGCACTCGCGAAACTCTGCTTTTGGCTCGGAGTCGATAACGATTCCGCCGCCGACACCCATGGTCGCATTGCGTCCCTCAAGCAAAAGAGTGCGGATGGCAACGTTGAAAACAGTTTCCTCGCGCGAGAAGAACCCGATCGCCCCCGTATAAATGCCGCGCGGCTCGTCCTCGATCTGCGCAAGCAACTGCATCGCTCGAACCTTCGGCGCACCGGTGATTGAACCGCAGGGGAACAAGGCGCGGAAGATCTGCTCATAGCCGGCGTCGGGCCGGAGTCTTCCCGTGACGGTCGAGGTCATCTGCCAGAGCGTGGGATAGCGCTCCACATCGAACAGCTTCTCGACGCGTATGCTTCCAAATTCACAAATGCGCCCCAGATCATTGCGAATCAGATCGACAATCATCACGTTTTCCGCGCGATTCTTCTCATCAGCGGCGAGGGCGGTCGCAATCGCGCAATCCTCGGCAGTAGTGCGACCGCGCCGCGCCGTTCCCTTCATCGGTTGCGTTTGGATATGGCGCCTGCCGCCGTCTTCCTGAACCCGGAAGAAGAGTTCCGGCGACAGTGAAAGAACGTGCCGCCCGCTTTGGCAGTGCAGAAACGCACCGTAGTCAACCGGCTGCGCAGCACCAAGACGCGTATAAAGCGTAGCGGGACGCTGCTCGGTTTCGAGGCGGACCGGAAAAGTGAAATTGAGCTGGTACACATCTCCGGCGCCAATCCACTCGTGAATCTGAGCGATTCGTGCGCAGTACTCCCGTTCGTCAAGTGCGAACGACAGGACCGGTGTTGGAGCAAGCGAAAAATCATGCCCGGCGGACAGATCGACAGGTTCGCCATCAAGGAATGTGCCCGTAGTGTGGTCGAACCGGCAGCAGCGATCGTAGATACCGAACCAAGCCAGCAAGTCGCTGTCACGCCCTGGTTTCAAAGCGGCGGTCGGCTCGAAGTATCCGCCACACTCGTAGGCGAAGAAACCGGCGACGAAGTTTCCTCGTCTTACCGCCTCTTCAATCTCCACAAACAAAGCTGCAACATCCGCCGCCGTGCGCGCTTCAAATATGCGCACCGGATTCGTGAAGATGCGGCTTACCTTGGATGCGGCGGGGCGTGACGTCTCCAGCAGCAGCGTACCCGGCGTCTCTTCTACAAACGCGTACAACGCCGAGGGAATGGGATGCCAGCCATTCATGCATCCACTCGATTGCGCGTTATTTCGTGACCGTCATGGCAATGGTCGTAGTGTGCGTGGTCGCGGTAACGCCGTTGCTTGATTGCGCGGCGATGATCACGGTGTAGCTGCCGGCGGGAGTCGGCAGGTTTTTGGGCGGGCCGTGGTTGTGGTAGTTGTAGAGCGGCGAGCAGGCGACGGTACCCAGAACGGAAACAAACGCGACCAGGCCAAGCAATACAAGTCGGCTCAGGAAGCGGCTCCGGCGCGCGCCAAAGGCAATTCCACCCAGAACAAGAGCACCGGGCAGAAGCAGTGCCAAGGCAACCGGCTGCGCTCCACGTTCCACGTTTGGTTCGGCCTTGGCCAGCGATGTGGCCTGCGTGGCGAGTACGAGCGAACTGTTGATGGCCGCCGTGGCCCCCACCGCGATCTCAATATTCTCCGGCGTAAACGTACAGGCGCTCTGGTCGGGCAGGCCGGAGCAGGAGATGGTTACGAACATCGGCGCCGTCAGAGAGGCTGCGTTGACGGGTGTGACAGAAACCGTCGCCGATCCCGACTGTCCCTGCTTGAGCGAGACTGTGGCGGGCGCAACGGAGACCGAGAAATCAGGAGCGGGACCGGTGACCGCATGCACCGGTGTGACTTCAGAACTCGAGCCCAGGTGCGCCGGCTCTCCGGTGTAGACGGCGGAAAGACTGTGATCGCCTCCGGCGAGGTCGATGGTTGCCGTTGCCCGCCCCGCGGCATCGAGCACGTAGCCGGCGAGCGGCTTGCCTCGATCCTGAATCGCTACCGATCCTGCGGCCGGTTGGCCATCCGCGCCAATAACCGCCATTGAAAGCGTGGCCTGCGTGCGGCCGTTCCCATCGCGGGTGTCGATATGGAGCGAGGTTTGGGTGGCTTGTGGCGAAGTTGCAGCCATGGCGACCAGGCCCGGCATCGCAACCGCAGTGCCGAGCGCAACAACCCATTGAAGCCGCAGACTGCGGCGGAACATACGTATCACGTGCACCAGCTCCAGATTCGAAGAAAAAATCGGTATTCGCCCGGTTTTCGCGCGTACTCCCATTGTATCCGGCTGGGGCCGTGCGAGCGACCAGCCAGTGCGTCAGGTTACCCGGGGGTACAGGAGTTGGACGGACTAGCCGGCAATAGGGAAGTCGCACGATACGGGCAAAGGACCTTGGTGGCTCGGACCGCGAATGCTCATTCCTGCCGGAGAAGTTGCGCAGGGTTAATGGCCATGGCACGCCGGGCGGGAATCCAGGTGGCGACGAGACCGATCAGCGTCATCGCGGCCACGGCACCGATCAGTACCAGCGGGTCGCGCGGAGTGGCCTCATACACCAGCCCTGCGAGCAGCCGACTGGCAAGCACGCCGAGCACAAGGCCAGCCAGCGACCCGGACAGCAACACCAGCAGCGGACGACCCAGGGCCGCGCGCATGAGCTGTGCTCGGTGTGCACCGAGAGCAACGCGGATGCCCAGTTCGCGAATGCGTTTTGAGACCGTATAGGTTGCCATGCCGAAGACGCCGGTGATCGCCAGCATGGCCGCCAGAATACCCATGACTCCAAGAGCGGCCGTGGCGATGCGCGGCGGGAAAAGGGCCAGGGAGAGCCTGTCTGGCCAGGCGCGCAAGGCGAACGGCAGACTGGCATCGATGCTTGTCAGCATGCGATTCAGAGCCGATGCTGTTTCCGCAGACGGCAGGTCAGATCGCACAATCAAAAGGGTGTTCGCTTCGTGAGCCTGCGCGAGCGGGAAGAACATGGCAGGGCTCTGATCTTCCGTCAGCATCTCGTACTTGCCGTTTTCGACGATGCCGACAATCTGATAACTGCTCTTGTCGCCGCCGAGAAAATGGCGGCCAACTGCCGACCCATCGTCGCCGAACATTTTTCGTGCGAAGAACTCATTGACGATCGCTACATTCGGCGTTTTGGGGCCATCGTCCCAGGTAAAGTCGCGACCCGCCAGCAGGGTGGTCTGAGCTGCTTTGAAATATCCCGGAGAGATGCCGTAGCTGTGCGGCGTCATCACGCTGTTGGAAGAGCGAAGGTCCGTCGTTCCCTCGCGATAGACGGACCAGTTGTTGCCGCCGCCGCCCAGCGGCAAGGAATCGATGGTACCCGCCGCTTGAACGCCGGGAAGTTGTAAGGCCTGCTCAATGATGCGGCGCTGAACCGGAAATGCCGAGTTATCGGAGTAGCCCGCCATGTGCATGTCGGTGTCGGCGACCATCGCCCCCTGCGGGACGAAGCCCATGGGCGCATGCAGCGAGCGGTCCATGCCGCGCAACGCAACAAGCGACGCCGTCAACAGAAGCGCGCACAACGCGATCTGGATGCCGAGCAGAAGATCGCGCAAGGTGAGACGGCGCACTATCCTGGCCGAAGTCGTTCCACTCTTCATGGCATCGGTGGCATCGGTCTTCCATACCTGGCGTGCGGGCAAAAGGCCGGGCAAAATTCCAGCGGCAAACGACAACAGCAGCGCGATAAAGTAAGTGCGACTGTCGGCGATGACAGTCACGTGGATCGGATACTCGCTGATTGGTTGCCAATGGCTCAGGAATTTGAGCATCGCCGTTGCGATCAGGGTCCCAAGCGCGCCGCCCGCCAAAGAAACGACGACCGCTTCGGTGAGCAATTGACGGAGAATGCGCCAGCGCGTTGACCCGATCGAAAGCCGGATGGCCAGTTCCTTGGAGCGGTCTGCAGCGCGCGCTGCAAAGATGCCGGCAAGATTGACACAGGCGGCGAGCAGAACAAGCAATGCAAGCGACATGATCGCAGCGAGAAATGGCTGTGCCGGGCCGCCGAGGGTATCTCCGAGAAGACCAGGCTTGACGAGCCGCACTGAGAGGCCATCATCTTCGGTGGGATGTTCGCGCGTCATCTGGTGCGCAACGGCGTTGAGATTGTCTTCGGCCTGGCGCGGCGTCACTCCAGGTTTCAGCGAGCCGATCACGAAGAGGCCGTGGCTTCCGCGCTTGGTGAGAAAGTTGTAACCCTCGATCTGCTCTTCATTGATCATCGGAACCCAGAATTCCGGCCAGAAGAAGATCTCCGTTCCGTTGAAGCTCTTCGGCGCCACTCCAATAATGGTGAAGGGGTGCTTGTTGAGGTCCACGATGGTGCCCACGACGCGCGGGTCAGCGTTGAATCGTGTGCGCCACATGGCGTCACTGAGCACGATGTATGGAGCGGAGTTGGGACCGTGCTCGTCGCTTGCGTGAAAGAAGCGGCCGAGCTGCGGCTGCACGCCGAGCATGTCAAAGTAATTGCCTGAGACTTCGTACTCCCAGGACTTCTGCGCGGATCCGCCGGAACTCACGCCCACGTAACCCAGCCGGTATGTCGCCATATCGGTGAAGGTCGAGTTGCGGGTCTTGAAGTCGATGTAGTCCGGATAGCACTGGTTATCATCGCCATGTCGCTGGCCACCCAGTTCAAACAACCGGTCGGCTCCGGCAACATTCAGCGGACGCAAAATCATGGCGTTCAGCACGCCGAACACCACGACATTCGCGCCGATGCCCAACGCCAGGGTAAGAATCGCCGTCAGCGCAAATCCCGGAGAACGGCGCAATTGTCGCCCAGCGTAGCGAAGGTCACGGCCGAGATCAGCGAGACTGAGCGTTGCGTCGGAGGCCGCGACGCGCTCCCTCGTCATGGTCGGGTTGCCGAACCGCAAGAGCGCATCACGGCGCGCATCTTCAGGCGACATGCCCGCTGCAACATTCGCGTCCATACGCAGGTCGATGTGCGCCTGCAGTTCGGCGTTAATGTCGTGATCGACTTTGGAACGGCGAAAGAGATTCGCAAAGCGACGAAAAAGAGCCATGGGGAAGTCTCCTGTCTTCGGTTATTCGCCTCGCAGGGCTTGCATAGGATCAACTCTTGCGGCATGTCGAGCAGGAATCCAGCTTGAAGCAAACGCGATTGTCGCAATGGCAGTCGAAACTCCGACGAAGATGACGGGGTCGTGCGGACTGACGCCGCGCAGAAGGTTGGCGACCAGCTGAGCGAGGCCAAAAGCCAGGAGCAGACCGCAACCGAGTCCGATTGCCGTGAGCCACGAAGCACGGCGCAAGATCATGGCCAGCACACGCTCGCGCGTTGCGCCCATGGCGAGACGAACGCCAATCTCGCGCGTTTGTTCACCGACGAGGTTGGCCATCACGCCGAAGATGCCGATGGCAGCAAGGAGAAGAGCGATGAGCGCATCGATTCCCAGCATCACCGAGGCGTCGATCAGCCCGGTTAACGCTTCGTGCAGAGATTGCTGGTAGGTCATCACCGCGTCAAGCGGTAACGCGGGATCGATCGAGGCTAGAGCCTTCCGTGCGGGGAGAGCGAGGGCCAGGGGATCTCCGTCCGTGACGACCGCATACGTCACGCCGGGCGGAGGTATCTGCGTCGCGCTCATGTAGACGACGGGTTGGATCGACTGGTCCCATGTGGAGTAGCTGGTGTCTTCTGCGATGCCGACGATGGTGAGCCACGATTCCTTCTTGTCGTTTGGACTGCCCATGCGCACGCGGTGGCCGAGCGGGTTCTCACCACCGAAATATTGCGTCACGAACTTTCTGCTTACCACGCCCACGGGTTGAGAGTTCAGGTCGTCGCCTCTGTTCAGCGCGCGGCCTGCGATCACGGGAAGATGGAAAGCGGAAAAGTATCCGTCGCTGACCGGAATGCGAAGCGCGCTTTGAAATTTTCCGGGTACCGCAGGACGGTTTTCAATCGCCACATCCTGCATCCACCCGTTATCGCTGTAGGGCAGCGCAGTGGCTACATCGGCATGCGTAACGCCCGGAAGAGCGCGCAGCCGTTCAAGGCTGTCGGAATACCAGGCAGCAAGTTTCTGCGGTGTGTTGTAGCGGGTCGCTGGCGGGGTCACGTTGAACGTGAGCACCTTCTCGGGTTTGTAGACATCTCCGAGGTGCAACAGGCGCAACATGCCTTTCGACATCAGCGCCGCGCCGATCACGAGAGCGACGGCGAGAGCAATTTGCGAGACGGCGAAGACGTTCCTGAGACGCCGATGACGCCCTGACCCTGTGGTGCCGCGGGACCCGGCCTTCAGCTGATCCACGAGATTCATGCGCATGGCTTCAATGGCGGGCGCAATGCCTGAGATCACTCCTGCACCCAATGCGATGAGCAGAGAGAAAGCCATGACCCGGCCATTCAACGAAGTATTGGACCATCCCGCCATATAGCGCGCGATGCGCGGAGGCATGTTGATGATGAGGAAATGGAGGTAGATGCCGCCCAGGAGCAGGCCCCCGCCGGCACCCACCGCTCCCAGCAGAATGTTTTCGGTCAACAGCTGGCGCATGATCCGCATCCGGCTGGCGCCGAGCGCGGAACGCATCGCGATTTCAGAGCGGCGCGCAATGCCGCGGGCGAATTGGAGATTGGCTACGTTAGCGCAGACTACGAGCAGGACAAAGAGAGTGGCGCCCATCAGCATCCGGTAATAGAGAGGTGTGGAGTCTCCGTTGATGCCGTCGAGCAAGGGCTCAACCTTTACTGACCAGCCAAGGTTGGTCGCCGGATAGTCCTTTGCCAGGCGCTCGGCATCAATGCGCATTTCGGACTGGGCTTGTTTAACGGTGACCCCAGTGCGCAGGCGGCCGAGGACGAGGTAGTCGTGGGTGCCGCGGTCTGCAATTTGCTGCGGCGTCGGCGCCATCGGCAGGAAGAGGTCGGCCATGGATGGATATTGCATGCTCTTGGGCATGACGCCGACGATCGTGAATTTGCGTTGGTCGAGCTCAATCTGGTGGCCGAGGATCGATGGGTCGCCGGCGAAGCTCCGCTGCCAGAAACCGTAACTCAGAACTGCCACGACATCGCGACCGGGGCGGCATTCACTGTCGGCGAAGACGCGGCCGATCAGAGGCTGTGCGCGGAGCACGCTGAAGAAGTTCGCCGATGTCAGCGCTGCCTGAACATGCGCGGCATCGCCCGCACCGGTCAGGCTCATATCGGCATAGGTGCGCACAGCCAGTTGCTCAAACGAACGGTTTTGCCGATTCCAATCGTAGTAATTCGCCAGGGCAACCGAATGGTAGTTGCCGCTGCCCTGATCTTCGGCAAGTGTCACCACCTGATTCAGATCGGGGACTGAGATCGGATGCAGAACGACGGCGTCCATGCTGCTGAAGATTGCCGTGTTTGCCCCGATTCCGATGGCGAGCGTCAACACCGCGGTGATGGCAAACCCCGGAGACTTCACCAACTGACGTCCTGCGTAGCGCACGTCTGACCAGACGGAAGCCAGGCTCAGGGCAGCATCGGCATAGGCCACGCGTTCACGCGTGGAAGTTGGATTGCCGAACCGGAGCAGGGCGTCGCGGCGTGCTTCTGCCGGCGACATGCCTGCAGCCATGTTTGACTCGATGCGCAGGTCGATGTGCGATTGGAGTTCGTCGGCAATTTCGCGGTCTACGCGGGAGCTACGGAAAAGATTGGCGATGCGGCGAAGGGCAGCCATGATGAACCTTTCTGGAGTGAACTACGCGTAACGCAGCACGGCGCGCACACCCTTGACCAACTGATCGAAGCTCTCTTCGGCCTGCTGCAACTGGCGGCGTCCGGTCGTGGTGAGCTTGTAGTATTTTGCGCGTCGATTCGTTTCGGTCATCGCCCACTCCGCGGCAATCCAGCCGCTCTGCTCCATGCGATGAAGGGCCGGATAGAGCGAGCCTTCTTCCACGCGCAGCATGTCGTTGGAAGCGCTCTGGATGTGTAGAACGATGCCGTAGCCGTGCAGTGCGCCGTTCTGATCCAGCGTCTTTAGGACAAGTAGGTCGAGTGTTCCCTGAAGATCGTTCTTGGCCATGCTTTACCCCTAGCAATCTCGGTATAGAGAAGTCTAGGCATAGAGAGCTAGGCGTGTCAAGAAAACAGTGATCAGGGAACAAGGATTAAGGGAACAAGGAGCCCGTACGGGTTGGGATGATAGAACGGTGGGATGCAGAGCTTCGTGACCGTGCAGGCAGGCCGATCATGCCAAGGGGCCCTCTTCGATAAGGGACTTGCCTTTGGTGTGTTCCTGGTTAGTGTGTTCCTGGCCGTTGCCGCAACTCCATCGGCTTCATTCGGTCAGAATGCCGCGCAGGCGTGGCTCAAGTACCGTGCGGTGGGCAAGCCGCTCAAGGTGCCAACGCGCGTAGATACTCTTGGGCAGAGTCTCGTCGAACAAACCGCCGCGATTGAGCTTCGCCGCGGACTTCTCTCGCTCTCCGGCGGCGCTCCACTCGAAAACGGGCCGAATATGATCGTTCTCGGAACCGTACAGGAGACGCGCGCGCGCCAGCCGAAAGACAGCGTGCCTTCCCTTGAGCCTGACGAGTTCCTCATCTCCGCGCGGCACGGCGATCTTACGCGCGAAATCGATATCGTGGGTGGCACTGACCGCGCCGCTCTATACGGAGCTTTTGCCTTGCTGCGCAATCTCTCTCAGGGCGCTGACATGAGCAATGCCAACCTGCGCGAGCGCCCCGCCATGCCCATTCGCTGGGTCGATGAGTGGGACAACGCCGATGGCTCCATCGAGCGCGGCTACGCAGGCCGCAGCATCTTCTTCGACAACGGGCATGTCCGCGAAGACCTCGCACCGGTTGCCGAATACGCGCGCCTGCTGGCGTCGGTCGGCATCAACGGCTGCAATCTCAATAACGTGAACAATGCTGCGGTCTTTCTGACGCCAGAGATGTTGCAGGGAATTGCGAGGATTGCTGAAGCCATGCGCCCCTATGGCGTGCGCGTCGGACTGTCGGTCGATATTGCCAGTCCGCAGAAGATCGGCGGACTGAACACCTACGATCCACTCGATCCGGCCGTCAAAACATGGTGGGCCACCAAGGTCAACGAGATCTACGACCTCATTCCCGACTTCGCAGGCTTCACCGTGAAGGCCGACAGCGAAGGTCAGCCCGGGCCCGCCAGCTTTGGCCGCACGCCAGCCGACGCCGCCAACACGCTCGCCGCAGCTCTCGCGGCCCACAACGGCGTAGTGCTATATCGAGCCTTCGTCTACAACCATCACCTCGATTGGCAGGATCCGAAAGCAGACCGGGCCCGCGCCGCCTACGACATCTTCCATCCCCTCGACGGCAAGTTCGCGCCCAACGTCATCATCCAGACCAAGGAAGGTCCCATCGACTTCCAGGCCCGCGAGCCGGTCTCGCCGCTTTTCGGCGGACTCGCGCACGCGAGCCAGGCCGTGGAGTTCCAGATCACGCAGGAGTACACCGGCCAGCAGCGTCACCTCGTTTATCTTGCCCCCATGTGGAATCAGGTACTCGAATTCGACATGCGGGTTGGCGGCGCCTCGACACCCGTGAAGCGAATCATTTCCGGAGAGTCATTCCATCGGCCGCTGGGCGGAATGGTGGGCGTGGCCGGTGTGGGGCAGCAGGCGTGGCTTGGGTCGCCACTTGCTCTTGCCAACCTGTATGCATACGGACGGCTCGCGTGGAATCCCAACCTGACTCCGGATCAGATCGCCGAAGAATGGGTTCGCCAGACCGTCTCCAACGATCCATCAGTAGTGCACACCGTCGCCACAATGCTGATGCAGAGCTGGCCCGCGTATGAAAGCTACACCGGCCCGCTCGGCTTGCAGACGCTGACCGACATCACCGGCAGCCATTACGGGCCGAACGTCGAGGCGAGCGAGCGCAACGGCTGGGGCCAGTGGCACAAGGCAGACCATGACGGTGTCGGATTCGATCGCACCGTGGCGACGGGCACGGGCTACGTCGGCCAATACTCACCGGACGTTGCGAAGATCTACGAATCCACCGCCGCCACGCCCGATGACCTGCTGCTCTTCTTCCACCACGTGCCCTACACCTACAAGCTGCATGACGGAAAGACGGTCATCCAGTATCTCTACGACTCGCACTACCAGGGGGCCGCGCAGGCCGCCGGGTTCGTGGGTGCCTGGGAGTCGCTCAAGGGGCGCATCGATCCCGCGCTTTACGCGGACATGCTTCCACGCCTGCAGTATCAGGCCGGCCACGCTATCGTTTGGCGCGATGCAATTGTGCAGTATTTCTTCAAACTCAGCGGCATTCCCGACGAAGCGGGACGAGCCGACCACTATCCGCGTCGTCTCGAAGCAGAAGACGCCCGGCTCACCGGCTACAAGATCATCGAAGTCAATCCGTGGGAAGACGCCAGCGGCGGAAAGGCTGTCTCGTGCGATCAGGCCACTTGCTCTGCCGAATGGACCTATAACGGCAGCACGGGCCGGTTCAACATCGCTGTGCAATATTTCGATTTGCAGGGCGGCATCGCGAAGTTCGCATTCACCATCAACGGCCAGCCGTCGGCTAAGGATGCATCGTGGTCTGCCGACGCCAGTCTGCCAACGCCGCACCCGCACGGCGACAACTCTACACGGCATCTTGTCTACGACGTCGCGCTCAAGCCCGGCGACACGATACGGATTGAGGGATCTCCAGAGGGAAAAGACCCGGCCGCATTCGACTACATCGAAACTTTACCGGCAACACCGGCGCCATAGATTTCATTGACATCCGCTGCACCTGCGCTGTATTCCCAAGCCATGGTTCGCCTCAGCGTGATGTATCCCATTGCCGACGGGTCCACCTTTGACTGGAACTACTACCTCGGCCCGCACCTTGTCATCGCGCGCCGGCTGCTCGGGTCGCGAGGGCTCGTCCGCATCGAAGTCGACCGCGGCATCGGCGCCTTCCCGCCGGGCACGCCTTCGCACTACCACGCCATCGGCCATCTTTACTTCGAGACCATGCTGGAGCTCGACGTCGCGCTCGCCGCGACGGCGCCAGAACTGATTGCCGACCAGCGCAAATACTACAGTGGAGAAAGCGTCGTGCAGGTTAGCGAGGTTGTTCCCGTATAACGCCTGCAAACCTTGACCCGGCAATCCAACGTGGATACAGGCGAACACATACGCTCACCGTTGAACGGCGCTATGATTCCCCCGTGCAAAATCTTCGAAAAATCCTTCGTGTGACTTTACGCACCATTTCCGTGCTCCTGATTGCCTCCGCGTTCTCCGGCGCCCAGTCTCCTCCCGATCAACCTGATTCCAAGGCGTTGCTCCACGAAGTTGCGGCTGACTTCGAACGTCTCGCGCCGCAAACTATTCGCCCTGCCGACGGATACATCCAGCATCCCTACCTCATCCCAGCGGGCTACTACAACCAGATGTGGGACTGGGACGGTTTCTTCATAGGCCTGCACTGGGCGAACCAGGACCCCGCGAATGCGAAGTATCTCCGCGACTGGGTTCTCGGTTTCGCAGGCTCCGCGGATGCCGACGGCTATGTAGCCGGATGCATTACGCCGAAGGGGCCGCGCCCGCTCTTCGGAAAGTTTGCGATGAAGCCCTTCCTTGCTCAGGGAGCGCTGATCGCGTCGCGGGATCTGAACGACTACGAATGGATCCGCCCTGTCTGGCCGGCGATGAAGCGCGTTCTCGAGTACCGCCGCCGCACGCAGTATGACGAAAAGTGGAAGCTATGGTTCTGGGATAACGCCATGCAGTCCGGCGCCGATAACAATGCCGCACTCACCAACGATGAAAAGGATCGCAGCGCCATCCTGGCGGTCGATGCCTCTGTCTACGCCATGCGCGAATATGAAGCGATGGCTGTGCTCGCCGAGCAACTCGGCGACCCCACTGATGCGAAAACCTATCGCGCTGAAGTCCTCGCCACGCGTCACGCCATTCTGCGCCAGTTCTGGTCAGCCCGCGACGCCATGTTCTGGAATCGCCGCCGCGACACAGGCGCTGTTGTCCACGCGGTCGCATGGACCAACTTCCTGCCGCTTGTGGATGGCTTGTTGCCCCGCGACGAAGGCCGCCGCATGATCTCTTCTTACCTGCTCAACCCGACCCAGATGCGCTCCGAACATGGCTTTCGCAGCTTGTCACACTTTGATCCCGCTTACAACAACGAGGCGATCATCAACCCCTACTCCAACTGGCGCGGTCCCATCTGGATCAACGCCAACTTCCTCGACTGGATCGCGCTGCGGCGGTATGGATTCAGCGACGAAGCTCGCTGGCTGGCGGTCACACTGGCCTCCGACATCCATCGCGATATTCAAAAGTGGGGATCGATGCACGAGGACTACGACGCTGAAACCGGGGATGGACTGGCGCCAACTGTTGCGCAGTCGCCTGGCGGCAAATTCGCCGGCTTCGTCGGCTGGAATCTGCTCGCTGAAGACATGCTGCAGTGTGAAGTCACGCAGAAGCATTGCATGACGCTGGAGATGGCTGACCCGAAATAGAATTGCAGCTTAACGGTTGCACAATTTCTCAGAATCGGAGATCAGGGATTGGTGCTCCAGTTGAACCGATTACTCTGAAAGCACCACCGTCGATCTTTTCCCCGGAGGCCCATGCCACACCCATCCGCATTTACGCGTCGCAACTTTCTCGGCGCTGCCACTGCAGCCGTCGCAGCCACCGCCCTGCCCTCACGGGCGGCCCAGGCCGACTCTGGTAAACAACTTCCGGCCGCCATTGCCGCACTTTCGAATCTCTCCAGCCAGGCGCGGCCCTTCACCAACGCGGAGCGCCAGGCACGCATTGAGCGCGCCCGGAGGCTCATGACCTCCACGAAGATCGACGCCATCGTCCTCGCCAACTCGACCAGCTCTTCTGTCTATTTTGCCGACCTGCGGCTCTATGGCGGCGAACGGTTGTGGGCGCTCGTGATCCCTGCGCGCGGCACGGGCCTTCCTGGTCTGTCCGGCGTTCGAGGAGGGACGGGCTCGTGAAGTGCTTTCCGCCGGGCCGCTCGCAGACAACGTCGACATCCTCACCTGGCAGGAAGATGAGAGCCCTTATGCGCTGCTAGGCAAGGGACTCGCGGACCGCGGCCTCGCCAGTGGTACTGTCGGCCTGGACGAGCACATGGCCTTCGTTTTTTCCGAAGGCATCCGCGCAGCCAATCCGCACCTGAATCTCGTTTCAGCCACTCCTGTCACTGCCGGCTGTCGCATGATCAAGGACGCGCATGAGATCGACTGCATGCGCCTTGCCTGCCGCGCCACGCTGCTTGTTTATCGTGCGGTTGCGCAGTCGCTCACGCCCGGCATGACTACGCCCGATGTACGTGCGCTGGTCGCCGCTGCTTACCATCGTGTCGGCTTCGAAGGCGAAGCCAGTCTCAACGTCGACGAGTTCACGGCAGTGCCGCACGGTTCGGCCAAGCCGCAAACGCTCCGCGAGGGCTCCATTCTCATGCTCGACGATGGCTGCGCCGTCGAAGGCTACACCTCGGACATCACGCGCACCTTCGTCCTGGGCAAGCCGACCGACAAGATGAAATCCGTCTTCGACCTTGTACGGCGAGCGCAATCCGCAGTGCTGGCTGCTGCGCGGCCGGGCGTGCAGGCGGCCGACGTGGACGCCGCAGCGCGTAAGATCATCGTCGATGGCGGATACGGCTCGGGGTTCAAGTACTTCACGCACCGGGTTGGGCACGGCATTGGCATGGACGGCCACGAGTGGCCCTATCTCGTTCACAACGACATGTTCGGTTGGGATCTCAGCCCAAAGCTCCAGGCGCATATGACCTTCAGCGATGAGCCGGGCGTCTACATCAAAGGCGAGTTCGGCATTCGTCTTGAAGACGATATGCACATCACCGAGAACGGCGCCGAACTGCTGACACCGCAGTGCCCTTCGCTGGAGGATCCTTTCGGCAACGTGACCTAAGACCGGCTGTCAGTCGCGCTCTTCACCATCTTCACTACCGGCAGCACCTCGCCGTTTTTCAGCGGCACCGCGATGCGTTCGATCTCGACGTAGCCCTTCAGCCGGTAGAGCGGCACTCCGGTGAGAGTCGATCCCATCTCGAACCGGCGGAATCCCGCCGCGCGCGCCGCATTCTCCACCGTCGCCAGAATCAACGAGCCCAACCCCTGTCGCGCAAAATCCGGGTGCACGAAAATGGCTCGCACTTTTGCCGCATCTGTCGTCGGATCAAGAAGGTCAGGTTCGCGGCCCGGGCCTGCGTCGGCGCCGAACAGCGTCTTCCGCTTCGACCACCCGCCGCACCCGGCGGCGATCCGCGCTCTTGTGTTTTGGTCTGATATCTCAGCGATGAAGTAAGTCCGGTCGCGGATCAGTTGTGAATCCAGCCCCAGCACTGTACCCAGCGCACCCTCAATCTGCGCCGGCGTATAGTCTTCCCTCTGCAACCCGCGCACTGAGGCCTCAATCAGCGCATGCAGCGCCGGAACATCCTCATCCGTGGCAAGACGCAAGTGAAATGCAGCTCCCATGGCTCTATTTCGTGAGAGATTCCCGCGATCAGCTACCGGTGATGATCTTGCCGGCGCGGTCATACGATCCCAGGTTGAAGACGTTCTTGTACCCGAGGGCTTCCAGCTTTTTCTTGGCCATCGAACTGCGTACCCCGGTGGAGCAGTGCAGGAGCAGCGGCTTGTTCTTATCCCTGACCGTCGAGGTCGCGAGCATTTCAATACGATCCAGCGGCATGTTCTGCGCGCGCATCAGGTGCCCTGCTTCAAATTCATCCGGGTTTCGAACATCGACAATGATCGCTCCGTTTTTCAGGTATTCTGTGGCATCTTTCGACGAAATCTGGCCGGCACGCTTCATGTACATGTAGCCAAGGGCCAGTACCAGAACAACTAAAAAGCCAATCCAAGACATAGAACGAGTTTACCGCCTTTTATCAGACATCCGGCAGCACTTATGCACTCCCAGTATTCACGTACGATCGCCACGCCAGTTTGGTTTTCATTTAAAAATGCGTCAATCCGAACGGCCGGGAACGTCAGACCTTCGCCACTTCCACCAGCACTGAATAGAACGTGGCTCCCGCGCCAATATCAGTCAGGCGCTCGCTCGTCAGCGCATTCACATTCACGCCGCCGTCATTGAATTTGGCCCAGTCCAACCGCCCTGCCACTACACCCTCGGCAACTCTACCATCGACCAGCGCCGTCAGTTGAATCTCTCCTCGATCATTCCATACCCGCACCTTGTCGCCATCCACGATGCCCCGGGCATTCGCGTCCGTGGGATGCATTTCCAACCGCTGGCTGGTGCGCGCTTCCATCTTGCGGTGCCCGTCAAGATTCGCGAACGTCGAATTCATATAGTTGTCGGCTTTGCGGCCCAGAAACTCCAGCGGAAAACGCTTCGCCCCTTCACTCCAGCGGGATTCGGATGGCGGAGTAAAGCCGGGGACCGGATCCTGCCCCCGCGCGGCCAGTGTTGCCGAATAAAACTCGATTTTTCCCGAGGGCGTCGGCAACCGCTCTGACGTATACGGGAGAAACGGGGCGTTCTCCGGCTCCCGATGAAATGCCAGCGGAATGTGCCCCTTCTCCTCTAAATCCTCAAAGCTGATGTGTTCCATGCCGGCATTCTTCGATCGACCATCGAGTCCAATCGCGAGCGCCTGCCGAATCAACTGCTCTTCAGTGTCGCGGAAGCACGATTCGGCGAAGCCCATGGTTTGGGCCAGTTGGCTGAAGAGCCACACATTCGAGCGCGCCTCGCCCGGCGGCTCAATTGCCTGGTTGGAAAGCTGCACAAAATAGTGCCCGTAGGCGCCCTGAATATCGGTGTGTTCGAGGAATGTTGTTGCCGGCAGCACGTAATCCGCGTAGTCGGTTGTGTCGTTGAAAAACAGATCGTGCACCACCGTAAACAGATCCGTCCGTGCCAGCCCGCGGCGCACCGCGTTCTGGTTCGGCGCAACCGCCCCGGGATTCGAGTTGTACACAACCAGCGCATGCACCGGAGGCCCACCGCTGAGCACATCGTCTTCGGGCTCCGCACTGCGCATTTGCGATCCCTGACCCCTGACACCTGGCACCTGCGTCAGTGCCTGTCCCAGCACCGACATGTTCACAACGCGGGCCTCGCGTCCCAGCGGCGAATCGAGTGCAAGGTCTCTCCGCTCGAGTTCCCGCTTGTTCCACGCAAATGCGCCGGAGGTCGATAGTGCGCCGCCCCCTCCGCGATATTTCCACGCCCCGGTCAGTGCCGGCAGCATCGCGATCGCTCTTACAGCGGTGCCGCCGTTTTCGCTCCGCTGCACGCCATAGTTCAGGCGCAGCACGGCCGGCCGCGTCGTCGCGTACTCGCGCGCCAGCTGCTCCACGTCGGCAGCGGTCATGCCTGTCCATGCCGCGACGCGTTCCGGCGTATACTCGCGGGCCCGCTCGGCCAGTTGCGCAATTCCATGGGTCATCTCGTCCACGTAGGCGCGATCTTCGAGGCCTTCGCGCAGGATCACGTGCATCATCCCCAGCGCCAGCGCCGCATCCGTACCGGGCCGGATCGCAATATGCCAGTCTGCCAACGCAGCAGTGCGCGTCTTGTAGGGGTCGATCACAATCAGGCGGGCCCCATTGCGACGCGCCTTCTCCACCATCGGCCAGAGATGGATATTGTTGCCGTGGATGTTCGCGCCCCATGCCACGATCAGCTTCGCCAGGCTGAAATCCTCTGTTGGCGTTCCGAGCTTCTTGCCGTAGACCAGGTTCCAGGCCACGCCACCGGCCTCGGAACAGATCGTCCGGTCGAGCTGGCTGCCGCCCAGGCGGTGAAAGAACCGCCGGTCCATCGATCCGAATCCGAGCACCCCGATGGTGCCGGCATAGCTGTAGGGCAGGATGGACTCGGGTCCATGGGCATCACTGATCTGCTGCAACCTGGCCGCAATGGCGCCGAGCGCCTCATCCCAGCTCACGCGCTCGAAAGCCTCGTGCTCCTCGCCTCGTTTCAGGGGGCCTTTAGCGACGCCGGTTTTCCTGCGGAGCGGGTAGAGAATGCGTTCCGGGGCGTAGACCCGGTCGAGGTACTTTGCCACCTTGCCGCACAAGAACCCCTGCGTGACCGGCTGCGAAGGATCACCCTCGACCTTGATGGCTCGTCCGGCGTCATCCACCGTGACAAGGACGGCACAACTATCCGGGCAGTCGTGGGAGCAAACCGTGTGCACTACGCGAAATGGGGAAGTGGCAGCCGCAGCCGTCATGGACTCATTGTAAGCTGATTGCGAGTTCCCCAACATCGGAGGTCAGTCCATGAAACGCGCCCTGCCGTTCCTTTTCCTTCTTCTTTTCGCCACCGCACTCGCGTTGCCTGCGCAATCCGCGAGACAGGCCGCAGCCGCTGCTGCCGACGAAACCGAGATTCGCGCGGCCATCAATTCCCAGACCGAAGCATGGAACCGCGCCGACATCCCCACCTTCATGCAGTCCTACGAGGACTCGCCCGACACCACGTTTATCGGCCTCACGCTGCGCAAGGGGTTCAAGCCCATTCGCGAGCGCTACTTGCTGAACTACACCACTCCCGAACAGATGGGCAAACTCAGCTTCAACGATCTCGAAATTCGCCTGCTCCCCAACTCCTGCGGCAAGGCGGAGTACGCTGTCGTGACTGGCAAGTTCCATCTCGACCGGACCGCGCACGGCGAAGCCAAGAAGGACGACGGCATCTTTTCTCTCGTATGGCGCAAAGGTGCACATGGGTGGAAGATCATCGTGGACCACACCAGTTAGATCGGTCTTACCTGGACCAGAATTGTCTTGCCAGTAACTGAACAAAGTTGCATACTTCGTTCCACCTCCAGCGTTTCCCCGACACGAGCAGCTCAATAGAGGCACCGGTGGAGTGTTGTTTTGTATTTTGGGCCACCGCTGAGACTGAATGCTTTCGACCTTGGGGGACACTTTGCGCGAAGTTTCGCTTCCTGAATTGACCAAACCAAATCCACCCTATAAGCACCGATGGGGGAACAGGGGATTTGTTGCAATATCCGCTATGCTTTGCGCTGGAGCTTCTTTTTCCGCAAGTGGTCAGAGTGGATCCCTCGGCAACATTGGTCCATCTGGCGGCGAGGTCGCGGGCGCCGCGATTGGCATCGGCGCAGTCATCGCCGTCGCGATCATCGTCCCGGTCGAGATCAGCCATAGCCATCACATCCTGACTGGATGCGTGATGACCAGCGCCAGCGGGCTTGAGCTGCAGACCAGTGATGGAAAGACCTATGTGCTCGAAGGCGATGCTGCCGGCATCAAGGTTGGCGACAAGGTGAAGCTTCACGGATCGAGGAACAAGAAGTCCAAAGGCAGCACCGGCCCTGGAGTCTTCAGTGTGGAGAAGCTCAATCGGGATTACGGCCCGTGCTCGGTTGCTGGCGCGTCCAGCGCCATGCACTAGCTGTTGGCATGAGAGTCGAAGACAAAAAGCCCGCCTGACGGCGGGCTTTTTGTCTTGAAGTGCTGATAACACCTGCTCGATGCTAGTGCACTCTAGCCCGACCTTACGTTGCAGCTGTATTCAAGTCAATCCACTGTTGGAGTAATTGATTGGATACTTTAGTGCTCAGTCGAAAGTTACGTGTGTCCGAATTTTGGACACCCGATCAATCCAGGTTCGCGCGTGGATCGCAGGCGTCGATGGACCTATGCACGGTGCCCGTCAGGAAGGCGGGAGAGCGCAGTCAGGATACGTTCCGGGTGCAGCGGCCGCTGCAAAAACTCAAATCCCAGCCCCTGAATCAATTGGGCCAATGCTGTGGATACGGTGTGGGCTGTAAACAGGATGACCCGGCATTCCGGATGCAGCATGCGAATGCGTTTCGCAGCCTCAATTCCGTCCAGGCGGCTCATGCGAATGTCGCTCAGGACAACGTCGGGGCGAAACCGCCCAGCAAGTTCGAGAGCCTCTTCTCCGCTATACAGCGCGACAGGCTTGAACCCGTGTTTTCTCAAAATGTCTGAAAGAGTGTCGGCAAGCACGCGGTCATCGTCGATCACCAGAACCGTCCGTCCTTCAGAATCCGTGGTCATGGATCCTCCTTATTGGTTCCGAGACCATTTGCTCCACCCCAAAGGATTTGATGCGGCTCGCGGTCATGCGAAAGTCCAGGCAATATGAGCATTGGTGCAATTTCATCAACGTAATCAAGCAGATACACTCCGCTGAAACAACCCCGATTTCCAACGTGGCATCTCTATCAGGGTGCGGTCGTGTCTAGAAAAGCGTCGCCGGAAGTCACTCATTTTGCTGAGGTGTTCAGTGAGTTCCGATATATCCTGCATTGTTATTAAATCGGATCCTAGGTCGGGAAAAATCCCCCTATTGGGTGAGGTCGTCCGGGTAGACGGGCGAATTGGCTTTTTCGTTGTGATGGATGTCGATCGAAATCGCCGCGTTGCGCAACTCATGGAACGAAGCGGAAAGCATCGTCTTGTCGATGTTCCTTTCGCTTCCGTTCGCGCTTTCAAGCGAAACCTGACCCAGGTGATTCAGCGTTTTCTCGACGCCCGGGATGAAGAGCAGAAGCGCCGCCGCAACGGGGACCCAACGTGATTCACTTTCGCACCCGGACCACGGGCAGTTGCAAGCTCTGAGCCGGGAACTCCGACTTTAACTCGGCCTGCGATAGACTTTCCCTTAGTCATGAGTTGTCTCTTTTGCCGGATCATCGAAGGAAGCATCCCTTCCAAGGCCGTCTATCAGGACGATCAGTGCTACGCTTTTGCCGACATCGATCCGCAAGCGCCGGTACACGTGCTGATTGTTCCGCGCGAGCATACCGCCTCGATTGCCCATGCCACCAGCGAGCACAGCGCCTTGATCGGCCATCTGCACTGGGTGGCCGCGGAGATTGCTCGCAGCAAGGGACTGACCAAGGGCTATCGCACCGTCATCAACACCGGAAAAGACGGCGGCCAGACTGTTGACCACATCCATCTTCACCTGCTCGGCGGACGCCCAATGTCCTGGCCCCCGGGGTAAAAGCTCGGTAATAGGAAGTCACAACAAAGCCCGGTCTACCGGATCGCCGCCAAATAGAGCGGGGCGCCAACATCTGTGTTGGCGCCCCGCGGTTTTAGTTCACTATTCCTTGTTCTTTTTAAACCGGCTGCGGTACGTACTCGTCTTCCTCTTCCAATCCATACCGGCGCAGCAGGTTGGGCAGGCTCTGCGAAAACGCAGAGCGCGGCATCACCGTATCGCATCCGGCTTCAAGAGCCTTCATCTTCAGGTCACCCTGCAGATGGTTGAGGAATCCGATAATCGATGTCGCCTTCTTGAATTTCGTTTTGAACTTTGGAATCAGCGTCATCGGTTTTGCGTTGAGATTGTTCAGGTCAAAGACCACGAGAGTTGGCTTCTCGGCCTCGGGAGAATCGATGATCCGCGAGATCGTTTCCTTCTCGCCCTTCACAAACTCAACCTTGACGCCCAGCTTCTTCGCCGTCTCCTGAATCTTCGCCTGGAAGAACAGGTCATCGATGAAGCAGAAGATGCGCGTGGGTGCATCGGCCTTTACCGGAACTGCCGGCGATCCGACGTTCACGTCATTGTAGTAGCCGTGGTGCCCATTGCCTGCAGTAGGAATCGTCGAAGGCGGCCCGTCAGCTACGTTGCCATTCACGGTGCG
The DNA here is from genome assembly GCA_963770365.1 of uncultured Acidobacteriaceae bacterium. Taxonomy (GTDB): domain Bacteria; phylum Acidobacteriota; class Terriglobia; order Terriglobales; family Acidobacteriaceae; genus Telmatobacter. Next base: position 172,841 of record CAVYPN010000011.1, on the reverse strand, counting down.
ATAGCTGTGGTCCATCGGACCCACAAATGTCCGCGGGCCCTTCTGTCTCTCTTTGCGCCGGCCGTTGTGCTGCGGAGCGATGCTGTTGCCCGGCTGCGGCTGCGGCGAATTGGTTTTCTGCTGAAAGAATTTCTTCTTTTTTCGGTGTCGGCCCGAACCCTGCTTCGGCGGTCCGCCCTGTTGCTGAGGCTGCTGCGGAGCCTGCATCTGTGGCGGAGCCGGCTGCGGCTGATTCTGCTGAATCTGCCCCTGAGGCTGGCCACCTGGCTGGTTCGACTTGTTTTTACGACGACGCCTGCGGCGCCGATGTCCTTGCGACTGTCCCTGGCCATTAGCCTGGGCCGACCCCAGCTCGGGCTGGGGTATCGTCGGTTCTGTTGTCATGCGTGCACTTCCTGGCACTTTGCTATGGGTTGCATTATTTCTCTTGCTTCAGCTCTTCCATCTCTGGGGCTGCTGAAATTCTGAATTCCCGACCACACATCTCGCCAGTACGCGAGGCACCTTGGCGGTGGATATCCGCCTGTCGTTGAAGCTGCGCAATTTGCCGGAGGAACAGTATTCTCGAACGCAATCTACCACGACTCTTGCGTAACCCACGCGCGCTAACAGTGGGTGTACCTTTCCTGCCCGACGCATTGCAGCATTCCCGTTTACTCCATCGACGATTGCTTGTCGCGAAGATCCCTGCCGGGAATTACCGCTAATCCTTCGATGCGACTCCAGGGCCAAACATCCATTCAAAACGTTCAAGCCTTCTGCACGATCCACCTGCAACAGCATTCTCCGGTTGAACTGATCGGTGCGACTCGGCCTGCGTTTCCTGGGGTGATGCCTGTCCTATAGGATTCTTCGCCGCTTCCGCCTTTTCGGCTGGTTCAGGTTGCGAAGGATCTTTTGTAAGCGGCGAGCCGGCTCTACCCTGATCCGGGCGGTTCGCTTCAGCCGCTTGATAGGCAATCTCGATACTACAGGCTCCCACGCGAGTGCGCAAGTGGTCCGCACTCCCACAACAGAGGTACAAGCGTAACCGCGAAGGAACCTTCCAGCGCAGTCGAATCGTGATGCTGAATCGCCCAAACGCATGAAACGCCACTCATTCGAGTGGCGTTTCATGTCCCTGCGCTGGTCACTGGCCTCCCAGCAAATTATGGGCGGTGGTTATTTCCACCGCGCCTTCCACAGGCTCTCTCGGCCGGTCTACCGCTTCGTTGGCGGCTGCTCTTGCCGAGCGTCTGTTGTTTTTGCGGGCTGGCCGGGATTTTTCCAGCAGCCGGTACATCACTGGCACCCTCTAATTAGCAATCGACGTGCCGTTCTCAATTATGTTTGCTTTCATCGAGTTGCGGATTCTGGAAAGCCTCGCTCGTTTTGATTCTGGTAAACCCGGTGCACCAGACTTCAAAAAACAGTAGATTTCGACAAGAAGCCAAGGTTACCGAGTCTCCATTTAGACACACAATCGGACGCGCCAACTTCGATTTTGCGCTGAAGGCCTATCGCTGGCAGTGCGCGCAGTAGTGGGTGCTTCTCCCTGCCACCACGATGCGCTTGATCGCATTGCCGCATCGCCGGCAGGGCTCACCGGTGCGCTGGTAGACGCAATGCTCCAACTGGAAGAATCCCCGCACGCCCTCCGCGTCGACATAGTCGGAAACCGACGAGCCGCCGAGCCGGATCGCCTGCTCCAACACATCGCGAGAGCCAGCCGCAGTTTTTCGAGTTCCACGCGCGTGAGCCGCCCTGCCTTGCGCCGCGGACGGATTCCTGCACGAAACAGCCCCTCATCGGCATAGATGTTTCCCACGCCCGCCAGCAGTGTCTGATTCAAGAGCGCGGCCTTGATCGCCAGCTTTCGTCCGCGAAACAGCTCTGCAAACGGCGCCGGCTCGATGGCCAGAGGCTCCGCGCCTGGACCGGCGAAGCCCTGTCCCTTGCGCAGGTCGCGGAACTCCAGCCGGCCAAAACGGCGCGGATCGACAAAGCGCAGCTCGCGTCCGCTGGCGAGGCTCAACCGGGCATGCGTATGTTTAGCGACGGGCGCGTCCGGGGTCGTTACCAGCAGCCTTCCCGTCATGCCCAGGTGCACAATCCACTGCGCGGTGATCGCGGAGTCCTGCCCGTGCGCGGGCTTCTTCCCACTCGGCCGTCCTTCATCGCCGCCCAACTCAACCACGATGTGCTTGCCGGTCCGGTGAACGGCAACGATCTTCAGCTCAAGCAGCCCTTTGGCCTGTCGGGCTGCCGGCGTCTTGAAGGGTTCGCGATGCGTGCCGAACCAGACGTCGACGATGCGGTCGCCACGCACACGCGCGTCGACGCCGCGTGCGATCGTCTCCACCTCAGGCAGTTCAGGCATCGGCTTATTTTAGAGGGTGAGGCCAGGGCGCATCTTCAGGTGATTCGTCGGAAATGCGTGGCGCGGTTGCAGCTAGTGCGGATCTCCCGGCTCCCGGATCTTGCTGGCTTCGAAGCTTACGATGCGCCACACACCGCGCAGGTCCTTGACATATACGCGCGTGTACCGGTAGCTCCCGGAGACTTCGCCATCCGGACCCGTGGCGTTCACTTCAGCGCGCGAGGTCACGAGCGCGGTCGTTCCATACATGCGGATCTTTCTGTCGGTGAGTTCGAGCGACTTGAAGTGCATGTTGCCGGAACGGAGGTTGGCCAGCGCCTGCTCCTTCGATTGCAGGATGCCGGTTGGAGAGATGGCGATGTAGTCGTCGGCGAGCAGCGCATCCATCGCCGTGATGTTTCCCTTCAGAACGGCATTGCGCCAGGTATCTTCGAGGTGCTCGATCTGGTGCCGCATCTCATGCTTCTCTGCGCGCGGCATGGCGGGCAACCGGCCTGCCGCAAACAGCAATACCAAAAGGGCAAAGCCTATCGCAAGATAACCTTCCCTCTTCGTTGGCGAGCTAGCCCTCCGCATTCCCATAAGCGTAACGGATGGTAGCCCCGAATTGCTGTGATGGTCAATGCACGCCATGTGAATGTTCCCTTATGGGAATTCCTTAGGTCATTCGACGGGTGTGACCAAAGGAATGTTCACTCATGATGTTTGACACCACAAAAAACGCATCGAGCCATCCCGCCCAGTGGGCTGTTTTGGATTTCAGCCGGCGGTGCGATGAGGCGAAAATCTGAGAATCGCACGTTACAAACAAGAAATGCCGGGAGCCGCAGGAAAACTGCGAAACTCCCGGCGCGGCGGGCATGGAAGACGTCCTCAATGATTGCCGTGATCCGACCTGGCGTCAAACAAGTCCGACATGACACCCACGTTCGAATCGCAGGCATGGTTGAGGCAGGGCAGGCCGAAGCCTGCTTCAATCGACTTCAGCAGCGAGAAGCTGTTGTAGTAGGTCGAGCTTTGCACTCCGTTTCTTCCGTAGTTCGTTTCGACGGTGAGAACCACGCGATTCTGGTTCTGCGAAGGATACAGTCCCGACAGCTGAGTCGTGCTGCCGCTGTAGTCATTCTCATCCCACACGATCACGATCGCGCTGCGGCCCCTGTCCCACGCCGACGAAGCGTGAATAGCCTTCACCAGACGCTCGATCGTCGAATCGCCCTGCTGAATGAGACCAGGGTTGAGGCCGACCTGCGTGCCGTAGGTGAATCCGCTGTCGTTCTGGCCGTAGTCGAATGCGCAGAATGCGTCGCCATTGCCCCGTCCGTGCTGATCGTCGCACTGGTTGGGCACGATGAACGCGAGGTCGGGAACCTTTCCGCTGCGAAGATCAGCGTAGAGACCGGTCTGACCGTCAAAGCCTACCGAGTTGGCCAGGCTGCTGTCGCGATCATTGCCATCCTGGATGCTGGCAAAGTAGGCGAATGGATTGTGCTTCACGGCATAAAGTTGAACCACACTCGACGATGTGAGGGGGGCCAGCTTCGAGAAATCCGACAGGTTGGTCGCCGTGCCGTTGCTGTAATTCACCCCATAGATCGAGCCGAGGGGAAGGCTCTCCTGGTAGGATTTCCATTCCATTCGAGCGTCATCGAGCTGGTCGGCAATGGTTTTGCCTACTGTGTGCGCGGCCGGAATCGACTTCACTCCGTCAATATCCGCGAGAGCAATGAAGGGCCCGGCAACTTCGTTCCAGGTATCCACTGCCGGTGTCTCGGCGTCAGTGCCGGTTCCGGAGATGGGGCAGATATTGCCGGTATCCACTGAAACCGGCGCATTGCCGCCACCGTTGTCTGCGTTCACAATCTTGGTCGCAATGTTCGGCGAGCATGACGTGCTGCCCCAGTCCGGCGCGTTGTCGCTGCGGACGCCGAAGTTGGAACCTCCCACAATTTCCAGATAGTTGGTCAGGCTAGGATGTCCGACTGCAAAATAGTTGGTCGCGAAATTGACCTTCCCGCTGGCGATCAGATTGTTCAGATAGGGTTCGTTCGGATTGCCGATGACCTGCTGATAGCCATGGTTCTCCATCATGATCAGAAACACATGATCGAGATGTGGAATGTCGCTCTTGATACGGCCATCCTGGGCGAATCCTGTGGTTGCGAGCACCCCGGCGACGACGCCGAGTACTGCTGACTTTCTTAGCATGGAAGCAGACCTCTCGAATTTGAGTTTGGGGAGCGCCGGCTGAGGATAAACACTGCCGCGCCAGACAGAATCTCTTCTAAACGTGTGAACACGTCTTTAAGCGTCTCGCGAATATATGTAGAATCTGGCTGTCGATGCGCCGGGCGCGGCTCAAATCCAAATCGATTGAGGCGCAACATGGCTTCGGTGAAGCAGATCGCAGACTGACCGTTTCAGACTGCTCGCAGACAGACGGCACTCAACAGAGCGATTTTTCGAGGCAGGGTTTCGCACCAGTCACAGAGGAGGACAGCCGTTCCTCAACTCTGCTGTACTCGATCCACCAGCGCGGCCAGGTCTTCCCGGCTCCGCTCCAGCATCTTCTGGTAGAGGCCGGCGACGGCGTACTTTTTGAAGTGCGGCGACTGGCGGTGGGCCTCTTCGGCCTTCTGGTCCTGGTACTGCTCGTAGATCAGCACGGCGCACGGCTCGCCCTGCACCCAGTGCGGAATGAAGTTGACGCATCCCGGCTCAAGACGCGAAGCCTCGGTGAGCGCCTCCAGAATTTCGGCAATCTCGGCCCGGTCTTCCTGGGCAAACCTCAGCCGGACAGTAAAGCTGATCATGGGAAGCACTTCCTCAAACCAAGGTTAAAACTGCGGTCGTCAGACTAGTCTATGCGTGAATTTCGTCGAGTGCCGCGGCAAATTCCGGAAGCACCATCGTCTGTTCGCGGTCGGGGCCCGTGGAAACCATGCCGATCTTCGCGCCGCTCTCGCGCTCCTGAAAGCGAAGATACTCCTGCGCGGCTTTCGGCAGCTTATCAAATTCAGTGATGCCTTCCGTGGGTGTACGCCAACCCTTGAGTGTCGTATACACCGGTATGATGCGATCCAGTCCCTGCACGTCCGCGGGAATTTCGTCGCTGACTTTGCCGTCCAGCTGGTAGCCGACGCAGACCGGGATCTCTTCGAGTTCGTCGAGCACATCCATCTTCGTTACCACCAGCCACTCCGCGCCATTCACCTGGTTCGAATAACGCAGCAGCGGAATGTCGAGCCAGCCGCATCGACGCGGACGTCCTGTTACCGCGCCGTATTCGTTGCCGCGCGCTCTCAACTGGTCGCCAATCGCATCATGAATCTCGGTTGGGAACGGACCTTCGCCAACCCGCGTCACATACGCCTTGGTCACCGAGATCACCGTGCCGATCGCTGTCGGACCGACTCCCGTACCCGTTGCCGCGCCGCCCGCCGTTGCAGACGAGGACGTCACAAACGGATAAGTGCCGTGATCGATGTCGAGCATCGTACCTTGCGCGCCTTCAAACATCACTGAGCCGCCCTCGGCAATGATCTTGTGGAGCATCCTGCCGGTGTCGGTGACAAACGGGCGCACCTCTTCGGCCGCTGCCGCATATTCCTCGTACATCTTTTCCGGATCCAGCGGATCGGTGCCAAACAGGGCGTGGGCGATGGCGTTCTTCTCGCCGCAAGCCGCCTCGATGTGCTGGCGAAGCAGCGACGTGTTGAGCAGGTCGACGATGCGCAGTCCGCTGCGCGCCATCTTGTCTTCATAAGCCGGGCCGATGCCGCGGCTGGTGGTGCCGATGCGTTTGCGGCCCGGAGCGCTTTCGGCCGCCAGCTCGATCATGCGGTGATAGGGCAAAATCACCTGCGCGCGATTCGACACAAAAAGCTGGTCGTCGACTTCAACGCCCATTCCGCGCAGCTTGGCGACCTCTTTGAGGAATGCAATCGGGTCAAGAACGACGCCGTTGCCGATGATGCCCTTGCAGCCCGGCCGCAGCACGCCGCAGGGGATAAGCTGCAGCACGAATTTCTGGCTGCCGTGGATCACGGTATGCCCTGCGTTGTGCCCGCCGGCGTAGCGCGCCACGGCGCTGAAGCGCTCGCTGAGCACATCCACAATCTTGCCCTTGCCCTCGTCGCCCCACTGGGCACCCAATACAACTGCCGTCTTCGCTCGCATCCCTGCCCGCTTCCCTGAAAAATCACACAATTTGGCCTGCCGTCACAGCGCGGCTCAGCAGGCAAAAGAACGGCGCCAATGACCCTGCGCCACGAACGATTCTAAACCCTGCGTGAGAAAGAATCGGTGAGGAGAGAGACGCGGACAGTTCTGAGTTCATGGTTCGTGGTTCAAAGGTCTATTGCGCACGTGCCGATGACGGCTGGGTTGGCGGGGTCACCAGCCGGTATCCGGCCGGAACGTCGAAGTGTGACGGGTCGACCGGCGCCGACGAAAAGTTCGACGTTGTGATCTGCGTCTCCATCAGGATGGCGCTGGTTGGCTGGGCTGCGTTTTGATCTGTATTTTGCTCCGGAGGCGGATCCTGCTTCTTTTTGCCGAAGCCGAATCCACCGAGCCGGCTGGACAAGGCGGAACCCAGGCCAGCTTTGGCCACGTCGCCTTTGCTTGGCCCGGCTGGCTCGGCAGCCGTCGGTGCTTCCGATGCCGCGGGAAGCGGCTGGCCATTGGTCGTCGTTCCCATGCGCATCACCTGCATGATGGGAACGCCGTCAAGCTTCTGCATTTCCTTGGCCATGTCGCCGAGCGCCTGGCCGGCGCCGGGATTCTGCGCCAGCATTTTGCTGAAGTCATAGCCCAGTGCGATGGTGTTGGAATCGACCATCTTCATCGCCATGCGTCTGTAGAAGTCCCGAACCTGGTCGTAGCCGGGAATTGCCGGCACCATCCACATGTCGTTGGTAATTGCCATGTTGCCCGACTGCTGGGTCTGCGTATTGGTCGCCGTCATGGTCATGGTCAGAATGGCTTCCTTGCTATCGAGACCGCTGACCTGCTTGGTCGCGCCGGTCTTGCGCACCTTCACGTCGAAGCTCATTTTCACGTCTTGCGCATCGGGGGCGGGCTTCGCGGCAGGTTGCGCTGGTTGCTGCTTTGCCATCTGCGCGCGCGCGTTCTCCATGGCCTGCTTCATCTGGTCGAAGGTCATCACCGTGTAGGTCTTCTTCTGGACGTCGATTTGGGTGATTGTCTCCTTGTCGAGGTCGATGATCTCGATCGACTCGGGCGAAACGTTGGCCAGCCGGTTGTCTTTCAAATAGATCGTGGAGACGATGGGGTCGCCCATGTGGCGCGCCTGCGAGCTGATGAAACTGACAGACTTCATCATCTTCATCAGCGAGCCGCCGGTCATCTGGGTGGTTTGCTGATAGGTGTAGTCAGCGGCATGGAGCGCGGGAGAAAGGATGAGAGCAAGCAAGAGCGCAACGCGCTTCGAAAGGGGGAACATTGTGAATCCTCCGGGTAGGGTCAGCTGCCGAAAAGAGACAATCAGCAGGCAATCAGCAGCGGCCGTGTGACTGGCCCGAAGTGTACCCGCACACATAGTGTGCGTCAACGAAAGAACGTTTCAGACGACGAGGCCCATGGTCCTGCCCTCCTGAGATTCGTCGAGGGAAAAACTTTGATCGCTTCTTCGGATTAAGAGTGGGAAGCTGGCCAACGATTGCGGTCCGGTGTTATGAAGAGGCATCCGTGTTTCCTTCGCGACCCGGGTCGAACAATGGGGTTTGACGATGCGCATTGCTTTGCACACACCGTTTACTGCCAGCAGGAAAGAGCCCCTTGCCGAAATGACGGAGCGGGTGCGGAAGGCCTTTCTCGATGCGGGGCTGGGTGAACCCGCGATCCGCTTTACGATGACCGACACGCCGGTGGCGAAGAGCGTTTCGTCGATTGATCGGGTTCTGAAACGTCATCCCGCGATGGGGCAATTCGTGACCCAGGTCAAACTCCCGATGGGAGAAATGCGGATGATTTCGAATGCCGAGAACGGAGAGGCGGCCGAGTACGCGATGCTGCAGGCTATTGCGGCGGGCGTTCCGCGTTCATACCCGTTCAGTGGAATCTCGTTGCATTTCTACGCGCCGGAGTTCGGCGAGAGGCTGATCGGGCTTCCTGCGATGGGTCATTCCTTGCCTGGGGTGTTGATCACCGACAGCTGGTGGGTCAGCGGGCGCCAGCGGAGTCTTTCGGTTTACACGGTGGTGGAGGCGGAGGGATCGGACAGAAAGCTGCCGCCCAATTCGGAGACAGTGAATGCCGTGATCAAAGCATTGGGGAAGGCAAAAAAGACCGTACAGGTGCCGATTCTTGCGCCGGGCGGCGGACTTACGGTGTCGATTCCGCCGCCGAATCAGGAGGCAGTGAAGGCAATCGTTGCCGATTATCGCGCGCGCATCAGCGAGGTAGTTTTGTCGGCCGGACTTCCACACGCTCTGCCGCCGGCTGCGGAAATCCGGATGCAGAACCTGGGAGTGACGGCCGGTCCACGCAAGCCTGCCCTCGTAACGTCATTCAAGCCGATGGGATACGACTGCACGGGTGGGTCGGGAGTGTTTCACCTGCGGCGGCGGACGAGCGGAAATCTAACGGTGGAGTTGTATCTTGATGTAGGTACGTGGAGCCATTCGGTGACCGCGATGTTTCTGGTGCACGGTGCGGGATTCCGGGCATCGCTGGGAATTCCAGTCGCGGCGGGCGCATTCGGGCAATACCCGATCGGCGACGCGCAGCAGTGGCAGAAGATCGTTGAGAATCTTGCTGCGATGGTTAAAGAGCTTGATCGGAGTTTTGTTTCTGCGATTGAGGCGGCGGCGGGGCCGTCGCCTGCCTGGTACCAACCGCCGTCGTAGGGCTTGACACGCGGGAAGGGACTACTTCGAGATGGCAATTTTTCGAAGAAGTCTATGGCGCAAATTCCATCATCTTGATGACGCTTTGGCGGTCGTACTGGGTGAAGTAGATGTTCTTCCCGTCAGCCGTCGCACTCAGGCTGGGTTGAAGGCGAGCAGGACGTTCGTCGAGTGCAAGGACCGGCGAGATTTTTCCGGTAGCGAAATTGTAGAAGTCGATGGTGGGGCGCGGCGTGGCATCGTTGTCGAGGAAGTAGAGGCCTTCGGCGGTGACGGCGTAATGCCCCCAGAAGCCAAGTTGCGGGCGATCGCGGACGATTTGAGTTTCGGGGCCACCGCCAGCAGGCATCTTCCAGATACCGGCTTCGTAAAAGCGCGTGTAGTAGAGGATTTTTCCGTCGGTGGATTCGATCGGGTCGAACCCACCGTCTTTCGTTAGCTGCACGTCGGACCCGGTATCAAGATTGTGCTTCCACACCTGCCATACTCCGTTGCGGTTGGCAGAGTAGTAGATGGATTTGCCATCGCGGGACCAACTGGGAACAGCGCAATCAAATGGCGCAGAAACGATGGAGCGGAGGTTTCGGCCGTCTGGTTCCACGACGAAGATTTCGACGCGTTTGCTGGAGATGTAGCTGTCGAAGGCTATTCGTTTGCCGTCGGGGGACCAGCGTGGAGTTCCGGAGTAGCGATCAAGACGGGTGAGTTGTTTTGGATCATGTCCGGCGGAGTCGCTGACGAATATCTCTTCGGCGCCAGTGCGCATCGACATCCAGACGACGCTCGTGCCGTCTGGAGACGGCTGCGCATCCAACTCCGGGAATTGCGAAGAGATGATCTTGTCTTTTTTAATGAGGGCGCCGGCCGCGGTTGCAAAGTCGGCACGCCAGACAGCCGGAGAGTCGGAACTGGTGTGCTGAGAGTAAACGAAGCGCGCGCCATCGTGCGTGAAGCTGCCGATTGCCGGGTAGGTGGTCTCGCGTTCGCTGGCGCCGCTGTTGACAGAGGTTCGAAAGAGCGCGGGAAGAGAGCTTCGAGCGGTGACGTAGATGACCGACTGGCCGTTGGGTGTCCACATGATGCCGCTGCAGCCGAATTCGCTGAGAGTATTGCAGCCGGTATGACCGTCAGCGGTGATTCGCTTCATCGGCCCACCGTTGACGGGAACTCTATAGATGTCGCAGCAAAGCGATACGGTCATTCTTCCGAAGGCAATGGTCGAGTTGTCTGGGGAGAGCGCGAAACCGTAGCCAGTGTCATCGTCCTTATCGTCCGGGGCGTCGGTGACACATCGCTTCTGGCCAGTGGCAAGGGTGAGATCGACAACGCCGAAGCGGCCGTCGGGCGTGCAGCGATCGACCATCAGAATGTCGTTTCCGTTAGCAATCCATGCGAGCGGATTCGGAACCGTGTAATAGCAGGAAGTCGCGGCCAGTTGGCGCTCCTCTCCACCGAGCGCAGGAACAGCGAAGACACCATCGTTCTTTCCATCGCAACGCTGAAAGGCGATTTCGCGCCCATCGGGTGACCATGCAGCAGGACCGATAAGCCCCCGCTGGTGATACGTAAGGCGAAGGGGCAGGTCGGCACCGATGAGTTGGACGTAGAGGTCGTAGCCTTTACGATTGCTGCCATCCCAGACGAAGGCGATCTCGCGCCCATCGGGGGAGAAGACAGGAGATATGGCATCGCCCGCTGCGGAGGTGACGGGGACGGTGCGGAGGAGTTTACGCTCCGCGTTGGCGAGGGACTGAATGCCAGGGCGATGAACGAGAAGAAAGGCGATCACCGCGATGCTGACCGCTAGAAGCAGACCGAGTGCGAGCATGATCGGATGGCGGAGCGGTGAAGGCCGGGCGGCAGGCAGAGTCGCCGGAATTGGAATGGATGGGGCGCTATCCACAGCGACCGATGAAGGCGAGACGCTTTGCGTTCCGGGCTCGGCCAGGTGGGTCACGGGAGCGATAAATCGGTAGCCGCGTTTGGGAATGGTCTCGATGTAAACGGGAGAGTCGGCGACGTCGCCCAGGGCGTCGCGCAGTTTCATCATGGCGGTATTAAGGCTGTGGTCAAAGTCGACGAACGTGTCGGCGGGCCAGAGGACACCGCGGAGGTCTTCGCGGCTGACGAGTTGGCCGGCATGCTCGAGGAGATAGACAAGCACCCGGAAGGATTGCTCGCGGATACGGACGGGAACACCGTTGCGCCGCAGCTCGATATTACGGGCGTCGACTTCAAAGACGCCGAAACGCCAGACCTGCGCGGTATTTTGCTGGATTGTCAGAGGCGATCACCCCGACCAAGGTGCCCTTGGGCGGAGTCTAGCACGCGGGTTCCATTGAGCGGCAACGAAATCTTCCGAGCATAGGCCGGGTTAATTCTCTGGGAGAGAGTGACTTGCGCGACTACATGGAATCGAGACGCGAATTACCTCGAGTGCATTGAGGATTTTCAAGATGGGGCGCAACTTGGGGAGCATGGCAGGCCGGAACGAACCGAGCCGGCAGCCAAATTCAAACTGGAGACACTCCCATGACACGCAGCCTTTCCACACTGAAGAACATGATTCTGATCGCAACCTTTGCGCTGCTGCCGATGGCAGCAGTGAACGCCTCAGCCCAGAACGCAGGCCAGGTGAACGTTCCGTTCGGGTTTGTTGCGAACCACCACTATGTGCCCGCCGGCATTTACAAGGTTCTGCCCTCTGAGAACGCGGTGACATTGATCAACGCAGACACCCGGAAGGCGGTCGCGATTCTCCTCATTCGAAACGAAGCGGGGAATGTGATCGAATCGCGCGGTCGGTTGGAGTTCTACGTGAGTGGGGGCCGCCATGTTCTCGTAGAGGCGCAATTTGCCGGGTCGAGCATGCACAGCAGACTGCTCGGACAGCCGAAGCGGGAACGCCAGGTTGCGAGTAATGTTTCGACCGACGCGACGGTTGAAGTGGCAATGAAGTAGCCCAGACGGGCATTTCGGGGCCGGGCGCTCTCAGGCGTCCGGCCTTTGCCATTTCAGGCGACGGATCGTTAGGCGTGAATCGGATGAGGGCTACTTCGAATCCGGCCGAGAATAGAAGTCGATGAGATTTCCGTCCGGGTCGCGGAAGTAAATGGATCGAGTCCCCCAGGGTTGCGTCGTGGGCGGCTTCACCCAGACCTTTACGACATCCTGCAGCCTTCGGTATTCGCGATCGACATCGGGAACCCTGAACTCAAGGATGGCGCTCCTGTTGTTCGCCGCGGTAGCTGAGCCTGGGATATATCGCTCCTGTGCCTCGGCGGAGAAGATCGCCAGGACACCGACGCCGGTGTGGAACTCTGCGTAGTCCTCGCCCGACATCTGCGCGTCCCGTTTGAGGATCGCGGCGTAAAATCTCACCAGTTCTTTTACGTCTTTCGTGATCAGGCAGGTGTTGACAAGCGCTGGAGCCTGTCCAGGGTCGAGCCCTTTCTCGCGAGGGGATTGGGCGGTTCCAGGCAACAGGACGAAGAGTACGGTCAGCGAGGCGGCTGCGAGCCGACCGCAGCGGAGTCCTGTCATCTTTGCCCCCCATGATCGATTCGCCTGCGACGCAAACAGAACTGCCTGCGAGCAAGAGTGCCAATCCAAACATGCTGCGGCATCCAGGGGGTTAAACGAAAGGACAGTGATGCCATCCGGCTGGACCGGTCTCTGAGCAGGCTCTGCCGGGGCCCGGCTTATCAGGCCGATTTGCGTTTGGCGGACTTGGCAGGGGTTTTCACGATGCCGATGCCTTTGGCCGGTGCTTCCTTCACGCTCTTCGGCGGCTTCTTGGCCGAGGTTTTGTCCGAACCGATGCTCTTGCGCAAGGCATCCATCAGGCTGACCACGTTGCTTGGTCTCTGTTGCGGCGCTTCGTCAATGGGCACGGGCATGTGGTTGACCTTCGCCTCGACGAGGGCTTTCACTGCTGTCTCGTAGCCGTCTTCGAACTTGCTGATGTCGAGCTTGCCTGCCATTCGCGCGATCAGCGTCTCGGCGAGTTGAAGAGAGTCGGCGTCGATGGCCGGCTGCTTGATGTCACGGAAGTAGTCGGCGCGATTGCGCAGTTCGTTCTGATAGCGCAGGGTGTAGGCCATCATGCCTGGGCTGTCAGGGCCCGCGGGCACCAGGGCGATGACGTTTTCGCGGCCTGAGAACGAGACTTTCCCAATGGCGGCCTTGCCGGTTTTCACCAGCGCCTGCCGGACGACGTTGAAGGCCTCGGACGACATGTCGTTTTCGGGGGTGACGAAGTAGGGCTTCTCAACGTACTCGGGGTTCAGGTCGGCAACGTCGACAAATTGCGACACAGCAATGGTGTGCTTGGAAGGGATGCGCAGGTTTTCAAGTTCGCTGGGCTCGATGATGACGTATTTGCCCTTGCTGTACTCGTAGCCCTTTACGATCTCGTCGTTTTCGACTGCCGTGGTGGCTTCTTTGCTTTCGGCCGCGCTCTCCAGCACCTTCTGGTGGCGGATGCGCTCGCCGGTGCGGCGGCTGATCTGGTGAAAGCTGATCTGGCCCTTGCTCTCGGTGGCTACGTAGAGACTCACTCCAAATGCCACGAGCGAGATTTGAACGTTGCCGGACCAATAAGGACGTGCCATGAGACCTCCAATAAAGGCGGGCCGGAAAGAGCTCAGGAAGCGCAGACCCGCAGACTGAGGAGTTTAGCGCATTTTGTAAACGTCCGAGAAGTGTATATATAGTAAACGACAGGACTTTCGTGTTGTCTTCGCCTCTTTTCTCGGGCGGCAGATTCGCGCTGGCGGGCACTGAGTTGCGCCAGCTAATGCGGAATCTCGATGCCGCGGCCGAGCACCACGATGTAGGCCGTTCCGAAAACAGCCGCGACAACCCACCATGCCGCCTGGCGTGGCACCAGCAGCTCAGTTTCAGGCAGCGGCCGAGGAATCATCCCATCAAGCCAGAGCATGCCCGAGGATCCGCCAAACGCAGCCGGGATGGTGGAGACGAGTAGCAGTTTGATCCCCAGCGGATCGAAGATGCCCGCGGCACAGCTGAAGATGCAGCTGGCGAGATAGGGCAGCCGGCCGATGACGTTATATGTGGCACGCGCGGCGCAGAAAGGCTGTACCGCGATAGCCAGCAGCCAAGCGACGAGGACGTAGAGTCCAAGGCCGACGATGGCCATCACCGTACGCAGCAGGGCCTCGTGGGGCAGGCCGGCGATCACTTGCTCCCAGTCGCCAAAGCCGAAGATCCCGGAAAACATGAAGTAGCCGGTGCCGGAAAACAGATTGTGCGCGGCCAGCAGCCAGCAGAAGTAGCGAAGGCTGGCGCGCGATCCGGCAGCATGTGTCGCCAGCAGCGCCAACGTTCCGGCAGCCAGGTTGACGAGAGTTCCGCCTGCCTCGACCCATCGATCCTCATGCAGGCTTGAGAGATGATTGCTGGTGAGTTCAATGGGAACTCCGCCGCGAAGCCACGAGGTTACGCCATGGCCAACGCCCTCATGCAGCAGCACGGTGATGCCCGTGGCGACGATCGCCATGCTGATAATGGTCGCCTTGCTGTGCGCGGAATGCATGGCGGGAATTCTATCCCACGCTGGATGCCGACTGCCCCGCTTACGCTCTGCGGATAAGGTGAACGGCGGACCAGCCTATGGCAACGCCGACTGAGCGAAGCAGGGTGGCACCGAAGGGTAGGAAAATTGCGAATCCGACGGCCGTGAAGGACCAGATGAAGAGGGCCCAGGTAAGGGTGTTGCGTCGATCTGCGTAGCTCTGCCTGAGTCGGGCGAGAAGTCTCTCGCTGTGATAATGATCGTCCATTGTGTCTCTTGTCTCCTCTGCTGGAATCGAACGGGGAGAATTCCCGGAACACTTGTTTGAACCCAAAAGTACAATCTGGGGCTACGTACAAAGTAACCTGCGCTCATCGTTACTTAAATACTGCTAAAGGGGAATGCTTGGCCCCAAACGTGGATTTTGGGGCAATTCCTGCCCACAAAAACCTTGTTAACCAGTTGAGTGTTCATCCGTTGTTCTCGATAGAAGGGCCGGGAAGGCCGCTTCGATTTCGAGGAAAAACAATGCAAATGCGTCTGGTCTACCGGATTCTTTCTGCCCTCGCTCTTTCCGTCCTTCTTCTGGCCACCCTGGGAGCGGCCCAGACTCGCAGTTCCACCCCGGCGTCCGCGCCGGTACCGAGCGTCGAGCCGGTCCCAAACGACCACGATGTGGCAACAACGCAGACGGAACTCATTCGGCTGTTGCGGCTGAGCCCGAGGCTGACCACCGTGGTCTCGCACGACCCTTCCCTGCTCTCAAACCAGGAGTATGTGGCCCGGAACAATCCGCAACTGGCAGCATTTCTCGCCGCGCATCCCGAAGTGGCGCGAAATCCGGAGTATTACCTGTTCACGCATCTGAATCATGAAAATGGGCAGCCTGATGAGGCGCTGGAGCGCGCCGTGTGGCCCGATGTCTATCGTTCCCAGCCGCAAATGTCGAGCTTCGATCGGGTCTGGGGCGATACGGTGCCGCTTCTGGCCTTTGCGTGCGGCTTGACCGGCATCTTCGTGCTGGCTCGCATGTTTGTCGAGAACCGCCGCTGGAGCCGCATCTTCAAGCTGCAGAGCGATGTCCACGGCAAGCTGATCGACAAGTTCACCAGCAACCAGGAACTGGCCTCCTACATGGAGACCGAAGCAGGCAGAAAGTTTCTGGAGGCTGCGCCGATTCCCGTTGGGATCGAGCAGGATCGTCGCATGCCCAGCGCCGTCGCTCGCATCCTCACGCCGCTGCAGGCAGGCATCGTGATGGTGCTGCTGGGCATTGGGCTCCTCTCGCTCCGTCACGCCGGGCCCGATATGGACACGCCGATGCTGGTTTTCGGAACGGTCGTGCTGATGCCCGGAATCGGCTTTATCATCTCAGCAGGCGTTTCGTGGCTGCTGGCGGCAAAGCTGGGCCTTATGCCCGCTGATCCTTCGGCGCAAAACAGATTCGATTCGCCCCTCGGCGCTTCCACGGGATTCAAGGACAGGCAGTGAGTCGCGGGGAGCGCGGTGAAGGTGAGGAAGCAGAGACCCATGCCCTGGGAGTCGACCATTCCGAACGTGCTGGCACGCGAGGGACAACCTCTCGTCGCCGGTGCGCCCGCCGCGGCGATGGATAACGAGCAGTTCGCCGGTTTTTATGCGCGCTCGGCCCGTTCGCTCTGGGCCTACCTCGCGCGTGTAAGCCGCGATCGCACGCTTGCCGACGATCTGACGCAGGAGAGCTATGTGCGTTTTCTGTGCGCCAGTCATCCTGCGGACGGAGAAGTGGCGGCACGGCGGTATCTGTTTCGAATCGCAACCAATTTGTTGCGCGATCACTGGCGGCGTCCGCAGTCCTCCTCAATTGACGACATGCCGGAAGAGTTGTTCACGGCACGCTGCGGCCAGGGGCAGGCGGATTCGCTCGCAATGCTCGGCCCGGCGATGGCGCAGATGCGGCCGCGCGACCGGCAACTGCTGTGGCTGGCGTATGCCGAGGGCTATTCGCACCACGAGATTGCAGAAGTGACAGGGCTGGCCTCGGCGAGCATCCGGCTGCTGTTGTTCCGCGCGCGTAGAAAGATGGCACGATTGCTGCGCGAGCGAGGTGATGTATGAGTCCGTTTACATGCACGCGCGAGCGAGAGGTGACAGAGCTGCTGCATCAGGGCTACTGGCCCGAGGCGTGCCCTGCGGAACTGCGCACGCATGTCGAGACCTGCCGGAGCTGCTCCGATCTTGTGCTTGTGACCCAGGCACTGCAGGCTTCACGCAGGCAGACACTGGACCTTCCACGCCTCGAATCCTCAGGCGCCTTGTGGTGGCGCGCCCAGCTGCGGCGGCGTAATGCGGCAATCGAAACTGTAGCGCGGCCGATCCTGGGTGCGCAGATCTTCGCGCTGATGCTGTTGATCGTCGTCGCGGTGGGGGGCCTCGTGTGGAAGGGGAGCCTGGTAACGACTTGGCTCGAGGATCTGCCACGTGCGCTGCATCTCGATGCGCTGGTGCCGTCCGCGCTTTCGCAGTCTGGTGGTATGGGCTGGATCGTGCTCCCCGCGCTGGCAACTGTGGCACTGCTGAGCGGCGTTGTGGCCTACCTGTCCACGGAAAAGCAATAAACCGGTTGCATATTTCGTCTCTGCCGATCTGATTTCTGAAACCGCCCAGACGCATGTACGATACGGCAGCAGAGGGTATCGACGATGCCAACCTATGTCATCCTTCTTCGCGCCGTCAATCTTGCCGGTCACGGAAAGCTGCCCATGGCCGACTTCAAAAAGATGCTGACCGGGCTGGGATTCGAGAAGGTCGAGACGTACATCCAGAGTGGTAACGCAGTCGTGGACGCGAAGGGTTCAGCGGCAAAGGTCGCGCAGGCGGTAGCAGCCGGCCTGGAAAAGTTGATGGGCGCGCCCTGCGGTGTGGTGGTCCGCACGCACGAGCAGATGGATCGCGTGATCCGCGAGAATCCCTATGCGGCCGAGGCAGCTGCGAAAGGCGCCTTCGTGCACGTTGCATTCCTGGCCGGACCAGCCGGAGCGAATGCGGCAGCCGGACTCGATCGCATCGTCACGATGTATCCCAAGCGGCGAGATCGGTATCACCTTGCCGGGGACGCGCTCTACCTGCACCTGCCCGACGGCGCGGCAGAGACCAAGTTCTCAGGTAAAGCACTAGACAAAGCTCTTGGCGTGATGGGAACCGCGCGCAACTGGAACACGGTTCTGAAGCTGCATGCGATGTCGAAGCGTTAGAAGATCCGGCACGCTGAAAAGATTCGGTGACGGTTGTCTAGGCCCAGCGAGCACGGCATCCGCGATGCGCGCGGCTTCGACTGCCGGAAGCGCATCGTGCACACGAACGATCGACGCTCCGTGCAGAATTGCCGCAACCAGCGCCGCGATGCCGGCGATTTCGCGAGACTCGACCGGGGCTGCATCGCCGCCGAACAGCGGAGCCAGCGTGTGACCGAGGAACGACTTCCGCGATACACCAGCGAGAAGCGGACGACCGAGCGCGAGGAATTCGGCCTGGCGAGCCAGCACGTTGTAGTTCTCGTCGAATTTCTTGCCGAAGCCGTAGCCGGGATCAAGAATCACAGCCTCGGCCCTGACGCCGGTCCGCGCAGCAATCGCAAGACTCTCCGCAAGCCCGGCACGAATGGTTTCAATGAGCGTATCCGCGGGCAACTTCGCCTGCGTTCGCCATTCTTCGGGCCGGCCACGCGTGTGCATCAGCACCACGCCGCATCCTGATTCCGCACAGATGCGTGGCATCGCTTCATCCCATGTGAACCCGCTTACGTCGTTGATGATCTCAACGCCGGCGGCCAGTGCTGCACGCGCGGTAGCGGACTTATAAGTATCGGCTGAAATGATCGCGTCGGGCCGGTGTTTGAGAATGCCCTCGATCACCGGAAGAAGCCGAGCCTGCTCCTGCTCTGCACTCACAGCGGCCTCGACCGGGTTGCCGGCGTGTGATCCCGGCCTGGTGCTTTCCGCGCCCAGGTCGAGCAGGTCCGCTCCATCGTCGAGCAATGTGAGCGCCTGCGCCACTGCGGCTTCAGGATCGAGAAATCGTCCGCCGTCGCTGAAAGAGTCGGGTGTGATGTTCACGACGCCCATCACCAGCGTTCGCCGGCCCAGTTCGAGCAAGCGTGTCCGCAGCTTCCAGTGCGAAATGGTGCGTAATAAAGGAGTCATCGCATCGAAAACATCTACATGGACCCTGGAACCGTGCTATCAGATGTCCGATTCGATTCTATGGGTCCGGCTGCATCCGGCGGCAGGCATTCCCGAATCGCGGCCTGCTAAACTCCCTGCATGTTTCCCATCCGGCGAATGCTGGCGATCTGCCCGGCGCTGCTTCTCTTCTCCGCCACCTGCACTTTTCCGCAGACCCACCATGCTCCTGCCTCCGCGCGACGCCCGGTACACGCTGCGCCGGCAAAGGGAGCCATGGCCGACCGCATTCAGGCGATCCTGTCCGATCCCGCGCTCAGCCACGCGGAATTCGGCATCAGCGTGACTACGCTCGACGGGCAGGCGCTCTACGGACTCAACGAGGGCAAGCTGTTTACGCCTGCGTCGAATGCAAAGCTTGCCACCACCGCTGCCGCATTTGCGCTGCTGCCGGTGGAGAGCCTTACGTGGACCACGGATGTGGTGGCTGGCGGCGACATCGATTCTTCAGGGGTTCTTCACGGCAACATCCTGATCCTGGGCTCGGGCGATCCCACCATGAGCGCGCGACTGTATCCCTACAAGTCGCCGTCTCCGCCTGCACCGCCGCCGACACCCCAGAATCCTCCGGCGAAGTCGCCCACCGGGAAACCAGCGGCCACACCCACTCCGCAGGAGATAAAGGCTGAGCCAAGCGCCCTGAATGTCCTGGACCTGCTGGCGGAGCAGGTGGAGCAGGCCGGAGTGCGCACCGTCGAGGGCGTCGTGGTGGGCGACGACAGCTTTTATCTCAGCGAGCCCTATGGAACCGCGTGGGCGTGGGACGACCTGCAATGGGGTTATGGGGCGCCCGCTTCGGCTCTTTCGTTTGCCGACAACACCATTGAACTGACGGTCACCGCCGATCCTGCAAAGCCGGCCGCGACGCTGGCCCAGTGGTCGCCTGACGTTGACTACTACACGCTCGAAAACTCGATGACGATGGCGCAGGCCGCCGAGGTCGCGCATCCGGGCCTGGAACGGAGGCCGGGCAGCCTGCTCGTGAGGGCATGGGGAACGACCCCGGCGCAGGGCCTGCATGCCCCGCTGGCGATCGAGGATCCGGCGGAGTTCATGGCCTCGGCATTCAAGGATGCTTTGCTGCGCCGGGGCGTGAAGGTCAATGGAGATCCAACTTCAGCTCACCGCCTGCCGACGGGGACGGGGGAATTCAATGCAGAGCGTTCCGAGTCGCTCAGGCTGGCGCCCCGCATGCTCGAGACCATTGAGGCTCCGCTGAATGACCGCAAAGTGCTGGCAAAGCACATCTCGGTGACGGTTGCGCAGGACATCATGGTGACCAACAAGGTAAGCCAGAACCTGCATGCGGAACTTCTGCTGCGGCTGCTCGGCAAGACCTTCGCCAAGGATGGAAGCCTGGCGCAGGGCGCGCGCGTGGTGCGGCAGTTCCTGGTGGACGCGGGCGTCAGCGATGCGGACTTCTTTTTCTACGATGGCTCGGGCATGAGCATGGACGACCGCATCACTCCGCGTGCCTATACGCAATTGCTGTCGTTTGCAACGCGGCAGGCGTGGGGAGTGCCGTGGCGCGCGACATTTCCAGTGGCCGGTGTAGATGGATCACTCTATGGGCGCTTTCGGAATTCGCCGCTCCGGGGAAAGCTCTGGGCGAAGACGGGAACGCTAAATGAGACGAATGCATTGTCGGGTTATCTGCAGACGGCGAGTGGAAAGACGCTGGCTTTTTCGATCCTCGTGAATGGACACAGGCCGGGAAGCCAGGTCGAGCTTCCCGCGATGGAGAAGATCTGCGAAGCGATCGCGGCGACAGACTAGTCTTCGATCTCGCTCTGTCAACGAGCGCCCTGCTTGACGAACAACCTTGCGGCGAGCAGCGTGCTGCCGCAGCCCATCGCGGTCAGCACCAGCGCCTGGACCCATAATTCGCGAATGCCTGCTCCGCGCAGAATGATGCCGCGCAGGATCTCGATGTAGTACGTGGCCGGGATCAGCCGGCTGATGCCCTGGAAGAACGTCGGCATGTTCTCGATCAAAAAGATATAGCCGGAGAGAAACACCGAGGGCAGAATGGTTCCCATCGAAAGCTGAAAGGCTTCAGCCTGCGTCCGCGCGCGCGTTGAAATGACAAGCCCGATGCCAAGCACCGTCAGCAGAAACGGCACCGAGAGCACCAGAAGCAGAACCACGTTGCCGTGCACGGGAACAAGGAAAACAGTCCGCATCACGAGCAGGATGACGCAGAGTTCAGCGAAGGTGAGTGCGCCATAGGGAATCATCTTGCCGACCATCAAGCCGAGCGGCGCCACAGGAGTCATGGTCAGTTGTTCGAGCGTGCCGCGTTCGCGCTCGCGTACCAGGCTCAATGCGATCATCAGGATCGCCATGACCTGGAGAAGAATTGCAATCAGACCGGGAACAAAGAAGTTGGCCGACCGGGTTGCGGGGTTGTACAGCACCGACGGGCGCACTTCAATGGGCATCGCGCCACCGGGCAGTGCGCGGCCCAGCGATTCCTTGAGCGCAACGCCGGTGGCCGTGCTCATGGCCTGTCCCGCGACCGACGAGTCAGAGCCATCGACGAGGACGAGCACCGTGGCAGTGGTGCCATCCTGCAGGCGGCGTGCGTAGTCATACGGAACGCGAATGCCGACGCGGACCTTGCCGCCACGGATCGCTTCGTACATCTGCTCCTGCGACCGCGCGTAGAGTTTCAAATCGAACACGTCCGACCCGGCGAAGGCCTGGAGCAGGCGGCGGCTGTCCTGCGTATTCGATTCGTCCAGAACGACCGTGGGGATCTGCCGGATGTTCGTGTCGACCGCGAATCCAAACAGAAACAACTGCAGCATGGGGATGAGCAGCGCGAAGAAAAGCGTGCCGGGGTCGCGAATGATGTGCAGAAATTCCTTCCGGCAGACGGGCACGAGACCGCGAAAGAGGGCCGTCATCGCTGCGACTCCCTCGTTTGCGACTCCATGATGCGGTAAGTGAGGGTGACGAAGACGTCCTCGAGAGAAGGCTCGATGGTTTCGATCTGCGCTTGCGGAAGTTGCGCGCGAAGGACGGCAAGATGATCGGTCTCTGCCAGTGCGTGAATGGAGCGCCCGAAGATGGTGGCCTCGCGAATGCCGGGCGTGCGGCGCACGCTGTCCAGAATCTCTGACGGATTCGCAGTGCTGATTTGAATGCGCGATGTGCCCGTGGGATTGGCGTCGGGGAGCTTCTGCAACTCGGCGACTGTGCCGATAGCGATGAGCTTGGACATGTAGATGTAGCCGACTCGACCGCAGCGCTCGGCCTCGTCCATGTAGTGCGTGGTGACGAAAAAGGTGACGCCCTGGCCGGAGAGCTGGAAGAGCAGATCCCACAGCGCGCGGCGCGCCACAGGGTCGATGCCAGCGGTGGGCTCATCCAGAAACACAACTTCGGGCGAGTGGATGATGGAGCAAGCAAGTGCGAGCCGCTGCTTCCATCCACCGGAGAGCTGGCCGGCACGGCGATTCATGTAGGGCTCGATACCGGTCAGGGCCTGCAATTCGCGTGTGCGTTCGGCGGCGCGATCAGCGGAAAGGCCGTAGACGCCAGCATAGAAATTCATGTTCTCGGCGACAGTGAGATCTTCGTACAGGCCAAACTTCTGCGACATGTATCCGACGTGCCGGCGAATCTCGGCCGCGTCTTTGCGGATGTCCATGCCCAGGATGTGGCCGGTCCCTTCAGAGGGCCGCAGCAGTCCGCACAGCGCCTTGATGATCGTGGTCTTGCCGGAACCGTTGGGGCCGAGAAAGCCGAACAGCTCGCCCTTGCCGACTGCAAAGCTTACGTCGTCGACCGCCGTGAATGCGCCAAAGCGGATCGTCAGGTGATCGGCTGCGATAACGGCGGTCATTCCAGGCGCACCATCGCCGACATGCCCGATTTCAGAATCTGCTGCGCATTGTCGACGTAGACCTTGACGCCAAAAACTTCGTGCTCGCGATCGCTCTTGGTCTGCACGTTGCGCGGAAGAAACTCAGCTTGCGACGCGATCTGCCCCACGTGGCCATCGAATGCGCGCCCGCCGAAGCTATCGACGCGAACCGTCGCATGCTGGCCGAGTCGGACGTGGGCGAGATCGGTCTCCGGAATGTAGACCTTCACCCAGAGCTGCGACGCTTCGAGCATCGTGATGACGATGCGGCCGGCCGGGACAAGGTCGCCGGGCCGGACGCTGACGACTTCAACGACGGCGTCAGCCGGTGCCGTCAATGTGGCCTCGCGCAGGCGTGCATCGAGTTCGGCAACAACGCCCTGCGCTTCCGCAAGCCGGCCGCGGGACGATTCGATGTCTTCTTTGCGGAAGCCTTTGCGCGCGAGTACGGCTGCGGCTTCGGCCTGCTTGTATTTGTCCTCGGCGGCGCGCAGATCTTCAGGGCGCGTGCCGGCCTGGAGCAGCGCAAGATGCTGGCGGGCCGACTCGGCTCGCTGCGCTGCCGCATCGCGCTTGTCGCGGGCGTCGTCGAACTGCTGGCGTGAGATGGTATCGGTCGCGATCAGCTTTTCCATGCGCTTGTAGAAAATGTCGGCATTAGCGGCGTCAGCAGAGGCGGCGGCGTAGTCGGCCTGGGCCTGATCGATTTCCTGCCGGCGTGGTCCATTGCGCGCCGCTTCAAGTGTGGCCTGTTGCGCGCGTGCGGTCGCGTCAGACTGCGCGATCTCCTCGGGACGGTTTCCGCGCTGCATCTTGTCGAGATCGGCTTGTGCCTGCTCGAGCTTTGCCTGGGACTGGGCGCGCTGAGCCTTCAGTTCGTCGCACTCGAATTCGACAAGCACGGTCCCGCCCTTCACCAACTGTCCCTCTTCCACGTGAACCGCCGTAACGCGCCCGCCGATGCGAGAGCCAATCTGAATCTCACGGGTCTCGACCGTCCCCGAGTATTCGTAGCGGCCGCGCTGCGCCATCCAGGCAAAGATGCCCCAGATGACTGCGATAAGCACCACCGCGGCGACTCCGGCAATCAGGATGCGGCGCTTCATGCGATTCCCTCCCGCAGAATCGGCGGCCGCGCACGGTTTCGACGCGGGCCAACAATAAGCATTGCGTTGCGTGACGAAGAAAGGTTTCGCAACACTTTCAGCATGGCACGTGGGTTGAAAGGCGCTGTGAGCTGAAACACACAGTTCGGCGGGAAATCAATGGCTTATCATCGAAACCAGAGATGCGAACGCGGATTTGCAGTTTGTTTTTGATATTTTTTGCCGGCTTGGTCAGCCCTCACGCTGATGACGGGATGCAAGTCGCTGCCACCCTCGAAGCCCGAGTCGGAATGGACGCCGGAAGAGGCGCAGGGCGCGCAAGTGTTTCACCAGGCATGCGCAAAGTGCCACTATCCGACGACAACGCAGGGTCTGCACGGGCCAGGGCTGCAGGCCATCACCAAGATCAAGGCCATGCCCTCGGGCGCGCCGCCTACAGATGACCGCCTGACGGCTGTGATCCTGCACGGACATGGCACCATGCCCGGCACTGCGCTCGACGACCAGCAGTTGCACGATCTGCTGGCGTATCTCCGCACGCTATGAGCGACGAAGAAGGCACGCCCGCAACGAATCCCGCAGCAGACGACAAAAACCCGGTCGCCCATGAGGGAGAACCGCCCGAGATTCCACCACCGAAAGGTGAATTGCTGCCCTTGCCGGGGCTGGCTGCGATCTCGCTCTATCTCCTGGTGCTCGCGGTGGTCATCGTCGTGGGAGTGGTGGGCGGGCACTATCCCGCGCTGCTCCTGGTGCTGCCCGTATTTCTTTTTGCCGCAAGCGGCGGATTGCTGATGCGGTTTCGGTGGGCGTGGGCAATGGCGCTGTCAGCCGTGCTGATGCTCGGCGGCTACAACCTTTGGCTCTTCGCATACCAGCACCTTGTGCCCGGGTTGATTCAGGGAATGCTGAACATGATGTTCTTCTTCTACCTGGTCCGGCCCGAGGTGCGGGAAAAACTGCGCTAGCGGCGGCTTTCAGTGCACTCCAAGTAAGAATTCGGCGACACACCGCAAGAACAACATTCTCGTGGAACCCCCGCGATGCGGGATGGTAATCTCTTGCCCATGCCGCTGAAAATGTTGAAGCTTGTCGCCTTTTCCTTTCTGATCATTGCCACAACTTTTGCCGCAAACGCCGCCGACGCACCCAAAAAGCGCGCCATCAGTCTCGACGATCTTGCCAAGTTGCAGCGCGTGAGCGGGCCCGTTGTGTCGCCGGATGGCGAATGGGTGGTCTACACCGTCGGCAACGTCGATACCAAGGAAGACAAGGGCCAGTCGCATCTCTGGATGGTCAAGTGGGACGGGTCAGTCCATCTGCAACTGACCTATGGCAAAGAAGGCGCATCGTCGCCGAAGTTCAGCCCCGATGGGCGCTACATCAGCTTCATGTCGTCGCGGCCTGGAACCACGAAGGGCGACCAGGTTTGGGTGATGGACCGTCGCGGCGGCGAAGCCGAGCAGCTCACAAACATTACCGACCAGAACATCCAGGGATACGCGTGGTCACCGGATTCGAAGAAACTGCTCCTCGCGCTACACCCCAAAACGGAACCCGATCCGGAGGAGGGCAAGCCGCCCGCGCCTCCCAAGCCCATCGTCATCGATCGCTACCACTTCAAGCAGGACATCCAGGGCTATCTGCGCAACGACGCGTACAACGCCCTCTACCTGTGGGACCTGACCGCCAAGAAAGCCGAGAAGCTGACCAGCGACAAGAACATCAATGAGAACGATGCCGAGTGGTCGCCCGACGGCAAATGGATTGCCTTCGTCAGCAACCACGATCAGGATCCCGATCGCTCCAACAACACGGATGTGTTTGTCGTCGAGGCCAAGGCAAGTTCAGCCGCGAAAAAGCTGACGACGTGGAGCGGACCGGACGGCGGGCGATTGGCGTGGTCGCCCGACTCAAAGTCGATTGCGTACACGCAGGGCGCCAAACTCGAACTGCTCGAGTACTCGCAGGCCAGGCCCGCCGTGGTCACGCTGGATGGAGCCGTCAGCTATCCCGCGGCGAAGTTCGACCGCGGCGTGAGCCAGCCGTCTTTCTCGGCCGACGGACATCTCAGCTATCTCGTCGCCGATGACCGCAATGAATATCCGGCCGAGGTCGAGCTTGCGGGAGACGGCATCAAGCGCAGCCTCTCGCAGCAGGGCGCGGTGATGACGTGGGACCAGGCGGGCGGGCACACAGCCGTTCTCTACACCAACGACACGGCGCCGGCCGAGATTTATGCGCTTGAGAACGGCGCGCTGCGCAAGCTCACCACGCACAACGATGCGCTGATCGCAGAGCTGAACCTCGTTCCCACTGAGGACATTGAAGCAAAGGACAAGGAAGGCATCGAAGTCCACGGACTGCTGACCAGGCCGGCGGACTTCAAGGCAGGAACGCCTGTGCCGATGATTCTCTTCGTTCACGGCGGCCCCAACGGGCAGGATGCGCATACCTTCGATTTCCTGCGCCAGTGGCTGGCAACCAAGGGCTACGCCGAGCTGAATGTCAACTATCGCGGCAGCTCAGGACGCGGGCAGGATTACGCGAAAGCGATCAAGGCCGACTGGGGACACTTTGAAGTCGAAGATCTGCTCGCGTGCGTCGATAAAGCAGTCGCGCTTGGTGTGGCCGATCCGAACCGCCTGGCTGTGACCGGCTGGAGCTACGGCGGAATCCTGACCGACTACACCGTGGCCAGCACCGACCGCTTCAAGGCCGGCATCAGCGGAGCGGGTGTGGCAGCGCCCATGTCGTTCTATGGCGTCGACCAGTACGTCCTGCAGTACGACAACGAACTTGGGCCGCCATGGAAGAATCTGCAGCTCTACATCAAGATGAGCTACCCCTTCCTTGAAATCGACAAGCGCGTGCACACGCCCATGATGTTCATGGGTGGAACCTCCGACATGAACGTTCCCCTGATCGGCGGCGAGCAGATGTATGAAGCGCTCAAGTCGCTGGGGCGTCCGACGGAGTTGGTCGTGTATCCCGGCCAGTTCCACGGATTCACGCGCCCGAGCTTTATTCGCGATCGGTATGAGCGCTGGCTCGGTTGGTGGGACAAGTATCTGAAACCCGCGACTCCGACGACGGCTGCTGCCACGCCCAACAAGCAGGCAGAATAGATAGAGATTCGGCGCAGAATCCCGCAGGCAGAGTGGAGAGATCTAACCCAATCTGCCTGCGCGATTCTTATTCCTCAAACGCGGAGTCGCGATGCCTCGTCGTTGGCGCGACGCCGGACTTGTGTCGGAACATGCCAACCAACGCAATGACGGTGGTGACAATCAGCAGGAACGCGCCGATTGAAACCAAGCCGACCGCGACAGGCACGCCCGCGCCCGTGGTGGTGATGTCGATGTGAATCGAACACGCACTGAGCGGATAGCCGAATTGGAAGCCGGTTGTGCCATTGCAAAAGTAAAAGATGACGAACAGCCCCGCAGCCAGGCAAGCTACAGCAACAACCAGGACACCTTTCACGCGAGCCCTCCTGCGCAGGATTCTAACCCGCGACCACTCTCCCTGTACTCCCGCTACAATAAAGAAGATGGAACTGGTGCAGATCGAGCCCGCACGCAAAACCCCCGCTCCCAAACCGGAGTGGCTGAAGGCACGTGCCCCGGTGGGCGAGAACTTCCACGCGCTGAAGCGGCTGGCGCGGTCGCTGGGGCTGCATACTGTGTGCGAGAGCGCGCAATGCCCCAACATCGGCGAGTGCTGGCACCACAAGACGGCCACCTTCATGATGCTGGGCAACCTGTGCACGCGCCGCTGCGGTTTTTGCGCCGTGCCCAAGGGCCGGCCCGAACCCATTGACCTTGACGAGCCGCGCCGCGTCGCCGAAGCCGTGGCCACGCTCGGCCTGGAGCATGCCGTCATCACCAGTGTGAATCGCGACGACGATCTTGTGGGCGGCGCGCGCATCTTCGCCAGGGTGATCGAAGAGATTCGCCTTCAGGCGCCGGGATGCCGCGTCGAGGTGCTGGTCCCCGACTTCCAGGGCAACCGCGAAGCCATCCGCATCGTTGTGGACGCCAAACCCGAAGTGATGAACCACAATACGGAGACGGTGCCCCGGCTTTATCGCGTGGTGCGGTCTGGCGCGCGGTATGAGCGCTCTCTTGAGCTGTTGCGCTACTCCAAAGAGTTGAACCCGAGCGGGGTAACCAAGTCCGGTGTCATGGTGGGCCTTGGCGAAGAGACACACGAGTTGCTCGCCGTCTTTCGCGATCTGGCTGCGGTGGGGTGCGACATTTTGACCGTCGGGCAGTATCTGCGCCCCTCACGCGATCACCTGCCCATGGCGCGTTTATATACGCCAAGAGAGTTTCAGCGAGTTAAAAAGCGAAGCATCTGAAGATGGGCTTCCGCCATGTGGAGTCGGGACCGCTGGTTCGCTCCAGCTATCACGCGCACGAGCAGGCGGCATCGACGGGCTTGATTGCGCTGCGACCCTCTGCCTGATTCACCCGCTCATCCGCAAGACAAGAGGAGAAACAACAGCATGTCTACGGGCCGTCGTGATTTTCTGAAGCAGGCAAGCTTGATGGGTTCGATCGCGATGTTGGGCGGTACCTCCTCTGGAGCCATGACACCCGCCAGCGGGATCGCCAGCGTCATTGAGGATTCCCTGCCGCTGCAGCCAGAAGAGACCCCCAAATACCACATCAAGTTTGCTGTCTGCGGCATGAGTCACGACCACATCTACGGCATGGTGGGAGCGATCCAACGGGGCGGCGGCGAAATGGTGGCCGCATGGGGTGGAGAAGAGGACAAGATCGCGGCTTTCACAAAGCGTTTCCCCAACGTCAAGATGGTGAAGACACAGGACGAGATTCTCAACGATCCTTCCATCCAGTTGGTTCTCAGCTCGCAGATCGCCAGCGAGCGCGCACCGCTCGGCGTGCGGGCTATGAAGCTGGGCAAGGACTTTCTCTCCGACAAGCCCGGCATCACAACACTCGAGCAACTGGCCGAGGTCCGCAAGACGATTGCCGAAACAAAACGCATCTACGCCATCATGTATAGCGAGCGGCTCGAGGTAAAGGCGGCCGTCTACGCAGGTGTGCTCGTCCAGCAAGGCGCGATTGGAAAAGTGATCCAGACCATCAACATTGCGCCGCACCAGATCTTCCAGCATGGTGGCGCGGCCGGCGGCGGAACGGGCCGGCCCGACTGGTTCTGGATCCCCGAGCAGTACGGCGGAATTCTCTGCGACATCGGTTCGCACCAGGTGGACCAGTTTTTGTACTACACCGGATCAACAGAAGCTGAGATCGTGGAATCGCAGGTCGCCAACATCCGGCATCCCGATCATCCCCGCTTCCAGGATTTCGGCGACATGGTGCTGCGGGGAAATCGCGGCCTCGGTTATGTGCGGCTCGACTGGTTCACTCCCGACGGCCTGGGCACATGGGGCGATGGACGCATGTTCATTCTCGGGACCGACGGATACATCGAGATTCGCAAGTACACCGACGTGGCCGTGAAGCCGCAGGGCAACAACCTGTTCATCGTCGATGGCAAGCAGGCACGCTACATCGACTGCAACAATATGCCGCTGCCCTTCGGTCCCCAGTTTGTGGGCGATATCGTGAACCGTACGCACATCGCCCAGGACCAGACGCAGTGCCTCCTAGCTGCGGAACTGGTCATCAAGGCGCAACGTGCCGCCCGGCAGGTCACGCTGCAGGGATAGCCAGGATGTTCTCCTTCGCGCGGGCTCAAGCTACGGGCACTGGCGTCGGGTTGTAGAATAGCCGTTGGTAAATGGCTTCGTGAGGGAATCGCAATGGCTTCGTTTATGGATGGAAACCCGGCAATTAAAGGACTCTCCAGCGATCTGAGGCGGCGCATGGATGCGGCGGTGGCTACGTTTCAGGCCAGTCTTGCTTCCACGCGCACCGGCCGCGCCAGCGCGCACATGCTGGACCAGATCAAGGTGGACTACTACGGCACCATGACGCCCATCAACCAGATGGCGCAGGTGGGCGCGCCTGAACCGCAGACTATTCTCATCCAGCCCTGGGATCCGTCGATTCTCAAGGAGATCGAGAAGGCCATCCAGGCTTCCGACCTCGGCTTCAATCCCCTGTCTGATGGCAAGGTCATTCGCGTTCCCGTTCCGCCCATGACCGAAGAGCGCCGCCGCGACGTCGTGAAGCACCTCAACAAGGTTCTCGAAGAGCATCGCACCGCGATCCGCAACGTACGCCGCGATGGCAATGACGCGTTGAAGAAGCTTGCCAAAGACAAAAAGATCAGCGAAGACGATGAGAAGCGCGCTCTCGAAGAGGTGCAGAAGATGACCGACGAAGAGATCCGTCGCATGGAAGAACTTTCGCGCAAGAAAGAAGCCGAAGTGATGCAGGTCTGAGTGGACCAGGACCCGCGCGCGACCGGGCTGAAGAAGCCGCTGCCGCCATGGCTGGGGACGCTCGTCATCGTTGCGATCGATGTCGCGCTGATGGCTTCAACCAACACCCGCTTCACGATGCTCGACGATGAAAGCAACAGCATCGCAATCGCAGGTCGTCCTGTGGCGCATGCCTTGCGCCCGTTTCTGTTTCGCGACGGGTACCGCGAGCTTCACCCGCCTGAAACTGAAATCATCTGGCATCTCTGGTTGGTGGCGACGCATTACTCGTTCGCGCTGCTGCGGCTGCCGGCCAACTTGCTTTTCATCGGCGCCGTCTTCTTCACGGCCAAAAGTGCGGAGAAGCTGGCGGGAAGAAACGCATACTGGTTCACGCTCATGGTCGGATTCGCCTGGCCTTTTGCGTTTCAATACGGGCGCATCGCCGGCTGGTACACACTTTCCACTTTCCTGCTCTCGGTGGTTACCTGGATCTATCTGCAGCTTGTTGAGGACCGTGCCGGATGGTGGTGGGGTCCGTTCGCCGCGGCTTGCGTGATCTTTGTCTGGTCAAACTATTTCGGATTCGTGTTCCTGGCGTTGCTCGTGGCCGATCTCGTCATCTTCCATCGCGCTGTTGCGATGAAGAGGCTGCGCCCGCTCGCAATCACGATGATGGTGGTCGGGGCTTCGTTTCTGCCGCTGCTGCGCGTGGCTTTCTCCGATGTCGGCGAATACCTGGGGTCTTCAGGAAGCGGCATCAACCTCAGACATGAAATTGCGGCGGTCGGATATCCCGCATTTGCAATCTTCGGCTCGGCTGCGGTGGCTCCGTGGTTTCTGCCTTTGAGCCTTCCCATCCTTGTTGCTGCCGCAGGGCTCGCATTCACGATTGTGCGCGGTGCCGCTCGGCGATGGCTGGTGTACGTGATTTGCGCAATGCTGGCGATGGAACTGGCCCGCGTTTACGACATCAAGCGCGTCCTCATCTTTCTGCCATGGATATTTCTTGCGATTGGATTGACGGTCGCTCGCAGCAACACTCGGAATCCGTGGCTTGCGCGCAGTGCGGTCTTAGTCATGATTGTGGCGGGATGGATCGGAATCCTGTCGGGGAATCATTATGCAACCACCAACCTTCATGAGCCGTGGGGCAAGGTGGCCGTCGTCGTCGCTGCGGACGCCCGGCACGGAGCAACGATCCTCAGCGAGAATCCGCCGTTCTTTCTGTATCTGGATTATCAGCTCGGTCTTCAATCCATCATGCAGTCCGCAAACGGCAGCGATCTTGGAGAAGACTTCTATCGTGCGCAGGGGTACACGATCCTCGATCCGAACGAAACAGGAAAACACGCGAATTCGCTGCGCGGCAAGATCGTGCTGGTCAACGGCTCGGGAGTGCTTGAGGATGTGGAATCGATGAATGCGCTTAAAGATGCCCTTGGCCGTCGCTGTTCGACCCTCGGCGAATACCGCGCCACGCCCGATCCGGCGTTCGCCTGGAAGCAGCGATTCGCAAAGGAGGTTCCCGCTCTGGCCTATCGCACCGACGTCACCTGGTTCGACTGCAACTGAAGTTTTGCGACGGTTATGGATTACGCCGATCGAACAGAAGAGGAACAAGGATGAATCACGATCTCGAGAATAGTGTTGCCTTGCTTACGCGCACGCCTGCGGCCCTGGATGCGCTGCTGCGCGGCCTTCCCGAAACCTGGACCCATCACAACGAAGGCGAAGGAACATTCACGGTCGTGGATGTCGTTGGCCATCTCATCTACGCGGATCGCGTCGATTGGATGCCGCGAGCGTGCTTGATTCTCGAGCACGGCGAAACGCGGCCATTCGAGCCATTCGATCGCTGGGGACATGTGGAGGAGTGCAAAGGCCGCACCCTGCCGCAACTGCTCGACGAATTCTCGCTTGTACGCGCCGGATGCCTTGACGACCTGCGCGCTCTAAACCTGATGCCGTCGCAGCTGGAGTTGCGCGGACGCCATCCATCACTTGGCCCCGTCACGCTTTCTGAGTTGCTGGCCACGTGGGCCGCGCACGACCTGACGCATCTGCACCAGATTTCGCGCATCATGGCAAACCAATACCGCGACAAGGTCGGCCCGTTTGGCGCATTTCTCGGCGTGCTGAAATGCGAAGGTCACAGCGGGTAAAACAGTTCAGAATTCTGAGTTCGTAGTTCAGAGCGACAGGCGAACCAACTGTGAACTCTGAACTAAGAACTTTTTACTGACGCGCAGCGTCCTACTTTTTCGGCCGCTTGTAGAACGGGATCGGCACCTGCTTTGCCCTCACCGAATTCGCGCGGCACTGAACAACGACGTCGGTTCCGCTGGCTGCGACACCGGCAGGTACCAGCGCCATGGCGATGTTGGTCTTGAGAAATGGTGCGGGCGAACCGGATGTGACAACGCCGATCTGCTTGCCGTCGAGATCGTGCACGGAGTACCCGTCGCGCCCGATGCCGCGCTCGATCATTTCGAGGCCGATGATCTTGCGCTTCGGTCCGCCGCTGGCCTTGTCGGCGAGCAACGCATCCCGGCCGATGAACTCGCCTTTATCCAGTTTGAGAAACCGATCGAGGCCTGCCTCAAGCGCGTTGATCTCCTCTGAAATCTCATGGCCGTAAAGGCTCATGCCTGCTTCGAGACGCAGCGTGTTCCTGGCGCCAAGTCCGCAGGGGCGTATACCGAATTCTTCTCCAGACTCCATCAGCGCACTCCACATCTTTACAGTGGTGGCTTCGTCTGACGGGAGATACACCTCAAAGCCGTCTTCGCCACTGTAGCCGGTGCGCGCGATCAGCACGTTGTGAATGCCGGCGACCTGTCCCCAGGTAAACCAGTAATTCTTGATCGCCGCGAGGTCAACCTTCGTGAGCTTCTGCAGCGTCTCGAGAGCGCGTGGTCCCTGCAAAGCGAGTTGCGAATAGTAGCTCGAGTAGTCCGTGATGTGAATGCCCGCCCAGCTGCCCACCTGCTGCCGAATCCACGCGTAATCCTTGTCCTTGGTGCCGGCATTCACCACCAGCAGGTAATCGTTCTCGCTGAGGCGATGCACGAGAATGTCGTCGACAAACGTACCCTGTGGCGTAAGCAGCGCGGAGTAGTGCGCCTGGTTGTCCTTGAGGCGCGACACATCGTTCATCGTGATGTGCTGCACCGCGGCCAGCGATCCGGGTCCGCGGAACTGGATCTCGCCCATGTGGCTCACGTCGAAGAGGCCGACACCGGTGCGCACCGCCATATGCTCGGCGATCAGCCCGCCGCCTGGTCCGGGGTATTCGACGGGCATGTCCCAGCCGCCGAAATCCACCATCTTGGCCTTGAGCGCGCGGTGGGTGGCATTAAGGGCTGTCTTTTTCAACGCGGGGGCGGCGGTCACTTCTGAAGTAGTCATTCCAAATTCCTCTCACAACCATGCTGTACCCTACCAACGATAGGGATTGGGCGGCCTGAGGGTCAAACCCGGCACGCCGCATCGATTTTGTTTTGGCAAAAATCCATTCCGTGGTCGATGGTCATGAGCCGCGCGCTCCTGGGCGTCGCCATCCCCCTTGCGGCCGTGCGGCTGCGCGCACCGGAGGCATGGCTGGGAGCGATGATCGTGGCGGGATTTCTTTCCGATATCTACGACGGTGTTCTCGCGCGCCGCTGGGGAACCGCAACCGCTGCCCTGCGCATCGCAGACTCGGCCGCCGACACGGTCTTCTATGTGGGCGTGCTGGTTGCGGTGGTTGAGCGTCATTGGCCGGTCATCCATGCGCGGCTGTGGTTGCTAGCTGTCCTGCTGGGGCTTGAGGCCACCCGCATCATTTTTGATTGGGTGAAATTCGGCCGGATGGCGAGCTACCACTCCTATGCGTCCAAGGCTTGGAGCGCCTTGCTGGCTCTCGCGACCATTGCACTGCTTTGTTTCAACCGTGGATTCTGGCTCTCCACTGTAGCAATTGCCTGGGGCATCTTGTGTGACCTGGAGGGCCTGGCCATGTCGGCAATGCTGCCCAAATGGACGCATGACGTGAAGAATCTGCGCCGTGCCCTGAGGATCCGCCGCAAGATGCTGGCGCAACCTGAGCCGGTTGCGAATTCAGGGTGAACGCTTGACCCATGTGAGGAGATCCCGGTGAATCCAGTGCGCGGAATTCTGATGATTGTGGCTTCAGCCTTCGCGTTCTGGCGCGGCTGGCAGATTCACCACGGCCGTTACGCATGGATGGCCTACGGGCTCGGAATCCTGGCCTTGGCGCTGTCGGCTTGGCACTTCGTTCATGGCAGCCGCGATCGCACGTTGTGACCAAAAGCCGCACGATGCAGCCCTTCCTACTCCCAATCCTCGTATAATCCCGCCAATCACCTTTATGGACTTTTTCCTGATCATTGTTCTGGGGATCGTTGTCCTTTCAATCTGGAACAGCAGCCGTGACGCCAATGAACGCATGCGCGATGCTGTCGACCGGCTTGAGCGCGAGCTTGATTTTCTGCGTTCGCAGCTTGCAGCCTTGGTGAGAGCTAACACGAAGAGCGGTGAGCCGCCTGCCCAGACTGCCCCCGCGCAACCAGCAGGTGCAGAAGCAGTTCCCAAAGCGCCGGCTCCGGCAGCTGCGCAGGCCGCGCACGGTGCGACCCCGCCGATCGCAGCGTTTACGCCCATAGCCGCGCCCAAACCCGTGGAGCCGGTCGTTCCGGCCGCTGCGCCTCCAGTCTGCAATCCGACTGCCGTCGACGCGAGCTGCAGCAGCACCAGCACCAGCAGTCCAAAAGCCCACGGCTCAGCACCGGCTGTTCCGGCGATGCCGCCGCTCAGCCTCGATCCACCAGCCGCGAAGATAGCGGAACCTCAAAATCCTCCCGCAAGACCTGCGGAACCAGCGAGAGCAGCCGCAGCCAACATCCGCGCCGCCCGTTCATGCGGCTGCGGCATTTCAAGCGGCGCCGGCTGCAGCAGTCAAGCGAACCAGAACAGCCGCCAGCGCAGCCCTTCTCGCTCGAACAGACGCTGGGCGCGAACTGGCTTAACAAAATCGGCATTGCCATCCTGGTAATCGGCCTCGCCTTCTTCCTCGCTTACAAGCTGCAGACCTGGGGACCGGGCGGCAAGGTGCTCTGCGGATTCGCGGTCAGCCTCGCGCTTTTGGGCGGAGGCGTCTGGCTCGAACGCAAGCCAACCTACCGCATCTTCGCGCGCGGCGGCATCGGCGGCGGATGGGCGCTGGCCTACTTCACCACCTTCGCCATGTACCACCTGCAGGCAGCGCGCATCGTCGACTCGCTGCCCTTCGACCTTGTGCTGATGATGCTGGTGGCGGCGGGCATGGTGGGCCATTCCTTGCGGTACAAATCGCAGACCGTGACCGCGCTGGCCTTCATGCTGGGCTTTGCCACGCTGCTGACAAGCCACGTTGAAGAGCCGCACGCAGACCGTCATCTTCTCGCTTGCGGCGAGTGCGATTCTGGCCATTGCTCTTGTCGTCGTCACCACCATCCGGCACTGGGCGGTGCTGGAACTCTGCGGCCTCATCGCTGTCTACGTGAGCCACTTTGTCTGGCTCACCAAAGTGCTTCCCGACAACCACGGCGACTTCGCCGAGTTCTGGCCATCGACGGCGCTGATTCTGCTGTACTGGCTGATCTTCCGGCTGGCCTACGTGCTGCGCACCCCGCTCGACAAGCGCGAAGAAAACCTGTCGAGTGTGTCCGCGATTGTGAATTCCGGCGGAGTGCTGGGCCTGCTTGAAGTTTCAATCGGCGCATCCCGAGTGGGCGTTCTGGGCGCTCGTCGTTCTCGGCGCTTTCGAGATGGGTCTGGCCTGGTGGGCGAAGGAGAAGCGACGCCAGGCATTCGTTGTGCTCTCCACCATCGCGGTCGTCCTGCTTGTCTCGTCCGTGCCGTTCCGCTTTCACGGCGTGAGCTGGCCCGTGTTGTGGCTGGTGCAGGCGCAGGTGCTGGCTATCGCCGGACTACGGCTGGGTGAACCCGTGTTCCGGCGGCTTGGTCTTCTGACGGGCGTGATCACGGGCGGCGTTCTGGCTCTACACGATGTAATGCCGCTGGCGATTGAACGCGTGATGGCCGGAGATACAAGCCGGCACTGGTCGTTGACGGCAGGGTTGGCTCTGGCCGCGATTCTCTACTGGACGCATGCCGAGGTCTATCCGCGTCGGTGGCCGGAGATTGCGGCGAACGCCGTCGAGAGCCTGGCGCTGAAGCTCTCAAGCTGGCTCGCGCTGGGTGCAGCTGCAACCTGTTTGTGGGTGGTGCTCCAGGAGCGCTGGCTGCCGCTCGGCTGGCTGGTGCTGTTTCTCGTTCTTGTCTCCGCGGGTCATCGCTTCAGAGCTGCACATCCGCTGGTCGAAGGCGATGTGCTTGCGCTTGGCGCGGCGGCACTGCTGTGTCTTCGATCACGTGCTGCCGCTGGCTTATTTCCGCATGGGAAACGCCGATCTGACGCATCAGCCTGTCGAGACAACGGTGCTCGCTTTTGCCGCGCTTGCGTACTGGTTGCGCGGCGAAGTGTTTCCGCGCGTGCTCCCGCAGTTTGACGAGCCAGGATCGCCGACGAAGACATTGGCGGGATGGCATGCCTTCATCCTGCCCTGCGCAAGCTGGCTGGGGCTCGGCACGGCCACCGCGGCTCTATGGGCGTGGATGCCCGATCAATGGCTGCCGCTCGCATGGATCGCGCTGTTCTCTCGTCCTCGTTGTCCTGGGACATCGCTTCAAGGCCACCATGCCGCCGCTCGAGGGCGACATTCTTGCTCTGCTGAGTGCGGGAGTGCTCGTCTTCCATCACGTTCTGCCGCTGGTGTTCCTGCGATTTTCGAATACAGATCCAAGCCGGCATCCAGCACTAACAGCTGTATTGAGCATCGCCGCGCTTGCCTTCTGGTCGCGTGCTGAACTTGCTTCCCCGCTTCCTTCCGAAGCTGAATGCGATTCCGAGCTGGGACCCCGCTGCATGGGAGGCGGTGATGTTGCCGTTGGCAAGCTGCATTGGAACGGCATCGGCGGTTGCGGCACTGTGGGTCGCGTTGCCTGCGGCGTGGGTCGCTGTCGGATGGCTCGCGCTGGTGTTGGTGCTCGGATTCGCCGCAGACTGGATCTCAAGCGGCGCGCTGGCACTGCAAGCGGATGCGCTGGCGGTCGCGTCGCTTCTCGGTCTCTCTGGTTGGAATCTCTGGCACAGCGACTGGAATCATCGCACGCCGCTGCTGATCGCGGTGGCACTGCTCTACTGCGGAATGAGACGCAGAACGGTCGCCGGTGTGCGCAATTACGTGCCGGCTGCGTACTCCTGGGCTGCGGCGGTATTTCTGCCTTTCCTCGTCGTCGATATTTTCAAGCCGATATGGATCGCGCCAATTCTTGTGGCGCTTGCTTTGTCTCTCTTTGAAATCGGCCGGTTCGTTCGCAAGGGTTTCCTTCGGTGGCAGGGCTACGCGCTCTTTGCTGTGGCGATCTCAAGGCTCGGTACGGACAATCTTCCTGGCCACTGGTGTTGATCCTTCGAGACACTTTGCCGATCACTTCAGTCTCATCAATTCCTGCCTGCTTGAAGTGCTGATATTGGCGACGGGCGGCTACCTCCTGTACGAGCGCACACGCAACACCGATCGATGCTCACGACGGGAACACCTTGTTGGGCTTGTCGCAGATTTGCTTGGCACGACGTCAATCGCGCTGTGGTTTCTGTTTCAATTCCCGTCCTACTGGGTTCCGGTACCAGACGGTGCCGCGTGGGTGACGGCAATCTGGGCGGCGATGGCCACTGCGCTGATGGCACTGGCTTGGGTGATGCGGCGGCGGACGTTTCTCGTGCAGGCGATCGCGCTTGCGGTTGCTGCAGTGCTGCGCGGATTGCTCTTCGATCTGTTCGCCGATTCGCATGGCGATTTCTGGCATGGGACTCTCTACCATCTCTCGGTGGCCGCGCTGGTTCTGGTGGCTGCGCTGCCATTCGCGTTCAAGGTGCGCGGGTCAGGATTCTGGGCGGGTGCTTCGATCAATCTTCCGGAACCTTTTGTGGCGGTATTGAGCAAGCCGGATCAATGGTTCTTCTTCGCGCCGTTTGGATTGATGGTGGTTGCCCTGGCGGTGAAGCTCAGCTCCGGCCACATCACGATTGCGTGGAGCCTGCTGGGCCTCGGCACTTTTTTGTTTGCACTGGTGGTCGGCGAGCGCAGCTTCCGGCTGGCGGGACTGGGACTCTTGCTCGTGAGTGTGGCGAAGATCCTGCTGATGGACGTATGGGCCCTGGCGCCGCCGGACCGCTACGTCACCCTGATCGTCCTCGGGACTGCGCTGCTCGCCGTGTCGTTCCTCTACACGCGATTCAGCGAAAAGATCCGCAAGTATCTTTGAGCGCGACGCCGATTCTGCGCCCGTCGAGTATCTTAGGACAGAGATTGCGATGGCCACTCTTTACAACCGCATTCAGGGACGCAACGTCGACCGGCTGGCGGCTTTGAGCGACGGCATCTTTGCCGTGGCTATGACGCTGCTGGTGCTTGACCTGCATATCCCCACCGCGGCGCAGGTGCACTCCGAGCGCGAACTATGCGACGCGC
This sequence comes from uncultured Acidobacteriaceae bacterium, assembly GCA_963770365.1. GTDB lineage: Bacteria > Acidobacteriota > Terriglobia > Terriglobales > Acidobacteriaceae > Telmatobacter. The sequence goes on along the minus strand of CAVYPN010000011.1, from coordinate 133,937 downwards.
TCGCCGCTCTCGGCCCGCAATGGATCGCCTATGGCATGAGCTTCATCACGCTGGGCATCTTCTGGGCTGGGCAGCAGACGCAGCTCAACCATATCGAAGAGGGCTCCCGCGACTTCACGTGGATCCATCTCGGATTTCTTTTCGCAATTACGTTCATGCCTCTTTCCACGCGGCTGCTGGCGGAGTTCATCACCTATCGATCGGCGCTTGGAATCTACTGGTTCAACATTCTCGTACCGGGCGCGATGCTCTATTGGAGCTGGGCCCACGCATCGCACCACAACCTCATCAAGACAGACACGCCACAGGAAGTCCGCGGCAGCATCTGCCGTCGCATCGTGATCGCGCAGTCGCTCTACGCCTTCGGCGCGGCACTCTGCGTAATCAACACGTATGTCAGCATTGCGGCGATTGTGCTGGTGCAGTTGAACTATGCTGTAGCGCCGCGATTGTCGCGGAAAAACAAAAGCTAGCGCCGTCGCCCCGCGCGCCAGAAACTGCTTACACCCAGATACAGAAACACTGCGATAATCACCGCCGCAGCGAGGAAAGTCCGGTGATCCGGTCCTTGCTGCCAGCTCGCTCTGGTTCTCCAGAGCACCGGCGCAAATACGAGCACCGGCAGCAGAAAAAATACCCCTGTAACCTCAAGCCAAATTTTGCCGCCGACACTGCGAAAGGGCTTGAAGAAGCCACCAAGTCCCCGCGCAACTCCACCCGTGGCTTGTCCCGCAACGCGCGCCTGGCCTGCAACCCGTCCATTACCGGTCGCGCTTGCCGCAGCGCCAGCCTGTTGCGCGACGCCGCCCTGCACGGGCTCGCCCATGATGGCACGGCCGGCGACGCGACCGGCCACCCGCAGTCCCACGCCCAACACTCGCCCAATGGATTCAGGTCTCACTTCGTTACCCGGAGGGTTCCCGGCTGATTGTTGGGGACCCCGGATATGATGGTAGCAGCGGCGGACTTGCGGCTGCTTCTTCGCATCCAAAGGGAGATGCCAGTTGCCGGATAGCCGCTTGAGAAGTAAGGTATAAAAATCACTCAGCCGCTTCTCGCGCCTTTCTTCGCGCTGGCCGCTGCCGGAGGTAACCCTTGACATCACGCCTGCGCGAACTGATCCAGCAACTGGGAGAAGCAATCCACGAGTCCGTCATTGAAAGCGAGCAGATCGCCGGCGTCGTCCAGGACATCCGCAAGCACGGGTTCGACGTGCTCCTTATGCTTGAGGCCACCATCGGGCTCAACGAAGTCTCCAAGGAGACCGAAGAAGCTGACGCTGCTGCCGAAGCTGCCGGCGGCACCTTCACCAAAAACGATGTGAACTTCCTGCGTTCCCTGCGCATCTCCATCGAAGGCGAAGACAACGACGAGCTGACCCAGGGCGAAGACGAGACCCAGGCGGGCTGATCTGGCTCAAGAGACGGCGACTGAATTGTTCACGTGAAACAGCGGTGTCTTGACGGCCTCTCTGCCAGGTGGAGCGAATGCAAGAGCAACTGCGGGTTCCTCCGCTCCCTGCTGTCGGTCGGAACGACAATTGCTGAATGATGTTTTGACGATTGAGCCGGCCGGTGTTTGTTAGCTCCGCCAGTGCAGTTCCACCGGGGCGTCGAGGGGATGCTTTCCCGTCCCATCCAACCGCGCCTGCTTGAGCGCGAAGTACCACTTCGCTGGCTTGTCCGCATCGTCGATCAGCATCAGGCTGGGATTGTGCTTCAATCCCTCGGCCTGCTGGATCATGGTCTCCTGGTCCTGCCGGACAAATTTCGCACCGAAAAACTTCGCGATCGGCGTGAGGAACGGGACGTAGTAGAAGACATTCCATGCGGCGATCACATCGATGCGGCAGGTGGAGGCCGTCACCGGCGTCACTGTCGTCAGCGAAGAGAACCACTTGTCGCCGCAGCGGATGACTTCGGTCCGTCGATTAGGCAGCGTGAAGTCGATGGTGGTTTCGATGGGCTGGCCGTAGACCCCGAGCAGCTTGTAGGGCGCCGAGTTGCCACTGGGAGCATGCGCGCTCATCCTGAAACCCTCGGGGATTGGTTCGAACTTCTTTGTCTTTTCGCGGATGCTGGCCCGCGAACGCCACCACCATGCCTGATGAACAAAAGGCCCGTGGGCCGGATCCATGAGGCCGATGATGCCGTGATCCACGTTGCAGGGCAGGTCGGCTGCAAGGTGCGCTGTCCGGAAGCGCGCGCCAAATTTAGCAAGGTCCGGAACCGCGCGCCGCTCCGCGGTTTCTCCCTTTCGACCTGATCCTGGGCCCGCGATATAGACCCACGCATGCCCATCTCGCTCCTCGCACGGAAACGCGGTCGCATAAATACGCGTCGCGTCGAGGTGGTCATGGCTTGAGAGCGAGGGGATCAGTTCGCAGCGGCCGCTGCACGGCTCGAACTCCCAGCCGTGGTAGCGGCAGGTGACGCGATTGCCGTCGAACCAGCCTTCGCTGAGCGGAATCCCGCGATGCGGACAGCTATCGCGCATCGCAAAGAGCTTCCCGCTCTTCAACCTTCCGAGCACCAGAGGATAGTTGAGGAGCATCGCCGTCGCCAGTTTGCCCTTCCGCAGGGTGTCAGTGCGCAGCGCCGGATACCAGTCGTCGTAGAGTAATGTGGCGCTGGGGCCCTGGATCGGCACTCCGGCTTCGCTTGTGGTCACCAACGGCATGTGGAACAAAGATAACAGTTCAGAGTTTGCAGTTCTGAGTTCAGAGTGGCCAACGAGAATCGGCTTCGATGAGGGTTCAGTAGGCTGGCGGCAGGCCGATGCGTTGGATGAGGGAACGGTAGCGTGGATCGGCGTGGAGGAAGTCGTAAGCAGGATCACTCTGGATGTAAAGTAGTTTCGGGGAACGCTCGTGGTAACCCTCTTCAAGAAGCGATAGCGTCTTTTCCCGCTGGCCCAGCTGCGCATACCAAAAGGCAAAATCCATGGGTGAGACGTAATGAGATGCGGACCTCTTCTCTAGATGCTCTATCTGCCAGGCGGCCATTCCCCTATACCCGTCCTTTTGAAATGCATGCCTCACGGCTTCTGCTGAGTCTTTCTCGCCCGTGAGCAATAGTCCCTCTTCAAAGAACTGCTCCGCTTCCTGGTCCATTCTCTTGCACCGATAGATGTCAAACAGCGCGAAAGCCAACGACGCGTCGTTGGGAAGCGCTTCCTTTCGCTGGAGCGCGTCCTGAAGAGCGGTATCATACTGCCGCGCAAGCACGTAATAGTGAGAAAGAGCAGAGGGACGGGCAAAAGGATCGAGTTCTGCCGCTTTCTTCTCTGCTTCGACCGCTTCCTCATGGCGGTTCAAGGCGGCGAAGATCCGGGCGCGGAGATGATATCCCTCGAAATACTGCGGATCAAGTTCAATTGTCCGGATGGATTCTCGTTCGGCGCGCGCCCAATCCCATCGGCTTACTAAGACCGTGCCACCCAGGACCATGTGCGCCTCAGGAGACGAATCGTCCAGTTGCACAGCCTTGATTGCCGCGGCTTCCCCCAAGGGCAGCGACGCTAACGGAAGCATTTCTCCCGTCGCAGCACCCCGCACGTAGTACATCGACATGCCGCTCCAACCTGGTGCGTAGTCGGGCTGCAGCTCTGTTGCTCTCTTAAAGTATTCGCCTGCCTTGTCGTTCTGACCGGCACTCCAAAGATACCTTCCATGAATGTAGGCGTCATGTGCCTCCGGATTGACGTAACGGGGAGCCGGTTGAACCGCTGCACTTTTAAGACGCTTTGCGATCGTCAACGCGGCATCTCTGGGAAGTGACACGATAGCGTCGGCATCGCGGTCATAGCTCTCCGCCCAGATATGCGCGTCGGTTTTAGCCCGGATCAACTGGATGGTCATATGAATTCGATTGCCGGATCGGGATATTGAGCCTTCAAGAACTCCGTCGACGCCGAGCGCATCTGCAATCTCGCGCAAGGGACGCCGAGCGCTCTTGTATTGCATGACGGACGTGCGCGAGACAATTCGAAGCGTCGAATTTTTGGCCAGCATGGTAATGAGGTCGTCGGTCATTCCGTCGGCGAGGTATTCCTGATTGGGATCGCCGGAAAGGTTGTCGAGGGGGATGACGGCAACGGAAGTGATGGGTGGGTCGGAGTCCAGATGCAGCAGGCCTGCGATCTTTCTCGGGCCGATGACCATCACCGTAAACAAAACGGCAAGCGCGACGAAGCGGGCAACGATGGCGACTTGAACGGCGAGCAGATTCTTTGGCAATTCCTGGGGCGGCTGTGTGAGAGTTTGGGGCGCAGCGACAGCGGCGTCTGCAGGAGCAGCTAGGGTGGGCGCCGCGTGGGAATCTGTGGCTGGCGCTCCGATGGAGACTGTGCGCGCAACAAAACGATAGCCCATCCCGGTGACGGTCTGGATGAATTTTGGATCTTCGGAGTCGTCGAGGAGAAGATGGCGGAGCTTGCGGATGGCGGTGTTGATGCCGTGCTCAGTATCGACGAAGACTTCGCTGGACCAGAGGCGCTGGGCGATTTCGGCGCGGGTGACGAGCTGACCTTCGCGGGAGGCGAGGAGGATGAGCAGCTCCATCGGCTTGCGTTCGACGCGCAGAAATTTGCCGTTGCGCAGCAGCTCAAAGCGGCCGCTGTCAAGCTGGAAGTCGCCGAATTGGTAAATCGGACCGGGCACGGGCTCCTGGCAGATTATTCGAAGATCGATCTCATTCACGTTAACCGCAACGTTGTTGAAATTCGTATAGCACCCTTGAATAAAAAGATGACCAAGGTTCAATAGGCCGGTGGCAGGCCCATGCGCTGAATCAAAGATCGATAGCGCGGATCGGCGTGAAGAAAGTCGAACGCGGGATCGGTCTGGATAAAAATGACATCGATCGTGTGCCGGCGGTAGGCTTCTTCAAGCAGACTCAGCGTTTTATCTCTCTCGCGAAGCTGTGCATAGTAACCCGCCAGTTCTCCCGGAGAAACAAATTGGCTCTTCGACTGAATCAACCGCCTTCCCAATTGCCACCGAATGAACCCTTGCTTTCCGCCCGTTTCGTACGCGCGCCTTAGATTCACTGCCGACTGGGGATCGCCTATTGCGATGTGCCACTTTGCCAACGCCTCCATGGCTTCTTTGTAGTTGCCCTTTCCCCGCCAGGCTCCGAACATTTCGAACAGCAGATCGGGATTGTTCGGAGAGGCTCTGAGCCGCAATTGCACATCGGCGAGCGCCGCGTCATACTGCCGTGCCGTAAAGTAAATCGATGCCAGGCCGCCGGGACGCTTGAAGGGATCCAGGTCCATTGCCTTCTTCTCGATTGCAATCGCCTCATCAGACCGGTTCACGGCTTCCAGCAAATTGGCGCGCAAGAAGTAATATTCGGCATTCTGCGGGTCCATGCTGATCGCCCGCAGGAATTCCCGATCGGCATTCGTCCAATCCCATCGAGCGAAGAAGAACGCTGCACCCATGGCCCAGTGGGCATCGGCCAGATCAGGATCCAGCTGCATCGCACGCTGCGCGGTCTCCCACATCGGCTTGAGGTTCGGGTTTGGGTCAAGAACATCGTAGCCAACCCCCTCGCTGTAGTAAGCCGAAAGCCATGCCCACGCCTGAGCGTAGTCAGGCTGGATCTCAGTCGCTTTCCGGAAATATTCGCCAGATTCCAGCATGCGATCGGTGAACCACAGGTACTTTCCGCGCAAGAAGGCATCGTGGGCGGCCGGGTTTACATACCGAACTGGTGCGATGGCGGTCACAACGCTGTTGAGGCGCTTCGCGATGGCCAGCGCGGCCTCGTTGGGGAGGACGGTGTCGTTGACATCGCGGTAATAGCTCTCGGCCCAGAGGTGAGCGTCGGTATCGGCGCGGATGAGCTGCAGGGTCATGTGGACCTGGCCGTTGGCGCGGGAGATGGAACCTTCGAGGATGCCGTCGACGTTGAGTGCTCGGGCGATCTCGGGCAGGGGCTTGCGGGCGCCCTTGTACTGCATGACGGAGGTGCGGGAGGTGATGCGGAGGTTAGAGTCCTTGGCGAGCATGGTGATGAGCTCGTCGGTCATGCCGTCGGCGAAGTATTCCTGGCTGGGATCGCCGGAGAGGTTGTCCAGAGGGAGGACGGCGACGGAGGTGACCGGCGGGTTCGGGTCCCAAGGCAGAAGGCCTGCGATCTTTCTCGGACCGATCGCCATCACGATAAACAAAACGGTAAGCGCGAGGAAGCGGGCAACGACCGCAACTTGAACGGCGAGCGGTTTCTTCGAGAGTTCCTGGGGAGGCGGTGTGAGAGCTTCGGGCGCAGTGACGGCTTCTGCAGGAGCAGGTTCGACGGTGGGCGCCGCAGGGAGATCTGTGGCCGGTTCTCCGATGGAAACTGTGGGCGCGATAAAGCGATAGCCCATGCCGGTGACGGTTTGGATGAACTGGGGGTTTTCGGAGTCGTCGCGCAGGAGGTAACGCAGCTTGCGGATGGCAGTGTTGATGCCGTGTTCGGTGTCGACGAAGACTTCGCTGGACCAGAGATGCTGGGCGATTTCGGCGCGGGTAACGAGCTGGCCTTCGCGAGAGGCGAGGAGGATGAGGAGCTCCATCGGTTTGCGCTCGACGCGCAGGGAATGGCCGTTGCGGAAGAGCTCGAAGCGGCCGCAATCGAGTTGGAAATCGCCGAATTGGTAGACGGACCCGGTTATTTGACTTGGCACGGGACCCCTCCGCGCGCGATGTGGGGTTGACGGGACTACAAGCATAGCGCGTATTGCGCTCGTTTTTAAGCAGATATTGCTTCACCTAAACTTCACCTCGGCTTTACCTCCTCTTCATTGCCTCAGCAGCAGGGCGAGCGGTTAGCTTCGGTGCACTGCCGGCGAATTCCCCGGCCGAGGAGAGATTCAAATGAGGTCAAGAAATTGTAGTTTGGTTTCGGCAATGGGTGCGCTGGCGCTCGCCGTGGCGATGGTGCCGAGCGCCCTGGCACAGTGTGGTCTCAATAAGAATTACGTCAAACCCTCCGCCTGGCATCCCCAGCTTGGCTCGGCCCAGTTCATGCATGCCGCGCTGTTCGACGACGACGACAACGACGGGCCTTCGATCGTGGGTATGTGGCATGCCATCTTCACCGCACATACGATCAACGGTACCGCGATCCCACCTGACGCTTACCCCATGATCGACAACGCGTTCGTCGTCTTCCACAGCGACAAGACGGAGATCATGCAATCGGCTCGACCGCCGCAGGATGGGAACTTCTGCCTCGGCGTCTGGCAGAAGACAGGAGCACGCTCCTACTATGTTAACCACCTGCCCTGGCTCGGCAACGACACGGCGAATGCGCCCGCCGGCATCGGCAATCCCACGGGAGGAGCGCAAATCACCGAGCACATGACCGTTAGCGAAGACGGCAAGAACTACTCCGGTAACTTTACGCTGGTGGGCTATAACCTCGATGGAAGCAAGGCCGTCACCTTGACCGGTGTCATCGCCGCAACCCGCATCACCACCTCAACCACCTTCCCCAGCCTGCTCTGATCCGGGCTGATCTGCAGCCCTCCCGCCCCGTCCTTGCTCATCAGGACGGGGATGTGCTCTCCGGGACGATCTCTGGCGTCAACGAGATCATGTGACTTGTTGCCTTGGTTCTCATACTTATCAGTTGAGTCGCGTGGCCGTGGCCTACCCTTCTTTCTGAACACGGCCGCCCGCAGCCCATCGCAAAATCGCCAACGCGTGATGCAGATTACAAACAGCGCCGGAGCGGTGTGCGGAAACGAACGATCAGTTGCTTCATCGCACAGGGGCGTCTCTCTCCCTGAAAACCGCAAGATAACTCATCCCAATGAAACTGAATATCTTATGCATCACCGTGCTTTGGCGCACAGCGTGCAATCATAGTTAGCAATACTCTCATTCCCCAGAGCAAAGTTCCTTCGAGGAGGCGTCCATGACAGGACTGGTCATGACAGGGCTGCTTCAGGATGTTCGCTTTGCCTTGCGGCAACTGCGCAAGAGTCCGGGATTCACAATCACCGCAGGGTTGATGCTGGCGCTGGCCATCTGCGCCAACAGCACGGTCTTCAGCTGGATCGACGGCACCATGCTGCACCCGATCCCGGGTGCTCGCGATACCGGCAGCATCGTAAGCGTCATGCGGGGCGAGTGGAATATTTCGCCTTCGCCGCCGCTTTCGTATCTCGATTACCGAGACCTTCGGGAGCAGAGTCGCAGCTTTGTCGGCATCCTCGCATATAACCACGACTGGCTCACGCTCACGGGCGGAGCGACGCCGGAGCGGATTTACGTATGCAACGTTTCATCGAACTTCTTTGAGCTGCTGGGCGTCCGGCCGATGCTGGGACGCTTCTTCCTTCCGGAAGAAGAGACGCGTCCCGACGCCGTTCCCTATGTCGTATTGAGTTACTCGTTGTGGAAGACGCGGTATGCAGCGGACCCGGCGATTGTGGGCAAGACAATCGAGATCGCCCGGCATCCCGTAACGGTGATCGGCGTGGCGCCGCAGGGGTTCATGGGAGCGATGCCCGGGATTCGGGAAGATTTGTGGGCGACGCTGAACCCCATCGGCTCAAATGCGTGGCGCATGACGCATCGAAACGCCTCATGGCTAAACGTGCTGGGACGATTGCGGCCGGGAGTGAACCGGGATCGGGCAACACAGGATCTCCAAACAATCATGCAGAGGATCGCTGTCGCATATCCGAACGATCATCTGGGCGTGAACACGATCGGGCTGGATCCGATGTGGCGGTCACCTTTTGGCGCCAACGTCTATATGGCTACGACGCTGCCGATTCTACTTGCGATTGCAGGAATTGTGCTGCTACTGACGTGCGCGAACGTAGCCACGCTGGCGCTGGTGCGCTTTGTCGCGCGCCGCCGCGAGATCGCCATCCGGCAGTCGCTTGGCGCGGGGCGCATCCAACTCGTCCGGCAAATGGTGCTGGAGGGCTTCTTTGTATCCTTTGCCGGCGGAGCACTGGCCTTGTTGCTGACGGCGTGGACGGCGAAAAGCTTTGCGCGATTCATTCCGCCAAACGCAAATCCAGTTGTGCTCAACGGCACGGTGGATCACAACGTGGTGATTGTCATCGTGGTGCTTTCGGTGTTGGCGAGCATCATCTGCGGGGCGTTTCCTGCGTTGCGCTCGTCGCGCGTGCCGGCCGCAGAAGCGCTGAAGGAGGAATCGGCGAACGTATCTGGCGGATCGCACAATCGCCGGCTGCTCAGCGGCCTGGTGGTGGCGCAGATTGCTCTTTCATTGGCTCTGCTGGTCACCTCGGGACTTTTTCTGCGAACGCTGAGAAACATCAGTTCGGCCAATCCGGGGTTTGAGCAGGATCATATTCTGAACAGCTCTGTGGGCCTGGCAATCGCAGGCTACCCCGATGAGGAAGTGCGCGAGATACGGCACAAGATTCTCGATCGTGTGGCAGCGTTGCCGGGGGTTACCGCTGCATCGCTTACAGACTGGGTTCCTTTCAACTTCAACCGTAAGACGGTGGACGCGTATCCCGAGGGGTATGCTCCGCGTCCGCATGAGTCTCTCGAAGTGCGCAGGGCCGATGTGACGTCGAAGTATTTCGAGACGCTGGGAATACCCATCCTCGAGGGCCGCGATTTCACTATGGACGATACCGAAAAGGCCCCCGGCGTGGTGGTTGTGGATCAAACGGCGGCCAACCGGTACTGGCCCGGGCAGGATCCGCTGGGCCGGAAGCTCACTGTCTGGGGCCATCCGTTTACGGTCGTGGGTCTGGTGCGGAACTCGAAACACAATCTGATGAACGAACCGCTGGAGCCCATGATCTACATGAGCTACTTCCAGCAGCCGGACAACGAGTTGACCGTGCACGTAAAAACGAGGGGCAATCCCGCCGATATGGCTCCGCTCGTGGAGCAGGCGATCCACCAGGTCGACGAACGGCTGCCGGTGTTTGATGTGCGTACCATGCGCGAGACCGCGCAGATGTCGAGCATGTTTGCAGTCATGCAGAGCACGTTCGCCGGTATGTTCGCCATGATCGCGCTGGTGCTGGCAGCGACAGGGATCTATGGCGTGGTGGCGTATCGCACACAATTGCGCACGCATGAAATTGGAATTCGCGTGGCGCTCGGTGCGTCGCGGACAGATGTGCTGCGGCTGGTTCTGATGCAGGGCGTGCGGCTCACGGTCGCGGGCCTGATGGTGGGGCTGGCGCTTGCGTTCGGATTGACACGCTTCATCGCCGGGCTGCTTTATGGAATCAGCGCGACTGACCCGTGGACGGTGATCGCTGTGGTTGTGCTGCTGGGGGCGATGGCGTTGCTGGCATGTTATCTGCCTGCGCATCGCGCCATGCGGGTCAATCCAGTGTCGGCAATCCGCGAGCAGTGATAGCGGAAAGCGAGCACAGCGGCGAGTAACCCCTTCACGAGCAGACGCCCACAAACGCATTCGAGAAGGCCCCGCTTTCGGCTGTCTGGATCATGAAGTCAGCCACATCGGCGCGCGGAATGGAGAATCCGAATACCGGCAGGTGATCCGGGCGCACACGGAATCTTCCGGTGTGCGGCTTGTCTTTCAACTGCGGCGGTCTCACGATGGCGATGTCGAGTCCACTCGCGCGAAGCGTGGCTTCCATGTCGGTTGCATCGGAGACCACGCCCGGGAAGAACAAGCGGCCAAAGAGGTAGGCAGGCGGAAGCATCGCATCCTTGAACAGAAAGGCCGTTGAAACAACGATGGCGCGCCGGAGACTGGCCTGGCGCATGGCGTTCGTCAGCGATGCCGCGAAGTCTCGGAGTAGATGCGCATCCGATTTGGCGATGGGCAGTCGCGGCCCAAATGCCGACAGAACCACGTCGTGGTCGCGCATCACGCGTGCAAGCTCGACGGCATTGAGCACATCGCCAGTTGCGACGGAGACGCGGCCTGCGAAAGCCTTGAGCCGTTCGGGCGTGCGGACGAACGCCGTCACTGCATGGCCGCGTTCAATCGCTTGCCGAACGACTTCAATGCCGATTCCGCCCGTAGCACCCAGGATTAACAGGTTCATTCTTCGTTCATCTCCATGCATCTTCGAAATGGCGCACCAACGAACATCGAATGCGGCTTCTGCTCACCGGGCGGCGGTCGGAGCGGCTGTCGTGCGCACCGGCGGATTCCACGGGCGCACCTCAACCACGGCGCGATTTCGAAGCGCAGGATGAGACTGCGCAATGCGAGTAGCTTCGTCGAGGTCGCGCGCGTCAAGAAACAGCAACGCGGTTACCGGCCATTCATCTGCAGGAAGCGAGGCGCCTACCTGCTCGCCACGTACAGACCCTTCGGGTGCGAGAATGCGCGGATCGAGTTTATGACCATCGGCATTAACGCGCTGTGCCCATTCGACTACATCTGATGCGGTGCGCCGGCGTTCTTCGGGAGTAGGGGTTGGAGGGCTCTGTCGAAAGATGATGACAAATGTCTTCATCGCTTCTCCTGGTTTTTCGTGCGATGGAATTTGCGCCTGCATGCAAATGGCCGTGACCGCAAACAGCGCCGCGCAAACGAAGGCGCTCCTTGGCATTTGCGCCCAGGTGACGATGCGAAGTAGCAACGATATGCTTCTCATGCCGTTACGTTATGGGAAGGAGACCAGCGCCGAATTGTACAAATTCGGCGCTTGAGAATCAGCAGAAGGCGGTGGCTGTCGCGAAGAACGACTCCGGAGCCTGGCCGGTGAAGCGCTTGAAATCCTTGATGAAATGAGGTTGGTCCGCATATCCGGCAGCATGCGCAATGTCAGTTAGGCTCACGCCTGCGCGACGCAATCGCACTACGTGGCGAAGCCGCACAAGGGCCGCAAATTTCTTTGGTGATGCGCCCACCTCGCGTCGGAAGCGCCGTTCAAGCGCACTCTGACTCAAGCCCATGTGGCGGGCGAGTCGATCGATACGAAGCGATCCTCGATGTGCACGGATACTGTGGACGGCAGCGGCGATCAGGGAGTCGGGTGTGCGGTTGCGCAGTTGCTCCAGCAGAAATCTTTCGACGACTTCTACTCGCTCGAGGTGGTGTGAAGACTCGTGGAGCTGTTCTTCCACAAGCGACAGCTGGGAGCGTCGCACCTGGGATTCCATGGGCATCGTTCCGTTGAAGAGATCCTCAACGGGTTCTCGCAGGAACGCTGCGGCGCCTGTCGGCGTAAACATGGCGAGGACATTGGCGCAACTCCCTGAGTGGGTCAACGTGCGTGTCCTGTCCCAGAGACCGGTGACGAGCGCGTTGGGAGCTCGAGTGTTGTTAAGAAGGCAGCTGCCTTTGAAACGAAATGCAGCAACCATCCCGGTGCCGGGGAGAAGGGTGCTGGACCAGCCGGAAGTGTATTCGACGATCAGGAAGCGCTGTATGTAGGGGCGCAGCGCATTGCTGGGTACAAGCGCAGCCGTTTGCATCGGTGTAGTCTGCACGGGCAAGGCAACATCCGGCATGGTGTATGCAAGATGCGCCAGCGCCCGTGCGGGGTTCAGAGAATCGGCGCCGCAGGCTACATGCCACCGCCGCGGCTGGCGGGCGGGACAATGCTGTTCATGCGCAGATAAACCACCATCTGGCCGTAGTGGTCCATCATGTGGGCAAGGCCGAAGGCGGCCATTCCCCCGCGCGTGCCGTGGGCTGTCATCACAAACGCATTTTCGCCCGTGATGCCGTCGACGTAGCTGTGCGCCTGCTTGAGGGAATCCTTAAGCGCCTGCATGATGTCGGCTTTGCTCGTCAGCTTCTCAATTGCGTCGGACTTCGCCTTCCCGTCAGCCTCGGACATATCGCCGCCAAAGAAGTACCAGTTGGCTTCGGCTACGTGCTTCACCTGCGCGCCGAACGAACGCACGCCTTTGAAATCACCCTGCGTCTCCGCGGGCGCGAAGTTGAACTTGTCTTCTGGCATGGCGTCAGCGGCGTCAACAAATTCCTTCTCCATGTTGCTCAGCAGTTTTCCGTAAGTGGCTGCGGGGGTCATCTGTGTTCCGACAGCCGGTTTGGCCGGCGCTGCGGCCTGGGCGAGAGCGAAAGCGGGAACAGCGGCCACGGCGCAACACAGCAGCAGGCGAGTGGCAATTCGTGAGGGGATGTGCATTGAATCTCTCCTTGCGCGGCCGTTCGTTCTGCGTGGAGGGCAATGGGTCTGAGACCGCGTGAAGGCAAATCTAGCAGACCGGCAGTGAGTCCAGATAGCAGAATTCTGTGAATCTGTTGCAGAATGCCGGGAGACAGTATCGAGGCGGTGTTTCACAAAGCCGAGTGACGCATTCCTCGATAAATGGCGCGCTGCATGATTCACGAAAATCCCACGCAGACTGCAACTCGTCACAAAATTAATCCTTCCACTTGACATTCAACTACAATACGTCGTCTACTTGGATGCCAAGTGAAGAAGATGACTTTACCAATTTTGCAAGGCACACTCGACCTGATGATCCTGCGCACTCTGGCCACCATGGGCCCGCAACATGCGTATGGCATTGCCAGCCGGCTTGAGCAGGTTTCAGGCGACCAGCTGAATCTGAACCAGGGCACCATCTATCCGGCGCTGGTTCGCCTCGAACAGCATGGCTGGACCCGCGGCTCCTGGGGCAAAACCGAAAACAACCGCGAAGCAAAGTACTACACCATCACCAAGGCCGGCTTGAAAGCGCTCGATGAAGAAACCGCACGCTGGCGGCAGATGGCGGGCGTGGTTGAAAAGCTTCTCGCGGAGGAACAGTAGCATGGCTCGCTTGCGCAGACTCCTTGCCAGATCCCGCAGCCTGTTTCGCAACGACCGGGCGGAGAATGAGCTTGCCAGAGAGATCGTGTCGCACCTGGCTTTGCTCGCAGAGGAATTTGAACGTCGCGGCATGTCGCCGAACGAAGCACGGCTGGCGGCGAAACGTGAGTACGGCGGCGTGGAGCAGGCAAAACAAGCTCATCGCGACGAGCGGTCGTTTCTTTGGATCGAGCAAGCCGTGCAAGACCTTCGTTATGCGATGCGCATGCTGGCGAAATCGCCGGGCTTCGCCGCCGTCGCCATCCTCACCCTTGCCCTCGGCATTGGCGCCAATACAGCAATCTTCAGCGAGATCAACGCGGTGATGTTGCAGTCGCTTCCGGCTGAAGATCCTCAGCGCCTGGTAATTTTCGAGTGGAATGCTTTGCATAAGCCGAAACTGCACGGACGAAGCAGCTACGGCGACTGTAGTGGGGACTGCGATTTCTCTGTTCCATTTTTCCAGACGGTAACAGATCACACGACTACACTTTCCGGCGTCGCGGCGTTTGTGGGCCCTCTTGAGGTGAACTTCAGCGGCAACGGTCCGGCGAGCATCACGCGCGGCCTGTACGTCTCCGGCGATTACTTCTCGACCGTCGGCACGAAGGTATTTCTGGGGCGTTCGCTGGCGCCGACGGATGATTCCCCGTCCGCATCGCCGGCCATTGTTTTGGACTACGGGTATTGGAGGCGTGCCTTTGGCGCCGCCCCATCCGCGCTGGGGCGCGTTATCCGTCTCAATAATGTTGAGGCGACGATCGTAGGGGTCGCCAGTCCCGGCTTCACCAGTCTCACGCCCGGCAAGCGTCAGGACTTCTACATGCCGTTGTCGCTCGCGCGGCAAGTGAAGAGCGAGTGGTGGGGTACCAGAGACAGGCTCTCTGATGCCACGACATGGTGGGCTGTGATTGTGGGCCGACTCAAGCCCGGCGTCACGATTGTGCAGGCTCAGACAGAAGCGACAACACTTTTCCAAAGGGAAGTGCTGCACGGAGCGAAGCCGGTATTCGCCGAGGCCGATGCCCCTCAGATCCGGCTGCTGCCCGCGCGACAAGCGCTGGACGGTGAAAGCAGCCAGATTGCCCCGATGCTCGATATCATCATGGCCGCCGTCGGCCTTGTCCTGTTGATCGCATGTGCCAATGTGGCCGGCTTGATTCTGGCGCGTTCTACCAGGCGGCAAAAGGAACTGGCTCTGCGCCAGGCACTCGGCGCCGGTCGCGCTCGCATCGCCCGCCAGCTCTTGACCGAAAGTGTTCTGCTGTCAGGTGCCGGCGGAGCACTGGGTATTCTGTTTGCCATGTGGGGAGTCGATGCGATCACCCGGTTCGTTTCCAGCGGGCTGGACCAGCCTTTCCCATATGTCGTTGCGCTGGACTGGCGTGTGCTGGCATTCACCGCGGGCGTCACGCTTGCGACCGGAGTTCTGTGCGGCCTGGCGCCGACCTTGCAGAGATCCCGCGGCGACCTGACTTCCTCGCTGCGGGAGAATGCATCGTCCATTCCCGGCGGTGCAGCGAAGGCCGGGCAGCGTTTCCGCACAGGCGACGCGCTGGTGGTGGTGCAGGTGGCGCTCTCCATCGTGGTGCTGGTCGGCGCGGGATTGCTGGTCAGAACCTTGCAGAAGATTCAAGCGGTCGATCCCGGCTTCGACACGCAGAATATTCTTCTGTTCGGCATCAATCCAAGCCTGGCGGGGTACAAGGATCACCAGACCGCGCAGCTTTATCGCCAGTTGCAGCAACGGTTCGCCTCGTTGCCGGGTGTCGTGTCTGCCAGCTATTCAGAGGAAGCACTTTTAAGCCAAAGCTGGTCCAACACCGATGTGCATCTTGACGGCGCACCTCCCAAAAAGAATGTCGAAAGTTCCATTCTCCCGGTCGGATCGGATTTCTTTTCGGTGATGCGGATTCCAGTTCTTGCCGGGCGCGTATTCACGTCTACGGATTTTGCCGCAGCGGAGGCCACGCAAGCCGCGACTACTGCGGCTGCAGAAGCGGCCTCCGCCTCACCGGCTGAGCGAACAGCCGCCAAGGCGCCGATTCCCGAAACGGGGTCGCAAACCGCGCCAGTACCGGTCATCGTCAACCAGGCATTTGCGCGGAAGTTCTTCCCCAACGAAAATCCAGTGGGCAGGCATATAGGCAACGCGCAGGAAGATGAACCGGCAATCGGTCCACAGCTGGGCTACCGCATCGTGGGCATTACCGCTGACAACAAATACGATCGTTTGCAGCGCGAGATTGAGCCCACGATGTTCACCCCCCTGGTTGCAGACAGTGCCCACTTTGAGTTGCGCGCCTCCAGCGACCCCACCGCGCTGGTCAAGCAGGTACGAGCTGCGGTAGCGGAGGTTGACACCAACCTGCCGCTTTTCGACGTGCGTACGCAGACCCAGCAGATCGAGCAAACCCTTTTTAGGGAGCGGCTGATGGCGCGCTTCTCAAGCCTCTTCGGACTCCTGGCGCTGGCTCTGGCGTGTATCGGCTTGTACGGATTACTTTCGTATGAAGTGGCGCGACGCACGCGGGAGCTGGGGATCCGCATGGCTCTCGGCGCACAGAAGCGCGATCTGATGCGGCTGGTGGTGCGGCGCGGACTTCTGCTTTCGATTGTCGGCGCGATCATAGGCATCGGTGCGTCCATGGCGGTCACACGCTTGATGGTCAGCGTGCTCTTCAGCGTGAGGCCCAATGATCCCGCGACGATTGTCGGGGTTTCCCTATTGCTGGTGCTGGTGGCTCTTGCTGCGTGTTCAATACCCGCGCGACGGGCAATGCGCATCGACCCCATGGTCGCTCTGCGCGAAGAATAGGCACGACCCGCTTCGCAAATCCGCGAGCTCTGCGCATTGAGAACGGCGTAAGAGCCGCTGTCTGAGGAGAAGACACGATGGCTCAGTGGAGAAGAATCTTTGCCAGATTCCAGAATCTCTTTCGCAATCATCGCGCGGAAGAAGAGCTCGCGCGGGAGGTCGCGTCGCATCTCACCTTGCTGGCCGACGAATTCGAACGTCGCGGCATGTCGCCGGAAGAGGCGCGGAGAGCGGCCAGGCTAGCCTACGGCGGCGTGGAACAGGCCAGGCAGGCACATCGCGATGAGCGAACGCTGTTATGGATCGAGCAAACCGCGCAGGACATTCGTCACGCCTGCCGCACCCTGGCACGGAGTCCGGGATTCACATTTGTTGCCGTCTCCACGCTGGCTCTCGGCGTTGGCGTCAACACAACGTTATTTAGCGCCTACGACGCGGTCGCGCTCAAGCCGCTTCCTGTCTCCGATGCAGGCAGCGTCGTGCGCCTCATACGGACGCTCGACAGCCATTTCATTGGCGAGAATCAGTACGCTTTTTCTTATCCCGAATACGTCAATCTTCGCGATCATCAGAAGGCATTTCAAAGCGTAGTCGCCGCCAGTTGGCCGGTGCGGATCCTCGTTTCAAATGCAGAAGAAACCGGTGGTGGATCGGCCCAATTCAAAACCGCGCAGGCGCAGATTGTTTCCGGCAATTACTTCGCGGCTCTCGGAGTCAACGCAATGCTCGGCCGCGTCTTCGGCACGAACGAGGATAGGGCTCCCGGAGGAAATCCGGTTGTGGTGCTCAGTCACGCGTACTGGCAGCGCCAGTTCCGCGGTGACCCACAAGCGCTGGGAAAAATCATAAGAATCGGCAACACCTCCTTCACCATCATCGGTGTCGCTCCGCGCGAGTTTACCGGCACAAGCCTCAATCCGCAGGTTCCCGATCTGTGGGCTCCGGTTTCGATGCAGCAGCAACTCGTCCCCGGGCAGGACTGGCTGCACAAACCCACCGACTTTGAGTTCCAGTTTCTTGCCCGGCTCGATCCCGGCGTCGGATTCAAACAGGCGCAGGCCAAGACCGATGCGCTGATTCGACAGTTCGCCGCGACATACGTTTCGCGCGACCACACGCTTTCTGTCCAGCTCGAACGCACGGCCTTCTTCGGCAATACCGGCGATCCTCGTTTTCGCGCTGGCGTGGGTGCCGTAATGATTCTCTTCATCCTGGTCCTGCTGGTAGCCTGCGCCAATGTCACCAACATGCTGGTTGCCCGCGGCGCAGCGCGGCAAAAGGAAATCAGCGTCCGCCTTGCGATGGGCGCCAGTCGTGCTCGCGTGGTGCGGCATCTTCTTACTGAAAGCATGCTGCTCGCGCTCGGCGGCGGCATCGGCGGACTGGCGCTGGCAGCGGCTGCCAGCAAACTTCTTTGGGTCGCGCTCAATCAGATACTGGTTCGTCAACTCGGCAGCGATTTCGTTCTGAGCCTGAATCTCAATCCCGATGCACGCGTGCTGACCTATGCGCTCGGCATAGCCGTAGCTACGGGTTTCCTCTTCGGGATGTCACCGGCGTTGCAATTCACGAAGCCCGATCTGAACACTTCACTCAAGGATGAAAGCACGTCCTTCGGGCGTGGAGTAACGCGCTCACGGCTGCGCGGATTGCTTATCGGAGGCCAGGTCGCTGTCTCCATGCTGCTCCTCACCACCGCCGGCCTGCTCATCCGCGGCCTTGCGCGCTCCCAGGCTGCGGAGCCCGGCTTTGATACGCGCGGCGTCTACCTCCTGCGCGCTGCCTTCGGAGATGATCCTGCCAAAGCGACAGCAAAGTTTCATCGTCTCGCCGATTGGCTCAAGACGCTGCCGGAAGTGGCGAACGTCTCCTATGGCACTGCTCCCATGATGGGCACCTGGACCGCGCCAATCACCGTCAAGAGCGGCGACGCCTTGCAGGGATCGATCGAAGCGCGCACACTCGCGGGTTATGCATCCGACAATTTTCTGAACACCCTGGGAATCGCCATCCTGCGCGGCCGCAATTTCACATCGCAAGAATCGGCCACGGGAGCGCACGTAGCCGTAATCAGCGCGGCTGCGGCGCGCCTCTTCTGGCCCAACCAGGACTCGCTCGGCAAACATTTCCAACTCGACATGCACTTCGATGGCAAACTCACCGAGTTTGAAGTCATTGGCATCGCCAGGGATGTGCGCTTCGCAAACCTCACGCGCATCGATCCCGCGCGTGTCTACCTCGCGGCTGATCCCGTGCTGCTCGAGCCCATATTCTTCACCGTCCGCGGCGATCCGCAGGCCGCACTCGCCGCAGTGTGGAAGCACCTGCGCACGTTCGACAGCGACATGCTGCCGACCGTCACTCTTTGGAATGTGCAGACCATGCTCCTCGATCCACAGCGAACACTGGCCCGCGCACTCGCCATGCTGGCCGCAATCCTCGCATTGCTGGCGCTTTCGTTGGCGGGCATCGGAATCTACGGCGTCATGGCCTACGTCGTGACCCAGCGGACTCAAGAGATCGGTATTCGCATCGCACTGGGCGCTACGGCTGGACGAGTCCTGAGGAGTATTGCCGTCGCAGGATTGCGTCCCGTCCTCATTGGCATGGTTGTCGGAGTGGCTGGCGGCGCGGGCCTCTCGCTGCTCCTGCACCGGACCCTGGCATTTCCGGGATCCGCAGATTTTCTCTACGGTGTCAGCTTCTACGATCCGCTGACTTTTTTGGGCATCACTGTCTTTTTAGTCGCGGTTTCTCTCATGGCCAGCCTGGGACCCGCCTTGCGCGCAATCAACGTCGATCCATTGGTAGCCCTGCGCTACGAGTAAGGCAGTCCAGAGTTCTTAGTTCAGAGTTCACAGTTGGTGTGTGCGCAGAGACAACCGCGTCTTGAACTATGAACTACGAACTCAAAACTCTGAACTGCACCGCGGTTATGTGCTCAGCTTGCCGCCCTTCACAGTGAACCGCTCGCCGCGCCAGACGATGGTATTGCCGGCGAAGCCCGCGATCCACAGGCCGGTCGCGACAAGGTCGCGCAGAGGCAGCAGCAGCAGACTGGGCAGCACCTGGTGATCTCCCAGCACTTCTGCGCCTACCGTCATCGCCAACGCGATGCGTAGAAAAAAGCCGAGCGCGAACAGCCACAAGCTGACCGGACTGATGCCGCTTGCGATGAGGTTGATGACGGCCAGGGTGAATCCTTGCGTGAACAGCAATCCTGCGTAGCCGCCGGGGCGTGCATCGCGCACCGTGCGCAACCATCGAAGCTGGTGATCGCAGAAGCCGCGCCAGGCGTAGGCGGGCACGCTGGTTTCGACCACCTCCGCGGAAAGCGCGACGCGATATCCCGCCTTGAAGATGCGCTCGCCCAGTTCATAGTCGTCGGCAAGATAATCGACGAGCGCTTCGAAGCCGCCGATCTTTTCGAGGGCCTCGCGGCTGACGGCGAGCGTGGAGCCAAGGCCGTACCGCAGTCCGCCCTCGATCATGCGGGCAACCAGAACGCTGGGCATGAATTCGGTGGCAATGCCAAGCGACTCGAACCGCGAGCCAAGCGTGGCATGCGCGCGGCCGCGATAGAGCGCCGTCACCAGTCCAACCGCTTTGGGCGGCTGCGCATTCGGCTGCGCCGCTACCGGCGCGAAGTGCGCCATCACGCGCTCAAGGTAGCGCGGGCTTACGGTGATGTCAGAGTCGTTGACGAGAATATATTCGCAGCGGGCCTGCGGCACGAGTTGCGCGATCGTGCTGACCTTGCCGTTGGTTCCGAGGCGCTCCGGGCACTCGATGAGGCGGATGGTGCGCTCGGGGAATTCGCTTTCGAGTTGCCGCACGTCGGCAACGGCGGGGTCATCGAGAGCCGAGACGCCAAAGAGAATTTCGTATCCGCCCGTGTAAGTCTGGCGGCAGTGCGAGCGAAACGCGTCGAGCATGCCGGGGTCGACGCCCTTCAAAGATTTGAGAATGGAGACACCGGGTGCAAAGGCCGCGAGTGGAGCACGCCGGGAAACGAGAAACACTCGCGCTGCAGCAATGGCCGCGAGGAAGTAGCCCATTCCTGCCACGGCCAGGACCGTGGTGAGAGCTTCCACGGCCAGGGCGACTGTGTGGGTGTTCACGGAAGCTAGTGTAGCGGAAGGCAGTTCCCGAGTACGGCACTAAATCATTCGAAGCCCTGATTGCGATAGGCCACGTGCCTCTTGAAAACTGAAACAGAAATCGCTATACAGACGCTGATATTTCGTCTAACGGCTCCCTCCAGGGAGGCAAATTGGCCCTTATTTGATTTGAAGGTTTTCCAGCGATACAGGTATCGCATTCCAAGCCGCACCGCAGCCGACGCTGGGTGGCGACGCGTATTGAAAATCGAATACCACGTCGTGATTAGAGTCCAGTCCAACTAGCCGCGCTGCTGCGCCTGCGTCCGCGTAGGCGAAATCAACCAGATACGAGTTTCCATGCGATTCGTAACTGCTTCCGCAGATCACCGAATAGATGCTCTGGCCATAATTGAAGTTCCACACGTTCTGAGCCGTCATATTGGCGGCATTCACTGAGTAAGTGGACACTTCGCTAAAGGTTCGCGAAATTCCGGCAGACTCTCCCGGCGGTTGACTCACACTCCCATAACCGTCGTTGAAAACCATGACATAGCCGTCAGCGGTAATGGAAACTGCGTGCTGGCCGATTGGATAGTCGCCACCTGCGTTCAAAGTGAGGGCCTTGGCTCGCAGGGACGGAAAGGCATACCAGTATTTTGTAGGGTCGCCTAAAATCCAGATGATATCGTGCGTTGAATAATTCACCTTGATCAGAAAGTTCTCCCGACTGGAAACAATGACACTGTCATCACTCGGGTCGTACGTACTGGCGTTCACATGAAACCAGTCAGCGCCGGGTCGTACGAAAGCGGTAGGGTCATCGCCGTTGTTCTTCATGTAAGTTGTCAATATGTCCGCCATATCAAAGACCTGAATCGGAGGCTGATTTGAGAATGGTGAGATTTCCGCAACGATGTCGCCGATGCTATTGCCAAGATCGTCCGTCCCGTTGAATTCTGCTAGGACGCCGGTTGGACCGGGATCGATGTTATGCGTGAACGAGGCCAGGCGAGGTTGCGGAAGTTCAACTGGAAGCTCAGACTCAATGCCGTCAAGTTGAATCGATGTAATGCTCGAGGATGACTGACTTCCGCTCACGAATTGTCCGTTTGCAAAATAGACGGATTCTGACCCGGCAACCTCTGGGCCCGCCCAGCGAACCTGTCCGTCCGTGTCAACGACGACAGGTGAACCAAGCAGGGACTTCAAGATGAAGAAGTTGTATCCCAGGACGCTTCCTGGCGCCCTGGCCTTGATAATCGACGGATTTGTGTAGACTCCGGTTGGATCCGTGTAAGGCGCAGTTGCAATTTGATATTGCAGTTGCTGTATGGAGCCGTCACCGAATGCGATTTGGAAAGTCGCTTGATTTTGATAGCCCGCGTAAAGACCAAAAACCGGGAGTTTGATCTGATCTTCCCCCAAATAGCCCAGACGAGACAGGGCAGCTCTGCTCCATGTAAGGTTCACCGCTTGAGAGGCTGAATTTGGCATCGGAGCGACGGTGAAAGTCAAGGATGTCAACTCGGAGATACTTTGCCCTGAAAGCTGGACGTGGGCGATGAATGGAGTAACGCCTGGTTGACTACCAGTTATAACGATGTTGCTCTGTTGTGCTTCACTACCGCCTGGACCTTCGGGTGAACTGATTGCTCCACGCCCGCATCCGTATAGAGTGAGGCTCAGACCTACTGCCACTCCACCCCTGAGAGCAGCACAGATCGATGTCTTAATCAACGCAGTCCTCCGTGCAAAACTCAAATTGATTAACTCGGGTAACCAGTTGTCCGCTCTCTCGCTTCTTCCCCGGGCTGCTGTCACAGCGCGATCGACATCGCTATCCATCCCCTCACGTGAGGATGCGCGGTTGCGGAGAATTCCGCGTGGCCGCGAGACATCCTTCGCGTCCTGACGACACGGGAAGAACCATTTTGAACTCTGCGCACGTAGGGTGCGAATCAAATGCCAATCAGTCTTTGTCGACTTGGCTATGGCAGTAGACGGGGAAACGGTTTCCGAAGTTTACATGCAAGGGGCTGAAAATTTTGGACTGAACTACGAACGGTGAACTGCCTTACTCGTACCGCAGCGCCTCGATGGGGTCGAGGTTCGCTGCCTTCCACGCGGGATAGATGCCGAAGACCAACCCGATCGCACAGGAGACGCCGAAACCGATCGTGACCCACAGGGTCGACATGGTCGCGGGAAGACCGATGGGCAGAAGATAAATAATCCACGTGAGTACGGCGCCCAGCAGAATGCCGAAGATACCGCCGAGGGCCGTGAGAGTCACGGCTTCGGTGGTGAATTGCAGGAGCAAGGCGCGTTTAGTGGCGCCGATCGCTTTGCGCACTCCGATTTCGCGCGTGCGTTCTGTCACGCTGACCAGCATGATATTCATTACGCCCACGCCGCCCACCATCAGGCCAACGCTCGACACCGCGATCATAAAGAGCACGAGCCCGCCTGTAAGTTGACTCCAGAGCTTCGAGAGCGAGTCGGGTCCGAAGATATCGAAGTTATCGGGCTGGTCGGTTTTGACCTTTCGGCGAATGCGCAGCATCTCGCGTATCTCTTCTTCAACCAGCGATTTGTTGATCTGGTTGTCGTACTTCACGCTGATATACATGTCCTTTAATTCGGGATAAAGATTATGGAATACGCCAAGCGGGAAGAAGACGCCATTGTCTCCTGGGTTCTTGCCGGAGCCGAAAGGCTGCTTGCGCTTTTGCAGCACGCCAATCACGGTGAAGAGGCCGGATGCAACATTCACATCCTTGCCGATTGGGTCCGCGTCTCCAAACAACTCTTCTGCCGTGTCGTGAGCCACCACGCACACATGAGCGTGCCGCTGATCCTCAGCATCGGTCCAGAACCGGCCTTCTTTCATGGTCAGTTCCGACACCGTTTCAAGCTCTGCAGTTGAACCCGCAAGGAACGCGCCCGACACCTTTTTGCCGTTGTATTTAACATCGACGTCGCCCACGTGGAACTGCTGATTCACGTGCTGGTAGGTGCCGTCAACGGCAACCACGTGAGGCAACGCCCGCAGAGCAAGGACATCATCCAGATTCAACTTCTTGCGGGTAAGCATCTCCGTCGTAGGCTTCACGCCGATGAGCGGCATGTGAAATACCCAGAAGACGTTCGAACCCATCGAGGTGACCCAGTCGCTCACGCGGTTGTTGAGGCCGGTAATGACAGAGGAGATGGTGATCACCGTGGTGACACCGATAACAATGCCGAGGATGGTAAGCCCCGACCGGAGCTTGTTGGTTCTCACCGTATCGAGAGCCATCTTGACGGATTCCCGCGTCTGTCCCCGGGCCATACCGTGCCTGATTTCTAAGAGTTCACAGTTCTGAGTTATAAGTTCACAGTTGCATGATGATACGCGGCCCGACTGTGAACTGCGAACTCAGAATTCCCAACTCAAAACTACGAACCAAGAACTTTGAACGTTTTCACTCGTAGCGCAGCGCTTCGATCGGGTCCAGGTTCGCCGCCTTCCAAGCGGGATAGATGCCGAAGATCAGGCCAATCGCGCAGGAAACGGTGAAGCCGGTAACCACCCACATGGTGGACATGGTGGCAGGCAAGCCGATTGGCAAAAAGTAGATGATCCACGTAAGAATCGCGCCCAAAACAATTCCGATAATCCCGCCCACCGCACACAGCGTCACCGCCTCGGTGGTGAATTGCACCAGCAGCGTGCGCTTGGTGGCGCCGATGGCTTTGCGCACGCCGATCTCGCGCGTGCGTTCCGTCACGCTCACCAGCATGATGTTCATCACACCGACGCCGCCCACCATCAGTCCGACGCTCGAGACGGCGATCATGAAGAGCACCAGGCCACCCGTAAGCTGGTTCCACAACTTCGAGAGCGAGTCGGGCCCGAAGATTTCAAAGTTATCGGCTTTATCCACCTTCAGCTTGCGCGAGATGCGCAGCAGTTCGCGGATCTCCTCTTCGACCAGCGCCTTGTTTTTCGGGTCGTCGTATTTCACGCTCACCCACATGTCCTTGTCTTCGGGGTGTAGATTGTGAAACGTCCCAAGCGGGAAGTAGGCCATGTTGTCAGCCTGATTCTTGCCGCCGCCAAAGGGCTGCTTCTGCTTGTCGAGGATCCCGATGATCGTATACAGGCCGGTCTCGATGTTGACTTCCTTGCCGATAGCATATTGATCGCCGAAGAGTTGTTCCCACGTATCGTGCCCGAGGACCACCACGTGTTCGCCTTTCTTGTCCTCTTCGTCGTTCCAGAGACGGCCCTGAAGGAAGTTGAGGTCCGTGACCTGTCCAACTTCGGCAGTGGATCCCTGCAGGATGGTGCCGGCAATCTTCCTGCCGTTGTATTTCACGCTGACATCGCCGACGCGGAATTGCGTCTTGACATGCTGGAACCCTCCATCGGCGGCCACGACGTGGGGCAGTTTCCGTAGCGCATACACCTCGTCGATGTTGAGCTTCGGGCGACTGAGCATCTCCGTGGTCGGGCGCACACCGATCACGGGCATATGAAAGACCCAGAAAACATTGCTGCCGAGCGAGCTCACGAATTCCTGGACGCGGTTGTTCAAACCGCTGATGACCGAAGAAATGGTGATGACGGTCGTGACACCGATAACAATGCCCAGGATAGTCAGCCCCGAACGCAGCTTGTTTGTGCGAATGGTGGTAAGCGCCATCTTGACGGATTCGCCGGTTTGTTGTCCCCGCATAAGTTGCTCCGCAACAGCTGATTCGTAGTTCTAAGTTCGTAGTTCTTAGTTCGCAGTTCTTAGTTCGCAGTTCTCGCTTGCTTTGACTTTGAATCCAAAGATGAATATAGGCCGTAGAGCATTTTCCTGACCTCGTCCGACAGTTGCTGAGCCGCGTCAATCATCGCTGGATCCCCAAACTTCAAAGTTGAAGCGAGTTCCAATTGTGTCTCAAGCTCGCAGTTCGAACCCCTCGCAATTGCAATGAATTGCCTGAATTCACCTGGATTCGCTCGGCCCTGTCCCTCCGCGATGTTGCTGGGAATCGATACGGCGGAGCGTCGCACTTGGCTGGTCAAGCCGTAAAGCTCCTCGCGCGGAAACTGCTTCGTCAACTCGTAAACTGAAACTGCAAGCTGCATTGATTTCTGCCACACTACCAAATCACGAAATCCAATCGACATCCCACTCTCTTTTTCTCGACCTCGCTCCAGTCTCTCAACTACGAACTAAGAACTACGAACTACTGAACTGCCTTCCTCACATCTCCGCCCGCAACGCCACCACCGGGTCCAGCCGTGCGGCTTTGCTCGCGGGGTACACGCCGAAAAAGATACCAACGCTGGTGGCCAGGAACAGGCCCAGGAAGATCGCCCAGATCGGCACAGCAGTCGGGAATCCGACAAAGACCGTGATCAGCTTGCCCACCAGGACGCCGAGAAGAATTCCGAAGATGCCTCCCACCGAGGCCAGCGAAGCGCTCTCGATCAGGAACTGCATCAGCACGTCGCGTTGCTTCGCGCCAAGCGCCTTGCGCACGCCGATCTCGCGCGTCCGCTCCGTTACGCTCACCAGCATGATGTTCATGATGACCACGCCGCCAACAACCAGCGCGATGGAGCCAAGCCCCATCACCACCCACGCAAACACGCCCAGCAGCTGATTGGCGATATCGAGAAAGGTGTCGTTGGTCTGGATTTCGAAGTCGTCCGCCGCACCCGGAGCGTTGTGCCGCCGCGATCGCATAATCACGCGGGCCTCGTCTTCGGCGCGCACCATGCCCAGCGAGCCGCCGCCCGCGCGCGCATAAATGTCCACCGAATCGTTGTAGCCGTATATCTGCTGATACGTCGTGATCGGAACAGCGACCCAGTTGTCCTGCGACTGGCCAAAGGTTTTGCCCTGCCGGTCACCCACGCCGATGATGGTAAAGGGAATGCCGTCGACGCGAATTTCCTTGCCCAGCGGATCGCCTCCGCCAATCAGGTTGTCGACGATGTCATAGCCCACGATGCAGCTGTGGAACGAATGATCTTCGTCTGCCGGGGTAAAACCGCGGCCGAGGGCAATGTCGAGGTTGTTCAGCGACATCATCGAGGCCGTGTAGCCCCGGACACCCGTGTTGTTGCTGGAGTGGCCGTTGTAGACCACGTTGGTGTTCTTGAACAGCGATGCGCCCACTTCGCTGCAGTCGTCGCAGCCTTCCTTGATGGCGTCGTAGTCTTCAATGCGGATGATCTTCCGCTTCTGGTAGCTGAAATACTCGTCGGCGGAAAGAATCACGCTCGACATGCGGTTCACCGTGAACACGTCGGCGCCGTAACCCGAAAGCTTGGTGGAGATGTAGCGCTTGGCGCCCTGCACCAGGGTGAGCACCATGATGACCGAAGCCACGCCCATCACCACACCGATCAGCGTGAGAATGGAGCGCATTTTATTGCCCCACAGGGATTGAAGCGCGAGTTTGAAGGCTTCGAGAATGCTCATGAGATCACTTTCTGCTTGTCCCGGCGGATTCCTGGCACCGCCAAATCCAGTTTACGCAATGATCAGATCGTTAATCTGCGACAAGTGACGAAACGGCTTCGGCAACCGCCCGAGTGAAGGTGGAGGCCTGCTGGTCAGGATTCGCCGATGTCTTATAGACGGCCAGGATGGATGCCAGGCCGCAGGCTTACTCGAATCCAGTGCTCCCCGATAATCGATACGCAGCAGGAATCTCGACGGTTCCGGGATACCCGGTGCCGGGAGGTTCCGTTCGGGCCAATCTAACGAAGTTCGCTTCTGTGCTCGTAGGGATCGAGGAATTGCTGGATTTCCTTCTCAGCCTGCTCATCGTGGGCCGCGGTTGCCAGGTCGAGTGCATGGCGAGCGGTTTCGAGGGCTCTTGAGGGATTTCCGGCCTTGTCGAAGGCTTGGGCCAGACCAAATTCGATACGCAAGTTATTGGAATCACTGAGCTTTGAAGCTTTTTCCAACGCTCCTAGCGCTCCAGCATAGTCCCCGTTCCATTCCATGACGGAGCCAAGGTTGAATACGAAGGCTGCCGAGGTGGGGTCGAGGTCGGCCGCTTTTCTCAGTTCGACAAGAGCCTCATCGCGTCTTCCATTCATCTCGAGGGACATCCCCAGGCTCTCGAGAAATGTCGTTTCCTCAGGATTGAGCGCGCTGGCCTTGCGGAACTCTGCGAGCGCATCGCCAGACTGCTGGGTGGCATTCAGCAAGTTCGCAAGGTTGAAATGAGCCATGGCATCATCGGGATCGCGCTGGAGCGCACTGCGCAGCATCTCTATGGCTTCTGGCAGATGGTTGTTCCTTGCCAACACGAAGGCCTGATCCACCATCTTGTAGAATTCCGTCGCCTGCGGATCGATCTTGGCAATGCTGTCTTCGGAATCCACATTCACGAATTCGGGGATATTGACCGCCCGATTGGCGGCTGTCGTGTTTTCGACCAGTATCGCGGGGGTGTCATTGCCGTTGGCGTCGATGTGGGTGAGCATCAGCTGCGTGTAGGGCGAACGAGACTTCGACGAGAACGCGAGCCACTTTCCGTTCGGCGAAAAGGTATGCCACGAGTTCATCAGCGACGTGTTGCACGTCATCAGGCGTGCCTTGCCGCCATTAAGGGGAATGATGAACAGCCTGCTGTCGGGACGCATCAACAAGCCGTTCTTGTTCTGCACAAACACAATCCACTTTCCATCGGGCGAGACCTTGGGAAAGTTGTTGCTCATGCCGTTTGCTGAGGCGCCCGCCAAGGGAACGGCCTTTCCGCCCCGTCCCTCGTTGAAGGGAATCTTGTAGAGGTCGTATTGAATCTGCGGCTCGCGTGGATCGTTGGCATACGCCGGCTTCGGCGCACCGGGCGGAAATGGGTCGCGTGCTGCCGCCCGGCTGAAGATCAGGTATTTCCCATCCGGCGACCAGAATGCGCTGGTCTGCACAAAGTTCGGATCGTCTGCACCTGGCAAGGGCTGCATCTTTTCTTCTTTGCGGTCGTACCAGGCTAGAATTCCGCGCGTGGGATAAAACACCTGGAGAAAGCGAAAATCCTTATAGTTGGTGCTGAAGAGCCGATCCAGCAGTCCCGACGCGAGCCCCGGAACTTCCTTCTGATTCTTGTTGGCGATGTTCGGCGGGCCGATCGAAGTGACCACATATCTGCCGTCCGGCGAAATCTGGGACATGAATCCGAACCGCTTGGTTGCGGGCGAAGAAGTGCTCGCCTCCGAGTTCAGGTGGAAGGAACTCCAGTGGATCATGTCTTGAGCGCGGATGGTCATATGCTTCGAGACTGGGACCAGGGCGTAGAGCCCCTTGTCATTCCTCGGTCCATCCATGTCGAGGCCGAATGTCTTGCCGTCGCGCGAGAACGAATGGCAGTTCGCGCAGGTAGGCAGCTTCTCCATCACCACATGGCTCTCAGGCTCGGAGATGTTGCGAACCTCCCACTTGATCAGCGGAATGGCCGATTGTGGCAACGGAGCAATTGGAGCATCCTCGGAAGGTGCGGATGTTCGCAGCGGCACATTGCGATAAAAAATCGGTGCCCCGACCGGGTCGGTCGAGGTTGATACGGTCACGCTACCGGACGACACCGTCGTATGGTCGCCCCCTGCAATCCCGCTAATCGCAATGGTTGCGGGTGCGTTCACTGAAAGCCTCTTGATGGTGGCCCATGTAGCCACGTCGGGCTGCCATGTATGCGTCGCGGCCTGCTCTGGCGTCAGTTCCAGGCCGGGGCCGGCGTCAGGATCAAGCTCACCGACCTGCATGTTCTTCCCAGGCGCAACGATGCGTATTGGCTTGTGCCCAGCAAAGGAAATGTCGATCACCCAGCCGGTCGCTGTCTGGCTCGGGTCGTGCCAGAGAAACGTGGGAGCCGTGATATCGGGCGGGAAGACCGACCCATTCAGCGGATAATCTACCTTGATCTTCGCGGGATTCGCAGCGGGGACTGCCGTTTCTGTCGCTGCATGAGTTCCGGCTCCAGCACTACAAAAGACGGTGATCGCAGCAATGACAAGAACCCACGTGCGCCGGACGCGGGCGGAATAGATATGCTTATTCAATTGGAAACACTGGCTACATCTTTACAGATCGAGTGGCTGCGGTCCACCCCCGTGTCATCAGGCTTTGCCGTCGCATTGGCTTGGAGAAGATCAAAACTTCACATCTAGATCGGCCGCGGGGACGTATTGTGCGCGTCTGTCACGTTGTCCGGCTCATCGGTAAACGATTTTCCGGCGCGATAGGCAAATTTCTGATCCTTGCCGTCGATCCTGCGAATCGCATCCATGGCGCCGTCGTCCCAGGTAACCCGTGCCTCGCCATTCACATACGACCAATGTCCGTGCACTCTGTGGAGGGTCCGCCATGCACCGCCGTTCTCATCCAAAGTGATGAAAAACTTGCCCCCGGAACCGTCGCCGACCTCCCACTTGCCCAGGAAATGGCCGCGGGGCGGAACACCGGGCGGTGTCGGAGCTGCTTCGCTGACGGGTACCCCACCCGATCCCGAAAACTCCAGCCGCGCGACGTCGGCGAGATTGAAGGACTGGCGATGGCCGTCTTTGAAGACGATCACAATCTGGCCGGGAGTAGCTTTGCTCGCGTGGTTTTGGGCGGTCGCGGCGGCGACTCCCAGCGCCAGAACCGCACAGGCGACGAATCGAACGACAAACTTGCGCATCGTGTTCTCCTTCGGAATGGCGGATAAGACCGCAGACCCGCGACCCCATTATCTACGGGGACGGCGGGCCGGGAGTTCCTTCATTTCGCGAGAATTACCACTTGCGGCTCTTTACGGAAACACCGAGAACATGGATTGCAGATCGGTCGCACTCCCTGCGTTGCGGATCAGCGGATAGACCCCGAATATCTCCTGGATGGTTCGCAGTGTCGAACCATGCGTGTAGTAGGTGGAATTGGAATAGTGATTGCCCTTCGCGTAGGGCGACAGCACGATCATCGGGACCGGACCATCGCCTTTTGCAGCCTCATCCCAGGTGATGAAGAGAACGCCGCCACTGCGATAGGCGGTGGAGTTGAGGATCATGGGAACATTCTTCTTGAGCCACTCGTCGCCATGGGCGATGGCGTTGCCGCCGCAACTGTCGTGCATGTCGTTGCACATGTCGGGAGTGATGAAGTTGTAGCGGGCAACCGTGTTGTTCGCCAGATCGTGCGCAAGCTGCCCGAACTGCCGAATGTGCGAGATGCACGTCGCGGATGAGCTCGAGAGGTGGTTGGTCTGGTCGTCGAAGTAGACAAACGGATTGTGATGGGCCTGGTAAAGTTGGCTCCCATTGGAGTCGACCGGGCCTTCGTTCTTCAGCGGGCAGCTGGTCGCGCTGATGTACTCGTCGTAGGAGCGCCAGGAGATTCCGGCATTTTCGAGGAGCTTCACCAGGTGATTGCTGGTGGTCTGGTTATGCTGTGAAGGCGGTCCGTCATCGTGGATGCCGAAGTTGGTGCCCGCCTCGAGCCAGAGATAGTTCGGCAGGCTCGGGTGAATCCCCGAAGGGTTGTTGTAGTTGTTGGCATAGGAGGCCATAGGCAGAAGCGTGGAGTTGATGTAGGGGGCTTCAGGATTGCCCTTGATGTTGAGGCTGCCATTGCCTGTCCAGTTGTGATTCTCCATCAGGATGATGAAGACGGTCTTGATGTGGTGCAGGGTCGTGGTGGCGTCTGGCTCGGGTTGGACTGAGGCAGCTTGTTGCGCCAACCCGGGGAGCGAGAGGGTTAGCGCGAAGAAGGGGAGAAGCTTGCTGCGGATTTTCTGGCGGATTGGGTACATCACCGCTCCTTAAATAGGGGGGATTTTGATCGCGGCGCGGCACGGGGGAGTGAACCGCTGGACCGCTGCAGGGATTAGATGACGTCCGGGGGTGGCATGAGCGATTTTGTATGCTGCGGAAACGTCGCCGCATCTAAAGGGATTATGAAAGGAAGATCGAAGCGCATCCTGGTGGTCGGCGCGGGTATGGCCGGGCTGACTGCGGCCCGGCTCCTCGCCGAGGCCGGCCGCAAGGTACTCGTGCTCGAGGCACGCGACCGAGTCGGCGGGCGCATCCGCACCCTGCGGGAAGAGGGCGAGATTCTCGAAGTCGGCGCGGAGTTCGTTCATGGGCATCCGCCGGAGCTTTGGGAATTGATCCACGAGGCCGGGCTCGAGACCTATGCGCTGGGCGGAAAGGTCGCTTGCCACAGGCAGGGCAGGCTCAGGAGGTGTGCGGAGCCGAGCGAGATCTTCCGGTTCCTGCACGGGCTCGAAAAGTGGAAAGGAACCGACATCGCTTTTGCCGATTACCCGGCTCTCGAAAATCTCTCGCCGGAGAAGCGGGAAGAAATCATCAACTACGTGCAGAGCTTCAATGCGGCCGATTATCGGAAGATTGGCGTGCACGCCCTCGCCGTCCAGCAGCAGGCCGAGGAAGAGACTGGCAGCGACGAGCTATTTCGAGTCCGTGGGGGCTATGACCGGGTGCCGGAGTTTCTCGCAAACAAGGTGCGGGACGCCGGGGGCCGCATCGAGCTGTCGCGTCCTGTGGAGAAGGTCGAGTGGGAGCGCGGGCGCGTTTCAGTCTTTGTGCGCGACGGCGGCGAACTAGCCCAGTACTCGGCGGAGCAGGCCGTGATCACCCTGCCGCTGGGGGTCTTGCAGCAGCTGGGGGTCCTGTTTGATCCGATCCCGGAGACCTTGCTTGCGGCAAACCAGCTTGCCATGGGACCGGTACGGCGGTTCACGCTCCTGTTTCGCGATCGATGGTGGGCGACGCAGGACGAGGTGAAATTGCCCAGGCTGAGCTTCCTCTTCGCGCACGATGCAATGCCGCCGGTGTGGTGGACGGCGCATCCCTGGGAAACCCGCACACTGACCGGCTGGATCGGTGGACCGCTGTCCGCTGCGTTCGATCAGTTCACACGCGAACAGGTGGGCGACGCGGCATGCAAAGAACTTGCGAGGATCTTCGCGTTGCCCCTGGATCTGCTGCGCAGTCAACTGATCTGTTGCGCGACGCACGACTGGCAAGCCGATCCGCTGACCTGCGGAGCCTACAGTTATGTGCCTGCGGGCGCGCTTGATGCCGTGTTGAAGATGGCGACCCCGGTGCAGCAAACGCTCTACTTTGCCGGCGAGCATACTGACACCACCGGTCACTGGGGCACCGTGCATGCAGCCATGCGCTCCGGAATACGTGCCGCCAAACAGGTACTGGCCGGAGTAAAGACCCAGGCGCCCCAGGCGCCTGCAATCGCCGGGCTGGGATAGCGCGCCGACCAGTCTCGCCCTCCGAACCCCGACATCCTCCTTGGTCACAATTCGCGGATCGTTTCCCGGGCTGACGTCGTACGATACTCTGGCGCAGCTTTTCCTGACCGTTTTTGACCCCAAATCTGTGAGACCTCACGCCTTGGAGGGCCTGATGATTTCCGCTCGTACCCGCTTCGCGTCTGTTGTGCTGGCGCTGGCCATCCTTTCTCCGATCATTGCAAATGCTCAATCCACTGCAAGTTCCGCTTCTGGTCAAATGCCCCTGCTCTTGCGGAACCCCTCTCTCTCAAAGGACAGGATCGCCTTCCTCTACGCCGACGATGTGTGGACCGTAAACCGGCAAGGCGGCGAAGCCGAGCGGCTCACGTCAGACGGCAAGGTCGCCGCCGGCCCGTTCTTCTCGCCCGACGGATCGGAGATCGCCTACTCCGCCCACCTCAATGGAAACGTCGACGTCTACGTGATGCCGTCAGGCGGCGGAGTGCCGCGGCGCATTACGTGGCATCCGGCCAACAGCATCGTCCTGGGCTGGACGCCCGACACCAGGAACATTCTGATCACCAATGGCGCAACTAGCTTTCGCGATTTCCTCAAGCTTTCGACAGTGCATGCCGACGGCTCCGGAATCCCTGAACCTCTGCCGCTTCCCTCCGGTGTGCAGGGCTCCTATTCTCCGGATGGCGAGTCCATCGCCTACCAGCCGATCACCAAGTGGGAACAAGCCTGGAAGCAGTACCACGGCGGCCAGACCACGCCGATCTGGATCGTCAACCTGAAGACGCTGGACCTCGTAAAGGTCCCGCGCGAGAACTCCAACGACTCAGACCCCGTCTGGGTTGGGAATTCCATCTATTTTCTTTCCGACCGCAGCGGGCCCATCTCGCTCTTCAAATACGACACCGGCACAAAACAGGTGAGCCAGGTTGAGCCGAACAAGAGCTACGACCTGAAGTCGATGCAGGCAGGGCCAGACGGCCTCGTCTATGAGCAGTTCGGCTCCATTCACCTGGTCGATACCGCCAACGGCGCCGATCACGTGGTGCCGATTCAGGTCCATGGAGAGCTGGCAAGCCTTGCACCGCACCTTGAGACCATTCGCCCCGACGAAATCAGGAATGCCACCCTCTCCCCAACCGGTGCGCGCGCCGCATTTGAGGCGCATGGCGAGATCTTCACCGTGCCCGGGGAAAAGGGCGATACCCGCAACCTGACCAACACATCCGGCTCGGCGGAGCGCGATCCCTCGTGGAGCCCCGACGGCAAAACCATCGCCTACTTCTCCGATGCATCCGGCGAATACCAGCTCTACCTCCGCGACCAGACGGGATTCAAAGCGCCGACCGTGATCGACCTCGGGCCCGATCCCAGCTACTACTACAGTCCGACCTGGTCGCCCGACTCAAAGCATCTCGCCTTCCTCGACAAGCACAACCGCCTTTGGCTCGTCGACGTTCCTTCAGGCAAACCCGTACAGATCGACAAAGCGCTCTACAGCACGCTCGGCTACACCTTCAATGAAGTGTGGTCGCCCGACTCGAAGTGGATTGCCTACGAACGCGACCTGGAAAATCAGCTCCACGCCGTCTTCCTCTACTCGCTCGAGACGCATAAATCCACGCAGGTGACCGACGGGATGAGCGACGCCTCGAGTCCCGCGTTCGACCTGAATGGCAAGTACCTCTACTTCATCGCGTCGACTGACGATGGACCCTCGCACGCCGGCATCGACCTCTCTTCGCTCGATCGCGCCCAGACCAGCGCGCCCTATGTCGTCGTACTCGCCAAAGACGGAGCATCGCCGATCCCGCCCGAAAGCGATGACGAAAAAATCAAGGAAGAAAAGAAGGACGAGCCCAAGCCGCCGGCCGCCGACGACAAAAAAGATGCCAAGGCCGACGACAAGGACAAAGACAAGAAAAGCGGCGACAAAGACACCGCCAAATCCGACGATAAGGATAAAGACAAGGACAAAGATAAGGACAAGGACAAAGACAAGCCCGTAAAGGTCACCGTCGATCTCGACGGCATCGGCAACCGCATCCTGTCCTTGCCCATTCCGCCGCGCAACTACGGCGCCATCGGCACAGGGAAAGCCGGCGTCATCTATCTGCTCGAGGGCTCGCCCTTCGGACGCGCCTCAAGTTTCCAGGGCTCCGGCATCCACTCAGTCTGGCGCTTCACCCTCGAGAAGCGTGAGCCCGAGACCGTCCTCAGCGACGTCGATGCCCTTCAAATCTCCGCCGACGGATCAAAAATTCTCTACGCGCGCAAAGGTGGATGGGCCATCGCTCCGGCCGACGATCTCAAGCCCGGCAATGCTAGCCCCGGCAAGCCGCTGAACCTCGGCGGCATGCAAACCATGGTCGATCCGCGCGCGGAGTGGCGCCAGATCTACCACGAAACCTGGCGCATCCAGCGCGACTTCCTCTACGACCCGAACACCCACGGCCTTTCTGTCCCCAAGATCGAAGCGAAGTACAAGCCCTATCTCGATGGGCTCGCCTCGCGCGCCGAGTTCACCTATCTCTCGACGGAGATGCTCGGAGAAGTGAACATCGGCCACATGTTCGTCGGCGGAGCCCGGTCGCACGACGACGGACCCAAGACCGGCCTCCTCGGTGCCGACTACAAAATCGAAAACGATCGCTATCGCATCGCCAAAATCTACGGCGGCCAGAACTGGACACCCGGCCTCACT
This sequence comes from uncultured Acidobacteriaceae bacterium, assembly GCA_963770365.1. GTDB lineage: Bacteria > Acidobacteriota > Terriglobia > Terriglobales > Acidobacteriaceae > Telmatobacter. The sequence goes on along the minus strand of CAVYPN010000011.1, from coordinate 98,308 downwards.
TCTCCGCTCACCATGCCCGGCGTTTACGTCAAAGAAGGTGAATACCTCCTCGCCGTCAACGGCCGCGAACTGCACGCGCACGACAACCTCTACCAATTCTTCGATGGCACGGCAGGCAAGCAAACCATCCTTCACGTCGGTCCCAAGGCTGACGGCAAAGACGCGCGCGACGTCACCGTGGTTCCGGTTGGCGATGAGAACGGCCTGCGCAACCTCGACTGGATCGAGAGCAACATCCGCAAGGTCAATGAGCTCTCCGGAGGCAAGGTGGCCTATGTCTACATGCCCAACACCGGCGGCTCGGGCTACACCAACTTCAACCGCTATTTCTATTCGCAGCTCAACAAGCAGGCCCTGGTGCTCGATGAGCGCTGGAACGACGGCGGCCTGATTGCCGACTACGTTGTCGACGTGCTCAAGCGCTTCCCGCTCTCCGGCGCGATCGAGCGCGACGGCAAGCCGATTCACGACCCGGTCGGCGCCATCTTCGGCCCCAAGGTCATGCTGATCAACCAGAACGCCGGCTCCGGCGGCGACGCCATGCCCTGGTACTTCCGCAAGGCCGAGATCGGCAAGCTCGTGGGCACGCGCACCTGGGGCGGCCTGGTCGGCATCGGCGGATATCCTCCGCTGCTCGACGGCGGCTTCGTGATGGCGCCGCGTTACGCCATCTATGGACTCAAGGGCGATTGGGAAGTTGAAAACCACGGCATCCCGCCGGACGAGATGGTAGAAGAACTACCCAAGGACATCGCCGCCGGCCACGACCGGCAGCTCGAAACCGGCGTGCAGATAGTGCTCGAAGAACTCAAGCAGCATCCGATTCCCGCGATCCCCGTCCCACCCTATCCGAACTACCACAAGGACGACGGCCTGGGAAAATAGACTACGAGCAGCGCCCAGGTCTTTTCACGCGTGGAGAAGATCTGGGCCGCACACGTCGTGCGAACCGGCCAGCGCTTCTCGACCGAAATTCATACCCCGCGCACCGGATACACATGTGCAACCTGGTGGTTGCACATGTAATCTACTGGACGATCTGCATCAACCCGGCAATCGATGCATACGGTCTTCCCGGCTTCACGCTGGCCAGATTCCCCGGCTCGGCGATTCGTTCCGCTTTCACGTACGGACCGACACTGATCTGGTTGGCGATGGAGATATCACTCACCGCGGCTGACCTCCCCGGACGAAGTTCTCCAAAGGCCGCCTTGAGCTTCTCCGCGTCGACGAAAACTGCACCAATCTTTTCCAGTCCCATCCGCTTGAAGTGCGGTGCTGAACACGTACCGGGATTGCACAGCTTCCAGATCAGCTCCCCTTCCACCGATGCAAGTTCCGGCTTCTCCGCCATCGCCACGGCAAGCGTCACCGGCCGATACCACGCCAGAAAATCAAATGCCCGTCCGCAGTCGACAATCACCATCGCCGCCCAGCTGTCGACCCGCCACGCCGGCGTTGCCGTGCCCATCCGGTCTTTGTCCTGATCGACGAAATAGGGATTCCTGCACCGACCGCTGAACGTCGGATACACCAGCACGTCGCCCGTCTGCATCAGCAACTCCTGTGGCTTCTTGATCGTCTCGCGCGGCTTGGAGCGGGCAATCGGAGCCAGGATGCGCTCGCGCACTTCGTCCAGCACCTTCTTCCGCTTGCGCAGGTCCCCGGTCTGCATGCCGAGTTTCTCCAGCATCGCGAGGTCACGGTTGCTGTCGATGATCTCGAGCGCAAGCTCTCGCGCCCGTTTGTTCTCGATACCCCGCTTCGCAAACTGGTCCGCGACCACCAGCCAGAATGTTGTGTGGTCCGTGTCATCTGCCCGCTCCGCGGCGGCTCGTTCGCTCTCGCAAAGAATCTCCAGCAGCCTGTCGCTCTGAAACGGCAGCTTCGCAACCGCCCCTATCGTGCTTCGCAGATCGAGAGCAAAGTCTCCCGCGTACAGCCCTGTAGCCCAAACGCCCATGCGCCCCTCGACTCTCAAATTGTAAGCACAAGTCCCTGGGAATCTCGGAGTACCGAAGTGACCAGACCGGGGCAGCCTGTGACCAGGCTTCTCGTAGACCTATGGCTTTGTATCGCGCTCTCTATCGAGGTGTGTTGGGTCTGTGGTCTTTGCAGGGAGTGTCGTCGCCGCTAAAATCCAAGGAAGGAGGTTGCCGATGCGCCTCGCAATTGTGCGCTGTCTCCTGCTCAACCTGATTGCCATCCTGGCGAGTGGCGCCCTGTTGAAGTGGTACCCCGTTCAACAAGGATTCACCGTGACGACCTCGCACACAACGCATTACATCAGCGGGAACATCTTTCTGAGCGGAGTGCTGCTCTGCCTTCTGGACACTGCGATCGGAATCTACCTGGCCTGGTCGCTGTTGCATCCCCGGTGAGATTCGAGCACATTCGAGCCCGGAGCACCCTTCTTGTAGTGAAGGAATCTCAGAGCTGCAGAATCGGCCACTTGCCGCCTTCACGTCGAACCTTGAAGACCCGGCCGCGGACATCGAGGCGATAGTTCCCGTCTGGCGGCGATTGGCCGGCCGAGTCGATCCTGAGGCTGGTCGAGACAGCATTCGCGGAAGGCCCACGGGTCAGCTTCGTCACGAGCGCCACCGTGCACTTGTATTGTGCTGCATCTCCGTCTCCTCGAAGAATGCCTGGAAAGAAATCGGTCTTGTCCGAGCTCTTTTTCATTACGTGCTTACCATTCTAAGAAACGCCGGGGGCAGGGACACCCGCGCGAACCACAACCGTCACTCTCACGGGAGGAGACCGTGGTCGGGCACACGTCACCGAGCCGGGCTTTTCATGCTCACTATTTAGCGAGGTGGGTTCTACCGATGGCCCTTGCGCGGCGTGGTCTCGGCGCAATGGACTGCGACCCGCTCGTCGGGCATGGGCGCTCCGAGTCTATTGAGACTCATCCATGTGAGCTGTCTTGATGGTTTCCCTGTGGAGGGGCTTTGCGCGACGACAGCACGTATTCGAGCTCTTGGCCTTTGGCCGCGGCGGCTTTGCCGGTTTGCTCAAATTCAAGGCGCTCGATGGTGCGGATCAGCGCAAGCTTCAGTTCGAACAGGGAGGCCTCGCTGGTTTCTAGACGTCCGTAGTATTCAACGAGCGACAACGTGCGGCACAGCAGTTCGTGAAGAACGGAAGAGGACTCGTCCGAATCGCGATGGGAGCCCATGGGATTGACCTCGGCAACAGTGAGATGCGTAGCTCGTACCGAATCAACATAATCATGAGGCGTAGCCAAGCGCAAGAGAAATCGTACGGCTAACGTAGCGCTATCGGGGTTACTCCGATGCCATATGTACGACACCGTACACAATCCTGACGACCGGAAGCTATAGGCCGGTGGCCATGATCCCGATGGTCTTTCTAAACCAGAATGAGGGTGCCCCCGGTCCCTCGCTTTTGGGGACCGGGATGGCGGCCGGCCCGACCTACCCCGCCGCCAATCCGTCAACCCCCCATCCGTCAGAATTCCCGCTAACCCCCTCATTCCATTCGCAAAAAACTTCCCGCCATTTTGCAGATAATTATTCCGCCACGGCGCACAATAGAATCGTGATTGAAACCACTAGCTCCGCGAACTTGCCGCACGCTAACTCGAATCCGCACAAATATTTACCGCTAACATCCATCTACTTAAATCTTTAGCAGACCCCAAATCGGTAACCCATCTGATTACATACCTTTGCCGAAAAAAAGACGGAAAAACGCAGTTCAGGAGTCCCCTCCATGCCTAACCTCGGCCGGCATATTCTCACCATCGGGGATCTTTTAGCCCCGCGAATCTCAGACGCGTTAAAGGGCGCTTAAATGCGGCAAAACGTGCCAAAATGTGCCCTATTGGCTCCGCCTAAAAACCGGCAAGTGATTCAAATAAAAATAGATAACCCCTCCAGACTCCTCAACGGAAAAACACAAGTTTTCCAAAATTTCGGCGACAGAAAAGAAAGGGCTTATGAGACAAAAATCGCGACGAAACACCGATCTCGGCCCCTTTGCTCTCATATTTTGGCCCGAAGCTGAAAAGCCCTTAGCGCCCTGAACTCCCGAATCCCCTGTCCAGCCGAGCCGACGCTTCCAGCGTTTCCACATCCTCCACAGGGCCGGTCAGCACCGGGACCGGAATCATCTGGGCAATCTTCTCGCCGGCTTGAATTTCGATCGCGGCCGCGCCCAGGTTGGTCATCACGATCTGTACTTCGCCGCGGTACCCTGCATCGATCACTCCTGCAGTCGTGGCGATGCCCCGCGAAGCCATCGAAGACCGGTCCCGTACCAGCAGGCCGAGAGCAGCGCCGGTCTCCGGATGCCGGGCTTCCACCGAGATCCCGGTGCGGACGCGCATGGTTTTGTGCGGTTCCAGCAGGACAGTCTCGACGGAAAACACATCGTAGCCAAGATCTTCGCCGGGGTGAGCCACCACGGGCAGGCGGGCACCGGTTTCGAGAAGTTTCACGCGCAGCATGGGTTCATGGTATCTGGCCCGTGCGGCTCCAGATTGTGGATTCAAGGTACACTAACCCTGGCAGGAGGACCGGGCGGTCGCTGCCGGGATTGGCGCAAGCCGGTTCCGGGGGAGGAAAGTCCGAACTCCGCAGGGCAGTGTGCCGGATAACGTCCGGGATGTGCGCTTCAAGGCGCACAGACGGCCAGTGCCACAGAAAACATACCGCCCCGGGAACTACCGTTCTCGAGGTAAGGGTGAAAAGGTGCGGTAAGAGCGCACCGCTCCGGTCGTAAGGCCGGGGGCAGGGTAAACCCCACATGGAGCAAGACCAAATAGGGGGGGAAGCTGCCGCGAAATTGCGGGTTCCCCGGCGACAGGTTTTCGTCGCTGGGTGCTCAAGAGTCATGCGGCGCTGCGCATCGGCCCGATGCGTTCAGGCGACTCGAGTGGAACTCTCCGGCGACGATGTTCTGTCGCAGGTTTGCTCCAGGCAATGACCGAAACCTCCGGGTAGGTCGCTGATGAGCGTACGCGGTAACGCTGCGCCTAGAGGAATGACCGCACACGACAGAATTCGGCTTACAGGTCCCTCTGCCGAATTGTCACGGTGTCACGGCGCGTGATCCGCGCCGTGACGCCACCACCATCTCTGAAATCTCCCCGCAAGTGGCACTCGACGTTCACCCGACTGTAATGCAGCCCGTACGATTTGGTTGCGGATTCGATTTATTGCTGGGTATACTCAAAGTTCCCTGTATGAAGACACGCTGGTCGATCGCCGGAGCCCTGCTTTTCGCCCTTGTGTTGGCGCCCTCTGCGCTGCGGGCGTCGGCAAGGCCGATAGGCTCGTCTTCATGCCACGTGTCGAAGGCACGATTCCACTCCGACAGTGCTGCCAAACGGACGCGCGAGAATCTAGTTCAGCTGGTGGCCTCTGCGCCAAGTCATCACACCCCGGCGCCCCGGATGCACCGGATTCGCGGAAAGAAGATCAACGTCCAGGGAAGCACAATTCTGGCGCTTCGATGCTTTGCCGCGTCACGATACCTCGTCGTGGATGCATCGTCTGATCTGCAAAATATCGATGGGCCCAACCCGTCCCGCGGACCACCCTCGCAGTTCTCCCTTTAAGATCTTCATCCTCTGAGTACGGCACCTGTCGTCTGCGGTGTATCGATACTCAGTTTCCTGATCGGTTCATGCAATCCATATCGTTTATGCGTCCAGGTGCGCCAGGAGTTCACCAGACTCTCCGCTCATGCGGCGATGCCGGGGACGCACAGAAGTCGATTACTGCAGAAGAACGAAAGAGATTTGGGATCCCTCGACTTCTTGCCTGGGGGAACCAAATGGACTAGATGCCAGACCTCCAATGGGAACTAGTCCAAATGGGGTTGGGACGCTTGGGGAAGGCAGTTCCAGCCCGTCTATGTCCGAAGCCGGCAACCCTTGCCGTCAACGGACAGCGCGAGTTGCGGCATCCGCAAGGGTGCCGCAGCCTGCGAATCGATTCCTTGATTCAGCCGAATAAATAAGAATTCAGTCGGATAGATAAGGCACGGGCGGCGCGCGTCCTGTTGTTGTGAATCGGGCAGCGATTGAGTAGCATCCATTCGGTACGCGATTCCCGCGAGAATCCTTCGTAATCGATCTCAATCCAAGGAGCTTCCCGTGAAGATTGTTGCAACAATTGCCCGCTACCTTCTGGGCCTTATGTTCCTGGTCTTCGGTTCAAATATGTTCCTGAATTTCATCAAGGGGCAGATGCCGACAGGGCTGGCCGGACAGTTTACGGTAGCCCTTTTTGCTGCGCACTACTTTTACGTAGTGGGCGCGATCATGGTTATTTCCGCGGTTCTGCTGCTGGCGAACCGGTTTGTCGGGCTGGGTCTGACGCTTCTGGGTCCCGTGCTGTTCAACATCCTTACGTTTCATCTCCTGATGAATCCGAGCGGTATTGGGCCGGGAGCGTTTGCGACGCTTCTTTGGGCGCTCGTTGCCTGGGAGCATCGAGTGGTGTTTAAGAGGCTGTTTGCCGCGCGGCTTGAGGAATGAAGGCTGGCACAATATACGTGCGCGGCAGGTGACTACAATCAGGGTAGCGATGATCGAGTATCTCTATCTTGGGCGTGTAGGGTACGACGAAGGGCTGCATCTGCAAGCAGAAGTCGCGGCTCACCGGCTTGCTGGGCGCGTGGACAACGTGCTGCTGCTGCTGGAGCATCCACCGGTGCTGACGCTGGGGCGCAATGCGCGGCGCGAGAATGTGCTTGCTTCAGATGACTTGCTGGCGCGACGCGGAGTGACGCTGCATGAGATCAATCGCGGCGGTGACGTCACGTATCACGGTCCAGGGCAGCTGGTGGGCTATCCCATCTTTGATTTGCGCAGTCTGGTGAATGCGAAGGGCGGCCGGCTGGGGCCGGTGGACTTTGTGCGCATGATGGAAGAGGCTCTGATCAGGCTATGCGGCGTGTACGGCGTGCGCGCCGGGCGCATTGCGGGACTGACGGGGGTTTGGTGCGGTCTCCATGCCGCTGCGAATGGCGGTGCTTTCGACGAGAGCAATGCAACCGCCAAAGCGCGCAAGGTCGGCGCGATCGGGATTCATGTTTCGCGCGGGATCACTTCGCATGGGTTTGCGTTCAACGTGACGACGGATCTGCGCGATTTTCAGTTGATCAATCCGTGCGGCATTACGGACAAGCCGGTGACAAGCCTGGAACGGGAGATCCCGGACGGAGTGAGCCTGCCGGGACTTGAGGAGATGGCGCACCAGGCGGCACGGCAGTTCGGGCAGGTTTTCGCGCAGCAGGTGCTGGCGGTCGAGAGCCTGGATGCGCTGCGCGCGCAGGCGGCGGCGAAACACGAGTTTCCGGCGGAGGATACACCCCTGCAGGTTCCGGCTGAGGTGGAGCGCCTTCATGGCGATCCCGAGCGGCCGGTGCGGGCCTGAGTGGGACGCATCGGTTGGGGCAAGCCGAACGGTAAGGGCTGCAATTTATAATCCGGCAGGAACCGAATGCCACCCCACGGACGAAGACCTGTCCGCGGGGACGCGGGTCCCGCATAGCGGAGTGAACAATTCATGCCAACCGACGTGGTCATGCCCCAGATGGGCGAGTCGATCTTTGAGGGCACCATTACGAAGTGGCTCAAGAAGGTCGGCGAGCCCGTGGAGAAGGACGAGCCGCTCTTCGAAATCTCTACCGACAAGGTAGATGCGGAGATTCCTTCGGAAGCGGCCGGCGTGCTCATCGAGATCAAGTTTCCCGAGGGGGCGACGGTTGGGATCAACACGGTGGTCGCCGTCCTCGGGGAGAAGGGTTCTGCGGCGAAGGTCGCTACGGCTCCGGAAAAACGAGCTGAGAAATCCGCTGCACCGAAGCCCGAGCCGGCCGCTGCTCCCGCACCACAGCCCAAGCCCCAGGCGGCTGGCGCGCAGGAAACGAAAGCACCACGGGCAGTGGCACGAGCGACAAGCAGTGGAATTGAAATCGTGATGCCGCAGATGGGTGAGTCTATCTTCGAGGGCACGATAACGAAGTGGCTGAAGAAAGTTGGCGATAAGGTCGAGAAAGACGAGCCACTGTTTGAGATTTCGACAGACAAGGTGGATGCGGAGATTCCTTCGGAAGCGGCCGGAGTGCTGACGGAGATCAGGGCGGGCGAGGGCGAGACGGTCCAGATCAATGCTGTTGTCGCTGTCATCGGAGGCGTCGGTGGAGGTGAGACTCCATCAGCGCGCCAATTGACGGAATCCACAGAAGCATCGAGCATAACGGCGGCCCCAGGCGCGCCGCAGGCGCAGTTGGCCCCACCGCAGGTGGATCAGGATCGGCGCATTCGGTCTTCTCCCTTGGTGCGGAAGATTGCGAAGGAACACGGCATCGATCTGCGCATGGTGCCGGGATCCGGTTCAGACGGGCGCATTAACAAGGAAGATATTCTGCGGTACGCCAGTGAGGCACGATCGACAGCAAAGGATGCGCCCTCTCAGCAACTGGTAGGGAAGCCTAAGGCTGAAGCGCCGCAACCAAAAGTATTGACCGCCGATGTTGTGCCGCTGACAAAGATGCGGTCGATCATTGCGCAGCGCATGGTGGAGAGCGAGCGCACCAGCCCGCATGTGCACTCTGTCTACAAGGTGGACATGACGCGGATTGTGCGGCTGCGCGAGCGTGAAAAGGCTGGATTCGAACAGCGTCAAGGCGCGAAGCTGACATACATGCCGTTTATTGCGGTGGCTGCGGTTGAAGCGCTGCGGCGGTTTCCAATTGTGAATGCATCGCTGATCGACAATGCGATTCACTATCACGCAAACATCAACCTTGGAATCGCGGTGGCGCTGGAGTGGGGGTTGATTGTGCCTACGGTGCGCGAAGCGGAGAAGCGCGATTTCGCGAGCATCGCTCGTGCGATTGCCGACCTTGCGGGTCGCGCACGGACGAAGAAGCTGCAGCCGAATGAGGTGGGCGGGTCTACGTTTACGCTGACCAATCCGGGGATCTTCGGCGATGAGTTCGGCATGCCGATCATCAATCAGCCCGAGGCGGCGATTCTCGCAATCGGCGCGCTGAAGAAGGAGCCGGTGGTGCTGACCGATGCCGAGGGCAACGACACGATTGCGATTCGGTCGATGCAGTATTACTGCCTTGGGTTCGATCACCGCATCATCGACGGCGCCGATGCCGGGAAGTTCATGAGCGAGTTCAAGCGCACGCTGGAGACGTGGGATCGGGCGATCGGGTGATCGTCTGAATCTTGCCGGAACGATTTATTGCCCCGCCCAGGCAAGACCATCCGTGTCTTTGCCGGTGGGGATGGTGCGCGTGACTTTCCACGTCATGGTGTCGATTTCGGCGACCTGGTTGGCATGTTCGCAGGAGACGTAGGCGGACTTGCCGTCGGGGCGGACAAGAACCTCCTGAGGGTACGCGGCGACGGCGACGGTGCGTGCAACCTGCATGGTCTTGAGATCGATGACGGCGACCTTGTTCTGATCGGGCAACGCCACGAGAAGCCAGCGGCCATCGGGGGTCGGCGCGGCGCCGTAACCGATGCCTTCCATCGGAATCCACTTGGCGACGGTGTTGGTGGCGGTATCGATGACGGCCATCTGCGGCTTGGTCTGGTCGGCGGTGAATACCGACTTGTCGTCAGGCGAGATGGAGATGCGCTGGGTGTTTGCAGAGATGGGAATAACCTTGAGCACCTTGCGCGTCTTGAGGTCGATGACGGAGACGGTGCCTGGGCCGACGTTGGCGGTGTAGGCGCGGCGCCCATCGTGGGAGAGGACGAGCATGTGGCTTTCGGGCTGGCCGGTGGGAACGGTGCCGATGATCTTCAGTGTTTTGGGATCGATGATGGTGATCGTCTTGTCGATCTCGGTGGTGACATAGAGCAGTCCGTCTTTCGGGCCGATCATGGGGCAGTGTGGGCGAATGCCGTGGTCGAAGGCAATGTTGCCAGTTACTTTACGCGTGGCGATGTCGATGACGGCGATGTTCGTACCGTCAGTACCGGGCTTTCCGACGCCGGAGTTGCCGTAGATGGGCACGAAGGCGAGTTTGCCGTCGGCGGAGGCTATGACTTCGTGGCCCGTGATGCCGCCTTCGGGGACTGATGCGAGGACACTGCCGCTGGGGGGATCAATGATGGCGAGGCTCTGGGCGCCTTTTTCGGCGACGAGAAGGCTGGACTGTTGCGCGTTCGCGAGAATGCCGCAAAGTGCCAGAGCGGCGAGTGACAGGGAGAAATGGCTGGCTCTCAACAGTGACCTCCGAGAGATACCAGCCGAATATATCGCACCGGGCTCCAGCCAGTGTTCAAGAATGGCTGGCCCAGGGATTGTAAGTGCCGACGCTCCAGCTGTGGCCTTCGGGATCCTTGACTGAGAATTCGCGGCTGCCGTAGTCGGTGTTCTGAAGCTCGCGGACGATTTTGCCGCCGGCGGCCTTGGCGCGCGCGTAAACGGCATCGGCGTCGGGCACGACAATGTAGACGTTGCGCGTCTCCTTGTCGCCAACTTCCGACGGGGATGTAAAGCCGCGGCCGAACTCGTCATCCTTTTCCGAACCGAGCATGATCATGCCACCTCCAAGGGTGAGTTCGGCGTGGCCGACGGTGTTGTTGGGGCCGGGGTAGACGGCGTGGCGCTCGAAGCCGAAGACGTTGCAGAGCCACTCGATGGCGGCGTTGGCGTCACGGTAGCGCATGGCGGGCATGATGGTGGATGTTGAAGCGGGCGTTGATACGGGCATGGGAACCTCCGTGGAATTTCAGACTACCGCTTCAGGATGGCAGCGATGTCGGCATTGATCTTGGAAGAATCGGAAATGCGGAAAGAAATCAGTCGGCGCTGATGTGGTTGGCCCAGCGGGTGCGGTTTGCAGAGTAGGTGGTTATATCGACCCCAGAGAAGGCGCGGAACTCATTGGCGAAGTGCGATTGATCGTAGTAACCGCAGTCAAGGGCGAGTTCGGCCCAGCGGATATCGACTCCGGCGTGCAACTGGCGGACTGCATGCTGGAAGCGCTGGATGCGGCACCAGACCTTGGGGGTGAGTCCTACCTCTTCGCGAAAAACCTGGGAGAAGCGGCGTTCGCTCCAGCCGATCTGACGTGCCGTTTCGCCAACGCTTGCGATGTGGGGATTGTGCGCGAAGTAGCGCAGGGCAAACTGAATCTGCGGAGGACGCTGCCGGCGTTCAATTCGCGATGCAAATCGTGAGACTAGGAATTGTTCAAGGCATTGCAGGCGCGCTTGCGGAGAGTCGATTTCACGCAGGCGGTCGCGCAGAGGTTGCGTGTCGCTCGCCCAGATCGAGCCAAGTTCATTAAGCGCAACCGTCTGGTTGCTGAAACAATGAGCAGCATCTGATGCGAATGGGGTGAATCCTCCGGGTGAAAATACGATGCCGATGAGGTCGGCCATATCACTGGTGTCGACGATCTCGTAAACAGACCTGGCACCCACAACGAGAGCCGGCGGTCTGCGCACATCGGGGCGACCTTCGGGGCAATCGAGCACGAAATCGCGCGCAAGGTTGAGGATGACCTGGACGCAGCCGGTGGGGAGGATGCGCTCGCGCTCGTGCGCAGCATGATCCACGCGGGCGTACCACAGCATGCGGATGAACGGCGCAAGAGGGGCGGCGGGGATGCGCTGCAGGTAGAGCAAGGCGACCTCGGACGGGATCCCCAGCGCCGGGTGCTTGTCGCTGAGTGTCTCGAGGCCGTTATAGCACGTTGCGTGGTGGAGATGAAATCGGGAGCTGCAGCGGGGAAAGGGGAGATTCGCTATGCTGAGCGCATGGGATTGCCAGCGGGCGATACGCAACTCGTGCAGATTGTGGACGCGGCGCTGGCCGAAGCGGCGCGGCGGGCGGGCGCGTGGCTGGCATGCCGCCCGGGGTGCACACAGTGCTGTCACGGAGCGTTTGCTATCAATGCCCTGGACGCTGAGCGGTTGAAGGCAGGGATGCAGGCTTTGCATGCAGCTGACCCACGCAAGGCCGAGGCTGTTGAGGAACGCGCGAAAGCTTGGATTGCAGAGTGGGGGCCGGAGTTTCCCGGCGATGCGGCTGCGGGGTTGTTGGGGACTACCGAAGAGGAGCAGGAGCGATTTGAGGATTTTGCGAATGATGCGGCGTGCCCGGCGCTCGATCCGGCGACCGGCTTATGCGACGTGTATGCATGGCGTCCGATGACGTGCCGGGTTTTTGGGCCGCCAACGCGAATGGGGAGTGGTGACGCGTTGGGTTGTTGCGAGCTTTGCTTTGTGGGAGCGAGCGAAGAGCAGATTGCGAAGTGCGAGATGCCCGTGCCGCATGAGGTGGAGGAGCGACTGGTGGAAGCGATGGGCGATCCTGGCGAGACGGTGGTAGCATTTGCGCTGCTGCGATGAACCAACTCCCTTTATCTGAAAGATCCCGGGAAGTGATGGAAAAAGTCTTGATCCAGGGGCCAGGATGCGGGGTTAGAATGAAACACCCCGGAAACCCCACAGGCCTTGTGACACCATGCCCGTCGCCCAGCTTACTCTCGAGCTTCGCATTGAACATGCACAGTCGCTGAAGGATCGGCGGCAGGTGGTGCGGTCGATGAAAGACCAGTTGCGGCAGGGGTTCAATATCTCCGTCGCCGAGATGGATGAGGCGGTGACTTGGCAGTCGGCGACGTTGGGGGTGGTGGCGATTTCCGGTTCTCGCAGCTACCTGCACCAACTCATCGAAGAGGTGGAGCGAGCTGCGCGGCGGATGGCGAACGAATTGGGCGCTGAGTTGGCCGACAGTTTCTGGGAGTATCTGGAAAGCTGAGTCGGCGCAAGCATTGCGCGACCTTGCTAGTCGTAGTGCAACGTTTTCGCGAGATCGAGGCGCAATGCGCGCCGCGCAGGCAGCATCGCGGCGGCGAAGACGATGGCAAGCAACGCGCCAATCGCCCCGGCGTAGCTTGCCGGATCGAGATTGCTGACGCCGTAGAGGCCGACCCGGAGAAGGCGGGAAGCGAACGCGGCAAGTGAGCCGCCCACAAGCAATCCAATCGCGACCGGCCAAGCGTACTGGTGCAGGACTGCGGCAAGCACCGCACGGGGTCGGGCTCCGAGCGCAATGCGGATTGCGATTTCCTTGGTGCGTTGCGAAACCGTGAATGCCACGAGTCCGATGAGCCCGATGCCAGCGAGGCAGACAGCGGCGAGGCCGATTGCGCTCACTGCGGAAGCGATCATCTCGAGGCTTGAGACGTTTTCGTGATAGAGCAGCTTGATCTGCCGAATCTCCGGCATGGCTTTCGGATCGATGCCTTCGCTGATGGACTTGATCGCGGGAGTGAGGGAGCCGGGTTCGCCTGCGGCGCGCACGATGACGACCATGCCGGGCAAGTCGGCTGGCTGGGCGGGCCAATATTGTTCAGCGGCATCGTCATCGTTGAGGGCGTTGATATGCGCATCGCCGGCAACGCCGATAACGGTGTCCTTTGCGGTTCCATCGCCGATTTGTTGGCCGAGCGGGTTCAGACCGGGCCACTGCTGCCGTGCAAAGGACTCGCCGACGATGACGGCGTGCTTCTCGCCCGAGAAGAAGGTGCGTCCTGTTTTAATCGGGATTCCCATGGTGGCGAAGAAACCGGGATCAACCCAATTGGGGTAGAGCACGACGACACGGCCGTTGATCTCGGTGTGGCTGTTGGACACGGTGTGGCCAAGCGGTGGGAGCTTAACCAGGGATACGGCGCTGACGCCGGGAACGGCACGAAGACGATTCTGTTCCTGGTCGAGATAGGCACGGGCACCTTCAGGTGTATAGCCGTGCTTGCCCAGCTGCGCGTCGACTGAGATCAGTTGCTGATAACCGAATCCGGGATCGGTGTAGAGAGCATGTTGCGTGGCACGAAGCAGCAACGCAGCGACGATCAGAAGTATGCAGCTTGCCGCGACCTGCGCTGCGACCAGCACCTGGCGCACGATCGTTTTGTGCTGGCGCTGGCGCGCGACCTGGAGAGCGGGTGCAAGGCCGAAGAACGCCGCGGCCAGCACCGTTGCAACGGCGGTAAATGCCAAAACGCGCCAATCGGGTGTCGCACTTAACCAGCGGGGCGTGTTGGGCGCAGTGAGCAACAGGCGAATCACAAGATAGCCGAGAGCGAGCCCTGCGGCAGATCCAAGCGACGCAAGTAGAAGGCTTTCAGTCAGGAGTTGACGCAGGATTCTTCCCCGGCCGGCGCCGATTGCAATGCGGATTCCGATCTCGTGCTGGCGCGCGACGGCTCGCGCAAGCATCAGACCGCCAAGATTGGCGCATGCGACCGCGAGGATAAGCAGAGTGAGGACGGCTACCATCGCTGCGACGCGGTACATATCGGGTTGCATGACCTGCAAGTGGCCACCGGGAGAGCTCTGGATGAATTCGTTGTCCCAGACCGCTTCAGGATGCTGTTTACGGAGTTGATCGGTGAGGGTCCGCAACTCCTGCTCGGCGGTTTTCGGGCTCACACCGGGTGCAAGACGGCCCCACATGCGGACGGTCGCGTCATTCCAATCGGTAAGGGCCTTGCTGCCTTCGATGAAGTAGGGTTGCTGCGCCATCGGCATCCAGAGCTCGGGATGCTGACCGCCAAAGCTGGCGAGGGCGTAGGGGGTGATACCGATGATGGTGGCAGGCCTCTTGTTGATGTGAATGACGCGGCCAATGACGGACGGGTCGCCGGAGAAGCGATGTTGCCAGAGTTCGTAGCTGAGTAGGACGGCTGGCGGAGCGGAAGGCGAGGTGTCGAGCGATGGCTCGAAGAGGCGGCCGTACGCAGCGTGGGTACCGAGTTCGGTGAAGTAGTTCGGAGTGACGAAAGAGGCGCCGGTGAGTTGCAGATCATCCTCGATCTGCATGGGAGGGACGCCGAGTATTGCTATCGCGGCGGAGAGAGTATGCGTGCGATCGCGATAGAAAGCGAACGACGGATAGGCCATCTCGCTGGTGGAGGCGCTGGGCGACCGGCGCTCCAACCTGACGATACTCGCGGGATCGCGCACTGGCAGCGACTTCAAAGCGACTATATTGAAAAAACTGAAAGCCGAAACATTAACGCCTATACCGATGCCGAGGATGAGCACGGCCAACAGGGTGAATCCGGGAGCGCGGGCGAGAATGCGAACGCCGTAGCGCACATCCTGGATGAGGCGATCAAGCCATGTCCATCCCCAGGCTTCGCTGGATTGCTCGCGCATGCGCAAAGTGTTGCCAAAGTTGTTGCGGCCAGCGCGGGCTGCCATCTCGCGGTGGAAATCCATGTCGGCTTCGAGTTCGGCGTCGAGACGGCGACGATTGAATAGATAAAGGAAGCGACGCCAAAGCTCGCCCATGGGGAATCTCCTATGCGGTGCGCAGAATGTCCTGGATGGCCTGGGTGACGCGATCGTAGCCTGAGAGCTCGGCTTTTAATTGTGCGCGACCGGCGGCGGTGAGTCGATAGAAGCGGACCTTTCGATTCGTTTCGGAGACGCCCCACTCGGCGGTGACCCAGCCTTTGACGAGCATTTTCTGCAGCGTCGGATAGAGCAGGCCCTCTTCGACGGCGAGAACTTCGCTGGAAAGCAAATGAATGCGCTGGGCGATGGCATAGCCGTGCAGCGAACTGGATTGGAGGACACGCAGGATGAGCATGGGAAGCGCGCCGGGAGGCATTCCATCCTTAGGCCTAATCGACATAGGCATAATAATCTTATGCCTTGAACAACTTGTCAAGGCAAGAGGCTATTCGGCATTATCAAGTCCGGGTGACTATTGATGCGGCGATGGCTTGAGCGAAGGATGATTCCGTTTGTTTTCCTCATTTGCGCGGCCTGTATACCTGGCTCCGCACAGCCCGGTGCTTCTGCTTGGGTGGGCATTCGCGTTGACCTTGCAAAATCCCTCGGGCCTTATACGCCGATCTATAGATGGTTCGGCTACGACGAGTCAAACTATACGACCATGAAATACGGCAAGCAGCTATTGCGAGAGCTGCATGACCTGACACCGGAGCCGGTATACATTCGCGCGCATCATCTGCTTACTTCAGGAAACGGTGTCGCGGAACTGAAGTGGTCCTCATCGAATGTGTTCTCACTCGATGCCAACGGAAAGCCTGTCTACGACTTCACCATCACCGACCAGACCTTTGACGAGTATCAGCGCGCCGGCGTGCGACCGTTTGTCGAGCTGGGATTTATGCCGAAGGATCTCGCGTCAAACGTGCCCGGGATAAATGAATACCAGGTTCATTTCCCGCGGCCCACGATGGCGGGCGCATCCAACAATCCTCCGAAGGATTACGCGATGTGGGATGAACTGGTGCGAAAGTTCACCGAGCACCTTGTGGAGCGCTACGGTCGCGACAAGGTAAGCACCTGGTACTTCGAAGTGTGGAACGAGCCGGACATTGTGTATTGGCACGGTACGCAGGAGGAGTACTTCAAGCTCTACGACTACGCTGTGGCCGGGGTTCGCGCGGCTTTGCCCGATGCGAAGGTGGGTGGCCCGGCAACGACCGGCCCCGGCTCCGAGAAATCAGTGGGGTTTCTCGATGCATTTCTGCATCATTGCCTTAGCGACCGCAGCGCGGCTGACGGTAAGCCGGTGCCGTTGGACTTCATCTCCTTCCATCCCAAGGGACGCCCGGAAACAGTGGACGGACACGTGCGAATGGGGCTTGCCGATGAACTGAAGGCGGCCCGAACCGGATTCGACATCGTAGCGAAATACCCGCAATTCAAGCACCTTCCCATCATTCTGAGCGAGGCCGATCCTGAAGGCTGCGCCGCCTGCTCCATGAAGACCAACCCGGCAAATGCCTACCGCAATGGGCCTCTCTATGCCACCTATACGGCTGTCGCAACGAAAGAACTGTTCGATCTGCAGGACAAGTCGGGAGTGAACCTCGCAGCGATGCTGTCGTGGTCGTTTGAATTTGAAGGCAAGGACTATTTCGAGGGATTCCGTACCCTCGCGACCAATGGCATCGACAAACCGATTTTAAATGTCTTCCGAATGGCAGGCATGATGTCGGGCAATCGAGTGGAAACCGAGAGCGCCGGCCGCATTCCGCTCGATGAGATTTTGAAATCCGGAGTCAGGCAGGCGCCGGACGTGGATGCCCTCGCAACCATGGGAGAGCGCCAGGCGGCAGTGATGGTGTGGAACTATCACGACGACGATTTGCCAGCGGAATCAGCAAAAGTTCAAGTGACGATCGCGGGAATTCCTGCCGGAGTCAAGCGCGTGCTCGTGAAGCACTATCGGATCGATGATACGCACAGCAACTCGTACACGGTGTGGAAGCGGATGAGTTCACCGCAGTCGCCGACGGCCGAGCAATACGCGCGTCTGCAACGGGCGGGGCAACTGGAGTTGCTGAACGCCACAGAGTGGCTCAATGTGAGTGACGGCAGAGTGACGATCAAGATGGAGCTTCCACGGCAGGCTACCTCACTGCTGCGCTTGGAGTGGTGAGAGTTGCCACGCCAGACTTGTGTACCTGCACTGCCGAAGATCAACTATTTTCTCGGTGCCTTCATGTCGCGGCCGCCTTGATGGAGGACAAGGCTCGTGACTTTGCCCTGGTCGTCTTTGACGAATTCGATTTCGGCGGGAATGACAAGAGGAAAGAACTTCGTCTCGGATTCGGCATAGGCCGGGACTTTACCTTGGCCTGTGGCCTGAGTGATCAGTTGGCCCTTCTCGACGGTGACGACGAGGTAGAAATTCGGAAAGAGTGTGTAGGTGCCTGCGTATTGTTCCAGGATCTTCGGATCCACTTGAATTGAGGTGCGGACGGCAGGCTGGAAATCAGGCCAATGATATTCGGCGGCAACGCTGTGCATGACTTCATCGGCGATCTGGCCGCCGTTGTCACCGCTGGTCATTACGAACACCCCCTCGCCGTTCTTTTCATAAGCGGCAAAATTGTTGCGGAAACCCTCGTTCGCGCCGCCGTGAGAGAAGTACGGGTCGGCATCGGAGCCGCCGATTTGGAGACCGAGTCCCCAGTGACCCATGCCCGGCGTCAGCATCTGGCGCGTCATATCTGCGGAGAGTACGTGATTGGCTTTGCCGGCGAGCGACTGCTCCACCTCGATGGCGTAGATGGCGAGGTCGGTAGGAGTGGTCCACAGACCGGCCGCGGCCATCTCGGGATACGTATGTGCGCCACCCTCAACCGGTTTCCCGTCGCCGCGATAGGGAACGGCGGCATTTGCCTGGAGTGCCTGGGGCAGCGGCTGTTCGTAGGTGCTGTGCTTCATGCCAATTGGCGCGAGCACTGAATCGTGAAGCAGCTTGGGAAACGGCTCGTGTGTAACGTCGATGACGGCCTGCTGCATGATGGTGTAGCCGCCGCCGGAGTAGTTCCAGCGGGTTCCCGGAGGCGCTTCGCTGCGGATCGCGGGAGTATTGGCAGGCTTCTCGCCATTGAGAACCTGAATGAGTGTAGGAACCGGATCGGTGACTGGCATATCCGGGGAATCCGTGCACGGCGGTGCCACCGGTATGCGTTAGCAGCTCGCGCAGCGTGATCGGCTTGCCGGCGGCGATGGGGGCGGCGGGAAATTTCCAACTGGTTAGATAGGTGTTCACGTCTGCGTCGAGCGAGAGTTTGCCTTCCTGGACGAGGCGCAGACATGCCATCGCAGCCAGAGGTTTGCTGATGGAGCCGGCCTGGAACATGGTTTCGGCATCGACGGGCGGTCCGCCGATGCTGCGCACGCCGAATCCACGGGCCCACTCGATCTTACCGTTGTGGAGGACAGCGATGCTGACGCCAGGCACATTGAGCTCTTTCATGCGGTCCGCAAGCGCGTGCGTTGCATGCTCGTCGCCTTTCAGGATCACGCCTCCAATGAGGCCCGAGGTGACGCGCTGAATATGCTGCTCGACCAGAGCTTTGTTTTCAGGGGCGTTTTGCGAACCGGCAAATTGCGCCAGGCAACCGACGATTCCAAGGACCAGACCAGGTTTGCAACTGATGAATCGAGGCATGATTCCTCCGCGGAACCACGGTACCACTTGTCTCATCTGTGGGAGGGTCGCAGGGCGCTGCTCTGCTATCCTGATGGGTTTACGTGTAGCCACTCGAGGAGGTATTTGCATGCCCGAACACAGAGCGAGAAAGCATCATCAGGACCGAGTGGCTGAGACTTTGCGCGAAGAAATTGGTGCGATGATCGAGGGCGAACTCTCCGATCCGCGCATCGCGTTCTGCTATGTGACCGAGGTTGTGTTGAACCCGGGCGGGAAGTCAGCGCGCGTATATGTCGCCGTAGATAATGCTGTCCCCGATATTGCCAAGGCCGAGGTGGACACGATTGCGGGGCTTGAAGCTGCCAAGGGATACATCCGGTTCGAGTTAAAGGAACGGATGGGTGTGCGCCACGTGCCGGAACTGAGTTTTTTGGCGGACCGGTCTGGACGTTTCCAGGCGCGGATCGAGGAGTTGATGGATCGATCGCGCAAGCGCCAGAAAGCCCCGGTGGAGTAGGCGAATGGAATGCGCTTGCAGGGATGGCATCGGAGCTGGGTTGGGAACCGGTGCGAATCTGTTAGCCTAGCTTTTGTTTGGAACGCGGAGTAATTTCTGCCGCTTGCCTTGATTCAGGGTGTTGCACTACATTGCCCGGCCAGTGGGGATTCCAAAACCTCGAAGGCAGGCCGGAGGCTGGTTCAGAGCAGCTCGGGGACGCAGTAAATGCGGAGCCGCTGGAACGCTGGCCTGGAGAATCGCTGGACGTGGAGACTCAACTGGACCCAGTTGCACCGGTTTCACCCGAAGGCCGACACTGGCGCCTGCCGACCTGGGCCGAGACCTGCGAAGGCGCGGTCTTTGTGGTCTTCAGCGCCTTCTTCATCCTCTATGGAGTGGCGCCTCTGCTGGGCGGGGATGGCCTGGGCCTAGTCGGCGCCGACGAACCGCGTTATGCACAGATTGCGCATGAAATGCTGGTGCGGTTTGACGCGGCACATACGCTGAAGGACCGGCTGAGCGCGTGCGTCACGCCTTATCTCTACGGACATCCCTGGCTGGAAAAGCCGGCGCTCTACTACTGGCGGGCAATGTTTGTCTTTCAGGAGTTCGGCGTGCACGACTGGAGCGCGCGGCTGCCCTCGGCGAGCTTCGCCTTCATCATGGTGGCGCTGATCTATCTGCACATGCGACGATTCCGCCCCGGAGGGCACCTGGATGCAGCGCTGATCACAGTGGCCTGCGCGGGGATTATCGGGTTTTCGCGCGGAGCTTCGACCGACATGCAGATGGCCGCGCCGCTCTCGATAGGTCTGCTCGGCTGGTATGCGTGGTACGAGACGGGCTCGAAGTTCTGGCTCTTCGATATCTACTTCTTCACCGCGGTCGCCACTCTGGCCAAGGGTCCAGTGGCTCCCCTGTTGGCCATGATCATCGTTTTCGCGTTTGCGTTTCTCCGCAAGGAGTGGTCCATCGTGCAGCGATCGATCTGGTGGCCGGGGATTGCGCTTTACTTCGCCATCACCCTGCCGTGGTTTATCGCAGTGCAGCACCAGAATCCGACGTTCTTCCGTGAGTTCTTTCTGGAACACAACCTGGAGCGCTTTGCCACCAATCGCTACCAACACGCGCAGCCATTCTGGTACTACTTCGTCGTGGTGTTGCTGGCGGTGATGCCGTGGACAGTGCTTGCAATGCGGGCATTTATCGACGGCGTTCAAACCTCGGTGGCGGAGTGGCGGCTTCGGCGTCTGAATCCGAAGAGACGCGCACCGAATCGTCCGGGAGACGCGTTTCCTGAGTTTCTGGTGCTGTGGGCGATCATCCCCGTCGTTTTCTTTTCTTTCTCGCAATCGAAGCTGCCGGGCTACATTTTGCCTTCGATTCCACCGATCACGATTCTTACCGGCGATTATCTTTTCCGACGCCGGCAACCCGGTTTGAATCGGTGGGAGTTGATGGGGCACGCCGCGGTGTGCGGACTGATGACGACGTTCGCGTTCCTGCTGCCCTGGTTTGTCGGGCACGGGCCAGTGATGCCGCCGGGGCGCGCACTGGCGGTGGCGCTGCTGGCGTCAGGCGGAGCAGCGCTGCTGATTGTGGTGGTGGTGAAGGGTTACGGCGTGGCCCGATTGCGGCTGGCAACAACCGGTGTGCTGGTAGTGCTCATGTTTTTTCTGTACGGGGTGGGGCCGGTTATCGGCATTCCGGCGATTGAGGCCTCCAAACGGGCGATTCACCTGCTCGACAAGTCCTACTCGGCGCGACCCCTGGCCGACCGTCTTGCGCTGCTGGCGCCACCGGACGAAACGGTTGCGGTTTTTCGCGTCCGGCGCGATGTGGAGTACGGACTGGCGTTCTATCGCAATCGCGAAGTGTCGAATTATGAAGACACTGGCGTGCCCCAAGGAGAACATCTTCTGGTTGCGCGCGTGACGGGTCGACGTGGTGTGGATCTGCACACAGCGGCGGCTCTGCAGGAGTACCTGGAAGGCCGGCATTATGAAGAGATTCTGAGCTGGCCGGAGCAGGGCCTCGAGGTTTACCTGGTCGGCGCCCGGTAGATTCCAGCTTCCCAAAGGCAAGATTCGAGCACTGTGTAACTTGCAGGAAAGCGGTCCGTCGTGGCAAAGTGACCGGAAGGCCTCTTGGCGGCGTGCGCGGTTGTGTGGCGCGTTGCCCTCCTGACTTGCATTGCACACGCCGGTCAAAAGCCGGCCGCATCCAACAAGGGAAACATGGCAGCTGGCGTGACTATCGAGATCCTCGATCTGCGGCATTTTGCTGCGCCGGTTCTGCGGCCGGTGCTCGATGCAGAAGGAGAGTTGTGGAGCCAGCGGCTGCACTGGGATTATCGCGCCTCGGCGCGGCTCCTGATGCAGTATCTCGACAACCATTTGCTGCCGGGCTATGCCGCACTTGAATCCGGACAAGTGACGGGATACGCCTTCTGCGTATACGAAGAGACGAAGGCTGTGATTGGAGATGTCTTTGCGCTGCCGGGACAGAATCCGGAGATTGCGGTTGCGGCGGAACCAGCGCGTGAGATCGAATCCACGCTGCTTAAGCACCTGTTTGAGACGCTGCTGAACTCGCCCAATGTGGACCGGATTGAGTCGCAACTTCTGCTGCATCCCTCGGGAACGCACGCGGGGATTTTTCGCGATTCCGGATTCGAGATTTATCGCCGGCATTTCATGGTGCAGCAGCTGGCCGGACACTGGAGCGCTCCGCGACTTGATCTGCCGCCGGGACTGGAACTGAGGCCGTGGCGCGATGAAGACCTGAATGCGGCGGCACGGCTGATTGCGACGGCGTACAACGGCCATCCAGACAGCTTGATCAACGACCAGTACCGCTCGGTGCACGGATCGCTGCGGTTTCTGCACAACATCGTGCGCTACTCGGGTTGCGGTGTGTTTTCCGCGCAGGTATCGCACGTGGTGGCAGATCGCGGGAGTCGTGAGCTGGCGGCGCTGGTTTTAGGTTCACGGGTAAGTCCGCAGAGCGGACATATCACCCAGTTGTGCGTGCACCCGAGCTATCGGCGGCAAGGACTGGCGCGCATGCTGCTTTCGGTGGCAGCGACACACTTCGTCCGGCAGGGCGTAAGCGAGATTTCGCTGACCGTGACGGAAGCGAATGCGAACGCGATCGAGCTTTACAAGAACGAAGGCTATGATTGCACGCACATCTTCGACGCCGCGGTGTGGGAGCGGGGCAGCGTGGGTTAGTTTGTGATGTTCTTATCGCGCGATCAGGTACATGACCCAGCTGATCACGACAGCGGAGCCTACAAAGAGCGACCAGCAGTAGAGACCGTAGCGCAACATGCGCTGCGGGGTTTCACGCTGCGTGATTCCGAAGACGGTCGAAGCGAATGTCGCGAACAATAGCACAGCCGCGAAGTGGGAGGGGGTAAACACTAGAGCTTCCTCCCGGTGCGGATATTGTGGGCGTCGACCGCGGCGATGATGTTCAGCAAGCCTGCGACGACAATGAAGCGCGTGCCCCAGTCGGCGACGGTGAGCTGGACGGAATCGGCGCCGAGGCCCATAGAGCGGCCCACGAAGTAAAGCAGGCCACTGCCAAGATCCCCGGCGAGGCCGAGCATCTCAAGAATGTCGTGCGCATTTGCGTAGAGGCGGCCCTGCATCGCGAGGCCCAGGATGAACATGCAAACGATGGAGACGGCCAGCAATGCGCCGCGTCCCCATTTGCGCAGGAGAAAATGTCCGGCGCCGGGGATAAGCCATCCTGCAATCAGGGGGAGAAAGACGAACCCGCCTTGCGCGCTTTTGGGCGCAGCCGCGTTCTTGTTTTCAGCTTCTGCCATTCCTTTCTGACTATAACGCACCCGGGCCCTTCGGTTTAGCTTCCGGTGGGAATGATGCCGGCGTTCTCGACCATCAAGATTACGGTGCGGTGTGGCGCTCGCGTGCGGTGCAGGATCCCTCGAGGGACAACGAACCCCTGACCGGGCTTAAGCTCGACGGTCTTTCCCTCCAGGTCGATCAGCAGCAGGCCTTCGACGGTATAGAAGAATTCGTCGTCGTCATCGTGTTTGTGCCAGTGGTACTCGCCTTCGATGATGCCGACACGGACAACGGAGTCGTTGACCTTGCAGAGGGTCTGATTGAACCATTTGTAGTTCTTTGCGTCCTCGATCGCATGGACGTCGATCACTTCCAGCGGTTTGTGGAGGATGTTGAGGCGAGTTTCGTAGGGGAAGGCGGCTGTGTCAGCCATAGTTGTGTCTCCTGCCGGTGCGATGTTGGAATCTTTTTACGCGACGCAATAAGTGACGAGTGGCCTCAGATCCTCACCAGTTCGCGCTGGATTTTGCCTGTGACCCAGGCTTTGTTGGGGGCGGTGAGCATGTCGATTTCACTGCGGATGCCGAATTCGGGGAGGTAGACGCCGGGTTCGACGGAGAAGCAGGTATTGGGCAGAATCTGGCGAACGTCGTGAGTCTCGAGGTTGTCGAGGTGCGCGCCGGGGCCGTGAATTTCGTGCGCAATATTGTGGCCCGTGCGGTGGGTGAAGTAGTCGGCGAAACCTGCGGCGCGGATGACGGCGCGGGCAGCGTCGTCGGCTTCGAAGCCGCAGATGGAGCGGCCTTCGGCGAAGGCCTTTTCGACAGTGGCGATGGCGGCGTCGCGGGCATTGCGGACGGTTTCAAAGACGTGCTGTTCGCGCTCTGTGGGCTCGCGGCCGACGACGCCGGTCCAGGTGATGTCGTAGAAGATGGCGTCAGCATTGTCGAGGCGTCCCCAGATGTCGATGAGCAGGAAATCGCCTTCCTTGATCTCGGAAGTGTGGTCGGCGGTGGGTTCATAGTGCGAGTCGGAGCAATTGGCGTTGACGCTGACGTTGGGGCCGTTTTCCCAGACGAGATTGGCGCGTCGCATTCCTTCGGAAAGCCACTGCACCATGTCGAACTCGGTGACTTTGCCTGGCTTCCCATTTGAAGGGCGAAGGCGGCGGCCGATTTCTTTCCAAACCTCTTCCAGAATTTCGTCGATGGCTTTTTGCGCCACCGTGTGGCTGGCGATCTGGCCTTCGCTGAGTACGGCTTCAAATTGGCTGACGAGATCGGCGGAGCTGACGATCTGTTTTCCGAGGCTGCGCAGGAATTCGACGGTGCCGGCGTCGACCATGGAGACGTACATGATGGCGTTGTCGGGAGAGTACTGCATGGCGATGTTGTGGGCGCCGCCGAGCATGGCTCTGAGACCGAAGGCCAATTCCTGCCAGCTTGAGTAGAGGCCCTTCGAACCTGGGAGCGTGTCGAGGCGGCCTTGCTCGATGCGATGCACGAGTTTGCGCGGCTCGCCGGTGGCGGGGACGAAGTAATACCAGCGGCGCGTGATGTGGGCCTTGGGGTCGAGGCCGAGAACGCGTTCGCCGATGGGATCGCGGTGGTGGTGGTCGTAGAAGAGCCAGCCGTCGTGGCCAGCCGAGCGCAGCGCCAATTGGATCGCTTCCAGGTTCATAGGGGCATTTTAGTGCGTGGATCCACGAACAAATTCAGAGTTCGAAGTTGATGGTTTCAGTTCGGGCGCGTATATGAAAGATTCGGATCTGCGGTGGTCTCACGACTCGTCGGATACCCGGTGAGGTGCATGGTTAGGCGCTCTCCGTACAGCTGGATACCCCCCCACCCCATCTCTGAAGAGAAAGTCCATGTTTTCAAAGATTTAGAAGATGCCTCCGACCCCAAAGTCCTCTTAGGATTGAAGTTAGCTGCAGAGTCTTCTGAAGAAAGGACTTACGCGGCTCTGATCTAGTTCACAGTTACACGGTTTCACAGCCGATCTGTTCATTTTACGAACTGAAAGAGCCAACTTGCTGTGAGGATGGCAGTTAACTTATTTTTGCATGTGGTTTTTGGCTCTTTTTTGCGTCTTTTGGCGGCTTTTTTGGCGCATTTTGCGCGGTTTTGGCCAGGCATAACGGCATTAGCAGCCTCTGAAAATGTAGGAGCACCGCGGTTGGTGGTCGAGGTCTGGCCGCATAGACACAGCTTAGGCCAAACTGGGAAATAACCTGCAAAATTGCAAAATCTTTTTCGTGTTTGTTTTGAAGGGGTTAGCCAGGACGGATCGGCAGAAGGGCTTGACGCGGCAAGATCCCGAAAATGAACGGAGTTCCTTTATGTCCGTCGTTCCCTGTTCGGGTCATTACCAGTGCGCTAAGTGGTATTCACGCGCTTATTTCGCCCGCCCTAGACTAGCCGTTGACTCAAGGCCTTGTACTTCCCAATCTTCCGGGCTCAGGGTTGCAATTGATGATATGTGCCTTTCCCTTCGAGGTAACCAGCGCATGCGCCTGAGAGGCCTGATTCTGCTTTGCTCCGGTCCGGTATTGGCAATCGGCCTGCACGCGCAGGCGATCACCGGAACGATTCTTATCAAGAAGAAGCTGACCAAGCCTAGCGTTACCGCATCGGTCTCTGTGTATCAGCGAGGTACCGCTGTAAAGCTCGGCAAAGACGCCGAAATGGATCCGATTGCGTATGAACGTTCGCGCGTTGTGATTTATCTCGAGCGCTCCGGCTCCGCAGGCCAATCCTCTGACGCGCCGGTTACGCAGCAAATACAGCAACTCGATCGCCGGTTCATGCCAGACATGGTGGTGGTGCCTGTCGGTTCCACCGTCTCGTTCCCGAACATGGATCCGATTTTTCACAACATCTATTCCCTGTCGAAGCCGAAGTCCTTTGATCTTGGGAGTTACGACAAGGGCGAAACGCGCAAGGTGGCTTTTCCGAAGCCCGGCATCGTGGAGGTCTATTGCCATCTGCACCCGAACATGGAAGCCACGGTTGTCGTGACTCCGAATCGCTGGTATGCGCGGCCGGATCGCAACGGACAGTATCGAATTCCAGATGTGCCTGCGGGGCAGTACACGGTGGTCGCGTGGCATCGGAGCGCCGGTTTCTTCCGCAAGACCGTGGTGGTCGAAAACGGGCACGACATTGCAGCTGATTTCTTTATTCCGCTCGAGATCGACTCCAGGCAGGAAGCCGAGAAGGATCATGACCCGGGGCGCGCCGGGGGGACCCGTTGAAAACACGTTTACGAACACGCGCACTGCTGCTCTGTTTTCTTCCTTTTGCTGTCCTGCTTGCGAGCAGCTTCTGGATGATCCAGCGTTTTGTGCAGTCGACGGTTCGCGACGGACTGCATACCTCGTTGCGCGGGAGCCAGGTCGCCATCGCCAATATTCACGCGAAGGGCGATCTGCAAAACAGCCGATTCCTGAAAGTCGCCGGGGAAAACAGCGCCTTGAAAGCCGGGATGCAGTTGTTGCTCGCGAACCCGCAGAGCGCCGACGCCCGCAGCACGGTTGAAGATCAGCTTCGCGAACTGGGCGAGCGCATGGGTTTTGATTTCATGCTGGTTTCCGCGCCGAACGGTACGCCGCTCGCGGGAGTAACGCGACGGGGCGCATCGAAGTCGCGCAAGGGCCAGCTTGTTCCCATCAATCCCGGCTCGCTCGATCGCAGCAGTACAGGGTTTCTGCTTCTGGATGGGCGCACGTTCCAGGTGGCATCGGTTCCCGTGGATGAAAACGACGAGAACATTGGCGGGCTCTCGGTTGGAGAGTTCTTTGATTTCTCAGACCTCTCCACACTGGTGGTGCTGGTGCATGACGGGAAGGTCATCGAGTCGAATATTCCGAACGTGTCGTTCGAAGAAATGGAAAGCGCTTTCAAGAGCTGCAAGCCACAGGCGGAATGCGACGTGAAGCTGCAAGGAAAGAGCTGGATTTCGCTGCCGATGGAGTCGTATGGCGGCGGCTACACGTTGCTGAGTTTCGAAAACGTCGATGATGCCACGGCACCGATTCAAGCAAAACTGCGAACGCTCTTTATGGAGCTTGCCATTGCGTGCGTGCTGGTGGCGTTTCTTTGCAGCGTTGGATCGTCGAGCTCGATTGTCAACCCGATCGCGGCGGTGGTTTCGCATCTGCACAATGCGGCTCGCACGGGTAAACTGCGAGAGCTCGAACCTCAATCGTCGACGATTGTTGAAATTCAGGAATTAGCGGAGATCTATAACCGCGCTGCAACCTCTGTGCGTGCTGCCGGCGAGCGCCTCGAATCTGCCTATCTCCAATTCGTCGGTTCATTAGCAAACGCTCTCGATGCTCGCGACCAGTACACAGCAGGCCACAGCCGGCGCGTGAGCGAACTTTCGTGCGCTGTTGCTTCCGCGCTGGAAATGCCGGCGGAGCATGTCGAGCGGATCCGGGTTGGGGCACTGCTGCACGATATCGGCAAGATTGGCGTTCCAGACAGCGTTCTGCAAAAGCCCGGTCGCCTTACCAATGAAGAATTTGCACAGGTCAAGCAGCATCCTGTTATCGGTCGCAGAATTCTTGAAGGTGTGGGAGGGTTCGCGGATTTTCTTCCTGCAGTTGAGCTGCATCACGAAAACTGGGACGGCACGGGTTATCCGAAAGGCCAACGCGGCTGCGAGACGCCTATCGATGCGCGCATCATTCACGTGGCGGATGCATACGATGCTATGACGACCAATCGTTCATACCGCAGAGAGATGACGCACGAAGCGGCCATTGCAGAATTGTTGAAGTATTCCGGGATTCAGTTTGATCCGGAGATTGTCGCAGCGTTTGTGAAGCTCCCACGAGAGATACTGACGGGTAAATCCGCACTGGAGGAAGTACCGACGGAAGCAGAAGAAATGGCCGAGGTGAGAGTCGGGTGAGGTTTCCGTTCCATCTCGCCGTATTTTTCTCGGTGCTGAGCGCATCGGTTGGCTTTGCACAGGAGGCACGTTCCGGCGCGGACCTTCGGGCGACTCTTACGGCGCAAGCGGTGAGTTCGAACCAGCTCACAGCAGCTCCGCGGTCGGGATCGCCGATGATTGCAGGTTCGCGTTCTGTGGCCTATCCGACGATCAAGTTCAACGAACACTGGTTTCTGACGGGGGCACTGCAGCTGGTCACACGTCCCTACTACTACGAGGACTTGTCGACGACGGGATATGGCGCAAAGGGCAGCGTTCTGCAGGCGACGTTGAATTATTCGCGTGTTTCACAGAAGGGCTCAATTCTGCTGCGCGCCGGCCAGATGCCGACCGCATTCGGCTCGTTTCTTCTTCGCTACGACGATAACGACAACGCGCTCGTCGATCATCCCGTTGCGTATGGCTACTACTATTCGCCGGTCTCGATTCTCGGAGTTGCGGGCGCGCAGATCGATGCGACGCGGGGAAGATTTGACGGCCGGATTCAGTTTGCCAATTCGTCGCCGGCCAATCCGCGCAGTATCTTCGCGGGCGATCAATATGGGAACTGGGCAGGAGGCGGCGGCTTCACGGTTCGCCAGGGTCTGCGGGTCGGAGTATCGGGCTACCGTGGACCCTACCTTGACCGAAAATATGCTTATTACTTTCCCGGGGAAGTAAATCCCGGCAAGCTGCCGGCACATGCCATCGGGCTTGACGGCAATTGGGCACATGGGCACACAACGGCGTTCGTGGAAGTGCAGAGATTCGTAATGCCCTACACCGTGATTCCCGACTTCCGCGAGTCGGCGGGATATGCCGAGGTAAGGCAGGTTCTGGCGCCACGCTGGTTTGTTGCTGGCCGGTACTCGCTGGCGAGTACCAATGCGACGGGACGAACGAATGCGTTCGAAACGGCGGCAGGATATCGCCCGGACAAGTTTCAGCTGCTCAAAGTGGGATACGAATTCAAACATTCCAGTTTGAACGGCCAACAGGATGACCACGTTCTCGGAATCCAGTTCATTACGACATTCCACAAGGCCGTCGGTCGCGAGTAGAGAGCGCAGAGCCGAGGATAGGCGGAGAAAAGCAACTGCAGGTTCCTCGACTCCGCTTCACTGCGTTCAGTGTCGCTCGGAATGACAGTCGTCAGGGGTGCGCTCGGAATGACAGATATTGGCGTGCTATTAATGACTGCGTGCTATTGAGGTTAAGAGGATTACGCGAGATGCGGACGTGGAGGCGGCGCCGGGACTACAGCGCCGCGAGAGCATCGGCCTGGGAGGGAAAGAGGCCGGCGTACTTGGTGATGCCTACCATGGTGAAGACCTTGGTGAAATGGGGCGAGAGGCCGAAGGCATAGACCTTCTGGCCGGAGTTTGCAGCCTCAATCAGCATCTGGATGACCAAGGCGATGCCGCTGGAGTTGATGTAGTCGACCTTGGTGAAGTCGAGCAGCACGAGCTTGGCGGTCTCCTTGGGCAGCGACTGGTAGCTGCCAAGGACCGCATCTTTCGACGTGCTGGCAATGTCGCCCTCAAAACGGAGGGCTGTGACGTTGTGGCCTGCCGGGGAAGTCAACTGGTCTACGCGCGCTTTGGTTTCACTCTGCACGATCTCGTGTCTCCGTGTTCTTCTTGTTAGTCCGCTACTGCATCCAGACGAATGACCAGCCTGACGTAACTGCTTTTGCCGTTAGAGCCTTTGACCCATTCGGCCTCATCAACCAGCGCCTGGATTAAGAACATGCCCATACCGCGGGGATCTTCTTCACCGTGAATCTTCTTATCGATGTCGGGCTTGGCAGGGACGGTCTTCAAGCCCTTGCCATCATCAATCACTTTTACTTCAAGAGCGTTAATACCTGCTGAAAGGACTACGCCAACGGATAGGTCGTCGTTCATTTTATTGCCATGTTCGATAGCGTTGATGCAGGCCTCAGCCACGGCCGTCTTCAAATCTTCAACGCGATCTTCACGGAAACCCATCAGCTTGGCCACAGCGGCAGCGGTGCTCATCGCCACTTTCTCATAGCCTAGCTGCGAAGGCAGCCGCACCTCCACGCTTGTGGACTTCAGCTTGCTCATGCCGGTATCTCCGTACCCTGCGCACACCTGCACAACGCAAGTGCGGTCATGTCGTCACTTTGCGGGCCGCCGTCGGCAAAGTCGTCAATTGTCGCCCACAATGCATCGAGAATAACATCGGCCCGTTCGCCCGGGCACTTGGAAAATTCGTCCATAAGTCTTTCCGGGCCAAACTCTTCGTCGCCGCGGAATACCTCCGTGAGGCCGTCGGTGTAGAACAGCAGCCTCGTCCCTGGTGTAAACACGGCCTGCTCGCTGGAGTAGCGCATACCGGGCAGGAGGCCGAGGGGAGTGCCTGCCGCTTCGAACTGGCGGGCAGAGCCGTCGGATGAAACCAGGAAACCGGGGTTGTGGCCGGCATTGACCACTTCGATCTTGCCCAGTTCAGGATGGAGGCGCAGGAAGATGGCGGTGACATAGCGGCGGCGGGCTTCTTCGCCCTCGCGCCAGTGGTGCTCGTTCATGCGGGTTGCCAGCTCGTCGAGGGGTGGCCCGGTGATGGCCATGGCGCGAAAGGCCGCGCGGAAGCTGGTGGACATCATTGCCGATGCCAGGCCTTTGCCGGCAACGTCGGCGACGGCGATCAGGAGGCTGCCATCGGGCTGCTCGACGAGATCGAGGTAATCGCCGCCAACCTCATAGCAGGTGACAGAGCGGAAGGCCAGCGAGTAGCCGGCGATGTCGGGCAGTTCCTGCGGCAGCAGGGAGCGCTGGATGTTGCGGGCGGCGTCCAGATCCTGCTGCACGCGTGCCCACTGCAGGTTGCGCTCGTGGTTGCGGGCATTTTCAAGGGCGACGGCGGCTTGCAGGGCCAGGCCCTCGATGAAGTCGGCTTCATAAAGTGTGAGTTCGCGACCATCAGGCGGGGCAACCACCAGTTCTGCCATGCGCTTGCCTTCGCGATCCTGCAGCAGATAGATGGGGAGTGCGTGGGCCTCGTCGGCCGGGGAAGCAAATTCGGGCATTTCGCCGTAACTGAGGCTGGTACCGGGAAAGGCAGCGCCCGCCATTTCAAGCTCGCGGACGACGATGCGCAGGACGGCGCCGAGGACGGCTTCTTCGCGAATGGTGGAGTGAACCTGGCGCGAGGCCTCGAGCAGCGCCTGCAGGCGAGCTACCTGCTGCTGCAGATCGATGGTCTCGTCGTTACCCGACAAATGGATGCCTGCTGCCATAAGTTCACCAAATACTTGCGGGGAATCTCACTTTATCACGGCCAGTGGTGGGGCCGTCGATGGCCTTTTCTAGATGGGTTTTATCCCATACTGCAGCGTTTAAGAATCTCTATTTGATGCCATCCGGTTACGTCGCGCAGTGATGGGTGAATCCGAAAGTACCCACTTGCCGATGGCCGGGACATTACCTACGGGAACCTTACATCCAGCACATGGTTTTCTTCAAGATTGACTGTCGCGATCGAAAATGGCGTGATTCCACTCCTATGGCAAATCGGATTCACCCTCCGGCAGGAGGATTTCAACCAGCAAGCCGGGAGGCGTGGCGTTTTGGGCGCTGATTGTGCCGCCGTGGGTTCGAATCACGCGGTCGGCGATGGCAAGGCCAAGGCCGGTTCCCCCGGACTGCCGATCGCGGGCATCCGCCACCCTGTAGAAGGGCCGAAAAATATTGACGAGCTCGGACTCGGGAAGGCCCGGGCCATAGTCGCGAATTGCAATGCGAAGGAGGGATTTTTTTGGCTGACGGACGACCTGGATCGACACTTCGACGGAGGTTCCAGGCTCGGTGTAGTGGATTGCGTTTCGAACCACATTCTCGATCGCTCCGTGCAGCAACTCCGCGTTACCTCGAACGAAGTACGGCCCCTCCGCAGTCAATTGGACGCCGCGATCAAGCACCCGCGCCTCGAAGTTTGCATCGCGAACGATCTGGGAAACGAGTTCCGTGAGGTCGACCTGGACCATGGGCACTTGTCGCGCGGAGACGTCGAGCTTCGCAATCGTCAGCAGGCGCCCGATCATTTCGTTCAGAAGAGCGAGATCCTGCTCCATTTGGTCGAATGCGGGGTCATTGCCTTTTCGCTGGCGACCGAGATCGAGGGCGACATTCAGCCGAGCCAGGGGAGACCGCAACTCGTGGGAGACGTCGGAAATGAGCTGACGTTGTCCTGATACAAGAGCTTCGATGCGCGAGGCCATGGCATCGAAGTCGCGCAACAGATCTCCAATTTCATCTTGCCGGGAGGCGATGTTGGAACTTGCGCGGGTGCTTAAATCGCCAGACGCCAGCTGTTGCGATGCCGCACGCAGGCGGAGAATGGGCGCGGTGATGTATCGCGTGAGCAGGTAGCACACAAAGCCTGAAACAAGGAAAGCGACTCCCCACTGCACGAAGAATGTATTTCGGTTGAAGCCTGCCGCAGCGCGAGGACCTGCCGGCAGTTCGGTCGCAAAGATGTATTGGTGGTCGCTATCGCCGTTCAGGACTAACGCGACGCGCGCGATTCCGAATACCATGCCGAATTCGGATGTATTCAAACCCGTGACACGTGTCGCCATCTGCTGAAATGTTTCGCAGCCATGACCTGCGATAACCTTTCCCGATATATCGAATAGACACGCATTGAGAGAGGTGTCGTGAACTAGTCGATCAAGGTAGGCCGACGCTGCGGGGGTGCCCTCCCTTTCAAGGGTTTCGACCGCAATCGTTCCGGAATAGCGAGCTGTTTCCGCCAGCGTCGAATGCCACTGCGCAGGTACGCCGTGCGGTTCGAGGATGAAGGTAAGCACGAGGGAGATACCTGTGACGATGACCGTCGCCCAGAACCACAGGAAGATCTTGAGTAAGAGACTACGGAAAGTCAGTTTCATTTCGTTTCCGGGCGTACAACGAAGAGATAGCCGCTACCGCGAACGGCCTTGATTTTTGGGCCATGCTCGGATGTTCCAAGCTTTTTCCGGACATTGCTCACGTGCACATCAATGACCCGATCGAAGGGCCCGAGCTTTCGGCCCAGCACAGATTCGGTGAGTTGCTCGCGAGAAAGAACTCGACCGGCGTCACGCAGAAATGTCTCCAGCAGCGCGAACTCTACGCTGGTCAGGTTGAGCGCCACATCGTCTAACCAAACCTCGCGCGCCCGGGGATCGAGGCGAAGATCTCCGACGACAACGGGATCCGTTGTGGCTGTGGCCCGGGAGGTTCGGCGCAGAATGGCGCGAATGCGGGCGATTAGTTCGCGCGGGTTGAATGGCTTTGGCACGTAATCATCGGCACCAATCTCCAGGCCGAGAATCCTGTCAATATCTTCGCCGCGCGCAGTGAGGATCAACACCGGTACAGGAGACCTGGCACGCAGTCTGCGCAGGACATCGAGACCGGTCATGCCGGGCAACATGAGATCGAGCACAACGAGAGCATGCTCCATCGAGAGGGCGCGTTCCAGGCCGCGAATCCCGTCGTTGGCCACTTCGATTGTGAAGCCTTCCGATGTCAATCGTTCGGTGAGCAGCCTGCACAACTGAACATCATCGTCGACGATGAGAACGCGATCCATTCGCTTAAGAGCAGCAACCTTCGACTCGATACTAGCCCATTTCCCCGTTGGCGAAAGCGCCATTTACATATCTTTACTTTGCTTAGCAAGTCTTATCGCAGCTTATCCAATCTTTATCGCATGCACTCCATACCGATGCTGGAATCGTGAAGTGGAAGCAAGAGAGACCACCGTGGCGGCCGAGATCGAAGTGAGTCGATCGCGCGAAGCGTCAACACCAAGCATCAAGGAGGAAAGTTATGAAGCGCATGAGTTCTATCATCGTCGGTTCGTGGGTTGCGGTCCTGCTCGTGGGTGGCACGTTCGCAGCCAAGGTGAACGCGCAGGATGGCCCGGGAGTGGTTTTCAGCGTCCCGTTCGCGTTCACTGCGGACGGTCATAATATTGCCGCGGGCAACTATGAATTGAATCTCGTCTCTAACGAGTTCCTGATGTCCATTCGCAATCTGAAAACAGGAGAACTGCAACTCTTCGGTGTCCATCCGGACCAGGAACGCAAGATCGAGGAGCGCGGACGGCTTATTTTCGAGGGCTGCGGAGAGCACAGATACCTGGCGCAATTTCACATCCCCGGAACCAACGTCTACAGCACGACGATGACGCCGAACAGGGTGAAACATGCGGAGGCGAAAGCCTGTCCCGCGACCGATTTCGTGACCCTGGCTGCGCGTTGATTGACAAGGCGCAGGCCCGGCTTATGACTCTCGTGTTCATGGAGAATCAGGGCTGCGGGCCTGCTGCCGCACGGATGTCGCGGGCTTCGAGGATGTGCGTGGGATATCCGCGACGCGCGATGTTCAGCATGGCCCGGCCGATCTGCCGGGTGGAGAGGACGCGGTTAGGGAACGCGCGGCGCAGGAGCGGGAAGAGCGGGCCGAGCACTGCGTAGAATCTGCGATACATCGGCGTCTTCGACTGAATGCCGTCCATGGGTTCGATGAAGCCCGGACGGAACATGAACGCCTTGAGCGGCAGTTTGAGCAGTGCATTCTCAGTGCGGCCTTTGACGCGGGCCCACATTATGCGGCCCTTTTCCGAGCTGTCCGTACCAGATCCAGAAATGAAGATGAAGGTCATGCCGGGGCTGACGCGAGCCAGCAATTCAGCAGCGGCCATGGTGTAGCCATACGTGACTCGTTCATAGTCCGCCTCCTTCATTCCCGAAGAAGCGATGCCGAGGCAGAAGAAGCAGGCGTCGAATCCGGTCAAGGTATCTTTCATGCCGGAGTATTGGAGCATGTCGCGATGGACAATCTCCTGGAGCTTTGGATCGTGGAGTCCGGTAGTTGTGCGGCCGAGGGTGACGACGAGTTTGACGCCGGGGTCGCGGAGGCATTCAAGCAGGACGCCGCGACCGACCATTCCGGTTGCGCCAAAGATGAGCACCTTCATTGGATCCGACCCCGATCTCCTTCATCAGCATAACCTTTGAACCTTTGCGTAGTTTTCTACCGGTACCGAAACAACGGGAGTTGTTGACTAGGAATCAAAGGAGGAAGAGGAAACCCATCAATGACTAAATTCTGCAACGTTCTAGCGCTCACCCTGTTGTCGGCAAGCCTTGTTGGCGGTTCGGCTTATGCGCAGGACCACGATCAGGACCACCACGACAAGGACCGGGACAACCATCACTACGTGGAACACAAAGAATGGAAGAGGGGCCAGCACATTCGGCACGAGGACTGGGACCGCGGCGCGCGCGTCGACTACCACCAGTACCACCTCAACGCCCCACCTCGCGGATATGAATGGCGAATGATCGACGGAAATTACGTAATGGTCAACATTGGGAATTTCCAGATCCGCACGATCGTCGTCGCCCACTAGAGCATTGACGTTTCCCAGCAAGGCCGCCGAGGTGGCGCACTCGGCGGCCGATTCATGTCCGGATGCGAAGGCCAGGCGCGGCTACTAATCGAGAAGCACCGCGAGTCAGATCTTGATACAGTTTTCGCTGCCCAATCCCCACGACTCGCCTTGTGGTGCACGAGGACGCCGACGGCAATCACACCGGCGCCGATGCGGGATACCTGTCCCCCACTGTAACGGCCCTGAGTTGCTGATGGGATAACTCGGGATATCTCAAGCTCGACGACGAGTTATAAGGAAAGTAACATATTACTTATTAGCATAAAGTAACTCATATTTGCCTAGATTTATTCTAGATAGTAACTCTCTTTAGTAATTCATCGTAATTAGCCCGTTGGTGGAATTTGCAAGTGCTTTAAATCCGCGTATTTCATCTACACGGTGCTTGATGTTCCCCTCCCCCCGACAAGCATCCAGGAAAGCTGTCAGTGATAGGTGAAGACAATGAAAGTGCTGCGGGATGAAAGCGGATATGTCCTGGTAATGCGGGGGCCATCACTCCTGGTGAGTGGAACGACGGCTGAGAAGGAAGCAGTTGCTATCCAACCAGCTCAAACGGATCGCACTGTTGCAACTCCCGTCTGTTCCGTGCCTCATTGCTGTTTCTACTGTGCGTGGTGCGGACAACCGATCGTATTGCCTAACGACCGGATTGGTTCCCCCTTTGGGCATCCGGACGCACGGAAGATCGACGTCCGTTCGATTGCAACGGTTTGCCACAGCTGCAAGCACATCGGCAACTATTCGATGTTTCGTGCGTGCAAGGGTTTCGACACGCGCCACAAGGTCATGCACTCGCCGATCAAGGGCCAGACCGTCTTGCTCCACTGGCTGCAATGCGTTGAGCGGACGTGTCCTGACCGGGTTCCTCTCTTCGTGCAACTCGATGGCGATACGCCGACGGGTGAAGCCGAAGCAGGCGAGTGGCTGTGGAACGAACTGACGTGTGCTTCGGGCCATCCCATTCGCCAGGTCAGGGTGGATCCGGCGTTTCCACTTCCGCTTCGAACGCCGGCTGGAAGCCGGTGAGCGGCTATCGAGCAAAGCGCGATTTGTAACGGAAGCGTTTTGTGCTTTTCGGTTTCGCATCGATTCGAGGTTGTGAGAGAATCCAGCCATTCTCAGTTCCCCGCTTCCCAGATCATCCGAAAGGAAGGCTCATGCCAGAAGCTACCGCTGTCTCTCTCCTGACCCTTGAAGTTGAACGCGCTGGCGACGTGGCCACGGTGAAGTGTCACGGCAAGCTGGTGCTGGGTGTGTGCGATGTGCTGGCGAGCAAGGTGAAGGCACTGATTCCGGACACGAAGCGCATTGTGCTGGACCTGACCGACCTGAATCAGATGGACAGCATGGGGCTGGGCACGATTGTGCGGCTCTACGTCTCGGCTAAAGCGGGCGGCAGCTGCCTGGTGCTGGTCAACATGGCCCCCCGCATTCGGCAGCTGCTGGGCATCACGAACCTGCTTTCGGTGCTGACGGATATGTGCGAGCAGGGCGTGACGATCCGGTTCTAGTTCGCTGTTGCCGGCGGCTCAAAACGAGAAAGCGCGGAGCGCTGATTTATCCTTCGGGGTGATGCCGCTACAGCGCAAGAGCCTCTCTGTCGCCATGATCGCCATGAACGAGGAGGCCAACCTGCCGCGCACGCTGGAGAGCGTGAAGTGGGCCGACGAGATCGTTGTGGTCGACTCGGGGTCGCGCGACAGAACGATTGAGATTGCGCAGTCGTTTGGGGCGAAGACCAGCTATCACGCCTTTGGCGGACACGGCGAACAGAAGAATGTAGCTCTGGATCTGTGCACCTGTGACTGGATCCTGTTGCTGGATGCGGACGAGGTGCTGACGCCGGAGTTGCAGACGGAGATTCGCAATCTGCTCGCGGGCGATCCTCGGTTTGACGCCTACTGGATCCCGCGGCTGAATCTCTACTTCGGCAAGTGGATCCGGCATGGGGGATTTTATCCCGACCACAAACTGCGGCTGTTCAAGCGCGGCGCGGCCCGGCTGAGCGAAGGTGTGGGGCCACACTCGACGCCGCAGTTCGCGGGGCCGCGGGGCAAGCTGCGCGGCGACATGCTGCACTACGCCTATCCCACCATGGGCATCTATCTCGAGCACATGAATCGCTACAGCTCGGAGATTGCGCAACTACTGCATCAACGTGGGAAGGACAGCAGGTCCGTAGCCGCATTTGTATGGAGTGCGGTGCTGAACCCGGCGGCGACATTTGTTTATAACTACATTTTCCGTTTGGGATTTCTGGATGGGCGCGAGGGATTGATTCTGCATATCAACCACTCGGTGTATATCCACTGGAAGTACATCAAGGCGTGGCGGCTGGGGCAAGGGAAGGACTAAGCCAGTTCTGAGTTCAGAGTTCTTAGTTCAGAGTTCCTGACGTGGCGCTTGGATTTCGAACACTGTCAACTCTGAACTAAGAACCTCAGAACTGCGAACTGCCTTAGATGTGGCAGCTGGCCTGGCCGCGCTTTTCCAGATATTTCTGATGGTATTCTTCGGCCCGCCAGAAGGTTTGCGCGGGCTCCACCTTGGTGACAATGCGTTTGGGCGCGAAATGGCCCGATATGGCGAGCTGTTCGATCTTGGCCTTGGCCTGCGCTTCCTGCTCGGGCGAGTGGAAGAAGATGGCGGAGCGGTACTGCGCGCCCCAGTCCGGTCCCTGGCGATTGAGCGTGGTGGGATCGTGGAGGTCGAAGAAGGCGTCGAGTAACTTTTCGTAGCTGACCTTTCCGGGGTCGAAGTCCAGTTCGACAACCTCGGCGTGGCCGGTCTGGTCAGTGCAGACGTCGCGGTAGGTGGGCTTGTCGAGTTTGCCGCCCTCGTAGCCGACGGCCGTAGCGGTTACACCGGGGATGGCGGCGAAGGCAGCTTCAACGCCCCAGAAACATCCTGCTCCAAATGTGGCTTTTTCGATGCTCATACTCATAAGATGCGCGAGCTCCAGGATTTGTTTCGAACGCTATTCCGTTGGAATTCAGACTTTTGACCGGAGAAGATGACAGCTTTGGCACTCGCTTCCGCGGGCGAGACTGCGGAGGCCGGGGATGGAGAAGATATGTCCGCAGCGGGGACAGCGCCACAGCATGAAGCGAAGATACAACAGAAAGAACAGGAGAATCGCGCCGATCAAAGGAAGAGGGCTGGTTTCGCCTTGCGGGCCGGCCACGGTG
Organism: uncultured Acidobacteriaceae bacterium; assembly: GCA_963770365.1. Lineage (GTDB taxonomy): Bacteria > Acidobacteriota > Terriglobia > Terriglobales > Acidobacteriaceae > Telmatobacter. The sequence continues at coordinate 59,439 of CAVYPN010000011.1, read as the reverse complement.
AACCATAGAGCCAAGACAAAGATCAAGGTTCCCGCCCACGCCAGTGCCCACCTGCGATCGTAAGCCTCCCAGGCATCGCGATACTTGATGTTGGGCCGGATCTTCTTCATGCGATCACGCCATCCCTTGAACCCGGCGCGGCCGGACTTATTTTTCCACGTGCGACTTGAGGCGGGCGAGGGTCTGGTCCCACTGCTTGGAGACGGATGCCAGGTAGGCCTGCAGACCTTCGAGGGGCTCAGGGTCGAACTCAAAGAGGCGCTCGCGGCCGGCGTGGGAGCTGCGAACGATGCCGGCACGCTCCAGGACGCCGAGGTGCTTAGTGATGGCCTGGCGGGTAAGCTTCGAATCGTCAGCAAGCTGGGAGATGGAGCTGGGTTCGCCGGAGCAAAGCCGGGCGACGAGCGCCAGGCGGGTTTTGTCGCCGAGCGCGGCAAAGACGCGTGCCCGGGCCTTCGGTTTGGCGGTAATGCGCTTACGGATTTTGTGTGACATGGCTCTCGATATTCTTCATCTGTTCGGTCCAGCCGCCGTCGTTCCTACGGAATGCCTCGGGGCGCCAGTCGGCGGGAATGCTGTCGAAGCCGGACTCGGTGAGTAGGAGCAGTGTACCTCCCGGAATCGGTTCCAGTGGAATTCTACGAGGGTGCGGGGAGCGTTGGAGTAGTCGGCTGGCTTGTCGGTTTTCTCGAACGATTGGGCGTGGGGCCAGTAGAAGGAGAAGAGGCGCTCGGGTTCCATCGTTTCAATGCGGGCTTCCCAGGTGACGTGTTCGTAGCCGGGGTAGGTGATGCGGCCGCGTGAGACCTGGCCGGGGATAAAGGGTTCGTCCAGTTTTACTTTGAACCATTCGCCGAACTCGCGGTAGTCAGTGAGAGCGCGCCAGACCCGGGAGACGGGCGCCTTGAGCTCGATGCGTTTCTCGATCCTGTTGGACTCCATAAGCAACCTCACGGTTGCATAATATGCGAAGACGTCAACATATGCAACTCATTGGTTGCGCATCAATCGCGGGAATGACTGGTGAGGTTGTAGACCAGGCCATAATGGTCGCGAATGTAGCAGCGCGGGAACTCCGGTTCGTCCTTGATCACGACGCAGCCTTTTGCCAGCAGGCGGCGTTTGGCGGCTTCAACGCTATCCACCGTCACTTCGAGAACCGGACCGATCTGCGGACCCTGTTCGATGAAGAGATTGATGTGGCGGCCGTGAAGGCTGATCATGTTCTCTTCTTCGCCGGTGACTTCAAAGCCGAGACTGTCGACGTAGAAGGCGGCGGCGCTCTTGGGATCTTGTGCCTGGAGCAGGATGTCGGAACTGAATGCATTTGCCATGCGTGCGTCCTCGCCGCCGCAGAGAGAATGAACTTGCCCTGACGCGAACGAGCGGGGTTCTGCGGACTCGAACCTCAATCTAGCACGCGATGCGGGACGGTCGCACCCGGCGGTGACGCAAAGGCGCTTTTCTAGCCGCGCTTCTTTCCGCCGGGCTTTCCACCAGTTTTTCCACCCGGGCGTTTGCCGCCAGGACGTGGGCCTCCGCCGGGCTTGCCCTTGTAGCCGGACTTGGAGAAACCGCCGGGCCTGGAGCCGAATGCCGGCTTTGAGCGGCCGCCGCCTGCGGAAGAGGGCCTGCTGGTTCCACCCGTCTTCGGCTTCCACGCCGGTTTTCCTCCTGCGGGTGGGCCGGAGCGCTTGTTGCTTGGTCTGGCGCCGCCGGCGCGGGGTTTGCCGGTGCTGGTTGTGAAGGGACGCGAGCGATCGCCCTCGGCACGAGGAGGCCGGCCGGCGCCAAATTCCCGAGCGCCGGTGCGGCCAGAGCCGCCGGTTGGCCGTGCACCGCTGGGGCGGTCGAAGCTGGGGCGATCAAACCGGGGACGGTCTGGACTTGGTCGGTCCGGCCTTGGTCGATCCGGTCTTGGCCGGTCCGAGCCGGCTCGATCAGCGCGTGGACGATCTGGGCGACCTGATCCGGGCCGGTCCGTTCGCGACCGGAACTGGCCGGGACGGCTTCCCGTACGACCAGAGCTTGACCGGTCAGAACCAGCACCACGAAACGGCGGACGGCCCGCTGCGGGGCGGCCGGTCGGAGGGCGGCTGGCACTGGGGCGGATCGAAGATTCGCGTTCCGGCTCCACTGCTTCAATCTGCAACCTGGATGGTCTTGGTGTTTTGATTTCTTCACGATCAGGTACAGCCTCGCGACGCGGGCCAGCGTGGGATTTGAATGCCGGACGATCTGGGCGAGCGGAATCGGGCTTCTTCCACGGCTTCTTCTCGAAGGGGCGCGCGCTGTCAGTACGGCGACTCCCCGCAAATCCACCTGTCGGCCGACCCTGACGCGGAGGTGCTGATCCGAATTCTGCCGGACGCTGTTCGGAGCGCGGCGGGCGTTCCGCAAACCGAGCCGGTGGACGGGCGGTGCGATCGTCCTTCTTCCATGCCGGACGGCCTGCGCCGAACTGCGGCGGCCCCGAACGTGGTGGCCCTGAACGTGGCAAGCCAGAACGCTGTGGACCAGATCTCGTTGGGCCAGGGCGCGATGAGCCGAACCGGTCGGGTCCGGTTCGAGCGCCTTCTGGGCGTGGACGGAAGCTTCCGCTTTCTGGTCGCATCGGGCGCGAAGGCCGGTCACTTCCAAATTGCTTCTTCGGCGGAAACTCGGGTCGCGGCGAAAACGGAGGCCGTCCGGCAGCCGGCGGAACGCCTTGTGGACGGCCTGGCGTTGCCCTGAGCGTAGGCAATTGCGCATCCATCGCTTTTCGTCTGCGGATATCCTTCAGCTTCGGTTTGCGCAGCTTGCCGTCGGCGGCTTTGCGCAGGTCTTCGAGTTCTTCGGCTTCTAGTTCGCGCATCTTGCCGGGTTCGATATCGAGCACCAGTGGACCGTACCCGACGCGGCGAATCTTCTCGACGAAGTGTCCGATCTCCTCAAACATCTTGCGTAACTCGCGATTGCGGCCTTCGATGATGACGACTTCGTACCAGGGATTGTCGCCCTGCCGGACCTTCCGAATCTGCGCGGGGGCAGTTTGCACACGGCCTGACCCGGGCTTGCCGCGTTCGATTCCCACCCCTGAACGAAGCCGATCGAGCTCTTCTTCAGTGGGCTCGCCGCTGACTTTGACCAGGTAGGTTTTCTCTACACCAGCAGCCGCGCGGGTGAGCTTGTTGGCCAGGTCGCCGTCGTTGGTCACGAGCAGCAGCCCTTCGCTCAGGTAGTCCAGCCGTCCAACAGGATAGAGGCGCTCGCGCAACTTCGTGAAGAACTCCATCACCGTTGGCCGCTTCTCCGGATCGCTCACCGTCGTGACAAAGCCTCTCGGCTTGTTGAGCATGTAGTAGCGCAGGCGCTCGGAGCCCTGCAACAGCTTCCCGTCTACGCGAATATGGTCGCGTGCGGCATCGGCCTTGGTGCCGAGTTCCGTGATGACCTTGCCGTTTACCTGGACACGGCCCTCGGTGATCAGATTTTCGGCGTGGCGGCGGCTGGCCACTCCGGCCTGGGCCAGGATCTTCTGCAGGCGTTCGAGCTTCGGCGCTGGGCCGGACTCTGCTTCGTCTGGTTCCGTGTCGCGGTCAGCTTCGGCAACGTCGTCTGCTTCGGCGACGATCAATGCGGATTCGTCTTCGGCGGCCTGCTCTTCAGTGTCGGCGGCTGCGGCTGCAAGAGTCTCTTCGGCTTCAGCGGCTTCGGTTTCAGGGCTTTCGGGTTCAGACGGCGTGGCGTCAGGGCGCGCTTCGTCGCTCATGGGGAATTCTCGGTTCTGCCTGCTGCGTTGTGGGTCACGGCTCGGCAGGCGCGGGCTTGTTGGCGAAGGAACAGCTACTCGGCCGGTTCCGTGTTGGCGTGGGTTTCTTGCACGGTGGCCGGCAATTCGGTAGAGATTTCTGTCGTTGTGGGCGAATCGTTATCCGGTTCATCACCCCACGGACTAAGACCTGTCCGCGGGGACCCCGGCTCTTCCGGTGCGTTCTCATCCAGCGCGGGGCCAGCACTGCCTTCGGCTTCGTACTCAGCGGTCGCAGCGTCGCCCTCGTCGACAACAGCTGGTTCAACCTCCTCGAGTTCGCTGGCCATCTTCTCGAATTCATCCATCGAGGGCAATTCAGCGACGTCTTTGAGGCCGAAGCGCATGAGGAATTCCTTGGTGGTCTTGTAGAGGATGGGGCGCCCGATGACCGGCTTTCGGCCGGCGGTGGTGATGAGCTTGCGCGCCAGCAGCGAACCGAAGACACCGGACGAGTCGACCCCACGAATTTCGTTCACTTCGGGTGCGGTGACGGGCTGCTTGTAAGCGATGACGGCGAGTGTTTCGAGGGCGGGCAGCGAAAGCTTGAGCGCGGGTTTAAGGCTCTTGATGAACATGCGGACCGCGTCGTGGTACTCAGGCTTGGTGGCCATGCGATAACCGCCGGCGATTTCGCGAATCTCGACACCACGGTCGTCGGACGCATAAAGAGTGATGAGTTCGTCGACGAGCTGGCGGAGGACGGCCTTGACTTCGCGGTCGCGCTGGCGGGCGGCACGTTTGGCTTCTGCTTCAGAGTCGAGCGGGGCCGAATCGGCGGGTGGGGCCTCGGGCGATTCCATCTGATGCGCCGGTTCGCTGGGTGCATCGGATGACGATGCGGAATCGGAATCGGCTTCGGGAAGCACCGCGAATCCAGGTTGCTCAAGCAACTGGCCGTCTTCAGTACGGAGTTCGAGGTATTCCAAGCCCTCTGCAATCATGGGCAGCGAGGGATCGACGAGAGAAGGACCAGTTGCGATGGCGGCTGCATTGGCTGCAGCCTCCTCGGCAGCGGCGGCAACCTGCGCCGCTCTCCATTCAAGGGCTTCAGCACCAAAGAGAGTTGCGAGCTGGGTCAGGGTGACCGGCTCTTCCGATGCGTAAATAACTGCTTCCAGCTTGGATTTCAGGCTCATGCGGCAATCAGTACCTTATGTATGGTACCGGACGGGAGGGGCGGTTGCGTAACCAGAACGGAGCGGATTGGAAATGGGCAAAAAGGAAAGGGCGTCCGAATGATCGAACGCCCTTCGCTCAGAAAGGAAACCAAGGCAACCTGCATGGGGGAGGGCTATGCGAAGTGACGGAAGAGCCAGAACAGCGTTCCCGAAAGCAACGCCGCTACGGGCAGCGTGAAGACCCAGGCCGCGGCGATGTTGCGAAGGGTGGACATTTGCAATCCGCTGCGGTTGGCTGCCATGGTGCCGGCCACGCCTGAACTGAGCACGTGCGTTGTACTGACCGGTAGGCCGAAGTTATCCGCGGCAAAGATGGTGGCCATGGCGACCAGCTCGGCAGTGGCGCCTTGCGCATAGGTAAGGTGCTCCTTGCCAATTTTTTCGCCCACTGTCACGACGATGCGTTTCCAGCCAACCATCGTACCCATTCCAAGAGCCAGGGCTACGGCCACTTTCACCCACGTGGGAATGAACTTGGTGGCTTTGTCGACTTTGCTTTTATATGTCGTCAAGACGGCGTTCTCGGCTGGGGTAAAGGTCGGGTTATGGTTCTTCTGCATCAGGCGGATGGCTTCGCTGGCGACGTACATGTCGTTGCGCACGTTGGTCTGCTGGTTTGCGGGGACGTCTTTGAACTCCCTGTAAAGCGCGACTTCGTGGCTGAGATCCTCGACCAGTTCACGGAGGGCAAGGATGGTGTCCGGCTGGACCTGCTTGGTGCGGATATAGTCTGTGGCGGTGGTGCGCGCATCGGCGCCGAGCAATCCGGTTTTGTCGACGTGCGCGTCAAGGACTTTGCCTGCGTTGTCAGACGCAGCGACGAATTGCTTCACGTCGGCTGGTGTTACAGCGTGGTTCAAAGCGTAGGCGGTAGGGACAGTGCCGATGAGGATCAGCATGATGAGTCCCATGCCCTTTTGCCCGTCGTTTGAACCGTGGAAAAAGCTGACGCCGGTGCATGTGAGCACCAGCAATGCGCGAATGGGCCACGGCGGAGGGGTAGTGCCCTTCGGCGCCTCATACAACTCCGGGTACTTAATGGTCGCCTTGGCGAGCAGGAACAGCAGAGCGGCCGCACCGAATCCGATTACGGGCGAGATGAGCAGCACCTTGAAGACCTTGGTGGCCTGTTCCCAATCGACTCCGGATGTGCCGTTGTGCCCGCTCATCAGCTGGTTGGCCAAACCAACGCCAATGATGGAGCCGACCATGGTGTGCGAACTGGAGGCGGGAAGACCGAACCACCACGTGCTCAGATTCCAGATGATGGCGGCGATGAGCAGGGCGAAGACCATGGCGAAACCGGCGCCTGAGCTTACCTGAAGGATGAGTTCGACGGGCAACAGGGTAATGACGGTGAAAGCTACGGTGCCGCTTGATGTGAGCACGCCGGCGAGGTTGCACATCCCGGACCAGACCACGGCGATGTTCGGTTCGAGAGAGTGCGTGTAGATGACGGTGGCCACGGCGTTTGCCGTGTCGTGAAAGCCGTTGACGAACTCGAACCCGAGCGCGATCAGCAGGGCGACGATCAACAGTACATAAGGCCACGCGCTGCCCAGGGACACGCCGCTGAAATCCTGGGAGATGTGGGTGCCGATAAACCAGACACCGATGATCAGGGCGATCAGAACGACGCCCCCGCTGATCATGGCGTGCGACGGATGCATCTTCTTATCGAGCAATGCAGAAGCGGGGGGACGGGCTGCGACAGCGGTGGCTGATTGGGGCATACGTGGCTCCGGGAACGAGAGGTGAAATTACTCTGGACGCTGGGGGAGCGGGGCTCTCCAGATGGAGCAAGGAATATCGGAGACGTATGAACGCGAGATGAACCGGAGGTGAATTTGCGGGAGAGGCACCAGATGCGTGAGGAAAACGATCACGGCTGCACCGAAGCGCAGCCGTGATCAAAGTACTGATTTCAGGTTACGAGAGATGCCGGAAGAGCCAGTAGAGCGAACCGGAGAGAAGGGCCGCGGCAGGCAATGTGAAGACCCAGCCTGCGGCAATGTTGCGAATGGTTTTGAAGCGAAGGCCATTGCCATTTGCGGCCATGGTTCCGGCGACACCGGAACTGAGAATGTGGGTGGTGCTGACGGGGAGACCAAACTTGTCAGCGGCGAAGATGGTTCCCATCGCGACCAGGCCGGCGCTGGCACCCTGAGCGTACGTCAGGTGATCCTTGCCGATGCGTTCGCCCACGGTAACGACCACGCGCTTCCAGCCAACCATGGTGCCGAGGCCGAGAGCAAGAGCGACCGCGACCTTGACCCATGAGGGGATGAACTTGGTGGCATTGTCGACCTTGGATTTGTAGTTCTTCAGCGCAGCTTTCTCGTCGGTGGTGAACCCGGCGTTGGACTTGTCCATCAGGCGCAACGCTTCGCTGGCTACGTACATGTCGTTGCGAACGTTGGCCTGCTCTTTGGGCGGGACTGCCTTGAATTCCTTGTAGAGTGCGACTTCGTGATCCGTATCTTCAACCAGCTCGCGCAATGCAAGGATGGTGTCGGGCTGCATCTGCTTGGTGCGGATGTAGTCGGTGACGGTGGCACGAGCGTCATTGCCGAGAATGCCCCGTGGATCGACATGGCGATCGAGGATGCGGCCGGCTTGTTCGGAGGCGACGATAAAGTCCTGCACCTGCGCGGGACTTACGGCGTGGTTCAGCGCATAGGCCGTAGGCACGGTTCCGATGAGGATGAGCATGATGAGACCCATGCCCTTTTGGCCGTCGTTGGATCCGTGGAAGAAGCTGACGCCGGTGCAGGTGAGCACCATAAGCGCGCGAATGGGGAATGGCGGCGGGGTGCTGTCTTTGGGGGCTTCGTAGAGTTCCGGGAACTTTGCGACCTGCTTCGCGATCAGGATCAACATGCCAGCGAACACAAATCCGATGAGCGGCGAGATCAGGAGGGCTTTCAGCACCTTCATGGCCTGTTCCCAGTCAACGCCGGAGGTTCCGCTGTGCAGGTGCATCAACTGGTTGGCGATGCCGACGCCGATGATGGAGCCGACCATGGTGTGCGAACTTGACGCGGGTAGTGCGAGCCACCAGGTGCCGAGATTCCAGAGAATCGCGGCGATGAGCAGAGCGAAGACCATGGCGAAGCCGGCTCCCGAGCTAACTTGCAGGATCAGCTCGACGGGCAGAAGTGTTATGACGGCGAATGCGACGGTTCCGGAAGAGAGAAGGACTCCGGCGAGGTTGCAGATGCCGGACCACACGACGGCGATGTTTGGCTCGAGCGAGTGGGTGTAGATGACGGTGGCGACGGCATTGGCGGTGTCGTGAAAGCCGTTGACGAACTCAAAGCCGAGCGCGATCAGCAATGCCAACCCAAGCAGTCCGTAGGGTGCATAGCTGGTGATGGACGCGGCATCGAGATCGTGGGCTACGTGAAAAACGATGTAGACCACCCCGGCAGCGAGCGCGGCGAGAAAGAAAAGTACGCCGACTTTGCTGGGCGAGCTCTTCAGCTTGCGGTCGAGTAGCGATGTGTTCGATAAAGCAGTGGCCGTGGTTGCCGCCATCAGATCTCTCCGGCTGCGACAAGCGATTTCCGGCGCAACACGGGGAATGCCAACGCGGAATCGGCTAAAATTTCTTGATTGAAATGGGGATAGAACGATCTGAGATCGCTGCAGAAGGGACGATCAAAGCAGAAATGCATAAAACCCCAACAACTGAATGCGTGCAACAGTTGTTTGATGCGCGGTGCCTTTGTGAGGTTCCCGCACTATTGATTTTACATGAGATAGCGGGGAGATCGGTGGAAACGGGTCCGCAGCGCGTGCGCGTATTGAACCTTAAATCTATTGCCATCATTGTTTTAGACGGTTTCTCACATTTCAGGATTGGGAAGCGCATTTTCACGAATTTTGCACTGTTTTCTCAACATTGGCGAGAACGATGCGTGGATGCATCCGCGATGCAGAAATTCGCGACCATAAGGTCTAAAAGATATGCAACCAAAGAGTTGCATAGAATTGCGGCTCTTGCTAAATGCAACCAATCGGTGGCGTTTTGCAGGAGCGGATTTTTGTGCGTCGACCTGGCTGCAACGACAGGGTTTGAGTTTTCAAAGAGTAACGAGAATCTGCTGCATCATTCCCTGTGCCGTTTATGAGGCGGTATTGCGCGCGAACCAATCTGCAAGCTGATCTTCGGAAATTTCGCCGGCGGCGAGAGCCCAGAACTTAAGAACCCGCTCTTCTTTAGAAGCCGTCAACTGAAGCCCGTTCAGCCTGAGGAAGGTTACCGAGACCGCGAAGGCTGCCCGCTTGTTCCCATCGACAAATGGATGATTCGCGACGATTCCTTTTGCATAGCTTGCGGCCATCTGGGCGAGTGAAGGCGTTTGCTCGGAGTAGGTCAAAGAGATTCTTCGGCCGAGCAAGCGCGGACTCCAGGAGACCCATATCGCGAACGCCCGCCGGACCGCCGTGAAGCATGAGTAGTTCCTCGTGCATGGCAAGTACGACATCCTGTCGTATCCAGATGGGCTCGCTCATTCGGCGAGTCTTTGAAGGACGTCGCGATTCTCGCGCATCACTTCACGGGCCGCCTCCATCTGAGCTGCGAACTCTTCATCGAACGGCACCAACCGAATGCCTTGGGGCCCTTCGGTGAGGTAAAGCGTATCGCCTTTCTGTAAGTTGAGGCGAGCAAGAGTTTCCTTGGGAAGATGACGCCGTTGGAATTGCCGATGGGGATGATCTTGATGGGTGTAGGCCATTTTCCGCTCCTCGGCTCATTATAACAAATGTTATAACGGCCGTCGAGTCCTACCGCCATTCGTCGGTGGCGTTGGCGAGGCCTTCGTTCACCACTGCGTCGAAGCCGCTGCTCTTCTTGATGAAGATCTCGGAGAAGGCGCGGTCCTGGCGGAGCAGAATTGCCTGGAGGCGAACCAACTCGAGCAGCGCGAGGAACATGGCGACCAGGGCGCGCTGGGATTTGCTGTGGCTGAGCAGCTTGCGGAGGGAGAGCGGGCGGTCTTCCATGGAGAGGCGGCGGGTGAGGAACTGGATCATCTGGCCGACGGTGATCGAGTCGTCCTGCACATTGAAGGTGGGGCGATTGCGGGCGCGCTCGAGGATGTCGCGGAAGATGCGTACCAGATCGACGGTGTCGGCGGCGATCTCGGGCTCGGCTGCGGCGTCCTCCTTGAATTCGCGGACACCGGGGTTGGTCCACGTGGCGGCTTCGAGCATCTGCTTCTGCTGCAGCATCTGGGCGGCGTTTTTGAAGCGCTCGTGCTCGAGAAGACGCTCGACCAGTTCGCGGCGCGGATCGTCGGCCGCGTCGTCGGGTCCGGCGGGCGCGCGGGGCAGCAGCATCTTGCTCTTGATGTGGATGAGGAGCGAAGCGGTGTAGATGAAATCGCCGGCCACGTCCATATCCGTGGCTTTTAATTTATCGACATAGGCGAGGAACTGCGCGGTGATCTTCGCGATCGGAATGTCGTAGATGTCGATGTCCTGCTTGCGAATGAGATCGAGCAGCAGATCGAGCGGCCCGTCGTAGACCTGCCCCACCGTAACCGAGAAGGGCGACTGGTCCTGCTCTTCTTCGGGCTTCTTCTTTGCAGGCGCGGCCTTGGCTGTCTTCTCTTCGGGAACCGGCTTCGACGTCAGCACCAGCGGCGGAGCCGCGCTGATACCGGGCTCATTTGACGGAGGGTCGCCGTGCGGCTGTTCCGGTGCGGGGTCCGGAGCGTTGGGTTCGGGCTCGGGACCAGGTTCAGGATCGCTGATGGGGCCGCGATGACCCGGTTCGGGATCTTCGACAGGCCGCTGATCGGGCGTTGGTTCCTGAACCGGATCTGGCGCCGGGTCTGATTCTGGATTATCGGCGGGATCGATCTCCGGATTTTTTTCGAGTTCGGTCAAAGTCTGAATCTCGGTGTGGGGGGATTATGGCACGTGCTCAGTTTGTCGCTCGCGTTAATTGCATAGCCGCGCGAACCTCGGCCATCGTCTGCTCGGCCCGGTCGCGTGCCCGGTCGGAACCACCTTTGAGGATATCCTCAACGTCGCTGACCGTGAATCGCGCGCGTCGTTCCTGGATCGGGTTGAGGATCTGGACCAAAGAGTCGGCGGCCCATCCTTTGCATTCGATACATCCGATGCCCGCCGACCGGCAGCCCTCGTAGACCTTTGCCAGCGTCTCCGGCGCTGAGAAGACCTTGTGCAGATCGCCAACGGGGCACTTGTCAGGGTCGCCCGGATCTTTGCGGCGGATACGCGCCGGATCGGTGACCATGGTCTTCAGCTTCTGCCGCACCACCGGCTCAGGATCATTCAGCTCGATAGTGTTGCCGTAGCTCTTGGACATTTTGCGGCCGTCGGTGCCGGGGAGCTTGGGTGAAGGAGTGAGCAGCACATCGGGCTCAGGCAACACTTCGCGGCCGTTGAGTTTGTAGAGGTTGTTGAAACGGCGCGCGACCTCACGGGTCAGTTCGACGTGCGCCACCTGATCCTGGCCCACGGGAACATACTGCGCCTGATAGATAAGGATGTCGGCGGCCTGCAGGAGCGGGTATCCGAGGAAGCCGTAGGTGGAGAGGTCCTTGCCGGTGAGGTTTTCCTGCTGCTCTTTGTAGGTAGGTACGCGCTCCAGCCAGCCGAGCGGGGTAATCATTCCCAGAAGGAGGGCCAGTTCGGCATGCTGCAGAACCTTGCTTTGCAGAAAAAGCACGCTGCGTTCGGGATCGAGGCCGGCGGCGAGGTAGTCGAGCGCGGCCTCCGTGATGTTGGTCACGACTTGCGAGGGGTCCGGGTAGTCGGTGGTCAGGGCGTGCCAATCCACGATGCAAAAGTAGCAATCGTACTTGCCACTATCCTGCAGCTTGACCCAGTTGGCGAGGGCACCCATGTAGTTGCCCAGATGGAGCTTGCCGGTGGGGCGCATGCCGCTTAAAACGCGCGGCCGAGAGGATGGAATTGCGGTTTCAGACATTCTTTTTTCTTTTTTCGATTCCGGAATCAGGCCGGGATGCGTCGCCAAAGTTTGATCAGAAAGGCCAAAGTGAGGCTGGGTTTATTGTAGCGGCTGCAGCGCCGCCAATGAACGGCTCCTACCCCTTCGCAAGCACGAGACCGACCACCGCGAAGGCTGGAGCGAGCAGGAGGCGCATGATGTAGCCGCCTACGAGGATCATCAGAATCCAGCTTGCCCACATGGGAATGCGGTCGTAAGACTGCACTGCGTTGTAGGGCAGGATATTGCGCAGCAATTGGCTCCCATCGAGTGGCGGTATCGGGAGCAGGTTGAAGAACAGGAGCGCGAGGTTGATCTGCACCGCTGCGATGCCAAGCAAAACGACGGCTTGCACCGATGAATTAACGCCCGGCAGGAGCATGCCTTGCGCTGTGAAGTTGACGATCTGGCGGCCGCCCGGCGCTGCGTGAATGACGACCAGGAGAATCACGGTGGCGATCACGGCGAGCAGTAGATTCGACGCGGGACCGGCGAGGGTCACGAGGTTTTCGTCGCGGCGGATTTTGGCGAAGTTGCGGCTGATGACAGGAGTGGGTTTGGCCCATCCGATCAGGACTCCGCTGAAGATGGTGAAGCCGATGAGCGGGCCGAAGATGATGATGGCGGGCATGATAAGGGTGCCAACAGGATCGATGTGGTAAATGGGGTTGAGGGTGACGCGGCCCTGCATGCGAGCCGTCTGATCACCGAGGCGGGATGCCACCCAGGCATGGGAGCACTCGTGAACGCTCAACGAGAAGATAAGGAGAACAAACTCGAAGACTGCGATGGTAAGTTGGGCAGACTGCACCAGACACTCCCTGGATTCGGAAAGCTCAGGTTAGCATGGTGCGGCACGGGTCGGTTTCACGACGGAAGCGTCAGCAAGTGATCACCAACAGCATGATCAGCCCAACCTTGACTGTAGTCAGGCAACCAGTTTCTCCCACTTCGCTTTTTTATTTTGTCTTCCGAATGATCATCAGTTTCCCAGGGGACTTTGGGCGCTTGAGATCAGTAATTTGACTCTCGAGCAGCAGCCTTAGCTTCTTGAGGTCGGGATCGCTGAAGTCATATTCGCTCGCCACGTTTACCTGTCTCATCGTGTTGCGGAGAATCTCTACGATGATTGAATAGTCCGGGCCGGCCATAATCTGCTTGATGTCCTTAAGCAAAAAAGAGTTTTCCGTTTGTGGTAACTCAAGCATAGGGGCGATTACGCCAAGCCGGAGATATTTCAACAGCCCACTTCTGTGGAAATTCATCAATCGTGCATGAGGATGTCCCGTTGATGCCTCTCCGCGGTAACGGTCGGAGCGGTCTGCTGGCGAGGACTTGAATCGCCGGGCGTGTTGAAGCGGACCGAATCGGTCGCAGTTGCAATGTCGAATTTCCTGCAAACATTTTGTGGAAAACGAAAATTTCGGAGGGGGGGAGGGGGGCCACCGGGGGCGTGCAATTGGAGACACGCGGCGAACCGTTTGAGTTGGCGGGAATGATGACCGCCTGGTCGGATGCGGAAGTGTCGGATATGAAGTGTCGGACATGGAGAATTCCTCTGGAAACACGAAAGGCATCGGGAGATGCGTGGGTCGCCTCTCGATGCCTGCACCTTAAGTGTGCAACTTTCGGCAATAATAATCTGCAAATTTCTGAAGTTTATTTTGTGTGTGGAATGAGGGAGTTGAGAGTCGGTCGCCGCGAGTGAGGGTTGACAGGATTGTTGCTGTGGATGGGTTCGGACAGCCCTCCGGGACTAAGGCTAGAGTTGTTGGCTATCCCAGGGTTCCGCTTCGCTCCACCCTGGGCCATTTTCGCGAGTTCCTTCGGGGAATTTTTATGGTCTGGCCTCGCGTCATTGATCACCGAATTTTCAGGGCAGATCCTTCGACCTAGACCTTGTAGGCCGGGTAGTGGCCAACGACTTCGCCTGCGCCGATGTTGGTGCCGCCCATGATGATTTCGTGGCTGCCGATGCGGGCGCCGTCGCCGATGGTGGTGGGCTGGAGCTTGACGTCCTCTTCCGCGCCTTTGTTAGCGTAGCTGTGCGAGAAGATGCGGACGAAGGATCCGATCACGGCATTTTTGCCGATGGTGATGCCGCCGCGGTCGTGGAGCAGCACGCCCTGGTGGATGACTGCACCGTCGCCAACCGAGAGCTTGTAGCCGTAGGTGAGGTCGACGCCATTGTGGATCTTGACGCCGGATCCCATGTGGTCAAAGATGTGACGCCCCAGCATACAGCGGAAGCGCATGCCCAGCCAGAGGTTGAGGCCGATCGGGGAGCGGTCGAACATCTTCCAGAACCAGAGCAGCGGTTTGCGAATGGCGAACTCCGCCTCATCGATACCGCCGAAATACTCTGCCTCGAGGGTGACGTTCTCGGGGTCGAGCGACATGCCGAGGACGTTCCCGGGCAACTCGCTGGAGAGCGTGACGTTGGCTTTCCCTCCGTGGGGTCGGCCGAGGTAGAGCTGGTAAAGCTGGTCGCGCACAATTTCAGCGCGGCGCTCCGGCGAACGGTGGCGGTAGAACTCCTCGTCGAGAAAGCGGATCCAACGGCGGAAGACCTCTTCGGCCTCGGCGGTGGGGTGGGGCTGATTTGCGACGACTGGCTGGGGCTTGGGATTGGTAGCCATACGATATGGACGATAAATCAAAGGGGGTGGATGCAGCGAGTGGCAGTGTCGCCACGGTCACGCGGGCTGGAGATGCAGCGCGTTATCCTAGAGGGTCCGGAGATACCGCGCCGCATCGAGAGAGCTTAATACTATGCCTGAAGAAACCGCACCTGCCGTTACCACCGACACCGCCACGCCTGTTGCGCCCGTTGCCACCATCGCTACGCTGGGCAAGTATGAAGGCCAGTCTGTCCAGATCAAGGGCTGGCTTTACAACTCGAGGGAATCGGGCAAGCTGCTGTTCCCTATTTTTCGTGACGGAACGGGCACGGTGCAGGGCGTGGCGCACGTTAAGAGCGTGCGGCCAGAGGTGTTTGAGGCGCTGAAGGGCTTGACGCAGGAGTCGTCGGTCATTGTTACGGGCAAGGTGCGGGCGGACAAGCGCGCGCCGGGCGGGTTCGAGCTGGATGTCGAGGACATCGACGTGATCCAGCGCGTGCCCGAGTCGGATCCGTACCCGATCACGCTGAAGGAGCACGGCGTCGATTTCCTGATGGAGCATCGCCACCTGTGGGTGCGCTCGCCGCGGCAGTCGGCCATCCTGCGCATTCGCGCGGAGATTATGCGGGCGGCGGCGGAATATTTTGACAACAACGGTTTCATCCGGACCGATCCGCCGATTCTGACGCCGGCGGCGTGCGAAGGCACCTCGACCTTGTTTCCGGTGGACTACTTTGGCGACCCGGCGTACCTGACGCAGTCGGGGCAGCTCTATATCGAGTCAACCGCATTGGCGCTGGGCAAGGTGTACAGCTTCGGGCCGACGTTCCGGGCGGAGAAGTCGAAGACGCGGCGGCACCTGACCGAGTTCTGGATGGTGGAACCGGAGGTTGCCTATTGCGATCTCGACGGGCTGATGGAACTGGCGGAGAACTACCTCTCGCACATTGTGCAGAGCGTGGTGAAGAATCGCGCGCCGGAACTGCAGGTGATCGGGCGCGATCCGGAGAAGCTTAAAAACATCGTGCCGCCGTTTCCGCGTCTGCGCTACGACGAAGCGGCGAAGATGCTGAACGATGCGCATGCCAAGGGATTGCTGGAGCAGCCATTTGAATACGGAAACGATTTTGGCTCGCCGGATGAGACGTGGCTGAGTTCGCAGTTTGATCGGCCAGTGATGGTGCATCGCTACCCGGCGGCGGTGAAAGCTTTCTATATGGAGCCCGATCCGAAGGACCCCAACTTCGCGTTGTGTGTGGATGTGCTTGCGCCCGAAGGCTATGGCGAAATCATTGGCGGATCGCAGCGTGTGTCGAGCTACGAACTGCTGAAGAGCCGCATCGAGCACCACCAGCTTCCCATGGAGGCGTTCCAGTGGTACCTCGATCTGCGGAGGTATGGATCAGTGCCGCATGCGGGGTTCGGGATGGGCATTGAACGCGTGGTGGCGTGGGTGTGCGCGCTGGATCATGTACGGGAGACGATTCCGTTTGCGCGCACGCTGCATCGGATTTATCCCTGAGTCAAAAGATTAAATTCTTCAATCTGGCTTGAAGGGGCGTGGCAATAGCCGCGCCCTTTTTGCGTGAATTTCGTGTCTCCCGATTGCGACGTTTGTGGGCGGATGGTTTTGGATGAGCGACAATGCACGTAGTCGTTGCATCTGCAGGAAGAGGTCGGCCCCTTCATGCCTTCTCCGATTCGCAGTCTCATTCTCTGTTTCTGTTTCCCGCTGATCGCGATTGCGCAGCAGTCCGGGTCAAGCGATTCGAGCGAGGTGATCAAGCTTCATGAAGCCTTTGCGCACCCGCCCGACGACTGCAGGATCATGATGCGATGGTGGTGGTTTGGTCCTTCTGCGACGAAGCCGGAGTTGCAACGCGAACTTGAAGAGATGAAATCGGCGGGGATTGGCGGCGTTGAGATTGCTACCCTCTATCCGCTGGCTCTCGACGATCCACAGAGCGGGTTCCACAACTACAACTTCGTGTCTGACGAGCACATCGACAATCTGCGTTTTGCGGCGGATCAGGCGCGCAAGCTAGGGATGCGAGTCGACGTCACCCTGGGCAGCGGATGGCCCTTCGGTGGACCGCACATTCCGGTGACGCAGGCAGCTGGGGAGTTGCGTGTCGAATCGGTTACGGCGCCGCCTGGCTTCACCTCGGTGGCTGTGCCGTCGCTGGAGGCTGGCGAAAAACTCTTGGCGGTATTTGTCGCTCCCGCCAAGGAGGGGGCGCAGGATTATCGGGGTGCGCGTCAATTGCCATTGCCTGCCGATTTCCGGCTTGATCTGCTGGATAACGCGCCGTCGGCTCGGGTCGTGTTGTTCTTCATTTCCAGCCGGACGGGCATGATGGTGAAGCGGGCCGCACAGGGGGCGTCGGGATTTGTTCTCGATCACTACGACGCCGCGGCGATTCGGAATCACCTCGAGGCTGTTGGCGACAGGCTGCTTTCAGCTTTCGGCGAACATCCGCCGTATGCAGTTTTCAGCGACAGCCTTGAAGACTACGGTTCGGACTGGACGCCGGATCTGCTGGCGGAGTTTCAACGTCGGCGCGGATACGATCTGACGCCGATGCTGCCGGCGTTGGCTGGAAACTTCGGCCCTGCCACCGCAGCCGTGCGGCATGACTGGGGTGAGACGTTGACAGAGCTGGCAAACGAAAATTTCCTCGAGCCGATACATGCCTGGGCGCAAAAGCACGGGACGCTTTTTCGATCGCAGACTTATGGGTTTCCACCGGTCACGCTTTCGAGCAACCGCTATGCGGATTTGCCGGAAGGCGAGGGGAAAGCCACCATCAACATGTGGCGGGAGTTCTCTGATACGCGGTGGGCTGCATCTGCGGGGCACCTGTTCGGTCACCCGGTCATCTCTTCCGAGACGTGGACGTGGTTGCATTCGCCCGCGTTTCACGCTACGCCCCTGGACATGAAGACCGAAGCCGATATTCATTTTCTGCAGGGCATCAATCAACTTGTCGGACATGGGTGGCCGTATTCACCTAAGGAAGCAGGCGAGCCGGGCTGGCGGATGTATGCGGCCGGCGCGCTCAATGAACACAATCCGTGGTTCCTGGTCATGCCGGATCTGACGGCGTACCTGCAACGCGTCAGTTTCGCGCTGCGTCAAGGAAAGCCGGCAAACGACGTGGCGGTCCTTCTGCCGAATGACGATGTGTGGGCGTCGTTCAAGGCGCGCATGCAGAAGAAATCTTCTGCAACATCGCTCGGCGGCTTCGACGAAACAGGCTCGAATGTAACGATCGATGAATCGATGCGGCAGTTTCTGGGGCGTGAGATTATTCCGCAGATCCTGGATGCAGGATTCAACTTCGATTTCATCGATGCGGACTCCATCGATCGCGTGGGGATTCCCTATAAGGTTCTGATTCTTCCGGGAGTCGAGCGCATTCCTCCTGCGACATACGAGAAGATTGCAGAGTTTGCCCGCGGTGGGGGAATCGTAATTGCAACCAAACGGTTGCCCGACACGGCACCGGGCTATCGTGATGCGGCGGCAATTTCTGGTCGCGTGAAGCAGATTTCCGATTCGCTTTTCCATCACCAGGCGGCTACCGCGCACTTTGTTGAGGATGAGCACCTGCTGGGTGCAACCCTTTCGGCATCCCTTCATCCAGACTTTGTGGCGAAGCCGGCGACGCCGCAGATCGGCTTTATTCATCGTCGTCTCGAATCCGGCGATCTGTATTTTGTGGTGAACACCAGCAACCTGGAGCGCACGATACTTGCGAGCTTTCGCGCCGGCGGGTCTCATGCTGAGTTGTGGGATCCCTTCACCGGGAACACGACCGGGCTGCCCGATCCCAAACGCGTGGAACTCAAGCTGGAGCCATACGAATCGCGCCTGATCTACTTCTCCGACTTGCCACTCTCTCCCATAACTGCTTCGTCGAGAGACGAGAGTGCGAAAGTCGACATCTCGCATGATTGGCAGGTTACGGTCGGCAATTCGCATCTGCATATGACCAATCTTGCGTCGTGGACGGATACCGCGAATCTGCGGTTTTACGCGGGGACTGCGGTTTACGAGAAGAGTGTCGAGGTTCCAGAGAAGACTCTGCGCGCGGGCGGCTCGGTGTTTCTTGATTTCGGAAATGGGACTTCTGTGGCGTTGCCCGATCCGCTGCCCGTTTTCAATATGCGCGCATATCTTGAGAGCCCTGTGCGTGAAGCGGCGCAGATATTCGTCAACGATCGATTCGCAGGGTATGTGTGGCACCCGCCGTTCCAAGTGGAAATCACGAAGCTCCTCACGGTGGGCGAAAACAGGATTCGCATCGTCGTGGGCAACACTGCCATCAATGAACTTGCTGGAACGTCTCTGCCGGATTATCGGCTGCTCTATTCCCGCTATGGTGTGGAGTTTATTCCGCAGGATATGCGGAACCTGCAGCCGCTGCCTTCAGGGATTCTGGGCCCAATCTCGCTGATTGAGAAACGATAGGGCCACGCAAAGGCCGCGCCGAGTAAGCGGTGAAGGCGCGCGCCGAGGGTGAGCGGCAACAAAGGGCTCATCAGGGATTGGGGGCGTTCTTGGCTGATGTGCGTTGCACATGCTATGTTCGCCGCGGATTTGAATGACTCTGGCGGGAGTTCCTATGAACCAGGCGGCCCTTGGATTTCGTGCCCACTCCGGTTGGACTTCGCTGGTCGCCATTGCACTTGAAGATGGGTCTCCGATGGTTCTTCTGCGTCAGCGGCCTCAACTCGTCAAGACCTTCACGTTCGAATTTCGGCAGCCGTATCACACCGCGGAGAAGGTACCGAGATCCGAAGCGCGCGGCGTTATTGCGCGCATTCAAGCAGAGGCGCGGGGACTGGCTTATCACGCTATCCGATCCGTTCAGAAAAGGCTGCTGACGGAGGGATATGAGGTCCAATACGGTGGTTTGCTGCTTGCTTCCGGCAGACCGCTCCCGAGTCTTGCGCAGATTCTTGAGTCTCATGCTCTGATTCACACGGCCGATGGAGAACTATTTCGAAACGTTCTGCTTCACGCATGCAAGCGCTGTGGGATCGAGATATTTACCGCGAAAGAGCGCGAACTGATGGGCATGTCCGCTGAGGAACTCGGTCTTCAGCCTGAAGAGATCAAGCGCAGGCTGGCTGACCTTGGGATCGGGCTTGGTCCTCCATGGACGCAGGACGAAAAGCTGGCTTCGCTCATCGCGTGGATCTCACTTGCGAAGCGACGTTCGAGGAAGAATGAGCCCAAAACAAAACCGCGACGCCCTTGAGCGTCGCGGTTTTTGTCTGAGGCCTACTGCAGGTTAGAAGGTGAAGCGGGCGGCCATCTGCAACTGGCGCACGTTGTAGGCAAAGTTGCTGTTGTTGGTGCTGGTGATCCCACCAAACGGCGTGGCCGTGAACTGCACGAGGTTGTTGGTGTGGGCGGTGGTGTCTTCAGAGATCGCATACGCGGTTGTGCCTACGCCGGTAACGTTCTGGTGATTGGTAAGGTTGAAGGCCTCGGCAAGGAACTCCAGGTTGTAGTGCTCGCGGAAGACGATCTTCTTGGAGGCGCGAAGATCAACTCCCCAGGTCTTCGGGAAACGGAAGTTATTGCGATCCAGGCCCGGAATGCGGTTGGCGCCGCCGGTGCCGTTGAACGAGCTGGTACTGATGATCGACTGCTGCGTTGTCGATCCGGTGGGATAAAGTTTCGCCGAGGATCCGCTGATGCCGACCGAGTAGGGCAAACCGCTCTGCGTTTGGAAAGTGGGAGCGAGTTCAAAGTCGTTCAGCAGATAGCCAAGGGCGCCGTGAGCATGCCACGGTGAATCCGCAACACCGTAGATCAGGAGACGATACGGCACGTTCTGGTTGGAGTTGCCGTAGTCGAGCTTGATGTTTTTGGGGTCGAGCAGCGCAGTTGCCGATGCGCCCGTGGTGTTGTTTTCGCCGAAGTCGAGTGCATGCGACCAGGTAAAGTTCGAACCGAACGAAACGTGGTGCGACATCTGGTGCTTGAACTGGCTGACCAGCGCTTCGTAATTCGAGGTGACTCCACTGAAGATGTCGGTGATGGAGCTGAAGTTGGGGTTGGGGCGATGATTCGGGTTCGCCGTATTGAAATACACATTGGCGGTGACGGCTCTTCCCACGGCAAGCGGTCCGGCGCCGGTAACGTTGAAGGTTACAGGCGTAGGTGCGGGCAGGTTGGTATCGACGAAGTCGGGCAGGCGGCGACCCCACGATCCGAGCCACGAGAGACTAAGGACGTCGTTCCTGCTCAGTTGCTGTTCGAGCGACAGGTCGGCCTGGTGAATCTCTGGAACCTTGAAGTTTGGATCGACGTAAAACGAAGTCGCGTTGCCGCTGGAGCCCTGGAGACAGCTTGCATAAGAACCGGACGGAATGATCTGCGGGAACTGCGGGGCGCAGGTGGCGCCGGGGTTCAGGGTGGGGTTGACCTGGCCGGCGGAAACACCGGTGCCGATGAGAGCCTGGTAAAGCGTGGAGTTGATGGCGCGGGCAAAGAACATGCCGTAGCCGCCGCGGAGGATCGTTTTCCCGCCGCCGTAGACGTCGTAAGCAAATCCAACGCGCGGACCAAAGTTGTCTTTGTTGTCATGGAGGTATGAGGTCTGCGGTACCAGAGCGTTGGGCAGTTGCTGTTTGGGGTACTTCTCAAACTCCCAGCGGAGCCCCATGGTCAGGCTGAGGCGTGGGTTCACCTTCCACTCGTCCTGCGCAAAGAGTGCGTAGTCGCCGGTCGTGAACTCGAGGCCGGCCGCGCCGACACCCTGGTTGTAGGAGGTGTAGTTTTCTGCGATCTTGCCGGCAACCGGATTCTGCGACAGGTAAAGGTCAGAGATGTAATTGCCCAGAGGGGTGTTGCCGCTGTAGCTGAATCCGCCGTACTGGTTGAAGAGGTTGGAGATCCTGTCGTCAGTGTGGAGGTAATCCTCTCCCAGCTTGATGGTGTGGTTACGATGGACCCAGACGACGGTGTCGGCGAGCTGCCAGCGGCGCTCGTCGGGTAGTGCGGCACGATTAAGGAACTGCGGGGTGCCGAACTGGAAGAATCCGCTGAAAAAGACGTTGGGCGGCAGACCAAGAGGATTCGCGTAACCGCTGGGGGTGTTGAGCAGGTTGTTCTGTTCGTAGGTAGTCGGCGCCTGATTGAACTCGAACTCGAAATCGCGGCCGTACATGAAGCGCGCTTCGTTGCTCCAGTTGTTGGTGATGAAGCTGTCGAGCTTGCCGACGATCCAGTTGTCGCGCACGTAATCATTGCCGAAGCTGGCCACGGCGTTGGCGACTGCCGGAGCCGTCTGAATGCCGGCGGGGGAGGACCAGCGCATCTGATTGGCCTCGACCGAGACGTGGTTTTTCTGGTTTACCTGCCAGTCGAGCTTGGGAAAATAGATGACCTGTTTGCCGATGCGGGGAACAGTACCAAGCATCGAGGTGAGTCCGACGATGCCGTTGTCATACACAGTGGTGGCGTCGGCGGTGCTGAGCCCGGTGTTCTTGACGACCTGCGCAATCTGCGCCTGTGCAAAGCTGCCGGTGAGGTTGTAGAAGTTGGCATTGGCACTGGTGCCCGTGATGGTGGCAGCTGCCGGAAAGTCGTGATAGAAGCGGTCAGCCGCAAGGAAGAAGAAGAGCTTGTCGCGGAGGATTGGGCCGCCAACACCGAATCCGAATTGACGCCGCAGGTCGGTGGGTTTGAAAGAAACGACGGAGTAGGTGATCGGGTTGGAAGAGACCTGCACCGGATGAGTGACGAAGGAGTTCTGCGCGGCCCACGCGCTGTCGCGATCGTAGTAGTAACCTTCGCCGTGGAGCCCGTTCGATCCGCTCTTGGTGATCGAGTTGACGATACCGCCGGCAGAGCGGCCGTATTCCACCGAGTAGTTCGAGGTGTTTACCTGAAATTCCTGCACGGCGGCTTTGATCGTCGAGTAGCCGGCGCGGGTGCGGCCGCGCTCTTCAGAGAAGTACGCCTGGTTGTCGTCGGTGCCGTCAATGGTGACGTTGTTGAGCAGGGTGCTCTGGCCGCGGAAGCTCAGCAAGCCAAATCCGTTGCTGTCATTCACCACGCCCGGCGTGAGCAGCGCAAACGCTGACCAGCGGTAGTTGTTTTCCGGCAGACTGTGCAGCGAGACCTGGTCCACCACGCCGGCAAAATCCGGTGTCGAGGTATTCACGAGCGGCGCTTCGCCGGTTACTTCAACGGTCTGGGCGGAACTGCCGACCTTGAGGCGTGCTTCGACGTCGGTCAGAGATCCGACCTGGACTGTAAGGCTTTTGGCAAGGTAGGAGTCAAATCCAGAAGCTTCGATTTTTACCTCATAGACCCCTGGCTGCAGATGGATGACGCGAAAGTAGCCGGATTCGTCGGTTACCGCTTGCTGCTGGGCGTTGGTGCCGATATTGTGCACGGTGACCGAAGCTTTGGGAACGACTGCTCCGCTGCTGTCGAGAACGTTACCGCCCACAGCGCCGTCGACGGCCGACTGGGCTCGGGTCATTGAGACACACGTAAGCAGAATCAAAAGGGCCGCAAGACACGCGAAGCCCTTGCGCAGATTGGAACCGGTCATACTTCCTCCATCAAGTTGTGAAGCCGCGGTCAAGACCTGCCTGAGGTCGACTTGTATTCCAGGCCTGACCACATTTTTCCCTTATCCGCACAAGATTGGCGGTATTCGTCCTGAAAAGCAACAAGCTTTTCCGGGAATCTGGGAAGTTAGAGCTAGGCAGATAGTATTCCAGAAATCTGTGAAAGGAATGTGACGGCGACCGCGCTCCATCCCGCACTCTGGTGTCCCTGGGAAGGCGCACGGGGACGGGACAGGCTGGGTTCGAAACGCGGGCGAATTTGCTTTGGATCGGAGTCCGCATGCACACCCTTCCTTGCGCTTGCGCATCCCATCGATTACATAGTTTTACGGGAGCGAAGATCGATGTCCCTTACTGCAAGTGAAATCAATAAGATGAAGTACGCTCAGCCCTCAACAGAGGGGGTGCTGCCCGTCATACTGGAGCGCTGGAGCCCCCGCGCCTTTGCCGATCGGGATGTGAATCCCGCCGATCTGAAGACGATTTTCGAGGCCGCCCGCTGGGCACCGTCTTCCTATAACGAGCAGCCGTGGCGATACTTTGCAGGTCACCGTAACTCTGAGACCTACAAGAAGATATTTGAGACACTTGTGCCATTCAACCAAGGCTGGGCGCGGAGTGCGCCCGTGCTGATCCTGGGCGTCGCCAAAACCCGGTTCAGCAACAATGACTCCCCGAATAACTATGCGCTCCACGATCTCGGCGCAGCGGATGGCTTCATTACGCTGCAGGCAGCAACGATGGGAATCGCCACCCATCAAATGGCCGGTTTTGATCAAGCTAAAGCGCGCGAAGCGTTTGAAATTCCCGAGATTTACGCAATCGGGTCGGTAATGGCGATGGGCTATCACGGGGACCTGTCTTCGCTCAGCGAGCCGTATCAGGCGCAGGAACAGGCTCCGCGCAGCCGTAAACCATTGAACGAGATCATCTTGTCGTCCTGGGATCATCCGGCCGAGCTGGGCTGAGACTGCGAGAGCGCCCATTCAGTAAATACCTTTGTGCGCATGGCGCGGGGATTTCACTCGTAGAGTGAAGGATGTGGCAATCGCATCCTCATCCCGCCCAACGCGCCGACGCGCACCCACGCGTCGCCCTTTGCATCGCTACAAGCCAATCAAGCTGGGGAAAAAGCGGTGGGTTGTGCGCGCCTTGCTCGCCGGGGTTCTGGCAGGAATCATTCTGGTGGGATGGGCTGTGATCGCTCGCCGGCTTGTGCCCATCGCGAATACAAGTCGCGATCATTTCGATGCAATCGTTGTACTCGGTTATCCGGCTGATGGGGACGGCAATCCAACGCCGGAAGAGCTGGCGCGCGTCACCGAAGGGGTGCGGGAGTATGAACGTGGCGTCGCTCCGCGACTTCTGTTTACCGGAGGACCGGCACGCAACCAATTCGTCGAGGCAGACGTGATGGCTGGCGCTGCCGCAGCGCAGGGCATTCCGCCTTCAGCCATCTTTGTGGAGACCAAAGCCACGGACACAATCCAGAACGCGTGCTACTCCGCGCGGATCATGCAGGCGCACGGATGGCACTCAGCGGAGATTGTCTCCAGCGCGTATCATCTGCCGCGAACCGGGATGATCTTCGGCCACACATCGCTCGATTGGCGCCTGCATGCAGCGCCACCGCTGCAGCCCGGTGCGTCCGATTCGGAGACGGATTCGGCGCTGGAAATTCTGAAGACAATGCGCTACCTGGTCTATGCGAGATGGACCGAAACTTGCGAGCCGTGAGGCAAACGCACGATACCCTGCTCGCCGCAGCCCGCTGGCTTGCGTCTAACCCTCAGTTCCGATCATTGTCGCTCCAAGGTATGGTCCTGTAAGCTTTGTGTTGATGCGTCTTCCAGTAAGGTTTTCATTGCTTTCGGCAGTCCTTGTTCTCGGACTGTCCGCCCCGGTTCCGTGCGCGTTCAGCCAGGTGCAGCCGTCAGTTCAGACGAGTCAGCAGCCGACCGGCAACGGCACGTATATCTCCACCGATCCGCTGGCTAATGTGAAGTACGACAACAAGTGGGATGTGTCGCTGGGCATGGCATACGACCACATGAAGGCCGGCCCTACCCTGCTGCAGGGGTCGAATCTCGGCGGACTGGATCTGTCGGCTTCCTATTGGTTCAGTAAGCATTGGGCCATCGAGGGCAGCGGCCGGGGATACGTGGGCACGAGCGGGGCGGGACTTGGCAACAATGTTTCCACGCAGCTCATTTCGGGACCGTTTGTCGCGCAGTATCTGTTTGTCGGCGGCCCGGAGTGGCTGGGGCCCCACAACAAGCATGGCGCACTGATCGCACATGCCCTGGTGGGCGGCGCCTACGGTCAGTTCGAGAAGGATCTGCGCGGGCTGCCCCCATCGGCGGTAGATTTCTATCCCGACCAGGTAGCCCTGGGAGCAATTGTTGGCGGGCATATTGACCTCAACCGCTCAGCACGATGGGTATTCCGCATCACGCCCGATGCGGTTTTCACCCGGTATGGCATCAACTACGGCACAAAGTTCACGCAAAACGATGTGAACTTTGCGATTTCTGTCGGCGTGCAGTACCGGTTCAAGGCGAAGCGCAGATAATCGCGGCCTGACCCAGGCAGGTTGAAGCAGAAGACCCCAGGAAAATGCCCCTCGTATCGGCCCGATTTCTTGAGAATTCGGGCCTCGGAAATGTGCCGTAACGCGGACAGGCTGCGCGTGTTATCTCTGTGTGGTATTCTTCGCCGTTCAGAGGCGAACGTGAGAAGTTCTTCTCTGAAACATGCCGTACCGGATAACGGCACATTCGTCTCGCGCTGAGAACGCTCCGGAAAGACAACGCGACAAGGCAGGCTCATACGGACATGAAAGACACTTTGGGTGTTTTGCTTGCAGGCGGCGCCGGCGAACGGCTCTTTCCTCTTACTCGAGACCGCGCCAAGCCAGCTGTTCCTTTCGGCGGGCACTACCGGATTATCGACATCACGCTTTCTAACTGCATTAACTCCGGCCTGCGCCGGGTCTTTATCCTTACCCAGTACAAGGCTCTGTCGCTCAACCGGCACATCCGCGAAGGCTGGACCGGCATCGTGGCGCAGGAGCTGGGCGAGTTTTTTGAGCTATTGCCGCCCATGCAGCGCACCGGCACCAACTGGTACATGGGCACCGCCGATGCGGTTTACCAGAACATCTATTCGATCGGCAGCGAACAGCCCAAGCACATGATCATCCTTAGCGGCGACCACATCTACAAGATGGATTACAGCCGCATGCTGGAGTATCACCGGGAAACGCACGCCGACGTCACACTGGCCACGCTGCCGATTGCTCCCGATGAGGTTGCGCGCTTTGGCGTGGTCGACGTGGGCAGGAGTGGCGAGCTGCAGGGATTCCAGGAAAAGCCCGCGTCCACCACCTTCCGGTCGCCCTTCAATCCCGACAAGGTCGAAGCTTCGATGGGCATTTACATCTTCAATACTGAGATCCTGTTGAAGGCGCTCATTGCCGATGCCGAGGATCCGAACTCGAAGCACGACTTTGGACACAACATCCTGCCCAACATGCTGGGCAAGAAAAAGATGATGGCCTACAGTTTTGTGGATGAGAACAAGCAGACAGCGCTCTACTGGCGCGACGTAGGTACGCTGGACTCCTACTACGAAGCCAACATGGATCTCTGCTCGGTGTCGCCGGTGTTCAATCTCTACGACAAGAGCTGGCCAATGCGAACCCGCGTGCGGCAATATCCGCCGGCGAAATTTGTGTTTGGCGAGCCCGGCCGAACCGGCATGGCGATGAACTCGGTAATCACGGCCGGCGTTATCATCTCCGGTGCTTCAGTTTCGAATTCGGTGCTATCGCAGGATGTACGCGTCAATTCGTATTCGGAGGTCGATGCGAGCATTATCTTCTCGCACGTGCAGATCGGCCGTCATTGCCGGATTCGTCGCTCCATCATCGATCGCGACGTGCATATTCCCGAGGGAACCGTTATCGGCTACGATCCGGTCGAAGACAAGAGACGTTACTTCGTCACGCCTTCGGGATTGACGATCGTGACGCGCGACGCATCCCTGTTCGAGAACCCGGTTGAGCCGGAGTTTGGCGACCGATACTGATTGGGTTGCGGGAGTGGCCAACAACGAAGTCAGGCCTCGATGGAAGCCGGCGTCTTTTGTAGCTTCTTCAGGAGATTCGACGCGGATCGAATCTCCACCAGGATGCCCTTCTTCCTGAGCAGCTCGATGCGCTTCGGGTCGCGGATGGCGATGTAGGTTTCGAAGAACTCCCTGATCTCTTCGAGGCTGTGATCGCGTGCAACCAGTCCCAGCATGTAGCGCAGGTAGAAGATGTCGCGCGGGGCCGGGCGCTGCCTGAATTTCAGTGCAAAGTAGGCGGCATCGAGCAGATCGAAGTGCAGGACGTTCCCGGTTCGAAGGTTGCGGGGTGGCCGCACAAAGGGCTTCCAGCCGTGCGTGGCGAACTCGAAGTCCGCGGCGCGACCCGTTCGTATGAAGGACTTGTAGCTGCTGTATCCCAGAAAATAGGTGCCGGGAATTCTGCGCTGCGTTCCGGGTTCGCGCATCATCCGATGCAGCGCGCCGGCGAAGCGCAACTCATAGAAGAGCCAGTCGTACCACGCGATAAGCTTGGGAAACCGCGTGCTCCGGGTTGCTGAAGAGCGCGTGATGCGAGCCAGGGCTGCACGCGAGTAGCGCCAGACGGTCTCCGTCGCCGGGAATCGGTTGAGGAAATAGACGCAATCCGTAAACGGATTCTCTGTCTCCGCCGAGGTAGGAACGGATTCGAGATTGGGCAGGCGCAACTGGTCGATGTTGTCGGGGATTTTCTCAAGATACCGGGGGATGTGATTCTCGAGCGCCTGCTCATGCCGGGACATCAGGATCAACTCATCGGGATCGACGCCGACGAGCCATTCGATACCGTCTTTTGCGGCATCCTGCGCCGAGTAGAACGTGTTGGCGATCTTGCGCACATCGAGATCAGGTTCCCATGCGGGCAGGATTCTGGAGAGCCAGCTGGGCGGGTTGTGGAGTTCTTCCGGCCGGAACGATTTGCGCGCGATGACCTGCGGATATTTTTTGACCAGTTCCGCGGAATTGTCGGTCGTGTTGTCCCAGAAGAGGTAGATGCGGGAGCATCCCGCGGCGAGATGATACTCAATCGCCGACGGCAACAGCCTTGCCTCATTTTTTACGGTATAGGTAAGAGCGAATTTCCCTGACGGCAAGCCTGACCTCAATTTCCCCGTGCCGCGTGGGCGGTTGGGGTTTGAATCAGATTACAAGAACGCAGCCCGGGAAACGTGAGCCTGTGCTGGGGGCGGAACAGCCGGGAGCGCAGCCGAAATCAAAACCGGCTTGTGGGCTCCGGGATCAAAATACTCGCTCGAAGAATCTCCGGCGCGCTACACTGGCCTCCTTCCTGCTTCCCCGGCAAGAGCGCGAGCTGATTTCGATGAAGACTCAGTACCATGGCATTCGTTCGTGCACCCGCGGCGGCGCGTTTCTGTTCATGCTGCTCCTTGTCGCGCCTTTTATCGCCGCGCCTTTTATGCACGCGCAACCTCAGCGCGGTCTTGAGCCAGTGCCGCCCCCTCCGGCAGCCAACGGGGGAATTGGCAACTTCTACGCGCTCGTTATCGGCATCAACGACTACCATGCGCCGCTGCCCCAGTTGAAGACTCCGGTGAACGATGCGCATGCCGTGGGCAAGGTGCTGGAGCAAAGCTACGGATTCAAGGTGCAGTATCTGCTCAACGCGGATGCCACTCGCTTCAACATTCTGGACTCACTGGCGAAGTACGAAGGCACGCTGCAGCCGGCGGATAACCTGGTGATCTACTTCGCCGGGCACGGCTATCTCGATCCAAAGACGAAGCGCGCTTACTGGATGCCGTACGATGCCAGCTCCATGCTTAGCCCAAACCGCATCATTTCCGACGAACTGATGAATGACGTGAGCGACGCGCCGGCGCGTCATGTGCTGGTGATCTCGGATAGCTGCTACTCGGGGGATCTGGCGAATACGCGCGGCCCGGGGTCGGTGATCGAAGCAGGAACCCCGGCGGTGATTGCCCGGATGCTCGGACGCAAGTCACGCAACCTGATGGCGAGCGGCGGCGAGGAGACGGTATCCGACGCCGGGGTCGACGGGCACTCGGTGTTTGCCGGCGTGCTGCTGCGCGCGCTGGCCGAGAATTCGAACTCGATGTTCACGGCGAGCAGCCTGTTCTACGGGACCATCAAGGACTCCGTGGTGGGCAATTCGACGCAGACCCCGGAATATGCGGTGATTCCCAACTCCACCCACAATGGCGGCGATTTCGTTTTTGTCCGCAATGGCAAGGCGCCCCTGCCGGTTGCAGGCGGGCCGCGCGGCGCGACAGCGGTTATTGTGCCGGAGGCTGAACCCGAGGCGGAGACTGCATCGGCCCCATCTTCCGCACCGGGTGCGGGCGACTTCCAGCGATCGATCAACCAGCTTCGCATGACGATTCCAAACATTGCTGCAGCACTCAGTTCTGCCGACGTGCGGTTCCTGAAGGACGCCACGGCAGCCGGGGTGAGACCGGCAGAGATTGAGCAGGGGTTGCGCCAGAAAGCGGCGGACGGCAAGTCGACGGTGGCACAGGAGTTCTTTCAGAGCGCCGCCAATGCGCCCGAAGCGCTCGGCTGGTTTGATTCGGCGTTGAAGGCGGGGCTTGATCCGAACATGACGGTGCCGAACGACTACTACAAGCAGGAGGGGCTGCTGATTTCAGCGATGCGCGCCGGCAATGCAAAGGCAGTGAAGATGCTGCTGGAGAATGGAGCCAGCCCGCACGCTTACCAGGATTTGTTCCTTACGCGATTCGACGACCCGCGATTTTTGTATCCACTGCAGTCGCTGGCGGCGAACGATAAATTCGACCTGACCGAGAAGCAGGATCTGGCGAAAGCATTTATCGCTGCCGGTGTCGCCATTCCCGACCCTGCGCCGATGAAGCCGGGAGCGCGCCCCATTCCGATTCAGAACGCGAAGGAGATTCAGGACGAGACAGCAAAACAGCTCGGGATCAGCCTGCCGGTTTCGCCACTCTGCTGCCAGCAGCCGAATCCGATCTGCAAGCAGGCTTCGAAGCGCACCGGGTTGGACTGGTGCGCGATTGTGGCGGCGATGCCGAAGACGCTGGACCTTTCAGTCAATACGGGTGCGAGCAGACCCATCTGGGATGTCAGGCTCCGCTATCTTTTGGCGATCCGGGATAACAAGGCCTATTTCATGGGGTTGCGCGATCTGGGGTACTCGTTCACCTCGGTGGATTACGTCCTGGTGGAGGTGTCGAAAGACGCTTCAAATTGGACGGTGCTGACCTACATCAGCCCTGAAGCGGGCATGGGTTTATGCAAGCGCGACGACAGCAACGACACGGCGGCGCCGGCGGAGAACTGCTGGCGTGAGCTTTCGCTTCATCGGGTTCCGGGAACCGACGAGATGATCTTTGACATGTACAAGCTCACCTGGAAGATCGGCAAGTAAGCGCTTGCAAGGCGTGTTTCCCGACGATGAAGGGACGGGAAATCCGGGGCGCGGATTGTTGCCCAGGTCTCTCCCGGCAATCATCTTGACAGGCACCAGCAGTCACGATTGGGGAAGCGATCATGCAACTTCTCCAACTTCGGCAACTGGTACTGACTCCTAGAGAACCCCGCCTTCAAGGTGGATAAGATACATCACGATGAAGGCAAAAACCGCCGCGAAGATGACAACGTAAAGTGCGATCTTCCCAATGCGGTGCTCAGAGATCTTATAGATAAAACTTGGCAACATCATCGACGGGTGCGCCACTCTTCCCCTCCAGAGGGAATATTTTGGAGATTCTAAAGCAAGAAAACGTTCGAACCGGTGCAAAATGAGCACTCTATCGCCCAGAATTCCACTGATTCTAGTCATTTATGACAAAAATGTCATTCTTCTGACTTTGATTGAGAAAGGCGATCGAACGTTGCCATTTGCGGCGTCGGGAGCAGAGCATTTCGGACGCATTCGCCAACCGGCGTAACGATTTTAAAAACCTCCGTCTCAACATCGAACCGGGCTGCGGAATCGGTTTATCGAATTGAAAACTCGACGAACAGACGGAGAGCCCAGACGTGCCATGTGCAGATGTGGGAACTGTTCAACAAAATCATGCGTATAGGGCTCCATGGCTTGTGCGGGTACATTAAGCTGGAGCGTGGCAGGACTGGTGGCGCCGAAGGCGCCCATCCGGCGCAAGTTGGATCAGGCGCCACGGAAGCCGGTTCAGGGCCACGGTCAGGAAGCCAAACCAATGACGCCGGACACTCGCTGGACGAGCGGACCGCTAGAGATCGACTGGTCTGAAGTCGTCCGCCGGTGCATGGACGGGGATTCTGGAGCGTGGGCGGAGCTGGTTCGTACCCACCATCGCCGCGTCTACGGACTCTGCTATCGTTTCACGAACAATCCCGCTGATGCTGAAGATCTTACGCAGGACGTCTTCCTCAAGATTTATTCCAATTTAGCCAGTTTTGATACAGCACGCGGCAGCCTGCAGGTGTGGATCACCACGATGACCCGCAACCTGCTGGTAGACAATTTCCGTCGCACGCGGAATCAGCGGAGCACGGATTCGCTTGATGCAGGGTGGGACGAAACCGACGAACTGCGGCCGATTGACAGGCTGACGGCAAGCGGACCTTCACCGCATGAAAAGGCGGCCCAGAAGGAACTGGCCAAGATGGTGCAGGGCGCGCTGGCCAAGGTGTCAGTCGAGTTGCGCGAAGCGGTCATATTAAGGGACTTACAGGATATGGATTACAAAGAGATCGCCCAGGTTCTGGGCATACCGGAAGGGACGGTTAAATCCCGCATCAGCAGAGGCCGTGCGGAACTTGCGCGGCTGCTGGAACGTAATAAGCGGGAGGTGATGTGATGGCAGACCGCGGAAACATTCCGAACTCTCCAGCTTGCGGGCTTTGGGAAACACTCCTGGCCGACGCACTGGACGGGCTGTTGCGGCCGGAGGATGAGGCGACTTTCTCTTCCCACATGGCTGTCTGTGCGTCATGCACCGCTCTTTTTGAGGAAGCCCGGCGTGGGCGCGAGTGGCTGGAGTTTCTAAGCCCGGAACCAGAGGTCCCGGAGGGTCTGCTGGATAAGATCCTGGCGCAGACCGGTCCGGGACACACCTCGGAGTACAAACTGGCCACGGCGGACAACATTCTTCCGATGGCGATTCCGGCATGGCAGCGGCCGGGAATGATGGGGCGGATACGCCGCTTTGCCGAGCCACGACTTCTGATGACGGCGGCGATGGCGTTCTTCTCAATCGCGCTTACTTTAAATATGACGGGCGTAAAACTCGCAGACCTGCGGCTTTCGAATCTGCGGCCGACCGCAGTGCGTTCGTTCATGGAGCGCAGGCTGACCATGGCGTCGACGCCGATTATCCGGTACTACGATCACCTGCGACTGGTGTACGAGGTTCAGTCGCGGATGCAGGAGATCCGGCGCAGAACTGAAACACAACAACAACAGAAGACTCAGCCGGTGGCACCGGGGGAGTCAAAACAAAACCCTAACCGGAAAGACGGCGGGTCCCGCGTCGATCCGCCGCAGCAATCCGGGGCACCCTCCTTGAGGGATCCCGATTATTTCGAAAGTTCCGTTGACCTTCAAGAACAGTCCGCCGCCCACGCGACACAGACTTGTCGCCTGGGACCCGGGCCCGCGCATCCTGGCGGCTCTGCACTCCAGCAACTTGAATTCGTTGCCGGAGAACCCGAGTTCGAAATGGCAAGACGGGAAGGGAGCACAGTATGGACTGCGTAAATCACAGTGGTGTTAGTGCGACGGCTTATTGCCAGAACTGCGGCAAAGCGCTCTGCGCGGCCTGTGTTCGCAATGCGGGGAATGGACAGATTCTTTGCGAGCCCTGCTACGTTGCGTGGCAGAACGTGCAACAACCCTTTGTTGCGCCGACCATGGGCGGACCGAATCCGTCGGTCGCGGCTGTGCTGGGGGTGATTCCCGGCGTGGGCGCGATGTACAACGGGCAGTACTTCAAAGGGCTGATTCACGTGGTGATTTTTGTCGTGATCATCAGCATCACGACGCATTACGGGTTGTTTGGCCTGTTTATTCCGGCATGGGTTCTGTATCAGTCGTTTGAAGCGTTCCATACGGCGAAGGCGATTCGCGATGGCCAGCCGATTCCCGACCCGCTGGGTTTGAACGAAGTTGGCAACTGGCTGAACCTGGGTGGACCGCAGCATCGGCCGGGCATGCCGTACAGCGCTGTTCCCCCAGGGCCTGGCCCATCAGTTCCCGGAGCTGGATCTGCGCCGCCCAATCCGGGTGCAGGTGCGGGTGGCTATCAGCAGGTTCCGTACACGCAATACCAGGCGCCATATACTCCGCCGTCTGCTGCAGGATTTGTGGATCCGGCCGTGCCTCCTGTGCCACCAGTGCCGCCCGTGTTCTGGCGGCGCAAGGAACCGATTGGAGCACTGATCCTGATCGGGTTTGGATTGCTGCTGCTGCTGAATCAGATGGGCTTTCTGGCCGAGCACATCCTGAAGTTCCTGTGGCCGCTGGTCTTTATCGCACTCGGTGTATGGCTGATTGTGCGTCGGTTTGAAGATACGAAGGGGGGGCCACAATGAACCGCTATATCCTGATTCGCCGATTGAAGGGGCCAGCGATTCTGCTGCTTCTGGGGACAATTCTGCTGATGCACGAAGCGGGCCTTCTCGATTTCTGGAGTTTGTTCATTCCGCTGCTGCTGATACTGATCGGCGTGCTGAAACTGGCGGAGCGCGCGGCGCTGGCCGCGGCAGGAGATGAGACGCCGTATCCGGGCTCTCCGTATCCGTACGGCGCAGCGGCGACGCCGGCACCTGGGGTAGCTGTGCAGCAGCCCGGCACCTCGATCGTTCCTGCCACGCAAGATTACGGGAAGGGTCCCGAAGGAGGGCAGTCATGAGCAGCGTGCCCCCGAATGTTCCACCCGGCGGATACGATCCGCGAACACAATGGCGGGTGTACCGCGAACAGCAAAGAGCTGCGTGGCGCGCCCAGCGCGATGCGTGGAAAGCGCAGCAATATGCGTACAAGGCGAATTATCGGCATGCATATGGACCGCGCGTCCCTTCCGTGGTTGGGCCGCTTATCCTGGTGGCGATCGGAATAGTGTGGCTGCTGATCTACTCCGGCCATATTGCTCCGGCGAACTTCTGGACCTGGTACGGCAAGTGGTGGCCTTTGCTGCTGATCGCCGCCGGATTGGCGATGCTGGCAGAATGGGCGCTGGACTTGCGGCGCGAAGCTCCGGTGCGACGCGGGACCGGGTTTGTCGGCATCCTTATCCTGCTTGCCGTGATTGGATTTTTTGCGTCTGGCACTTCGCGTGGAATATGGGGCCCGTGGAGAGGCGATTGGGGTGACCACGACGCGGACAACTTTTTCAACATGTTCGGGCAGCCGGAACACGATCTGGATCAGCAGGTCTTGAACGTTCCGATTCCGTCCGGTGCGGCGGTGCAAATCGAGAATCCGCGCGGCGACGTCAGCGTAACGGCGGGCGACTCGCCCAATATCGAAGTACAGGGGCACGAAGTAGCATTTGCCAGTTCGGACGAGGAAGCGAAAAAGATCTTCGACGCGGAGCAGGCGCATGTGACGGTAAGCGGAAGCGCGGTGCTGGTGAAGTCGGACAGCAACAGTAATGGCCGCCTTAATCTGACGGTGACTGTGCCGAAGAGCGCACACGTGACCGTCCACGCGGGGCACGGTGATGTGACAGCTGCGAACCTTGAGAGCGGCTTAAACATCAATTCGAATCACGGTGATGTCCATCTGAGCGTGATCAAGGGATCGGTGGATGTACATTTCTCGACCGACAAGGGCGACTTTTCTGCCCACCAGGTCAACGGCGACATTACGGCCGAGGGGAATTGCAACGATCTCACGCTGTCGGAGATCACGGGCAAAGTCACCATCAACGGCGAACTCTTTGGCGACGTGCACATGGAGAATGTGAATGGATTGATTCACGTCCATACATCTGTAACCGACATGGATGTGGCATCGCTGCCGGGCGACCTGACGCTGAATTCCGATAATCTGCGCGTAACCCAGGCGAAGGGTCAGGTGCGCGTTAAAACGCACTCGAAGGATGTGGACCTGAGCCAGATATACGGCGACAGTTATGTCGAAGATCGCGACGGACGGATTGCCGTGGAGACTGCGGGAAACTACGCAGTGGAAGCGAGAAATCTGAAAGGCGATGTCGAAATCACGCTTCCGCCGAGTGCCGCGGCCCTGGTAACGGGGAACACGCGGAACGGCGACATTGTTTCGGATTTCCCGCTGTCGGTTAACGGAGACGAAAGCAAATCGGTGAGCGGCAAGATCGGTGCCGGTGGGCCGAAAGTCACGTTGACCGCGGACAATGGCGACATCCACATCAAGCGCGGTGACGAGGAGCCGGCTCCGCCTCCAGCGATTGCCGGGCCTTCCTCGGGAAGCGGGCCGCACCTGAAAGCACCCAAGGCGCCTCCTGCGCCTCCGGTAACGCAGTAACAAGTTGGACAGTGGTGCAGTGAAGCAGAAGGCGCGGGGGTGAAAACTCCGCGCCTATTCTGTTCTCAGGGCTTGCATCGGGTCGAGGCGCGAGGCGCGCCACGCGGGAACCAGGCAGGCGATTGCGGCAACCAGCATAAGTGTTCCAGCGACTGCTGCGAACACGGTTGGATCGAGTGGCTCGGTCTGATACAGCATTGACTTGATGAGGCGCGCGGCAAACGCGCTCCCACCGAGGCCGATCAGAAGGCCGACAAGGGCTGGCCGCAAGCCATCGAACAGAACCGCACTCAGCAACTGATTGCGCCTGGCCCCTAACGCGATGCGGATGCCGAATTCACCTGTGCGCTGCGTGACGAGATAGGTGAGCACTCCGTAGAGGCCCGCCGCTGCCAGTACCAGCGCGATAACTGCAAACGCCAAGATGAGCAGCGAATCGAACTGCGAATCGACCGTGGACTTGCTGATGGTCTCGCGGAGTGTCCGTACACCCGACACCGGGAGATCGGGATCGAGGCTGCCGATAATCTTCTGCACTGGCATAGCGAGTGCTGCAACGTTTGATGAAGAACGCAAAACAACGGTGGCGCCGGAATAGCCATTGCCGAAGAGCGGCACGTACAAAGTCGGCATGGGAGGTTCGGAAACGCTCCAAAGCGTGTCGCCAACCACACCAATCACTTCCGCAACGCGGCCGTCAAAATCAACTTTGAGATGCCTGCCGATTGGGTCTTCGCCGGGGAAGCAGACTTCAGCCGCTCTTTGAGAGATGACCGCGACGTTGGCGCGCTTCAACCGCTCATCGGCGGTAAAGATGCGGCCGCGCACGAGCGGAATCTGGATGGCTGCGAAATAGCCCGGGTCAGCACCGCGCATCTGAAGGTCAAGCCCTTTGCCCTTGGGGAGCGGAGGATGCTCGACAACGCTCACGAGATTATCGCCGCCCCAACCCTGACCAGGTGCCGCGCTAACAAGCCCTGCGGATTGTATGCCGGGCATGGCGCGCACGCGCGTGATGAGGTTCTCAAAGAACTGAACCTGCTGAACCGCGTCGTTGTATCGAACATCGGGCAGGCTGAAGTGCATGGTGAGAACGTTGTCCACGGGCACACCGAGGTCTGTCGAGCGCAGGCGTTGATAGCTCTTGATCAGGAGGCCTGCTCCAATGAGGAGAACGACGGTGAGTGAGACCTCGATAACGAGCAATGCTCTGCGCAGACCGGCTCGAGCGCGGCTGCCGCTATTGGCGCGCGATGCTTCGTGCAGCGCGCCGAGTGCGTTTTTGGCGTTGGAACTGAAGGCGCTGATCAAGCCGGCGAAGAGAGCGGTGGCGAAGATAGCGAAGAGGGCGAAGCAGATCTCTGCGCCGCCGATGCGGATATCTTCAATGCGATTCATGTCCGGGCGGGCGTGGACCAGCCATTGGAGGGCGCCACCTGCCAGGATCAGGCCGCATGTTCCGCCCAGCAGGGAAAGGAGGAGGCTTTCCAGAATGCGTTCGCGCATCAGACGAAGCCATCCGCCTCCGAGTGCAATGCGGATGGCCAGTTCCCTGCGACGGGCTGCAATTCGCGCGACGAGAAGACCGGCAACGTTGATGGAAGCAATGAAAAGAACGCATCCGGTGGCTGCGAGGAGGACATAGAGCGGCGTTTTGTAGTCGTGAACGGCATCGTCGAGAAGGGTGCGTCCGATGACCGAGTCGTGAACGGCAGCGCCGGGATGCCCGTTCTTGATCTGAGTCTGGACGGCGCCAAGGCGGCTAAGCAAGGCCGGGAGGGTCGTGCCGGACTGCAGTCGCGCGACGACGATGGTTTCGTGATCTTCAAATGTCTCCAGCATCATGGGAGGCATTTCGTGAGCGATCGGGGTCCAGACCTGATCCGTGTTGCCGCCAAATGCACCGGTGTAGACAAACGTATCGGGCATGACGCCGATGACGGTATAGGGTTTCGCATCGAGCCAGATTTTCTTGCCGACGATTGCCGGATCGCTGTCGTACCGGCGATGCCAGAAGGGTGCGGAGAGAATGACCGTGGATTCGGAACTCGAGCGATCATCTGAAGGACCGAAAGAGCGGCCGATCGCCGGACTGACTCCGAGAACCGAGAAGAAGTTCCATGAGCACATGCCGGCATCGATCTTCTCTGGCAGCTTTCCTCCCTCGGCGGAGACGTTGTAGTTCTGAAAAGGCGAGATCATGGCCATCTCCGCGACGCTTTGCGATGCACGCTGCCACTCGAAAAAGGTTCCCATGGCAACGGGGAGATAGCTGTGTGGATTGCTGCCGGAGGACTCATGCTCGTAGATGGTGACCAGTCTGGCTGGATCACGATACGGTAACGGATTGAGGATGATGCGGTAAACGAGAGTGAAAAGTGCAACGTTTGCACCAATGCCAAGAGCGATGATGAGTACGGCGATCACGGCGAATCCAGGAGAGTGAACGAGGGTTCGCACGATGTAACGAAGATCGCGGACTAGGGAATCAAGCCAGTTCCAACTCCATGTGGCGCGGGATTGCTCGCGTAGCAACGCGGGATTGCCGAAGGTTCGAAGGGCGGAGTAGCGGGCTTCGTTCGGAGGCATGCCGGCGGCGATGTTTTCGGCAATCTGTCGTTCGAGGTGATATCGAATCTCGTCATCGAGATGCGACGACGCGCGACCGCGCCGGAACAACGACAGTAGAGCCATTTGGATTCGGGCGATCAATCGCATGGGGGATCTCCGTAATTACTCGGTTCTCAGGGCTTGAATTGGGTCGAGGCGTGAGGCGCGCCAGGCTGGAACCAGGCACGCGATTGCGCCGACCAGGAGAAGTGTTGCAGCGACGGCCGCGAAGACGATAGGGTCGAGAGGCTGAGTCTGGTAGAGCATTGTGCGAAGCAGGCGGCTCGCTCCGGCGGCGGCAGCGAGGCCAAGGGCCAGGCCGACGATCGCGGGCCACATTCCATCAACGAGCATCAACCGCAAGACCTGTTCTCGCTGTGCTCCAAGGGCGATGCGGATTCCAATTTCGCTGGTGCGTTGGGCGACGAGATAGGAAAGGACGCCGAAGAGGCCGACTGCCGCCAGCAGGAGAGAACAAGCCCGCAAATGCCGCGAGCAAGGCTGCATTGAAGCTGGCATCGACGGTTGATTTGCCCAGCAACTGGTCCATGGTGAGCATGTCGGAGACAGGCAGGTCAGGATCCATGCTTGGAACAATTTGCTGAACCGGCAGAGCGAACTGTTCCAGGCCTGATTCTGAACGAATGACGAGTGTGACGACGGGCATCTCTCCCGCTTCGAGCTTGAAAAGTACTTGACGGGTTTCGGATCTTCTCCGATTTGGAGTATCGCGTGGAGCCGACGACGCCAACGATCACGTAATTCTTGTCATTGGTGTGGAGTGCTTGCCGATAGGTTCTTCACCGGGGAGGAAGTTATTGACGAAGAACTGATCGACGATGATTTCGTTGGCGAGCTTCAGGCGAAGAGAAGGATTGAAGGTGCGTCCGCGAAGGATGGGAATGCCGATGGCTTCGAAGTATTTGGGATCGGCGGTACGACTGAGCGCGTTGAGTCCTTTGCCCTGTGGAAGAGGCGGGTGCTCGACAATGTTGAAGCCGCTGTCTTCCCAATAGCCCTGTCCCGGGACAGCGATTCGACTATCCCAGCGGACCTTACTCCGGGTAGAGCGCGCACGCGGTCTGAGAAGCGCGTCGAAGAAGTTGGCGCATTGGGCTGGGGTCGGATAGCGGGCATCGGGAAGTCCAATGTGCAGGGTGAGCACGTTTTGAGTGCTGCAACCCATATCCGTGGAGCGAAGCCGCTCATAGCTTTTCAGCATAAGCCCCGCGCCCGCGAGCAAGACGACAGTCAAGTCCGACCTCGAAGCGAAAGCAAGATCCGGCGCAGACGTGTTCCTGCACGACCTCCGGCGAGCGAGCGCGACGCCTCATGAAGAGTGTTGAGGATGGTTTTGTCTTTCGCGCTCATTGTGGAGATCAGACCCGAGAACAACGCGCAGAGGACGATGACTGCAACCGTGAAAGCGGCAACGACACCGTCGAATTGAATGCTTTCGATGCGATTCATGTCGTCACGCGTGCGTACGAGCCATTGCAATGCAGCGTACGCAACGGCCAGGACCCAGGACACCGCCGAAGGTCGAAAGCAGCATGCTTTCCATCAGGCGCTCGCGCATGAGGCGCAGCCAGCCACCGCCGAGCGCGCTGCGAATCGCGAGTTCCCTGCGTCGCGCAGCCGCGCGCGCAACAAGAAGATTGGCAACGTTCAGACAGGCAATCAGACAATACGCAGTCGGTTGCGGCGAGCAAAACATACAAGGCGAGCTTCATGTTGCCAACCATGTGTTCGAGGAGAGGTCGACTGTTCGTTGCATGAAAACGAAAGGATCGTTGAGATTCGCGTTGTGGAGTGCGCAGCGAGATCAAACTCAAATCGGCATCGGCCTTGCGCCTCGGACACGCCGGGCTTGAGTCGACCGACAACGCGAAACACGTGGTTTGAGAATGCCGTCATCACGTCTTGATGGGTTCTCGTGAGAGCGGGAAGCCACAACTGAATTCCTGGATCAGGAAAATCGAACCATGCGGGCATAACCCCGATGACGGTGTACGGCTTGGCATCGATATAGATGGCCTGATTCAGGATGGCTCGGTTGCCACCGAAGCGCCGCTTCCACAGGCCCCAGCTCAACAGGACTGTTCCATTGGCAGAGAGACTGTCGTCGGACTGGGAAGAAGTTGCGGCCTAGCGCTGGCTGCACGCCGAGTGTTGGCAGCAGATCCCAGGAGAAGTGCGCGCATTGTAGAGCTTCTCCGGCAGCTGGCCTCCCGCCCGAGAGGCCGACGCGCCTCTTTGGACCAGCGCGAGATTGCTGAAGGTGTGGTTTTGCTTCTTCCATTCCTGTGTAGATTCCCCCGGCGACGGCGTTGAAACCCGGACGCATCGTCTTCTGGAACGGGATTCATAGAGCATGACGAGTCGATTGGGATCTTTGAAAGGCAACGGTTTGAGGATCACGCCGCGGACGACGGTGAAGAGCGCGACGTTGGCGCCGATGCTGAGAGCCATGACGAGAACGGCCAGGACCATGAAGGCGGGCGTGCGGCGCAAGGCGCGAAAGGCGAAGCGTTGATCGCGGAGGATAGATTCGAGACCGTTCCAACTCCAGGAGGCGCGAGATTGCTCGCGCAGCAATGTTGGATTGCCGAAGGTGCGGAGGGCGGCGGCGCGGGCTTCACGCGGCATCATACCGGCGGCGATGTTTTCAGCGATCTGACGGTCGAGGTGGAAACCTAGTTCATCATTCAGAGTCGCGTTGGCGCGTGGTCGCGACCGAAGAGCATCAGAACCCGCATTCGGAGTTGTTCGAACCAACGCACGATGATTCCTCCTGTTATTCCGTTCTGAGTGCTTGCATCGGGTCGAGACGCGAGGCACGCCAGGCGGGAACGAGGCACGCGACGGCTGCAACGAGGAGCAACGTAGCCGCAACGAGGGCAAAGACTGCTGGATCAAAAGGCTCAGTTTTGTAGAGCATGGATTGGATCAGGCGGACCGCTGCGGCGCTTGCTGCGAGACCGAATGCCAATCCGAAGATTGCGGGACGCAGTCCGTCGGCGAGAGCGAGGCGCAGGACCTGTTCGCGCTGCGCACCGAGTGCGATCCGGATTCCGATTTCGGTCATGCGCTGCGTCATCAGGTAAGACAAAACACCGTAGAGGCCGACCGAAGCGAGCAGCAGAGAAAGCGCCGCGAAGGCGAGGACGAGCGTCGCGCTGAAGCTCGCGTTGCCGATGGAGTCTCCGATGACCTGGGCGAAGGTGAGCACATCGGAAACGGGAAGTTGCGGATCGAGCCCGGCGATCTGCCTCTGAATGGGGACCGACATTGCCAGCGGATCAGACTCCGTGCGCACGGCTAGAGAAAAGCCAAAGCTATTCTCGAAATTCCCTGAAAGCAGTGGGAAGTACATGGTCGCTTTGGTCGACTGACCGACCTGCCACAGGGTGTCGCCAACAACGCCCACGATCTCGAGCCCTGCTTTGTCTCTTGAAGAAACAACAAGGTGCTTGCCGATCGGATTTTCGCCGGGGAAGTATTGCCGCGCGAGCTGATAGCTGATGATGACCTTGTTGGCGTGGTCATCGCGATCCTGCATGGTGAAGAAACGTCCCTGCAGCAGAGGAATTTCCAAAGCGGTGAAATAGCCGGGATCGGCGAGACGGTTGAGCGCGTCGGGCAATTCCGCACCGGGCTTGATGGGCGGATGCTCGGGAATCGTGAAGACATCGTCGCCGCCCCAGCTGTTGCCGGGCAACGTGGAACCTAACGCCACGGCGCGAACGCCGGGCAACGCGCGCAGCCGCGCGAGGAGCGATTCGTTGAATGCGTTCACCTTTTCGGGCTTGTCGTATTTTTCCTTGGGAAGGCTGTAGCTCATCGTGAGCACGTTGTCGGTTACACAACCCACATCAGTCGACCGGAGACGGACAAAGCTCTTCAAGAGTAGACCGGCGGAGATGAGAAGCACCACGGTGACACCGATCTCCACCGTAAGCAATGTCTTGCGCAGCGCTGTGCGCGAGAGGCTGCCGCCGGTGGTGCGCGATGACGCCTGGAGCGCAGC
This sequence comes from uncultured Acidobacteriaceae bacterium, assembly GCA_963770365.1. GTDB lineage: Bacteria > Acidobacteriota > Terriglobia > Terriglobales > Acidobacteriaceae > Telmatobacter. The sequence continues at coordinate 17,038 of CAVYPN010000011.1, read as the reverse complement.
AAAGACCGCCTTGCCGGTCGAAGAGATGGCCGGCAGCAGGCCCGCCAACAGCGCGGCGGCGAAGACGAGGGCACAGGCGAAACCGAGAACCACACCGTCGACGTGAATGCCCTGCGCGGAAGGCAGGTCCTTCCACGCGTGCGCGAGCCACCGTGTAGCGGTGAGGGACAGCAGCACTCCGCCAGCGCCGCCAACAAAACAAATCAGCAGGCTTTCAGTCAGTTGCTCGCGAACAAGGGTCAACCGCTGCGCACCAAGCGCGCCTCGGATGGCAACCTCTTTTTGTCGTGCCGCGCCGCGTGCTACCAGAAGGTTGGCAACGTTGAGACAGCCGATGAACAACATGCACGCAACGGCGCACATCAGCAGGATCAGCGGTTTCTTGACACCTTTTGCCAGATCGTCGGTGATGGCTCGTGGCGCAACATCCTCGGCCACCGGAGCGTTGAGATACTGCAAGTGTTCGCGATACTGCACGGCCTCCACCTGGCTGACGGCGTTGGCGAGGCTCACGCCGGGAAGCAGGCGAGCGATCACGTGGCTCTGATGCCAGTCATGGTGTTGCAACTCTTCGGGCGTCGCCGCCGCTTGATACGGAACCCACACCTGTACCGTGGCGTCCGGATATGCAAAATCTTTCGGCAGGACTCCGACAACGGTACTGGGCTTGCCATCGAGATGAATTTGCCTGCCGACAATGGAAGGGTCGCCGGCAAAGCGGCGCTCAAAGACGCTCCAGGTAAGCATGACGACATTCGAGCCCGGATGGTCTTCGGATTCGGCAAAGGTGCGCCCGAAAGCCGGCTGAACGCCAAGAAGCGGAAAGAAGTTCCAGGTACCGGCGGAGGCAGTTACGGCCTCGGGCAGTTCGCCACGCTCGCCGGTAAGGTTGAACTGCCACCAGCGCCAGGCGGCCATGTCCTGAAAACCGTGGGTCTGCGCGCGCCAGTCGTAGTAGTCGGCGGGCGAAGCAACGTTGTAGTTGAACGCATCCTGATTTGCCCAGTCGCCGCGGAAGTGTTCGTAGACCATGACCAGCTTGCCGGGATCGCGGAAAGGGAGCGGCCTGAGCAGGACCGAACGCACGATGGTGAAAAGTGAAGTTGCTGCCCCGATGCACAGAGCGATGACGAGAATCGCCATCAGGGAGAAGGTCGGGCTGCGGCGCAGCGTGCGCGCGCTATAGCGCAGGTCGCGCAGGAACGATTCGAGACCGTTCCAACTCCAGGTGGCGCGGGATTGTTCGCGCAGCAATGCGGGATTGCCGAAGGTGCGGAGGGCCGAGTCGCGCGCTTCGCCAGGCGTCATGCCGGCGGCGAGGTTCTCGGCGATCTGGCGATCGAGGTGGAAGCTCAATTCATCGTCGAGTCGGTTGACCGCGCGGTGGCGGCCGAAGAGCATCAGGATCCGCATTCGGAGTTGTTCAAACCAGCGCATGGATTCCTTCCTTGGGGATGGGGAAGTAGGCCGCTCAGGCCTCGCTCACGACCAGGTTGATGGCGGCAGAGAGCCGGTTCCAGTTGGCGGTTTCCTTTTCGAGCTGGGCGCGGCCGGCGGTGGTGAGCGAATAAAATTTCGCCTGGCGGCCAGTCTCGCTTTCGGCCCACTTCGCCTTGATCCAACCCTGCTGTTCGAGCCGGTGGAGCGCAGGATAAAGAGAGCCTTGCTGGACCTGCAGCACTTCGCCTGAAAGTTGTTGAATCCGCTTGGCGATAGCCCAACCGTGCATCTGGTCTGGGAGAAGGGTTTTGAGGATCAGAAGATCGAGGGTGCCCTGGACGAGATCGCTTGGTTTGCCCATACCTAGATTATCTACAACATTGATTGTAGATAGTCAAGGTATCGTTCATTCCGTGCAACCGAAGTCGTTTTCTCTGTGTCTACACGGTTGCGGGGTAGTTGCGGTTCCGTTGTATGCTCCAATGGCGGGGGAATTGCCGATGCATTCACCGATCAAGGTAATCACGGTTGAGCGGGAATACGGGTCGCGAGGCGGGGAGTTTGCCCACGATCTTGCAGAGCGATTGGGATGGCGGTTGCTGGATGCAGAACTTGTGAGCGCGGCCGGGAAACGCGCAGGCGTTGCGCCGGAGCTGGCGGCAAAGTTCGACGATCGACTCGATCCCTGGTATTACCGTTACGGCAAAGTGTTCTGGCACGACACGGCCTATCAGATGACCGGCCTGTCGGACGAGCACGTCTTCGATTCCGAACGCATGCTTACGCTGATTCGTGAAGAGATTTTGAACGCGGCCAAGCAAGGCAACTGCGTACTGGTGGGACGGGGAGCGGCCTGCGCATCTGGCCTGTCAACCGGGATGCTTTCATATTTTTGTGTACGCCACGTTGAAGGCGAAACGCGACTGGTTTACGCAGGCGTTTCCCAAACAGGCGCACAACGCGGAGCAGGAGTTGGCGGCATACGACAAGCGGCGCGCCGCGGTGATTCGCAAGTTTTATCAGCAGGAGTGGTGCTCGCGCGGGCTTTATCACATGCTGCTGAATTCGGCGATGGGCACTGAGGCAATGATCGCCTGCGTTGGCGGTGCGGCGGGGATTGAGATCAGCCAGCCCGTTGCGGCGGGAGCCTCGATTGGTCCCACCGGCGCTCCCTGCTAGATCACCCCAGCAACCAAGATTTGTTGCTGGCCGCATTAGACGGGAATGCGTGGAACGCGCGCGGCGATGCTGGTGAAGATCTCCCACGGAATGGTGCCTGCGGCTTTCGCATGATCGAAGGCGGAGATGGTTTCATCACCCTGCTGGCCGATCAGCACGACTTCGTCGCCGGTTGCGACATCGGGAATGTCGGTAACGTCGATTACAGATTGATCCATGCTGATGCGGCCGACGAGCGGCGCGCTTTGCCCGCGCACAAGCACATTGAAACGATTGCCCAGCTTGCGGTCGAGGCCGTCGGCGTATCCCGCCGCAATGAGTGCGAGTCGCATCGGCTCGGTGGCTACAAAGGTTCCGTTGTATCCGACGACGGCACCGGTAGCGACGGATCGCACGCTGACGACCTGGGTTTTCCAGCTGAGCACAGGCTTAAGATCGTTGCGCGCATGACTGAGGGAGACCGACTCGGCCGACGAGAAATCTGGATCGTACTCCGGGATTAGCCCATAGAGGGCAAGGCCAGGACGGATCAGGGTCTTCATGCCATAACGATCAGCAAGCGCGGATAGCTTCTCGGCTTGCCCGGCAAGCAGCGCAGCAGAATTGCCGATGTTAAGCAGGCCCGCATTTATGCCAGCCGACTGGATCCGGTTGAGTGCAGCCTCCATGCGCTCGAGTTGATCGTCGGTGGTTTTTCCGTCGGCCTCGTCGGCGGCGAAGAGGTGGGTCATCACTCCTTCAAGACGGAGGGGAGAATCGCGATGGAAGCGCTCGAGGAGAGGAGCGAGGGAATCGGGTCCGGCGCCCTGGCGGCTCATCCCGGTATCGATCTCGAGGTGAACAGAGAAGGAGCGAAGATCCGCGGCGCGCGCGGCGGCCTCGAGTTCATCGAACTGCCACGAATCCCAGACGACTGCTGTGAGTTTGTGACGGACGACGTCGCAACCCTGGCGGGGAAAGACGCCGCCGATTACGAGGATGCGCGCTTCGGGGCAAAGGTGCCGCGCCTCTATGCCTTCTTCAACGCTGGTGACGCCGAGCCAACAGGCCCCGGCGCGCATAGCTGCGGGCGCGCATATCTCCAGCGCGTGACCATAGGCATCGGCCTTGATGACGGCCAGAAGTTCAACCTGCGGACCGGCAAGGGTTGAAAGAAAACGATAGTTGTCCTCGAAGGAGCGGGGACTGATTTCGACCCAGCAGGGGCGCGTATGCATCAGGCTATCCAATCAACAGTCTAGGACATCGACGTGCGAGGCCGCCGCGACAATCCCGGCTCCTGGCTCATGGCCCCGTTGCAGTGTCAGCAATGTCGCCGAGCGACTGAAGGACCGAGTTGACGCGGAACCCTGAGAGGACACACCGGCTCAGGAGTTGCCGTTATCCGCAAATTGCGCCAGTTGGGAGGGCTCCGGCGCCGGAGTGAAGAGGCTTACAACAATCAGCGCTGCGACCGCGACAATGAGCGCCGGGAAAATGGCGTCCCGGTCCGCGATGATGGGTGGAAAGAGGGTCTTCACTCCGGGAACATCCCATGCGAGGGTCACGACTGTGCCGGCCGCGATCGCTGCAACAGCACCCCAGGCAGTGGCGCGCTTGGAGTAAAACGCAGCAAGCACAACGGGTGTAAGCGCCGCCCCGTAAATTGTGTAAGCCCAGAGCATTTTTGCGAGAATGCTGGGAGCGTAGATGGCCTGATACAGCGCCCAGATGCCCAGGAGTACCACTGCGAGCCGCGAGACAATCATCACGCGCTTGTTTGAAGCCTCCGGAGCAATATACCGAACGAAGACATCATTGATGAGATTCGTCGCTGGAGAAAAAAGGTAATTCGAAGCCGTGGAGATAACTTTCGCGAAGACGGCGCCCAGCAGCAACGCACCCATGAAGGCAGGAAGACCGTTGCGGGCAGTGTAGGGGATGATTTCATACGGCTGACTGGCGACCTCGCCTGTCGTGTAGAGTGCAGATCCAATTACAGCGATCGATACGATCAGCGTTTCGAGCAGAATGGTCCCGAGAATCCAGCCGATCACGGAAATGCGTGCGTCTTTTTCCGTTTTTGCGGAGAAGAACTTCTGGTACATCACCTGGTTGCCCAACATAAGCAACATGGTCGGAACCATGAATTCCAGGGCACGGGTCAAGGTCAGATTGCCGAGCACCTGAAAATGCGTGGCGGGCAGAACGGCATGCAGGCCAGCCCATCCGCCGGCCTTCAGGAAAAGCATTGGGGTAGCAATGATGCAGATAACGGTAACCAGGGAGCCGATGGCGACGTCCATGTAGGCCACGGACGACATACCGGCGAGTGCCGTTGTCACGATGACGAAGACGGCGATGATGTAGGTGCCGAGTTCCGGCGTCACTTGTTCGGGAAAGATGAGATGGAGAACGTTGCCGCCGCCCTTGAACTGATAACTTGTGATTCCAACATAGGCAAAGAGAATCGCGATCGTGCCAAGCACGCGGGCAGTCTGGTTGTAGCGGGCTTCGAGCAAATCGGGCAGCGTGAATTGAGCAAATTTGCGGGCGCGCGGCGCAATGAAGTAGATGAGAAGGAGTCCAACCCAACCACCCGCGGGCAGCCACAGCGCGGCAAAGCCGTTGCGATAGGCGTTCTCGGCACCCGCGAACAGCGAACCGGCGCCGATCCACGACGTGAGCAGGGTCAGAACAAGCACGAAGGCCGGCAAGGAACGGCCAGCTACGAGATAGTCGGCCTTGGTTTTGACGCGCGTGCTCCGATAAATTGCGACGCCCAGGAGAACGGCCACGATGACGACCAGCACTGCGACGTAAAGTTGGGACATCCGGTGGAGCTCCTTCAGGACTCGTGCGTGGCCTTTGGCCGGCGGATCTATTACGGGTTGCTGTCCGAAAAGGGTTTACGAGCAGAACCAGCGCCACATCTCTGCGAAGTTTCTCAGACTGCCAGAAGTGTACCCGATGAAATCGCGCCAGGTCGCAAAGTGGCGAGTGTTGGCAAAAGTAGCGAGTGTCGGCATTTGACCCGTCTGATGGGCGTTGTTAGACTAAGGATGCGGGGTGGAGCAGCCCGGTAGCTCGTTGGGCTCATAACCCAAAGGTCGCTGGTTCAAATCCAGCCCCCGCAACCAATTAAATCAATAACTTAAGAGCTCTTATCGGGATTTTTGAGGCGCCTCTTATTGCGCCCTGGAAACTCCGATCCTGCTAGGGCGCAGTCTCGCCGAAACCCCAATGGAGCGTGCCGGACAAGGACATCCATTTGCCGCGGTTGCGTGCCAATCGTCGCGGAAATGCTTTCTGGCGCTGCCTCAACTTCGCGCATTCGCGGGTTGTCTGCCACTGGATGCTGCACCGGTTCGAGGCATGGACGAGGAACACCGTTTGGTCGAAGTTGGTTACGATTACCCGAGACGCCAGAAAACATTGACCGCGATCTTAAGCGCCTTGTCCGGATCGAATTCCTTCGTGCGAGCCATAAGTACACAGTAGATTCCAGGAGGTCAAAAGTCGACCTCGACCCCGAAGACAAGCCGTCCATGCTGCACACGCTTTAAGCCGATCAGGTGCCCGGTGATCGCTTCGACGTGTCCAGATTTCCCGTGGACCATGAGGACTCAGGCACGCGTCTGCGTCGAGATGTACATAACGGCCGCGAGCTCTTGGAAGCATTCCGCACAGCCTAATCTATTCACGCTTATCCGCGTCAAACGACGAGATCTTACCTGCCAGCAAGATCATTCACATCACGGGAACAATACGGGAACATCTTCGACATCGTGTTTTCAATATTTTGCGGCCAAGGAGTTTGAACAGTCTCGGAGATCCTCTAGATTTATTCACGCTAAGTCATTGATTCAAATTGGTGGCCAGGGTTGTTCCCGTATTGTTCCCGCGCGATCCTGACCACTCGTATGCGCGGCGGAGTTTGAAGAAGTCCGTGCGTCAACTTTTCGAGTATGCCATGGGTTGCATCTTTCTTCCAGATGGGAGGGGTCTCGACCTCTGTGAGGGACACGGTCGGCCGTGAGTTTTCCCCAGTGAAGCAGATCGATCTCCTCCCTCGAGGACCCATCTGGAGCAGTGATCGAATATCCATGGGTAACCGTGATTGGGTGAACATAGTAAAACGGTAAAGATGAGGCAACGAGATCTGGATCTGAAGAGCCAAGAACCCGACAAATTGTTGATCGAGATTCGGACCTTGATCGAGGAGGCCCGCCGGCAAACTGCCGTTGCCGTGAACATAGGGCTTACCCTCCTCTATTGGCGCATCGGCAGGCGCATCCACCGTGAGGTGCTGGGCAGCGAGCGCGCCGCGTACGGCGAACAGATTGTCGTGACGCTGTCGCGACAATTGGTGGTGGAATATGGCCGGGGGTATTCGGAGAAGAACCTGCGCCGAATGGTTCAATTTGCCGAGGCCTTTGCCGAGGAGGAGATTGTCGTGACGCTGTCACGACAATTGAGCTGGTCCCACTTCAGTGCGCTTTTGCCACTCAGTCAGCCTTTCCAACGTGAATTTTACGCGGAGATGTGCCGCATCGAGGGCTGGAGCGTGCGTACCCTACGTGAGCGGATCGACTCCATGCTCTACGAGCGCACGGCGCTTTCGAAACAACCCGATGCACTGATCCGCCACGAGTTGGCCATCCTCCGCGGCAAAGGCGCCGTTACCCCTGCCCTGGTGCTGAAAGACCCTTATGTGCTGGACTTTTTGGGGCTGACGGACCGCTTTTTGGAGCGTGACCTGGAAGACGCTATCCTGCGTGAGCTCGAAATCTTCTTACTGGAACTGGGCGCTGGATTTTCTTTCGTCGCCCGGCAAAAGCGTATCCAGCTAGACGCGGACGACTTTTACATCGACCTGCTGTTCTACAACCGCAAACTCAAGCGCTTGGTGGTCGTAGAGCTGAAGCAGGGCAACTTCAAGCCCGAATACAAGGGCCAGATGGAGCTTTACCTCCGCTGGCTGGCGCAAAACGAGCGGGAACCCGAAGAGAACCTTCCACTCGGCATCATCCTCTGTGCCGGCAAAAATACCGAGCAGATCGAACTGTTGGAACTAGATGCTGCCGGCATCCATGTGGCCGAATATTTGACAGTTCTGCCCCCTCCCGAGGTATTGCGGGCGAAGCTGCATGAAGCTATCGAGGTAGCGCGGACACGAATTCAATCACGTGAGGAAGAGAATATCCTAAAACTGCCGGCAAGAGATCGCTCCTGAGCGCCGTCATAGTCCAAAAGACTCTTCAGCGGCGGGCCACTGAGGTGATGCTGGGGGACCAGCATTCATTCTTCTTGTCGCAGTCAGCACTGATCCACGGATTTGTACTTTGGAGACAAAGAAACTGCACGCCGAGATCCGTCTTAGTCGAGGGCGATTTCCAATTTGATGACCGAAGCAGGCGGAATGGTTACGTTCAAGATCCCTGCGCTCACAGAGCAACCAAGAGGCGAGATCTTTACAGCATCCGGATTCTCGAATGTGTTGTGTGCGTGCATGTCGCCTGCTGCTAAAACGGTGGCGCTGGCGCTTGCAATCGCTGCGCCGTGGATCGCCAACTGAGATTGAGAAGGCTGGGTAAGATCCGGATTCACGGCGGTCAGCGTCACAACGTTGCCCTTCCGGGACGCCGAGCCGTTGAGACCCCAGAAGCTAGCTGATTTTCCGTCTCGATCGTAATGCACATCCGGCGCGGAGAACTCCGTGCGGAGCGATTGGCCTCCCTGGTGAGCCGCATACATCTTGAAGACATGGAAGTTCGGCGTGGTGAAGAAGCGGTCTTCATGGCAGAGAAAGAGCGCGTTGATGTTGTTCACCAGTTGCGCACACGTTGCCACGCTTACCTTCTCCGCATTGCGATTGAATGCATCGAGGGTGAGGGCGGTCGCAAGGGCATCGCGGACTGTGACCTGTTGGCCGAAGATGTGAGTGGGGTCGAGCTCTGTTCCTTCGCGATACCAAGGTCCGTATTCATCGACAACCAGTTTGATTTGGTGTTGGGGATCGTATTGCCCCATCACTGCCCACTGGTCCCCGATAATCCGCTCCACCCGATCACACTCGCGGAGCAACTCGAACCAATCCACCCATTCGAACTTCAAGGCGTCACCTTTACCGAGGACCCAGTCTCTTGTTTTGCCGCGGCTCAGGTTGGACGCATAATGATGGATCGACCAGCCGGTGAAGGATGAGTTGTGATAGGAATGCCCGGTAAAGATCTGGTCGAAGAAGCGGTGCGTCCAATCGATATCGTTGCCGTTGGGTCCAGCCGCGATGAGTTGCAGACCAACGCCGAAGCTGGGTATCCAGGTAGTGAACCGGCGAAATTCCGAAGCATACTCTTCGGGAGCGAAATTGCCACCGCAACCCCAGCTCTCATTCCCAACGCCCCAAAACTTCACGTTGAATGGTTCGGGAAATCCGGCTTCCGCGCGCATCTTCGCGAGAGTCGTGGATCCCGCGGGCGAGTTGCAGTACTCCACCCAGTGGTCGAAAGATAACGGCGGAAGGCTGCGCAGGTTGGCCGCGAGGTATGGCTCGGCCCCCACGAGTTTGCAGAAGCGCATAAACTCGTTGGTTCCGAATGTGTTGGGCTCGAAGACCTGCGGGCCGTTCTCGTGAAGGCGCGCCGCATCGGGATCGACTTCCCAGAAGTTGGTGCGCACTGGCCGCTGGGAGACTGGGCCAATGCCGTCCTTCCAGTCGTAGCTGTCGGCGAAACAGCCGCCCGGCCACCGGACTATTGGGACCTGGATCTCCTTCATTCTTTCAACGAGCGCGGCGCGTATTCCAAATTCGTTTCGTATCTTCGATTGTTCGCCGACCCAAACTCCGTCGTAGATTACTCCGCCAATGTGCTCAGTGAACTGACCATATAGGTTAGGTGAGATCTGCCCTATTGACTCATCCAGGAAAATCTCGATCCGGGAATCGCCCGATGTTGCCCAGGCACGTTTGTTTGAAACAGCAAGCACTCCTGCGGCCAAGGCCGAAGTCTTGAGAAATTGCCTCCGCTCCATCTGCGGTCCCTTTCGAAGCTGGAATTGTTTCGTGACCTACATCTCACTTCATGGTGCAGGGCATCGGTTCGGGCGCCGTTACTTCGCCTGTGACCGTGGTTTGAACTTAACCATGTCTTTGCAGCCCGGACCAAAATGGCTGCAGCCCGGGCTCAATGGCTACTTATTTTGGCGTTACCAGCACTTTGCAGGAATCACTCGTCTGAAATTGCACGAAGGCGAGAGCCACTTCCGCAAGGGAAAAGACGTGGGAGATGATTCGGTCAATCGGCAACTGCATGGCGAGATCGATGGCGCTCTGAAAATCCTTTCGCTCGTAAACTCTTGATCCGAGGATCTGGATCTCCTTGAAGTTCACTGCCTGCATATCCACTTCCACCGGTTTCTTGAAGACTCCGAGATTCACGATTGTTCCTCGCGAGCGTACGAGCGAGGTCATTTCGCGTGCGGATGAGGGATGGCCCGCGCATTCGAAGAGGACATCCGCTCCATTGGAGTCTGTCCTTCTCATGACTTCCGCGAGCAGGTCTGCGCCGGCCATGACAGCATGCAGCCCGAGGCTCTCGGCCAGCTTCAGGCGTGAGGGCTGCACATCGCTGATGATTACATGAGGCGCGCCCCGGGCTTGAGCAACCAATGCGGTAAGCAGGCCGATTGGTCCCGCTCCAAGAACTAGCGCGATGCCGACACCTTCCATGCTGGTACGGGCGACGCCGTGGACAGCGACCGCAAGCGGCTCGATGAGCGCCCCAATTTTCGCAGGCATGTTCGCCGGGAGTCTTACGAGCGATGCAATAGGCACCTTCACGTATTCAGCCATGCCGCCATCCACATCGAACCCGAAGAGCCGAAGTTTTCTGCAAACGTGCGGATTGCCGTGTGTGCAGGCGTAACATCCTCCGCACGAGATCAGGGGATACACGGTCACGAGTTCTCCCACTTCCCAGCCGGAGTCGGGATTTCCGATCTGCACGACGTGTCCGGAAAGTTCATGGCCTACTGTGAGCGGGGCTTTGGCGCGGGGGTGGGTACCGGCCATGATGTTCATGTCCGAGCCGCAAAATCCACACGCGCCCACGTGAATCAGGGCCTCGTCGCTCGCGATCACGGGAACAGGAACCACTTCGGTTTCGATACGCTTAGGACCAAGATATCGAGCAGCGAGCATGGTATCCATCAACATCCTCTTTCCGCTCGATGAAACTGCCGCCGAACCCGACCATAGTACCTGACAGGAAGATGGCCATGTCTCCATAGTCCTTCGGTGACGCACTCGGCACCGCATATGAGGTGCGTTCTCGCATTGGAAGTTCCGGTCTTGAGAGACGTCCCGGCGAAAATGCCCTCCTTACTGGAGAGAAGTGTTTGCATAAGCCCCTTCAAACGGATCAAGTGGATTGGTTCTGTGATCTTGTTGAAGCGAATCCGCTTTCGGCCTGCATGGCACTGGATCGTGGCCGATATGTACCGGGTTGGCTGAGTGCGAGCTGACCAGCCGAGATACTCAGGAGAGTCATTTCGTCTCCCATAGGATGCAGCAGCATGTTCCCTCGCAGCAGGAAGTCATGACGAATTCGACCAAGTATAGATGATCTATAATAGATTTGTCAATGTCAAGAAGTGATTCTCGCGGCCATTCGCGACATCCGAAATCAGGAAAAACAGAAGGGTCAGATTTCGAGCGAAGGGCAGCGTTAAAACGCTGTGCGAGGTGCGCTCGACCAGGCGCCTCGAGTGAATTCTTGATCCTGATGCCTTCGCTCGAAAGCCGCCTTTCGCTTTTTGCTCCCGCACCGGCAGCGGTCGGCTGTGGTGCGGAAGCAACGAGTTTGAACTGACTTATTGAATGTTGAGGAGCCATTTCTGCGGAGCCTCGCCATTTGCGGTATCCAGCCACATCTGAAGCACCTGAAGTCGCTTCACCGTAATAGTCGTCGATCACCATCAGAGAACCATGGTTGGTGGTTGCGGCCTCGTTTTCGACAACGAAATAGCCGTTGCTCTGCGGAATGAATTTGGGGGAGAGACCTATTTCTGTCCTAGTCGGAGCGTTCCCATCTCGACTGCTCCAACGCAGAATTTGAAAGCCGTGCAGATGCAGCGCATGCGAAGCATAGTGGTCGAACAGGAGAATGCGGAGACTCGCCCCCGCTTCAGACCATGCTCAACGAGGTTGCCTTCAGCCAATATCATTATGTTTCGCGCAGAGGCGCGCATCCTAAACCGCTGATAACCCCGAACCGTCCGCAAGTCCTGACCAATCCGCATCGACCGACCTGGCACGCCCAACACCGAACGCCTCCTGCGCGAAGGAATCCCATTCAAAGAGTTCATCGAAAAAAGATCCTCATCCCGCCTCGTTGCGAATCCTCGTGTCGGTGGGCGTATCGGTTCCGTCACCGTTCCAGCTGCGATTCTTAAGGGTACGCTGTAACAAAGATGATGAAATGTCTGGTGCCCACCCTAGCGACTCTATCCCATCGGGCCACCTACTTCGCCGTGTATCCGCCGTCCATCATGAGAATCGAGCCGGTGAAAAAGCTGGCATGGTCGCTAGCCATGTAGGCGTAGAACGTGGCAATTTCGTCAACCTCGGCGATGCGGCCGATGGGGTGATTGTCTCTCAGCATGCTCCAGTACGCCTCCGGATGTCCCGAGGCCGCCGCTGATCGATGCACAATCGGGGTGTCGACGGTCCCGCAGGCAATTGTATTCACCCGAATATGATTCCTGGCGTACTCAATTGCCATCTGCCTGGTCATCTGGTGCAAGGCACCCTTCGATGGCGCATAGGCTCCCTGTGTCGCAATGCCAACTTCGCCGGAGATGGAGCCGCTCATCAGGATTAGACCGTGGTTCTGCCGGATCATCACGGGGATAACGTGGCGGCTTGCCCAATAAACCGCCTTGACGTTGGAATTGAACACTTCGTCCCACTCTTCAGGGGTATGCTCATGGATCGGCTTCACAACGCTAACGGCCGCGTTGCACACCAGAACGTCCAGATGCCCAAACAAGTCGATTGCGGCGGCAGTGAATCGAATGGCGGTGTCTTCCTCGCCAACATCGCCGTGAACGATTTGGAGTTTGTTGCCGTACCGTCCCTTGCATTCCGTGAGCTCTGCAGGGATGTCGGCGCGGCGGAAAACGGCGATTACACCTGCTGCATCGCACTCGAGAAACCTCTGGGTTATGGCGGCCCCAATGCCTGAAGATGCGCCAGTCACTACAGCGACTTTTCCGGAAAGAGTGATTTCCAAGCGAGCACCATGCGCTATTGAGGTTTTGCCATGCAAGAATGCCGGGACGCCGAGGTCCCGTTTCCATGAACAATTATAGAGTATAAATCATAGCGCAAAATACGACCAATTCCTCCGATTCCGGATTAACGGTGCTGCGCCGGAAAAGACAACTCCTGCTCGTCGAGGTTCAGCCCGTATTGCATGTTCCAGTACTGCACGGTTTGCTTTACAAACGCTTGACGAGCGAGGTCTTTGTCGCGAGTTCGAAGCCCCTCCAGGATTGCAAGGTGTTCCTGAACAGCGGCAAGGCGTTCGCTCAATGCATTTGGATTGCCCGGCCACCGCCCAACGACGGAGAACACGAAGAGCCGAAAGGTGATGGTCTCAAGCGTATCGCGTAGATACTCGTTTCCCGCAAGCTCCCAGATTCTGCGATGGAATGCGACATCGCAGTCGTGGAAATTCTTGACATCCGTGTCGTCCATTCCTTTGCCGGCCATGGCGTTCACAATGGCAGTGAGTTCCTTTTCGGCCTCGTCCGTCATTTTTTCGGCCGCCTTTCCAATAGCGATCGCCTCCAGAGGGATATGAACCTCCTGGATGAGCCGGTAGTCTTCAGGACTCAACTGGGTAACATAGGTGCCGCGCTGCTGGAGTCTGGACAGAAGCCCCTGGTGCTCCAATTCATGAAGAGCCTCGCGCAGTGTAGGCTGCCCGATGCCGAGTCGCGTTGCCCACTTGAGCTCAATAATTCGATCGCCGCCGCGCAACTCCCCTGAAATGATGGCCTCGCGGATGGCTTGTGCGGCGGCCTGAGGTGCGGACTGAATTGTGAGTTGCCCAGGACTTGCCTTTCGAGTGGAACTCCCCATGGCGAATCGCTCCCTGGAAGTAATTGAATTTTATTCTATAGAAGATCAAAGAGGTTTACCATCCGGTCAACGAACCTCCAAATCAAGGAGCCGTTTACTTTCGCGCCTCCTTGCGAAACACCCATGGGCGGTAATAGTCCATGATCTGCACCTTCGCGTTGCTGCCAACAAAATTGAGCGCCGCGCGAAGCATATCCGGATGGCCGATGTTGTTGATCATCATGTCATAGTGGCATGGAATGACCACAGCAGGATCAATCACGCTGACAATTCGCGCCGCTTGCAGCGGATCTAGGTTGTGAAATCCGCCATTAATGCAGATTGCGCAGAGATCCACACCAGTCGGGAGCAATGAACTCAAAAGTTCGCAATAGCCGGTGTCGCCAGTGTTATAGAAGGTGATGCCGTTCGCGAAGCGAATCATGACTCCAGAATGGTTCAGGTCTGTATCGTCGGTTGGAAGAGCAAATGTGCCGGTAAGCTCGGTGGGGCCGTCTAGTTGTATTGTCTGATTCGGATGGAGTACGCGGCAGCACGACTCTTGTATGCCGCACTGTTTGTATTTTTCGACCGACTCCCATGGTCCAACGAACTGAGCCTGCCTTTTGCTGATGAAGCGGCGGATCGTTTCTGGATCCAGATGGTCGTCGTGCGAATGTGTCGTGAAGAAGATGTCAATGTCGAGATCTTCAGGCTCGATGAAGATCGGGAGTTGGCGATCAAGACGAAACGGCAGATGAGCAAAAAGCTCCGCACAGCTATTGGTCAGATAGAGATCGATTCCGATCAGGGGCCCTTCGCTTGGCTTCAAAATGAAGCCGTTCTGCCCCGTAAACCAAATTGCGAGGCCGTTCGCGGGGACATCGAACGCGCGAATCGATTGCATGTACTCGCGGCTCGGGATCAATGGCGGAAGGACGAGTTCGATTTGCGCATCCCGATCGTAAGGGTCGTTACGAGCAAAGTGATAGCGCGGCACGGGTGGTTCCTGCATGCATACCCCTATTGGAAGGCTTCCGAATCCGCACGTGCTTCCGCTCGGAGAGTACCTTAACGGCGCTGCGCCCTCGGAATCAGATAACGGGTTCTATTGTCCGGGAGTAAACAGTTCAAGGCGAACCTTCCAGGTTACAGCGTGGCCCGGCTTGAGCGTGACCATTCCGGTATTCATCCCGTTCCAGAGGCTGCTGAACGGATCGGCGAAATTGAATTGCTCTTCGATCGCTGCAAAGGGCTTGTCTGGCGGCGCATATACCTGCACGGCGCGAATCTCCGGGGAGAGGCCTTGTATGTGGATGCCATAGGCCGAAGCCGGGTCTGTCAGATCGACGACGACCTCTCCGGAGGTGCGGTTCAGGTCCGCGAAGTTGTCATCCATAAAGATATTGCCCAGCGGCACTCCCGCAGGCGAACGGAAATCGTACTTTGTGCCGGCCACCGGGAGCAATTTTCCGGTGGGAAAGACATCGTCGTAGTTATTTACTTCGGCGAGTTTCGAAGCGGGAATGTGCAGCCGTGCCTGGGTACGATCGCCACTGGGAATGGCAAAGTATGGATGCCATCCAATTGAGATTGGCTCTTCTTCTTCGCCGACGTTCTTTGCGACGATGGTCGATTCAACTGCTGTTCCGGTGAGAGAAATACTGATGGTCAAATCGGTCTTCGAAGGCCAATATCCCCCGAAATTTCCTGCGTGAATTATTCCAGTGACCGTCTGCCCTTCGGGCGTTGTGTCGAGTTTCAGCGAGTCGGTCTTGCGATCGAGAATCAGGCCATGGATTGCGTGTATCTCCGCTTTGGGGTTTGCCTTTCCCTTCCAGACGGCGGGCAACGTGAGTGTCTTGTCTTTCCATTGGGTCGTGATAGTTTTGCCGTCCGATGAAAGCTTGCCGCGAATGCGGTTGGGGTAAGGGACGAGGAAGGCACCTCCGAATGCGAAGCTCTTCACGCCATGAACGTCGTCTGGGCCGCCGTCCAGCTTCTGCGCAGCCTCTTCAAGCGAAGGGGAAGCAAGAACATGGATCTCTCCCTTGCCGGGTAGATTGGCGGTGATCTGGAAGAGATTCATGCCTCTGCCCGGGAGTATGGTTACGGAGGTGAACTCCGGCCGAGCTGCGTTCGCGCTGCTCTTGCGCTTTAGTTGAACGACCGGCTGCCCTCCGATCTTCAGACCATCGCCAGATCCAGCTTCGTCGCCGGTGGGGGTGAGCTTTGCTTGGGAAGCAACCAGGAGGACCGCCGCGGCCAGAGCATGCCGAGGCGCCGAGACACGCCAGCAAACTACGAGAGCAAGCGCGACAGAAATCTGCAAGAGCAAGCGATGGCGATTTGCGAACGGCGACATGAAAGGAGTCTCCATGAGATCAGGTTTAGGAGATCATTGACACGGAACTTTTAACCTGAGACTGCTGACGCTGCTGAATCGAGATTTGCGCGCGCCCTAGACAATGCCCAGCTTCTTCTGCATGTCCTCCAATGTGATTCCCTTGGTTTCAGGAAAGTAAAACAGCACCACAAAGAACTGCACCGCCATCATGATGGAGAAAAAAGTAAACGGCACCGCTGCCGAATGAGCGCTGAGGATGGGGAAGATCCAGGAAAGGATGGCAGTCATGACCCAGTGCGTGAAGCTGCCCAGGCTCTGGCCCTTGGCTCTCACCGCGTTTGGAAACACTTCGCTGATGTAGACCCAGATGACTGCTCCCTGAGAGAAGGCAAAGAACGCGATGTATGCAATCAGGGGCCAGATAAGCAGGCGATCGTGGGCGCGGTTATAGAAGAGGAACGAAACAGCTGCAAGGCACAGGCAGGTGCCGACGGAACCGATCAGCAACAGAATCCTGCGGCCGACTTTGTCGATAACCAACATGGCCAGCATGGTGAAGCAGAGGTTGGTCGCTCCGATGACAACAGCCTGCCGGTCGCCAGAGACCTTGGTAAAGCCCGCGCGCTCGAAGATATCGTTCAGATAGTAAAGGATGGAGTTGATGCCGGCGAGCTGATTGAACATGGCGACGGTGATTGCCAGGGAGACGGGAAAGCGATACTTCCAGGAAAAAAGGCGCTGCTTCTCGCCGGCATGCTCAATATCGATCGATTCGACGATCTGCAGAAGCTCTTCTCTTGCATTTTCCTCTCCTATTGATTCGAGAACATTCCGTGCTTCGTCGATGCGCCCCTTTTTGACGAGCCATCGTGGACTGCGCGGTATATAGAAGAGAAGGAAAAAGAAAATCGCCGCGGGAGCTGCGGATATGCCGAGTTTCCAGCGCCATTCAGATGCGCCAAACG
>CAVYPN010000010.1:0-14753 GCA_963770365.1 uncultured Acidobacteriaceae bacterium | reverse complement strand
CTTCGACAGGTTGTACCGATACAGGCTCTGTACATAATTGCTCTGCGCCGAAGCCAGCGAAGCCTGCGCCGTAACCAGCGGCAGATTGTTATCCACGCCTGCATTCACGCGGTCCGTCTCATCGTTAAGCTCCTGCGTAGCGCCAGCTCCACGTTCGACTTCCGCAACTTCCACCAGCTTCTTCGCTTGCTTCCGCGTCCAGCAACGCCGACCGCACCTGCTGGTCGATCTTGCTGCGCACATCGTCAAGCTGCGCATTCACCGCTGCCAGCTGCGCAGCGGAGGCGTCGGAATCTCCGCGAAGACTCGCTTCGCGAAAGATAGGCACATTCAGTGTTCCCACCGCAGCAAACACGCCGTGACTCGGACTTCCATTGACCTTGTCGATGCCGTAGTTGCCACTGAAACTCAAGCTCGGCAACCGTGCGCCCTGTACGCCGAGTGCAGCGCGCGTAACTCAATCACCTGGTTCTGCAGATTCTGATAATCCTGCCGATTCTTGTACGCAATTGCGCCGCACTTCCGCAGGCGTCTGCTCCGCCAGGTCGCTATAAGGCGCGGGGTCGGTCAACACGATATTCTCGCCCCGGATCGATTCCGATCTCGCGCTTCAGCAGGATCAGGTCCTTCTCCTCCGCATTCTGCGCCGCAATCAACGTCTGCTGCTGCGATTGCAATTGCACCCGCGCCCTCAACTCATCCAGGTTGGCGAGCGTTCCTGCCACGTGCGCATCGTGCGCGTGCTGTAGCGCGACCTCGTCGGTTCTCTCCAGCGCCGTGGCGTTGTCCACTTGGCTGGCATCTGCAATCGCGTGCAGGTACGCCGTCGCCACCTGCTGCACCACTTCGCCGCGCGCCGTCATCTTGCTGAAGTAGGCCGACCGCTGCGCCGCTCCTGCCGCTTTCCAGCCCGCAATCACCACACCCGAAAACAGCGTCTGCTTAAAACTCAGCTGACCCTGCGTCAAATCGTCTTTCGTAATCAGCGAAAGACCCGCGGGGAGTCCGCCCCCAAAGAGCCCTCCGAACTGCTTCAGCACTCCAGGCCCAAACCCCTGCGCCGCAAGGTTGTGCTCGAAAAACTCCGGTGCCGCCCGACAGATTAATCGTGGGCAAAAATTCCTGCAGCGCAATATTCTTCTCGCCCTGGAAAAGCTTCTCCCCGCTCTCAGCTTCCTTCAGCCCAAGATCGGTTTCAAACCCGCGCCGAATCGCCTCGTCCAGCGACAACTTGAGCGGCTCGTCCGTCACCACATGCGCCGTCACGCTACCGTAAAAAGGATTCGCCGTCGAACTCGGATTCTGGGCCTGCGCGCACACGGCTCCCGTCAACACCACGACCGCCGCGCACAGCGGTCCCCAGCGCCGCGGGCCGGCAAAATGATTGGCTACTTCACATCCATCATTCTCTCAGATGTTGCTGAGCCCACAAGGATTCCCGATCATGCCAAAAATCCGGCGAAACCGGGGCGAATCAACCGCTTTCGCCCCGAAATCCGACCTAAATCCGTTGCCGGGCCCACCTGCCTTGCCGAAACAGAATGATGCTCGCTACCGCGATCGAGCATTCGGCAATCACCACCGCCAGAAACGCTCCATTGGCGCCAAGCCTCAGCCCAACCGCAAGCCACCATGCCAGCGGTAGCTCCAACACCCAGAAGCCGAAAAAATTCACGATCGTCGGCGTCAGTGTGTCGCCAGCCCCGTTGAACGCCTGCAGCATCACCATCACGTACGCGTAGCCAACGTTGCCGCAGGCAAACGTGCGCAAAGCTGTCGCAGCAATCGGTACCACCGCCGGATCATGCACAAACAGCCGCACCACCGGCGTTGCAAAAACAACAAAGAAAATCCCCAGGACTCCAAGAAAGATCACGTTGTACACGCTGGTGCGCCATACCGCCTGCGCGGCGCGGTCCGGCCTCTTCGCTCCCAGGTTCTGTCCCACCAGAGTCGCTGCGGCGTTGCTCAGCCCCCATGCAGGCAGAATGAAGAACACCACAATGCGAATAGCGATCGTGTATCCCGCCACAGCCGACGCTCCGAAGATTGAGATAATGCGCACCAGTACAATCCAGCTCGTATTCGCAATGGCGAGCTGCAGGATTCCCATCATTGAACGTAACGCAGCAGCGTCACCATCACCCGCACGTTGATGCGCAGTTGCCGCACCAGGATGTGGAATGCGCTCGGTCCCATGCAGCAACCGATAAAATTGGTACAGCACGCCGATCGAACGCCCGGTGAACGTTGCCACCGCCGCCCCCGTTACGCCCATCTTCGGAAACGGCCCGAGCCCGAAGATCAGGCAGGGATCGAGCACCAGGTTGATGATGTTCGACACCCACAGCAGCCGCATCGCAATCGACGCATCGCCCGCCCCGCGAAAGATTGCGTTATTCAGGACAACAGCATGACGATCGCGCCGCAACCGCCCAGCGCAACGCGTGCATACCCTGAACCACTCGCCAACATCTGCGGCGAGGCGCCCATCGCCCGCAGCAACTCCGACGGCATAGATCCCCGCCGGAATCCCGATCGCGACCGAAATCAGCAGGCCAAGCACCACCGCCTGCCACGCCGGCAATCGCAGCATCCTCGGGCATCCTCTCTCGCCATCCGCCACGCCACCATCGCCGTTGTCGAGAGCGAAACGCCCAGGCCGACGGCAAAACCACCAACGCCAGCATCGACTCCGTAATGCCTACGGTTGCTACTGCATTCGCGCCAGCCGTCCGACCCAGAACACGTCGGTCACGGCAAACAGCGACTCCAGCACCATCTCCAGAACCATCGGAATGGCCAGCAGAAGAATGGCGCGATTCAAATTCCCCTGTGTGAAATCCTGGTGCGAGCCGCTCCAGCGCCTCGCGTACCGAAGACCAGAAACTCCGCCCTTCCTCCATCGGAGGCGGCGTCAAACCTTCAAGAACAGACATTCGAAAATCTCCACGTTGGGTGCCCCGTCCAAACTCTGTTTGGGCGGCAGGGGCACGATCGCGATTAACCGGCGTTCGTCGAAGGACGGGAACACGAGGGCGCGATCACGCGAAGGGGTTACGCTGCCATCAATTTGTGATTTGCAGAATCACCCCAGGTCCGAATTCGACCTCGGGGTTGCCGCCAGTCGGCGGCCAAGCAGGGAAAAACCCGAGGCAATGTTCAGCGAACTTCGTGAAATGATGACTGGCTGGAAACACTCTTTTCCTCCATTGCCGCGGGACCGGCGGGTCTTACGTTATAACCCGATTTCGATTTCAATTTCCAGCAAAATCCGCCTGCACTACTCTCAGCGTGGCGACAGCTACGCAGCAACTCAAGTTGCGCTCACCACCGACTATAAGTAGTCGGTCAGATCCAAGTTATTCACAAAGACGGTGACTGCAGGGGTGACCGCCTCTCATGGAGTGTGGAGGGATTGGAGCGCGTATGCCATGGAGGCAACGTGATCAAACAAGCTCTTCGGAATAGTTAACGATCTCAACCGCGCTACAATCCCGATACGTCGTCTAGCTCATCGGTCAGGTTGTCACCGTCAGCCTCGAAACCGTTCGCCTCGTCCGCGAACTAGCCGCCCTGTCGTTCCTCCCGACATTCAGAAGTTAGAGATGTCCTTCTAACGCGAAAAGACCCCCAAACACAGTTCAGTTTGGGGGTGGTGAGCGAAGAACCTGCTTTTGGTTTTCCGGCTGCTGTTCCCAGCCCAGTAGGGCGGGCTGAAACCGCACTCGCTTTGTCATTCCGACCGACCAAAGGGAGCGGAGGAACCTGCAGTTGGCTTTTCGCTGAGGGCCTCATTCCGCCGTCGCCCGGAACGGCGGCGCAACACTACAAAACAGAAAATCCGCGACCATCTTCGGACCTCCAAAGACAGCCGCGGATCTCCATCACCTGAAAACTGAAAACTAACAACTGAAGACTAACCCGCCGCTACTCCTCTTCCTCGTCCACCGGCCGCTTCGCATTCGCCAGGATCTTGTCAGCGACGAGTTGCGGAACGACATCGTAGTGATGCATCTCCATCCGGTAGCTGCCCTTGCCCTGCGTCATTGAGGTCAGCAGCGTGCCATACGTCAGCATTTCAGCCATCGGCACCTCGGCATTGATCACCGTCGTGCGTCCCTTGGATTCCATGCCCTGTACGCGCCCGCGACGCCCATTAAGGTCGCCCATCAGCGTGCCGGCAAATTCGTCGGGAGCTTCGACGGCAACCTTCATGACGGGCTCCAGTAAGCAGGGCTTGGCTTGTTCCATTGCTTTGCGGAAGGCCAGGCGACCGGCTTTCTTGAAGGAAAGTTCATTCGAGTCGACATCGTGATAGCTGCCGTCGTAGACGATGACCTTGAAATCGACCACGGGGTAGCCGGCGAGATAGCCTCGGGCGGCCGACTCGACGATGCCCTTCTCGATGGCCGGGATGAAGTTGCGTGGGATCGCGCCGCCGAAAACTTCGCTGGCGAACACAAAACCACCGCCGCGGGGCAGAGGCTCCATCCTGACCTTGCAGTCGCCGAATTGACCATGGCCGCCAGACTGCTTTTTGTGGCGGCCCTGCGCGTCGGCTTTGCCGCGTATGGTTTCGCGGTAAGGCACCTTGGGAGCTTTCAACGTCACTTCGGCGTGATAGCGCTTCTTCAACCGCGATACGATCGACTCGATGTGCGGCTGGCCTGCTCCTGCAATCAGAAACTCATTGGTCTGCGGATCGCGGAAGAAGCGGATGAGCAGATCCTCTTCCATCAGCTTGTGAATGGCGGGGGCGAGTTTGTCTTCATCGGCGCGACTCTTGGGCTCGATGGCATACGTCATCGCCGCCTCAGGCAAGGGAGCCAACTCAACTTGAATATCTCCGCCCTTCGCGCCGAGCGTGTCACCGGTCAGCGTCTCGCGCAGCTTGGCAATCGCACCAATATCTCCCGCGTGGAGTTCCGCAACTTCAACAGCCTTGCGTCCCTGCATAATGCTCAAGTGCGCGAAGCGCTCCTGCACCGCGCCGCGTGTAGTTCTCAAGCGTCGCATCGCTCTTCACCACGCCGCTGACCACCTTGAAGAAGGTGATGCGCCCCGCAAAAGGATCGCTCATGGTCTTGAATACAACCAGCGCCGTGGGCTGGCTGTCCTCGACCTTACGGAACGAGACGCCTGCGCCGGCTTCGGAGCCGTCGCCGTTCGTTGCCACAGCCTGCATCGCCGCCGTTTTTACTGGAATGGGCGCACGCTCCGTCGGAGACGGTGCATACACCTTGATGAAGTCGAGCAGGTGGTCGGTGGCCACGTTGGTCCCGCCGCTCGCAAACAGCACAGGAAAAATGCGGTCTTCGCGGATCGCCTCATGCAGCGCGGTAATCAGGTGCTGCTCAGGAATCGTCCCTTCGGCGAAGTACTCCTCCATCAGCTCATCTTTGCCCTCGGCAACGAGCTCGACCAGCGCCTCGTGCGCCTCCTTGGCCTGCTGCGCGATGCTCGCCGGAATTTCACCCGTGATCTTGCCGCGTCCATCGCCGTTCGGCGTGTAGTGGAACGCTTCCATCGTCACCAGGTCGACGACGCCATGAAATCCCTGCGCATCCGAAATCGGCATTTGGACCGGCACGCAATTGCGTCCCCAGCGCTCATGCAGATCGTCAATCAGCGCGCTCAATCCGCCGCCTCCGCCCGCTTTTGGATGATCCATCTGGTTGATCACCACAAATCGCGGCACGTTCGCCTCTTCCGCGTACTTCCACACCCGCTCCGTCACCGGCTCAATGCCATGCTGCGCATTCACTACTACACAGGCTGCCTCCACCGGCAGCAGCGCAGCGCGCGCCTCGTGCGAGAACATATGGAATCCCGGCGTGTCGACGAAGTTGATCTTGACGCCCTGCCACTCGGCGAAGGCCACAGCATTCGACATGGTCGTGCCGCGGGCGATTTCTTCTTCGTCATAGGCGGTCACAGCCGAACCTTCGCTCACTCTCCCTTGCGTCGGAGTCATCTTTGCGGCATGCAGCAGCGCGGAGATTAAAGACGTTTTGCCGCTCTGAGCATGCCCCACTACAGCTACGTTGCGGATCTCACTTCCCTGATACGTTTTCATGGCAATTCTCCTTCATGCGGAATATGAGTGCGTGTTTCTGGAGCCGGTACGAAGACCGGACAAGGGATAAAGGACAGGGACGTCATCGAGGCGTCCGTGAGGACGTCAACGCGTCCGGGTTGGCGGGCTCGAGGGCCCAGTCTGCCGTCTTCCTCGTCCATGCGGAGAGTCCCCGGCAGGCGCCAGGCGGTCAAGTAAATGAGAGCGCCGCCAGGCGTCTAGCTTTAAGAAAACGGATGCTATCACATGGGAACTGTGAACGTCATGTGACACGGGCCACCTACCAGCGCCCTACCAGCGAAGGACAGGCAGAAGGCTGGAAAAATCATCGGTCCACAGCCGCATCGAGGGGTTCGGGGTCGCCGGCACCGAGTGTGCGAGGACCTCTGGCTGGGCAAAAAAAGCGGAATTGTCCGAAACCAGCATCCAGGTCGCGGTAAACTCGTCCCGCGCGTCATTGGCATAGCTGGAAACGATCCTCGATTGCATACCCGCCTGGTTTGCCAGCACCCAGATCGGCGGCTCCAGATCAACGTGACGGTTGGAGATGTGGAAGGCGATCACACCACCTGGAGCCAGGTGCCGTCGATAGAGTTCGAGGGCTTGGGCCGTGAGCAGGTGAAGCGGAATCGCATCGCCGGAGAAAGCATCGACCACCAGGACATTGAATTGCTGCAACGGTTCCGCAACCAGAGACGTACGCGCATCTCCCGGAACGACGGAGACTTGAGCGCCGGAGTCGCGAATGTAGGTGAAAACATTCCGAGCTATCGGTTCGACTGCGGGGTTGATTTCATAGAACTGAATGCGATCGCCCGGTCGTCCATAAGCGGCGATGGTTCCAGCACCCAGTCCGATAACGCCGATGTTGCGCGGCTGCGTGCCGCAACACATACGAATGGCGAGGCCTACACCGGAGTCCTCGGCATAGTAGCTGGTGGGCATGTGGCGCTGTTCATCCGTGCCGAAGATCTGGGTGCCATGCTCCACATTGCCGTTGGTCAGCGTTCGCAGTGTGGCTCCGGGGAAGCCGAAGCTCTGTTTTACCCGCAGCGCGCCGTAGAAATTTCTCACTGCCACTGTGGTGTTGCGCTGGTTGACGATGTTGATCCAGAAGATCTGCAGTGCCATGACTGCGGTAGCGACTCCCCACAGCAGGCGTGAATTCCAGCCGTCTTCAAAAGTAACCAGAAAGGCCAGGAGGGCGGTGAAGCAGCAAGTGATCACAAGATCGTTGTTGAAGCGAAAGAGCAGCGGGAACACAATGCCGATGACGAACGAACCCAGCGCACCACCAGCGGCGAAGTGAAGGTAGAACATGGTCGCCTCGGATGCGCGGCGCGGCCGAAGCCGATATGCCTCACTGTGGCAAAAGAGGCACGCGATGAAGGCTTCGATCAGGAAGAAACCGATGCTGATGCGGAGCGGCCACTCAGCGTCCTGCTTTGAAAGCGCATAGCCCAACCCGGCAAGCATTACGATGAGGAAACGCGCAATGAGGCTGCGCGGCAGCAGCCGAGGGAACTCGAAAGCGAGGATGATGCTGAGCAGGTACACCGCGAGCGGAAGAATCCACAGCAGAGGAATGGCGGCAATGTTGCCGGTGATGTAGCGCGTGACGGCGCTGAGTTGCATTGCGGCACCCATCGGCAGCAGCACCCATAGGAGTTTTTGCACCTGTGCTGCGGGTGCGCCATCTTCAAGTCCGGCGGAATTCGGAGCCGGCCCGGCTTCTGCTGCCGACCGCGCTCTCCAGGCCAGCACTCCGGTGATTGACGCGAAGAGTGCGAATCCGCCGCACCAGGCGACGCGCTGAGCCTGCAGCGTCAAATGCGGCTCGATGAGTGTCGGGTAAGCGGCGAGCGCGAGCAGCGACGCCAGGTTCGAGAGGGCGAACAGGCGATAGGGAATTGGTGACTGATGCAGCCGAGCCCACCAAACCTGCATCAGCGGACTCGTCGTTCCCAGCACCAGGAATGGCAATCCAATGGTGCTTCCCAACGCCGCAAAAACCGTCAAGATCGGATAGGCAGTTCCGATACCCAGCCCCGCGCCCCGCCAGCACCACCCCACCGCCGAAGCAAAACCAACCAGCAATAAACTGAAATAGAGAACCCAACCCGGCCGATTGCTCATCCAGTGCGCATAGAGATAAGCGCATAGCAGCGCCGTCTGAAAAAACACGAGACACGTAATCCAGACCGCCGCCGAACCGCCCAGTACAGGCAGCAGTTGCTTTGCCGCAATCGGCTCCACAAGAAAAAGCAGGAATGCACCAAGAAAAACCGCGCTGCCAAAAAGCCATCGCGAACGTGTCATCGCATCCTCAGAAATGGGATTTCACGATCAATCTTGATCGGGACGAAACCCTCAGCCCAACCAGGCGGATGCTATCACAACAAGTGGCCGCGACTCGGAACCCATACGTTGCTGAATGTGTGATAGATTCGCCTTACCGCTCCCGCTCGTTCCACTTCCCGGCAAGTTCCATCCGAATCCCAGCGAGGTCAGCTGTAATGGCAGCAATCGGACTTGAGCCAAACGCAGCTGCTCCACCTCAAGGCGATGCCGTCATCGGCGCATCTGCCCAGCGCAAAGCCGCGGTCCGCCTTCTCCCGATCATCTCCATCGGCTACGGCCTTGCTTACATGGACCGCATCAACATAAGCTTCGCATCGCTGCGCATGAACAGCGACCTGCACTTCAGCGCCACGGTTTACGGATTAGGAGCGGGGCTGTTCTTCATCGGATACGCGCTTTGCGAAGTGCCGTCGAATTTGCTTCTGCTCCGTTTCGGGCCAAAACGCTGGCTCGCCCGCATCATGTTTACGTGGGGCCTGCTCGCGGCCGCCATGATGTTCGTTCGCACGCCCTGGCAGTTTTATAGCGTGCGTCTCCTGCTTGGCATGGCGGAGGCGGGTTTCTTTCCGGGCGTCATCTATTACCTCATGCTCTGGTTCCCGGCCCGCATGCGAGCGCGCGCTGTGAGCCGTTTCTACATCGCTCTCCCGCTCAGTTCGGTGGTAATGGGCGCGGTCGCCGGTTGGTTGATGGGGCTTCAAGGCACGTTGGGATTAGCTGGATGGCAATGGCTCTTCCTTGTTGAGGGACTTCCCGCCGCGCTCTTCAGTTTTGTCTTTCTATGGATACTTCCCGATGGACCCATGCAAGCGGAGTGGCTGACTACCGAGGAGAGAATGTGGCTCAAGCGGCAACTCGATGCGGACTCGGCGCAGGCTCATCTGGGCCATGAGGCGGGCGCGCTGCAAGCGTTGCTCTCTCCCAAGGTTTGGATGATCGGATCCTATTTCCTCTGTGCGCTGACGGCGAACTATGCCTACTACTTTTCCGCGCCTGCGATTCTGCAGGAGGCGACCGGTTGGAGCGTCACCAGGGTTGGATTTCTCATAGCCAGTTTCGGCGTTGCTGGCGCAGTCGGCATGCTTTTCAATGGCGCGCACTCCGATCGCAGCGGTGAGCGAACACTCCACTGTGTTCTTCCCTGCATTGTCATGGGAGCAGGCTATTTGACAGCGAGTTACGCACGAACGCCGTGGCTGATTGTCACGACGTTGGGGATAAGCTTCGTTGCCTTCATGTCGATGCAGGGGCCTGCCTTGGCGGTTCCCACCCAGTTCCTGGCAGGACGCGCCGCCGCCGCGGGAATTGCCGCCATGAACACCATCACCATGTTCAGCGGATTCATCGGCCCGTACTGGATGGGCGTGACGAAGGATGCAACAGGCAGCTATTGGCTTGGACTGCGGGGACTCGTGCTACCGAGCGTCGGCGCGGCACTCGTCATGTTCCTGCTGACGCGCAACTTGGAGCGCAGCAGAGCGGTTGTCGGTCCCCCCGCCCTCGCCAACGAGCCTGTGTGACTTGGGATTCAGGTCCCACTGCCGAGTCGCACTCTCAAATCCAGGCCCGCATTTGGGATTACTACTGGCATGGTCCGCCGCCTAAACCCTCCCCGAGGGGTATAGAGGTAAACACAGGAGGTGTTCCATGGAGATTCGGACGATTGGTATCGATTTAGGGAAGACAGTATTTCACTTTGTAGCCGTCAACGCGCGTGGGCAAGTCGTGGTTCGCAAGAAGGGTTCACGGACTCAGTTGCTGCGCTTCACCGCGAACCTTCCTCATTGCTTGATCGGCATGGAGGCTTGTGGAGGATCTCATTTTCTCGGCCGTGCTCTGCGGGAACAAGGCCATGATGTACGGCTGATGCCGGCGCAGTACGTGAAGCCTTACGTAAAGACGAACAAGAACGACTATATCGATGCGGAAGCGTGTGCCGAAGCTGTAACCCGCCCCACGATGCGCTTTGTGCCGATCAAGACCGACGACCAGCTCGACCTTCAGTCGTTGCACCGTGTGCGCGAGCGTTGGGTTGTGCGCCGCACTGCGGTGATCAACCAGATGCGCGGTATGCTGCTGGAGCGCGGTATCACCATCCGCAAGGGTCGCCATTATATTGAGGAGTCTCTGCCCGGCATCCTGGAAGACGCGGACAACAAACTGTCCGGTGCATTGCGCGTACTTCTGACCCAACTGCGGTCGGAGATGCAATATCTGCACGGACAGATTGAGGAAACCAACAAGCTGATCGCGCGCATCTGCGGCGAACTTGAGCAGTGCAAACGCCTGGTCGCGATCCCCGGAATCGGACCGATCACAGCTACGGCCACAGTGGCAGCCATCGGCAACGGCGCAGCCTTCATGAAGGGCCGCGGATTCTCTGCCTGGCTGGGAGTGGTGCCCGGCGAGCACTCCACCGGAGGCAAGCAAAAGCTCACTGGTACCAGCAGACGAGGAAACAAATACCTGCGCAAACTCTTTGTGCAGGGAGCGCACACCGTGCTGCTGCAGAAAACCAAGCAATCTTCCGGCTTGAGTACGTGGCTGGTCAATCTCACATCCCGCAAGCGCCCGCAGGTGGCGACCGTAGCGCTGGCCAACAAGATGGCGCGCATGGCCTGGGCGGTTCTCTACAAAGGAGAAGTTTATCGCCCGCCAACAGCGGCACAATTGAACGCAGCCTGATGGCCTGCACATGACGCCTGGCACAAAGCGCCAGGCTTGGAAATCGCTGACGCGATTTCCCACATCTGCAGCCCAACGACGACGACTGATCTGAGTTTGGAGATTCCTGCCAGGTTTGCTGGCGAAAACATGAGATGGCAAAAACGGTCGATCCCGGCGCTCTCGAGAACCTGCACTCGGAAAATGCCTTTAAAGGCAGCGTTACTAAAAAGGACGAGAGCGCAGCGCATCCCATTCAGGCCAGGAGTTCGCTACTCCAATCAAGGCCGAATACATTCGCGCAGACCAATTCTGTCATCCTCACTTTTCGCTTGCAAAACGGCGGCGGACCATACATTCCGAGTAGACGGTGATACTCTCGGAACCGCACATTCGAGGCCACAGCTCTGGATTTGAGAGCCCTAGTCTGGGAGTTTTGGAATCCGCGCCCAACGCATACGGGCATCCTCGATCCGACGCAGAAAGGCATCGCTCGTCCCTTCGAGGAACTCTATGCAGTGGTTTTCTACGTCATCGCGCAGGTTGCGAAAGGCGTCCAGCGGCTCATCGGAAAAGCCGGGATAGCGACTCAGGTTCGGCTTTCCCAACACAGAGCACATGTACTCTTGGTGCGATATCGACTCCGCGCCAAGATGGTATGTCACCATTCCCAAGCTGAATCGGAAGTGAAATTCAAACCTTCGGTCGCCTCTAATAAACCCAGCGGAAGCGAACGGGCCGCCGCTACTCTTGCCCCTGTCCAATGGCACGAAAAAGAACCCGTGCTTTGTGAAAAGGGGTTTGAGCAACTCCGAACCTTGAAGCAAGGTTTCTTCGGGATCGCTGGGCATGTTCGGAAATCTCCCGGTGCACAAATTCTAGCGTGAGCACAGGGCGGCGGTAACGGATGGGTTGGTGAAAGCGTCCTGGGCGGTTGGTGGACAACCCTTCAATTACCTTTGTGACAACACTGGAGCGCCGTTGTTGCTCGGCGAGTGACTTCTGTGTAGGCCGTGATCCAGGAGTCATTGTCGCTAGCCGGGGTCCCCGATGGTCGACCCTATCGGACTGCACGCACCGTCGCATGTCGAGCGACAGTCGAGAATGTCAACGAGATACGCTCGCAAATGGTGTCGTTCCTCAAAAGGTGGAAATGTGGTCAAAACAGATCGGAATGCCGGGCAAGGTTCTGTGTACGCTTGCTCCATTGACAAACGTGCTTCCCTCCCAGGCACGACTCAATTCCCAGGAGTATTCGTGAAAATAATACGCGCAACATTCGCACTCTCCATCCTGGCCGTGGCTCTGGCCAGCATGCCCGCGTTGGCTCAGGATCATCAGGACCAGGATCATCGCGACAACCACGCTTACAAGCAGCACCAAGAATGGAAGTCGGGCTCAAAGATTCAGAATGAGGACTGGAACAGAGGCGACAAGGTCGATTACAGGCAGAACCACCTCCGCCGTCCACCAGCGGGACACGAATGGCGCCAGATCGATGGGAATTACGTGCTTGCCAACCGGCACGGGGTGATTGTTTCCGTGCGCCAAGCTCCACACGATCTGCACTAAACTGCCGCATCCTTCCCTTGAACAAGAAATCCCCGGGTCGTTCCGTCAAGGAGCGCCGAGGAATTCTTAAATTCCGGTCCGACAGACTGAAGATCGAGATTTCGGTAGAAGGCAGAACAGGGAGGCAAAAGTTTGTTTCACATAATCTGGTATTTGGTTATCGGGCTACTCGCAGGGCTTATCTCGAAATCGGTGATGCACACGCACATAACCCTCTTCTGGACACTGGTGCTCGGCGTCATCGGATCGCTCCTCGGCGGCGGCGTTACCCACATGATTTTTCGCCCGAAGAACGAACGATATCATCCCGCTGGCCTCATTTTTTCCACGCTGGGCGCCATCCTGATTCTCTTCATTTGCCACAGGCTGAACATCCATTTCCCTTCGATCTGACCGCATGAAGGTGTCGGCTTGAGAGATGGCTAAGATTTGCTTTAGCCAGGTAGCTTTTCTCGCCTGTGCCAATTGCGAATCAACTTCAGCGTCATCCTTCGTTTCCTAACTTGCAGGCTGACTGATTAGACCCACGAAGGCAACAATACTGGTCGGGCGGTCAACACTGGTCAATTTCGAGTAATGTCCGGGTAGGCGGTCATCCGCTCGGAACATGCAAGTGTGTTCGATTAGCTCGCTAAGCGCACTGGAGTCTGGTTCGCTCTGGCTGGCAATAGGATCGGACGGACCGATGAGCACGGGCCTTCGAGGAACCAAGCAAAATCATTGACATCGGGAAGTCTTGAACTTGCGATAATTCGTGGGCCCATCCTGACCCAAATTGTTCGGCAGACTGCCCGCCCGTTCGTCATAAAGTATGCTCGGATAGGGAGTTGCTTCGTCTCTCCATCCCAATATGGATTGGCGTTGTACCAGCGCTGCACAACCTTGGGTACCACCGTCGTGACGAAAACTCCGTTGCCTTCCTTTGCGCACTCGGCGCACTCTGCCCGTTTGTCCAACTGGTTCGCAATCTCTATTCGAAGCAATGTGATGGATGGGTCGGAGAGAGTGAAGCGCAAATGCAGCGGAGCGCTCGTCCTGTCCTGCCCAGTCACAATCATCGACATCCGACCGGCTGGAACCGGAAGCGTTCCTCGTACTGCCTGGGCGGGACTGTCGCTGGCTCCCGGGCAAGCTTTAATCAGTGCGATTGCACGGACCACGACCCAAATTACACTTATCGCGAAGGCTAGTAGTAGTCCCTCTGCCGGGACGTGGTCGATGCTGACGTGAAGCAGTGTCATCAGATCCCCGAGCGCACTGAAGTGACCGTTGTATCATGCTGGCGGCCTGGCGTCGAGTACCTCTCGCTGTTGTATCGCTAGGCGGAGATTCTAACGGGAGCAACGCACCATACGACCACACAATGGCCCAAGCCACATCGGGAGTCGTGAGCGGGTCGTGGGCAACTCTTTTCTCTGCCATTTTCGGCTCGCACGTTGCCAGGGTAAGAGTCGCCGTGATTCGGCCGCAATACAAGATGGAAGCCGGATCAGTTGCTGTAACGCGGTATCTGAAAGTAACCACTTCTGATTACGTTGGTTGGAGACGAGCCGCAGTCGTAAACATATCGTTTTTCCATTCGATATACATTGGGGGAACCTGCTGGGCGGTCCAAAGGGTCCGCTGCCGCAATCGATGCTGAAATCGCGGCCTTGAAGAAGGCAGGCTGTACCCGCAAAGACGGGGGCAACAAACGGCATCTCTCAGGGGAAGGCCGCGCGCGAATCGTGGCGGCGGTTCCAAAACGGTGATCTGCGCAGAAGGATTGTAACTTTGTAAGACTCATTGCCATCGGTTGCCTTTCACATAGAAGAGGTCACCGTTGAATACTTCGAGTCTCCACCCGTTCTCACATCGCTACTCGAAAGAATGCGTCGAATCGATTTGCACACAGTGTTTCTTCACCGTAGCGCGGGCGCGGCGGGAGACCGATCTGGATCGATTCGAGCGCGAACACGTTTGCGATCCGTTGATGATGGATTGGTTTGAGTGTGTGGGCCCTTCGCATCAGATCGAATCATAAGGTCACAAGCCGACGCGAGATGCGCTCTGTGCTCAAGAATCAGGGTTCCGGGCA
>CAVYPN010000009.1:0-356790 GCA_963770365.1 uncultured Acidobacteriaceae bacterium | reverse complement strand
CACCCTTCAGTTACTTTTTGATACACATCCTGGCAGGTTTCAGCGTGGACGATCATTCTACGGTCCTCGATGGCGTCGCTCAGGGCCTCATCCCGCCTTATTCTGCGTCCTTCGGCCAGAATACGTTCAATCCCCAGCTCGTGGAGCGAGGATCCTTGAGGCGATCGCGCGGGCTTCTTCCCACATCTGCGCGGGGTCTTCTTCGGTGGCTACGTCCCACAAATCCATTGCGGCGTTGTGGAGAAAACCAGCCGCGGGCCCGCGACCGCTTTTCGGACGTGGAAACCACCCCATCTGCATCACCCACCGGGTGCACCCCCAAAATCCGTCAAGACCTCCAACCGCCAATCTCCGTCTAACCCACTCAAAACAAACGTTAGAAAGTTTCCCTGCTTTTGCAGGTTATTTCTCCGAACAGCGTAGGCTGAAACCATGAAGGCGAGCCTTACTACTCTTCCAATCATCGCCCCCTCACAGTTTCACAGGATTCCAAGCCTTGATAAGCTCGGATAACGCGCCAAAACGTGCCAAAATCGACCAAAAAGAGCCAGAAATTCACCTTCAAAAACGACCTAACCGCCAATCCCACAACAAGTTAGAGTTTTGGGCACTCTCAAAATTGGGGTTGTGAAGACTGTGAAACTGTGACACTGTGAACCGCCCCGTAAGTTCAACGCCGAGAGGAATCTACGGCTAAACCCAATCAGCAGAGGAATTTGGAACGCACCCCCGTCGCCAGACCATTGAAAACAGGGAATTTACCCAAAGAGTCCGGGTAATAGGGGTCCCGGCAAAAACGCTCGCAACCAGCCTCGACCCTGTCTTCTTGAGTGAACGGGCCCCAGACGCACAGTATCCGCCCTGAAAATTCCAAAGCGGAGCGGCTCTGGGAGGTTGCAAAACGGAGGGAGCAGCAGCCTTCAGGCTGCTGAAGTCACCGGCAGAGAGCCAGAGGGCCTTTAGGCCCGGACAGACCATCCGGCATTCTCATGGTCTTCGAGTGCCCAACGCGACATGAATGACTGCTTTTGCTTCTTGCTCTCCACTTAACAGCGTTTCCATCAGCGGCGGAGAATCCGCCCTAAACCCCGACAATATTCCCGTCGTCATCCACATCGATCGACATCGCCCGTGGATGGCTCGGCAATCCCGGCATCAGCATCATGTTGCCCGACACGGCCACCACAAACCCCGCACCGGCCGACAGCGAAACGTCGTTGATGTTCAGCGTCCATCCGGTCGGTGCTCCCATGCGCTTCGGATCATCCGTCAGCGAGTATTGTGTCTTCGCGATGCAGACCGGCAACCGCCCGAATCCCCACGAAGCAAAGCGTTCAAGCTTCGCCCGCGCCGCGTCGCTGAAGACGACACCATCCGCGCCGTATACCTGGATCGCTACCTTCAGAATCTTCACCTCGAGTGCATCTTCGAGCGAGTAAACCGGCTGAATCTCCGGCGCCGGAGTCGTCTCGATCGCCGAAACCACCTTGTGTGCGAGTTCCACGGCGCCCTCGCCGCCTTTTGTGAATGCCTCCACCATCGCGCAACGAACGCCCTGCAGAGAGCACTCCGTCGCAATCATCTCCAGGTCTTCCGCCGTATCCGTCGGAAAGCGATTGATCGCGACCACGATCGGCACGCCGTATCCGCGCAGCGATTTGACGTGATGCGCCAGGTTGCCAAATCCCGACTCCAGCTTGCCTTCGCCCTGCGCCCTCAGGCTCTGCGCGGTCACCACCAGCACCGCGGCCGCCGGCTGAATGCCCGAAGCGCGCATCACGATGTCGAAATACTTCTCCGCGCCAAGGTCCGCTGCGAAGCCGCATTCGTTCACCACGTAATCGGCGAGCCGCACGCCCATCTTGTGCGAAAGAATACTCGACGTCCCATGCGCGATATTCCCAAACGGTCCGGTATGCACCAGCGCCGGCGTTCCCTCGGTGGTCTGCACCAGGTTCGGCTTGATCGCATCGTCAAGCAGCGCCAGCATCGCGCCTGTCGCTCCCAGATCTGCTGCGGTCACCGGGCGTCCCGATCGCGACTGCGCGACAACGATCGCATCGAGCCGATGCCGCAGATCGGCGCGGCTCGAAGCCAGCGCCATGATCGCCATGATCTCTGAAGCGGCGGTAATCACGAAGCCGGTGTGGCGATCTGCGCCGTCCCCCTTCGCGCCAAGGCTCACTTCAACACGGCGCAGCGCGCGGTCATTCATGTCCATCGCACGCGGCCAGGTAATCTCCGCGGGATCAAGGTCAAGCGCATTGCCGAAGAACAGATGCGAATCGATCATCGCCGCCAGCAGATTGTGCGCCGAGGTGATCGCGTGAAAGTCGCCGTGAAAATGCAGATTGATCTTCTGGCTCGGTTCCACCTGCGAAAGCCCGCCGCCCGCCGCGCCACCCTTCATCCCGAAGACCGGTCCCAGCGATGGCTCGCGTGAAGTCAGAATCGACTTGCAGCCGATTCGCTCCAACCCCTGCGCAAGCCCGATCGATACCACCGTCTTTCCCTCGCCCGATGTCGTCGGCGTCGTAGCGGTAACAACAATCAGCTTGCCGCGAACCGGAAACGCAGGGTTGTCCAGCAGATTCAGATTGAGCTTCGCGCCATGTGCGCCGATCGGCTCATACTCTGCCGGCAAAAGCGACAGTTTCCGTGCAATCTCTTCAATAGGAAGCAGCATATGTGTATGCAGAGCGGTGGTATCCATAGCCTCACTCCAATTCCTGACCGTCGAGCAATATTCTCCCTCTGCGCGAACGCCTGTTTGTGACGCAGGCTACATCAGTGTGACGGGAGTACTACATCGCCTCGGGGCTTTCGATACCCATCAAATCGAGCGTAGTAATCAGTTCCCGCAAAACAACGGCGGCCGTTGCCAGCAGGAACATCCTGCGCTCGGGATCCAGTTCCGACAGGATGTGATGCTTGTGGTAGAAGTTGTTGAATTCCTGGGCCAGCTGGAAGGCGTGTTTCGCAAGATAGGCTGGCTCCGAGGTCGCAATGCACTGCTCCAGAACCGTAGATCGCCGGCCGGCACACAGCCAGAGTGGCCAGATGTCTTCGCCGGTGTCGCCCATCAGAAACGCGCCAGGGTCGGATCCAGCGAATTCGCGAAGAACAGCCTCTGGGGTTATGGACCCCTTGCGGAAAATGCTCCGGACCCGCACCACGGCATTCTGGATATACGGACCGGTTTCACCCTCGAAACTCAACACGTCTTTGAAGTCGAAGGCGATGACGGAATTGCGCGTGAATTTGAGCATGAAGTAGCGCAATGCACCAATTGCAATCTGCTCGGCAATTGCCTGCCGCTCCTGCTCGTCTCGTGATGTCTGGCGGGCGTCAACCAAGGCTCGTTCGGCCGCAATCAGCTTGTCGATCAGGTCATCGGCCTTCACGCCGAATCCCTTGCGGCCGCTGACTTCGATGTACGGACGCGCACGGTCTTCCTCGGCCACTTCATAGCCAAGCTCTGCCGCGCAGCGCGGCGTGAGCGCGACCATCTCGTAGCCAAAGTGCGTGTAGTGATCCGCCTGTTCGGTGTAGCCCATGCCGCGCAGGGCCTGAATCACGTTCGCCTGCGGATCAGACTGACGCGAATCGATCACATTGTAAATCGCCTGCGCGTCGCCGAAGTGCGGATGCGGTTCCTCGCCCTTTACCGCCGAAATCCAGCATTCGTGATCAGGATAGGAGAAGAATTTGCGGTAACCGAAATCGCGGCCAAGAAGACCAAACTTCCAGAGATGATAGGCAATGTCCTTGCCGACATACGTGACCGTTCCATTGGAACGAACAATCACTTTTGCGTCTTCGTCGATTTCGCCCTTCAGGCCGTCGTCCGGTTCTGTGGCCGGCACACCGGTCCGCGACATCACCCAGCAGCCCTTGTTCTTGCCCTCGTTCTCAAAATAGAGAACGCCCTTCTGCTTGAGTTGCTCGAAAGCAAGTGCCCAGAAGTTCAGGTGCAGAATCTCGCTCTCGCGCGGCAGAAAGTCGTATTCGATGCCCAACCGGAGCATTGTCTCCAGATGCCGTCGCAGCACCGCGGTCGAAATCAAATCCGCGACCGCAGCCGTCTCATTGCCGCCATCTTCAATCTCATGCAGAGTCGCGTAACGAAGTTTCTTGCGTTCCTCGTTCTCTTCGTTGGTGCCGTTGGTGTACCACTGCGAAGTCCGCGCATAGAGGTCCCAGCAGTAGAAGTCGACGCGCTGGAAATGCAATTCCAAATCCTCAATCAGCGTGCGCACCTCAGCGAGGGACTTCTTCTCGAGGTGCAGAAATCCGACCACCACATCCGCAACCTGCACACCCGTGTTATCGATGTAATTCTGGACTGCAACTTGCCGCCCCGCGGCACGAAGCAGGCGTACGAACGTATCCCCAAGAATCGCGTTGCGCAGGTGGCCGATATGAGCAGCCTTGTTGGGATTGATGCTGGTGTGCTCAACAAGGGCATGTATGTCGGATTTAACCGGCTCGGAATCTTCGCCGCTCGTCATCATCCGCACGGCGACTACGCGATCCAGATGCGCGTTGATATAGCCGGCGCCCGCAATTTCGAATGAGGCAAAGCCTCGCGGCGTGCCGAGTTCCGCCACAATCTCCTGTGCGATAACCTTGGGCGCCTTGCGCAGCTTGCGGGCAAGCTCGAAAGCGATGGGTGTGGCAAGCTCGCCAAACTTCAAGTCCGGCGGCGTCTCCAGCGGAATGTTCTCAACCGTCAGGTCGTACTTGGCTTTGAGCACATCCCGCAGATGCGACTCAAGCCGGTTCTTCAATTCCTGGTACACGGATGAATGCCTCGGAAATCCTTGATTATCAAGGCTGATTCTACCAGACGTTCTCCATGAAAATGCCCGATTCGAGAACGTCAGTAACGCGACAAAAGACACCTGTGCGAGCCCAAAATTGCGGCTGAAATACGTGCGGATTTGGGCGCTGACGAAAGAAATCGCTTGACCCTGGAACCGACTCCAGGGTTGATACTGCTCCCATGACCGAGAAACCGAGAGCATACCGTTCCGGGGAGCTGGCGCGCGCGGTCGGGGTCAGCACGGATGCATTGCGACACTACGAAAGGCTTGGCGTCCTTCCCAGGGTTCCGCGGACCACGTCAGGGTATCGCCTATATCCGCCGGACAGCCTGGAGCGCGTGAAGACAGTGCGCCATGCGCTGCGGCTCGGATTCACGCTGCCGGAGCTTGCCGAGATCCTTCGCATCCGCGACCGTGGCGGAGCCCCCTGCCGGCGCGTTCTCGGGATGCTTCAGGAAAAACTTGATGCGCTTCAGGAGCGCATCGCCGAGTTGCAGCAGACACAGAAGTATATGGAATCGATGGTGGGCGAGTGGCGCTCTCGAATCGCCCAGAGTCAATCCGGGGAAAAAGCATTTCTTTTGCGTTCGCTGAATGATGCACCGGCACCGGCCACCGCGACTCGAGAACCACTGAGGAGGAAGAAACTAAGATGAAAAAGATAATAAGCATAGTCATTCCGATGTTCCTGGTTGCGACGGCCTCCCAATTTCGGGCCCAGGCGCCTACGTCTCAAGATCAGCCCTGTCCAATGCACGCGTCATATATGGGTTCCGACGCTCATCATGCAATCGTCGAAAGCCATGGCGACCACGCGATGGGCTTTCCCCATGACAAGACGACGCATCACTTTCGACTCGCAGAGAGCGGCGGCTCCAT
This sequence comes from uncultured Acidobacteriaceae bacterium, assembly GCA_963770365.1. Classification (GTDB taxonomy): domain Bacteria; phylum Acidobacteriota; class Terriglobia; order Terriglobales; family Acidobacteriaceae; genus Telmatobacter. The sequence continues at coordinate 351,085 of CAVYPN010000009.1, read as the reverse complement.
CGAGGTCACGACGAATGACCCTAAGGATTCGGCCAACATCGACACCATCCGGATGCACCTCGCGCACATCACCAAAGCCTTTGGCGAGGGAGACTATTCTGCGCCGATGTTTGTGCACGACACGATCCCGCCCGGCGTGACCACCATGAAGCTGCTGAAAGAGAAAATCCACTTCGAGTACCAGGTCGTCAACTCTGGAGGGCTGGTCAGGATTGCATCCGATGACCCCGTGGCCCGAGCCGCAATCCACGACTTTCTACGCTTCCAGATCACCGACCACGGAACTGGCGATCCGCTGAATCTCGATGCCGGGAAGTGAAAAGCTGGGCAGTCTGCATGCCGTAAGATGAAGAGGATGCTGCTTCTGGAACGTTCTCACCCCTGAACCAGAAACAGCCCACTGATTCCATGGCAAAGCCCGATCCCAGCTCATCCCGGTTTTACCTCACGACGCCCATCTACTACGTCAATGCGCGTCCGCACCTGGGCCATGCTTATTCGACCATCGTGTGCGACGCAATCGCTCGCCGCAAGCGAGCCCTGGGCATCGACACATGGTTTCTGACAGGGACAGACGAGCACGGGCAGAAGATTGAGCGCTCTGCCAAGCAGGCCGGACTTACGCCGAAGGACTTCGCTGACAAGATCTCTGGCGAATTCCGCTCGCTGTGGGACCGACTGGGGCTCACTTACGACGACTTCATCCGCACGACCGAACCGCGCCACATGCGCGGAGTCCAAAAACTCTTCGCGGCATTGCGCGATCGCGGGTTTGTCTACAAGGGTTCCTACACAGGTCAATACTGCGTTTCTGACGAGGCATGGGTTGATGTGCCCCCGGGCGCGCCGTGTCCGGACTGCGGGCGCATCACCGAGACGGTAAGCGAAGAGAACTACTTCTTCAAACTGTCGGCCTTCGAGCGCAAGCTGCTCGAGTTCTATGAAGAGAACCCCGGTTTCATGCAGCCGGAGTCGACAGCACGCGAGGTCATTTCTTTCGTGCGCGGGGGACTCGCAGATGTTTCCATCAGCCGGACAGCCCTCAAATGGGGTATCCCTGTTCCGGGCGACGAAGATCACGTTATTTATGTCTGGTTCGATGCGCTGGCAAACTACATCACCGCGCTCGGCTACGGTTCAGACGATCCGATCGATCAGGCGCGCTTCCAAAAATTCTGGCCTGCCGACATTCATCTCATCGGCAAGGAGATCAGCCGCTTTCACTGCGTCTACTGGCCGGCGTTTCTCATGGCCGCAGGCATTCCGGTACCTCGCTCCGTAAAGGCCAACGGTTGGCTGCTCTTCGACCAGGGCAAGATGTCGAAGTCGCGCGGCAACATTGTGCGCGCCGATACCGTGCGCGAAGTCCTCGGCGCTGATGCGCTGCGTTACTTCCTGCTCCGCGAGATTCCCTTCGGCCAGGACGGCAACTTCAGCTTCGAAGCACTGGTCCAGCGCTACAACGGCGACCTCGCGAACGGCTACGGCAACTTGGTCAGCCGCGTCGTCAACATGGTCCACAAGTACTTCGGTGGAGTTGTGCCGGAAGCCGGCGCTGGCACGCAGGCCGAGACTGCTTTGCGGCAAAACACCACAAACACGATTGCGCAGTTTGGACCACTCTTCGACGAACTGAACTTCTCTGAGGCGCTGAAAACCCTCTGGAATCTTGTCGCGGAAACCGACGGCTACCTGACCGCCAACGCGCCGTGGAAGAAGCCTGCCGATCGCTCTGATTCCGACCATGCCGCGTTGCAGGCTCGCGTACTGGCCACAGCAGCCGAGGCAATTCGCGTAATTACCGCGCTTGTCTATCCCATCCTGCCCGACGCGGCATCCAAGGTGTGGCAGCAGCTTGGCCAGCGCAATATTGCCGACGCAGCGAAGCAAGCGTTTCTCACCGACCTCGCGTGGGGCGGATTGAAGCCCGGCACACATTTGGGAGAGCCCGCGCCACTCTTTCCCCGCGCTGAAAAGGATGCGATCACCCGTATGCAGAATCTGGAAGACGAAGACAACAAAAACGCGGTAGAAGCCGCCAGCCGCACAGAGAGCGCAGAAAAGTCCGCGCCTGAGGCTCCCATGTCGGCTCTTGGCGTAAACCCTGATCCGAGTGCGCCTCCATCGGGCACCGCTGTGAGGCATGCCCCGGCAGCTACCTCTGTGCAGTCACCTGCGAGCACTGAAGACGGTCCAGCTGGAACCGCGACGACTCCGGTCACCACCGCTCCCAGCAACCCTGAAAAGCCGGTTGACACAGCACACGTCCATGCCGTGCCGGCCGAACTGGCCAGCAGCCGCCTCTCTTCGACACCTGCAGAGGCTCCTGCCAACAAGCCGCTCGATTCAAAGGATGCTAACCAGGACCCTCCGACGGCGCCGACGCTTCCGGCGCACATCACGATTGACGACTTTGCGAAAGTGGAGCTGCGGGTCGCACAAATCCTGGTGGCAGAGAGAATTCCTAAAGCGGACAAGCTCCTCCGTCTCGAGGTGGACCTCGGCTACGAGAAGCGTCAGATCCTCGCCGGAATCGCGCAGTACTACGAACCCGAAAAGCTGATTGGCCGCAAGATCGTGATTGTCGCCAATCTGGCGCCACGCAAGATGCGCGGCCTTGAGTCGAATGGGATGCTGCTGGCTGCTTCGTTGCCGCCGGATGGAGCACCCGTGCTCGCAGGTTTCCTTGAGGATGTGCCTCTCGGCGCGCGTCTAAAGTAGAGAATTGAATCAGATATCTCAGTGCGGGTGTCTGGAACAAGCCGCCTGAACTCGCTGGAGGCCTCTGCGTGCTGATCGATTCCCACGCGCATCTCGACAGCCCCCGTTACGCGGAAGACCGCGAGGCGATGCTGCGGCGCGCCGCCGATGCAGGCGTAGGCGCGGTATTGTCCATCGGTATTGGCGAGAACCCGTCGGAAATGCATCAGGCGCTTGATATCTGTCACGAGTACAACGGCAAGCCCGGCATGCCGCGCCTCTACGCGAGTGCCGGAATCTATCCGCACAACGCCGTCGATGCCGACGATGCTGCCCTGTCCAGGCTTGACAGCCTGCTCGCTGAGCCTGAAGTCATCGCCTGCGGCGAAGTCGGCCTCGATTATTATCACGAGGGCGCCGCTCATCCCGTTCAGCGCGAAGGGCTTATCGCTCAGCTTAAGATTGCCGCCGCCCGCAGACGGCCCATTCTCATTCATTGCCGGCCAAAAGACGGCGTGACCGATGCCTGGGACGATCTCTTCGAAGTGCTCGACGAACACTGGGCTTCCACCGCGCTCGGCGGCGTAATGCACTGTTTCGGCGGAGGTTGGGAACAGGCGCGTCGCTCACTCGATCTCGGCTTTTTGATCTCTTTTGCTGGAAATCTGACCTACCCCAAGGCACAGCCCCTGCGCGACGTCGCCGCCCGCGTGCCGATCGATGGAGTCCTTGTCGAAACCGATGCGCCATGGCTGGCACCCGCCACGCTCCGGGGCCAGCGTAATGAACCCGCGTTTGTCACCCAGACAGCGCAGACACTCGCTGAACTGCACCAGGTCTCGGTCGACGATATCGCCGCTGCTACCACCAAAAACTTCGTCCGGTTGTTCAACCTGACGGTCTGACGTGGGAAACTGATATTGTTGCACCGCCGGTGCAGAGCGGAACCAACAGCAACCCAGGCATTTCAAGGAACGGAATCATGGCCCAGGACAACTCGTTCGATATCGTCAGCAAAGTCGACATCCAGGAAGTGCGCAACGCCATCGAGCAGGCGATGAAGGAGATCCGTCAACGCTTCGATCTGAAAGATACCCATTCTGAAATCAATCTTGAAGGCGCCGACACCATTCAGTTGGCTTCCTCGAACGAGTACAAACTCGAGGCGATCAAGGAGATTCTCGGCCAGAAGCTTGTGAAACGTGGAGTGTCGCTCAAGAATCTTACCCATGGTAAGGTGGAGCCCGCGATGGGCCAGAGTGTGCGCCAGAAGATCACCCTTCAGCAGGGCATCCCCACTGAAAAAGCTAAGGAAATTGTGCGCATCGTCAAGGACTCAAAAAAGAAGGTGCAGGCGAGCATTCAAGGCGATAGTGTAAGAATATCGGGCAAAGACCGGGACGATCTTCAGGCCATCATTGCAGCACTGCGGGGCAAAGACCTCGGCGTGGAACTGACCTTCACGAACTATCGCACGAACTGATACTGCGAGACTCGGAGACCATTGAGCACCCTGGCAATAGCAACGGCGAAAGAAGTTTTCGAACTGCTGCGAGAAGACCTCGTTGCGATCGAGCAGGAGTTGGGGCGCGACGCAGCCTCAAGCGTCAGTACGATTACCGAGATTGCCGAATACTTGCGGGAAGGCGGAGGAAAGCGCATTCGCCCCTCGCTGCTTCTCCTCGCCGCCCATCTGCTCGACTACTCAGGCCCCAGCGCAATCCGACTCGGCGCCGTCGTCGAAATGGTGCACACCGCGACGCTCGTTCACGACGACATCATCGACGGCGCGTCAACACGTCGCGGCCGCCCCTCTCCCAACACGACCTGGGGCAACGAAAAATGCGTTCTCGCGGGCGACTGGCTCTACATGCAGGCCTTCAAGGTTGCGCTTGAAGAGAAAAACCTGCGCGTACTCGAACTGCTTATTAACCTCACGCAGCAGATGGTCGAAGGCGAGTTGCTCCAGATCCAGAAACTCGGCAAGGCCGTCTCTGAAGCCGAATACTACGACCTCATCTTCCGCAAGACCGCATGCCTTTTCTCAACCTCGATGCGCCTCGGCGCGGTGCTTGCCGGCGCAACCGAGGCGCAGGAAGAAAAGCTCGCGGCCTATGGCCGAGCCGTTGGCCTGTCTTTTCAGATCGTCGACGACGTACTCGATCTCACCGCGACTGAAGAAGTCCTTGGCAAGCCTGTGGCAAGCGATCTGCGCGAGGGCAAAACCACGCTTGCCGTCATTCACGCGTACGATCATGGCACCGCGCGCGAGCGCCAGACAATCCAGCGCGTGCTCGATGATCGTAGCTTTGAGTATGTAAGCCGCGAACAGATTCGCGAAATTTTGCGGCGCAATGGCTCTGTCGAATACGCCATGGCCGCAGCCGATCGCTATGCTGTGCAATCGCGCCACGCACTCGCTCCACTGCCCGACTCGGACTTCAAACGCGCATTGCTCTGGGTTCCGGATTTTGTAGTCGCGCGCGACAAGTAGAAAGAAAGCTCCCCAACGTCCTAATGACACCTCGGATCACGGAGGAAGAACCTTGCCCAAAAAAGCAAAAGAGATTTGGACGCAAGTTGACCAATACTTTACCGAAGCGCTGATCGCTTCCGCCGATGGATTCAATGCCGCACTTGACGCCAATCGCAAAGCCGACCTTCCCGCAATCGATGTCACCCCGCTCCAAGGCAAATTCCTCGAAATCCTGGTCCGCCTGACAGGCGCACGCCGCGTCCTCGAGATCGGGACTCTTGGCGGTTACAGCACACTGTGGCTCGCCCGCGCGCTGCCGGCGGATGGAATCGTCGTCACCCTGGAACTCGAACCACACCACGCTGAGGTCGCCCTGCACAACCTGAAGTCCGCAGGTCTTGCAAGTAAAGTGGACCTCCGCATTGGCCCGGCAACAGAATCGCTTGGCGTGCTGCACGCGCAACACTCCGCTCCGTTCGACTTCATCTTCATCGATGCCGACAAGGCCGGCTATCCCGAGTATCTGCAGTGGTCCATGAAGCTATCGCGTCCCGGCACGCTCATCGTCGCCGACAACGTAGTGCGTGACGGCAAAGTCATCGATCCCAAGAACCCCGATCCGCATATCCAGGGCGTCCGCCGCTTTACTGAGATGATCGCCGCCGAGCCTCGACTCAGTACGACTGTACTTCAAACTGTGGGCAGCAAGGGCTACGACGGATTTGCCATCGCCGTCGTCCTTCGCTGACAACCGGCACACTCGCTATTTTCGAATCGCAGATCGCAATTCACATCCATCACTGTTCAATAACGAACAGTCCGCACGAATTCGCGTGAAATCGCTTCCACCGCGTGTATCCTCAGCACGTCCGCATAAATTCGCTGGTGCGCGACTTCTCCATTGCGAACCAGCCCGAAAAGGAAGTTCCGCAACGATGATCCATCCTGTCGCGCCTCGCGTTCGCAGAATATTGCTGATTGCCTCGAGTTCTTTCGTATCCGCTCTTCTTGCCCTGGCCACATGTGGCGGCCACTTGGACGCAGTCCATGCTCAGGCCGCTCCCGCCGCAGCCCAAGCCGCCCCAGCGTCGCCGCGCGATATCGCCGACACGTGGCAGGGCACGCTGCACGCCGGCCAGGATCTTCGCACCATCGTCAAAATCGCGAGGGACGACAAAGGCGTTTACCAGGGCCTTTTCTACAGTATTGATCAGGGCAGCCAGGGGTTCAAACTTGACTCCGTCGTTCTGACCGGGCAGGACGTAAAGTTTACTCTCAAGCTTTTCAATCTCACATACACGGGAAAGCTGAGCCTCGACGGAAAAACAATTGATGGAAGTTCAAGCCAGGGAGGCAATTCGCTTCCACTGGTGCTCACGCGCGCCACGCCAGAAACCGCGTGGGAGATCCCCAAGCCGCAACCTCCGCCCAAACCCATGGCCGCCGATGCAGATCCGAACTTCGAAGTGGCCACCATCAAGCCCAACAATACTGGCGCGACGAGCATGCAAGGGCTCACCGTCCGCGGCCGCAACTTTGCTACGCGCGCCTCCTCGCTCGCCGACTTGATTTCGTTTGCATACGAGGTGCAGGTCAAGCAGATTGTGAATGCCCCCGACTGGTATGACAAGGATCGCTACGATATCGCCGCAGTTCCCGAGCAGGAGGGTGTCCCGAGCCCGGTTCAACTGAGGGGCATGATTAAGAAATTGCTTGCCGATCGCTTCCAACTGACCTTCCATCACGACAAACGCGAGATGTCTGCGTACGTTTTGACAGTGAGCAAGGACGGCCACAAGCTGAAACCGACGCAGTTGCAAGGCCCGTTGCCTGGCATTGGCATTCGTCCTGGCACAGGCGGTATTACGTTGAACATGATCAACGCAACCATCGGTGATTTCACAGGATTTCTGCAGATCCTGGTTCTCGACCGGCCTGTGGTCGACAGGACCGGAATCCAAGGCCGATTCGACTACCAGTGCACATTCACGCCCGACGATTCGCAATTTGGCGGACACCCGCCACAAATTCCGAACCAAGGCAACAATGCAACCGCAACCGATACAGCGGCCCCTGCGGCTCCAAGCCTCTATGACGCGCTGCAACAAGAACTTGGTTTGAAGCTCTCCGCGGAGAAAACGAGCGTGGACGTCATTGCGATCGACCACGTAGGGAAACCAACCGCAAACTAGGCTGCCGTCTACGAAAGCGGTCGACTAACGTTCTCCGCATGCGAAGGGAACGGTCGACTGCCAAGCGCGTGCCGTGCGTAGCCAGATTCATCTACTCCGATGCGGGCTATTGGCTACATGCCAGGGTGCGTCAGTTGGTTGGCGCGCGGAACAAGTTGCATGTAGACGGACTGGGGCAGGTTGGTCTGCCAGTGATTGGTGGCGCGGGCGAAGAGAACCACGCCAAAGAAGATGTATGCCAGAACTGCGCAGAAGGCGAGCGGAGTGATCACACGCCGACGCCAGCGTTCGGCTGGAGTCTTGGCGCTGCGCGGCGGAAGCGCGAATTGCAGCGCGTCCTGCGTGGAGCAGACCGCCACGCATTCCATGCAACCGGTACATTCAACGGTGCGAATCTGAACTAGTTTGTCCACCTGGATTCCGGCGGGACATGCCTTGGCGCACTTGCCGCAGTCGATGCAGGCTTCCTGATCGCGTCGGATTTTTACGGGGCTCAACAAGGAAGCCAAACCCATGAGTGCGCCGTAAGGGCAGAGGTAGCGGCACCAGAAGTTCTGAACCAACATGGAGAGCAGCACGAGCAGGCCGATGACGATGGCCGCTGTAATTCCGATGTCGCGGAAGAAGTTCAGCATCTTTACATCGGCAACAAGACCATACGGCGTCGCCATGAAGTCCTCGAGCGCCGCTGCAGACATGACGCCGATGACTGCGACGAAAAGACCGAGCAGCAGGTACTTCAGGCAGCGCAATGAAACATCGAACCAGCGCGGGAGGCGCAGATTGCGGCCAAAGATGCGACGGCCAAGCTTCCATAGAAACTCAGAAAACGTGCCGACGGGGCAGAGCCAGGAACAGAATGCCTTTTTGAGAAAGAAACTCATCAGCATAAAGCCGATGAAGAGGAACATGGCAGAGGGATGGATCTGCGGCACATGGCCAGTAAGCAAAAGGTACTTCGTATTCATGAGGCCGGCGATGGGAAGCCAGCCTTCAATTCCCGCTGGCCGCGAGACGAGCAAGCCGGTTCCACCGTGCTCATAGTAGCGGGTCCAAAGATAGAACTGGAGGCCAAGCCATGCATTCAAGATCAGGAACACGCCCTGAACGATGTGACGCGCACGCTGCGACCGGTCCGGTGCAAAGCGGCGGATAAAAGACTTTTTGGGCTTTGGAAACTGCAGTGGTTGGACAGGTTGCGTGGCCATAAGCTGGATCTCTCAAGCTCACCTTACCTGCAATTTGCGAGACAGGCAGCGACTTATGTCACAGGAGACTGGAGACGCAATTCGCGCAGATTATTGCGCAATGACGACCGGTGCGCGCCAGAAGGCAGCTTTGCCGGTCGATGGATCGAGCACCGTGACCTGGCACTCGTACTGGCCTGGCTTGAGTTTGGCAGCGCTTACATTGAAATTCAGTGGCGTAATCCCCAGGCGCGTCGCAGCATTGGGAGCAACCGCGATGGGCTGTGTCCTCAGGGCTTCGGCGCCATTGTTGTAAAGCGTCACGAATGCCATGAAGGGTTGCGGGTTCGGCTGCGGGGCATTTGGCACGCTGTTCGATGGCGCGGCGGCGGGTGGCTTGTATGCCTGCAGGTATACGTAGATGTCGCGATTCTGGCTGAAGACGCGGGTTACGCTCGGGACCAGCTTCTTACCATCCTGCACCAGGGGATTCACGGCGTCATCCTTGGCACGATCTTTGGCTTTCGCGGCGTCGTAGATCGCGTCTTTCAGCTCCACGCGCTGGCTGCTCAAAACGACTGAGCTGATCGCCACGCGTTTGTCTTCCTTGTTCAGATTCGGAATCACGAAGGTGGTCTGGTAGGTTCCAATGCGGCCCGTCTCGTCGTCGCGCGCGAGGAACTTGATCATGTATTTGCCAGGCAGGAGCGTGAATCCGGTGTCGTATTCGATGGGCCGATGGGCGAGTTCAGCGGCCGTTGCGTCGGAGAGCTTAATGTTCACGAAGTCGCGGACGTTCGACACCGTGGTGCCGCCGACCATGTCCTTGATTTCGCCAACGAAGTCGATCAGCGTATGCTCGGCGCCTCCGCGCTTGGCCAAGGCAAGTTCGCGACCCGGAATTTTAACGATGATGGGCACAAAGTATTCGGCGCGATTGAGCTGGAAGTGATCGATCTCCATGGCGATGGAGAGTTCGGTCACGGGATTTTCGAGCATCAGGGCATCTTCAAGCTGGCGCTCTTTGTCGACAGTGGTGAACTTGCTGAATTCCTTGTCGGCATAGTAACCCTGGCGATAATCGAGCTTGGCTTCGAGATTCTGATCGAGCGCAATCTTCACGCGACGGAAGCGTCCGTTCTTAGCGGGATTGGTCGTGTAGTAGCCGATGATGTAGTAGTCGGAGATGGCGTCCTGCGCATCGACAATTCCGCTGTCGAGGTCGTTGGTATCGAGCAGCGCTTTGCCACCGGTGTCGGCGGCCAGGGAATATAAAGTGTCCTGCGAATGCTGGAAGCTAGCTGTCATGGCGTTGGCGGCGACGCCGGTGTAGATCCCGGAATTCCCCTCCGAGCCCTGCGTTGCGTCACCAAGCGGCGCCTGTGCAACGAGACCGCGCGCATCGATGGGCCAGAAGGTGACACCTGCCTTGATAGCCGCATCGACGGTGGCGTGCATCTGTGCCTGGTTGTCGACGCCGTTGAGGCGCATGCCTCCGGCAAAGTAGATCAGCGATTTCTTCTCGTTGAGTTGGCCGAGCATTTTGGCCGCAGTCTGCAAGGCGGAGAGCTGGCGGTCAGTATTGAAGATGTTGAACTCGCTGTCGTCCTGGCCGAAGGCCGCGCCGGTGTCGGAGGCGCTTGCATCATCTACGTCTTCAGCTGAATCCTGGCCTTCGCCGACAATCATGGTCTCAAGAATGCTGAGCAGCCGATCGCGGTCCTGGGTAAAGTCCTGGAGAATGTCGACTGAACCGGTGTTATAGCGCATGATCGCGACGAAGTCGGCAGTGGTCATCTGAGTGCGGATGAACTGTTGGGCAGCTTGAAGAGCGCGCAGCTGATCGGCGGGACGCATCGCGGACATATCGAAGTAGAGGGCGAGCAGGCGGCGATTTTTGTAGCGTTCGTTATCGGTGGTTTCGGGCGCGATCTGCTCGTGCGCCAGTCGCTTGTATATCTTCAGATTTTCGTCGCTGCGCTTCGATGGGGGCAGCGGCTTCGCAGTTTCAGCCAGGTCCTGGTGCTCGCAGAACTTGATGGTCTGCGCGACGTTGTCTTCGGTCACAGTGAAGTCCTTGGCAGTCAGGCCACGAACGGGATTTCCCTGCTTGTCTTTCACGACGACGGCCTCGACGACGAGTTGCACCTTCACCGACATGGTGTAGTTGTCCTGTCCTCCGGCAGGGCGATTCTGACCGATCTGCTGCGAAGTCGATGAGGCGGCGAAGACGGAAGCGAGAACCAAGGCTGCGAGTTTGCGCATCGTCAGAACCTCACTCGCATGGTGGCTTGCAGGCTGCGCATCGGATTGACCGCTTGCGGCAGGCCAAACTGCGCGCTTTCAAGCGTGGTAACCCAGCTGCCGAAAACGGCATGATTCAACAGGTTTGTTGCATCGATGCGAGCGTCGAGGTAAAAGTGTTTGCCGGGGCGAAATGTGCGTTGCATGGCGCCGTCGAGGCTGAACTGGCTCGGACCGGTGATGGAGTTTCTGCCTGCGGAACCCCACGCGCCGGCGGCAGGTGCAGCGAAAGCCGCCGGGTTGATGTGTGCGCCGTTCTGGCCTCCGTATATCGGGGCACCGGTGAGACTCGGCCGCAGCGGACCGATCCAGCCGGTGCCCGGCACAGCTATGGAAATTACGGGCGTTTCAGGCATGCCCGTTCCGACATTCAATTGCGTCAGCAGGGTCCACTCCTTCAATGCCCGGCCGCGCCAACCGCCGAGCAACGTTCCGCCTTCGAGACCCTGGCCGGTTGTGTATTGCGCTTGAAGGTTGATGAGATGACGCTGGTCAAAAGACGACAAGGCTCGTTCGGCTTTCAGATCGAGCCAGTCCTGCGCGATCTGGGCGCTTGCAGATGTGGAGGTAGACGAGCCCGCTGAGAAGTCGGTTTGCGAAGCACCGGACTGATGACCCTGGCCGCCGAGCATGGCGTCGTCGTCAATCGATTTTGAGTAGGTATAGAGCAGCGATGCAGCAAGGCCGCCGCGCAGCCTGCGACGCAGTTGGATCTGGCCCGATTGACGCGTTGAATTTCCGCCGGAGGTTTCGTAGATGAATCCTGAAGGGCAACTAGGGCAGGGAGCGGCTGCGCCGAGAGGATAGCTATTGGGGAGAAATTGCTGCACCCCATGCGTGCCCTTTACGCCGAGGTAGGTCGCTGTCATTTGCAGCGCCCATGGCATGTCGCGCTGTATGGAGACCTGCCAGGTTTGCGCGTAGCCGACGCGGAAGTTGGGGTCGATCGCGAAGGTTTGGGATGTAGTGGTGCCACACTGCGTGAAGCCGTTGGCAAGCGTGAGCTGGCAACCCGGCGAATTCTGCTCTTTCACGCTTTTCGAGAGCGGTGCTTGTTGCGCGAGCTGCAGCATGGGTGAAAGGTAGACAGAGGTGTCGTGATAGATGCCGTAGCCTCCGCGAATGACGATGGTGGAAGCGGGGATCGGACGCCACGATATTCCGACACGCGGCTCAATGCCGAGCCGGTCGGGTCGCACCAGCGAGTTCGGATATTTCTGGCCGGTCAACGATCCTGCGGGGTCTGAAGCAAGCACCGGTGCGATCTGGGTGAACCCGGAAGCTACGTCGAGGTTCACGAGCCGATCCTTCAGCTCTGTCATCGGCGCGCCGTACTCCCAACGCGCCCCGGCCTGAATGGTGAGGATTGGCAGTACGCGCCAGTCGTCGGTTGCGTATGCGTCGTAGACGGTCTGACGAAAATATTTGTCGGCGTTGCCAAAGGCTATCGAGCTGGCATCCGGCACGCCGGTAAGGAAGTCGGCAAGATCGGATCCGGTTGCGGCACCCGTAAACGTAAAACTGCCGCGCGGATCCTGCTGGAAGTAGTCGTTGAACTCCTGCTTGCGCAGATCGCCGCCAACGGTGATGTTGTGGTGGCCGCGGAAGAAGTTGATAAACGCCGTGTAGCCGTCGGTTCGATTGCGATTGAATGCGCTTTGCGCGTCGGAGAGAGCGGCGATCCCGCTCGAGAAGTTCAGTACTGGGGGACCCCAATTCGCAGGGGCCTGATCATTGCCGGTGATGCCGGCTGCTGCGGAGATGTTTTGTTTGTTTTCAAATTCAGGTCTTACCAGCGTGCGCAAGCGGCTGAAGTGATAACCGAGATTGAGGAAGAGATGCTGGTTGAGCCGGTGCGACCAGTTCATGTTGGTGTTGAACCCGAGCGTGTCGGTAGTGTCGACAAATTTGAAGAGGTTAACACCATCGGCGCGGATGCTCTGAAAATTAAGATTGCCCCAGAGGCTATCTTTTCGACCCAACGTCTTATCGAGTCGCGATTGCAGGCTGTCTTCGTGGCTGCTGTTCAGCACGGGAATCTGAAAATTGTACGAAGGATTGCCTGAGACGTTGGGCAGGGGATACAGCTGCAACAGAGCCGCTGCCTGGGGGCTCACGGGGAAGGTGGTGCCATCGACAATGCCCAGACGTTCGTCGAGTGTAGGGACGAGTGCGGAATCGGTTTGCGCGGTGTGGTTGCGGGTCCACTGGTAGCCGACAAAGAAGTTTGGACCGCGCGGCAGAAGACGCGGGATTCTAATCGGGCCGCCAATTGTGAATCCCGCGGTGATGCGGTCGTAGACCGGCTTCGGTGTTGAGAATCCGCTGAGCGAGTATTGACGCGCGTCGAGCGCCGAGTTATCGAGGATCAGACCGAAGCCGCCATTGTAGAGGCTTTTGGTGTTGAAGCGGCGATTGCCGAAGGCCTGGTTCAGGGAGAACTGCGAGGTAGCCGCATTGTTGACGCTGCCGTTGACGAGGAATCCGTCTGAGCTTTGCTGGTTTGCGTCGTCCGGAGGCTTCGGCATCTCCGCCGGGGCTTGTTGCGCTGCTCCGTTCTCCGGCTTCTGCTCTGTTGCGGCCTGCAACGTGGGTTTCGGTTGAGACTGTGTCGGGGGCGCCTTCGCTAGCGCCTGCAACTGGTCTGAGGGAAGCAACTTCATTTCAAATTTTGCCGCGGGTATTTTCGGAGCAATCGTCACATCGGCGTCGGCAGTCTCAAAGCACAGCATCTTGACTTCGATCTTCCACTGACCATCGGAAAGGTCGTCGAAGTGGAAGACGCCACCTTCATCGGATGTGACGCTGATGGTCTTCGAGCCCTGGGTCGCGGTGACGGTAGCGCCGGGAACTGGCAGACCACCGAATGTGATCTGGCCGAAGTACGCGGATGCTCGGGCGAACTCCGACGTGCAGAAGCAGAGCAGCAGCGCGACCAGCAATTTTGTGAACCAGCGGCAATGCTTCATCCGTTCACTCCGGCGACCGAATCAATTCTGCGACGGCCTTTCAATGTGGTCGATGATGACTACCTCTACGGGCCTCTTCTGCATTTCCAGTTTCAGGCCAATCTGCTCTTTTAGCGCAGTAAAAAGTGACGGGCCGGAAGAATCGGCGTGCATCGCGTCATCTGGCCTCCATTCAAGCGTGTAATCGTAGTTTCCCGTGAGCCCTGTCTCGTCGAGGACCATGGAATTCAGCTGATCCTCGAGGGCCTGCACCAATTGCCACATGAACGTAGAGTGCGACTGAAGGTGGCCGGGCTCCTGGGGATCGAACATATGGGGTAAATGATCGGCAGACTTCAGCCTTGGTCCGCCCCTGTCAAGGGAAAGCACGTAAACCGAAGAGATGCGCGACATGCGATGAAAGCGCAGTTGGAAGCGCTCCTCAATGAGCGCGCGCAGCGCAAGTTGCTGTTGACTCACAGGGAGTTTCTTCCATCGCGGTACGTCAGATTCACCGACCTTGGCATGAATGTCGTAGAGGTCCGACTTCACCCATCGGGGCCCGCCGATGATGCGGTCTTCCCCGTATTCGTGCAAACCGAGGAACGCACTTTTAAGGATGCCGTCGAGGGGAATGCCTTTGATCGAGACGCCGTCCTGCGTGAACCAGAAACTACGTACGAGATCGTTGGAATGGCCGGGCCGGATGGCTGCCACATCAAATTGCGGAAGGCGCGAGGCGTTTTGTTCGGTTCGTGAGACCGCATGCGTTGACTGCTGGCAAGGCGCGGCGATCGACAACGCGAGCAGGCCTGCAGTAGCAAGCCATGGACGCGCGCCCAAGCTCAGCATCCCTCTCAACCCTGAGACCCCCACGTTGCTCTTCTGACGTGCTCGTTGACCTCGACGGACCTCTGCCTACTTAGACACCTGTCGTCCAGATGTTGTTCCCTGTCAATTCTCTGTCGGCAGATCGATGTGATCGATCACGATCACGTCGACCATGCCTTTTGTGGCTTCGAGCTTCAACCCAAGCTGCTCTTCGACCGCGGTAAAGAGAGAGGGGCCTCCCTGGTCGCCTTGTGTTTGTGATTTTGCCCCATCTTCCGGCGCACCATGAGGGGGCGTCGGCATGTTATCCGGGGTGTAGTCCAACGTAAAGTCGTACTCTCCGGCCAGTCCCGTCTTATCGACTACGGTCCGGCTTAGCTGGCGCGAGAGGACATGCGCCAGCATGTCGATGGATGTGCCCGTGGATTCAAGGTGGCCGGGATTCATCATCATCATGCGTCTGCCCATCCGTGGCTGTTGGCCATTGCCTGGACCAGGCGCGTCTCCTGGCGGGGGCCCGTCCGTCCCAGGTGCAGCGTCATCGGCCTTGGTTGGCTTCATCTTCAATCCGTTTTTAGCTACCACCAGGGCGTACATCGGCAATTCTCGCTTCTCGTGGTGATACTTCAGGTTAAAGCGGTCCACAAGAAGCTGGAGCATCATTGCGTTGCGCTGGTCGACTTTCAGATCTTTGAGCTTTGGTGCGTCTTCCGGGGCAACCTTGGCTTCAATGTCATAGCGGTTCGATTTGATCCAGGCGGGTTCGCCCAGGATACGGTCTTCTTCAACGCCAAACGCCTCTGGAATAAGCAATCTCATCGGCACGCCGTGAAGGGACACTCCATCCGGCGAGAGCATCATCCTGACTCGACCGTCGTCGGCTTTGTATGGCTTGATGCTCGACACGTCGTACTTAGGGAGATCTGCCGGACTGCCGGAGTTTTGCCCGGGACTCGCGTCTGCAATGACGGCACTTTGTCCATGAAGCATTCCGATTCCAATGGGTGTCGCCAGAACCAGTATGGCTGCGAGGGCAATGCCTGCCTGCCGCCAAAAGCTCAGTGCGGTTCCAGATCGCCGCGACATTATGTGCAGAATGCGCTCTTTCAAATCGGCGCCCGAGACCCCAGAGACGCAGGGATTCGGTGGCTCCAGGCAAAACTCACACACCTTGAGAATGCTCTCGGCGTAGGTTTCCGGTCGGGCGTTTCGTTCAATGACCCTCTCGTCGCAGGCGCGCTCGCGTTCTTCATTCAGCCTTGCGCTCACCCATCGCACCAGGGGGTGGAACCAGAAGATCGCCTCTATCAGGGCGTGGATCGCGGCGCTCAGGTTATCGCGACGGCACACGTGCTCGACCTCATGAGCCATGATCGCTTCGATCTGGGAATCGTTGAGCCGCTCCGAGAGGCCGATCGGCCACAGGAGTACCGGCTGTGTCACTCCAAAGACTCCCGGCTCGATTTCGCTAGGCGAAAGAACCAGGGGGATTGGCTTGCTAATCCCCGCGTTTCTCTCGACGACGCGAAGCGCGTCAAATTCCCGGCCGCTTGTGACGGGCTCAGCGCTTCGCACCATTCCTGCGGCGCGCCGCCAGCGCACAATCCACATGATCAGCATTGTGAGGAATCCGCAGAGCCACACCGCTGCAAACAGGATGGACGCGAGTGGAATTGAGTGGCTCGGCAAATTGACCGCAGCGAGCGGATCGGGCATCTGGCCTTGGCGAAATGGCTGGCCAAACTCCTCAACGATGACATAAAGCGAAGGACCGACTCGAGGAGACGGATTTGGCTTGGCCCAATGCGCGCCGACGCTGCTTAGGAAAGCAAACGGAACCAGAAACTTGATCGAAGCAGTCATCCAGATCGCGTAACGCACGCGGGCCGGATTGGCTCGCAGCAACAGGGTCAGCATCCACGCGACCAGAACCACAGCGGTCGACTGCCAGAGATGGTTGATCAAGGCAGCCGTCCAGGCGGGGCACCATGCGGGCGTAAAGAATCCACCAATAGTCATGATTCACGCTCCTTGCTCAGATTGCGCAACAACCGCTCTGCCTCTTTCACATCCGCCATCGAGAGCTTGCCCGATTCAATCAGGTGCGTCATTACAGGTTGTCCGCGTCCCCCGAAAAGAGAGAGGATATCGTCCATGAGACGTCGTTGTGCCGATTCGCGCGAGATAGCCGGCGCAAATACATGGAAATTTCCCACCTTCTTCGTCCGGTTTACGATGCCCTTCGTCTCCATCCGATAAACCGTCGTCTGGATGGTCGTGTAAGCTGGCTTCTTCTTTGCCGGAAAAGACTCCTGAATTTCGCGGATAGAGCACTCATTTCGTGCCCACAGCGTCTCCATGATCTGAAACTCGAGTTTTGACAATTTCGGTTGTGGCACTTGATCTCCTACATGTGTAGTAAAAAGTACCACGACTGTGTGTTTTGGTCAAATTCCGTCGTTGCGAACTTAGTTTTCCGATGGCAGATCGATGTGATCGATCACGATCACGTCAACTGTACCCTTTTGCGATTCAAGCTTCAGGCCAAGCTGTTCTTCCAGCGCGGTAAGCAGCGTGGGCCCTCCGGCATCGGGTGAGATGTCGCCTTTTCCGGGACCTGCGTCGCCTTCCATCGGCGTGCCAACATCATCCGGAGTCCATTGCAGGGTGTAGTCGAAATTTCCGGTCAGGCCGGTCTTGTTCACCACGGTTCGGCCCAACTGCTGGGCGAGGATGTGCGACAACATTTCAGTCGTCGTTCCTGTCGACTCCAGGTGTCCGCGGCCGTTCATCATCAGGCTGTGGCCGCCCATGCGGGGCTTGTCCTTGGCATCGCCTTCTTCCGGCTTTGGCGCACCGTCGGCTTTGGGAGGGGCGTCCGATGCGGACGCTTTCATCTTCAGCCCATTCTTCGCAACCACAAGGGCATACGTCGGCAGTTCGCGTGTCTCGTGGTGATACTTCAGGTTGAATCGATCCTCAAGCAGAGGCAACATCATGCCCCGACGCTGCTCCATTTTGAAGTTCTTCAGCCTGGGGACATCGTCAGGGTCGACTTTGGCTTCGATGTCATAACGGTTCTTCACCCAGCTAGGCTCTCCGAGGATCCGGTCATCTTCAACGCCAAAGGACTCGCGAAGCAGCATCTTCATCGGAACTCCGTGAATGGAGATGCCGTCGGGCGTGAACCTCATCATGCTGTTATCGGAGGGCGCGGCGGGCCTGACGGTCGACACCGCAAACTTCGGTAAGTCGGGCTTAATGCTGCTTGCGGATGGAGCTGGGCTGGTTACTGACTTTTCCCCGGTCGCATTTGAAGAGGGTGTAGATTGACCGCGCAACTGACCGGAGTATGGAAGACACAACGTCACGGCCAGCGATGGAATGGCCAGATACTTCAGATGTCGTCCCACCTGTTTGCTCATGGTGAATACCTCAGATATGGATTGGTGTCCAACTGCGACACCGGATCGCGGATTCAGGGGAAGGGGAAGGGGAAGACCAATGGTAAGACGAAGTAGACCGCCTTTTCGTTTGCGGCGTTCATCTATGGATGCTAAGAACCGGTTCGATCCGCCGATGACAATCCTTCAGCATCCCAACCGGGTCATCGAATCCGCTGTCGGGCTTGGCGCCTGCCTGTGTCCCCATTGCATTCCTTCCCTCCGTTCAAGGATTCTAGTTGCCGCATGATGAATCGCGCTTCTGCTTCCATGAAATCAGGAAGAGCTTAAGAGCTCATTGACCAAAGTCTCTTGCTGCTGGCGTCGCCGGCGGTCCGTGCTGAATCAGCCCAATCTCAGCCTGCCGCCGCGCAGAAATCGCCGGCCCAGACAAGAGAGGTAGAATGCTCTCGAATGAATCCGCGCATCGAAAAGATACGCCAGCTTCTGGCTGAGCTGGAAATGGAGAACGCATCCTCGCCGAAAGGCGACGCTGGCTTCTCCGCCCTTGAACTGCCGGACATCATCGGCGAAATCGTCGACGACCTGCAGCCCATTCTCACTGCATACGACGCGGCATTCTATTGGTTCCTCTTCCGCCATTCGATCGCAAAGGATGGCAACCCGCAGATTCGCGTCAGCCGCAGCAGCCTGCGCCGTGCAGTGGTCAAGTCGTCCTACACCAACGCCGCGGAAAACAACATCTCCATCGGCAAGGTGCAGGACACGCTTCACGCGCTCGAGGAGATCGGCGCAATCCAGAAGATGGGCGAACCCAATCGCCAAGGAACCCTCTATCGCGTCCTGATCCCTGACGAGATCGAGGCATGTCGCAAATTTCGCGCCGAGCGCCTCGCCGAAGAGACGGCATTGTTTCCCTTGTCCAACAAAGGTGCTCACGAAAAGCGTATGCAGGTATTCGAACGCGATGGATACATCTGCCGCAGATGCCAGAAGCAACTCACCCGATTCACCGCAACGACGGATTATGTACGGTCTCCCGCGGATGGCGGCGACGAAAGTGCTGAAAACCTGGTTACTACGTGCGCTGAGTGCAACTCACGCGCACAAAAACAGGCATCGTAAGCGCCAGAGATAAATTTGCGTCTTAGTTAGAGGCAGGAGAGGCGGACGCCTCGGGGCGCTCATCCCACAGGTTCTTACTTCGCGTGGCTGTGACGTTCAGGCATCTGCTCTCGCAGCGCCGCCGCATAATGCTCCGGCAGCGCCTTCCGTTTCAACTGGTCGTCGCATACCACGTGCACCGTCTCGCCTTCGGCCAGCAGCGCAGGCTCAGAACCATCAGAACCCTTGCGTAGAATCCGATAGGCAAACTTCAGCACCGATCCGCGCAGCATGGCCGGCCGCGTCTCGATCAAAATCTCATCATCATATCTCGCCGGAGATCGATACCTGCACGTAGCCTCAACCACGGGCAGAATGCACTCGTGCTCTTTCTCCAATTGGCTGTATGCGAGTCCAAGCGAGCGCAGCAGTTCTACGCGCCCCAG
This sequence comes from uncultured Acidobacteriaceae bacterium, assembly GCA_963770365.1. Classification (GTDB taxonomy): domain Bacteria; phylum Acidobacteriota; class Terriglobia; order Terriglobales; family Acidobacteriaceae; genus Telmatobacter. Next base: position 331,493 of record CAVYPN010000009.1, on the reverse strand, counting down.
TTCAAACCAGACGAGGTAGTTGGCATAGTAGACAATGCCCATCTGATCCGTCTCTGCATAACGCACGCGCACCTGGTGGGTAATCACTGGCATCGGTCAAGCTCTCTGGTGAGTCTTCAGTTCACAGTTATCAGTCCTCAGTATCTCTCTGCATCAGGACTGAAGACTGATCACTGAAAACTGACAACTGTTCTTACGGCTTCAGGTGCGAGAAAATCTGCAGCTTGCTGAAGTCGTTGAACATGATGAACGCGGTGAACGCAATCAGCACCACAAACGCAGCCTGGTAGATGCGTTCCTTCACCATCATGCTGATGTCGCGGCGCATGATGCTCTCGATCAGAAGCAGCAAAATCAGGCCCCCATCGAGAATCGGGAATGGCAGCAGATTGAGGATTCCAAGGTTCAGGCTGATGCTCGCGGCAAGGCCAAACTTTGCCGACCAATAAGGCTCCTTCACGGCCTGCCCTGCAGCGACAGCGATTCCAACCGGGCCGGAGAGCTGCTTCACTGAAACCTGGTGCGTCAGCACTTTCTTCAGCACGTTCACGATCAGCAGCGAGTTCTCCGCGCAGAAGTCGCGCGATTCGCCGATTGCGCTCGAAAAATCCATTGGTTCGGCGCGCACCGGTACGTTTTCCGGGCCTGCTGGAAGAAATCCAAGCCTCCATCCACCATCCTGCGTGTAGGGGTGGATCACGATCGGCGGTAGCATCACATCCTTGCGCTCGATCGCCAGGGTGATTGGCTTCCCTTTTCCCGTCTGCATGTAGTCCACCAGCGGCAACACAGTGTGGAATTCATGGCCATCAACGGAGACAATCTTGTCACCTGAAGTTAATCCCACTTGTTGTGCCGGCGAGCCTGCACTGACCTGTTCAATCTGGATCGGACTCTGCGTATATTGCACGAAGATCCCCGCCTTGCTCAGGTCGTCGTGCAGCGCGTCGATTCTTCCCGGCAGATGAATCGAAGTCTGAAAAATAGATCCATTGCGATCGACTGTAACCGGGACGGTCTTGTTTGCGTCATTTCCCACAAGATCATGAAATTTCTGATAATCGGGATGCGACACGTTGTCGAACGCAGCAATGGTGTCGCCGGGCTTCAGCCCGGCCTGGTCTGCGGCTGATCCGGGCGTCACCCACTCCATCTTCGTGGTGCGGATGTCCGGCACTTCATTGATGAAGGCGAAGTAAACCCACATCAGCCCAAACGCCAGCAAAAAATTGAAGAACGGACCCGCCACTCCAATAAGCATCCGCTGCCAGCGCGGATGAGCCATGAATGACCCTGGATCCTCGACCATTGTTCCGTCAGCGCGCACCGCCGGCTCGTCGTGACCCTGGAGCCTCTCCACCGCCTGAACTGCCACCGGCGTTCCGGGAACCATGGCAACTTCGCCAGGATTCTCGCCCGTCATCTTCACGAATCCGCCCAGCGGCAACAGGCACACCTTGTAGTCGGTGTCACCGTACTTGACACCAAACAGCCGCGGACCAAACCCGACGGAAAAAGCTTCAACGCGGACTCCGCAAAGCTTGGCGACCAGGAAGTGGCCAAATTCGTGCACCACTACCATCAGGCCGACGAGAACGATGAAAGCTACGGCGGAAACCAAAAAATCGTGCATAAACGAGATGATTCAGACCTCTCAAAGGCTCGTCGCGACGCAAGCGAATCGACGGACTCAGGCAACCAGCGCGTGAGTTCTTAGACGCGCTTCCCGGTCCGATGCAAGCACCTCCGCGATGGTTGCGGGGTGCGACTCCGGCGTGGACGCAAGTACCTTTTCAATTGTACCCGGAATGCCGTTAAACGGGATTCTGCGCTCCAGAAAGGCCTCCACCGCCACCTCATCCGCCGCATTCAGGGCAATGCAGTGGGCTCCGCCCTTCGCCGCTGCTTCATAGGCAAGACGCAGGCAGGGAAAGCGCTCAAAATCCGGCTCTTCGAACTCCAGATGCCGCAGCGCTGCGAGGTCAAAGGTCAACGTCGACGCCGGCCTCTCAGGGAAGGCCAACGCATACAGGATCGGCAACCTCATGTCTGTCACCGAGATCTGCGCCAGGATCGAACCGTCGACGTACTCCACCAAGGAATGCACCGTCGACTGAGGATGCACCGTAACCCGGACCTTGTCTGGCGGCACGTCGAACAGCCTGCATGCCTCGATAATCTCCAGGCCCTTGTTCAGCATCGTGGCCGAATCAATGGTGATCCTGCGACCCATCACCCAGGTCGGGTGCTTCAACGCCTGCTCCGGCGTAATGCCGGCAAACTCGGCCAAGGGCGTCTTTCTGAACGGACCGCCCGAAGCGGTCAGCCAGATCGTCTTGACCTCCGCATGCGATCCCACGCGCATACACTGGTGCACCGCGTTGTGCTCGCTGTCGATCGGCAGAATCGGCACATTGCGCTCGCGCGCCGCAGCCGTCAAAATCTCCCCGGCCGCCACCATACATTCTTTGTTTGCCAGTCCCACCGGCTTGCCGGCAAGAATTGCCGCATGTGTCGCCTCAAGCCCGGCGACTCCCACGATCGCAGAGACCACAAAGTCCGCCTCGGGATGCGTGGAGCAGGCCACCGTCCCCGCCGCGCCGTGAACCACGTCGATTCCGGTCAGGCCTGCCTGCTTCAGCCGGGCACTAAGATCACCCGCAAGCTCTTCCGTTGCCAGCGAAACGATCTTCGGTTGCCACCGCACGGCCTGCGCGAACGCCTCGTCGACATTGCGCCCAGCGGCCAGCGTCGCCACCTGGTAGCGGTCGGGAAACTGCTCAACAATGGAAAGGGTGCTCTGGCCGATCGAGCCGGTAGAACCGAGAATGGCGAGCCGTTTCAACGTTACGCTAAGTCCATGTGCAGCAATAAGAAACGAGTGTATTGCGCGTGCCTAAAATCGCAGGCGGATAATGTGAGCGTACCACAGCACCGGCGCAGCCAGCAGCAATGCATCAATGCGATCGAGGACGCCTCCATGTCCGGGCAATAGCGTTCCCGAGTCTTTCACCCCGGCCGAGCGCTTCAGCGCGGATTCCGCCAGGTCGCCGACCTGCGCTGCCACGTTCACCACCACCGCCAGAACCAGCCAATACCACACTGGGGCATCGGCAAACGACAGCTTGACCGAGTTCCATTGCGCCAGATAAGAACTCAGCCCCAGCAGAATCGCCGCTACCGCAACCGCCCCCACCACCGACCCGATCGCTCCGACCCATGTCTTGTTGGGGCTAAGGCTTGGCGCCATCTTTCGCTTTCCAAACATCCGTCCGGCATACATCGCCACCGTATCGCCAGCCCAAACCGTGAGGAACAAAAACGCCAGCAATGAAGGGCCATTCGTCGCCTCGCGCAGCATCGGCAGCGGAATCAGGGTGAGACCGAGATAAAACAGCGCGAACACCGACACCGTAGCATCTGCCAGGGCGCGATCAACCGGCGAGCCAAACGTGCAATAGATGAGAAGGCCGATCGACAGAACTCCAAACAGCGTCAGTGTTCCGTCAGGCCACTGAAAACTGCCTACATACATCGCATAATTTCCCGCAAAAAGGGCAGCAATTGCCACCAAAACGGCGATGCGTGGAGGTTTTGCACCGCGATGTTCCGTCAGCGCAAGGAACTCCCAGGCGGCCAGCATGGCCACACCAGCAACCACCAGCGTAATCAGCCACATGGGGCCGAGAAACACCAGGGCCAGCACCAGGGGTGCCAGAATGAGGGCGGTCAGAACTCGTTTCATTCCAGGGTTGAGAATACACCGCCGGGGCTAAGCGATAGGCCCCGAAACTCAGGCTAGCGGAGGGGCCACTCCCACTTCGGAGCGTTGAAGCGAGTCCTGCCCTCCAGAATCGTCTCGCCAAATGACTTCTCAAGGTGCAACCGGCTGCATTTTGGATTCTCCTGGAGCGCCTGAATCAGAAGCTGCGAATGCGACACCACCACAAGTTGCGTCGTCTCAGCCGCGTGGACGATCAGGCGCGCCAGCGCTGGAAGCAGGTCGGGATGAAGGCTGGTTTCCGGTTCATTCAGGACCATCAACTCTGGCGACCGTGGCGTCAGCAAAGCCGCGGTCCACAACAGATAGCGCAATGTCCCGTCAGAAAGCTCCGCAGCCGAAAGGGTTCGCAACAGCCCATGCTGGCGCAGCCTCACTTCAAATCGGCCGCCCTGCTCATCCACCTCAACATGGCTTCCCGGGAAAAGCGTCTTCCACCGTGCGATTGAGCGCTTCACGATCGCCAAACAGGCGAATTGTCTCGAGCGCCGCCGGTAGATCCGTGCCATCGTTGTTCAACACCGGCGTAAAGGTCCCCACCTGCGGGGTCCGTACTGGCGATGTAGAATCCGTCCGAAATCCCTCGTAGAAGCGCCATCCTCGTATCGACTCGCGCACCGCCAGCATCTCCGGTGCGCGCTGCGGATCTGCAATCGTCGCCAGCATGCTGTCCGTTGAACTCAGCTCTTTGGTCAGAAGCACCGGCTCTTCATGCTTCCCGGTCTTTCCCGGCGCCAGTTGGACGAGGCGGTTATTGCGATCCACTAAAACCGATGCCCTGCGGTAGATCGCGCCGTGCCAGATACATTCGCGCTTGATCGCCGGATCCAGCGGAAATGCCGCCTGCGCGGGCGGAGGATAGCCAAGATCGATGCAGTAGCTGTAGGGATCGCCTGCAAATCCAAGCTTCAGACTCACAGCCTTTTGTCGCGCCGTACCTTCAACGGGGAATTCACCCTTGCGCACGCTGCGCGCAATTGTCTCCGGGCCGGCCCACAACGTCGATGGCAATCCGCCCTCGCGTGCGAGCGAAGCCACCACCGTATTCAAAGCCGCGTCCCCCAGTAGCCGGAGAGCGCGATACAGGCTCGACTTGCCCGTGCCGTTGGCTCCCGTCACCAAGTTGAGCTGCCCCAGTGGCAACACCAGGTTGCGCAGAGACCGGTATCCCGACACTGCGAGCGTGTGAATCATTCCATCGAAGGATACGAGGTCAGAGAAGATTGTTGCGTGTGAATCTGGCGATCAGCGCACCGCGATTTTGATCTGCTCGGGGTCTTCTTCCACTTCGCCGACGTTCTCGCTCAGTCCGCCGTAGCGGCGCTCACGTTGCTGGAAAGCCGCAATCGCCTCAAGCAGGTGGATCCCCCGGAAATCCGGCCACAGCCGCTCGGTCACGAAAATTTCGGTATACGCGATCTGCCACAGAAGGAAGTTCGAAATCCGCATCTCGCCGGAAGTCCGGATCAGCAGATCAGGATCGGGCATATGCGCCGTGTAGAGATGGCGATGCAGATCTTCTTCGGTGATGCGTTCGGAATTCATTTGCTTCTGCTGCATTTCCCGGGCCAACGCGCGGCAGGCATCCACGAGCTCAGACCGGGCGCCGTAGTTCAGTGCCAGCGTTAGAGTCGTCCCGGTATTCCGCGCCGTCATCTCCTGCGCCCACTGCATCTTGTCCTGCACTTCGCGCGGCAATTCGTGTACACGTCCGATGTACCGGATGCGCACATTGTTGTCCATCATGCGCTGCACGTTGCTCTCGAGATAACTCTTCAGCAGCCGCATCAGGAAATTGACTTCAGCTCGCGGACGGCGCAGGTTGTTCTCGAGGGAAAAGGCATACAGCGTCAGCCACGGCAGCCCGATGCGCGACGCAGTTTCCGTCACCAATTGCACACTCTTCGCGCCCTGCTGATGTCCAAGAAAGCGCTTCAGCGATCGATGACCTGCCCAGCGGCCATTCCCATCCATGATGATCGCAACGTGTTCGGGCAGACGCTCAGGCTTGAGCGTGTTATAGATCGCGCGCTCCTCTGAGGTAAGCTCACCGATCCGCAGCATGCCAGTTGGATGCAAGGAAAATGCCTCGACAATATCTATTACGCTTCTCCGACGGTGACCGTTCCGCGTTTGCAAGACTTGGGCGCCGGCTCACAAACCCGACGCGCTCAACGGGTCCAAATCAACCTCGACGAAGGAAAAACCCCGCTGGCCGGGGAATTCTGACGACACCTTCGAGCCTAGCACAATCAGATGCGCAGCAAGCCCGATCAGGGCCGCAGATGAACCGATTGTAATCTTCACAGCGAAACCGCCGGACGGCCGGCGCGAAGCACCGGTCGTCCGCCTGAAGGAACGCAGAGACGAGGAAAGGAAAGGAGGTCGAGCTATCGGCCTAGGCCGTGCGACGCCGCCCCGCAGCCATATCGCGCACTGACCCATACAGCAGCGTCCGGTGCAGCGAGTCGAGATGCGGCAGCATCAACGCAATCTCGGCCAGGAACGGGTCTGACAGAATCGCCGAAACCTCTTCGTCGCGACGGCTCCGCGAATCACGCACCAGCTGGCGCATGTCCACCTCGAGCGCATTTGCCAGCCGCTCCAGCGAGCCCAGCGTCGGAATCGCCTTGCCGTTCTCGATCTTCGAGATGTAGGTGCGAGGCACCTGCATCCGGCTGGCGAGCTGACGCTGGCTCAGATGGCGCGCCCTGCGAATCTCGCGAACCTGCGATGCAACCTGCAAGCCAGCTTCAGCAGAAGCAGCCACGGTCGGCATCGAGACCAGTTGTGGGGTTAAGGGTGCCGGCTCCTCAAGATCAAGGGGTCTGCGACATTTTCTGCACATTGAGTTGGTGGTTCTGTATTGCACCAAGCTGCAGAAATCGCACCGCACGACTTCGCGTGTCTCCACGCTGATAAGAGTGGTAGCCATCGTTTAAGTTGCGGAGTGCCAGAGCAAGCTACTCCCGCGATTAGTTGCACCGCGATAAGTGCTACTTTCGATCGAGTGAACCATAATTGTCAAGTAGAAACTTAGGGTCAACCCGAAGATTCTGGCATCAAACCCGAAGCAACCCGAAGAAACGCGAACCAAGGTGTGCAACACGTAAAATTCTGAGATGACTTTGACCGAAAACATCGAGAAAAAACACGGCCGCGAACAAGCCTGGCAGTTACTTACCGAGTGGACCCAGAGTGAAAGCCTCCGCAAGCACGCCTTGGCCGTGGAGATCTGCGTGACCGCTTGCGGCGAAGCAGAAGCCGACCGGCTCAGCCTTGCTGGAGAGCAACGCGCCGTCTTCGTCGAGCTCTACACCACCACCGGCCTGCTCCACGACTTCGACTACGAACGCCACCCGACTCAAGAGGAGCATCCCTTCGTCGGTGTGCGCGAACTGGAGAGCCAGGGCTGGCCCGCCGAACTCCGCACCGCGATCCTCGGCCACGCGCAATACTCCGGCGTCCCTCGCGTTACGCATCTCGACAAGTCTCTGTTCGCGTGCGACGAGCTGGCCGGCTTCCTCACCGCGTGTGCCTTGGTCAAGCCCACGAAGGCCATCGCCGATGTCGAAGTCTCCAGCGTCCGAAAGAAAATGAAGGACAAAGCATTCGCTCGCGGCGTCAACCGCGAAGACGTGATCCAGGGCGCCGCAGAACTCGGCGTAGACCTCGATGCGCATATTGCTTTCTGTCTGGACGCGATGAAGAAGCGAGCCGGTGAACTGGGACTCTAAGGCATCAAGTGTTTGCCTGATTATTTGGAAACAGTTGTGAAAGCCTGAATTCCCCTGAAAATATCAGGTAGAAAATACGCCAAGACCACCAAGCACGCTAGCAGGATCGTCAGTGCACCCTTCCAAATGTTTAACACTTTCGATCCGATCAGGCCGCGAACATAAATTTCGTCCGGCTCACCAGGCTTGACCCGAATGATCAGTGTGTCCTGCTCACAAAGCTGATAGAGCGGAGACTCTTCTCCCACTTCAAACTGCTCTGAATGCGATTGACTCGCACTGTCCTTCCAAACGATGCGAACCACAGAATTCCATTGAGTCGCTGAAGGATTTTTAGCTGGTTTGTCGCCGTCCAGAACTCCGGCCGGAGTTGGAACCGATGATACGACCGTAGCCGTCGTCTCTGGCCATTTACCGTACCCCCGAAGCTTCTCCCACCACTCGATCAGCACGTTGGCACCAGTGTGCCACAACACCTAAAGCAAGCTCATCGATCTGTCCGGCGCTGCGCCAACATTTCAAACAACACTAAGATGCCGAATGACAGACCGAACGCTCGCGATCGCTGGCTAGCGCCTGCACCAACGAGATCTCGGAAGCGCCAAATTCCGAATTGGGGGAGGGATCGACACCGTACACATGCGGTGCTTGGACGGGACGGCTTCGCGGAAGTGCAGGGTATATGATTTTAAGGGGATTTCAACATATTGTTGCTCCCACGGTGTATCCAACTGGGTTGCCGCTTCCTCCCGTTCCTGGCTGTTTTGAAAACTCAAAATGAGTGACTCCACGCGGTCCGATAAGAATCCTGCCCCCAGAAAGCCCGGCCGTCCGGGCATCGGAACGCCGTTTGCCGGTGAGAGTTCCGCCGGAAATACCCCAAATCCCGCGGAGAAGCTCTCCCAATTCGATCCCAACGCTACGATCATCGACACTTCATCCCGGCCCGAAGAGAAGGTGGTCGACCCCGACGCCACCATCTTTGATTTCCAGCCAAAGGCTGTGGATGCAAACGACACAATTCCGCCGGGAACTTTAGCTCGACCTTCCCCGCCGCCGCGACGGCCATCTCCTCCTGGAACGATTGCCAATTCTCAGGCAAGTGCTGCCGAAGCGAGGATTGGCGATTTGCTTTGCGGACGTTATGAACTTCTGCAATTGCTTGGTGAAGGCGGCATGGGCGCCGTCTACAAGGCTCGCGATCTTGAGCTGGAGCGGGAAGTCGCGCTCAAAGTAATCAAGCCCGAGATGGCGGACCATCCTGAGATTCTGCAGCGCTTCAAACAAGAGCTGATCCTTGCGCGCCAGGTCACGGACCGCAATGTCATCCGAATTTTCGATATCGGCGAAGCGGAAAAAACAAAGTTCATCACGATGGAGTATCTGGAGGGTGAAAACCTCAATCAGATCCTCGGTGAACGCGGCAAGCTGGAGGTCGCTGAGGCTGTCGGCATCATGGAACAGGTGGCCTGCGGGTTGGCCGCCGCTCACCGGGAAGGAATCATCCATCGCGATTTGAAGCCGGGCAACATCATGCTCGACAAGAGCGGCCGCGTGGTGGTGATGGACTTTGGGCTGGCACGCACGTTCTCTGGCGATGGCATGACGCGCGCCGGCGCCATGCTTGGGACGATCGAATATATGTCTCCCGAGCAAGCACAGGGCATGGAACTGAAGGCCAGCTCGGATATCTTTACCTTCGGCCTGATTCTGTATGAGCTGCTGGCCGGAGTCACGCCATTCTATGCAGAAAGCGCGATCGCAAGTTTACTCAAGCGCACCCAACAACGCGCCGTACCGCTCGCAGATGTCGACAAGCACATCCCCGGCAAGCTGAGCAACATCGTCAGTAAATGTCTCGAGAAGGAACCGGCAAATCGCTACCAGAACGCTGAGGAACTGGATGCCGATCTTCGCGCCTGGCAAGGCAGAAGCGGCGGGAAAAAGGTCTCTGCTTCTTCGGCTCGGTTGCGCATCAACCGCATGCGGGAACTTCCCTGGCCTCGACTCGCGGTCACAGGCTTTTCAATTTTGGCGATCGCAGCCGGAATCTCCTGGTACGTCATCGGGAAGCAACAGTCCGCCAAATCACTGTTACATGCGCCGGTCTCGGTGCTGGTTGGCGACTTCGCGAACCATACCGGCGACCCGGTATTGGATAACACGCTTGAGCCAATGCTGGGTGTGGCCTTGGAAGGCGCCAGCTTTATCAACGTCTACAGTCGTGGGGACGCGCGAAAGCTGGCGAGCAAACTTCCAAATCCCTCGGACAAACTCGACGAGCAGTCCGCGCGGCTCGTAGCTGTGAACCAGGGCGTCAACACGATCATCACAGGCGACATCAGCTTGCGAGGCGACCAGTATGATATTTCGGCGATTGCGCTCGATGCCTTAAGCGGCAAGGTGCTCGCAAAGACGGATGTCACCGTCACCAACAAGCAGGAGATTCTGAGCGAGCTTCCCAAGCTGGCTGCTCCCCTCCGCAAAGCACTGGGCGACACCACGCCTGACTCCGTCCAGTTCGGTGAGGTCAGCGGAGGTTTTACAGCTGCATCCCTGGAGGCCGTTCACCAGGACGCGCTCGGTGTTGATGAACAATTCGCGGGCAAGTTCCAGGAGGCGTTTGATTCGTTCCAGAAGGCTGCGGAACTGGATCCTAAGTTTGCGCGGGCATACACCGGCATGGCGGCCATGGCCCAGAACCTGGGGAGACCGGGGGATGCCGTGAAGTACATGAAGCTGGCGATGGAACACGTGGACCGCATGACGGAGCGGGAACGTTATCGCAACCGCGGGCTCTACTATCTCACCACCGGTGACTGGCAAAAATGTGTGCAGGAATATTCGCAGCTTGTCACTCACTATCCCGCTGATCGCGTCGGCCAGAACAACCTTGCCAGCTGCTATGTGCAGCTGCGCAACGCGCCGAAGGCACTCGAAGCGGCGCGGCACGCGGTTGAGATTGTGCCCAAGGGAGTTGGGCCGCGGTTGAACCTGGCGTTCATCAGTGCCTTTGCGGGAGATTTTGTCGCGAGCGAGAAACAGGCGCGCGCGGCACTGGAAATCAGTCCGTCGGCCGCGCAGGGATACCTGGCGCTTGCTGAATCGCAGCTCGGGCAAGGACAAGTCGAAAAAGCGGCTGAAGCGTACCATCAGCTTGAAAAATCTGGCCCGCTGGGTGTCTCGACTGCGAACGCGGGCCTCGCCGATCTTGCGGCTTATCAGGGGAAGTATGAAGAGGCAGCGCGCACCCTTACACAGGGAGCCGCGGCAGATGTGGCAGCCGGGATGGGCGACAATGCAGCGAGGAAATACGTTGCGCTTGCGAACATGGATGAAGTGCAAGGACATAGTGTCGCGGCACTCTCTGATCTCGGCAACGCGTTGACAAACAGCCAGTCCGCCCAGATCGAGTTCCTGGCGGCGAGCATCTATGCAGATGCTGGAGAGTTCGCTAAAGCGCAAAAGATCTCGACGAGCCTCTCATCGGCACTGACAAGCGAGTCGCAGGCTTACGGCAAGATCATTGATGGGTTGATCGCACTGAAGCGGAAAGACCCCAACGACGCAGTAAAGCAGATCACAGCCGCGAACAACCTGCTTGACACCTGGATCGGCCGCTTCGATCTGGGCCGGGCCTACCTGGAAGCGGGAGCGTTCACAGAGGCTGACTCCGAGTTCGATCAATGTGTAAAGCGGCGAGGCGAAGCGATCGAACTCTTCATGGATAATGTGCCGACCTATGCCTATTTCCCGGCCGTCTATTACTACCAGGGCCGCGTGCGGGAAGGAATGAAAAGCGAAGGCTTCGCGGACTTCTATAAGACCTACCTCAGTATCCGCGGGCAGTCGTCTGAAGATCCGCTGGTTCCCGAAATCCGCCGTCGTATCGGCCAATAAACTGCGGCGGACATGAAGAATTCACGATCAGGTGTAAATCCTCAAGAGCTGAGAATGAGAGAACGAGTGCTTGCGTTTAACGGCACTCGTTCTTCTTAGCCGCTAAGAAAAATCCAGCCTCTCCCAAGCCAAAACGCAACATCAACTGGGGAACCGCTCTAATTTCCCGTGAGCGAAACAGTCTGCGTGCCGGCCTGCGTGTTGTCGATGACCGCCAGGTTGGCTGAGGCCGACTTGCCGCTGGAATTGAACGTGACCGAGATGGTGCAACTTTTGCCCGCCAGGAGCGAACTCGACGAAGCCGGGCAAGTGTTAGTTTGTACAAAGTTGCCTGGGTTCGCACCGGTGAAGCCGATGCTGTTGATGATCAAGGGTGCGGCTCCCGTATTGGTGAGGGTCACAGTTTTTGGCGGACTGCTCGTGCCGGAACGTACCGTCCCGAAAGCTAAGCTCGTTGGACTGAGGGTTGCCACCGCATAGGTCGCGATTACGGTCTTCGTAACCGGAGCGGCTGCCGCGTAGGTAGCGTTTCCTGCCTGATTCGCGATCACCGAACACGTTCCGGTACCGCTGGTCATCGTGTAGGTTGCCCCCACATTGCTGCAAGACCCCGAACTCGTGAAGGTAACGGCGTTGCCGCTCGCGCCGCCTGTGGCCGCTACCGTGAACTTGCTCCTGTAGACAGCACTTGCCGGAGGATTGGTGGTGAACGTGATTGTTTGCGCGATCAGAGTCGCGGTTACAGTCTTCGTAACCTGCGCCGCTGCTGCGTAGGAAGAGTTCCCTGCCTGGTTGGCAATCACCGAACATGTCCCCGTGCCGCTGGTCATCGTGTAGGTTGCCCCTACGTTGCTGCACGCTCCGGAACTCGTGAAGGTTACCGGATTCCCGCTGGCACCGCCCGTGGCAGCTACCGTGAAACTGCTTTTGTTGGCGGCGCTCGCCGGTGGGTTGATGGTGAACGTGATCGTCTGCGGTATCAGGACCAGCGCGGTCAGCGAGACCATCTGCGGACTGCCGGGCGCACTATCCATGATCCGCCAGCGTCGCGGTCTGCGGCGTATAGTACGGACCCGCGACGAAGGAGATCGTAATGATGCAGCTCTTTCCCGCTGCCAAGGACGACGGGCAGAGATTGACTGAGACAAATTCGTTGGAGTTCCCGCCGTGCACGATCGAAATAAGTGGTTGGTTGATGGTAACCGGTGCATTCCCCGTATTGGTCACCGTGACGGTCTTCGTTGTGATGCTTCCCTGAGGTACGGTGCCGAAGTTAATGCTGGTTGGAGACACGGTGACCACTGGTCCGGTCGCGTTTACGGTCTTTGTAACCGGTGTCGCCGGTGCATAGCTCGAATTGCCTGCCTGGTTAGCGATCACCGAGCATGTTCCCGTGCTGTTGGTCATGGTGTAGGTTGCGCCTGAAACAGTACAGACACCGGAACTCGTGAATGTCACCGGATTCCCGCTGAGCACCGCCCGTGGCTGCCACCGTGAAGGTGCTCTTGTAGGCAGCGCTCGTCGGAGGGAGCATGGTAAATGTGATTATCTGAGCCGCCGACTGCGGCAGGATCACGAAGGATCCTGACACAGACGTGGCAGCGTTGTACGTGGTAGCGCCCGGTTGCGACGCGATGACGGTGCAGCTTCCCGTGCTGTTGAGGGTCACGGTCGCCGAGGACACACCGTTCGTGATCGACTGGTTGGCGATGGAGCAGGGTCCCGTCGTGCTGAAGTTTACCTGCAGCCCATTCGCAACTCCATTCGACATGGAAGTCGCTGTGACCGTGGGTTGTGGGCCTGAAACAAGCGCGGAAACTGGCAACGCGCCCAGGGCGATGGTCTGGTCATTCTTAAGTACCGCCGGCGTCGACGGTGCGCTCTGTCGTGTCGTCGAATCGATCGGTACTGGAGCGAGATTGGTCGCAATCGTGTACACCACGGTTGCGGACGTCGTGTCCGGCGTTGGTGTCAATGAATTCCGTAGCGGGTGGATTTCCGGTGACCGTGCCAACCACGATTGGCCCGTGGAGCCTTCGGAACTTCGATAGATCGTGTAGCTGCTAACGACACCGAAAACCGGCGCTGTCCAGTCGATCCTGACTCCCGCCGGTATTGGCGTCTCTGTGGGTGAAGAGGGTGGGCGAACAATCGAGTTGGCCGTTTCGTACGTCAGCTCCGTGGATTGGGCACCGCCGCTGCCTAGCGTCACGGTCCCTCCGCTACCCAGCGCAACGATGCCGCCGCTGCCCAGGGCGATAGTGCCGCCGCTACCCAGCGCAACGGTACCGCCGCTGCCTAATGCGACAGTGCCTCCACTACCCAGCGCAACAATGCCGCCGCTGCCCAGTGTCACGGTTCCGCCGCTGCCGAGTGTCACAGTTCCGCCACTGCCCAGTGTCACGGTTCCACCGCTGCCCAATGTGATGGTTCCGCCGCTGCCCAGTGTGACTGTCCCGCCACTGCCTAGGGCGACAGTTCCGCCGCTGCCGAGTGTGACTGTGCCACCAGCGCTGAAGTCATACGTACCCGGGCCAACGACAGTGGGTGTCCCCCCGCTACCCAGAGTGATCGTGCCACCGCTGCCCAGTGTCACCGTCCCGCCGCTGCCCAGTGTGATCGTGCCACCGCTGCCGAGAGCTATCGTCCCGCCACTACCCAGCGTCACTGTGCCGCCGCTCCCGAGCGCTACCGTTCCACCGCTGCCCAGCGCAACAGTGCCGCCGCTCCCGAGAGTGACAGTCCCCCCGCTTCCCAGCGCAACCGTGCCGCCGCTGCCGGACACAACTCCGCCACTTCCGAGCGTTACTGTCCCACCGCTGCCAAGCGTTACCGTTCCACCGCTACCCAGCGTGACTGTCCCACCGCTGCCCAGCGCTACGATTCCGCCGCTGCCCAGTGTGACTGTTCCACCGCTACCCAGCGCGACAGTGCCGCCGCTGCCCAGCGCGACAATTCCGCCGCTGCCCAGTGTGACCGTTCCACCACTGCCCAGCGTGACCGTACCACCGCTGCCCAGCGCAATGATGCCACCACTGCCAATGGAGTAGACGCCTCCCGTCGCAGGAACCTGCGTTGTGGTTCCGCCGTCGGTGATGATCCCGCTTCCGTTGATCGTCACAGCACCGCCGCTGCCTAACGCAACAGTGCCCCCGATCCCCGGAGTTACTGTACCGCCGCTGCCAAGCGTGACTGTCCCACCACTACCCAGCGCAACGGTTCCGCCGCTCCCAAGCGTGATGGTGCCGCCGCTGCCCAGGGTCACCGTGCCGCCACTGCCCAGCGCAACCGTGCCGCCGCTGCCCAGGGTCACCGTGCCGCCACTGCCCAGGTTTGCGCGATCGCCCGGGCCGATATTCTGCGGTGCTGTGGATCCGAACGAAAGCACGCTTGCCAGGGATGCAAACTCACCACCAGTGGCACCGACCTGCCGCAGGTCGATGTTGGCCCAGTCGTTGTAGCCCCGCATCTTCACATTGTCCTGTCCATCGAAGTTGATATCTTGCCCATTCGACCACGCAGGAGTGATCGGTGCGATGGAGGTATCCACGCGGGAGGCTTGCGTGCCGTTGAGAACCGTTCCGTCACAGTGCCGGGTTGCCGCGCTGCCGGCCGACACACCGGATACGTAAGGAACGTACCAGGCCGAGGTCGAGAACGTCGCAGGAGCATTGAAGGGGTCGTCAGTCGCGTCACCGAGTTCGCGGTGTCCTCGTCCAATGTGGTGAGCTCCTGATTCGAGAAAGCAACGGCTCGATTCGGTCCCACTCCATCGAGCTGGAAAAGATAGTTCATCGAACTCTGATAGTTCGGCTTGCAATTGGCTTCGAACGTGGGCACGTAATCACCCCCGTCATAGTAGAGGCCGCCGTGGCTAAGTCCAAGCGTGTGGCCGATCTCATGGAACAGCGTGCCGGCGATAACGTTGGCGCGCTTGCTCATGTCCTGGTTCGGCGCAGTCAACCAAAGGCCGAGGGTAACGGCGGAATCAGCGCCGCCCAGATCGGAGTAACCCGAGATGCTCGTAACGGTGCCGGAAGTGAGTCCGATGACCGGTTCAGGCAATGTGCCGTTCGGGTAACTCCAATTGGGAACGCCAGGAGTGTTCACGGTAATTGTTGTCGAATCGGGACAGCCTGCCGTGTTGTACACCCCGTTGAGGCTCGGATTTCCAAGTACGCCCGAAATCGTGACGCGGCTTGGACAGGTGTTAATTCCGGTGCCGCGGTCGGCGGTGACAATCGTCGTTACATCGCTTGCCACGTTGATCGTCTTTAAGGTTCCGTAACGCGTATTCCAGGCCGGGATCGCCAGGGAGTGCCCAAACAAAACGTAGTGATAGCTGTCCTTCTGTCCGTAAGGGAATCGTGCTGTGCAATCGCCACCCGACGCGCACGCCGCAAGATTGCGCGGCCACAGCTTCGAAAATTCCAGGCTGTTCTTCCAGCTGATCACGCCCGGCTGGCCTGGGAACTGGCAAAGCTGCGATCCGTTGTCCGCGCAAATGTCTTCCTGCACGGCGTTGCCAATCTCAAGATGCAGGTGCACCCCGTTCGCCGCGAAGGCCTGCTGAACCATCGCCAGCGGATCCTTGCCGGTGGTGGCGTCTGGCGAGGGGAACAGATTTTCCTGGTTCTGGCCCAACGCGCACGAGCCGTCTGGATTCACGAGGGTGCACATGTAATCGAGCTGAACGAACAGGTCCTTCTGGCCGTGTTGCGCGCCCGGCAATGGTACCCATGATCCGGTCTTCACGTCGTAATAGCCCGGCTGCCCGGTATGGAACTCGTTCGGTCCCGTTGGCCCGGTCTTCCAGGTATCAAGAATTCCGTCATTATCGCTGTTCGATACAGGCGTGCTGAGAATGACCGCAGCATAGGCGCTGTTGGCGTTCAGCGTCGCCGAGTACTGGCTCCCATGCGTGGGGAGTTGAACAGAACTGGAACTGGTATTCCAACTTCCGCCGGCAGCGAAGAGGTTTGTATTCTCTCCAGTTGTTGAGCCAACCGCGTCATAGAATCCCTGCACCAATTGGGTTGAAGAGCCGGTGGGTACCGCCGAACCGTCGTAAATCACGACGGCTTTGAGGGGGAAGCTCGGAGACAGGACGCGATAGATGACCACCAGGCTTGCGCCTTGGGTAAGGGGGAATCCACTTGCTCCGCCGTCTGGCAGAGAAACCGAATGAGCGCCCGAGACGAGGCGAATTCCGTTCGACTGTGACGCAAAATAGGCATTCACTTCGGCGCGATACACACGCAGCGTGCCGTTCCCCGAACCGTCCGGATTCGGTTGATCGGTTCCAATCTGCTGTCCGGTGATGGGAAACTTATCGAAGGTGCCGCTGCCGCCGGAAGCTGTCGGCGTACTCTCCACCGTCTCCCAGTACAGGAAAGCTTCAATGACGTCGGCGCCGTCGGGAACCCCTTGGTTGCCGCCTGCTGAGCTACTCGGGATGTTGATGCTGCCCGTAGCTATGCCGCCAACGCCGATTCCCCGCAGAGTAACGCCCGCAGCGACGTAGTCCCCGGTAACAAAGTAGTTATTTTGCAACGTGAGTGGATTGGGCGAACCCGTAGTTACTTGGGCGCCACTGGAAACGACCAGGTTCACCGCGGTTCCTAGATTGACGACCGTCGGGGCTGTCGGGGTTTGACTGATCACACTGCCCAGAGGCACGGTGCTGCTGGACGCAGTGCTCACCGTTCCCAGCACCAGACTTGCCGCGGTGATCAACGTCGTCGCCACGTCTTGCGTCTTCACCGTGACGTCGGGGACGGCCACGGTGGTCGGGATGACCTGGATGCCGGCGCCGCCGAGGAAAATGGTTTGCGTCGAGGGAGAGACGTTCAGCGCGTTGTCGGTAATGATTGCTGTGCTGACGAGCGGACCGCTGAGTTGCGGCGCAAAGCTGACACTCAGATTGCAGTCCTGGCCTGGCGTCAATGCGAAGGTTGTGGTGCAATCGGCAGGATTGCCGAGGCCGCTAGCTTCGAGAAAGTTCGGCCCCTTGACGACCAGCCCGGAGTTAACTGCATCCAGAGGTTGGTTGCCAATGTTTTGAATGATGACGGACTGGGGACTATCGCCGCTCACGTTGCCCACATCGGTGGGAAAAAAGTTCAACGATGGCGGTTGTGCCCGGTTGATCACCAGGACTTGATTGCTGTAGGGGTCGGCGGTATTGCTTGGATCTGCGAGTGTGTTGTCAAGATCGGGCAGAAAGACATTGCCCTTGCCATCCACTGCCACGCCGTACGCAAGGATTCCGCTCACCGTTATCTGGCAGGCGCTGTTGTTGATGCAACCGACGGGAACCTCGACCACTTTGGGCGCTTCATCAGCGACGAAGACATCGCCCGCTGCATCCACTGCCACGGATTCCGGTTCAAACCATCCGGTGCCCACAGTCGTCTGGCAGCCGCTGTTTGTGCAGCCTGCCGGTATCTCCACTACTTTTCCGGGCGTGATTGTAGGGGAATCAGAGAAAACAGCGATGAACAGGTCACCCGCCCCATCCACTGCGACGCCGACCGGATGAAAACCAGACCCCGCGGTATATACCACGGTCTTGGCGCCTCCATTGGCTGGAACCTCAACGACCTCACCGTCTTGGTAATCACTGAAGTACACGTCGCCGGTTCCGTCCACCGCCACGCCCAGCTGGCTTCTGAAAGAGTTATCCACGATTTTTTGACAGGTGCTGTTCGTACAGCCAACCGGAAACTCCAACACCTCATTCTGGTCGTTATCCGCGATGAAGAGATTGCCGGCTCCGTCCACCGCAATACCCTGCGGGTAACTCAATCCAGTAGCCGACTATCGGTACTGAGTTCCATTCGCGGTCAATCTTCACCACATTATGGTTGAGTGTATGGCTGCCGGTATCCTCGATGAAAATATCGCCTGCTGCGTCCACCGCCACGCCTTTGGGCTCGTTCAGCACATAACCACCGAAGTTCAATGCGGACTGAGTGCCCGGACCGAAGGCAGCCGCCGGTCCCTGGCCGATGCCGTAGATCAGTTGGGTTGCCAACAGAATCTAGGTTGCCCGTTGAGGAGATTCACCGCCCCCAGGCGCAATCCGGGGGCGAGCGGGGTGAAGGTCACGTCCATCGTGCAGGAATTGCCTGCGAGGATAGTAGCCGGAGCAGTTGCCGCCATTGGCCTGCGTGAAATCGAGATTGGGTAGCGCCCTGCGTGACGACCTGGATCGAGCCGATAGGCGTATCTTGCGTAACTTGAAGGTCACCGGGATCGTGGTGCTGCACGGTGCCGGAGTGGTTGTCCCGCCGGGCAGACGTTGACGCTGCCGGAGTGCGTGCAGGAGTGAACGTAAATCCCATCAGCTCATTCTGCTCAGTGCTCCCGCCCGTGGCGGCCGTAAAGCCGATATTGGCAGTCCCATTGTTCAGATTGACGTACTGCGCGATATTGAAAGGTCCCGATAATATCGGCGTCGATCCTGCGACGGGTGTATGCGTACCTGTGTCAAACGTCGGATCGAGGTAAACGTAAATAGTATTTGCCGGCGAATCATTGGGGCCGTTATAGACGACGACAACCTGGTGGACATTGCCATCAGAGAGTCTGACTTGGTTCGGATACGAAGCGATCCCATATGTGCCGCCGAGGGAAACAAGGCAGCTCGTCGGTACCAGTGGACTGTCGGCATTGGAAACATAATGGGCAGGCGAGTTCGCGGTCCCGAGCCCGCAACTCTGGAGAGCGATGTGGCTAGCGTCGTAGGCGCCAAATCCGAGATCATAGGGGTCATAGCTGTCTACGAACGTGTCCGCTTCAATCGCCAGGCTGTTGTCCATGCCGCCGTAGCCCAGGCAACCGCCGCCCGCGCCTAGCGCTGTCAGGCCCGAACCGGTTTCGGCGCAATTGGAGGGTTGGTCTACGCCGCCACCTAGGGCGTTTTGAATGACAAAGGCAAGACCATCGCCAGCTCGGCGAAGATCCGGCCGTGATTTTGAAGGCATACCAGGCGGTAAATCCGCCCGAAACGTTCTGCGGAATCGAGTACCACACGCTTGACGATTGGGTCGGCGCAGGTTGGGTAAGTTGCCAGCGCCGTAGGCGGAGTTGTCCTGGAGAATTGGAGACCACCACCAGCGTTATTAAGGCAGAGAAGAACACCCGATGCGGCGGAGTTGGCGGTGCAACTGGTCGATGTCTGGCCGGGATTTGCCGCGGGAATAACTGACAGTCGGTGTAGTTGGTGTCTGCCTGAGCCGAACTGCACCTGTCGGTGAAAGAGCAGCAGCGCCGCCACCCCACACAGAGCCACGAATCAGATAGTGATTCTCGAAATACGTGCAAAAGGCCTGCGAGAGGCCGAGCCAGTGGACTGGTTCGTCATGCGTGAGATCTCCTGGGGACGAGGTCGAGCCTAGTGGGGGATGCGCCGTAAGTGTAACGTGTGAGATATCTATTGAAAAGTAAAGTTTAGGAAAGCAAGTTGTATTTTTGGTAACCGCTCCCCGTTACCGACTGGGACTCCCGGCGGCGCATAGGCGTTCTATGCGGTCCGCGCATCCTCGGCTGAAGCCCTGCCTGAGCCTGAGCTATGCACATGCCCCGATGGCGATTCTCGAAAACAACGCATCCGCCGCAGGGTTAAGATCAAATGCTGGGCAAGTTTATGCTTGAGAATCAGGAATTCGAAACGATTCTGGAAGTGGCGCAACCCAATCGCGCGCCGGAATCGGTTGTTGTTGCGCGAACGCCGTTTCTCATCGGGCGCGGGAGCGACGTCGGGAATCACCTGGTGCTCGAAGATCCCCGCATCTCGCGACGCTGCGCCGTCCTTGAAGAGGTCGACGGCGGCTACCTTCTCAAGGATCGCGGACATCGGCCTGGCATCTGGGTGAACAAGCGCCGGATCGTGCAGATCATGCTCACTGACGGCGACACGATCGAGTTAGGGTTGGAGAACGGTCCGAAGATCGTTTTCCGGCGGCGACCAGCGGAGCACTATGTAGAAAACATGTTGATGCGACTTGGATCGCTGCCTGCCATCGAAACGGCTGCCGGAACAGGCGGCCTGAGCAAGCTCAATCTGCTGCTCGAAGCCACGTCGCTTCTGCACTCGGCATTGCCGCTGGAGTCCGTTCTGGGTACCATGCTGGATCACGCAATGTCGGTCACCAGCGCGGAACGGGGGCTTCTGCTTGAGGCTGACGACGATGGCGTGCTCACAGTGCGCCTTGCGCGCGGCAGCGGCGGCACGGTACTCCCTGCTGAGAGTATTGCGCCGAGCCAGACCGCGCTGCGGCAGGCGGTTAGCAAGCGCGCAGCGGCAATCACCGACGACTTGAACCTGGACGATCTCAACCTGAAGAGCGCGCAAAGCGTGGTGATCCAGGGGCTGCGCGCCGTAGTGGCCATTCCGCTGTATGCCGTGGCTCACGCCAATGCCGATGGCAGTGAGACGATGGCAGGGCGGCTGCTGGGGGCACTGTATCTCGACTCGCGGCGCACCACCGCGTTCTCCAACGTCGACCGGCAGATTCTCGACGCTCTGAGCGCCCAGGCGGCCAGCATTCTGGACAACGCGCGGCTGGTGGAAAAGGAACGCGAGCAACGAAGGCTGGAGCAGGAACTGGAGATCGCCCGCGAAATCCAGCAAGGGCTGGTGCCGCAGGGACTTCGCGAATTCCCTTATCTGGAAATCAAAGGCGTACACCTGCCGTGCCACGGAGTTGGCGGCGACTACTACGATGTGTTCCCCCTCAGCGATGGATCGACGGCCTTCCTCGTTGCCGACGTGACAGGCAAGGGGCTTGGAGCGGCTCTGCTTACGACCATGCTGCAAGGCGCGTTGAGCGGCATGAGACTCGGCGTGGCTCCAGAGAAAGTCTTCAACCACGTAAACCTCTTCCTGTGTGAGCACGCGTCAGTGGGACGTTGTGCCACCATGTTTTTCGGCAGGATTGATGCTGAGGGAATGCTCGAGTACCTTTACGGGGGGCATCCGTCGCCGCTATTGATTCGCGGCGGCAACGTGAGCGAACTCTATACAGAAGGAACACTTCCCGTAGGGTTGGCAGACGAGGCGATATACGAGGCGGCGCGGGTCAGGTTGGAACCCAACGACGTGCTGGTGTTGTTCTCTGACGGTATCGTGGAAGCCACAAACACCCAGAACGAATTGTTCGGCTTCGAGCGACTCAACGAATTGACAGCTCAATGTGCGCACGCCTCGATCGAGACGGTGATGAAGACAATTCTGGATGCCGTAGAAGAGTTCTCTCGAGGCGCAGGTCAAGCGGACGATCTCACGCTGCTGATTGTGCGATATCGGAAGGTTGGCAATTAACTTCCAGCTCAGCATGGACGACGAAGCGACTGGCGCAAAAGCGCCTATGTGAGGACCTGTTCTACCCGTCCATCGCCGTTCACGTTCCTGGCGATAAACGCCGTATGGCAGCGGTACGACTGATCCTTAAAGCGACAGACGTAGCTCGTTGTGCTTTGCTTCGACGCGTTGCAGACAGCGAATCGCTGCCGAGCCATTCCAGCATAATGCGATTCGACTCCTCAGGGTTCTCTTCGAAAACAGCGTGGCCGCAACCGGGCAGCACGATAAGTTTCGAAGCGCGCAGTTTGCGTCTCAACTGGATAGCCGAGCTGAGGCTGACAGTACAATCGCGATCGCCCCATACCAGAAGTATCGGGAACCGCTTCAGTCGCCGAATTGCAGCCTGGAGCTTGACCATCTCGGCACACCAGCAGCGAATAATGCACAGGACGTGGCGCAAGGTTGCGGGGTTCCGCAGGCTGGCGACAATTTCCCGCAAACATCGATCGAGCACGTGGTCGGGCCCTCCATACATCGATCCCAAAGCGATGCGCTGGATGCGTGCCGGAAGATAGGGCAGAGTCCACGCGAGCAGTCCGCCCCAGCGCGTGCTGTAGATGCGCACCATCACGTCGCTTGAACGACTGTAGGGATTGGCAGGTGCGAACAGAATGAGTTTTTGTACACGCCTTGGATGCAGCGCCGCAAGCATCAGCGCGACCGCTCCGCCATGCGAATGGGCGACAACGTCCGCCTCGGCAATATTGAGCGCGTCCATGATGGCGACGACGCGATTGGCAGTGGCCGAAAGCCCCGCATCCAGGCCGCACACCCGTTCTGATTTACCCATGTTCACCAGGTCGATGGCGTAAACACTGGCGTTGCCGGCGAGTGCATCGATGCTATCCCGCCAATTCTCACTGGAACCAACTAGTCCATGGATGAGCACCACTGGCTTGCCGGTTCCCGCGTGGAGATAGTGCACGCGCGTGCCGGCCACGTCGACGAATGCCTCTTGGTATTTCGGTTGCGGGGCCTCTTGCTCCATGGCAAGGAATCCTTTCTAGCAAATCCCCCGGTCTCACGCGACAACGTTATTGCTTCATGCTCGAGGCCCGTTCTTCAGCCGTCCGAAAACTGCTTCAGAGACGTATTGGATGGGCAAAACGTGATCCGGGTTTTTCGAGACCGCCGGCCAACTACGCTGAAAGCGATGATCCGTTCGGCCGCGTATGTTTTCGGAGGTTGAACCCACCCGACACCTTCGTCCTGAAGCTCGACGTCGAAAGCCCGATCGAGAGAGTCGCCAGGAACCTACAGGGAAACGCAGAAAACTCCGAAACGAGGACGAAAACCATGAGAAATGTGGCAGATGGTCGTCATTCGGCATCCAAGTCCAAAGAGGCTTGCGTATGAACGTTGATCTGGCTCAGGAACTGCTCAACGAGTTGGGCTCATCTCTCCAAAGCCTCGAGACGGAACAGGCCGCTCTTCTGCAATTCCTGAAAGACAATGGGGTCCTTACAGATGACCAATTTGCGCCTTATTTGGCGCAGGCGGGGAAAGCCAGCAGCGTCAGGTGGCGTGCCGCCCATGTCAGGCTGGAGCACCTCTTCTCCTCTGAAAGGCAAAAAGAGGAGAAGCTCCGGGAAACCGAGAAGCGTCAGACGGGCGCAGGACAAGCCCCCATTCAAAATCAGGATCAGGAGCCGGAACCGAAGACGAAGGACGGCGCAGACAGCACCACCCCCGCGCCGTGGACCGCTGGTGCAAAGATCAATGGAACGGGCGATGGATCCGCAAAGCAAGCCGGCTCTCAAAAAGATGATAAGCAAGAACAACATGAAGCCAGCGAGCACAAGAAGCCAAGCCCCTCGAAAATTGCCTGACAGAATCTCCGCCTGAATTGAACGAAGGCTCTACTTCATCGGGTTCTTCGCACGAAGCTCCGCCACAATCTCCGCTGCAGCCTGCCGCGCCTTATCCGCCTGGTCCGGCGGAAAGCTGATGGCTCCCACGCGCGCATGACCACCGCCGCCATAGCGCTCGCACACCTGGGCAAGGTTCACCATCTTCGCCGGGTCCGCCTTGGTCCACGGATTCGACCCCACAGACACCTTCGTCCTGAAACTCGATTTCGAAAGCCCGATCGAGTACGTTGCCTTCGGGTGCAGATAGTAGGGGATGAACTTGTTGTACCCCTCCACCGGCCGATCCGTAATGTCGAAGAAGATCGTTCCATCCACCTCTTCGCTGCGGTTGCGGATCAGCTCGATTCCCTCCCGGTGCCGCTCCAGCAGCGGCGGCAGCAGCGAAGCCACAAACGGCTGCGCCAGCACTTCGGCGAGCGGCATCTCGGTCAGCAGCGGAATCAGCTTGGGAATGAAATCGGGGTCCTGCGTGGATTCAATAATCAGCGTCAGCTTCATTGCCGGCGCAGCCATCTCCACTGCGGCTTCCGGACTCTCGTACAAGGCGCCATCCACGATGTTGGCCCAGTGGATCAACTCCGCGACCGGCTCCGTGTTGAATCCAAATTTCGTTGATCCGATATACGCCAGAAAACTTGTGCACGACGTGTAGGTGGGATCGAAGAACTTTCGTGAACCGCAAACCGGATCCTTCTGGCAAGCGAGGAAATTGTCGTGATCCGCCGGCGTCAAAAACGCCGAAAGATGATGATCGAACCACCATGTGATCCGCGGCGACGCCGAATACTTGAAGTCGACAATCGCATTCTCGTCGCCCGTAAACTCGTTCTCGTCGAACAGAGCCCCCGCCCGGTGCACCAGCCCGTGGTACTCATACGTGGCGTCTTTAGCGATGCATTCGCGATGAAACCGCGTGAACAGCGATGCGGAGCAGGCTCCGTCGAAGCATTTATCGTGATAGAAGACTTTAACCCGCAACCGCCACAACTCCTTGAGCCAGAATCTGGTAAAGCCGGAAGATTAAGCATCATGCGAGAGGCCGATTGTGTCAAGGCGGGGTATGCAAAGACGCAAGACAATGAATTGGCCTGAACCCCTTCGGCTGCCCACGCGTACGCGAACTCCAGTAGAATTCTTTCGCACACTCGCTGCTGCATCGGCCGTCACAACCCCTAGGAGCATCCATGGATCCTGAAACTGAGTCAACTCTACCGGCGCCCGAGCCTTCGCCAGCCGACACATCGGACACGATACGCTTTGGTTTCCCCGGGGAAGGCCCCCAAAAGCCTTATCGCGGCCTGAAATGGATCTTCATCGGCCTCGACGGCCTGCGCGCGGGCTGGTCCGTCCTCATCTTCTTTGCGCTATTTTTCCTTCTGGCGAATGGGCTCGGGTTTCTCTTTCTTAAACTTCACCTGACCGCCAGGGGCAACGGCTTCAATCCACGCCAGCAACTCTTCTCGGAGTTATTTCAAGTGCTCGCGCTCGTCGCAGCGGCAGCCATTATGGCGGTCATCGAGCGGCGCAGCATTCTCGACTACAACCTGCGAGGTGCCAGGCGTGTTACGCACTTCCTCGGCGGACTTATCGTTGGATTTGCGGCCCTCTCCGCCCTTGTGGGCTCTCTTGCCTGGGGGCACTGGCTGCACTTTGGCCCGGTGGCGCTCAGCGGATCGGAAATCCTGAAATACGGCGGAATCTGGGGCGCGGTGTTTGTCCTGGTTGGCTGTTTTGAAGAAGGCACGATGCGCTGCTACCTCCAGTACACGTTCACGCGCGGAGTCAACTTCTGGTGGGCTTCCGGAACTATTGCCTGCCTCTGCGCCCTGTTGATCGTCGGCCAGAAAGGAAACGGGGCGTGGGGCGTCTATGCCATCGCGCTTCTCGGCGTAGTCCCCTGCCTTCTGCTGCATCTGAAATCCGCACCCAGCGCAGGATTCTGGAATGCCGCATGGCTCACGTCTACGCTCTTTGGTGCGATGCACACCGGCAACAACGGTGAAAACTGGATCGGCATCTTCGCCGCGGCCTTTATCGGTTTCGTCTTCTGCGTAAGCATCTGGGTGACCGGATCGGCGTGGTGGGCCATCGGGTGCCATGCCGCGTGGGACTGGGCGGAGACCTACTTCTACGGCACGGCCGACAGCGGTTTTGTCGCGCCCGGACACCTGCTGAGCACTTCGCCTGCCGGCAACCCACTGTGGAGCGGAGGCACCGACGGGCCTGAGGGCAGCCTGCTCATCATCCCCATCGTGCTGCTCCTGCTGGCATGGCTGCTGGTTGTGTACCGCCGCCCGAAGCCCGCGGAGTTCCGCTCGCCCGCGGCGACCGAGCAGCTGGCAAGCTGAACGAGGACGCATGCGGCTCTGGCTCAATCGCACCGGCGAGGTTTCCCTGCGCGAGCAGTTGATCACCCAGGTGGTGCTCGGCATCCTTAGCCGCGAGCTTCCGCCGGGTCAGCGCCTGCCCAGCACGCGCGATCTCTCGCGCCGATTCGGCATCCACGCCAACACGGCCAGCGCCGCTTACCGCCAGCTCGAAAGCGAAGGCTGGGTGGAAACGCGCCACGGCAGCGGCGTCTTCGTACGTACCACGCGCCCCGAGGCGTCTCTCACCCCTGAAATGGCCATCGACCAGATGATTGGTGACCTGGCAGCCAAAGCCCGCAAGCTCGGCGCCTCAGACGCCCTGCTCAAAGCACGTCTCCGCCGCTGGCTTGCGCTCGAGCCACCCGCGCGCTGGCTCGTCATCGAACCCGATCCTGAGCTCCGCCGCATTGTCATCACCGAAATGGAACAGGCCTTGTCTCTGCCCGTCATCGGCTGCGGCCCCGAAGATTGCAACAAGCCCGGACTGCTTGAGGGCTCCATCGCCGCCGTGCTGCCCAGCAAAGCAGCGGCGATTCGCAAGCTGCTGCCGGCTGGCAATGAGCTCACCACCCTCCAGGTTCACCCCGTAACGACGGAATTACAGTCTTACCTTCAGCGCTACATGCCTGCCCACTCCACCGATCTGGTCGGCATCGCCTCCCGCTGGGCCGACTTCCAGCGCATCGCGCAAACCATGCTTGTTGCGGCAGGACTGGCCCCCGAGTGCCTGCTCGTCCGCGACGCCGCCAAGCCGGGATGGAAACGCGGTCTCGAAGCCGCCACCGCTGTCGTCTGCGACGCCGTCCTCGAACACGATCTGCCCCCAGGCTGCTTCCCGATCGTCTTCCGCCTCCTCGGCGAGCCTTCGATTGCCGACCTCCGCGCCCGAGAAGAAGCTGTCCTCTCCGCCAGCCACTAATCCCCCACGAACCCTGTCATCTGAGCGAATGCCCCCACTCTCCCCCCGTGAGCGGTGTCATTCTGAGAGAACGGGGCCCCAAACGCAGTTCAGTTTGGGGGTGGTGAACGAAGAATCTGCTTTTCGCCTTTCCGCACCTCTGCCAAGGATCTCCGCCGGCCACTAGCACACTTTCGATTCTGTCCTCTTCGCCCTCCGCCCACTCCCGCCTTTCCCTAACATCGCAACTCATGAAAGACCTTGCGATTCTCCTGCTCGCCTTCGGCCTCGTCTCCTGCGCTGCGGGGCAGGCATTGCCCGACAATCCCGCATCCGCGCCTCTGCCTGACCCCGCATGGGGCCGTTTGCAGGGCCTGCTCAACGGCCAACCAATCGTCGTCGACAACACGAACGGACCTCCGGTCCACTGCCTCTTCGCCGGGGTGACAGAGGCTTACTTCTTCTGCAACCCGCCCGGTAATCCTGCAGGGGTCGGCTTCCGATTCGATCACGCCGACGTGCTTGGTGTTGATCTCGACATGCCGCGTCCTGCGCCGACCCAGGCCAGCCGCCCCGAGCGCAATTACCACCCCGCATGGATCTCCAGCATGATTGCCGGCGGCATCATCGTCGGCCTCATCGCCTCGAAAAATACCGACGCAGGCACAGCGGCTGAAGACGGAATCATCGGCGCAGGCGTCGTCGGATTAATTGGGGCTCCGCTCGCATTCCTGCCGCATCCGCAATTTGTGCCGACCGGGCCAGCCTATCCACAGTACGGCATCGGTCTCCGATTTAAGAGCCCGATCCGTTCGCGCCCTCATCTGCTGCCTTTCCCAGCGATCTCGCACTGATTCTCGTGACACATATCTAGGGATCGGGTCATCCCGCGAACCGAACTGCCTCGCGTTATCCTGTTGGTGACGCATGTCGGAATCCCACGCAGCCAATCCAACGACCGCAGTCTACGCCCCACGCTCACGCAAACGCCGCTGGCCGCGGATTCTTCTGTTTACAGCTGCGTGGATCGTGGCGATTCTCGCAGTGCTCAGCGTCATCGGCATCCTCTGGCTTCGGTCCGCGGCAAAGGCCGCCCTCCCCGTCCTCGACGGCGACATTCATCTTGCCTCGCAGGCCACCGCCCGCTCTCTCCGCACCCGCCACCGTCCGCCGCGATGAACACGGCGTCCCCCACATCGACGCCGCCACGAAGCAGGACATGTTCGTCGCGCAAGGCTACGTCACCGCGCAGGACCGACTCTGGCAGATGGACGTCTATCGCCGCAACGCCAACGGCGAGCTTGCCGAAGTCATGGGGCCGTCTCTGCTCCGTCACGACAAGGCGCAGCGCATGTACGAGTTTCGCAACACTGCGCATCGCGTCTACGCCAACCTGCCCGCCGAAGAGCGCGCCCGCTATGAAGCCTATGCGCGCGGCGTGAACCTCTTCATCACTCAACACCAGGATTCGCTCCCACCCGAGTTCCGCTTTCTGCACTACAAGCCGCAGCCCTGGACGGGCGCCGACTCCATCAGCATCGGCATGATGATGGTCGACATGCTCGACACGCATTGGTACACAAAGCTCTCCCGCGAGCGCATTGCGGCAAAGCTCCACAACCCGAAGCTCGAGTCTGACCTCTACCCCGTTGGTTCATGGCGCGACCATCCCCCTACCGGCGAGCTACTAGACCTGAGCAAGCCGCATCCCCAGCCGCCCGCCACCCCCGACGACGAGGACAATGAACGCAGCGAATCCCGCGCGCTGCCTCCCGCCGGCGTTATGACACGCCTGGGTGCCCCGTCCAGGGCGCGGATCTTGCGGCTTGGGTGGGAAAGCAGGGACTTCACCTTTTCCAAGCTGACCAGCAACTTCGGCGCA
Organism: uncultured Acidobacteriaceae bacterium; assembly: GCA_963770365.1. Lineage (GTDB taxonomy): Bacteria > Acidobacteriota > Terriglobia > Terriglobales > Acidobacteriaceae > Telmatobacter. The sequence goes on along the minus strand of CAVYPN010000009.1, from coordinate 302,686 downwards.
GGTGCCTGCCGCGACTGCACACCAGGCTCCAACAACTGGGTCGTTGCCGGAACGCACACCGCAAGCGGAAAGCCTCTGCTCTCAAACGACATGCACCTCAGCCTCACCGAGCCGAACATCTGGTACATGGCCGACCTGCGCGCACCCGGCTTTCACGCCGCCGGCGTCACGCTGCCCGGAATGCCCTTCGTGATCGCGGGACACAACGAGCATGTTGCCTGGGGATTTACCGCCCTCTATGGCGATGTGCAAGACCTCTACGTCGAAACACTCGATGGAAAAGGCAACTACAAGGTTGCAGATGGAAGCTGGAAACCGCTCGCCGTCGATCGCGAGATAATCCATGTGCGCGGCCGCAGAGACGTCACATACGATGTGCGCCTGAGCGACCACGGCCCACTCCTCGATCCCCTCTTTACCAAGGACGACCGCGCCATTGCGCTCAGGTGGACACTCTACGACACGACCAGGAACTCCATTCCGCTTTTCGCCATCAACACCGCCTCAAACTGGACCGACTTCCTGACTGCGCTTTCGCAGTGGTGCTGGCCCACGCAAAACGTTGTCTACTCTGACGACCAGGGACACATCGGCTATCACGCCGTGGGTCTTATTCCGCTCAGGCCGGCAGGAATTGCCAGCGTTCCCATCGCGGACACTGTGCATGATTGGCAGGGATACATCCCCTTCGCCGACATGCCCAACGCCTTCGATCCGCCGTCAGGATTTCTCGCCACTGCCAACGCCCGCGTCACCAGCGACAAATCGAAGTACCCGCTGACCAACGAATGGGCCGACCCTTATCGTGCCGAGCGGATCTACAAACTCCTGCAAGGCCGCGATGGACTCAAGCCCGCAGACTTGCTCGCCGTTCAGACCGACATCTATAGCGAGATGGACCAGGAGATGGGCCATCGTCTCGCCTACGCCATCGATCACACCCCCGATGCAGACGACCAGCTTCGTAAAGCCGCCGACCTGATGCGCAGTTGGGATGGCCGGCTCACCGTGGACTCCGCCGCAGCCTCGCTTGTGACCCAGACCCGCTACATGTTGCGCACCTATGTTGCTCGAACCCAAACTCGGCCAAGCCGACGCCGAGAATTACGAGTGGTCCGAGTCCAACTTCGCCGTGGAAGAAATCGTGATGAATGCGATCCCGGACTGGCTTCCTCCGCGTTACAAAGACTGGGACGCCTTCCTCGCCGACGCCGTTCGTCGCGCCATGATCGAGGCCAAAGCCCCGGCAAACGTCAGCAAGTGGAACTACGGCTCATGGCACGTTGTGGACATCGAACATCCCTTGTCCAGCTTTCTGCCCTACGTCAGCCGCATGGCCGGCACCGGCCTGTTGCCGCTCAGCGGAGACACAACGACCGTAAAGCAGGTGGGCCGCTCCTTCGGCCCGTCGCAGCGCTTCACGATGGACTGGAGCAACATCGACGGCTCAACCGAAGACATCGTTCTCGGCGAAAGCGGCAACCCCTACAGCCCCTACTTCCGCGACCAGTGGAATGACTACTACAACGGCCGCACCATCGCGCTGCCCTTCACTCCCGCCGCCGTCTCTGCCAACACGCAGCACACCCTGCGCCTCCTGCCATGAACGACGACGAATCGAGTGAACAGAGAACAGGGTCAGCCGCAGAAACCGGGGTGCCCCATCCTCGCGTGGGCTTTTTCGCGCGAGGGTGGGAAAGCAAGATACGCGGTCCCGCGATAATCTGCCTCGCCGCCTTCATCGCCATATCCCCCGACCTCATCCGCGACACCTCCTGCGGCCACGACTACGATTTCCATCTAGCCTCGTGGCTCGATGCGGCGGCGAGTTGGCGCCACGGCCTGTTCTATCCGCATTGGGCGCCGAGCCCAAACTATGGAGCCGGCGAACCACGCTTCGTCTTCTACCCGCCGCTCACCTGGATGCTCGGCGCCGCCTTCGGGCTCATCCTTCCCTGGACCGGCGTTGAACTGGCGATCACGTTCTTGTTCCTCGTCGCCACGGGACTTGCCACGCGCATGCTGGCGCGGCAGGCTCTTGATGACGGACCCGCAACCCTCGCCGGATGCGGCGCGCTGTTCTCCGGCTACTCGATGTTCACCGCCTACGAGCGCTCGGCATTTGGAGAACTTGCCGGCGGCTTCTGGATCCCGTTGCTTCTGCTGCTCGTCTTCCGCGATCGCAATCCGCAGGGCTCCGTCTGGCGTCGCGCTTTCGACGGCTCAGCCACATTGCTCGCTCTGGTCATCGCCGGTGCATGGCTCTCGAATGCCCCGCTCGGCGTGATGGCCTGCTACCTGCTCGCCGCCGTCGCCCTCACCGTCGCATTGCTTCAGCGTTCGTGGGCGCCTGTCATTCGCTCCGCAACCGCTGTCGCTGTCGGCCTTGGACTCTGCGCCATCTACCTCGTTCCCGCCGCTGTCGAACAGCGCTGGGTGCAGATCCGCCAGGCCACAGACGACCCCGGGCTTGCCATTGAAAACAGTTTTCTCTTCGGCCGCCACGCCGACCCCAATCTCGAACTGCACGACGTCGAACTTTGGCGCGTCTCCGCGATTGCCGTCACCATGATCGCCTTCACGCTCCTGTGTATCTTCATCGCGTGGCGCCGCGGACTGCTCCGTAAACGCTCCTGGTGGATTCCGCTCGCTCTCATCCCCCCCGCTGTGTTGCTGCTGCAATTTCCCATCTCGCTTCCGCTTTGGAATGTCCTTCCCAAGCTGCGCTTTCTCCAATTCCCATGGCGCTGGCTCGTCGTGGTCGAAGCGCCGCTCGGTATCTTCTTTGCCGCGGCCATCTGGCACGCACGGCGATGGCCTCGCATCATTGCTATCGGCGTATCCTCCGCGATCTTCTTTTCCATCATGGTTGTCACGTTGTTCATCTTCCATCAGGATTGCGACAGCGAAGATTCCGTCAAGGGAATGCTCACCGCCTATCGCAGCGGTCAGGGATTTCTGGGCACCGATGAGTACGCACCGCCGGGCGCGGACAACAGCCTGATGGCCGTCGGACTGCCCGATGCATGCCTCAGCAACAACGCGAACGTCGTGCTCGCGAAATCTGACGACGGCAATATTCCGGAGTGGGATCCGGCTAACGGCCATTGCGATGCAACCTACAGTTGGCTGCGGCACTTTGGACAAATTTCGCCGGAGCACCTCCGCCTCGACGCCGAAACTCCGCACGCCGGCTACCTCATCCTGCACCTGCGCGACTACGCCGCATGGAAGGTGAACGTGAATGGCCGCGACATAGCCTTCGGAGCGAAAGAAGCCTATCCAAAACTTCCCCGCCGCGACGACGGCTTGATGGCTGTCCCGGTTCCGCAGGGTGCGGTGCAACTGGATGTGGATTGGATTACAACCGGCGACGTGGTGATGGGGCGCCTGCTAAGCATCATGTCCTTGGGCTACATCACGGTCCTATGGTTAATCGAGCGAAAGCTGAAAGGCGATCGCCGGAGCCATGCCGAACCTCGGATATGAACCTCGGTTATCATAAGTAAGAATGTCCGTTGACGTGAAGTCACTTATCCAGGAAGGCGCGGAGCTGACCGACCGTGCGCTTGAAGCGCTCATCCCCACGGTCGACACCGTACCTTCGTCGATCCACGGCGCCATGCGCCACTCCGTCTTCGCCGGGGGCAAGCGCCTGCGCCCCGTGCTCGCCATGCAGGCAGCCGCCACCATCGCCGGCTCCGTTCCTCCGGGCATCGAACGCCTCGGTGCAGCCATCGAGATGCTGCATACCTACTCGCTCATTCACGACGATCTGCCCGCGCTCGACAACGACGACCTCCGCCGCGGCAAGCCAACCTGCCACGTGGCATTCGGCGAGGCCATCGCCATCCTCGCCGGAGACGCGCTGCAAACCCGCGCCTTTGAAATTCTCGCCGGCCTCGATGTGCCACCCGCCGCAACCGTGCACATCATCAGCCTCATCGCTAACGCAGTGGGCACCGTCGACGGCATGATCGGCGGCCAGGTGCTCGACATTGAAAGCGAACATCAGAAACCCACCCCCGAACTCGTCGAAGCCATTCACCGCGCCAAGACCGGCGCACTCATCCGGGTCAGCGTCGTCTCGGGCGGCGTCTACGCGGGCGCAACTGCGGAGGACGTCGCCCGCCTCGACATCTTCGGCCGCAAAGCTGGTCTGGCTTTTCAGATCGTCGACGATGTTCTCGACATGACCGTCGACTCGGCGCATCTCGGCAAGACAGCCGGCAAAGACCAAGCCACCGAAAAGGCTACCTGGCCCGCCGTGTATGGCATTGAACAGAGCCGTCGCGACGCCGCCATGTTGATCGACGAAGCCTTCGCCGCCCTTGCCCCCTACGGCACCCGCGCCGAAGGGCTCAAATCCGTTGCCCGCTATCTGGTCGAACGTAAGAACTAGTTGAGAATCCTGCAAGAACCTGGGCCCGTCGTCCCTGTCCCATCGACAGCGGGTGTCGTTCGGCACGCATAAGCTAGAGGCCAGGAGCTAACAGCTAGAAGCTGATGTTATCCGAACCCGACATCCTCGCCGCTCTCCGCGACTGCTTCGATCCCGAGGTCAAGCTGAACCTCGTCGACCTCGGCCTAATCTACGCGATTGAAACCGGCCCCGATCCCGACTCCACGCCCGCGTGGCCGCGCCAATGGGTCAAGGTCACCATGACCCTCACCACGCAGTTTTGCCCGGCATCAGGCCTGATCTTCGAGCAGGTACACAACCGACTCGCCACCATCCAAGACATCAGCAAAGTGGATGTGAATTTAGTCTGGGAGCCCAAGTGGACCCCGCATCGCATCAGCGAAGCCGGCCGCAAACAACTGGGTCTGTGATCGTTTAGAGAGCGGTGTCATCCTGAGCGGAGCGGCTTGGGGCCCCATCCTCCGCCATGGCGGAGGATGGGGTAAGCGTAGCGAAGGACCCGCTTTTTATGCCACAACCTACCTGAACATTTTCCAGCTACGCCGGAATCGTCGGCGAACGCCGCGACAAAACCCGTCGTATCGACTCACCTTTTTCCGTGATGTCCTCGACAACGTCCTGCACCTGCTCAAGCATGTATTGCGCGCGATCCACATACTCCGGCATGGTGTCCCACCAGTGACGCAGAGTTTCTTCGTGATCCAGCAGGGCCAGCGCCGTGCCCGACGCAGCCATCACCAATCCCGCGCGCTTTTGCCCGGTCAACAACAGTAGTCCACCGGTTATCAGCGTCCCGCAAGCGGCAAACTTTACCCAATCGAAGGAATCTGTTTTCTGCATCTCGGTGATCCTCGGGGACCGGTTCTCCCGGTCCGGAAAAGTCGCAACGCTCATGAGATCTCCCTTCCTTGTTCAGATGCATTCCCACGCATCGCGGCAGCTAGAGAATTCAAACCTCCGCCTGCATGTCTCCGGCCGCGCCTTTGTGACGCACATCAATCCAGGTCAAAATCGCGAAGCGGCTTGCCAGCCGGCGCGTCTTTCGCCTTGCGCAGGGCCTCGGCAAACTTCTTGTCGAAGAGGTCTTCCTTGTTCTTTTCCGCGTCAACCGACTGACGAAAGATCGATTCCTTCCGCTCGTCCTGCTCGCGCATCGCCTTGGCCGCGGTTTCGAGATCCTCAAACATCCGTTTGCGCGGCGCCGAAGTATGGCTCACCAACAGCCCCGTCGCCGCATCCACTACGATCATCGCCCCGCAATCGGGACATGCCACCTGAAACGTCTCTGCCTTCTCTTTGCCCATAACAGTCAGAATTGTAGGCTCTTCGCTTCAATCAGGAAAGGCGTCGCGCCAACTCCATTCGCGGTCTCCCGGGAGCACTCTATTCACCTTCAATTCATTGAACTTCCGCTTCCGATCCCGCGTATCTTTATCAGCACGCAGTCCCCGCCAGGTTAACGCCGCTCTTCGCATTGACGCGGATAGCAAGCTTTCCGCTCTAAGGAGTCGAATGAAAATCCCGTTCCTCGCAACAGCCTCGCTGCTCGCAATCTCCGCCTTTACCCTGATCCCATCCGCCTTTGCTCAGGCCCGCCTCGCCGGCGACTGGCAAGGCACCCTCGACGCAAATGGCACCACCTTCCATCTGGTCTGGCATGTCACCGCCGCCGCTGACGGAACGCTCACTTCAACTTTTGACAACCTCGACGAGAGCATCTACGGGATCAAGGTCAAAACCATGACCATCAAAGGCTCCGATGTCACCGCCGAAGTCGACGACACGGTCCAGGCGAACGGGCAGGTCATGAAAGTCAGCGGCAGCCTTGTCGGCAAGTTCAATGCCGACGAGACCGAGATGGCCGGCACATTTACGCAGGTCGAGCCTCAGGCTCAGCCAACAGCCAACGTGCTCTTCAAGCATTCAGCCGCCCAGGCGGCTACGCCTGCATCCACCCAGCCCTCCATCGCCGGTGACTGGTCCGGCACCCTGAAGGCAGGACCCGCCGAGCTAAGGCTCGTGCTTCACATTACGGCAGCCAAAGATGGTTCGCTCTCCGCCACCCTCGACAGTGTCGATCAGGGCGCCAACGATATTCCCATCAATGCAGTCACCCTCAAAGATGGCAAACTCAATCTCGATGTCCAAGCCGTTCAAGGCACCTACGAGGGCACCGTGAACAAGGACGCGTCGGCGATCGCAGGTACCTGGACCCAGGGCCAGCCAATGGAGTTGAACTTCACGCGCGGCTCGGTCGCCACGTCGCCCGTCTCAAAACCGGCTGCGCCTTCAGATATCGACGGCACCTGGCAGGGCTCCCTCGAAACACCGAAAGGAAAATTGCGCATCCTCTTCAAAATCGTCAACATGCAAACCGGCTTGACCGCAACCATGCAGAGCCCCGACCAGGCCTCTGTTTGGATGCCGACCACCTCGGTTACCCGCTCCGGCAACAAAATCACCATTGATATGAAAGCCTTCGGCGCATCCTTTGAAGGCCAGATCAACGCCACCAAAGACACCATCGACGGCAGCTTCACTCAGGGCGCATCGATTCCCCTGGTCCTCAAAAAGAGCTGAACCAGGGCACGCAAGCCGGGCGTGAGATGCGCCTCGCGCCCGGCTTGCTATTGATTTGCAGCCGCAGCATGTACGTGCAAGATGACACGCCGATACGACGTGAGCCGCGGTGATCCCTCATCCGTCACCGCCAGAATCACGTGCGCAACGCCATCTCCCTTGCACGGAATCAGCTCCAGCCATAGCGGTCGGCAAGCCGCATCCGCCCGCACCGTCACGCTGGGACTATCGGATCCCGTCAGCGTCAATTGCGCCAGGTTTCCGTCCGCAACCCCTGCCTCAACATAGTGAAACCAGTGAAAGTGCAGCTTCTGCTTATCCGGATCTATACTCGCTCCGGCATCGAGCGTGATTGACTGCCCCACCCGCACGTCCATCTCCAGCGGGGCCGTCCCGCCCTGGCCGTTCACCACGGCAACCGGATTATGATTCGCATGCGCAAAATCCGCCACCGTCCACGTCATGCGCGCTGCGAAATCGTTCTGGAACGCCTCGCGCCAGCGCCAGATTGTCGCCTGGTCTGACACGTGGAACCTGCCGTCTTCGCTCCGCACCGCATCCTGCGAGGTCACGCGACGGAATTCATCCCCGCCCTGCGTCCAGATAGCATGCGTTTCCCCATACGGCTGCCGATAGACGTACCGCCCGCCCCATCCGCCCCAGTCAGGCCGTCGATACGCGTTCAGCCCGTTGTCGATTAGTCCCAGAAAAGACGGCGTATCCCCCTCCATGATGAACATGAACTTCGGATACCTCTTCCCCAGCGGCCCCTTGCTGCGAATGTTCGCATCGAGCCATTCGTTCGTGACAATCATGAAATCCGCGCCCTGGCAGTTGCGGTAATACAAGTCGCCGCTGATCCCGGTCCACGTGGCGAAGTAGTATTCCCCGCTCGTCGGTGTCGAAGGCGAAACGATGTAAAACAACTCCGGATACGTCCGCCGAATCACTGGCCCTGCATCGTCCTGGTCGCTGATCGAGTACACCCGCAACCGCGCAATCAACTTTGCGGCCTCGTCGGCCGTATGCGATGCCGACAAATCAAGAAGCGCCTGCGCCAGCGTTCCCGCACCGCCCCAGATGCAGACCCACAAGGGTCGCGGATCATCGCGTTCCAGCGCGCGCACAATCGCCCGCGATCCGTCAGATGATTTGCCTGCCCCCACCGCGGCCATTCCATACGCACCCTGCCCCGGTAAAGACCCGCGCATCCAGTTCGCTCGCCTCCGGCCAACCTTTCGCGTGCAGCAGCAGATTCGTCCGCACCTCTCCGTACGCCTCGATCAACTGATGCATCGTCTCGGCATGCGTCTTCGTCTTCTGCCACGTCGACGTCGTCGCAATCATCGCCTCCACATCGAATTCATTCGAGTACAGCAAAAAGCGCACAAACGACATCTGGTCATCCGGCTCATTGCCGATGTCGCTGATCACCACAACGCGAGGCTTGCCGCTGAAGTCATCCACATGGTTCGGCGGCAGATTCTGTGCGGGTGCCATGTTTGCAGTGGCAAGCACCCCCCCTGCCCAAAGCGCCGTGATCCTTCGATTCACCATCGCGAACACCTCTTTCCGTGCGCGGACCGGGCTTCGCAAAGCCCATCCTCATCCCGCACAATAATATCCGTGCCGCTACCGACAACCTTTCCTGAATTCCCGTGTCTCTGCATGGAGTGGGCCCGCAACACACGAAACCTCAACCAAAATCCTGACTAAATCCGGAGGTGACGCTCGCAATGATCTGCCTTCGAACTCGGCTGATTCCAGCCATTCTGCTCTCCTCATGCATTTGCGCAGCTCAAACCAGGACTTGCCGCAACGACTCAGCATCTCCCCTCCGCCGAATCGGTCATGAATCGCGTCGCCATCAACCAGGACACCGCCGAGATCGAACGCGCGCACTACATCTACGTGCAACACGCAAAGATGACCTCCCGCCGTGGCAACACCGTCATGTGCGAGGAACTCACCGACTACCGCTTCACCCCCTCCACCGATGGAACGGACGAGCAGTTGCTAAAGGTCGATGGCCGCTTCCTGAAAGATCACAAGTTCATTTCTTACAGCAAGCTGCTCCCGCGCGATGAAGACAAACCCAAAGACGCCGGCAAGGATTCAGACAAGGACAAATCTGCCGCAAAGGAAAAGGACAAACAAAGCAAAAAGGACAAGAAGGATAAAGATAAGGATCCCGTCTTCGATCCCAACAGCAACGAGACCCTCGATCGCGACCTCGTCGAAAACATGCGCTGGAACCTGATCCACGACAAATCAAAAGACGGCGTCAACGCCCACCTCTTCCCGCTCACAACCAAAGATCAGCTCAACTACGCGTTCCGCATGATCGGCCGCGAACGCCTCAATGGCCGCGACGTTTATCACATTGCCTTTCGTCCCAAAGAAAAGAACGATTTCGGATGGAGCGGCGATGCCTTCATCGACACCACCGCGTATCAGCCCGTCTTGGTCACCACTGCCATGGCGCGCAAGATTCCGTTCGCCGTCCGCACGTTTCTCGGAACCGACGTGCCCGGCCTCGGCTTCACCATCACCTACGCTCCGCAGACCAACGGCGTCTGGTTCCCGGTCACCTTCTCCACCGAATTCAAGATCCACGTACTCTACTTCTTCCACCGCCAGATCATCCTCGACGCCCAGAATCGCGACTTCGAAGAGACCCACGTCACCTCCCGCATCGTCGGCGACGCAACCCAGGTCGATCCGAACCAGCACTGAACGCGATTCTTGTTCCTGACGGGTACCACAGACGCACGAAGGCCCTGCTATTTAGAGCAGGGCCTTCGTCGTTCTCCGCGCTGCGGGTGCAATACTCCCTAGTGCTTCTCCTGCGCCGTAGCCAGCTTCGCCTCGGCTTCGGCAATCACGTGTAGCGCCTCGGCATATTTCTCTTCACTATCGCCTGCCTCGTTCCATTCCTTATGGCCGCGTTCCAGTTGCTGTTCGGCGCGCGGTACATCGATCTCCTCCGGCTTCAATGCATCGTTCGCCAGGATCGTCACGCGATCCGGCAGCACTTCCACAAATCCCCACGACACGTTGTAAATCTGCTCGCCGCCGTCGGCACCGCCGTGCAGCCGCACGTCGCCCGCGCCGAGTTCGGCCAGCAGCGGAGCGTGCCCATACAGCACCTCCATGTAGCCGTTCTTTGCCGGCAGTTCCACTGCGTCCGCCGTCGTGTCAAACAGAATGCGCTCCGGCGACACCAGCCGGACCCGCAGCGAATTGGATTGGTCAGCCATAATTCTAGTTCTCAGTTCACAGTCGTCAGCTCTCAGTTTTTTGTTCGTAGCTCAAAGCGACAATTCAACTTTGAACTACGAACTCTTAACTGCGAACTGCCCTACGCCGTTGTCTTCAGCTTCTCTGCCGTCTCCAGCACTTCTTCGATCGCGCCCTTCATGTAGAACGCCTGCTCCGGAATATCGTCGTACTTGCCTTCGATAATTTCCTTGAAGCTGCGCACCGTGTCCGCGATCTTCACATACGCGCCCGGAATGCCCGTGAACTGTTCGGCCACGTGGAACGGCTGCGACAGGAACTTCTGCACCTTGCGCGCGCGCGCCACGGTCAGCTTGTCCTCTTCCGAAAGCTCGTCGATACCGAGAATCGCGATGATGTCCTGCAGATCCTTGTAGCGCTGCAGAATCTTCTTCACGCCCTGTGCCACGTTGTAGTGCTCGTCGCCCACAATGCGCGCCGACAAAATACGCGAAGTGGAGGCAAGAGGATCTACTGCAGGGTAGATGCCAAGCTCAGACAGCGGCCGGCTCAAAACCGTGGTCGCGTCAAGATGAGCAAACGTCGTCGCCGGCGCCGGATCGGTCAAGTCATCGGCAGGCACATACACCGCCTGCACAGAAGTCACCGAGCCCTTGCTCGTCGACGTAATGCGCTCCTGCAACTCACCCATCTCCGTCGCCAGGTTCGGCTGGTATCCCACAGCGGAAGGCATGCGGCCCAGCAGCGTCGACACCTCGGAACCGGCCTGCGTAAACCGGAAAATATTATCGATAAACAGCAGCGTGTCCGACCCCTCGACATCGCGGAAATATTCGGCAACCGTCAACCCTGTCAACGCCACCCGCAGACGCGCTCCCGGCGGCTCCGTCATCTGCCCATACACCAGTGCGCACTTCGACTCCTGCCACTTGCCGGGCTTGATCACCCCCGACTCCGTCATCTCAGTCCACAGATCGTTGCCCTCACGCGTACGCTCGCCCACGCCCGCAAACACCGAGTAGCCGCCGTGATTCTTGGCCACGTTGTTGATCAGTTCCATGATGACAACGGTCTTGCCCACACCCGCGCCACCAAACAGGCCGATCTTGCCGCCCTTCAAAAACGGCTGGATCAGATCGATGACCTTGATGCCTGTCTCGAACATCTCTTCGTGCGTTGACTGCTCGTCAAACAACGGCGCCGGACGGTGAATGGGCATGCGCGTTTTCTCGCCGATCGGGCCCAGCTCGTCCACCGGCTCGCCGATCACGTTGATCACGCGGCCCAGCGTCTCCTTGCCCACCGGCACGCGAATCGGGCCGCCGAGATCGATGGCCTTCATGCCGCGCACCATGCCGTCGGTCGCTTCCATCGCCACGGTACGCACGCGTCCTTCGCCCAGGTGCTGCTGGACTTCGAGGATGACGCTGATCGGCGTCGGCACGTTGAAGCCATCACTCGTGACGCGCAGCGCCTGGTAAATCGGCGGCATCGTCGCTTCTTCAAACTGCACGTCCACCGCGGGACCGGAAATCTGAATTACCTTGCCAATGTTCTCTGCCATAAACTCGTCTGCCTTCCCGTGCTAAACAGCGGCCGCGCCGCTGACAATCTCGATAATTTCCTTGGTGATCGCCGCCTGCCGCGCACGGTTCATCTGCAGCGTGTACGCGTCGATCATGTCCGATGCATTGTTGGTCGCCGAATCCATTGCCGTCATGCGCGCCGCATGCTCCGCCGCAACAGACTCGGCCATCGCGTGAAACAGCATCGCTGAAATGTATTGCCGCAGCAGCCCGTCAAAGAGTTCGTTGGGCGGCTGCTCATAGATGTAGTCGACGTTGGCCGTTCCGAACTTCTTTGCCTCTTCGTCAGCCTCTTCCGTGTCCGCTTCCTCGAGCGTGATTCCCGCGCTCAACGCAGCATGTGCCGCGCGCTCCCGCTCCTCGGGAGTCTGCTCAACGGCGCCTTCGATTTGCGGTGCGCCGATCTTGAGAACGGGCAGCAGCCGCTCCACCACAAGACGTTGCGCAATCACCGACTTGAATTCGTTGTAGACGATGTAGGCGGCATCAATCTCCTCGTGCACGTAGCGCGAAATGATGTTCTGCGCCAGTTCAAACACACGGTCCGCCTCAAGCTTCAGCAGCATTCCGGGATGGTCGCCCGTGATTTCGACCTTGCCGCGGCGATCGTTGCGCACCTGGCGCTTCACACCGTTTTCATCGGTCTCTTCGTGGTACTCGGCAATGGGAAATCTCCGCCGCATGAGGTCGCGGCCCTTGCGACCGATCGCCTCAACGTCAATTTCTCTCTCTGGATTGCCGCCGATGAACTGGAGCGCCGTCTTGGTGATATTCGCGTTGAATGCGCCGGCGAATCCTTTGTCGCCGCTGATCACCACGATCAGCACGCGCTTCTCGGGCCGCACCGCAAACAACGGATGCCGCAGGTTGCCGGTCTCGTCGTCAAAAATATCCACGCGCCGCGCCAGCGATTCCAGCACGCTCGTGATCATCTTCGCGTAAGGCCGCGCAGCCAGCGCACGCTCCTGCGCACGGCGCAGCTTCGCCGCCGAAACCATCTTCATGGCCTTGGTGATCTGCCGCGTGTTCTTCACGCTGCGTATGCGCCGCCGTAGATCCAGTACGTTTGCCATTGGTCAGTTCTCAGTTCAAAGTTCTAAGTTCACAGTTCCTAAAACCTCTGCCGTAGGCCTTCGTTCATCGGCTCTGAACTAAGAACTACGAACTGTAAACTTCCTTACGCCTTTGCCGCCTGCAGATCTGCTACGAAATTCGCCTTGTACTCTTTGAGCGCCGCATGCAGCTGGTTGCGGACCTCGTCATCCAGTTGTTTCTTTTTGGTCAAGTTTTCCATCAGGGCGGTCTGCGCGCTGTCGAAGTATTTGTAGATGCCGTCTTCAAATGCGCGAATATCCCGCACCTCGATGTCGTCCAGGTATCCTTGCGTACCCGAGAACAGAATCACCACCATTTGCTGCCACGTCAGCGGCTGGAACTGCGGCTGCTTCAACAACTCCGTCAGCCGCTGGCCGCGATTCAACTGCTTCAGCGTCAGCGGATCAAGATCCGAACCGAACTGCGCGAATGCCGCCAGTTCGCGATACTGGGCTAGGTCCAGCTTCAGCGTCGAGCCGACTTGCTTCACCGCCTTGATAGCCGCCGAGAATCCGACGCGTGAAACCGAAAGTCCCACGTTCACGGCCGGACGCACGCCGGAGTTGAACAGATCCGTCTCAAGGAATATCTGCCCGTCGGTAATCGAAATCACGTTGGTTGGAATGTACGCCGAAACGTCGCCAGCCTGCGTCTCAATCACCGGCAGTGCCGTCAGCGAACCGCCGCCCTTCTCCTTGCTCAGCTTCGACGAGCGCTCCAGCAAACGGGAGTGGAGATAGAACACATCGCCTGGGTACGCCTCGCGGCCCGGTGGACGGCGCAGCAACAGCGAAATTTCGCGATACGCCATCGCATGCTTCGAAAGATCGTCGTACATCACCAGTGCATGCTTGCCGTTGTCGCGGAAGTATTCGCCAATCGCGGTCGCTGCGTACGGCGCAAGATACAGCATCGGCGCAGGCTCTGAAGCCGACGCGGCCACGATGATCGTGTGCCCCATCGCTCCGGCCTCGGTCAGCGTCTGCACTACCTGTGCAATCGAAGAGCGCTTCTGCCCGATCGCGCAATAGATGCAAATCAAATCGTTCTTCGCGTTGTTAATGATGGTATCGAGCAGCACGGCAGTTTTGCCCGTCTGCCGGTCGCCGATGATCAGCTCACGCTGGCCGCGGCCAATGGGAATCATGGCGTCAATGGCCTTGAGTCCGGTGGCCATGGGCTCGCGCACCCCCTGACGGTCGATGATGCCCGGCGCCAGGCGTTCCACTGGATTCGTCTGCGTCGTCGCGATCGGCCCCTTGTCGTCGATCGGAGCGCCGAGTGCGTTCACCACGCGCCCGATCATCGCATCGCCAACCGGCACGCTCAGAATCTTGCCCGTGCGCTTGACCTCATCGCCTTCGCGGAGTTCGGTGTAGTCGCCCAGCACGACAGCGCCCACCTGGTCTTCTTCAAGCGAAAGCGCCAATCCGGCAATGCCATGCGGGAAGGCAAGCAACTCGCCCGCCATCACCTTGTCGAGTCCATGGAGGCGCGCAATGCCGTCACCCAGCGAAGTGATCGTGCCGACCTCGTCGACCTGCACCTTCGAATCGTAGTTCGCGATCTGCTCGCGAAGTATCTGCGTAATCTCGTCTGCCTTGATCTGAGCCATTTGCAAGTTCCTTACAGTTCGCAGTTCACAGTTCGTAGTTCGTAGTTGCCGGTTCCCGTTATCCGTCTTCTCGCAGCCGTTCGTTCCGCAAACTCTGAACTGCGAACTTAGAACTCAAAACTGCCGGCGTCAGCCGGCAATCAACGCTTCCTTCAATCTCTCCAGCCGCCCGCGCACCGATCCGTCGTACACGGTCGATCCGATGCGCACCACGGTCCCGCCGATGATCGACTCATCCAGCTTGAACGTGGGTTCAATGCGCGCTCCAGCCAGTTTGCCAACCCCCGCCACCAGTTCCGCGCGCTCCTGCGGGTTCAACTCGCGCGCCGTCACAATCTCCGCCTGACGGATGCCGAGCCGCTCCTGCATCTCCGCGCGCCACGCTGTGGCCACTTCATGCACATCGCCGACGCGATCGTTCTGGATCAGTACCGCCAGCAGGTTGCGCATCTCTTTCTGCAGGCCCATCCGGGCATTCAGCTTGTCGAGAATCGCAATCTTCTGCGGCGTCGGAATCGCCGGATTCAGGAAAACTTCACGGAGATCCGCACTGCCATCCCAGGTGCCCAGAAAATCATTGAACTGCCGGTCCAACGCCGTCGCGTCCAGTTTCGCCGACGACACCACATCAGCAAACGCGCGTGCATATCGAGATGCAAATGCAGCGGCCATCAGTTCTTCCCTCCGCCGTGCATTGTGTCGCGGCCGGTCTCACTTACAAACTCGGCGATCAGCGCGCGGTCGGTCTCCGGCGTCAACACCAGCTTCTTCACTGCCTGGTCAATGGCCAGGTCCGCCGCAAAGTGTCGCAATGACCGCTTGGCCTGCGCTGCCGCAACGCCGATCTCCTGCTCCGCCGACGCTACGATCCGTGCGCTTTCTTCTTCCAGAGCCGCCTTGCTTTTCTGTTCGTCCTGCGCAATCTGCTGCTCCACCTCGGCGCGGAACCTCGCAATCTCCTGGTCCAGGCTCGCCAGCTTGGCCTCGACGGCGCTCAAACGTGTGTTGGCATCCTCGGTTGTCTTGCGCGCGGTTTCCAGGTCTCCGCGAATCTTCTCTGACCGCGTGCGCAGAAGCTTCGGCAAAAACCGCCCCAGCGGAATGCCGATACCCAGCACCACGACCAGCACATTGAAGATCTCAAACAGCCGCGCGGCCGTTTCCACCTCCACGTGCATCATCCGTGCGAGGGACTGCACCACGGAGGAATGCCGGTAGAGGTCGTTTTCCTTTTCCTCGGTCTTGTCCGCCTCCGTTTTGGGCGGGTTCTGCGCTTCTTGTTGGGCAGATTGAACCTTGGGCTGTTCCGGGACATCTGAAACCTGCGCCGCAAAGGCGCGAACAGGCATCAGCACCGGCGCCAACGCAATCAACCCCAGCAGCACGAGCCCGTAAGTCCGGATAAATGAACGTGAATTCCTCAAAACTTTTCTCAACGGGAACTCCCGGCGGCCAGCGGCAGCACCGCTCGAACCACCTGATTTGCCAGTTCCCCCGCCGATCCCTGGATCGCCTGCCTGGCGTTCTCCGCCTCGGCGTCCATCTCTGTCCGGGCCTGACTCACCCTGACTCCAGCAGCCTTCCGCGCCACATCGAGCGCGGCTTCACGCTCGGCGGTGCGCTGCTTATCCCTAGCCTCGCGCATCTTGAAGATCTCCGCGCGTGCTTGGCGAAGCTTCTCGGCATACTCAGCGGCCTTGGCTTCTGCCCGGCTGATGGCCTGGTGTGCATTCTCGACGGCGCCCTCGGTGCGGGCGCGGCGCTCCGCAAGTGCCTTGCTCAATGGGCCTTGCACCAGAAACTGGTAAGCCAGCACCAAGGTCACAAAGAGCAGAATTGTGGGTGTGGCGCCCAGCAGCAGCGCTCCGATTTGTTGAAAAATCTCTTCCATGCTTGTATTCGGTTAACTCAGGCAGACAGGGTTTTCCGTCGCGGGTTTTCGCCTTTTCTTGTGAAGTCTCGCAACCGTTTGTCAATCAGTTGGCGCGACCACCTTTGGAGCGACAACCTGCCAGAATTCTAGTTACGCAACACCATCGGGAAAAGGCCTTGGAACTCCTTTTTGTATCAGGGACAAACCCCCAAGTCAACGCTGCGAAGCGCTATGCGGGAGGGTTGTGTGACTGCTGTCACGAATAGGGAATTTGGACCAAAAAAGAACTTGCTTTCCGCTACAACAGGCCTAAACTAAACATACCACCTAGACCCGCTTCAGGGTCCAGCGGGCAGCCGGTATCGGGAAGTCCTTCCACTCCCGATACCGGTTAGTCCGCCTCTCAGTTTCAGGGCGCTTTTTTCCTGTCCCCCATCAATTTTCCGACGATTTCCGCCGCGGGTCTCATCCGTGGACGATGTTCTTCCGTCTACCCTCCTGTACGGCATCCCAGGCGCAACCCATGGCCTGGGGATTGATCGAGGAACCCCGTCAATTTGCGGCCCGTTCCCCCAGCAAAGAATCGGAGGATTCACCCATCATGCAAAGCAGGATTCTCTCCCTCGCACTCGGCGGAATACTCGCCTTCGGCGTCACCGGCGCAGCCTTCGCGCAGGACACTCCCCCTCCCCCTGACCAGAATCAGGCCGGCCCCCCTCCCGGAGGCGGCCGCGGCATGCGCATGGACCCCAACCGCCAGCTTGAGCGCCTTACCCGCGAACTCAGCCTGACCTCCGATCAGCAGGAGAAAATCAAGCCCCTGCTTCTCGAGCGCCAGCAGAAGATGCAGGCTCTCATGCAGGACCAGTCCGCCTCGCAGGAAGACCGCCGCGCCCAGATGCGCACCATCATGGAAGGCTCGAACAACAGCATCAAGGCGATCCTGACCGACGATCAAAAGCCGAAGTTCGACGCCATGCAGCAGCGGATGCGCCGCGGCCCCGGCGGCCCGCCTCCGGAAGGTGCATCACCGCAACCGCAACTCTAGAGCTCAACCGAGGACTAACCCAGTTTCACTCCCCCAGAAAAACACGGGGACCGCAGATTTCAATCTGCGGTCCCCGCTTGTTTTTCCGGCTACTTTGACGACTTATCGATAAACGCTGCAAGATCGTCTTTCAGCTTGTGCAGCGCTTCCACGTTCAGGTAGATCATGTGTCCGGACGGGTAATACCCGAACTGCACATTCCCGCGCAGTTCCGGCTCCAGGTTCATATGTTCCAGGTCAAATTCCGTTCCGAAAAACGGTGTCGCCAGATCGAAGTACCCATTGGCAGAAAAAACCCTTAAGTGTGGATTCTTCCGCATCGCAGAGGCCAGATCGCCCGCCACATACGGCTGCACCTGCTGATTCCCGGGGCCGCCCGGCCCACCGCCGCCCGGTGGCCGGTGATGGAAGTCCCACTGACCACCCGTCATGTTGTACGCGGTGGGTCGATACATATCCGTACTCTCGAACTTCAACTCGCGCTCAAGGTAATCGTGAATCGCCGCCACAAATGCCCCCGAGATTCCGCTATCCGAAGCGTCGTAGCTGGGATTCTCGCCGGCCGCATCCACATCCTCGCCTTCAAACCGCATGTCATACCGGCCAAGGGTTTTCCTGTCGCTGCGCAGCACTTCTTTCCGGAACCGGGTTGGGCGAAACGCGTAAATTCGCTTCCTTGATGTAGTCCACACTGAGCCCGGTCAACCGATTCATCTCTTTCGCAACAGAATCCAGTTGCTCGCCGGACAGTTTGTCACCCTGGAACAACGCCTGCGCATAGGCACCTGAAGCAAACTCCCGCGCCTGTTGCACCCACGCGGCGATGTCCGGTGTCTTGTTCTGCACTTTGTTGAAATACCATGCCGCCGCCGCATAGCTCGGCAGGTTGATGATGTATTGAGTGTCGTACCCCGGCGAACGAACTCCGTAATTCAGAATCGACGAGATCAGCACGATCCCATTCAACTGAATTCCATCCTCTGCCAACAGGTCCGACAATCCCGCCGACCGCGTCGTTCCATACGACTCGCCAATTAAGAACTTCGGCGAATTCCACCGCTGGTTCACCGAGATATATCGAGAGATGAACCGGTCGAACGCCTTCAGATCCTGGTCTACGCCAAAAAAGTCTTTCGCAGTTCCCTTGCCCACCGCGCGCGAATAGCCGGTCAGCGGCGCATCGATAAACACCAGGTCCGACTTGTCGAGCAGCGAATACTGGTTCGGCACCAGCTTGAAAGGTGGTCCCGCCGTGGCCTTGGGACTATCGGTCTCGATCCGCACCGGCGAGAACGAACCCATATGCAACCACAAGGTTGCCGATCCCGGACCGCCGTTATAAAGAAAACTCACCGGCCGGGTAGCGGCTTCCGCGCCATCCAGGGTGTAGGCCACATAGAAAATGCTGCCGTAGGGCTTGTCTTCCTCATCGCGGATCAGCAGGGTGCCCGCCGTCGCCGTGTACTTCAGCGATTTCCCACCCAGACTTAGTTCGTGATGCGTCACCGAGTTCTTCTCCGGCGGAATCGGCGTTTCCTTGGGTGCTTCCTTGCCAGCTTCTTTTTGCTCCTCGCCGCCAGGTCGTCCCTGTTGTCGCGTTTGCGGCTGGTCAGCCGGGCGTTCCTGCGCGTGAAGGTTAGATTGGAACGGCGTAAGACATGAAAGACACAGCGAGGCTGCAGCGGCAACCCCGCTCCATGCGAAGCGACGCACTGATGTCATGAGCGGAAATCCCTCCAGAAAGAGTTGAACAGCTGGCCCGCAGCCATTGGGGAAAACGGATGCGGCATTGGTCCGCGAATTTTGGATCCGCGGACTTTGGTACGTGGATTTTAAAGCGACGTTCAACACGGCCAGGAAGACGCAATCTTGCCCCAGCTTGCTCTCAACATGACGATTTCTTCAGATTGCGCCATGCAACCACCTTCCCTGCCCGGCATTCTCAACCCATTGAACAAATTCGCGACCCCGTGGTCATTGCGAGCGGCGAATTTAAGCCAATACCTGTTCGTCCATACACGGCACAACGGCCGGGAGAAAGCGCTCCGAAGATATGCGACACCGTCGTTTTGAGGGAAGATCCGTCGCCGTTCGCCGCCTTCTGATCGTTCCCTGTGCATTGATTTTGCTTGGATTTTCGGCCTGCGGCGGCACTCCCAAAGCCGCTGGTGCGCCGCCCACGCCAACTCCGCCCCCGGCTCCAACACCAACTCCACCCCCGCCACCAACGCCACCCCCAACCCCGCCTCCCCCTCCACCTCCGCAGCCGCAAATGCCCACCAGCCAACATGTCGTCATGGTGATAGAAGAAAATCAGAGCTACTCCACGGTTGCCGGGAATACAACGGCATGGCCTCACTTGAACGCGCTCCTGAAGTTAGGCGGCCAGGCCACGAACTATTACGCCGACGCGCACCCATCCATTCCCAACTACTTCATGCTGACCACCGGCCAGACGCTCACCACCGACGATAGTTCCATCGTCGTTTGGAACGTCGATAACATCGCGCGCCGCATGCTCGCCTCGAAAGTCACGTTCAAGGTCTATGCCGAGGGCATTACGCAGGGCTATCTGGGAGGAAATACCGGCCTTTACGTCATTCGCCACAATCCCTTCGCCATGCTTTCCGACGTGGCCGACAATCAGCAGATCGCCAATCAGGTCATCCAACCCTTCTCTCAATTCCTCACCGACGCCGCGAACAAGACCCTGCCCGACTTTTCGTTCATCGTTCCTGATCTGAACGACGACGCGCACAATGGCACACCCCTGGCCGCGGATGCCTGGCTGCAATCCAACGTCGTGAGCCCGCTGGTCGCGAACCCCGCTTTTCAGACCGGCGGCGACGGCCTGCTCATTGTCGATTTTGACGAAGCCGCGACCGCAGACACGACCCATGGCGGTGGTCACGTCGTCGCTGGTTTCTGGGGACCGATCGCAAAATCGGGTTATGTGCAGACCTCCGCCACCGTCTACCAGCACGAAAGCATGCTGCGCACAGTGATGGAAGTCCTCGGCCTCACCAACCCGCCCGGCGCAGCAGCGGCCGCTCCCGATATGTCTGAGTTCTTCGTGCTGAAGTAGAGGGAAGCGGTGAAGAAGTGAAATAGTGAAGAACTGAAATAGTGAAGAACTGAAAAGTGTGAAGGAGTGAAAGTGATTTAAAGGAGTGAAATAGCAAGAAGGTCGGAACTGCCTATAAGTGACGTACGGGTTTTCTATCCGATGAATTCTTTCATTTCACCGTCTCTTCCATTCCTCACTGTTCTATTCACTTCTTCACTTTCTTCACTCCTTCACTGTTTTCTTCACCCCTTCACTTACTCAGCAACCCCTGCGCCCGCAGCCAAGTCTCCAGCAAACCGGGCCACTGATCCATCGAAAGATCGCCCTTGCCCAGTCCCGACCCATGCGGGCCATGCGCGAAGACGTGCGCTTCCACCGGCACGCCTGCCTTGAGCAAGGCCTCGTAGAACCGAAGCCCCTGATCGATTGGAACCGTCTGATCATCTGCGGTGTGGTACCAGAACGTTGGCGGCGTCTTTGCAGTAACGAACAGGTCCGGAGAATATGCCGCGCGCAACGCTTCGCACTGATCCATGACGCTCATCAGCTTGCAATAGCTCAAATGCGAGGTGTCGCTCGAGATTGCTCCAATCCATGGATAGCCGAGGACCAGGAAATCCGGGCGGCTCGACTCCCTTTCAATCGGATCGATTGCATTCGCATCCCCGTCCACCGGTTGCGTCGCCGCCAGCGCCGCCAGGTGTCCGCCCGCCGAAAAACCGATGATCACAATTCGTTTGGGATCGACGTGATAGTCGCTGGCCCGCGCCCGCACCGTTTGCACTGCCCTGCGGGCATCGAGCAGCGGCACCGGAAGCAGGTATCCATTCGAACTCAGCCGATAACTCAAAATGAAGGCGCGAAAACCTCGCGAGGTAAACCAGTCGGCCACCTGCCGGCCTTCCAGATTCCCAGCCAGGTGTGTATAGGCTCCGCCCGGCAGAACCACCACCGCCGATCCGTTCTCATGCCCAGGCTGCGGATCAAAAATGGTCAGTGTCGGCGTATCTTCGCACCGCGTCCCCTTGGCTTGAGGCGCCTCGCCCGGCCAGAGACGGATGGTCCGGACGCCCAGAAACGCGCTGTTTTCTCCCGGCATCGCACAGGGCTCTTTTTGTGCGAGCCCCGCCGCGCATCCCAGCAAAACACCCATACTTAAAGCCAGCACGCGCCTCATATACCAACTCCACCGGTTTCGTGAGGATTATACAAACTCGTCCGCGTTGCCATCGCCCAGCTTGGGAAATCACCCTGGCACGGCAGCAATCGACAAAGCTTTCCAGCCGCGGCATCGCCCCGGACTCTTCAAATGACAGTACCGTGTCTTTAGGTCAGCATTACCGATGCACCATCGGCATGGCTCCGGACCATCGAGGAAAGTGGCACACTGGTCCAATGTCGGCATGCACGCAATGCGACGGGCTCATGGAGAGCCTCTGCTTCGACAAGCCTCGCGAATATCTCGAACTCGCCCGCCGGCTCGT
This sequence comes from uncultured Acidobacteriaceae bacterium, assembly GCA_963770365.1. Lineage (GTDB taxonomy): Bacteria > Acidobacteriota > Terriglobia > Terriglobales > Acidobacteriaceae > Telmatobacter. The sequence goes on along the minus strand of CAVYPN010000009.1, from coordinate 280,675 downwards.
GGGACTCGTGAACGACGGCATCCTCATTCTGACCGACAGCACTTGTCCACTGAACGACCTTTTCAAGCCCAACTGGCCCGCCAACACAGCCGAACACAATTTCGAGTGCAAGGCCTGCGGCAGGACGTTTCAGCTCTTCGCGGACACCTATCTGGGCCATGCCGGCTGGGGCTTGACTGGCCCGCCGCGCCCCGATCCCACGCCTGTGCCCGAGAATCCTCCGTCAGCAAAGATTGAGCTCGCGTTCTGGGACACGAGTCCAACCCCCGCCAAATAATCCACCCGGAATCGATCTCGCGCGATTAGTGGATCTCAACGGCACTCCTGGCGTCTGATCGCTCGCCGGCGTCTAGAGCCATACAGCTTTGTGTCCCGGGCACGGATCTCCAGCCAGTTCCGTCAGCGTCTCCGCCAGCTCAAATCCGTAGCGCGCAAAATAAAACGCCGCTCCATGCACGCGCTCCTGCAGCACGCCGCCCGGATTCAGCGCCCGTTCAATTGCCTCCGCATGCCTCCGCAGCGAGCCCTCGCGCTTCATCTCAAAGTTCGCCGCCAGCCTCCGCAGCCGATTCATCTGGTAGCGCATCTTGCTTGCCGACGTATCCGCGGACCGGCCCAGCCCCGCGTCCATCGCTTTCATGTACTCGAGCAGCGGACCGAGTTCCGCATCCAGCGCCGTTCCCGCCGCAGCCAGCCTGCGCTTGCCTTCCACCGGCATGGCTCGCGCCGCCAGCAGTTGCGCCAGCGAGTCGGCCGACTCCTTGAAAACCCGCTCCAGCCCTAGTTCGTGCTTGCGCAGCAGTTCCCCGATCGTCGGCTCAATCAAAGTCGCCGAAAGCCTTGGCTCGGCTGCTGTCGTCCGCCCCAGAATGCGCTCGTACAACACCGCCGACTGCGCGAAGTAGGCAATCTCCGCAGGCCCGCCCACCACGAGCGATGTCCCCAGCAGAAAATCCTGAAACACGGGCCGAAGCAGCGCCCCCGGTGAAATGCGCTCCGGCTCTGCGGCCAGAACACCCACCAGGTCCGCCGTCGTAAACGTCTCGCGCCCCGCCTGCCAGACTCCATTCGGCTCAGCCGCACTCGGCTGAATACGCTTGAGCGCCATCCGCGAGCCACTACGTTCATCAATCAGGAACAGCAGGCTCGACTGAGGCGCCACCGTGACCTGCGCGTGATATCCCGCCGCCTCCAGCGCCTTGTTTCGCTCCAGCAGTGCCGCATGCATTTCATCGGCGCGTTCAATCGCCGCGCGTAGCACGGGCTCACCAAGGCGGTGCACTTCGCGTCCCACCGCATCCAGCACCAGCAGTCCCTGCGCCGCAAACGCCTTTCGATAAAACTCCGCGAACGCCTCACCGAATGTCCGCCCCGGCTTGTATGCCGCCGCCAGCGCATCCATCGCGTCCGAGCTGCCCAGCAGTTCCCAGGCCTGCTCCATCAGCGGCTCGATCGTCTCATCCAGAACCACGCCGCCAACCCGCACCGGGTTAGCCGGAATCTTCGCGTACAGCAGTTTCTTCAGTTCTTTGCGGGAGGGAAACGTAACGTGATTGATCTCGGCGAAATCATGGTCTTCTGTTGCCAGCCAGAAGATGGCCACATGCGGCTCGCCGCCGGCTGTAGCCTGGCGCGCCCGCGCTACGGCGGTGGCAGCCTTGAGGGGGGTGTAAAGGGGACCGCCCAGCAGGCCCACCTGTTGCCCCGTCAGAATGGTTCCCGCGCCGGCTCTGAGTGCTTCGAGGGCCGACGCTGCTTCAGCTGAAGCGTTCTGCCCGCCCAGGACCGCAACCATTTCATTCCAATGCGCTGGCCGCGGACATCGCTTCTGCCATCCCGTATCGCGCGGCAATGACGAATAGAAACGCCGCAATCCCGGATTACCGGCGCAGAAGTCCAGCACCAGCTGGCTCAGTCCAGGAACTACGTCGATGGGATAACAGTCTGAGCTCGGCAACGCGTACCTTCCGCTGGATTCCGCTTGGCTGATTCCCGGATTTTCGGGCTCGGGCAGAAATTCGGTTGATTTAAGGATGCCACGTCCCCCTCATACGATGCACAACTACCGCCCGACCCATCGGACGCCCTCAATTTCTTGTTCTCGCCCCAGTGTCACAAAAATCATCGCAAATGCCGCCGAATCCGTTCGTCTGTTTGACTGTTTGACCCTTGAAGTAGCGTGCTATACTTCGGGCTCTCCCCTGTCGAATGCACCTGTGCGCAAGTTGAGAGGCGGCAAGCCCGTGCCTCCGAGGCAGAGCGTGCTCCGAGGTGATGCGATGCGGGTACCGCTGCTCGTTCTGTTCCTGTGCGGAGCGACAATCGTCGAAGTGTCAGGTCAGCATACGACCCAAAAGAAAGCAGCGCCGTCAACGCCGGCCAGCGCACCGGCCGCGAAGCTGACTCCGGCCAGCCTGCACACTGAGTCGCTGAATTATGGCGACGATCTGAAGCGGATTTATGTCGGGGATTTCGAGCATGTCGGTTTCAAACCGGACAGCACCGAGTTGGGCTTCATCGTCGGTGGATACATGAAGGTGTATTCGGAATCGTGCGATCGGTATCTGCCGAAAGACAAGGTCGAGATCATGACGCAGGAGTGCTCGCAGGAGCAGTGGGCCGTCAACGGCTACGGTGTGGAGCAGCCCGGGTCAAGACACTGCGCGTCGTGGAGGACGGTCGGGACTGGGCGATATGCCGATCCACAGGTGTACTCCCTCAACACAAAGCTCGATGCCAAGGTCGCTGGCGGTATGATCAACGACGTTCTGAGCGGTCTGAAACAGCAGGGAGGAGACCCCGCCGGCGGAATGAAGAAGATGACCGATGTCGTTGTGTATGTGAAGCAGGATATGGATCATTTTCTCGATGACAATGGGTGCAACTCAGGGGCGATCGTGCGCTTCCAGGCCAACTTGTTGCGCTTTGGCCGAGGGGAGGAGCCGATCCGGATGGCTGGAGGGGCCGAGGCAGTGGCGGCCACCACAAAGCTGGCAGGCGGCCAGAATTACCAGCGCCTGGTGGATGACCTGATCAGTCAGGAGTCGAGTGCCTGGATGATGAATCGCTACTCACCCGGTAGCGTTACGGTAAATTCCGTGCAACATGACGGCGGCGGCCAGGCGAGAGAGCTCAATGCACGCTACGGATTCATGGCGATGGGGCGGCCTGCGATGGGGAATGTGCGGGTCACCTTCGGCGATGGTATCCCGCAGTGCCTTTACTTTTCCGACTTTCCCTCCACCTGCCGCGCGCCAAGCCCGAAGGTGATTTCCGACTACAAGCGCAATCAGTATGCGGACGCGAAGGCTCCAACCTATCCTGAGAATGCTCCTGTGGAGTCTCCCAGGCCGCAGACGTTGGCGGCGCGTCCGGAAATGTCGATGCCGCGGAATCCAGTTGCGCCAAACATGGCGCCAGCCGTTGTCGCCGCGCGACAGGCGGTCATCCGCCCCGCAGCCCCGTTTAACCTCGCAGTGAAGACAGCAGACCTGATCGACGAGAATAATGCGGCGTCAGGCGGGACGTTCCGTGCGACCCTACAGCGCCCGGTCATCCTGAACGATGCGGTCCTGCAGGCAGGTGCAACGGTGTACCTGCAGGTGCAACTGGATCAGCGGCCCAGCGGGCCGAACGCGCGCTTTGACGTCTACAACATCTCGGTAACGACGGTGGAATCGGAAGGGAAAACGATCGCGGTCACATCGCAACCGTTCCGGATGACGCGCGTGGTAGTCAATCGGCCACCGTCGATGTCCCGGATGCCTTCCCGCGCGCCGCAAGATATGTCGGCGATCCAAACGGGAACGTCGATGAACTTATTCTGCCAGGAGACTCCCCAGGGGCCGCCTTCCCCGGCGAGTCCTTCCAAGTAAGCAGTTTGATTCCGTTCGAGCGACAGCCTCACAACGGCCCGGAACGACAAACTCACCGCGCAGGACATGGGAAGTCGCTGGCGGCCCCAGCGTGACAACCTGCATCACTTGGCTACGGGGTTACGCAGATTCACCAGACAAGGGACAACCTCGAAACCGCAACCAATTGGTTGCCTATCCGTTTCCTTGGTTTTCTTGATCTCTTGGCGTCTTGGTCCCTTGGTTCCTCGTTCCCTGCTCCCGCCCCATATACTGCTCTTGACCCACGAAGGAGATTTCACCCCCGCATGCCCAAAAAGACAAAGCCGGCCAAGTCCGCCAAACTCAAAAAGACCAAGTCCCCCAAGCCAGACAAGAAAGCCGCAAAGGCCGTCGCTGCGGAGACAGAAACCCTGATTAGCTCCAAGGTCGTCTACCAGGGCCCGCTCTTCCGCGTCCTCCACGACAAGCTTCTCGAGCCCGGCGGCAAATCTAGCGAGCGCGACGTCATCCGCCACAACGGCAGCGTCGTCATCCTCGCCGTCGACAAATCCAAAAGCAAGAAGGATCCCTGGATCGTGATGGAGCACCAGTATCGCCACGCCGCAAAGCAGTATCTCTGGGAACTGCCCGCCGGCAAGCTGGAGCCCAACGAAGACCCCCTGATCGGCGCCCAGCGTGAACTCGAAGAGGAGACCGGCTATCGCGCCAAAAAGTGGAAGCCCCTGGTCGAGTACTACGGAAGCCCCGGATTTCTCGGTGAATCCATGAAGGTATTTCTGGCCGAGGGCCTGATGGCCGGCGACGCCCACCCCGAAGACGACGAAGACATCGAATTCCGCCTCGTCAAGCTTTCCGAGATTGTCGAGATGATCGAAAAGGGCGCCATCAAGGACGGCAAAACCTTATGCAGCGTTCTGCTCTACGCTCGTCGCGTCGCCAAAAAACGAAAGTCGTAAAGATTTCATAACCCCATTCGCTCAATCGATTCAATATGTTCCATGCAGGCCGGCGCGCAAATCGCCCGGCCTGTCCCATTTTGTGGGCCTCTTTGGCCAAAATCAATAAACCTTTGTAAGCGAATGCGCGTCATAACCGGTAAGTGGGCGATTCCCCAAACCCTTCGCTCATCAACCCCCTCAAGTGGCAAGAAAGGCAATCCCTGTGGCTCAGTACAAAGGCAAGGTGAAGTGGTTCAATAACGCCAAGGGCTACGGATTCATCGGACGTGATGACGGGCCGGATGTTTTCGTTCACTACTCGGCAATCCAGTTGGATGGTTACAAGACTCTAAAAGAGGGCGATGATGTAGAGTTCGACATCGTTCAGGGGCAGAAAGGTCCTCAGGCGGATGCTGTTATCCGGCTGAGAGATGCAGCAGCCACCCACAACGCAGCCTAGTAGACCGGAAACTCTATAGCGATCCCTTGGCCGTCTCACAGGCGGGCACAGGAAAACATTGCCCCGATCCAGGCGCCTGATCCAGGCACGGCCATTGCCGCGCACGGTAGGTCATCGCTCAACTTCCGAGCGTGCGCCCGTCGAAGCACAGAACAATCTGCCAGACCTCCGCGTCTGGTCCCCACAAGACAAGTGGGCCTCCGCTGGACACTTCCGCGGCACCCGATGGACACTTGAACGAAGCTGGTAAAACCAGTAGGCCAAAACCCTGGTCTGCCGGCCAACGCCAGCTCGCTCTTCCCGGAGACCGCTTTCATGGACAACGTCACCATGGCTGGCCTGTTCAACGAGACGGCCGACCTGATGGAGATCAGCGGCGCCGACAGCTTCCGTGTGCGCAGCTATCGCAACGCCGCCGACGCCATTGCGCAGACGACAGTCGACTTGGTGGCCGCTTCGTCCGATACGGCCCAGTTGCTCGCCATCGCCGGCATCGGCAAGAGCATGGCTGCAAATATCCAGGCCATCGTCTCAACCGGCTCGCTACCGCTGCGCGACGAACTCGTCGCCAAATACGGCGCAGGGCTGCTCGAGTTACTCAAACTTCCCAGCATGGGTCCGAAGACCGTCGCCCTGCTCTGGGACGCAGGCCGCATCGGCAGCATCGATCAACTCGCCGAAGCCATCGACGCCGGACGCCTCAAGGGCCTCCCCCGCATGGGCGAAAAGCAAATCGAAAAAATCCGCAAAGGCATCGAGGACTATCGCCGCTCCGCCGGCCGCTTCCGCATCGACGAAGCCGAGGATGCCGCCGATCGCCTCACTGCCTACCTGCTGGCCTTCAACGGCATCGAACGCGTCACTCCCGCCGGCTCTCTTCGACGAGGGCGCGAAACCGCCGGCGACCTCGATCTGCTCGTCACCGGCGCCGCCTGCACTCCACAACACACTGAAGCCGCCGTCGAGTACGTCGCCGCTTATCCTGGCATCAAGGACATCATCGCCAAGGGCGAAAACAAGGTCAGCTTCCACATCTCTACCGGCCTCCAGGTTGACGTCCGCCTGCTTCCCTCCCAGAGCTACGGCGCGGCCCTGCAGTACTTTACCGGCTCCAAGGCCCACAACGTCTCCCTCCGCCAGCGCGCCCTCAAAATGGGATACACCCTGAGCGAATGGGCGCTCGCCCGCCTCGACGACGAATCCACCGTCGCCGCTGCAACCGAGGAGGAAATTTACGCCGCGCTCCAGATGGACTGGATGCCTCCCGAGATGCGCGAAAACCTGGGCGAGATCGAAGCTGCCGCAAAACACGCCCTGCCCCGCCTCATCGAAACCAAAGACATTCGCGGCGACGTGCACATGCATACCACGGCCAGCGACGGCCGCAACTCCATCGCCGAAATGGCCGAAGCCGCGATCGAGCGAGGTCTCGAGTACATCGCCATCACGGACCACTCCAAAAACCTGGCCATGATCAATGGGCTCGATGAGAAGCGCGCACTCGAACACATCGCGCACATCCGCGAAGTCGACAAGCAGATGGAAGGCCGCATCCGCGTTTTCACGGGAATCGAGGTCGACATCCTCGCCGACGGCGCCCTTGACCTCGATAACGAAGTTCTCGCGCAGATGGACGTCGTCATCGCCAGCGTTCACACGCGCCTCGAGCAGTCTCGCGACGAAATGACTGCCCGCCTCCTGCGCGCCGTCGAGAATCCCAACACCCGCATCCTCGGCCACCCCACCGGCCGTCAGATTCTGCGCCGCGAACCCTATCAGCTCGACACCGGCGCTGTCCTTCGCCGCTGCGCCGAACTCGGCGTCGCCGTCGAACACAACGCCGCCCCCGAACGGCTCGACCTAAGCGACCGCGACCTGCGCCACGCCCGGGAATGCGGCTGCAAGATCGTTATCAACACCGACGCCCACGTCACCCGCGTCGTCGGCGAATGGAAGTACGGCATCCGCCAGCTCCGCCGCGCCTGGCTCACCCCGGCAGACATCCTCAACACCCTGCCACCCAATGAGTTTCTAGCCTCGTTGCGCGCACGCACCTGATCTCTGCACTCCGCACCGTCAAATTGGCGGTGTCATTCTGAACGAACGGGGCCCCGAACGTCTTTCAGTTCGGGGGTGGTGAGTGAAGAATCTGCTTTTAGCTTCTCCTCATGTCTGTTGAGGATTTCAGATTCACCGCACTGGATTGTTCTATTCGGTAGGGTCTAAGATGAGGGCGTTATGAGTTTGCTTGAGCAAGATTCGACGGATCAGACCGCTGGCGAGTCCTACACCCGCGGCACCAGCCATGTCATTGTCGCCTCGGTGGTTGCCACCGTGCTCGTCTCAATCGCGATTGCGGTCTACATCTTCATGGGCGAGAAGCCGCCCGCGTCCGTGGGAGACATCATCGATGTCTGGGCGCATCCGATGCACACGGAAACCTCGGGCTGGGATGCCAACGGCGCGGCAATCCCCAAGGAGGAGATCGACCAGGTGCTGCTTTTCACGCACGTCCGCCTGCGCAACCAGGGCAAGCACTCAATCTTTCTGCATCAGATCATCGCCAACGCCACGCTGGCTGACGGCATTCACTCCAGCTACGCCGCCACACCCACTGACTTTGAGCGCATCTTCAAGGCTTACCCGCAACTCGCGGAGTGGCATGCGACTCCGATCTCGCCCGATCTTACGATCCAACCGGGCGAGACCAAAGAAGGTACATTTGTCTGCTCATTCCGCATGACCAAGGCAGACTGGGAGGCGCGCAAGGGCTTGAACTATTCGTTCAACTACGAGTATCTGCCCGCGCTGACCCTCGCTCCCAAAGGCTCCGTTACTGAACACTAGGTGGAGCGGGCGCACCCTTCGGCGTCGACAGGTATCCGGATACCGTGTTCTTTGACCCGATCGCGTTCACAACGATCTCGTAGAGCGCCGGCTCTTTCCCGCTGTAAAACTGCAGCGGTTCGTCCACGTTCCGGTCCTTCTTCTCATAGCTCCGGTCGTCGGCAAACACGACCACCGTGAAGCGGCTCTTTTTAGTGTCGGCCTTCTTCAACTCCAGGCTCACCGTCCCCACGGGCTTCTTCTGCCCCTTGGTCAGCGTGAACTCGTAGTAATTCCGGTCGCCCTTGTGTTTCAGCACTTCCAGCTCGCTGCCGTTGCGCGCAATCAGGCTTGAGTGGTTATCGAGGTCACCTTTCATCGACGTCAGCTGGCTCACCGCTGTCGCCAGATCCCCCTGCGTCTTCGTCAGGTCGGTCTTCACGCCGCCGACATCGGTCTTCACGCTGGTAACGTCGCTCTGTACCGCGGTCACCTGCTGTGCCGTCTGTTTCTGCGCGGTCTCAAGGCGCTTGCTGTCGGCCTGCTCGCGGCGAATGATGTCCTGCGCGCGTTCATCCATCTGCTTCTGGGTCATCCCCACGCTCTTGCCCAGCTCGTCGGTCGCCACCCGCAGCCGCGCATTGGTTTCGCGCAACTGTGCATCGAGCTTGGCGCTCTGCTGGTTGGCCTCAGACAATGCCGTCTCCTGCCGGGCAATGCGACTGCTCAGCGTATAGCTCCATACCAGCCCGCCCAGCGCGGCCAGAACAGCCACCGCAATCGCGCCCAGCAATGCACCGCTGTAGGCAGGCGCGGTTTCCACCACCGTGGTTCTCTCGTCGCTCATGCTTCCCTTCTCCTCCGGAGCGGTTCTCCTGGAATCCGCTCACAATCCATCGGCTTTAGCCCCACGTTTTCGGGACTGGATTCGCCGATCTGGTCCAACCGTACTGCAAACGCTCGAATCCCCGGGGTAACCCTTCCAGAAGCACTGTCACAGGTTTGCCAGGAGACTAAACAGACTATAGAAGAATCCAGCCGGGAATGGGGAAATAGCTGTGCCACACCGGTCTTCCGTCCTGCCGTGCGTCGATAGGGCCGCCTGCGCCTTCTGCACCGCCGGCTCTCACAGTTTCCCGTGCAGAATGTGCGCGCACGGCACAAATCCTGCTTTCTGCAGCGTCCTGCGCGATGCCACATTGTCGGTATTGCAGCGCGCACACGGCACATTCCCGCCCTCGCGGCAGATCCGCTTCAGCTCCTGCACCAGGTAGGTCCCGAATCCGCGCCCGCGGAACGCCTCGGCCACCTCCATCCAGATATCCCCGTAGGGCCGGTTGTAGTGGTACAGAACGCCGCCCGTCGCCGCCACCTCGCCACCGACCTCCAGCAGCATCCAGTCGCCATCCGGCTCGCGCTTGCGCAAAACAGCACCGGGCACCCGGTAGGCCGTGGTCAGCCTGTCTTCAAAAATGATCTTTTCGCTCGCCACGTCATGCGCCCACGTGTGCAGCATCGCCGTCAGCATTACGTCATTCGTCTGCGTCTCAATCGCGTCTGCCAGGCTTACCGCTCTCAGAGCATCAAACGCTTCAAAAAACCGCGAGCGTTGTTTCTCAACCACATAAAACTCAAAGAGCGTACGCGTACCCGCCCAAGGCCCGCCCACCGCTATCGAGCCGTACCCCGCCGCGTCGCCGTCCGATTCAATCAGGTAAGGCAGCGTCCAGCCTTCACGTCCATGCAGCGAATCGTGAATAATCTGGCAATTCATCTCCTGCCGGTAAAGCTCGCGCAAGGACAGAATCTCCCTCACCTCCACCGGCCTCACCGTGAATTCCATCGCATTCAAACCAGCGCCATCATAACGCGATGTGGCATGGCGCTGGGTCCCATCCGTGACAACCGTCGAATCCCTCATTTATAAAGAGCAGTACCGCACTTTTTGCCGGGCCCGGATTGGAGCCCGCACGAACACCAGAAGCGCATCGAAAGCACAACCACCCAGAGAGGGGAGTTTCAAAACCATGTCCACTGCTGTCGCTGGTAAGGGTCTTGAAGGAATTGTTGCCGCCAACTCCGGCATTTGTTTTATTGACGGCGAAGCGGGCGTGCTGGCCTACCGCGGCATCGACATCCACGAACTCGCCGAGCGCTCCTGCTTTGAAGAGACCACCTACCTGCTGTGGAATGGCCGCCTTCCCTCCGAACTCGAACTGCGCGAATTTTCCTCCCAGCTCGCCCTCGCCCGGGCCCTCGACCAGCGCATCGTCGACATGCTTCGCACCTTCCCCACCTCGGCCACGCCAATGGAAGTGCTGCGAACTACGGTGTCGGCCCTCAGCTTCTACGACGCCGACGAAAAAGACAACTCGCACGACGCCAATGTGCGCAAGGCCTACAACCTCACCGCCCAGATCGCCATGATCGTCGCCATATACGATCGCATCCGCAAAGGCCTCGAAGTCGTTCCTCCCGATCGCTCCCTCTCCCACGCCGGCAACTTCCTCTGGATGCTCAACGGCGTCAAGCCATCCGACACCGCGACCCGCACCCTCGACATCGCCCTCATCCTTCATGCCGACCACGAACTGAACGCCTCCACCTTTGCCGCTCGCGTCATCGCCGCCACATTGTCTGACATCCATTCCGCCGTCACAGGTGCGATCGGTGCACTCAAAGGCCCGCTGCACGGCGGCGCGAACGAAGCCGTGATGCGCCTGCTCTACGCCATCGACAAAGCCGGTGCCGATCCGGTCGACTACGTCAAAAACATGCTCGCCGCCCGGCAGAAGATCTCCGGCTTCGGCCATCGCGTTTACAAGACCGAAGACCCGCGCGCCACGCACTTGCGCCGCATGTCAGAGCAACTCGGCAAAGACTCCGGCCACCCCAAATGGTTCGAGATGTCGCGCGCCATCGAACTCTATATCAACAAGGACAAGAAGCTCAACGCCAACGTTGACTTCTACTCCGCATCGACCTACGCGACGCTGGGCATCGACATCGATCTCTACACGCCCATCTTCGCCATCAGCCGCATGGCCGGCTGGGCCGCGCACGTCATCGAACAGCTCGACGACAACCGCCTCATCCGCCCCCGCGCGGATTACATTGGCCCCGTCTATCCATCAGCGTACGTCGAGCTCGCCGACCGGCCGTAACTTCGAAAACGCTGGTACACACCATCCTGTGTCATCCTGAGCGACCGCAGTCCGCGCAAGTGGGCGAAGGGAGCCGAAGGATCTGCGGTTGCTTTTCGTACCTCTCGGCGCGAATCGCTTCGCCAATCATCAGCGGGCGGTGGAGGCAAGCGGATTCTCCCAGGGAAAGGCTGCGGCGTCGAGGCCCTGCGGCGACCAGCGATCTACGATAAGCTTGGCAAGCTTACCCAGGGTTTGTTCGGCTTCGTTGTCGCCGGTCCAGCGCTGGTCGGCGTTCTGCCAGGTGAAGGCGGCGATGATGACGGGGCCGGATTTTGTGGAGATGATGGCGACATCGTTGCGCACCTGGTTGAGCGCGCCGGTCTTGTTGCCGATCGCGGAGCCCGTCTCGCTCGTGTCAAGCGTCTCGAGATAGCGCGGCAGGCTGTCGCGGTCCTGTTGATTGCGGAGCATGCCGAGGATGGCGCCGCAGATTTTGCCATCAGCGGGAAGCGGCGCGCCATTCTCGAAGGCGAGATGGCAGGTGACGAGGCGCTCCATGATAGAGGCCATTTCGCGGGCCGTAGTTTTGCCTAGACCAAATTTTGGCTGGTCGGGCGGCATGGGTTCGGTGGCGGGAACGTAGACCTTTTTGTAGAGCACGGTTTGGTGAAATCCGGCTGCGCGCAAAGTGGCATTGATGTGCGCAAGGCCGAGTCGGTCGATGGCCACGTTAGTGGCGGTGTTGTCGCTGAGAATGACCATCAGCCTGAGCACGTCACCGAGAGTGAGCGCGATAGGCGGGGTGAGTTCGCCGAGTACGCCGGAGCCCTCGACCTGGTTGGCCTTGGTGAGCGTGATCCGTTCGTCGAGAGTAGCGTGACCGGCGCGGATTTGTTCGGCGGCGTCGAGCAGGATTCCCATCTTGATGACAGAGGCGGTCTGCACGGCCTCGTCCGGGAGCAGCGAAGCGGTCTGCCCGGTTCGCAGATTGTGAGCGTAAAGCGCGACCTGGCCGTGATGAGCGGCAGCAATCGATTTGATCTGCACGTCGAGTTGAGAGTCTTGCTGGGCCGCGACAGGAAACACACAGATGAGTCCGAAAATCCAACCGGCGATAGCAACGCCGCACCTGAAATCATTCATGCGGTTCAGGGTAACGCATCCAGTGGCCTGAACGTGGGCGCCCTATCCCTCCGGAGCAGGGGTGGAAAACCGCGAATCACCTCCGGTGTCATCCCGAGCGCCGCAAGCTAGTGGCCCGGAGCAAGGACGGGAAACCACGAAGCCACCTCCGGTGTCATCCTTGTATCTCTAAATAAGCGGCAGTTTGGTAGAGACTGTTGCAGTGGGGGAGTCGAGAGATCGGCTCCCCCGCGGGCGGACGGCTCCCGTTCATCCTGCGGTCTTGACGACCGGCGCTCAGCACAGGCGACCGCTGCCCAAGTCACGTACGACCGAACAGTCGCACGATTTTCATTCGAACATACAAGGCAGGTTACCGTGACACGGATCATTTGTGGAGTGGATATTGCTTCCTCATCTTTAGCCGCGCGCATCGGACAGGACGGCGCCGCAGCCACCTTCGCCAACACCCCGGAAGGCATCCGAGAGTTGGCTGCCTTCTGTCAGACCCATCAAGTAGCGCTGGTCGCCATGGAGGCCACCGGCGGCTACGAACAGCGGGCCTTTGCGCAGCTGTCCGAACACGGCCTGCCGGTGGCGGTGGTCAACCCGCGTGCCGTGCGCCAGTTCGCGCAGAGCATGGGTTGGCTGGAGAAGACTGACGCCATCGATGCCGGCATGATCGCCTGGTACGCACAGACAAAGAAGTCTCAGCCGCTATGCCTGGCTCCGCAGACACAGCTCCAGTTGCGCGCCCGCGTCACGCGTCTGCGCCAGCTCACCGAGGTTCGCACCGCGCAGTTGAACCAGCAACGTTTAGTCACCAACGACGCCGTGCAGAAGGGCTTCCGCCAGATGCTCACCTTCCTCGCCGAACAGATCAGAGAACTGGAACAGGCCATCGCTGCACTGATCGAAGCCGATCCGTTGTGGCGCGAACTTAATCAAGCCTTCCGCACCATCAAGGGCGTAGCCGATCGCACCGTGGCCCGCATCATGGCCGAGATGCCGGAGATCGGCACGCTCTCCAACAAGACCATCTCCAAACTCGCAGGACTGGCGCCGCTGGCCAACGACTCAGGCAAACATCAGGGCAAACGCGCGGTGCGTGGCGGCCGCGCCGCCATCCGCGACATCCTGTTCATCGTGGGCAGCGTGGTCGCTCGTCATGAACCGGACTTCCTCGCCTTCCAGCAGCGCCTGCGCACCGCCGGCAAACCGCCCAAAGTCGTTCGCATCGCCGTGGCACATAAGTTGCTCGTCCGCCTCAACGCCAAAGCCCGCGAGGTTCGCCAGAAAAACGTGCACTCGCAACTGAGCTGGGCAGCTAATCAGCAGCCGTAGTCGAGGTTGTGGGAAAGAGGAAAACGGCAACATCGTTTTCCGCTTTTCCACCAACCCCGCCCTTGACAATCCAGACAGTCGCTGAGCGACGCACGCTTGGGGCCCCACAAAGTGGGGTAAGCGGCGCGAAGGATCTGCTTTTGCTTTTGTCCAGCGTTAGCGCACGACTCTAGTCGTGCCGCAAAGCATAGAGGAAGCGCGCTTCAGCCCCTGACAAGAGCGCCCGCAAGCCCGACGCAGCCAAGTACACTGAACACTCCGCCCATGCCTCCAGTGATTGAAGTCTCGAAAGTACGCAAGACCTACGGCAAAACCGTGGCCGTTGCAGAGGCGTCGTTCGAAGTCATCGAAGGCGAAATCTTTGGACTGATCGGGCCGAACGGAGCCGGCAAAACCACCACGATGGAGTGTGTCGAGGGGATTCGCAGGCCCGACTCCGGCACCATCGCCGTGCTCGGACTTGATCCCTATCGCCAGGAGTACCAACTGCAGGAGCGCATCGGAGTTCAGCTCCAGCAGGCGCAGTTGCAGAAGCGCATCAAGGTGTGGGAGGCAGTCGATCTGTGGGCGTCGCTCTATGGAAAGCGATCCATCGACGGAACACGGCTTCTGGAGCAGCTCGGACTTGCTGAGAAGCGCGGCGCGTGGTTCATGAATCTCTCCGGCGGCCAGAAACAGCGGCTGTTCATCGCACTGGCGCTCATCAACGACCCGGAGGTTGTGTTTCTGGATGAGCTCACCACCGGCCTCGATCCGCAGGCGCGCCATGCAATCTGGGACATGGTGCGCGGTATTCGCGAACGCGGCAAGACGGTATTTTTGACGACCCATTTGATGGAAGAGGCCGAGCGGTTGTGTGACCGTGTGGCGATCATGGAGCACGGCCGCATCATCGACATCGATACGCCCGAGAGCCTGGTCCGCCGGCATTGCCCGCAGCGCACCGTCGTTCTGGATGCGGACGATCCGGCCGTCGGTGAGCATTTTCGTGCGATTCCCGAAGTTGAGGCTGTGACCTGCGACGGCAAGCGGTTCACCATTCGCGGTCGAGGCGACGACCTGGTCACGAAGGTAATTCACAGCCTGTCCGAGAATCAGATTCGGGTGACGGATTTCCGCACCATACTTCCCAACCTTGAGGATGTCTTTCTCAAGCTGACCGGCCGCTCCATTCGCGAATAGGAACGACGATGATGCTGCGTGGACTGTGGAAACTGACGTGGATCGAGATCAAAGTGTTCATGCGCGAACCGCTGGGCGCGTTCGGGACCATCGGAATACCTGTCCTGATTTTCGTTGTGCTGGGCCGCGTTGCAAACCTCAGGTTCGGTGGGATGTCACCGGCTGCCAACGGGCTTCCGCGAGGCGATGTTCCGGTCCTGGTGGCGCTCTTGATTGCAATCAGCGCGGTGCTTTCGCTGGTCACCATCATCGCCATCTACCGCGAGGGCGGCATTCTCAAGCGGCTTCGCGCCACACCCCTGCGCCCGCAGACGATTCTGAGCGCGCATGTGATTGTGAAGCTGCTACTGACTGCAACAACGCTGGCGCTGACGTTTCTGGCGGGGCAACGCTACTTCCCGCCGGGAGCCGATGTTCCATGGTTTTCGTTCACGATCGCGCTGCTGATCAGCACCTGGAGCATTCTATCGATCGGCTTTATTATCGCCAGCATTGTTCCAACGGCCCGCTTCGCGCAGCCAATCGGCGCGGTCATCCTCTACCCGATGCTCGCGCTTTCCGGCCTGTTTGTGCGCGTTGAATATCTGCCGCCAGTGCTGCGCACGGTCGCTCACCTGCTGCCGTTGACCTACGCCGTGCGCCTGCTTGAAGGAATCTGGAATGGGGACGGGTGGCTGGCCCACATGGGAGATGTAGCAGCGCTGACCGTGTTGTTTCTCATCTTCACGGCCATCTCGGCGAAGGTATTTCGCTGGGAGTAACGAGCGTCGTGATCGTCAGCAGAAAACAGAGATTGATGCACCGCCCCGGCCGACCTATTATGTTTTGTCGCCTTCGCGGGTGAAAGTCAGCGAAGCCGAGTTGATGCAGTAGCGAAGGCCGGTGGGGCGGGGCCCGTCTGGAAAGACGTGTCCAAGGTGGCCGCCGCATTGCGCGCAGGTGACTTCGACGCGACGCATCCCAAGAGTATTGTCCTCGTGCTCGTTGATGGCCTTCGAATCTGCGGGAATGACAAAGCTTGGCCAGCCGCACCCGGAATCGAATTTCGCTCCCGAGAGAAACAGCAGCGCTCCGCAGCCGGCGCATTGATAGTTGCCCGTTTCGTGGTTCTCGGTAAGGGCGCCGGTGAAGGGGCGCTCGGTGCCCTTTTCGCGCAGAACATGATACTGCTGCGGCGTCAATTTTTCGCGCCACTCCGCGTCGGAGTGGGCGACTTTCGCGGACGTGCCGGGCTCTTTGGGTGTTGTGCTCATAGAACCTCCAATGGGGACTTATTGGATGCTGCAGCCAGACGATCTGATGCGTCGATGCGCGGATGCCTCAGTCACCGACTTCAGCGATCAGCTCGATCTCGACCAGAGCGTCTTTGGGGAGCCGCGCCGCCTCGATGGTGGTGCGAGCCGGAGCGATGACGCCCTGCGGGGCGAGGTACTCGGCGTAAACCGCGTTCATGGCGGCGAAATCGTTCATGTCTTTCAGATAGACGTTGGCCTTCACGACGCGGTCGAGGGTGGTGCCCGCTGCTTCGAGGACGGCTTTCAAATTCTCAATAGTCCGCCGCGTCTGTTCGGCGATTCCGCCGGAGATGAGCTGCTGGGTAGAAGGATCAAGAGCGGCTTGTCCAGCGGTGAAAACGAGGTTGCCGCAGCGAATGCCCTGCGAGTAAGGTCCGACCGCTTTGGGCGCCGACGAGGTGGAGACGACCGTTTTGCTCATAGAGCAATTTTAGCGGCTGGTCCGGCTTCGGGTCTCGCGGAGCGAAAATGGCAAGACCCGCAAGCAACAGACCCGGCCGAAATCAGCGCCAGGCAGCAAGCAGGCCGCCGACGATGAACAAGCCAACCAGCCAGTACCCGCTGTTGATCGCAAACAGCTTGAAGGGCCGTCTCTCGTAGATACCCTGGGGCAGATTCGGCGCTGCAATAAAACCGATCCACACCAGAACGCCGAGCACGCACCCATTGGCAAAACCCGTTGCGTTGGCCCAGAAGATGATGTGGGCAAGAATGAACGACAAGACGACGTCTCCGATAAATGAGGCGACCATGCCCAGTATCAAGCCGCTCTGCTTGCTTTCGCCTTTCTTGATGCCCAGGATCTCCATCCACGGCTTGGCAAAAGCCACCGGCGAATACCAAATCGCTCCGAGAAACCACAAGAGGAGCCCCGAAACCAGGATTGCAAGGTAATTCAACGAGTGTGGGTGGATCATGAAAATCCTTCCGAAGGCGCAATGCACCTCAGTTCACAGCACAATCAGATTGGGTTTTGATTGCGGATAAGACTGTCGTCCCCACCGAAACCGCTGTCAAGGAGAAATCAGTCCGGAACCGCGGATAACAGCGCGGACGGCATCAGCCAGGAGTCTTTACGCCCGCCTTCAGCATCGCGACGGCCTTGGCGAGACGAGCCTGGCGCGTTTCTTCCTTCTTCGCCTCCGTGATCCAGCGGCAGTACTCTTTGCGATGGGTGAAGCTTAATTTCTCAAAGGCCTCAAGGACGCCTTCCTTCTTCATCAGCTTTGCAAACTCGGGCGGCACCTCGACGGTACGCACCGATTCGTCACGCTTGATAACCACTTCGACTGTGTCGCCGGGGCCTTTGCCGATCTGGGCGCGAATGTCCTTGAGGATGGGGAGCATGTGCTGGGGGGAGCCGTACTTCACCAGGGACCCGCTATAGGGAACGCCGTCGAATAACGCGACAACGCGGATCTGCGCACTCGTGCCAAATTCAGCCTTGGTGTCGTAGGGGAATAGGACGTAGGCGCCGTTACCGCCGGCGTCCTGAATCTTTGCTTTGAATTTGTATTCCATCATGCGGCTGGCCTCGCGCTCTGCAGGAATGTGCAATCAATTTGGCACACGCGCGGCAGACCTCGCAACATGAATTGAAACTTGACTTGCCCGAAAATACGCATCCCATCCAGCCGGAAACGACGTGGATGGGATGGAGAACGTCTCGAAAATCTCTGCGAGTCGTTAGACCAGCTTGGCGTCGAGAGTGACCTCGGTGTTGTTGGCGAACAGCTTCGAAATCGGGCAGCCCGCCTTGGCATCCGCGGCAGCCTTGTCAAAGGCCTCCTTCGATGCGCCTGGAACGCTGGCGGTCGTCGTCAGCGCGATTTTGGTGACCGCGAATCCGCCCTCGACCTTGGCCAGGGTTACGGCTGCGTTGGTTTCGATCTTCGTCGGCGTCAGGCCTGCTCCGCCAAGCTGCGCGCCAAGGGCCATCGAGAAGCAGCTCGCATGCGCCGCGGCGATCAGTTCTTCCGGGGTGGTGCCGCTGGCGGCGCCTTCAAAGCGCGTCGCGAACGAGTAGTTGGCGTCTTTCAGCACGCCTGTTGCCGTGGAAATGGTGCCCTTGCCTTCCTTCAGTGAACCTGTCCAAACCGCACTTGCCTTGCTAGCCATAGATATTCTCCTTTGGGGATTTCGGATCGATTGATCTCTGTTTTGGGGGTACGCCGCCTCAAGAAATGCTTCGACGGCGTTACGGATTTGATTCTTCGGGCGCTCACTACATTGCAACGTGAGACAGGCCCACTTCTCTATGCTAATCTCTCACCCATGCTCCCCAACAGACCGCGCGTATTTGATAGCGAAATTGTGTCCGATTTTTCACAAAGTGGTGCGGTCTGCGCCGCCAGCGTCGAGACTGCCGACGAGGCGCCCGTGGACCATCATTGCCAGATCTGCCCCACCTGTTCCCACCGGCTGACAGGCCACAAGTGCAAGCTGGTATGCACCCACTGCGGCTACTACCTCAGCTGCGCCGACTACTACTGATTCACAAAGTCCCTGTAGCCCTCACCAGAGCAACGCCCTTCCGAGCCCCCACCAAATTGGCTGTGACTTCCCTCGCCAAAGGCAGTGTCACCAGACCAGCCCTCAACAAAGCAGTGTCATTCTGAGCGAACGGGGCCCCAGACGCTTTTCCGTCTGGGGGTGGTGAGCGAAGAATCTGCTTTTGTTTCTTCACCCATCCCCCAATCAAATCAGTGCCCTTCCAAGTCCGCACCAAGGCCTCTTCCTCCGCCCGCCACCAAAACTGGCCCCGGTTTGACTCGATTCTGATCCACGGATATATTTACGACATGAAGTTTGTTTTCACTTCCGCCGTCTGCGCCGCATGTTGTTGCGCGCTCGACCGGCCGTGGGTGTGATTCAGACTCAATTCTTCAGGATTTGCCCCCACAGCCGCAATCAGCCACTTCTGCTGATGCGGCTTTTGTATTTCTGGGAACCAATCTTCAAATCGCGCGTTTTGCGCCAAGGTTCGATGAATTCTGTTCTCCTCAATTCACGGCTCCACGCTACCGCCTCCCGGCGGGCTGGCTGTTGTTGTAGCCGCTAACACAATTCCCCTCCCCCAATTACCCGCGAGTCCTCAGCCTCAGGCTGATGAATGCATTCCTTCCCCGGCCTTCAAGAAATAAGGGCCAAAGGACCAGACCCAGGCCCATCGCAATTCTTCAGGAGATCCCGTGATACCGTCATCCCGCTTCTTACGCATCCTTCCCTTCGTTCTTCTCGCAGCAGCCCTGTCCGCGCAGGCGCAGGTGGTCGGCGGCACCATCGGAGGCACGGTGCACGACATCAGCGGAGCAACCGTCTCCAACGCCACCGTCACCGTCCGCCAGGCAGAGACCGGCGCGACGCGCACACTGACCACTGACTCCGAAGGCCGGTTCTTCGCCCCCTCTGTTCCCGTTGGCGCTTACACGGTCGCGGTCCAACACGAAGGGTTTGCGCGGCAAGAGCAGACCGGCATCTCGCTCACTGTTGGCCAAAGCCTTCAACTCAACTTTGTGCTCGGTGTTGCCGCCGTCGAACAAGCCATTGAAGTCAACGCTTCCGATCAGGGTGTGAACACCACGACCCAGCAGACGGCGGGCCTCGTCGATGAGCGCCAGGTAAAAGAGCTTCCCCTGAACGGCCGCAGCTACGACGAACTGCTCACGCTCAACCCTGCCACCGTGAACTACACCAACGAGCGATCCGGCGGAACAGGCTCGTCGAATTCGTCAGTTGGCAACATGTTCGCCGTCAGTGGCCGACGCCCCCAGGACAATTTGTTTCTCTTGAACGGCATCGAATACACCGGCTCGTCGCTCATCAACGTATCGCCTGGTGGAACCAGCGGCCAGCTGCTCGGCGTCGACGCTGTGCGCGAGTTCAACGTGGCGACGGACACCTATGGCGCCACCTACGGCAAGCGCGACGGAGCGCAGGTCAGCATCGTCACCACTTCGGGCACCAATAAACTGCACGGCACGGCATTTGAATTCATTCGCAACAGCGCACTCGATGCGCGGAATTATTTCGATCAGGGCACAATTCCCGAATTCCAGCGCAATCAGTTCGGTGCCTCACTCGGCGGCCCGATTCGCAAAAACAAACTCTTTCTCTTCGGCAACTACGAGGGATTCCGCCAGAACTGGGGACTGAGCGCTGTGACGCTGGTGCCCGACAACCAAGCCCGCCTGGGCTATCTGCCCGACTCTTCCGGGCAGGAGCAGTATGTCGGCGTCAATCCTTCTGTCGCGCCTCTGCTCGCGCTGTGGCCGGTGCAGAACGGTCCGGCGCTGGGCGCCGGCATTGGGGAAGCCTTCAGCCATCCCCCGCAACACATCCGCGAAGACTTCGGCACCACGCGCTTCGACGACAACCTCGGCGGAAAAGATCTGCTCTTCGCCGTCTACACCGTCGACGACAGCACCGCCAACACGCCATCGCAAAATCCGCTGAGCCTGATTGACGAGAGTCTCCGCGAGCAGGTGGTGAGCGTGCAGGAGCAGCATGTATTTTCGCCGGCACTGCTCAACACCGCGCGCTTCGGCTATTCG
The DNA here is from genome assembly GCA_963770365.1 of uncultured Acidobacteriaceae bacterium. GTDB lineage: Bacteria > Acidobacteriota > Terriglobia > Terriglobales > Acidobacteriaceae > Telmatobacter. The sequence continues at coordinate 259,952 of CAVYPN010000009.1, read as the reverse complement.
CGTGCGAGCTACTTCTTCACCGGCTACAGTCCCGTTTCCATTCCCGGCTGGGTTGCCGGCCAGCCCATCGGCGCGATTGTCATCAGCGGCAGCACCGCCTCCAACGGTGCATCGCAAATCTCGCAGGCCGGTCTCAACGTGGGCAGCAACAACGCCGCAACGCGCAACCTCTTCACGTGGGACGATCACGTCTACTGGTCGCATGGCCGCCAACAGGTGGAGATTGGCCTGTGGCTCCAGCGCATTCAATCGAACGATTTGCTGGCGCAGAATCAGTACGGTCAGGCCTCGTTCAGCACGCTGCAATCATTTCTCCAGGGCACAGTAAAGACCTTCACCGTCGTCCCGTCACCCACAGAGCTCGGCTGGCGCTCCCTCGAAGGCGCGGCCTTTGTGGAAGACACCTTCAAGCTCACGCCGCATCTGGAACTCCGCGCGGGTTTCCGTTCCGAATCCACCAACGGCTGGAACGAGGCACAGGGGCGCGCTGCCAACTACGCCATCGCGTCTGGCGTTCTCCAGACGCAGCCCGTAGTCGGAGTCTCCGCACTCAGCAAGAATCGCGCCGTCTTCCTCCCCGAGCCGCGCGTCGGCTTTGCGTGGGATGTGTGGGGCAATGGCAAGACAGCCGTTCGCGGCGGCTTCGGTCTTTATCATGGGCTGCTCGATACGCTCGACTACCGTCTCGACCAGACCGCACCCTTCAATACGGCGGAGTCCATTTCGAACATCGCGGTTTCAGATCTCCACATCACGCCGGGCACAACCCCTCCCGCGGGCTCGAAGATCTCACCGAGCAACGTGCAGCCGGACATCAATACCCCGGCCGTCCTCAACTGGAGCCTTCGCATCGAGCAGCAGATTGCTCCACACACATCGCTCACCGTGGGTTACATCGGCTCGCACAGCTATCACCAGATTCTTTCAGAAGACATGAACGAGCCGGTGCCCACTTATCTTGCCGATGGATCGCCCTTCTATCCCGCGGGTGCGAAGAACGCGAATCCCAATCTCGCCAACTCCACGTCGTGGGTCTCGCAGGGCGTCGGCGCATATCACTCGCTTGTCGTCGATGTGCGGCGGTCGTTTGCGGGCGGCTTTCAATTTCGCGGCAATTACACTTACGCCAAGAATCTTGATGACGGCTCGGCTTGGAACACCAGCGTTAGCGGCAACACGCCGGCGTTCGTTGAATTCCCGCTCAACCCCAAGCTCGACTGGGGACCTGCCGCCACCGACGTGCGCCATCTGGCCTCGCTCAACGGCAGCTACGAATTGCCCTTCGGCCCGCATCGCCGCTTCCTCAGCCACGCATCCAGGCCCGTGAATTTCGTCGCGAGTGGCTGGACGGCAAGCGCCATTGTGGCCGTGCAGACGGGTTTTCCGTTCACGCCGCAACTTGGCTATAACCCGACCGGCAATGGCGACACGCGCAATCCCGTGCGCCCGAACTGGAATCCGAACTTCAGCGGCAAGCTGTATCCGCGCACTCCGCAGCAGTACTTCAATGCCGCCGCATTTCTGCCACCCGCCACCGGCACCTACGGCAACGTCTCGCGCGATGCGCTTACCGGCCCCGGCCTGTCGGAAGTCGACTTCTCCGCCACACGCAATGCACACATCACCGAGCGCCTTGCCCTGCAATTCCGCGCCGAGTTCTTCAACATCCTCAACCACACCAACCTGCAAACCCCGAATGAAGTTGCCTACACCTCGGCCACCTCGGGAGTCTCGCCAACCGCCGGCCTCGTCTCATCCACGTCGACAACATCGCGGCAGATTCAGTTCGGCGCCAAGCTGCAGTTCTGATCTGTCGCAGAATCTGCAAGCGCAAATAAAACCAGCGATGCCCTGGCATCGCTGGTTTCTGTCCACTGTTCCCTGTTCACTAATCCCTGCTTTTCTCGCTCGCCTTCCGCGCACCTTCGAACTCGTCGCCGGATTGCCATTCAACGGCGTGGCTCTGTTCACTCACCAGCCATCCCAGCACAAAGCCGAACCGCGCCATCTTGGCGTTGCCGCGGAAGTCCCAGTCTGCGTGGTATTCGTCAGAGGGCTGGTGATAGTGATGCTCTTCGAAGTCTGCGTACTGCGCACGGCCCCACGCTTCATCGTGGCCTTCGAACAGGACGCCCGGATCGACCGAGAAGGCGGGAATGCCCGCGCGCGCCAGCGAGAAGTGGTCGGAGCGGTAGTAGTGTCCCGCGGAGGGATCGGGGTCCGGCAGCAACTTCAAGTCGAAGTCTTTCGCGACGGCCTGAATCGTCGGCCAGAGGTCGATGCGCTCAGCGCCGCCCAGATCTGCCGAAAGCGGAACGCCGATCGGCAACAGCATGTCGTAGTTCAGATCGAGCGAAATGTCCCGCGCCGGCACCGGCAAATGCTCGCCGAGATACTGCGAACCAAGTAGACCCTGCTCTTCCGCCGTCACCGCGGAGAAGTACATGGCGTGCGGCGGGTGCTGCGATGATTGTGCGAAAGCCCGGGCCATTTCAATCAAAATGCCGCAGCCCGTGCCGTTGTCGGCAGCGCCGTTGTAAATGCCGTCGCCCTTCGCGTCGGGATCGATGCCGAGGTGATCGTAGTGCGCGGTGTAGAGCACCGCGTTCCCGGCGTTGGTTGAAGAGCCTGCAACCCGGGCCACGACATTGGTGGAATCGTATTTGCGCACCCGGCTCTCAATGTGAGCCTTGAGGTGGACGTTCAGTTCCTGCGCGTGAAATCCGCGCTGGCCCGCGCGCTCGATTCCCTTGTCAAGATCGCCGAGTCCAGCCAGATTAAAGAGATGCTGCGCTACATCATGCTGGATCCACGCGGCAGCGCGAAGCGTGTCCGTAGGTTCACCGGCGAGGTAGCTCTTCTCGACGGCCTGCGAGTTCTGCACCACCGGCCATCCGTAACTCGCTAAATCCGTCCGGTGAATGATGAGCACACCGACCGCACCACGACGCGATGCTTCTTCGTATTTGTAAGTCCAGCGACCGTAGTACGTCATGGTCTTGCCCTTGAAGAATTTCTCGTCATTCGAGGGCGGCTCGTTGACGATGACCAGCGCGATCTTGCCTTTGACGTCGACACCAGCGTAGTCGTCCCAGTTGTATTCGGGCGCGTGGATGCCGTAGCCGACGAATACAATCGGCGCGTCGAAGTCCGCACTGGCCTGGCCCGTTTCGTCTTTCGACACGATCTGCGAGCCATAGGTCAGGTCGACCCGCTGGCCGCTCGCAGGCACGAAGGCGAATTTCGTTTTGTCTTCGATAGTGTGCACTGCGATGAGCGGAACTTTCTGAAAGTAGCTGGGCTTTCCATCGATGCGGTCGCCGGCGGGTTCGAGCCCGTTGACGGCGAACTGTGTAGCAATGTACTCGGCGGCAAGCTCAGCGCCGCGCGTACCCGGCCCGCGTCCTTCCAGCAGATCAAGAGACAGAAACCGCACGTGGGCGCGAATATTTTCAGGATCGATGGAAGCAGCGGCTGCACTTGCCGCCGCCGGCAATCCCGAGACTTCCGGAACCGCGTGGTCCTTCGAAGTTTGAGCAAGAAGCGGACAAAAACACAGAATCAAGGCAGACAATATTGCGAAAGATTGCTTGAAATGCATCAGGTCTCCGTGAGCGGTCATCACGCGGCCGCTTGAATTCGCAAGGACCTCCCAATTCTATCTCCCGGAATTCCGGACCTCACTGCGCGACACGATCACACAATGTTCGCGCTACGGCATTTGGAATGAACCGCTCTCGAGCGTCTTCGCAATCCAGTCGGAATGCGGTAAGCCGCATTGGCGCAGCAGCGTAATCTCGCGCTCAACGTCATACTCCACGCGCCGAATGCCGACGCTGGATCCGTCAATCAGGAGGTATGCGGCCCGCCGGTCGCCATCGTACGAGAGGCTCACACTGCCCGTGTTCGACACCGTCATGCGCGGAGTGCGACGCACGAATGAGCGATGGATGTGTGCATAGATAGCGATCGATTGGCCCAGCGATTCAAATGCAGAAACCAGTTCGTCATCGCCGGCCTCTGGCGAAGGAGCGCGCCAGGCATCGCCAGGCGATGCGTGCACCAGAGCCATGCCCTCCACCGTCTGCACAGGCGCCAGTGTGCCCAGCCACGCGATTCTTTCTTCTCCGAGCACTGCTCTGGTCGCTCCGGCCATCTCCTCGACAATCGGCAAGAAGGGTCGGAACCCCGGCGACTCCTCCGCAAACCGCTTCAACTTGCCGGAATCAAACAACATCTCGTCTGCATTTCCCACGACCCCAGGCCATCCAAGTTCGCGAACACGATCGACAATCTCGCAAGGACTCGATCCACTGGCTGCCAGGTCTCCACCGTGGAAGATCACATCCGGCGATGTCTGCCGCAAGTCAGCCATCACCGCTTCAAACGCAGTCAAATTGCCGTGAATGTCCGATACGATCGCGATCCGCATTGGAACCTCATAACGACTTTGAACCTCGTAACGCCGATCCCTGCCGAAGAGCACTCGACTTATGAGCGGAGCGAAGCTGCACCTTGCCGAGCACTTTCCTCGCAAGTCCGGTGAGCGCCATTCCCGCAGCCTGGCCAAGCGAAACCCAGCGACGTTGACCACCGTCCCATGACAGCGATGCCAGGTCCTGTTCGCGTATTTCGCAAACTTGAACAATGTAATTCACCTGCATGATCGCGTGACGCACCGTAAATCTCACTTCACGTGCGACCATAGCGCCCTCGGGAAGCAAGGGCAGCTCCCACATCCCGGGCATCACCGTGTTGGCCGCGGCGCGCTGTTCGAGGAAGATTTCAGCGCCCGCATCGCTCTCCCGAACGGCCAGAAGGCATGCGATTTCGCTGCTCGTCATGGGCGCGCGTTTGGGAGTCTTGTGCTCGCCCAGTGTGCGGCATTCTGTCTTCCATGGGCACACAAGACATTGCGGATTGCGCGGCGTGCAGACAGTTGCGCCAAGTTCCATGATCGCCTGGTTGAAGTCGCCAGGGCGGCGCGGGTCGACCAGTGCTGCCGAGAATTCCTCAACCTTGCGCCGCACAGCGGCCTCTCCAACGGCATCGTGCGACTCCCATCCGCGAATGCGGCTCAGCACGCGTTCCACGTTGCCATCGACCACGGCACTAGGCTCGCCATGCGCGATGCTAGCGATAGCTGCCGCCGTATACGACCCAATGCCCGACAGCTTCTTCAGTTCTTCGGCTTTTGCCGGCATCTTTCCGGCATGCTCGGCAACGATGGTTTGCGCGGCCTTGTGAAGCATGCGGGCGCGCCGGTAATAGCCGAGACCGCTCCAGAGAGCCAGGACATCCTGTTCATCGGCTTTGGCCAGTGCCTGCACCGTGGGGAAGCGTTCCAGAAACCCCTTCCACCGTTCGATCACCACGGCGACGCGGGTTTGCTGCAACATAATTTCGGAGACCCAGATGGCGTAGGGATCGTTCGAGTGGCGCCATGGCAAGTCGCGTTTCGAGCGGTCGTACCAATCCAGAAGTTCGCGTCGCATGCGCGCAACGATTTCCGGGTTGGGTAAGCGGGGCATGGGGCAAGATTACGGCATTCGCGATGGTTTGCACCCAACCCGAGACCGCTTTGGCCATCCCGCTATGTGATTAATTCCTGTGATAACCTCGCAAAGAGAGGCTTCTGCTCATGTCTACGAACAACGCACCGGGCACCCGCATTTACATGGATGCCAACGCCACCACTCCCCTGCTGCCGGAGGTGGTTGACGCGATGCGTCCCTTTTGGATCGAGCAATTTGGCAACGCCTCGTCGATCCATCAGGATGGACAGCAGGCACGTACGGCGATTGACCGGGCCCGCGAGACGATGGCCGAGTTTTTCAACTGCCACGATGCCGAAGTGGTGTTCAATTCAGGCGGCACCGAAGGCGACAATACCGCCCTGTTCGGCCTGCTGCACCCCGGCGATCACCTGATTACGACATCGATCGAGCACTCCGCTGTCATTCAGGCCGCAAACAAGTTAGCCAACTTTGGCGTGCAGACGACCTTTGTGGCTCCGCAGCCGAGCGGGTTGATTGATCCGCATGACATCTTGCGCGCGATCCGGCCGGAAACGCGGCTGATCAGCGTAATGCTGGCCAATAACGAGACCGGAGTCCTGCAACCGGTGGCCGAAATCGGCAAGATTGCAGCGGATACGGGTGTTTTCTTCCATATAGATGCCGTGCAAGGCGCCGGCAAGGTCAAGTTTGATGTGCGGCAGTTTGGCTGCCATCTGCTCTCCATCAGCGGCCATAAAGTACATGGACCCAAAGGCGTAGGCGCGATGTTTGTGCGTCGCGGTACACCGCTTGACTCGCTGATTGTGGGTGGAAGCCACGAGCGCCGCCGCCGTGCCGGAACGGAAAACGTAGCAGGCATTGTGGGGCTGGCCAAGGCCGTGGAACTGGCCATGCACAGCCTCGAAGACGGCACCATGACAAGGCTCGCAACTCTGCGTGACAAGCTCGAAGCGGGCGTTCTCGCGTTGCCGGGGACGGGGTTGAACGGGGCTTTGCCGGACGGAAAGCCGGCTCCGCGCGCGGCAAATACGACGAATATCTGGTTCGACAACCTTGAAGGCGAAGCGCTGGTGATCGCGCTGGATCTGAAGGGGATCGCGGTTTCCGGCGGGTCTGCGTGCCACTCCGGCGCGACAGAGCCAAGCCATGTGCTGATGGCGATGGGACTCAACAAAGCCCGCGCCCGCGCCAGCCTCCGGTTCAGCCTGCTAAAGACGGTGACCGAGTCGCAGATCGATCGCGTGCTGCAAATTGTCCCCGAAGCTGTGCAGCAATTGCGTACGCTATCCCCCGTTGCCGCCGGAACCCTGGGCTAGCATCCCGAGTCCGAAATTCTTCCCACAGAAATTCATCTCATCACTAATTCGTCTCATAACTGACGATGTCATTCTTAACCGACGATGTCATTCTGAGTGAACGGAGCCCCAAACGCTTTTCAGTTTGGGGGTGGTGAACGAAGAATCTGCTTTTCGGCCTGACCCCTAAATCCGCTCTTCAGTTTCTCCAAACAACCCTCGTCGTTCTGCCCCGATTGGCGTGTCATTCTGACTGAACGGGGCCCCAAACGCTTTTCAGTTTGGGGGTGGTGAAGGAAGAATCTGCTTTTCCGGCTCCCCGCAATCAGCTTTCACGATCGCCGCACCCGCAAATCCTCTAAATATCTGAAAGCAATCGATGTTAACGGTGTCGATCACCCTTATTTGCGCCCGCACCAAAGAGGGAATGCAAATTGCTAGTAGGTATGTATAGAGAACTTGGAACTGGCCTGGTTGAGTTCTAAAGGAAAGGATCGAAATCCATGGCTCACACGTATACATTACAGTTCACACATCGGCTAAATGATGACGGGACAATCGATTCCATCTGCCGCGAATGCTTTACCACCGTGGCAACCGCAAAATCAGGATCCGCTTTGGAGCGCGAAGAGCAACGCCACCGTTGCGACACTTTCCTGCTCAAACGATATAAAAAGGTTCAGAGCAGTGAAAATTTTCCCGGATCACTAGCATGACAGGAAGAAGACCTCATGCTTGGCTGAGAGCGCTCTGCGGCTAACTTCAATCCCCGCAGTGTCTTACGAAGACATACATACTTTAAGTCGATGAGCGCCTTGGACTTGGCCACAGAATCTGGTGATCGGTAGGTGCAATAGTGCAACCGATTGGTTGCAGATTCTACAAGGTCTTCAATTCATGCGGGATCGGGATTCAGCATCGCGAACGCAATTGATGCGAAAATAGAGTTGCACGCGATCCCCATGCCTCAGAACCACACCATTGCCGTCGCCATGTCCGGAGGAGTCGACTCCTCAACGGTTGCGGCGATCCTCGCACGTCTGGACGAGGGCACCAAGGTTGTCGGCCTCACGCTGCAGCTTTGGGATCAGACCCGTCTCGCCGGCAAGCATGGAATTCCCGATGCGCCGAAGGCGGGGCGATGCTGCTCGCTCGACGACGTCTATGACGCGCGGCGTGTGGCCGAGCACCTTGGAATCCCCTATTACGTGGTGAACCAGGAAGAGCGCTTCGAGCAGGATGTGGTGCGGCCGTTTGTGTCGGAGTATCTCGCCGGACGTACGCCGATTCCCTGCTCTCTCTGCAACAACCATCTGAAGTTTGACCAGTTGCTCAAGACTGCGCGTTCGATCGGCGCCGACTCGATTGCCACAGGACATTACGCCGTCAACGAGTACGACGCGAAGCGCGAGCGCTGGATTCTCAAGCGGCCGGCGGATCTCGCGAAGGACCAGACGTATTTTCTGTTTGGCCTCACGCAGGCACAACTGGCGCACACGTTGTTTCCGCTCGGCCACATGACCAAGCCCGAGGTGCGCGAAGTGGCGCGGCAGAAGGGGTTGGCTCTTGCGGAAAAGCCGGACTCGCAGGAGATCTGCTTCATTCCCGGCGGCTCCTATCAGAATTTTCTAGCGGCCTATCTCGAGGAGCAGGGCGAAGCGATGCCGGACACGGCAGGCGAGCTTGTGGCTTCAACCGGCGAGGTGCTGGGACATCACGAGGGCATCTCGAACTTTACCGTCGGGCAGCGCAAGGGGCTGAAAGTGTCGTCGCCTTCGCCGCTCTACGTTTTGAATATCGATGCAGCGAGCCATCGCGTGACGGTTGGCGCGGACGAGGAACTGGCGACGCACACCCTGCGCGCGAACCGGCTGAACTGGATCAGCATTCCCGAACTCACCGCGCCAATGCGCGTGAAGGCGAAGATCCGCCATCGGCACGAGCCGGCCTGGGCCACGCTCGAGCCAGTTCGAGGAACGGGAACGAATTCCGATGCCTGCGCTGAAGTGCTCGCAACCTTCGACGAGCCGCAGCGCGCCGTCACTCCGGGCCAGTCTGCCGTGTTCTATGACGGCGACGAAGTTGTCGGCGGCGGCTGGATCTTCTAGAACTGTTTACGGAATTGCCCTGGTTGCCCGCACGCTTCAGCCCAGATCCTTCCGCATAAAAAGCGTCGCCTGCGGATTGTCGTTATAGCGCTCGCATCGCTCATAGCCCCGCCGTTCATACAATGCAATCGCCGTCTTCAAGTCATCATAAGTATCGAGATAAATCCATGCGATCCCTTGGTCGCGAGCAAATGCTTCCATCGCATCAAGCAGCCTGTCTGCGATGCGATTTCCGCGCGCGGCAGGCCGGACGTAAAGCCGTTTGCATTCGGCAGCACGCGAAATCGAATCGAGTTTGCGCAGCACCACACACCCCACGACTTCGTCTGCAAGAGACGCAAGCCACATACCAGAGTCAGGTGCCGTCAGCATCTTTTGGATGCCTCCGGGTGTGTCTCGCTGAACCACGTGCACTGCCTCGTAATACTCGTGCAGTATCGCGAGGGCCTCGTTACTCGAAGACTGAAGGCGCTCGATTCTTACCGGAGCCTTCGAAGGCTCGGCGAGGATCGTGCGGACACGCGCGAGTCCCTCGACCATCGCTTCGCGGTCGGCAGCAGTCAAGTGCGCGAGCATTTTCTCAATCTGCATCGTGGACTGCTGGTCGAGATGCGCAACTGCCTTCATGCCTGTCGCCGAAAGCGTGAGAAGTTTTTCGCGCCCGTCCGCTGCGGAGGCTGACTGGCGCACCAGTTTTCTCCTCGTAAGCGCAGACAGGAGTCGGCTGATGTAGCCCGCATCGAGTTCGAGAATCTGGCGCAGCGTGGACGCGGTCATCCCCGGACTGGCGCCGATCTCGTAGAGAATGCGCGCTTCAGTCAGTGCGAATTCGCCGTCGAGATGACGCCGCCGCAGCAGGCCCAGTCGCGCCGTGTAGAAGCGGTTGAACTGCCGGACGGCAGAAACCTGCGCAGCGAATTGAGGCTCGTAGCTGGCGCCAATTGGCATAGAAACAGGCTAACCCGAATTAGTTGCTTTTGGCAACTAATCTTATGCAAACAGCAACGCCGATGGCCGACAGTGGTGCGCGATATACTGGCCCGGCATTCTTTTCGGAGATAATTTCGATGCCAAAGAAAACGTTTGCCTGTCTCGCCGCGACCCTCGCGATCGCCGCTTCAACCCTTGTTGCTTCTGGCCAGAACGCACCAGCGACGCTGACGCTTCATCCCGATCGGCCCGTCTCCACCGTCAGCCCGACGCTCTATGGCCTGATGACCGAGGAGATCAATTACTCCTACGACGGCGGCCTATACGCGGAGATGGTGCGCAACCGCACCTTTCGCGGTGACTGGAGCGGCATTCTCTACTGGTATCTCGTCGAGGATGGAAACGCGCGAGCGAAGATGAGTCAAGACGCAACCACCGGCCCGAGCGCCGCGCTGCCAAACAGCCTGAAGATTGAAATTGAACAAGCTGACGCGCACAACCAGGCCGGCGCGTTGAATGTGGGCTGGTGGGGAATGGCGCTGCACCACAACACCGAATACAAGGGCTCGTTCTACGCGAAGGCAGACGGCGCGAGCATGGGGCCGGTCAGTGTGAGCCTGGTCAATGACGACACCGGAAAAGCGGTGGCCTCCGCGACAGTGAACGGGGTTGGCACGGACTGGAAGCAATTCACATTTGCGCTGAAGACCGGCGCGATGGAGCCATCCAGTGCGAACCACCTGGTGATCACTGCCGGTCACGCGGGCACGCTGTGGCTGCAGCTCGTATCGCTGTTTCCGCCGACGTATCACAATCGTGCGAACGGCAACCGCGTCGACCTGATGGAAAAGCTGGCGGCGATGCACCCTGCGTTTCTGCGTATGCCGGGCGGCAACTATCTTGAAGGCGATCACATCAAGGAGCGCTTCGATTGGAAAAAAACGATAGGTCCGCTCGTCGACAGGCCGACGCATCGCAGTCCGTGGAACTATCAATCATCGGACGGCATGGGTCTGCTCGAGTTTCTGGACTGGTGCGAAGACCTGCACATGCAACCAGTGCTTGCCGTGTATGCAGGCTATTCGCTTGCGCAGGAGCATGTGAATCCCGGCGCCGACCTCGAGCCCTACGTGCAGGACAGCCTTGATGAACTCGAATACGTCACGGGCGGTCCAGAGACGAAGTGGGGAGCCGAGCGCGTGAAGGACGGGCATCCGGCTCCCTTCAAACTCACCTATGTCGAAATCGGCAACGAAGATTGGTTTGACCGCTCAGGCAGCTACGACGCGCGCTACACGCAGTTCTACAAGGCGATCAAGGCAAAGTATCCCGATCTGCAGTTGATCGCGACCGCACCCGTGAAAGACATGAAGCCCGACGTGGTCGACGAACACTACTACGTGCGCGCCACGCAAAACTTCCACGACGCCCACCATTACGACACACCCGACAACAACTCGCCTTCAACCAATCATTGGGACTCAGGCCACTTTGACAAAGCCGACCGCAACGGACCGAAGATCTTTGTGGGCGAGTGGGCCACGCGCGAGGGATTGCCGACGCCGAACATGGGCGCCGCGCTCGGCGACGCCGCGTGGATGACCGGCCTCGAGCGCAACAGCGACCTGATCGTGATGTCCTCCTATGCGCCCCTGCTGGTGCGCGTGGATCCGGGCGGGATGCAGTGGGAAACGGACCTGATCGGCTACAACGCGATGAAGAGTTACGGCTCGCCCGCCTATTACGCGCAGGTGATGTTCGCGTCGTATCTCGGCGACCACACGGTTGCCTCAAGCCTTGAGAATGCCGGGGCGAAGCTCTTCTACTCATCCACGATCAACACAACGAAGAAGCAGCTTTATCTGAAGCTGGTAAACGCCTCGTCTGACCCGCAGCCGTTGCAGATCGCATTGCCCGGTGCGCAACCGAAAGCAATGGCGAAGCTGGTCCGCCTGAGCGCGCCCGACACACAGACAACGAACAGCATCGACGATCCCAACCGCCTAGTGCCGATCGAGTCGCCCGTGCATGACGTGAGCAGCAAATTCTCGATCACGCTGCCGCCATATTCGATCGAGGTCTTGCAAATCGATCTTCAGTAGAACACGAGCTAAGCGCGCCGGTAAACGCTGCTGGGAAATAAGAAATCCCAGGTTCCGTCTCAGAACCTGGGATCAAGTCTGCCTCTTCAGTTCTGGTGCGGTGCCGCCGTCGTTCCATGCGGATTATCGTGCGGTCCGCCATGCATCTGCGCCTCTAGATCGTCGAGCTTCTTTTTCTGATCATCGGTCAGAATCTCGCGCAGCGCTTTGTCGGCTTTCATGAACACAGGCGCCATGCCTTCATGCCGTTGGTCCGCAGTCAGGCTCTGATCGTCCTCAAGCTTCTGCGATCCATCATGCATTTCCTGCAGGATGGGTCTGGCTTTGTCCTGCTGATCGGCGGTGAGACTGAGCTTCTCACTCAGCATCTTCAAATGCTGTTCAACCGGTGCAACGGCGGCCGTGTGAGCGTCCGGGCTGGTTGTTGTTTGTTGTGCCGCCGCGCTCAACGCGAACATCAGCACGGTCCCCACTGCAAGCAAGCGAAGTCGATTCATTGTGACTCTCCTTTTTTCATCCGCGAACTTTTCCGTCGGCGAACCGCGCGATTCAGCCTATGATTCGCACTGTAGCTTTGAAATGCGGCCGCGTCGAGAGGGCAGGCCGCGTTGTTGAACAAAGAGGCCGGCATTGTCCAGAAACGAGCGCACCAATGCGCGGAAACCAGCCGCGTCGAGAAAGGCAAAGCAACCGCGCAAGCCGGACGCGCGCGTGCAGCGTACGCGCGACCAACTCGGCCACGCGCTGATCACGTTGATTGTGGAGAAGCCGATCAACGACGTCACGGTGCAGGACGTGCTGGACCGCGCGCACGTGGGCCGGTCGACGTTCTACCTGCACTATCGCGACAAGGACGACCTGCTTGTCAGTCAGTTGGAGATGTTTCTCGAAATGATGAGCACTTCGCTCAGCGTGCGCAACGACAAGTCGAATCGTGTTGCCCCGGTGACCGAGATGTTTGCGCACATCGGGAACCAGAACAAGCTCTACCGTGTGCTTTCCGACTCCGGCCACCTCAAGGACTTCTTCGATCTTGCAGAAGGCTACTTTGCGCGCGGAATCGAGCGCCGGCTCACAGAATCCGGGAAGCTCGCAAAGGTTCCCCGGCGCGAGCTGGCCGCGCGCGCCTCGGCATTGTCGGGCAGCCTGCTGTCACTGCTGCGCTGGTGGCTCGATCGCGGCGAAAAAGAGTCGCCGGAAGAAATGGACCAGATGTTCCACCGCATGGTCTGGACCGGCCTGCAATAATGCACCTTCACATATGTAATCAATCAAGTCCACCAAATGCTGGATGTGTCATCCTGAGGGCCGCACGTCTGGGGCCCCGTCGCGCCGTTGCGCGATGGGGTAAGCGGCGCGAAGGATCTGCTTTTTGCAAAATTGACTGTCTCTTCGTGATCCTTATTCCTTGTTCCCCTGTTCTCTAGCTATACTCGCCGCATGCGAGGCAAGGGCGGCTGTCTTTCAAGTCTGAGTGGTTGCCTGATGAAGCTGGTGCTGTTTGGGATTCTCGCGACCGCGGGAATCTGGGTGCTGACCGTGGCGCTCAATCCCTGGGCGCTGCACATAGGCGGGCGTTCCACGCCACTGCTCTACTGGCACGGAACGGGCTCTGTGCATTCAAAAGACGGCAAGACCTACCCGCTCTATGTGACGTGGTGGCCGGGAAAACCGATGCGGCACGGCGGCGGGCGGCGCGAGGGGAAGACTTGGAGCGCCGATCTGAAGGGCACGGGATGGCTTTGCCTTGCGCCAGGATCTGTGGAGCGGATGGACGTGAGCGGCACGATGTACGGCGGCTATCAGACCAGCGACCAGAGCCTGTTCGATTTCCGGTTTTTGGAGTGGCGGAAGGCATTTCAGATCAACTACCACAACCGCGGATTTTTCGACGTAGCCGGAAACTGGCACGGACCGCTGCTGGTGATGGATCGGCCGAACGAGCAAGGCATCAAGCTGAACACCGGTCCGTTTATCGACAATGCGACCGTGACGCTTCACTGGGCCAGCTACAACGAGTTTGAAACCGCTTGCTCGAGCAAGGCAAGCGCAGCAGCACAATGAAGTACCGGGCTGGAAAGAACGAAAAACAGGGTTCCCAAACCTGACACAAGAGATACACCCTTTGGACTGATGGTCCCCGTTTGGCGTTGGTCCGATGGAACGCCGGGTCCGCCCAGGGTGCACTGACGCAATTGGTTGATCCATACTTAGTACGACGTGGCCTGGGGTGGGTTGGTGCGGATAGAAGTCTGCGCACGCCGTTCGTGCTTCTCGTCTTTGCGTTTGTGGCAATCGTGCCTCTTCGCCGCGCGGAGGTGCAGAATCCTGCGCTACATAAGGTGAACCGGATCCATGTTGCCGCCATGGGAACAGGGGCGGAATCGGATCGCTTTCATGGCCTTATCGAGGATCAACTGCAGCGCGCGGGCTTCGCAGTGGCCGACACGACCGGCGATGCCGACGCAGTTCTCTCCGGTGAGTTCTCGGCCGAGGTCCACGGCGACCGATCTTTCGCACGCGTCACGGTCCTGCTCAAGTCCCGAGACGGCAAACGCACCCTCTGGTCAGGAGATTTCACTTCGCAGCATAAGGGCGAAGGTCACGAAGATGTGGTCAGGACGCTGGCGGAAACCTGCGCCGAGCGCTTGCGCAAAGAGTGGCAAAAGGGCTGAAGGAGTTTGCCCACGCCGACGCGCCGGGATCATTCCTCAGCCTTTGGTTAGATAGTTGTGGATCTCGAAGAATGTGACCTTTGGCGGTTGGGTGACGCCCGCCTGTGCGGTAATCGGTCCAATTTTCTCTGCGGCAAATTTTTCAAATTTCTCCTTGCTCTCCCACACGTCGACTACGCGGATACCTGCATCGGTCTTGGAAACCCAGTGAAAGAGAGCGCCAGATGCACCGGGACCTCCAGCATGAAATCCCATCTTCTGGATCACCTGGTCGTATTGCGCGAGGGTAGTTCCGGAAAAATCCTGCTGTACGCCGATTGCCATGTTCGAACCTCCTCTGTGGACTGATCCAACAAGGTACACCAACGCGGCTCGAACTGGGAACCATTTACCAGTGGTATCGCAGAGGCGAGACCAGGCATCCGGCCCCCGGAATGGAACAGTAATCTGCGAGAAGCAGATCCTTCGCTTCGCTTACCCCATGAATGCCACAGCGTTCATGGGGCCCCAAGCTGCTCCGCTCAGGATGACACGAGGTTAGGTAGGCGCTTCAGGCGAAATGAAAGAAGTTAGTTGATAGGGATTTAGATTTTCAGATGAGAGTAACGTGATGGTCTTTATACCTTCGAGATTGGTACCGACTAATTCACACGCATTTCTGGGAACATGGGGCATGCAATCGCTGTATACGCTCTACATGCTCGTGGACAAGTACGCCACCGAGATCGAGAAGCTGAACCTCGATGGCGATCAGCTCGAAGAGTACAGCACCGTTCTGCTGCACCTGCAAAACCAGGTGGAAACCGGCGAGCCCAGCCACAAGATCGTAAACTACTGCCTCGCCTACCTCACCAAGTTTTCAGCTCCCATCGCCAAGACGGCTTAAAGTGGACTTTCCGGCTCGATAAAACGGGCTGGGATTCGTCAAAGGCGAGATCGGGCCACCCGCCATACCCGCGTCGTCGAGAAGGGCGGCCTGAGCCGCCCTTCGGGGACGCCATGTTTGCTGCGCTTACACCGTGGTGTGGACGTTGTGGAAGGTCGAGACGACCGTCTCGAACGTATGAACACGTGGGGTTCCATCAATCGTTTTCGCGAGTGTCTTCAACACTTCGGGGTACACGCGGGTGTTGTAGTCGTCGGCACTGCTCTTGTTCTCCCAAAGACTGATTGAAACCGCATCCTGCGAGCCGGGGTTGCACAGGGTGATCTCTTCCTTGAAGCCCTTCTGCTTCTGCAGCAAAGGAAGAATCTGGTTTTCGAAGGTGTGGGTGTAATCGGACTGCATGTTAGCTTTAACGCGGAAAGTCACATTGCGTGCGTACATATATTCAACTCCTAATTGTTTCGCTTATAAGTGGGGTGAACTTCAGATGGCCTTTACTTATATTCAGGGGACCTGAATGAGGTGACTGTTTCTATATGCCTCAGGTGCGAACGTAGTCTCATGGGTGGGGGATGTCAAATCGTTCGGAGATGGGTAAAACGAAGGCAGGCTGGGGTTGTGCTGTAACCAGTCTTAAGAGCTAGACATGCGTACTCTTCGACACCCAAAGGGTGTCATCCTGAGCGGAGCAGCTTGGGGCCCCGCGACCCTGCAAGGATCGTGGGGTCAGCGCAGCGAAGGATCTGCTTTTCCTGCGCTCCCCGGTCTGCCAACTGCGGATACCACTGTTCACTCAGGTCTTCCCAGGTTGGATTCCCGCCTTCGATCACCGCTATCTTCCTGGCCCGCGTCCAACCCTTGATTTCCTTTTCGCGTTGGATCGCGGCGCTCACTTCGCTGAAACTCTCAAACCAGACGAGACGGTTGCAGTTGTATCGCGCGGTGAATCCGGGATGCGTCTTCTGCTTGTGCTGGAAGACGCGTCGGCGCAGGTCGCTGGTCACGCCGACGTAGAGCGTTCTGCTTCTGCTGGCGATGATGTATGTGAAGTAGAGGCGCTCGTCCATTGGTGGAACGGTAACGGAACGACGGGGAATGGAAAGTGCTTGCGGTCACGGGAGTCTGCGAGAAGGAGATCCTTCGCTCCGCTTAGGACATGCACTCGGACGCCCGACAAAGAAACGGTGTCATCCTGAGCGGAGCAGCTTGGGGCCCCGCGGACCTGCAAGGTTCGTGGGGTAAGCGCAGCGAAGGATCTGCTTTTCACAAACCATAGAATAATCTCAACTGCTGGTAATCGGCTTCCCGAGAGCCGAATCTCAGCAATCGCGCATCTGCGGACTCGCCGACAAAAGCAGATCCTTCGCGCCGCTTACCCCACTGCGTGGGGCCCCAAGCGTGCGGCGCTCAGGATGACACGGGCTGGGGTGGGGTGGGTTGGTGGTTTCTCGGTTA
This sequence comes from uncultured Acidobacteriaceae bacterium, assembly GCA_963770365.1. Taxonomy (GTDB): domain Bacteria; phylum Acidobacteriota; class Terriglobia; order Terriglobales; family Acidobacteriaceae; genus Telmatobacter. Next base: position 242,982 of record CAVYPN010000009.1, on the reverse strand, counting down.
TCACGAAGAGAGATCGGCGTACCCGCCGGATAATTGCGTTATCAACCTCGGCATAACACATCTGATCAGCGGTTTATAGAATAGGGTGTGGTCATTGTCAGATGATGAGTCAACCACCGAAATCGGTTTATCCGACTAGATACTCATCAATCTGTCTGAAGTAACGCTCCTTGTACTCGGCAAAGAGGTCATCGAAATTGATATTCACGTAGACAAGGTGTTTCGCCTCCCCAGAGGATCCTGACACAACAATTGACTCTTGGCCTCCTCAATCTCGCGCTCAGTTTCATCAGGAACTGAGGCGTCAGATTCGATCGGTAATGATCCAACCATGGGTGGATTTGTCCTGGCTCTAATCTCCGCGGCGGATGGCGTTGATGGTTTTGACCTCGCACAATAAGCGGAATGACGCAATTGTTCCCTCCAGATCCGGGGTTGGCTCTGTCGATCGTGGAATGAATCGGACGACAGTAAATCCGATCGATTTTAGATATGCATAACCGCGAGCCTCGCCGAGAGTGTCGAAGAGCGGTTGCCACCCACGATCCCTATTTCTCTGTGTGAGACGCGGGAGAATATCTGTCTTCAATTGCTTCCACGCCTCAGCATCAAGCGCCTGTAGCGCCCATTCCCATCGCAGGTACACCTCACGGATCTGAGAATCCGCAGGTTCAAGTCGAAGTTCTGGAAGTAGGCGTCCGCCGCCGCTGGATTCGCGATACAGTCCTTCAGTTCATAAAGACGGGGAAATTCCCGTTGGAAACACCTCATCGGTTCGGCTTATGCCCCCACAGCCACGCCCTTCGCCAGCATTTGCTTAATGCCGCGGATGGCTTGTCTGGTGCGCTCTTCGTTTTCGATGAGGCTGAAGCGTACGTGGCCGTCGCCGTAGTCGCCGAAGCCTATTCCCGGAGACACGGCTACTTTGGCTTCGTTGAGGAGGAGCTTGGAGAATTCGAGCGAGCCGAGGTGGCGATACTGCTTCGGGGATTTTGGCCCAGACGAACATTGTTGCTTTCGGAGATGGCACGGCCCATCCGGCGCGGTTGAGGCCTTCGATCAAAACGTCGCGGCGGCGGCGGTAGTTTTCGCGGATCTCGGTGACGCAGTCCTGCGGGCCTTCCAGTGCGAGAATGCTGGCGACCTGGATCGGCGTGAAGGTGCCGTAGTCGAAGTAGCTTTTCAAGCCGCGCGAGGGCGTTGACGAGGACGGGGTTGCCGACCATGAATCCTACGCGCCAGCCGGGCATGTTGTAGCTCTTCGACAAAGTGAAGAACTCGACGGCGACGTCTTTGGCGCCGGGAACCTGGAGGACGCTGGGCGGCTTGTATCCGTCGAAGCCGAGGTCGGCGTAGGCGAGGTCGTGGATGAGGTGGAATCCATACTCGCGGGCGAGGGCCACGAGGCGGGCGAGGAAGGGCAGCTCGACGGTTTGCGTGGTCGGGTTCGACGGGAAGTTGACGATGAGCGCCTTGGGGCGCGGGGTCATGCGGGGGATGATGGATTCGAGCTCGGCCAGAAACTGATCGCAGTCGTGGACGGGGACGCTGACGACGTGGGCTCCGGCGATGACGGGGCCGTAGATGTGGATGGGGTAGCTGGGATTGGGAACGAGGACGGTGTCGCGCGAGTCGAGAATCGCCAGACACAGGTGGGCGATGCCCTCCTTGGAGCCGATGGTGACGATGGCTTCGCTGGCGGGGTCGAGATCGACGTCGTAGCGCGACTTGTACCAGTTGCAGATGGCCTTGCGCAGCCTTGGAATCCCTTTTGACACGGAGTAGCGATGGGTGACGGGCTTCTGCGCCGCCTCGATCATCTTGTCGACGATGTGCTTGGGCGTGGCGCCGTCGGGATTGCCCATGCCGAAGTCGATGATGTCTTCGCCGCGGCGGCGGGCGTTGACCTTCATCTCGCCGGTGATGTTGAAGACGTAGGGCGGGAGGCGCTGAATGCGGCTGAACTCTTCCATGATGACTCCAGTGTAAGGCGAGTGAACAGTGAGCAGTGAACAGTGGTCAGAGCCCGCGGTTACGGAGGGACCTGATGTGGAACTGGGATTTGGGATGGGGTGGGGCGGGTCTAGGCGGCCGGGGCCGCCGCAGCACAGGCCGCGATTGCGACAGGGGCGGGATGGTGGGTGTGCTGCATGGGGAAATTATAGCGGAACGAGTGGTCAGTGATCAGAAGTGCTGCGACGCCTTCCATGTGCGAGAGTACAGAGCGAGCGTGGCGACACGATGGTTCCGTGCTTTCCCACCCATTTCGCGGTAAGACTGCGAAATGGATTGGGGCACCCAGCATTCTTCACTGACCACTGTTCACTGATCACTGTCAACCACTGCCACTGCACGTTCACTTTCACGTTACTGTTAAGCACTACTCGGAAGCTTGCTTTGCCGGACATCATTCTCGCGTAGGCTTCTTCGGCTTTCTCCAGCGGGTAGACCTCGTTCATGGATTTGACGCCGGTGAGGGCGCTGAATTTGAGCGTGTCTTCGGAGTCCATGCCGGTGCCGGAGGGCCAGCCGGCGACGGTGCGTCGGCCGAGGAGCAGCGGGAAAGGGCTGATGGTGAGAGGGCCGTCTTCGGGCGCGCCGACGAGGATGAATTTGCCGGCGGGGGCGAGTCCATCGATCACCCACTCGAGGGCCTTGGCGCTGGTGATGGTGGAGAGAATGATGTTGGCGCCGCCGATTTTCTGGAGTTCTTTCGCCGCGTCCTGCGTGGTGGTATCGATGTAGAGGTGCGCGCCGAGTTGTTTCGCGAGGGCAGCCTTGTCGGCTCCGCGGGCGACGGCGACAGTGCGGTAGCCGGCCTTGGCGGCGTACTGGATGGCGAGGTGGCCGAGCCCGCCGATGCCGACGATGACGACGGTGTCGCCGGTGCGGGCGCCGGAGTTGCGCAGGGCGTTGAAGGTGGTGATGCCGGCGCAGAGCAACGGGGCGGCGTCGGTGGGGTTGAGCTCGTCGGGCATGAAAGCGAGGGCGTTGGCGGGAGCGATTACGTAGTCGGCGTAGCCGCCGTCGTAGTTGATGCCGCTGATTGGCTGGTTTTCGCAGAGGATGAAGTCGCCGCGGCGACAGGGCGGGCAGTAGTTGCAGTGGCCTCCGTGCCAGCCGAGACCGACGCGCTGACCGGGCTTGAAGAGGGGGACGTCGGGGCCGACGGCGTCGACGACTCCGGCGACTTCGTGGCCGGGGGCGCGGGGGAACTGAAGGCCGGGCCAATGACCTTCCTTGGTAAGCGAATCAGAGTGGCAGACGCCGCAGGCGTGTACGCGGATGCGGACGTGGCCGGGGCCGGGATCGGGGAATTCTTTTTCGACGAGTTGGAACGCACCGCCGGGGGCGGCGACCTGCATGGAACGGCCTTTTACTGGTGGCATGGGGCAGTCTTCTCCTGCGCCTTGGATGGAGCGGCGATGGGGAAGTTGCAAAAAAGCTGGTTAAAGTAGGTAGAGAGCGCAGCGCGGGATTTGCGGGCAGGTCTTGCGCCGTTGAGCTAACTCCAATAGTCTTCACGAACAGTGCCGGATTCCATTCTTCAAAAAAGGACTTGTTTGCAATGAGAGAAAACTCGCGATTCGCCGTGCGCAGTGGGTTTGCTGTTGGATTTCTGACGTTTTGCTTGCTGTTTGCATCGCCGGTGTTGAAGGCGCAAACGAATAGTGCTGCGCATCAGCAGGTGGAGAAGCTGGTGGAGGCGAGCAGCGCGAACTGGAAGCAGGTGTCAAAGCAGATCTGGGATTTTGCGGAGCTCGGCTATCACGAGGACAAGAGCTCGTCGCTCTTGCAGGCGCAGTTGAAGGCTGCGGGATTTGCGGTGCAGAGTGGCGTGGCCGACGAGCCCACGGCTTTTATCGCGAGCTATGGCGAGGGCAAGCCGGTGATCGCGATTCTGGGCGAGTTCGATGCGCTGCCGGGGTTGTCGCAACAGGCGGTGCCGGAGCGCGCGCCGGTGACGGCGGGCGGAGCGGGGCATGGGTGCGGACACAATCTGCTGGGTTCCGGCGCGGCGCTGGCAGTGGTTTCAGTGAAGCAGTACATGGAAGCGAACCATGTGAAGGGGACGCTGCGTTATTACGGAACTCCCGCGGAGGAGGGTGGATCGGGCAAGGTGTACATGGTGCGCGCCGGGCTATTCAAGGATGTGGACGTGGTGCTGCACTGGCATCCGGGCGACAGAAATGCCGTGATCGATGGCGGGGCGCTGGCGGTGACTTCGGCGAAGTTCACGTTCCATGGGGTGGCGGCGCATGCGGCGATGTCGCCGGATCGCGGCCGGTCTGCACTGGATGCGGTGATGCTGATGGGGAACGGCATTGAGTTCATGCGCGAGCATGTGCCGAGCAATACGCGCATGCACTACATCATTTCGAAGGGTGGAGTGGCGCCGAACATTGTGCCGGACCTGGCACAGATGGACCTGATGGCGCGGAGTCCGTCGAATACCACGCTGCAGGGAATATGGGCGCGGCTTATTGATGTCGCGAAGGGCGCGGCGCTGATGACGGGAACGACGCTTGAGGTGACGGACATCGGCAGTGACGCCGACATCATCGGCAACGATGCTCTTGCGCAGGCGGCGCAGAAGAATCTTGAGGAAGTGGGCGGCTACACGATGAGCGCGGATGAACAGAAATTTGCGCACGATCTGCAGAAGAGCTTTGGACTGGACACGCTTCCGAGCCTGGATCTGACGAAGGTGGTTGAACCGTTTCACAAGCCTGACCCGAACGCCCCCTCTGCATCGACGGATGTGGGGGATGTGAGCTGGGTGGCGCCGACGATCGGATTTACGACGGCAACGTTTGTGCCTGGCTCGTTCGCACATAGCTGGCAGGCGGCGGCGACGGCTGGAACGAGCATTGGGCAGGATGGGATGGTGGTGGCGTCGAAGGCGCTGGCCGATACGGCCGTGGATTTGTTTACGAGTGCGCAGCTTGTGAGCGCTGCCAAAGCGGATTTCGCGAAAGAGCTTTCGGGCAAGACCTATCGTTCCGCAATCCCGGAGGGACAGAAGCCTCTGATCGATTACAGGGGGAAATAGGCCACAGCGATTCCGCAGTTTCTGCGAGGGAAGAATGTTTTGCATGGCCGGATAGAGGTCGGACTGTTTGCAGGTTTGTTACTGACGAGTAGGCGGTGATTCGGCCCCAACTGATCAGTAAGGATCGTTGCGATGATGGCCGGCTGGAAAGTGTCATCGTATAGTTCGCAGACGGCCACCCGATTCGGATGGCCGTCTGCATGGAGGAAGTCTTACTTTACTGCAGCTGTAACGGACTTCTCCCACTTGGTGCCCGCGGTGTTGACGGCATAGATGTCGAAACGGTGAGAGCCCGTCGCAAGGCTGAGACTTGTGCTGAAGGAGGTGCTGGTCTTCTCCGTGAACATCTTCACCCCGTCAACCCAGATCTCCATGCGGGCGAGGGTGCCGGTGATCGTGGACGTTGCCTGCACGGTGACAGGTGAACTGACGCTGGAACCGCTGAGGGGCGAGCAGACGTCGATGCCCGGGGTAGAAGGTGCAGAGCAGGTTCCCGAGACCGTCAATGTGAACGACTTGGACTGAAGCGTATTGTCCCAGCCGGTTCCGTAAATGGTGATGGCATGGCTGCCGGCCGCAAGTGCGACTGAACTGTCAAGGAAGGAATAGTCAGAGAAGGCGTGAGTTTTCTGCTCCGCCACTTTCTTTCCATCCGCCCATACCGCCACGGTGCGCATCGGCGTAGGCCCGGCTGCGGCGAGCGAGAACTTGACCGGTGAGCTGGAGGAGGCGCCGGGCGAGCAGATGCTGATGCCTTCGGCTTTCCCCGTCAGCGCGCAACCCGGGAAGCTGCCGGTGGTGTCGTTGGTCAGCACCTCAAAGCTGGCGCTTGTGGTGCCGTTGAGTTGACTGAACACGACGTCAGGCTTGGAGTCCAGCGTGGTGGGGACAGCAAACGGCTCATCGATCCGGGAGGGATTTTGATAGACATTTTCTTCTGCCCCAAAGTTGCCGGAGCCGGTTCCAAGACGAATGAAGAGCGTGGTTGCCTCGCGGACGTTGCAGGGACTGCCCGAGTAGGCGAGATCGTTAAGCCCGTCGCCGTTGAAGTCCGCCACCGTGAAGAACCCCGGGCACTCGCCGGTGGCCAGGGTTTTATAGCTGAGGGTGCGATTGGCATTACCGAAGAGCAGCCCGAGGGTTGGGCCTGTGGTTGAGCCGGATAGTGCGTCGGATCTGAAGACAATATCGCTTCGGCCGTCATTGTTCAGGTCGGCCACAAAGGGTACGGAGTCAAAGTTTTTGTTTGGATCGGCAAAGTAGCTGGGAGATGATCCAAAGTGCCCCGCTCCATCGCCATACCAGATCTGCACGGTACTGGAAATGGGCACACTGGTGGAGTTCTCGTTGGCGTAACCGTAAATCAATGCGACATCGGGCTTCCCGTCTCCGTCAAAGTCGCCGGTTACCGCGTAGGCTGCCTGCTGGTTCGTGACTTGGCCAATGGAACTATTGATCGTCTGACCCTTGGTGAAGGTACCATCGCCGTTGCTGATATAGATCTGGAGAACCGAAAACAGGTCACCGTTTGAAAACCCACCTGTGAGCGCGACAAGGTCCGTCTTACTGTCGTGATTAAGGTCGACAGCCAGGATCGATTGAACGAAGCCGTCTGGCGCGAAGACTTTCGGCGCCTGAAAAGTGCCATCGCCGTTGCCGAGATAAACGTTGCCACCCGACGCGAAGTCCAGCTTGCCATCGTGATTGAAATCACCCACTGCCTGGATAAAGGCGGGAACCGGTTTCGGCGCATCGTAGGTCCCGTCGGCGGTGGAAAGATAGAGCACCTGGACGTAGCTCTGGCTCGACGAATCGAAGACAGTTGCCCCTATGTCTTCGCGGCCGTCCCCGTTGAAGTCACCGTGCGCGGCAATGGTGGAGCTGCTGGCCAAAGGCGCGGCCTGGTGAGGATTGAAGAACAGTTGGGCGAACGAAGGGGAAGACGAAAGGGCGCAGGCAATCACCAGCGCCGTAGACCGAAGGTTGGGCAACATTGGGCACTCCTGAAGGGAAGAATTTTGAACAAACGAGGAGCTGGAACACACGGTCCAAGCCCCACTGCGCAAGCGAGCAACGTTTAGCTACGGCAGGCGAACTCTCGCTTCGCCGCGGGAAAGACGCTTGATGATAGATCGCAAATGCGCCCGGAAAGTTGTCTCGATTCAGCGGATACGGTTCCCTTTGCTGAGAAGTCCTCACATAGCGGTCGAGCGTGTTCGAACTTACAGATGTGGATTGTCAACGATGACTCGAATGGGCAATACTTTGGAGATTTCTGCGTGCCGAGTGGATCGTGGGCCACTCTTCCCCAACCCAAAAAATGAATAACGTCCGGAACGCGAGCGTTTAGCGAGACTGCTTAGCGATGCGGCTCTTCCGCCGAGAGCCAGTTTCGGACGTAGGGCAAGACATTGTTGTCGATGGACCTGAACTCCTCCTGGGTCAACGGCAGACTGTGCCATCGCTTCAGCGCATTCTTTGGCAGGTTATCCGTCGTCGCGGCGTCGCTCCCGTAAACCAGCCGGTTAGTCCCAATTTGGCGAATGCGGGTTACGAGCAGGTCGGCTTTGTCCTCCCACATGCCAGGTATGGCGATCCCACACACATCGAAATAGACATTCTTCATTCGAGGATCTTTTCGCTCGATTGCTTTTACAAATACCGAAAGGGCGGCGTCGGTTGCTGGATCGTCGTAACCTCCACCCCCAGCCAGATGCGCGATTTGTACTACCACGTCCGGAGCCTCGGGGATTAGCTGCTCCAGAAAGATGCGTGCCTCCTTCGCTCCGTATGGCCGATGATGATCGATGTTGGCGTGCATGTGCACTACGATCGCCATGTGATGCTCGTTGGCGGCACTGAAGACCCGTTGCACTCGCGCGAGATGATCAGGATCGTCTAGATTTACGTCGGAGTTGCCGAAATGCAGCTTCAGTCCTGTGCGAAGGTTTGGGTCTTTCGCACAGCGTGCGATCTCTCGAACTGCATAGGACCGGAGTGGATTGACGCTGCAAAAGCCAAGCAAGCGATGAGGATATTTGGCAACTTGAGCGCTGGTCCAGTTGTTTTCATCCATCACGTGCGCATATTCGTTAGGAACTGCCGCCTTATTTGGATTTGAGAAGCTATACGCGACCGACAGAACGACGGCTCTGCCGATTCCAGCGGCATCGAGTTGTCGAACCAGGTAATCGGCATTGATGCCCTTCGGTCCCGGAGATGATCGTGCGCCTGCCTCGGGGCTGTACAAATGCTGGTGATAATCGAAGGTCTCGGCCAACAAGTTCAGAGGGGCGAGCATGCACATTACGGCAATGATCGCGGTTCCTCGTTGTATCGAGTTGAAATCTAAGGCACGCATCGACAACCAGAGTACTCGGTCCGTCGGGACTCAATGCCATGAAAATCAGGCGGGGTCGTGCTTTCCCACCCATGCGGAGCTTGGGTTGCTGAGGTTCAGTGCATGGAGAAGCAGATTCTTCGTTCACCACCCCCGAACTGAACTACGTTCGGGGCCCCGTTCGCTCAGAATGACACATCAATTTTTTTAGAGGGCGCGCAGGAATGACGACGCTTTTTAAGTTCGTGCTTTCCCACCCAGGCGGAGCTTGGATGGGGCACCCTCGGTCGTGCCGGTTCTGACTCTTCACGGCAGACAAGTCTCAATGGAATCGTAGCTAGAGCGATCCCTTTGCATCGGCAATGACGATGGCGGACTGGCGGGCGGACTGATCGTAGTAGCCAACAAAACGCTGCGGCTCGGCGGCCTTATAGGGCGCAAGGTTGTGTGCCCAGCGGAAGCCGACGGGCTGATAAAGCAACTCGGCTTTCACGACGAATGGGCCTGAGGTCGCAACGGTGGGAATTTCGTAGCGTGTCGTTGCGCTGCCGCCGATGAAGCCCGGGTCAGAGGCGGCTTCGCCGCGGACAGCAATGTCGGGCGAGGCCGACTGCTTGTCGAAGCCGGCGGGAAGAATGCGGTTGTCTTTGAGGTAGTGGGTGGCGTTGAGCAGCGCCGTGGTTACGTGGTCCTGCGCGTCGCCGAGAATGGGCTCGAAGATCTGGACCTGATCGGGTGCGGTGATTGTGACGTAGTGCGGCGAGAAGCGCGTAGCATCCGCATCATTGAGATTGCCCGCGATGGAGCCGTCGTCGTTGAGCTTGCCGGACTCGAAGACCACCTTGCCAGAAGGATCGCTCACGGTGACGTGAAGCCACGCGCGACGCGATGGGTACGCGGTGGGGAGCTTGTGGCCCGACAAGTTCTGCACAGTGACGGAGAAGGAAAGGTGACCGTTCGCCAGGGCAACGGCGCTGAGGGAGAGGTGCGCGGCCTGCGACTTGAGGTAGGCGCGCGTCTCAGTCGAGGCGGAGGTGAGCTCGGCTGGCGACGCGGTCACAGCGAGTTCGTCGTGATGAGCGACCAGCAGATCTTGCATGAAGAAGTTTGCGCCGGGGAACGAATGACGGCGCAGGCCTTCGCGCGGCGCGGTGCCGAGGGTTGCGTCGGGCGCAGGGCCGGCAATGGCGGGCATGTGGCAGGACTGGCACGTTTGCTTGTCGTGGAAGTCGCTGTGGAGCCACTCGAGGTAGGGCATCTGTTCGGGGAGGCGGCCAACGGTCTTTCCGGATGCGTCGAGCGTGGGGGTGTAGAGGGTATGGCAGGAGCCGCACAGGGCGGCCTGGCCGAGGTGATCGGACTGCGTGACGGTGAGGCCGGAGGCGAGAGTGTGCATCGCGATGGAGCGCGCCTCAGCCGCATAGGGACCGTAGAGCGGACGCGGGTGCTGGGTAAGCGGAGCGGCGTTGAGGTTGCCGTTGTAGGAGTCCGCGGTGCCCAGTCCTGCCGGCTCGGCTTGATGACACACGGCACACGCGACTCCGTCGGCGGCGGCAATATCGGCATCATGAGCTGCATCGAGAGGCAGGCGGGAGAAGACAGCGGTGTCGTGGCTGGAGGATTTGTCGATGAAGTGCTGCAGGGGCATGTGGCACGTGGCGCACTCATTCTCAATGGTCGAGGCGGCGGAAGCGTGATCGAGGGCCTCGCGTCGGACGCTGGCTTGCCAGTACGGATCGCGGGCGGAGTTTGCCATGATGCTAGCGCGCCAGGGCGAGCCGATGGAAACGTCCTGGCCTTTGGCGGTCTTGAGATTGTTGTGGCAACCGAAGCAGTGACTGGAAATAGGAAAGGGAGGCTGCTGCGCGCGCAGGGCCATGGACGGGACGAGCGCAACCGAAGTCCACGCGAGCACCGAGAGCAAGGAGCGTGTCGAAATGCGAAGGGACATTTTGAGTTCCTCCCAGAGAGCGTGAGCCCTCGCAATGAGCATACAGAAGATGCACGACGGAAGCGCCGTTCCTTCGCGACCGACCAACAGGCGAAGCACCGGACCGGAAAAATCGACCCACAGAACAATTCCCGAACGCGCCGAAACTTCGGGTCGATTATTGCGGGGCGCAGGACTCTTGCTGGCGTCAGGTTTCGCACCCTACGATCCGCGTGTTGGATTCTTCTTCTCAGATGCGACGGTGAAGTAGCGGCCAAAGACGGCGTCGTTCATCAACAGAAAGCCACGCAATTGAAGCTGCTGTGCGGAGTCGCACTCGCGGTGCAGAACGAGCCGGAATTGATCGGGCAGCGAGTGCCAGTTCAGTTCGAGAACAGCGTTGTCGGAAGCGCGTTCGATGCGGCCCGAGGGTCGAAACATGCGGTAGAAATGCAACTGTCCTTGCACGATGACGAACTGACCGTCGGGGTCGCTGACCATGTGAGAAGCCGGTATCGCATTGCGTGATTGCTCTAGTTTTTTTAAGAAGCTTGGCACCGGATCCTGCGATCGCGGCTTGATGAGACTGCGGGACGTGAGTTCCTCCCTGGTTACGCCAAATTCCGCGAGAGCCACCAAAGATTTTTCGGCCTCCCGCTTGCGCTTCCACTTGCTGTCGAGAAGCCAGAGCGCGCAGTCTTTGAGGCTCTCGTCCTTTGCCACGGCGCAATACCAGACCATGCATTTGAGCACGTGGCTGCCAGCCACTGAGAGGGGCAGCGATTCACCGGAACGGAAGGGCGCGAACCAGTCCTCGATCTTGTCGCGAAAGTCGTCGATGCCAACAGCAGCCAGAAGCGGCTGAGCATCGCGCGCCCAGCCGGCCGGCATGCGCACAGGCGCATTTCCACGCAGATGCTTGAACAAAGCGCGCCACCTGGTACGACGCTCGCCGGTCATGGCACGGAAATCGCGCCGGATGCACTCACTCCAGCACCTGGCCGGATCGAGCGGCTCCCATTCGTCCATCCACAGCAGCATGTGAAGACATTGCCTGAGCGACTGCATGCTGGCCTGGCTTGAAGACATCTCTTCTTTCAGGCTCGACTGGAATGCGTGCAACGCACGGCACAATTCCGGAGTGAGCTCGCCAGTTTTGAAATACTCCATGACCCGATCGACAGGTCCATCCGGGGATATCCGCCCCAGAAGGACGGAGGTGGCGTCGAGCAAAGCGACGAGATCGGGTTCGGTGTACGGAGCCTTGATCTTGTAGAGAACACGCAGCAGGGTGGTGAGCCGGATGCGTGCCAGGTGGGCTTCTTTCAATTCAGCGTCGTGCTCGTCGAGCCATATGAGCCTCTTCAGAATGGCGAGAGTCTGGCCGGCCAATTCGCGTTTGGGCAGCTTGCGCCAAGGTGAGACGTCGAAAGGGGTGGTTGCGGTGTTGCGCCCTTCTTCCGCAAACAGGTAGTCATTCAAACGGAGTTGCGCGGCTCGCAAGGGATCGTCAGGCGAAAGCAAGAACCCGTCTGGACCCGGTATTTGCATCGTGGGCGCAGTATAGAGGATTTCGCGCGGATTTCGGGGAGCAACAGCGAGGGATGGTGGCGAATTTATACTGAAATGTGATGAGTACGTTTCTTCCTGTGGATGAACAGATGGATCTGCTGCAGAAGGGTGCGGCGGAGATTATTCGTGTGTCGGACTTGCGCGAACGGCTGGAAGAAAGCCGCAAGACAGGGCGGCCGCTACGGGTGAAGGCGGGTTTTGATCCGACGGCGCCAGATTTGCACCTGGGCCACACGGTGTTGCTGCGAAAACTCAGGCACTTTCAGCAGCTGGGGCATACGGTAATTTTTCTGGTCGGCGATTTCACTTCGCTGATCGGCGATCCGTCGGGGAAAAATGTGACCCGGAAGGCGCTGAGCCGGGAGCAAATCGACGAATTCGCGAAGACCTACCAGCAGCAGGTCTTCAAGATACTCGATGAGAAGGTGACGGAGGTCCGTTACAACTCGGAGTGGCTGGGGAAACTTGGTTACGAGGGCACCATTCGTCTCGCGTCACACTTCACCGTCTCGCAAATGCTGGAGCGCGACGAGTTTCACAAGCGCTTTCAGGCCGAGCAGCCAATCAGTCTCCATGAGCTTCTGTATCCGCTCATGCAGGCCTATGACTCCGTGGCTCTCGAATGCGACGTCGAGCTCGGCGGCACCGACCAGCGCTTCAACCTCGGCGCCGGCCGCGAACTCCAGCGCCAATATGGGCAGAAGCCGCAGATCGTACTGATGACGCCGATTCTCGAGGGGCTGGACGGCGTGCAGAAGATGAGCAAGTCTCTCAATAATGCGATCGGCATCAATGAGCCACCGGCGGAGATGTACGGGAAGCTGATGTCGATTTCAGACGAGCTGATGTGGAAGTACTGGGTGTTTCTGACGGACCTGAAGCAGTCGGAAGTAGACGCGCTGCGGGCGGAGGTTGCGGCCGGTGCTGCTCATCCGATGGACGTGAAGAAGCGGCTGGCGCGAACGATTACGGCGGGGTTTCACGGCGAGGAAGCGGCGCAGCATGCGAATGAGAACTGGGCGCGGATGTTCCAGCAAAAGGAAGTGGCCGAGGATCTCGAAGAGGTTCACATCGCCTATGCCGACCTGGTAAGCCCGTCGTGCCCGCCGGGAGAGTTGCAGGTTCGCGTTTCGAAGCTGCTGTTGCAGCTGGGACTGGCTGCCAGCGGAGCCGAGGCAAGCCGGAAGCTTGCGGAAAAGGCCGTAAAGATAGACGGCGAAGTCGTTACCAATTCCGCAGTCTCGCTTGATACGCTGCCGGCGCGCCTGGTGGTGCGGTTGGGCAAGCGCGCCAAGACCGCGGTGATTGGAGCCGTGGGCGAGGGCGTGTAGTATCGCGACTGCGGACGTCCCAGGTCTCGCTGTTGTTGGCAAATCGGTTTGACCACGACGCTGAGCAGCTCTGTTCGCATGACCTTCAATCCAAGCTACTTCCAACTCCGGTAATAGGCCGAGCAGGGTTTCCTATGGGTCTTCGGTAACCTGTTTCGATGCCCGAGGTGGTATTGCCATTTCTTCGCGCCTCTTTATGATCGACTAACACTCATACCCTTAGGAGGGGAATATGACCACTGTGATCAACTCGCTGTACCTGCATGTACGCAGCCTCGTGGAACGCGAAGAAGGTCAGGACCTCGTCGAATACGCTCTCGTCGTTGCTCTGATTGCCTTCGGTGCGATTACCGGCATGAAGTTCCTTGCCGGCGGACTCAATAACGCGTTCTCTGACATCGCAAACGTTCTGACAAGCAGCATCACGTAGTCCACGGGCCCGAACAGGTCAATGTCATCCCAGTTCGGCGGCACATTCAATTGCCGCCGCCCGGGACGATTAGCCGTGTTCTCAAGTAGAAACGATGCGAACGTTCTTCCAGTTCGCGTCTTTCATCGTGATTCAATTGGTTATCTGTGAGCCTGCGCCGCAACTCCTAACATTGCGTTGGCCCGTTCTCAGCCTGCACACCGAATGACATGGATCGTGCTCAATGGGAATGTTCCCCTTGATGATGGGGAGTTCCCAAATGAACCGTCCCTTGGCTCTCGTCCACTCGAGCGACTAAAACTCAACCTGATTTTGTGTCCGTGTGCGGTGATTGAACTGAAGTTTTTGTAAGTTAAAGGCTACAGCCACTTCAGATCATTCCCGGACTTATATCGTATGTTGTGAACATGCGACTTCGACTGGCGTTCCCGCTGCTTCTGCTTTTGGCCTTCCTGGCAAGATTCCAAAGCTACGCGTCCGAGCTCGCCTTGGTCGGCGCAAAGATTTATCTCTCCCCTTCTGAACCACCAATCGAAAACGGCACAATCCTTGTACACAGCGGCCACATTGCATTGGTTGGACCGATTGCAGAGGTCAAAGTCCCACGCGGCACCACCGTAATCGACTGCAAGGGCCTCGTTGTGACCGCCGGTTTCTGGAACAGCCACGTACACATTCTTCTGCCAGGGTTGCTTCATGCTGAGAATCTCTCCTCAGGTCAGATCACCTCACAGCTTCAACAGATGCTCACACGGTGGGGATTCACGACCGTTTTTGACATCGCTTCCGTGCTAAAGAACACCAATCTCATCCGCCATCGCATAGTGAGCGGCGAAGTGAAAGGCCCGCGGATTCTCACGGTCGGTGAGCCCTTCTGGGTGAAAGGCGGAACGCCGATTTACGTACAAGGCTTCCTCGAAGCCAATCACATCAGCATTCCGGAGGTTGAATCAACGGCGCAAGCCAAGGAGCGAGTCGGCCAGCAGATCCACGACGGAGCAGATGGCATCAAGATTTTTGCGAATTCCATAGAGCGCGATGGCATCCTGACCATGCCTTTAGACTTGGCCCAGGTGATCGCCGCCGAGGCCCATAGGGCCGGCAGACCTGTGTTTGCCCATGTTTCCAATAATCAAGGAATCGAGATTGCGATTCAGGGTGGGGTCGATATCCTGGCCCATACCACTCCCTTCGATGAACTTTGGAGCCCCTCTTTGGCGCAGCGCCTTGTGGCCGCTCACATGGCCCTTACTCCTACGCTTACCCTCTGGGATGTTGAATCCCAAAAGGGCCATGCCTCACCGGAAGAAATCGAGAAAGGGATGAGCAGGGCGGCCCAGCAGCTGGAGGCATTCTCTCGAGCAGGAGGACAAGTTCTCTTTGGTACGGACGTTGGCTACACCCAGCACTTCGACACTTCGGAAGAATTCAAGTGGATGTCTCGCGCCGGAATGAGTTTTCAGGAGATTCTGGCTTCGCTCACCACGAATCCCGCAGAACGTTTCGGCTACTCCCCTCACAGCGGGCGCATAGCGAAAGGACTGGATGCTGATCTTGTGGTCCTGAGTGCCGACCCAGCGCAGAACATTTCAGCATTTTCACAGGTTCGCTACACGATCCGAGGCGGAGAGGTGATCTACGCAGAGAGATGAAATCCCTAGAAGCGGAAAAGGTAGGAGAACTTTACGAAGATCTGTTTACCGTCGTTGAGGTAGTTGCGGGCGCGGGGCGGAGTGGGATCGTTAGGGTCGCAGGCACCGGTTAAGCCGCGGTTGCAGAGCGATCGATCGAGGTTCTGCAGGTCACTGTTATAGCCGATGTAGAGGACCGTCCCAGGATGCGGAAGCCAGGTGAAGAGAGCCTGGGTTCCGATTTGCTTTTTGCGCAGCAAGGATGTCTCAGCCGGGTTTGCGAGAGTTGAATCGTATTCGGCGATCACGCGGGCAGAGATGGAGCGCGTGAACTGGTAGTTGATCTTGGTGCGGAAGACCTGGCTTTCGTAGACGAGTGCTCCGTCGGCAACCGAGTGATCGCGGTCGAGCAGGTAGGTACTGGATGAGGTGAGCTGGCGGATGGGCTGCAGATTCAGCACCAGCTGGACTTCGTCGGCATTGAGCAACGACGGAACGCCGCCGGCGACCGGGTTGTAGTTCACGTTTCCAGCGCGCAGGGCCGCGACGTAGAAATTCATCTGGGAATATGGTGCTCCGCGCACGACCATGCCGCCAAAGTTCTCAGTGAAGTTGACGTTGTGGGTAAGCGGGTATCCGTCCTGGGGCCCGAGCGTATCGGAGTTATTGCCCAGCTGCGGCGCGAAGACCATCTGGCGTGGAAGCGTCAGGTATGGCGAAAACGTGAAGTAGTGGTACAGGCGATTGCCCTGGTGGTCCCATCCGAGGAGCTGAAACGCATCTAGGCCAAAGCTTTGAATCGCTTTCTTCTTCGGATACCACAAGTATGTGGCGTGGTTTTGGTCGCTGTATAGGTCGGTGGTGGGGATGAATCCAAGCTGCGATTGAAAGCCGGTGCTGAAGTCCTTGAAGACGGTGTCGAGGTTGAAGGCGTGTCCGGTGCGCTGGACTTCGAAGTAACTGGCTGGTCCGGCAGCGTAATTTGACACTGTTCCGGGGTTGTTCGGACTCATGGTAGAGGACTCGACCATCTGGCCGATCGCAGTCCAACGATTGTTGAGATGAGCGGTGAAGTCGATGCCGCCGATGCGGTTCCAGCCGCCGCCGAATTCCTGGTCGGTATAGACGAGCCCGACGCTCGAGTTCTTTCCCAGATCCTGGGAGACGCGGCCGACAACGTACTTGGCGCGCTGGTGATGGAGCGGATCGCCCGGAGCGTAGGTATCGCCGGGTTCGCGATCGTCGATAGCGAAGAGGCCGAGATTGGTCTTGCCGATTTTTCCCGTCAGGCGAATGCCGTATTCCGGGTGAACGACGTTGCGCGTGTAGACGAGCACGATCGGCGTGCTGAAGTAATTTGCGTTCTCGAGAAAGAACGGGCGCAGTTCGGGAAAGTAGACGGGGTAGCGCTGGTTGACGGTGAACTGCGGCTGATCGGACTCGACATCGCTGAAATCGGGATTGATGGTTCCGTCAAGAATGATGCTGTCTTTGATGATGAGCTTGGCTTCGCCGCCGGCTGTGCCTTCAAGGCCGCGGGAACTGAAGAAGGGGTTCATCGGATCGAGATTGATCAGTTCGCGCTCGTTTTGGGCAAGCACGTAGGGATTGATCTGCAGGTTGTGGGAGCCGGTGACGCCTTCGATGCCGTGCATGGTGGCTTCCTGGGTGAGAACGCCGGCGATGCTGGTGGAAACGCGCGGCCAGAAGTCGAGTTCGCTGTTGCGGGGAAGGTTCCGCATGAAAACGACACCCCAGTCGGGGCCGGCGGTACGGAAACGGATGCTGCGAAACGGAATCGCGATCATGGCCATCCAGCCGGTGGCAGTGACGCGCGCCTCGGAGTCCCAGACCTGGTCGTAGCTGTAGTCGGTGTCGCTTGTGTAGTCCACGCTGGGGTTGTCGGTCCAGGCGGCATCGGCCTGCACGCCGGCGGAATTGACGGTAAACAGCACTCCCCTGCGGCGGTCTTCGAAGGGATCGAGGAGGACCGATATGGTGTCGTCGCCGGTGATGTCTTCGCGGCGGGAGAGATGGCCACGAATCAGGCCGGGGTGGTCGTCGCGGCAGATGAATACAAAATAGAGTGTGGACCGGGTATGGGCGATCCAGACGTCGGTTTGCTGGGTGGCTGAGTCGCCGTCGTTGGGTGTGTTCTGGAGGAACCCGGTTACCCTCGCGAGTTTGTCCTTGATGGCGGGGGCGGGCTCCATGCCCGGAAAGTCAGAAAGCCCGAGAGGTTCAGTGAGGAGCGGAACCTTGAACTCGGAGGGCTGAGCGGCCTTTGGAATCTGCGGCGATAGCGCGGTCGGCTTGCTGTTTTGTGCGAGAGAGCGCTGTACGCAGAACAGCGGTACGCACAGAAGTAATCCAAGAAAGAGTGCCCTGGAGCCACTGGAGTACCGGTCTTGCATCGTTACGTTCAGAGGAATTCCATACCTGAATCGCTCTTTGGTAAGGATCATTCGAGGTTCCGTGATGATGTTTGCCATGCGAACGCAAGGATGTCACACATAAGTTGTAGTGGTCTGTGCGCTCTCGCAGGCATCTTTCGTTGGGAGTGAATTACGTTGGGCGGAAGTGCTGCTTTTCCAACAACGATGACAGCAACGAGAAAAACCGGGAATGGAACAAACGTGCAATTGTGCAGTTAAACTCCTGCGTATTATATATTTATTCGATCCATTCAATTTGTGTGCGCGCTTCGGGTTATGGGGAACCATTTTTGGCATCGTTGGTCAGCCAGTGGGTTAACTCGGAAGCGAAAGCAGTGCAGGACCAATGCGGAACACATGATGAGCCCGCTTTGTGATGAATGTCACCTGTGACGCTACGGGTGCGATCGCGTGATTACGGTTGTGCATGCGGCAGGTGACGATTTGCTCGGTTTTTGCTCTGCCGAATAGGGGTCAAGTCATTGAAAACAAGTTCACGAGCGATACAATTCGAGGACGCCAGCACCTTAGAACGGCAATCCTCAATGTGTGATATGCCTACTTTAGAGAACCGAAATTTCCTCGAGCAGGCAACGGTGGGGATTGTTCACTCCACACCGGAAGGCCACATTCTCCGCTGCAATGCGGAGTTTGCCGAGATCATCGGCTACCCGCGCGAAGAAGTCCGCGGGCTGATGATGCAGGAAATTACTCCGGATGAGGATGGGGCGCAATGTCTCGCATCGTTTCAGAAGCTGTGGACAGGCGCCAGCGACGCGCTGAGCCTGGAGACCCGGCTGATCCGCAAAGATGGAAGCCTGACGCTGGCGAAGCTGACGGTGTCGCTGCTGCGGGATCGGGAGGGCTGGCCATCGCATCTGCTGGCTCACGTTGAAGACATCCATGAACGCATGAAGACTGAGGCTGCACACGCACCACTTGCCGAGCCCGCAGCATCCGCGAAGGACGACCGTTATCGAACCACCTTCGAGACCAGCCCCGATGGCGTGCTGATCGCGCGAGCGGAAGATGGCAAGATCGTCGAAGTAAATCCGGCATTCCTCGAGACTCTGCAATTCACCCGCGATGAAGTGATCGGTCGTACGTCCACGGACCTGGATATCTGGGCGGACGAAAGCGACACGGTGCGGGTGGCGGAAGCGCTGCACGAACAGGCGGCCTGCCGCGATATGGAAGTGAGGCTGCGGCGGAAGAATGGCGAGGTTTTCTGGGGACAGCTTTCAGCTTCGTTCGCAGACTTTGATGGCGAGTCGTGCGTAATCTCGTATATTCGCGATGTTTCGGCGGCCAAGGCAGACGAGGAGAAGATCCGCAGCCTCGCGTTTTATGACACGCTGACGGGATTGCCGAATCGCCGCTTGCTGTGGGAGCGGCTGCGCCAGGCCCTGATTTCAAGCATGCGCAGCGGGAGCAAGCATGCCCTGCTGTTTGTCGACCTGGATGGATTCAAATCGCTGAACGACACGCTCGGTCATCACATCGGGGATCTGCTGCTGCAGGAGACGGGAAGACGGATCGCAGGCTGCGTGCGCGAGGTGGATACCGTTGCGCGGCTGGGCGGCGACGAATTTGTGATCATTCTCGAAGACCTGAGCCAGATGGCGGAGATTGCCGCAGCACAGGCCCGCACGGTGGGTGGAAAAATTCTGGAAGCGATCGACCAGACGTTTCTGCTGGAAGGGCGCGAGTGCCACACCACATCGAGCATGGGAATCACGGTCTTCGGCAACCAGAGCGAGAGCACCAACGAGGTGCTGCAGCAGGCCGATATTGCGATGTACCAGGCGAAGGCAGCGGGCCGGAACGCGATGTTCTTCTTTGCGCCGGCGCTGCAGGCTTCGGTAAATGCGCGCGTCGCGCTGGAGAGAGATCTGCGCGCGGCGATCCGCGAGAACCAGTTTTCGCTTTTCTATCAGCCGCAGCTGGATCGCGGGATGATGACCGGCGCGGAAGCGCTGATCCGCTGGAAGCACCCGACGCGAGGTATAGTGGCGCCGCAGGATTTTGTCCCGCTGGCGGAAGAGACGGGCCTGATTTTTTCGCTGGGCCACTGGGTTCTGGAGACCGCGTGCCTGCAGATTGCGGCGTGGGCGGCTCGTAAAGAGGGTGCGCATCTGTCGATCGCGGTGAATATAAGTTCGCGCGAGTTCCGGCAGCCGAAGTTTGTGGATCATGTGCTGGCAGCACTGGAACGGACGGGCGCCAACCCCAACAACCTGAAGATCGAGTTGAGCGAAAGCATGTTTGGCGAGAATGTCGAGGACGTGATCGCCCGGATGAACAAGCTGAAATCGCACGGGGTGCGATTCTCGCTGGAGGATTTCGGGACCGGCTACTCGTCGATGACGTATCTGAAGCGGCTTCCGCTGGACCAGATCAAGATCGATCGCACATTTGTGAGCGAGATCCTGAAGGATCCAATCAGCGGCGCGGTAGCGCAGGCCATCATTTCGTTTGGCAAGGCGATGGGGCTTTCGGTGATTGCCGAGGGCGTGGAAACCGAGGAACAGCGCGCCTTTCTGGCGAAGCTTGGGTGCCATTCATTCCAGGGCTATCTTTTCAGCCATCCGCTGCCGCTGGGCGAGTTCTTCGAGGATTAAGCGCCGCAGGAGGCGACGGCATCAGCCTCCGACTCGTAGACCCCGAAGAGCGAAAGAATGCCGACCATCTTGAAGGTTTTGGTAACGAACGGGGCGGGATTGACGAGTTTGACGGAGCCGCCCACCTTGTTGGTCTGGCGAAGGGCATTCACGACGGAGCCGATGCCGGACGAGTCAATGTAGGGCAACGCTTCAAGGTCGACGACGAGGAAAATGTGTCCGCCGGCAATTGTTTGCTGAAACGCTTTCTCAAACTGATTAACGGCCTCGCCGCTGGTCAGCCTGCCTTTCAATTTCAAGACGCAGACTGCGCCAGATTCCTTGATATCGAGATCCACGGCACCTTGTTTCCAAGCGAGAATTCGCTTTACATGGGGAGTTGATACTTGTTAATCTCCAAGCCTCAACTACCTGAGAATTAATGCCATCTCCCCCATTGTCAAGCTAACTTTTACCGCACGTCCCGTGAACGGATGATTTCACCTGTCAACGAGGCCGCTCTTGAAGTCGGCGCGATGCTACTCTCAACGCCCGACACGACTGCGCGCGCATCGATCATCGCTTCGGCCATCGTGACGCAACTGCCGAACTGTGCCTGCGCGGTACACCGATTTATCCATGAAGAAGAAGAGAACGCCTGGACGGTGATCGGTCTGGCAGGAGATATCTCACCGTCTCCGGAGATGGCGGGATCGGGAAACCGGCTGATGGCTCCGATGGTCCTGGAGTCGCCGGAGATTCTGATTTACACCTCGGCCGATATTCTGCGCGAGGACTACGCGCACCTGAGCATTGCGCGCTCGGTCTCGTCGATCGCATACATTCCGCTGCTGCTGGACGAGGATCTTGCGGGAGTCGTGGAAATCCTCTTCTTCTCGGGAACACCGAAGCTGCAGGATTTCGAGGCGATTGCGCCGGTGATCCAATTGGCGCCGGCAGCGATTCTGGCAGCGGAGAACGCCGACGCGCAGCGCCAGGATCTGCTCGACTCCGTGCACCGGATGTCGCAGCTCTACGACCTGGAGAAATCGCTCAATGCAACGCTCGAGATGGAGGCGGTCACCGCGCTGATTCCGGTGAAGGCCGCGGCCATGCTTCCGTGCCAGGCCATTCACCTGTGGATGTTCGATGGCGAGGTTCTGCGGCTGATTGCGACGCATGGCATTGACGCGACCGTTGAAGCCGGCATGACGCAATCGGCGGGCGAAGGCTATGCAGCGGATATGGCCGAGGAGGGCGAGGCGCTGCTGATTGCTGATGCGAGCGACGAACGGCTGGCCGCGCGAAATGCCAGGCTGGACCCCGCGTCAGGGGCCATGCCGGTGACCAATGCACTCCTTGTCCCCCTGATGGAGGGCGATGCGGAGATTGGCATCCTTGAAGCCATCAACAAGGAAGATGGCGTATTTGACGACGACGATCAGTTCCTGATGATGTCGATAGCAGAGACGGTCGCCAGCGCGCTCAAGAACGCGAGCCTGATGCTGGCGGAGCGGAAGCTGGAGATCCTGAAGGCGCTGGTGCATGTGAGCGGCGAGATCACCTCGACACTGCGCCTCGACCGGCTGCTGGGAATTATTGTCAACAGTCCGCAGAACGTGCTGCCCTACGAGCGGTGTGCCGTCGCGCTCGATCAACGGGGGAAACTGCAGTTGAAGTCTGTCTCGGGAATGGCAACTCTGCCGCTCGGCGACCTTACGGTGGAGCGGCTGAATCAGCTTGATGCGCTGGCTTTCGTCGCAGAACGAGATCCTGCACCTGCGCCAGAACGACGAGGGTAGCGATAAGAACGACCTGCCGGCGCCGGTCGCGGAGTACTTTGCCGCAACAGGTTTTCGCGCGCTCTATGCCATTCCTTTGGCCGACGATCAGGGGCGACTCGGTGTGCTGACGTATGAGAGCGGCCGTCCTGATTTTCTTGATGTGCCGCACGTCGAAATGATCAAGATTCTCGCCGCGCAGGCCACGGTTGCCATTCGCAATGCAATGCTGTATCGCGAAGTGCCACTGATCAGCATCATCGAGCCGCTGGTAAGGAAGAAGCGGGCTTTTCTCAGCAGTCGTCGACGACGATGGATGACACTCGGCATCGCTCTTGAATGCGCACTGTTCCTGTCGTTCTGTCCGTTGCCGATGCGGCTTGCGGGTGACGCTGTCGTCGCGCCACAGCACCTGGTGACGATTGACGCGCCGGTCGACGGCAATGTAACGGCGGTTTATGCACGGGAAGGACAGCGCGTAACCACGGGACAGGTTTTGGGAGCGATGAACGACTGGCAATGGCGCGCCAATCTTGCGTCGACTGAAGCCAAGTATCAACAGGCAATGCTGGTGATGGAAAACGATCTTGCGCATGGTGCAGCGCAATCGGGGGCCGATCGCGAGCAGGCCGAATTTCTGCGGGCGGAGATGGAGCGCGCCCGCGCGCGAGTGGATGACGCGCAATTGCGCTCGCCGATTGACGGGATTGTCGTGACACCGGCCTTGGGAAACACTGCAGGTAAACACCTGGTCGCTGGTGACGTATTCGCGCAGGTGCTCGATCTCTCCACAGCGGTTGTGCTGATTTCGATTCCCGAGCGCGACACGGTGCTTATGAGTCCGGGCGAGACTGTGGCAATCAAGCTGGACAGCTATCCGCAGCGAACCTTGCGCGGGACGGTGTCGGTTGTAAGTCCGGAGGCGAAGGCGGGAGACGGCGAGCGCACATTTACCGCAGTGGTGCCGCTCTCCAATGCAGACGCCAGCTTACGGGCAGGAATGACGGGCCGCGGGAAAATCTCGCTGGGCTGGAAACCCGCCGGCTACGTAATGCTGCGGCGTCCGGCGCTTTGGATCTGGCAAACACTTTGGAACTGGATTGGGTGGTGACGGCATGACAACTTATTTTCGCTGCCTGGATCGCGGGTATTGCGCATTCATGATCGCGGTTGTCGCGGTGACATTGTTGTGTGCGGGTTGCGACTCTCATCCTGCCGCTGTGGACGCAAGCGCGGCATCAATTGCGGCAGCCACGCCGCCGCCTAAAGCCGCACCTGAGCCGGCGACATCTTCACTGCCAGAGGGCGCGGATCCAAAATCATTCACCACGACTGGACCGCTGGTTGCGGATCAGCAGGCCGACATTGCGGCAGAGCGGAACGGCCGCGTGGTGAGCATCAATGTGCGCATAGGCGACCACGTGAAGAAGGGGCAACTGCTGGCGCAACTTGACGATCGGGCGCTCAAGTCTGCATGCGAATCGCAGAAGGCGCGGGCGGCCTCAGCACAGGCCCAGCTTCGAGAGTGGCAAGCCGAACAATTGACGGCGGAGTCGGACCTGCGCCGCGCCGACGCCATGCGCGACGCAAAGATCATCAGCGAAGAGAACTGGGAGCACGCGAAATACCGGGTAGATGAAACCGTCGCGGAGGTCTCCCGATTCCGCGAGGAGGCGGCCGCATCCGAAGCGGACCTGACTTCCGCCAATGTGCAGCTGGAGCAATCGCGGATCGTGGCGCCGTTTGCGGGAGTGGTGGGCCGGAGCACGGTGCGTCCGGCGCAGGAGGTAAAACCCGGCGATGTGCTCTTCTGGATCACCGCGGAAGCGCCGTTAGAGGTGTTGTTTACCGTGCCCGAGACTGCGATGGCGGCATTTGCCACGGGAAAGCCGCTGGAATTTGCTACCGCTGATTTTCCGGGATTGCATCAGGAAGGACGCATCCTCCGAGTCAGTCCGGTGGTGGACCCCGCCAGCGGCAGCATCCAGGTGGTCGGCGCGGTGGTTCATCCATCGAAGCTGCTGAAGCCGGGAATGACCATGCAGGTGCGGCTGGCGCCATGAATCTGAGCGAAGCACTCGACGCGGCACTCCCCGAGATTCCGGAAGCGCGGCAGACGGGGAGCCGTCCGCCGCGACTTGACCCGGATCTGATTACTCACGAGGACATTCTCGACGGGGAACCGGTTATCGGGATTCTGCAGCGCGACAGGTCGAACTATTTTCGATTCCAGCCGTGGCAGTGGCAACTGGCTCAACTGTTTGACGGGGAACGATCGTTTGAAGAAATCGGCGCTGCGTTTGAATCCGAAACAGGCATGCAGATTTCGATCGAAGATGTTCGGTCCTTCTCAGCACAGATGGACGAGTGCGACTTCTGGTACAAGACACACCAGGAAAAAAATCTCGCCATGCGCGAGAAGCTGCTGGCACAGCGCGGACGGCGCGCGAAGTCGAAGTTCAATGTCGCTCACATCAGCTTCTCCGCCTGGGATCCGGACCAATATCTTGGCTGGGTCAACCGCGTCGCGGGCGGGTTCATCTACAGCTGGTGGTGCGTACTCGTCGCTCTACTGCTCTTTGTCTTCGAAACAGCGGTGGTGATTGATAACTGGCGATTGATCGGTCCGGATACGGCGCTGTTCTTCAATTTTGCGCAAAAGAGTTTCTCCGACTTCGCCCAGTTCTGGCTTTTGATCCTGGTGATCGGATTCCTGCACGAAACCGCACATGGGCTTACCTGCAAGCACTTTGGCGGGCAGGTACACAGCATGGGGCTCATGTTTTTGTACCTTGCTCCCTGCTTTTTTGTGGATGTAACGGAGAGCTGGGTCTCGGCGACAAAGATCCAACGACTGGGAACCATCATTGCCGGAATCTGGATCGAGCTCGTGCTCTGCGGCATTGCCATCATTTTCTGGTTGAATTCCGCAGAAGGAGGATGGTCTCACAACCTGGCATACGAGGTCATTCTTCTGACCGGAATTGCCGCGGTTGCCATCAACCTGAACCCGCTGATCAAGCTCGATGGCTACTACTTTTTGACCGAGATCATCGAGATTCCGGAGTTGAAGGAACGATCGACGGCGTTTCTATCGGCGTGGTTTCAGTCCAGGATTCTGAGGGCGCCGATCGAAGTGCCCATAGTGCCGCGCCGGCGGGTTGTGCTGTTTACTGTTTACGCGATCGCTTCCGGTGCATACAGCTACCTTCTGCTTTTTCTGGTCGTGCGCTTTTCGTACCGGCTGGGGTCGAAGTGGTTTGCCGAATTTGCACTGATTCCTTCCGCGGCACTGACATTCGTTCTTTTTCGGTCTCGGATCCGGTCTTTGCGCCGAGTGTTAACTGAGGCCTGGGAGCGAACCTTCGGGTCCGGTTTTCAATGGCGTTCGAAGTATGTTTTCGCGGGGCTTGGCTTGATCGCGCTCCTGTTTGTGCCGCTCTGGCGCGACCGGGAAGATGGGTTCTTCGTGATCGAGCCGGCAGAGTCTCACACCATTTGCGCCGCAGTGTCGGGGCGGGTGGCGGAAGTGCTGGTTCAAGAAGGGCAGCGCGTACATGCCGGGCAAACGCTGCTGAGGATGACGAGCAACGATGCGGCCTCGATGAAATCGGTGGCACTCGCGCAAACGAAGGGTGCCCGCTTCACGACGTTCAACGCGCAGATCCAAGGGCAAAGTGCCGGCACCGCAATTGCCGATCAAGTTGCGGCACGACACATGACGGTACTGGCAAATGAGGCGCAGTCGTTGCTGGAACTCACCGCTTCAAGCGACGGCACAATCCTGACGCAGAATCCCTCGATGCTTGTGGATGAGAAGGTTGGGAGCGGACAACCACTGCTGGAGCTGGCCGAAGGCGCGAGAGATGCAAGAATCTACGTCCCGACTTCGGCGTTCAACCGGATCTTTGCGGATTCAGAGGTAGTGCTTGCTGTGCCGGGACAATTCGGTTTGGTTCGGCTGAAGCTGACACGGCCGGCGGGCGACCCGGTGTCGCTTCCCCCCGGGATAATACCTGCCGAAAAGTACAAGGGATTCAAGCTGCCGGTCTTCTATAGCGCTCGAGTGACCTTGCCGGCGGCGGTTGGCAATCCAATGTATGGGCTATCAGGACAGGCGAAGCTTTTCGGAATGAGACGCAGCCTTGCCGGGCGCGTGGCCATGGTCGTTTCAGATCTGGTGAAAGCTCACGTCTGGTAAAGAAACAGAAACGGCGACCGCTAATGCGATCGCCGTTTTGCGTTCCAGGGGAGTAACCCTTCGACAATTTTGAGAACCAAGGAAACTGGTGAAGCAACGGGGAATTGCTGCAATTAAGCTCAACAGCTTATCCGATAAACCGCGTCCTACGAGACGATGCGGGCAGAGGTGAGCTTGGCATAGGTGGCCCTGGTCGCCTTCAAGGTGGTCCGCAAGGTGGTCCGCATGGTTGCGCTGGCGGTATTCATGCTCTTCGCCAAGACGGGCCGGGCGGTGGTGGCGGGCTTGGCGGTGTAGATTTTGCTGGCCGTGGCTAACTTGGCTGCGGCGGCGGGACTCGCGACCTTCACGTTGGACTTCGACTTTGACTTGGAAGCCGGGCTGTTGCTGATCAAGGACTTCTTTGTGATTGCCATTGTGATATCCCCCAGAGTGAAATTGAACTTCGTTACGCCCTTAGTTGTGCACTTGGTGTGCCAAATCACAGTCGGTAAATCCAAATACTTTAATGTCATTGTTTTGTATAACTTAGCACTGTGCACGAAGCGAGGCGCCTGTCGGCATCGTATGACCGAGCGTTGAAAAATTAAACTTTCACCGGTGAATTTTTAACCCTTGCTCGCCTATAGCGCGTACTTGCGGCAAAGATACTTCATCTTTTGCACGTCGACATTGAGCAGGCGAGCCGCAGCGGTTTTGCTTCCCTGCGCGCGGCGCAATGCGGTTGTGAGCATCGCAACCTCAAGCTGGCGCACCTGGCCATCGAAGTCGGTACCGCCCTCCGGCAGGAGGATCGCTTCCTGGACCGCGACGCTGCCCTCGAGTACGCGTGAAGGAAGATCGCCGGGGCCGATCTCTTCGTGGCGCGTGGTGATGATGAGTCGCTGGATCAGGTTTTCGAGTTCGCGGACGTTCCCCGGCCAGCTGTGTTCTTCCAGCGCCGAAAGGGCGTCGGCGCTGATCTGCTTCAAGCGAACGCCGTTGGCGGTGCAGTGAATCTGGAGGAAATAGTCGCACAGCAAGGGGATATCGCCGATGCGCTCGCGAAGCGGAGGAAGGTGGATAGGAATTACGTGGATCCGGTAGTAAAGATCTTCGCGGAATTTGCCGGTGCGCGCCATTTCCTCCAGCGGTTCATTGGTTGCGCAGATCAAGCGAAAATCGATTTTGCGGAAGGATCGGCCTCCGAGGCGCTGAACCTGATGATCTTCAAGGACGCGGAGCAGCTTGGTTTGGAGCGGCAGAGTGAGGGTGGCAATCTCATCCAGAAATAGCGTGCCGCCGTCGGCCATTTCGATGTGGCCGGGACGCGACTCAGTGGCACCGGTAAACGCGCCTCGCTCGCTGCCGAAGAGTTCGGATTCAATCAGGTTTTCGGGAAGCGCAGCGCAATTGAGCTTGATGAACGGTTTGTTGGCGCGGCGGCTAAGGGCGACGATGGCCCGCGCGGCGAGTTCCTTGCCTGTTCCGCTTTCGCCGCGGATGAGGACGTTGATATTGCTGGCGGCGATCTGCTGAATTGCGTCGTAGACGAGCCGCATTGGCACGCTTGCCCCGATGAAGTCCTGAAACCGGCTGGCCTCCAAGGCCTGGACGCGGGATCGCTCGCGGATGGTCTCTTCATTGCGGCGCCGAATCGTATCGAGAAGCGTTATGCGCAGTTCGGGAACGTCGACCGGATTGCGGAAGTGCGCGTCTGCCCCTGCGCTTAGCGCCTGCTTTTCGACCGAACGGGCGCGGGCCCGGCTGATTGAGATCAGAGTGAAATCCTCGTTGAGGCGACGCAATTCGGTAAGGACAGGAAGCCCCCCGAAGGCATCTTCACCCTGGGTATCAATATCGAGGACCACGGCGGAGACGTGCTTTTCCCGAGTCCACCTCGCCAGATCCTCGTAGCTGTCGCGGTCGACGACCCCAACCCAGGGAACAAGCTCATTCCGGAGGATCTCGAGGAACTCCTCGTCGAGCGTAACAATGCAAACGGTGGGAATGGGAGGAGCTGCGGATGCCTGAGGAGTGTTGGACACATCCTGCGCCTGGGCCATACAGCATTCTATATACGAACTTTGGGCGTCTTCTCAACTCTTTTTCCAGGGTGAATCGTTGGAAATAGTGGTAGAGTGAGGCATTCTACGATCGGGTGAGAAGTGCACCAAGGTGTCTCTGGACGCACGCAAGTGTACCGTGACCTGGTTACCGGCGTGCCAGACGCAAAACGATATTCCTGTTTTCAATTCATTCCTTAGAATGAGACATATACTCTATGTCTTGGGGAAACGCGATGGAGCCACTGCTGAATCTGCAGGAATTCATGAAGACCGACCCTTCCACGGGGCCGACACACAAGCCAGTAACCGTGCCGGAGGTTGGCCTTCGCCAGGCGGTGCTGGAAGATCTGGCACTCAAGCATCTTTATCTCGCCGGACCGTTTTCAGTGCTGGAAATGGCGAAGGTGATGCGGATCAGCTTCGAGGTTGCGAGCGAGCTGCTGAAGAGGCTGCGCGCCGAGCAACTGTGCCAGGTTACCGGATTAAGCGGCCAGATTCCCAACCTGGCGATCACGTCGCAGGGTAGAACGCGCGCGCAAGAACTGCTGATGCAGAGTCAGTACGCGGGACCGGCGCCTGTGCCTCTGTCGAGCTATGTGGCCCAGGTAAAGCTGCAGAGCGTGTCGCACGCGGATATTCACCCGGCCGAGGTGCATCGCGCGTTTTCAAGCATGGTGCTCGACGACCGAATTCTGTGGCAGCTTGGAACCGCGCTGAATTCCGGCGCGGCAGTCTTCCTTTACGGTCCTTCAGGTGTTGGCAAGACAACGATTGCCGAGTTGCTGTCGAAGGTGCTCTCGGAAGATGCCGTTTGGCTTCCGTACGCGATTGAGATCGACGGACAGCTGATCACCGTCTACGATCCGACGCTGCACACACGGCTGCCCCACATGGAGCCGCCGAATCATGATGAGCGATGGGTGCTCTGCCAGCGGCCCTCGGTGATGGTCGGCGGCGAATTGACGATCGAGATGCTCGATCTGCAATTTAACCCGGCGAGCAAGTTTTACACCGGGCCGGTGCAGATGAAAGCCAACAACGGCGTGCTGATTATCGATGATTTTGGCCGTCAGAGAGTGCGGCCCGATGAACTGCTGAACCGGTGGGTGGTTCCGCTGGATCGAAAGATCGACTTCCTCACCCTGGCGGGCGGCCGGAAGATCGAAATGCCGTTTGAAATGCTGGTGGTGTTCGCATCGAACCTCGACCCGGCCCAGCTACTGGATGCGGCCTTCCTGCGCAGAATCCAGAGCAAGATTCACGTTGGCGAAGTGAGCGACGAGGAGTTCTGCGAGATCTTCAGGAGAGTGGCGACGGACCGCAAGATTGATTGCGACGACACCGTGGCGCACACGCTGATCGACTTTGTGCACGGCACGCTGAAGCAGGAACTGCGCTCGTGCTATCCGCGCGACATCATCAACCAGATTTGCTGGGCCGCCAAGTACGAGGGCAAGGATCCGCAGATCAATCACCGGACAGTGATGCGGGCGATCGAATCCTACTTCCTTACGAAGGATTAGTGAGCTTCTGGCGCGTGAGCCGGGCAATCTCAGAGCGCAGCTCGTCTTCTGAGGTTGCTCGCTCTACCGCCTGTTCAAGCTCGCGGAGTTTTGCGCCCACTAAAAAGCGATACCAGAACCCCTGCAGTATGTGGTAAATCAGCCCCCGCCTGCCATCGAGAAATCCCAGTTGGAATATGTACCTGTATATAAAAAACAGCGATGCTGAGATTTCAAAGGGAAGTCGATTATAGAGGGACTCTTTCAAGAATCTTTTGATTTTTGCCTGCGTGGCGGTGGATTCGGCGGTGAGAGCCACTTGCGGCTCGAACAGGTGGAGCCGCTGGTTCAATGCGTCGAGGGCTTCCCTGCTGGCGTAAGCCTCCCGGTAGTTCACCGTAATCCAGTAGGCATAGAGCTTGGCGACAGCATATGGAGAGCGCGGATAGAAAGGCGTCGTCTCTTTCTGGGGAGTCTCCTGGACCAGGCCGTACATCTCCGACGTCGAGGCCTGGTAGAACCGCGTGACCTTTTCGAGGCCCGCAATTCTGATCGCTTCCAGCAGACGAAGAGTACCGAGCGCGTCGGAGTTCGCCGTATACTCAGGCTCTTCAAACGAAACCTTCACGTGGCTTTGTGCTGCCAGATTGTAGATTTCATCCGGTTTTACTTTCTGCACGATCTGGATCAGGCTGCTCGAATCGGTCAGGTCGCCGTAATGGAGTAAAAAATGGCGACCCTGCATATGCGGATCTTCATAGATATGGTCGATACGAGTGGTGTTGAACGAAGAGGCGCGACGCTTGATTCCATGCACCTCGTAACCTTTCGCCAGCAAAAGCTGCGCGAGGTACGCGCCGTCCTGCCCGGTAACACCTGTAATCAGGGCTCTTTTCACAATCGTGCTCTCCGGCCGCTCAAGGCCTGCTTGCCACATCGTACACGGCTCAGTGTGGAATTATCTGCGTTTTGGCATGACGACAACCGGTCTCATCGATGGCGGCACGGTCGCATCCTGCCTGAACGGGACGCAACTACGAGGTGAGTCCAAGTCCGGAACACGTTGATGAATTCGGTTCTTTGAGACCGGTTCTAGGCTGCAGCCTTAATGCATTGTCTGAAGTATTCCAGACTCAACTTCAATCCGGTCTCCAAGTCGATCTTGGGCTCCCAGTTCAACAGACGCATTGCCTTGCTGATGTCCGGCTGGCGCTGCGAAGGATCATCTTGAGGGAGAGGCTGGAACACGATTTTGCTGGTTGAGCCTGTTATGCGCAGCACTGCATTCGCGCATTCCAGGATCGTCCATTCCACCGGATTCCCAATATTGACCGGTGTATGCTCGTCGCTTTGCGCGAGCCGGAGAATGCCGTCGATTTCATCGGAGACGTAGCAGAAGCTGCGCGTCTGACTTCCATCGCCGTAGATGGTCAGGTCATCGCCTCGCAAAGCCTGCGTTAGAAGGTTCGAAATCACACGACCGTCGTTGATCTGCAACCGCGGGCCATACGTGTTGAATATTCGTACGAGCCGTGTATCCACCTTTTCGTAGCGGTGATACGCCATGACAAGAGCTTCGGAGAATCGCTTGGCCTCGTCGTAAACCGAGCGGGGTCCAATCGGATTCACGTGGCCCCAATATTCCTCGGTCTGGGGATGCTGTTCGGGATCTCCGTAGCACTCCGACGTCGAGGCATGCAGAAACTTCGCGCCATACTTCTTTGCGATTTCCAACAGGTTCTGGGTTCCAGAGGAACCCGCCTTCAGGGTTTCGATTCCCAAGCGCATGTAGTCGATGGGACTGGCTGGGGAGGCGAAGCTGAACACGTAGTCCACGCGCTTCGGATCAAAGGGATTGCAGATGTCCTGCTCGCAAAAACCAAATCGCCGCTCAGTTTTTAAATGCTTGAGATTTTCGAGCGAGCCCGTGCACAGATTGTCGACGCCCAGCACATCGTGTCCCTGTTCGAGAAGGGCATCAGTCAAGTGCGAACCAAGGAAACCCGCAGCCCCTGCGACCAGCACGCGCATGGTTTGTACATCCTTACTTTAGTTGATCTTTCTATCAAGCTATCGCAATTGCATCCGCTTGAGAATACCCCGCAAGAAAAATGAACCAATTGTCATTGATTTTGATGCGCTCAAGTGACGAAAGGCAGCAACCAAAGGCCTCTCTAGGCTTTCACCCCATCTTTGCGACGCGGAAGGAAGAAGGCAGCCACCGGATCCATCGGTTGGGCAATGCCCGGACGCCCCACGCTCAGATAGGTAAAACCGGCCTTGGTCATCTCCGCTGGATCGTAGAGGTTTCTTCCATCGATCACAATCGGGTAGCGGAGCGTGTAATGCAGCTTGGCCAGGTCGAGTTCGGCAAATTCTTGCCAGTCGTTCAGAATCAGGAGCGCATCCGCATCCTGCGCCGCCGCGTATGGGTCGTGCACGTAGCGCATGCTTGGGCCTTCGGGAATAATCTCCTTTGACCGCTCTGCGGCCGCGGGATCGTGGGCGGCAACCACGCAGCCTTCACTCAAGAGCCTTTTCACGATATCGAGCGCCGGTGACTCGCGCACGTCATCGGTTCCCCCTTTGAACGCCAGCCCGAGAACTCCGATTTTCTTGCCGCGAAATGTCCAGAGCGCTGAGCGGATTTTTTGGAAAAAGCGCAGCTTCTGTTCTTCGTTGATCTTTTCCACCTCGCGCAATAGTGCGAAGTCCACCCCCACCTGCTCAGCTACATGGCGGAAGGCGGCAACATCCTTGGGGAAGCACGAGCCGCCGTAACCAACACCCGCGCGCAGGAACTTCGGTCCGATACGCGTATCCATGCCGATGCCGCGAGCCACTTCTTCGACGTCAGCTCCAGCCGCCTCGCAAACATTGGCGACGGCATTAATGAACGAAATCTTGGTTGCCAGCAGCGCGTTGGAAGCGTGCTTGATGATTTCGGCAGCCTTGGTGGAGGTATGCAGAATCGGCGATGGATCGGCATACGTGCGCGGCCCCGGAACGCAACCCGGCTTCTCGTAGTACTCGCCGCTTGTCAGCGGGAGATAGATCATCTTCAGCAGATCGGCGCCGATTTCGGTAGCAGCGCCGATCACAATGCGATCCGCGTGCAGGAAATCAACGACGGCCGTGCCTTCGCGCAGAAACTCGGGGTTAGACGTCACGTCGAACAGATCCTTTGGCACCCCGTTGCGCTCGATCACACGCCGAATCCACTCGTTGGTATAGACCGGAACCGTGCTCTTCTCGACGATCACCTTGTAGGAGTCAATGGAGCGCGCGATTTCGCTTGCTACGGCATCCACAAAGGAGAGATCGGCGCTGCCGGTCTCACTCTGCGGAGTGCCCACAGCGATGAAGATGGCCTGCGCCGACTGCGTGGCAGCACGCAGATCCGAGGTAAACTCCAGCGAGCGGCCGCGGTGGCGCGCGAGAAGCTCGGGCAGGTGCTCTTCATGGATAGGTATCCCGCCCGCTTGCAAGCTGCGTACCCTGGACTCATCGTTGTCGACGCAAACCACATGATGTCCAATTTCCGCAAAACAAGCCGAAGCAACCAGCCCCACGTAACCCGAACCCACCACGGCGATCTTTACCGATTTGTCTTTCGTCTTCATCACGTCAGTTTCCATTCCCCCACAGCTCAAGGAATCGCGCGGCAGCCGCTAGTCCGTTTGCGTTAACGCATCTTCGCTGTCGTCGGGCACCGGAAGCTGATCTCGGTAACGCCAAAGAAGCGGAACGAGCTGTGGCGCGGAAAAGTACCGCGGAACATAGCGCCGGGGTGACGACATACAACGGAATAACCACCCGAGATAAAACCGGTCCGCCCATTCCGGGATATGCACCTGGTCTCCGCTGAGAAATGCGATCGCTGCCCCGATGCAGTGAATCGCCGGCAAATAATCCAGGTTTCGCTTCAGGTAAAGCCCGAGCCGCTCCTGCGTACCGCCGCCCACCGTGATGACCACGTGTTTCGGCCGTAAAGCCTGCAGCTTTTCAATGAGTTCCTTGTCTTCTACTTTACTGCCGTACATGGGTGCCTGGTAGACACAATTTGGTGGGACATCGATCCCTTCCGACGTGAGCCAGTCCAGGTTCTTTTTCGAGCTGACACTCCCCGCCATCACCCAGAGGGTATTTCCGGACGCCCGCACGTTGTCCTCATGCAGCAGCTCTCTCAGGTACTTGAGTCCTGACAAGCGCGGGATCGAGTCGCCTTGGAGGAAATTCCAGACGAGCACCATGAAGGCGGAATCGGCGATCGCCACGTCCGCATTCGTCAGCGCCTCGCGGTAATCGTCGTTCCACGCGACATCTTTCAATGCCGGGGCGGCCGGCACCACCAGCAGCCCGCCCTGCTCAAGACGCCGGATCGCGCCCTGCGCATCGCCAACGTAAAAATTCACTCCCAGGATTTGCCGTTCATTCAGGGTTTCGCTCATCTTGATTCTCTCCGGTGGTGTGTTGCCGGTTGATTGGAGCGCCCGCTCAAAACGTGCTCAGGCATGGGCAAGGGTGAGAATCTCTTTCTGAATCCACTCGTAGGTCTTTGCAAGGCCGTCTTTGAGACGGATGGAAGGCTCCCAGCCGAGGTACTCGAGAATTTTGGTGTTGTCGCTGTTGCGCCCGTTGACGCCCTTCGGGGCGTCGAGCTTGTAGCGGCGCTTGAGCTTCACGCCGGCAATTTCTTCCACAATGTCGACGAGTTGATTGATGGTCACCAGCTCATTCGATCCGAGGTTGAGCGGCTCGTGGATCTCGCTCTCGGCGATCGCCTGTGTGCCTTTCGTGCAGTCGTCGATGTACATGAAGCTGCGGGTCTGGTTGCCGTCGCCCCAGATTTCAATTTCGTGCTTGCCCGACAGCTTGGCTTCGAGCACCTTGCGGCAGATCGCGGCCGGAGCTTTTTCGCGTCCGCCGGTCCACGTGCCATGGGGCCCGTAGACGTTGTGGTAGCGCGCAACTCTGCATTGCATTCCGAAGTCTTCTTCAAAGTGACGACACATCCGTTCGCTGAAGAGCTTCTCCCATCCGTAGCCGTCTTCGGGAAGGGCGGGATACGCATCCGATTCTTTCAACGGAACCACGCTGGGATTCTTCTGCTTTTCGGCGTTGTACACGCAGGCTGACGAAGAATAGAAGAAGCGTTCGACGCCGCAATCACGCGCCGCAACCAGCATGTGCGTATTGGTCAGCACGCTCAGCATGCAAAGCGCCTTGTTGTTCTCAATGAATCCCATCCCCCCCATGTCGGCAGCAAGCTGGAAGACGACTTCAGCTCCTCTCGCCGCGCGGTAGCAACTATCCTTCTCTTTCAGGTCGGCGACCAGGTTTTCGACGTCCGCAGATGGCTGGTACCACTCTTCCATCGGCTTCACATCAATAGCGCGAATGACATTGACACCGCTGGCAAGAAGGCTGTGCACGAGATGGCCCCCGATGAACCCTCCACCGCCGCAAACGACTGCAGCCTTACCCTTGAAATCCATCAGCCTTTTGGCTCCTTTTGTCCGATTCGAACGGTGAACGCTGTCACTCTTTTCATGCTTCCCGTTTGAAGCGATTATGCAAACACGGCTAACGACGCAAACATGCGCCAGGCCCCATCATGCGAGGCAGAACTCTGAATACGTCTCGAACAAGGAATTTAGATTTTCAGCATCGCCGAGGAAAACGCGCCGCAGCGGGCCGCGGCTCAGAACGATCGCGATCAGCGTGAGGACCAGCGTTTTGGCATTGGAGCAGCGCAACTCGCCACGCTGGATCCACGGCTCGAGGTACCGGGTGACCACCTCGACGAGCTCGCCCAGGTGCCTGCGCAGAAGCGGGTCGAGATCTTCGCTCAGTTCCAGCGCGCTGTATTGCAACAGACGCAGCAACTGCGGCTGCTGTTGCAGGGTTGTGGCAATCAATTCGAATGTGCACGCAAGAGCGGTACGCCCGTTCTGCGCCTCAGCCAGTCGCGTAAGCAATTCGCCACGCAGTTGAACACGCTGCAACTCTGCTCCGAGGACCGCGACGTAAAGATCGCGCTTGCGGGGATAATGCCGGTAAATGGTTACCTCATTTACTTCCGCGGCCGAAGCAATTTCACGCGTGCTCACTCCGTTGTAGCCGAATTGGGAAAACAGCGACGCGGCAGTGGTAAGAATGCGCTCTTCCGTGCTGCCTCTTGTAGAGCCTGATGGTCCAGTCATAGGTTCTTTTGCCGCCTGTCTTGAGCTGATAGGTGTCAAAGTCGCTTGCTTTTTTCCTGATCGACGCGCGTTTCCAAGAGAGATGCTTGCCATGATTTCCGTCTCCACCGAAGCAGAGAAACTACGCCAGGGGAAAAGGGCACTACAAGCCGGGGCTCAGGTGCAGAATCCCGTGCGAACCGCTCTGGGGCGGCCGACGAAGTTTTCACGAGGATTCAGCTTTACGCCAACTTAGTTCCGGCGGGCTTACGCAGTTCCAACCTGGGAAAGTGAATCAAGAAGCGCTTACTGCATCAGATGGGAGCGACGACTCTTTGCTTTCCGAGCCGCGCGAACTACGATCCCTGCACGCAAAGACGCTGGCCGATTTCAAGCAGGCAGCCGGAGCTGCTCTTCTCGTCAATCAATGGCTCTACGTCTTCTTCGTCCAATTCGACAGCCACGCTCTTCATGATCTGTTCGAGCGTCAACACAACCCTGAAACCACTCTTCTTCCGTACCACGACGCCTTCCATCCCGGCGAATGCGCCGGAGCGGATACGCGCGAACTGCCCGACGCGCAGCAGCGGGTGCGGTTCGACCCGATGCTCGAGAAGGCCGGACCGCAATGCCTCGATCGCACCATCGGGAAGAGGCGCAGGCTCACCCCCTGTACCCCCTACCACCGCCAGCGCTCCGGGAACACTCAGGACGCTTACGCGCTGAGAACGCTGAATACGCACAAAGATATAGCCAGGGAAAAGTGGCAAGTCCAATGTCACTCGAGACCCGTCGCGCCATTTCCGGTCCGCCTGATAAAGCGGGAGGTAATGCTCAATTTCGCGTTGACTCAAATGCTGCGCAATGCGTTTTTCGTGACGGCAAGTCGTATAGAGAGCAAACCAGCGCGAGAAACTGCTGGTTACTTCCGCGCCACCCTCGGCGCTCGGAGTTACGACCTGGACATCCTCAAAAATGCTTCTTTGCAAGGCTTCGCCATCCTCACTTGGGGTGAAGGTATTCCACAAGGCAGTAAAAATTGGTTCAAAGCAACAATGTAGAGGGGTTGGGAGGGAAGGAATGAAAGCAAGTGCTTCCATCCAATATGCGTTGCGCACGGACACCAACTATGGTTGCCAGTCCATTCAATATACCAGCAAATGCACGAATTTCGAGTTAAAAAGAAGTTGCACGAAAGTATCTGCTCCAACCCATAAAACGATTCAGTGCAAGCGCCTGCAAACATTTCATATGCAGGCAACCTTTTGCATGTCGATTGCACCAAACTGCATCCTTTCAAGGTCATCATGGCGTCAGAGTCGTGAAGAATCCATTGTGAGAGAGTTACTTTCGATTCCAGTTGTGCCATATTCTTAGCGCTTTGTGCGATTACTTTTGTATGAATATGGGTAGTTGTGTTTACCTCTCGGTTAATAGCTGTTTCGATCCGGGAGCCGCTCGATTTCAGGCTCTAATCCCTATTGGATAACGCGACCCAAATCTCTTACTTGGACATATTTTCTTATGATGTGCAGACTAAGGTTCTTTCTAAACCGGCCTTTTCTTCTTCTCTTCCTTCTTCCTTACGGATATTTCAACAGCATGGCGGCTCAGGCGCCCGGCACGCCGGGGGTCGATTCCCGTACCGACCAGGGCGGCGGTGTCACGGCGAGTCCCGTCGGCCCGGTGGCTTCAGGTCTTGACCAGCCATTTTCGAAGCTGGCTGTGGGTCCCAGTTTTTCTCCGCTGGGCATCGGGGTCGATCTGACGACCAACCTCAACCGGCGTCTGAATCTGCGCGCATCGGGCAGCATGTTTGACCAGCCTATCCACTTCACGACCAATGGCTTTCACGCCGACGCCCAAATCAAGCTGGCCTCGTCCCGCGCTTCGCTCGATATCTACCCCTTCCGCAATGGATTCCGCGTCAGCCCCGGGTTGATTGTCTACAACCAGAACCGCATCACTGGGACCGAGTCGATCGCAGGCGGCTCCAGCTTCACCCTGAACGGCGACACGTTCTTTTCGGCCAATACCAATGCGGCGACGGGTGCGGTCCCGGTCAACGGCTCAGCGCTGCTCAACATGCACGCGACCCGGCCCGCGTTCACGATTACGGCCGGCTGGGGCAACCCCCTGGCGCGCAACGGTCACTGGTCATTCCCGCTTGAGGCGGGCATCGCACTGGCAGGCGCTCCGGTCGTCAACGTCAAGCTGGCCGGATGGGCTTGCCTCGATCAGGCAGAGACGCAGTGCGCCAACATCTCAAATCTCAATAACCCGATCGCCGTGCAGATACAGAACGACCTGCAGGCCGAGATCGGCAAATGGTCGAAGGATCTCGATCCCCTGAAAACCTTTCCGATCGTCAAGGGTGGAGTGACCTACAGCTTCAACCTGCGCAGGCGTTAGGCCGCAGTACTGCACTGCCGCGTGACTGCGCAGTTCAGCTAATCAACTCCGCAACGAGATTGGGAGCAGCGTGGAGCGCGGCGTCGATCTGCGACTGATCTTTGCCGCCAGCTTCGGCGATGTCGGGCCGGCCGCCGCCGGAGCCGCCGACGAACTTCGCGACTGCACCGACCAGCTTGCCCGCCTGGATGCGCTTCGTCAGCCCCGGCGTGACGCCGGCGATAATGGCGACTTTTCCTTCGGGTTGTGCTGAAGCCAGCACCACCACGCCTTCGCCCAGCTTCTGCCTGAGATTGTCGACCAGGGTGCGCAGTTGACCGCGCTCGAGTGAGTCGGCACGATGCGTGAGTACTTTCACGCCCTTCACTTCCGTGGCGCGGCTGACTGCCTCGTCGAGACCACCGGCAGCGGACTTCATGCGCGCTTCTTCGAGTTCGCGGCGCAGGCGTTTCAGTTCGTCTTCCTGCGAGGCAAATTTGGCGCGGAGGCCTTCGGTCAGGTTTTCAACGGACGGAACGTACTGCCCGGCCAGCTTGGCCACTTCAAAGTCGCGGCGGAAAGTATCGAGCGAACCGAGTCCGCTGATGGCTTCGACGCGGCGAACGCCCGAGGAAACGGCGCTTTCGCCGGTCAGCTTGAGCAGGCCGATTTCGCCGGTGGCTGCGGTGTGCGTGCCGCCGCAGAGTTCGGTTGAAAAGCCGTCAGACAACTTCACCACGCGCACCTTGTCGCCATACTTTTCGCCGAATAGCGCCATCGCGTGGTACTCGTTGACGGCGACGTCGATGGGCACGTCGACAAGGGTTTCGACTTTGGCGTTAGCGAGCACTTCCCTGTTGACGATGTCTTCGACTTCCTGCAGTTCTTCGTCGGCGACCTGGGCGAAGTGGGAAAAGTCAAAGCGGAGTCGGTCAGGATGAACCGCGGAGCCTGCCTGCTTGACATGGGTGCCGAGCACCTGGCGCAGGGCGGCGTGAAGCAGGTGCGTGCCGGTGTGATTGCGCTTGATATTGTCGCGGCGCACGCCATCGACGACCGTGTTGAGGTGATCGCCGACCGCGATGTCCTGCTTGAGGACGGCTTTGTGTGCACGGACTCCCTGCACGGGGAGAACGCAGCCGGTGATCTCGGCGATCGTGGTGTTGCCATCGGACGAGGTGAACCAGCCGGTGTCGCCGACCTGTCCGCCGGAGTCGCCGTAGAAGCTGGTGTGATCGAGGACGACTTCGACCTGATCGCCGGCCTTGGCTGAAGGCACACCTGCGCCGTCCTTCACGATGGCGAGCACTTCGGCGTCGTTGGCGTTGAGCTGCTTGTAGCCGAGGAAGTCCGTCTTGGCGAGATCGCGGAAGACAGGGCTGGCGGATTTCTGGCTGCCGCCTTTCCAGCTTGCGCGGGCGCGGGATTGTTCTTCAGAGCGGGCGCGTTCGAAGCCTTCATCGTCAAACTTGACGCCGGCATCGCGAGCCGCGTCGACCATGAAGTCGAGCGGGAGGCCGAAAGTCTCGTAGAGGTGGAAAGCCTTTTCGCCGGTGAAGTTGCCTTTGAGTTCTTCATCGAGGCGCGTGAGGCCGATCTTCAGCACGCGATCGAACTGCTTTTCTTCGGCTTCGACGACTCTGGCGACGCGTGAGGCTGAATCGATCAGCTCGGGATAGGCGCCCTGCATCAGATCGCGGACGGCGAAGACCATCTGGTTCATGAATGGCTTTTCCTGCCCAAGCAGGCGGCCGTGACGGATGCCGCGACGGAGGATTTTGCGCAGCACGTAGCCGCGGCCTTCATTCGAAGGCAACACTCCGTCGTTGATCAGGAAAGTCGCAGCGCGAGCGTGGTCCGAAATGATGCGAAGGCTGGCGGCGTTGTCATCGGCAGTTCGGGTCTGCTCTTCGATTGCCTTATCACTCACGTGCTTTCCAGTGAGTTCTTCCGCGCGCTCGATCAGCGGCGTGAAGAGGTCAGTCTCAAAATTCGTAACCTTGCCTTGCAGTACGGCAGCCACGCGCTCGAGGCCCATGCCGGTATCGATGGAGGGCTTGGGTAGCGGCGTTAGTTTGTAGGTCGTTGCCTTTGTGGCAGGATCGACGATCGCCGAGCGGTCGAACTGCATGAAGACGAGGTTCCAGATTTCGACGTAGCGGGCTTCGTCTTTGCCGAAGGGCAAATCAACACCGGGAGTCTCGGCGGCTTCCAGTCCCATGTCGTAGAAGATCTCCGAACACGGTCCGCAGGGGCCGGTTTCGCCCATCTGCCAGAAATTATCCTTCAGCCCGTACTGGAAGATGCGCTCCTTGGGGACGCCGGTTTCCATCCAGAATTTCTCGGCTTCGTCGTCGCGCGGAACTCCGTCGGCGCCCTCGAATATGGTGACGTAGAGGCGGTCCTTGGGGATGCCCATCCACTCCTCACTCGTCACCAGTTCCCATGCGTACGCAATGGCGTCGCGCTTGAAGTAGTCGCCGAAGCTGAAGTTGCCCAGCATCTCGAAGAACGTGTGGTGGCGGCGGGTGAAGCCGACGTTTTCAAGGTCGTTGTGCTTGCCGCCGGCGCGAACGCACTTCTGCGACGTGGTTGCGCGGGAGTAGTCGCGGCGCTCGGCTCCCAGAAAAAGGTCCTTGAACTGGTTCATCCCGGCGTTGGTAAACAGCAGCGTGGGATCGTTGGCAGGCACCAGCGACGAAGAGTGCACCCGGCGGTGCCCCTTGGTCTCAAAGAAGCGCAGAAACAGCTCGCGAATTTCGTTTCCCGTGCGGAATTGCATGACTCTTTCAGTGTAACGGGAACAACCCGGCGCAGAAATGTGGCCGGCGCATATGTTGGAGAATTCGCGCGACTTGTTCAGCAAGCCTGCATCTAGGCAGTAGGCGTACTTTTGATGGAGATCATGATGGACAAGCTTGCGATCCTGGCGCTGCTCACTTCCCGGCCCGGAAAAGAAAAGGAAGTCGAAGAGTTTTTGAAGTCGGCGCAGCCTCTGGCCGCGCGTGAGCCGGGCACCACGACCTGGTATGCGCTGAAGCTGGGTGATGGCAAGTTCGCCATCTTCGACACGTTCAAGGACGAGGCCGGCCGCAATGCCCACCTCACGGGCGACATCGCCAAAGCACTGTTTGCGAAGGCGGAAGAGCTGTTTGCGACTGCGCCGCTGGTGGAGAAGGTGGAGATCCTGGCTTCCAAGGCACAGGGATAGTTTCCGCTGGTTGAGGCCAGCGTGGCCGGTTTGGCGTCCAACCATGTATGGGTGCTTACAAGCGAGGCGGGATTCTTCGGCGCACGTTGTTGAACGCCGGCATTGCTGTTGCGCTTGGAACTGCATCGCTGGCGGCAGCGCAGCCCGGGCATAATCTCACCATCGTGGCATCGCGCGTGTTGAAGATCGGCGGTGGCGAGGTCCATGTGGATTTCGCCGCGGGTCCTCTGGACCTTTCAGAGGACGCCGTCATGGCGCATGTGCAGGCCGCGGCTTCGGCCATCGTCGCGTACTACGGACGCTTCCCTGTTGCCCGGGCGCGCGTTCTGATTGTGCCGGTGCCGGACCGGGACGGGATTGTGCAGGGAACGACGTGGGGCGACATGGCCGGGTATCCGGGAATGTCGCGGTTCCGACTCGGCCAGCATGCCACGCAGGATGATCTGAAGGACGACTGGATGATGACCCATGAGCTCGATCACATGGCGTTCCCTTCCCTGCCCGACGATCAGCATTGGATGGAAGAGGGTCTGGCGACCTACGTTGAGCCGATCGCGCGCGTGGAATCGGGAGAATTGAAGCCCGAGCAGATATGGCATGACATGGTGCGCGACATGCACAAGGGCGAACCGGCCGAAGGCGACCAGGGCGTGGATCACACGCACACCTGGGGACGGACGTACTGGGGCGGGGCGATGTTCTGCCTGGTCGCCGATGTCGAGATCCGGCGGCAGACCGGCAACAAAAAAGGATTGCAGGATGCGCTACGGGCGATTGTGGATGCGGGCGGAACGATCGACCATGAGTGGCCGCTCGACAAGGCGCTGGCGATTGGCGACAAGGCCACCGGAACGCACGTGCTGACCGAGCAGTATGCGAAGTGGAAGGACGCGCCGGTGACGGTGGACCTGGAAAAGCTGTGGGCGGAGCTTGGGATTCGATGGAACGGGGGAGCGGTTGAATTTGTCAACGACGCGCCGCTCGTGAAGATTCGCGAGGCGATTGCACGGCCTTCGCGGCAGGCATTGCGGGCCGAACAAATGAAAAGTCAATCCCCTGCGAATCCAAATCATCCGTAGGTCCTTGATTCCACATCGCAAATAGTTGGGCCGCTTTTGCAGGTAATTTCCGACCTAAGGCGCACAATCATAGGCAATAGGGAAAAACTCGCGATGTGCACCGCTGCTTCTCTCCAATCCGCTTGTTGTCTCGTCGTTCCATACGGTCGGGCTCCAGACATCTACCCCCCACCCCCCTCCCAAATTTTCGGTTTTCCACAAAACATTTGCATGTTTTTGGCCCCTGTGCCCCCGACAAATTTGGTCCGGATTGATTCTCCGATGAGCAGACCGATACGGCACAACGACAGCCGCTTGAGACCGTGAACTAAACTGATCGCAACCGTGAAGCCCAAGCCGCAGCTCAACGAGTCCGGCCTCTATGACTATGCCCTCAAGGCCCTCGGCACGGCACATGCGCACCGAAGCCGAACTGCATCGCCTCATGCGCATGCGTGTCGAGCCCGGCGAGCGCGGCGAAGCCATCATCGTCGCGACCATCACGCGCCTCATGGGAAACGGCTACCTCGACGATGCCGCTTACGCCGAAACCTACGCCCGCATTCGCCAGCAGAATGACAAGCTGGGTCAGCGCCGCGTCCGCCAGTCGCTCACGCAGAAAGGCGTCTCCCCACAGATCGTCACTGCGGCCGTGGAATCCCGCTACGACGGCATCGACGAAGAAACCCTCGCCCGCCAATACCTTGATCGCAAGCGCATTCGTAAACCCGCGAATGAAAAGGACACAGCGCGCGTCATGCGCCGCCTCGTCGCCGCAGGCTTCTCCACCGGCGTGATCTACAAAATCCTCCGCCAGTGGGACATCCCCGACGATGCGCTCTCCGCTCTCGACAATGTCGAAGAAGAAGCCTCCAGCGACTGAACGCAGGCATCCACAAAACCTGGTCCCTGGTCCGTCCCTGGTCCCCAGTCCCTATTCCCTAGTCCCTAGTCCCTAGTCTCTAGTCCCTGTCCCTGTCCACTGTTCACTTGTTCACTGTTTCGTCCACTGGTCGACCCAGTCGTTGACGGTCTTGTACCAGAGCTGGGAGTTCTGGGGCTTGAGAATCCAGTGGCCTTCGTCCGGAAAGTAGAGCATTTTGCTCGGGACGTGGAGCAGTTGAAGGGTGTCGAAGAGCTGGTAGCCTTCGCTGACGTCTAGGCGGTAGTCAAGTTGGCTGTGGACGACGAGAGTAGGCGTCTTGAAGTTTTTCGCGGAGAGCGAAGGCGACCACTTGCGGAAGGGATTCATCGAGTCAGGCTTGCCATAGTAGTCCCAGGGATTGCCTTTGAACTCCCACTGGTTGAACCAGTCTTCTTCGGTGGAGCCGAAGGCAGATTCGGCGTCGAACATGCCGTCGTGGGAGACGATGCACTTGAAGCGATTGGTGTGGCCGAGAACCCAGTTGGCCATATAGCCGCCGTAGCTGGCGCCGAGGGCGCACTCGCGGGTTTTGTCGATGAACGAATAGTGCTGCTCGGCGTAGTCGAGGCCGGTCATCAGATCGGTGAAGGGCTTGCCGCCCCAGTCGCCGTTGACGCGATCGACGAAGGCCTGCCCATAGCCGGTGGACCCGCCGGGATTGATCATGACGACGACGTAGCCATTGGCGGCGAAGAGTTCGGCGTTCCAGCGGTAGGACCAGGAGTCGCCCCACGCGCCCTGCGGGCCGCCGTGGATCAGGAATTTGACCGGATATTTCTTGTTGGGGTCGAAGGCGGGGGGCTTGATGAGGAAGCCCTGGACCTTGGTGCCGTCGGCGGCGGGGAACCAGAAGGATTCGAGCGGGGCTTGGTCGAGTTGGGCGAGAAGAGCGTCGTTGAAGTGAGTGACCTGAACTGGGCGTGAAGCTCCATTGTTGATGGGGAGTCGATCGAGGTCAGACGTTCCGCCACCTTGATACACAGCTGCGG
Source organism: uncultured Acidobacteriaceae bacterium (assembly GCA_963770365.1). Classification (GTDB taxonomy): domain Bacteria; phylum Acidobacteriota; class Terriglobia; order Terriglobales; family Acidobacteriaceae; genus Telmatobacter. The sequence goes on along the minus strand of CAVYPN010000009.1, from coordinate 198,369 downwards.
CATCCGACATGTGCAAGGTGACAATCTCAGACGGCGCATCAACCCTCATGGACGAGGCGATGATCGACGGAAGCGCCCAGCTGTGCAGGTGGGCCACGTGGAGATCGCCAAATTCGGCACCAAGCCCCATCAGCTGGAGATTCTCGCCTGTGAGCGCCACACGAAAGATCTTTTCCTGCCCGCGATCTCCGCTCGTGAAAAGAACGTTTTGCGGATCCGACCAGATGAATTCATCCACCCAGTTGTCGAAATTGGGCAGCAGGTCTCTCGTCGTCTTCGCGGCGCGGTCGTAGAGGAGCAGGCGGAATTTGTCGCTTTCGTAGCCGGGGCGGAGTTGGCTGCGCCAGGCCAGATATTTTCCATCGGGCGAGTAGGCGGGGTTGAAGTCGCCGCCTTTGGATGTGCTGACCTTTACCGGCTTGGCTGACGGGTTGGTAAGGTCGAGGGTGAAGATGTCGGCGTTGGTGCTGATGGCGGGCTCGGGGTCGAGATTCTCAGTGAAGGCCAGTTCCTTCGAGTCGGGAGAGATGGCGAAGCCGCCGCCGCCTTCGAGCGAGAAGGGCGGGACGTCGTGGGGATCGTTGGGGGTGAGGTCGCGGACTACGCCGCTGTCTACCGACGCGAGAAAGAGGTGGGATCTCTTGTCGCCGGTGAAGTGGTTCCAGTGGCGGTAAAGGAGATGGGTGAAAATCTCCGCCTTGACTTTGCTGTCGGCCTTCTGTTTGTCGCGATCAGCATTGCACTTGTCCGAAGCGCTGCCGTCCGCAGGACTGATGGCGGGGCAGTCGGGATAGACAGAGGATGTGAAGACGATCGACTTGGAGTCGGGCGACCACTTGGCGTTGTCGGCTTCAGTGGCGATGTTTGTGAGCTTCTTTGGATTGGTAGTAGCGCCGGTTGCTGCGTCGAAGTCGGCAAGCCAGACCTGCTGGCCGCTTTCTCGGCTGCTGGTGAAGAGAATGCGCTTGCCGTCCGGCGAGAACTGGATGCCGTCGTCGCCGGGCTGGCCGACGGCTAGCTTGATGGGGTCACCGCTTTTATCCGACGACGGGGCGATGGGCTGCAGCCATAGCTCGGCTGTCTTGGTGTTCTTGTCGAGATCGACGGTCATGACAGAGTAGCCGAGCCATTTGCCGTCCGGCGAAACAGCGGTTGAGCCTAGACGCTTCATGTGCATCATGTCTTCGAAGGTCATGGGTCGTTTGGTTTGGGCTGGGGCGAGAGTGGCGGCGAAGAGAAGGGCGAGAAGAATGGAGGATTTCATTGTGCTTTCCCGGGCCGACGATCGTTCGTTCCCAGGTCTCAGAATCGAGACCTCGGGAACCCAACGTAGTCGGCGCGAAGGAGAAGTGTACAACTCGAAGGCAGCCCTCAGCTTTCAGTGATCAGTTCTGATCACTGACAACTGATCGCCGACAACTGCCTTTCAGGCGGCCTGGAGTTCGAGGAGGATGCCGGCGCCTCTGGGTTCGAAGTTGAGGGCGCTGGCTTTGCCGTTGTTTTCGCGGAGGATGCTGGCGCACATGCTGAGGCCCAGGCTGGTGGATTCGTCGCCGGCGGGCTCGGGGATAAAGGGATCGAAGGCGCGGGCGGGCACGGGGAATCTCGAACCGGAGTGGGCGACGAGAATATTCACATGGTCCTTCTCGGCGACGGCTTCGAGGCGAACGGTCTTCTCATTGGAAGTGTCAAGTCTTTCCACCGCATCCATGGCGAACTGGAGGCAGTAGAGGACAGCCTGGCGGACCTGTTGCGCGTTGCCGAGGACGCGAGGCAGGGCCGGCGCGATGTGGACGCGGAAGTCGATGGAGCGCTGGACGAACTCGGAGCGATGGAGCTGTTCGAGATCGTTAAGGAGTTCGGTGACAGAAATGGCGGCAATCTGATCGCCCTGGGGCCGCGAGACCCGGGCGAGGCTTTCGAGGGTGAGGCGCATGTGGCGCGCCTCGTTGAGGATGGCTTCGATGGCCTTGTGCGCCTGAGCGCTGAGTTCCTCGGTTTCGTCGAGCAGCGAGGCGTAGCCAAGGATGACGGTGAGCGGGTTGTTGAGCTGGCGGGTTACGTTTCCGGCAAGCTGGCCAAGGCCTACGAATTTTTCGGCCTCGACGAGTTTCTCCAGCATCATGGTCTGGCCGCGGACCGACTGGAGCCGTGAGGCGAGCAGCTCAAGCGGGAGCAGATCGACGGCAGTCATGGGCACGGCGGGATTCTCAAGGCCCGCGAGAAAGAGAGCGCCCTCTGTGGACGTGCGGCCGCGCAGGGGGATGGCATCGACAGTGGTGAGCTTGAGACGGCTGAGGTCGTCGCCGGGTACCAGGAACGGGTTGAGATCGAGGGTAAAGGCAACGCTATGTTCGACAGCAGGGGGACTGGAGCCGGGGTCGAGGAATCCAGCGACGGGGATACGTGTGACGAGTGCTTCGAGGCCGTTGACCGTGGCATCGTCGAATCCGTCGGCGCCGGCCAGGCGGTAGCGGCCTGAAGTCTGCAGCAGGATGAGGGCCGCCTGTTTGAATCGGCTATTGGAGACGATGGCCTGGCAGATTGACGTCGCCTGGCGGTCGAAGTCATCGACACGGCGGCGGGCGAGATTGAGCCGGGTGTAAGCCTCCAGCTCTTCGCGGGCGTGGCGTTCGCGCCGGTGGGCGGCCTGGTTGGTGGCAAGCTGGTCTTCGAGGGCGAGCAAAATCATGCCGATGGCGGCGACGACCTTGGACAGGGAGAGGGCGCGAATGGTCCAGATGTCAGTCACGCCATGATGCAGAATCGGAAACGTCTCTTCAATGTTCAGTGACCACGCGAAGAAGCCAAGGCTGGCAAGGATGGTTCCCAGCGAGAAACGTCGGAAGACGTAGAACACAAGCAGGGCGGTGACGCCATGAAAGGCGCACTCGACGAAGAAGAGCGGAGCATCACCCCCGGCGCGGACGCAGATCCAGAGTCCGGCTGCGCCGAGGATGATACACAACGCGAGGGGGATAGCCCGGGGGATGTTGCGGTGCGAGATGGCCCAGGCGCATCCGGCGAAGAGAGACAGTCCCCCGAGGGCCGGGAAGATGAGGAAGGGCCAACCGCTTGGCGTCCTGCCGTGATAAACGCCGTAGATGAGGAAGGCGAAAGCGATGAGCGGAATGACGAAGGGAACGGCATAAAGGATGCGGACCCGGCCGATGCGAAATCCGAGAGGAGACATCGAGGCCAGGAAGAACGCCGAACTGACGAGCATCGACGACATTCCGATGGAGGCGATCCACGGATGGGCGAGGTTGTCGTAGTAGTTCCACCAGCCGAGGTTGTAGAACTGCAACATGCGGATGCAGGCGAAGAAGAAACCCAGGAACCAGAGGAGGGTGCGGGTGTCGCGGAAGCGCAGATAGAGCTGAAGGAAGGCCGGCAGCAGGAGTACCGTGAGAATAAGCGCGGGAAGATGATAGCTGTCCGGCATGGATTTGCGAGTATCTCCATCAACGACTGCATAGCGAAAAAGCAGCGTCAATCATTGGACGCTGCGCCAGGATCAAAATATTCCCCGCGGGGGCTGCTCGCTATCGTTAATGAGTGAGCTTAAACCATTGATGCCGCGAGGTAAATGGCGAGTTGAGGAGGGTAGGCGGTGAAGCACCCTTCTGCGAAACAATTCGGCTCAGGCAGCGCTGCGCTCCGACAGCTTTGCCAAGCGAAGATTTTGCCGCCTTCCCGGCCGGATGTATATACGTCTAATGTGGTAGCGGGGCGGGTGCGAGGAGCTGGCGCCCGGAACCTGAGCGATTTGGTCCCCAAAAGCAGTGCGACGCGAGGAGAAGTGCAACGGTGAAAAATCGATGGTGGTGGGCGCTGGCAGCTCTGGCAATGTTGGGGCTGACAGCTGGAGCGCAGTCAAAGGACACCTTTACGCCGATGCCGCTGGACTCGGGATTCGGGAAGCTGGATCTCACTGATCCGGCGACGCCACCCGATGAGATTATCAAGAAATTTGCGGCCAAGGAGAGCGAGTTCCAGGAGGCGCTGAATCACTATACCTATCGCCGGGAGGCACGGGTGCAGACCGTCGACGACGACACCAACAAGGTGGACGGCGAGTGGTACCAGGTGGATGACGTGACCTTTGACCCGACTGGGCGGCGCATGGAAAAGACGGTGTTTGCCCCGGAGAGTTCGCTCCAGCGCGTGATGATGTCACCTTCGGACTTGCAGGATATTCAGAAGGGATATCCGTTCGTGCTGACGACGGAGGAGATTGCGCAGTACAACACGAAGTACGTTGGCCGGCAGAAGGTCGATGACGTCGACTGCTACGTCTTCGACGTGGGGCCGAAGCAGATCTTAAAGAACAAGCGCTACTTTCTGGGACGCATCTGGGTAGACTTGACCGACTTGCAGATCGTGGTGACGAATGGACGGATGGTTCCGGACGACACCCGTAAGAACAGCGAGGATCTGCATCCGCCGTTTATGACGTGGCGACAGCAGGTTGATGGGCACTACTGGTTTCCGGTGTATACCAGGGGCGAAGGTGTGCTTCACTTCCAGGGTGGAAGCTACTCGGCGTCTCAGGATGTGCACATTCGAGACACGATCAAATACGCCGACTACAAGCGGTTTGGATCGACGATCAAGCTGATCTACGACGGGCAGGATATTACGCAGAACGGACAGCAGCAGGGCCAGCCGGCAAAGCCGAAGGAGCAGGGTAAGCCGCAGAAGTAGGTCTGAGTTAAGTAGCTCGGAGTTATGAGTTCTTAGTTCTGAGTTGCCCGCGTTAAAAGCGCAGGGAGAGGCAGCTCAGGCCGCCGTCCATCTTTTGAAACTCTGACATGTTGAGGACCAGGGGGCTGAATCCGCGCGCGATCAGTTCGGCGTGGAGCTGCGGGAACCCCTCTGCTACGAGAACGCGCTGGTTTACGCGCACGCAGTTGGCGGCATAGCTTTCGGCCGGCGTGACGCGAATCAGGTTAAAGCGGGCGAACTCGGAACTAAACAGCGGATTGTCGGCCATCTCTTCCATGATGACGAGGGTATTGTCGCCGATGTAGCTAATGCCGCTTTTCAGATGCAGAATAGTCGTCATCGCGCGGATGTCGATGGTGGAGGCGGTGTAGCCGATCGCAGCCAGGTGTGCGGCAAGCTGGCGAGCGCCTTCCTCATTGGTGCGGTGCGAAATGCCGATGAAGAAATGGTCTTCGGCTTCGCAGATGTCGCCGCCATCGACGGTGCCGGGCGAGTCAATCGGAAAAGTCTGGGAGTAGAAGCGCTCGGCGACGGGACGGATCGCTGCGACTTCGCCAGCGCGGCTCGCAGCGCCGGGACGGCAGAAGACCGCGGCGTTCGGCGTGAGGATGGCAGCATCTTCGACGAACGTGGAGTCGGGGTGGCGAAGATCGGCATCGAGGACGGTGAGTTCAAGGCCGCACTCGCGCAGGGCATCGCAATAACGCGCGTGCTGGTGCAGGACTTCGTCGAAGTGAGGAATGCCCAGATCGACAGTAGTAAGGCCGTCGGCGAAGTTGCTGCCGGGGATGCGAACGATGGCGCGGGTAAACAAGCGCGAGGCTCCGGAGGAGGAAATTGGGTGCTGGGGTTTCAGTATATCGTCGCGACCGTGCGGTAATGCGCCGGGTTAGTTCAGCTGGTAGAGCGAACTCAATAGAACAGATATTTGCGCCAGCGGTCGTCGCCGCGGCCGAGCATGCGCATGATCTGGCGGCTGGTGTGGAGCGAGAAGGGGCGCGGCTCGCGGAGCAGGATCATGTCGTCGATCTCGACAAGCATGCGATTGCCTTTGCGGCGATTGCAGGCGTGGCAGCAGGCGACGAGATTCTCCCAGGTGGAGTTGCCGCCGCGCGAACGCGGAATGACGTGATCGAGGGTGAGTTCGCCGGAGGGCAGCACAACGCCGCAGTATTGGCACTGGTTTCGATCGCGAAGCAGGATGTTTTTGCGCGAGAGGGCGCGTGTCTGGTGAGGGATGCGGCGATATTCCAGCAGACGGATCACCGAGGGCATCGCAATGAGGCTGCGCTGCGCGTGAAGCGTGAGGCCGTGCTCTTCTTCAGTGCGCGCGATCCCCTTCAGCACCAGCACGAGGGCGCGGCGCGCGCCACAGATGTTGATGGGTTCATAGGATGCGTTGAGTACGAGCACCGGCATCTGCAGGATGTGGTTGGCGTGCACAGCCGTGTGCGTGCCTGACTCAGCAGCATAAGCGGCGGCGCGTGCGGCGGATTTCTGCTTGCGTGCATGAATCATGGCTTTTCCCAGCGACATCCTATTCCCCTTGTGAAAAAGGTTGATGAGTGGATGATGATGACGAATGCAAGCTTGCGTACTGTGTGTCGCCGACAGTAGGAATGCCGGGTTGGGCGCGCCTCAAATCGAATGGAATGCCCTGGTTGTGGATGCGACGGGCGCGAGCGAGCGTGGCAACGTAGACAGCGGCTGCCCCTGCCCTGCGGAGAGACTGCGCGGCTGCGCGTGCAGTGGCGCCGGTGGTGAGGATGTCGTCGACGAGCAGGATGTTTTTGCCCTGCACTGCAGATGGATCGGAAACCTTGAACGCGCCGCGAACGTTCTGGCGGCGTTGGCGCGGTGTAAGTCCAGCCTGGCTTTCAGTCGAGCGCAGGCGCATGAGTGTGGCAGGGCGCGAGCGTGAGATGCCAGCCGGGATGAGACTTATGCAGGGCGTCGATTGCACACTTGGCCAGGACGCGGGCCTGGTTGAAACCACGCTCCCTGTGCTTCGTGCGGTGGAGCGGCACGGGAACGACGAGCAGGCCGTCGGGCACATCAACGGAAAGCTGCGCGATCGCGCCTGCGAGCATGGACCCGAGGCGGCGGGCAGCGGGATGGATGCGGTCGTACTTTAGAGCGTGAATGGCATCGCGCATGCGGCCGTCGTAGGTTGCAAATGAAACTGCACGCACAAACGAGGGCGGCGCGAGCCGGCAGGCGCGGCAGAGTTGCGAAGAGGTGATGCCTTCGACAGGCGGCTGATCGAGGGAGTCGCCACATCGATGGCACTCGGGGCCGCCATGGACAGGAATTTCAGTCCAGCAGGCATCGCAAATTGGAGCGGAAGAGAGTTGCGGCAGCGGGGAGCCGCACAGCGCACAAGGGGCAGGAAGAAGGGTGGAACCGACTGCGTCCAGAGGACTTCGAAGCACGCGCGCGATGGCGCGCCAACGGGATGTCTCCGAAAGTGGACCGTCGATCGTCAGTGAACCGTAGTTCCTGCGGAAGACGCACCTCACTGGGGCCGGCGCGGTAACTCTAGAACAACCGCCGCAGCGGCACTACCTATATCTATAGCGATTGTGCGGATGATTAGCAAGCCGGGTGCCAGACTTGACACCGTTCGAGCTGGCGCTTTTCACGCCGTTTCATTGTCGATCGATGTTGGTGAAAGGGCTACGCGAAGAAAGAGATGAGGGTTACATCGCTGGGTTTGGGCGGCGAGATTTCTGGGCTCGCCGCCTCGTGGTTTTTGAGCTGCGTACTGGATAGCTGAGAGATCTTCCTCAACTATTCGCGCTCCTTAACGCTTTCACGATCGCGGTTGTCGTCCATGTCGCTATCACGATCGACGGTCGCGTCATGCTTGGTCGCATCGTGGATGGCATCGCGGACGTTGCCAACAGCCTTCTCGGCCTTGCCCTTCACCTGCTGGGCTGCGCCGTCCACCTGGGTCTTGGTGTCACCGGTCCATTCGCCTACTTGGCGCTTGGCGCGGCCTGCTGCGTCATCAATCGTGCCTTTAATTTTGTCGTCATTCATGTGTCCACCTCCGTGGGGTCGAGTATTTTGGGTTGCAAAAAGCGCGCACATGCGTGCGCGCTTTTTGACTTTTGGAAAGGCGTGGAGCGCCGGTTGCGCTAAAGTGCCGCTCTTCGTCCGGATATCAGCTGGATCACCAGAACGACAAGAGCGAGGACGAGCAGAATATGGATGAATCCGCCCATGGTGTAGCTGCTGACAAGGCCCAGCAACCACAGAACAAGGAGGACCACGAAAATTGTCCAGAGCATACTTACCTCCCGAAACGCTGCGTATCTCTACAACAGGAACTTTGACGCTGTGCTGAACGGCGCAGGTTGTTTGCGTAGTGCAGATTCACGCAGGAAAGATGCGATGCAACTGGGCGAAGCCCATTGGCATCGGCACGTTGAAGCTGATGATTCAGCAGATGGGCGCAAGCGCGGTACAGCGCCGCACGCGAGAGGCGCATCACAGAAGAAGGTCGCGTGAAGCCAAAATGCAAAGGCGTGGGCGCGAACCGAGTATCAAGAATTGCGTGGCTCCCCGATCGCAGAAAACCCGGCGGAGCTGATGCGCGGAACGACTTAAAGAAAGAAGGAGAGAGACTATGTTGCTGATCATTATTCTGATCGTCCTGATATTTGGATTTGGCTATGGTGGTTACCGCGCGGGTCCCGGCTTGGGATATTACGGCGGAGGCGGACTGAGTCTCATTTTGACGATCGTGCTGATTCTGCTGTTGCTGCGCGTCATCTAACTGGCGCGAATGAGGACGGCGCCGGGCGCGGTTGCGGGGCCCCGGCGCCCCTTCAACCCCATTCATAGGCATACCCTCGGTGCGGTACACTTCAACCGTCAAGGGGGTTGTGTCTTTTGCGGATTCGCGATCTGGTTTGTTGCGCGTTGGTTGTCCTGATTGCGAGCGGCAGCACGAGTTCCCAGGCGCCTCAGAGTTCTTCCCCACAGGCACAGAAACCGGGCATGAGCAGCGGCATTGCGGCGGGCGTGCAGGCTGCGCCGCAGTATGACGCGGAGAAGCGACCAATCACGGCGGGAGGATTCGTCGACAAGGGTACTGTGGTCTTCGAAGATGACACCAAGGCCGCGGGCCTGTCCGGCTGGATCCACAAGATGGGCGTCATGCAAAAACAGTTCATCGTGGAGACGAACGGTTCGGGCGTCTGCCTGATCGACTACAACAACGATGGATGGTTGGACATCTACCTGGTGAACGGCTCGACGTTTGACGCGTTGGACGGGAAAGAGCCGACGCCGCACGCCGCCCTGTTCCGCAACAACCGAGACGGAACGTTTACTGACGTTTCGAAAGAAGCCGGAGTTCAGAACGACCGGTGGGGATATGGCTGCTCTGTTGCCGACTACGACAATGATGGCTGGCCCGATCTCTATGTCGGCAACTACGGCCCCAATCGGCTTTACCACAACAATCATGACGGTACGTTTACCGATAAGGCGGAAGAAGCCAAGGTAGCGCTGGGGAACTGGTCACCGGGATCGACGTGGGGCGACTTTGACGGCGACGGCAAGCTCGATCTCTACGTGACGGGGTATGTGCACTTCGACCGCAATAACCTGCCGATCGCCGGAACCAAGGCAGTGAATTTCGCTTCGTGCCTGTATCGCGGCGTAGGCGTGAATTGCGGTCCGCGGGGGTTGCCAGGAGAACCGGATCACCTGTTCCACAACGACGGAAACGGGAAGTTTACCGATGTGACCGTGAAGGCGGGCGTGGAAGACAAGGACAAGTATTACGGATTCGCCTCCATCTTTGTGGACATCAACAATGACGGCAAGCCGGACCTGGTAGTGGGAAATGACTCGGAGCCGAACTTCCTCTACATCAATAAAGGCGATGGAACGTTCGACGATCAGAGCTATGTGTCGGGCTTTGCGCTGAACAAGGACGGGCGCGAGATCGCGTCGATGGGCATTGCCGCGGGCGACTACGAGAACAGCGGGCAAATCGACTTTTTCGTGACGGATTTCGGTGACGATTACAAGGTGCTGTACCACAATGACGGCGATGCCAGCTTTACGGATGTAAGCTACAAGGCTGGTGTGGCGCAGACGACGATTCCGTTTGTGGGCTGGGGCGATGGGTTCCTCGATTTCGACAACGACGGATGGCTCGATCTATTCGAAGTGAATGGTCACGTGTACCCGGAGGTGGACCAGCACGACTGGGGGACCACGTTTGCGGAGCGGCCGCTGCTGTTTCGCAACGTTCCAGACGGAACAGGCAAGGGGCGGAAGTTCGACTATGTACCAGCGGTGAAGGGCTCGGGGCTGGCGGTCGTGGTTCCGGGGCGTGGCGCGGCGTTTGGCGATCTGTTCAACGACGGAAAGATCGATGTGGTGATCAACCCGGTGGATGGGCCGCCGGTGCTGCTAAAAAATGTGAATCCGGATCATCATCATTGGGTGGAGATGGGGCTGGTGGGTGGAACAAATCCGGCAAACGGCAAGTCGAGCCCGCGCGATGCAACATGCGCGACGGTATACCTGACGGCGAACGGAATGCGGCAGCGGCAGGATGTGCTGTCGAGCGGGAGCTATATTTCCGCGAATGACCGGCGCCTGCACTTCGGGCTGGGCGATGCGACGGACGCGGGCACGGCAGAGATTCACTGGCCTTCAGGCGCGAAGGAGACGGTGAAGATTCCGGCGGCGGATCGGATCTACACGATCGAAGAGGGCAAGGGGATTACGGGAGCACTGTGCGGCGGAAAACCCTGCGCTAATCCGAAGGCACCGGATGCAGCCGTCGCAAATACCGTGAAGAAGTAGGTCGATGCGAAGAGTGCTGGGCGTCGTTGCGGGAGTTTGGGGACACAGACGTTCCTGGCCCAAATCTGGAAGGGCAAAAAGCAGATTCTTCACTCACCACCCCCAAACTGAAAAACGTTTGGGGCCCCGTTCGTTCAGAATGACATCTCCAACGAGATTGACACCTCCCACCAGAGTGACACTTCCAACTTTCATCGGGAATTTCGGGGGCAGGATACTGGTTGCTGCCGCGCTGATTGCCCTGTTTCCGCAAACAGCGAGCATCGCGCAATCGGCGGCGAAACAAGATCAACAATCGAAGCCGGCGCAGGCCGGCCAGAAGGGCGGGATGGGGGGCATCTCGTCGGCGGGCAATTTTGCGCCGGTGTATGACGCGGAGAAGCGGCCGATCACGGCAGGTGGGTTTGTCACGACTGGCACCATCGTGTTTGAGGATGCGACCAGGGCGGCGGGTCTAAGCGGCTGGCAGCATGTGATGGGCACGAAGACAAAGAAGTACATCCTGGAGACAGACGGTTCGGGCGTCGGGTTGATTGATTACGACAACGACGGGTGGCTCGATATCTACCTGGTGAACGGATCGACCTACGATGCGCTTACCGGCAAGCAGACGCCTCCACATGCCGCACTGTTTCACAACAATCACGACGGGACGTTTACCGATGTGGCGGCGAAGGCAGGCGTGACGAACGATCGGTGGGGATTCGGCGTGGCGATCGCGGACTATGACAACGATGGCTGGCCGGATATTTTTGTCTGCAACTTCGGGAAGAACCGGCTATACCGCAATAATCACGATGGCACGTTCACCGATGTGGCAGAGAAGGCGGGCGTGACGCTGGACAACTGGTCAGACGGCGCGACGTGGGGCGACTACGATGGCGACGGGCGGCTGGACCTGTTTGTGTCGGGATACGTGCACTACGACCTGAATCATCAGCCCGATCCGGCCAACGGGGATATCCCTTTCGGCGACTGCCAGCTTCATGGGTTTCCGGTGATGTGCGGGCCGCGCGGATTGCCGGGCGAGGCGGACCACCTGTTTCAAAACAACGGCGATGGCACATTTACAGATGTGAGTGTGAAGGCGGGCGTATCGGACCCGGCGCACTACTACGGTTTCACGGCGATCTTTGTAGATGTAAACAATGATGGCAAGCCGGACCTGCTGGTGGCCAACGATTCGAATCCGAATTATCTCTACTTGAACAACGGCGACGGGACGTTCGCGGATCGCAGCTATGTTTCGGGATTCGCGCTGAACAACGATGGGCGCGAGATTGCATCGATGGGGCTGGCAGTTGGCGACTACATGAACAACGGGCTTGTCGATTTGCTGGTCACGGATTTTTCTGACGATTACAAGACGCTCTACCGCAACGATGGCGATGCGAGCTTTACCGAGGTAGGCAGCGAGGCAGGAATCGCGCAGATTCCGGTGCCGTTTGTGGGATGGGGCGATGGATTCATCGATTTCGACAACGATGGCTGGAAAGACATCATGATGATCAACGGCCATGTGTATCCGCAGGTGGATGAGCACGACTGGGGAAGCACGTTTGCCGAACGGACGCTGCTGTTTCGTAATCTGCACAACGGGAAATTTGAATACGTGCCGGCGGTAAAGGGGTCGGGGCTGGCCACGCTGACTTCAGGACGCGGCGCAGCGTTCGGCGACCTGTTCAACGACGGAAAGATCGATGTGGTAATCAATCCCATCGACGGGCCGCCGGTGCTGCTGAAGAACGTGAATCCGGATCATCATCACTGGGTGGAACTGAAGCTGGTTGGGGGCGAAAAGAGTCCGCGCGATGCCGTGGGAGCGACGGTGTATCTGAATGCGAATGGTATCCGCCTGCGAGAGGATGTAATGAGCGGGGGAAGCTACATCTCCTCGAACGACCAGCGTCCGCACTTCGGGCTGGACGATGCAACCGATGCGGGTACGGCGGAGATTCATTGGCCTTCGGGTGCGTTGGAAAAGGTGAAGCTGCCGGGAGTGGATCGGATTTTCACGATCACCGAGGGAAAAGGAATTACGGGTGTGCTGTGCGAGAAGCAGCCGTGCTTGACGAAGACGCACACCGTGAAAGCTCACAAGCCGTAAGCAATCCATAGCAGGAATTGGCCGGCATCGCCGGGTGGATTCTGCTGCGCCTGGAATGAATCCACCCGGCATGCGCGTCCGGTTGCTGTCGCCGGAGATTCCGGGCTAAAACACACCTGCCAGAATGCTTTCGGAGCGGTGCGCGGAGATGTGCTTGACGCCGCTCTGGGCAAGCACCGCCGGCGATAACGTGAAGACCGGGCAATGCGAGTGGGCCAGAACTTTATAGACGACGCCATGACGGGTAATCGCAGCGAAGGCGGAGGCACCGTGTGCGCCGAGGACGACGAGGTCGGCCTGCTGGGCACGGCTCTGATAGAGCAGTTCCTCGGTCGGGTCGCCGGGAACGACGATGGTCTGGACGGAGATCTGCTCGCGCAGTGCGCGGGGAATGAGGCTGAGAAGTTCGGTTTCGATCTCTTCCATGGTGCGACGGGCAAGGATTTCGGCGCGATCCTGGGGGCGGATGACGTGCTGCAGGACCAGGCGCGCGTTGTGTTCAAGGGCAAGTTCGGCGGCAAAGGTTGCGACCACGAAGCTGCTTTCGATGAGGCTGACGGCGCAGAGAATGGTTTTGGTGGCGAAGTTGCGATAGGCGCCGTCGACGACTTCGGGGCCGATGATCAAGACCGGGACGTTCGCAGAGCGGAGTACGGCCTCGGCGACGGAGCCCACAAGCATCTTGCCGATGGGGCCGGGAGAGTGTGTGCCCATGACGACACGGTCGATAGGGTGCTCGCGGAGATAGCTGAGGATCTGTTCGGCCGCAAGGCCGGGGCGCACCACCACTTCGCAGTTGACACCGGACTGGCGCGCACGCACGACAAGGGGCTCAAGATGCTGGACTTCAGAGCGGGCCGCCGCGGCGTAGTCGTAGTAGCGGATACCCGAGGTCTCGGACGCAGCCACAACCAGGGTGTCGTAGGCGTGAAACACCACGAGATCGGCGGCAAATTCCCTGGCTTGTGCGAGGGCGAAGTTGAAGGCGCGCTCGTTGGCAGGAGTTTCAGAAGCAAAAAGAATGGTAGAGGGTCTGCTCCAACTCGGCTTGTTGGCCATGGGGAACCTCCTTCGAGTGCTTAAAGATATTAGGCTGCTTCCAGAGTGCGATCAGTGCTATGGGCCACACGAATCAGTGATTTAACTCACTTGCTACGTCGGTAAGCTGCATCGGTTGCGTTTCCTGATCCTCAACCCAGCAAGACGAGCGAAAAGGCGCGGGAGGACCACCGTTGCATTGGATTCTGTACCCATCCCGGAAATTTGTCCAGATACGAAAGGGCTCCATCGGATGAAATTGTTGATTATTTGGTGATCTGAATCACTGAACGCCGTATGTCGGCGGTGCTCTTCTGTATGGGCAACGCAGTGTTTGCTGCACCGAGGAGGTCGGAAGCCCTATGCAACAACAGCCAATGCATCACATACCGGCGCGCGGCGGTCTGAATTACGACGAAGCGCCCTTCCTGGCGATCTGGGAGGTCACGCAGTCCTGTGATTTGGCGTGCAAACATTGCCGAGCGGCAGCACAACCGATTGCGCATCCCGATCAATTGAGCACAGCCGAGGGCAAGGCGCTGATCGATCAGATTGCGGAGATGCACATTCCGATTTTTGTGTTTACGGGCGGCGATCCGTTGAAAAGGCCCGACGTTTTTGAACTGATCCGATATTCGGCGGAGAAAGGCGTGAAGGTAGCGGTAACGCCGAGCGCCACTCCGCTGCTGACGCGGGATGCGATCTTCAAGATGAAGGAAGCAGGAGTGGTCCGGCTCGGAATTTCCCTGGATGGCTCCTCGCCGGAGATTCACGACAAATTCCGCGGATTGCCGGGCGCGTTCGCACGGACGATCCAGGCGGTAGAGTGGGCAGGGGAAGCCGGTCTGCCAATCCAGGTGCACACCACGATCAGCCGGCATAATGCGCACGATTTGGACAATCTGTGCGCGCTGTTCGAGAAGCTCAACATCGTGATGTGGAACGTGTTCTTCCTCGTTCCGGTGGGACGCGGGCAGCTGGGCGATCTGCTGAGCGGTGAAGAGTTCGAACAGGTGTTTGGAAAGATTTACGAGCTGTCGAATCGGGTGAGCTTCCAGATCAAGACGACAGAGGCGATGCACTACCGCCGCTACCTGCTGCAGCACAACCTGCAGGAGCGGAAGATGGGGCATGGAGCCGGCCATCCGCAAGGGGTCGCCCGCGAATATGAACCTGGCGCACCGGAGGCGGATGCGAAGACGCGGACTTCGAACTGGATGACACGGCGCGTGAACGACGGCAAGGGCTTCCTGTTCGTCTCGCACGTGGGGAATGTGTATCCGAGCGGATTTCTGCCCATTCATGCGGGCAATATTCGCGAGAGATCACTGGCTGATATCTACCAGAACGCTCCGATCTTCAAGGCGTTGCGCGACACGAAGCAGCTTGAGGGCAAGTGCGGAGCATGCGAGTACAAGGAGATTTGCGGCGGGTCGCGAGCGAGAGCATACGCGGTAACGGGCGATCCTCTGGCGCAGGAACCCTGCTGCATTTATCAACCTAAGAATTGGGTTCCAACCGATACGCCGGCGAGGTGCCAGCCGGAGTTCACAGGTCCGCTGGTTTCGTTATAGGAGTTCGAAGCAGCGAGCTGCGCATTTCTAGCTCTCAGCTCCCCCTGCGGACTCAACCTGGTCAGAAACGAGTTCCCGACGGGCCAAATCGGTACGTCAACCCGAAGGTTATGCCACGCGGATTCAGGGTGTGATTCTGGTTGGTGACGCTACTGTGAAAGTTCATCAGTGCGTCGTAGGTATAATCCACTCGCGTCCACCAGTGTCCCCACGTGTGGTATTCCAGGCCGCCTCCCACAGCCCAGGTGGCATACGTGGAATGAAGGTGGCCTGTACCGTTTCCGGGCTGCGACAGGCTGGCAAAACCGAGTTCGCCCTTGTAAATAGGCTGAACCCTGCCCCAGTAACCCATCGTACACATCAGACCGCCCTCACCGATGAAGAGCTTGTAACTGGAAGCATCCTGGTTTCCGCCTACGATCATGGAATGTCCCTCGGCGGTGATTCCGAGGCAATGCCCAATCGTTGCGGTACCCCAGACGCTGGGCCCCCACCTGTTGATGTCCCCTTTTTGCCAATCACCCGACCAATAGTCCATTCCCGCGCCGGCGCTCCACTTCACAGGGATCACCCTGCCCTTAGTGCCCGCAGGCTGCACCTGGGCAACGCCGGTAATCGAAGCGAGAAGGAAAGCCACGGCCACCGCCAGCTTTGCACTCATGTTTTCATCTCCTGATTTGAGGTCACCCCGACCGGGACCACCTGGGTTAATTGAGCTTAAACCTGCAAACGAATTCAAGATCGCTAGACAACAACCAGGCCGACTGAAAAAGGACTAAGCGCGATATTCATTCCCTTAGATTAAGTGCCCTGCGGAACCCTCGTTCTGGCTCTGTAAGGCTTGCACGCAGGCCCCGACCTTCTTCAAAGGCTTAGCAGCAAATTGCAAAACCACGACAATGGGAGTGGTGCCCGGGGAATTGTCCGCGTGAAGACTCAGCCGTTTAGATGCGCGGTTTGCAGCAGGCGTGGCCCGTCAAATAATTGCTTGTAGCTGTTCAAAAACTCAGCTTCGACAGGAGCAGATTTTAATGCGCAGCGGTGGTGTCGATCTTGCCTTTGAAGCGGCTGTAGACGAAGGCGACGTAGGCTACGGCAAGCGTCATGCCGAAGGACCACCAGACGAGGCCCACCGCGAGCGTGTGGGGGCCGGAAATGGCGCGGGCAAGCGTGATGTCGCGATCGGCTCCGGTGGTCGCGGGCAGCAGCGTGGGATAAACGCCCCAGCATGCGCCGGCCAGCATAAAGAACAGGTAGAAAGCCGAAGAGAGGAACGCCTTCACAGGATGCTGGTTGCGATTGAAGTACCAGACGCCGGCCAGCGATGCCAGCACTCCGACCGGAACGATGAAGGTGACCGGATAGTGGAAGTAGTTGTCGAGGCTGGCTGGGCGAACGGCGATGGTTGCGATGAGGCTGACGATGGTGAGCAGGATGACAACCAGCAGGAGCGGGTTGATGAGGCGGCAGGCGCGCTGCGCAAGGTCGCCGGAGACCTTGATGGTGATCCAGAGAGCTCCATGAAGCGTGAGCGCGCCAAGGGCGACAAGGCCGCCGATGACTGTATACCAGTCGAGAATGCCGGGGCTCGGACCGGGCCGGAAATTGGTCCAGAGGGGCAAGAAGAAGTAGCCATCGGCCTGAAGCGGGACACCACGCAGGACGTTGGCCAGAGCGGCCCCGTAGAAGATGGCGAGCAAGGCGCTGGAGATGCCGAAGACGCCGTCGAGGAGGGCCGTCCATACGCCCATGTCGACGTGGTTGCGAAGCTCGATGCTGATGCCGCGCAGGACGAGAAGCCAGAGCACGATCATGAGCGGCAGGTAGAAGCCTGAGAAGGCCGAGGCATAGAGAAGCGGGAAAGCGAAGTAAAGTGTTCCGCCGCCGGCGAGGAGCCAGACCTCGTTGCCATCCCATACAGGACCGATCGAGTGAAGCGCGGTTTCGCGTTGTGCTTCATCGCGGGGCAGGAAAAGGTGAAGCACACCGACGCCGAGGTCGAATCCGTCGAGGACGACGTAGCCAACGATCATTACGGCAACCAGCCAGAACCAGATGAAACCCATCATGTGAAAACCTCAGTTCATAGTTCTTAGTTCGCAGTTCAGAGTTGCCAAGTCCATGCTGCAATAGGCTCAATTGGCAGTCGTGGTTTCAACGACCTTTGCTTTGGGAGTTGGGCCGAGGCTGATTTCGCGGTAGACGAGTACGGTGAAAAGCAGGCCGAGCAAGGCGTAGAGCCCCATAAATCCGATGAGTGTAAACAGGCCGTTGCCAGCGGACACGGTGTTGGAGTAGCCCTCGCTGGTACGCATCAGTCCGTAGATGAGCCAGGGTTGGCGGCCGATCTCGGCGGTCATCCATCCGGCGGTGTTCGCGATGTAGGGCAACGGAAAACTGATGAGCAGGAGCCAAAGGATCCAGCGCGCGGTGTAGAGTTTTTTTCGCCAGAGCAGAAACGCGGCCGCGATCATGAGCGCGACAAAGTAGGTTCCGAGGCCGGCCATGATGTGGTAGGCGTAGAACAGCAGCGGGAGAGCGGATGGCCACTGGTCGTGCGGGATGCGGTCAAGGCCGGTAACTTCGGCCTTGGTGGTGCCGTAGATCAGAAAGCTGAGCACGTTGTTGACGACGAGGGGATTATCGATCAGGCCCGTTTCCTCGTTAGGCTGCCCCATGAGGACAATGCCAGCGCCGGTTTCTGTATGGAAAAGTCCTTCCATGGCGGCGATGGCGGCGGGTTGATGGCGCGCCACGTACTTGCCGTGCAGGTCGCCGGTGGGAAAGATGATGAGGATGGTCGAGATCACGCCGGAGATGACGCCGACGCGGGTGAAGATGCGGCCGTAGTTTGCATTCTTTCCGTCGAGCAGATAGAACGCTCCTACGGCCGCCATCACAAACGATGCCGTGACCACTGCACCGGTCATGTTGTGCATGTACTGAAGCAGGCCCCACGGATTGAGAAGCAACTGCCAGAAGCTGACGACTTCGAACTGGCCGTTGGGCAGTTGGTTATAGGCCACTGGATGCTGCATCCACGCATCCGTAACGATGATGAAGAAGCCCGAGATCCAGGAGCCGCAGAAAACCATCACGGCTGAAAACCAGTGCATCGTCTTGGATATGCGTTTCTCGCCATACAGAAAGAGGCCGAGGAAGGCAGACTCGAGGAAAAAGCTGAAGACGCCTTCCATCGCGAGCGGCTGGCCGATGACTCCGCCGGAGAGGCGCGAAAAACGAGCCCAGTTGGTGCCAAATTCGAACTCCATGGGAATACCGGTGACCACGCCAAAGACAAAGTTGATGGCGAAGATGCGCGCCCAGAAGCGGGAGGCTTTGTCCCACTCTTCGCTGCCGGTGCGCAGTGCGATCGTCTTGAGAACGACGATCAGCAATGCAAGGCCCATGGTGAGTTGGGGAAAAAGGTAATGGAATGTGATGGTAAAGGCAAAATGCAGCCTGTGGATCAACTCGGCAGTCATGCACGACTCCTGGGCTAAAGGCAAAAAGGGGAATCAAAGCGGCAGCTTGATCGCCGCCGTCGTAGGATGACTTCTGACCAGCCTCAATTATCGGCGGGCAGCTAAGGTGAAGAAGTGATTTAAATCACATTCGGATCGTGCCTGGGGGTTGAATCTGGAGTCAGGCGCATGTCTCTGACCCGAAGGTTCGCTGGATGAGTCGGCCCTATGCCCGGTGTGGTATCAAGAGACTGAGGACACGGATGCGGGTAGCAATCATCGGAGGCGGAATCGCGGGGTTGGCGGCCGCGTATGAGCTCGAGAAGGCTCGCGCGGCGGGTGCGGAGGTTGAGTACACGCTTTTTGAGACGCGGGACAGGCTGGGTGGGGCGCTCGCATCGGAGACCGTGAATGGTGTGGTGCTGGAGCGGGGACCTGATTCGTTCCTGAGCGAAAAGCTGGCGGGGGCTGAGCTTTGCCGTGAGCTGGGGCTGGCCGATCAACTGACGCCTTCGAACGACGCAAATCGCAAGACATACATCGTGGTGAAAAACCGGCTGGTTTCGTTACCGGACGGGCTGATGTTTCTGATTCCGACGAAGCTCGTGCCGACAGCTCTGTCGGGATTGTTCAGCCCGGCCACGAAGATCCGGATGGCGCTTGAGCTCCTGCATCCGCCGCGGCCGAGCGGACAGGACGAGTCAGTGGCAGCGCTCGTGAAGAGGCACTTTGGCCAGGAGGCAGTGGACAGGCTGGCAGATCCGCTGTTGTCGGGGATTTACGGCGGCGACGCGACCAAGCTGAGTGCGCGCACGGTGCTGCCGAAGCTGGTGGAGATGGAAACGGAGTACGGATCGCTGACGCGAGGAATGCTGGCGGCACACAAGCAGATGCGGGCCAGGATGGCGGCACGGAATGCGAGTGCAAATGGCGCCACGCCGGGGCAGGGCGGTGAAAAGCGTGCAGTGCCGCGATCGATTTTTACGACGTTGAAGGGCGGCTTGCAGCAACTGGTGGATGCGCTGGAAGCAACGCTCAATCCGAAGTGGGTGCGGAAGTCGACCGCGGTGACCGCGGTGGAGCGCGTTGGGAACGGCTGGCGAGTTCGGCTGGCCGGTGAAGAAACAATCTACGATGCGGTAATCATGGCGTCGCCGGCATGGGCAGCGGGTGGGCTGCTTGCGGCCACCGATGCTGCGCTGGGGGATGAATTGAGCGCAATTCCCTACTCGTCTTCGATCACCGTAAATCTGGTTTTTGACGAGGCGCAGCTGGGACGGTTGCCGGACGGTTTCGGATTCCTGGTGCCGGCCGTGGAGGGGCGCGCGATGCTGGCGTGCACGTTTGTGCATCGTAAGTTTATCGGGCGGACGCCCACCGGCAAAGCAGTGCTGCGGGCGTTCCTCGGCGGCCAAAAGAACGAAGCGCTGCTGGACCAGAGCGATGAAGTGCTGGTGGCCACTGTTCGTCGCGAGTTGAGCGAGATTCTCGGACTGCGCGTGGTAGGGCCGCATATTCCGGCGGAAGCGACGCAGGTTTCGCGTTGGCGGCGGGCGATGGCGCAGTACTCGGTTGGCCACCAGGAGCGGATGAAGCGCGTGAAGGAACTGGTGGCCTCGCTGCCGGGTCTGCGGCTGGCCGGGAATGCGTATGACGGAATCGGAATTCCGGATTGCATTCGGACGGGACGGCAGGCGGCGAAGGAATTGATGACAGAGCTGGCGCCGGTTTCAAACCGCTAGCCAGATCTCCTCTGGAACCGCACCTCTTTGCTGTCATGTACGTCCCAACGCGAGGCTGAAGTACCAATGTTCCGTTCCCGCGTGAAGGCGTCGCGACCGGGGGCCGGGCTTTCCCCTCAAAATCCCGAAATCAATAGACCGACAACAGCACTGAGAGCTCCATTTCCTGCAGGGCAAACATCTGCACGATCGGATGCCACCTAAGTTGCAGTTTTGGTGTGACGAGAAACACTGTACGAAGGGGTTTGCCGAGCGAAGCTTGACTGGTTGTGCGCTATGCCTTGCAGAGGTAATGCATCGGGGATAGACGGGTATCAAATCGTATTGCGATGTCGAGGGGTTCAGAAGGTATTGAGATGACGGCTCCGCGGACGGTGGGTTCCGACTGGGACTTCAGTGATGCCTGGAAGGCCATTCTCGTCGGGCAGGGGATGTGAGGATGCCCCTCAGACCGCTAACGCCCATCGTCGGGCGATGGTGTTCGCCCTCTTGTGCCCGGCCTGGTCTTCGGAACCTGTGACGCTTACGTCACTGCATGCCGTTCACGCGCTCGACAATGCACAAGCCGCGCATCGAATCCACGCGATCTTCGAAGCTACGGTGGTCTATTCGCGAGGGCTATGAACGATTGCTCTACGTGCAGGACGAAAACGAGGCATTTTTTGTCGCCCCTCCAACGGCTGCAGATTTTCTCCCCGGTGACCGCGTCCTTATCAAGGGAGACACGCAACCGAGCTTTCGTCCTCTGGTGGTTGCGACGCGACGTGACCGTACTTCGCCACGGTGACTTGCCCAAGCCCGCGCCCGCCACTTTCGCCGAGTTAATTCGCGCGCAGTACGATTGCCGCCTGGTTACCATTCACGCCAAAGTTCGCGCCGCTGACCTCGTGATGAGTGCCAATTCCAGTAAACGCAGTTCCCGGCTGCAGTTGCTGATGGAGGGCGGTCACATCGAAGCAAACCTGGACAGCGAAGACGAATGGGAGCTCATCGATCTGCTTGACGACGATGTGGAAATCACTGGCGTGGCTGCCGGCAAGTTCGACAACAAGATGCAGCAGACCGGCGTTATCGTTTACGTCTCGTCCATTGCAAATGTAAAGACGCTCAAGCACGTCGACTCGCACCCGTGGTCTCTTCCGATCACTCCGATGGATCAGGTTCTTGCCAGCTACAACGTGCAGGATCTCACGCAGAGAGTGAGGATTCGCGGAACGATCACGTACTATCAACCCGGCTCGGCAGTTGTACTTCAGGACGGGTTGAGAAGTTTGTGGATCACGACTCATACTCGCGAGGCACTTCGGATCGGTGAAGTTGCAGACGCAATCGGTTTTCCAGATGCTCACGATCGAATCCTGAATCTGGCAGACGGAGAGATTCAGGGCACAGGAATATATGCACCAGTAACGCCAACGCATGCTTCGTGGGAGCAACTGGCTTTCTGGAATAGCAGCCGACCAGACGGACACCAGAACGATCTTGTTTCGATTGACGGCGAGGTTGTAACGGACATTCGCGAGGCTACGCAGGACGTATATGTCGTGGTCTCGGACGGCCGCCTTTTTACTGCGATTTATCGTCATCCTCGTGGAAGCGGCGCTGTTCCACCAATGCGCCAGATGCCTGTCGGTTCAAGAGTGCGCATCACGGGTATCTGCACGGTTTTGGATACGAATGCGGCAAACCCAGGCCAGGAGGTACCGTTCAATATCCTGCTGCGCTCTGTCGATGATATTTCGTTAGTCGCGCGACCTTCATTGCTGAACGTTCAGAACCTCATTGTTCTAACTGGACTCCTTCTTGTATTGCTGCTGGCAATTGGAGCCCGGGGTTGGGTGATGGAACGGCGGGTGCGCCAACAGAATGCGGCCGCAGCGTATATTGAGCGCAAACGCAGCCGTATTCTCGAGGAGATCAACGGCGCACGTCCACTTGCTGAGATCATCGAGGAGATCACCGAACTGGTCTCATTCAAGCTCGATGGTGCTCCAAGCTGGTGTGAGATTTTCGACGGGGCGCAGCTTGGGAACCGCCCCGCGGACCTTTCCCCCTTCCGAGTTGTGAGCGAAACGATTCCGGCTCGCTCTGGACCGCCGCTCGGAATGATACGCGCCGCATTTGACCCGCTTACGAAACCTCGAGCCGCGGAGTCCGAGACGCTTTCGAGGTTGGCAGGGCTGGCCACCCTGGCCGTTGAAACGCGGCGACTTTACTCCGATTTACGACATCGCTCCGAGTTCGATTTGCTTACCGATGTTCACAACCGGTTTTCTCTGGAAAGCTATGTCGATCTTCAGATTGAAGTGGCTCGTGAGAATGCGAGCATCTTCGGATTGATTTACATCGACCTGAATGACTTTAAACAGGTAAACGATGTATATGGACACCAGGTCGGCGACTTGTATTTGCAGGAAGCAGCAAAGCGCATGAAGCATCAGCTGCGTGGAGCCGACATGTTGGCGCGGCTCGGAGGCGACGAGTTCGCCGTGGTGCTTCCGGCGGTTCACAACCATGCCGAGGTAGAGGAAATCGCACTCCGACTGGAGCACAGTTTCGATGACCCGTTCACTTTCGAAGGGTACGTTCTACAAGGCTCGGCGAGCCTGGGCATTGCTCTTTACCCCGAGCACGCGGCCACCCGGGACAGCTTGCTGAATAGCGCCGACGCCGCCATGTATGTCGCGAAGCAAACCAGGAAGAATGGACATGGGTTGTCACGCGATAGCCAGGATCAATACAGGACCTGACGGCGCAGCAAAAGCCTGTTGCTCGCGTGTATTTTCGGCAATGCGCAGCTTTTTGGTTGCGCGTCAAAATCACAACTGCAGATCTTTCGACGCTCAGGATGACAACTTGTCAGGTCGGCCAGGGGCTTCAGCTGAAGCGGCGGTAGGTCATGCGCTGGGGATTGACGAATAGGCGGGCGGTGATGACGCCGAAGAGGAAGCCGCCGATGTGGGCGAGGTAGGCGACTCCGCCGGTTTTTGCCTGGGCCACTACACCGACGTTGAGGACCTGGATGAGGAACCAGAACCCGATCAGAAACGCGGCGGGGATCAGGGTGATCCGGAAAAAAATGAAGAAGAAGACGAGTGTGCGGATGCGGTCGCGGGGAAAGGTAACGATGAATGCGCCCATCACAGCGGCGATGGCTCCGCTGGCACCGAGCGAGGGGACGCGGGAGAAGGGATCGCCCAGGATTTGCGCGGACATGGCAACGATGCCGCCGATGAGATAAAAGATGGCGAAGCGGATGGGGCCCATCGCGTTTTCAATTTCGCGGCCGAAGGCCCACAGGTAAATCATGTTGCCGATGATGTGCATCCAGCTGGCGTGCATGAACATTGAGGTGACGATCGTGATTAGCGCGCTGCCGTGAATGATGCGGATGGGGACGGCAGACCACGTCCAGACGAATGGATCGCCATAGGTTAGTTCCTGAAAAAACACCCAGGCGTTGAGAACGATGATGAGAGTGGTGACGACGGCGAATCGGCTCAACGGACGCGACGCATCGCCGAGAGGGATCAGGCCTCCCACTACATTCCGCCCTTGCCGAGAAGAATGCCGATGCCGTAGGTGACGGCGCCTTCGACCGCGCCGACTACGGTCATCTCGAGGCCGGAAGACCACCAGGACCGGATCGTGATGAGGCTCTTGGCTGCTCCCACGGCGAAATGCGCGGCGAGCGAGACAATGGCGGCAGCGATGACGGCAGGAACTCCACTGAGGAAGAAGAACGGAATGATGGGGATCATGGCGCCGACGGCGGTGGAGAGCGCGCCGGAGGTGGCGGAGACCATGGGGTTGGACAATGCTTCTTCTGAGGTGCCGAGACGTTCGCTTGCCAGGGCTCGAAGCATCTGCTCAGGGTCGCTGGCGATGTGGTTGACCATGTGGTCGGCATCGGCCTCGGGCAGTCCTTTGACCTGGTAGTAGAGCGAGAGGAGTTCGCGCGCTTCAGGGGCGTTCATCTGGATGGCTTCGCGCTCGCGAGCTATTTCTGCGTGGTAGATTTCACGTTCGCTTTTGGCGGCGAGATAAGCTCCGGATCCCATGGAGAGCGCGGAAGCGATCATGCCGGAGAGGCCGGCGAGCAGGACGTATTTACTGTCTCCGGCGGTTGCGCCGGAGACACCTGAGACGATGCCGAAGATGGCGCCGAGGCCGTCGTTGACGCCGTAGATGGCGTCGCCGATCCAGGCGCCCGGCTGCTTGCGGCCCTCGGCACGCTTGGCGAGAAGTTCTTCGAGGACCGCCTTGGGGTCGACCCTGGGCGCGCCTGCGGGCGGTTGATAATGGCCGCGCAGGAGCGAGCCCAGTTCGCGGTGGTGATCCTTTTCGTCTTCGATGACGTGGTCGAGGATGGCGATGGAGCCTTCGTCGCCCAGGTCTTTAAGCTGCTTGCCGTAGTTGGCGATGTGCCGGCTTTCTTCGATTTCGAGACGGCGGAGGGCCATGCGAACTCCGCCGGCGCGGTTGGCGAGGGAGTTAGCTTCTCCGCCGAGATTGCCGGTGTAGACGGGCTCGGGGCCGCCGAGTTCGACGATGCGGCCATGCCAGAGCGCGGCGTGTTCCCACTCGGCGCCGGCAAGGTGACGCAGGACCTGGGCGCGGACGGGGTCGTTGTCGCGATCGGCGAGGGTCTTGTAGGTGTAGTAGCCCTCCATCTCCGCGTGCCAGTTGGCTTCGAGAGCTGCCAGAACTTTTTTCAACTTGGCGCTGCTGAGGGTGGTGGTAGCCACGGGTGCGTCTCCTTGAGTTCTCTTGAGGATAAGGCATTTTCAGGAGAAAGCGCAGTGACTGGCGCTCGGAAAACAGAAGGTTCTGCAGTAGTGCTTGGTGGAACGAGGACGGGCGAGAAAGATTCCCGGGCAGTTGAACGCGTCACTTCCCCAATTTGGGGTTTTACGTATAGTGTTGTGTGCAGCAATTTGCCCGTAAATCCGGCTGCGAGTTGAGACCCCAGCGCAAACAAGCTGGTCTAAATGATGAGCGCGAGGAACGCAAGAGCGCTCGAAAGTGCCCTAACCGGGCGGAATTTTTGAGGAAGCAGGGGGAGCAAACAACCTATGGCAACTCGATCCACGCCGGCGTCGGCTGCAACAACGCCGAACTACACCGGACCGTTTATTACAGTCGCTGTTCTGTTCTTCATTTTCGGATTCATCACTAACCTGAACATGGCTCTGGTACCGCATCTGAAGTCGATTTTCGACTTGCCCTATGCGTGGGCCATGCTGGCGGAGTCGGCCTTCTTCCTCGCCTACTTCGTTTTTTCGTCGCCGACTTCGAAGCTGATTGAGACGATCGGATACAAGCGAACGATGGTGGTTTCGCTGTTCATCCAGGTGGTGGGATGTCTGCTGTTTATTCCAGCCGCCCGGATGGTCAGTTTTCCACTATTTTTGACAGCCGTATTCATCGTGGGCGCGGGAGTGACTGCGCTGCAGACTGCTGCCAATCCTTACGTAGCCATTCTGGGACCGGAGCACAGCGCGCCGGTGCGACTGACCCTGGCACAGGCATTGAATTCTGTCGGCGGCACGATTGCGCCGCTGGTTGCTGGAGCGTACATCCTGACAGATCCGGCCAGCACGGCGACGAAGGCTGCTGTAGCCAATACGGTGCGCGTGCCGTACATCCTGATCGCGGCCGGGTTGCTGATTCTGGGCGTGGCCGTTGCATTCATGCGGCTCCCCCATATCTCGCAGACGCAGGAGTTCCGGCCGGCGAAGGAAGGCGATCCGATTCTGGGGCGGAGCATCTGGGGATACCGTCACACGGTGCTGGGCGCAGTGGGGATCTTCCTGTATGTGGGCGTTGAGGTGGGACTGGCTTCGATCGCGGTGAACTACTTCAAGACGCAGGGAGTAGATAGCGCGAAGACGGCATCGTTCCTGGTTTCGCTTTACTGGGGCGGCGCACTCGTTGGCCGCTTGCTCGGATCGTGGGTTCTTACCAAGATCAAGTCGGGAAGACTGCTGGGTGGTTTCGGATTCGCCGCGGCACTCTTCGTGCTTATCTCCATGGTGACCACCGGCCAGGTGGCAATCTGGACGATTGTGATCTGCGGATTCTTCAACTCCATTATGTTCCCGAACATCTTCGCCCTGGGCATCAAGGGCCTGGGACCGATGACGAGCAAGGGATCGGGTCTGATTATGACCGCGGTGGTGGGCGGCGCGATTGTGCCGCTTGCCCTGGGCGCGGCAGCCGACAGGTTCGGCATCCAGCATGCGTTTGTGATTCCGATGATTTGTTATCTCTTCATTGCCTACTACGGGCTGTGGGGATCCAAGCCTACGCGGACAGTGACAGCGTAGGCGGGTTGGGGCAGTAACCCTGAAGGCCCTCCGGTTGCCCGGAGGGCCTTCGCATGTGTAAGAGCGTTGACCACAGCGGTCTCTCCGACAAGACTCTTCGAATTCACTCAGTCAAGCGTTGAGATTGGGCCGGGACGGTGCGGCAGATTCTCTGCTTTGCACCTACTCGTCATCATCCTCCGGCTTCGTCTTCAGTTCTTCATCGTATCCATCGTCGCCCGGATGAAGGCAGTGAGGGCAGAGGCTGGAGAATTCGCAGCGATTGCAATCATCTTCACCATCGCAGTCGAAATCGTGAGGAGCGATTTCATCGCCGATCACGTTTTGTTCCAAGGAGTGAACAGTTCCCCGCTCGTGGAAAAAGAGCTTGCGATCAATGAATTGAGTGGCGAGTTTGATCGCGGCGAGCAGGGTGGACGCTTTTCTTAAGTCGAGTCGGCCAGTGATGACAGCCTCGTTGATGCGGGCGACGGAGAGCTGAACACTTCGAGCGTCTTCGGGAACCGGCAATTGCAACCTTCCGAACCGTACATCGTCGGATATGGTGCGAAGCTTGGAGTGGAAGTAACAGAACTGGCCACCCTTGAGAGCGGGCGACGCGCATCGGAGCCCATTGGTTTTGATGTGGCGACACTTCATAAACACGGCATGCCTCCTGGCGAAAATGGCCTTTTAGACTCAAAATATTGATTCTGTTCGGGTTAGCTGCGGATGGGAGTCTCGTATCTCTTTGAAAACAAACAACATACTACCTAAAATATTCAAAAATATAGACTTACCTGATAAATCGAGGTAGTACGCCCAGTGATAGGTCAGCCGGAGGTGCCGGCTCACACCCGGGCAGCTCGGGATGCAGTTTCAACAGTTTTGGTCTTTGCTACGAGTATAGGGAATTTGAATCAATAACCTGCAAAGTAGCCGAGGGTTTTTTCCTGAATGAAATGAGCAGCTTAACCCGCAACGGCGGAGCCGAGGACTTGACAGGAAGCGAAGGGTCAACAATTTCTGTTGACACATATTACGGATTGCGATATTGTTATTGCAATTTGCGATTGGCTGTTGGGATGTTTTGAGTGCTGATCGCGGACGGATCGATGAAACTCGGCGAGAAAATCAGGTATTTGCGCGAGGTGGAGGGCAGCCTCAGGGGTATGAGCCGCGCGATGAGCCAGCAGGAACTGACGCGGGCGATCGCGGCGGAGACGGGCTCGAAGCTGAGCCAGAGTTATCTATCGCAGATCGAGAGCGGGGCTCGGCCGCACCTGACGAACACGACACGGCAGATCCTGGCGCAGTTTTTCAAGGTGCATCCGGGATACCTGGTGGATGACCCAGAGGGCTACCACCCGGAGCTGTTGAGTGAAGTGCGGGGTCTCGAGGACAAGTTGGATCTGTGGCTTGTTTCAGGTGCGGAGCGGTTCCGGCGCGATCCCGAGTTGAAGAGCGCGCTGCTGACGGTGGCGCAGCATGAGAAGTCGCGGGAATGTTTGTTGCTCCTCGAGGCAATTCTGGAGACGCCGGGGTTGATGCCGAGGCTGATGGAAGTGCTGAGGAAGAAGAAGACAGGAAACTAGGGACTTGGGACGTAAGACCGCAAGTAATTTGGGGGCATGGAAATGAACTGGGAGACATTTTATCTGGTCTGTTTTCTGGCGGGGCTGATGTTGAGTTTTGTCTCGCTGCTGGGAGGGATGGGACATTTTGGCGGGCACGTGCACGCGCCGCATCTGCATCTTCCGCACGCGGGGCATGTGGGACACGTGCCGCATGGCGCAGTGGGCGCTTCCCACGCGTCGGGAAGCGGAGGATCAGCGGCTAGCGGGGTTGGGCCCGAGGTTCCGTGGTGGAACGCGTTCTCGATCATGATTTTTCTGTGCTGGTTTGGCGCGGCGGGTTTTCTGCTGACAAAGTATGGAAGTTTTGTGGCGGGCGTAGTGGTGGTGCTTGCGGCGATTTGCGGCATTGCGGGAGGCGCGATCATCTTCATATTTCTGACCAGGGTGCTGATGCCGCACGATCGGGAACTGACCGCGGATGAGACGGATGTTGTAGGCGTAGTGGGCCGCGTTTCATCTCCGATTCGCAGCGGCGGGACGGGGGCGATTGTTTACCAGCAGATGGGCGCGACGCGGTCGGCGATTGCGCGTGCCGAGGACGGCGGGGCGCTTGGAAAGGACGAAGAAGTCTTCGTGATCCGCTACGAGAAAGGGATTGCATACGTGAGGCGCTGGGAGGATCTGGAAGGCAGTAGTCAGTTATCAGTGAACAGTGATCAGAGGCAGACTACTAGCCGTTAGCTTCCAGCTGAAGCAAAAACTGCAACTTGAAGTGCCCGGCCGAAGGACCGGGATCGCAATGACGAATTCAACCGTGCTGATTGCGGATATGGCTGTCCTGGTGGGGATTTTTCTATTGGGATTGCTGGCGAAGTTGTTTCCGAGAAAGACAGGGAACAGTCACTCCAACGACCACACTTCGTTCGTTGGGAGCACCGACAGGGACCAGGGATCAGGGATCAGGAATCGCGTTAATTCACGCTGACTCTGGGGTCTGTTACGGCGGACTGTTCGCTGAAGTAAAACCATCAACCGAATTCAACCCCTGTTGAAAGGACAGGGATCGAATGAAACCAGAACTTGTTCTGTTTGTCGGACTGGGAGTATTGGCGCTCATTTTCATCATGGGCATTCTGGCCAGGATGTATCGCAAGGCAGGGCCGAACGAGGCTCTGATTGTGTACGGATTTCGTGGGCCGCGTGTGATCAAGGGACATGGCACGGTGATCTTCCCCATGGTGGAGAACTGCCGAGAGTTGAGCCTGGAACTGATGAGCTTTGATGTGGCTCCGCAGCAGGATCTCTACACCAAGCAGGGCGTAGCCGTGACGGTGGAGGCCGTAGCGCAGATCAAGGTGCGCAGCGACCAGGCGTCGATTCTGACGGCAGCCGAGCAGTTTTTGACGAAGACTCCACCACAGCGGGAAGGCTTGATCCGGCTGGTGATGGAAGGCCACCTGCGCGGGATCATCGGACAGCTAACGGTTGAACAGATTGTGAAAGAGCCCGAGATGGTGGGCGAGCGCATGCGTGCGACATGTGCGGAAGACATGAGCAAGATGGGGCTCGAAGTGATTTCGTTCACCATCAAGGAAGTGCGCGACAAGAACGAGTACATCTCGAACATGGGCAAACCCGACGTGGCGCGCATCAAGCGCGATGCGGAGATGGCGACAGCCGATGCGGAAAGGGATACGGCGATCAAGCGGGCGACAGCGCTGAGAGAGTCGGCTGTTGCGAAGGCGCAGGCAGACCAGGAGCGCGTAATCGCAGAGACGGCGTCGGCGACGCGGCAGGCAGAGGCGCAACGCGACCTTGAAATCAAGAAGGCCGAGTATGCGGAGCAGAGCCGGCGGCAACAGGCGACGGCCGACAAGGCTTACGAATTGCAGACCAACGTCATGCTGCAGCAGGTTACGGCTGAGCAGGTGAAGGTGCAGCAAGTCGAAAAAGAAGGCCAGATCAAGGTGCAGGAAGCTGAAATCCTTCGCCATGAAAAGGAACTGATTGCGACGGTGCTGAAAGGCGCCGAGATCGAACGCCAACGGATCGAGAACCTGGCTTCTGCAGAGAGGTCGCGTTTGACTACGGAGGCAGAAGGCCGCGCTGCTGCGATTCGTTCGCAGGGCGAGGCGGAAGCCAGCATCATCTTCCAGAAAGGTGAGGCGGAAGCGAAGGCGATGAACGTGAAGGCCGAGGCTTACCAGGAGTGGAACCAGGCCGCGGTCGTCGACAAGCTGCTGACCAACATGGCCGATGTAGTTCGCGCCATGGCGGAGCCGCTGAGCAAGGTCGACCACATCACGATTGTGTCCACGGGCAACGACGATGCTGCGGGTGCGCACAAAATAACCGGCGACATGACGCGGATTGCGGCGCAGGTTCCGGCATTGTTTGAAGCGCTGAGCGGCATGGACATTAAGCAGTTGATGGCCAATGTGCAGGCGATCAAGCCGGCGAAGGAGAAGCCGGGGAACGGTGATGCGACCAAACACTAATTGCGAAGCGAGGTTGCTGGATCGCTCGTGATGTGTTGAAAGGCACGTGGCGGGGGATAGATGTACGTCTCTTGCCACGCGCCGAAAGAAAAAGGCGAGGAGACAATGATTCGCGTAATTCGTAAAGCGGTGATTTTGAATTTGTCCGTCCTATTGGGTTCTGCCTTCGCGGTTGCGCAGAGTTCGCAACCGACAGTGCAGACGGGAACGGCAGCGCAGGCAGGGACGGCTCAGACAGCGGCTGTATCGGCGGATCAACAGCCGACGAACGAACAGCTGGCGAAGCTTTTCGACGTGATGCGACTGCGGGAACAGATGCAATCGATGCGCCAGATGGTGCCCTCGATGGTGCAGCAGCAGATCAAATCGGCGATGCAGCAAACCGAGGCGGATTTGCCGGCGGGGACAAAGCTCACGGCCGAACAGCACGAAAGCATGGAGAAGGTGATGAGCAAGTACGTCGGGAAAGCGATGGACCTTTATCCCGCGGACGAGATGCTCGCGGACATGACCGCGATTTATCAGCGGCATTTGAGCAAGGACGATGTTGACGGAATGATCGCTTTCTACAATGCGCCGGCGGGCCAGCATCTGCTGGATGCACAACCCGTGATTGCACAGGAATACATGCCACTGGTGATGGGCAAAGTGACGGAAAGAAGCAAGGCCATGACGAAGGAAATGATGAAAGAGATGACGGAGATCGTGCCGGCGTCAAAGCCGAGATCAGCAAGACCAGCGGCGAAGCCGGCAACAAAGCAGTGACTGGGTTTGTGATGCGAAGTGATTCGAAGAATCGAAATCGTAAGCGAGGAGGGAGTTTGTATGTCGTTACTGGATAGAGTAAGCACGTTGCTGAGGGCGAATCTGAATGACCTGGTGGAGAAGGCCGAGGATCCGGAGCGGATGTTGAAACAAGTTGTTCTCGACATGGAGAACCAGCTTATGCAGGTAAAGACACAAGTGGCGATTGCGATTGCAGACCAGCATCTGCTGGAGAAGAAGAAGGCGGAACACGAATTGCAGGCTGGGGAGTGGCGGCGGAAGGCGGAGCTCGCTGTGCAGAAGGGCCAGGATGATCTGGCACGGGCAGCCTTGGAGCGCGCTCTAAGCCAGGATCAACTTGCAATCGGATTCACGACGCAGGCCGAGGACCAGAAGCACGAGGCCGATAGTCTGCGGCAAGCCCTGCACAAGCTGGAGCAGAAGCTGACCGAGACGCGCGCACATTGCGAGATGCTGGTTGCGGAGCATCGCAGGGCGAAGGTGGTGGGTCGGGCGGCAAAGGCGCAGCACGTGGTGGGCAACGACCAGGAAAACACGATTGGCCGCATGAAGAGCAAAGTGCGCGTGACAGCGGCCGAAAACGCCGCAGCCACCGAAGTGCTTACGCCTGAATCGCTTGAAGACAAATTCAGGACGCTCGAGAGCCAGGACCAGGTGGAGCTGATGCTGAAGGAGATCAAGAGCCGGCAGTCAGCTTAGTCAACATGACTAACGTGATCATTGTCTTAGCCGACGCAACGACATTTTTGTATCCATGCGTGGCAAACTACGTCTAAATGCAAGGTGATGTTATGTGACGCATCCGCCGCCTGATCAGTGGCGGATGCACCCCCAGGTGTATTGGTCCGGTTGCCAAAGGCAATGCGGATTGGTGCGCCGATTTCCCCCGAGGGTGGATGGATGCGCCATAGACGTTTTTTTGCTACTGCTCTTGTTACGGTATTTTTGTGTCTCGCAGGGTCGGCGGGTGTGGCTCGAGGCCAACAGCCGGATTCCGCCCAACCCGCCGTTGATGTAAGTACGTCTCCTGCAACAACTCTTCCGGATGCGCCGGCAGCTGCGGCTGATCAGCAAACGCCGGGCCAAGGCGCAAATGCTGCATCGCCCACGGACTTGAATGGAACGGTCACCGATGAGAACGGCGATCTTGTTCCGGGTGCGACGGTTGTTCTTGAGGGCGCGAGCGCGGCGGATCATCAAAGCCAGGTTGCGAACGACAACGGGTTCTTCAATTTTCCCGGACTGAAGGCTGGAGTTCCGTATCGCCTGACCATCAGCGCAAAGGGGTTTGAAAACTGGCTCTCGCCGGCAATCACGCTTACGGCCGGGCAGTTTTACGGCGTCTCCGACGTCAAGTTGAAACTGGAGGGCAACGTCTCATCAGTGACGGTGTATTCGTCGACGGAACAGATTGCCACGCAGCAGGTGGAGCTTGAGGAGCAGCAGCGGATTCTTGGGTTCATTCCGAATTTTTATGTTGTGTATGACTCGAAGAACGCGGTGCCTCTGACGACGAAGTTGAAGTTTCAGATGGCGTACAGGGTATCGATCGATCCTGTCAGTCTTGTCGGGGCGGCCTTTCTGGCCGGGATGGACCAGGCTGGAGACAGTCTCAACTATCCGCTCGGTGCGAAGGGCTACGGAGAGCGCTTTGGCGCGACATATGCCGACGGGGTCACCGACATCATGTTCGGTGGCGCGATCCTTCCATCGTTGTTGCACCAGGATCCGCGATATTTCTATCAAGGCACAGGCACGGTAAAGTCGCGTCTCCGGCATGCACTTTCGAATCCGTTCATTTGCCGCGGCGACAACGGCAAGCTGCAGCCGAATTACTCCAGCCTCGGCGGCGACCTGATTTCGAGCTCGCTATCGAACCTCTACTATCCGCCGTCGAACCGCGGAGCCGGCCTGGTGTTTGGAAACCTGCTGCTCAGCACGGGCGAGCGCGAGGTGAGTAGCGTGATACAGGAGTTTGTTCTGCGCAAGTTGACGCCGAGTGCAAAAAATCAGAACTAAGCCAGCGCGGCGTAGATCAAACATCTAAGAAAACACGATGAACCAAACTGGAACGAGCCAAGTGCAAGACTTTCAGATTCAGCGAGAGTTTGTTCCGGCGTTTGAATCAGCTTTGTTTCTCTCCGCTGAATTGAATCTCAACTTGCGGGCTTTTACAGGCCGTGGTGATTGCATGCGATTTCTTCCCCGTTTGATTGTAGGTATAGTGCTTTTGTCGCCTTCAGTTGCCGTACTTGCCCAGAGTCCGGCGCCCGCGTCATTGCTGCCGGACGCGCCGGAAGCGCAGCAGACGCAGGAGAAGGATCCGAACTCAAAACAGGCGCCGGCAAATGAGGTTGCCCCGGCATCGAAGCAGCAGCCGAAGCGCATCCTGGGAATCATGCCGAACTACCGCGCAGTAAGCGCAGGAGCGATTCCTCCTCCGCCGACACCGAAGGAAGCGTTCAAGATCGCGACAAATAACAGCTTCGACTACTCGTCGTTTGTATTTGTGGGGCTGACATCGATGATTGCCGAGGGCGAGGCTACGCATCAATCGCTGGGGAAGGGTGTACCGGGATTCTGGGCTTACTCGTGGCGCGGATTTGTGGACAAAGTCGACGGCAACTACTGGGTGATTTTCGCATTGCCTACGGTGTTTCACGAGGATGAGCGCTATTACGCGAAGGGGAGCGGCAACATCTGGAAGCGAGCGGTGTACTCTTCTTCGCGCGTATTGATCACACCGGATTATCACGGTCATAACACATTCAACGCATCGGAGCTACTGGGGCGCGGAATCGCACAGGGGATTTCGACGACTTACTATCCCAGCACGGATACTTCCGCTGGGGAGATCGCGGAGAAATACGGATATGCGATCATGCGCGATGCG
Source organism: uncultured Acidobacteriaceae bacterium (assembly GCA_963770365.1). Taxonomy (GTDB): domain Bacteria; phylum Acidobacteriota; class Terriglobia; order Terriglobales; family Acidobacteriaceae; genus Telmatobacter. The sequence continues at coordinate 163,822 of CAVYPN010000009.1, read as the reverse complement.
CTGACGAATACGTTTCGCGAGTTCTGGCCGGATATCGCAACGCATGTGCTGCATCGAAAACCATAACCGCAGTTGTCAGTCGTCAGTTCTAAGTTGTCAGGGCAGCAACGAGGCCTGGAGTTAGCTCCAGGCCTCGTTGTTTAGTGAGCGAGTCCGAAACAGAACCCTACTGAGAGAAAGAAAGCAGATCCTTCGCCCCTTTACCCCACGAATGACTGCGTCATTCGCGGAGCCCCAAACGCGCGGGTTCTCAGGATGACACCCGAGTAATTACACTTTCACGATTTGCCCCAGGCGCCGCCGCCGGGGGACTCTATGCGAATCCTTGTTCCGGCTTTGAGTTCGCGGGTGCATTTGCCGGGGAGATTTTCTTCTGCGTTATCGCGGAGGATGGTGGTTTGGCCGGGGCAGCCTGGGTTGCCACCATCGAGGCCCCACGGTTGCGTCTTGCGTCGATCGGCGAGGAGCGTGACTTGCGCGGCGCCCAGTAATTCAAGCTCGCGGATGATGCCGTCGCCGCCGCGATGCTTCCCTTCCCCACCTGAGTTCGGGCGCAGAGCGTATTGAATCATGCGGAATGGATAGGCATACTCGAGCGCTTCAACGGGTGTGTTGAGAGAGTTGGTCATGTGAGCGTGATGGCCGCTGGCTCCGTGCGATTGCGGCGAGGCTCCGTGACCGCCGGCGATAGTTTCGTAATACGTATACGACTGGCCGGTGCGCGGATCGATTCCGCCGATGGTCAGGTTGTTCATGGTGCCGGAGCTTGCGGCAGGAATGCGATCAGGCAAAGCTGGGGCGAGCGCACGCATGAGCGTGTCGACGATGCGCTGAGAGGTTTCAACATTGCCGCCGGCGACGGCTGCGGGCGGGCGGGCGTTGACGACAGTGCCCGCAGGTGCGACGACTCTTACGGGACGCATGAGGCCGGCGGTAGCAATGGCGGCACTGGGCAACAGGCAGCGGAAGACATAGAAAACCGCGGACCAGGTGATCGCGTAGACCGCATTGATGCTGCCCGGAACCTGCGGGTCAGTGCCGGCAAAATCAACCGTGGCGCGGCGGCGTTTGGGATCGTTGGTGATGCAGACGCGGATGGCGATGGGGCCGGGGATGATGCCGTCGTCGTCGAGGAAATCTTCGGCTTGCCACTTGCCTGCGGGAAGTGAGGCAAGCACATTGCGCATGAGGCGCTCCGAACCGGCGAGCATGGCGCTCACGCCTTGCAGGAGGCGCGCGTAGCTGAAGCGCTCGACCAGTTCGAGCATGCGCGTGGCACCGATGCGGCAGGCTCCGAGCTGTGCGGTGAGGTCGCCTTCGCGTTCTTTCGGCGTGCGCACGTTGGCGAGGATGATGGAGAGAAGTTGCGCGTCCATTTTACCGGCGCGCATGAGTTTGACCGGGGGAATGCGGATGCCTTCCTGCGCGATCTCGCGACACGGTCCCATCGAGCCGGGATACATGCCGCCGACGTCGGCGTGATGGGCGCGATTGGCAACGTAGAAAGAAGCGCGCGTGCGGCCGGGCAGAAAGACGGGCGCGACCATGGTGATGTCGGGCAGGTGTGTGCCGCCACGATAGGGATCGTTGAGCAGCGCGACGTCGCCGGGGTCGAGGCGTAGATCTGCAAGCACGGCCGTGACGGACATCGGCATGGAGCCGAGATGGACGGGCATGTCGTCACCCATGGCGATGAGGTCGCCTTCGGCCGAGAAGACCGCGGAAGAGTAATCGCGGCGCTCCTTGATGTTGGGCGAGAACGCGGTGCGGCGGAGCGCCGCGCCCATCTCGACGGCGACGGAGTGGAGCGCATGGCCGATGACGGTTATCTCGGCTGGATCGAGTTGGCGGCGCGCGGTCATCGGCGTGCTCCTGATTTTGGAGTCGAGGACGAGATTCGAAAGCGCGTCGACGGTGGCGGTCCAGCCGGTGGGGAGATACGTGGTGGCGCTGAGCTCGGTGATGACGGCTGGTCCGGAGATGCGATTGCCGGGTTGGAGACGGGAGCGGTCGTAGAGTGTCGCGCTGCGGAAGCGACCATCTTCGAAGATGCGATGCGCGGAGATTTGCGCGTGGTGTGGCATCGGGTTTGGTAAGTGCTGCGCGAGCGATGCGTGGCTTGCGCGTACGCGCGATGGCCTGCACGCGGAGAGTGACGATTTCGACAGAGACGTGTGGAGTCGGCGTAGCCATAGGACTGAGCGTGAAGGCGATGGAAGCGCGCGATGGCGCTGGCCGACCAGTCGACGCGGAGTTCGAATCCCTGGCCGTGGTAGCGGAGGTCAGCGGAGCGGGAAAGAATCGGGCGGAAGCCCTCAGCTGTGAAGGCCGCTCTTGCTTCGGCCTCGAGAGCGCGAAAGACGGGTGCGATTTGCGGTGAGCCGGGCTCAAGCATCACGGTGCGGGAGAACTCGCGGCGCAGGTCGGCGTCGAGGATGCCGAGGGCGGAGAGTGCACCTGGAGCGCTGGGAATGAGAACGCGACGGATACCGAGGGATTGTGCAAGCGCGCAGGCATGGAGCGGGCCGGCGCCACCGAAGGCGAGCAGCGTGAAGGTGCGGGGATCGTGACCGCGTTCGACAGAGACGCGGCGCAGGGCTGACTCCATGCGCGCATTGGCGACGCGAAGAATGCCTTCGGCGAGATGCTCGAGGGTGGCGAAGGATTTGGTGGGGACACTGGTGAGAGCTTTGCGCGCACGGGATTCGTCGAGACGCATGGCGCCGCCGAGGAAATGATCGGGATGGAGGCGGCCGAGAACGAGGTTGGCGTCGGTAACGGTGGCGCGATCGCCGCGGCCGTAGCACGCGGGACCGGGAACAGCGCCTGCGGATTGCGGACCGACCTGCAGAGCACTGGCATGGTCCATCCATGCAAGAGAGCCGCCGCCTGCGCCGGCGGTGTGGATGTCGAGCATGGGCACACCGACAGGGAGACCGGCGACCTGGCCTTCGGTGGTGGTGGGGGGTTCGCGGGTGGCGTCTAGGAGAGCGACGTCGGTGGATGTTCCGCCCATGTCGAAGGTGAGGATGCGATCGATGCCTGCGGCGCGGGCTACGCTGAGTGCGCCGATGACGCCGCCGGCGGGTCCGGAGAGGATCGTGCGGACGGGTTCGCGCGCGGCGGATGCGGCGGAGAGGATGCCGCCGGAGGACTGCATGATGCTGAGGCGCGCGTTGCGTTTTGCGAGGCCGCGCTGGAGCGCGTGGATGTAATGCTGCAGGCGCGGGGCGAGGTAGGCGTTGAGGGCGACGGTTGAGCCGCGCTCGTATTCGCGGAATTCAGGGAGGATCTGGTGAGAGAGCGAGAGGGGCAGGCGGAGCGAACTCAATGCGTCGGCGATGGCTTGCTCGTGGGCGGGATTGGCGAAAGAGAAAAGGAGCGAGACGGCGATGGATTCTGATTTCGATTTGCGGATGTCGCGCCGGAGTTGATCGAGGGCGGCATGGGCTGGTGCGAGAAGCACGGAGCCATCGGGGCCGATGCGTTCGGCGATGCCGAAGCACTGATCGGTGACGGGCGCGGGACGGTGATGATTCCAATCGTAGAGATCGGGCCGGGCCTGACGGGCAATGGCGAGCGTGTCTTCAAACCCCGCAGTGGTGACGAACGCGACGCGCGCGCCTTTACGTTCGAGCAACGCGTTGGTGGCGACCGTGGTGCCGTGGCGGACTTCGACGGATGCTTCAGGAATGAGGCTGGCAATTCTGCTGACAGCTTCGAGGATCGCGCGGCTGGGGTCTTCCGGAGTCGAAGGGAGTTTGAGGACATCGACGCGGTTGCCGATGCGGTAGACGCAGTCAGTGAAGGTGCCGCCGGTGTCGATGGCGATGGTGAGGTGCGGGGTCACTCTCAAAAAACATATCAGGCAGAGGTGGCAAGTCAGTAGACCACATGGAACACGGAATGAGACGCTAGTCTTCAATTGAAGGCCATGCGGGACGAATCTTCACCCATTTCGAGAAAAGCAAACTTCACGACGACGACGGCTTTCAGCTGGAGTGCGGCGACGACGGCGCAGCGGCGCGTGGTGATTGCTGCGGCTCTGGGGTGGATGCTGGATGCATTTGACGTGATGCTGTACTCGATTGTGCTGGCGACGTTGATGCGCGCGTTTGGCATGAGTCGGACGACCGCGGGGCTTTTGAATGCGCTGACGTTGATTGCATCGGCTATCGGGGGTCTGGTCTTTGGGGTCCTGGCGGATCGGCTGGGGCGGCGGCGGATGTTGAGCGCGAGCATCCTGGTGTATTCGGTCTTCACATTTGCGTGCGGATTCTCGACGAGCATCGTGATGCTCGCGGCGTGCCGATTCATGTTGGGGCTAGGAATGGGCGGGGAGTGGAATACGGGTGCTGCGCTTGTGGCGGAGACGTGGCCTTCTGCCCTGCGGGGACGCGCGCTGGGGATTGTGCAGAGCAGCTGGGCGGTTGGGTATGCGATTTCGGCGGTGGTGGCGGGGACGATCCTGGCGCATGGAAGCTGGCGCTGGGTGTTTTTCGCGGGAATTCTGCCGGCGGGACTTGTGTTCTGGATACAGAGTCACGTGCCGGAGACGCCGCTATGGGAAAGAGCGCACGCGGGGGACGCAAATGGCGAACGCGCGGCAAGGTTCGCGGATCAGTGAAGGCGCTGGTGGTGCTGACGGCAACGAATACGTTTGGCATGTTCGGGTGGTGGGGGCTGTTTACGTGGATTCCGGCGTATCTCGTATTGCCAATGTCGCAGGGCGGCCGGGGATTTGCGGCGCTGAGCCTGACGGGGTTTCTGGTGACGGTGAATCTTGCGGGAATGCTGCCGGGATACTTGCTGTTCGGCGTGTTTGCGGATCGGTTCGGACGGAAGCGGACGTTTGTGGTGTATCTTGCGGCGGCAGCAGCGGCGGTTCCGCTACTGGCAGGGGCGCGCGAGGCGGGATGGATTCTCGTGTTTGCCTGCGTGGCGGCGTTTTTTGGAACGGGGTTCTTTACCGGATCCGGGATTATCGGGAGCGAGATTTTTCCGACGGAGAGCAGGGCTACGGCGCTTGGCATTTCGTATAACGTGGCGCGTGGGCTTAGCGCGCTGGCGCCGGTGACGATTGGCGCGCTGAGCGAGCGGCATGGACTGGCGTGGGCTTTCGGCGCGAGTGCGATTGCGTTTGCGGCGGCGGCATGTGTTTCGCTGATGTTGCCCGAAACGCGGGGCGTGGAACTGGCTTGAGCGATGCGTTCGAACGTCATCGCTTTGCACCGGGATTTTCTGCCGCGCCCGGATTATTGCTGGACGGCCCAAGCGAGGCCGTCGGGATTTGCTCCGGCATCGATCTTTCCGACTACCTCGAGTGTCTTAAGGTCGATGACTGCGACGAAGCCGTCTGCGGCGAATGCAACGTAGGCGCGCTTTCCGTCGGGCTGGACCTGGATGCCACCTCCGCCTCCGCGGCCGATCTGAAGGCGCTTGATTTCTTTCTGCGTGGCTACGTCGAAGATCACGAGCTGGCCGCCGGCGGAGATGAGGGCTTTCATTCCGTCGGGCGTGAACTTGAGCCGGTTGGCGCCCCGGGCATTGGCCTGCAGGGTCGCCGTCACTTTTTTCGCGGAAACATCGATAACGGAGAGGGTGCCGTCCCGCGCGTTGGCCACCCAGGCCTGCGCGCCGTTGGGAGTGACATCGAAGCCCTCGGAGCCACCGCCGACGGGGATCACGGTTTCATTCCAGTCACCACCGGGAGGCGACGGTGGAGGGCCGCCGGGAGCACGCATTCCGGGAGGAGGATTTCCAGCAGCGGACACTGGTGGTGCGACAGTACTTTGAGATCCAGCACCTGCGGGCGGTGAACCCTGACGCGGACCGCCAGCTTGTCCTTCGGTGTGCTCGAGAATCGTGACTGTGGCAGCATTCACATTCGTCGTCATGATTTCCTGAGCAGCAGGAAAGATGTAAATCATGTGGGTGCGGTTCTGGCCGGTGCCCATGATCCAGTTGACGCTGGCGGTCAGAGGATCGTAGCTGCCGATGGCCTTCGCGGCCTCGGCTGTGAACCAGACCTTGCCCTCCGCGAATGCAAGCCCGTGGGGGCCGCGCAGAGCGCCAAGATCGATTTGCGGTTCGGCTTTCTGGCCGATCAGGTCGACCACGGCGAGCGTATGGAATGCGCCGAAACCGTAATTTGAAACGTAAGCCGTGTGGCCATCGGAGGAGGCGACGACTTCGTGTGGATCGTTGCCCACTGGAATTCGCGCGACAATCTGCAATGTTGCGGGGTCCACGATCGCGAGGGTGTGGTCCTGCTTCGAGAGCACCAGCAATGCTGTCTTCGGGGTTGCGGCTTTGGGAGTTTGGGGCGCAGGCGCCTGCGCGATTGCGACCGCCGCGAAGAAAGCGAAGCAAGCGGCTAGAGCTGCCGGCTGCCAGAAGCTGGTCTTGATCTTCATAGGTCTTTCTAGTTAGACGAACATGTCCTGATCGGCGACAACGTCGACCCGTTGATCGGGCCTGCGTCCGGTTGCCAGCACGGTGAAGAAGGCTTTTGCCCCGGCCAGCATTGCCGTAATCCGTCGAACCGGTTTGGTGACGGAATCAACGACCAGGTTACTGGCTTGCTCGACGCCGTCGACCATTCCGGTGAACATGTTGTCCACGCGGCTCGTCTGGCGATGCACGCGCGCCAGAATTTCCGATGCAACGGCTTCGAACTCGACGCTCTGTTCCTTCAGGCGATGCGCAAGATCAGCTACGTCGGTCGCAACCGACTCAATCTTCGGAGCGACTCTGTCGAGGGTCTCCCTGGTCCGGGCCAGAATCGGCATCGCCGTCGTGCGCAATTCCTGTACATCGGATTGCAGAGACACGATTGTTTTGCGCACGGTGAGGAAAGCCACCAGCATGACGATAGCCTGCACAACCAAGGCGAGGCCCGTGATTCCAACAAAAACTACAAGCAGGGTTGATTCGTTGTTCATTTCGGCTCCGACGCTATCGTTCTAGAGCGATTCCCGGGTGAGCATATCCTGTTGAGACTTGAGCCAGGTCGCCGACTTCCCTGCTCCACCCCACGAACGAAAACCTGTTCGTGGGGACCCCGGTGTTGGTCAAGTCGACGCGTGATGGCATCTGCTTTGGGACGGTGCAACCCGAGAATCGCTGTAATTGGTCAAGCCCGTTCAGCAATTTCGCGCGCTCAGGGAAAGGGCGGCAAGAGAGCCGAAGCGCCGATTTCAATCTTCGCAACCAGCTCTGGTCTTGAAAGCAGAGAAAGGAGCCTGAATCGAAACATGATTCAGGCTCGATCCATCGTCAGGCAGTGGGTTCAGTCGGCTTTGCATTTGATTGGTAGGCTTCGCGACCAGCCTCAACGGCTGCGCCAACGCGGGTGGTCTGATCCTGCACCAGATTCTTGCCACGCTCGACAAAGTCTTCCCATTGCGCCCGGCCGCGATCGACGACTTCGCGTCCGCGCCCGACGTATTGATTGACCTGTTCTTTGCTCTTGTCGACGATCTGGCCGACTTGCTCTGCCGCTTGACGTCCGCGGGCGCGCAAATATTCAGACCCTTCACGAGCGCCTTGCGCGAGATCTTCCCGAGTTTCACGACCGCTCTTCGGGGCATACAAGACGCCGATTAAAGCGCCTACACCCAATCCTGCCAGAAACCAAGCTACTCCCTGCCCCTTGTTCGTATCTTCGCTCATAACCTATATCTCCTTTTGCCCAGTATCAAGAAACCTGAGCCTATCAAAACTCCATGTTACGCCGCAAATATGCCAACGCGTTGAAATTGCACTCGACGGCCGAGTGAATAGGATTGCGGATCTGCCGGGAGCATTGGCTTTTACTACCCCGGTTCTTCTGGCATTGGACGCCGATGGGTCGAAATCAGTTGTAAATCCCGGACGGGCGACCAATTTGAAGAATAGTTGCCTGGCTCGGGCCCAAAGAGCTCGTTACTTCGGCAGGAGGATGCGGGCAATCGCATCGAGGATGCCGTTGAGGAAGTTGATCGACTCTGGTGCGGAGTACCGCCTTGCAATCTCGAGCGCTTCGTTGATGACGATGGGGAACGGAGTCGACTTGAATCCGATCATTTCACCGACGGACATGCGGAGCAGGTTGCGGTCGACAGCCGGCATGCGTTCGAGACGCCAGTGGCGCGAATTCGCGGCGAGCAGTTCGTCGATCTGCTCCTGGTGCGCGACTGCCGCGTTAAAGAGATCTTCGGCAAAGCTTCTGACTTCGGGCTCCACGTCATCAACCGACTTGAAGAACGTTGCACGCACATGGTCCGGCGTCTGCTTACCGACATCTGCCTGAAAGAGCATCTGCATGGCGAGTTCACGTGATTTGCGTCGAGTGCCTGCGGTCAAGCTTTCCCGCCTTCCGCGAGCTTACGCCGCAGGCTCACCATCTCGATTGCGGCCAGGGCGGCCTCGAAGCCCTTGTTTCCCGCTTTGATGCCGGCGCGATTCAGCGCTTGCTCCAGCGTTTCGCAGGTCAGCACACCAAAGCTGTGCGGGATGCCGGTTTCCTGCTGTGACTGGCCGATGCCGCGCGACACTTCGTTGTAAATGGCTTCGTAGTGCGCTGTCTCGCCGCGCAGCAGGCAGCCGAGCGTGACAATGGCATCGACCTTATGCTGCTCAGCGATAGTGCGGGCCGCAGCCGGGATCTCCCATGCGCCGGGGACGCGGACGATTTCGATGTCTGCGCGTTTGGCGCCGCTGCGGATGAGCGCATCGAGAGCGCCGTCAAGCAAGCGGTCAGTGATCACCGCATTCCAGCGAGCGACGACAATGGAAAAGCGCATTCCCTCCGCGGAGAGGTCGCCTTCGACGGCGACTGGCCTTCCCCGCTCCGGCGCGCTCCATGCCCAGAATGTGAAGGCGAAGCCGGGCTCGGGCTCGACGGTGAAGATGCGGGACTTCCAGGAGGTGTCAGTGATTTCGGATAGGCGGCTTGCTGCGGATTCTCCGCCGCCGGTGCGGAGCCATTGTGCGGCGGCCTGATGGGCGGAGTCGAGGGATGTCACTTCCACCATAAGATCGGAAACCGACGGAAATCGTCCAAGTACGAATTCAAGGTTTGCCAGCGGAGCAAGGAACGAAGCACCGGAGCTTTCTGCCTCCGTCCAACCCGAGCCTTTCTCAAATCCCATCGCCTCAAAAAAGCCTGCCAGCCGCTCGTAGACATCAGCGTTGGCCGCAGGGCGAAGGATGGAGATTCCCTTGATCATGCCTTGATTCTATCGTGTTGCAGCGGCTGATTTTTCATTCGGCGGGTCGACCGAGATGAATGTGGAGCACAAGAAGAAGGCCGGCAGAAAGCCGGCCTTCAAAGGATGCGTCACGCGCGCTGCTAGGTGGTCGAGCGCGGCTTGACGGCGATTGCGGTGGTCGGCACGGACTTCGTCGTCGGGACCGTGATGAGGCAATCAGGATCGGATCCCGGCGCGCACGCGGGCAAGTTGGGATTGATCTGCTGCGTGTCCTGGAAGGTGGTGGTATTGACGAAGTGAATGAGGTTGTCGCCCGCCGTCGATACGAAGAAGAGCTTGTCGTCGAGGCTGAAGGCGCCCGCGATGGGAGCGGTAACCGCACTGCCGCCGATGAGCGTGACGTAGTTCAATGTGCCAGGAGTTCCACCCGAGCCGGGCGTGTAGTACGGGAGCTTTGCGCCGGGGGTCGAACCGGTATAGGTAAGGAACGCGAGGTTTGACGCGGGCGAAGCAACAATCTGATTGACCCCCGTGGCATTGATGCCGCTGACGCTCAGTTGCTGGGTCGCGAACGGATGCTGAATGGTGAGCGGTTCCAGGGTCTGGCCAGACTGCGGACAGGCGATGGGTAAGTTCACAGGGGTAGTTGTTCCGCCGGTTGCCACGCCAGTGCTCGCAACGAAGGGGATCGAGATGTCAATGTCCGACAGCTGAGCTGCGCCGCCCACGATCGCGGCGCCGAGCATATGCTGCCCATCGTTGGTTGCGGCCAGGGTATCGGTCTTGACCGGAACGGAGTCACCCTGCGGGTAGAAGATGAGGCTGCTGTAGTTGCTTGCAGTTCCGGTAGGACACCAGGTGTGAGCGACTGTGGGATTGCCACTGAGGTATGCACCGACGCCTGGGACGGTGATCGCGAGGTTTGTCGCGCCACCGGACGGAGTCAGATCGTAGGTTGTCCAGCCCGGTGTTCGCGTTGTAGACATACAGCGTGTCAGAGTGTCCGGCGCCGAGCGAAGCGCTATCGCTTACATACAATGTTTGCGAATCGGGCGTCCATTCTGCGGCGCTGCCGATGCCGGTGAAGGAAGCAGCAACCGAGCCGGTGGTGTTGAAGATGTAGAACACACGCCTGACCGGATCGTTGATGAGGACCTGGTGATTGTTGGGAGAGACCGCAAGCACGACGCCTGGAAGGGCCGTGTTGGGTGTGCCCGCCAACGCGTCGGTTAACGTGCTGAACGTCATCAATGCGTGGGATGAACCAAAGTAGAGCGTGCTGCCTAACTGATCCATCACCATGGAGTTGGGCACATAGGGCAACCGCACAGTGGATCCGAGCGAATTGCCGACCAAATCATAGGGGACAAAGTACTGGGATTGTCCGGGGGCCGAGAACCACACGTAGGAGCTGGCCGTGCCGGGGGTGGTGATATCGACGGCGTTACTCGAGATCGAAAGGCCTGTTCCGAAGAGTCCGATTTGATTGATAGGCGAAGGATTGCACGCAGCGGGCTCGCAGATGGCGTACACGGATGTTGCGCCGGGGAAGGATGGCACGATTGATCCCGCGCCGCCGACCGAGATGTCGAGCGGATTGGTTGACTCGTAGAGAAGAGTGAGGCCCGTGATCGGCTGGTTGTTGGTGTCGAGCACGGTCGTCAACAGGTTCTGCGTCACTCCCTGGGTCACGGTTGCGGTTGTGGAGCCGTTCACAGTGACGGAGATGGATTTAGGCGGGCAGGTGCTGAAGTATCCCGCGGAAGATCCGGAGCCGGCGACCGATGCGGTGATCGTGGTAGTACCGGGTTGTGCCGCGGTAATCACGTTGGTGGCGTTGTTCAGAGTGGCAACCGAGGCAGTGCCCACCGAGTACGTCAGTGCGCCGATCGAGTTGGAGCAACTCGGAACTGAAGTGACGCCTGGAGGCAATCCACCTGGGCACGAATATTGCGTGACCGTGGGGGGGGCGCAGAACTCATACTGCGTGCCGCCTGAAGTAAAGCAAGCTTCTGAGTCAAGCTGAGCGCTCGCACCCTGGGAATAGCATTGCTGCGCTCCCGCGCTTATTCCCGATGTTGCGAGAGCTACCGAACTCACCTGGGCATGTATATAAACTTGCACGGGATTTGACGTTACGGAGTTGGCGGAAGCTGAGATGAATGCTGTCTGGTAAGGCAGTCCACCGCTGTTGGGAGTGGGGCTGGGTGGATTGCAGATGGTAAAGTCCGGGATGCCGCCCCCGGAGTTGCGGTTCCACGTCCCGGCGCACATGTTGCCGGTGGGAGAGATATCGAGGATCTGGTTATTGGTGGTGGCATAAGAAAAACTACTTACGCTTGCGCTTGTGCCCTTGCAGGTGGTCGCTGTAGGGGCATTGATCTGGCGAGTCTGTCCGAAGGCAAGGGATACGCCTGTCGTCTTAGGCTCCAGATCGATGGCAAAAACCTGGGTATCTTTCAATCCGTAGCCCTGACCATTGCAAAAATTCCCGGCCGGGTTACGAGTGCAGCCGGAGAAAGTTATCCCCGCTGGAATTGCCAGAAAAACGATGAAGACAAGCGTCAGATACCGCCGCATGAATCCTCCCCGCCCCGCCTGATCGAACCGCGGAACGGTCTCTGCAGAATGCGTTAAGAAATATGGGTTAAAAGCGAGCCTGGCATATGCCCGGCGCCGACCAGAAACCGGCTCAAAGTGCGCGGGCCACCGGCCTTCGGCATTCGTCCACTGCATGCAGCCGGTCGACAGAACACGCTCGATTTGCTCCAAAGCAAAGTGTATCAGGACCGGATGGCTTCAGGGCGCGGTCCAGCCCCGGGTCTGAGTGCTTTGTATTGATAGACTCGCCCGCCTGCGGATGGGGAGCAGAAGAGCTCAATGGGACCCCGCGCTGGTCTGGGAAGATGCCGAAGCCACGGGCATGTACTTCGAAAACCATTCAACCGCCCGATCCATGACATCGCGGCGATGTTCGGGATTGACAAAGCCGTGACCCTCGTTGGGATACACGACCAGCTGGGTTGGAACGCGTTCATCGCGGAGCGCATGCCAGAACTCGTACGACTGCGGCGCGGGGCATTCGCCGTCGCGGTCACCGACGACGACAAGGGTGGGGGTATGCGCCTGTTTGATGTAGTTGATGGCCGAGCTTTTGGCATAGACGGCCGGATCGTCATAGACGGATGCGCCGAAGTACGGAATCATCCACTGGTCGATGGAGTTCTCACCGTAGTAGCTCTGCCAGTTGGAGAGACCGGCGCCGGAAACAGCGGCCTTGAAGCGGTTGGTCTGGGTGACGGCGAACATGGTCATGAATCCGCCGTAGCTCCAACCGGTAATTCCCACGCGCTGGGGATCGATCGGATACTTGGCCAACACCGTATCCACGCCGGCGAGGATGTCGCGCAGATCGCCGTAGCCGAAGTCCTTCCGGTTGGCCTGGGTGAAGGCCTCGCCCTGGCCGTAGCTGCCGCGGGGATTCGGCTCCAGAACAAAATAGCCGAGCGCGGAGAACGCGGTGGAGCTGAGACCTCCGCCACCGCCCCAGCGAGCCACGACTGCCGCGGCAGGGCCACCGTGGACTTCAACGATGAGCGGATACTTCTTGCCCGGATCATAATCCTTGGGAAGCAGGAGCCAACCCTGCACGCGGAACCCGTCGCTCTTCCAGCTGACCGACTCGGCTTTACCCCAGGCAGGCTGCACGCCATCGTTGAAGTGGGAGAGTCGCACGACGCCTTCGAGGCCGGAGGTCATGACGGTGCCGGGCTTGGCTGCGTAAATTTCGCCCGGATGCTCGAAATTGCTGGCGCCGAATACAAACGTCGACCGATCGGCGGTGGATGAGAGGCTCATCTCCATGCGTCCGTCGCCGACGCTGCCGGGAATCGAAAATATGGGCGACCCAAATGTCACTTGTCCGCTGGCGGTGCGATCGCCACTGAGCTTGTATCGGACCAGCTGACTGTTGCCGCCGGCAAGTTCGCTGACGAACATATAGTCATTGCTGCCCCATTCGATCCAGGCGGGTGAGGTCGGCCTTCCCTGAGTGATATCGCGGGGTTGGCCACCATCAGACGACACGATCCAGACATCGCCGCCGGTGGAACCCTGATCGCTCATCAGACCGCCGATAAACGCGATGGTCTTGCCGTCGGGCGACCAGCGGGGCACGGCGATCTGCAATCCGTGGAGCGGGCCGGATACCGTCTCCGGCGCTAGAATCGGCTTCGGCTGGCCGTCGAGAGTCTGGGTGTATAGCTTCGCCACCCACCAGTTGTTTTCGCCCGGCGGTTCGGCTGCCACATAGGCCATTCCCTTGGAATCGGGCGCCCAATTGAATTCGTAAACATGGAGATTGGCGGGCGTCACCAGCGTGGGCTGAGTTGCCTGAGCGTCTGCGCGGGCAAAGGCCACGCGCTGCACCTCAACACCGTCCTCGCCAATCACGCCGGACGGAGGCTTCATGGCGGCAAGAGCGCCAGCGGGCCGGGTTGCGCCTTCCACGTACAGAAATGCGATTTCGCTCCCGTCCGGTGAGAATGTGGGGGATTGTGGCAGTCCTTTCAGGCTTGTCACCCGCTTCGCCGGAGTTCCATCGAGCCTGGAGAGATAGAGGTCAACCTGGTGGTCCGCTGAGTTGGCGCAGTCTGAGAAGAAGGCAAGGCTCTTCGAATCGGGTGCCCAGGCTAATTCACCTTCGCGGCAGTGCTGGTCCGAGTTGGTTGCCGCCGTAACGCGCTCAGTTTTGCCGAGGTCAGACGGCGACGCGATACGGATCTCAGAGCCTGCGCGGCCACCCTCGATCCATGCGAGCTTTTTGCCGTCGGGCGAGATGGCCACCTGTCCAAAGCCCCGCCCGCGATTCAGCCCGCGCAAAACATCTTCAATGTGGGAACGATCGGTGGCGCCCGGGGCAGGAGCTGCCTGCGCGTCAAGCTGCGGAGCGCTGATTGCGACCAGCGCGCAGCAGGCGCCAAACGCCAGCAAGGAACAGAGTGCTTTGCGAAGGGGAATCTGTGACATGCAGAAATGCTATCAGGCGAAATCACGCACGGCTCAGGGGCAACCACCGAGAGAAACCTTCGCAATTGCAGCAGGAATCGGGGATTGCCTGAGGTGCCGGACGGCTTCTCTAAACGTGGGACGACTAAACAAACCCATGACAACCGTCTGCATCCAAATTGCTTACCGAAGGCTCAGGGTTGAGCCTTAGAGGTTACATAGACGTAAGTCCTACTCATTAAGAGCACGCCCCTTAAGAAAACCGCCCATGCATGTAAGCGTTTGCCAACCAATGGGCAATGCAAACTACGACACGACGCAGGAGAAAGCAGGGCCAAATGGATGCTGACAGCCATATTCGTCTGTCCACGGGAGTTCCGGGTTTAGACGATATTCTTCGCGGCGGTCTTGGCAAGGGCTTTCTTTACCTTATTGAGGGGAATCCCGGCGCCGGAAAGACGACGCTGGCGCTGCAATTCCTGATCGAAGGGGCCAAGCGTGGGGAGAAGGGGCTCTATCTTTCTCTGGCCGAGAGCGAGGACGAACTGCGGCATGTGGCAGCGTCTCATGGAATGGACCTGACGAGCGTGGACATCTGCAAGATTTCGCCAACGGAGCCTGTCGGCGAGATCGATCAGCAGTACACGGTGTTCCAGCCGGCCGAAGTGGAACTGGCGGATGTTCTGGAGACGATCCTGACCAAGGTGCGGGACCTGCAGCCATCGCGCGTGATTATCGATTCGATGTCGGAGTTGCGCATGCTGGCCCGCGATTCTCTGCGCTACCGCCGGCAGGTATTGAGCCTGAAGCAGTTCTTCGAGGGCCGGGACTGTACGACGCTGCTTCTAGATGAGCGGTTTCGCGACAACTCGGAGAGCCAGGTACAGACGATCGCCCACGGCGTGATTTCGCTGGAAGTGCTGCCGCGCAATTACGGGATCACGAGGCGACGGCTGGAGGTACTAAAGATCCGGGCATCAAGCTTTCGCGAGGGATATCACGATTACATCATCGTGAAGGGCGGAGTGCTGGTGTTTCCGCGGCTCGTGTCGGGCGAACACCGTGGAATGAAAGTGGAACCGGAGAATCTGCCCAGCGGTGTGACGGCATTGGATTCCTTGTTCAATGGCGGCGTGCAGCGGGGAACCAGCACCCTGGTGGTGGGACCGACGGGATGCGGAAAGTCGACGCTGTGCACGCAATTTGTATTAAGTGCTGCCAAGCGCGGAGAGAAGAGCGCGATCTTTACCTTCGACGAGACGCGCCTGTCGTTCACAGTTCGAAGCAGCGGACTGGGAATGGATCTGGAACACTATCTCGATGACGAAACGATCTACCTGGAGCAGGTGGATCCGGCCGAGCTTTCGCCGGGAGAATTCGTGCACCAGATTCGCGCCGGAGTGGAAGAGAAGAAATGGCGAATCGTGGTGATCGACAGCCTCAATGGACTGATGAATTCAATGAATGAGGAGCAAGCGCTCACGGTGCAACTGCATGAACTGCTTTCGTATCTGAACCAGGTGGGCGTGGCTTCATTCTTGGTGCTCGCGCAGTACGGCATGCTGGGAAGCGCGGTGACTTCGCCCACCGATGTGAGCTACCTGGCCGACAATGTGCTGCTGCTGCGCTACTTCGAGGCGGGCGGCGAGGTACGGCAGGCAATCTCGGTGATGAAACGGCGATCGGGACCGCATGAACGCTCCATTCGGGAATTGCAGATGAGCTCGGGCAAACTGGTGATCGGCGATCCGCTACGCAATTTCATCGGAGTGCTTACAGGAACACCGGAGTACCGGGGAGGACAACCTTTGCTGTGACTGAATCGCTGGCCAATGTTCCCCGCTTCCTGGTAGTCGCTCCGGTGGGTCGTGACGGCGAACTGATTTGCGGGTTGTTGAATCGAGCTGGATACCGCGCCCAGTGCGTTCAGCACGTGCGCGAGGTTGCGACAGTTGACAGCGCGCTTCTGCTGGGATTGATCCTGACGGATGAAGCGCTGTTGCGCGGTGGAATTGAAGATTTCAGAAAAATGATCCACGCGCAGCCGGGGTGGTCAGAGCTGCCCGCGATTCTTTTGACCAGCAGCGCAGGCGACTCGAGTTACGCAGCGGTAGGGAGCCGGGCGCGCACGGAGATAGGCAGCCTCGTCTTGCTGGACCGACCGGTGCGCAAAGAGATGCTGCTGAGCGCCATCCAGGTGGCGCATAACTCGCGGCAGAAGCAGCTGCAGGTGCGCGATGCAGCGGTCCGGCAGACTCAGAGCGATGAGGCTTTGCGGAAGTCGGAGCATCTGGCGGTGGCAGGACGGCTGGTGGCCACCATGGCCCACGAAGTAAACAATCCCCTTGAAGCTCTTGGCAACCTTCTCTACCTGCTGGAGAACAGCAATTCGCTGGAAGAGGCGCGGTCATTCGGCCAGCTGGCGGCGAAGGAGTTTCGGCGCATCAGCGAGATCGTGGATCACACACTGAAGTTTCACCGCGCACCGGCCAAGCCGGCTTTCACCGACGTTTCGGAACTGGCAATTTCGGCGCTGACCTTGTTCCGCGGCAAGCTGCGTGAACGGCAGATTCGCGAGCGAATCAAGGTGGAGAGGGCATTTGGTTATTGCTGTGAAGGCGAGGTACGGCAGGCCCTGGTAAACCTGATCGGCAACGCCGTGGATGCCATGCGCGAGGGCGGGAATCTGCGGATTCATGTTCTGCCGGTGTCGATTAATGGAGTGGAGCATGCGAGGCTGACCGTCGCCGACACGGGTGGGGGCATTCGCAGGGAAATTCGCAAGAACCTGTTCAAGCAGTTCTTCACAACCAAGGGCAGCGGTGGAACAGGACTGGGATTGTGGCTCACGCGCGACATCGTCGAGAAGAACGGGGGCAGACTGCGTTTTCGATCGCGCACGGACGCGCCGAGCGGGACGGTCTTCACGATGTATCTGCCCGCGGAGCCGGGACACAGCGGGGATCGCGGCGAGATCGAGGTTCGGAAAGGCGAACAGATCTCGACGGGCCGGTTGCGTGCATAGAACCGGGCCGCACTGTAGTGCGGCTATTTTTCGCTATCGAGAACCTGCATCAGGTGCGCCTCGTAGCGGGTGGCGGCAACGGCTTCTGCCGAAGGATTGCTATCGCTATCGCTTTAGTGCAGGGAGTCCGACCTTACGCCGGAGTTCGTCAAAGCGCGGATCAGAATGGAGATTGTCGAGGCGCTCATCCACGGTGAGATACGTCAGTAGATAGGATCGGTCTTGGTAGGCTTGATTGAGCCAGGCGAATGCCTCGTCTTTGTCTCCCAAGCCTGCATAGATGACGGCAAAATTGTAAGGCGCGACATATTCGTGAACCGACACTTCCTTGAGATGGTCAAGGACCTTCTGCGCCTCTTCCCTTTTGCCCGCCACCGCATAGACATGTCCAAGGCTGGACCATACCTCAGTTACGCCTCCAAGCGATATGCCCTGCTTAAACGCAGCAATGGCCTCCGGGAATCTCCCCTTTTGCTCATACGCCCTGCCCAGGTAATAGTGGTCGAACCAATAATTCGGATCGAGATCGATGGACGTTCGCAGTTGCTCGATCGCCTTGTCCCACTGATGCGTGAAAACAAAAACAGAACCCAGGTTGCCATTGAGACCGGTCGAGAGCTGATCAATTTGCAAACCACGCTTCGCTTGGGCGACAGCTTCATCGCCGCGACCCATGATCGGCAGGAACCATGAATAGTATCCGCGTGCGTCGCCACTGTCCGGATTGAGTTCAATGGCTCGTTTGAACTCGCGCTCCGCGCCGGCCCAGTCCCACTCGTACCATTGCGATTCGATAGCCAGTACAACATGAGCTTCTGCGTTGCTTTCGTTAAGTTCCAGCGACTTTTGGGCAGCTTGTCTGGCCTTTGGACCGGCGGTTTTGGGCGCGATAAACCAATCGTCCTGATTGATGTAGTTGGAACCGAGGGCGCTATAAGCCAGGGCATAGTTGGGATCGATGGCAATCGCTTGATTGAGATTGGCGAGGCCCTTGTCGAAGCCATCTTTAGTGAACTTGGATGAGTAATGCTCGCCCTTCAGATAGAGCTGATACGCTTCGGGATTTTCTGTTGAGCCCAAGGCCAGCTTTTGCTGGCCGGAGGTGAAGTGTTGCGGGCGCAACCGCTGAGAAACCTCCCTGGCGATATCGCTTTCAACCCTTAACAGATCACCAACCTTGCCGTTGTATTGCTGGCCCCAAAGCTGTTTTCCGTTGCGAACGTCATCGAGTTCGACGCCGATGCTGAGGTTGTCGCCATGTTGTGCAACACGGCCTGTAAGCAATGTCTGGACTTGAAGCGCGTCGCCCGTCTTTTGGATATCGACTGCCTTGCCTTTGTAATGGGAGGCAACGCTCAAAGGAATTACCTTGACGTCCGGCAACTGTGCCAGGCTGTTATTAATGCTTTCCGCGATGCCATCCGAAATGTAGTCCGCTTCAGGATCGGTGCTGCGCATATCGAGTGGCAGAACGGCGATTGAATCAATCTGGCCGGACTTGATCCGCTTCCAATAGATTCCGCCGGCGACACCAGCAATCCCCAGCACTGCCAGCAGAGCGCCGCCGATGATCAACCCGAGCTTGCCAAACTTCCGAGGTCCGTTCGGCTCAATAACGCCTGTTATTGAGGCTTTCGTCAACGCCGTCATCAGTTCGGTTGCAGTCTGGTAGCGAGCGGCGGGGGACTTGACGAGGCACTTGAAGACAATTGAATTCAGCGCAGGCGGTGCATTCAACGGCTCCGGGGTCTTGTGCAGAATTGCGCCCAGAGTAGAAGCGACGGAAGGCGCCGCAAAGGCACGTTTTCCGGCAAGAACTTCGTAGAGCACCGCGCCAAACGAAAAGATGTCGGAACGTTCGTCCGCTGGCCGCCCCTCGGCTTGCTCCGGAGACATGTAAGCGGGGCTGCCCATGATCGTGCCCGCCTGGGTAAGACTCATGGTCTCGGCTGTGTCGTGGGCCGAGCCGCTATCGTGGCTTTGCTTCGCGAGTCCGAAATCGAGAAGCTTTACCTGGCCACTACCCGTCAACAGGATGTTCGCCGGCTTTAGATCGCGATGAATGATGCCCTTTGCGTGCGCGGCCTCGAGAGCAGCTGCGATTTGCAAGGCGAGGGCAAGAGCTTTCGCCGGCGGAATGGGCACATCTTCATGCTGTTCCGTCGAGACGATCGGACAGCCATCGACAAACTCCATCACGATGTAGTTCGGGCCGATGTCATAAATCTGGCAGATGTTGGGATGGTTGAGCGCGGCAATCGCTCGCGCTTCGCGTTCAAAACGCTCGCTGAACTGTGCGGCCGAAACCTTGACTGCAACCAGGCGATTCAACCGCGTATCGCGCGCCCGATACACTTCGCCCATGCCGCCTGCACCAATTCTGGCTTCTATGCGAGTATGGTCCGAGCTGTGTACCGGGAGCGATCTGCGCGGCCGGTGAAACGTGCAGGGTAGTGGCTGCCTGCTCCCATGCGGGATGGTCGAGCACCTTTTCACCCGAGGTCCCTTGCGCCAGCAAAGCTTCAACGCCGCGTCTCACCTCGGGATCAGAATTCGCCAACAGAGCCTCACGCTCTTCGCCGGACTTCTCCAGCGCGGCGTGGTACAACTCCTCCATCTTCTGCCAGTGTTCAGGGTTCGTTTGAGCGCCCCCGCGATCAGGGCCTAATGTTATCGCGAGATCACGAGGTCTGGCGGGTGGCCCCGGTCCCGAAGGTCGTTTTCAACCGCGCCGAAGGTGCCCGAGCCTGCCCTGAGCTTGCCGAAGGGGTCCCTCAACTGGAAAGCGCCTCGACATCGGTGCCACCCGCCGCATTGAATACTGAAGGTCCCAAAAACCAGAATCCCCGCCCATTCGCGCAAACGGCGCGCGATAAGGACGGGGTACCTGGTCTCTTGAGCTTTACTTCTTGGGCCGCGACTCCGGCGGCACAAGACCTGCGAGGCGGTAGTACACAACGAGCTGGCCGTAGTGTTCACCGCTATGTTCGATGATGCCGTTTGCTATGTCGAGAACGCGCGATTTCTGCCCAGGGAAATAAACGACCTCCGTCGTCAGGCCTTTTTCGCCTTTCGACTGGAGGGCGGTTGCGCCATCGGCGAAGGATTTCTTGACGAACGCAACGATGTCGGCCTTGGACTTGTATTGGTCGCGCTTCGGATCTTCTGCCGCGGGAGGCTTCAGCCCCATCACAGGATTCGTGAAGTAGTAGCAGGAACCCGCCGCGTGCAGCAACTGCTCGGCGAAGCTCCGCTGCTCGGGTGTCGGCTTGAAGTCATATTTGTCCTCGGGAAAATCTTCAGCCATTGCCGTCAGCTTGCGGCCAATCTCATTCCAGGAACCGAGCACGACTTTCAATTCCGGATCGGCAGGTTTGGCGGCTGCATCTTTCTTCATCGCGTCCTGGGCATGCGCGGGAAATGCGCATGCCAGCAGGACGATAGCGAGAAACGGCATTCTTCTCATTTCTTTCTCCATGATTGAGTTTCGCGAATCAGAAATTCAACTTCTTTTCGACTGCGTCAGCTCCGTTACAACTGCGGCAACTTTCTCGAGTGTCTCGTTCCAGCCCTCGAATTGACCGCTATTCTTTGCGCTCTCCATGGGTTCATTGCCAATGTGGGTGAGCCTGGTTTGGCCGTTTCCGAGATCCTCAAAGAGGGTCACATCGTACGCACCCTCGATGGCCTCATCTTCCATTCCTAATTGCTCAGGCTCAATCTTGTTTCCCTCCGAGTCGGAGAAGTACATGGAGGAAACGATCTTCTCGTACGGAACAATCTCGTGGTATTCAACCGCATTCCAGCCCTCGTACCCATCCGGCGTTCTCATGCAGAGGAGGGATTTTCCGCCAACGCGAAAATCCATCTTGCAAACAGGCGCAGGTAAAACCCTTCGGCCCCCACCACTGCATCACGTACTTCGGGTCTGTCCACGCCTTCCAAACCAATTCGCGTGGGGCATCAAAAACTCTTGTGACAACCATCCGCTCTATCTCGTTCACCGTGTTCTTTGTCATCTCTGACCTCCGTCTCTTTTCATTTGTTGACCACCACTTCCAGCTTGTCGAAGCTCTCTTCCCAGAACCGGCGATAGCGAATCGCCCAGTCGCTGACTGTCTTTATCGCCTCTGGCCTGAGCGTGCACACACTCTCTCGTCCACGCTTCGTCTTGATCACAATCCGGGCCCGAACCAGGTAAGCAATATGTTTTGAAATCATCTGCTGCGAGAGTGCAAACGGTTCCGTCAATCCATGCACAGAGGCAGGCCCATGGCTGAGTCGTTCGATCATTGCCCTGCGGGTGGGATCAGACAGAGCCGTAAATGTTGTACCCAACCTATCCACAACCATATGGTAGTGGATTGTCTGTCGCTGTCAAGTGTGAATTTTGCGATCCCTGATCTCTGTTCACTGACATCTGAACCCGCACACCTGCGCTAATTTATGCTTCCCCATCAACAAGCGGCGCCCCCGGGCACGACTCGGGCGAACCCGGCCAGCTCGAGCCGTTATATTTGCCCAGAATGCGCCCAATCATCAACACCACAGGCAAGAGGATTCGTTGAATGGGTGGAGGAGGAACTGAAAGCAATTGTGTGTCGCGATGACGCCAGAGCACATGGCAAATAAAAGATCGGTGGCCTGCCATCAGAGGCATTCAGAACAGCGAACACCGCCTGGAGATAGCGATCCAGGTCCACCGGAACTACGTGGCCGCTGAACTCCAGCAGATCGTCGCCCGCATTCCACCATCGATGAGGGCGGCCCGCAGGCAGCACTACGGTTCCCCCGGCAGGTACAACGAACTTGTCCTTCCCGATTTGAGCACCGAGCGTACCTGCTTTCACGATGCCTTCCTCGTTTTCATTGAAATGCACGTGCAGGGGTGGGCCGCTCGTTCCTGGCGGCAAGGTGCCATCGAGGGTTAGAACAATTTGTCCCTGAGCGTCGCGCATGCGGCGCATCACTAATACCTCGCCAGTATGCGGTTTTCCAACCTCAGAAAGTTGTCCACGATTGATCCTTAATCACGAATCGTACCAATTGCCTGCCAACTGGAGTCCAGCGAAGTTATCCAGAAAACCGCAGCAAAAACGGGCAGCCATGATCGGCTGCCCGCAATGATTTGTCAGTACCCGCGAGGGCTACTTTGGGGTCTGCACCACAATCCGCGTGGCCGTGATGGTGAACGTTCCACTGATGCTGGGAATGGGATTGCCGTCCAGATCGTAGTAGGTGAAGTCGCCTGAGCCGGTGTAAGAGTTTCCACTCTTACTAAGTGTGGTAGTCTGGCGCACCTTCAGTGTTCCCGTCGGATTGCCAGTGCTGAAGCCATCGAACGTGAGATTGAGGTAGGTAAGGTTGAATGTCCTTTGGCCGGTCATTTGCCACGCGCCGTGACCCGCGCTTGCCACCGCAATAGGATTGAAGGAAAGCTGGTCGGCTTCCGTGTAGCCTCCGCCAGCGGAGTAGGTCTCAATCCCCTGGAAGGTGAATCCCGGAATGGTCACGGTGTAGAGCCACGACCCTTGCGGTCCCTGGGCCAGCTGAAGGCTTGCGCTCAACTGGGACGTGGTTTGGGCTGTTGCCGCCGCGGGAGTTCCCAATGAAATGAGAGCCGCCAAAACGGTCAAGGCTGCTACGGAAAGTTTCAGGAACTGGCAAGAATTTGTGTTCATCGATTGGGCTTTCATAAGAGACCTCCTAGTGGTCTGGGTTGAAGTCTGGGTTAATGTCTGGGTTCGAGAACTGGGACCATTTGCCCGAGCCTTCCCGGGCTGAAACGTATGCTGTTCGTGGTCTTCGTGGAGCGGCTTCATCCTGGTAAGCGAGAAACATCGCGAAGAACTACAACAAGCGGCGAATAATTCTTTGCTTTCTTCACAAGGTCGTAAGATCGAGGCATCGGCGGGATTCATGGGCGAAGAGACGACCAGCGTCACCCATCTTCTGAAAGCCTGGAGCGGCGGCGATCAGGAGGCCCTGGGAGACCTGACCCCGAAGGTCTACCTTGAGCTGCGGCGGATGGCAGCAAAATATACGCGCAAGGAGCGGTCAGGCGACAGTCTCCAAGCGACTGCGCTAGTCCACGAAGTCTTTCTGCGGCTGGTTGAAGTAGACAACGTCACCTGGCAGGATCGCGCGCATTTCTTCGCCGTATCGGCAAACATGATGAGACGGATCCTGGTGGATCGAGCCCGCGCAAAGAACATGACCAAACGGGGCAGCGGTGCGGTCCATGTGAACTTCGACGACGCGCCGGAGATCGCATCAGGCACGAGAGACCGTGAGATGGTAGCCATTGACGACGCGTTGAATGAGCTAGCTGAAATCGACCCACGCAAAGCAAGAGTCATCGAGCTCCGATTCTTCGGAGGATTGAGCGTAGAGGAAACCGCGGAAGTGTTGAAGATTTCTCCCCAAAGCGTCATGCGCGACTGGAAGATGGCCAGGGCCTGGCTTCTCACCGAACTCGCTCACTGAGCCTTGGTCCCTCCTGGCGAGTTGCCGGCAATTTCGAAACGGGGACGGGTGAGGATAAAGACCAGACGCTCAGTAAACGCACCGCGTGCAAGTTTAGAAAACCAGAACTGAGTTGGGTCCTGAAAAACGGCCTTCGGGCCAAGATTAGGCATTCCGGTTGGATAACCGCCTAGCCGGAAGTTACACGAAGTAAACAGCATTTGGAGAGTCAGAAGGGGTCCAGGCGTAGACGATGACAGGTGATTTGAGCTCCGGACAGCAAGTCTGAGGCCAATTGGGCTTCACCGCGGGCGGATTTTCTGCCATACTTGACTGTGCCCACCAGGTACGTCCAATCACAACAACTAAACAGTGAGGTCGCAGCGATGACGGCGAAATACGTCTTTGTGACAGGCGGAGTTGTGTCCAGTTTAGGCAAGGGTCTTGCGGCGGCGTCGATCGGCTGCCTGCTCGAGAGCCGCGGCCTGCGGGTGAACATGATGAAGTTTGACCCGTACCTGAACGTCGATCCGGGAACGATGTCGCCGTTTCAGCACGGCGAGGTTTTCGTGACCGATGACGGAGCCGAAACTGACCTCGATCTGGGGCACTACGAGCGCTTCACGCATGCACCTCTTTCTCGCGATAACAACCTGACGACCGGGCGGATCTACGAGCAGATCATCCTGAAGGAGAGGCGGGGCGACTACCTGGGCAAGACTGTGCAGGTGATTCCGCACGTGACGAACGAGATCAAGAATGCGATGCGGAAGGTCTCGGCGAATGGTCACGATGTGACGATCGTGGAGATTGGCGGAACGGTGGGCGATATCGAATCGCTTCCCTTCCTCGAAGCGATTCGCCAGATGCGGCAGGAATTGGGACGCGAGAATACGGTGTTTGTGCACCTGACGCTGGTGCCGTGGATTGCGGCGGCGCAGGAGTTGAAGACTAAGCCGACGCAGCACTCCGTGAAGGAATTGCTCTCGATCGGGATTCAGGCGGACGTGCTGCTATGCCGCAGCGACCGGCACCTGAGCCGCGAGATGCGCCAGAAGATCGCCGCATTTTGCAACGTGGAAGAGCGGGCGGTGATCGGGGCGACTACCGTACCGTCGATCTACGAGGTGCCGCTGAACTTTGCGCAGGAAGGGCTGGACGGGCTGATCCTGAAGTACCTGCACAAGGAGGCTCCCGAGGCGGACCTGAGCAAGTGGAAGGATCTGGTGGACCGTTGCTACCACCCCAAGGACGACGTCTCGATTGGGATTGTGGGCAAGTATGTGGAGTACGAGGACAGCTATAAATCGTTGAAAGAGGCCCTGACGCATGGGGCGCTGGCGCACAATCTGAAGCTGAATGTGACATGGATCGAGGCCGAGGGGCTTGAGTCGAAGTCGCCGGAGGACACGAGCTACGAGACGCAGCTTGAGGGGTTCGACGGGATTCTGGTGCCGGGCGGATTCGGGAAGCGCGGCATCGAGGGGATGCTGAACGCGATCAAGTATGCCCGCGAGAAGAAGGTGCCGTATTTTGGCATTTGCCTGGGCATGCAGACGGCTTGCATTGAGTTTGCTCGGAACGTGTGCGGACTGAAGGATGCGAACTCGAGCGAGTTCGACCCGGCGGCGCAGCATCGCGTGATCTACAAGCTGCGCGAGTTGCTGGGAGTGGAAGAGATGGGCGGCACGATGCGGCTGGGTGCCTGGACGTGCGTGATTCAGCCGGACACGCTGGCCTATCGCGTGTATGGGACAACGGAAATCAGCGAGCGCCACCGGCATCGTTATGAGTTCAACCGCGAGTATGAGGCGCTGTTGACGGGCGGTGGTTTGCAGATCAGTGGATCTACGCCGGATTCAACGTATGTTGAGATCGTGGAGCTGCCGGAGCATCCGTACTTTATCGGCTGCCAGTTCCATCCTGAGTTCAAGTCGAAGCCGCTGGAGCCGCATCCGCTGTTCCGGGAGTTTATTGCGGCTAGCTACAAGAATCGGACAGCGCGCGTCGATACGCACTCCATCGCAGCACCGGTGAGCGTGAACGGGCATTCTTCGGAACGCCCCTCGGCATAGCGTTCGAGCAGTGGGAGTAAAGCGCCGATGCTTTCTTTGTCCTGAGAATCAACATCCGCGCAGGGCTGCTGCGTCTCGCAGGCGATGGCGTACAACTATCGAGTCATCCGAAACACTTCCCGCTTGCAAAACCGCAAATTCATGGCAAACTTGCGGCAAGAATCCATCTCACATTTGAGGATCGTGACCCAATGAGGTTCCTCGCTCGCAGGATTGTGATTGCTGTTGCTGTCATCTCCACGCTGTTGACGTTTGCTTCGTTGCGGCAGTTTGCATGGGCTTTTGATGCTGCCGCGTGTGTCGGCTACACGGTCATGGTGCTTGGGGATGGCCTCACCGCCACGTTCCTGAAGGGCCACTCGCTCGCCGGACAGAAGGTGACGACCATTGCGTTGACGCACCTCTGTTTCCTGGCGGTTGTGGTGGGAGTGGCGCGCTTGATGTACTACCTCAAAACGACCGACCCGTCTTTGACGGACGCGCAGCGGTCCGGCCGCTCCTATTACGACCTCATGGCCATCGCGATCATCGTGGTGCTGGGCCTTGTTGAGCGCATGATGCTCTTCCGCCCGAAAGAAGAAAAAGCGAAGGCGAAGGTCACGGCTTAACTTCCCGCGTCGCGCGGTAGAATCGGCCTCGTGAGTCATTCATTTGAGATCGGCCCCGTCCGTGTGGGCGAGGGGCAGCTTTTTTTGATTGCGGGACCGTGCGTCATCGAGTCAGAAGCGCATGTGCGCCGGATGGCGGAGGCGATCCAGCGGATCACCGGCGACCTGGGCGTCCCATACATCTTCAAGGCGAGTTTCGACAAGGCGAACCGGACGAGCGTAAAGAGTTTTCGCGGGCCGGGGCTGGTGGAAGGCACGAAGATCCTTGGCCGGCTGGCGAAGGATACAGGTTTGCCGGTGCTGACCGACGTGCACGAACCTGGACACTGCGACGTTGCGGCCGAGGCGGTGGACGTGTTGCAGATTCCGGCGTTCCTCTGCCGGCAGACTGATCTGCTGGTGGCTGCGGGAAAAACAGGCCGTGCGGTCAACATCAAGAAGGGGCAGTTTGTGGCGCCGTGGGATATGGCCCATCCGGTTGAGAAGGTCCGCTCGACTGGAAACGAGCGGGTGTTCCTGACAGAACGCGGGGCCAGCTTTGGATACAACACGCTGGTTGTCGATTACCGATCGCTGCCGGTGATGCGGGCCATGGCGCCGGTGGTGTTTGACGGGACACATTCTGTGCAGCAGCCTTCTGCGGCAAACGGCGTTAGCGGGGGGCAGCCCGAATTTATTCCGCTGCTGGCGCGAGCAGCAGTGGCGGCGGGAGTCGATGGCGTGTTTCTGGAAGTCCACGATGACCCGGCGCATGCGAAGTCGGACGGCGCAAACGCTCTCCGTCTGGATCTGCTGAAGCCTCTGCTGGAGAGGCTATTGGCGATCCACGCTGCAGCTCAGTAGCTCGTTGAGTTTTCGAGAACAATCAAGCAAGGGTCATTGAACGACTTCGTCGAAGACCATACCGGTTACATGATTTGGTGTCGCGACCGGATTTGTTCCAGCGCTCGTGAGCGTTCCGTCGTTGTTGATGGTGAAGAGGTAGAGCGCATTGACGCTGCCAGTGACGGGGACATACAGGAACTTCCCCGATGGATCGATATAGACGCCCGTCGCATTTGCTAACGAGACCGGAAGACTGAGACTGATTGGACCGAGGGCGAGCGTTTGCGGATCGATGCTGAAGGCAGCGAGACCGGCCGGACCGGCAGCATATACGAAATGCGCGCTGGGATCGATGGCAATCGAGGTTGCATTTCCGGGCAGGGATGCGCTCGCGGAATCGGTGAGAAGGCCGAGTCCGTTGCTGACGAGCACGTGAAGCTTCAGGTCGTCACCACTGACGAAGAGCCAGTTTCCAGTAGGGTCCATCGCGATGGCAACGGGTGCATACGAGAGTGAGGTCGGGAGGATGGGCGCGGCGCCCTGATATTCGAACAGAGAGATGCTCTTCGCAATCCGGTTCGCGACGATGAGGAAACGGCCTGAGGGATCTGTGATCGCCGGGCCGGCGCCGGCCTCTGCGGTAAAAGTCACCGGTTGCTGCGCCGGCGGAAGAGTCATGACGGTGCTCCAGAATCCGGGCAGATTGCCGTAGCCGTATTCGTACACCAGTCCACTGGAGGAGTCGGCGCCGAATGCGAGCAGCCCGGATGGGTCGATGACAATTCCGCCAGGTTGCGTTGCGACTCCAAAGAGCAGGCCTTGCGAAGTCACGCCATTGTTGATGGCGTAGGCCGTGAGATTGTACGGGTTCGTAGGTGAAGCGAGAAGCAGATCCGATCCCCACGGAAGCATGGTGGGTGAGAACGGCTGCGTGAGCGATTGCATGGCATGCAGTGCGGTGAGGGTGCCGTCCTGCGCGATGGTGTAAGAGGTGAGCATGTTGTCGCCGGAAGTCGTGATGTAGGCGTGGGCTGGAGTTGTGGTCACTGCCTGCGCGCCGGACGCGAGCAACATGGCCTGCGATTGAACGTGTCCTGCAATCTGTTTCGCGAAGGTTACGGTTCCGTCGGATCCAACCTTGTAGACGAGAACGACGTTCAATGCGGACGTCACGGACCCGCTGGACGTGCTGTAGTCGCTTCCGGAACCGAGCAGATAGATGAACTTGCCGGAGGGGTCGATCACCATTTGTCCCGGCGTGACGCCGGCCGAGGCTGATCCGATCTGCGTCAGCGCGCCTGTTGCACCAACCGAGAAAGCGATGAGGGGAGCGCCGGTCACGCTGCGGTTGTTGTCTTCAAGGCAGGCAAGATAGGCGTGGGTTCCATCGGGCGAGAAGCTGAGCGGGAATGCGTTGATGCAAGGCGTGATGGAAGCGTTCGCCGATGAGATTTTTCCGGTGGATGGGTCAAGGTTGTACTGGGTGACTGTGCCGCTGTTCAAGTCGGACAGGTAGAGGTATTTGCCGGAGGGGTGAAACGAGAAGGAGCCAGCGGGCTCGAATGGGAGAACGAAAGGCGCGGTATCCACAGGGGTCAGGCTGCCGGTTGAAGAATCGATGTCGTATCCGTATGCGTGTACCTTTTGTCCGACGGTGATGGACTGGGTTGCAACGTAGAGAAATTTTCCGAGAGGATCAATGGCAGGTGTACTCGGCGTCTCCGGCAAAGTGATCGTATTTGCGAGAGTCAGAGTGCCATCCTGATTGACGGAGAAAGTATCGAGCGCATTGGTGCTGTTGTCGATCACAACCGCGGCGTATGCAAATTTGCCACTGGGCTCAAAGACGAGGCAGCCAACCGGATCGGGGAAATTGAATGGGTTGTTGAATTTTGGCGTGAGTTTGCCGGTCGTCGCGTCCATCGAGTAGATGTTGACGAGTCCTGTGAGGGATCCACCGGAGACGACCGAGACGCTGGAGAGATAGGCACGCTGGCCGGAGGGATCCGATGAGAGACATCCGCCACCGATGTTCCTGTAATTGCCTGTTTTCTGATAGCCGAGGAATTGCGGCTGGCCTGTGGTGGAGTTGATGGACATTCGCGTGAGGTCTCTGCCGGCATCACTTGCGACGTAGAGGTAGCGCGGAGTTGCAAGCACGGTCACGTTTGCAGATGCGCTAAGGGAACCGTCGACCGCGGTCAACGCGGTATAACCGGCACGATTCGGACTGACTGCGCCACTCACATCGACGGTCGCGATCCAGGGATTTGAGACGGCCCATGCCGAGCTTGCAGTTACGTCCTTTGTGCTCTGGTCGGTGTAGAGTTCGATGGCGGAAAACGGTTGCGGCGAAACTGTGCCGATCTGGATGGTTGCGTTCGCGGGTGTGACCGAAAAGGAAACCAGAGTTGGCGGGCTCACAGTGAATCCAGTCGAACCCTTGATACTGCCGACTGTGGCTGAAATGTTGGCAGTGCCCTGGATCTTCGTCGTGGCAAGTCCGCCACTGCTGATGGTGGCCACGCTCGGAGTGTCGGAGGACCAGGTGGCCGACTGTGTCAGGTTCGCTTTGGTTCCATCGCTGTAGGTGCCGGTGGCCGCGAATTGCTGCGTGAGGCCTGCCGCGACGGACGGCGATGCAGGGGTGACGGCGATCGAGGTGAGAGAGGGGGGAGGGGGCGGGGGAGGAGCGCTGGAGCCTGAACTGCCTCCACATGATGAGATGGCAAATGCTGATAAACAGAGGAGAAAGACGCGCACACGGGCTAGCGCAGAGATCGACACAGGAGCTCTCCAAAGGCAAATTTGTTGCGGATTTGAATCGGGCGGATCAATGGCTGGATAACCATAGCGAGGCATCCCGCACGGTTCGGGAGCGGCGAACCATGATTACACTTGCAGGATGGTTTTGCGGTGTGCGCTGTGTCACGGCAAGCGGCAGCCGGGCTGAGGCCGGCTGCCATCGGGTACCAGTTTGCGATTGACGCGAGAAGAGGATTGGCGCTGTTCGATAGGCAACCGGAAGGTTGCGGAGGAATCAGGCCGTCGGGACGAGCGTACCCATGCCTTGCACGCCGTTTGTGACACGCGGCTGGACCGATGCTGCCCATGGCGCGCTGCGCTTGCGGAAAGCGACGAGGCCGGCGATTCCGATCGACAAGAGTGTGACGAAAAGAACGAGGACGCCCGTGAATTCGATTGCGCCTGCGAGCGAATAGCTCACGATGGCAATGTCCGCGACAAGAAACGGAGTGCTCATCACCAAACACGAGATGCTTGCCGCGAGTGCCCGCGACCGTGCCGACGGAAGTCCCTTGCGAAGAGCCCACCAGGCCATTCCAGTCATAACTGCCATGACGGCGGGCATCACGAGAATGAGTTCGCGCATGGCTATAAGCAGCAGCGAGACGGGCTCCACGTGAAACCGGGAAGTGGCATGCGGGAGAGGCGCCCTGAGAAGCGCCGGCGAAAGAGCGATGAATACGGCGGAAGAGACGATGGACGCATAGCCAAATGAGCTTCGCAGCAGTTTCTGAAGTTTGGGCATCGGGGACTCGTTCCTCCGGGGCCAGAAGGATAACCTCGGATGACCGTAACTCTATCTCAGCAGTGGGCGTGGGCTCATCTCGGACTTCGAATCCCAGACAATCTCAGGTACCCACATTGGCGAACATTGGAGATCACGGGCGATTACCTGAGGGTTACCTGGGCGGGTAGTCGCCTGACGGTGTTTCGGGACCTAAGAGCATTGATTTCAGCGTGAAACGCGAGGGAACGGTTGCCTTCTCCCGCGCCCCAATGAGAGACGCGGGAGATCGCTGGGGAAGGCGGTTCAGGTGTTAGAAGTTGAACGTCACATTTGCTGTGAGGGCGCGCGGGGTCACGTAGTGCGTGCCGCTGAACGTCGAGAGAAAGTTATAGAGCGCGTACTTGTTGGTGAAGTTGATGGCTGTCAGGTTGAGGTTTGTCTTGAAACGATCGGCATGGAAGATGTTGTCCTTTCCAATCGTCGCGTCGAAAAGGCTGCGTGGGGCAATGCGTGGCGGGTTCTTGTCGTCGTTCTCGGTGCCCGGAGCGGGGATGCTTACCAACGACGAGCCGTACTGCGTGGGCAAGCAGGAATTGAAGCCGAAGGTTGGGGTGGCTTTGACTCCGTTGCAGGTAATGCCGGCCTGGGCCTGCTGGTCGAAGGTGAGGCCACTCAGGTCGACCGGCGTCGTAGTGTCGGTAGCGAATGGCACCGAACCGGCCACGAGACCAGAATCATAGCGCCAGTTGAAGCCACCCCAGAGGCCCTGCAGGAATCTGCCATTGGGAATCTTGTAATTGAGGTGGGTCGTCTCGTTGAACTTCTCATCGTGGTCGATGCGGAAGGGCAAACCACCTGTCTGGGGGGCAGCTCCGGCTCCAGCCGATTGCGGCGGGAAGAAGCGGGCGGCGACGGACGACATCTCAACATATGCGCTGAAGTTGTGGTACTCAGGCACCTGCACATTGATGGCATAGCCTGGGATCTTCGAGTTATGCCAGTCAATCGGGAAAAAGATCGGGGTATTGCCGAGCACACCAAAGTCGAAGGCGTTGTGGGTGTACTTCCAGATGTACTCGCCGCTGACAACCACCCTCTTGGTCACAGCCTGCTGGAAGCCGGCATGGAACTCGTTGCGGTAGCCGGGCTGTAATGTCCCGGATACACCCGCGGTGCAGGCCAGCAATGGAGACAGCACCGCGTTCGAGCATCCTTCGCTGGATAGTATGAGGTTCTCGTTGAAGGGAGTCTCCAGGGTGCGTGCGTAGGAGAGGCGCAGCACGGTCGCGGACGGCTTGATGTTATAGGCAATGCCGACGCGGGGTTGTGTTTGGTTGGCTTTCGTGAGGCCGTTGTACACATCCTCACGCAGGCCAAGGTTGAAGAGCCAGTTGCCTGCTTTGATCTGGTCTTCGGCGTAGAGGGCCAGTTCCTTTATGTCAGTGTGGCCGGAGAACTTGTAATTGCTCCCACCGCGAGTAAGGTCGTAGGGTGCAAGCACAGGAAGGTAGTTTGGATTCGTCCCGATGGCGCATTCCGAGGGATTGGCGTAGCCGGGCAAGGGGTTGCCGTTGACATCCACGCAGGGAGCGCTGAAGGCGTAGGACGATTCAACGATGCCCAGGCTGTCGTTCTCGTTCAGAAAGGTCTGCCCGTACTGCGCGCCGATCTTGATGTTGTGGATCCCCTTGGCGTAGGAGAAATCCGAGTGTACCGCGGTATTGGTAAGGGTGCGGTTCTGGGCGATCGAAGCAGTTTGCAGGTTCGGAGGTCCAAGATCGGCCAGGGGATTGTTGCTGGGGTAGTAGTTGTAGTTGTCCCTGCGGACAAAGGCGCCGAGATTGAAGACCGAGTTATTCCCGATGACGCGCGTATACGTCGGCGAGATGTTGAAGGTCCCGATCTGGGAGCGCTGGTCGGTGTTGCCGACGCCTGCGTAGACGGGGTTGGCGCTGGTGCCGCCGCTGACAACATTCTGGACGTTCAGGTTGTCGAACGAGTTGGGTGTCTGGAACCATGACCGGCTGTAGTTGAAGTCCAGGTGGATCGAGTCGATCGGCGTCAGAGAATAGTCGACGCGGTCGAAGACGTTTTCCTCATTGCCTTTGGCGTGGAAGACGGTGAACTCCGGGGGATCGAGAAAGCGACCCGTGTTCAGGCCGTCGGCTTCGATGAAGTTTCCCCAGTTCTTGCCGCCATAGGACAAATCAAAGCCAGCGGTCGCCGAGCCGAAGCTGCCATAGGAGGCGTTGACGCTTCCGGTGGGCCTGGTGATTCCCTGGCCTGAGCGGGTGGTGGCCACGATGACCAGGCTGGTCTTGCCGCCGTATTCAGCCGGCGGAGCGCCTGAGATGACCTGTATGGATTGGATCGAGTTGGATGGAAGCTGGTTAGAGAAAACCTTGCTCTGCTGGTCAGTGATCGACTGGCCGTCAACCGAAAACGAGTTGGATGCGTGGTCTCCCAGACCGTGAAACAGTCCGTTGGAGTCGGCCGCCACTCCCGGGGTAGTAAGTGTCACCAGGGAGCTGAGCGTTGACGATTGGCTCTCCAACGGCACTTTGATGAACATGTCGCGGTCAACGTCAGTGTGGAACGTGGGGTCGGTTTCAACGAGGTCGCCTGAAGACTCTACGGTCACGGTTGAATCCGCAGCGGCAATTTGCAGAACGAGCTTCATCGTCGTGCCCACCGAAGATCGAAGAGCCAAACTCTGACCGAATGCGGCAAACCCGGAAGCCGAAACACTGAGCTGATAGTTGTTGAAGGGGACATTGTCAATTTCAAACTGCCCGGTCGCATCGGTCTTGACTGTGCGGTCGAAACCGCTGACTGCGTTTGTGACGTGAACGGTGGCGCCCGGGATGACTGCTCCGGAAGGGTCGGTCACCGAACCGCGAACCGAGCCGGCATTGCCACCTTGAGCGGCGTGAGCGGCAACGGCTACGAAGAAGCAGGCCGCGAGGGGAAGTATGCGAATGAGATTGCCAATTTTAGATGGCATGGATGAAAGCCTCCGATTGTTGACTGAATGGGCGTGGCCCGTGCTGGAAGCGCACGGCGTCGTCAGTGCAACGGCGGCATCGTTGACCTAGATCAAAGCCAGAGAATGCTGGATATCGAGCCCCGTGGGGGCTGTCTTGATTTGAGAATCTGGCCGAAACGCTAGGTCAGAACGAAGCCGGGGAGAGGCTCGGAGGGGGGCGGATGAAGAGCTGGCGGTACCAGAGGATTCCGAGGGGACGAACCGCGACAACCGGTGCAACGGCCTCGAAGAGAACGAGCACAATGGCCAGCACTGCCGCAGCAACAGGAGCTGCCGCGGCATGCAGAACGATACAGAGAGAGCAGTGATCGGTGTCGACGGAGTGGACGTGAGCCACCTGGACGAAGGCGAGCAAGGCAAGCAACACCAGGCAGAGCACAACGACAGCGGCGCAGGCTCTTGGCCTTGCGCCTCGGTCATTGCGTGTCCATGTGTGAAGTGCGGTCAAACTTTAAGCATCCTTACAGGAAGCGTCTACAGGAAGAATACACAAGATTGGATGCTCAGCATCCCAAGATGTAAGCGTCTAAAACACGCCTACAGTAACCAGACGCAAACGAGACATTAGCGTGAACGTCTAAACTGTTGGGCAATGAAGCATTTCTGTCATTCCGGGCGACTGTTGCTTGTGGCGATGGCAACGGTGTTGGCGGCGACGGCGACGGGGTTCGCCTGGAGCGAGCAGGATCAGCAGGGCCAGCAGAATAAGCAGAACCATGGAACGGCCATCAAGCCGGACGCTCCCGGGCTGGCGCGGAACCATCGCCTGATCCTGAAAGACGGCAATTACCAGATGGTCCGCAAGTACGAGGTTGCGGGCGATCGCGTACGGTACCTTTCTCTCGAACGGAATGAGTGGGAGGAACTGCCCTACGATCTTGTGGATTGGGACGCGACTCGCAAGTGGGAGCAGAAGCACGTTGGTCCGTATGAGAGCTCCGAAGCGGCTTCGCCGGCGATGAAAGAGGCTGAGGAGATCGACAAGGAAGAGGCGGCGGAGCGCAATGAAGCGAAAGCCCGCATGCCGGAAGTCGCCAAGGGTCTTGAATTGCCCGACGAAGACGGCGTATTCGTGCTCGACACCTTCCAGGGCACGCCGGAACTGGTAGAGCTGGTGCCTTCGGATCTGAGCCTGAACCAGCGAAACCGGAAGGGTTTGGCGACGCTGAATCCGCTGGCTGGGCAGAAGGCCACGGTTGAGCTGAATGGAGCGCATGCAAAGGTGCACCTGCACGTGAATGATCCAGCGATCTACCTCTCGCTCGAGGGCCAGGACAATGTGGAGCAGGTGTTGTCGCACGCTGTGACGGTGCAAACGCACGGCGCCAAGGAAGTGGCGAACCGGAAGCATGGCGCACATTCGCCGAGTTCGGGTTTTGCGATCGTCAAGGTAGATGAGCGCCGCGAGGTGAGGATTATCGGCGCAGTCCACGTGAGCCCGACGGGCAAGGTGACGCAGGACGAGGATGTGATCCCGACCAAGGCAGAAGTGATGCCAGGCAAGCACTGGCTGAAGCTCACGCCCGAGTCAACGCTGACGATCGGCGAGTATGCGCTGGTGGAGATTCTGTCACCGTCGGACATCGGCCAGTCAGTGTGGGATTTTCGCGTGGATCCGCGGACGGGCGATAACCCGGCTTCGTTGGGGCCGATTGTGAAGTAAAGAGCGTTTGCGCTATGGCGCTTCGCGGCGGGCGAGCTTGACGCGGCGCTGCTCCCACTCTTCGCTGGAGAAGATGCGCGGGCCGACTTCGATGAGGCGCGGCATCATATTGAAGACGGCGACGCGGCTCCAGGGGCGGCCTTCGCGGGTACGGAAGCCCTTTTCATTGAGATCGCTGACGATGGCCGCGTAGGAGAAATCCTGCGCCAGAAGATCCATCATGAGAAGAAGAACCTTATTCTCATGCTTGTCGACTTCGAGCCGCTTGCAATCCTCCGAGATGTGCAGACCATAGGGGATGGCTTCACTGAAGGCACCATCCGGCGGAGTTTCGGAGTCGGGAAGCTCTCGCCGCCACTCAATTGAGACCATCTGCCACCCACCAGCGGTGCGCTGGCGGATCACATCCGAGCTGAAGGGCTCGGAAACCACATCACGAATACGCTCGAAATAGGCCATGGGAGCCTCCAAAAGACACAACAGTGTGCCGTGGAAGGAGCAATTTGGAGGCCGAAGGCGAGAGCCGTGCAGGGTAGACCAAAGCATTGCGGCAGAATGGGTTCCGAAAATTTCCTGCGATTGATCAACAGAAGATCCTGGCCGTTTTTGCAACCCCATGTCCGGTAATGGACAGAGCTCAATTCCGCGTCGGGAAGCGGTGCGTCCCGAACGAATTGTTCCTGAGAAGAATAAAGACTGTTACAATTCAGCATTCCCCCGGGGCCATTCTGTAACATCAGTACACGCTGGAAAATTGAGACGAAAGACAAACAGGGATGATCGACTACTACGAGTTCCTGCAAATCAGTCCGCATGCCGATGCGGACACGGTCCACCGCGTTTATCGCTATCTGGCAGCACGACTTCATCCAGACAATCCGGATTCGGGCGATCAGGAAATGTTCCGGCTGCTGAGAACCGCCTTTGACACGCTCTCGAATCCCGTGCGCCGCGCCGAATACGATGCGGTCTGCCGCCGGGAGGCGATGGAGGTTCAGCCCCTTTCGGACTCCGTTGACTTCATGGACAGTGTAGAAGGCGAGTTGAACCGTCGGGTCGCGGTGCTGGCGGTGCTCTACTTCAAACGGCGTGCAAATCCGCGCTTTCCAGAAGTCTCGCTGGCAGAGATTGAACGCCGGATGGGATTTCCACGAGACTACCTTGACTTCACGACTTGGTATCTCCAAAAGAAGGGTTACATCACGAGAGCTGACAACTCCGACTTCACGCTGACGGCGGAGGGCGTGGACTACATCGAGACGCAGCGCGGAACTCTACCCGTGCTGAACAAACTGCTGACCGACGGCAAAGTGCAATTCGACAAATCGGGGCGCGCGCAGAAGCAACACGCGAACGGAGCGCAGGCTGGAACGAACGGGGCAAATGGGAAGAATGGATCGGGACCGATCATTCTGCCATCTTCGATGTCAGTCTGGCTGGACCGGCGACAGAGTGGCGATGACCGGAGAAACAAAACGGTTCTGCGGATGCCGGGATCGGATCGGCGGGCAGGGACGCGGGATCGACGCGTGAATGTTGAAGATCGGCGCCAGAGCAAGGGAGACAGGCGCTCCTATGCGCTGGTCAACAGGCAGGAAGATCCGCCGTCTACTCGCGTACAGTGATGCCGAGGGTTTTCATCTTCCGGTAGAGATGGCTGCGCTCCAGGCCGAGCAGCTCTGCGGCGCGGCTGACATTGTTGCGAGCTTCTTCAATCTTTTTAAGGATGTAGTCGCGCTCGTAGGCGTCGCGCGCCTGCTGGAGCGTGGAAAAGTCTTCGGTCGAACGTGAGCCGGACTTGTGCGTGAGCGGCGGCAGTTGCTTACGCTCAATGCGCAGTGTGCGCGGATTCAGGATCAGTACGCGCTCGATCACATTTTTCAATTCACGAACATTCCCCGGCCAGTGATATTGCTGGAGGATTTCGAGGGCCTCGTCGCTGATTTCCATACGCGGTCGTCCGTACTGGCGGCCAAATTCGGCGAGGAATTCGCGGGCGAGAAGCGGGATGTCCTGCTTTCGCTCGCGGAGCGGCGGCACGAAGAATGGAACAACGTTGAGGCGGTAGAAAAGGTCTTCGCGGAAGTTGCCCTTGGCGATCTCCTCTTCGAGGTCCTTGTTGGTCGAGGCAATGAGGCGGACGTCGACGCGCAATGGCTGCGTGCCGCCGACCGGCGTGAACAGCTGGTCGTCGAGGGCGCTGAGCATCTTGGCCTGCGTTTTGAGACTCATGTCGCCAACCTCGTCCAGAAACAGCGATCCGCCGTCGGCGCGTTCCAGGGTGCCGCGCTGTTCCGGAGGGCCGCCGGGCTGCACGCTGTGACGATAACCGAAGAGTTCCGATTCGATGTGGGCTTCAGGGATGGCTGCGCAGTTGAGTTCGATGAAGACACCATCGCGGCGAAGGCTTTCGGCGTGAATGGCGCGGGCGATGAGTTCCTTGCCGGTGCCAGATTCGCCGTAGATGAGAACGCGGCCGTTGGTTGGCGCCATGAGTCGAATCTGTTGACGCAGCGCTTTGACGGGTACGCTTTCGCCGGTGAGCGCCGCACTCAAACTGAACTGGCGCTTGAATTCAAGGTTCTCGTTGCGAAGGCGGCGGGCCTCGACGGCATTTTTAATAACGATCAGTGTGCGATCGAGCGAGAGCGGCTTTTCAAGGAAGTCGTATGCTCCGAGCTTGGTGGCTTTGACCGCAGATTCGATGGTGCCATGGCCGGAGATGATAACGACCTCGGGACGCTTCTCCGGGACCAGCGCATGGATGTCGGCGAGAACGTCGAGGCCGTCGCGATCGGGTAGCCATATATCGAGCAGGACGACGTCGTAGGGTGCGTCCTGAATGAGTACGAGGGCTTCGGCCGCGGTTGCAGCGGTGGCTACGCCGTAGCCTTCCTCCGTGATGATCTCTTCGAGCGAGGTGCGGATCTCTGCCTCGTCATCGACCACGAGGACATGATTCATGAGCGCGCCTCGGTAAGAGGAATAGAGGCGGCAGCGTTTGCGTCCTGCGCAGGAGGTTCAGCGTGATCGAGCAGGGGCAGGCGGATGAGGAAACGTGCGCCTTTGGGGGTGTTGCTTTCGGCGCGAATCGAACCACCGAGTTCCTGGATGATCTTGGCCGCGATGGAAAGGCCGAGTCCGGTGCCGCGGTGCTTGGTGGAGTAGAAGGGCAGGAAAAGCCGCTCGCGAATTTCTTCGGTGAGCCCGTGGCCTGTGTCAGAAACCTCGATTTCGACGGCGCCGCCATCTTCTGCCAGTGAGCTGCGCACGCAGAGTACGCGAAGCAGACTTCCCTGCATGGCCTCTGCGGCATTGTCGATGAGGTTGGCGAGCGCGCGGCGGATGGCCTCGTGATCGGCGAGCACGCGGGGCAGGCCGGGTTCCAGATCGCGCTTGACGGTGATGCCCTCAAGACGGCCGGCGAACAAGGCCAGTGCTTCGTCAGCAATCTGATTCATGTCGCAGGGGCGCGGCCGCGGAGCGGGAAACTGTGCAAGCGCGGAGAACTGGTCGACCAGCGTGCGCAGCGTCCCGACACATGCAAGGATGACTTCGCTGCATTTGCGTATGACCGAAGGCGAGTCTGGTTGGCCGCGGTCGAGATGGCGGCCGATGCGCTCGGCGGATAGCGCTATAGGCGTGAGCGGGTTTTTGATTTCGTGCGCCACGCGCTGCGCCACTTCCTTCCACGCCAGTTGACGCTGGGCGCGGAGGAGTTCCGACGTATCTTCGACGACGAGGACGGTGCCAGCCTTGCCCTGCGCAAGTTCAAGCCGCGCACTGGTGACGGCGAGGTGCATGTTGCGGCCGTGAAGGTGGAATTCGATTTCAGTGGAGGCCGCACCCATGCGCTGGCCGCGGCGGATGACGCCGGCGAGTTCCTCAATGGAATCCTGCGGCAACAAGGCGTCGATTTTCGTGCCGCGCACGGTTGCATTTTCGTCCTGACCCATGAGAACGGCAAAGGCGCGATTGGCCTGCAGCACGTTTCCGGCGGCATCGAGCGTGACGAGACCGGATGGGATGGTCTCGAGGATGGTTTCAAGCTCGCGTCGGCGTGCTTCGATGGCCTGGTTTGCAGCGGTGAGTTGGGCCGAAGAGCTTTCAGCGAGTTTACGGCTGGCGTCGAGATCGGCTGCCATGTGATTGAACGAACGCACGAGCTCAGCCATTTCACCCGTGACGACAAGGCCAACCCGATGTTCGTATTTGCCGGCGGCAATCTCATCCATGGCATCGGCCAGCGCTTCGACGGGGCGGGTGATCTGCTTGGAGAGGAACAAGGCGAGCCAGACGCTGGAGAAGAACACCACGACGGTGATAAGCAACAGCATCAGGAAAAACGTGGCACGGATGCTGTGGCGGGATCGAAAAAGGTCCCAGTATTCTTCTGCGCCTTCACGAATGCGCGCGGTGGTCTGGCTGAGTCCCTGGGGCATCGGGAGGGCCGCAATCACGATTTTTCCTGAAGGCGTGGCGGCCTTTCCCAGAGCATAATCCTGTCCGGCGATGCGGACGAGAGGCTGGTCGTTGCGCTGGGCGGAGACCAGGATGCCGGCTGATAGCGGCCCCTGCAGAGGAACGGCGGATTGAAACTTCGTGGACGGCGCTTTTTCGGGAATCCAGGGAATGAGGCTCGCCGCGCTGTTCTCGGGCAGGGCCTGAAAGCTCGAAAGGACCCGATGATCCTTGTCGTAGATGAGGACGAATCCGCCCTGAAGGGTGATGGTATGCGAAGCGAGGACTTTCTCGAGTGCGGAGGCGTCAGCGTCGGGTGCGCCCGTTGCGGCGATCGACGCAGCTTCGCTGCGCGCATTGCTGGTGACGTATTGGGCCAGTTCCAGAACGACGCGGGTTGAATCCTCGCGCAACTCCGAGGTGTTTGGGGAAAACCAGCGGTCGATGGAGCGGTTCATGAGCTGAAAGCTGAACAGAAACATGAAAACCGCGGGCGTGAGCGCAATGAGGGCGGCGCCGAGCACCATGCGCGTCCGCAGACGCGATCCGAGCGCACTGCTGCTTTGATCTGCATAGAGCTTGAGGATGGCTCGAAGCAGAAGCAGAAGAAAAACCAGGAGCGAAAGGAAGACAACGACGGTGAGGCCGGTGAAGGCCAGAGTTTCGCCTGAGGTTTCGGGGTTGAGAAAGCGGATGTTCGATGTGTTGAAGGCCTGTAAGCCACCGAGAAGGGCGAAAAACAGCAACACGCCTGCGCCGAGAAACAGGACAGTCGAGCGCCGCGAGCCGCCTTGTAAGGGCATGCGGGGATTATAGAAGGGATGAGAGACGGGTCGCAGTTCTCAGTTTTCAGTCATCAGAGACTGGAAACCTTCGTCGACTCATGATCGCGAGACATTCCTTTATCCCAGGACAATGTCGGTTCCTGTCCAGGGACGCTTCTGGCTGTCGGCTACCCCCCGATGGGTCAGGGTGCCGAGATAGGTGTTGAGGCCTTCGGCGAAACCGGGATCGCGCTTGAGTGCTTCGTGTGCGCCCAGATTGGCGATGCGCATCAGGTACGGGAAGGTCGAGTTGGTGAGTGCCAAGGTGGAGGTATGTGGCACCGCGCCGGGCATGTTGGTGACGCAGTAGTGAACGACACCGTCGACGACGTAACTGGGATTGGAGTGCGAGGTTGGCTTGGCGGTTTCAACGCAGCCGCCCTGGTCGATGGCAACGTCGACGATGACGGCGCCTTTTTTCATCGCCGAAACCATGGCCCGGGTGACGATCTTGGGGGCGGTTGCGCCAGGAATCAGCACGCCTCCGATGACGAGGTCGGCCTCGCGCGTAGCCATGGAGACGTTGTAGCTGTTCGAGGCGAGCGTATAAAGGCGCCCGCTGTAGAGGTCGTCGAGTTCGCGAAGGCGGCTGAGATTGACGTCGACCAGCGTGACCTTCGCACCGAAGCCGATAGCGATTTTGGCGGCGTTGGTGCCGACGATGCCGCCGCCGATGATCGTGACGTTCGCGGGGGGAACGCCTGGGACACCGCCGAGAAGAATGCCGCGGCCACCGCGCTCTTTTTCGAGATACGCAGCGCCCACCTGCACGCTCATGCGCCCTGCGACTTCGCTCATGGGCGTGAGAAGGGGCAAGGTGCCCTGGCGGTCGCGAACCGTTTCATAGGCGATCCCGATGACCTTGGATTCGAGAAGCTTGTCGGTGAGTACGGGAATAGGAGCGAGGTGGAGATAGGTAAAGAGGACCAGACCCTCGCGGAAGTAGACATACTCCTGCTCGATGGGCTCCTTGACCTTGACGACGGTATCCGATTTCCCCCAGACGTTGCCGGCGTCTCCAACGATCTCCGCACCAGCGTCCTGGTAGCTTGCGTCGGTGAATCCAGAAAGCTCGCCGGCGTGGGTTTCGACTAGCACCTTGTGGCCAGATTCGGTAAGCGCCTTTACGCCGGCTGGTGTCACGCCAACGCGGGCTTCGTTGTCCTTAATCTCTTTGGGAACGCCGATAATCATGACTTGCTCCTTCGTCCGGCTTCAGTGGCTCGACACGCTGGGGGAGGGCTGTTGCAAGGCTGGAAAGCTGTGCGCCGGACAGTATGTTTTACCCGGGGGAGGGCTTGATCCGGCGCAGCGCTCGTACTGGCCTTCCAGTTGGACACATCCTAAGGCGCTTTATGGTTCCAATGTGTGCAAAGTTCGTGTTAAAAGAGTGGCATGGACACGAAACGTGATGAAATAGCCGCTCTCACGCAAGAAACGGCTGGCGCAGAGATCAGATCTGAACTGGATGAACTGGATATTGCAATTCTTCGCTTTCTGGAGCGCCATGGCCGGGCCACCAACTACGAGGTGGGCGAGGCGGTGGGGTTGTCGGCTTCCGCGGCTTCGCGCAGGATTCAAACGCTGGAGAATGGGGGAACGATTCGGGGCTATCGGGCGCTTGTGGATGACCGGCAACTGGGCAGGCGGATGACGGTCTACATCCGCGTGACGCTGGAGCGCCAATCCGCTCCGGTTTTGAGCGCATTTGAAGGGGCAGTCCGGCACTGCAAGGAGATTGTGAGCTGCCACCTGATGGCAGGTCAGTATGACTACATGCTGGTGGCACGGGTGGCGGGCATTGACGACTACGGTCGGCTTCACCAGAACGAGCTTTCGCGGCTGCCGGGGGTAACGCGGCTGGAAACAAGCTTCGCTCTGCGGGATGTGCTGGATGGAAACCGGGGGCAGGAGAAGGCCTAAGAACCTAGCTAGTCACGTGAGGCTGTGATGTGATTGGGCCCCGCTGGAGGTACATTGGTTACGCTGGTACTTTGCTTTTGACGTTACTCGCATGGGACAATCCGGACGACGTTCCCGAAAGCGTAGTTTATGTTTGAGTCTGACCAACACGAGTTCGATGAG
Organism: uncultured Acidobacteriaceae bacterium; assembly: GCA_963770365.1. Classification (GTDB taxonomy): domain Bacteria; phylum Acidobacteriota; class Terriglobia; order Terriglobales; family Acidobacteriaceae; genus Telmatobacter. The sequence continues at coordinate 121,012 of CAVYPN010000009.1, read as the reverse complement.
GAATATGCAGAGATAAGCCATCCGGCTCCTCCGACGCCCCCCAAGCCACCAGCGGCTCCTGCCGCGACGGCAGCACAATCCAGGACGGTCGCGGTCTACGAACCAATCGTAGAGGAACCCGAGGAAGAGCAGTACCAGGAATCAGAAGAGGCGGAGCAGGAGGAGTTTGTCGATCCGGCGGAAAGGCGTGCCGAGGATCACAAACTGCCGCCGAAGAAGAAACCGAACGTGCTGCTGCTGGGTGGATTTGCGGCGCTGATCGTTTTCGGCATTTTTGTCGTGATGACCATGAACAAGCCGAAGCAGGACAACACTCCACCTCCGGGCGATTTAGGACCGGGAATCGTGGCCGTGTCCGGCTTGCGTGGACATCTCGAAACGCGTTGGGATGGCAATTCCAAGACCGGCAGGCTTGTGTACAAGCTGCAGATCGAACCCATGGAAGATCGATGGGTCGCAGGATTCTCGCGGGCCGTGAGCAATCCGCCGCTGCCGATGGCGGTCAATATTCGACTTCTGGATTCAACAGGGTTCGCGCTTTGCGGAAAGGAAATCGATTTCCGCTTCAACCCGCAAACCGCGGGAATGCCGGTTTCAGTGTCGCCGGTAGGCGCCAACGGAAAAAAGCTTTCGCTGGCAGACCGGAACGCGGCGATGCAAGCCGCGCGGCAAAGCCAGGTCACCCAGTTGCAGGCTGCGGAAGTAACGAGGGAGCAAGGAAAAGATCTCTTTCAGAATCAGACCACAGCTGACGGACAGGTAGCCGCAATCAATGCGCAAGGGGCGCTTCCCTGCTCACCCGACCAATACAGGCACGCCAATTACTGGGACTTCACCACGAATTTCCCGACCCTTGACGAGCAGGCCTTGCTGCTTGATCCCAAGGCTGCGCGCGCGAAGGAATTCGACCCGCCGGGGCATCCCCAGAAGCGAACTCTCCCGAAGTGGGGAGACGGATTTGTCATTCAGGGCGATGACCGCGTGAAGGGATACGACCAGGCTCGCGGGCTGCTGTGGGCCGAGGACAAAACCTTCGCAATCGACAAGCGGCTTGGACAGGTTACTGCGACGGCATGGGCGAGCAACTACACACTCATCCACTACCGTTGCGACCAGCACGCGAGTTGCGCACTGACGGCGGCGGGTCAGGCCGCGGTGCTGCACGCTCGACTGAGCGAGTAGCTGAAGCCATTTGAATTCAGACCCTCGATCTTACTGAACCCTGATGCCACGATCATTGTTCCCGCAGCGCCTTGACGGGATCAAGGCTGGATGCGCGGCGCGCGGGCAGCCAGGATGCGAGCGCGGAGATGGCCAGGAACCCTGCCGTCATGGCGACGTACGTCGTGACGTCTGTGGGCTTGATGCCGCCCACAAGCAGCGCGGAGATGACGCGGCCAAGGAAGATTGATCCAATCACTCCAATGACAATGCCGGCTACGCTCAGACGCAGGCCTTGCGCAACGATGAGGCGAAGGATATCGCCGCGCTCGGCTCCCAGGGCCATGCGAACGCCGATCTCGGATGTGCGCTGTCGTACCGATGTGGAGATCACGCCGTAAAGGCCAACACCGGCCAGCAATGCGGCGATGATTGCAAAGACCGAGATCAGCAGGAGAGAAAATCGCGTGCCGGCCTGTGAGTCGTGGACCACGGAATCGGCTGTCTCCATTTTGCTGACGAGGAGTTGAGGATCGAGCGTCTTGAGAGTCGCCCGGACCTGGTTCTCGTAGGAAGCCGGGGCGCTGCCGGTGCGGAGGGCCCAGGACTGGATTGCGCCGGAGCCGAGAAATGCGTCGGGGAAGTAGATCTGTTCGCGTCCGACTTCGGCGAGCGAGGTGACACGCTGATGAGCAACGACGCCGATGATCTGCACCTTTTCTGCTTCGGGCGTGCGCAGGCGAATGAGGATCTCTTTTCCGATTGCTGACTGACCGGGGAATGCTTTGGCCGCGAGCGCCTCGTCGACGATGACGCCTGTGCGCCCGGGCAGATTGTCGTCGCCGGTGAAGGTGCGTCCCGCGAGCAAAGGTGTGCGCATGGTTTCGAAGTAGCCAGGAAGAACGATTTGAAAGTCGGTTGCCTGAAAACGGCTTGGATCGCGTGCGGCATCCACTGTTCCCCAGCGAATGGGGCTGAACTGGCCGGTGAGCGGGAATGGAAATGAGCCGGTGACGCTTTGCACGCCCGGGATGGATTGGAGTTGCTCGGTGACGACGTGTATGAACGCTGCGCGTTGCTCGGGAGTCTTCTGGTTTAGGCGGCCTCCCTGAAGCTGGAAGCTTAAGAGATGATGCGGATCGAAGCCCGGATCGATCTCCTGCAGCTTGAGGAAACTCCGGAACATCAGTCCGGAACCGATTAACAGGATGAACGACAGCGCGACTTCGGCCATCACAACCGCATTGCGAAGGAAGGCTCCGCTGCCCATGCCGGAGGTGCGGCTTACGCCGCGCAGCACATTCATGAGGCCGGGGCGCGAAGCCTGCAGGGCGGGAACAATGCCGAAGATAGCCGCGGAGGCAAGGCCGGCAAGCGCGCTATAAGCAAGCACAGCGCCATCAATGCGGACATCTTCAAGGCGAGGCAGGTTGGCTGGAGCAAGAGCCCGCAACGCGAGGATTCCGCCCCAGGCGAGTCCGAGACCAGCCACCGTGCCCATCAGGGCGAGCAGGACTGCTTCGATAAGGATGGGAGAGATGAGCCGGGAGCGGTTTGCCCCCATGGCTGCACGCACTGAGAATTCCTGTTGCCGCAGCGAGGCTCGGACGAGAAGAAGATTGCCGACATTGGCGCAGGCGATGAGGAGCAGGAAAATGACCGAGATCGAGAGGGTAAGAATCGCGGGGCGAACCGCAGCGACGAGATGCTGTTGCATGGGAGCGAGATGGATATAGAAGCCGGCAGTCTGGTCGATGGGAAACGTCTGCCGCGCCTGGGCGGCGATGCCATCGGCTGCGCCTTGCGCACTTTGGAACGACGCTCCCTCTTTAAGCCTGCCGATAGGCAGAATGGAGAAGTTCATGCGTTGCGCTGAGTCGTAAGCGAGACGATTGGCGATGTAGATGTCGGGAGCTGGCTCTACGTTTGCGTCGGGCGGAAAGTAGAGGCGAAACCCCGGGGCCAGAACGCCGGCGATCACGGGACCGGGCAGGCCGGGAATCGTAATGTTATGGCCGATTACGGAGGTGTTGGCTCCATAGCGCCTGCGGAAGTACTCGTAACTGAGGATGGCTGTACCGGGCAGAGGGGGTGGGGCGTTGGCCGCGTTGTTGGCCGGCGGCTGCGCCTGCGGGATCCCGTCTTGTGCGTTGAAGTCGCGACCAAACAGGATCTTGCCGCCCATCACGTCGAAGAAGTTGGTGGTGGTAATGGCGATGCTGATCTCTTCGGGTGTTCCGTCTTCCTGGGCGACAGCGGTGCGGCCCGTGAAGACGCCAGCCATGTCAGAGAAGTACGATTTGGTGCCATCGCGGAGGTCGATGTAGTCCGCATTCGAAAACGGCAGATCGTGGACGTCGCGCTTGCGGAGGTCCATGCCGGCAATCACCAGTTTGCCCGGATCGCGGTAAGGGAGCGGGCGAAGCAGAACTGCGTTGGTGACGCTGAAGATTGTGGTGCTGGCGCCGACCCCGAGCGCAATCGTCAGGACGGCTGTCAACGTGTAGCCGGGGCGCTTCAGGAGAATGCGCGCTGCGATAGCGACATCTTTCAATGTCATGGACGACCTCTCCTTGAGAGTTGAACCGGGAAATTGCCCGACTGTCAATCAGAAGTCGTCGGGGCATCCGGTGATTGTTTCGACTGCGCGAGTTGTGCACTAACAGCGGCAGGTTAGTGACGGTTCCGCAAGCGGGGTTGAGAGGAGGAGTGACGATGAGCGATTTGCTGCGTGCTCCCGTGACAAAAGGAACCATAAGCTGGCCGGGGCAGGCCAGAAGCCAGAATTAGCCGATTGGACGAAATGAAGCGCGGCAGGTCCGGATTCGAATCTGCCGCGCTCGAATCATGGAACGGTTACCGTTGTCGTGTTGGATGGCGAACTCTCGACGCCCGAGGAGTCCACGCTTGTCACGTAATAGCTATAGCTCTGTCCGCTCTGTACGCCCGAATCTGTATAAGCCGTTTGCGTATCCATCGAGTCCACTACAGCGAACGAGCTTGTGCCGCCCGGTGCGCGATACACCTTGTAACCTGTGATTGGATCGCTCGATGCACTTGGTGCGCTCCAGGTCAGGTCCACCTCGCGCGGACCTCCAGTACCACTCAGGGACACCGTCAAGGTTGGATTCGTCGGCGAATTGCTACTGACGGTCAATTGGCCGGTATACGATCCGGTTGCTCCCGGATCGAACCGTACATTCAGCGTCAGCGACTGCCCCGGGCTCAACGTGGCAGGTAGCGTTGCCCCTGAGACCGAAAAACCGCTGCCGCTCACACTCGCGGAGTTCACAGTTACCGGTGCTGTTCCTGTCGAACTCAGTATCACTGGCTGCGATACAGCCGTATTCACGAGCACACTCCCAAATCCGAGTGACGTTCCACTCACGCTCAAAGCTGCTGCGCCCGTGGAAGGCGAAATGGTGATGTTGAATGTAGTTGATACTCCGCCTGCCACAGCGGTAATTGTCGCCACTTGCGTTGTCGCGACGCTGGCTACAGTTGCGTTGAATCCAGCGGTTATTGCCCCTGGTCTCACTGCCACGCCACCTGGAACCCTCACCGCCGGATTATTGCTTGTCAGAGTCACGCGGAACCTGCTGCTGGTCGTCGACGTCAGAGATACCGAGCAGGCGTCCGTCGATGCTCCGCTATAGGCGTTTGAGGTGCAAGAAATGCGGCTCAGTGAGGGCGCTGCTGAAGCTACTGCTGCAGATGCCAACAGGATGAGAATTGCCATGTTTTTTCCGAAGTTGTTAGGGAAGAAGGAGGAGGAGTTAAGAATCCAAAAAACAGGTTTACTGCTACGCATCTACAAAAATTCCCTTCATTGCGCACGCGAGTGCGCGCGCGCCGAGCATTGCTCGGGCACAGAGTTAAACTGCGAAATTGTTTTGTATCGTTTTGTGTCTGACGATCAGTCGCTTGAATGCGATCTAATGTGGCTTAACTAAAGTACAAACATAGGTTCATAAAAGTTACTTTAATGTTACTTGCCGCAAAAAGGCAAATCCTCACGCGTATATGTTGCAAACAAACGACATGGCTCCTGGAATGGCGATTTACCTTGATGTTCGCGTCCGCCTGGGTCCCACTCATCGCGATGATGAAGCCGCATTATATGAGCACAATTCCAGACTTCGGCTCATTGGCATGAGCATGCGCCGGTGGAATCGGGGGTTGTGGAGCAGGAGCCGATCTGAACGGGTGGGCCGATAGCCTTGATGCAGGCGACGTGTCCTGCCCTGGCTTTGGGCGAGGCGACAGGGACCTCCGCGGCGGAGACTCTGCTGTCGGTGACGTTGCCGGAGGAATCGTATTGGGGCAGGTTGCCGCTGGCTCCTGAGCCGTCGCTGATCTGCACTTTGGCGCCGCCGCCGTGATAGCCATCGAGGCCCGAAGACAGAACTGTGTTCGCTCCGACCTGAAAGGACGCAGCGCCCGCAGAGCTTTTGACGGTCAGCGAGTTGTCGATGGTGGTTGCGCCGTTTTTCTGCACGAGGAATGTGTAGGCACTGTTGGCCGCGTTGGTGACTGACACGGCTGCGCCGGCTTCTCCATTGGCATCGGGAGTGATGCGGATGGCAGCGGCGTTTGGAGCGGGCAGGAAGACGTTGCTTCCGTCGTCGCAGAACTGCTGGCGAAGGGCGGTCGAAAACGTGTAGTTGTAGCAGCCGATGGGGCGCGCTCCCTCGCTGGGCATGAACTGGCGCTTGAAGACTTCGAGGACCGAGGCGTGGCCGTCCCACCAGGATTCGATGTCGGCCTGGGGAATGCTGGGGAAGTTGGAGCGCGGTCCTGCGCGGCCAACGGCATTGGAGACAACGGACCATTGCAGATCGGATCCACCGCCGACGGGGCCGGCCTCGAGCGCCGCATAGATAGCGCGTTCGACCCAGAGGCCGTCGTACCAGTAGGAGCCGCTATTTTCGTCGGTGGCAAGGAAAGCGGAGGTCCCGTGAGTGGTTCCCGAACTGTTGCCCGCAATGGTTGCGGCGATGCCGAAGATCTGGCTCGTAGCGGAGGAGGCCTTGCCGGGAGGGCCGGGGTCAAGTCCCGTTTCGTTGAAGATGTTGGCCTCGACTCCGTAGGTGAGGGAGTTGGCGCTGCCGTGACGCTGGATGGCGATGGGATTGATGCCCCACACGCCATTGTGCAGGTCGCCGGGGTTGTTCTGCGCAATCATGAATGCGCCGACGCAGGGCGCGGCCGAGGTCGCGGCGGTGTAGTTGCAGTTGTGGTAGGTGTAGAGGGGCGCGGTGTCGTTTACGCCGGCGTCAGAGGAGATGATGCGGGTGACGGGTGTGACGTAGGGGTCTCCCTGCGCCGTCGAGGTCTGAACGCGAGTGGCGGTATCGAAGATGGATTGATTGAAAGCGGGATTGGTCCAAACCAGTGGGGCGGCGGGTGCGGAGGTGTAGTTCTGATTCATCCGCGAGCCCGGACGGAGAGTGTTGTTTCGCGTGAAGATTTCGGAGAGTTTTGACGCCGGCGCAGTGAACAGGCTCTTGAGATTGAGGTAATTCGCGTTGTGCGGCTCGGGAGCGGACTGCGCGAAGGCAAGCGTGGCGCTGATGGCAAAGAAGATTGCAAAGAGGGATTGCAGGGATCGGCGCATACGGTGGGGAAGGACCTCCGGGATTGCAAACGTGCTTATGGAATAAGACGCTTTTGGCGGGGGAAGGGCTCGCGGAGCTGGCGGTTGGCAGCGGACGGAAAAAGCTGGTGATTCTGGAAAACTTCAGGACCATCGTTGTACTGCTGTCGTAGACTCTTCTGCGAACGAAATTACTGAAAAGGAACCTGAGAATGTCTGGCGAAACGATTTCCCCGGAACAGGCGGCCAGCCTCGTCAAATCGGGCATGTGGCTGGACTACGGCGCGGCGCTTTGCCAGCCAGATGTTTTCGATAAGGCGCTGGCAGCACGCAAAGACGAACTGACGAACGTGAAGATTCGCTCGTGCCTGTCGATGCGTCCTCGCGCTGTTCTTGAGGACGATCCGGAAGGCAAGAGCTTTCACATGTTCAGCTGGCATTTTTCGGGATACGACCGCAGAAAGCACGACGCCGGCCGCTGCAACTACGTGCCGCTGAACCTGGGTGAGGTGCCGGATTATTATCGGCGCTTTCTCGATCCGGTCGACATTGTCATCCTTAAGACCTGTCCGATGGATGAAGGCGGCTATTTCAACTTTGGGCCGACCAACCTGTGGCAACGAGCCGCGATCGAACGCGCGAAGGTAGTGATCGTCGAGATCAATCGGGAGCTGCCGTACTCCTTCGGCAAGGAGAACGGCGTGCATCTGCGGGAGGTTGATTTTGTGATCGAGGGCGATCATCAACCGTGCGCGGAGTTGCCCAACCCGGACCCGAGCGAGATCGACAGCACGGTGGCGCGGCGGATTGCGGAAGAGATTGAGGATGGCACGTGTCTGCAGATCGGGATTGGCGGGATGCCTAACGCCGTGTGCACCCTGTTGCTCGAAACGGGAGTGAAGGACCTGGGCATCCACACGGAGATGCTGACGGACGGCATTGGGCTTCTTTACCGATCGGGCCGGGTGACGGGATCGCGCAAGACGCTCGATCCGGGCAAGGTGACGTACACGTTTGCGCTTGGTTCGCACTCGCTGTATGCGACGACGAACCGCAACCCCGACATGTATTGCCACCAGGTGGACTATACGAATTCGCCGAACTTCATCATGCAGAACGAGAAGGCCGTTTCGATCAACAACACAACGCAGGTGGATCTGCAGGGACAGGCGGCTTCGGAAACCGACGGTCAGCGTCATCTCAGCGGCACCGGAGGGCAGTTGCAGTTTGTGCGGGGAGCTTACGCTTCGAAGGGTGGAAAGTCGTTCATCTGTCTCTCGTCCACGTACGAAAAGCGAGGGGAACGGAAGAGCCGGATTGTGTTCAGCCTCACGCCGGGGAACATTGTGACCACGCCGCGGTCGGACGTGATGTATGTGGTTACGGAGTACGGGATGGTGAACCTGAAGGGACGATCGGTGGCGGAAAGGGCGAAGGGGCTTATCGGGCTGGCGCATCCCGATTTTCGCGAGGAGTTGGAGCGGCAGGCGTATGAACATCGGTTGATTCCGCGGCATGTTTCGTTTGCGCGGGCGGACGACGACGAGCTGTCGGATTAGGTTCTTGCTTTCCCACCCATACGCGGTGAAACTTCACCCCACAAACGAGGACCTGTTTGTGGGGATCCCGGACTGCGCATGGATGGGGCAACCAGAATTGTGCGTCAGCGTAAAAGTGTCGAGTCTGTTATTCCGCGTTGTCGATCTGGGCGCGCTGGAGTTTGTCGCTGTAGTCGACGTAGACGGCCTTCCATGTTGTGAAGAAATCGAGGGCGCCCAAGCCTTCGCGGTGGCCGTTGCCGGTGTGCTTGACTCCGCCGAAGGGCAGATGGACCTCGGCACCGATGGTGGGTGCGTTGATGTAGGTGATGCCGGCTTCGAGGTCGCGGATCGCGGCAAAAGCGCGGTTCAGGTCCTTGGTGTAGAGAGCGCTGGAAAGGCCGTAGTCAATGGAGTTGGCGATCTCGATGCCCTGCTCGAAGGTGTCGAACTCGATGAGCGCGACGACGGGGCCGAAGACTTCTTCGCGGGCAAGGCGCATGGAGGGCGTGACGCCGCCGAAGATGGTCGGAGCAAAGAACGTGCCCTTGGCGTAGTCGCCATCCGTAAGCGGGCCGCCGCCAAGGAGCAACTTCGCGCCTTCGGCGAGGGCGATATCGACATACTTGTTCGATGTTTCGATCTGGCTGGCATTCACCTGCGGTCCAACTTCAATCGACTCGTCGAGGCCGTTGCCGACTTTCAAAACCTCTGCTCGCCGAACGAACCTCTCGGTGAACTTCGCGGCGATTCCCTTCTGCAGAAGGATGCGGCTGGTGGCGGTGCAGCGCTGGCCTGTGGTTCCGAACGATCCCCAGAGCGCGCCGTCGAGGGCGAGTTCGAGGTTGGCGTCGTCGAGAACGATCTGCGCATTCTTGCCGCCCATTTCTAAAGAGACGGGTTTGAAGGTCGCGGCGGCACGTTGTGCGACGTGCGAGCCGACTTCGCTGGAGCCGGTGAAGCTGATGGCGCGGACGTCGGGATGTTCGACGAGGGCGTTGCCGGCGCCGCTGCCGCTTCCGCTGACGATGTTGACGACGCCCGGCGGCAGGCCGGCATCGACAAGAGTCTGCACGAGGTTGTAGACGGAGATGGGCGTGTCGGTCGCGGGCTTGATGACGCAGGTGTTGCCGCCGACGAGCGCCGGAAAAAGCTTCCAGCTGGGAATGGCCATGGGGAAGTTCCACGGCGTGATGAGTCCGACGACGCCTACGGGCATGCGAATGCTCATGGCGAACTTGTTTTGCAGCTCGGAGGGCGTGGTCTGTCCAAAGAGACGGCGGCCTTCGCCGGCGACATAGAAGGCTTCGTCGATGGCTTCCTGGACGTCGCCGCGGGCTTCAGCGAGCACCTTGCCCATTTCGCGGGTCATGTCGCGGGCAAACTGCTCCTTGCGCTGCTGGAGAAGGATGCCGGCGCGGACGAGAATCTCGGCGCGCTTGGGGGCGGGGACGAGGCGCCAGGTGGCGAAGGCTTTTTTGGCAGCGGCGACGGCTTTGTCGACGTCTTCGGGACCGGAGGACGGGAAGGAGCCGACGATGTCGTCGTGGTCGGCGGGGTTGACGTTGAGGATGGTCTTGCCGCTTGCGGCCGGCATCCATTCGCCGCCGATCAGATTGTGGAACGTGGGGTAAGTCATTTTGAGTTCTCAGTTCTGAGTTCTTAGTTCGTAGTTGGAGTTATCAGTTGTCAGTCTTCAGTTGTCAGTGTTCCGGGAGGTCCGACGGAATTGGGAAGCCGGCGGCGCACTGCCCAGATGGGCACAAAAACACTTGATTTTAGCGCACCGAGGTTGAGGGTCGCTTCGCGGCAGAAGTCGATTGGAGCCCATCAGTATGTCGGCTGGACCACTCTAGAGCAAATTGTCCATTCAGAGAACTGGGGCGGCTGGCTTGAAAGGGTTATTTACAAAGCTCCTCTCTCTCTTGATTACCAACGGTGTTTTTCGCAGCGTTACCCCGTTGGCCGTACAATCTCAATTGAGGTAGATTCCACTCATACATGTCTCAGAACGGTTATCCTTCGCGCACTTCGCGGTCACATGGCCTGCGCTCGTTGTTCAGTATGTTTTCGAGCGATCTGGCTATCGATCTTGGGACCGCCAACACACTGGTCTTCGCCGCCGGTAAGGGGATCGTTGTCAACGAACCCTCGATCGTGGCCATCAACAAAAACACCGGTGAGGTGGAAGCCGTAGGCAAGGAAGCCAAGGACATGCTGGGGCGCACTCCCGGCAACATCGTGGCCATCAAGCCGATGAAAGACGGCGTCATCGCCGACTTCAAAGTCACCGAGAAGATGCTGAATTACTTCATCCAGAAGGCGCACAACCGCAAGATGCTGGTGCATCCGCGCATCGTGATCGGCGTGCCCTCTGAGATTACGCAGGTGGAAAAGCGCGCGGTCGAGGACTCGGCCTATCGCGCCAAAGCCAGCGAGGTTTATCTCGTAGAACAGGCCATGGTTGCGGCGATCGGCGCAGGACTGCCGATTACGGAGCCAGGCGGCAACATGGTTGTCGACATCGGCGGCGGGACCACGGATATTGCGGTAATTTCGTTATCGGGCATTGTGTATTCCCGCTCTGTGAGAATGGCCGGAAACCAGATGGACGAGTCCATCACCAACTACCTGAAGCGGAAGTACAACCTGCTGATCGGCGAGCGGACGGCGGAACAGATCAAGATCGAGATCGGGTCGGCGTATCCGCTGGACAAACCGCTGACGATGGAGATAAAGGGACGCAACCTGATTGAAGGCGTACCCAAGACCATCACCATCGACGACAGCGAGATTCGCGAGTCTCTGGGCGAGTGCATTGCGGTGATTATGAATGCGATTCGCGTGGCACTGGAGCGTACGCCTCCCGAGCTGTCGGCGGACATTTCAGATCGCGGCATCGTACTGACGGGCGGAGGCGCGCTGATCAAGAATCTCGACAAGCGCATCCGCGAGGAAACCGGGCTGCCGGTTTCGGTGGCGGACGATCCGTTGGCCTCGGTGGTACTGGGGACCGGCAAAATGCTGTCGGATTTCAGGCTGCTGCGGAAGATCAAGATCGATTAAGAAGGTGAAGCAGCGAAGAAAAGAAGTGAAAAAGAGTGAAGGAGTTAAGAAGGACATCTCTGATTCACTGATTCACTCCTTCCCTTCCCGGTTTTCGGTTCATTCCTTCGCTGTCTTGTTCACTCATTCACTTTCATCCACTGTTTGGCTCGTTCGCTGTTTCACTCACTTCCATGGAATCATTTGTCGTTCGGTATCGGAATCTACTGGTGCTGCTGGCGTTGCTGGTGGCCCAGATTCTGGGCCTTGCCACGCAGGTGCACCGCAGCGCCAGCGGGCAGGTGGGCAGTGATTCCGGCGATGGACGCAGCGTCAAACTGATTCGCTACTGGGCCAATTCGCTGGTATCCCCGCCAGAGAAAGCCCTGCACTCTTCGGGCTCCGGAGTCTCCTGGATCTGGAATAACTACGTGGATCTGCGGCATGTGCGGCAGCAGAATGCCGATCTGCAGAAGACGGTGGATCGGTTGCGGCTGGAGCAGGCCGCGCTGCTGGAAGACGCCAAGCAGGGGCAGCGGCTGCAGGCTCTGCTGCACTTTCAAGAGAAATACATCTACAAGACAGTTGCGGCGCAAACCATCGGAACCAGCGGAACCGACCAGTCGCGCGTGTTTTACATCGACAAGGGCAAGAATGATGGCATCGATCGCGACATGGCGGTGATTACCGCAGATGGCATCGTGGGCAAGATTCGCGAAGTGTTTCCGCACACCGCGCAAGTGCTGGCCATCAACGATCAATCGAGCGGCGCAGGCGTGATTCTGGAGACGACGCGCATTCGCGGCATTCTGCGAGGCAATGCTGCAGGGCAGCCGCAGGTGGAAGACGTGATTCGCGATCAGCGGATCAAGCCCGGCGAGGCTGTGTTGACGGCGGGCGGTGACGAGGTCTTTCCGCGCGGGATGCCGGTGGGCGTGGTCGTGAACATTGTGAATGACCCCGAGCGGGACGGATTTGTGGATGTGCTCGTAAAACCTGCGGCGCATCTCGACCAGCTGGACGAGGTTCTGGTGGTGACATCCACACAGCCGCGATTCCCGCCGGAACAACAGCAGGACATGGCCGCAAGCGAAGTGTTGAAGAGCTCCGAGACGGATCAGCGGAAGACATCGGATGGAATGGCGGAGAAGCTGCCGGGACTGATCGTACCGAATGTGCCGACGGATCAGCAGCCGCTGAACGATACGTCGAACCCCACTCCAGTCTCCAAACCGCCGGTGGCGATTCATCCAGACCGATTCACGCCGGGCAGTGCGGTGACGCCGAATCAACCCGCGACAACGGAAGGCGCAGCGGCCGCCGATGGGAGTGGGCCAGGGAAGAAGCCGGCACCCAAAGCTCCGAACAGAAACCCGAACGCAACACCGCCCGCGTCGCCGCAAGGAGAGAATCGCTAGTCATGTCTGTCCTTTCAGCGGAGAGCCGGCGCGAATACGAGATTCACCGCTACCCGGTACTGATCTATGCGCTGGTGCCGATTGCTGCCCTGGTGTTGCAGGCGTGGCTGCCGCGGGTGCTGGGACGGTTTGCGTGGTTCGATCTGCCGCTTGTGGTGACGGTGTTTTTCGCACTCAGCCGGCGCAATGCGATTCAGGGTTCGATCCTGGGCGGCATCCTGGGCATCGCTGAAGATGCCCTGACCGGACATCCCATCGGCATCAATGGCATCGCCAAGACGCTGGTCGGATATCTCGCGGCTTCAGTGGGCATCCTGGTCAACGTTGAGAATCACGCCATTCGCCTGGTGATGACGTTTGTACTTTCGCTGGTAGGAAGCGCGACCTACTTCTTTGTGGTTCGGTTTCTGCTGGGCATGACGATCGATACGAACTGGTTGATGGAGTTATACAAGGCCCTGGGCAATTCGCTGATTGCGTTGGTGCTGTTTCCCCTGTTGGACCGGACGAAGGTCCGCGATTGAGTACGTTGGTTCATGGAACGAAAAAGCGTGTCTCGCGCACGACGGCATAGCAGGGGGCAGAATTCAGATAGGGGTATCCTGGTAACAGCTTCAGATGAATTTTGACAAGGTCACTCGCGGCGAGAAAGTCCCCACGCTCAAGCTGGCGGTGGTGCAGTATGGCGTTCTTGCGCTGATCCTGGCCCTCACGGCCGGATTGTGGCGGCTGCAGATACTGGGAGCGCAAAACTTCAAGATGCTGGCGGAGCAGAATCGCATCCGCAAGGTGCCGATCCTGGCTCCGCGAGGCAAGCTCTTCGATCGCGAGAACCGGCTGATCGTCGACAACTATCCTTCCGTCTCTTGCTTCCTGGTCCGCGAGCAGAACCGCAATGTAGATGCCGATTTGCCGCTGATCGCGCGCGGGCTTCACCTCGACCTCGACCAGCTTCGCACTACGCTGCGTCGTTACCGCACATCGCCGGGATATCAGCCGATCCCGATCAAGCAAGACGTGACAGCCGATGAGCAGGCTTTTATCGAGGCGCACCGCAACGAGCTTCCAGAGTTGGAGACGATCGAGGGTGAGCGGCGGCTTTATCCGCGCGACGGATTTGCTGCACACCTGATTGGCTACGTTGGCGAGGTAAGCGAAGAAGACCTGAACCAGACGCGTTATGCGGCGTACGAACCGGGCGACGTGGTGGGCAAGGGTGGTGTGGAAGAGATGTACGACCAGGTGCTGCGCGGGCAGGATGGTTCGCGTGACGTGATTGTCGATAGCCACGGTCGCGAGGTGGGCTTTCTCGGGATACAGCACGCGATTCCGGGGCAGGATCTAAGGCTGACAATCGACAACGACCTGCAGAAAGCGGCGGAACTGGCGCTGGGCGACCGCACGGGTGCAATTGTGGCAATGGATCCGCGCAATGGCGACATTCTGGCGCTGGTGTCGCGACCCAGCTTCGATCCCAATGCGTTTGCCGTGAAGATCGAACGGGCGGAGTGGAACAAGCTGATCACCGATCCGGACCATCCGCTGATGAACAAGGCGATCCAGGCACAGCTGGCTCCGGGGTCAACGTTCAAGATCCTGATGTCGGTGGCCGGTCTTCAGGAGGGCATCGCGCAGAATCTGAAAGTGAATTGCCCGGGTGGATGGGGACCGTACGGATTCTTCCATCATTGCGATGAAAAGCACGGCGCTGTCGATATTCACAATGCGATTCCTTTTTCGTGCGACACCTACTACTACCAGCTGGGCGACAGGCTGGGCATCGATCGCATTTCGAAGTATGCAACGGAATTCGGCTACGGCCAGAAGACTGGAATTGACCTGCCAAATGAACAGCCGGGACTGATGCCGAGCGAGCACTGGCTGATGAAGAACTATCACCGCAAGTGGTATCCCGACGAGACGCTGGACGTCGCGATCGGGCAGGGCGCGGTGGAGGCGACTCCGCTGCAGCTGGCGCGGATTATCGGCGGCATCGCATCGGGTGGGCACCTGGTGCGACCGCACGTCGTATCCGGGGACCAGCTTCCCGCAGACTTCCGGAAGGATCTTCTGGAAGGCCTGCCCGGGTCAGGCGATGTTGACATCCCGATCGCTCCTGAAAACTGGGAGACCATCACCGATGGCATGGCCGAGGTGACGCAGCCTGGGTACTTCCACACGGCAGGATCGGCGCATCTCGAGGGCATCGATATTGCCGGCAAGACTGGCACAGCGCAGGTGATGAGCCATCAGGCGCTGGACAAGACCAGCAAAGGGCATAACACCCGGCCAAACGTCTGGTTCGTGGGAGTGGTACCGCGACGGAATCCGGAATTAGTGGTAGCCGTGTTGTGGGAACACGGAGAATTCAGCTACTACCCGGCGCGCCTTGGCGCGCGTTTCGTGGCGGCGTATGTGGAGAAGCAGCGCAGGCTTGCGCATAACCTGGTTCCACCAAAGACGGCTGCTCCTCCGCCGGCCGAAGTCGGCGCGGTTTGGACGACGCCCAATACGACACCCGACGGAAAAGGCGAGACCACGGCAAAGCTGCATGCGGGCAAGTTCTTTGTGGGGCCGAATGGAGTAGTGCAAGCGGATCTCGCAAAACGGTCAGGCGGCAAAACCGGTGAAGACGGAGCAGTCAGGACGTCCGGACGCAAAAAATCAGGCCGCAAAGAAACAAATCGCAAAAACCGCGACAGCCGCACCGATTGGGCATGAATCGGCCAAGCTAGGTTCGCCTGCTCTGCCGGGGAAAGCGCGCGCCGGTGAAATCGCAATGAGCCCGATGCGACGCATCATGAGCTTTCGTGATTTCGACTGGACGCTGCTCGGGATCGTAGCGTTGCTCTGCACGATCTCAGTGCTGGAGATCTTTTCGGCAACGCTGCACACCAAATACGTCGGCTTTCATACCAAGCAGATTTACTGGATCCTGGGCGGTGTGGTGGCGATGTTCCTGTTTTCGTTGATCGACTACCACAAGCTCATCGATTGGGTTCCCTGGTTTTATGGATTTTTTCTTGTGGGCCTGATGGCGGTGCTGGTGCCGGGAATCGGCCACAAAGCGCTGGGAGCGCGGCGCTGGATCAAGGTAGGGCCCATCCTGTTTCAGCCTTCCGAGTGGATGAAGCTGGTGATGATCCTGGCGGTGGCGCGCTACTTTGCGAACCTGGGCGGGCGCAACCTGACCTGGAAGGAGATCTTCAAGGCCTTTGCGCTGGTCGGAGTGCCGATGCTGCTGATTCTGAAGCAGCCGGACCTTGGGACTTCGCTCACCTACATTCCGGTGCTGATGATCGGGATGTTTCTGGGTGGGATCAACCTCAGGCAGGCTTCGATACTCATGGTTGCAGCGACGGTTCTGGTCGTGGCCGGCTGGAGCAGCGGAAAACTCCTGAAGCCTTACCAGAAGGCACGGCTTACTGGTTTTATTAATCCAGACAATGATCCTCGTGGGGCCGGCTACCAGGTGCTGCAGGCAAAAATTGCGGTGGGTGCCGGCGGAATCTGGGGCAAGGGAGCCGAAAAAGGAACGCAGACGCAAGGTGCCTTCATTCCCATCCCTCACGCGGACTTCATCTTCGCGGCATTCAGTGAGGAGCATGGGTTTGTGGGCGCGGTTTTCGTGCTGCTGCTATACTTCCTCATATTGATGCGTTTGATTCAAAACGCTCAAACAGCCGCAGATCTGCCTGGCTCCCTCATTATCATGGGCATTGTGGCTGCGTTGGCCTTCCAGATCGCGGTCAACGTAGGCATGGTCATTGGCTTTATGCCAGTCACCGGAATCCCTTTACCGTTAATGAGTTACGGCGGATCCTCGGTGTTGTTTACCTTCCTGGCGCTGGGCGTGGTGATGAACGTACGCATGCGCCGGTTCGTAAACTAATCGTGAGCCGGTCGAAAGAGGCCGGAAGCAAGATTGCACGGCAACACCCTCTTGGGGATCGCCGGGAATTCCGGACCACAAGAGCAAAGTTTGTAAGTTACATACAGCATCGTCAGGGATCCTGGCCCGATAGCCGCTGTTGGATGAAGCCGCTTTGAAGAGATTCGGCGGATCTGATAGCACGGCTCGGCGCACAGCATTGAAGAGGATGCAAAATCCGGTCAAGGTCCTGGTGGACCGAGCGCCGGGATGGATTGGGTTCTATGAGCACGCAGAGACGGGCAAACCGGACAACCCGAGCGATTGAGAATGATCGCGCGGGAATCCGGCGTCGCTGGTTTCGAGGCTGCAGGGGACGCACAGGAATTTCGATTCCCGAAACGCGGACCGGCAGCGCACTCGCCAGCGGCATAACGGCCCCACTCATGTCGATCTTCTGGTTGGCATGGATCTGGTTGCACACAAGCGATGAACTGTCGCAGGATGCAACTACTGATCGGGTGGCCACAGACTCTCTGTATTCGGATCGCCGTTTCGTTACGTTTGCCGGACTTGGAAGCCACTCGAGCTCGCCGCCCCTCGGGGCAGGCGACAGCAGGCTGTCAGTTCCGCGAGGCACGCACCGGTCATACCTTCCGCACATCCCCACTCTTCCCGTCCGCTCGCATCTCCGCCACTCCTTGCCGCATGCCCCGGCAGGCTTAGTCCGCTGGGCGGAAAGGTACGATGGCAAAAGAGATTTGTATTTCCAGCACGCCGCATGAGACGCGGCTTGCAATTCTAGAAGACGATCAGCTCGCGGAGATTTACTACGAACGCGAAAACGAGTACACGCTGGCGGGTTCGATTTATAACGGACGTGTCACGCGCGTGCTCCCCGGCATGCAGTCGGCATTCGTCGACGTCGGGCTCGAGCGCGATGCCTTCCTGTACGTCACCGACTTCATGGAGTTGGAAGACCAGGAAGAGACGGACGAGCTTGAAAAGGCCGCGGTAAGCGGCGGCAACCAGGCGCCGCGCGAAGTTCGCCACACGAACGGACAAGAGCACGGCCAGGCGCCGGATCGCGGCGGGCAGGATCGCGGCCAAAGAGGCAGCCGGCCTGAGCAGCGGCCGGATCGCGAAAGCCGCCCAACGATTGAAATCACCTCGGAATCCACTGATGCTGATTTTGGCGCTCCCGGTGAAACGGCAGACCAGTCGGATGGTGCTCAAGGATCTGACGAAGCCGGTGCGAAACGCTGGCGCGGACGCCGGCGCCGTCGTGGAGGCCGCGGTGGCAGCAATGTTTCAGCGACTCCCGCCGAGAGCCAGGAGTTTATCGAAACCCATGTAAACGAGGCTGGTCAACTCGAGCCGGAAGCAACAAACGAGATCCACGCTTCGGGATCTTCTCCGCGGAATGCGCGGACTGAACGGCCTGAGCGTTCGGAAAGGCCGGAGCGGGCTCCGGAGCCGTTTGTACTGCCCGGAGAATCGCTTAAGAAGTATGGCGGTGCTTCGGCTGAGTCGGCGGAAAAGCCGGCGTCTGAGACACCGGCACCTGTTCGACCCGCATCCTCGTACAAGCCGGCCACGCTGATTGATTCGCCGATCGTATGGGATGGCAGCGGCTTGCTTCCAGGTGAGTCCCTCTCACGGCATCGGAATCGTCAGCCTGAAACCCCCGCAAGGCAGGAGCAGTCGTTCGCGCCGGAAATCGATGACGGCTCGCCAGACGAGATTGAAGAGCGGGAATTTGTCGAAGAGACGGCAGAAGAGACGGCATCAGAAAATCCGGAACAGGCAGTTGAGCCGTTAGCCGCGCAATCGCCGGAACATGCAGAACCGGTCGAGTTCGAGGACGACATGGAGGAGGAAAGCTTTGCGCCTCCTTCCAGCGGATCTGAACCTCACGCAGTTCCGGGTGAGCCGGTTGCAGAATCCTCTCGCGCGATATCAGAGAGCACCGAAAACGAAAGCACTGAATTCGAAGGTGACCGCAGCGCTTCGCACAACGTCGATCCGCTGCCGCCGGCGGAATTCCGGCTCTTTGGACTCGGAGGTAAGAAGAAGAAGTCTGATGACGTGCCACCTGCGCCAGCGCCTGAAGTGACGAAGCCGGCATCCGTTTCAGTGGCGTCGTCGTTTTCGCCCGGCACCGGGCTGGTGGAAGAAGAGGTGATCGAGGGTGAGGAGTACGACACGCCCCATCATCACCACAAGACCGACGAGCACGATCTGGATGACTTCGAGGAAGAGGAGAAACTGCATACGCAGATTCATTCAGGCGAACTCGGCGAGATGCTGCAGGAGGCCCACCTCGACCACAAGATCCAGTTGAAGTTTGAAGACAAGAACGGCGAAGAGGGCGAAGACAGCGAAGAAGAGGACGAGGAAGAAGAGGCAACAGCGTCCGGCACCCAACCCGCTGCCGATGGTCAGACTCAGCAGCAACGCCGCGACCGTGGCGGACGCGGACGGCGTGGACGTGGAGATCGCGGCGCCGATCGCGGCGGACATCGGCCGGGTGGTCGTGGACAATCGCGTCGCTCGGCGCAGACGTCGGACCTGCCGATCATTTCCGATTTATTGAAGCCAGGGCAGGAGATCCTGGTGCAAATTGCGAAGGAGCCCATTGCCAAGAAGGGCGCCCGCATCACCAGTCACATTGCGCTGCCGGGGCGGTTCCTGGTGTTCATGCCGACGGTCACGCATGTAGGCGTGAGCCGCAAGATCGCGTCGGATGAAGAGCGCCAGCGACTGAAACGGATTCTGACGCACGAGCGCGGCGACGCCTCAGGAGGATTCATTGTTCGTACCGCGGCGGAGGGCGCATCGGAAGAGGAACTGCGCGCCGATCTGCGGTTCTTGATCCACCTGTGGAATGAGATCAAGCAGCGATCAGACAGCTCGAAGTCGCCGGCACTGATCTATCACGATCTGTCGCTTATCGAACGTATTCTGCGCGACCAGGTAAGCTCGAATTTCTCATCGATCTGGGTCGATTCAGAAGCAGACTACGAGCGGATCGTGCGGTTCCTCAATCGCTTCTCGCCGACACTGGTGCGGCGCGTGAAGCTTTACACGAAGGAAACACCGCTCTTTGAACACTTCGGCATTCAGGACGAAATCTCGAAGGCGTTGCGTTCGAAGGTGTGGCTGAAGAGTGGCGGATCGATCGTGATCAACCAGACAGAAGCGCTGGTTGCGATCGACATCAACACCGGCAAGTACGTCGGCAAATCGGCGCGGCTTGAAGACACCATCGTGAAAACAAACCTCGATGCGGTGCCGGAGATCGTACGTCAGATTCGCCTGCGCGACCTGGGCGGAATCATCGTGATCGACTTCATCGATATGGACGAGCGCAAGAACCGATTCAAGGTTCTGGCCGCACTTGAAGAAGCACTCAAGAGCGACCGCGCCCCGACCAAGGTTCTGCAGTTCAACGACTTTGGTCTCGTGGCAATCACCCGTAAACGGGTAAAGCAGTCGCTGGAGCGCACGCTTTCAGTTCCCTGCCCGACCTGCCAGGCGACCGGCATGGTGAAAAGCTCGGCTACGGTGTGCAATGAGATCTACATCGAATTGCGCAAGATGAAGCGACACTTTGAGGCTGCGGACGTGATGCTGCGGGTAAACCCGGAGACGGTCAAAGTACTAAAGGCCAATAACGGAAGCTGGATCAATGAGTTTGAGGAACTGGTCGGGAAGAATATCCTCATCAAGAGCGATCCGACGCTGCATCCTGAGCAGTTCGACATTCAGGGGTAGCGGTTCAAATTTTGATCGCTTCAAATCCAAAGGCCGGAGGAAACTCCGGCCTTTCAGTATCTATGCGTTGGAAGCAACTTTGATTTCCAAATGGAGTCTAAGTGCTTACTGGGACTGTTTGATCTCCCCCATACAGGACGACCAATTCTTGCGAGGTACAGAGATGACTTCCGTTCGCTGCCTGACCTTTTTGAAGCACGCGACCCTGCTGTGTGCTGCGTTCGCCTTTTCCATCGGCTTTGCGAGCGCCCAAATCTCAACTGCTCCCGATTCTTCAAGCTCGACCGCCGTTTCTTCGTCGGAATCCAGTTCGAACGCATTCCAGCTTGCCGACGAAGCCGGTGGACCGAGCAACGGAATGCCAGGCTTAGCGGCGTTGCCGGCCGCACCGGAGCCCCATGGATCAGGAGGCGGTCAGTACGACAACCGGTCTCGTGGCGGCGGTGGTGGCACTGGCGGAATTCGGAGCCACTTGACGTACGAGGTTGGCGGCGGATTTAACGCGCCCACGAGCGACTCGTCGCCCTACATCACCTGGGGAGCCAACGTCACAGTGGGCGGCGGTTATCGCTTCAACCAGAACCTGAGCGTGATGCTGGAGTACCAGTTCATCGACTCCAAGATTCCAGGCGCAATCATCGCAGAAGCCGGCGCAACCGGCGGCCACGATCACATCTGGTCCCTCACGCTGGATCCGGTCTATGAATTCAACCCGAAAAGTTCGATCTCCTTTTATGGAACTGGTGGTTATGGCTTTTATCGCAAGGTAACCAGCTTCACCGATCCGGAACAACAGCAATTCTGCACATACTTTTACTGCGGCGTCGTCACACAGAACGTTACCGTGGGGCACTTCTCGAGCAACCAGGGCGGATGGAGCATCGGGGGCGGCCTGTCACACCGTTTTGCTGGATGGAATGGCGACGGCAAAATGAGGGTATTTGCCGAGGCACGCTATCTCGACGTTCTTTCTCCTGCTATCACAACGGAACCGAATGGGCTGGGCACGACAGCTGTTGGCGCCGATACCAAGATCATTCCAGTCACGGTTGGGGTGCGCTTCTAGAGCAGTTTCGGAATACACGTAGCCTTTTTGAGAGTAATAATGGGTGGCTTTTTCTTGATGAAAAAGCCACTTGAGCGCGTGCATTCGGTTTACACCAATATCGAAACTGCTATAGCTGGAGATCTTCGAACGATTGGAGAAAGTCAAAGCCGTCCCGTCGAGAGATCAGCGACAGGGCGGCTTTTCGCGTTCGCAGGGCAAGGCCACAGCATCAAAGAATGCCGAGGACGCGCAACCGGACCAGCCCGCCTGCAAGCGCTCCCACAGGCGTAAGCGCCACAAGTGTGAGCATGTACCAGACGGGTTGCTGGCCGCGCTGTTGCAGGGCACTGAGCCCCGCAAGAAGCAAGACAGTGATGGCGAGGGCAAGAACGTGGAAGAGCGGATTGTGTTGTGCGATCCACGCGGTAACGTAGCCGCCTGCCGCTGCGGCGAGAAATGAATATCCAAGATTGACGAAGATGTAGCCGGGTTTTGGATTCCCTTTCTCGCCGACCCAATTGGGAGTGAGCTTCTGAAGCAGGACCGTGATGGCGGCGATGAGCAACGCCATGGTTGCGAATCCGCTGAGCAGCGCGAGAAATGCCCGCAGCACTACCACGGCTTCCTCGGTTCTTCAGTAGGTGTGCCAACCTCGCCGCGCTCGATCCTGGCAAGAAACTGGCGCGCCAGGCGCGGCTCGCCGGGATGGCTCTCCCCATGCATCGAGCATAGGTCGAGGAACTCATCGCATAGCGCGTTGCGCTTCTCCTGCTGCGCGAAGATGTTCTGCAGCGCGAGAGCAAGTTCGCGCAGGCGGGACGCCTCGGTCCACGCGCGATCGCTTTGTTCGTCTTCAATCAGTGCGACGTCAGAGAAAAGGCCGCGGCGGCCATGCGCGCATTCTTCGAGGCAGGCCTGAAGCTGGTCAGAAAAGACGTGACTCAATGCGTCGAGTTGGTCGGTGTCGATTGTGTTGTCCGGATCCATGGGTTGAATGCTTGCGTTCATCGTACAGGGGCTAAAGCCCACATTGATTTTGATTGCTTCGCGGCACGACTGAAAGTCGTGCCCCGACGCTTCGTGCCTTTCGATAATTTTGGTGAGCTGCGGATTGTGACGGACGCATGGTAACTTCGTGCGATCATTCTCCCGCTCATTGGTGCATTGCCGCTTCGACTTCTTCGGCGGTGTGGGGCAGGTCGGCGTCGAGGTCGAGGAGCTTGCCATCGGGCAGCACCAGGAAATCGCATTCGATGCGGACACCGATTTTCTCTTCGGGAATGTACACTCCGGGCTCGATGGTAAATACCATTCCGGGCTTGAGCACGGCCGGATATCGCGCGGGATCGTGCACATCGATTCCAACCATGTGGCCCAGGCCATGCAGCCAATATTTGCCGAGTGGCTGCGAGTGCAGATCCTTGCCGTGGGTGTTGATGTAGTTGTACGCCACGGCGTCGAGTGTGTCAGGATCGCGATGATAGAAGTCGTTGATCTTCGATTTGCCCGCGACGAAGGCGTCAATGGCTGCCTTCTGCGCGCCGAGCACGACGTTGTAGATTTCGCGCTGGCGAGCGGTGAAGTGGCCGTTGGCGGGAACGGTGCGGGTGATGTCGGATGCGTACATGGAGTACTCGCACGCCGCATCGACTACGACAACATCGCCGTCCGCGATGGTGGCGGAGTTCGCGGAGTAGTGAAGCGTCGTCGAATTGATCCCGGTGCCGACGATGGGCGCGTAGGACGGGCGTTCGCAGCCCTGTTGATACCAGACGGCAGTCATCTTGCCGGCGATGGTCCGTTCAGTCACGCCGGGCTTGACGGACCGCATCATCTCTCGCTGCGCGGCGATTGAGGCCGTCGATACCTTCTTTAAAAGTTCAATTTCGCCGGCATCCTTCACTTCGCGCAGCGGCATGGTGAGCGTGGTGACATCGTGGGATGCGGGCGTGGAGGAGCCGAGGGTTGCGGCCGTGTAACCGAGCAGGGATTCGGCAGCCTTGACGCCGGGCTGCGTCCATACGTTGGAGGCAGCTCTGCGATCGTCGGCGATGAGTTTGTTGAGATCGGCAGCGAGGTTCGTCATCGGCTCAACGTTGTCGACGCCGGTGGCCCTTGTCACGTCCGGAGTCGCCGCATCCATCTTGGCGCCGGTGTATTGCTCCAAGCGGAGATTGCGGGTGGGGAGGAAGAGGATTTCCTTGTAGTCCCGCTGATGCGCTGCCTGGCCGGGACGCTCGGGCTCACTGGTCGGGCCGATCATCAGGAGCGCGGCGCCGGGCTCGTTCCAGCCGGTCAGGTAGTAGAAGTCTGAATCCTGGCGATAGGGATCAAAGTCCAGGACAGGCTCTTCCGCGGCGAAAAGGATGGCGACGCCGCCATGCAATGCGTTGCCGAGCGCGATGCGGCGCGCGTGGTAGTTGCTGGCGGGCTGCTTTTCGAGAGCCTGGGAAGTGGGAAACGAGAAGGCAAGCAGAATGAATACAGGGGCAACGAGCCGGACAATCCTCATTCCGCTATTGTTGCGCGTCATTGTCCTCGGTGCAAAATGGAAACGTCTTTAAGATTGTGATTTTCGTTCTCGAGGAAAGGCAAAAGCAGATTCTTCGCTCACCACCCCCAAACTGAGATGCGTTTGGGGCCCCGTTCACTCAGAATGACACCGAAGATTATTGGAAGGATTTAAATACGCAAGGCACTAGAAAGCGGCGACGGCAGCCCCGTTGGGCATTTGCTCTTCCTGTTCCCTGGCGATCCGCGCTTCTTCTTCATCAAGCAGCTGGAGGAACATGCGGGCGGGAACGGGGCGTCCGAAGAGCCATCCCTGCGCATGGATGCGCTGATTGCTGGCCGCAAAATAGTCGGCCTGCGCCTTTGTTTCGATGCCTTCCACCACAACGCGCAGTTTGAGCGTCTCGGCCATGGTGAGAATCTGCGGAAGAATAGAGACGGTGACCGCGTCGGTGCCGATTGCTTTCGTGAAGGCCTTGTCGATCTTGATGGCATCAACCGAGAGATCGTGCAGATAAGCGAGGCTCGAATAGCCGGTGCCAAAGTCGTCGATGGCGACGTAGTGGCCCTTTTGACGAAGGCGGAGAATCGTATTGCGGGCCACCTGCTGGCGCGCGGTGTAACTCTCGGTGATCTCGATACCGAGGTTGCGCGGCGCAACTTCAGCATCGGCAAGAGCGTGCTCGACCATGGGCAGGAAATCGCTGTCGGCAAGGTCAGAGGCGGCGATATTTACGTTCACGCGGAACGTGGAACGCGCGCGCATGGTGGCGCCAAAGTCACGCAATGCATGACGGAGGACGAGCTTTGTAATCTGGCCAACAAAGCCGCGTTCCTCGGCGATTTTGATGAAGACATCGGGACCCACGACATTTTTGTATTCGTCCGTCCAGCGGACAAGAGCCTCGGCCTCGACGATGCGGCCCGTAGCGAGGTCGACGATGGGTTGATAGGCGACCGTGAGAGCGTCCGCACGGATTGCGCGAAGCAACTGCTGTTCGACGCTCTTGTTGCGACTGTACAGCAGTGGGAAGAGCAATCCGATGAGAGCTCCTGAAGCTGCGCCAATGGCGAGGTATGCCAGGGTGAGGCCTCGACCGACTGCCAATGCGTCTGGGATGGAGATGTTGGCAGTCATGCAGGTGTCGCCGTCGGTCGTGCAGCGGGTGGCATAGAGAGTGTTGCCTACCTGCACCTTGCCGTTCTGCATCAGAACGTGCTTCTCGACGTTCGGAATCTGGCCGAGCAAAGGGTCGCCCTGCCGCGTGAAGGAATCGATGGCCGTCGCGGTGTAATGCATGGGCGGTGCGTCGAGCGAAACGAGATTGTAAGGGTTGTAGACAACGAAGGAATCGCCCAGCTGCACCGAGATCACATCCTGATCGTCGACGCGGAATGGAGTGAGATTCTTGTAAACCTTCGTGCCGTCCTTGCGCGCGATCTTCGGGATGAATGGCGGTTGGGCCAGAACGGTTCGACCGGAAGTCGTGGAGCAGTTAATGCTGCCACCTTGCATGCGACCGGCGGCCTTCAGGAATTGCGATTGGAAAATGAGCTGGCGGAAGTATTCGATTTCGGGATCGGAACAGAATGCGTAGGGCGAAGAGTTCATCGTCGCCAGGATTGCCCGAGACTCAGCTGAAGACGTGATCCCTTCCAGCAGGATCCGATTTGCATACGTATCGAGTCGGGCTTCGGCCTGTCGAAGTACTACGGCGTGACCCACCATATAACCGGCCAGCGCACCGGCTGCGGCAAGAAAGATGGCCGACACAAATGTGACGACTACGCGCTGGACAAGGGTGCGCATGAATGAGCAAGCCCATTATTTCGGGAGAATGGGACGAATTCTGCTCCCCATTTGTGGTACGCGGGTACCCCACGCGTGCCAGCGACATAAGTTACTCATTCGAAAAGGACAACGGTGATTACTTTAGGTGTTTCAAGTAGTCGGAGATGGGCTTCTGAATCGATTTACAACTTAAGGGCAAGGCTTGCGCCATCGATTGCGCAGCCGATCCCGGACCTGGGCCGGCGTGCGGAGCCAGCAGTGCCCACCGAATTTCGCGCTATCCGCGCAGTGCAACGCATTGAATTTCCGGGCGAAACGCCGTATGCTGGAGTTGCAGACGAGTTTGTCCGCCTGAGTTGCCGTGAATATGCCGGCTGGCGGAGAGATGAGTGGGCTTACAGCCCACTTTTTATTTGGTGCAAATTTCTCCCGGAATACGGCCGCTGATTTTGACCGGGAGCCCCTTGATTGAGGGGCCAATGGCCGGGCTTCGACGCATGGCAGCAAAGCTGGACGAAATCCGGAACGCGGCACAGAGAGTGGCCGAATCGCATGGTCTGGATGTGGTCGATGTGGAACTTGCCGGGCCGGCTAAAGAGCGTGTATTGAGGGTTTTCCTCGAGAAGAACGCCGAGGGCCGAGCGCGATTGAAAGCGGAGATTGCGGCGGGGGTTGAGGGGCTTCCTGAACGGCTGGTGGAAGGCAAGTTGAGCGTGGAGCAGCTTTCGGGCGTGACCCACGAGGATTGCGCGGAGTTTAGCCGGGATTTTGGCGTGCTGTTGGACGTGGAAGACCTGGTGCCGGGTGCGGAGTACACGCTGGAAGCCAGTTCACCGGGGCTGGATCGGAAGTTGACGAAGCCGGAGGAGTTTCGCCGGTTTGCCGGATGCCTGGTGAAAGTGCAGACATTCGAGCCGGTTCGTAATAACCGGCACTGGAGAGGGCGGCTGATGACGGGTGATGAGCAGAACATCACACTCGATCTGGAAGCCGTGCATCAGAACAGCAAGAGCCGGAAGGCAGCGGTAAGCACAGTGGAGATCGCTCTGAGTAACGTTGAGAAAGCGGAGCTGATCCCGGAGATTTAGCCATGCCGCGAGGCGTGGTTCCGGAGGCGGAAGCAAAAGCCTCCTCAACAACAATCCAACGGCGCAACCAGTCCGCAGGCCGGATGTTCGCCGGAAACAAACCGAGAGAGTAAGAAGAGCATGTCCAGCGCCTTGTATCAAAGTATCGAACTCCTGAGCCGCGAGAAGGGGATTGAGCCCCAGATCGTGGTGGGCGCCGTGGAAGAGGCGATCGCCCTTGCCACGCGCAAATACTACAAAACCCAGGAGAACATGCGCGGAGAACTGAACAAGGATACGGGCGAGATCACCGCCTACATCTACAAGACGGTTGTTGCCACCGACGATGAACTCGAAGATCCCGTAAATCAGATCACGCTCGAGGAAGCGAATGAGCTTGCGCCGGGTGTTGAAGTCGGCAGCGAGATTCGCATGTATCGCGACACCACACCGCTGGGCCGCATTGCCGCGCAGCTTGCCAAGCAGGTGATCTTTCAGAAGGTTCGCGAGGCCGAGCGCGACACGGTTTTCAACGAGTATGCGCATCGCGAAAAGGAAGTGCTGAACGCGACGGTGAAGCGCATCGAGGGCCAGGACATTATTTTCGACCTGGGCAAAGCCGAAGCACGATGCCCCAAGCGCGAGCAGTCCCGCCTCGAGCAGTTCACGATCGGCGAGCGCCTGCGCGTAGTGCTGCTTAAGGTGGATCGCGCGGCCAAGGGGCCGCAGGTCATCGTTTCACGCGCCGCACCGGAGTTGGTATCGAACTTGTTTCAATCCGAAGTACCGGAGATTTACGACAACACGGTCGTTATCCGCGCCATTGCCCGCGAAGCCGGCGAGCGCACCAAGATTGCCGTGCAGTCGCGCGACAAGGATGTGGATCCCGTAGGCGCCTGCGTGGGCATGAAGGGCATGCGCGTGCAGTCCATCATTCGCGAGCTGCGCGGCGAGAAGATCGACATCATCGAATTCAGCGAAGAGATTACAACCTTCGCGGAGAAAGCCTTGCAGCCCGCCAAGGTGAGCCGCGTTTCGATTACCGACCTGACAGACAAGCAGCTCGAAGTGATTGTGGACGATACGCAACTCTCACTGGCCATCGGCAAGAAAGGCCAGAACGTCCGGCTTGCGGCCAAGTTGCTGGGCTGGAAGATCGACATCAAGAGCGAGGAAGAGAAGCGCCAGGAAGTGGAGCAGCAGATGCAGGCGCTCACTGGTGGGCCTTCGACTCCTATCGAACAAGTGACCGAGCTGGGTGAAGGCATTATCCAGAAGCTGGTGGCTGCGGGTATCACTACTGTGGAAGGTCTGGCTGATATGACGCCGGAGCAACTCGAAGAGATTCCGGGCATCGGCGAGAAGACGCTGGAGCGCATCAGCGTTGCGGTTCGCCACTACTTCGGCCACTTTGAAGAGGGCGAAGAAGGCGAGGCAACCGAGGGCGCAGGCGTGGCGGGAGCGCCGGAAGTGGAAGGCAGCGATGAGCCTGCGGCTCTGACTGCGGCGGCGGACACGGGCAAGCTTTCGGAAGGCGAGTCAGAGATTGAGACTGCCGAAGCCGTTGCAGGAACCGCGGAAGCGGAGCTGGAGAATTCAGCAGGTAGTGCTGGAAGAGGCGACCGAAGAAGATAGCGAAACCGCGGCAGAGCTTGCGGTCGACAACATTCCCAGCGCAGACGATGGAATCGAAGAGAACGAAGCGGAAAATGAAGAGGGCGGCGCATAGTATGCGTCGCGCT
The DNA here is from genome assembly GCA_963770365.1 of uncultured Acidobacteriaceae bacterium. Taxonomy (GTDB): domain Bacteria; phylum Acidobacteriota; class Terriglobia; order Terriglobales; family Acidobacteriaceae; genus Telmatobacter. The sequence continues at coordinate 92,446 of CAVYPN010000009.1, read as the reverse complement.
TTTCAGCAGGAATCAAGTGATAATGGTGGTAAGTTAACCGGCCAATGCCAAGAGGTAGCCATGACCACCCCATCGACCAAGACCTGTCGTTGGGGTCCCCGGGGCGACTAAAGGGCTTTGGGCAGCACATTCTGAAAAGAGGCGGATGAGTAAGGTTCGAATTAACGATCTAGCGCGCGAGATGGAAGTCAAGAGTCGTCAGATTCTCGACGTGCTCGCGGAACTCGGCCTGGGTGAAGGTAAAACGCACTCGAGTTCAATCGAAGACCATGAGGCCGAAAAGGTCCGCGCGCATTTTCAGCATGGGCGCCAGGGAAGCCATACGGGCGCTGGGTCATCGCGCTCTGCGCAGACCATTACGCCGAAGATTGATTTGTCTCATGTCTCCAAGCCCGGCGACGTGATGAAGGCGATCCTTGCGAAAAAGCAGGAGGAGGAAGCTGAAGCACGCAGGAGCCACCTGCCTCCCAGCAAGGCTGCACCGATCGCGCCGAAGGCCCCGGCAAAGCCCACGCCGCCGGCAGTCTCGGTAGCTGCACCTCCGGCAGCCCCGGCCCGGCCGGAGCCTCGGAAGATTGTGCCTCAGCCTCGGCCAGCTCCGGCGATTGTTCCTCCCGCCGCCCCCGCCATCGCTTCGAAACCACCGGCCGGAGCCGTGATCGCCAAGGCTCCTGCAGGCGCAGCAGCGACGACACGTCCGATCGTGACGGTCGTTCCGCCAACCGTTGTCGTGAAGCCGCCTGTAGCCGGGTCAACGCCGACCAAGGTTGTTGAATCGACACCGGCAGCGGCAAAGCCGGTAGCCCCCAAGGTTGTTCCGCCTGCGGCAGCACCAGCAGCACCACCCGCGCAGGAGAAACACGAGGCTGCGGCCCCGGTCACTCCGGTTGTCGAAGCGCCCACCGTGCAGGTTCCCGAGATTGCTGCGAAGGCAAAGGAAGTTCCTGCGGCACCAGACACAGTAGCAGCAGAGCCAGAGGCTCCTATTTCACCAACTCTCGAATCAACTCCAGCGCCAGCGCGACCGGTGGTTGCACCGCGGCGCGTGGTAATGCCGCAAACGGGCCCGCGTCCGGTTTACAAGGCCCCCATCGTCGCGGCAAGTTCCGCTCCACCCGCACCGGCACAGGGTGTGGGGATTCAGCGCGGCAAGCCGATCTTTGATCGCAGGCCCTCGGGAGCACCCGGCGGCGGATTCCAGCAACGTCCGCCAAGTCCTGGTGGTCCTCCCGGGCAGTTCCCCGGCGGACCGCGACCCAAGCACCCGACTCGTACCGGATTTGCAGGCCCTGGCGGCGCCGGTGCTCCCGGCGGACGTCCGGGATTCGGTGCACGCCCCGGATTTGGCGCTCCGCGTCCCGGCGGCTTTGGTGCACGACCTGGCGCCGGCGGTGCTCCTCCAACCGGCGAAGCACCGCGTCCGCAGCGCGCACCGCAGAATCGCGCCCGCCGCGGCGGCCAGCAATATCCGAAGACCAAGGAAGGCCCAATGAAGGGCTTTGTGCCGCCACCACGTTTTGGGGGCGCCACACACTTCAGCGATGAGCCGTTGCCGATCACGCGCGAGATCACCGTAACCGAAGGCATCAGCGTCAAGGACCTGGCCGAGAAGCTCGAGATCCGCGCCAAGGACCTGATCGCGGCGCTGCTGATGCGCGGCGTCTTCGTGACCGTGAACCAGTCGCTCGACGCTGCCATGGTGAAAGACGTTGCCGCCAAATTCGGTGCCGGCGCAACGGTCATCAGCTACGAAGAAGAGCTGGCGAACCAGGCAATCGAAGAAGTGCTCGAAGCCGAAAACACCGGAGAGCTCGAAGTACCGCGTGCGCCGGTTGTTACCGTTATGGGTCACGTCGACCACGGCAAGACTTCTCTGCTCGACGCCATCCGCGAAACTGAAGTGGCAGCTGGCGAAGCCGGCGGCATTACGCAGCACATCGGCGCGTACAAGGTGAAGTTCTCCAAGGAAGGCTCACCGGCTTCTGGCCGCGAAATCGTCTTCCTCGATACTCCCGGTCACGAAGCCTTCACACGCATGCGTGCACGTGGCGCCAAGGTTACAGACATCGTGGTCATCGTTGTTGCCGCGGACGACGGCGTGATGCCGCAGACCCTTGAGGCCATCGATCATGCCAAGGCAGCTGGCGTGCCCATCATCGTGGCCGTCAACAAGATCGACAAGCCAGAAGCCAATCCGGATCGCGTGAAGAAACAGCTCGCCGACCGCGGTTTGATTCCGGAAGAGTGGGCAGCCGGCGGAGAAGGCACTGTCTTTGTCGAGGTCTCCGCGAAGAAGCGTCAGAACCTCGACGGGCTTCTCGAAATGATCTGCCTCGTTTCCGACATCCGCGCGCCCAAGGCCACACCGGGCCGCAAGGCAGTCGGCTCGGTCATTGAAGCCAAGCTCGATCGCGGGCGCGGCGCCGTGGCCACTGTCCTGGTTCAGGACGGAACTTTGCGCTTGAACGACAGCTATATCGTCGGCAACACCTTCGGCAAGGTTCGCGCCATGTTCGACGATCGCGGACGGCCGCTTGAAGAAGCCGGTCCGTCGACACCGATCGAAGTCCTCGGTCTCGAAGCCATGCCGGACTCCGGCGACACGTTCCTGGTGGTTGCGGATCGCGACAAGGCCAAGGGCATTGCGCAATACCGCAAGATGAAGGAGCGCGAAGCACAGCTTGCCAAGAGTTCCCGTGTTTCGCTCGAAGGACTGGCAGAGCAGATTCGCCAGGCTGGGGTGAAGGATCTTGCGCTGATCATCAAGGGCGACGTGACGGGATCGGTTGAAGTGCTGGCCGATTCGCTGGTGCGCATGTCAACCGAGAAGGTACGCGTGAAGGTCATCCACTCCGGAGTCGGGTCTATCACTGAATCAGACGTGCTGCTCGCGACGGCGTCGAACGCCATCATCATCGGCTTCAACGTGCGCCCCGAGCGCAAGGCCGCGGAACTGGCGCAGCAGGAAGGCATTGAGATTCGCCTGCACTCCATCATCTACGAGTTGCAGGACGAGATGCGCCTCGCCATGCTGGGTCTCCTCGATCCAACCTTCAAGGAGAACTACGTGGGCCGCGCTGAAGTCATCAACGTCTTCCGCATTCCCAAGGTCGGCACCATCGCCGGCTGCCGCGTGCAGGATGGCGTGATTCGACGCGACTCTGAAGTCAAAGTCATGCGCGGCGATGAGCAGGTCTACAAGGGCAAGATTGGCTCGCTCAAGCGGTTCAAGGACGATGCGCGCGAAGTGACGAACGGCATGGAGTGCGGCATCGGACTCGGCGGCTTCAGCGACCTGAAGGAAGGCGACCTTATCGAAGCCTTCTCGACGGAGAAGCTGGCAGCCGACCTCGGTGCATTAACTTCAGCCAAAGCGTAGCACTTAAAGGTTCAATCCTTTTGAAGCCCGCTTCTCGCTACGAGGAGCGGGTTTCTTCTTTTTTCGAAAAGATTTTCGAACACTTGGACCTTGTCTGCGGTCTTAGGGTGTGTACATCGCGGACCTTGCGTCTGACAATGATCTGCAGCCTGAGGGAGCAAGCGCGTTTTGACCACTGATCCAGACGCGGAGTTCACGGCGCTCGTTCATCGTCAGTCGCGCTTCGTCTTCCGCGTAGCTTATGCAGTTCTGCTCAATTCTCACGATGCTGAGGACGCGGTGCAGGAGACCTTTTTGAAGCTTTATCGCAATCGCGGATGGGAACACGCCGAAAACGAGCGCGCCTACCTGGCTCGTATCGCGTGGCGGGAGGCCGTCGACCTTCGTCCGCGCCACTCGCAGCCTTCTGTCTCAAGGCGCGAACCGTTGGAGCCAGACGAGGCGACATCGCACCAGCCGGGTCCGGAGCAGGCGCTGCTTTCCGCGAACCAACATTCGATCATTCACGCGATGATCGATGCGCTCCCTGAAGAACTGCGTGTGCCGCTCGCACTGTCGGCCTTTGACGAACTCCGTTCTCCTGAGATTGGAGCTATCGTCGGAATCCCCGAAGGGACAGTGCGCACGCGACTGCTGCGCGCCCGCCAGATTCTCCGCCAGAAACTCGCTTCACTCGAGGAATCGCGCTATGCATGAAAAGGATCTGGATCGGATGATTGAGTCGTCGCTGTCCAGCTACGGCGACCCAGACACGCACCTAGGAGCGGATTCGGGACTTGCTGAGCGCATTCTTGCGCGTGTGTCGAGCGAGCAGAGCTCGAATCACTCCGCGCCCAGAGGGCGCAATCGCTTCCTGCTCTGGGCTGCTCTCCCGGCAGCGGCTTGCCTGCTGTTGACCCTCCTCCTACTGAAGTCGGCGGGCCCGGGAACCCACCACCAATCAGCCAGTTTGCCGCAGCATTCATCCACGAGCGGTGGAAGCAAAGCGCCGGTGGTTGCAAACATCACGCCCGCGCAAAAAACTCCGCCCACTGCCAGGCATCATACGCAGCCCCGGCCCACCGGCGCTGCTGCCAAGGCTGCCGCTCCGCCGAAGCTCGATGTATTCCCTCTCCCCCAGCCGCTTTCGCCTGAAGAACAGGCGCTCTCCACATTTGCAACGCAAGTCCCGGAGAAGCAACGCCAAGCCATCCTGGACGCACAAAAAAACGTTGACGCGCCTCTCAACATCGCGGCCATTCACATTCAACCGCTCGAACTATCAGATACCGGCAAGAACTAAGGAGATACCATGCGCAAGCTCGCCCTGATTTGGTGCCTCGCATTTTTGACAATTTCTTTTGGGCAAAGATCTTTTGCCCAGGAATCAACACCTGCTCCCGAGCCGACCAAAGCTTCGCAGGCGCCGGCTCACTTCTACCATCTGGACTTTGTCGTCCAGGAGTTGGGTGCGGATGGAAAGCCCGCGAACAGTCGCTCATACACGGCGATCGTGAGCACGGATTCACGAGATCACGGCACATCCATTCGGACGGGCTCCAAAATCCCTATTGCCACTGGATCCTATTCAGCCGGCGCCAGCCAGGACTCTCGTCAACACGCAATAGCAATACGTCGACGTAGGTGTGAATATTGATGTCCATAATACGCGCGAAATTGGTCGTCAGTTGTCACTCGATCTGATTGCGGAAGTGAGCAGTATGGCGGCGCCGAACGATGCGAGCATCCATCAGCCTGTGATTCGCCAGAACAAATGGCAGGCGTCAGTTCTCATTCCCATCGGCAAGGCGACCGTAGTCTTTACCTCCGATTCTCTCGACAGCAAAAGCAGCATGCAGGTAGTGATGACGGCAACGGCACTGCAATAACTTCAGGGATGTTCCTCGGCCCCGAGCATCCTGCAACCGAGCATCATGGTGCGGCGATGTCTCGGGGCATTTTTGGTTGCTCAAGTCATGAATTCCCTACGCTTCACTGCGCTTCTCCTTTGTTGCAATTGAGTGCCCACTCAGGGCCGAATTGCGCTCGAATTGCGCTCTCATTTCATCGGCTGTGATGCGCTGTAAATACAGGGGTTTGCTTCGGTGGCAAAATGGCATTTGGTCGTGATTTTACGATCTCAAAAAACACATCTTCACTTTTCACCAGACGCGCAACCCCATCCTGTTGACCGGCGTCCTATGGGTCTGAACGATCCCACAGGAGGATATACATGTCTTCAGAATTGAAGGGTAAGAAGATCGCCATTTTAGCTACCGACGGATTTGAGCAGGCAGAGCTGATTGATCCACGGAAGGCGCTGAACAATGCCGGCGCTACCACCGTCGTGATATCCCCGAAAGCTGGAGAAATCAAGGGCTGGAACAAAAAGGATTGGGGCCAGGCAGTCAAGGTGGACCTGGCGCTGGCCGATGCCAACCCGAACGATTACGACGCGCTCGTGCTGCCCGGCGGCGTGATGAATCCCGATCACCTGCGCATGGATCCGGCAGCGGTAAATTTCGTCCGCCAATTTGTGTCGACGGGAAAAACAGTGGCGGCCATCTGCCACGGGCCTTGGACGCTGCTCGAAGCCGGCGCCCTCAAAGGCAAAACTGTAACGTCGTGGCCTTCGTTAAAGACCGATATCAAGAATGCAGGCGGCAACTGGGTTGACCAGGCGGTTGTTACAGATGGTCAATTCATCTTCAGCCGAAAGCCCGATGACATTCCCGCATTCAGCAAGGCGATCATTGAATCGGTCGCCCAGGGTGTGCACGAGCACGCTCACGCATAACAAACAACAGACCAACCGGTAGCGCTACAGCCATTCTTTCGCATGTCTTTTGCGGAAGGATGGCTGTTTCGTTTTTCCCGCACGATAGAGGTACACTGCACTGTCTTCGATTTCGTTGTTGTAATGCAAGCAGTAAACAATGTGAGGCTCTGGAATGATTCTGCCGATGCATTCACCTGTTTCTTGTCTTCGAGCTTGTTGTGTTCGTGCAGGGTTCACTTGCCTGCTGCTGGCAATCGCGCTTATGCCAACCCTGGCCGCGCAATCCAAGCCAAATATCGCGGGTGATTATGTTGGGAATCTTGGTGGGCTGCATTTACAGCTTCATTTGAAAACGGATGCGGCAGGGGCTTTGAGCGGCAGCCTCGATAGTCTCGACCAAAAAGCGATGGGACTGGGATGCTCTGACTTCCATCTTGACGGCGCGGCTCTCAGCTTCTCGGTGCCGGTGGTGCGTGGTTCGTGGAAGGGCACCGTCTCTGCAGATGGGAAAACGCTCACGGGCACATGGGATCAGGGCAACCCGATGCCGCTGGTTTTTACGCGCGACACTTTTGTCCCCGCAGCCAAGCCCTCGCGCGTGGATGGCATCTGGCTGGGGACATTGCAGGCGGGCAGTTCTCAGCTGCGGATTCAACTTCATGTGAAGAGCGACGTCATTGGTCAGGAATTCTGCGCGCTCGACAGTCTCGATCAGCGCGCCATGGGGCTCGATTGCGCCAAAGTTGCGTTCAGCGACGCTGACTTTTCGTTTGATGTACCGGTCGTTGGTGGCAATTACGAGGGCAAGCTCTCTGCAGACGGGAACACGTTGGCAGGCAGCTGGAGCCAGAACAAGAATCCGCTGCCTCTCACACTGACTCGACAGGCCGCCGAGATCGCCGCAAAGCCCGTGGCGCCTCCGAAGTACGATCCGGCGATTGCTCCCGTCAATGCGGAAGGACTACAAGCTGTGCTCGACCAGGACCTCGCCGGCGCGCTGAAATCCGGTGAACTTGCGCCTTCGACAGGCGTCGGAGTTGTGATCGGCGTCCTCGATCACGGGGTGCGACGCATCTTCAGCTATGGGGCGGCCAGGCAGGATTCGATCTTTGAGATCGGATCGATCACCAAGACTTTCACTGGCCTGGTGCTATCGCAGATGGTGGAGCAGGGCAAGGTCAAGTTCGATGATCCGGTACGGGAATTGCTGCCGGCGGGCACCGTGCAGAAGCCCGCAGTCGCGGAGATCACGCTTCTTGATCTGGCAACGCAGCACTCCGGCCTGCCACGCATGCCCGACAACTTCAAGCCGGCCAATGAAGAGAATCCTTATGCGGACTATCATGCGGCGAATCTCTATGCGTTTCTCGCTGCGCACGGAGTCGCGAAGCCCGAGAAACCCGGCTTCCTCTATAGCAACCTGGGATTTGGTTTGCTCGGCCAGTCGCTTTCAGTGCGCGCGGGTGTGCCATACCCTGCCCTGCTCAAGGAAGAAGTGCTCGATCCGCTTGGCATGAACGACACCGCAATTGCTTTGACGTCCGATCAGCAGGCGCGCTTTATTCCCGGACATACTGGCGATCATCGTCCGGCGCACGCCTGGGACCTGGATGCATTTGCGGGTGCGGGCGCTATCCGTTCGACGGCAACAGACATGCTGAAGTATCTCGAAGCCAACCTGCATCCGGATGGATTGAAGTTCACGCGGTCGTCACCGGCTTCAAAGACAATCGCGGCCGCGCTCGTTCAGGATCACGAGTTACGTGCCGACTCGATGGGCAACCTGAAGATTGCGCTGGCGTGGCTCTTCGACACGCAAACCGGCAACTACTGGCACAACGGCGCCACGGGAGGGTATAGCGCATATGCGTTCTTCAATCCCAAAGGCGATTATGCTGCGGTCGTCCTTTTCAATGCGACGATCAGTGAAAAGGGCAGCTATGCCGATCGGATCGGGGAACATATCAACGAGCGACTGGCGGGCAAACCTGCAATCTCGCTTGGCGACTAGAGTTGCATGTTTTCGTCGCCTGTCGTTCTGGTCGACATGTATATTTTGAGCCATGCGCTCCCATGGCTATGATCTGCACCGAGATGGTGCGCGCCCGGTTTCTCACCCTGCACGCTCGGGGTATCTGACCGGCCTGGGCTTGATCTTTCTTGTCGCGACGATGTCAGTTCCCGTGCGCGCTCAGCAGTCGATGCCCGCCGGGCACGACATGGCCGACATGCAACCGGTGCTGCCGCCGGAACAGCTTCCCGCACCGATTCGCATGACAGGCATTGGCAATGCTCATATCGCGATTACCGCCAGTCCAGAAGCGCAGGCGTGGTTCGACCAGGGCCTGAACCTGATGCACGACTTCTGGGATTACGAGTCTGTGAAAGCCTTCGAGCAGAGCGTGCGCGTCGATCCGAACTGCGCCATGTGCTGGTGGGGATTGGCTCAGGCGCAAGGATTCCGGAACGGATCGAGGCATGCATACGCCAAGGCGGCGCTGGAGAAAGCGGTCAAGCTCGCAGACCATGTCACCGAGCCGGAGACGCTCTACATTCAGGCGGCGCAGGCAGACGCCGCCGTCAAGAAGGAATCGAAGCACGGAGCGAACAAGGAGCAGGTTGCGATTCTGCGTGAGCTGGTCGCGAAGGCGCCGAAGGATATTGAAGCACGCCTTTTTCTCGCTCTCGCGCTGGAAGACGGCTACAAGAATGGTGAACCGAGGAAAGGAGAGCAGGAAGCCATCGCGATGCTGGAGGGCATTCTGCACGATGCGCCTAATGACTCGGCCGCCAATCACTACTGGATTCATGCCATCGAGCCCGGCAATCATCCTGAGCGCGCGATCGAGAGTGCGGCGCTGCTGGCCAGCCTTGCTCCGACATCGGGACACATGGTGCACATGCCGGGGCACATTTATTACCGCGTGGGCAACTACGCCGAGGCCGAGCGTTGGTTCTCTGCCTCCATGGCTGCTGACGAAGGATATATGCAAGAGCAGCACGTGAGTCCCGACGACGACTGGAACTACGTGCACAACATGATGTATTCGATTGCCAATCTGATGGAGCAGGGACGAATGTCCGACGCGAACGCACTCTCAGATCATCTGGCGGCGGCCCGCGGCCAGCTTTCGGCTTCGCTCTATATCTGGTCGGCACGGGACCAGCTGGCGCGCATCGGCCAGCGGCTGCCCGTGGCGCTGCGTGTGGGCGACTGGGACGCTGTGCTCGCGATGCTGGGCAACGCCAATTTGCCAAAGGGAGACAAGGCTGCAAACCTGCGCTTCTTTGCCGCCGAACTGACTGACTACGCCAAGGGAATGAAGGCGCTGGATGCAGGCGATGCGATTGAGGCCGGGAAACGCTCAACCAGTCTGGACGCCGGCCTGAAGCAGATGAACGAAATGCAGACCGCTCTCGGAAAGGGAAAGGGCAAAGATGCAGAAGGCAAAGAGTCGAATGCGACTCCGCCGACGATGCCGATAATGCCAGACGCGCTATCGGATCCCATTCTGAAATCCCTGAAGATTGAATCGATGGAACTGCAGGCAGGCGTACTCGTCGCGCAGCACAAACGGCGAGCCGCGAAGAAGCTCTATGCCGACGCTGAAAAACAAGAGAAGAAGCTCGGCTACCACGAGCCTCCGTTTTATATCCGCCCAGTGGCCGAGACCGAGGCCGAAGCGCTGCTGAAGGCGAAGGACTACAAGGATGCTGGGGCGGCTTACCAGGCGGCGCTTGTGCAGCGGCCGAACTCCGGCTTCGGATTGTACGGACTGGCCTGGGTGAAGGAGTCTGCCGGCGACACAGCGGGAGCGCGCGCGGCGTACGAAGCATTCCTCAAAGCTTGGCCCAAAGCCGATGCGAACCTGCCGGAAGTCGCCCATGCACAGAAATTTGTCGCAGCCGATATGCAGGCGGCGCGGTAGAGGGTTGCGGATCGCGACGGATCTGGATTGCGATGGCCGAAGCCCGCTCTTAAGGCAGAAGCAGAAGCGGCAACCTCGCGTGGAGATTGCCGCTTCACGGTTCTGAGGTTGCGGAGCTCTAGTTCCGGCTCCTCATCTTGCTGAGCAGCCTGAGGATCTCAAGGTACAGCCACACAAGCGTGACCATGATGCCGAAGGCGCCATACCACTCCATGAACTTCGGGGCGCCGGCGTTCACACCCTGCTCGATGAAATCGAAATCAAGCACAAGGTTCAACGCGGCGATGGCACAAACGAAGAGGCTGAAGGCGATGCCGATAGGCCCCGATCCATTGATCGTGACGAACTGGATATGGAAGAAACTTAGGATAATCTCCCCGAGATAGAAGAGCGCGATGCCACCGGTGGCCGCGATGATGCCGATGCGGAGCTTGTTGGTCACCTTGATCAGACCGGAACTGTAGAGCACCAGCATCGTCAGCAGGGTGCCGAAGGTGAGTCCCACGGCCTGAATCGCAATGCCCGGATAGCGCAGTTCAAGCAAGGCCGAAAAGCCGCCTAGAAAAAGCCCCTCCAGAAGCGCATAGATCGGAGCCGTAATGGGCGCCCAAGTCTGTTTGAAGATGGTGACCATCGCGGTGATAAAGCCGCCAAAGACACCAAGCATCAGCAACCCCGACACATCGGCTGGGTCGTGAGTCTGCATGAACGCGCGCCAGGTGTATGCGGCGGTAGCGAAGGCACAGATCAGCAGGATGCCGGTGCGGTTGACCGTTCCGTTCAGGGTCATCCGGTTGGCTGCATCAATGGCGCCACCGTAGCGCGCTGCAGCGTCCTGGAAGGTCTTGGAACCCAAGGCAGGGTTGGAAGTCTTGAACAGTGCCATCAGAGTCTCTCCATTCACTTCAGAGCTGGTTTTCCCAAGATTCCAAAGGGGAAACCGCCACTCCTTCTCTATTCTAAATCCGACGGGGCAACCGGCAATGCGGTTGCCGGTTCCAACCACGGAAGGTTCGGAAGGGGCCCGGTTTACGCCCTCGTACCCCTTGGCGAAAAATCTCTTGAATTTCCTGCTTTTCGGTCGTTATAGCAATGGGCTATAGTGACCGTCATTCGCATGGCCCCAGGAGGCCCGTCATGAAGATCAGCGACACAATTGGCATTTTGCTCGGTTGTCGACCCGAGAGAAGTGTGCTTTCCATCGATCCCGATGACTCAGTCTATGAGGCACTGGAGATGCTGGCTAAGTACAACATCGGTGTTTTGCTTGTTTGCAAGGACAATCGACTGGTCGGCATCTTCTCGGAGCGGGATTACGCGCGCAAGGGCATCCTGGGCGGTCACGCCTCGCGCGAAACCAAGGTCGGTCAGCTGATGACCAGCCCGGTCATCTCCGTCAGCCCCAAGCACACGGTGGACGAGTGTATGACCCTCATGACCGAACACGACTTCCGCCATCTACCCGTGGTTCAAAACGACACCGTGGTCGGTGTCGTATCTATCGGAGACCTGGTGAAGTGGGTCATCTCCGGCCAGCAGCAGACCATCCAGGCTCTCGAAGGCTACATCGCCGGGGCGTATCCTTCGTAGCCGTTTGCTGATCGCGCGTGGGCCTAAAACTGGCCCACGGAGAACTAGAGCGGATACCTCTCCAACTGAACGCATTGTTTTGCCACCGCTTGGCTTAGCGCAACGGAATCCACCGGCGTGAATCGCGCCAGCCTCCGCAGGATCGCCAGTTGCGTCCGCAACATATCGCCCTCGCTGCAGGCAGCCAGCACGCGACGCGCTGTTTGCTCAGCCATTCCCATGCTCTCCTCGGCCAGCAGGCTTGTCATGGCCACGGCTACCGCTGCAGTGGATTTGCCGGCCGCGGTCAGTTTCCGGGCCCGCAACAGCGCCGACTCGAGCGCGAAAACCTGGGTAATGATGTCGGCAAGGTCGGCCATTACCTCCTGCTGATCCTGCAACGCCGCCATGTAGCGCTGGCTGGCAACCCCGGCCGCGAATAGACCGATCTTCCGTACGGCATCAAGCATTGCGGCCTCGCGCGCCAGCACTTCTCCGGTGTCTTCGGAAGAGTCAAACGACGGTGGCTGCATCACTTCATCCATCAGCGACTTGATGGCGGCCATCAGCGGCAGTTCGCCGGCCAGGGCGCGCTTCATCAGCCAGCCGGTGATGATCATGCGGTTGATTTCGTTTGTTCCCTCAAAAATGCGATTGATGCGCGCATCGCGATAAAAGCGTTCCGCCGGGTAATGCTCCGTGTAACCGTAGCCGGCCATGGTGGCGACCAGTTCATCGGCCACGAACGACAGCATCTCTGAACCATAGACCTTCAGAATCGAGCACTCGACCGCATACTCTTCGATTCTTTTCTGGATATCGCGCGGCGACCGGCTTGCGCTGTCGCCCAGCTGGTCCAGGGATGCGTCGATCATGCCAACAGTGCGGTAGGCCATACTTTCGGCTGCGTACAGGCGTGTGGCGCTCAGAGATATCTTTCTCTGGATCAGGCCGAACTCGGCGATCGACTTGCCAAAGGCTTTCCGCTCCCTGGCGTAGCTCGCCATGTACGCAAGGGCGTGGCGCGCCCCGCCAACGCAGGCAACGCCCAGCTTGAAGCGGCCCATGTTAAGAACGTTGAACGCGATGTGGTGGCCCTTCCCCGGCTCGCCGAGCAGGTTCGCTGCAGGTATTTTGCAATCCTGCAGGACCAGCGGACAGGTTGAGGAGCCACGTATACCCAGCTTGTGCTCCTCGGCGCCGACGGTCAGTCCTGGAGTGTCGCGCTCGATCAGGAAGGCGGAGAACTTTTCGCCGTCGATCTTCGCAAAAATGGTGTACAGCCCGGCGATGGCGCAATTGGTGATCCACATCTTCTCGCCGTTGAGCGTGTACGTGCTGCCGTCTGGCGAGAGAGTCGCGCGGGCCCGGACATTCATGGCATCGGAGCCGGAGGTGGCCTCAGACAAACCATAGGCTCCGATCCACTCGGCGGTTGCGAGCTTCGGCAGGTAGCGTTTCTTCTGCTCTTCGGTGCCGTACCAGACCAGGGGCAGCGTGGCGATGCCGGTATGCGCCCCGAATGCGGTCGAAAAGCTTGCCTGGATCGAGAGATGGTCCGCGATGATGGCGGAGGTAGCCTTGTCCATCCCAAGGCCGCCGTACTCCTCGGGAATATCGACCGAGGTGAATCCCAGCTCTGCCGCCTTGCGCAACAGCCCTGGCAGCACGCCGGGTTTCTTGGCGTCGATATCAGCAGTGGCGGGCAGAACCTCATCGCGGGCAAACTGAGCCACCGTAGCGGCCATTTGCCGCTGCTCCTCGTTCAGATCTTCAGGGGTAAAGACGTCTGCGGGCGTGCGTGTCTCGATAAGAAAGCTTCCGCCCTTGGCGGCGACGATGGGAGAAATGGCTGTCGTAGACATTCGGGTCTCTCCAACTGTATGGAAACATTACGCTAATCCGGAAAACTCGGCAATCGGCAGACGGTGAAGATCGAATCAGAAGTTCCTATGGAAGAGACGCCATCGGCACGAATTCGCAAAGGGGGGCTTTCGGGGAGTCTGGCTTCCGAGGCGACATCGCAGGACTTTGGATGAGATGCCAACTGAGCCGTGAACGGACGACTGGCTCGTGGCCGCAAAACCCTTTGTGCGCATCATTCTAAGGGCGTGCTGCACGCTTCAACCATATCTGCGGCAATCGCTTACAATTCTCTTATCCCGTTCGTGGAGGCTCCGCACTGCTCGCCGACCTCAAATTGATCGCCAGCCTGGTCGCTGGGCTGCCTGCGCAAGCCGCGTTTTTCCTCGCCGGCAGCCAACAGAACGGCTTCCGCCACCAGGTGAAGATGCTGCTCAGCGACCCGTTCTCCACGGTGCGCCACTACTGGAATTGGTTTGATGCGGCGCTGTTGATTCCCTATTTCCTCGTGATGATCGTGCTGGCCATCTATGGCGTGCACCGCTACACGCTCTGCTACCTCTACTTCAAACACCGAAAGAACTACAACCCAAACCCGATCAAGTACTTCGAGGAACTACCCCGGGTCACGATACAGCTCCCCATCTTCAATGAGCAGTTCGTCATCGACCGTCTCGTTGAAGCCGTCTGCGCTCTCCAATACCCGCAGGACAAACTCGAGATTCAGGTCCTCGACGACTCGACCGACGAGACTACCGAGGTCGCCGCGGGTATTGTGGCGCGCTATGCCGCGCTCGGCCACCCGATCGTCTATATCCACCGCACCAACCGCCATGGCTTCAAGGCTGGAGCGCTTGACGCAGGGCTGAAAGTCGCGAGTGGCGAATTCATCGGCATCTTCGACGCCGATTTTGTTCCGCCCCCCGATTGGCTGATGAAGGTGATCCACCACTTCGGCGAACCCGACGTGGGCATGGTGCAGACACGCTGGACCCACCTCAATCGCGACTACAGCCTGCTTACACGCATCGAGGCCATCCTGCTCGACGGCCACTTCATCCTCGAGCACGGAGCCCGCGCTCGTAGCGGCGACTTTTTCAACTTCAACGGCACGGCGGGCATGTGGCGGCGGCAGGCGATCTCCGATGGTGGCGGCTGGCAGCACGATACGCTCACTGAGGACACGGACCTCAGCTATCGTTCGCAGATGGCAGGGTGGCGCTTCAAGTACCTGCCCGACGTAGAATGCCCCTCCGAGCTGCCCATCGAGATGACGGCGTTCAAGACGCAGCAGGCGCGCTGGGCCAAGGGACTGATCCAGACATCGATCAAGATGCTGCCGCGCATCTTCAAGTCGGACCTGCCGCGGCGCATCAAGATTGAAGCCGTGTACCATCTCACCGCGAACCTGAGCTATCCGCTCATGATCATCATGACCGCCCTGCTGATTCCAGCCATGATTGTCCGGTTCTACCAGGGCTGGTTCCAGATGCTGTTGATTGACTTTCCGCTGTTCACGGCTTCGTCGGCGTCAATCGCCGTCTTCTACCTTGCGAGCCAGCGAGAGATTTATCCAAAGACGTGGAAGAGGACATTTCTTTATCTGCCGTTTCTGATGGCGCTGGGCATCGGCCTGACTGTTACCAATTCGAAAGCCGTGATGGAAGCGTTGCTCGGCATCAAGAGCGCCTTCGTGCGCACGCCCAAGTATCGCGTGGCGCAAAAGGGCGAGAAGTCGCAGGCCGCGAAGTATCGTAAACGCCTGAAGCTTGCGCCGTGGATCGAGCTGATCATTGGCTGCTACTTTTTGCTCGCCATCATCTACACTTTCACGAACCACAACTACTTCACCGCGCCGTTCCTCATCCTTTTTGTGATCGGATACTGGTACACCGGCCTGATGAGCTTGCTGCAGGGCCGCTTCGAGCGCTGGCGCGGCGGCACCGAAGCCAACACCGATGAGTCAAGCCCAAAGCCGTTCCCGGTGGGCGTGTAGGCTGGTGCTTCCGGCGCAAGCATCGGACTTTCGTTTCGTACTCTCTGGTAAGCCCTGCTGATTCCCCTATTTCCTATGCAAGGCCGAGGTCGAATGTCGAGTCATCATCGAGCGGCACCCCTATGCAATGTCGTTACCTGCGCGGTGACGCTTGCGTTGCTTCTCGTTTCTCTTCCCTCGCCTGTGGTCGGACAACAGACGGAGCCTTCCTCCGAATTGCATCTCAGCATCCTCGTTACGCGCACGGCCGAGCAGGCGGCCGGCGTTTTGAAAAAGCTGAATGCAGGATGGGATTTCGGCGTATTGGCGCGTGAATACTCAATTGACCCGAGCGCGGCACAGGGGGGCTACCTCGGCCGTCTGCGTCCGGACCAACTACGATCCGAGTTGCGCGATGCGCTGAACGGCGTCAAGCCAGGCCAATTTTCTGCGATCGTTCCCACGTCGACGGGGTTCGCGATCCTCGCAGTGTTCCCCTCCGCGCCGGCGTGGGAGGCGGTCGATCGTAGGCTTGCCGACTCGCTGCATGAAATCGGCAGTGTTCCCGCAGGGCTCGATCTCTCTGGAATCTCCGAGGCCGACGCGCTTTTTCGCACCGCGCAAAAGCCCGACAACTGGAATCGCGACCTTCGCGAGATCTGTACGATTCGCAAACAGTCGTATGCGGCAGGCATTGCGGGATTGCAAGCTCGATTGGGCTCGGCGACCAAGCCTGAAAGCGCAACTTCACAACTCGACTTGCTCCGCGCCCATGTGGCACTCGGCCAGCTCTATACCTACATGGGAGAGATGCCGCAGGCCATCCAGCAATTCGAGGCGGCGCTCGCCATCGCGCAAACTGCAGTTCCCGATGGCGTGCCGATTCTCGAAGAGACGCTCGGCGATGCATGGCTGCAGCAGGCGGAGATGGAGAATGGTGCGTTCCACGGCAAGGGCGATCTCGACATCTTTCCGCCGCTGCATCCCGGCGCACACTTCGACAAACAGGAGGAATCGCAGCATGCCGTTGAATATCTGAGCAAGTATCTCGAAGCCAAACCGGATAACGACCAGGCGAAGTGGCTGCTGAATATCGCGTATTTCACACTGGGAAAGTATCCAGATGGCGTCCCGCCTGCGCTGCTCATTCCTCCTGCCGCGTTCGCATCCGGACAGGACATCGGCCGCTTCAAAGACATCGCGCACGCGGCCGGGCTCGACGCATTCTTCGCCGCAGGTGGGCTGGTGGTCGAAGACTTCGAGAACAACGGGCTCCTCGACGTCGTGGTCACCAGCCAGGATGTATGCGAGCCGATGCGCTACTTTCACAATAACGGCGACGGGACCTTCTCCGAACGCAGCGCGCAGGCGGGCCTCTCCGATCAACTTGGCGGACTGAATGTCGTCGCCGCCGACTACAACAACGATGGCTGCATCGATCTGCTGGTGCTGCGCGGAGGCTGGGAGTTCGGCATGCGGAAGTCGCTGCTCCGCAACAACTGTAATGGGACTTTCACCGATGTCACCGACGCAAGCGGCCTCGGCACGACTGTCACGCAGACACAATCCGCAGTATGGGCCGACATTGACAACGACGGGAACCTGGACCTCTTCATCGCCAACGAAAACACGCCGGCACAGCTCTTTCGCAATCGCGGCGATGGCACCTTCGAAGACATTTCGCACGCCGCCGGCATTGATCGGAGCGCATACAGCAAGTCCGTCGCGGCCGCCGACTACGACAACGATGGCTTCGTCGATTTCTACATCTCAAACTTCAATGGCGCGAATTTTCTCTATCGCAACAACGGCGACCGCACCTTTACCGAGATCGCTGCGCAGGCCGGTGTGCGCGAGCCGCTGTTCAGTTTTTCGTCCTGGTTCTTCGACTACGACAACGACGGCTGGCCCGACCTGCTGGTGACGGACTATCCGTGGTCCGTCGAGGACGAGATGCGCAGCTACCTGCATCAGCCCGTCCGGTCGGAGGCGATGAAGCTCTACCGGAACCTGCATAACGGCACGTTTGAAGATGTGACTGCGAAGGTCGGACCTCGATCGCGTCTTCATGCCCATGGGCACCAACTTTGGCGACGTGGACAACGATGGATTTCTCGACATGTACCTGGGCATGGGCAATCCGTCACTAGGTTCGCTTACGCCGCATGAACTGCTTAGGAATGATGATGGCAAGCGGTTCGTCGACATCACTGCATCGTCGGGCACTGGCGAACTACACAAGGGCCACGGTATCGCCTTCGCTGATCTGAGGCGCAACGGGCTGATGGACATCATCAGCGAAAACGGCGGCGCCATTCCCGCGGAGAAGCATACTCTGCGCCTTTTTCAGAATCCCGGCAATCGCAACGATTGGCTGAACGTGCGCCTGGTCGGCGTCAAATCGAATCGCACCGCCATCGGCGCGAAGATTCATGTGACCGTGCAGAATGCCGGCAGCGCACCGCGTTCCATCTGGCGGACCGTGGGAGAGACCAGCTCCTTCGGGGGTAATCCGACGGAACAGCACATCGGGCTCGGTCCGGATGCGAAGATCGTGAGCATCGACATCTTCTGGCCGGCGAGCGGGACGCGCCAGCATTTCGCGCAAGTCGATAAAAACACATTCATCCAGATCAAGGAATTTGACTCAAGCATCACAAAGCTCGTTCGCAAACAGGTCCACATGGGCGAAAATCGTGTTGCGGATCGTGCAATGCCCGCTGATTGATTCCATGAGATACATCGCGACCATCGCCGCACTTTTCCTGCTGGGTGCAGCGCTTGCGGCTGCGCAAGAGCACGCTGCGCGGGGACTCGTGCTCGAGGTCGATCGCATCCATCACAGGCTGGTTGTGTCGTGCGATGCGGTGCCCGGCTACATGGCGGCGATGGATATGCCCTTCAAGGTCCCAGATGCCGGCCGACTCGAAGCGCTGAAACCCGGCTCGCTCATTCGCTTCACGATCGTGGAACATGGTTCGAATCCATTGGCAAAGAACATTGAGCCTGTCGCCAACTTCGAGCCCGAACCCGCACAGGCCGGCTCGCTCAGCGTATTGAATTCATCTGTCAATCCGTCCTCCAGGAAACCTCCCGTGGCCATCGGCGAAGCCGTGTCCAACTTCACCCTGACCGACCAGGCTGGCCATGCTGTGAGTCTCTCGCAATTTCGCGGCAAGGTCATCGCTCTCACTTTTGGCTATTCCCGCTGCCCGAATCCCAATTACTGCCTTCGCCTCTCGCGCAATCTCGCGGAGGTGGAACGACAGTTCCATGATCGCGCCGGCAGCGATCTTGTCCTGCTCACCATCGCCATTGATCCTGAATACGACCAGGGACCGGCGCTTGCGCGCTATGCGCAGAGCTTTGGCGCAGATGCGAAGAGCTGGCATTTTCTAACGGGTACGGTGCCGCAGGTCCACCAGGTGGCCGGCATGTTTGGAATGGATTTCTGGAACACCGAAGGTTTGCTCACACACACACTGCACACCATCATCATCGACCGGCAGGGTCGCCTCGCAGCCAACATCGACGGCAACCAGTTCACCGCGCGGCAGTTGGGTGATCTGGTGAAGATCGTGATGGACCGCCCCGCTTAGCCGCTCGCCATGCAGCCTGCTCCTCAGGAAGGCGTCCCGGCGCGCTCCGATACAATAGCGATAAGCGCCTGCAGTCCTGGTAAAGGTTTCGCGACCGGAATCCCAGAGCCTCCAGGCGCATCAGAGCATTATGCTAGCCAAAACCCTGCCTGAAGCGCTCACATTCGATGATGTATTGCTGGTCCCTGCTTACAGCGATGTGGTTCCTGCGCAAGTGAGCACGCAAACTCAGCTCACGCGCGACATCACGCTGAACACTCCGCTGCTTTCGTCGGCCATGGACACGGTGACCGAGTCGCGCATGGCCATCGCCATGGCGCAGCAGGGCGGCATCGGCATCGTGCATCGCAATCTCAACATCGAAGCGCAGGCAGGCGAAATCGACAAGGTGAAGCGCTCTGAGAGCGGCATGATCGTCGATCCGGTGACCATCGGGCCCGATCAGCAGATTGCCGACGCCCTTGAAGTGATGCGCCGCTACAAGATCTCCGGCGTGCCCGTCACCAAGGGCACCAAGCTCGTCGGCATTCTCACCAACCGCGACCTTCGCTTTGAAACGCGCACCGATGTGCCGGTAGGCGACGTGATGACCAAGGAGAATCTGATCACGGTCGCTGTCGGCACCACGCTCGAAGAGGCGGAACTGATTCTGCATAAGCACCGCGTCGAAAAGCTTCTCGTCGTGGACGATCAGTACAACCTCAAGGGCTTGATCACGGTCAAAGACATCCAGAAGAAACTCAAATACCCCAACGCAAGCAAGGACGAAAAGGGCCGCTTGCGCGTAGGGGGCGCCATCGGCGCGACGGGCGACTTTCTGGAGCGCGCGGAAGAACTTGTAAACGCCCGCGTTGACGTGCTGGCCATCGATTCGGCGCACGGCCATTCTTCGCGCGTGCTTGAAGCTGTGCGCGAAGTGAAGAAGCGTTTCCCCGGTGTGGGCCTGCTTGCCGGCAACGTAGCCACCTATGAAGGTGCAATGGCCTTGATCGATGCCGGCGCGGATGCGGTGAAGGTGGGCATCGGACCCGGCTCCATCTGCACTACGCGCATGGTTACAGGCGCGGGCATGCCGCAGATTACCGCTATCGCCGAGGCAGCGCGGGCTGCACGCGAGCGTGGCATCCCCGTCATTGCAGACGGCGGTATCAAGTATTCGGGAGAGGTCACAAAAGCGATTGCCGCAGGCGCCAACTCGGTGATGATTGGATCGCTCTTCGCCGGCGTGGACGAAAGCCCGGGCGAAACCATCCTCTACCAGGGCCGCAGCTTCAAGAGCTATCGCGGCATGGGCTCGCTGACAGCCATGAGCCAGGGATCGGGCGAACGGTACTTCCAAAGCGCCGAAGATCTTGCCAGGGAAATTGACACCGAGGGCGTCGTCCAGCGCGAACGCAACGGACAAAATCGCCTGGCGAAATTCGTTCCTGAAGGCATTGAAGGCCGCGTGCCCTATCGCGGACCGCTCGAAGCCATGGTGTATCAACTTGTCGGCGGACTTCGCTCCGGCATGGGCTACCTGGGCTGCGGCACCATCGCCGAATTGCAGGAGAAGGCGCAGTTTGTGCGCATCTCCAATGCCGGCCTTCGTGAGAGCCACGTGCACGACGTCATCATCACTCGCGAGGCGCCGAATTACCACGTTGAGTAGACCATCAGGCATGGCCAATCGACGATCGACACTCTTCTGGATTGGCGCCTGGTTGCCGGTGTTTCTGGGAATTTGTGTGATCGCTGTGGAATCGTCGGCTTCCTTCGGAGCCGATTACACCAGTGGACCACTGCGCTGGATTTGGGAACACCTCTTCGGGCAGGTCAGTGACGAACGCTGGCAGCTTTTCCATCACCTCATTCGCAAGACCGGACACTTCGTTGGCTACGGAACCATGGGTGTGCTGTGGCTGCGCGCATGGTGGCTGAGTCTGCCGCGGGCCGGATTCCTGCTGAACGCCACGTTGGCCCTGCTCGGCACCGCGCTGGTCGCGAGCACCGATGAATTCCATCAATCTTTTCTGCCCAATCGCACCGGCGTTCCTTCCGACGTGCTCCTCGACTGCTCCGGAGCCGTCGTGCTGCTTTTGGTCGCGTATCTCTGCATTCGCCTGAGATGGCCTAAACGGATCACGAAAGCGGCTTGATCTGATCCGTCGCAACATTCTCGACGCCTGATACACTGCCGATGTGAAAACGCGATTGCCAATCCGATTTCGCGCATCCAGGACCAGATGAGCCAACAAGGACAAATCCGTATCGGTATCGCCGGATGGCGCTACGACGAATGGCGAGGAACCTTCTACCCGGAGGACCTCACGCAGAAGCGCGAACTTGAGTACGCCTCGCGCCAGCTGAATTCCATCGAGTTGAATGGGACCTTCTACTCAACACAGCGACCCACAAGCTTTCAGCAATGGAGCAAGGACACACCGGACGACTTTGTCTTCTCGATCAAGGGCTCGCAATTCATCACACACATTCGCAAGATCGAAAATGTCGAGACAGCACTGGCGAACTTCCTTGCGCAGGGACTGCTGCGGCTCGGCAAAAAACTGGGACCGATTCTGTGGCAATTCCCGCCAAACTTCTCGATTGACTTGCCGCGATTCGAGACTTTTTTCAAGCTTCTGCCGCGAACGCAAAAGCAGGCGGCAGCCTATGCGCGGCAGCGCGATGAATGGATGGCAAGCCGTTCATGGCTCGAAGTTGAAGAAGACCTGCCGCTTTATCACGCTGTTGAAACCCGCCACAAAAGCTTCGCAGTTCCCGAATATGTTGCGCTCCTACGCGAGAACAACATCGCGCTTGTGGTCGCCGACACAGTGAAGCTGCCGGTGATGATGGACGTGACTGCGGACATTGTCTACTGCCGTCTGCACGGCAGCGAAAAACTCTACCCCAACGGTTACACCGCGGAAGCCATCGATGTGTGGGCTCGCAGAGTTATCGCATGGTCGCGCGGCGAAGAAGTGACCGACGGTACAAGAATCCATCCTGATCCGGGTCCAAAACGAGACTCACGCGATGTCTTTGTGTACTTCGACGATGATGTCAAAGTCCGCGCTCCATTTGACGCGATGAGCCTGAGCAAGAAGATCAAAGAGATAATCGGGGAATAGCTAGTGTGTGTTCGAACGCTGCACACCCAGTTGATTCAAGGCTCAAGCGGTTGCCCGAACGTAATCCAAAAGCCGTTGCAGTCGCGTGTGATGAATTCGCGCATGCCGTAAAAAGTCTCGTGAAGGTCTTCGACTATGTCGCCTTTTCCGTCGAGCCTCTGGCGCGCTGCGTCGATGTCGTCGACATAGACATAGAGGTCGAACTCGCGTCTTGGCGCATCACTCGGACTGCCGCCTGCGCTTAACATGATGGCGCTTTCGCCCAGTCGAAGGAACGCCCAGTTCACTTCGCCTTTATCGCATTCCCTTGCTGTATCGCGAATCGTGAAGCCGATCGACGCGTACCACTGCGCTGTAGATGCGACGTCGGGAACATGGATCATGGGGACGATTCTTTCCGGCATTGTTGACCTCGTTCGGGCGCCTGGAAGAGCGGGGCTGAGACCCGCAACCGGGCGCCCAGCCAACATATGGATCATACATAGGATCTTGCATGACGTCCTCGGCCGCTCGCGCGTTGCGCCCTCTACTTTCCGATGACATCTCGGATCGGCGAGCCGGCCTTCGGGACAGTGGCGCGATAGTCTTCTCCGAGCAGCGCCGCCAGGGTGGCTGCAATCTGGCTTTCGGTGACGGGCTGGGGTTGTTTGCGTTCACCGAGCGGTGGTGTATCCGGTCCGAGAAACGCCATCCAGGTTTCCATTGACTCCGGAATCTTCTGGCCGTGATCTATCCAATTGGCGCCATTGCCGCGACCATGGTCCGGCAGCACAATCAGCGTGGTTCTGCCGCGATACTCTGGCATAGATTGAACCAGCTCCCAGATCTGGCGCAGGTAGTCATCGGCAAGGTGCGCGGCATTCAGGTACTCAGCATACGAACCTGCGTGAGCCCAGTCATCCGTTTCGCCCAGACCCACAAATAGCAAGCGCGGCTTCCTGGCGCGCAGATACTCGATCGCCGTATGGAAAGGCATGGGATCGAAAGGTTCATCCGGCCAGACGCGGACGGTTTCTTGCTTCAGGGTGTTGAGAAGGTCCAGCTTCGGGGTTGCCGGAATCGCCGTCAAAGAGTCATATCCAGCATTGACGACAAAGCCGCATTTCTGGCTTCGAAAGATACCACTGAAGACGTTCCAGGCGCCAAAGGCCGCGACTTTGCCAGCGAATTCAGGTTTTGCGTTGAGCCACTCGAAGACCGTAGGGTTGGGATTCGGCACATTGTCATTCGAGTCGACCCGTGGATCGGCAAAACCGGTGAGCGTCTCGGAGTAGCCGGGATAGGAGAAGTTGAAGCCGTTTATGACGTGGGAATCGGAGCCCAAGTCTCGGTTTCCGAAAAGCTGTCCGTTGCTGGATACCACGCTCCACAGAAACGGCATTAGAGCCTTCCGGCGCTCGCCCTCAGTGGGACGCCCGTACCCTTGACGCGCGAACTCAGCCCGCTGCTTCGCGTCGCCAGGCATATCGGAGCCGAGGGTTTCGAGAAGCTCCGGATCGGCGCCGCGAAACACTTCCTGCCAACGCATGCCATCGATCATGACAAGAATGATGTTCTCCGTCTGATGTTTGGTGGGGGCCTGTGCAATTGCAACAGGAACCACTGCGCGGGTCGACATGACCAAGGTAAAGACGCAGAGGATGCGAAAGAACATGCTCTTGATTTGCATAAATAGATCTTGTCACGGCGGCGCGGACCGATCGGAAGGAATGAATCAAAGGCAAGTTTGACAGTTGGAAGAATTATTGCAAAAAAGAAAGGGCACATTCTCCGCATGAAGAATGCGCCCGTCGATATTCAGAAAAAGAACTGTGGTCGTTACGGCGAGTCGTTACGCTGCTTCTTCGCCGCCCTTTTCTTCGTCCTTCTTGCTTTCTTCAAGCTGCTTCTCGAGCTCGGCGCGCTTCTTGGCCTTCACTTCGTCGCGCTTCTGGCGCTTCTCGTCGAGTTGCTTTTCGGCGCCCAGCAGTTCGATGAACGCCTTTTCGGCGCCGTCGCCCTTTTGGAAGCCGGTGCGGACAATGCGCAGATAGCCGCCCTGGCGATCGCCGTAGCGCGGGGCCACGGTGTCGAACAGCCGCTCGACTGCCTTGTCGGTCATAAGAAAGCTGAGCGCCTGGCGCCGCGCGTGTACGTCGCCCTTCTTGCCCAGCGTGATCATTTTTTCCACGTGAGGACGCACAGCCTTGGCCTTGGCCACGGTGGTCTCCACGCGGTCTTCCACGATGACGGACGTGACCAGGTTGCGCAGCAGCGCGCGGCGATGGCTGGTGTTGCGTCCGAGTTTGAATCCTGCATTGCGATGGCGCATGATGAAACTCTCTTTCGGAAAAAAGTCGTCAGTTGTCAGATTTCAGTTGTCAGTTCCCAGATGCGACTGAGAACTGACGACTGACAACTGAGAACTCTAGAAGTTCTCGGTCTCGGTAGGCAGCTGGAGATCGACTGAATCCAGCGGCTCGTCCTCATCGTCGTAGTGGCTGTAGTTGGCAGCCAGTGCTGTCGCCGGCGGAATGCTGGTCGGCCCGGGAACGGCATTGCCGCTCTCGTCGATCTTCATACCCAGCGAGAGGCCCATCTGCGCGAGAATTTCCTTGATCTCGTTCAGACTCTTGCGGCCAAAGTTCTTGGTCTTCAGCATCTCGGCTTCGGTCTTCTGCACCAGCTCGCCGATGGTCTGAATGTTTGCGTTCTTCAGGCAGTTGTAGCTGCGGACCGACAGTTCCAGCTCTTCGACTGAGCGGTTCAGGTTGTCGTTGCGCAGCATCACGCGGCCTTCTTCACCGCGCGACTCAGCTTCGATTTCTTCTTCGAAGTTGATGAAGATATTCATGTGGTCTTTCAGCAGCTTCGCTGCCAGACCCACAGCATCGGCGGGAAGAACCGCGCCGTTCGTCCACACTTCGAGGGTGAGCTTGTCGTAGTCGGTGATCTGACCCAGACGGGCGGCTTCGACCACGTAGTTCACGCGGCGCACGGGCGAGTGGACCGAATCCACCGGGATGAAGCCCAGGCCGAGATCGGCGTCGAAGTTCTTGTCGGCCGAAATGTATCCGCGGCCACGCTTCAGGCGCATTTCCATCTCAAGCCGGCCGCCTTCAGAGACGGTGGCGATGTACACGTTCTTATCCAGAATCTCCACTTCACCGTCGGCTTCGATCATGCCGCTGGTGACCACACCGGGCTGGTCAGCGCGCAGGTAGAGCGCTTTGGGACCATCGCCCGAAAGCTTGAAGGGAATCTGTTTGAGATTCAGGATGATGTCGGTCGCATCTTCCACAACGCCGGCGATCGATTGGAACTCGTGCAACACGCCTTCGATGCGAACCGCTGTGACCGCGGCGCCCTCGATCGAGCTGAGCAGCGTGCGGCGCAGGGCATTGCCGATGGTTGTGCCAAATCCGCGCTCAAAGGGCTGGGCGCTGAACTTGCCAAATGTTTCGCTGAGCGACTCGGCATCAACTGCCAGGCGCTTCGGTTTTTGGAATCCTCTCCAAAGCATATCGTTATCTCTTTTCCCGCGCGGCAGGTACGTCGCGATGCATTTTGCGGCGGCCGCGCAAGTTCTCCTTTGCGTTAAGTTCTTAGTTCGCAGTTCATAGTTCTTAGTTATGGCCGGTTGCCGAATCGCGCCACCGGCCCACAACTGCGAACTTTGAACTGTGAACTGCTTTTACTTCGAGTACAACTCGACGATCAGCTGTTCGTTGATCGGGAGGTTGACGTCCTTACGTTTGGGCAGGCTGAGAATGCGCCCAGACATGTTTTCAAAATTCGCTTCGAGCCACACCGGCACCGGGTTTTGCGCGGCGTACTGTGTGCCCTGCTCGATGATGATCAGCTTCTTCGCAGACTCGCGAATCGCGATCTCGTCGCCCACGTTCACCTGGAACGAAGGAATGTTCACCTTGCGGCCGTTGACGGAAACGTGGCCGTGGCGAACAACCTGGCGTGCCTGGCGGCGCGAAATGGCAAAGCCGAGACGGAAAGCCACGTTATCCAGGCGCCGCTCGAGCTGCTGAATCAGCAATTCGCCGGTGACGCCCTGGGCGCGGTTGGCCTTCTCGTAGTACTCGCGGAACTGGCCTTCGAGCGTGAAGTACATACGCTTGGCCTTCTGCTTTTCGTGCAGCTGCAGGCCGTAGCCCACAATCTTGGCCTTGCGGTCCTTGCCGTGTTGTCCGGGAGGAAAGTTGCGCTTCTCAATCGGGCAACGGTCCGATAAACATTTGGTGCCCTTCAAGAAGAGCTTGGTGCCTTCGCGACGGCAAAGGCGGCAGACTGCTCCGGTATAACGAGCCATTTCTTCTCCTGACTTCGGATGTCGGCCGGTTTACGTGCGACGGTGCGCAGGTCGTCCCGGCCCATGTTTATGTTTTGAGTTCTAAGTTCGTAGTTCTTAGTTTGGGTACGAAGCCCGCAAACTTTGAACTAAGAACTACAAACTCTGAACTGCTTTTACACGCGACGCCGCTTCGGCGGACGGCAACCATTGTGCGGCACCGGCGTAACGTCGCGGATTGAGCGAACGTCGATGCCCGCTGCTGCGAGCGCACGGATGGCCGACTCGCGGCCCGATCCGGGACCGGCAACGCGTACGTCGACTGCCCGTAGACCGTGATCGCGCGCCATGGACGCCGCATTGGACGCAGCCTGCTGCGCCGCGAACGGCGTGCCCTTGCGCGAACCGCGGAAGCCGAGCGAACCCGAGCTCTTCCAGCTGAGCGTGTTGCCCACCTGGTCGGTGATGGTCACGATGGTGTTGTTGAACGACGCCTGAATGTGGCAAATGCCGAACGGCACATTCTTGCGCTCGCGCTTCTTGAATTTCTTGTTCTTGCCAGCTTTGCCGGCTGCGGCCTTCTGCTCTGGTTTCGCCATTAGGTCTTCGCCGTCGCTTTCTTCTTGCCCGCCACTGTGCCCTTACGCGGTCCCTTGCGGGTGCGTGCATTGGTGTGGGTGCGTTGTCCACGTACCGGCAACGACCGGCGATGCCGGTTGCCGCGGTAGCTCTGAATATCGATGAGGCGCTTGATGTGCATCTGGGTGTCTTTGCGGAGATCGCCCTCGACGTCACCCTCGTCCTCAATCACCTGGCGGATGTGGTTTACCTCTTCTTCGCTGAGGTCCTGGACCTTTTTGTTGGCGTCAACATGCGCCTTCTCCAGGATCTTCAGCGATCGGGGATTGCCGATGCCGTAGATGTATGTGAGCGCGATCCGAGCCTGCTTGTTGCGGGGCAGATCGACGCCAGCAATACGTGCCATTCTGAATCCTTTGCTACTTCTGTTTTGTGCCTCCGGCCTTAACCGGCTCGCACGGGTTAATGCGGGTTACTCCGGGGTTCATCGCAAGCCTTGACTCAAGCTAACTAGCCCCTTGCGGAGTTCGCAGTTCAAAGTTCTAAGTTCACAGTTACAACTTTTGCTATTGCGCGATCCAACTGTGAACTACGAACTCCAAACTTAGAACTCGTGTGGAGTTTCCGCCTTCTTGCCAGACTAACTAGCCCTGGCGCTGCTTGTGCTTTGCGTTTTCGCAGATCACCCGAACCACCCCACGGCGGTTGATGACCTTGCATTTCACGCAAATCTTCTTTACCGATGCACGGACCTTCATTGATTACTGCCCTTCTCCGCGCATCTACGAACAACGCGGTTTGAATAAGTTCGTAGTTCTGAGTTCGTAGTTTTCGCTGATACCGAACGCAGACAGACTATGAACTTAGAACTATGAACTGCTAACTCACTTGTAGCGGTACACAATTCGCCCGCGGTTCAGGTCGTACGGACTCAGTTCTACGGCTACGCGGTCACCCGGTAAGATACGGATGAAGTTCTTGCGCATTCTTCCCGAGACATGGGCCAGCACTTCGTGATTCGTCTCGAGCTTCACCTTGAACATGGCGTTGGGCAACGTCTCTGTGACCGTTGCCATGACCTCAATCGCGTCTTCCTTCGACAAACTGTATCCACTTCTGGGTGCGCGCTTGCGCGCCCTTGTGTTTTGGAGTGCTTCCGCACTCTCAAGTTTTGGACTGAGTTTTACTCAGTCAGAACCTTCGCCCCGGTGTCGGTAACCGCCACCGTGTGCTCAAAATGAGCACTCATGCTTCCATCGCCTGTCACTGCCGTCCAGCCATCGCGCAACACGCGCACATCCGGCTTGCCGGCATTCACCATGGGCTCAATGGCGATCACCATTCCTGCGCGCAACCGCATGCCTGAACCCGCTTCGCCGAAGTTCGGCACCTGCGGATCTTCGTGCATGTGGCTGCCAATTCCGTGGCCGACAAAATCCCGTACCACCGAGAAGCCCTCGGCCTCGACCACCTTCTGCACCGCATTGCCGATATCGCCCAGTGTCGCTCCCGGCTTCACCGCCGAGATGCCCGCATGCAACGACTTCTCCGTTACCTCGAGCAGCCTCGCCGTATCGGGCGCAATCTTCTCGCCCACCGGCACCGTGATCGCGGCATCCCCGTAGTAGCCATCGACAATTGCACCGCAGTCAACCGAAACAATGTCCCCTTCTCTGAGGACTCGCTTCTTCGAAGGAATGCCGTGCACCACTTCATTGTTGATCGAGGTGCAGAGCACGCACGGAAACCCGTGATAACCCTTGAAGGCCGGCTTGGCGCCGAGCTCGTTGATCCGCGATTCTGCCACCTTCTCGAGATCGAGAGTCGTTGCGCCAGGTTTCACGTGGCTGCGCACCAACTCCAGGACCTCGCGGACAACCTTGCCCGCGCGGCGCATCTTTTCGATCTCCAGAGACGACTTCAGTACGACCGCCACTTCGTATGCCCTTTCGACTCCACTACACGCACAAAACCCCGTTCGCGCACCGCGCTATTGGCGCAGCCGCTCAACGGAAGCCACAATTCCAGCCGCAATTGCGGCGATCGGCCCATCTCCAGGCACTTCTACAAATCGCCCCAGCTCCCGATAGTGCTCAATCACAGGCGCGGTTTGGGCAGCGTAGCTGCGCATGCGCTCCGCAAAAGCCTTCTCCGTGTCATCGGCTCGCTGGATCAGTGCAGCCCCTTCAACATCACAAAAACCAGCCCTTTGGGGCGGCTTTGTATAGATGTTGTAGATGGTCTGGCAGACCGGGCAGTTCCTGCGCCCCGTAATCCGGCGCAATAACTGATTATAATCCACTTGGATACTGACGGCAATAAGCGGCAAAGCCTCTGTTTGTGTCGCCAGTGACCCCTGCGACGAAGACCTGTCGCCGGCCCCCACCGCCAGACGTCCATCCAGCCAGTGAGCCTGCGCCAAAGTCCGCGGGAACCCGTCCAGAATGTAGCCTTTGACCGTATCCGGTTGCTGAAGTCTCACGGCCACCATCTCATTTACAAGGGAGTCCGGAACCAGTTCTCCCCGGTGCATGATCTCCTTGGCCGTTTTGCCGAGAGGCGTGCCCTGCGCCACATTGGCGCGGAGCAGGTCTCCGGTCGAAATCTGGGGTATCCCCCAATGTTGCACCAGTTCCTTGGCCTGGGTACCCTTTCCCACGCCCGGTGCACCCAACAGGAGAATCGGTCCGGGTACGATCATTCTTGCCGACCCTCGATCTCCTTCTATTGCTTCTCTTGCACTTTCAACACTTGCTGCAGACGACAACATTACCAGTTTTTCCTTCCGCGTATACGACCGGAACGCGGGGAAAAGCCGTCATAGTGGCGCATGATCAGCTGCGATTCGATCTGGTTGACAGTGTCCATAGCGACACCCACTACGATCAGCAGCGAGGTGCCGCCAAAGTAGAAATTGACCCCCAAACCGTGCGTAGCCCAGGTAGGCAAACTCTCAAAGAACCTACCGATCAGCCAAATCTTGTCAAAGCGAATGCCCGAAATGAGGAAGGTGGGCACCAGGGAAATGATGATGAGATAGAGCGCGCCTACCAGCGTGATGCGGGTAAGAATGTCGTTGATGAAGTCTGAAGTGCGCTTGCCGGGCCGGATGCCGGGAATAAACGATCCGGATTTGCGGAAGTTGTCGGCGATATCGTCCGGCTTCATCACGATCGATACGTAGAAGTAGGCAAAGAAGATGATGCCCAGCATGTACAGCAGTTCATACCAGGGATAGCCCGGGGCCAGCGCCTGGATGATCGGCTGGAAGAAGCGGTTGTTCTGCACCCACTCCATCTGCCCGAACAGCAGCGGCGCCGAGAGAATCGAGCTGGCGAAGATGACCGGCATGACGCCGCCGGAGTTCACCTTCAGGGGCAAGTGGCTGGATGAGCCGCCCATCATGCGGCGGCCGACAATGCGCCGGGCGCTCTGGATGGGAATGCGGCGCTCCGAGCGCTCCACAAAGACAATGAACGCAACGACCGCGATCATGCCCACGACCATAATCAGAACAGCGAAGATGGTAAGCGATCCCCAGGCGCTGGTCTGTACCTTGGTCACCAGTTCGGCAACACCGCGGGGCAGGCCTGCAATGATTCCTGCGAAGATCAGCAAACTCATGCCGTTGCCGATGCCGCGATCCGTAATCTGCTCGCCGAGCCACATGATGAACGCAGTGCCGGTGGTCAACGTGAGCACCGTCATCAGGCTGAAGCCGATACCAGGGTTCAGCACAAGGCCTTGCCTGGTAAGAATGGCCGCGATACCAATGGACTGCAGCGCACCCAAAACCACCGTCACGTAGCGCGTCCATTGCGTGATCTTCCGCCGGCCCAGTTCGCCTTCTTTCTGGATGCGCGCCAGCGGCTCATAGACCACGGTCAGCAACTGGAAGATGATGGACGCGGTGATATAGGGCATGATGCCCAGCGCAAAGATGGTCATACGGCGCAGGTTGCCGCCGCCGAACAGGTCCATCAGACCAAGCGCTGATCCGCTTTGTGAGTTGAACATCAGCGCAAGCTGGGTCGTGTTCACGCCGGGTGTCGGAATAAACGCACCCAGGCGGTACACGGCGAGAATGCCCAGTGTGAACAGAACCCGCTTGCGCAGGTCAGGAATCCGGAAGATATTCAGAAACTTTTCAAGCATGTTTGGTTTTCCGCTTCAGGCGATGACGCCGCTCAGATCTTGCCAAAATCCAGTGTAAGCGCGAAGGTCGCCCCATGTCCCCGAATTCCGCCGGATGCCTTCAGCTATCGATCTTGGCAGCCGGGAAACCAGCTTGGCGGTGTTCGCGGACACATTGGGTGCCCCGGATCTCGATTCTTAACCCGGGGGATGGGTGTCCTACGCTGCCGCCGGCGCTCCCGCCACAACGGCCTTGCCGCCGGCCTTTTCGATCTTCTCGACCGCCGACTTGGAAAACTTGTGCGCGTGGATGGTAATCGCCGTGGTCAGCTCGCCCGAGCCAAGCACTTTGATCAGCGCCTTCTTGCTCGAAACCAGGCCCAGTTTCTTGTAATCGTCCAAACCGACTTCCTTGACCGAGAGCTCGGCAAACCTGTCAAGATTCACCACGCTGTACTCGGTGCGGAAGATGTTAGTGAAGCCGCGCTTCGGAAGCCGGCGGTGCAGCGGCATCTGGCCGCCCTCAAAGCCGCGCATCAGGCTGAAGCCCGAACGGGAACCCTGGCCCTTGTGGCCGCGAGCTGAGGTTTTGCCCATGCCGGATCCCATGCCCCGGCCCACGCGCTTGCGCCCGGTGTTTGCCTTCTTGGGCGCGCGCAGATTTGAAAGATTCTTTGCCATGATTTTCCTCGCTAATAGCGCCGGTGAGGTTGATCCCCATCGACTCGCGTTACGTTCAGTTCTGAGTTCGTAGTTCTAAGTTCGCAGTTGTTCGAGGTTCCTGCGAACGTGCTGAACTGTGAACTAAGAACTGTGAACTGCGAATTCTGGAAAACTAGTTTTCCAGAATTCGCACAAGGTGCGGCACCTTCTTCACCATGCCACGCACTGACTCGTTGTCCACGCGCTCAACGACCTGGTTGAGCCGCGTAAAGCCAAGGCCCTTCACAACCGCTTTGTGCTTGGCGGGGGTGGAGTTCTTGGAGCGGTAGTATTCAATACGAATCTTCTTGGTTTCAGCCATGATTAAAGCTCCTCAACCTGCTTGCCGCGGGCTGTTGCGACATCGGCTCTGTCACGCAGCTGGACCAAGGCATCGAACGTCGCCTTGATCACGTTGTGCGGGTTCGCCGTTCCCAGGCTCTTGGTCAGCACGTTCTGCACGCCTACTGAGGTCATCACCGCGCGAACCGCACCGCCGGCAATCACACCCGTTCCTTCTGGAGCCGGCTTCAGCAACACGTGGCCCGAACCGTAGCGGCCCAGCACCTGGTGCGGAATCGTCGTATCGGTCAGGTTGATGCGAACCAGGTTTTTCTTGGCCGCTTCAATTCCTTTGCGAATGGCCTGGGGAACTTCCTTCGCCTTGCCCGATCCGTAACCCACCACACCCGAGGCGGCATCGCCTACCACTACCAGCGCGGCAAACGACATGTTCTTGCCGCCCTTCACCACCTTGGTCACGCGGTTAATGGAAACCACCTGATCCTTCAGGTTGTATTGGTTGGCATCGAGTTTCTTATTCAAGATCATCATTGCTCTCTCTTTTTCAGTGAACAGTGTTCAGTGAACAGTGTTCAGCTTGTCCCGTTCGTCTTGCCAGAGATTTCAGCGTCACCGCAAATGAAACTGACCACTGTTTCACTGTTCACTGCTTTTAGAACTCAAGCCCTGCTTCGCGCGCTGCCTCGGCAAGGGCCTTGATGCGCCCGTGATACAGGAAGCCGCCGCGATCAAATACCACCTTCTTGACGCCCTTTTCCTGCGCCTTCTCGGCGATCGTTTTGCCGATTTCCTTGGCAGCGGCCACGTTGCCACCGGTCTTCGATTTTGTCGCCAGCGTTGAGGCGGACACAATGGTCACACCCTTCTGGTCGTCAATCACTTGCGCGTAGATGTGGTTCAGCGAACGGTACACGTTCAGCCGAGGCCGCTCACCTGTGCCTGCCAGCTTCGCGCGAATGCGGGAGTGGATCCGCTGGCGAATTTCATTTCTCTTGATCATCTGCGTCTCTTTCCTATCAGCGGAGCCGACCTACGGCCCCGTTCGGGTTTTAATCAGTTCAAAGTTCTGAGTTCAGAGTTCGTAGTTATGTTCCAGCACAGTTGAAACTGTGAACTACGAACTAAGAACTGCAAACTACTTGGCGCCCGTCTTGCCGGCCTTCTTCTTCAGCTTCTCGTCCGAGTAGCGCACGCCCTTGTTCTTGTACGGATCCGGCTTGCGCAGCGATCGCATATCGGCAGCAACCTGGCCTACCTTTTGCCGGTCAATGCCGGTGATGGTGAGGTGCGTCTGCTTTGGATCAATAGCGACTTCAATTCCCGTGGGCAGCGGAACCTCGATCGGATGCGAGTAGCCCAGCGTGAAGACGACCGTGCCCTTCCCCTTCAACTCGGCGCGATAGCCGATGCCGACGATATCCAGTTCTTTCGTCCAGCCCTTGGTCACACCGTGCACCGCATTGAACACCAGGGCGCGCGTCAGTCCATGCACCGCAGCCTTGTCTTCGCTGGCGCGGTTCACATGCAACGCGCCATCCTTGGTCTCGAGCGAGATGCCATCCGCAATCATCGCCGACACCTTTCCCTTGGGCCCTTCGACGAGGACCGTGTTGCCCTCAACCTTGTACTTCACGCCGGAGGGCAGCGGAATCACTTTCTTTCCAATACGCGACATTAAGTCAATCCTTCATTTGGCTTGCGAGTCCCGAAAAAGCAGTTGTCAGTGATCAGTCTTCAGTGATCAGCTTCAACGTTTCGTTCCACTGCAGCCGGGCCGGACTGATGTCCGGCAGTTCACAGTTCTTAGTTCGCAGTTTTTAGTTTCCAATTGTGCCGTTATGAAGCCAACTGTGAACTACAAACTCTGAACTTCAAACTGGCCTTTTACCACACCTCACAAAGCAGCTCGCCGCCCACACCTTCGCGGCGTGCCTGGCGGCCGGTCATCACGCCCTTGGGGGTCGTCATGATCGAAATGCCAAGTCCACCCTGGACACGCTTGATCTCGTCGCGGCCGATGTATACGCGGCAACCGGGACGCGAAATGCGTGCCAGGTCACGAATAGCCGCTTCCTGTCCGCCGTACTTCAGGTACACGCGGAGAATCAGCTTGCCATCCTCTTCCTGCGTCTTGTAGTTCGAAATGTAGCCCTCTTCCTTGAGAATGCGGGCGATCTCGGTCTTCAACTTGGAAGCCGGCACATCCAGCTTCTGATGACGCGCCCGGATTGCATTCCGGATCCGCGCCAGAAAATCTGCTACTGGGTCGGTCAGACTCATTCCTTCTCCTTCATTCCCCGTTCGCTCCCGGTCTCGCTTCATCAGGAGAACCAGCGGAAATGCGTGGGGCTCTCGCCCCAGTTCTAAGTTCGTGGTTCGTAGTTCTTAGTTGACGGTGAAACTGCGAACTAAGAACTCTGAACTGCGAACTTCTCTTGCTACCAGCTCGACTTCACGACGCCGGGGATTTCGCCCTTAAGCGCCAGCCCACGGAAACACAAGCGGCACATGCCGAACTTCCGCAGGTATCCCCGCGGACGTCCGCAGAGCTTGCACCGGTTGTGTTTGCGGGAGCTGAACTTCGGCTTCCGCGCGTCCTTCACTCTCTTTGCAGTAGTTGCCATAAATCCTCAATAGTTCACAGTTCTGAGTTCTTAGTTCTCAGTTCTTTGCGGTTCCTCAGCACCATGAAGCTGCTGAACTACGAACTTCGAACTACGAACTGTTCTTACGCCCCTTGCCGGAACGGCATGCCGAAGGCCTTGAGAAGCGCGCGCGCTCCGTTGTCGTCCTTCGCCGTGGTCACGATCGTGATGTTCATGCCTTTCAGCTTTTCCACCTTCGAGTAATCAATCTCCGGGAAGATCAGCTGGTCGCGCAGTCCGAGCGTGTAATTGCCGCGCCCGTCAAAACTCTTGGTCGACACACCGCGAAAATCGCGAACCCGCGGCAATGCTGTCGAAATCAGGCGGTCGACAAACTCGTATGCCTTTTCGTTGCGCAAGGTCACCATCGCTCCGATGGACATGCCGGCGCGCACCTTGAAAGCGGCAATGGACTTCTTCGCCTTCGTCATTACCGGCTTCTGTCCGGTAATCTGCGTCAGATCGCCAACCAGAGGATCGAGCAATTTGGTGTTCTGCGTTGCTTCGCCCAGGCCCATGTTGATGACGACCTTCTCAAGCCGCGGAACGGCCATCATGTTCTCGATGCCGAGTTCCTTCTTGAGCGCCTGCTTGATCTCTTTGTTGTACTTCTCTTTCAGCCTTGCTGCCATTTCCTTCACTCTCTTTCTTCCGGTCTTCGGAGTGGATCGCTTTGTCGATCCGTTTACCGCTACGGAAGGTTCCTGTATCAGCCCTCAGATCGCCATGTCTCTCGACTCGCAACACCAACAACTGAAGACTGAGAACTGACGACTGAAAACTGCTTCATTACTTCTTCGTGGGCAACTCGCTGCCACACGTCTTGCATATCCGCTGTTTGCTCGTACCCTCAACCTTGTAGCCGATGCTGGCCGTTTCGCAGTTAGGGCAGAGCAGAGCCACATTCGACACGTTGATTGGGGACTCGTGTTCCGCAATGCCGCCCTTGGTCCGCTGTCCCCGCTTGCTCGAGACCGTCTTCTTCACCACGCGCACATGCTCCACCAGCACCGTTCCCTTGTCGGGAAACACACGCAGCACACGCCCGGTCTTGCCGCTATCAGAACCCGCGAGCACCTTCACCACATCGTTACGACGAATATTCAAACTCGGCATTTGTTTCTCCGAAACAGTTCTTTGTTCTAAGTTCGAAGTTCTGAGTTCTTTGTGCAGTTACCGTGAACTGCGAACTATGAACTTTGAACTCGTCACTCGTTACACCACTTCCGGTGCCAGTGACACAATCTTCAAAAACTTCTTCTCACGCAGTTCGCGAGCGACTGGCCCGAATACGCGCGTCCCTACGGGCTCGTGCGCATCGTCGATCACCACTGCCGCGTTCTCGTCGAAGCGGATATACGTTCCGTCACGGCGACGGTGCTCCTTGCGGGTGCGGACAATCACCGCCTTCACCACTTTGCCCTTCTTCACCGTGCCATCCGGCGAAGCTTCCTTCACCGCGGCAGTCACTACATCGCCGAGACCGGCGATCTTGCCGAGGCCGCCGCCGAGCGGCAGAATCACCTGCAGCTTGCGCGCGCCGGAGTTGTCGGCCACCGCGAGCATGGTTCTCATTTGCACAGCCATGGATTCTTCTCCTTAAACCGCTCCGCCTACTTGGCGGCTTCTACTTCAGCGGCTGTTCCAGCCGTGTCTTCAATCTGCGCCAGCGACGAACGCCGGACAATCTCTTCGAGTGACCACCGCTTCAGCTTGCTCAGCGGCCTGGTCTCGCGAATGCGGACCACATCGCCGAGGCGCGCTGAGTTCTGCTCATCGTGCGCATAGAACTTTTTCGAGCTCTTCACAATGCGCTTGTACTTTGGATGGGCCTTGCGCATCTCGACCTCGACCACGATGGTCTTCTGCATCTTGGTCGAAACCACGTTGCCCACCTTCTCGTTACGCCGGGACGCCGGCGCCTGCTTCTCAGTTGCTACCGTCATTTACCGGCTCCCTTCTTCGTTGCGCTGGCCGCTGCACTCTTTTTCGCACTCTTCTTGGCGGTCGACCTTGGGCCCTTCTTCACGCTCTTCTTTGCGCCAGACTTGCCTTTCGCCGGCTTCGCTGCCTTCTTCACCGTCTTCTTCACGGTCTTCTTGGCGGCGCTTTTCTTCTCTTCGCTCGCGGGCAAGGTCGAGACCAGCTCGTGCTGCGCTCCACGAACGCCCAGTTCGCGCTCGCGCGAAACCGTCTTGATCTGTGCGATCTCCTTGCGCAACTGGCGGAGCTTCTTCACTCCGTCGTTCTGCCCCATCGAGACCTGAAAGCGAAGCCGGAACAACTGCTCGGCGGAGGTCTTCTCCTGGTGCAGCAGCTCGTCGTCGCTCAAACTACGAATCTTTGTGAGTTCCATCTCTTCTCTCCGGCGCTCTGCCCATTCCCGCGGGAATCTGCGGCGCGTCTTTCCCTAGGCCGACTTCTTTTCAACCGCTGCTGTCTTCTCGGCGCCCGGACGCTGCACGAATTTCGTCTTCAGCGGCAGTTTGTTCGAAGCCAGGCGCATGGCTTCCTGCGCGATCTCCGGCGTCACGCCTTCCATCTCGAACAGGATCTTGCCGGGACGAACCACGGCTACCCAGTGATCCAGTGCGCCCTTGCCCGAACCCATTCGAACTTCGGCCGGCTTCTTGGTGATCGGCTTGTCCGGAAACAGCCGCAGCCAGATCTTGCCGCCGCGCTTGATGAAGCGGGTCATGGCAATACGGCTGGCTTCGATCTGCCGGTCAGTGATGTAGCCGCACTCCAGGACCTTCAAACCGTACTCACCGAAAGACAGAGAGGAACCGCGCCACGCTTTACCACGGCGCTTGCCCTTCTGTTGCTTCCTGAACTTAACCTTCTTCGGCATCAACATAGCGAAATCCTCAAAACTCAGTTCAAAGTTCTAAGTTCGTAGTTCTCAGTCCTTGCCGCTCAACAGCGCTAATCGCAACTGCGAACTAAGAACTGTGAACAATGAACTGCCGTTAAAACACTCCCGAACCTGCCGGCGCGGGCTGACGGCGCTTCTGCTCATAAATGTCGCCGCGATAGATCCACGTCTTGACGCCGATTACGCCGTAGGTGGTATGCGCCTCGGTAAACCCGTAGTCGATATCCGCGCGCAGCGTATGCAGCGGCAACCGCCCCTGCAGATACCACTCCGACCTCGCGATTTCGTTGCCGTTCAAACGGCCCGAGACACGCACCTTGATTCCCTTGCAGCCGAAACGCAGCGCCGAATCCACGCTCTTGCGCATCGCGCGGCGGAAGCTCACGCGCTTTTCAAGCTGCAGCGCGATGTTCTCCGACACCAGCTGTGCATCCAGCTCCGGCTTGTTCACCTCGATGATGTCGATGAACACTTCGCGGTTGGTGCGCTTGCCGAGCTCGGTCTTGAGCTTCTCGATCTCCGCGCCCTTGCGGCCGATGACGATACCCGGACGCGCGGTGCGAATCAGGAAGCGCAGCTTGTTGCCCGGACGCTCGATTTCCACCGAGCTCACGCCGGCAGCCTTGAGCTTTTCGCGCAGCTCAGCCTTGAGCTTCACGTCTTCAACCAGGAGCTTGTCATAGTCGCGCTCAGAGAACCAGCGCGAACGCCACGGCTTGTTCACTCCCAGCCGGAATCCATAAGGGTGGACTTTCTGTCCCATACTTTTTTCCTCAAACCTCTACTGCATTTCCAGGGTTGCAGCGCCCTTGTTCCTTTTTCGAATCGCCGCTCCCTGATGGCTGCGTCGACTTTACTGTCCAGGCTTCGGCTTGCACCGACCCTGAAAATATCCTCGGCCTACTTCTTGGCCTTCTTCTTCGCTGCAGCAACCGGCTTCTTCGCCGCTGATTTCTTTGCCGTCCTCGGGGCTGTCTTTTTCGCCCCTGCCTTCTTGGTCGACTTCGCAGCGGTCTCCGGCTCGTCAGCCTTGGTCACCAGGTGCGAGTGCCCGCCATCGCGCTCGGCGACTGACAAAATAATGTGCGTCAGCCTGCGCTGATAGCGATACGCACGCCCCATTGGAGCGGGCCGGATCCTCTTCATGCGCGGACCGTCGTTGGCAATTGCCAACTTCACATAGAGGTTGTCGACGTCCAGATCAATCCCCTGCTCGCCTGTCACGTACTTGGCGTTGTCGACGGCCGAAGTCAGCAGCTTGTGAATCACCGGAGCTATGCGCTTCTTGGTGAACTGCGCCGTCTCCAGCGCTTCCTGAACTCCCCGGCCCTTGATCAGGTCCAGCACCAGCCGCGCCTTCTGCGGCGACACCCGCTGGAACCTCGCTTCTGCCCGGTATTCTTTTGTCTCGACTGCCATTGGTCTCTTCCTCAAAATCTTTGCTGGCGGTATTCAGTGAACTCACTGCTCACTGTCCACTGCTCACTGCTTTTCCTACCGCGGTCCCGCCGGCTTCGCCACAGCTTCCGCCGCCTTTGATCCGCCCGTATGCCCCTTGAACGTGCGCGTCGGAGCAAACTCGCCCAGCTTGTGTCCCACCATGTTCTCGGTCACGTACACCGGAACGAACTTTTTGCCGTTGTGCACCGCGATCGTGTGTCCCACAAACTCCGGGAAGATCGTCGAGCGCCGCGACCAGGTCTTCACGACCTTCTTATCGTTGGCCACGTTGAGCACCTCGATCTTTGTTGTCAGGTGCGCATCCACAAACGGGCCCTTTTTCGTCGAACGTGCCATATACCCTCAGCTCCTCTACTTCGCCCGGCGGCTGATGATGAACGCATCGGTCCGCTTGTTGTTGCGTGTCTTGTATCCGCGTGTCGGCTGTCCCCACGGGGTTACCGGATGACGGCCGCCGGAGGTCTTGCCTTCGCCGCCGCCGTGCGGGTGATCCACAGGGTTCATGGCGACGCCGCGGTTGGTCGGGCGAATGCCCTTCCAGCGGTTGCGTCCCGCCTTGCCGATCGACACGTTCTCGTGATCGGTATTGCCTACCTGTCCAACCGTCGCCAGGCACTCGACCAGCACCTTGCGCGTTTCGCCGGAAGGCAGCTTGAGCAGAGCGTAATCGCCTTCCTTCGCCACCAACTGTGCCTGAGCACCGGCCGAACGCGCCATCTGCGCGCCCTTGCCCGGCCGCAGCTCAATGGCATGCACCGTGGTGCCGGCAGGAATGTTCTTGAGCGGCAGCGCATTGCCTACAAGAATGTCGGCTTCGGGACCGGAACTTACTGTCGCCCCGACCTTCAATCCCACAGGCTGCAGAATGTAGCGCTTCTCGCCATCGGCGTAATGCACCAGCGCGATGCGCGCCGAGCGGTTCGGATCGTACTCAATGGTTGCTACCTTGCCCGGAACGCCGAACTTGTCGCGCTTGAAGTCGATCAGCCGGATCTTCTGCTTGTGTCCGCCGCCATGGTGGCGAATCGTCATGTCGCCCGTGTTGCGCCGTCCGCCCGTGCGCTTGCGCACTGCCAGCAGCGGCTTGTGCGGCTTGTCCGTCGTCAGGTCGTCATTGACCAGCGTGGTCTTGAAGCGCAACGTCGGCGTGATCGGTCTGTATGTCTTGATAGCCATCGTTTTTTCCTACCAGTTCACAGTTCTAAGTTCGTAGTTCTCAGTTTTGTTGCAGCCCAGATTCGCTTCGAACCGCGAACTCTGAACTACGAACTGCGAACTCATCGTTACAGGTTGCTCACGTACTCCGGCAGCTTCTCGCCGGCCTTCAGCCGAACGTAAGCCTTCTTCCAGTCCGGTCTGAAGCCGGCAAACTTTCCGCGGCGACGTTCCTTGCCCACCACGTTCGCTGTCCGCACCGCGGCCACCTTCACCTTGAAGAGAGCCTCAACCGCCTGCTTCACCTCAGTCTTCGAAGCATCCGGAGCCACGTCAAACACCAGCGTGCCCTCGGTTTCCTTTACGCTCAAGCCCTTTTCCGTAATCAAGGGCCGGCGAATCACCGTATAAAGACTCGACATTACGCAGCCTCCGTATGCGCAGCGCTGCGCTTTGAAACGGTCTTCACGAGCGAATCCGTCAACTGCTCGATCGCGGCCTTCGAGAAGATCGCACGCTCATACCGAAGCAGATCGTAGGGATGCACTTCGTTGTTCAGCACCAGCTCAACACCCTTGAGATTGCGCGCACCCAGCATCAATGCCTGCGAAAGCGTCTTGCCGTTTTCGACAATCAGCGCCGTGCGTGTCACGTCCAGCTTGTCCAGCGCCTGGCGATAGAGCTTGGTCTTGCCTTCTTTCAGCTCCAGCGTGTCGACCACCGTCAGCTTCCCGTCGGCCAGCTTTGAAGCCAGCGCCGAACGCAACGCCCCCTGCAGCTTTTTGCGGGGGAACGCATAGTCATAGGTGCGCGGCTTGGGTCCATGCACGGTATAACCGTGCCGCCACAGCGGCGAGCGCACTGAGCCGATACGCGCACGGCCTGTGCCCTTCTGCTTCCACAGCTTTTTGCCAGAACCGGCGACTTCAGTGCGGCTCTTGGTCTTGTGCGTGCCCTGGCGCAGCGAAGCGCGATAGTGCTTCACCGCTTCCCAAAGCAGAGCTTCGTTCACCTGGCCATACACTGCATCGGCCAGTTCGAGCGAGCC
The DNA here is from genome assembly GCA_963770365.1 of uncultured Acidobacteriaceae bacterium. GTDB lineage: Bacteria > Acidobacteriota > Terriglobia > Terriglobales > Acidobacteriaceae > Telmatobacter. The sequence continues at coordinate 51,077 of CAVYPN010000009.1, read as the reverse complement.
CACCTTTTCGCCGTTCAGATTTACAACATCTACGTTTGCCATCGTCTTCTTCTTCCGCCGGACTTGCACCCGGCCCTGAATCTCTTCCGCCGGCATCTTTCCGCCAGCCTTCCATCTCGTGCGCCGCAAGGCGCGATTGGCCCCACCACAGGTGGCCTACTTACGCTTCGCCGTTGCCTTCTTCGAAGCCTTCAACGGATCGACCGTGGTCGAGCCGGCAAATCCACGACGCTCGCGCGGCGGCGTCTTCGCCTTCGAAATCAGCACATACCCATCACGCGCACCCGGAACCGCTCCCTCGACCATCAGCAGGTTCTCTTCCAGGTCGATACCGCGAATGCGCAGATTGCGAACCGTAATCTGCGCCGCGCCCATGTGGCCGGGCATTCTCTGGCCCGGAAACACGCGCGACGGAAAGCTGGATGCACCGATAGACCCCTGCACTTGGAACATATGTCCGTGCGACTTGGGTCCACCGCCGAATTTGTGTCGGCGAACGACGCCCGCAAACCCGCGGCCTTTTGATGTCCCAATCACGTCCACAAACTTTGCATCCTGGAAGATATCCACCAGCACGCGATCGCCTGCCTTGGTTTCGACTTCGCCTTCCGGAGAAGCTTCCACGTCGACTTCCTTGATGACCTTCACCGGCGGCGCTTCCGTCTTCGCGAAGTGCCCGGCCTGCGGCTTGGTGACGTTCTTCGTCTTGATGAACTCCACGAGGCCAATCTGCGCCGCGTCATAGCCATCCCTGGCCAGCGTCTTCAGCTGCGTAATCACGCAAGGGCCTGCCTGCAGCACCGTAATCGGGTGCACATCGCCCTTCTCGTCGAAGACCTGCGTCATGCCGATCTTTTTTCCCAGAATCCCTGTGACTGCCATATCTTCCTCACCTCATCATGCGGGGCTTGAAGCGCCGCACTGCCGGAACCTAATCCAGTCTTCAGTTCTCAGTTTTCAGTTCTCAGTTTCTTGCTGCACGACTGATAACTGATAACTGCAACTTATTTTTCAAACGCCTTGATCTCGACGTCAACGCCGGCCGGCAGATCGAGCTTCATCAGCGCGTCCACCGTCTGTTGCGTCGGCTCAAGAATGTCGATCAGCCGCTTGTGCGTGCGAATCTCGAACGCCTCGCGCGATTTCTTGTCCACGTGCGGCGAACGCAGCACGCAGTACTTGTTCTTGATCGTCGGCAACGGAATCGGACCTGCCACCGTTGCTCCGGTGCGCTTGGCCGTCTCCACAATCTCGCCGGTCGAGGTATCCAGCACGCGATAGTCGTATGCCTTCAACCGAATTCGAATCCTCTGACCTACCATTTGGCTTCCCTTCGGTGAAGCAGTGAACCGGTGAACGAGTGAAAAAGTGAACAGCCAGCAACTTGCCAATTCACTCTTTCACTGCTTAACTATTTCACCGCTTCACTTCTTCACTCGTTACTTGATAATTTCCGAAATCGCGCCTGCACCTACCGTGCGTCCGCCTTCGCGGATGGCAAATCGCAGACCCTTTTCCATGGCTACCGGCGTAATCAGTTCAATCGTCAGTGCCACATTGTCGCCCGGCATTACCATCTCCGTGCCTTCGGGCAATTCCGCCACTCCCGTCACATCTGTAGTCCGGAAGTAGAACTGCGGCCTGTAGCCCTTGAAGAACGGCGTATGACGGCCGCCTTCTTCCTTGCTCAATACGTAAACGGTGCCCTTGAACTTGGTATGAGGCGTGATCGATCCCGGCTTCGCCAGAACCATGCCGCGCTCGACATCCTCTTTCGGAATGCCGCGCAGCAGGATGCCGGCGTTATCGCCCGCCAGGCCTTCATCGAGCTGCTTCTTGAACATTTCCACGCCCGTGCAAACCGACTTGCGGGTCTCGCGGAAGCCGACAATCTCGACGTCCTCGCCCACCTTCACCTTGCCGCGTTCGATTCTTCCCGTGACTACTGTGCCGCGTCCCGAGATCGAGAAGATATCTTCGATCGGCATCAGGAAGGGCAGGTTCACGGCGCGCTCCGGCTGCGGAACGTACTGGTCGACCGCATCCATCAGCGCGTCAATCTGCGCTTCCCACTTGGCTTCCCCGTTCAGGCGCTCCGAGAGCAGAACCGCGGATGACCGGAACATCGTCGCCCGGGAACTGGTACTTCGACAGCAGCTCGCGGACTTCCATCTCAACCAGGTCCGTCAGCTCTTCGTCTTCGACCGCATCGCACTTGTTCAGGAACACCACGATGCAGGGCACGCCTACCTGGCGAGCCAGCAGAACGTGCTCCTTGGTCTGCGGCATCGGGCCGTCAGTCGCTGCCACTACCAGAATGGCGCCGTCCATCTGCGCCGCGCCTGTGATCATGTTCTTGATGTAGTCGGCGTGACCGGGGCAGTCCACGTGCGCATAGTGCCGGTTCTTGGTCTCGTACTCCACGTGCGCCGTCGCGATCGTGATGCCGCGCTCCCGCTCTTCCGGGGCGTTGTCGATCGAATCAAACGAACGGAACGTGTTCTTCGGGTTGTGCTTCTGCAATACCTTCGTGATCGCCGCCGTCAACGTCGTCTTGCCGTGATCGATGTGGCCAATCGTTCCCACGTTCACATGCGGCTTCGAACGATCAAATTTTTCCTTCGCCATAAGAAATCCAAGTCCCTTTCAGTGGCTCTACTGCCCGTTGCTCCCAGGAGCGCCGGCTGTCCGGCTCCAGCCCCAAAACCAGATCTGAGTTCACAGTTCGAAGTTCTTAGTTCTCCACGCTTCTGAAGCCCCCGTGCCAAATCGGCCCGGTTTTCAACTGCGAACTACAAACTCTGAACTGCGAACTGCCTCAATCACTTCCCTTGCGAACGGCCGATAATTTCATCGGCGATCATGCGCGGCGCCTCTTCGTAGCGCGCAAACTGCATCGAATACGACGCGCGGCCTTGTGTCGAGGAACGAATCTCGTTCACGTAGCCGAACATTTCCTTCAGCGGAACGATCGCCTTGATGACTTGCGATCCTGCCGCGTGTTCCATACCTTCGATCCGTCCGCGACGCGAGTTGATGTCGCCGATGATCACGCCCATGTACTCTTCGGGCACAGTGACTTCCACCGCCATCACCGGCTCAAGAAGCACCGGGTGCGCCTTGCGTGCGGCTTCTTTGAATGCGATCGAACCTGCAAATTTGAATGCCATTTCGTTCGAGTCGACTTCGTGATAGCTGCCGTCGAACAGGATCACCTTCACGTCTACGATCGGGAAGCCCGCCAGGATGCCCAATTCCAACGCACCCTGAACGCCTTGATCGATAGGCTTGATGTATTCCCTCGGTACCGATCCACCCTTGATTTCGTTGATGAACTCGTAACCGGCACCTGGAGTATTCGGCTCGACGCGCAGTTTGCAATGTCCGTAGTTGCCCGAGCCGCCGGTCTGTCGAATGTACTTGCCTTCCGCTTCGGCCATCTTGCGAATCGTCTCGCGGAAGGCCACCTTGGGCTCGCCCACATTGGCATCAACCTTGTGCTCACGCTTCAGGCGATCGACAAGAATCTCAAGATGCAGCTCGCCCATGCCGCTGATAATCGTCTGACCCGAATCCTCGTCGGTACGCACCTTGAAGGTTGGATCTTCATCAGCCAGCCGAGACAACCCCATCGCCATCTTTTCCTGGTCAGCCTTGGTCTTCGGCTCAATTGCCACCGAGATCACAGGCTCAGGGAACGTGATGGCGCCCAGCGCAATCGGATGCTGGGGAGCGCTCAGCGTATCGCCTGTCTTTAGTTCCTTCAGTCCCACGCATGCGCAAATATCGCCGGCGTAGATCTCGGAAATGTCTTCACGCTTGTTGGCGTGCATCTTGACCAGGCGTCCAACGCGATCCGTCTTGCCGGTACGCGGATTCAGAATCGTGTCGCCTGTTTTCAGCGAACCCGAGTAGATGCGGATAAACGATAGCTTGCCGAACGGATCGTTGATCAGCTTGAAGACCAACGCCGACAGCGGCTCGTTATCGTCGGCCTTGCGAATCAGCGTCACGCTGTGATCGTGCGGATCGATACCTTCCACCGGAGGCTTGTCGAGCGGGCTAGGCAGGTAGTCAACAACCGCATCAAGCAGCGTCTGCACGCCCTTGTTCTTGAACGCAGAACCGCAGATCACCGGGAAGACCTTCAGATCGATGGTCGCCTGGCGAATGCCCTTCTTCAACTCTTCGATGGTCGGCGTCTCGCCTTCGAGAAACTTCTCGAGCAGCACATCGTCGGTCTCTGCAATCACTTCGATCAGCTGCAGACGGAACGCTTCCGCCTTCTTCTGCAGATCGGCCGGAATCGCCTGGACATCATACTCGGCGCCCATGGTTTCGTCGTGCCATACGACGGCCTTCATCTCGATGAGATCGACGACACCCTTGAAACCAGCTTCCGCGCCAATCGGAATCTGCAGCGCCACAGGGCGCGCGCCCAACCGCTTGCGAATCGTGTCAAGAACGTGCTCAAAATCGGCGCCGTTCTTGTCCATCTTGTTCACGAAGCAGATACGCGGAACCTTGTACTTATCGCCCTGCCGCCACACGGTTTCCGTCTGAGGCTGCACGCCCGAGACAGAATCAAATACCGCAACCGCGCCGTCGAGAACACGAAGGGACCGCTCCACCTCCGCGGTAAAGTCCACGTGGCCCGGCGTGTCGATGATATTGATGCGGATGTCTTTCCACATGCACGTGGTTGCAGCCGACGTGATGGTGATGCCGCGCTCCTGCTCCTGCTCCATGTAATCCATGGTCGCGGTGCCCTCATGCACTTCGCCAATGCGGTGCGTGATGCCCGTGTAGAAGAGGATGCGTTCGGTCGCAGTCGTCTTACCGGCGTCGATGTGCGCCATGATTCCGATATTCCGGCAACGACTTAGAGGTATGGTGCGAGCCACGGTTTTTCTTTATCCTTGCGGGCTTCAATCCCGCCGTTTCTTTCAGTTCGAAGGCCCATTCCGTTCAGGGCCTTCGCGCCGGACCGATCTACTTGCCGGCTAAAACTTTTCTTCCCCGTACCCGCCCAACTACCAGCGGTAGTGCGCGAAGGCCTTGTTGGCCTCGGCCATGCGGTGGACGTCTTCCTTCTTCTTCATCGCTGCGCCACGACCATTGGCCGCGTCCAGCAGCTCATTGCTTAACTTGTCGATCATGCCCTTCTCACCACGGGCGCGCCCGTAGGTGATGAGCCAGCGAATCGCCAGCGAAGTACGCCGATCCGCGTTCACTTCAATCGGCACCTGGTAGTTGGCGCCGCCCACACGGCGGGTCTTGACCTCGAGCAGCGGCTTGCAGTTCTCGACCGCCTTCTTGAAGAGCTTCAACGCGTCGTCTCCGCCGCCCTTCTCTTCCAGGTTCTTCATCGCCTGGTAGAAGATGCCTTGCGCGGTCGACTTCTTGCCGCCCCACATCATCGAGTTCACAAACTTGGTGACCAGCGTGGACGCGTAAACCGGATCCGCCGCTACTTCCCGCTTGCCAATGTGCCCTTTTCTCGGCATAGTTCCTCAAAATCCTTTGCGCCTAAGCGCCGTTTCTGTTGCCCCAGTCCCGGTACCATCACTCCGCCCGGGAACCGCAATCTACTTCTTGGCCGCCGCTGCTCCGCCCTTGGCGCGCTTCGCACCATACTTCGAGCGGCTCTGCTTCCGGTTGGCCACGCCGACTGAATCCAGCGTGCCACGCACCACGTGATAGCGAACACCCGGCAGATCCTTAACACGGCCGCCGCGGATCAGCACAATCGAATGCTCCTGCAGGTTGTGGCCGATGCCGGGAATATAGGTGGTGACCTCGATCCCGTTGGTCAACCGCACGCGGGCTACCTTACGCAGCGCCGAGTTCGGCTTTTTGGGAGTTTGTGTGTACACGCGGGTGCATACACCGCGCCGCTGCGGCGAGGCCTGCAATGCAGGAGACGCCGTCTTGTACCGCGGGGCCGTGCGCCCCTTGCGAACCAATTGATTGAATGTCGGCAAACTGAAACTCCTTACCCCAAAAACCTTTAACGCCAACCTGCTTACAGCCGCGCGCAGACCTTCGAGCTTCTCCATGCCCTCTGAACGCACTTTTCAGCGCGCACGCGCACGGAAGCCCAGGTTGCTGCTTCGCGTCTGCCTTCGTTCCACTACCAGACGAGAACCGAGACGGTGGCCGGTCGTTTTTCCGCTCTTAAACGGGAAAAGCCAACTCCGTTTCGCCGGTTCCGGCTCGCATAGCCCTCCAAGGTGGAGAAACGCGCGAGCACCGATGCGAATATCGCCTCCCCGTCTTTCCTTCACTCGGGGTTTGCGATCTGTCCCTGCCCTTCGCAAGAGGAGAGCTATTTAAGGACTTTGGCCGTCTTTACTGCTTACGGCCTCGGGTGCAGATCCTCGACAAACTTGCTGACCGGGGATCACCCGTTACCCGCCTGCCGTTAGCACACACGGATAGGCGTGTTCTTGCGGAACCTTTTAAAGATAACAAGAAACCGATGTGGGGTCAATGAATTCAACCCCTCACCCCTATTTTCTGCTGGCGCAGATGGCTCCCTGCCGCAAAACAACCGTATTAGTGCCGCTGTTCGACACAGCGCTTCCGGTTGCGTTCCATGGCTCGATGGCCAGCCGGATCCAGAGAAGGAAGGCAGACCCGAAAAAGGTCCCGCTTTCGGCCTGCCGGGCAGCCTATTCGATCGATTTCAGCGTCCAGGTTCCGTTCTCCAGCGAGAAATCCGCCTGCTTCCGGGTGCTCAGCTTGTTTCCCGGATGGTGCGCAATATCATTGAGAGCCTGCGGCACTCCATTCAGATTCACGCCCTCGGTGTATTTGCCCTCTTTGGCCGCGGCTGAGCCAGTAAGCATCTCATCCTGCAGATCGCCCATGTCGTGCGCCCTTAAATGATTTGCCGCAACCGTGAAGACAACGACGGTGTAATTGGTGTCATCCTGATTCGCTGGACGCCATTCGATCACGTCGCCGCCTCCAGGCAGCGTAAGGGCTTTCTTGCCATCCGGGGTCAGCTTGAAATCGGCCCAAAGCTTGTTTGGATAGACCTTGGTCCTCTCCCACAACTTGGCCGATACCCCCTGACGGATTCCCGCCTCATTGACAAGGATGGTCGTCGCAACCGGCGCTGTCTGGTCATATTTCGCCTGCACCAGGGCCAGCGCCTGGGCCGGGGTCAAATCCGGCGCCGACTTGCAGCCCGCCACGACCAAGCATGAAAAACCCACAAACAACGCACCTAAAGTCTTCCAATTCAGCATGCTTCTCACTCTTTCTCCCTACACACAGAGACAGGGTCATAATCCCAATGACCCGCCATTTTTCTCTTACTTTCACGCGCTGTCAATGGAGTTGCATGTGACACCGGGCACACTTCAACGGATTCCGACCAAACTCCCGTAAATTCAGCCTGTTACTCTCCCCAGATTCGCGACCGTCTCTCCATCACTTCCCGTTCAATCGATCTAAAAGAAGATCCAGAAAACCCTTCTCGTCGGACTGGAGGCAAACCTGCGCATTCGGTGCTCCCTCTCCAGCACTCGTCAGCCCCTTGTCATCGACGTTGATGTGCATGGGCTTCGCGGGACACAGTTCAGGACGAAATGTGTATGTCACGGCGACAGGATCGAAAAGCGTTGGCGTTGGGCTGTGGTTTGGCGTTCCCCCCATCCACTCGTGATAGAGCAGTGTCAACTGGTCCGTAAGCGGTGAACCATGCGCAAAGATGGCCTCGCGGTCCTTCGCATCGAGCGGCACCTGCGTTGAATCGAGCGGCATCATGAATACCGGCACCCCTGATGCCAGAAGCGCCTTCAGGCCGGCAGGATCGTTGAGGATATTCCACTCCGGCTCGGGTGGCTTTGGTTTTCCCTGACCATCCAGTCCGTAACCCCGATATACGCTGCCGCCCATGATGACGACGCGCTTGAGCTTTTTGAAGGCCGCCGGATCGTGTTCGATTGCCGCCTGCACCGTGAACAGCGGTCCGATGCCAATCAGCGTGATGTCGCCCGGGTGCTCGCGCGCTTCACGCAAAATAAACTCCGCGCCATCACCGAATTTCTTCTCGGGCGCGCGGTTCGCGTAGGCCGCCTGCGTCATCAGGTTGTCTGTTTTTGTCATCGGTCCCGCAAAAACCGGAATGTCGCTCCGCTCAACGGCCTGCAAATACCTGTCCACCAGCCGCGCGCGCATCGCCGTGTTGCCGAACGTGGTCGTCACGCCCAGGACCTTCAATTCCGGACTCTTCAACGCCAGCGCCAGCGCAAACGCGTCGTCAATGTCGTCGCCGATATCGGTGTCGATAATCACTTCCTGCGGCGATGAAGCCGAGTCTGCCGCGCGGGCGGTTGCTTGCGATCGCGCTGCGGGAGTGACACAGAAAGCAAGAACAAGCGCGAACAGGAGGAGCGGAGCCCGAAGATTTTTCATGCCAATCACTCTATCGCCTTCGCCCCATCCGTTTCTGGTCCTTTACTCTGTTGACGATCGCATTCACGTCCCTATGGCCCATTCAACCCGCATCACCCGCCGCCGCTTTCTCAAGAAATCCAGCCTCGCGGGCCTCGCCTGCGCGCTGCCGGCGCACTCGCTCTGGGCCGGATCTGAGGCACCACTTTCGCCAACGGTGAAAGACCGCGCGCCACTTCATCCAGGCGCGTTTTATTCCCTGCCGCTCGGTTCCGTGCGTCCGGCGGGTTGGCTCCGTCGCCAGCTCGAGATCCAGGCAAGCGGCCTCAGCGGACATCTCGACGAGACCTGGCCCGACGTCGGCCCCAACAGCGGCTGGCTCGGCGGTACTGGCGAATCGTGGGAGCGCGGACCCTATTATCTCGACGGGCTAATCCCACTCGCGTGGTTGCTTGAGGACGCGCGCCTGAAAGCGAAAGCACAAAAATACATCGACTGGATCCTCACTCACCAGGCGCCCAGCGGCATGATCGGACCCGCATCGAACGATGATTGGTGGCCGCGCATCGTCGCGCTTAAAGCTCTCACGCAATACCAGGAGTTAACCGGCGATCCGCGCGTCGTGCCGCTCATGGACCACTACTTCCGCTGTCAACTCGCCGAACTCCCCAAGCGCCCGTTGCGCGACTGGGGAAAGTTCCGCTGGCAGGATGAGTTGCTCAGCGTGATCTGGCTTTACAACCGCACCGGCTCGCCCTACTTGCTCGACCTCGCACGCCTGCTCCATCAGCAGGGCTACGACTGGAGGTCGCAGTATGCAAACTTCCAGTACAAGCAGAAGATCACCGCCGAGTTCATCAAGCTCAATGAAAATGGCGGTCTCAAAGATCTCGCGCTTTCAACCCACGGCGTGAATAACGGCCAAGCCATAAAGACCGGCCCGGTGTGGTCGCTAGTGTCTGGCTCCGACATCGATCGCAAAGCCGCCGCACAGATGGTCGCCGAACTCGACCGCTACCACGGCCTGCCCAACGGCATGTTCTCTTGCGACGAACACCTTTCCGGCCGCGATCCTTCACAAGGCTCCGAGCTCTGCACAGTAGTCGAGTACATGTATTCACTCGAGCGCGCGTTAGCCATCACCGGCGACCCGGCATTCGGCGATCGCCTGGAACGCCTCGCCTTCAACGCGCTCCCCGGCACGCTCACCGACGACATGTGGGCCCACCAGTACAACCAGGAGCCGAACCAGGTGGAGTGCAGCCTGCACCACAAGCCCTGGGTCAGTGATGGACCGGAATCGAATCTCTTCGGCCTCGAACCGAACTTTGGCTGCTGCACCGCCAACTTCAACCAGGGATGGCCCAAGTTTGCTGCCAGTTTGTTTCTGGTTTCTGGCGACAAGGACACCGATACCAACGATGGCATCGTGGCCGCGGCCTACGCGCCCTGCGAACTTCGCACCACCTTACGCGGCACACTCATTCACATCGTCGAGGAGACTGAATATCCCTTTCGTGGCAGCGTGAAGTTCACGGTTAATCCTGTTGCTCGGGTTCAGTTCCAGCTTCAACTCCGCATCCCCGCGTGGGCCTCGGGAGCCACCATCGTCGTTAACGGCCGCCCCGAACCGCGCCCCACTCCTGGCTCCTTCGCGCGCATCGAGCGCATCTGGAAATCCGGCGACCGCGTCCAGCTCACCTTCCCGATGGAGCCGCGCGTCTCCCGTTGGTTCAACGACTCCGTCGCCATCGAGCGCGGCCCGCTGGTCTTTTCGTATGGCGTCGGAGAAGACTGGGTAAAGCTGCGCGATCGCGGCATGACGGCAGACTGGCAGGTGTATCCAACCACGCCGTGGAACTACGCCGTCAACATTGATCCGCAGAATCCCGCCGCGCATATCGCAGTTGCTGAATCCGACCTCGGAGACGTTCCCTTTGCGCGAAAAACCGCTCCCGTCCAGCTTCGCGTAAAAGCCCGCAAGGTTCCTGCATGGCGCGCCGAAGACGGGGCTGCGAACCCGCCTCCGCAAAGCCCGGTCGCAAGCAACGAGCCGGAAGAAGAGATCACGCTCATCCCATATGCAACCGCAAAGTTGCGCATCACGGCGTTTCCTCTTCTTAAGAGCTGACCACGAGAATTACGCCGGAGATCTTAACGCACCGTCAGAACCGCATCTTCCAATTCATGACGTGGTTGTATCGGTCATGAATGGGAGACCGGAAACCTCAATCTGCCGACTTCCCGGATTCCAGCGCGGCCACGATCTTCTCCGTGTCGTACACACATCCGCCCCACACGCCGCCGCTCGCCTCCACCAGGGCTGCCCACAGGCGCGTATCCTCCGGCAGCGCGGGATGCGGCTTCAAATCCACGCGAGGCTGTCTCTCCGCCAATTTCCGCGAAGCTTCTTCCGCTCTCAACTCGCCGGTGGCATCGCCCACCAGATTCACAGAACCAGTCAGCGTGCCACGATCGACCGCAATCTCGATAAGATCGCCCTCCAGCACCTTGCCGATCGGCCCCCCCGCCAGCGCCTCCGGCGAAATATGCCCGATGCACGCGCCCGTTGAGACACCACTGAAGCGCGCGTCAGTCAATACCGCAACGTGTTTGCAATGGGGCAACTGCTTCAGCGCCGATGTAACCTGGTAGATCTCCTGCATCCCCGCGCCCTTCGGGCCGCCGCAGATCAGCACAATCACATCGCCATGCCCAATGGCGCCGGATTTGATAGCCGCAATCGCCGCCGCCTCCGTCGTAAATACCCGCGCCGGCCCACGATGGCGAAAGACATTGTCTTCGCCGATCAGCGATGGATCGATAGCCGTGCTCTTGATCACGGACCCCTCGGGCGCAAGATTTCCGACGGGAAAACACACCGTCGCCGTCAATCCTCGCGACCGCGCACGATCCGGCGTCATGACTACATCCTCGCCGTCGATTCCATCCAGTTCCTTCAGTCTCTTGCGCAGCATGTGGCGCCGCTCGCTGTCGCGCCACCAGTCGAGGCTCGCATCGAGCGTGTCGCCCGTGACCGTCTTCACACTCGTATCCAAAAGCCCTGCCGAACGCAACTCCAGCATCACCTCAGGCACCCCGCCGGCGAGAAACACCTGCACCGTCGCGAATCCACGCGGCCCATTCGGCAGCGCGTCAACAAGGCGCGGCACGGTGCGGTTGACTTGCTCCCAGTCCGCCCGTCCGGGCCGCTTCAATCCGGCCGAAAACGCAATTGCGGGCAGATGCAGCAGCAGGTTCGTCGAGCCGCCAAACGCCGCATGCAGCACCATCGCATTGCGCACCGCAGCATCCGTCAGAACATCCCGCGCACCCAGCTTTAGTTCATGCAACCGAATGATTGCACGTGCGGATCGCTTTGCCGCATCCAGCCAGATCGCCTGTCCTGAAGGCGCCAGCGCCGTATGCGGCAGCGCCAGGCCAAGTGCTTCGCCCACAACCTGCGCCGTCGCCGCCGTGCCTAGAAACTGGCATCCACCTCCCGGCGACGCACATGCGCGGCAACCAACCTCTGCCGCGTATTCCAATGTGATCTGCTGCTGTGCAAACCGTGCCCCGATCGTCTGCACTTTGCCGGCGTCCTCGCCCGATTCGGGCAACAGCGTGACGCCGCCCGGCACAAGCACCGCCGGCAGCGGCCCGGCCGAAGCCAGCGCCATCATCATCGCCGGCAATCCCTTGTCGCACGTTGCCACTCCCAACACGCCTTTGCTCGTCGGCAGTGACCGCATCAGCCGCCGCAGCACCATTGCCGCATCGTTGCGAAACGGAAGCGAGTCCATCATCCCCGCCGTGCCCTGCGTTCGCCCGTCGCATGGATCGGTGCACGCACCCGCAAACGGAATGGCGCGCAGCGCCTTCATTTCGCGAGCTGCCTCCGCGACCAGGAGCCCAACCTCCCAGTGTCCGGTGTGGAATCCCAGCGCAATCGGTCGTCCATCCTCTGCGCGCAGCCCTCCATGCGTACTCAGGATCAGAAACTCCGGATCGCGCAATCGCGCAGCCTCCCAACCCATCCCCGCGTTCTGACTCAACCCGAACAGATTCCCGGAGGGCTCCTCGACCAGCATCTCCGCCGTCAACGGCAGCACGCCTTCCGGGCCCCTTGCATGCGTCGAGACCTCGCGCAGAGCGGCTCTTGCCGTTTCAGACCCTTCCGTCTCCAACACCGACTTCAGCGAAATCTCCGCGATCACACCCTCCTCATTACGCTTGCCCGTACGCGAATCTCAGCGCGTGCTCTGTGTTGTTCCAGTCGTGACAGGTGTCAGCCGGAAGACATGCGGCTTTGGAGTGGCCGCATCATAAATCGAGTCCTCCAGTGAATTTTCAAACGCCTGCATTACATCCGGCTTTCCTGCCTGTTCCCCCATGTCCGCGTTGCGCACGCGCATGCGCAAGTGAATATAGTGCGTCTCGTCGCGATCGCGCACCAGCCAGCTTACGCGCTGCGCCTGGTGAAACATCGGCGTCGCGTATTCGGCCAGGTTGATTCCGCTCTCCAGGGCTTCGGGCGAAAACGTGTCCACCACCTCACCATCAATGCTCAGCATGTACCGTCCGGTTGCGAGTCCTGTTACGCGCAGTGTCTCCTGGTTGAGTTGCTGCTCGATATCGGTCAGATCCTCGAGCAGCGCAGTGGTTGCATTGCTCCGCGTCAGAGGCAGCGGCAATGCATCCTCCACTTCAGTCCACTTCAAAGTGCCGTCGGCCTGCTCCACCTGGCTCACGCTGGCATTGCGTGACCGGGTCACGATTCCCGCATGCGCATCCACCGTGACATCCGAGACCAGCGCAGGAGCATGCCATCCCTTCAGCACTGCCTCGGCCATCACCCAGTGCGCCAGCGGATCAGGATGCACGCGGTCCGGCAACAGCAGTACCGCCAGCTTCGGATCCATCGCATCCGCCTTCCGGATCGCAGAGACCACCGGCGGATTCAGATTCGCAAATGCCGCGCCATACTTATCGGCCAGAGATTGATCCACATCCGCAAAATGCTGCATCACCGCGTTGTATCCGCCCGGGAACGTCACTGGCCGGGTCACATCGTCGTACGGGGATGGGCCCAGAAGCGTGAGCCGCGCGCCCGGCGCATGTTCGCGAATCGAATCAAGTAGATGTTCGTAGCCCTTCACATACGTCTGCTCAATCTCGTCGGTCGTCGCGCGATACCCGCCGTCATTCATGCCCAGCATCACTGTAACGACGGTCGGCTTCTCTGAAAACACATCGCGCTCCAGTCGCTGATCGACCGGGCCTCCTCCGCCGCCGGTCACGCGATCGCCACCCACGCCCGCGCCGTAGAAATGTATTCGCATCCACGGGAACCGGGTTGCCGCGTACAACTCCACATACTGGTTGTAGTAGTTCTGCTCCGTGATGCTGTCTCCGTAGAACACCACGGTGTCGCCGCCGCGCAGATAGAACCCGCGCGCGTTCGCCTCCGCGCCCGGCGGCACACCATTTGCGGCCGGCTTAACCGGAGATCCCGGCGCGGTATCTGCCACGGGCGCCATGCGCAGTGAATCTCCACTCATCGCCTCAGCCGGAGCCGTCGCCACCGCCACCAGCGAATCCGCACACCCGTAATACAAAAACCATTTGTTGTGGAAGAAGACCAGCCCTTCGGCAAAGGTCGTACCGGCCGCGTACTGCCCAGTCTTCTCATACGGCAGTTCCGGCTTCAGCACCGGCTTGTCGGTCTGGGTCAGCAGGTTTGCCGGGTTCGACGCGTCAAACAGCGCTTCACCCGCGGCATACGCACTTGGCCCCAGCGCCGGATCGCCACCTTCCGTTGCATTCTTGCCGTTGTAGAGCATCACGATTCCCGTGCTCGTCAGCACCGGCGGCGGACCCGTCTCGGGAAACGTGCTGTCGAAATGCCCCGGCCTCGGCCGCAGCAATTCCACAAGATTCCCGTGCATGTCTTCCACCGGTATCCAGTGAATCGCATCGTCCGATGTCGCAAGCTTGACGGCACCTTCGCCCCAGTACATCCAATAGCGGCCCGCGATCTTCGCCGCTATCAGCCGGCCACCTTTCAGCTGCGTGACAATGCCGGCCGACTTGTACATCAGGTTGGCGTACTTGCCGCCCAAAGCCGTAAGAAATGCCGGTCCATATTTCGTCCAATGCTTCAAATCGTGTGAGGTCGCAATTCCCACGGAATACGTCTTGCGATTCCACTGCGTATACGTCAGAACATAGGTGCCGTCGTCTCGCTCCACGATCCGTGGATCTTCGGCGCCACCCGGCCACTCGCGCGCTTGCTGGTCGTCGTCGGCCGGATAAAAGACTGGCTCACCCGTGCGCTTGAAGTGGATACCGTCATCGCTCTCGGCCAGGCCCAGTCGCGAAGTGTGCCCGCCGATCTCCATCGCACCCGAATTGTCCTCTGCGCGATATAACACGACTACCTTGCCCTTGCGCACAACCGCCGCAGGATTGAAGGCGTGCAGCGCTTCCCACAGGACAGGCTTGTGCAGAATCGGGTCGTCAAACGTCGAAGCCGGATTCGGTGAAACGACCGGATTCCCCGTCGCAGGCCGCGAGAACGGGCCAATCACCCACTTCGGAGCATCCTGCGCACCCAGGCCCGCTGTCCCCAGCAACACTCCCAGCGCAACAGCCCACTTCAGAATCGTCTTCACGCGATCTTTCTCCGTAATGCGCCCCATCTTACGCTTAGCCACAATCTCTTCACCCGGCACGAAAGTCCCGGGAACCAATAGCTAGGCGCCAAGGGCTGCTTCATAAAAGCTCAGTGCCGCATCCCCTTGCTCCAGCACCCTCACCCTGCGCAGCACTCCATATCCATCTTCGAGCTTCTCCTTGCGCCGGTGCTCCGCGATCACCATGGCACCTTCCGCCAGCAACGCCGACGCCGCGCCGCCCAGCAACCCCATCGCCAATGTGTACTCCTCTATGGCTTCGTAAGGCGGATCAAGAAAGACCACGTCGAAGCGCATCAGCGACTTCTCCGGCCGCACCCGCCGCAGAAACGCCCCCACGCTCACCGCTTCAACGCGCACGCCGCCCCGCAGCCCCAGCATTTCGAGGTTTACCCGCAGCACCTTCAGCGCTGGTTCCGCCCGCTCCACCAACACCACGCTCGCGGCTCCACGGCTAGCCGCCTCGATGCCCACGGCGCCCGATCCAGCATACAGATCCAGAAACCGCGCACCCTCCATTCGAGGCGCAAGTACATTAAACAGAGTCTCTCGCAGCCGATCGCTCGTGGGACGTGTCCCCAGCCCTGCCGGAGCTTGCAGCGTTCTTCGTCGCAGCGTTCCCGCTATCACCCGCATCGCGAATCAGCATATAGGAGATACCCCGCAAAGCCTGAGCATCTACAATTCCTGTATGCGTGGCTGGACCATACCGCTGGGCCGATGGATGGGCGTGGAGATGCGTGTGCACGTCTTTTTTCCTGCCCTTGCGCTGGTCTGTCTCGGTCTCAGCGCCAGCAGCGGAGTCATGCGGGGCCTCGGCCTGTTCTTGGTATGCGTATCGGCCGTGGTGGTGCGCGAGGCCGCGCGCCTGATGATGGCTGCTTATCTTCACCTGAAATTGCGCGCCGTGCTTCTGATTCCCATCGGCGGTCTCTTCGCCTATGCCAACCCTGAAAGCCAGGAAGCTGCGAACCAGGGCTTCGGCCAGTTCGCCATGGCGCTCACCGGGCCGCTCGCCAATTGCTTTACAGCGCTCATGCTCGCTGCGGCCTTCATCGGCGCGGGCGGAGACGTGCGGCTGCTCGGGCGTCCCCTCATTTCGGCAGCTTACCTTTTGCGCAGCATGGTCTGGATGCAGGCCGGACTTGGCCTGGTGCACCTGCTTCCCGCCTATCCGCTCGACTTCGGCCGCCTGCTTCGCGGCAACTTTGCCCGCACCCACGGCCTCTCGCCGGCGGGCCGCGCCGCCTCCGGCATCGGACAACTCATCGCTCTCGCCGTGATGATCTGCGGCATGGCCCTGCAGGCCTACTGGCTCATCATCGCCGGATTTTTCATCATGATCGGCGCACAGATCGAGGACCAGGGCGTCTTCTTCCAGTCCGTCGTCGACACGGTGCGCATGCGCGAAGTGATGCTGACCGACTTCGCAACGCTCTCCCCGTCGGATACGCTGGCCGACGCGCTCTTCCGCTGCGTCCACTCCCTGCAGGAAGACTTTCCCGTGGTCCGCGGACCGCAGCTGGTCGGCATCGTCTCGCGCCAGCGCATCGTCGACGCTCTCCGTGACGACGGCAACGGCTACATCCAGTCCATCATGTCGCGCGCCTTCCAGGTCGCCCGCCCTGAAGACACCCTTGGCACTACCATCCGCCGCATCTCCGGCGGACAGGGCCTCTCGCTCATTCCCGTCACCGAGAGCGGGAAGGTCGTCGGCATCGTCAGCGTGCAAAACCTGATGAGCTCGATGTCTCTGCTAGCCGAACAGCGCCGCATCGAAGCCCAGGACGCCGCCGAATAGCAATCCTGCACTCGTCATCCTGAGTAAACGAAGTCCGCGTTGCGGACGAAGTGTGTCGAAGGATCTGCGGTTGTTCTTTCTCTGCAACGGCACAGGCCTGTGGGATAAAGCACAGCCCTCAACTACCATGTCCTAAGCAATGTCAGAAGAACTTGCTCCCGGCCTCTACCTCGTCGCCACGCCTATCGGCAACCTCGGCGACATTACCCTCCGCGCCCTTGAAGTCCTGAAGCAAGCCGACCGCATCGCCTGCGAAGACACCCGCCAGACGCAAAAGCTCCTCAACCACTTCGCCATCGCCACGCCTACAGTCAGCTTCCACCAGCACAACGAGCGTGATCGCGCCGCCGAACTGATCGCGGCATTGAAGAACGGCGGTACCATCGCCGTCGTCTCCGACGCAGGCATGCCCGGCATCAGCGATCCCGGCTCCTGGCTCGTCACCGAAGCCATCGCCGCCGGCGTCCCCGTCATTCCCATTCCCGGCCCCAATGCTGCTCTCAGCGCCCTCGTCGCGTCGGGCTTTTCAACCGAACAGTTCTGCTTCCTCGGATTCCTGCCGGAAAAAGCCGGCGCACGTCGCACGGCGCTCGAAGCCCTTGCCGCGCAGCCTCGCGAAACCGCGCAGACCGTGATCTTCTACGAAGCGCCCCACCGCATCGCCGACACGCTCGCCGATCTCGAATCCGTATTCGGTCCTTCGTTGCGCGTCGTCGCAGCCCGCGAACTCACCAAGCTCCACGAAGAATTTCTCCGCGGCACCGTCGCCGATGTGCGCCGCGATCTCGTCGCGCGCGACCGCATCCGCGGTGAGTTCACCCTTCTGATCGAAGCTCCAGCCAGGAATGCGGCTGCCCCCGGTCTGGATTCTCAGACCAGGGAGACCATCTCCGCCCGCGTCTCCCGGCTCCAGTCCGAATCGAACCTCGACGAAAAAGAAGCCCTCAAGCGGCTTGCCCGAGAACTAGGCCAATCCAAGAGCGAGCTCTACCGTGAACTCCAGCGCGAACGCGCAAAGCGGAAATAGCGAGTGGCTCGTGTCAAGACGTCCTTAAGGTATGCGACCGGATCAAGTCAGGCTGGTTGGGAGAAGCGCTGGATGATGCCTCGACGGCGACGCTCCCGAAGAGACCTCGTGGTTCGTGCTTCCCCATCCTTGCCACTTGAATCGTTGTGAAGGATGGGGCACGCACAGTCTTTGCGGTTATTTCCATTCCCACATTTTGGAAACGGTTGCGCCTGCAGCGTCTACGTCGTATTCGAAGGCGACGCATGCGTTGTTCAGGCGGGCGAGTTGTTTCGAAGCGGTTTTAAAGAAGAGCATTCCGCGGTAGCTTACCGAGCCTCCTGGGCCGAATTTACCCACGCCCGTTCCTTTCCACGTAGCTGCTTCTCCATCGGCTGTCATCTCCATACCCTGGCCTTCGCCGTGGAGGGATCCATCTGCACCAATTACCGATGTGTAGGTGCCCATGCCTGTGACGGCGACTCCCAGTATGGTGCCGCTCTCTTCAAACGAAACTTCCGCCGTGGGCGGTTCTGTGGAGAGAACCCGCCGTACGAGTCTTTTGCCTGTGGTAATGCCAACTTGTTCTCCTAGCATGAAACGAAACCTCCTCTTTCACCGGGGTCCGAGTTGCGGACCTCACGGTGCGCAAAGGTATACGCCTCAAGACGCGGATGCGTCGAGTGATATTACGGAGAAGTTTCGGGGACACGAACGTGGATGCCTCTGAGCTCTGAGCTCGACACTGCAAGCTGAACCGCCTCCACCGCCGACCCAACCAATTCCAGCAGTCCTCGGTTCTCCGCCTTCAGAAACCCCGCCTCCACCGCGTGATCCAGAAATGCCAGTAGTCCACCCCAGTAATTTGCCGTGTTGATCAGGATGCATGGCTTGGCATGCAGCCGAAGCTGCTTCCACGTCACAATCTCCATCATCTCGTCGAGCGTTCCGTAGCCGCCCGGCAACATCAGAAAGGCATCCGCCAGCTTCACCATTCGCGCCTTGCGCTCGTGCATGGTGGGAACCATCTCAAGCCGCGTCAGTCCGCGATGCGCAATCTCGCTGCCCGATAGAATCTCCGGCAGCACGCCGATGACTTCAGCTCCGCCCGCGAGCGCCGCATCTGCAACGGCTCCCATCAGCCCCACGCTCGCCCCGCCATACACCAGGCCAAGCCCCGCTTCGGCAATCGCGCTTCCTAACGCCGTCGCCTCCGCCAGAAACACCGGATCGCTCCCATTTGCCGATCCGCAATACACCGCTACCCGTTTGAAATTCTTCACGCACCCAGAATAGCGCCGTCGCTTACACCTTTCGCAACGCGCCTTTAACCTCACCTTCATCGTTCATTCACAGGGCGCTGTTAGCGTCATCGGCGGTGCTCCCTTCGCCAGATTCCCCGCACGCTCAATTCACTGCTCCAGGAGGTCACATAGTGACGCAACATCGCTTTGCCTTTCCCCGGCTTCGCTCCGTTTCGATCGCCGCTTCACTTCTCGCAGTAATGTCCCCGGCCTTTGTCATCGCGCAACACGGTAAGCCCGCTTTCAATCCCGGCAATCTCGTCGTCAGCCGCACTGTCTACGACAACTTGCCCGGCAACGTTACGCTCGGACAGACGCTTCCGCCCAATTGCCTCGCCTCAACCGGCGGCTGTACGACCGCGATCGCAGACGGTACCTACCCGTTCGTCTTCAACAACGACACGACAGACGGCAGCTTCGGCATTACTTCGCGGATCTTCCTCGATCACTCCACACCTTCAGGCAACGTGATCAGCTCGCTTGAGGTGCCCAACAGTCTCGACTCGTGGATCACAGGAACGAGCGATCAACTCGTAACCAGCTTCAGCTCCAAATCTGAACTGGCACTGAACCTCTCCACCGATGGCCGCTACATCACCTTCATGGGTTATGTGGCCCCGGCGAACGCGCTCGACGTCTCCAACTCCAACACGCCAGCCGCTTTCGACGCGACCAATCCTGACCCCTCTGCGTACTACCGCGCCGTTGCGCGCGTCGATCGTTGGGGAAATTTCGATTTCACCCTTACCAATGCCTACAGCGGCAATAACGGCCGTGCCGCCGTCCTCAACAATACGAGTGGTAACCCGGTCATTTACACCGCGGGCAATGCCGGTAATGGCGGCAATCCCCAGCCGACCAACGTCGTGCTCGGCGCCGGTGCGCAGTTCATCGACTTCGTGGCACAGAGCGAGGCCAGACCAGACTCCGGGCCTTCCTACTCCAGTGGGCAGTTTCTCTGTGACTGAACTCGGCGACAAGGCCGACAAGGTTGGGAAGGACGACAACTTCCGTGGCCTGACGATCTTCAACAACGTGGTCTATTTCACCAAGGGCTCCGGAAGCAACGGCGTCAACACCGTCTATTTCGTCGACACCACCGGCTCAGCCTGCCCCAAAGGAACCGGACTGCCAGCCTCCTCCGCGACCCTGCCAACCAGCCCATTCAGCGCCTTTAATCCGGCGACAGGAACGCCTACCAACATGTGCGTGCTGACCGGCTTCCCCACGCTCTCCAACAAGAACGGCAACCCGGTCAACTTCCCCTTCGGCTTGTGGTTCGCCGACGCCAATACGGTTTATGTCGCTGACGAGGGCGATGGCACGACCACCTTCGACGCCACCACGAATACCTATACCGACGCAGCAGCACAGCCCCTGGCCGGCCTCGAGAAGTGGGTCTTCGACTCATCCTCGAAGAGTTGGAAACTTGCCTACACGCTGCAGAATGGCCTCGATCTCGGCACGCCTTACACGGTGCCCGGTTTTCCGACCGGCAATAACGCCGTCACTGGCCTCCCGTGGTCCCCAGCGACTGACGGCCTGCGCAATCTCACCGGCCGCGTCAACAATGATGGCACCGTGACCATCTGGGCCATTACCTCTACCGTCAGCGGCAACGGCGACACAGGCGCCGATCCAAACCGGCTTGTCAGCATCACTGACACGCTAAGCAACTCCACCGCCGCGCAAGCGGAACAGGAAAGATTCCGCACGCTCCGCACCGCCGGCTTCGGCGAGGCCCTGCGCGGCGTTTCATTTGGGCCGAGCAACTGACGAACTTTAGCAATTCATCGCTCTAAGAACACTGAAGGCGCCTCCGAAACTGCGGGGCGCCTTTGAGCTTGACCTGTATCGCCACCTGGTTGGCGAGTTGTGGTTACTCTCCGTGGGTCGGCGGGCGCATCGTCGTTCCCCGCAAACGGCGCGCAAACCCTCCCTGATGGTTCCACTGTTCAAATTCTTTCGCCGACAATTCGACCGATCCCTGGATGCGGTCCGGCTCGATGGAAAGGTTTCCCAATCGGCGTTGCGACTGCTGCGGTAAACCAGACAAGAGCGGCGGTTCTTTCGCAAACACATCGGCGAACGATGCTGCTTTCTCCGTTAGAAATTCGCGCTGATGATCATTCTGGCCGTGCAGCGAAAAATCCACACGAATCTTGGCGCCAAAGCGTGTACCAATCGTCAGGACCTCGGCACCATCGAGCAGTCGCGTTAACAGGCTGTTCGGTTGCGTGAAAACAAGACTCCCTTCGGTTTTTGGGGATCCCAGAAGTATCGTCCACGAAGTCACGTCGCGATGCACTTGAGCCAGCCGTTCCATAAGCGGCATATCGATGTCGGCATGGGCCCTGTACCGACCCATCGCGTTTTGAACCATCGTCGGCGTTCCCAGCATCGCGATGCGATCGTTCAAAATGACCAGCCAGCGCGTGTCGAGCATTTCCCCCTGTTCGCGAGCGAACGGTTTGATCAGCAGGACCGTTCCGCTCTCGTACTTGCTTCTTTCCGCGCCATTCATCTCTGCGGCTTTAAAGATTCGATCTCGATCGAATCGTCCAGCCACCAGCAGCAGGTGTTCGGTGAGTCTTCCCGTTGCGGACGAAGCGGCCACTTCGATCACTTCATCGATGACCCTTTTGTTGTCGATGCCCGCCAGCGCTTGCCAGTCATCCAGATCGAGCCTGTCGTTATGAGTGGAAAGCAGAAGCTGGCCGTGCGCGTGTTGTCCAACCGGGTGGTTGTTAAACCCCGCAACAACCTCGGCGCCGGGAGGAACCAGCGGAAGTAACTTGCTATCCAGCGGCGAACTGAAACCGGAAGCAGCGAAGACAGCCGTCGAAACCAGAATCCATAAGAGCTTATAAATAGAAGGGCTCATAGCCTGCCCCTTTTTTGACTTTGGTTTCCCATGACCCGGAACCCGGTTCCAAACCTTGGAAACCCTGCAAGATCGAAAGTTGAAATACCGCGGTAAAACGATCACGAGCGTACTCCGCCTTTTCTCCGCGTGCTATGTCGGAGATCACAAGTGACGGTCGGCGGGAAAGACGTTCAACCAGGGACGGCTAAATCGCTTTGATCCATCCGCTTTCGGACCGCCTTCGGGTTGACACGGGCGCAAATCCGGTCGATCGGCGTGGTCATTGCAAGACAGGTAAACTAGAGAAAGGAACCTTTCCGCCGGACGCCGCCTTTGTCGCAGTCGCTCATCGAAAATCTGAATCCAGAACAGCGAGCCGCCGTTGAAACAACGGACGGTCCACTGCTGATCCTGGCCGGTGCCGGCTCAGGCAAGACGCGCGTCATCACCAGCCGCATCGCATGGCTTATCCAGGAAAAAGGCGTCGCGCCCGATTCGATTCTGGCAGTTACGTTTACCAACAAGGCTTCAGCCGAGATGGGCGAGCGCGTGGAGCGCCTGATCGGCCACTCTTCGCTCTCCAAACCGCTGATCGCCACCTTCCACTCGATGTGCGTGCGCATGCTGCGCCGCGACATCGAAGCCCTCAAGGTCGGCAACGAAGGCCTCACCCGCTCCTTCGCCATCTACGACGAAAACGACCAGCAGGCCATCGTCAAGCAGGTCATGCGTCGCATGGGCCTCGACACCAAGCAGCTCACGCCGCGCACCGTCCTGAGCCGCATCTCCTGGGCTAAGAACCACATGGTCGATCCGCAGGATTACTACCTGGGCGCAAAGGATCCCGACAGCGAGCGCATCGCCCACATCTACAAGGGCTACAAGGAAGAGCTGCGCAAGAACAACGCGCTCGACTTCGACGACCTGCTGCTGGAAGCTGTCCGCCTGCTCAAGGTTTCCGCCCCAACGCGCGAGTACTACCAGCGCCGCTATCGCTACATCCTCGTCGACGAGTATCAGGACACCAATCGTCCGCAGTACGAACTGATGAAGCTGCTTGCCGGCGAGCACAAAAACGTCTGCGCCGTCGGCGATGAGGATCAGAGCATCTACTCATGGCGCGGCGCCGACATCCGCAACATTCTCGAGTTCGAGAAGGATTTTCCCAATGCGAAGATCGTCAGGCTCGAACAGAACTACCGGTCTACGCAAGTCATCTTGGAAGCCGCCGGCGCGGTGGTCGCCAACAATCTTCGCCGCAAGGGCAAGAAGCTGTGGACCGATCGCCAGGGCGGCTCGCTGATCGGCTACTACGAAGCACCCGACGGCGAAAACGAAGCGCTGTTCATTGCCGATCGCATCCAGAAATTCCTCCGCGCATCACTCGAGTCTGGCGACGAAGCGCACTGCGCCGTTCTTTATCGCACCAACTCGCAATCGCGGCTTGTGGAAGAGGCGTTGCGCCGCTACGGCATCAAGTACACCATGGTCGGCGGGTTCAGCTTCTACGAACGCGCCGAGATCAAGGACCTGCTCTGCTACCTGCGTCTTGTGCGCAATCCACACGATTCCATGGCGCTGAACCGCGTGATCAACACTCCCGCGCGCGGCATCGGCAAAACCACGCTCGAGACGCTGGAGCGCCTGGCGCTTGAAACCGGCCAGTCCACGTGGGAATCGCTGGGAACGGCGATTACGCAGCGGCTGATTCCCACCCGCGCGCAGATGGCCCTTGAGTCGTTCCGCCAGCTCATCCTCGATGCGCAAGCCATGATGGATCCGGACTTCGCCGGCAAGCTTTCCGTGGATGTCGGAGCTGAAGATGCCGACACCGATTTCACGTTTGGTGCGACCGAGCCGAGCGCTG
The DNA here is from genome assembly GCA_963770365.1 of uncultured Acidobacteriaceae bacterium. Taxonomy (GTDB): domain Bacteria; phylum Acidobacteriota; class Terriglobia; order Terriglobales; family Acidobacteriaceae; genus Telmatobacter. Next base: position 27,132 of record CAVYPN010000009.1, on the reverse strand, counting down.
AAGAAAAGCGGGAAGTCACCGACGCGCTTGAAGCAGCAACCGAATTCAGCTTCGGCGACAACGAGAATCAGATTCCCCTGCTGGACCCAAGCCACTTCTCGCCTTTTGCCGAAAACACGTTCGCATCCAAGAAGGCGCGCCCCTTTCTGCAGATGCCGAAGCAAATAGCACCGCCAGATCGGCCGGAACCGACGGCTGGCCCCGGCGCCACTCTTAAGCCAGCCGAGGAAGGGCGAGAAGCCCCTTTCCGCAAACCCGGCGATCCAGCCACCCTTCCTGAACTCATTCGCTTCCTCATCGATCGCACCGGCTACATCAAGGCGCTGGAAGCCGAGGCATCGCCCGAAGCGTTCAGCCGAATCGAAAACCTGAAGGAACTTGCCAACGCCGCCCACGACGCCGAAGTGCGCGGCGAAACGCTCGCCGAATTCCTCGACCATGCCGCGCTGGCCTCCGACACCGATCAATTCGATCCCAGCGCACGCGTCACGCTGATGACGCTCCACGCCGCCAAGGGCCTGGAGTTTCCTCTTGTCTTTCTCGCCGGACTCGAAGAAGGCCTCTTCCCGCATTCGCGCACGCTGATGAATCCCGAGGAACTCGAAGAGGAGCGGCGCCTGTGCTACGTCGGCATGACCCGCGCCATGAACACGCTGATCCTCACGCGCGCGCACTACCGCCGCCGCTATGGCAACGACGCGCCTGAGCAGAGCGTCCCATCGCGCTTCCTTGAAGAAGTTCCAAACCAGCTTGTCGAGAATCTTGGCGGCAGATCGCCGGCATGGTCAGTTCCCGCCTACGGAAACGGCCGTGGAGGCGGCTATGGCGCAGGTCGGCGCAGGGGAGATTCCGGCGAATTTGACAGCCGCCACTACAACTACGAGGACGAAAGCCAGGAAGTGACAAGGATCTCGTCGTCCAGCCACGGCTCAACTCCAAAAGGTAAAAGTCCCGACGGGACCTCGATCGACAATATTGCGCATTTCTTCGGCGGACGCGGCGTCAAGCCTGGCTCCTTTGCACGGCCAACCGCCCGGCCGAAGATGGATGTGCCGGAACCCACCGGTGCCGCCGGCCTCAAGAAAGGCCAGCGCGTCCGTCACAGCAAATACGGTGAAGGTCAGATTGTGATGCGCGAAGGCGACGGCGACGAAGCCAAGCTCACCGTGCTCTTTTCAGGGCAGCATGGCCTCAAAAAGCTGATGGAACGGTTCGCCAACCTCGAGAAGATCTAATTCTTCCTCCGATCGTGGATTCCTGCCTTTCTCTGAATGAATGGAAGCCAGAATTTCCATCCGTGTTGCAGATTGATTGAGCCGCCCTATCCGCCTGCGCATCCGTCCCGTGGCAAACCCATTGCCGCATCGATCAAGATCATCGACGATGTCTTCACAAGGAACGCCTTCCCGAGGTCGCGATGTCCACTGTTTCAATCTCCGCAGCGACGCACAAAACCAGCCTTGCGCTGCCAATCCTGGTGGGAGGCGGGGTCGCCGGCCTGCTCGACATGACCTCCGCCTACATCAGCTTCGGCCGCTACATGCCGATCGGAATTGCGGGGGGGATTGTCGGGGCTGCCGGACGTCATCGGTCAATCGGCCAGTACATCCTCGGCCTCTGCATCCACTACTTCATCGCATTCTCGGCCGCTACGGTGTACTGCCTTGTCAGCAAGAAACTGGAGTTCCTGCGCGACCACTTTTTCATCTGCGGCATCTTCTACGGGATTGGGTTCTTTCTCTTCATGCAGCTTGTTGTGCTGCCGCTCAGCGCTTACCACGCCATGGGGCCGTACCAATACCGTGGCCTGGTTCAGGGCTTGCTCGTGCACATGTTTCTCATCGGACTGCCGATCGCAGCCAGCCTCCGCCTGCTCTCGCGCCGACAGGATAGATCGCTCGATTCGGCTTAATAGCGGAATTCAGATCCGGGGTTGGGTCGCCTCGGAGCCGCGCAGATCCCGGGCATGCAATTCCGGCACATGGTGAAAGCTCGCGCGCTTGCTGCAAAACAGGTTGTAGCGAGCGATGTAATAGATCGCCGCAACGCCATCCCATGCAGTGATCTTCTTGCCTTCTTCATACGTGCGCCCGTAGTAACTGATCGGAACCTCGTAGATAGCGCATTTCAGCTTGGCGACCTTGGCGGTAACTTCGATTTCGAAACCAAAGCCGCTGGATTTAAGCCGGATGTTGCGGATAATCTCGCCGCGAAATTCCTTGTAGCACGTCTCGACATCCGTGAGATTGATGTTGGTCGCCAAATTCGAAAGAAAGGTCAGGAACTTGTTGCCCAGGTAGTGATAGAAGTAGACCGCGCGCGCTGCTTTGCGCACCAGCAATCACTTCCGGAATTTCCTCCGGGTCGTATTCCAGATCGGCATCCTGCACGATCACAATATCGCCGCGTGTCAGGGCGAACCCGGTCTTCAGGGCCTGGGTCTTCCCCATGTTCGTTTCGTGGCGCGCGGTCACAATTAAAGGATGCTCGATGCGCAAGGCGTCGAGGATCTCAGGTGTGCTGTCTGTCGAGCAGTCGTCAACGATCACGATTTCAAGCAGCCGCGGGACCAACAGCACCTTCTCGACAATCGCGGCGAGAGTCTGTTCCTCGTTGTACACAGGAACAACGACAGATAAGGCACCGGTTCTGCAAAGTTCCTCCCTCGTCAAACGTCGATTCCACCCATCCTAAAGGCTTAGACGTTGTCAATAAAGCGTTTCCTTGCAACTGAGTTCGTTTCTGGACAACACCTATGCCATTCGCTAGCCCCTGCTTTGGCCTGGTTACCCTGGTGCGAACCGGAATTCCCCGGCCATGCTACACTCTTTGCAATCCCAGAATTCGATTAGAAGTTCTTGCCTGTTCCGAGTTACCGCTCCACACGCAACACTTCCACATTGCGTTCGCGGTAATAGCATCAAAGGAGCATTTTCGAAATGGAACAAGGCACAGTTAAGTGGTTCAACGACGCAAAAGGTTTTGGCTTCATCACCCGCCAGAATGGCGAGGACGTTTTCGTCCATCACACCGCCATTCAGTCGCAGGGCTTCCGCTCATTGCAGGAAGGCCAGCAGGTTCAGTTCAACGTGGTCAAGGGACCCAAGGGCTGGCAAGCTGAGAACGTCCAGGCTCTCTAAACCAGAGTCTCCAGATTTTCGAAACAACAGAGGGACGGCCAAACAGCCGTCCCTCTCGTTTTGCCACTCTCGTCGGTAGCTCTGAAAACTGTCGCTGTTTTGAAGGGGCACGACTTCAGTCGTGCCGCAACACTTTCATAATTAAGAAGTGTCATCCTGAGCGGAGCGCTTTGGGGCCCCACGAAGTGGGGTAGGCGTAGCGAAGGATCTGCTTCTCCGCGTCAACCGCCATCAAACCCCGTCCAACTGCAGTCAGACAGAATCACAGCGGCTGCCCCAACCGCTTCTCCAGCTGCACCCGATACGTCCTGCTCACCCGCGTGCGCGAGCCATTCTTCAGCACCGCCTCAAACTCTCCGTGCGAGATCGGCTCCAGTTGCAGAACGCTTTCGATGTTGATCAGCGCCGAACGGTGCACGCGCACAAACCTTCGCGGATCGAGCTTTTCGGCCAGGTCGTTCAACGCCGCGCGATACAGCAGTTCCTTGCCGCCCACGTGCAGGGTGACATACACGCCCGCCGCTTCAATCCAGTCGATATCGATTACACGAACAAAGCGCGTTGTTCCGCCAGCCTTCACCACCAGCCGGTCCAGTCTGCGCTCCGGTGAGGCCGGAGCTGCGCTCACCATCTTCATCACCCGCTGGCCAAACTCCTTCATGCTGCGCTCATCCAGCCGAGCCTTGGCGCGACACATCGTCGCCTCAAATCGCTCGTCGCTGAACGGCTTCAGAAGGTAGTCGAGCGCATTAGCTTCAAACGCCCGAATCGCGTGCTGATCGAAAGCCGTCACAAAAACGGTCAGCGGCATCTCCGCCGCGCCAATCGCATCAATCACGGCCAGCCCATCCAACTCCGGCATCTGCACATCGAGAAACAGGAGATCGGGATTCTGCCGCTGAATCATCTCCACCGTCGTCTCGCCATCAGCTGCTTCGCTCACCGATGCCACCTGCTCGTCCCGCCTTAGCAGGTCCATCAGTCTCTGCCGCGCCGGAAGCTCATCATCCGCAACCAGCACGTTGATCGGTTCATGCATACGCGCGTTCACTCTTCTCGTCCCCCGCCAGCCGCAACGGCAGCGACACTTCTACTTCCGTCCCGCCCTCCTTGCGATTCCTCACCACGAACCGGCTCGCCCCGTTGGGATGAAGCCCGGCAATGCGCTGCCGCGTAATCGACAAGCCCAATCCCTCCGCTTCCTCAATCTTCCAGCCGAGCGGCAATCCAACGCCGTCATCGATTACCCGTATCTCCAGGCGCTCTGCCAGCGGCTTCGCCCGAACCACAATGGTCCCGCCCGAAGCCCGCCGCGAAATTCCATGGCGTATCGCGTTCTCAACCAGCGGCTGGATGAACATCGATGGCACCGCCGCGTATTTCACCTCGGGCGCGATATCCATCACCACGCGCAGCTGATCGCCAAAGCGGATCTTCTGAATCTCGAGATAGTGCTCAAGGAATGCCAGCTCCTCGGCCAGGGGCACCTCCTGCCGGTCTTTCGATTCCAGAGACATGCGCAGCAAGTCGCCGAGATGCTCGATCATCCGCCGCGTCAGCTTCGGGTCGCGCTCGACATGAGATGAAATGGTGTTCAGTGCATTGAACAAAAAATGCGGATCGAGCTGCATGCGCAGCGCATTCAGCCGCGCCTCGCTGAAGCTGTGCTCCAGCCGCTCCAGCCGCAGTTCGCTGTTCATGTAGTGCTGATAGTACTGATATGCCTGTATGCCGCCCAGAATGATCCAGTAGATCAGCCAGCACCAGATCTGCCACCCAATCACCGCCGGGCTGAGTAGATGCGAGAAGCGGAGCGAACTCCACGGTGTAACGCCCATCAGGGCGCGCATCGTTATAAACATGTAAAAGTAGATCTCGGTAAAGACGATGCTCGCCAGAATGTGCGCTCCCAGGCGGCGGCCCAATTCGCGCTCGGGAATCGGCAATCTCCTGTCCAGGAATACGATGGCCGGGGTCAGAAGTCCCCAACTCCAGAATTGCGCGAGATAAATGCGCAATTCATCGTGCCAGTGATCCGTACCCAGGGTCGGCAGAGCGAACAGCGTTCCGGCTCCGGTGCACACCGCCGCGCCCACCAGCGCCATGCCCCACCACCGGCTGCAGAGGCGGCCGAGAAAGGTGGTTCGCGGCTGCACCGCTTCACTGCCGCCCCAATCACCCGAAGTTGTGTTCTTTACCAGCACGTTCTCTTTCACCAGCGGCCATTCCTCGCGCGTTGCCGGCCCGCAAGCCGAATCCCGCCTGCCGGCGTGCGCACCATCAGCGACCACATTATCTCGCAGCATTCCTGTTCGTGCTCAATCGGGCCTTCCATTGCCTGTTTTAGGGCTCTGCAACGGCGATCCGCCAGACTGCAACATAAAGGGATGTCCGCCTCACAGCCACCGATATGTCGTCATCAGGTCCGGTCACCACGCAGGACGGTTCCCTTGTTCTTTCAACGGGCGGGCCATTTGCCCGGGGGCCGCGGTCGATCGGAAACCCACTTCAATCCCAGTCAAAAAGCATCCTGTGTTATACTTGAGACAATCGTAGAATTCGATCTAGAAGTCATTGCCTGTATCGCTTACCCGCTCACTCGCAAACTTCCTCATTGCGTTCGGACGGTAATTTGCAACAAAGGAACAACACACAATGGAAACAGGCACAGTCAAGTGGTTTAATGACGCCAAGGGATTTGGATTTTTGAGCCGTGAGAACGGCGAGGACGTCTTCGTCCATCACACCGCCATCCAGGCAAACGGCTTCCGTTCGCTTCAGGAAGGCCAGAAGGTCCAGTTCAACGTGACCAAGGGCCCGAAGGGCTGGCAGGCTGAGAACGTACAGCCCGTCTAAGGTTTGGACGAGAGTTCGAAGTGAGACCAAAAAGGACGGCATAACAGCCGTCCTTCTCATTTTTATGCGTATGTTTTTGCTAAGGTACGACAGCCTATGCAGCTGATTTCAGGGGCTTCGATGCAGGGTGCATGGACTTTTGGTCCGACTTGTGCGAACCCAGAAACTCCAGGGCATCGTTGATGGTGTCTTCGAACCGCCCACCAGTCTTGTGGGTGGCCTTTACTCCCTTGGCAACAAGCTGGCACATTTCAAATCGGTTCATCCCTTGCTTAAGGGCGCGATGTATCTGATCAGAACGCATGAAGAACTCCGTTCACGAGGAGAATGCCGACAGTTGAACCGACGACATGTAATTGCTGCGTGGGTTACAGAGCTCGTCTGAAGCGATGGGGCGGCGAAAGGCCGAGCAGGCTGGGTGGATTCCAGATCGCGTCTTATGTTCATTCTACGCTGAGATTCGACGAATACGGCGTGAATTCGCTCGTTGCGGTGCCGCTATTCTGCTTTTGACGGCCGTTTACGAGAACCGCAGCGAGTCTGCGGGCTTTTCCCTGCACATCTATCCCTGTTACCATAAGGTTCGCATCGTCCGCACACGCGGAACACATTGCACTGACTCAGTAAGAGAGGTTTCTCATTGGCAAATACAAAGAAGATTGAAGACAAGATCGAACGCAAGAAAGTGAAACGGGCGGCGCGCAAAAAGGCAGCGCCCAAGGCAAAGCGCACCACGCCGCGCGGGTCAAACAAGAAGAAGCTCAAGAAAGCGGCACGCGGCCAGTCGAAGCGCTAAACGCCCGGTTCGCACAAGCAATGAGGGCCCGGATCGGCACCACGCCGGTCCGGGCCTTGTCCTGTAATCCCTTTCTCCGCAACGATCCTGCCTCCCATCGTCCCTCTCCGGGTCCAATCCCCATCATGTACACTTCCGCATAAGGTTTCCCACATCGAACTGAAACCGCCTGCCAGCATTGCACGCCGGAACGGACGAGGAGAACTGCCCTGCCAAGCCAACTGCTTGCCTGCAAATCCATTGATAAGCTGATCCGCGAGTCGGAAGAGCCTGAGCACGCGTTAAAGAAGACGCTTGGTCCCTGGTCGCTCACCGCGCTCGGTATTGGCGCCGTCATCGGGTCCGGCATCTTCACCGTCATCGGCACCGCGATGGCGGGGCAGAAGTTCGACACCCCAGAAGTCAGCAATACCCCCCTGATCCACTACCTGCTCACCCACACCGCCATGGCCGGACGGCCCGGCGCTGGCCCCGCACTCGCACTTTCGCTGGTCCTTGTCGCCATCGTCTGCGTCTTTACCGGACTCTGCTATGCCGAACTGGCTTCGATGATCCCCATCGCCGGCTCGGCCTACACCTACACCTACGCCACCCTCGGCGAGCTCGTCGCCTGGATCATCGGCTGGGACTTGATCCTCGAGTACGCCTTCTCCAACATGAGCGTCAGCGTCGGGTTCGCTGCTCATATTGAGGCGCTGCTCGAGTGGTTCGGCGTCCATCCCGCCCTCAAATGGATCTCACCCGCTTACCTGCCGACCGGCCTGCAGGATCTCGCCGGGAAAGACCTCTACGCACCCGGCTGGCACTTCGGCTTCAACATTCCGGCCTTCCTCGTCGTCATGGTGCTCACCGTCGTGCTGGTGCGCGGCATTCGCGAGTCGGCCCGCACCAACAACATCCTCGTCCTCATCAAGATTGTCGCCATCCTCGCCTTCATCTTTGCCGCCGCCAGCTTCATCAAGCCTGTCTACTGGCATCCCTTCATGCCCAACGGCTGGACTGGCATGCTCTCCGGCGGCTCCATCATCTTCTTCACCTACATCGGATTCGATTCCGTCTCAACCGCTGCCGAGGAGTGCAAACAACCGCAGCGTGACCTGCCCTTCGGCATCCTCGCCACGCTTGTTGCCTGCACGCTGCTCTACGGCGGCGTGGCCATCTGTCTCAGCGGAATCGTGCCGTGGAACTCCATCATGGGCGACGGCGCCCCGGTAGTAAACGCGCTCAAACGCCTCTCACTCCAGCCCGGCGGCAGCAGCCTGCGCTGGGTCGAGCTGGTCGTGCTCATCGGCGCCATGCTCGGAATGATCTCGTCGATTCTCGTCTTCCAGCTCGGCCAGGCCCGCGTATGGTTCGCCATGTCGCGCGATGGACTGCTTCCCAAGGTCTTCGGCAAGATTCACTCGCGGTACCGCACCCCCGCCGTCGCCACCTGGGTCGCCGGATTCGTTGTCGGCATCCCCGCCGGCCTGCTCGACATCGGCACGGTGTCGAACCTCTCCAACATCGGCACACTCTTCGCCTTTGTCCTGGTCTCGATCGCCGTGCTCATCCTGCGCTATCGCGAACCTGAGCGCCCCCGCTCCTTCCGAGCCCCCTGGGGACCGGTGTTCCCTGTTCTCAGCATCATCTTCTGCATCATGCTGATGATGGGTCTCGAAGTGCTGACGTGGGAGGCATTCTTCATCTGGCTCTTCACCGGCCTGCTGATTTACTTCTTCTACAGCCGCCACCGCAGCGAGTTCGCGGGAATGCGATAAGGACTCCCTCGGAGGCCCGGCCGTCGCTCACCAATTCTGATGCAGTGCGTAGTCGACCGCCTTTGTCTGATGTACGACTACCTGCTCAATGTAGCTGGGCGTTTGTGAGGATGACCGGTAAATCGTCCTCACAAAATAGAAGCAGCGCACGTTTTCCTGTGCCAGCTTGCGGACACGCTTCTCCAGGACGCGGAACTGCCCGATATTCAACTTTCCCAGTTGCGGCACGAGATTGATATCAGTCCCTCCGCCGATGGAGTGGGCCATCAGGTGCCCCCGATGGAATTGAGACCCCGCCGAAAGAGGATGTCCAGCCATGCGGGCCGCATCCCGGCGATGCTTTGAATAAATGGGTACTCCATAGGCCACGATTGCGCGCTCGGCTTGAATATCGAAGAGATAGCTGAATGCCGAGCCCGAATCGTCAAGATTGACGACGACAAGATCCGCCCTGGGATTACTGAAATAGTAGTCGTCACACCAGAGTGGAACGAGCCTGTCCGGTAGTTCCGAAATAATGTCGGGTCCAGAATAGGATTTCACCAGTTTCTCGTAATCCTCGCGAGTCAACATTTCCGCTCCCCCGAAATGAGCCATGATTTTAGCTCAAATCCGGTGCGATACTCGCTACCATCTTCCATGCATCAAGACAGAAGTGCTTCTAAATCCCGCAATGGCATTTCTTACCGCCCGCGCTATCATTCTCCAAACCTCATTCCTCAGGAGACCTGCGTTGACGAGGCACAGAAAATTCATCCTCACTGCAATGTTGGCCTGCGCAGCCCTGCTGGCCATACCCGCGATCGCAGCTCCGTCCGATTCCGCAGACGCCCTCTTCGCCTACGCCAAGGCCAAAGCGCAGACCGAACACAAGCGCATCCTTCTCGTCTTCTCCGCTTCCTGGTGCGGTCCCTGCAAGCTCTACGAACGCTTTCTTCAAGACCCGCAGATGAAACCCATCACGGAAAAGGCCTTCGTGGTTCAGCGCATCGACGTTGGCGAGTTCAAGAATGACTCAAAACACGCCGATACCCCTGGCGGCCCCGAACTGCGCTCGGCGCTTGGAGGCGTCGGCGAGCCGGGCTTCCCGTTCCTCATCATGACGGACGAGAACGGAAATCCACTCGTCAATTCCTACCGTGACGGAAAAACATCCGACAACGTCGGCTATCCGGAGTTGCCAGAAGAGATCGACTGGTACGTCCAAATGCTGAAGCGCGCCGCCCCATCTCTCTCGTCGGCAGACCTCTCCGCGACCCGCACCTGGCTGCAGAAACACGCCCCGCATTAATGCGCAAGAACCGGCACATCCTCGATCCTGCTATAAACCGGTAGACCCCGCTGGCGTGCAATGCGCACATCTTCGTCGGCGCCCTTCGACATGCCCTCTATGCGCAGCACCGCGTCGCAGCGCTCAAGCAAGCGGCCCGCCACGGGATAAAGATACTGTTCAGATATGGCATCGCCTAACGCGATCGAACCGGCCTGTTTCATGACCGGCAGCGCGACCCATTCTCCAATCATCGGTATGTGCCCAGCGCGATAGATGGGCAGCGCAAACGATTCAAGCCGCTCCAGGTTCTGCGCCATTAAGTAGGGATCGTCGTTTGTGCCCGAACGGTAGGGCCCGGCGATCAGGATGATGAGGGGCTTCAGTGTGTCCATGTACGGCCTCCATTTCGTCACCATATCAGGAACACGCAGTTTCGTGCAATATCGTGCTATTTCGTGCAGCACGGATTCAGAAATGTGCGATAGTAGCGGAAGTGCTAACCACTCATCGCAAGCAACACCTTCTCGAAGTTCTCCGCCAATCCGGCCAGATTGTCGCCAAGGACCTGAGCCAGGAACTCGGACTCTCGGAAGATACAATCCGCCGCGATCTCAGAGAACTGGCAGCGGAAGGCCTGCTGCAGCGGGTTCATGGCGGAGCCCTTCCCGCCTCACCCGCCATGGGGAATTTCGCTTCACGGCTCAGTGTGGCAACCGACGAAAAAAGGTTGATCGGACGGGCAGCGGCCGTGATGGTTCGCCCCGGCCAGGTCGTCATCCTCGATGGCGGGACAACAGCCGTCCAGATCGCGCGCCATTTTCCTCCGGATCTGAAAGCAACTGTCGTGACACACAGCCCAACCATCGCGATCGAATTGGTCGAACATCGAAATATTGAAGTGATTCTTATTGGCGGAAGACTCTTCAAACACTCCGTCGTCGCAGTGGGCGCCCCGGCAATTGAGAACATCGCAAGAATCCGTGCCGAGATCTACTTCATGGGCGTAACGGGGATCCACCCCGAGGCCGGGCTCACGACCGGCGACTTTGAAGAGGCGCACGTGAAAAGAGCTTTGAGCGCCAGTGCCGCTGAAACAATCGTTCTTGCTTCTCCTGAAAAGCTGAACGCGGTCTCGCCTTATGTCATTGCTCCGCTGACTGAGATCACCGGCATGATCGTCGCGTCCGATACAAAGCAGAGAATCCTCGCCCCCTACGCGCGGTTGGGACTCACCATCACCAAAGCCCCCGCCAAAGATTGATCAGCGCCACTGGCAATCTCCTCGCAGACGCGTGTCATCCTGAGCGGAGCAAAAAATATCTGCGCCAGCATACGTCTCTTGCAACACACCTAAGTGACGTGGACGCCAACCACATTTCGACGCGTGTCATCCTGAGTGGAGCAGCTTGGGGCCCCGCGGACGAAAGTCCGTGGGGTAAGCGGAGCGAAGGATCTGCTTCTCGCACCTCTCCAAATCGATGAGTCATCGCCACCCTACAGCGAATTCAAAAACGCAACCAGTTGCTGCTTTTCTTTCTCCGTGAAGTTCATCTGGAAGCGCTGATTATAAAAGTTCACAAGTTCCTTCAGGTCCGCAGCTGCCCCGTTGTGAAAATACGGCGCGCGCGCGGCCAGCCCCCGCAGAATCGGCCCCTTCCCGCGATTCACATCCGCACACTTCCCCGTCACCAACCCCTTCCCCGGATCCGAAGTGTAGTAAGTAATCGCGTTTCCTGCGTTCGCCGGATCAGGACAGCCTCTGATCTCGAAAACCGGCAGATCCGGCGCACTTAATTCCTGCAGACCCGCCACGATCGCGTTATTCGATTCGTATCCAGGTAGACGGCTCGTCGCAATATCCAGCGGAAGCGCAACCGTATGGTTGCCCACATTCGGCGAGTCATGGCAGGTGGTGCACGTGCCCGCTATCGACGCCGGACTGCCCAGCGCGGGATTGTCATTCAGCCCCCTCACACCGGTAATGATCGCCGTCCGCGTGTTGAATAGGTTCTCGCCCGCGGCAATATCTTCCCGCGCTGCGTTTCTTCCATGATCGTCCCAGTCATCGCGCCCGTCGTATCGATGGCCGTTGACACTCGGCTTCTCCCACGCCGTGTACAGCGTAAACGCGCTCGAGTTGAATGGAGCGCCCGTAGGGTCCGCCCCCAGCGCGTCGTTCGCCCCCGGGTAGTACTCCAGGTTCGACAACTCCTTCGCCCCGCCCTTCGCACCATGCTTGTCCAGCGACCCCGCTGCGTTATCACGCACCTGCGCCGTGGACAACCCCATCTCGAACTGCACAATCTGCGCCAGCTGCGCATCGCTCGGCGCCACACCCTGAGCGTGTCCCGTAACAGCGCTCTTCGCCTGGTCTACCAGATCGAAATTCATGTTCGCGTCGACTGTCTGCGCGTTGTTCAGCGGCATCAAAGTCTCGCGCCCGTCAAACATGATCGTGCTCAGATAGCGCAAATTCGATGTAGGAAGCGGCCGGCGGTACACCGAGATCAGCGGCCGGCCCGTGGTCGCGTCCGTCGTCATCGCGCAGCCGTAAGGATCGTGTATAACCGCGACCTGAAACTCGGGCGTCGCCGGCAGGGTAATCCCAATGCGAATCAGGCCGCGCGCCAGCAGGAGGCTGTGCGCATCCCTTCCCGTCGATGTCTCCGTCGGGCAATTCGCTCCATCAAACGCCGCAAACAAAGGGTCTTTCCCATGCGACTTGTTGTAAAGCTCCTGAACTCCCTTCGCGCTGATACTGAAAGCCTGGTCAGCCTCGTGGCAGGTCTCGCAGGTTCGCCCGTTTGTGCCCAGGCTTTGAAAAAACGGGTTGTCCTTATGGATATTGCCCGCGGTATTGAACGTCGTAACCGCGCCCGTTTCATCCTCAAATGGCTGAAGATTGGGAATCATCGACAGCATTCCAGCGCCCGCCGCTGAGTGACAAAAACGAAACCACCGATAGTACACCGTGACGATTCCACACGACCTTCATGCCGACAACCTCCAGTGACGAGCCCATGGCCCTGATTCGATTGCTTTCATTAAGTGATCCGAATCCGCTGCTCGTTTCAAGATCTGCATGAGGATTGAGGCACTTTCAGTCAATCGAAAGTCATAGGCGCTCTCCGCTTTCGTCACTTCCTTCGAAGACCTACGCCCCCACCGCGTTCGATCGGCATGCTGAAACAAGCGCGCGGCACACTTGGCCCCAGCGCCTGATGCTCGGCCAGAATGCAAAGCCTCACCCGATAAACTTGTCCCATGGACGATATCCAGGCGTTCATCCGCCGCCTTCCCAAGGCCGAACTGCATCTGCATCTCGAAGGCACCATCAGCCCCGCAACGCTCGTCGAGCTCAGCCAGCGCCACGACGCCACGCCCATCACGCTTCCCGAAGCCGAGGCCCTCTACCGCTTCACCAATTTCACCGAGTTCATCAATGCCTTCCGCGCCGTTACGCGCCAGCTCGCGCACGCCGACGACTACGAGCTCGCCGCCTGGCGCATGATGCAGCATCTCGCCGAGCAGGGCGTGGTCCACGCCGAGGTCTTCATCTCGGTCGGCGTCATCTACATGTGGCGCAATCACGACCCGGCCTGCTTCGAGCCCATATTCGCAGGCCTCGAGAGAGCGCGCATCCGCGCCGAACGCGAACTCGGCCTCTCGGTCTACTGGATCTTCGACGCCGTCCGCCACTTCAGCATTCCGGAAGCAGAGCGCGTCTTCGCGAAGGCTGCCGAAATGCGCGCCGAGTTTCCCTCCATCATCGGCATCGGCCTCGGCGGCGACGAGCGCCAATGCGGCTCCGAACCGTTTCGCGACATGTACGCGCACGCCAGAGAAGCCGGCCTCCGTCTCACCAACCACGCCGGCGAAACCACCGGTCCCGAAGCCATCTGGGAAGCCCTCAATATTGGTTCGGAGCGTCTCGGGCACGTGCTCTCTGCGGTGGAGGACCAGAATCTCCTCCAGGAGCTAAAAACACGGAGTGTTGCCCTGGAGCTCAATCCAACTTCGAATGTCCGCACCGGCGTCTGCCCGTCGTTCGCCGCCCACCCTCTGCGGCGCTACTTCGATGCGGGACTTCTCGTCACCCTCAACTCCGACGACCCGGCTTTTTTCGGCTCCGATGTCGCCAACGAATACCTGCTCGCTCACACCGAACAGGGATTTTCGCGGGATGAACTGCGAAATCTTGCAGCGAATTCCTTCCGCGCCAGCTTTCTTCCGGCGTCAATTAAAAATTCATGGTTAATCAAAATTGCTGAAACGTAATGGCGTCTATTCGCACTTTATTTAAGAGATGTGTCAAACAATGTGCGCATCCAACATAAGTTGTAGTCTCACCTCACCCAGGTGGGATACGTCAAACCAGAGTTGGGCTATCATCGATATAGGAGACCTATCCACGTTATGTCTGCAGAAGCCAGCAACCTGACGCTCCTCGACGAACAAGAGGACAGCAAGACCCTCAAAGTCATCGGATGGGTTTCCGTCGGCATGGCCGTTGCCGCCGTTGGCCTCTACGTGGGCCGCGAGATTCGCCAGCGCTACAAATTCAACAAGCGCACGCCCTACGACTTCTACTCGAATGCCGGCAACCGGCAGTCGACCGAGTTCGGCGTCGGCATCTAGAGTCCGCCTCAATTCAGAAAATCAAAATGCCGCCTCGCGCGGCATTTTTTGTTTTCCGACGATCGTCTGCAGCTCTTAAGATTCCCTCATGCCCGCAGGTGGAACTGCAGTCGGATTTGCGTATTTCGCCGTGGCCAAATTCCTCGGCTATACCGCTTTCTGCCGCTGGGTCATCGAACCGCGTCTGCTGAAGAGCATCGCTACGCCGAGTCCGACCTCTTTTCTGTTTCCTGCCGAAGTCATCTCCCCCAGACTCCCCTCGGAATTTCAAGCAGGAGCCGCTCGCACCGTGATCGGTGTCGGCGCCGGGACGCTTGCCGGGCTCTCCTTCTTCTCAGGAATTCCCGGCCTCGATCGCCATGGCGATATTGTCACTATCATCTTCTTCGCTTTGCTCGTCCCCATCCGCGTCGGCGAGTGGTGGTTTTTCCTTTGGTGGATGTATCGGGATTTTCCACTTTCGAGCAACACGCGCGGAAGAATCATCATGTACGGAATTCTCGTTTCATTCGCACTCGATGCAGTCGGCATTCTCGCCGCATTCTTCTTGCCGGGCGGCGTCTGGATCTGCTGAAACCCCGCGTGCGATTCGCCGTCGATGCACCGTCACAATCGTGTTCTTCGTGGAGTCACATTACGGATTCACGTATCTGCCTCACCCACTGCCTAGTAATCACCTTTCCACACCTCACGTAACCATCTTTCATTGTTACTTCTTTATTTCCACACATTTCGAACGATCCCGTGTCCATGTACGTACATCCAGATGTGGTCGAGACACATCAGATGAAAGTGTACGGGGCCTATTTATATGAATTATTTGTTCACCCACTGGCTGCTCTCCCTGACTGGAACAATGTTCCTCGGCATCTCCGCAATGGTGCTCCATGAGTTTGGGCATCTCGCCACATCGCTCATGGTCGGCATAAAAGTGAAGAGCGTTGGCATGTGCATGAAAGGCATGTACATCGTGCGCGAAGCCGGAACGCCGATGAAGAACATGCTTGTCTCGCTTGCAGGTCCGCTTACCAATGTCGCGCTGCTTCTATTGTTCTGGCACGTGTCGACCACATTTGCGCTCGCGAATCTCTGCTTCGCCATCTGCAATCTGGCGCCCGTGAAAGGCTCTGACGGCGACCGCGCCTGGAGATGCTTCGAAGAGCTGCAAAAGGAATCCTCCCCCGCCACTCAACTGCGATAGCGAGAAAATTCTCGATCCCGAAAGCCAGAAGCAGTCACGCTTCTGGCTTTTGCTTTTGCTCCCTACTCCTGATTCCCTGGTCCCTATTCCCTAGTCCCTATTCCGGGCTGTTGCGCCCTGATACCCTTTTCCCATGGGGCGTATTCGTGTTCTTTCCGACCAGGTGGCGAATCAGATTGCTGCCGGTGAGGTCGTGGATCGTCCCGCCTCCGTCGTCAAAGAGCTGCTGGAGAACGCGCTCGATGCCGGCGCAAATCGCATCCGCGTAGAAGTGGAAGCCGGCGGCCGCAAGCTCATCCGCATCGCCGACGACGGCCAGGGCATGAATCGCGACGACGCGCTCCTCGCCTTCGAACGGCACGCGACCTCTAAGCTGCGCACCGCCGATGAACTACTCTCGATTGCCACCCTCGGCTTTCGCGGCGAAGCTTTGCCGTCCATCGCTTCCGTCGCACGCGTTACGCTCGAAACCTCCACCGGCGAAGACGGACCCGGCACGCACCTCGAAATCGCCGGCGGCAAAATCCTCCACGTTGAAGACGCCGCGCTGCCCCGCGGAACCACCATCTCCGTCTCCGATCTCTTCTTCAATACCCCGGCGCGGCGCAAATTCCTCCGCGCCGAGTCGACCGAGCTCTCCCACGTAACGGCGCTGGTCACGCACTATGCGCTCGCACATCCTGAAAAGCACTTCGAACTCATCTCCGCCACGCACACGCTGGTCTCCGCACCTCCCGTCAGCAGGTCGGCCGAGCGCATCTACCAGATCTTCGGCAAAGACACCCTCGCGCAGCTGCTCCCTGTCGCCGCCGAAACGCAACTGGACCGCGCCGGACTGCCGGAGCCTCCGCCGTGGAAGCGCGATCCCGACCAGCCCTCGCGCGCACCCGGCGCGATTCGTGTCTCCGGCTTCTACTCCAAGCCTGAACTGCAGAAGCTCAATCGCAACTCGATCTACATCTTCGTCAACAAGCGGCTTATCCGCGACCGCCTGCTGCTCCACGCGATCGCCGAGGCCTATCGCAACATCATTCCGCCCACCAGCTCTCCGGTGGTGCTGCTCTTTCTGGAGATGCCGCCCGAAGAGGTGGATGTGAATGTCCATCCCGCAAAGACCGAGGTGCGCTTTCGCCAGCAATCGCTGATTCACGACTTTGTGCGCGACAGCCTGCGCAATGCATTGATTGCCGCGCGTCCGGCCGCTGGCTTCATGGCCGCGCTTGACTCATCTCCCGCCGCAACGCCGTCGCTGATCCCCGTTCCCATTTCCCGTCTTCCCGGCGCGCCAGAAGATCTGACGCCCGACAGCGATGGGGGAGCAGTCCATGCCTCAGAGGCCGAGACCTTTCGCCTGACCTCGCGCCCGCTCACGCCGGTCCCTGGCAAGCTTCCCTTCGGTGAGCGCGAAATCGCCGCGCACCTCGAACAGCAGACCATGCGCGAAGTCGCCGCCGCACTTATGGATCCCCCACCGGATGCCGCCGGTCACCTCGGCTGTTCGCCGACGATGCCGACGTCGCCTCCAGCTCGCAATCGGCGCAGTCCGGAACGGCCCAGGTTGAAGCCGAGCAGGCAACCGCCAACCTCAACCGTCTTGGCTCGCTGCGGCCTCTGGGACAGCTCAAAGAGTCCTTCATCCTCGCGACCGGAGATGACGGTCTGTGGATCATCGACCAGCATGTGGCACACGAACGTGTGCTTTTTGAAAAGATTCTTCGCGATCGCCAGGTCGAGCAAGTCCAGCGCCAGCGGCTACTTATGCCTCTCCTGGTGGAGCTGAAACCCTGGCAAATGGTAATTTTTGCGCAAATTGCTCACGAGTTGGAGCAAAACGGCTTCGAAGTAGAACCCTTTGGCCCTCAGACACTTGCGGTAAAGGCCGCTCCAGTGGGTTTGGAAGGCGCGGCTCTGGAACGGATGCTTCACCAGGTCATCGAGCAATCCGAGGCCCCAAGCGAAGCCTCTTTGAATGAGGATCTTAGGTCCCTCCGCTCACGCATTGCCGCGTCCATTGCCTGCCACTCCGCCATCAAGATCAACACCCCCCTTGACCCGAAGCGAATGGAGTGGCTATTGTTGGAACTTGCAAAGACCGAGCACCCAACGAGTTGCCCCCACGGCCGTCCGATAGCTCTGCTGTACTCCTGGAAGGACATTCAGCGGGCCTTCCATCGAATTTAAAAGGCATTTAAGATAAAGCTTGGGTGGCATCCTCCGCTTTATGTGAGGTTGCCGGGCGCTAGCGCCGACCCGGAAGTGAGGTTTTTCTTTGACATCGGAGCAATTACTACAAGCGCGCGCCGAAAGAATGCGCCAAAACGGCCTTGGAACACTTACCTTGGACGAAGCCCGTACGTGGATTGAAGAAACGGGACTTTGCCTTTTTCTGCCGAGGCGTCAATTCTCCTCTGCCGTCGCACCCTCGTTTGTTGAGGCAGTCGCCGGACGGCCGGAGGTAACCCCGGATCAGAAGACCATTGCTATCGCCGAAGATCTCCTTATCCATCTTGAAAATGAGGGAGTTGCGGTCAGGCTTAACCTGCAGGGCCAGCCGGGCGAGCAGCCCGATTTCGTGGTCGCTGCCTGGGTTCTGCCCTACGTGTATGCGCTTCGCGGGGATCGCGACTGGCGCCGCAGCCCGCAACTTACCGGATCTCGCCAGGTTTCCCAGCTCGCCGTCCACGTCTACAAGCAGCTCGAAGGCGGCGATGAAAACGTTTCTCGTCTGAAGCAGGCGCTGGGACGCGAAGTTTCTGAGTCGGCCGTCGTCCGCGCTATCACCGAGCTATGGCAGCAGTTGCGTATTATCCCGGTGATCGCAGCCCGCGGACAGGCCGCCAAATGGCAGCTTCTCCGCACGCGCTTCCAGCGTGCCATCGCCGAAGGCGCTTCCACGTCGCAGGTTACGGCAATCTCAGTACTTGCCTCCATCTACCTGCAGGCCGTGATTGCCGCCAGCATGGAAGATGTTGAGCTCTTCCTGGCCGCCCTCACTGCCCGCAGCAAGATTCGCGAAGTCATCCGCGGTCTGGTCGCGACACGCCAGGTGCACACCATCTCGCTGGGCCATGCCCCGCACTTCTACGTAGCAGGCACGCTACCCGAGTTCGAGCCGATTTCGACGATGTATGCGAGCTCATCCATGCCGGCCTCTTCCTACTTCCTCCGCTCCTTCGAGCGGGACGAGGAAGCGCACGGTCCGGCCATTTCGCTGCAGCGCCCCGCGCCGCAGCCGATGCCTGTTTCGCAGCCGCCCGCGCCCCCTGTTCACATCGACCACCCCGTGCAGGCGGAGAACCATGTTCCGCGTACACCGGTGCGCCGGCCCTCCGCCAATGGAACGTCCAGCGGATCCACGAATGGGACTTCCAACGCCGCACGGCCGCATTTCAACCGCACCTCTTCGAACGGGCACGATCGCAAGTCTGCAAGTACGAACAGGCCGGCGTCGTCAGCTTCCAGCAGCCGTCCGGCGCGCCGCGGCCCAGATGCACGGCCCGCTTCGAGCCGCACGCAGAGTGGCGCACGGTCTTCTGCAGGCACTCGCTGGGGCGCCGCGAAGAGCGGAAAGTCTAACGGCACTCATGCTCCCTCGCGCAACGGCAATGGGACACATGCTCCGTCGCGCAATGGCAATGGAACACATGCTCCGTCGCGCAACGGCAACGGCAATGGAACACGCGCGACGGCATCCTCCTCGCGCGTTTCAAATGGAAACGGCGCCCATCGCAATGGCAAGTCGACGGCGCCCTCGTGGAGCAAGCGCACGGGAAACGCCAAGACCGTGAAGCCGATTGCGAAGTCGTCTTCGGCCCGCAAAGAAGCGCGCCCGGTGCGCAAAAGCCGTCCCACTCTCGCAGCAGCCGGACGGTCGGGAGCGAGCGGCAAGCGGTTCTTTAACAGCCGCAGCAAGCAGGGGACAAAGAAGCGCGGATGAGGGCGGACGAGACTCCCGAGTCAAAACTGAAGCGAAACTTTGTAGTTGCCATCGACGGGCCGGCCGGTGCCGGAAAAAGCACCATCGCACGACATCTGGCCCGTCATTTCGGCCTCCTCAACCTGGAGACTGGCGCGATGTATCGCGCCTTCGCCTTGAAAGCGCTGCGCCTCGATGTTCCGCTGGATGACCCCGCGGCCCTGGGACGTCTCGCTGCTGAAACAGATATCAAGCTCGAGCCCGGCGAGGACGAAAACCGTGTCCTGCTCGACGGCGAAGACGTCACCGGCCAGATCCGCAACCAGACCGTCACCGATGCAGCCTCGCGCGTGAGCGTGTTCCCTCCGATCCGCGCAGCCATGGTGAAACGCCAGCAGGAGATGGGCGCCCAGGGCGGCGTTGTGATGGAAGGCCGCGACATTGGAACCGTCGTATTTCCCAATGCCGAAGTCAAGATCTTCCTCGATGCAGCGCCCGAGGTGCGAGGCATGCGTCGCTACGACCAGATCGGTCAGACCGGTCCGAGCAGTCATCCGGATGCGAAACCGATGCCCCCACCGGAAGAAGTGATTCGCGACCTCCGTGCACGCGATGAGCGCGACCGCAATCGGGCAGACTCTCCACTGCGGCCTGCGCCAGACGCCTTTCTGCTGGACTCAACCAACCTTTCTCTTGAAGAAGCCGTCAAGGCTGCAGAGAATACCGTCGATGCCTGGCTCGCAAAGAACTCCAGCGCCTCCTTCCAATCGCAACAAAAGTAGACTTGTCCCCACCTGTGCCGGCGCCAGCTACAAAAATGCAATCAGATTGTGCGCACCGACAATTTCAAGAAACTGGCTCTGTTCCGGTTTTTATTTCCTTGTCGTCATCAGCACCGAATCGAGAGGAATCCGATACAGATTCCCAAGCCCGTTGTAAAGGCCTCGAGACAATCGCACGAAGTCCTCGTAACCTAACGGCAACACAGGAGGCTTCTCGAGCCGCTCGCTCGTGAAGAGAAGCCACTTGCCGTCTCCGGAGATCCTTGGGCTGTAATCCCGAGCCGGACCGTTGACCACAGGTCCGAGATTGATTGGTTTTGAAAACTTGCCGTCGACGCTGTAGCTGATATACAAGTCCGAACTGCCCAGGCTGTCCTCGCGCCCAAAGCTTCCCATCAGCAGATAACTCTCATCCGGAGCGATCAACGCTTCGAAAGTATCGATATTCGGGCCATTGATCTCAGGCCCAAGATCTTCAGCTGGCTGATACTTCCCGTCAACGAGCCGGGAGCGAAACACATCGTAGTGCCCGCTCTTCCGGCTCGATGCGAAATACAAATTCCCATTTCTCGCGATGGAACAGAAAACCTGATTGAAACCGTCGTTCACCGGGCCGGGAAGCAGCTCCGGTTCGCTCCACCCATGCCCCTTTCTATGCACTGACCATACGTAGAAGTGATGGCGATCGACTCCCTCGACTGGTCGATCCGAAGCGAAGAGCATGGTCTTCTCATCCGGCGAGAGCACCGGATCCGTATCTTTATAGCGCCCCGAAAACGGCAACACCGATGGCTTCTGCCAATTGCCATTTTTCAGGTGCGACTCAAAAAGGATGTACAGATAATGCGGCGGAGCCGACTTTTCGAAGTAAAGCGTCTTGCCATCACCAGTGATCGTGCCTCCCAGCTCGTCGTCTTGAGTGGAGATCACACCTGGGCCTATCATTTCGGGCTTCGGTCCAGGTTCCGCCGGCAACATTATCGCCTGGCAGAGCCAGCTGCTGATCAATACCGCAATCCCCGACGCGATCCTTCTGACGGTCATTGCGCGCTCCCCTTCTCTCCGACGTGCAACCTTTCGGTTGAAATGTAGTAGATGTTTCCGTGGCCATTCAGCGTTGAGTGAAGCATCTTTTCAATCTCGTCGTTCCTGAGGCGATGTGCAGTTGGCACGGTGAAGGGGCTGCGCTCGCTGCTGAAGAAGAGATAGCGGCCATCGGGTGTCAGAGATGGCGTACTCTCGTCAGCCGTGGAATTAATTCCCGCGTCGAGGTGCCGTGCGATTGACCAGTCGCCGTTATCTCTGGCGCTGATGTACAAATCGCCGCGCGCGTAGAGCACACCTCCGCCCTTCAGTGTTTCTTTGCGATCGGTTGTACCAATGTCGCTGGCCGACGCCGCGAAGACGAGTATCTTCTCATCCGGCGAAACATACGGATCGCTCTCATTGAATTCCGAGTTGATCGCCGCCCCCAACTTCTCCGGCTGCTGATATACGCCATTCACCAGACGCGAACGAAAGATATGCATATGCTCCCCATCTCTCGTCGATGCGAAATAGAGTGTGCCATCACTCGTAACCGAGGGCGAAAGGTTCCAGCTCTTCTCGTCGTTGATTGGCGTCGGGAGAACAACCGGTTCCCCCCAGCCTTTGTCCGTTCGGTTCGACGACCAGATGCGGATGAGGTGTCCTGACTTCCCAGGTGCCGGCCGCGACGATGAGAAGAACATCGTCTTCCCGTCTGGCGAAATCTTTGGCGGAAAATCGAGATACCTTCCAGAGAACGGCACCACCTCAGGCTCACTCCACCGGCCGTCGCGGAATCGCGTTACGCAGATGAGCCCCAACCTCGGGAACGTCGTGTACGGAGCTACCTTGACGAAGTAGAACTCACGCCCGTCTGGACTGAAGGTCCCGCCGGTTTCATCATCCATCGTGGAGACAGTTCCTTCCAGAAAGAGACGGGGATGAAGCGCTGAACCCAGATGCAAGTTCACCGCTTCGGTTTGTGATTTCGCATTCGAAAGAGCACCGCAAATCACCACAATCAGGGCCACGGTAAGCAGCTGCCATATCGTCAATCGCCGGTTCCCAAATATCCAACCCACGATTCCTCCTTGCATGCGGCAGGCAAAGCCGGGGCTGCTCGCTCTCACTCGAAATCCCGATCGGGATCGCATGAGCACCAGAACAGTCTGAGCCAGCTTGGCTAGTTGAGGAGGAATCTTCTTCGAAAGAGTGACGAACACAACGGTTAGAGGGATGAAACCATCCCACAAAGCGGCGCCGAATCAACACTCTGCGGACTGAGGTCTGCTGGTGCGGCTTCTGATTGCCGCACAGCAGCTGCTCTAGACCCGCCACCCAATGCCATGGGCTCTTGTGCATGGCTGCGGCCAGCGTCCGATGCCTTTCTCCCGGACTCAACCAACCTTTCTCTCGCAGAAGCCGTCAAACCAGCAGAGACCACCGTCGAGGCGTGGCTGGAAAAGCAGGGGCATACCGCCTCAGGCCGATAACCTGTTCGGTTCTTGCATTGATCTCCAATCCCCGGGGCCACAGGACCTTTGCCGCGCCATTTTAATCAAGCTGAGACCGTCTTGTGACACACTGAATTGGCCTCATCTCCTCCCACCCACGCGTTGAGTCAGGAGGCTCAGATGTCTCTTTATTGCCACGAATGCGGGTCGAGCAGTCTGCGTCAGGCACACTTTCGCTTCACCGATACACTTCGCCTGCTCCTGCTCCAGTATCCGGTTCGCTGTCGCGCATGCAGAAGACGCTGGCACGCTCCTATGTCTGACGTGCGCCAACTGCCGCA
Source organism: uncultured Acidobacteriaceae bacterium (assembly GCA_963770365.1). Lineage (GTDB taxonomy): Bacteria > Acidobacteriota > Terriglobia > Terriglobales > Acidobacteriaceae > Telmatobacter. Next base: position 3,949 of record CAVYPN010000009.1, on the reverse strand, counting down.
TGCTCCGCATCGCCGGCAAAACGACGCCGAAAAAATATCCTGAAGGTACCCGGCCTCCCGTGGGCGGAGGATCCAGTTCTTATCCCCCTTTTAGCCCGATTCCCGCCGAGCCCTGTTCGCCAATCCTGAAGCCCGATGCGATAGGCTTGTCACAGGATGGAGATCACCTGCAATCGCTGTCATCAGTCTGTTCCGGCGGAGAGCTGCTACTGCCCTGCCTGCGGACTGCCTCAGCTTGTGTACAGCGCCGAGGGCGACAGCGCCGTACCGCCGGCAACTGAACGATGGCCCGAGCCTGCGCGCGATGCCAGTTCCATCGACTGGAAGCCAGGCCTGCGCGCGGCCCTGGCTCTTGCGGTTCCGGCAGGTCTGCTCTCTTCCGGCATATCGCCGCTCAGCGCGCTCGGCATTTTCTGGATGGCTGGAGCCGCAGCCTGGGCCGTGGTGCTGTACATGCGCAGCCAGCGGCCGGCGTGGATCACCATCGGAGCCGGAGCGCGCATTGGCCTCGTCACAGGTCTGATCGCCGGATGGGTCACGTTTGGCGCCAGCGGAATCTGGCTCTTCATTGAGCGCGTATTTCTGCACCAATCGGGACAGATCGACATGGTCTATTCAGCCTTTCTGACCATATTCCAGCAGAAGGCGCATGAATCGATGTCGAGCATGTCCGCGCCTGATGCGGCTCAGGTGCAGGCATCGCTCGCGCAAGTGGAGAGGTGGCTCGTTTCGCCGGAAGGTCACGCGGGGATATGGGCGATTTCGATCGCGGTTAACTGCGCCTTCCTTGTGCTGTTTGCAGTTGGCGGCGGCGCCCTCGGTGCGCGTATCCAGGGACGCAAACGGCGGCCTGAAGTCTAGACGAATTTCGTGGCTTCAGATCCAAACCGGCTCGGCATATCGGACGGCGAACTGTTGTGTGCACTGGAACCTCCCCCCGCTCACCTGCGTAAACGCCTTCAGCGCCCTGAGGTCCTGAATGCTCTGGTTTTACCAATCTTTCTTTCCCGTTCTCTGGATCGCCTTTCTTCTCTACTGGCAGATCAAGGCCGTCAATACCAAAACAACTCAGCGCCTCGAGCCGGCTGCCTCGCGCATCCTGCGCGTCTTCATCTTCCTGATCGCGATCGCCCTCCTCTGGACAACGCGCATCCCGCTGCCCTGGCTTTATCTGCAGCTCTGGCCGACTGGCCTTTGGCCCTTCTGGCTGGGCGCTGCCGTCACCATCGCCGGTCTTCTCTTCGCCGTCTGGGCGCGCGAGCACCTCGGCAGCAACTGGAGCCGCTCCGTCACCATCAAGCAGGGCCACGAGCTGATCACCACCGGTCCCTATGCCGTGGTCCGTCACCCCATCTACACCGGCATTCTGACTGGTTTCCTTGGCATGGCGATTGCAATTTCCCAGGTGCGCGGGTTCATCGTTTTCGTTCTCATCTTTCTCGCGCTCTGGCTCAAGCTCCGCATGGAGGAACAGTGGATGCGTTCCCAGTTCGGCGAGACGTATGCCACCTATGCTCGTCAGACCGCTGCCCTGGTGCCTTACGTCCTCTGATCGCTACGTCCGGTCACTTCGCCACTATGAGATCGAATTTTCCGGCTCCCTCCTGATAGAAAAGCGCGCCCTCCGTTTTATCTCCGCCGCTCCAATGCTTGTGGCCGCCCGGGATCCGGATGAAGTCGCCAGGCCCAACCCGCTTTTCACCGGATTCATCCTTATAGAGATAAGCTCCCTTGATAACGACAATCCATACATCACTCGAATGTGTGTGCGTTCCCGCGTCGTACCCCGGCACAAACTTACTGAATGTTCCATGAGGCCCCGTGTTCGGGTCACCCCAGATGACAGACATTGAGACGCCCGGTATCGGCGATTGATCGAACTTCGCCTGTTCCGCAGACGCAAACAACACTGATTTGTTGCTTTTGTCCGCTCCACTCTGGGCCTGCGCATTTCCCAGCGACGAAGCGGCAAGGATCAATGCCGCCATTCCAGATACGATCAGCGAATATTTCATTGTATTTTCCTCTCCAGTTTGTTTAGCGGGATCTCCATTTGACCGCCCCGCGCGGGACCCCTTATACACCCACGTCCTCCTGCTGCGACAGAGCATTCTCGCAAGCACGGAATTGCAGCTCCAGGGCCATCAGCTCCCTCTCGACCTGTTTGATCTTTCGTACCGGCGAGATTGCTAATGGAAGGAGCGGCGTTTCTGTGTCTGGTCGGCGCAGCGGTTTTGTAGTGTCGAGCCGGATCACCGCCATTTCGGAAGTAACCATAAAAATCCAACCAACTGACGATTCTGCCGCCCCTGCCGGGCTGACCTCGCTACGGTCCGCATAGACACTTTCCGGTATGTAAGCCGCTCGGATGTGGCATCATTTTCACCGGAGGTCTTCAGTGAACAAAATGCGTTGTTGTTTCTTTGCTATGGTGGCAATTGCGCCACTAACTCTGCTCGCGCAGGACAAGCCGCAAGCGCCCGCGACTCCGCCTGCAAATCCAATCACCCTGAGCGAAAAAGGGCTCTATGGGTTTTTAAGCAACGCGGTAGTCCGCGGCGCCGAGAAAATGCCGGAGGAAAACTACTCGTTCAAGCCGACACCGGACATTCGCAGTTTCGGCCAGCTGGTTGGGCACGTAGCCGATGCCAACTACATGTTCTGCGCGCAGGCTTCCGGTGAACCGAATCCGTCAAAGAACATCGAGAAGACGAAGACATCCAAGGCCGATCTTGTGGCTGCGGTAAAAGACGCGGTCGCCTACTGCAACAAGGCCTTCGACGGCATGACGGATGCCAAGGGCAGTGAGATGGTCAAGTTCTTCAACTTCAACTTGGCGAGGCTCACCTTGCTGTCGCTGAACACAGCACACACCGATGAGCACTATGGGAATATGGTGACCTATCTGCGGCTAAAAGGGATCGTCCCGCCGACAAGTGAAAACCAGACTCCACCACCGCCAGCACCAAAATAAATGAAACGAAGGGCCCACAAGCCGGGCCCGCCTTATGAATCCCGCAAAAACATGGTGCCCCATCCTTCGCCTCTCTTGGGCGAAGGGTGGGATGAGCCCATACCTCTTGAATGCAATTCATGATTGCCGCCGAACCGGAGTTTTCTTTTCGTTACTGCCGAGTGGTCCACGATCCTACCGGAAGACTCTTTAAGCAACGGGGAAGTGAATCTCTTCGGCATCTTTCGCTGTGCTCTCCCAGTCTGCTTGTGGATTCAATTCGGCGACCATAAGCGGCGTAAGGGGATCGTGAGCGTATAACTTCCGAACAACATTGATGTCCAATGTCTTCTCGTAATATTCCGACGCGAAATCGACGTAGGTCTCAGGCTTGCCGTCAAACATGCACAGCAACTCTTCCGATCCGTCTGGATCGTCGACGTCGGTGTCAGGAAAGGCAATCGGGCCATGCTGCCAGTGTTCGTCACTCGGCTCTCTCCAGATGCAAAAGGTACAGTCACCCATGCTGAATGCTGGCTCAGTCAAGAATGAAGCAAAAGCTTCGGGAACACCATCTAAGACGCCTGGCCAGACTGCGATCGGATCGCGTTGCCAAGGACTCATCGGGGACTCATGGTCGAACCCCTTGAGAATCGCACCTTTCGGGCTGAGTACCATGAAGTAGTCATCTCCCGATCCATCACGCATTGAAGCCATTCTCTCCTTGCGTGATGCATCCCACCCCGCATTGAACGAAAAGTACCGATATTCCCAATTTGGAGACACGATGGCATCGAGCATTGCAATTGATTGAGTGATCTTTTCGAGCCTGTCAATGCTCGGCAACTGCGAGAGATCGCGAGTGGAAATCGGCATCCACACATTGTGCCAGAACCGTCTGGTTGTCGGTGAAGTCGCGAGTTCTTTCAGCTCCGCATAGCCCCCGGTTAGCGATTGCGGTCGAGTGACCGCCCAACCGGAAGTTGCACCATTTTT
>CAVYPN010000008.1:0-296917 GCA_963770365.1 uncultured Acidobacteriaceae bacterium | reverse complement strand
GCCTTCCCGGAGCTGTTCGAGAAGAAATTCATCGGAGAATTCCGGCTCGGGATAGGTCCTCTGTTCTGGCAAACCTGATTCTTCTATAGACTTCGGAGTGTAGATCGAATGGAAAGTGGACTCATCATCGAGCCGTTCAACCCGGCGTTCCGGCAAAGGGTCTCTTCCTGAGCAACCGGTTGAGCGGACCGAAATGGCATCTGAATCCATTGCTATCTCACTTGGGCGGATAATGAATTGCGTTAGCGGCGCATACCGTTGAGTCTTGCAAATCCGTAGTAATACTCGGTGTTACTTTGTTGCTGCCATAGCGACACTTCAAGAGTGTCGACGCTGCGGAAGCAATTCGGAAAGAAGTTGCGATCGATCCGCAAGGGGCTGGGCAGGACTCAAGAAGAGTTTGCCGAGACTCTCGATATCTCTGTTGATTTCCTTAGCCTTGTAGAGCGCGGTCTGAATGCTCCCTCCTTCGAATCGATAGAAGCCTTTTCGATAACCCTTGGCATTCCCGTGCGCGATTTCTTTGATTTTTCCCCTGAAACCGCCTCCCAGGCACACAAGACGCCTAATTTACTTAAATCATAACCCGTAATATGGCTCGGTTCTAGCAAACCACGAATTTAGCCAGACTTTCTCTACGTGGAGAACGTTCAGCCTAACTTCGGAATTCGTATTAAGATGCTTCGTCTCGAGCGAGGTTTGAGTCAATTTGAGCTTGCGGAACTCGTTGGGCTCTCTGAAGGACAGATCAGCAATATCGAGCGAGGTAAGAGCTGGACCGGCGAACTCAGCTTTGCGCTTCTTGCTAACACGTTGGGAGTTGCGCAGCAATCGCTATTCGACTATAGCCAGAATGACGCATTCACCCAGAGCGGTGGCCTCAATCGGCGCGCTGCGCGCAAACCCGCAAAACTGATCGTTTCCCGCAAGAGAAAAGTCGTCGTCCGAATATCGAAGGGAAAGCGGTAGGGGTAAAAAACAGTCAGGCCAAAGGAGGGGGTTAGTGGCCCCGCGAAACGCTATTGAATCGTAGTAGCATGATCTCGAAAGGCGTAAACTAAGCAGCCGTGGTCACCGAACCTTTGTCATAGAAATTGCTCGTTGACAAGAGGCACGAGTCAGATTTCCGGTCATGGGGACGAGCTATTCGGACCGCCGAGAGGATCCTATGCTGACGTCGAGCGTTCATGACTACCCGCCTCCCCTCTTTGGTTCCGCCCCAAGCTGGAGAGTTATTTCGGTCGCCGTAAGCCTCGCAGCGGTCACGGTGTCAGCGGTAACGTTCGTTGCATACCGTACGGACGCTGGTCTCGGGGTGATGATTCTTGCCATTGCGATCCTATGCGTCGCGGCTATTGTGCATGCCCGCTTCCTAGCCTTCGCGCGAGAGCGGAGCCGCCAAACGAAGGAGTTCCTGTTAAGCAAGGAGCGCGAATTTCTGTCCATCTTTGTGAACGCCTTGGACGCGATTCTCGTTGTCGACGGCAACGGCGTTTGTCTGGAAGCCAACCCTTCCGCATGGGAATTATTTGGTTCGAGCCGTGACCGCATTGTCGGGCAACAAGTCAGGGTGTTCTATTCCGATCCGCACGATTTTGATTCAATGTGGACGCGGCTGCTGACAAGCCACAGGTATCAAGGTGAAGCGGAACTCGTGCGCACTAAGGGTGCAACCGTCTTCGCGGAATTCACCGCTGCAGCACACTTTCTCCCCAACCGGCATCTCGTGATCCTCCGCGACATAACGCTTCGCCGCCGGGCGCAACAGGCAGTCAATCAGAGCCTCGTTGTCGCGAGGTCGTCCTGGCAGGAAGCGGACGCCCTGCGCAGAGCCACTCTGGCGCTAACCGAAGACCTGCGTATGGACCGGGTCCTTGATACTCTGCTCGAAACACTTGCCCGGTTTGTGCCGTACGAACAAGCGCAACTGCTACTGCTTGAAAACGGTTCGAGGCTATTCGCGGCGCGGGAGGCCACGCCGAATGGCGAATCCACGCGGGGCCGTGGCTTTCCCGAAACCCTGGAAATGTCCGAATTCCCTATCCTGGCAAGGCTGTTCCAGCGCCAGGAAGGGCTTCTGATCGAAGACACCCTTCAAGCGAAGGACTGGAGACCCCTAGCCCAAAAATCGCCGGTGCGCTCCTGGATAGGCGTCCCGATAAACTCTTCAAGCCAGATCCTGGGCGTCCTTTCGCTCGCGCACTCCAGCCCGGCCTCGTTTTCTTCCAACCACCTGCAACTCAGCCGAGCCCTTGCCGCCTCAGCGGCTGTGGCGATCCAAAATGCCCGACTATACGAACGCGCGGAGATCTACGGAGCCGAACTTGAGCACCGGATCGCCGAGTTGCACCGGGTCCAACAAACATTGGAAGAGTCAGAACAAGGACGGCGCGCATCGGAGGATCGCTTTCAAAAAGTGTTCCGGTCGGTTCCGGTTGCGATCTCAGTGACCTCGCTTGCCGAGGGAAGATTCATTGAAGTCAACGAGACATTCGAACGGCGATTCGGCGTTGCGCGCAAGGAGTTGCTGGGCCGTTCGTCCACCGAGCTTGCCTTCTGGGAGAATCCTGACGAGCGTACAGCGTTGATCGAACAGCTGCGCTGCGGCGCGAGCGTCCGCGAAGCAGTCGCCCGGCTTAAATCGAAGTCTGGACTGTATGAGCCCACGCATTATTCCGCCGAAGTGATCGACCTCGATGGCCAACCCTGTCTCCTGGTCGTAATCGAAGATCTACCCCGCTCCCTCCCTGCCTCTGCAAACTGATTTGCGCGGCCGCCTTCGCGATTGGTGAGCAATAAGATTCAAACGAGCCATTGGTCACGTTCGCGACCACAAGGCAAGTCCGAGGACGAATCCTCCGATCTTTTCAGGCTGCGTTTTCAACATTTGCGCTTGAAATGGTCGGAATGCCTTCCACTCAGTATTCAAATGATCCGCAGTGGAAATCGCGGATGTATCTTCTCGGAAGAAGGACCGCATGCGATCTCTGGCGGTGAGTCAGGGTGCGCCTTCCGAGCAGACAACGTCGGCATTTTGTAGCCGCAAGAAAATCGGCGAAAAGCTTCCCTCTCCCGATCTCCGGCAACGCAAGTCAATCCGCTCATGGGGAGAATTGCGGCCAAGGTTCATGCCACTCAGAGTCCATAGGCTGTTTGGCGTTATGACCTGTCCGAAGGGGGAACTGCGAGGGTTGCGGTCGAAGAGAATTTGGCTCGATTCCGTAAGAGTCCACAAGCGCGTCCGCGCCGTAGCGCGGCGATAACGGGGCAAGCAGCAGATCAAGACTGACTATCCGGATCCCCCACCACAGGCGTTACGTCAGCAATGTCAGTTAACTCGAAGATGTACCCGATTCACCGATTGAGCTAGCTTTCCACGATTCGTGTACGTTCTTTGCGTTCTCCACAAGCATTCATCGGTCGCGGGCCTTTTGAGGCCTTTGCACGCTCCCTGCTCGAGGTGCATATGGCAGCTGTTCATTCGCTCTCAGAATTCTCCACCAAGTGGGGATCGGAAGCACGGGCCCTGGCGGAACAAGCCAGGGTGCTGTCTGGAACCAAACTCGCCCAGCTCGTGCGCAGGCTCCAGCGTCAGACCGGCAGCTCGCAGGAAGAATGCTGGCGTTTCGTTATCAAGCATGGAATCAAGGGAGAGGTCGATCACCGTCGCTGGCAAGAAGAAGAACTCGATGAGGCGCGAGAGCTGCTCACGAAATACTCGGTCGACGAAGTTGCCAAGAGACTGAAGAGAAGTCCAAAGGCGCTTCGAAATGCCCTGCAGAGACGGCAACTAAGTGTTCGCGAGATTCGTTGCGATTGCTTCTCGTTGGGGTCCCTCGCGCATGCGTTACACGTTCGCCCAACTGAAGTACGACATTGGATCGAGCTCGGCTGGCTTCATTCGTCCATCACGAAGCAGGGCGGCCGAAGTTCGTACCAGATCACGCCTGAGGCGTTGGGTGACTTCTACAAACATCATTTGCGAGACCTGCTGAGACGCATTCCCAATCATTCTCTGTTTGAGGCATATGTTCAGTACTGCTTTTCGCCAAAACACACCACAGGCGAGCAGTTGCTTGAAGTCCGTCGCGACAAACGCGAGCGAGAGGCATATGCGGAACTTCACAACCGAGAGTCTCAGGAGAACCAGGAGGATGACAATGGCACTTTCGACTCTTGAACCTTCAAAGACGCAAGCACAGTATCCGGTGTGCCTTCACTGCGGGCATTCCGTCGATATAGCACGACGCTCGTCCATTGTTCAGAACGGATTGAGTGTTCTAGCAGGATTGGTCCTGGCATTGATTCTGGTGCCCCTGGCGGTCATTGCCTGGAAGTCGTGCTCCGATTTCCTTTCGGACGAAGTATCGCACTCGATTTTCTATCATCCGCTTGAAGACTGGACTCAATATTAGTCGTGGTTTCGTCATGAAGGTTGCATGTTGAGTCAGCGAAATACACGCTCTTGTCTCCTCGCTGGCCCGGCAGTTTTTCCAATTGAGCACGCAACACGTCGACGGCACCAATCAGTTGTCGATCTATGTCGGCGCGACGTCCTCGAAGGACCAAGGGATGGGAATATCCGGGCTGCCTCGAGCCTGTATTGAATCCCCGGGTCGAGATCGACGTACCATAGTCTTACGGAGTCGAAGACCGATGTCTACCGCAGAGATGAATCCGTCCCGGAAGCACGCATACACGGATCCCGGCATACCCCAACTTCCAGAGCCGACCTATGCCGAGCGCGTCCGCACTCTCGTTTCCCTCTGCACAATTGCGACTCTCTCAACCGTCTCTCGAAAGCGCCCGGGATATCCGTTTGGTTCTCTCATGCCTTATGCGATCGACGGGACCGGGCGGCCTATCTTTCTGATCAGCAATATGGCCATGCATACCCAGAACATTCAAGCTGACCCTCGGGCAAGTCTCTTTGTGGGGCAAGTGGGCGATGGCGATCCGCTCGGCACCGCGCGGGCAACGCTTGTTGGTGATGTCCTTCCCGTACCGGAGGATGAAGTCAGCGAAGCTCGCCAACGCTATCTGTCGCGCTACGAGAACAGCCGCTCATGGGTAGACTTCAAAGATTTTGGCTTTTACCGCCTGCGAGCCCCTGGACATCTACTATGTCGGCGGCTTTGGGGTCATGGGATGGGTGACCGCGGAGGACTACCAGTCCGCCAAGGTTGATCCTCTTGCCGACGCGGCTCCAAGGATTCTCGGACACATGAACTCGGATCACGTCTCCGCAATGATCCTGCTGGCTAAAGTTCATGCCGGCCTCGACGCGACTGAGGCCACAATGACAGCGGTCGACCGGCTTGGATTCCACCTTCGGCTGAAGACCGCCGATGGCATGAAAGGAACGCGCATCAACTTCCTACGCGAAGTCCAGAACTCGGACGAAGCACGCAAGGTGCTCGTGGAAATGGTTCGTGCCGCTGAGCCCAAAGCCTGACGAAGGCAAATGATCGAGTCTTCATGCCCAGTCTCAGGTGGCGCTATGCTTTCCGACTATCCTCGTCTGAAGAAGCGGCTAATGGAATACGCCCCTTAGGCGGGAGGGTCAAAGATTCGTCCGCCTGTTGCGACTTTCCGCCGTAAACCAAATGGAATGAAGCAGATTGATTCCTTCTAGTCACTTGTGGGGATCTGATCAGGGGAAATCCACATTGAACTTTCGCCTTTTGTTCTCCTATACTGGCACTCGTGTTCAACCTTCCGCAAACTCGGCAGTGCGATTTCACGATCCGCTGCAAGAAGTGCAGTGAAAACATCCCGGCACCGGTGGGCACGATGCCGGATACCTGGATTGCCGCGCATTGTCCACTCTGCGGCGCGAAGAGAAGCTATCTTCCATCCGAGATCTTTCGCGGCAAGCTTTCGCACAAACTTGGCCCCGAACCGGTGCGCTCCGTGGTGCACTGATGGGCGAAATGAAGCGAGCCGTCGCGCGTGAGCGGGAAGCCTGGGCGGAGAATATGCAAGAGCAGGCCCGAATGAAGTCGACTCTGGTGATTGCCGCCGCAATCATTGACAGTAGGAATGCGGCTTCAGCTCATAAGCGGATGGACGCGCGGATAAGGCGCGAGTGCCGTCGGCAGCCGCAATGCCCTCTTCCAACCTGCGGCCGCATCGAAGGAAATCAGGGGCGCATTGATTTCCGAAATGAAGTTCCGGCTGAGTCAGCCGCTCGCATTGCTTCCAGCACGAGCGTCGGCGTTACCATGATCGGCTCGTTGTGGATGGTCTCGCCCGTTGCCGCGGCCCGCATGGCGACCGTTTCGAGAAGTTCCTGGCTGGGGTCTCCAATGCCAATGTCGGCGAATGTGGTGGGGAGGCCGACGCTATTTGAAAATGTCAGAACTTCCTCGACTATGGATTTTGGCTGCGACTCAAGCATGAGTTGTGCAACGAGTCCAAACGCAACTTTTTCTCCGTGCATGTACGCATGAGTACCCGGCGCGGTAGTGAGACCGTTATGGATGGCGTGGGCAGCGGCAAGCCCGGAAGACTCAAAGCCAAGACCGGAAAGCAGCGTGTTTGCCTCTACCAAGCGTTCGAGCGCATCGTTGGGTTTCTGATGATGCAGTGCTTCGATGGCTACCATACCGTCGGCCAGCAAAGTCTTGTAGCAAAGTTCAGCGAGGGCGAGCGCGCTGCGCGTGGAAGCCCCTCCGCGCATATTCTTCGCTCCGGTGTCGGCGCAGACCTTCGCCTCAAACCAAGTGGCCAGAGCATCACCCATACCGGCGACCAGATGACGCACAGGGCTCTTGGCGATCACCGCTGTGTCCACTAGTACTAGGTCCGGATTGCGACGATAGATGCGATATTCTTCCCACGCCCCTGCATCGGTGTAGATAACCGAAAGAGCACTGCACGGGGCATCGCTCGAAGCAATGGTTGGACAGTTGACCACAGGAAGTGAAAGATCCGAGGCGATGGCACGGGCGGTGTCCAGAACCTTCCCTCCCCCTGCTCCGATCACTACTCGCGCCTTCGCTTCTCGCGCCGCCTGGCAGCCGCGCCGGATTTCCACCGCCGTGCATTCACCACCGAACGGGAAGATAATGTGGCTCATTTTCACCGCTGCGAAGGTCTTGATCCAAGTGTCCGAGAGCTGGCGGATAGCACTGCCCCCAGCAACAAGGATGGCTGGCCCTTCAAGCCCGAGGGCGCAGATTTCGCTGCCGAGTTGTTCTGTGGCACGGGGGCCTTGCGTGTAGCGGGCGGGGGCGCAGAATACTTTATTCATGGATTCGTGACCTGGCCGACGATCCGGACAACCAAAGGACGATGAACGTCGGAGTCTTTGTATAACCTCTCGACTGCTGACCAATATACTCCGCAGTGTTCTCCATTCGTGCCCCCTTTTGAGCAATGAAAGAGCGGCAACAAACTTCCCTGCGGCTAACTACCCTGATTCCTTCAACGCCTCGTTTAACTATTTGATAAGAAGTTCTATTTCACTTACTTATGCGGCATCTTTTAACGTTTCCCTTTCGCTAGCTGGAATACGACGTCCATCCTTATATATGTGTTGCCGTGCAAGATTCAGAATGGCCAGGCTGAATCTAGTCCATCCCAGATCCTCGAACTTCGCGAAGGCGGTTCACTGATTTGCGTCGATCAATGACAATTCCTTGAGTACGCCGCGCAAATGCGTCTTCGGATGGTGATTTGTGTGCGAGATGTGTGCCTGAGTCGGGCGGTTTCTCCAGGACGTTTTCTGGACAATGGTAGGAAGGGCACGGAAACTCCGCCTTCAATCTCCAGTCTGAGTGTCTTCCAGTTTTGGCGCACCACCGCATCGAGCAACAGCCCAACCAACGCCGCGTCCTTCTACCAAGTAGGTGCTCCGCAGAATGGAGTTCAGGAGGTCTTGGGCTTGATCGGTAGACAGCCAATTGCCCGTCCTTGTGCCGAGGCGCTTGACTCCCTTCACTCGACGGATTCCGATTGCCAATTCAGGGCTCAACATGTTGCTCTCTGCAGCTTCATCGGCTAGACGGCGGATCGCGGAGAGATGACGATCAATCGCCGCAGCTGACAGGAACGAGCGATGTCGCAACACAACAGCACGGTTGTAAATCATGAATTTCTCGCAGCGTGAAGCCGAGCCCCTGGCAAAGACGAATGAAGCGCACGCGTTCAAGGTCGCTATCAGCGTAACTGCGGTATCCAGCAGCTGTGCGCATGGGCGGACGAAGCAGCCCCTCGCGCTCATAGAAGTGCAGTCTCACGCTCCCCGTCGTCGCGCGGTTGGATTTTCAGCGATCGAATCCGCAGTTTTTCGCTGTGGGCGCACTCGCGGATATTCATCTGTTTGCGCACACCGCGCTAACGGGCGGCTATCTGTTTGTCGATTTGCGACGCGTCAATGAGAAAGCGATTGCGGTAACGTACAGGCGACGAGCCCAGTCCAGCGCGGACTCCAGTTTGGCCAAGACCGAACAAGCGCTCGAACCTGTTCCGAAGCTGCCGTATATCAAGTCACTGGGAGTTACCGCGATCGAGTTGATGCCAGTCTTCGACTTCGATTCCAAGACACCGAAACGAATCAACCCAATCACCGGTGCCGGGCTGAATAACTTTTGGGGTTATGACCCAATCGGGTTCTTCGCTCCTCAATCGGAGTTTTGTGTCTCACCGCTCAACGCAACGCACGTCGAGGAGTTTCGCGACCTTGTCAAAGCTGCGCATAAGCTGGGACTGGAAATCATTCTTGACGTCGTGTTTAACCACACCGGCGAGGACGATCAGAACGGCCCAACCATCGCTTTCAAAGGCATCGACAACAGCGTCTTCTATTTCCTTCAAAAACCGGACCGCACCTATTATCGGGGCGATTTGACTGGATGCCCGAATGCAGTGCGCTGCAATCACCCGGCTGTAACAAAAATGCTGGCCCAGAGCCTGGCATACTGGGTTTCCGAAATGCACGTCGACGGTTTTCGCTTCGATCTCGGCGCGGTTCTGGCCCTGGGCGAGGACGCCACTCCGCTAGAGTATCCATCGATTGTTTGGGCCATTAATCTCGATGAGCGCTTCGCCAAGACCAAGGTCATCATCGAGCCTTTCGGTGGAAATCAGGGCGACGTTCTCGGCAAATTCCCGGATATCCGATCTTCCACCTGGAACCAACAATTCAAGAACGTGGTCCGCCATTTCGTACGCGGCGACCCTGGGTTGATTGGCCAGGTGGCAAGCCGCATTTGCGGTAGTTCCGACATATTTGAGTGGGCGGATTACGGACCCCTCAATGGAGTTTCCTAGGTCACCTGCCACGACGGCTTCACGCTAAACGATGTCGTAAGCTACAACACCAAGCACAATGAAGCGAACTTTGAAGAATCTGGAGATTCCGACAACATCAGCAGCAACTATGGCGTCGAGGGATCGACAGCCGACCCCGCGATTGAAAGCACTCGTGAGCGGCAGATTCGGAATTTTTTGACTCTGCTGTTTCTCTCGCAGGGAGTACCCATGCTTCTGGCTGGCGACGAGTGCAGACGAAGCCAACAGGGTAACAACAATCCCTACATTCAGGACAACCCTATCAGTTGGTTTGACTGGACTTTGCCGACAGCTCATAACGACCTCGTGGCCTTTACGCGCGGAATGATCGCCTTCCGCATGCGGCACGCTGCGCTTCGCCGACCCGACTTTTCACTGGCCAAGTCGTAGCCGATGGCCTGAAAGATATCGACTTTCACGGCTGCATCCTGTACCAGCCCGGCTTCAACGATCCGAACTCGCGGGTACTTGCAATCACGATCGCTGATCCCGCCCGAGCCGAGCACATCCACGCCATCTTCAATATGGAGTCAACTTCGCTCTCCTTCGAACTTCCCCAGCTACCCGGGCGGAAATGGTTCCGGTCGGTGGACACCACATTGCTTGGTCCGGATAGCCGATCCGGGGAGTGAGGTACCAATCACAACCCCCGGCTACTTTGCCAACTCGAGATCGACGGTCATCTTGGTCTCGAAGCCTTCGCCTTAGGCAGCGCGAGACTTAATCCAACTCTCGATTCAGGGTAGCCATTTTGCCGGAGTTCCAACTCGCGATGATCAACAAGTGCAGACCGACGCCTGGCCTATTAGACGAAACTTGACGGATGTCTTTCGACTTCATCCTGTGAATTCCAGGTTTGAATTGTTTTTGGTGTGATTTGGCATCAAGATGTCAAAATCAGCACAAGTAAGACATGTATTTTCAACTATTTATCATAAAAACCGATACTAGTGTATTCTGTCTCTACCGCTCATTCCCAGTTAATTGAATGAGTCCAAATCCTTAGTCATATTCGCTATTTATTCGCTACAATAGCTTGCAGCGGTATGGCTTTGTTCGTATCATGCCCTATCGGCTTACGGTTGTGGCGATCGAGTTTAGCAACCACCTCGCTGATCCCGATCTCCAATATGTGATTGGAGCAGAATCTCTTGAAGACACCTAATCTTTTCGGATGGATCGATGTGCAGGAGTGGCGTCCTAAGGCTGAAAGGGTTCGCGTCGAAGCGAGCGAAGACTCGGGTCCTCGTGGGCTGATGGTGCGCGACCCCTATGCTTCTCAGATTCTCAATGGCAGGAAAATTTGGGAGATACGAGGCAGGGCGACCCAGATCCGCGGGCCTGTAGTAATCGTTAAATCGGGAACGGGACGCGCCTTCGGCACGGCAAATTTGGTGCGCGTGCTTGGTCCGCTTGAAATCGAAGATCTGGAAAGCGCCCCTGAACTGCCGAATACTGAACGCGAAGAGATCGCGCGTCACGGATTGCCATATCAGAAGACATATGCGTACGTTTTCACTAATCCGAAATGGTTTGAAGACCCCATTCCCTACCGACATGCAAACGGCGCGGTGACGTGGGTGCGACTTCCTGATTTAGACTTGGAGGCCGTACGCTATGCAGCGTCTCCATTGGAAGTCACTCAGCCCGTCCTGGTCTGAATTCGTCAAGATACTCTTTCGCGATCTTGAACCGCTCGGTCATTCCCTCGAGGAGGAGCCGGATGGTAGCTTCACGGCCGAGATACTCGAATCCGAGGAGACCAAGGACGACAATCATTGGGATCGTGCCCGTCGGGTGTGCCACCAGATAGTTCTCGCTCGTCATCGAAAGGATATTCTCTCTTTCGAAAACGACTTCGATCGATTTTTCGTAGACATGGCAACATTTCAACCGAGTGCCGTGCGACCGGTCCTCGAGGTCGTCGATTTCAAAGACCCGAATCACAAGAGAATCGTCGAGTACTTAAGGCTGATGCAGAGCGTCACGTCACGCAGGCTGGTCGGAAGAAGAATGGGGCTTCTGATCTGGGACGTTGGCCAGACAGGGGGAGCACGACTCTTCGGGGGAGCTATTCTCGCCAGTGCCCGTTATACACAGCCATCGCGGGATCACCGCTTCCAGTGGCCGCCCGATTATGCCCGTTCCAGCCCGATGCATGATCCCAAATCTCATTTGCTCCGCGTCAACGGTCTAGCCCGAATTATGCAGTTGTCGATGGTTTGCGCAATGCCACCGTACAACGTGTTGTCCGGCGCCTGGCTGGCAGCCATAGCTCCATTTACTCCCGCAGGTCTAGAGGCGTTCAGGGCTTCCCTTAAAACGCCGGATCCGGCTGCTGACCTGGCGGCGATCGTAACTACCACCGGCAGGGCGCTCTCGGGATCTCCTTTTCGCGGCCATCGTGTTTGTCAACTCGCGAAATCTGGGACTCTCGCGGCTCCCGACGCAGGGGGCGATCTCTACAGCCAGATCCCGCGTGAGGACAAGATTGCGGAAATACGCACTTCCTTCGAGTCTCTATTGAGTGAGGAGGCATGGGCCAGAGCCCGCTTACTGTTTCGGGAGCAGCTTCCCGACCGCTGTTCCAAGCTGAAGTCACCTGATCAGTACGCTCTTGCCTTTGCATTGCGGCGCCTTGGCCTACGTCGAAAGATATTTCTCGGCAATGAGATTGGTGTACATGTTGGAATGCTCGGCGAGAAGACTCTCGAAAGTCTGCGAACAGGTCATCCCCGTCCCCAGCAAGCACGTCCCCTGGTCGATTGGGAGACGGCCGTCGCTGTGTGGAGCCGAAGGTTTCTCCCCGCTCCCGAATTAGTCGGAGAGATCGCGGACCCGTCGACAAAGAACGCTCACCGTCAGGCGCGCCAGAGCCGCAATGATCGGGCTCGTACATATCCCGCTGATCGAATCCGCCTCTCGCACATGTTTGCAGCAGACTTCTGATCTCTGTAGACCTCGTTCTATGCAACTGGCTATTTTCCCAGCTTGAACTGCTGTGACAGTAGCCAGCCTCCGATACCAAAAAGAAACGCTGCGGCCGCAGCGAGCCCTGCGGATACCCAGCCGCCCGGCTTGGCACCTGCGGTATAGCCACCGACAGCAGTAGCTGCGAGCGTCAGGACGATACCCGTCCACACCCGCCAACGTTGCTTGCGAATCGAAAAAGTCAGGAAGCACTCAGATCCCGGCGGATAGCTGCTTGTATGCCCAGGCACCTGCGTCTCGAGATGGATTCCCGTGAATCGGGTATCAAGTGCATCGTCAGTCGAAATCGAGAAACGTTTCGAATCAACCTGGTTGGGAACAATCGGCAGCGGATCGGCAGCGAGTCTGAGCAATCCCTGGTCATCATCGCTGGAAGTCATCGCTACCGTTGACCCAGCTGGCACGTCATGTCCATGCTCGTGAGGAGAATAGGTTTGGATCATCACGGAATACCGCTTGGATTCCTGGAGGGGGTAATCGCGACGCCAGCGGTCACTGTGGACGCCCATGTTCGTTGAGCGATCGACCAGCGATGCCTCACGATTCGGGGCGCCGTTCCTCTCTTCCGAGATAGAGCGAACTCGCCAGAACACGTCATGGCCGAACTGAGTGTTGAGGTCTACCAGCTTATCGATCACGGTCGACCATCCAGCCTGATCATCGCTCACCAACAACCGCTCCTTATCAACCATCGACTCCGGCAATAGCGAAATCCACACAAACTGCGTGTCGCGATTCCCGAAGGGCAACGAATCGCAGGCTTGAAGCGCCTCGACGAGTGCTCCCATTGCCGGCGAATTTGGATCGAGGAACCCTCGCATTTGAAGATGGAGGTAAAGTACATCTTCGCTAGAAGTCGGACCTGGATCGACAGCAACGGCGACGAGATACGCAGATCGGGTCGCAACGAAAACGCTGTCTTCAGTCGTCAGCATTGTCTCGGGGTCTGGATCGCCTTTTACGAACCCCGTCTTTTCTCCGTACAAGAGCAAGACTTCTAGCGGCAGCTGCGACGGATTGCGAATCAGATCATCGATCGCCCGCGCAGCATCAGGGTTAAAAAGCGTGCGCTTATACTCGTACCGGATCACACCACCTTCTGGCAAAGCCAGAACCTGATGGACATCTCCGTAATAGCTAGCGTGTGTGCACGTATCGAAGACAACGAAGAAAGGCATTCCGAGTTGCCTCGTATGATTTTGATCGACGCCCACGACTTTGAGATTTGAAGGGTAGACGTCTCCCAGACTCCCCACGGCAATCATACTCTGCACGGCAATAAAACAATTGAAAAGAAAGGGTCCAATCATGCGATCTGCCGCCGCCCGCCCTTCCCGAGATGGTTTCGGATCCCATTGTTCGGATCGTGCCGGAGATGTAACATGGCAGCGAAGCCCTTAAGATTTCTCAGAAACAAACCAGGCCGGCAACGTGTTTCCATCGGCGAGGCCAGACGGTTTGTGAAGTTGTTGATCGATATAGCCGTGTTTGCTTCATGCGTGGTATTTCCCGTCTCGGCAGTGCTTGGTTCCTTTTGGTCTCGGGCGGTAAAGGAAATCACAAATGACATCACGAAAATACACCTATCGCGGAACGATCAAGATCAGCCGCGACGATATGCGCTTGCTGAAAGAAAATCGCAAGACGTGTACTGTCCGGCTTGGAACCGCGTCCGTTGACAGCCCCGAGATCCTCATGAGCGATGGACGGGAATCCGTGCCGATCCGGATCGTTCGAATTGATACCAGCCGTTCACTCGCTGAATTGACCGACGAAGATGCGCATGCAGAGGGGTTTGCGAACCGGGGCGAGTTGCTGAGCGACCTCAACAAGTATTATCCGGGGGCAGCGCCGTCCGATCCGGTCACAGTCATCTACTTCGAGCCGAGGCAACCGGAGGCTCGTTCGTTTTGAAAGGATGCTTCTCTAAGCCAGACTATGCCTTCAGCTGACTCTCGGGAATTTTGGGTAATCTTTGATACTTGCACGCGTCCGGAATACTACCGCGACGTGCACAACTTGTTGGCGTTGCCCGAAGGCGCAGTGATGCGCTACGAATACCGTGACAAGTATCTGTCGGAGCGGGCCTTGCGCTTAGCTTTGGATCAAGATGCGGCTCCGGTCAAAGTCCTGTTCGTGTACGGCCAGAGACCGGGTTACACCAGGGGCGCCGGCGGCACGGAGACCACTGCGGCTGCCAAAGAGTTGCAATGGATCTCTACCCGGTTCGGGACGATGCGGGCTATTCCCTCAACGAATGGTGCGAACTTCTTTTTCGACTTCTCAGCGGGTGGTTATCCTAAAGTAGATCCAGAAGCGCTACGAAAGATTCTCTCGCCCTTGATCGCGAAATCAGAGACTCCATTCACGAAGTGGGTTGCTATCTCCGATGATTTATCGGCTTACAGCGACCTAGATCGGGGCACTGAAGAGGCGAACTGGGAGGCGATCATTGATCAGCTCAGCGCAAAGGAAATGCAATTCCACGATGATTCCTTTTGGCGCCTTCGGCCAAACAGCTCCACCGCGAAACCAACCCTGATCGCCGACGCAGAGGGACTTGGAAACGACCAGGGAGTCCGACAGATCTCTTCGCGCTACAGAATGCTTCCGGGCGGTGTCTGTTCATTTGAAGCATTTAGCTATAGCCCTGCCGGGCGTCCCACCGATCAACGGAGCCGAGCCCTGGAGATCCAGATGCATCCCCCCGAACCACTCCTTCTGGACGGGTCTGCAAGCATCGACCTGCGGCAATACACTGCGAGAGTGCTCAATTTCAGAGCCAGGCAAACGCAGACGGAAAACCGCGTAACCACCACAGTGACATTCGAAACGTTGAGTGATCAGAAAGAGTGGCCCGATGGCCCGAAGTTTGACCTCACCTTCGAGATTTCTCAGCAGCGTTCTGGCGCTCCGCCTGAAAGTTCTTCACCCAGCGAAACCAATGTGACACCTGAAATAGTCAACGAGCAGTCAAGTTCGACCAAGACAGACGCCGAAGAACGCACCAGCGCGCCCGCCTCCCCGACTAAATCTGAACCGCCTGAGCCCGAGCCTCCAAAGAGCTCGACAGCCGAAAGGCTGACGCCCTGGTTCGTTCTGCAGGCTGCCATCAAGTCTGTCCCGGTAGTGAAATATGGTCTCGGAGTTGCCGGACTCGCCTCCGCAGCCGCTATCGCGATCAGCTTTTTCAAGTCCCCTGGGGCCGCCTTAGTTGAGACGATTGCAGTCTTTGTAATAGCAGTTCTTCTCTACGTGTTCTCTTCACTTACAGGCGCCGTCAAGGCCATAATTTGGCCGGGCCTGATCCTGGCATGGGCTCTAACCCTCCTCTTCATCGGATCGCTTGTCCTCACGATGACCACTGTCTTCTTTGCATTTCCGATGCCCTATGCCAAGTTCGTCCAGCAATTCCAACCTACGAAGCGGGAGAGTCTCCGTATCACGGTGACGGACAAAGCGACCCACCTACCGATTGCCGGCGCAACGGTCAAGCTTCAGAATTCCGAAAATCAAGCGCAGGGCTTCACAAATGCTCAAGGGGCAGCGCAATTCAGCGACCTCGTCGCAGCTGGTGGTGTCTTCCATGCGGACGCCTCCGCTCCTGGCTACCAGAACTCCGGTTCAGATTTCGAGACCGACAATTCCGGGTCGACCGCTCATTCCGTCCAGCTCGTAGCGTTGCCTGCGTTGCAGTCACCCGAACCGCAACATCCTAGGTCAACCACCAAGGGAAAACGCTTGCCGGGGCCGGGCACAACGGCTCCGGTCAAGATAGAGGCTGCGGTCTACGTGAGCGGCACCTGGCAGATTATTGCAAACGGCGATATCAATAATCTTCGGCTGCGAAATGGCACTTTTCAGTTCAGAGCTCAGAGCAATGGGGAAATTCTGGTGAATGCCAATTTTGTCCTGGACGACCTGACAGTAAACCTCACTGGAACTGCAACGACCGTGGGTTCCCAGGTATTCCTTAAGTTCGCAGCAATGAATAATGAGAGGGGCAGTTGGGACGGCAGGGGCAGTTGGGACGGCAGGGGCAATTTTAGTGCCGAAACTTCAACGCAGATGAGTGGAAACATTCAATCGAAGTCTGGTTCCGGTGTTCCATTAACCATCCGGAAGATTTCCCAATAAACCTGCCCTGACCCGTTCTTCTCAGCCAGTGCTGGAGTTTCCCGATTCACGTTTGTGGGCGAGTATATCTCGCCGTCGTAGTCGGGGCTGTAGGGAAGCGAATCCAGTCCTTTTGCTCCATTCAAAATCTTCGAGCTTCGCGAGGGCGGTTCCTGATTTGCGTCGATCAAGGGCTTCTGCTCCGGAACACTGCACAGATTCGTTTTCCGCCAGTCTCGTGTGCCAAATGTGTGCCTGAACTACGCCGGCCTGAGGATTTGGTTTCGGCGAAAGCTGTGCGTGTTTGGAGCGACCGACCCTTCCACCTACTTCCTCTTTGAGGGAATCGGTATTACGGCCCATCGAACATGCCGAAGAGCGCAGTCGAACGGGTAGCGATGATCTCAGAGGCTCGCTTCTGAAATTCGACTACGATGCCGGCCAGCTTGGGGGCATCGTTTCGTATGACATAGACCCCAGCTCCGCTGATTCCATTTAGCTTTCCTATAGCGTTTTGCTTAGCGCCACTTCTATAGAGTTGTTTTTCACTGAACCGAATACTGAATCGTAGGTCAGATGGCTTGAGCACTGTCCCCATATAGGAGAGCGGCTTTGGGCGTATAGTCTGGCGTGAAGAGTTGATCTCCCAGGATTTTTCACGGGCCTGGAATCCGACGAAGAGACAGCGTTCTCCCACCTTGACATCAACTGCAAGATGTTGTAGAAGCGACAAGCCGAGCCGTGATGCAAACGGCAGCGGGATGATTGCCAGATCTATCGGATCTCCAGCTGTGACAACTTCTCCCACGATGTCGACCTGCTCAGGAATGTAGGCGTACGGCGCCCCTTGGGGGCGTTCCCTCCCGCTTCCCTGCAAATGCGGCTCTATGACGTGGGCTGCCGTGACCAAGTACTCTTTGTTTGAAAATCTCACGCGGACCGCACTACCGATAGGATCTGGCTCAAGACGTTCGTTGGCTTCGAAGATTGCCGCGGCATAAGGGTATACGACCTTCGTCCAAAAGTCGCCAATCTCATCGGCATTTGTTGAGATAATCTCATCTTGCATCGCTATTCCCGGTATTTGGCCCTTCGGATCTCGCTCACTATTTCCCATTTGCGAAGGCGAGCCCAATCCTGGTTATGCAGCTCACGACGGCATGGAGAATACGAGCACCTTGCTCGATCCAGGGTGTGTTTTGCTCGGCATTAACCCGTTCAAATGCGTCCTCGATATCGGATGGGGGAAGGTGTGCATCAGCCAGCCGCAGGTCGTAGGCGCCAAAGAGTGGCGCCATTATCGTTGCGGCTTCACTGGGATCGATCACCGATGCAAGCACGCTTTCAAGTGATTTCAGGGATCCCCGCTTCTGACCAGGCGGAACTGGAACGATCTTTTGCAGAGCGCTCAAATCGATACTGTCCGCAGTGATCCTTGCAATGTCCTTGGCAAGCGCGTAAAACCCGTGTTCGTCGATTGCTCTGAATCTGTGAATCGACCGAAGCAGCCTCTCAAAATCGGCGTGTTTCTTGATTACCTCGGATCCAAAACGCGATTTGCCAATTTCGTTTAGCTTTTCGATGCCGGTCTTGAGGAACGCTTCAGGAGCCTTGGTCGACGCAGGAATCCCCTCAGCCTGCGCCATGAGCAATTCGGCTGATACTCCTCCATCTGGTGGCACATTGAACCCAGCCCAGATCTGCTGCTGCCAAGTGTGCGAGTTGCCGATGTCTTTCGCGTAGACATTTACAACGCTGCATTTGGCACGGCGGCGCAGAAACGGCTGGCTGGCGAGGACGGCCCGGCATACCTGCGGGCTCTGCACCGCCTGATCATGCGCGCCCGCGCCGGTCAGATTGGAGTCTTTGGGGAATGCTTGGCGGTGGTCGAAAAGATGAATGAGCGCCCGCTGTTGATCACTGCGGCTTACGCCGCCGGAGTCAGGCGGGCGCTCGGCGATCGCGCAAATCTGTTCCTGGATATTCATGGCCGGGAATGCGGCAGCAAGGAGACGCTCTTACAGCGGGCTGCTGATACCGGCGTCAAGTTGTACGTCACTGACACAGTGCGCGACATCACAAGATGTCGCGCGTGCGGACTCTCGATAATCGCGGTTACGTGGGGCTACGATCCCGCCTGCGCAATCGCCGATGCAAAGCCCGATTTCATCGTGGAAGATGCCGCCGCACTCACGAGGGTGCTGGGCGGTTTGTCGTTGTTGCAGAAAAAAGGAGGAGAGCATGGCGAGTCGTAGTCTGAGCGCAAAAGCTTTCGAACTCGGGCTGAAATTCGTTGGTCACCAGTTTCCGAGGCTGTCACGGGTAAACGCCACCGGCGGCGGCAACGATCCGCACGAAGAATCCGCGCGGTTTGACATGCCGGGGATCGGGGGTTTCGGGTACTTTCTCCTCGACGTCACTCGAACCGAGGGTGGCCAGTTCCACCTGATCGAGGCGAATGGCTCGAACGCGGCGCTTTCCAGTAGCGTCACGGGCCGCGATGATCGCCGCGCCCGTCACATGTACTTGACGTATAAAAGCAAGAGAAAACCACGCGGCCATATCGCCTGCCTCCTGAGTCACCAGAAAGAGCTGATTCACGTCGCGGAATTCTACGAACGCGCCGGCGTCTTCGCGCAGTTCATCGCCGACGATCAGATTGTGGACTTGCGCGCAGTGGACGAAGACCTCGGGGAGGAGGAGGTGACCGTGATCGTGGGCGCCATCACGGATATCGCGCCGTTCGTCCAAAAGTCGGGCGGAACCCTGCTCTACCGCGGGCGGCCCGTGGCTTTCGGCTCGAACCCAAACTTGCTCGCGGAACTGGTGAGGTTGGGTGTGATAGGGAGCGAGAACGGCATTTACGATATTGATGACTCGATCTTCCACGAAGGGCGTTGCACGCCGGTGGTCCACAATAAAGGGCTGCAACAGACGCTCGCGCGGGGAACCAGGATCGCCCCTCTGCGCTGGGCGGAGGCGAACGATTTGGAAGAATGCATCCGGGTGATCGAATGCTTCCGCGCCGACGGCATCGTGGCGGTCGGAAAGATGAACGCCGGCAGCGGCGGAGCCGGCATTCAGTTTTTTACCCCGGATATGTCAAACGAGCAATGCGGCCATACGTTGAGGCAAATCATCGATAGCGCGCAAGCGAAGCATGGTGAGGCGGCAACCCGAACGCTGTTCCCAATTCGATTTTTTGAATTCGCACAGTCGACGCCCTACAACATCTACGGCAAGCCGCATCTCTGGGACATGCGTATACAGTGCCTGGTGCAACCTGGAGTGGTCGATGTGACACCTTGCGTGATTCGGCTCTGCCCGGAGCTGTTCGATGGAAGCTACAGCTGGAATACCGTAGTCTCCAACTTGACTGGCCGCGACCCGGCCGGCGCGAGCCGGTTCCTTCGCTCGCCGTTCGCGGAAAGGAGAAGCCAGCCAGGAACGGTCCTGGCGGCGCTCGGCATGTCCAGCGAATCTCTGCGCGACGTCATGGAGGGCTGCGCTCAGTGGTGCGCCGCCGCGTGGGAGTGGGGCGAAGGAAGTCGACACGAGCGAACCTACCGCGGTGCACGAAGGTCGGGCGCGCTGACGCCAGAGGGCGATGCGGGAGCCCGGCTAACCAACGATCGCAGGCACGGCGGAATTTGTTGAGAGGCAACTCTAACGAACCGACTGGTCAGGATAGTGTCTGCAAACTACATGCGATGGAATGTGGTCAGCCTAGATGTCTTGCGCCTAACCACCAAACTGGCTCCTGCGACCCGGACGTCTCTATAAATGAGGCTACTTGCGTTGCTTGCGAATAGTGGGTCCCGAGAAACGCCCAAGGGTCCAGCCACCTGTCCCCTCTTGTACTCTCGGACTCCTTCTATGCATCCTGCACACCACCTGCACACTGGGCGCCGGGGAGATCCGGTTTTTTCGGGGTGTGACGGGGTTGTTATTGATCAGGCGCGTCAGTGGCCCCGCAAAGTCAGACAGGGATTGAATTAGTGGCTAGAAGCCCTCGCCGTGAGAGCGCTATTCCCGGTCGATGAGTGAGTTTGGCGATTAGACGCTAATCGAGACCCTTGACGATTGCCGAAGTGAAGCGCGCCTATCACTGGCAATGATTGCAATCCCTATGTTCTCGGTTTGAGCTGCTGCTGTCCAGGTCGTCACGCCGGCGCATTGCCGATCAGATGTACCCTATTGGTACTATTTGCGTTGCTTTCCAATGAGGTTAACCTGATTCTGGCACCTTCCGGGTTGCCTCTTCGGGAACCTCTTGCACCCATCCCTCACTTAGAACTTAGGGCGGAATTGAGTATCCAATGAGCTTCGTCGTCGTTCTTGTTTGCTCACTTTCGATTGCCTCCGTCATAGCGTGGACCGCGTACGCGCTTTCTCCGGTTGCGCGTCTACGCCGTCGAGCCCGGAAAACAGTCCGCAACTTCACTGCCGCCGTGGAGGACCTGAAGAACCGTTCGTTGTCTCTCCGCGGAGCACTCCCGCAAGCTGCTGCGAAATACAAGGATGATGTTCGCATTGCCCGACTGCGGTCGATTCCCATTGACGAATTGCGGAACTACAAAAAAGGTCTTCTGCTCCAACCCCTGAAACAAGCAGGACTATTCACCCTCGCCGATGTGAGACGATGGAACGCCAACCGGTTCGGGTCGCTCCGCGGAGTCGGACCGTCTTCCGCCATGAACATCGCGACAACAGCGACTATCGTCATCAATGACTCTTGGAACAAGCCGGTTCCCCATCCGTGTGTGCCGTTTTCGACTCAGGAATGCCCAATAATTGAAGCGATCTATCGGACGCGCCGGTTTGAGCTTGATCTCAGTGGGAAACTCTTGCTTCATCAGAAGCAGGTCGAAGCCTATACCGAACGGCTCCAATCTGCTTCTGAGAAGACAAGGTTCTTCCATTGGCTGACAGCAAGTCTCAATGCTGAAGCCATCACGGCCGGAACCGAAGAGGCAGAGCGCATCTGCCAGGAATTAGACAGCACTCCATCGTCTTCAGGCCCCTACGATGCCGTGACAGCCTGCGTTGAGGCGTGCGCCAACTTAGCGAACAATCATATCGAGACAGGGAACCTCGTGGACGATTTCAACACCCACCGAGAATTCTATGAGCAGGCTTTGAACAACAGCCTTGGCAAGGCTGGTACACCCTCAGCGGCTAAATCTGCTCCCGGCGCAACTGAACCTGTCTCTGTACCGGTCGCAGCGCAGCCGCCGGCGCCCACCATACCGATCCGTCCGCAGTCCTTTCAGTCCATTAAGTTCACCGTTGAGACGACCTTCACCAACAAGAAATTTCAAGGGTCCCACTTGTGGGTGCCTGCCGGGAAGGACGTCACAGTGCGCGGCTATACCGTTCCGGGCGGCTTGCTCTACCTGGGGCACCTCGATCTGAGCGGGTCGACAGCGGAACCCTCAGTTATCGATCCCATCCTTCCGGTTGCCGTGCCTACCAGTTGTCACGAGCGCCTGATGGGCTACTGGCCGAGATATAGTTCGATCTCGCCAGAAGCCCGTGCCGCCTATCTGGGCTGGCTTTCGACCGGAAAATCCGATCCGCAGGCCGATATCGGCTATGTGTTTCTTTATTTCTACGGACTCGAGAAGAGACTGTTCACCCTCCCCTCCTGCGACCCCAAAGTGAATCCGGAAGTCGATACCATCCTCAATGAAATTGAACGCCTCGCTGGCATCTATGGCGATCGCGGCACATTTGGCAGCTACTCAGGGTCGCTGTTGGACTATATCGAGGCGAAGAACATCACTCTTCCAGCGCTGGAAAATCTCCCGGAGGCACCAGATCCGAAAAGGATTCGTAGCCGTCGCCTGAGTGTCAAATTGGGTGTCGGCGTATATGCCAAGGCAGGCAAGCCATTACCCGCAGAGTGGGCTTACTCCCTGTACGCTTTGAACAATTCTGCCGGGTTGAGTGCTGGCGACGGTCCGCTCCCGGACCTTCGTCGCAAAATGTTCAACCATATATATAAGGAGCGTTTCGGCGAGGGTATTACGTCTTCCAAAACGGGCCCCAAGATCACGGCTGATCATCACTTCGGGAATGCAAGTCTCATACAAACGACGGTTGCGCGGATTGAAATCCCCCTTCCTGACGTGACGATGAATCAGCAGACTATGGAAGAGATCCAGAAGGTTGGGAGTGAGGCCAGCGTAGTCTTTCGCAAATTCTCGACTTTTGCGACGGAAAATCCCGACGAATGCCAGTCCTTGCCTGGATTGGGCATTTTGCCATTGGCTTTGTGGCCATCCGACATCCGTGAGATGTACGAGACCTTCCGCTCCGATCTTCCCAAAGTGATAAAGTTCCAGGAACTGCCAGGCTATCCTCCATCCGGAGCTACTCTGAAGCGATTTCGCTTGAACAATTTCGTGGAGAAGCTTGCGACCATGGGCCTGGGAATGGATCCGGATTCCCGGCTGGGAGTGGAACTCCCCGGACCGGATGATCCTGTCGCCGTCTTCGCTGCGCGCGATCTTGAAAAGCGCAACACTGTCTCCAAGCACTTCAATGGAGCCGCGCTTCTTCTCCAACTTGCATCGATCGTCGCGTCCTAGAGCGAGGGCTTCTCCGACGCGGAAGCTTCAACGATCCTCAATCATCTGGATTCTGAAATCGATCTGCCCGAATGCGAAAAGCAAAGGCTGGCAGCTAGACTTGCCGTTTACAGGCAGTATCCCCCGACCCCTGCTCGATTAAGGAAGCAGATAAACGGAATGGCCAGCGACATTCGCGAAAGCATTGGGAACTTCCTTGTCCAGGTGGCGGCCGCCGATGGCACGGTTGATCCAAGTGAGATCCGCACGCTGGAAGACCTCTTTCGTCTGCTTGGTCTGGAAAAGGCCGGTCTGTACGGCAAGATTCACTCGGTTCAAACGTTGGGCAAAATTACCTCTCCTGCGAGTACGATAGGAGTTCCCGGTGCAGGCGGAATCCAGTTCGATGTTGATCGAATCTCCGTGCTGCGCTCTGAGTCCGCGAAGATATCGAAAATCCTCGATAGAGTCTTTGAATCGACCGAGGAAAATAACGACATCGTTGTCGTCCCGGAGAAGCAGGATACTCTTCTCGGGCTTGATCCTGAACACGCTGATCTGCTCAGAGCATTACTTTCAAAATCACAGTGGACCAGATCCGAAGCAGAACAGCTATGTTCGAAGCGGGGCCTCATGATTGACGGCGCGTTTGAGAGAATTAACGATGCCGGCTTCGACCACTTCGACTCCGCGATTCTCGAGGGAAATGAACTGATCGACGTCAACTGCGACCTGGTCGTTAAGGAGACCGCATGAATATCCGCCCGAAGGACCGCGATGCGTTGATACAGGCGTTGCGGGCCGGAGTCGTACCCAACATTGGTCAGCACCTGATTCAGGTTGGCCGCTCCAACGAGATCGAAAGCCTGCTGAAAGACCTTGAGCGGGTTGCCGTCGGTGGCACGGCATTTCGGCTGATCATCGGCGAGTACGGAAGCGGCAAGACTTTCTTCCTGAATTTGATCCGGTCGATCGGCCTCGAAAAGAAACTGGTTGCTACCTCGGCAGATCTCAACCCAGACCGCCGCCTCCACGGAAGCGGCGGCCAGGCACGTTCCCTCTACGCCGAACTTGCCAAGAACCTCTCCACCAAGTCCAAGCCGGAAGGCGGTGCGCTTGCCGGAATCGTCGAAAAGTTCATCTATACAGCCGAAGGCGATGCGAGGACCAAAAACGTGGGGGCCGACGTCGTCATCCATGAAAAGCTGGAACGCCTATCGGAAATGGTGAATGGCTACGACTTCGCACATGTGATCGAGACCTACTGGAAGGCCTCACGCGACAATAATCAGGACCTCAAAGCCAACGCGATTCGCTGGCTCCGTGGGGAATATACGACCAAGACTGATGCACGCAATGCGCTGGGCGTCCGGACCTTCGTTGATGACGCGTCTTTCTATGACCAGCTCAAGTTGCTGAGCCTGTTCGTCCGGCTTTCCGGCTTCACCGGGCTGCTTGTCTGTCTCGACGAGATGGTCAACCTCTACAAGCTTTCCAGCCGGCAGGCTCGAGAATCCAATTACGAACAGATCCTCCGGATGCTCAATGACACCCTCCAGGGCAATGTCGAAGGGCTCGGATTCCTGCTCGGAGGAACTCCTGAGTTTCTGAACGACACTCGACGCGGTTTGTTCTCCTACAGTGCACTGCAATCGCGGCTTGCTGAGAACATGTTCGCCAAGAGCGCCGGAGTTATTGACTTTAACCATCCTGTCCTGAAGCTTTCAAGCTTGTCACCTGAAGATTTCCTTGTGCTTCTTGGGAAAATCCAAACCGTGTATGTCTACGGCGATGAAGCCCGCAGTCTCATTCCCGAAGACGGGCAGAAGGCATTCATGAACCACTGCTACCAGCGGATAGGAGAGGCGTATTTCCGTACTCCCCGGACCACCATTACTTCGTGGGTCAACCTCCTCTCAGTGCTCGAACAGAATCCCAGCCTTGACTGGCAGCAGTTGACCGGCCAGATCGAGGTCAAGAAAGACATGGGTGGCAGCGCAGACCTGGAGGTACAGGATGTAGACCCGGGCATGCTTGGCACCGCCGGTACCGGAGATGATGAATTCACCAGTTTCAAACTCTGATCTGCCGAACAGCTTCGAGTTACTCGACAGTCGCATCAAGCAATGGATTTGGGCCTCGAATTGGACCGAACTTCGCGATGTTCAGGCGCGGGCTATCCCGCTCATCCTTGACGGAAGCGACGATGTGATCATTGCGGCGACAACGGCCTCGGGTAAAACCGAGGCTGCGTTCTTTCCGATCCTCACTCGCCTGGGCGCGCCCTCCCCACAAGAACCATTAGCTATCTATATTTCTCCCCTCAAAGCGCTCATCAATGACCAGTGGCGTCGGCTCGATGAATTGACCGAAAAGTTGGAGATCGACGTCACGCCCTGGCACGGAGACATCGGCCAGCAGCGCAAAGAACGTTTTCTCAAGAATCCTAAAGGCTGCCTGCTGATCACCCCGGAGTCGCTCGAGGCTCTGCTTTGCCGCCGTGGCCACGGCTTAGCTGGCCTGCTCTGCTCTCTCGCCTATGTCGTGGTTGACGAGTTACATGCCTTCATCGGTACAGAACGCGGCAAGCAGCTCCAGTCTCTTCTGCACCGAATCGAGACTGCTCTCGCTCGGCCTGTGATGCGAATCGGGCTCTCAGCGACGCTTGGGGACATGAATGGAGCGGCATCCTTCCTGCGGCCGGACCAGAGCCGGAAGGTGAGCATCGTCGAGGGCAAGAGCGATGGTCAAAACCTAAAAGTCCTGATCAAGGGTTATCTTGAGTCGACGGCGGGTCCGAGCAGCACCTCGGGCGATGTTGCGCGGTCCTCCATCGCTACGGACCTGTTCAAAGTGCTTCGTGGAACCAGCAATCTTGTGTTTCCGAATGCCCGGAGCGAGGTCGAATACTACGCTGATTCCCTCCGCAACTCATGCGAAGAGATGGGACTCCCGAACGAGTTCTGGCCGCATCACGGCAATCTCTCCAAGGAAGTTCGCGAAGATGCCGAAGAAGCGCTCAAGAAGACGGATCGGCCAGCCACGGCGATCTGCACGTCAACTCTCGAGCTTGGCATCGATATCGGTCCGGTCAAGAGCGTTGTCCAGGTTGGCCCCCCACCTTCGGTTGCCAGTTTGCGTCAGAGGCTGGGTAGATCGGGTCGCCGCAAGGGCGAGCCGATGATCCTGCGCGGCTACTGTATCGAGGAAGAGTCGGACAACCCGGGAATCTCGGAGTTGCTACGTGAGAATCTTCTGACCACCGTCGCGATGGTGCGGCTGCTAGCTGACGGATGGTACGAACCCATTCGAGCCAACAAACTTCATGCCTCCACATTAGTCCAGCAGATTCTTTCCACCATCTCCCAATTCGGTGGTGTGAACGCGGCTAAACTCAGGAATGTGCTCTGCGCGAGGGGCCCCTTCAGCGCGGTGACCTCGGACCAATTTGCATCACTTCTGCGGGAACTTGGCAAGCGGGAGATCATCTTCCAAGACCCAACTGGTCTTATTCTCCTTGCGCCCTACGGAGAACGCATCACCGAACATTACTCTTTCTATGCTGCATTCGCTTCCGAAGAAGAATACAGCATCGTAAACGGCAACCAGACGCTGGGCTCAATGCCGATCACGCGCCCGCTTTCGCCAGATTCTTATTTGATCTTTGCAGGCAGGCGTTGGCAGGTCGTTTCGGTGGCGGCGGAAGAAAAGGTGGTTCAAGTCAAGCCGGCTGCAGGTGGTACGGTCCCGAAATTCAACAACACCATGGGAGCCAACATTCACGACCGAGTTCGGGAGGAGATACGAAACATTCTCCGATCAAGTTCTCTGGTGCCCTTCCTCGACGTTGAGGGACAGGAACTGCTGGAAGGCGCTCGCACGAACTACAAGCGTATGGAACTTGATAGTAAATGGATCCTACAGGATAACGTACGATTTCTTTCGCACATTTGATTTTAGTTGTAGGCGGGCAGGTTGGTACAAGCAAGGGGAGCAAGACCTCTGAGGCGCGAGAGATGGAGCCAACCAGTGAAGTGGGTAAAGATGCGGAAGGCGGAGTCAGGCAGCCGTTGGGACCGATAGTTCAGATCGATGAAGGACGCATTCAGGCGCATCTAGACGAAGTAGTCCGTTCGACGGTGGAAGAGACTCTGAACGCGTTGCTGGATGCGGAGGCAGACGAGCTTTGCGGTGCACGGAAGTACGAACGCACCGAGGCCCGCAAGGACACGCGGGCGGGCAGCTACGATCGGCATCTGCAGACCAAGGCTGGCGATGTGACTCTAACAGTGCCGAAGCTGCGCAACCTGCCGTTCGAGACGGCGATCATCGAGCGGTACCGGCGGCGCGAGTCGTCGGTGGAAGAGGCTCTGATTGAGATGTACCTTGCCGGTGTGAGCGTGCGGCGGGTCGAAGACATCACGCAAGCGCTGTGGGGAACGCGGGTCAGCGCCAGTACGGTAAGCGATTTGAACCAGAAGATCTACGGCAAGATCAACGAGTGGCGCGAACGGCCGCTGGTGGGTGATTTTCCCTATGTATTTCTTGATGGCCTGTGGCTGAAGCGGAGCTGGGGCGGCGAAGTGAGGAACGTCTCTGTGCTTGTAGCCATCGGCGTGGGACAGAGCGGCTATCGGGAGATCCTGGCTGTCAGCGAAGGCGCCAAGGAAGACAAGGCGAGCTGGACGAGCTTCCTCCGCGAACTGAAGCAGCGCGGCTTGAAGGGTGTGCAGCTGATTGTCTCCGACAGGTGCCTTGGCCTGGTGGAGAACCTCGCAGAGTTCTATCCGGAAGCCAAGTGGCAGCGCTGCGTAGTTCATTTTTATCGCAACGTGTGGACTGCGGTGCCGACCGGCAAGGTGAAAGAGGTGGCGGGCATGCTGAAGGCGATCCACGCGCAGGAAGATGCTAAGGCCGCTAAAGAAAAAGCTTTCCAAATAATAGAAAAACTCAAGGTGATGCGGCTGGCCAGGGCTGCGGAGATCGTCGAAAGTGGCATCGATGAAACCCTGAGCTACTACAGCATGCCGTCAGAACACTGGCGCTGCCTTAGGACCAATAATCCTCTGGAGCGGCTCATGCGGGAGATACGGCGACGAACGCGAGTGGTGGGTGCCTTTCCAGATGGCCAGTCCGCGCTGATGTTGGTAGCAGCCCGGCTACGACACGTCGCGGCAACCAAGTGGGGCACGAAACGATACCTGCAGATGAACCGGCTCGCCGAAATCGTGGCCATCGCCTGACCGCTTTGCAGCGTGATCCATGAGGCTCACACTGCAAAGCTACTTCAACCCAACAACCTTCAACGCACGACAACAAAAACCAAATGTGCGAAAAACTCTGGACACTACCCCTACAGAACGGCAGCGAAGTTCAGATCGTTCCTTGGTGCGGAGACGTCATCAAAGACACGCTGACTCTCCTGCTTCAGGCCAGAGGGAAGCGGACCGTCTTCGATGGCGGTCTTTCCATCTCGGTGAAGGATTCTTCTGTTTTATCTATTCGGGAAATGCTTCAGGACATCGCCGATGGGATAGCCGAGGACCCGATCCAACTCGCTGCGACGGTACCAAACAAAGCGATTGAGAAGTGGGACGGAATGCTTCCGGACGATTTGCTGAGTGCGAGTTTTGCCTCTGCAAAGCTCGATGTGGAAGGTGTTCGGTAGTGTCCAGAGTTTTTCGCACATTTGGTTTTTGTTGTCGTGCGTTGAAGGTTGTTGGGTTGAAGTAGCTTTGCAGTGTGACCTCATGGATCACGCTGCAAAGCGGTCAGGCGATGGCCACGATTTCGGCGAGCCGGTTCATCTGCAGGTATCGTTTCGTGCCCCACTTGGTTGCCGCGACGTGTCGTAGCCGGGCTGCTACCAACATCAGCGCGGACTGGCCATCTGGAAAGGCACCCACCACTCGCGTTCGTCGCCGTATCTCCCGCATGAGCCGCTCCAGAGGATTATTGGTCCTAAGGCAGCGCCAGTGTTCTGACGGCATGCTGTAGTAGCTCAGGGTTTCATCGATGCCGCTTTCGACGATCTCCGCAGCCCTGGCCAGCCGCATCACCTTGAGTTTTTCTATTATTTGGAAAGCTTTTTCTTTAGCGGCCTTAGCATCTTCCTGCGCGTGGATCGCCTTCAGCATGCCCGCCACCTCTTTCACCTTGCCGGTCGGCACCGCAGTCCACACGTTGCGATAAAAATGAACTACGCAGCGCTGCCACTTGGCTTCCGGATAGAACTCTGCGAGGTTCTCCACCAGGCCAAGGCACCTGTCGGAGACAATCAGCTGCACACCCTTCAAGCCGCGCTGCTTCAGTTCGCGGAGGAAGCTCGTCCAGCTCGCCTTGTCTTCCTTGGCGCCTTCGCTGACAGCCAGGATCTCCCGATAGCCGCTCTGTCCCACGCCGATGGCTACAAGCACAGAGACGTTCCTCACTTCGCCGCCCCAGCTCCGCTTCAGCCACAGGCCATCAAGAAATACATAGGGAAAATCACCCACCAGCGGCCGTTCGCGCCACTCGTTGATCTTGCCGTAGATCTTCTGGTTCAAATCGCTTACCGTACTGGCGCTGACCCGCGTTCCCCACAGCGCTTGCGTGATGTCTTCGACCCGCCGCACGCTCACACCGGCAAGGTACATCTCAATCAGAGCCTCTTCCACCGACGACTCGCGCCGCCGGTACCGCTCGATGATCGCCGTCTCGAACGGCAGGTTGCGCAGCTTCGGCACTGTTAGAGTCACATCGCCAGCCTTGGTCTGCAGATGCCGATCGTAGCTGCCCGCCCGCGTGTCCTTGCGGGCCTCGGTGCGTTCGTACTTCCGTGCACCGCAAAGCTCGTCTGCCTCCGCATCCAGCAACGCGTTCAGAGTCTCTTCCACCGTCGAACGGACTACTTCGTCTAGATGCGCCTGAATGCGTCCTTCATCGATCTGAACTACCGGTCCCAACGGCTGCCTGACTCCGCCTTCCGCATCTTTACCCACTTCACTGGTTGGCTCCATCTCTCGCGCCTCAGAGGTCTTGCTCCCCTTGCTTGTACCAACCTGCCCGCCTACAACTAAAATCAAATGTGCGAAAGAAATCGTACGTTATCAGGTGTTCAAAACCTTCTTAAGCTTCGATTGACATCAGAACCATAAAATGTGAACCTGAAAATCGCGGACTACAACCTTGATCGGCGATCAACAGCAAATCTTAGATTCATTCAGCACCGATGACCTGTCTGTCCATCAGGTCAAGCAGTCTCTGCCTCTGCAAGCCGGGCCTTCATATCAGAGACTTCATTCTCGTCAATACTCGTGATCTCGCGAAGCCTCTTCGCAATCGACGCACGACGGTTAGCGACAAACGTCTTGAAAGTCCGATAATCTAGCGCTTTGGGTTCGATAAAGGCGGTCCGTAAGAAGGCCTTTTCTACATCCTTCAAATACAGCTTAGGGTGCTTGGCACTCTTGTTGCGATTTAGATTGCGCGGGAGAATCCAGAGATTACCCAGATCATTCACTTCGTGCTTTTCAAGCCCCCTCTCATAAAGTACTGCCTGAGCGAAGATGTGATCGATCTCGGGGAGATTATCGGCATGTTTTATCTTCCCATCAGAACGTTCCTGAATCAGGGCCAACGCTAGGTCCGCGTTGTTGGCGAACAAGCGATCACCCGCCGTGTCGAAATTCGACTTGTAGTGAACGAACTGAAGTGAACTATCGTAAGGAAACGGCGCGCCTTCCTGTATGTCCTTTGCTGAAGGTAGCACATCCTTGATAAACGCCCCAGTCCTGCTTTCCGAATGCTGAGTAAATATCTTGGAGAACGCGAAAAGATACATTGCCTTCGTTGCCGACAGCTTGCTCCCCTTAGGAAAGGACTGCTTTGGAGCGTAAAACAAGTACTGCACAAACGGGACCAGCGTGTTTATGCCTCCAATGAGGCGGCTGGAATCGAGGTGGCAATCAGTACGCACAAAATCGACACCCGCCCGGATAGCATCGAAGCAAGTTTTATACGCCTTCCGTACTTTGTCCACATTACTCTGTTTTCTCAAGAGATCGAAGTCTAACCGCGTGCCGATGCCAGCGGTCGAGAACATGCAGCGAATTACGAAATCGTTGTCTATACTCAATCCGTTCCCCTCGTTTATCTCCTTAATGAACGCGGGAAGCACGTCGCTCGCCTCCTTCCAATACAGACGTAGCATACTGACGATCAAGTCTGACCGGCTCAGACGGACGCCTTGGGTGTTTATCCGGACGAAAATCTCCAAGATGTCAAAGGCAGATTTTCGCTTTTGATCGTCTGAGGGAAGCTTGCTGTCAATTGTTTGTGTCTTCAGGATCTCCTCATCTCCGGTGAGAGCGTGCGAAAGATTGAGAAGGTTGCCCTCCATGCGAAGCTTGTCTGTTTCATTCAGACCCATCTTTTTGGCGAGTTTTTCGCGTAGCTTAAGTATGTCGGCCGGGGTTCGCCCGATAATTTCGGGAACATGCACATAAAAGCGTCGCCCCTCCTCGTTCGCCTTCTCCGCACCCAGATGCTCAGCAAGTGAGGGACTTTCCGAAGCCATATTAGCCGCGTCAGCCTCCTCTGCCTTATAAAACTGAAAATCAAACTTCTCTTCCGCATAGTCATCTTTATCTCTCCCGCTCAGCACGTCGAGATACAACCCTCTTTGCTCGTGCCGTCCCCGAAGCGCAACGTAAATGGAACTCAACCGCTGCTGGCCGTCTAGGACGAGCTTCATCCTCTTGTCCCCTAAATTGTCATGGAACTTATGGAGAGTGTCCGCCGTAAAGTGGCTGTCGAAATAGCGGAACTGGATAGGCTGGTAAGTTTCCCAGAGCAGAATGATCCCGACCGGGTAGCCTCGCATGATTGAATCAAACAGCAGTCGAATTCGATCAGTGTCCCATACAAAATCTCTTTGAATTGCTGGTAGTACAATTTCCTTGCTATCGATCTCGTTGATCAATTGGTATATGGACATATATTCCTCTCAGCTCTCGTCGGTCCAAACACCTCGCGGTGCCCATGAGAACATAAAAACTCAGACTGTGTATTGACCGTTCGGTTTAAACTTGAGGATCTTATTCAGGTAGACTCCTTGCGACTGTCCAGGAGCGATGAATTCATCCCATACTTGCTGCGGACAGGCGGAGTACCACCACTCCTTGCCATTTGTGAAGCGCACGTAGATCGTGTCCGTTTCGGGATCGAATCCCGCCGCTGTCATGACAGACGAAGTAATAGGCATCCACTCAAACATTGCCACCCTCATAAATTCCACGCCACTGCTTGAGTGACGCTGCTAAGTCGGGAGCTGCTGGCTCCTCTCGCCAAGGTTTTAGAGAGGGATCTTCGGCGTGCGGTTCGGGCCGAGGTCTAGTCAGTAAAGCACGTGCGGGTAAGACCACCGCTTCACCACTCACAATAGCTTCGCCGGTTCGTAGAGAAGGAAGAACCGCCGCTAGCCCAGCTACAGTGTCAGGTAATGCCGCCCGGATGGCCGCCTGATCGGAGAGATTTGCCAACCGGAGCGCTATTAGCGTCCCACATTGCGCTAACGCCGTGTCAGGCAACTCAGTCGGACGCTGAGTCACCAGCATCAGTCCAATTCCGTATTTTCTTCCTTCGCGCGCAATTTTGTTTGCTGAATCACGGGTTAGGGCACTTGCGCCAGCACCCAAATAGCGATGAGCTTCTTCAAGGACAATCAGAACCGGGCTCGCGCGTCCAACTCCTGGGCCATCCTTCTCACTGCGGAGACAAATTTCGAACAAGAGATTCAAGATAACGCCAATTGCTAGATCGGCCGCCACTGACGGTACACCGCTGAAATCGAGCACGGATACGGGCAACGCCTTTCCAAGCCATTCTTGCAAAACGCCGATCAGCGGATCAGGGCCCTCGACCGTCCCCAGAGGTTCCTGAAAAAACTGAAGCTGAGGGTTCAGCAAACCCAGTCTCAGTAGTTCAGGCGTAACGCCATATGTGCCATAAAAAGGGCTCTGATGCGGAGCCTGTCCGCCAGGTCCGTACGGGCGAAACGTCGCTGAACGCAGTTGTTGAGCGTCACCTGCTGTCTCAAGACATGCGGTTGTCGCATCAGCTTTAGTCATCCGCGTTTCGCGATTTTCGGAATCAAGCTGGTGCCAAACCGGGCGGATGTCAAAAGGTACGGGAGTATCCGCTGTCACGGCAGTCGGATCCAAATTCAGCCATTGTGCGTCTGCGACGAACTTCTTCCTCGCTTGTGAGACCAGCTCAGAGAAGCGATTGGAAAATGTCGCGGAGCCAGTAGCTCCGGCAAAAATCCTCAGGATATCCAAAGCCGGCAGCGCCCAATACGGTACCCGTAACCTACTCTCACCCTCGCCTACAACGCTTCGAACCGACGCATTTGTTCCCAGCGCTACCGCATATTCTCCGTGTGGATCAATAACCACGATATTTGCGGCTCTCCATCCACCGCTCACAAAGCTTTGAAGCACAGAAGCTACGGCACTTGTTTTACCCGAGCCTGTAGAACCGACAATTGCAGAGTGACGTGTAACCAAGCGTGCAGCACTTAGACAGACCGGCACTTCCTCTGCCGCCGCGAGATATCCAATCCGCAAGTGTTCTTCTCCAGGCTGCGGAAAGATCGACGCCAATTGATGTGGTGTTGCGAAGTGAACAGAGTCATCAAGCCCGGGATAAGAGCCTACACCTCTATGGAATTTTCCCGTTGCTCGGTCTATTTCCCCAAGCAACTGAATTTGAAGCCAGCGCTCATCGCGTTGAACCGTCTCAGCTGGTGCTGGCGCTCCAGAAAGTTCGGCTATCCCGACCAGACTGACGGAACCTATTAGATCAACGAGACCTTGCGGGATGCGAACCAGAGATCCTATCTGTCCGATCGGCTGAAGGCGACCTCGATAAATAGGAGCCACACCGGCAAGGTCCGCATCCAGCGCGACGGTAACCGTTGCGCCTAATACATGGCGCACCCTCCCAATGCTGGTAGGATCACGATCCGGCATTTGAGGCTTTCGGTGCGACTGTTGGAGAAGTCAGCACAGCGTCGGCTGCCTTGAGCAGAACGGGACTGTCGTCCTCTTTTGTAGCGCTCTTGGCAAGATAAGCTGCGAGATGCCTGAAGTCGTGGAGCATAAACTTGTCCCCTGACCACAGACTTTCCGGAACTTCCTCTCCCGCTGCCCAGGGTGCCCGAACGCCGCCAATGATTGCTTCCGTCCCACTTGCAACCTGAATATTCGGGGTTACTGCAGCACGATCCGCCAATGCGTCAGGAATGGCCGAATAACAAAAGACTATGATTTCCGACCGCTCCCTTCGCGTCGCCGCGTCGAACAGAATCTCATTGAGATGGTCGTCACCAAAGGCGTATCCAGAAACCAAGACCAAGGTTTCAGGATGGTAGAGGGCTCGGCGAAAGCGATCCTGAAGCACGACAAAGGGCATACGACGAGACTCATCGTACTTGGTATCGGACGGATAGATCGCAGCGCTCTTTTGAACAGCGTTGCCCCGCCGAAAGATCGTGTGTTTGTCATCCCATTCCCAGTTTAGAGACCCGTGAAGTTTCCATAACCGGGCAAAAAATGCCGGCATGCAATCGGAACCAGGCAATGGCTCAACCAGCTCTGTTCTGAATCGGGCTTTGATCGTGCCTATGAAGCCATCGAAATATGGCACTTGCCAGTCCTCAAGCGCGGTTTCCAGCAGCAAATCATAATTCACCGTAAAGATTTCCAGCGGAGCATGGTAGTCAGCCCGAGCGACCCAAGCCGCGAAGTCGTTTACCGGCTTCAGATTTGCGGAGGCGATATCTAATTCTTTTACGATTCCCTGGCAGACCTTGGTATCCAGACTGGTAGCGACATTTGCGGTCAGGCCATCAACTTTGTCATCACCACTCAGGAGTGCGGCAATGCGTCGCAGTCGGCTCAACGCTTGTTCCAGATTGCGACCGCTCAATTGTTTTTCGAAAGAAACCTTCTCTTCAGCAGCTAAATTGATAAGAACCTTGGCTTGTAGTTCAGCTACGTCAGGTAGTCCGCACGCTTTCGCAACGCCCGCGCCAAAAAACGTGCAGACATGCCGAGAACGTGCCGCCAGCTTGGCGCTTAAGCCTGTCGCAAACTTCAGTGGATCGTGTGGCATCAATCATCCAACCAATTTAATGAGCTGAGAATGTAGCCGCTAGTCTACAGCTTTCACTCATTGACTGCACTAGCAGGCTGCTGAAAAACGGTGTTCCAAGCTTTTGATTCTCTCGTTTTGACCCATTTTTATGATCTCTGTGATTCAACGCGTGTTGTTTTGCAGCCCTGGAGGCGCCTCGTTCTGCCTGCAGAGACACTTCGGCCCGGTCATGCGACGGCTTGATTCGGAATCAGC
The DNA here is from genome assembly GCA_963770365.1 of uncultured Acidobacteriaceae bacterium. GTDB lineage: Bacteria > Acidobacteriota > Terriglobia > Terriglobales > Acidobacteriaceae > Telmatobacter. Next base: position 261,548 of record CAVYPN010000008.1, on the reverse strand, counting down.
TTTCGCATACGCACAAGGTTGTAAGCCGCTGCTGCGAACGTGAATATCCATCCTACTTTGAACAGACCCCGATGCTTCAGTTTGCGCAGCAGCGCGATGTCCTTCAACCAGCCGAAGCACTCCTCGATCCGCTTTCGCTTCTTCTGACTGAGCTCGTAACCGGCATGTTGCGTGGTGCGCGCATCGATCGCGCTGCCGCCCGAACGGGCTGTGTTCTGCGCTACGTGCGGGGTCACGTTCATGTGGCGACATTCGTCGACGAACTCCGCAGTGTCATAACCCTTGTCGCCGCCCACCGTGACGCGCCCGCCGCCAGCCAACTGCTCCAGCATCACAAGTGCCGCATCGCGTTCGGCGCGCCCATTGGCCTGGAGCAACTCCGCGTTGACGATCAGACCGTTGCGGTTCTCTATCAGCAGATCGCCGTTGTAGCTCAACTTGGCCTCCTTGCCTTTGCCCTTGCGTGCCAAAAGTGCATCTGGATCGGTCTTTGACTCGTGTGTGTCGTTCGAGCGCTTCTGGCCATGAAAGTCCACCGTCGGGTTGCCGGTATCATCCGGCGGCGGCCCATCCTGTTTGTCTTTCGGCTGAAAACTCTTCAGGCTCGCCCAAGCCTCCAACAGCGTTCCATCCACCGTGAAGTGCTCGTCGGAGATCAATCCCGCTACCCGCGCCTGCTCCACCACCTGCGCCAGGAACTCCTTGGCCACCGCCGCTTCCAGCAGCCGGTCGCGGTTCTTGGTGAACGTGGTCGCGTCCCACACCGCCTCATCCAGGTTCAGCCCCACAAACCACCGGTACAAAATGCTGTAGTCGATCTCTTCCATCAGCAACCGCTCGCTTCGCACCGAATAAAGCATCTGCAAAAGCTGAGCCCGCAGCAGTTTCTCCGGGGCAATCGAAGGCCTGCCGCCGGAGGCATACATCGCATCAAACAACGGCGACATCCGCTCCAGAATCTCGTCAGTCATCGCACGCACTGCACGCAATGGATGGTCCTTCCGAACACGTTGTTCCGGCGACAAGTAACTGAACATATCCGACTGCTGATAGTCATTTCCACGCATGACCTTTTCTTACTGGAACGCCATGTGGAATTGAAGTGACTTTTTCAGCACCCTGCTAGGTCTTCTTTATCCATATAAAATGCAACAGCGGGCCTTCGGTACCAATACAGACTGGTGGGACGAATCTCTTTGCTGATCCATTTCGGACGATAAGAACAACTCCGTCAATTTGGCTTCCATTGGACTCCCAATGGATATCGGTCGGCTTTCGGACAACGATTGGATATCGGATAGCTATCGCATATCGCATATTGCCGGTCTCGTCTTCGACTCCAGATCACCGATCAAACGGCACCGACTAGGTAAGCTAAGTGCGATGCCGGTCGACCTGAGTTACGTCCAGGTTCTCGTCCTGTTCCTGCACTCTTAATCGTTCAGGACCAGACGTCTGCCACTTACCTCCGACGAAGTGCGCGGACCAAGATCCACAGCGCGTACGAACCCACCATCGGTATCCGCGTGAGATGGCGCTTCCCTTGGGAACCAGGGCGCCCTTGGCAAGGTAGTCGCTCGGCCGGCACGTAAATACGAGGATCTGGAAACTGCGGGCCTTTTCGGTAAGCAAGGCGCGAAACCAGTCCATCCGGTTGTCGTCGCTCTGAACGAGCTGGTCGTCCAGGACGATCGTCGTGCTCAAATACTCCGCCAGAGACAGCCGGTACAACGTGGACAATTGCTCGCGGGTGCCCACCGAGATCTGCTCCGTCGGCCTCAACGCACCCGAGACCACAATTCCTTCTGTGGCCAATTGCGCGGTGAGCTGGACGGTCTCGTAGCGTCGCTGCGTCAATTCCTGGAATCGTCCCGCGATTGCCGGTCCGAGCGCCTGTCCGAGATTGCTCGCCTGGGCGGCGTCGGCCTCCTTCATCTGATCGAGCAGCAGTCTCCAGGCCTCGTACTCCGCCTCGATTTCCCTTTCCTGCGCTCCGCCAGCTCGAACGCCTCGGTCGCATCGCGCAGCCGCTCGCGGGCCACCGCGCCGCCAACCTGTTCGAGAGCGCCATGCGCCCGCTGGATCTCGCGCTCGATTCCTTCGAGATCCAACCTTATGCCGGCCGCAGCGTTCTGGGCGGCGCTGACCTCGTCGTCGCTGACGATCCGATCAGGGAACGGGCAGGGCCGCGTGAGTGGCGATCGCTTCCTGGAGCCTCGTCTCGGCTGCGGCAAGATTCTCGGCGTCGCGCTGTTTTCGCAACTCGATGAGCCGCCCGTGTTCCGACGCGTGGTCGGTCTTTGCCGTCGTCAGCTGTCGCTTGCGCAGCTTCGACTGCTAGCTCGTAGCCTGTGCCGCATTCGTGCGTGCGCCGCTCAATGCCGCATCGATGCGCTTTTTTCTGGCCTCGATTTCGCGCTCCAGCGAGGCGAACTCTGCGGCAACCTCTTCTTTCTCCTTGATCGCGGCTGCGAGAGCGGACCGTGCGGCAGTTAATGCCGCATCTACGCCCATCCGGAAAGGACGTCAGCGCGGCATCCCGCGCGGCGATGGCCGCATCCAACGCCAATCTCGAGTGCCTAATGCGTTCGTCAGCGAGAGTGCGGTCATTCGCGGCCTGGTTGGCGATCCGCGCGCGCCGTTTCGGCCTCCTTTGAAAACTGTCTGTCGCCGCTTTCGCAACCCTGCGATCGGATCAGCGCCAAGGTTCTTGAGATCAGCTGCCAGCGTATCGAGCGCGGTGTCTCCAAGCGCGGCCCGGCACGCCGCCGCGCGGTCCGACGCCTCGCGCAGCGCCTCCGCCGCGCCGTCAAGCCCTGCAAGCTGGGCGCGCAGTGACTCCAATTCTGCGTCCTTCGCCCTGATGCTGGAATCCAGCTCTCGCGCCTCCGCGATCTTCGTATCGAGTCCGGCAAGGTCCGTCACGCCGGCGGCAACAAGATGCGGCTCTACCTCTCGGCTCCAGCGATCTTCCAGATTCCTCGGCTTTCTCCTGCGCTTCCCGACGGCCGCCTCGGACATGCACCGTTGCGACGTCACCGATACCGACTTCGACCTCCGCGCTGGCTTCGATATCGACCGGTTGGCGGTTCGAGGGCGACATCGACCTCCTTGCCATCCTTTCGAACTCGCAGGTCAACGCGCGACTTTCGGCGTCACCGTGACCACAAGACCGACATCGAGCGCGCCCCGCGCGGCAGCAAGCTCATTGGCAAGTTGTCGCATAGGACCGAGCGCGCCAGGAGTCGGAACCGTAATCGCGGCGCGCTGTCCGACCAGTCCTGCCCGTTCGCCGGACGCCGTTTCCAGACGACCCTTGAGATCAGACTCTTTGTCGACAGCGGCCTGAGCCTCCGCGACCTGCTTGTCGGCGGCGTGAACGTCAAGAGCACGCTCAAGTAAATCGCATCGACGAAGTTCTTCCTCTGCGGTCGTCAACGTCGCCGTTGACTGCGTGACGCGGCTTCAACCGCGCTACCGGCTTTTGCTTCCTGGTCCTGGAGATCAGATTCGGCTGCGCTGACGGCCTCGACAAGCTTCTGCGCGGCCATAGCAGCATCGATCCGTTGCTGTGCTTCGCGCGCTGCCTGGTCCGCCGCAGACTTTCGAAGTTCGAGCTGTTGACGAACAACCGTATCGGTCACGCCTGGATCCGATCCTTCTGCGCGGGCGGCCTCTTCCGCAGCTTCGAGGGCGGCATCCGCCTCCGCTCTGCCGGTCCTTTGCCGCATTCAGCGCCTGCTCCGCCTCGGTGATCTTCTTCGCCAGCTCCGCAGTCTTACGCTCCGCCGCTTCCGTCTCGGTTCCGATCTTCTGGATACGCTGCACATCTTCCTGCGCGAGCCGAACCTGTTCCGCCGCAACCGAGCGACACGTGGCCTGCGAAGCAAGCCGCTCAAGGTTTTCGACGAGGTCCGCCGCCGTAGCCAACGTCTCCTGCTTCTGGGTTCGCCTCTCGGTCAGATCCCGCAACTGCCTCTCTGCGCCTTCCGAGTCGGCGACAATCCTTTGAAGCCTCTCCTTTTCGTCCCGCGTTTCGTTCAGTCGTTCCGCGGCCGCCTTGAAGACGCTGCCCTTGGCGGTCTTCTTTGCGCCTTTGTCGGTATACGCCGCGTCCCGACGCGCCTGCGTTTCTCTTAGCAGAGCGACGAACAGCGGGTCCTGCGCGACCGCCTGCAACGCCGCGGCGATCTGTTCCTTGCCGCTGCCCGTCGGATCATCCTGCAAGCTATCGCGAAGCACGGCGCTCACGTCATCTTGCGGCGACAAGAGCGCTGTCGCGAGGAAGCTTGTCGGAAGTCCCTTGGCGCCGCCCGTGCCGCCGGGCTCCGGAATGCCCCAACGCAGGATCTCCCGCAGCTTCCCGTCCACCTTCCTTCCGCGCTCCACATCATCGAAGTCCTGCCCATTCCTCGATTCCTGCAGCAGCGACGAGCCGCTCTTACCGAACTGCTTCCGTACGCGCCAGATGCGTTGCGCTTCGGTTTCGAACGTCATCTCGACAATCGGATCGTCGGCGCCCGTCCACCCGACATACTGCTCGCAATGAGTCGATGTGTGAGGAAGCAGCAAGCCCAGACGGATGGCAGCGACCACCGTGGACTTCCCGAGATCGTTAGGCCCGTACAGTACGTTGAGTCCTGGACCGAACTCGACGTCAACGTTCCCGATCGCAGCGAAACTGGTGATGCGCAGCCGATGGAGCCTCATAAGTCGCGCCCGCCGATCGCCTCGTGGCTCTGCAGCAGCTTGTAAAGATGCGCCAGCGCCCGCGTCGCCCTCGATTTTTCAGATTCGTCGATCGCATCGGCGACGAGCCGGTCAAGTCGCGCGACGGTGTCCTTAAGCACCGGCGGGAGGTCCTCGGGAAAAGCATCCCCGGAACCGACCTGCAACCGCAGGTTCGCCACGGTCCTCCACAAGGACGCCAACGCGGCCATGTGTTGCGTCGGTCCCCCGGAGATCGCGCAGTATCCGCTCGACCTCGCTCTCCTCGGAAAGAGAGACCGTCATGTCGAGATGCAATCTGACGACGTGGCGGTCGAGATCCGGCGTGGTCAATAAGCTGCGCAGTTCGTTCATGTCGCGGCACCGCACGTCGATCCACCGCCAGAAGGCCACCGGCTCGGCATCGACGCGCGGGCGCAGCCCGCGCCTGAACAAAGCGACGAGCGCGACCCGGCCGGCGCCGGCCTCGTCGAAGCTTGTGGGTTCGGGAGCGCCCGGATATACCGTCGGCACGGCCAGATTCTCGGTGACGTCGCGGAACGAATGCGTGTCGCCGATGGCGAGATAATCCAGTCCGCGTTGCACGCCCGCATCCCGGCGAATGGGAAAGTTCGTCTGGTACCCGTCAATGTCAAACGTGCAGCCGTGAACGCAACCGATGCGGAGCCGTTCGTCGCCGGGTTCGCGCGCCGGGAGCGCCATCGCCAGATCGTTCTCGCCTGCCTTCGATCGGCACGGCCGCGCGTATAAGACCGCTTGTGGTGACAATCTCATACGTGAAATCATCGCGGTCGACGACATGCACCCATCTCGGGAAGCCTCGCTCGAAAGGGGTGGCCGGGCGCCCATACCGACTCCGGCGTCAGAGGGTCGTGATTGCCGGGAATCGAGAAAGAGAGGCGGGTGCTGACCGGCGTGCCCCTGGAACGTCTTTGCCAGCCCCTCCCAAAAGTCCGGAGCCGGGATCAGGATCGTCGAAGATATCCCCAACGCAGAGGACTGCATTTACCGCATTGCGGCGCGCGACGTCGAGGATTCTCCCAACTACATCCATGCGGGCGCGTGATAGCTTCTTCTGCCCCTCTTCCGGGAACGACGGAAAGCGTCGTCCGAGATGCCAATCCGCAGTGTGCAGAAGCCTCAGCACGACGTCTCCGGATTCGGTGCGTGGATCTGGAATACCGTCTGGAACAGCCGGCTCACGGTCGGTGTCCGGTAACGAAGTTCGTGGTATTCGTCGCGCCATTTTCTGTAAACCTCGTCCTCCCTGGAATCCAATGCGCCGATACGGCGTTCGAGACTCTCGTCCTTGGTCGCCAGCCTGAGGATTTCCGCCTCGACACGTTCTCGGGCACTGGAACCGACAATTTCGTCACGCCGCGTCCGTGCGGCTCGCAGCTTTTCGGCGATGCTGGCGCGCTCGCGGCGGCACACCAGGATCTTGTCTTCGACGAAGCGCTCAAGCTGGCCGATCGCCTGCTCGAAATGCTTCTGCTCTTCTTCCTCAACCTGTCGCTGGTCCACGAACACGGCTTCGTCGACCGCATCATCGAGCCATTGCGTATCCACTGATGCGTTCGGAGTAGGTCCGTCAGTGGCCTCCAGGCGCAGAAGCTGCGCTGCGAGGCCGGGATCGATCGGCGCGCCGTCGACCACAGCCGCCGGCACTAGCCGTTGAACAGGCTCAAAACCGGAGTAGTCGACCATAGTCACGCGGATGGCGCCTGCCTTGCCGGCTAAAGCAATAAGTTCCGGCGACGAGCCTGCCGGGACATGCAGTGTTACGAAGCCGCCGCCAGGCCATGCTCGGGCAGGCTAGAGAGACAGTGCCAAGCTCGTGAAACTCCTTTGATCAACCCCTTCCATTGCAACTCCTCGCGCTTTCTTCACAAACGGAAAGCCGCACCATTGTTGCCATGAAGATGTTGCAGGCTCGAAATACGTCTTGATCACCGATCAAAACTTAGAACGCTGTGGATCCCGAAGCGGACGCAATAATGATGCTTTCTGTGAAATTGCTCCGGTGGCTGCCACTTTCAGTCTGGACTAAAGTTGGGTTTCGATTTCCGGCTAACTTAGGATTAAATCGGACTTGTACCGATCTTCCAGGACTTCGGAAGCTAAGAGGACGGAAGGCTTACGTGCCTCGCTCCAAGTATAGGACTGGCGCATTCTTATCAAATCCAGGAGGCATTCCTCGATTTTCTCGATGGGCTGATTCCGCAAATCGCGAAAGACCTTCCTCGGGTCGTGGCGATTGGAGACGGCGTTTTGGAAATCCATCGCACAGGCGATCTCGATTTTCGCGAGAAGGAAGGGTTTCAAGATGACGGGAGGACCGAGGGCTCGGAAGGCGGGTGTACGTGGATCGTGCGGATTCTCGGAATTTGAGTAGACGGCAATGCTCACGAAGGCCGGACTGTAAGGCAGTCCAGACTGAGCCAATTTCGACGCAATGGGGCCGGCCATCTGATCGCTACTTCGGAACCCCGAGGAATACAGCCATCTCCTACCATCGGCGTCCATGTGAACGGCAAGTTGTATTCGTGGCCCTGTCTCCACCCTCGCTTGTACCCCAACAGTATTCCCGTCTTAGACTGTCATACTCGACATGGCGTAAAACATTCGGATTCCCGTTTTCATCATGCAGGACGATCGTCCTCGCCCAGTTCAGGCACAGGATGTGGCAATCCGACACTCTTGGGTCGAGCTCAAATGCTGCCTTTCGATATTTTCGATAAACGGTATTTCGGGGGTCCGGGTTCAGTTGAATGTGAATGAGCGTGGACCTGTCAACCAGTTTACGAACAAGCGCGTCATCCACTGCAAAGGCGTCTGAACAGATTAGTGTAATGATGCTCAAGGTGTCGCAGTCCCCGCGGAATTTGTAGACCGTGGTGCCACGCTTGAGCAGTCCTTCTTCGACGAAGAGGGGATCTCGCGATGGGCACGTCTTGAACTGAACTAGCGCTACCAATCGTGAGTTTCCATCGCTCCGCTGTGTGGCAAACAGCAAGACCACTGGGTCAAGCAACGACCGGTCCACTGGCAAGGCGTCGCACGGCTCGTGGATGACCTCGCAGGTTTCGGCAACGTCGGCTTTGAATTGGGCCAACTCCACTTTACGGATGCTTTCGCATCCAAGCACCCACAAAGCACCAAGCGGCGGAACGACGCCTTGTTTAATTAGCGACCTAACGGCAGACCAAGGCGTAAAGTACTCGGGTGCCACAGCAAGGTGAGCGCCTTCCTGATTGGCAAGCCTAGCAAACGCAAGTACCTTCTGACCGTTCAGATCTTGGTCGAGACCGCCAATTCGATCGCGACCTGAAAAGATGGGGCCGCTGGGTTGAAGAAGTAGGCACGTGTAAGACGCTTCCGTCGGACGAAGCATCTCTAGGTCCGGAGGCTTTAAGGCCAGCGGTGCCAGTATCTCGCAAACGTCCCTGACCTCCATCACTCCAGTGTTCTCATAGGTTGTTGGACCCCATTGGGTCAGTCGAACTTATGTGACGAACTTGTATGAGATGATACAGCGCTGGCATCGCATGACGGGATTGTCGACCGCTGGCGATTCGATGGATTCAAGCTGGCTTCTCGGCGCCCCCCGGAGCCGCCCACAGTGACCGCTTGTGGCCAACACCTGCGGCTCACGCAGACCCGGAGCGGTCTTTTGGCTTCAAGGTTGGCCCGCCCGGAATCGACATTGAGTGCAACTGGCAGCAAGCGCCGAACTCCGTAACAGGCAACGCAATGACAGCGATTTGGACGCCACTGAACGGATAGGTATTGGAAAACGCGCTTCCCTTCATTAATCAAGTCGAAGCTTCCGAGCCGCAATCAGGCACACAACCGGCACACGGGATGCCGTGACGATCAGGATTTGTCGGTGTTTGCGAGGGGTGTTATTGATGGGGCGTGTCAGTGGTCGCGCGAAGTCAGACAGGGACTGGATCAGTGGCTAGATACCGTCGTCCTGAGAGCGTTATTCCCGGCCGATGAGTGAGTTGGAGATTTCGCAACAACTGAACAGTTAAAAGACCATCGACACCCGGCTGGTTACTTGTCGAGAACGCCGTGTTCATGTCGCTTCCTTTTGAGTTGCCCATTAGCGGAGGCCGAGTGTGCTTTCGCGCAGGGCAGGCATAAAATCGTGCAAGGCTGGAGATATTTTCAGGTGCTATACAAATGGATCAATGTCGAACTGATCGTCATCGCCGATGAGGCCGAAGCAGTCGAGTCTGAGTTGGAGGCGGCGCTTGATCGGCTTGAAGAGAAGCACACGCTTTTCGGTGGCGGGATCGAGAGCGTCGCTTTCGAGCATTTGGGAATACGGAATAAATCAGTGCTCGCGCATACGATGGACGCATCCGGGACGGCCGCTGCAGCTGTAAGGAATGCACTGTAAGAGCGTAGCTGTTGCACTCCGCGCAGTCATTTGATGTAGGCCAGGCGCAGACGGTAGTGGTGCAGTCTAAATTCACAGCACAGAACTAACAATGGAAATGAGCGTAGAGTTGGGAGCATGGGTGAAACCACGCGAAAAATCCTATGCCCTATAAGGGCATCTTCGAACTGGAGATGCTCTGATTGCGCGTGGTCGCAGCCATTCGTGCGACGGCTGGAACCGATACCAAATGTGCCATCAAAAGCGATAGAAGACGCCTTTAATCGGCACAAATGTACTGAGCATCGACCACCCAAATGGAGTAGATAGAGCCCTTCACAGAGTCTGCGTGGGTTACCGTCCAGTATCGTGCATTATTCCCGCCGAGAACCCTTCGCAAAAGAATCTTCTTTCCGAATCTTCTTCCGCGCGCGCTTTCGCGCCAAGGCCTGTTTCACTCGACGTCTTTCGCCTGGCTTCAGGAAATACGAGTGGCGTTTCACTTCTCGAATGATGTCTTCCGACAGAACTTTACGTTTGAATCGACGGAGCGCATTCTCTATGGATTCGCCCTCTTGCAATCGAATTTCTGCCATGCTGCCTCCCTTACACCAAATCACCGCGATCCGGGTCTCTTATAAGCGACGTTTCGTACCGTCAGTTTGCCCGTCACGGCGTCAATTCCAGCCAAACCTGGAAAATACGAGCTACTCGCCAACGTGATCGCCGGAAGCGGACTCTGCTCAGTGTCCGCTCATCCGCGCCAAGATTGAATCGCTGCCTGCTCTGCAGCGTGCTGGCGCAGTCCAGCCATCTCGTCCACGCTGCCCGCAACGGACTTCTCTTGCTTCCGTTGATTCTTTCGCTCTGCTTTGTCCCGTTGTCTCTGCTGCCGCGTGTTTTCTTTTTGGCGCTTTGTAAAAGTTGATCGGCCTCTTGGCATATATATCCCCTGGCATCTCTTTGTTTATCGCCGACCGGCATTTGGCAGCCTGACCGGACATACTTTGTCCTCGAAAAACTACCACCTCAGCACGCAAAATCGCGCTTCGCATGCGATGCGTCGATCAGCAACACTTGCTTCTTTTGGGGTGCATCGGCAATTGGCGCAGAGAGCGCTACGCTGCCAGCGGATTGTTCATGCCGCCGCCGACCTTGGCTGCGCACGGACTGTGGTGTCCGCTGACTTGCGTGCCTTTGCTGCGCGCTCCAGCAATTCGCGGGTATGCTTCCGTCGAGCGATCTTCTGTTTGCGTTCCCGGTTAAATCTAGACTTGTCTCCATTCCGTGCGGACATATAAAGCTCCTGAGACTGGGCAAATCCGCTTGCTGCCAAGTGTGCAACCCATTCTTCTTTTAGTTTCTGCGGCTTGGCGCACGGCGAATTGAAAAGGAGAAGCCGCTGCTGCAAGAAACGCCTTTCGATCTCTCAATCGCGAAGGCGCACTTTGCTGGAGTGACAGTTTCTTCGAGCTCAAGCAGTTTCAGTATACGCTGTTGGCGACTCTAGCAGATCAGAGAGCCAACCTCCGGCGAGCTCTTTGGCTTTGACCGAGCGGCAGCGATCTCCGATCAATCAGCGGAGATCATCGCTTCCCCTGCGCAGTCCTTCGGCCAGAGGATGACATCACCGTTGTCCGCTTTCTATCAACGCTGCCTCAACTTTCGCATAGCGCGGGCGGTCTGACCAGATGGCCGAGAGTTCCTTCGTCAACTGTCGCAAACAGGCCTTAGCACATTCCCAGAACTGCAGAGGCTGGAAACGCGGATTAGCGATTTTTCGCTCATTGAGATCCGGTCATGGTCGCCAGTTGATCGCTTGATCAAAAGATTCCGCGTTTGATAGCTGCGGATCACGGGTGAAAAGGAGCCCGGTGCCTCTCAACAATTTTCTGAAACTATTGTAGTACGGTCATAATCCTATATCTGATTCTCTGATTCAGAAAACGAAAGGACTCGCATGAAACTTACTGGTCGCACCATTCTCATCACCGGCGGCTCTTCAGGTATTGGCCTTGCTTTTGCTCTCAAGTTCCTAGAGTTAGGCAACGAGGTCATTGTCACCGGTCGGCGCCAGTCGGTGCTTGACGAGGTAAAAGCGCAATACCCGAAGCTCCACACCATCCAGAGCGATGTCGCAGACCCTGCGCAAATTGCTGCCCTCGCGGCACGCGTTGAGAACGACTTCCCCAGACTTGACGTATTGATGAACAACGCGGGCATCTTACTGTACAAGAACCTCAGGGCATCGGCATCTGACCTAGACGGCTTGATGGCGGAGGTGAATATCAACGTAGGTGGAGTGATTCGAACGACCTCGGCGCTCATTAGTGTCCTCACTGCGAATAAGGGCACGGTGATTAACATATCTTCCGGCCTGGCCTTCGTGCCACTGCCGGCCGCGCCGATCTACTGTGCCACCAAGGCAGCGATTCATTCGTACACGCTATCGCTGCGCTTCCAGTTGGAAGCGAACAGCGTAGAGGTTGTCGAGATCATGCCCCCTGCCGTGAAGACAGACATGACCACAGAACTTGTGGAGGGCGGCGCGAGTGTGATGAGCACCGACGATCTGGTGAAGCAGTCCTTTTCGGCCCTGAAATCCGGCTCGCTAGAGATTCATCCGGGACAGACCAAGATGCTCGCTTTAATGAGACGCCTGGCTCCCGGCTTTATCAACATGCAGTTGTGGAAGGCGTCTAAATCTCTCGTGCCAGCCAAGGCATCGTGAGTCCGCCCTAACCTACGCTGTCCGCGTGATACATCACTCTGCCGCCACTCGCAGGATCGCAGTCATGATAAACGCAGCGACAATGAAGCCAGAGAATAAGCATGAGGTATGAGAAGGGTCATAAAGATGCGACGCATGACCGCATCCTGGAGGTTGCAGCGCATCGATTCCTGCAACAGGGTATTGCGGCGTCGGGTGTTGCAGGCATCATGTCAGACGCAGGCCTGACGAATGGGGCTTTCTACGCTCATTTTTCTTCGAAAAAAGACATGATCGAGAAGAGCCTGGAACGGGCTACCGACGAGCAGTGGCAGCGATTCGAGAAATCAATTGAGTCGGGGCGCTTGATGGAAGTCGTTCGCGCCTATTTGTCAGAGGAACATCGGGATCAGGCCGACATCGGATGTCCTTCAGCCGCGCTTCTTCCTGAGATTTCGCGCCAGGGGCTGACCACACGCCACAGCTACACTGCGTCGGTCAAAAGGCTTGTGAACGCTGTAGAAAGGCAATTGCCGAATATTCCCAAGGGACCAAAAGGGCGCGAACTTGCCATTGGGCTTTTCGGTCTTCTCGTTGGAACACTCCAACTCTCTCGGGCTGTCGATGACCCTTCCTTTTCAAAGGCTGTTTTGACCGCGGGTACACGTGTTGCGGCCTCGCTGATTCAATCCTCTGTGGCCGGTCGAAAGAATCGAGTGAAGTAAAACTGTACGGTGCGGAACTGAAGCGGCGCTGGGCGGACGAGGAGTTCTCGTCTTTCAGTGCGTGCCTGATGACAAGCATCAGCAATTGACGCGATGCTGCTTGCCTGTATGAAGCCGCCTCTGAATCGCGGAATGGTCTCGCGGGAAGTCTCGATTGGGCAGAACAGGCCTTGGCACGTTTCCACGCTGATCGAGGCTTGAATTGATACTTGGCGATTGTGCATAGATCCAGAATCTGATGCCGCCGTAGCGTTTCGCCGAAGTCAATGTCTCTATTTCGCAAGTGTGGCGAGGCGCGCTTTGCTGATTTTCAACACCATACCAGCGTTCCTGTCAGCAACTTCGCTGACGTGGTATTCTGCGGCAGTTCCAAGCACCTGCGCAATCTCTGAAGGCGTAAGCTTGTAGTCTTCTTCGAGCCATGAAGCCATATCGCTTGTAGCTTCTTTGAAAGCGTCATCGAGCGAACCGTCAAGTCCCATGGTGATGATGTCAGTCGCCGTCTCCACGCGAGGGTCTCCGATGCGCTTGTTGGGGATGACGTCAACGGTCAGTTCCACGTCCATGGATGTTTCGAGGGCATTGCCATTAAGTTCGCCGTCACCTTGCGCTGCGTGTGCGTCGCCGAAATAGAGCAGCGCGCCGGGGTTTGACACGTGAAGATACACCGTTGCGCCTTCCCTTATTTCGTTGAAATCCATGTTTCCGCCGTAGTATCCCGAGTCACCTGTGCCGGGTGGGGCCTGCGCAGTGCCGGGGGCAGCAGAGATACAACCGAGCATAGGCTTTAGCGGGATCGTGTAGTGCTTGAGATGTTCTGCGGGGGTTTCGGGACTTGCAGTCCCCGCCGCTCGGTCGAGATGCCAACGGATTGATTTACCGTTATCCTTGACCTTAACGGCGAGATCGCTGTTCAAGGCACGCTCATCAAGCCCGTCGTCGCTCTCTGCCCATTCGCGATTGAGCGTGAGTTTTTTAATATGGACGACGAGCACGTCTCCCGGCATTGCTCCCGTTATGTAAAAGGGCCCGGTCTGAGGATTGCCGCCGAGGGAACGCTTGATCCCATTCATATCCGTCCCGCCGGCATCCACCGTAGTGGTGTGAATGGTATCTCCCGGATTGATAGTGAGGACCGGCTTGTTGAAGGCAGATACCTGACGATAGAAGACCGTCGGCGTGAACTCATGGGTTTTGGGCTGGGGATGCTCCAGAGCAGGCGCCAAAATGGCCGTGAATTCAAGAGTCATCGGGTGCGCCTTATCATTGGCGTCCGTTTCTGTATCGGTTCCTTCCATCTTGCCGTCGGCGATCGTAGCAGTAATTTCATCGGTATTGCCCTGTTCATCCTTAGCCGTGAGATGCAGAGCAGTCCCGTGGAGAGTACCGACATACTTGTAGCCCCGGCTTGTGGCGGTCACTTTTTCGCCGGTCTGTTCAAGCTTGAGGAGAGGCGTCAGAGGAGTGCCTAAATAGTTTGTCGAAACAATCCAACGACCGGTGTTCGAAGGTGTTTGAGCGGCAGCGGCCAGAAAAGGCAGACCTAACAGAATGGGTAAGAGTTTGATGCGAGCCATGGACATTTTCTCCTGGGGACCGGATTCGGACGCTGAGTCGCAATGGGGGTACATTGGCTCTCAACGATTGTACGCAGAGAAACTGGCCATAGTTCACCGCGTTGAAATAGTTCGGCGCGGCATTCTATGACAAATCGCTCATCAAGCACAGGAGAAGCGGCGGAGTGCGTCGGTGTGATACTCGGCGATTACTTACTCATCGAGATAAGCAATTCGACAGCTATTCGCCGGATTTGAAGAAGCCGCAAAAAGGAGGGAAGAACGCACCGCATGAGACGTCTTTCCCTTCCCAGGAGTTCAAGAATGCGGAGACCGCATGAACACGGAGCATTCTCGACGCTGTAGAACCTTCCTGCTTATTCAGTTCGCAATGCCTGCGTCGGATTGATTCGCGACGCTCTCCATGCGGGAACGAGGCAGGCCAAAACCGCAACCGCCAGCAGCGTCGCAATCACGCCGGAGAGAACCACAGGATCGAGAGGCTTCGTTCCGAAGAGCATCGACTGGAAGATGCGTGTCGCCGCGAAGCTCATCACCAAACCAAGCCCGAGCCCGAACAGCGCTGGACGCAGGCCATCCATCAGCATCAACTGCAAGACCTGATCTCGTCGCGCGCCGAGCGCCATGCGGATTCCCAGTTCCGAGGTCCGTTGAGTGGTAAGGTACGAAAGCACGCCGTACAATCCCACCGAAGCAAGAATCAGCGACAAAATAGCAAAAGCCAGCACAAGAGTTGCGCTCAGGCTTGTATTTACCAGGGACGCGCCAATGATCTGGTTTATGGTGAGCACATCTGAGACCGGAAGTTCAGGATCGAGCGACGCGAGCTGCTTCTGCAGCAGCACCGAGAATTGCAATGGATCCGTAGCCGTGTGAACCGCGAGCATCGCACCGCTCCGGCCCTCAAGGATGGGAAAATACATTGTTGCTTTTGGCTCTTTGCCGACTTGGTACAGCGTGTCGCCGACGACGCCCACAATCTCCCAATCCACCAGGTTAGGCGCTCCATCGTGGGCGCGCCCTGGAACGTGCAAGTGCTTGCCGATAGGATCTTCACCCGCGAAATATTGCCGAACGAACTGGCGGCTCACAATCACCTTGTATGAGCGCTCAACACGTTCGTCGCTGGCAAAGAACCGTCCGCTCACAAGCGGAATTCCAAGTGCGCTGAAATAGCCTGGATCGACCCAGCGCGTCAGCGCGTCGGGCAAGTGTTCGCCCGTCTTGAGCGGAGGATGCTCCTTCACCGTGAATTCGTCGGTACCCCAGTATCCTGTTCCCGGAACCGTGGTTCCCAATGCAGCGCCGTGAACTCCGGGCATAGCTCTCACTCGCGCCAGTAGCGCTTCATTGAATGCGTTTAGCTTGTCCGGCGTATCGTACTTCTTGCCGGGCAGGTTGTATTGCAAAGTGAGCGTGTTGTCTACTACGCACCCCATATTGGCTGCTCGCAATTGCATAAAGCTTTTGACCAGCAGCCCGGCGGCCAACAGCAGCACCACGGTGATTCCAATCTCCGCCGTGAGCAGCGACTTCCTGAGCGCAGTGCGCGAAACGCTGCTCGAGCCCGTTCGGGCCGAGGTTTCGAGGGCCTTCAGCATCGACTTGCCTGTTGTGGAAAGCGCGGGCAGCAAGCCTGCGATCAGCGCCGCAGCGAACATGAGCGCGCTGGCAAACGCAATCACCGCGCCATCAATGTGAATGATCTGCGCGGTGGGCAGGTCCTTCCACGTTTTTGCCAGCCACTCAGTGGCGCCTAATGACAGCAGAATCCCGCCCACACCTCCGGCTGCGCAAATCAAAATGCTCTCGGTCATCTGCTCGCGAATCAGGGTGGCCCGCTGCGCGCCGAGAGCGCTGCGAATCGCCACCTCCTTCTGCCGTGCCGCGCCCCGCGCCACCAGCAGGTTGGCGACATTGAGGCAGCCGATAAGCAGCATGCAGCCAACTGCGGAAAGCATCAACGTCAGCGGCCTCTTCACATCTCCGGCGAGATCCTCGTTCAGCGAGCGCGAAACAACATCTTCTGCTACGGGATCGTGCGGATACTGCAAATGATTCTGGTACTGTATGGCGCCCACTTGCGCGATTGCGCTAGCCAGGCTTACGTCAGGTCGGAGTCTTGCCACGACATGGCTCCCATGCCAGTCGTGATGTTGAAGCATCTCAGGACTGGCATCGGACTTGTAGGGAACCCAAAGCTGAATGCTGCCATCGGGATACTTAAACCACGAAGGCAGCACGCCGATCACCGTGTAGGGTTTGCCGTCAAGGTGAATCTGGCCCCCCACAACCTTCGCGTTGCCTGCAAACCGTCTCTCAAACACGCTCCAGGTCAACATAACAACGGCGCTGCCGCGCTTATCGTCCGCCTCCGTAAAGTCCCGGCCCAGTGCCGGCTGCACTCCCAGCAGGGAAAACAGGTTCGAGGAACCTGCCACTGCGGGGACCGACTCCGGCAATTCGTTGCGCACACCGGTGAGGTTGTACCCGGCGTAACGCCAGACTGCCATGTCTTCAAAGCCGTGGGTCTTTGAGCGCCAGTCGTAGAAGTCGGCTGGCGCAACAGGGTGGTAACTTAATTCCCCCCCTCGAAAGTGTTCGTACAACATTATCAGCCGAGCGGGGTCGTGAAATGGCAGCGGTCGCAGCAGCACCGAACGCACAACGGTGAAAAGGGAGGTGGCCGCTCCGATGCAAAGAGCCATGACCACAATCGCGATGATCGAAAATCCCGGCGTGCGGCTCAATGTGCGAAAGGCGTATTTCACGTCGCGCGCGACATGGAGCAACAGTAGGGGGGAGTTCTGCGTCCATAACGATTCGCGCACCTTCTGCGGGTTGCCCAACTTTATCCGCGCCTGCCGCCGTGCCTCGTCGGGTGACATTCCCCGCGCTACGTTATCAGCGGTTTCTTCGCTAAGAAAGGCCTCAATCTCGTTCTGCAACTCGGCGTCAGAGCGCTTGCGGTGAAAAAACCTGAACAAACTCATTACGCACCTCCCTCTTCGCCTAGCACAAGGCCGATGGCCCGTGTCATTTGGCGCCAGCGGCTGGTCTCGCGCACCAGCTGTTTACGGCCTTCTGCCGTCAGCCGATAGAACTTTGCCTTGCGATTGTTTTCGCTCGCACCCCAGTAGGAAGAAACCCATTTACGGTCTTCAAGCCGGTGAAGCGCCGGATAGAGCGATCCCTGTTCTACTTCGAGAACCTCTTCGGAGGTGCGCTCAATGACTTTCGCGATGGTGTGCCCATGAGCGTCACCGCCAATTAGTGTCCGCAGGATCATCATGTCCAGGGTGCCCTTGAGCATTTCATTCTGTGGCTCGCTGCTTTTCCGCATCGATCTCTCCACTCGGACTTCTATGGGAAAGAATCATACACCACTCGAACTTCTATGGGAAGATCAGAAATTGAGCAGGGCCTTGATTGACGACTTCAGGGCAGAGCGCTCATCCAGCTTCGGTTTGGGACTTCCGAGGAGATTCGTGACGAAAAACGCCCTATCGTCTAGCCACCTGCCCATCGTGTACTCTCGGAAATCTTCTATGCCCTCTATATTTGGCACACAACCGGCACATCGGGTATCGGGGAGATCAGGTCATATGGGGGTTCCAAGAGGGGTGTCATTGATCGGGCGACTCAGTAGCAACAACCCGATCGAGGAACATATTCTCCAATACCTCTCACACCACTCGCAGGTGCAATCCCCTTCGCGCCTCGGCACCGGGGACGACTCCGCCTTGTGCTATAGCCGCCTTAATGGCCTCGGTGTCCGGTCGGGTCTCCTGGATGGAGGACTCCAGCAATCGGACGAGTTCTTCCGGCAAGAATGATCGAACCATATCCCAAACGAGCCCCGGAATCCTGGCCTCAATCCTGCAATAGCACTTGGGTAGAGCCGCCTCGTCGGTGATTCGCACCGAATCCTGGCTGTTCTTCTGAGCGCGCAGAGTGAATTCCCTTCCCTCGATTTTCTTGAGGTCTCGACTCAACAGATAATAGAGAACCATATTCTTGGTTCTCTCCAATTTTCCGGCCGCGATGCGAGCTCGATCATTTAGTCGCCCGGCCTCGCTGCGGCAGTACTGTTCACGCGCCTCCATCATGCGCACGAAGCGGCCGATCCGGTCCACCTTCTCGCCGTGCGCCCCGCAGAACTGTTGGAACCGGGCCACCAGGTCTTCCGAGGCCTCACCTCCGGCCTCCACTTGTTCTTGAATTTCTTCGACAAGCCCATTGAGTTCCATATCAATTTCAAAGAGCGAGTTCGCTTCTGCAATTGAAGCCATTTGTGTTTCTCCTTCTGTAACGCTGTTTGAACTTCGCCGGCATCAAGCCGCGGCCTTCTGTCGCACCCAGAGAGTGCGAGCGGCCTGATACGCCAGCTTGTCGGCGCGGGTCTGCTCCCGATTTCCGTTGTGTCCTTTGATCCATGTCCAACGGATGTGAAGGCGGGCATTCAATGCGATCAGATCCGACCACAACTCGCCGGTGCTGCAAGCTCGTTCCCGCGCCGATTCCGCCATCCCCGACGTTGCCAATGGAAGATGAAGACTCGCATTCCATAAATGAGATATTCCGAGTCCGAATAGAGTTCAACGCGCGCTCGGTCTGGGAGTGGCCGAAGCGCCTGTACTCGCATGCGACCAACTCCATTTCCGAGATGGTCGTCCAGGGAACGGCGTCGGACATTTCCCAACGTCGTTTCCCCTGAATTACAACCACGCCCCAGCCACCGGGTCCCGGGTTACCGATCGCCGAGCCGTCCGTGAAAATGCGATATGTCTGATTCACAGAGAGCCTCCTTCCGCCAAAACCAACCGGCGCTTCGATCGAATGTTTGGAATGCGATTGAGATCCGGTATCGCCCGAGCGGACCGCAGCCTTCGACCGTTTGGACTAGGCCGCCTGCATGGGGATGACTTCGCCGAATGGCGCCTTCTGGCTTCCTGTCGAAGCCCACAGGACGGGATAGGCGGGAGCGGATGGTGGGAATGATCCGTAGAGGTCGGTCAGAAAGACCAGGTCTGCGGCCGGATGCCTCGATCGTCGAGCCATTCGAAGCACGGACCGAACTCCGTACCTCCTCCGCCGACCGGGTTGAGATCAATGCGTTGTCCGGCTTCGTAGGTCTCCACTTTCTGAACCACTGCGTCGAAGTAGAGAACGTAAACGCGCTCCGGACGTTGGCCTTCAAGAATCGAACGCACTTCGGCTTCAAATAGCCGCAGTTGACGCGCGCTTACTGATCCGGAGCAATCGACGGCGATCGCGACCTCACCTACGCCCTCGCGCACCACTCCCGGCAGATAGAGCCCTGTCCAGAGGTGGCGACGGTTGGGGCGCATCCAGCTATAGTCCGCTGGAGTGGTCTCCGACCAGAACCGCCGCAGCAGTTCGCGCCAGTCGACAGCGGCCTCTGCCGCTCCTTCCAGAGTCCGGTTGAGGCCGGCTGGAACCTTGCCCGCATGTCTGGCCACCGTCGTCGCCTGGTTGACCGCGATATCCCACTCCCGGACCTGTTCCTCAATGGTCGGAGTTTCCTTGTCGGGCACAGGCGCATCGAGGACCTGGCCGATTCCGCCTTCGGTCATGGGAGCGGACGGTTCATTCGCTTTGTCGTCGAGGCGACTGCTCAGCGTTCGATCCCTCTCCTCCTGACTCATTCTCTTTGTCCTCACTGCCGGAGTCTTGTGCGGCATCCGAGTCAAGGAGGTTATAGATCTGCTCAGCACTCATTCCGCGAAAGCGGTTATCGAGGAGGACTCCCTCGGGCAGGTTGAGTCCTGCGTCAACAAGCAAAGGGTTGATGGCATAGTCGCATGCCATATTCCATCGCTTTGGATCGCGCCCCGAGCGCCGCACATGATGGTGCAGCGCCGGGTGCATGACCTCATGAGCCAGTGTTCCGGCAAGGGTCGCCGCATTGAGAGTTTCAACGAAGTCAGGATTGTAATAGAGCGATAAGCCGTCGGTGGCCATCGTCTGAATGGACCGGCACTCGCAGTCTTTCAATCGAAACAGGAGCGAGCCGAAGAAGGGGTGGTCGAGCACCAGAGCGGTGCGCGCCTTCTGGATACGGCGCGAGGTCGGTGTCTCCATTCTCATGCCGCCGCGGGCGCCTCCATGAACGCGGACATACGGGTGAAGATGTCGTCGGCGGTCGGGCCAGCAACGGTCTCAGCCGCTTCCCGGCCGTGCAACACGTCGTCCATCTGGGCGACGATGTTGGCGGCGTCGGCTGCCGTCGTGACGCGCAGGAGGTCGTGCTTCTTGAGGTCCTGCGCAGAGTAGTTGCAAAGCCGCTGTTTGATCTGATCTGCAAAGCGGTTCAGGTCAGCGTCGCCATTGACGTTGAGTCGGGGCAGGATTTCGACCAAATCGAGCACATTGGTGACCAGCGATCCGTGGAAGCGCGACTCCGGTTCGTTCAGCCGGTCGACCATGTGCGCGACCGCTTCGCGAACCCGTCTCCACAGGTCTTCGGTCCCGCGTGTCAGCGACTCACGGACATTCGCATCAATCTCGCGCGAAACCCGCGCCTGTTCTTCGGCCGACATCTGAACGCGGAAGTCCGCGCCGGTCGGGATGGGCAGGATTTCCACCTTCAAGCCGAACTTCGTCCGCAGCTTTTCCGCGACCGGGTAGTCTTCCTCCCGGAAGAGGCCGTTCAGCTCCGGCCTCACTTGCTCGATGTATTGCGGATAGACCCGAAGAAAACTCTCGACTCCCTGCTCGAAGCTCGCTTCGAACTCACGCATCCGTGCCATGAGATCGAAATAGAAGTTCGCCGGCAAGAGTCGAAATCCTTCGTCCGACCAGGGCAGGGTGATCTTGTAGAAATACTGGCGGATCTGCCCGGCGAGCATGCGAAGTTCGTCCAGCTTGTCCGCGCCGCGCAACAGCTGCTTGTTATAGCGGCCCGCGCCCTGATGCGCTCCATGTTGATCTGCCACATCACGGCTGACCTTTCGGTCGTGTTTCACCGCCGTCCAGATACTGATGTGGACGGCTGCGAGCATTGCCTTTTCCGTAATCATTGAATGAACCTCCCGGTATTCCACCCCGAAGCGAACGAACTCCGGGGTATGGGTGATCGCGGTGTCCCGCGCTGCCGCATCGCGCACGGCCATCACGCGCATCTCGGTCGGCATCCGGTCGAGATACGTGAGTCCTCTGCCTACTGAGCTGTCGCTCAACACTCTGCCAAGGGCGGTAGCGATCGCAATTTGCGCGGACGGCTCCTCGGGGACTGTTGCCGTCGCAGGATTGAGCAGAATTTCGTCAATCGACGGCAGCTGGCGAAACAATCGCAGGAATGCGACAAGCTCCGAAGCCGCTGCCGGCCCCACCGTTCCATCCAGAAGCTGCGCCTCAAATTCGCTGGTTCCTGTGAGAAGCTGTGTCTTCTGGCGGCGGGCGATGCCGCAGAGTACCTGCGAGGCCATCTCCCAGGAACGTGGCGTTGGCCAGGCGTTGGCGTCAGACGTCGCGTCCGCCGTATGCAGCAAGTTCCGGCTTGAAGCGCAGGAAGGCAATGATCTCGGGACGGACCTGAGCCTTGACCGCCCACCTCGACCAGTCGTCAAGATCCGGTTCAAGGTCCAGATGCACGAACCGGTTGCGCAACGGCCGCGGCATGGCGAAGTGAACGCCACGCTCCGAGGCCGGATTGCCGGCGGCGATGACGACCCAGTCATCGGGCAGCGCATATTCGCCGAGCTTTCGGTCGAGCACCAGTTGGTAGCAGCCAGCCTGGGTCATCTGCGGCGCAGAGGTCAATTCATCGAGAAAGAGGATGCCCTTGCCGGTCGTCGGAAGAAACTTCGGGGGCACCCATTCCGTCTGATCTGCCGCAATTCGAGGCAGCCCGCGCAGGTCGACCGGATCGAGTTGCACGGCTCGCACGTCGAGAAAGTCGTAGTCGAGATCGTTGGCGACCTGGGAAACGATCTGTGACTTCCCAACGCCGCACGCGCCCCAGATGTGCAGGGGCACACGTTCGCCGATGAGCGCGTGAAGCGCCTCATAGAGCTTCGATGGTTTCATGGTGTTCCTTCGGGGTGTAGTGGGTACGGAGCTATTGCGCGGTCAGAAAGGGTTTCAGAAACCCAAGCCGGGTTGCGCTATTGTAAAGCGGGTTTTCGGGGAAGTTTCCGAGGAGCAGACTGCTTGTGAAATGGCTGGAAATGACCAAAACTAATCGCAAGTCAGTATCATGTCTCTCAAAGTTGGCTTAAGTGAGGTGCGCATGGATCCGGTTCAGATACGCTTTGCGCAATTGCCGGTCGTCGAGCAGGTTCTGGCCGGTTCTCGTCTGGACCAACCCTGACTCACTTGCCGGTGCAACCGATAATTCGCCGATCCCCAGGAATAAAGACCTATACGTGCTTGATTTCCTTCCTTGAGAAGATCAGACGACTCAGAGAGATGGACCCCACCTACGCGCCACTGAAATCGAGACGGCGAAGCTCTCCGATGGCGTGGCGCAATGAAGGAACGCAATGGTCCGGAATCCGCGCATTCGGCCGGGTCCATGCATAAAGCGTGTTCGCGGCAGGCTGGATGAGATCGTCCCAGTCGTGCCGCGTTTTCTTGTGATCTTCTTCCCCTTCTTCAACCACAATCCCATTCAGGCAGAGAAGCCATGTTTCCACGTTGCGCCTCGGAATGAGCCGGACGACCTGCTCATTGTCCATGCGGACTAGGTCGACCCCGTCGTCGCGGAGTCTCCGGTCTAGCTGCGCCAATCGTTCCTCAACCGACAAAGTGTCTGCATCGGTGACAGCGATGAGCTTAGTTTCAGCACGGGCGCTCCTTCTGCGATATTCGCTCAGCTCCTTTGGAAACTGTTCACGAACCCACTGCTCTCCACTTCCCGCGGATGGCAGGAGAAGGCGCATCGCATGTATTTCGAGCCCGATTCGGCGAAGGTAGCGAAAGATGAGCTGTTGCTGTCGCCTGTCCTCCGCAAGGACAGTCACCTGCGAAGGCCTTGCCATCTACTCCCATCCTCTGGCGATTACTTCGGAGGGCTGTAGGTCGCTCTCATCAGGCAAAAACTTTGCTGTACGTACCTGGCCATTCTGCTCCCGGAAAAACCGCAATGCATCGAGCCTGGTCCACTGATTCAGGGTCTCCGGGTGGTGCGAGACGATGATCAGCTGACCGTGATGATCGTCTACCGCCTCTTCCGCGGCCAGCAGCCACGGCTGAATCTCGCGCAGTGCGATAAAGTTGTCGGGTTCATCGATAAACACCGTGTCCCCACGTTCGATCCGGAAGTGGAGGATCATGTAGAGAGAGATAAGACAGCGCTGGCCTTCGGACAACTCGGAGATCGAGTAGTTGACGGTTTTCTTCGTGGGAGAAGTGAACTCCGCCCGGAGCTTGCTTACGTCGTCATCCTGGGCCGAAAACTTCAGAGTCTGAAAGCCATCGAGACATCTTCTGATTGATTCAGTGAACCTGACGTTCTCGGTGGGATTCGTTGAGATGAGAGACCGATACCAGCCCGCCAGATTGTTCAGCTCAAAGTCGGGTTCTCGCTCCTCGCTGTCAGCTGTCTCGTCCATCTGGCCCGGATAAGGATCGATATCAAAACAGTGAACGTGGTCACTGAGCCATTCGACGAAACGCCGCACATCGTTGTTACTCAATACCGAGAGTGAAAGGGAGGAACGATTCGTTTGAAGAGGAATGGCGACCGACTCGCTCGTACTCGGAAAGAACCTAATCTTCCCCTCGGCCAGTTGGAATACTGTGTCGCCCTCGACTGTCAGTCGCTCAAGCGCGACCGTTAATTCCTTCGTCGCGCCCGCGTAGCTGAGTTCTAGGCGATATTCAAATCTCTTCTTGTCCAGCCTCGCTTCGATCTCGAAGACCTGCGCCGAACTATTGGCCCAGCGGGTACGGGTCGATTGCGAGAATACATTCGGATTGCCATTCACGAAGTCCTTCAGTCGTCGAATGGCTTCAAGCAGCGAAGTCTTGCCGCTGCCATTGGTTCCAAGCAGCAGCTGCTTCTTATCCGGCTTGAATTCGAAGTTCTGAAAGCTTCGAAAGTTGTCGATATAAACCCGAGTGAGCATGTCCCCTCGATTATACGGAGCCGAACCTCGGCACCGGAGTGTAAGCATCGAGAATCAAGTGATCCCAATTGCAATAAAACCCAGAGTGGTTTGCTATTAGATTCAATAGCTTAGCTGATGATCAACGTTCTTGTCATCCTCCCTAAACGCGCTGCCGCTCGATTGTTGTTCCCAAACAGCTCCGAGCTCCTTCGAACAGCACCGTTCGTTGGTAGCCTGAAGGCAGCGATGTTTTGCGCCTATTGCGGTACAGAACACGACGAGGCGACACAGGTGGCGTACTTTATATAAACCGAGCATCGCTCCCGGTGACACCAGCGTTGATCGATATTTATCCCTTGGGCCTCATACAAATCGACTTTTGCTTCATGGCTTTGCAACTGCATAGCACACTACTGTAGGAAAGCGTCATTGCGGAACATCTTATTTCTCGAATTGCGCCGCTCGATCCGTTGCGCGTAGCAGTTTCGTAGCCTGATTCAAGGCATCGTTGGCTGCCGCTCGGTCCCCCGATTTCATATAGAGATGACCGAGGCGGTAGTGGTAGCTTCCGTCTACATCAACCGGCACCGCCAGCTTCATCTCAGCGATCGCCCGTGCAATATCTCTTCGATCCTCATAGATCGTGCTGAGATCTGCGTGAACATAGGGAAGCTCTTCCGGCGAGACATGGAGAGCCTTCAACAGGAAAGGCAATGCCTCCGCCAACGCCATGCGGTTTACGAGAATTTCGCCCATCAGGTAGTTCGCTTCAGAATCGTCAGGACTCGCAGCTAGCACAGATCGCACCTCGTGTTCAGCATCATCGGCTTTGTGATCTGAATGGAGAACTCGCGCGAGACCGAGATGTGCGGCAATGAAATCGGGCTTCACCGTGATTGCCTTTCTGTACTCGTTTGCAGCTTCTCCGAAGTCACCTTTCATGCGCAGCATGTCGCCCATAAGCGTGTGGAGTGATGCCGATTCCGGATTGAGTTCGGTTGCCCTTGTCAACGCAGCCAAACCTTCCCGCTCCATCGACTGAATACGCCAGTAGAGGGCCTCGGGATCTCGCGGGCTTCGCTTGAGGATTGCTCTTGTCGCGGTCAAAACCAAATCATCCCTTCCGGCATAAAAGGCGCAGAGCGACTCAAGTCGCAAGTTCTCAGGGTTCTCTGGGACAGGTAAACTCGAAAGCGCAAAACTGCATGCCGTGTAGCGCCCCTGCTTCATCAGGCTCGAAGCGGACACCGACTTGCCCGGGTGCGCGTTGTCTGAAGGCTCTCCGCCAAGAACCTCACGCGTCTGGCTCTCCATCCCCGCCCTAGCCAGGTCGGTTAGATACCAGTCACTGTTGGCCCGAACAAATGCCGGATCGATCTTGGCGGCTTCGCTGAGTGTCTGCAATGCATCCTGTGTCTTGCCCTGTTCCGCATCGAGCACGGCCATACCTAATTTAGCGAGCAAACATCCTTCGCTGGAATCGGAGTCCCAGTCCTTTTGAAACTGGCTGGAAGCATCATCACGTCTGGATGCACGCAGAAACGCAAAGCCAAGAATGGAGTGAGCGCAAGGTACTGCAGGCTGGGCCGCGGCCGCCGTACCTAGAATTGCGACTGCTTTCTCGACTTGACCTTGCTGTAGATAGGACTCGCCAAGCAGCACCGCGCGATACGGAGATGACGTGTTCCGCAGATCGCCTTCAATTTGCTTCTCGATACTGAGATAGGTTGCGCCCAGCCCGTACCAGGCGTCTGCGTTCTTGCCGTTCATGCGGGTTGCACGCGTGAACTGGTCCATGGCTTCAGAAAATCGACCAGTTTGCAGATCGGCATTTGCCAATCCGACAAGTGGCTCTACCTGTTCTGGCTTTTCGTTGGTTGCTTTTTCAAGAAAGGGAATCGCGCGTCCCGGATTGTCGAGCTTAAGGTAGTCCATGCCCGTCAGGAAGTTCGGTACAAAAAGATCGGGATGGCGGGCCAGGACATGCTCGAAACTCGCAATAGCGTCTTTGATGTTTCCAGCCAAGTGAAGCGTCAACCCAAGGTTGACTTCTGCTTCTGTAAAGTCTGGTTGTATTGTGAGGATCTTTCGGTAAATGCTGGCCGCGCGATCGAACTCTTGCGCCTGTTGTGCCGCAGCCGCTTGCTTCCAGAGTTCTTCGACCGGCGCTCGCGGTGTCGGCTCCTCTATCGCGCCCGCGCACATCGCCATGCTTAGGAGCAGGACGGCAATCATCGCGGCGCGGGCCAAATCGAGTGAGAGTCGAATCGCCCGTTCGTTAAACCAATGCATGAGATCGTCGATTTTGAGTGACATAAAAAATGGGCACGGCCTCAGCCGTGCCCCACTATTTCAGGAGAAATCTGGCTGAATATCTGAGGGACCGTCTGATTTCCGGCGAAGTCCTCGCCGCGACTTATCCGACAGTCCCTCGATACTTCACCATATTACTTTGACGGCTGCCTGGAGTTCGCGCGGCTGGAATGCCCCCGAAATCAAGCCGAAGTTTGAGTCCCCGAGCCCTGTGTCGGGATTTGTAAAGAACGGATGATTGAACACATCGAATGCCTCGGCGCGCAATTGCATCCTGAACTTTTCAGTCAGCAGGAAGTATTTCTCCAACGCGAGATCCGTCCTGTCTGTTCCGGGACCGCGCATGTATGAGAGGTTCCTTTGTGTGTTGCCGAAGGTAAAGCTTGCAGCCTGCTGAAACGCCGAAGTATCGAAGTCGATGATTCCTGTCCCAGCAGAGTTCCAGGTACGAGAAACCTTTTGCGGAGGATGCACCTGGTCCGGCGTCTGCCCTCCGCCCATGGAGTACGAGGTATTGTTATCGTCGGTCAGCGACAGCGGCACGCCATTTCTAAATGTGCTGATGCCGCTTACCTGCCAGCCACCGGCCACAGCGTCGACGGCACTGGACATGTGCGCGCCAACCGCGCGGCCTCGTCCGACTGGGAGCTGATAGATGTAACTCACCACGAGGCTGTTCGGAACATCGGAAGCATCGACTGACTTGTTCATGGCGATATTGGTGTTGTCCCTAAATTCCGAATTGGACGCGCCCCAACTCCATGCCGCATTGCCGGTGACGTCATCGATCCACTTCGAGCGATTGTAAGAGGCAAGCACCTGGAGTCCATGCGAGAAGCGATGAGTCCAGGTCACCATCAGGGAGTTATAGGTGTCGAACCCGATCGGCACCTGCTGGTTATTGATGTCACAATATTCCGGGAATGGACGCTCCAACTGGAACTGCTCGACATATTGCCCCTGCAAACCGCAGCCACCATTGGCGGCTTGCGTCACCGGAGTATAGAACGGGTTGACTACCAGGTTGAACAGAGGATTGGTGCCTGTGCTCGCGGTGGTTTGAGCTGCCTGGGCGATGTATTCATCCGGCAGCTGGTTCTGGTTGAGGCTTCCGGAGACGGGCAGATTCGTTCCCTTGTTTCCAATGTAGGCTACGTCGAGCACGTCATTTTTTGTCAATGCATACTGAATGCCAAATGTGTAGTCCTGCACGAACGGGCTTTTCCAGTTGTGCTGAATGGCATTGATACTCGCACCCACACCTGTGAGGCCACCCTGTGCATTCCCTACGATGGGAAGCAGGCCGCCCTGGAAGGCCTGGCTGGCAGGAGTGGTAATCGCGTAGGAATTGCCACTAATCGCGCTGTCTTTGTCCTGCCAGTATGTTTGCTGGGTGTAGCCATTCAAATTTGCGTCAAAAGCGACAGATGCCCTTTGGGGAAAGAAGACTCCATAGGCTCCTCGTATCACCAGCTTTTGCGCCGGATGGTAAGAGAAGCCGAGGCGGGGAGCAAAGTTCAGATAGCTGTTCGTGATCACACCCCGGCCTGTATTGCCGTTATTGGGCCAGACCAGCTTTCCAAGTGCGGTTACAGCTGGCGGAGAGACGCCCCCGACAGGCTGCGTGACCTCCATGGCCGTAATCGGGTTCACAGCGGTGGGATCGAACCACGCCATCTTGTTGAATCGGTCAGTCGGTGAGGGTTGCAGCTCGTAGCGAAGCCCCAGATTGAGAGTCAGATTCGGTTTGACCTTCCAATCGTCCTGGATATACCAGTCAACCTTCTTCATGTTCGCGGTCTGCGAACCGCTCTGCTGGAAATTCCCCCCGCCTGCGCCAAGAAGGAAACTGGCGAAAGAGTTACCCGTTTCGGTGCCAACGGTACCCGGGTTCACAGGATCAAATCCTGCCGTGCCATTCTGCGAGAAGGAAAGATTCGCATTTCCGGGCGAGAGGTTGTTGTAATACTCCGAGGTGAAGTCAAAGCCGAGGGTGAATAGCTGGCGACCGTAGATCTTGGTGAGGTCGACGCCGATGGACCGGGCTTCTCGCGGAGCTGTCTGCGGCGAGCCGGATCCGAGGCCGGCAAATCCGTTGCTAATACTCACGTTGGGAAAGACGCCTCCACCCACATTCAATGAAGGCAGCCACCCGAGTTTCGTGACGTCAAACGGATTTCCCTGCGGAACATTGGTCTCAATCCAACGGTTCCAACCAATATTCAGACTTAACACGAGCGACGGCGAGAATGTCCGGGAATAGCCGCCGGCCGCATCCCACCGATTGTCGCCATTCTTCAATCCAGGGCCACCGGCATCGTTAGATCCAAACAACGCCACTCCGCCCGTCTTGAATTCCTCTCGATTGGAGAACCTTCCCCAGGCTCGCGATTTATCGCTGATGTTCTGATCAATACGCACGGTGTACGAATCCTGCTGTTGAGGAGACGACCCGCTGAACACATAGTTGTTCACCGCGTTCGAATTTGTAGGCGAAGGGTAGTAGGTGAGCAGAGTTGAGGCGAGCTTATCGAATCGCCCGCTGGAAATCATGTTGGTGGGTACCGATCCATTCACTCCTCCGAAGGGATCCATCACGACGCCGCTCGACGTTGCCACCAATCCTGAAACCGGATCGACCTGTCCCGCGGTTACCGCGCGTGCTGAATACGGATCGTAGATTGCTCCGCTGTAGACCTGGCGTCCAAGGTAATCTGCCACCCCCGGCAATGCAGCGCCAAGTAGTCCGGAGAAGTCTCCTCCGCGCTCGGCGGCAGTCGGTACAGTTTCAGTGGAAGTAACCGGGCTGGCCGCGCGAAGGCCTTCATAGGATCCGAAGAAGAAGGTCTTCTTGCGCCCGTTGTAGATATGCGGCAGAAGGACCGGGCCACCCAGGGTAAATCCGAATTGATTGCGCTCGAAGTGCGTCTGAGGATTGTGATCGAAATAATTTCGAGCGTCCGCGGCGCTGTTGCGCAGGAAGTCGAAGACATCGCCATGCATTTCATCGGTACCGGACTTGGTGACCATGTTGATGACGTTGCCCGAACTGAAGCCAAACTGTGCTGAAAAACTATTGCTCTGGAGCCGGAACTCCTGGGTTTCGTCCACTCCCGGCGTATAGATGATGCCGCCCCACTGAGGATCAACATCCCAGTGGCCATCGAGCAAGTATTCCGTATCGCCGAATCGGCTGCCCGCGAAGTTGAGGAAGCTGAGGTCCTGATCGGCGTTTGGCTGATTGGCGCTGGTGCCGCCGGTCCATTGGGTCAGAGCCTGGTTGGTCACTGCAGCATTGAGGAAAGTCAGGCTGACAATATTCCTCTGGTTCAGCGGAAGCTCGAGAATCGCTCTCCCGTCCACGAAGGTGGAGATGTTTGAGTCCTCGGTGTTGAGTTGAGGAGCTTCCGAAGTGACGGAGACTTGTTCGGCGACACTTGCCGGCGACAGCGAAACCGGAACCTCCAGGCTCTGCCCGACCTGCAGGGTGATGTTCGTTTCAGTGAAAGTACCGAGCCCCTGCTTCTCAACCGTCAACGAATATTGTCCGGGGGGAAGAAGCGGGAACGCGTAGAGCCCCGTGCCGGAGGTCTGTTGTCGACGCTGGATGCCCAGGTCCTTGCTGGAAATTGTGACCGATGCGCCGGGAATGACGGCGCCCGTTTTGTCGCTTACGGTGCCTGAAAGCGTTGCACTGGATGCCTGGCTCTGGCCCAGAATCTTGCCGGCTGGCAACAGGAGAACTGCGCAAATCGCGACGCAGACCAACGCACACCAATTGGAACTCGCTCGAATCACCCGGTTGAAACGGCTGCGCTCGCCGATCTCCGAAGTTGTAATACCTTGCCGCACGGTCACCAGATTGCCTCCTTCATTGCTCCAAAACTAACAATGTCCATTTGCTGTTGAGCTCACGTGCCCCTGTTGATCCTCATTAGAACGCACTCGGGAATCTCGCGAGCGCCTCTCTTGTAGCTTGGCTTTGCGCGAAACCGCGCAGCCCACTCGATTACGGCGCTGACACTAACCAGCGCAGCATACAATTGACGAGGGACGCACCGCGACATTTTCCCGAGGTTTTCCCGAGGCCCGGAAAGCACTCTTTTCATGGGGCTTGCCTCTGGCGTGCGCGCAGGCAGCTTCCCGTACTTGTTCTTATAATCTGGACGAGAGGTCGACACTTTGCGAGGCGATTACCGCATCGGAGACTGGCTGGTCCATCCTCGAATGAACTCGATGGAGCGGAACGGCGACACGGTGCATTTCGAACCGAAGGTCATGCAGGTTCTGCTGACCCTGGCCACCGAACCCGGCGAGGTGGTGACGCGGGAACACCTCCGAAAAGCCGTGTGGCCCGACGTATTCGTCGGCGAAGACGTGCTCATCCGGGCTATCTCAGAACTGCGTCGCGCATTCTCCGATGATCCGCGCGAGCCCCACACGATCCAGACCATTCCGAAGGTTGGCTATCGGCTCCTCGCAACGGTTACGCCACCTGCTCGAGACATCGCAGAAGAATCCGAACAGAATCATCGTCGCAATGGATCGGCCCTCGCATCTGCACCTGCTCCCATCCCGAGCCCTGAGGAGGCTCCGTCCGCGATGGCGCCGCCTGCATCTGAGACGCGCCAGAATCGGCGTCCATGGTTTGTTCCTGTCGTCGTCATCCTTCTGGTTTTGGCAGCCGCAGTCCTTGGATTTCTCTGGCGTCCCTTTGGCCGCCATTCTGCCGGCTCGAACCCGCGCACTGGAAACTACGCGAGCCGGCCGCTCACCACATATCCCGGATCTGAGTTGCAGCCAAGTTTTTCTCCAGATGGTGGCGCTGTCGCCTTTGTCTGGATCAAGGAGGGCGAGCGCAACGGACATATATATGTGAAGATGCTTGGCTCTGAAGCGCCGGCTCCGCTGACGAGCGGCTTGGCAGAGGAGTTCAGCCCCGCCTGGTCGCCGGACGGACGCTGGATTGCCTTCGTTCGACACGATCAGACCCACACGGGCATTTGCATTATCCCGGCCATCGGCGGCTCAGTGGAAGAAGTCTATACACTACCTACCAATCACGTTTGGGAATATGGAAGCCTTACCTGGACTCCTGACGGCAAGGCTCTGGTCTTCCCGCAACAGATCGGACCTCAAGCTCCAAGCGTCCTGGTAGAGCTCACCCTCAATGGGCGCGCGCTCAGGGTTCTCACATCTCCTCCGCCGGGGTGGGATGGAGACTGGACGCCGGCCATTTCTCCTGATGGGAAACAGCTTGCGTTCGTTCGTGGGCCTGAGGGTTCCTCGTACGACATATATATATTGTTGCTGCCGAACGGTACGCCGAGGCGGCTCACCAACGATGGGCGGCTCATTGTGGGGCTTAGCTGGTCGTCTGACGGTTCCTCCGTAGTTTTTGCTTCCAACCGGAGCGGCAGCATTTCTCTCTGGCGCGTGTCAGCGCAGGGCGGAACTCCGGAGCACGAGCCCGCGGGAGGCGATAACGCATACTCGCCTTCGATCGCCAAGCAGGGCGGTCGCCTCGTCTACGCACATGGCAGCGCCGCATGGAGCATTCTGGCTGTTGACGTCAATCGCAAGGACCCCGCAACTGCAGCCGAAATCCTGACCTCGAGCGAGCAGGACGCATCGCCCCATGTCTCTCCCACTGGAGACAAGATTGCGTTCCAGTCCTGGCGTTCCGGATCGCAGGAGATCTGGACTGCGGGAGTCGACGGCAGCAATCCGATTCAACTCACATCCATCAGCGCCTCGGCAGGCAGCCCGTTCTGGTCGCACGATGGGCGCCGCATCGCTTTCGATGCCCGGCTGAATTCCTTCGCACACATTTACGTAATTGGTGCCGATGGCGGGTCGCCCCGTCCAATAACAACCGGGAGCTTCAACGATATTGTTCCCAGCTGGTCGACAGATGATCGCTGGATTTACTTCGGGTCAAACCGTTCCGGGTCATGGCAGGTATGGAGAGCAAGGTCTGACGGCTCTGCATCCGCCGAACAAGTAACGCAGGACGGAGGCATGGTGGCACAAGAATCCTCAGACGGGAAATGGCTTTATTTCACCCATTACGCCGAGGCCGGATTGTGGCGCATGCCCACCAGTGGCGGCCAGGAACAGAAGGTTTTCGACGGCCCTCCGACAGGAAATCTGAACTACTGGACCCTCAGTGGCACCCTTCTCTACGCGCTCTCAGATCGCGGGAGCGGCTTCACCCTGCAGAGCATCGATCCAGAAACAAAGCATATGCAGACCCTCTACACGCTGAAGCACTCTCCTACGCCGTTCGCGGGCATGTCCTTGACTCCAGACGGTAAACATGTCATTTTCGCGGAACTCGACCGGGCATCCAGCGGGCTTACGCTGGTGGACCATTACGACTAGCGACCGGCATTTGCCCCCTCGGTGAAACCTCGGCAATCCTTCATAACGGTGATCCCAATCCCGGCGGCATGATGGCTGCATGCGTTCTCTGCTCGCGGCCCTTCCTATTCTCGGCCTCCTTGGTTTTCTCCATCCGGCGCTCGGCCTTCAGCTAGGCGATGCCTATCCGGACAAAGCTCGCTTCGCTCCGTCAGAACCCGTGCACGTTGTGGTTGAACTGGCTGGCGCACCCTCCGGCGGCGAGCAACTCTCCGCTTCCATTGCGCAGTTGGGTCGAACCCTAGGCCAGTGCGGATCTATCCAACTGAAACCCGACTCACCCAGAACACAATCCCTCGCATGCACGGTTCCCGATAAAGACTTCCAGGGATATCTCGTCGCAGTCCGACTCTCCGATTCGAAAGGCACCCTTCTCGATGAGCGCGAAACGGCAATCGATATCTCGTCGGACTGGAAGAGGTTTCCGCGTTATGGATATCTTGCCCATTACAACGTTGCAGAGGGCGCGGACCCTCCCACGTGGATTTCCGAACTGAATCGATTCCACATCAACGGTCTTGAGTTCTACGATTTTCAATTTCGTCACGATCAGCCGCTGGCCGGCACAGTGGCACATCCCGACGCAAGCTGGAAGGACATAGCCGGCCGCCCCGTCGATGCCGCTATCGTTCGTGGCTTCATCGACCAGGCCCACCAGTACAACATGATGGCGATGGCGTATAACTCCAGCTACAGCGCCTACGACGATGTGTTCACCAACCGGAATGATCAACTTCCGCTGAAGTGGGCGATCTGGACTTCGCCTGATGGTCCGCGTACCGCTGCCACCGCAAAGAATCTGCAGCTCCAAAACACGAGCGGCTGGTCGACAAATCGCTTGTACTACATGAACCAGAACGATGAAGAGTGGCAGCAGCATCTCTTCGGCCAGATGCACAACCTCTTCGAAGTCTACCCATTCGACGGCTGGCACGTGGACACATTCGGAGACAAAGGCGGATACGCCTTTGATGGTGCGCCCGTCGACTTCATCTCCGGCTTCCGCAACTTCATCGACAACGCACACGACACGCTGCACACGCGCATCGTCTTTAACGCCGTTGCCACCCAGGGCCAGGAAAGAATCGCGCGCTCCGCTGCGGAGTTTGTCTATTCAGAGTTATGGGAAGACAACGAGACGTTCGCTGGAATTCTGACAGCGACCGAACAGGTACACTTTGCAAACCCGCGAGATGGATTCGTGATTGCCGCGTATCTGCACAAGGAACCAGAGACCGGCCCGATGCCGGAGGGAAAAGAGTTCAACATGCCCAGCGTGCTGCTGACGGACGCAGCGATCTTCGCGAATAGCGCAGCGCACATTGAACTCGGAGACGGGAATCGGATGCTGAACCGAGAGTACTTTCCCAAAGACACCCGGCTTTCCGTTTCGCCAGAATTGCGCGTAGCCTTGCGACACTACTACGACTACCTCACCGCATATGAAAACTATCTGCGCGATGACGTTTCCTTTGAGCCTTGCCATATTCGCGTAAAAATTGCGAACCAGGTGACGAACCCTGACGCTGTGCCGAACACAGTCTGGACCCTCGCGCGCGTCAAGGACAACGTCACCATTGTCCACTTTATCAATCTCGTTGGATCTAACGACCCTCATTGGCGCGATGTATGGATGAAGCGCCCCGCTCCTCCGCGGCTGAAGGATCTCAACGTAGCGATGTCTTCTCCCAAGCCCATTGAATCCGTCGGCTGGGCGTCTCCAGATGTGGATGGTGGCAAATTCCATTCCATTCCATTTCGCGTGCGAAAGGACGAGAACACTTCGTGGATTGAATTCACCGTTCCCTCGCTC
This sequence comes from uncultured Acidobacteriaceae bacterium, assembly GCA_963770365.1. GTDB lineage: Bacteria > Acidobacteriota > Terriglobia > Terriglobales > Acidobacteriaceae > Telmatobacter. The sequence goes on along the minus strand of CAVYPN010000008.1, from coordinate 226,796 downwards.
GAGTACTGGGATTCCATATTCCTCGCTGCGCCGCAATCGCCTGCCGAATCTGCGCATTGAAGTTTGCCGCCTCTCTCTGTCAGTTCCGGATTCAAGTGAGTTCAACCCGGCGATCTATCTACCAGTGCAAACCTCTCGCGGACTGTATAGGTCCCTCATAGGTCGCCCAGGCGGGCTGCTCCCCGGCCCTACTGCGTCAGCCGACTGCCACAACGCCGACAATTCACTCAGTCGATACCATTGGACGAGTGCGCACCTCTGGCGCGAATCCTTTCCCGTTCCTCGCTCATGATGTCGCTTCTCTCGATCGGTCACATACCGCTCAGTCGAAGAGACTGAGCTGCGCATCGGTTTCCGTAGCGGTAGGCCAAGGCGCGGTCGTCTTCGGTTTCCTTGCTGCTGTACTCGGCTCCGCCAAGCCGATGCCTGTCGGAACCGGTGTAACAGCGATCGGCACTGGCAGATCGAGCACGGGAGCGGATTCCTGTTCAGGTTCTGGTTCCAACTCAGCCGGGCTCGGCTGCACCTTTTCGCGTGCGCTGTCGAGTTCTCGCCATACCGCGTCGGCGGACTCTCCGACCCCGGCCTTCTCCACGAGTTCCCGCGCCATTGCGCTCATCAGGTCTTCGTCGGTATCGAGCGCCTGCAACCCTTCGCCAGAAAACTTACCTTCCATCATGAGGGCCACTAGCATCTTCTTGCCCATCAGACGAAGGCACGTTTCCTGCATGGTGCCGGAGTACGTGATGAACTTTACCCGCACCGGAAATCTTTGCCCGATGCGCCACGATCTTCGGCTCGCCTGGCGCAGTGTGTGCAAGGAGTAGCCAGTCTCGTAGAAGTAGAGGCTCGGAAAGGCCAGCAGGTCCAATCCCGTCTCCACCAGCTTGGGATGGCAAATCACCACCTCAACGCCGGCCTTCAACTGACGATCGTACCAATCCTCTCGCTTATCGGTTGGAACAGACGAGCGAAGGACGGCGACACGGATACTCTCCTGCCGCAGCACAGTCTCCAGGCGCGGCGTGACATCCTTTTCGCCCGTGTAAGTTGCATAAATCTGGCAGCGCCGCCCTTGGCGCAGTTCCTCTTTGACATCGGCGATCAGAGCGCGCTCCTTCGCGTAAAGAACTTCCCGCGTGAGGTTTTCCGGTTCAGTGACTAGGAACTTCACATACTCCTTCGTCTGCGGATCGAAGGCTCGCGCCCAGATCTCGTCGAAGTCGTAGGGGTGATCTGGATAGAGAAGGAGCGTGTTGAGCAGAATGCTCATCAAGCTCTTGTTTCCGCGATGCGCCTTCATCGCGGAGCGAATGTCTTCCTCCAGTCGCTCGTAGGCTAGCTGGAGGGCGTCGTCCATATCGACCGAAATGACGCTCTCGTCGTATCGGGGCAGATTGTCCGAGATGTCTTCAAGTGACAGAAACGCTGTCGTATTCATGAGAAACTTGCCAAAGAGCAGCGGTGAGGCTCCTGGCTTGCGGAGCACCCGAACAGCCTTCTTGGTCGCCCTGGAGCAGGCATTGTCTGCCTCTTCCACTTTCTCGATCGTTTCGAGAACGCCGTACTTCTCCTGGAAATCCCGTCTTCCCTGCCCTCCGTAGGCGAAGCCCTCGCGCACCATCACGCGGGGTTCCATTCGATAGAAGATGTTGAAGAGATCGTCCGCATAGCCGCCCATCAGGGTTCCTGTGAGCGCGATCAGTCTTTGCGCAGCACGTCCGAGAACGCCAAGCCCGTTGCCTTGCGCCGTGTCGCCGGCGAGTTGATGCAGTTCGTCGGCAATGGCGAAATCGAACCAGCCGCGCATGTAGCGCCCGATGAACTCGATAGGGGCCATGCGTTGAATGCGGGTCCGGTCAGCCTGCCACAGTGCGGAGAAGCGGGTGGTGCCGCCACATGGCGCCGTCAATGCCTCTGAGACTTTGAGCTTGTCAGTAAAGTCGAGCGCCGTGAGCTTCTGCATTTCGGAGTCGAGTATGGCGGCACCGGAATCAGGATTGATGACCCCTCCGAGATTCGGACCGGACTTTGCTTTGAGATAAACGTGCTCCCAGAAGTAGCCCAGCTTGCCTTTGTCTTTGCCTGTAATGAAGAACGTGGGCCCGGGAAAGCGCCTCCGCCATTCCTTTCGGCCTATATGCCGCATTTCGGACAACGTCAGGCGCTTGCGCTCGTAAACTATCCTGCCTTTGCTCAACTTCACTTCACAGATACCGTGCGGCCGGCTTGGATCGCCGCCGTTGCGCATGTCTTCAATGAGAAAGGTACGAGCACACGGAATCGTGAGCAGGACCTCGCGGGCCCACTTGTGCGTGATATGTGAGGGGCACATCACCAGCGTGGTACTTGGGCGAGACTCTGCGAGAACGTGAATCGTGCCCAATGCCATGAACGTCTTCCCTGCTCCGCACTCGGCGACAATGCGTGCGGCATTGGCCTTACGCAGATATTTTGCAGTTCCGGTGATGGCAAGTGCCTGGGCCGGAAGTGCCTTGCGCAAAAGTCCTGCGAGAGATGGAGCGACGGGGTCTTTCGTGCTCTGCAATGGAGGGTAAGTCTCGAGAATGCGCTCGGCCAATGCGGGGCCAAATTGACGCAGGTAGTCGAAGGTCGTCTCCATAGAGATACCTCGGGAAAGATGAGTTTCACGTGGGATACGAGATCAGATGCACTCCATGATGGTTCTCCCAGCAAGAACGGGCAACGAGGAGGATGCTTGAATTGACGCAACCTCCTGATCCAGTTTGGTTGGCTTTTTCGGTTGATCCACTACTCATCACAAATCAGAAGAATCCCGTCGCCGTCCGATCGAGCAAGCCATCCCGTTCAACAGAAAAAATGAACCTCAGGACATTTCACAGAGGCCGTGCTCGTGCCGTTCTTAATCGAGCCTGGGGGACGACCCCGCAATGATCCGAAGAGAAAATCTGCCCGGGCGAAAGCCAGAACAGGCTGGGAACAACGAGCGTAAGCGAGTCGAGAGCACTAACGCAGGCGCCAACGCTCTGGCCAGCTCGTCGCGCTCTTGACCGGCCAATTTCGTCGCTTCTGCCGGCAAAAAGCCTGTCGTGTCGTTCTTTATGAATCCCAGGGGTTGAGCAGGAGCACGTGGGTATCGCGAAAGTCGCGGACATTCCGCGTCACAATTGTGAGGTTGTGCTCGAGAGCGGTAGCCGCCAGCAGCCCGTCAATCGTTGCGAGAGCCCTGCCCTTCTTTTTTGCTTCGGCGGCGAGTAACCCCCAGCGGTCAGCAACAGCAGAGCTAATGGGAAGAATCCTACCGGCAAAGCGAGATTGTACCTCCACGTCGATCCAGGTCTCGATGCGGGTCCGCCGTTTCCCTTGAGGCAGGAGCGCCAGGCCCTTGCGGACCTCGCCCAGTGTCAGCACGCTCAAATAGAGGAGTGTTTCATCGGCGACTCCGATCCAATCCAAGACCCGCGGTTCCGGCTTCGTCCGGACTGCCTCGGACAGCACATTCGTATCCACCAGGAAGCCGCTCATAGCTCGACTTCCCGCCCTTCATCCCTAACCCGTTCCAGATCGAGTTCAACGCCAACCAAGGGTGAAGTGCGAAAGAATTCAACCAGGCTTTTGGGCTGATGAGCCTTGCCCACGAGTTGCTGATATTCATCGTCGGACAGCATCACCACCGCATCCTTGCCTTGACGGGTGATCACCTGCGGACCCTCGGAGCGCGCGCGGCGAAAGAGTTCGCTGAAACGCGCCTTGGCGGCTTGCAGTTGCCAGCTTGCCGGCGATTTGGTCCCTAGGGAGCGACGACGCGTATTCTTTGTTCTTGCAATACCCATTGGGTCTCCTGACTAGTCTGACTAGAGTCATTATACTACTACCTAGGCAAAGGGCGGGAAGTTTAGAGCGTCATGAAGGGGCTGAAGCCGCAACCCTTTCCGAATCGACAATCGGGCCGCGACAGCACCTCGCATATTCTTCGAGAGCCGGCGTTGAAACATACAAGCGGCCTGGCTTTGTGATAGCCAGAAGAAGTGTAGTTCGCTGAAGACCGCCGGGTTTGAGTACCGCGGAGACCAACTCATTGGTATCGATAAGGCGCAATGCAAGCATTACCGCTTCTTCTCTTCCGCTCTTGCCGCCTTGATGACCTGATCGATCTGACGCGAGGTCAGAGCAGCGGTCTTTTTCCGCTTAGCTTCGTCACCAATGATCTTGAGAACCTCGGGCTCGGCTGCAACGGTGATCTCCGGGATGCGGGTTTCTTCACGATAACTGCGAATCGTGCGTTGGATCTCCTCTTCGGAGATCTCTCCTATATCCTTGGCAGCCACGGAAAGAGTCTCGCAGGAATTCCTTCTTCCATCCCGCGCGCTTCCGTCCGCGTGGCATGTCGCGATAGAGTTCAGCTCTGCTCAAGCCCTGGTCTATTTGCTCGCCGAGCGATCGAAAAGGAACTCCCAACTTGATCGGCTCCTCCTCGGCAGAGAAGCGGCACGTAAAGACCACGTACTTCGGATTCTTGATGCGGAGTCCCTTCTCGGAAGCGCGAAAGACGTCGATCAGTTTCGAAAGGACGTTTACGCGCGTCCCTAGGGATTCCTTCAAGCGGAACGCTACTTTCGCGGCGAGAAGGGTTCCTTTGTCAAAGAGATAGGTACCATCCACCCTTTTCGGCTTGACCACGCCGAATTGCACGAGATTTTGCAATTCTTTCGGCTCAACCCTAAGAACCGCGCTCGCTTGCTTCAATTTCAGCGCTCGCTGTGCCATATCCCCTCCATTACAATCTAAATATTAGATGGTAATTCCAGTCTAGTCAACCCCCCCGGACAAGTCCCCTTCGCGCAGCGGGACTTTGCCGCCCAGCGGGTCAGCGGGAATGGAAGTCCCTGGCCTCTGGAGCATCGCCTCATGCCGGAACGATTAGCGAATCAATCGAATAGCGCGGCCAGCGGATGGGATTGCCTGAACTCGGAAAGGACAGCATCTGCGAACTGAGACCATGACCAATCCACTCAAGCATCTCCTCGGTCGTTGCAGAGATCAAAACGGGCTGGCAACCGATGCCGTCGAGTTCCTCGATCCTGCGCCTTTCCTCGACGATTTGAAGGATATGATCTGCCCATCCCGGATCGGCGGGCAATCCTAGGAAGCTCGCCAGCGCGGCCCATGCTTCCTCACGCCGATAACGTAACAGGATCGTCTGCCCGACGCTCCCATTGGTATGAAGCTCCTGCGAAACGGCCAGCAGATGACGCACGGGATGCTTCCGGTCTGGCAGAGTCACAACCCCCTTGTAGCAGGAGGCATGTTCGCCCAGAGAGACATCCTTTGTCGTACCGTCTGGGAAAGCTAGGTTGAAGGTGGCTTTTTCGTGGACGGCCGCCGTGATCGCACCCACATCCGAATCGTTGCCGAAAACGCTGAGAAGATGCGCCTGCCGATCTTTCCCTATATAACGGTCGACCCGCAGGCGAATGCGGGTCGAGGCCTTCTCCGTAATGCGCACGTACTCAAGCAGCCCGAGTCGAAGGTGTGCATTCTCCATCGTCTTCGCCCTCCTTCTTCACCGGGGTCTCAGTTAGCTTGAGCACTCTCCCATCGGCATAGGCCAGACGGAGTTCATTGGTCCAGCGTTCCCGATGATGAATGATCTCGGCGTCTCCATCCTGTTCAACGAAGGTCGTCACATGCTTAACTGACCGCCAGCGGGCGATGTGCCGGTTCTCTCCCTCGCCGAAGACGCCATTCAGCAGTCCTGCCGTGCATAAGAGGCCAACGTGGCCGCCATGCAACGGTGTGATTGGGCGACCGGTGGCAACGTCGTCGTACGGCATCAACAACGGCGCCGCCTGTCTCCATGCTCCTGACAGAGGAAGAAGGTCTTCCAAAATGTCGTAGGGAAGGCCGCGATAGTTCAGCATCGCCTCCCCAGACGCAGGAACGGAATAGGGTGCGCACACGCCTGGCTGCAACTCTGCCAGTTCCAGGAAGCTCCCATAGAGGCCGATGCTATTGAGTTGACGCTTATTGTTCTCAACCGCCAAGCCTCTGACGTCGCGGCGTACGCCGAAGACCGCAATTTGCCTGTACTGGACCGAATCGGGATCGGTCATGCGAAAGACGTTCAGACTGGTGAAATGAGAACTCAGGATGCCGGTACAGTCGTGCAACCGCTCAAATGGGATCACCAGAATCAAAACGCCATCCATGCGCAACCAGCGGTAAGTGTGTTCGAGGAACACAGCCTCCATGCGCCGATTCGCAATGGTGCCGATCTCGGAGTCATAGGGCGGATTGAGGTACAACAGGGAGAACGATTCGGGCTTCGCAATGGCGTCGAAAGTGTTCCCCTGGATGATCTCGATGCCTTTGGAACTCGCGATGCGTGCGCGTTCGGCATCAAGTTCGACGCCATAACACCGAACAGAAGTGTCACTGGTCACAAGCTCGAGCGCAGTTCCCTGCCCTACGCAGGGGTCGATTACTGAAGCCCGCCCACCGAAGGAGAGCAGCGAGCGAAGTTTCACACCCTCCGCCTCTGGTAGTGGGTAATAACCCAGCTTCAGGCGAGCGACATTCCGCATGAATTCACCTCGCTTAGTGGAATGAAGTTCCTGACCGATTCGACCAGGAATTCGTTGCGCGATGCCGACATTTGGGGAGTAATCCGCATTCGGTGAGTGCATTGGCGATGATGTGCTCATTGACGACCCGTGTAAGATCCCTGGACTGAGACCCGCTTTTCGCTAGCTATCCTGCCTGGCGGCCCGAATGATTATTCTTTCTGCGAGTCGTTTGTTTCGGGCGCGAGAACTTGCCTGAAACGTTGTCTGTTTCATCGAAACGATTCTTAACGAGCGCTCGCTGGTAGAGCACTTCATCCCGGAGCCTATTGGGATTTCGACAAATCTTGCAACTTCAAATACTCGGTATTGGCTTGTTTTAGGATTGGGATGCTGAGATCCGCATTTTTCCATTGCGAAAGAAATTGCTTATAAAAGGATGCGGCATGCGTTCTATCTCCCGAAAGGGCGTATGCACGGCCTAATTGCAAATACACGAGCGCGCCGATCGGATCGATGCCGACAATACCGCGATGATCGAGAATCTTTTGAAACTCTACGGCGGCTTCTTGTCCTCGACGAGCGGCCAAATATGCGTTGCCACGCACATAGGCAGAATAGAGACCGCCAAAGAAGAACTTGGCATCAACTCCCGGAACGGCACCTTCGTATGCAACGGCGGGCTCGAGAGATGCAATCGCTTGTAGCGGCTCACCGCGATTCAGAGCAAGCAAACCGTGGAGCGTCGGCAGGTAGCTGTTGAGAACGGTTGTATCCTCAGGGAATCTGCGCTGCAGGTCATCAAGGAGAGATTGCGCGTGGGAAGAATTACCGGCAAGCGCGAACGCGACGCCCGCTCCGTATTCGGAGTCCCGGCCCTTGGATATCTCGAGCGTATGCGAGGCCCCGCTGCTCGCAGCAGCCGACTCTCCAAGGAACCCCTGCCACACCGCTTCCCCGGATGCAAATACAGCTGCCCTCTCATGCTGGCCAACCTGCTCGGCCAGCTCCACGGCGTGGCGCGACATTTCGTTGGCAATCTTCAACCTGCCAGAACGTGCGGAGGTGAGGGCTTCCACGTGAAACATCCAGTCCTGATTCGCGAATTGCTTTTCGCCCAGCGCTGCTTGGTGAGCCATTTCAGCGCTATCGCCACTGAGGAACCCAACGAAATAGCGCAGCAGCGTAAAGTCAGGGAAAACGAGCTTGCGATCCGATGCTCGCTGGAGGATCTTTGCGGTTTCATCCGGCCGATTCAGGTAAAGATCTGTGAAGGCTACATTTGTATAAGCAACAGGCCAGTCCGGTTCAATATTGATCGCCTTTTCCCCTTCTTCGATTGCTTCCTGAAAATTGCCGGCCCCTTGCGAAGTGAATCCGGAAAGCAATCCGTGAGCGTCGCGATCGCGAGGATAAGTTCTCGCCCAGGCAAGCAATGTTTGATGCGCCCTTTCGAGGTTCCCCGTCACTTGCCGCTCGTAGGTGACCTCGATAAAGAACCGCTCCCGCCCGTTTGCGTGGTCCTTCAGTAGATAGGCTTTGCGAGCGTTTTCAGCCGATAGCCCATCTTCTCCGATATCTCCGTATATACGGCCCAGAAAGGCATATGCCATTGCGAAGTTGGGATCGATTTCAATAGCGCGTTGAAGAAGAGGAATCGCAGAACTCAGGCTCGCATCCGTATAGTTGACCATCCGGGCCGCGCTATAAGCTTTTAAAGCTTCCAACGAAGGGGTAGTGGCTTCTTCAAGGGGGATGTTGTGCTCTTCCACGACCTTGGACTCGCCGATATGTTTTCGGAACCTGCTGGCGATTCCGCCTAGCGCACTGAGAACGTCTTCCTTCCGAGCGGCCTGCGCCTGCTCTTCGTCAAGCGTGTTGCCTGTGCGGCAATTCCTCGCCCGTAGCGATAAAACGTATTGCGTACCAAGAAGCTGGATGGAGCCGTCCGCGACTGCGGTGCTCCCCGTCCTCTCACAAACTTCGCGGGCAAGTTGGGAGGTGAGCCGCGCGTCTGCGGGTTGATCCATCAGGCGAAGTATCTGGCGAATGCGTTGCTCAGAAACGAGAGTCAAATACGGCGATTGCTCAAGCTGCACCTCCGTACCCTGGCGCAGGGTGCCGTCGAATACCGGGTCGCCGGTGGAATTGGCGAAATCTGCGAGCACAATCGCATCTTTCTCGCTAAGAACGGGTGCGCGATGCGCGAAAAACGAATACGCTGCCGCAGCAACACCAACAACGAGGAGGAAAGCCGCCAAGGCAGGAAGGCGCCAATCTCGCGTCTCGGTGACCTCTACTTCAACCGTGGCATGGCTCGCGGCGACGATGCTGAGATCCTGTTCCGGCACCAGCTGCACGTTTTCCGCGAATCGATACCCGCGCCCCGGAACGGTAACGATGTACTGGTGGTCCTGCGGGCTCTCCCCCAGGGCTTTCCGCAGCATGAAGATGTTGCGGCTCAGGTTCGCCTCTTCAACAAAGGTGTCAGGCCACACCGTTTTCATCATGTCGTCTTTGGTGACGAGTTCCTTGCTGTGCCTTATCAGCACCAGCAGGATCTGAAAGGTCTTGGGGGTGAGTGCAACAGTTTCGTCGCCGCGAAGCAGCAGCTCCTTCTCCGTGTCCACCCGGAAAGGGCCGAATTCATAAAGCTGCTTTGTTTTCTGATCTGCGTCCGCGGTCATCGGAGGACCTTCCACCAATAAAGCTTCGGTCTGGTAGGCGCATGGTAGCACGCGCCGACCTCGATTGACGCCAATGAGCCTGCGGGGCGAGGTAAGCCTAAGCACCTTATCTCCAAAGCTTTGCCCGACAGCGAGAAGTTTTCAGAAGTTTTCATGAGCTTTGCAAGGAGTTTTTCCAGGCTCCTCGGCCAATCTGTGTTCGCAGTTGACCGGGTAGCCGCCGACGGCTGCAAGCCCGGTTCGACAGGAGGGCGGGATGGCAAAGCAGACGAGGATCACGATTGAAACCGAGTCTCTCGTGGTCCTGAAGGGACGAACTCCGATGCGCGCATGGTGCGCCCAGTGTCATTCCGAGGGCGAGATGGTTCCTCTCGAAAGCGTCGCGGTTGTCTCCAACCTGGAGCCGTCGGCGGTACGGGACTGGATCGAATCCGATGAGCTTCACCTCACCCACTCAGCGGACGGCGCCCCCATGATTTGCCTCAACTCGCTGCTCAAACGTGTGTGCACTCAAACCGAAACCCCCTAGCGCATTCGCGCTAGCAACAAGGAGGAAACATGATTCTCAGAGTTTTGCTACGGTCGTTCTTCGCTGCGGTTGTCTTCGTTCCCTTGGCTGCTTCTGCCGGTGCGGCCCCGTTTGTCTACGTGGTAACAGGCAGCCAACAGTTCGGAATGGTGGACCTTGCCAACGGCAACTTCCGCCCCATCGGCAACCCGACGCCAGATTTGATGGATGACCTGGTGTGGGCGAATGGCACTCTCTACAGTCTTATCGGGAGTGGCAATGACTTCGGCAGCCTCGCCAAAATCAATACCAAGACGGGCGAGGTTACCGAGATCGGACCCACAGGGGTTGGCTTCAATGCATTCGCGCTTGCCTCTGTGCGCGGCAAACTGTACCTTACCGACATCAATGGCAACCTCTACACCGTCAACCGGGAGACGGGTGAGGCGACACCGGTGGGGTCGACCAGCATGCCGCCTGACACAAACATCCCATTCACCTTGAACAGTGACGGGACGCTCAACCTTTGTGATCAGGCGTTCTATGGGATAGGCGGAGAGCTCTATGCGACGCTAGACGCTTTCGCGCTCGATCTTAACCCGACCATCCCGACGATCGCGCATGTCTTCATCTCTCCCGCGCTGTACCGGATCGATCCGGCGAGCGGAAGCGCATCCTATGTTGCACCGATAGAACTACAGTTGCTTTCAATGGTCGAAGTGGATGGCAAGACCTATGCCTTCCACGGAGTTCTGGACGGCTTCGATCGCACCTATAACTTCCCCATTGCCCACAGCGAACTGATGCGGTTGGATCTCCAGAACGGAACGACCGTCAAGGTGACCGATGTCGATCCGAGTACAGGCCCGATCTTCGGAGCAGCGCCGATCCTGAGCGGGCACGGAGCAAGGTAAAGCTTGGTGGCACGACTATAGAACGACGCGTGCTGCAGGTGCGCGTCGTTTGTTTTGTAAGGATAGAGGCCAGTTGATGCTCGCAGAATTCGTCCATGTCTGTCTGCCAGTGTGTAGGGATTATTTCGTTGTGATTCGTCAACTGTCGCTAACAGGCCAAAGCGCTCATTGACCTCAGATTGCGGGCGATTGTCAGGATTACTCCCCATCAACGCGCATGGCAACGCCGATTCTCCAGGACTGCTGGTTCCCGAGATTCCAGTCGCATTGCCAACATATCAGTACTAATCCGGTGTTGGTGAGCGCATTGGCGAACCACCTGACCTGAATCTGAGAGAAGACCCTCCGTACAATCCGACGAAGCTACTTATAACACTTTTTCCGGGGCAGTTCGATGCAGGAACAAACCGCGTCAAATCTCGGATCACTTCACTTGTAGCTCGCCCCATGCGCCTGGAATCACCCAACTCTTTTCCTATCGTGGCTCAAGAATGGCAAAGTGGTCGGCGTGGCTGATGAACACACGCCGGAAGAGATCCATCGTCAAGAGTCCATCGAACTCAGAGGTGAGGGAATCCTTCTTGGGGTATGCGAGGGTGAGGAAGGTTACGCTGGGGAGTTCGAGTGAACCAATCTTCACCTGCTGCGGCGGCAGGGCCGCAAAGACCTTTTGATCTCCATCGGCGCCGCTCCCGACCAGAGACGTACCCCCGAATGATCTCTGTTGAGGCACCAGTCGTTGAGAGGTGTTGTAGAGGTAGGGGATGTTCGCGCCGGAGTCGAGCATCAGGCGAAAGGGGTGCGTCTCGCCGGATAAACGTGCGGTGATCATGAGCAACTTGGGCAACGGTGCGCCGTCCGCCGTCTGAGGCGGTGTCACCAGCGCGATATGCGGTCCTTTCACCTCTGTGCGCATCACGGCCGAGTCATCGAGACAGACCAGGTTGTGCGCATAATCGATCAGCATGTCGAAGTGCTCGAGGAAGTCCTCGCCGAGGATACCGCGAATGTGGGAATCAACAGTGCGAAGGTTCAGCAAACCGTACACAAGCACCTTTTGGTTGGCCACGGCATGGGAACCGGCGTCAAGCAGGTCGAGTTGGGTGAAAGAAGCAGATTGATGAAATCCAGCGCCCGCAACAAGGGCCGAGCCGGTAGTGGCCAAATGGAGTTCGGCGGCCAGAGAAGGACCCACTATGGTGAGCTGGGTACCCGTATCCAGGAGAAAGTCGTAGGGGCCGGAGTGGTTGATAGAGACAGCCAGGACAATCTGGTGGCGGTTTACCAAGCGGAAGGGTAAACTGGCGACGTTTCCAGGGCAATGGGATTCGGCCAACAGCGTTGGGGCGATTGTTGCTGTGAGAATGAGGAAAGCGAACCACTTGAAAGATGTCATTGCGAGAGCTCCTCAGCCGGGTAGGCTGAGGTCACTCTGGTCGCGTGGCTTTCCTTAGTCTTGGCGGATCGATGACGAAATTCCGACTACGGATGGCGGTTTTATGACGGCCGGTAAGCCCTTTATTTTTCGCTTCGACGACGTAGAGGTTCGCGAGCGGGAGTTGACCCTCATCAAGGCAGGTGAGGTGTTGCCGGTCGAGCCAAAGGCCTTTCGGGTCCTATTATTCCTGCTCCACAATCCTCAAAAACTGATCACGAAGGAAGAACTTCTTGACGCGGTGTGGGCCGATGCTGCCGTCACGGAGAGCTCTCTAACGCGCAGCATCGCGAAACTGCGGCGCGCGATGGGAGATGATTTCCAGGAGCCGCGCTACATCGCCACCGTGGCCACGGTCGGATACCGGTTCGTGTGTCCGGTGGAAGTCTCGGAGGACGACAAATATGGCAGCGAACCGGTGCATGTCAGCGCCGAGACCGCGGACGTCGCGATACAGGCCAAGCAGCGTAGCCTCGGGTGGTGGCTGCTTGCCGCCGCAGTTCTCGTTGTTGGACTCGGAGCAGGAATCTGGTATCCGCACCGCCCGCTCCCGCCGCCGCACATCACGAGATACACGCAAATCACCCACGACGGCCACGAGAAATATCTCGTCGGAACAGATGGGGGAAGGATCTACTTCGCTCAGGCCTCACCGTTCTCCTTTGCCGAGGTCGGGATAAAGGGCGGAGAGATCGCACAGATCCCAATTGCGGTGCCGGGATTTGCAGGTCTGGCGGATGTTTCGCCGGATGGGTCCAATTTACTCGCTTATTCGCCCGAACAAGGGAACGGCTCCGCCGTATTATGGAGCGTCCGCATCCCCGGAGGCTTGCTTCGCCGCCTGGCTAACGCCGTGGACGCAGCCTTCTCACCCGACGGAAGTTCAGTCGTGTATTCCACGATGGAAGGAGACATCTACGTTATTCACAGCGACGGGACCGGAGCGCGCAAAGCTGGCCTCCGTCGGATGCTGCGCCGAAACTGAAGCCTTGTCGCCGGACGGTGACATCATCCGGTTTTCCAAGGATGACAAGCTTTGGGAGATATCGTCGAGCGGATCAAATCTTCATTTGTTGCTCCCTGGTTGGCACACTTCGGACGCCCAATGCTGCGGCCGTTGGACTCCGGATGGGGAATTCTTCCTGTTCCGGTCCGGATATTCGGGCTCGGGAGGAGGCCAGATTTGGGCTCTCGATGAGCGGCGCGGACTGTTTCGCAGGCCGCCTGCGGAGCCGATTCAATTGACCACGGGTCCGATCGGTTGGGGCCCGCCGATCCCCGGCAGGGATGGGAAGAGTATCTTCGCAGAGGGCAGTACCTCCCGAGGCGAGCTTTCCCGATTCGACCCGCAGACCAGACAGTTCCAGCCCTTCCTCGGGGGCATTTCAGCCCAGGGTGTGACCTTCTCCAAAGACGGCAAATCCGTCGCCTATGTCTCATTTCCCGAACGAATTCTTTGGAAGGCCAACCGGGACGGGAGCAACCCCCTGCAATTGAGCGACCAGCCCATCGATCCGTTCATGCCCCGTTGGTCACCGGACGGCACCCAGATTCTGTTCTTAGACATTTCTTCCAAAATTGAAATCTACATCGTGTCTTCGCAAGGCGGCTCCCCGCGGAAGCTGCTTCCGGAAGGCAGCGGGGAACAGTCTGATCCGGACTGGTCGCCCAACGGGCATAAGGTTGTCTTTGGCTCCTCATTCGGAGGCGGGAATCCAAAGAGCCTGATACGTATTTTCGACCTCGACAGCCACCGGATCGACATTCTTCCCGGATCGATTGGCATGACTGATCCACGCTGGTCTCCGGACGGGCGGTCTATCGCCGCAAACTCTTCCGGCTTGGACACAATGAATATCTTCGATGTCGGGACCCAGCGATGGTCAGCACTTCAACAGAAGATTGGAATGACATTTCCTGAGTGGTCCAGCGACAGCCAGTTTATTTACTTCCTGAATCTGGGTGACCAGCGAGGGGTGTATCGAATTCGCGTCAAGGCGGACCAAGTGAAGAAGGTTGTCGATCTGAAGGGCTGGCACATCGCAGGGTGGTTTAACCAGTGGCAGGGCCTTGATCCGACAGATGCGCCGTTGTTGCTCCGCGACATCGGAAGCTCTGATATTTACGCCCTCACACTGGAGCAGAAATAGATGTCTGGCAGGGTGCTTCCCCTGCTGGGCCACCTTCGTGTATGACGGAATTCGAAAGGACTAAGCCACTATCTTTACGCCCGCCGGGTCACTTCTCAAAGATCGTTTTTACACTCTGGGTGCAAACCGGACCGCGAGGCTCTCTTGCATTCCCTGTAAGTTTTCATTTCGATAAGTCCGATCTGGCTTAACGCGAACAGGGCACTCATTAAGCGTGCTAATAGCACCGATTCTTAATTAGTCCTGACAAACGCAGATGTCGCCGCGAATCACTCTGAATTGCTATGCGGCCAAGACCGCAGCTGGAGCCGGGCTCGGATCCCATGGCCCTGAAATCGGAGGAACCAATCGAGCTATGTCCTCCGATCCGCAGAGTCCGCAACGCCGCCCAGATGATGTCGAGACTGTTTCACAGTTTTCGCAATAGACGGCGTTCTCCACGGGAATGGAAACCAAGCCAGGCTCGCGGCGAATCATCGATACATTGCGCATATGCCCTCCAGCGGGTCCAAGGTGGAAAGCTCGTGCGATTAGGCGGCAGTTCGGGCCGCTTCACGTTCAAGCTCAGCCACCAGAGTCTTCAGCATTTCGAGTCTGGGAATCGCCTTCATGGACTCGATTCGAAATTTGTCCATGATCGCTATGAAGGGTGCCTCACCAATCTGTTGGGCGAGGGCGTGCGCCTTGCCAACTCCCCGGGAAGCTCGCTCCATCGCCTCGGCAACATTGGTTTGCAACTGTGCATTCGGGATGGCGTTTGCTTGGCGTGCATGCGCGACACGCCAGAGGATCTCCCCATAAATTGGACCTCCCATGATGCGCCGAAACCCCTCTATCCTCACCGTTGTCTTCTGATCGATGGGACCTCTTTGCACCGCTGGAGGCCGCGAACCAGCCGCGGGATGGGTCTTGCCCGTGTTGTTCCCTTTGGGCAGCGCCCAATGCGGGAGCTTAGGGAACTCGACCGGCTGCCGATATTCATTGAGTGGAACCCACATCTCGGTGAAGTTGTAGAGATACCGGCCCAGACCAAAACAGACACAACTCCGCTTGAAAGCCTGTGCTTCCGCCGCTGTCAATGCGTTCTCTTCATCCGCCCAATCTTCTCCGCTGCCGGTGTGGCAACCCAGGCCGGTGATGGTCAGCGTGCAGGTCACCAACACCTTGCCAGTCTGGATGAGTTTGTCCTTCTTCATCCGCGTTACGGATGACACGGTGGAGACATCATAGGTCCGGGTCCAGCCGGTAGGAGTGAAGAGTTGGTTGAGACGGTCGGTGTAAGCCCTGGGGTCCGCGAATGCGATCACGGCTCCGCGGTTGCCATCCCGATTTGTGTGCGTGACGCGCCACTTGATCTCTGAAGGGTCAAAGGGCTCCGCCAGTTGAGTGAACATTGTGTCCGGTTCTGGGTTCGGCTTCACATCTTCCGTTGCCATCGTCGTATCTCCTCAGATAGAAATGGCGCCCCGAAGAGCGCCTCAGTCGCCGCCGTGAAAGTTCATCAGAACGGGATCTCGTCCGCCGTGATGCCCTGATCGGAGTAGTCCTCGCCATTCACAGGGTGCGCATGACCAAAGCCGACGCTTCCCGTTTGGGCATGACTTCTCCCGCTAGAGCCCCGGCCTTCGTCCTCGGGACGGCCGCCCAGCAGTGTGAGGTCGTGAATGAGAATTTCGGTCCGATACTTCTTCTGGCCAGATTCCCTGTCATCCCACGTGCGGGTCTGAATCTTGCCCTCGATCAGAAGCTGCGAGCCTTTCTTCACATAATCGCGAATGATCTCGGCCGTGCGGTTGAATGCGACGACGTTGTGCCACTCCGTCCTGTCCTGCCAGTTTCCCAGTCCGTCCTTTTGGCGGTCGTTGGTGGCGAGTGAGAATGAAGCAACGATGGTCCCGCCGTTTGCGGAACGGATCTCGGGGTCCTTGCCCACATGTCCTAGCAAGATTGCTTTGTTGACACCTTTTGACATAGCCGTGCTCCTTTTGCTGAGGGTTCAGCTGCGCACGTGTTCGAGCGCCGCAGCTAGAGAGATTTCGACGTACTCTCCGTTGAGGTACCGGTAGAACCTTTCTGAGTTCTGCCCAATGTTGAGGTAGCGCCGCGTAAACCGGTGCTTATAGAGCTCGATCTCTCCGGCGCAGCCCATATACATGAAGTTCTCCAGTTCCGTGGCAGGAACGGCACGCTCAAGGGGAGCCCAGTTCGGCTCGCCGACGGTAACGGCAACTTGTATGGGGTTTGTCATGCTAGTTGTTCCCTCTCCGTGACGTGATTGACCACCACCATCGGCGGCACTCCGACGTGCGTGTGTTTGCAGCCGACGCAGCAGACGGCCGCGGCTGTTTTTCTGATCGCCTCTTCAAACAGTGGTGGGAAAGGCAGCACTTCGCCGGCACGGCTATAAAAGATTGGAGCCAGCTTTCCCCGGAGCCCCCGATTCTCTTCCTTCCAGAGATCCACGGAAAGAACTCCATCCCTCCCGCGAAAGAGCGACTTCGAAACAATCTGTGGGCGCGCTCGTTCCAGAACGCGCGACAGAGCGTGGAGCGTGATCGCCAGTTCCCAGGTCCGTTCGCTGCGAAGCATCTCAATGCGCACCATGCTTTCCGCAAGCAAGATGGCGTGACGGCCATTGACAGCAATCGAGTGGATGGGTTGTAGCCACGGCAATGGCGACCCGTCCTCTGCGACGAAAGCGCAGGCCCTTCCCATGTCGGAGACTGCGCCTCCGGATTCCACGCCACGCAGTACATAGCGCATGGCTAGATGCTGATGTTCGAGCGAGATTCCAGGCGTGCAATAGATGCCTCTTTTCTGAAGCGCCCTAAGCACGTTCGACGGTAACGCCAATCCGTAAAGGTCGTGGCGAGAAGAGGCGCTTCCAGGTCTCTGCTTTTCGGTATTACTCATCGTTCTCGCTCCCTATACCACCGCCCGCTTTTGGATCGGCTGACCGAGCGCGGCACGAATCTCCTCTTTTGTGCAGCCGGCCCAGCATTTGTAGAACCGGGGATCCTTGATCTGGATGGCAAGGTTGTCGCCAGAGCGGTCGTGTCCGCCCGCTGCGCAGGAGGGGCAGCGGGCCCACCAGTTCCGGCTATCCTTGCGCGTCGTCTGCACATAGTCGAGAATTCGGAACTCCTGGTAGCGGGGAGATGGGGCCGGCGGAGTATACGGAATCGCGGCGACCGGCCTGTACGCTTCGGGCATGCTCATCCCCTCAATGAACGTCCTCAACTCTGCTTCAGTCAGTTTCGTCAACCGTTCGACATAGGCAAGCTGCGCTTCGGGAGTAGGCTCAGCTTCATAAAACCAGTAGCGCCGGTTCGTCTTCCGGTGCACACCGAGCGGGGCGCGGATCGCATTGCCATACTCTCCGTGATCGAGCTTGTCCTGGCGCGGGAAGACTTCTATGCCTTCCTTTAGACCGCCGCCCTTGACTGGGACGCCGAGCCGGAGCGCGAGGTTATAGACATAAATTCGGCACTCGGATGCCAGCAGCGGCTCGGCGCCGAAGATCCAGAGATGACCGCCACGGCGAGACTGCTCCAACGCGGCGTCCACTCCATCCAGCTTGAGTTCCCATTGCAGCTGAAATAGGGACTCCAACGCTCCATCGAAGTCGGCATCAATTGCGACCCATTTTGAGCGCTGGGTCTCAGGATTGATTGCGTAGAGACTGATAGTGACGTCGCCATTGAGGTGCATCCGCGCCACGCTATCATCGAGCGTTTTAGGTTCCTTGGTCTTCCAATCCCGTGCAGGGTAATAGGGGATGGAACCGTTCGGCAACGGTCGCTCTCCCTGGATTGCGTACGCCTGCCGGTTTACGAACAGTCGCATGAAGCTGCTTGCCGTTTCCCGGTTCACACAGAACTTGGCATACATGGCGTCCTGCCTCCTTCATCCGTTGTGTCGTTGTATCCCGGGTCCAAAACTCGGTCAACTTGGCGGAGTGGGCCAGCAGAAAGTGCTGCATTTTTCGAGGACGCATTACGGAACGGCATGACCGCCGGATTCCGGTCAAACGTCTTCAATCGGAGGCCGCCAAGACCTTCGAACCGTAGCGAGTGGCAAGTCCACGGTTCGGCTAGATCATGCCGTGGATCTTAGAAGAGGGGTTGCGGGATGGCAGAGACAGACGGAAGAGGGCTTTACGGGAGAGTGAGCCTATGGCCTCGAAGCGAAACTTGAGGAAGGTCGCCCACCGCCCTAACGAAAGCAATGAGCCTATCCTTCACGTGCCGCGAAAGAACTTCGAGATCTCCACCTTCGAAGTAGACGAGAGCCTTGAGGCATTCGCTGGGCTGAAAGGCCGGCCCAAATAGGGCGCGAGCGGCTCCCAGGCCAACCGCGAGGGATGTTCCGCTTTCGAGAATTGCTGCGATATCGGAGTAGTCCTTTGCCTCCACACGTTGCAGGATGACCTTGAGTTTCGTCCCCAGCAGGTCCTCAAGCGATGCAACTTGGGCGACACGGTCAGTCGTCCACTGTGGTACTCCCACTCGTCCGAAGTTAATTGAGCCGAAAAAGGAGATCTTTACCGTATCGCTCGATCCTCCATTAGGTGAAACAAGAAAGGTCAGCGTGTCGGGCCTGTCTTGAAGTACCCGGGCTGCTCCAAGCAAGGGCAAGGTTGCAAAGAGCACGCCGCGGTCGAGGGGAGCGTCACAGAAAAAATCAAAATCAACCGAAGTGCGGTGACCAAGTCTGAGTGCAATGGCGGTTCCTCCATAGAGAGCAAACCCGAGGGTTGCCGCCGGTTGGAGATCTGGCCAAAGGAGTCGTTGGGCTTGAGGAAGAACTTCGAGGCGAGGTGAGAGTTCAGACATCAGGCAATCTCCGTTCAGGTAAGGCAGGCACCTTGCCGGGATCGCTGAGACCGGTACGATAGTGCCAGTAGGTCCAGGATCTCGCGTTGAACTGGCCTACTTCTGCGTGCTTCAGCACCTCACATAAATACGCGATTCCAGCCGCATGAACAACAGATTGAACATCGTCATAGTCACCAATGTCCATCACCTGCGCCACAATCCGCTCGGGCCGCGCGACCGCTTCCTCAGGCGTCTTCCACCAGATATATTTGCGTGCGAGTTTCTCCAGGAGATCAGTATCCAATGACATAAGCGATCTCTTCCCTTTTGCCAGACGCGCAGGACCCGTCTAAATTAGCGAACTATCCATTTCACTCGATCGTCCAAGTGGAGCAGATCACGTTCGAACAGCATGATCATTGCATCTCTTACCATTCTATCGTGTCTGCGGGCGACAATCGAACACAAGTCAATTTGTTTCAATAAATTGGAACCAATGTCGAAGCTCCATCTCTGGGATGGTAACGCTGAATTCGATGTTCGATAGCCGTGTTCGATATCGCCAAGGAGGAACATCTGCACCGCACTATTATCAAATCCCATGCCGGGTCATAAAGATACAGAACGTACGGCAAAGGTCGCTCTCCCTGGATTGCACAGGCCCGTCGGTTTACGAACAGCCGCATGAAGGTACTTGCCCTTTCCCGGTTCATACAGAACTTGGCATACGTGGCTTCCTGCCTCCTTCATCCGTTGTGTTGTTTAATTTCGGGTTCGAAATTCGGTTAAATTTAGAAATCAAGCGAGCGGAGCACGCTTGCGCCTTGCATCTACTCGCCGATTCCGGTTGTGGCCGCTATGCGGCTTTGCTCTTTGGGATGACGACTATCTTCACGAACTTGGGTGCGTTCATGGAGACAGCCGGCGCGGGGCTGGGGGCCGAGTGGCCGTAAGTTCTTCCTGATGCGGACCAGGCGGACGCCTGGACCCTGGCCATCGCGCGGTTGATCGAGCGGATACGACTTGCGGACAGACGCATGACGGCTCCTCCGTAATAAGGATTGGTTTGATTGTTCTGGGTGTAACGAGGCGGGCTAAGCGTTGGCCGGCTGGAATTCAGTGAGCAGCAGGCCGGGCTGCTCAACCAGGCGGAACAGGTCATACTCGGAGAACGCGCGGTCGAACTTCTCCGAGGTGAACTGGTCTTCACAATCTTCGAAGGAGAGCATGAACCACTGTTTCCTGACCCGGCAGGTCCTTCCAGGAGAAGTGGCTTCTGTAGCGCTGTTGCCAGATAGACGACTTGGGTCATGACAGGATCGATGAAGTAACCCGTCAAAGCAAGCTTTCTCGAAAGCTCTTCGGTTGAGCCGAACATAGCTGCCTCCAGCATGAGCAGGTCAAGATCTTGGTCCCGCGTTGGACGCGATTGCTGTGCCATTGCTAGGCCGTGATGGCCAACTTCGGTCGCCGCATACTCCGGACCGACAATCTTTGCCCGTTTCCACCAGTCGGTAGCTTCGCTAGCCAATCTTCGATGTCTTTTGGCCGATAGCGAACCATTGGGCCCATCTTCACGTATTGCGGGCCTTCGCCCTGCAATCGCCATCTCCTCAGGCAAGCCAGGCTCACTTGAAGCTTCTCGGAAACCGCTTCTTCCATCAGTAACGAATCCATTGGGATCTCCTTTGGGGGACAGGTCCGCGATCCATTCCGTGCGGAACTGTAGTTGAACATCAAAACTCGGTCAAATCGGATACGGCGAAGTCTCTCGCCGTATCCTGTTTACTTGTTCTTCCGGCCGGCAAGCGCGGCATCTAAAGCTGCCCTTTTTGCGGACATCCGAATATGGCTGTAGTGGCGCAGCATGCTGCGTGACACGTGACCCGCGATCTCCATGATGGTCTCGTCGCCTGCTCCGCTCTCGGCAAGTTCCGTGATCAGCGTGTGTCGGTTATCGTGCCATCGGCCTGTGACTTTCGCGTTTCTGCGGGCAGTGTTCCAGGCTGTCTTGAGTGTCGTGACATGACGGGTCGGATCGGACGGACGCGGTCGACCAAACGGGAACACGTACCAATCCGGTTGGATCTGGCCGAATTTCTTTTCGTACTCGGCCTGGTGCTGGACAAAGGCTTCGTACAACTCGTCGTTGAATGGAATCGTGCGCCCTTCACCTGCCTCGGTCTTTGCTCTCCCGACCGTGAGAAAACGAGCATTTAAGTTGATCTGTCCCCACGTGAGCGTTTTGATCTCGGTGTCTCTGAGGCCGGCATTGCGCGCCAAAGCGAATGCCATGTAGATGTGCGGACTTCTCGATTTTGCGACTTCGGTGCTGAGCTTGTTCGTCTCGGAGGTATCAAATGCCTTTCCGATTCTCGTCCGCACCTTCAGCTTCAGTTGCTTGTCTTTGCGCAACTGAGCGCGGACGATCTCACCCGGATCACCGAGCATCTTAAGCAGAAACCGCACTTCTTCATTGATGGACTTGGGTGCTGCGCCTTCGCGCAATCGGTCTTCCTGGTATTTCAGAACTGAGGCAGCATCCACATCCACGGTCAGTTTGCTTCCGACGAGCCGGGAGACGTGCCCGAGTGCGTACTTGGCAAAGCGCGGAGCACGATTGCGAAGCCGATAGCCAACCAGGTATTCGTCGATGATCTCCTTGAGCGGCCGGATGCGCTGCTCTCGGGCCTTGCCGAGGTTGTGAAACCCTTCTTCCAACTCGCGGCGCCGTTGCTTTTCGGCCTCCTTCGCCACGGTCTTTGATCTCGATCGAGATGATTCCGAGATCTCCCGGCCTGCAAAGTAGAACTTGTACCACCAGACTCTCCCTCTCTGAAAAACACCCATCGTCTGCTCCTCTCATCGGTGTTTCGGCCCCAGTGCGTAAAGCACCGAACGCGAAATGGACAATGAAGCAGGAGGGGGACTCGCGCAAATTTGGGCCGTGAAACTGGTCGGTTGATGAGAGGATTCTTGCGCCCGAAACACTAAGCAACTTTGGGAATCGCTGCTACTGAATGCGAACGCATTTTGAAGTGGGGTAGGTACAAAAATGGGTACAGTTGCCACTTCTGAGCCGTTTCCGGCTCGCTTGCGATCCATCTAAGTTATTGAATCTTAATGGTGGACGCGGAAGGAATCGAACCTTCAACCTGTCGGTTAAGAGCCGAATGCTCTGCCAGTTGAGCTACGCGTCCAGAGGGTTTGAAAACGCCATGCAGTGGGAAGGTTGCGCGGCGTGGAGCCCGTGAAAATCATCACTGACCCTTGAAAAATATAACACAGTGCGCGGCACTCCTCCAAAGGCGCGCATCTCCGCGCCTGCTCAACGTTGTGCGGTGCCGCTGCGTCCAGCGCATTCCGATGCAACGCAAATGTGGCGCACACGCACGCCATCATTGCGCTGATGGATCCACGACCGGTTCTTTGAATTCAATTTGAGGGGAATTCAGTTTGAGGGGAATCTGATTTGAGGAGTTCTTAGAACGTGAACGCCACGCCTGCGCCGATGCTGCGCTGATCCTGCGCGAACACCACCACTCCGCCATTCAGCAGATACGGCCGGTACCCTTCGGCGAGCAGGTTATTCACATCCAGCAGCGCCTCGATACTCAGTCCGTCATGATGCGTGGCAACCGGCTGGCGCAGATGCAGATTGAGATACGGCTGGATTGCGCTGACGGAATACGGCGCAATCGGCGTCACGGTGTCGGCCGGTTGCCAGCGATAACTGGCATGCCAGCGCGTTCCCGTTCCTTCGAGCTTGCCTGAAAGCGATATGGCATACATCTGCGCGTGCCGCGGCCGGGCTGCGCTGAATACCTGGCTCAGCGAGGTCGGATGCACCTGTGCCGGCATCACCAGGGCATCGCCGTTGGCGTAGCTCATGCGGATGCGTCCACCACCCACCATACGATGCTCGACTGCCGCCATCACTCCACCGCTCGCATAATTCTGCCCCGCGCCGCGCATGAGGCCGCTGATTGGATCGCTCAACAGGCCATCGCCTGCGACCGTATGCCCCCTGGCTTCGATCACCGGATTCTCAAGCTGGTCTGAATACACCGCAACGGATACGCCGGAAGCATCCGTGCGCCTCTCCCAGCCGATCTCCTGGTGCAATCCGTGCTCCAGTGCCAACTGGCCGTCGCGCATCGAAACCCGAGGCAGATAGAATCCTGCGCGCGATTCATCCTGATTCGCAGAAACCGGGGCGGTCGCCATGCGGTAGCTCACCGTCGAGTTCCGCCCGTGCCAGGCGACGGTTGCGAATGGCAGCGTAGCGAGAATCGTATTCGGCGAATCCTGGCTGAAGCGAGCCATCACCTGCTGCGCCCCCGCGTCGACTTCATATTCGTCGCCGAGATGGATGGTCTCGGAACTGCGCAGTGCGGCTTCGTCGAGACCTTCGCCCCCTGCTCCCTCGATCACGGGATGGATCGAAATGGCCGCCATCGACTCGACGGACCCCGCGAATCCAAGATCCTGACGGAAGCCCAGCATCGACTCCATGCCGGCATCGGTGTCCGGCGCGAAGTCAACCCGCGCCAGCAGTTCCCGGCTTTCTGACGGTGTCTCCTCCACGCTGGCTGTAAACCGCTCGCCGCTCTCGCCAAACGTGCCGTCCTGTCCTGTCGCCATCAGCCGGGCTTTCAGCTTCGGCCGAGCACCCGGGCGATCCGATACCACGATGAGCGGCCCATCCTCAAGCCAGCGCAGGAGAGGACGATTGGCCGCGGAACGCAGCGTCCACTCCCAATCATCTTTCTTGGCATTAACCGACCGTGGCTCTGTCGGCAACCACTGCATCACCTCGAACAGGGTGTTCAGTGTCAGGTTGACAACAGTGTTGGTATGAACTCGTACGTTCTCCCGCAGCGAAGGCAGGAATGACGCGCCCATCGCCTTGACGGCGTATTTCCCAGGCAGGATGTCTCTGAAGGTAAAGTCGCCTTTGCTGCTGGTGTAGACCACAGCAATTACGCTCATGTCGGGCCGCAACAACTGCACCAAAGCGCCGATCTGGGGAACACCACTGGAATCGCGAACCACGCCAGAAACCGAACCGGGCATGGCTGCGCGGAGTGGCAAAGATGCCACCGCGAATAGCGCGATCATGGAGACGAGATGGAGCCTGCGCATCATCACTCGCATTGGTGACCCGGCGGCGTCCTGGCTTAAGTCCTGGGAATCAAGTGCCCACGGGTTTCCCGATCTCATGCCGGGTAACCGAAGATGCGGGGCCTTCGTACTATTCCACGACAAAAGGTGCCGATTGCGCAATCTCTTGTTTTGAGATTTCGTCATTTATTTTGATCGTCACCTTATATTTGCCCGGTTGCAGGCCAGCCACTTTGATGGTTTTCTCCACCGTAAGCTGGTCACTGTGTTCGCCAAAGTCTTTGGAATCTTGCTCTTTCTCAAAGACAACCGTGTTTGTTGCCGAATCAATGATCTGGTACGTTACTTTCGCCTCGTTGCTCTTTGTCTGGTCATTAATACCCAGGTTGTAGACCTGCATCCAGAAGTTAAGGTCCTGGTCCCGTTTGAAGTTGACCGGAGTGGCCGGATTTGGGGTCACACGCGGACAGATATGGGTGTTGCCGATCACGCAACTGCCCTGGCCGATGTCGTGCGAACTGACCGGATAGATCTTGTCGGCCAATATGAGAGACGAAGTGCCAAGCTTTTCGTCATGATATGCGGGCACTTCCAGACTTCTCCCGTAGATTCCCATGTGATCCGGATTGTTCACATCCTTGATGGCGATATCCAGTCGGTAGAGGCCCGGAAGTAGCGGTACCGCCTTCCAGTAAATGGACTTGCGGTCCAGCGACTTCTCCAGCAGTTCGGAGGGCTGCTCCACTTCCACTGTATCTTCGAAGGTCTGGACCGTCTTGTGGGTAAGCGTTGTCACCTTGCCCAGGATGTTCACGACACCTTTGGCCACCCCGTCCTTGGTCACAAACGTGATGTCCCGGTTCTTGATCTGAATCGTCACCGGCACCAGCACCGTGCTCGATGTCACCTTGACGAAGTCTGTTCGCACATCGAACGGAAAGATCGTCCCTGAAAGCAACTTGTGCTCGCTCATGGCGCTTTCCAGGTCATGGAACTTGATGGGTGGAGGGGCGAACAGCTTGGCCGCCAACTCGATCCGGTCGAATTCCTTCGACTGATTCGTACTTGAATTCGGCCCGGCACCAAGGTTTTCAAAGCCGCCCTTGAAACGGTCGGCCTTCTTGGCCATTCCCATTTCTTCCCACTGTGTCAGTCCGGCACCGGGAACCTTCGACAGGGCGTCCTTTTCGCTGCGATCGATGGTGAAGTGGAAGTCGCCGCACTGACAGGTATCCACAAACTCCATATCGATGTTGTCGCCAACGCCTTCGAGATACCTATAATGCCAGGTTTCAAAGGGGAAGGTTGAAGTTTCGCCGCCACCTTCGTCGATGGGGCGCTGGTACGATCCGCCCGAAGGATGCGATTCAGTGGAATCCGGCGGGCCAAACGCGATGTACATGTGCCCACGATCGGTCTTCCAACCCGGCTTTCCAGCGGCATAGTGGTCATTCGCATACTGAATGCGCCGATAGTGCTCTTCCCGGAATTCGTTGTCGGGGGAGTCGGGATTGGGATTGCGCCGCAGCCAGAACTGCTCAATAAAGGCTTCGCGCTCTTCGTCGTTGCTCAGGCTCTTGAACGACTTCCGCTCTTCCTCGGTAATGATGTAGGTTACATCCTGATCCAACCAGGTCTTGTAAGCGCCCTTCAACTCTTTCTTGACTTCCGCCTGGGCCTTGAACTTCTCTTCATCCGACCGCTGGCGCTTCAATGGATCCGGCCCCTGATCCTGGTCGGACGCGGGTCGGGTTTGCAAGGCTGGGTCTGGCTTCTGCTGTGCTTGAATCCCGGAGGTGGGTACTACCATTAGGCCGCAGCCGAGTGCGACAAAGAGGATCGAACGGCCATTGAAATTCATTGCGTCGGAAACTCCCTACAGTGCCTTATTCTACGGTTCCCCAACAGGCGTAGCAAGGCTGGATGCAACTGTCGCTGCCGATTGGACGCCCGGGTAACCAATAGGTCACCTCCAACAGACTGTTTCCAGCGCAAAATCGCCCCAAATCCGAGACAAACGGCACTGCTCGTCCGTCAGAAAGACATACGCAATCTTCTCTGGACTTACTGGTTGTTCCATTTTGGGGCCTGGGCCGGGCATCCGCCGGTACAGAAGCTTACAACTCGATGAACACACCGCCCAATCGCACGCCGTAGGACTACGAATTCGCGCAGTTCGTGAATTTGACACTCTTTTGGAACCGGCCGAGAAGGTTTTGCGTAGAATGAAATCGGAGCTTCCTGGAGTCGTACAGCGCCCATGAAAAAGATCATATTGATCGTTTCTGCCGTTATTGTGGCTATCGCTCTTGTTGCCGTCTTCGTTGTAAAGCAGCAGTCGGGCTACACCAAGGTTCTCACCGCCAAGATCCATCGCCAGGACCTTGCCACCGTGGTCAGCGGCACTGGCCAGATCAAGCCGAAGACGTATGTCAACGTCGGCGCGACCTCATTCGGCCGCATTACACACCTCATGGTGAAGGAAGGCGACCACGTAAAGAGGGGCCAGGTGATCGCCACGGTTGAGAATGTGCAGCCGGAGGCAAACGTCCAGTCCCAGAAAGCCACCATCTCTGCCGCTCGGACCGACATTTCTTCGTACATTGCCGCGGAAAAGACCGCGGAAGCAAACGTCGAACATGCCAAGGCCGACCTCGAGCAAAAACAGCTCGATTGGGATCGTGCGCAAAGCCTCCTTAAGGCGGGCATCATGGCGAAGCAGGACTACGACGCCAAGAAGGCAGCCTATGACACCGATGTGGCATCGGTATCCCAGGCCGTGGCCCAACTGAACCAGGCCAAGGCGCAAACAGCCTCCGCCCACGGGCACCTTGACCAGCAGGTCGCCCAGCTCCGCTTCAACGAAGACGCATTGAGCAAGACCGTTTCGATCGCCCCGTTTGGTGGCATTGTTACGAATCTCCCTGTTCGCGAGGGAGAAACGGTAGTTGTCGGCATTCAGAATGCGGAAGGATCTACGCTGATGACGATCGCCGACATGAGCGTCGTTACTGCTGAGGTCAAGGTTGACGAGACCGACATCGTCAACATCAAGAATGGTCAGCCAGCCGAGGTCAGCGTTGACGCCATTCCAGGCAAGAGCTTCAAGGGTCACGTCACCCTGGTTGGCGATCAGGCTCTGCTGCGCTCCACGGGCGTCGCAACCTCGCAGTCCACCACCGGCACTGAAGAGGCAAAGGACTTCAAGGTGGTGGTCACCATCGACACTCCCACCGAGGAACTGCGGCCCGGTCTCTCCACCACTGCCAAGATTACGACTGCGTCGAAACCAAGCGTGCTCTCGTTGCCCATTCAGGCTCTGACCATGTTCACACCACCGGCGCCGACCGGCAGCGGAAACGTCGAAGCCGCCTCCACTTCGTCCAGCGCAAAGACGCCTCCGGTGCAGGGCGTCTATATTGTCGAAAAGGATGCGCATGGAAAGCAGCGCGCCAAATTCGTCCCCGTCACCACGGGCATCACCGGTGCGACAGATATCGAGGTTCTTACCGGCCTTCATGAGGGCGACGAAGTTGTCACCGGCCCCTACAAGACCCTGCGCGTCTTGAAGAACGGCGCACTCTTGAAGCGCGACACGTCAGTTCCGGCAACGACGGCATCGACGACCTGACGTCCCGGACCGGGCAGGCATGCAAATCAAACGAAGTTTCGGCAGGTTGCGTCAGTACAGGCAGAAAAGGATACCGCTCTCATGGCTCTGAACAGCGTCATCTCCGAGGTGGAAATGCAGGAAACCGCTGGACCGAACGGCGACATGATCGTTGTCGAAGATCTGTGGCGGACCTATGACATGGGTTCCGAACAACAGGTGCAGGCACTTCGCGGCGTTAACCTCCGCATCAGGCAAAACGAATACGTGGCCATCATGGGTCCGTCCGGCTCCGGCAAGTCCACCTTGATGAATCTGATCGGCTGCCTCGACACGCCCTCCAAAGGCAAATACTGGCTCAACGGCCAACTCGTGAGTGAACTCGACGACGACGAACTGGCGCGCATCCGCAATAAGGAAATTGGATTCGTCTTCCAGACCTTCAACCTGCTGTCACGTGCCAGTTCCCTGCATAATGTCGAGTTGCCGCTCATCTATAACGGCACTCCCGCAGCCGAGCGCATTGAGCGCGCCAAGCAGTCGCTGATCAGCGTCGGCCTCGAATCGCGCATGAACCACAAGCCCAACGAGCTCTCTGGCGGCCAGCGCCAGCGCGTCGCCGTCGCCCGCGCGCTCGTCAACAGCCCCTCCATCATCCTGGCTGACGAGCCTACCGGCAACCTCGACTCCAAGACCGGCATCGAGATCATGGCGCTCTTCGATACTCTCCAGGCCAAGGGCAACACCATCGTTCTCGTCACCCACGAGCCCGATATCGCCGAGTATGCACATCGCGTCGTCCACATTCGCGACGGCCAGATCTACTCCGACGAGCCCTCCAAGCGCTTCCGCAATTGATGTCTCTGATCAGTTAGAGCGGATGAGTTGGAGCCCGGTATCGCAGGGTTCGCGCTGCGAAGTCCAATTCCACCCAACCTCTTAGCACTTCCTTGCCTTGTACACTCAATCCCTCGTGTTGAGTGAATGAACGGGAATCTGCATGAGCCCGGCGGCAACGATCTGCGTCGAAAACTGTCACAAGATGCTGAAACACGAACCTGGAATGAGCATCTTAATAGTTGGGTGGCCAAAATGCAGAAAGCCCCAGATTCCCCGGGTCGCGATACCTTCTGAGTTGAAGCCTGTCAAATGCATAGAGTCGAGGAACTCGAGAGCGTCAATGAACACACTTCCCAAGATCCCGAATCTCGACGCCTTTGGTCAAATGCGGTTCGTCAAGACGATCGGGCGGATTCTCCTGGCGCTCACTGCCCTGCTGCTGATCACGATGCCGGCAACGCAGCACCTGTGGACTTGGGACCATTTTCTGCACGGCGGCCATGATTATGAACTTGGCACCTTGATGATCCTCTCCCTCGTCAGTCTTGCGCTGGTGTTGGCCAGGCACTGCAAACAGTACATGGATTCCCTGTTTGCGACTTGGGTGCGACTGGGGTTCATCTGTCGCGACGCAGGTTTGACCCGAACGTCAGAAGCGACGTTCTGCACCTCCCGCGCACCATCGAGCGCCCATACAGGTATAGATATCTACAACCTCCCTCTTCAAATCTGATTTCCAAGAAACCTCTCCAGGGCACGATCTCTTGAATGGCCTGCGGCCGTTCAGCTTATCCATCCCAGAAAGCCCACTCCGTTTCATGCTGAGAGACTATGAAAAAATCAGAAGTTCTCCACGCCTGGGCCAGGATTCTCTCCGGCCGCGCGCCGTCTTTATCCATTGAAATCACCAAGGAATGTCCGCTGCGTTGCCCGGGTTGCTACGCCTTCGATGCCGCACATCTCGGAGGTGCCACCGACCTGCGATCACTCTCGGATTTCCGGGGCAGCGATCTGGTTGCAAAGGTACTTGCGCTCATTGATCGTCTGAAGCCGCTCCACGTGTCGCTCGTTGGCGGAGATCCGTTAGTCCGTCACCGTGAGCTGGAACTACTCCTCCCCGAGATTGAAAAGCGCGGTGTTCACACGCAAGTCGTCACTAGCGCCTTCAGAGTCATCCCGCCAGCATGGAAGGGATTCAGGAAGTTGAATGTCGTTGTTTCAATTGATGGTCTTCAGCCAGAGCACGATGTTCGGCGCAAGCCTGCTACCTATGAACGAATCCTCAAAAACATCAAGGATTCCAGAATCACCGTTCACTGCACCATCACATCTCAGATCGCTCGGCGAGAGGGCTACCTCGATGACTTCCTGAAGTTCTGGACAGCTCGACCAGAGGTCGCAAAGGTGTGGTTCAGCATATTCACTCCCCAGCGCGGTGCAATCGACAAGGAGATACTTTCTGCTTCTGACAGAGCTGCCACCATCGCAGACCTCCATCGACTGCGGCTCAAATATCCAGACCTCGAAATGCCCGAATCCCTCCTCCGCGAACTCGAGTCTCCACCGGATAGTCCCGAAAAATGCATCTTTGCGAGGACGACCGAGATCATTTCTGCGGACCTTCGGACGAAAGTCACTCCATGCCAGTTTGGCGGAGACCCCGACTGCGCACAGTGCGGCTGCATAGCCTCGATGGCCCTGGCTGCAGTTGGCCATCACCGTGTTTTAGGCAAACTCACAGCCGGAGACCTCTTCATGGCCTCGGATCGAGTCGGCAAGCAATGGCGGAGACTGCAAAGCACCCTCAGGCACTCCCCGACCGAACCAGCCCTGTCCTCTCCCTTCAATATCGTGGAACCTTAGACTCAGAGGTAGACTCCAAACTGCTCGAGTGCCCAGATTGCACGGTCCGAACGCACAATCCACATGCACGTCCAGCGCAACGTTTGTGTTGATTCGGCGCTATCGGTCAATCGTCCCTGGCCACTAGCCTCAGGTTCCCCGTCTTCCAGCCGATAAACCCACTGCGAGCCCGCGCAAGCAACTTCGGGACGCAAGGTCGAGCTGCGCACATGCTGATGCAGAATCTCGTAACGCCGCAAACTCAGTCCCGCGCCCTCGATCACTCCATCTCCGATCCCCGGCCAACTTCGTTCGTCGCCATCAGCGCCGCCGCACGCAGGCTCGTCCGCCAGGCCGAAGTGGTCGCCCCGCACTTGCAGGTAGCCACCATCGAAGGAGAACCCGGCGTCGGGAAACAGACATTTGCAAAACTGTTGCATAGTCGATCCGCTCATGCAGGTTCCGCATTCCACCGTTGCGACGCAGGAGAGTGGCTGCTCGACCAGGTCGATCCGCAGTTCCTTTCGGGTTTCATCTATCTTGATCGCGTCGACCTGCTCGCAGCGCCCGGCCAGGCTTTGCTTCTGCGCGTGCTTCGGTCGCTGCAGAATCGTCCCGCCGAGGAGTTTGCCTTGCTCGCCTCTTCTGAGAGCTCTCTCCGTGACATGGCCGCCGAAGGCCGATTCCTGCCGGACCTCGCATTTCGTCTCACGGCCATTCGCTTCGTCCTCCCGCCGTTACGCGAACGACGGGAAGATGTCGTGCCTCTCGCCAATTCCGTCCTGAAGAGCCTCGTCGCGCGTTATCACCTTCCGCGGTTCAGTCTTGCTCCAGACGCCACCACCCGCCTGCTGCAGCACGATTGGCCGGCCAACGCACGCGAGCTTTCAAGCGTCCTTGAATCTGCCATCCTCAACGCCGCGCATGGCGTCATTCGCGCGGAAGACCTCGCCATCGTATCCACTCCGCTGGCTTCGCCGCGCCTCGATCGCCCATCGCCGGAGATCCTGAACCTCGACGCCGTCATACTCAATCACATCCACGCAGTTCTCGATCTGAACCACGGCAACAAGCTGAAAACCGCGCGCCAGCTCGGCATCAGCCGCTCCACGCTGTATCGGCTTCTCGGCGACAGTGCTTCTTTGCCACTCTGATTGCCTTACCGATGTCTCTTCGCTGAACGCGCAGGCAGCCCCATGCTCTAGACTCAAGCCGATGCCCTTTTCCCCAACTCAATCCAGAGGAATCAAACCGTTGAAACGACTTGCCTCGCTTCTTCTCGCCGCTGTTCTTTGTGCTCCCGCGCTCCTCTCCGCGCAGCTCACCTCCTCCACTGCCGCGCCCACAACGCCGGAAGATCGCGGTAAGGCCCTGCATGCCCTCTTCCACGACTATTGGGAAGCCTCTCTCAAAAATCAGCCCGAATTCGCCTCCATGATTGGCGACAAGCGATACAACGACCAGGTCTCCGACTACTCCGTAAAGGCCATCAACGACTGGCTTGCCGCTGAGCAGGAATTCCTGATGAAGCTGGCGGCCACCGATCCTACAGGCCTTTCCGATCAGGACAAGGTCAGTCGCGACCTGCTACTGCGCGATCTCACCGAAGATCAGGAATCCGCGGAATTCAAGGAGTGGGAGATGCCGGTCAACCAGATGGGCGGCATCTACGCGACCTATCCACAACTCGTCGCGCAACTCAGCTTCACCACGTCGAAGGACTACGACGACTGGATCGCTCGCCTGCATGCAATACCCAAAGCCTTCGACCAGGTCACCGCCGACATGTCCATCGGCGTCGACGACAAGCGCGTCCCTCCAAAATATTTGCTCGAAAAAACACTTGAGCAGGTCAAGCAACTCGCGAGCGAAAAGCCGGATGACTCACCGCTCGCTCTACCCCTCAAGAAGTTTCCCGCCTCAATCTCCACCGCGGAGCAGGCTCGCATCAAGACCGAGATGCTGGCCGCCATCACGAAAGAAGTGCTTCCCGCATATAATCGATTCGCCCGCTTTCTTGAAGTCGCCTACATCCCTGTCGGCCGCACTGATCCCGGTATCTCATCGCTCCCGGATGGCGCGAAGTACTACCAGTTCGTCATCCACCGCACTACAACTACTAATCTCACCGCAGACCAGATCCACCAGATCGGTCTCGATGAAGTGAAAAAAGACGAAGCCGAGATGCTTGCCATCGCACAAAAGATGGGCTTCAAGGACCTCAAGAGCTTCCAGGCAAGCCTCAAAACCAACCCCAAGTTGAAACCTGCATCTCCCGCGGCGTTGCTCGATGCCTATCGCGCATATCTCACCCCCATGCAAGCCAAGCTTCCGCAACTCTTCGGCAAACTGCCCAAAGCCCCGTTCGAAGTCGTGGCCGTTCCGTCTTATCTGGAGAAAAATTCATCAACGGCTTACTACCAGCAGGGAGCACCCGATGGCAGCCGCCCCGGACGCTTGTTTATTGACACCTACAACGCGAGCGATCGGAATCTGGATGCGGTCGAGGCCATCGCCTACCACGAGGGCCTGCCCGGCCATCA
Source organism: uncultured Acidobacteriaceae bacterium (assembly GCA_963770365.1). Taxonomy (GTDB): domain Bacteria; phylum Acidobacteriota; class Terriglobia; order Terriglobales; family Acidobacteriaceae; genus Telmatobacter. The sequence goes on along the minus strand of CAVYPN010000008.1, from coordinate 193,781 downwards.
CCTCCAGATCTCCATTGGCCAGGAGCAGCAGGGCGTTCCCGAATTCCGCAAATTCGACGACTACAGCGCCTTCTCCGAGGGCTGGGGACTCTACGCGGAACGCCTCGGCAAAGACGTCGGCTTTTACCAAGACCCCTACTCCGACTACGGACGTCTGGAGGGCGACATTTGGCGCGCCATCCGCCTGGTTGTGGATACTGGTGTTCATTCAAAGCACTGGACCCGGCAGCAGATGGTCGACTACTTCCACGACCATTCGGCAATCGATGAGACCGACGTCCAGTCTGAGGTTGATCGCTACATCGCATGGCCAAGCCAGGCACTCGCCTACAAGATCGGCCAACTCGAGATTCTCGCACTCCGCGACCGCGCCAAAAAAGAACTGGGCGACAAGTTCGACATCCGCGCCTTCCACGATCAGGTCATTGACTCCGGCGCGATGCCTCTCGATGTTCTAGAAGAGCGCATCACCGCCTGGATCGCCACCCAGAAACCCGGTGCAAAGTGAAGCTGTTTTCGGCTTACTTCTGAGTCAGCCACTATCCGACCGGGACCAAAACTCAGGCTTCGACAGAGCTGGATGACCGTCTCACTGAAGTAATCGAGACGAGGCAGACCAGTCGCCGAATGTTCAGAACTACTCGTTGCGAAGCGCGGTGTTGGGGTCAACGCGTGCAGCGCGTCGCGCCGGGCCCTGGATCGCGATGAATGCTACCAGGAGCATCGCTGCGAGGACGATGGGATAAACCAGCGGCGCGCTGACAACCAAGCCTTGAAAGATCGAACTAAAGACTTTGGGCAAGGGCAGGGCCATCAACAAGCCAATGCCGCAACCGATTGCGGCGACCTTTAGGCCGTCGCGAAGAATCATGCGCGAGATATCAGAAGCTCTGGCTCCAAGTGCGATGCGGATGCCGATCTCCTGCGTGCGTTGGCCGACGGAGTAGGCTACCAAACCGTAGATGCCGATTGCGGCAAGCACAAGAGCCAGAATGGCAAAGATGGCGAGAATTCTGCTGAAGAACGGATTTCCGTTTCTTTGGAGTTCGATCACCTGATCCATATTCATGACGCGCAGAAGGGGAAGCTCGGAATCGATCTCGGAGAGAACCTGGCGAACAGAGGGTGTGATTGCGTTCGGTTCGACGCTCGATCGAAGAAGTATCGAGAACGACGCTACAGGCCGTTGTGAAAAAGATTCGTAGACTTCGGGATCGACGCTGGGCAGTTCTGAGTAAGTCTTGATGTCTCCAACCACTCCGACGATCTGGCTCCAGGAAGGCGCAGTGCCATCTGTGTCGAGCTTGATCTGTTTACCAATCGGGTCGCTGTCCTGGAGGTACTGGTGGACAAACTGCTGATTAACCATCACAACGCGAGGTGCGGAAGCGTCATCGCCGGCAGTGAAATTGCGGCCCTGCAGAAGCAGAAGTCCAATGGCGCGGAAGTAGTTCGGAGTGATCAGGACGTCAATCGCGTTGCGCTGTTCGTTGGGCCGCGCTGCAGGTTGGTCCTTGATGTGAATGGAAACGCTGCCTGCCCCCGACGCGGGCAAATCGGAGGCGACGGCAACCGTCTGAACCCCAGAGATCTGCTCGAGCTGCATCACGGCCTGATGAACGAATTGCGCTTTCTTCGCGGAGTCGGCGTAGCGGGCTTGATCGAGAACCAATCCAGCGGTGAGCAGGTGGTCGTGGGCGAAGCCAAGCTCTTGATGATCAAGTTGGTAGACGCTGCGAATAAGAAGGCAGGTGCCGATCAGAAGAAACAGCGCCAGGGCGGTCTCTCCGCCGACAAGAAACGAACGCATTCGGTTGTGCGATCGGTCTGAGGTAGCGCCGCGCGTCTCGCTCTTGAGACTGACGTTGATATCGGATCGCGAGGCTTTCAGGGCGGGAATCACGCTCGACAGCACTGCGGCCAGAAGCGATATGGCAAGGGCAAAGAACAAAACGTTTGAGTCGAGCCGAACGGGAACGTCGGCGATGAATTCGTTGAAATTGAGACCGGCGCGCAATGCTTGAATGCCGAAGTAGGAAAGTCCCAGCCCTAAAGCGCCGCCGAAGATGGCAATGACAATCCCTTCGGTAAGGAGCTGGCGAACAACGCGCGCTCGCGATGCCCCGAGGGACTGGCGGATGGCAAGCTCTTTCTGGCGGCCCACGGCGCGCGTCAGCATGAGCGCGGCAACGTTGGCGCAGGCGATGAAAAGGATGAAGACAACGACGGTCATCATGACCGATATGCCCGAACGAATGCTGAAGTTGTAAATGAGAAAGTCGCCGAGAGTGCGGACCGATGCGCCCCATCGCTGCTCGACCGCAGGAAAGTCATTCTGCGCCAGTTGGGCGAGCGTGCTCATTTGCATGCGCGCCTGCTGGAGCGTGACTCCGGGCGCGAGCCGCGCGAAGAGAAAAAGATTGCGGCTTTTTCGGGCGCTGGCCGTGCGATCGGCCGCGGAGAGTGTAAGGGGCGTCCACAGCTTTGGCATGAAGCCCAGCATGCGAAAGCTGGCGGGCATGACGCCGATGACAAGGTAGTCTTCACGGTTGAGGCGTACGCTGCGGCCGATGATCGACGGATCGGAGCCATAGCGGCGTTCCCAAAGTCCGTGACTAAGGATGATCACATGATCTTGCCCGAGTCGATCTTCGCCGGAATGAAAGCTGCGGCCAATCGAAGGAGAGACGCCAAAGACAGAGAAGAAGTTGGGTGTGACGGCAGCATACGACACGGCTTCAGCCTGCTGGCCGGGCTCAGAGAGACTGCCGGTAAGAAATTCGTTGTCCGCTGCCATCTGAGCAAAGACATGCGTGTTGCTGCTCCACGCCAGGTAATTGGGGGCGGATGAGGGGTTAGCATCAGGCTGGAACTGGGAGTCAGGGTTGACCGAAGAGACGACGACGATGTGCTGCGCGTCCTCACCAGGGAGGTGCGAAATCAGGAACGCACTGACCAGGCTGAACATCGTGGCATTGATGGCGATTCCGAGCGCAAGGGTCGTGACTGCGGCGGCGGTGAACATTGGAGACTTGATCAATTGCCGCAGGGCGAAACGTATATCCGCGAGGATGCTTTCGAGGCTCGGCCACTGCCACACCTCGCGGCCGCGCTGCTCGATCAGTGTGACGTTACCGAACTCACGGCGTGCTGATCGCTCCGCTTGCGCGCGCGACATGCCCCGATCCACCAAATCTGCGATTTTTTCATCGAGGTGTTCGCGGATCGATTCTGAAAGTTCGTCGTAGCGACGACGGCGAGAGAACAACTGTTGAAGCCGGTTCACAAAGCCTCCTACTCTCTTGCAAGTGCGAGCACGCGGCTGATTCCGGCGAACATCTGCTCGACACTCGAGATTTCCTGCTCCAGATGCTTTCTGCCTGCCTGAGTCAGCTTGAAGATGCGCACGGGACGGTTCTTCGCCGATAACCCCATTTCCGAAATTAGCCAGCCGGCTTTCAACATGCGCTGTAAAGCCGGATACAAAGACCCCTCTTCAATCTGAAGAAGATCGTCTGAGGTCTCCTTGATTCGCTGCGCAAGAGCGTATCCATGCATCGGCTTCCGGCTTAGAGTTTTGAGAATCATCAATTCCAGTGCGCCGGGAAAGAGGTCGCGGAATTCGGGCTTCTTAACCATAAAAACTATAGTAGTCTCTATAGACTATTTTTACAATAGTATATTCGAAATACTATGGCACTCGTAAGATCAGAAAGCTCATAAAAAGGACTTAGTCCACACGGAAGGGCCGCGCTCCCCAAGCAGAACTCGTGGTCTGGTTGGTTGATCGCTTGGGGAAGTAAGGAAGTGCCAGCGCCAGAGCGGCTACGGCGGTGAAGCTCCGATTGCGGCGCAACTGGCGCAGGCCATAGCGGACGTCGCTGACAAGGACCTCCACAAAGTGCCCAACGCGTGCGACGCGAACCCGCTCCTTCACCTGCTCGATACCGCCAATTTCGATAAGCGCTTCTCGCCGGGCCACCGCTTGCGAAAGCCCTTGCTCGATCTTTTCTTGCGTCAGAGCCTCCAGCGTTGAACGGAGTTCATCATCCAGCGCCTGCTCAATGTCGCGCTTGCGAAAGAGATTCCGAAATAAACTCAGAATTCGCCTCGGCATGATGCCTCCCATCGTGGATTCACGTGGACTGAACGGCAGCCGCCATGATCTTCACCACCTGGTTCCATTGCCGCTCTTCATCCTTGAGCTGAGCGCGCCCCGCGGAAATCAACCGGTAATATTTTGCGCGACGGTTGTTGTCGGAGGCGCGCCACTCGGCTTCTACCCAGCCGCTTTCCTCCATGCGGTGTAGTACCGGAAAAAGCGAACCGAAACTTACCTCGTAAGCGCCCTTGGTGATTTGCGTGATGCGTCGAGAGATTCCAACGCCGTGCAGGGGCTCCAGGGAGAGCGCTTTCAGGACCAGCAGGTCGAGAGTTCCACGTAGAAGATCCGTACGTTTTTGCCCCAAGCCGTCCTCCTCCTATCGGAATCCGATAAGAATCATCCCACACTCTCAAGGAATTTGCAACGCGTCGGTTCCACTTTCGAGAAGTCCAGCCTCCGCCTTTAAGCGCGAGGAATGACGGCCACACCGAAAGTATTGAACGGAATACCCCCTTGTTCGGAAAAGGGTGGGCGATTGGCAAGCTGTACACCGCATATGAGTAAGTAACCCCGAAACGGAGAAACGAGGGCTCTTTCTGGATCGGCCACGACCCGCTCGCGACGGCCAGTTTATTTATCCTTCGATGATGAAGGTTTGCGGATACACTTCGTTCTGGAAAACGACGAATCCATGAAACCACCATCCAACGTCAAGACGCCAGCGCAATACATCGCCTCACTCCCCGCCGATCGTGCGAAGACGATCGCGACGGTGCGCGCACTCGTGAACAAGCACATTCCGCGCGGCTACGATGAGTGCATCGTCTGGGGCACGATCGGCTGGACGATCCCCCTGTCTCGATATCCAGACACTTACAACAAGCAGCCGATCTGCTACGTCGCGCTCTCTACGCAGAAGAACTACTGCTCGCTCTACCTGATGGGCGCGTTTGGGAGTGTGAGTCAGCTCGAGCAGCTGAAGGCGGCGTTCAAGGCGGCGGGGAAGAAGCTCGACATGGGGAAGTGTTGCGTTCATTTCGAGTCGCCGGACGATTTGCCGCTTGAAGCGATTGGCCAGCTGATCTCGGCGATTTCGAGCGAGCACTGCATCGAGCTTTGCAACATTCACTGCATACCAAAGCTCGGCGGCTCGGGCGAAGCAAGCGCCTTACCGGCGCAACTGCTCGCTCTGCCTGATCGGCGCGTTTGGAGTGCGAAGTCGCTCGAGCAGCTGAAGGCGGCGTTCAAGGCGGCGGGGAAGAAGCTCGACATGGGGAAGTGTTGCGTTCATTTCGAGTCGCCGGACGATTTGCCGCTTGAAGCGATTGGCCAGCTGATCTCGGCGATTTCGAGCGAGCAGTGGATCGAGATGTACGAACAATCACGCTTGAAGACCAAGGCAGGGCAGGCGCAGAGGTCGAAGCAAGGCGCCCGACCGGCGAGCAAGCCGGCCGCCAAGCGCGTCGACACAAAGCGTCGGCGGTAAACTTTCCCTCGACTAATATACCTATTTACAAAATAGGTATCCGGGCGCTACTATCCATCCATGGCGAAGCACCCTGACGACCGCGACCTTTTCCCCGGCGCCCTCGAGATCATGATTCTCAAGTCACTCCGGCTCAAGCCGATGCACGGCTATGCGCTGGTGAAACACATCAAGCAGGTCTCGGATAATCTGCTCCAGGTAGAGGAGGGTTCCCTCTATCCGGCCCTTCAGCGGATGCTCCGAGATGGGCTGCTCAAGTCCGAGGAGGGCATCTCTGCGAAGGGCCGTCCGACCCGCATTTACAGCGTGACCGAAGCCGGCCTCCAGCATCTCGAGCGCGAGGTCCAGAGCTTCGAAAAAATGTTCGCCGGCATCACCCGCGTCCTCGCATTCGACAAAGCTTAAGGAGAACCACGATGCAGCCACTTTCCCGGCTCTTCGGTCGCAGCCGCCGCTACCACGACATCGACGTCTCCATCAGTGAACACATCCAGGAGCGCGCCGACGAACTCGAAGTAGAAGGTATGCCGCGCAAGCAGGCTGAGCAGGCCGCGCGCCGGGAATTCGGCAACGTCGCCCTTCTGCAGCAGCACAGCCGCGAACAGTGGCAGTGGCGCGCGCTTGAATCGCTTCTCTCTGACCTCAAATTCACGCTTCGCCGCATTCGCAAATCACCGGGCTTCGCCCTCACCGTCCTGCTGACGCTGGCCATCGGCATCGGCGCCAACACTGCGGTCTTCAGCGTGGTCGATGGCGTTCTGCTGAAACCGCTTCCCTATCCTGATTCCAACCAGCTGGTCGCGCTCTGGCTCGATGCGCCAGGCGCCGCGGGGCTCTCCAATTTCGAGGCCGGCCTTCGGCTTTCTCCGTCGATGTATTTCACCTTTGCCGAGCACAACCACACGTTTCAATCGCTCGGCGTTTGGGTCCCCAGCACCGCGAACGTTACCGGCATCGCACAACCTGAGCAGGCTCACACGCTGGAGATCAGCGACGGCATCCTGCAGACCTTCGACGTTCCTCCCGCCGTTGGCCGCTGGTTTTCCGCTCAGGATCAGGACCCCAAAGGCTCCAAGACGGTGATGCTCGGCTACGGCTACTGGCAGCGACGCTTCGGAGGCGACCGTGGCGTAATTGGCCGCAGCATTCAGCTCGACTCTCAAACGCGCGAGATCGTCGGTGTGATGCCGCGCGGCTTCCGTGTTGTCGATCGCGATTTCGATCTCCTCGTTCCGCTCGCTTTTGATAAGGGAACGCTCAAGCTCGCGGGTTTCGGATACAACGGAATTGGCCGTCTCAAGCCCGGCGTATCCATCGCGCAGGCCGATGCAGACGTCAGCCGTTTGATCGAAACATGGATGCATTCCTATAGCAATGGGCCTAAGACCAATCCGTTCTACTACCGGGTCTGGAGGATCAATCCGCAGTTCCGCTCGCTCAAACAACAGGTCGTCGGCCAGGTCTCCAAGGTTCTCTGGGTCGTGATGGCGACGGTTGGCCTGGTCATGCTGATTGCCTGTGTCAACATCGCCAATCTGCTCCTCGTCCGCGCCGAATCACGCCAGCATGAACTTTCCATTCGCGCGGCACTCGGAGCAGGCCGTGGCCGAATCGCCCGTGAGCTTCTTTTTGAAAGTGTCACGCTCGGAATCATCGGAGGCGTGTTCGCGCTCGGAGCTGCGTATGGCGCCCTGCAGCTGTTGATCGCCTTTGGGCCCGCCGATCTGCCGCGGCTGAGTGAGATTGCCCTCGACGGCCGATCTATCGCATTCACGCTTGCGCTCTCAGTTTTCTCGGGATTCCTTTTCGGTTCAATTCCTGCCTACAAATACGCGCGCGCAGGCGCTGCCGCCGCACTTTCAGGTACCAGTCGTACCGCCAGTGTCAATCGCGACCGCCAGCGTTCGCGCAGCGTTCTGGTTGTGGCCCAGGTCGCCATGGCGATGGTGTTGCTGATCAGTGCGCTCCTGATGATCCGCACATTCGCTGCATTGCGCAACGTGGATCCGGGGTTCAGCGATCCCGCTCACATTGAGACGATGCGCATGTATATCCCGGATTTACTCGTCACCGATCCGGTCCGCGTGACCCGGATGCAGAATGAAATCATCGACAAGATCGCGGCGGTTCCCGGCGTTACTTCCGTTGGCTTCAGCGGCGGACTACCTATAGAGGGCATCGATCCCAATTGGGACGAACTTGCCGTGGAAGGTAAACACTACGACCACGATGAGCCCCCGCTACGCCTCTTCAATTACGTGTCCCCCGGATACTTCCAGACGCTCGGCACCCGCATCGTCGCAGGACGCGCCTTCACCTGGAGCGACATCTACGACTTCCAGCAGTACATCATGGTTTCTGAGAATTTCGCGCGCGAAAGCTGGGGTTCGGCTCCCGCCGCCGTCGGCAAGCGCGTCCGCCAGTTCTCTTCAATGCCCTGGCAGGTGGTCATTGGCGTTGTTCAGGATGTGCGCCACAACGGCGTGGACGAAAAAGCGCCGGCCATCATCTACTGGCCCGCCATGATCAATAGTCCCTACACGGCGAAACCGACCATTGAACCTCCGCGTTCGGTTTCCTATGCGATTCGCAGTAATCGCGCCGGCAACCAATCTCTCGTTGCGGATATCCAGCAAGCAGTCTGGTCGATCGACGGAAACCTTCCGGTCGCCAGTGCGAGCACCATGCAGGAGATCTACGCAAAATCAATGGAGCGCACTTCATTCACGCTGGCAATGCTTGCAATCGCGGGCTCAATGGCTCTTTCGCTCGGCATCATCGGCATCTACGGTGTAATCTCCTACGCCGTCTCGCAGCGTACCCGCGAAATGGGGATCCGACTTGCACTTGGCGCGCCCAAACGTGAGCTCAAATGGATGTTCGTCCGCTCCGCTCTTACCCTGACCGCAATCGGAATCGGCGTCGGAGTTTTTGCCTCGGCCGCCCTTACGCAGTCCTTGAAGTCGCTGCTGTTTGGGATCAGCCCGCTCGATCCTATTACGTACCTCGCGGTCCCGCTTGTCCTGGCCACAGCCGCAGGCATCGCCAGCTATCTGCCCGCCATGCGTGCAGCCGCCATCAACCCCGTAGAGGCGCTAAGGGTCGACTGAGCTAGAACTTCAGCGTTTGTAGTTCAGAGTTCGTAGTTTTGTGATTCCCCGTGAAGGCAGCGCAAGGATTGCCGGGTCTTGATGACGAGATCAAGAGCCAAGGTTCCGGCGATGGGCAATACGGAACCGTGAACTCTGAACTGCGAACTCACATCTAGAACTCCCCGTGCTACCCTTGTCAGTCCACACAAACTCTATGCAGAAGCCCGGCCTTTTATCGATTCCCGGGTTGCGACTGCACTCGGGAGCCACTGATGAAGCGCCTTTTTCACATCGCCATCTTTTGTTTGGTAGCCGTTTCTCTTCACGCCCAGGCTGTCGACACTACCGTTTGCGACATCCTCAAAAACCCGCAATCCTTCAATGGGAAAACCGTCCGCATCAAGGGAACCGTCTCCTCCGGCTTCGATGAATTCATCATCAAAGCCGAAGACTGCAAGTACCACATCGGCGGAATTTGGCTTGCCTATCCTGAAGGCACAAAAGCCAAATCCGGGCCCGTCGCAATTCTTCAACTGCAACCCGCCAGCAATTTCGCGGGCACTGTCGCATCGGCTGAACGTGCCCCGGTCACCCTCGACAAAAACAAGGACTTCAAACAATTCGACTCACTTCTGGCCGCTCCGTATAAAGGAAACGGCATGTGCCTTGGCTGCACCAAATCTGAAGTGAGTGCCACCTTCACCGGTCGAGTCGATGCAGTTCAGCCGGTGCTGCGCCGTGACCCATCAGGAAAGATCATCGACATCGCTGGCTTCGGCAACCTCAATGCGTATCCCGTGCGCCTCGTGCTGCAGTCCGTTTCCGACGTCGCGCCGCACGAAATCGACTACTCCAAAGTCGCCACAATCACCAAAGCTGAATCCAACGATTCTGGCGCTGGCGATGCCACAGCCGCCGTGCATGGATTTGCCAAGGTATTCGGTACCGGCAGCGCACTTGGCGACCAGGTTGAGCGCGCCGCCGCTGCGTTTGGCAAGCAAGGTGACGACAATGGCGTCAACGTCGGTTTCAGCGGAATGAACGAAGTGGCTCCGCACGTCGAGCAGAAGAGCGCGCACGCCTCACCCGACGGCGTCCTCTATAACTGCACCTTTGATTCGAGCCGCCTCAAAGGCAACGCACTCGCGCTTGCCATAGCGCACGTAGGCGAACACGTCGCTGACCTCCGCGACACACAAACCGCGTCCCCAACCTTGTATAACCTTGAAAACCGTGCATGGGTGACGACCGCGCTCACAGCCATCGGAGCGCGCCAGAAGACGCTGACTATTCCCGGCGGGTATATGGTCTGGAACGCCGCATGGCCCCCAGCCGACATCAACAAACTAAGCAGCGACTCGCTCTCGGAGTTCTTGAAAAATGAGGCGCTTCTGCAGTGATCAGCGGTACATGGCCATCTTCGAAAAGAGTCAGTCAACCTTGAATATGCGGCCAACTATCAAGGTTCCGGGGCCATGCAAGGAAAACTGTGAACTCGGAACTCAGAACTTGTTTACGGCTTGTTCGCCACGTACCCGATCGACGGCGTCCAGCTCACCGCATCGCTTGCACTGTTACCGTTGCCATGGACCTCGAAGCGAATCGTGTCACCAGTGGCAACCTGAACGTTGTCCACGTCCGTCGCGATGCCCGACTGTTCTGCAGCTTCAATCATCCGCTTTCCGCCCTGGCTCGGCCAGATCGGGCTCACGTTTCTGCCTGAGACAAGATTGATGGACGCGGTCACGCCCGTTCCACTCGCTCCGCTGGCCGCCATCACGAGTCCGCGGATACTGACCGTCCCGGGATGAACCGCAACCCAAACCCGGGCGACTCCGCTCACATCGCAGCCTGCCGTGCAACTTCCCGGCGCCATCGTGAACGCGCTTACATATTGTCCCGGCTTCGTCTCCCACGCGCCAATGTCCGTCGCGGAATAATGCGGCATCTCCGCCCAGTTCGAATCGGGAGTCTGGTACTGGTAGCGCCACTGGTTCTTTCCCTGCGTCGCTGAAAACTGTTCTGCCGCATAATTGGCAACAAGAGTCGTCTGCACATTGCCGACGTTTGCGATCGAGCCAATGCTCTTGCCGCCGAAGAACCTTCCGTGCGGCTCGAAATACAGGTTATTGCGAATCTTCCCTGCGGGCGTCGCGTAGCCGCGTCCCTTGTTGTCTTCCCACACCGAGGCAGCTCCCGGCCGATATGCGTTTGCGTTCTGCGCAAATGTGTTGCTGGCGAAGTCGAGTTCACTCGAATGGTCGCCGGAATGAATATTCAAAATCTCCACGCCCGGGCCCGCATTCGCTGCAAAAAGGTTTGCCTGGAGTGTCACGTGGTCTTCCGACCACTCAAAGTCAATTCCGGTTTCATCCGGACTGCCTGTTGCAGGCACGCCGAAGATGATATTGTTCGCGAATATCACATGGCTCACGCGGCCCAGGATCACCGCTGCTGTTCCCGAGGACGTGCGGCAACCGGCTTCCTCAAACAAAACCGAATTGATCACCGTCACATTCGTCATTCCCAGTAACCGCAAAGAGTCGCTGCACCCCAGTCCGGCGGCCTCATAGGCCTTCGAAGTATTGCCGTTATCACTGGAGAGAATCATCCCCTTCAGCGTCACGTTCTGGAATGCGTTATGCCCGTCCTGGTTGTCGATCGTATCTGCTTCGGCATCAAATGCCACACTGTCCAGGTTGTTCGTTCCGCGCACATCGCTCACCGTCACGTCCCGAAGCACATACTGCGAGTTCCAGTAGGTCAAATACGACGCGACATTGAAAAGAATTCCCGACGAAAGATTGATATTCAAGCTCGAAGCAAAGGGATCCCGCACGTGACGACGCACCGGATACTCCGTCGAATATCCACCCCAGATGCCTTTGTTGTCGTGCGCATATATATTGCTGATTGAAATCCCGTTATTGAAGAGCTGCGTGTAATGCAGCAGAATCCCCACGCTCGCGCGGCCCACTTCGAGGTCGCTGATCTTCCAATTGCTGGCGTCGGTGAGCAGAACGCAGATATCGCTGATTTGCTGATTGCGCAGAATCTTCGGGCTCGCTCCCGTTCCGTAAGCACTCAACGTAATCGGCTCAGTCGAAGAACCGTGGCCGGCTAGCGAAAGTTCCTGGTTCCAGGTGCCGCCCCGCGCCAGCAGAATCTGATCGCCCGGCAGAAAAGTCCGGATCTTGTTTGCGGGCGCAAAGCTGCACCACGGATGAGCGAGGCTGTGCTGTCCGCTATCGCTGCAGTTTGAACCAGCCTGATTGTTGATGTAGTAGGCGGTCCCGGCCGCCCTCGCCATCGCTCCAAAGCCCGGGAGGCACGCGACAACGCAAAGAATGGCAAAAAAACGAGATCGCCACGACGGCTTGATGCCGTTTGCGGACCAGGCCGTCAGTTGATGATTTGCTGATGAATTCAGATGGCGCTCAGCAGAACTTGCAGAGCAGCCGCGCAGGCACACGAATACCGATGACAACGAAGGCAACAAGAAGTACCCCCAAGCGCGTTTCCGCGTTTGGATCGAACCCAACAGAAATCTCCCCAGGCAGTCTTCAAACCACACGCAGTCTCCAAACGCGGAGCCGCGAGATCAGCCCAAGCTTTCTAGCTGTTGATTAATTAACTGGATTCTACACAAAGGCCGGCCGATTGGGTATGTAACGAACGTCACTCTGATTTAAATGTTTCGGGCGAAGGCCGGAAAGTTTCACCTTGCCATTTCCCTCACGAACGGTAACAATCCGGTTCGTACCGTGTCGCCGCGCGGTAAGACGCTATCCGGCACCGCTTTGGGGGCAGTTCGCCGGATTGCGCGACGCAGGTAGCGCCCGTCTCCGTTGAGGAAGCCTTGATGTCCAAAATGCAAGATCAGATCTGGCACGGCGCCACCTTCACGATCGAGCGCCGGCAAAACCCTGCCGCCGACGCGGTCATTTTCCGCTTCTCCGGTCCATTTACTGCGCGGGACATGTATTCCTCGCTGAGCCCCGTCGCCCTGCACAATATTTTCGAAACCGAGCCGCCCCGCCCCGCGCCATCGGTCAACATCTTCGATCTCACCGAAGTTCCCTACATGGACTCCTGCGGCCTCGGCCTTGTAATCGGTCACTTCGTCCGGTGCCAGAACAAGGGCGTCCGGCTCATCGCCGCCGGCGTAACGCCTCGCGTTCTCGACCTCTTCAAAACCACCAAGGTCGACCACCTCTTCCCGATCACCGGCACTGTCGAAGAGGCATCCAGCCTCCAACCTCCCAAGGCGCAATAACACTCGCTTTCGGCTGAAGGACTTTAGAGCATCCGTTTCCCACTTCGAGACGGAGTGCCAAAAGGCTGGATCCGCTCATTCTGTGGCACATCCGGTCAAACGGAAGTTGCATGCCACGGTTACGCGAAGCTGTTATAAATAGACAAGATATCCAGAGATTTACCCGTATTCACAGAAGGCGCAATTGGTAGATGGTTGCCGGACTGATGCAGATTGAAGCCACAACATTTCCGGCACACGAGCCCAACCAGAACATCCTTCACAGGGCCTATTTCGCAGAACAAATCTGCCTCGCCCTGGCCGTTCAGATTGTTCTCCTCAATCTCCTCGCGCGCATCTTCCCGGTCGTAAACAACCTGCTGCCCGCAGGTATGCTGCACATGCGGGTTTACTCGGCGCTTGCCGTGCTTTCTGCGACCCTGGCGTTCTTCTTCACGGAAGGCAAACGCTACCGGAGCCTTTATCGCGCCGGAAAGATTCTTGCCGGCCTTACCACGCTGACCGCAGCCATAAGTTTTTGGGGGCCTGCTGCCCGCATGCTCGCGCACTTCGATCTGTTTCTCAATCGAGGGCAGATTATCCAGAGCCGGGTTCCCCTGCATGCTGTGGCTTTCGCCTTCGTGCTCCTGGGCATCGTAATCCTTTTCCTGCGTTCCCGCGATTCGCTCTTCGGCAGCATCGCAGACGCTGCAGCTACCTTCCTTGTGCTGGTGGTGTTGGCCGTTCTCTTTGAGTACGTATTTGCGATCACAGGAATCCCGGGAGCGTCGACCGAAGGGCTTCCCTCCGTTCCAACCTTGGTTTGCCTAGTCCTGCTGACTTTGGTTTCCATTCTTCGCCGGGCGGAATACGGAGTATATTCAGTTTTTCTCGGAGATGGAATCGGGGGACGGATCGCACGAATTGTGGCCCCTATTCTGCTCCTGGTCCCGTTTCTGCGTGAACTCGGCCGCTCTCGGCTGTTGAGCTCGCAGTTGCTTCCCATGCCCTATGCCACGGCGATTCTGGCATCCATTGCGACCATCTTTTCGTTTGCGTTTCTCCTTGTCCTCGTGCGACTCATCAACAACATGCAAACTGAAATTCACGGTCTGACTCTGCGGGACGAGTTGACGGGCCTCTACAACTTTCGCGGGTTCAATCTATTTGCCGAACAGGCGTTTCGCCTGGCCCGCCGCGCCAAGGTGCCTTTTGGCGTTCTGTTCGTCGACATGGATAACCTGAAGATCATTAACGACGAGTTGGGGCACAGCGCAGGATCTATATCGCTGGTCGAAACAGCGAAGCTTTTATCCGCAACATTCCGCGAGACCGATGTGATCGGCCGCCTCGGTGGGGATGAATTCGTAGTAGCCGGACAATTCGACTCTGAAGAGATCGCGCTCGCCATCGATCGCCTGCGTTCCGGCGCCGCTGCCAAAACCAAGCTTGCGGGCAACCGGTTTTTCTTAAGCCTAAGTATGGGCTATGCGGCAAGCGACCACACCACCGAAGAAACCTTGAAGAGCATTGTCTCCCGCGCGGATAAGGCAATGTATAAAGAGAAACGCGCCAAGAAGCGGATCGCGTAACGTCAGCCGCATTCGTCCCTCAATTCGCCGTCGGCTGCTCCTCAATGTGATCGATCACCAGCACCGGCATAGGCCGCTTTTCTTTCTCCAGCTTCAGTCCCAGCTCATTCTTGAACGCGTCGAACAGCGACACCACGCCGCTCGGATCTGCCGCCGATGCCCCCGCGGCCTGCTGGTTGTTGGCTCCCGGCGGCGGCGCAAGCGTGCGATCTACCGAGCTGAAGGCCAGCGTCACGTCATACGAACCCAGCAGTCCTGTGCCGTCTGCAACCGGATAGTAGATATATCCGAACGCAAGATTCGGAAGCAGAATGCCCAGCTGTTCCAAAGTGACATTCTGGCAGAAGAGCATCCGGTTAATCATCGGATTCCCCAGGCGCAGGTCCTTTCCATTCGGACCCGGCCCCTCATCGCATCGCGTGCGCGCCTTCGGGTCTCCCTTTGTCAGCTTCGGGCTCACGGCCTTCAAGGTGTAGGCCGTTACCGGCCGGTCCTCCCAGTGATCCTTCATCTTGAAGCGGTCTTCAATCAACGCACGCAACATTTGCCGCAGTTCCTCAGCATCGACTTGCGGCGGCTTTTTCGCTGCATCACCTGAATCATCGGTTGAGATCTTTGCCAGGATGTCGAATTTGTCCCCATCGAGCCACTTTGGCGCTCCCACAATCGCTTCGCCGTCATTCGGATTCAAATCCCAGGCAAACGAAATGATCTGCTTCACCGTCAGCCCGTGCACATCCACCTCACCGTTGTTCACGCGGCCCATGGGCTGCGTATCCGGCTTCGAAGGCTTGATCGTCGCCACTTCGAATTGCGCTGGCGGCAGCGCGGGCAGTTTCCCGGCTAGATCCGGCAAATTGGGAGTCGGTGCTTTGTTTGCGCTGTCGACGATCAGAACCGGGCGCGGCGCGGTTTCAAGCGCCAGTTTCAGCCCCAGCTGCTTGTCGACTGCGTCAAAGATCGAAATCCCGTCGGCGCCGGCGGCACCCAGCTGACCGCGTGGGGTCCACGTGATCGTGAAGTCGTAAGCCTCCTTCAGTTCCGTGGCATCAACGACGGGCTTGTCCAGGTATCCGCCCGCCATGTCGTGAATATCGTCGGCGAATTTCTGCATCGTCTCGTTCTTGCAGATCACCACGATCTGGCGAATCGCCCCGGCTGGCGGATTCGGGGGCGGAGGCTGAGGATCGCAGGTCCCTTCGCCCTCCGCGGCTTGTGCTTCCTTGAGCTTCACCTTGCCGGTCTGTGCTTTCATCACAAACGCCGGCATCGGCGCGCTGCCCTCATGCGTCGCCAGGCTGAAGCGCTCCTTCAGCAGCGCCTGCAGCATCAGCCTCAGATCGGCCTTCGAAGTGGTCGGCGGAGCCTTGGCTACAATCTCGAAGCGATCCCAGTCAAGCCAGCTCGGGCCGCCCTGGACGTGGGTGGAATCGACGTTGTACGCAGCGGCAACCAAGTCGGCCAGTGTCGCCTGGTGCACCACGTAACGATCGCCATTCAGATTGCCGCCGTCCATGAAGGGACGCAAACTATGCGGACTGAGATGAACGTCGGCCACATCGAATGAAGCGGAATGGGTCGCGGACCCAGCCGAAGGAGAAGCAGTCTGGGCCAGGGAGCAGCCGAGCGTCGCGGCATACAACCCAGAGGCCGCAAGGGCAATCTTCAATACACCCATGATTGAAACCTCCAACCATTGCGGAACGGCGAAACCGGGGACTGGCTCAGTGTATGACGAACGATCTGCATGTAGGTCTCCAAAAATACTTCCGTTCGTCACAAATTGGCACAATCCATCCGGTCAAGACAACTGACCATCTGTCGCTTGCTCGAGTGCGGCGATGAATGTCATCCTCAAAAGATGAATCGTGGAATTCTGCTCGGCGCCGTTGCCAGCCTGATGCTGGTTTGCTCCCTTCCTCTTGCAGCACAGGATAAGGGGTACTGGCGCGCTGTCAGTTCCAACGCCAATGACATCACCGGCGACCTGGCGATCGCGAACGACAAGATCACGATCAACTTCAACTCGTTCACCATCGCGCAGATTCGCCCTCTTAAGCCGGCAGAATCGAGCGCCGTCTTCGATGCGGACCCCGGCGCGGCAGGCGGCGGATATCTCTACCGGCTCAGTGTGCCGGCGCAGAAGCGCTTTCTCCACCACAACACGCTTTGCGGATCGGATGACACGCAATGGATCGCAACCTACGTCGAGGGTCGCGCCTTGCATGTCGCTTTCTTCTCTGGATCAGACGTGCCGGTCTTCACACCGGAAGCCCTGGCCAACTCGTCCGACGTCTGCGGCACCTTTTCTTACACGCGCTAGGCCCTAAAGGCCGCTGGTGTCTTTCTCGCCGGGCGCATAGGCTTCCTGCAGCATTTATCCTTGAACCTGAAGATCACTCTTACCTCAAAGGAACACCATGGCGGAGATAGCCGTTGAGTCCACCGCAGTACCCGCGCAACTGCCCGATCTGCACGTCGCCGTTCTCGGCGCGGGCAAAATGGGTGGCATTCTGCTCCAGGCCTTTCTCAAGCAGAATCTCTTTGCCGCGGACCAGATCCACGCGACTGTCGCCCACGCAGAGAAGGCCATTGCCCGCGCCGCACAGTGGGGCGTCGATGTTGGCACGGATAACGTGGCTGCTGCGCAACAGGCTGACCTCATCCTGATCGGCGTCAAGCCGTTCCAGGTGCCAGACCTGATCGCCGAAATCAAGCCCGCACTCACCACCGCCAAGACCATCGTCTCCTTCGCGGCATCGGTGAAAACGCGCGCCATTGAAGATGCCGCCGGCATCGAAATTCCTGTTATCCGCGCCATGCCCAATACGCCGTCTGCTCTCGGCGCAGGCATTGCGGGCCTCTGCCGTGGCCGCTTCGTCAAAGCTGCGCAAATGGACCTGGCGCAGCGCATCTTTGAAACTGTTGGCCGCTCCGTCATCGTCGACGAGAAGCACATGGACGCCGTCACCGGCCTCTCCGCCTCCGGTCCGGCCTACATCTATATCGTTATCGAGGCGCTCGCCGAAGCCGGGGTCAAGGTCGGCCTGCCCCGTGACACCGCAACGCAACTTGCCGCGCAGACCGTCTACGGCGCGGGCAAGATGGTGCTCGAAACCGGCTATCATCCGGCATTACTCAAAGACGAAGTGACCACCCCCGCCGGCTGCACGGTTGATGGCATCCTTGAATTAGAAGAAGGCGGCCTCCGCGTCACGCTGATCAAGGCGGTAATGCGTGCGACCGAAAGAGCCAAACAATTGGCTGCTGGATAACTCCGGAAATCTGGTAGCGACGGGTGCCCCATCCTTGACGAAGTCAAGGGTGGGAAAGCACGGACCTTCGCTCTCTCGTTAACTTGCGGAACTGTTACCCTTCAACCTTGCCCATCCAACGCCCATCCTGGCTGCCCACCTACATTCCCGAGTTACAGGGACTGCGCGGCATCGCCGTCCTCTCCGTCGTCCTGTATCACTGCCATCCGCGCTTCACCGGCACATGGTTCTACCCCGTATCGCTCTGGGGCTGGACCGGCGTCAACCTCTTCTTCGTTCTCTCCGGCTTCCTCATCACGTCCATCCTGCTTGAATCCCGCAACAAGCCACATTACTTCCGCAACTTCTACGGACGCCGCGCTCTCCGCATCTGGCCCGTGTACGTCCTGGTGCTGATCGTCTGCTATCTGAATGCTCCGTGGTTCATCGGCCCTACCGTCTGGGTTGCGATCAGGACAGCGCCGTGGTGGGCGTACCTGCTTTTCCTGCAGAATCTCTTCCACCTCACGCTGCCGCCCGCCATCGGCCCCACCTGGTCGCTGGCGATCGAGGAACAGTATTACTTTCTCTGGGCGCCGGTGGTGCGCGTGCTGCGTGCGCCGTGGCTCCTCGTCTGCATTCTCGCGAGCTTCCTCATCGCCGCACCGCTTTTCAGGATGAGTCACTTTTCGTGGATCACGCCGACCCACACGCTCACGCACATCGACGGCATCGCCATGGGCAGCCTGCTGGCTCTCGGCCTCTACACGCTGCCGATCAGGAGGCGCGTCTGGCTCGCCATCGGCCTCATCGCCATGCCAGTCGGCCTCATCTCTGCCGCAACCATCGCCGGAGGCACAGCCTTTCTCGATACCGCCCTCACCACGCTTTTCGGCGGCGCCGTGCTGTCGTCGATCGCCTCTACCGGTGCCCGGAATCCTGTCAATGCAATCCTCAGCCGCGGTCCGCTCGCCTACTACGGACGCATCAGCTACGGCCTCTACATGACGCACATCATGGTCTTCGTCTACTTCGGCTGGTTCGACGCCCGCATGGACAGCCACGGGATGCCCGGCAGCATGGCCGTCGTCGTTTTTCGACTCGTTGCCACCACCCTGATCGCCACCGCCCTCTGGTACGGCTTCGAGTCCAGAATCCTGCGCCTCAAACGATTTTTTGAGAACAAATCCCGCCAAAACCCGTCAGGATAATTAAGTACATCCGTATATCCCCGGTTGAGGTCCCCCGATGCACGTTGCCCAGTTTGCAGGTGCTCTATTTGCGAGCGGTTTGGCAATCGCGGTCAACGCACAATCCGCCGCTCCGGCGGCGAGTTCTGGGCCGCAGTCGTCCGACAAGGTCCAGCAGGAGTCCATTTTCAAGACGACGAGCTTCTCGGTGCTGGTGGATGTGGTTGTCACCAACGCGGGCGTCGCAGTCCATGACATCGATCCCAGGCAATTCCACGTCTACGAGAACGGCCGCGAACAACAAGCCAGTTTCTTTGACGAGCACAAGCCCGACTCCGGCGCGGGGCCTGCGGCGCAGCGGCGCACGCTGCCGCCGCATTACTACAACAATGTGCCCAACCACGCCCCGGGCAGCGCGATCAACGTGCTCCTGCTGGACGGCCTCAATACACCGGTCAACGGATCAAGCGTACGTGCGCAAGCAGATGATCGCATACGTCAAAACCATCACGCCGGGAACAACACTGGCGATTTTCACATTGGCGTCGCGATTGCGCATGGTGCAGGGATTTACATCGAACGTCGACGACCTAGTCAAAGCGCTCGACAGCACCAAGACACTTCCAAAGCAGTCGGCGGCGCTCGACTCAAGCGCCGGCAATGCGTTCGACTCCGCGATCGGAAATCTCACCATCATGCATCTACCGGCCACGTCAAACGCAGTCGAATCGATGCAGCAGTTTCAATCCGATGTCGCCGCTATGCAGTCAGATCGTCGCGTTGAGCTCACGCTGGAGGCGATGCAGCAGCTTGCACGCTATCTCAGTGCTGTTCCGGGTCGCAAGAATCTGATCTGGTTCTCCGGTTCGTTCCCTATCGCTCTCGGCCCGGATCCTGAAAATCAATCCTTGCAGAACGAGCGGAGCTACGCAGAGCAAGTGCGCGCAACCAGCGATCTGCTCTCGGCGGCGCGCGTCGCAGTCTACCCCGTAGATGCGCGAGGCATGATGTCCCTTTCCGGCTTCGACGCCTCAAACAACGGTCTCAGTTCTCCCAACGGCGGACCAGGATTCGCCAGGATGAACGCCACGGAAATGAGCGGCGCCGCGAATTCACATTTCTCCATGGAACAGATCGCGCATGATACCGGCGGGATGGCCTTCTTCAACACAAACGGTTTTCGAGCCGCGATTGCCAGTGCGATCCAAAACGGCGAGAGCTATTACACGATCGGTTACGTTCCGCAGTCGAAGAAGTTCGATGGCGACTTCCGCAAGATCAAGGTGAAGCTCGACGGCAGCAAGTACGACCTTGAATACCGCACCGGGTACTATGCCGATCCGCCCGACAAACCGGGCTCGCATCTATTCAACCAGGCAAGCCTGATGACCGCTGCCACCTTGCACGGCGCGCCACTGTCGACGCAGGTTCTCTTCCAGACGCGTATATTGCCTGCGACAGATCCCGAGTTCAAGGAAGCCAACTTTCCCGCAGGTCCTGCGGGCGAACTGTCCGCCGCGCTGAAAGGTTCTCCACATCGCTACATCGTCGATCTCGTCGTCGATCCGCACACAGTGATCTTCGACTCATCCGCGGACGGAACGCGAACGGGTTCGATCGAATTCACGCTGGTCGCCTACGATGCAGACGGCAAGCGCTTGAACTTTATGGATCGCGCGACGAAGTTTTCGCTCAATCCCAAGCAGTATGCGCAGCTGATGCAGACCGGAGTTCCCGTGAGGATGGCCCTTGATCTTCCCACCGGAGAACAATCGCTCCGCATTGCAGTCCACGACACTCTTGGCGTTCGCGTAGGCTCGCTCGAGATTCCACTGACTGTCGGAGGCAGCTAAGTTTCCCGTCAATTCTAGGGAACTTCCGCTCCGGGCAATTCGATGATGCACGGTCGGTCAGGCTATCGGTGCTCTCACTCGGACTTCCGGACACTCCAGCACTGTCCCATTCTGTGAATTGCCATCTCACAAGGTTGTGACTTCAATCACCCCCGGCATTAACACTTCGCTGCTAGGCTGAACGTGAACAGCAATTCTTTTCCCCGAGGTGCCCCATGACCAGCGCGACGACCGAAATCAACCGGACCGAAGCATCAAGCGAAGGCCCTCTCAGCCCCGACCTACTCAACAAGATGGACGCCTACTGGCGAGCCGCTAACTACTTGTCCGTCGGTCAGATCTATCTGAAAGACAATCCGCTGCTTGAACGTCCCCTAACACTGGACGATGTCAAGCCACGCCTTCTCGGCCACTGGGGAACGACCCCCGGACTCAATTTTCTGTACGTCCATTGGAACCGCCTGATTCGCGAGCGTCACCTCGACATGATCTATGTCATCGGCCCCGGACACGGCGGCCCCGGGCTTGTCGCGAACACCTATCTCGAGGGCTCCTACTCCGAGATGTATCCGCACATCGAGCAGAATCGCGACGGCATCAAGCGTCTGTTCCGGCAATTCAGCTGGCCCTATGGCATTCCAAGCCACGTCGCGCCGGAGACACCTGGCTCGATTCACGAAGGCGGCGAACTTGGCTACTCGCTCGTCCATGCCTACGGCGCGGCCTTCGACAATCCCAACCTGATCGTCGCCTGCGTCGTGGGTGACGGCGAAGCGGAAACCGGACCACTGGCGACGAGCTGGCACTCCAACAAGTTCATCAATCCCGCGACAGATGGCGCAGTGCTGCCCGTTCTGCACCTGAACGGCTACAAGATCGCCAATCCGACGGTATTGGCGCGCATTCCTCATGCGGAACTTGAAGATCTGATGCGCGGCTACGGATACGAGCCCTTCACACTCGAAGGCCACGATCCGGCAACGATGCATCAGAAGGCCGCCGCAGTATTCGACAAAATCTTCGATCGCATCGCGGCTATCCAGAAGGCTGCGCGTGAGGGCGGATCGACGGACCGCCCGGCATGGCCGATGCTGATCATGCGCACACCCAAAGGCTGGACGGGCCCGAAGGAAGTCGACGGCAAGCCGGTTGAAGGCACCTGGCGCGCCCACCAGGTTCCGTTTGCCGAACTGCGCGAGAAACCCGATCACCTGCGCCTGCTCGAAGACTGGATGCGCAGCTACAAGCCCGAAGAGCTCTTCGACGAGAAAGGCGCTTTCCGTGATGAGCTAGCCGATATCGCGCCTAAAGGCCGCCTGCGCATGGGCATGAATGCGCACGCCAACGGAGGCCTGCTGTGGCAGCCGTTGAAAGTGCCGAGCTTCCGCAATTTTGCGGTGAAGGTCGAGAAGCCGGGAGCAACGACCGCCGAGTCCACTCGCGTGCTGGGAAAAATGCTGCACGCCGTGATGGAAGCCAACATGGACACGAAGAACTTCCGCGTCTTCGGCCCAGACGAAACTGCCTCAAACCGCCTGCAGGATGTGATTGTCGGAACCGGCAAAACCTGGGAAGCGGAAACACTTCCGGTTGATGAAAACCTTTCACGCACCGGCCGCGTTATGGAGATCCTGAGCGAACACATGTGCCAGGGTTGGCTCGAAGGCTACTCTGCTCACGGGCCGTCACGGATTCTTCAACTGCTACGAAGCCTTCATCCACATCATCGATTCGATGGTGAATCAGCACGCGAAATGGCTCAAGGTGACGCGTCAGATTCCGTGGCGCAAGCCGATTGCATCGCTCAACTACCTGCTCAGTTCACTGGTGTGGCGGCAGGATCACAACGGCTTCTCGCACCAGGACCCAGGATTCATCGATCACCTGGTGAACAAGAAGGCCGACGTGGTGCGCATCTATCTTCCGCCCGACGCAAATACGCTGCTCTCTGTGGCCGACCACTGCCTGCGCAGCAAGAACTACATCAACCTGATCGTCGCGGGAAAGCAGCCCGCACCGCAGTGGCTAACAATGGACGAAGCCGTTGCGCACTGCACGACAGGCCTGGGCATCTGGAAGTGGGCCTCAAACGACAACGGCAATCCCGATGTTGTCATCGCGAGTTGTGGCGACGTACCGACGATGGAGGCGCTTGCTGCGGTTATGCTGCTTCGCACGCAGGCTCCTGACCTGCGCGTTCGCTTTGTCAACGTGGTCGACCTGATGACGCTGCAGCCGTCATCCGAGCATCCGCATGGCCTCTCGGACGAAGAATACGACGCCGTATTCCCGCCAAAGGTGCCGACAATCTTTGCATTTCACGGATATCCATGGGGCATTCACCGCCTCACCTACCGCCGGCATAATCACGACAATCTGCACGTGCGCGGCTACAAGGAAGAGGGCACAACGACCACGCCCTTCGACATGTGCGTCCTCAACAACATCGATCGATTCCAGCTCGCGCTTGACGCCATCACACGCGTGTCGCGCCTTGCGGCGCAGGTCGACAACGCGCGCCAGTGGTATTCCGAAGAGATCCAGCGGCACCGGCTCTACGTATCGGAGAACGGCGAAGACCTTCCCGAGATTCAGAACTGGAAGTGGCAGCCGGATAAAACACAATAGATCTTCGTTGCAAGAAGTTCAAATTGAAAGCATGGGGTTCTTTTGAATGTCGTCTTTACCGATTTTGGTTTTGAATAGTGGTTCGTCTTCTATCAAATTTGCAATCTACGAGGCCGGCGATGGCCAGCGCACAAAGATTCTTGAAGGCGCGGTCGACGGGATCGGCACGGATAACGGCAAATTCTGGATCAAGGATGCAGCGGATAAGAAGCTGGTGGACCAGACACCGGCGCTGCCAAACCGTTCGGTCGCATTTTCGCTTGTCGCAGGGGCTCTGAACTCAGACCAGTTCCCTGCCCCGAAGGCGATTGGGCATCGCACCGTATGCGGCGGGCCAAAGATACGCGATAACCAGCGCATCACGCCAGAACTGATCGATGAGATCGAAAGCTATGCGGCACTCGCGCCTCTGCATACGCCCATCGCGGTCTACATCATGCGCGAAGCGCTTAAACTTTTTCCCGGCGTCCCGAATTTCGCTGTGCTCGACACGTACTTTCATCGCACCATGCCTGAGGTCGTAACGCGCATGCCGATTCCCGATGAATACGTGGACATGGGCGTGCGACGCTATGGATACCATGGCATTTCGTATGAGTCGATCATCTATCAACTGCAGCCGGATATTCCCGAGAAGCTCATTGTCGCTCACCTCGGCAATGGCGCCTCGATCACGGCGATTCGCAACGGGCAGAGCCTCGATACGTCAATGGGACTTACGCCCACGGGCGGCATCATCAGCGGCTCGCGCACCGGCGACATCGATCCCGGTGTCGTGATTTTTATTTTGAAGAAGATCGCCGAGACCACGCCCGAAGCGGCTGCCGCGGCCGACAAACTCGAGACCGTATTCAGCAAGAAGTCCGGGCTTCTCGGTGTGAGCGGGCTCTCGAATGACATGCGCGACCTGCGCGAAGCCATCAAGAACGGCAATGAGAACGCACGACTGGCCGTCGAAAAATTCGCGTGGACTATCGCCAGGTGGATCGGAAGTTATTACGCCGAGCTCGGCGGTCTCGACATGCTGGTCTTCACCGGCGGCATCGGCGAAAACGACATTGCTACGCGCGCACAGATCTGCTCCGGCCTGGCTGCTCTGGGCATCGTCGTAGATCCCGAAAAGAACAACGTTCGCGGAGAAGCGGTCATCTCGGCTGATGATTCTCGCGTGAAGGTGCGCGTGATTCCACCGGCCGAAGACCTGATGATTGTGAATCACGTGGTGCGGCTCCTGGACCACCAAGGAGAGTGATCTCCTCGACGTTCAGCCCCTCAGCAACTCGGGCAGGCGTGATTGTTCTACACTGAAGGGTTAGCTTCGGAGCCCTCGTTCATGCATTCGGTAGCAACCCATATCGACCTGAAGCGCCTGCCGTCGCCCGCATTGCGTCGCTTCGCATGGTCGGTACTCGCATACTTCATCGCCGTAATTCTATGGGGGTCGCTGGTTCGCGCAACCGGCGCGGGCGCAGGCTGCGGCAATCACTGGCCCCTGTGCAATGGAACTGTGCTGCAATACTCGGCCAGCACCAGCACAATCATCGAATTCACGCACCGGATCACCAGTGGGCTGTCATTCTTTTCTGCCGTTGGACTACTCATATGGACTTTTGCGGCGACGGTTCGCGGTCACCTGGCACGCAGGTGTGCCGTTGCCGTTGTCGTCTTCACGCTGATTGAAGCGATCATCGGGGCGTTGCTGGTCAAGCTTGGGTTAACCGCGCAGAGCCACTCGCCGCTGCGGCCCTGGTATCTCGCGCTCCACCTTACCAACACACTGCTGCTGCTGGCAGCGCTCACGCTCACTGCGCACATGCTCAGTCGCAAGCACGGATTTCTGCGCAGCGAGATTCGCCTTGTCGCTCCTTTCGGCGCTATTGCCGGAATCCTCGTTGTACTCGGCGTCGGAGTAACTGGATCGCTCGCTGCCCTGGGGGACACGCTCTTCCCGGCAACGTCGCTTGGATCCGCGCTGGCCGAGGATTTTTCTTCAACAAGCGGCTGGCTGGTGCGCTGGCGATGGACGCATCCAACGATCGCATTCCTCGCAAGCATTTTTCTGATCTGGATCCTGGTGCGCGCGGCTCAGCGGACCACCGAATGGGACAATCGCGGCCTGTCGGCGCTGGTATTGATCCTGCTTGCCGCTCAGTATGTGCTCGGCGTGCTTGATGTCGTGATGCTGGCCCCGGTGTGGCTGCAGGTCGCGCATTTATTAGGCGCCGATGTATTGTGGGCCGCGCTGGTGGTGCTCACGGCACGATTAACGCTGCAACCGGTAGAGGCCAGAAAGGCAGAATAGCTGAATCTGTTATTCCCTATTCCCTAGTCCCTATTCCCTGTCTTACTTACTTCACCAGCACGCCCGCCGCTGGATAGACCATTCCATTCGCAGTCGCGTTGATCACTGGCAGTTCCGGCGTCGCCGTCAGCCACTCAATCTTGCCATCGCGAAGGATGACCGTGTCTTCGGCCTTCCCGCCGCGAATGCTCGGATTCCATGCGAAGGCCTGGTTGTTGACGACGGTCTGTTTTCCGTCTGGCGTTGCCACCCACTCGCGCTCGCCATAGCCGGTGGGCCCACCCTGGTGGTGGAACCGCTCTTCGCCGGCAAATCCTTCAGCAGCATACGCAGCCTGCGCCACCCGGAACAACTCCGCTGACGTCGTGCCCACGTGCGTCGCATCGAGCAGCGCCGCATTCACCTGCGCAGCCGATTTGAATCGCGCTGCAAGCTCTGCCGGAACTTCGCCGAAGTGGACAAAGCGCGTAATCGAAATCGCCAATCCCCACTTGCGCGAACAGAGATTGAGCATCCCGTACTTCTTCAGCCGCGCACCCCGCGCCACCGCGTGCTTGTATTTGTAGATGCGGTCGTCAACGGCAAAAAGATAGACCGACGGCATAATGCCGCGCCGCAAAAGATTGGCTGCGGTGAGCGCTTCGAGATCGTATTCGCTCAGACCGGGTTCAACCTCGTGCAGCGACTCAACAACTGCATCAGCCGTCTGCGCACCCAACCAGCGATAGCGCGCAATTTCGCTCTCGCACAGCGATTGCCGCAATGGAAAAAGACCTACCGGTATCAGCCCTGGGTCCGGCGTGTCGGAGCCAAGGTGAGCGCCGGCCAAACGCTGCGCAGTCTCAATCGCATTGTCGGCGTACCAGGGAAACAGCACAGGCTCGAAGTCGAGCGCGCCAAACTCCTCGTCCTTCAGGCGGGGTGCTTCGTTCTCGGTGGTGAAGTAATAACGCCGACCCTCCGCCGTCACCAGCAGCGAAGCCACACCGGTTTCGCCCGGTGTGAGGACGCGAACCTCCGCGGCACCACCCGTCAACCAGGCAATGTTTTCGTGACGGCGAAGAAGCACGCCTTCCAGGTCCTGCGCACGCAGCCAGGCGACAAGCTTGTCATGCTTGGCGTTCAATTCTTCGTTCCACTGCGTCTCGGTCACAACCGTGGTCCCGTTTACCACCAGGTCCTTGTTGATCCGCTTGGTCATGCTTGCAGTATCCATAAATCTCCTCAAACAAATTTGGACGTCGACACAGCAGTCAACGCCCGCCTTTGCATTGCAATTAAATCAGTCTTCAAGTTCCGGGTGATGGTGGCTTTCCCATCCCATGTAGCGGGCAGCCTCGTGCACCGATTTCGAAACGTCGCTGAAGTTCGCCGCAACGTGGTGCTCAAATCCTTCGCGGCAAATGTACTTCAGCAGCTTCTGCAACTGCGGAATCTCCGCCACGCCCGCGCCGCCAAAAGTTTCCAGCGGATCTTCGGTGAAGCGGCCTGCGCCTGTATATCCGCGCACAATCCCGCGGCGATCATCGGTGGAATAGCGTGCGAAGCTCATCTCGCCCGCCTTTACGCGTCCCACGCAGGTGCCGAAGGTGTTCAACTTGCCTACCGTGCCGGCGATGATCTCCTGGTAATCCATCTTCACGTCCTTGAAGAAGTGCTTCGGCAAATTCGAGCAGTGGAAGCAGACGCACTTATTCGGATCAGCGCCGTAATTGTTGTTCCAATCGAGCAGCGCCGATGGCGTTCCGCTAGCCAGCGCCAGCATGTACATGCTCAGCGTGCCGGGCACATCGGTTTCGCAGGCTGAGGGGATAAGATTGTCACTCATCATGCTCATGATGGTGCAGGGCACAACGCCGAAAAACTCCTCCATCGAAGTCCAGCACTGCACAGCGCTTATCGTGACCGGAGCCGTCTTCATCCAGCCGTCGATCACCGCGCCGAGCTTCGCCATCTTCAACAGCGATTCTTCAGGAATTCCCGAAGTAGTGACATACTTCTTGATCGCCGCGAGTTTGCCTTGCGCCGCGTCGTCGTTGTCCTTCATGCGATTGATGCGGCCGAAAATTTCCGACAGATCAATCGTCTCGATCGTGATTCCGCTGGTTTCAAAGATGCGCTCGGAGTACCGCACCGTGTTGAATGCCGTGGGACGCGCGCCGATGGCGCCGATACGCAGATTCTTGAGACCCTTCACGATGCGGCAGACGGCCGAGAACCACTCAAGATCCGCCTTGAATTCCGCCGATGTCAGCGCTTCGGTATGCAGCGTCGTCAGCGAGTAGTTGATGCCGTACTGCATCATGTTGTTGCACGCCGACATCTTGCCGCAGAAGCTGTCGCGCCGCGTGGCGATGGTCATGGCTTCAGACCGGTCAGGCGTGGCCTGCACCAGCACCGGAACCTTCAGCCCCGACAGGCGAATCGCATCAACAATGCCGCGTTCTTCGCCGAAGTTGGGCAGCGTTACGATGATGCCGTCGATCTCTTCCGCGTGTTTCTTGAACAACTCAGCGCAGTGCTGCGCTTCGGTGTACGTTTCCACCGCGCCGTGTTTGGATTGCTCCGGCCCGAGAACGATCGCGCTCGCGCCCGCAGCCCCCAGTACTGAGAGGATTTCTTCGCGTCCGGTCTTGGCCAGGTGATCCGGAAAAAAGCCCCGGTTTCCGACAATGACTCCAAACGTCATCTTTCTTTCCGCTGCCATGATTCAAGCTCCTTCAATTGCCGCATTAACCGTTGCGGCCCGGGCGAAAACGCAGGCTGTAAAAAAGGCCGACAAGCAACATTGAACCGCCCCACCAGACCGGGGCGTGCAAGGTATTCAAAACTACGTTGGCAAGGTGATTCGTAGCCAATTCCCAAAGTCCATAGCCGAAGATCATTGCTCCATAAACCGTGAGCAAAACTCCGATGAAAAACCAGATTGAAATATGACCGGTTTCCATACGACCTCCTTACCAGAAGTAGATGTTGAGAGCGAGGAACAGAACGATCGCGATCACCAGCCAGAAGTATTCGTTCTTGTAGAAGGGCACAGGCTCTTCCACCGGCAACTTCGTCGCGCCATAGACAAGGCCAGTGAGTTCGGCGGCCGTTTTCGGCTTCGTTGCCAGGCTGACGATCACGTTGACGAGGATTGCGACGATGACCGACCACAGAGCCCGATACATATTCTCGGCCATGTCTTTGGCATCAGGCGAAATCGCCACAAAACGAAGCGCCGATGGATCGGCTTTGACCCAACCCCACAGCCCGATCGAAGTAAGGGTGCCCATCAGTAGTCCCCAGAAGCCGCCTGCCTTCGTGGCGCGCATCCAGAACATGCCCACCAGCACCACGCCCAGCAGCGGCGAAATAAAGAAGCTGAAGAGCGCCTGCACGTAGTCCATGATGCCGGCTGCGCTCATCACAAGGTACGCGGTGCCGATGGAAACAATGACGCCAAGAATCGTGGCCCACCGTCCCACTGTGACGTAGTGCTCATCAGGAGCATTCTTCTTGATGAGCGGCTGATAGATGTCGTAGGTCCACACCGCTGAGAAGGCGCTGACGTTGCCCGCCATGCCGCTCATGAATCCGGCAATCAGTGCTGTGATGCCTAATCCCAGCAGCCCGGGCGCCATGTACCGCACCATCATCAACGGCAGAACCTCGTTGTAGCTATGCAGACCAGAGCCCGGAGTAACAAGGTTCTGCCCTACAAGGTGCATCAGGCTGCCATCCCCATTCTGCAGCACAACAAGCCCCAGCAGGCCGGGAAGAATGACGATGAACGGAACCGCCATCTTGAAGAAGGACCCGATGATCGGGGCCATGCGCGCAGAGCGCAGGTTATGTGCAGAGAGAACGCGCTGCACAACCAGGAAGTCCGTGGTCCAGTAACCGAAGCTGATGGCGAATCCGAGGCCGAAGACGATGCCCGTCCAGTGAATGCCCATCGGGTTATCGGTAAAGTGGCCCATGCTGCGCCACATGTGCGTGTAGTCGCCGGGCGCCGTTGCCCCATTGGCGATGTTATGCGCAAGCTTGGCTTTAAATCCGTTCCAGCCGCCCGCTTCGACCAGACCCAGGATCGGCACGAGGAGTGCGCCGCCCCAGATCAGCATGAACTGCAGCACTTCGTTAAAGATCGCCGAGCGCAAGCCACCCAATGCTACATACGCCGCAACCGCCAGCGACGAAACGATGATCGAGAAGTTCAGATTCCAGCCCAGAACGACCTTCATCACTTCGGCCATCGCAAACATGTTCACGCCGCTCATCAGCACCGTCATGAACGCGAATGAGAAGGCGGATACGGTGCTTGCGCCCTGCCCGTAGCGAAGTTTGAGGTACCCGGGCACCGAGTGCGTCTTGCACACGTAGTAGAAGGGCATCATCACGATGCCGAGGAAGAGCATCGCCGGGATCGCGCCTATCCAGTACCAGTGTGCCGCGAGAATGCCGTACTGATAGGCCGATCCGGCCCAGCCCATCAGTTCCAGCGAGCCCAGGTTCGCCGAGACAAAGCTCAGGCCTGCAATCCACGCCGTCATCTCGCGGCCGGCCATGAAGAATTCTTCGCTGGTGTTGGCCTGGCCTTTCAGGTAAAAGCCGATCCAGATCACCATCACGAAGTAGATCGCGATGATGGCGATATCGAGCCAGTTCAAATGTGCGAGCGACGGTGCGGCAAGGGCGACAAGCGCCGCGGGCGATGGGGTCATTCCAACGGCGGTTAAACCTGGAATTGAAGCGAGCATTGAGTCACCTGCAATCGGGTGAGTACATTCAGTTGCGACGCGGACGTTCGCCCATAAGTAAATGGGTTTACTCCAAGGGTTGTCAAGCTTTCAAACAAAAAAACTGGTGGCTTGGAATCCGCGGCGCAGAGCCCCCGGGGAATTCGAGCCATTCCAAAAGGATACGTTTTCCGGCACGGAGTCTACCACAGTCGACCGTAGGCACAACACATACGGATGGAGGACAAATTCGCTACCCTGGCGCACCCGCCGCGCGAAGGAATGCCGTCGTCTTGTTTTCGCCGCCCGGGAATAGCAGCGCATATCCAAAGGGCGTGGATTCGACCACCTCTTCAGGGCGCTCATAGTGCCCCGGAATCCTGGCTGAAACTCCGAGGTTGGCGCCGTGCATCACGAGAAATTCCACCATGGGCTGCCCGAAATCGAAGAACTGAGAGACCGCATGGAAAAGAGGCGTCTGTCCGCCAACACCAGCTTCGTCGATCTCTGCGCGAGCATTGACATCCGCACCGCGACTCAGAAGCAACTGAGCCGCTTCGACATTTCCGTATTCCGCTGCGACATGGAGCAATGATCCACCGCGGAGTGTGAGACTTCGACTCCCCGAGCTTCCAAAATCGAGTTCCCCGAATCGCCGGTTCACCAACCCAGGGTCGGCGTCGAGAAGTTCGCGCAACCGGTCGATGCGTCCGCGCAGAATCTCGAGGACTGCGGGAATGCTGCGTCTCGCCGGGCAACCTGCGGCGACCAGAATCTCAATGCATGCGCCCAGCCGTTCTGAGCGTGAATACGTGCCAATCACGTAGTCCAGCGCGGAATCTGGATACTTTCGTCCAGCCCTCGCACAATCGGGATTGGCGCCGTGATCGATCAGCCATTGCAGCGATTCCGGCGCGAGTGTTTCGCATGGCGCGAAAATAATTGGGAAGAAACCGCCCCACTCTGCATTCACGTCCGCGCCGTTGCGCAACAGCAGTTCCATCATCGGAATGCGATCATCCCTGAGCGCGGCACGCATCAGCGGACCATCGCTCCCTTGATGGATATCCGATCCGTGATCGATCATCCACTGTGCCATTGCGAGTCTGACTGGAGTTGGCGGCTCCCAGGGCACGCGGCACTCAGCCACCCAGGTCAGCGGGCCGTTCTTCCCGTAACCAATTGGGGCGCGATGAAGCGCAGGGTTGCGCGTCATCAGAGCCTGCACCCAATCGAGATCATTGGTATCGATCGCCTGCTTTAACTCGTTCACTTCCTCTCCGAGGTTCTTCGTATCAACATGCGCTTTCAGCCGGGGCCAGCTTGCAAAGCCGTACATGCGTGCGACCATCCGTTGCGACTCGCTGAGCGACGCGGCTTTGCCGGCCTTGAGAAGTGCTTTTGCCTGGTCCTTCAGGTGGCGAAGATTGGGGCGGTCGGGGAGTTGACGAGGGGATTCTGCTGATTCGGCGGGCATGGTGCCTCCTTTCATTGCTGCACCCGATGTCCGCGTGCGGGCTGAAAGAAGGTGTGTGAATCTGGGCAAATCGGGTGGGCTTAAAGCCCTTTCCGCGGACCGGATGCGTCCCTGGCGCTAACAAAAGCTTAGCAGAAAATTCGCCCGATTCGCCCAACCGATCGGCTCAGCGTCGAATCCGCATTTCTCGCTTGTTTTTGCCGTCGCAGAGCGATACCTTGGGTTATGGGACTGTCATTCCCCTTCCTCTTATCCTCTATCCTCCCGTCTTGTCTTTCGCCGCGTTCGCGGCGGTGGTCTGTCCAACTCCATTCTCAACCTAAGGAGTCCTGCCGATGTACCCGACCGTCGATCCTATAGCTCCCAACGGAATTTCGCGCCGCAGCTTCTTCCGTTTCGCCGCCGGAGCCTCCGCGGTGGCCAGCCTGCCCATCCTCACCGAGGCGCATCTCGCCTACGCCGAACGCCCCAAATTTGCCGACCCCAACAAGGGCATCCACATCGATGCCAACGAGAACCCCATGGGTCCCTCGGAAGCCGCACGCCAGGCCATCGTCAGCATCGTTCCGCGCGGCGGCCGCTACCTCTTCACAGGTGAAGCAGAGCTGGTTGAGATCTTCGCCAAGCAGGAAGGGCTGAGCGCCGAGTCGATTGCCCCCTTCGCTGGTTCGAGCGAACCGCTGCACTACACGGTGCTTGCCTTCACCAGCAAAGACAAGCCGCTGGTGGTCGCCGACCCCGGCTACGAAGCTCCCATGTGGGCTGCCAAGGTGAGCGGCGCACAGATACTCAAAGTGCCGCTGGCCGATCCCAAGGGCGAGGCGAAGCACGACGTAAAGGCGATGCTCGCAGCCGCTTCGAACGCAGGCGTGATCTACATCTGCAACCCCAATAACCCGACCGGCACCTGCACGCCGCGCAGCGACATCGAGTACGTCGTTGCCAATGCACCCAAGGACACGGTCATACTGATCGACGAAGCCTACATCCACCTCTGCGATGCGCCGCGCTCGATCGATTACGTGAAGGAAGGAAAGAACGTCATTGTCCTTCGCACCTTCTCGAAGCTTTATGGCATGGCCGGCATCCGCATGGGATTCGCCATCGGCCGACCTGACCTGCTGGCGAAAATTACTTCGTTCGGCGGAATGAACGCGTTGCCCGTCACCGCAGTGGCCGCGGCCAAGGCCAGCCTGCTCGATGCCGACCTCGTCACTACGCGCAAGAAAATCATTGCCGACACACGCATGCAGACCATCGCCTGGCTCAAAAGCCAGGGCTATGCAACCACGCCCTCCGAAAGCAACTGTTTCATGCTCGACGTCCGCAAACCCGGCAAGGAAGTCCAGGCCGCACTGGCAACGAAGGACATGTATGTCGGACGCATCTGGCCCGCATGGCCCAACAGCCTGCGGATCACCGTCGGAACACCCGACGAAATGATGGCCTTCCGTAAGGACTTCACGGATGTGATGGGCAGCAGCACCGCGGGGCTTGTTCCACCAGAACTGCCGCGGCGTCTGCAAAGGACGCCCTTCACCCACCTGTCGTGAATGAGTTGTCAGTTCTAAGTTTTAAGTTAAAAAGCCCCGTCCTCGGACGGGGCTTTTTTTTGATGTGAAGACGGCGCCGAGCTATAGCCTGGGTTCATCTCATTTGTCATCCAAGCGCAGCTGAGGGATCTGCGGTTGCATTTCTATGGCACTCCGCATCTGCAGATCGCTTGTACATTTCCGTCGTGCAGTGCGCCAGGACACGAAAGAAGTGTGACGACAAAAAAGATGCCGGCCACTTTCGTCGACCGGCATAGCGTTCAAACTGTGAAATCGGCCCTAGAACAGAATCTTCATCGCCAGCTGCACGTTGAAGGGCTCGCCCGGTCCAATACCTGGTGAGAAGTTGCCGGAACCGATCGTGGATCCCGTCCTGCCAAAGCTTCCGCCCCCGAAGAAGTCGTTGCAGAGTTGCGTGCAGGCAGGGCTGGCAAGGTTCACGTGATTGAGCACATTGAACATTTCCGCGCGGAATTGCACGTCCACCGGAAAGTCGTTAATCGGGAACTTTGTATTCTTGATCACGGAAAGATCAACGTCAGAATATCCCGGTCCGTAGATGCTGTTGCGAGCTTCCGTTCCCCAGGTGTTTGCCGGAGGTTCAACGTAAGCTGCGGGGTTGAACCACTGCACAAACTTGCTGCCGTTTACCGTTTGAATGCCGTGGCTGATTCCCGCGAACGGATTCGACACCCGGTTGACGCGCTGCGTGAATTCGTCGGTACCGCTGGTGTCATCGCCGTTGAAGACGGTGATGGGCTGGCCGCCGTTGAAAGCGAAAGCCGTGTTGATTTCCCACCCTCCGCTCAGCAACTTCATCGCCGGCGCGGAAGGGATCAAGTAGTTCACGTATCCCTTGAAACCGTTTCGAGTATCAAAATCAGAGTTGCCGTAGTCTCCCTTGAAGTTGTAACTGTCCTGCGGCAGCGCACCGCGATATTGCGTCACTTCGTCGAGGTTGTGCCCCCATGTGTATGAGGCCTGCGCTATCACGCCATGCCAGCTCGACGTGCGGAACACAGACTGCAGTGAATTGTAGTTCGAAGTCCCGATGCTCTCGATCTGGTTGATGTCGGAATAGAAGTTTCCTCCAAATTGCGTCCCGTCTCCCACGTAGGCGCCAGGAGCTCCACCCAGGTGCGGTTGGTTAATATTCAGAAGGCTCAGAAGCTTGCGCCCTTGGCTACCCACATATCCGAGCTGGAAGAAAGCTTTGCCAACCTGCCGTTCAATCTGCAGGTTGAAGTTGACGTTGTAGGGGGAGCGGAAATTCTTGTCAACGCTAAACACGCCGCATGGATTCACGGTGCAGGAGAGCGTCGATGTGGGAATGATTTCCTGTCCAGGAATAATCTGAACGGGGCTGCCGGCGCTTGCCGATGTCGTAAGTGTGAATACCGGATTGCTGCCGCCCGGATTGCCTTCGAGTCCGTTGGGAGCCGAATTTCCGGGACGATTGTCCAGGAAAGGGTTGGCATTCGGCGTATCGAAGAAGATTCCGGCGCCGCCGCGAATCACCGTTGTCGGTGATGACGCGGGCTTGTAGCTGAAGCCGATCCGCGGGCTGAAGCTGGTGTGGTCGGGCTCAAAGATGCTGCTGATGTCCGCACCTTGGAACGCGATGCCACTCAGAGTGAGTCCCGGCCTGAAGACGGAAAGATCTTTTTTGCTGTCGTGCATTGGCTGCATGTAGTCGTAGCGAATGCCAAAGTTGAAATTCAGATTGTTGGTGGCTTGAAAGCTGTCTTGAGCGAAAATATCGTACCCGGATGAGAACACCAGCCGCTCGGGATTTCCCACAGCGATGGAGGCCTTGGTCAGGTAACCGGCAAGGAAATCAGCGAGCGCCGCGACGTCTTGATCGTCTGTATTCCAGGCTGTGGAGCCATCGCCATTCGGCCCTTGGCCGCCAAGGAATTGATAGTTGCCGATGGCATGCCGGTGATAGAACTCATCGACCTGGGCGCGGCGAAATTCGCCGCCGATACGCAGCTGATGTTTGCCCTTCACGATATTGAAAGCTTCATCGATAACCCCCGTGACATCTTGGCGACCCTCGGGAGGCGTATTGCCTGTCGGCTCAAAATCGTTGCCGATCTGAATATTGGGCGCATTCGGGAACGGCGCGCCAGTGATGAAACCGGCATCCGTCACGCTGGTAAAGTTCGTGTTTGCATCGGAGAAAGTCTGATGGAAGTAGTTAACCGCGGCCGTGACGCTGTTGCTGATCGCGGGTGAAATCACCCAGTTGTGACCGGCGGAAAAGTTGTAAACGTGAATCGGACCGATTTCGAAGAAGTAGGGATTGATGTCGGTCGTTCCCACCGGGGCCGTCTGATTGCCCTGCCCCATGAAAGCGCGTGCGTAGATGCTGTGCTTGGAGTTGAACGTGTGATCGATCTTGGCTACGCCGTTGTAGCTATACCCGAATTCGGGCGCCGCCGACTGGAAGAAGCCCGGTGTAGTCCCGGAGAGGAGGCCAGCAGGCCATAAGAGCGCAATCAGTTTCTGGGTAGCCGGATCGACCGGGACACCGGCATCGTTCAACAACTGCATCGCCGCAGCCTGGTAATACGCATTGGGCTCAAGTCCCGAGTTGCCCGTTGCGATGTTGAACTTCTGTTTCTCAAAGTTGGTAAACCAGAAGGTGTGATCTTTCCAGAAAGGACCGCCGAGTGAAGCACCCCACTGCACATTCTCAAGCGGCAAATCTCCAAGCGTGTTGAAGGGGTTGCTCTCAGCGAGGGCCTGATTTCTTTCGTAGTAATAGATGGAGCCATGCATGGCGTTCGTTCCGGACTTGGTGACCAGGTTTACGCTCCCGCCAGGATTTCTTCCCACTTCAGCGGAAGACTGAGTCTGCAGGCTGAATTCTTCAATCGAATCGATGGGCAAGGTAACACCGGCGATGTTTTCAACGCCGCCCTGGTTGACGGCAGGAATGTTATGCCACCAATCGTTGTTGTCGGCGCCGTCGATCTGCCAGTTGACCTGATTTCCGCGCGTACCGTTCACCGATCCGAACCCGCCCAGCGCATATCCCGCAAAGCCCGGCGCCAGGCCGATCATCTGCGTGAAGTCGCGGCCGTTCAAAGGAATGTCCTGAACCGTGGTCTCGGGAATATCTGTCGTCTGCGTGGCCGACGTCGTGTCGAGCGCAAGTCCCGACGCAGATACTTCGACCGTTTCACCAGCCGCCTGGACCGAGAGCTTCACGGGCAGTGTATAGATCACGCCCGCTGTTACCGGCACATTCTTGATCACCGATTCCTTGAAGCCGGAACCAGATATGTTGACGGTGTATGCGCCGAGTGGCATGTCCTGGAAACTGTATTCGCCGGCGCTGGAGGTAACGGTCTTGTGGGATACGCCCGTTGCGGAATCCGTGGCTTCAACCGCTGCGCCGGCTACAACCGCACCGGACTGATCTGTCACGGTTCCGTTGATTCCGCCGCGAAATGTCTGGGCAAAGCTGTTGACTGGCAAGGCGACCGCGAGAGCAGCCGCCATGAAAATTGCGCTGAATACACTTCGGGTACGTAGATGAACCATGTGCATCTGTCCTCCAGAAGTTCGAATTCTCTTTTGATCTGCGCCCTTGAAAAGTGCGACCGCCTATACGGCGAATAGGGCGTCAAAATGCCCGCGTCGAGGCTTATGTTTCTTTGGGATGTTTAGAGGGATGGAAAGTGTGAGGTTGGGGTTCCATTCCCAACAATAGATTGCAATCAAATAAAGAAGCAATAAGGAAACCGCTAAATCCTCCGGCTGTTTCGCGCCTCGGCGGCTCCATCGCCTCCTTCTTTCCAATGCCGAAAAGATCTATCACCTTAACCAGAGGCGAGGCTTGCGTGTAATCTGGGCGGCGCTTCGAAGCGCAGTTTACGTGATCCAACTCACCTGCTCCCGTGCGCTTAGGCACATCTCGCCGACGTTTTCGGTGCGAGGCTTTTGCGTATAAGGGGTGTGCCATGGCGGACGCCGGACTCAGCCGATGGGCCCATCCATCTGTAATTCTGGTCGCGACGGATCTCAGCGACCTGGACCGGCTCATCCCATTTGCGCTGCAACAAGCGCATCAGTCGAATGCGCGCATCATTCTGCTTCACGTTCTCGGCCCCGGCGCAGGAATCGCCGCCGACGCGGCGGGCATGCCCTACTACGATCCGGCAAGTGCCATCGATTTTGCGATCAGGACGATGGAGCCCTGGAGAATGAAAGCGCGCGGGCAGGAGATTGCATGCGACGCCATCGTTCGCGAAGGCGCGCCCGCACAGCAAATCATCGCGGCCGCGCGTCAGTTCAATGCACATCGCCTATTTCTTGGGACCCGGAGCCGGAGCAAGGTCAGCAAGCTGCTCCTCGGCTCCGTGGCAGAACAAGTGCTGCGCTCGGTACCTCTCCCGGTCATTACCGTGGGACCCGAGGCTCATCTCGAGGGGAGCGGCAACGACCGGCAAAGGGTCGTTTTGCACGCCACCACATTAAGAGAGACCTCAAGCCCGAGCGCAGCGCTTGCCTGCCAGATCGCCACAGATCGAAGTGCAAAGCTCGTTCTGCTGCACGTGTTGCCTCCACTCGATGAGATGCAGCGCGACCATCTGCCTACAGGACTGGACTCGACAGCGATGCGCGAGTTGCGCATTCTCGCGGAAGAAATCGGCGCCACTGACTCTTGTTGCGTCGAGGTCGACGCTCGCGTAGCGCACGGTCACCCCGCGATTGAAATCCTCGCCGCATCGGTGGATCTTGGCGCGGATCTCCTTGTGCTGGGATCCACGCATCGCTCGGTGCTCCACAGCCTCACCCACGATCGCACGGTCTACCGCGTGCTGGCACATGCCCGCTGCCCGGTGCTCACCCTCCGCGACGAAGAAGAAGTGCTCAACCAGGCTCCGCCCGAACACGACAAGATCAGCCTCTAGGTCGGCCAGCAGCCATTCAACAATATTTTCATTCCACGCGCAGCGAGTTGATCGGATTTACATGCGCTGCCTTGAGTGCGGGAACGAGACTCGTCAACAGCGTCACAATGCCCAGCAGCAGGGCTGAAGCGGCCAGGGTCATTGGATCCGAAGGCTTCAGTCCAAAAAGCATGCTGCTGGCTTCGCGGCCTGCCAGCAGCGCAAGCGCCGTTCCCGCTCCCAGCCCCACCAGCAACATCATGGCCGCGTCGCGCAGCAACGTGCCGATGACGCGCCCGCGGCTTGCCCCCAGCGCAATGCGGATGCCGATCTCGCTACGCCGCTGCGCAAGGAAGTACGACAGCACGCCGTACAAACCCACCACAACCAGCAAAGCGGCAAGCACGCCAAAAAATCCCGAAAGCATGGCCAGCATGCGGTCACCCACGAGGTTGTCGCGAATTTCCTGTTCGAAATCGTGGAACTGCATGATCGTTCCCGGGTGCTTCTCTTCGAACATGTGCCGCACCGTCTCTACAGCAGCCGCGCGATCGCGCGCAGCAAACATGATGG
Source organism: uncultured Acidobacteriaceae bacterium (assembly GCA_963770365.1). Lineage (GTDB taxonomy): Bacteria > Acidobacteriota > Terriglobia > Terriglobales > Acidobacteriaceae > Telmatobacter. The sequence goes on along the minus strand of CAVYPN010000008.1, from coordinate 154,793 downwards.
CCATGCCCGGCCCCTGCGCGGGCACAGGAAACTGATCGATGGGCACGAAGGCCACTGGCGGCGTCTCAGCGCGAATGTCGTTGTATTTACTGTCGGGAATTGTCCCGACAATCTCGTACATGCGATCGGGATACTGCGGCTCCGGACGGACGTGCACATGCTGGCCGATCGGAGAAGGCGTGCGAATGTATTTCCGTATAAAGGTCTGGTTCACGATCAGCACCAGGGGAGCGCTGTTGGTGTCGTGCTCGGTAAAACCGCGTCCCGTCAGCAGCGGAATGTCCATCGTCGCAAAGTAGCTCGGGCTCACGTAGGTAAACTTGCTCGAACCATCCAGAGCACCCACATCCACGTGGTGGCTCCAGCTGCCCCCCGACAACGGAACGTTCGTAGTGGCGGCCGCATTTTCGATGCCCGGCAGAGCGCGCACGTCGTCCACCAGTTCCCGCTTATACGCCGCGAGATTCTCCGGCTTGATCTTCGCCGCTGGAAATCCGAAATACCCAAAAGTCATTCCGCTCTCACGGATGCCCGCGTTAAAGGTCATCAGGTTCCGATAGCTGCGGACAAACAGGAGCGCGCCCACCAGCAGCACCATGGACACAGCTACCTGCGCGATCACCATCGCGCGCTGCACCGTAAATCGTTCGCGGTTGCCGACAACTCCCCGCTCGCCGGATTTCATTGAGGCGATCGGCTCCGCGTTCGCGTTGCGCATGGCCGGAAACGTTCCGCACAGGACGCAGGTTGCCATTGAAACGGCCGCGGCAAACAACAACACGCGCCAGTCCGGTGCAATCGTCAGATGAATCGAGTTCTGGCTCGTATTCAGCGCAGCCACCAGTGCCCGGCTTAGCGGTTGTGCGAGGGCAACACCCAATGTTGCGCCAATCGCCGCAAGCAATGCGCTCTCCAGCAGTATCTGTCGCAGCAGACGGCCGCGCGAGGCGCCAAGCGCCATGCGAATGGCCATTTCGCGCTGCCTTACGCTTGCCCGCGCCAGCATCAGGTTGGCGAGATTCGCGCAGGCAATCAGCAACACCAGCCCCGTGATGCCCAGCAGCAGTTCCAGTGACCTGTTGTATTCGACGCGCAGGTAGCTGACACCTGCTCCCGCCGGATACGCGGCCAGGTGAAATGCCTTGAAGGTCTTGATGTTGTCCGGGCTGTAGCCTTCGGGCGCGGTCCTTTCAAAAAGTCCCGGACTCATCGCATTGAAGTATGCGGTTGCTTTTTCGAGACTCCACTCCGGCTTGAGCCGCCCCATCACAGAAAACGCGAACACTTCGCGGCGCGGATTGGGAGGCGTGCAGGTTGGATACGCGAGATCATACCGGTCCCCCACCACCAGTCCGAAAAAGGACGGCGGCGTCACTCCAAGCACCTGCACCGTCTTTCCGTCCACCATGAGCGTCGAGTTGGCCGTGATCGGTGCTCCGCCCATCTCCGATTTCCAGAAGCCGTAGCTCGCCACCACCTTCGTGATATCGCATCCGACCTCATCCTGCGGCTCGATCAGGCGGCCCTGCCATGGTGCAATACCGAGAACGTTGAAGAAATTCCCGCTCACTTCGAGCCCATAAACGTGGCGCGGATCACTCGGCTTGCCCATCAGCATGTCGTCAGCTCGAAAGGCAAAAATGCCCGTAAAGGGATCGTGATGGTCCTTCACCTCCCGCCACATGGGAACTGTGAAATTCCCGAGCAATCCGTTGTTGATTCCGAATCCCTGGGTCCCCCCTGCGATCTTCACCTCGGCCAGTTCGCCGGGATTGCGCACGGGAAGCGTACGCATCCGCACTGCATCCAGCAACTCGAAGATCGCCGTGTTTGCCCCAATGCCGAGAGCCAGCGTCGCGATAACCACAAGCGCGAAGCCGGGACTCTTCACAAACCCGCGCAACGCCGTGCGCGCATCGCGGCCCAGGCTCTCCAGGCCAAGCGCGGCATCCTCGGCCCACACCCTCTCGCGCGTCGCTGTCGGGCTTCCGAATCGCAGTCGCGCCTCGCGCACCGCCTGCTCGCGGCTCATGCCTTCCCCCATGTTGTCGTCGATGCACATCTGCATGTGCTCCTGCAATTCGGCTTCGATCTCGCGCTCCATGCGCGAACGCCGGCCCAGCATCACGATGCGACCAAGAAGTGACATCCCTTACCTCATGCAAAACGGAGAATTGCGTCGACGCCCTTGACGACCTGCTCCCAGTTTTTTTCGCGGCTGGCCAACTGCTCCTTGCCCGCCCTGGTCAGCGCGTACCACTTTGCCTTGCGCCCGTAATCGGTCACGGCCCAGCTCGCGCGCACCCAGCCGTTCTGCTCCATGCGGTGCAGCGCAGGATAAAGCGAGCCTTCCTCAACAATGATTCGTTCAGCGGATACCCGGCGAATATGCATGACAATGCCGTACCCGTGCATCGAGTCAAGTTGCGAAAGAGTTTTCAGAATGAGGAGATCGAGCGCGCCCTGAAGATCGTTTTTTGCCATTGCTCTCTTCCCTAGACAACAAGGGTAAGAGCAGGCTAATTGCCCTCTTCCCTAGATGTCAAGGGAAAAGCCGAAAATAGCCAATGCGCTGGCAGACCCGGCCGTGAGACTGATCGTTCTTTTCTCGTGGACTCCTCATTGCGAGGTATCCTTTTGCCGTCGCTGCTCACTTGCCCGAATGATCTCGCTCATGTCTCCGGCCGGCCGAATCTCCCAAGTGCTGCCGTATTTCAGGGACGGATGCTGCGCCACAAGTTGTACAGCGTGATTCATGTCCCGCGCCTCGAGGATTCCGATGCCGCCGAGTTGTTCTTTAGTTTCCACAAAGGGACCGTCGGTGGTTGCCACTCTGCCGTTCTTCCAGGAAAGTGTCAGGGCTGTTTCCGGAGGCTGAAGCGCTTCTCCAATAGACCAATGCCCGTTGGAGCGAAGATGGCCGTCGTATTCAAAGCATGCATCGAACATGGCGTTTCGTTCGGCCTCAGTCATGGCGTCAAATTTGGCCTTATCGTAGTATCCCAAACATATGTATTTCATGGTTCCTTCCTCCTTCGTCTCGTCTTCGACGCGAGCCGGCAGCACAGCGGTCGCAATGTTTCCGTCACGGTTTCAAGTAACGAAGCGCAACAGATCCTGATTTAAAAATCTTTGACTCAACAAGTTTTAGTTGCAGTCTCTCCTGCAGGCTGACGTCTTCCAGCAACCGTCTTCCTTTGCCTGCAACGATCGGCCCAACGACCAAACGATATTCATCCACCAGGCCAAGCTCTATAAGTTGTGAGGGAATATCCACACCACCGACCAGGATATCTTTGCCTGGTTCTTGTTTTAGTTTCAGTATTTCGTCGTGAAGGCTCCCACGAACAATACGCGTATTTGTGTCTTCAACACTTTCTAATGATCGTGAAAAGACAACTTTCTTTGTGGAGACCCATGCCCGGGCAAACTCGGTATCCGCTTTTGTCTCATTCGGGTTTTTGAGGACGTCAGGCCAATAGGGAACCATCAACTGATAGGTTTTACGCCCAAGGACCTGCAGGTCAACCCCTCGCGTGAGGTGAGTAAAGTATTCAAGTTTTTCGTCATCGACACCCTGTGAGGTGTGGTCAACGCAGCCGTCCAACGTAATGTTGATTGCATAGATCAAATTTCTCATTGATCGTCCTGACCTCCTTTTTCGCACCAGTGCTTTTCAGAGTTTGAGGCATGCACTGGATGGTTCAACCTTGGCTCGTTGCGGGCCTCCGCGGACATCGGGGTTCCCGGCGAGTGGTCTTTGCTCGCTGGCGGGGGGACAGGTCTTCGTCCGTAGGGTGCTTCATCTCGTTACCAGCGCTGCAGTGGCCAGGTTGTTTGCGTTTCGCTGGATTCTTATTCCGGAGCCGGGAAGAAAAGTAGCTCGCGCACCTCGCCGGCCACATCGCAGGCGATGGCACCCTTCTTCGCCCATGCCAGCGCCTCGTCGATATTGGCGCATTCCAGAATCCAGAATCCGCCCATGTGCTCCTTGGTCTCGGTGTACGGCCCATCGGTGACGAGCACCTTTCCGTCGGGCTGGGACCGAATCGTCTTTGCGTTGGCGGGCGGGGCAATGCCGCAGGCGAACTTCCTCACGCCGGCAGCAATCATTTCACGGTTGAGCGCGTGAATCTGTTCCATCATTTCTTCGGTTACGGTGGACGGGTCGAAGTCGTCGGGCATGTAGTTACAAACCAAATACTGTGGCATGACTTTTTCTCCTTGGTTTTCTGCGCTTATTTTCTGTTGCTTGTTTCCGAGGCCTCGTTTCCTGTTCACGCAGGAACCGTGGCTCATCGTTCTCTTGTCCGATAGTCGTTGGGAAGACCGAAAATCGACAGCTATCCGAATATTTTCGAGGCAGCGTCCCACTCTGGCGTGGATCGGTAGCGATACTGCTACCTTTCACACCAGCTTTCGATCCATGGATGCAACAGCGGCTATTTGTTGGCGGTCTGAAGTGGCAGCTCAGCCCGTTTCGCTTTTTTGTACTGGATCTCCTCTTCGGACAGGATGTCTGTGAAGTCTTCCATCTCACCGACCTGCCGGATTTCGACTTCGTAGTCAACGTCGTCAGGGTTCGGGGCACGTTTGACCCACTCGATGGCCTCTTCGAGGGACTTGACCTGCCAGATCCAGAAGCCCGCGATGAGCTCCTTAGCCTCGGTGAATGGGCCGTCGATGACGGTGCGGTTCTTGCCGGAGAATTTGACGCGTGCGCCTTTGGAGCTGGGTTGGAGACCGTCCATGGCCAACACGATGCCAGCCTTGATGAGCTCTTCGTTGAACTTGCCCATCTCGGCCATGAGCTGTGGATCGGGGGGGGCGACTTCTGTCTCTGGGGTTCCTTTGAGGATGATCATGAATCGCATTGCGAAGTCTCCTTTGGGTTGAGCGATGGTTGAGTGGTTTTTTCGGGTTTAGCTATCTGTTGGCTTCCCCGCTTTCAACCTATAGTCGAAGGGCCAAAGCGGAATTCGACAAGTCGTCAAAGAAATTTTGTTCCTCCCCCATTTTTTATTTCAGCTGCCGAATCCGCTCCTGCAGGAACTGCCGCTCCGGTTCCTGTTGGGTCAGCGCAAGAGCTTTCCCATAAGAAGCCCGGGCCTCAGCGGTCCTGCCCAGCCTGCGGCACATATCGGCACGGGCTGAATGCGCCAGGTAGTAATTTGCCAGTTCGCCATGTTCCAACGCCGCGTCGATATGCGCCAGACCGGCCTCTGGACCATCGCGCATGGCAATGGCCACGGCACGATTGAGATAGACAACCGGCGAAGGCTGAAGTCGTACCAATTGGTCGTAAATCGCAACAACCTGCCGCCAGTCGGTCGCAGCAACCGATTCCGCCTCCGCATGAACAGCCGCAATCGCAGCCTGCAGCGTGTAAGCACCGAAGCGGTGGGACTTCAGGGCTTTCTCCAGCAATGTCACTCCCTCCGCGATCTGCTCCCGGTTCCAGCGCGAGCGGTCTTGATTCTCCAGCAAAATCAGCTCTCCGGTCGCAGAGGTTCTCGCTGCGCGCCGGGATTCCTGGAGCAGCATCAGTGCAAGCAGCCCAATTACCTCCGGCTCTGGCTGGAGGTCTTTCAGCAACCGGCCCAGTCGAATCGCCTCGCCGGTTAGCTCGGCCCGCGTTACCTCCGCTCCAGCTGCAGCCGAGTAACCCTCGTTAAAGACGAGATAGATGACCTGAAGCACCGCGTCCAGTCGCTCCGGCAATTCCTGCGGCGTCGGCACCTCATACGGAATCCGTGTCTCGCGAATCTTTGCCTTTGCGCGCACAATGCGCTGCGCCAGCGTACGTGGAGTCGTGAGGAAGGCCTTCGCAATTTCCTCGGTCGTCAGCCCGCACACCTCACGCAAGGTGAGCGCAACGTGCGCTTCCGGCGCCAGAGATGGATGACAGCACGTAAAAATCAGGCGCAGCCGATCATCCTCAAAGCGGTCCTCATCAGTTGAGCCTTCCGCCGAACTCGATTGCCCTTCGAGATGCCGGACGAGCTCATCTTGCGACGCATCAAATCTTGCCCGTCGCCGCAGCGTATCAATGGCTTTGAATCGGCCCGTTGAAATCAACCATGGTCGCGGGTTGCCGGGAACTCCACTCCTCGGCCACACGCTCAGCGCAGCGGCAAAGGCTTCGTGCATCGCCTCTTCGGCAAGGTCAAAATCACCGAGCAAGCGGATCAGAGTCGCCAGGATCCGTCCCGAATCCACGCGATAAAGGGAGTCGAGCAATTCGCGTATCTGCTCGGTGGAACGCTCGGACATAATGACGACCTTAGCAAACCATCTACCCCGAATCAATTTGGCAGACGGCGGGTCACGGGTAATCCGGAAGTTGAACCAAAAAAGCAGGACGGTCAGAACCAGGCTTCGGGGCCTCGATGCATGAGATGGGTGCTGGACTCTCCAGCATCGCGAGGTAAGCGTGAACTTGCTGGCGGTTACCTAGACTCCGAACCAGCCGTTCGCCCGCGCCTCGTCGAGTTGCCGCTCGAGGTAAGCCCAAAGCGGCGGGCATCCCGTCTGCACAGCAGGACCGTTGCGCTTGATCACCTGCTCGTAGCGGATCCCGTTTTCGCGCCAGCTCTGCCCGTTGTTCGCGAGATTGAGAATGATCGGGATCGACCGGTCCATCGCATGAGCGAATTTCGCTTCCGGCGTCTCAGCCGCTTCGAATTCCTGCCACAGCGACTCGAACTCATCGCTGAGTTCGCCCGGCAAAATCGCGCAGATGCGCTTTACCGCGTCCTGTTCGGCGATCTTGCGTTGCTCCATGCCTTCGGTGGCATAAGCAATCGTGTCGCCCGTATCGATCTCGCCGATGTCATGCAGCAAAAGCATGCTGACGACGCGTTCGAGTTTGATCGGGCCATCTGCATAGCGCGACAATGCCATTGCCAGCACGGCAAGCTGCCAGCTATGTTCTGCGGAGTTTTCAAATCGCGCGAGCCCCAGCGGGCGAGTCTTGCGCTCCACGCCTTTCAGCTTGTCAAGCTCGCGAATGAAATCGATGACCGGCTGCAGTGTTTCTTCCCGAGACACAGACACGGCTCCTCTCGGTAGTGAGAAGGTACTCAGGGAAGAAGTTTACGCGGTGAGGCGTTCAAGCTGATCGGGCTTGGCGATGGTCATACTGGCGCCCTTGATCACGATCCACTGATCGCGGCGAAACTGGTTCAGCAATCGCGTCACGGTTTCGCGTGAAGTGCCGGCCATATTGGCGATTTCTTCATGCGTGAGGGCCATGGTGAAGCGAATCTCCGGCTTCCCGTTGGAAGCGGCTTTTCCCCAGTCAAGCAGCAGCCGCGCCAGACGGCCTGCAGCGGAGCCCGAAAGAGCCAACCGCTTGGCATCGTGAAAGACCGTGAGGTATTCGCCCGAGAGCGACTGCGCCGCATGCATGCTGGCGATTCCGTGCCGCCCCAGGAAGTCGATGAATTCCTGCTTGCGAATCGTCTTTACCTGGCAGGGCTCAATCGCTTCGGCGGTCACTTCGTGCGGAACGTTGGCCAGAACTGCACTCAACCCCATCACGTCGCCCGGACCGGCGATTTTCAGAATCATCGTCTTGCCATCGCGCGAAGTCGACGAAATTTTGATCTGGCCGAAACAGATGACAAAAACATTCCGTGCCACATCGCCTTCGGTAAACAGCTTCGCCCCGCGCGCATGGCTCATCATGATTCCGATATTGTCGTAATCGTGAAGTGCCTCGGTTGTGAGGTTGCAGAACATCCGCAGATGACGGTGCTCGCAATTAAGACAATCTTCCGGTGGGTGATGAGAATGTAGTCCAGCCATAAATATTTCCGAAGAATTGTTCAGAGTATATCCCACTTCTTCTGGACCGCGATAGATAGAGTGCCCGAAACTATGTTTCTTTTGAGTCGCTTTTCCGAACCTTGATGGTCCAATTTACTCAATGCGTGTCAATCTCTCCGCATGCAATGCGGCCGCCGGTCTGCGCCGCAGTCCCGATATCTTTGCGACACAACACATCCCGTATGCTCTTGATACTTCGCGAGCTAGCTCTTCCAGCAAGCGCATTCTGAGCGTCGGATACAACTCGAATGCGCGCTGCAGAGCCTCTTTGGGTAAGCGCATCGCCGTGCCCTTCGATTGTCCGATCAATGTGTATGTGTGACGTACGTCACCTAACATTGCAGCCAGTTCCACCACTTCGCCCGCTCGCACTGTTCCCAGCGTCAGCCGCGCTTCCAGCCGCGCCGCCTTACGCAGCAGATAGCCGGTAATCGGTACGTACAAGCCCCTGCACACATCGTTTTGTTGGAAGAGCACATCGCCGGCATCAAACTCGATGCTCTCCGCCGACGCATTCAGCATATTTCCGACTGCCGGCGGACAGGCCAGTAATTCCGCAATCGGGTGGGGTGCGGCGACATCGCGTCGCTCTGGTATTGCTTTCGATTGCATCGTCCCGTCTCCCCTTTCGTGGTTCGGGTGCGAGGCCGGCATGCATTGACCGGCTGCGATTCGCTCGTCCGCGCATCCGAGGTCTCGATTCCTTCTTCGGAATTCGGCGTCTTCCCTCGCCATACGCGGCAACTCGTCTTTCCATCAGTCGCGCCCGAGTGGATCGGGCCAGCGCGCTGTTACCTTCCTTCGGCGCTTCGCCTGTTGAGCCTCGCGCAGGTTCTCAGGACTGCGCGCCGGCGCAGGTTTCCTGTTCCTGCGCGGCGACCGCTGCCGCAGGAGGAACGCAAAGCACCGGTACGCGCGACCGCGCCAGCAGAGTAAATGCCGTGCCATGCGGTCCCGGGGTCTCGCTGGCGCGCTTCACGCCGATCACCAGCACACTGGGATGAAATTGCCCGATCGCCTCCACCATCGCATCGCCCGGCTTGCCATCCTTCACGATGCAGCGCACTGGAAAGCGTCCTTCGCTCACAATCCCAAACTCCTTGATCGTTGTGGCAATGGGATTGAGAAATGCGACGGCTTCCTCGGGCTTGCGTGCGTGCACCACGATCAGTGTTCTTTGGAAGATTTCCGCCAGCGAGCAGGCTGTGGCCGTTGCCTCCGCCGTTGCCTCATTGCGCTCCATGGCCAGCATCACCGGACCGCCCGGCACCGGGCGAAAGGTTCCGGCGTTATAGTCGGCAGCCACCGCCAGCACTGGACAAGGAGCCATGCGCACCAGTTGCTCTGCGATCGCTCCAACCACCACCGGGCCTGCGCCCTGCCGTCCTTCTGTTCCGATGACGATGAGCCCGGCTTCGTATTGGCGCGCAACATCCACCAGCATCTGCGCCACTTCGCCCTGGTGAATCTCAGAATGGCTGTGGATTCCCTCGCGCACCAGGTCGGCGGACATCTGATCCAGCGTCGCGCGAGCCTCCTCCGTCAAACTGCGCAAAACCTTACCGGGAACCGCCGCAACTGAGGCGTAGTCCAGAGGATCGAGTCCATGGGCCAGCACGATCCGTGCGCCGTACGCAAGGGCCAGCTTGCGCGCGTATTCCAATGCGGCATCTGCGCGCCCATCCAGATCCGTTGCTGCAACAATCGTCTTCAAACCAGAAGCGAAACTCATGACTTCCCTCGTTGCGCCAAGCTGCGTTGGCGCGAGAGCGCGGCAGTCGAGGCGGGGCCCGATGTTTACTGAGTCTGCTCTTGCATAAGACGCACGGCAGTGACCGCATTCACCCCCTCCTGTGACTGTGGTCACAAATTAAACGAAAGAAGGAACTTACAGCATCCATCGCACGACCCCGAAGGCAAGTTGCCCGTCAGCTTCGATCGCAACTGGCAGGACGATCCTTCACATGCCTTCTACTACCCGATCAAGAGGGCAGACAGGTGGCTGCAAGTAACCGAAAACAATCACCCGTCGATCGACTACGACATCCTCCACGTGAAGTACGACGACCACCGATCCCGGTAAGTTCGTGATTCATGTCGGCGACTCCAGCGAAAACACGCAGTTGCAGGGCGAATTGACGATCAAACATCAAGAACGAGGCACACACAAACAAAAAGGCCTGCCATCTGATTTCGGCAGGCCTTTCTGTTTGGTGTATGTGTGACTAATTGTTATCGTGATCGCCATCCGTCGCTGGCTTGCTCAGCCACGGAGTGAACAGCACGTTCGGTCCGCTGGTCGTCGAGCATCCGCCTGACCCCGGTCCCTTCGCGCATCCCCAGTAGTTTTCAGTGGCAATGATCCCACCCTTGCAACTCGGGTCGTCGAGAGTGCAGACGTTCGCAACGCCCACCTTCCCGCCGCGCAGATCGTTCAGATGAATATTGACCCATGCCGGCGTGTTGAATGCGATGTCAACGTCCTCGTCGGTAATCACATTGCCGGTAATGATAGTGCCATTGATCGGCGTTCCGCCGCCGCCGCTGTTAATGTTGATCCCAACGCGTCCGGGCGTCGCGGTGTCGAATTCATCGGCAAGATTCTTGGCGATATAATTTCCGATGATCACGTTGCCATCCATATCGTCAGCCGGCGCGCCAAAATTCGGACCAACGTGGCTGTGCAGTGAGACACCGCCAATGCCGTTGCCGATGAGCTTGTTGTGGCTGATGACGTTGCCCGAAGCTCTGCCCGGCCCGGCGCCATCCGAGAACATCCCGACACCTGCGCCGCCCACCGTCACGCCATTGTTCTCAACGTCGTTGTCATCGACCGTGACGTGGTAAATGCCAAAATGCTTCGCAAAGAACGGCGGGGCTGAACCCACCGGCGGATGCGATGCCAGCACAATGCCGCACTCCCCGGGGTTGTCCGTCACTGTGTTCTGCGAGATCAGGATGTCGTGGCTGGCCGCCGTCTCATCGCTCACAAGAATGCCATCGTCGTTGCCGGTTATCTTGTTGCCTGAAATCGTCGAATCCCATACGCCAATCAAATGCAGGGCGCCGCCGCAGTCGCCAGTTTCGTCGGTTTCAAATGCCGGCTGGCCCGGGCATCCGTGCGCTTCGCCGGTAAACACCGCGGGAGCCTGGGTATTGTTGACGATCTTGCTGTCGCGAATCACAACGTCGGAAGCATTCACGACAAGAACGCCTTCCCAATTCGCCTTCTCGACCGTGAATCCGGCAATGGTCACGTGGCTGAGGCCGGCGTTATCGAGTCCATCCACAAAGATGCCGTTCGCGAGACTCGTCGCGTCAATGATCGAAGCGCCCGCGCCCGCGCCGATCAGCGAGAGCGGCATGCCGATCACAACATCTTCCTTATAGGTGCCGGGGCCGACGTTGATTACGTCCATGGCCGAGGCATGACCAACCGCGGCTCCAATCGTTGAGTAGCATCCGTGCGAGCCCGCGGGATTTACACAAAGGGTTGCGGCCGAAGCCTTCTGATACGAACCCGCAATCAGAACGGCAGAACAGAGAAACAGCGCATTGCGAAGAGTAGCTGGGGACATAGGACCTCCAAGGTCAGTTCAGGTGGGAATCCAATTCTCGGCGCGCGACCCAGGACCGTCAAGAGAAAACTCGGCCAATATGCTGGATCTACAGCGTGATGCGAGCGGACGCCGAGAATGTGGCAAGAAATTGCTCAGAGGCGCATCACTGCTCATCCAGTTTTCGCGAATTGTGACGTCAGCGCTCGCTTATTTTTCCGCTCGAGCAAGCGGCGCAGGCAAACCAACCTCACTCGCCGGCGGCAGCGTGTGCGTAGTCCACCAATGCTGGATGACGTTATTCCATGCATTGCCGCGTCCCACCCACACTTCTGTAGCGCGATCATAGCGAGCCATGTTGTTGGCCAGCCAATAGGGCCGGTTGTCGCGCAGCCATGCGTCATGGAAGAGCTGTCCAATCTGCGAGTATCCGTCGCGTATGTCTTCGAGCCGGCCGTTGTTTGAGCCGATCGTATACAACGCCTCTGACACTTCGCTCCACCGGGTTTTATCCCCCGCGGCTGACTGCGCCTTCGCATACAGACTGGCGCAATCTTCCGCCGCTTCGAATTTGTAACCGATAAAGTCGATGCGTCGCGCGCCAAGTTCCATCGCGTCGAGCGCTTCCTGATTTCCGAGCTTCGTCGCCGCGCGCGCCTGTGCCAGCAGAGTTATTGCCTTCTCCGCATGCAGTCGCAGCTCCGATGCAACCGGATCGAGTTTTACCGCGACTTCCTGTCCTTCCGGCGAAAACGGATCGACCCAGAAATACGAATCCTGCGCGTCATTCAGATCCGGCCTTCTTCAGCGTTGCGTGCGCCGCCATCAACTCCTGCTGCGCCTGGCTGATCTTGCCGCTTTCGTCCCCGTGAAATGCCTGCGCCATACGAATCCGTGAAGTTGGCCTCCGAGCTTTCGCCCGACTGCCATGCCGCGGCCCCGCCAAACAAAACGCCAAACCAGTTCTCGTCGAAGATGCCCTCGCCGTCGTCGTTCCACACCGTGTTCAGCATCCCCTTCGCGCCCAGCTTCTGCCCGTCGCGCACGAATGCGCGGATGTTGCCGAGCGTCTCATTGTTGTTGGGATAAACGCGGTTCCAGTTATTCACGCCCGTGGCCACCCACGTCTCGAGCCCGGATTTGAGAAACGGTTCCAGGTTCTTCGTGAAGTCCGGCTTCGCGTCGTAGTGCCACGAGACCGCGATCATGTCCTTGGGCAGCGTGCCCACCAGCTCCGGCGAGTTCTCCGCAATGTCCCCCCAGAACAGCAACCGCTTGTGCAAGCGGCGCAAGCTGCTCGTGAATCTGCGAGAGAAAGCTGAGATAGACCGTCCCCAGTCCCTTCTGCGCCACCTCATCGCGCGTGCGCCCCAGTCCAAGCTGCGAAGTTTCATCCGCTCCGATGTGCGCATACGGTCCCGGAAACACCTTCGCCAGTTCACCAAACCATTCGCCGATCTGCGGCAGGCTTCCTGGATCGCCCGGCGCCAGCACCGCCCCACGCGGCGTCTCTCCAAGCCCCGAATACTGCTCGAACTTCAGAACATGATGCAGATGCCCGAAGGCCTCCTGCTCCGGAATAATCGTGATGTGATACTTCGCTGCGTACGCGACAAGTTCCCTTCCCTCGTCGGGCGTCATCGCTCCGCCCGGATACGCCGCGACCGGCGTGCTCGCATACGCAAACGTGTGCTCGAAGTACGGCGAGAAGATGTTGTACTTGTACGCCGCCAGCGTGCGAATCTCGCGCTTCAGAAACTCCATGTTCGGCAACGGCCCGCGCGACCAGTCATCCGAGAGTCCGCGATGCGCCATCGCCGGCCAGTCCCGAATCGTCGGCACCAGCAACAGTGCATCCTTTCCCGATCCGCGAATCAACTGCTTCACTGTCTGCGCGCCATAGAAGACGCCAGCTTCCGTCTGCGCAGTAACAGAGAGACCGCGTGCGGCTGCCGGCGCAATCTTGTACTCCTCGAATCCCTCTTTCGCTTGTGAGGGAGTCACGCGCTCCAGGCGAATCAAAGCCGCGTTCGCTTTGCCAACAGCAACTCCCCGCTCCTTTAGCGCCTCCTCCAGGTCCTTCGCAGCAAACTCATCTTCTGCATTTCGGTCGGAGACAACACGCACACCCGCCGATCCAATCGCAACGGATTTGACCGCCGTGCACTCCCGAACCGCCGGCACCAAACGTAAATCCGCGCAAGTGGGCGCAGCATTCGGCTGGGCAGCAGCGCCGAAACCGGCGCACACAAAAAGCAATGAAACCAAAGAAAGAAGTAGACGCATCAAGCCCTCACCGCAAAACAATTTGCAGCAAGGCTATAGCATCGCTCTCCCACTTGTATATGTAGAGATCGTCATTTCGGCATCAAATGATCAAAATATCGCCAATCCGATGCCGAAACGCTCGTCATGTGCGAGCTGCGGCGCAGAGAATACGACAGGCCTACATCCACACCGTTTCATCTATCGCTGCTACGCAGCGCAGGATAGCGCTTCGGCATTCTGCATATCCCGATCTGTCCGCAGCCAGGTCTCCCCATCCGGCGAGATGGGCTGCGCCACTCAATCGCGTGCCTTCACGCCGCGTCAGATGCGGATGAAGATCCGCTTGCGGTACATCCAATAAAGGATCAGCCAATACCCGGCCATGGCCAGCACGCCCAGAACAAACGGCTCGAGCGCAGTTCCAAGTGCGTTGAGCACGCGCATACCGAGATGAATGCGAAAGCTGTTCAGGACAAAATCTTCCCAAAGATGCGCGATCAAATACGCGGCAATTGAGTTCATTCCCACGACAACAAGAGGAAAGGCAAGCTTCTGGTTGCCCTTCACGTCGACGATCCAGGAGAACGCCGCAAGGAAGACGAAACAGACCCCGCCGCTCCACAGCGTCCATGAGGGCGTCCAGATGCGCTTAACGATGGGGCACACACCGGCGAAATGTAACACCAGCCCAGCCACCATCAACGCAACGGCGGCAATCATGAACTTGCGCAGCGGAATTCCGGGTGCCGCCTCATGGAACCAGCGGCCCGCAATCACGCCCAGGATCATGGTGCCGAGCGTGGGGATGAAGCTCAAGGTGAGATAGCCGCCCCCATTGAAGGCGAAGGGCCGCGTGCGTGGAAACAGGTTCAAAAACCAAACATCGAATGCCTGACCCAGGTTGCTGTTCTTGTTCCAGTGCGCCGCGAAGCCGCTGTAGATGTGTTGATGCCAATCCGGCGGGACTCCGACGGCGGCCCAGTTGAAGCTGGGCGGCGGCGCGGGATAGATCGCCCATGCCAGCCAGTAGGCAAAGAGAATGACTGCCAGCGATACCCATTGCCAGCGCGCTTTCACAAAGGCGAGCAGAAACGCGAAGGTGTATCCGAGGCCGATCTGGGTAAGCGTGTCCTCAAAGGTGTAGTACGTAATCGGTCCATCCGTTGAGCGCAGAAAGATGCCCAGTGCAATCAGCAGCACGCTCCGCCACATGGTGTGAAAAAGCATGTGCGCAAAGCTTTCGCCCTTTCGCTGCCGGCTGCGAATGGAGTACGGGAGGGCGACGCCGGCAAGAAATGTAAATCCCGGCTGAATGGTGTCATGCAGGCTCATCCCGGCCCATTCGACGTGGGTCTGGTTGTACGCCAGGATGCGCCAGAATGTGCTTTGCGGAAAGGAGTGGGCCACATCTGCGAAACGCATGACCTCGCCCATCATCAGCACCATCACCAGCCCGCGATAAGCATCGACGGCAACATTGCGCGGAGGCGGTGCGGGAATGCTCCTCTCCAGTTGTCGCGCGACTTGCGTCGAACGAAGGGCTGATTGCCTGGCTGGTCACCACGGGAGTGCTCCTGCACGATAGCACGGACCGAGACTCGCTCGGCTGCCCAACATGCTACAGGAAAACCTCGACACTCACCGCAGAGTTTTCAGTGCCGGATACAGCTTCCGCCACTCCGAGTATCCCGCCTTGTACGCGGCAAGATCGGCAGCATCCGGCTCGATCCGCTGCGCCACTTCGATCGCCTGCCCGCACGCCGCATCTAGATTCGCCCAGTGCCCCGTGCCCACTCCCGCCATCAGCGCGCAGCCAAATGCGCCGCCCTCTTCCGCTGTCAGCACCTCTACCGCCTGCCCGTAAACGCCAGCCTGAATCTTGCGCCACAACGGACCGCGCGCACCGCCGCCGCCGAGCCGCACCGCGCTTACCGGAATTCCCAACTCCGCAAACAGCGTGAACGTATCCTGCAGCGAATAGGCGACGCCCTCCAGCACCGCGCGCGTGAAATGCGCAGCCGTGTGAATCGTGGAGATCCCTGCAAACGCCGCCCGCACCTGCGGATCGAGATGCGGTGTTCTTTCGCCCAACAGATACGGAGCCCACATCAGTCCTTCGCTCCCGGCAGGAATCTTCTCCGCTGCCGCGGTCATGCCGTCATAATTCTGCCCAGAAAAAAAAGTCTGCTTCAGCCAATTCAGGCTCAACCCCGCCGACTGCGTCACACCCATCACATGCCACAAACCCGGCACAGCATGGCAGAACGTGTGCATGCGTCCTTTCGGGTCTTTCGTCGGCTGCGCGGTCGCCGCAAACACCACGCCCGAAGTCCCAATCGTCGCGGACACAGACCCCGGCTGCAGAATCCCCATCCCCACCGCACCTGCGCCCTGGTCTCCCGCACCGGCAACGACCGGGGTGCCGGCTTTCAATCCCGTCAGCCCCGCCGCCGTCTCGCTGATCCGCGCGCAGACCTCGGGCGACTCATACACCTTCGGCAACCAGCTCTCCGGAATTCCCGCCGCCTCCGCCACTTCCTTCGACCACCGCCGATGCGTCACATCCAGCAGCAGCGTTCCGCTCGCCTCCTGCACGTCAATCGCAAACTCACCCGTCAACCGGTAGCGCACATAATCCTTGGGACACATGATGTGCCGGATCTTCGCGAAGATCTCCGGCTCGTGCGTCTTCACCCACAGCAGCTTGGTCAGCGTGAAATTCGGCAGCGCGGGATTACATGTAAGTTCAATCAGCTTCTCGTAGCCGATCTTCTCCGTCAGCCAGTCGCACTCCGGCTGCGTGCGCGTGTCACACCAGATCAGCGACGGCCGCAGCACCGCGCCATGTTCATCCAGCATCACCGCGCCATGCATCTGCCCCGTCAATCCGATTCCCACGATCGGCTGATGCGGCTCCGGCGCTGCCGCCAGCGCGAGTTTGATGGCTTCTTGCGCAGCGCGCCACCAGTCCTCAGGATCCTGTTCCGCCCACCCGGGGTGCGGCGTGCGGAAGGGAGCGTGCTCGCTCGATGCTCCGCTGATCAGCTTTCCATCGGCATCCACCACCACGGCCCGCGTGCCACCCGTGCCCACATCCATTCCCAGGAACCACATCGCCTTGCACTCCTCGCGTAAATCGCTTTTCTCTGCGCACGCAGCATACCAGTTTTGGGGAACGCCCGAAAGCTCGGCGCATCAAAGCAACCGGCACGCATTGGCCGACCGATTACAGCACTCCTTCTATCAGAAAATCCGGCTCGATTGATTACGTGATTCGCCCTGCAAGTGCGCGAGCCTAAAGAGAGGAGGGATACTCCCGGTCAAGGCCAACACGGCGAATCAGATCCGTAAAACGAGGGTCGCCGCGAATAGGATCAAAGTGGGGATGGGTTTTGAGAAACTGGAGAATGGTGGATTTTTCCTGGTAGGCGCGCTCCAGCCAGACAAATGCCTGCTCGTTATCCCCAAGCCCCAAATACGCATTCACAAACGCAGCCGCAGGAACATAACCTGCCTCTCTGCGTCTTTTCAATTCTGCAACCAACCGGAGCGCATCGTCTCTCCGCCCGGCGTGGGCGTAGGCCCGCACCAGCACACCAATCACCGCAGAGCTGCGGCCGGAGAGGAGAAGCGCCTTTTCCAATTCGGGGATGGCTTGTTCCGGTTGCCCTTTGGCAATTAGGTCGTACCCCAAAAACCAATGCGCAACGGCACTGTCGCGATCGACCGCCAATGCGCTTCGCAGGGTCTGAATAGACTCGTCGTAGCGCCGGGCGTGGAATAAGAGAAAGCCATTATTGATAAGCAAGCCAACATCCAGGGGATCCAGTTCATGGGCACTTCGCGCCCAGGTCACTGCCTCCTCCACGCGCCCCTGAGACAACAGCCAGCCTGCATAGCCCCCGCGCTCGGCCGCGTCATTGGGCTTCAACGCGAGCGCTCGCGCGAATTCGGCTTGGGACTCCTGCCACCTCCAATCTTGTTGGTAGGTGCCTGCCAAAAACCCGTGGGCTTCTGCAAGATCCGGATCGAGGTCCAGTGCCTTGTGCAGTGCTGCAAATATTTTGGGGCGGGTTTCACTGGGCGAAACCCCGCCATAAACGGTCCCGAGGTCTCCATATGCACTGGCCAGCCCTAGATACGCGGGCGCAAAG
Organism: uncultured Acidobacteriaceae bacterium; assembly: GCA_963770365.1. Lineage (GTDB taxonomy): Bacteria > Acidobacteriota > Terriglobia > Terriglobales > Acidobacteriaceae > Telmatobacter. The sequence goes on along the minus strand of CAVYPN010000008.1, from coordinate 136,984 downwards.
GTCGGATCTTTCTTGATCGCATCTTCGAAAAAGGCGACGCTCTGTTCGAAACCTGCCCTCGTGTTGCGATCCGCATAGATCCCCTTCAGGTAGCTCTCATAGACTTCCGGGGATACCTGTCTCTTCGCCACTAGCCGGGCGCGTTCCTGACCGCTGACCGTGACTTCAACCTTTTCGGCGATCGACTGCGCGATCTCGCTCTCCAGCGAAAACACGTCGCCCATCTCGCGATCGTATGTCTCCGACCAGAAGTGTTCGTCATTGCTTGCCCGGATCAATTGCGCGTGAACGCGAATGCGGTTGCCTTCCCGGCTGATGGATCCTTCGACAATCGCATCCACTCCGAGTGTCTTGGCAATCGCTGGGACCGTCTCCTTGGGGTCCTGGAATTGCATAACCGAGGTACGCGAAATGACACGCAGATCGTGGATCGCGGCGAGACGTCCGATGAGTTCCTCGGTCATTCCGTCTGCGAGGAAACCCTGGCCAGGATCGCCGGAGAGATTTTTCAAAGGCAACACCGCAAGAGACCTAATCGTAGGAGCGTTTTGTCCCGCGTGTGTCTGTGCACGCCATTTCAGCCCAACTATGGTGACGACCATGCAAAGTGCAATCGCGAACCATGCGGCAAGCCAACCCGGCCGGGTGATCCGCCTTCGAGTTTCTGGCGCTGGACTCTGCAAAGATGGTTGCGTGGGAACAGAGGCCTCGACTCCGATTGGAGGCGCTGCAACTTCCTCCTCTTCCAGTTCACCGATGAACCGATATCCCCGCCGTGGAACAGTCTGAATGTAGCGAGGAGAGGCGGCGGAGTCCCGGAGCACCTCGCGGATGCGATTGACCGCATTATTCAGACCGTGATCGAAATCCACGAAGGTGTCTTCCGGCCATAGCTGCGCACGAAGCTCTTCCCGTGTAACTAACTTGCCGCGGCTGTTCACGAGAACCAGGAGCAGCTGGGCAGGCTGCACCGGAAGCCGCTCGTAACGGCCGTCGCGCGTTAATGCTCCCGTCTGAAGGTCCAACTCGAACGGCCCAAAACGTACCATTCCGCGCGACTGAGTAGAACTGCTCATCCGTATCCATTGCTCTCCGGGGGAGAACGAGTATATCCCTCAAAGAGTTCCGCCCTCCAATGATTTATCTATGCCCTTGATTTCAAAGCCATTTTCGAAAGGAGAACTTAGAGAGGAATTGGAGATGCCTGTGGATTGACCGCCGCCACCGATCCCTGCATGGTGGATGCCTGCTAAGGAGCAGACCCATGAAGAGTTTTTCATCCTGCTGGGACACAAAGTCGCCCATAACGTTGCGCATAACCATTTCCAACCGGTGAAGTAATTCAGCGTTTCATCCGGCTGGAATTGACGCTTCTCTCCATCTGTCACAGTCTTCCCCTTTCAAGGAGGTCCAATGAAAAACAGCTCTACTTCCTGTATCTACATAGTCTCTCGTAACCTCACATTGCTTCTGGCCTTGCTTACTTCTCTCCCAGCCCTGGCCGACGACTGGCAGTTAAAGGTTGGCGCTCAAGCCGGAGAAATGGCACATCAAGCCCTCGCCTTTCTTCCCAACGAAATCTGGATTCATCCGGACGACAGCATTACCTGGACATTCCCAACCGACGAAGTTCACACCGTCACTTTTCTCACGCCAGGCCAGGTGCGCCCATCTCGCCTTGTCGGTTGTCCTGGTTCCAACTCCACGCCCGACTTCTCGGTCTACGATGGCACGACCTGCGTCAATAGCGGCATTCTCACCAACGGCGCCACCTACACCGTGGTTTTCCCCACTGTCGGCAACTTCAAACTTGTGTGCCTGGCCCACCCTGACATGACGGCCACGGTGCACGTGCTCGACGTGTCCAAGGATTTGCCACACGATCAAACCTATTACGATAAGCAAGCCGATAGCGAACGCGCCCGACTTCTGTCCGACGCGCGCAATGCAGCCAACATTCACACAGACCACAACCAGATCATCGCGGGATCAGGCAAAATTCACGGCACCGCCGGCGGAACCGAGACCGCATCGAACAATCGCTTCATGGAAGCGAACAAGATCATCCACGTTGGCGAAACCGTGGATTGGACCACCTCGGAGGCGGTCACCAATCACACCATCACCTTCGGTCCAGAGCCCGACCTGCAACATCAGATTCCGCCATCGGCCAACGTGATCGTCGACGCCGACGGCGCCCGACATGCCTATATCAATTCACCAAATGACGCAGTGCACTCGGGTTTCATTACAGAGGCGCCACAGGATCGAACTGGCTTGGCCCAGGCTCCTCTTGGCGTCACCCGCTTTCGCGTAACCTTCACAGCACCGGGCATCTACCCTTACAAGTGCGTGCTCCACGACAACCTGGGCATGGTAGGCCAGATCACCGTGCTTCCATAGCGCTGAGTCGGAAGCCGAAACCGTGTTAGCAGTGGGAAGTCGCATCAACAGTCCGCAACCTAGTCTGGCTTTCCGTCGCGCCCGTCCTTTAACCGGCGGGCGCGGTTGCGTCCAGAGTATCTTTGGGGCAGTATGGCGAATCCCCGCACTCGCTCAGGTCAACCCGAACAGCAGTGCGTGCCATCGCCTTGCAATTCCTATCTTCCCCGGTTCCCTGCCGAACTCATCGTCATGTAGACTCGTGTCACTCGCAATAGCCCAGCTCCCCTGCCGCTAGCGCCTCCTGCTCGTTCCATGCGTGCTGGTTTCTCCCAAGGGCGAATCGAGAAACTCCGAACGAAAGAGACACTATGACTGCGTCCGCCCCCTCACCCGATCACATCCTGCAAACCGGCCTCGCCTTCTGGGCCTCGAAAACTCTCCTTAGCGCCGTCGAGATGGAGGTCTTCACCGAACTCGCCAAAGGCCCAGAGAGCCTCCAGGCACTGACCGGCCGTCTAGGCCTGCACCCCCGCTCCTCGCGCGACTTTCTCGATGCCCTTGTCGCCCTCGGTTTCCTTGAGCGCGAGAACGGCAACTATCGCAACACGCCTTCGAGCGATCTATTCCTCGACAAGCACAAGCCATCGTACCTCGGTGGAATCCTCGAGATGGCCAACAAACGCCTCTACCATCACTGGCGGCATCTCACCACGGCCATCCGCACCGGCGAAAACCAGAATGAAGCCTCGGGAGAAGTCGAGCCGTTTGCCGCCCTCTACGCCGATCCCACCCGGCTCAAGGGCTTTCTGCGTGCCATGACCGGCATCAGTCACGGCGCCAATATGACCATCGCCAACAAATTCCCGTGGAGCAAATACAAAATCGCTGCCGACTGCGGCACGGCACAGGGCGATCTCATTGTTCAGGTCGCATTGAAGAATCCTCACCTCACCGGCATCGGCTTCGACCTTCCTGAAGTCGCACCGATCTTCGAAGAGTATGTCGAGCACAATGGCCTGTCCTCGCGCGTCAGCTTTAAGCCCGGCAGCTTCTTCACCGATCCATTGCCCAAGGTTGACGTCATCCTCATGGGACATATCCTCCACGACTGGAACCTTGACGAAAAGAAGATGCTCATCCGTAAGGCATACGAAGCCATTCCCGAAGGCGGCGCGTTCATTGCCTACGACTCCATCATCGATGACGACCGTCGAACCAACGCATTTGGTCTGATGATGAGCCTCAACATGCTGATCGAAACCCCCGGCGGCTTTGACTACACCGGCGCCGACTGCATCGGCTGGATGAAAGAAGCGGGATTCCGTGAAACCCGCGTCGAGCATCTCGTCGGACCCGACTCCATGGTCGTCGGCATCAAGTAGCACCTTTCCGGCGGGACGCCCCACTTCGTCCCGCCAAGTTTCCCGTTCGTCACAGCCGGCTGTATTAAAGCGAACTTTTCATCTGATCGAAGCGTACCCTTGATTACGGCCGAATGCCCCTCGCGGCCGTTTGCGGAATCCCGCCCATCCCTCAAAGGTCAGGTAGAGACATGCCATTCTTCGCCGATCAGCTCAAGCAAGTCTTCAGAAGGCTCTCCCGTGCTCCCCTCTTCACCACGATCACGCTGATTACACTGGCGGTTGGCATCGGGGCAAATACCGTTGTCTTCAGCGTGGTTGAGGGCGTGCTTTTAAAGCCGCTGGCTTACCCGCAGGCGGATCGCCTTGTCGGCATTTGGCACTCGGCCCCCGGGATCGGCTTTCAAGGCGACCTGAACATGGCGCCGTTTCTATACTTCACTGATCGCGAGCAAAGCACGACCCTTGAAGACGTCGGCATGTACAACGGAGACTCCCTGTCCGTCACCGGCGTTGGAACTCCAGAGCATGTATCGGGAATGGATGTGACCGATGGAACCCTGCCCATGCTCGGCGTAAAGCCGGTTCTGGGTCGACTTTTCACACGCCGTGACGACACGGCCAGCGCACCCAAGACCATCATTCTCGCTTACAACTACTGGCAGAAAAAATTTGGCGGCAGCAATTCCGTCGTCGGGCGGACACTCAATGTTGATGGCACGAACCGCGAAATCATCGGCGTACTGCCTAGAGATTTCCAGTTCCTGGACAACTACAACGCCGCGATCTTTTTGCCGATGCAACTCGATCGCAGCAAGGTCAAGCTCGGCAACTTCAGTTTTGTCGGAATTGGCAAGCTCAAACCCGGCGTGACCTTGAAACAGGCCAACACAGATCTGGATCGCCTGCTGCCCATTGCAGTTCGCAGTTTTCCGGCGCCCGAGGGGTTCAGTGCCGCAATCTTTGAAAAGGTCAAGATCAACACAAACCTCCACACTCTCAAGCAGGATGTAATTGGTGACGTAGGAAACGTTCTTTGGGTTCTGATGGGCTCCATCGTCGTGGTGCTGCTGGTTGCCTGCGCCAATGTAGCCAATCTGTTGCTGGTGCGGGTTGAAGGCCGACGGCAGGAATTGGCAGTTCGCTCCGCCCTCGGCGCGGGGCGCGCCAACATCACGATGGGACTTCTGTTCGAGAGCGCGGTTCTGGGAATCGCCGGCGGCGTAATCGGACTGGCACTCGCCTTCGGAGCACTTCGCCTTCTCGTAGCCTCTGCCCCTACCGGTCTGCCACGTCTTCACGAGATTGGCATTAATTTTCCCGTTTTGCTTTTTGCTGCCGGAACCGCCCTCTTCGTCAGCGTGGTAATCGGCATGCTTCCCGTGATCAAGTACTCCGGCGTGCAGATCAATACCGGTTTGCGCGAGGGCGGACGCGCGCTGAGCCAGAGCCGCGAACGGCATCGCGCGCGTAAAGTGCTTGTGGTTGTACAAGTAGCGCTCGCACTTGTCCTTTTGATTTGCTCCGGCCTCATGATCCGCACATTCCGAGCGCTGGCAAACGTTTCGCCGGGATTCGCTGATCCTGCGACGCTGCTCAAGTTCCGCATCTACGTGCCTGAATCCACGGTGCCCGAGACTCAAAAGGGAAACGTGGTGCATCTGGAGCAGGCGATCGCAGACAAGCTTGCTGCTATTCCAAACGTTTCCTCGGTTGCCTATACCACTCATGTTCCCATGGACGGAAACAATTCCAACGATCTGCTCTATGCGCAGGATCACACGTATCGCGAAGGCGAATTGCCGCCTATTCGTCGCTTCGTCAATATATCTCCCGGATTCTTTTCCACCATGGGCACGCCGTTGGTCGCAGGACGGGATTTGACCTGGGCTGAAACGTACGAGAAGCGTCCAGTCGCACTGGTATCGGAAAACATGGCGCGCGAATACTGGAACACACCTGAAAACGCACTGGGCAAACACATTCGCGTGGCCAACACCGACGACTGGCGTGAGATCATCGGCGTTGCCAAAGATGTGTACTACGACGGCGTAAGCCAGAAACCGCCGACGACAGTGTATTGGCCCACGTACATGGATCGGTTTGAAGGCGAAAAGGAAACGGTCCGACGCAGCGCATCGTTTGTTCTTCGCTCGCCACGCGCCGGCTCGGCCGCTTTCATGAGCCAGGTGCAGCAGGCAGTCTGGTCCATCAATGGAGATCTTCCGCTGGCTGATCCGGCTACCGTGAACGAACTCTACACCAAGTCAATGGCCCGTACCTCGTTCACGCTCATCATGCTCTGCGTGGCCGGAAGCATGTCTCTCCTGCTCGGCATCGTCGGCATTTACGGCGTCATCTCCTACGCGGTATCCCAGCGCACCCGCGAAATCGGTATCCGCATGGCGCTTGGGGCCCAGCGCGACGCACTGACCAACATGTTCGTTCGTCAAGGACTGATCCTCGCCTCCATCGGCGCCGTATTCGGCGTCGCGGCAGCCTTCGCCACCATGCGCTTCATGGCATCGATCCTTTTCCACGTCAGCCCCATGGATCCCTGGACATACTCGCTTGCGACCGTCGTGGTGATTGCAATCGCCTGGATAGCCTGCTACCTGCCGTCGCGCCGCGCCGCCCAGGTCAATCCCGTGAATGCCCTACGCGCCGAATAAATAAGCTCTCGTTCAAATTGGAGCGTTTGATCTAAAACTGATGTCTCACATTGTTGGTTTGGGAATGATGTGTCATCCTGAGCCCCGCACGCTTGGGGCCCCATGAAAATGGGGTAAGCGGGGCTAAGGATCTGCTTCCGTCTTTTTCGCCCCACGGGGCTTGATACCAAGCGCTGGGTGCCCCCATCCTTGCAGCGATTTTGCTGCAAGGGTGAGAAACCACATCACTTCCCTCCGCACCAGGCACTCAATCCCGCATTGCGCGACTTCGACCGGAGTGTGACCTTCCGCACACCACATTTTCCCCTGCCGGGTAAGAATAAAGGCGTCAGGCCGAACGGGTCAGATTTCCGCCCCGGCCGTGGAGAATGAATACGATGAGCGATCTTGCCCCCCTCGCCGAAGCAGTTGTCGTCGACCCATTGGTTGGCCATCCCGCCGACTACCACGTCTTTCACAAGTTTCTCGACCGCTGCAAGTCCCTCCCGGCCATCACCACCGCCGTCTGCTGGCCGCTTTCAGACGTCGCGCTCCGAGGCGCCACGGAAGCCGCGGAGGAAGGCCTCATCAAGCCCACGCTCATCGGCGACGAAGCAGCAATACGCGCCCTCGCCGCAAAAATCGGCGTCGATATCTCTGACTACCCGATCCTCGATGCCGACGACGAGGTCAAGGCCGCCGAGATCAGCGTCAGCATGTGCCGCAGCGGAAACGCCCAGGCCATGATGAAGGGCAGCCTGCACACCGACGAGCTGATGAAAGTGGCCATGGCCCGCGACACCGGCCTGCGCACCTCGCGCCGCATCACCCACGTCTTCGTCATGGATACGCCGGCCTACGCGCGCACCCTGCTCATCACCGACGCCGCCATCAACATCAAGCCTGAATTCGAAGACAAGATTCACATCGTGCAGAACGCCATCGACCTCGCTCACGCCCTCGGCATTCCCGAGCCCAAGGTCGCTCTGCTCTCCGCTGTCGAAACCGTGAATCCCAAAATTCCGTCCACCATGGAAGCGGCGGCTCTCTGCAAGATGGCCGATCGCGGCCAGATCACCGGCGGCATCCTCGACGGACCACTCGCCTTCGATACCGCCGTAAGCGCTCACGCCGCCGAGATCAAGCACCTCAACTCGCCCGTCACCGGCCAGGCCGACATTCTCGTCGTCCCCGATCTCGAAAGCGGCAACATGCTCGCCAAGCAGCTTGAATACCTCGGCGGCGCGCAGCTTGCCGGCATCGTCCTCGGCGCCAGGGTTCCAGTCATCCTCACCAGCCGCGCCGACTCCGCCGAAACCCGTCTCACCAGTTGCGCCGTAGCCTGCCTGCTCCACTACGCCACCCACCCCGTCGAAATCGCATAGCCTCTTACCCATTCACAGCAAATTAAGGGCGCCATTTCCATCCGGAAACGGCGCCCTTCCTGCATTCAGTAAAAGACAAACGGCCGCAGCATCGTTCGCCCGCACATCGCTCGAATGATGTCTCAGTGCCTGGTGCGCGGCACAGAAGTGATCGTTCGCCGGCGCGCTGATTTCAGCTTACTGAGTGACCACATCTCCTGCAATCGCAACCTTCTGGTGAGAACGAAGCATCATGTAGAAGGCGGCAACGTGCGTGATCATCAGTGCCGGCACATAAATGATCGGGATCACGTAGGTCGCGCCCATCTGTCCGGCCACCGCGGGAAGGCCCTCGCGAACCGCATGGTAATAATCAAGGACAAGATCGGCTAGGCCAACGACGTTGAAAGCGACAGCGAATGTCCAAAACAGCGGACGTCTTTTTGCGGCGAGAAGAGCCAGAATCGCCAGCACCCCGGTTGCGAAGTCACCGTAGGCAGCGTATGCAGCAAAGTTCGCAGGCAGGTTGGGGCCGACGACTCCGGGAAGAATAAAGACCAGCCCGAAGAAGCGGAAGCTGTGAAAGGTAGCAATAGCCCGTTGTGCTTCAAAAGTGTCCATCGCCTTGAGCCGCGGCCAGACGTACGCGCTGAAGCAGAGCAGGCACGCCACATAACCGAAAACGAGTTGAATGTTAAACAGGATGTCGGGGGCCATTGTAGTCATAGTCGTCTCCTTTGAAGGGTTTGTTCGTGCAACAGTGGTTCGCGAGCAGCATCACTGCCCCGCATCCGGGCCGATCAACATCCTGAGCGGCATCAAGGGGCCAACCGGAATGTACTGGTGATCCATCAGCTGTTCTTTCGCCAGCGGCAGCGTCTCCATCACGGCTCGTGCCTCGTCCTCACTCTTTGCCTCGACCACGAAGACGACGCCTTTGCCGTCCCCGCGCGAAAACCATTCGCGGATTTTTCCATCGAGGTAAAGCTTCACCGTTGCCCGAATCTCCGAGGGCATCACGGCGATGACCTGCTGAAAAGTCACGCCCTGCTTCGGAGTCTCAATGACGATGACTTCGGTGGTTTGAGGTATGGCCACGCTGGGAATGCCTTGCGAGGCTGTCGGCTGTGATTGCGCGGCGGCTGCTACAGGGAGCATCGCCATGAGAAATGGAATCATCGATTGCATCGGTTCACCTCGGATCGGTTTGGTGATTATTGGTTAAAGAGTACGCTCGTACTCTATCAGGAGAAAAAAATTAGCCTTGAGCGAAGCTCTTGATAAAAAAGTTCCTCGCCTCCCTCAACCTCTGCTCCCGCTTTTCAGGATCGGTAATGATGCGGGCCATCATCAGCACGCCCGCCATACTGGAGAACAACAACCTGCACTGCGCCAGTCTCTCTTCCCTGCTCTTACCAGGAACAAATGGCAATAGCCGCTCACGATATGCATCCAGCGACGCCTCGATTCGTTTCCGCACGGACAGCGGCTTCCGTGCCAGCTCCGGCCCCAGAGCGGACAGCACGCAACCAGTGCCCGCAGAATTCGCGTGCTGAATGCTTAGGTAGCGTTCGATCATGGCCCGTAAGGCCTGACCCTGCGGCGCGCCCTCCGCAACCTGCACCATGCCTCGTCCCATCTCTTCGAATGCCCGCGCCACAGCTTCGACGAAGAGGTCATCCTTGCTCTTGAAGTGCCGGTAAAAGCCCCCCTTCGTCAGGCCGACTTTCTTCATCACCGTCCCGATGCCGCTGCTGTCGCCACCGACCTCGCGGAACGAACGAGCCGCCATCGAAAGAATCTTGTCGTGGTTCTGCGATTTGTGTTCCAGAGAGTACCGCATGGCAAAAGAGTACGCTCGTACTCTTTTGATGTCAAGTTGCCGCAGGCCGTATTCGCAATCGAATGACAGTCCGACTCAGCCCAGGATCCGTCGAATCTGCTCAAGATGATTTGCATCGTGACCGGCCATGTGAGCTGCCAGTTCCAGAACGGAAATGTGACCCCGCTCCGCATGAATCCCGAAACAGTTCCACTGCTCCGCACTCAACCCGCGCAGAAATTCCAGATTCGCTTCGCGCAGCAGCTTGAATAACGCGAGCGATTCTTGAGGATCGCGCCCGCCGTAGTTGCCGATCTTCGCCCACAGGTCCTGGTCGAACCCCGCAAGCTCTATGCCGCTGTGCTCCACCATCTGCCGATAACGCCATGCCGTAGCAATCTCATCTTCAGCAAGGTGCGCAAGAATCTCCCCGATCGACCACTTCTCTGGACTCGGTCGCTCTCTAAGCTGTGTGTCAGGAACCTTGCCAACAAGTTCCGCCAGAATATTCGCCGTCAGCGCCTGTGCCTCCAACGGATCTTTGCCCGATGCACGCTGCCGAATTCGCAATAAATACTCAGGGGTGTCAGGCATGTCTTCGTCCGCGCCTCATACGTCTTCCGTTACTTCTTCGATGCGACGCTCTTCATCGGTTGCAGCGGAACGCGGCGGATCACGATCTCCAGGTTGGCTGCCGAATCGTCCGTTTCAGCTCGCACAGTTGACGGGGCTGACACCGTCTCGTACACACCGTTGGTGATGAACTCGTCTGGCACAACGCTCAGCGGAAAAGGCCCATGCTTTCCCATGCGCGCCAGGAAGGCGCCCGTGCTGTCGCTATAGACCACTTCCTTGCCGATGCGCAGCGCCGCTCCTTCCACAGGATTGCCCTGCTCATCTTTCACAACGCCCTGCACCATGAACTTTGCGATCGAGAAAGTCTCGGAATGCGAGGACATCATGCCGCTCATCCGATAAACATAGGTGCTCATCCCAAATGTATAACGCAGATGTCCGGTCGGGTCCACATTTGAAGCAGCCGTAATCTGCATCGGGCCAATCACCCTCACCGAAGCGTTCAGCGCCAGTGCCTGCTGAAACGGATGATCGGGACGAAACGGCAGGTATATGTTCTGGTAGTCGGCTTGCAGCATCAGCCGATTGCTTGTGAAATCCCCGCCAAAGGCAAACGTGGTCTGCCCGTTGGTACGCGAAATCAGCTGCAACAAGCTGAGGCGCGAAGAAACATTCTCGCGTATGGTTCCCGAGAGGATCGTACTGCCCGGTTGACCTTGCGACTTGCTCCGAAACCAGTTTTCATTGACCTCAAGCAGTCGACTGAAGCGGCGGCCTACGTATAGATTCGTTCCCTGTGTGCCAAGTCCGGAGCTGGTGGAGGAAAACTGCCCGCTCCCGAAATAGAACCCCTTCACGTGGAAATCGGCAGAGAGCTGGTTCACGGTGGCCTGCTGCATCGTTCCGCCTAACGTCACCGGTTCCAGAAGGTTCTGGTGTCCGGCGGTGAGGCTGACAAATTCCAGCGGCTTGTACAGCATCTGCACATTCCCTTTGTTAACTTCGGAACTCAGCGGGCTCGCCAGCGAGATTCGCTGGAACGAGTTGCCGGTCAGCACATAACTCGTCCTGAAGATAAGCTTCTCCGTCTCCGCGTCCAGGCTGGCAGCGAAATACTTCTGGTTCGATCCAATGCCGGCCATGAGCGAAGCTTTTACAGATCGGTTCGGCTGATATTCCAGTCCCTCAAGAAAAGTCTGTCGCCGCGAAACAATGTTCCGCGAAAAGAATTTGAAATGGTTATTCACCTTCCGTTCGTAGAACAACATTCCGACCGGATCGTCGCTGGTGGCCGCATTGAACAGACCTGTGCCCAGCCACGTCGAGGTCGTTCCAGCAAAGGCGTAATACTTTCCTCTACTGTCTTTATGCGTAACGCCGATCCCGCGCGCGGAAAAATAGTGGCTGGCGTCGAACACATCGGTAGGCAGGATAAACGGGACGGTCTCATCGCCGGTCAACAGAGTCAAGTTATGAAGCTGGTAGCGGTTCTCGGCACCGTAGCGCAGATGACCTTCGAAATAGCCGAGGCTTACGCTCCCATCATATTTAGGGGCCTTGAACTCGACCGATCCGCCCTGCGCATTGAGCATCGTCGAGGTTCCGCCCTGCACGCGAAATACCTGCGCGTTCGCTTTTCCGGCCAGCAGCACCGCCAGCACCAGCAGCACGCGTTGGAATTGCAGGTGCATCGGCAAGCTCTAGTGCTTTTCCCCAGTGCTTTCGGTCACTGAGGCCAATCCTGAAGCCAGTTCGAGATTGTTATTCGTTTTCACCTGCAGCTTCTCTTCGATCTTGAAGTTCTCGAATTGGAAACTTACTTCCGTCGGAGAAATGTACCCCTCAGCCTTTGCGTCGAGTGGTACCTCGATGATGCGTCTGCTGTGCGGGAAGATCGGAAACCCAGGAGCTTCCGCCTTCTTCCTCCCGTTCGCCAACTGCGTTTGCAGCACGCGCCCGAAGTTGTCGCCCGTGTTCTCGACCTCCAGAATGACCTTGTTGTCAGCCGCATTGAGCTCAGCCCGCACAACGCGGACGTCGGCCTTCTCTGTCCTTTGCTTCGGCAGCAGATACACAGTGTGGGGCAACTGCAGCCGCACATTCATTCCCTGCGCGGTGCGGAACGCGAACCCCGTGAACGATGCATAGATCACAAACCACGTCGGACTGGGCGGCGCACTCGCTTCGTAGAACACGTAGAACGTCTGCTGCGGCTGGATCCGAAAACTGGTCGCCGAGAGCTTCAAATGAATAGCCGGGTCCAGGGGGCGGTAGCTGATCTCACCTTTTTCCGAAACCGTAAAACTCTTTGCCTCGAGCACAACATTCAGCGGTGTGAGACTGTCGTTTACATACTCCACACGTCCCTTGGCCGGGTTGCCGAGCTCATTGATCACGGGACGTACGGTTTGTGCGATTGCGGCAGCGCTGAGAGCAAGGGCAAGGATTCCGTTCGTCAACAGGGGAAGTACTTTCATATTCATACCCATGTAAATCAGAAGGCCTGGGCCTGGATGGTGAGTGTGCCTGTGAATACGCCGGTGGGTAAATTCGTGAGGGGCACGAGATTGATGTTGAAGGTCATGAGGTCGCTGTGTGTGCCCGTCTTGTTATTTCCCAGGATTGGAACAGACGATACCTGAAGTCCTGCATTGGCTCCGCCAAAGGGCACTGTGTTGGAAAGCGCCGCAAATGCGCCACCGTTGTCGGAGATCTGAAAGTCAGCCGATGGAATGTTGTGCCCGGCTCCGTCACTGAGCGCGGATGTGGACGAGCTGAAAAATGCGTAGAGCTTGAGGCTGTTTACATTTGGCCTGAGGAGCCATGTAGTGGTCGCCGTGATTCCGGTGCTGCCCGGATTGTTGGGGCTGCCGCCCACGAGAGTGAAGTTCACCGCATTGCCAGAGAGGGTGAGCGTGATCGAGTCCGACAGGACCGCATTCAGCGCAATGGGACTTGCACCCGAACTCCGCACCTGTGCGCGAGCGGGCGACGCAAACATCGCCGCCGCGACAACCAGGGCTGCCATTGCTCCGAATTTAGTCTGCATGCACATTACGCATTCCCTTGGAGTCGATTCAGCACAGGGCGAGATCGAGGACAACGATTCCGCGATTCCCACCCTTGCCGAATACAGTGATTTGCAGCGTTTACGGAGTTGCCTGTGCCTGGATGTTCAGCGTTCCGGTGTAGGTGTTTGCAGGAAGCTGAGGGAGCGTGCCGCCCGCAAGGTTGATATTGAACGTCATGGCGTCCGTTTGCGTCCCTGACCGATTCGCGCCCGTGATCCCGACCGTTGCCAGTTTGAGACCGGCATTCGCGGCACCGTAAGCAACCGTGTTGGTCAGAGCGGTGGACGGGCCCGCATTGTCCGCGATAAAGAAGGCAGAAGACGGAATGTTGTCTCCCGCGCCGTCGGTCAATGCCGCTGTCGCGCTGCCGAAATACGCATACACGCCAACTGAGTTCCGGCCCGCCGCCAACGTCCATTTGGTAGTCGCCGTGATGCCGGCTGATCCGGCGTTCGTGGCGCTGCCGGCGCTTAGGGTAAAGTTCACAGTGTTCGCCGAAAGAGTGAGCGTCAGCGATTCGGCTAAGTTGGCATTTAAGGCAATTGCCTGAGCACCTGAGTTCAACTGCGCAGATGCCATCGAGGCCGGGAGTGTCATCGCGAAGCCGGCCACTGCAGCCCAAAAGATTCTTCCTGTTTTCATCGTTCCTCCGAGTGTGCGTATCAACAAACAGTTCGCCTGTTCGCGAAGGCCCGGCCGATGCATGGCATCTCTTAACCCTTGGGGACAATACCTGGCATCTCGTAACCTTCGGGGATTATGCAGGAACGAAACATGCCTCCAATGGCACTTAAGTAATTGAGAATGCCCGTTTTGGACCTGACCCAAGGAAATGTATCCCTGCACCGTTTCGCGATTCTTCGGTGGGTTCCGTCCATATTGCTGATTTAAATAGTCTTATAGTAAAAACTGCGATGACAGTCTCAAGATCTGTAAAACAGGACTATAGTAACTGTATCGTTGGTAACTCTAGGATATGGCGTCACTTGTACTGGATTAGAAAGGCTGTTGCAGGGGCAATCAGGCATCGCGGCCGACGTCGTAAAAGATGTCAAGCCCCGTAACTCTTCTTCTCGCCCTAACCCACTCATTCCATTCAGAAAATTCCAGCACCCCGTTTTGGAGGTAATCAACCCCGGATTTGCCATAATCGAACCATGAGTTCAGCTTTGCGTAATTTGGCCGTCCCCTCCATGACTGCTTCTAAGTCCAACGGGAAGAGGAATCTACGGCTAAACTCTGCTGTTAGAATAATTTGCGGCGATACCCATCCGCCAACCCATAGATTGCAGGAAATTTAGCCAAAGAGACCGGGTAATAGGGGGTACCCGAAATGAGTGATCGAACTCACGAATTGGAAGTCTGGTGAGGAAGATCGAACTTGGCAATGCTTCAGGGAATTGTCCAGAAAGCCCTGGGGGCTCAATCCATCGAGAGGCTCAATTGGTGCCGCACATCCGCCCCGCGAATCCAGAAGATCACGTCCGTAGCAATATTGGCGGCGTGGTCCGCGATCCGCTCCAGGCTCCGTGAAACCATCAACCCGTTCATCGCCTGCTGCGTAAACTTCGGCTGCTCCTGGATCATCTTCAGCAGGTCGGCCTGCGCCGTGCGGTTCATGCGATCGATCTCGTCGTCCATCTCGCGCACCGCATCGGCCAGCCGTGCGTCACCTTCCAGCAGTGAAAGGATTGCCGTCCGGATCATTCTCCCCGCCACCTCGCCCATGGCGGTAAAGTCCACTGGCAGTTCCGCCGGCTCGGTCTTCATAATGTCGCGCGTGCGCCGCGAGATGCCCATCGACTGGTCGCCAATGCGTTCGAGGTCGCCATTGATCTTGATCACTGCGAGGATGAAGCGCAGGTCGATCGCCATCGGCTGTTCCTTGGCGAGCAGCTCATACGCCATCTCGTCCAGCTCGCGCTGCGCAGTGTCGATCGCCGTCTCGTTCTGCTTGACGAATTGGCACAGGTTCTGGTCCCTGAGAATGTAAGCGTCGACCGCAGACTCCACCGCCTGCTGCGCCAGGGCAGCCATGGCAAGCAGCTTGTCCTTGAGTTCAGCAAGCTGAATTTGAAAGTGAATTCGCGGCACGGCCCGTTTTTCTCCTAATGATCATTGTGCACCAGTCAGTGTTAAGGGGAGACAAATTTCCCCCAATGCATCACATTTGACACGCCTTGCGCTTGAAAGGTCACTGTTTCAACCCTCGCGCATGCTGCCAGCCCGGTGATCTAGGCTATCAGAATGAGTGATTCGCGTTCGACACGAAAGTCCATGCTCAGCTTCGATCCCGCCGAGTACCCGGCGCGGCAAATGTACAAGCTGATGGTCGGTATCATCGTGCCAAGGCCCATCGCCCTGGTCTCCACCGTCGACGCCGCCGGCAACGCCAACCTTGCCCCCTTCAGCTTTTTCGCCGGTGTTGGCGCGGCGCCGCCGACCGTCCTCTTCTGCCCTGCCCTGCGTCCTGCCGGAACCGAGAACGCCGGCCAGCGCAAAGACACACTCCGCAACGTCGAACAGACGCGCGAATTCGTCATCAATGTTGTCAGCGAAGCGATCGCCGCGCAGGCCAATCTCGCTGCGGCAGAAGTCGGCCCCGAGGTCGACGAATTCTCGCTCTCAGGCCTGACACCGGTGGCAAGCGAAGTGGTAAAGCCACCGCGCGTCGCCGAGTCTCCCGCGCAGATGGAGTGCCGCGTGATGCAGGTGATCTACACCGGCAACGAACCCCAAAGCGGAGTCGTCGTGCTCGGCGAAGTGTTGCGCTTCCACGTTCGTGAAGATCTGGTCGACGATTTCCGCGTAGATCCCGCCGGCCTCGACGCCGTCGGTCGCATGGCCGGCAACACCTGGGTTCGCACCCGCGATCGCCTTGAGCTCATCCGCCCGAAATAGCACGCCGCCTCTTGCACTTCCCGCGAGATTATACTGATCCCCACGATCGTCGGACTCGCCAAAGGCAACCGCAAAGAAGGCCTGCGTGATGCACCTCTTCGAATCGACTTACCCCACCTCATTGTTCGACCATTCCGCTGGCCTCCTGGCGCGCATTCTGCTGCTTCTCGCTCTCCTGCTTGTCGCTCCATTTCTCGCCGGTTGTCGCGGCACCAATCCACCCGCGGCGAACTCCGCCGTAGCATCGACCACAACCAGCGCCACCATCACGCTCTCGAGCGACAGCCTGACAAACGGAACAGTGCCCAGCGAGTTCACCTGCGACGGCGCAGACCGGTCGCCGCCGCTCAAATGGACCGCTCCGCCCGCCGAGACAAAGAGCTTCGTCCTTACCGTCACCGATCCCGATGCTCCCGGCGGCACTTTCACCCACTGGATTCTCTATGATTTGTCCGCAAACACCAGCGCATTGCCCGCAGGCGTGCCGACGCAGGATCAGCTCGCTGACGGCTCGCACCAGGGCCGCAACGATTTTGCCAAAATCGGTTACGGTGGCCCTTGCCCGCCCCGCGGCTCAACGCATCGTTACTTCTTCGATCTCTTCGCGCTCAACTCGACCGTCGCTTTGCCTGCGCGTGCAACGCGTGCTCAGATAGAAGACGCCATGAACACCCACGTCCTCGCTCGCGGCAAGCTCATGGCACGCTACAGCCGCTGACAAACCTGACCTTCGTTCATGCATGAGTCATGAGTAATGTCGCGTCCGAAGCGCACTCAATCCGCTGCCATATCCTTGCCCTTCACCTCATGCCCCAGCGAAGCCAGCAACGCCAGCGACAGCGCCACGATCACCACGGAAATCGCCAGCACATTCCGATAGCTTCCCCATTTCTCCGCCGCCAGCGACTGCGCATTCGCATTCCACGAAGTCACCAGTCCGCCAAGCTGATACGCCAGTCCCGGCGCGGTCGCGCGCACCGGCGCAGGCGTCAGTTCTGCCAGATACGCAGGCACCACGCCCCATGCGCCCTGCACCATGAATTGCATGACAACCGCGCCGATCGCCAGCGTCACCGCCGAGTGCCCATACGCCCACGCCGGTATCGCCAGCAGCGATAGCAGCGCCGCCACGATAATCGCGCGCTTGCGTCCCCACTTCTCTGATAGCGTCCCGAAGACGAATCCGCCCAGGATCTGCGCAAATCCATAGATCACCCCGATCGTCCCCACCACGCTCGGCGACAATCCGATCTGCACCTGGAGAAACGTCGGATACACATCCTGCGTCCCATGCGAAAACGACATGAACGCCGTCATCAGCACGATCAGAAAAAGAAACGTCGGAAGGAATGACTTGAGCGATGCAATCTTCTTCGCATAAGACTCTCCAGGAGGTTCAGATCGCCGCTTGCGATCTGCGGCGAGCCATACCGGCGACTCCTCCACCCGCGCCTGCACATAGAACACCAGCAGCGCTGGGCTCGCCCCCAGCATGAACAGCCCGCGCCACCCGATCGCTGGAAAAATCGTCATCCCGTGCCAGTGCGTCCCTGCAAACAGGAGCGCGAACGCTGCCGACGCCAGGATGGATCCGAATGCATACCCCTCCTGCAGAATCCCTGAGAAGCCTCCGCGTCCCTCCGTCGGCAGCGACTCAAACGCCAGCGCCGCACCCACTCCCCACTCGCCGCCCATGGCGATGCCGAACAGCGCACGCAACACCAGCAACACGCCAAGCGAAGGCGCAAACGCGCAGGCCAGTTCGATGACTGAAAAGCTGAGAATGTTGAACATCAGCACGGGCCGCCTGCCATAGCGATCGGCCAGCATCCCGAACACCAGCGCGCCAACCGGACGAAACGCCTGCGTCAAAAACACGGCGCTCAACACATCCGACGGCTTGGCATGGAAGTCTGCGGAGATCGCCTTCACGCAAAAGATCAGCAGAAAAAAATCAAGGCTGTCCAGCGTCCATCCGAGGAAAGACGCAACAAACGTGTGACGCTGCGACGAACTCAGCCGTTGAAAATCGCGAATGAACGACATGAGCGGGAGAATACAACACTGGTCGATGATCAGGCAGCAGCCACATTCGTGCCCGTTGCGTGCTGGCTGTTACTCCGGCAATCCCGCCGCCCGCGATGTTCCCGTTGGGGCCAGGTTCGTTTGCTCGAACCGTGGGCTCGCATGAATATCAATTTGCTTGACAATGCAGCTGCCGGCATTCACAAACCCATGCGGCGTTCCAGCTTTGACGACGAGGATATCGCCTGGCCCGGCAACTCGAATCTCATCGCCAACTACGAATCGCGGGCTCCCTTCCTGAACCAGCACGACCTCATCATATCGGTGGCAATGCAACGGAGCACCTCGCCCTGGCTTGGCTTCCACCAGAAACATCGAGACGGCCACGTCTCCCTGATCCGCGCCGACAAAGTTGTACGAGCTCCCTATCAGCGGCAGATCTTCTTTTCGAATCGCGTGCATGCACCCTCCGGCAAATTTCGATCGGTTACTACGTTCCATCCCATTTCATCACTGAGCGCGACGTTGGAGTTGCCATCGGCTGCGACGAACCGTGTATTCGGTTCTTTTTTGCCTCTCGCACAAGCGCCATTCGACACACCTGAGTGCGAAAAGTTGCACATATTTATTTCACGCGTCACTCCGCAACCTTCGCGAAACGAGGTGTTTGTACAAGACATGAACGGCGCGGCGGGAAGCAGCAAGAGCCAAGCTTCCAGGGCCGGCAGCCGAAATGGTTTCACAAGGAAACAACGGAGGAGTTATGAAAAACTTTGGCAAATATGTGCTGGGTGCAGCGTTAGTGGCTGGCGGGTTGGGCCTTGGAGCGACCTCGGCCCAGGCAGCCGAGTTCAGGATTGCGATCGGTGGGCCGGCGGCCTACATTCCTCCGTCCCCCGGTGTTGGATACGTCTGGGTTGCAGGCTATTACAACAACGGCTACTGGGTCCCCGGATATTGGAACTACGCCGGCGTTGGATACGTTCGTGATCGCCGCCCCGTCGTGATCTACGATCGCGACCACGACCGGCGCTACGCATACGCCGACCGCGATGACCATCGTCGCTTCGATCGCGACGACCATCGTGGCGGAGACCGTGACGGCAACCACTTCCGCCGCTAAGCGCTACGGCGATTCAGGAATTTACCCCGGGAATCGCTCTGAGTTCGCCAATTGAACTGCCTGAATTGTCCTACTTGCCTCACGGCCTCCTTTACGGGAGGCCGTTCTTTTTATGCACGCCTGCCCTTGAAGATGCGCCGCACTCCAACCACAACGGCCACCGGAACTGTGAACAACACCGCAAATCCCACCACGTTGCCTGCCACCTCAATCAGCAGCAGCCCCGCCGTCTGTATCGCATTCAACTGGCTCACGCGGGATCCATGCGCGGCAGGGACAAACAACGGAAGAACCGCCGACGAGTTTCGATGGAGAAATCCGCCGATCTCGATCAGCACCGCGTAAACGCCTCCAAACACCGCTCCCACCCCAGCCGCCACCAGAACCGGATGACGTCGCCACACGCGCATTTCCGTCTTCAGCATCGTCCCATTCTAATAACTGCCCGGGACAGCCACAGCTAATCACTTTGATTCACACACGCAGTCGCCCGCGATTCTCCACAGCCCGCGCGTGAAACGATAAACCCAGACAGAAAAACTGGGGCCCCATGTCTCGTACGGAGACCTGGGATTTCCGCTGCTCCAGCTCGGGAAGCAAAATGGCAAAGCGCGTAGGCGTCGACAAATGGATCTTCTTTACCACCCTGCTGCTGGTCGTCGCCGGCCTGGTCATGGTTTTCTCCGCATCCGCCGTCGTGGCCGAAGAGCGGTACCACTCCCCTTACGGCTTCGTCACGCGCCAGGGGCTCTGGGCCGTCGCCGGCATTTTCACCATGATTGTGTTGTCGCGCATCGACTACGCGCGCTATAACTCGCCGCGCTTCGTCTACCCCGCGCTAACCATCACCACCCTGCTTCTCGTCGTGGTTCTTTTCTTTCGCGACTCGCACCATACCCATCGCTGGATTCGCTTTGGCTCATTTTCCTTCCAGCCCTCTGAGATTGCCAAGCCCGTCATCATTCTCTTTCTCGCCTGGTTCCTCTCCACGCGTCTCGGCCAGATGCACGACTGGCGCAACACTCTGCTGCGCGCCGCGATGATGCCTGTCATCTTCATGCTGCTCATCGTCAAGCAGCCCGACCTCGGCACCGCGCTCGTGGTTGGCGGAGTCTCCGCCATGATGCTCATCCTCGCTGGCATGGACTGGAAGTATCTCTTCCTCGCGCTCGCCGCCGCCGCGCCGCCGCTGGCCATGCTGCTCTTCTGGGTGCCGTGGCGCCGCGCCCGCATGCTCGCTTTTATGCATCCCGACCTCGATCCGCAAGGGGCCGGATTCCACATCAATCAATCGCTTATCGCCGTCGGGACGGGTGGTTTTTCAGGGCGCGGCTACATGGAAGGCATGCAGAAGCTCTTCTACCTTCCCGAGGCCCACACCGACTTCATCTACGCCAACATCGCGGAAGAGCTCGGCTTCGTCGGTGCGGTCTGCATTCTCGCTCTCTTCGTCGTGCTCGGATACCGCGGCCTGCGCACCGCCTACCGGTCAACCGATCCGTTCGCCCGCTTCACCGCCTTCGGACTCACGACCGCCATCCTGCTCCAGGCCTTCTTCAACATCAGCGTCGTCCTCTCCCTGCTGCCCACCAAGGGAATCCCGCTCCCCTTCATCTCCTCCGGCGGCACAAGCCTCTTTTTCACGCTGGCTGGCATCGGCATCCTGCTCAACATCAGCAAGAAAGTCGACTGAGCCTCTTTCGCACCTTGCGTCCGGCCGCGCTGCATTACCCCATTTTTGCTTGACTTCCCGCTTCAATCCCTTCATTGTTGCTTTTGCTTCCATAGCTCGCACGTGTTCCGTAAAGTGAAGCGTTCGCGATTTCAAGTCCAACAATTTCTTGGTTTCAGACCTTTCAAGGAGAGATTCCTCATGCGTATTCCCCCGCGTGCTGTGTTGCTCTGCGTCTCGTGTTGTTTCCCGACTTTCAGCTTTGGTCAGGCGGTCAGCATCGCCACCGCGCCCGCAGCCCGTCCCGGATATGCGGAGCGGCTGCCCGTCAAAGTCTCCACTGTTTCCGCCGGCTACTCCGTCAACGCCATCACCATCAATGCCGCTACCGGCAAAGTCATCAGCGGCGCCGAAGGCACCGCGCACATTACCGCCAACCGCAACGCCGCCACCGAGCCTGGCAGCAACAATGATTTCGACCTCGGCGACACGAAGAATAACCAGCCCACCATCGATGGCCTCAACACCGTTGCCACCTTCGATGGAGCATTCGTCGCGGAGGCCGGCGGCAGCGAAGACGGAAATTTCCGCTTCACGATGATCGGCAACGATCCCCGCGTGGGGGGATCCACCGTTTACCCGGCCAACATCGACGAGGTTTCTCTGCAGCTTTTGAACGCCGACGGCAGCGTCTTCAAGAACGTTCCCTTTGCCCCCTTCGAGCACAAGGTCCTCAACTCTCCCAACTTCGTTCCCCTCGACTACCGCTCGGGTCACAATGTTGAATATGCCGACGCCGTCCACCGCGCCGAGTTCTACCACACCATGAAGAGCAACTGGCACACCGTGATCTTTCCCCAGGTGATCGACCGCGTGACCATCACCGTTCCGTTCTCCATCAACATCCAGCTTGAGAACGGCGACATCGTGCAGGCCCGCTCCTACTTCACCGGAACGGCCGCCGACGGCAGCACCTACGTCCTGATGCTTTCACCGCTGTTCAACTTCTTTTTTGACAATGAAGTCGTCAACCAGATCAACCTCGGCAACTTCACCACCAACAGCATCAACATGACGCTGTTCCCTAACACCTTCCTCTTCGATCTCAACACCAAGAACCCCAATACGCCCGGCATCTGCTGTGAGCTCGGCTTCCACACCTATTTTCTTGAAGGCGGCATCTTCCCGGAGCCGCGCTGGATCACCGAATACGCAAGTTGGATCTCGCCGGGCATCTTCGGCGCCGGATTTGAGGACGTGACCGCGCTCTCGCACGAAACCAGCGAGGCCTTCGACGATCCGTTCATCGATAACGCGACCCCCAACTGGCAGTTCCCGGGTCAGCCGGCGAAGTCCACCGTGTGCCAGAACAATCTGGAGAACGGCGATCCCATCGAGGGACTGGCGAACGCAACAAGCGCCATCCAGGTCAAGCATGGCGGAACCAGCGCCATCTACCACCCACAAAACATCGCGCTCTACCAGTGGTTCGAGATGGGAGCAACCTCAAGCGCCATCGACGGCGCCTTTAGCTTCCCCAACGAGACAGTGCTTCCTACGTCCGCGATCCCGTGCCCGGGATCGTAGAGGAGAAGATCTCTCTCCAACGCTGCGCATTCAGATGGTGCCCCACTCATGCGCGCATGAATGGGACCCCAGATTGTTCATGAGTAAGCCACCCGCCCTGGTAACCGGGAGCCGAACCTTTGCTTCAAACCTCCGCAGAGGTCGCATCAATGGAAAACAGCAGGATTCTGTTTATCGCGGGCTTTGGCCCGATCGTTCCTGACGGAAGGGCAAGTCGCAATCTGTACGGCGATGTTCTCGGCATTCGTTTCAAAGAGGAGACCGGCGGCTATTTCCATACAGAATCCCTGGACGGCGCGAAAACCTTCGCGCTGTGGCCGCTCTCTGAAGCGTCGCAGTCTTGTTTCGCTAAGGATTCCTGGCCCAGCGACATTCCGATCCCGCAGGCGTGGCTTGAATTCGATGTCGATGATGTTGAACAGGCAACGGCGGAGTTGGAATCGCGAGGCTGCCGCATGCTCGTCAAGAATAAGAAGGAACCTTGGGGACAAGTCGTCAGCCGTTTCCTTGCGCCCGAAGGACTGCTGATCGGAATTACGTTTACCCCCTCGATGCGAAAGGAAAAATAGCGCTCTCTGAGAAAGATGCAGGTGCCCCACGTCTCGCTTCTGGGACCTGCGATTTCATTGGGCTTAATCTGCCAAGGGTTTCATCAGGCGCAGGTTTACCTGAATCATGGAGAAATTGCGCTGCTCACAGCGCAAACCAGATTATCGGGAGGCGATCAAATTCAAACCGGCAGTAGTTAGGCTGCCTCAGTGGCGCGCCAACCGGCGCTGGGCGGCTCATGAGTCCATGTCCACGCTTCAAGATCTGCCACCGCGACCGATACTCCAATCACTTCCCCCGCTTCGTCGAATGCCGGATGATACGAGCACATGATCTTCCTGCGTGGCTCTTGCGGATTCCTGGCCGGCCTGTAAACAAGAGCCTCATTGGTTGCTTCGCCCTGCAAAGCGCGAAGAAGGTGCTTTTCTACCTGAGCGTACAACCTGGGAATCATTTCTTCCGATTTCTTTCCAATGTGGTCGTCCACTGGAGCGCCATTCATGTCGGCGAGCCTCTGATTGATGCTCACGTAGCGAAGATCGCAATCAAGAAAACACAGACCTATCGGAGCGCCGTCGAAAATCGCCTGGAACTGCGCGGCGCGTTCAACCGGCATCGCCTCCATGTTGGAGCCAGCCCTGTAAACGCCATTCCCCATGCATTTGCCTGACTTCGTCCGCGGCGCATCCGCGACTAGCTTGGGTAACCGATCGGCCGTCACAGGCCGCCCGTAAAGCCATCCTTGTCCCATCTTGCAGCCGAGCCGCAATAGCATGCCCGCCTGTTCCTCTGTCTCCACTCCCTCCGCCACCGTATTCAGGCCAAGGCTGTGACCTAAACCAACAATCGCTGCCACTATCTTTCGGCTCTCGCGCTTATCTGTCATTGAGTTGATAAAGCTTCGATCAACCTTCAATTCGTCGAATGGAAGCGCCTGTAGGTGCAGCAGGCTGGAATATCCGGTCCCAAAATCGTCGAGTGCCAGTCTGCAGCCCATAGTCTTCAATTCGCCTGCAACCGTCTTCGCCGTTTCCAGGTTGCCGATGAGTCCGCTTTCAGTGATTTCAACTGTCAGCCGATCCAGCGAGAACCCGGCCCCGTCGGACGCATTCCGAATTTGACCGGGCATGCTTCGATGGCGCAACTGGGTTGGCGATATGTTCACCGCCAGCGTCAGCGGCGCCGGCAGCACATGAGCGGACAAGAAGGCCTTCCCCAAAATCTGGCTCATGAGATGCCCAATCAACCCATCTTCTTCGGCAAGCGAGATGAAATTCTCAGGCAGAACCAAACCGAGTTCCGGGTGTTTCCAGCGCGCTAAGACTTCAAAACCGGCCAGGCGGCCGGTGTGAAGTTCAACGATAGGCTGAAAACACGGCTCAAGTTCATCATGCTCGAGCGCGCGGCGCACCAACGCTAGGTCAACCTGCATATCTCGCACTCTAGGGGTAAGCCAGACTGATGTCAATCCCACTGCCCCAGGTCCGGGCTTTCGGACCTGGAATAGCTTCGAGCTAGAAACTAGAAGCTGACTTACTTGCCGTAGTACTTCGCCATGGAGGCGCCTGCGGCGGCGTCTTCAACACAACGTTGCCGTGGATCTCCAGCACATCGGACCACTTCACGGCTCCTTCATACAGGGCTTCGGGGCTGCTGGTTTCGAAGAGGGCGAATCCGCCGCTGCCATCGGCGTTGTGCCAGCGTCCCAGCAGGGTCGTCCCTTCAACCGGCGCGGCTTGACCGGCGAGAAACCGTGCTGCCGCTTCTTTGAGACAGCCGGGCCGCACACTAAACGTAGACATCACTTTCATACGAACCTCCAAATGAGAATTTCTTCGGGGGGATAGCTCAGCAATGTTCGAAGGCGAGAAGTATAGCGCAGTGCCTTTACCTTGCCTGTAAAATTTCGTGCTTGGCCTCAAGCACCGGCCAGCTGCACCAGCCGGTTGGCGATGTCTTCCGCAGCCTGCGGATGAGATTGCGTTAACGCCGCGGCGGACATGGCCGCCAGCCGTTCATGCGACCCGAGCAGTTGTATGAGGGTGTCGATGACCTTGTTGTGATCGGCGAGATCGGATTCTTTCAGCATCACCGCGGCTTCGGCCTTGACCATCTCTTCGGCGTTGCGCGTCTGGTGATCGTCGGCGGCGGCGGCGAAGGGCACCAGCAGTGCAGGCTTTCCGGCAGCAGAAAGTTCGGCCACGGTCGAGGCTCCACTGCGCGACATGACCAGGTTGGCCTGCGCGAACCGCGTGGGCATGTCATCGAGGAATCCGCTGACCTGCCATTGCGCAGGATTGGCGCCGCTCGCCTTGTAGGCAGCCTCGGTGGCTTCGACGTGACGCACTCCGGCCTGGTGGAGAATCGTAAGTCCAGGGACAGACGCGAGCAGGTCAGGCACGATGGCCGGCAGCGTGTTGTTGAAGAGCCGCGCCCCCTGCGATCCACCAAAGACCAGAAGGTGAGGCGCCTCCCCGGTGGTGGGAGGCAGCTTGAAGAAGTCCGGCCGCACCGGGATGCCGGTCACCTCCGCATTGCGAAAGAAAATTGCCGCCGAAGGAAAATTCACAGCCGCAGCCTGCACGCGCTTACCCACCAGCCGATTCGCGAGCCCCGGCATGGCGTTGGGTTCGAATGCCATCGTCGGCACCCGCATCATCAACGCCGCCGCCATTCCCGGACCCGAAGCGTATCCGCCGACGCCGAACACGACATCCGGCTTAAACGAGCGAATGAGTTGCCGGCATGCGAAGAGGCTGCGCGGAATATCGACCAGGGTGCTCAGCCGCGTGGCAAGGGATACGTTCTTGAGCGGTCCCACGTCAATCAGCCGCAGCTGAAAGCCGGCTGCAGGAACCAGGCGCGACTCCATCCCGCGCGGTGTCCCCACAAACAGGACCTCGGCCCCATGTCGCGTGACGAGCTCATGCGCCACCGCGAGCGCCGGGATGATATGTCCCCCCGTGCCCCCACCAGCGATGAGGACGCGAAGCGATCGCAGGGTTTTGTTTTCTGTAGCCGGTGCGTCAATGCCCATCTCTTCTATCGTATGGTGCGGCGCGAAGAGGGCGAGTTGTGCGCCAATAGGCCAGAACTCCGAAGGTTAACAGCAAGCATCGGCCTGCACACCACGATGCATTTCCGCGGATGTGCGCTTTATTGCGAAGGCTGCGATTTGCTCCAGAAGCACTTTTGGATGAACCGGCTTGGAGAGGATTTCGAATTCATGCCCCATGCGTCGAGCGCTATCCAACTGGTTCGCCTGCCCTGAGATGAGGATTACGAGGCATTCGGGAACCATTTCGAGGATGCGAATCGCGGATTCGATGCCCGTGATGCCGCCCATGACGACATCGCTAATAAGAACGTCGGGTCTGCGCTTTGCGGCTACAGCAACCGCCTCTTCTCCGCTGTTGACCGTTTCGGCTTCGTAGCCGCTCAGGCGCAGGATCTGCGTCAAGGTGTTGGCGATGACGCAGTCGTCATCCACAACCAGTACGCGAAGTCTCTCGGAGCTGTCTGGCACGCGGAATTCTCCTTTGGCCAATCGGGCGATGGCGCGTGTAAATGGCACGCCGATCAGGCGCGGCAAACCCGGCTTGCTGCTCAGCTGCGGGGTATTCAACAAGAGCGTACGCCGGGAATCCTGGGAGGTTGTCATGGCTCTGTCACTTCAACGTCATTTCTGTAAAGGGGTTTGGAATGGCGCACTACCGAGGGGCGTTGAAGCGCATGCTGACGTAGAAAGCAAGGTAGTGAAGGTTTTCAGCAATACAGAAAAGGAATGGGCCCGAAAACAGGACGCAGCGACCCGTGAGACTCAGCTTTTTTGAAATGACGAATGGATGACACCGCTCTGACATGTGCTTTGCAATTCAAGCGCAAGCTGTGTCCATGCGGAGGTAAATATACGGACCCAATGTGGACCAGCATGAAGTCGGAGACAAACAGAAGCTCGTTTATAAGAAATGGATTAACGGCAAGTATTGTCGCATTGTTGCACGATCTGGCGAGGGACGCGGATAGTGCCAGACGTGGACAATAGCGTGCACTGGGGTGGTCCTCTCACTGGCGTCGAGGGAGGCGCCGGCGAGGACCCGCACGCAGCGAGGGGACAGGCGGTTCTGTTCGCACCCACAGGATCGCCTGCCGCTCGTTCCAGGAACATTGGAGAGAAAGACAGGTAATGGGATGATCTACCTTGCAGTCCGGCTTGCTCAAAACTCGGTGACGAAGGGGAGTAAAGCTTGCAGGCCCGAAGACGGAGATCAATTCTGGCTCCATTTCACACCGCACTGCGATGAGGAAAGCCAAATCCAACTGCTCGAGAATGACCTGGAAGATAGCCGCGTGCAGTGGTATAGCTCTCCCAAGCTTGCTTACGTATTGCGGACCCCTCGCTCAGATTGAGCTGCCAGGAGACTCCGAAGCGAATCGGGTTGTAGCACAAAAGTGTTTACTGCCGCACGGTTTGTGCAATGGGATTGCGGCCGATGCGGGGTTAGCCTCCTGTCATGGAGGTCGAAATGAACCATCAAGCTTATGTAGGCACTTATCGTGCAGCGATGGAAGCGGCTACGGGCGAATTGGACAGTTTGTTCGAGGAGGCCAATCGGTTGCGGAATCGCATGGAGCAGATTGACTCTGCCATCAACGCGCTGAAAATCCTGGTCGGGAATGGACCTGAAGCGTCGGCTGCGGACTCGCTGGCGCAGGAGATGAGCGCCGACCCGATCCCGATGAAGCAGCAAATCGATACAGCACTTGGTCTGGTCTTTGCATAAATGGCCACGCATGCGGGCCCGCCGAAAAGGTTTTGGTCGGCGCGTCGCAAGCGGAACTACTAATTGTTGCAGAACCTGTTGTCTGCGCAGGCACCCTGGCCGCAGCAGGCACCGGACGCGCAGGAAGGCGCCGACGGCTGGCTCGCACCCTTGGTGATGGCGCCGGCTCCGCCACTGATCAGCCGTTTCACGTGGCCTCCGCACTGAGGGCATTGGTCGATCGCAGCGTCTGACATCTTCTGCCGCTGCTCAAAATGGCAGGCGCATTCTTCGCAAAGATACTCGTAGGCTGGCAAGAAATTTCCCTTCGTCACCATTTTAATGGTGTTCCGGCACGCTGGCATGAAATGACACAAAATGACCTCTCATTTCTGCTGAGACTTTACCCATTTGCCGTGGTAGGCTTTGCGCACTGATCCGCAGAATCGATCCCCCGGGGAGGGCCTGCCTTCTTCAAGTTCTACCGAGCCAACAAGGAGTGATGATGGTTATGCGCAAAAAAGGAAATCTGTCACGTGTGAATTTGATTTCAACGGGCCTGGCCGTCATGATTGGCGCGACGCTCCTGACCGGGGCGAGGGGACAAGCGCCAGCACAAGCAGCGCCCTCATTGAAACCCTATACGGCGCCGGATCAGAGCGCACAGGCCGGAGTTCCTCCGGGATGGAACGTGACGAAGGGTGCCGAAACGGACATCATGATGACGGGCCCCAACGGCGAGACGATCAACCTTGGCCTGACCTTCGTCGTCAAGAACGCGGCATTTCAACTCGGCCAGCAACCGAGCAATGGGATCGATCTTTCGATGCCGAATTCGGCAAGCCTCGATCAGAAGTTCACGATGCTGGAGCAGTGGGGCGCATCGCTGAATAATAAGCCGGACCCCCAGGTCAAGATCGCGTCGAATACGCCGTTACAAGTGCCGGTGCAAAATGTGCAGTGCGGTCGCCTTACCGGCACGTTTAACAGCATGACCGGCCCGGTCATGTTCGGCCTGCTGATGTGTTCTCTGCCGGTGGATTCCGGCGGAGCGTACAAGGTGATGTTCAAGATCGCACAAGCTCCGCCAAATGTGGCGGCGCAGGAAAAGGCGCTGGCGGGGGCGGTATTCGCCAGCTACAAGATCGCACCGGCCATGCTGCAGAAGAAACTCGCGCCTCACTTTGCGCCACCACCGCCACCGATGCCTATGCCCGGGGTGGGGGTGGGTGGGGGAGGGGGTATCCCTGCGATACCGGATTCGACCAATTCGGAATGCTTTGACCTGGTGGTGATCCGCGAGACACCGAAGTATCAGTTGCCGAGAAAGTGCGGCGGAACTGCGCCGGATTAATAGACTGCTTTGGAGCGGGCACCCTTGACTGATCCGCGATAATGAATCGGTGGGCGAGCAGAGACTTGGGCCACCGCGATATTCGCCTGCTTTGAGCGTGACGGATGGGCGTTGCCACCGCAATCGACCAGAAAACACTTGAGGGTGCGGCAGAAGATTGGAGCGCGGGCAAACGGCTCGCGTTCCGTTTCTGTTTTGCTTACTTCGGTCTCTATAGTCTTTGCGGCATGTTTCAGGCCGTCATACCGATTCCCAGGATCGACGTGCCTGATCCCGGAACATTGTGGCCTTTTCGACAGGCCATCTTCTGGGTTGCGGCACATTTGTTCGGTGCCAGGCTGCCGCTGGTATATGCCGACAGCGGCAGCGGCGACAAGACATTTGACTGGACAGAAGTCTTCTGCGTTTTGATCGTGGCGTTGATCGCTACCGCGGCTCTGGTCGCTGTTCGATCGCAGGCGCGCAAACTACGATGTGCTGCACAAGTGGTTTCGGCTCTACATTCGCTTCTGCCTGGCTGCGACCGTTCTGCTGTATGCATTCGATAAATTCATTCCGCTGCAGATGCCATTCCCGAACCTGTCGACGCTGATGGAGCCGTACGGAAATTTCTCGCCGATGGGTGTGTTGTGGAGCTCGATTGGAGCGTCGCCCGCCTACGAGATATTTGCCGGGCTCGCGGAGTTGCTAGGTGCCATCCTGCTGATGTTTCCGCGCACCGTTACGCTGGGTGCGCTGGTGTGTACGGTCGATATGTTCCAGGTCTTCATGCTGAATATGACGTACGACGTGCCGGTGAAGCAATTTTCGTTTCACCTGCTTTCCATGTCGTTATTCCTGCTGGCCCCGCAGATGGGCCGGATCGCCGATTTCCATTTGCGTGATCGGCCAGTAAGCCTCAAGCGGGATGAGCCGCTCTTCCAATCGCCACGGGCCAATCGGATTGCGATCGTGGTGCAATTGGTGCTGTGGATCTGGATTCTCGGCAACAACGCATACCAGTCACGGAGTGCCTGGTACGAGTATGGCCCGGGCCGCCAGAAGCCGGCGCTCTATGGCATCTGGGAAGTAACGCAGATGACCAGCGATGGACAGGTTCGTCCTGCCTTGCTCACCGACGACGGCCGCTGGCGGCGCATGATCTTTGACTATCCTGGCTCGATGAGGGCGCAACGCCTGAATGATGAATTCGACAACTTCACGGCGGCAGTCGACTCTCAGAAGATGTCAATCGCGCTGACGGATCGAAAAGACAAGAATTGGAAAGTGTTTCTGACCATTTCCAGGCCTGCTCCGGATCGGCTGAACCTCGATGGCACGTTGAACGGACACAAGGTCCAGATGCAATTGAAGCGCGAGGATGAGACGAAGCTCTTGCTTTCAAGTCGAGGATTCCACTGGGTGCAGGAGTATCCGTTCAACCCTTGATCTTGTCTGCTGGGTCTGGCCGGATCACACGATTCCTTGATTTCGCCTCCGCTCCATCCAGGTTGTTTGATCGTGCATACTGATTTCCATGAGCAAACCACCGATTCCCGTGATAATTGTGGTGGCCGTCTACTTGTTAGTGGGGGTGATGGGGTTCGTCTATCACTTCAATGAGCTGACGGCGGGCCATCAGGATGCGATCGCGATTGAACTGACGGAATTGACGGCCGTGGTTGCCGGCGTGGGCCTCTTGATGCGGAAGAACTGGGCGCGCTGGCTGGCGCTGGCGTGGGTGGTCTTTCACGTGGTTATCAGCCTTTTCCACCCGCTCAGGGAACTCCTGATCCATGCGGCGCTCTGCATTTTCATCGCGTGGCTGCTGTTCCGGCCTGGCACGGCGCAGTGGTTTAAGCAGGCTTCGAGCTAAAAGCAAACGGCTTCCTTCAAATTCTGCATCCAACCATTCTGATGAATAGGATTAAGAGCTGTACTTTGCTTGTCTCTGCTTCTCTGGTGCTGACCTGTGCGTTGAACCAGGGCCGTGCCCAGGAATATGCCAACCTGCCCGACGATCCCGGCCTGACCGCGAAACCCGCGGCCGAGGGCCTTGCCCGGGACTACGCCAACCTACCCGATGATCACGGCCAGACAATGAAGCCTGCGGTCGACACCACCACCGGTGTTCCGCAAAGAGAGGCTACCTGGCGAAGCCTGCCCGGCGACTTTCTTCACGATCAGAAGGACATCTGGTGGACGTTTCCCAAGCAGCTTGCGCATGGGCGCCACTGGGTGCCAACACTCATCGTCGTGAGTGGAACGGCGGGACTGATCTACGCCGATCCGCATGCCATGCCTTATTTCCAAACGCACCAGAGGAACTGGGACGACTTCAACGACGTCTTCGATCCGATGATCACCACGGCAGAAGTGATTACTCTGCCTACGGGGCTGATAACGGCAGGGTATATCCGCCACGACAATCGCGAGGTCAACACTGCAATTCTGGCCGCAGAAGCCTACGGCGACACTGTGGTCGTCAACCTGGCAATCAAAGCCGTGACGCGCCGGCAGCGCCCCGCCGACGTTGCACAGAACGGCAGTTTCACCGGAACATTTTTCAATGGAGGCAAGTCGCCGCTCAAGGGCAGCAGTTTCCCGTCTGGGCACGCAACAGCGGTGTGGTCAGTGGCGACGGTGGTTGCCGAGCGCTATCGGCACCGGGGTAAGCCGTGGATTCCGATCCTGTGTTATACGCTGGCTACCGCCATCAGTGGCTCGCGCATCACCGAGGAGGCGCACTTCCCATCGGATGTCTGGCTTGGAGCCGCGCTCGGCTTCACCATTTCGAAGTACCAGACGCTGCGGCCTCGCTGAGGGGAGGCTGGCATGAAGAGCGCGAAATCATCTGCAAATTGCCATGAAGATTCGCGTATTTCTCAGGGGTAAGCTATAGATCGAGGCTGACCCGCAATATAAAAGCCCGGCTGCCGAAGCAACCGGGCTTTGAACTGTATGTATTTCTAAACCTTACCGGTGTCCGCCGCCTCCACCATGGGAGCCGCCGCCGCCACCACCGTGGAATCCACCACCACCGCCACCACCGTGGAACCCGCCACCGCCGCCCATGCCGCCGCGGAATCCACCACCGCCGGCTGCGTGTCCGCCACCTGCGTATCCGCCACGATATCCACCGCCGCCGCTAAATCCCCGGGGAGTGACTGCACCTCTCTGGCCACCAGCGAATCCACCGCGATATCCACCAGCGTATCCGCCACGATATCCACCTGCGTACCCGCCGCGGTATCCGCCGCGATAGCCGTACCCGCCGCGGTATCCGCCGCGATAGCCGTATCCACCAAATCCATGCCGATAGCCCCAGCCATACCAGGGACCCGCGCCGATGAAGAAGCCACCGTTAAACCAAGCAGGTCCGTAGTAGCCGTAGGGCGCGCAAGCGTAGGGATAATAGGAGTAATAGCCCCAATCGCACACGGGAGGACCATAATCCACCGGCGCCGGAACCACTTCCGGTCCGACCCCTATCCCCACTGCGACCTGGGCCTTAGCAGAGACCGCTGCGAATGGCAGCACCAGGATCATCGCGAACAGGATCAACTTGAAACTTTTCATTACGTCCTCCTAGTGCTGCCTGGCCAGGCGTTCCGGCCCAGGATCTTGGCTTTCAGCACATGCCGGTCAGCATTTCGCTTGTACCGGCTACTGTACATTTGAACAACTGATCTGGGAATAAGTTGCGGTTAGATTAGAACTTTCCTTTACTCCTTTATTCCGGATACTTAGGGCCGTCCCCCATCGGGCAAGAGAGAGGGCTATCACCGGCCAGATTCGGACATCTGAGGGCAATTTCGAACAAATTCGCACACAACCGATCTGAATAGCCGTGTTAACCCCTTTCGATTGTTGCTGAAACATTGGGTTGAAACGTGCAATTCAGGGATGGGATCGCTGCTATTCGAGCTGACGATGTTTGCCAGAGCCCTGTTCAGAATTCGCAACTCAATCAGGGCGTTTGCCAACACGCCAGGAGTATCTATTGCCCTTCTGGCGACGATCGCGATCGGGGTTGGGAGCAATGCTTCCGTCGGCGGTTTCATCGCGGGGTTGGCTCATCCAGGGTCTCTGGTTGGAAATTCCGAACAACTCGTTTCCATCCTTGCGCATGACCGGTTGTCCGATCCGGGCCCGCTTTCCGACAGTGAGTATCAGAAGACTCGCAGCCGCATCGCAGAATTCTCCTGGATTGACGCCGTCCGCATCGCACCGCTTGAGGTCACCATCGATGGTCAGACAGAAACCATAACCGTTGCGAGCGTGATGCCTGACCTGGCAGACGCGTTGAACTTGAAATTAAAGGGCGGCGTTGTTCTGAGCGACCATCTGTATGGAACAACATTTGGCGACGGAAACGGCCAGATTGCTGGTCATATTCGCATCAAGGATAAAGAACTTCCGATAACCGGTGTTGCCCCGAAAGCTCTTGAGGGTCTCTATGGCGATCGCCCGATTGACCTCTGGATGCCATTTGAAGATAGCGACCGGCAAGACGAAAATCCTGACCGCCGCGATTTGTGGGTTCTCGCATGTCTTCGCCCTGGCGTTTCAACCAGCGCTGCACAACGCGAAATTCGCGCGAAGTTGAGAAATTCGGACGTGGAGGTCATTCCTTACAGCGGTATCGCGCCGAGAACTGCCAGGGGATTGGCGTCGATCATCGCGCTACTCAAATTTATCGCCGGCTCTGTATTCCTGATCGCCTGCATCAATGTCGCTTCGCTCCTGCTTGGAAGAGCGTTCGAGCGCTCAGGCGAGACCTCACTGCGTGTAGCACTCGGAGCGACGCGAAAGGAATTGAGCGGTGATTTGCTCTCTGACAGCGTTGTGCTCGCATTTGCAGGCGGAATTCTCGGTCTGCTGCTGGCTTTTGGGGCGAAGCACGTTATTCCAAATCTCCTGTTTCAAGAAGATGCTGAGCGCGTTATTTTCGTGCCCCCCTTGGCATCGATCATAGCGTCCTCCATGATTTGCATGAGCATTACGGTGCTTTCAGGAATGATGCCAATCTTTGCAACGGTCACGGATCGCCCGTGGACGGTTCTTCAGCGGGAGCAAGGCTTTTCCTCGACAAAGGTCGTGAGGCTAAGGGCCGCCCTGGTCGTTCTGCAGATTGCGCTCTGCTGTGCGCTCGTTATATTTGCAGCTCTTCTCCTGGAAGGTTTTCACAAGGCGCTCAAAACCGGGATCGGACAGAAGCTCGGAAATCCAATTCTTGTGACTGTTCAGGCACTTCCCCCTCCCATGGGTGTCCCCGCTGACTACTTCAAAGCTGTTGAACAAAGTGCGAAGTCTGTCCCCGATGTTGCACCGGTTGCGTGGACAACTCAACTCCCGGGAGGCCGACCAATTTGGCAATCTTTCCGGATTCAGGCGGCGTCATTACCTCTGCACGAGGTTGTTCTGGATATCTCCGAATTCCCCCGAGACGATCAGGGCCGGCCCGAGCTGCAGCCAACTGCGGGGCGGCTATTCGCCGCGCGGGATCTTTCGTGCAGAGCTGCTGTTGTCGATGATGCAGCGGCGGACGCTCTGTCAGGACGCGCCACAGCCGGCGAGAAGATCTTCGAACCCACTGGATCACCGGTGCAGATCATCGGCGTAGTCCACAAAACTTCTGCAGATGTTCTCAGTCGTCGTCCGACGCTTTACGTCGACCCGCTTGGCCCATATCAGCATGTCTCGTTGAAGGGCGCCCGGTTCCGTGCTCCTGCCGCGTTGTCATCGGGCGACATTGAATTGAACGTCAACTTCGTCTCGGCCGGTTATATGCAGGCACTTGGCCTTCCGTTGGCTGCCGGCCATTGGTTCTCAGATCCAGCGCAGTTTTCGAATCTATGCCGGCGTGTAGGAGTGATCAATCAGGAAGCAGCGGTTCTCTTCTTCAGCGGCAAACCGCTCGGCGCGGGAATCATCGACCACACCGGCGGCCAAACCGAAATCATCGGGGTGGTCCGATCTCAAGATCTGGGAGTTTTTCAGCAGCATGCGGAACCAACGGTTTTCATTCCCGCCTGGCAGGAGTACCCGCTTCGCATGACGCTTATCCTCAGGACCGCAAAAGCAGATGACCAGAAGATGGCGGAACTGCGGAGCAAAATCGAGGTAGTACCTGGGCGCGATGCGGCACCGCCTGATATCGAAACTCTCGATACGCAGTTGACCCGGTCAGCGTTTGCGCCGTTGCGGATTGCAACATTGATTGCACTGGCATCAGCGCTCGCCGCACTGGTGGTCAGTATGATTGGGGTTTTCAGCATTCAGAGCGACGTCCATCGCGAGCGTCGCAAGATTCTGGCCCTCCACCTTGCGTTTGGAGCTCAGGGATGGCGCATTTTACTCAAGAGTCTTATTGAATCTGGGCGACTTGTCTTTGCTGGTTGTGTAGCGGGTGCGCTATGTTCCATGGCGCTCCAGCGAGCATTGCTGAGCGACACGGGCCTTATCGGACAGCCATCACTCCGTGCCTGGCTGCTCGCTCTGCTTTTGCCCGCCGTTGCAGTCCTGATTTCGGGCACTGTTGCCGCGCTCCGCTCGCTGAGTGTGCACCCGATGGCCATCATGCGTGACAGGTGATCGTCGAGGCTTCGCCCATTCGAGGGTGGCAGGCTTCAAAGCACGGATTATTCCATTCGCAACGCCTGCATGGGTTCCACGCCGGCCGCGCGCCGGGCTGGCAGCAGGCACGCAGTTAGCCCCACGGCAAGTAGCACGCCCACTGCACCTGCAGTGACCGCCGGATCGTACGGGCTTACCTGGAAGAGAAGACTGCGCACCAGGCGCGCAAATGCGAAGGCCACCGCGACGCCCGCCGCTGTGCCCGCTGCAACCGGAAGCAACCCATCGCGGAGCACCAGCCGGTACACATCGGCGCGCTGTGCTCCAATCGCGATGCGCAATCCGATTTCGCGATGACGCTGCACCACGGAATACGTGATTACTCCATAGATGCCGAGTCCCGCCAGAAACAGCGCACTGACGGCGAACACAAGCAGGAGGTCCATTTCAAAGCGTTGGTTCGCCACTGAATCCGCGACCACACTTCCCAGCGCGCGCAAAGCCGGTACGGGCACGTTGCGGTCGACACTCCAGATGGTTTGCCGTATGGCGTCCGCCATCTCCGTGGGAACCTGGCGCGTTCGCACCACCAGTCCCGCTGCCGGCTCAGTGCGATACCAGTACGGGACGTAAATCATCATTGGATCCGGCTTGGAAAGTGAGATGGTTCGCGCATTCGCCAAGATGCCGATCACCGTGAACGGCTTCTCGGTCGCGGGATCCCCTCGGGTGAATCGCTGTCCAATGGGATCCTTTCCCGGCCACAGCGTCTTCGCAGTCTTTTCCGAGACGAGTGCCAGGTTCTTGCCCCAATCGCTCTCGCGGAAGAATTCCCCCGATATCAGCTGCAGGTGAATCGTTGCGAAGTAGTCTGGACTTACCCAGCGGAAGGTCTCCAGCGGCAGTTGCGTAACCGGGCGCGTGTCGCCGGCCACTCGCGCCATGTCGTTCCAGCCTCCCGTCGTCAACGGGAGTTCGCTGATGATCGCAGCATGCTCGACTCCGGGCAATCGATGCAATCGATCCAGCATTTCCCGGTAGAATGCGGCGCGACTCTGTTTATCGCCATAGGACTGCTGCGGCAAGTTCACCATGGCAGTGATTGTTCGTTCTGCGGTGAATCCGCGATCGACGCTCATCAGCTTTCTCAGGCTCGTCACCAGCAACCCAGTCGTGAGAACAAGCCCGACACTGATCGCCACTTCAACTCCCACGAGAATGCGCCGGGCCCGCCGGCTCCTTCGCGATTCGCTGGCCAGACGCGACTCGGCGTGAAGCACTTCGTTCGGGGCAGTGCTCGACACCATGAAAGCCGGAGCCGCTCCGGCCAGCAAAGTTGCGATCACCGCCAGCAGGAGTGCGCATCCCGCTCCCGCCCAATCCAGATGCAATGGCCCGCGAAAATCAAGCGCCGGGGGAAGATATC
This sequence comes from uncultured Acidobacteriaceae bacterium, assembly GCA_963770365.1. GTDB lineage: Bacteria > Acidobacteriota > Terriglobia > Terriglobales > Acidobacteriaceae > Telmatobacter. The sequence goes on along the minus strand of CAVYPN010000008.1, from coordinate 99,796 downwards.
GCTGCATCGCGGGGACAATAGCCGATGCCAGCAGAACTCCCAGTCCACCGCCGGCAATAGCAAGCACTGCAGTTTCGCGGAGCGCCATCCTCACCAACTCCGCTCGTTTGGCCCCCAGTGCCGCCGCCACAGCCATCTGCTGCCTCCGCCCCACGGCGCGCGCCAGCAGCAGGTTGGTGACATTTACGCAACCCACCACCAGCAACCCGGCAACGGCTACAAGCAGAACCAGCATCGGCATCCGATTCTTGCCTACCAGTTCCTGCTGGAAGGGCGTGATCGCCACCGAGAGAGTAGCCTTCTCGTCTGGCGGCAGATTGACGCTGATCGTGTGCTGCAGAGCGTCCAGATCGGCTGTAGCCGCGTCAACGGAAACTCCCGGCTTCAGCCGCGCCAATCCGAAATAATTCAAATCGCCCATCTCTTCGGCAAGGCGCTCTTGCGAGAACGCCAGCGGTTCCAGGACTCCGATGGGCAGCGACCGCGTAGTTTCTCCGATGGTCGCTATCGTCTGCACCTCAGGCATGTGGAACGACTGCGGCATCACGCCAATGACCGTGTAGGAAAATCCACTCAGCCGTATGGTCTTCCCAACAATTCCTGGATCACCGCCAAACTGAGTGCGCCACAGGTCGTGCATCAGAACCGCGACGTGCTCGTTGCCAGGCCGCGCTTCGTTGTCAGTAAAGGGCCGGCCGAATTGCGGCTGCACTTGCAGCACCGGGAAAATCCCCGGTGTCGCAGAAAGAACACCCACCTGCATCGGGCGTCCTTCGGCTCCAAGTGGAGCAGTCCCCTGCTGCATCACCGCCATGGAGTCGAAGCTGCGGTTGTGTTTCTGCCAGAAGGTGAAGTGATTCGCGCTCACCGGCAATGTCGGATAGATATTGCTCCATTCTGCGGAGATCTCTTCCAGGTCCACCAGCCGGTCGGGCTGCGCAAACGGCAGCGGACGCAGCATCACGTCATAGACCAGCGTGAAAATAGCGGTCGTTGCGCCGATTCCCAGGGCGAGCGTGAGCGCGGCAACAACGGTGAATCCGGGCGACTTGGCGAGTTGCCGAAGTGCGTATCGAAAGTCCCGGAGGAATCGTTCGAGGCCAGCCCAGCCCCACGCCTCATGCACGTGTTCGCGGATCAGCGTCGTGTTTCCAAATGCGCGGCGTGCCGCGTAGTGCGCTTGTTCGGCTGAGTGTCCGCGGTCGCGCAGCTCCTCTTCTTCCAGCTCAAGGTCAGACTGGAGTTCCCGCTCCAGGTCCGCGTCGCGCTTTCTGATTTGCCACCATCGCATCTCAGCTCTCCTTGGCGACGGGCCACATCACGCGGGCCACAGCCTCGGTCATCTGCTTCCATTGCGATTCTTCAGCGAGAAGCTGCTTTCTGCCCTTTTCCGTAAGCCGGTAGTACTTGAATTCCCGGTTGCGATCGGGAGCGGTCTCCCACTTGGAAACAACCCAGCCGCGCTCCTCAAGGCGATGCAACGCAGGATAGAGCGAGCCGTGCTGCATCTGCAGAAAATCGTCGGTGGTGCGCTGAATATGCTTACCGATCTGGTGTCCATGTGCGGGCCCGTAGAGAAGCGTCCGCAGAATGAGCATGTCGAGCGTGCCCTGAAGCAAATTCGCGCGTTGCTTTACTTCCTGTTTTGTCATAGAAGACATCCGACCATCGTTTGAAAGCTAATGGTAGATATTCGACTGTCGACTGTCAAGGGAGAAGATGGCATGAGTGCGAGTCACTCATGGACCGGATTGCCCACGCCGCTGCGTGCTATTCTGGCGCTGTTTTTCAACGCTCGGCGTGAATTGAGGGTCCATGCTGCCTAGTCCGGTTACCGATCTTAAGACGTTTGTGCCTGCCAGAGACGCTGAACTTTCCAAGAAGTTTTATACGGATCTGGGTTTTACGATCAACTGGAGCAACGAACAGATCGCCGAACTGCAGATTGGCGAGTTCCGATTTCTGCTGCAGACGTTTTATGTTGCCGAGCATGCGGGCAATTTCATGATGAGCCTGGCCGTTGAGGATGCCGACGCATGGTGGGAGCACATCGAAAGGCTTGAGCTGGTGAAGAAGTACCCGGGAATTATGTGCAAGCCTCCGCAGATGCAGCCCTGGGGCATTCGAGTGCTCTACTTGAGCGATCCGACGGGCGTTCTTTGGCACATCACGGACATGCGCAAGGCGTGATACTCAACCTATATCGTTGCCAGCCGTAGCCGGACAATCTACATCGGCGTCACGGGAGACCTGCGGCGAGCGGCTGTTCGATCAAAAATGGAAAGAACACGATGCTACGCGTTCTGCCAGACTTTCCATCCGCGCCACTCATTGACCAGCTCCTTGAAGACGCGCCCGCGGTGTTCGTAGCTTTCGAACTGGTCGAAACTGGAGCATGCGGGGGCCAGCAGCACGGTGTCGCCGGGATGAGCGGCGGTGGCGATGGCGCTGACGGCCTTGTCGAGCGTTTCGCAGGAGTGAATGGTGACGACGCCACGAAGTTGCGACTCGATTTTGGCGGCGGCAGAGCCGATGGTGTAGACGGCTTTCACGCGTGAGCGCAGCAGTTCAGAGAGCTCGCTATAGTCCGAGTTTTTGTCTTTGCCACCGAGAATCAGGTGAATGTTGCCGGGGAAAGCAGCGATGGCCTTGGCAGTCGCATCGACATTGGTCGCTTTGGAATCGTTGTAGATTTCAACGCCATTCAGCGTCGCAACGTATTCGAGGCGGTGCTCGACGGCCCTGAAATGCTCGACGGCGGTGCGGACGGTTTCGGCGGAAGCTCCCGCAAGGCGCGCGGCGCAGACAGCGGCCAGCACATTTTCAACATTGTGTTCGCCCTTGAGCGGGATGCTGCCGAGCGGCATGACGGTTTCGGGAGCGGCATCGGGAGCAGAACGGAACAGGATCGCTCCACCATCGACCCATGCACCCTGGTCGACCGCGTGCTCCAGCGAAAACCAGTAGACCTTCGCTTTGGAGCGCTTGGCAGAAGAGGCTGCTCGGACGTTGTCGGCGTTGAGAATGCAGAAGTCGTGCTCATCCTGCTCGGCAAAGATGCGCTCCTTGGCGAGAGCGTAGTTTTCGAAGCTGCCGTGGCGGTCGAGGTGATCGGGTGTGATGTTGAGGATGACGGCGATGGCAGGGTGGAACTGCTCGGTCGATTCGAGCTGGAAACTGGAGACTTCAAGGACCGACCAGGTATCGTCTGTCGACTCGTCGATCAGCGCGACGACGGGAACGCCAATATTGCCGCCGACCAGCGTAGGCATGCCGGCCTTTTCGAGGATTTCGCCAAGCAGCGAGGTCGTAGTCGTCTTGCCATTGGAGCCGGTGACGGCAAGGATCTTGCCCTTCAGAAAGCGCGCGGCCAGTTCGAGTTCGCCGATAACTGGACGACCGAAGTTGCGGGCCTGCACCAGTTCGGGTGTGTCCAGCGGCACGCCGGGGCTGACGACGATGAGATCCTGGCGGCGGAAGGTAAGCAGGCCGTGCCCGCCGGCCTCGACGTTGATGCCCTCTTCGAGCAGGGCGGGAATGTCTTTGGCGAGGGCTTCAGCGCTGCGAATGTCTGAGACGGTGACCTGGGCTCCGCGGCGGCGCAGAAAGATGGCTGCGGCCAGGCCGGATTTGCCCAGTCCGACGACGAGAACCTTTTTGCCTTTGAGCTCCATCATGATTGATCAGTCCAAGGATACTTTATCGCGCCGCGGGTTGGCTTGGCTGTGAATGCCAGCGGCCGTCGCGCTGGACTAGCGCAGTTTCAGCGTCGTAAGCGCAAACAGGGCGAAGACCAGCGCCATGATCCAGAAGCGCACGATGACCTTGGACTCGCTCCAGCCCAGCTGCTCGAAGTGGTGGTGCAGCGGCGCCATCTTGAAGATGCGTTTTTTGCGGAGCTTGTAGCTGCCCACCTGCAGAACCACAGAGAGCGCCTCAAGCACGAAGATGCCGCCGATAAAGGGCAGCAGGAATTCCTGGCGGATGAGGACGGCGACCGTGCCGATGGCGCCCCCCAGCGCCAGCGAGCCCACGTCGCCCATGAAGACTTCGGCGGGGTGGGCGTTATACCAGAGGAATCCGATCGATGCTCCGACCATCGAACCGCCGAAGACAGTCAGCTCGCCGACCAGCGGCATGCGCTGCAGTTCGAGATAGTCGGCGAACACCACGTGGCCGCTGACATAGGTGAGCACCGTGAGCGCCCCGGCAGCGATGATGGTGCAGCCGATCGCCAGTCCGTCGAGGCCGTCCGTGAGGTTGACGGCGTTGGAGGTGCCCATCAGCACGAAGACAATGAAGCAGACGAAGGGCACAAACGCCAGCAGGCCCATATGCGGCAGCGTGCTAGGCCAGTGGTGCCACAACAGATCCGGGCGCCAGACCTTGACGAATGGAACACTGAGCTGCGTAGAAAACAACTTGAACTGGGTGAGCGCAATGAGTGCGACAGCGACGCCGGCCCCGACAAGCGCCTGCCAGAAGAGCTTGGCGCGCGCGGTGAGGCCGAGATTGCGCCGGTTCACGACCTTGGTGTAGTCGTCGGCGAACCCGATCGCACCGTAAGCAAGTGTGGAACAGACCGCGATCCAGACGAACAGATTGCTGGGGTCGGACCACAGCACGGTGGGCAGCAGGATAGCGATGACGATGAGGACGCCGCCCATGGTCGGCGTGCCCGATTTCTTCTGATGCGATTGGGGCCCGTCTTCGCGAATGAACTGGCCGATCTGGAATTCGCGCAGCTTCTGGATGACGTACGGCCCAATGAACATCGCAATCAACAACGCCGTAAGCGAAGCAAAGACGGTACGAAACGTGAGATAGCGAAAGATCCGGAAAGGGTGGAAGTACGGGTACAGCCTTTGGTAGAGCAGCCAGTAAAGCAAGGGAACTCCAATACCGGATCGAATGAATTCAGGTTGATTCTACTAGGGGTTGAGGGAGGACGGACGTAGGTTGAGGTTCCCTGAATCTGGGGAGTGACTGGCAAGTGGGTTCGATTCTCGAATAAGACGCCGTCTAGGTCTATTTGCCCCCAGCGGAAGTTTGCTTATTCAGCTCCGCTTGGAACGCCTGCTGGCGATCGGCGATATAGGCCTTGTAGCCAGCCGGATCGATGAACGCGTTCTTCTCGCCGTTCTTGAAGCGGTCATATTTCGCCAGCAAATCGAAATAGGCGCCGTGGGCGCCAAGGAAGACGTCGCAGGGCATTCCCTTCAACACTTCGAATTCGTGCTGATAGTCGTCCGCGATCTGGGGGTAGATCTTGTTGTTCACCAGCTTGTAGCCCGGATTCACGTTGGGGCTGCCGACGATGACGACGTGGAGTGTCCGGCCATTCTCCTTCTCGTCCAGAGTCCAGGTTATGGTGCCCTTGGTGTGACCGGCCGTAAGGTGTGCGGTCAGCGTAGTGCCCCCCAGCGAAACTGTATCGCCATCGTGAAGCACCCGGTCAACCTTCGTCGGCGGAAACCAAAAGGTCTTGTCCGAACGCGTAATGGAAATCGTTTTGACCGCCGGATTCGACCACTGGCACATCCTGCGCCATCACTTCGTACTTCGCCCCGGTCTCGCGCTTGATCTCGGCGCTACCGGCGCAATGGTCATAGTGCCCGTGGCTGATAAGCAGAATTTTCGTGTCGCTGTATTTGAAGCCGAGCGATTCAATGCTCTTCTTGATCTGCGGCGGCGACGACTCGAGATTGCTGTTGATGAGAATGTTGCCTCGCGGCGTGACGATCAGGTATGCGGCAAGGTCCTGGCTGCCGACGTAATACAGATTTCCGGCGATCCGGAACGGCGGAACCGGTGTTGTCCACGAAGCGGGGACTTCAGCCGCGAGTTGCAGACCGAAGATCACAAACATGGATGCGAATACGAGGCGGGGAAGGATGCGGCCAGTCACTGGTTCTCCGTTGAGGCAAAGTGGTTTTTAAGGATTTCGATGGCGCGTTCGAGCTGTACTCCGCGGGAGCCCTTGACGAGGACGACGTCTCCCGGCTGCAGATTCTTCACCAGCCACTCGCCCGCGCTCTGCGCATCGGCCAGAAAGATCGAAGCCACCCCGCACAGGCAGGCCGCGGCTGCGAGATGCTGCGCATTGCCACGCACACCCACGACGAGATCGATACCCTCATCGGCGGCCGCCTTGCCGCAGGCCGAGTGCAGAATCGAAGCATGCTCGCCGAGTTCGAGCATTTCGCCCGCGACCAGGATGCGCCGCTTTGCTGGACGCACGGCCAGCGAGTGAATCATCGACTGCAGGGCTTCGGGATTGGAGTTGTAGCTGTCATTGAGAATGGTGGCGCCGGCAATTTCCAGCACCTCTCCGCGCTTGTTTCCCGGCGTGAGTGATTCGAGCGCGGCGATGGCACCCTCGAGTGAAACACCCGCTTCGAGCGCAACGGCAAGGCCGGCGACGGCGTTCTGCGCGTTGTGCCCACCGAGAAGACTGAGGTGGAAGCGTCCGTCGCGCTGGCCGGCACGGAAGTGCACGTCGAGGCCCGAGGGATCCTCCTTCACATCGAGAATCGCCGGATCGCCGCAGGGTCCGATGCCGAAGTACACGACCTTGCCGTGAAAATCACGGCCGAACTGCGAGACATATGCGTCGGAGCAATTGAGAAACGCGACGCCGGTTCCGGGCAGCGCGGCGATCAGTTCGTACTTGGCGCGTGCGATGCCCGCCTGCCCCTCGGTAAAGTTCTCGATGTGCGCGGTGCCCACATTGGTCACAACGCCCCAGTCGGGCGCGGCGATGCGAGCGAGAGCGGCGATCTCCCCCAGGTGGTTCATGCCCATTTCGACAACGGCGTACTCGTGCTCAGGCTGGAGCCGCAGCAACTGCAACGGCAGGCCGAATGCGTTATTGAGATTGCCCTGGGACTTCAACACGTTGAACTTCGCCCCGAGCGCGGCCGCGATCGCTTCTTTCGTGGTGGTCTTGCCGGCGGAGCCGGTGATGGCAACCACACGTTTGCCCCACTGCCGGCGCACGTTCAAGGCAAGAGCATGGAGCGCGACGAGCGGGTCTTCCGCAATCAGCAGCGGAACAGCGAGTGCGGCATCCGGCAGAGTGGCAACCTTGGCGCGCGAAACAACGGCGGCAACGGCGCCACGTTCAAGCGCGGCGGCTACAAAGTCGTGGCCATCCAGGCGCTCTCCGCGCACGGCAAAGAAGAGATCGCCGGGCGACGCAGTGCGCGAGTCAATCGAATAGCCGGTGACAGCGCGCATGCCTGGGCTCGAAATGCTGGACGGCGCTTCGAGAACCGCACCCGCCCCAATGGCCGCTTCTGCGAGTGTCAATTTCATGACACACCACCGTAACCCAAATCGCGCAGCGCGGCGAGTGCAATTTCTGAGTCGTCAAAGGGAATGGTGCGGTCAGCGAGGATCTGCTCTTTCTCGTGGCCTTTGCCGGCCAGCAGAACGACGTCGTTCCGCTGGGCAGATCCAAGGGCCAGATGAATCGCAGACGCCCGGTCGGGCTCGATGGTGTAACGGACGCCGCTGGCCTTGAGAGCGGGCTCAATCTCGTTGAGGATGGCGCGCGGATCTTCAGACCGCGGATTGTCGCTGGTGGCGACGACAAATTCGCTTCCCTCGCCCGCGGCGTAACCCATCTTGGGGCGCTTCGTGCGGTCGCGGTCGCCGCCGCAGCCGAAGAGCGTGATCACGCGCCCCCCCGAATTCGCCACAAGTTGACGCGCAAGGGCGATCAGGTTGCGAAGCGCGTCGTCGGTGTGTGCATAATCCACGATCACGGTAAAGGGCTGGCCGCCATCCACCGGCTGGAAGCGGCCGGGCACGGGCGCGAGGTGCGGAACGGAAGCCACGAGTTGATCGAACGGAATGCCGCGCGCATGTGCGGCAGTGAAGGCGGCCAGCAGGTTGAGGATATTCACTTCGCCCGCGAGATGCGAGGTAACGTGCGCCGAGCCGGCGGACGTTTCAAGCTGGATGCTCGCCCCGCTGGGCGTGAGCGAGTGCGATGCGGCGCGGAAGTCGCCGAGGCCGATGCCGTAGGTGCGGATCTCCGCCCCGGCGGCACGCGCGGCTTCAATCAGATCTGGAGTCCGTTCGTCGTGCGCATTCAGTACGGCAACGCGCGGGGCCGGGTACATGGTGCCGTCAAAGAGAAGCTTCTTGGCGGCAAAATACTTCTCCATGGTCTGGTGATAATCGAGATGATCGCGTGTGAGGTTGGTAAAGACGGCAACGTCGAATGGAATGCCATAAGCCCGACCCTGGTCGAGTCCGTGGCTCGAGACTTCAGTCACGAGTTCAGTGGCGTCACGACTGGCGCCCTCGGCCATCAATTCGAACAGATCGCGCGACTCAGGCGTAGTGTGCAGCGAGGGACGCACTTCGCCGGCAAGGTGGTATTCGATGGTGCCAATCAGAACTGTTTTGCGAACAGCGGCGTTGAGCAGCGCTTCGGTGAGAAAGGCCGTCGTCGTCTTCCCGTTTGTCCCGGTGATGCCGGTCGCGGCCATCCGGCGCTCGGGGTGGCCGAAGAAGGCGGCGGAGGCTTCAGCGAGAGCGCGGCGCCCGTGCTCAACTTCGACGACGGCGATGTCGGGGTTGTAGACAACAAGGTGATCGAAGGTTGGCGATGAGTCTGTGATGATGCCGATGGCGCCGGCGGCGATGGCCTTGTTGATATAGCGATTGCCGTCGGTGGTGCCACCCTTCATCGCAACAAAAACGGAACCTGGGCGAACGCGGCGCGAATCGTACTCGATACCGGCGATGGGCTGGTCAGTGCTGCCGGAAGTGCCGACTGCGGTGATTTCCGCGATGAGATCGTGCCAAAGCATGTCTGGTTGATTGTAGATGGCTGCAGCGAGTTTGTTCTGTGACTTCGGGCCAATGCCCTGCGGGTCTGTTGGGTTACGGATAAGTCTCGACGAAGGCCTCGATTGCCCTTTCGGTGGCTCGGTGGTCGTCATAGTTCGGGTCGCTGAACCGCTCGACGATTTCTGAGAGGCTGGCTTTCATCTTGTCGTATTCGGCGCCGGCTTCATCCTCTGTCTCGAAGAAGCGGGTGTGTACCATCCATCCGTAGATGCCGCAGGTGATGGCGAACGGTGCGATATTTGCGTTCTTCTCGAGAGTGATGCGCGCGCCATAAACATGCTCCTCGTCGCGAATCGTCTCGCCGCTCTCAGACCCTTTCAGGCCTGGCGTAGTTCCATTATCGAAAGGTTTCCACACGGCCTACCGCCCGCAGCGCACAATGATCTTCGTGCCGGTAGGAACCTGTGTTCCGGCAGCGGGCGCCTGCTCGCGCACCGTGCCGCTGCCGCGAATCTCCACCTGCAGGCCTTCCGCCGCAATCATCTCGATCACGTTGCGGATGGGCAAGCCAACCAGCGAAGGTACGCTGAGTTTTTTGCCGTCGCTGACGCTGACGTAAGTGGACACGCGGTCCTGCGGCGGCGAAGATGGCGAAGCCTGCAGCTGATTCAATGCTGTCTGCTGTGAAGGGTCGCCGGATTTGTCGCCGGCAGGAGCGGAATCGTCTGGTTGTGCCGCCGCTATCTGCGCGGGTGCCGCTGCGGTTTGCTGGCGCAGCGGATCGTCGGCCGGAAGATCATTCGCCGCCGCGAACAGGGCATTTACCTCTGCTTGATCAACATCCGCGTCGTCTTCCTCAACGGGCTTCTCTGCCTTGGCCTGCTTCAAGTCGGTCTTGGCCGGACGCACATCGATATCGTGCGGAACGTTCAGGTATTCAAGCACCTGCTGCGCAACCTCCGCGAACACCGGCGCAGAGACCGCGGTGCCGTAGTAGGACGGTCCGTTGCGTGGGTTATCGATGACGACCGCGACAGCGATGACAGGATTGTTGACGGGCGCAATGCCGGCAAACGAGGCGATGTGCATCGTCTTCGAATAGAGATGCGTCACCGGATCGACCTTTTGCGCAGTGCCGGTTTTGCCGCCGGAAGAGTAGCCATTCAGCTGCGCGGGCTTGCCGGTTCCGAAAAGAACCACGCCCTCCATCATCTTGCGCATCTGCGCCGCGGCCATCTCGGAGATAACGCGATGCGCGCCGGTAGGCAGCGGATTGGGCATGTCTCCCCCCGGCCTGAAAGCCGCGGGCGAGAGCGCCGCGGGCTTCGCGCTGTGCGTCAATTGATCCGGCATCAGCACGCGCGGCGGAAGGTACGTGCCGCCGTTGGCGATAGTGGAGACCATCGAAACGAGTTGCACCGGCGTTACGCCCACTTCCTGCCCGATGGCGAGCGAGCCGATGGAGGAGCCGTTCCATTTGTTCGTGGGGCGGAGCAGGCCGCGCGTTTCACCGGGCACCTCCACGCCGCTGCGGCTGCCAAAGCCGAAGTCGCGCATGTAGTGGTAGAAGCGGTCGGGTCCGATCTGGAGCGCGAGCTTGACGGCGGCCACGTCGCTTGATTCCTCGAGCGCTTTATGGACGGTAACGACTCCCAGGTGTTCGCCTTGATTGTCGTGAATGATGCGTCCGCCGGCCATCTTGATCTGGCCCCTCTGGCAGTCAATCATGTCATCGGGCCTGGTCACGTTTGAGTCAAGCGCCGCAGAGTATGTGACCAGCTTGAACACAGACCCCGGTTCGTACACGTCGCTGACTGCATGGTCCTTTAATAGTGCCGCCGTGGTGTGGCGGAAATCGTTGGGATTGAACGTGGGCCGAATTGCGAGGGCGAGAATCTGCCCGGTGTGTACGTCCTGCACCACGACGGTTCCGTTGTCGGCGTTCGTCTTCTCCATGACATGGTTGAGGGCTTTCTCAGCCATGAACTGGATATTCTCGTCGATAGTGAGCTGAAGATTCTGGCCAGGCTCTGGCTCGTGGGCGACAGAACCGAGGACTCGCCGGCGCGCGTCCATGGCGGTAAACATATGCCCGGGAACGCCGTGCAGCGTGCCATTGAATTTGCCTTCGAGGCCGCCAAGACCGTTATCGTCGACGCCGACGTAGCCGAGGACCTGCGCGGCAATCTGGTTGTCGGGATAGAAGCGCTGAAACTCGTTCTGGAAGTAAATGCCCTTCATATTGAGGGCGCGGACCTTGATGGCAATCTCGGGCGTAACGCGGCGCGCCACCCAGGCAAAGCTTTTGCCCACGTCGAGGCGATGGGCGATCTGGTCTTCGCGGGACAGCTTGTCTTCAGGGTCGGTATGGACGATGGCGGCCAGCACGCGGGCCGCGCCTTTCTGGTCGTCAATCTCCGACGGCACGGCATAGATCGACTCGACCTGCACGGTCATGGCGAGCTCGTGCATGTTGCGGTCGTAGAGAATGCCGCGGCGAGGCGCGACCTCAAAGGTGCGCTGCTGCTGCTTATCGGCGCGCTCGAGGTAGTCGCTGTGGCGGATGACTTGCAGCCAGAAGAGGCGAGCCGCAATGGCAACTGCCCAGAAGAGAAAGAAGCCGCAGACAAGCCAGAAACGCGCCAGCTTCATGGGCGTGGCGCGCTGGATGACTGTAAGCGGACGGGTTGCGCGAAGAGCTGCCTGCATGGTTGTTCGGCGATTCGAGTTTCAGATTAGAGCATCGAGGTGCTCTTGATTCAGTCGAAGCGCTTGATGTGAAACAGGAGGTACCTCAGAGATTATCGGTTGCGTTGTTTTCTCAACTCGCGAGTTCCAATTGATGGATTCGCATTGTCCGCCGTTTTGAAAGGGCACGACTTCAGTCGTGCCGGATAGTCGACTTACTTTGAGTTGTCATCCTGAGCTGCGCGGCTTGCTCGGGGCCCCCGGGCAACAGGCCTTCGTTGCTGGGGTGATTTGGGGCCCCACTGACGAAGTCAGTGGGGTAAGCGCAGTGAAGGATCTGCTTTTTGAGTTGCTTGGGCGCGGCTCAGTTGACCGGATTGGCCTGCGGCGCATTGTTCTGGGCCATCACCGGCGCGCTCGTGTCGAAGTGCGAGGTTGCGCGGACAACCTGTCCCGGCTGCGGCTCGCTCATTCCAAGCTGGCGCGCCATGCCATCAATGCGGCCGGGCTGCGAAAGCTGCGCTTCCGTCAAACGGAGCTGGCGATTCTCTTCGCGCAGCTGATCGCGCACCTGCTTCTCTGATTCGATGCGATAGGAGTTCTCAATCGCGTAGAAGTGCTGCAGGCCGTACACCATGATGAGCGAGAACAGCACGGTAGCGGCTGCCGAGAAGATGCGCATCTGGCGCACGCGCACCGGGTCGGAAGCCTTGACGAGGCGCGTGTTGTCGATGTGGTGCGCGAAGATCACTTCAGGCGTGCGCACTCCGCGACGGCGCAGGGGCTGCTGGGCCAGCAGTGCGGCATTGCGCTCGGCCACGCGAGCGGTCCAGCCGGGTTTCGTATCGAATAATGTCGCAGTGCATGCAGCCATGTTGTCTTCTCCAAGTTCGCAGTTCTTTGTTTGTAGTTCACAGTTTTCTTTGCTGAATCGAAAGGAATGAATCTTGTTGCTCAACACTGCCCTTGATTCGGCGCTTCCAAACTTCGAACTCCAAACTCTGAACTTCTTCTTACTTTCTTTCTGCCGCTCGCAACTTGGCGCTTCTTGAGCGTGGATTGCGATCCGTTTCTTCTTCGCCGGCGGTGACCGGTTTCTTGGTCAGCACCTGCATGGTTCCCTTGTGCGCGTATTCGCGCAGAATGTCTTTCGCGATGCGATCTTCCAGCGAGTGAAAGCTGATGACGACCAGTCGTCCGGAGGGCTTAAGCAATTTTGGTGCGGCCTCCAGCAGCGCCTTGATTTCATCCAACTCGCGATTCACGTAAATCCGGAGCGCCTGGAACGTACGCGTTGCCGGGTGAATCTTGTCCTGTTTCATTGCCGGGGCGGCTGAAGCAACAATCCGGGATAACTGCCCGGTAGTTGAAATTGGCCGCCCACGAACAATGGCTCTGGCGATTCTCCGCGACCTCCTTTCGTCTCCGTATTCGTAAATAAGGTCGGCAAGCTCGCGCTCGTTCGCCTCATTCACCACTTGTTCGGCGGTCTGCCCCGATCGCGTGTCCTGCCGCATATCCAGGGGCCCGTCCGCCATAAAACTGAAACCTCTGCGCGCTTCGTCAATCTGAAGACTGCTGACGCCAAAATCGGCCAGGATGCCGTCGAGCGAGGCCAGTGGTACGTGCTCGCTAATAGAACTGAATGCCTCGCCGATGAAAGTAATTTGAGGCGCCTCGCTGCCGAGCTCACTTGCGACCTGATCGAGGCGGGCTTTCGCAAGCTCGAGTGCCTCGGGATCGCGATCGAAGCCGATCAGGCGTCCTTGCGGGCCGAGGCGGCGAACGATCTCTGCCGCATGCCCCGCAAGGCCGAGTGTGCAGTCTGCAATGACGCTGCCTGCGCGTACATTGAGAAACTGAATCGCATCTTGTAAAAGAACCGGCACATGACGTTCACTTCGAGTCGACATGTGCTCCCCCTGAGGGGTGTGTCGGGCCATCGGCCCGAAAAATCATCCCTTGTGGCGAAGAATTTCCGCCATTGCCTTGCGATCGTCGGCCGTCAACTGATTGGCCGCCAGATTCTGTTCGAAGATCTCCCGGTTATGAACTTCCAGGTATGTCCTCATGCCGAAAACTGTGACTTCCCCATCGAGCTGGGCAGCATTGCGGAGGATCTGGGGGAGGAGAAGTCTTGCCTGGTTGTCCATCTCCACTTGCTGCCCGTAGTAGCTGGTCACGTTGAGGTACTTGCGAACCGCGTCGTCCATCGTGCTGGACTCGGCGAGTTGCTGCTCCCTTTTCTCCCACTCGGGCAGCGGCCAGATCTCGGCGCTTTTGCCATCCGTGGAAGTGACATAAAACTGGGTTACACTGGTGGCGTCAACCAGCTGCTTGAAAGCGGAAGGCAGCTTAAGCCTTCCTTTTTCATCGACTTTCGCTGGATGATTGCCACGAAACATGTCTTACTTTCGCCTCGTCCTGGGTTGCAATTGCTGGTTCCGAACCTGGGTTGGAGTTTCGGAAACGCTACTGAAGTGGGTGGAATGGGAGTAATCTTGGTTTGGAAGTGAGCTCTTAGATCCCTTTTGCTCCACTTCACTCCACTTCAGACACGATAATAGCCCAGGGAGATTTCCACACCAACGACAATTTCTGTCGAAATCCTGCAACTTTAGTGGGTTAGGGGCGAAACGGGCACGGATTCCGTTTGCGGGAATCTCCTAATAGGCAGCCCCGCTCAAAAACCACAAGATATGGTGTTTACTTAATTGAGTACCTTGGACGGATAGACACTTCTCAAATGAGTCCCCTGGCCTTATAGGAGAACAAAAAGCGAAACACAAGAGATGGATCAAGGTTAAGTCGGTCGCCGGTGCTTCTCGAAAAGGAGGATTCGCACATGTCGATCGGCCATCCTTCCCGATCCCCCCATCCTTCGCTGCAAGAGTTACTCGTAAAAAGGCCCCGCTAAGGCCGCTTGAGAAAAGGAACGACTCGCTGCTTCCAGACGTTGTAACCTGCGCCCGACAGGTGAATCCCGTCTAAGCTGTAACGGCGAGCGAGTTCGTTGTTTTCCAATAGATCGTCGTGAATATTGATATAGAAAATGGACCTGTTGTCGGCGTAGCCGCTGATTGTCTGGTTCATCTCTCGAACCCATTGATTCAGCCGGGGTCCGCCATTGCTTCCAAGTGCTTCAACGAGAGATCCAGTAGAGAGCACGGGGAGCACGCTCTGCATGTAGACCGTCGTGGTTGGGTTTGCTTTGTGGATCGTTTGGAGAATCTGCTGGTATCGTCTGGCAGCATCGGCGACGCTTGATCCTTCTATGGCGTCGTTGATTCCGATCATGAGATAGATGGCTTTGGGGTGAAGAGCCAAAACGGCATCGAGCCGATCCAGAACATCGACCGTGGTGTCGGAGCTGATGCCGCGATTGAGCACCGGAGCATCAAGCAATTCATTCCACTCACACAATTCTGTCAGGCTGTCGCCGAGAAAAACGGTCGGAGATTGAGCGGATGATGATATGACCGTTTTAAACAGGGACCTGCGTACAACGCTATCGATTGTGCCGTTGAGTGTGATGCGAGCAGGGGAACCAAAGCGCCCAACAAAGCGGGCCGTTCCCCCATGCTTTCGCACATAAAACACGTATAACGCGCCCGATGCGAAAAAGAACAGATTTATCAGAAGGGAAACACAAAGGAGAACGCTCAAATAGCGTGCTTTGCTCATGGCAGGATTCTATTTGAGATGGCAGCGATCGAAGATTCTTCCTGGTGGTGCTGATTCATTGCAGTTCCCCGCTTGCGACTAGGCGTCGCACAACGAACATCGACCCGGACGGATTGAAATGGTCTCGGTCATTCATCAGGGGAATGGTTCGCGCAACGTCCGCGTACTCGACACACGTGCCGCTCTTGCACAGCGAATCGTACAAGGACACAAACGGGATATGCCACTTGTCTTCCACGACTTCGCGCAATCGGACTTCCAGTGCGCCCTCCGCGCGAATAAGGTGTTTACTGGCGAGGTCTGGCTGGTGCCAGGCGACGGAGTAGGCGAGGAGACGCGCAAGGGGCGCGTCGTAAGACGGGACACATCCCATGACGACGACCGGGACTTGGTGCGTTTTGGCCCACGCTAGAGTTTCCTCGAGCGGAGCGATGCTCCCCGGATTCCAATTCGCCTCAAGAATTAGAGCCCGCACCGGATGGGTGGGCAGGTAGGTCTGGAACACGTAATTCATCACATCGTGGCAGAGTCCGCCGCCGACAACGTGCAATGTCGGCTCGCACCCCCCCACTGTGGCCTGCATGACGTTAACGCCCGGCAGAGACTGCGAAAGCCCGAGCCAAAGAGCCGCGGCATGACTGTCACCCAGAAGCAAGTAGTTCTCTCTCGCTGGGTCTTCACGAAGGCAGGAATCCAGAGTGAAGGTGGTCATCTTGTTCTGATCGAGGAAGCACGTCCCCCAGCGCATCGCCTTCTCAGCATTCTCGAGCGCGTCTCCCCGGTCGAGGTATGACGCGATCTGATTGGCCTGCGCGGAAAAACGCCCCGGCAGACCGCCAGAAGAAAGAACAATGGATGACAAAAGGACGCAGACCAACATGACCGCCGCAGCCGTTGCAAACAATTGTGACCCGGCCAGCCGCAACCTTCCCTTGCGAAAGGGCCGCTCAACGAATCTCCAGGAGAGAATTGCCAATGCGAAGGAGACCAGCAAGATCACCATGTGTTCGAAGCGGCCTACCGAGAGCAGCCTTCCGAAGTGGCGGTCGAATTCAGAATTCAAATCAACCAGCCCCATCTGGTAGACGAGAAGGACGGGCCAATGCCAGAGATAAAGCGAATACGAGATTAATCCGACAAACACAAGTGGCCGCCATGCCAGGAGCGCGTAGACGGCGCTTCGTCCCGATTCCCCGGCTCCAATGATGAGCGCGGAGCCAATGCAAGGCAGCAGTGCGCTCAGGCCCGGGAAAAGGGTTCCACCGGAATACCGCAAATCCGCGCATGCGATCATACCCAGCCCCGCAAGAGTAGCCACGTTGCGCAACCATCGCGACTTCATCTCAGGAAACATGCCCAGCGAAAGCATGGTCCCCATCAGCAACTCCCAAGCGCGCGTATGTGGCATGAAAAAGGCGGTGGCTGGACTGTAGATCACGACCGCCGCACTGCTCAACAGAGATGCAGCAAACAGGACCACCACGGACACTCTGAGCCATTGGGCGAAGAACCGGCGGACCAAAACGAGGAAAATGGGGAAAAGGATGTAGAACTGCTCCTCAACGGCCAATGACCACGTGTGGAGCAGCGGATCCGGATTGTGGACGTCAAAGTAGCCGCTGTGTAGCCAGAAATAGAAATTCGACGCGGAGAAGGTGGCCGCCAGAGTCGATTTGCTGAGGTCGACTAATTCGGAGGGGAGAAAAAATGCCAGGGCAAAGGCAGAGAACACCAGCAGCATGGCGAAAAGCGCTGGAAAGATACGCCGAATCCGCCGCTCATAAAAGCCAATTACTGAGAAACGGGATCCTGCAACCTCAGAAAAGACGATAGAACTGATCAGGTAGCCGGAAATTACGAAAAATACGTCGACCCCGACAAATCCGCCAGTCAGATGAAAGATACCGAAATGAAATGCAATGACACTGAGGACGGCCACCGCCCTCAAACCGTCAATGTCCGGGCGATATACCAACGGGTGATTATGAAGCGGCGGGTTGCCCATTCTTCTAAGTTATCGTGCGAATTTCGGTGACGTGGGACTTCCCAATAATTCGCGCTGATGGAAGTGTTGGTATCAGAACCTTCGGCTAACCGGATGCTGGACCCCTGAAAGAGGTCTTATTACAATGGCCGAAAGCAAAAAGGAGAGAGAGAGAGAGAGAAGGATTCGATCTGGTCCGGTAGGAGAACAAAAAGCAAAATCAGTCCGCTTGCTCTGGTTCAGGCGGTTTGCGGCGGCCGGTGACGATCCTCAGCAGGTACACAAATACCAGCAGATTCACAACCAGCAAGCCCACGCGCACAAAAGTCAGCCGGTGGAAGATCTCGAAGATCTCCCACGGCAGAAAGGATGCGGTGATGGCAAGGGTAAGAAATTCGCCCCAGGCTTTTTCCAGATAAAGGCCGATGCCCTCGGCCATGCTGACCGCCGCGTAGCTGAAGGCCAGCGCGCCAATGCGCTTGAGGAGCGGATCGTTGATGAGGGATGCCTTGTCGTAGAGGAAGTTGACGAATTTGGATTCGGGGTTGAACCGAAGCAGATCGCCAATATGGCTGATGACGTCGTCAATGTCCTTGTGCAATAGACGCAACGCGCCCACGCCGACCGCGATAAACATCAGAGCCAGAATGAATTTATAAGCCGCAATGAGGACCAGCCATCGATTATGTTTCTGGCGCTCCTGGTCAAGCTTCCGATTCGAATCAGTCATGCTCTCCGGCAGTTCGGAACCTGAACGAACCGTCACTCTCATCTTACGTGAGCGCTCGTCGGGAAGTTCACCGGTATGCAGCGGTGCGGCCGCGTCTGCCTGCAGCACGCCGACTTCCTCGCTGCTGCCAAAGCCGAGTTGTTTTGTGGATTGGGTCAAAGTGCGGCCTGATCCCCCTGACGTTGATAGATGCGCCGAAGTGTTCCATGAGAGTAGTCAATTCCCCCATCCGGAAGCAATACACCAGGCTTCATGCGCGCTGCACGCCTGTAACGGGGGTAACGCTGATCGCGCTTTCCTGCCCTTTGGGCATCGCCAAAGGCCGAAAACGCTCCCGATGGGGGTGCGCTGCCGTGATTCTTAGCATCCTTGCCGCTATCTGCGCGGCTTTAGCAGTGCCTCGCGGTCCATCACATTGCCATCAACGATAAGCGTGGAGATACGGCGCGCATTCCAGATGTTCACGGTGGGATCGCCATCGAGAACGAGAATGTCGGCGCGCCGGCCCGGCGCGATCTGCCCAAGCTCATTCCAGCCGAATTGAATGGAATAGTTATTGGTCGCAGCGGCAAGGGCTTCGCGGGGCGACAACCCGACGCGCACCAGCATTTCCAGCTCGGTGTGCAGCGATATGCCCGGCATCGTGCCCATGACTGCCGCGCCGGAGGCCGCAAGATAATGCGGATAAGCGGTGAAGATGGTCTGATTGATGCGCCATAGCCGCATCGCCGACTGGTCCGCTTTCTTGCGCTGGCTCTCTTCCATCCACCGCTGCGAAACGTTGGGCAGATGGCGCGTCCAGGGCGAAAGGGGATAGTCAAGCTCGCCCGTCGTACGATTCGACGGCATATACATGTTGACCGGATTGAGAATCGAAGCCGCCGGTTCTGTCCAGAGATTGCGATGGTTGGGAAGGTTGAGGTAGTAGAGGCTGAACGTGGGCATCAGCGCGGAGTGGTGCGCTGCAATGAAGTGGCCGTAGTTGCGAAAGTGCGGGTCGGTGGGCGGCAGGTGTTCCGCGTAGTCGTACGCTGTTGAAGCCGCCGCGCCGTAAGGATCGTCGACCAGTGGACGCTGCAGTTCATCGGGAATCACGCCCACTTCGTATCGACCCATGTGCAGCAGCGCATCCACGCCCGAATCGATGCCCACTGTGTACGGCGTGGAAATGAACTCCCCATAGGTGACAAGGCCGAGCTGACGCGCGCGGGTAATGATCCACTGAGCGTTGGCAGCTCTGATATTCCACCCCAGCCAGAGCACACGCGTGCCCAGATGCGCAGTGGCATTGATCTGGCTCGCGGTGTCTTCAGGGCTCAGTTCCGCGGGATGAACGCCTTCATGGAGCTTCTCGGTCCACTGGTCGTGGCCCATCAGCAGACTCCAATTGTCGGTGGTGCCAACGGAGTCGAGCAAGTACAGGTGCGGAGTGGGATTTGCGGAAAAGTCGATGTGCCCGCGGTGGTAGTCGCCACTTGCAACGATCGTGGTGACGCCCATGTAAAGATCGGCGCTGGCCTGTCCCTGGCTGTTCATCCCGGTAAAGCCGTCAATGAGGCCAGGGATAATGAATTTTCCAGTGCAGTCGATGACGTCAGCGCCCTTGGGAACTGAAATGAGGAATCGCGAGCCTACGTCGGTGATCTTGCCGTTCTGGATAATGACGATGGAGTTCTGCTGATCGAGCGCGGAGCGGCCCCAATCGGTGACATCAATAATCGTGCCGCCAAGGAGAACGAGGGGAGTGGGAACAGGCTTGGGTGCGACCTGGGGTGCGTTTTGCGATAAAACGGGAATGCCTGCCGACAGCAAAAGCATCCACGCCAAAACTCTACGTAAAGGTCGCATACGAAAAACTTTATCCTCTGGATTGTCGCATACAGGCGCGAACGGCACCGGTCGGCAAGACGCCTTAGGTCTCATCGTGAACCGCAGATCCAGCGTGCATCGTCGGATTGAATTCGGAAAAGGATGGACACCATTTTCACTTGTCTAACTGGCGACCAGTGTGCGGCGTTTGCGCGAGTGCAGCAGGGGCACCACGCGCGTGTATGCCTCGTCGACCGTGAGGCCGTATTTTGCGCGGAGCGACTCGATCTTGCCGTGCTCGATAAATTGATCGGGCCAGCCAATGCGGACCACGGGGACGACGATGCCCAGGTCCTGGAGCGCTTCGACGACGGCAGAACCGAAGCCCCCCATCTTCACGTGATCTTCAAAGGTGACAAACGCGGCAACGCGGCGCGCATACGCGGCAAGCATCTCGCGGTCGATGGGCTTTACGAAGCGCGGATTGATTACGGCCGAGGAAAATCCATCGCGCTCGAGTCGATCGCCCAGTTCGCGCGCCAGCGTTGTCATGGGCCCGAGTCCGAGAATCGCAACGTCGGAGCCGTCGGTGAGAACTTGCGCTTTGCCGACAGGGATCGCCTCCGGATACGGCTTGCATTCGACACCGGCAACAGCACCGCGCGGATAGCGGATCGCGCTGGGCCCGTCGATGGTGAGCGAAGTCGCCATCATGTCGGCGAGTTCGTCTTCGTCCTGCGGAGCCATCAGCACCATCTCGGGAATGCCGCGCAGATAGCTGATGTCGAACAAGCCGTGGTGCGTGGGACCATCGTCGCCCGAAAGGCCGGCCCTATCCATGCAGAAAGTTACAGGCAGCTTCTGCAGCGCAACGTCGTGCACAACGGGGTCGAATGCCCGCTGAAGAAACGTGGAGTAGATAGCGCAGAACGGGCGAAAGCCGCGCGTCGCCATGCCGGCGGCAAACACCACCGCATGTTCTTCCGCAATGCCGACGTCGAAGTAGCGCTTGGGATGATGCGGCCGAAAGAGATCGAGACCCGTGCCGTTGGGCATGGCGGCCGTGATCGCCACAACGCGCTCGTCCTTGTCGGCGATCTTCGCAAGAGTGCCCGCAAACACTTCGGCATAGGTCGGCACGCCGGCAGGCTTGGTCATGCCGGTTTCTGGATCGTAGGGGCCGAGGCCGTGGAATTTCTTCTGGCCATCAAGCGCAGGCTGAAAGCCCCGGCCCTTCTGCGTGAGTACGTGCAGCAGAACCGGACGATTCTCAGCCTTGAGAAACTTGAAAGTCTCAATCAGCAGCGGAAGATTGTGCCCGTCGATGGGTCCGAAATACTGCAGTCCGAATTCCTCAAACATGATGGACGGCCACAGCATGCTCTTCGCTGCTTCTTCGGCGCGGCGCACGACTTCAACGGCCGTCTTGCCGCCAATCTTTTCCACGATGCGGCGCGCGGAATCGTGCAGCCGGTTGTAGTGCTCGTTGGTGACGATACGGTGGAAGTAGCGCGCGATCGCGCCCACGTTGCGGTCGATCGACCACTCGTTATCGTTGAGCACGACGATGAGGCGCTTGGTCTGGTCGGCAATGTTGTTCAGCGCTTCGAAGGATATGCCGTTGGTGAAGGCGGCGTCTCCGGCGACGGCAATCACATGCTCGTCGCCGCCTGCCAGGTCGCGCCCGACAGCCATGCCCAGCGCAGCGGAGAGCGCGGTGCCCGCGTGGCCTGCTCCATAGCAGTCGTGCTCGCTCTCGGTGCGGAGCATGAAGCCGTTGAGTCCGCCGGGCTGCCGAATCGTCGAGAAGCGATCGAGACGGCCGGTAAGAATCTTGTGAATGTAGGCCTGGTGGCTGACGTCGAAAAGGATGCGGTCCGCCGGTGTGTCGAACACGGTGTGGAGCGCGAGGGTCAGCTCGACAACACCGAGATTGGGCCCGAGATGGCCGCCGGTTTTCGAAAGCGTCTGGATGAGGAATGCCCGAATTTCCTCAGCCAGTTCCGACATCTCGGTGGGATTGAGGCGCTTGAGGTCGGCAGGTGAATGAATCGTCTCAAGCAATGCTCCCATGTCCACCCTTTCCCCGGGAAAAGCCGGGCGTTCCTGGCAGTCAGCCCTGACCGGGCTACCGCTTTAGAAGCCAGCTTTGCCAACCAAGAGTATACCAATGGGGCAGTTTCCGGCGCTGCGAGGTTAGACGCAATGTCAACCCTAAGGTATTGCTTTCATGGGACAAAACGGCAGCCAGCCGAGGGCACGACCCGGCCCGATTGTGTACGATTTTGTAGGAAGACAGGTGCGCCGATGAAGGTGTTGCAGTTAGCGAGAGAAACAAGTCGAGGATGTCTGTGTGGTGTAGCGATCGCCGGGCTTTTGGCATGTGCCGGTGCGCGGCTCTCCTGGGGTCAAATACCCCTCCCAGGCGAGCAGCAACCGGCGAATCCGCTGCCGAATCCCTTGATGGATCCGACGGCCAACCCGGGCAAGGTGTTGCTGTTCGACCTCGATGCGCGCTTCGCTAAAGACGTCCTTACGCGCGGCGGCGCCGCATTTGCCGATTGGTTTGCGCAGGATGCCATCGCGTTGAACAACGGTCAGGCCCCGCAGGTCGGTCTCGTGGCCATCGTCAAATCGGCCAACTGGGACCCCAAGGTCTACCACCTCACCTGGACCACCACCGATGCTCAGATGGGCCCCTCAGGAGACATGGGCTATACGTGGGGACACTTTGAAGGCCACAGCAAAGATGCCGCCGGCAACCCAGTGACCACTACGGGGCGGTACGTCACAGTGTGGCGCAAAGAGAAGGACGGGAGTTGGAAAGTAGTGCTCGACGCCGGCGCCAACGAGCCTGCCTCTGCCGGCGACTGCTGCAAGCTGCCGACTCCCTGATGTCCGTTATGACAAAACAATTCTCGGCCGTCCGCGCCAGTCACAGCCGTCTTTGAGTTCTTCGATATCAGTGACAGACTACTTTGCCGTCTTTCGTGATTTATGCTGCCGGTGTTGTCGAAAGAGTAATTGCGGAGCGGCTCAGTGTCGTTAGCACATAATATGCATTTCTACTTGCTAACGACACTTCCGAATTGGCCACGACACAACCCCAAACTCAAAAGTGCGATGATTGTCATCGTCATACTCGCTGGGAGAGGGTGAGGTATGCGACTAGCTCGACTTGCAGCAAAGGTTCTCACGATTCTCATCGTCTTTTATGAGGCGTTGGTTGCATGGCAGCTGTGGACGGGCCTCCGATCGATATGGTCGTCACCTCGGACAAGGTAAAAGAGACTGGTGAGCTTTCGATTAAGATGGTTCCAGTTTCACTCAGCACCAGTGACTGGATGATGCTCGTGGCGGTCATTGCGCTGCAAGTTGCCCTGGTAGTGTTCCTTTGGTGTCCGGGCGCAAGATCGCTCCCAGTTGTCCGAAAACCGTGAATTGAGCAGGTGCCCTGGCCTCGATTCTGAGAGTCTTTCGCATCCCGTCTCACCGGCAAAGATCGAGATGCCCAGGCTCAGCCATTTTTGGGTCGCGCCTGGATCAATTACCACTTAAGAAACATTCCGGACGACTGATCAACAACTGTAATAACCTACAACTTCTGGAAACAGGCAAATCGTGGCCGTTCGGCAAATTTGCCAGTTTCGACATATCGCAAGCAGAATTCACCGGGTCTTTGACCTTCTTCGGAGGCCACGCATGCCTGACGCAAAAACCAGAGAGCGCCTCGAAAGACTAGCCGCAATCTGCCTCGCGCTTCCCGAAGTCTTTCGCGAAGACCAGGGATCGCACGCGAGCTTCAGAGTTACAAAGAAAGTCTTCGCCTACTATCTGAACGATCATCATGGAGACGGCATCATCAGCATCTGCTGCAAGGCTTTGCCCGGCGATAATGAGCGCCTGATTGCCTCCAATCCGCGAAAGTTCTACATGCCGGCCTACATCGGCCCGCGTGGATGGGTCGGGCTGCGCCTCGACCGGCCGACTGTCGATTGGTCTGAAGTCAAAGAATTGATTCGCGGCAGTTACATGCAGACTGCGCCTAAAAGGCTTCTGAAGCTGCTCGAAGAAGCCTGATTTACGTTCATGGCAAAGCCCGCCGGACGACCGTGCACACAGGTAGCGTTCCGGTAATCCGTCAGCAAGTAACTAAAGAACATGCGCTAAAGAACCCTGATTTGTGCGATTCCGATTGAGCCGAAGCGAATTGTTGTGTATTCTGGCGGCACTTTCAGCAGGGGTGTGACCCATGGGATTCGTTAGTCGCTCATTGCTGTTGTTGTTTGCGCTGTATGGCCTTGTGTTCGCGGTTGGAGATGCCTACCTGTTACATGGCGGAGCGCCGATCTGGGTGGGAATTGCGTTTGCAGTCGGGATCGTCGGACTGCAGTACCTGCTTTCGCCGTGGTTTATCGAGTGGTGCTTCGATATCACCTGGCATGAAGACGATGTCCCGGCGCGCCTTCGCCTCTACATCGAGCAGCTTTGCAAGCAGCGCGGCTTGCCAATGCCGAAGATCGGCATCATTGAGAGCGGAACGCCGAACGCATTTGCATTTGGAAGGCTGCGCAGCGACGCGCGCCTTGTAGTCACACGCGGACTGCTCGATCTGCTGACTGAAGAAGAAGCCGAAGCAGTGGCAGCGCACGAAGTCGGCCACATTGCGCACTATGACTTCGCCGTCATGGCCGTTGCCGCCATGGCCCCGCTGTTGCTCTACCAGATCTATGTCTTTACGCGGCGGTCCGACAACGCTCGTCTCGTCAGCTACGCGGCCTACATCTGCTACCTGGTCGGACAGTTCATGGTCCTGGCGCTGAATCGCCAACGGGAGTTTGGCGCGGACCATTTCTCAGCATGCGAAGCCCATGCGCCAAATGCGCTTTCCTCGGCGCTGGTGAAGATCGCGTACGGCATGATCAAGCAGAGCGGCGAAATGGCGCGCCTCGCCAAGCAAGGCAGTAAAGACGAGAAGAAGGACGCACGCAAAGCAACCCAGTTGGGGCGTGCGCTTGGCCTGATGGGCATCATGGGCGCGTCCAATGCCAACGCGATCGCCCTCGGCGAATCGAGCCCCGAAGAAGCAGCGCGCGTGATGCGCTGGGACCTCGTGAATCCATGGGCCCGCTTCTACGAACTGAGTTCGACACACCCGCTGACAGCGATGCGTTTGCGTGCGCTCAACCGCGAAGCCCAGGCACAGGGCCAGAACGTGATGTACGCTCTGCCGCTGGATGCGCGGATGCGCTGGGCCGGCTTTCCCGTGGAGTTTGCGGTTTGGGCCGCACCGCTGGTCTGCGGATTCCTGCTTCTCAGCACGTTTTGGATCGGACGGCCGCTGGAACGGCTCGGCTTTCATTTTCCGCCCCACTTCGCTCCCGTGCTTTTTCTGATCATGGGCGTCACGTGGATGATACGCATAGCCTATCGCTATCACGGCGAATTCAAACCAACCCAGGTGGAAGAGCTGTTGGAAGACATGGCCGTCTCGCAGATGCGCACTCGCGCCGTCGAAGTGCAGGGCGAAATCGTGGGCAACGGCGTTCCGGGTGCCTTCTGGAGCCCCGACCTTGTGATCCGCGACAAGACCGGGCTGATGTTCGTGCTCTACCGTTCCTCGATTCCCTTCGGCCGGCTGTGGTTTGCAATCTCCAATGTAGATCGCTATATCGGCGAGCAGGTCACCATTCGCGGATGGTACCGGCGTGGTCTGCGGCCTTACGTCGAGCTGTCGCGCATTGAGACGCAGGTGATCACGGCGAAAGCGACGGACGGACCCATCAGCTTGTTCGGCAACAAGGACAATCCAACGCCCGTGCAGCAGGCCACGCTGGTTTCGCGTTCGTATTCACGTTGGATCCAGATGGCCGGCTCCGCGCTGGCCACCGCAATCGGCATCATCTGGCTGCTCGGAGATCTCCTGGCCCGCTGAGAGCAGCCAGGCCTTCCGCACGGGATGCGGGGAAACTGCGCGTTACGCATTGTTCATCGTCCACGTGAGACAATGCGCTCGACGGCGATTCCCCGCATTCGATCTGACCGCCGCATGCTTGCACTTCTATGGATCTATCCAGAAAGCTTTGTCAATCTGCTCTTCGGGCGGCCGCTTGCCACCAGCGAGGAACGTGCCGAACACATCGGCCCGATCGCCGGTATCCCGATCTTCGGTCTTGATGCGCTCAGTTCCGCTGCCTATGGTCCCGAGGCTGCGCTCACACTGCTGCTCCCGCTGGGCCTGCTGGGCGTGAAGTACATCGTGCCCGTAAGTATTGCGATCGTGATCCTGCTGGCGATTGTCTACGTCAGCTACCGGCAGACGATCGATGCGTATCCCAAGGGTGGCGGGTCGTATACCGTGGCCTCGCAAAACCTGGGCGAAGGCGCGGGCCTGCTCGCGGCTGCGGCGCTGATGATCGACTATATTCTCACTGCGGCGGTGGGCATTTCAGCCGGAGTGGGCGCGCTGATTTCAGCCGTGCCCAGTCTGCAGCCGCATACGCTGCAACTCTGTCTTGGCGTACTGGTGATTCTCACCATCGTGAACATGCGCGGCGTGCACGACACCGGTGTGGTGTTCATGATTCCCACCTATCTGTTTACGGGCACGCTGCTTGTTGTGATCGCCGTAGGCACGTTCCACGCGATCGCGAGCGGCGGCCATCCTCACTCCGTGACGGCGCTGCCGGCGCTTCCCCCGGCCACGGCCGCGGTGAGCGCATGGTTGTTGCTGAAGGTCTTCTCGTCGGGCTGCACCGCGATGACGGGCGTCGAAGCTGTCAGCAACGGCGTGATGGCGTTCCGCGACGATGCGTGCAAAAACGCGAAGATCGCGCTCACCATCATCATCGCGCTGCTGATGGTACTGCTGATCGGCATTGCCGTTCTGTGCCGCGCATACGGAGTCGGCGCCACCAACCCGAATGGCCCCGGATACGAGAGCGTGCTCTCGATGCTTACGCGCGCAGTGATGGGGCACGGGTGGTTCTACTACGTCACCATCGGGTCGGTGCTGCTGGTGCTGGCGCTGTCTGCCAATACGGCCTTCGCGGATTTTCCGCGGCTGACGCGCGCGATCGCACTCGACGACTACATGCCGCATATCTTCATGCTCCGCGGCCGCCGCCTGCTCTATTCGTGGGGTATCTACGTGCTGGTGGCGCTCACGGCGCTGCTGCTCGTCATCTTTCGCGGCGTCACCGATCGCTTGATTCCCCTGTACGCCATTGGCGCGTTTCTGGCGTTCACGCTGTCGCAGGCGGGCATGGTCATGCACTGGAGGCGAAAGGGCGGCTCCCCGCTGCGCATGTTCGCCAACGGGCTGGGTGCGGTAGCCACCGGTATCACCGTGATCGTGGTGCTGCTGGCCAAGTTCACCGAGGGCGCATGGATCACGGCCCTTCTCGTCGCGCTGATGATCGTGTTCATGCACATGGTAAAGCGGCACTATGTGCGCGTCGATCGGGAAGTCTTTCTCGACAGGCCCATTGTGCCGGCCGAACTCAGCGAGCCCATTGTCGTGGTGCCGATCGATCGCTGGAGCCGCATCACCGAGAAGGCACTCTCGTTCGCTCTCTCCATGTCCAACGACATTCGCTGCCTGCACGTCCAGGTTGCCGACGAACCGGACAATATCTGCGTGGAATGGGACCGCTTCATTGCCGACCCACTGAAGGCAGCGGGCAAATGCGTACCGAAGCTCGAGATTCTACGCTCGCCCTATCGCTACGTGCTGCAGCCGGTGGTGGACTACATTCTGAAAACCGAGAAGGAGACCGAGGTGCGCAAGGTCTGCGTGCTGGTTCCCGAGCTTGTCGTAAAGCACTGGTGGGAGAATCTGCTCCACAACCGCCGCGCCGATCTGCTCAAGGCCATCCTGCTCATTCGCGGCACCCGGCGCATTATCGTCATCAATATTCCCTGGTATCTTGAGCGAGGTTGATTGGTTCGAGAATGCACTCTACAGCTTCTTCGCACGATGCCGATTCCCTTCCCCGGCTAAAACCGTCAGAATGAAGAGTGGTTTCCAGCAAAACATCTGAGCGCGTGAGCGACCTGAAAAGTCGCGCCCGCCTGCCGATTCGATTCTGGTTCGCGATAATTCCGTGTCTTCTTGCGATTGCCGGCGGAAACGCCTGGTGCCAGGATCAGCAGCCTCCAGCCCAGGTTGAAAACCCGAGCGCATCCACGGGGCTGCCGACCATCGTGCACGGCATCGTGCGCAATGGCGCAACCGGCGATCCGCTGCCGCGCGCGCTCGTGCGCATCAATGGCGACGCTTCTACCGGCGTGCTGACCGATGGGGAGGGTCGGTTTGAAATTGCAGACGTTCCCTCCGGCCCGCAGGAGTTCACGGTCGTCAAACCGGGGTTCATGGACCACGTTGAAGCCACTGCGGACAGCGACGCACGCAATGTGCACGGCTTTGGTCATAACGTCATCGTTATTTCCCAGATGGGCGACATCGTGTTCACGATGGTGCCGTTGAATTCCATTGAGGGAACCATTCAGCTCTCCACCGGCGACGTGGCCGAAGGGATCCAGGTTGCACTGCTGCGGCGCACCGTGCAGGATGGACGCGTGGTGTGGCAGAGGGAGGGAGGCGCAAAGACCAACGTCGAAGGTGTCTATCGCTTCGGAGAGCTTGTCGACGGATTGTATGCCGTTTACACCGAGCCCACCATGGACAGCAACGCAGCCACCAATCTTGTCGAAGCCGGCAGCGGAAACAAAGTCGAACGCGAGGGATACGCAAGCACTTTCTACCCCGACGCGCGCGACCTCACCGCGGCAGCGCAGATTCGTGTAGCCAGTGGCATGCAGGCACAAGCCAATATCAGCCTCGCGCTCGAGCCATTTCACTCCGTCACCGCAACCGCAACGATGTCGAAGATGAGCCCCGGCGCAGACAACGTTGCAGTGCAGGTGATGGACGCGCAAGGGCACCCCCTCCCCTACCCGGCCCAATACGACGCAGCAACCCATGCGGTGCAGGCGGCCCTGCCCGATGGAACCTATACATTTCTGGCGAGTCTGCAAACAAATCCCCAAAACCTTCGGTTGACTCGAAACGGATTGGCGGTGGATTCGCCGCCGATATCTCCCCGAACCGTCCGAGGCGAAGTCGGCTTTGCCGTCACGGGCCACGCCGTCTCCGGATTGCAGATTCCAATGTCAGAGTTGGGCAGCAACGTGATCCAGGTGATCATGACCCGGAATCCGAATGGAAGTGCGCAGACAGATGATCCGCACATCTTTGTCACGCTCACCCAGTCCGGCGGATGGTTGGGCGATGGCATGGTCGGCAGCTTTGCCGAGGGTTCCGGTCTGGCCCCTTTGCCCACGCAGCAGCCCCCGCCGGGCTCGTACTGGGTGCACACCGCCATCGGCTCGAAGACAGTGTGCGAGGGTTCATTCACGGCGGGGGGTGCAAGTCTCGCGCGGGAGCCGCTCGTGTTGACCAGCGCGGGAACCACGGCTCCGCTGGTGCTTTCGCTTCGGGATGATTGTGCCGGGCTCACACTCTCGCTGCCCGACTCGGTGGGGTTCGCTGCCGGCGAGGAGCCCTTCTATATCGTGTACGTGGTTCCCGACTTTGACTCGACGCAGGATGTGGTGCAGCAAACGCTTCGGCCTTCCTCGGGCGGCAGAATCAAGCTGACGGGGCTCACGCCCGGCAACTACCACGTGTACACTTTCGACCGGCCCATAGCGCTTGCATACCGCGACCCGGCGGTGTTGGCGTCGTTGCCGGGGCAAGCGGTAACCCTCACTCCCGGCGCCGACGCGGAACTCACCGTTGAGGTGCCGCAGCGATGAGGGCAGAACAGTTCACATTGCGCATCGCGGCCGGCTGCATCGCGGGTATTCTTGCCTGCGGTGCCACGCTCGCAAGCGCACAGAATCCGCAGAGCCGTTCAAGGACAGCTGCGCGCACAGCAGCGTCAGGTCCTTACCGCATTGCCGGCGTTCTGGTGAATGCGGCAACAGACGAGCCGGTGCGCCGGGCAACCGTAGAAGCGCTGAAGGGAGACGATGGCCAGGCCGTGGCCTCGTGCGTCACCGACAGCGAAGGGCACTTCGCACTGGCGGGTCTGGCGGCAGCGAAATATCAACTGACTGCATCGAAGCGCGGATTTCGCACTGCCTTCTACGACGAGCACGACGAGTTTTCGACCGCCATTGTGACTGGGCCGGACCAGGACACGACGCAACTTCGATTCAAGCTGATGCCGGGCGCGGTGTTGCATGGCGCGGTGTCCGGTGACGACGGCGAACCTGTGCCGAATGCGCGCGTGATGTTGTTTCAGAGACCTAAACATCCCGGCTCGGGTGCGCGCATCGCGCAAGTCGATGCCACCGTTACCGACGATACAGGCGCCTACGAATTTGGCGATCTTCACGCCGGAGAGTATCTGTTAGCCGTGATGGCGGAGCCGTGGTACGCCGTACACGAGGGCTCACCGACAAAGCGAAATCCAGCGCTCGATGTCGCCTATCCTGTCACCTACTTTGACTCGACACCCGAAGAAGGATCGGCAACGCCGCTCGCGCTCGCAGGCGGAAGCCGCGTAGAGGCCAATATCAGTTTGCACGCGGTACCCGCGTTGCGTCTCCGCGTGGATTCACCGGACAGACCCGATCGCGCAGGCCCCGCACCCAATCTGCAACAAACCGTCTTTGGCATGCCCGTTGGATTGGAGGGAGGAGAAGGTATTGCAGGGGACAGGCAGAACGGCGCGATGGAGATTGCTGGCATTCCACCCGGCCATTACGAACTTACGCAGGGCGATCCGCCGCGCATTGTGGAGCTTGATCTCTTGTCGAGCCTGCAGGTCGATCCCAGCGCGGGCAGCGCTGCTCTTCAAGTGACCGGCAGGGTGCGCATGGCGTCGGGCGCGCCGGTACCCGGAGATCCGACCATCACCCTGGCACGCATGGATGCCGGAACAGGGCAGCCCGTCTACGCAGCGCAGGCGCACCGCGGACAATTCACATTCGACGCAGTGCCGGCGGGCCAGTGGGCGGTCATGGCGAACGGCGACGGCCCCATCCCGGTGCTGGCGGTTTCAGCCGGCGGTGTGCAGCGGGCCGGAAACATAGTAACCCTCCGTGACCGCGGGCCCAATCTTGTCGTCACGCTCAGCGATGCGGAGACGCGTATCGAGGGTTTCGCGCGGAAAGACGGAAAGGGATTTTCCGGTGCGATGATCGTGCTGCTTCCCAGGAATCCAGCTCTCTGGCAGGCGCTGACGCGCCGCGATCAATCGGACTCCGACGGAAGCTTCGCGCTGCAGAGTGTCGCCCCGGGAGAGTACACGCTGATCGCAATCGAGGATGGCTGGCAGCTCGATTGGACCAGTCCCGAGGCGATGGCGCGCTATCTTCCCGCCGGCACACGCGTCACAGTATCAGAGAAATCAGGCGCGCTGATCCATTTGGCTTCACCGGTCACCGTCGACACGCCCTGACGCATTTCGGAAACTGAACGTTTCGGGATACTCGGGGTCCCCAACGACTGATTTTTGGTCGTTGGGGTGATGAACCCGGGTGCTAGCAGGTAGTCTATGAGGGTACCTTTTGATGGACGGCACCTGGGGGCGGAAGCCAGCAATGGCTGATGGGGCCCACTACGGTGTTGAGGAGAATCTGCATTGATGAGTAAGAGGTTACTTTCCTTTTTGGCCGCGGCTTCGGCCATCGTTATTCCATTCTCTGCTGCAGCACAGGTCGCGCCTGAGCGCGCACCCAAGGATTTGACAGGGCCTGATTACAAATACGAGGCGTTCGTAGGCTATGCCTACACAAGTTTGAACCAGGTGAACCAGTCGCGCAGCGGCCTGCAGGGCGTGAGTGGTTCGGTCATGCGTGGACTGGGCGATCACTTCGGCGTGAAAGTGGACGGCGGCCATTACGCATGGGCCGTGACGTCTACGAATGTCGGTAATCCATCCGTGGATCTGTTTCTGGCCGGCCCCGTCGCTCACGCCAATCTCTTTGAAAAATGGAGCGCGTACGCAGAGGTCCTGTTAGGCGGAGCACACACCGGCGGCGTCACCATTCAACCGAAAGTATCGTTTGCGGGCGGCTTTGGCATGGGCGTGGACTACAACAAGACTGCGCGCTGGTCGATCCGTGCTTACGGTGATGACATTGCATCGTCGTTCACGCTGGTTCCCTTCCAGCCAGGCGACTCGCCGCACAAGCGCTGGAATGCGCGCGCCGGCATCGGAGTGGTCTACCACTTCTGATTCGTGCTTGATATTGGACAACGAGAGAGGCGGAGGCCACGGCTTCCGCCTTTTTTGGTGTGCAGGTGCTCAGACGGCTGCGAGGCGTCTCCTCAGATAGCCGGTTCCGGCCCGACACGATACGTGAGAGAGACGATGCCGCTGGGAAATGTCCGCGAGTCCTTGAACTGGAGTGGCCAGCGGCGTCCTGCGGGAACGAGGGGAATTCCGCTGCCCAGCAGCACCGGAATGATGGAGACTTCGACCCGGTCGACCAGGCCGGCATCGAGCAGGCCGCGAAACGTCGTGCCGCCCCCGAATAGCCAGATTTCCTTGCCGGATGCGCGCTTCAATTCCGCCACCGTGGCGTCCAGGTGCGAATTCACGATTGTCACGTCGTGATGCTGCGTCGGATCAAGCGTTGTGGAACCGACAAATGCCTTCATGCCGAATTCCTTCGGCGAATGGCCTTCGCGCAACATCGATTCGTAACTGTGCCTGCCCATCACGAGGGTGTCGAACCCGCGAAAGATCTCGCCGAAGTCCATAGTCGGATCCTGCACGATCCAGTCGAACTCACCCTTCGGACCGGCGATAAAACCGTCGAGGCTGGTGGCTACGCTATAGACAAGCTGACGCATGATGCCTCAAAAAGAATACCGCCGAACCCTCGCCTACTTCCTCAACTCTACGGCGAACACCTGGCCGTCAACGCTCTTGTCAGTGGTTTCGGAATACTGCACGCGTGCCTTCATCCCGTTGAAGTCCTTGCACGGATTCATGGATCCATCAAAAGTGAGTCCGACAACGGTAAAGTCGATCTTCGTAAAGTCGTTGCTGTAAACCTTCACCGTGCTCTTCGCGCCTTCCACCTGAAACTCCATCACGGACGGATAGCTGCAGGTAATCTGACGCATGACGCCCACGAAGCTGTGCTTCGGCCCCTTGGCTTCGTCGGGATGCCTCGGTGCACTCTTCACATCGACGACCTCCGTAACCGCATGGGCCAGCCCCGGCCCTCCATTCTCAACCCGTGCTTTCTCAGCCTCAGCTTGCGTCTGTTGCATCTGGTTGAGTTGATCGATGCGCATTTGCACCAGCTCGGCCTGGTTGCGATCGCGCGCCAGCTTCGACGCGATCTGCAGTATCGAAATCGCATCGGCATAATGGCCCATGCTGCTGGCAACGTTGGATGCATTCATGCGGAAGTACAGATTGCCGGGATCGAGCATCACAGCCTTGTTGGCCAGCGACGATGCCTCATCGAGATTCGTGTGGCGCATCACGAGGTAAGCGGCCAGTCCGTCATACGCCGGCCCGAACTTCGGATTCAGTTGAATCGCCGCCCTGTAGCTTGACTCGACCGCTGCGTCATCGCCGCTTACCCCGCTTCGCATGGAGATGGACGCAAAGTAATAGTTCGCCATGTAGCTCTTTGAATCGAGCTTGACAGCCTCGCCATACCACTTGCGCGCGGCCTCGAAATTGCCGGAATGAAGCTCGATGCCGCCCATCGTTTCCATCGCGCGAACATTGTTCGGATCGGTCTTCAGAATCGCATCGATGATCGCGCGCGATTCCTTTTCGCGCTGGACCAGGGCGAGAATCTCTGCACGGTCGGCATCGGCGTCCACTTGAGAAAGGGACTTCACCGTGAACGAGGCTTCATCAATCGGCGCGGCGGCGCTCTGCATGATGAACTGCTTGTACTGGCTCGCGCGAATATAGTTCTCAAGGCCGGCCTGCAGTCGTTTGAGATCGCCGAAGGCCTTCCCCGCGGCCGCTACCGAGTCTTCGTGGTGCGCCATCAGGTTCAGATAAGTGGTTAGCCGGTCGGTCTTGTTTTCGCGATCGGTAATCATCAGGAAGTGAGTAAGCGCCCATGCCTCGGCATAGAAGATGTTGCCCTTTTGCTCTTCGTGATAGTACGGCGAGCTGGCGTCGACTTTGAACAGCACGGGCAGCGGGATCAGGCCCTGCTGGCGCAGGAACATGATCTGATCGACACTGGGCTGGCCGAGAATCACATCCTTCTGGTGAATGTCGGTGTTCTCAAAAAACTCCGCCAACCCCTCGTTGAGCCACAGCGGCATCCACGATCCGGCACTGCGGTATTGCAGGTGCGTGTACTCGTGATACACGGTCGCGTACGCATGCTCCTGCTCCGCATCGAGGCGAACGAGGATGTAGTTCTTATCCTGCGACGTAAGGAAATAGCCCGCCAGCAAGAGCTGTCCTTTCGCGAGGTAGGCCTGCGGCTCTACGGACTGAAAGGTCTTCCCGTTCTTCGCCGCGAACACAGAGATCGGCGTGGGCGGATCGACGTTGAGCTTGGGGAAAAGCGTCTGGAAGACCCACCGCATCCGTTCGAACTGATCGAGAATATGCCGGGCCTGCCTTTCGCTCGCGTTCGTCACCACCACAAAATGACTGCTGCTGACTTCCGTCCATTGGTCGCCGCCTGCCACGGCCCCCGGACAAGTCGCTGCAAACATCAAGACAAGAACCAACAACTTCTTCAGCATGGTTGCCGATTAGTCTAGCAAAACTCGGGTTACTTTTTGCGACACGACGTCAATCCATGATGCTGAACTGCAGGTAGGGACGCGAAATGCTGGCGATCACATCGTCATCTCGCTCCTGCATCCATTGATCTCGAGACGCATTCGGATCGAAACCTGGTGCTCGATGGAAGGTGACGTCGACCTTGAAGTAGGGACAGTCACGGCTCACAAAAGTACGCCATAGAGCGGTAGATATACCACCTTCCGTGGAGAAAACACGCATAAGTTGTTCGCGGTTCATTCCCGGTTTGACGGTCATTATCCGCTTCAACGATTCGCCCACCCAGGCCACATGAGCGGATGAAGATTTGTCGCCGTCATCGAGCGAAGACGAAAACGCGGTTGCGCCTCCGGCAAGGCTCAGAGCCGCAAGAGACCTGAGAACTTGGCGTCGGTATTGCTGGTTTCTCGCTTTCATTGTTGTGATTGACGCTCGAACCCGGTCTTTGTGAGACGCTGGCGCGCAACCAGCATTGGGTGGAAAGCGGGAGGTAGAGTGCTCTCGACGCTAGCCCTAGCCTTTCAACCGTTTGTTCTCGGCTTCAAGTGACTCGAGGCGGCGGCGCATCGGTTCCAGAATCTTTGCCAATTCGATCTCGGAATAGCGCGGTGTGATGTGCTGCTGGCAGTTCCAGTCGAAAGCCTCGACGTGAATCACAACGGCGCGCTCCGGCGGCGTTTTCTCTTCCGGGACCCGCATCGACTCGATGAGTCGCTCCGCTTCGGCGCCTCCCTCGTGAATCGCTGCCCGCCCCAGGACCTTCAGTCGGCTCTGCGTGGGATAGTCCATGAAAAACAGCGCGACACGATCGTCATGCTTGAGGTTTGCGGTGCTGATGTATTGCCGGTTGCCGCGCAGATCTGCAAAGCCAAGAGTCTGGTTGTCGAGTACATGGATGAAACCGACGTGTCCCCCGCGAAACTGGATGTAGGGCCAACCGGTTTCCGTCACCGATGCCATGTAGAACCCATCCCGTTCACCGATGAAGGCCTGCTCGTCGGGGCCAAGACGATCGCCAGGGTCAGGCGAACGCTCGACGCGCTCGTAGAGATGGCGGCTGCCGTGCACTCTCTGCTCTTCCTTCACAAGCGGCGTAAATGCAAGCTCCGCGAAGCGTCGACTCATGGGTTCCCCAAACTGTGCAGACCTGAATTGGATGAAGGGGTATCGCTGTTGGGTTCATGAATAGCACAGGGGCGGCGTGCGCCAAGGCCATCATCACACTAGCAGGGAGCAGGGACCTTCAGGCCCCTGAAATCGCGTTCTCAAGTTAACCGGCCTCAGCCGCGGAGAAAAACGTTTGCAGAAATTCCCCTACCCTTCTTCCGCTTCCCGCAACTTCGCAATCACCGTGAAGTCTTCCAGCGTAGTCGTGTCGCCCTTGATTTCCCCGTGCGTCGCCAGTTCGCGCAGCAGGCGACGCATAATTTTGCCGCTGCGTGTTTTGGGCAGAGCCTCGGTGAAGCGAATATCGTCGGGCCGTGCAAGCGCGCCGATTTCTTTCGTCACCCATTTGCGCAGTTCGTCCTTCAGCGCTTCGCTGGGCTGGTTGCCGCTCTCAAGCGACACAAAGGCGGAGATGGCCTGGCCCTTCAGTTCATCAGGCCGGCCAACAACCGCAGCTTCGGCGACCTTGGGATGCGCGACAAGCGCCGACTCCACTTCCATGGTGCCCAGGCGGTGTCCGCTCACGTTGATCACGTCGTCCACGCGACCCATCAGCCAGAAATAGCCATCGGCGTCCATGCGCGCGCCATCGCCGGTGAAGTAGCAGCCTGGGACATCGGACCAGTAGGTCTTCTGAAAGCGCTCGGGATCGCCATAAACCGTACGCGCCATCGATGGCCACGGCTTGCGGATGATCAGCAATCCGCCCGAGCCCGCCGGAACAGCGTGAAACTTCCCTTCCGCATCGGGCTTCGTCACGACTTCAGGCTGAACGCCGAAGAATGGCCGTGTGGCCGATCCGGGCTTGGTGGGAACAGCACCGGGAATGGGCGCGATCATGATCGACCCGGTTTCAGTCTGCCACCAGGTGTCAACGATAGGGCAGCGGTTGTGCCCGATCCTTTCGCGATACCACATCCACGCTTCGGGATTGATGGGTTCCCCGACGGTTCCAATCAGTCGCAGCGAGTCGAGTTTGTGTTTGTCAACATACTGGTCGCCCCACTTCATGAAGGCGCGTATCGCCGTAGGCGCGGTGTAGAAGATCGTAACGCGATGGTCGTCGATGATCTTCCAGAAGCGCGAAAAGTCCGGCCAGTTCGGAGCGCCCTCGTACATCAAGACGGTCGCACCGTTCTGCAGCGGCCCGTAGACAACATACGAGTGCCCCGTCACCCAGCCGATGTCGGCCGAGCACCAGTAGATGTCGTCGTCCTTCAAATCGAAGACATACTTCGTCGTGATATACGTCTGCACCGCGTAGCCGCCCGTCGTGTGAACCAGGCCTTTCGGCTTCCCCGTCGTGCCAGAAGTGTAGAGAATGTACAACGGATCCTCGGAATCCATCGGCTCCGCGGGGCATTCTGTCGGCGCATCCGCAACGATGTCGTGCCACCACCAGTCGCGCCCCGCAACCATGTTTACCGGCGAACCGGTGCGCTTGTAGACAATGACGTGATTGACGGTGTGGCAGGCGGGCATGGCCTCGTCCACTGCGCGCTTAAGCTGGACTTCGTTCCCGCGGCGATAGCTGGTGTCCTGCGTAATGATGGCCACGCAGCCGCAATCATTCACACGATCGGCGATGGCGTTGGCGGCAAATCCACCGAAGATCACCGAGTGAATAGCGCCGATGCGCGCACAAGCCAGCACGGCAATGGCCAGCTCCGGCGTCATGCCCATATAAACCGCAACGCGATCGCCCTTCTTGATGCCAAGGGTCTTGAGTCCGTTCGCAAAGCGCTGCACTTCAGCGTGCAGTTCGGCATAGGTCAGGCGGCGAACCTCACCCGGCTCGCCCTCCCAGATAATGGCGGTCTTGCCGGCGCGCTCGCTCTGCACGTGGCGATCGAGACAGTTGTAGCTCAGGTTCATCTTGCCGCCCACAAACCATTTGGCCCACGGCAGATTCCACTCGAGCACTTTATCCCACGGCTTGAACCAGTGGAGATCCCCGGCAATGCCCGCCCAGAAGCCTTCAGGATCTTCGATCGATTTCTTGTACATCGCCTCGTACTCTTCGAGGCTCTTGATATGAGCGTTCTTCGAGAACTCCTCCGGCGGCGGAAAAACGCGATTCTCGCGGAGAGTCGACTCGAGATCCTGGCTGGAAAGCGATGAGACTGACTTGGGATCTGCGGGAACGTGCGCGGAAGACATGAAATTAAGTCCCTTCAGGGAAGAACGCAAAGTCGCGATATGTGGCTGGCACGCAATTTAGGATTGCGGCAACCGCGCATATTGCGTGTGACTGCCACTTTATCGAGGCAGGGTCACGGACGGCAAGCCACAGCTGCGACACACCCGCAAAGTACCCTCTGTAGCTGTGTGCGACGCGACCGCAAGTAGCGCAAGCAGTGTCGATCGCTCCCGGGGCTATTCCCCCGCAGTGACCGACGGAATTGCTGCCTGCGACGACCCGAGCGCCTTCTTTTCTTCTGAGACTTCCTCCCAGATCAGCGTGCCATGCGTTTCCTTCAGGAAGACCATTCCGACGACAAAGCAAAGAGCGGAAACTCCGATGGGGTAATAGAGGCCGGCAAAGATATTGCCTGTCGAGGCGCAGAGTGTCAAACCGATCAGTGGGAGCATGCCTCCGAAAACGCCATTGCCTAGGTGATACGGGAGCGAGATGGAGGTGTAGCGAACCTTAGCGGGAAAGGCTTCAACCAGATATGCGGCGATCGGACCGTAGAGCATGCAGCCAAAGATAACCTGCAGCCAGATCAACAGGCTCAGCATGGGCAGGTTGGCGTTGACCGCCTCTTGCGCCGGGACCAGCTTGCCGGTTGCCGCGTCCACGGTGAGCGGAGTGAGCCTGATGGCTCCGGTAACCCGGTCTTTCACTGAGCTGACTGTGACCACATTGTTGCCTGCCGCGGATCGCATGCCTTTGTAAATGGGAATGAGAGTGAAGACGGTGAGCACCAGGGCGGTCATCATCAGTTTCTTTCGGCCGATGCGGTCAGAGAGTGTGCCAAAGACGACATAGAACGGAATTCCGGCCATGAGAGCGAATACCACAACAATATTTGCGGTCCTCGAATTGAGTCTTAGAACTGTCTGCAGATAGAAGAGAGCGTAGAACGATCCCGTATACCAAACGACTCCCTGTCCGGCGGTCGCTCCGAACAACGAGATCAGAATCTGCTTCAGGTTTGACCAATGCGTCAATGCATCCTTCAGCGGCTGGGTGGAGTGCATGCCCGCGGACTTGATCTTCGAAAAGATCGGCGACTCTTTCATGCGGATGCGGATGTACAGCGAAACGCTGACAAGCACGAGTGAGAGCAGAAATGGCAGTCGCCAGCCCCATCGCTGAAACGATGCAGCGCTCATGCCCTGTTGGGTGGCAAGAATGGCGGCAAGCGACATCAGAAGGCCGGCCGACGCCGTGGTCTGGATGAAGCTGGTATAGAAGCCGCGTCGGTTGTCCGGAACATGCTCCGCCACATAGACCGCCGCGCCACCGTATTCGCCTCCCAGCGCCAGTCCCTGCAAAACGCGGATCGCGATAAGAACAATCGGCGAGAGCCATCCGGCGGTCTTGAAAGTTGGCAGCAGTCCGATAGAAGCCGTGGATGCACCCATGATGCTGAGCGTAATGATGAAAGCGATGCGTCTGCCGAAAAGGTCGCCAATGCTTCCGAAGAAAAGCGCTCCGAAAGGACGCACCAGAAATCCGACAGCAAACGTGGCGAGGTAGGCGACGAGAGCGAATGTGTCGTTGCCGGGTGGATAGAACTTGACGGAGAGGATCGTCGTGAGTGACCCAAAGATGAAGAAGTCGTACCACTCAATTAACGTGCCCGTTGCGGCGCCCAGGATGACTTGAGGGAGAAATGCGGGTTTCGCTGTCCCGGGGTGCGGAGATGTCGGCGATGCCATTCGTTTTTCGACCTCAAACAATCCGCGTGGCCCAGGTGTGATGAAAAATCAACGCCGTTCGGCGGCGCCTGGTTTTCGGGGAGTCCGCAGCCCACTCTGCTGGCGCGGCAATTTGAATGTCAAGTTAATTTCTCTGGATTGCGTTTCGCAGGCATGGCCTTCGCCCCGCGCGCCGCCTACTCTGCCGACGCTGCAGCAGGCACGGTTGCGGGAATCTGCCAGGACTCCTTCTTTTCGGTCGACACTTCGTTCCAGATCAGCGTCCCGCGGCTCTCCTTCAGGAAAATCATGCCCACTACGAAGCTGAGCGAGGTGACCACAACCGGATAGAAGAGCCCCGCATAGATATTCCCCGTTGAAGCGCACAGGCTCACGCCGATCATCGGCAGCAAACCACCGAACACTCCATTGCCAATGTGATACGGCAAAGACACAGAGGTGTAGCGGATTTTCGCCGGGAAGGCTTCTACAAGGTATGCGGCAATGGGACCGTACGTCAGAATCGAAAACACCGTCTGCAGCCAGATAAGAAAGATAAGTGCAGCCTGGTTAGGATGCGTCGCCTCGGGTGCTGGAACGAGTTTGCCGGTCGAAGGATCGTGCATCAGAGGCGTGAGGTGTATGTCGCCCGTGACCCTGTCCTTGGTTGAGCCCACCGTCACGACGTTGTTGCCGGCAGCCTGCTGCATGGCCTTGTACACAGGAAACACGCAGACAACAAACAACAGCATTCCGGCCATCATGATCTTTTTACGGCCGATACGGTCAGAGAGCGCTCCAACCAGGGGATAGAGCGGTTGGGCGGCGATGATCGCGATGGCGACGATGATGTTCGATGTTTCTGCATTCACCCGCACGATATTCTGCAGGTAAAAGAGCGCGAAAAACATTCCCGTATAGGAGACCACCGCCTGCCCTGCAGCGGCGCCGAAGAGCGAGATGAGAACCTGTTTGAGATTCACCCATTTTCCGAATGCGTCTCTGATAGGCGTTGCGGAGCCGCATCCCGTTGCCTTCATGTGCGAGAAGATCGGCGACTCCTTCATCCGGAATCGGATGTAGAGCGAAATGCCCACCAGCAAAATGGAAAGCAGGAACGGCAGCCGCCATCCCCACCGCTGAAAGCTCGTGCCTGACATCGTCTGCTGTGTCGCGAGAATAACGCCCAGCGAAAGAACCAGACCCACGCCCGCTGTCATCTGCAGGAAGCTGGTGTATAGCCCACGTTTCGAGTCCGGCACGTGTTCGGCGACATACACCGCCGCGCCGCCATATTCTCCGCCGATCGCCAGCCCCTGCAGCAGCCGGATAACGATCAGCGCAATGGGCGAAAACCACCCGGCCGTATGGAATGTCGGCAGAAGTCCGATCGATGCGGTGGCCGTTCCCATGATGCCGAGCGTCGCGATAAAGGCGATCCGGCGACCCACAGATCGCCAACGCACCCGAAGAACAACGCGCCGAATGGCCGAACCAGAAATCCAACGGCAAACGTCGCAAGGTAAGCGATCAGCGCGAATGTGTCGTTACCGGGCGGATAAAACTTGACTGCGAGAACCGAAGTGAGCGAGCCAAAGATATAAAAGTCGTACCACTCGATCAGGGTCCCGGTCGACGCACCGAGAATAATTTTTGCCAGGGCCCGTGGTGGGGCAAAGCCTGTGCTGCCTGCGGCCAAAGAAGACATTCACTATCGACCTCGCGAAGTGTCCGGCTCCTCAGCAAGGGGGAACACCGGGACTTCAACGCCAACTCTGCTGCCGCAACGGTACCGGAGTCAAGCGAATTTACTTGCCAAAGAAAAAGGCGCCACTGGTGAAACCGCGTGGCGCCTTCAGGAAAATCATCCTGAGTGTCGGGGAGGTGCGTGTTCATTCTTACGGAATATCGATCTGCACAATCTGCCCCGCACCCGGAGGTGCAGCGCCGAAGTTTGAAACATAGAGCTTTCCGTCGGGACCGAAGGTCATCGCCGTAGGCACCACAAGCCCCGTCGCGACGTCTTCGATATCGCCATGATGATTCACCCGTACCACTTTTCCCGCGCCCGGCGTGGGAAATCCCGCAGCATCAGATAGCTCCAATACGTAAAGCAAGCCATCCGGTCCGAACGCCACGCCCGTTACTGCGCTGAAACCAGCTTTCGAATTCAAAATATGCAGCGCATGCGGCCCGTCCGAGTCGTCCAGCCCCGGCGTCTCCACCCGGCTGCATTCGGCGCGGCCGAGCGTAAGAATGCGCGACGCTGCAGGCACGATGGGAAAGAGGAACAGATTGCCCAGATAGAGCTGACCGTCGTGAGCGGTGATTGCCGTGGGAACGATGTGTCCCTCCGAGGCGGAAACGTCAAGGACGGCATTCATCTCCCCGCTTGTGCTGATCGAGATAATCTGGCCATGGTTCGGTTCCGCCGCGTACAGGCGATGCTCGTACTCGGTCATGCTGAAGAACGTGCCGTCCGGCTCGAAATCCGGAATGTTCGGATACTTGACCGGATGGCTTTGAATGAACTTGCTCAGGTTGGCCACCAGGGTATACATACCGGTGGCGCGATTCACTTTGTACAGGCCGTTGGGCAACGTCCCGCCGTGCGAGCATCCCGCGCCGGCTGTGAGCGCATAGAGGGTGCCGTCGACGAATGCGATATCCGACACACCCGACAGGTCTCCGACTGCTGCCATCGTGGACGGGAATCCGCTGGCTACCGTTGTCCGGTTTCCGTTGTGGTCGATTTTTGAGATCCGGCTGGTGTAGCCGCCCGTGTAGGGTCCGATGGGCGCAATAACCTGGGTACAGGTTGTCGATATTGTCCCCCCGGTGCCGCCCTCGGCGACATAGAGGTCTCCATCCGGACCAAAATGCAGCCCGCGCGGACTGTTCAGGCCGGTTACCCATACATGGACGTTGGAAGACGGAGGCGTTTGGCTTGAAGCTGGGACAACTCCCACTGCCGACGCCAACATTGCCAGTGCAACAAATTTCTGGGGATTCATAAGTGACCTCGCGAAGATTACGGCGGAAGGCAACCCGCTCGTAAGCAAACATTAGGGATCAACCTGAAATGTGGTAAGTTTCACCCTGTAACTTACGGTGAATTCCCGACACTATCCAGCGGGTTTTCGCTGGGTTTGAAGGGGCCTGCAATGGAGGGGACGGCGACAATCACGCCAGAGGCAGTCCGCGTTGAACTGGAGCGCGTGCTTGCGTCAGCTCCTTTTGCCAACTCCCATCGGAGCCAACGGTTTCTCCGTTTCGTCGTCGAAGCCTCGCTCAACAATGTCGAAGAGTCTTTGAAGGAATTTGCGATCGCCGTCGACGTCTTCGAGCGAAACACCTCCTACGACCCGTCGATCGACGCGACTGTGCGGGTCGAAGCAGGGCGCATGCGGGCCCGCCTTCGCGAGTACTATTCCGAAGCGGGCCGGAATGACCCGATCTTCATCGAGGTCCCCAAGGGCGGATACCGCGCCAACTTCATCCGCAACCCCGTGATCGCTGAAGCGCCAGCGCCTGCGCCTGCGTTAGTTCATACCGCAAGTGCGACCGAGTCGATTCCGCCGGCTCCTTCGACCGTTTCGCAGTCGAGGCACTGGATATTTTTGGGATCGTTGACCGCAGTGGCGGCGGCCCTTCTTGCCACCACCATAGGGCCGCATCCTCTGGCGATGCGCCTCATGCGCAGCCACGAGCAAAACCCCATCACCTCTCTCGCCGTCCTTCCTCTTGATAATCTCTCCGGCGATCCC
Source organism: uncultured Acidobacteriaceae bacterium (assembly GCA_963770365.1). Taxonomy (GTDB): domain Bacteria; phylum Acidobacteriota; class Terriglobia; order Terriglobales; family Acidobacteriaceae; genus Telmatobacter. The sequence continues at coordinate 56,500 of CAVYPN010000008.1, read as the reverse complement.
AGCCAGGAGTATTTTGCCGATGGCATGACCGACGAGCTCATCACCATGCTCGCCAAGGACTCGTCGCTGCGCATCATCTCTCGTACATCGGTCATGCAATACAAAGGTGTGCACCGTCCCCTTCCTGAGATTGCCCGCGCACTCGGCGTCGATGGAATTCTCGAGGGGTCGGTCTCCCGCGCCGATAATCGGGTTCACATGAACATCCAACTGATACAGGCGCCTACGGATACTCACCTGTGGGCCGAAAGCTATGACCGCGATGCGAACGATGCTGCTGCACTTCCCCACGAAGCGGCTGAAGCCATCGCGAATCGCCTCCATAGCCTGGTTACATCTGCTTCGCCTTCGCGCTATGTCAATCCCCAAGCCCACGATGCTTTTCTTCATGGTCGTTACCTGTGGTATGCGGGCCAAAACGAGAAAGCCATTGAGTATTTCAAGAAAGCTACGCAATTGCAGCCGGACTACGGACCGGGATGGAGCGGGATAGCCATGTACTACGGAGCCGGCGCGATCACCGGCTCTCTGGATCCGGCCAAGTCACTTGCTCCTGGGCAAGAAGCGGCGGTCAAGGCTGTCCAACTCGACGATTCGTTTCCCGAGGCCCACCTGGCTCTGTGCGCGACTATCCTGATCAACGAGTGGGACTTCAAGCGAGCAGACCAGGAATGCCTTCGCGCTATCGAACTGGACCACGAATTCGCTGAGGCGTACCACTTCCGCGCCAAGCTGTTGGGCGCATTCAATCGCAATGACGAAGCCATCGAAGCTCAAAAGAAAGCCACTGAACTCGATCCGGTCGCTCGACCCTGGGCAATAGCCATGGCCTATCAGGTGGCGCGGCGGGACGACGATGCCATTGCGGATGTTCGTCAACGGCTCGAATCCTATCCTGAGGATGTTCCGCTACTCTGGCACTTGTACAACTCCTACCGGCGTAAAGGAATGGACAACGAAGCGGTGCAGGCCTTGATCAGGGTAAATCAACTCAACCACGACACAGTCTCCGCCGCCGCCATCGAGGGTGCCTTCCAGCAGGGCGGCTATAAAGCCGTCGTCCGATGGCAATTGAGCGGCCTCATGAAGCAAGCCCAGACGCACTATGTCTCTCCAATCGAGTTTGCCCGGCTTTACGCTCAACTCGGCCAGCGCGAGGAGACTCTTGCCCTGCTCGAGGAAGGATTCCGGAAACACGCCCCCCAGATCCTCTGGATACAATCCGAGCCTGCTTTCGACTTTCTTCATTCCGATGGCCGTTATCGCGCCATCATCAAAGGCGTCGGCCTCCCGCCCGCATATTAACTCTTCCAGTGCCACCCTCCCCCGCCGTACAAAAGACGTCGCGTTAGGTGTTCTCTGATTGGCGAGGAGTTCGCAGGTCAAGATTGTTCAGTTTCAAGAACCCTGTGATAAGCTTCTCCCCCGCTACCGGCAGCGGCTCCATTTCGTTCTGTCGGCGTGCATGGTGCATTTGCACAAAGCTTTGAAAACTCAAATCCCCTTTCCGTTTAGCGAAAGCACTTCCCAAAAGAACCAGGAGAAACGATATGCGAAAGATGATCTGCGTTGCGCTGTTTGCTCTGGCTACAACAATCACTCTATCGGCCGCCGCCCAGGACAACTCTCTCGGAACTTGGAAGGCAAACGTCGCGAAGTGCAAATACACGCCTGCGCCGTGGCCGGTGAAAAACCTCACAGTCACGCGAGAAGCCGCACCCGGCGGTGTCAAGGTGACCAACACGGGCACGCGCACCGATGGTTCGGCGATCAACTCCAGCTATACCGCAAAGTACGATGGCTCATCGTCGGAGGTGACAGGCGAAGGTTCGCCCTATGACAGCATGTCCGTCAAGCAGGGGGACAAGAACACCTTCACCTATGAAGCCAAGAACTCAAAAAACAAATATCGCGCCAGTGGACGCATCGTGATTTCCGGTGATGGCAAGACCATGACCACTACGGCGTCGGGCGTTACTGCCGACGGAAAGCCCATGACAATGAAGCTGGTGTACGACAAGCAATAGTCAGTTTTTGTACCGCTTCTGGTGCCACACCCATGCCGTGCGAATAATATCGTCGAGCTGTGTGTAGCGCGGCTTCCATCCCAGTTCGCGTATCGCCTTCTCCGAACCGGCAACCAGCACCGCCGGGTCGCCTGCCCGGCGCGGCTGCAACTCCGCGGGAATGGGGTGGCCCGTGACACGCCGAACCGACTCGATCACCTCGCGTACGCTGAAGCCCGTTCCGTTGCCGAGGTTGAAGATGAGCCGCGATTTCGCTGCGGCTTCGCTCTCGAGCGCCTGCAGTGCCAGCAAGTGCGCATCCGCCAAATCCGACACATGGATGTAGTCGCGAATGCAGGTGCCATCAGGCGTGGCGTAATCGTCGCCGTATATCCTGATCGATTTTCGCCTTCCCAGGGCTACATCGAGAATCAACGGGATCAGGTGCGATTCCGGTTCGTGATCTTCGCCTCGAATAATCCCGTTGGGACCTTCCGGCGCGCCCGCCACATTGAAGTAGCGCAGCGAAACGGAGCGCAGCCCGTGAATGGCATGGAACCAGTTCAGCATGGTTTCGACCAGCAGCTTCGATTCCCCGTAGACGTTTGTCGGCTTGAGCCGCGCGCTTTCCAGGATGGGCACGGATTCCGGCTCGCCATAGACGGCCGCCGTAGACGAAAACACCACCCGGCGTGGTCCTTCGGCAATCACTGCCTCAAGCAACGCCAGCGTCGACGCCGTGTTGTTACGAAAGTAGAGTTCAGGATGCACCATCGATTCGCCGGCTTCGATCAGTGCGGCGAAATGCAGTATGGCCTCAAAAGGCTTTCCCTCGTCTTTGGCGGCCTTGAAGATATTTGCGAGCAGAGCCCGGTCCGCGAGGTCGCCCTCAATGAAATCCAGGCCCGCAGGAACCATCTCGCGACGAGCGTGGCAGAGGTTATCAAAAATCGTCGGTTGGTGGCCCATGAAGGCGAGCAGAGATGCAACTGTGCCACCCACATAACCGGCACCACCAGTAACCAAAATTCTCACAAAAATACTGTCCTTCCAGAGCGGATTGGGTTACCGTGAGTCTATTACAGCAGGCAAGCAGGAGCGGTTTATACCGTTCAACCTAAAGACCGTCTGTAAGGCGGCTTGCCCAAACTACGCAAAATATGAACGCGACTCGCGCTCATATTTGGGGTTTGAGGAAAGGTACACACTGCTGGTGAAAGTTCCTTTTTTACCCCTCTCTCCGAAACGAGAATCTGCAACTTGAGTTTCGATGCATTGGTATTGTCGGGGAGTTCGTCGAATGGGCCGTGTTCGCAAAATCGGATCTACAAGCGGTTTTCGCACTTTGGAAGCGAAAATCAATCAGGGTAGCGCTTGCGCCTCCCTTTCCGATAGCATAGAGAGAGACTTTCGCGCACCTTTTGTCCCGAATCGGGGCGGGCAGCGTCAGACACAACAAGCGGGTTTGAGTGGCGCTACCATCCCCTGCCTTCGGACACCGTCTAGCACGCAAAGCTTTTCTTTTTGGAATCAGCCAGTTGCCGCAGTCAGCGAGGATTGCTTGCGGCAATTGAAAATGCGTTCTGCATACTCTGAAGAGGTTGGGGCCGAATTGGCAACATCGAGCCAGTTTTCGGCATCCCTCCTTGACAGCGTTTTGCCTGGTTCTTCTCTTCAGACTGACAACGCCCTCTCCGAGGCGAACCCCGAGGTATGAAGATGCAGATGAGTGGCTATCCAGGTCGTATGACGTTTGGCTTGCTTCCGGAGCCTGAGGGCCGGTCTGCGCCGTTTGTTACGAGCGTGACCGTCAATATGATCATTTTGGGCCTCGCACTCTATGTCGGCATGACGGCCAAGCATGTCATCCAGGAACATAAGTTCGAGCAGACTGAGCTGATCTTTCCCACCACGCCGCCTCCGCAGCCCAAGTTCAAGACTCCTCCTCCGCCCAAGCTTCCCGATCTGCCCAAGCCGAAGCTTGAGTTGCAGATGCAGCAGCCGAAGATCAACGTGCCCAAGATCGAGCCGAAACCTGTCCTGAAGCCGCTGGAGATGGAAACCAGGCTGAATACGCCTGAGATCAAGGCGGCAAGGCCGGCAATCATCCTCGCTCCTCAGCCGAAAGCGGCGCTGACCGCCGCCATGCCCGCGCAGAACAATACGGTGAAGGCTTCAACCAAGCCTGTCCACCTGGGCGAAACCTTCGGCGTTACGCCGAATCCGAACGCGAGCCGACCGGCAACGGTCGCCGCGATCGGCAACCCTTATGGTGGTATGCAGGGTCCCGCAGTCGCTCCTCACGGAGTAGTGGGCTCGACCGGAATCGGCAATGGGCTGAAGTCCGGTTCCAATTCCGGCGTAGTCGGCAAGGTCGCGCAGGCAGGAATTCCCGGCGGAACGGGCACCGCAACGACAGGGAGCGCGACGGGCGGCAGAGTTGCTTCCGCAGGAATCCAGACCCAGATTGCGACCGTTCCCGCGATGCAGCATTCGCCCAGTGAAGTAGCGCCCACCAACCTTGAGGTGCTGTCAAAACCGGCGGTGCAATATACGTCGGAGGCGCGACAGCTCCGGGTTCAGGGTGATGTGATTCTGCGCGTGACCTTTACCGCTTCCGGACAGGTGATCGTCAAGGATGTCGTTCACGGGCTGGGTCATGGGCTGGACGAAGAGGCCCGCCGCGTAGCTTCGCAAATTCGTTTTCGCCCAGCCACACGCAATGGCCAGGCCGTAGATTTGACAACGAACATTACCATCACGTTTCAATTGGCATAGCGTCCAATTCGCACCAATGATCACGACAGCGCGCGAGCAGAACCAGCAGACTCAGACACTGTCTTAGAGATGCAAGATCGAATCATCGTAGGAGATGACATGATGTACAGAAAGATCGCCCTTACCCTCATCACCGTGGCTCTTGGGACGTCCGGGGCGTATGCGAAAAAAACTCCGGTCTACGAGCAGGCCCACCAGCTGACCCCGGATCAGGCCGCGCTTGTCCAAAAGTCCATCGGGCAGGAAAAGATCCTGATCAAGGCGATCCAGCAGCGCACACCGCTTGTCGAGACCTACATCCAGAACACCCGTCCCGACATAAAGCTCTACCAGGTCCCCACAAGCGACCAGTACACGCTCAGCCGCGTCGACTTCGGCAAGGGATTCTTCGACAAGACCTACGAAACGAAGGATGTCAGCAACAAGAAGGGCTGGTTCAAGGGATCGTTTGGCGCCATCTCCGGGCTCACGAAGGCCCTGGGTCTCGACAAGCACTTCACCTATAACCCGACCGGCTTCATGCAGATGATGTTCCTCGATCCCACGGGCTTCGATCAGCAGCACTACGTGTTCAGCTATGTGCGCCGCGAATTCCTGGGCTCGGTTCGCACCTGGGTATTCGATGTGCATCCAAAGGTTCCCGGCATGGGCCGCTTCTACGGCCGCGTGTGGATTGAAGACCAGGACGGCAACGTTGTCCGCTTCAACGGAACGTACACCGGGCCGCGGTCAGAAGATGATTCCCGCTACTACTTCCACTTCGACAGCTGGCGCATGAACGTGCAGCCGGGCATCTGGCTGCCGGTCGCTATCTACGTTGAAGAATCGACCCGCGGCGGCGAAAAGGATGAAGGCCTCAAGGCGCAGACCCACTTCTGGGGTTACAGCCTCAAGCTGCCCACACGTGACAGCGAAAGCGTCAGCATGAAGGTGGAAGACGCCGAGGACAAAAGCGACGACTCGCAGGACGTGAGCCCGCTCCAGGCCTCGCGCCAGTGGGTTCTGCAGGCTGAGGACAACGTGATCGACCGCCTCGAGCAGGCCGGCCTTGTTGCTCCTCTCACGCCCAATGGCTTTGAGCAGACCGTGCTCGATCAGATCGTCACCAACCTCGTAGTGCCGAACAACATTCAGCTGAGCCTGCCGGTGCATTGCCGCATCATGCTGACCGACACCATCGAAACCACCACGGTGGGCAACACCATCCTCGTCAGCAAGGGCCTCATCGACACCATTCCACGCAACGATGCGGGCGTTGCAGAAGCGACGATCGCGTCTGTGGTCTCGCTGGAGCTGGCGCACATCGCGCTCGGTCACCACATCGACACCCGCTACGCCTTCAACGACCGGTTGATGTTCCCGGACGAGTCTTCGTTCCGCCGCATCAACATGAACCACAACGATCACGACAACCAGGAAGCTGCGGCCAGGGCCCAGCAGTACCTCGAAGCATCGATGTACAAGGATCGTCTCTCGACTGCCGGCCTGTTCTGGGAACAGCTTGCCGATCGGGGCGGCGTCCTCAAAGCCCTGAACACACCGAAGCTCGGCGATTCCCTGCTCAAGACTGACGGCACGCCGTGGATGACGTCCGTTGCCCACGGCGCACCGAAGCTCAACTGGGATGATCTGACACAGATCCCGGCGTCTCCGCTGGGAACATGGTTGAAGACCGATCCATGGGATGACCAGGTGCACCCCTTGAGCGCCAAGCTCTATGCTCCGCTCAATCCGCGCGACAAGATGCCGATGGAAGTGACCCCGGTTTACTTCAGGCTGCAGCGCTACGACGAAGCCCAGTCGCAAGCGGCAAATGCAGCGGCTGCAGCCAAGCCCAACGCGGGCGCCGCGGCGCAACAGCCTGCGGCAGGCGATCCACCGCCCCCTGCTCCGGCTCCACAGTCCACGGGTGGAACACCGCCACCGACCGGTTCCGATCAGCCTGTACCTTCACAGACAGAGGGCCCCCAGCCACAACAGACGGGCGGTACCCCAAACCCGCACCAGTAAGTTCAGTCTCACCGGGCTCAGGGTGGATAGCAGAATCCCGCTATCCACCCTGAGCCTTTATACTGAGTGCCAACTTCGAGTTGCATAGTCAGCCGATTCACCGCGAGGAGTGGACAAATCCCCTTCCTATGAGAAGAATTGCGGTTTTTGCTTTTATTTTCTTGCTGTGCGCTGCTGCTTCTTTGCATGCGCAAGTGACCCCTTCGGCATTTCGCGGCCAGATATCGCTGACTGCGGGCGGAATGGGCTCCGTTTTCCAGCCGGACTATCTTGGCGGCGGCGCGCCGGACTCCAGTCCACAGCGGCTCTTCGGATTCGGCACGTATGTAGACCTGAAGATGACCCGCTGGATTCAAATTGAGGGCGAGGCCCGCTGGCTGCGTCAGAATTCCTACCTCGACATCACCGAAGACAATTACCTCATCGGGCCGCGCGTGCCTATTCATGAATTCAAACGGCTCGGCATAACGCCGTATGGCAAAGCACTCGTCGGACTGGGCAGGATGAACTTCGAATTCAACCAGGCCTACGGCCGCTTCACCGATGTCGCGCTCGGCGGTGGCGTCGATCTGAAACTAAGCAAGCACTTCGTCGTCCGCCCCTTCGACTTCGAATACCAGTTCTGGCCCAACTGGGTGAACAACGACACGCTGAAACCCTACGGCGCCAGCGCCGGCATCGCCTACAAGATCTTCTGAGTTCGTCGCTCTGAGTTCATAGTTCTACGTTCCGAGATCCGAGTTCGTAATTCGTATTCCTTCCTTCGTGATTTCCTCCGCGCTGTCAACGTAGCGTTCTGGGGCCCCATGGACGATTTCGTCCATGGGGTAAGCGAAGTGAAGGACCTGCTTTTCTCCGTCTCCCGCTACGAGATTTCGCGACGCCAATGCTACCCTGTTTAAACAGAAATGCCCGACCATCTTCCCGCAAAGAGCACAAACCAGGCTGTCCGCTACGCCGCCTTGATCGGAGCATTGGTTGGAGCGTTTCTCGCCCGTCCCGTAATCAAACCCTGGTTCGATAAGCACGTTCCCGACTTCTCCGCCGCCGACTGGCCCTTCCTCGCATCCTTCGCGCCGTGGGTAATCTTCAGCATCTACTGGGAAATTGCGGCGAGAAACTCCGCGCCGGCAATCAAGTCGGAGTCGCGCTTTTCGCGCGGCATCCACGTCGTGCTGACCAATGTCGCATTGCTCTTGATGATCGTGCCGGTGCCCTCGCTCAACCAGCGCTTCCTGCCTGATCTCCTCATCGTCAAGCTCGCAGGCCTCGCGGTAGAGTGCGTCGGCCTCGCCCTCGCCATCTGGGCCCGGCGCATCCTCGGCCGCAACTGGAGCGGCGAAATCACCATCAAGGCCGATCACGAACTGGTGCGCACCGGTCCCTACGGCGTGATCCGACACCCTATCTATACTGCGCTGCTCACCATGTACGCCGGAACGGCGATCGTCTCCGGCCACATGCACGCACTGCTCGGACTGGCCGTTGGCATCATCGCCTATCTCCGCAAGACGCACATGGAAGAAGCGAATCTCGTCAACGCCTTCGGCGAAAAGTACAACGCATATCGCGAAGACACCTGGGCCCTGATCCCGCGCGTCTATTGAGATCGTTTTGCATATCAGATCGCATAATCTGTCATTTCTCGCCGTAGCGCAGCGATGTGGAGAAACCTGCAGTTGCCTCTCGTTCCTATCCGCGCAGCCCCCTCTGAAGAAAGGTAGAAATCGAAACTTCCACCCACCTGTCATGCTGAACGTAGCGTTTTGGGGTAGGCGTAGTGAACGATCTGCTTCTGTCTTGCTGCCTTACATGCCCAATCAACGATTGAGACCCAGTCCAACGGCAGCGTCAGATTCTTCGACGTCTCCGGGGCGGGTGCCCATGTCTCGCTTCTGAGAGTCGGCAATAACCGACTTGGCTAACCAGATGAGTCCGTCTTGCGCGCCAGTTCCAGATTCGCTTCCTGAAGTTGAAACTCAATTCTGTCCAACTCGGATTGCGCAAAATACCGGTCGTTTGCACCCTCGAAATTAAGGGAAGCCAGTAAGCGTTGTTTGCGTTGTTCCAGCATCTTGATGCTGGTTTTCAGGACAGCGATGTCGTTGGATTTCTCGAACATGAATTTGGCTTTACCCGCCCGGGAAAGTCGCTAATTCCCTAACGGCCTTCCTCTAGGGTTGGGTTCAGATTGCGCGGGATTCATTGTACGGCGCAACGGAACCTCGCCCTCCCCCAAGGAAAGAGGCCCCGTTACTCGTATTTCTGCCGTGCCTCATTCTGGCACCCAAAGTTTAAGGAAACCTTAAGGCGATGAAATCAAGAGGCTGACTTGGCAACCAGAAAACCAAACGCTCCATCCCCGGCAGACACCCGGCCATAAACCAGGGGCCGCTCATGCGAGCGGCCCTTGTTCCAGTCAAGACTGTTTGTCGCCGCCATTCTCCATCGAAGCCTGAAGCTCAAGGATCTGCAACTGAACCTGCTTGATCTCTTTCAACGTGGCGACCGGCTGCATTTATATCTATGTCGAATGAGAGGAACCTACGGTTCAATCTGCATACAAACTGATTGGTCCGCAGGCCAACGGCCATTGGCGACGCTCGCGCTACTGTCAGCACCACTGATTGTTATACTCACTTCCACCATGCGCAAATCTGCCCTTCTCCTCATATTTGCTCTTTGTGCGCAAGCTCAGCAGCACCCGCGTGACAATGAGATTCATGATGCCGACACGCTCGCGTGGTGGCACACCACTGAAAAACTTTCCGGCGACGACATGGAAGGGCGCGACACCGGATCGGCCGCGTATCAGCGTGCGGCGGAGTATGTCGAGGCGCGTTTTCGCCAAGCGGGATTGCAGCCCGCCGGCGATGGCGGCACCTACTACCAGCAGGTCGCGATGCACGAGGTTGCAGTCGCAACCGATGGAACAAGCTTTACCTTAGTGCGATCGAAAGGCGGCGAGTTGCCGATCGAGTTCCTCCAGCAGATCACGATTGCGCCCGCGGCAAACCTGCCGGCAGAGGCCGATGCACCGCTCACGTTTCGCGGATATTGTGGCAAAGATGCAATGAACGACATCGCGGGGAAGATTGTGGTGTGCTTCAACTCGCAGCGCAATGGAATGCCGACAGGTGCCGAACGCGCCGCAAGTGCCCGCGCAGGTGATGCAGTGGGTGTGGTTGCCGTGGATGATCCGTCCTTCACCATAGAGCCGCCGCGTTGGCCGGTTGCGTATGCGCGCACTGTGACCCTGGAAAGCATGGCGACCCGCGCAGGCAAGCCGCTCCTGATGATGCGGCTGCGATCCGACGTGCTGGCGAGTTTGATTGATGGCTCAGGACAGGATGCGGCAGCGATTCTGGCTGCGGGTGGGCGCAAAGAGGCACTGCCGTCATTTGAGATTCCAGCGAAAATGCGCGTGCGCCTGCACCTGACCCAACGCTCCTACAGCTCGCCAAATGTGCTCGCAGTGCTGCCGGGAAGCGATACGCGCTCACCGGCCAGTGACGCCAAATTAAAAGATCAGTACGTCGTCGTTGCCGCGCACCTCGATGGCTATGGTTTTGGAACCCCGGTCGCGGGCGACAATTTATATAACGGCGCTCTCGACGATGCGGCCTATGTCGCTTTGCTCATCCAGTTTGCCGACGACCTCAAGCGCGATCACAAAACGCTGAAGCGTTCGGTGCTTTTCTGCGCGTTTACAGGCGAAGAAAAGGGCCTCCTGGGCTCGAATTATTTCGTGGGACATCCCACGGTGCCCGCCGCACAGCTGGTTGCCGATATCAATCTGGACCAGTTGCGGCCTCTGTTCCCGCTCAAGATTCTGACGGCTCTGGCAATCGACGACACAACACTTGGAGACACAGCGCGGGAAGTAGGCGGCAGCATGGGCATCACGCTGCGCGCCGATCAGGAGCCGGAACGCGCGCTGCTCCGTCGCGCGGACCATTATCCATTTTTGCGCATCGGAGTCCCCGCGATCGGATTCATCTTCGGCTACGAACCGGAAACCGATGCGGAGCGTCGCTATCGCGAGTGGTACAACATCCGCTATCACCGCCCGCAGGATGATCTGACGCAACCAGTAGATTTTGATGCCGCTGCCAAATTCGACCAGTTTTTCTACAAGCTGACAGAGACGGTAGCAAATGCTCCGCAGCCCCCTGCATTCAAGTCCGGAAGCGCCTTTGCGCCAAAGGCCGACGCGGGTAAAACCAGGTAGAAGCGGAGCCACCCGGGCTTGAGACGGCTTGCCGCGCACTAGCGGGCAGCTTGAATAATGATGGCTTTGGGGGCGCTTCCGGAGTGGCGTCCCACCTCCGCACAAACAAACGGGCCGCCCGATGAGGAGCGGCCCTTGAGTCGACTTAAATTGAAGAGGCTTGTGCGGCGCAAGCCGCGTCTGCCCCATCGCAGGTGGTTACGCCGGTGACGGAGAACCCTCCGGGAAGCCACCGCCGCCGCGCGTGTCGGGCTTCAGCACCGTCTGTCCACCGGTGCCGCTGCCATCGCTGGGCGAAGCCAGGATCGAGCGCATCGGAGGCAGTTCCTTGCCATCGAGCAGCATCTTCACTTCTTCCGCATCAATCGTTTCACGTTCCAGCAAGGCCGCGGCAATGCGGTGCATTGCGTCCTTATGTGCTTCGAGAATGCCGTGCGCGGCCTGGTAGGCCTCGTCGATCAGGCGGCGAACTTCCAGATCGATCTGGCGCGCCGTCTCTTCTGAGAAGTCGCGGTGCTGTGCGATCTCGCGGCCGAGGAAGATCTGCTCTTCCTTCTTGCCAAAGGTCAGCGGACCGAGGCGGCTCATGCCGTACTCACACACCATGCGGCGTGCAAGGTCGGTAGCGTTCTCAATGTCGCTGCCCGCGCCGGTGGACATCTGGTTGAGGAAGATCTCCTCAGCCGTGCGTCCGCCATAAGCGATGGCCAGATTGGCTTCAAGATACTCGCGCGTGTAGTTGTGGCGATCGCCCGGTAGGAAGATGGTTACGCCGAGCGCCATGCCGCGTGGAATGATTGTGACCTTGTGGATAGGATCCGAGTTCGGCTGCAGGAGCGAGACCAGTGCGTGTCCGGCTTCGTGATACGCCGTGACGCGCTTCTCTTCATCCGTAAGCAGCATCGACTTGCGTTCCGCGCCCATCAGCACCTTGTCTTTCGCAAGTTCGAAGTCGTACATCACGACCTGCTTGCGATTGACGCGGGCTGCGTTCAGCGCTGCCTCGTTGACCATGTTGGCCAGGTCGGCTCCGCTGAATCCGGGTGTACCACGGGCAAGAATGTTGAGGTTGACGTCGTCTGCGACGGGAACCTTCTTCACGTGTACGCGGAGAACTTCTTCGCGGCCACGCACGTCGGGCAGTCCCACCACCACGCGGCGATCGAACCGGCCGGGGCGCAGCAACGCCGGATCGAGAACATCAGGCCTGTTAGTCGCGGCGACAAGAATCACGCCGTCGTTCGATTCGAATCCGTCCATCTCGACGAGCAGCTGGTTCAGCGTCTGCTCGCGCTCATCGTGTCCGCCGCCGAGGCCTGCGCCACGGTGACGGCCGACAGCATCGATTTCGTCGATGAAGATGATGCAGGGCGCGTTCTTCTTGCCCTGCTCAAACAGGTCGCGGACGCGGCTTGCGCCGACGCCGACAAACATTTCAACGAAGTCCGAACCGGAGATCGAGAAGAACGGGACATTCGCTTCGCCGGCAACCGCACGGGCCAGCAGCGTCTTGCCGGTTCCCGGAGGTCCGACGAGCAGCACGCCCTTGGGAATGCGTCCGCCAAGCTTCTGGAACTTCTGCGGCTCGCGCAGGTATTCGATGATTTCCTTCAGCTCTTCCTTGGCTTCATCCACGCCGGCCACGTCTTTGAACGTAACCTTCTTCTGCTGCATCGACAGCAGGCGAGCGCGGCTCTTGCCGAACGAAAGGGCCTTGTTGCCGCCAGACTGCATCTGCCTCAGCATGAAGAACCAGATCGCACCCAGCAGCACGAAGGGGCCCACGTTGAAGAGGATCGGGAGCAGCAGATTGCTCTGCGCGTCCTTCTTGCCGAAGCTGACGTGAGCGGCCAGCATCGCCTTGTCGAGGTCCTCGTGCGATTCACCGACCGTTGTATGGAACTGCTCCTTCGGCGACGCTTTCATGTGCCCGCGAAGGTCCGTTCCCTGGATCTGTGCGTCCTGGACCAGGCCTTGCTGCACCTTGTCGTACAGCTCGGAGTAGTTGATTTCCGTGTCTTTACCCGCGCCGATGGTGCCGTGCGAGACAACGCCCCACAGCAGCACAAGGCAAATGAGTATAAAGACCCAGAACATGATCGTTTTGACGGTCGAATTCACCAGGATCCTCTTTCCCGGCGGGGAGAAGCCGCACTTGAACTTCCAACACCGCCCGCATCATCCCTTTAGACGCCCGTACCGTCCTTGAAGTCACAGAAAGTGCAGGTTCTCTTGACTGGAGACACTACGCACCTACCGCGCGGATGTGCAGTAACTCCGATTGTACTCCGAAGCCGAATAAAGTTTGAAGAAGTGAACGGGCCCGGACCGTGGGAATCCCCTCCGTCAACGGGAATTCCCCGAGCCCGATCTGCCGTTTGGCGAAGCAGCTAAGCGGATACAGGTGGCAATTCGCTCACAGAAACGTGCACGTCGCGGTCCGGTTCAAGCTCAACTCCCCGCATCCAGATGATCCTCCCGGCAACTTCGAGGACCGGCCAGTGTGCACGATCGTCGCCCGTAACCTTCATCCGTTCAAGCACTTCCTTCACCTTCCGAGGGCCCGAAGAGTAACGCAGGCGCACCCGGTCCCCCGGCTTCCACGGGCGAACAACCGCCATCATCGTGCCCGTCTCAGGAGCGCCAAGCGCGTCGGAACGGCCCACGAGGTCGATCGAAAAGCGGCACGCAAATCCGGGGGCAATCACCTCCCCGGGGATAACACATTCGTACCGTTCGACTTTGCTGCCAGCGTCTGCAGAAGCGGATTGTGGGGTGCGAATCAGGCGAATCTCGCGGTGAGTGCGGTCGGCGCGCAGGCCCCCGGCAAGCTCAAGTTTCTGGCCCGCTCTGCCGGTCAGGGTCAAACTGCGAAGCGCCTCGGTCGCAGCGTAGTCGAGCGCGGATTCCAGCTGGGCAGCGGCAAAGCGAAGCAGGCGGCGCTGCAAGGCGACGGGCTCTGCGGTAAGCCGCGCGATGTCGAGGGCGACTCCGTCGGCCGATGTGGTGGCGCGGCCTCCGCCGCGAACGGGGCGGCCGCGAAGTATGACCTCGGAAGCGACCCGTGCGACCTCAGACCGCCACCAGACCTCTTCGTCGCGTGCCAGCTCCGCCATCTGCGCCAGGTGATCGCGGAGTTGCGGGTTCCAGGTGGCGAGTTGCGGAAGCAATTCGTGTCGAATGCGGTTGCGCGTAAAGGTGAGATGGCGGTTGGTGGAGTCTTCACGCCAGGGCTGCTTCCGCGCGTGGAGAAAGGCTTCAATCTCGGCGCGTGTGGTGCGGAGCAGCGGACGAAGGATTGTGCCCTCCGGGTATTCGAGTTTTGGATGAATTCCCGATAAGCCTTCAGTCCATGCCCCGCGAAGAAACTTGGCGAGGACTGTCTCGGCCTGGTCGTCGAGTGTGTGCGCAGTGGCAACCGCATCAAGTGCCACTGCTTGGGGCACACTCCTGGATAAAAGTTGTCGAAACCACGAATAGCGCAAGCGGCGAGCGGTGCCTTCGATGGAATCGGAGGGAACAGCTTCAGACAAATCCGCAACGGAGGCTTGCGGCACGCGGCGCGCTTCGGCGGCCGTGTCTACGCGGGATTCATGGAAGGGCAGGTTGAATTTGGCAGCTAGATCGCGGCAGAACTCAAGATCGGCATCGGCCTCCGCACCGCGCAATCCGTGATGCAGATGTGCGGCGTGAAGGACAACGCCGAGTTCCCTGCCCTGTTCAACAAGGGCGCGCAGCAACGCAACCGAGTCAGCGCCGCCCGAGAGTCCGACGGCAAGGCGCATGCCGGGCTTCAGCAGGCTTGTGTCGAGCGGGAGTGACGGCAATGTGCGCACGAATGGATGATACGGCTCCGAGAGGTTTCAGAAGAAGCTGGCCCGACAAACGCACTGCTAAGCTCAACGGAAAATGCCTATACTCTTGGTCATGCTCGAAACGCGGAGAGCCACGATTGACGATGCGGAGCTGATCACGCGCCACCGCAAGGCGATGTTCGCAGATATGCGCGACGCCCCCGAGCCGATTCTCGATGACATGGCCCGCCACTTCGAACCGTGGGTGCGGCGCATGCTTGCAGATAACAAATATGCAGGCTGGATCATCAGCGATGGAGACCGCGATATTGCCTCCGCAGGGCTGCTGGTATTGGACTGGGCGCCGCACTTTCTCGACCCAGCGGGAGAACAGCGCGGGTATGTGCTGAACGTCTTCGTGGAGCCGGAGTACCGAAGGCGCGGGCTGGCGCAGGCGTTGATGAGTGAATGCATGGATGAAGCCCGGCTGCGCGGCATTCGCGTGGTGGCGCTGCATGCATCGCAGAAGGGTCAGCCCGTTTACGAGAAGCTCGGATTCACAATCAGCAACGAAATGCTCTACATTGGCGACCCCGCCGAGTAGCCGCGTCCACACGCTCACGCTCGCCAGGCGGTTCTACTTTTTCGCCGAACAGACAAAGTTCTCGGCGCTGTTCGGATCGCCGCTGCCCTTGTACTGTGCCAATTGCGGATAAGGGCAGAGTGCGCGCGTCATCGTGACGGCTCCTTGCGGTGTGTCACCCGCATGTTTGCTTGCGATAAAGCCTCCGGGCGCGGTCCCCTTTTCCACCCAGTTCTCAAGTGCGACGTACGAGTTATGCTGAGGATCGTTGTTCAACGATGCACCGAACTGCCCGAAATCATCCGGGCCAGGTCCTCCGCCGCAATGCTGCATTCCCGAAATCATGTACAGCCGTACAAACGAATCCGCATTCGTCTGCCCCATCTTCGCGAGAACCTCTCCGTAGTAGTTGATGGTATTCAGCGCCGGAATCGCCGGATCATTCCAGCCGTGATACAAAATCAGCTTGCCGCCGTGAGCGCGAAAGGGCGTCAGGTCAGCATTGACGGCATCGAGTGCGCCCGCCGTTTTACTCTTCGCCATTTGAATGCCACTGTCGATTGCGAATGATTTGTAGCTCCAGTCAGACTTCTCATAAACCATGCTGGAGTAGTAGCCAATTCCGAAGAAGGCCATCAGACTTCTGGCCGGAGTCGGGCCCGTAATCCAGGTTCCCCATCCACCTCCGCCTCCTTCCGCGCCGGGCAGATATCCGGGAAAGATCTTACGACCGTGCCCGTCGCTCATCCCCGCGTAGATTTTGTTGAGCGAGTCCACTTGAGGAGCGGTCAGGCATTTTTCGGTGTCTTCACCGGCCTTGCATTGAATCGATGCTGGATCGAAATGGCACTGGCGCGGATCGTTCAGGATACCGTCGGCCACTCCGTCAAGTTTGTCGCAGGCTGCGAGCACAGCATTGGCAATGGTGGGTATCTTTGCCGGGGGAATGAAGCTGGCCGGAGTCGCGGTGAGTGCCTGTGTGTCCGCGACCGCCAGGGAAAGCAGACCGGTCCAGTAGTTTGCGGGCGCTCCGGCGAGGATTCCGTCGTAGTCGTCGGGATAACGCTGGGCCTCCATCAGTGCTTCCCGGCCTCCATCGGAACACCCAATAAAGTAAGAATGCTTCGGTCCCGATCCATAGAACGACTGGGCGACGAGCTTGGCCACGCGGGTCATCTCGTGAATGCCTCGATGGCCAAAGTCCGCAACCTTCTCCGGACGCCCAATGGCCCACGCGGCATCGATGGGCGAGCCGGTATGGCCCGCGTCGGTAGCAGCGGCCGCGGATCCGTGGATGATCGCCGCACCAAGTCCGTCGTAGGCGATCAGTCCGGCAAAACCACCATTCCCCAAACCTTCAAGTTTGCCGTTCCAACCTGAGAGCGGCATCCAGAGTTCGACTACGATGTCGGAGTCGGCACTGGGCCTGGCGTGCACCACCACGCGGCAGAATGCGGGCAGCATTTTGTAAAAAGCAGACAGGTCTCGCCCGGAAAACGCCTGTGGCGGCCCGACGAATGTGCCGGCGGCGACAGCCTTCGCCGTTGTAATGCTCGCGTTGGGTAGTTCCGCCTTGGCGAGGCGCTCGCAGCTTTCGCTCGAAGCTGTCGCGGCGCTCTGGGCCTGCGTTTCGCCGGCAGGCGCCGCGATGACTGGATTGCCGCTCAGAAGCAAAGAGACTGAAACAGTGAGCAACGGAAGAATCCGCATTGTGTTTATCCTTCGTGACAATCAGGACTAAATCGGAGACGCGATCATTCTATGCCCGCCGGCCGGGCAGACAGAGTACCAAGTCGAATGACATTCAGAGATGCGCGCTGAAAAGCTGTATACTCGCCAAGTTATGCAGGTATTTGCAATCCTTCCCGCTGCAGGCCTTGGCACGCGCATGGCCGGTCCGCAGCCAAAGCAGTTCCTTTCGCTCGATGGAATCCCGATATTGATTCATTCGCTGCGCGCGTTTGCAGCGGTCCAGCGTGTAACGGCAATTTACGTCGCCGTCCGCAAGCCGGAGACTTGACCGAGTGCAGGCGCAGATCGCCGAGTATGGATTTGCCGATCGGGTCCACGTGGTCGAGGGCGGAGATTCCCGGCAGGAGTCGGTGGTAAATGCGCTCAATGCTGTTCAAGCCGAGCCCGATGACGTCATCCTCGTGCACGATGCGGTGCGGCCCCTGATCGACGCGGCGACGATCGACCGAACCATCGACGCCGTCGTCGAATATGGCGCCGCCATCGTCGGTATGCCGGCGACGGACACCATCAAGCAGGTGGAACGCACCGCGCATGGTGCAATCGTCACTTCGACGATCCCGCGCGAATTTATTGTTCAGGCGCAAACGCCCACAGGGATTCCGGTTTGGACTGCTGCTTAAGGCGATGACGGACGCCACGACGGACGGTTTTTTGGGGACAGACGAGGCCTCAGTTGTGGAACGTGCAGGACATCCGGTCGCCGTAGTTCACGGTTCTCAGGTTAATCTGAAGATTACGCAGCCGGGCGACCTGGAACTTGCGGAGTTCTACCTACACCAGCGCGCTCGCTGAGTCCGTCGAAACCATATACAGGCACGGAGACCATGGAAACACGAATCGGATTTGGCTGGGATTCGCACGCGTTCAAAGCCGGAATACCGCTGCGCATCGGCGGCATGACACTGGATCATCCTGAAGGCCTTGCCGGGCACTCCGATGGCGACGTGCTGCTCCATGCCGTAACCGACGCTCTGCTGGGGGCTGTTGCCGCTGGAGACATCGGCAGCTTTTTTCCGCCGGGCGATCCGCGCTGGAAGGACGCCAATTCCGCCATCTTCCTGAAACTCGCCATGGAGGAGTTGCAGCACGCCGGGTTTCGCATCGTAAATGTGGATACAACCCTGATCATGAATGCGCCGAAAATTGCGCCGGTCGCCGGCGAGATGCGATCCACGGTGGCCGATCTGCTGGGGATTGAAATGGACCAGGTCAGCATCAAAGCCAAGACGCCGGAAGGGCTGGGCCTGGACCACGTGGCGCAGTGCCATGCAGTCGTGCTTGTGGAGCGCTCCATTGAACCGGATGAGTTGAAAAGCATGAGCGCTGTGATCGAGAGCCAGAAGCAGCTTGAAGATGTAGTGGACGACCTGCTCGCTTCGGTTCACGGATTACCGAAGAAGCGGCCCATCAATCCCGTGTACGATACAGAAGACATCACCTAGCAACCATACGATCCGACAGGTCGGTGGCAAGATATTGTCTGCCGAGCCAGGTGAGGTCAATTTGTGTTGCCGGAACGCGGCTGAACCGCGTATCCTCCCGGCATACCAATTGGGCCGAAGAATGAAAGACCTCGGTGGGGCGAGGCCACTTCCCAGATGCGCGTGTTTCGGTTATCGGTAACAAGCACGAAGATATCCATACTCGTCGCGGCCATCACTCTTGGCACGATGTGTTGCGCCCTGCGCGCAGACACTTCACCTGCGGTTCAGAGCGGCAATCCTTCTACATCCGGCACGTCCGCATCCGTTTCACAGTGGGCAGAACAGGTCGTTCTCGGATCATCGACCGCTGATTTGACTGGCCCATGGAAGTTCCATAAGGGCGACGACGTACAGTGGGCGCAGCCGGACTACAACGACGCCGGCTGGTCAGCGATGGATCTGACTCCACCCTCCGGATCCTACGACCCGTTTCTGGGCACCAGCGGTTTCGTGCCCGGATGGACGGCTCTCGGCGACCGGGGCTACTCCGGCTACGCGTGGTACCGGCTCAAGGTCAATGTTCAATACGATCCCGGTCTCTCTGAGGGCGGTCTGGAAATCAAAATGCCAGACGACGTCGACGACGCCTACCAGGTCTTCGTGAATGGAGAGATGATAGGGCAATTCGGAAAGTTTACGCAAAAAGGCGTAAGGACGTACCTCACGCTTCCGCGTACCTTTGCGCTGCCCAGGGGAATCAAAAGCGGGCAGGCCACGATTGCCATTCGCGTGTGGATGGACCCATCGACTGCCCTGACGAACCCGGATGCGGGCGGCCTGCACGGCCCGCCGATTCTGGGTCAGGCTGGCCCGATCGAGCGCATGCTCCGGCTGGAATGGGATTCCGTCAATCGTTCTCAGATGAGCCGATTCCTCGAGCTTGGGGTGCTACTGCTTGCGATCGCGGTGGCGATTGTCCTGTTTTGGCTCGATCGTAAAGAGAAGGCGTATCTCTGGCTCGGTCTAACTTGCGCCGGCGTAACCCTGCAGGCCGTGGTAACCCTGATCGGGAACTATACCGCGATCGTTCCCGCCTCCGCTTTTTTCGTTCTATCCGATGCCATCCTCGTTCCCGGAGTGATCGGGCTCTGGATCATCTTCTGGGCCTATTGGTTCCGAATGGGGCGCATGCCTCGTTTGCACAAGATGGTCTGGGGTTTCACCGCGGCGCTGGCAATCACGATCGCCATGATGCGCGCGCCTCTGTATGGGCATTTGGTTCCCGTCCATTCGACCGCCTTCCTGTCGCCTCTGAACGTCTTCATCAAGTTGCTTCTGGGCGGATTGCTGCTTTGGGTGGCATGGGAAGGCATGCGCAAGGATCATGCCGGCGCCTGGCTGGCGATGCCTGCCGTGGGCCTGGTGATCGTTTCGCTCTATCAGCAGGAGTTGATGGTGTTGCACGTCCCGCTGAGTTTCTTCCCGTTTGGGCTGGCGGTGGGAATCAGCCAGATCGCGGTGGTGGTATCGCTGATTATCATCACGATCCTGCTGATGAGGCGCTTCCTGCAGTCGCTGAAGCTCCGGCAACAGTGGGAGGCGGAGATCGACCAGGCGCGGCAGATTCAGCAGTTGCTCATTCCCGAGGCGATTCCCACGATTCCGGGATATGTGCTTGAGACCGAGTACAAGCCTGCGCAACAGGTGGGAGGCGACTTCTTCCAGATTCTGCCGGATGGGCACGGTGGAGTTTTGATTCTGCTGGGTGACGTGACCGGCAAAGGCCTGCAGGCGGGCATGCAGGTGGCTCTGATTGTCGGGGCCATTCGCACCATTGTGGAAACAAGCTATGAACCGCACGTAGTTCTCGAGGCGCTGAACCGCCGGCTGTGTGGTCGCGGCCAGTCGTATGCAACCTGCGTCGCCATGCAAATCGCCGCCGATGGCAAGACCATTATTGCGAACGCCGGACACATTGCTCCTTACCTGAACGGCAAGGAACTCACGATGTCGGGCAACCTGCCGCTGGGCCTGAATCCCTCCGTCACCTTCGACCAGGTAACCATCCATCTGAAGCAGAAAGACCGGCTGCTGGTGATCACCGACGGCGTCATTGAAGCCAAGAACGCGAAGAACGAACTATTCGGCTTCAACCGTGCGCGCTCGATCAGCCACCTGCCCGCGGCGTTCATCGTAAAGGCGGCCGAGATCTTCGGCCAGGAAGACGACATTACGGTGGTCTCGATCTCGCGCGTGTCGCAGGAAAAAGAAGGCGACCTCTCCGCTACCCCGCCGATGAAATCCGAAGTAGCATAGCAACGCCGCCCGTCCCTCGCCACCGGCTTTCCCTGAAGTCCGCCTGTCATTCCGACCGACCCTGAACGCAATGAAGGCGAGCGGAGGAATCTGCAGTTGCTTTTTTTTGCGAAGCTTCGGTTGGCAGAATGTTAACAAGAGTCCATTCGGCCAAAAGAAACTGATTGCGAAAATCTGTGATTCGACGTAGCTTGGCTCAGAGTTCTATTCCATCTTTGGAGTACTTGTATGCATCTGCTCGCGATGTTTTTGCAGGAGAACCAGCCAAATCCGGAAATGGTCAAGAACATGGTGATGGCGATGATGGCGATCATTCCGATCCTCATCGTCATCTCAATCGCCATTGTCATGATTCCCTGTTGGTTCATCCTGAAAAAGGCAGGGTTCTCGCCGTGGCTGTGCCTGCTGTGCCTGATTCCCTCACTGGGCACACTGGTACTGCTGTATGTGCTGGCGTTTGCCGAGTGGAAGGTGGTTCCGGTGCAGCAGGCTGCTTATCCGCCCCCGTATCCTCCTCCACCGCCGCCGCCGTACACGCCTCAGGCGTGAGAGGGCTCACCTGATTCGCCGGGGAGCAGATGCTAGCATCGTCATTGGAAAGCAACTGAAACGATGCCGGATCTGACTCCCTCAAAATCTCCAACTCCTCGGGTTCGATTTGCGCCCTCGCCGACCGGCTTCCTGCACGTCGGGAGCGCACGTACGTTTATCTTCAATTGGCTTTATGCCCGCCATAACCACGGCACCATGGTGTTGCGCCTCGACGACACCGATGTCGAACGCAACACCGATGCCAGCGTCCAGTCCATCTTTGAGGGACTGCGCTGGCTGGGCCTGTCGTGGGACGAAGAATACAAGCAATCCGAGCGGCTGGCTCTGCATCGGCAGGCAGCTCAGGCAATCTTCGACAAGGGGCTTGCCTATCGCGACTTCACACCAGCACATTCAGCCGACGGAGAAGCATCGAGCTCGCAGGGAGCATGGCTCTTCAATCCCGGCATGCGCGAACTGTCGCAGGAAGAAAGTGACCGACGCGCTGCCGTCGGCGAGCCGTTCGCACTCCGTTATCGAGTGCCACGTGGTATTGACCGCACCCTGAGCTTCAAAGATGGCGTTTATGGCGCACAGTCGAAGATCGCCGACGAAGTGGAAGACTTTGCGCTCCTGAGATCTGATGGCATGCCCACCTACCATCTCGCCTCCTGCGTCGACGACGCCGATCTGCGCATCAGCCATATCATTCGAGGGCAGGACCACCTCACCAACACCTTCAAGCACCTGCTGATCTTCGAGGGCCTCGGCACCGACGCTCCGCAGTTCGCCCACCTGCCCCTGCTCGTTGCTCCCGACGGCACCAAGCTCTCCAAGCGCAAGCACGGCCCCGTCGTCAGCGTCACCACCTATCGCGACGCCGGATTTCTCCCCGCAGCCTTCATCAATTTTCTCTGCCTCCTCGGCTGGTCGCCCAAAGACGACCGCGAGTTCCTCACCCTCGAAGAACTCACCGCCGCCTTCACACTCGAGAACGTCAACCGCTCGAACTCCGTCGTCAACTTTACGGATCAGGATCCCTTTGATGCGAAGGCCGTCCATCTCAATGGAGAGCACATCCGCGCGCTTCCCACCGAGCAACTGAGCGCGCAGCTCCAACCCTTCTTCGCGCAGGCCGGGCTGCATTCGACGCCTGAAAAGCTTCTTGCCGTCACGCCCCTCATCCGCGAACGCATCAAGCTTCTCCGCGACGCAGTCTCTGCAGCCGATTTCTTCTTCCTTGACCAGCTCCCGCCCTACGATCCCGCCGAGTTGATCCCGCAAATCAGCAAGAAAGAGTCCGGCGATGCCGCCCTCGCCCGCCGGGTTCTTCAAACCGCGCTCGAGATTCTGCCCGCAACCCCGTTCGATCACGATTCACTCGACAAGGCACTGCGCGAAGCCGCGGCATCCCTCGGCCTCAAAGCCGGCCCCATGTTTCAGCCCATCAGAGTCGCCGTCTGCGGCCGCAAAAACGCCCCGCCCCTCTTCGAAACCATGATCGTCCTCGGCCCTGACGTCTGCCTGACCCGCATTCGCCAAGCCGACCAGAACCTCGCGTCGCTCAGCTGATCTTGTCGAGGCTACGAGACGGTGTCATTCTGTGCGAACGGGGCCCCGAAGAGCGAGAGCTCTTTGGGGCAGGTTCGGGGGTGGTGAGCGAAGAATCTGCTTTTCGTCCGCGACTCTCCACCAAGCGCCAGGGCACGACTTCTGTCGTGCGGCCTGAACCATTCCCGCGCCCCAGCGTGACACTCGATACATCTCCCGCCCCTCCCCGCCACCCTCAACCCAACCCCCGCCGTTCCGTGGAACAATATAGACATGGCAGCCACGACAAGCTCGAATACGGAAAGCCCTGAAACCCGCACCTCCAATTTCCTCAGCGACATCATCGCCGAAGACGTCCGCACCAAAAAATACGGCGAGGCCCAAATCCAGACCCGCTTTCCACCCGAGCCCAACGGCTACCTTCACATCGGCCACGCCAAAGCCATCTGCCTCGACTTCGGTCTCGCCGACGAGTTTGGCGGCAAAACCAACCTCCGCTTCGACGACACCAATCCCGAAAAAGAAGAGCAGGAATACGTCGACTCAATTCAAAAAGACGTCCGCTGGCTCGGCTTCGACTGGGAGCGCCTCTGCTACGCCTCCGACTACTTTCCCCAGCTCTACGAGTGGGCCCTCAAGCTGATCCGCGACGGCAAAGCCTACGTGGACGACCTCACCGCCGATGAGATCCGCCAGCACCGCGGGACTCTCACCGAGCCCGGCAAGGACAGCCCTTATCGCAACAGGTCCGTCGAAGAAAACCTCGACCGCTTCACGCGCATGAAAGCCGGCGAGTTTCCCGACGGCTCGCGCGTGCTGCGCGCCAAGATCGACATGGCCTCGCCGAACGTAAACATGCGCGATCCGGTGATGTACCGCATCCTTCACGCCACGCATCACCGCACCGGCGACACCTGGTGCATCTACCCCATGTACGACTATGCGCACGGCCAGTCCGATTCAATTGAGAACGTCACGCACTCGATGTGCACCCTCGAGTTTGCCGACCACCAGCCCCTCTACCGCTGGTACATCGAACAGCTCGGCATCTTCCCGTCGCAGCAGATTGAATTCGACCGCCTCAACATCACCTACACCATGCTCTCCAAGCGCAAGCTGCTGCAGCTTGTGAATGAAAAGCGCGTCAACGGCTGGGACGATCCCCGCATGCCCACCCTCTCCGCCTTCCGCCGTCGCGGCTTCACCCCTGAGGCCATTCGCACCTTCGTCGCCGCCGCTGGCGTCTCACGCACCAACGGCAGCACCGACGTCGAAATGCTCGAGCACTTCCAGCGCGACGACCTCAACCGTCGCGCCTCCCGCGCCATGGCCGTCCTTCACCCGCTCAAGCTCGTCATCGATAACTACCCCGCCGGCCAGGTTGAAGAAGTCGAAGTCGCCAACAATCCCGAAGACCCCTCCGCCGGAACCCGCAAAGTGCCCTTCTCCGGCGAAATCTACATCGAGCACGACGACTTCCGCGAAGTGCCTCCGCCCAAGTACTACCGCCTCTCCCCCGGCAAGGAAGTCCGCCTCCGCAACGCCTACTTCATCACCGCCCGGACCGTTGTGAAGGATTCCCACGACCGCATCATCGAAGTGCACTGCACCTACGACCCCGCCAGCCGTGGCGGCAATTCGCCCGATGGCCGCAAGGTGAAGTCCACCATGCACTGGGTTTCGGCCGCGCACGCCATCTCCGCCGAAATCCGCATCTACGAGAAGCTCTTCTTGAAGCCCGATCCCAGCGACGTCGCCGAAGGCGAGGACGTCCTCAGCAATCTCAATCCGAACTCGCTCGAGATCATCGAAGGAGCGAAGCTTGAGCCGTCTCTTGCGAAGGCCAAACTTGAAGACCGTTTTCAGTTTGAGCGCGTGGGCTACTTCTGTCTTGATCCCGATTCCACTGAGAGCAAGCTGGTCTTCAACCGCACTCTTCCGCTGAAAGACTCGTGGGCAAAGATCGAGAAAAAGGCAGGAGCCTAGCCTCCTGCTATTTGACCGCCCCACCGCCTTTGGGGCTGAAGACAAAGTCGCCAGTGTCGAGACTGGCCGATGGCCGGATGGAGCCACGCAGCGGTGTGTATTGCGGACTTTGGCCAGAGCGAGCCAGTACGGACTTGCGAATCGAGACGAACAGATCGTCGGCCGTGAAAATTCCCGCGCTCTTGGATTGCATGGCCTGCAGCAGGAGCGCTGCGAAGACGGAGTGCCCCTGCGAGCCGGAGTCGGACACGGGCTCGTCGCTGCCGCTTGCCATAAGGGTGCGTGAGGGGGCTCGCTGCATGCGGTGGATGTAAGCCTGGTTGCCGTCAGAGGGCGAAAAGTCGCCAGCGTCGCGCGAGAGGTCGCCGGAAAAGCAGCTATCGGAGATGATGATGACGTGGCGCGCAGCCAGTCCGCGCACCTCTGTGATCAGGTCGTCTGCGGAGATGTCGCGTGACGTGATGAGTGGATCGGAATCCGCGTCCACAGGCAACCAGTAGCCCTTCTCGGTTGCGCGATCATACGAACCGTGGCCCGCATAGTAAATCAGAAAGCTGTCATTTTCCGCGAGGCTCTTGCGGAAGTGGGTAATGGCGCCCAGGATCTTGTCGCGTGTCGCGTCCTCGTCGATCAGAGTGGTCACCTCGAAGCCATACTTGCTCGCGAGCAGGCCTGCAACCGATCTGGCGTCGTTGACGGCGGTCTTCAGTTTGGGCAGAGGCGCCGCATAGTCATCGATACCGATCACGAGCGCAAAGTTATTTCCAGGTTGAATGGAGCCCTGGTCGGTCTCCGGCTCGGGAGAGAGCCCGCGTTTATTCCGCCCCGGCGCCGGTGCACTTGCATCGTGACTTGAGGGCCGCAAAGGGGGAGCCACCGCTCCCGGTTGCGCATGCGTAGCTGCCACCGGCCCAAGAGGCGTGCTGTCGCGCCTCCAGGTCACCGTTTGACCCACTGCGTTGTTGCAGACAACTGCATCAGCGTTCACAAAGTGATAAGTCCCGCCATTATTCGGAGGCGGAGCGGCTGCCATCCATATGCCGTTGGCCGCTGAAAATGCACCCGAACCGGCAAAGACGAAGCCGCTCGGCGTTTGAACGTAATTCTTGAAACCGTCGGCGTCGTGTACCGAAATAATCGTGACCGTCTGGCCGTTGCCCGAGACAGTAATTTTCCATTGCCCGAAAAAGCGAGCTGTATCATCAGCGGCGCGCGCCGAGGGCAAAGGGCCGAGCAAGCCGATCAACGCGATGATTCCGGCCGCGAGCATCCGGTTGAAGCGCAGCGTGATCGCAGGTCTCGTGATCTTGGTTGCTGATTTCACCATCTCGAAGTAACGAACGGGCAAGCAATCTGGGGAAGTGCGAATAGGATACCGGTTTCATCGTCGCCACATCAGGAGTTTTGTCTGCTACTGCGAGCGCATCCCGCGAAGTCAAGCCCCTCGTTTGCAAAGAGACACCTAAACATCTGATTTCAAACAGAAGATTCTCGCAGACATTTTGCAGAGTTTTTCCCGCACATGGCGCACAATGAGATTTGATCGAAGGTGGACTTAAAAGAAACAAGTTCGTTGCCGCTCTTCATTAGAATCCCATGTCAAAATGTGGGACATCCACGCCAATGACGCCTGTAAACCCTTTATCAAGAAGATTTTAGATTGTAACTTCAATGTATTCAATACTTTACGGGAGAGGTAAAATCTCTAAGTCTTTTGCAATGAGGACTTTGCTCAAAAAAAAACGAAAAAAAAGCTCGCCAACACGCAACCATTCAGTTGCATATCCGGTCACGGCCGCTATCTCGTTTCAATTAGCTACTTCCCCACTACATCAATCGGCACGGTGATGGTCTTCGGCGGCATGCAGGCATTCTGGTCGCAGGCCTGGTAGTGAAGTTTCGCTTCAACCAGGTGGTCGCCCGGAGTAGCGACGATCCGCGCGTCAATGGTGAATTCGCCTGTGTAGACCGAGAGCTTTTCGCTGGGGTCAACGGGAAGCGTAAAGTCCGCGCCGGCGGGATAGATCGCGCCCGCGAGACGCACACCTGAGGATTCCGGAATCGAGAAGACCGTGGGAATGAGGTACTGCTCACGCGGTGTGTGCGAGTTGATGTGCAGGTTTTGCTGGATGCGGAAGTGGAGCGCGATGGCGCTAGGCTTGCCCGCGGGCACGGTGACTTGTTCGGGATAGAGATATTGGACGGCTTCGGATTTGAAGACAGAGCGATGAGGCGATTCGCTCAGCGGATCCTGGGCTCGCAAATCCTGGGCTCGGGAATCCTGGGCTCGCGTTGAAGCACAAATCACTCCGATCAGAATGGAAGTCAGGGAATATACAAAGGCTTTCTTCGCGTCGATCAATTCCCTGCTCCTCAATTACCCGGTGCCAGCGTCTTTTCGATGTTGGCCACCATGTCTTCTTTTGACGTGATGCCGAGCTGCATCGCGACCACCTTGCCATCGCGATTGACGTAGACCGAAGTCGGCATGGCATCGAGGCCGCCGTATTTCGTGGCCAGGCTGTCTCCGTTGACGAGGACCGGATACTGCATGTGATATTCCTTCACAAACTTTGCGATCGCCGCCTTGTCGCGAGCCGAGCCTTCGCTGTCGCCGGGCTGCAAGTCATCGCCTTCCGTCGAGATGCCTACGATCTGGAAACCCTTCGAGGCGTACTCGTTTTGGAGTTCGATGAGCCAGGGCGTTTCAATCTTGCAGGGGCCGCACCAGGTTGCCCAGAAGTTGATGAGCAAGGGCTTGCCTTTGAAGCTGGAGAGCGAAACGGTCTGCCCGCTCACGTTCTCGAGCACGAAGTCGGGTGCCGGCTTGCCCACGAGGGACGTCTGGCTCTGCGGAACGTCGCCCGCAACCGATGGAACGAGTTCGGCATGCGAGGCGGATGCCAGCGCGCGTTCGGCGGCCTGTTTTCGATACTCCCAGTTGGCCCAGCCAGCCCAGGCAAAGGTGGCCAGGATCAAAAGTGTGATGCCAAGGACGATGGTGTTGCGCTTCACGGGGGATTAAGACCTCTCAGATCTATTGTACGAGGCGGCCGCCTGAACGTTGAACTCTGAACTTCGAACAATGAACTCTTAACTCCGTCGGTGTTACCATCAGAAACCGATGAACCGCAAAGATCCGCAGAACTGCCTGACGCCGGGAGAGTTGGTGCGCACCGAGGCTTCTGCCCTGCTGGGACTGGCAGCGCGACTTGACGGCCCGATGGCGGCGGACTTCGAACGGGCTGTCGATCTGATTGTGCGCTGCGGCGAAGGCAATGGCCGCGTGGTCGTCACTGGCATGGGCAAGAGCGGCATCATCGCGCAGAAAATTGCGGCGACGCTGAGTTCCACCGGATCGGCTGCCCTGTTTCTGCATCCTGCCGAAGCCGTGCACGGAGACCTGGGCGTCCTGATGCCGGGTGACGTTGTAGTTGCCTTGTCGGCGAGCGGCGAGACGGAGGAGATTCTGCGTCTGCTGGCAACGCTGAAGCGCAAGGGCGATGCGCTCGTTAGCTTCTGCTGCAATCTGCAATCAACGCTGGCCCAGGCAAGCGACGTCGCGCTCGATTGCTCGGTCGAGCGCGAAGCATGCGGGCTGAATCTTGCGCCGACGGCAAGCACCACGGCGATGCTGGCGCTGGGCGATGCGTTAGCTGTCGCCGTGAGCCTGCGCAAGGGATTCAAGGCAGAGGATTTTGCGGAACTGCATCCAGGCGGGAAACTCGGCAAGCAACTTGCCAAGGTCCGCGACCTGATGCATGCAGGCGACGGTGTGCCTGTGGTGGAGATGTCAACACCGATGACCGACGTCATCTACGAGATGTCGTCGAAGAAGCTGGGGATGACCACAGTGCAGGCGGCAGGCATGCTGCGCGGTGTGATCAGTGACGGTGATCTGCGGCGACTGCTCGAGCGCGAGGGCGGCGCGGCCCTGAGCAAGACGGCTGGTGAGGCGATGAACGCGACACCCCGGACAATCGCATCCGGTGAACTGGCAGCAAAGGCTCTGGCGATTCTCGAGGAGCGAAAGATTACCTCGCTTGTGGTTGTCGATGCTAATGGCAAGGTCGAAGGCGTCGTGCACCTGCATGATCTGTGGGGCGTGGAACTGATCTAGGCCAGGTTGCAGGAGCCATGATGAACGAGCCACGAGATCTAAATGAACTCAGGACAGATGCTCAAGCCAGGCAGAAGTCCATCTTATGGGAAGACCAGTTCCGAAACAGCCGGATCGTTACCAGTTTCCTTTGGCACGGAGATCCGAACGCAACTCTGATTCAACGCGCCGGGCTCTTCCTGTTCGGCTTAGTGTTCTTGCTGTGTGCAACAATCGCAGTTCTTTTATGGTTTGAAAACAAACCAGACGATCGCTCTCTTCTGAGCTTTGTCTTTGCGCTGGTCTTGATCCTTATCGCGGGCCGTCTCTTCCGCAACGGGCTCATGAAGCGTAAGCTCCAAAGCGAAGCGGATGACGAAAGAGCAATTAGGTAAAAGCGCTTCCCAATCCCAATTACAAATGGCTCACGCCCCTCCGAAAACCGCTCTCATCACTGGCTCCTCCAGCGGCTTCGGCCTGCTGACGTCCCTCACGTTGGCGAAGCGCGGGTGGCGCGTACTGGCGACCATGCGCGATCTGAACCGGCGCGACAAACTTGAGAATGCAGCTCGGGATGCGGGCGTTCTGGAACGGATCGAGTTTCACGCACTCGACATCACGAACACCGACCAGATTGCCAAAATCGCTGATCTGGTTTCCAAGCGACAGGAGCCGCTGCATGCCCTGGTCAACAACGCCGGCTTCGCCGTACCGGGGTTTGCAGAAGACGTAACCGACGCTGAGTTGCGCGAGCAGTTTGACACAAATTTTTTCGGCACGGTCGCGGTGACACGCGCGTTGTTGCCGCAGATGCGCCGTCAGGGGTTCGGACACGTTGTGGTGGTGACCTCGATCTCTGGGCGGATGGGCTATCCAGGTGTCAGCAGCTATGCGGCTTCGAAATTTGCACTCGAGGGATGGACCGAAACCTTGCGCTACGAGATGCTGGCGAGAGGTATCCAGGTGGTTCTGGTGGAACCGGGTTCGTATGAGACCGACATCTGGACGCGCAATGCGAAGCAGACTGCAGGCCTTCAGGATCCCGCCTCGGCAAATGCGGATAGAGTGGCGCAGTGGCGTAGCCGCCTGGCGCAGGGCGCAAAGAACCGGGCGAATCCGCAGGTCGTCGCCGATACGATCGCAGAAATCCTTGAGAATCCCAAGCCGAAGCTCCGATACGTCGTGGGTAAAGATGCGCGGATCACGCTCCTGATGCGTCGCCTTCTGCCGCAAGGCGTCTTCGAGCGCATGATCATCAAGATGACGGGAATGGGTGGCTGATCTCACCCGGCGTGCGTGTCACCGGGTCCACACCTGTGTTACCCCTGACACGACAACGTCGTGCGGCCCATGCGTAGGTTCTTTGTTTTCAGTTGCCGAGAATGGCCTTTCTCCTGCACTCCCATCGGGCAGGGCAGACGAAGAAGGAGCAGGGCCAATGGAAACGTCAGTCGCAACGTGGTTTGCTTTGGGAGGCACCGCACAGGCGCCGCCACGATACCCGGAAGACTACGAACATTTAGAATGGATGCTGGTACATCCAAACGCCTTGCGTCCGAGGTCCAACCGGCGGCCTACTGTTCCAGTGTGCCCCATTCAAGCGGACGGGAAAGCATGTAAGCCCTTATTTATGCATCGATGGTCGAAGCTCTTTGTTCCTACCCTTCGTGAGGCCCCGACAGACGCCGAAGTGGCCAGTCACAAGTTCCTCTTGCGGGCCGGATATATCCGGCAGCTCGGCGCAGGCCTTTACAGCTATCTCTTTCTCGGGCAGCGATCGCTGAATAAGGTGATCGGCATCGTACGCGAAGAAATGGACAAGATCGGGCAGGAATTCTTTCTGCCGGCGCTGTTGCCCAAGGAACCCTGGGAAGAGAGCGGGCGCTGGACGGGCATGGGCGACAACATGTTTCGCCTGAAAGACCGCAAGGGCGCCGATCTGTGCCTGGGCATGACGCACGAAGAGATCATGACGACGATTGCGCGCAGTGAGCTGCGCAGCTACAAGCAGTTGCCGCAGATCTGGTACCAGATCCAGACCAAGTTTCGCGATGAACCACGGCCGAAGGCCGGCCTAATGCGCGTGCGCCAGTTCATCATGAAGGACAGCTACAGCTTCGACCTGAATACGGAAGGCCTGGATAAGAGCTACGATCTGCATGACGCGGCATATCGCGCCATCTTCAAGCGCAGCGGGCTGAAGTTCGTTGTCGTGGAAGCCGATTCGGGCGCTATGGGTGGGTCGCGGTCGCAAGAGTTCATGGTCTATACCGACGCCGGCGAAGACCTGATCGCGAGTTGCCCAGTGTGCGGGTACGCTGCCAATCTCGAGAAGGCTGTCTCACGCCTTGAACCTGTGGACGAGATGGTTGCCACGGGAGACGGCACACCGGAGCTGGTTTCCACGCCCGGTTGTGCGGCCATCTCTGATGTCGCCGAGTTCTTCAAGATTTCGCCGGCATCGGACATCAAGTGCGTGGCGTACATGGCGCTCAAGCACGGTGTTCGCGGTGCGAAAGACACCTGGTACGGTGTTGCTGTGTTCCTGCGCGGCGATCACCAGGTGAACGAAACGAAGCTTCTCGGAGCGATCAAGGGAGCGGAGCTCCGCACCATGCAGGCCGAGGAACTTCAGCAGTTTTTCAAGGGTCCCGCCGGATTTCTGGGACCGGTGGGTTTAGTGGCCGACGAAAAGGTGCTCGGCGACGGGCTGACAGTTGTCGTGGATAAATCACTCGAAGGCCGGAAGAACCTCGTGGCAGGCGCCAATAAGCTCGACTACCACCTGCGCAATGTTGTTCCCGGCCGCGACTTCAAGTGGACCGTCCTGACCGATATCCGGAGCGTGAACGAGGGCGAGTCGTGCCCGACACTGGGATGCAGCGGCAAGCTCGTGGTAGGCAAGGCAGTCGAGGTTGGCCACATCTTCAAACTCGGCGACAAGTATACGAAGTCGATGGGCTCGACCGTGCTCGACCCCAACGGCAAGGAAGTGACACCGATTATGGGCTGCTACGGCATCGGCATTGAGCGCATTCTCACCGCAGCCATCGAGCAATCGAATGACGCAAATGGATTCTGCCTGCCGTCTTCGATTGCACCGTTTACCGTGGTTGTCACTGTAACCAACGTTGGCGATGCGATGCTGCGCGAGACGGGCGAGAAGATCGCAGCCGAGCTTGAGGCCGCAGGGCTCGACGTACTGCTGGATGACAGAGACGAGCGCGCAGGCGTCAAATTCAAAGACGCCGACCTTGTGGGAATTCCTTACCGTATCAATGTGGGCAAGAAGACGGCGAGCGGCCAGGTGGAGTTGGTGTCGCGTGCGACGTCGAGCAGCGTGGATGTTGCGCTTGCAGAAGTGGTGGCGCAGGTAAAGCAACGCGTGCTTGAAGAGAAGCTGTTGGCTGAAAGCTCATAGATGCTCTGCCTGCTGTTTCAAATCGCGTCCGGGATTGGGCACATGCCGGTCTTGGCGGGCCAGGGCCAGACCGCGACGGAACAATTGTTCAGATCATGCGTAGATGAATTGAGGGATTCGAAATGGCATTGAAGATCAGGCTGAAGAGACCGAATTTGAAGCTCTCGAATTTGAAGCTCTCGAATTTGAAGCTCTCCTGGTCTTCGTGGCTGGTTCGCGGCGTCATCGCAGGCGTGCTGCTGGTTGGAATTATTGGATTCACCGTTTTCACCTTCTACTACAACAAGTACGCCCGCATTGTTGACGAACGGCTTAAGCAGCCGCTGTTTGCCAATACAGCCCAGATCTATGCTGCGCCCCGCGAGGTGCGCCCGGGACAAAAGATGAGCGCCCGTCTCATCGCCACAGAATTACGGGCGGCCGGCTACTCGGTCGACGGACTGGCGCATCCTGCGAAGATCGGCACTTTCACCGAGACCGCCGATTCAATAACCGTTCACCCTGGTCCTGAGTCATATCACGCGCCAGATTCCGCCACCATTCACACGCGCAAGGGCGAAGTGGATACCATCACCGACGAGCGCGGACAATCGCTATCAAGCTATGAGCTGGAGCCGCTGCTGATTACGGGGCTGAGTGAAGACGCAAATCGCACCAAGCGCCGCCTGCTGACCTACGATGAGATTCCGTCAAACCTCGTGCAGGGTGTTCTTGCCATCGAAGATCGCAAATTCTTTGAGCACGGCGGCGTGAACTACTCCAGCATGATTGGCTGGGCATGGCACGACATCGTCGGCGATCGCAAGCATCGCGGCGGCGCCTCAACACTGACCATGCAACTGGCCAAGCTGCTCTTTGTGGCTGATACGGGCACCATCAAGTACAAGGTCACGCAAATCCTGATGGCGTTTCACCTTGAGAATCGCTTCACCAAGAAGCAGATTTTTGAAGCATATTCGAATCAGATCAACCTGGGTCAGCGGGGCAGCTTCTCGATTGAAGGATTTGGTGAAGCCGCGCAATCCTACTTTGACAAGGATGTACGGCAATTGGATCTGGCGGAGTGCGCGATGCTGGCCGGCATTATCCAGCGGCCAAACTACTTCAATCCCTTTCGACATCCCGAGCGGACCATCGAACGGCGCAATCTTGTGCTCGATTCGATGGTGGAAACCGGCGCCATCAGCAAGAGTCAAGCTGAACATGCCAAGGACGAGCCACTGCATCTTACCCCGGGCAGCGTGGATGCCAGCGAGGCTCCCTACTTTGTGGACCTGGTGCGCGACCAGTTGGTCCAGAAGCTTGGCGATCGCGACTTCAATCGCGAAGGTTTGCACATCTATACGTCCCTCGATCCTGAATTGCAGCGCCTTGCAACCGATGCCGTGAATTCGATCGTCCCCCAGATCGACGCGCAAGTAGAAAAGCGGCACGCCAGGCTCAAAAAGGTTGAACCGATCATCTACCCGCAAGTTGCGCTCATTGCACTCAATCCACACACGGGCCAGGTACTTGCGCTGGTCGGTGGCCGCGATTACGGCAAGTCGCAGGTGAACCACGCTGTGGCCCACCGGCCAACAGGCTCTATCTTCAAGCCGTTGGTGTATGCAACGGCGTTTCAAACCGCCGTTGAAGGCACCATGCTGCCCGGGCAGACTGCATTGTTTTCGCCGACAACGATTCTGAACGATCAACAAGCCACCTACGGCGAGGGCACGCAATACGAGTACACTCCCCGCAACTATGAGGGCGCGTTTTACGGCGAGATGACTGCCCGCTTAGCCCTGATGCGATCAGACAACAACGCAACCATCGGCCTCGCTTCCATGGTCGGTTTTGATCGCGTCGCTGCGTTGGCGCGGGACGCCGGCATCAAGAGCGCCCTCGGTACACCTTCCATGGCCATCGGCTCTTATGATGCGACGCCGCTGGATATGGCTGGTGCCTACACGGTCTTCTCCAACGGCGGCGTACACATCGATCCGTGGATGCTGGCCAGTGTGCGCACGCCTACCGGAGATGTCATTACGGACTACACGCCGACTACACGGCAGGTGCTCGACCCTCGCGTCGCCTTCCTCACCACGTACATGATGGAAGCTGTTCTGCAGGGCAACGGGCGCGATGGCTGCAAAGTTAATGGCCTGGATTACTGCGGAACAGGCGCTGGTGTCCGCAACATGGGATTCAGAGCTCCAGCCGCGGCCAAAACTGGCACCAGCCACGATGCATGGTTCGCCGGCTTCACCAGCAGCCTGCTCTGCGTAGTCTGGGTGGGTAACGACGACTATACCGATATCAAGCTTGAGGGCGCCCATGCTGCGGCGCCGATCTGGGCTACGTTTATGAAACAGGCGATCCAGTTGCCGCAGTACTCCGACACCAATGAGTTCGTTCCTCCGGACGGCGTGCAGGTTGTTACTCTCGACAAGACGACAAATCTGCTTGCCGACCCGGCATGCCCAGACGATTACACTGCGGCGTTTCTTGACGGCACCGCTCCCACCGACACTTGCGATCATCCAACCGATCACCGCAACATCCTGCAGAAGATATTTGGACTGGGCAAGCCGGGGAATTGAATTCCCCGGAATTCGTTACATCACCGCGTGAGCAGCGGCACATTCTTATCGACATTCGGATCGCTACAATCCTGCGGAGTTCTGAACTGGCAGATCCGATTGAGGAGTGTGCTTGAATGAAAACTGAACTGACCGTTCGCGCAATTCACCAGGGTGGAATGCGGGTACTCGCAAGCGATGGACAGTTCCAAGTCGGGATGGATTATCCGATCGAGGACGGCGAGATCACCGCAGGACCAACGCCTTTGACCATTCTGCTCGCCAGCCTGGCCGCGTGCAGCCTTAATTCCGCCATGGTCGTCCTGAAGAAAATGCAGCAGCCTGTCACGGGAATGGAAGTTGAAGTTCGCGCTGTCAGAAGGACCGAGCATCCTACTGTTCTTTCCGACATCTCCCTGGAGTTTGTGGTGGAAGGGAATGTGGATCCGGCCGCGATGGGTCGCGCATTGCAATTGTCGGAAGAGCGTCTGTGCCCGGTTTGGAACATGCTGAAATCGAGTACTTCCATCAAGGCCGACTTTCGACTGGCACTTGCACCGGTTGCTGCGCAGGTCCACTGATCAGAGGCTGTCGATGTCGCATCCACCTGGCATGGGCTGACAGGTCTGGCACCAGAAGGTGACGCGCGCTTCATCGCCTTGCAGCCGGCGGCGAATGGAGGCGCCGCAGCGGCGGCAGGGCTCACCTGAGCGTCCGTAGACCCACAGGCTTTCGCTCGGATCAGTGCGATGCGTGGTGCGTCGCTGCGGGCCGCGATAGGTCACGATTTTGTCGCCCGCCTCCTCGAGTACATTGGCTGCGATGAGGCGCCGGGCAGTGCCGATCAGCGCAGCCACCTGTTCATCGTTCAGTGCCGATACGAGGCAGAATGGGTTGACCCTCTCAACAAAGCAGACCTCCGACTTGAAGACATTTCCCAGCCCAGCCAGCACGTACTGATGAAGCAGCACATCGCCGACTTCTTCGCCGGCGCAGGCACGAAGGCGCGCCGCGGCAGCAATCGGATCGAAGTCTTCGCTGAGAACGTCGGAGCCCGGAGGCGGAATGCGCGTCTCGCGCGCCAGCGCCTGCGCGGAGTAGATGCGGGCGACAGGGACTGTGAAGGCGACGGCCTGGTACTCGCCGTTCTCGAGCACGATGCGCATGTCGCGCGTTGGTTTTTGCCAGCGCTCGCCGATGCGATAGAGGTGCCAGGATCCATTCATCAACATGTGGGTGGCAAGCGTGGCTCCGCCGGAAAGATGGATCAGCACCCACTTGCCGCGAGATTCAACGCGGTCGACGATCTGGCCGGTGATCGGTGTGTCGTCGTGGAATCGTGTCAGCAACGCGTAATTGGACCGGAAGCCGGTAATCGGTTTTCCGACGAGTGCGCGCCCCATCGCGCGCGCGGTACGAAAGATGGTATCGCCTTCAGGCATGATCTACTGCAGTTCCTCGGCGGGCGAATCGGCGGTGTGCGGATCATGGTGGATGGGAGTAGGAATACGGCGCAGATGCAGGCCGAGCGGTCCGGGATGGAAGCCGGCATCCATCAGAAAGCGCGTCATGGGATGGCCGGCGACAGGCTGGCCGTTAATCGTAGTGATAAGCACTCCCTGGTGGCTGCCCAAGCGCATGCGCTCCTGTCCCCGCGCAGAAAGGAAGTGTGCAAGCCCAGCGGATACTTGCGATCGTTCCGGTTCGTCGGCAGGAAGAAAGACGAGCAGGTTGGGATTATTACGGCGCAGCCATGCAACGAGCTGACCGTTACGCAGGATAACTTCAGCGTAGACGGCGCGGGTGAGAACGCGTGGCGCCGATTCGGAATCCTCATCCATTACCGGCAAATCGGGCCAGCGCAAAACCGAGCCATACGGATTGGCGGTATCGGTCGCGGCAAGCTGGATGAACTCCGGCTTCTCGGCGGGAGGTTCGGTGCGCAGCTGCCGCAAGAGATCGACAGCTGCGGGCAATGCAAATTGAGTGGCGCCAAGGCCGGCGACAAAATAGCCGCGGCGAATGCGGCCACCCTCTTCGAGCGCTTTCAGCACATCGTAAACTGCGCTGAAACCGCCGGGAATGTTTTCGGCACCAACCGCTTCGCGCGTAAGAACGCCGTAGCGATTGAGCAATTGCAGTGCGAGGGCGTGGCTGGCTTCAGTCTGAGTGGGAACGATTTCAGTTCCCTTCTGTGAACGCGCAGCGGCAGCAAAGACCAACGGCCTTGCGCGTTCGGCGGCGTGGTGCGGCGGGAGCGAAAGACCATTCCCGTGTGTGCGCGTCGTTGCTGGCGCGCAGTATCCGGACGCGAGATGTAGGCGCGAAGGGCGTGGAGCGAATCGTTGGTGACCAGGCCACGCCACACCAGGCTCCACAATGCGTCGATTGTTTCTCCCGGATATCCGCCGCCTACCGCCTGGTGCACTGGATCGAAGAAACTGGCTCCGGCGGATTCGAGAACCGCAAGGACTTTCTCTTCGAGTTCGGTGAGCGGTTCGGCAAGTGGGCGGTGCTGAGCAAGCAATGGCAACTTGTCGGCGAGAAAGAGGGCGATGCGTCCGTCCCGCTCGCCAATGGGATCGATACCGGCCCACGCAACTTCACCCGCGGCAATCAGCGTATCCAGCCCCGCCGGATCGTATCCGGCAATTCGTGCGGGAAGGATGGAGGTCTCGAGCAGCGACGCCGGAATTGGAGCGCCCTGCAGGTTCTCGATAGTATCGAGCAAGACATCGAGATGCGCGTGCGAAATGCGCCGGGGCAAGAGGAGTCCCTGCCAATGGGTGAGAAATCGTGCCAGCGTGTGTTGCTCAACGGGTTCGACTTCCCGGCGAAGTCTGGCCAGCGATTTGCGGCGAATCTGGCGCAGAATCTCCGCATCGCACCACTCGCGATGCAGACCGGGGGCTCCAGCGGATGTTGTGTATCCGATGGGGTGTTGAAGGCCTCCGGGACGGAAACCTCCCTCCAGAATACGGCCCTCCACCGTGAGCTGATGCAGGGCGTTCTCAACAACGGCCGGGTCGAGTGCAAAGCGTTCAGCGGCTTCCCGCAGGGTGAAAGGGCCGTGCGTCCGAGCATAACGGCGGACGAGTTCAAGAACCGGATGCGCCACCGGGTCGATCAGTGAAACGGGCAGTCCAGGTGGAAGCGGGATGCCAAGGGCATCACGGTAGCGAGCGGCATCTTCCACGGCGATGAGGCGCCGAGCGTTTTCACCGTTTGAGACAATCCGCAGTTCAAGGAGGCGACGCGCGCGCAGCAGGCGATCCAGGGATTCGAGCAAGGCAGGATCGACAACCCGGCGAGCAAGTTCTGCGCGCGAAAGATCACCGAGCCTCAGCAGCAGGTCGTGAATTCCGTCTGCAGATCGCGCTCGATGCGATTCGGTAAGGCACTGCGCTGCTTCTTCAACTTCGGCGATGGCGTCAGCATCGAGCAACTCGCGCAGATCGGCTTCGCCGAGCAGTTCTCGAAGCTGATCCTGGTCGATGGTGAGAGCCTGTGCGCGGCGTTCAGCTAGCGGCGCGTCGCCGTCGTAGACGAAGTTGGCCACATAGCTGAACAGCAGTGACGATGCGAAGGGAGAAGGCTTGCGCGTCTCGACCACATGCACGCGAAGCTGGCGCTGCTCAATGGCACGCAATGTCTCGATGAGCGCCGGCATATCGAAGACATCCCGTAGGCACTCGCGATAAGCCTCCAGCAGCAGCGGGAACGATGGATAGCGCGAGGCAACGCTCAGCAGGTCATATGATCGCTTGCGCAGTTGCCAAAGGGGTGAGCGTTGATCGGCACGGCGGCGCGGCAGCAGGAGCGCGCGACCGGCGGCTTCGCGAAAGCGGCCGGCAAACAGCGCGGTCGATCCAAGCTGGCGCAGAACCATCTGCATGGCTTCAGCCGATTCAATGAGGATCCAGTCAGGATCGGGTGGCTCGTCGGTGTCCGGAAAACGCAAAACGAATCCATCGTCACCCCACAGCGTCTCCACTTCGGGACCACCCATAGCCCGGATGCGTGCGCTGATCGCCATTGCCCAGGGAATGTGGATGCGGCTCCCGAAAGGCGTCAACACGCAGACACGCCAATCGCCCAACTCATCGCGGGTCCGCTCAATCACGATTGTTTTGTCGTCGGGAACCTCTCCGGTGGCGGCCTGTTGATCCGCGAGGAATTGCAGTAGATTTTCTGCGGCGCTCGGGTCGAGATCGTGTTCAGTGACGAGGCGCGTAAGGGCCGCCGATTTGGGCATCGCGCGCAATTCGCGGACCAGCGCACCGATGCGTCGGCCAAACTCGAGCGGCCGGCCCGGACCGTCGCCCTTCCAGAACGGCATCTTGCCCGGCTCCCCCGGAGCAGGGACAACCAGCACGCGGTCGTGCGTGATGTCCTCGATCCGCCAGGTCGAGGCGCCAAGGATGAACGTTTCATTGGGATGCGATTCGAAGACCATTTCCTCGTCGAGTTCACCTACCCGAACGGATTTGCCTTCAGTGTGTGCCAGGAAGACGCCGTAGAGACCGCGGTCCGGGATGGTGCCGGCGTTGAGAATGGCGAGACGAGCTGCGCCATCGCGTGCCGTAACGACATTGCGGATGCGATCCCAGGTGAGACGCGGGCGTAGTTCGGCGAACTCGTCAGAGGGATAACGGCCGCTGAGCAGGTCGAGAACTCCATCGAATGCTGCGCGGGTGAGAGCACCAAACGGCGCGGCGCGGCGGATCAAATCGTACAGAGCGTTGACGTGGACTTCCGGCTTCGGCTCCTCTGCGGAGGGGTCCGAACTTTCCCAGGTCTGAAAATCCAGACCTGGGGCACCCAGTTTGTGGGAAGAACGTGAACCGGCAATCCGGCGCTTGAGGGGTTTGGTTCGAGTGGGAGCCCTGAAGCCCGGCGGGTGGGCGACGATGGCCACGAGTTGCTGGCAAAGAACGTCGAGAGGGTTGCGCGGAAAACGCGTGGACTCAATGTGCCCCTCGTGCATGGCCCGGGTAACGGCGGCACAGGCAACGAGGTCTGCACGGTATTTCGGGAAGAGTACCCCCTCGCTGACGGCGTCGACTGAATGGCCGGCGCGACCGATGCGCTGCATGCCGCTGGCGACTGAAGGCGGAGCCTCTATCTGGATCACGAGATCGACGGCGCCCATGTCGATACCGAGTTCCAGAGTCGAGGTGGCACAAAGGGCTTTGATCTGCCCGGCTTTGAGCTGCTCCTCAATTACGGTGCGCTGGTAGGCAGCCAAAGAACCGTGGTGCGCTCGCGCAATGGGCTCGCCAGCCAGATCATTGAGAGCGCCTGCAAGCCGCTCGGCAACCTGCCGGCTGTTGACGAAGAGGATGGTGGAATGACGCTCCCGAATGAGTTCCAGCAGGCGCGGATGAATTGCGTTCCAGATAGATACCCTGCGAGGTGCCTGCGAAGCCGGCCCGGAAGGGATTTCCTCCATCGTCTGAAGGCGCGCCATATCCTCAACAGGAACTTCAATCCGCAGCTTCAACTGCTTGGGAGCAGAGGCATTGACAATGGTCACATGGCGAAAACGCAGTGAGCTCTCGCCTTCGGCAACCTTCAAGGAGGAATCGTCCGCGTCCAGTTCAGATGCGTCGATCAGACCGGCAGATTTTGAATCCGCAGGAGACTCCATCGCGTCAGAAGACCCGGCCTCATTGTCATGAGTCTCTGGATAGCTTTGTTCTTCTATCAGAACAGTTTGCCGATCGAGACTTGAACCCTGACTTTGCAATTCCCTGGACTGCGATCTGATCAGGAGCGGCGTTGTCGATGCAACCTCAACACCACCGAGAAACCGCGCGACCTCTTCCAGCGGTCTTTGCGTCGCGGAGAGACCGATACGCTGGAGTCGGCGCCCTGTGAGGGATTCCAGTCGCTCCAAAGACAAAGCAAGATGCGCTCCCCGCTTGGTCGGCACAAGAGCGTGAATCTCGTCGATGATGACCGTGTCGACCGTGCGCAGGGCGTCGGCTGCTTGCGAGGTCAGCAGCAGGTAGAGCGACTCAGGAGTGGTGATGAGAATGTCGGCCGGATCACGTCGGAAGCGTGCGCGTTCCTGTTGTGGAGTGTCACCGGTACGAATGCTGATGGCGGGATCGTGGAAAGGCACCCCTTTGCGCCGGGCGAGATTGGCAATGCCCACCAGCGGGGAGCGGAGATTACGTTCAACATCGACTGCCAGAGCCTTCAGCGGTGAAATGTAGACGATCCTGCAGCCCTTTTTCTTTTCGTTATCCACATCGTGCAGCATCAGCCGATCAAGACACCAAAGGAAGGCGGTGAGGGTCTTGCCGGTGCCAGTGGGGGCGAGGATCAGTGCGCTTTCGCCGCGGGCGATGACAGGCCAGCCCAGCCGTTGCGGCGCAGTCGGCTCGTCAAAGACCGCCTGGAACCACTCCGCAGTGATCGGATGGAAGCAGCCAAAAGCTTCTGATTCATTGTTTCGAACTGGCAGACGGGGCGGCATCTTTTCCTTTGACGCACTTAGAGCATAACGCGCACAGGAGGGAAAGAAAAGGCGAAGATTTCAAGATCCGGACTTTCACGATTCATGCTACCGGCGCCCCGCTGCGGAGACTGAGTTGGTCGGGTCCGCTCCGCTCCATGTAACGTCGGCGGTTGGTCCGTAGGTTGCGGGAACATCGCGATCGAGGAGCCGCAAAAAGACTGTGAGTTGCGTGCGATGG
The DNA here is from genome assembly GCA_963770365.1 of uncultured Acidobacteriaceae bacterium. Lineage (GTDB taxonomy): Bacteria > Acidobacteriota > Terriglobia > Terriglobales > Acidobacteriaceae > Telmatobacter. The sequence goes on along the minus strand of CAVYPN010000008.1, from coordinate 14,750 downwards.
TGCGCGGTGTGAAGCACGCGCCGCCAGAACACCCAGATCCGCTGCCGCCTTACATCGAAGAACGGAACCGTCTCGAGCCACCAGCCCTCTTGCTGCGCGGCAAAAAAGCCGAGGCGGGCTAGCACGAGCTCGATGAATCGATCAGTGGCAGACTCAACGGTGAATGCGATGGGAAGGACCTGCATCCGGCACCGGCTCCGGCGTGCCCAGAAACTCGCCAAAGAACCGCCGCTCCGAAAGCAACTGATGCCTGAGAACGTCACTGACACTGCTCGAGCGGGGATGAGGCTTGTACGCAAGGTCTACATCGGTGAACTGCTTCCACGTCGACGCAACTTTGTTCGACTCGCTCACGTACGTCTCGAGCATGTGCTGAAACATGGGATTGGCTGCGCGAGGGATCGCGCTCTCCGGAATGGCTATCCAGGGATAATTCATGGGGAACTCCTGAGAAGGCAAAAAGTGCTTACGACCTGTTGGGGTGCAGAGTCGTCGTGCCAGACATCAAGATTAGTTTGCCACGCTCGTGTCGACCGTGTGTCACTCGACGAAGTCCTACACTCTAGAACGCCTCGGCGAGTGAGCGCTGCTAGGATTCGATTCAGGAGTAAGTTACGTGCGCGAGCACCTGGCGACACTGCTGGACGATTTCAAGAAACATGAGCGCGAGATTGCAGTCGTACGCTACCAGGGTGTGCGGCGCAGGGTGACGACATACGGAGAACTCGCGCGCATGGCCGGCCGGTTCGCGGCGCTGCTCGAAGATCGCGGCATTCGCATGGGCGATCGTGTGCTGCTTTGGGGCGAAAACAGCGCGGAATGGGTTGCTGCCTTCTACGGGTGTCTGCTGCGCGGGGTGATGGCGGTTCCACTGGATGCGTTCGGGAGCGCCGATTTCGCGAACCGGATCGCGACCGATGTAAAGCCGGCTCTCGCAGTGGGTGACGCAGGGCTGCTCCAAAAACTGCAGGCGCCTGGCACGCCTTCGATCGCGTTTGAAGGCTGGTTGGATTCTCTTCCCGCGCGCGAGGCGAAGGCTGTGCCGGGACTATCGCGCGAGACGCCGTTGCAGATCCTGTTTACCTCGGGGACAACAGGCGATCCCAAGGGCATTGTGCACACGCATGGCAATGTGCTGGCGAGCGTTGGGCCTATTGAGCAGGCGGCGCAGCGATACCTGAGGTATGAAAAGCTTTTCCATCCGCTGCGCTTTCTACACACGCTGCCGTTGAGTCACGTATTCGGGCAGACGATGGGGATTTGGATTCCGCCTGTTTTCATGGCCGAGGTGCATTTTGAAACGCGCCTCGTGGCGCCGAGGCTAGTGGAAACGATCAAGCGGGAGCGCATCTCGGTGCTGGCTGCGGTGCCGCGCGTCATGGAACTCCTGAAGGCTCATCTTGAGAACACAACGCCTGGACTGACCGAGCGCGTAGCGGATTCAAAGGGCATGCGCGCGTGGAAGAGGTGGTGGGTCTTCCGCGACGTTCATCGCACCCTGGGCTTCAAGTTCTGGGCTTTGATTTCAGGTGGTGGGGCGCTCGTCGGAGCGCTGGAGCAGTTCTGGAATGCGCTCGGGCTTGTCGTAGTGCAGGGATATGGCATGACGGAAACCACGGCGCTGATCACTCTGAATCATCCTTTTCACGTAGCCAGCGGATCGATTGGCAAGCCTCTGCCAGGGCGGGATGTGAAGATCGGTCCGGATGGCGAAGTGCTGGTGAAAGGACCGATGATATCGACCGCAACCTGGAGCGGCGGCAAACTTCGCCAGCGCGAAGATGAGTGGCTGGCAACGGGAGACCTGGCAGAAGAACAGGCAACCGGCGAGTTGCGCTTTATGGGTCGCAAAAGCGAGACCATCGTTACCGCTGCGGGAGTGAATGTGCATCCCGAGGACCTCGAAGCCGCACTTGAAGAGCAGCACGAAATCGCGGCGAGTGCGGTGATCGCGATAGAAACTGCATCGGGGCCGGAACCTTGCGCGGTGCTCATCGTGCGCGGAAACGAAAAGCAGGCGGCCGAAGCAGTGGAACGGGCAAATGCGCGCCTCGCGGAGTTTCAGCACATCCAGCGCTGGATGCTGTGGCCGGAGCCGGATCTGCCCAGAACGTCGACGGGCAAGGTGCGGAGAAAATCCATTACTGAGTGGGTCGCAAAGCATGCGGCCGATACTGCCCCCGACCTCGCAAACAGCGCCACCGCGCTGCAGAGTGGAGACTGGTTGTATGCGCTGGTGGCGGAGATTTCCGGCGAACGTCCGGCAGAGAATGACGATTTGCGGCTTAGCGAAGATTTTCATCTGGACAGCCTGGGACGCGTGCAGCTTGCGGCAGCACTGGAGGAACGGCTGACCGACGCTCCTGGGGAGGGCGTTGTCGAAACAGCGAAGACCCTCGGAGATCTGAGACAGATCGCCAGCGGGGTGCGCAGTTCCGAGTTCGTGATGCGGAATCCATCTGAAGGGCAGGCAGACCTCGCGGATCGAAAGGCCGATCCCACCAACTCCTTACCCTCGCTTGCGGATCTCGAACGGGGCGCAGAGACGAAGGTAAGTGCGACACCCGCGACCGGCTTGCAACCGCAGGCTATATCGGCAGGCAATCTAGAATTCAAGTATCCATTGTGGCCTTGGTGGCGGCCGGTTCAGTGGCTGCGAGCCGCGTTCCTTGAACTGGTTGCACAACCACTTGTCTGGTTCCTTGCTGCTCCGCGTATGTCTACGACACGTGATATGGAAACCGACGAGCCCGTACTGATTATCTGCAATCACGTCACCGCTTATGATGGCGCGCTGGTCGAGTATGCACTTCCAGGACGCATGCGACGCAGGGTTGCTGCCGCGATGCTCGGCGAAATGCTGGAGGACTTCCGGCACTTCCGCGATCCGGATACGCGGCGTTTTATGCTGTTTGGCCCGGCAGCTTACTGGTTGTTGACCGCCCTTTACAACGTCTTCCCCCTGCCACACCGGCGGGGCTTCCAGCGGAGCTTTGCCCACGCGGGCGAAGCAATGGACCGCGGTTACAACGTGCTCGTGTTTCCTGAGGGAACGCGGTCGGATGCGGGACGCCTTGCGCCCTTCAGGGCGGGAATTGGTCTGCTGGTGAAACAAACTCACGCTCCCGTACTGCCCATGGCCATTGTGGGATTAGGCGAATTGAAGGCGAGGGGTCGTGGATGGTTCCGATCCGGAAAGATTCACATCCGCGTGGGAGAGCTGGTGCGTTTCGATCCCACGGACAACGAGGCGGCCATCACTGAGACCTTGCATGCAAGGGTGGTCGATCTGATGGAAGCGAAGCCGCCGGCAGTAAACAGTGTTCTGTGAACCGTGGTCAGTTGTCTGCGGGCGGAGAAGGTGGCTGTGGGGGTGGCTGTTGGGTCTCGCTTGAAGCGGGAGGGGTAACCTGGGCAGCGTAGTACTCGTGTGGCGCACCGCGGTGGCCCTGGCAGCGTGCAAACAACTCCAACCCGAGTGCTGTCGGTGTCAGGTTCGCGTCCTGTTCGAAATTGAAGTACTTCGATTTCAACCTGGGCTCGAGTAGGCCGAGGTTGGCAAGCTGGAAGATATTGCGATCGATCTTCATCAAGTCGTGCGCGCCGGCAATCTCAATCAGGTCCTGCGGCGAGCACATAACCGCCTGCGCTGAAACCGCTCCAGAAGTTGCAAACAACTTTTGGGACTTCGTACAGGCCGTGGTGAACAGACGTCCATCGATGGCCGCGAGTTCAGCAAGAAGGTCGATATAAGGGAGGTTTGATTCGTCGTCACCCATGAGAGTGCAGGCGGTGGCAAGGATGCCTGCCCAAAGGTGCTGGGTGATGCTGTCATCGGCCCACGAGCCTTCCTGGACGACGCGCATGACAACATTTTGCGGGGCACGGAGACGGTCGAAATCGCGCTCTGCGGCGAGCATTGCTTCAGCGCGATGGGTGATTCCGATGGCGTTTGCGACGCGAATATTACTGAGCCCTTCGCGAAACAGAAGCTTCAGCTCCTGCGTTGCCGAAGGACAGATCCGGCGCAGAAAGGCAAGCGACCTGGCCAGGCGGAATTCGCTGAGAATATCTTCCGGTTTGATGAGATCGTCGGTCTTCCAAAGCCACAGGTCCATGCATTCGGGAAGAATGAAGGTGAGGCCCATGCCATCTTCGCCCCAGCGCACGGCCTTTGTCTGCAGGGTGACATGGCGGTCGGGACTGTCGTCGGCCAGTTCCGGATAGACGAGCCGAACGGGATTCACTTCACCCTGCGGCCACCTTTCACGCGTTACCAGATACATGCCCGTCGCGCTGATGTTTCTAACAATGTCGAGGCCGGGAGAGGTTCCGGTCCAGTGAATGGCTTCGAGGCCGGGCACGGGGCGCCGTTCGGCGCGAGACCGCTGTGGCTCTGACTGCGGGAACGCCTTTTCGAACCAGCTCCTCAGAGTCTTCACCCTGTCCTCCTTGCTTGCCGACGGCAGCGGCGTATAGCTGGCGGGTCCTGCGGCCCGCGAATTCGACCCAACGGAGAATTGTTACTGTGTGCATCCTACTACCGCAATTGCCACTTCGTAATGGGGAGGTAATTACTTAGGCAGTAGGCATTCAGGAGACCTGTGAGCCATGCGGACGGGGAGCCTTGGAGGTCCCGAAAGCAATTCCGGTTTGCGACTCCAGCCAACGGCAACCGTCTCCGCGCTGGAGTGAGTCGCGTAGAACTCTTCTGCGGCCTGGCGAAGAGAATGTCAGTGCTGGCATTGAAAGGGCGAGCCGCACCCATCCTGGTGGCGTTTCCGATCCGGATGGTCGGACGCTACAACTCGAGAGCAAGGGCGCCGGCAAGGGTCACTCCAACGCCGTAGAACTTTTGCGCTGTGCCGCGATGGCCATTACAGCGGGCGTACAGTTCCAGGCCGAGACCCGTGGGAGCAACCGTTGTATCGGTCATTTGCTGGAAGAATGCGGACTTCTCCCGGGTTGCGATCACTCCCACATCAGCCATGTAATTCAGCTCGCGGTCCAGCTTAATGAGGTCGTGAGAACCTGAATACTTCATGAGATCCGCCGCTTTCCAGTTCAGCGGACGCGTGGAAATCATGCCCGGTCCCGTGACCAGCTTGGTGGCCTTGGTGCATGCCGCGGCGAGGATGCGCAGATGAAGAACCTTGAGCTGGCTGAGCAGGTCCACAAAAAGAAGCCCCGACTCGTCGCCCCCTGTTGAGGTGCAGGACGCGGCCAGAAGGCCGGCCCAGAACTGAAGCATCCACCTGTCATCGGAAGACCACGATCCCCCCTCAACGATGCGCATCGCCACGTGGGGAAGCGCGTGCAGGTGATCGCCTTCCACTGATGCTCCGAGCATCTTTTCCGCATTAAGGGCGATTTCGACTGCATTTTCAAGACGGTAGTTGCTTAACTCCTCATGAAGCAATCTGCAGACCGAGTCCGTGGTTTCAGGTGAAATGCGCGAAAGGAAGGAGATTGCCTGTGCGACGCGGAATTCGCGAAGAATGTCTTCGGGCTCATTCTGCTCTGCCGCACTCTTGAGCGGGCTCTGCCAAAGACGAAGGTCGGCGCCGGGAGGCAGAACGAACGAGATAGCCACGCCATGGTCGTCCCAGCGAACCGCTTTCGCTTGCACGAGAAAACTGTTCTCTTTTTCCAGTGGTCCGCTGCGCTGAAGGGTCAGAGCGATCACTTCGCCCGGTTCCCAACGCTCCTGCGTCACGAGAAACGCACCGGTCGCGCTGATGTCGCGGACATTGTTTTGTCGTGGAATGGCGCCCTTCCAATGATAGGCAGCCAATGACGGCGAAATCCGCCGTTCCGCCCGGCGACGTTCAGCAACTAAGGATCCTTCAGAATGGGAAGTCATTGGATTCATGCAGACCTCAGAAACTCGGTTGTACGCGAGCAATCCATCGGGAGGGAAGATATTGATCGGTTCCAAGCTCTACGTTCCCGAAGGCGTCCAAGCGTCTTTCAACTCACAATCTTACTCCCATATATCCCACTTTTGTGGGATTGGCGGGCATTACTTTGGGCACCAATTGCCGGTTTTTGGGTGTAGACGAACCGGGATAAGCTGGATAATAAGAATCATCCTGACCTGACCGCTGGACCATACGGCGAATTGCTGCGAGGTTGCTGTGTCGTTATTGCTGATGACGGAGGTTTTTGCTGCGGGCAGCGTGGCTGCTGCCGGATGCTGCTGCCTCCTTGAGGTGGCAATGATCCTGGAGATCCGGCGTAGCCTGGCCGGATGGAAGCCTGCCGAGCTGCAAAGAGACATAGCGTTCATCTTTCGCAGCCATCGCCGGTTCTATCCCGGGAGCCCATTGCGTAGGGCTTTCGTGGCGTCTTCGTTTCTGCTGGGCTGCTGCATCGTCGGGCTGATCGTTATTCATCGTGTGACGCAGGGCATGTAGATCGGGCATACGACGACGGGAAACGGCGAATGAGGTCTTGTCCTACACAACCTGCATAACCTACATAAGTCCTTTATTTTACAGCGCACAGATGGCAGTGTAGGTTCTTTTCGTCCAAGTCCAATCCTGCACCGCCGTACACTGCGGCGAGTTCGTGAAGTCGTACCATCGTGGCTAGGTCCAACACCAAACCTCGACCGGCCTTGCCAAGCCGGCGCGTATACAGGCCAACTTTCTTCAAAGAGTGGCCGACTCTTTCTGCGCTGTAGCTGAGGCGCTCGCCACGGGCCTTTTGGATACGATTTACTTCAATCGCAATTTCGCCGGCAAGAAGTTCCTGTCTACCCGCGTGGCACAAGTTGAGAGCCGCTTCGACTGTGACAGCCTCGATGCCCGTCGAGCGGTCTGCTTCACGCTGACACTGAACCGGAGTTAACAACGTGATGAGTTCCGACTGTAGCTTCGGGGAGTCGACGACGCAGGCGCCCAACGAATTCGCAATCGCTCTCGTGTCGGACGTCAATGTAGAAGCGTCGAATTCCGTGTTATAAACGCGGACGAGGTTTTTGAGCCGGTAGTTTAGAAGCTCATTCTGCAACTTCTGAACCTCGACTTCAGTCAGCCGCGATGCTTTATCTATTGCGCGAGCGGCGGCGATGGGGTGCACATTGACTTGAACGCTGCACAGCGGTATCCGGTCTGCGGATACTTCCTCCCCCAGGTAAACAGCCTTTGCGCCGAAAAAGTCGCGGTAATAACCCCCATCGCCGACCAAGTGACCACGTGTTGCAGTGCAACCTAGAAGTGAAGCCATTTGCTTGGTCAGGCTTGGGTCGTGGAATAGCAGTGTAGGGGTTGCGTGCCAGTTCACATTCTTCAGGCTATTGATATCCGCGCGCATTAGCATCAGTGGGTACCGGCAGAAGTTCCGCAACGCGCACAGCACCTGCTCCCCCTCGTAGCCAGGTCCAACGATCGCCAAGCCGGGAGCTAGTGGCAGGGCATCGGCGAACCATGTGGAGAGGGTCCAATGGGCCAGCAAACGGCTTGCCGGCTCCGACAGGCAGGTTTGTGCAGCAATTGCTTTTTGCATCCGGTCAAACAGTTCATCGGCGGCGCCGTATGGTGTCGATGCTGTCGGAGCCGGAACCGCATCGGCCGGAAAGAGCACCGACTCGGCTCTCTCGCAAATCTCCGCGAAGCTGGCCTCATATCCTTTCTGTACCTCAAACGCGGGCTTCCAAGAACCGAGCTTGGACGTCTTGCTGTCTCGTCCGATTTCCGTTATACCGCTGATTCTTACCACCGGATTCGTGACACAGCTGTCAGAATTGCCTGGGCCAGTCGACGGTTCTTCCACATATGTTGTCGCAAGTGGGTCTTCCGGTGATGGTGTGTCGCTCTCCATTGGGTCCGAGGACCCGTTGACATTTGCATGGGCGCCGGCTTGGGAAAACTCGGAGCCGTTTGTGTTCGTAGTTGTGCTATAGGTTTCCATTGCTACCTTATCTTTGCTTAGTGCCCCGGGCCGCCAAGTACTTTTGGCGGACCAGGCACTCTACTTATGATTGTGAAAGTTCGATTTGTTGGAACGGTGTCCGCCTGGCCTGGAATTCTCGCAGGGGAACCGGCAATCGCCATCGCGCCGTGTATGAGGTTGTACTCACTTGAGCCGCAATGTCCTTGTCGCCGGCCGACGCCACGACAACACATCAACGTATACCTAAAGTTCCTCACTCGGGCTGCGGCGAACCAACTCTGCGATGCGAGACCTAAATAATAAATTGCATTGGTGCTCTGCTTCCCGATACTCAGAAGCCCAACTACGAAAGTCATTGGCCATCTCTTGCGAGATAGGTTGAAGTTGCAGGTAGCAGCGCTCAATTTCAGCCTTGGACCAGCAATAGCGAGGTGAAGCTGTGCTGGTCTTCCCGGAGCAGAACTCGTCGATGAGAATCACTACCCTCTGGCGGTCCGGCTCAGCGAGCCGCACGTTGGCTTCACCAAGCTTAACCACTAATCTATCGAGTCTTAATGCCATGGACCGCAGAGCTGCAACCGGCCCATCACTACATATTTTTGCCATACAAACTCCTTTGAATTGTTAAATTCATTTCGGTTACTAAGTTCGCTTCCCATCCACCTAGTGCAGTACGTCCACGGGCGAAAAGACCGAATGAGTAGCCTTTCTTTCCGCTGTGGCCTGGTTTCACCAGAACTCACATGCAACCTAATACTGAGTTTTTTGAAATCTGATTCGAGTTTTTCGCGGTGGACCACAAAAAATCTTGCAACCGGGTGCGGATCTCGGATTTATACAAAAATGGGTGCGGCTCGCCTGCGCGAACCGTTTGCAGCGAAGCAGAATGCGATCCGGCTTCGCTGCCAGGGGTTCCTGCGTTTATGAGCTTGACCAAGGTGAGAGGCCGTCCGGGCCCCTGTTTGCACTTTATATTTTTCCCATAAGTATCCTTTATTGAGTAAGTCGATCATTGAGGATGGTCGATGGCTTGTTGTTGCGCGGTCGGGTGGGTCCGAGGCCCCCTTGACTTTTGCATGGGCGCCTGCTTGGGAAAACTCGGAGCCGTTTGCGTTCGTAGTTGTACTCTACTTTGTCATATACCTTACTTTGCTGAGCCGGGACGCCATGAACGTTCAAACGGACCCAGGTCACTCTATTTATGGATGTGAAAGTTCGAAATCTCCGAACTGTGCTCGCCTAGCCTCAAATTCTGGCAGGGGGAGCCGGCGGTCGCCATTGGCGGCGCCGTTGAGATTGCCCTTCGCGTCGCCACCGTTTTGTGTTGCGGTCCTGCTCCCTGACTACCCATCAAAGTCGGACTATGGTTCCTCAATCCACGTCCAGATCCAGTTCGTCCATGAGCCACCGCAATGCCAGTTTGTCGTTGCGCCCTGTTTTCAAAAGGACGGAAGCAAAAAGACGAAAGTCATTTGCCATCTTTTGCGAGATAGGCTTCAGCTTCAGATAGAGGGCCTGCATGTCATCTTTAGACCAGAGTTCCCAATACGAACCTGAGCTGGCCTTCCCGAAAGTGATTTGATCGAGGAGGCGCATCACCTTCCGGCGGTCGCGCTCCGCGAGCCGCTCGTACGCATCACCGAGCTTGACCATTAATTTGTGAAGTTTTAAATCATCGGGTGGCGGTCCAACCGACCTTACACTATGTGTTGTTTTCATGTTGACTCCGTTGAATTGTTGATTTATATCGGTTACTAAGTGCGCTTTCCGTTGGGTAGCTTTTCCCACCGGTTAGCTTCGGAACCACGCATAGGTGAATCCGTAACTGATCTATCTTTTTCTTTGCTGGCATTGCGTACTCACCTTATATAGAAATGTAACTCCAAATCGAAAGTGAGAAGTGTACTAAGGTAATCAGGGATTCAAGAAAGCTGTGAACAACTGTGCGACAGCTTTCGGAAATTCGAATTGATTTTTTGGGGGGCGGACAATTGAAAGCCGATGGACCCTGGCGTCGATATGTACCATCTGCCGGCCCGCGACACCTAAATAGAAAGGCGTTGCCTGTACGGACCAGGAATCGCCTGGCGCCATCGCATATAACGGAAGGCGTTTAATTACCCGGGGTGTGACCTGGATGAAGAGCGGTCAATCTCATGGAAACCTGCTCTGTTCGGGTATTCACCAGTTTCTCGAGTCCGGGTCCTCTGATCCTGTTGCGACCGCTCCAAAATGCGCTGGCGGCGCGCCGATCTACCGTGCACATGATGATCGAGTCTGAGTCCTCACTGGTTTATGAGTCGTCGTCGGCAACCCAAAATACAGTTTCTCCGTACTGCGACTCAAGGGACCGCGAATTGGCATCTCGGCTCCCAAAGAAGCGCCCCCCGGGAGGTAGTTCATAAAATACTTTGTGTCACAAAGTAAGCGATGGCAATTGCTTGGGCTTTAAAGGCGGGCAGATTCAATTTGGCGGTGCGCGGCTAGGCCGGCAACTCAGCAAATGAGCGCGACTTTGGGGAATAAAACGGCAAACCTTATGTGCCAAATTCGGGATCTCTTACCGCCAAACTAGCCCTCCCGGCGCCTGCCCGCGAACCAATATCCTAAACGAGTGGCACCGGGTCCCATCAACAAAACAGTCTTCAATCAGTTCCCCTGATGCACGATCGAGTGGCATGCAGTGCAAAGTGTAATGAGATTCTGCTCTGAATCATCCCCAGACTGGCTGCGAAATTCTCGATGATGAACCTCGAGATTCGACATCGCGCCGCAACTCTGGCACCTCCATCCGTCCCGGCGTAACACCTGCTGCCGCAGATCTTCGTACAATTTGGGAGCGAGGCGTAGGCGAGAACTCTTTACGGGAATCCGGTTCATGACGCTTTCTCAGTGATCTGCTCGACAAACGCCTGCCGCTGTTCGCCGGGCAGGAACTGGAAAAACCGTGCCATCGAGGACAAGAGCACGTCTGGTTGTCCGCTGTCTAGGTTGGCTCCCGCCAGGAAATCCGCGCAGATCATCTCCAGACAATAGCCGCGTGATTTGTCCGTGCCCAGCATCAGCGCTGCCGTCTCGATTGCCTGCTCAATCACAGGGATCTGGCTCTTGTAAAACTTGAAGTAGATGATCTCGGTCGGTTCGCTGTCCTTGCCGGTGAGGTGTTGATCCACCTCGCGTTTGAACTGATCCCGGGGTAAGGAACGGGCTTTGTGCATCCATGCTGCACAATCGAAATTCTTCCCGTCCGAACGCGCGACCTTGGTCAACATCCGCCGCCTTGGTCCAGCCCACCTGTTTCAACTCCCGTCGGATCTGGGGCGGCAAGTGTTCGTGAATGGACATCAGATAGTAGGCGGTGCGGCGCGAATCGGGAAAACGTCTTTGCAGAAATTCATCGAACGACTTGAAGTTCTCGAGACGCCAGTACTGACCCGCCCGCACCTCGCACAAATACCTGCCCAGATCGACGAAGCGCATGTCGCGCTCCGCTTCTTTCTGCTTTTCCCACGCCAGGATCTCGTCGATCTTGGTCAGAACAAAGAGAGCACGCTTGTGGTTGAGCTTGGGCGGCATCGGCATCGGGCTAAAACGAAAGTTCGTCAAACAGACCAAGGTCAACTCCGGGCTTGCGCACAAGTGCAGTTTCGACCAAGTCGGCCTTATCGAGGCAGAGCCCGATAAAGGGGCACGTTGTGCACGGATTTTGTGGAAAGCGGATGCCGCTATGCGGCAGGAACAATCCGGACTCGATCCGTCGGACGGTGTCATCGACCAGGGTCGCGAACTCCTGCCGTTGTTCCTCAGAAATGGTGGCCCGGAGGTACTGAACTTCGACCAGCCGCTTGCGCACGAAAACAATTTGGGCGACTTCGCTGATGCCGGTCATCCACGAATAGCAGACCAGTTGCGGATCCAGTCCGGAAATGCCGGCCGGCTCTTCTGGATATCGCGCAGAGCTAGTTTTCCATTCCAGCACGCACGGCGTGCCATCCAGTTCACCAACAGCATCGACGTAGGAGACGAAATTGTTCCCAGAACCGAGCATCCGAGTGAACTGAACCTGCTGGCTTGAACGAGGGCGCCGAATCAGAACGCGGTCGTCCTGAACGAAGCGCTCCAGCAGCTGGACGCCTTGTTGCAGCATCCGGTCCCAGGTGTCGTTGCCGGAGTAGGTCAGGCTCATGTCCTTGCACAGGCTCCACTGCTCGCTCAACACAGCCGTCGGGTCTTCGCGACGAAAAAGGGCGGCGACGGCCTTTTCAAAGGCTCGACCAAAGAGCATGGCGGCGCGCGTGTCTTTTTCTTGCCACCCGTCGAGGTAGCGGTGACGGTAACGGCGCGGGCAGCTCAGGTACTGGCTGATCTGTGTGTAGGAGTAGGTCATCAGGACGCCTCCGCATTGTTGGAGCGAGAAGCACTTGATGCCGGCTCCGCAGAGAGTTCATTCCACTGGCTAGCAGGGGCGAAGGCGTCGAGGTTGATGAGCGAAATACCGTTCATCACGGTGTGGCTGATCTTGACGACACCGCAAAGTCCGTGCAAAGCCTTCTCATCGACCTGCTCGTGGGCCAGAAGTTCAGGGTCATAGAGAAAATCCCGCAGAAACCAGCCCAGCTTCCACATCGCCTTCTGGGTACAGTAGAGCCGGCCGACAATGGGCTGCCCGGCCAGTGTCGCGAGGCTCGATGACCGAGAGTCGAAGAACGTAGAACGGCTTGCGGGCATGCCAGCGGAACTGGGCACCATCGACGCGCACAAGATAGATACCGTCCGGGATCTTCGGACGAGAATCGTGGGCCGTCTCGGCAAGACCTCGGAATCTGCGGTTCATACGACACCCTCCTGCTTCGAGTGGGTGTAGGTATTGAGCTTGCTGAGCAGACCATTTCGGTCACTTTCGGCCCGGTCGGCCAGTTGCTGGACGAAGTTCTCAACTTGTCCCCTGCTGGCATCTCGGAGCGTCTTTGTGCCGCAGAAGTCGACGGCATAGGCCTTAACCAGCTCGGGGTTGAGCTGATACTGGCGGATGATCTGGCACAGACGGTCGCGGACCTTGGGGCCAGTGCCGTTGCTGCTTCCATTCGCCTTTTCGGGAGGAAGCTTTTCCGTCGGACGTCGAATAGGGGATGGTTCCGATTTCCTCGACCGAGCAGATGCCGATGCCGTAGGCCTTGCGCAGGGCACGGTTGACAGCACGAGTCTCTGCCACCCGCATCTCTGCACCTCGCACAACAGAAGAAACGTTCGAAGGATCTGCATCGCCGAACCCGACGAACCCTGTGGACTTGTCAGAAGGGAAAACAGTTGCCCTAAATGCCCAGCGGGCGCATGTTGGATCGCAGAATTCGCGGACCATATCAACTTGAATGCCAACGCAGTGGCGTCGAGAGGCCAATCGCAACAATCCAGAATGCGTGACGTACCAATGTCCATCGAGACAGATAATGTCTCCCCTGCCAACCGAAAGGCTGAAGTCGGAGGTGAGGCTTCTCAGCGAAGTAACGAGGTGACTAGATAGCCGCCCCCAAGAATGCTCCGCTAACCGTTTATTGATTCGAAAGGCTCTTGAGGCTCGCTTCATGCGCGTGTCTCCTTAGCACGTTTTGCGACGGGTCGATCGTTGTCAGTTGTAGCGTCATAATGACGCTATTATTATAGCGCTATTATTCAGACAGCATAATCAAGAAGTTTTTCCCTAGCGGGATTGTTGAGCGGGAATTGAGCTTGCGCGCTTCTTTGAGGGAAGCGGAGGCTATAAATGAGCTTAGGCTAATACCTTGGGCAGCGGCGGCAGATGCGATTTCCTGTTGCTCTTTCTCAGTGTAGTAGGACGTAATCCTCTTCCTGATGGAAGTCGCTAATCTTCGACGTCGCTGGAACGTCTTTCTTCTGCATGAGTGCATCTTATCTCCACCTCACCCCGGATGGACCGCCACGTATCTTAAGCATCACGGGCGTTACGTCGCCGGGTGGAATGAGATATCAGAATGAAGGCCGAACGATCTAGATTTTGGCTTTTTGGGGCTAACACCCAAGAATTGGCTCTTCCGATTCTCATCGCCGGGAAACAGCTGCGAACCGGAGATTGGATTTCGAAATCGAACGAGATCGAGCCTGGGTGAGCATGAGAATTGCGGTTGTAAACCCCAAAATGCGAGCCTCAATGCGTTGAGAGCATCGGACCTGACCGCGGTCGCCTGCAATCGAGCCTGGCCGCACACAACGAGGACGTGAGAAGCAAACAACACCGAACCTTAGCCTATTTCATCCAGTTTTTTCCACGGCCGGGACTCCGGGGGGCCATTTTGGGGGTCGTGCGCAAGGATCTTGGTCCGCCGGGCAGGCGCCGGAAGCGCTCGTTTAGTGGTAAAAAAACGAATTTGGCTCTTTCGATACTGCTCGAGAGGGAACGGCTGCGAATCGGGCACTGGAACGCCGTCGCCACCGTACCAACCGCAAAGACAAGCAGAGGAGCAAATCATGAACTTGGCTACCTGCTGCAGGGACGACTGACAAGCCGTGCCAATGAGATCGACTAGTTTTGTTCTCCTGGCATACGAAGAGTCGCTAAAGATCGGCCTTAGAAGAAACACCTACGACTTGGTCTTCGTCGTTGATGCCATCTTGAACAGCCTAATTACTCGTTCGCGAACTCGTGATTCAAGACCCGTGCTGCAAGGCGGATCGCACAGTCGAAAAACTCTGGTGGATCTCGTCAATCAGCCGCCAGTCTTGGCTTGTGATGACGCCCGGCCAACCGGCTTCGATCCTCTCGAGAAGCCATCCATACGTCCATCGAACTTTTCATAGATTCGGAGCTTTTCTTAGGTGAATTGGGCAACAATAAGGGA
>CAVYPN010000007.1:0-124031 GCA_963770365.1 uncultured Acidobacteriaceae bacterium | reverse complement strand
CTTCTTCGGCACCAAATTTGGATACAATCTGAGGTTCGCCAAGAGGTCCGGCATTGCGCATTTCTCTCTGTCTCCTTACGAATTGCTCAACGAGCAAGCAAAAGGAGATTGATCTTTTCATCGAGTGAACAGGGGACGTGATGAGATCACGAGCGCTATTCCAACGATCTTGACTTTGCGAAATCGGACGACTACGGTCTAATTACGCGCTCTCCCAATCCACTAATTCACAGGCCTCTCGGTTTCCGAGAGGCCTTCGTGTCTGCCCAACCGAACGAAGACGCTCCAACATGGGTTCGAGGCCAGAATGTGGGCTAGTGTGCGGGCCGAAACTGGTGCGGGGGAGAACGCCCCGCCACCGTGCAAATTTGGATTTCCACACTGAGGAAGCTGAAATATAAGTCGAATGTACGCTGGCGAATGGACGGAGCGAGGGGGCGCTGTTGTCCAATATCAATTATGGATACGAAGCCCTCTCCTAAACTTGTGTCCGCACAGAGAACACGTGACGGAGTGCTCATCGAGTTCGATGATGGCAACGCGGCGTTTTACCCCGCGTCTCTTCTGGCTGAGGTGTTTTCCCAAGCTGTCAAACTGGAAGAGCTAGATACCGATGAAACATAGAAGGCGTGGTTGTGAACTCGGGCTACTCGCTGCGCAACGCTACGCGCAAATCCTTTTGAATTTCTCCACCCGCGATTCCACCCGTAGACTAGCGACCTCCGAGCGCCTCAGACCGCATCCCAGTAACAGTCTGATGACAGCCGAATCTCTCTCTCCGCGTAAGGTGTTGCGGTTCACAGCGCAGAAGAGATGTTGGGCTTGGTCGCATGTCAACCAATTGCCATTCCTCCGTCCAAGTTGCTTCACGTCTCTGACTCGGCGGATGCCTGTCGCCAACTTGGCGCTCAGCCACCAGCTCTCGGCAGACTCATCTGCTAAGCGCCGGATCGCGGAGAGATGAAGATTGATTGTTGCCGCTGAGAGGGCAAGGCTCTCCAGGTACGACCGGTAACGAACCACGACGGAACGATTGAATCCGAGTCGAGGCTCCGAACAATACCAATCGATGAATCTCGAGATTGCGTATCCATAGCTACGGCGCGAGTGTAAAGACGGCAGCGTTGCCATCACACTCGCCTTGGATTGCTCCAGTTCCGTCTCCTTGCAGAATGCTTGCAAATTCCGGCTTCCGACTTGATTCGAGGTCGACCAACCGACCGCAATTCAATCTGCAAAACGATTGCGGTTACTTGGCGGCAAAGGACATCATCGCGAACTAACCTTAAGCTAAAGCCCGCTACCTGCATCGCGGGAAAGTTCCGTGCGAGCGCAAATTATTAGGTTTCAGTTCACTTGACGGCCCACACGGAAAGCCGTTAGAACAGGCCGCTCTTCAGAGGAATTTCTGATGGCTCTTCCGCTCACTCAGTCGAAACGTGTCTCGAATCTTCGCGCTTGCGAGCGGTACGCTCTGCTCGACGCTCGACGAAACTCTTCCCGCTAACTGAATTGCGTCAGCGTTCCTATTTCGTACGCAAGTGATGCATACCAGTCTTCGCGGCCTTGCGTTGTCAGATCCATGAAGTGCAATAAAGGCGCAAGCAGGTCGATGCCGCGCTCCTTGATTTCCGGTCCCATTCTGGGGTTCGCACTGTAGAAGTGCCTGACGGTACTATCAGCATCCTTGGTGAAACCGACATCGTTGAGTTCTGCCCGCCGTCGGCGTCCTCGCTGCTGAGATCGTATTTGAACGCGTTTGAACCTGCACTGAGCAAACGGAGCTTGTTCCAGCTGCGTGCCCGAGCGAATTCGCGCAGCGCTTTGGGGTGAAGCAATGCGACGCAGTCCCTGCAACTGATCTTCTAGCGTGGCGATGTAAGCACCAGCCTCGGGGCTGGTTTGGAGAGGAGCCAGCAGGTATACCAGATTCATCATTGCTTCTAAAGGATTGTTAATCTCGTGAGCCATGGTTGAGGCGAATCTCGCAGTCACCGCCAGCTTTTCGCTATTAACCAGGGCACGTTCCATCCTCTTCCGATCTGCACTTTTAAGTCTCAGTTGCGCGTTCAGACTCTCTGCGGTTTGCCTGAGTTCATGTTGGCGTACCCCTGACAACAGCAGCTGCTCATTCACAGCGATGGCTCGCTGATGGAATTGTGTGGTCTCCGTCACTTGCAGCATGACTCCCACGGGGTGATCTTCTGCATCACGGATGGGCCACATCGTGTATGACCAACGAGCGGAGTGAGCTTCTGTCCGTTCCGGCTCAGTCTGAAGTTCGATTTCTCCCGTGCAATATACGTGGTTCAGCAATGCAAAGCAGCCCTGCCAGGGCACGACCTCGACGAGAGGCTTTCCCACTAATTCATCTTTTGTCTTAGAGGCAAGCCGACAAAAGGCGGCATTGACATAGCGAAGTATGTGATTAGGCCCCGCCAGTGCAGCCATCGGCAGCGGCGAAGTGTCCAAGATCAAGCGCTCGAGGCTCGAAACACCGGGCTCCCAATCAAGGCGAGGCTGGCGTCGAGCTTCGGATTCTCAGACGATTCCTTAGGTTCGATACTTGGTTTCTGAATCATGGGAGGACTGTACCTCCTGGGCGGACCGATTCGAATGCACAGGGATTCCGCTGATTAGGCTCTGATAGTCCGTGAGGCGTTTGCCGAGAATGACGACGCCTTTCGACGTGATTTCATACTCGCGGATGTCCTTGGCATGATTGCCGCCCCGCATCTTGATAACCACCATAATCTTGCGAAGCTCGCCATCAATGGATACGTATCTAAGCCGGATTATGTCATCGCAAAGGAAAGAAATGGAGTATGTACTGAAGGGGAATTCAGTAAAGGATTCATCGACCTCAACTGTGCTCAGAATCGTTACACCGATACCTGTCAAAGCGAAGATCATCCGGTAGAGCGATTCGCGAAAGTCAGCGCGGAAGCCGGGGGAGAGAGCCATCTCAAACCCAGCCAGGGAGTCGATCACGAGGCGTTTTGCGCCGATCTTCTGTACTGCGTCGAGAATCGACTGCATGGTTTCATCCACCGACAGATCGAGGGGACGGAGATAAAGGATCGTGAGTTTCCCGTCTTTCTGCGGCGTCTCCAAATCCAACCCCAAACTGCTCGCCCGCTCCGCATATGCCTCCGGGCGTTCCTCGAAGACAGCTACAATTCCCGGTTCCCCGTTGTGTACTCCTTCCGCAATGAATTGGGTTGCGAGGACAGATTTCCCGGTGCCCGAAGACCCGGCTATAAGCACGCTATCGCCCTCGCGCACGCCCCCATCCAACATTTTGTCCAACTCTGGAATCCCGAAGGAAAGGCGGCGATCGCCGGGCGGATTTCTCTTGCGTGCGGTCAACCCAAACGTGCGCGAGAAGGCTTGCACTCCGGCCTCGGTGATGCGGAAGGTGTGCAACCCAGGCACGGAAGCCTGGCCGCGCAGTTTTATGATCTGCAGTTTGCGGACAATTGAATTTCGTTCCGCTGTCTGACGCAGCCAGAACAGCCCATCTGCGACTGTAAAGATGGGGTTATCGCGCAGTTCCTCCTCGGCATATTCACCGATCAAGAATGTTGTAGCTTGCCAGCTGGCCAGAAACAAAGCCAGCCGTTGAATGAAGGACTGCAGGTCCATGTCGCTTTGTGGCCTCCGTACCATGGTGCGGAAGGAGTCCACTACGACGACGGCCGGGTTGGTCTTTTCAACTTCCTTGGTAATCTCGTCTAAAACAGCGCCCAGATCCTTCTCCAACACAACCTGACTAAGGTTGACGAAACGGATGGAGCCAGGCAGCTTGGACGGATTGAAGAAGGTGTACTGCTGCTGGTATCGCAGCATCTTTATGGCGGATTCGCCAAGGACTGTGAAGTAAAGGGCAGGGCGCTCTGGAGTCGCATTGGCAAACACGAATTGGTGTGCGAGCGTCGTCTTGCCGCTTCCGGGGGCACCCGCGATGATGTTGAACGAGAACTCTGGAAGGCCACCGCCTACTATTTCGTCGAGGCCCGGAACTCCGGTCGACAGTTTGTTAATCGTCACCTTGTCTTCTGTGCTCACGTTCATCTCCCGTTCTCGGAATTGCAGTCGTCGAGGACTGCACCCGGCCACACATCTTGTATGAGATTTCTCGTCAAAGCGTGGCCAAGGAAAATAAGAAGCAGGCCGAGTAAGTGAGAGATGAGGACGACTCCGCCCTCCTGAACCCGATCCTTCTCAGCTTCGATCGACGGCTCAATCAAGCTCAAGCCTTCGAGGTTTCCATCCGCAACCACGTGGACCGCGCACAGACTGGGCGATTCTGATATCGCCAGCGTCAAAGCACGAGAGGCGAGCGAGTGAAAGCCGGCAGATCCAGCCAATTCCCCAAGACTCCGGCGCAACTTTTGATAGACGCGGAGGGTTGTGGACTCAATTGGCTCGGAGGTGTTGCCTGCGTTGGCTTCGTAAGTAAGAAGCCGTTCCGCTAAATCTCGCATTTTCCCGGGATTGGTCATGTTCGACGCCGCATCGCTCCGAGCGAAAAACCCCGATATCCGTTACACGCTTTGCAGGAGGGTCAGATCGGCGATAACCTCTTTTCATCAGCGCCCTGCTGGCTTTAGCCCAAATCCAGATCCATTTGAATGGAGCGCTGACGGAACTCAATTCATATATCGATTCGTTTGTAGGTCCGGTACGTCTTCCTGCGGACCGCCGGCCTTGCTTCGAATAAGCGTGAAAATGTCCAGAACCGTAGCAATGCTACGAATGTTTCCCGCAACGCTCACGAGCCCATCTCCCATGTCGGGATGTCTGTCAGCCAGGATTTCAATGCGCTCGCTCACGCCCCTGAGCCGGTCAGTTTCCAGCAAAAGGTCTTCAAAAGCCACAGCCATTGCCGCTTCATCGTCAGGTGAGACTGTCGTGTCCGCGGCGGTCGTTGCCGGCTCCGATCCGTGATCGACTTGAAGGCGCAAATCTTCGATCAAACGCAGCGTGGTAGCCTCGCCAAGGAAGGAAAGAAACAGCCCTAGCAGCTGCGCAATCAGAATAACTCCAGCCTCGCCGCCCTCATCCGCCTCCATTTGAGATTCAGCTTCGCCAAGACCGCGCAAGTCGCCATTCGCCGTAACCTGCACAGCGCTGAGTTGGGGAGATTCCGACTTGGCTAAAGCTAAAGCGCGAGAAGCGAGCGCCTGAAAACCGCCAACTCCGACAGGTGCGCCAAGTTGTCGGCGCAGCCTGTCATAGACGCGGACACTCACAGGTTCGGTTTGCAAGGATGCAGTAGTCGCATCTGTCTCGGAAGCAACAAGACTGCGGGCTAAATCACGCGTCTTCTGTCGAGGATGCATCTGTTCCTTTCGTTACTGCTCGCCGCGCCTCGCTGTAAACGTGGCACCTATGGCGATGATACTTTCTCGCCGTGACTGGGTGGCGAGATTCCCGCCACTCTTCATCGTGCTCCAATTTGGAGTCACGCCAATATACTTGAAATATTCAGCGAAAAGTGTCCACAATTGAACAGTTCTACTCAGCCTTCGGCGACAGCCAGTGCTGAATGCCCGAGTCAACGTATAGTCGAAATATGCGTAACGGATGGTCGAGGGCCATCCAGCATCGCGGATTTTGCAGTCGATGGGTGTCTGCTCACCGCGCACATGATCTTGATAATCTGATGTGGATATGGTCGCGCAGGGTCTAGTGGTCATCCTGTAAAGGGCGGGACTGTGAGGAATCCCTTCAATGGTTGAAGCTGAAAAGCCCCGATTCGATGTCGCCGCCTTCCTGGCAAGCGCCGTTTTTGGCCGCTTGTGTGACGCACCCAGCACGAAGACTATGTCCGGCGATTGACTCCGTCTTCAGTCCTGCGCGAGCCGCGGCTCTTTTCTGTAGGGATGGAGATTCTCACGGCACAGCTGCGATGTCTTCCGAATGTGAGGACCGGCGATTCGGGCGTACTCCTCTCTGCTTTTGTGTTCCATCTTAATGGCGAACGGACAGTTCACGGACAGCCGAGGTAAAATAGAAAGAGGCCGCATCGAGCAGCCTCTTCCAAAGTCTTGGTTTTGTTGAACTTGATGGTTGCGGGGGCTGGATTTGAACCAGCGACCTTTGGGTTATGAGTTCTCAAATGTGAGTATTTAATAGAGTTAGCAGGCATGATTGATTGCGTAATCACCCTGAGGGGAACCGGAAGGATCTCCGGGATGGGTTGAACTTGGGTTCGTTCTACCAGTGATAACCCGGCTTTGATTTGTCTGTTCAGTTGCGGCAACTGGCTTGGAATAACTGCAGAGAATCTGATCCGCATTCGAATGTTTTATAGGTAACGAAAATGTCAGCTCCACATGTGCCAATTAGTAGGCGAATTGTCTTCGAGCCGCTCCTCACCTCGCGTCAGGCGGCTCCTCTCGTGCATCTTCATTACAAAACCTTAGAAAGGATGGCTCGGGCGGGCTTGGTTCCGGCGACGAAGCAGGGTAAGTGTTGGCTCTTTCGCGCTTCGAAACTCAACAGCTGGATCGAAAAAGCGTTGGAATTGAACATTTCAAATCGCGCAGCCTAGGAAATTGAGCCATATCTGTTCAGGTCTGCCCAGAATTGGCTCGCTGGAGAGCGGAATTACCGAACCGGGCAGCTCCATGCCTGAGAGCTCCCGATTCTCAGATGTTTGGTCAGTGCATGCGCTACCTTTGCTCACCACGTGAGCCCAGGGCACTTGTACGACAAGGCGACTATTCGTCCTAGTGGAGAATCCTCCACTAGAAATCAGTAAACTCTCCGCCCGTTTCGGTACCTATTCTGACTTTCCGGCGCAAACGGTAAGGGATCCCACACGCGACGCTATTGACCTCTATCGCGGAAACAATTGCGTCTCCTTTGGTAGGTCTGAAGTCGAGAACCACCATGCCATCTTTGGCGTCAACTTCGAAATGCTGTTGAAATGCGGTCAGCGCACCTCCCGCGGCGCCCGCCACATCCAGATTGGTCAGAACTTTCTGCCCGTTCGCGAAGACGTCGAAAATACGCTCGCCGGGATGGAGTGATGGTTCAACAAACGTCAGGACTATGCTATGCGGACCGTCACTCACCGGAACGCGGTACGTGAAAGAACCGGCACGGTAAGTGGCCGCCACCAATGGACTCGTTGTCCCAGCAATGGATGCCGGGGCCGGAGCCCTGAATCCAGATCCCGGACCGGAGATCACCTGCGCTGTTCCACCCTCGAAGAACGTATCCGATCCGAAGCGTTTGTCGGGGCTTGCGCCAGCAACCAGCGCGCCGCAATCGATATAGGTGTTCTTGGCGGCTGCGTCTGAAAGATGCCACTGCACTTTATCGTCCACATCACCGGTGGGGAAGGAGCCAGTTGCAACAATGTTATTGGCGCCGGGGCTCAGGACGATGCCATTCCAGACACAGATGCGATCCGGGCAGTCTGCAAGCACTCCAACCAGCTTTCCATTTACTTTCAGCGAGGTTTTGGGCGCGTTGCTGTACACCCGCACATCTGCTATCCGGTAGGCTCGCTCGGTATAAAGGCTGGAGTTGATGTGAATCGTTGGAGTCGTCATCCAGTTGGCCTTGTAAAAGAAGTACGGGTCCTTCCTATACTTATGGTCAAAGGTCATGATCCCTTTGGTATTGATGTCCTGGGCATTGCCCTCGCTGCGCGTAGTACTTCCAAAATCGAAAGAGTTCCAGATAAACGTACCCCACAGATACGGTTTGCTGCGCATCGTAGACCAGTTCTGTTCGTGAATGTAGGACTCGTATTCTTCCGCCTGGGGCCGGTTCCGAGACTCCGGGCCACCCAGCGCATTATCAGAGTGCAGCGAGATAGCACCTCCGGCGCCGTATTCCGTTACCGCCATGGGCTGTGCTGGCCGCGTGTGGTGCAGGGCGTCAAGATGAGGTCCTAAGTCGGATGGCTTGCCGTAGTACCAGCCGAAGTAACGGTTCGCACCGGCCAAGTCAGTGACCGAGGCCGTGATCGGCACCACCGTATCGGGTGCGTAGCGAATTCCCTCACAGCAAGTCGCCAGTGTTGTCGGCCTGTCCGGGTCCAACTCGTGCGCCAGCTGATTCAACTCTTTCAGTAAGGAAAGCGGGTTGGGCACGGCACCGCTTTTGTTCCCCACAAAAGCCGGTATGCTGTTTCCAAAATCGATCTCATTGCCGATGGACCAGGTGATGACCGACGGATGATTGAAGTCCTGCGCAATCAACTCCCGCAGTTGCTGCCGGGCGTTCTCACGAAGCGCTTCCGTCGGTTGCAGGCTCTCGCCCAATGTCCACTGGCTTACCAAGGGTATCTCGTCCCAGAGCACAAGTCCGTCGCGGTCTGCGAGGTCGTGAATCGGCTGGCCGTGCTGGTAGTGGGTGAGGCGTATGCCGGTCACTCCCATTTCGCGCATCACCGCCCCGTCCGAGGCAACGTCTTCCGGTTCCGAAGCCCAGCCCTTGCCTTCGCGATCCTGGTGATAGCCAACGCCGTGCACGGTCACGTGTTTTCCGTTGAGGAAGAGTCCATTGTCTGGATCGAACCGAACCTGCCGAATCCCAAAGGGTAGAGAGACACGATCTACCAGTTGGGAGGACTTGTTTGAGACCTCCACCACCAGACGGTACAGATAAGGATCCTCCACGCCCTGCCAGAGATGAGGATGCGACACAGCCAGGTTCGCGGTGCTCTCTGCCCCACTCGCTGCTCCAACGGCGACGGACTGCTCTTGGTGTGCCGCGACTTTGCCTCGCGCGTCAATGAGAAGAGTTCGAAGCAGAACGGAGTCGCTTTGGTCACTGTCGTTGCGCACTCGCGCACGCACCTGTACCTGCGCCCCATCGGACCCGACGGACGTCGTTTTCGCATAGACGCCGGAGGAGCCATAATCCATCAAATCAAGGTGCGTCTTCCCGGTGAAGACAAGGCTTACCGGACGATACAAACCGCCGTACACAAAAAAGTCTCCGGTAAGCGGCAACACGTCGGCAGTGGAGCTTCCCAGCGCGGGTTTCGTGTTGTCCACCTTCACCGTCAACGAGTTCCGCTGAGCCGGCTTAAGTGCAGCCGTGCTGTCCAGGCGAAAGCGCGAGAATCCTCCCCGGTGCGTGCCCAGCAAGATTCCGTTCAACCAGACGGTTGCGATGCGGCTTGCTGCGTCGAATTGCAGAAAGCTTTCCATGCCGGCCACGTTCGCTGGAGGCGTAAAGATGAGCTTGTACCAGCCGACGCCCTGCGTGGTGACGACGTTCTGCGCGGTGTTGATATGGGACGCCGGCGCGTCCTTGTAGTATCCCGCTCGATTCCAGGTGTGTGGCACGCTAACAGTTGTCCACGTCGAATCCGGTTCATCCTGGAGCTCTGTCGCAGATTCTGGACCCAACTTGAAGCGCCAAGCATCGCGGAGTGGCATCTCGACGCGGGGTTCTACAGGCGTGGAACGGTGGGTTCCGCTCGTCGGTGATTTCTGCGCATGATTCTCCAAGGTGAGCGGCAAGAGGGACAGCAAAAGCAAACAATGAGTGCGGTTCAAAGGCAAGCTCCTGCAAGCTCTACCTGCTTGCGTGTGCGGCGAAGATTGCAATTATAGAGATGACATAAACCGCTGTCACCACGACTGAGTGAAGCGACATTGAGCCTTGGAAGCGCTCAAGTGCATTGCCGCAGCTGCATTTCCGTATTCAGTACGGTCGGTGTCCTTCCGTTTTGCCGGGCCAGGTGTCGGTGCGGAACGGAACGGTAGGCAGGCCAGCGCCGTTGAACAGCGTGGCGGCGGGATTGGACTGCCAGGCATAGCGGACCTGTGTTGGGTTGGCTACGGACGGCGATGAAACCACGATAGTGTCGCCTTCCATGTGGGCGTCGGCCCAGAACCATTTGCGGTCGTCGCCGGCGATTGAGAATTCTTCCAGCCTGTCACCTTTGACAATGAGACCGCCGTCGATGTGCGCGAAGTGCAATCGAATGGAACCGGCGAGGCGCTCGACAGATTCGAGAGTCGGACCCGAGTAGACGACACTTTTGCAGTAGTATTTTGCGAGCGCGCAGAGGGCGAGGCGATCTCCTACGGGCTGCTTTTCTTTCGCATGGATATTTTCGGGATCACCGGTATCGATGGTGACAGCGAGGCAGGAATCTGGCACGGTCGCCGCGGCGATGGCCTGCGATTCTCGTGTTTCAGTCCAGTCGTCGCCATCAACTGGGACTGGGCTTCGCTTAGTGAATGCAGGTAGGCTGACGATGTAGAAGGGGAAATTGCCCTGGCCGAAAAGCGCACGCCAATCGGCAATCATTGCGGGGAGAATCTTGCGGTACTGATAACCTCGTGGGGAGTTCTGTTCGCCCTGGTACCAGAGAGCGCCCGTGATGGAGAGCGGAGCGATGGGGGCGAGCATGCCTTCGTAAAGAACAGTGGGCATAACTGGCCAGTTCTCGTAGGCAATAGGGAGTGGTTGCGGCGAACGTGCGTCAACGCTGAGGTTCGCTTTCCACGGCCCGGCGAGCGGGATGCTGGTCTGGTCAGCGAGAGTAAGATGCAAGTCTTCAGGTCTGGAGAGGAAGCCTCCATCAGGTTTGGTTTTAAAGACACGAATGGCGATCGCGTTGCGGCCGGGCTTCAAAATGCCATCGTGAATTGAATACCTGCGTGGATTCTCGACCCAGGCGCTGCCGCCAACTTCGGTCCCATTGATATAGACGGTGTCCATGCGTTCAATCTCGCCGAGGGCGAGCATACTACCAGAGCGTGGAAGTGGGCCTGGGGCCGAGGTCGACGCCGGGGCTGCCAGCTTGGGTAACGGGTCGGGCAAAGTAACGTCTTTGCGGAACCAGACCAGGGCCGGGGTATCGGGCACTCCGAGTTCGGCAAAGCCGCCGGGGACCGGGACGGTTTTCCACTTCGAGTCATCAAAATCGAGAGCGGCCCAGTTGTTCTTCTGGCCGATGTCGTACTGGTCGTACCAGTGCGCGATGTAGTTGCCATATTCAGGCGCCTTATCGGCTTTCAGCCGGTCGAGTTCGGCAAGGGGGACATCGAAGTCGTGGAGTGGACGAAGCGCGGCTTCGCTGGTCCACGATTCCGCGGGGGTTCCACCAACGGCATCAATGACGAGGCCAATGGGGACATGGATCTCCTGGTGGACTTTGCGCGCGAAGTAGTAACCAACGGCGGAGATCCAGCTGGCGGTCTCGGGGGAGACGACGCGCCAGTCACCGTCAATGACCTCGACACGGTGGTAAGCGGGATGACCCTGGACGGTGAAGAAACGGATGTCGGGGTAGTTAGCCGTCCTTATTTCTTCCTCTGCGTTGTTGGTGAAGCGGAGCGGAAGGCCCATGTTCGATTGGCCACCGCAGAGCCAGACATCTCCAACGAGAACGTTGTGCAGTTCAACAGATTGATGACCGGTGATGGTTACGGTATAAGGGCCGCCAGCAGATGGGGGTTGAATTCTGACGAACCAGCGGCGATCTACGCCGGCAGTACGGTTTGCTGTGTTAGCGCCGATCTGCACGCGGACATTGTCTCCAGGATCAGACCAGCCCCAGATGGTATCAGGCTTGCCGCGCTGAAGCACCATGTTATCGGCGAAGACGGGGCTGACGAAGGGGAGCGGCTTAACAGCTGCGGCCTGTGTGGCCTGGCCGGGTGTAGGCTGCGCAAATACAGCAACGCTCGCAGCAAAGAAAAGCCCTGCGGCGAACGATGTGCTTTGAACCTGTTTGAAACTCATAACTCGAAATCTCTCCCCATCAGCGTGCGGGGTCCTGGCACTGGAAGTTGCGGGCGTCCTGGCTGTCGCCGGTTCCGGTGTACTGTGCGTGTTTTGGATAGGCGCACAGCGGTCGGCTGCGACCTGGGAATGCCTGACCGGTGGCGATCACCGCGTCGGGCGCAGTGCCTTTCTCGACCCAACTGACGACGGCAGTGAGCATGTCGAAGTGATCGAGTGATGGACCGCCGCCGCAGTGGGCCATCCCGGGGACGAGAAACATACGGCTCCATTCAGAAACCTTCTCGGCTCCGCCGTTGGTCGCGGCAAGTGATTGGTAATAGCCGAGCGTGTCGAGCGGCGAGAACCACGGATCGCTGTCGCCGTGGAAGAAGATGAGCTTGCCGCCGCTGAGTGAGAACGTGGAGAGATTGGTGGATGCAGGTTCGACGAGCGGATCGGAGGCATGCAGCGCTGCCTTGTCGACGTCGAGTTCAGTTGCAGTAATGTAAGGACCGAAGAGACCTCCTGGTCCCAAGGCCAGTAGACCTGATGCGAAGCCTTTCGAAGTAATGCCCGCGTCGTAAAGAAAGCCCGGGTAGACCTGCGTGCCATAGGCATTCTTCGGCCCGGCGAAGGCTTTCTTGATTGCGGCGGTCTTTTCAGGAGCGATGCAAGCGTCGGACTGGCCGGATTTGCAGGCTAGGACTGCAGGATCAAAGTCGCAGCCCAGAGGGTCGGAGATCATGCCGTCAGCGACGCCGTCTTTCGCGTCACATTGTTTCATCAGCGCATCCATAAAGATCTTTCGATCATCGTCGGTGAGGAACTTATCGATCTGCGGCTTGCCGGAGGCGTCTTTGGGAGCGGCTTGGTTGTAAGCCACGGGAATCCATTGCGCGATGGCAAGGTTAGACAGGCCGGTGCGCATGGCCGGATCACCGGAGACGATGCCATTGAACAGGGTGGGATATCGCTGCGAGAGGATCATGCCTTCGCGTCCGCCTGTGGAGCAGCCTACAAAGTAGGAATACGCCGCAGGTTTAGCGTAGTAGTGAGCGATGATCTGCTTGGCGACTGCGGCAACTTCAGCGTTCGCGAAGAAGGCGAAATCGAGATAGGCCTGCTGGTCGCGCATGAAGGTGAAATCGAAGGCGCCCGTTTTGGCCTTGTGCCCTGTATCGGTGCTCGCCACGGCGAATCCGCGGGAGAGTGCTGGCTTGTCGCCTGCGTAGTTCGCGCCGGCTGGGTACGCGATGATGCCATTGCCTCCGCCGCCGCCCTGCATCATGAAGTCACCGTTCCATGCAGCAGTGTCGGGCAGCGCAAGAGCAAAGCCGATGCCGAATTCCTGACCGTCGACGCCATTACGGCGATTGATAATGCCGTCGACGCGGCAATGCGCTGGAAGCGGGCCAATGGAAGGAGCGCCGGGATACGGCGGCGGGACAGTGGTTCCGGCAGGAACGAGCGCGGCCTTGGTGATTTCGGTGCCGCCGATTTTAAGGCCGGAGAGAGCCGCGCAGGGATCGGCCGATTGAGACAGTGCAGCCAAGGGTACACACAGCACAACCGCCAGAAGAAACGAGAGATTGCATTTCGTCATAACCGGCCTTCTCCGTAACAAAATGTTTGAGCGCAGCGTGGACTATTTTGTTTTACTTAGCCCGGCGCCGCACCAAATCACTTGATGGTTGCGTGAACTTCGTTGCCTTCGTAACTGATCTCCGCGTTAGCCGTGCTGGTCACATCTACGCCTGTTCCATGTCCGCCCGCTACCAGGACGACGCGGAATTTGCGGTGTTCGATTATTCCGGGGAATGAGCCTTGCCGTGCGCCGATGGTGAGTGACGAGTTGTGGTCGTTCCATTGGATTGGGATGACGGAATGCTGGCCCTTCTCGTACTCGTATCCATCGCCTGCGTCTTCATAAAGATCAAATCTCCCATCGGCGCCGCGATAGATGCGAAGCTCGATGGGCCCCGCGGGATCCTGCGTGGCGTACTCGATCTGCGGACCCATGGGAAGGATAGAACCGGCGCGCACAAAGAGTGGTATGCGATCGAGGGGCGCATCGGCTTCGATCTCCTGTCCGCCTGTTTGCGATTTGCCAGTCCAGAAGTCGTACCATGCAGCAGCCGCCGGCAAATAAACGTTGCGCCTGTTCGCGTCGGCCTTGAGCACCGGGTTGACCATGATGGCAGGGCCAAACATGAATTGATCGCCGAGGTTCCATGTGTTTGAGTCGCCGCCCCAGTCCATCACGAGCGGGCGCTGCATGGTGTAATCCTCGCTCGTTACCTTCCATGCCAGGGAATAGATATACGGCATCAGCCGATAGCGAAGCTTGTCGTAGCTCACAAGGATCGGTTCGACTTTGTCAAAGGCCCATAGCTCGTTATGTGACCGGTGCCCGTGCGTGCGAAAGATCGGGCAGAACGTGCCGTATTCAAACCAGCGCGCGTAGAGTTCCTGAAACGCGGGATCGGCGATTGGGTCTTCGTGCGGAGGCCAATAGCCGCCGATGTCAGTGGTCCAATATGGAGAGCCAGACAGCGCGAAATTGAGACCGGCGGGAACCTGGTGGCTCAGGCCCCAATAGGTGCCGTAGACATCTCCCGACCAGACGGTAGCGCCTACGCGCTGCTGGCCGAGGAAGGCCGAACGCGTGAGCAGAAAGACGCGCTTGCTTGGGTTTTGCGCCTTCCAGTGATCTTGTACTCCGAGGGTGTGTTCGAGCGGGAACACGTTCGTGAATTCGGCGCCATTGCCCACGGCGATCTGTCGGCTGCTGAGGATGGCGTCGCCCATGTGCGGCCAGTACTCTTCGGGCTCAGCACTATCGAGCCAGAATGCATCCCATCCCTGCGCCAGCAGTTTGCCGGGCAGGTGTTCCCAGTAGTTGTTGCGCGCCTCGGGATTGCTAGCGTCATAGACGTGGGCGTCAGAAACAAGTTCGTGCTTTGCATCGAGAATCTTATAAGTTTCGGACTCGGGATCGAGCAAGCCCCAGACGGAAATCATCGCGTGCACGTTTGCTTTGTGCAGCGCGTCGAGATCTTGCGCCACATCGTGATAATTGGAATTGAAGACGGGATCGCCCTCGGTCTTCCACCAGAACCAATCCTGCACCATGGCGTCAAGCGGAATATGTTCCCTGCGATAGCGCTCTGCGATCTCGCGAATCTCGTCGAGCGATACGTAGCGGTCCTTCGATTGGAAAAAGCCATAGGCCCACTTGGGCAGCATGGGCGTGTGGCCGGTCATGGTGCGGTACTCGTGGAGAATGGTGTCGATCTCAGGCCCGTAAAGGAAGTAGTAGTCGATTGACTTGCCGGCGATGGAAGTCAGCTTCATGTCGAGCGGGAAGCGATTGTCAAAGTACGTAAGCGCTGCCGTGTTCCACATCAGCCCGTACCCCTTGCTCGAAATCAGCAGGGGGATTGCGACATCGGTGTTGTTTTGACCGAGTTCTACTGTGGCGCCGCGATAGTTGAACATGCCGTTCTGATGCTGCCCGAGCCCGTAGAGCGCTTCAGTGATCGAGGGGGAAAAGCGGTCCGTGACGCGGTAAGTGTGATCGCCATTGAGCTCGACCGGCTCGTAGGTTCGCGGGATGCTGTTGCCTTCGTTCAGCAGCGATTCTCCGGCGACGGTTTTGAAAGTGAGGTTGCCGCGTTCTATGTTGACGATCAACTCAAGCTGAGCAGTCTTCAAACTAACCGCTTTCGCGTCCTGCACAAACGTGAACGGCGCTCCGGGACAAGCTTGCTGTGCGTCGAGCATCCACGGGCGCGGCGAGGCGGGGGCGGAAGGTTCGGGAGTAGCCACGACGTGAATCACCGAGTCAGAACATACGGTGACGTCGAGAACTTCCCTTCCCGCAGTGGCGCGGAGGCCGTGGCTTGTCTGTTCGACTTGCGCGGGTGGAGGACCAGGGGCCTTCTGTCCGGGCATTTGTGCATCGGCCATCAACGGGGTGATTAAGAAGAGAAACAGGATGGGCATGACTTCCCAACCATCACGACTCGTGCGGAGAATTCCTGCTTTCCAAAGCATCCTTGATCTCGACTTTCTTTGCGCCGACTTTCTGCCATCTAACGGCAATCGGCTGTGAAGCAGAGGTTCTTGCTGAAGAACGGCAGCACGTGGTTCTGGAATCGATCGGCGACTGCGCTGACATGCGTGCCGGAGTAGATCTCAAATGTATTTGCGATTCCATAATTGTCGAGAATGGTGTGCAGCTTGGTGGAATCGAATCGCAGTCCGTCCTGATCGCCGACGTCCATAGAGACGGCCCGGTACTGCTTAAGATTGCCTATGTACTGATCAACAAAGGCAAGCGGTGAGTTGGCTGTGTATTTCGCCACGATCTCCGGTCGCGGGACACCATCCTTAGTTGGCAGATCGAAGTAGAGCGGAGGGTTCTTTGGATCGGGAGCCCAAGCCGCTGCAGTTGCATATTGCGCGGAGGCGAAGCCGGGCGACTGTGCGGCCAAGTCCGCGGGAGACTTGGCTGCGGTGACCTTCTTCTCGCTGGCGATCGCCCGCTCCTTGATCTCATCGGTGGTGCCCGGGCCGCCGCCGACCATCGAAGACATGCAGCAGGGACTCATGATGTAGAGAGCGCCGAAGACGTCAGGATGCTTCATGCCAATGCGCGACGCACCGTAGCCGCCCATGGAGTGGCCGACGAGGCCGCGACTGGTGCGATTGGGGATGGTGCGATAGTGCGCGTCTATGTAGGAGACAACGTCGTGCCAGATGAACTTCTCGAAGTCGCCGGTAGTGACGGAGCTTGAGTACATCGAGCCGTTGTAGATGGTCTTGGAATCGGGCAGGACAACGATCATCTCCTGCGAGCCCAGTGCAAAAGCGCCTTCGATGGTTTGGGGGACATGAATCTCGTGCGTCCACTGTTCGGCCCCTATGGAGTAGCCGTGAAGCGCGTAGACCACCGGATAGCGACGATTCTTGTCTTTCTTGTAGCTGGGTGGCAGGAAGACAATGACATCGCGATCGATGGCGTCGCCCCCGAGATTGCCTTCAAGTGCCGTGCCGTGAATCTTGATGTGCTCGACCACCGCCGGCTTTGCTCGTGGGACGACGTCGGGAATGTTGGTCTGCACCTGAGCCATGACCCAGGACCCAGGCGCGACAGCCAAGGTGATTGCGCAGGCACGGAGCAGCATCGTAGATTTCATCGGGATCCCCTCTCGAAAACCGGCTACTAACGGATAGGAACGAATCTTTTCGCTCCGTTGATGGTAAGCCGGATCGTGTCGTTCATTTTCACGCGAAATCCACTTTCAGGGTTAGGCCGATATCCGAAGGCACTTCGGGAGGGACCTTGACGCGCAGCGTCGTATTGTCCTGGACCCACTGGACCTCGCCCCCACGGCCGAGGATTTGCACTCTTTGAATCTTGCCCGGATTCTGCGGACTCCAGAGGCCGAGTGCATTCACTTCGGCGATCTCAGGTTTTCCCATCACGAAGGCATAGAGCGTGTCGCCCTTCCTGGTGAAGCGAACGTCTTCGGCGCTCAGATCTTTCTGCTTGTCTTCGTTGAAGTTTCCGGCTTCGATCTTTTGCTGTGTCGAGGGCCCTTCGCCGTAAATCTTCCACGGCCGCGTGCCGTAGATTCCTTCGCTGTTGTATCCCATCCACGCCGTGACGCCTTCAAGAGTTCTCATCTCTTCGGCATCCAACTGCCCGGAGTTGGGCAGCGGAAAATTGAGCAGCAGATTGCCGTTCTTGCTGACGATATCAACCAGCAGATCGATCACCTTTTTCGCTGTCTTGTATTGCTGTCCACGCTTGTAGTGCCATTGTCCGATGCATGTATCCGTCTGCCATGGGTTCGGAGAGATGGCATCTGTTACTCCGCGTTCATGGTCGAGAAGACAGGAGCCGATGGTGCAGTCGGTGTTCTCCTTGCTCATATACACAGCTTCCGTGCGGCCGCCGTGGAGTTGAGCGCTCACGTTGTAGAGATGCGAGACCATCTTGAGTCCGTACTCTTCGAAGGGTAGATGGCCGTCGGTGTAGAGCATGTCGGGCTGGTACTTGTCGATCAGATCGGTCATTCGGTCCAGATAGTGTTTCTTCCACGCTTCCGGAATGCCGTCGTCATTCCAGTCCAGCTTGCCGACAAAGCGTGCGCAGTCAGCGTCGTGGTAGAGATCGGCTTGGTTCGGATCGACTCCGTCGTAGGGAACGCCGGCCATCGCCCCGGACTTGTCCGCACCATGGCTCTCAGCGAACCACTTGTAGCTGATCCATAAGTGTTCGCTTACGCCAAAGCGCAAACCCTGCTTCTTGGCGGCTTTCTGCCAGGTACCGACGATATCTCTCTTCGGTCCCATCGTTACTGCGTTCCAGCGCGTGCATTTCGAGTCCCACAGATCGAAGTTGTCGTGGTGCACGCCCATGCTGAAGAAATACGTCGCACCGGCCTTCTTGTAGAGGCTCATCAGATGGTCGGGGTCCCACTTGTCGGCGTGCCAAGTATTGACAAGATCCTTGTAGCCGACCTTGGAAGGATGGCCGTAGGTCGAAACATGGTACTTGTATTGGTCGGTACCCTGTACATACATGTTGCGCGCGTACCAATCTCCATCCTCGATGGCCGACTGTGGCCCCCAATGAGACCAGATGCCGAACTTCTCGTCGCGGAACCATTCGGGCACCGCATAGGTCTGCAGGGAAGCACGGGTCGGTTGAAATGTATCGCCTCCGCCGGCACGTGCACGAGCCATCCTCGACATCGCGACTGCGGAACAAGCTCCGCCCACATACCGAAGCAATTGACGCCGGCTGATCGACATCGCTAATTAGCTCCTTTTAGTTCCTGTTTTTGTGTAGAACGACGATGTTTACTCTTCGCCATCGACAACCTTAAACGCTTCTCCGCTCCTCGATTCCAATATTTGCAGTCCAACTCCAAAAAGACCGTCGTGTACGGGATAGCTAAATTCGATTTGAGAATGAGGATGCGGAAAAGCCTGGCGCTTTGATCAAGTTTGTCAATAATCTCTTCGTGCGGGATCGTCTCGGTATCTTGATCGCCGATGAGGCGAGCCAACTCTTGACGATAGATTGTTACTCCAGGCGCATCGTGTTCAGAAACAAACTTGAACTCTGCATCGAGATAGATCCTTGCTTTAACATGTTTGCCGTTTCCGAGGGCCTGCAGTGCAGTTCTCAGTACATCGAGGTGCTGAGCTCCGGTGGCGATCGTCTCGATGCCCGGGTTCGACTGCGCGGGATACGCTGCATCAGCAATGACAATCCAGTTGCGATGGCCCAACGTGGGAAGCAGCTCATTGAGGTTGGACGCCCATGAATCAGCCTTCTCGGTCCTTCTTTCAATCACACGGAACCTCACTGGATCGCGCTCCGGCAAGTCTTTGCCCGAAAAAGAGCAGCCCGGTCACCAAAAAGAAAACGATCTTGCCCTGCCGCGGAACGAGGCTCTGGGCTTGAGACTGCTCGGGATGATTGGCCACTGGGAATGTGTACACGCGTTACTCTCCAGCCGGGCAGACGGCGACTTTACCGCAACGTCCCGAGGCCATGAGCTGATACGCCTCGTCTGCCCTCTCCAGTGAGAAACGGTGAGTGACGATATCTTCCGGGTGAAGATTCCAGCGCACGAGCCGCTCAACGAGCTCCTCCATCAGCCAGGTCGATGTCACCCAGGAACCATAAATCGTCTTCTGGTCATGAATGATGTCGGGAGATGGATTGAACGTCACTGTTCCCCCTTCGCCAACCATAACCATCTTTCCCCACTTGCGAATCGCTCGGATGGCCGTGGCGCGGGCTTCGGCGTTCGCGGAACATTCGACTGCCCGTTCGACGCCGGACCCACCCGTCAGTTCACGTACTTGATTGACGTTGTCCGTCCCGGCAGCGAGTACCGAATCGCAGAGGCCCAAGTGCATTGCAAGGTCGCGGCGTTCTGCCGAGATGTCGATGCCGATGATCTTTTCTGCGCCCAGCTTGCGGCAGAGCGCACCGGCTGCCAGCCCAACAGGTCCAAGACCGGTGATGAGTACCGCGTCGTTGCCGCTGATCCCGACTTTTTGCAGAGCTTCGTAGACCGTACCGAACCCGCAGGCAATCTGTGCCCCATCGAGATAGGTAAGCTGATCGGGAAGAAGGATCAAGTCCTTTTCTTCTGCGAGCAAAAACTCGGCCATGCCGCCATCGCGTTGCCATCCGTAGGCACGGCGATACTCCTTGCTGGTGCAGGAGATCATATAGCCACGTCGGCAATCGTTGCATACTCCACAACCAGAGATGTGATAGACGATTACCCTGTCGCCGGCTTTGAATCTGCGACAGCCAGGGCCGGTTTCAACGATGAGACCGGCGGGCTCGTGACCTGCGATCACGCCTTGGTAGCCTTCTGGGCCCTTTCCCAGGTGTTCATGATAGATACAGCGGATATCCGAGCCACAAATTGTTGAAGCCTGAACAGCGATCAGTACCTCGCCATGGCCCGGCGTTGGGATCGGCACACTCCTCAGTTCGACGCTGCTGTTTCCTGGAAGAAACGCTGCGTTCATCGTGCTGGCCATCTTTGTCGATCTCCTTGTTTTCGGTTTTGAAGGAGGCGTGTAATCGCAGGTCGCAAGCCACGAACTCTTCAAGGGCGAATCATGCCGGGGTGATGACCCCATTTATGTCCCAGAGGTCTTCCCATGACTGATGGTCCTTCCAAAGGAATACCTGTCCTTTTATGAGTCGGCAGTTGCGGTCCAGCATTTCGATTGCGTCCATGTCTTGCTGGCTGAGCGGCTCGCCAACCACGGCAAGCAGGTTGCACAGGATGTTCTTGGGATTCGTTGAAAAAGGGATCGGGATCTGTCCGCGCTGGACAGCCCACTTGATGCACACCACTGCCGGGTGCACTCCGAGACGTTCCGCGATCGTGCGAATGGTGGGATCTTCGATTGGAGAAGAGTCGTCCGGCGTCCGGTCCCGCTCAGGGCGTGCAGGTGATCCGATCGGTGAGAAGCCTATGGGTTGAATTCCATTGTCGACCAGGTAGCGAAAGAACTCCGACTGTTGGAAATGCGGATGAAGTTCCATTTCGTTGGCTATGGGCTTGATACGTGCATCGCGAAGAAGCAACTTCATCTTTGGGATGGTCATGTTCGACGTGCCAATATGACGAACCAGCCCACGATCGACGAGTTCCTCCATCTTCCGCCACGTGCGAAGGTAGTTTTCGTGAACATAAGGTACGGCATGAGGATTGCGCGCGGTGACGTCGCATCCCGGCGGATG
Source organism: uncultured Acidobacteriaceae bacterium (assembly GCA_963770365.1). Classification (GTDB taxonomy): domain Bacteria; phylum Acidobacteriota; class Terriglobia; order Terriglobales; family Acidobacteriaceae; genus Telmatobacter. Next base: position 103,024 of record CAVYPN010000007.1, on the reverse strand, counting down.
ATGATTGGGAAAGGGCCAGTGCACCAGGTAAAGATCAAGGTAATCGAGTTGTAGATCGGCCAGAGACCTCTCGCACGAGGGGATCACGTCGTTTTCAGCGTGCTTGTCGTTCCATAGCTTCGAGGTGATCCAGACTTCGTCGCGACGAAGACCGTTCTGAAAGAGTTCTTTGAAGACATGGCCGATCCGCCCTTCATTCCCGTACACAGAAGCGCAGTCGAAGTGCCGGTAGCCAATCGAAGCGGCATACTTCACCGCATCGGCAACAGCCGAAGGCGAAGCATGATCCGAACCAAACGTTCCCAATCCAATCGCCGGCATTCTGGCACCGGTGCTCAGAATCCGGGCAGGAACGCTCTCGGCGGCAATGGAACCAACAGGAGTTGTTTGAGTCGGAGATTGCATTACGGCACCCCTCAAAAAACCGCTAAGTAAACGATAACTGAAACGATAGAATAGTAACGATGCGATTTTGAATTGTCAAGAAAAGACAGCTCAGATTACGATTAAGCTAACGTTGCATACTCTCAATTCCGGCAATGGAGTGAACTCACCCCATGGCAACACGCTTGAAAGACATCGCGAACGATCTGGGCCTTTCCATTGCCACCATTTCTAAGGTTCTGAGGGACCACCCTGATATTCCTGGCGAGACGCGCCGGCGGGTCTTGAAACGGATGCGGGAGTTGAACTACCAGCCCAACTTTGCCGCCCGCTCGCTTGTCACAGGACGTACGTGGACACTCGGGCTCATTGTCCCGGATTTGTTGCACCCTTTTTTTGCGGAGATCGCCAAAGCCATTTCGGTTGAAACACGAATGCGCGGCTACAGCCTACTGATCTCGTCATCGGATGAGGATCCGGAACTCGAGGTACAAGAAATTAAGCTGCTGCTCGCCAGACGAGTCGACGTTATTATGATCGCGTCAGCGCAATGGTCAGTGGACTCCTTCCGCATGATTGAAGAGCATAAGACACCTTACATTCTGATCGATCGGCGCTTCCCAGGACTGGATGCGAATTTTGTTGGAGTTGATGACGAGGCCGTCGGCTCGCTTGCTACTTCGCATCTGATCGAGCAGGGATGCCGACGTATTGCCCATATCCGTGGTCCTGAGGTTAGCACTGCCATTGGACGCCTCGAAGGCTACAGGCGAGTGCTCGCCTCCTACAATCTGACTCCCTTGCCGGGCCACATTGTCTCCCTGGGAGTCTCTGGAGACCACCGTGGAGAGAAGGGAGGCTACGAGGCGGCCAAGAAACTGCTCGCATCTGAGCCACGACCCGATGGAATTTTCTGCTTCAATGATCCTTCGGCTCTTGGGGCCATGAGAGCACTCCTGGATTTGGGTCTTCGCATTCCTGAGGATGTCGCAGTAGTTGGTTGCGGAAACCTCTCCTACTCGGATTTCCTGCGTGTTTCGTTGTCTTCCGTCGATCAAGGGAGTGAAAGCATTGGAAAGTCCGCTGCAGATCTTGCGCTGCGGCTTGCTCGAAAGAAAGAACCGCTGAGACCCAAGGCTGAACTGATCACGCCGCACATTGTGGTTCGTGCCTCTAGCCAACGTTTCACTCCAGGCTGAGGGCGACGGACGCGACCCTTAGTTGAAACCCCAACCCGGGTCAGTGTCTGCTTCACGCCGGCGATATCTTGAAACAATAAGCATGATGACAGGGCGGATCCTGCGGGACCGAGATCCTAAGTCCGTCAGTCTCCCTCGTCCACTTGATCTCGCTCTTCGCACCCAGCAGTTCGACCTTGCGAATCTGGCGTCCATAGTGGGGCACGTTGCTTGCCAACGATTTGATCAGCACCTTATTGTCCGACGGCCAGCCCAAAGCGATGGCGTAAAGCGTCTCCCCCTTTGTGGTGAATCGTATATCTGTGTGATCGAAGCGAATCTTCGAAAGTTGATACGACGGGATCTCTTTGGCTTCCGTCGACGGACCTTCGCCAAAAATGGTCCAGGGACTGGTGCCCTTGATTGCCTCCGAATTCACCTGTTGCCAGTCGGCGAGTTCTCCCAGAAAAGCCATCTCATCGCTATCGGGCTCTCCGTGCCCGGGCAGCGGGATACTCAGAAGCAGATTGCCGTTCTTGCTGACGATATCGACCAGGAAAGGAATGATGAACGAAGCTTTCTGGTAGGTGTGGTTTTCAAGGTGGGCACGCTCGTAGTGCCAACTCCCGATGCATGCCTCGGTTTGCCATGGCTCCTTCTGAAGCGTATCGGCAAGCGACATTTCGAAGTCGCGGGTGAGTGTGCCCCAGATGGGTTCTGGAACCTCCTTAAGGTCTAACACCGCTTCCAGACGACCGGCATGCGCCAGTATGTTCTTGTTATAGAAGTATGAGATGATTTCCGGCGCAAGGTCCGGGATTCCCAGCCACACTCCCAGGTCGGGCGCTCCGGGACCGCCTGCATCGAAATTGAACTTTGCACCGTCGTCGAAAGTGAGGATGACGCGTCCCCTGTATGTACATATTGCGCGCGTACCAATCACCTTGTTCGGGCACACACTGCGGGCTCCAATGTGCCCAGATCCCAAACTTCGCATCCTGAAACCAATCCGGACAACGATAGGACTTTAAAGACTCCCAAAATGGGAGAAAAGGACCGCGCGGCACCTCTCCGTGAAAGAACTGAGAGTCCGCGAGAGCATGCGCCATGCGTGACAGGGCGAGCATGGAGACTCCACCCGTGAAGAACGACCTGCGATTCATCATTGCAATCCTCGTTTAGGAACTCACAAGGCAGGAGTTCGGCAAGGCAATTTCGGTTTTAGCCTTTCTTCCGAAGCACTATCTTCAGGCGGTCCCCATTGTAGGTGACTGATCGATCGGCTATAGAACTCGCTGCGCTCCCCACACCGCTTCCCGGTTGAACAACGACAATATGGAAGGTCCGCCTTGCAAGCATGCCCGGAAAACTTCCGGAGCGGTCTCCAATGGACAGGGTGTGGCGTTGATCATCCCATTGGAAGTGGATGCTCGCCTTTGAACCGCGTTCGTACGCATAGCCATCGCCGCTGTCGTCATATAACTCGAAGCTGGCGTCTTTGCCCGGATAGATTCTGATATCCAAGGGATCCTGGTGTTCCGCTGCGGATTGAACGACGGGGCCCATCGGTACGATACTGCCCGCTCTCACTAAGATCGGGATTCGATCGATGGGCGCATCTACAGTGATTGTTTGTCCACCGCGATAGGTCTTCCCCGACCAGAAATCTATCCAGTTATCGGCAGCCGGCAAGACGACTGCGCGGGTCGTCGCGTGTGGTTCCGTGACTGGACTTATCAGGAGTGAATCACCAAAGAGGTATTCATCACTGACCTGTCTAACGGAGGAATCTTCCGGATACAAGAACGGCAACCCCTGCATAACGATCTCGCCGCGATTGGTCACACCCCACGCCGAGGAGTAGATGTAGGGCAGAAGCCGATACCGCAATTCATCGTATTGCCGGAGGACCTTCTCCACTTCCGGACCGTACTTCCACATCTCTGTCTCCGACCGAAAGCCATGGATACGAAAGATGGGAGAGAACGCACCGAACTGAAACCAGCGGACGAGCAACTCGTGGTATTCAGGCGACGTGTACTGGTCGCTCGGACGGAAGAAACCGCCGATGTCGGTTGTCCAATACGGAAAGCCCGACATGCCGAAGCTGAGGCCAGCCGGAATCTGTCGGCGCAAGGTCTCCCAATTGGCTGAGATATCTCCTGACCAAGCTATCGTGCTGTTGCGCTGCTCGCCCGCATAAGCGGAACGAGTAAGAATAACGACGCGCTTCTCTTCGGTTGTCGCCCTCTGACCTCGATACACCGCAGACGTCTCAAATAGAGGAAATGCGTTGCGCACTTTCGTTCCAGGTCCAAGGAATGTATAGTCATCCTTCAACGGATCGCCTTCTGGCTCGGAAGCATCCAGCCACCATCCATCAATACCTGCGCTGAAGAGATTGCGATCGATGTCGGTCCAGAACATCTTTTGCGCTCGCGGATTGAACAGGTCTGCCCAGTTCTCACGTTCTTTCGCTTCGCCGGGTTCACCTGTGCTCGCGGCGCTTTTAAGAACCAGGTCGTTGGCTACCATTTCCTTGTCGACCGCGGTCTCTGCGCCGAACTTGGCCCAGACAGAGATGACCATATGAAAATCCTGGCGATGCAGGTCAGACATCATCGCGGCCGGGTCAGGATACGCGTCTTCGTCAAAGCGCATGGCATTCCAACCGTACTTGCCCCAGTACTGCCAGTCCTGCACTAGAACATCTACGGGAATCTTGCGCTGGCGGAATTCAGCGGCCGTATCGAGAATTTGCTGCTGGCTTGAGTAGCGTTCGCGGCACTGCCAAAAGCCATAGGCCCATCGCGGTAATAGTGGTACAGCGCCGGTGAAATCCCGGTACTCGGCGAGCACCTTCTTCGGCTCGGGGCCATAGAGGAAGTAATAATCGACGGAATCGCCGACCTGCGATCGGAATGTCATAGTATCTGAAGGACCGCGAAGGGCAAGCTTTGTGTCACCACCCGCTTCGGCGATCACTTTGTACGTCGCGTTTGCGGCAAGGTGCATCTTTGCGCCTACCGACAGCGGAAGCCACATGTTGTTCAGGTCGACGATCTGCTTTCCATCCACTGACAGCCTGAGTTTGTCGCGATAGTTGCCGCTGAGAAGAAAACCGTACTCACCTTCAGGTCCTGTTTGAAATGTTCCAACGCCATTCTGATCGATGCGGACCGCTTGTGTTGCAGGATTGAAATCTGTAAGCGCTGGGTCATTCCAGAGTAGCCCGTATCCGTTGGTCGAGATGAGAAACGGAATCGCTATATTCGAGTTTGCCTGCAAGAGCTGAACCGGTATATCGCGCAGATCGAAAAAGCCTTCCTGATGTTGACCTAACCCGTAGAGCGCCTCGCCAGGAGAAAGCAGGAAATCCTGACGAATGCCGCCCCCGGATTCAGAACCTTGCGCCAGGGATGGTTCGATCGTTGTGCGGCTGCTCGCTGAGCACGGATTCTCCACTGCGCGTCAGGAATTTAACAGAGCCGGTATCCTTGTCCACTTCTACCTTGAGTTTGTCTGTCTGAATCTGAACTCGAGACCCTTCCGAGACAGTGGTGAACTTAGCGCCCGTACATGGCCGGATCACGGCAGGCACAACCGGTTGAGTCAGTGTGTCAGTGCGGCCGGCAACAATGTGGATCACACTATCGGAGCACACCTCTACGCGCACGAAGCCGCGGGCGGAGTGTACGATCGCGCCATTCGGCTGGCGGTTCAGGTCTTGAGCTTGGCCGAGATAAACGGCGACGGCCGGAAACAATGCAACAAAGGCAAGAAACCGTTTCACAGGCGACACAACGTACATGAGATGGGCTCCGGTGTTCGGAAATGTGTTGATTAGTTCTTCGCACAGATTTAGGTGAGGCGACGTATTGGTTATCCGACGCTGTCTCGGAGAGAACTACGCGGATGTCTCGATCGGATGTGTCTATGGCTGGTACGATGGGCGACTCGCAGCGGACGGGCTCTGCCCAAGCGCCACGCGCTCCCGATCAATCTTGTGATCTGCAAGGCGCTTCGCCTCCTTGAAAGCTTCGGTTGCAGCCGACCTATCGCCAGAGCTCTGGTAGAGGCGGCCAAGCTGGTAGTGAACACCGCCGTCGTGGTCGGCTGCGAGTCCAAGTTTGTACTCCGCAATGGCCGCTGGTATGCGATTGGTTTCCGCATAGACCTTACCGAGAAGCGTGTGGTAGCGAGGTGCGAGTTCCGGTTTGAGATCTGCACACCTCAGCAAATAGGGCTCAGCCTCGGAAAAGCGATTGAGCTGAATCAGGATTTCGCCTGCGAGAAGATTGGCTTCAGTGTCCTGGGGGCCCTGACTGAGGATGGCCCTGTCGAGGGTAAGGGCCTCGTCGATTTTCATCTCGGAGAAAAGGGTGATCGCCAGGCTCAAGCGAGCGCTGCGACTACTCGAATCCAATGCGACTGCTCTTCTGTATTCGGCTTCGGCTTCGTCCCACCGGTGCTTTTCTCGAAACACATCCCCAAGCAGCACATGCATGCGTGGAGAATCCGCGTCGATTTCCCCTGCGCGAGTCAGAGCGCTTATAGCGAGGTTCTGATCTGCCTTGCTCTCCCAGTAGAGGCCCTGCTCTCGAGTCGCGGGGCTCTTTCTCAATTGCTGCGCCGCTCGGGACGTCGTTTTGAAATCGCCTACGTAGAAGGAGCATGTAGCGAGAAGCTGTTGTTGGCTGCTCGATAAGCTTTGGAGAGCCGGCTTGAGAGATTGACTACATTCGGTGTAGTGGCCTGAATCATAAAGCCGTTTAGCATCCGAAGGCGATGGCGCTTTAACTTCGGGGGCTGGACGATTCCCGAAGTCGGGTGGAGCAGCCGGCGCATCATTGGAGAGAAGGGCTTCCTCAACTATCGAACCAATGTTGAATGGGGAAGAAGCGCTCTGTTGAGATCGGGCCAAGTCGATCAGGGCTCGCACTTGATCCGTTGAAGCTGTGCCGCGAAATAGGGGAAGGCTCGCGCGAACGAAGGCGGGGTCAGCAGTTGCGACCGACGTGAAACGGCTGAGTGCAGCCGCCTGCTTCCCTTCGGCAGCGTCTGCGATGGCCAGACCAAGGGCCGCCAGTCCGCAGTGAGAACCAGTTCGAATCTCCTGGTTGAACTGTTCACGAGCCGTCGCAATGTTTTGCTGGCGCAACAGCGTGATTCCATACTCTGCGAACTTGCAGGGCACGGTTTGCGGTGAAGCGATAGCCGCCTTGTGGGCATTTGCCGCATCGATCAGCTGGCCTTCTTCGGCAAGGACCTCCGCGGCCCTGAGATTGACGTACGCCGAATCGCGGTAGCTCAACGTCATCAGGCGTGCGTCGATCTCCACTTGCTGCAGATAGGTAGTGCCCAGGTCGAGCCACGAGTCGCCCCGGTCAGGGGCCAGTTGAACTTCCTTCAAGTAGAGCTCCGTGGCGCTCTCGCTGTGGCCGAGGATGACATGTGCCTTGCCAAGCGAACGCACCGCCTGAAGATCGTTGGGATTCAGCCTCACCGCATTTTCGAGATAGGGCAAGGCCGCCTCAGCTTTCTTGGATTGCAGATACTCCAGCCCCAAAAACAACTGCGGGACAAATAACGAGGGCTTGAGGTGAGCGGCACGCTGAAAACTTGTCATGGCTTCGGAGATCTTTCCCGCCTCGTGTTCCATGAGGCCGAGATTCGCCCATAGCTCTGGAACAGAGGGCTCGAACGCGACGGCCTTGCGGTAGAATTCGGCAGCAGCGTTGAAGTCCCTCCTGGACTGAGCATCATGCGCTGCAGCCAAGAGGGATTCAAGAGTTTGTGTGGGATCCTCAGCGGCCGCGATCGTGTTCACGTTTGAACTCGTGAACGCGATCGCCAAGCATAGAGCCAGTACGGTCCTTTGCATGTGGACTCTATCGAACGAGCTTCAGCGACAACTGGACCTGCCTTGGCCCCTGCGTATTGTTGGACTCTCCCATCGTGGACAATGCATCCCCGAGGTTAGTGTCGGGCGCGTCGAAGTTGGTGTGGTTGAACGCGTTGAACATCTGAGCCGTGAATTGCAGGCGGAACTTCTCCGTGAGATTGAACCACTTTTGTATTCCGAGATCCTCGTCGACGTAACCGGGAGCCCGCAGATTGGAGAAGAAACGCTTTGTATTGCCAAATGTGTATGCCGGCGCCTGCGCAAAGGCGGCCGGATTGAAGAAACAATACTTTGTTCCCACCGGAATAGGGTTGCTTGTCCCCGCCCCGCAAGTGCCGGTGCCCTTCATCGCGGCCCCGGTCAGGTTGGCATGCTGACTTCCGCCCCAAAGACTTGCGCCGTTATTGTTGGCTCCGATCCCAAGCGGGAAACCGGCCTGCACGTGCGTAATTCCGGAGACCTGCCAGCCGCCCAGGACTTCATTCTCGACGCCGTTCATGCCGCTGCCGAATTTCTTGCCCCTCCCAACCGGCAACTCGTACACATAGTTCAAAGCGAGAGACTGAGGGACGTCCGTCGAGTCGACACCCCAGTCCGCTTTCAGGTCATAGTAGTTGCGGATGGTTCCGATGCCGCCAAATCCGCTGCTGATTGAGGCCCATTCCTCGGCGCCGCCAGTATCGTCAAGGAACTTCGAGTATGTGTAGGAGGCCATGAAGATCAGGCCCAGGCTGACGCGGTGGGTGAAAGTTGCCTGCAACGAGTTGTAATTAGAGATGGCGACTGGTTCCTGGGAAGCAGAGGCCGCTCCGCAGAACTCCGGATACGGCAGCAGCAGTTGTGCCTGCGAAACCGTCGGCGAGCTCAGCCCGCAGGAACTGGCCGCGAGGTTCAGGGACTTCATTGCAGCGGCAAACGGATTGGCCACGGGGTTGTTCAGCGCTGAACCCATGGAGAGATATTTCGGGTCCAATTGGCCGTAGTTCATGCCGCCAAGGATAATTCGCGTTCCGCGGTTCCCTACATAGTTGACATCCAGCATGTCGTTCGGAGTGAAGGCGTACTGGAATCCAAGCATGAATTGCTTGATGCGGGGATCCGGATGATATGGATTGACGCCGCCGCCACCCTGACCGACGTTGGTGAGGCCGTGCAGCGCGTTCCCGGTAACCGGCAGAACGCCCGTTGAGAACACCTGAGCGAGCGGCTGAACGACCGTGATCCCGTCGACCGAGGGAGTCCAATTCGTTCCTTGAGAATAACCGGGATTCGGTCCATTGCCAAAATAGCTTCTCGAGTAATACAGGCCGAAGCCGCCTCGCATCACCAGCTTGGGCACGACATTGTATGCGAATCCAATGCGCGGGGCCACGTCGTCCCAGTTGAAGTTGTACAGATTGCGGTGGCCAGGGGTAGCGTAGACGACTTCCCCATAAACCGGTATTCCGGCCGCGCCGCTGATCGGATTGAGGGCATGGAAGTCGAAGTACGCCTGGTCATTGCGCCGCGCTGTGATCGGGGTTTGCATTTCATAACGTAATCCGAGGTTCAAGGTAAACTTCCGGTTCATCTTCCAATCGTCCTCAAGGTACCCCCCGTGCAGGTAGTAGGACGATGCCGGAAAGGCATTAAACCCGGTAGAGCCGCCGGTACCGGCCCCGGCCAGAAATGATGCAAAAGCATCTCCGGCCGTTGTCGCGTTGTTCGGATCGGGCCCTGAAGTCATGGCGGGCGAGAAGTTGAACTGCGTGGGAGCGATCCTGCCGCCATATATGTCAATCACAGCGCCCATATACCCGAACGAAAAAGAATGCGCTCTGTGCGACTTGTTGAAGTCGATAGAAGCAGTACCCACATTGTTCGCAAAACTGGCTTGGCCGAAGCCAGTGGTTGCTCCCAGCGGAGCGTAGCCGGGTTGGGGGAAGCCGATCTGCGGAAACTGTGGAGAATACGTGTCAATGATGCCAGGCAAACCGAGTGTGGAAGACTTGAACCCGAAGCTCTGGGTGTCGTTTCCTTCAGTCCATCGATTGTATTCAACGGCGCCGTTCATCACAAAAGTGGGCGAAAAGATGTGCGAGGCGCCCGAAGCGATACTGTACCGGTTATCCGGATTGAAGACTTCCGGTCCGGCGACGTCATTCGCTCCATAATAGGCCGGAGAACCGGCCTTCGTTTCGAGCTTTCGCGAATAGCGGCCGTACATCGAAGTGTTGGGGCTGAAGTGGTGGTCGATACGAATTCCGTACTCGTTGGACGACGTTGCTTGCGAACCCGAGACGTTGAAGTTGAAGCTGCCATTTGGATTCTTCGGCGCCGGCCAGTAATTCCCGGCTACAAACTTCGCCGCAAGAGCATCGATTGCACCAACCCCGGTCGTAGGAATTTTGTTTCCCGGGTAGGGGTCGCGGATGGTAACCATGTGGCCCGCATTGGGTCCGCTGGTAGCCAAAACCTGCCGGGTGGTGTACGGATTGTAGATCGCGCCGGCAAAGATGGGCCTCCCCAGCGCATCCGTTCCCGTCTGTTCGCCGAGCTGCGCTGAAAAGTCGCCGCCCTCTTGGGTGGAAGTGGGCACATTGTCGCTAAAGGTGCCGGCGTTGTTGAGCCTCAACCCTTCGTAGTTGGCAAAGAAGAACGTCTTATTGCGTTGCTTGTAAATGCCGGGGATATACAGCGGGCCACCGCCGGCGGCCGCGAACTGATTGCGATGGTCCGGAGTAATGGGGAGGTGGGACAGGTTCCGGAAGTAGGTGTTGGCATCCAGTTTTTGGTTGCGGAGGTACTCGCTCAAAGTGAAATGGAAGTCGCTGCTGCCCGACCTGGTAATCATGTTGACCACATTGCCGGTGCTCCATCCGTACTCGGCTGAGAACGAATTCGTCGTTACCTTGAATTCCTGGGTGTCGTCCACCGCGGGTACGTAAACGACCCCGCCCCAACCGCCGGCCACGTTCCAGCCGCCATCCAGGAGAAAGGCCGTGGTACCGAAGAAGCCGCCGCCAAAACTCAGGAACGACATGTCCTGGTCGGCCGTATCCTCCGCACCTCCCGCCGCCAATAACTGCTGCTGGGTCTGGTTGTTCACTGAGGAGTTCAACATGACCAGGCCAACCACATTCCTGAGGTTGAGAGGAAGTTCCTCAACTTGTTTGCTGGCGATTTCAGTGCCGACGTTGGCATCCTCCGTTTGTAGTTGGACCGCGGATTCAGAGACCGTGATCTGCTCAGAAGTGCCGATCGTCAACTGAATGTTCTCGGTCAGAGAGTCTCCTGCATTGAGGACAATCCCGGTTTGGCGGATGGTCTTGAACCCCGTGGCGGTAGCCTCAAGGGTGTAGGTGCCGGCGGGCAGCAAGGCGAATGAAAACTCCCCGGCCGAGCCGGCAGCGGCGACTCGGGTGATGCCTTTTTCGGAATTGGTCAGGTTTAAAGTTGCTTTCGGAACTCGTGCTCCAGACGGGTCGAAAACGGAGCCCGAAAGAGACGCGGTTGAACTTAATGATTGTGCCCATAAACCCTGCGCCGCGATCACTCCAACGATGACAACCAGGAACCTGATCGCCAACCTTTCGAACCAAACTGCCTTCAAGTGGCCTCCATCTTTCATTGCAGACCTCACAAGTTCTTTTTGGTGCAAAGCTCGACTGGAAGCCCATTTCTCACCCAACTTCGACTTCGCGAACCTTCGCTGCTTCCAGATTGCAAACTTCGAGTACGGGCCTAAGAAAACGTTGACTTTATGGTTGTCTGCAAGGTACAGTACGGTACTGTCCGTACGCGAAAGACTGCTTACACGACCCTTCGATCCCAAGAATTTGCGGGGTACAGTACGTAGCGTTCAGAGGTGTTGGGTGAACGTGACCGGCGTCAGCATTGAGAGTCCCGATCGAAATGTTGGAACCCATGAGGTTTCAGGGACTCTGGTGCAGCAAACACTGACTGAGATATTTCAGAGTGCGCCATTCCGTGCCAGCAAGCAGTCGCAGCAACTACTCCAGTACATCGTCGACCAAACCTTGGCGGGCCACGGGGAGTTGCTGAAGGAGCGACTCATTGGAGTCAACGTCTTTGGAAGACGTCTTGATTATGACACCAACGAGGATCCGATTGTTCGGGCTCGTGCAGCAGAGGTTCGTAAGAGGCTGGCGCAGTTTTATGTTGGAGAAGGTGGTCACTGCCCGGTTCGAATCGAGATAAGTCCTGGCTCATACTTGGCTACGCTAACGGAAATCCCCAAACAACGCTCCGTCGAAGCAACCATTGTAGAGCCTCTCGTCCCTATGCCGGAGAAGGTGGAACCATCGGTTCAGATTCCAAATCCCCGCAACCGGGAGCCCAATGATGCGGTTCCAGGAAAAGTCTCGAGGAACAGGATTATCGCCTGGGTCTTGGTCCCCATCTTGCTTGTTGGCCTGGCGGCAAGCCTGTGGTTGCGGGCGCACCGGGACACCCCCATTGAAGCGTTTTGGAGACCCTTCCTAAAGGCCTCAGAGCCGGCAATTCTTTATTCTGGGTCCAACGCTGTCTATATGTTGAGCGATGAGTTTCTGAATCGATACAAGGACACTCACCACTTGAATCCACTTGAGAGCCAGGGCCGGGAGTTCGTAGTTCCCATTTCCTCAGATACAAAGATTGGGCCGCACGATCTCGTCGCATTCAAGAATGACTTCATTACATTGGGAGATCTTTCTGCGAATGTGCGGGTTGCTTCCCTTCTGGCAGCTCATGGGAGGCAGTATGACATGCGTTCTGGAGAAGATGTCGCGTTTAGCGATTTACGTCGTTCTCCAACGGTTCTGATCGGCGCATTTAACAATAGTTGGACGATGGAACTAACCGGAGATCTTCCCTTTGTCTTTGCGGAAGGACGCAGGATTAGAGAACAAGGCGACACCAAGCGGGTCTGGACGCCACAATTCACGAGCGAGGGCAGGGTTGCCGTTGATTATGCCGTTGTAACGAGAATGCCTCATTCCAAAACAGGAGAGGCACTCTTTGCAATTGCAGGCATAACCCAAAGTGGTACACGAGCAGGAGCCGACTTCATTACCGATCCGGAACAGGTCAGCAAGTTGGCGCTAACATTGCCAAGCGATTGGGCACAGAGGAACCTGCAGTTCGTGCTTCAGACGAAGGTGGTGAATGACATTCCAACCTCACCCGTTGTAGTTGCTTTCAAATCCTGGTGATTGAAGTGCCCACCTTTATTCAGAGACTTCCTCACACCATCGAAGAACGCCGATCGCAAAACCCTTGAAAACGTGATGCCCGATGATTCATGCGCGTCCGGCATGATTGCCTCTTGCGTGCCGGCATGCGGGAGATTGCGGCTCGTAATCGGATAGTTTATTGAACCAGGTCTGCCTCTTGTGGTTCCAGAATCACCGCGCCGTTATAAATGCGATTGGTAACAATCCCCTTCTTCTCGCCTACAATCGTGATTTGTGTCTGCCGGTCAGTCGTATTCACGTAGAGCGTTCTACCCTCGACAACCCGAGCGTACACTCCTTCGGGAGTCTGGGGGCCTGGCTCAATTCCTACCATTTTGTACACGTGGGCCAGAACGGGTTCAAGTGCCGAAGGCCGGACTCTGTTGCGAGATATATCGCATTCCCTTTGCCGAACTTGTTCAGCGTGACGGCGGGCGAGTGGTCTGCCGTGTTCGTGAATCGCGCAAGGACCGCTGCCGTTGACGGCTCGAGTACCTCGTAATGATGCACGCCCGTGTCGAATTCTCTGCCGTTCATCTCGACTTTTAAGGTCGGCTCAACTTGATAAAACGCGTTGGTCTTCAGTCCAAAAACATCGTACAAGCGTCCTGGCAAAGGCGTATCAAACCATTGTCCATGCTCGTCGACTTTGGCCGAATACCCGGTCATCAGGACGGTGCCTCCATTGCTCACGTACTCGCGCAGAGCCTTCGCGCTTGCTGCGTCCATTACGTAATCTGCAGGCACAACCACCAGCTTGTAGGGTGCAAGGCTGTCATGTCCGATGTTGATAATTGCGGTATCGAGGTTCGCGCGAAATAGCGGCTCAAATGCTCCTTGCACCTGTTCGGTATAGGACGGGTGAAAATACTGGATCGTCGTGTTGGACCGGCTGTTCGGGTGCGAATCGATGAACGAGTCGAACGAATAGGCGATAGCGATCTCGGGATGGGTATACCGTGGGAACCCGTATTTCGAAAGCCGTTTGAATTCCGAAGCGATGCGCGCGAACTCGTCGACCTTCCACGAGGGCGTACCATCATGATCGACGAGACCGAAGAGCGCCTGTTCCTCTCCACCAAGGTGACTATTGAACGTCCATGCAAGGATTCCCTGCGCGCCCATCAAGGCTCCCAGGTAGGCATACATGCGGCTCCGACCCGGCGTACCGTAGTCGCCTCCGCCCCCCGCGGTAAACTCGTTGAACCATATCGGCGTCGTGAGAGATCCCTTAATCATCAACGCGCCAAACGCGCCACTGATTGGATCACCTGGATAAAAACCCTCGGCACCGTAAGACGCATAAGACTTGTAAGTCGACAGATAATCGAAGCCTCGCCTCGGTGCGTTGTCCCACAGATTCGAGATCGATGGAAGCTCCGGCATGTTGCGGCGGCGAATCGCATCGAGTTCCTCGAGTCTGGCCACCGTAACATCGGACCAATAGCGGTGCAGATCCAGATAACGCTCGGGAGGTCCAGCCCCGTCTGCGAGTGGCAGGTCAACGTCCTCGAAATTGTTCAACCGGCGTGACCATCGCTGCGCCGCCCAAGCCTTATTGAGGTCATCAATGGTTTTGTATTTCTTCTTCAACCAAACGATGAACCTCTGCCGGTCGGCTTCTGAATACGACATGAAACCGTTTCCGATTTCGTTGTTATAACCGACGGCGATCACCGCTGGATTATGAGCGTAGTGCTTGGTCAGAGCGTCCGCCATAATGCCTAATTCGCGCACGTAACCCGGATCGCTAATGTTGTCCATATAGCGCTCAGCGGGGGGAAGACGCGTGCCGTTCTGACTAATGAGATCTACGCCCGGGTAGGCGCGATGCAGCCATATGGGGGCCGGCGCGCCCGGGATATCCAAGATGACCCTGATTCCAGCGGTTTGCATCTTGTCCATTACGTTGTCGAACCACTCGAACTCAAATTTGCCTTGCCCGGGTTCGAATGAATCCCAGGACAGATCGCCCATCCGAACGACGTTGAATCCCGCGTGCTTCATGATCGCTATGTCGCCATCAATTTGCTCGGGCGAGCGGTCGATTGGCTGATAGCAGGTGCCGACAAAGAGTTGTCCAGGACCTGGCCAATTGGTGTGTGCGGAATTGTCTTGAGCTCTTGAAACCAGGCAGAGAGAGAACGCAAGAACCAAACACAATGGCAAACGTTTCAATGTTGTTCTCCAAATCCCTCGAAGAAAGGCTTCTCAGGAAGACCGCCGCGTTAAAACATCACTACCGAATTCAATTATCTAAGACAGATCAACTCGCGGACAGCCCCGACACTCTGTATGCGCCATCGAAAGAAGCTTCCTAGGCATTCGGCCCCTCCGTGGCGCGATGGCCGCGGTGGAGGGGCGGGTAGATTAGCAGGGACTAGTGCCGTAGACCTTTGCCAGCCGGAACTATGAAATGGCTCGGCTGGCAAGGATCCGCGGCGCGGAAAGGCCAGATTTAGCTTGTCAAAGAGCTAATTTTCAACCACTCACCCTAGAACTCGTATTTCGCAGCAAGTTGCAATTGGCGCATGGAGCCAGTACCAGTGATACGGCCGAAAGTGGAAGAGCTTAAAGTCAAAGTGGGTGTGTTCCAATTGGGGTGATTGAGAGCGTTAAACGCCTCAAAACGGAGTGATAAGTGGTGCTTTTCGTTGTAAGGCATTAGAAAATCTTTGTGCAGCGAGGCATCCAGACTCGTATAGCCAGGGCCGGTGAAGCTGCCGCGCTGCAAGGTTCCATAGAAGCCGGCTGCAGCATTGACGTATGCGGCCTTATTTACCCAGGTGTTCAGCGATCTTGCGCTGCCGCTGAGGTACGGGCTTGTCCCGGTCGGATTGGGCCGATCGAAGTTCCCGAACTGGCCGCCGGTACTGCCATTGTCAAAACCCACGAGTGGCGTCGCGACGGCACCGGTCTGGTGGGTGAAGATGCCTCCTACCTGCCAGCCGCCGACCACTGCATTCAACCCTTTGTTAGCAACCGGCAACAGCTTGCCGGATCCGATCGGCAGTTCGTAGAGCGCGGAACCAATGATCCGGTTCTTCACGTCGAACCCGGAACGACCGTACTCGCATGGAATGCACTCGGGGTTCTGCGGATTCAAGAGGTCGTTCCCCTGGTTACGGATTCCGCTCGTGTCGTCAAGGGACTTGCCCAGGGTGTAGGAGGCGATTACGTTGAGGCCGTGGCTGAAACGCCGGGTAGCCTTCACGCTGAAAGCGTTGTAATTGCCTGAGCCTTCGTCATGCACTAACTGTATCCCTCCCATGTTCGCGAAGGGTGTGCGGAACTTGACTGAACTCGGGAGGCCGTCACCTATGTATCCGTATGGGGTTATCGAATTCACGTTCTTGAAACCGTAAAGATGCCGGCTCACTGCACCTTGGTATCCCACCTCGAATGACCAGTCCTGTCCGACCTGCTGCTGGATATTCAACAGGAACTGCTCGGTGTAGCTGGTTTTGTGGCTGACGGCGTTCGTGAACGCGGTGGACGGACCAAGATTGGAGACGGCACCGGTGCCACCAGGCGCCGCATTGTCCCAGGTCAGATTGGAATTGCCGTAAATTCCGGTGGCCGTATCAGCGTTCGTCACCGTCACACGTCCCGCGACATTGCGGGCCATATCGAAGTATGCGTTGCCAATGTCCTGGGTGTAGAAAATACCGTACCCTGTACGGATTACCGTCTTGGTGGTCGGTGAATAGGAGATCCCCAGACGCGGCGCAAAATTCGCGTACTGGGTATCCAGTAGGGGACCATTGGGAAGCGTTCCGTTGCTGCAAACCGGCGGCGGACCGAGAGTAGTTATCCACCTGATGGCGAGGCCTTGGTAGACATCTGCAGGAGCACAGTTGCCCTGGCGAACATAGTAGGGCCATTGGCTCTGCGCATACGTCGTGCTGACGTCGCCCATCTTCGGGAACACTTGTACCTTCACATTGAAGTTATTGCCTAACGTATCGTTCCACGGAGGAGTCAACTCGTACCGGAGCCCAGCTGATATGGTGAGGTTCGGCAGGAGCTTGTACGTGTCATCGACGTAGTAATCCTGCACGTTGCGCACGTAATTCGCATATGCCACAGCCACCGCTACCGTTGAGCTTTGCAGATTGCCGAGCAGGAAATCAGCGAGCGCGTCGCCGCCAGAAAGAGTAGCGTTCCCGGGTGTGCCCGATTGAAGAGCAGTCGCAAAGGGCCCGGCGCTAAATTGCCCGCGCGAAAACTGATTGCCCAACTGGTTAAAGGTCTGCCGGTTGTATTCAAAACCGACACGAAACGAATGCTTGCCTCTTACCCAGCCGAGGTTATCGACAATCTGCCACGTAGGATCGGTGACCACATAGGGGCCATCCCCGCCGCGATCCCCAAAACCGCTCCAGACGTCCTTGGTTGTACCCGTCGGTCCCGAGTTAAAGGCAACATCTGGGATGCCCCATGTTGCGGGGGCGCCCCCTTTAAGACCGGGAATACCCAGTGGGCTAACCACGTCGTTTGTGAATGCAGCCAATAAACCAGTCGAGTTGTAGAAGTGGCTATAGCCAAACCGCGCTTCGTTCACGATGTACGGCGTAATGGTCCAAGTGTTTGAACCCAGGTACTGGTAGTAGTTGGTGACAATCTTGCTACCCGCTCCAAGCAATCCCGTCGATAGAATGTTTTCCTTTCCGGAGCTGTAGCGGAAGGTGTACTGCGATTTCACTGACTGGTTGTAATCTCCACGAACCGTCAGAGACTGGCGATCCTGTGGTTGCGAGGTGGTGTAGGAATAGTTGGAGATCACCTGGCCGCCCGAGTAGTACGGTTGCGAACTTGTCCCCAGGTATTTCAGCAATGCCGCGGACTGAGGCGCGATTCTGCTTGAAGGAATGGTGTTATTGGGAAAGGGTGTTTTTCCGAATCCGTTCGCGTCACCGGTAGCCGGATCGTAGATGATGACCGGCGTTCCTGCAGCCGTCGTGTAGCCCTGGAAATTGCCGGCCGCTTCATCGGCGGTGGGAACTGTCGCATTGCCTTGATTCGTTGAGCGGATATTCCTCCATTCGTCATCGACCATGAAGAAGAATCTGTCTCTTCCGACGTAAAGCTTCGGGATTCCGATGGGGCCGTCGAGCTCGAATCCATAGTCATTCCACTTGTAAGGAAAGACTTTAAGGGGGGCCGTGTTGTACGAGAAGAAATAGGGATTGGCATCCGCAGTGTTGTTGCGGACGAAGTCGTACATAGCGCCATGATAGGTGTTGGTTCCGCTCTTGCTGACCACGTTGACCTGCGATGCCTCGTGACCGAACTCAGCCGAATAAACGCCTGTCTGCACCTTGAATTCCTGGATGCCGTCAAGCGAAGGAAGGCCGATATAGGTATTAAAGTCGGGATCGGTATTGTTGATGCCGTCGAGCGTGTAGTAGTCGAACATGATGCGCTGCCCGCCGACTGAAATCGACTGGCTGGCACGATCACCTCCCAGGCGGCTTCCAGCCTGGCCAGAACCCGGTGCAAGCGTGTTGACATTGGACGAAAGAGCAACTAGTCCCAGGTAGTTTCTGCCGTTCAGTGGTAGTTCGTTAACGGCTTTGTTTTCGATTACCGTACCCAGGGTAGCGTTTTCAACCTGTAGAAGCGTACCCGTTGCTTCAACCTCGACCGATTGCGTCACGGATCCGATTTGTAGGCTGAAGTCCAAGCGGATTGACTGTTGAATCTGCACTTGCAGGTTGCTACTGGCTGTCGTTCTAAAGCCCGCGTGGGTGGCGGTGATTGTATATACACCAACGGGAACCTCGGTAAATGTGAAGTCGCCCGTCCCTGTTGTCAGTGTTTTGCGTTCTGTTCCTGTACCCACATTTTTGAGCGAGATGTTTGCGTCCGCAATCGAAGCACCGGTTGAGTCGCTGACGCGCCCTGAAATCGTGCCGGCGGTCTGAGCCGATAACCTGATCGCCGATGACATCACGAGGATGAAGACAAGGAAGCACCAGGCTATCAGCGTACTGCACCGTCCGAGACGCACGAAGATTCTCAGAGTCATTTGCGCACGCCCGTGCGATTTATCTGTAACCAAAGGATTGGAAATGAGAAACGACGCATTGTGCCGATTCCCAACTGCACCACTGGCGAGGTTGTTCACGATAGTAGATCTCCCTTAAGCTGCCTTGAGCGGGCCTTTCAATTTCGAGTGCAATTACACTGGCGCGCTTAGATCGGGTGGCTTGACATGTAGACCATCACTTGGTGACGGCCCCTCAATTGAGTCAATTTGCGATTTGTTTCCGGACCTCTGGGAAAGACCAGACGCGGACTGACTCAATTGCACGCCTGACTGAACAGCCCGAATGTTGAGCACAAGAGAACGCTTACCGCCTGAGGTCTAACAACGTTCTGTCGGGTATCGTGCACCGTTGACTTAATCGCTAACTTTCTTCTTGTCAACAGGATTGGGAAAAACATATAGTACGCAGATTGGCGAACAGTACAGAACGTCTGACAGCTAAGAACAGAGGAGCGATTCGTGGAGAATTCAGTCGGCGAGGTCCGCTCTCCTGACAGACAGAAGACTTCGGAGGTTGTACCTGCCTTCGAAGTCCAGAGAACTCTGTCTGCGATCCTGAAAAGCACTCCCTTTCGTACCAGCAAGCAGGCCCAGCAGTTGCTCCAATACGTTGTTGATGAGACGCTGGCCGGCCAGGCTCTCAAGGAACGGATTATCGGAGCAAACGTATTCAATAGACGCCCGGATTACGACACGAATGCTGATCCGATCGCTCGCTTACGCGTTGCCGAAGTCAGGAAGCGGCTTGCCCTCTACTATCAGGGTGCCCGCGATGAAACGGTTCTGATCAACATCCCGTCCGGTTCGTTCCGGGCTATCTTCGAGTGGTCCGGCAAGAGTCCGCTTCCGGTGCCGGTCGATCCGCAGCAGGAACGAGAGTCGATGCCACCATCCGCAGTGCCGATAATTCGGCAGGCGGAGAATGGGATCGCAGTGCCTGATGCGAAGTCATCGTCCGCCAGATTCCGATTGGGCAAATGGTGGATCGTGATTGCCGCCGCGTTAGCGATCGTGACCCTTGCTACACTGCGCTATTCACCGTCCCCCGAGGAGCGGGCCTTTAAGAAGTTCTGGTCGCCGGTTCTGGAGAACTCCAACACAGTATTGATTGGATTGGGGAACAATCCTCTGTATGAGCTTTCTAATGCGGGTGAGGATGAGTATTACAAGAACCATCCCAAGACACGATTTGAGGAGATGGGGCTTCACCCTTATATCCCTTTATCTCCAGGGACGCCGATTGATAGCAAGTATATAAATCCCGCCGTGAACACCTACCTTACCATTGGTGATGTCGGGGCACTATCAAACATCGAATACATTCTGGCGCAACGAAAAATAAAGCTCGATATTCGATTTGTGAACGATTTGACCTATGGTGATCTTCGCCAAAATCCCACGATCTTGATTGGTGCGCACAACAATATTTGGACGCTCAATATGACTGAGGATCTCCGCTTTGGGTTCCAGGGGCATAGCACTATCGTGGACCGCTTTGCTCCTCAAAGGCAATGGACTGCCAATTTTGATCGTTCAGAAACCTACGGAATTGTGGCCCGAGTTCTGAATGCATGGAACGGAAAGGTGGTCGTCATAATCGGCGGAGTCGGATATGCAGGAACTCGTGCCGCTGGAGACTTCATCACCAATCCGCTTTCCATTTCGAAAATGGCAAAAACTCTTCCCAAGGGTTGGGAAACGAAGAACATTGAAGTCGTCCTGCACACCACCG
Organism: uncultured Acidobacteriaceae bacterium; assembly: GCA_963770365.1. GTDB lineage: Bacteria > Acidobacteriota > Terriglobia > Terriglobales > Acidobacteriaceae > Telmatobacter. The sequence goes on along the minus strand of CAVYPN010000007.1, from coordinate 82,557 downwards.
TTAAGAATCAGATTCCGAGCGCTACTGAGGTAGTCGCCACTTATTGTTGGTAGTCGTGTGGCCGCGCGCTTTCAGTGGCTAACATGTGGTGCGGAGCCGGCAAGGAGTGGGGTCGATACGAGGAGAGCTCTTGACTGCGTGCGGCGGATTTCTTGCAGTTGCATGATGTGAGCCAGAGCGCACCCTTTGCGCGTGCGGAGAGCTTATCCCACAGATCCTATCGCAAGAAGGGGCTGGTAGAAGGCGTACGATCTCACTAGCTCTGCGTCAGTCTGTTCTTTTCCACACTGCAAAGTAGGGCTGGTTGGAGAGGTTTTTGTTGAAACCCGGATACATCCACTTCACTCCCTTGGCGTCTGACAGTTCGAAGTAGTACTCGAGCGCAAATTCACTTCGGGTGTACTCGGACGGAATTGCGGCAGCATAGACCCCGCTTTCGCCATCCAAGTCGAGTACATTCCAGCGTTCCGCCTGGTTCACTCGGCGATATCGGAGTCGCACAGAACGCACTGACTTAATAGCTCCTCCGCTGGACTCGCCCAAAATGAGAAGCTTGACCTCAAGCGGATTTCCTGGTGTGAATCTCTCGGGCGGGGTGTGACTGCACTTCACCGGGACCGCCGAAGGCAGTATATCCGCGATGGTATTCATCTCCTCTAAAGCCGCTCGGCGCGAGATTGTTTCGGCTTTGTTCGGCTGAATCTTCGTCTTCATTGCAGCGATGTCGCTGTCAATTCCGGGCAGCCTGTCGAGCCAGTGGCCGCTCCGCTTGGGGATGCTGCCATATGACACATTTGCGCGATACACATTCTTCGCACGTTCCGCCATCATTGCCCACGCACCTCTCGCCTTTTGATAGTGCTCGAGCGCGGCATCGGCCGCGTTTGTGTCATTCGAGGCCTGAAAGATGTCGTAGAGAACAGCGCTGCGCAGTTTATGCGCGAAGAAAGTACCCAGCCCGATCTGGATAAGAACATCTTCCTCGATCCGCCGGAATGCACTTCCGCTACGAGCCTTTGTTGTGCGTGCTGCTATGTTCAGCCAATGTTTTGCATCGTCGATGCACTGCTCCACCCATCGCGCCACATCAATCGGGGAATACTTCGCACTCGGCATGTGGCGCATCAGCGACTGCGCATACTCGACCACGGTGGAAAACATCTGAGGATCGAGCGGACTGACGGTTCCGAATATCTTCGGGATCGGAGTATCTCCGTAAGGGGAGGTTCCGCTGCCCTCCACAATCGGCATGTTCGTCGGCAATTCGTACCAGAGGTCGTGATTGCTGGCAGAAGGCAGATGAGCCGAGGTGAGCAGCGGAAGAATCCGGGATGCGTGCGCGAGCGAGTTCTCGGTCGCCTCAGCACCGGCACCAAATTCCGTGCGCATGGCGCGACGCCACGTCTCCGGATCTGCGTCGGGGTTGTAAAGCTTGCGGCCCCAGACGCGGTAATAGAGATCGTACTTCTGCCAATCCTGCATCGGATTTAGCGACGTATCGGCGTAAGCGCACCGTCCTTCCGGCTGGCCAGAGCCTTCGCGGCCTTTGAAGGTCAAAGGCTCCATGAGGTCGAGGCCTGCCGCTCCGCAGAAGCTCGCGGTTCGCCCGTATGCCGCAGCCATCTCGGGGTCGACGGAGAGCAGGTGCCGCTGCGTTCCGGGCCACAGCCGGAACCAGAGCTTGTAACGCGCACCTTGACGCAAGAAATCTGCGTAGCCGTAGCGTGTGAAGCTCCTGGAGCCGCTGCTGAAGCGAAACAGCGATTCATTCGACTTTGAGAGCGTTCCGTGAGGAATCTCCAGGGAACGAATGTCGGCCTGCTGATATCCGAGGCTCTGGTGCTCGGCCGAGTATTTGGCGCCCAACTTTACTGGCATCCCGGTAGCCACCGCGATGTCGATCATCTTTTCATCCACGCCTTTGGCGTGCATGTCGATCTCGATCGTGCGCCCCGCCTTGGCAATTGCTTCAAAGACGGTCTGCCAGAAGTCGTAGCTTCCTTCGGGGATTCCGCTCTCGCCATGCACGCGCATGGTGAGCCCCTGTATCTGAGGGCACTCCCGCAGAATTACCGCGAGGGCATCGCGGCAGTAACGCGCGTGATTGTCGGGGGTCAAGCCTTCGATGCGGTGATAGGCATTCGGACTGTCGGTCCACTGGTACGCGTGCGTCCAAATGGCCAGTTGGAATTGCAATCCCCTCGCGGCAGTTTCGGCCGCAACAAAACGCAGAGTCTCGAGGTTCTTCTCGCGCTCTACGGTGCTCAGCGGCGTCGGAGTTGCCAGCCTGGCCCCGTCCGCGGCAGCAAGTTGCATTACGCGGACTTGTGGATAGCCGGGCACATCGACAAGATACGGATAGACGAAATGAAAGTAGTCGTCCGTCACCCCGCGAGGAAAGTCATACTCCAAGCCGAAGGCGAATGTGAACCGATTGAAGCGGCTCGCAACCAGATGGTCGAGGTATCCGCTCCAGAACTCTCGGTCGTAGTACCAGGGCTTGTCCTCCAATTCACTGCAGAAATAGCGGCTCACGCTGCGGACTTCGTTTGCCGGCTTCTCCTCAATGGGCTTCGTCAACTGCAGCGACCTGAATGGATCGTCGCCGTATCGCACCCGCTCAGCCAATTCGAGGAGCGCATAGACAAAGCCTCTCGGATCGCTGGCGGAAACAAGAACCGCTGGTACTCCGCCGACCCTTCCGGGCGTCATTCTCAGACTCTCCGGCCCGGAACTCGTTGCTCCGCGCGGGAACCCTTGGGCAAGAAGCGAATCCGCATTTGCCACAACGATGCAAAGGGCCGCGCCTTCGGCCGCTTCGGCAGACCGGGCGATTTCGTGCTTCACGCCTTTTGCGCCGAGAGCCTTACCCAGTTGAGCAATGGCTCTCATCGCCGGTACGCTCGCTGCTGTCGAATTCTCCGGATCGACAATCAGACAAGACTCGCTTTGCAGCCGCCGCGAAACCAGTCTGCGACAACCCGCACACCCCTGCTGCGCCGGCGAGTTTAAGAAAGTTTCTGCGGGGCATTGCGCGAACCGCATCACGCTTCATTTGAAGAGAACTCCGAAAGTGGATTTGGACGCTGAATGAATCTGAGCTGATGCTGCAGCCATCTTGTTTCCGCGGCTCGTTCGCATCGTCGGCTAGAATAACAGCCGATATCGAAGCGATGTCGAAGGCCCTAGCTCTCGATCTGAGCGGCGCGCGTATGCTGATCTGTTCTGGATAATTTTGCCCATGAATAGACGAAACTTCCTCAAAGAATCCATGGTGGCGAGCGCCGGCCTTCATTTATATGGTGTCTCGGGCGCGTTTGCTTCCAACGCCGTTGAGCCTGCAGGCGAGCCGGGAGTCATGGTTCTGCTTGTGGACACAGACCGAGTCACGACTTCGATCGATCAGCGGATCTATGGACAGTTTCTCGAGCACATCAACCATTCCGTGGAGGACGGGCTTTTTGCCGAACAGATTCGCGGCGCTGGTTTTGAGGGTGAAGACTTCAAGACATATTGGGAATCCGTCGCGGACCGCGGCGAGGTTGGCATTGCGAACGTGGACTTCCAGAATGGCACGAAGAGCGTGCGCCTGCGCGTCGATGGTGGAAGCGCGGGGATCCGGCAGGGCCGTCTCTTTCTGGACGCGGGTGTGAAGTACGATGGATCACTTTGGCTGAAATGCGAGAATGGATCACCGAAGTTGACGCTTCTAGTCAAGACTGCCCAAGATGAACCAATCGCATCGCTGCCACTGGTGCTGACCGGCTCGGAATGGCAGGAGATTCCCTTCGCCTTTACCAGCCAGGTACGGGACACGCAGGCGTCCATCGAGATCGTGGCAACCGGGAAGGGCGCGATCCTTCTGGATTTCGTTTCGATGATGCGTTCTGATGCTCGTCGGGATGGCAAGCTGCGGCCCGACCTGTTGCAGGCTCTCAGTGACCTTCGTCCGTCGTTCATCCGGTGGCCCGGCGGATCGTTTGCTTCGACGTATAAGTGGCAGGAAGGCATCGGCCCGTATGCCGCCCGCGGCTATCATCCCAATCTCTTTTGGGGAGGCTACTCCGACTACTTCGGCTTCGGAACGGATGAGTTCCTCGGACTTTGCCAAAAGGTTGGCGCAGAACCCCTGATCGTACTGGCCGCACCCGGTACAAAACCTGACCAGGTTGAATATGCCATGAACTGGGTCCGCTATCTCAACGACCCGCCATCCACGGAGTGGGGACGAAAACGGGCGGCCAACGGGCATCCGGAACCATACGGGGTAACACTGTTTCAGATCGACAATGAGCCGATGAATAACGGATTCACGCCTGAGACGTACGCCGAGATTGTGAACGTCTACGGCAGACGCCTGCACGAGATTGCACCCAAGGCACGTATCGTAGCGTGCGGTCAAAAGCGGTCGAATGACATGGATTGGAGCGAAACGGTCATCGATCTTGCCGGAGAGAACTTCGACATTCTCGGCTGTCACAACTACGAGTACGAGCCCAGAAATTTCGAGACCGGATTAAAGCGCATTCGCGACTATCTTACAAAACTCCGGGACTACGTACACGCATCGAAGCACCCGCACATCGAGATCGGCGTTCTGGAGTGGAGCCTGCAGCACACCTACGATTGGCGTGCAGGTCTCCATACCGCCGGCAGCCTGATGCTCTATGAAGAGCTCAGCCCAGGCCTGGCCATGAGCTGCCCCGCCTTGCTGATGCGAAATACCACCGACGATCCGAAATGGACTTCGTTCATCTACCACGACCATGTCTCTTGGTTCCCGGGTGCGGGATATGTGGTCGAGAAGTTATTCCGTGAGCACTACGCAGAGCGGTTTCTCGCATCTGCTACGGGGACAATTCGGGATGTTCCGGATCGCAGCCACCTATTTGACAAGATCTCGACTTTCATCCCTGAGAAGTGGGTGCCCGGCTCGACCGATGCGATCGCTACAATGAGCACGGACGGACGTCGAATCGTCATCAAAGCGGTCAACTATTCCGGCAGTCGAAACGCCCTGCTGGTTAGGCTGCAGGGCTCCAAGATTCCGACAAAGGCCACAGCTACCCTGCACACAATCAGCGCAGGGCTTTCCGATTCTGCATCTATCGAATACCCGGACGCGATCGCGCCAACAAGCCGGAGGCTTGAGTACGCGACGAACTTTTCCGTCGACTTGGAGCCATACACAGTTGCGGTGGTGGAAATTCGAGCTGGATAACGTTCAGCTGGCGCCCACAACCTCATTCGCAATAAAGCGATTTATTTGTATTGTCCGCGGCGGCGTGGTGTATGTATAGTCGGGGATTCAGGGAAGACAGCAAATTAGCCTACCGACAGAAAGCGACCGCGTCACTTGGGAGACAGTGATGAGAAGAAGCAATGTGATTCCTGCTGTGGCCTTGCTTGCGGGTCTGTCTATTGCTGCCCAACAGGCGCCGCTCACTGCGCCCGATCCGCTCAACGTGACAATCGATACACAGCAGACCTCCGATTCGGTTTCAAAGTATGTGTTCGGAAGTTTTATCGAGCATATCGGCACGTTGATCTATCGCAGCATGTGGGCGGAATTGCTGGATGATCGCAAATTCTATTTCCCGATCACATCGACAGACTCGCAAACGTCACGCCCGCAGAGCGGGAACCCAATGCGCCAGCAGTTGCATAAGTGGCGTCCCGTGGGGACGGACAACGTTGTAGTGATGGATATCGACGAACCTTTCGTCGGGGAACACAGCCCTAAGATCCTGCTCGATGGTGCGACGCCGCACGGAATCAGTCAGAGGGGATTCTCGCTGGTCGGCGGCAAAGAGTACGCTGGCCGCATTTTTCTTCGTGGCACTCCCGGGACGAAGGTGAGTGTCACCCTGACCTGGGGAAGCGATGCGAGCGGCAGGCAGACAACATCCTTCATGCTGACCCGCGATTACAAGCGGTTGCCGCTCAGCTTTAGCCCCAAGGCAGATTCCGCCGACGCGTCTCTCGAAATTGAGGGCACGGGTTCGGGCGATTTTCACATTGGCGCTGTCTCCCTCATGCCCGCTGACAATGTGCAGGGATTTCGTGCCGACACCATCGCGCTACTCAAGCAGCTTCACTCTGGGATGTGGCGCTTACCCGGCGGCAACTTCCTTTCCGACTGGGACTGGCACGACGCGATCGGCGATATCGACAAGCGGCGACCGATGTTTGACTATGCCTGGAATGCCATGCAGGTGAACGATGTGGGCATGGACGAATTCATGACCTTCTGCAAGCTGATCGATGTCGATCCTTACGTCACAGTGAATGCGGGGCTCGGTGACGCTCACTCCGCCGCCGAAGAGGTCGAGTATCTGAACGGTGCGGCGACCACCTACTGGGGTGCTAAGCGCGCAAAGAATGGCCATCCTGAGCCCTACCACATCAAGTACTGGAATATCGGGAACGAGCCATGGGGCACATTTCAGATTGGGTACACCGAACTGAAATACTTCGTGATCAAGAATAACGATTTTGCGAGGGAAATGCGCAAAGCTGATCCAACAATCACGCTGATTGGTTCGGCGAAGATGATGGAGCCTATGTGGCTGAAGGGAACGGATCGCGCGAAATACGTGGATAATCTCGAACCTATGTTCGGATCGGACACCGACTGGACGGGCGGCCTGCTGGAAAAATCCTGGGGCACATTCGATGGCATTGCACAGCACTGGTACGAGGGGCCGGGCCGGCACTTCGATCTTGCCAAGGCTAAGGCTCTGCCACCCGACGCACCCGAAACCGCCGCAGACATAACCTACGAGCCGACTACTCTCGAGTACGCACGGCACGCCGCGGACGTGATCCGGCGGCATGCCGAAGAGTGGCAGGGATATCAGAAGCGGTTTCCGAAGATGGTCGACAAGAAGATCTTTCTCTCGATGGATGAATACGCCTATATCAACCTCGGCGGCGGTGGCGGATTCAGCGGACCGACTCTCAAAACGGCTCTGGCCTACGGCATGCTTTTAAACGAGACGCTCCGGCACACCGACTCCATGACGATGGGTGCGCATACGATGGGCACTTCCTCGCTGGACATCTCATCGACTGCATCTGCCATCAATGCGCTCGGGGTCGTGTACGAGTTGTATGGCGAACATCTTCCCGGAACCATCCCGGTTGCCGTCTCCGGCAATTCGCAGCAGCCCCCGACAAATCCCGAATATGGCGACGAGCCGAAGATCCGCTCTGGCAGTCCCACCTATCCGCTGGATGTGCTCGCCACACTCACCCCCGATCACAGGTATCTGAATCTCATCGTCGTGAATGCAACAGAGAATAAACAGAAGTTCGATCTAAACGTTACCGGTTCGACGATCGAAGATTCCGGAATGTTGTGGAAGTTGACCGCCAACAGCCTTGGCGCCGTTAATCGAGCAGGCCAACCGGCGCAGGCCGAGATTAAAGAGAGCCAGGTGAGCCGCGTCGACAATGCGATCACCGTAGATCCTATCAGCGTGAACATCTATCGCTTCCCGATCAGGCGTTAGCGCGCTTCCCCCGCGATGCCTTGGGTCCAGCGATCTCCGAACGACATCTAAGGGGAAGGTAGAGGGGCAGCAGCATCTCAACCTAAGGAATATCGATGTAATCCCTTTCGGTAACCCCCATAGCAAAATCGGCGCGCCAAAGAGGCTTGAACCGGAGTCACGGCCATGAGATGACACAATGTTCCTCCTCAAGCGGCCGTAAAACTGGCTTCTCGTAGATTTGACTGCCATCCGGCGCGAGGCAGCCAACCTAGGTTCAACTTGACGATTAGGCGACTTTCGTCCAAGTGGAAGGCCCACTCGAAATCAGTGAACACTAGGGCGTTTGTCGATACCTATCCTGGTTTTCTGGTGCAAAGCGAGCTCGATGAGCGATTTGGCCTGTAGTCAACAGTTGTGCACGCTGGCCAGAATCCCGTAGGGCGCTTGGTTCTCGCGCCCCTCGGAATCGGGCTTGGGTCAGGCCTTGCCCCGGCTCTTCCCACGAATTGTGTTGATCTCCGCGGCGGGGATGTGCAGGAATTCCAAGAATTCCTGGTGTTCCTCCGGCGCTGAGCGTTCGAATTCAGCATGCCAGCGATGCATCTGCTCGTCGCTGAATCCACAAGTCTTCATGATCGAAACCCACTTGTCCTTCGTAATCATCTCTGCCTTTCCGAGCGCCTTGTGCCCCAGCAGTTGCAGGATCGCCTGCTGATGAGCACGCAGTGCTTCTATCTCGGCGTCCAGTTCCACCAGACGCCGTTTCAGGACCCTGGACGCATCGCTGCCGCGGAAGCTGGCGTGCGTCCTCAGGATCGCGCGTATGTCTTCGAGTGTCAGGCCTGCATTTCGGTAGGCGCGAATCTGCAGCAGTTGCTGCGCATCCGCCTCCGAATAGCAGCGATAGTTTCCGCCGCTGCGCTGCGGCGGGGGCATCAAACCGATCGATTCGTAATACAGCAAGGCAGTCCGGCTTACACCGCACTGCCGGGCGAGTTTGGTCACTGTCAACATCGTCCATTCCTACTGTGAACCCTATAGTTATAGACAGGTCAAGACGTAAAAACAATTTGATAAATGCGGAAGAGCCAACGGTCGGTACGCGATGGAGATGTGGGCATAAACTCCCAACAAGCCCGTATCGCCAGGTGTCACGTTGAGACGCTGCCACCCCTTGAAGAGGGACTCGTCTTGAAAGCATTCACATGAACGGATTCTGCGAACATTGAAAATCTGAAATGCGAATGGCAATGTTCACTTGCGAACACTCGCTTCTCCAAACCGGACACCATTTCGCTCAGCGCTCTTGGGTTTGTGATCGACATCACTAAAATACACGCGAAGTGCCATCTAGTCTGGCAGCTCTCTTGCTTAGGTATGGTCTAAAACGTGTGGTCCCTGTGCGGGGCGAGAGGAAGACGCGATGAATCAACTGCTGGCAGACTTGGGATACGCATTCCGACAGGTGCGCCGCGCGCCGGGTTTTGCGCTTACGGCGGTGTTCACCTTGGCTCTGGGCATAGGCGCAAACAGCACCATCCTGAGCTGGATCAGCGCCACGCTCTTCAATCCCATTCCGGTTGCGAAGAATATCGGCAGAATGCTTACCATCCAACGTGGCGAGCGCAGCGAGCATCCCAGCCCGCCGTTCTCTTATCCGGATTTCGTGGATCTGCGCGAGAACAATAAAAGCTTCTCTGGGATGTTGGGGTATCACGACGACTACATTTCCATCACCGGATCGGCAAAGCCTGAGCGCGTCTACGGAGCATTGGCCAGCGCGGATTATTTCGAAGTGCTGGGTGTGCAGCCGTATCTTGGCCGTACTCTGATATCTACAAAAGCCAACGAACACGCGGGGGCATCGATCGTGGTTCTGAGCTACAACCTGTGGCAGAATCACTTCGCAGGCGATCCGGGAATCATCGGAAAGACAATCCAACTCAATCTTCATCCCTTCACAATTGTGGGCATCGCACCGAAGGATTTTCACGGCTGCAAGAGCGGACTGCGCACGGATATCTTTCTTCCCCTTGCTGCGGATGGACAGATTTGGGGAAATGACCGGATGGACACTCGTGGCGTTCCCTGGATCAACGTTCTTGGTGTGCTCCGGCCAGATGTCGATCCGCATCAGGCCGACAACGAGTTGAACTTATTGATGCAGCGCATGTCTGCACAGTATCCAACGGAACACCGTGGAGCGAATCAGGTTTCCACCGATCCTCTGTGGCGTTCGCCGTTCGGCGCTAACGTCTACATGGCGGGCACGCTGCCCATTCTGCTCGCGTTGGCCACGTTGCTGCTGCTACTGGCGTGCGCCAATGTTGCCAACCTGCTACTGGTACGTTCGGTGGCGCGGCGTCGCGAATTTGCGATCCGCCTTTCACTGGGCGCCGGGCGCTGGACGCTGGTGCGCCAGCTCATGGCAGAGAACCTGCTCATCGCGGTAGCTGGAGGGGTCGTCGCCCTCTCCTGCACAGTGTGGACATCGAAGACGCTCGGTTCGTTCTTGTCCGCTGCCGTGCTTCCACTGGCACTCGACGGGCAATTGGATCGACGCGTGATGACAGCCACCATGCTGGTAGCAGTGCTGACAGCGCTAATCTCTGGAGCCCTGCCTGCACTCCGCGCCTCAAGCGTCTCGCCGGGCGCCGTTCTCAAAGATGAGGCACTGAATACCTCGGGCGGACTCCACAAGTCACGATTGACTTCGGGACTCGTAATCGCGCAAATTGCATTGTCTCTGCTCCTATTGACGTGTGCAGGTTTATTTGTACGAAGCTTGGAGAAGGCACAAAGGGCCGATCCGGGATTCGATCCAAACCATATGCTTCTGGTCACGTTCGACTTGCGCCCAATGGGATATAGCGACGAGACGGGAAAGGAGTTTCAGCGCCAGGTGCTGCTCAGGGTGAGGCAGCTCCCTGGAGTCCAGTCGGCCACACTGGCAGACTTCGCGCCGCTCACATTCACAATCCATTCTGACGGCGTTTTCCCAGAAGGCTACGCACCGCGCGTGCATGAGGACATGGACACGGATCGAGGTGACGTCGGCACGGACTATCTGGCGACTCTTCGTACACCACTGTTGGCTGGGCGTGACTTCAACGAATCGGATACTGCAAACGGAGATAGAGTGGCGATCGTAAACCAGGCCTTCGTCGACCGATACTGGCCGGGACAACAAGCAATCGGCAAGAAAGTGCAGTTCTCCGGACGACCAAGAAGGGTCGTGGGCGTGATCGCGAACGGGAAATATCGCCGCCTGATCTACGATCCCACTCCGTTGATTCTGACCCCTCTGACACAGCGTTACCAAAGCGAAGTGACTCTGCAACTGCGCACCAGCGTCGAGCCACTCGCCATGGCGTCGGCGGTGGAGCAAACGATCCACAGCCTGAATGCTGATCTGCCCTTGTATGGCGTGACGACACTGAAGGAGAAGATGCAACTGGGCAGCGTATTCGAGCGCATTGCCGTCACCTTTGCGGGCTCGTTTGGCCTTCTGGCCCTGTTGCTCGCGGGTGTGGGTATTTATGGCGTGGTGTCTTACACTACGCGGCAGCGGACGCATGAAATCGGCATCCGCATCGCTCTCGGAGCCAGCAAAGCGGCGATCCTGCGCAATGTCTTGCGCCAGGGCCTGACCCTGACCGTTACCGGTGTGATGATCGGGGTACTGGCTTCCCTGATTGTTACGCGCTTTCTGCGCACGGTGTTGATCGGAGTGACGGCCACAGATCTGTTCACGTATGCGACCGTGGCGATTGTGCTGTGCCTGGTGGCGATGTTTGCGTGTTATCTGCCCGCGCGGCGCGCGGCGGCGGTGGATCCGGTGCAGGCGCTTCGCACTGAATAACCTCAGTCATAAAGAGCCATTGGGTCTTAATTGCCGCATGATCGCCAATGCACTCAACGAAACCGGATTAGTACCGAGAAGTCGGCTTATCGTCAGTCAGGGATTCAACCGCGTCCCATCTTTTCGTCCTATACGGCCCGCGAGAGTTGCGAAATGGGCGGGAGAGTTCATGCGAACAGGCGCGCGATGCAAGAATCAGTAGGTAGCGGCTCTTGGCGGCTGAATACTCTTCATACCCCGATCTGACAATGAGGAAACTTCCATGCGTTTTCTTGCTGACTTGGCACTGTTCGTTGAGGTTGCCAACACGGGCAACTTCCGCCGGGCGGCGGCCGCGTTGGGAATGCCTGCATCGACGCTCTCGCGACGCATCAGTGCGCTAGAACAGGAGCTGGGTTTTCAGCTGATCCACCGCTCCTCACGAAGGTTCACGCTGACGGACGCAGGCAAGACTTGTTACGAGCAATCCAAGACTCTTGTCACCGAAGCGAAGCGCATCCAGGAGAATGTTGCGGGGATTGCCCATCAAGCATCCGGGCATATCCGGTTGGGCGTACCGTTTGATCTGGCACAGACCATTTTCCTTCCGCTGTTCGCGCGATATATGGACGAAAACCCCGGCACCTCGATTGAGGTCCTATCGATCAGCGGCCATCCGAACCTTCTTGCAGAGAGCCTTGATATGGCTATCTGGGTGGGACATCAACTTCGCCTGCCGGATTCCTCGTTCTGGTCGCGCCGGATCGGGACATTTGCGCGTCGCCTGTTCGCCTCTAAGAAATATTTGCGAAAACATAAAAATATCCAAGAACCAAAAGACCTGAGCGAGCATTCATGTATTCGCTTCGTGCACGGAGAACCGATCAACAATTGGGAGCTGCATCGCGGACGGGATCGGAGAACCATTACGGTGACCGGATCCGCCATGGCGAACTCGGTTGGAATGCTCGCGAAGTTCTCGAAAGAAGGCATGGGCATAGCACCGCTTCCGGACTTCCTTGCGTTCCATCCAGGATTCGGAGATGGCCTCGTCAGAGTACTTAGCGACTGGGAAGGCACACCAGCGCACCTCTTTGCCGTGACGCCTTCTGAGTTACAGCCCAAACGTGTTCGTAAGCTCGCCTCCTTTATGAAGGAGAATTTCGAAGACGCGTTGAACAACGTAACTTCAACCGTTAGGGAGCCGACTGCCTCTCCGGGGTTGTAGCCGTCACGACCGGTTTCATTGTTCCAATTATGGAATCATGCTTTCCATGAAAGGTTGACTCGCGGGAACACGCCCAGACGTCTCTTCTATCGTACCGGGCCGCATTACGGCGGCACGAAGGGAGATTCAAATGAAGATTCTTGTTACAGGTGCAACCGGCAATGTGGGCGGAGAAGTTGTGAAGAACCTGCACAAACGTGGTGTCGAGATTCGGGCTTTGGTCCGCAAGCCAGAGGCAACGAAGCTTCCTTCCGGCGTGGAGGTCGTTGCCGGTGATCAGACCGATCCCGAGTCTATCCGCACAGCCGTCAAAGGAATCGATAAGCTCTTCCTGTTGAATGCTGTCGTCGCCGACGAACTCACGCAGGCGCTCATTACCTATGGGATTGCGAAGCGGGCTGGAATCAAGCATGTGACTTATGTGTCGGTCTATAAAGCCGACCGTTTCCGTGACGTGCCCCACTTCGCTTCAAAGGTCGCGGTCGAAAATGCCCTCCGCGAGTTCGGCGTACCGTTTACGATCCTCCGCCCGGGCTACTTCTTTCAGAACGATCTCACGGTCAAGTCTCTCCTACAGCAGATGGGGATCTATCCCATGCCGATCGGCACGGCGGGGATCTCCGCAATCGATTCACGTGATGTCGCCGAAGCGGCGGCAGTCACCCTTGCTGAGGCAGGTCACGAAGGACAAACCTACGATCTTGTGAGTTCGTCCCAGATCAGCGGCCCTGGCAACGCGACACTGTGGAGCAAAGCTCTTGGAAAAGAGATCTTTTACACGGGCCACGACTTCGACGCCTGGGAGAAGCAAATGAGCGCGGATCTGCCGGGATGGATGGTGTATGACATGCGAACCATGCTGGAGGGCTACGTAGAACGCGGGTTCGCCTCGACCGAGGCGGACGTAAGCCGCGTGACAAAGCTGCTGGGCCACGCCCCTCGAACGTACGAAACGTTTGTGCGGGAAGCCACTGCCGAATGGTCGAAAAGCGAACAGCGCTAACCCATCACATTCAAGGTTCCGAGGGAGAAAGACAATGAAAGCACTACGCATCAGTGATTATGGAGCACCTCTCCATATCGACGAAGTTCCAGTTCCGACTCCGGCGCCCGGACAGGTACTGGTTGAGAACTACTACACAAGCATGAACGGGGTCGATCCTGGACGTGGCCAGGGTTTCCTGCGCCAAGTCTTTCAGCTTCAGTTTCCTTGGACACCTGGTGGGGATGTTGCGGGCCGCGTAGCTGCCGTTGGTGAAGGCGTCACGGACTTCAAAGTGGGCGATGAAGTGTTCGGCTATACGAGAGAAGCCGGTGCCTATGCGGAGTTCGTTCTTGTGAACGCTGCGAGCCTCGCTCACAGACCTACTTCTATCTCTGCTGAAGTGGGAGCAGCGATCGCGCTCGTCGGCCAAACGGCTACGCAGATGCTGGGTCTCTCGAAGGTTAAGGCCGGACAGACGCTACTCATTCTCGGCGCTTCCGGCGGCGTCGGCACGATGGCGATTCAGCTGGCGAAGAACTGCGGTGTCAAAGTCATCGCGACTGCTCGGGGAAACAAAGTATCCGCCCTTCAGGATCTGGGCGCCGAGCGTGTCATCGACACGTCAAAGCAGCGCTTGGAAGACATCCCGAAGGTTGACGCAGTGCTCAACCTCGTCGGAGGAGACACGGTTGTGCCGTCCTACACACTCGTGAAGAAAGGCGGTGTTGCTGTGACCGCGAACCGGCCGCCGATCGCAGAAGAAGCAGAACGCCTCGGCATCGAAGCCAAGTTCGTCGAGACGAATGTCACAACAGAAGGGCTAGACGCCTTCGCGGCTCTGGTCACGAAGGGCAAGATCAATCCGCAGATTGCTGCCGTGAAGACGCTCTGGTCTCCTGAAACCCTGTGGAACGAGCATGAGACTGAAGAGATTGGCAAGATCGTCTTCTCCATCCGCTCGTAGTTGCAATATCAGCGGAACCTGCTCGGCGGAGCCCCTCCGCCGAGCTTCCCGCTGAAACCATCCACCAAAAGGCAGGACATCCGGAACGCCTGTGCGGCTCGCGCGCCCCCGGTTTGAAGGAACCCGCTTCTTCGGAAGGCGTGAAATCGTATTCCGAAATACCGCCGATTCAAAGAGACCCTTGCGAACGACCAATCAGATCTCTGGCAAGCGGCGTTCTTCACCTATAACAGGTGGTGCTCAATTCAGGCGGCTTTCATTTAGATCGAGTTCTCGCTCCAGATTACGGTGCACACTGTCCCCGATTCTGCCATTCGCGCGCAAAAGGTTAAGTTCCTCGCGCTCCCGCCGGATTGTTTCCAGCAGCACATGGTTCATTGTGAGGCCATGCAAGTCATTCTCAGGATCGCTTCGCTCAGGCCCACATTCTTCGACCTCTTCGAGCTTGTGCCGATAGTTGTGCAGCATGTCCTCATAAAGATGCACCTCCTGTTCCCCTTTCGCCGACAGGCTGCGTTCGCCAAGGAAGTCGATTGCCGCCTGCAACAGGAGGTGTCTCGCTTCTCCTTCTTCACAGTACTGTGTGTTTTGCCCAGACAAGCGGAGAACGCGCACGAGCCATGGCAAGGAAAGTCCTTGCAGAACGAGAGTGACCAGGATGAGAGAAAAGGTCAGAAAGATGATGAAACTTCGTTGAGGAAACGGGCTTCCATCGTTGAGCGTAAGAGGGAGGGAGTTCGCAGCAGCCAGCGCGACAACGCCGCGCATTCCAGTCCATCCCACGACGAAAATCTGGTTGGGTTTAGGCTTTTCGTAGACCTGCTTTACAACGCGCGTTCTAACTAACCACGCTGCGTTCGTCGCAGGATACATCCAGGCCATACGAAGCAGGACCAGGACGGCTGAGAAGGCAAGACCATATCCGAGAAGGCCCAGCTTGCTCTGTCCGCGAATCCCGTCGAGTACATATGGGAGTTGCAGACCGATGAGCACAAATACCAGCCCGTTGAGCAGAAACTCAAGTGCGTCCCAGACAGCCCATGCCTGCAACCGCACTCCCGGGGAAAAGAAAGCTGAACTTCGCCGGCTTACGAGAAGACCGCAGGCCACGACGGCGATCACACCGGAACCGTGAACCGCTTCGCCCGCCAGGTACGCGGCATAGGGAACGATCAGCGAGAAAGCGATCTCGACTGGTCCGTCGTCCACCCATCGTTCCAGCCAGGTGACAACCCATCCAATCGCCAGACCCACAAGCAGGCCCCCGAGCGTCAGCCAGGCGAATTCGAGTATCCCCCGGCTGAGGGTTGGGGTTGTTCCCTGCATCACCATCTCTACCCCGAACTCGAGAGCCAGCAGCCCAGTCGCATCGTTCAGCAGACTCTCACCCTCGAGCAGATCGACGACGCGCTGTGGCATTCCGACCTTGCGTGCGATCGAGGTCGCGGCGACGGCATCTGTGGGCGAAACTACAGCTCCCAGAAGGAATCCGAGTTGCCAGTTGAATCCCGGCAGCCACCAATGCGCTGCAAATGCCACGCCAAACGCGGTGAAGAAAACCAGCAGTACAGCCAGGCCCAAGATCGACACCAGGTTGTATTTGAATTCTCGCCACGACGTCTGCCACGCCGCCAGATAAAGAAGGGGTGGCAGAATCACCAGAAACACAAGCGAGGGTGGAAGTGGGATGCGTGGGACGTGGGGTAACAGCGAACACGGCAACCCGAAAATCACGAGAACGACAGGGTATGAGATTGCAACCCGGCGTGCCAGACCGGCCACTACTGCCACGGAAAACAGTAAGCCGATCAGCAGCATCAGAATGTGGCTCACATGATCCATGGGGTGCAGCTCTCCTTCTCTTCAATAGTGTCATTAATCTTCCGTTAGAAACGGAACATGAGTCGGGCTGCGTTTATAAATTCAATCCACTCGGCCGCGTAACCGGCTTCGGGGACCGGTGATCATTGCCTCTTGCCTGCTGCGACTCTCTCGCGGGCGGAGAATCGCCGAGTCACTCATAGGCCAGATTTGTATCGGGAAGTCGGCCAGTGTACTGGGATGTCGTGACCGAGCCCAGGCAGGAAAGTCGCACACTGGGGCGTTTTTCGGTACTATTTTCGACTAACCGGCAGATGTCAATTTCGTACTTGAAGTCACCGAGCTGTTTATAAAAGGTGACAGACCGCCTGACGACGGTCTGTCAAAGATGAGATGTCTCGCAAACTCACTTGGCTGACGTGTTTTCATGGATGGCTTTGGCAGCTTTGCGGATCACTTCGATGACTACGTCCGGTTTGGAGAGCATTGGAACGTGGCTGCTTTCTACCTCGGTCACAGTCGCTCCCATTCGCTTGGCGACCCACCGTTGGAGATCGGAATGCACGGTGTGATCCTGCGTAGTCAAAATGAACCAACTCGGCTTCGACTTCCACGGGGAACTTTTGATCTTCTGTTGATGGAACAGATCGTAAACCGGAGCATAGTGGGTAGCCCAGACGAGCTTCTGCTCCTCTTCGGAAAGGTCTCCGCAGAAGAACTCTGTACCGGTAGGGAGCATCCAGGCGCGCCCGTCGGCCGACCTCCACGCGCGAGAAGATATCCGAAGGATACTTGTCGAGCTGCTCCTGTACAGTCTCGCCGACATCCGGGGCAACCGCTCCGATGTAGACTAGGCCGGCTACACGCTCATCGACTCCCGAGGCCGTAATGGTAGCGCCTCCGTAAGAATGGCCGACGAGGAGGACGGGGCTGCCGACCCGGTTAAGCGTGCGCTTCACCGCAGCCACGTCCTCTTCGAACGAGTCCAGACCATATTGAACCGCGATCACCTCGTGTCCGTCCGCCTGCAACGCAGGGATGACCTTGCTGAAGCATGAGCCATCGGCCCAAATGCCGTGGCAGAATACGATGGTTGGTTTGCGTTGTGATGACATACTGATACTCCTGTGATTTGGATTTCGGACAGCACGAGCGCCATCCGTTGGCTTATAGCTTCCTCTGCATCATGCGCTTGCACAAATACTTTGAATGCTGTACCTATGCTTACAGAGCATAGGAGGAGGATGAGATGGAACTTCGTCATCTCCGGTATTTCATAGCGGTCGCCGAGGAAGGCAGTCTTCTGCACGCAGCAGAGCGACGCCTACATACTTCACAGCCGTCACTGAGCCGCCAGATCCGCGATCTCGAAATAGAACTAGGCGTAAAGCTGCTGGAGCGAAAAGCGCGGGGCATTGAGCTCACCGCAACTGGACGAGTATTCCTCGATCATGCACGGCTGGCAATGATGCAGATAGAGGTAGCGTGCGAAGCTGCACGAAACACGGAGCGACCCCACAAACCGGGTTTTGGACTAGGCTTCCTGCCTGGACAGGAAGTTATCTGGTTGTCAGAGGCACTGCGAATCGTACGCGAGGAGGCGTCTGATGTCGACGTTACGATCATGACGAAATCCTCACCGGAACTTGCCAATGCATTGATGCAGGGCGAAATTGATGTGGCTCTGATGAGGCGCGAGACGCGAACTGCTGGTCTGGATTTCAGATTTCTCGTCAAGGAGCCTCTGATCGCGATCCTGCCTTCTCGCCATCGCCTGGCTCGACATAAGTCAGTACGGCCGGAGGACATCTGTCGCGAGGAATTTATCAGCACAGCAGGTGCCGCACCCGTGCTTAGAAAGATCATTGAGGAGTATGCGGCGAACATTGGTATCAAACTAAAGCAGACCTACGATGCTGAAACTCTATCGGCAGGAATGTCGCTGGTGGCGTCTACGGGCGGTTTCACTTTGGTGCCAATCTATGTGCAAAACTCACTGCTCCCTTCGGTAGTTGCCCGGCCTTTGCACGGCGAGATCCCAACCATCGATCTTGTGATGGGATATAACAAGTCGAATACCTCTCCGTTGCTCAAGAAGTTTTTGTTTCGCGCGGATGAGCTGGCGTCATTTGGACCCCGGGCACAAAGAAGCTCCTTCAGCAAGGCGCGAAATCCTGAACCGAAGACCGCAAGACTCGGACGGTAATTGAGGTTGGCGATCAAGAAAATCATAGGATTTTCCTCAGCGAGTCGCGACACCTGCCCTTCGCCCCAGTGCTTACTCAGAATTGATGTCAAATCGCCGATCGACCCATTCCTACGGTCGATACCGGGAAGTCGGCGTGGCGCTGGAATCCGCAAGATTCGAAATTATTGAGGATCGGCGCCGCCATGGGCTTTTACCGGGATCTATCGACAGTTTGGTGCGCATCTCGGGCCTCATGAATGTCTTAGCCTGAACTGCCTCAACGATAAGGCCTGACCTGCGACAAAGGACATTATCGCGGATCATTTCTCCGGCAACACGCAGGCAGGTCGCCGTGTCACCTATCCGATTAGCCGGTTTTACGGCAAGGTGGATTGGATTGTGAACCCAGGCCCATATATCGGGACCAATTGGTTCTTCGACGAATGACCGGGCGATTTCGCGCTACAGCGATTGAGCGGAAGCCCTCACTGCGGCAATCTCCGCGACGCGGTCAGCGGCCAGCCAAAGGAACCGGCCAGACGTTATCAAGGCTCGATAAGCAGTGGGATCAGTGCTGTAACCCGATTTCCAATGGCGTGAGCGAATGCGTGGATTCAACTATTTCCTGTGTTGTGATGATGGCATTGGCATAACTCGGCAGGTTGATGTCGAGTGCAGCATGCATCTCCCTATCCGAGTAATCCGCCGTGGCATCTCTAACCACCGTGACTTCGTAGCCGAGTTCGGCGGCGAAGCGAACAGTTGATTCCAAGCACGTGTGTGCGATGAGTCCGATGGTGATCAACTTATGGATGCCGTGCCTTTTGAGCAACAAGTCGAGGTCTGTGTTGGCAAACCCGCTTGAACACCAATGCTCTTGAGCCACAATCTCACCCGGTTGCGGAGTGAACTCAGATCGGATTTCGCCTCCCCATGTACCGTATTCGAAGGATCGTCGCGACCAAGCTGCCTTTTGGATAGGCGCAATGTATTGCCACGTCTCGTAGTCGCCTGGGCGATACCTGTGATGCATTGCATAGAAGACACGAAGGTTTGCCTGACGCGCAGCCTTTAGAACCTGCAGCATGTTGGTAACACAATTATTTGCTACCGCGACGGTCTTGATGCGATCCCAGATTTTACCGCCCTCGGAGATGAAATCGTTGTATGGATCGATGACGAGAAGCGCAGTGCTATCTCTGTCGAGCTTCAGATTTGACATGCTCTTCCTCCTGCGTTCACCCAAGTTCTGTGTCGCCGTTAGCATTGCCGGACAAGTCATCCAACATGCGCGGCAACGCCATTTCCGCTTCCCGGGTCTGGAAGCCGCGTCTCATCGCGGCTTTAATCCGGTTCTGCGCTTCTGGCTTGCGCACACAGTCGAGGAACAGGCTCGAATCACGGCGGAAGTCTTCCGCCGGCGCGAGCGCTACCGCATTGACTCGCTCCTTGATCATGGCAATGCCAAAGGCTGGAAAGCTGGCTATCCGGTGAGCTAGAGATTTGACGAAATCGCCGAGTGCGGCGGCTGGTAAAGCACGATTGATCCAGCCGTAGTGCTCCGCCATTTGCGCGTCGAAGTCCTCCGCGCCCAACAGCACCTCCAGCGCGCGACCGCGGCCCATTAGACGCGTTAGGTGCTGGGCGGCGCCTGTGCCCGGGATCAGCCCGAACCCTGCCTCCGGTTGACTGAAAATCGCTGACTCCTGTGCGGCGAAGCGCATGTCACACGCCAATACAAACTCGCTGCCCACACCACGTACGCGACCTTCGATCTGAGCTATCGTTATCAGGCGGCTTGCGCTCAGATGACGAAACACCATGGCGAGCGAAGGCTCGCCGCTTAGCTTCGCGGCCAACTCGCCATATTCAGAGATCCGCGTGACATCGACATGGGAGATGAAGTATTCCGGGTCCGCACTCTTGAACACAAGCACATGCGTGGAGCCGTCGGCCTCGGTTTGTTGAATGAGAGAGACCAGGTCACGGACCAACTCCGGCCCTAGAAGATTCATTGGTGGCGCTGCGATTTCCGCGAATAGAACACCTCCATCTTTTTGTGCTGAGATTGTTTCAAATGTCGCTTGCAGAGTTCCGCTCTCGAGATAGATTTGGTTCAACATTTTCGTCCTCCTATGCCACTTTCGCCGCAGCCGCGACGCCAGCCGAACTACTTGTTCTCAGGGCGTGACGCTCAATGCTTTTGGCGAAGAAAGGCGTCTCCTGCTTGTTATGAGCTTCCGAAACTGGCTTGCGTGCGGATTTGAAGACCTCCCATGGAATGCCCTGCTTCGCGAGGAACTCCGCTAGCTCCGGGGTGGAATTGCTATGAACTGTATTTGTGAATTCACAAGATCGATCGTCGATTTTTTTGACGCTCAGATCCCAGATCACGCCCACCTTAATCCGCCCAGTAGGCGTAAACACATCTGAATTCGATACAAGTCGCAGATGATCGCGTTCACTAATCTCCTCCACGTAGTGTTGGACCATCGGGCTTCCACCCAGAACTTCGACGTTGATGGACATGCGTCTGCCATCCGGAGCCGTAGTCACGCCGGCAGAACAGTGGGCCGGGGAGCAGGATTGGTATTCAGCTTCGGATAAGCCGAAGCACCACGCGGGGACATCGATCGTTTCGATGGGTGCATTGATGATGGCGGAAAGCTCGATTCGACGAGTGTATCGGTTTCCATTTTTTCCCTCCGAGTTGTCAGTCTGTGATTTGACACTCGCGACTAAATCAGTGCAAAGGCTGAATCGAGGCAGAAGAGCCTCGGTCATCGAAGCTCTCCTGCTCTGCGTATAATCGTCAAAGATTCGCCGTGATCAGGTCAGGCTGCTGTGCTTTCCATGCCTACCGCAGTGATCTGAAGCCCGCGCGAACCTCTTCTGAAAAGAGTTTCGGCTGTTCAAAGGCCGCAAAGTGCCCGCCCTTTGGCAGCCGGTTGTAGTGGATGAGTTTGGGATACGCCCGCTCTGCCCAACTCTTCGGGGCCGGATAGAGTTCGTCGGGGAATACACTTACGGCCACTGGGATGTTGACGCCCTTGGCATTGAAATATCCGAGTTTACCCCAGTTCTCCCAATAGAGACGGGCGCCGGATATGCCCGTGTTCGTCAGCCAGGTGATCGTGATATTGTCGAGGACGTCGTCGCGAGTGAGGCCTTCGGATCCACCCGCAAAAACGCGAGAGATCATCTCGTAACTGCGCGCGTCATGATCGAGGAAGTAGCCCGCCAGACCGACTGGGGAATCCGCGATTCCGTACAGCGTCTGGGGTCGAAGTCCCATCTGGAACCCGTAAGCAATTCCCTTTTGATATACGAACTGCAGACGCTCGTAGGCGATCATCTCATCTGCTGAGAGACCGGATGGCGCCGGAGCCCCGGAAAAAGCCGCTTTGTCAATGTCGTTCGGAAAGATTCCAGGCATATTGGTATGAATGCCGAGCAACTCCGGAGGCGCCAGTACGCCCATGTGCTCCGTGACGAGCGCTCCCCAATCGCCGCCTTGCGCCACAAACTTCGAGTATCCGAGGCGCTTCATCAGCACAACCCAAGCACGCGCGATGTGGTCAACATCCCACCCGGCGGTGGTCGGTTTTCCGGAATATCCGTAGCCAGGCATTGATGGGATCACCACATCGAAGGCGTCTGATGCGCTTCCGCCATGGGCCGTGGGATTGGTGAGCGGTTCGATGATCTTCATCTGCTCGACGATCGAACCGGGCCAGCCATGCGTGACGATGAGCGGCAACGCGTTTTCATGCTTCGAACGAACGTGGATAAAATGAATGTCCAGCCCGTCTATCTCGGTGATGAACTGCGGCAGAGCGTTCAATTTTGCCTCGCACTTGCGCCAATCGTATTCGGAGCCCCAATAGCGCGCGAGTGCTTGAGTCGTCGCAAGTTGTACGCCTTGGCTTGTATCTGTGACCGTTTCTCGGTCCGGCCACTTGGTGTTGTTAATGCGCCTGCGCAACTCGGTGAGTTCCGTCTCCGGGACCTGCGCCTTAAACGGGCGAATTGCCGCGGTGTCGGCTAACTGCGTGGTTTCTTCATGGGTAGCAACTGCTGTGGTCATCGGCTGCTCCTTTGGTGGTTTCCGGTTGTGTGGTTTCTGCGTTTGCAGAGCTGAACAAGCACAGGTGGGCAGAGGCGACGGTCATAGCGGCGGACCCAAGAAAGCGCCTTCGCTTGTGATCGACATGAATTAGCGGCATTCATTGGTCAGCCTCCCGGGATGGGTAGTCTGTTGCGGAGTCCAGCAACGACATTCTGAGTTCCTGATTCCGGATCAGAAGTTCGCAGATACATTCCTGTAAGCTGCGTAAACTCCGACGCCAATCCTCTTCTCGTTCCTGGCCTGGCTCCTCGTATTGCGTCCCCGGCTCTACAACATCGGTTTGGCGCCGTGCAGAAGGGGTGCAGCCAGGCAACGGGGAACGTGACTCTCGATGTCGGCGGTCACACATAACATCTCCAATGCAAGATCGTCTGGAGCGGTCGTGTAGCCGACGAAGCCTTGCTGAATCTTCACCAGCGTGACGGCATCAACTCAAATCCAACACCACGAGTGCCATAACACCAGAAGCCATCTTGCGGAACAAGGAGACGATGGTATCGATTGATACCTTGGTATCATGATTTGCGTGCGTGATTTCGCCGTGCCAGCGAACAACTGTCCCCGCGCATTTCAGCCGAACCTAGCTGGCTAAACGTCCAAGGCTGTTCAGTTCGCTCCGGAAATCATCGTTTGTTTTTTTTGGGGCCCTAAACGATCGGCTTTGAATCGTCTGCCGAGTAAGTGTGCGGAGGCATATCGGCATGAGTGTTGGGAATCCACAGAAACCCGGCGGAGCTTTGCGCGCCAACGATCATGGCGTTCGCCAGATTGCCGACGTGATGCCCGTCCTGGCATGTACTCTGACCGCCCACTTTGATGTAGAACTCGCTACGCAGGCGCTGCACGACTATTTCGGGAGTGACGTTTATGAGGAGTAATCCTGAGAACTGGA
The DNA here is from genome assembly GCA_963770365.1 of uncultured Acidobacteriaceae bacterium. Classification (GTDB taxonomy): domain Bacteria; phylum Acidobacteriota; class Terriglobia; order Terriglobales; family Acidobacteriaceae; genus Telmatobacter. The sequence continues at coordinate 59,013 of CAVYPN010000007.1, read as the reverse complement.
CGAAACTGAAACAGGAAACTGGCGCGGCCGACGATGAAGAGCAATGCCCAGACGAGTCGAGTGATGATGGACAGGACAAGGCGCTGACGAAGGTGGACCTGGGAAATCGCGCTGCCGATCACTGAAGCGATTTTAGGGCGGCGAGTCAGAGAGTGAGTGGCGAACTATGGCTGGGCAAAGCCGAGCTGGCCCTCCCACCCTGAAGCTGGTCGCTTTGCGCCGCGCTTTAGGGTGGGCACCAGGGTGCTACCTGACCTCGTCTTGTCTGAAGATAAGACCGCGGAGGCCGTGGGATGAAAACGCCTATTTCGAGTGGCCGTCATTATCCTGATCATGATCAGGATGAGCGTTTGGATTGAAGACGATTGATGCAAAGGTACCGGCCAATTGGGCTTGTGCTCCCTTGCCCGGGCCTGCAGTTACGAACAGTTGGTTAGTTGCCCCATTGTTTGTGGTTCCACCACCGAAGGCTATTCCCCACAAGTTACTGAGCGTAATCTTCCTTCCGAAGTCGTCTCTGATGGTCCCCACAAACTTACCGGTCGTAGGATTGAATCCGTTGATGGTGCCGTCGGGGGTGGCGTTGTTTGAAACCAGCAGTGTATTGCTCAGCGGCCCAAAATTGCTGGGTGCGAGGGTGATGCCCCAGGGTTGATTGAGGTGCTCTCCCTGGATCAGTGTCTTCACGAAAGTGCCATCCTCCTTGAAGATGTCGACGTAACCGCCAGCGTCCCCGTTCGTCATGGCATACGTGACATAAACCATGGCATTGATGTCCTGGACGCCAAATACCGAGAAGTCCGATGGAATCGCAGGATCTCCAAACGACTTCACCCAGTTGAAGTTGGCGTCGAACATGTCTACGTGATTGTTGGCGTTGTCCGTCGCGTAGAGGAAATTCCCCGAAGCATTGCTGGTGATGGCCAAACCTGTGTAACTCGCTTTGCTGGCCGAGTTGTCCACTTTGAGGGTCGCCAGGTTCTTGTTCAGACCCGGCCAGGCGCTGATCGTGCGCCTGGCAAAGAAAAACTTGCCAAAGATCGAGCGATCGGCAACCCGAACTGGCGGACCCGGATCAAGACCAACGCCGCGGAATCCACTGAGCGCATCGAGACTGCCGTAGGGCCGCACGCCTACGAAGCGAGCTTTCGAGCTGGCGGAGGAATATCGATTGCCGCGCTGGCACTGGCGAGCATGATGCCCATGGATGGCGATCATCCTCGAAGCGAGTATTTGAAAGTAGCCGAAGAGGCTTTTCAATTTTTGGATAAACACAACGTCGAACTTCTGAATGATGGAATTGAAAACATCCTCGACGACTATTGCGCCTTGATGGCGGCGACGGAACTCTATAGTGCAACGCACAAGGACACGTATCGTGCCGCTGCCGACCGCCGCGCCAATCAGTTGATGGAGCGCCTGACGCAATCGGGATCGTGGAAGAACTACTGGAGAGCTGACGGCGGAACCCGCCCGTTCTTCCATCCATCGGATGCAGGCCTTCCTGTTATTAGTTTGTTGGAATATTCCAGGATTGCTACTGCGGACCAACGGAGCAAGGTGCGCAAGACAGTCGAAGGTTCTCTGCGTTTTGAATTGAGCGTGACCAACGAAGTTAACAACCCCTTCGGATATGCGCGCCAACTCGTCAGGATGGGGGGTGGAAAAGCGCGCACTGCTTTTTTCTTTCCGCACGATACAGAAGCTGCGCCCTGGTGGCAGGGTGAGAACGCGCGGCTTGCTTCGCTGGCTGCTGCAGCCAGGATGGCCCTGCCGCTCTTCGCCGATAGCCCGGAATTCCAATCACAGTTGAGAGCTTATGCTTGGAACCAGTTGCATTGGATTCTGGGGCGCAATCCGTTTGATACCAGCATGCTTATCGGGAGCGGTCACGGCAATGCAGGCTACATGTTCTTCCGCTCTTATAAGTACACAAACGCACCCGGGGCAATCGTCAACGGCATTACGGCGGGCTTGCAGAGCGAAGATGGCATCGCCTTCAATCAGGGATTTGCGGTCACAGGCCAGGATGAAGACTGGCGATGGACCGAGGAGTGGCTTCCGCACGCAGCATGGTATCTATATGCAGTCTCTCTTCCGCATTAATTGCGGGAAGTGTCCCGGCGAATAGAGCAGCAGGTGCCAAGTCTACGGCTTGCGTACCCTTCGCAAATCGCCGCCATCGCCAACGCGGATCTGGATCGCCCTCCCTCCCGCCCTATACACTGCTCACTCAGTGGAGACATGGGCCAATGATCACTCGACGCGACTTTCTGCGCACCGGCGTTGTATCCGGAGCTGCGATCCTTCCCTTGCCGTCAAGCACCGCCTTCCCCGATCCCGCATCCGCCGCCGATCGCGCACTCGCAACCGCCGATCGATCGCCCACCAATCTCGTAGCTCTGCCATCCCGGCTGCCAATCCCTGCCGCTTCCCCGCAACCTTGGCAGAAGCACATTCGTCGCGTTGGCCAAACCAACATGACCGAGCACGATCCGGCGGTCATGGACATCGACGCATGGGCCGGCTACTGGCATTCGGTCAAAGCCGACATCGTCTTCGTCAGCGTCACCGGCATCCTGGCCTTCTACCCATCCAAGGTTCCGTTTCATCGGCACGGGAAGTTCCTCAACAACCGCGATTTCTTCGGCGAATGCGTCGCCGCCGCGAAAAAGCGTGGTATGCGTGTTGTCGCCCGTATGAGCCCCGACCTCAACTGGGACGACGCCCTCGCCACGCATCCCGAGTGGGCCATGCGTCGCAAGGATGGCTCCGTCCAGTTCAGCGGTGAGGAACCCCGCCTCTTCAAAACCTGCATGTTCTCCTCCTATATGGATGACTACATCCCCGCCATCATCCGGGAAGTCAACTCGCAATACGACGTGGACTGCTTCTATGCGAATGGGTGGCCACCTCTCGGCAGCTTGCCGGAATGCCACTGCGCGATATGCGCCAATCTTCCGCCGCCTTCAACGCCAGCCTACTGGCGCGCCTTCACCGATCGTGTTCTCTCGCTTTGGACCCGTTACGACGCGCTCGCCAAAGAGAAGAAGACCGACAGCTTCTTCTTCGCCAACTCCGGCGGCAACGTGCGGGGCGGCCCCAACCTCGATCGCCTCGGCAAAACCGCAGTGTGGTTTCAAGCCGACAACCAGGGCCGCAGCTGGGAAGAGCCCGCCATCTGGGGTTGCAGCCTGCAGGGCCGCGTTTGCAATGCCGTGCTCGACGGCAAGTTCGCCGCCAACGTCACCGCCGCCTATTCCACCGGCAATCCCGGCTGGCGGAACCTGTCGAAAAATCCCGAGGAATCGCGCATGTGGCTCAGCCAAACTTCAGCCAGCGGAATGGTGCCGTATTTTCATTTCGTTGGAGCGGAGACGGGCCGCGGCGAAGACCTTCGCTGGCAAAAGGTTGGTGCCGAATACTTCGAGTGGACCGCGCGCCACGACGCGCATCTCGCCTCAGTGCGTTCCATCGCCAACATCGGCGTCGTCATCGGCCAGAGCACGCAGCTTCTCTACCCCGGCCCAAAAACTTCGCATTCGCGGGGCTACATGCAAGAGACCACGCAGGGCATCTATGAAGTCCTGCTGCGCGGCCGCTTTGCATTCGACTTTGTTCACGAGGATCGCCTCGAACCCGAGCGTCTCGCCAAATATCGCGCCTTGCTGCTGCCCAACGTGGCGATGCTCAGCGATCGTCAATGCGACCAGCTCCGCGAATACGCGCGCGCCGGAGGCTCGCTCCTGGCCACCTTTGAAACCAGCCTCTACGACGAAAACTTCGACCCTCGCGCAGACTTCGCTCTGGTCGATCTATTCGGCGCCAGCAAGGCCGGCGACGCCGTCGGCACTAACGGCAATCCCTACTACGCGCGCATCGCCGATCCGGCCGCCGAACTAGCCATGCAGCATCCCGTCCTCAACGGCTTCACCGGCACAAACTGGCTCCCCGGCGCCCAAAACCGCATCCCCCTCAAACCCATTCAGAATCCCTTGTTGACCGTCGTTCCGGGCTTCGTGCGCTATCCACCTGAACTGGCCTATCCGCCCGTCTCTCACACACAGGAGCCAGCCGTCGTGCTGCGCGAGTCCGGCAACAGCCGCACCGCCTGGCTCGCCGGCGACGTCGAGCGCACCTTCTGGCTCACCGGCCATGGAGATCTCCTGCGCCTTCTCCACAACACCATCCGGTGGCTTACGCACGATGAATCCCCCGTCACCGTCGACGGCCCCGGCTTTCTCGAAATGTTCTGCTGGGAGACGCGCCCCGGCTACGCCATTCACCTTCTCAACTACTCCAACGCCAACGCCTTTCACGGCTGGCTGCAGTCGGCCGACCCCATCGGCGAACAGCGCATCGCAATCAAGCTTCCCGCAGGCGTCGGCGTCAAATCGGTCGAACTCCTCAAGGCCGAACACCCCATGCCGTTTCATTTTGAAGACCAGATCCTGCACTTCACCGTTCCTTCCGTTGGAGACTACGAGGTAGCCGCCATCACCACCGCTTACTGAGTCATCCTGGACTCCCTCGCACAATAGAGGATTTGGATTGGTACGAAATGTGATTTCGTGTTCTGCTATGGCAGAAGGCGCATATTCCCAAGATATCTTCGCGCTCCTTGAATGGCAGTTGATCGCACGTGCTCCAGCCCCAGTGAATTATGTTGGAGAGTTGCATAAGTGGAAGTTCAACGAAGGACGGAAGCTTGAAGGTCGGTTGGATCAAGCCGAGGGGAAATTGCGTATGAAGGGTCTATTTTCGATTGCAGTCTCAGGCGTGCTGCTCGTTGGCGGGATGGCTGGTCAGTTCTTGAATGCGGAGGACGCTGGTCAGACCCTGCGTGCTCCGGCAACTCCCCTCATTGTTCACGATCCATATTTCAGCATCTGGTCGATGGGAGACCGGCTCACGGATAGTTCGACTCGACACTGGACCGGCGTGCGGCAGTCATTGAATGGGTTGATCAGGATCGATGCAAGAACATATCGCTACCTGGGCGACGCGGACGGGGACATTCCAGCACTGACAGAGACGCATCGCGATATTACGCCGACGCGCACGATGGTCACCTTAGAGTCGCCGGAGATCGAGTTGAAACTGACGTTTCTGTCACCGGCCTTTCCCGACGACCTTGCCGTCATGGCGCGGCCTGTCACGTATCTCACATGGGATGTGAAGTCGCGCGATGGAGCGACACACAATGTCGTGCTCTATTTCGACGCGGACGGCAACATGGCAGTCAATCACTCGGATGAAACAGTGACGTGGTCGCGCGCCGAGATCCAGGGAATGCATCTGCTGCGCGTCGGGAGTGCAAGGCAGCCGGTGCTTGAAGATTGGGGCGACAACGTTCGGATCAACTGGGGCTATTTTTACCTGGGGATTCCTGGCACAGAGGATGCGGTATGCGCGGCTGGAAACCAGACGTATCGAGATGACTTCGCCAAGACCGGGAAGATTCCTGCAGAAGACGATCTGGATCAGCCCAGAATGCCGCAAAGTCGCTATCCTTCGCCGCCGGCGTTGAATGCTGTGTTGCCACTCGGCGCTGTGGGAGCGACCGACGTGACGCGTCACATCCTGCTGGCTTACGACGATGTCTATTCGGTGGAGTACATGCGGCAGAGGCTTTTGCCGTATTGGCGCAAGGAGTTCTCGAGTTTCAGCGCGCTGATGGAGGGAGCCGAGCGCGATTACCCGTTAATGCAGCGCCGCGCGGAGCAATACGATGCGGATTTGACACGGGATCTGCTGCGAGCGGGCGGTCCGGAGTATGCGGCGATTGCCACGCTCGCATTTCGACAGGCGATCGGGGCGCACAAGCTTGTCGAGGACGATGCCGGCGTTGCATTCTTCATGCCCAAGGAGAATTTCAGTAACGGGTCGATTTCGACGGTCGATGTTCTTTACCCGTCGTCGCCCATGTTTCTGCTCTTGAATCCCAAGCTGGTCGAGGCGCAGCTTGAGCCCGTAGTGCGTTATGCGGAGAGCAGCCATTGGAAGTTTCCTTTTGCTCCGCACGATCTGGGAGTTTATCCGCTGGCAAACGGACAACTCTACGGTGGCGGGGAAGTGAGCGAAGAGGACCAGATGCCCGTGGAGGAATCGGGCAACATGATTCTGATGTTTGCAGCGCTGGCACATGCAGAAGGCAATGCGGCGTATGCACAGCGCCATTGGCCTGTGCTGACGAAGTGGGCGGCGTTTCTGCTGGAGAAGGGATTCGACCCGGAGAATCAATTGTGCACCGATGACTTTGCCGGACATCTGGCGCACAACACCAATCTATCGATCAAGGCGATTGAGGCGCTGGCGGCTTATGCGCAGTTGGCTGACAAAGTGGGGGATCATGCGGCAGCTGCGAAGTACGGGAGCGCGGCAAAGACCATGGCCGCTAATTGGGTGAAGATAGCCGCAGATGGAGATCATTACCGGCTTGCGTTTGATAAACCCGGGACGTGGAGCCAGAAGTATAACCTCGTCTGGGATGGCATTCTGGGGCTTCACATGTTTCCGCAGCAGGTTGCGGAAAAGGAAGTGGCGTTTTATAAAGCGCACCTGAACGCCTATGGCCTGCCGCTGGATAATCGGGCAAAGTATACCAAGCTCGACTGGACGGTCTGGTCGGCGACGCTGGCAACAGATGCGGCTGATTTTCGAGCGATCGTCGCGCCGATCGCCGCGTTTCTGGACAAGACCCCGGACAGGGTGCCGATGACGGACTGGTACGACACGGTGACCGCTAAGCATGTTGGCTTTCAAGCGCGCTCCGTGGTGGGGGGCGTGTACATCAGGATGCTGGCCGACCCGGAGTTGTGGAGCAAGTGGGCCGCTCGAGCAAGTCAGGTTCGCACTCGGGACTGACCAGGGCCTTTAATCTCAAAGCAGCCATTCCAGGTTGTTTGGCTTCAGGCGGATGCAGACCGGGGCATCCCCTCCCGGAAACTTCGGCATCCAAGCGGCGAGTTGGCAGTTGCGGGAGACTGCGACAGCAGCACGGTGCGGTGTGTTTTGTCTGTTGGTCGTTTGTTGATAAGCGGCTGCCACAGGAGTGGATGTGCCACGGCTTGCCATAGAAGATTTCGCAGCAATGCGCCGGCAGGAAATCGCAAGAACTGAAGAAGGAGAAGGAATGCAGAACCTCAAATGGATTTTGATCGCATTTGGAGTACTTGTGCTGGGGAGCGCCGCGGTGTCGCTTGCCCCCGATATTCGTCGCTACGCCAGAATGCGGGCGATGTGAGCCGGTTGTTCTCCTTGTTCGGCGGTGATGTGAAGATGAGCTAGAGAGCGAGCGACGCGGAAAGTGCTGGTCGTCCCGTGATCTCCTCCTCGATAAATCGGAATCCAGGACTTCGCATCGATGGCCTGGTTCGACTGCACGCCCATTATCCCTTGTGGCGCATCCCCTCCCTCGGCGGCGGCAGCGTTTGACCGCGCTTTCCCAATGCACTCGACAAAGTAGAAAGGCTGCCCCCTCTTGCCCTACGTGCCGCCGGCATGGCAGAGTTGATGTTTCGTGTTCGCTGCTTCTGACGAGGAAGGCAATGTCGTCCAGCGGCGAACTCTGATAATCAAGTGCAAGAGGGAGCGTTCATGTCTGTCAGTTCCACGGAAGACACGCCGGCGGAGCCCGTTCAGCCTCGACTGATCCCGCACGGTGTGCTGGTCCCCTTCGTGCTGGTAACGGCGCTGTTTTTCCTGTGGGGCGTTCCCAACAACCTGAACGACGTGCTGATCCGCCAGTTCATGAAGTCGTTCGCCTTGTCCCGTTTCCAGGCGGGGCTGGTGCAGTCAGCTTTCTACATGGGTTACTTTCTTCTGGCGACTCCCGCGGCGCTGCTGATGCGGCGCTTCGGGTACAAATCCGGCTTTGTCACGGGACTGCTGCTATTCAGCGCTGGAGCTTTTCTGTTTTGGCCCGCGGCCATCATCGGGCGCTATCCCTACTTTCTCGCGGCACTTTTTGTGATCGCGAGTGGGCTGTCGTTTCTTGAGACTGCATCCAATCCTTTTGTCGCCCAGATCGGAGATCCCGGATCTGCTGCGCGACGGCTCAACTTTGCGCAGGCCTTCAATCCGCTTGGTTCGATTGCCGGTGCGCTGATGGGCACCGTGTTCATTTTCTCCGGAATCGAACTCAGCGGATCGCAAATAGCTGGCATGCAGGCCGCCCACACGTACACGACATATCTCCGAACGGAGACGATGCGCGTGGTGGCGCCCTACATGGTGCTCGGCGTTGTAACGATTCTCTGGGCGGTGCTCATCGCCTTCACGCGCTTTCCTGTCGTTGCGGGCGAAGGCCAGGCAGCGGGAGAGAGCCACGGAAAATTCCGGGAACTCCTCGGATATCCTACGTTTCTGTTCGCCATCGTTGCCCAGTTCATGTATGTAGGAGCGCAAGTGGGCACATGGAGTTATTTCATCCAGTACATCCAGGATTCAACGCACCAGCATGAAAAGATCGCCGGGTACCTGTTGACGGGAACTCTGGGGGCGTTTGGAGTCGGTCGGTTCGGATCATCGGCCATCATGCGTTTTGTGCGTCCCGACCGATTGATGGCGCTCTACAGTTTCATCAACATCGTGCTTGTTGCCATCGGCGTGGTTTTTCCCGGTTGGGTTGGTCTCTGGGCTATCTTTCTCACAAGCTTTTTCATGTCCGTGATGTATCCAACCATATTTGCGCTGGGCATTGAGGGACTCGGCAGGAACACCAAGATCGGTGGTTCCCTCATTGTAATGTCGATCGTCGGCGGCGGCGTGCTGACCCCGCTGATGGGATGGATCTCGCAGGAAACGCACCGCATCTCGCTGGCCTACGGAGTGCCGCTCATCTGTTATTGCGTGATTGCTGTTTATTCATTGATGTGGCGCCGGATGCAGATCGCAGAGAGGAAGCAGCATACGAACGGTTTCTCGACGACTTGAAAGATGCCGATCCCGGCATTCTCGTGCTGAACCAGACCCGCTCAGAGTATGCCAGCAGTTCCCGCAGCATCTTGATCGGGCGATCAGTACGAGGTTCCTTGCCACCGCCGTGGTAAGCTGCACCTCAAGTCATTGCGATGAGTGCTGCACTGGAATTCCGAAATGTCTCCGTGGCGATTGCGAAGGGACGCATGCTGCTGAAGGACGTGGCCCTCGCGCTCGAGGAGGGCACTGTCACTGCAATCCTCGGACGCAGCGGCTCGGGAAAGACCACGCTTCTGCGCACAGCAAATCGCATGATTGAGCCAACCGGCGGCGACGTGCTTGTCGCGGGAGCAAGCATCAAAGAGCTTTCGCTTGTGGATCTGCGCAGGAAAATGGGCTATGTGATCCAGGAGACCGGCCTGTTCCCGCACTTCAATGTGGAGAGAAACGTTAGCATCGTTCTTGAAGCGGAAGGACAACCGCACCCGCGGCGAATCGAACGCAGCAATGAGCTGCTGCAACTTGTTGGCCTTGATGCTGCGGCGTTTTCGCATCGATATCCTCATCAGCTTTCCGGGGGGCAGCGGCAGCGCGTCGGCCTGGCTCGTGCGCTGGCCGCAGAGCCGAAGATCCTGCTGATGGACGAGCCCTTTGGCGCTCTCGATCCACTGACCAGGGCGGAGATGCAGGATATGCTCCGCGATCTTCTCAAGCGGCTTCGTACTACGGTGCTGTTGGTAACGCACGACCTCGACGAAGCGCTCTATCTCGCAGATCGCATTGTGCTGCTCGGCGAAGGCAGCGTTCTCGCCGATCTTGCTCGCGACGAATTCCTTCATTCGGAACTGCCGGAGATCGTCGCCTACGCCCGCGCATTCCGACGCGGCCAATCCGCGACAGTGACGAATCCGGTTGCAACGGACGGAACCAGATGAGCTCATTTTTTTCGCAATACGGCGGCGAAATTGCGACGCTCACGATCGAGCATCTGTGGCTCACCGGGGCGGCGATGTTGTTTGCGACCCTCATCGCTGTACCCGCGGGAATCTGGCTCACACGTTCGCCGCGTTGGGCCAAGCCAGTGATCGGTGTGGCCAATGTGCTGCAGACCATTCCATCTCTGGCAATGTTTGGATTTCTTCTTCCGCTGCCATGGCTTGGCGAGCGCGCCGCGCGCATTGCCATCATTGCGCTGATTGCCTACGCGCTTCTTCCGATTCTGCGCAACACCTATGCCGGAATTCGCGGCATTGATCCGACGCTGAATGAAGTGGCTCGTGCCATCGGCCTGACGGACGCACAACGTCTCTTCAAAATCGAGCTTCCTCTCGCGGCTTCGTTTATTCTCGCAGGGCTTCGCACGGCGACTGTGACGTGCATCGGTATCGCAACCATCGCGGCAGCGGTTGGTGCCGGCGGCCTGGGGGAACTGATATTTCGGGGCGTCGCCTCCATCGACAATCGGCTGGTTATGGCAGGGGCAATTCCGGCGGCGCTGCTTGCGCTTGCGGCGGATGCAGCGCTGGGATTGCTCGAACGCCGGTTTCGAATCCCCAACGCTGAAGGTTCCGGGCGATGAGCCGATTCATCTCCGTTTCGTCAATTCTTTTACTTTGCTTCTCTCTGGCCAGTTGCTCGCCCCCGCGCCCCAACCGTCCGATCATCGGTGCGAAAAACTTCACCGAACAGGTCATTCTGGGTGAGCTTCTTGCGCAGGAAATCGAAGCTCAATCCGGCCTCAAGGTGGAGCGACGGTTCTACCTTGCCGGCAGCTACATCTGCAACCAGGCCCTCGTCACCGGGCGCATTGATGCGTATGTGGAATACACGGGCACGGCGCTCACAGCAATTCTCAAGCAGCCGGTCGATCGGAATCCACAGGCTGTGCTCGCTACCGTGCGAACGCTTTACGCATCGCGTTACGGCGTCACTGTTGCCGAGCCGCTCGGCTTCGAAAACACCTTCGCCATGGTGATTCGCGGAGACGATGCGCGACGCCTGCAATTGACGACGCTGAGCCAGGCCGCACCGCATGCACCGCAGTGGCGCCTTGGCGTGGGGTACGAATTCGAGCAGCGCCCCGACGGCCTGCCGGGACTCAGCAGCGCCTACAACCTGCATTTTGCAGGCCCTCCGCGCACCATGGATCTCGGCCTGCTCTATCGTGCGCTCAACGCGCACCAGGTCGACATGATTGCAGCAAATTCGACGGACGGCCCTATAGAGGCCATGGGTCTGGTTGCGCTGCAGGACGACCGCCACTACTTTCCGCCCTACCAGGCTGTACCGCTTGTCCGCGAGGATGCGATTCGGCACTGGCCGCAGATCGCCACGGCTCTTCACGCGCTGGCCGGAAAAGTTACCGCCGAGGACATGCGGGACATGAACGAAGCCGTAGATGCCCAGCATCGCGACCCTGCGGACGTCATTCGCGAATTCCGAATGAAGAATGGGCTTTAGTAGAATCCTCGATGCCAGGGGTCTGAAGGCGTTCGCTAGCCGAGGCGGAAGGTGGATAATCGGTTTCATCGGCATCAGCTTTCCCCACGAGTCGATGCCTGAGAGGTCACGATAGTGTCCAAAGCTGCGGATCAACCGAATTGCTGGCCAGCCCTCCCTCTCGAATCCTGGCGAGACACGTATGCCACCCTTCACATGTGGACACAGATCGTCGGCAAGATCCGCTTGCGGCTGACACCACTTGTCAACCACTGGTGGAATGTGCCGTTGTATGTGACGGCGCGCGGGCTAACAACTTCGTGCATTCCGTATAGAGAGAGATCGTTCGAACTCCGCTTCGACTTCATTCACCACCAGCTTGTTCTTGAAACCAGTGACGCTATCGTGAAGACGCTTCCGCTCAGGTCGCGCAGCGTGGCGGATTTCTACCGGGAATGTTTCGATATGCTCCGATCTGCCGATATCGAAGTAAAAATCTGGCCAATGCCGGTCGAGATTCCTGATCCAATCCGATTCGATCAGGATCGGCAGCACTGCTCTTACGATCCCGACGCGGTCGCTAAGCTGTGGCGCATCCTCCTCTCCGCCCATGCGGTCTTCGAGGAATTCAGAGCGCGATTCATTGGGAAGTCAAGCCCCGTGCATCTCTTCTGGGGAAGCTTCGATCTTGCAGTCACGCGATTCTCCGGCCGCAAAGCTCCGCCCCGCGAGGGGGCAGATGCAATCACCCGCGAGGCATATTCGCACGAGGTCAGCAGCGTTGGCTTCTGGCCAGGGGCAGGCTTTGCAGGACCCGCGTTCTATTCGTACATGGCGCCGTCGCCTCTCGGATTCCGCGACGCCCAGGTGTCGCCCGCGAGCGCGCGTTATGACGAGGGCCTCGGCGAATTCATCGTCATGTATGACGATATCCGCGCCGAGGCATCTCCCACGGAAGCCCTGCTGGCCTTCTGCCAAAGCACTTACGAAGCGGGAGCAACTGGAGCGAAGTGGGACCGCGAAAGCCTCGAACGCGATAGTCGCGTATGAAGGGGCGAGATCTATCGAGGCGCTGAGCCGACGAGGTTATACCCCTCCACGCGGACCGATGGCTTCTCTCCGCGCGTATCCGCATCTTTGAGCGACATGGAAATGGTCCGATTTTCCCCAGGCATGAGTGCGATGTAGTTGTCGCTGTAAAGAGCGGGCACAATCAGATCGCCACTCTTGCTGCGTATCGCCTTCACGCGCACCATCAAGGCCGGCGTCTTCGAAAGATTGTGCAACTCGGTCGTGATCTTCCATTCCGCGCCATCGCGCGTGATGCGCGTTCTTGCGTTCACTTGGGTTGCGGCCAGCTCACGAATCCCCTGGTAATCGCCTTCCGCAAGTCCATGGAGATAAAAATTCGACGAGAGAGCCTCTGTGCCACGCACCAGCATCAGGCGAATGAAATGTGTCCGCGCAAGCCCGGCAGGAAATTGCAGCTGCAGGGGAGACGAGGTGCTGTCCTCGTGACTGTCGAGTGTCGCGCTTTTCTCCCATTTCACTGTCCCGTCGATGTCGATCACCTGCGCATGAGCTGTCAGGCCGGTCTGTTCGCCGGCGTTGTAGTTCACGACTTCCACCGCATCGGTAGCTGCATTCCACTGGATGTGCAATGGTTCTGCACCTTTCTTCGCGCCATAGTATCCGGCATCGGTGTCGAAGAAATAGTCGTAGGTCTGCCACAGCAGCGAGGGCCACGCCGGATGGCTCATCCAGATCAGCAGTCCTAGCCGATTCTTGCTTTGTCCTTCGAACATTCCGCGATACGCGTCGTAATCCACAAACTGGGCAAAGCTTACCCAGTGGGCGGCATCGGTGGCTCCGCCATACTGCCTATCAACCGCCGCGGTGAAGGGATTGTGCTCGTGGTAGTCGTGAAGCGGCCACTGGTATCCCTGCGGCCACATCGCCGATTCCGGCATCGTCCTGCGCAGATCATCCATGTCGACAACATTGGGCGAGCCCATCTCGCTATGCAGTTTTGTCGGCGCATGTTCAAAGTAGTAGCGAAGAGGCTCTACGCGATACGGCCCGTGACCACTAACCGGTCCATCGGCCGAACTCGAAATGTAATGCGATCCCGGCCTGAGCGTCGCTACCAGTTCGCGGAGCCCATCGTCGATGGGCTGAGGCGGCAATCCTTCGTTGCGACCGCAGAAAATCCCAAGGGACGCGTGATTGCGGACGCGGAGCAGGTAGTCATGCGCGTTTGCGAGGAAGAAGTTGTTATCGTCCGGATCAGGGCCATCCCACGGATTCGCAAGCCAGAAGTCCTGCCAAACCACTACGCCAAAGCGGTCTGCCGCGTCGTAGAACGCCTCGTCGCCGGTCTGACCCACCCAGTTGCGAATCATGTTGAAGTGCTCGTCGCGGTGATAGCGCAATGCCGCATCGTACTCGCGGACGCGATAGCGCAGCATCGATTCCGGAAATCCCCAGTTCCCACCGCGCGCGATGAAGCGTCGTCCGTTGATCCAGATCTTCAGCGCCCCGCCATCTTCTGAATATGTGAATTGCCGCACCCCAACATTTAGTGAAGTCTGGTCCGATACCGCGCCATCGATAACAAAGCTGTATGAAACTGGATAGAGATTGGGTTCGCCGTAACCGACCGGCCACCAAAGTTTTGGATTCGCGAGCCGGAGCGCAGCCTGCGTTGCCGGCGAAAATTCAACTGCTTTTGTCGACGATGCGTCGATCGTTACCGGCATCTCGACATTCACGTTTCCGAAGCGGGCCCGCAGTATCCCAGTAACCGGCTTCGCATCGAGATTCCGGAGCGTGGCCTGCATGGTGATATCCGCGTGAGAGGTATCCGGCAACGGCAGTGTTGTTGTCACCAGCGGGTCTTCGATCTTAACCGGGCCGGTGGTGGTGATTGAAACATTGCTCCAGATGCCGGTATCGCGCCCGCGAATCGTCGACATCCAATCCCACCCTGCGGAGGCATGGTACGTGGGATTATCGCGGCCCAGTGCGCCGCCATTCACTGTCGGGCCGGCTTTGTCTTTTGTGCTGCCCGGATTCGCGACGCGAAAAATGTGCACAGCCAGCGCATTCACTCCGCCATAATGCAACAAGGCCGACACATCAAATCGTCCGCGCATGAATCCGCCGTCGATTCGCCCTACGCGATGGCCGTTCAGAAATATCTCCGCTTTCCAGTTGATGCCATCGAATTCAAGCCAATTGTGCTCACCCGGATGCTGCTCGGCCGGCACGTTGAATTCATCGCGATACCAAAAGTCTGCGCAGAAAAACGAATCGGAGATGGCGTACTGATTGTCGCCAAAATCGGGATTGGGAATCGCGCCGCTGTTCAGATAGCTGGTCAGCACTGTTCCCGGAACTGTCGCGATCATCCAGTCCTTGTCGATAAAGCCGGGCGTCGCGAGCTTCTCGCCCTCAATCGGAACAAGCGATGCGCGCTGCACGCGCCAGTTGCCGCCCGCAAGATGTAGTGAACCATTTTTATCTGCAGCAGGCGCATGCGGCTGCGCGACGAATCCTCCGCGTCCGTAGACCTCGAACTCACTGAGAATGTAGCGGTCTCCCGGTTTCTCCGGCTTGGTCATCAGCAAGCGCACATAACGGCCGCGAGCGGGCTTCGCCAAGGGAATGTCATCGTTTGCGCTGCCGGATGCCGGAATCGTCTGCAGCGACTTCCACGTACTCGCATCATCGGACACTTGGATTGCGCCTTCGACTGCACGTGCAATCCAGCTCAGCGCGATGCGATCGATGGTGCACAGAGCGCCCAGATCAACATAGACCCACTCTTCGCCGCTCCCGGCGCTCATCCATGCACTCGAGAAGAGATCGGGACCCGCCACGCGAACTGCCTGTCCTTTATCAAAGAGGGCGAGCTCCGCCACTCCCCATGTGCGCTGATTTACAGCTGAAAGCTGAACGCGGTAGGAACGAAACCTGGCGGGCGCGGCGAATGGAATCGACTCGAAAAAGCTCGGCCCGGGAGCCCGCATATTGGGCCACTGCGAACCCGAAGTGTGACCCACTTCTTTCCAATGGGCACTGTCATCCGAACCCAAAACCGTGTACGTCCATGTGCCGGTTAGTGATTTGCCGTAGATCTTGCGCAGGTACAGATCGATCCGGTCGATCTCCGGGACCGCGCTCCCACCCTTCAAATCGAACTGGACCCACGGTGAGTCGCCCGATACATCCACGGAAGACGTAACGTTGCCATCCAGAAAGATTTCTCGTTGAGTCTTTGGCAAGACCCCAGCGTCGCTGGTCGAGGTCACAATCCACTGAGGTATCGTGGTCTCCTTGATACCGTCGGTGATCAATTGCGCGGTCAGGTTGTAGTCATACGCACTCGACTGATACGTAGGCCGATGAAGCGCCAGGTTGCGATAGGTATGCGTGTCGGCAACGAGCGTGGCCCCGGTGTATTCCTTCGGATCGCCAGGGTACACGCCGATGCCGCGCGTGTAGTTTTGGGCGTGTCCTGCAAGAGTGGCGCAGGCAAGCAGGAGGGCGAGGCGTTTCATCATTTGCTCCATGGACGCGATCGACACATGTGCCTCGGTGTCGGCGCAGCATGTCTCGTAATCAGCTGAACGAGCAAGTGTAAACGGCTGCCATCATCGTCGCAACCCGGGGAGCGCCAAGGATATTGCACTGCGGAATCCATTACGCGCAGCCAAAGAAAAACGGCGCCGACATCAAGGAGTCGACGCCGCTGCTTTTGATCACGCTCAGTAGCTTTGGGGCTTCTTCTCATCGGTTGCATCGCTTGGCTTGTCGCCGGTCTTTTCCCCACCCTTACTGCCGGTTTTGCCGGAACCTGAGCCAGAGCCCGAACCCTTACCCTCGCCTTTCTTGGAGCTGCCTTTCTTGCTCGATCCGCCACCTGAAGTGTCACCGCATCCTGCGGGAGAGGCAGCCGTCTTGCTCGTCGACGATGCATCCAGCGGCATTACACTGATGCGCATTGAAGCATACGTAATCCCAGGCAGTGCGTTCTGCGCCCGCGTTGCAAGAGGTAAATTCGGATCGGCATCCTTTCGAACGAGGTAGCCCTGCACAAGGTCGAGGTCGGGCAACGACTTTGCAAGTTCGTCGGTATGCTTTTGCGGAACCATCAAGTAGTCACCCGAGAGCAACCCGATATAGTGGTCTTCGCGATCCGGGTCGCCATGCGCTTGTTGTGTGGCAACTGCGGTTGTCAGATTTCCAGCCATCACAAAGCGTGTTCGGTCCTCCCAGTAGCTCAATACCTGGGTAAACGCGCTCAAGGCCGGAACACTGATCGCAGGCAGCGTCACCAAAGGGGCCGCAACCTTTGTTCCCGCAATGATGACGTTCAGCGCCTTCACGAAGATTGATGTTCCCGGCGCCCTCGAAACATTTACGGCCAGCTTGCCGGTTCCCTGTGTGAGCAAAATCTTGCTGGTGCCCTGCATGGCCTGGGGTGTTTTGAAGCCCAGTTGCTCGAGCGAAATCTTGCCCGCCTTATCAGGTTCAACCGATGCGATTGCAGTCCATGCAAGCGGAGCAATGATGTCCCGGTAGGCGTGAATCTGCGTCGTATCGACGCGAAGCTGCGAGGCTTTCAGATTCATCTCACTCGTGCCTGGATGGAACTGCGAGAGCGCGATGCCGATGGCCACATCGCCATCGTGGTCCAGCAGTTCTTCTTTGCCGATATCGGTTGCATAGCGCAGCTTCTTTTCGTCGCTCTTGTAGTGCAGATACTGCGTTTCCGCGGCCGGGTCGGGAAGTTGATCCTTCGGCCCGCGCGAGGCCGATTTATGCCCGTAATTCCGGCTCGTCGGATCCACCGAGTCAAAGAATCCGTTCCAGAAGTCATACGAGTCGTGCGGAGCATCTTCCGCAGAGCTGTTCTGCGGTGCGGTTTCCTGCGCTGCGGAAATCCCGGGCAAGAGCGCGGCCATAAGGCTGATTGCTGAAGCGTCTCCAAGAAAGCGGCGACGGGAAACTGACATGGTCTTTCTCCTTGCGGGTGCAATTGCGTGAGTGAATCAATCGGGCGACGTTCGCCCGATCACTGGGCCTGTTTCACTTCATTCTGTGGGACGCTGCGAAGTGTCGTTACCGTGATGCCCCAATCGGTCGGAACTGGTTCAAGGAATCCGCGAGTCGAACTGCTCGCATTGCTTAAGAGCCTCTGCAAAGGACTGTCGGCGCCGCGTCCACCGCGCGTGGCGACTCCCTCAAAGGTCAGCGATGACGGATCGGGCAGCGGCTGCGCTGTACTCAGCATGATCAGCGTATCGACTCCATATGGAGGTCCGACCTTCAAAGTAAGGGAATGCGGCAGCACAAATTTGCGGTCGCTGGTTCCGGCCTTGGGAAACTGATTCTCGGCGAAATTGAGGGGATAGAGAAGAGAGCCCTTCCCGTTGCAACTGATGTCGAGAACATACACCCAGCGCGGGGCGACAACCCGATCGTCCGACTGTAATAGCATTTGAAGCCTGTCGCCTGGATGCGCGGCTTGATCCTGCGAGAGAGTGCCTCCATCGGGAGCATGAACCAGGGCCAGCTTATAGAAGGACTCCGCGGACTCGCCATTCGCACTGTCCTGCAGCGTGAGCCAGCCATGGACCTTGCCCAGGCGCTGCGCGTAATCATTCAGCTTTTTGGTCAGCGTATCGGGTTGCGATGGGTCTCCCAGCGCAGTCCAATCGGTCCGAACCGGGTAAGGAGAGTCTGTCGAACAGCCCGGGCTATGATCCTTTACGGCACTGGTTGGTCGTGGTCCGGCGGC
This sequence comes from uncultured Acidobacteriaceae bacterium, assembly GCA_963770365.1. GTDB lineage: Bacteria > Acidobacteriota > Terriglobia > Terriglobales > Acidobacteriaceae > Telmatobacter. The sequence continues at coordinate 40,847 of CAVYPN010000007.1, read as the reverse complement.
GAATTCGCTTTTGTGGAACCATGCGTATGCGGGACCGTCGTCGGTAAGGATTCCCGTCAAGAGATAGTTGGCGCCAGCAAAATCCTTCGCAGCTTGCACGGCGCTTTGCGGATCGTGGAGCGAGAGTTTGTCCGCTACTTCTTGCGGCATAGGCAGGTTCACCCACACGCGCGCATCTGCGCTGAGATGTTGCTTCAAGGCGTCCGCCGTGAGTTTCGGCCCAAGGGTTATGGGCGGCGGTGCAGTCTGTATTCAGATTTCTTGCCCCTTGCGGGGCTGATTTTGCATCGTCGACCCGGCTTCGCTTGTTGCAGCGTCCAGTTCGTTCCGTCCCAACTGAGAAGATGCGTCCAATTCTCTTCTGCCGGGTCATGGACTGAAACAACTCCTGCCGCCTTCACCTGCGCAGCCGCCGCGGCGATGTCCTCTTGCGAAAGGTTCGATGGCCAAAGCCAGAAAAGCAGCGGATCCGCCTGCGGTGGCACCAGTTTGCTGAGCGCAAAAATCGCGCCCGGCAAAACCTTGACGCCCGCAGGGGTCACCACCTGCGCAGTCGAACGCGCGATTCCCTGTAGATCAGTGACACGCAAACTAACCGGTGATTTGCTGCTGTCATCTGTTGCCAGCGTGAATTCGCTGCCCGGTCCCACACCTGAAACGCGTCCGATGTCGAGCCACACCGCACCGTCATCCTCCGTTCTGATCACAGCAGTCAGCACCTTGTTGCTGCTTGCGGCCTTCCCCCCAAACAGGGGCTCCTGACGGCGCTGCGCATTCGCATCCAGGTCTGGTTCTTCGTCGGAGACTCCGCTCCCTTCGAGAACTGCCTTCACCCTCTGATACACCATGGACGCTGGCGCATCCGCAGGCAGAACCTGCAGCGATTCAATCAAAGCAGTTGTGAATGCTCCATGCGGTTCCTGCACGGTGTCCGGCGGAGGCGACTCCTTTGCCGTCTGATCCTGCTGCGCCGCGGAAAACACCAGGGCGGGATTGTCCGCGCGTTCCGTCGGTGGCGTCCGCTCCTTGCCATCAGTGCCGCTTTCCGGAGACTCATTGATGTCGCGCGGATCATAGGCAAGAGTGCGCTCCCTGTACTTAGGACCGATGCCGCGCGATGCGCCTCCGCTGTGGCAACTGTCAAAGATGACGGTAAGATGAACACCCTTGTCCAACGCGGCGTTAAATATGCGCGTCATCTCCCGGTCGCGCACGTCAAAGCCGCCCTTGTAAGCGTCTGAAGGAACCAGCGTGCTGTCGGCATGCAGCAGCTTGCCGTCTGCATAGACCTCCATTTTGGTTCCCTTGCTGTTGATACGCAGCGAGCCGTGGCTCGCGTCGTAAAACACGACCGTGTCTCCGCGCTGCGGCAGGTCGACGAGATACTTCTGCATGGCGGCAAGAATGCCATCGCGTGTCGTTTGGTTGGCAGGCAGAAGTACCACGCCCGGTCGAGGCTGGGGCGGCGCGGGATTGGTGAGCAGAGCCACGTTGGCCGCCGGAAAACCGAACTTCGGGCTGGTGAGAAGATCGGCCATCGCCTGCGCGTCATTGACCGAGCCTTGCAGGTTTTCAAATGCCCCGAGTTCGCATCGTCCGTAGATGCATCCTGCCGGATGCGCGGCGGTTGTGCCCGGCGGTTGATAGATGTTGATCCCGATGAGCAGCGCTCGACGTGTCTGTGCGGTCACCTGGAAGGCGGAAAGAGCCAGGCAAATCAGCAAGGGGGAAGCGAACAGCCGCATGGAGACTCCGGGGAGATTGCAGAAAGCGTACTGCCTTCGTGTGGCAAAGGCAATAGGTATGCAACTTTCTCGGAGTCGCATCACTTGCCGTTGGGGAATGAGAAATTTCTTGCACCGCGTGCAATTTCGTACATCGGACGCAAAGCCTAAGTCGGCCTCCTGGCTTGTGATCCTCACAAGCAGGAAAGCCGGCTATTCTTCATCCCTTCATCAACCCAGACGGAGCCTGGGCCGTAAGAGATTACAGTAGCGCGAGAGAAATCCCACAACGATCCAACTGCGAAAGTTCAAGAAATCACAAACTACCATTGGAACAATGGCAGCGCGCAGTGGATTTGGAAGGATTGTAGGATTTGGAGTCGAAGAAGGGATCTGCCCCAGCGCTTGGGATCCTTTCAATCTGCGCGCGATTCATCCGCGCAACCAATTGATAAGCTTTAGGTTACATGTACTTTTCATTCCGGAAGTTGTTAGCGGCCAGTCGGAGTCATCATCAAAAACGGTCATAAACAGTAAAAAGGCAAATGCCCTTGCACCGCAGATAGGTGGTTATTCGGCGCAAGGTTGCGGTCGGTGTAAAAACGAATTTGAGTGGGTAAAGAACGGGTCCAATTTCGCCATTGAGCTGCCAAGCTCATGCCGAAGCGCCTCGCCCGCGGGAGGCGTTTCGGCTTGCTGCTTGTGAATGGATTCAGATCGATTGGTTAAGCACTCTGTTCAGGCGCTGGACAAAGACAGCTGCATCTTTCATCGGCACCCCTTCGAGCAGAAGTGCCTGATCGAAGAGGAGCCAGGCGGCGTCTTCGACCTTGCTGTTGGTGTGATCGGCGAGCAGCTTTCTAATGATCTCGTGATCGGGGTTGATCTCGAGCGTGGGTTTCAGCTCCGGCAGGTCCTTCTGGCCCATAGCCTGCATCATCTGGCGCATGCGGGCTGAAGGCTCATCCTCGTCGGAGACGATGACGGAGGGACTGTCGGCGAGGCGCGATGAGGCGCGCACTTCTTTGACGGCATCGCCGAGCGTTGCTTTGATCTTTTCAAGCAGCGGCTTGAGCTCTTCGGCCTTCTCCGGGGTGGAGTCGTCCTTGAGGTCTTCGGAAGTGGAGGATTTGTTGACGGCCTTCAGGTCGACGTCGCCGAACTTCGGGATGGTCGAAAAGACGATCTCGTCGATATCGTCGTCGAGGATGAGGACCTCGATGCCTTTCTTCTTGTAAATCTCAAGCAGCGGCGAATTGCGAAGCATCGATTCAGCGCCGCCGGTGATGTAATAGAGCGCCTTCTGCTCGGGCTGCATGCGCTCCTTGGCTTCGGCGAGCGAGGTGAGCCCTTCAACTTTAGTGGACTTGAAGCGAATGAGGTCGAGAAGGATCTCGCGGTTGGCGAAATCGCCGTATAGGCCTTCCTTGAGCGGGCGGTTGTACTCGGCGATGAACTGCGAATATTTCTCGGGATCGTTGGTGGAGATGGTCTTCAGCTCGGAGAGGATCTTCTTGACGCTGGCGGTCTTGATACTGGTGACCACTTTGTTCTGTTGCAGGATTTCGCGTGAGACGTTGAGCGGGAGGTCTTCCGAGTCGATGATCCCGCGGACGAAGCGAAGGTACTGCGGGAGCAGGTCCTTCGAATCATCCATGATGAAGACACGCTTGACGTACAGCTTGACGCCGCCCTTGTAGTCGGCCTGGTAGAGATCGAGCGGAGCCTTGGAAGGAATGTAGAAGAGGGTGGTGTACTCGAGCGTGCCTTCAGCGCGGGTGTGAAACCAGGCGATCGGGTCTTCCCAGTCGCCGGTGATGGACTTGTAGAACTCCTTGTAGTCGTCGTCTTTGAGCTCGGATTTGGGTCGCTGCCACATCGCGCTGGCGGCGTTGACCTGTTCAGTGGTGCGGGTCTTGATGGACTCCTTCTTCTCGGCATTCCACTCGCTTTTGTCGTGCGTGAGGAAGATGGGGAAGGCAATGTGGTTAGAGTATTTCTTGACGATCTCTGTGAGGCGCCAGCCGTTGGCGTACTGCTCGCCTTCGTCGTTGAAGTGGATGAGGACGGTGGTTCCGGCGCTCGTGCGTGCAGCGGTGCCGGAGACTTCCTCGATGTCGAAGCCACTCTTGCCATCGCTGGTCCATTTATAGGTCTTCTCTTCGCCAGCCTTGCGCGAGATGACCTCAACCTTGTCGGCGACCATGAACACGGAATAGAAGCCGACGCCGAACTGGCCGATGAGGTTCGAATCCTTGCGAGCATCGCCGGAGAGCTGGGCGAGGAAGTTTTTGGTACCTGACCGGGCGATGGTGCCGAGGTGCGAGACAAGGTCTTCCTCGCTCATGCCGATCCCGGTGTCGGAGAGGGTGAGGGTCTTATTGGCTTCGTCAAGCTCGAGGTCGATGCGTGGCGAGTCGATGCCATTGCCGACGAGTGCCTTGTAGCGGTCGTCGGTAAGGGCGAGGTAGCGCAACTTGTCGAGCGCATCGGAGGAGTTTGAGATCAGTTCGCGGAGGAAGATTTCCGGGTGGGAGTAGAGCGAATGGACGATCAATTGGAGGAGCTGGTTTACTTCGGTCTGAAATTGTTGTTTTGACATGGCATCTTTGATTATTGCGAATCAGGGCGAAGATACTCAACCCGAGCGGAGTCAAGTTGTAGTTCTGCGATCTATCGTGTCACGGAAGTGGTGGACATGCCTGCGTCTGGAAGTAATGAGCACATTCTTCAGGAGTCAGGTCTCGAGTCACGCGGCTGCGCGCGAGATTGAGTAGATCGGTGACGTTCAGCGTGTAGACCTGGACCGTTCCAGCAGTACTCGCGCTCGCAATTCGCTGGCCATCGGGACTGAACGCCACACTATTTACTGCGCCCGAATCACCCTGGATCGTCTGCAAGACTTCTCCGGTCATTGCATCCCAGAGCTTTACCGTCCCATCCTGACTCGCGGTGGCGAAATATTTGTTGTCCGGACTGGAAGCCACGGCGAGTACAGAGCCGGCGTGTCCATGGACTGTTTTGATTTGCTCACCTGTTTTCGCGTTCCATATCGACACTGAGTTGTCCGCATTGGCAGTAATCATACGCAGTCCATCCGGACTGTAAGCCACGTCCAGGACGCTCCCCCCATTACTATGCAGAGTTAACAATGCGTCTCCGGTCGCGGCATTCCAGACCTTTGCCGTTCCGTCCGAACTCGCAGTGGCAAGGAATTTCCCGTCGGGACTATAGACTGCGAAATTGACCGGACCCGAATGATGGACCGTCAGGAGCCGCTGACCGGTGATCGCATCCCACTCAATCGCAGCGCCGTCAGCGCCGGCGCTGGCGAGGCGGCGGTTGTCAACGTTGAAGGTTAGTCCATTCACGGGGCCTGCGTGGCCGTTCAGTGAAAGGCGAAGCTGGCCCGCTACGGCATCCCAAACCCTCACGACACCATCAAGGCTGGCAGTGGCTACACGCGTCCCATCGCGGCTGAATGCAATTCCGTTGACAGGAGTTGAGACGTTGAGAGAGAGCAATTCGCTCCCCTTCAGAGCGTCCCAGATCTTTGCCGTTCTGTCCGAACTTCCTGTTATGAGTCGCTTACCGTCGGGGCTGTAGGCAACGTCGTTGACAGAATCAAGGTGGCGCAAAGTCAGCAGTCCCTGTCCACCATCCAGATCCCAAATCTGCGCGCCGGAATTCGCGCCGCCGGTGGCCAGGCGCCTGCCGTTGGGACTGAAGGTTATCGCGTTGACCGGACCCGACTCTCGAAGATTGAGCAGCTGCAATCCTTTATCGGTGTCCCACAGGCTAGCCGTATTGTCGGAACTGGCAGTCGCCAGCCGTTTTCCGTCGGGGCCAAAAGCTACTCCCATTGCTGCACCCGGTTGACGCAGATTCCGAATCTGCAATCCGCTGGATGTATCCCAGAGTCTCGCGGTGCTGTCCGCACTCGCACTCGCAAGAATCGTCCCGTTCGGACTGAATGCCACGCCGTTTACAGAGCCAGAGTGCCCATGCAAGGTCAACAACAAGCTCCCGGTCTGATAATTCCAAATCCCTATAGTGCCGTCAGCGTTTGCTGTCGCGATGCGGGTGCTCTTTGGGTCGAACACTGCGCCGTTCACAGCACCGGAGTGACCTTGCATATCCGAGAGAAGATGCCCGTCGCTCGCGTCCCAGACCTTCACCGTACCATCTGCGCCGGCTGTCGCGAGCTTTTTGCTGTCAGGGCTGTAACTCACTCCTAGTACGGCGCCGGCGTGTCTGTGCAACTCCAGCACTTGATCGCCGGTTGCAGCATTCCACTGGCGCGCCGTTCCATCTTCGCTTGCGGTCGCAATGTGGACTCCATCCGGGCTATAACTGATACTCGTAATTCGATCCGTATGCCCGCGCAGATCCAACACCGGGTGTCCGTCACTCGCGTCCCAGACTCTAGCGGAACCATCGGAGCCGCCAGTGACAATACGTTCACCATCCGGGCTGAAGGCGATGCCATTTACCGATCCAGTGCTGGAGAGCCTCAGACTCCTGGGCAGCGACAAGATCGCGAGTTGAAGCGCGTCTTCGGCTGCGGGGACTACGGGTTGGCCAAAACGTGTAGTCGCGCCGACCGCGTGCATTCCGAGAAGGATGCTCCGCTCCGGGTCCTCCCGAAGTCCTGCCTGCGCCAGGGCCGCCAGCTCTCGCGCTTTTGATTCTCTTCGCGCATCCTCAGCCCTTCGTTCCAGTCTCAGTGCCCAGATACTTGCGATGACGGCTGCAATAAAGAGAACGGCCAAAGCACTCAAGAGGACACGAAGGCGCTGGGCGGATTTGTGCTGAAGTGTCATTCTGAGCTTCTGCTCTTCGGCGAGCGCGATGGCCTTTTCGTACTCCAATTCGCGCTGTTGGTGATCTTCTCTTTGTCGAATCTCCTTTTCGCGAATCGCTTCGCTCTCGGCGAGAAAACTCATCGTCGCATCGAAACCTCCGCCGTAGAGCTCAGACCATGCGGCGACTGGATCTTCCTTTTCTCTCCAGTCAAGGGCTACTTGCAATTCAGGATCTCTCCATGGGCCGGCCTTGCCCTGGCTGTGAAGAGAAGCGGACTCGGAGAGGCGGCGGTATAACTGTGCAGACTGAGCCTCGTCATCCGCCCAGTCTCTTAGTCGGGCCCACACGCGCATCAGGCTCTCGTGGGAGATATCGATGATGGTGTCGAGTCTCAGTGTTTCCGGCAGAGGTGGCATCAGGAAAGAGCGGCTCTGCTTTCGAAAGACGTCGATAACATTCGTGACGTCGCTCTGACTGGCACCGGTCATGAGGCAGAGTGCGCCAAGACTGGCGGGACGGCGAATGCCACGTGTATCTGTCCCCTTGTCTGTCAGGGCTTTGAAGACCTTTTCGCAGATTTGCTTGTCGCGCTCCGCAGAAAGTTCTCCGAAGGCTTTTTCTGCGTGCCTGTCGAGCGCATGCGCCATGGTGCCGATCGATTCGTAGTGTGGTAGTGAGATGGGACCGTTAGCACCGCCTTCGAATTGCCAAAAAGCCCACGTTCGATTCAAGGCATGCTGCAGAATTGACAGTTGGTCTGGATTGTCGCCTACGTCATTCACCAGCCGTGTCAACAATACGGGGCTAATCTCAGCACCGCCAACTTTTATAGGTCCATTGATCGCTGCCCTGCGCTCCTCGCGACTCATGCGAGGCACAAGGTACTGGCCTTCATTAATCGCTTCTGGCAGGCCCGAAAATTCCGCGCAGTTGCCGAGGAAGTCAGAGCGCATGGTAAGCACGACGAAGATGGGGATGGCTGATTGGCGCTTTGTTTCGAGCAAGAGATTTACAAAGGCACCGCTCTCCTCTCTCCTCTCGGCACTGGCATCAAGCGTCTGAAAGCGAAACAACTCTTCGAATTGATCGACGACCAGCAGGAGATTGACCTCGGGCAAGCGCGCCCTTGCGCAAACATCGATAAGCCCCCGCTTGCTGATTCGCAGAGAGGTTCCGATAATCTCCTCCAGGGGAACAGCTCCGCTATAGTCGCTATACAAAACGCCGTCGGCTGCCAGGGCCGCGGTCATCCCAGCCAGCGGCCGACTTCCGGGTCGGAATTGCGCCACGCGCCAGGACGTGCCTGCCCGAGACATCAACCCGCGGTGAAGTGCTGGGCGCAAACCGCAGTTCACCAAAGATGATTTTCCGCTTCCCGAGGTTCCCACCACCGCGAGAAAACGAGCCGAGGCCAATTTGTCGATAATGGAGTCGACCTGACTTTCGCGGCCGAAGAAAAGATGCTCTTCGTCGTCACGAAAAGGCCTCAAACCGGGAAAGGGGTTGGAGAACACGCTTGCTTCGACCTGGCTCATGTTATGCGCTTCCCGCGTCCCGGGACTTCAATATGTTCAGAATCGGCAACATCTCCGATTCAGGAAATCCGTCCAGTCCATTGATCAAATGGGGCTCTTCGAGTTCAATGAGTTCCCTCTTATCGTCATTGGAAGGGGGCGCGAGATACAGGTAGCTTGCCAGCAGAGGCTTTCCATCCCTGTGTGCTTTTGTGCGAACGAGGTCGGTTTCTACAGTTCGTTTCCACGCCTCGTCACCAGAACCGTAAAACAAAACTACCGCGTCACACCGAGCAAGGAGCTCACAATTGGCTCTTCGAACGGTTGCCGCATCTCCTTCGAAGGCTGGAATCTCAACGTCCAGTCCCGCGCCTCTGAGATATTTGCGCAAGGGAATTGTTGCGGGACGATCTCTTTGATCACAGATCAGAAACACGAGTTTCGTATTATCTTCTGACTTCAAAGCTTGGGGCTCCGGTCTTTCAAGCTTCTGCAGAACAGAATGCATCGCATTCTTGAAAGATTCCAGATCAGCTGACACCAGATCGGCGCCGCGTTGCAAATTCTGAAGGTTCTGCAAATCTTGGATGAAGGCCTGCTGTTCTGGTTGTTCTGCATGCGCGTTCTCAGGAAGCCAGATCAGGCGGCGTAGTCCCGACTCTTTGCTTTTGTCAGCCGCGATTTCATTCTGAAGTTCAACTGCGGACTTCAGGTTCGGCCCATCGGGAATCTTACCGCGAACACTGCCGATGATATGGATCGATATCTGGCACTGATCCAGCAATCGACTAACTTCAGAGATGTATTCAGATTCCAGATCGGGCATTCGCGTGAGCTGATCAGGGATAACGGTATAACCGTGCGCGCGCAGATCGCCACGTATCTTTTCTCGTTCATCGCGGACATCGTAACTGGATTCCGCCAGGTAAATGGCAGGTTTCTGATTTGTGGGAACTTGATTTTTCCCCACATCCGATTGTTTCAGCCTGTTGATCAGGTCCGCGATGTCCTCGGCGAGAAAATAGATCTGCCTTCGGTACGCTTCTCCGCTCCCGAACGCTGGGTCCAAAGGCAGCTCGTGGCCGCCATCTGTCCACTGGAAGAACTCGTATCCGAGAGCATCCTTGAGGACATCGGGAAGTTGCTCTCTTCGTTCGGCAGGTATTCCCCGAAGCATTATCCGGATTACCCTGGCTTTGTCGTCCACCGTCAACCCGCCGTGCAACTCGGCGGTCTTGCAGAACTCATCGACTTCTCTCAAGCACCACTCGGAGTCGATGTACCTGGGAGAGAGAATGGAAAGGAGGACTGCTGTCTGGGGAAATTGCTTAACGATCTCGTTTGCGAAGATGTCATTTCCGCGAAGCCGGTCGTCTCGCCAGATCCTGGCCTGCTCTCCGATGCTCTGGCTCAGGTAGGTCTCAAGATATTTGTGGAACCGGGTTACCCATCCTTGGTCGTCGCCCGGCGTAATCATATCGTCTACATGGGCGTAGCTGACGAATAAGTGTTGGTCAAAATTCATCAGGAGTTCCCTTCGAATCTCGAAAGTTGCCCGTGACCCGCGCTGAACGGCACTTACACAGGTGTACGCTAAGTCTCTGAACGCTGCATACTCAATTGCATTTCTTCGTGCAATGTATAACGATATCGCCCGATATGCTCTAAATGAATTCCTATCAGTTTGTCCCCCGGCTTGCCAGCGGACGGGCGATGCCTAAAAGAGGGATGGTCGCGACGAACTGCCCAAGAGAGTCGGACTGATTGCTGTTGTTGTGTGATTTCCTTCATTCCCTCCCCATGCGAACTGCAGATAGATGAGTGGGAGTCCTCCGGCGCGGAGAGTCAAACCGGCACTAAACGTGTGACGCAAGTGATCGATGCTGATATCGTCTCGCCGCAGCCCAACCTTGGCTTCATCCACCGAGAGGATCGCTCCAAGGGGGAGTTTGCCGATGGAATGTTCGACAGTTCCGCGGAAGAGGAGTAGGTTCGGAGCTCTGAATCGATAGTCGGGATAGCTGGCCAGCACGCGCGTTCCATCAATGTCGGAACCGCCTATGGTTGGCATGAAATAAAACGGGACGACGCTGCCGCTGCCTGCAAATGACTCAGACAAATAAGCACGCAGGGTGATGGAGCCCTCCAGCTTGTCTGTTGTCGCAACAATGGGACAAGGTCGGGCGGGATCCGGTTTGGCATCGGCAGAGGCTGCCTTTTGGCGAGAGATATTGCGTTCTGCGTTCGTCGCAGTGCAATCATCTGGACCAGTGTGCGGAAACAGCGCTGCCCGGTTGGGATAGTAAGCCTTACCGAGCTTTCCAGGCAGGAGGTTGTACAGCGGAATCTCATGGCTGAAGTCGCCGTTGAAACGACGGAAGGAAAACGTGCTAAGGCCCGGGCTTATGAATTGTTGAAACTGAACAAGGTAGTTGAGGCGGATGTGATCCTTAAAAAGGGTGGGGTCAATTCTCAGGCCCTCAGAGGCTTGAATAAACGTAGACTGGCGAGATAGACCCGGTGCAGTGGCTTCACTAAAAAGCACAGTTGTAGAGGGCACGTGAGAATCGGTGCCCGGGCGCACGGACGGGAAGCGTCCATTCACCTCGGCGACCGCTGCAATTCCTGCGCGGTGCAGAGCTCCGCCGAACGGAATAGCGGCATTTACTCCGGTAATGTTTTCGCTGAATCCGTAGGTTGAGTGAGTTGTGGGCGTGGTGTCCGATCCGAGGCCATAGTAGTCCACTCGATTGAGTGAAATGCTCTGCGAATAGAGGTTGATGAGAGGAGCCGTGCGGTACACGGTACCTCCGGGAAGACGAAACGCCTTCATGTATGCACCGGCACGCCAAGAACTGTTGGGCGTTGCCACTGCGTCCACGTCCCAGCTCGCTCTCCATTCGTTAGCAAAATTCTTGTGTTCAACGAATGCCAAGCCGAAGCCGACTCCGTTTTGTGGGGCAAGGCTTCCGACGGCGATGTGCATCGGTTGTCCAGTAACGAGCGTCTGACCACAGTCCATGAGCTTCGCAAAGTTCGTACAAGAAGCGAGCGATTCTTTCTCAACACGAAAATCGCGGTGAAGACGGCTCTCGTTCATCCCGGCGGCCTGGCCGGCGGCGGCGACCGAAGCGAGCGCCACAAACAATATAAAAACTGAAGCAGTCCTCATTTTGTCCTCTTGGGCTTGGACAAGGAGTTCTTCTTGGCTGCGGGGCGCTTAGTGGTTCCCCCGGTATCTGCCGCGGCAGCGATTGCCAAACCCGTGTCTTTACGAATCGGGAGCGCACCTTTCTCCTTGGATGTTTTCTTCGGTGAAGGAACCACGGTCAATTGGGGCCGAGACAGAAGCAGCTTCGTCATCGATGCGATATAGCGTGCCGCATCGTCTTCGGAGACGATAGGATGCTGCGGCAGTATGCGGCGAGTATCTGGCGGAAGTTTCTCCTCAATGTGCTTGAAATGCATTATCTGAGCTTTGATCAGATCCGACATTCTGCGGTTTTTGTTGAAGGCTTCCTTGGGTGGTCCGGGGACCAGAATTGGTTCCATCGCATCCCTCCTGAATCAGGAATTCTTAAATGCTGGGCAGTCGCTGGCTGCCCGCATTGTAGGTTGATTGATATAGCCGAGAAATGTGTTGGCTGCAATCTCCCGCGGCGATCGTTGATCATACGCGCCAATGAAATAGTCGGTCATTGTGGCGGGAATCGAAGCATGCTCGAATGTTTCGTTGATCACGGTATTTGGTGCGATCCAGGGGGAGACAAGAACGGCAGGGACCCGCACGCCTAGACGATCGAAATGAAATGGATCGGGCGTGCCTGTGTCTTTCGGCTGTGCAACAAATCCGTCTGGTATGCAGGCTGGCGGCTGGACATGATCATAGATGCCACCGTGTTCGTCGTACACGATCAAGAGTGCGGTATTGGCCCAGAGATTGGGGTTATTGCGGATCGCGCTATAGACCGTTGCGATGAATTGTTCACCTGCTCGAACATCATGGTCTGGATGCTGGTCGCTAGCGATCAGCTCTCCTGAACCGTCTGGCGCGTCGTGGTCAGTGTAGTTGGGCTCGATGAAGCTGTACTCCGGGAGTTTGTTCCTGGAGCAGGCATCGAGAAAATCCTGAAACGTGCCGAAGAGGGACGGCTGGTTCTGAAGAAGGTTGACAACTTCAAGCGAGGAACTAGCTTCATCAAAGTAGTAGAGCCTGGAGGAATGGCCAGCAGCTACAAGACGTTCGTAGATGCTCTTGTATTGCTTGTTCCAGTAGAAGAGGTCCATGCTCACCTGGCCGAATGAGGTGCCGTAGTGAGCGAAGGCCCGATTGCAGAGGGTAGGACCAGGGATGGAAGCGAACCAACGGTTGAAGACTGCAAATTGAGTGGCCAGCGTTGTCAAAACCGGGAGCTTTTCTGGAGTGAAGTAATTCATGATGAGATGCGAATGAGCCAGGTTGTGTTCGACATTCGCGTAGCTTTTGACGAAACCCTGCATGTTCGGCGTCCGCTTGGCGTCTTGCGCGGTGGTGACGCCACCAAATATCTGCAAATCAACCGCGGGAAAATGGTGATCCGGATCAGGGTCGAGCTGGCTCTGGTACGCGGCATTCGGAGCGACGGTAACTGGAACGCCGGTGCTGTCAGGGTTCGTTTCCGCGCCGGTCAACCCGTCGATAGCGGGGTTGCGGCCTCGCAGCGCACCGAGCATGTGGTCAAAGGAACGGTTCTCCATCATGAGAACAACAATGTGTTTGAGACCTTGAATGCCGGGCAACGTTCTATCCAACATGGCCATATTCTCCATAAGTGATTGGGGCCGCCTGCAGTTTTGTCAACTTCCAACGTCTAAAGTTCATCCTCTGGGATGACAATCATTTGTTGGTAGGATTCGATTGGTAGATCCAGTGCTTCAGACTTATAACCCTGCGCGCTTCTTGACCGCAATCTGACGGTGTTTGCAAGAACCGCATTGGGCGGCACTGTTCGATGTTTTGGGATTCCCCACGGGATCAGCCGCCATTCATCGTGAGCTGGCCCCGATGGCATGAAGGGTTTTGGTGAGAGGCATCTTTCAACTGCCTCGAGATCAAATGAGAGGCCACAGCTCTTCGCGTTGTCGATCATCCATCGGAGCGTGATGTTGGAAAGCTGGCACTCAGAGTAGCTGCCGCCGACATCGCAGTGAACGCCTGGAAACCAAACCTGCTGCAACTGCGCGTCATTATCACGCGGGCTGCCGTCAGTATTTGTCCAGAGCGTCGGCACAAACGAAGAACGCCTTTCATCGAGCGAGACGGCATGATAGGCATTCTGAATGCACGGGTTGAGTGCAGTATCGAGAAACCCATACCGTGCTTGATCGAAATAGCTGAACAAGTGACCCGGTATGCCAAGTGCGCCAACTGTATCCCAAACGCCGACCATGCGCACCTTTACTTCGTTTAGAGCGTACTGTTCAGCGAGGGGCACCTTCGCGGCCTTTCGCTGTTCGTGATCGCTGATGCGATAAGCCTCAAAAACACGTTTGACCGTTTGGTTGTCGAGGTTCTTCGTCGGAACGCCAAAGGCCGCGACCATGCCGGCAAGGCTTCGCGCGGTATATGCTCCGCGACTGAATCCAAAGATGAAGATCTCATCGCCGGGGTCCCAGACATAAGACAAGAACTCATATCCATCCTGAACCTTCTCAAAGAGTCCTTCTCCCATAGTTCCACCAAAAAAGTGCTCAAACGCTGCCCCATTCGTACCAACGCCGCTGTCGTAGTACTTTAGTTGCGTTGCATCGTCCGTCAGGAGAAGGAAGAGCTTGCGAACATTCGTGTCTTCCGGCAATTCAGATGGGCCGTGTGGAGTATTCCATGTGCCATCCGCGCAGAAAATGATCTTCTTGCTCATGCTGTCTCCTGGCCGCTACGCAAAAAGCTTTGCCGAGGCTGTAAGCGCCCCATCAATGGCAGAAGCTACCTTCGTGGCTACTGCGACATCCTGGACGATGTCATCAATCTCGCGTTTCAAATTTTGCATCTCCGAGTTGATGGACTGGACCTTGTTTTCTAGAGCCGCGAATTCGGCGGTGCGGGACTGCAGATCCACCTGGTCGAGAGATGTGAGCACTAACTGAATTTCTTCCGCCTGGTGCCGCAGATCATCTCGCTGCGAAGGATCTACGCAGGACTCACGGGCACGTGAGATGGCATCGTGCAAGAGCTGGTATTGGTCGCGAGTTGCCGCTAGAAGGGATTGCATTGTTGCAGCCATCGTGTTCGCCCCCTACTTCGAACTCAAACCACTGTAGAACGCTCCGATTTGTTGTCCATCTTCAACGAGCTCGTTGAAACGGTCCTGAAAGGTGCCATTTTCCTCTGACATGAGCAATGCCCGGTGCGTTTTGACCAAGTCCCTGAGTGCTAGTTGAGTGTGGGCAAGCGCGGCATCCGCCGATTGCTGTTCAGCTACGAGTTGTGGCAATTTTGAGATCTCAGTCGCCTTCTCCGCCGGAGAGAACCGACTTCCATTCTTCGCTATGTAATCGACCTGATTGTCGATAAGTTCGTCGTACATGTTCCAGAGCTGATCCCTCAATCCGCTTCCGCCAGTTCCATTTGCAGGCTTGTTACCAAGGTCCTTATCGAGCAGGTCGCATATCTGCTCAAGAACGGGTTGCATTTTCGAGATGATGCCTGGCAATTCTTTGCGGCGTTTTCTTTCGATCAGGACGCGTGCAAGTGTATCTATCGCCGTGGCAAGTCCATTCGATTCGTCCGCGCTTGCGCCGGGTATCAGCTTCTGCAACTCTCCATTTGCCGCAAGACTAACCAACGCCGCTGAGAGGGCGGTCGACTGCTTGTCCAGAGATGTGAATGGTTTGTCTCCGGCAACCTCCGCCAGGTTGTCGGAGTATGCTTGCAGCCCACGCAGAAGATTCTGCCGCACTTCCAGATCTTTAGCAGGAAGAAATGGCTTGATCTTGTTTCGATCGAACCCGGACTTGTCGAAATCCAAAACGAGCGATGAAACGCTCGCGTTATATGTAGTTCGTTCCACGGTGTCGTACGCATTTGATGAATCTCGCAGTACAACAGAAGCTGCGTCACCAAAGGCTGCACTGCGCTTCGCCAATGGTGAGAACATTAGCGAGCAACCGCTCAGGCTAACGCAAGACACCAACATGACACCCCGCAGCCAATGCATTTCAGCTACCCTTTCTTCTGGAAAAATTCCCGATCGAGATCATCGGTGTAGGTGGTGCTTGTGTGGAGCTGCTCAATCTTGCCGACTTCGTTCATCGATCTTTGGGCCTTTCCACTTCACGCTCTCAGCTAATGGCAGCGAATCCAAACCGAATCGTCGGAACCGGATTTCTAAAATGTCTTGATGAATTCGATCAATGCGCGCTTTTCATCATCGCTGAGGGGCGGCTCCTCGGCAAAGTAACTCGTGCCAAAGTAGTGACCGCGATTTACGACATAGTCCGGACATTTGCTTAGTCCCTGCAAGTCGGGCACGAGATTTGCAAACACCCTGCTCGCATCTTCATCGGTAGGGTTTGGTGGAAGGGATGCGAGATCGTGCTTCATCTTGAGCAACAGATCAAGAACTTTCTTCTGATGCTCAAGTTTTTCAGAAGGTCCTAATCCTTCGCCCAGGAGGTCGAGGTTTGCCAACAGGTTGACGGGCGTTCCCTTGGGAATTGGTCCGAGAACCACCTCGCTATCCTTGAAAAACGCTGGAAGGAACCGTTGCCCCGGACTCATTAGCGGTCTTAGAGCGTCGGGTATAAAGCCCACCGGAATTCGTATGTAGCTTGTCTCCGTAGTCCGGTCAATTTTCCCCGGCAACTTGTCCGGAAGGAGGGAATCCTTTTCTCGCTTCTCTGGCCACAGCATCTGTTCAATGGAAACCTGGAAGGCATCAACGCGATTCTTTACGGAGGGGTCTGGGTCAAAAACACCAACACTGTTATTGAGGAGGTATGGCGCGGATGACCAAAGACTCACAAGCGAAGGCGGCCGAGTAAATCCGCGTCCACCGCCCGGCATGGAATAACCTCGTGACTGGCCGGAATACGGGTCGTAAACCGTAATGCTTCCCACCGAAGGAAGATCCTTGTAAGTCTGCGACGAGAAGTTATCCCAGATATTTCCTCCGATGGCATTGGTAGCGAGCGGGCTGCAGGCGTTAGTTTGCAGCAAGGTTACCGGGACTCGCTGATCCGTCGACAGGTAATTATTTTCTAGAAAATCCTTTTGGTGAACGATTACTCGCATTTTCGCTTTAAAGTCTTCTGTCTTTGTCCAACTCCAATACTTGTAAAAGCAGTCCAGGTAATCTTTCCCGGAGCAGCCATCCGGATCCAAACCTTCAGCTGGAGTCGGGATCTTGCTCGAATGGCATCGCGCGCAGCGCTCAGCGAAGACAGTTTTGCCGCGGTCAAGTTTTGCAGCGTCCTTTGTGAGGTAATCCTTGCCTCCAGGTGCGTCTTCAAGACGGTGAGGCGCCGTGGCTTTGAGAAAGAAAAGAGCCATGTTCGGCGTCTGTTGCTGCGTTGCCTGCCAGTAGACAGAGTTCTTATTTGCGACCGCAATTTCGATGGGGGTTACTGGTTGCCCACCAATGAGCGGGCGAAAATGCAGGAGCCATTCTTCGCTGAACAGGCCTATGTTGAGATACACCCGATTGAGCGCTCCGAGAATGCCAACGGAATCAGAGCCATCTTTCAAGACACGGGGAGTACGAACTGTCGACGGTGCCTGGAAGAACTGAGTCAGAGGACCGGAATGAATAAAATCATTTAACTGCTTATTATTTAGATTGCCACCCGCTAAAGTCTCTTTGCCCCATCGAGACGCCAACCCCATGCGAGCCGGCAGACTGTAAATAGAGTTCATGCTTCGCGGGTTATTGATGTTGTCTGAAGAGATAAGGGATGTGTCGAGAGTTCCAGGTCGCGAAGTATGAAACAACTGGATCGGGAAACTGCTCATGTCCGACTTCCACGCCAGAACCCTTTCTACCCATAGATACTGGGCACCCACGTTGGAACTCAGGTTTTCCCACTTGGGGTTCTCAGGGTCGGCAGGAGGCTTATTCGGATTAGGGCCGACGTGGCAGAAGCCGCACGACATACCCACGCGATAGGGTCGAACCAGTTTCGCATCGTTGTAATAAGAGGGGTCCGTGTAGAACCGTTTGGGATCCCACCTCTTTCGCGCTGCACTGTCGAAGTCCGGATTAGGAAAGAGTCGAAGCCCCAGGACTCCGGTTCCGTACCCGTAATAGGAAGCCGTCGGAATGGATTCTCCCCGCGCACCAATTTTCACGCCCGGATATTTCGCTTCGTTTTCGAACGGATCAGGAGCGCAAGCCGGATCTCGCGAATCGAGCCAAAGACCATAACGATTGGGATCGGGTCCTGTGGCTTGCTTGAAGCACGGTTCGTTAACTAACCCGAGATACTTCCAACGATTCGAGCGAGCGGCGGCCATGCCGGGAAAGGAAGAGATCGTTTTGAGCAAATCAAGCGTCCCAATGCTTGTGACGGTAAGCGTGTCCCACATCTTGTCGTCGCCTCCCGTCCAAACGACCCACATGTTACGGCCCTTCACCTCGTCAGAAGAGAGCGGGATCGCACCATCCATATCGTGGAAGTAGTCTTCATCGGCTGCCGGAAATGACGATGCATCCCTGCCGGCAAGGAGGGCTTCATCTTTCACTTGGCCGGGGACGGGCTTGCGGAGCCACACAAACACCAGGAAGGCAACGACTCCGCAAACAACAATGCACACGATGAGTCCAAAGCGGCGCAATGAATTGCGCCATATGCTTCTCATGGGTTTCGACTTCCTTTTTCTGACTTTCGAGGTCGTTTGAAACTTGGGGGAACCTGGAATCAGAAACGCAGAAGAAAATTTCTCACGGGATCACATGCGAGGATATTCGCAGTGCCCGGCAGGAGCCTTAAGCCGATTTCACCGTGCCTCTTACGTGGACAGGTGCTTGAATCGAATAATTGTGCCACAAAGATCTCAAGATGTGTATCTTTTTTGTGGACACCCGCCTTCATAAGTTGAAGGAGGATTTGGGCTGATTCGCCTTTCGCTACGCTACCGGCCCTCAGCTATACTTTGCCGCATGACGATGTTGAGTGACCAATCGTCGCCGAGAAGCAAACTATGAGCCCCCCTCAGCCAGCGGACTGTGAATACATCGTGGTTGGTTCGGGCGCGGGGGGAGGAACCGTTGCGGCTCGTCTCGCCGAGGCAGGACACCAAGTCGTACTTCTTGAAGCTGGGGGCGATCCCAAAGACCTTTCCGGAGGAGACCCCACATCCCCTCTGACAAACCGACTTCCTGCAGATTATGACGTGCCGTGCTTTCATCCCTTTGCATCGGAGAACGAAGCGATACGTTGGGATTTTTTTGTTCGTCATTATGCCGACAGCCGCCGACAGAAAACCGATCCAAATTACAGGGAAGTATGGTCGGGAAAACACGTTGACGGTGTTCTCTATCCCCGTGCCGGTACGCTCGGCGGTTGCACTGCTCACAATGCGATGTTTCTGATCTATCCCCAGGATGAGGACTGGAATGCGATTGAGGCGCTCACGGGTGACTCAAGCTGGAATGCAAGCAATATGCGGAAATATTTTCAGCGTTTGGAGGACTGCCATCACCGTCCAGTTTATCGATTGCTCGACAAACTTGGGATCAACCCGACCCGGCATGGATTCAAGGGGTGGCTCAGTACTGAGAAAGCGATCCCGATGGTTTCTTGTGACAACGTCGACCTAATCGAAGCCATTTTGAAGTCCACTGAAGAGGCAATACGGGATATAGGCCACATCGATGAGCGACTTCGCTGGTTGGCGGAGGGGATGCTTGATCCAAATGATTGGCGAACGGATAAGGAAAATTCTTTTGGCATTCGATACATTCCCCTCACGACGAAGAATCACATGCGAGTCGGCTCTCGAGAGAGGCTGCTGGAAGTTCAGAACCATAATCCAGCCCAATTGCGCATCGAGCTCAACGCACTCGTGACGTCCGTCTTGTTCGACGATAATAATCGCGCTCTCGGCGTTCGATATCTCAAGGGTAAAGAAATCTACAGGGCGCATCCCAGGCCAAACACCTCTGCCGGTGAGGAACGGACGCTCCGTGCCTCGCGCGAGGTGATTCTAGCCGGAGGAGCCTTCAACACCCCGCAGATATTGATGCTCTCAGGCATTGGTCCTCGAAACAAACTCGAACGACATGGGATCCGGGTCAGAGTCGAACTGCCTGGAGTCGGCGCGAATCTGCAGGACCGTTACGAAGTCGGGGTTGTCAACCGCATGAACTTCGATGAGTGGAACATCTTTAAGGGCGCCAAATTCGGCCCTGGCGATCCGCAGTTTCGGGAATGGGAGAAGGGGAAGGGTCCGTATATCACCAACGGTGGCGTGCTTTCCATGTTCAAACGGTCTGCGCCAGAGCGTTCAGTTCCGGATCTATTCTGCGTCGCATTTTTGGGACGCTTTCAAGGATATTTCCCAACCTATTCAAAGCTCTTTGCGGAGAACCTGAATTACCTCACTTGGGCGGTCTTGAAGGCGCACACGAATAACCGTGCTGGTGAGGTTACTCTCCGCTCCAGCGATCCGCGTGATCCACCCGAAATTAACTTCCGTTACTTTGATGAAGGCACAGATGATGGCCAACAGGATTTGGACTCCGTCGTCGACGGTATTCGCTTTGTAAGAAAGCTGACCGCTCCGTTAATTCGGCAAAGTTTCATCGCGGAGGAGGTTTTACCCGGGAAACAAATCGAGACCGATGAACAACTTCGCGAATTCGTCCGAACGCATGCATGGGGACACCATGCCTCCTGCAGCTGCGCCATAGGACCCTTGGAGCAACACGGGGTCCTTGATGCCGCATTCCGTGTTCATGGCACGCGTGGACTTCGCGTGGTTGATGCATCAGTGTTTCCGCGGATACCTGGATTCTTTATTGTGAGTGCGGTATATATGATCGGTGAAAAAGCTGCCGATGTGATCCTTGCCGATGCTCGAAACAACGCGATCTAGTTTCAAGAGGAAGGGCGAAGCACGAAAAAATATTCTCTGCTCATCTGTTAAGCGAAATTTTCTTTTCAATCGGTTGGCTCTGTTGGATCAACATTTCCTGGAACGGCTTGATCTGAGGATCGGCAAAAGGTGCATCGGAATGCGGATCGCGAATGTGTGCACTGAGCGCCGGGCCGAAGAGTACCTGCGCAGGATCGGCCATCAGCGACCTTCTGGTGCGTGGAATTAGAACGTATCGGTATAACAGCCGATCGAAATACGAGAGTTTTGTATCTCCGTCGATTTCGGCGAAGAATTCGTCTGCATTGAAACGAGGATCTGCTGCGCAGTTTCGAAAGAACGCGAGTAAAGGCTTGAGATCCGTAGTTCGGCCGGGAACCGCCGTCACAATATCCGGTCCAAGATCTGTGCCGTTGGATTGAGAAATAACGTGGCAGAGTGCGCAGTTACCGGTCACGCGGATGTAGCCAACTCTCTGTTTAGCAAAGCCGACAGGCATTTCCTTTCCTTCTTCCCATGACAAACCGAGCGATGCATAGCCGCCCGGACCTGGCATGTGCTCCGGAAAGATGCGGGGCATTGCCAGCCACACCCAATACGGCAGACCCGCGGTCTTTCCAGCTTCAATGGAGCCATAGAAATAGGCGTCCCGTTCGTCGCTCGCAATCCAGTTTGGCTGCTTCACCACACGGTAGAGCGCGCACCATGTTGTCACGGCTGCTGCCGCTACAAGCACGACAAGTGAAATTAGCACCCCTCTCCATCGACTCTTCATGCCCAGGCCTCGTAGCGTCAGAAAGTTTTGAGGTACTCGAGTAATTGCTGTTTCTTATCGGGAGGCAGCTCCGTTCCGTACGCCGAACCCTCGTGCCCCTGATTGCCGTTGCCGCGCTTCGTCGTATCGAAGGAGTAGAACTCCTGCCCACTTTGCGTTGCAACATTTGAAATGAAACCTACGTTCTGCGGATCGAAGACATCATTACCGCGATAAAAGAGCGGCGTTCGTTTCGATTTCGGCTCCAGGAGTTCGCGCAGATTTGGAACCGAGCCGTTGTGCAGGTAAGGCGCGCGAAGCCAGATTCCATCGAGCGGCATGCTGGCGTAACCGGCAGTCTTCCGGAACGAGTGGAATCGCTGAGGGTACGGCGGATTAAATCCCCAGTCTTTCTCATATCCAGCGTAGAGCGTGCTCTGGTTAACTGCGAGCAGCCACGTATAAGAATCAAGGCGTGACCGATCCGTGCCAATCTTTTCAATCGGGACCACGGTGCCGACGCATTGCGCATCCTGAGCCGGCTCGTAGCATTCGCCATCCTTGGGCGGACGTGAGTGGAACGGCGGTTGCGAAGTCCCGTGACATCGAAGGCAATATTCCTCATAAATTGGCTTGCCCTTGGCCGCAAGCTCTTTGTCGATCGTATAGGGGTACGGTGGCGGTTGAGCCGTCCGCAGAAACTTCGCCATGCGCAAAACCCGATCTGTGTCCAGAATGGGAGGGTACGCGCCCGTTCCGAATGCTGCGGAGAGATTGCGTTCATTGACCGAGGTGTTGTTGCCATCCCAATGGAGTTGCATTCCTTCTCGGGGACCTTGATTCCACACCGAGGGAAAGTCGACGTTGCCCATCAGTTCTTTGGGATCGGCCTTGTCCATCGGGAAATTCAGGAGCGCTTTGGGTGCGTTGAAAGTGTCCACACGCCCAGGACCCCAGGTCCGATTGTCGATGAAACTCAGTCGCTGGCCTAATACGAGCAGCTTGTCGCGCATTAAATACACGGCATAATAGCGGAAGATCAACCGGTCGATAAAGTCCGGCTTGGTGACCACGCGATGTGGATCGTCCTGCATTGCGTCAATCTGGTCGAGAATTCGTTGCGGAGTGAACTTCTGATCTTTCGGAATTGTGGTTAGAAATGTTCCCCATGCACCAAGGTTGAACTCGTGAGCGGGCATTCCCGGAACCCATCGCGGCTGCGATGCAGGCGTATCCCGCACCGTTCCGGTATGACAAACAGCGCAGTTGAGGTAGACCACGTCGAGACCGCTTACGTTACGTCTCGACATGCCAAGAGGGAGCGCATATCGAGGATCGTCACCGGGTTCGTAGATCATTCCGAATGACGAGTATCCCCGTCCAGCCTTCTTGTCTGGCAGATATTCGGGAAAGATCTCCGGAAGCGTGATCCAAACCCAATACGGAATCCCGTCCATCTTCTCGCCGCCGGTCGATCCGCGTTCGAAAAACATCACGTCATCGGCGTAATCGACAGGGCGATCGCGAGTAAAGCGCTCGACGAGGTAAATTCCGGCAACCATAAACACTATCAACCCAGTGATGAGCCCGAAGCTGATCCACCTCCTCCTTCGGCGATTCAGACCATCTGTGCCAGGGGCGGGATTCATGCCAGGGCCTCCATCATTGGGACCAGTAGGAATCTCGTTGAGGTATCGAGCGAGCCTCCGCAGAAAGCGATGTTCGCGGGTCTTTCGTTCCAATTGGCTCTGACCGCGGCTTTGGAAACTGGCCGGGTAAGCCCATCGCCGTAAGCCCGTGATAAAGCCAAAGGGTTCGAATCCGCGGCCCGCAAAGGGATCATAGTGGAGGGTCTCTTGATCGATTTGAATCTCTTCTTCGAAAACGATCTCCGCAATCGGAACGAAGGATTCTGAAGGAGCATTGACGTGTTGCATTTCGATTTGCACCACTGCGTGCCTTGCACAGGCTTCCGTCAGTCCAAGTTCTCGTCCGACGCCGTCTTTCGGCGAACTGTGATTTGGACCCGCAGCAGGCACTAGACGAATCCATATGGACAGCTCATTTCCATTGAATCGATACGGCACATCGGCAGAGTAAATGTTCTGGAAGTAATCGAATTGATGGAGCCCGTTCTTCCTTCCTCCCGTCGCCAGATTCCAAAGAAGCTTATATAGCCGGTCCCCGCCGGCCGTTGCAAGTAAGTCGAAATCTTCGCCGGAACGGCATAGAAGGGGAAGTTCACGCAGATGCCGACGGAGTAAAGAATCGCGAAGCGATGCTTGGTGCATCGGGGACATGATCCGCCAGCCAACGAGGCATTCCCTTTTTCATCACCCCCATGCCAATCCGCATCAGCACAGGCCCGACCAAACGGTCAGCCGCCGCTGCGAGTGCAGGATCGGTCGGATTGACCGAGCGAACAGTGCCGAGAAAGACCCTGCCGTCCGGATGAAACGTACGCGCGTTGCGGGCGACGCCGCTCACAAACCCGAAAAACCAAGCGGTCGCACCTCCCAATCAAAGGGAAGCGACTTGCACGCGCTCCGCCGCGAGTATCGGCTTGATCAGCGATCCACGTCCACAAAACGCCACCGAGATTAATCGCAATTAGTGCAAGAGTGAGTCGGATCGGAATGTGTCCCTTCCACCAAGCCAACGTCAAGGCCACCGTGGTGAATAGTCGGGCAAAGGAAGAGGCGAAGACTATTCCTTTCGCGCTCAAGCTTCCACTTACGACGTACAGCATTCCCAACCCACCCACAAGCAATGCCACCAACTGAAGATAGTTCGGTCCAGCAAGTGAACCCGACGGCATTTGAATCAGGGATCTAATCAGTGAAGGAACGACCAGAGCGATAAAACCAATCACTACAGTCAACCAACCGTATTGTTCGACTGAATGCTCAGCCCGAGTCTGTTGCTTTAGATCTGGGCCACCGACATTCTCGCCATGAAGGATGTCTTTTCGCCACGCAAGCGCGGTCCATAGAAAGCCACCGAAGTCACTCACTGAAAAAGCGATGGCCAATGGACCAGGAAGGATTCCACGCAACCAGAGGAGCGCCATGATTAGCGGCACCAGCGGTCGGTCCAGCATCGACGCGACAACGAACCCTTCTGCATTGACACGGCCGCTGATTATATACAGCACACCGAGAGTCGCGACCAAGACACCCACGACGCGAAGGCAATTCGCATCCTCAATAGACAGTGGCGGTAAGCGAAATAACCCCGCAATTGACAGGGGAACGATCAGAATGAGGCATCCCAGGATCAGATCGATCCATCCGAAGTACTCGACCGATCGGGCAGCGCGAGTCTGACGAATCGGCTTCAGAAAGCGGAGAAGCGAATTGGTAAGCACAGATTCCATGACGGTATTCGGATGCTTGGAGTGTTGGTTCGTGCAACTCCCGTTTTGTCGGATCCGAGGTAACGATTGGAAAAGGCTGCAATTCTGCAACCCATTTCCTGCAGATTCGAGACAACGTAAAGCGTTCGCAAATTGGGGAATCAGAGATGAGTGTTCATCGGAATGCGTACTCTAGAGTTTCCGATCCTTCAAATCCTGCTATCTCTTTGAGCGACTTAAGTCATCGCATGAAATTCGAAGACAACTATGATTGCTACTTGGCACGCTGTCAATGAATAATTCTCGCTCAGGATCAACGCGGCATTTCCTCTGGCGGCAAACCGGGCATTGAGAATCGTCAAGTAATAGTCTGCCGCGTTGCCAGAGTTATGTTAAAGTCTTCTACGATTGTTCGAGATGACTCGCGAGATCATTGAGCCTGACAAGTCGTTCCTATATCCTCCGGCCCAAAAATACTCAGGTAATCGAGACCCATCGGCTGTCCCCAGGCAAGACGGCGACTGTTCAACTCATCCAATCAATTTGATGGCAGAAGGAGAGCCCGAATGATTAAAAACAAGCCGATATCCCGTACGATTCAGAAATACGGGTGGACCCCCGATCTTCCCGATCAGCGCGATTTTGTCTATGCTGCGCCCACGCCATATCAACAGAACATTCCGACCTCAGTGGACCTTTCCAAGAAATGTCCCCCTGTTTACGATCAGGGTCAACTTGGAAGTTGCACTGCAAATGCAATCGCAGCCGCAATTGAATTCGACCAGAAGAAGAAATTCGTTCCCTCACGGCTGTTTATTTACTACAACGAGCGCGTCATCGAAGGGACTGTTGCCAGCGATGCAGGTGCACAGATCAGAGATGGTATAAAGACGGTCGCGAACCAAGGCGTTCCCCCTGAAAAGGAATGGCCCTACGTGATCGGGGCGTTCAATCAAAAGCCGCCGGATAAGGTCTATGCCGATGCCAAGGCCGATGTGGTCACTCTCTACCAGCGCCTCATCCCTGACCTCAATACCATGCAGGGATGTCTTGCCTCTGGCTTTCCGTTTGTCTTCGGCTTTACCGTCTACGAGTCATTTGAGGGAGCAAAGGTTGCAAAGACCGGCATTCTCTCCATGCCCGGGGCAAAGGAAAAAACTGTCGGAGGTCACGCAGTCATGGCTGTTGGATATGATGACGCCAAGCGTGAATTTCTCATCCGCAATTCTTGGGGGCCGGACTGGGGATTGAAGGGCTACTTCAAAATCCCATACTCATACTTGCTGTCTCCCAAACTCGCGTCAGACTTCTGGACCATTCGAAGCGTGAGCGAAGGGGCCAGCACCGCCAAAGCGAAGCGTCGGCGCAAGAAATAGCCAGTGCGATGGCGCAATTGGACAAAGAGTGAACGTTCCAGATTCAGAGGTAGCTGGAGACTAATCCCGGGCAAAGAATGCGATATTCTTTCGCCCGGTCCGTTGAGTTGGATTCACGCCGGGAGGTCAGTTTCTGCGATCCGAACCTGGTTGCTGCTCGGAGCCATTCTCCTTCTCGGTAAGTTTATCGAGTGTTGATTGCATCTGCTGCACCCAGCCAGCCGTCTCTCGTTCAAGCGCCTTCTCGGTCTGGTCAACCAGCAGGTCGATATTTTTCCTGCGCGTCTTCTCCCAGGAAGTCAACCCTTTCCACCAGGATTGGATATTGCGGAGATTCGTAAGAGTGACGTTGTACTGCACCAAGGAATTCTCCACTTGGTCTATCTCCAGCTTGTTCGTAAATGCGGCAGCTAACGCCGTCGTCAGAGCAACCCACACTTCGAGTCTGATCGCAGCCAAAAATGTGCCTAAACCACCAACGATCAAGATCCACAACTGCAATTGCTTCAATTGACGGTACAAGGCGGCGGTCTTTTTGACGAAATAGCTTATTTGATCTTCTACCCTTTCGCGCAAGTAGGCTTCTGGCGCGAGAATTTTCAGCCGTGCGGGATCCACCACATTACGGTGCGGAAGACTGCTTCTGTTCACTTCACTTTGTGCCAGGCTGGTAGAGATGTCCTTGATGTTTCCCGCTAGTTGCAACGGAGCTGAAATTTGAAGGCACTGCTCGTCGCTGTAAATTCCGGTTCGAGTTCGATAGCGAAAGATATGGCTCTTTATGGATTCCGCTGCGGCGCGAAGCAAGAGCCATTTGTTTCCTTCGCGAAATCGTGCATTGAAGGCTCCCAGCATCGAAATCAGAATTGGAATCGCAATCATCAGGATATGTAAAATCCCGTGTACGTCTAAATTCTGAAACCACGGCAGGCTCACTCTGGAC
The DNA here is from genome assembly GCA_963770365.1 of uncultured Acidobacteriaceae bacterium. Lineage (GTDB taxonomy): Bacteria > Acidobacteriota > Terriglobia > Terriglobales > Acidobacteriaceae > Telmatobacter. Next base: position 14,302 of record CAVYPN010000007.1, on the reverse strand, counting down.
GGCAGTCCGCTTCCTGAAATGGCGATAGCCATCAAGGTTGCAACGACGGTTAACGCCAGAATGGAAAACTGAGTTGCGCGGAACAGCGCCTGTTTTTCAATGGCTGCAACATCCAGATCGTCGTATCGCCCCCATGCGTCCGGAAGTATGTCGCCGAGTTGCTGAATCGGACCGAACAGTCTTCGCTTTATATCGTCGGTATTTCCGCCGAGAGGAATCGGAGAGATGGCGGCAGTGTCGAGAATCTCGCGAAAATCCGGATCCGTGATAGGTGTCCCTTGGCTTCCTTCAGCCGGCGGTGCCATTGCCGAGAGGATCTTGTCTCCAAGTCCCCCAGCGCCTTGCACGATGAGTAGCGGCCATCCACGCCTCGCACAACGAAGTACAGTCACTATGTCCGCATCGCCTCCACCAATCAGCAGTGCGGCAACGGGTTTACTGCCGTCTTGTTTCCTGGCGAATTCGGCAGTCAAGAGAAAACTCGATTTGGCGACGTCGTCCCATTCACGAGGCAACTGCATGAGCGCGGAATGATTTGAGTCGGGAGCGCTTTCATTCGGTGACAGAATGCCCAGGAGGAAAGGAGATTGATCTAGCTGTTTAGCCGCCTGCCCCAGCAGGCCGGCGATTCCATTGACCCTTCCGTCATCGATCACGAGTGCATTTGCAAGAAGTGCAACCGGCGCTACCGCGCGTTCGAAAACGGATCTGACTTGAGCCCCGAAAGCCTGATCGACCTCTCCGAACAGCAGAAGAACCACGTCTGCTTGCGGCGTGATCTTGGCTGCTGCGGCCTCGAAACTTTCGGTTGCCGCGATTTCGATGATGGCGGTGTTAGTCATAAAGCTTTACAGATGTGCGAAAGGTTAGCACGAAGCAGGGGAAATTCGGAAGGTGATTGTTTGATCTAAACAGTAGGCACATCCTCTATCAGAGGAATACCCCTCTTCTTCGCGTAAAGCCCGAATTCCTCGGTTAGATCGTTTGTTCCGCGCGATTGTCCATCCCAAACCCGCACCGCGGAAACTGGATACTTAAGATCCTTACCAAGAGCTATCGCTTTCTCAATAATCGTATGGTTCGTCTTGACATACGCGCCGCTCTCGAGTCCGGGCTCGAGGACGATCAAGTCACCCTGCGCATTAACTTCCTCGACTGCCTTGTCGTAGAGGGGCCCCCAGTTACCAGGCCGGTCGACTACAGAAGTCGATCGAAACTTCGCACGGCTGAACGGCAATACGATTTTGCGCCGCAGACCTAACAGGCCAGCCTCTTCAAGTGCAAGAAGGTCAGCGCCACAAGCGGCTGAACTTACCAAAGCAATCGAGCCGTTAGAGATCAACATGGCACGAAGGCGACGCCGCACTCGTTCGATGTTCTCCAACTCAGGGGGGAACCGGCTCTGCTTTGCGCCAATGGCATCGACGCGTCTCCCAGCCAACGCTATGATCATGCCATCTAAACCCTCGAACTCACGTCTCCATGGCAGATTATCACCCCACGAGACGCATAATCCCGACGTTCAGGCAGTGCTGTCCTGGTGCAATTCTGCAGTCTGATTGAGCACTCTTCACTTCTACTTCATCGCATTCATGCTCGGCTGAACCCATGAAACGACAAAGTCGGCAATTTCGGGGAATTGTGCGACGACCAGACCCAAAGCCGGAACTCCCACGAAGCTCACAATCCTGATCCAGAAGGCTGAACCCAGTGTGCCGGGAGTCGTATTTGTGATGTGGCTCAGGGTGCTATCGCGATCGACGCCCGCATACACGACGGCTACCGCCACTCCTACGACCAGCAGGAGCATCAAAAGCGACAAAGCGATCAAAGGGCGTGGAGTATATGGATAAAAGGCCAAGGCCAATGAAATCGCAACGAAAACACCTGCCATTGAGAGCACCATGGTGCGCATGCGCGCGAGGATGTTTTGTAGATACCCAACATAAACAAGACAAATAAACTCTTCACCGAGTCTCACTGCTGAAACTTCGCTCAGCGGAAGATGCTCCTTCTGCTTATCTTCACTATCGCTCTCCGCCAGATTCAGCGACTCCCTCTCCGCAAACCACACGGGGACGAGAAGATCATCGATAATTCGTTCGGCGCAGTGAGAGAAGACCCTTCTTATGCGGTGAGTGCCGTCATCGTTGAAGATCGCCAAGTCTGCCCCTTCAGATCTTGATTCGATGAAGCTGACCCCGTTCGAAAGGGTCCGGCGTATTACGTGCCGGAGTTTGGCCTTGCCAAAGTCGCGGTTATCGAAGGAGTCAAGCTCGTTACGAAAGTGGACTAATGATTCTAGCTGGTGGGAAAAGATCGAGTAACGCGCGCGAGATGACGTCCCGCTCATTGACCACAGCGAGTGCATGGAGAGCCCCTGAAGCGCCGCAAATGTTCGCCGAAGCGGCAGACGATTCAGCGCAAGCAGGAGGCGCTTAAGGGCGAACCATGTGAGCATGAGCTGACAGCACTCGATGATCAAGAGGTAGCAACCTATCCCCAGCGCGCCATGAAGTATCCAGTTGAACGACTTGTCTTCAAAGCTGTGAAGAATTGAATCGAAGCCCTGAGACCAGGGTCGCTGCAGTATGCATGCCTGGGAAGCCACCATGAGCAAGGGAATCAGATAGAACCACACATTTTGATTGCTACAGCCTGGGACCGGCATCGCCGACGCTTCGATATTCTTAGCCATCTCGCTGCTAACGCGGGAAAGTGTCTTGGGGATACTGGCTCTACGGGGAAGAATGGGCCGTCCCGGACCGAGCAGTGCAAGGCCAGAGAGAGACTGCCAGAACCACCAATAGAAACCGGCGAGGATCAACAGAAGCGATACGACCGGGGAAATTCCGCTGGTTACATGCACAGATCGATATGCAATGAGTGCGCCATTGGGATCGGTGAATTTGAAAATGAAAAATGTGCCGATCGCAGCCATCATCACCATCGCAAGTGCAACCCCGGTCAAAAAGGCAATTCGCCTGCGAAGTTTCTGGGTACCACCGGCGATGTTTCTTCGTCTTCTTGCACGCCAGAACCCGAGATCCACAATAAAAGCGACGCATCCAACCATCGCGACTGCACCACAGACATAAACCCACACTTGATCGCTAAGTCGAAGCCAATGAAAGAGTCTGGCGGAAGGGAAGAATAAGAGGAGGAGCAAAGAACAAACGGTTCCCCAGCCAAGTGTCATCAAAATCACCTGGCGGTTACTTGACGAAGGCGTGAACTGAACGAATACCCCAAGGTTCGGATGCTTCCAGCCGGAGCTACACGCCAGAAAGTGCACGCTGAATGCGAGTATTCCCAGAAAGCACGTGAACTTCCACGAGCTTGACAGCGTAAAGACGCCTGGCACGTTTTTGCCGTTTGAACTGCCTGATCCTGCCGGCCTTGTTACGCGAGCCAAATTCAGAGCTTGCGACTGCAGTTGCTTATATGGAGTTTCTAAAATCGCAAGCGGCCAATACCCCTCCCGTCCAACCACCGACAACCATGTTGCTGGTGCACCGTGATTTGGATCTCGATTCCAAAACGGCTGAGCGTAGTCGGGAATATCTTCTTTAGTGCGATCAATACAGTGCGGACGGTCGCTACTTGCATTCGAAGGTGGATCGTGACCGCAAGCGGGGTTACCTCCCGATTGATCATCCGTGGTCAGGAAGCGACTCGCAAGATAGACACCTTCCATGATGTCGCTTCCAAACACGCGATGGGCATGTTGAGGCAAATTTGCGATCTGCTGTGTCCAGTCCTGTCCTCGCGGCAACAACGGAAAGGTAGTCAGCGCCATGACTCCTCGAAACTCCGTAGAATCTATTTCGCGCGTAAAGAGCATGTCAGAACCCATGGTGACGATAAAGACTTCAGGATTTGCGCGATGCAGAAACCGCGTCAGAAACAAGTAGTCGAGCGAGTTTGTGCTGCGCAGGATCACAAAACGAATGGCATGCGTTCTGAGGGAGTTGACGAGGCCATAAAGCTGGGCCTCCTGTGTGAGCGCCATTCCCTCGCCGCTAAATGGCTCGATTGAATCGCTCTCACCATGGGTCTCCGGCTTGTATCGGGGTTGGAGGACGGTGTGTGGCGCTTTCGACGAGTCGGTGGCCGAACCAGCGGAGAAGATTGATTGCTCCTCGTATGCGGATCGGATCGCCGAGATGTCCCGGGGATAATAGAGGTGAAGCGGCTGATTACTCCTCTCCATTGCAGGTTCGCACTCCGGTCCCGACGGCATCACTTCGTCCGGTCCTGTGTTAGGCAGTACACTTTGAGGTCTCGAATCCGGTAATCCACCGTATGCTGTTTCATCTTCTGAAATGATCGCCACTTCTGACAGGGAATGCCCTCGATCGATCAGAAAGTGATAGAAGCGGTTGATCTGAATAGCGTCATTTTCGACAAAATCCGCAGTGCGGGTCGGCAACATATCTTGCGCGTGCAACTCTCTGTTGAGCCATTTCCAAGGGCCGCATCCGCGAATCCTGCCTGAATACAAAAGCGCACTTGTGAAAGATGGAGCATCCTTTTTAACATCGGCTATCGCATGGATGATCGAAGGCATTGACCCTGAAAACGTTGGCCCGAGGATGCGCAGAACTGTATCTGCTCTGTCGCGTCGAGAGTACTTCTCGATCCAGGAAAGAGCATTCAACCACTGAATCTGATTAAGTCCTCCGGTGGGGGTCTCCGCTACAACAAACGCGATGATGCCGCCCTCGTATGGCGCGTTCTGTTCACGCTCATCGACGATGGGTCCTTCCCCGTCGCCGCGCGCGGTATTCATGTTCTTGCGAAACAGGATCAATCCCGGACAACGTTCACGCAACGCGGAGGTTTTCTCTTCGGAACTGTCGTGAGTGGCAGATTGATCCTCTGAAGCTTGCTTCTTCCAGGGAAGCCAAGACGAGTCATAGGTGAACTTCTCATCTTGAAGAGCTTGCTGTAACGCCTCCAGCGTACGATCGAATTGCAGGCTCAAGTGCGTGTGAAGAGGATCCGGCACTGTAACGACAAGGAACTTGATCCCTTCCGGAATTGCATTCGGTTGAAGCGAAGTCTTTTGCGGAACACCGTAAAGATATCGTTCCACTAATGAATTGATCGCGTTCACACTGGTCGAATCGCCTTTGCCAGTCGATCCACTGAACGCATCGCAGCTCGTTGCGTCGAGAGAAGCTTCTCTACGAACGGCGGTGATCCTTGTATCTCCGCGCTCGGGAGATGAGCTTCGGGCAGGGGTGATTGCAAGACGCATTCCGGCCAGGAGAATCGCGATGACCACCATTGCGCCCGCCCGACCATTCATTGGAGGCCTCCCATTGAAATAAAGGTGCGACCAATGGACAATACGTATCAAGAAAAACGGAACAGACTCAAACGTAGTTCTTCGTGTCTGCCCAAGCAGGAAACGACATCGCGGGATTTAGCGAGGGCGTCGTGTTGTTGTTTCTACGACTTGCGGCGTCATTGGTAGGTGAGCTCTTTGACGCCTCTGTGAACGACTTGCGTCAAGGCAAGAAGTGTCCCCGTCGACTTCACCGTTGGAATCAAAAATGCTTATCTCGACGCGATCGGTCGAGGGAAGCAGTCTGGGATTATCAATTTCGGCCAGATCACTTCTCCTTCGTCTTCCTGGTCTTCCCCACCCGTCTAACCCTCCTGATGAGCTTGCTCGACTTTTTGGAAGCCAACTTCGCGCCCGAACTTGTGCTGCTCAGCAGAGGGATCAATTTGCCGGCCATCGGCGAGCCCAGCCCGGTGCAGGCATCCCATCCTGGTCCCGCATTGAATGCGCCGTTGTTACCGGCTTGAACGTCATTGAACGCAGCGCTTGCCTTGGCCGCGTAGATTGCGGGCTGAATGAAGCCAACTTGCGCTCCGAGTTGCTGGTTGGCGACCGCGATCAATCCCGCCCATAGTGGGGCCACAGCGCTGGTGCCGCCAATCACGGAAGTCTGCCCGTCAACGCGAATCGTATACCCGGTAGTTGGATCGGCATCGCCGGCGACATCCGGCACTCCACGCCCTCCAACGCCGCCGGCAGGCGAGGGAACGTTTGCATTGGCCTGCCACGACGGCAGAGCGAATACGTTGCTCACTCCGCCACCGGTCGCACCTTCCTGGTTGGCCAGTTCATTCCACACAACCTCTGAGACGATCGTTTCCCCGTTGGCATCCAGTTTCGTTCCGCCACAGGCGAGCACGTGAGGACTCGACGCTGGAAAGTCGACATTGTTGCCTGTTCCTCCATCTGTCGACCCGTCGTCTCCTGCTGCGGCAGTGATTGTGACCCCAAGCGCCGCAGCCGACTGGCAAGCTGCGTCCAATGACGCCATCGACTGTTGCGTCCAGGTCGACTCAGGTCCGCCCCAACTGATCGAGATCACGCTCGGCTTGTTCTTTGTGTCGTGCACCGCGGTCGTTATCGCATCGATAAAGCCCTGGTCAGTGTTCGGCGCGAAGTATACCGCGACCTTGGCTCCCGGAGCGACTGAAGCGGCCACCTCGATATCCAGCATCACTTCTCCGTCTGCGCTGCTGGCCGTGGTTGGTTGATTCTTGCCTCCGTCAACCAGAACGGCAGTTATTGCAGGTGCAGCAAGCCCCAGTGTTTTGAAGTAAGCAGTGATGTCAGCCTGCCGGTATCCTCCGCCAAGCTCGATGATCCCGATAGTTTGTCCGACGCCGTTCGCAGACGACGGCCATTGATAAGCCTTCGCCACTTGAGGAGGTGTGAAGCTGGAGGGGGGTGCGGCATGCTTCTTGAGGAGTCGGAAATGAGGCTTTGCTTGAGGTCGATTGTCCAGTCCCAGGACGGCCTCGACAACCTCTGCCAGCGAAGACGGAATGCGAATCCCGCCCTCGCGTACCCGGCACTCTGCGCCATCGATCGCCGTTTGTCTCAGCTCGACGCCAAATGCCTTCTGCATGTCCGCCGCAGTGCCCGTGAGTTGAAGGGTCCGCCGAACCGCCGAAGCTGGATCGGCTTCAACCTTCAGATTGAATTCTCGAGCAAATGCACGAACAATCTTGAAGGCATCCGCGTCAGCCGCATGGTGCTTCTTGAATTCAGCGCGGGTTACTCTGGACGGTCCGCTGTCCCGGCCGCCGCGTCGATTGATCTTGAGTGGCGCTTTTGGTTTCACGATAACCGAAACTGTCATCTTTGACCTGGGAGGGGTCGGCTTCACGCGGACCAACGTCGGAGCCGGAGCTTTCTCGCTTCCAGGCAGAACTACCCGTGACTGTTCGGCAAACTTTGGAGGTTTAGACGAATTCGATTTTGAGCGAGTCGATGTTGACATGGTCGACCACTTTCCAGCCCTGACCTTCGTGGTTCGAGACGTCGGGACAGATGGCTCTTAGAGATGAATCGAAGACCTATGCAACGCAAAGGATTTCGCATAGTTGAAGATCAGCGCAGCTCGAAAAGCAAAACCGCGTCAGCTCAATCAATGCCACACGAAGGTAACGCTTTTCGGACTCTGACGCAACAAGTTTATTTGTTGCGACGGCAATGGGAACCGCGACGGGCTGCCGGCCTCGTAGACTCCGTTGCGGTTGTCGCCAAATCAACTTCACTGGAGGTTGACGAACCTTGATGGATCTTCAGGACATTCCAAAGAAGGCAGACTTGGCGGATCTTCCCGAGGCCTGCCAGACTTTCATAACCACGTAAACGATCGTGGTCCCATAGGTCACGGCGATCCATACCAGGACTGCCTCAATTGGTAGTCCAGCCCATGCGCCTATCGAGATTCCCATCATTTCCTGCTGCTGGTATCCCCACCATTGATAGGGCACCGCTAGCGTTGCCTCCCAGAACAGACTGATGAGCAGGATCATGAATATCGTGAGACTAAACGCACGCCAATTAATCAATCGCCTTGCGGTATGAAAAAGCATGGCCGAGGGGACCACGCCTCCGAGGATAAGCACTGTAAAGTACCCGGGGAATCCTTGTGGAAACGGCGAATGCAGTTTCTTATACAAGATTGCAATCGCGATCAACGCCAGGCCGACAATCAGTGAGGCGGGGTGGAATTTGAGAAGCCTCTCGATTTCAGTTAGCGGATCACTAACAACGGACAGATTGTATTCTGCCAGCCAGTATTCATCGAGCCAGACATAGATGAGAAGCACGGCAAGAAAGCCGGTGAAATAGAAGATATATTCCTCCAGTGGCACGCCTCCGCCTATGGCCGGCGCCGTAATTCCCACCGTGGCTCCGACGTTCTTGAATTCAAAGAAGCGGTGAGCGAAGAGGAAATCGAGACCAAATCCGATCGGCACTAGAATCCAGATTGTCCGCCAGAATGCGCGTTTCGGAATCCGTACCCGTTCACTTGGAAGGAGCCAACCGCCGATAACCAGAATTGGGATGATAAACAACAATAAGCTCCAGCTATAGCCGAATGGCGTTGGATTGGAACTAGAGAGCAGCACCGACGCCGGATCGCGCACGGTGCGCAAGGTAATGGCAACTGGAACGGCAACGATTGCGAGCATCGCTGAAACGATCCATGCGCCCGCTTTTGGATTTGAAGGATCACCACGCATTGATAGTTACCTTCCGCCACCACGTCGCTACGATTCAACACTTCGGAGGCGACTTCTTCCGGCTGCGTAAATCAGAATCTAGATGGGCTTCCACAACTCTGCAATGTACTCCAGAACAATCGAAAAAAGCAGCACTAGAGCTCTACGCAAGCTGGGTTGATCCATCGTCGGACTCGAATAGATCCGCTTCTGCCTGGCGGCGACGGAGCAGTCCGGCAACTACTGCGCCGCCTGCGCGGTCCCACTTTTCGAATTGGGATGCCGCACCTGTAAAATCTCCGGCGTTCAATTCGCGAAGCATTGTAGAACTACTGAATGCCCCGGCCCCGAGGTTGAAAACGAAGTCGACAAGCGCATCGAATTCCCTTTGGGCGAGCTGAACCGATACCACGTTGTTCACGCAGGCGGCAGCGCTCTTCACATCCTGTGCAAGCAACGCTTCTGCTTGGGCATTTGTGATTGTCATTCCCGGCTTAACGTCGGGTCCGGTGTGACCATAACCGATCGTCCACACACCCACTTGATCCTGATACGCAGTAAGACGACAGCCTTCAAATTGTTCGGTCAAAGCCAGACCCTTCGTACTGTACGTCAGGTTGTTGACGCTCATAAACCTGTACCTCCGCGCCATCCGCTTATCGCAATTGGACGAGATGTTAGCACAACGCGAATTGGTATTTAAGTCGAAGGCCGATTTTCTCGATTGATCCAATTCTTGCTCCGACCGACGGCTCTGCTTGGCAGGCGTTGCTCCGAAGGATCTCGCGGAGCGGAATCCTGTTGCTGAATCAGAGCCTTTTTGCTAGCAGGCAAAAGTCCACGCGCCGGGCTCATCTGACAGAATGTTGAATTCGTTCTTAGCAGATCTCGAGTCCTCGAAAGACTGCAGTGAATGCGCATCAGCAATCTTCTCCATTGACAATCGAGCAATCCGCTGGCATATTTGCTGAACTCTAATCGGCGCTTTCCCTGGTTTTATTCTGCGCCGACTTCGAGGAGGCTGACATGGCGTACACCGCGCCGCAACTTCTTTCGATGTCTCAAGAAGCACTTGACGACTTGTTCTCAAACAGCCCTTCGGGAGACATTCCCAATGGCGAAGGACAGGGAACCGCGATCATCGCTCCCGGCACAAAATACAGTGCGGAGATTGCAGCCTTGATCAATACCTTTGGTTGGCAGGGAAAGACCTTCGATGCCGCGCACGGAACCCTGCGAAATCGAATCCTCGCATCTGGACTGAACGCGATTGTTGCCGAGGTCTACAAGACCGCAAGCTGGTTCGATAACAAAGAGTGCATCGTGCTCGATTATTCAAAGACATCCCTCGTTGCCGAACACATTCGCGACGAAATACGCCAGATCGGTCCCGGGACATACCTGGGCATCGTGTATTGGGACAAGAACAGGACTATTCACTTTTCGCTTCAATTTCCGACCACATAACGATCGTGTCCAACCCTGACCGTCAACCCCAAGCCCGGTGAAAGACTAAGGATCATTCTGCTGCAGTGAAAGCGATCCAAAGAAATACTTCCTGCGCGCTTGATGCCCGCTCAACTGTGGTCCGCGGCGAGCCGGACTGCGATTCAGCTGTGCATTTGGCTTTATCTAGTTACAGGTTTTCCTGTAGAGACTGGTTCCAAAGTATGCACTCCATTCTTTTGGAGCGAGGTCACGATTCGCGATGCGACAAGCGCGGCTAATCCAATCCTGGAGATCCACATCCCATAAGACGACGGAATCATCTTTGCCGACAGAGGCCAGCATCCCTTTTCCCGGCCCAAAAGTGATCGAACTGACAGCTTCTGGCTGCACGCCAAGAATCCCGATCAGTTCGTGGGTATCCACATCCCAGAGGCGAATATCCCCGTCCGCACTGCCCGAAACCAGGACCTTGCCGTCCGGCCTGAAAGCAACGCTTGCCACAGCCTGCGTATCGCCATAGAGCACCGGAGGAATCGGCCGCAGATTTTTGACATTCCAGAGAGTGACTGAATGCCCTGGCGTACTGGTTGCCAGCATTGTGCCTTCGCGATTGAAGCTGACCCCTGCAGGCATCAATTCAAAATCCTCGCGTTGAACCGGGGTGCCTACCGTTTTGAACACTCGGTCATGCTGGCCGTTCTTCCAGATCGAGACCTCAAGATCGTTTCCCGCTGAAGCCAGCAGTGTTCCATCTGGGCTGAAAGCTAGCGCCCAAATGCGGTCTTTCTGTGACCTCACCGGCACCCCGAGTTGTTTACGGGTAGCAAGATCCCAAAAGATCATTTCCGCGTCACCGCCGGCAACGACGGTCTTCCCATCGGGGCTGCATGCCAAGCTCCAGACCGGTCTCTGCATTGCTTTCACTGGCGGCTCGACAGCCGCGTGAGAAGACACATCCCAGAAAATCACTGTCCCATCCATGCTTCCAGACACCAGGGTTTTGCCGTCGGGCGCAAAAGCCAGGCTACTCACCTGGCGTTCGTGGCCTGAAAGAGGAGTTCCACTTTGTTGACCGTTGGAAACGTCCCATAGAACGACGTCACCAAACTCGCCCCCGGATGCGAGCAGACGACCGTCGGGGCTGAATGCGACATTCGATGACCCGCTTCCCACTGCCTTGATGCGATGACCCAATGGTGGGTCTTCGTTCAAGTTCAAAAGGATGACTCGCTCCTTGTCGAGAGCCAGCGCTTTCAAATCGCCATTAGGATTCAAGAAAATGGAAGAGATGGATGCGCCAAGATTTTTGATCAAAGTGCCTGACTGTTTCAAACTCTCCAGGTCCCATCGAAGAATGGTCCCGTCGCGACTTCCCGAGAGCAGGCTTTCTCCGTCGCGCGCAAAAAGCAGACTGGTCACGGTCTGAGAATGACCAGCTAGCCTGCCGACGGATTTCCGAGTGGCAACATCCCAGATAATGATCCCTTTGTCTTCGGCCCCTGTGGCCACAATGCTTCCGTCGGGGCTAAATGCGATTGAAGAGATATTCTTGCCATGACCAGTAAGAGGCTTCGTGATAGCGCGATGCGTCCGGAGGTCGTAGAGAACGAGATCTCCATATTGCGCGATTGCAAGAAGAGAATCGTCGGGGCTGAAGGCAAAATTGGCTCCGGGAATTGGATTCCCTATCAGATGATGCGTCGCGAGATCCCACAGAAATACAGCCGAGGGGTGGCCGCCGTAAGCTTCCGTGCTCGCGGCGAGCAGATCTCCTTTCGATGAGAAACCCACGTGAGCGAAGTCTTCATTTGCGCGAAGTAACTCACCTCTGCGCTTGCGAGTCTTTGCGTCCCAAAGCACGATCGAGCCGCTCGAAGAGGACGCGAATTGAGAGCCGTCAGGACTGAATGCCACGCCGACCAGTCCCTTTGGACACGGAATCGGCTGACCAATTCGCTGATGCGTAGTGGCATCCCACAACACGATGCGATCATCCCAGCCGGCGGAGAGAATGGACTGGCCATCAGGACTGAAGACTGCCTTGGTCACGGCATCCGTGTGTCCCCATAGAAATGCTTCGGCCTGCGGCACTCGTTGAATCGCTGCAAGCAAGGCCCGCCTCGATTCAACTGTATCCGCAATCCGGCCGGATTCGATGCTCAGGAGCATCGCTAGCGACCGGTCATCCACGTGCGACATAGCCTCTGAAGCGAGCGCTCGCGATGCGGCGATCTTCTGCCGGTCGCGCGCCATCTTCATACCAACTCCTGCTGTGAGTCCGAGGATAACCATGATGAGAGCCACTGCCCATTCAATGCCCTCCGTCCGTCGGTGGACGCGTATATCTTCTCCGTCAAGATCATCCTTCGGTCGTCCCATCAAGGGAGCGGCTACATCAAGGAGCGCATCACGATAGGCAGGGTCTGAGCTGTCATACCGGTTCGCTGCCTTTGCGGCGCGGAAATCGGCGTATAACGGTTCCGAAGAATATGCGCCCTTCAGAACCGTTGCGATTGCATTCGTTTTATTCCAATCGAAGTCTCCGGCACTGCCGTCCCACAAGATGACCCCGTCAGTCAGACAAAGCACCAGCTTGTCCGCGCTGCGATTCTGCAACCACCAGCCGACCTCTTTTTGTACCCAGACTGACTTTGCGGACACAGGAGACGCGAGAAGCAGAAAGTAGTCACTCTGGCCCAGGGCCTGCTCGATCGTTGGCCAGAGCGCGGGACTCGCAGAGAGGCTGGTCTTGTCCAGAAAGATTCGCATTGTCCTGAGCCGGTACCAGGGCTTGGCGATCCGACTCAACGATTCCTGAAGCGACGCAGCCAAGCGCGCATCGGATTCGTGACTGTAGGACACAAAGGCCCGGTATCTGAATTCAGTCAACGTTGCCCTCCCGCTATGCCATTGCCTCGAGATTCAGAGCCGCTGGAAGCAACTCGTCATTTCGTTGGTCCAAGATTACGTGCAAGACACTAGAAATCAGCGGATCGATCCAAGATAACAGCGCTTCCCATTCGCAAGCATCCAAATTGGATCTCTCCTTCTTTTTTCGCGGCGGCGTTCGTTTCCCTTTCTCTGTGCTAGCGTATCCGTGAGCGCAGATGATCTGCGTCCGGAGCCATGCAATGTCCACAGCCACGTTGTCTGCTGCAGACCAGCCACTTTACGAGATCGTGAAGGGACCGGCGCTAGAGACGATCAGCGACGTGATCGCGCGCATGAAAGCAATCGACCGGCTCCTCGCGGTGAATGATGGACTCAAATGGTTCAACCGGCTCTATCTCATGGTCACCGAGCAAGTCGATCTCAATCCGCCCGGTGGAGCGTGGAAGAGCCCAATCTGGCTGGCTCGCCTGGATGTCATCTTCGCCGGCTTCTACTTCGACGCTGTCGCAGATGTCCTTGCCGGAGCCACGGTTCCCAGGGCGTGGAACGCATTATTTGAGGCACGCTATCGCGAAGGTATTGATCGCATCCAGTTCGCACTGGCGGGGATGAATGCGCATATCAACCACGACCTTGCCCTTGCCCTATTGGCCACCGACGCCGCGATGAACTTGGCTCCTGCGGCTGGCAGTCCAGAATTCGCCGACTACCAGTCGGTCAATGCGCTGCTCAACTCCGTCATGCCTTCCGCACTAACTATGCTGGCTACGGACACGCTGGGCGTTCTTGCGCAGGACACCGGTAAGGTTGGGCGCCTTTTAGCCTTCTGGAATATTTGCAGTGCCCGTGATCTCGCCTGGGACTTTGCCGACCACTTGCGGAGTCTTGCCGGCCCAACGCGTGCAGTCGCTCTCGACACCCAGGATTCACTGACAGGTACGCTGGGTCGGTCCATCTTATGCGTCGCATGATGCCCGCCCCTCGCTCTTCTTAATGTGTGGCGAAGGTGTTCTGCTTCGACCACGCGCACTGCATCTTTCTTCAGCCGGCTCATCCATTGCCGACGCGGCGCACCGGCTTCGGCCCTCAAAAAAACGGCATCACGTTTTGGGTTTGGATGGAAGCAATGATGGATTGGAATGAAGGCGTCGCAGTGGGTGCCAGCGGGAGCCAAGTTGAGGTCACAAATAGTAAAACGGATCTCGCGATCCGCTCTAAATTACTGATCATAGAATAGTTGGTGCCGAAGAAGGGACTCGAACCCCCACACCCTTGCGAGTACGTGGACCTGAACCACGCGCGTCTGCCAATTCCGCCACTTCGGCACGAGACACAAATCCAGCGTTTTCCGCCGGATCGGCAGCAACTTTGAGTCTCGCAAAACCGCTCTGCCGTGTCAAATCTGGGCGGTCAG
>CAVYPN010000006.1:0-102265 GCA_963770365.1 uncultured Acidobacteriaceae bacterium | reverse complement strand
CCACATTTGCCGTCATGCGAAAAACATATGCTCCGGCCGATTGGCGAATGGATGAGAGCCGGCTCGACCGCATTGCGCACCGGTCTAGGCGCAGACGGTCGGTCATCTAGGATCGGCTATGAATTTCGCGTCCATTTGGATTGGATTCGATTTGCTGTGCGAGTTCACTCGTTTGGTAACAATTGGCTAAGCTCAGTCTTGGAGCAACATAGATGCCGGGTGTCGAGGACGTTGCATCGTCGGGACACCGAATGCAATCACCCGCTATTTCAAATAAACGTGACACTTTTCGGTAATTGTCGCGTTTGAGACGAAACGCTCATTCGTCACTTTACCGAATTCGATTGATGACTCCTTCCGCCATTTCCCCACGATTCAATCTTGCATCACTTGTCTTGAAAAATTCAGAGTGGTGGGAACAGTTTGTCTTTATGACTGAGGCCCACTGCAAACTATTCTTACGATTACGGTTACAATGGTGTACCGCAGAAAACGCCGCCAAGGTCAATTTCGGGGCCGGAAGGCAGGTTTGAGTTCCTCGTTCAGACAAACTGCAGAGCGCATCGCAGACTTTCGCAAACGGAAACTCTGAATTAGAGACTACGCGAGGGTGCTTCGAGGTGTGACCAATCGGTTCCGCATCGAATTCCGTGCAAGTAGCAGAAGCCAGCCGCAAAGAAAGATCGCCAGAAGATATCCATAGGACGGATCGAGGAGCATCGGGGCCGTCATCAGGACCAGCGCCGCCGGCGTGTAGCGAATCCATCGAGACTTGCTTTCGGACATCCAGGCCATCGGGATCAGCAGGATCAATGCATCGTACAAATGAGCATGCCAGCTGACCAGCTGTGTCACAACCAGTGCAACGCAAAACATGGGAATGCGTGCGGCCTTGATCGAAGCGCCCAGCGCCACCAATGCGACCGATAGCACGATGACGACGGCGGTGTGCGGGCCGAACAACACACCCATCATGCCGCGCAAGTTGGTCAGAATGCTCGCTGCTTCCTTCGCATCCGTTCCGTGTGTGAGGGCCAGGTAGTCCTGAATGCCTTGCTTCCCGACGACCAGTGCCGAGCCCAGCAAGAGTGGAACTGAAAGGACGATGAATCCAATGAATACGCGCCAATAGCGGAAGGCCAGGATTGCCACCAGCGGCACGATGAGCGGAAATTTGAACAGCCCCAGCGCCAGGATTGCGCCAGCCTGCAGATCCTTCTCCTGGGTAAAGCGATCGAACGCGAGCGCGACCAGCAAGGCGAGAATTCCCAGATCCTGGCCGTTCAACACCAGGGAAAGGGTCGGCCCGAAGGCGAAGGGCGTTAGCCATGCAAATTCCGGGAAGTGGCGTCGAAGGATCATCGCCACACCCAGCAGGCACCCAAGATTCAGCAACGTCCACAAGGCGAACGCCAGGGTTTGCGGCAGGTAGCTGAGCGGTATGAGGAGAATAGTCTCGTAGGGCAGATGGAAGAAATATCCTACGCCATTGTTCAAGGGATGAAAGACGTTCTGCAGATGCTGGCTGTAGAGTCCGCGCAAATCGTACCGAGCCAGCTTTCCCGCCGTATAAAACACGGGAAACCCACCAGGTTCGCCATACGCAAAACGCCGAAACACAAACCCAAAAAGAATCGCGTATGCGCAAGTCAGAACAAGGAGCAACGCGGACCACGCCTGGTTCTCGCGCGAACCGTCCGACCCCGATATGACTGGCATGATTCTCGATATTACATGAGAATTACATCGCGCCGAATCGCCTCTCTGGAACTCCGGAGCCTAAGGTCACTCCGTTCGGCCAACTTCGCCGCAAGCCATGTTTCCGCCCCGTGCCTTTGCAGGTAACCACGGATTGGATGCCCCGAATTGGTAAGGTCTTCCGTACCTCTGTGTGCTCGAATATAGATTCAAACTGTGGGGATCGTGACGATGAACGCGCGTCGCATTGGCTTAGTTGCGTTGCTGCTCGCGAGCGGCTTCTCTGCTGTCTTTGCCGTAATTCTGCAGCGAAACCCACATCCGGGAATCGTCGATTTTCGCATCGTCTACCTAGCCGCGCGATGCTTGGTTGAGCATCGGGACCCCTACAGCAAAACCGAGTATCTTCGTGTGTTTCAGGAGCAAGGGGGCAGGATCTCTGCCGACCCTGTTGAGCGTCAGAAATTCGAAGGCGCTGTCATGGCGGTGGTCTATCTGCCCACCGCTCTGCTGGTCATCGCGCCGTTTGCTCTTCTCGGTTGGGGGGTGGCGCAGGCGCTGTGGACGATCCTCACCATCTGCCTCTTCACGCTTGCGTGCTGCCTCATTTGGAGCGTCGCCACGGACTCGTCTCCGCCGGTCTCTGCGCTCCTGGTGGGCTTCATGCTCGCCAATGCGGAGGTGGTGTTCGCTTTCGGGAATGCGGCAGGTGTCGCGGTCAGTTTGTGCGCAATTGCCGTATGGTGCTTCTTCACCGAAAGATTAGCCTTCGCAGGTGTGGCATGCCTCGCCGTAAGCCTTGCTATCAAGCCTCATGATTCGGCCGCGGTGTGGCTCTACTTCTTAATTGCCGGAGGAGCGTATCGCAAGCGGGCCGTGCAATCCCTGATCGTTGTATTCGGTCTCGGCATTCTCGCGGCTCTCTGGACATATCAGGTGTCCCCGCATTGGATACCGGAGATCCGTTCTAATCTTGAGCTGGTGTCTACGCGCGGCGGAATTGCCGATCCAGGTCCCGCCGGCATCAGCAATGGCACCGGGGGAATGATTATCAACCTGCAGACCGTCTTCAGTGTCTTTCGCGACGAACCGCGCTTCTACAATCCGGCAACCTGGGTTGTCTGCGTTCCGCTCTTCATCGCGTGGCTCATCCGTACACTCCGCACCGGGAGTTCGAGGGCGGGAATGTGGCTGGCTCTCGCAACCCTTGTACCCCTTTCGATGCTTCCCGTTTACCACAGGCCCTATGACGCGAAGCTGCTGATTTTGGCGGTACCGGCTTGTGCCGGACTGTGGGTTCAAGGTGGAGCGCGGCGCTGGCTTGGGATGTTGACGACCTCGGCAGCGATTGGGGCGACCAGCGACCTTCCGTCGTCGTTGCTGACGATGCTGAGCAAGCGAATGCCAACCAGTCCTGTAGGTTTCTCCGACCAGATTCTGACTGTTGTCATTGCCCGGCCGGCGCCCCTTATCCTTCTCGCCATGAGCATTTTTTACGTATGGGTCTACGTGCGGCAACCCGAAGCTCCGACGGTTTGAAAGGGTGGATTCTCTAAAAGGCTTTACCTCGCCACGGCCCCGGAGGGCCAACATTGCTTCTTCGCGTACGCTGGTAAACTCATACCATTCCAGCTCATGAACAACAGCCAGTGCGCCAGTGGCAAACTGAGAGGCTCAGCTTGATCAAGTCGCGAATGGACGCAATCTATCTGCTGCTCTTGGCCAGCCTGCTTTTTCTTGCGATTGGAGGACTCATGGAACGGATCCTGGACGTTTCCATGCTGGACTTCAAGGGGGTTTATTACAGCGCGAGCTGCCTTCTCCACGGGGATGATCCTTACAAGCCTGGCGAGGTGCTTCGCCTGTATCGGTTGAGCGCGGCAAGCCATTCATCCGACCCGGAGGTGGTGCAACAGGTTCTTGCCCAGTACTTTTATCTTCCGAACGCTTTTGCGATTACTGCGCCAGTGGCACTCATGGCTTTTGGACCCGCTCATCTGGTGTGGATGGCGCTCAATGCTGCAAGTCTTGTCCTGGCGGCTGTCTTGATCTGGGACGTTAGCGAAAAGTACTTTCCGCTGATGTCGGCAGGCTTGATCGGCTTGTTGCTCGCGACGAGTGGTTCAGTTCTCGCCATCGGAAATGCAGCCGGCATTGCGGTCGGTCTGTGTGTTGTTGGAGTGTGGTGTTTCCTCCGCAAACGCTGGATTGCAGCAGGCGTTGTTTGTATGGCGATAAGTCTCACAGTCAAGCCGCACGACTGCATCCTGGTCTGGCTTTATTTTCTGTTGGCAAACAAGGCTTGCAGAAAACACGCTTTTCAGACGATTGCTTTGGCTGCGCTCGTTGGACTGCCGGGTATCCTTTGGGTCTCGCAGGTTGCGCCAAATTGGAGTCAGGAACTCAGATCCAGCATGGCTGCGAATTCAGAGGCCGGTGGGCTCAGCGATACGGGTCCTGCATCTGATGCGAGTCGCGTCTCGGACTCAGTAATCAACCTACAGTCCGATTTCAGTGTGTTTTTTGACGATAGAAGACTCGCTGATTTGGCCACCTTCATTATCTGTGCTCCGCTGTTCTTGACCTGGGTCATAACGACGCTTCGATCACGTTTTTCGTTCGAGAGCGCATGGTTTGCTCTCGCCGCAATTTCGGCGCTTTCGATGCTGCCGGTCTACCATCGACAACACGATGCGAAGCTTCTGCTCCTTACTGTTCCGGCG
This sequence comes from uncultured Acidobacteriaceae bacterium, assembly GCA_963770365.1. Taxonomy (GTDB): domain Bacteria; phylum Acidobacteriota; class Terriglobia; order Terriglobales; family Acidobacteriaceae; genus Telmatobacter. Next base: position 97,844 of record CAVYPN010000006.1, on the reverse strand, counting down.
TGTGTAATTCTTTTTGCCGAGGGTGGCCCAATTGGCTGGTTCGCACTCGTGGCAACTCTTATAACTTTTGTCCTGATTGGAGACTTATCGGTGTTTCGTGTCTTGCTCGTTCGGAAATTGCCGGTTTTTGGAGCCGGGCTAATGGGCAAGATCATGACTGTTGCTTTTATCCGTCCTGTGCCGCTTCTCCTGCTGGTTGTATCCGTCTTGTATGTATGGGCCTATATGCGGCGCACTCGTGAAATCGCTCACCAGGGACCGAACGCCGCCATTGACGCTCCTTTGCAACTTGGTGGCTCCTAGGATCTCCGCTGATAAACTCGTATCGTGCCAGACCAGCCGAAGCCGCCAGTCTTTCTTCTTGACGCAATGTCGTTTATCTTCCGCGCATACCACGCGATGCAGCGCAGCCGTCCCATGTCCACGAGATCCGGCTTGCCCACCGCGGCTACGTACGTCTTCGTCAACATGATCAAGAAGCTGCGCCAGGATTTCACCCCGCGCTACTTTGCCGCGGTTTTCGATCCGAGCGGGGCAGTCTTTCGCGACGAACGCGCCCAGGCTATGGGCATGCTGCGCAAGTGGAACTCCAAGTTGCAAAGCTTCGAAGATGTGAGCTATGACGGCTACAAGGCCAAGCGGGAATCGATGCCGGATGACCTTCGCCGTCAGGTTCCCTATATTCGCCGTTCACTCGAAGCGCTGCACATTCCTATTCTCGAAGTCCAGGGATTCGAGGCAGACGATGTCATCGGCACTTTGGCTCGCGAAGCCGCCGATCTCGGGCACGAGGTCTTCATCGTCTCCGGCGATAAGGACATGATGCAGCTTGTCACTCCGCATGTGAAGGTCCTGAACCCTCAAAAGGACAACCTTATCCTTGACGCCCGCGAAGGTGATCGAGGTCCTTGGAGTTCCGCCCGAGAAGGTCGTCGATGTCATGGCTTTGCGGGGCGACACGATCGACAATATTCCTGGGGCGCCCGGCATCGGCGACAAGGGAAGTGTTGACCTGATTGTCGAATTCGGCAGCGTCGAAGCCGTGCTGGATCGCGCTTCCGAGGTTAAACGCAAGAGCTACCGCGAATCGCTGGAGCAGAATCGCGATGCGGTTCTCCTTTCAAAGGAGCTCGTCACCATCGACTGCCACGTTCCGCTTCCGCTCGATCTGAAAGCCATGGAGACGCAGGAGCCGGACTATCGAGGCCTGCCGCACGCTCTTCAGCGAGCTCGAGTTCACATCGATGCTTCGCGAGCTTGCACCATCGGCTTCGGCGCCAGCGCTTGAACTCATTGATCAGCCTACCGACGAGCAGGCCACAGCTTTCTATGCAGCTGCACGAAAAACCGGCTTTGCCTTTGCCCTTGCGGCAGTAGAACCCACCGAAGAGGAGACTGAATCCGACGAGCCCGCGGTTCCCCAAACCATGTCGCTTCTCTATGTCGTTGAAGAAGCTGAAAAGAAGAACGCAATCAAGCATTGGCGTCAGTGCCGAGCCCGGCAAGGGGTTGTGTCTACCCCTGACGCCCGAGTTAAAGACGCTGATCGAAGACTCCTCGGTGCCAAAGCGCGTGCACGATCTCAAGCTCGCACTGCACGTTCTCTGTGGCCTCGAAGTTGACCTGCAAGGCAAGGTCGATGACGCCATGCTTCTCTCCTACGCGCTCAATCCGACACACACAACACAAACGCTTGCCGATGTTGCTGCTCGCCATAATCAGTCCGCACCGAATTCTCTGCCAGCCGCTGCCGCTACAACACAAGCTCTCGTGACCGATCTTCGTGCGGAAGCCGAGCGCAGCAACGTCACAAAAGTCTATGAGGACATCGATCTGCCCCTTGCGCCCGTTCTTTACCGCATGGAAAAGAAAGGCGTCCGCATTGACACGGCTGTTCTCGACGGTCTCTCAACGCGATTTGGGCAGGAAATGGAGCGCGTTGGTGAACGCATCTTTTCGCTTGCGGGACGCCGATTCAACGTCAACTCGCCGAAACAGCTAGGCGAGGTGCTCTTCAAAGATATGGGCCTGCCGGTACCAGTGAAATACGGCAAAGGCAAAGCCATTTCCACCGCGCAGGATGTGCTGGAGGGGCTTGCTGAGACGAACGAGGTCCCGCGACTCGTTCTTGAGTTTCGCCATCTCTCCAAACTCAAATCCACCTATGTTGACTCGCTGCCGTTACTCGCTGACTCAGAATCTCGCGTCCACACCACGTTTCAGGCTGCCGCCACATCGACCGGTCGCCTCTCTTCGGTAAATCCGAACCTCCAGAACATCCCGATCCGCACCGAGTTGGGACGCGAAATCCGGGCTGCGTTTGTTGCAGCACCTGGCACGGAACTTCTCTCCGCCGACTACTCGCAGATCGAGTTGCGGCTGCTCGCACATCTCAGCGGCGATCCGCTTCTCGTCCGCGCTTATCAGCAGAACGAGGACATTCACGCGCTCACAGCGAGCGAGGTCTTTGGCGTTCCAGCGGAAACGATGGACAAGGAGACGCGCAACCGTGCCAAGGCCGTCAACTTCGGAATCGTATACGGCATCTCGCCGTTTGGTCTCGCCGCGCAGCTGGGCATTCCGCAGGCGGAAGCCCGCGCCTATATAGATCGCTATTTTGCCCGCTATCAGGGGGTGAAGGCCTTCATCGAAAAGACCCTCGAAGATACGCGCCGCGAAGGAGCCGTGCGAACTCTTTTCGGACGCGTTCGCCCTATTCCCGACATCACGAGCCGCAATCCGAACTCCCGCGGATTCGCAGAACGTACCGCCGTTAATACACCCCTGCAGGGAACGGCCGCCGACCTGATCAAGCTCGCTATGATCTCGCTCGATCGTAAACTCGCCGAGCGCAAGCTGAAGACCCGGATGGTTCTCCAAGTTCACGACGAACTGCTCTTTGAGGTCCCTGCGGGTGAAAGAGAGGAAGTAGAGGAACTTGTGCGCGGTGAAATGGAAGGCGTGATCAAGCTGAATGTGCCCCTTGTTGCAGACCTGGGATTCGGTCCTAACTGGCGCGACCTATAGAGAGCTCCTCTCCCTTTAACTCCGCCTTACGCTGAATTCTCCGTGTCAAACAGCCTCCTCTGCTCCGAAGCTTTGGAAGCCGAGGCGGACTCGATCGGTGACCAGCCGTCCGGGCCTGGTCCACCTTGCATCCCCCTTACGCTCCGTAAGGAATCGATCACCGGAATCAACTGATTAGATTGGTTACCTCGGCGCGACTTTTTTCTCTCGATTACGCATTGCCTGGAATACCATACAGAGAAGTCCAGCCAAGCAGTCAGTTCATATTTTCGCCTCTCGGAGAGAAATGCCTTCCTATTCGGTTCGCGGAACACCCGATCGTCCGAAAATCGTCCCGCCCTCAGGATTCACATCTGAAATGGTATTTCGCTTTCTTTGTCATCTCAGGATTCTGCGGACTGGTTTACGAAGTGGTTTGGGTGCGGCTCGCAATGGCCAGCTTCGGCGTAACCACTGCGCTCGTTTCCATCGTTCTCTCGATTTTCATGGCAGGCCTAGGTCTAGGCTCTTGGGGGGTCGGCGTTCTCACGCGCAAGATTTCTGGGCCGCATGCGTCTCGCATGCTTCGTTTTTATTCTCTGACTGAATTGCTGATTGGTTGTTCTGCGCTTCGTCGTTCCTATTGAACTGAAGTTCGGCCGACAGATTATGCTCCACACTGGCAGCCTGGGGACGTGGCAGTCCTCGCGTTACTACATTCTCGCCGGCGTCATGATTTCTATCACCCTCTTACCCTGGTGTACCTTTCTCGGCTCCACATTTCCCTTATTAATGTCTGTCATTCGACAAACATGTCATTCCGAATCTTCTCGTTCGTTCAGTTACCTCTATCTCGCCAACGTGGTGGGAGCTTTACTGGGGACGCTTCTATCTGCATTCGTTCTGATTGAGTTGCTGGGATTTCAGTCAACGCTTTGGTTTGCAGCTGGCTTGAACACAATCTTGGCGCTGCTTGCTCTTCGGATCAGTTTTCGACTTGGTGTTTCAACTTCCTCTCAAGGCGAGGCGCCCAATTTCGTCAAGCAAACCAACCTATATGGTCTTCCCCGTTCCACGATTCTCCTGCTGCTCTTCACCACTGGCTTGATAAGCATGGGCTCGGAAGTCGTCTGGATGCGGCAATTCACTCCGTTTCTGGGCAACTTCGTCTACGCATTCGCGTTGGTGCTAGGCGCATATTTGTTGGCGACAGTCATGGGTGCGCGAGACTACCGGTCCTGGTCAAGAGCACACCGGCCAGATGAGAGTGCTGCTACGTGGAGTGTGCTTGCCGTGTCAGCGCTCATTCCCCTCCTGGGAGCAAATCCGCAGCTGAAATTGGGCGGGATAAATGGACCGCGCATCGTCTCGATCATGTTCTTTTGCGCCCTCACCGGGTTTTTGACACCCTTGCTTGTGGATGTATGGTCCGCGGGAGAGCCCGATGAAGCGGGGCTGGCCTACGCATTCAATGTGCTTGGCTGTATCGCAGGTCCCCTGATTGCGTCATTCTGGCTTGAACCGTGGCTTGGCGAGCGCAAGTCTATCCTTGCACTCTCGCTGCCATTGTTTGGTTTCGCCGCAATCCTAGTATTCCGCCGCTCTGGCGAAGCCGGCCTTACACGAGGCCGACCCCGAACCAAATTTGTGATAGCTGTCGCGGTGGGTCTTCTGCTATTCAGCTTCGGCAGTGACTATGAATCCGTGTTCCCGAAGCATGAAGTACGGCGAGACTACGCTGCAACGGTGATTGCCGCAGGCACCGGGTTTGATCGCAAGTTGCTCGTGAACGGCTTCGGCATGACGATTCTTACGCCGATTACGAAATACATCGTGCATCTTCCTATGGCATCGATGGAACGTCGGCCACGGAACGGACTCGTGATCTGCTTCGGCATGGGCACAAGCTTTCGCTCCATGCTTTCATGGGGTATTCCGACCACTACGGTGGACCTCATCCCGAGCGTACCCAAGCTTTTTTCGTACTATCATGCCGATGCGCCTCAATTGGTAAGTTCACCTCTTGCCAGAATCGTTGTCGATGACGGCCGGCGATTCCTTGATGGCTCGAATCAGATGTATGACGTGATTGTCGTCGATCCGCCTCCGCCGGTCGCGGCGCCGGGATCGAGTCTGCTCTATTCGCGCGAGTTCTATGCTGTAATCAAGCGGCATCTGAATCGAGATGGCATTTTGCAAAACTGGTATCCGTCTGAAATGGGAGACGCCGCAACGACCGCTTCGATTACAAAGGCATTGATGCAATCGTTTCCTTATGTGCGAGCTTTTCGATCCTTCGATAAAAAGTTTGGCATTCACTATCTGGCTAGCATGCAACCGCTGCCGAAGGTGTCCGGATCCGTCTTAGCGGCAAGAATGCCTCTGAGCGCTTCGTCCGATTTTGTGGAGTGGGGTCCGCAAGCGAACGCCGACATGCAGTTCGACATGGTTCTTTCGCAGGAAATTCCGCTCCAGGAGTTGCTGGAGGGGAATCCCCAGGTGCCTGCACTTACCGATGACCATCCAATTAACGAATACTTCCTGCTTCGGAGTTGGTTTAACACATCGAGATAATGATGAAATGGTTGAATCCAATTCGGCCCAGGGTTTTCGAATCCGTCATTCTTGCCGCCTATGCGGTCATCGTTGCCTCGGCCATCGCACACCATGAGCCATGGGCCGACGAAGCCCAGGCGTGGCAATTGGCTCGCACTCTGAAGCTTAGTCAACTGTTTCTTTTCAACCTGCACTACGAGGTGCACCCAATCCTCTGGTACGCTTTCCTGCGGACACTACATCTCGTCGGGATATCCTACACGGGAATGCATTGGGTTTGCGGAATGGTTGGTGTCACGGCAACCGCGATTCTGCTGTTTCGCTCGCCGTTTCCCATCTACCTCAAGGTTCTACTGCCTTTCACATACTTCCTGATCTTTCAGTATGTGGTCGTTGCTCGCGGTTACACCCTCATCCCGCCCCTGCTTTACCTCATCGCACTCTTCTGGAAGAAAGGCCCTGTCGCACTCGCCATCCTCCTGGGGCTTCTCGCCAACGTGGAGATGCATGCCGCCGCGATCTCTAGTGGATTTGCAGTCGTCTACCTGATTCAGGAAATCCGCTCCGGTGCCCACAAAGACGCCCGGCGACGCAATCGGCTCATCCTTTCCGCTGCTATACTCGCCTGCTGTTTTGCCTTTGCTCTCGCCACGGCATGGCCAGCAAAAGACCTGCAGCTTTCGGGAATTACCGCGCATTCCCGATCGGTCTTCATCATCGCTGGGCAGGCGCTCGTGTGGGGTCTGTCTGACCCCCTGGTGCTCGCATTTGCGTTTTGGGTCTTGTTTTTGCTCTGCCTGGATGAACGACAAAGCCTCATCTTTATTCTTCCCATTCTATTTTTTGCGATGTTCGCCACAAACTACCTCTCGTTCTGGCATGCAGGGTTGATGGTACCGCTCATCATTACGGTCATGTGGGTGACATGGCCAGAGTCTACGCAGCGAAAGTCTCACTATGAGTTAGCGTGTCGGGTGGTGTTTGCGATCGTCTGCTGCGTTCAGATCGTTTGGTCCGTGAAAGCTATTAAGTACGACTATTCCCATTTCTATTCCGGAGATCCTGCTGCTGCCGCCTTCCTGAAGCCGTATGTCGAACGCAACACAACGATCGCTGTTACCTACATCGGGCAACCGGATAATCGAACCTACAACGCCGTTGGGGTTCTTCCGTATTTTCCACGCAACATCTTCGCCAATTGGAACGCACCCTACTGGTGGGCAAGTAAGGCGAACAATTCCGAAGGCGAGTACGCAGCCATGCTCACCGCGCATCCGGCTATGATCATCGTTGAAACCCGCGAAAACTCATGGGATCCAGTGGACATCGCAGACCCCAAGGTCCAGGTTCTCTTCCGATCCGGATATCGCTTCACCAATGATTTTTGTGGGGTTGTTCCGTATCGAACAATTCTGGGAATGCGCATGTGCCACATGATCTTCCAATACTCGGACGGGTCGGAATCGTCAACAGCGCAAACGCCAGTTGGAAGCCCCAAAAAGCCAACCAACTGAAAAGCAGGAGGTCTCTTCCCGCGTGCCATTCAAAAATCGGTAATTGGTTTTCCGTCGCTTGCCGCAATCTGGCGCATCTATGTCCCCAACTCCAACCGAATCGCGCTAGCAATCGCATCCGCGTGCCGCCGCATTGCCTCTTCGCTCTCGGCTTCGATCATCACCCGTGCCAGAGCTTCAGTTCCCGAGTACCGGATCACTACGCGACCTGAATCCTTCAACTCTTCTTCCGCCGCGCGAATGCTTGACGCGACTGCTGGAACTTCCTCAAGCGGCTTTTTCTCTCGCACTTTCACGTTCACGATGACTTGCGGAAACACCTTCAAGTCCTGCTGTCAGTTCGTCCACGCTCTTGCCTGTGCGGGCAACGAGGTCCAACACAACGAGTGCTGTTAGAAGGCCGTCTCCGGTGGTTGCAAGGTGAGGGAAGAGAATATGGCCGGACTGCTCTCCACCGAGTGCCGCGTCATGCTGCTGCATCTGCTCGAGTACGTATCGGTCACCCACAGGGGCGCGCAGCATGCGAATTTCCGAGCGTTTCAGCGCTGCTTCCAATCCCATGTTTGACATGGTGGTAGCCACGACAAGATCGCCGGTCAGCATTCCACGCGCCTTCAAGTCTCGTGCGGCCATTAGCAGAATACCGTCGCCGTTGATGACGTTTCCATGCGCGCCAGCCAGCATGCACCGATCCGCGTCGCCATCAAAAGTCAGCCCGATCGACGCCTGCCGCCTCTGTGCTTCCGCAGCAACCCACTGCGGGTGGAGCGCTCCGCAGTTGTCATTGATGTTGCGTCCGTCGGGCGAAATATTGAGTATTGCAAACTCTTTCGGAATCCGCGCGCCCAACCTGGCAAACAACTCCGGCGCGACCGCCGCAGCAGCGCCATTCGCGCAGTCGGCAACGATACGCAAGCCATCCAGCCTCAACCCCGGCACGCAATCGATGAGAAACTGTATGTAGTCCTCGGCAAGCGTCGCGTTGTCGTTCAACCGCGGAAGCGCCGACACCTCCGGCACGATGGCCTCTTCGGCGTGCCGGATAATCTCGTCCTCGATCGATGCCTCCACTGCATCCGGAAGCTTGAAGCCGTCCCGGCCAAATAGCTTGATTCCGTTATCGTGCCATGGATTGTGGGAAGCAGAAATCACCACGCCAGCATCAAAGCCGTGCGTTCGCGCGAGGAACGCCACCGCGGGAGTAGGAACCACGCCGGCCGATTCCACGCCCACTCCGGTCTTACGCAGTGCATCGGAGATGGTTGCTGCGATCCACATGCTCGACTCGCGCGTATCGCGGCCAAGAATCACTTTTGGCTCATGACGGCCGAGAAGCGAGTGTCCAAGCGCCAAACCCGTTGCGTGGATGGTTCTTGCATCCAGCGGCGGTTCGCCTGCGATGCCTCGGATCCCGTCAGTGCCAAAGAGCTTCCTTGCAGTTCCTTTACTCATAGCCTCACTTCTTACGCCTTTTCTTGCCAGCTGCATCGTCAACGGTGCTGCCGAACTCACCGTCATGGAGCCGTGTTCTAATGCGCTCTCCATCGACGACCTGGCTTACTGAGCGAATCAATGTGCCATCTGCGTCCAGCACCAGCGCGTAGCCGCGTTCCAGTACTGCGAGGGGTGACAAGGAACGCAATCGAGCATCGAGCGATTCGACTTGGGCAGCCCACCTGCGCAGCGTCCTCTCGAGCGAGCGTTCCAGTCTCGTGGTTCCGACCGCAAGTCCTTCGCGCGCACGAGCCAGCATTTGACGCGGTTCGTGATGCAGAACATCAGCAGCAAGCTCCGCTAACTCTCGACCTCGAGCGCGTATCAATTCACTCACGCTCGACTCCATGCGAAACCCGAGATCGTCCAGGCGCTGGCTGGCTCGGTGCAGCATCGCCGTCATGCGCCGTTCCGCGCGGTCCAGCGGGATGCTGTCCAGCAATTGATGCGCATGCAGCAGCTGAAATCGCGCCGCGCGATCAACGCGATTGGCCAGACGTTCAACTCGCTCTGCAACGCGATGCTGCGCCTCGGTTATCAGTTCCGCAGCGGCCGATGGCGTGGGAGCCCTTAAGTCCGCCACGAAATCTGCAATCGTAAAATCCGTTTCGTGTCCAATCGCCGAGACTACCGGCACGTTCGACGCGATAATCGCTCGCGCCACCCGCTCGCTGTTGAACGCGCTCAAGTCCTCGAGCGATCCGCCGCCGCGTGCGATGACAATGACGTCGACTAGCCCGCTGGCATTCAACTGTGCCATGGCCGATTCAACTTCACCCGTGGCCTGTTCGCCCTGTACCGCGGCTGGACACACAATCACATTCAGCCCCGCATGCCGGCGTCCTGCAATGTTAAGAAAATCGCGAATCACCGCACCTGTAGGGGAAGTCACAATGCCCACTGAGCGCGGAAAAGCGGGTAGTGGCCGCTTGCGCGCAGACTCAAAAAGTCCCTCGGCCTTCAATCGCTCTTTGAGTTGTTCAAAGGCCAATTGCAGCGAGCCAGCCCCGACAGGCTCGATCGTTTCGCCCACCAGCTGCAGTTGGCCACGCTGTGCGTACACGCTGACGCGTCCCCGCACAAGCACGTGCAGACCATCTTCCGGCTTGAAGCGAAGGAGAAGCGCTTGCCGGCGAAACAGGACTACCGGCAATTGCGCATCCGCGTCTTTCAGCGTGAAGTACAAATGGCCCGAAGGCGCCGGGCGGCAATTCGATATCTCGCCTTCAACCCAGATGTCGCCGTACTCCTGCTCAACCTGCTCGCAGACGTGTTCGACAAGCTCGCGCACAGGCCAGATGCGGCGCATTTGTTGCGGCGCCTCAAATGTGAAGTCGAGCTGTCGCACAGATGTGTCCGGTCGAGTCACCACTACGAGTGTAATTGGTGAGGTTTGATGAGAGGTGGACGGGAGTGCGGCTAACGGCGACTTGCGACGATCGTCCGGAGTTGCTCTGCAATCTCTGTCAGGCGCGCAGAAATCGCTGCGGATCCGTCCAGTGTGCCCGCATACAGATTTTCCGCTTCACGGGCCAGTTCGGTTCCTTCTTGCAGGCCGAAGGTTCCCAGAACGCCGGCCAGCTTGTGTGCCTCCGAACTTGCCGTTTGCTGTTCAGCAGCGCCGAGGGTACCTTTGGCCGCGCTTTCTGCCGCCTTTTGCAGGGTCGTGACGCGTTCCACCATCTGTGGCAAGAACTTCGTCCACAGCCGATTCATGGCTTCAGTCAGCGGCGATCCCACTGTCTCGCTCAACGAGGTGCCTCAGATCCACCCGAGAATGCCGGCAACCTGTTGAGAAAGGGTTAGCGGGTCGAACGGCTTCACCAGCACGGCTTTCACGCCGAGATCGGCAAAGCGTGAGCGGTCGGTCGCCTGTACCTTTGCCGTGAGCAGCATGACCGGAATGTGTGCCGTTGCCGGGTTCTTCTGCAATTCCCGAAATGTCGCCGGACCATCCATACCCGGCATCATCACATCAAGCAGAATCGCATCTGGCTGGTAGCTCGTAGCGCGCGCCAAACCCTGGGCGCCCGAGCTGGCCACCATCACTTCCCAGCCCGCCACTGTCTCCAGGCTCAATGCAGCTATTTCGCGGATATCGTCTTCGTCATCAATGATAAGAATGCGATGCATGAACTACTTCTCCAGATCGGCCTCAGGAACCCTGGCCGGCGGAAACCTCGGGTACAGATTCTTCAACTTCCTGCGAACTACGCAGCATTGTCAGAACCAAGGCTTCCAATTGTTCGGGTTCAACGCTGGCCTTTGCCAGGAAGTGACTCAAGCCTAGCACCAGTTGCATGCGTTCGGCCTGCGTCAAACCATGGGCAGAATAGGCCACCAGGGGCGCCCGGTTCAAATCTTCGTGCTGACGCAGCCAGTCCACCACGTTGAATCCATCGCCATTCGGCATTCCGATGTCGAGGATAATGAGGTGGGGCTGCAAAGTCAGGCACTCATCCATGGCTCCCTGGCGCGTATGCGCCACGCGTACAACGATTCCTTCGCGTCTGAAGATCTCGGCGACAACCTGTCCCAGGTCGAGATCGTCTTCTACTACGAGGATACGTGCCTGCTCCCCGGGAGCGCAGAGCACCTTCACCAGTTCGCCCAGAAGAGCATCGTCGCTCGGCCTGGGGAAGAGGCGGTCCACCTTGTGATTCTGTTCTGCCGCCGCCTGTGGATGTGCCACGCCCAACAACACAACCGGGGTATGCGCCTCCGGATCTTCGCGGCGCAGCATCGGCAGTATCTCCCATCCGTTGATGCCGTCAGTCGTCGTGTCGAGCACAATCGCCGAAACGCCATCGTGAGCGACTGCGACTGCCTGGTCTACGGTTGTGGCTTCCACCACGCGGTATCCATACCGTGAGAGTTGATCGGCAATCAACGGCCGGGTCGTGCCATTGGTATCGGCGACGAGTACGGCGCCATGAGCTGCGGGGCTCGATTCGCCTTCCTCTGTCTTCACGGCAACCGGCTGATAGGGCAGGAAGACCCTGAACGTCGATCCGCGAACGGGATTCCGCTCCGCCCAGATTCTCCCGCTATGCTGCAAGACAATCGCGCGGCAAATCGCCAGTCCGAGGCCACTGCCGCCCTTCTGGCGCGAGTCCGATGCGTCCACTTGCTGGAATCGACCAAAGATTGCTTCCAGCTTGTCTGCCGGGATTCCGCGGCCCTGGTCGATGACTGAAAGCGTCACGCCGCTGGCACCAGAGCGCAACATCACAGAGATCGCGGAATTGGCCGGCGAAAACTTGATTGCATTCGACAACAGGTTAGTTACCACCTGCAGCAGGCGATCAGGATCGGCCATGACCTCCACTTGTGTCTTGTCGTGGATCAGCAGCACCCCGGCCTCGTCCGCCATCGGCTGAACGCCGTCAATTGCCTGGCGCACGATTTCGCCAAGCTGGATGGGTTTGAATGTGAGTGGCTCGCGGCCGCTCTGCGTGCGCTCGAGGTCGAGAATGTCGTTAATCAGCCGGACGAGGCGCTCAGAGTTGCTGAGCGCAATGCGCAGCAGGTTGGCAGCCTTCTCGTTGATCACGCCCAGCATGCCCGACGAGAGCAGCCCCAGCGCACCGCGAATCGAAGTCAACGGCGTGCGGAGTTCGTGGCTTACCGTCGAGACGAATTCGTCCTTCATGCGGTCGAGTGCATACCGCTGGCTGATGTCTCTGAAGCTCAGCACCGATCCCGAGAATCTTCCCTGGTCGAGAATCGGGTTCAGGAAGAACTCTGCCGGGAATCCGGTGCCATTGCTGCGGAAAATTGTGCCTTCGCCGGTTACCGCTTTTCGCTGTCCCGATGCACGCCGCAGGGGGCAATCTTCAGGACACTTCTTGTCTGGCGGCGCTGAACCATGCACAAGCTGGTGAACCGGCTTGCCGATCAGGTTTTGCGGCCGCGCACCGAGCAGTCGCGCTGCCGCGGGATTGGCAAACCGAACCAGGCCATTGCGATCCACACCGCAGATACCGTCGGCCACCGATCCCAGCAGAATCTCCTGTTGGCGGCTCAACTCCTCGGCGCGTTCGCGTTCGCGTGTCCGCGCAAGCATCTGCGCCAGCGACCCGGCTACCGTTTCCATGGCCGCGGTGGTCTCGCGATCTTCGCGAATTCTTGCGTGGCAGTAGAACTCGAGCACCGCCAGCACATGATTGCCAACCTGCACCGGGGCAGCCCAGCCTGACACCATCTTGCTTCGAGTAGCCGCCTGCACGCGCGGACTGGCTGTCAGCACCCCCAAATCCGATGCCCAAACCAGGCGGCCTTCTTTCCACGCGCGTCCCGGCAAGCTTCCGCCAGGAGCCAGGGTTATCCCCATGCTTTCCTGGATCAGACCCTCAGCCCCTTTGCCCGGAACGCCCCATGCCGTGTTGAACTCGAGTCGGTTTTCTTCAGTGTTAACGTCCCACTTCACCGCAACGTCCCAGCCCTGCGATATACACAGCGCCTCCAGCACTCGCTTGGTGGCAATCTCTGCCGAGATGTTTTCGCCCACGATCTGGCTTACCACCAGTTGCAATGCCAGGCGGTGCTCGCGCTGTTTCTGCTGGGTGACATCGTGCAGCAGGCATTGCACCGCCAGCGGTTTGCCGGCGCGCCGCCGCTGATGCAGACTCATCTCCAACTCAAGCACGCGACCGTCCGCCGTCTCCGTCCGGAGCGGAGCACGATCTACTGTCACACCATCCAGCGCCTTCTTCAGCAGCGACGCTGCTTCTTCGCGGCAGCCCGGCCCGAATACATCGGCGAACGAATCTCGCTCCAGGGATGCGTTTCTATCCAGACGAAACGTCTGCCTCCACGCGGGATTGGCGTAAAGGAACTTGCCCGCCATGTCGAGCGTCGCGATCATTTCGCTCGAGTTCTCAAACAGGTCGCGATACCGATCACGGGGAATGCGCAGACCTTCGCCTTGCGTAGCGTTCACTGACTGGTCGAGCGCGACGGCGACCAGTCCGATCGGCAAACCATCGCGATTGCGGAGGGTGGAGATGTGCAATCGGACCGGAAAGAGTGATCCATCCTTGCGCCGAAGATGGGTTTCGAAGCTGGGGACCTGGCTGGGGGCCAGGGAATGGACAACCTCCGCGTAGGTTACGAGGCTGCCTTCCTGTCTGCCCTCAACTGGCTTGTTGATGTCATAGAGCCGACGAACCTCAGAGACAAGCCGATCCTCTTCGCCCGGCGCCAGCAGCTTTTCCGTGCTCTCTTTGTCAACCAGTTCTGCCGCGTGGTATCCGAGCAGTCGCTCGGCGGTCGGATTCATGTAGGCGAGTTTCCCGTCGAGGCCGAGCGAGATCACCATCGTCCCCGCGGAGTCCAGAATGTCCTTGAGGGGATCGCCAGCGTACCTTGCAGCTGCTTCGCGCTCGGCAGAGACGTCTGCCAGCACGCGCATCAGCACAGCCGCGGTAAGCCCCATCGCGGTCATCAGCAAAAGCCAGTCGAACTTGGGTCCCGCCTCAAGCCTGGCCAGGATGAAACCGGCGGCCATCGCCACAGCCAGCACAGACAGGGAAGACCAAATCGGCGGAGAGTGATTCTCTTCTTCCGGGTTCGACTGTCTGGCTTCGCGTAAATCCATCGGGTTGCCGCGCTCCTGCATGTTCACCGGTTTCGCCGCGATTCAGTCTCAACCGAGCCGCAGATACACCGGTGTAGCTTTTCCACTGCACAACAAGCTGTCAATCGCGCAGGCGCCATGGGGGCGTGTCGACCACGACCCCGAAGTTTTCTTCTCGCACTGTTGAAGCGAGAATACATCCAACTTGCCTCGACTGTATCGAGGTACGAGAGCCCGTCAATCCCGGGCGAATCGCAAGCGCAATGAGGCTTATCTTGCACCCTCCCACAAATCAGCCTCGCTTTCAAGCGTATGTTACTGAACCAGCGTACTGTTGTACCCGAAACGCCACCGCCGTTCGTGGCCAATCGCCCGGGGATATCCAGTCCGGGAGCGGCGGTTCTTGGTTCTGCTCGCCGTATACTTGCTTCAATGCGACGGACAACTGCCTGGGACACGCTGGTTCTACCCGTATTCATTCTGCTTGCAAGCGCCTTCTTGCATGCACCTTTCGCCTATGCATGGGGTAACGAAGGTCATCGTATTATCAATCGTTTGGCCATTTCGAGCCTGCCCCCCGACTGTCCCGCTTTCCTACGTTCCCCAAACGCAATCGATGAGATTGAGTACCTCGGCCCTGAGCCCGATCGATGGCGCTCTCCGGCCGAACCGGAACTGAATGCAGCCCAGGCCCCGGAACACTTCATCGACCTGGAACTCGCCGATGCACTCGGGCCGCTGGCCCGACGCCGGTTCGACTTTGAGGCAGCAGCTTTTGCTGCCGGTCAACGCCCTGAAAAGATTGGCCTTCAACCATGGGAAGCCACCGAGGTCTGGGAGCGGCTCAAGGCGGCGCTGCGCGAGTACCGGCGCCTCTCCGCCGCACATCAGGACACGCGTGCAGTAGAGCAGGCTGCAACCTTCTATGCCGGCTGGCTGGGCCACTACGTGGGCGACGCCTCGCAACCGCTTCACACCACCGTTCAATACAACGGGTGGACAGGCCCTAATCCTAATGGCTACTCCACTGCGCACACGATTCACTGGCAATTTGAAGGGCCGTTTGTGGGAGCCAACCTGCACCCGGCCGATGTTCAGCCGCGCATGACGCCCGTACACCCTCTCGAGGGAGACGTATTTGCCGACTACATCGCCTATCTTCGGCAAAGCTCAAAACACGTTGAAAAGGTCTACCAGTTGGAGAAAATTGGCGGATTTGAGGGGAAGGGAACGCAGGAATCGCGCGATTTCACCGCTGATCGGCTCGCCGCGGGCGCCAGTATGCTCCGCGACATGATCTATTCCGCCTGGCTTCAAAGCGCCAATCCGGTTCCTGACCCGTATTCTTCGAGCAAATGAGGGAGAAATCGCATACATCCTGCTCGCTTGCCGACGCGCGATCAGCGCCCAGATCAGTCTCCCGACTGGGCAGTCGCGACCAAAGGAACTTTTCGGAGGAGAGGTGTCAGCACCAGTGTTAACAGCAGAACCATGGGAACCGCTGTGACCAGCCACGCACCAAGCGCTTCGCCTGCCAGGCTTCCGGAAGCCCAGATGAGCCTGGTCGGAGGTTGATGGCCAAGCATGGAAGCATTCAGGGCCGGGTGCATGCTGGAGGAGAATAGCCATCCGCCGAGGCGGACAAACGGGAAAATGAGCGCGATCTGGAAGGGCATGGCGGCGTAATTTGCTGCCTGAATAGCAGGCATATTCAATCGCAATCCCAGAGCAACCACCAGACACAGTGCCGTCGGGACTCCAATCACAGGGATGCAGCCGATGGCAAAACCCAGGGCTAGCGTGAGCGCAAGTCGCTGCGGCGAGATGCCCTGCCGCAACCACGACTCCGCTTTTTGTCGCATCGCTCTGAGTGATCTGCTCATATCAATTTCCTACGTTATCGGTACGAAACCTGTCGCCGTTTAGATGTTGCGTAAATCTTTCGTGAACGGTACCAGATGTCGCACAGATCCAAGTTTGATGCAGAACCGGGAAGCGCACTGTGACTTTCAACAACCAGCATAGGCACCATTCATCGGCACACACTGCACCACTTTGGATGTATTTGCCGCTCAAAAGTGTCAATTCTGAGCGGGTTTCGCGGTTTTTTCCGTTATCTCGGTAATCGGAGCAGGCCGCGTTCGCGCATCGCAGACAGCGCAAGCTCGACTTTCCAGTCCAGTGCCGCTGTTCCGTCGATGACGAGGTCGGCGTGTGCTGCGGACGGCCGGACGAAGGCAATGCTGGAGGGCCGGACCGTCGCTTCGTACTGCCGGCGCACCGACTCCGGAGTGCGGCCGCGTTCGATCGTATCCCGTCTCATTCGACGATCGAAGCAGACGTCGTCTGGAGTGTCGAGGTAGACGCGGAGCTGATAAAGAGGCAGGAGATCCGTGTAATACAGCGCGAATAACCCTTCAACCAGAACGAATGCGCCCGCGTTCATCGTTTCTGTGCGATCGGGAACGCGAATATAGTGCGAGAAATCATAGAGAGGGCGCTCGATGGTCTCACCCCGGCCCAGTGCGGCGACATGCGCAACGAGCAACGAACTCTCAATCAGGGCTGGATCGTCGAAGTTCTCTTTGGCGCGTTCCGCAGGCGGTAGGTGCGAGAGGTCGAGATAATAGTTGTCGAGAGGGAAGTGAATGCCATCGAGTTCGCGGGCGAGCTCGGCCGCCAGCGTGGTTTTACCTGATCCTGAAGCGCCCGCGATCCCGATGATGCTCGGGGGAAACGGCAGCCGGGGCATGGCCGCATCCGCGCAATGTGCTTCGTCGCTCACGCTTCTGCTTCCACCAGCGCCGCGATCCAGATGGCTATGCGCTCGAGCAACTCGGCCAGTTTTCTTTCCACCAGTTTGCCGGCTTCGAAGACCTCGGCGTGGCTGAGCGGCGTGGCGCTCAGTCCGGAGGCGAGGTTTGTGACGCAGGAGAGACCCAGAACCTCGATGCCCATGTGGCGGGCCACGATGGTCTCCGGAACGGTAGACATGCCGACCAGCGTGGCGCCCATCGTGCGGAACGCTCGAATCTCCGCAGGTGTTTCGAAGCTGGGTCCGCTGACTGCGAGGTAGACGCCCTCTTCCAGTGTCTGACCCTCCAGTTCTGCCGCCTGGGTGGCAACCTGGCGCAGCCGTTTTGAATAGGCCTCAGACATGTCAAAAAAACGGAGTCCGCTGTTGGGGCGGTCGAAAGCGAAACGGGGATCATTGGGGCCTACCAGCGGATTCCAGCCCATCATGTTGATGTGGTCGGCGATGAGGACCAGTTGCCCGATCTTGTAACCATCGGTAATGCCACCGGCCGCATTGGTGAGGATGACCGCGCGAACCCCCAAAGCGCCCATCACGCGCATGGGGAAGGTGACGTCCTTGAGCGAGTACCCCTCATAGAAGTGCACGCGCCCCTGCATGACCAGAACGGGGGCACCGCCGAGTGTACCGGCAACGAGGCGGCCGGAATGCCCCTCCACCGTTGATTTGGGAAAGTGCGGAATGTCATCGTACGGCACAATTACCCGATCGCGCACGGCATCCGCGGCAGCGCCCAATCCTGAACCCAGCACGATACCCAGGCGGGGACCGAGACTTCCCAGTTTTGCGCGAACAAAGCGCGCCGCTTCAGAAACTTCGTCAAAGTAGCTCATGGCTTGTGTCGATAAGTCCGTTCCTGCGATTCTACAACTGCGCTTGTTCCCGGCCTGGTATGCGATTCGGGTTGAAGCGCTGGCGAAGCCTTCGCCCGAGGCAGCATTCCATGTGCCGCAATATCAAAACGCTTTTCAATTTCGATCCTCCGGTCACGCCGGAGGAAGTTCGCGCAGCATCGCTGCAGTTTGTGCGCAAGATCAGCGGCTTTGTGAAACCTTCGAAAGCCAACGAAGCTGCATTCCAGGCAGCGGTTGACGACGTGGCAAAGATTTCAGCGCGACTGCTGGAGTCGCTCGAAACCAACGCACCGGCACGGACCCGCGAAGAGGAGGCAGCCAAAGCGCGCCTCCGCAACGCTCAGAGATTTCCCGAAAGAGCTACGCCATGAAGGAGATCGTCGCCGTCATCTTCGGACTCGGCCTCTTATGCAACGCCCTGCTGTTTGTGCCACAGGTGCTGGCAGTATGGCGCAAGAAGACCGACGAAGGAATCTCGCTGATCACGTTTGGCGGGTTCAGCGTGCTACAGGTGATTGGGGTGGTGCATGGGATCTATCAGCGTGATCCTTCCCTGATCCTCGGCATGGCGGCGAGCTTCTTGAGTTGTGGAACGGTGAGCGCATTGACGTTGTTCTATCGGCTGCGGCGTTTGAGAGCACTCAACTAAGGCGACGCAACGATCGAAAATCGCTGTCCGGCCGAAGTCCGCATCTAATCCATTGTTGGATGGTCGCTCGACCGGAGGTCCTCTGTGCTCAGGGCTCGGTTATTCACACTCGTATCTCTTGTGGCCACAACTCTTGCCGTTTCCGCGCAATCGCCGCGCGACGTTGTCGGGCAGGCCGTTCAAACTGAACTCGCCGCCAGCCGCAACGACCACTCCCACTGGCTCTATTTCGAAATCGACCGGCGGCCCGGCAAGGCGGTCAAACAGTGGGTTGCACAAGCGCGCTCCGGAAGTCTCGAGCGCGTGATCGAGCGGAATGGACAGACTCTCCCGGAAAATGCGCAGCGCCAGGAGATGAACGACTTCATGAATAACCAAGGGGCGCAAACAAAGCAGCGCAAAAGCGGCCAGCACGATGACGAGCAGGCAGCCGAGCTTCTGCAGATGCTTCCAAACGCCTTCCTCTGGAACATTGCAAGCGAAAAGGGAAATGAGATCCTGCTGCACTTCAGGCCCGATCCGAAGTTTCGGCCGCCGGATCTCGAGGCTCGCGTCTTTGCCGCGATGGAGGGCGATATGGCAATCGACCGCGAACAGCATCGCATCGCCAGCCTCAAGGGGCGGCTCATCCACGACGTCAAGATCGGCTTTGGCTTGCTCGGGAACCTCGAAGCCGGCGGCACATTTGACGTCGAACGCCGCGAGCTTCGTCCCCATGTATGGCAGATCACCGAGACGCATGTTCACATCCATGGCCATGCCCTCATCTTCAAAAACATCTCGGAGGAAGAGGACGATGTGAAGGCGCACTTCGAGCAGATCGCAGATTCAACTACGTTACAACAGGCTCAGGCAGAGTTGCTGCATCAGAGTCCCGATCCAGCGCGGGACCAGGCTCTTCATCAGCGTCGATGAGCCCGGGGAGATGTCAGCGTGAACCGATCCTTATCGAGGATGCGTCACCCTCAGCCGCGTGCTTTGGAACGCGTCGGATCTCGCAAGCCGAAGGAACATTTGCCATTTGTTTGAGAAACACCTTGTATCCAGGCCAATTGGGTCGCAGGGTCGACCAGTAACTCGATGTTGTGATCAGCGGCCTCTTATGAACGACCAGCTGGTTCTGAAGGATATTCACACCGCACAGCAGATTGTTCTCCGGTTGCAGGATCGTTTTGTTCGGATCGTGTTCCGGCAAATGCCTGTCTGCGCTCCAGTCGAATGCGCATCCGTACCGTTTGGAGTCTTCATAGGTCAGTTGCAACAGGCCTTCGCTGCGCACCATACGATGACTCACTTGATCGGTCACCGCGACTTGAGGCTCGGTATGCTGCACATTGGAGGTGGGCTTGAGACCTGCCTCCGCGCCGGACAGGGCCTGGAAGAAATAGGCCCAGAAGGCGCGCCGATCCGGTTCGCTCATCGATCGGAAGTGCGGGCAGAACTGCTGCACGGTTTTTCCCATTTTCGGCTCGAGCAGATCCTCAGGCAGTGCCTTCTCGATCGTTGCATCCCACTCTGGGCGCCAGGTTTCGTCATCGCCGAGTCTGGCCTTCTCTTCCGCGATGGGGGTCGACGGAGCCGGCTTCAACTCGGGCCCGGCTGGCGGAGAAACAATCACGGCCGCTGCGGCCTCGGAAGGCTCCTGCACGCTACGCAATGCCAGCAGTCCTGCCGGAAGTCCGAGAGCGAGCAGGGCTATTGCAATCCGCAAAGTTCTGGGCATCTGCACCTTTGAAAAGCTCCAGTCCAGTGAGATGCACGGTGAGCCAGAGGCGGTTTGTCCTGCGGCCACCTTAATCTATTAAGCCATTTAGAAGTCAGCTTGATACAGCAAACCAATATTTACTTGCTATGCGTAATATCCTGCGTGACGCCGTAGTGGCCGGGTGTTCCTGTGACAGCGATCGGTACTACTGCGCCTACGTTCTTCTTCCGGAAGAATGGCGCGAGCGGCTTCAGCAAAAATGATTTGAACCCGGTCGCCGTGTGCGAAATGTCCTTGTCCATTTTCAGATCGCCCGTAAGATGCGCGACCTCGCCGTGAAAACGGAAGGTGCCTGCAAGCGTAGCCTGCGCCCCGGTGATTTCGAAGATAAGGCGCGATGAAGAGGCGACCCCATTCTCGACTTTGACAGGACCCCGGATCGACGACAAAACATCCTTTGACGCGTCAGCCTGCTTGTCGTCGGAGTCGACGCCGGTATTGGGCTTGCGATCTCCGCTTGCGCGCTGGCTGAAGGCGGAAAGGTTCTTTTCTGTCTCCTTGTCCGTCAACTTTTCCTTCGGAACATCAAAAGAGCCAGTCACGCGCAAGCGCTCCATGAATCCATCGCCCGGAGGCCCAACATAGGCATGGCTCTTGAGCCACACGGGTCCGGTGATCGGAACGTCATTGTGGACGAAGGGTTGCATGACGTCCTGGGCGCGACCGTTGTCCACGCTGATATCGAAGTTTGTGAGCTTGGGAGCGCCCTTGATGCTGCCCACAGCGTGAATATTTGTTGCTCGGATCTTCACGTCGATGGCTTGTATGTCCATGTCGCCGTTGTCTCCGGAGAGCATGCTCTGCATCGTCGCGCTGATCGGCGTTGGCTTGCCGTCGTCGACGGCAAAGTTCTTGGACTCAGCGGAAGTCTCGACATGCATCGACCGCAAGCTACCTTTGAAGACACCGCGCGCATCGAGGATCCCCCTGATGTCGCCAACATCGTGCAGGTTCACCCCCGTGAAGGCGAAGTTGCCGCTTACCGGGGTGGACAGGAAGTCTTTGCCGACCATCGGTCCCATGCTGCCGTGCGCAAGGATGCGGCCGGTAGGCAGGGCATTCTGCATATCAACCGCGTAGGTCAACGCCTCGCCCTTGTGCAGGTTCCTGATCTCGAGTTGCTTAATGGGAAAGGAGAGTGGCTTCCCATCCTTACGCAGGATTTCGAGCAGGCTCTTGTGGACCACGAATCGCTCGATCATGGTCTCTGGACCTTCGAAGTCGGTGGCGCTGCCGGGAGGAAAGTCTTCGTGATTTTCTTTGCTGCCGATCGGCGGTACAGCGATGTGCAGGCCGGTGATGTCGACCAGTTCAACACGCTGGCGCAGCATGACGAGGTCAGACCAGGTGCCTTGAACGATCATCGTGTCCACGTGGCCCAGGGGCGGCAGATCTCGCGCGGACTTGCGGCGCATGGTGATTCCGGTCGCGACGAATCCAGGGCGGGGAAAGTAGATTCGGTGATACCCAGTGAACGTTACGTCGCTTGCAAGCACATCCTCAAGCATCGGTGCGATCTTGCGGTGGCGGTAGGGCCAGTTGGCGCTGATGAGGACAACGGCCACCGCCAGCAGAGCGCCCGTCGCGACGATAACGACGTGGACCCAGACGGGAGCCTCGTGCCAGATGCTGCGCACTTCACGCCGGATACGGCCCTTTTGATGTGCCGAAGCGTTCTTGCCAGGCGGGGGTGGCGATATCGAAGGATGAGCCATAATCTAAGCCTTTGAAACAGTCGGCAACCTGTGAACCGAATGACGAACCGACGATCATGCAATGCGATTTCGATGCAGAGCGACGCGAATCTGTCCATGCTGATCCATCAACGCGCTGACGTGTGGGCCCGGCAATGCCTGCCCTTTGGAGTGCAGTTTGCCTTTGGAGCGTTGCCCCATGAAGACGTCGAGTTTTGTCGGCGATTAGCCCAGAAAAATGCCGGCGATCGATGCGGAAATCAGGTTGGCCATCGTCCCGGCGAGCATTGCGCGAACTCCCAGCTTCGCCAGGTCGTTGCGGCGCTCGGGAACCAGGGCTCCGATTCCGCCGATCTGCATGCCGATCGATCCGAGATTCGCGAAACCGCACAAGGCAAAGGTCGCGATGGTAAAGGCCCTTGGTGTGATCATGGCCTTGTGTGCGCCGAGACCAATATATGCAATCACTTCGTTGAGCGCCATGCGAGTGCCAAGCAGGTTGCCGATCACGCTGCAGTCCTGTGCGGGCACGCCGATAAGCCACGCCACCGGCCAGAAGACATAGCCGAGAATCTCCCCAAGGCTCCCCGGAACCCAGTGGAACCCGGCGTGGATGTGGACCCAACTCAACAGCATGTCGAGCAACGCGACGAGGGCAAGAAAGCTGATGAGCATGATGGCGACATTGAGGGCTAGCTTGCCGCCATCGATGGTGCCCCGCGCAATGGCGCCAATCAGGTTTTCGTCTTTGTGCTCTTCATCTTCGGGGATGACGACTTTGCCTTCAGTGGCTGGGACTTCAGTCTCCGGAACCAGCATCTTCGCCATCACGATCGTTCCGGGCGAAGTCATGATGACGGCGGATAAAAGGTGCCGCGCCTCGATACCTTGCGAAATGTACATGGCCATGATGCCGCCGGAGACGTGCGCCATGCCGCTGGTCATGATCGTCATCAACTCGCTGCGCGTGGCCTTGGAAAGAAACGGCCGAATGGTCAGCGGAGCTTCGGTTTGCCCCATGAAGATGGATGCAGCAACGTTCATGCTCTCTGCGCCGGAGATGCGCATCGTCTTCAGCATCACCCACGCAAGCCCGCGAATAATGATCTGCATGACACCGATGTGATACAGAACGGCGAAAAATGCCGAGATGAAAATGATGGTCGGCAATACCTGGAACGCGAAGATCGATCCGAGCGACGTATCAGGCGTGCCGAGCTTTCCGAACAGAACCGACGTTCCGGCCGTCGTAGCACTGAGCATCTTGGTAACGACGCCACCGGCCCAGAACATTGCTCTCTGTCCGAAGTCGAAGCGCAGCACGAGGAATGCGAACAAGATTTGGAGGCTTAGGCCCCACCCCACCGTACGCCAGCGGATGTGCTTTCGATTGGTTGAGCCAAGCCATGCCGCCAGCAAAACGGCCAAGATACCCAGCACCCCTGTAAATCTTCCCAAAGCCTTGCTCCTTCAAAGACAGCTTCTGGCCGCAAGCTTCCAGCTCCTAGCTTTGCCTATTGCATTCGGCTGCGGCTTTGCGGGCGTAAACCAGTTTCCACTTTTGGTACCAACAGGCTAACAGCAGCCGCGGCAGATTGAGGCTGGAAATAGCTGGAGGCTCGAAGCTAGGAACTGGAAGCTGTCTCTCGCAGATATCTCTCAGCGTTTTCGCGTGCGAAGATGTGGCTCACCAGTGGCACCTCTTCCGGCGACTCGTCACTAAATGCGATCGCCCGCTTGATGCGCTCCAACGGCTCAGCCAGCATCGTCTCATTGGTGGCGTAGAGCGTGGCGAAGGGCTGTCCTTTTGTTATACGCTCCCCGCGCCGCGCATGAAACTCGATACCGGCGTGCGGATCGACGGGCTCACCGGCTTTCTCGCGGCCTGCTCCGAGGCGCTGCACAGCCCATCCCAGTTCCATCGTGTCGAGGTCGGCAACGTATCCGTCTTTCCAGGCCTCCAGCACCAGCGTTGCGCCAGGCTTATGTGATGCCTTCAGGTCGTCGAACACCGCAAGGTCGCCACCCTGTGCCTTGATCATTTCGAAGAAAACCTTCAGCCCTGTTCCATCCGCAAGCGCACCGGTCGCAGCCCAATAGCCCTGCTCCGCGGTCACGGCTTTACCACCCAGATGAATCATCCATCCCGCCAGACGTAAAGATAGCTCGCGCAGGTCCGCGCTTTCGGCCGGCATCTCACCACGCAGCAGCTCAACACACTCGGCAACCTCGATCCAGTTACCGGCAGTGCGACCAAGGGGCTGGCTCATGTCGGTCATCAGTGCAACAGTTCGTGTTCCGGCAGCTTCAGCCGTTGCCACCATGAGCGCTGCCAGGAACTCCGCATCGGCGCGCTTGCGCAGGAAGGCGCCCGAGCCCGTCTTGACGTCCAGTACCAGGGCATTCAACCCGGCTGCCAGTTTCTTGCTCAAGATCGAGGCGCAGATCAGTCCGGGGCTCTCCACGGTTCCGGTGCGATCTCGTAAGGCGTAAAGAACACGATCGGCAGGAACGAGCGTCGGCGTCTGGCTGACGATCGCTGCGCCGCACTGCTCGAGCACCGCTTCGAATTCGCCGAGCGTCAGCGCCGACCGGAATCCGGGAATCGAATCCAGCTTGTCGAGCGTACCGCCGGTGTGGCCGAGCGCGCGCCCGCTGATCATGGGCACCGCAACGCCGCAGGCGGCAGCGAGGGGAGCGACGAGAAAACTGGTCTTGTCGCCCACTCCGCCCGTCGAGTGCTTGTCCACTGCTTGCTTGCCGAGTCGCGAAGAATTGAATTTCTCACCTGAGTCGCGCATTGCTATGGCCAGGGCTCGTGTTTCTTCGATGGTGAGGCCATTCAGCCATGCTGCCATCAGCCATGCCGATAACTGCTCCAGGGGAATCGTCTCGCTTGCGGTGCCTGCCACGATGAATCCGATCTCGCGCGCATCGAGTACACCTCTATCGCGCTTCTTGCGAATCAGATCGATCATGCGCGGCGCTGCAGCGGCTTTTTCAGACATGGAGGTTCAACCTCAATTCCCGGAACAGAAGAGATTATCGCAGGGAGAGGCGGCGTAGGTTTTTGACTCAGGGTTCAAAGACAGGAGCCGTTTTGAAGCAGGTCGATCTGTTGCAGCGTGTCTTCCGGTGCAGCAGCTTCGTTTCCATCTCCCCCGGAAAATTTGAATTCAACGTAAACATCCCAGTTTCGGCAAACCCATCCCGGTGCTTCGTGCCCGATCCTGGTGCGGTCAGAGAAGACGCCCGCCTCGCAGCAACTCCTCTGATACGGAGCGCCTGTCTGCCACAGATACGCTTCCACATGTTGCCGGGTGATTCCAGGCTTAAGGATGGAGCGATAGACGTCCACCTTCGCGCGATAGCTCGCCTGGCGCTGCTGCTCCTTCTGCTTTGCGCGCACAAACGAATGGATATTGAACAACGCCAGCACAATCACAATTACCCATCCAAGTACGAGCCAAGGCTTCATCGTCGTGTTCTTTCAAGATTCAGGAAACCAATCTGAGGAAGTGCAGACAGCCGCATGCCTGTCCTATTTCATGTCTTTTTCAGTTTCATGTCGAAGCCGAGGGGCAGAATCTCTTCGAATGCCATTGTCATTGTTCCCTCTGAGGCAGGGAAGACAATCGGCGCATCCGGAGCAGCAAACTCCGCGAGCATCTGGCGGCATGCGCCGCATGGCGGGCTGGCGGCGTTGTTCAGATTTGCCACGGCTACAGCCTCGATGCGAATGCGGGGGCCAAATTGGCTCACCGCACGCACCAGTGCCGAGCGCTCGGCGCAAATCGTGAGCCCGAAGCTTACGTTTTCCACGTTGGTGCCGGTGACTACGGTGCCGTCGGTCAAGCGAAGCGCGGCGCCCACTTTGAATCCCGAGTACGGCGAATAGGAGTTCTCCGCCGCTCGTGTCGCTTCTTCCACGAGACTGTCGAGCGCGGACTGGGCTAAGCTCGTCTTCATCATGGCGTCCTCATCTGCACGCAGGTTGAACCTTGAGGCTAATGCATGACTGCTCCCCATGTACATCGCCAGACTGCTGTGAGGTTGGTCACGACCTGCTTGCGTATGCGGAGGCTTGTCGCCGTTGCAACAGTTTGCGTCGCCCAATGCGCGATGATGCAGATCAGGGGCGCAGACGGGCACCGTCCCGCTCGCAACAGCGCCGCAACCCGTGGCCACGCAGCAGGCCGATGCCCCATCCCCGACACAGCCGCCGACGCCGGCCTTCGATGTCGCCTCCATCCATCCCAACAAGTCCGACCACACGGCTCGCACCCACATCTATTCCTACGCGAACCAGGGCCACTTCATCGCCATCAACGCGACGCCCATGCAACTGCTCGCATACGCCTACAATTTGCCCGATTCGCGCATCCTCGGCGCATCGGGCTGGGCCACTTCAGCGAAGTACGACATTGAAGCCAAATCTGATCAGGCGCTTGCCGACAACCTGGCGCTTCTTCCCTTTCCAGATGCCAAGGATCATCTTTTAAAGATGGTCCAATTGCTTCTCGCTGACCGATTCCATCTCGCCACACATCAAGAGTCGCGGGAACTTCCGGTTTATGAACTGGTCGTTGCCAGGAGGCGGCGTGAAATTCTCCCCCGTGAAGGACGGACCAAAACACGTCGATTCCAATTCCCGCGCAGGAAACGTATCGATAAGCATTACGAGCAGTTCTCACGCGATGAACGATCTTGCGGAAATGCTCTACCGCTACACCGGACGTGTTGTTCTCGACAGGACCGGACTGAGTGGCATCTACACCATCAGCCTCAGCTTCACCCTCGAAGATTCTCGATCCGCCGTTCCAGGCACGGAGACAACCTCCACTGTCGACGGCGGTCTTTCTGTCTTCACTGCTTTGAAGGAGCAACTCGGCCTCGAACTAAAAACCAGCAAAGGCCCTGTCAGCGTCCTGGTCGTAGACCGTTTGGATCGGCCAACAGAAAATTGACGCGCCGCCTCCCTTTCTCAAGTCTCCGGCCACGTCGCCGACGCCGGGTACGCAGCTTCCCGGCTCCAGCGACGACGTTTGCCTGGACGGCGGGCACGGATGTTTCATCCCATGCATTAGTAGTTGGAACTTACCCGGGAGGACAAGGCCTCTACGCTGTTCAAACAAAAGCGCTTACTGCAATGGCAACGGGGCTGCCGACTAACGGAACCACGCTCTACGTAACGCTGTGGTCGATCATCAACGGACAGTGGCAGGCGCGCTACTACACCTACACCGCCTACGGCACGCCGGTACTTGCGGTGCTGACGTCGCCGACGCCGGGTACGCAGCTTCCCGGCTCCAGCGCGACGTTTACCTGGACGGCGGGCACGGATGTTTCATCCTATGCATTAGTAGTTGGAACTTTCCCGGGAGGACAAGACCTCTACGCTGTTCAAACAAAAGCGCTTACTGCAATGGCAACGGGGCTGCCGACTAACGGAACCACGCTCTACGTCACGCTGTGGTCGATCATCAACGGACAGTGGCAGGCACGCTACTACACCTACACCGCCTACTGACACTGATCATGCCTCGCTGCTCGGGAGCCCTTATTGGCCGGCCTGCCCGTCAGCTTCCATGACAGGTGTCCTCTGAAAATGTCCGTGAGCAGGTAGCGTCGTCTCTAGCCGCAGAGAGGACTCAGGGCGATGATCCAAGTGTCGGGTATCATCTGCACAGGTGCAGGGATGTCTGATTCACAAAGTCGAGCTCATCTGCTACTGTCCCGCCTGCCGTGGGCTGTGGGGAGGAAGCGCAAGGCAGCAACGTCGCACGACAACGGCAGTCTGGGTGGACGGCCCAAAGGCAGCAAGAACAAACCGTAGTCCAAAACCACAAACTTTGCTGCTATCGCAGATGCCCCGCTAAACGCGATTACAGGCGAGACAGTGAGCCGCTACGCTCGACATAGGCAGGAGTACCAGAAAATTTCGTTGTCACCGTGAACGGCGATCTACGCACGTTGCGGCGGATTCTTCATCTTGCGGTGGGGTGGGGCAAACTGGACCGTATGCCAACGATTCACGAATTGCCGCAATCCCAGGGGCGGGACCGTGTGCTGAGATTCGCAGAAGAGGCGAAGTATCTGGCGAAGGCTTCGGAGAATCTCCGCGATGCGACCATTGTTGCAGTCGATACTGGGATGCGTCCCAATAAGTGAATTGTTCCCGCTGAAATGGGCCGATGTGGATTTGACGGTGCGCCCCGAATCCCCTCACGGAGTGCTTCACGTTCGCCAAGGCAAGACGGATAGCGCGCAACGAAGCCTTCCGCTCACCCCGGGCGTTGCGGAAGTCCCACAGCGGCGCAAGAAGGCCGCAGAAGCCAAGGGGAAGCCATCCGCCTTTGTGTTTCCGGGCGCTGGCATTTCGGGACACATCACTTCTGTCCAGCACCCGCACAAGACAGCAATTGAAGACTCGAAACTGGCGAGCTTGTTCTAATGCTGGCGTCACACGTTCGGCACCAGGGCCGCACAGTCCGGTATGGATCGGTTCACCCTGGCCCGTCTGATGGGGCATAGCTCGCCTTCCGTGGCCGCCGGTATTGCATCCACGTCACAGAGACGCACGTCGCCGCTGGCTTCGGGAAGTTTGTGGAGTACCACACGCGCAGCGTAGCAGAGGGACTCGCAGCGGCATTCCCGCAAGCAAGCGGAGCGGTTCAGTAACGAGAAAGACTAGTAATCAGTAGCAATTTCGGGCCAAGACCGTATGGTGAGCTTTGCAGAAGAAGCGCACTAGCAAACTGAGACCCACCTGCAGATTCAGTCTGCACCTCATGCAAACTTTGCTGATTAGGGTGCTTCTAATAAGTCGTCCTGTTTAACAAACTTGTTGCGGAACGGAGTCTTACTGGAATGCGTGCGAAATCTCTGCTCATAATCCTTTTGCTCACCTTTTTTGCCCGTTCCGCAAAAACGCAGGACGCCACGAACCAGCCTATCCATAATTTCTTTTTCCTTAACGGCCCCGGCGATTTCAACCGCAATATCTTTTACAGAAACAAGCTGGAGTTCTCTCTCGAGTCGGGCTGGGAGCCCATCAATATTCCCTTCGTCTATAACTTCGTTACGGGCAGCACGTACACCACCTGGCCGCTCCATTACACGCTGGAACCCAACATTGCTTCCGTCCGCTGGACCATCGATAACATCGGCTGGCCAAGCATTCTGCGAGGCAGCACCGACTACACATTCGGCGGGACCTATGTGGACATCCCTCGCGGCCCGGAGACACGCTATCTCGCGTTTCTCTTTGGAATACGACGCAATTTCATTCGACCGAACTGGAGAATGGTTCCTTACTTCGATGCTCACGGAGGGGTGGGCAACATCAATGCGAAAGGTCCGGACGGAGTGCTCTACGCCCAGGGGCAGAATCTGACGTTCACCTTGATGAATGGCGGGGGCATACGGTATGACTTCAACTCCCGCCTCAGTGCCGAGGCAGGCGCCAATTATCAGCACATCTCCAACTTCTACCTGTCACAGCCCAAGTATTACGATTACGGCATCAACGTCTGGGGCTCCATTGTTGGACTCAATATCCGCATTGGCAAAGCCAGGCCTCTGGTGCACTAAAAAGGAAGGCTACGCAAAAGGCAGGCAGCGGAAAGCCATTGCAATCAGTCCTGAGCGCATTGGCTGCATCGACCACATCACTCTGAAAGCGTGTGATGCACACACCCCAAAAAGCTGGGTCTCTCCGATCTAAAACAGTTGTATCCCAGAGTGCGCCGAGTGAATCTTCGGGACCGCAAGGATGGCTCCAATGGGTGCTTTCCCCTGTAGTCTACCCAGTTACTTTTATGGGCCGCGCCCGCCTGCGATCGAATGGTCCGGTCAGGTGCCTTTGGAGATTACGGAACACTTTTCCCGGTTTTCCGCCTTAAAATAGCCGCGGTAGTGAAGCCGCTCGCCATCAAAATCCCGACCATGCTAGTTATTTGCAACTTTTTCCTTTCTGGGCCATCGGCGCGCTCTTACCGAAAACCTGCACACAGTGCTGTGGACCCGATACCTGCAAGATGATGCTGCCGAAAGGAGAGGCGGCCACACTACGGTGGTTTAACAACCACAACAACAAAAATGTCAGTATTGAGTTCGCGTTCAGCGCGATAACCTGCATGCTAACGATGTAACTACGTTTCAATGGGCACACACCATGTACAGTTCGGTCAAACGCAGTAATGGCACGTATTTCGTCAGCATGAAGTCCACGGGATTGGCGGCAACCAAAGGGTTCACACATGGACGCGTCAGCTTTGATCCCCTGACGAAGACAGTCCAGTTCTCTCGTCATCCCCCGCTCCCATTTCCGGATTTTGCCGAGACCGTCAAGAAGGATGCCATTCTTTCCTTCGGGCTGCTTGCACCGGATGGCACTGTGCGGCCGCAGAAACGGGACGTTCTGATTCTCGAGGGCAAAGATGGGAAACTCTTCGTTCCTGGGATTTCCAAGACTCCATCCAACAACGCTAAGGAAGACGGCTGGCGCACCCGGGTGCGGAAATTCCGAGCGTACTTCACCCACCCCGGAGTTGAGACCGGGCATGGAAACACCGCCCATCACATCGAATTTCCGCAGTGGCTTCAGGATTCGATAAATCGCCAGCGCCGTTTTCGCAATCGGCTGGTGAAACTTTGTATGGATGCTCGCAACGCCTGTTGTCCGGTCGATTACGAGGATTTCACACGCTTCGTCAAGGAAACTGTGCTGCCGGCCGTTGATGATTTCAACAATTCGCTCGGCCGCAGCAAGGACAAGATCAGCGCGAAAAAACTTCGCGTCGATACCCCATCAGTATTCCTTCTCATGCGTTTCGGAGCGTTCCTCCAGCATCTTGAGAAAGACGGCAAGCCAGTTCCGGTGGGGCTGGCGCAACAGATTTCTGCCTTCACCAAGGATCTGAAGCTCGATTTCACGCCGATCAACCAGTTCCAACGTAATCTGCATGCGATTGTGCGTCTTGAGCGCTATCTGGAAGACCTGTCCCTTGTCGAAAGGAAGGATGAGGACGGAGAGGTAAGAGTCCACAAGGTGTATCGCCGCCTCAGTGATCCCGATGCAATCGATGCCCGCCGCTCCGAACTCGAATTACGCGATTGGGAATGGAAGCCTGTCGTTGCTGGGTTCAAGTCCACGCTCAAAAGCCGCAAGACTCTGGGACTCCCCTTCTATGAAGGATGGCCAAGATTCTCTGACGCGAAGAGTACAGACTGGGGAATCCATTACCATCTCAACAACGGTGGCTCGGATGCTTCGCTGCTCATTGGTAAAGGGGTCCGAGCATTAAAACTCGAACCCGGCGTTCCCCCGGATCTGAGCGGCCGGAAGTGGAAGCCGACTGGACGCCGCGCCCGTCGCGAACTGAACCCTGCGCAAATCAGCTTTCACGACACGCTCGACGGCGAACAGTTCAGTTTTCGCTTCGTCGTCCTTCGCCATCAATTCCCAATTCCAGATGGGGCGCTCATCAAGGAATGGAAGCTGATCCATAACCGCACTAGGCCATGGCTGTGTCTCGTGGTTGAAGGCAAATTCGCAAAGCCGACAACAAAGAGCGGTGAAACTGCTGCGGTGCATGTTGGCTGGCGCAAAGAGGGACCTGAACTCTGGCCAGCAATGGTCTTCGACCCGACTTGTAATGGCCGTGACTCATTTCACCGCGTCGTTATCGATACGGCGCTCCCTCCCGAAAAGTCGAACGAGCATACACCATTTCGGATCAATATGGGACCTTCTCGCAAAGGGCGACGCAGCCCGTTCTGGATCAATGGATCAAAGCCGCATCTCCGTGCAGAAGCTCGTGCAGCAGGAGCTGTCCAGATCCAGGACACATGGAACGGAATCGAGTGGTTGGGCCAGTGGCGCGATGACCGTAAGGATATCTTTAAGTCGCTGCTCTTGAATTCTCTCAATCCCGTCCCCACGGGGCTTCAGAAGGCGGGTGTGCGCACTCTCCACAAGATTGGCGCGTCTTTGACAGATCCAATTTTGGTCAAGACATATACGGTGTGGGCAGCGGAGGACAAGGAAATCGGGGACTTGACGACCGAGTATTCAGCCCGGATTTCCTCCCGACTCAGCAACGGGTATTCACGTGTAGCCCACGACATCTGCCGGCTTTTTTCCGAACATGGGATTTCGACAATCGCCATTCAGAGTTCACTTCTCGCCAAAGTTGCGAAGAAACAGAAGCCCTCCGACGCCAACGTGGAAAAAGCAATTTTGGAAAACTCTCAAACCAACCGGCAGCGCATTGCACCAGGCCAGCTTCTGATGAAACTCTCGACCGTGGCTGAGGCGTATGGCCTCAATGTTGTCAAGGTCGAAAACACATACATCAGCAGAGCCCATAACAATCGAGATCCGGAATGCAATCACGTCAACCCGCCATCAGTTCAGCGCCTCGTCACTTGTGAGAAGTGCGGGAAGGTGTACGACCAGGACGAGAACGCATGTCGAAACATGGTGGCTAACGCGGTCGCCCATTCGCCGAATGGCACCGCGAAATAGCGGCAACATCGGTTGGTGCATTTATGCGATCCTATGCACCGAGGCAGGTAGGAGTATTCTCAAGCAAGGGCCCCGCCTGGCGATGAAACAGCTCCATGAAAATGGAGACGTGACGCTGCTGTGGAATTTTGGAATGACGTCTTCTTCTGGCGGGGCCTGCTAGCGACTATGAAACCAGCATCAGTTCGATTTTTCAAGGTTCAAAAGGTCGTGTCTCCTGCACTTTTTCGATGCTCTCCATCCGCCGGAGAGAATTTGAGATCCGCCAGATAATCGTGTATCCGTTTGATGTGCGGATCAAGCAATGATGACGCCAACATGCGGTAATTCTCACTGTCTGGACGACTTATTCGACGAGTATCGAGGACGCGGACAAGCGCGGCTTCTCGAAGCCAAAGAGCAGGCTGTGCGTAAGCGTGGGAAGCTCCCCCTCTTGACGAGGGAGATGATCCTTAATAGGTGTCCGCTTAATTTAGGTGGACACCTAGTTGGTTCTTAAGCCGCTGTTGCTGACTGGAGAGTTTCAGCCAGGTTCCAGGGCAGGAGTTCACTAATGCGGTTGATGGGATGATCGGCGATCTGTGCCAGGACGGTGCGAAGGTAAAACGAGGGATCGAGTCCGCAGAGCTTGGCCGTGCCGATGAGAGTGTAGAACGAAGCTGCGCGCTCGCCGCCAGAATCGGCACCGAAGAACAGGTAGTTTTTTCGTCCAATCGAGACCGCCCGCAGCGCCCTCTCGGCGGCGCTATTATCGATCTCCAGCAGACCATTATCGACATAGCGCGTGAGCGCACGCCAGTGGGACAGTGTATACCGGATCGCAGCGGCGGTGTCGCTCTTGGCAGAGAGAGACCGCAGCATCTTCTCCATCCACTGACGGAGATCATCGAGGATGGGCTTAGACTGAGCTTGTCGAACTGAGCAGCGGAGATCCGGCGGTTTTCCGCGAACCTGTTCTTCGATCCCGTAAAGTGCGCCGATACGGTTGAGGGCTTCGGTGGTGATCGGCGATCGATGCGTGACATGGATGTCGTGGAACTTGCGTCTGGCGTGAGCCCAACAGGCTACTTCATAAATCCGGCCATCGCCATAAAGATGGTGCAGACCGGAATACGCATCCGCCTGCAGTGCACCCGTGTAATCCTTCAGATGCCGCCGCGGATGCTCTCCCTTGCGATCTTCCGAATAAGCAAACCAAACGGCCGGAGCGGTGGATAGCCCTGCGGGCCGATCATCGCGCACATAAGTCCAGAGACGGCCGGTCTTGGTTCTTCCGTTGCCTGGTGCGAGTACCGGAACGGGTGTATCGTCGCCGTGGACCTTCGATCCAGCCAGGACATGTTTCCTGATCTCATCAACCAGCGGCGCGACCAGTTCACTGGCTGCGCCGACCCAGCCGGCAAGTGTGGAGCGATCGAGATCGATACCTTCCCGTGCGAAAATCTCAGACTGCCTGTAAAGAGGCTGGTGGTCTCCGAACTTGGACACCAGAACGTGTGCCAGCAGATTAGGACCCGCCAGGCCGTAAGCAATCGGCCTCGAAGGTGCGGGGGCTTCAACGACGCGATCGCAACCGGAGCAGGCGAACTTAGGTCGGACATGGCGGATGACCTTGTAGGTGGCCGGAATGCGCTCCAGTTGCTCGGAAACATCTTCTCCGAACTTGCGCAGCTGTCCGCCGCAACACGGACAAGAGTCGTGTTCCGGCAAGTGCATGATCACTTCGCGAGGAAGGTCTTCGGGAAGAGGCTCGCGTCTTGGACGCGATGTTCTCGGCTTCGAGTCGGGCTGTGGCGAACTCGGCTGTTGCGCTTCGGCTTCAGCCGCCTGATCTGCGGCTTGCGTCGTCTCTAATTCTTCAAGACGAAGTTCTAACTGTTCGAGCTCTCTGGTGAGCTTCTCGCTCTTGCGCCCGAAGATCATCCGCCGGTACTTCTCGATCAACAGCTTCAGATGTCCGATCTCTTGCGAGTTCGACCTCAGCTGCTTGTGCTGTTCGATAGACTCGTTATGCTTGGCAATCAAGAGCGCCTTCACCGCTTCGGGATCGAGCCCATCGAGATCAGGAAGAGGGGCGGGAAACATGCGATGAGTATGCCATCAATATCATCTCAATGCAGCTGCAAAACCCGCATGAAAACAGGAGAATCTTCGTCGTTACTCATACGGCGATCTCCGGTGTCCACGTCCGCTGCGGTCTGCGCCAGTCGATGCCTTCGAGCAGCATCGAGAGCTGTGCGCGGGACAGACAAACAGTCCCTTCGGTCGCCTGTGGCCAGATGAATCGGCCCTTTTCCAAACGCTTCGCAAAAAGACATAAGCCATCTCCATCGAACCAGAGGCACTTCACGATGTCACCTCTGCGACCCCGAAACAAAAACACATGCCCGGAGAATGGCTGCTGCTGCAACACGGTCTGAACCTGCGCACTCAGTCCATCAAAGCCGCGGCGCATATCGGTCACGCCGGCAGCCAGCCAGATCCGGGTTCCTGCTGGAAGATGGATCACTTGCGCAGGCTCTCCAGAACGCAGCGCAAGAGCGCCAGATCGGCGCCGCTCTCCACGCTTATCATCGCCCGACCGGGCAGCTCAATATGAATCGCGCCGCCGCTGGAGGTCGGCGCGGCGGCTACATCCGCTGGCTCCGGTCTCGTCTTGGTGTCCGCAGAGATGGTCACCGGGAGCAACGCTGTCGATATCGCTCCCGCATCGCTCAGCTGGCCTCTGTTAAAAAGACGACGCCACTTGAATACCTGGTTCGCGTTCACACCATGGGCCCGCGCAATCTCGGCAACGCTCGCACCAGGTTCCATCGTCAGCCGAACAATCTGAAGCTTCTCCGAAACCAACCGCCGTCTTCTGCCACGCCCTACGCTCGCATCTTCTGCATGGATCATGCAGACATACTTATCCCCCGATGCGCACTCTCACCAGAGGGGAACTTCCCACGCTTACGGCTGTGCTCGTGTTAGACAGGTTCCTCTAACTGAATCCAACTCAACCGGACAGATCTCGGCAAGCTCGTCGAAGATTTCCGCTTTAGGTTGCCCACGTTGGTTTGCAGACGTGCTCCGAAGCAGTGAGAATCTTCATCTGCCCAAGTCGGCGTGATGCATCTCTCTGATTACGAATCCCTCACTCGTCCTTAGGCCGTCAATTCGCTTCCGAATCACGTCCATCTCCGCTTCCGTTTCCTTTTGGAATGTCTTTTTCAGGCCGTCGGCGTCTGCAAGAAAAACCTCCACAACGGCCTGTCCAGAGCATGCGCGAGTAGTTTTTGATTCGCTCGGAGGTCTTGCATCAAGAATATCCCCAGCGACCCAGCCGGGGTCCTGTTCATTCCATGCTCGATGATAGAGCGATCGTTAAGACACCAATCTCGCCCTCTTGGTCGGAAACCGCGATGCTTCAAGCAACTCAACCGTTATTGACAATCTGCTTACAAATGGATTGCAGCGTGCTGACACTCGTCAAGTCCCATAGAGCTACGTTGACATAACGGGGGATTGTTCATGGGCTTGCCCCAAGCGATGTTAGCAATTGCCACACCATGTTCCAAGCGCCGGCAACCGCGAAAATCAGCTCTCGCACTCAAGCGATTCGTCGATATTGCCTTCGCGCTACTGGTGATTACTTCGTTGGCGCCATTGATGGTCGTACTCGCCGTTCTCATCTACCTCGAGAGCCCTGGTCCGGTTTTCTACACATCGGAACGGATTGGAAAGGACGGCGTGGCGTTTCCTTTCTTCAAGTTCAGAACCATGGTGAAGGGCGCGGATGCTCTCAGGAACCAACTTGAAGCACTCAACGAGCGGGACGCAGT
Source organism: uncultured Acidobacteriaceae bacterium (assembly GCA_963770365.1). Classification (GTDB taxonomy): domain Bacteria; phylum Acidobacteriota; class Terriglobia; order Terriglobales; family Acidobacteriaceae; genus Telmatobacter. Next base: position 61,564 of record CAVYPN010000006.1, on the reverse strand, counting down.
CTTCTTCAAGCTATCGAAGGATCCGCGCGTCACACGCGTTGGAGGTTTTCTGCGGAAGTACAGTCTTGATGAGCTTCCACAACTCCTAAATGTGCTGCGTGGCGAAATGAGTCTCGTCGGGCCCCGACCTCCGCTTGCCTCAGAAGTTGAAAAGTATGAACCGGAGCACCTGATTCGCTTTGCCGTTCTACCCGGCCTGACCGGACTGTGGCAGGTAGAGTCGCGCCGCGACCCTTCGTTTGCAAAGTACATAGCTCTGGATATTAGATATGTCCACAACTGGAGTTTCTGGCTTGACATCAAAGTCCTGTTCCGTACAGCCGGAGTTGTGCTTCGCGGCACGGGTTGCTAACCGGAATCTGCCCCAAAGACGAGTTTGCGCTCCGCGCTCGTCTTGCCATTTTCTTCCCAAGGATTGCCGTTTCTTATTTTCAAAGTTGAGAACCCGGAGTCAAATAAAGCTTTCCAGCCTTCCAGTCTGCGCTTGGGAATCATCGAAGCCATTCACGACACGATCGAGGACCGCCCCTTCCATGACGACTGTTCCGGGTTATTAATAGTAATTGCAAGACCCTTTCGGTTCGATTTCACCGTGAGATCAGCGAAAGAAATCGGGATCGCCACACCTCCCGCTGGACTGCCATAGGGTTCCAGCCGAGCTTGACCCGGCAGATAAAACCCAGCAATGAGTCGCCCGGTTGCACCATAGTTCGCCGCAATGAAAGCTGGTCAGTTCTGAGGTCATTCAGGCCCTCCGCACAGGTAAATGCTAGCGGGAAACAGGCTATCGTTGCCTCCCGCACGGATTCGTCGTGCTCTCCGTATGGATAGGCAAAAGAAGAAGCGCGAACCCCTGTAACCGCCATCAAATCTGTTGCGCTTCCGCAGATTTCTGCTCGCATCTCTTCGGGTGGGCAAGCCATCAAATGCGCATGTGTCCGGCTATGCGGTGCGAACTCGATACCATCGGTACGAGAGTGCCTGATTTCATCTGCGGATAGCAATGCCCGCAGAGGAAACTGCTGCGATTGGTCCCAGGTATTACTTCCTCCGATTTCTCGGGTAACAACAAAAACCGTTGCCGGAAATCGGCACCTTTCTAGAACTGGGAATGCGTTAACTACGAGACTCGCATATCCGTCGTCAAAGGTGATGATGACCGGCTTAGGTGGGAGGGGCCTTTCGGATGCACACCAATCGCGCCATTGCGAAGGTGTGATTCCCTGGTAGCCTCGTCTCTTGAGCCACCAAATCTGGCGAGCGAACGCATCGGCCGTGATGGAAAGTGCACCGGGCAGCGCATCTGCAGTATCGGCTACAATGTCGTGATATAGCAACGCCGGAACGCGGCGCCAGAACCGACAAAGGAAACTCCGGAGTCCACCGGCGCAGCGCGCTGCACTGCGGACGACAATAGTTCGAAGATAGACAATCAACACCCGTCTACCCAGTCTTCGGCATTGGGGAAGATAATGAAACCGGTCCATTAAGACGAGGAAGCCAAGCGCCAATAGATGTACGGGTTTGGGAGCGCAGATGGCAGCGACCAGGAACCAGCGCTTCTTGCGCGAAGCAGGCGGCGCCAAGTCGCACGTCAGACGGTATTCCGAGTGCAGGCACGAGAAAAGTATATCCTGCCGCCCATCCAGCTCTGCTTCTCGCGCCAGCGCACGCACATCCTTGTCGTAGACTTGTACAGCTCTGACTCCGCTGATGTAACGGAATTGCACGTTTTGCTTATATAGCCTGTATGCAAGCTCTGTATCCTCATGAGCCCTAAAAAACCGTTCGTCGAATCCCCCTGCGTCGAGGATAAGGCGCCGAGGCACAGAACTGTTCGGCAGAACGTTTACATAGTTGGGGAAATAAGAAAAGCCTCCGCGCTCCAGGGCGCGATAAAATGAATCTGCAAATTCTCGCGTGTATTCGGTCGCAAGGCCGGGGCGACTGTCCGGCGCAACCCCAATGGCGGCAAAGATCACCTGAGCCGAACCATCGTGTTTGTCGAGGTGATCGCGCAGAGCGTTCGGCGGAAGGAGAATGTCGTCATCTAGGAAAAAAAGTATTTCTCCTTCCGCGAGTTGAATTCCGGCGTTCTTAGCAGCCGCTTGACCTTTGTTTTCCTGGTACAGGAACCTCAGTCGGCAAGAAGGTCGCAGTTCTCGTAACATTTCAAGCGTCCCATCCTGGGATCCGTCGATCACAACGATCACTTCAAATTCCGACGGCGGAAAGTCCTGTGCGAAAACCGCATTCAATGCGCGACGAAGGAGGTTGCGACGCTGAAACGTCGGGATAATGACGGAGACTCTCACAAATGCCTTATTCACTCTCACGAAGGTACCGGCGCAACATCGCGCTTATCCGCTCCACGGATTGGCAGTGAAGTAGAAGCCCACCAAAGTGCGGCATATATAAACGAGACACCGACAAAGGCCCAAAAGCTCATAGTCACTGGCAAGGCGTGTGAACACCAAGCCAATGCACCAGCGCCGAGTACGAACGCGCCGATGAGCCTCATGTTCCCCGTCGCGGCCTTGCGCAGTAATTCCCAAGGCGGAGTCTCCGCTGCTCTACACGCTTCTGGAAGATAAAGAAAAAGGTTCACACACCAGTGACACACTGCTACTCCGGCTGCGACTCCTGCGGCACCGAATGGCACCGCCAAAGCAAGAGCAAGTCCTATCTTGCCGATCATCTCAATCGCTCTAATTCGTGCGGCAGCCCTGACACGGTTGTGCGAGTACAGCACAAGTTCACTGGGGTGCTCCAGAATCCTCGAAAGGGCAAGAATAAGCAACCATACCATCACCAGCCCTGCGTTTGAGTAAGACCGTCCCCCCCAGATCTCCATGAGTGGCTTCGCGCAAATGGCCGCAAAGACGACCAACGGCATCAATCCAGTCAGGCAAGCGGAACAAGCGTTTTGGTAAATCACTTGTATTTGCGTACGATTGCCGTCACTGTGACTGCGAGAGAGCGAGGGCGTCAGGACGGAGAGCCCTTGCCCAGCGAACTGGACAAAATGCTCAGGTAGCCTACTCGCCAAACCAAACATGGCTACCTGCCCAAACGAGCACACCCCAGCTAGAATCAGTTTCTCCGAAATAACGCCAATGCGCTGAGCAAGATCGCCTCCAAACGCCCAACCGGTGACCTTGAGGACTTTTGGTACCTGAGAACGATCGAAGCAAAACAGTTTGAGGGAGGGCCCAGTTATCTCTAGGCGCAACACGGCCCACAGAATGACCAACTGCGCGAACGATACCGAGGCCCGAACCACGGCAATTGCCACGATTCCGCTTCCCATAGCCACTACGGCAACAGTCAATCCGACTCTCAGCAGAAGCATTGAGATCTGAACCTGGGTGAGCCGGTCGAAGCGGTGCGATGCCTGATAAAGACAATCGAGCGCCACCGACGGTAAGGTGAATTGAACGGTCACTGCTGCAAGAACCAGGAGTTTGAGCACGAGCGCCGTGTGCACGGAGGGAAGGTTTATCAGCTCAGGCAATCCAAGTGCCAACAAAGAGAGCACAGTCGCACCCAATGTCCCCAAGCCAAAGAGCAATAGAATCAAAGTGCTTACGAGCCTTCCCACCTCCGCCTTGCCTTTCGACGAGAGAGTCCAGCTATAGAGCGGAATAAGCACGCCGGAGAGGCCGAAATCCAGAAGGCAAAGGATGCTGGCAGTCGATTGAGCGAGCACATAAATGCCGTAATCTTCCAACGAAACTCGACGGACCACGTAGGCTATTAATAGGGCACCTGCGCAAAGCTCACAAAAATAACCAAGATAATTCCACAATGCCGATCGAACCAAATGAGGCGCGACGTCGAAACCTTCTGGGTCGTTGAATAGCTTTCCACTTACCATGGAATCAAGTTGCTTCACCCACCCTGGTGTAGTAAATCTAATGATTGATCGAGACTTTTTCAAGCTCTCAGGAACCGGTTGATGCCGACATTAGTCCTTCCCATTCGAGTATTCATCGCGCAGCATTTGCATCCTCGGTTGCGTCAAGTGGCATCGCGGCTGCTGAATCGTTTTCGTATCTGGCGCGTAGGTACTGTTGCGACCCGTCTACTAGGTCCTCAATTTCGTCGAAGCCGGCGCCGAATAGAACTCAACATAACGTTTGCGTGCAATCTTCGGTGTGTCAATTGCGATCGCTCCTGCGAACAGGCTCCGACCTCTATGCAGATGAGTTTGCAGCAGGTGCACACCTTTATCGAGGAAACCATCGCCGCCGGATACAAGTGGGATGATATTGTCATCATAGGCGGAGAACCGACGATCCACACAGAGTTTCTAAAGATAGTCGAAGCCCTTCGACAGTATAGGAATCTTCATTCTCCAAAGACTCGCATTGTGATTTTCACAAATGGCTACGGAAGAAAAGTGAACCAAATGCTCGAGTGCCTGCCGCGTGATGTCGTAGTGGAGAACAGCACCAAGGATTGTGACCATCCCGTGGTTTCCTATCATCGTTCCTTTAATGTCGCTCCTGTCGATCTCCCTATCTACCGCAACGCGGATTACCGCAACGGATGCTGGATCACTCAAGAATGCGGGATTGCGCTTGGTCCTAGTGGGTACTACCCTTGCGGAGTTGCCGCCGGAATGGATCGCATCCTGGGAAGGAACGTCGGCAGACAAAATCTACCGCGCGAAGATGACAATATGGAAGATCTTCTGAATGTATTCTGTCGGAATTGCGGACACTTCAAGCGCGGACCGGAAGCCCTCCCTGCCCCGGCGGAGCAGTCTCTTATCTGGCTGAATGCATATGCAGCTTACAACAGCAAGAAGCCCCCACTAAAGGTGTATGGCGCGCCCGCTAAGTAGGAGCTGCTCTATTGTGCCCGGAGCTCTAGCGTCGTTATCAGGATTCTGTGCATTCGGAACGTTGTACCATAGCTTTTTTGTTGAGATGATGATCATTCATCAGCGAACCAGCCTCAGCGAGAAGCTCCTATGACTCAGGATATTCCATTGTTCTCGAGGCGTCCCGTCGATAGATCATCAAGTGCAACGACCTGATCGCCTTGCTCGAGATGGCGCTCCGCTACGTGTGAGCCAGAGAAGCCCGCGTTCCCTGTAATCAGTTCAGGCATTGCAGCCCAAGTCATCGGGTCTTTTAGCGCGGTTCGGTATAATTTCGTAAACGGTGGTGCCCTTTCCCTCTCCCCTCGACCTCATCGATCTTCACTCGCTGCTCCGGGTGACTTGTCAGCCGACAGCGTCTTTCCCAACATGGAAAATAGATGACAGCACATCAAATCTTGCACGTCTTGGGCACGGCCAATTTCGCCGGGAAAGCCGTGAATCAGATTGTTGAGAAACTGGCAACCTCCCTCGACCCGAACAAATATGAACTCGAAGCATGCTTCCTGCGTTGCGGTGAGTTTACTGATCGGTTTAGGGCTCTCGGAATCAAATCCACTTGCTTGGATTGGAATGGAGCTCCAACGAATCCGCTTGGAGCTGCCAGATACGCGATGCTCTTGCGGTCGGCGAAATACGATTTAATTCATCAGCACGCAGGCGGTCGATTCCTGACCAAAATGGGTCGCATCTTCACATCAGCTAAGATTCTGCGGCATGTTCATGGACGCACCTCTGAGGAGACAGCCGAGATTGGATTCGCCTTGCGTTTACCAGAACGGGATGTAACGATTGCCAATTCCAAGATTGTCGCAGAAGCTTGTGGCGATCCAAATGCAAAAGTGATCTATCCCGGAATCGATGTGAACGAATTCCTTCTGGATCGAACTCCAGGACAGCACGTAATTCTTGGAACTGCGTGCCGGCTCGAGCCTGTCAAGGGGGTTGCGACCCTAATTGAAGCGATCGCGATCCTTGCAGCGAGAGATCCATCCATTCGTCTTGAGGTTGCAGGCGACGGAAGTCTGCGAGCTGGATTGGAAGAGCAGGCGGCGAGGTTGAGAGTGTCGGAGAACATATCTTTCCTTGGATGGCGTAGAGACATGACTTCTGTCTTGCAATCTTGGAGCGTCTTTATCCAACCTTCTCTCGATGAAGGCTTTGGGGTCGCAGTCTTGGAAGCAATGGCGTCGGGCCTGCCGGTTATTGCAAGCGACGTTGGCGGTCTCCGGGAATTAGTACAGAATGGAAAGACGGGATTCCTAGCACCGTTGGACGCCCCAGCTGTTCTTGCCGCCAAGATTCGGCTCCTTCTCGACGATCCAGAGATGAGGGCAAGAATGGGGGCAGCGGGCCGCCGACTAGCTGAGGAAAGGTTCTCCCTTGCAGTAATGGTGAAAAAAACTGCCGACCTGTACGATAGCCTCTTGGAGCCTGTCTGAATTCGAGACTATCCAGACTCAGTGGCTCCCTGCATTTCCTGCCAGAACGCGTCATATCGATTTGTTACTGCGTGACCATGCTCGAATATCATCGGAGCTAATCTGTGGGACGGGTAAGACTACGTTCGACGTGGAGCGCCGCGAAGCTGGTGAAGTGCGTAGCGGTCATCGTGGAACCAGTTTTCAAGCCACTCTGGCTCCCCGCACGCGCGTGACTTCCTCAATTGGTGGCAAGTTGGGAGTTCGCCCGCGGCGGCCGCTCGCGCATGGCCGGCTCTTCTCCGCGAGCAAGCGCCCGCGACTGTCATTTGCAGATCGGACTCGAGTTCCTCGGAGAGGCTTTCCGATCCCACCGCCCTGACATCAAGGCTGCACCTCCGTCTCCATCAATGTTATGTCAGGAAGATGCTTGCGAATCCACATTTGGAGCATTGGAGCGTCACTTGTCCCGAATTCATTCAGAACTGCTTAAGGCTTTCAGAAAGCTATTGCAGACTAGAGCAAGACTTCCGCTTGATTGCCACTCTCAGTTTTCGCTTGAAGTACTCGACGGACTCAACATCCCATAATGCCGATCGCTGCCTCGCCGAAATGGCCGATGTCAAACCGCCTTTGGTGGGCCGCGTGAAGGCACGGCACCGTGAGAGCGGCATCAACGGATCCCAGAGGAGGTTCTTCAGGCATGCAATTCGGGAAGTAAAACCCTCAGAAAGTGACTTTGCTTTTGGGGTACCACGTTAGCCTTACAGTGGTTGCTGTAACTGTTTGCTCGCCAGGGAGGTAAACGGGTGCCTTCCAGTGCTCAACGGTGAAGTTGCCATTGATCTCGAAATCCTTGCCGATGCGTTTGACGGCCTGCAAGTTGAGGTCGTTGACTGTGGTCCCACCATCTATCAGGTTACCTGTGGCGGGGTCGATCTGCGAAGTGGAACTCGGGATGAAGTCCTTCGCTGCTTTCCCGTTTCTCAGGCCAACCTGAATCCACTCGTTTCCGTTGATGTGCCAGGTGATCCAACCCTGACCGCCTTTGCCCTCGCGTCCGATCCAGTCACCCATGATCTGGCCGTTGTTCGTGTATCCCTGCCGTTGGATGCTTTCCCAGTACATAAACCTCCCCCCATGACTTGTGGAGACCGGCGGGTCCGACCAGACAGCTTCTGCGCGAACGTCGAGTTTGGGTACGCCCGGCACGTGCGAAAGGTAGAGTCCAGGGCGCCATGCCGCGCGACGAGGCGCGTCAATTGGCGATACGTCGTCGTGTACCTCGCCGTCAGAGTAGAGGGTGAGCCACCTGCGCGCAAAGGGCAGACGGTAGGAGAAATCGAAGGCGCCGAACCGAGCACCGGGATCATTACGGCCCAGTTTCTCCGCGGCTGGAGGAGAAGCAAAGCTGAAGAAGCTCTTGAGAAAGGTATGCACATTGATGGGGCCGTGACCCTTTCCGCCCCAGATGGTGGAGCGCTGAAACCCGAACTCCAGATTCTCAGTCGGCCTTATGCTGACCTTTTCAAGATGCATCCACGGGTCACCCGGAGCGATAACATTAGGCTGATTGGTACCGGGATACGCGGGATTCGGCACGTATGTGTGGCCATGAAGTCCGCCAATCAGGAATTCGTACCGAAACGGCCCGGTGAGATGGGACAGCCCTGGAATGTTGAGTGGTTCAATGCGATTGATACGAAACGAGTAGAAGTTCTCTGCGTTGTTGGAATAGGCAAAGCCACCGCCAAGGCCGGGACCCAGCCAGTCGTCTTGCTTTCCAAGCGAAATCTCGTGATTGAGAATGTGCGCCGAGACGTACGCTTCGAGAAATCGTCCTTGCGTGGCTGCGCCAATGGGCCCGAGTGGCAAAGTTGACTGGTGATAAGGCCTGCCGGAGTTTGGATCAATGAACGGTATGCCATCGACGCTCGACAACACTTGCGCGAGCGCCGGTGAGTAGCCGATCGCCGACGGTGCCCCCTGAAACTCCCCGCGTACGTAAAGAAGAAAACGGCCGGCGGATGCATAGCCGCTCGCGCCGGTGTAATTATTGAACCCGTTTTCGTAGGGACGGCCATAGTCATTGACTATGGTCTGGCCGAGATGAAAGCTGTCGTGGAGTGGCGTGCCGCTAACACCGCGGGACATCGAATAGACAGACTCAACACGCGAATGTCCTTTGAGCATTCCACATGGACCGCTGATGTCTGGATTGAGATCGTATTCAAGAGCTTCGTAGATCTTCTCCGCTTCAGCTGCCGTCGGATCGGGAGAATCCTGCGCGTCCTCGATGTGCGCGGCCGCGTGTTCGAGCATGCCATCCACGCTGGCACGCGTCCAGGGACGCATACCAAGATAGACCGTATCAATGTAGCCAAGGCCATAAAGGCGCAGAACGGCGGGATAGACCCAACTATCGACAGGAATGTAGGGCGAACCCAGCGCTGCTGGCTCACACACTGGAACAGGGCGCCCGTTATCGGGAACGGCTTGCGACGCGCCAATCTCATCCTCGGGTGTCTCCGCTTTGACCCTGCATGGGTTGAAGTTGAAGAGTCCTATCAACAAGATTGCACTCGAGACTACAGAAGCAAAGACTGCGTGTCTGTTTACAACCATTTCCTCACTCTACCATTCAGGCTGGTTCAGGTGGAAAGCACATGCCAGGAGAAGAACACTCGGTAAAGCTCGATCTATTTGCATTGACGATTCCTCTACGGCATCTACGCCTGCAACGGAATGCTCTTCAATCATGAATCGCCAAATCACGGCGAGACGTTCGTGACGGGGAAAATCACGCGAGGTTGGCCCGCATCAAAGCCTGCAGGAACGCCTTTATCTCGGCAGCTTGGGTGCTGTACGTGATTGGGGACATGCGCGTGATTACGTGGGAATGGAGTGGCGCATGCTTCAACAAGAGAGCCGGGACTATGTGATTGCAACCGGCCAAGAAAACAGTGTGTGCGAATTTCGTAATTCTTGCGACCTTTCATGGAATGCATATCACTTGGGAGGGCGTAGGCCCTGAGGAAAAAGGGAACCCTCAATTCACGACTCTCCTACTGCCGCAGAAAGAGCCCATCTCGCATCGACGCCTCACCATTCTTGGACCATCGTGCGCAAGCTGTTTCTGATCTCGGCGGTGATTCAGGCGCGAACGTGGACAAGCTCATTTTTCCGGTCTGCCTCCGATTCGCTCGCATATAAAGACCACGGAATCATGAAAGGCCACGTTACTATCACGCTGTAGCCGTGCCATTTGCTGTAGGTAAAGCGACGTGACTCACCTCAGCCTATCCTCGCATACGGTGGTGATATTCCCCGTAGTAACTGCCAGCCTCGACTTGCCCTTCACGGCATTGCCGCGAAGATAGAAGGTCCCCGCCAAGAACAAGGCAAAGTTCAATACGCTCCCAATCACCGCAGTGAAGTACAGCGTTACGGCGCCCGCTACACATTAGGACCGGTCGTGGATTGAATTCAGATCAAGAGAAGACGAGATCGAAGCGATACATCGCTGCGGAATTAGCGCGTCACTCGCCTCCCAAGAAAGAAGGAGAGTATCCGATCTTCAAGGCTCAGGACAATGGGGCACTCCATGTAAATCTCTCGATTACGAGACTTCAAAACCTCGATCGCTTCGAGATGCCCCTTCTCCCAAACGAGGAGAGATCCTTCGTGCTCGTGCATGTCGACCAGGTACTCTATCGCGTGGGCCAGCATTTCGAGCGCGCGACCGGCTCGGGGTTTGATCCGACGCCGTCTTTTCAGGGGAATCTCTAAGCCAGACGGGTCCATCCTCGGAAAGCCCTTCTACGAGCCGTTGGCGGCGCGTGCACAATGTCATTGTAGTCCGTACTATTTCCAGGTCTTCGGCTTCTTTGTCTCAGCCACGAGAAGATGCTTGAATTCGGAAGAGCATTAGCACTAATCCCGCTTTGCCGGAGTCTAGTCAATGATTCTTCTATTGTTGCGTCTTCCCATGTACTAATGAGAACGAAGAATCAGCCGAAAATGCACCTCCAGTTCCACGCACCTCGTGACGCCCCGTCCCTGCAAGGGCATCTCGGGACCTTACGATTCCTCCATTATTGGAGATATCGTTGAAGTTGCCAGTGCTTGACCAGGTATTCCCAACACTATCGATGCTTCCGCCATTGATTTGCAGACAGTTGGCGGAGCTTCCCTGTCCATGGTTTCCGCGAAGGATTGCGCCGGTTACGCTTGTAAATAGAAAACAAGGTCCAGTGTAGCTGCCGGTCACTTCGTTGTTTGCGAAAAGGTTGTGGTCGTTGTGGACATATCCGCTGAACACGTTGACGATGCCCGAGGAATTTCCACTAATTCCTGAGCAGGTATTGCCGGAAATGACGCCATAAGAAAAGCCGTCACCGACAGAAATACAGCCGCCTTGAGGATTCGAGATGATATTGTTCGAAACCACCGTTCCCCGGTACGGTTGCCCCGCAGTGTTGCCGCCCACCGCCAGAGCATATTGCCCGGTGCTGTTTACAATGCGATTTCGGCTGTAGTTCGAATATGCCCCCGCAAGTTCAAAACCCCCGTCCTTGAAAGAATAATTGTCCGAAACAACGGCATAGTCGCCGTTGGAGTTGACGCCGGTTCCACCGTCGTTCTGAAAGATATTGTGCGAAATGTCTACATTTATCGCTTTGCCGTTGATACCCGAGCCTATCTGATTCTCGAAGATTCCGTTTTTGATCTGCACATTGGTAGTGCCCGAACCGACAAAAGTCAGGCAGGCCGACCAGTTCCAAGAGTGCCATGATGGTCCAGAACCCAGTAATTCCCCGACACAGTGAAGGCCGATGAAGATGATATTTGTACGTCCATCAGGAATTGAGAATAATGCACTGCCAGTGCTTTGTCCGCTGAGCGCTCCCACGAAGTAAAGCTTGCCCGAGCGATCCATTGTGATGACAGTGTTGGAGGCAGGGGCAAGAGTCTTTGCTCCTCCCTGAGTATTAATTAGGTAGTGCCCGGAAGGGATGACCAGATGCTTGCCTGCAGCCGCTGCAAGCGCTAACCGAAAGGCGGTGTAGTTGTCTGTACCACAGATGACGCCGGCAGCCTTCACCGCTGTACCAGCTGGCGCGGAAAGAGCAACCTTGGTTGGGCCAATGTAAGCTGCGATGGTAGTAATCAATTGGACAGAATGTGTGGCTCCTGCACCTTGGATGGAGCAGGTTTTGCCAACATCCTTAACGCTGAACTGACCACCGCTGCTCGTCAATTTAGTAGGTGTTCTCAGGTCAATTGCTCCGTCCGCTATTGAGAATGCATCAGATACAGCACCATAAGCTGTTACCTCGATCTGCTGGGCGGTCGAGCCTGCCGGGATTAACTCCAAAGCCAGAATTGCGAATCCCAAAAGTGGTCTCACTTTGCTCCTCCTTTGCCTATCCCCAGAATCCCGGAGCCGAGTTCCCGTCTGACTTGGACGGGAACGGCGTTCAGGAATCTCTGCATTGTAATGGAATAGGAGATCTTGAAGTCGCGTTCTGAATGAGACATGATTCCGAGACAGTCAAAAAAAACGGAAGAAACCTTTCTCAATAAATCGAGCGCTTCAGATAAGTATGAGCAGAACGGTATGGAGATCCGACGGGGCGATAAAGAGGGTAACGATTGGCCTTCAGAAAGGAGGTGGCATCGATAACCTCGGGCAAGCAAGACAGTGTAAATTGCGGCGGATGAGGTTTGAAAGTGTGGCTGGAATGCCAAAAACTACTACATACTTCTTCGGCAATTAGCTATACGCGGTTCTCTTTTTCTGAAAGTTCGTCACAAACGTACTCAACTCGGCGGAGTCCCCTACTGCCAGATGAGCATGGTTAGCGATGAACGCCGATTGCGGCCTGTCGAAGCAATTCACGGGTCTGCATGGCTGTTTTCAGCCACGAGAACCGCTTTACGTTTTCGTATCCCTTAGCCTGCAAGGAGGCCCGTAATTCTGCATCACATGACATGCTTGTCAGGGCGTTCCGAATCGCGGGAAGGGAAGTGGGACAGAAGAACAATGCAGCATCACCTGCCACCTCGGGTAAAGCGCCAGCTGTCGAGCATGCAACGGGTACCCCCATTGCCATAGCCTCAAGCACGGGCAATCCAAAGCCTTCGTAGAGCGATGGGAACATCAGAAAACTCGCCCCGCTCAAAATCATATGTACGGTTTCGTCAGGCAGATATCCGGTGTAAGTGACACCCCTCGTGGCTGAGACATTCTGGACGGGTTTGCCGACAATTATGAGTTCATGCGCGAAACCATCGCGGTCACATAAATCCCTGTACGCCTCGATCAGTCTCTCGAGGTTCTTGTGGGGCGACTCGCTGCTGAATGCGACAAAATACGGAGAGGACAACGGCGACATACCCGGACTCACCTTAGGAACTTGTAATGTTGGTCCTACTCCGGTTGCCAGATGGGTGACTGTGATCTTTCGCGCCACCCAAGGATACACGCGACAAAGTTCTCGTCTCGAAAACTCTGACACGGTAAGAATCTTGTCGCACTTTCTCGCGGACAACTTGACAAAGAAGGTGAGGGCCGCCCAGCGAAAAAACGACATGTTTTTAGCAAAATGTCTGAAGTAAAGATCTGAGATGGTAACCGCAGAACTGCAGGGAGCCAAGAGAGGTGATACATTGCCGAGCGACAGAACGACATCGATGTGGTGGCGACGTAACAGTATAGGGAGGAACATCTGCTCATAGCAGTACCTCGCGAATCTATAGTTACCCGAAACACCGCAGACGATTCTGACGAATGTGTCGTTATCGGGCAGTTGCCAGTTGCGCGCGCTCTGATTCACATAAACAACAATTTCATCGTTTCCACTGAGCTCCGCCAGACCTTCACAGAGGCCCTTTGCGTACGTTTCGCCGCCACCGAGCTCGGTAGGAATCAGGTACAGCAAATTAAGCGCGATTCGCATCACCGGCCCCTTGCACTCTGCGTTTCTCTCCGGGAGCGCGTTTTTTCCGCGGTCCTCTCCTTGGCTTGTGCGAATTATTCTGGCCGGACAACGGTAGTGTCCAGAGTTTTTCGCACATTTGGTTTTTGTTGTCGTGCGTTGAAGGTTGTTGGGTTGAAGTAGCTTTGCAGTGTGAGCCTCATGGATCACGCTGCAAAGCGGTCAGGCGATGGCCACGATTTCGGCGAGCCGGTTCATCTGCAGGTATCGTTTCGTGCCCCACTTGGTTGCCGCGACGTGTCGTAGCCGGGCTGCTACCAACATCAGCGCGGACTGGCCATCTGGAAAGGCACCCACCACTCGCGTTCGTCGCCGTATCTCCCGCATGAGCCGCTCCAGAGGATTATTGGTCCTAAGGCAGCGCCAGTGCTCTGACGGCATGCTGTAGTAGCTCAGGGTTTCATCGATGCCGCTTTCGACGATGTCCGCAGCCCTGGCCAGCCGCATCACCTTGAGTTTTTCTATTATTTGGAAAGCTTTTTCTTTAGCGGCCTTGGCATCTTCCTGCGCGTGGATCGCCTTCAGCATGCCCGCCACCTCTTTCACCTTGCCGGTCGGCACCGCAGTCCACACGTTGCGATAAAAATGAACTACGCAGCGCTGCCACTTGGCTTCCGGATAGAACTCTGCGAGGTTCTCCACCAGGCCAAGGCACCTGTCGGAGACAATCAGCTGCACACCCTTCAAGCCGCGCTGCTTCAGTTCGCGGAGGAAGCTCGTCCAGCTCGCCTTGTCTTCCTTGGCGCCTTCGCTGACAGCCAGGATCTCCCGATAGCCGCTCTGTCCAACGCCGATGGCTACAAGCACAGAGACGTTCTTCACTTCGCCACCCCAGCTCCGCTTCAGCCACAGGCCATCAAGAAATACATAGGGAAAATCACCCACCAGCGGCCGTTCGCGCCACTCGTTGATCTTGCCGTAGATCTTCTGGTTCAAATCGCTTACCGTACTGGCGCTGACCCGCGTTCCCCACAGCGCTTGCGTGATGTCTTCGACCCGCCGCACGCTCACACCGGCAAGGTACATCTCAATCAGAGCCTCTTCCACCGACGACTCGCGCCGCCGGTACCGCTCGATGATCGCCGTCTCGAACGGCAGGTTGCGCAGCTTCGGCACTGTTAGAGTCACATCGCCAGCCTTGGTCTGCAGATGCCGATCGTAGCTGCCCGCCCGCGTGTCCTTGCGGGCCTCGGTGCGTTCGTACTTCCGTGCACCGCAAAGCTCGTCTGCCTCCGCATCCAGCAACGCGTTCAGAGTCTCTTCCACCGTCGAACGGACTACTTCGTCTAGATGCGCCTGAATGCGTCCTTCATCGATCTGAACTACCGGTCCCAACGGCTGCCTGACTCCGCCTTCCGCATCTTTACCCACTTCACTGGTTGGCTCCATCTCTCGCGCCTCAGAGGTCTTGCTCCCCTTGCTTGTACCAACCTGCCCGCCTACAACTCAAATCAAATGTGCGAAAGAAATCGTACGTTATCCGTACGTTATCCGGACAACTCGCCTGCCCTATTGCCCTGAATCGCTCTCGTTTGTGTTCCTGATTCCCTCATCTTCGTCCACTACTTACTAGTGGCTGTCGCACTGAAATCCTTCGAATCCGTGGAGTCGGATCTAAGAGTTTCCACTGCAAGGTCGAGCATTCGCGGAGTAGGCATTGATGTAAAGCGCGCAGCTTGCGAGACGGGTCGGAGACGGAGGTAAAGATGCCGCCAGCGATCACATCGCGTTTGATCCTGGCGAACCCACAGTTCGACTGACTGATTGAGCCAAGACGAGTAGGTGAGAAGAAGTGAGAATGAACCCACCCATGATGTTCCAGAGATTCACGCACAGCACGTTTTATGACCCAGGAGATTACCTCGCCCTCAAACTTGGAACGAGAAACTCCGACCAGAACTGGCTTAGAAAGACGGGACAAGTCGGAAGAGTTGACCATCCAGGATCAAGGACAATCAGATCTCATGGAGTGTAGTGATTAACGGCGGATCGGCTGAAATCGTAGAAAACTCCGATGGTGAACCCATGTGGCATAAGCGTGTGATGATGGAAGAAGTCGGTCCAGAACTGGTGCTCATAGTCACCCCGTATCCAAATGCGTCTGTGCGCCCTAACGTCGATACCGGCACCGGGCGCATAGAAGCCCCTCGAATCATGTGTGTAGCCGGGAACCCCACCAACGCTTACTGCACTGAAGCTGACATTACCGAGGCCTACCAAGAATTTTGCATACGGATGGAAAGCTGGATCGTAACGCCAAGCGTAGTTCACTCCGCCTGCAAAGGTGTATTGCCGTAGCTTTGGATCCCCCCCTGTGCGGGTGTAGTTAAGATCCCGTCCCTCGACCTCAACTTGAAAGCCGCTCCAAGAAGGAGGTACCTTCGGCAGATCAAAATCGATCCAAACTGTCGGTCCGCCCAGACGGCCGCTCCAATCGGTTGCGTAGTTCGAGTAACCTGCCCCGACCCTAAGCGGTAGGGAACGAGGACCATTTGTCGCCGGAGCGACTTGGGAATGAGCCCAGATCGACGAACTGACAACGAGCAACGCTGTTAGAACCTTCAACGGCTTTTGATACATCGCGAATCTCCTTTTGGGAGCCAGATTCCTGATGACGTCAATGATGAGGAACACTGCGGATTCAGTAGAAGACATAGCAGCGCAGGTCCACTCGTGAACTCTCATGCCATCGTGTTTCGTATTATCGCACACTGGATGCAATCAGTGTGCCACACCCTCTCTTCGTATTGTCTTCGAAACAGTGATGGCGAGAATCTGAATGTCCAACCAGAAGGAACGCCGCCGCAGATACTCGCAGTCCAGCTCGACTTTGACTGGAATTGGCAATTCGTCACGCCCATTGATCTGGGCAAAGCCTGTCAATCCGGGCACAAGCATGTGAACCCCTCGCTGCGTCCTGAAGGCAACAAGGTCCTCTTGATTGAACAGAGCGGGCCGCGGCCCGACGAAGCTCATGTCTCCAACCACAATGCTTAGCAATTGAGGGAATTCGTCGAAGCTCGTCTGACGGAGAAAACTGCCGATGGGAGTCAAATAATTTGCGGGATCCGACAACAGGTGAGTCGCGACCTGGGGCGTGTTTATCCGCATGCTACGGAACTTTGGCATTCGAAAGATAATGTTGTTTCTTCCAACGCGATCGGACCAGTAGATAGCTGGCCCCTCCGAGGTGAGCCTTACCAGCAATGCGATGGCAAGCAGAAGAGGAAGCAAAAGCAATAAGAGCGTAAGAGCAATTAGCACATCAAAGACTCGCTTTGTCCACGGCACCCCGGATCTCCACAATTCGTCTTGAGACTTTCGCTGCAACTGGAAGCAGGTAAGCAAGACAATGCCATAAGCGTTCAGGTGAATCCTGACGTATAGTACAAAAGGGCCGCGTGTCCCTAAGACCGAGACATTGCTAGTCCGCTTTAGCCAGCCCGCATTTCGGACGCCATGCCGCGCTTTCCGGGCAGCGGGGGCTGAAATGAATACCCGAATCGTCTGAGAATGATCTCTGGGCAGTACTTGGTTTCGGCACTCTTACGCGCTCTTGCACCCATCACTAGGAGTTCTTCCCGGTTCTTTTTGGCAGCCTGGATTGCTTTCACGGTTTCCTCCACTGATCCTGGCTCAACTACCCAACCAATCTCTTCCTCATACACAACCCGCGCCACCTCAGAAGTCTCTGAGACCAGCGCGATGATCGGCTTTCCTGCGGCCATTAAGTTGTAAGTCCGACTTGGCACCGCGAGTCCCAGCATCCCAGGCACAAGCGAAAGAATTGCGAGATCACAAGCGTTAAGGAACTCATTTTGTGTCGCTCGGGGACGGGGTGGCAGCACAGTAAGGTTGCTCGAGCCTCTCGCCACCATATCATCCAGTATCTTTTGTTTGGGACCGGATCCAATAAACACAAAATGAAATGCTTCGTCGGATTCAAGGCGCCTTATCGCAGCGGCAAGGGTCTGAATGTCGTGTGGATGCCCCATGTTTCCAGCGTAGAGTATTACGAACTTCTCACTCAGGCCAAGTTTCCGAAGAAGGGAATTGCTTTCCCTGGGTGTAGGCTGGATCTCCTGGCAATCGGCCCAAAGTGGAATCACTTCGATGCCGTCGCCGTTACCTGTATCTCGCACAATCTCTAGATATTCGGACATGTCACGTCCAATGCAAAAGATGTGATCGGCCCGACGCAGAACCCACTTGCTGATTCTCTGCAACAACCTGTATGAATAAGCGTCGCGGGAGGTCAAGCCACAAGCCGCCATGATTTCTGGGTAAACGTCGTGAACCACGAGTGAGAAGCGAACGCCGAGGATACTGGAAAGGAGAACTGCCAGTATCGGCACGGATGGTGGATTTGTGACCGCCAGGATTGAATCCCCTCCTCTGATGCGGAACAACGCACTGATAAACATCGAGAGCGTGATCCACACCATGCGTATCAGTCGCATCAGAATCGAGCGCTGATGAAGCACAAGGGACGGACACCTTACAATTTTGACCCCACCATGTATTTCGTTGCGCGGAGCTCTTAATCCCGCTCTAGAATATGCGGGCTGAGCGCACAACACAGCCACTGGCTGTTGCGAGGAAAGGTATTCGGCAATCTGTGTAATGTAATACCCGGTTCCCGTCTCTTCCGGATAATACACCTCGCTGAGGATCCAAAGCATGCCTATGACCTTTCTTCCCGCACTATCTTAGCAATTCGCTTCCAGAGGGTCGTTTTCAAATGATGCGAAGTAACAATCTTGGGGCGAGTCCCGAATGCCTGCCGTGAAATAAACCACCATAACAATCACTACGAATTCAGTGTATTCCGCCACACCGTGCGGTTCACATAGCTCGCATAGCTGAGAATTATCCGAACAACTTTCTCCGACACATTGGCGATGTTGTAATCTGCCACTATTCGCAACGCTCGCTGTTCGCCTCGTGGCTGTGCCTCAAGCAACGTCAGGGCATCGAGGACACACTTCGAATCGAGGCCGGTCATCATCACCGCTCCTTCTTCCATGCCCTCAGGACGCTCGTGTGCCTCGCGGATGTTTATGGCTGGGAAGTTAAGGATTGATGACTCTTCCGTAATCGTGCCACTGTCGGAGAGTGTCGCACGAGCGTTCATCATCAAGTGGATATAGTCAGGCAGTCCCATTGCCTTCACCAAGCGTATATTCTTAGAAAAGCTTACGCCCACTGCGTCTATTTGCTTCTGTGTTCGCGGATGCACGGAAACAATGATTGGCAATTGATATTTAGACACAACGCTTTCCAGCACTCCCACAAGACTTCGGAACTGGTTGGGTGAGTCAACGTTCTCTTCCCTATGCGAGCTCACGATAAAGTAGCCGTCTTTAACTAATCCGAGGCGCGGCAAGGCATCGGACCGATCAATCTTCTTGCGATAATATGCTAATACCTCGTACATTGGGCTGCCTGTTTTGATGATCCGATCCGGTGCAATCCCTTCGCGAAGTAGATATTCCCTGGCGATGTCGCTGTAAGGCATATTGATGTCGCTTATGTGATCGACGATCTTCCGGTTGATCTCCTCGGGTACCCGCTCGTCGAAGCATCGGTTCCCAGCTTCCATGTGGAAGACCGGTATCTTCAATCGTTTTGCCGCCAGCGCAGCCAGACAGCTGTTCGTGTCCCCCAGAATCAGCACTGCATCCGGTTGTACTTCGGCGAGCACATCGTAGGATTTGGAGATCACCAGCCCAATTGTCTCGGCCGCATTCTTGCCAGCCGCCTGCAGAAATCGGTCAGGCTGGCGGATCTCCAGATCCTCGAAGAAGACCTGGTTCAGCTCATAGTCGTAGTTTTGACCGGTGTGAATGAGCAGATGTTCCGTGTATCGGTCCAACGCCGCAATCACCCGCGATAATCGAATGATTTCCGGTCGGGTGCCCAAGATTGTAGCGACCCTCATGCGTTCTCCAGCGTTATAGACTTGCTTTGAACTTCAAAATCGACGGGGAGGTAGCATGTATCCGGCCGATTCGGATCGAACATCTCACTTGACCAGAATAGGGTGACCATCTCTCCCACTCCTATGTTTGTGATCGAATGCGTGAATCCGGGCGGAATGTCAACCACCCGATACGAAGTGCCGGATACGGGGTACTCCTCTATTCGATCACCTTCTACGGCTCTCATTCGAATCAAGCCATTACCTTCCACTACCAAGAACTTTTCAGTCTTCGTATGGTGATAGTGATTTCCGCGTGTGATCCCAGGTTTAGTTCTTGAAACGAAGATCTGTCCAAGACTCTTCTGTTTAATGAATTCTGCCAGATTGCCGCGCGCATCCGACTTAATCTCCAAGTCGTGCCGTCGCGCGTCCGCAGGAACATAAGAAAGATAGGTCGCATACAGCGCCCGATTGAACGGATTGGAAAAGTCCGGCAGAGTCAGTGTGCTACATATCTCATGGAACGCCTGGATTCTGCCGGCGAGATCGCCGAGCTGAATTCTATAAACTGGGATCTCCGCGCCAGCTTCGGCTACACCTTCCTGCCCATGGATTTCCGTCAAGAACGCTCCCACAACATCATCTACATAGCTCAGTTCCACCTCGTGCGCAGGATCGGAGACGGTGATCGGCAGGTCATTCGCAACGTTGTGGCAAAAGGTTGCCGTGACCGAGTTGTAGTTGGGTCTGCACCACTTTCCAAAGAGGTTCTTCAACCGGTAGATGCGAACAGAGGCTCCGGTCTCCGAGCCAAATCGGCAGAGCGCGGCCTCTGCCTTCGCTTTACTCACCCCGTACGGATTATCCAATTCGGCCTGAATCGAAGAGCTGAAGACGATCTTCGGAGAGCGCCCGTTCTTCTGAAGAAACTGGCATAACTGCTCCGTCAGCTCCTTATTGCCTCTCTCAAAGTCGATTGGATCCTGTGGCCGATTAACGCCTGCTAGATGGAAGATGACATCGGCTTCAAGCAGCCAGCTTTCGAGGTCTTCGGTTGAATCCTCTTGACCAAAAATGGCGACTTCACAGTCCTTTTGCTCACGCAAGTGAGCCGCCAGATTGCGACCTAGGAACCCCCGTCCACCGGTGATAAGAATCTTCGTCAAGCCAGCACCGCCTTGCCCCTCATTGCATCCTGCACACACGACAGTTTCAGCAGCAGCTTCATCATCGCATCCACGTCCAGCTGTTCTGTGTTGTGGGAATTGTAGTCCGTGGCTTCGGAAACTGCGGTTTCGCCCTTGCTGAAGAAGCTAGAATAATTCAGATCTCGCGCATCCGCTGGTACGCGGTAGTAATCCCCTAGATCCTCGGCCTGAGCCATCTCTTCGCGGTTCAAGAGCGTTTCATAGAGTTTCTCGCCGTGCCGCGTGCCGATAACCCGAACCTCATTCTCCGCATTGAGAAGCCGCAACAAGGCTTCAGCTAGGGTGCCGATGGTCGTTGACGGCGCCTTCTGCACAAAAATGTCTCCGGGAACACCATGATTGAAAGCATAAAGCACCAGGTCTACCGCTCCCTCAATGGTCATCATGAAGCGGGTCATATTCGGGTCAGTTACGGTGAGCGCCTCTCCAGCCAAAATCTGATTTAAGAATAGCGGAATCACAGATCCACGGGAAGCCATCACGTTGCCATATCGCGTCCCGCAGAAGACTGTCGAGCTACCCCCGAACATTCGCGCCTTGGCCACCATGCACTTCTCCATCAACGCTTTCGACATCCCCATGGCGTTGACAGGGTACACAGCCTTATCCGTACTAAGTACGATCACCTTGCCGACCTTGAAGGCAAGCGCCGCCTTCATTACGTTCTCAGCGCCCAGCGTGTTCGTTTGAACTGCTTCAAGAGGGAAGAACTCACATGACGGGACCTGCTTGAGCGCCGCCGCATGGAATACGAAGTCAACACCGTGCATTGCCTGATGAACGCTGTCGTAGTTGCGCACATCCCCGATGTAAAACTTCACTGCAGCGTTCTTCAGCCGCCCCCTCATGTCATCCTGTTTCTTCTCATCCCGGCTGAAAACTCGGACCTCGCCAAAACCGACTTTGCTTGCCATGTCGATGACGGCGTTGCCAAAGGTTCCGGTACCACCGGTAATCAGAAGCGTCTTTCCCGCAAATAGGTTGCTATTCATCGTGAGTTTCCGTTTCTAGAGTGATCATGGTTTCTGCGTTCAAGGAATCCGCTGAAAAGACTCACCCGTCATTTTCGTGCCCATTGGTCAGCAGGGATGCATAGAGCGAACACGCTTGTTTTGCAATCGAGTCCCAACTGAAGCTCTCGCGGGCGATGGCTCTTGCTGCCCGGCCCATGTCCGCCAGGCCCTCCTCGGACGTGTTCATCGCTTCAAGCAACGCTTTCCCAAATTCGTATTCACTCGCCGGCACCCTCCAGCCGAATGTGACGGAAGTCGTCACCGGTAAAGTCCACCCATCGGTAACCAAAACAGGCTTGCCATATTCCATCGCCTCCAACACAGCGATTGGTAGTCCCTCGCTGTGGGAGGGCAACACAAACACCGATGCCAAAGTGAACGCGCAGGCTTTATCCCTTCCATGCACCTGTCCAATCATGCGCACCGACTCTTGGATCCCAAGCTCTTGAACTAGAGCCTGCACTTCTTCGATATGGCCGCCTTCGTCACTCCCAGCGATAAGCAATATCCACTCTTTGCGCGCCTGCACGCAACTCGCGAATGTTTTCAGAAGCAACGGTAAGTTCTTCTTGCGCGCAATGCGCGAAAGAAACAACAACACGCGCGAGCTTGGAGCAACGTTATGTCTTGTCCGAAAGTCCGTAGTCTCGTCCAAGCTGCACACAATCGCGCGGTTCACCCCATTCGGTATAACGGCTACTCGCCGCGTGTACCCGTATGCGCGGATAGAAGCTTCCTCCTGCTTGCTGAGAGCCCACAGGCACGATGCGGATCTAAGGTTTCGCCGCTCATAGAGCAGCGAGGCCAACGCCTTCTTCCGTGGTGAAATCTCCAGCGCATAAGGCTCGAGCGAGCCATGTGGACTCAACACCAGAGGGCATTTCCACCGCTCATTAAGCGCTCCGGCAACGTACGACACGTAGGTCCACAGTCCATGCAAATGGACAATCGCTCTGCCGTTATTTGGGACCTTCGACAACCGGCTAACTAGGAACGGCGACAACCGCAAGCGCGGTGGTCCAAAGAGTGATCCACGAATAAACCTCTGCCGCGGGAACCCGGCCTCTTCGCATACTTCGTACGCATCTTTCGCAGCATCCACAGAGGCTAAAAAGACGTTTACCCCAATACGTTCGAGCGAACCAGCCAAGTTCAATGCTGCGTAACCCAGCCCAAACGACTCGGGCGCGATCGACGATACTAGCTCCATCACAGTGGAACCCTCAAGCGATTTCCCGCCATCTAATGTTCCATCAGGCGTTGCCATTCGCCAACCCCTTTGAGGTTCGGCACCGCTCAGACAATTCTTCGAGACTCGAAAGAATACGCTTGGCGCAGGCTTCCGGAGAGTATTCCGCCGCCTTCTTGACCGCAGCTTGTCCCATCTGTTGCAATCGTTCGAGGGACATCCCGCAAACTATAAGCATCGTTTCAGCAAGTTCTGCTGTGTTATTCGGGTTAAAAACCCAACCCATTTTCTCACCGGCTAGATCGAGCGCACAGCCGCATCTGTTTGACACAATCACCGGCAGGCCTGTGCTCAGCCCCTCATTTACGACCAGTCCCCACGGCTCTGACAGGCTCGGCAACACGAGACAATCAGACTCCGATAGCACCGCACTTACTTCGTCTTGGGTCTTGGGCCCCGCGAACACAACTGAGTCGTCCAGTCCCAGTTCGTGCGTCCTCTGCCTTAACATTGGCTCATCAGTTCCGTATCCAACCAATACGAGTTCCGCCCTGCTTTTGTCGATTACGATGCGGGTTGCCTCCAGCAACCTGAGTAAGTTCTTCTCTGGCGAGAACCGGCCAACGTAGACAAATCGTCGGAAGTCTGAGTGAAACTCGGCTCTTCTCTTCGAAAAGACTTCCCAGTCTACCGTCGCTCGCTTTTCCAGGATCTGCGACGATTCCATTCCCAGTTCCTCAAGGTATGACCGATTTGACTGCCCGTACACCTGGCCAACATCACATGCACGCACAAATATTCTCTTTATGGATTCCTTTAAGAATTGACGTCGATGATCGAAAATGTTCGATTCAAACCAAAGTACGACAGGCTTGCCGCGAAGCTTTGCCCATACGAGCGTCGACCATGTAGGAAGGTAAGAATAGCCGCTAATAATCACAATGTCCGGACGGCATCGCGCGACAACTCTCACTGCGCGCAGGGCAGTCCGAATCTGCGGCAACGACTCGAACGTTCCTTCCGAAAGAAAGTGCGAATGATAGCTTTCTCCGGCCGGTTGCAGCGATGCCGTGCGTTGGTTGCTCGATCTGGCCGCGAAAAGAACATCAACTTCCACGCCGAGCTCAGCAAGTCTCGTGAAGAGCAGGTGCTTGTAATGGATTGGATGGTTATGTAGCACTGCAACTCGCATATCAGCTCGAACCCCCGCTTGCTCAATGTATTGCGTATCGCTGGTTGAAATGTCCCCTATGCAACCTGCCTACTTCCATAAGCTTGCTGATTACGCCCCATCCAACGAGCGGGAAGTACCACACAATAGGGAATATGACAAGTGAGCTCAGCCCATCGCGGAATACCTGAACCATGGATACTAAGAAGACCAAGTATATGAAGCGCGCTGCCGATGTAATCCCACGATCACGGACCCATTGAAAGGCTATCTGCATGCCAAGGATATATAGAAATGGAATTACGGCGCAGCCAATCCAGCCAAAATTCAAGTAAGATTCTCCCGATAATAAGGGGACCATTCCAACTTGTGTAATCGGTCGCAGGGGGCTTGAAAGTTCGTAAGCATATTCATTCATTCGCGGCTTGTCAGGCCAAACAATGCGTGGAATTGGCAAGTATAAGAGCGGCACTACGGTAGCTCCGTAAAAACGTTGACCCGCTTCGTCGGCGGCAGCCATGTAGGTCGCTTGCATATCAAAGAACTGCATGTCGCTTGAGCCATTGGCGCTGACCGCTCCGATCAAGTAATCCTGTCCGCTGGCGATGATTTGATGAACGTCCTGACTATCAGCTATTGCCCTTGCAACCGGTTTGAATACAAACCACACTAAACCGAGGAGAAGAACGCCTATGGCCCATTTTGCAGGAACGTTGGTCCGGTTTTGTTGAGTCTGGTAAATCAGAAATGCCATGGCGGCGGCGAGAATAAATGCCGCTCTTGCGAGGTTTAACGAGCTCGCGGTGAGAAGAACAACGAGCATGACAACCCTCCATCGAGTAAACCCTCGCAGGGCGCATTGAAGCAGGGCCCCCTGGACCGCAAATCCCGCAATCGTAATTGGATAGGAAGACTGTTCAAGTCGCCCAATGTCGATCGCGGAAACATCGATGCCTCTCGCCCGTGCTGCGGTAGCGGCGCCCCCGAACTTGAGCAGCGCATATGTCCCAATCGTGAGGCAGAGTATAGAAATGATTTGACCTACGCGGGGATTCAACTGAACACCGGTATTTTTGGGGGAGTTACTTGCGCTGTATTTTTGTCTTCTCTGAGCATCGAAGATGGTTGCAGCGACAACCGCCACGAGGCTTATGTCTGAGGCGATTGCAGCATTCACCAATTCCGCATTGGACCGGACGCCAATGAATGAAATGGATTGGACTCCAAGATTCAGTGTGATCAGACGAAACGTGACCGTATAAGTGTGAAGCGCAACCCACCAGAGACTTGGATTGAATATGCTACGCTCCGACACCTGCAAGATGAACCACAGGGACGAAACCAGCAATAGGATGTCTACAGTTGATGCAATCTCAGTGTTCATGGATGTCGCTGCGACAAATGCTCAGTTATGACGCTCGCATTGCAAGCGTTCCTCAAGCATTCTCGAAACCTTTCCCAAGTTAGACTTTCAGCCAGGTTCCTGGCCGAACTTCTCAAATCCCTGAGACGACCGACATGGGTCAACCAATGGTCTAGGCGCGAGGCCAGGCCGTCCCAATCGCCTGCGGTAAACAAAAACTGCTCATCCCAACCTTTCAGAAGATCTGGGCCCGCGGTTGCGTCGCTACAAAGGATAGGCGTGCCGCAAGAAAGGGCTTCGAGAAGCACCAGGCCGAATCCTTCCGCAACTGAAGGAAGCACCAAGAGATCAGACCGATTCATCAATTCAACTAATTCTGCCAATGCCAGGCGTCCGTACCAGGTTACAGGCCCACTAGAGCGAACCTCTCGCCTGTTTGCAGTGGATCCTGATGCAATATGTAGTTCGGCCTGGCGAGTGCCCAGTCGTTCCCAAACCTCAAGAAGGTTTCCGAATCCCTTTCGTGCAGTCGGCTGTCCGATAAAGAGCACTTTCGGCTTGCCGGCGGGAGAAGCAACATCATTCCTAAAGACGAGAGGATCAACTCCGTACGGTACTACCTGAACGCGCTCGGGTCTTACCCCGACATGCAGAAGTGACCTTCGAGTAAAGCTAGATGTGGCTATCACGACATCTGCATCAAGGGATTCCTGTCCCCAACGCTTCAGGAGATCATCTGAAACCTTCATCTCACTTTCACACAGAAAACCATCACCGACATCTTTCTCGCGCTGCTCTGTCTTGTAGAGTTCACGGAGGAACCAAGGATGTGGATGGACTTGGAACAGCACCTTCTTTGTTCGGTTAGAGAGCTTAGGAAAAGCCGCCCAACCGTTATAACTCGTGATCAACAGATTCGACCCACTATCGGCTGCAATTCGCGCTGCCGATTCACTTACCCCTCGAGCCAACTCAAAATTCAATGCACTTGGACCGAGCATCCACTTGAACGCTCCTCGAAGTTTTATGTCCTTGACATATCTTGCCGGGAGTTCCGCACGAAACCTCCGTGCCAATGTGGATCGAAAATGCGGCGGTGCGCTGTTCAACAGGCTTCGTAGGATCCTTGAGTCCAGAGGGCTGTACCAATCAGTGACAAATCTATAAAGCTGTCCAACTTCATGAAACGCGATGGGCAATTGATACTGGTCACGTGCACCGTTGTGCGCGACGACCCAGTGAGGCTGTAAATCGTAATTGTCGGTCATCTCCTCAACTGTTTTCCTCTAAGTGAACTTCCATGGTAGCACTTGCATTCTGTGGTCCGCGTGCTACTGAACATTGGCCGAGCGTTTTTGGAACCATAGACTGTCAATCCAGTTTCAGGAGCAGCTTGATGTACGGTGAGATAGCGTAAATCGGCCATCTCCATCCAAAGTGTCGGTGTGTAAAAAGGAGCCAATCCTGGAAGGGCATACCCTTCGGGGACATCATATTCTCCCAGCGCTTCCTGAAGGGCTGAGATTGATCCCTCCAAGTTCCCTCAATTCTTCCGTCGTCGATACACTCCCCAAAGTATCCAGGACCAACCAGAACGGAGAAGCCTGCCTTCTTTGCGCGCAATCCGTAGTCCAAATCCCCACGCTGATGTCGGAATGCGCCATCCAAGTTGCCAAGGATAAGTGCAATCGAGGCGGGAATTAGAGTGAGGTTCCCGTTAACGGTGTCGCAATGCAGTGCCAGTGCGCTATTGGGAATCGCGGGCTCGAATTGCAGATGGAGGCCGTGAGTACGGACTCTGTAACCGCCGTAACTCCTCGAACCTGTCTTCGAATCGCACATGCTTCCCGTCACAATCGAAATATGCCCTTGAAGCGCAGCTGATTCTGCGCAAATAACAATCCTGCTGAGTGCATCATCGTAGAGCCGAGCATCGTCGTTCAACCAGAGATAGGCATCGAACCCCTCTTCCATCGCAGCACCGAAAGCCTTGCGCATACCCCCGCCCCAGTAGAGGTTCCCGTCACCCCTAATCAGGCGAACTTGGGGAAAGTGTGCAGCGATGGCATCGCTCGTACCGTCGCTGCTTCCGTCATCCACCAAAAACACGATCAGTTCGATTTCCCCTATACCACGCTGCGCAAAGAGCGACTGGAGTGACGTGAGGGTCTGTTCCTTCCGATTGTGCGAAGTGACGAGCACTGCAATCCGCTGAATTCTCAACCAACCCCCCGGCAAATACTGGACGTCGCCCCACTACATGGTGTCTCAGGTATGCGAGCGATCTACGATTGCCCTTCTAAACCATTGCAGAAAGTCATGACGATAGCGTCCGAGACGTGGCAACAAGCGCTTTCGCCGGCTGTGTTCAGTCTCGCATGTATTGATCAGCCTTGGATTAATGAATATTCGCCCGCCCTTCGTCCTGATTTGAGCGTGAAGTGCTATGTGCTCACAGATTTCATTGCCGTCATCATCCAAACCAATATACTGCAGACCGGTGAGGGCCGCTCTGCGGTACACAGCAAGCCCCCCGAACGCCGAGTCGACCTCGATCCATTCGGCATCTTCAGGAATAGTAATCATCTTTGAATAGGTGGCTGCATACCGTGCCGCTTCTCGTCGGACGCCGTGGTCGATGAGAAACTTTGACTGTCTCCAGCAATCGTTCGCACACCAAAGCTTGTGCCGTAGCGCTAAAACATCATAGTAAGGACCTCGCTGGTTCGCCGTGCAGACGTCCCACAAGGGATTGTCCCAACAAGACAGCAACCCGGAAGTTGTAAGCATCCCGTTCATGCCATCAAGATCTGCAACGATCACATAATCCACGTTGGCATAGAGAGGGTTCGATTGGAGTTCGGCAAGATACACATTTCTGCAATACGCAATTCGAGGTATGCGAAGCGGCAATGACTCACGCAGTGAGCCCAACGAAATCACTCTAAAACTTGGGATCTCATCTCGTAGCTCTATTAGGGCATCAACAGTCCTATCATTGCTATCTGACTCAATGATTAACCACGAAA
Organism: uncultured Acidobacteriaceae bacterium; assembly: GCA_963770365.1. Taxonomy (GTDB): domain Bacteria; phylum Acidobacteriota; class Terriglobia; order Terriglobales; family Acidobacteriaceae; genus Telmatobacter. The sequence continues at coordinate 33,358 of CAVYPN010000006.1, read as the reverse complement.
GGGTCCGACATTGGCGTGCAGCCTGAAATATGGAGAGAACGTCTTGCCTTATTCTCTTCTTGCAGTCCCTCGCGAGTCCAACAATCAAGACGTTGTGCTTTGACAAGCTATTTCTCGTGTCTTGCTCATGCATTGTATTTTTCTTCGACCTGATCCGAACCTTCCGCAAGATCATTACCCTACTGGTTCACCACCACACCGGCTTCAAGGAATTCATTTCGCTCGCTCGGCTTCAGATTTCCTCCTGTTCCTAAGGGGCACCTAGTCATCACGAATGGATTGATCGAGGAGCACAGTTCTCAATGAGGTGCTTTCCGTCAAGGGGAAGTCCCAGAGCTTTACTACCGTCCTGGAGAATGGCGGTCGATCGACATAAACGCCCGATCCGTAGTAGGACCGCACGTCAGGTCCATGCGGCTTATCTGCATTGAACCATTTTGCATGAGCAGGGACGTCCTCTGAGATGAGCACTCGTGAGCCCTTTCCTAGATTCCCGAGTACCATAGCTATCTCGCGGTTGGAGAGATGCTGAAGGACCTGGCGAACCAGGTATAGATCGGCTGCCGGCAATGGGTCGTTGGTGATGTCAGCACACAAAAAGCTGACGCGAGGATCATGCTCGCTCCTTTTGTGGTATTCAATGAGTTCTGGAACCACGTCAATTCCGGTGTAGCGTACATCGCTGGCCTCCACGATGCGTTTTCCGACCGCAAAATCGCCACAGCCCAAATCTACGACACTTTGCACATGATGATCACAAATGAATCTGACTACAGAAGCACAATATTGCTCTGATACTGGACCGTGTGACCCTTCTCCAGAACAGAAAGCCTCCCCGTTATCACCCCACGTCTTCATGAGATAGATATTCCGAAAAGTCTCCGCTATCGAGAGTCTCTTATAAGTCCGATCAATGCGCGGCAATCGCCAGAAGCGAACATAAATAAACTTGGCCAAGTTACGGAACATTTTGGACGTTTCCTTCCGCGAAGTCGACTCCAGATCAATCAGCCTATTAACACGGCGTTCAATCTCATGACGAAAATTCGGCTATGAATTAGAAATCAGAAACTCTCAGGCAGGGCGCCTACAATGCGGTTTCATTATAGGAAAGCCGGCAGATCTAAGCGGATCACCTCATCGCGCAAGATCTTATTTTGGGCACGAGGTCTGCATCTTCCTCATGGAGAGCACAGATATCAAAGTAATAGATCGCAACTCCATGCCGTCTATTTGATGCTAGATAGCTATTTAGATCGTTAAAAATGCTACTGTTGTTCGAATCGGAATGCAGCAAGAAGTTCCCGTAGTTGTCGTGATAAATGAAGTCGGAATACCCGATACTGATTAGCGCCTGGATCGTTTCAAGCCCGGCCAGTGGCTCGTCCGGTCTAAGATGCGGATCGTACTCAAAGAAGACTACGGGCTTCGAATGTCGAATGAACTCAATGGATTGCCTGATGATGTCGAAGTCGAATCCTTCCGTATCTGTCTTTAGCAGCTTAGCGCAGCCAAACTCAGGGTGATCAGAAAGAATAGCTTGCAAGCTGCGAAATTTGACCGAACCACGAGGGTCTATTGCTTGGACTAATGAAGCGTTCCGTCCTAGGTCGTCACTTAAGCTCAAATTCACAGTTGTTCCATCAGGCCCAACAAAACTTGGCTCGATTTTGACGCCAGGACCGAGCTGCACAGCATTTTCTTTCAGGAACCGGAGTAGGATAGGGTCGCCTTCGATGCAGAGCACTGGAATCTTCGCGTACTCGGAAATCAGGGCAGCTGTATCGCCGACATTTGCGCCGATATCGATCGCATGTAGCGTGGGATACTTGACCTTTAGGACGCCTGCAATCTGAGCGAGTGGCACATCATAGCGTTGGAATGAGTCTCTATAGATAGGCCACAGGCTTTTCGCCGGGAAGTGAATACGGTATTGGCCAATTTGAACAAATTTCGACTTCGCCTTCCAAATGCGGTGAAAGAGCGAACTGGCCGAGCGAGCAGGGTGCAAGACATGCCCAAATCGAATCATCCGTGTTTCCTTATTAGGTTGTGCCTCAGATGAGCACAGGAGTTACGATGCCAAGGCGAATGTCTATTCAGGAATGCGACCAGATATTGTGAGCTCTCAGGGCGCGAGGTCCAAGATTCTATTGCTCATACTCCCGACAAAGACTCCTTCGTCTTCCGCAATATTGGCACACCGCTTATCACGCCCACATCAATGCTCGGAAGCTACTCGAAATCAAACCAATACGAAATCAGAAGGGCTTACAGCGCCGCTCATGCCAAGTTTGCTGCCTCTTTGAGGCTATTGTGCGTCTTTGCTCTTGCCAATCTTCTAAATAGTCTTGGGATAAGAATCAAGTAGGTTGGAAACGTGATTAGCAGTTGCGCGATGATCGAACCCAAGCAGACTCCGATTACGCCCATCCGGCGAGTCAGAAAGATCGAGAGGCCAAGGTTGCTCAGGCTTACTATCACCGCTAGCACAGTCTGCACCCTAAGAACTCCAGCGCCATTCAGGAGGATGGAAGTGACTAAGGAAAACGAGTTAACGACGCCCCACACCGCCAAAACTATCAACAGCGACATCGGAGCATGCATCGATTTGCCAATAGCGATCTTGAGAATCCAAGGACCAGTAAGCACCAGGAGCGTACATACAGGAATCGAAGTCGCCAATGTAATCCAAAGAGAGCCAAGGAAGACTCGTCTGACCCATGCAATATCGCCGCGTGCAATCGCCTCTGCATAAGCGGGCCATAGAGGACTGACACCCATTGACACAATCATGGATACAAAGCTGAAGAGTTTTTGCGGAACTGCATAGGCTGCGACGGCCGCAGCGCCTAGCACCTGAACAATAACGATATTGTCTGAGCTGTAGCCGATTGCAACTGCGCACTGCAACACAAAGAACATCAGACCGAGTTTGAGAATCTTGTTCGCCGAACTTCTGCGATAGGCGCGCCAAGAGGGCACCAGCCATGGGTGGTCTCGAAACAGAAGCCAGCCGTTGAGCACCGTAGCAATGATGCCCGCAAAGACGGAAGCAAAGACAAGGGATGCCAGCCTACCGTGCAGCGAGATGACCAGCAACATCGCGCCAAGGGAGAGAATGTTCCCCAATGCGCTTATCAACTGCGACGCATAGCCCTTCTGCAACCCTGCCTGTGCACGCGTTATTACGCCAAGCGGGATACCCACAACAAAGGAGCCAAATAGCACCAGGAACGCTCTGGCTCCCTCTGCCGCAACTGGCCGGGACGTTACGTTGAATAACCGCTGCCACGGCAAGAACGGATAGCTCACTGCTCCGACCACGGCCAAGAAGGCGGCGATGCACAACATCAAGGCAAGGGCACTTGTAACATACTCCCTTGCTAGGGGGCGGTCGTCCTTGCCGTAGGCTTCTGAAACGGCATTCATCAGACCATTGCCGATGCCTAGATCCGCAAAACCCATCGCGGTGATGATGGAAATCAGCACCATCCAAATGCCGTACCGCTCAGCGCCAAGATAGCGAAATGTCAGCGGTACGGAGATCAGTGCTGTCAGCAGCGCAATGGCTCTACCTACAACGGATGCCATCGTCGTCAGTGCAGCACGACGGAGCCGCTCTTTAGATCGTCCTCCAGCGTCGGAGGTATCAAATGGACGGAGACTAAATAGGGATAGCACTCGGGGTATCTGGGGGAACTCGAATATCACTTGTCTCGTCCGTCCTTCACCGGCGACAAATCATTCCTACAATCAAACCTACCGGATAGTTGCCGCATATATTGATGCTGAGGCCGCCGAAGATAGGATTGTTTGGCTATTTGTTAGGATCGCTTTCACCGCGCTCGTCGGAACATATATTACGTCTTTTGCATGCAGTTGGAAGTCTGCACGTTTTCCGCGAGTGATCCCCCTGTATGAGAGAGCCATAATTACTTCAGTTCCATCGGGATTGTGACGCAGCAGATAGATTGTTCCGGTCTTCGCAGTTGGAGAGGTCCCATTCGCAAGCGACATAGCTTCTAACACGTTGAGCGTTCCATCTTCCTGCATGACGTATCCGCCGGGTCGATTCACGGCGCCAAGCACGTAGACGACGCCGGCTCGCTTTACCTGAACCGTGTCGCCGGGGTGTACAAATACATCCTCAACCGCCTTTGGATCCGAGTTTTTTGAATAGTGGACGATTCGCGGCTCGACCCCCTGGTTGCCGGAGATGATCTCTACCTGATTGCCTGCAATGACAGTAGGTCCACCCGCGAGCGCCAAGACGTCTACGAGTTTACGCGGAGCCAGCAGAGGATACTTCCCGGGGCTCGAGATTTCCCCGAGGATAGTGACTTCAGGTGCAGTGTATTCCAGCACTGAAAGTGACACCTGGGGATCCTTCAGAATCTGACCTTCAAAAAGCATTTTCTTGATTTGGACGCTTGCTTCACCAGCCGTTTCACCAGCGAGGTGCACTAAGCCGAGAATAGGCAGAGCGATGTTGCCTTGCCCATCGATGCGGAAGCTGCCGGCGAAGTCGGCGTCGTCGAGGACATTCAGTCCCACCAGAAATCCTGGGGCCAGCTTCAACCTTGCGAAGTCCTCGGGCACCACCTTCAATTCGGAGTTAGGTGAAACGACCGGGTTATCTGTCCGGTTTCTGCCGGTGGCCGCCGCGGTAGGACTTCCAGATGAGTAGCCGGGCATTTGCTGCATGTTGATCTGGGCAACCGCTGCCCCTGAAAGCGAAATCAACAGCACTGCCGTAATGAGAAACGTATAAAGAACTCTATGCACCATTTGGTTTCTCCTCCCCATTGTCGCTATAGGCACCATACTCATATCCGTAATCGTATCCGCCAAGTAGTCTCGTCATTCGATTCATAACGAAGCCGATCACCGGCATGCCATTGCGTTCAATTACTTGAGTCGCTCGCCCAAGCTGTGGCCTAGTGACCACACCAGCTTGGGAAACCCAAAGAACAGCGGCTGCCTGCGCCGATATTGAAACGGCATCAGTCACCAAAAGCGCGGGAGGACTATCAATCAAGATAATGTCGTACTGGGAACGAAGTTGATCCAAAAGCTCGCTGAAAGCGCTTGACCCCAGAATCTCAGATGGCATTGGGGGCCGCTGGCCGGCCGGCAGGACATCGAGCGTCGGCACGTACAATCCACGAAGAATCGCTTCATCGCTGGAACATGAACCGGAAAGCAAATTGCTGAGGCCAACTTCACCAGGGAAATCCATCTTATGCTTCAACTTCGGCCTACGCATGTCGGCCTCAACGATTATGACCCTCTTGTTATGCTGTGCAAAGGCAACGGCCAGGTTCGCAGTTATAGTGGTCTTGCCTTCCCCAGGGATGCAGCTAGTGACGAGAATAACTTTGGGGCCGCCCCCGGAACGCGAAAGCAAAATAGAAGTGCGCAAAGCCCGGAACCCTTCCGCGGCAGCAGAATCTGGGTGTTCGAGCATCCAAACGGGCTTGAGTGAGGACTCCTCCTGAGGCTCTGTGATTCGTTTTTCCTTCAGGTGCCGCGCCCCGTACCTCAATCGTGCTCCATACGACCGACTCTTGTCTTCAAAATTAGGAACAACGCCGATCACCGGTCTTCCTGTGATTTCCTCCACTTCCAACGGATCGCTCACTGTCCGATCAAAAGAATCGGCGATATACGCCGCTGCAAACCCAAGGAATGCCCCAAACAAAAGGCCCAATCCCAGATTTGACTGTAGTTTGGGGCTTACAGGAACAGACTGTGAGCGAGCGGGATCTACAACGGTAATGTTTGTAGCTTTGATTCCCGCCGAAACGTTCGCTTCCTGCAGCTTGGTAAAAAGGTCTTCATAGAGCTTTTTACGCGAGTTTGCTTCCTGGCTAAGTACAGCAAATTGGACAGTTTTCTCATTGAGCTTGCTTGCTGCCGTCTGCTGCTCGTCGAACCGTCTGCGAATCTCAGTCTCAGTCTGCTCCGCCAGCTGAAAATCCGCTTGCGCACGCTGGACGATCTGCTGCAACTCTTGATGAATTTGCTCGTCTAGGGCACGCAGCTGGGTCTGCATTTCCTTCAGGTGACGGTTATTCGCACCATACGTGGTCGATGCTTGTGCAATATTGATCTTAAGTTCATTCTGCTGCTGTTGAAGCTGTTGGAGATTCGAGGTTCCGCCACCTTGCGTCAGCACCATCGATTTGCTTTGTGCCGCCAAAGGATCTTTCTCGAGCCCAAGAATTACATCACTGTTCCCAGTCTGCACGAGGTGGTAAATCGCCTCCTTTTCGATGCGATTCGCCTCAGCTGTTGTCAGTTCAGCATTCAACGCATCTAGTTTCTGGATCACGACGCTATGGATCTGTCCTTCTCCTGTGGAATTGCTCTCTGAGCCGGTCGGCTCCAGATTGACGCTGAGTATTCCAGTCTCTTTTTCAAAATCGGTGAGCTTTTTTTCCGACTCTTCAACGTTAGCCTTAAGTTCCGACAGCTGGTTCGTCAACCAATCCGAAGCCTCACTCGTCGCCTTGTAGTGAGATTGAAGGTATTGGCTCTTGTAGCTCTCGATGATCGCGTTCGCAATCTGCGCGGCTTGTTTCGGGTCATGGCTCTCGTAGACAACCCGTATCAATCGTGTTCCCCGAACCGGGCTCACTTTTAATCGAGACTTGAAAATGCTCAACAAGCGTGCCCTTGTTTTTGGGGATTCCTCAAGTGTCAATCCCTTTTCGGGATCAACACCGCCTTTCCCGACGAAGGGTGGTTGCGCAGCAAGCCCGAGCCGCTGAATTACTTCCAAGGCGAGCGAATCGCTTTGAAGGATCGCGGTCTCGGTCTGCTGATCTATCTGAAGGCTGTCTGCGTCCGTGCCCAACTGCTGAGATAACACGTCCGAAAGTCCTAGATCCAGGGAACCGGTGCCGCTTGGATTCAACTCAATCGTTGCAGTCGATTCATATAATGGCTCGGTCATCACTGTAATCACAATCGCCAACGACACACAGAGCAGAATGGAGCTAATTATCCATTTCAGCCGTCTCCTCACCATTCGTACTAGACCCTGCAGCCCGTGGAGCCGAGCGAATTGTTGCACGTCATGTGGTTGCAGCAATCCGCTCGCTTTTACGCTTGTTGTGCTGCCAGCTTCATCGTTATTCACGCTTTGTCCTTATCGAGATCGCTAGTCACTTCGCTGGCGAGGTCTACTGAAATGCAGATTGAAAAGTGGGGGAGAATAGTGCTTTTGCGCGTGCGTTGAGGTGCCGCGTTGTGATTTTCCTCGGTCGCTACGTAGATGGCGGTGTGCATTCTATTTTGACGATCGCAATACCTGAGTCGAGTGAGAACGTTGCATTGAGTGTTGTAGTTCAACATTAATATTGCCGCAGGAATGCTCAGCTGATTTCCGGAGTCGGAGTCAGAGTTGCCGATAATCTGCCCTTATCCATCCGGACTCGAAGCTCGGTTTCGACTTCTTCCCAACAGGCTAAGTTCCTCGGTAGAGTTTCATTCAGAACCTGCGAGCTGGGAGAATAATCTGGAATTAGATTCTTCAGGAGTTGCAGGAGTCGAGACACATCGCGATCGCTTACGATTTGCTCCAATTCCAGCAAACACTCTCGTGCTGTTGCGATATCCATACCGCGAGGGCTCGCATATCTTCTGATCTTTGTGTGCAAAGTTGGAAGCAGGGATTCGTCGTGAAGATTCAATTCTTCAAACAACTTCTCTCCTGGGCGAATCCCAGTAAACTGAATCTTGATGTCCCTGTCGGGCTTTAATCCCGATAGCAGAATGAGGTTTCTGGCAAGATCTGCGATCCTGACGGGTTCGCCCATGTCTAGGAGAAACAAATCTCCCCCTTTGCCGAAAGAAAATGATTGCAACACGAGCTGGGCAGCCTCAGGAATAGTCATGAAATAGCGTCGCATCTCCGGATGGGTTACGGTCACTGGGCCGCCTGCTGCGATTTGCTCCTTAAAGATCGGGACAACGCTTCCGTTGCTTCCGAGCACATTGCCAAAGCGCACCGCGACAAACTTCGTTTCACTCTCCGTTTGAAGTGCGCGGATCACTAGTTCAGCCATCCGTTTAGTGGCACCCATCATACTTGTGGGACGCACTGCTTTGTCGGTGGAAATCAGCAAGAAGTCTTCTACACCGTGATTGACAGCGGCGACGGCGGTCTGCCACGTCCCGAAAATATTGTTCTCGACGGCGGAAAACACGTGCCTTTCCATCAGGGGAACGTGCTTATAGGCGGCTGCGTGGTAGACAGTTGAAGGTCGATAGAAATCCAATACACGATCCAGGTGCACAGCATTTGTAACATCTCCGATTTCCGGATGAAATTCAATGCCGGGAAAATCCTTACGCAGGTTTCTGTCAACCTGAAACAGAGGAGTCTCGGCAACGTCAAATCCGACTAGAGCCCGAGGGTGAAAGCGTGCAATTTGCCGACAAAGCTCCGACCCGATCGATCCGGCAGCGCCGGTCACTAGGACAGTCTTTCCCTGGATGCGCTCCCTAATACCCTCTTGGTTCAGCTGCACGGATTGCCGGCCCAGGAGATCCTCAACTGCAATATTCCGAATTTGTCCACCCAATTCCTTGCCCTGGATTAGATCTCCCAAGCTCGGCACCATCTTGTATTCAGCTTCCGTCTCGGCAGCCAACTTCAGGATCCGGACCATCTGAGGTCCAGTCGCGGAAGGAATCGCAATCAGTATCTTTTTGATCAGATGCTTCTGGACCAAGCTTCCGAGAGCTTTTCCTGTTCCTAACACCTGCTTGCCATCGAGCTTCAGACCAGCTTTGCTCGGATCGTCGTCGATGAAACCTATGACGTCGCTCATCAGTGAGCGGTTTTGCTGAAGCTCCCAAAGAAGATGCAATCCGGCTGCTCCGGCGCCGTATATAAGGGTTCTCGTACCCACGCCTTGTGCCCAACGGGTGTTCTTGGCCGTTGTGATTGAGCGCGTCACGAGCCTGCCCCCCAACATGACAAAGCAGGAAATGATCCATTCAAGGATATAGATAGAGCGCGGGATGCCCCAGGGGCCGAGCAGGCAGAGAATGAGCAGTCCAGCGAGAAATGAACCCGCGGAATTGGCTAGAGCAATCTGTTGCGCATCATAGACCGAGGTGTACTTCCAATAATTTCGGTTTACCGAGGCTGCACAAAACAGAATTGTCTTTGCCCCTGCCCAAATGCACAGAGCAATCCAAAAAGCATGAAGGTACTTAGCGGGAATTGAGCCCTCGAATCGCAACTCAAATGCAAGGAGTGCAGAAAGAGCGAAAGCGTTTAAGTCTCTGAATAATACCAGAATATTCCACCGAATCCGTTCTGTTACAGAGCGTTTTGCAGGTAGTGACAAGGGGGACATATCTTCTCCTGAATTGAACCCTGGTGCTCTCGTTGCGGCTCGAAGGTTTGAATGGATGGAGTAGTTTTCAACGGATTGGAAGATCCATTTGCCTAATTGCGGACGACCCAAAATCATGCAACTGCAATTCTGTTTTGGATTTCTTGCTCGGTTTATTCTCTCGGACTGCTGACCGAATTCAAATCGGGTTGAACTCTAGCAAAGCTCCGGGGTTATTGACTGGAAGAGGACGGGAACCTGGGGTTTAGCAAATCGAGCCAGAACTTGGTGTATGCAATCACCGCTGTCCGGCTGTCAATGGGGGACTGACTGTTCTCACCAGCCAGCCTTGAAAGCTGCGGGTGCATCACAACCATCGCAATGAACGACGCTGCCAGCAAGGACGGATCCACCTCTAGAACTTCACCTTTTGCAACACTCTTCGCCAGATATTGGCAGACTTCTGAAAGAAGAGGCGAAAGAAGTTCTCCACAAAGTGCCTCCGCCTGTTCCTGTAATTCAAGGAATGCAACTGCGATCAGTCTTAGGACTTCCGGCATGTGGTTGACATTATCGAGTAGCTCAAAGATCTGCGGTAAGACCACTTCAGGCGCATCGCCGGCCCTGATTCCATTAAGCAGATCCCGCTTAGGTATCAATGCTGCCGTACGGGATTGCAGCGCAGACCTGAAGAGATTTTCTTTGCGATCGAAATGCCTGAACAGAGTGTTCTCGCTCACGTCAGCTAAGCGCGCGATTTCACGCGTGGTTGTGGCGTGATACCCTTGGCGCCCAAACAGCCGCGCCGCGGCATCAAGAATCTTCTCAGTTCTTACGGAGCTCCCAGCAGTCATACATTCTGATCCCCGTTATCGAAAGAACTCTTGGGTGGCCGGTTCAGACACAGAATAGTAATCGAAAAGTCACACGCTCGAACTGCAGCGCAGGATCTCGCTGAGTGTAGCTGCGAAACATGTCAGTCTTAAGGAACCACGCCTTCTAGAGGCATCCGAATCGACTTCGACGCACTGGTTGAGGAACTGAATCTGAGCATCCTCCAGTGGACATACACCCGGCAATTGCCGACGATATGCGGTACGCCTGGACAGTGGAGAACTTTTTGACCGCTCTGAGCGATTTATTCGGACGAACATTAACACGGAAAGAGGGCAGGACGGTCTTAACGCGCTGGCGGTCCTTCCTTACTCGAACGGTTTCGGAGTCGGAAGGAGCGACTCGATGTCTCCCAGACGCAAATGCTTGACTGCCGATATCTCGTCTTGTGGAATCGCGAAGAGGTCATACCATTTGCGTTCAGACGCCAGGACACCTGCGTGCTCAAAAAGGGGAGCTCTACCACTCAATTCAGCGCGGACGACTTGGGACTCATGCAAAACACCGCGCGCGATTGATATCGAATGACATCACCTGCCATTCACCGCTTACAGCATTCCCTGTCTCGAATTCTGCCGAAGTCTTCTTCATGCTCGTGAACTGCCCGAACCGCTTTGGAGCCAAGAAACCGCAACTTTGGCGCTTGGCAAATCTCGAAGAATTGAAATCGATGAGACCCTGTCCCAACCCAACGCTCTTTCAAGAGTTGAATTTCATCTAGGCCCCTTTTGCACAAAGCTTCGCTCTCCTCACTTGGCAAACGCCAAATGAGATTCGATCGAGAATAACCAAAGCAGAAGCAGGAACTGCAGACGAGCTTGGAATATCTTGCGATTACCTTGATTCGGACGCCGAGAAGACTTTCATCTCGAAACGAGTCAACGGGGGCGGAGACAAGAAAAACTGCTTCCCAAACTATAGCAAGAGTGAGCACTCACTGCCAAATCCGTTGACTGTGGATCTACTTTGCTGTAGTTTGCTGTGGTTTGAAGTTGATTCGACGTCCAAAATCGGCTTTGGTCTGTCGGTTGGGCTCCGAAGATGAGCGGGCTAAACCTGTGTTCTGCTTCTACGCCACTCTCGTCCTGCTCGAATTCGTATTCCATGCACATTCCTACAGGAAGCGAGCCGAGACTCGATGCTACAAGTAAACTAAATGACGGAGCATGGGAACGCCTGCGGCTCATGCAAGATTTTTGTAACCTCCTTTTCGGGCCTTCATTACTACAGTAACCATTCGCTCGCGTGGTGAATAACGCTGAATGGACCTTCACCGAACTGCTCGGTCGCCTCGCGTTGCAGTCAAGCAGATGTGGAATCTCACATCGGCTCCGCCGCTCAGAAATCGCGTCAAATTGATAAACTTCAAGGGAGCGCATTTTTTGAATGGAATTTGAGGATTACCGATTGAATGCTCCGGTGGGCCCTTACGTATCCCCGCCGGAGACTTCCGTACCTACGGATCTAGAGCTGACCGTTGCAGTTGTCATTTGCACGCACAGCCATCCGGATCTCCTGCGGAAATGTCTTGAAGGCGTCGTACGCCTGCGGCCGGCGCCACATGAAGTGATGGTGGTCGACAACACCGCCGGCGACAAACAGACCGAATGTGTTGTGCGAGAATATGCTGCCCGTTATATTGTGGAGCCGAATTTAGGCTTGAGCCGAGCGCGCAACCGAGGCCTAGCTCAGAGCAACTCCGCGATCATCGCCTATTTGGACGACGACGCTGTCCCTGAAGAGCGTTGGTTGGGATTCCTGCTTGAGCCGTTCGCGGATCCCGAGGTCGCTGCAGTTACTGGCGAGATTGTATTTCTGGAATCTGGCCTAACGCGCATTGAGCAGGAACCGCCTCGATCCCTCACGAATCTCGATCTAAAATGGTTCGAAACTGCCGCCTTTGGAGGTCTGGGCACTGGCTCCAACATGGCAATTCGGAAATCCGCGTGTGCCGGTTGGGGAGTCTTCGATGAACGTCTCGGAAGGGGAGCCCCATTTGGTGGAAGTGAGGAAAGCCATGCCTTCCTTACGCTTCTAACTCGCGGTTGCCGCGTCATTCATATTCCGGCTGCGATCGTTTTCCATCCCCTCAAATCCATAGACATCGAGCTAGAGGCTTCCCGCTCGATCGCCTATTGGTTATTACTGTTCTTCGAGTTTCGGGGCCATCGCCTCGAACTCCTGCAGTTTCTTTTCAGGCGACTGCGACACAAGCCGCTGTCCTGGCACCGAAGTTCTCCACAACTGGGCCCCATGATTACCAGTGGATGGCGGATGCGCATCCGTGCAGGTCTGGCCGGGATACTCATCTATTTCCGCGCGAGGAAGGCGAAAACTAAATAGAGAATCGACTCGATATGCCCAGATTTGATTCACACGGCCTTCTCAAGGAATCAACAGAGGACACTCTCAAAATGTCCTCTCCTTCGACTGCCATTGGTACAATTTGCACGAAGGTCGAGAAATGGCCGCATTCTATTTGACCTTACACGCGGAGAGGCCAGGTACTGATCCCCGATGTGCGATACCTTTCATCCTCAGCGCGGTTATACAAAACTTCTCTGCGCGGCTTTCAACAGTAGCGATCACGCCGAAATTGAACGCGCATACCGCGAGCGTCTTGGGAAAGTTACCCTGACGCCACACTTCGACACTCCGATTTCGTTCGTGTGTCGGGTATTGCCGAGGGGAACCGAGTTAGGGGCACTTTCAGAAGGATACTTCCTGGGGGATCTTTCCGCAGAGGTGCTTAGGGACGCGAGTGTCCCGAGCTAGCATGCTGGTGAGGGCGAGTGAGTCTCGTTCCGTTTGTAGGACGAAGCGCATGCTGCAGAGGGGTTTCGCCTTGCGAACTATGTTTGCATTGCAGGATTCCGGCGAGCACTTCGATCTAGTATCACCAAATAGGTACGGTTAGCAATGAACATCACAGTTACCAATATTTTCGAGGGGGCCGCAGCGATTGCCATCCTGTGTGTCGCTTTTCAATACCACTTGGGATGGAATCATGGGTGGGAACTGGGATACCGGTCTGGAAACAGTTTGAACTCGAAGGAAGGCCCCGAAGAAAATCAGCCTATCGTCAAGAATTTAACCGCGCTCCCCTATGCTCTTGGATGGCATCACGGGTGGGATTACGGCTTTCGGAAGGGCAGCCGAACAAGGAAAAATAATGCAAACCCAGAATGACGTTTGCGCCGTGCAGGATCCGTTGCCTCGCGGGAGTTCTACCTTAAGCCTTCGACTGGACGGATAAGAGCTGAACGCACGTGTGCTATGGAAACGAGCTCAAATGGCCCAAATTCGCCTTCACGTGCCTGCAGAAACCATGCCTTGCTATGAAAGGTCAAGAATGCCCAAAAGTGGTTCACCGCTCGTTCTACTTTTAATCGCTTTGGTCTATATCGTTTCCTGCGATGAGAGTGCCCGGATGGAGAGAAAGGCGCCGGAAGACGTATCTCTAGCAAAGTCTATTTTCGAACTTCTGCGCGGAGGCCATTACGATCAGGTAAGGGAACTCATGAATCCGGCGCTACAGGATGCTGCCTTCCGTTCTGACATCGATGGGATGGTTGCGGCTATACCTGCGGAAAACGCGAGTGCCGTAAAGACCAGTTCGGTCGATGTGCTTTGCGAAGAAGGATCCTGTGAGAGTCACATCATAGTGGAATACCGGTACAAAACTGAGCGCCTATTGTTTAATGTTGTGCTGCAGAAGGAGACCAGCCGCACAACTATAGCGGGCATGCACGTCCGTATCATTCCCGAGTCGCTTATAAAAGCTAATGAGTTTACATTATTGAAGAAGACTTTTCCGCAATACTTGATTCTCTCTCTTGCGATGCTCTTTCCTGCTTTCAGCCTCTACGTTCTGGCATTGTGCCTCTGGTCAAAGATCGGCCCTCGAAAGTGGGTTTGGGCCTGCTTCATCCTAATCGGAGTCGGCAGGCTGGGAATTGACTGGACGAATGGTCAGCTTGATTTTCAGTTCCTAGCAATCCAGGTGCTGTCTGCTGGAGCATTCGCTTTCCCATATGGCCCATGGGACATATCCATTTCTCTCCCGTTGGGAGCAATCCTGTTTCTGGCAAATCATCGAGATCTCCTCCTTCGAATTCGGGAACGTGAACTTCAGGAGAGGTCTGCGAAACCGAGGTGAAGTACTTATGTCCGTTCCTCGTATGCTTCAGGATTCGGAACGAGGCTGAGCCCCGCGCGAGTCCAGAACAATGTCCTTTCGGCCTCATCCCGTCTTAGACCCGTGAGGCGGTAAGGGGGGTGCGAGGACCATCATTCTGGAATACAGCTACAGCGTAAGCGTGGGAAACTGCCTTCGTCCGCACAATCAGGGGGCATGAATCATGAAGTGTGGCTGATCGAGGCATAATTCGTCAAGACAAGACCCGTTACATCGATGCCGAGGCGATCGCCGACGCAGCCCGCTGTTGAAAAGGTGTTCCGTGCGGGCGGCGCCATACTTTCATCGACAACATGTGCAGCCTGCTTTTCTGACCCGATCTGTGTCCGGAGAGTCGGTCATTCGGTCTCGTACTACATCTGCGTGCAGGTGAGTCCGTAACTTGATGTCGCAAATCCTGCAATCGAGTTCCTCCCTGCCTCTACACATGAATCGCCCGGAATGGCTGACGCTGGATTGCCGTTCTTGGTATCGCTTCCGAACACGATCCCATATGAGGAGTTTGGATTCTTCGGATTCAACCCTCCAACCAAGGAAAAGCTGTTGTTGTTAAACAGAGTGTCGATGATGAGTGCGTTTCCATTGTCGGTCCATAAGCCAGCGGGAGCGCTTCTTTTCCAGGATGAACTAGCGCCCGAAGCGTCAGAATCATCGACAACGAACGCGTTTCCATCGAGTATCACACCCTGGATGGCATTGCCTTCTCCAGCCGAAGCTGCATGAGGGGAAAACCGGATCCCTTTGCCGTAGATCCCCGTGTAGATTGGGCCGCTGCTGTCTGACGTCCCGAAGGTATTGTTTCTAAAAACATTTCCCAGAAACGCCACGGCTCGAGGGTCTCCTGTTCCCCCGTAAAACCCATCAACAACGTTCACACCCACGATTGCGCTGGTGATCTTGTTGTTGCAGAAGAGACTGAAGTAGTTCGGGGCGATCCAGTCTTCATTGGGGCGATACGTTTGCAGCGTTACTTCCGCTATTCCTGTGCCGACATTTGACACCTGGTTGCCGTCATAGACGAGCTCATATGCGCCACCCCACGATTCAACTCCTCCCAAAGCTGTGTATCGCGAAGCTTGGTCGGCCTTTCCCTGCTCGACGTTATCGTACACAGCGGCCTGATAGGTGACGTTACTGATGTAGATTGTGCTCGTCGCGTCGGGGTTCACCATCCATGGTGCGCTCAGTGTCAGGGTTGAGCCATTTTGAGCAATGATGTGGCGGTTTTGGCCGAGCCCTGTCCCCCCGGAAATGACCGCATCTTCACCAACACAGTTGCTGTTCTGAGGAATGCCGCAAGAGGTTTCAGTGAGCCCGGAAACGGTCACGGTTGTGGCGGTGGACGTCATCGCCGGCCCGCCGAAATCCACGGGTTCTGTTTCGAAGAGTACTTGTTCACCTGAGTTCGAATTCGTGCTCGTTGCACAACCTGGATAGGAATTCGGATAGGTTCCACTCGTATTGGTCGGATCGCACGGGCCTGCGTTGATGTTGGTGTTTTGACCGATATAGAGTTGGCCAACCTCATATGACTCGGAGCCGCCGATCCTGCCAAGTCCGTAGGGTCCGAGGCCGGTCCCGATGAGACTCTGCCCTGCGATGGCCGCAGCATAGCTTGCGGAGCCGTAGCTATATGGAATCTGCGCTGACGGATTCAAGGTGTTGAAATACTCTAAATCCTCTTGTGTATTGCTCGAAAAGGCGGTTTGGACAGAGCCGGCATTTACTATCATCATCAAAGAATTGTCAGCAGCGAGGAAAAGGTTGCCGCTCACAAAAACCTGTTTAGTCCAGTCATTCCAGATTCCTGTACCGATGATTGTGCTATTTGTCAGGTAGTAATTCTGTCCGCCCAGAAAATCGAAACTCTCGAATCCGGCGCCGTATATGGTCGGACCCGCGCCATTCAAGACAATGCTGTCAAACTTTACGTTTTTCGAGGACCGGAATCTAACCTGCGCTCCAAGGGTAGCGTAGACTCCCGGAGACGACCAGACAGACGGAATATTGCCATTCGCGTCGAGTACCAGATTGGTGAATTCCACGTTGTTGCTGCTCCCGCCTCCCTCGTTTCCCCAGATAAACGCTTGCGAGGTCTGCGGGAAGGCAAGATTAGCGAGCGTCGCCGTGGTATGGGAGAGCCTCAGGATGGAGGCGGAGCCTGTGCTGCCAGTTTGCGTCTGCCAGCTCGAGGTGCCTGCGCCCATGAAGCAAACATTGCTTGGCGGTCGGAATCCCATTGATACCATATAAATCCCGGGCGGAAAATAAATTGTGGCGTATCGGTGGCTGGCGTTCAAGGCGTAGATTCCCGCGGCGGAGATGGTGGCTGTGATCGCGGCCGTATCGTCGGCTACGCTGTTTCCAGTGGCGCCATAAGACTTCACACTGAAAGTGGATGGGCCGCTCGATTGACAGTTCCATGGCGAAGTTGCAGAAACAGTAAGCGGGAGCGGGCCGCTCCACCCAAAGTTGCCCCCTGCTCCGTTGTGAACCCACACGTTATACAAGCCCGGATTGACTTCGCTGGTCGAGAACCCAACTCTGTAGGGATTGGCAGAGGTGACCTGCGGAAGATAGGTTCCTCCAGCGCCATCAGCACTTACCAGATACACGAGTGGAGCCATGACGCTAGGCGCATAGGTTCCTGGATAAGTCAGGTTTTGGCCAAACACGAAGACCGTATCACCTTCCGTTGCTGCCCCCGGGCCAAGCCACCAGGCATCGGTTCTGTTGATGGCAACGGGAGCGCCGGTGCCGATGCTGTTCTGCGGCCACACAAGATACATCCCGGGCGATAGGCCGCTCATTGTCGAAGGCAGAATGATCGAAGCAATTTCACCCGAAGACGAGCCTTGTGGAGTGTAATCGAGGACCGCGGGGATCACGCTCAGGGGTGTTGTCCTCGCTTCTGAATTCTGTCCATAGACCAGGAATGTAGTACCCGCCGTTGACGCTGCGAGCGAGAATTCAATAGCATTTCCCGGACCCGCCGATCGTGTCCACTCGGCAACAGCTGGCGCTGAGGGATTGACCGCATAAAGAGGTGGCGTGAATGCATCGAGGTTCGAAGGCAGCGCGGGCTCTGGATCGGGCCCTGAAAAACCATAATCTGACGGCATGGCGGTGGGCGCTGGGCCGCTAATCGCTGCAGCTGCGTTGACTATGAAGCTTTGCGAGACCGGTGGCGCCGGAGAATATGCCGAGTTGCCGGCCTGATTCGCTTGAATTGTGCATTGTCCTTCTGCCGCCAGCGTTATAGTCGAACCGGAAACCACACAGACTGCTGGTGTGTTCGACTGAAAAGCGACTGACAGGCCCGAAGTTGCGACGGCGGTCAACGTGACCGTCGCTCCTACGACACGGTTTGAACTCGCGCTGAAGGCAATTGTTTGACCTGCCTGCTTCGTATTGGCAGACTTACCTTCTCCAAAACTGACGCCAACAGTCGTCAACACACATGAGATAGCAAGAGCGTTCAATAAACGATTGCGAGAAGGGCTATTTACTAGTGAAATGACATCTAAATTCCTGTAACAAGGCATCTCCGACACACTTTCTACGCGCCTGTCTTGCAGCTTGGCAACTTGAAAGTTAGTCCTTAGCGCGGGTTATCGACGATGATGAAGATCACAGTAAGTTAATTATTCGTAACTCTTTAGACCTATTACTTCATTAACTTTAGTGTTATTACCTACACCTTTTGGTGATTTGGTTTAGCTCTGGGCGCTTGGTGCGAACCGAGGTAAGCGTGCGCTGAGTTTCTCTTGACGGCACCGCAGAGTGTGTCCATCAGGTGTCCGCTTATTTTGTAGCTGTTGTAGAACTCTGTAACGATCGGCTAGAGGAACGGATTTGTTTCTTGAGTTACGCGAGTAGATCACGCATGATGGCTTCGTCTACTCCCCCTTGAGGCTCTCCACATGAAGGGTCAAGTAATCGTTCACCGCTCTGATGTTGTTTCGCGAAAGTTTGCGTACAATTGCATACCGATAGGTCCACCCAAAGGAGTGACCATGAAACGTCTTGCGTTCATTGCACTCGTTCTTGTCTTTTCCGTTGTGGTGCTGCCGCTGAAAGCACAAAGAAGGACACGTGCCGACCTACTCCAAGAGTGCCGAGTCTCGATTGAAAGCAATCTCGACAAAGCGGCCGATGCTTGACGGCGCTCACCGCGTAGATATCTGAGACATTCGACATGTGGAAAGCCTTCAATAACCGTCGAAACCAAAATAGCTCGCCCCCGCATGCGTTCCGGGAAGGGGTACGGGGCGCGAAATGGCAGTAATCGTGGTGAAGTACATCAAGAGACATCCCAAGGTGATGCATCACCAATTGAGCGTTGTTGCTCTGGCTGCATTTGTCAGACGCATACCCCTACAATTAGTGTTTAGGAGCTCGATGTATTGAGCTGCTACCCGAATTGTTCCGGCTCTTCGCCCAGTGCTCTCTGACGGCAGTCTCTCAAGAAAGGCTCCGCGCCCTATTCCTTAGTGAGCCGAATCATTGAATGAGAAACGGGTTCTTCACGGCACTTAGTCGGCAAGGAACACAGCCAAGGAAGGCCCCTAGTTAGCGACGCGGAATCAGGGGCTTTCGAAAGATGCTTGTCACATTCTGTCGCTTCGGCGCTTGCCGGGGTCGAGGGTGAACACAGCACACACCCACAGAAATGTCGCGTCGAAAGCGGCAAACCCGCCAAACACCCGTTGGCAACAGCGGTTAGCGTCACCGCTCCGATCTGCATTTCAAAAGCTTGGCTGCTTGGTGAGATGGTAGCTCAGGCCGGCGTTGTATGACATTTTGTCAAATTCCCGGGTTATTCGGCACCACAAATCCGTTCGAAAAATGGAAGCAGCCCAACCCAACGCGGAAATCCCGAAATCCCGTCGCGTGCTTAACCTGCAGTGGATTCCGACGTCCTGTTGAAGTGTGAAGTTCTCATAGGAGGCCCTGTTCCGAAAGCACCTTATGGGCAAAACCGATCATTCCGCCTTTGATCCGTTTCACCGACGAGCCCCTTCACGAACAGTCCTTCTTTGTGGAAGCTTCGCTCCTATTCGCCCCCGCTTATGAAATAAGCGTGCAGCGAGGCGCCCAGATTGCTGCCCGAATAGTCTGAGAAATCGATTATGAATCGCAGATGGCGGTATGGGGAGAATGCCACGCTGGCATCCCAACCGGTGAGGGGCTGACGCGAACCTGTAGTTCCATTGAGAGAGTTTGAAAGGTAGCTGAAGCCGCCAAAGATCTGGTACGGAGCGGATGACCCGCATTGCGCCTCTGCGCGGGGCAGCGTGAGGAGCAATGCTACGCGGAGAAACAGAAGACGATTGAGCATCCGCTTAAGCGACGCCGCTTGCTTATCATCAAGAACGGGAACAGTGTGAACTGCCGCGAATGCTCGCAGAGCCGGGAGCGTCTGGCTGAGGGATCTCAACCGACTGGAGCTCATCGATATGGAGCAGCAGGATGCGTTTGAGTTCAGCGACCGCCGACGAGACATGGACCGGGGGGCTCTGCTCAAACTCGAGGAGAGCGTCGGTAAGGGAGTCGACGAGCTGCCTTCGAGGTGGGGGAACCATTGAGCTAGTCATGCTTTCAATGATGCCGTGTCAAGGTCAAAGGGTTGTTACAAGCGATCTAAGAACGAACCATCTGTGGCAAGGGACGCACGAAGGCGACTTTTATGCGTAGACCTGGTTAAAACCGTGAATAATTCCTGTCAGGGGCCACGGTCCGCCTCTGGCTGGGATCCGACATAAAGCCGTTCAAATTAGCATATCTACCCGCGATCAGGGGGTGCAGCCGCACAGTCTGCCAAAAACTTTCCTAGCGACATCCGGCACACACCTGGCACACACGGGGCAGGGAAGGTGCTAATTATTTGGACTTCGCTCGAGTCCGACTGACGGCTGGTCAGTCAGACTGGCAGTCCAATCGCGACTCCCGAGGGTTGGGCAGCGAAGCAGCGCTTATGCGGCCGTCGCTTGGTATGCGTCACTCCCTTCTCCAGCAGGAGCCCTGATATGCGTGCTTTTTGCACACCATCTGCTTGACCAGCAATCCGCGGATAGGCAGGGTTCGCCGCAGGTCGCGGATCTCCGTCGATGCCATATGGCATTCGGGCAGGAAATCACAACGCAGGCAGTCGGCGAGCGCAATACGCAAATCTCGTCGGGCGGCCGAAAACTCGCCTTCAGTAATCCCACCGAATGCAAATACTGGATCCACTGACAGTCCGAAGCGTCGCTCTTGCGCCCAAGGAACGTTCTTCACATGACGCGTTAACCAGGAAGACTTCGAACCCCCGGCGTTTCCAGGATCTGCCATAGCGGATCCAGTCCACGCAAGTCGACTCCATGGCCGCGGACTGGATTTTGCAGTGGCGCGCCAATCGCCCAATATGACCCAAGTCGCCATCCGCCCACAGTCCTGCCTTGGTTTTGGACTTGCTGGTCATCGTGGGCTCCTTCTGCTGGAACCTGCGGCCCGAGTTACGTCACGAACGAACTCCTGAACGGGATCGCCGCACGAAGCGGACGTCACCACTGACCAACACGCGACCTCGGACCACGCTAAATAACGGGCTTTGCTTCAGCACCAGTGTCAAGGCCGGGCGGCAGCTGTCGCATGCTCCAGCGCATCCAGTATGTCTACGCCTGTTTACCCATTCCAATAAAACAATCGTGACTTCACTCGGCTTGTACTATTGGGGCATGGACTGTTGCGAAAAGCAGAGGCTCGATCATGCCCGGACAGACAGCAAAAGCTGACGCCATTGTGATGCGGCCAAAGGCAGTCACAATCTCAACATGGCTTATGGCAGTTCTCAACATTCTCGGATATGCGATCATGTGGGAACCAGAGGCACATGAGTCTCGCCTCACCGTATTCTTCTTCATCCTCGTTTTCACTCTCACGATTGCCGCTGGCTATATCGTATTGTGGTTCTTTTGGAAGGGGAAGAATTGGGCAAGAATTCTCGTTCTGCTGAATTGCTTTGTCTGCTTCTATAATGTCCGCGACATTCGTTTCTTCCTTCGAGTAAACCCCGTTGAAAAAGTGACGCTCATGAGCCAAGCACTGCTCGCGAGTTTCCTTCTTTATTGGCTGAACACTCGTGAAGCAAAAGCGTATTTCAAACGAAACAAATTCCGCACGCGGTTCACAGGGGTAGAATGACCGCTTAGCATCGCTGATATGTAGTGAGCGCCAATATGCGATCGTCGTCATATTCGATCCCGAACAGGTCAGCAGCCGTGGGAAGGAAATGGCACAATTGTCAAGATGATATTCACAGCTCGAAACCACCGCCGGAAGCTGCCTCTGACTACTCACGCGAGTCCAGCTGAGCCTCTCGCAAGCTTCCGTCGAATGTTCTCCTACCGTCAGCGCCACTCTCCAGGCTGATTATCGCTCGACGGGGAAGCTCGATGTGAATCGCGCCTCTACGCGATGTATGTGGACCTCTCCGTGTCTCTCGGAGACTCACCAGCAGTCGATACCGTGATCGCAGTCAGCGCTGTGGATGACTTGGTTCCGAAGGAGTTTCAACGTGATTCTGCCAGGAAAGCGAGGCTTAGATTGCACTTATCCGCTCATGATTCGTGAGTAAACGGTATCTGCGAAGCTTCCTCTTTCGCTCGCCGCGGACATTGACGGCGCACATGTCAACAACAACAGGTAAACTCGCCGATTTCAATGAATCTTTTTTGCCACCCGAGGCTTCGCCCTATTAATCGCAGAATCGAGTTTGGTTGAATATTTGGCGTACCAAAAGTTTGACAAATCTTCGCCCGTACTTGAAAGTGAACAACGAGAAGGAACTGATCGTGCAATGCCCCCATGCAGGGCAACTCAATCAGGGTCTTCCGGTGAAGACCCTAGCACATCCGCACCAGGGACGCTAACCTACAATGTGATTTCATCCACTAAAACTGGCTCTTTCCCAGGTCGCGCGGAAGTAACGCGGATCATCTCTATATTCAGAACCGGCTTGTAGGATGTGTGATCTTTATCGTTAAACCCATAGGAGTACATTCATGAAGAAAGCGCTCATCACTGGGGTCACCGGACAAGACGGTGCATATTTGGCGGAGTTGCTACTGACGAAGGGTTATGAAGTACACGGAATTAAACGCAGGTCATCACTGCTCAATACAAATCGAATCGATCATATTTACGAGGATCCCCATACTCAGGGTCGTCACTTTATGCTTCATTATGGTGATCTCACCGATTCGAGCAGCCTGATCCAGATTGTGCAGAAGGTCAAGCCTGATGAAATCTACAACCTTGCCGCGCAGAGCCATGTGAAAGTGTCGTTCGAAGAACCTGAATACACGGCAAACTCTGACGCTCTCGGAACGCTCAGACTTCTTGAAGCCATTCGAATTTTAGGGCTTGAAAAGGTTACGCGTTTCTATCAGGCCTCGACATCGGAGATGTACGGACTGGTGCAGGAAATTCCTCAGAAAGAAACGACGCCGTTTTATCCCAGGTCTCCCTATGCTGTGGCCAAGCTGTATGCGTATTGGATCACCGTGAATTATAGGGAGGCGTACGGCATCTACGCCTGCAATGGAATTCTTTTCAATCATGAATCGCCGAATCGTGGCGAGACGTTTGTGACCCGGAAGATCACGCGAGGATTGGCCCGCATCAAAGCCGGCTTGCAGGATCGCCTCTTTCTTGGCAACTTGGATGCTTTGCGTGATTGGGGACATGCGCGTGATTACGTGGAAATGCAGTGGCGCATGCTTCAGCAGAAGGAACCGAAAGACTATGTGATTGCAACCGGCCAACAACACAGTGTGCGTGAATTCGTAAATCTGTCGGCGAGCTTTTTGGGGATGCTCATCACTTGGGAGGGCATAGGCCCGGAAGAGAAGGGGATCGACCAGAACGGAAACGTGGTTATCGCCGTCGATCCGAGATACTATCGTCCGACCGAGGTAGAGACCTTGCTTGGAGACGCGAGCAAGGCGCGGCGAGAACTCGGATGGCAACCAACGGTGACCTTTCACGAACTGGTGAAGGAGATGACGGAAGAAGATCTGAAGACCGCAGAAAAAGACGCATTGGTGAAGAAGCACGGCTATTCAATCTTCAATTACCACGAGAACTAAGGCGGAGATCGAAGCACCATGGAGAAGAGTAGCCGGATCTACGTCGCTGGGCATCGGGGCTTGGTTGGGTCAGCGATCGTCCGCGCGCTGAGAAGGCAAGAATACGAGAACCTCATTCTGCGCAGCCACGCAGAGCTCGATCTGACGAACCGGCCTGCTGTGCAGGCATTCTTTGATCAGCACAGGCCAGAGTTCGTATTTCTCGCGGCGGCAAAGGTGGGCGGCATTCTTGCGAACGATTCATATCCTGCTGATTTCATACGCGAAAACCTTGAGATCCAAACCAGTGTTATCGATGCAAGTTTTCGTTGCGGAGTGAAGCGGCTGTTGTTTCTTGGTTCGAGTTGTGTCTATCCGAAGCTTGCGCCACAGCCGATCAAAGAAGAGTACCTGCTTACGGGACCGCTTGAGCCCACGAATCGGCCCTACGCGCTGGCCAAAATTGCTGGAATCGAAATGTGCTGGTCGTACAACCGGCAGTACGGCACGAAGTACCTTGCAGCGATGCCAACAAATCTGTACGGACCTGAAGACAATTTTGACCTCCAGGGTTCGCACGTTCTGCCGGCGTTAATGCGAAAGGTCGTGGAAGCCAAGCTGGCTGGCGAAAAGGAAATCGTCGTTTGGGGCACCGGCCGCCCCCGGCGGGAGTTTCTCTATAGTGATGACCTTGCTGAGGCATGTCTGCATCTTTTGAATCTGCCGGAGGCAGTTTACAATGCGCTTCTCGGTGCGAATGAAGCTCCACTGATCAACATAGGTACCGGTGAAGACATAACCATCCGCGCACTGGCAGAACTTGTGGCCCAAGTGCTCGACTTTGACTGCCAGCTTGTCTTTGACACGAGCAAGCAGGACGGAACTCCTCAAAAGCTGCTGGACGTGAGTCGAATCCATACCCTTGGCTGGAGGGCAAAGGTAAGCCTAGAGGAGGGGATTCGGCGGGCGTATGGATTCTTCCAATCGCAACTCCAGCGTGCAGACTCCTGAGACGCGATCGCGATACGCTCCTGCAAGGCCTGTTGATAGAAGTCCGACGCCTCTCACCAGACGCTGAATAGCGCCAAGCCCTGTGGCCGGAGCCCTTGATGTACTCAGAACCGGCAAATACTATTCCAACTAGCCTTAGAGTCATTGCTCTGCGAACTGTGGCGCGGCTTTTATGGTCCGCCGCATTTCGGCCATTTCAGGTCGTTGCGGCGCATCGAGCAGGCCACTGGAGTACGCCTGGATACGGCGGGCGACTACATTCGCGACGCCGGGGATTGCCCTGCGGCGTCCTGGCGGCTCGGGATGCCACAGACCTTCAAAAGCGGCCATAGAGGTGATCGCCGGCTTTTTGGCTAGGAAACCGGGTTGTGGCGAGTAGCTGCGAACCTTATCGTGAACTGATCGCGCTGGAGTCGGAGCGTGGCCGGAACGCGATGGGAATCTGGAGAACCAGTGCTCACGAGTCTTCGGGATAAAGGCGTGCAGCTCTCTATCGACCACCTGTTCTGACAGGGGTGTGCAGTATAGCCAGCTTCAGCAGGTTGCACTTGAGTCGGCGTCGGAAGCAATTGTAATAACCAATGGCCTGGGAACCATTCAATGGGCGAATCCAGCGTTTACTGGCCTCACGGGCGACCCACTTGATGAGGCGATTGGTCACACTCCGCGTCTGATGAAGTCAGGGATGCAGGATCGCGCATTTTATAAAACACTTTGGAACACAATTCTTGACGGTCGGCTTTGGTCCGGTGAGCTGCTGAACCTTCGTAAAGATGGCGAGACTTATAGCGAGGAGATGCACATCAATCCGGTGCGGGCCAAGGATGGAAGAATTACCAACTTTGTTGCGGTTAAGTACGATATCACACGTCGGAAGCAGGCTGAGGCAGAAGCGGCGCGAGCCAAGGACATATTGATCTCTATGAACACCGAACTAAAGGAAGCGAATAAAGTCATAACCAAGATCTCGCGCACGGACCCGCTTACTGGCCTAGCGAATCGGCGGACGTTTGACGAACGGATGATTTCAGAAACAGCCCGCGCTGATCGACTAGGGCACGGCCTCGGCGCAATCATTGGCGACCTGGATCATTTCAAATCAATCAATGACGAGTTTGGCCATTTGATCGGGGATCAGGTACTTGTCGCCACCGCCGCGGTCTTCGCCGACCAGTCGCGTATCTACGATCTGTCTGCCCGGTTCGGAGGCGAAGAGTTCATTCTCCTCTTGCCTGAAACCTCGCTCGTTGATGCGATGCTAATCGCTGAACGCATCCGAAGTGCAGTATCCGACATTAAGATATCAAGCAGTCAAAAGCGGACTTCAATGAGTTTTGGGGTCGCCTCCTGGAGGCCGGGAGAAACGCCAGGCGCCTTTCTGGCCCGCGCAGACGCCGCACTTTACCAGGCGAAAAGAAGTGACCGAAACCGAGTCAACGCTGAGCTTGTATTTGAGTCGGCCTTTTTGCCGCCATCATGATGCCATCCTTCCGCAAGAAGTGCTTACACTTTCATTAACCATCTAAATCTCATATTTGCGTACCTAACACGCCGGGTATGGTGTCCTGGAAGCTTCCCGACATCACGCGAAGTCCGGGAAGGTTGTCTGTGTATTTCTCGTCCCCCCGGACGTGCCAGCACTTAAGTAATTCGGCGCGAGTCTATCTCATTGCTTTCTCTTCACTTGCTGACTGAGAATCAGCTATTCCCAGAACATCGTGAAAGCTGCCGACGCAGCTTGCCCATTGACTTGCGCTTTCGGCCAGTCCGAGCGCTCAAGACCTGGTGGCTCGCTATTTTAGTGCAGCGCGCGGGAGTTCGGAATAAACGGGTAAATATATGCTTCTTCCTTTGCCTTACCGAGTTGTCCACCGCGGTTTTCTGATCGTCGTGCTTATGTTGCTCGTCTACACCGGTTCAGGCAGGTGTCAAGTTCGAGCGCAGGGCAATCAGTCCAGTTCGATCACACTCCGTATTTTCCCTAACGATTCGGCTGTCGACAGCAGATCGCCAGTCACCATGACGTCTTCCGTCACTTCTTCAGGCTCGCCAGTGCAGCACGGATTAGTGCTCTTTTGCAATGCAGATGCGGTCAATTGCCGAGACGCTGCAATCCTAGGCAAGGCTCAGCTAACCAACAGCGGAATAGCAACGATCCGTTTGAAACTTGGTGCGGGGAAGTATGCGATCAGCGCGATCTTTGAAGGTACACCGCGAACGAGTCCGCCAATCGAAAGGAGCACCTCGGAGACTAAGACCCTGATGGTGCTTGCCCCAATTTCCAAGTAACTATTTCTAATTTAATTCAGGCCCCAACCGTTTCAGATCTCCGAGAAAAGTGATGCTTAAAACCTATCCGCTTCATGCACTTCTGCACCGTTCTCTTCTGTTGATTGCGGCCTTTGCCCTCTGTGGCGCGACAGCCCTATCAGCGTCGGTCGCTTCGACTTCCGGAAACGTTATCTATGTCGACAGTTCGAGCAATGTCAGCCCAAACCTTCTCGGCAATTACGTAAGCTTCCTCGTGACCAATGACACCGTCTCGACGATCTCCGATGCCTGGGTCACCGCAGGCTCGTTTACCGGATCGTATGTGACGCTAGGAGTAAATGAGACCGGAAAAGTTCATTTGGGACCGATGGCAAGCGGGGCATCAAAGACAGTCTATTTCTACCTCAACGTAGACTGTTCCTCGTTTTCGGCGGGCCAGTGCAATGTGGCCACGCCCCAGGCCCTCTCAATCAACTTGTATTCCGGCCCATCGTCAGCAAATCTGATTAGCACGCAGCCATTCTCGGTGACAGTCCAGGAGACTACCAGTGCCCAGGCAAATAAAGTAACCACGGTTACAACCTCTAGCACTGACCCGATTCTCGGCTCCCTCATTACGGTCACTGTCACCGGTTCCACGGGAACCATCGGGAGCGCCAAGGTATTCTATGCCAGTCCTCAGACGACCTATGACTTTCCCGCCAATGTTTTCACGCTGTATTCAACGACGGTTACGTTCAGTGGTGGGAACACAGGGACATATTCCGGTCAGTTGCTGATTCCCTCGTCTGCATTCAGTTCTGCCTCAAATACAAATTACACGTTTGTTTCGACATATTTGGTGGGTGGCATGAATTCAGCATCCACGGCCGTCAGCCCGGTTGCATTTATCAGCAGTGGAACGCAGATGAAGCACACGGATACAAACGGCTATGCGAGTCTGCCGCCCATTCCGCCGACGAGCAATACGGTTACGATTCAGAAACTCGCAAGCGCGTTGATTTTGCCAAATGGCGGCGCAGAGACGTATACGTTAAGGGCCTCGAACTCGGGATCGGTTGCGGTCACGCTTGACAGTTTCGTCGATACCCTTCCAACCGGTGTGTCATATGTCCCGGGAACTTCGACTTTCGGTGGCGTCAGCATAGGAGACCCTGCCACGTCGGGAGGCGTTTTGACGTGGTCGAACATATCCATTATCCCGGCGAACGGCTCCGCCGATTTGACATTCCAGGCCGTTGTCCCGAATGTGCCCGGAGTCTACCTGAATTCGGCCGTGGCTTATATTGGCGCAACACAGTTGGACTCGACTCTCTCGACGAGCGATACTTCGCCTGCTTCGGTCAGCATTGGGGTTGGTACACCGGTGCTCTCGATCGGCAGCACGCACACGGGCAACTTCACCCAGGGACAGACCGGAGCAACTTACACACTGACGGCGGGCGACACGGGCAGCGGCCCGACCAGCGGACCGGTGACGGTAATTGATACGTTGCCTGCGGGACTAACGGGGACCTCGATCAGCGGCGCGGGCTGGACCTGCACCCTGGCCACGCTGACCTGCACGCGCAGCGATGTTCTGGCCGCAGGCAGCAGCTATCCGGCCATCACCCTGACGGTCAATGTGACGAGCAATGCCGCAGCCACTCTGACCAACTCGGTGACCGCTTCCGGAGGCGGAGCTTCGAGCGCAGCCACGGCCACCGACAGCACCACCATCACGCAGCAGCCGGTGCTCTCGATCGGCAGCACGCACACGGGCAACTTCACCCAGGGACAGACCGGAGCAACTTATACGCTCACGGCGGGCGACACGGGCAGCGGACCGACCAGCGGACCGGTGACGGTAATTGATACGGTGCCTGCGGGACTGACGGCGACCTCGATCAGCGGCACGGGCTGGACCTGCACGCTGGCGACACTGACCTGCACGCGCAGCGATGTTCTGGCCGCAGGCAGCAGCTATCCGGCCATCACCCTGACGGTCAACGTGGCGAGCAATGCCGCAGCCACTCTGACCAACTCGGTGACCGCATCCGGAGGCGGAGCTTCGAGCTCAGCCACGGCCACCGACAGCACCACCATCACGCAGCAGCCGGTGCTTTCGATCGGCAGCACGCACACGGGCAACTTCACCCAGGGACAGACCGGAGCCACTTATACGCTCACGGCGGGCGACACGGGCAGCGGACCGACCAGCGGACCGGTGACAGTAATTGATACGTTGCCTGCGGGACTGACGGCGACCTCGATCAACGGCACGGGCTGGACCTGCACGCTGGCGACACTGACCTGCACGCGCAGCGATGTTCTGGCCGCAGGCAGCAGCTATCCGGCCATCACCCTGACGGTCAACGTGGCGAGCAATGCCGCAGCCACTTTGACCAACTCCGTGACCGCTTCCGGAGGCGGAGCTTCGAACGCAGCCACGGCCACCGACAGCACCACCATCACGCCGAAATTGGCTTCAGCCACTACGACTACGCTCGCCATCACTCCTGGCACTCCTGTGAATGACGGTGTTACCGTCACCCTCAGCGCAACGGTCACGGAGGGCCTGATTCCGGTCGGGCAGGGAGTGGTTGATTTCTGCGACGCAACTGCTCCTTCTTGTAGTGGGGCGGCCGTGATCGCTTCGGGCCAACTGAATGCTTCTGGGATTGTGATAGCGCGTTTCGTCCCCGGCGTGGGTGGTTACAGCCTCATCGCAGACTTTGTGGGAACATCTGAAGCGCTGCCGAGTGAATCGGCGCCGCAATCGCTGCTGGTTAATGGCACCGGCGGATACGGAACGACCACCGGCATCGCGGCAGATGGCGGTAACGGTGTTTACACACTTACGGGTACTGTTCAGGCCTTCGGAAAACCCGTTCCAACCGGAACGGTTTCCTTTATTGATACGAGCAACGGGAGCTCCACCGTAGCCTCGGCTCAGCTTGATTCGACGACGCTCGGTTATACAGTATCTTCGGCTCCGAACCCACCGTCGGTGAGCGGTTTGCCTGTCTGGCTTGCTACTGCAGATTTCAATAATGACGGAAATCCCGACATCGCTGTACCCAATGGTGCAAAGAATTCTGTCGCTGTCTTCCTCGGTAACGGCGATGGGACATTCCAGGCAGCAACCAGTTTCGCCACCGAGCCGAACACATCTGCGTATTCAATTGCTGTCGGCGACTTCAATGCCGATGGTAATCCCGACCTCGTGATCGTGAACAAGCAAGGCTCGTCGACTGTGAGCATTCTGCTCGGCAACGGCGACGGCACCTTCCAGTCCCAGACTTCGTATGCGGTCGGGAGCAATCCTTCGGCGGTGGCTGTCGCGGATGTTAATGGCGACGGCGACGCTGATCTGGTTGTAGTGAATCAAGACGACAATACAGTCGGTATACTCCTGGGCAATGGCGACGGCACCTTCCAGCCGCAAACGGCGTATCCGGTGGGCAATACTCCCCAGTCCGTAGAGGAGGCTGATCTGAATGGTGACGGCGTGGTTGATCTGGTCGTGGCAAACAGCGTCGATAACACCGTAAGCGTACTACTTGGTAAGGGTGATGGAACGCTGCAGGCGCAAGTAAGCTATCCAACCGCAAACAGCCCTGTTGCCATTGCTCTGGCTGACGTAAACGGCGATAACCATGTCGATATCGTGGTGGCTCACAGGGACACAAATTCGGTGGGAATATTGCTCGGGAACGGAGATGGTACGTTCCAGCCAGAAGTGACATTTCCTGCAAACAATTCTCCGGTGGCGGTTGCGATCGCGGACTTCAATGGTGATGGTCGCTTGGACATCGCTGTTTCGAATAATACCGACGGCACTACAAGTGTATTGTTGGGCAACGGAGATGGCACATTCCAGGCGGCAACAGCGTTCAACGCGGGTGCGCAGCCTTATGGCTTGGTCGCAGCCGACTTCAACGGTGACGGACTTCCGGACATAGCCGCCGTCAGCAACACCGCTTCGGGTTCTCTGAGCGTATCGCTGAGTGAGCACACGGAGAGCGCAAAAGCGAGCTCAGTCAGCTTGGCTCCAGGCGCGCACGAGGTGCTTGCGAGCTACCCTGGCGACGCGAACCACAGAGCGAGTCAATCAAATCCCGTGCAACTTACAGGAGTAGCGCCAGTCGCGACAACCACTACGATTAGCGCTTCCTTGAACTCGGTCGCATCGGGCCAGTCGGTAACCTTCACTGCAATCGTGAGTCCGACGCCGACGGGGATGTCGCTCGGTACAGTCAGCTTCTTCGACGGCTCGACTTCGCTCGGGACTACCGGCATCGACGCCAGCGGAAATGCAACGCTCGTTACAAGCACCCTGTCCGTGGGGGCGCACAGCGTCACTGCGGTGTACTCGGGCAACACTGGTTTCAAGCCATCCACATCGGGCCCTGTGTCGGTAACGGTACAGAACCCGTCATGGTACACGGTCACCGCTCCGCAGACCCCGTTCACTGTTAAGGCGGGCGCGTCGGTGAACATCAATGTCAGTTTGCCTCCGATTGGCGGGGCGTACAACAACACGGTGGTCCTGTCGGCCATCGGACTTCCTCCGCTGGCAGGTGTCAGCTTCAACCCGCCGACAGTGGTTCCCGGTTCAGGCGGAGCCACAACCGTAATGACCGTTCACACCTCTGCGCAGAGAACGAGCATAGATCGCACGATGCATTTCCCATTCTCCTCTGGGACCATTGCGTTAGGCCTATGCCTGGTCGTAATTAGACGGAAACATCTCAAGAGATCGGGGTTCGCTTTGCTGCTGCTCATCCTGCTCGGTGCCTCATCACTGCTCTCAACGACAGGGTGTGGAGGAGGCTTCCAAGGAAGACTTCCGCAAAGCCAAACCTACGTCATCACCATTACCGGGACGAGTGGTTCACTGCATCCGTCGACCACCGTCACACTGATTGTGCAATAGCGAGGATTCCGATGTTTAATAGATTTCGCTCATTCATCTTGTCTGCTGTGGCGCTTGCCTGCGGCGCGTCCCCCATCTGGGCTGCTGGGGGGGACCATCCCAGTCGAATGCTTGGCGGCGGGCCCCCATGGGAAGCTGGCATTCAATACAGCTTCGTCCACACCAATGCGCCTCCCGGAGGCTGTGGCTGTTTCAGCATGAACGGTGGCGCCGCTACACTGGGGTTTGATCTTTCGGAGAATTGGGTGGCGGTCGGTGAATTCGCGGCACAGCATGCTTCCAATGTCGACGGCTCGGGACTGAATCTCACGTTGACCTCGTATTTGGCTGGCCCGCGTTATCAGATCCGCAGCTCAAATCGCGTTCGTCCTTTCGCACAAATTCTTTTGGGAATGGCTCATGCAAGTGGCAGTTATGCGCCGGGAACAATCGGCTATCCGGGTGCACCCAATGCATTTGCGATGACCGCGGGTGGAGGACTCGACGTGTTCGTTACCGAAAAGGTGGGTTTACGCCTTCCGCAAGTCGATTATTACCTCACGAATTTTGATAATGCGGTAAACAAACACCAGAACAACTTGCGCGTCAGCGCTGGAATTACATTTCGTTTTGGAAGACGGTAGAAAGGTTCGCACTTTTAGGTAGTCTTGTCCGTGGGGAGTCATGGGCTGTTGCTGGTCTTGGTGGACGTGGCTGGGGGAAGGGCATCTACAGCAATGCTTGTCTGCATTGAAAATGCACGGTGGCGACGGCGTGCTTGCGCCAACCCATGGAAGAGTTTGCCTCGGCTGCGCAATTTGCGGCGGTTGAAGCGGAACGCGAATTTGTTTAGATAATCCTGAGGATGTTCCTCAGCGACAGATCCCTGGTGCGTTTCCGACAGCCAGCGCTCCAGGAGCGAGAAGTCCTGATGGACGCGTGGCAGCTACTCGGAAGCCCGTCGGAATGGCCCTTTTGATTGCTGATACAGTGTTGCTAAACGGCCGTACGCAGCGGCCAGCCCCTCGCGGCCGGGCCGGATCATCGCGCGGCGTGCGCCGGCGGATGGCAAATTTAGCCACATTTCTTAAAAAAATTCTCAAAATACAGGCCAAAATCAGTGAGTCCCCCGTATTACTAATGTGTGCGAATCATTTCACCGGCGTCGTCAGTAACTGCGGTTTCCCCGAGACTCTTCCTCGGATCTCTCGCCGATGCGGAACGGCTGGCCAAAGACAATCCCCGTCCGATTCGAACCGTCATTACCCTGTGCGAGGAGTGCGTAAAACAACGCGCCACGGGGATCCGCTACCTTCAGTTTCCGGTTTGCGACGCGCGTCCGATTCCCATCGCTTTGCTCAATGCGATTCTCGAGGCGATCTATCAAGCGGTCGCAGACGGAGCGACGCTGGTGCATTGCCACTCTAGGATCCCAAGGACGCCCACCTTGCTGGCTGCGTTTCTTGATCAGACAGGTTCGGCGAAATTCGAGGATGCGATTTGCTTTCTGGCGAAGTTGCGGCCGGAGATCACGCCATCCCCGAATCTGATTCGGAGCGTGACGAATGGGATTGTGTATGAAGACTGACTTCACCTGGAGACGACGCGCATGAAGCGAACC
>CAVYPN010000005.1:0-12356 GCA_963770365.1 uncultured Acidobacteriaceae bacterium | reverse complement strand
TAACCCCCAAAATGGGTTATATCTGGTTGGGCTACCATCCATCAATGACACCGAATGGGAAGCTTCGGGCGGGCGTCGAATGCGATCGACCAGTTCAAGATCGTGCAGCATAAGAGCACCCGACGGCTACTAACTTATGAAACCGGACATTTCACTTGCTACGAAAAGCGCATTTCTACTTGCTAACGACAAGTACGGATTGGCCACCACACATCCAGAATCAGGGGGCGGCTCGTGCAAACCGGGTAACATTGCAGCCATGGACGAGTTGCGGCCGTCGGCTTCTGCGGCAAGTGGCAGGAGCAATACCGCGAAGAATGGAGTTGCTTCTACGCGGAGAGGCGACGTCTTCGGATCCGTCTATTCTGGTTCGCAAGTGGGCTTGCCGTTTCCGCGTTGCTGCTCGTCGCTACACTGGGTGACCACCATCCGCCGCTTGTCTTGCGGATCGCAATCGCCGTTTCGTTCGGTCTGCTTCTCATTGCGTCCCTCGCACAGTGGTTCTTCTTCGGCGACGTGGCCCTGTCCGAGATGTGCGAAGCGTTTCTTCTTTTCGGCTTTTGCTTTCGATCCGTTCTTTACTCGTCGGTGCAGACACTGTGGGTTGCTTCTGCTGAAGAAGGCGGAAGTCAAGAATCTCTGGCGTGAGGAACGAGAGCCGGAGCTTCAGTGACGGGCGAATAACCGCCAACCACCAACAAAGACCGGTTCGCCGAGGGTAATCTCAAATGGGAATGGATAGTTGGCCAACAGGATGGCGTTTCTGGGTGCTGGTTGCTCTGCTTTTTCTATTTCCGGTTGTGCTTCATCCGTGATGGCTGTTTGTCATCTCCTCCGCTGCCTACGCTCTCTTGGTGTGGGTAGTAATTGGGACGCGGAAAGAGTCAAAGTAACCCACTACCGAAACGCGCATCTCGGCATCAAGCGGCATTCCGAGCAAATCACCGCCGTCCCAACGAGTTCTCAACCAGTTACAGTCGTCTGCCCGTCTGCCAGCACATCCAAAGTGACCAGAATAGTCAATTAAAGGACAGCACTCGGACACCTGGAATATGGGATGCCAGATTGGCGGAGCTTCGTTCGCCGATAAAATCGAACGCAAGCTCCAAAAATCAGGAGCATACTACTTGTGAGAATTTTGGAGGTCAGCCTGAGATGAAGTCGAATTATTCGCGAAGACACTTTCTCGGCGCTATGGGCATGGCAGCAGGCGCAGCCATTGCACGCCCTGCAATCGCGTCAGCCCTGCAAGCGCCGGCAAGTCGCGTTGCAATTGGTCAATGTCAGGAATATGACCGGCGGGTTGTTGACATACTTTCAACCGTGTTCGACCAGCTCGGTGGGTTGGAAGGGCTCGTTCGCGAGAAGACCGTTGCCATCAAGCTCAACATGACCGGCCCAACGAACGACAAACTGAACTCCATGCCGAATCAAATGACGCACTGGGTGCACCCACAGGTCATTGGAGCCTTGGTTTCGCTGCTGGGCAAAGCAGGTGCACGGCGTATCCGGCTGCTTGAAAGTGCGCCGGTGGGTGTGAAGCCGTTGGAGGAATTCATGCTTGCCGCCGGCTGGAGTCCGCGGGACTTTGCGAGTGCGGCTACGCGGGTGGAATTCGAAAACACCAACTTCCTTGGAAGTGGAAAAACCTATGCGCGCTTCATGGTTCCGGGTGGAGGCCTGATGTACTCGGGCTACGATCTGAACCATTCCTACAAGGACACTGATGTCTTTGTCTCTCTTGCCAAGTTGAAAGAACATCGCACCGCAGGAGTCACGCTCTCAATGAAGAACTGTTTCGGCATCACGCCTTGCACCATCTACAGCCGCGAAGCTCCCGAGGACGAGCCGAGCATTGTCCCGGTCGGATATCGCGAGCCGATGCATTCGGGATCTCGAGTGCCCCCCAAGAGTGCGCCACAGCCGGTGCTTGAATCGAAAGATCCGAGTTATCGCGTGCCGCGCATCACGGCGGATCTGGTGGCGGCCAGACCAATACATCTGGCGGTCATCGACGGCATTTACACGATGACGGGCGGAGAGCTGCCGAATCAGCAGCGTGGGTGGATCCATAATCCGGTGCATCCGGGGCTGCTGATCGCAGGTATGAACTGTGTCTCGACCGACGCTGTTGCGATGGCGACGATGGGATTCGATCCGATGGCTGATCGTGGCACCGCTCCTTTTGAGAAGTGCGATAGCACCTTGCGGCTGGCTGAGCATCTAGGCGTGGGTTCGCGTGACCTCAGCCGCATTGAGGTTGTGGGTACGCCGATTTCCAAGGCCCGTTTTCGCTTTCCTCCGCTTTCGCGGCTGACTACCTAGAGGTGCGACCGACTGAACATCCGATCTTCCGGAATTGAGTTACGAAGCGATTCACCACCGCCGGTCGTTCTGCCATTTCCCTTGAGTGGAACGTCCGATCTCCCATTTCAATAGCCAGAATTCCCTCGAAGATTGCTGACGTTTGTCTGGCAAAGACTTCCCATTATTCGGAAAGACTTTGCGGGATGCGCCTGGGCGTGGTCGGGAGGTAGAATTGCGTTTCTGTGATCGACTGAAACACCATCCACGATAGACGGAGAGGAGCATTGGGATGCCGATTGAACGGCGTGGATTCCTGAGGACCTTCGCAGGGTTGGGCGGGCTTGCGCTGGCTCCGCGCTTTGCTGACGCAGAAGCACAAGGTGCGCGCGCAACACAGGGAATACCGACGCCGCGAATCAAAGATATCAGCGTCATCGAATGTGAACCGGACGGCGTGCGCCTGACCGTGGTCAAAATCACCACGGATCAGGATGGACTCTACGGCTACGGATGCGCAACCTTCACGCAGCGAGCAGACTTGGTGAAGCCGGCAGTGGAGAAGTATCTCAAGCCCTTCCTCTTGAACAAGGCAACCGATCGAATCGAAGACATCTGGCAGTCCTGTTATGACAGTTCTTATTGGAAGAATGGGCCGGTGCTGAACAATGCGATCAGCGGCGTGGATCAGGCGCTCTGGGATATCAAGGGACGTCAGGCAGGCATGCCCGTCTATCAACTCACCGGCGGCAAGTGCCGCGAGGCCGCAGATACCTACGCGCATGCGAGCGGCTCCGAGTTTGAGGAAGTCGTCGAGAATGCCAAGCGTTACATGGCTCAGGGCTTTCGAAATGTTCGGGTTCAGGTGGGTCTCCCCGGCATGTCGGGATACGGTTCTCAGCACATGGATTCTGGTCGGCCGAAGGCCCTGCATGACAAACCTCTGTTTGATCCTGCAGCGCAAAGCCGGCGCGCTCTGAAGCTGCTTGAGATTTGCCGTCGCGAACTCGGCGATGAAGTTGAATTGCTGCACGATATGCATGAGCGGCTTACGCCTAACCAAGCCGTCCAGTTTTGCAAACAGGCAGAGCAGTTCCGGATGTTCTTTCTTGAGGACCCGCTTTCTCCGGAGGACCTTGGGTACTTCCGCCAGATCCGCCAGAATTGCGCCACGCCGATCGCGATGGGCGAACTCTTCAACAGCCCGCATGAATGGCAGCCGCTGATCACAGAGCAGTTGATCGACTATATTCGTGTGCATCTGTCGCAGGCGGGAGGATTCAGTCCGGCCCGCAAGATCGCGATTCTTGCAGAGCAGTTTGGAGTGAAGACGGCGTGGCATGGTCCCGGCGATGTCTCGCCTGTGGGGCACATGGCAAACGTCACTCTGGACGTGGTGAGTTACAACTTCGGGATTCAGGAGTATTCTCCATTCAACGAAAGGACAAAGGCGATCTTTCAGGGTTGCCCCGAGATGCGGGATGGTTATCTCTGGGTGAGCGAAAAGCCCGGATGGGGTATCGAAATCGACGAGAAAGAAGCAGCCAAAGCGCCGTTCACAATCCGTCCGCTGAATGGCGGCTGGGGTGAGATTCGCCTTCGCGATGGAACTGTGATCAAGCAATAGCGGTCGGGTTCAACTGAAGAGAGCATCATCCCAAGATTGCGCTTCGTCCCACATCGGCGTGGGTTCAAAGTAGCCCGTACCCGGCTTCAGGTGCCGTTTCAATTCGTCGTCGTTCAGCGCGATTCCCAAGCCAGGAGTTTCGGGGACCTTGATGAATCCTTTGTTGACGATCGGTTTTTCAATCCCTGTGACCAGGTCCTGCCAGAAGGGCACGTCGAGCGAGTGATTTTCTAGCGCGAGGAAGTTGCGTGTAGCGGCTGCGCAGTGGACATTGGCCATGCAACTGACAGGCGTTCCGGCAAAGTGCATCGCCATGGGAACGCCGTAGCGGAAGGCCATGTCGCCGATTCGATGCGTCTGCAGGATGCCGCCTGAAGTCGCCAGGTCTGGGTGGATCTTGTCGACAGCATGCTCCCTGCACAGCGTCTCGAAATCTTCAACTTTGTAAATGTCCTCGCCAGTGAGAGTAGGAGTTGGACTTTCCTGCGTGATCTCTTTTAGTAAATCTGTGTAGTACCAGGGAATCACGTCCTCCATCCATTCGAGATTGAATTTTTCGTAAGCTTTGCCGAGCCGTATGACGGATTTAATGCCAATGTGACCGAGGTGATCCATAGAGAGAGGCATGTCGTAGCCGATGTTGTCGCGCACAGCGGCCACGTATTCGCAAAGCCGGTCGATGCCTTTGTCAGTCACTTCAGTCGCAACAAAGGGATGCGGCTGATTGCGCAACTCCCATTTGTCCATTCCCGCGGGCTGCATTACCGCGCCAGGTATGCCTTCAAGCACGTTGATCCCCAGGTCCATCTTCATCCAGGTCAGACCCATTTCCTTGCGCTCTTTGGCGCGGCGTCCATATTCCTTGGGGTCCGTCGACTCGGTTGTATCTGCATAAATGCGGATTTCGTCGCGCCATTTTCCGCCGAGCATCTGGTAGACCGGGATGTTGTAGACCTTGCCGGCGATATCCCAAAGCGCCATCTCCACCGCGCATACTCCGCCCGCCTGGCGGGCGCCGCCGCCGAACTGCGCGATTTTCTGGAACAGAAAGTCAATGCGCAGCGGATTCTCACCGAGAAGTCGGCTCTTGAGCACCATCGCATACTGCGGGCCTGCGATATCGCGCACTTCGCCAAGGCCATAGACACCCTGGTTAGTGTCGATGCGAATCAGCACGCACGGGCTCGGTCCGGGCTTCACGATCACCGCATAGCGCATGTCGGTGATCTTCAGGCTCGACGGGCTCGAAGCGAGGTTGACATTCTTGATTTCCGGCTCGGCTTCCGCGATCGTGCCAACAGCACCGCCAGCAAGCAACGCAAGTGAAGACTTGAGAATGCTACGGCGATTCAAGTGAAGACTCTTTGGGTTGGACATTTCGCCGGAAATCCCCAGGGATGAAATTCGGAAGTCTCATCTTACTCCAATGGCCGCAACCTCCGCCCTGCGTTCGATCTGCTTGTCTTTACGCTGGGAATAGGTTTGTGGAAGAATGCATAGCCGTGGCCGTTCTTTGTTCCTTGGGGGGTGGCTCTTTACCGATCCGTACTTTTCGCCTGGCTCGTTGCGGCGATCGGAAAGATCACATTCGCGAGGGCCCTAATCATGAGATCCAGTTTTTCACGCCGAAATCTCATCACTGGTATAGCCGCGACAGCTATCGCCCCAGCCTTCTCATCGGCGAGTGGTAACCCTCAGGACGACAAGAAGCCGTGGTGGCTTGGTGACGGGTTGCCCCAGGAGAATGCCTCAACGCCGAAGATCGCCTGCGCGATCGACCTGCGCGACGGAGTCACGGACGAGGCCATTCGCAGCGTTGTTGAACTCGGCGTCTATCACGTACTTTCGGGCGGACCGTCGATCCCCTGGACAGTCGGTCAGCTTCAACCGATCATGGACAAGCTGAAGGCTGCCGGTGTGAAGCTCGGCAATCTCATGATCGGCGGATTTCCTAACACTATTTTCGGCCGCCCCGGTCGCGACGAAGAGATTGACAAGGTGCGGCAATCGATTCAAGCAGCTGGCCAGGTTGGCCTTCCGGTGATGGAATACAACTTCTATGCGCACCGTGCCATGGAGGGCTACTACGAAGAGGTCGGCCGGGGCGGCGCCGGATTGACAGGCGCTGATTACGACCGTATGAAGGACCTTCCCCCGCTTCCTGAAGAGGGAGCGCACACTCTCGAAGAGATGTGGGCCAACATTACCTACTTCCTAAAGGCGGTAATTCCCGTCGCAGAGAATGCGAATGTGCGGCTGGCCCTTCATCCCAACGATCCACCCTTTCCGCTCAGTCGTGGTTCTCGGCAGATCATGGCGACGTTAGCCGGTTGGAAGCATCTGATCGAGATTGTGAACAGCCCTTCGAATGGAATTACATTTGATTGCGGCGTGACCCGGGAGATGGGAGAAGACCCTGTCGCAGTCTGCCACTACTTCGGTAGCCGTGACCGCATCAACCATGTGCATTACCGCAATCCGCACGTATTGAAGCCCTACGTGAAATATGACGAGGGGTTTATTGATGAAGGCGACGTGAATATGTTTGCGGTGATGCAAGAACTGCTCAAGGTCCAGTACTCGCGGGAGCTTTATCCTGAACATCCGCGGGCGCTCGACTACGACCGTGCACGTGGTCCGATCCGAGGATATCCGGGAGGTGGCGGCTATGCAGGCGACGTCTATGACATCGCGTACGCGAAAGCCATGCTACAAGCAGCGTTGGTAGCAGAACGGGTTCGATGATTGTCGATTCCACGTGAGGCATTACTCGCCAGTCAAATTCGGGCTGCAGATGCGGAACTCATCATTCCTTGCGTTGCTTCGCCTTGGCCAGCAGTGCGGCAAATTCGCTGCGTGGCATCTTTAGTTTCTCGGGGTGGGCATCAATCCATGCTGCAAAGGCGTCATATTTCTTAGGCGTCCATCCTCCTTCGAATTCGGCGCCGTTCTTCCCTTGTTGATTAAGCTCGAAGTTATAGGAATCGGTCAACGCAGTGAATTCTGCTGAGTTGATTGCATCTTCGGCCAGGATTGCGGGAATGAAGAGAACTCCTTCTGGTTTGGCCAGAACGAGGTCGCCAGGCAACACAATCGCCCTTCCGATACGGATTGGAGCATTGATCGCGGTCAGTTCCATGTCCGCCCAGGCCGACGGATCGTAGCCTCGGTAAAATCCGTTGAAGTCGGGGATCTCCCGGTTTTCCTCCTGATCGCGAATTCCCCCGTCGAATACGAAACCGGTGTGCGTATGCGCAGCTACCGCGTTGCCCAAATTCGATCCGATCAGCGTGCCTTCGACAATCTTTCCAAATCCGTCTGCAACGTAAACGTCGCCTATTTGGAGTTCATTGATGGGCCAGCTATTGTTGCCGCTGACCCGTCCCTCAGCTTTTCCCTCGGCAACAATGGCTCTCGCCATGTCTGGACGAGTTGGCATGTACTGCGCCGTCAGCGCGCGTCCGGCAAAGGGCTTCTCGATGTGAAGGGCCTGCCAGCCCGCCTCGAATTGATTTCGGTATCCGTGTTCGCGAAGATACTCCCAAAGATCTTCAATAGTCATATCCAGTGCTCGTCTCAAAAGCGAGTCGGGCAGCTTTGGCCGCCCATCGGGGAAGCGGTCGCCTTTCCACTCCGACGTGTAAAAGAGAATTTGATCGTGTGTCATTTTCACCTGGCTAAACGCAGGCGATGCCCCAAGCAGGACGCAAAGAGCCAAGATCTTTCCAATTGCCTTTTTCACGCGGTTATCCCTCTCAGATTCATCCTTCTCGCGCATGCGCGCTCCATCCCCAGGACGCA
This sequence comes from uncultured Acidobacteriaceae bacterium, assembly GCA_963770365.1. Classification (GTDB taxonomy): domain Bacteria; phylum Acidobacteriota; class Terriglobia; order Terriglobales; family Acidobacteriaceae; genus Telmatobacter. Next base: position 4,624 of record CAVYPN010000005.1, on the reverse strand, counting down.
CGAGCCGATCGCAAATACCGCAAAAACTGAAATCTCTTTGCATTTCGGGACGGACACATCAGGTCCTCGCCGGGTGTACGAAGGGAGTGCTCTCCCAGAGCATAGCAATTGTAGAGCCGCATACGGATTCCGGAGGAGGTAATCCAGGAGCCGCAGTCGCCAGTCTCCTATTCAACTGTGGAGTGCGCCTTAAACCTGTACCACTCTCTTCAGAACTGGTACTAAAAGGCTGTCACTCCAGAATCGCAATCTGGACGAAAGAGATCCACAAGTATGCGCAGGTTGGGTTGGATAAGAAGATCGGAGATGTAGCCGGGCGTTAGGATACGTCGGGAACTGGTGGGCATCCAGCGAACTCGGTGAGATAGGTGTTCCCTTTGTAGCCGAGGTACTTGATCCCGATTTTGCTGGTGAAGAATCCGTCTGCGGTGAAGTTCCGCAGGAAGGAAAAGAATTCGACTGGCTGACTGAGACTCTCGTCCTGTTCCGCACTTCTGCGATAGGCGATGAGATCGAGGATTTCGTTTTGTTGCTGGGGCGTGCAGCCCAAGTAGGCCTTGCTAAAGCGGGTCGCGCATGTGGAGTCGAGCCACTTCAAGCCACCTTCTAATTTGGCCTTGTAATCCTCGTTCTCGCTGGTGAGCAGGTCGATGAATTCCGGTGCGCCGGCTTCGATTGCGCCGCCGGAGTCCGCGTCAGCAGGAAAGATGGTCTCGCAAAGTGACTGCAGTGTTTTATATTGTTGTGCGTCGAAGAACTTTGGAGTGTAGCCTCCCGTCTTGGCATCCGTCTTCTCCGACTCAATCATGCTGTGGGCGTATTCGGCCGCTTCGAGCGGGATGACACGTAGTACGGAGCCTGCTACGGCTCCAATGGTAAGAGACTTCAAGATTGTGCGACGAGACAGCGTATCCGCAGCCATTGGCTATAGCTCTCCTTTCTTGGCTTGGTCGAGCAAGTACTCCGATGTCTTCCACGACAGCGCCATGATGGTCAACGTGGGGTTCTTATCCGGATTTGTCACGAACGGAGCGGCGTCGGCGACAAAGAGATTCTTGACGTCGTGAGCCTGGCAGTTTCTGTTCAACGCCGAGGTTTTTGGATCGCTCCCCATGCGCACGGTGCCGAGTTCGTGGATGATTGCGCCGCCCTCCGAGATGCGTCCCGAGGGCAACTGTTCGAGAGCATTGCTCGCACCGGCGCTGCTCTTCTGGGGATGTCTCCGAGTGCCGGCGATGACGGTTCCGCCAGCAGCCTCGATGATGGAGCGGAAAGTCTGCTGCATATCCGCTGCCATCCTGGTTTCGTTGTCGCCCCATTGCCAGTGAAAGCGCAATACGGGAATGCCCCACTTGTCTTTCACCTCGGGGTCGAGTTCGCAGAAGCAATTTTCATTGGGGATCATTTCGCCACGCCCGCTGAATCCGATGAATGTGCCGTAGGAACTGCGACACTTCTGCTTCAGGCTGACGCCGTAGCCTTCGTGCTCTTCGCAAACATAGTCGAAGCCGCCGACACCGGGCATGTCGCGGCCGCCCCCAAACTCGATGTGGTATCCGCGCAGGAATTCGTTCTTCTTTCCGAATCGCCACCAGGGCATGTACATGTGCATGCCGCCCACCCCGTCGTGGTTGTGCACCGGCATTTTTTCAAGTTGCGGGAAGTATCCGGTCAGATCGCTCCCGACGGAATCGGTCAGATAGCGGCCAATGACTCCTGAGGAATTCGCAAGCCCGGCGGGGAAGCTCTGCGAGCGCGAATTCAGCAGCAGACGCGCAGACTCGCAGGCACTTGCTGCGACAACGACGGATTTGGCGTAAACGCGCTGTTCGCTCTTCGTGGATTTGTCGATGTAGCTGACCGCTTCGAGCTTGCCGTTGGCACCGATCACAATTTCCCGGGCCATTGCATTGGCAATCATCGTCAGGCGGCCGGTTGCCGCCGCGGGAGGGATCATGACCTGGCTGGAACTGAAGTTTGAAGCGGTTCTGCAGCCCCGGCCGCACTGTGCGCAGTAGTGACAGGGATCGCGATCATTGAGCGGCTTGGTAAGAATGGCAAGACGCGATGGAATGCACGTAATATTGAGCCTGTCGCAGGCTTTCTTTATAAGGATTTCGGTGCATCTTGGCTTGGGTGGTGGCATGAAGACACCGTCAGGAGCGTTGGGGATGTTCTCCTTCGACCCGAAAACGCCGATGTAGGATTCGACCTTGTCGTAGTAGGGCGCGAGTTCCTCGTAGGTGATAGGCCAGTCGTCACCCATTCCGTCAGTGGAATAGGTATGGAAATCAGCTGGGCCAAACCGGAGTGCGATACGCCCCCAATGGTTTGTTCGGCCTCCCTCGATGCGTGATCGGAACCAGCGAAACGATGAGCCAGGTGCGGTCGTGTATGGCTCGCCATCGATTTCCCAAAATCCATTGGGCGCCATGAATTCGTTGCCTATACCACTCTGTTTGCCGCCAATCCCGACGCCGCGATGAGGAAGCTGGTACGGCCACACATGCTCTTTGAAATCCTTATCCGGATTCAGCCGCGGTCCGGCCTCGAGCATCACGACACTTAGTCCGCCTTCAGTGAGTACCTTTGCGGCGGTTCCGCCGCCCGCGCCTGATCCGATGATGCAGACGTCGTACGTGTTCCTGCGCGGATTCAATTGCAGCATCGATTCTCTCCGGTGATGAAGTGTGCGAGCGAAAGGGATTCGTCGTCCGGTTGGCCTATGATTCGTGCCAATCTCCAGTTAGTTTCCTTCAAAACTCAAAAGGGACTCCCAATCTCCTCTGAGCAATGGACAAATATATCTTCCAGCAGTTCCCGCGCGCGACCTCTTTCTTCCTCCGTCGAATTCGGAAGAAGGAGTCCCGTTCCATTCTCGAATCGGAAATGACCGACTCCGAGGTGCCGTGAAGTCGCCCCATCCCTGGTCAACAGAGAAGCCAGATGGTGAGAGAATATGCGCATCCGGAACGCTCTCGCCGGTCTTGCACGTGAGTTCTCAATCACTTACAGCTCGTTCGTGGCTGGTGTAGCTTACATTCTGCCCGGTCGTTCTATGCATTTGCCGGGAGCGTAAGCATATTCCGCTCAGCACCGCACTGAAGCTGCCAAAAGTCGGACATAATCGTAAGGGTCGCAGCCTGGACGGCCTTCATTGACTGACTGACACATCGTTGGTGAGAGTGATTCGCGGCGTATTTTTGGAAGGCAAGCCTCCGTGAACCTATCCCATCATTGCACCACTTTCTCGACAGTCAGGATAACTTCAGTGCCGGGTGCGAGTTGAACAGAGCGATCGGTACTACTGATTCGCGCGCTGCAACCAGGTCCTCCTGCCGACTCCAGCTTCACCTTGGGCATGCGGACTACGATCCCCGGATGAACGGTATGTGGCGGCCCTCCAGGACTCAGATCGTCATCGCGACCGGTCGATCCCGAAATGGGGTCCGAGATCGACCGAGCTCCTCCAGCGACTTGTGTCGGCAAGGCGTCGTGCAGCATGCTCGACTGATTGCGAAGGGCTACCAAACCGATCAACCGCAGCGGGAGTTGCTGTTTCTGGTGGCCCTCACAATCGGCGTGATCGAAGACCAGCCCGAGTTCAGAGGAATTGGGATTCTTTGACGAAGCCGCAGCCGTTACGTGCCCATATAGAATCGAGTCCTGCGTCAACACGCAACCTGGATAGGTAAGCCCATACAACACCTTCACAAATACTTCCTTGCCGGGTTTCAGACGCGAGGAGTCCATCATCTCCGTGACGCGAGCCTCAATCGTGGATGCAACGGGCCAATCTCTGTTCTCGAATTGTTGACACGTGGGGGCGCCGGTTTCATTAGCCGGCGCTGTGGATGCGGTCATGGTTCCCTTAGCGAGCGCTGGCGAAGCCTCAGTCGTCGTGGGTTCGAATTTCACCAATCCATCGCGATAATCCAGGTGCAAGGTGAGCGAATGAAGCATATCGAAGCCAAGCATCCCGGCAACGTCAAACCCTGCATTGTGATCGATCGCCGAGATCCCACTGGAGCACATGGCTTTGCCTATTCAATGAGAGCTTCGCAAACTGAAAGTCGAAGTTGTCTCGATACACCTGTGCCGTTGGGCCGGAAGCGGTCTGCAGGGCATTGGTGAAATTGGCCTTGGTGCTGGAAATGGCATGGCCGGTCCAACCGGTTTCAACGAAATTCTCCTCGCCACAAGCGATTCTTTTGTGCTGCCTCTGGAAGATGCCAACCTGTAGGCGAGAACCCTGAGGCCTCCGTTCTCCTTCGGGGTAGACTGCGTCAGGCACACTTGCTGGGATCGGCGAAAGATCGATGCCAATTACGCTTCCATCAGGTTGTTCAGACTCCCACACTCCGATCGGCAAGTGCTGTTCACCCTGTGTGTTGGTGCTTGCCTGCTGCGATAGGAGAATTCCTCCACACGCCAGCAATGCACTAAGAGAAATCCACAAGTGTCCTTTGCGGAGTTCCATTCTGAACCATTCTGAGAGCAACGACACGCAGAAGTATAGACCGTCCGGCAAATTGTGATGCCTCACGGGCTTTGTCGGCGTTCTGGGTGAGTGATCGCCAAACGTGAAGTAACCCCAAAGTGGGTTGGGGAAGGGTTGACCACC
>CAVYPN010000004.1:0-36297 GCA_963770365.1 uncultured Acidobacteriaceae bacterium | reverse complement strand
AAGCTATTCAAAAAAAGCTCTTAAGACGATCATAGTAAAAGAAACGCCTCGTGGACTTGGTACCCAAGGGCTGGTCTTGGTGTTTAAATGTTGAAATATGTTGCAATCCCCTGCAAACACTGCACTTGTTTACTGGCATATAGGCACTCCATGTGTCAGTTACGTGTTGGTTTTTCGACTGATTACTGACACACAAACTAGCACATCAAACCACCCCGGTTCTCAACACCATCAGGGATAGAAAGACAACGCAAATCTGGGGGTTGCGCCCTTCGGAGGGCAGCAAGAGAAGCACGACTGACACTCCGGGCTTTGTCACCTCTTGATGCGGATTCGCAGTCGGGCGAGGGCGAACCCTTTGCGGTTAAGCGAACTGCGCGTCTCTAGGGTGGGCGAGGCTACTTCCGTCTGAATCGAAACTCCGTCCCTATCGCTGTGATGGCATTGTTGTCCAGTACCTCAGTCGCCCGAGCGAAAACAATTGTTTCCTCGACCTGGATGTGGTCGGAATAGAGTTGCTTGAGGCGGGCGGTTTGGCAAAGCAACTGCTGTGTCTCCTCGAATCCTAAGCCGCCCGACTCAATCCAGTTTGAATAAAGCCGCTCGACCGATCCATGCAGGTCGCTTGCCTCGTGATGGTCATTTTCAAGCCGGTCGATCTCCTGGGAGGAATCTTCAGCGGATTTGCGCAGTCGTGGAAAAAGCGACTCTTCTTCATCCGCTGTGTGGCGTTGACCGCCAGTTCGAAAATATTGCAGCGCAGTCTGAACGGCACTCCGCTCCTCGTCGCTCAGACTCCTGCCCTTTGCGCGGTCAACCACCAGACAGAGAATGCCGAGAAAGCTTTCGATTCGCCGGTGGCAATCCTTGAGCATGCCAATCGGGTCATCAAAACCGCTGTCGGGCTTTGCACCAATCTGAATCGCCATTTCTTTTCCCCCGATTTCTTCTGTTCTTCTGATTGTCGTCCGTTTGATTGCGAAGAAGCACTCAAGCACCTTGGAGGACGTGAAGCCTCGATGCTGTTTTCACTTGCGGCATCGGTTGTACGTAGCCTTTCGGAATATAGGAGCAGCATGGCTCTTCCGCGTGCGGATCGCCGGTCAAAGCGTGTGCGCGGGCTCGCGATCCACCGCAAATTTCCTTGAATTCGCAAGATCCGCACTTTCCCTCAAGCTTCGAGGTATCTCGCAAATCGCGGAACAGCGGCGAGTCGCGATAGATCGTGGCCAATTCCTGTTCACGGATGTTGCCGGCTGCAAGTGGAAGAAAGCCACTCGGGAAGACTTCGCCTTTGTGCGAGATGAAGACGAATCCCTTTCCGTCGTTGAGACCGCGCGGCGCGCGCCCGATCGCGTCAACAGACCTCTCATGCACGCTATCGGGACCCCGTCCTGACTTTCGCTCGGCGACTCTCTGCTGCAAAACAAAGCGCCTGTAGTGTTGCGCCTCTGTTGTTTTGATGTCGAAGCTTGCGGTCCTGGACAAACTGTAGATCTTCGCAAAGACGGATTCGAACTCTTCGGCACTCAATAAATCGTTCAGCTTTCCACGTCCCGTGGGGACGAGGAAGAAAACACTCCACAGGGTTATCTTTAATTTCTCCATCAACACGACAATCTCGTCGATCTCATCAAAGTTCCTGCGACTGAACGTGGTGTTGATCTGTACAGGAAGGCCGATCTCGTTTGCCCATCGAACGGCGTCAAGGGTTCGCGCAAAGGATCCACTCATCCCGCGGAATGCGTCGTGGGTTTTGGCTCTCGCGCCATCCATGCTCACCGCGAGGCGGGCGAGGCCAGCCTCTTTGAGCCTGACAACGACATCCTTCGTCAGCAACGGCGTAGCGCTCGGTGTTAATGAAACCCTGACTCCTACGGAACGGGCATGGCTGATCAAATCGAAAAGATCCGGCCGCTTAATCGGGTCGCCTCCCGTCAACACGAAAACTGGAACCTTCAAGGCTGCGATCTGGTCGATCAGTTGCTTACCCTCGTCCGTGCTGAGTTCCAGGGGATTGCGGTCCGGCTGGGCGGATGCGCGGCAATGTACACATGCCAGATCGCAAGCATGAGTCACTTCCCAGATGGCAATGAATGGCCGTTCGTTGAAGTTGATCGTGTTGATTTGCGGGTTCATGAACCTATAAGACAGCCGCACATCTGCTTGACGCAGTGACCAAAGTCCCACACTGCTAGAATTCCCGAGTGACCGCTGAACGCACCGATCTTGCAACTGCCCTCGGGAAGACTGCGCTTTTGTCGAGCCTCACGCCGACGGAATTGAAAACGCTCGCTGCGCGAACAGTTCGCAAGCTCTTCAGTGCAGGAGAGTTGCTCTTCTCTGAAGGCGAACCTTGCAGCGGCCTGCACATCATTGCTCAAGGCAAGGTTCGCATCTTCAAGACGTCTGTGAACGGCCGTGAGCAGGTTCTTGCGGTGAATGTTCCCGGCGAATCTGTCGCGGAATTGCCGGTCTTCGATGGTGGCCCATTTCCAGCTTCCGCTGTGGCGATCAGCGACGCAGAGATTGCGTTCATTTCGCGACGCGATTTTCAGGCGTATTGCATGGAGCATCCCGAAGTTGCGCTTAAAGTGCTCCAGGTAGTAGGCGCCCGGTTGCGGCGGCTTGTCGGGATCATTGAAGAGTTATCCTTCACGACGATCCGCCAGCGCTTGATTTCGGCATTGCTCAAGCTCGCTGATAGCGAAGGCAAGAAGACCATTCGCGGAATCGAGTTTCAACTTCCCGCCAGCCATCAGGAACTTGCCAATCAGCTTGGAACGGTGCGCGAGTTGGTCTCTCGCAACCTTATGCGCTTGCAGGCCGAGGGACTTCTGGATGTTGACGCGCGACAAATCGTAGTAAAGGACCTTGGCGGCCTCAAGGCGCTGCTAGAGACCACTTCTTAGACCTTTCTGGTTCTGAGTGACATAAGTTACTGCTCCACGCTTCGTAGATAACCATGCGATTCGATCCCCGACTGAATCAGGCCTGGTGGACGTTGCGCATCGGGCTGGGGCTAACCCCGATCTTCGCCGGGCTTGACAAATACTTCAACGTGCTCACCAACTGGGAAATGTACCTCAATCCCCTCGTTCCGCAGCTACTTCATTTGTCCCCGTCAATGTTCATGCACATTGTGAGCGTGGTGGAGATTATCGCGGGCGTGCTGGTTTTCACCCGATTCACACGCTTCGCCGCTTACATCGTCATGGCGTGGCTGTTTGCAATCTTCGCCAGCCTCGTGGCCCAGGGTCAGTTTCTCGATATAGCACTGCGTGACGTCGGACTTGCGCTGGGAGCCTTTGCACTGGCCAAACTCACGGAAGTCCGCGAACTGGCCCCGATGGAACTTCTTCCCGAATCCGACCGTGGCTTGGCTGAGCCAAAGATCGCGCAGCATCTTGCCCATACCAACTGAACTGGAATCTTCAACCGCGAAAAGGAGAGCTCATGATGAAAAGAATCGTCCTACTAATGGTCCTGGCCGTAGCTTTACCGGTATTTGCTGCCGCTGAAACCTGGAGCAACGTTTCGATAGTCGACACGCAGTGCTCGAAAAAAGCCAAAGCCGATCCCGACGCACATACGCGGGACTGCGCCCTGACTTGCGCCAAGAGCGGCTTCGGCATTCTCGATAAAGACGGAAACTACCTCAAGTTCGACGCCAAGGGAAACGCAGAAGCGATGAAGCTGTTGCAGAGCACCGCAAAGAAAGATCATCTTCGCGTGAGCGTCTCCGGTGAAAAGCAAGGTGATGTCATCCAGGTGCAGTCGTTAACGATGTAGCTGTGACAGGCTCTGTTCGGTCCGGCGGATTCATCCTCCGCCGGTCTGCTCTATCTCAGTTCATCCGCAGAGAGTGGCCGAAACTCGAATTGTGGAACGTACGCGACAATCCGACCGCAATTGTGTCGACGAGTGCGCTGGCCTGTTATCGCGAAATGATTCAAGGGACTTGACGTATGCAGATGTGGCAAACGTCAGCAGAAGAATGCCGAAGCTGAGCCGATCACGCGGCGATGGTGTCCATCGCTCTCATTGTTGCGGGAGCAGTCCTGCACGATCAGGGGTTTGGTGCGGTTCGTGAAGCTTGCCGATCGGACGTGGCTCTTCGCGAAATCAAGCCAAACCCTTTGGCGCTGGCACTATTCTCGACCGCAGTCAGTTGCTCTTGTGCCAGAGCATAGCGCCCCAACTTTTTCGCCAGTTCCGCCTGCAAGAGCCGATCTTCCAATTCGATGCCATTAAAGTCTCGTCTCCGTGCTTCCTCGTCTATTTGTATTAGCAGAGGCCGTGATTCGGCTGGGTGATCGGAGTTGAGCTTGACTCGCGCCCCTGCTAGTGCACATTGCAGGCGCACATATGGGTTCTGGCTCTTCTTAGCCAGATTCTGCGCTTGTTCATATTCATGCTGTGCATCAATTTGTTTCGACTCGGTGAGCAAGGCCTTGATGAGCACGACGCCGGCTGCCAGTTCGTCATCGGACGATCCTTCCCGATGGAACTCAGGCTGGAGTTTGCGAACTCCTGCTTCAGCATCTGCGGCGTGGCCTTCCTCAATCGACACAAGGGCTAATGCAGTCTCGGTTTCCGCCGCCATTTGCTTTTCTCCTGCTTGTTTTCGCAACGCCAGAGATTCTTCGTACGATTTCCGAGCAGCCGCAAGATCACCTCTATCCAGCAATACGTCACCTTCTCCATTGAGGACGTAGGCGATGGCATTCTTGTCGTCGATTTCCTTTGCCGTAGCTTTGGCCTGAGCATAAAAGACATCGGCTGTTTTCAAGTTTCCGTTTTGCCGCGACAGGTCGCCAAGATTATTCAAATTCAGGGCCACGCCCTCCTTGTCCTCGGTAGCCTGGTAGTCGGGGATCGATTCTTCCAGTAATCTCTTCGCATCAGGCAAATCTCCAAGCGAAACACGGACGGCTGCGATGTTACTCAAAGCCGTAGCGGCTCCCGAGAGGTTTCCGACCTGGCGAAATCCCGCAAGTGCCTGCCGAGAGATCTTTTCGGCCTCTTTCAGATCGCCTTGCTGATAGTAGATCGCTGCAAGATCAGTCCGCATCATCGATTCCCCGTTCACGTCATGTGTCTCAATGGAACTGTCGAGAGCATTCTCGCAATCGCTCAAAGCCTGCTTCAGGTTGCCGGCCGAGGGACCTTGTTGACACAGAATTCCGAGGGTCCTTGAGACCAGAACGTGCGACCCCTGCGCACTTGCTTTCGCAATCGCACGCCTGGCAGCTTCCTGCGCGCGATTGAAGTCGGTATTGATCCAAGTTGAAGCCTCAGCTACGTCGATCCGGGCATCGTCGCGCATGGGAGGGGGAAGGCGTCGAAGCGTGGCCAGCGTTTGCAATGCGTCGGAATGCTTCAAATAATTCTGAGCAGACGCCAGAAGCAGCCCGTAGTCCAGATTGTCCGGAAAAATATGAAAGAGCTTCTGATAGGCTTCGACGGCTTTGGGGTAGTCTGCAATCGCCTTTCGGTACGTCCCTTCCACCAGAAGGCGCTGCTCTTGAGATAGATGATCCGAGAGGTCGACGGCAAGTTGCGCCTCCTTGCGGGCTTTGACCTCGTAGCCTGAATGCCACAAGGCATCCGCGAGCGCCGAATGGGACAGCGGATATTTAGGATCGGCCGTGATCGCCTCGGTTAGCAAACTTCGGGCTGAAGCCAAATCGAAAGCCCAAAGCTTTTCACGTCCGGCGGCAAAGAGTCGGGCAGCTCTTTCGTTTGATGGCATTGCGGCCCGGATAGCGGTCGAGTTCTCAGACGATATCCGATGCAAGCCAAGCTTCTGCCGCAGATCTTGTCCTGCGCGGTCAGCGAGTTGGAATAGATCATTCTCGTCACCGGAAAGTGCTTCTTCCGCGATTGTCTCGCCGGCCGCGGTGTCCTGAATGCGGAGGTCGAGACGAATTTGTCCTCCTCCTGGAAGCAGCGTGTACGATCCCAGCACCACCACATCGGCACCCGGATCAGTCCGGAGTCGCTGCAAAGTTGATGGAGCCAGCGTATCTTCATCTGCCAAGAGCAAGTCGCTTTTCGCCCGCGCTACATCTTCACCCGAAACCATTCGTACTTCGCCGTCTGCTCCAAGCTCGGTGTTGAGCATTTCAGAGAAAGCAGCCGAGAGCCACTTGTCTTCGGCACGCCCTGGCAGATTCCGAAAACCCAGCACAGCGACCGATCTCCTGATATTGACCGGCGACAGAGCACTGTGAGCCTCCGCGCTGTGGAAAGTGGGGCGCAGCAGGGAACGAAGCGAATAGAGCCCGAGGCCAACGACGACCGCGGCTGCGATGCCGGCGATCATCGGGTTGCGATTGAGACCATGCTGGGGCGCGGCTGGTATTGCGATTGAAGCGGGGCTTTTAGCCACACCTTCCGCCTGTGCGGGCACCGCAGTATGTTTGGTTACCGGCGCCACAAATTTGTAACCGCGTCTCGGAACCGTCTCAATAAACCTCGGGTTGGCGGCAGCGTCGCCAAGTGCCTCACGCAGTTTTCCCACAGCCACGCTCAAGCAAGCGTCGAAATCCACAAACGTATTCCCCGGCCACAGCCGCTGGCAGATGGTCTCGCGGCCCACGAGCTCGCCAGCATTTTCGAGCAGAAGGATCAGCAATTGGAATGGCTGTTCCTGCAGCTTGAGCCGCGCCCCTTTTCTTTGCAACTCACCAGTCTGGGGGTTGGCTTCGAACACACCAAAGCGATAAACCGAAGCGGCTTTTGCATTCTCGATCATTTGAATCACTTGAACATTGGTGGGAAGAAGTCCGAAAACGTATCTGGAGTTTTACCACAGATTGGCAGCGGAGCGGATCGGCCCGTTTAGAGTCGACGGTAACCGCATGATAAATAGCCATTTATCTGTTTAGAAGGATTTTGGCCGCTGTTTCTTTGACTCCGAGAGATTTCTCGCGGAAGGTGTGGGTGTTCGAGAACAGATTCCCTGCACATCCCCGAGGTCCTCATGTCTTTGTCGACGGAAACCGGTAAAGATCAACAGCCAATTGAAAAACAATTCACCCCGCGACCCACCAAAGCTCACTGCTATCGCAGTCGACGCAATCAATTGAGCGGGTATTCCTCGACGGTTCCCTCCTCCAGGAATAGCAGATTCACATGCAGCTTTAAGGTACGCGGGATTCAATGCCCGCCAAACGCCGGTCGATCGAGGAGAAACGTTCGATTCCCCCCGCTTGGCGACGAATAGTCAACCCAATCGCGCGCAGGAGGTAAAACCATGAGCAAATTTTGCGGTACGTGCGGCTCTCCGCTGACTGACGGACAGAAGTTTTGCGGCAAATGCGGAATCGCGAACATAACGGTTCAACAAACTGCCCCACCCACGGAGCATCCCACCTCTGCCTCTGCGCCGCCAGCATACGCACCAGTTGTCTCATCTCAGCCGGTCGTCACGTCCGCTCCGGCCCCGGCTCGCTCCAACACGCTCCTCAAACTAGGCATCGCCGCTGTCGTCATCATTTTTGTGGGCGGCGCTGCCGCGCTCGGCGCCGTGTACTACGCGGTGCACAAGGTCAAAGAAAAAGTGCAGGCCGTTACTCACCAGGTGGAGGGAGACAGCTCCAACCCAGCGCGAGGTGGACTTGCTTCTCTGGTCCAGAAAGCGGCATCTTCGGCTGCGTCGAACGACGATGACAGCGGTGGTTTCAAAGGGGATCCATGCCGCTTTCTGAGCAAAGAAGATGTATCGAAGGCAGTCGGCATCGAGATCATCCGCGCACAAGCACAAGACGGTGGCTGCAGCTACATCGCCAAAGGCGACCCGGCGGACATGGTTTCAAAGCATATGACCTCCATGGTCAAGAGCCAGGCAAAAAGTAATGGCTCCAATCCTACCGAAGAACAAACAAAAATGATGCAGCAGATCACGGGCGCTTTCTTCAAACAACAGGAAGCCTCTGACAAGAGCCTGTCGAAGGAAGCGGCAACCGGTGAGGTCCTCATCCTTGCAGTCAGCTTCAGCAGCGGCAACGCCGAGCTCGAAATGAAGATGAATCGCATGGCCTTCAACCATGTAACGGGGGGCAGCGCTGACGGCAAAACTACTGATCAGAAAGCATCAGGCGATCTCGAGGGCATTGGTGACGACGCTTACGAGATGGGCGGAAGCGGCCTCATCTTTCGCAAGGGCCAGACTGTCGTCCACATGATGTTCATCGAGTGCCCCTGCGATGCCAATGCGATCAAGCCGCTCGCCGTCAACATCGCCAGCCAATTGTGAAACCAAAACCCGGATCGAGAAAGGAATATTTTTATGGGCTTCTGCCAGAATTGCGGACATCGCCTTCCTGAAAACTCATCTTCCTGTGCATTCTGCGCCTCCGGCGCACCTTCCGCGGCGGCTGTCGCCGCGCCGGCACCAGCCGCTTCGGGACTACAGCCAAACGTCGCGGCTGCGCTTGCCTATCTTGCCGGATTTATCACCGGGATCATCTTCTTGCTGATTGATCCATTCAAAACAGACCGTTTTGTTCGCTTCCATGCTTTCCAGTCCATCTTCTTCAATGTTGCCTGGATCGGTTTTTGGATTGTCTGGATGATTGCCGGAATGATCCTGGGCGCCATCACGAAGGGACTCTTCTTCATCGTCGAATTGCCGGTCAATTTGCTGCTGATGGTTGGCGGTTTTTGCCTCTGGGCTTTTCTCATGTACAGCGCGTCACAGGGCAAGACCTTCAAGCTCCCCATCGTCGGCGCACTTGCCGCAAAGCAGGCTGGTCTCTGATGAACACGGTGAGAAAGCATTCACGCTTGTTGACGCGGCGGACGAATCGCCGATCTGCCGTCCGCGGCATTTTGGCAATTCTGCTGCTTCTGGGCGCGTGCAAGCAGGCTTCCTCACCGTCCAATGAGCAGCCGCAGAAGTCCTCCTCTCCCAGATCAACCACCAGCGCGAGCCTTGGCATCGGTCAGGACATCTTCGATCCCAAGCTCCATCCCGAAGCAACTGTCATTCATCCTGTAGATCCGCACACCCTCACGGAGTCTCAGCTTAAGTTTGGAGTCGCTCCGCGCCGCGATCCCTCCGTCGAGTACCAGCCGGACATCATCCTCATGGAAAACGGCGATAAGGCCATCAAGTCTGTCGCCACCGATGGCATGACGTGGACCTTCGACGCGAATGCGCCTCAGGTCAGCGATTTTCAGGAAGGCAAGGTGGTCTTCGCCACCGGCCGCGCCGTGGGTCGCGTGTTGAGTCTCAAGCGCCAAGGCGACTCGGTGAGCGTGATTCTTGGCCCCGTTCAACTCACCGATGTGATTCGCAACGGACACTTCGAGATGAACGAGGCCGTCGACCTGAACAACATGATCTCGTATGTGGCGCCGGACTACCCTCAGCCACCCGACCCCGACCAGCCGAAAACGAGCTTCAACAGGCAAACATCGCCAAACCATGTTGACGAGCGCATGGTTCTTTCCAGAGTTTCGCACTCTGGGAAATGGACGCCCGCAACCATGGTCAGTTCGTTTGCCGATGGTCATCGCGAATCGTATTACAGAACGGGCCGCCGCTGGTCGCCTACCAGGGTGCATGCCGAACGCCTCGCCACTGGCCCGGGCGTTGGATTTGGCGGAGCCCGGCTGGTACGCACAAGCGGGCAACTGCAAATGCCTGGAGCACCCGGGGTGAGCGGAATCCAGCCACTGCAGGTTCCTTTGCAGCCTTTCGATCCGCCCAAGCTCCTGGGTCAGTTGCCGCTGGTCAATCTCGGCGGTGGTAAAGCCATCCCCATGGCAGGCAGCGATGGCGGCGTCGGCGTGGAGTACGACTACGACCAGGGTGGCCTCAAACTCCGCGCCTCCGGCTATATGACGATGCGCGACTCCGGGGTCAAGTTCTTTTTAGACATTAAGGACGGCCTGCAGGATTGCGGCATCCGCCTGAACGGCAGTGTCGGCATCAAGCTTCATCTCAATGCCTCCGCCGCAAAAGACTTCCAGGCCAATTTTCATAAGAAGCTCTGGCTTCCAATCGACCTCTCGATTCCTCTGGGCGGACCAGTTCCCTTGTCGCTCAGCTTCAACTCTTCGTTCTTGATCGAAACCGCTTTCAGCGCCAAGACCTCCGTGCTGAATGCGGAAGGCGAATATTCATTTGGCGCGGGAATGGACGCCGGTTACTGGGCAAAAGCATGGCGGCTCAATGCCGGCTCATCCGTGAAGACCGTTACCGATGTTGGAGATTCCGTAGAAGGAATCTCGGTCGGAATCAATTCCGTTGTCATGGGATTCAACATCCGAACCATGGTTGGCATTGGCGCATTCGGATTCAACGCGGGCGTCTATGTAGCATTCCGGTTTTCCGGCACTGCGCTCAAAGCACCCAACACCGCTTTCGCGTGCAGGCAGGGAACGATCGACATCAACCTCGACACCGGGGTCGGCTATGCGATCCCGCAATGGGTCACAACCGCTATCAACGTCTTCCTGACGCCATTTACCTCAAAGCGGGTTGACCCCACAGGAACTTTTCTTCGAGGTCCCTCTCAACCGCTCTATCAACACGTGACCCAACATCCAGAAGGATGCGCCTCGCAGAAGGGCGGAGGTTGAGCTCAATGAATTTCTGCACAAAATGCGGAAGCCCCATCGAGGCGGAAGTCAAGTTCTGCACGGAATGTGGCGTGTCCATCGGCGTTGACGCACAACCGAGTGCCCCGGCGCAGCCCTCAGCCCCCGTCGTCGCCCAGCCACCGGCAGCGCCTCCCTGGCAAAGCGCGCCCGTCGTTCCGGTGCAGCCGCCCGCGGCAACGTCAAAAAGCGGCTGCATGCCTGCCGTGCTGGTCGCGCTGGGAGCGCTCGTGCTGCTTGCGGTTCTCGGCATCGGCGGGCTGGTGTATGCCGGCTACAAAGTAAAACAAAAGGCCACCGCACTGCTGCACAACGCAACGCCTGATGGAGCCACACCTGCTGATCGATCGCATGCCAGTCCTGGAGAAAACAAGCCGGAACCCGGCGCCGACAAACCTTCAGACGACGCGGGAGGATTGCTCGACGGCCTCTCAAAGATGCTTGGCGACGGAGACGATGAGGGAGATCGCGTCCAGCCCGTCAACGACGCCACCCCTGTCGAACCCTGTGCGTCCGCTCCGTTTCCGCCGCAGAGCGCAGCGAAGATCCCCCTGCAGGTAGGAACAGTGGTCACTACGGCTTGGGGCCTCAAAAATGGAGATGTAGAAAACCGAATCACCATCAATTCCACCACCCCCACTTCATTCGTTGAGGACATGGCAACGGAGGAGTACAAAGACGACAACAACCACGATTGGAAGCCCACCGACTATACAGACACTGTCTGCAACGTAGATCTTGCATCCGCAAACACCTACGTGACAGTCACGGCTTTGCACATGCCGCACTTGTTCCACGGCGTAACTCGACTCCGCCTTTCAGACAAATCCTTTCAAGAGGCAAAGAGCACTGGCCAGCTTGATCTTCGATATCTCGATGTTTTGCCGCTGCAGGAAGGCGTGAAGCCCACCTATGAGGGTGGCATTCTCTCACGGGTCGAATCGCAGGATGTTGCCTATCCCATAATCGTGAACGATCAACCCGTCACTCTTCCTGCGATTCATCTCACCGGCATCATGAAATCTGTAGGCAAAGATCCGACTCCGAAAAAGAATCGCCCATTCCACAGCGAAGCCGAAGTCTATGTCATCGACGATCCGTTGAATCCTCTGGTGCTCTTGTGGAGACTGAAAGACCCGCTTTTTCATGGTGGAAAATTCAGAATCGAAGTCGTGAAAATCGAGTTCAAAGTTCCGCACCCGGTAAACCTTGTCGAGAAGCAGCTTGCCGAGCAGAAGCGCGCGATTACGTATGGCATCTACTTCGACTTCAATAAGGACACCATCAAGCCCGAATCCGACCCCGTGCTGAAACAGATCGTCCAGGCATTGTCGGATCACCCGGACTGGAAGCTGACCGTCAACGGCCATACGGACAACATCGGCGGCGACGCTTACAACCTGGATCTTTCAAAACGCCGCGCAGCCGCCGTCAAGCAGACTCTCGTTACTCGCTTTCACATCGCTCCCGACCGCCTTTCGACGAATGGATATGGCGAGTCGGGCGCTATCGATACCAATGACACGCTGGAAGGGCGCGCGCGCAATCGACGCGTCGAACTTACCCGGGAATAGAACCACTTCCCTGCATCAAGGAGATTTGAAATGAAATCAAACTGGCTCCCAATCCTCGCGGCCGCGGCTCTCATACCGCAGATCGCAAATGCTGACGTCACTTATCAGGAAACAACCAAAATCACCGGCGGCTCTCTAAAGAGCATGCTGAAACTCGCAGGTGCATTCAGTTCGCAGGCGAGACAGGCCGAGTCAGATACGGTGACGACGGTGACTCTTCATGGCAATCGCATGGTTCGATCGAATCCGCACTCCACGGAGATCATCGATCTCGACCAGCAGTCCATCACGTTCATTGATCACGACAAACATAGCTACTCTGTGATGACTTTCCAGCAGATGAAGCAGGCTATGACAAACGCCATGGCCAAGGCCAAGGAACAAGGTGCCTCCACCAGCGCCCAGCAGCCTGCATCCAGCGACGGCCAAATGAACTTCGATGCGCATGTCACTTCGAATGGGACGACCCGCACCATCGACGGTCTGCAGGCAAAGGAAGCTCTCGTCACCATCACCATGCTTGCGAATGCGAAGGCGAATGATGGCACCAATGTCAATGGAGGTATGGCTGCGACCAGTGAAATGTGGCTCGTGCCCGAATTCCCCGGCATGGATGAACTGCGCGCCTTCAACCAGCGCATGATGCAAGAGCTCTCGGTCGACGCCACCGCTAACCAGATGTCTGGGTTGTTAGCTGCACAGCCGGGGGGCGCGCAAGCACTGGCCGACCTCAAGAAGGAAGCTTCGAAGATGCAGGGTTTCCCGGTCCTTCAAGTCACGCGCGTCGGTATATCCGCGGACGGACAGCCTCTTGCCGCTCCTTCCGTTGCGCCTCTTCCTGCGGACCATGGCAATGCATCTTCCGCGGGAAATGTGACTCGCGAAGTGGCTACCGATACAGGCACGCAGACTGCCAGCGGCGAAGTGGGAAAGCTCGGGACATTCGGGCGCGCACTGGGAAACTCAGGCCTCGGCGCCTTCATGCGTCACAAGCCTCAAGCAAAAGCGCAGAGTGCGGCGGCTCCTCCCGATCCCGCCACGGCTGGAGTTCTGCTGGAAAGCCAAACCAGCATCGATCACTTCTCCACGTCGCCTGCTGATTTGAGCAGCTTCGACGTGCCCGCTGGTTACAAGCAGGTCACGTCACCGATGGTCAAGAAGTAAACAGGAGGCGCGCATCGCTTTTTTGAAGTTGTGCTGTCGTGCAGTGCACTTTCAACCTTAATTGACAAGGAGGGTTCATCTCGCCATGCGAATCCTGATTGGCGTGCTCTTGCTCTGTTCCGCTGCGAATACATTCGGCCAGAATCTGCCCATCAAAGAAGGTCTCTGGGAGAACACCGTTCTTGATGACGACGGTTCTGTCGCCATGCGATCTCTCAGCTGCATCACGCAGAAGAGCATCGCCGACATGATTGTTAAGGCCAACAATCATCCCGGCTGCACTGTCTCTGGTCAGAACGTAACCAGCCACAGCATTACTGTCGACATCTCCTGCAGTCGGCCCCGGGTTCAGACGAGCGTACACAGTTTGATGGAGCTTCTCGATTCCGAGCATTGCCGTGCTACGACCACCATGAGGATGACGATCAATGGAAAATCATCGGAATCTACCAGCAAATCGATCTGCCACTTCGTCAAGTCCGACTGCGGGAGTATCAAGCCAGGCAGCCCTGAGATCACCTCGCAATAAGACTGGTCCAGGAGGGCAAGCTCACAATATCGATCGCGCGCCCGGAAGCTCCCGCTCCGGCTCATTCATCCGGGCAAGTTGCGCCCCCACGTCTTGCCCTCAAACCCAGGCAGCAGCTTCGGTTTGCCTGCCTCGCCCATCAAGAGAGAGAGGTCTTTATGAGGAATTTACGCATTGCTTCGGGTCTCGTAGTTGGCGTGCTCGGTTTTGCCCCAGCACTCTCCACCTCAGCGCAGCAGGCACAACAAAAGCCCGGGAGCCTGATGATCGCTCAAGAAGACACTGTCAAAGTTGGCGCACGCGAACAGTATGAGAGAGGGCGCAAACAGCTGGCCGCATGGCACGCCAGTATCAAGGACCCTCACGCGCTAGTCGTCTTTGAAGTACGCACTGGCGAGAACAAAGGAGACTTTGTTCTCGTGCACCGCCGATTGCATTGGGCCGATTTGGATAAGGAACCGGTCCCTGAAGCACAGCACCAGGCCGAGATCGACAAAGCAATAGGAGATTCACGGATCAAGTCGGTTACGAAGATGTACGAGGAGGTTCCTGAACTGGACCACGAGACCGGCGCAACGTCAGAAAGGCCAGCAAAATACTACGAAATCGATACCTTTCACGTCCCGCTCGGCAAGAACCGACTCTTTGTTGCCGCTGTGGCCAGGTTTCGCGAAGCGCTCGAGAAGACGAAGACGCCGATGGATGCCAGCTGGTATTCGCTGGAGGAAGGCGGCGAGTCGGGAACTTGGATTCTGGTTATCTCCCACGCCACGTGGGCAAGCTTCGATGACCCGGCCGTGAAATCGCCGCCGGAGATTGTGCGGGACGCCTTCGGTCCCAACGAAGGACAAGCCGTGGTAGAGCAAATTGAAAACTCTATGGGAGGCTTTTTCACCTCGGAAGTGGTCGAGTTTCGACCGGATCTGAGCTATTTCCCAACGAATTGAAGAGAGAACGGTGCGAATGTCACTCATGCAGAAAATTGAACATGGCGTATCCGCTTCGGACTGCGTACATGCCCAAAAGGAGAATCAGATTATGAAGCGATCCAGCAAAATCATCTCGATCGGATTTGGATCTTTCCTGACGGCAGCGATGGTAGTGCCAGTTGCTGCGCAACAATGCAAACCACTCGTAGGCAGTTTCGAGGCTGAAGTTCAACCAGCCAACACATGTCCTGGTGTGCTCTGCACGGCGGGTCGTGTTTGGGGAGGCATTCAAGGCAATTATCGCTTCACCATGGACAAGATCATTCCAAACGGCGAGCCCGAAGTGCCAACGATCTCTTTCTTCACTGGGCACAGCATCATCACTCTAAAGAGCGGCGATGAACTCTTTGGCACTGACACCGGAACGATCGATCTGCCACCCGGACACGGAGGATTTGCTTCTTTGATCACGTTCACCGGCGGCACAGGTGCGATGGCTAACGCGACGGGACAAATCCGGCTGCGTGGAGAGTTCGACCCGGTAGCAGGAACTACGAGCGGTGATTACATCGGTACGGTCTGCAAACCCCAGTGAGCAGAGAGAGTGCGTCGTCTCGACATGGATCTGTGATCGATGAGCAAATCCTCAAGTCATAACCGGAAAGGACTGTCAAATGAATCGGAACTCGAAGACTTACTTAGCGTGGCTCTACCCTTTGATCCTCACGGGAGCCGTGGTTGCGGGAGCGCACGGGCAATCGCAAGACGCCCCGCGGCCTCCAGCAGAAATTGTGAGTCTTGAAAAGGCTCTCGTCGGCCATTGGTCCACGACCTACGAATTCGAGCCTGGAACCATGGGGCCGAAAGTCAATGGAACCGGCAAGGGAGAGGAAGAGTGGCGAACCAGCCCCGGCGCATTCGTTCTCATGGAAGAGGAGGATATACGCGCTCCATTCGGTGAGATGTTTGTGTTCGCCATCCACTGGTGGGACGAGAGCACAAAGAGTCTTCGAGGCATGCTCTGCAACAACTCAGGGCCGGCAGCGTGCAACGTTGAGTCCTATTCCAACAGCACTCTCAAATGGGATGGGAAGCAACTAATCATCGACATGCAATTCCCACAAAAGGACAAGAAGATGCTGTGGCACGAAGTCTGGTCCGACATCACCGCGACTTCCTTTACCCAAACCGGTGAAATAGGTGAGGTTGGCGGTCAGCTCAAGCGGGCTGTGACGGTCCACGGAACCAAATTAGCGAAGCCCTCGCCGAGCTCTGCGGACTAGACAAACTGGGCTTAAGGTTGCCATCAACTTGCATCATCAAGCCAAACAATGAGGACCCGGTCTGAAAAGTCAGGCTATTGAAGCGATCGGCAGTGGTTCCCCTGAAAGGAGAAATTCAACATGCGCAAATTCATTTTGACGGCGATGCTTCTGCTCATTCCGCGCTTTTCCGCATTCGCGGCCGCACTACCCATCATCAGCATCAGCAGAGCGACCATCAACTACAGCAACAATCAGGTGACGTTCAACGGCTCCGGTTTTGAGCCGTCGAAGAAATCGCCGACGGTGCTGTTCGCAGGGAGTGCGCTCACGGTTGTTTCGTACTCAGATACGCAGATTGTTGCGGCTCTTCCCGCGAATACCGTAGCTGGCAATTTCACCGTCCTGATTGTGAACAGCTTCGGTGAGTTCTTTCCGTATGAACTGACGTACGGGTCCGCAGGCCCGCAGGGTCCGATGGGGCCGCAAGGTCCTCAAGGCCAGGCTGGTGCAGCGGGGCCGACGGGTCCACAGGGCGCTCAGGGATTGCAAGGGCCGCAAGGACCACAGGGGCAAGCCGGCGCTGGCTTGGCGATGACGCCCGACTATCTCTCGGTCGCGGCGAACGGGGTGACAGTTACCGGACCATTCGTGAACAGCAATGTTCCTCAAGCTATGGAGTTCGACATCACGGTAGCGGCGGGGACACCCTCGGTCTGTAGCGCTGTCGGAACACTGAGCTACTCCCGAACCGACGGCACGGGAAATGTGACCTCTGTGAATGAGGTTGTGGATTTGCTGGTCAATCAGCCTCCTGCCGAGACAGGCAAGACAACTCCGGCTCTCGGCGAGTATTTCGGTCCCGAAGACAAGTGGCAGAACGCATCGTTTACTCCTACCAGATTCATTCCCTGCAGCTCTTCATTGATAGGAGGTTCCACCACGCCGGTATCGGGTGGCTGGGACGTTTCCGCGAACAGGCCCAGCTGACGATCAAAGTTACTTGCCTTCCTGGAAGCGGCACGCAGATTCAGTGCCGGTTTCTCACATGACCGAAAGCTGTTGCTCGGGTTCGTCGACGAGTGAGTTATCGCCAATGCACTCATCGAGGCGCTGATCGTACCTGCGTTTCCCCACAATTCATAACACCAGAGGTCACTGCCGCCGCAAGCAGTGATCTTCCGACTCCTGCTTTGCATGGCGACTGTTCACTCTCACGTTCCCAAAATCCTGCCTGCTGGCATGTTTCCAAGCAGAAAAGCAAAATATAGTATTTTAGCTTTCCCGGTACGCTTGTCCCACACCGACTTGCGCACGATATCACGGCGCTCGTGATCACGTCCGTCGGATGGCTGATGCCGGATCAGCATTCCTGGAATGTATAACCGCGCCTTCGAGGCGAAATGTGAAGACGAAAAGTTGGATACTACGGCGTTTTTCAGGATCGATCCGTCCTTCGTTGGGAGAACTCATGTGGGAAGTGCGCATTGGGCTGTCGACAGTTCCGACTCCGGTCACGTCCCCAGCTAGCAGCGACCTCCGTCACAAGCTGGATGCCTCCGCACCTCATTGGTGCATTCACGGCGATCAGAGTCTGCATGTGCGCTATGCTGGGAAAACGGGAGATTATGGAGAGCGAAAACTCGTTTTGGAACCGACGAGATTTTTTGAAGGTAGGCGGCACATCCGCGACGGCTCTGGGCTTGGCGGGGACAGCCGCTGTCCCGATACAGGCAGAGCAAGCGCCTGCGGGTACACCGCGGGATACACCCTATCCCAAGCTCTCCATCATCACGCCGTACTCGCCGCAGAAGCTGGCCTTTGCCGCGCAGGCGGGGTACGAAGGCGTCGTAGTCACGCCGGGTACGGAATTCAATCCGAACCTGAGCGACAGCGCGATCGATAAGATTCTGGCTACGGCGCGCATCGCTGGCATTCGCATTGTCAGCATTGAGTACTTCGCACCCAACCACACGCATCCCGATGCGGGCAAGCGCGCGGCAGCGCAGGCCGATTTTATTCGTGCCCTGGAATTTTGCCATCGCCTGGGCTGCAAGTTTGTCGGCACCTTCAGCGGTGGGCAACCGGGCGTCCGGATGGAGGATCAGGCCGCGGCCTTCGCCGATGTCTTCAACGAAAAATACCTACCCGTCTGCGAGAAGCTCGACATTGGAATGGGATGGGAAAACTATCCTACCGGTGTCAATTTCGCGACCACTCCGGCAGCGATGCAGGCCGTTTTCGACCGTGTCCCAAGCAAGCGGCTGGGGCTGGAATTCGATCCCTCGCATTTCGTGCGGCAGTACATTGACCCGGTCAGTGCGGCGTGGCAGTTCAAAGACCGTATCCTCGCGGTGCATGCCAAGGATACGGAGATCATTCAGCCTGTACTGCAGCAGGTGGGCATCGCCGGGCAGGGATGGTGGCGTTATCGGATCCCCGGACAGGGGATTGTCAACTGGCCGGCATTCCTCACGGTCCTGCTGCAGATCCGCTTCAACGGCGGCATCGCGGTGGAGCACGAAGACCAATTCTGGGATGTGCCGCGCACCGCGGACCTTCCCGATTTTCCGCAGCAACGCAAAGACGGATTTATCCTGGCGCGACGTTTTCTGGAACAGTATCTGCCGGGACGCCAGGCATAACCGCAGTACGGCTGATTCCGGTACGTTAACGCTTATTCGGCTTTGCCGGGGATATACACATCAGGAAAGAGCCCAGCCGGAACGGTCTTGCCGTCGTATAAACTGCGCCGCCTGAGGACAGTTCTTCGCAATCATCTTGTGCTCGTCCCACTCGATCTTCTGGCCCGCGCGCAAGGACACGCAGCCCAGCAGCATGGTTTCCGTGAGGCGCGCGGCAATGTCAAAACGCGAGTAGCAGATCTCCGGCTTGTTTTCCTTGACGGCAACGAGCCATTCCTGCGCATGGGCAAAAACATTACCTCCAGATTTCTTGCCATCGCCAGTCTTGCCATAAACGTTGCGCGGAATGCGCACAGGATATTGCGCCATCGCCGGGTGCTTGGTGTAGTGGAGGAACTTTGGATCGCCCTTCAGCTTCACGAAGAAACTGGTTCCATAATCGTCCGGTGAAAAGACCGTGCCTCCGTCGCCAACCAGCAGACAACCGCTATCGGGAACCTCGCCTAGCAGCGCGACGATGTCGGCGGTGAGCTCGACCGGCGGCTTGTTGCTCAGGTCATGGCCGCCACGGGCCGTGGTGTCAGGCTGGCCGCCGTCGTACCACCACAGTGTCACCGCATCGTGCTCGATCTTTCTGTAGTGGTGGAAAAGATGCGGATGTTCGAGGGGAATGCGCGATTTGCGCCTGGCAAAGTCGAAGCGAATTTTGGAACCTACGGGATACGATTCCTTGTTCATCTTGCCGAAAGGAGTCGCTTCAATTACTGTCGGCGACTCGAGAGTCAAAGCACGAAACGGCATGTTGACGGTGTGGCACGCCATGTCGCCCAGCGCGCCGCAGCCGAAATCCTGCCAGCCGCGCCAGTTAAACGGCTCGTAGATTCCATCGCGAACATCCGGATCATGGCTGCCGACGTACGGCCGCATGGGAGCCGGTCCAATCCAAACATCCCACTCCAATGTGGCAGGAACCGGATCTTCTCCGGTTGGACGATCCATTGCCTTGCGGCCAGACCGGGCGGTTGGTCCAGACGTGAACTTCATGCACTTGTCCGATGAGACCGTCTTGAATGGTCTCCACCGCGCGGCGCAGACCGTCGCCGGCGCTGCCCTGATTGCCCATCTGCGTGACGAGCTTTCGATCCTTGGCCATTTTCCGCAAATAGCGCGCCTCATAGATGGTCTGCGTCAGCGGTTTCTGGCAAAAGACAGCCTTGTTCCTCTTCATGGCCGCCGAGGCCACAATCGCGTGCATATGATCCGGAGTCGAGACCGTCACCGCATCGATCCGATCGCCCATCTGGTCCAGCATCTGGCGGAAATCTTTGTAAAACTTCGCGCTCGGATATTTTGCCGTTTGAGTCTGGTAAGCCTCTGAACCAGAATCCACGTCGCACAACGCGACAATGTTCTCGCCAGCGCAGGCATCGGTGTCGCTCCGGCCTTTACCGCCGATTCCGACGCAGGCGATGTTCAACTTGCTGTTGAGATTCTGTCCCCGCAAGAGCGCCGGCACGCCAAACCCGAGCGCACAGGCGGCCAGAGAACTCGTTTTGATAAATTCACGGCGGTCAATACGCGAGAGCAAGGTGGTTTCAGGAGCTTTCAGTGAGAGAAATGTTTGGGATGGTTTCGACACTCGACAGCATACACTCGCCGGGGCCCCAGTGAGCAAGATCCCCGTAGTGCGCCTCTTCCCTATTTCCTGCCTTTCAGCCTTTTCCAATTGAAGAGTGAGACTGAAGGAGCTTGTATAGCGGTTGTTGTGCAAGGCTCCATTGGGACGTCCTTTGAGAAGAGATGACCAGTCACCAACGCCGATTAGTCCTCTTAAGTCGGCTAGTGTCCGCGGGTTTCATCGGCGAGCCGCCAATGATGATCGCCGTTTCAATGGGCGTTTGAACTAAGTCGCTGCCGCGTCGCCCGTTCTCATGCTGCTGCCACAGGTTCAAGGAAGAGGCGCTCGTAGCAGGTAAAGCAACCAGTCTCTCGAACGAGTGCCGCAGCCGATTGGCACGCGGGATCCGCTGCGACCATCTCGCGATAGCGCCGATAACTTTCTTCGTCTGGAAAAGTAAACATCGCCACGGCAACATTCGCTGGGCCATCATAGCCAAGTTCCGGAAAGCTCATCCTTGCTCCGTCTGGAGTTACCCGCGGAATGAAATATCCATGATGAATACCGCCATAGCGTTCAACGAGCACAGTCCAAGTGCGCGCATAGGTCTCAAACGCACTGAGCTTGTTTAAGTCGAGCGTGTATCGAATCTGGCATGTTACTGGATGAGCGTTCGCCACTGCCTACCTCCATACCCATCGATTTTTTCATCAGTCCCGGCAAGTCGGCTTGTCGTCAGGTTTTGTTGTCTGAGCATACGGAGCCACGTGACTTGGCCCGTTGACAAGGTCGACTGCACCCTGACGACCTTGCGTGCGAAGTTCGAATTCAATGAGTGCTGAATCGAATTCAGGACCTAACCGCGGAGCGTACGGAACGGATTGGAGCGCCCAGATCCCTATCACGATCTTTGGCTGGTCCCGCAACATCGTATCGTGACCATTCTGCGGGACCGCCTGTCGGATTCTGGATTTATTTGGTGATCTTGAAGATCGTAGCGATTGTCCCAGGTCGGAATCTACTCGTAGCGAAGGGCCTCCAGCGGATCGACATTGCGCGCGCGGCGCACTGGTACCCAGCACGCCAAGAGCCCCACTACGAGGAACAGCGCCCCTACAGACACGAGCGTCAATGGATCACCAGGTTGAACCTCAAACAGGAAGGATCTCAGCACCCGAGATAGAACGAGTGCCAGCACTACGCCGACGAGAACGCCTCCTGCGATTAAGCGAAAGCCCTCGCCGAAGATCAGTCTGCTAATGTCTTTCTGTTGCGCGCCGACAGCACTGCGGATTGCCAACTCGCGGCGTCGCGATGCCACCGACAAAGAGAGCACTCCGTAGATTCCCACGAGAGTCAGGACGCTTGCGACGGCGGAGAAGCCTGCGAGGAGATTCATGGCGAAGGTTCGCGATGCCAATGAGTCGTCGCGAATCTGTTCGAGCGTCTTCACATTCTCAATAGCAGCCGTTGGATCGACCGAGCGCAAGGCGCGTTCCACGTCTACGATGACGGCGCGCGGATCGGCGGCGGTTCGGACGACGAGGTGTTTTGAGAACGCTTGTGCCTGCCAGAGCGGAAGGTAAACCTCCGGAGATGCTTTCTGGGTCAGGTCGTCGGTGCGTCCGTTCGCGATTTCGCCGACGATTTCGATTCCGGGTTTGTCGCGGTCGCCGAACCAGATTTTTCGCCCGACTGCATTGCTTTTCGGGAAGAAGCGCTGAGCGAACGCTTCGTTCACGATGGCTACCTTTGCTGCTTTGTCATCGTCCGTCGATCGGAATTGACGGCCATCGATCAGGGCCATGCCCATCAGGTTGAAGTAATCAGGGGTGACAGCGCGCATGGGCAATCCTGGCTTGTCACTCTCCTTGAGTGGCGGAGGCTGCCCTTCAATGTCCATGATCGCCGGCCAATTGTTACCGGTGAGGGGTACTCCCCAGGCAAAGGCCGCGTTCTGAACGCCGGGGAGTGCGGCAACACGTTCGAGCGCCTGGCGATGAAAGCTGCCCCACGTATCCCGGCTTTGCACGTCAGTGACGCTCATGGTCAGGATTTTCCCCATGTTGTAGCCGGACGGCACCGACGCGATTTTGGCCATGGTACGGATCAGAAGTCCGGCGCCGACCAGGAGAGCCAGTGTGAGCGCGGTCTGCAACATGGTGACTCCCTGGAGCAGGCGACGCTCGCCGACGGCTGCGGTTCCTTTTGGGCCAGCGTTCTTGAGCACCTCCATCGGATCCATCCGAAGGGCTCGGAGCGCTGGGAAGGCTCCTGCGAAGAAGGCGGAGAGCAATGCAGTTCCTAGGGCCCAGCCTAGAACTGTCCAGCCTGTCGTTACTCCGTCGAGGCGCGGGACGGCGTGTCCCGCGATCACGGTAAAGAGCTTCACGGCGCCGATGGCGAGTGCGACTCCAAGCACACCGCCGACAGCAGCAAGCAACAAGCTCTCGAGCAGGACCTGCCTGAGCAGGGCTATACGACCCATTCCCATTGCGCTGCGGACGGCATATTCCTGTTGCCTTTGCAGTCCTCGCACGAGGAGGAGAGCGGCGGCGTTTCCGCATGCAATGAGGAGTACCAGGGCCGCTGCACCCAGCAGAGGCAGGAGAATGCGCTTGCCGTCGCGGTTCATTTCGTCGGTGAGGGACTCGAGGTGCGGCGCGAAGCCCTCATACTTCTTCTCGGTGTGCGCTTCTCTGGCTGCGAGTACGGCCAGTTCCTGCTGCGCCTGCTGTTGAGTTGCACCATCGCGGAGACGGGCAACTACGTTCCAATCGGGTTCCTTCAGATTCTTGGGATCTGGCTCCGCGGGGATCCAAAAGTCGACTTTGGCGTTGACATCGTAGTTCGGCTCTTTCGATGCGCCGGGCGATGGGAGGAAGCGCACATCCGGCTGCATCACGCCGATCACTGTGGGGGCAACCTGCCAGCGGCTGATGCGCACGGTCTTGCCGATGATCTGGGGATCTCCGCCAAACTCGCGCTGCCAGAACTCATGGCCGAGCATGATTGCTTTTGTCGGCCCCTGCTGGAAGTCGACTTCGGCGAAGCCGCGTCCTGCCGACGGGCGGAGACCCATAACGTGCATATAGTCTCTGGTGACCACCATCCCCTGCATGGAGTGGCTGCCGTCATTGTGAATCAGGAAATTGAAGGTCCAATCGTAGCCGGCGATTCCCTGTAGCGATTTCGCTTCGTTGCCCCAATTCATCCACTGTTCGGCTGGCCAGCCGCGCGGTCGCTCCATGTCTTTTCCATCGGTGCGCACAGTTGGAACGAGCATGAGCTGGCCGGGGTTTTGATAGGGAGGTGGCGTGAGCAGCACGCCCTGAATCAAGCTGAAGATTGCAGAAGTTGCGCCAATTCCCAGCGCCAGAGTAAGCGCTGCGATGAGACTAAAGCCAGGCTGCTTGAGCAGCATGCGAATTGCAAACCGCAACTCCTGCAATGTGGGCCTCCAATTCTGCTTGTGATCACCGGTGTAGCGTGGGGCAGAGAAGCGAGTGCTCGATGAGCGAGCGGATCTCTAAGCCATTGGACAACGGAACTCCGGCTCGGTTAGGGAAGAAATTTCGCGGAACGCCCGGTCCTTTCCTGGGAGTCTTGAGACTGCGGTGTGGCGATTATAAGTAGTCGAACCAAAAACATGAGTATCGAAGGCGCGCAGTTCGTCACATTTCTTAAGGTTGAAAGCCAGCGGATTCAAGGACGGAGCGGATTTGTCCTGATATGTCGGCTAGTGTTCCGTGAACATTGCTTTCGCTTGCAGCGGGCAATTTGGATCCCATCGAGTTGAGGCGGGTTACCCAATGGGCATATCGAGAAACTTGCGCTTCTTAGAAGTCAGGAATGAGATCGCTCATTTCCTCACCAGCCCGAGTCTGATGATTTTGTTTCGCACTCTGAATGATGAGCTGATGAGATCGCCTGCCTGTGAAGCGCTCCGCGGAGCACAAACCTTACTTACTTCCCGGTAGCGCTTCCCTTTTGTTTGGTCCACCGTTTCCGCTGTGCCTCGGCAATTCCCTTCCGGGCAGCCCCACCGAGCTTGCGGCGTTTGCGGACTGGCGATGCGGCATTGTCCTTGGCGGCCGCGATAGAAGTTGAGAGCAGAGCGCGCACCTTCTCGAGGCGTGTAATTTCTTCGTCGATAGCAGCTAGAATCCTGTCTTGAGAATGTGCAAACAATGGAGATTCGTTGGGCATCGGGAGCGAAGAGCAACTACATAAGCTGGCAGCTGATAATTCAAAAATTACGCGTTGTCAGAGCCGGCACCGGAATCGGCCGGAGCAAGGCAAAGAACTGATGTTGGCTTCTTCCGTGGCAACGCACCGCCGGCGCCGATGTCCTGCTCAGCCTGCTCAGCTGTTGCTCAAGTAGTAATTTACGAGTAGACGGTCAACCACTCGGAACTTAAATCTCGCTCGGTGAGTGACTCGGCGATGTTTACATCAATTGACTGGGCACGCAGTTCTCTAAGCTGCTGGCACCGCGCCGATTTGCTGCAACAGCCCAAGCATATCGGGCTGGCCATGTTCTTCAACGAATTGCCCGCCCGACAGACGGTAGATATTCATGGCCTGTACCGCGATTTTCTTGCCCGTCGGCGGGACGCCAAAAAACGTGCCCTGGTGAGTGCCTCGCATCGTGAACCTCGCAGCCACCTTGTCGCCCTCGGCCACCATTTCCTCCACAGTCCATTGGATATCGGGGAACCCACCACGCATCATCCCAATAATCGCGAGATATCCAGCCGGACCGCGCATGGGTTGGGGGCTCCCTGGAACATGAAATATAGCGTCCGGCGAAATGAGTTCCTGCGCCAGGCTCTCGCTCGCAGTGTTGATGAATTCCAAGAAACGGCTCATAACGATCTTGTTGGATTCTGCGGTCATAGTGGCATCTACTCCGATTTCTGTTTTACATGAGTGGCGATATCAGAGACAATCGCGCTTCCAGATCGACATTCGTCTCGATCCGGTCTAGGACTCAACCACCTTCATCTGTTGTTCGTTCATGCGACCGCCATGAACATTGAACTCGGACAGAGCGCGGTCGATCTCTTTCAGCTCTTCTGCGGATAGTACTAGGTTGGCCGCTGCGATGTTCTCCTCAAGATGCTTGACTTTGCCTGTTCCCGGGATCGGAACGATGAACGGCTTCTTGGCCAGCAACCATGCGAGCGATAGCTGCGCCGTCGTTGCGCCTTTCGCTTTCGCCAACTCGGTAACGCGATCGACGAATGGCTTATTCGCAGCAATGCTTTCTGGCTGGAAGCGATCGAATCCAGAGCGCAGATCCGATTTCGGATCAAAACTGGTCTTTGGATCAAATCTCTGCGTCAGATAGCCCATGCCCATAGGTCCCCACGGCACGAATCCGATTCCCAACTCCTCACAGGTAGCGAGCAAGCCGTTCTCTTCCGGGTCGCGGTTCATAAGCGAATACTCTGTCTGAAGTGCAGCGACGGGCTGGACTGAGTGTGCCTTGCGGATGGTGCTGGGGCTCGCTTCCGAGAGGCCGAAATGCAACACCTTGCCTTCATCGATAAGTTCTTTCACCGCCCCCGCAACGTCCTCAATTGGCACACTCGGATCAACACGATGTTGATAGAAGAGGTCAATGTGGTCCGTCCGGAGGCGCTTCAGGCATCTGTCCACCATCCACTTGATGTGATCGGGTCGGCTGTTCAGGCCGCCCTTCTCGGTCAGATCGAAGCCGAACTTCGTCGCGATCTTCACCTCATTACGGAACGGTTCAACCGCACCGCCGACGATGGTCTCGCTCGTATACGGGCCGTACACTTCGGCCGTGTCGAAGAATGTAACACCGTTGCTGTGGGCCTCGCGTATGACCCTGATGGCATCGTCGATTGGGGCGGCAGGGCCGTAATTCGTCGCTAGGTTCATACAGCCAAATCCGAGTTCCGATACTTCCAGAGTTCCAAGTTTGCGTGTGTTCATTTCCAAACCCCTCGAGTTCAACACTAGGCCGGGAGCCTCGTCCTGCGGTAGCCTGATCGACCGGGATTATTGCCTATTTCGCCGAGGTAAGTGAAATGCTGCGCCATGGCGCCGCTTATGTCTTATCTTGAAAATGTCGAGGATAAGGGATGAAGGCCAGTAAATCAGGAAAGAGAGACGATCCTCAGGTCGCGCAAATACTTCGCGAACTGGCTGATGCAATTAGCAAAGTGATGGCTCGCGCATCAGAACTGTCAACCGCAGTTTCTGGACTAACGCTGTACCAAAACACTGCTCCGACCCCACCGAATCCCTGCACCTATGTGCCCAGTCTGCTTCTCATTTCGCAGGGGAAGAAGCGTGTCGACCTGGGCAAGCAAAGTTACGTCTTCGGCGAGTCAACCTTCCTCCTCACATCCATTGAACTTCCGATCATCAGCCGGGTGTGCGCTGCCAGTGTGGAGAAGCCATACCTGGCCTTCTTCCTCAAACTTGATATGGGGATGGTCCGCGACGTTCTTCATTCCGAAGAAGTGCACATTCTTCCACCGCCGGTTGGAACCCGCGGGATGGTTCTTGGCGAAGCAACGATAGAACTGCTCGCGCCATGTTTACGGATGGTGCAGCTTCTCCATACCCCACAAGATGTTCCGTTCTTTGGCAAACTGCTCCAGCGAGAAATCATCTATCGCCTTCTGCAGGGGCCACAGGGAGATCGTCTGCGTTCAGTCGCAACGCTTGCTGACCAAAGCTATCGGACAGCGAAGGCCGTTACGTGGCTGCGCGACAACTTCAAGAAGACGCTGAATGTGGACGAGCTCGCATTGATGACAGGTATGAGCAGATCAACTCTAAATCACCACTTCCGTGGTCTCACAGCTATGAGCCCTCTTCAGTTTCAAAAGCAGCTTCGGCTCCACGCGGCGCGACAGAAAATGCTTACAGAGGAGCTAGATGCTGCGAGCGCTGCCTTCGAGGTTGGATACGAGAGTCCAAGTCAGTTCAATCGGGAGTACAAGCGATTTTTCGGACAGCCTCCGATGCGCGATATACATGCTTTGCGAGCCACCTTGTGATCCGAAATAACGTACCTTCGAGCATTCCGGTTGGGTGGTGGTCAACCCTTCCCCAACCCACTTTGGGGTTACTTCACGTTTGGCGATCACTCACCCAGAACGCCGACAAAGCCCGTGAGGCATCACAATTTGCCGGACGGTCTATACTTCTGCGTGTCGTTGCTCTCAGAATGGTTCAGAATGGAACTCCGCAAAGGACACTTGTGGATTTCTCTTAGTGCATTGCTGGCGTGTGGAGGAATTCTCCTATCGCAGCAGGCAAGCACCAACACACAGGGTGAACAGCACTTGCCGATCGGAGTGTGGGAGTCTGAACAACCTGATGGAAGCGTAATTGGCATCGATCTTTCGCCGATCCCAGCAAGTGTGCCTGACGCAGTCTACCCCGAAGGAGAACGGAGGCCTCAGGGTTCTCGCCTACAGGTTGGCATCTTCCAGAGGCAGCACAAAAGAATCGCTTGTGGCGAGGAGAATTTCGTTGAAACCGGTTGGACCGGCCATGCCATTTCCAGCACCAAGGCCAATTTCACCAATGCCCTGCAGACCGCTTCCGGCCCAACGGCACAGGTGTATCGAGACAACTTCGACTTTCAGTTTGCGAAGCTCTCATTGAATAGGCAAAGCCATGTGCTCCAGTGGGATCTCGGCGATCGATCACAATGCAGGGTTTGACGTTGCCGGGATGCTTGGCTTCGATATGCTTCATTCGCTCACCTTGCACCTGGATTATCGCGATGGATTGGTGAAATTCGAACCCACGACGACTGAGGCTTCGCCAGCGCTCGCTAAGGGAACCATGACCGCATCCACAGCGCCGGCTAATGAAACCGGCGCCCCCACGTGTCAACAATTCGAGAACAGAGATTGGCCCGTTGCATCCACGATTGAGGCTCGCGTCACGGAGATGATGGACTCCTCGCGTCTGAAACCCGGCAAGGAAGTATTTGTGAAGGTGTTGTATGGGCTTACCTATCCAGGTTGCGTGTTGACGCAGGACTCGATTCTATATGGGCACGTAACGGCTGCGGCTTCGTCAAAGAATCCCAATTCCTCTGAACTCGGGCTGGTCTTCGATCACGCCGATTGCGAGGGCCACCAGAAACAGCAACTCCCGCTGCGGTTGATCGGTTTGGTAGCCCTTCGCAATCAGTCGAGCATGCTGCACGACGCCTTGCCGACACAAGTCGCTGGAGGAGCTCGGTCGATCTCGGACCCCATTTCGGGATCGACCGGTCGCGATGACGATCTGAGTCCTGGAGGGCCGCCACATACCGTTCATCCGGGGATCGTAGTCCGCATGCCCAAGGTGAAGCTGGAGTCGGCAGGAGGACCTGGTTGCAGCGCGCGAATCAGTAATACCGATCGCTCTGTTCAACTCGCACCCGGCACTGAAGTTATCCTGACTGTCGAGAAAGTGGTGCAATGATGGGATAGGTTCACGGAGGCTTGCCTTCCAAAAATACGCCGCGAATCACTCTCACCAACGATGTGTCAGTCAGTCAATGAAGGCCGTCCAGGCTGCGACCCTTACGATTATGTCCGACTTTTGGCAGCTTCAGTGCGGTGCTGAGCGGAATATGCTTACGCTCCCGGCAAATGCATAGAACGACCGGGCAGAATGTAAGCTACACCAGCCACGAACGAGCTGTAAGTGATTGAGAACTCACGTGCAAGACCGGCGAGAGCGATTCCGGATGCGCATATTTTCGCACCATCTGGCTTCTCTGTTGACCAGGGATGGGGCGACTTCACGGCACCTCGGAGTCGGTCATTTCAGATTCGAGAATGGAACGGGACTCCTTCTTCCGAATTCGACGGAGCAAGAAAGAGGTCGCGCGCGGGAACTGCTGGAAGATATATTTGTCCATTGCTCAGAGGAGATTGGGAGTCCCTTTTGAGTTTTGAAGGAAACTAACTGGAGATTGGCACGAATCATAGGCCAACCGGACGACGAATCCCTTTCGCTCGCACACTTCATCACCGGAGAGAATCGATGCTGCAATTGAATCCGCGCAGGAACACGTACGACGTCTGCATCATCGGATCAGGCGCGGGCGGCGGAACCGCCGCAAAGGTACTCACTGAAGGCGGACTAAGTGTCGTGATGCTCGAGGCCGGACCGCGGCTGAATCCGGATAAGGATTTCAAAGAGCATGTGTGGCCGTACCAGCTTCCTCATCGCGGCGTCGGGATTGGCGGCAAACAGAGTGGTATAGGCAACGAATTCATGGCGCCCAATGGATTTTGGGAAATCGATGGCGAGCCATACACGACCGCACCCGGCTCATCGTTTCGCTGGTTCCGATCACGCATCGAGGGAGGCCGAACAAACCATTGGGGGCGTATCGCACTCCGGTTTGGCCCAGCTGATTTCCATACCTATTCCACTGACGGAATGGGTGACGACTGGCCTATCACCTACGAGGAACTCGCGCCCTACTACGACAAGGTCGAATCCTACATCGGCGTTTTCGGGTCGAAGGAGAACATCCCCAACGCTCCTGACGGTGTCTTCATGCCACCACCCAAGCCAAGATGCACCGAAATCCTTATAAAGAAAGCCTGCGACAGGCTCAATATTGCGTGCATTCCATCGCGTCTTGCCATTCTTACCAAGCCGCTCAATGATCGCGATCCCTGTCACTACTGCGCACAGTGCGGCCGGGGCTGCAGAACCGCTTCAAACTTCAGTTCCAGCCAGGTCATGATCCCTCCCGCGGCGGCAACCGGCCGCCTGGCGATGATTGCCAATGCAATGGCCCGGGAAATTGTGATCGGTGCCAACGGCAAGCTCGAAGCGGTCAGCTACATCGACAAATCCACGAAGAGCGAACAGCGCGTTTACGCCAAATCCGTCGTTGTCGCAGCAAGTGCCTGCGAGTCTGCGCGTCTGCTGCTGAATTCGCGCTCGCAGAGCTTCCCCGCCGGGCTTGCGAATTCCTCAGGAGTCATTGGCCGCTATCTGACCGATTCCGTCGGGAGCGATCTGACCGGATACTTCCCGCAACTTGAAAAAATGCCGGTGCACAACCACGACGGGGTGGGCGGCATGCACATGTACATGCCCTGGTGGCGATTCGGAAAGAAGAACGAATTCCTGCGCGGATACCACATCGAGTTTGGGGGCGGCCGCGACATGCCCGGTGTCGGCGGCTTCGACTATGTTTGCGAAGAGCACGAAGGCTTCGGCGTCAGCCTGAAGCAGAAGTGTCGCAGTTCCTACGGCACATTCATCGGATTCAGCGGGCGTGGCGAAATGATCCCCAATGAAAATTGCTTCTGCGAACTCGACCCCGAGGTGAAAGACAAGTGGGGCATTCCCGTATTGCGCTTTCACTGGCAATGGGGCGACAACGAAACCAGGATGGCAGCGGATATGCAGCAGACTTTCCGCTCCATCATCGAGGCTGCTGGCGGAACCGTCATCGCCGGCACTCGGAGACATCCCCAGAAGAGCAGCGCCGGTGCGAGCAATGCTCTCGAACAGTTGCCCTCGGGACGCATCTCGGAGGGCGGCGCAATCATCCACGAACTCGGCACCGTGCGCATGGGGAGCGATCCAAAAACCTCGGCGTTGAACAGAAACTGCCAGGCTCACGACGTCAAGAATCTCTTTGTCGCCGACGCCGCTCCGTTCGTGACAAATCCGGATAAGAACCCCACGTTGACCATCATGGCGCTGTCGTGGAAGACATCGGAGTACTTGCTCGACCAAGCCAAGAAAGGAGAGCTATAGCCAATGGCTGCGGATACGCTGTCTCGTCGCACAATCTTGAAGTCTCTTACCATTGGAGCCGTAGCAGGCTCCGTACTACGTGTCATCCCGCTCGAAGCGGCCGAATACGCCCACAGCATGATTGAGTCGGAGAAGACGGATGCCAAGACGGGAGGCTACACTCCAAAGTTCTTCGACGCACAACAATATAAAACACTGCAGTCACTTTGCGAGACCATCTTTCCTTCTGACGCGGACTCCGGCGGCGCAATCGAAGCCGGCGCACCGGAATTCATCGACCTGCTCACCAGCGAGAACGAGGATTACAAGGCCAAATTAGAAGGTGGCTTGAAGTGGCTCGACTCCACATGCGCGACCCGCTTTAGCAAGGCCTACTTGGGCTGCACGCCCCAGCAACAAAACGAAATCCTCGATCTCATCGCCTATCGCAGAAGTGCGGAACAGGACGAGAGTCTCAGTCAGCCAGTCGAATTCTTTTCCTTCCTGCGGAACTTCACCGCAGACGGATTCTTCACCAGCAAAATCGGGATCAAGTACCTCGGCTACAAAGGGAACACCTATCTCACCGAGTTCGCTGGATGCCCACCAGTTCCCGACGTATCCTAACGCCCGGCTACATCTCCGATCTTCTTATCCAACCCAACCTGCGCATACTTGTGGATCTCTTTCGTCCAGATTGCGATTCTGGAGTGACAGCCTTTTAGTACCAGTTCTGAAGAGAGTGGTACAGGTTTAAGGTGCACTCCACAGTTGAATAGGAGACTGGCGACTGCGGCTCCTGGATTACCTCCTCCGGAATCCGTATGCGGCTCTACAATTGCTATGCTCTGGGAGAGCACTCCCTTCGTACACCCGGCGAGGACCTGATGTGTCCGTCCCGAAATGCAAAGAGATTTCAGTTTTTGCGGTATTTGCGATCGGCTCGTGCGTCCTGGGGATGGAGCGCGCATGCGCGAGAAGGATGAATCTGAGAGGGATAACCGCGTGAAAAAGGCAATTGGAAAGATCTTGGCTCTTTGCGTCCTGCTTGGGGCATCGCCTGCGTTTAGCCAGGTGAAAATGACACACGATCAAATTCTCTTTTACACGTCGGAGTGGAAAGGCGACCGCTTCCCCGATGGGCGGCCAAAGCTG
Organism: uncultured Acidobacteriaceae bacterium; assembly: GCA_963770365.1. Classification (GTDB taxonomy): domain Bacteria; phylum Acidobacteriota; class Terriglobia; order Terriglobales; family Acidobacteriaceae; genus Telmatobacter. The sequence goes on along the minus strand of CAVYPN010000004.1, from coordinate 4,049 downwards.
CCCGACTCGCTTTTGAGACGAGCACTGGATATGACCATTGAAGATCTTTGGGAGTATCTGCTCGAACACGGATACCGAAATCAATTCGAGGCGGGCTGGCAGGCCCTTCACATCGAGAAGCCCTTTGCCGGACGCGCGCTGACGGCGCAGTACATGCCAACTCGTCCAGATATGGCGAGAGCCATTGTTGCCGAGGGAAAAGCTGAGGGACGGGTCAGCGGCAACAACAGCTGGCCCATCAATGAACTCCAAATAGGCGATGTTTATGTTGCAGACGGATTTGGAAAGATTATCGAAGGCACGCTGATCGGATCGAATTTGGGCAACGCGGTAGCTGCGCATACGCACACCGGTTTCGTATTCGACGGGGGAATTCGCGATCAGGAGGAAAACCGGGAGATCCCCGACTTCAACGGATTTTACCGAGGCTACGATCCGTCGGCCTGGGCGGACATGGAACTGACCGCGATCAATGCTCCAATCCGTATCGGAAGGGCGATTGTGTTGCCTGGCGACCTCGTTCTGGCCAAACCAGAAGGAGTTCTCTTCATTCCCGCAATCCTGGCCGAAGATGCAATCAACTCAGCAGAATTCACTGCGTTGACCGATTCCTATAACTTCGAGCTTAATCAACAAGGGAAGAACGGCGCCGAATTCGAAGGAGGATGGACGCCTAAGAAATATGACGCCTTTGCAGCATGGATTGATGCCCACCCCGAGAAACTAAAGATGCCACGCAGTGAATTTGCCGCACTGCTGGCCAAGGCGAAGCAACGCAAGGAATGATGAGTTCTGAATCTGCAGCCCGAATTTGCCCGGCGGTGATGCCTCAAGTGGAATCCGCAATCATCGAGCCCGTTCTGCCACCAACGCTGCTTGTAGCATGGCTTTCGCGTACGCGATGTCATAGACGTCGCCTGCATAGCCGCCACCTCCCGGATATCCTCGGATCGGACCACGTGCACGGTCGTAGTCGAGCGCCCGCGGATGTTCAGGATAAAGCTCCCGCGAGTACTGGACCTTGAGCAGTTGTTGCATCACCGCAAACATATTCACGTCGCCTTCATCAATAAACCCCTCGTCATATTTCAAGTAGGGCTTCAATACGTGCGGATTGCGGTAATGCACATGGTTGATGCGGTCACGGCTACCGAAGTAGTGGCAGACTGCGACAGGGTCTTCTCCCATCTCCCGGGTCACGCCGCAATCAAATGTAATTCCATTCGAAGGGCTTTTCACAATCTCGATCAGATGCTTCCAACCGGCTAACGTCGCCATGATCTGCCGAGAACCACGACTGAGCGGAAAGGGTGGATCGTTGGGATGAAGGGCCAGCCGCACATTCGCATTCTCTGCGACGGGAATTACCGCCTTTAGGAAGTAGGTAATGTTGGCCCACATCTCTTCGAGAGTGTGCGCTCCCTCTTCAGGAAGCGGGGGAAGGTCCTTCATACGGTCGTAATCAGCGCCTGTCAATCCGGCGCCGCCCCGGCCGACCTCTTCGTAGTAGCCCTCCATGGCACGGTGCGCATAGAAGTTGTATTCCATCACCGGAAGGCCAACCTGGCCAGCTGCTTGAATCGATTGCCGCACCTTGTCAATCTCTTCGTCGCGACCGGGGCGGCCGAAAATAGTGTTAGGAAATCCGCCGATCATGAGATTGCCGAGCTTCACACCGGCAGCCTTCAGCTTGTCCATGATCGGTTGAAGCTGACCGACTGTCCAGGGGATCGACGGTCCGCCCGAAAGTACGTGATAGACGCCGAGTTCAACAACGCTGCGAATGGCCTCGTCCGTGACGCCGTCGCGCAGGTCGATCGCGCAGGCGATCTTCGGCGTTGAGGCATTCTCCTGGGGCAACCCGTCACCAAGCCACCACGGCTTCTTGTCGTCCTGAGGGTTACCACTCGCCGATGAGAAGGCTGGGGCGATAGCTGTCGCGGCTATACCAGTGATGAGATTTCGGCGTGAAAAACTGGATCTCATGATTAGGGCCCTCGCGAATGTGATCTTTCCGATCGCCGCAACGAGCCAGGCGAAAAGTACGGATCGGTAAAGAGCCACCCCTCAAGGAACAAAGAACGGCCACGGCTATGCATTCTTCCACAAACCTATTCCCAGCGTAAAGACAAGCAGATCGAACGCAGGGCGGAGGTTGCGGCCATTGGAGTAAGATGAGACTTCCGAATTTCATCCCTGGGGATTTCCGGCGAAATGTCCAACCCAAAGAGTCTTCACTTGAATCGCCGTAGCATTCTCAAGTCTTCACTTGCGTTGCTTGCTGGCGGTGCTGTTGGCACGATCGCGGAAGCCGAGCCGGAAATCAAGAATGTCAACCTCGCTTCGAGCCCGTCGAGCCTGAAGATCACCGACATGCGCTATGCAGTGATCGTGAAGCCCGGACCGAGCCCGTGCGTGCTGATTCGCATCGACACTAACCAGGGTGTCTATGGCCTTGGCGAAGTGCGCGATATCGCAGGCCCGCAGTATGCGATGGTGCTCAAGAGCCGACTTCTCGGTGAGAATCCGCTGCGCATTGACTTTCTGTTCCAGAAAATCGCGCAGTTCGGCGGCGGCGCCCGCCAGGCGGGCGGAGTATGCGCGGTGGAGATGGCGCTTTGGGATATCGCCGGCAAGGTCTACAACATCCCGGTCTACCAGATGCTCGGCGGAAAATGGCGCGACGAAATCCGCATTTATGCAGATACAACCGAGTCGACGGACCCCAAGGAATATGGACGCCGCGCCAAAGAGCGCAAGGAAATGGGTCTGACCTGGATGAAGATGGACCTGGGGATCAACGTGCTTGAAGGCATACCTGGCGCGGTAATGCAGCCCGCGGGAATGGACAAATGGGAGTTGCGCAATCAGCCGCATCCCTTTGTTGCGACTGAAGTGACTGACAAAGGCATCGACCGGCTTTGCGAATACGTGGCCGCTGTGCGCGACAACATCGGCTACGACATGCCTCTCTCTATGGATCACCTCGGTCACATTGGCATTAAATCCGTCATACGGCTCGGCAAAGCTTACGAAAAATTCAATCTCGAATGGATGGAGGACGTGATTCCCTGGTACTACACAGATTTACTAAAAGAGATCACGCAGGAAAGTCCAACTCCTACTCTCACTGGCGAGGACATTTACAAAGTTGAAGATTTCGAGACGCTGTGCAGGGAGCATGCTGTCGACAAGATCCACCCAGACCTGGCGACTTCAGGCGGCATCCTGCAGACGCATCGAATCGGCGACATGGCCTTCCGCTACGGCGTTCCCATGGCGATGCACTTTGCCGGAACGCCTGTCAGTTGCATGGCCAATGTCCACTGCGCAGCCGCTACACGCAACTTCCTCGCGCTAGAAAATCACTCGCTCGACGTGCCCTTCTGGCAGGACCTGGTCACAGGGATTGAAAAACCGATCGTCAACAAAGGATTCATCAAGGTCCCCGAAACTCCTGGCTTGGGAATCGCGCTGAACGACGACGAATTGAAACGGCACCTGAAGCCGGGTACGGGCTACTTTGAACCCACGCCGATGTGGGACGAAGCGCAATCTTGGGATGATGCTCTCTTCAGTTGAACCCGACCGCTATTGCTTGATCACAGTTCCATCGCGAAGGCGAATCTCACCCCAGCCGCCATTCAGCGGACGGATTGTGAACGGCGCTTTGGCTGCTTCTTTCTCGTCGATTTCGATACCCCATCCGGGCTTTTCGCTCACCCAGAGATAACCATCCCGCATCTCGGGGCAACCCTGAAAGATCGCCTTTGTCCTTTCGTTGAATGGAGAATACTCCTGAATCCCGAAGTTGTAACTCACCACGTCCAGAGTGACGTTTGCCATGTGCCCCACAGGCGAGACATCGCCGGGACCATGCCACGCCGTCTTCACTCCAAACTGCTCTGCAAGAATCGCGATCTTGCGGGCCGGACTGAATCCTCCCGCCTGCGACAGATGCACACGAATATAGTCGATCAACTGCTCTGTGATCAGCGGCTGCCATTCATGCGGGCTCTTGAAGAGTTCGCCCATCGCGATCGGCGTGG
>CAVYPN010000003.1:0-407194 GCA_963770365.1 uncultured Acidobacteriaceae bacterium | reverse complement strand
CTATCCAAGATCGGAAGCGCGTCGCGGAGAAGTGTTGATTGTGAGGCAGGATATACTCCGCGAGGCGCTTTCGATTTGGACACGAGAAGGAAGCCGCAGGTGTACTTAGCGGGCGCGGTGATCGAGGCTGGGATTATGGATATTGAATGCCATTTCCTGGTTCAGCAAATAGTCTTTCAGTCCGTCATTGTCGCCGCGGGTGATCGGAACTGTTGAGTAGTTGCCTGAACTGGTTTCGATCGGGGGTTTCGGCGAGCCGGTTAGGGCGGCTTCGAAGGGTTGATGGAGCAAGTGAACACACGACTGCAAACGCATGCATGGAGCAAGCCTGGAGAGCGGGTTGGCAGCGGCGGTCATGAAGGATGGAAACCTGCAAAATAGAGTTGTGCGGCGGTGAAGCGTTCAGCGACGCGCATGGGTGCGCCGCAACGGGGACAGTGCCAGAGATCGCAGTCGGGGGGCGGCGGCAGAGGCAACGGTTCGCGGCCTTGCGCAGCGAGCAGTTTGCGCGCCAGGGGCAGCAGCTGTTTTCGGAAACGGTTCGACAGCAGGCCGTAGTGGCGGATGCGCACGAAGCTCCTGGGCAGGACATGCAGGAAGAAGCGTCGCAGGAACTCGACGGCGCCGAGGGGCATGACACGCTGGATTCCGCCGTGTCGATGATCGCGCCAGCGGAAGCGGACTTCTTCGCCGTCGAAGGAGACGAGTCGGTGGTTGGATATGGCCATGCGGTGGGTGTAACGGCCGAGATAAGCGAGGACTCGTTCCGGACCGCCGAAGGGCGGCTTGGCATAGACGTACCAGTCCTTCTTGCCCAGCCTCGCGATCAGTTGTTCAAACCACAAGGGATCACAGAAATCCGTGGCGGCTCCGCGGCAATCGAGCTGGTTCTTGCGGTAGAGATGACGAAGTCCAGCGAGGAACTTGTCGCGGAAGACGTCGTGGAGTATCGCAATGGGCAGCAGGAACCGTGGGTGGTTGGTCGAAATCCATCGCTGATGATCCGGAGACAGTCCACCGCCCGGGACCACGCAATGCACGTGGTAATGGCCCAGCAGGGTCTGACTCCAGGTGTGCAGGATGGAAAGAAATCCAATCTCTGCGCCTAGCCATTTAGGATCTCGAGCGACTTCGAGCAGGGTCTGGGAACTGGCCTCGAAAAGCAAATCGAGGAATGGCCTGGGAGACGTCAGGGCCAGCGGGTTCAGTTCGTGCGGCAGGGTGAACACGACGTGGAAGTAGTTGGTGTTGAGTAGATCCCGCTGCTGTGCCTGGAGCCATCGCCGCCGTTCCTGCGCCTGGCACTTGGGACAGCATCGTGAGCGGCACGAATTATAAGAGTGTGGTGCTTCGTACGCGCAGTTGACACACTCGTCCTTATGACCGCCAAGAGCAGCGGTGCGGCAGCGCTCCACAGCCCGATATGCCTTCAGCTGCTGATAGCTAACGCTAAACTGTTCGAGATACTGCCTGCCCTTTGCGCGGACGATGTCGGCCACTTCGATGGCCGGCGGCGTCATGAGCGACGCGGACGATGATAAGACCGGCGGCTCTGGTCGACGTTGGAGAGCTTCAGTTCCTCGATCGGGTTAGCAACCTTCTGCAGGCGTTGCGCAGAAAGATGCAGATACCGCGCCGTCACTTCCAGATCCTCATGACCCAGCAGAAGCTGGATGGTGCGCAGATCGGTGCCAGCTTCAAGCAGATGGGTTGCCCAGCTGTGGCGAACCAAATGGGGCGCCACTGTCTTGCGGATGCCGGCTCTCCTGGCCGCTTCCGAGCAGATGCGCCACACGGTCTTGTCGGTGATCGGTTGCTCTGAGTCGCGAAGCGTTCGCGAGGGGAACAGATATGTCTCGGGCTTAAGCCACCGCCAGTAGGCCCGCAGGGTCTCGAGCAACTTCGGACTCAGCGGCAAATCGCGATCCTTGCCTCCCTTGCCGTTCACCACGTGAATAACCATGCGCTGGCTGTCGATGTCGTCGATCTTCAGCCGTGCGATCTCGGCGCGGCGCATGCCCGTGCCATACAGAACCATCAGCAGCGTGCGCTCGAACAGGCCGCTGCTGGCATCGATCAGACGTGTCACTTCCTCCAGGCTCAGGATCTTGGGTAGCTTCCGGCGAATCTTGGGATAGGGCAGGAACTGCCGGAACTCATGACGATGGAGTGTGCGTATGAATAAGAACCGAAGCGCAGACACGTGGCACTCGACTGTTCCCGGATCCAACTTCCTCACCTTGAGCAGGTAAGACTGATAGGTGCGAAGATGATCGGGAGACAGCTTGTCTGGCGACTTGCCGAAGTGTTGTGCGAACCGCTCGACGTAACGTAAATAACGCCGCGTAGTGCTCTCGGAATAGTTGCGACGCTCGAGCTCTTCGAGCATCATTTTGCGAAGACGAGTCACAGTAGATACCTCCTGTGACTCAACCTATCCCGGCCACAAAATTACTCGCCAGCCACTACCGCAGCGGCCGCGGCGCCTGCGGCTTCGTTCTTGTGGCCGATCCGGAAGTTACTCCTCGCCGGGACGTCCAAATGGCGCGAACCCACAGCCTTCCGGCCCGCTCTCCGCGAATCAACCCAACACCCGCACCATCTCATACTGCTTGATCGTCGCGTCGTTCGGATACACCTCGGTCTTCCCCGTCATCCTGAATCCCAGACGCTCATAGAACGCAATCGCGCCATGATTCACGCTCGTCACCATCAGCTTCACATCGCGCATGGCGCGCCCTTGCGCCCACTCCACCACAGCCTCAATCAATCGCCGCCCCACACCTTCGCGACGAACCTCCGGCGCCACCCACATCGAAACCACCTGCGCGCGCCCCGGATCCAATTCCTCGGCAAAACTGAATACCATGCCGCATCCACGATCCCCGTCAAACGCGAGAAATCCCGCGGACGCTCCACTGCTCCATCGCATCGCACGCTTCTTCCACTCATCATCTAGAAACGCCGATTCCTTCGCGTACGTGCTCGAGAACGCCGTCGGCGCCTCCTGCAAAGCACGCAGCCGCACGTCCTTGAAGACAAGGGCGCTCCCCAGTGTAATGCGTTCAATCGCGATCAATCAGACTCCGTAAAATGGATGACTTTACTGCGGCGTGATGATTCCCCCCAGCGCATGGCGTCGCGGCAACACGATGCCGCGATGATCTACTTCCGCCGTCGCTGCCTTCGCTCCGGACGATGGCAACTCTTCCCGCTCCATCAGCGCGCCGCCGCACGCCGGGCACCAGTCCGCCTTCGTGTCCTTAGCCAGTACCGCGTGGCAATGCGTACAGATCCGTTCCATGAACCCAGTCTACCCAATCCCACAAGCCCGGCGCATGAACTCCGCGAAGCGAATCTCAGTGACCGGCCAAGCTATTTTTATACGCGCTATATTCGGCAAATTCTCCCCGCTGCAATGGAGTTCCTCTCTTCACATACTCCGCAATTCCGCCTGCCCACCGCCGGATAAAATCCCAGTCGCGAATATCCCGAGCCGGAACTTTCTTCATGGGATTGCCCGGCAACTTCATTGCCAGGCTGAAAGGAAACGGCAGCTTCAAATGATGCGGATCGAAACGGCCTCCAAGCACCCGCACATCCGCCGCATGGAGCCACGGATACTTCGCCAGTTCCTTCCGCGCCTGCTCCTCCGCCGCTGCGAAATGCTTCGGTTCGTTCTCCGTCGGTCCCAGAACAAAAACCCATGGGCGCGCACTCGCAAGCTCCCGCCGAAATCGCGTCACAAACTTGTGGAACTCCTTCGGAAAACGGCCGACATACAAAGCCGTGCCGATCACCACCGAAGTGTCGCTCTGAATCGACTCCACATTCGCCACCGGCTTCACATCCACCTCTATGCCGGCTTCTTCCATGGCCACGCCCATCGCCTCGGCCACATCTTCCGTCGACCCGCTCCGCGAAACATACGCAATCAGCACTTCCGCCTGCATATCCGCCTCCATCAAAGGCAATTCTGCCCCTCTTCGCGATCAAAGGGCGTGCCCACCATCACATGGTGAAGCACAGTATCCGCCCGTTGCATATCCCGTGGATTTTGAACTGGAACGGTTTAGCCGTTCTTCAAGTGCGGCTTCTCTCAAGGGCGTTACGTTTACGATTTTGTGCTCCGGAGGGAGCGTGGGGCATCAGCCCCACGAATAACGGCCGTTGGATTAGCGGGCTTTAGCGCCGGCTTTTTCCTTTCGATGCACTGCCGGAATATCTCCTGGAGATAATCCGGCTCCCGGAGAAGAAACGATTCGTTGCAAATTCGAACATCCGTTCCCGGTACACTAGACCCATGCATCCCCCCGTGCGCCTGGTGGCCATTGACATGGACGGCACCCTGCTGCCCACCTTCAGCCAGTCCATCAGCCCCCGCAACGCAAAAGCCCTCCGTGCGGCGCAGCAAGCTGGAATTACCGTCGCAATTGCTACCGGCCGCCGCACCGCCTACACCGCCCCCCTCCTCGCAGGCCTCGGCCTGCGAGCGGACATGCCCCTCATTACGTCCAATGGAGCAGTGACCAGGACCCTCGGTGGCGACCCGATCGATCGCTCTCACCTCGAAGCTCGTGTGGCGCGCGGACTCTGCAGCCTTCTCAGGCCCTTCGGAACACTTGTCTTCACCTTCGACCACATCGGACCCGGCGAACTCGTCCTGGAAGACTTCGAACAGGCGCATCACAGGATCGCTCTCTGGGTTGAAGCCAATCGTGACGCCATCAAAGTCGTTCAGCCACTCGAGAACGCCCTCCCCGATGGCAACGACCCCATTCAGGGCATGGTCACCGGCGGCCTCGGCAAAATGCGCCTGGCCGAGCAGGCTCTGAAGGCCAGTGAATGGAGCGGTTCCTGCGAAGCCGTCCGCACCGAATATCCCGCGCGCGACCTCTCCATCCTCGACCTGTTGCCTCCAGGCGTTTCCAAAGGGTGGGCGCTCGAACGCCTTGCCTCCCGCCTCGGCGTCGACCGCAAAGAGACCATGGCCATCGGCGACAACTGGAACGACGTCGATATGCTCGAATGGGCCGGCCAGGCCGTCATGATGGCCAATGCCGCACAGGATCTGCGCACCCTCGCCAAGACCCGCGGGTGGAAGCAAACTCCCCCCAATGACGAAGATGGCGTCGCCGTGACTTTGGAGATGGCTGTAGCCCGCCACACCTCTGATAAAGTCTGAACCAGCCAGAGCAGAAGCCAGGAAAAAGCCCGGAGTAATAGAAGCCCGGAATCCAGGAAAAGAGACAGGACTCAGTTTTGCGTAACCGCCTCCAAATCGCCGCCGCCGTCGCAGCGCTCCTGCTCGCGGCCGCATCGCGTCCCGCCGAGTCTGCGGAGCGCGTCAGCCTCACCAACGGCTACGACATCGTTTGCAATCATCACGCACAGGTCGGCTCCCACATCCGCCTCTACATGGCACCGGGCGAAAGCAGCTACATCGATCGGGCTCCCTCCGACATCGCGAAAATCGAAACGGTCCCCGATCCGCCGCCATCTTCAGCCGGGTCAGTCTCCATCAATCCCCAATCCGAAGCCCGCCTCAGCCCCGCCGACCTCCACGAAATGCTCGCCCAGGCCGGTCAACTGCACAACCTCGACGCGGACCTGCTCGCCAGCGTCGTCAAGGCTGAGAGCAATGGCAATGCCCGCGCCGTCAGCCGCGCCGGCGCCCGCGGTCTCATGCAACTCATGCCCAAAACCGCAGCTGAGCAGGGCGTAGACGACAGTTTTCGTCCCGACCAGAACGTGCGCGGCGGCTCCGCCTACCTCAACGAACTCCTCGTGCGGTACCATGACAACCTTGCCAAGGCACTAGCCGCCTACAACGCCGGCCCAGCCGCAGTCGACAAATATCACGGCATCCCGCCCTACCACGAAACCCGCGCCTACGTTGCCCGCGTCATCCACGAGTTCAACCGCCGCGTCCTCGCCCGCCAGGCCCAGGCACGGCAGTCCTCGCCGCCCTCCATCAATCCTTCTCCAACCCGCTAGTGGCCTGCCGTCGAATCACCGCACCCGGCGTTTCGTTACAGCCCAATCGCACTGTCATTCCGAGCGACCAGCGGGAGTCGAGGAACCTGCAGTTGCTTTTTTCATTCTCGCCACCAAAACCCTACCCCGCACCGCCACATCCCCCCACACTGTCATTCCCTTCCCATAAAATCAAATGCAGTACTTCAAACGGAGAACGCTTGAAAAAGAAGCAATGGATCCTGGGTCTGCTCGTGCTCGCTGCCTTCGTTGCACTCTTCCTCTGGGGCCGGCAGAAGTTCCACTTCGACTTCCACGTCTTCCGTCAACAGATCGCCCAGGCCGACTGGCGCATGATCCTCATCGGTCTCCTCTGCATCTATTTGGCCTTCGTCTTTCGCGCCTTCCGCTGGGCTGGCCTCCTCAAGCACCACCAGAAGGTTTCGCCACTCTCCCTCGTCGGAACGCAGGTCATTGGCTTCACCGCCATCGCCCTCATCGGCCGCGTTGCCGACCCCGTCCGCCCCTACCTCGTCGCGAAAAAAACCGGCCTCGCCCTCAGCTCTCAGTTCGCTGTCTACATCGTCGAACGCCTCTTCGACGCCGGCTCCATGGCGCTCATCTTCTCCATCGCCATGCTCTGGATCCCCGAAGCTGATATCGCGCGAGCCACGAGCCACTCCGGGCTGATCGTTTCCATGGAGAAGCACTCCCCGCTCCTCGGCATTATCTTCGCCCGCTTTGGAGGACTGGTCTTCACCCTCGCCGGCGCCCTTTTCCTCGTCGCCGTACGCATCTCGGGTCAGGCAGTCGCCAGCTTTTTCGAGCGCACCTTCGGCCTCGTCTCAAAAAAGCTCGGCACCGCCATCGGCGACAAGATCCGCACCTTCCACTCTGGCCTAGACACCATGCGCACCTTCGGCGAGTTCGCCGCCACCACCGCAATCTCCCTCGGCATGTGGCTCCTCATTGCCTTCGCCTACTTCATCACTTGCCGGGCATTCCACGGGAGCCCGCAACTCGCCGCCATGTCACCGCAAAAATCCGTTCTCCTCATGATCGCCAGTGGCGGGGCCAGCATCTTCCAGTTGCCCGTCATCGGCTGGTTCACCCAGATTGGCGTCGTCGCTGCCGCCATCACCGGCCTCATTGGTGCATCGCCTGAGGCCTCCACGGCGTGCGCAGCTTCCCTGCTCCTCGCCACCTTCGTCGGCGTCATCCCCGTCGGCCTCATCTGGGCCCAGTTCGAGCACATCAGCCTGCGCAAGGTCACCCACGAAAGCGAAGAAGAAGCCGAACACATCCCCGCCGACCCGCCCGCCGCCGCCAATCCCGAGTCGCTATAGAATCCGCAAATTATCCATTGTTCCTGCACCCGTCGGCACAGTTCTTGACACTGTCAACCTGAGCAAAGGCGATGTCATCCTGTTCACTCTTGATGCTGTCATCCTGAGCAAAGGCGACGTCATCCTGGTCACTCCTGATGGTGTCATCCGGAGCGACACACGCCTGGGGCCCCATCGTCCGCTCCAGCGGACGATGGGGTAAGTGTCGCGAAGGATCTGCTTCTGTTATTTTTGCGCACAGCCTGGCGAATAGCATGTCACTTGTTCACTCTTTCACTTCTTCACTCTTGCAGCCTCTACCTGAACAACCCCAGATCAATCGAATCCGCCATCGCCGCATACCCCGCATCCTTCGGGTGCAGGTGGTCGCCGCTGTCATACTGCGGCGCAAACATCAACGGATTTGCCGGATCGCCCGTCGCTTTATCAAAGTCGATCGCCCCGTCAAATACGCCCGAAGTCAGAATCCAGTGGTTGACCGCCTCGCGAATCTGTTCGCCCTTCTCCGAAAGTAGCCCGCTCCCTTGTACCCCGTAAGCGTCGCTCCAAAAACCTTTATCCCGTGCATGCTCTGCGCGCGCGCCGCCAGTTGCGCAAGCCCCTGCTCCAGATCCTCCGCGGTGAGCTTGTAGTCGGGCAGGTTCGGCTCATGAAGCCTGCCAATGTCATTGATGCTCTCCAGCACGATCACGTACTTCACACCCGCCTGCGATAGAACATCCCGGTCAAACCGTGCCAGCGCATTCTGCGCCACGCAGTGAATCAGTACGCAATTGCCTCCAATGCCCTCGTCGAGCACCGCAAGGTGCGCGGTCGCGGGATTATTCTTGAGCCGCACCGCAAGGTAGTCCGGCCAGCGATGGTTGGCGTTTTGCGTCGACAGCGCGCCGTCTGTGATCGAGTCCCCAAAAGCTACTACAGCCCCTGCGTGCGCGCTCGTCGCTTCAACATCCACTCCCTTCAGGAAGTACCACGACCCCACCACTACCGGAGCCGCTAGCGAAGCATCCCGCACATGGTTGCCGGTCTGGATGAAGTTGTCCTGCTGTGCGCTCGAATGCACCGTAACGTCGCTCACCTGCTGCAGCGGCAAATAAATGCTGATGGCCAGATTTGTAAATGCCGGCATGGCCATCGACACAGGGTCCGACACCACCTCCGCACCCGGCGGAATTACGATCGCGGGCAAACCGCCAAACGTAAGATCGTGCAGCGTCGCCGCGTCCACGCTGCTGATCCCCGCGCTCACTCCGATGGTCGCAGCATCCACGCGCAGCGGCTCGGTGCCAAACTCATTCGTCAGTCGCACGCGAACGGCGTTGCCGGCCAGCGACGTGTGCACAATCTCGCGCAGCGTCGAATCCACCAGCGTCGGTACCGTGTGCCACGGATCGCCATCGAACGCCGATGCGGCCCACGTTCCCACCCATTGTGCAGGTGCCGATTTAGCCGAAGGCGATTGAGCAGAAACGATGGAAGCAGCAACGAGCAACAAGCCAGCAACACGAAATCGCATTTTGATGTTGACCCCTTCTTTGCAAATTGAAGAAGGTCCATCATAAACGCCAGATCGACAAAACAACCAAAAGCAGGCCGGAGCCAGCCATGACCACCAACACGCCTGTCATCCTGAGCGGAGGTCGCCGCGGCGACCGCAGTCGAAGGATCTGCGGTTGCTTTTCGTCACTCCCAGTCGGCAAGAACTCGCTCGAAATCACGAGACACGACGTTGACGGTCCGCTTACTTCAGACTTCTCAATCGTTGGCCCTGCAATGAGGCGTATCGTCAATGTGCTTTCGTCGAGGGTGCGCGAGGTTTTGTCTACTTAGCCTCTTCGAATCCAGGCAGAATGCGGGCTTCCGACCCGAACTTGTGGTACCCGCCGAAGCTCACGTCGTTGATCATGGTTTCGAAGTAGCCGTACAGGTTGAAGCCCATGCCCCACTCGTGGAGTTGCCGCTCGGAGCGGCCGCGCGAGACCTCCACGCTTCGCTGGGGACAGATATAGGTCTTGCCGCCCAGTTCCTCCGGACCGTACTCGACCATGATTTGCGACCGGATCAGCGGCACGTCAGGGTCTCGTTCTTCGTCGAGATCTGCATTGATCTCGATCCGCATGATCACGCCCGTGTCGGGATTCACTGCGAATTCGCCGTAGTCGTCGGGCCTGTCTTGGTATGGAGTGGTCCCATCACCTCGAGGAATGCAGCAATACGTGAGCTCGGGCGTGATATTGGTGCTGACGGCTCTGTAGGAGAACACCGCAAGGTCTCCGTCCTTGCCGCCCTCCCAGCGCTTCCACCGGAGGGTGCTCGAACTCCCCGTCGCGGTCATCATCACGTACGCAAGAATGGGACCGAACGTGCCCGATGATTCAAGATCGCGCGCTCTCACCCCGCGTACGACGCGGCGCTTGCTCAGTTTCTTCTTTTTCTCAACCACCTCGTTCCCGTTTCGATAGAGAACTGTCGCGTGTTCTCCAGCGGCAAAGTGGAGAGTCCGGTCCTGGTGCAGCAACTTCCAGCTCTCACGTTCGCTTCCGACGGGCTCTTCAAAGCGCTCGGTGTTTCTCAAAGCATAGAAGTCGGGTAATTTGGGAATGGCATTTTGAAGGTAGTCGATTGCTCGCCGAAGAATGGCCCGCTGTTCCTCCAGCGGAGGCGGCGCGCGATCCACGATTTCATCGGGCGGCGGCGCGAGCGCGAATGACAGATCCGCAACCGCCGTCAGCGCCTGGCGCTCCCTTTCGCTGTGGACTTCGCTCAACAGCGTATCGAGGCGGCGCGTACTCAGCCGTTGGGTGAGTTCGATGTTCTCCAGCATGCGGAGGAGGTCGCGATGCGCATGCACCAATTCTTCAAGCTGCGCGACGGTGACCTTTTCTATCCCGGGCCGGGGATTGTCAAAATACACAGGCTCGTTGTAGTAGCCGGTCGGAGCGCGGACCGTCAGGGCAGGGCGAGCCGCCCCGGCACGAACCTCGACACGAAGGTCGTGGAATTCGTCCATCGTATCCGTGTGCGGCGGATTGAAGGTGAGAGTGTAAAAGCTCCGCATCTCATCAACACACCGATTGATGTCTCGATCAAGATCTTCCGACGAATCCAGCACCAGGCCTCCTGTGTGCGTCGCGATCACCTGCAGAGCCATTCTTTCTGGTCGCATGTCCTTTTGCGATCGAGGCGCATCGAGATAGCCGCGATAATTGAAAGCCGGGACTGGATTCAGCCACACGTTAGCGCTGTCCACCGTGATGCGCGCCTCCCGCAGCCGCGTGGAGAGTTCCGTGAGCTCGTTGAAATCACTGTCAGCGCTGCCCAGCACAGGCCAGCCGGGACCGATCCACACCACGACTTTTCGGCCGGGGACATCTCTCTGAGCGAGGGCAATCGAGCCGAGCGCGCGCAGAGAGAGCGGATTGGGCTGCGAGCTGCCCACCCATGAGCCCAGCAAAACCTGGTCACTATTGCGGCCCGATCTCCACACGGCCACTTGGGATCTCGTCTGCTCCAGCTCTTGTTCCAGAAGAGCCCCGTCCTTCAACGGCCTCAATGAGGAAAACAGTCCCTCGCGCGTAAGTCGATAAAGAAGACACGGGAATTCCAGGTGTCCGCTGTTTCGGCGCAGGAATCGCGATATGGCGCTTTCGGTCTGCGTGAGCTGCTGAGGCGTTAGATTAATAGTGTCGAGGACAAAGATCAGCTCGGGTGCTGGTTCTGACGGGGCCAGAACGTTGTGAAAGGTGCGAATCTTTGCCCGTTGGCCGTTGTCGAGAAGCGTGAAATCCTGGGGCGCGATGTCCGAAACTGAGTTCCCTGCCGCATCCGTCACGACCACGTCAATCGTGAACAGGCCATTGCGCACGACGGAATCCTTGGCGGTCAGAGGCGCCAAAGGCTTTGGCGCAACCGACGGACCGCGCAAAGGCGGAGTTTGCCCGCCTGTCCCGAAAGTCCCGAGAATGATCAAGCCTGCGATAAAAGCTGTGTGCTGCGCGTTGAGTCGATTAACCACGATTCTGCGTGTCCCGGGACTCTCCGCGGCGAGCATAGCATGAATGCGAGCCCGGGGCGCTGTGGCCAGCCCTTCAATTTCCTTTTCGACAAAACGGACCGTCTACGGATAGTCAAACAGATGCTGGCTCAAATGGCAGTGCCATTATCTCGGAGCTGCTTTGTTCTCCAGCCTGGAGGCGAGAGATCGTCAAAACCGTGATGTCATCTTCCTGACCAAAATCCGTTGCGGCCCTCGTGGCATCGGACGCGCTAGGCCTTGACGCGAATAGAATCTTCAAACGCTCAAACCCATATAACTCGCCGGCTTTGTTGCGAGCCTCTAGTAATCCATCTGTATAGAGTGCCAGATAATCATTCTCGCGCAATTGAAATGGCTTCTCGATGTATTCCTCCCGTGCAACAATCCCTAACGGAAGGGCACTTTCAATCTCAAGTTCGCACCCATTCAGGACCGGAGATGGATGGCCTGCACTGGCGAAAATGCAATTACCTGTCCTGTCGAGTTGGATTGCAATACAAGTTGCGAACCCGTCACTCAGGCGCCCAAAAATTCGACTATTCAGTTGACAAAGCAAATCGCCAGGGCCACGAGAGCCCTCTGCCAATGCACGAACAACGCCCACGATCATCGAAACGGCCATGGCAGCCCTGAGACCCTTTCCGCTGACGTCGCCGAGGATCACCAGCGCAGAACTTTCTTGATTGCCCGAAAGTGGGACTATTTGGAAGAAATCACCACCGACTTCCTGCGCTGGCGTATACGCGCTCGTAACCGCATATCCTGTCACTATGGGAAGCGCGTCTGGCACGAGAACACGTTGAATTTCGCCGGCGCTGCGAAACTCCATCTCAAGAATGTTCTGACGTTGGGTGGTGTCGCGAACGAAAGTGTATACGGCGTAGACAACAGAAGCGAGAAGCAATGCTTCTGCGATCATCCCAAGAAATACTTGGGAACCGTTTAAGGTAATTATCGTGGTCCCAAACAAATTCCAATTCTTCCAATGCGTAAAGCGCGAACCCTCAGTCAGCCAAATTGGAATCACCAAGAACATTTCCGCGAGAAATGCTGTTATCGCGACGGACCATCGGGCAACGCTGAGGTGCATCCGACGTGACCGCAGGAGAAGGAATATCGGATACGCTTGCGCGACCGTGATCACCACACTTAGAAGAGCATCGACTAACTGTGCCGGAACCGCAAGGCCAGGAAGACTCCAGTCAGAGCGGGTAAAAAGTGCATCGAGGGAGGACACAACGAATTGAAGGATCGCCAGGCGCTGAGTCAAACGGACCAATTGCCGGTTCGTTGTTAGGTCGAGGAGATAAAGGAGTAGGAACCAAAGACCTATGTCGTGCAGAGCTATTACCGGGATGTCCAATGCGTATGTAAAGTCGTAATCAATTGGCAGTTGCAAGCCGACGCAAATGAAGTTCAGTACTGATGATCCGCTCAAAATGGCAAGCCAGAGTGTGACATTCTGAGAGCGGTTCCGGAACCAAGCTAAGAGGCTCAAAATCGCAACTAGTCCATTCAAGGTCTCCAAGCCGAAATAGCCTTGCGAACTACGAAGCCACGCGTAATCGATTTCGGCCTTCCGTGCTGCTATTACAGACGGGTCTCCTAATTGAGGTGGCTGGTAAAAACCGCCGAGTTCGGCAGGGTCAGTAGACCAGAAGAGTCCCTTCCATACCCGGAAAGCAAGAACATTGTCATTTTTCGGCTGCACCGGAAATATCCGAACTCCCTGAAAGAAGATTCGCCTCAAGTGCGGAGGTGGCGAACCGCAGCTCCCGATGAGGACGCCATTCCAGTAGACATCGTAGACGTCATCTACCTGTTGGACGAGTAAAGCAAGTTGAGAGGATGGCAAATCGATGTGAATATGCTTTCTATACCAAGCGAACCCAGAATAGGCGGGATGCGTCTGTGCACCCCAGGAACTGTCGACCCGTAATTCTTCCCAACCATCCTTTCCAGTCATATCGTTGGTTTGCGGCAACGCCCAACGCGGATCATCCCCAACGTGAAATTTCCATTGGCCGTCCACGGGCACGAGCCCTTTTCCAATACTGTCAATAGCAAATGAAGTTGTGGTGCGGGCTTGCGCGAAGACCGCAGCAGCGCTGAAAGCCAAAATAGAGACCTGAAGGGCAAATGGCAGACAAAGCTTTGCCAACGGGTAACCTCCGACTCCTAGGGGGAACGGTCGCAAGAAATATACCGTGTTTCGATGCTGCTGAGCACAGCCAAACACTGATTTAGCAGTGAATTCAATTGAGAATCACCATCGCGCCAGTCGCTCTCGACTGATCGCCGTCCATGAGGGCATCTCGTGGGGGGTCCATTCGGTCTCCAGAGTTACTGCTTGCTCGTGACAAGCACTTCTCCGATCCTGATCGAATGGACAAATCTCTTGAATCATAGATTCCCCATTCATCCGCGCTCTTTGCGCATGAGTGGGAGTGGCGTTACGAATTCGAAGCTCTTCGTCTCAAAGCAACGACCGAAATGCTCAACTAGCTCCCCTCTGTCACTGTTACCTCTTCGCCCTGCGAGAACACAATCCTGTCCGGGGCCACTGCACCTCCCGTCATCAGCATGCTCATCGCCTGCTCCATCGTCAGATCCGTCAACGTTACTCGGCTCAGCGGTAGCAGTTGTAGAAACGCCGACGTGGGATTGATCGCATTCGGCAGCAGCACCGCCGCCAGTTCCTCGCCGGTATTCGAGTCCACCAGCGTCCGCGTCAAAAATCCGATGCTTTTCTGCCCTGCAATCGGAAAATCCACCAGCACCACCCGCTGATTCGCATCCTTCTTCGCCAACATCGAATCGATCAGTTGTCGCACCGACGAATACACCTTCGCCACAAACGGCAGCCGCTCCAGCAGCGACTCAAACAGGCCGAACGCCTGCCGTCCGATCACCAGCGACGTCACCCGCCCCAGCACGTACAGCACCACCAGCGTCAGCACCACCGCCACCACCGACTGCATCACGGGCCGCGCCAGCCAATCCTCCGGAAAAACGGCCTCAAGCAACTGCACCATCGGCAATCCCGCTTTCGCCAGGCTGCCGAGCACAAAGCTGAAGATCAGCCAGGTCACAAACAGCGGCCCAACGGTGATAATCCCCGCCAGGATGTTGCGCTGCAAACTCCTCAATCCACGTGCGATTACCGGATTCACTAGTCAGCTCCTGCTCCAAAGCATACGAGAATTGCGCCCCGGTTTTTCAGAATTGGGCTTTCCCACGCCTTCCCCTATAGTGAAGAGAGAGTGGCAATTCGATGATTGATCCCCTTGGCCCCGATCCGACCGACCCCGTCTTGCCCGCCCGGCAAGTAGCCGAAATCGTCTCCGAGTTCGAGACGCCGGGATCGCTGTCGCCTCTGCGGCCCAAGGTTCGCTACGCCAACTACGACAGTCCTGAAGCCCAGCTTCGCAAGGAACCGCCTCGCATTGAAGATTCTTCGCGTCGGCCTGAGGCATCGGCCCGCAACCAGGCATCGCCGCGTGCCGTAATATTGCCCCGCGCAGAAGCACCGCCCCGGATTCAGGAAGCATCCCTTCCGACTCCGGCATCCACCGCCCTCGCCCGCCCCATGCCGCCGAAACCCACCAGGCTTGAGCGCGCCATGAGTGTGGCCAGGACGGTCCTCCCCATCGTCGGCAAGATGCTTCCCCTTCTCGAAGGCAACGTCGTCGGCGCCGCTTCCAATCTTTTCGCCAACCGGCCCATGCACGAAGTCGATCTCAAGCCTCTTGAGGAGTCGATTTCCCGCCTCCAGTCTGACCACCGCGCCCTTGCCTTCCACTCCGGCGAGCAGAAACGGGCCCTTCAACGCCTCGAAGACGACTTCGCCACGCTCCAGGAGATTGTCCAGAAAAACGCCGCCGATCAGGCCGAACTCATCGAGCACGTGGCCAAACTCGCAAAGCGCACCTCGTCCTTCATGCGCCTCGTCACAATCCTGCTCGTCATCTCCATCCTGTTTACCGTCCTGCTCTGCGTCCGAATCGCCTACATGATTCGCTTCTGACCCAGCTGACAGCGTAGAGCTACTCCCTTTAGCCCCTTAATCCTCCTCTAAACTTCTCGTCACATCGAAAATGTGACCAAAGTAGTACGGATTTTGATATCCTTAATATTGCTTTCTATTTTATAAAAGCGATTTTCGCCTCTCTACTCACCTTTTACGATCTTCGTGATGCATGTCATTGTCAGTCGTCTTATGCGCGGTCTAGTATTCACTCCGTAGTTCAATTGGGGATCTTCCGCCCTGTGTCAAAACGCTGTTCTAACTGAGTTCACAGAGCTTCACTAACGAGCGGCGTGTTTTCCGGCGTCCGCACACGGAGTGCCTCCATATGGCATGGTATGCCTACTGCATTGGTGAAAAACAAGCCTTCCCAGAACTAGCCCGTCACCGAAAACCAGTTCCGCTCGAGTCAGTACACGGTGTCAGCGGAAATCAGGTCTTCCTTTACCCAGCCAGTGATCTAGCCGTTATCGTCAGCGAACACAATCCCACAGAATCCCTCAATCAGAAATCCGGTGTGGATCATGCTCGCGTCATCGCTGACTGCTTCAAACACTCCACTGTTCTCCCTTTCCGCTTTGGAACCGTCTTCAACGACGACGAAAGTCTCCGCAAATCCATCCGGTCCAACCAGCGTCAGTTCCTCGGCAACATCGATAAACTCCGCGGCAAAACCGAGATGCACCTCAAGATCCTCGTGGACGATTGCTGCGGACGCGAGCTCGCCCAGGTTTCGACCGACAAAGTGGGTCGCGGTTACCTCACCAATCTTCGCGAAACGGCATCCCGTCAGCGCGAACGCCAGACGCGCGCCCGCGCCGTCAGCTTCCAGATGCATCGCCTCTTCATCCCCCTCGATGAAGAAGTGAGCTGCCGCCTCACTGAGACCGGCAAAATGGTTCTCGACATCGCCCACCTGATCGACCGCAAGTACGTGGAGCGCTATCAGAACAAATTCACCACGACCTGCGCGATGATGCGCGACTGCCAGATGCAGCTATCCGGCCCCTGGCCTCCGTATCATTTCGTGCACCGCCTCACCCGCGGCGCTCACGTTCCCGCGCAAACCTCCGTGGATACCGTCACCACCGCCGCACCTTCAACGCCTCAGCAAGTTGCGGCAATGGCCTGAACCCGACTTCACTCCCAACAAAAAAGCCCGGCTCCCGCCGGGCTTTTTACTTACTCGATCCCCATCATCTCTCACAGAGAATCATTCCCTGTCCACTGCTCACTGTTCACTCTGTTTCATGTTCACTGTCCACTCTTCACTTTTTCACTTCTTCACTTGTTCACCTTTTCACTTGTTTGTCACTCGTACCGCAGCGCAATCATCGGATTGATCTTCGTCGCCCGCCGTGCCGGCATGTACGAACCGAACAGCATGCACGCGCTTACAATCGCCGCAGCAGCAATCAGGGTCAGCGGGTCTGCCGGGTTCACGCCGAATAATCCAGCCTTGATAGCCCGGCTCGCCGCAAGGCTAATCGGAATCCCCAGCCCCACACCGATCCCCAGCAGCACCAGCGCTTCCCTCAGCACCATCCACAGCAGCCCGGTCCTCGGAGCACCGAGCGCCATCCGAACGCCAAGTTCATTCGTCCGCTTCACCACGTTGTACGTCATTACTCCATACAGCCCAATCCCCGCAAGCGTAAGCGCCAGCAGTGCAAAGAACCCCGCCAGCTTTGAAACGAACGTCTGCAGATCGATCAGGTCTTCGATCTGTTCGCCGATCGTCTGCGTTTTCAGCACCGGTAAATTCGAATCGATCTCGGCCAGAGCCGCGCGAACTTCTTCAGTGATCTTCGCCGGATCGCCCACGGTTTTCACTTGCAGCCAATACGCGTACTGATCGTTTCCCGTAAGCTGGGTTACGGCCAGAAATGCAAATGGTTCCGGCTTCTCCGCTGGACTAGTGGATTTTGAATCCCGCACAATGCCCACGATGTGCCACACGCCCGGGGCCGCAGGGTCAGCAATCGTGAAACTGTGCCCGATCGCATCTCCATTGGGAAAGTAGCGGTCAGCAAATGTCTTGTTTACCACGACTGACTTCACTGCATCGGCCGTGTCCGACGATTGAATCGTTCTCCCTCGCAGTAGCGGAATCCCAAGCGTCTCAAAGTATCCCGCCGACACTCGGTTCAACGAAGTGCTGATGTCCTCGTTCGGTGGTGTGTGCCGTCCATCGATATCGACGGGCGACCCCCAATTGCCCCGGCGCACCGGCGGCGCTCCGGAAATGCTCGCCGAACGAACGCCGGGCAGTTCATCCACCCGGTTGAGGATTCGTTCGTACAGCGCGTTCAATCGCTCCGGCGGATAACCTGCAAACTTCGGATTCGTATTCACCAGCAGTACATTTGAGCGACTCAGCCCCATGTCCTGCGAGCGCAGATTCTGCAGAGTCCGCAGCAGGAGCCCCGCAACGCTCAGCAATACCAGCGAGAGAGTCACCTGCGTCACAATCAGTATCTTCGGCAGCAACCCGCGCGAGCCGGCGCTCGTGCCGCCAGAGTTGCGCGTAGTTGCATTCAGTGCACCCGCCACATTCGTGCGCGAACTCCGCACCGCCGGCGCAATCCCAAACAAGGCCGCCGTAACGATGCACGTGGCAAACGTAAACAGCAACACGCGCATATCCGGCGTCGCCGAAAGCGCCGTCCGGGCCGCGCCCTTGTCAATGAAATGAATCAGAATTTGCGTCCCCCAGAAGGCAATCACCAGCCCCAGCGCCCCGCCAACCATCGCAAGCACCAGCGCTTCCATCAGGATCTGCCGCGCGATCCGTCCCCGGCTCGATCCCAGCGCAAGACGCGCGCAAAACTCCCGCTCGCGCGATGCGGCCTTCGCCAGCAGCAGGTTCGCGAGATTCGCGCACGCGATCAGCAGAACCACGCCCACCATCACCATCAGCACTTTCAAAGGCGTCTGGTATTCCGACCGCATATACGACATGCCGGCTCCTCCCGGCAAAAGCGGAATGAACGTCCCGCTGATCTGCTGCCGTCGCAACGCCGAAATCTGCGTCCCCTCTCGTTGCGTCAGAAAGCGCTGAAACTCTACCGTCGTCCACGCCTGCGCCTGCGCCACCGAAACATCCGGCCTCCGCCGTGCCATCATATGAATCCAGAACAGACCGTCCGGCTTCAGCAGCGACGGCTGCATCATCACTTGCGCCTGCATGGTGATCGGCAGCCACATATCCGGCATCTGCTCGTTCAGGTCCACTCCATAAAACGCTGCGGGCATCACCCCAACCACTGTGAACGAATTTCCGTTGATCGTGATTGAGCGCCCCACGGCATTCGGGTCAGCCGACATATTCTCCTGCCAGTAGCGATAGCTGATCACCGCCACGTCATTGCTTCCCTCCGTTGCCGTGTCGGCGTCATTGAACGCACGCCCCATCAACGGCTGCGACCCCAGCACGCTGAAGAACGTCCCCGACACAAGATGACTGATCGCTTGCGTCGCCGGGCCCGCCGAACCCGTTCCTGTTCGCACGCTCACCATCGTCGGAAAGCTGGCAAACGCGCAGATTCCTTCGAACTTATTCCGGTCCCCTCCGATATGTCGATAGAAGTCAAACGGGAAAATGTCGTAAGGTCCAGGACTGCTCGAAGCCATTGTTCCGGCGTCGTTTCCCTCACCGAATGAAACCAGCATGCGCGGATCGTGAACCGGCAATTGCTTCAGCAGCAGATCGTCAATCACCGTGAAAATCGCGGTGTTGGCGCCAATCCCCAGCGCCAGCGAAAGAATCGCCACAGCCGAAAGCCCGGGCGACCGCAGAAGCTGCCGAAAACTGTACCGGACGTCCTTCCACAACGATTCCGCGCGCGATTCCCAACCAGAACTCCACACGTTATGCCGGATCATCTCTGCGCTGCGAATCTCCGCCCGCGCGGCCCGTTCCGCATCCGCCCGGCTCATCCCCTGTTGCATTCTGTGCTCCACCGCCGCCTCGAGAAAGCTCTGCACCTCCGCCTCGATCTCGGCGTTACGTGCATTCGGACGAAACAGCGACTTGATCCCACTCCATAAATTCTGGAACAGCATTCCGTGTCTCCTTAAGCTTCGAGAATTCTGCCGATCGCCGCAGTCTGGCGATCCCACTGCTGCCGTTCCTCTTCAAGGGCTTTCAATCCGCGCTTCGTCAAAACGTAGTACTTCGCGCGCCGATTCGTTGCCGACACGCGCCACTCCGATTTCACCCGTCCCGCCCGCTCCATGCGATTCAACGCCGGCAACAGCGATCCAGGATTCACCCGAAACACGCCCGCGCTGATCTGCTCGATCCGCAAAGCGATGCCATAACCATGCATCGGCTCCAGGGCCAGCGTTTTCAAAACCAGCATCTCCAGCGTCCCCTGCACCAGGTCCCGCGATTCGTCGCTCATCGTCTCTCCACCACTAGATAATCAAGAGGTATATCCACCCCACCTCTAGATTGTCAAGTGGTGCCTCGAATGTCTCGTGAGTTTAGTTACTGAAGGAAGATAGAATGGCGAGCATGAACAGGCACGCAAAGCACTTCGTTTTCTTCCTCTGCACGATTCTGGCAATCAGCCTCGCCGGCCGCACCTTTGCGCAATCGGCGCAGGAGCAAGCTGTGCTGGCGCCGATCCATGCGATGTTTGATGGCATGTCAAAACGAGATGCCGCGGCGATCAAGGCTCCCACGCTGCCGGGCGGCACGATGGTGCTGATGCGCGACGGCAAGCCCGCGCAAATGACCTTTGAAGCCTTCGCGGAGCGCGTAGGCAAACCCGGCAAGGCACAGATTGAAGAACGCATTCACGATCCACTCGTCCGGATCGACAACGATCTCGCCGTGGTGTGGGCGCCATTCGACTTTCTGGTCGATGGCAAGGTCGATCACTGCGGAACCGACCTGTTCAATCTGGTTCGTGTCGACGGAAAATGGATGATCGCGAGCGTTGCCGATACCGGAACAAAGACCTGCGTCGGGAAATGATGAGGCCATGACCCTCCCGGGTGGTTCACGGAGTGGAGATCTCGCCTTTAATATCTGTCATGCGCTTGATGCCCCTTTGTGCGCGCTTTTGTGCATGAGTGGGATTCAATGCGGTCAAACTGGAGCACAAGTATTTTCACGGCAGAATTGGGGTGAAGGTATTGTCCGCCCGCGCAGTCGCGCCGGTCCTGAACTCGGAACTCTGAACTTTAAACTCTAAACTTCGAACTATTATCTTGCCCGCGGATGCGTCCGGTCGTACACCGCTTCCAGCTGCGACGTCGTCAACTGCGTATACCGCTGCGTCGTCGACAACCGCTCATGCCCCAGCAGTTCCTGAATCGCCCGCAGATCCGCACCCTCTTCCAGTAGATGTGTGCCGAACGCGTGCCTCAGCGTATGCGGATGCACATCGGCTGAAAGCCCCCGCAGAATCGCCACGCGCTTCACAATCCGCCCCACACTCCGCGTCGTCAGCCGCGCCTCGCCGCCCGGCTTGCCCAACCCGCGCAGTTGCAGGCTCAAAAAAAGTGCCGTAGTTGACTGCCCCTTCCCTCCAGCAAACTTCGCCGTCAACCGCGCAGCCCGTTCACCGAGATACGCGCGCAGCGCCTGCGCCGCCGCATCGCCCAGCGGCACCAGCCTCTGCTTCTGTCCCTTGCCACGTACCAGGATCGCCTCATTGGCCCAGTGAATATCGTTCAGATTCAATCCCGTCAATTCCGCATTGCGGATACCGCATCCATACAGCAATTCCAGAATCGCCTTGTCCCGCGTCGGCCAGCTCGCTGCATCCTCTTCAACGCTGTCCACCACACGGTTCATCTGCTCGATTGACGGCACGCGCGGCAAAAGTTTCGGCAGTCGCGGAGTCGCCACCAGCGAAGCCTCGTTCTGTTCAACGCGCCCTGTCCGCGCCAGCCACTTGAACCAGCTGCGAATCGCCGCCAGAGCACGCGCCGTCGAAGCCTTCGAAAGTCCACGCTCCAGCAACGCTCCAAGATAAGCGCGAATATGCGTGTGCTCGATCTGATTCACTGCTTCCAGTGCCGCATGCCGCTCCGCAATGTACACGACAAATCCCATCAGCTCCCGCCGGTACGCGCGCAGCGTATGCTCCGATGAGCGACGCTCGAACTCGAGCATGCGCAGATACTCATCCACCAGCCCCGCAAGCGGCGGCGGTTCATGTTGCCCCGGCGTCTCCAGCTCATCCAACTCATCTTGCGCGATGCTCATTCCTGCTCCTTGTCACCACGCGCGCTCTCGCCTTGGTTGCCGGGATGCTTCTGCCCCTTGCCGCCATGAATAACGCGCAGCGAGCTTCCACGCACCGCCTCGCCCTTCGTCGCACTCTCGTCCTGCGTCTTCGTCTTCGCCCGCGGATGATGCTCGCGATGCACCGCCTTCAAACGCCCCAGCGCCAGGTGTGTATACACCTGCGTCGTCGAAATATCCGCGTGCCCCAGCATCGTCTGCACGCTGCGCAAATCCGCGCCATGTTCCACCATGTGCGTCGCGCAGCTATGCCGCAGCTTGTGCGGACTCGCGTCCTTGTTCGCCATCTTCACCAGGTGCCAGACCCACTGCCGCGTCAGCGGCATCCCGCGCAATGACAGGAACAGCCGCGTCGCATCCTGTCGTGAAGGAACCGTCTTCGGTTTCGTGCTGATGCGCGCCAGATGCGGCCGCCCCTCGCGCAGATACGTCTCCAGCGATTTCACCGCCGTTCGCCCCAGCGGTACAATCCGCTCCTTGTCTCCCTTTCCGCGCACCAGTACGCGCCCCGCATCCAGCGCCAGGTCGCCCGTACCGAGCCCCGTAATTTCTGAGACCCGCAGTCCGCCCGCGTACAGCAGCTCCAGAATCGCGCTATCGCGCAATGCTGTCGCCTGCGCCTGCGGATGTTCCGCCATCATCGCCGCGCGCTCCAGCATCTCCGCCACTTCCGGCTCCGCCAGCGACTTCGGCAGTACCTTCCACGACTTGGGAGACTCAATATTTACGGTTGGATCGTGATGGATGCGCCGGTCCAGCAGCAGCCATTTGTAGAATCCCCGCAGGCAGCTCAGTTTCCGCGCCGCGCTGCGCGAGTCAATTGAATGGGTGCGCAGATGTTCAAGAAACGCAGACACATCCTGCTGCATCGCTGTCACCAGCACGCCCTGCCGCCCCTCCAGAAACTCGGCAAACGTCTTCAGGTCGCCGTCGTAGGCCTCGCAGGTCAATGGGCGCAAACCCTTTTCCACGCGGAGATAAGCCTGATAGTCCTTCAGAAGCCCGAGGTTGTTTTCAACGCCCACACATTTAATTATCCGCGCCTAATGAGGTGACCTGAGTCATCTTGCGGAGTTACCGAACCTGCTTCATCAAGGGCTCAAGTTCGTTAACTTAATCCTCGTCGACTTTTGAGTGGTGCACAATCGTCTTTACCCGGTCAAAAACCTTGAACTCTCTCACCACATTTAACGCGGTGCTTACGCCAAGATTGATCAGGTAGCTCTCCACCGTGTCGCCGTAGCCCACACTGTCGCGCGGAGTATACGCATCGGCCGTGAGCGATGCCAATCCAAACCCTACCAGGTTGCCGTAATTCGGCATCTCCCGCCCATCGTCGCTGAAAGCCACAAATTCATGCTTGATTGCCCAGGCCAGCCGCGTCTTCACCGGACCCTGCCCGAGCACCGGGTATCGCGGATCCTGGTGCACCAACGCCGGCACAAACGCCGTGTCGAAAAAGATTGTGGTCGAAATATTCAGCCCGTTGTAGCCGACCCTCTTCCCAAACGCACTCAATCCATTCCTCGGAAGATCCGGCCCCGTCCCCGCCGCCATTTCGAATCCTGAATCCAATGCCGCCTTCACCGGCGTCTGCAGCGACACGATCCTCCGATAGGCCAACCCGTACTTCTGACGCGCACTCAGCCTGGCCGGAACCGTCGGTTGTGGTGCGAGTTTCTGCGCGCCACTTCCCCTAACGACCCTGCCCTGTGCCGCTCTGATGGGAATCGGAATCGGATTCGGAGTGGGCGCATCTGGAAGCAAATGCGCTGGATATTGCGCCCGCGCCGTGAAGCCCACCGCCGCAAGAGCGCACATCATCAGCGCCGGTAATCGCGAGAGCCCGAGACCCATACTCCGTTTCACCCCTCGGTCTTCGCGAAAGCGTTGTCTGTCCGCCTCTCCCGCGAGTCAATAGCCAACTCGAAACTTAGATGCCGGTCGAAGCCTGAACAAGGGAAAAAGTCTCGTCATTTGAGATCGGCTCACCCTGAATGGCCGAGGCAGCGGTTGGATGTGCGCAACAAGGGGAGGCGACCGGTCATTCGGAATCAAGCACTTGCTTCACTTCAATTTCCAGCAGATCCAGATCCGTTTCACCATTGATCCGCCTTACAATCATTCCTTCGCGATCGACAAGGTACGTCATGGGCAATCCCAGAACCCCGCCATACTCTTCCCCGAGCTTCGCATCGCCTACCACGATGGGATAATTCAGACGCAACCTGCGCACAGTCCTGCGCACCGGCGCCGCATTGTCATCCATTGAAACCGCCAGAACCTGCAGCCCCTGCGCGCCATATCTCTTCTGCCACTCCGCAAACCGTGGCAGTTCCACCTGGCACGAAGCACACCACGTCGCCCAGAAGTTCAGCAGCACCACCTTGCCGCGGTAGTCTTTGAGCCGAACCTTCCGGCCGGCCAAATCCGTCCGCTCAAAAGCCGGTGCCGGCTTGTGCTCCAGGTCCAGCGGAGGCCTCTGGGCGTACACTCCACCACCCAAAAGCGCCACGCAGATTGTCAGTCGAATCCATCGAAGAATGCGCATCCACATCTCGCAGCGAAGAGCCTGTCGCTACTCGCCCTTCTTCACCGGGTAGCCCTTTGCCACCCAGTCATCTCCGAAGTTGTGCGCGATGTAAAGCGCCTTCACATTCGTGAATCCAAGATCGCGCAACTGCTTGTATGCCGGTCCCATATTCGGGCAGTGATTCCATGGGCAGCACCCGCAATAGATCACGATCAACTGGTCTTTCGACAGTGGCGCCGAAAACTTCTTCAGCAGTGTCAACCCCGTTTGCTGCGAGGCCGGCCCCGCGAATCCCGCATTCGGAATGTGCGCCTGCTGAAACATGACAAACGAACCCACCTGGAACACGACTGGCCGATCCGCCCCACCAGCCTTCAACAAACTGGCCAGCTCAGCCGGTTGCATCAGCTGTGCTTGCGGCACGGTCATCGCGCTCAACGGACTCACCGCACTACTGGACTGCGCCCGCGTTCCCGGCACAATCGTCAGCGCAAATATGAAAAAGAGAAGAATCTCTGATGAACTTCTTAAACGCATCGATAACTCCGTAGGTAACCGTTCATTCTATCCCCAGGTGCGCTCCCCGGCTGTGATCGACGAGAATAGAGATGGACACTTTGAAAAAAGGATCAAATCGCTTGTCATCTGCACAACTTGAAGTAACCCGCTGGACCGTACAACAATTCGAACGCCTCGTCTCTGCGGCTTCTCCACGCATCGCCGTCTTCGACTGCGACGGCACCCTCTGGAGTGGAGATTCCGGCAACGGTTTCATGGTCTGGTCCATCGACCAGGGCCTCGTCTCCCGCTCCACCACCGATTGGATGGATACGCGCTATCGCGCCTACATGGCAGGAAAGGTAGACGAAGCCCAGATCTGCGGCGAGATGGTTCAGATCTACGCCGGCCTTCGCGAGCAGGAACTCCGCGAGGCCGCGGCGCGCTACTTCAACGAGCACGTGCGCCCCCACATTTTTTCGGAATTGGCCGCGCTCGTCGAAACGTTGCGCAAATCCAACATCGAACTCTGGGCCGTCAGTTCCACCAACAAGTGGGTCGTCTCTGAAGGCGTTCGCGGCTTCGGCATTCCCGAAGAACGTGTCCTCGCCGCCGAGGTTAAAGTAGTCGACGGCCTGATCACCAGCGAGCTCGTCGACGTGCCCACCGGCCCGGCAAAAGCTGCTGCCCTTCGCCGCGTCGGGCTTCTCCGTCCAGATGCCGTCTTCGGCAACTCGCTTCACGACCTCGCCATGCTCGAGATGGCCGCCCACCCGTTCCCCGTCAACCCCTCGTCCGGTCTTCTCGAGGAATGCGCAAAACGCGGCTGGGGATACTTTCGCCCCCGCGAAGCCGCCGATTCGCCCGCTCCCGTCGCAGGCGAGTAGCGGTTGTAAGTGCCGGCGACAAATTGGCCCCACTCCATTCCAGACCATGAAATGCCGAGTTGCCCCTGTCACAGCGGCATGGGTTGCAAAGCGTTTACACTGGATATGTGGAAGAACCGCAGCCTCTGCCCAACCCGCGCCCCCCGGGTCCAGCGCTACGTTTTGTAGTCGCAGGGTTGCTGGTTCGCGACGGTCTCGTCCTGATCTGCCAGCGTCGCCCCGATCAGCCCATGGCGCTCCAGTGGGAATTCCCCGGCGGCAAAATCGAGCAGGGCGAAAGCCCCGAACAAGCTTTATTTCGCGAGCTTCAGGAAGAACTCGGCATCGCCGCAAAGATCGGTCCGCGCGTCACGCACATTCGTCATAACTACCGTCACGGCGGCGCGGTCGACTTGCAATTCTTCTCCGTGCCCTCATTCGAAGGCGAACTCGAGAACAAGATCTTCCACCAATTCAAGTGGGTCAAACTTGAAGAGCTCCCCGACTACGAATTCCTCGCCGCCGATCGCGGTCTCATCCGCGACCTCGCCGCCGGCAAACTTCTCTAATTCCTGCGCCCCCGTCATCAATCAATCGTTTCGAACTATGATGGGTTGTTCGCCATTCCGTTTGACCGAAGGTGCGCATGTTGAAACAGGTGCTCAGCCGGATTCCTGTTGGAGTCTTCAGTTCCATCTTCCTTCTCTCCGTCCCTTCATCAGGACAAACACCCAACTGTCTGGGTTCGAGCGCATCGGATAACGCGGCAGCCCGGGAAGAGCTTAATCGGGGCGTCGAATCCTACAAGGCCGCCCGCTATGCTGAAGCCATCGATCACTTTCAGAAGGCTTCCAATATAGCGCCCTGTCTCACCATGGCCCGGTCGTACCTGGCCACCGCGCAGGCTCAAAACGTCGTTCCCGGCCTCGATACACCCGACAACTTGAAAACCGCAGATGCTTCCGTCGAGAACTTCAAGCTCGTTCTCGCCCAAAACCAGCACGACATCAACAGCCTCAAGCAGGTTGCCGCCGTCTACTTCAGTACAAAACGCTTCGACGATGCCCGGGAATGGCAAAAGAAAGTGCTTGTGGAAGATCCCAACGATTACGAAGCCGCCTACACCATCGGCGTGATCGACTGGACCCAGGCACACACCCATGCGTTAGCTGCACTCACCGTGGCTGGCTTACAGGATGACGGTGAGGGCAACCGCGCAGCGCCGCCAGAGGTGCTCGAATCGATCAGCCGGCAGAACCGCGCATTGGTCGAAGAAGGTCTCCAATACCTCATGCGTGCAATCGAGGGTCGGCCCAACTACGATGACGCAATGGCCTACATGAATCTGGTCTATCGTCGCAAGGCCGACTTGGACTACCAGAACCCCGCCTTGCGCGACGAAGACGTTGCCAAGGCAAAAGATTGGGCGCACAAAGCCATGCAGACTCGCAAGGAAAACGAACAAAAGAAAATGGCATCCCCAGATCCTGCGCAACCCTGAGCCACAAACACCAGAGTTGACCACTTCGAAGCCATCATCCTTCTTGGCCCGCAGCGCATCCGGCGAAGTAGGCTTGTTACTCCCTATTCCCTGTTCTTCAACAGCCCCAGCCGTATCATGCTCTCCGCCGTCGCCACTACGCTATCCTCCCGCGACCGCGGCCTCCACCCCAGCACCCGTTGCGCTTTCTCGCTCGTAGCATTCTTCCACTTGCCCAACTCCGGAATAATCTGTTTCACCGCCGGATCTTTCAACACCGCCAGCCGCACCAGCCAGTTCGGCAACTGCCGCGTCGGCACCCGCTTTGCCGCGTCGCCCAGCCGCTCCTTGATCGCCTTTGCGATTTCCACCAGCCACATAAAGTCCCCTGCCACCGCAATGAATCGCTCGCCCTTCGCCAGCGGATTCATCATTGCTTTCAAATGCAGATCCGCCACATCGCGCACATCCACCACACCGATACACATCCGCGGAACTCCCGGCAACTCACCGTCCAGCATCTTCTGCACCAGTAGAATCGACGTCGCATAATCCGGCCCCAGCACCGGCCCGAACACCCCCACCGGATTCACCACCGCTAACTCAAGCCCTGCACCATCGCGCGTAATAAAATCCCACGCCGCCCGTTCCGCCAGCGTCTTCGATTTCGTATACGCCATCACACCCACGCCGTCCGGATTCGTCCAGTCCTTCTCGGTGAATGTTGCTTCCTGCTCCGCATGCCCGCCGGAGTCCCGACGAACTGGCCCTGGTTCGCGGAGTTCAGGATGCCCATACCCCACTGCCGCAAACGAAGACGTCATCACCACCCGCTTCGCGCCGGCATCCCTGGCGGCGCGCAGCACGCGCAGCGCACCCTCCCGCGCCGGCACAATCAGCTCGTTTTCATCCTTCGGCACAGAAGCAGGAAAAGGCGATGCGATGTGCAGCACATATTCGCAACCAGCCACCGCCGCCGGCCACCCCGCATCGCTCATCAGGTCCGCCGCAACAAACGACAAGCGGCTCCCAGAGTCGGATCCCCCCACCTTCAGCATCGCGCGCACGTCGCCCTCACGCGAAAGATTCCGCACCGTAGTCCGCACCTGGTACCCCGCCGCCAGCAGTTGCAGAATCGTATGGCTCGCAATAAACCCCGATCCGCCCGTAACCAAGACTGAACTCATTTGCACGCTCCAGCACCTCTGATGCGCAAGTTCCCGCATCGCTGCTTACATCAGCTGTCGAAGTCCATCATAGTTGTGCTGAATGAATCGGATGAATAACTGATAACTGACGACTGACAACTGCCCTCAATGCCCCGGAACCATCCCCCAGAGCATCACTCCCGTCATCCCGATCACGATGATGCTGGTGCTCCATGCCACCACGTTCCACACATGCGAATTCCGGTGCTTGCCCATCAGGTCCTGCCGGTTGATCAGCATCAGCATCAGGATGATCACCACCGGCAACAGCACCCCATTCAACACCTGCGACAGAATCGCGAAGTTGATCAGCTGCGCGTCCGGCAGCATCAGCACCGTCACCGCGCCTCCCGCAATCAGCAACGTATAGAGCCAGTAGAACGTCGGCGCCTCTTTGAAACTCTTGTCCACGCCCGACTCGAATCCCAGGCCCTCGCACACCGTGTACGCCGTCGACAGCGGCAGAATCGACGCCGCAAACAGAGAAGCGTTGAATAAGCCGAACGCAAACAAGATAAATGCATAGTCGCCTGCCAGCGGCCGCATCGCTTCCGCCGCATCCGCCGCCACTGTGATCGCTCCCATCCCATGCACGAACAGCGTGGCCGCGCACGCCACAATAATGAACCACGCCACAATATCCGTGAAGAAGCTGCCCACAATCACGTCAAGCCGCGAGGCCCCGTAATCCTTCACGCGAATGCCCTTCTCCACAATCGACGACTGGAGATAAAACTGCATCCACGGCGCGATAGTTGTACCTACAATCCCGATGGCCATGTAGATATATGCCTTGTCGTGCCACACGCTGCGTCCCGGCAACTGGATGGTTGCATGAAGCGCCTGGCTCCAGCTCGGCTGCGACAGAACCCCCGCAAAAATGTACGCAATGTACACCACCGAAGCGACAAGGAAAATCTTCTCCGTGCTCTTGTAGTTCCCCTTCACCACCATGAACCACACCAGCAGCGCGCACAGCGGCACAGAGATAAACTTGGTCACGTGAAACAGGTGCAGCGATCCCGCGATGCCGATGAATTCCGTCACCACGTTCGTGTAATTCACAAACACCAGCAGCAGCATCAGCACGAATGTCAGGCGCAGCCCGAACTCTTCGCGGATCAGGTCGCTCAGGCCCTTGCCCGTCACCACGCCCATCCGGGCGCACATCTCCTGCACCACGATCAGCGCAATCGTAATCGGAATGATGGTCCACAGCAGGCTGTATCCGTACTGCGCGCCCGCCTGGGAATAGGTAAGGATGCCACCCGAATCGTTATCGACATTGGCTGTAATAAATCCGGGGCCGAGAACGGCCAGAAACAGCAGTATCCGGATTCGCCAGCGCTTCCACATGGCTGCGGGTTCCTAGGGTGGGGTCATTTTTCTTCTGCCTTCACGACCATAACAGGCGGACCGCCGATTGGCGAGTGATCACCCTTCGTCCGTCGCACGTCCCGAAACAAGGGGTGTCATCCTGGCGAACAGAGCCCCAACCATCAGCGGTGTCATCCTGAGTGAACGGGGCCCCAAACGCAGTTCAGTTTGGGGGTGGTGAACGAAGGATCTGCTTCTGTTCTTCGTGACCGACGTGGGAGCCCATCCAAACCGCCGCTCCGTAGAACGTACTTGCGCACACCTGTGTACTTTGGTACATTGGTACACATGGCACAGGAAAAGCAAGACCACCCTCCCGTCGAAGTTGAGCGCGTACAGACCGGCGTTCGCCTCGAAAAACGCATGCTCAAGGTCCTCAAAGCCATCGCCGAACAAAAGGACATGACTCTAGGCGATCTGCTTGAGGGCATCGTCCTTCACGCCTTCGAAGGCAAAGCGCCCTTCTCGCCGCAAACCCTGAAGGAGATCGAGCAGTTCAAATCCCTCTACGGCATGACGCTCAAAGCCTCTGACAGCCACCACCTCAAGGAGCGCAAACGATGAAACTCTCATTCGCCGCCACCGCGGCAGCCATCGCCGCCGCAACCGCCATCAGCGCAACCGCACTCGCCCAACCCTCGTTTCCGCAACTACTCCGCACTCAAACCGCCTTCGACCTCGTCGTTCATTTGCCCTACGCCGAAGCCGCGCCGCTCTTCGGCCCTGAAGGCGAACGTCCCTGGGCCGGCACACACTGGAACCCGCAGTTTCTCTACCCCCAGCCCGCGCACGACGAGCAAGGCGCCGTCTTCACCATCCAACACGGCTCCGTCACCGCCGTCTGGGTCAACACGCTCTTCGATCTCGAAGCCCGTCACTTCATCTACGCTTACTTCATCCCCGATATCATGGTCACGACAATCGACGTGCGTTTCACACCCTCCAATTCAACTACCACCCGAGTCCACGTCGGCTACACCCGCACCGCCCTGACATCCGAGGGCAACGACCACGTCACCAAATTCACCGCCACTGACAAAACCGCGGCAAAAGACTGGCAACAATCCATCGACACCTACCTCGCCACTCGCCGGCCCTGACTCAAATCTTCATAGGTTGATTCAAATCCTCATAAGCTGTCATCCCGAGCGACCGATGCTCGCAAACTAAGGGACTTTGTCATTCCGAGCGACCAACGGGAGTCGAGGAACCTGCAGTTGCTCTTCGCTCGCACGAATTCGAGCCCGGGTGCCCCATCCTTGCGGAGCAAGGGTGGGAGAGCACGAACCCCGTTCTTCCTGCATCCATCCTGAACAGTCTCTCGCGCAAAACCACTGACGCCTCGCCCTGCTATATTGGAGAGTCTTTGCCGAGCTTTCCAATCTCCTCCTCTATCTAAGGAGCGCCCGAATGTCCAACGAAAATCCCTCCGACAATCCCGCCAGCACCGAGCCCACCGCCGCCCCCACCCGCCGCAAAATGCTCGGCACCATCGCCGCCGCCGGCGCCCTCTTCGGCCTGGACGCCGCCACCTCCCCTGCGGCCACCACAAAGAAAACCCCCGAGCCGCCTGCCCCCACTCCACCTCCCGCGCCCGACGCCCTCGTCTCCATGGCCCGCCTGCGCGACTACAAATGCCGCCGTTCCTCCAGCTGGGATCGCACCGGCGGCAACGCCGATTTCATCCCGCTCGATCCCGGCGCTGCTGCCACACTCCTCGATGTCAAAGGTCCCGGCGTCATCACCCACATCTGGTTCACCATCAACTCCGATGACCACATGCATCTCAAGAATCTCGTCCTCCGCGCCTGGTGGGACGGCGAATCTTCCCCCTCCATCGAAGCCCCCATCGGCGACTTCTACGGCCTCATGCTCGGCGACTATTTCGTCTACCAGTCCTCGCTGCTTGTAGTCGCTCCCATGAAGGCCCTCAACGCCTACTTCCAGATGCCCTTCGACACTGCCGCCAAAATCACGATCACCAACGAAGGCAAAGTCCGCACCAACAATCTCTACTACGCCATCGACTACACCACCGTCTCCGCGCTGCCCGCCAACCTCGGCCGCTTCCACGCCCAATATCGCCAGGCCGCTCCCTGCAAGAAATCCAACACCGGCGACAAAAACCTGAACGGCCAGGACAACTACGTCTTTCTTGAAGCCACCGGCCGCGGACACTTCGTCGGTGTCACCCACGGCGTCCTGCAAAACGCCGACGGCTGGTTCGGCGAAGGCGACGACATGTTCTTTATCGATGGCGACACGCAGCCCACCATCAACGGCACCGGCACCGAGGACTATTACAACGGTGCGTGGGACTTCTACGGCAACGCCTTCGCCAACCTCCGCCAGGGTGCGCCCTACATCATCGACCCCGAACGCACCGGCGGCCGCTACTGCCTCTACCGCTGGCACACCGAGAGCTTCATCACCTTCGACAAGTCCATCAAGGTCACCATCGAACACGGCCACGCCAACGACCGCGCCGACGACTTCTACTCCGTCGCCTACTGGTACCAGACCGAGCCCCACGCAGAGTTCCCCCCGCTCCCACCCGCCGAATCCCGCGTCCCCAAACTGATCATCTCGAGCTGACCGAAAGCTTGCTCATCCATTGATGAATCCGTAAGCTCAGCAAATGAGCAAAACGCGTTGCCTCGGCCTCGTAGGCGGGCTTGGTGTCGGAGCCACAGTTCATTACTATCAATCCCTGGCCAAGGCCCACCAGGAACACGACCGCACGATGGATATCGTGATCACGCACGCTGAGGTCTCGCGTGTCTATGACCGTGTTCAAGCAGGCGATCGTGAAGGATTGGCCGACTACCTGCTCGGATTTATCCGCCGCCTGCAGGCTGCGGGTGCCGAGGTCGCAACCATCCCAGCCGTCACGCCGCATTTCTGTATCCGCGAACTCATCGCGCGATCGCCGCTCCCATTGATCAATCTCTTCGAATCGCTCAACGAAGAACTTTCAACGCGGAGCGTTCGTCGCGTTACAGTCTTCGGGAGCCGCTTTGTCATCGAGTCAGCGATGTTTGGTTTCCTTGGCGGTGTGGAGATCATCTCTCCAACGCCAGAAGAAGTAGATGAGATCCACGCAATCTATTCGAAGCTGGCCCTGGAGGGGACGGGGTCAGAAGAGCAGCATAGAAGGCTGACCGACCTTGCTCACACCTTGTGCGCGCGAGACAATGTCGACCTCATTCTCCTTGCGGGAACTGATTTGACGTTGCTTTTCAACGAATCGAATACAGACTTTCCCCATCTTGACTGCGCTGGATTGCACATTCAGGCAATCTTCAAGCGGTTATCGTGATCGGCAGGCCACCGCATTTCTCGATGACGAATTGTTCATAAGGCCAAAGTGTCTCTTCGTTCTCTGCCTTGAAGGCGCACACTCGCATCTAAGGTTTCGAGGGACGTCGATACCCACCATGCCACCCAAACGATTAACCCGTCGTGAAATATTGAAGATGGCAGCCGCAACCGGAGCAGCGGGCCTTACCGGTTCCCTGCTCAACAGTTGCGGCGGACGCCCCGCCATACC
This sequence comes from uncultured Acidobacteriaceae bacterium, assembly GCA_963770365.1. Classification (GTDB taxonomy): domain Bacteria; phylum Acidobacteriota; class Terriglobia; order Terriglobales; family Acidobacteriaceae; genus Telmatobacter. Next base: position 374,035 of record CAVYPN010000003.1, on the reverse strand, counting down.
CACACCTCCCGGAACCTCCACCTGCGCCAAAATTACTGACATCGAACACGTCGTCATCCTTATCCAGGAAAACCGTTCCTTCGATCACTACTTCGGCAGCTACAAGGGCGCCCGCGGCTTCTCCGACTCGAGCGCAGCCTTCAATCAGCCCTATCCCGGCAACACCTCCAGCACTCCCAACGGTGTGCTCCTGCCCTTCCACCTCGACACCACGCAGACCAACGCCGCCTGCACCCACGACATCACCCACGACTGGATCCCGCAGCACCAGAGCTGGGACAACGGCAAGATGGATGGCTTCGTCACCTCGCGCCTGCCCATCAACGCCAACGACGCCGTCCTCTCGATGGGCTACTACACGCGCGCCGATCTGCCCTACTACTATGCCGTCGCCGATGCCTTCACGCTCTGCGACAACTACTGCTGCTCAGTCATCGGACCCACCGATCCAAATCGCCTCTACTCCATGGCCGCCTCCATCGATCCCGACGGCAAGAACGGTGGCCCGCTTCTGCAAACGCTCGTCTCCAATCGCGCCACCATGTTCGGCAAGCTCACCTACACCACCATGCCCGAGCAGCTCCAGGCCCGCGGCATCTCGTGGAAGATCTACTCCTCTCCTGACGACAGCGCATTCGGCTCCCTCGAAACCGATAACGTTCTGCCCTACTTCAAAAACTTCCAAGATTCATCCTCGGTTCTCTACAAGAACGCATTCAACCCCGTGTTCCCAACCGATTTCGCTGCCGACGCGCTCTCCGGCAACCTGCCACAGGTCTCCTGGATCACCGGCTCTGTCATCACCTCTGACCATCCACCATCGCCCTCGCTCTTCGGTGAGAACACGCTCTCCGCCATCATCACGGCCCTCACCGCCAACCCCCTCGCATGGGCGAAGACCGTCCTCTTCGTCACCTACGATGAGAACGGCGGCTTCTTCGATCACGTCCCTCCCGTCACTGCGCCCCCAGGCACCGCCGGCGAATACATCACCGCTCCGTCAGTCCCTGACCCCTCCGTTGAAGGTTCCATCAACGGACCGATCGGCCTCGGCTTCCGCGTGCCGATGCTCATCATTTCGCCATTCACCCGCGGCGGCTTCATCTCCTCCGATCTCTTCGACCACACCTCGCTCTTGCGCTTCCTCGAAACGCGCTTCGGTGCCGAGGTTCCAAATCTCTCCGCCTGGCGCCGCGCCACTGTTGGCGACATGACCAGCGCCTTCAACTTCACCAAGCCCGACACGTCCATCCCCCCGCTGCCACCCACCGTCGCAGCCCTCCAGTCCATCCTCACCGAATGCACCAACAACCTCGCCGGATTTGCAGGCTTCACCCTTCCAGTCACGCAGACCATGCCCACACAGGAATCAGGCTCTCCACTTCGCCCCAGCGGCAAGTGCTGAGCTCAACTCCGTCATCCTGAGTGGATCGACTTCAAAGAATCTGCCGTGAAATTTCAGACACCTGCACGAACAAGGGTGCCCATCCAGGCTCTCCTTGGGTGGGAAAGCAAGATCGAACCAGCCAGTGATTTCAATTTTCCGGGTATCCTCTCGAGCCGCTCAAACACCCCGCGCCACTCGCCTCGCGCCAACCACCGTCCGTCACTTTCCCCCTAAGAACGCGCCATTTCGATTACCGTAGAAACATCTGCGCGTCCTATCAGGAGCAGCGATGCAAACCCTTGTGCGCGATCTTCGTTATACCGCCCGCCAACTGCGTAAATCTCCCGCATTCGCCATCACGGTTGTTCTCACCCTCGCGCTCGGCATTGGAGCCACCACCGCCATCTTCAGTTGCGTCTACGGCCTGCTCCTCAAGTCTCTTCCCTTCCAGGACGAGCGCAGCATCATCACCATCTCCGAAACCAACTCGCAGGTGAAGGGCGGCAGCGAAGCCACCTATCTCGACTATCTCGATTGGCGAAAACAGCAATCCAGCTTCACCAAGGTTGCCGCCTACTCCACCCTGAATCCAAGCTCCGTATCGCTTGTGCTCGACGGCAGACCTGAACAAGTGCATCGTGTGCTCGCCTCCGGTAATTTCTTCTCGCTCCTCGGCGTCTCTCCCCTCGCCGGCCGCCTCTTCAACAATCAGGACGACGTTACCGGCAAAGATCACGTCGCAGTTCTCAGCGCATCCGCCTGGGCTACCTACTTTGGACGTGATCCCGGCGCAATCGGCCGGTCTCTCTCTTTGAACGGCGCCAACTACACGCTCATCGGCGTTCTCCCATCGAATGCATCGTTTCCGGCGGATGGTGAAGTGTGGCTGCCCCTCTCCCTCCTCGATCAGCCCACCCAGGCATCGCGCGTCTGGCACTCAGTTAAAGTCCTCGGCCGTCTGCGTCCCGGCGTTTCCCTCTCCGCCGCGCGTGCTGACATGCAGACCATCGCGCAGCGCCTCTCCGCCGCCTATCCCGCCACCAACCGCAATGAAGGGGTCGCACTCGCCCCGCTGCACGATGACCTCGTCAGCACGCTCCGTCCCGCCATGCTGTGCCTCATGGGCGCGGTTGTTCTCGTTCTCATCGTCGCGTGCGTCAATGTCGCCAATCTTCTCCTTGTGCGCGCCACCGAGAGCCGCCGCGACGTTGCAGTTCGCCAGGCCCTGGGCGCCGACCGCCAGCATCTCTTCCGACAGGCCCTCGTTCAGACGCTCATGCTCTCTCTTCTCGGTGGAACGCTCGGTGTACTGCTGGCTTCCATAGCACTTCCTCTCCTGCGTGTGGCGCTCGCGCATACTGAGGGCTTCGACGAATCGCTCCTCCAATCCGTCAGCCTCAACATCCCCGTCCTGCTCTTCACTCTCGCCATCTGCACGCTCACTGCATTCCTCTTCGGACTTCTTCCCGCCGCCCGCACCTCCGCGCCGCTGGTCGATGTCCTCCGTTCCGGCGATCGCAGCAGCAGCCACCACCATCGCGGCCGCGCAATTCTTGTTACCACCGAAATCGCCATCGCCGTGGTCGTCGTTTTTCTCAGCTCCCTCGTCGTCCGCAGCTTTCAAAAGTTGATCGCCGTCGATCCCGGCTTCCGTACCGATCACGTTCTCACTGCCGAAATCACCCTGCCCACTCCCCGCTATAACGACAGCGTTCTCACCAATCGCTTCTACGAGCAGGTGCTCGAAACAATCTCGCAGTCCGGCGGAGTCCTCTCCGCCGCCACCACCACGCAAGTCCCCCTCCGCCCTTCGCAGTTGATGACGCGCTTTCTCATCGAAGGCGCTCCCGCCCTCGCACCGGGCACCTTCCCGTATGCGCAGATCCGCTTCGTCAGCCCCGACTACTTCCGCACCATGGGCATCAGCCTCCTCAAGGGCAGAACGTTCACCCGGGGCGACATCGACAGCACCACTGGCTTCTTCATCGTCAATGAAGCATTCGCACGCCACTATCTCTCCGCAAGAGATCCCATCGGTGCCAACATCTTCATCGGTGTCATGAGTCCCACTCCGACTAAAATCCCCGTCGTCGGCGTCGTCTCCAACGCCCGCGATCTCGGCATCGACACCGACCCCGAACCGGAAATCTATCTCCCCGGATTCGGCCTTCACGCCGTCCTCCTCGTCCGCTCCTCACTCGGCCCCGACGCGGCCGCAACACTGGTTCGGAACGCAGTCCTCGCCGCCGACCCCGCCCAGCCCGTCTATCACGTCGAAGACATCGACACGGTCCTTGCTGACTCCGTGGCGCGCCAGCGCATGACGGCCACGCTCCTCGGCTCCTTCGCGCTCATCACGCTCATGCTCGCCGCCATCGGATCCTTTGGTGTTCTCTCCTACTCCGTCGCCCAGCGCACCCGCGAAATCGGCGTCCGCATGGCCATCGGCGCCAATCGCGGCCACATCCTTCAACTCATCCTGCGTCAGGCCGCCGGCTCCACCGGCATCGGAATCTGCGCCGGCCTTCTCGCCGGCTTCCTCGGCGCCCGCCTTATCAACGGCCTTCTCTTCCAGACCAGCCCCGCCGATCCCCTCTCGCTTGCTATTTCCATCTCCGCCCTCATCCTGGTAACTCTGCTCGCCGTCAGCATCCCCGCCGTTCGCGCCGCTTCCGTCGATCCAGTTGAAGCCCTGCGCTCCGAATAGAACCCTCCCACCGCCTGTCATACCGCATCGCCAAAGCCGCTGTCACCCTGAGCGCAAGGGGCCCCGAACGTACTTCAGTTCGGGGGTGGTAGGCGAAGGATCTGCTTTGTTTTTCTCTTCCCATGCGTCCCTTACACCGCTTGTCATCCTGAGCAAACGGGCCTCTCTCCCCATACCGCTGTCATTCTGAGCGAAAGGGCCCCCGAACGTACCAGGGGCCCTAAAGAGCGTTTAGCTCTTTGGGGTAGGTTCGGGGGTGGTAAGCGAAGAATCTGCTTTTTTGCTTTTCGCTCGCACCAACCCCACCACCACATTCGCTCGTCATATCAGATATTTCTGTCAGTACAGAAATATCTGATATAATAAACACATGACGCTGACCAGTTCCATGAAGGAATTCATCCTCCACTGGGGCGAAATGGGAACCCGCTGGGGAGTCAACCGCACCGTCGCCCAGGTCCATGCCCTGCTCTACCTGTCCGCCGAAGTCGCTCACCGCCGAAGACATCGCCGACGCCCTCTCCGTCGCCCGCTCCAACGTCAGCACCAGCCTCAAGGAACTGCAGAACTGGAACCTCGTTCAGATCGACAGCCGCATGGGCGACCGCCGCGACTACTTCCGCACCACCGCCGACGTCTGGACCCTTTTCCTCACCGTCGTCGATCAGCGCGTCGAACGCGAAATCATCCCCACCATGACAATGCTCCAGCGCCTCGTCGTCCAAACCCGCGCCGAGCGCCCCGCACAGCCCCTCGTTACCGCCCGCATCACGGCCATGCAGCTCTTCCTCGAAGAACTCCACGGCTGGTACACCCAAATCAAAAAGCTCCCGCCAGCCAGCCTCCACTCCCTCATCGCCATCGGCAGCGGCATCACCCGCTTCCTCCCAAAATCCAGGAGACGGAGACTCGACTAATGACAACCTCTGCCATCGCCGTCGCAACACCAAGTCGAGAACACCTCCGACAATTTCCAGCGCTACTACGAAGAAGCCGGCCCCGACTACGCCGCATGGAGCCCGCACTTCAACATGCACTTCGGATTCTTCCGCCGCGGCATCAATCCCTTCAACCGCGAAGCCATGCTTGAGCAGATGAACCGCGAAATCTTCGATCGCCTTCATCTCGACGACACCGCGTCCGCGCATCCCCGCATTCTCGACATGGGCTGCGGTCTCGGCGCAACGCTACGCAGCTTCGCCCGCCGTCTCCCCACCGCCGATCTGCACGGCATCACCCTCGTTCCCTGGCAGCTTCAGCAAGGCCGTCTCCTCAACCAATCCATTCCGCAATCGAAAAGCATCACCCTGAACCTCGGCGACTACGAACGCACGTCCTTCACATCCGAATCCTTCGACGCCATCTACGCCATCGAGAGCAGTTGCTACGGCGCAGGCCCCAACAAATCCCGGCTCATCCGCGAAGCACATCGACTTCTCCGCCCAGGAGGCCGCTTCGTCGTAGCCGACGGCTTTCTCAGCCCCGGAAAACTCCGCGGCCCGCAGAAATCTATCTACCGCAAACTCTGCGAGTGCTGGGTCATCGAAGACCTCGGCGAGATCCGCGCTTTCAAATACGAACTCGAGCGCGCCGGCTTCTGCAATGTCGCAATCGAGCAAATCCAATCCCGTGTCACCCCGTCAGTGCTGCACGTCCCCTGGGTCACACTCAAATTCCTTCTAACGTCCGTCCTCTTCGGCCAACGAAAAATGACCCCCGCCCGCTGGAACAATATTCTTGCTCCCATCCTTCTGCCCTTCGTCGGTCTACCCCATCGGTCCCCTCGCCTACTACATCGTCAGCGCGACTCGTATGTGAGTGGCCGACACGAATCCGCGCTGCAAGCCGAGCAGGCTCGGGTCACACTGTAGCCGAAATCGTGACCTCTCTGATGAGCGTCTCCCGGAATTCATGGACAAACCCGCCACGCCTTGATAGAAAACCAGCAGCAATCGCGCACAAACTGCTTGCGACCGTGGCGTCTTCTTACTTCGCGCCAATCCTTTTGTGGATGAGGAGACCTCGACAATGCGGCCAGTCAGGAGCCACATCCTGAACTCCCTTCTTCTCCTCCTTTTGTTCCCGTTCCTCGCCCACGCGCAACCTTCCCACATCTCTCCATCTTCCACGTCCTCGTCCCAGAACCAGCACTGGCCACTCTGGATTGACCTGAGCGGCACGTGGAAACTCACCTTCGAAGATCGCCCCGATTTCGCTCAGCCCGGCTACGATGATCGTGCCTGGCAATCGCAGACGCTTCCCGGTGAGCTGCCCGGCATTCGCTCAGGTCTGCGTCTGCACGGATGGCTGCGGCGCCGTATAACGTTACCCCCCGGCACAAATTGTTCGCATCTCGCGCTCACCGTTGGAGTCATCACGCAGTCCCGCTACGAGGTTTGGATCAGCGGCCAGCGTCTTCCGTCGTCAGAAAACATCGATGGAAGCGACCTCCGCATCCCACGTCCAAGCACCCATTCGATTCCGCTCCGCGATGGTCCCTGCCCGCCCGATCTGCTGGTTGCGCTTCGCTTCGCGTCCTTCGACATGCATCCCGACTGGCGACTTACCGACAAGGGCCCCTACCTGCTGACCGACGAGCTCAATGCTCCCGTCGATGTCGGCGGCATCGCACTCGCGGAACAACGCGACCGCATTTCACCCCCACTGGTCTTTGCAATTGCTGTCTTCCTCATGCTTGCCATTCTGTGCCTGGTTGCATGGAGCACCGACCCTTCGCGGACTGAGTTGCTCTGGTTCGCGCTTGTGGCGCTGGAGCGCGTTGCTTACTCCGTTTTTGAATTGGCTGGCTTCTCTCCTGCGGCATCCTCTCTCCCTGCCCGGCTCAACTTCATCGACGAGTTTTTCGTGCTGCCTATCCATGGCGAAGTCATCCTGGCCGCGCTCGGCATCAGGCGCAAGCCATGGCTTCACATCCTGAACTGGCTCCTCGTAACTCCGATGGTTGTGTTCACCCTTGGCTGGATCTCATTCCAGTCCGCGGTGATATCCTGCATCGCCTCCGGAACCCTTCTCACTTCCATCATCGTCTTCAACTGGTGGCAGAATCGTCACGCGGGCCTGTCCGTCGAAGATCAGCTGTTGCGTTTCATCCTGCTTCTGCCTGGACTTCAGATTGCAATCTACTGGACCGCATACCTCAACGGGATCAGCCTCTACGCTTTCGGGACCGGCGGTAGTATCAAGCTCCCAATCTTTCGTTTTGATCTAAGTTGGTTCGCCGTAGCGCTGGCCATCTTCATCATCCTCATGCGGCGCACCCTCGCTGACCGCCGTACGCAACAGCGCCTCGCACAGGAACTGGAAGCAGCACGGCAGGTACAGAACCTGCTCGTTACCGGCGGCCGAGGCATCGCCGAAGATCTTGAGATCGCCACTGCCTATCTGCCCGACCAGGAAGTTGGTGGTGATTTTTACTACGTGCTCGACGGCCGCGTCGTGGTTGTTGGCGACGTATCCGGTAAAGGGCTCAAAGCCGCGATGCTTGTCTCACTCCTCATCGGCGTCCTGCGCGACACGAAGGAACGTCAGCCGGCAGCCGTGCTCGCCTCTTTGAATCACGCAATATCCGGACAGGTCGATGGCGGCTTCGTCACCTGTATCTGCGCGCGGTTCGAGCCAGACGGCGTTGCCACCTTCGCCAATGCCGGCCACCTTCCGCCCTATCTCGACGGCTCTGAACTCAATCTCGAATCCAGCTTCCCTCTTGGAGTCCTCAGCGAAACCGAGTACGCCGAGACCACCGTTCGCCTCGCTCCAGAGTCCGTCGTCACGCTCATCTCCGATGGCGTCGTCGAAGCCATGAACGCAAGGCGCGAACTCTTCGGATTTGATCGGACCCGCAACATCAGCACCAACTCTGCCGACAAAATCGTGGAGTCCGCGCGCGCCTGGGGCCAGAACGACGACATCACCGTTGTCACGATTCGCAAACAAGCCTGACACTCACAGCGGAAATCTACGCAAGGCCAGGCCCACTTCCTGCGCAATACCGGGTGCCCCCGGTCCCCAGCCTTCGGGGACCGAGGAGCCAAATCAAAAATACTGAAGTGTCCACTTGACAATCTCCGCGACCTGCTCAATACTGAAGTAGTTGCTTCACTATTGCGAAACCTCAAGGAGGAATTCCCAATGTCCGATCCCAGCGTCGTCCACAGCACCTTCGTCATCGACCGCAGCTATCCCCAACCCCCTGAACGTGTCTTCGCCGCCTTCGCTCAGCCCGCGCGCAAGCGCCGCTGGTACGCCGAAGGCGATCACGAAATTCAGGAATTTGAAATGGAGTTCCGCGTCGGCGGCGCCGAGAGCTTCCGTTACCGCTTCAAGGAGGGCCACCCCATCGCCGGCTCCGAAATCGCCAACGAGTCCACCTATCAGGACATCACGCCCGAGAACCGAATCGTCACCACAACCCGGATGTCCCTGAACGGAAAGCCCATTTTGGTAGCCGTCCTTACCCTGGAGTTCGTCCCCTCCGCCTCCGGGACCGACCTCGTCTTCACGAACCAGGGAACGTACATCGATTGGCCCGACGGCCCGGGAATGATCGAGCAAGGCTGGCGCAGTCTCTTCGCGCGCCTCGAAAAAGAGCTGGCAGGCTAGTGCCCTGTCCTTCACATTCACAACAAATTTTGAGTGTCATTCTGAGGGAACGGGGCCCCAAACGCAAGTCAGTTTGGGGGTGGTGAGCGAAGAATCTGCTTCTGAATCTCCCCGCACATTCCGACCAACTTTTGAGATACCAAGCTGACGGATCGCCGAGAAACGAACCCGACATGCCCACAACGCCGCAACAAATCGATCGCCTGTTCCACGCACTCGGGGATCCCACGCGCCGTGCGATCCTTGACCGCCTCACCAGCGGTCCCATGTCCGTCTCGCGTCTTGCGGAACCCCTCGGCGTCACGCTCACCGCCGTCGCCCAGCACTTGCAGATCCTTGCGGAGGCCAATCTCGTACACACCGAAAAACTGGGCCGCGTAAGAACCTGCCGCATTGAGCCCGCCGGCTTCCGCACTCTCGAGCAATGGACCCGCGATCATCGCACCACCTGGGAACGCAAGCTCGATCGCCTCGGCGCATTTCTCGCTGAAGAGGATGAAAGCGGCTGAGAAACCGCGGTGCCCCAGATTCGCATGCGACTCAGGAGAGAAGAACTATGCCCAAATCCACCAGCCTCTCGCGCCGTCAATTCGTCGCCCTCGCCGCTCCCGCCGGAATCATAGCCACCTCGCCCACATTTTCAAAATCCTGCGCCGCAATGGCAGTCGCTAAAGGAGATCAAATGACAACCCTGAGACACCCTATCTGTTATTCGACGGCACCTGCCACGACGCCATGGAGTTCTACCAATCCGTCTTCGGCGGTGAACTGACCTCAACAAAAGTGAAGGATTCCCCAGCCAAAGACCACATGCCTGCATTCCAGCAGGACAAGACCATCAATGCTCGTCTGCGCAGCAATGCCATCGAAATCTCGGCATCCGACTGGCTGATGCCCAATCGAACTCCGGTTCCCGGCAATACGGTTTGCCTTTACTTGAGTGGTGGAACCTTCGAGGACCTGAAATCCCTCTTCGCCAAACTCTCCGAAGGCGCGAATGTCACCGACCCGCTGAAGGAGATGTTCTTCGGAGCCTACGGCGCACTCAACGACAAGTTCGGCGTCCGCTGGATGTTCCAATCCAACAAGCCATCCTGACCTCTGATTTCACTGTCATTGTCAATGTGAGCAACGAGGCCGCGCGATCATCCGCGACTATGTGTCATCCTGAGCGACGCACGCTTGGGGCCCCATCGCGCGAACGCGATGGGGTAAGCGTCGCGAAGGATCTGCTTCTGTCCTTCAATCCCATGAATTCAAGCTGTTGCGACGGCCAATTCCCGTTGTTGCGGTTCGGGCTCAAGAACCTTGCTCAGCAGCTCCTTCACCACATCCACCGCCGAGTAGCTCATCTGATTCGCATCAAGAAACTGCGCCGCCGTATTCAGATCGTCGCCGATCGTCACCAGGGGCGGTTCGGCAGAACCGTCCTTACGCGTCTGTGCATGCCCGATATTCGCCATCAGCGCATTGCAAAGGCACTTCCTGCCAACCGTATCCTCGATCTTGCCGCCTTTGGCAACATAGTTCGCCACCGGCTCGGCCGAGCAGCGATAGCCGATCTTGTCCTCGCCGACCGTGTACGGTTCGCGCAAATATCCGAGATCGCAAACCCGCGTCCGCGCCTGCGCAACGCCTTCGTCTGAATAGGACCCTGCAAGCTGCGCTACCTTGAACGGAAAACCAGTCGGCGACGCCAGCGGATCGGTAAATACCTTCCCGGTCCCCGCCTTCGCCTGAGCCAGCAGCGACCGCTTCAGGTCCGTCCGCATCCCTGATTCCTCGCTGAATGCAAACGCTGTACCCACCTGGACTCCCGCTGCGCCCATATCGACGGCTTCCTTCACCTTGTCCGCATGCCCATAGCCGCCGGCCAGCCAGAAAGGAACACCAAGCTCGCGCAGTTCCGCGATGTTCACCTTGTCCCGTTCGCCGTAGATCGGTTCGCCCGCTTCATTCAGCTGCAGCTTTCCGCGCGGCGGAGCATTATGCCCGCCAGCCGTCGGGCTCTCAATCACCAGTCCGTCAACGCGTCCGCTTGCGCGCCGCAGCATGGTCGTCGCCAGCGTGTTCGACGAAACAATCGCCAGAAAACGCGGCCGGTCAAGAATCGGCACGCGCCCTCCTGCAAATTCCGCCGGATCAAACCGCATCATTGTGTCCTGGGTCGCTGCAGCCCCTGTCACCGCCAGCCGGTACTCCGCCGGCTTTCCGGCGGCCAGATTATCCAGCACTCCCGGAATGTGCAGCGGAATCCCCGCGCCCATCAGCACGTACCCCACACCCGCCAGCATCGCTCCATATAAGGACGCCAGGTGCGGCAGCTGCACCTTTTCCAGAAAGTTCACGCCAACCTTATTCAGGTGTCCCTGGCGCGCAAGAAATACTTCAACAAAGTTGCTTACCATCAGCAATTCAAGCAGGTTGCGCGAATCGCACCGCTGATGCATCTGTGTCGTCGGATACGGTGTCCCGCTCGGCTTTCCGCCGGGAACAAAGTAGTCGTTCCAGATCTTCCTGGCCATTTCGGGAAATGGAAATGCGTCCAATCCCCGGCGCATATTGCCGTCCTTGTCGCCATCCGCCAGCCTGCGAACCAGCACTTGGTCCACCGCCGTACCTGATACGACTCCAAGCTGTCCCAACTTTGAGACAGTTTGCGCCAGGCGCCAGTTGGACACGCCAACGCCCATTCCGCCTTGAATAATCCGTGGAAGTTGGACCATCCTTGAATTGTTTCACATATTCTGTTCGGTACCGGTCTTTAATTTGGGAGCAATGGAAGCTGGTAACCCAGACGCAGCAAATCAAACTCGGTATCCCTCGCCATCGAGACCAGCCGAGTCAGTGAACTGATTAACCAGGCTAAAGTGATCGCCGTCTTAATCCCACGGTGTTTCCTTGAACGCCTGCGCCATCCCCGGATAGAACGCAAGGTACCCGCAAATCAGAAAGTTGACCCCCACGGTGATGAAGAGCGCCGCTTCCTGCCCCGGCAACATCGGCGTCGGATTCCCTGCCGCCTGGTTGGCAAAGTAATTGACCAGCAACTTTGCCGCCGTCGCGCCGGATGTAAACATCACCACCCACCGCACCCGCCAGTCGCGGCTATACCACCGCCACGCCATTACGCCGTACAGTAGCGCCGTAATGTAGAAAACAGCCTCAGCCGATACCGCCTTCGGCCACGGATCAAAATTCGCCAGAATATAGTTCGCCGCATCTGTGTCCGGCGCCAGCCCCAGCGTCAATCCGAAGATCAGGTTCACCACCGCACGAAGCAGCAACAGCCAGATAAACGCCCGGATCAACAGCGGGAGCTTGTTGCGCTCCACATAATCGCCGCGCTCCCGATTAGGCCCAGTCTGCGTCTTCTCCGGTACATACGTCTTGATCGGCTGTAACGGCGGCATACTCCTCCTGATCGTTTACCTGTCTCACACTTAAATCGCAGCATCTGCGCGTCGACGAATCATCACGACGAAGAGCATGGTTCCAGACAAATATTTGTTGATCGTTTCGAGGCAGATTTCTGTGAAGGGTAACATGACCTCTGCAAGTGAAACTACAATTTTTCGCGCAGGAAACTGATCACGTGATCGGCCGTCACAACGCCCACCATGCGCCCCTGCGTATCCACCACTGGCAGCGCATGCAGGTTATATTTGTCGAACATCTCTGCCAGCTCGATCTGCTTCATATCCGCCGGGCACGACAGCACCCGCGCCTCCGCCAGTAACGAAAGACGCGTATCCGGTTGCGCTACCACCAACCGCGCCAGTGCGACTGCCCCGCGCAGCACGCGCTTCTCGTCCAGCAGATAAATCTCCGTCACCGTCTCGATATCCCCGTCGAAGCTGCGAAGCGCCGGCCCTACCTGCGATACCGTCGCATCCATGCCCAGGTAGACAAAGTCCGTCGTCATCGCGCCAGCTGCCGAGTGCTCGTCAAACTCGAGCAACTCTGAGACTTCCTGCCGCTCCTCCGGCTCCATCTCCTCGAGAATTGCGTCCGACCGTTCCTCGGGAAGCTCCGCCAGCAAATCCGCAGCCGCTCCCGGATCCATCTCCTCCACAATGTCGGCGATCTTTTCTTCGTCCAGCTTCTCCAGGAGCGATATCTGCAGCTTTGGATCAACCTCCTCCAGCGTCTCCGCTGCCACTTCCTCATCCAGCGATGTGAAAACGGCATCGCGTTCCGCGGGAGCCAGGTCCTCCAGAATCTCCGCCAGGTCCGACGGGTGCATCTCCGCCAGCCGTTCGTACTCGATGCGCAGCTTGACCCGCCGCGCCGGATCCACTTCAATCACATCGACAAACTGCCACGGAATCCCGCGCTCTTTGAACCTGCGCGACAGTCCATCGAGCGATGTCCTCGGCAGCAACCCCTTGAACACGCGCCGGAACGCCCCGCGCAGCCCCACTTCCACCTCGGCCACGCGCAACGTATGCTTGGCGCCGTCTTCCTTCCACTCCAGGTCCACGTCATTTACGCGAACCACCTTGCGCCCGTGGATGTCGATGATCTGCCTGTCCACCAGGTCCTGTTGCAGGTAGAGGTAGTTGCCCTGATCCTGCAACGGCACCAGCGTATCCGTTGACGTCAGTTCGAGCGTTCCCGCAGGCGTCTCATGCACATCCTGCGAAGGCACCAGCAACAGACCCGTGCGCGTCTTCAGCACCAGCCCTGCAACCTGCCCCGCCTCCGCCCCAGTTGCGACGGCCACGTCCTTCAACCTGCCGCGCACCTGTCCCTGCGCATCCGTCACCACTGTTCCCAGCAGTGCCGTCAAACTCACGCGCGTCGTGGTGCGCTGATTCATATGCTGAGTGTACTGCGACGAACTGCAACGTGATCAACTGCACGCGATCTGAACCGCATTGGATATCAGAGCCGGCGCGCATCGTCAGACTCTTCTCGAAGGCCCACTCCTTGTCTCTGTCATCCCGACCGAAGTGGAGGGACCCGCAGTTGTTTCTCTCCTGCCTTCCCACTGCGATCATTTCCAAATCGCCGAGGAAAATTGCCGGATGTTGCCCTCTCAAATTCTTGTCATTCTCCTCGCTCTGTGACCACCGATTCCGCTTGTCACCTCCCTGAAGCTTCCCCTAACTCAAACCAGTTCTTGACACAACGCCCCTCAGCTATGAAACTGCCCTCTATACACGTTTTCCCGTTCAACTAGGAAAACCAAATTACTTCCTCTCGCGGTAAGTCGCGGGGTCCCTGCGAACAGGTCATGGTTCGTGGGGTCAGAGCCGGGCTTTGCCATTCCCGGTGCAGGCGGAGACGAAGCCTTTGATCGATCCCAGACCAGGTAAGCGGAGCTTCTCGCTACCCTCTACGATGGAGAGCGTCGGCGAAATTGAAGCCGCCGCAGACAAGCTGGCCGAAGACGCTGGCATTGACGAAGAAGAACGTTTCCGCATCACCATGGCCGTGCGCGAGGCCGCCGTCAATGCCGTCCTTCACGGCAACGACTACGACCCCGCCAAACAAGTCACCGCCAGCTTCGAAAACAACGGAAAATCGCTCGTCTTCACCGTCGCCGACCAAGGTAAGGGCGTGGACTGGGAACACCTCCCCGACCCGCTCGCTCCTGAAAATCTCCTGCGCGGCACTGGCCGCGGCATCTTCCTCATCCGCTCCTTCATGGATGAGGTCCACTTCCGTCAACTCGAACCGGGAACAGAATTGACTCTGATCAAACATCTGGTTCCGGCGCAGGAAACAACCTGAAGCTTCATTGCATCATTCTCTCTGTGGATTGCGCTGGAACCGCTCCACAGCAGGCTTTGCTCATTCGCTGAATGCGCAGAACGTCGGTCCCTCGCAAACTGGTCTTCGTTTGCGGGGTTGCAGATGCTATAACTTGTATGACTCACAAAGGAGGAATTTCCGTGGCACTTACTATTGCTTCCCGTGAATTGGACGGCGTCACCGTCCTTGACCTCAGCGGGCGGATCACTCTGGGCGAGGGCAGCGTGCAACTGCGCGAAGCGATTCGCGACCTGATCAGCAAAGGATCCAAAAATATCCTGCTGAATCTCGGCGACGTGAACTATATCGATAGCTCGGGCTTGGGCGAACTCGTTGGCGCCTATACCACTGCCAAGAATCAGGGTGCCGCTCTCAAACTGCTCAACCTGACCCGCAAGGTGAAGGATGTTCTGCAACTCACCAAGCTTTACACCGTGTTCGACATCTACGACGACGAAGCCAGCGCCATCGCCTCCTACAAATAGCCGGTACGTAAGCTCGTTCCGTGAGTCGAAGTTCGCGATCTCTTTTTGAATCGCGCCATCTCAGTAAAAGGGCTCCCCGCCCGCTTTCCTTCAGACACTCCAGGGCCATCCCTCCGCGGATGGCCCTTTTGCTTTGCAATCCCTACTTCGGTCGAGCAAGAATCCCAAAACCTGGGTGCTCCATCCCAGCCCGTGTCATCCTGAGTGCCGCTTACCCCATTAACGCGCCAGCGTTCATGGGGTAAGCGGCGCGAAGGATCTGCTGTATCTTGATCCGGAACGTAATCAGTGGGAGAACTAAGAACTCAAAACCAAGAACTCAGAACTACTAACTCTCCTCCGCCCTCACCCACGACCGGATACTGACTGCATACACCCCGATACAAAACAGATTCGCCGGAATAAACCCCAGCTGCCCCGTCCGCATGCCGATCACGCAAACGATAATGCTGTTCACGCTCGCCACAACGAGCCCGGTCCACCGCTTGCGACCCACCAAAACCGTCGACAACACCGTAAGCAAACAAGACAAATAATCTAACCGGAACACGGCAACACCCAGCCTTCCCCTGCCTCCAATCTGCCAGAAGTTCGCCCGATGTACGGTGATCTATCGCACTCCGACCAAATCCAAGGTACTCAAATCATCCTCCCGAACGCCTTCCATTCGCGGTGTCATTCTTGAGTGACAAAGGAAGTGTCATTCTGAGCGAACGGGGCCCCAAACGTCGTTCAGTTTGGGGGTGGTGAGCGAAGAATCTGCTTTTACTTGCTCCGTTTCCTTCAAACAATCAGGCCGGAGCAGCATCGCCACTCCGTCCACGATTGAAAAAGCTGACAGTCCAAATCAAGCGACGTACCACAACTGACCACTGCTCACTGTTCACTGTTTCACTGTTCACCGCCCGGATGCCCCAGCTCTCACTTCTGAGACCTGGGATTCGTCATTCCCATCAGAAGTACCTCTCCACATCTCCACCCCCACCCCCACAAACCAGATCGCATGTGCCAGCACCACCACCGCCATCCCATGCACATTCAGCCGCAGATGCCCCACACCGATCAGCACAATCAACACCGGCGCAACAAGGCATCCATAAACCGCAACCACCTTCCCCAACCCGCCATTCCGCAGCGCCGAGACTGACCAGAGCATCACCGCCACCGACGCCGCCACCGAGTAGATCCGCGCGAACGCCTGGTTGAACTGGAACACCGCGTCAATGATCATCCGCCACTGCGAAACATTCGCTGCACCATCGCGAATCATGTGCCGCATAATGTCCGGAACAATGAAGCCGCTTACCGCCGTAGCCAGCAGCAAGGCAACAGCGCCGAACCCAAAGCCAACCAACCCCGCAATCGCCAGCCGATCAGGCCGCTCGCCTTCTCGAGCCGCAAGCCGCCTCGTCAGGCCAATCGATCCCAGAAACATCACCAGAAAGCTCACCATCGCCAGCGAGTGTGCAATCCCCGATACCACCGCGAGCCGCTCGAACTGCGCCGGCGTCAGTACTCCTGCACTCGTTGGGTGAATCGCCATCGTTACCATGCCGCCAATGGAACCGGCAATGAACGCCAAACCTGCCTTACGATCGTCTGTCATGTGAGGTACTGTAGAAGGAATCCAGCGCGCGTTGTGCCCGATTTTCAAGCGGCGCCGAGATACCGAACAAAGGACCGCGAAATGTCCGACAACCTCGCCGCAATCAAACCCGAGCCCGCAAAGCCGCAAGCGGAAAAACCTGAATCAGCACGGCCCGATACAGCAAAAACCGATCGCCGCATTCTTCGCACTCGCGACACCCTCGGCGACGCACTCGTCGAGCTCATGCACGAGAAACCCTTCGAAGAAATCACCGTGCAGGATATCCTCGATCGCGCCGGAGTCGGCCGCTCCACCTTCTACACTCACTATCGCGACAAGCACGACTTGTTCCTCAGCGATGTCGAAGACTTCTTCCAGCTCTTCTCCACAGCGCTTACGCGCAACGGCGCTGATCCCCGCCGACTCGCTCCTGTCGCTGAATTCCTGACCCACCTCTCCGAGGTACGCGACTTCTACGCCGCCGTCGTCGCTTCGGGCAAAGTGAATGACGTGCTCGCACTCGGTCGCGGATTCTTCGCCCGCTCCATCGAAGAGCGTCTTCGTCTCGCCGGCGTCCATGCTGAGCCCACGCAGTTAGCTGCCCAGGCCCACGCCCTTGCGGGCAGCCTCTTTGCACTCATCGACTGGTGGATTGATCGCGGCATGAAGACCGATCCCAAAGAAGTGGACGCAATCTTCCACCGTATGGCCTGGTCCGGCATCCCCAAAGAAAAATCATCCAGTAAGCCGCTCTAAATGGGGGGGAATTTGAGTGCCCATCCTCGCGAAGCAGGGGTGCTGAAAGCAGAAGCAACGAGCAATGGGGACTTGGGTTCCCCAGGTCTCGCTTCTGAGACCTGGGTTCGTGCCAACTGACAACTGATCACTGACAACTGACGACTGCTTTCAAAACTTCACGTTCGGCACTGTCCGCGCCGCTTCGCTCGCCTTGAAATACGCATCGTTCGTATGGAATCCCGCCATCCCCGCCCAGATACTGTTCGGAAATTGCCCGATAAACGTGTTGTAGTCCTGGATCGCCTGGTTATAGCTCCGCCGCGCCACGCCGATCCGGTTCTCCGTCCCCGCCAGCTCATCCTGCAGCCGCATGAACTGCTCGCTCGACCGCAGTTGCGGATAGTTCTCCGTCAACAGCAGCAACCGTCCCAGCGCCCCATCCAACTGCCCGTTCGCCGCAATCTTCGACTGCGGAGTCTGCGCGTTCAACATCCCAGCCCGCGCGTTCGCGATTTCGGCAAACACAGAGTTCTCTTCCTTCGTGAACCCTTTCACCGTCTCCACCAGGTTCGGAATCAAATCCGCCCTGC
This sequence comes from uncultured Acidobacteriaceae bacterium, assembly GCA_963770365.1. Lineage (GTDB taxonomy): Bacteria > Acidobacteriota > Terriglobia > Terriglobales > Acidobacteriaceae > Telmatobacter. The sequence goes on along the minus strand of CAVYPN010000003.1, from coordinate 356,160 downwards.
GTTCCAGTTGTACATCCACCTCGGACCACGACTGCTTCACCGCCTGGTCCTTCGCCACCATCTGGTTCTTGGCGCTCACATAGCTGCCACCCACCAGCAGCAGCGCCACAATGATCACACCCACCACACCCAGCACAACCAGCATTCCCTTGCTCATACCGTTCCCTTCTCCTCCGACCTCAAAGGTCCCTGATGCCTAGTCCCTATGTCCCTAATCCCTACGTCCCTAGTCCCTGCCTCTACCAGCTTCCACCCGCCCCGCCGCCTCCAAAACTTCCCCCACCAAATCCTCCAAACCCGCCGCCACCGCCGGAATCGCCACCACCCCCACCGCCAAATCCTCCGCCACCCATAAACGGCCCGCCTCCGCCATAGTACCGGCGTCCTCCCAGCGCGCTGTTCAGCAGTCCCATCGCCAGCAGCAATCGCAGTCCGCCAAACCCGCAGAAAATCAAAATCAGAAAGATGAATGGAATCAGGTTCGCCAGTCCGCCGCTGCTCCGGTGTCGAACCGGAGGCGGAACCGGCAACTGGTCGCTCAGCGTTACATGCGCATCGGTCGCGATCACCTGCGCAACCTGCCCCACCGCGCCCAGAATCGCGGCGTCATAATCCTTCGCCCGCAGCGACGGCAACATCGCGCGCCCAAAGTCCCCCACCTTGGCGTCGTTCAGAATCCCCTCAAGCCCGTATCCCACATCGATCTGGTACTTGTGATCGTCCACCGCCAGCAGCACCAGCACGCCACGGTCCGACCCCTTCTTGCCCATGTGCCACTTATTTTCCAGCTCATTCGCCCAATCGGCCCTATCCTCGCCATCCAGATTGTGCACCGTCACCACCGCAACCTGCGCATTCGCCTGCGAGTGATCCAGCTCCGCGCAAATACGGTCCAGCTTCGCCACGGCATCCGCCGACAGCACATGCGCATAATCATTTACATAATCATTCGGCTTGGGCAGACTGCTGACCTGCTCGGCTATCGCAATCTGCAAAGGAAGAAGTAGGAAAAGAGCCGCCAGCATCAGCCGGAACATCATCGAACTCGTGCGGTGAAAGCCTTCCATCGCACTCAATTGTACGTTCCGCCCCGCCCCAAAGTTCCCACTCCCGTCCCGTAGGGACCGTCCGATAATAGCCTAGGGTGAAACCCTGGGATAAATCCGTGCCGTCGCCTCCCGCCCCGTAGGGCCGGTCCGAATCAGAACAGCGGGCGCACGACGCCTTTCACCTCTGCCCTGTCATTCTGAGCGAAAGGGGCCCCAAACGCATTTCAGTTTGGGGGTGGTGAGCGAAGAATCTGCTTTTTCTTTTTTGATTTTCGTCAAACGACTAGCTATCCCCATAAACCGGAATCGCCGCTCCATGCACCACCTTCGCATCCTCACTGCACAAAAACAGAATCACCTTCGCAATATCCTCCGGCTTCGGCCACTGCGCAAAATCGGCGCCCGGCATGGCCTTCCGATTCGCTTCCGTATCGATAATGCTCGGCAGAATCGAATTCACCCGCACGCCGCTTCCCTTCACGTCCGCCGCCAAAGAATCCATCATCGCAACCGCTGCCGCCTTCGAAGCCGCATACGCCGCTGCACCCGCGCCATGATCCACCGCCGCCTTCGACGCAACATTCACAATCGATCCATGCTGCTGCTTCAGCATCGGCACAATCGCCGCGCGCGACAGCGCGTAGCCCGTTCGCAGATTCAGGGCCAGCATCTGCTCAAACGTCTTCGTCTCCAATTCCCAGAGCGTCGTGCCCCCGGCATAACCGCCCACCGTATTCACCATCGCATCGAGATGTCCATGCGCCTCAAGGATCCCATCGACAAGTTTGCCGACCGCGCTCTCTTCCGTCACATCCACGCGATGCCCTTCGAGCGAAGTTGCGTTGGCACCTGCCGCCTTCTTCAATGCCGCAAATTCCTCCTCGTTCCGATACGTCACCGCAACCCGCGCGCCCACCGCCAGAAACGCGAGGCTCACCGCGCGTCCCAGTCCGCCCGTTCCGCCCGCCACCAGCACCACGCTACCTTTAAAGTTCTCGCTCATCGCCCACCTCTCCCACTCGTGATGGTCTTTATATCAGCCGCTCCCGTATTTCCTTATTCCTTTTCCCTCATCGAGCCTTCCAGAAACCCGTTTTGTCTGTCCCACTGCGCTTATCACACAAAAGCCTTGTCAACTCCTCCACACCCGAAATTCACGCCAAGCTCTTCAATCCAATCGCAAAATAAACTTGCCAAAATTGCAGGTTATTTCGCCCAATTCTCTATGCTCGAAATATGCCGATCCTGAGCCCGAGCCGCGAGACCTTCTGCCATCCCTGTTTCCAGGATGCCTCCCTGCCTCGCGCAGATTCGCAGCTAAAGGGCCCTTATAGAGGGGCAAAATCTGCCAAAACACGCCCTATTGGACACGTTTAAAAATCGCTAAATCTCATATTTTCAGCCACATATCTCGTTTCAAACCCCTTCTCAAAAAAACAGCAAAATCGCAGAGTTCCTACTCCCGAGAGACCTCTACAGCTAACCTCAACCTCCACAGGATTTTACAAACCAAGCCTCTTTAACCGCCGAAAGCAGGAACTTTCTCCGTATGGGGGCTCTCCCAACCTCTGGCCACGATCTCTGACCTGACCCCTAACAGGAACCGTACACTTGAACCAGCCATGACTGAACGATCTGTCCCCGTTCCCCCCATCGCTCGCAAAGATCACCACGAGACCGTCCTCCACGGCATCACCCTCTCCGACGACTACGCCTGGCTCCGCGAAAAAGACAGCCCTGAAGTCACCGCCTACCTCACTGCTGAAAATGCCTACGCCGAAGCCATCACCGCCGACCTCGCTCCCCTCCGCGACCAGCTCTACAACGAGATGCTCAGCCACATCAAGCAGACCGACGAGTCCGCCCCCTACCGCGAAGGCGACTGGTGGTACACCGTCCGCACCGAAGAGGGAAAGCAATACAGCATCTTCTGCCGCAAGCGCGGATCCACCAACTCTCCCGAGAGTCCTGAAGAAGTCATTCTCGACGGAAACCAGCTCGCCGAAGGCCAGGCCTTCTTCTCCATCGGTGCCACCGACATCTCCGACGATGGCCGATGGCTCGCCTACACCGTGGACTTCACCGGCTTCCGCCAATACACCCTCCACATCAAGGACCTCGAAACCGGCGAAACCCTTCCGGGCGAAGTCGAGCGTGTAGGCTCCGTAACCTGGGCGTCCGACAACATCACGCTCTTCTACTCCATCGAAGACGAAGAACAGAAGCGTCAGTTCCAGCTCTTCCGCCACACCCTCCACGCGCCTCACACCTCCGATGTCCTCGTCTACCAGGACGACGACGAGCGCTTCAACATTGGCGCGGGCCGCACCCGCGACGGCAAGTTCATCATCCTCGAATCCGGCAGCCACACCACTACCGAGTGCCGCGTCCTCCCCGCCGACCAGCCCACCGGCGAGTTCACTCTCATCAGTCCCCGCGAAGACGAGCACGAATACTCCGTCGACCATCGCAACGGCCAGTGGTTCATCCGCACCAACGATCGCGGCCGCAATTTCCGCCTCGTCACCGCGCCCCTCGATGCGCCCTCGCGTGAAAACTGGATCGAGCGCATCCCCCACCGCGACACTGTCATGCTCGAGGACATCGATCTCTTCGCCAACTTCTTCGTCGCATCCGAACGCGAAGACGGCCTGCCTCGCCTCCGCCTCTGGAAGTTTCAGGACGAGACTCCCGAAGCCAATCCCGCCGGCGAAATCGCCTTCCCCGAGCCAGCCTACAGCGCCTCATCGGGCATCAACCGCATCTGGGAGACGAAGCTCTTCCGCTATGGCTACCAGTCACTCGTCACCCCCGGCTCCGTCTACGAATACGACCTCGAATCACGCGAATCCATCCTCCTCAAACAGCAGGAGGTCCCCGGCGGCTTCGACCGCACCCTCTACGCCAGCGAGCGCATCCACGCCACCGCATCCGATGGCGCCCAAGTGCCTATCTCTCTGGTCTATCGCAAAGACAAACGTCAGTCCGGCCGCAATCCCATCTATGTTTACGGATACGGCTCTTACGGCTACGCCCTCCCGCTCGGCTTCAACTCCAACCGGCTGTCTCTCCTCGATCGCGGCATCGTCATGGCCTACGCCCACATTCGCGGCGGCGGCGACCTCGGCAAGCCCTGGCACGACGCCGGAAAAATGCTCGTCAAGCGCAACACCTTCACCGACTTCATCTCAGTGGCGGAGCACCTCACGTCGAGCGGCTACGGAGATCCCGCACGCATCGCCATCGAAGGCGGCTCCGCCGGCGGCCTGCTCATGGGCGCCGTCACCAACCTCCGCCCCGATCTCTTCCGCGCCGTTCTCTCCCACGTCCCCTTCGTCGACGTCATGAACACCATGCTCGACGCGTCTCTCCCTCTCACCGTGCCGGAGTACGAAGAGTGGGGCGATCCCAACGAGGAACCTTACTTCAAATACATGTTGAGTTACTCGCCCTACGATAACTTGAAATCAGCAAGTTATCCGGCCATGTTAGTCAAGACCTCACTCAACGACAGCCAGGTCATGTACTGGGAACCCGCGAAATATGTCGCCAAACTCCGCACACTAAAAACCGACAGCAATCCGCTTCTCTTGGTCACCAACATGGAAGCCGGCCACGGCGGCGCCAGCGGCCGCTACGACTACCTCAAAGAAATCGCCTTCGACTACGCCTTCCTCCTGCGCGAACTAGGCTTGCTGAGCTAACATCCGCAAACTTCTCAATATCCCCGGTTCAACAATATTTGCTGTCTCACAATATCCGCGGTTTAACAATATTTGCGGTCCCACAATATCTGCGGTTTCACAACATCTGCGGGTTCACAGAATTTGCGATTTCAGAGTATTTGCGAGTTCAGCGTATTTGCGATTTCAGAGTATTTGCGATTTCAGAGTATTTGCGATTTCACAATAAAAGTTGAAGGTGTCATCCTGAGCGAACGGGGCCCCGAACGTATTTCAGTTCGGGGGTGGTGAGCGAAGGATCTGCTTTTGTTCTTGCCCACCGCCCGCAACAGCCGAGGTGCCTCTATCCAAGCTCTGCCTGGGTAGGAGAGCAAGAAACCCAAAAATCCCCACTGTCATTCCGACCGACCGTAACGGAGTGCAGGGAGTGGAGGAACCTGCAGTTGCTTCTCGCGATCTCCGCTCCCCCGCCCCGCGTGTTAAAGTGTCTCTTGCTTCCCTAAACCAACATGAAACCCGCATTCCTCCTCATCCTCTTCTCCACCTCAATCCTCGCTCGCGCAAACCGCGCCCGCCAATCCAGTCAGGATCTACACCGCCGGCGCCAACGTTACCGCCCCAGAGCTGTTGCCCCTCGCCGCCTCACACCAGTACGTCTCGGACCACTGCAAAGGCGAGCAACAAGGGAACGTCGTGTTCTCCCTCATCGTCGCTGCCAGTGGCGAGCCCCGGAACATCTTCTTCCTCAATCCGATTGGCGATGATTTGGATTTGCTGGCACTCAAGACGGTCATTGAAGATCGCTTCAAGCCTGGGACGCAGAATGGATCACCGGTCCCGATCGCAGAGTCGATCGATGTCTCTGTGCGAACCTGCCTCAAGGACGAAAAGCAGGCCGATGGGAAACAGCAAACAATCCTGCACCTCGCAGCAGAGCCTCAGCAGCATCTGAAGCCTCCAGTCAATGCGCCTCAGCAGGTCGTGCTCGTCTCGGGAACTGGTTTGTCTTCGAACCCTTCCAACCCCGACGAAGGAATCTTGCAAGTCGGCGGAGATATCAAGGCGCCCATCCCCTTCGAGACTCCCGATTCCACCAGGACGATGGTGCGTACATTCCTTGGAGATGCCGACTACAAAGTCTCAGTCGTTGTAGATCGCTATGGTATGCCCTCGCGTCTCAAGATTATCGATGCCGGTCAGCCCGGCCACGAGCAACAGGTCGCAAGTGTCGTCCGGTTGTGGCGGTTCAAGCCCGCAATGAGGAACAACGAACCGGTTCCAGCACGAACAGAATTCCGGCTGGCATCCAGCAGGGGCCGCCGCTAACCCGTCAGCCGCGACTGATGCGCCCATAACCAGACCCATGTGCCCAATTCATTGACGCGCATTTTGCGTCGCGAGTGGGATACCACAGACCACAACTCACGACATGCACAACCTGGGTGCCCGATCGCTGCGCGGCAATGGTTGAAACCTTGCCCCACCTAGCCTGTCATCCTGAGCGCCGCACGCTTGGGGCCCCACAAAGTGGGGTAAGCGGCGCGAAGGATCTGCTTGCCTCCATCGCTTCAATCCCGCAACGAAATGGAGAGCCTCTTGCGATAACCTGCGAAGTGAGCCTGACCAATCGCCAGCATCACGTGTGGCTCGAACTCACGATAAGATTGATCGAATCTGCCGCTGCATCGGAGAACAGAATCACCAATGCGAACATCCCTTCGGCTGACAGCCCTGCTTTGCTTAGCCTTCAGTAGCGGAGCCAATGCTCAGCAACTCCAGGCCACTGAGTCGCCTGTCCTCGTCTACCACAACGATGACAGCGTCAAACCTCCCCGATTGCTTCCCACAGACTTCTCATCTCTCGTTGCAGACCACTGCAAGGGGGAAGCGTCCGCGATTGTTGTCCTCGATCTCGTAGTCGATGGCTCCGGCAAGCCGCAAAACATCGACGCGCTCAACTCCTTCAATGACGGTCTTGAGCGGATGGCAGTCGCCGTTGCGAAAATGGACCACTTCAAACCTGCCATCAAAGACGGATCTCCTGTCGCCGTTGCTGCCGAGCTTCACGTCTCGCTATCGATATGCGCGGTCGAGGTGCCGGACGAGAATGGCAACCTCGCGCCCCGACTAAGGCTCAAGTTAAAACCCGAGCAGACGCTGCTTCCCGCGTCGAAATCCCCGCCATCCACCGTCTCATTTTCACTGGATGGCCAGTTCAAGCAACCAGACAGCCCCGGCCTCTACCGCGTAGGCGGAGGCGTCTCTGCGCCGATACCAATCGAGACTCCCCCAGCAATGCAGAAGGGCCGCAGAGATCAGGGAGTCTGCGCGATCTCCCTCATCGTCGACGAAAATGGATTGCCCAAAAATCTCCGCCTGGTTCGCGGGCTCACCGAATCGGCTGATCAGGCAGCCCTCGACGCGGTGTCGAACTACCGATTCAAACCTGCCATGAAGGGCAAACAACCCGTCGCGGTCAGGATGACAATCGAAGTGAATTTCAGAAACTAGAGCCTGTCTTATGTTAGCCGCGACTTATGCGCCCATAACCCCAACCCCGGATTCGAAACAAAGAACAGCTCTTCTCCATTTGACTTGTTATACCCATGCGATAACTTGTCCGGGTTATAGTGTTCCGACATCTCCGCATAATTGCCGTAATTGAAACCCACCCCCTCGATCTCCTCGCGGCTCAACCGCCCGGGGCACCAAGTAATCGTAAACCGCCCTTCCGAAGATCCGTGAATCAGGTGCGCAGCCGCACTCAACTCCGCCGCTAGATCGGCATTCGCTTCCACCGCCGCCAGCGTCGCCGGCGTCCCGCGATATCCATACTTCCGAATCAAGGCATCAATGCACTTGTCCTCACCAAACTCCCTGACGGCCGGAGCAAGAATGATCAACTCCGCGCCATCCGCCAGCGCCATCCGCGTGCGATACACCGCCTTGTTCCCCAGCCATGTCGAATGAAATTCATGCGGATCGAGATACACCACGGCCTTCTTGATCGGCTCCGGGACCAGCTCAAAGTTCACCTTCAGGCTCAGCTCCGCCGCCCGATGGAAGCACTCCACCTCGTCCCCGATAAACAGCCCGCGCACCGCCAGCCCGCCATCCACCCGCCGCCCCACCACCGTCTGCACATACACAATCGGCAGCTCGCGCAAAAAATGATCCGAAGCATAATTCAGCACCGCGCGCACCGGGTTCTCCGCGCGCCCCATGATGCGCTCCATCCCATAAACAGCGCCCAGGTAGTGGCTAAGATTAATGCTCTGTCGCCCGCCCGCGCCGATAAGGATGTTCTTGTTGTAATTCGCCATCCCGATCACTTCATGCGGCACGACCTGCCCGATCGAGAGGATAAGATCAAACCCGCCCTGCGATATCAACCGATTCGTCTGCGCCTGCCACGGCACGTTCAACTTCCCCTCAGACTGCTGATAGATAAACTCAGCCGGAACCTCGCCCAGCGTCTCCACATCCGTACGCCAGTTATGTACCCGGAATAACTCATGGGGCACTCCGGGATACATGTGGTCCATCTGCGCCGGCGTCATCGCTGCATGCGTCCCGATCGCCGGCAGAACCGCCTTCAGACGATCGCCTAAAATCTCCCTGGCCGCGCACGTCAGCACGCCTGCCTGCGAATGCAGACGCGTAATATCCGGTGGCACCGCAAGAACTCGCTCCCGCCGCCCAAGTTTCCCCAGGCTCTCCGCAAGCAACGCCTTCAACTGCCCTGGGCCAAGCTCAACGTCGATTCCGCCGACCGCGCAATACATACCCATGCGCTCAACTTTAACTCAAACCGCGCTTTCGCAGCACAGAACGACAGTGCCACGGAACCCTGCGGCCCTGGGAGCACCTTGCATTTCGGATCACAAAGTTTGAGGAGGCGATGGTGGGCAGCGAGGGACTCGAACTTGAGCCGCTTTGCGGGCGTCCGAGCCCGCAGGCGAAATCCTGACTGAAAGGAAGGACCATAAGGCGATGGTGGGCAGCGAGGACTCGAACTTGAGCCGCTTTGCGGGCGTCCGAGCCCGCAGGCGAAATCCTGACTGAAAGGAAGGACCATAAGGCGATGGTGGGCAGCGAGGGACTCGAACCCCCGACATCCTGCTTGTAAGGCAGGCGCTCTAACCAACTGAGCTAGCCGCCCCCAATGGTTGAGGACCGAGAATCGGCCCTCTGTCATCATACCAGCGAACGCACTTCCCGGCGGATGCTGCCAGCGTTCCTCTGGAGCGGCTCGCAGCGGCAGGGCGCGGAGATTGATAAGCTAATCCTCGTGCCCCGTCTCATCGTGAATGCCGACGACTTCGGACTCGCCCCAGGTGTCAATCGCGCCGTGCTCGAGCTTCATGCTGCCGAGGTGCTCACCAGCGCCACGCTCATGGCGCACGCCAGTGCTACAGAAGAAGCTATAAACATGGCCCTGGCCATGCCTACACTCGGCGTGGGCTGTCATATTGTCCTGGTCGACGGCACGCCGGTCTCCGACAGAGACAAGATTCCCTCCCTCATCGATCGAGAAACTGGCAACTTCTATCCAAGCCTTGGATCCTTCCTGAAGCGATCATTCACGGCACGCATTCGCAGCGCTGATGTCGAAGCCGAAGCTTCCGCGCAGATAGCCCTCCTGCAGAGTTACGGCCTTCGACTTACCCATGTCGACACCCACAAGCACATCCACATGTTTCCTTCCATCCTGCGGTCCGTCTTGCGCGCGGCGAAAGCAGCCGGCATCCACACCATCCGCAATCCCTTCGAGCCTCTCTGGAGCGTGAATGCCACCGCCGATGCGCCTGAATTGCGTCGGGCTGAAATCATCCTGTTGCGTCGCTTCGAGTCCAAGTTTCGCCGCATCGTTAACGAAGAAGGTTTCCAGACGACCGATGGCGCCGTCGGAGTTCTGGCCACCGGCACCCTCAACATCGCAGCCGTGCGTGCGCTGATTACCGCAATGCCTGAAGGTACGTTCGAACTGGTCTCCCACCCCGGCTATCGCGACGAACAACTAGCTAAAGCAAACACCCGTCTCTTGGAATCGCGTGAAATCGAGCGCAATGCACTCATGGCGATCAAGGACTACGGGGGCATCAACCTCATCTCATTTGCCGGCCTCAGTCACCCGATCCAGGAGAAAGCTGCAGGCTGAAAATCACAGAAATTGCGGGTTTTGCATCTTCCTTGAAACCCGATGCGTCAAACTTGAGCAGGGCAGCTCTCATAACCTGATTCGTCACTTCACTCACTGAAATGTAAGGCACCGGCATGCGTATCGGCATCACGTGTTACCCCACCTATGGCGGCTCCGGCGTGGTCGCCACCGAGCTCGGCATTGAACTTGCCGCCTCAGGCCACGAGGTCCATTTCATCTCCTACTCGCAACCGTTCCGCCTCAGCGGCCGCGATGACGGCATCTTCTACCACGAGGTTCCCGTCTCAAGCTATCCCCTCTTTGAATTTCCCCCGTACGACCTCGCCCTTGCCTCGCGAATGGCCGAGGTTGCCGAATTCTGCAATCTCGATCTTCTCCATGTCCACTACGCCATTCCGCACTCCGTCAGCGCCCTGCTCGCCCGGCAAATGCTGGCCGTGCGCGGCCGCAGGCTGCCCTTTGTTACAACACTGCACGGCACAGACATTACCCTAGTCGGCCTAGATCGCAGTTACCTGCCCATCACCCGCTATTCCATCCAGGAGAGCGACGGCGTAACCAGCATCTCAAGCTATCTCAAAGAAAAAACCGTCGAAGACTTCGGAATTTCGCGCCCCATCGAAGTCATCCCGAACTTCGTCAATTGCGACGTCTACACGCCCATCGCCGACTTGGAGGCCCGAGCAAATGCGCGAGCCAAATTTGCCGCTCCCGACGAAGCCATCTTCATCCACTTGTCAAACTTCCGCCCCGTCAAGCGCGTCGTCGACGTGGTTAAGGTTTTTGCTCAAGTGGTGCGCGAAGTGCCTGCTCAATTGATCCTTGTCGGCGATGGCCCCGATCGCTCTGCCGCCGAGTGGCTTGCGCACGACCTCAATATCAATCATCGCGTTCACTTTCTGGGCAAGCAGGATCGCGTGAACGAGCTTCTTCCTCTCGCCGACTTGATGGTCATGCCCAGCTCTCTCGAGTCCTTCGGACTGGCCGCGCTCGAAGCCATGGCCTGCAAGGTTCCAGCGATCGCAACACGCGTAGGCGGCGTTTCCGAACTCATCGAAGATGGCGTCACCGGCCTGCTCTTTCCCGTGGGAAACGTCGACGAAATGGCCGCCGCAGCCATCGCGCTCCTCAAAGATCGCCCGCGCCTCGATGCCATGCGCGACGCAGCGCGCAAGGACGCACAGAAACGCTTCTGCGCCTCGTTGGTAGTCCCCAAATACATTAAGTATTACGAACACATTCTCGCCGGCTGATGAATTGGGTGCCGGGAGAAACTGGATGGGTGCCCCCGGTCCCTCGCCTTTGGGGACCGGGGAGGAAATTTCCAGAAGCCCGACGACCACATCACGATTGCCGCTGTTGATGATCTGTCATCATCACGATCACCACTGTTGATGATGTGTCATCCTGAGCGCAAGGGGCCCCGAACGCATTTCAGTTCGGGGGTGGTAAGCGAAGCATCTGCTTTTCGCTTCGGCTTCTTTCTGAGCGTTTCCGACACCACTTTGCGTTCCCTGAACCACCGAAAACGTCGCAGGGCTTTTTAGCCCTTGAACGGCAATTCGCTCTCCACCCTCACCGCAAATCCCATCCGCGTCCAAAGCTCACGCGCCAGCGCCACCGTCTCCTCCGCCACCGGTGGCGGCGTACGCATCGCAATCTCTGCGCCCTCGCTCAGCTGCGCGAGCTCCCGCATATCCACTGCAACCGCCACGCACTTATCGGCCCGATAAGTACACGATGCCAGGTCTGCAATCGAAAGTCTCGTCGTAGGAGTGATCAAAACCGTACGCGGCGGAGCCATACGGTCGAGCAGACAGAAAATCTCCAGTTTCGATTCCAGCTCATCCGGCACGCAGTCGATCACCATGTCTGCCTCGCGCACCGCATCTTCGATGGTCGAGACAAACTTGACCTTGGGCAATGCCGCCGGTCCCAACTGCTGGCGCAGATACTCCTGCGCATGGTGCAGGTTTGCGGGCATTACGTCTTCCAGCAGCACTGTGTAGCCGGTGCGGGCCGCAGCGAGCGCGAGCCATCTGCCCAACGGCCCTGCACCGATAATGGCAACTTGCATTGGAATCCGGACTACTTGGAACTAAGTGCCTTGGCCACGTCGTCTGCGTTCGGGCTGGAGTGCTCCAGGTGATCGGCGATCCGCGCGCGCTCTTCAGCGGTGAGTGTGGGGACCAGCGCAAGAATGCGGCGCAGCGTCACCGCAACATCATCAATGTAGTTCATCAGTCGAATGGCTTCACCAGACAGCGGCATTGGGGTCCCCTTGATTGAAATCAGTCCCCATTGTAGGCGGTAAGGCTGCTGAGGGAAAGCACGCCGTATCAGCGGTGATCAGAACCGGCTTCTGGAATATGCAGCCCTACTGGTCAAATCGCAACAGTGTCGAGATCATTCCCTTTGCCAGTTCGTCCGTCTGCTCCGTCAGCAAAGTCGTTTGAGAGAACCACGCGGTCACATCCACGCCGTCACGGTCCTGCACAACCAGTTCGTATACGCGTTCGAATCCAAGCACTTTTCCGGTGAAGACAACCTTCTTACGGTCGGAATCAAACTGCACCATAAATCCCTGGTCATCTTCGCGTCTGATTTCCAGCCGATTGGGATCGGGCATGGCTCCGCGCAGAACGGTGCGGCCCGCTTTGGTATTAACGCTTTCGCACCGAATCGACATGACCTCGCATAAGGCATCCCATTGGTGCGGAAGCTGCCGAACCAGGAGCGCCGCCCTTGCATCCGCCTTCCGCTTTACCTCAACGGCAACGGACCGCTTGGGCTCGTAGTTCTCCAGCTCTTCCTCTTCCCAGGTCAAGGCGCGCTTTTTTTCGGGCGCGGCAACACTGTCCACTGGTTTGGTCACTTCAGCGATGCGTTTGGAAATCGCTTCCGATGCGGTTTGGGCTGTCGTAGGCATAGGGGTTTCTCATCCAATGTTAGCGCGGGTCCGCTCATCGGAGCCTGCCACTACCGTGCAGGGTAACGGTACTTTTTGGTGAGCCTCTTCGGCATCGTGTCATTCTGAACGAACGGGACCCCAAATGTACTTCAGTTTGGGGGTGGTGAGCGAAGAATCTGCTTTTGCTCTTCGGCCAGGTGCCCCATTCATGACGCGCAGTTTGCCCTATGAGTGGGATCGTACGAACCTGTGCTGCCAGGGTCTCGCTCCTGAGACCTGGGAGACGCCCAGAAGCGCCAAGGCGGCCCACCCTCCCACAAGGAGTGGACCGCCTCATCGCATTCCGGACTTGAGTCTTCGTGCTGGCCGGAAAGTCTTAAAGAGTCCGCTTGAACAGCGGAGTTGCAATCAGCAGCGTGCCGATTCCAAAAAGAAACAAATACGTCAGATCTCCTCGAATCGCAACAAAACCGCCATCCTTCAGCAGGATCGCTTTGAACCCGTGAATCGCATACGTAAATGGATCGACAATCGCAATCGCCTGCAGCCACTTCGGAAACGCAGCAACCGGCGAGATTGCGCCCGACGGGAAAAACAGCAGCGTGTTCAATACACCGAACATCGCGCGCGGCACCAGCGGATCGTCAACACGCACCATCATCAGAAACATCATCCCGTTGAAGGCCAGCGAAGTCCCCAGTACCAGCAGCAGCAGATTCAGATCCGCGCCTGGGCGAAAGATCACTCCCAGTCCCGCCATCAGCGAGCCGATCACCGTGATCGATATCCCCGCAAGCACCGCCTTGATCGCGCCGGCCACATTCAATCCCATCACCAGTTCCAGCTTGGTGATCGGCGTAACCAGGTATCCCTCATGCACGCCTCGCGCCTTGTCGTCGATGTACAGCATCCCGCCACCGATCATCACCGAAATGTACATCGCCAGCGCAATCGACCCTGACAGCAGGTACTTCATGTACTCCACGTAGGGGTACAGCTCCACGATCTCCAGCGCGATGTTCTTCACCACGCGGTCCTGGATCACCGGCTGATTCAGCGCGGTCACCAGCGACTGCATCTCGCCCTCAATGCTTCCGCTCATGATCTGATCCGAGTTGTCCACCACCAGCCCGATCCGCGGAGCATCCTGTGAATACACACGACGCGAATACTGCGCCGGAATAATCACCGCCGCATCCACCTTGCCCGTGCGCACATCTTCCTTGGCCTGCGTCTCGTCGTCGTAGTTGATGGTCGTGAACGTCGCAATATTCGCCGCCACCGAGTCGAAAGCCTCACGCACCTTCACCGCCTGCGGCCCGCCATCGTGATCCACCACCGCCACCCGCGCACCCTGGATGTGCCCGCCATACGCATGTCCCAGGATCACGAGCTGCACAATCGGCAGCATCATCGACATGATCATCAGCACCGGCGAGCGAAAAAATTTCCGCATCTCGCGCTCAACAATCGCCATAAATCTGTTCATGGTTGTGCTCCCGGACGCGGCGGCATCATGAAGACCGACTTCACCTGCTCATCGCGCAATTGCCTGCCCGTGTAATGCACAAAAACGTCATCCAGCGATGTGTTCTGCACGCTCAGCGAAGTCAGTTGTTCGCCCAATCCCTTCGCCATCTCCACCAATTCCGTCGTGGTCTGCGATCCATTCGATGTCAGTACGCGATACACCCCAGCCGATTGCGACTGCACCTCCGTCACGTCCGGAAGCGCCTCCAGCCGCGACTTCCACTCGGGGTCTTCGCGATTGAATTGCACTTCAACCACATTCGATCCCGGCACGCTCTGCTTCAACTCCACAGGAGTGCCCAATGCCACCAGCGTTCCATGATCGACAATCGCGATGCGGTCGCATAACCTGTCCGCTTCTTCCATGTAGTGCGTCGTCAGCAGCATCGTCAGGTTCCGCGTCTTCTTCAGATTGTTCAGCATCTCCCACACCGCGATGCGCGATACGGGATCGAGCCCGGTCGTCGGCTCATCGAGAAAAAATATCCGCGGATCATGTACCAGCCCGCGCGCAATCTCCAGCCGTCGCCGCATGCCCCCCGACAGCGTCTTCGTCTGCGCCGTGCGCCACTTCGTCAGGTCCACCGCCTCCAGCACTTCGGCAATATTCTTCTCCCGCTGCGCCCGCGGAACGCTGTACAGCTTTGCGTAGATACTCAAATTCTCTTCGACCGTCAGATCCTGATCGCTCGTCAGCGCCTGCGGAATCACTCCAATCATCCGTCGCACTGCATCCGGCTCTTTACTCACATCGTGACCGCCTACGAGTGCCTTGCCGCTCGTCACCGGGATCAGCGTCGTCATCATGCGAATCAGCGTGCTTTTTCCCGCACCATTCGGCCCCAGCAATCCAAAGATTTCTCCATCGGCGACCTGGAAGTTCACGCCCTTCACCGCCTCAAAATCGCCATACTTCTTCACGATGTGTTCCACGCGAATGGCTGGCGCCGCCTGGCTATGTATGGGGTCCGGCGTCGGTGTGACGGTATGTGCGTGCGACGTCATTGCTTCACCAGTTTGCTCTTGGGCACATAGACTTCCGCCGTCATCCCCGGCACAAACTTCTCATCCGGGTTGTCAATCAAAAGCTTCAGCCGCACCGTTCGAATATCGCGCTTGCGTCCGCCATTGATGTCGCGTTGCGTCGCAAAATCCGCCTCCGCACTTTTGGCAATCACCTTTCCCTGCACTGACGCGCCGCTCGGCATCACCACCCGCAGACTGTCGCCCACCTGCACCGCATCGGCCTGCGTCTCGGGCAACGGTGCGTAGACCCAGGTCTGCGTCAGATCCATAATCGTCGCAATGGTCCCGCCCGCCGACAACACCTCGCCCTGTCTTGCCGCCAGCACATTCACCGGCCCTGACACAGGCGCAAACACTTTGGCATATCCAAGCTGCACATTTGCCTGATCGGCCAGCGCCTTCGCATTCTGAACAATGCCGCGCGTCGATGCCACGGTTCGCGCTGAAACCTGCGCCAGCAACTCGTGCGCATGCGCCTGCTGAAGCGCCGCCTTCGCCGCGGCCACATTCGCGTGCGCTGTCTCCACCGCGGCCTCGGCTGCATTCAGGCTGGTCACCGCTTCGTCCTTGGCCTGGTCGCTCGCAATTCCCTGCTTGGCCAGCGCAACCGTGCGCGAAGTATCCGCCTTCTGGTGCGCAAGGTTCGCCTCCGCCTGGGCAAGTGCCGCCTCGCTCGCCTTCACCTGCGCCTCGGCGTTGGTCGCCGCACTCGAGACCTCGCCTGCATTCTGTCGCTGCGTCTCTACCGTCTCCGCCAGCTTCGATTGATTGCTCTGCACATTGGCCTGCGCCGCTTTTTCAGCCGCTGCCAGGTCATCGCTCTCCACCACGGCAATCAGATCGCCGGCCTTCACCGCCTGACCTTCGTCCACTTTCAAGGTCTGGACGCGTCCCGGTATCTTCGCGCTCACCAGCACTTCATTCGCATCAACCGTACCAATCAGCTTCAAGTCGCCTGACGTACGAGCGGTCAGCAAATACCAGACAAACGATCCCAACGTCAGCAACCCCAGGATCACGAAAACTCTATTTCTTGCGTTCATCGCTTCTCCCAAATAAATGCCGCGTGCTCGGCAGTTCCGGCATCGGTGTATCCGCAATTACGCGTGCCGCCAGTTCTGCTCCATGAGCGCGGTCGGTAAAGACCGCCTGCCCCAGAAACTCCACTACCGCGCGCCGTCGCGCTGCCAGCACATCAGGCGCAAACGGTTCAAATGGCATCAAAATCCGCCACACCGGCGCAGCCAGAAAATAAAAAACATTGGCGCCCAGCGTAGCCAGGTGAATCTGCAGCCAATCCACGTTAATCAATTCACCCGATGCAATCCCCTCGCGCATCATCGCCTGGTACAACGTCTGCAGCGGAGCAAACACGCGTTTCACCAGTACCGGCAGAGCGTCCGACTCGCCCTGGTGTAGCCGCATCATCTCCTGCTGCATCAGGCTCTGAAATTCACCCTGCGCAAGAATGCGATCGAAGTGATCAAGCGCGGCCCTCAACAACCTCTCGCCCGGCGAGGCATCACGCAGCAGCACCGCCATCGAGCGATCCCGAATCTTCGCGGAAATCATCTCCACCGCTGCAATGTAGAGGTTCTCCTTGCTGTCGAAGTGGTAATAGAGCAGCGCCTTGTTCACGCCCGCGGCAGCAGCAATCTGATCCATGCGTGCGCCCGCCATCCCCAGAGCGCTGAACTCGCGCAAAGCAGCCTCAAGAATCCGTGCCCGCGTGTCAGAGGATCGATCAGTAGGTGCAGAAGTGTTCTGTGTCTCAGAATTCATTTTGACCAAACAGTTAAACTAACTGGTTAGTAAATTAACCGAGACACCGAGAATTTTCAAGAGGGGTTTTTGCCGTTGTCAAGCCCTCTTCTCCTATTATTTCTTCTATCTCCTTCCATTTCATCTACTTACTGTGACCTTCAATTTGCAGGTAATTTCCCCTCCTCGGCGCACAATGGTATTGCAATCGAATCCTTCTTCACGCAGGAGCCTGCTCATGATCCGAAAGTCTGTCCTTTTCCTATTCACTTATCCCTGTTCACCCGCTCCCTGCCCCTAAGTCCTTTCTTGAGACGACTCTGCGTCTAACTCCTTTGCCAGCAGGACTTTGGCGTAACCCTCAGCCGCAACCCATTGAAAACACCAACCTTCCTCCCACAGATGGGGTGGGGGAGGTATCCGGAGAACGAATCATGTACAACGAATGCCGACACATCATGCCGAGCGGTAAAAAGTGCCACGCCCCCGCCCTCCGCAACCAGCCGCATTGCTACTACCACCAGAATCTGCGCCGCTACGGCAACGCAACCAATCCCGAAAAACTCATCTCCTTCCCCATCGAGGATGTCAGGGGCATCCAGATCTCCCTGACCCAGGTCCTCGGCGCCCTCAACTCGCCCTACATGGACACCCGCCGCGCCGGACTCCTCCTCTATGGCCTTCAGATCGCCACCCAGCTCGCCAAACAAATCCCCGCCATCGAGCCCGAAGAAATCGTGCGCACCTGCGAAGAAACCGACGGCGTCTCCCTCGCTCCGGAGAAAGCCGTCTGCGAGCCTTCCATCGACTGCCCCAACTGCTCCCGTCAGCACGCCTGCGAAAACTACGAAGAGCCCGAAGAAGACGCAGATGAGCAACATCAGGATGAACTCACAACAGGCGATCACGACAGCTCCGAAGAAGACGGGGACTCTGAGAGCGACTTTGAAGGAGAGGAGTCCAAAGACGAACCAAAAAACGACGGCGCCCATGATTCGGACGAGGAGCCTGGTGCGAAATACCGCAGAGAGCAGGACCTGTTGATGCTCAAGGGTGCGTTGCGCCTGTTTAGAAATTCGCGCAACTCCTCAACGAACCGTTTCGCTAGATCCGGCCCTCAACCCCGGGATAGAAGCGGAAAGGCTCCTGCCTGAGTAGAAGGGTTCGCGCGCCATAAGTGGAAAGGTGAGACCGTCTACAGCAACTCATCATCACGCGTACCCCAACATCGAGAATGCTGTTTCAGCGTTGTCCCACCTACAACGGCAACAGAGCACTGTCATGCAAGCCTTTACTTCCGAGACCACTCGCAAGCCGGTTTGCTGTGCCGCTCCCGCAGTCAAGTGGATTCGGGCTTTAGCCGCCGAGGGACGACCAACCCGGTTTGCACGTAGGCAGCAAACGACTATGCACTGTCATGTTGAGCGAAGCGGAGTCGAAACATCTGCGGTTGTCTTACCCACGCTTCCAGGCCGCAAATACAGTGACATTGCGGTTGTAAGTACGAAATACAATTGAAACCGATCAAATCGCATGGTCTTACGCGACCGGTTCAGTCAATCGTTAATCAGGAGAAATCAACGTTGCAAAACTGGCGATGCACGCATACTTTTCTTGCCATTGCTTTGGGCGTCACTATCGCTTCGCATGCACGGAACGGGAAGCAGCATCCTTCATTCGAAATATCGACGCATCGAATGGATGTCGATGTAGACGGAGCCCCCAACGCTTACGGTCCGCCGGGCAAGCAAACGCTCGACATCCTTGAGAATGCGCATTATCTCAATCGCAATAACGAAAAAATCGTTGGATACCTGGTTGACGAACATCATCGCCCGATTCTGCAGGGCCCAAACGATCCTTTTCCGGGCTATTACATTTCGCAGACTGCTTTCACTGACCATGAAAATCAAAACGAACGAGATCCACGGCGCTATGTCGACGCGCGCAAAATCAACTATGTCGTTCGCGGCAACGTGGCCCGGCGACGCGGTGTAAAGGTCGGTGACTTCGTCTCCGTCTATTCGAAGCGAACCCGCAAGGGCGTCTTCGCGATCGTCGGAGATACCGGCAATCCCAGCGGCGACGAAGGGTCGCTTCACTTACTGCAGGATCTCGGATATCCGTTTCACGACGGCAAGAATGACTCAGTCGAAAAACCCGAAGTTGTCATCCGGTTCTACCCAGACTCCAACCCAAACCATCAGTTCTTCTTTACGCAGGACGAACTGAATAAAGCCGCCATTGACCTTGGCCTGAGCCGGGATTTCTCCCCGGCGCCCAGAACCAATCCGTAAATGCGATTGTCATCCCGACCGCAGTGGAGGGATCTGCAGTTGCCTTTCGCAACTTTTTCAGCCACACCAACGCGCCAACAATTCCGATCAAACTGGCCCTCGATGCACAACTCGCCACAGATTAATTTGAATGACGATTTACTATAACCTTCATCCATGTCCGACCGAATCTCAGGCACCGAACCGATCCTCTGCGCACCGCTGCTTCGCCATGTCGACGCAAAGCTGATCCACCTGCTGCGCGATCTCCGCCCCGAAGAATGGGACCTGCAAACCATCGCGCCCGCCTGGAAAGTCCGCGATGTCGCAGCTCACCTCCTCGACACCGTGCTTCGCAAGCTATCCATGGTGCGCGATCATTGCTTCGCCGAACAGCCTGACATCCGCTCCGAACAGGACGTCATCGATCTTGTCAATCGCCTCAATCGCGAAGGCGTCACGTTCTATCGCCGTCTCAGCCCACCCGTTCTGATCGACATGATGGAACTGGCCTGCCGCCAGAGCGCCGACTTTCACGAATCCCTCGATCCCTTTGCTCCCGCTGTCTTCAACGTAAGCTGGGCTGGAGAATCCGTATCCCTTAATTGGTTCGATACCGCCCGCGAGCTCACCGAGCGATGGCACCACCAGCAACAGATACGTCACGCCACCGATCGTCCCGGCATCATGACGCCGGAACTCTACCATCCGGTTCTCGACTGCTTCGCACGCGGACTTCCCTGCGTCTTTCGTAATGTTGCTTCGCCCGTTGGAACGACGTGCAGCTCGATATCGCCGGAGACTGCGGAGGCTCCTGGCTTCTTTCAAAAACTGATCCAGGCTGGGCATTCGCATCATCGTCCGGAACACCCGCCGCACGCGCAATCATTCCGCAGCAAATCGTCTGGCGCGTCTTCACCAAGGGCATCGATCGCAAAGAAGCCCTCGCGCTTTCATCTATCGAAGGAGACACCACCCTCGGCGAGCGCGTCTTCCATCTCACCGCCATCGTCGGCTAACAATGCAAGCCCACACCATCCGCTGTCATTCCGACCGACCAACGGGAGCGGAGGAACCTGCAGTTGCTTCTCGGGCTTCTTTCAATGTCGACGTCATTCTGAATGAAAGGAGAGTGCCGTCATTCTGAACGAACGGGCCCCAAACGTACTTCAGTTTGGGGGTGGTGATCGAAGAATCTGCTTTTCGGCTTTCCTCGTTTGTCTTTTGAACTTCATCACCCAACGAACCGCGTCTGCAAGCCCGCACACCGCTGCATCACGCAAAAAAGTCAACCTCGCTCTCTGCATCAGAACGGTCTGACAAAGTAGCTGATTGATCATCGCCCTCTTCGGGCTCCTCGGCTTCCGCCAGGTCTTCCTCTTCCAGACCACGCTCGAGCGCATGATCGTTCCCTTTATAAGCGTCGTCCTCCATACGTCCGGCAGGATCAAACGCAAACGGCGGCTGGACTTCGCGATCATCCTTCGGAGTGCTTGCCGCTCCTACCGCTCGAATCGCGCGTATCGGGCTGATTTCCATCGCAATTACAAAAACTGTCTGCTCAAAGCCTATCGGCAGAAGACAGCAAAACTTTAGAAAGAGTCAGAATGAAACCTGCTGTGGCAGAACACAATACAGGCGTCTTCTCTTGCCCGCCATGGCGAAGGAATGGACAGGAGTCTGCATTTGTCTACCGGACCGCTTTTTTGGAACAGCACATCTCCGGATCCAGCAACCGTGGCCCTGGCCCCTCAGCCCCGAGGCGATCCCACGGGTTCCGCAGTGGACAGGTCTCCAGCGACAGACACCCGCATCCGATGCATCCATCTAACTGGTCACGTAATCGCGTCAACCGCTCGATCCGATCATTGAGATGCGCCCTCCATCGGGCCGACAGCTTTTTCCAGTCCTCTGATGTAGGAGTTCGCTTCTCAGGCAGAGTCGAGAACGCTTCTCGAATCTCTTCAAGAGCAATTCCAGTTCTCTGCGCAACCTTGATCACCGCCACCCTGCGCAGCACCTCGCGCGCATAGCGCCGTTGGTTCCCGCTATTGCGCCAGCTGCTGATCAAGCCCTTCGCTTCGTAGAAATGCAGCGTCGATACAGCCACTCCGCTCCGTGCCGCCACCTCGCCCACCGTAAGCGATCGGTGGATCTCGGGCCGCTGCTTCTCGTCTATTGATCGCGTGACCATCAGTTTTCCTCTTGACCTCAAGTTTACTTGAGGTTCTACCCTTGAGCTAGTGGAGGAAGAGAGACACATGGAAATACCAATCAAGGTTGGCTTGGTTTACGGATCGACACGACCGGGCCGCTTCTGCGATACCGTTGCCCGCTGGACCGCTGCCCAAATTGCCGCCCGTGAAGGTTTCGCCGTAGAGATCATCGATCCAGCCGCAGCCGGAAGCACGGATGCGGCCTCGCTGAATGGGCGCATCGCCGCATGCGACGCATTCGTCGTCGTCACTCCCGAGTACAACCATGGCTACCCGGCTCCACTTAAAGGGCTCATCGACTCGTTCGGTCCGGAGTGGCACGCCAAGCCAGTTGCCTTCGTCTCCTATGGCGGAATCTCCGGCGGCCTGCGCGCGGTCGAACAGCTCCGCCTCGTCTTTGCGGAACTGCACGCCGTCACCATCCGCGACAGTGTAAGCTTCGCCGGTGCGTGGGAACAGTTCGATGCGAACGGCGCACTGCGCAGTCCCGAGCGCGCCGAGCGATCCATGGACGCAATGCTCCGACGTCTTCACTGGTGGGCCGTCAGCCTCGCCCATGCCCGCAACATCTGGCCTTACGCGAAAACTGTCTAGGCGGTCTGCTCATCTCTCTTCCCGTCCATCGCCGCGGCCGCTGCCAGCCATCGATTGCTACACTTGAATCATGCAGGATGAAATTGAGTTTCGCCGTGCGGCAGAAACCGCTCTCGATGCCCTCAAGAAGCACCTCATCGCCCGTGAAGAAGAAGATGAAGCCGGCTTCGAGGTCGAGGAACAGGGCGGCGTGCTGAACGTTGTGTTCGAAGAGCCCGCGGTGAAATTCGTAATCACACCGAACACCCCGGTGCGCCAGATCTGGATCTCCGCCCTCTCCACCAGCTTCAAGCTCGACTGGGAAGCCGCATCCGGCACGTTCGTCCTGCCCCGCACTGGCGAGAAATTGATTCCGCTTGTCGACCGGCTTATCCACGAGAACCAGCAGGACTGATCCTGAATTAGCGAAAACTCGGCGGCCGATCTTCTGGTGCTGTTCCCCGCTGCATGTTCGGCTCCGCGCCCATTTTGAATTGCAGTTGATTCATTCCCGTTCGGATTCTGCTGATCGGCAGCCAGGAACTCGGGTATGGAACACCGTTTAGCGTGACCTGCTGCACGTAGATTCCCTGTCCTTCGCGCGATACCACCACCGTTCGGCCGCCCGCGAAATTAAGGGTCGCCTTCTCGAACATCGGCGTGCCAATCACCAACCCGCCCACGCCAGGAACCGCCGGATAGAACCCAAGCGCGTTCCAAACGTATACGCCCGAGGTCGCTCCAAGATCGTCATTGCCCGGAATGCCATCCGGCGCAGCCTTGAACGTTTCCTTGCCGATCCGCGTCACCACTTCCTGCGTCTTCCACGGTTTCCCGAGAAAGACGTACGCGTAGGGCGTTACAAAATCTGGCTCGTTCTCGATGTTGAAACACGGCTTGCCCCAGCAGCGCAGGCTCGTGAAGAACTTGTCTAGTCGCGGCTCCACCACTTGCTCGCCCCCCATTGCCGCAAATAGCCCGAAATAGTCGAAGGGAACCATGAAGGAATACTGGTATGTGTTCCCTTCCTCGAACCCCATCTGGTCGGTGGAAACGGGCGCATCAGGGCGCTTTGGCAGTGACAGTTCCGGATCGAATCCTGCCAGCCACGACCCATCTGCGTTGCGGGGCCTTATCCAATGCGTCTCCGGATCGACAAGTGTCTTCCAGTTCTCTGACCGCTTCAGAAATTGCTCGTACTCCTCGTGACGTCCGATCGCTTTTGCAAATTGCGCTATCGCAAAATCGTCACTCGCATATTCCAGCGTCCGCGATGCAGCAATACTGTCTTGATCCACCGGAGAATACCCAGCCTTCATGTATTCGGCAACAAACGGCCGCTCCGAATTGTGATGCGGGCCCTCACCCGGCTCCGTGCCTCCCTTCACCATGTACTTGAGTGCTTTCCCGGTATCGAACTTCTGCGCGCCGAACGCGTACGAAGAGGACAGCACAGCGACAGGCGAGTCGCCACCCATCACGTAGGTCACGTCATTTGCCGCGGGCCAGCGCGGCAGCCATCCGCTCTGTTCCGCATCGTTCACCAGAGACTGCATCATGTCGCTCGCGCGCTCGGGTTCAAAGAGCGACTGCCACTGCACCGTGTTCCGATAGATATCCCAATCGGAGAAGTTCGCGTATTGCGCCTTCTGTTTCGTATCGGAAAGCGAGGCAGGCTTGTCATCGAACCCGATGTATCCGCCGTCGTCATCGCTAAATAGGTTCGGCGCCAAGAACGAGTGATACACGCCCGTGTAAAAAATCCTCTGCTGATCTGCCGTGCCTCCCTCCACCACTACACGGTTCAGGAGTGCGTTCCACGTGCTCCGGGCTTTCTGGTGAACCTGTTCGAATTCCCAGCCTGGAATCTCTCGTTCGAGGTTCTCGCGGGCACCCGCCTCGCTCACAAACGACATACCTACCTTCAATTCCAATGGCAATGGCGATGGCGCGGTAGTTTCGGGGGCAAGTCTTCCAGATCCGCGAGCAAGCCTTCTGGGTCTGACGCGATTCGCGCCAAAGTCCAGCCACGCACCCGTGTGCTTGCCCTGCGCAGTTTTCGCGTCATTGAGAATCGCATCATCCTGCCAAAGGGCAGCCGTCCTGATCGGCCTGTTGAATATTCCCACCACGTAGACCTTGTAGTTGGAGTCCGACCCGCAAAAGCGACCAGCGCTCGTCCACCCTGAGAAACTTCCATCAGCCTCGATCTCGATATGATTTCCAAACGCCTCGTGATCGCTCGGATTCTCGTTGGCCGCCGGAATCGAGTTCGCACTGCTGCCCGCGTTGATCAACATCCGCATGCCCGCTCCCTCAGGAAAAGTGAACTGCGCAATGCCGGCACGATCCGTCGCCGTCAGCTGTACGCGAACGCCGTTCGCCAGCGTCACTGCGTAGTACCCCGGATGTGCCTGTTCGTCGCGCCGGTCGAACGGCATTGGCATGAACTTCG
Organism: uncultured Acidobacteriaceae bacterium; assembly: GCA_963770365.1. Taxonomy (GTDB): domain Bacteria; phylum Acidobacteriota; class Terriglobia; order Terriglobales; family Acidobacteriaceae; genus Telmatobacter. The sequence goes on along the minus strand of CAVYPN010000003.1, from coordinate 331,516 downwards.
TACCGGGACTCGTTGTCAGCGCGTCCAGTGTCGGCAGCACCGCAAAATCCCCATACATCGGACATCCGGCTCCGCTGAGGTGGGTCACACTGAACCCGTACAACTGCTTCTCCTCGTACCTATACCATCCGTCCGTATCCGTGTCAGGGCTCCACTGCAGCATCCCGAAGGGCAACGTTGCACCGGGAAATGTGTTGCCGCCTCCCGCCGTTCCAATCAGCGGATCGACTGAATCATAAGGTGTTCTAGACGAGGATTGAGTGAAAACGGAATAAGCAAACAAGAAGGGCAAAAGCGCCACAAGACGGAGAGACGAGCGAATGCGCATAAGCGAGGTCCCTCGATTCGAGATCTTTCTCAGCATCGAATTCTACTCTTCGATCTGAACAGCTTGCGTCCGACCATCCTCTTCCCCTTGATCCAAAACAACGAGGCCGCGCGAAAGCGCGGCCTCGAGTTATTTCGCTGAAAGATTCTGCTATTGCAGCGAGTACACCGTCTTCAATTCCTTCTCAACGAGCGCATCCGGCAGTGGAGCATACGACAGCGCCGAGACCTGTCCCTCGCCCGACTTCAGAATCCAGCTCAGCAGATCCTTCAGTATGGTGCGATTCGCCTGGTTCGATCCCTTCACCGGAATCAGAAGGTATGTGAAGCTCGAGATCGGATAAGCGTTCGCACCCGGAGCGTTGGTGATCGAAACGCGATAATCCGCAGGCATCTGTTTCACGCTTGCAGCCGCTTCCGTCACGCCCTCAATTGAGGCCGTTATCCAGTTTCCCGCCGGGTTCTTCACCGCGCCAAAAGTCATATGGTTCTGAATCGCGTAGATCAGCTCAACATATCCGATCGCGCCGGGAAGCTGCCGAACCAATCCGGATACGCCTTCGTTGCCCTTACCAGCCACTCCTACTGGCCAGGAGAGCGCCGAACCTTTGCCAGGTCCGCCCGCCCACTCCTTACTCACTTTGCTGAGATAGTCGGTCCAGATGTAACTGGTGCCGGACCCTTCAGCACGGTGTACCACGATGATCTTCTGGTCCGGCAGTTTCACGCCGGGATTATCGCCTGCAATCCGGCCGTCATTCCAGGTGGAAATCTTGCCGAGGTAAATGTCGGCAAGCACGTCCCCACTAAATTTCAGATCCTTGACGCCGGGCACGTTGAAACCGGTACGACTGCACCCAGCACGGTCGGAATATGAATCAGCTTGACCGGAGATGACGAGAGCATATCGTCGGTCATCGGCATATCCGACGCGCCAAAATCCACCAATCCCTTCGTCACCTGCGCAATTCCGCCGCCCGAACCGATGGAGGCATAGTTGACTTCCACGCCAGGGTGGGCGGTGCTGTATTCGCTGAACCACTTCGAGTAGATGGGGTATGGAAATGTTGCACCGGCTGCGGTTAACTTCTGCGCCTGGGCTACACTCATCGCCAAAACTAACAAACCCGCTGTAAGCAAAGTCTTTTTCACGTAATCGCTCCCGTGCAGGATCACTGCCGTACCTCATTCTCTCTAGCGAATGTTACGGGGATTTGAAAAGCAGGCAGCTTTGTGATCTTTATCGACTTAAGAGCCATTTTGTGCCACCGCGGGCGCGTCGGCGTGCTCTTCTTGACGATGTTTTGGAGGAACTATCGGCAAAGTGAATAGAAAGGTAGTCCCCGAGCCAAGTTCGCTTTCTGCGCGGATATGCCCTCCATGCGCATGGACGATGTGTTTTACAATCGCCAGCCCCAGCCCGGTTCCTCCGGCTTCCCTCGATCGAGCTTTGTCAACGCGATAGAACCGCTCGAAGATCCGGTCCAGGTGCTCCGATGCAATGCCCGGACCAAAATCTCGCACATAGAACTCAATCTCGCCGCCTAGCGCCCGTGCACCAACCTGGATCTTTCGGCCTGCCTTTCCATATTTGACGGCGTTTTCGATCAGGTTCCCAAAAACCTGGTTCATCGCGTCGGGATCGACCATCACGGACGCATCCGGCGCTCCCGACGACTCCAACTCCACTCCGGAATCCACGACAAGGCCGCCGAGCGATTCAATTGCATCGTTCACCATTTCGCTCGCCCGCGTCGGCTGCATGGCAAGCTTGTAATCCGGACTTTCGATGGTGGCCAACGCGAGCAAATCCTCTGTCAATCGGTTCATGCGTGTGGCATTCTTCAAGATCACCTGTAGAAATTCGTTGGTCGTCGCCGGATTTGGATGCGGATCCTCCACAAGCGTTTCGACATATCCCTGAATTGACGTCAAAGGCGTCCGCAGCTCATGGCTCACATTGGCAATGAAATCGCGGCGCGACCGTTCCGCCGACTCAATACGAGTCACGTCATGCAGAACAGCGATGACTCCGCCCGTTGGCAGCGGCGCCGCGCTAATCTCGAAGGTCCGACCCGGCGCCAGCGAACTCGACCGCCCATACCGAACTTCGCGCGATTCCTGTGCACTCTTCACACAGTCAAGTAGCTCCGGATCACGCACCGAATGCACCAGGGGGCGGCCAACGCGGATTTCAGTTCCGGCAATACGCTTCATTACGACATTTGACCAGCGAACCAGGCCCTCTGCCGTAACCGCAACCACGGCCTCCTGCATCGAATCCAGCATCGTCGCCAGCTCGTGCCGACTGCTTTCAATTTCGGCGAAACTCTGTCCTAACCGTTCCGCCGTCTGGTTCAGCGCAGCCTCCATCGCGGCGAGTTCATCTCCACGCTCATGCTTCAGGCGGGCGCCCAGATCTCCCTGCGCAATGCGGTGCGCAAACGTCATCACCCGCTGCAGTCGCGCCGCAATCCGGCTGGCCGCCCACGCGGCAATCGGTAGCGCTACAATCAGCGCTATCAGCCCCGACCAAATGGCCTCGCGCTCCAGGCGATGCCACGTCTCTCCGGCGGAGTGCTCCATCATGCCGCGCAGAATGATCTCCATCGCCGCCGTCTCAAACAGCAGCAGCAGCGCGAACAGCGCCATCAATTTTGTGAAGACTTTGCGCGTCAATTCAGGGCCTGCTCACGCTGGGATCTGGCCGTTATTAATCACCCTTTGGAATTTCGAACCGGTACCCGGCCCCGCGCACGGTTTTCAGGTAGCGCGGATTCTCCGGATCGACCTCGATTTTCTCACGGATACGGCGCACATATACGTCCACGGAGCGGGGTGTGACAAAGCGTGCATCGCCCCAAACCGAGTCCAGCAGGTGATCGCGGCTAAATACCCGCCCCGGGTGTCGGGCGAGGTAATCCAGAAGCCGAAATTCCGTGGCTGTCGTCGTCGTCAGTTCGCCACGGACCTTAAGCTGCATGGCGTTCGCATCAATCACCACCTCTTCAAAACTGATGACCGAAGGCGTAGTCGGACGCTCAAATCTCCGCAAAACCGCCTTTACACGCGCAACCAGCTCGCGTGTAGCAAACGGCTTTGTGATGTAGTCGTCGGCGCCCAGCTCCAGCCCCAGTACCCGATCGTTCTCACCTGCGCGGGCCGTGAGAAAAATGATGGGAATCGTGGAAAGTGCCGGATGTGAGCGCAGTCTCCTGCAGACATCCAGTCCATCACCTCCCGGAACCATGATGTCGAGCAGAAACAGTGCCGGGGGCTGACGCTCGGCGTCGGAAATCACATTGTTGGGGGTATGAAATATCCGGGGTGAAAATCCAGCGGCTTCAAGATGATGCTGCACCAGCCGCGCGATGTCGGTGTCGTCTTCCAGTACAAATACGGTTTGGCTCAAACCGGAGTGCCTTTCACCAGCGGCCGTTGGAATTCGAATGCCGAAAGCCGCTTGGAATCGTTAACAGAGTAATTCAGCCAGGCAAACAAATTGCAAACGTTTGATGAATTTGAAATCCGCAGCCTTGCCGTCAGGCCTGTCGCATGCGCCCTCATCCTCTCTCGAATGTTCATGCTGGCTCACCTGATCACACGAACGGCCCAGTAGATGAGATATGTGGCGCCAATCTTTCTATGAAAGAACAACTCGCTTCCCTCCAGGAGAGTCACTGGGGGTCTCGATGAACCATTTATGTCACTCACGAGCCCAAGGCGATCGTTCTTGACTCACCATGCTGGCCTCTGCGACACTCGCTCCGCAATAAGCAAAGGGCTTCTGCCCGTCTCTCCTCCCTCACTGGTGCAATTTTGGAAGTCCGGCACGCGCACGGAACCGGGCGCAGCAGTTCTCAGCTGTCAAACAAGGACTGGAGGACCCATGAAAAAGTATCTCGCTGAGTTAGTAGGCACTTTCATCCTCGTGCTCTTCGGCTGCGGCACCGCTGTGGTCGCAGGGGACAAGGTTGGTATTCTCGGCATCGCCTTCGCCTTCGGGTTAGCACTCATCGGCGCGGCCTACGGAATCGGACCCATCTCCGGCTGCCATATCAATCCTGCCGTCAGCCTCGGCGTGTGGTCCGCGGGCCGCATGAAGACTGGCGACATGATCGGTTACTGGATCGGACAGTTCTGTGGCTCGCTTCTCGCGGCAGGAGTGCTCTCGCTGATCGTTCGCGGCGTGGCCACCGGCTACGATGTCGCAGCCAGCGGCCTCGGCCAGAACGGTTGGGGTCCGGGCTACCAGGGCGGATACAACGTAACCTCCGCCATCGTGTTCGAATTCGTGGCGACGCTGATCTTTGTAGTCGTCATCCTCGGAGCAACACAGAAAGCCGCTCCCGCAGGCTTCGCTGGCCTCGGCATCGGTCTGACCCTCGTCGTCATTCACATCTTCGGCATACATATCACCGGCGTGAGCGTGAACCCGGCACGCAGCCTCGGCCCGGCGATTTTCGCGGGCGGCACCGCACTCGCGCAGGTTTGGCTCTTTCTCGTCGTTCCCAGCATCGCTGGCCTTGTCGCAGGGCTGCTGTTCCGCTTTAAATTGCTGGAAGCCGATGAGCCTATGCCTGAAATCAAGAACCGCCGCGGAGTTGAGAACGAAATCGCGGTTTAGCTGATTCGTCTAGTTTCTGCCAGAAAAAACGGGGAGATCCGCTTTCACGGATCTCCCCTTCTGTTTTTTCTTGGAAAGGCGAAGAGACAAATCCTCGCCCCACCGTCGGTTGGTTTGATCAGGCAGTCGAATCACCGTCCACGGCCTCGAGCTCAGCGATGAACTCAACCACTGCTTCGCTCCAGCCGTCGACATGCATCCACGCGCCGTATCCCACACCGTTACGGTTCGAGGCCACGTTAATCACGTAGCCGCGGCCGCGCGGTGCCGGCACCTGGTCGTGCGACTGCTCGTCGGTGATCACCACCATGCGGTCGTATCCCTTCCGCATGTCGGCCTCCACCTGCCCAATCGCCTTCCCCAGGTACGTTCCCCCATGCGGCTGGCTCTGGTCGAGCGCGTCGCGCAACGCCATTCCGCGACGCGCCGCCACCAGCTTCGCCTCGTTCGAAAAGGTGTACACCGTCACCTTTTCTCCGATTTCGCGAAGCAGGATCGCCAGTCCGTAAGCCGCATCCGTGCGACGCATATCCGAGCGATGCGAGATTGCCGCCTCCATCGATCCGGAAACGTCAACCAGCAACACCGTGTGGCCAGGCAAGCGACCGGCACGGCCTTCAAGCGCGCGAAACATCGCACTCTCCAGCGCCTGCTCCCACTGCGGAGCACTACGCGCCGCAGCCAGAAAACGAAACGGCAACACGCGGTCCGTCTTCATCGCTGCCAGTGCCGACAGAACAAGGTCCTCGCTGACTGCAGCCTGCTGCATGTTGCGCAGGTTGCGCAGCAGAGCCAGCGCACCAAGTTTGCGCTCCGTGAGCAGTCGCTCCCAAACCTCGCACTTCTCCGCGCCGTCACGTCCGGTTGCCGATAGCGCAACCTCCCACGTATCGGGCGTGGCCAGCTGGTTCTCAGCTAGGCGCTTCCACAGCGAAGCCTGCGCTTCGTCTACCGGACGCGCATGCGACAGGAACAGCACGTCACGCAGACGCACCGCGCCCGCGCGATCGTACTTGGCCAGCGCGTACTCGTCGAACTTGCAGAACGCCGCAGCCAGTCCCTTCTTCACCTGCGCCGACAACGGCTGACGTCCGCCTGCCCAATAAATGGCGACAAACTCCGAGAGCTCATCGGCACGCTGAATGACGCGGGTCAGCGTCTCCGCCACAAGCGCGCGATGCGTCGCCAGACGCGCCATCTCGCGCACCAGCAACAGGGGTGCATGACGCAGCTTCATCCGCTCACGTGCCTCCACAGCGAGAGCAGCAACCTTCTCCGCAGTCACCTGCGGCACGAGTTCGCGGATGCGGCCGGCAATCTGCACGCCATCCTCGTAGAACTCCCCCTCCCACAACATGCAGGAGAGAACCGAGCGGCGCAGCGCCTGTTCCGGCGTGATCGCGTTGGCCGGCGCTCCCTCGTGCGTGCGCAAACGCGGACGCATATAGTGCTTTGCGATGTTCAGGCGCATCGTGCGCCTCCTTTCTAAATTCCCTGCCGGGGAAAAATCGAGTGCGGAAGGTGATGCTCTGAGCTACTTCGACTCAATTGCCAAAGACAGGATTTGAACCTGCGACTCCGCTTTCGCGGTGCTCTACCGAAGTATCCGTACCCTGCACCACCGGCAGTTTACCTTCTTTGATCAAACAGCACGCGCCGCTTCGTCTTCATCCTCATCGACATCACGAGCCGGGTGAACCTTGGTCACTGCATAGAAGCCCTTCGTTTTCGCGGAGACTCTCACTGGATCGACATCGATCGCCAACTTCTTCATCTCATCCCAGGTCGGCTTGCGCTTGTCGCTGAACTCGCTGCAGTCGAACACCGTAAACGGCACCACGATATTCGGACTGGTGTTCATGCAGATCACCAGCAGATCCGAATCCCGATAGCCCGCGAATACTTGCCCCCAGCTGCAGCTCTTGCACAGGTGCTCGCTTCCCACCCGAGTTCCGTTCTTCACCTTCAGCTTGCTCATAACGCTATCGTTTCTATCCGGACGCGCCGGAGGTTGATTGACCGGGGAACCAGCGAAAACGGCGTTGTTCCGATGCTCTGCCATTGAGCTACCAGGATCTGCACCCTGGGTGGGACTCGAACCCACAACCGCCGGATTAAGAAGTATCCGTCTTCTACACCACCGGTCAAGATGGTGGATGTTATGGCGCTTTCTCAAACGCCGCTGATTGAAAGCCGGGGAACAAGCGGAAGCGGAACGTTAGGTGCCTTTGCCAATAGACCACTTGAGCCTTCACTCAAGGCAGGATTCGAACCTGCATCCCCTCGTTGGACAGACGAAGTATCCGCCACCTACACCACCGGCTCAATTGTTCACTTCTCACAACACATACCGAAACTACGCCGGGGAACCCGCGAAAAGAGTGCGGACTCGGTGCCTCTGGCTCGCGGAACCTTGTGCATCGGGACTACGCCCCCGCCCCGCGAACTAAGTACGACCGGCAGGCCTTCGCCCTGCGCGTCCTTCTGTGTCGAAGAAGTAACTCTTCTCTATCACCACCGACGCAACTTACTTAATCCATAAGTCACTCAATGAGCACACTCGTCCTCGACGCGCGCACCTCAATCGCGCGGCGACGAACCAATCAAACAAACCCCACCTGAAAGTTACCCGAGGGAATAAGCAAAGACAGAACGGTTTTCGAGTACCAATCGAAGTACCTGTCTTCTTCGCCACTCGGGCTATAGCAAACTCGGAAAAAGCGCGGCACCGCTTCGAAGCTGCCTATTTGCTTAAGTTTTCTGGAACGCGCGCAGGATAAGGACGCCAGAGGCGTTATCGATAATTGACGAGGTGCGCCCGGCGACCGGTCAGACTCTTACCGAGCCATTCCAGCCTAAGCATCGAATTGGGTGTGATGCAATTCATCGGGCGTTTCTCCTACGCAGTTAGTACTTTGCCATAAGTAATTTCGAAAAGCAAGCGTCCGAAGATATTTTCTTCTCGGTTTTAATCTATCTTAACTGCACTTTTCGACTTACACAGCGAACTGCACGTATCAGGCGATAGCAACAAACCGAAGCCGCACATAATCCGCAATCCAGATACCGTCTTCATCACGCAAAGCCGACGCCAGCAGCGCTGCTGTCTCTTTCACCACAGGTCCCCGCTCATCCTCCGGTAATCCATCCAGAACCCCTCGCCGGAATGTCCGAAGCCAGCCTTCCATGCCGCCCTCCGCCAGCTTCGTCGGCCGCGGGATCAATGCCATCTGCTTCACTTTGAATTCATGCTCTTTCAGCCGCTCTGTGTAGCGCTCCGCCGTCGGATAGTAATTGACGCCATCCTCGCGATCCCCATATCCATGCCGCTCCAATACAGCTTTCAACGCTACGTGAATCGCAGCAATGTTCCCGTGCCCGCCCATCTCGGCAACAAAGCGGCCGCCCGGCTTCAACACGCGATGTACCTGCGACAGCATTGCATCCTGGTCGCGCACCCAGTGCAGCACTGCATTCGAAAAAACCGCATCAAAAGTTCCATCATGAAACGGCAACAATTCGGCGTTCGACTGCTCCGCTTCAATTCCCCGCTCCCGCGCCGTCGCAATCATCTCCTGCGAAGCATCCACACCCAGCACGTGAGCGCCCGTGGCCGCCACCCGCTGCGTCAGTTGCCCATCGCCGCATCCCAGGTCGAGAATGAATTCCCCCATCTGCGCGTTCAGCCACTCCAGCACCCCGCTGGCAAGTCCGTGCACAAATGCGCCGTTCCGTTCGTAGGCCTGCGGGTCCCAGGTCTGTATCATCGTGAGCCTCCGCCATCAGTTTCAGCGAAGTCTGGAGCATAAGGCAAAGTTATTCTGTTTTGGGTTTGGATAATAAATTGTAATGAGTCTTTTAACCGCGAGGAATGCCTAGAGCGATTGCACGGGAAGCAGTGTCAGGTCGTCTACCAGGCCGACTTCCTTCTGTACGAATGGCTCGCCATATTTCACACCCGCCAACAAGCCATAGTGTCGCGCCTCCGCAAAGGTACGCTCCTTGATCTCTTCTTCCGGGACAAACAGCGCACTACCCGCTGCCTGATTCGCATACTGCGACTTGTACGCCATCAACGCCCTGTGCCGCTGTTCGATGAATGGCGTGACGTCAACGATAAAGCTGGGTCGCACATCGGCATACAGGCTCGCATAAATAATCTTGAACGGCCGATGCGGAGCCGATCCTGTTTCGACTTTCGCCAGACCCGACAGGAAACATGCCTCGTATCCAAGCGTAGCCACGATCGCGTGGTCAGGGTGGCGCGCCTGCCAGTATGGCAGAATTACAACCCTCGGCCGCACCTCGCGCAGCACGCGCACAATCTTCTTTCGATTTTCCAGGGTGTTCTCGATCGCCCCATCCGGCAGGTCTAACGCCTCGCGCCGGCTCACACCCAGCAGACGAGCCGCTTCCTCCGCTTCCTGCGCGCGATCTTCTGCGGTTCCGCGCGTACCAGCCTCGCCCCTTGTCAGATCAAGGATCGCAGTTCGCAGTCCACGCGCCGCCATGCGCAGCAGCGTTCCCCCGCAAGTCTGTTCCACGTCGTCGCGGTGCGCGGCGATAGCCAGTACATCGGCACGCCCGGCATTGGACTCTTCAGTTGAAAGCATGGCTGCTAGTAGACGGTGTTGTTGCCGTCTGTATGCGCGTCCATAAACGCGACATCTGACGCGGTTCCCGTCACCGACACATACTGGTTGTTGATTGACGACCCATCGGTGGTGTGGAAAATATAGACCTGTCCACCCTGCGCAACGTACACCTTATGCAACCCGATCACGGCCGCGATGCCGTCGAGATCGCCGAGATACGGCTCAAGCATCGTGACAGAGTTGGTAGTTGTGTTGTACATCGTCAGGCAACCGTAGGGCTGACCGATCTTGAATCGCTCGCCATTGTTGCACTTGGTCATGCCGATCCACAGCGTATTGTCGTCCGCCATTATCATGCGGCTCGGCGAGCCCGGTGCGCCGTCGCTTATCGAAACCGGTGACGAGGCCGAAATGGTGCTCGAAGCGGTTTCCGCCAGGTTCACCACCGTGAGGTTTCCGGTAAACAGCCCATCCGGCTGCAATTGCTGACCAGCAACATACATCGTCGTTGTCGATATAAGTGCGTTACTCGATCCGCCGAGAATCGCCAGCGTACAAGAAGTTGCGTTCGGCGTTGTCGCACAGTTGGCATGCAGCGCATTATTGGTTGGCAAGCTCCCTGAATGCTGCCCGGACAGGAAGATCAGGGGAGCGATCGGCACCGCGGTGATCGAAGAAGTCGATCCACCGCATTCGGCCCCGCAATTCAACACGTATGCCGTATTGCCATCGGCCGAAAACACTGCCTTCACGGGGCGATCGAAGGTGAGAGGCGCGCCAAAGGAATTGCCCGTTGAATCCACATTATCTGGGCTCTGCATCTGGAACAGGCACCAGCCGGGCGAGTTCTGCGGCTCGCAATCCATGGCAGCCTTGGGCCAGGTGCTCGACCCGCCGGAGTAAGCAAGCGTCTCATTGGCGGTCAACTTGCGGGTGTAGTAGGCATAGTTGGAATTCTGCACAAACGCGATTACTGCGGATCCGCCAGGATTGACGCTTAACCGGTAGACCCCCGGCAGGCTCAACGCGTACGTGCCGCCATTGGTGTTGTCGACGGTCGTGAGCACCGTCGCCTGCTGGTTTGCCGCGAAGATGTAATTCTGGTTACGCGTTAAGAAAACGCTCGACGAAAGGCCGTTCAATCCCTTTTGAGCGCCGTTATCCGACTCCTTCTGATAGTTCACCACGTGCAGCGAACCGTCACCGGAGCCGTATACCGCGCCGATTTGCTCCTCTGGCATGCTCTGAATTGTGACCGGGAGCTGTCCGGAGTATCCCGCGATGCTGAAACCCCCAACCTTCTGGTTAAAACTGAAGCGAATATCGTAAAAGGCATCCACAAAGATCAGCGAGCCGGACGCGGCGACACTCGGGTTCTGTATCGCAATCAGAACGCGGTTCGTGAGGCCGCTGGGGGGCAGCGCTCTTCCCGCAAAGTATGTCGTGGAACCACATCCTGCCAGCACAATTGCCGCGACCAGGGATCCCGCGGCGCTATACCAAAGACTTCTCTTCTTCAAAATCGCTTCCCTCAAAAACCGGCGCGGACAAGGCCGAGAATGATTGCATTGCGGTTGCCGCAACTTGGACAAAATGAATGGCGATTGCTGCAAAACCGGCCCATCCGAACTAGCTGATCCTGGACTGGTTCTGCATAGCTTTTGACTCTCGAAGTATAACAGCCATCACTGATTTCAAACGACTTACAAAATCACGAGTGCATTTTGCTGAAGAATTGCTGAAAGTGACTGCACAATGGATGCATGTCCAACGCCAAGTCAGACAGCACGCCAAGCACGTTCACGGTAACAGTTTTCACACGGCATTCCGATGACTGCAAGCAGCGGAACAACCCGCAATGGAAACAGTGCAGATGTCGAAAGTCATTATACCTTTACGAGCACGGCAAAGTCCGCTACGTCTCGGCAAGGACGCGCTCTTGGGAGCAAGCTGAAAAACTGGCTCGTCAGGAGATGGACGCTCGTGACCCCGTAAAGAAAGCATTGAAGAAAATCGCCGACCGGGAAGAGGAGAAAGCTCGTCAGGCTCAAGCCAAGGAAATCACTATTGACGCCGCTCTGAACGAGTGGCTGGACGGAATCAAGCTCAAGTCCCGTTCCCGGTCTGTTCAGCTTCGCTCTCTCGCATCCAAGCTCCGGGACTGGTCGCACGAACACAGACTTACGATGCTCAGCGAAATCAAGCCATCCATGCTCTACGCATGGCACGGCCTGTGGTCAGAGACCGCTAAGAAGAAACGTGATCGGCTTGCTCCTCAGACTCAGAATCTGTACGTGAGTCACTTGCATCGGTTCTTCCGCTGGGCTGTTGACGCGGAGTACCTGACTCGCAATCCGAGCACGTTGGTAAAGCGTCAGCGGCATGACCATATCCAGACGATGCCACTGACTCCGGAGCAATTCGAGCAAGTCATGGCCGCAACGTACCGGCTTGATGAGAATCGCTCCGCGGAGACCCCGGAATATGGACGCGACTTGAGAGCAATCTTCCTGTTGCAACGCTGGACGGGAATGCGGATAATCGACGCGCTGATGCTTCGACGCAGCAAGATTCGGTTGGGGTACCTGGGCATCAACACGAAAAAGACCGGGGATGCGCTCGACCGGCAGCTTCCAAAGCAGGTGCTCGAAGCCCTCGCGGAGATTAAGCCTCAACCACACGTTCGTCCCGAATGCTATTTCTGGAGTCTGGACTGCAAGGCGGACAATCTCACAATAGCGTGGACGCAGAGAATCAAAAAACTGAACAATTATCTGAAGCTCACGGATGAAGAAGGCAAGTCGATGGCGTTCAGGAGCCACATGTTGAGGGATACGTTCGCGGTGGAGTTGTTGTTGGCCGGTGTCCCGCTGGAAAAGGTTAGCAAGCTCCTCACGCATACGAGCGTAACGATGACAGAAAAGTATTATTCTCCGTGGGTGAAGAAACGTCAGGAGCAATTGAACGATGAACTGAATGACGCTCTCGGCAGGATGGGCGCAACGTTTTAAAAGAGCGGATTGAAACGAGAACCCCGGCTAAGCGCCGGGGTTTTCCATAGAACGAATGGGGCTGAAAGAAGATTGCCACGGCCCGCAAACGGGACCGGGCAAGTAACAGGCGAGAGCTATTTCGCCTGAAGTCGCGTGTGGACTCTATGAGCAACGCTCTGAGGAATGCGCAAACTGCAGTACCTGCGTTTATGCATCGTCTCCGGACGGTCGATCTTGAGTACCCCGGGTTCATCGACGAACTGGTCGCGGATGAAATCAGGGCTTAGCCCCCACGTCTTTGCTAACTCGCGCGGTGTGAAGTGCTGCTCGAAGGCAGCAACCTGACTCGTGCGATTTTCCATAACAACCTCGTGCAACTGAGATTGCCGGGGCTTGCTCCTCGTGACCGCAGCATGGCCTTTCGGCTATTGGCCTGGGTGCGGTTTAGGTTTGCTCGAAAGCCCAGACGTATTATCGCATCCTTGTCCAAGATTCCCCTAAGGGAGACCATGTATCCGGCCCCTATACGTCCATCCCCCTGGGGCATGGCGGGAGAAGGAATTGTCCGGAACTCATTCCGCAGGTATGTCCCAACTGGGCAATGGGTTCATGGTTCATCTGTTTTCCCCGACTATCCCGTGGCTCAAAACCAGTTCAGAGCCTTTTGTCACGCATCTGCTGGCACTTCAAGACGACGAACCATGAATCGGTCTGGGAGCAGGTCGCAAGATTGTGCGATCGACTGATAGGGGCCGCCCAGTCGATCTCAAGGAAGCTCGGCGCTGCTCGCAATTTCAAATGCTCTGGAACGGACGACGTCATCTGGAATCCCATGAAGGCTCCAGCGAGCAAGCCATTCGCTAAACCAAGCAACAGAATGGGCTCCTTCCGATTCCTGTCCCCCAGGCCGAAAGATGCGAATGATCTCATCGAGCGGGATGTCCCGAAGATAACCTTCCAAAGAACCGAGAACCAAAGTGTCAGAGCTGACATTGGACGATCGTGCTACATCTATTATCTTCACTCGGTCAGTTTTCGTGATTCTCTGTTCGTCAAGCCAATCTGCAATCGCGCGGCTGGCTTGAATTGCGGTGTGTTCTCTGTCAAACGCTACGGCTTCGTGCGATATTGAGGCAGGGCGCCTCCCGGAGGAAACCGCCCTACGCACGAGCTCTCGCGTACTAATCTCACCAGAGCGAGCACGCTCGCGATCCTCAACGGGAGCCGACGCTGCCCTTAGAAGATACGAGAGCAGGGATCGCGAACAATTCAGATGCGACGCGAGTTCGCGAAGGCTCATGCCAGCCTGGTGCATGGATTGAACCGCCCGCGCACGGTCAAGGTCGCAGAGCGCGTGCCAGCGAGACTGGAGATCTGCGACAGCAGACCTGGTTTCTGTCACGGCTTGGAATCCCTGTTCCTAGAGCCATTAGGACGTGCCGAAGGTGAAGCTAGGCCTTGCCGCTGGAGAGACCTCGCTCCTCCTGGGCTCAATTGCCTCGGAATTGAATTGTAGAGTTCTTCTAGCTTCATTCGCTTCTTAAACTCTGCGTTCCTAAACGTCTCGACTAACGTCATTTTCGGCAAAAGTTCTCCAGCTCGTTTCCTTGCTTTCATTAGCGCGCTCTCTCTGATTGGACTCTCGGGTGCGATGAGCCATAGTGCCTCGGCAAGCCACTCTCCCTGGTGCACGATAGTGGACGCATTCTCCGCTGCTCGATGGCGCGTCTTCCGAAATAATTCCCGCGGTTCGAGTTTCATTGGCGCCTTAAGTGGCCGGTGATCTGTTTGTTCGAACTTGCGCAGATGCGATCCGACATTGTCGAGGAGGATCGGAAACATCGTTCTTATCATGCGCTGCTTTCTAAGTTGATAGCCGGTCCGAGCGAACTCGAGAATGATCGATGCGATTTCATCGCTTAACTTACCCGTTCTTGCGTCTTGATGTATTCGCCGTTGCATTTCCCTTTGAAGCGCGGCCTTCTTCTTGGCGATAAGAATATCCTTCGCAGACTGTCCGGAATCTATGGCGTTGCGGTCGGACTCTGGCAACTCCGCGATTTTTGCATCTCTGCGTATGCTGCTTTCCGGGATACCCAAGTCTTTTCCGAGTCCGCGCTTTGAACAACCGACGGAAATCAACTTGTTGATCAGCTGACCTCGCTCCACAGCGCCCATGACTGCCCAACTAATCCGAAGAAACTCGATCTGTCTTCGCACGTTGGGGTTCAACGTGGCACGATAATGCCGGTTCTTATTTCTGCACTTTTGTTTGGCGAGCTTCCGACCTAAAGTCATGATCTGGACAATTCTTTCAGTTTCAGACGTTTGAGAATGAAATCGACGAGATAGACCCTCGGTCCGGCAAGATGTTGATTCCTCACCATGTAATGGATGTTGTGAATACCCTCTCTGCTTCGCCGAGCCGAACTCGCATATAAGCGCATTATTCGCCAAAGCTCGCTGGGTTCGGGCTGTTCAAATCCGTCTTTTTCAATCGCGATTTCAGCCATCTGCATCAACTCGTCGAGCATTTGCTGTTGCTTACCCTTACGGCCTTTCATCGTTGGCGGCTTAAAATATGCGATGTGCAACCGCATCCAGCGAAGATGCAATCTCCACGCATCCATCAGTAAACCGTAGGCGTCTCGCGGTACAGACTTCAGCAGCGTGCGATTTGCCCGTTTCGCGTGCCGCTCCAGAGTGTGGATCACCCGCTGGGATTTGATTTTCAATTGTTCGAACGATTCGTCGTCAAGTCGCATTGCCGCTTTGTCCTCGGACTTGAAGCGGCGATAGAAATACCGACGCGAGCGAACGCAATCTAAATTGGCCCTTATGGAGAAGATTGCGGCGCGCAACTCAATTGCGTCCATCTGTACTCGTCCACCCGTCTTCGCTTTCGGCTTGAGCCGCTTCCATAGACCAATAACTTCATCCATAAGGTCCCGGTCGAATTTTCCACGGGAAAAGCCGACCGGCGGCGGATATATTCTGAACGGGTATGCGTAGGCCGTTGACCCCTTACCCTTGCGATCGATGAAGGATTTGACAAGTAGATTCAGCCCGGGCCAGATGATGGACATCTGCGAGGGAGACAGGCGAAAACTGGTCGTGGTTGCTATTTGGTTCACATCGTTATGAATACAAGGTAGTTAGATGTTACCAGGAAAACCTTACGGAAACCGCTGTCGGCGCCCCGTCTCTCTGACATCAATCCGCTTTGTGGCTCCCCGACGATTTAACATTTCAACGAATTCTATCCAGTTCACCTCGAGTTTAGCGCCATCGTACTTACCAACCTCCGATCGCCACCGGGAATCTCGCAGTCAACCACGAGGTTCGATTCCAATACGATCATTGACCGCCGACCGTATCCGCTGTTTGCAGCCCAGGTAGCGTTCGGTCGTCTGAATGGAAACATGTCCCAGAAGGAACTGGATCTGCTCCAGCTCTCCTCCCGCGACGTGGCAGAGCCGGGCACAGGTCCGACGTAGGTCATGCGGAGCCAATTTCTCCAATCCGATTCGCTTCGCGGAATCCTTCACGATGTGCCAGACGGCCTTCTCCGTCATACCTTCTCCCAGAGAACGTCCCATCTTGGTTACACGGCGGAAGATCTTGCCTCGGTCGATTCCCGACGCATTCAGCCAGATTCGCAACTCTTCCATTACCCAGCCGGGGACAGGAACGGTGCGAACGTGTCCTGCCTTTCCCTTCAAATCGACAATGGCCCAGTGTTCCTCTCGCTTTTCCAAATGCTCGATTCGCAGACCAACGGCTTCGTGCCGGCGAAGACCGCAGGCAAGCAACACCGCCAGTAGCGCGCGATCTCGCTTGCCTTTCAGATCTTTACTGTTGGGGGCTTGCCAGAGTGCAAGGCTCTGCTCCGCGTTAAGCCAGTTTCCGAGACGTACTCCGAGATTTCTTACGCCTTTCACACGGCGAATCCCGGCGGCCAGGTCGGAGCTCAGGAGGCCGGAATCCGCTGCCTCATAGGCGAGGCGCCGAACGGCGCCCAGTCGAAGGTTGATGGTTCCGGGTGCTAGCTGGCGTGCTTCGAGGTATCCGCGATAGCGGAGAACAACTGTTCGGTTCAGGGCCAGTCGCGGCTCAGAGCAGTACCAATCGACAAATTCGTCGATGGCGTGGCCATATCCGCGTTGGCCGTCGATACTCGTCAAGCTGTTCAAAACTGCAGTCTTTGAGTATTCGAGGTCTGGCAACCGCAGATGGGTTTTGGGGTGTTTGCGCTTGTGTGGGGAACCTGGCTTCAGCTTCATCGCCCTTTGGCCTCCTAGCCATAAGGCGATCATCCCCCATTTTGAGATTACTTCCGGTTAGACCGTGATCCGCCAGGAACTTCTCGCAGAATTGGGGATTTCGATCTAGCTCTTTATCCAGGTGGGTTGTATCTATCGTCTTTTAGTGGGCCTTTGCTCTGTCCCATGGCTCTGAGTTCAGCTTCTACTTCGGCGATACGGACGCGGAGGCGGCGCTTAATTTCTGCGACAGTCTCGGACTCTCCGAGATGGCCGGTTTGATCGAAGTGCTGTAGGTAGGTGCGTAGCTCGTCGAGGAGTTCGCGGGGAAGGCGGTGGCCCATAGCAAGATGAGTTTGTCACAGAATAGGTGCAGAGACGGGTAAATTCTCCTGCGAGTCAATTCCGCGATGCGGAGCGAGTATCTATAGGCCCTTTTCTGGGTGTGTCCTGGGCGGAGGAGAACGGCTGCAGATTCGCGATGCCGCCATTGGCTTCGACGGCGGCGATGCGCTGGCGGAGAATTCGCTTAAGTTCGGCGAGGTTGGGTGTATCAGTCTCGGCGTCCGCCTCCATCTTGCGGAGCACTTCACGCAGGGCGTCAAGAAGAGGGCGACGGGGTTGGATGCTCATAGTTTCTTAATGGTGTCACGGCTGTTGATTCTCAGGAAAAATAAGGTTGTGATATTTGTCACACGACTTCAAGAAGCAGAGGATCGCGCTGGTTACTTGTGAGGTGATGTGGATCACTTCAATGGACTCCAAGCGGGGGCACTATTCAGGGGAGGGAGTTCCTGTCCATGATCCATCAAACCCTAATAGACGAGCCGTTCTATGAGTACACAGCGAGCCTTGATTTGATTGCAGCCTTTGAAAAAAGCGCGGTTCAGGTTATTTGCTCGGAGAGCCAAGTACTCTTCAATGCAGGCGAGCCCGGAAGCTGCATTTACCTGGTGCGAGCAGGTGAGGTTCGGCTCATGCTGCCCCTCACACCCATGGACGGGATGGGTTTTCGCGCGAGAGCAGGTTCCTTTGTAGGACTGCCAGCGGCATTCAGCAATGAACCGTATTCGATGACTGCGGCCGCTTGTGAGGGCGCGGAACTGGCGGTGATGAGCCGTGAGAAGTTCTCTGATCTAATCGCGTCGAGCCCTGCCCTGGCGCTCGATGTGCTGAAGATTCTCGCCGCAGAAACGCGCGCTGCAAGGATCGCGATTGTGGAGGCCGGTATTGGCCGTCGAAGAAGTCCTCGCGGATGATCATGGCAGGTCGAGGCGTCTAGGATGTTGGCCAGTTTTCTTCCTCCGGGCGAGTAGTGGCCAATCCGGACATCACTCAATTTTGGGATTACTACTGGCATGGTCCGCCGCCTAAACCCTCCCCGAGGGTATAGAGGTAAACACAGGAGGTGTTCCATGGAGATTCGGACGATTGGTATCGATTTAGGGAAGACAGTATTTCACTTTGTAGCCGTCAACGCGCGTGGGCAAGTCGTGGTTCGCAAGAAGGGTTCACGGACTCAGTTGCTGCGCTTCACCGCGAACCTTCCTCATTGCTTGATCGGCATGGAGGCTTGTGGAGGATCTCATTTTCTCGGCCGTGCTCTGCGGGAACAAGGCCATGATGTACGGCTGATGCCGGCGCAGTACGTGAAGCCTTACGTAAAGACGAACAAGAACGACTATATCGATGCGGAAGCGTGTGCCGAAGCTGTAACCCGCCCCACGATGCGCTTTGTGCCGATCAAGACCGACGACCAGCTCGACCTTCAGTCGTTGCACCGTGTGCGCGAGCGTTGGGTTGTGCGCCGCACTGCGGTGATCAACCAGATGCGCGGTATGCTGCTGGAGCGCGGTATCACCATCCGCAAGGGTCGCCATTATATTGAGGAGTCTCTGCCCGGCATCCTGGAAGACGCGGACAACAAACTGTCCGGTGCATTGCGCGTACTTCTGACCCAACTGCGGTCGGAGATGCAATATCTGCACGGACAGATTGAGGAAACCAACAAGCTGATCGCGCGCATCTGCGGCGAACTTGAGCAGTGCAAACGCCTGGTCGCGATCCCCGGAATCGGATCGATCACAGCTACGGCCACAGTGGCAGCCATCGGCAACGGCGCAGCCTTCATGAAGGGCCGCGGATTCTCTGCCTGGCTGGGAGTGGTGCCCGGCGAGCACTCCACCGGAGGCAAGCAAAAGCTCACTGGTACCAGCAGACGAGGAAACAAATACCTGCGCAAACTCTTTGTGCAAGGAGCGCACACCGTGCTGCTGCAGAAAACCAAGCAATCTTCCGGCTTGAGTACGTGGCTGGTCAATCTCACATCCCGCAAGCGCCCGCAGGTGGCGACCGTAGCGCTGGCCAACAAGATGGCGCGCATGGCCTGGGCGGTTCTCTACAAAGGAGAAGTTTATCGCCCGCCAACAGCGGCACAATTGAACGCAGCCTGATGGCCTGCACATGACGCCTGGCACAAAGCGCCAGGCTTGGAAATCGCTGACGCGATTTCCCACATCTGCAGCCCAACGACGACGACTGATCTGAGTTTGGAGATTCCTGCCAGGTTTGCTGGCGAAAACATGAGATGGCAAAAACGGTCGATCCCGGCGCTCTCGAGAACCTGCCCTCGGAAAATGCCTTTAAAGGCAGCGTTACTAAAAAGGACGAGAGCGCAGCGCATCCCATTCAGGCCAGGAGTTCGCTACTCCAATCAAGGCCGAATACATTCGCGCAGACCAATTCTGTCATCCTCACTTTTCGCTTGCAAAACGGCGGCGGACCATACATTCCGAGTGGGCGGTTATTCATTCGCGGACCCGAAACATCCCGCACGCGCCTGAATAATCTATTTGTCTTTCCAGTCTGGATGTTCTGCCAAATAGCGAGCGCGAGCAGCCTTTATTTGTGGCTTGTACTCTGCGTAAACTTTCGAAACAACCGCTTGCGTCTCATCCAGCTTGAGTTTCTCAAACTCGCCTTGCACTGCAGTCACGGCGGTTCCCAGCTTGAAACATTCTGGGAGACCCCTGGAAATGTTCCGCCCCCCGCACGCGGTAAGCGTCAAGAACTTGTTGCATAAGGTCTCGCGAGATTCCATGTTGAAACAACGTGATGTACATTGGAACCAAATCTGTCTTTTGCATCTCGTCTTTGACAGCTTGCCAGAATGATTCAGGCCAATAAGGGGCTCCAATCGAACGACTTGATCAACAGCCGCGATCCAGCTGTCACGAAACTTTTGCACCTCTCCGCTGACCCGAAGGTACTCGCGAATCTGAGCCTCAGTGGCCGCATCTGGAATTGCCGGAGTCGAGTCAGCAACATCTGAAGTCGACTTGGTAAACGAAGGTCCTGTTTGTTGAGCATTACTACCGTCTGCGCAGGCGACGATCAGCACGATGGCGCAAAGAATCGGGATAAGCTTCATCAGGATTTACCTAATTGTTCTGCTCGATTCTATCCCGCTGGCGAATCTTCGGGGTTCGGAGCGTGTGGTGGTCCAACCGGACGTTACCAAAAATGGTGCACATTCCTCTTGGCGGTCATCTTCTCAGAACGGATGGGCTGTTCTACTTTTTTCCGATCTGCCAGGCCGAAGTACTGCCTCGCCACGGCAAGCAGATCAGAGTCTGTCCTGAGACCGTATTCATTCGTGGCCTCCTGCCAGGTGCGAAGAAATAGTAGCCAGGCGTGCCAGTTTCCCGTGTGAACAGGACGCTCTGCTCTCCGAGCGAATACGAAATGAGCGACCATATTCCTCGGCGAATTGAATCCCGAGCCTGCCGAGCGGTTCTTGACGTGAATTGCGGAATACTTGAAGTCGCTCAGTGCCTCGTTTCCATCCGCATCATCGGGACCAATCCTTGAAGCATTCGGGAAGACGCTACAACCGTCGGGCCATCACCATTCACGACGGGAACACCGGTAGTGTTCTGCGCATCAAGAATGGCACCGGTACTCAGGACAGCCGCAAGGAAGCAAAGCACGAATCTCATTTGCGACATTCTAACGCGACGGTTCTGGATGTGTGGTGGACCATCCGGAAGTGACGTGCTTTTGGGTCAACTTCGGATTGAGCATTTGATTTACGGGATTGGGCAAAGCCTGCCTACAACGCCGGCTTTCTCCAGGATTCGGCTGTCAGGGACCTAAGCTTCTCCATGTAATCGGCATTGAGATCGTCCCCAGCCTCCCGTTTGCTCATCACCTCAAAGAGCTTTTCCGACAACACAGAGCCAATCGCATGGATGGCTTCATGCCGGTCGAGCCCTTCCTTCATCAACCGAAGAAGCGCAGCCTTTGCCGGAAATGCATCCCCGAGCGCCACTTGGTTCTCGACGATCACGTGCACTGCGGCGTGAATGGTCTCGTTCGGAAGCCGGATTCGCTGCCGCCGGTGGTATCGCCTGACCAACTGCATGCGCTCGAGTTCATCGAGCGCGAGCCAAGCAGCTGAGTTGATGTGCTCGTGGGGATCGTATTGCAAAAGTGCCATGTGCGCTCCCCGCTGATTCAGACATCCACGGAGGCTCCTCAGAGACATTATGTATTACATCGGACTTGATGTTCACAAGAAGACGATCAGCTATTGCGTGAAGGACGCCGCCAGTCGTGTGTGCCAGGAAGGCAAGATCCATTCTTTCCGTCAATGCATCCGCCGCCGTCTGAAGGATTGAGAATATCCATATTGGATACCGGACAGGGTTCAAGTCACGGTCAAGAGAAGATATCGGTAGTCAAAAGGCAATGTGCAGACAGGGCACGATGGGCGTAGTTCCAGAGCTTGCCGGAGCCGGCCCGAGCCAGGTGGCGCAGTTTTGGAGTGCGGAGAGCTGAGCGGGGCGGGAACGGAAACGGCGTTCCAGCATCTGCCAGTAAAAATCTGCATGTAAACATTTCATATATATAGTGTTCACGAAGCTTATGCTCGATGATACGGTAGTGAATTGCGAAGGTGGCATTTAGGGGAAAACGATGTTCCCACCTCGTCTGGATGCAAAATCGGGTTGTGTTTCCACTTCTCTTCTTCTGATCCGTAGAGGGCAGCATCTTCGGCGTGGCTCTTGTGGAGAATGCTCCAGTGGGGACGCCATTCCTTGATACGCGCGCCTTCGAAGGGAGTAGATCCTACTTCCCACCAGCGGCCGGCACGTACGGGAACGGGATCAACGCCGGAGTAGATATCGCGGAGCTCTCCGCCTTTCTTGCGTGAGCCCAGCATGCCTGGCACAAAGGGCAGCATAGCTGCCAGTCCGATCGCAGCTCCTTTACCGGGTACACCCAGGTTCTTCCATATCAAGGGTCAGTCAGAGCTTTGGTGGTTGCCTCATGTAAGCACATACTCATTAGGTAGCACAAATCAGCCGCAGTGCCTTGACAAGGGCGTATATGAGGAGTACGGGTATATGAGTATGATGTTTTATGATCAAGATGATCTCCACCCGATCCGGCGCCAGGTCTGGGGCCGGTTGTTCGGTCAATGTGTTCAGAAGGGCCGCGAGAAGAGGGGCTGTTCGGTGGAGGAAGCGGCCGACCTGGCCGGCATGGAAGCGTCTGAATGGTCGGCTGTTGAGGCCGGCTTCGTTCCCGAGCTCCAGCGCAGTTGCGCCCGATGGCCGATGCCCTCCAGTTCAATAAGGTGCAGATCGCCACCATGGTCCTGATCTGCCGGGGCGCCTGGGAGAGTAAAACCCTACTCTGCCGCCGCCCCGGACCTTCCGGGGCACTGGCGGCGGGTACTCACAATCACATATGCTCACTTCCAGGGAAGGAGGTGAGATCGATCAAGAAGAAGGAAGGAACAGGGATAAAACGCTTGAATGTCAATATCCCGACAGAGCTTCACCACTCGCTTCAAGGCCGCAACCGCAGCGCAGGGCCTCGAGATGACCGTCGTGACTTCTGGAGTTCATCGAGAACTATGTCGCCAAGTCCGGATACGCTCCCAGACCGAAGAGCAGGCGCGCATGAAGCGCGCCGCGCTCTACATGAGTGTCTCCACCGTCGATCAGCATCCGGAGACGCAGCTTCTCGACCTGCGCCAGATGGCTGCTCAGCGCGGCTATGAGATCGTGCAGGAGTACACCGACCGGATCTCCGGCGTCAAGGCGCGCCGGCCAGGTCTCGATCAGATGATGGCCGATGCCCGCCGCGGCCGGTTCGATGTTGTGCTTGGTCTGGGCGTGCGATCGCATCGCCCGGTCGACCCGGCACCTCCTCGAGGTGCTCGACGAACTGAATCGGATCGGCGTCGAGTTCGTCAGCTTCCGCGAACAGATCGACACCGGCGGCCCGCTGGGCCGCGCCATCGTCGTCATCATCGGCGCCATCGCCGAGCTCGAACGCATCCTGATCGTCGAGCGAGTGCGCGCCGGCATGCGGCGCGCCCGCCTCGACGGCCAACGAATCGGCCGAGCTCCGCTGGTACTGGACAGCGCCGCCATCCAACAAGATCGTCAGCGCGGCCAGAGCATCCGACAGATCGCCAAAGGCCATCGCGTTTCGACGGCCACAGTCCAACGCGTGCTCCGCAAGCCACGCCGTCAACTCACCAGGAGCATGCCGCATGATCGAGCGAATCCGCGGCCGTCCTACCTATGTGGATGTTGTTGTCCGCCGCCTTCGGCTTCATCATCGGCGATGCCTTCGGCGACAGCCGCCGTCATCGGAAATGTCTCGAACAGGCCAACGAGGATCTCCGTGATGAGCTCGAAAAAGCCCGCATCGATAGACGAGCCCCTACGCAGAGGAACTCCGACAGCAGCGCGGCGTCATCAACGACATCCACAAGCAAGTCGTCGCTGTGACAAAAGGCCTCCAAAAACGCCCTCTCCTAAACCCAACAAAATCAATGGCCGGATCTCACCGATCCGGCCGTGTCAAAACCTATAGGTTGAGTGACAGGGGCCTGCGATCCATCGCGGTGATTCACTGGCCACATGAGCGTTTCCAATTACATATCCCCACTCTGTCCCCTATTTTCCGCTGCTCTGTACGTAGCCCGATGGAATCGCGCCCCATCGGATTTCTCAGACAAGACGGGTTTACCAACTGCTCAAACTCTGTTCGGCGCTCGACATGTGCGTTGGTGCTTCCTGGTAAGCACCGCTCGATCTTCTTCTTGCTCAAGCACAGGCTAGTTGAAACCACGACTCATTCCTTGTCTTCGAGTGGACGCCCGTGAATCTCTCGACCAAACACTCCATTCAACGTTCCTTGTCCAGACTCAGATCCGCTACCAGCTTCCGCAACCGCGTTCTCTCATCCCGCAGCTGCTTGGCTTCCTGAGCCTCGGTCACATCCATGCCGCCGTACTTCGCCTTCCAGGCATAGACGGTGTGCTTCGAAACTCCGAACTCCCGGGCTACATCTTCCACCTTCCGGCCTGCTTCCACCTGCTTCAGCGCAGCGATCATCTGCGCCTCCGTGTGCTTGCTCTTCGACATGCTCCGCCCTCGCTCCTGAATACGAAAATCGTACTCGGTTGTGTGCGGATCTAGGGGAGCAGGTCAGGTGAAAGTATTAATGTCCGCGGCACAATTGTTGCTCCGTGTCGCTCCAGGAAATCGCGAAAAGCCCATTCATCCGGTCAGAGAACAATTGCGAAAGCAATATCGAGGAATCCTTAGGTCTATTCCTCATACCACTTCTTCCGGGTCCTCTTTGAGTGCTTCCCCGGTCAGGTCCACCTTCCTAAACGCTGGGTTCAACGTGGTCACAGCGCACACTACTTTTGTGAGCCGTGCCTCTTGTAGACGCCGCCTCTTGTGCGTCGCTGGCGCATAGAAGTGCTCAATCGAATCGACCAAGTAAGCAGCGGGCAGCATTTCGGTGCCACTATCACGCCCGCTCCTGGAAGAAGAATGAGGTCCCCCCCGCGCGGCAACCAGTTCAGCGTCTCCAGTGGAACCACGTTGACGGTTGTGCCGTCTTTTAGGATGAATTCAAGGCAATCGCGGCTGTGAAGTGACCCTTCGCGCACCTGCCGAGCCTCCTGCCTTGCCTTGTGGGCCTGGTAGAAGGCGGCTACGATCGCAGGAATCCCAATCAGTAATTCCAGGATGCTTGCAATCGAGCCAAAATGATCGAGCCAAGAGAGCGGCATGCAAACTCCTCTACTCGCATTTTCAGTGCCGCTGTCCTCGGCACCCGGAATTTGCTCAGCGCTGTCTCTTCGGCGTTAACACAGACAGATGCATTGCGGTTGCGATGGCAATCCGGGATGCAGATTCGTCGGCAAAGAAGCTGCGTGTAGAGAGAGATAGTAATTGGGAAGAGTTGAATCCCAAATCAGGAACGCATAAAGAAAAGCCCGACGCCAGCTTTCAACAGGTTCGCGACCAGTTGGGGAATTTGGACTCCAGTGATCGCTATTGCCTGGTCGTTGGTGTGCCAATTGTTTACATCACTTGCGGACTGAAATCCGACAACTAAAAACGGCTCTGCGCGGGAATGGCAATGCACTCCCCGTTTGAGACGAACGTCTCAATGTATTATGCGTGCATGATCGCCCGTGAACCGATGCGAGTCTCACAGTGGATTTGGGAGTATGCCATGAAGCCGACCGGAATCTCCGGCTGCTTTGTGCTCGTGGCGCTCCTGTGGACGATTCCGCTCCAGCATGTCATCTCCTATCCTTTTGTTTTTCTCTTCTTCGGCGCCGTCATCGGCAGTGCCTGGTTCGGTGGCTTCATTGCAGGAATGTTAGCCACAGGAATGTCCTATGTGTTGATCGCATTTTTCTTCATTCCCCCCTTGTACTCGGTCTCGGTTGGAACGGAATCCAGGACTTTCATTGCCGCGTTCGTTTCGTGCGCAATCGCCATCGCTGCGATTAGTTCTGCTCGAAAGCGTGGTGAAGTAGCAATTCGAATTGCAAGGGACGAGTTAGAGAGAAGAGTGCAGGAGCGCACATCCGAATTAGAGCAATCGAACCAGGAGGTTCTAGAACGTGAGCGTCAGCTCCTCATTTTCGCGGAGGCTATTCCGCAGCAGATTTGGTCTGCGGACGCCAATGGCTCAATAGAATACTGCAATCGAGACCTGGTTGCTTACATCGGCAAAGGCATGCGCGAGCTACAGGGTGAGGCTTTCCTTAACAACTTCCATCCAGAAGATGCATCGCAATTTCGCGAGAGCTGGGAGTCTGCGCGAACTGCGGTTTGTAACTTTGAAGTGCAAGCGCGAATTCGAGGAGCGAACGGGGCATATCGATGGTTCCTTGTCCGGGGTCTTCCACAGCGCGCTGCCGACGGCAAGCTTTTGCGTTGGTATGGAATACACGTCGATATCGAGGACCAGCAGCGTGCTCAGCTGCGGCTTCACGCGGCACAGGAGTTTCTATCGCGCACCACTCGGACAACGAGCATGGCGGAAATGGCGGCGTCGATTGCGCATGAACTCAATCAGCCGCTTACGGCATTGGCCACGGACGCATCTGCGTGCAAACGGTGGCTCAGCTCCGAGCCTGTCAATGTGGTCAAGGCATCAGCAGCGGCAGAAAGGATCATTTCAGAAAGCACGCGTGCGGGCGCGGTACTGAGGCGCGTTCGTTCACTCTTCAGCAAGTCTGATTATGTTAGAGAGATGACAGATCTGAACACACTAATCGTCGATCTTGCCCGCATGCTGAGAGACGATGCGATCCGCCGAGGAGTGTCGATAAGACTGAGCTCGATGAAACGATTCCGATGCTTAGGCTTGATCCCGTGCAAATCCAGCAAGTCCTGCTCAATCTCATAATCAACGGCATGGAGTCGATGGCTGCGGTCGAGAAACCGAAGTTGCTAGAGATCACCTCCGTGTTAAGTTCGGCAGACGAAATTGCGGTCGCAGTCAGTGATTCTGGATCAGGATTCTCTGATCAAGATCGCGAAAGACTCTTCGAGCCTTTTTTCACGACAAAACCCGAAGGAACAGGTATGGGCCTTGCCATCTGCCGTAGCATCATTGAAGCTCATGACGGGCGCATCTGGGGTGCTCGCTCAGAACATGGTTCGGTTTTCCAATTCATCTTGAAGGCAAACCAATGACAAGTGCAAGGATTGAAAATTGCGCCACCGTGTATATCGTTGATGACGACCCGGCGATCAGGGCGAGCATTTCCGACCTCATGGATTCCGTCGGCGTGAGCACCCTCACCTTTGCGTCCGCTGAAGACTTTCTCGAGGCTCGGAATGCCAATATGAGCGGATGCCTCTTGCTCGACGTGCGGCTCCCTGGGATCAACGGAATGGAAATGCAAACAAAGCTATCGGAATCTGGTTTCAATATTCCAATCATCATCATGACGGCGCATGGAGATATGCCGATGGTGCGCAAGGCATTGAAATCCGGAGCCGTCGAATTTCTCATAAACCCTTTCGGGATGAAGAGTTGCTCGAAGCGGTGGAGCAAGCGTTTGCGGTTTGCAGTGCTCGTCAACGGCGGGCACTATTGCAGATTCTATTCAAGTCCGAGCTAGGACGCTTACCGAGCGTGAACACCAGGTAATGGCACTAGTCGCACAGGGTTAACGAACAAGGAAATCGCCGAGAAGCTTAACTTGAGCGTCGCGACCGTCAAGCTGCACCGTGGACAGATGATGAGAAAGATGGAGGCTGAAACGCTGGCTGATCTCGTGAAGTTATGGGAGAAAACTCAATCCTTCCGAGCGCTGAGAATGGCTCCCCACGAGCGACGAATGAATAAAGAACGCATAAGGAATGAGAAAAACTAGACCTTAGGCTAGTTGTATTTCTTACAAGAGAACCCATACCCTCTTTTTATCAATGGTCGACGAATTAGGTGCGAAGCTGAGTTTCGAATAAGGACCGGTGACTCAATTCATCGCTGTTGAATTCGGGCAGTGTTCTCAAGTCGGATTCTGGAGTCCGGATCTCGAGGTCCGTCGCAAACGAGACAGTCTGAATTGTGTGCCGTCGGAATCCCTCTGACGGAACAGTTTGGTGTACGCCGGAGGAACAATGGGCACTCAGGCACTTTTGGTTGAGGTTCTGCTTTCAGCATTCTTCGCGGTGGCATGCTTTCGAGCGCGCGCCGAGTCGTCCGACACGCTTCGGCTTTGCACCGGCAACGCTCTTTGTGCTGACTGATCGGTTGGAACGACTACGTCGCACGCGCTGGCAATGGTGCTCGATGGTCCTACTGCTGATTGTGGTGCGCCTCGAGTTTGGCACACCCCTGGTCGCTGAACTTAACGTGTTTGGCGCAATTCATCGTCTTCCTGGCGTTGCCCTCACAATCAACTCCTGCGGGAGTACTCCATCGCCCATGAAAGTGCTGCTGGAAGCCGCGGATTTTCTGGGCAGAGCGCGCCGGAGATGCGCTACGGCGAGTTCTCGCGCGAGCCACTGGAACTGCTGCGGTTGGAATGGAAAGGGGACGCGGTGGAATGTGACTGGTTAATGCGACCAGCCGATCGGTGGGACGTGGATTTGCCCGCACGAGTGGTCGAAGAGAATCAGACGTTGCAGGCACTGAGAGATGCGTTGAGACTTCGCAATATAGTCTTCGATTCGTTTTCCGGCGTGAACAACGCGGAATTACGAATGTTTCGTGTTGGTGCCGACGATTTGCCCGAGCTGGTGATGACGGGCAGCGTGATTCGGGCCAACGAGGTCTTCGAGCGGGTTGCGTCGTCGCTATGCGGGCAAGATTGTGTGGCTTTCGCTTCACACAAGGCGACGGCTCCCTTCAGAGGATGACCCCGCTGGGTTGTTCCTGACCGGGCCACGTTGTTCGAGTTGCTTCTACGGCGCGATAGTTAGCGCGAGGGCTAGAAGTGTACCTGGAATTCAGTGATCCATTCGCACATTGCTGTGCGGCTTGAGATTCAGAAGCTATTTCAAGGAGGGCATCAATGGCGGCAACAAAGGCACAGGGCAGAGCATTCACGCTATTCATGGGGGGGCTGACAGCAGCTACCGCAGGAATCGCATTCTTTTCATCCGGCAGCGGCAAGGCGGCCTTAGTTCTCGGCGCAGTTGTCCTTGCTTTTTCCTCTTTCGCTTCCTGAAAATCAAACCTGAGGAAGGCAAGATCGCGCTCGGTGCGCAACCTGCCGCAATGAAGCTCATTGGCGTGGCGCTTGCACTCGCAGGCTGGGTGGTCGTTCTATTCGGATTGCATCTGACGGCAAGTGTTTCCGGAAGAATGACCACTACGCTCATCGGCTTCGCAGTCTCGCTGGTCGGAGTTCTCTACGTCCTTCCATCAGCGGCAAGCAAAAACGCTATCTGGAAGGCTTAACGACCTAATCCCCACAACTCCCTCGGCGATGATCAACCACACCATGGAGCTGAATTGATGAGAATTGTTCGGATTGCATCCTGTATCTGCACTCTTGCGTTTCTGCTGACGACATGCGCAGGAATCGTGGCTCGCGCAGACGCTGCCCCTTCGGCGTCGGCGACTGAACTGAAGGACGCCGCCTCAAAGGCGCCTACCACCGCTACTCTTGCTGCCGGCGATCCCGGCGGCTCGCTCACCGGCACAGTGAACGACGTTCCCGTCGGTGACGCTAAGGTCGGCCTAACGCTGGGCGATGTCGCTAACCAGGTAGGTCAGAACAAGATCGGCATCAACTTCACCTGGACCCTGGTTTCTGGATTCCTGGTCATGTTCATGCAGGCCGGTTTCGCCATGGTGGAGTCTGGCCTATGTCGCGTGAAGAACGCGAACCACACCTACATGATGAACTTCTTCGTGTACGCGTGTGGTTTGTTCGCCTACTGGATTATCGGCTTCGCGATTCAGATGGGCGGTGCAGCCGGAAACGGGAACCTCGGTGGTCTGCAGCCGCTGGCCAGTGAGCATCCACTCTCTCTGTTTGGTACCAATTGGGGCATCTTCGGGCAGAGCGGCATGTTTCTTGCTGGTCACACTTATGATGTCGGCGTGATGGTCATCTTCCTGTTCCAGATGGTCTTCATGGATACCGCGCTGACGATCGTGACCGGCGCTGCCGCTGAACGCTGGAAGTTCATGACCTTCGCCGTCTCCTCCGTGTTGATGGGCGCATTCACCTATCCGCTCTTTGCCAATTGGGCGTGGGGCGGTGGCTGGCTTGCGCAGATGGGAACCAATCTTGGACTTGGTAAGGGCTACTGCGACTTTGCCGGATCGGGCGTTGTGCATGCCGTCGGCGGAATGACAGCCCTTGCGGTCGCATTGATCATCGGCCCGCGCATCGGCAAGTTCAACCGCGACGGATCTGCCAACGCCATCATCGGACACGATATATCCGCCGTCCTCATTGGCTGCTTCATCCTTGCCTTCGGGTGGTTCGGCTTCAACCCGGGAAGCACCCTGGGCGCATCGGGAGCCGGTTGCTTGCGCATCGGATCGGTTGCCGTCAACACCATGTTGGCCGGCTGCACCGGAACTTTCGGTGCCCTGCTCTACATGTGGATACTGAAGGGCAAGCCCGATGCCTCGATGAGCGGCAACGGATTGCTGGCTGGTCTGGTTGCGATCACCGCACCTAGCGGATTCGTGAACCCAACAGGCAGCGCGATCATCGGGTTGATCGCCGGGGTGCTGGTTTGCCTCAGTGTTTCGTTTATCGAGAACACGCTCAAGGTCGACGATCCGGTCGGTGCTATCTCAGTCCACGGAGCGTGCGGTCTCTGGGGCGTTCTCTCCGTGGGTCTCTTCGCCGATGGCACCAGCAACTACGGCGGATCGTGGAATGGGGTCACTGGTTCCGTTACCGGCCTCTTCTACGGCGACTCCAGCCAACTGGTTGCTCAGTTGGTCGGCATCGCTACCCTCGTTGGTTTCGTCTTCACCTTCAGCTTTGTGCTCAATTGGATTCTGGACATCTTCCTCGGCCAACGCGTCTCAGTGGCGACTGAGGTTGCCGGTCTCGATCTTCCTGAAATGGGACAGCTCGGCTATCCGGAATTTGTCTTCCGTCCGGAGCCCGATGTGATGCGAGCCGCAGAGCAGGTAGCCGTGGCTTAATTCGGCGTTGTAATTCTCCTGGTGCAGCAAGGTGTATTTGCCATGCCTTGCTGCCCCTTTTTCCTTTCAAACACTTGGAGTTTCCCAATGAAGAAGCTTATTCATCGCGACTCTACTGAAGAAGGAATGTACGGTGTGACAAGAGTGCAAGCCGCCCTGACATTGCCAGAAGGGATTGACCCTGAAGCGTCTCGCCTCTTGCAGCGGATGTTCCGCGATCCACGTGTGTTGGAACCTCACGAACGAGGCGATCTGATTGCACAACTGCGTGGAGCCGTCGATCTGACTCCGCAGGTTCCTGAAGTCAGGGTGCTGCTGGGAATGGCGCTCTGCGTGGACCTGCAGGCACAGGAGGCAATGGAGGAAATGCGTGAAGCTGTCAACACGGATCCTGATTGCTTCATCGCGAGACTCAAATTTGGCGAACTGCTGATGCGCTTGCGAGTGTGCGATCAAGCGGCTGAACAGACCCAGCGTGCTGCGCAACTTGCGTCGAACGCAGTGCAGTCGGAGTTGGCGCGGAGACAGGCGGCCACTATCCGCACTATGCTAAGAGAAGGAATTGAGCGCGGAGGTTATGGCGGTCTGCTTCCCGGTGTTCTTCGTCTCATCCGCAAATCCAAGAATCAATGCAGTGCACCCGTCCTGGTTGGTTCCAAGTAGGAGAGGATGCCCGCAACCCTGCAACTGGCGCTGCTGATCGCCATACTTCTTCCAGCGGGAAAAATCGTTGCGTCCATAAGCACGCGCTTCGGCATACCCGCCATTCTCGGCGAGTTGATGGTCGGCGTGGTGGCCGGGCCTGGCTGCTTCGACATGCTTCACATGCGGCTATTCAGCGGAACACCCGCTGCAGATGCATTCCTGCTGCTTGCGCAGATCGGCGGCTTTGTCCTGATGTTTATTGCCGGTCTCGAGACAGATATCGATCGAATGCGCGAAGCAAGTGTCACAGCATTTCTCGTGGCGTTTTCGGGAGTTGTCTGGCCATTCTTCCTGGGTGCCGGCGCCGCGTATCTTCTCGGACTTCCATGGAGCAGCGCCATGTTTCTTGGCGGCGCACTTACAGCGACCAGCGTGTCGATCTCGGCGCGCACGCTGATGGATGCTGGCAAAATGACGTCCCCAGAGGCGTCTGTCATTCTTGGTGCCGCGGTCATCGACGATGTGATGGGGCTATTTGTCCTTGCCTTTCTTGCGGCATCCTGCAGCACGACAGGTGCGAGCGCCTTTGGCCTTGCACCCATGCTCTCCAACTTCCTGCAACAGCACTTCCCATTGGGCCGCTCAGCATCCGCTGGTCGTCCAGATGTCCCTCATCGCTGTCTGCGTCACCTCGTTCTTTTTTGTTTCCTACGGCGCAGCACAACGTTGGATCGACCCACTGATGCGGCTATTTCGCAAGCTTGATGCCAACGAGGCCGTAACCAGTTGCGTGCTTGCGCTGGTCCTTCTATTTGCGGTGAGCGCAGAATGGTTCGGCAGCGTAGCCGGAATCACTGGCGCCTACCTATTGGGATATGTCTTTGCCGGTGCGAAACTCAAGACGCTGATCGAGCGTACCTTTTACGCGATCGGCCACGGACTTCTCATTCCGCTGTTTTTCGTGTCGATCGGACTATCGAGCAATTTCCGCGCATTGGGTGGCCACTGGCTTTTGCTCGCCGCGATCTTCGCTCGTTGCGGTCGTCAGCAAACTCATCGGGTGCGGGATGGCGGCACTTGGCATGGGAATGGGACCGGTTCCAAGCTTTCGCGTCGGCTGCGGCATGATTTCACGTGGTGAAGTGGGGCTGATTGTCACCGCCATGGGCGCCAGCACGGGCATCTTCAAAGAGCCGGAGGTTGCCGTCATGGTCACCGTGGTTCTGCTCACCACATTGATCACACCACTCATCATGCGCGGTGCGTTCATAATCAAGTGCCCCCAGGATGAGAAGATCGAGACGGCGACGCCTCACCTGATTTCGACTCCGTTGCCGAGATCCGCGCTCAAACTTGAGCAGCTCGTCCTTCGATTCATCTCACCGCAGCGCCAGCATCAGCATCAAGCCAAAGAGAAGAAGCGGCACCAGCGCCAAGCCCCGCATAGAGCAGTATCTTGCGTGCGCCAAGCCGGACCCGCTTCTGCAAAACTGGCCGGTGCGCGTCATCCGCAATAGAAACCTGCTCCTGGTGTTCCAGTTCCCAGGCCATCTCACCGGCCGTAGCATAACGGTTGTGCGGATCACGCTCGAGAGCGCGGAAGAGTATTTCCTGTAACTGAGGCGAAATCTCAGGGTTAAGCTGACGCGCCGGCTTGGCGTCGTTTAGAAGTCGTTCGTTCATGACCGTTAGCGGGTTGGATCCTGTGAATGGCGGCTGCCCAGTGAGCATCTCGTAGAGCATCACCCCAACCGCATAGATATCGCTGCGCTGGTCGCCGCGCTGGCCCTTTACCTGCTCCGGAGAAATGTAAGCCGGCGTGCCCAACACGGGTGAGGAGCCCGCGAAGGTTAGACGCCGCGCGTCTTCCTTCATGGCGCTGCCGAAGTCGATAAGCTTGACGTGGTCCTCGTCGTCCACCATCACGTTTTTTGGTTTCAAATCTCTGTGCACTACCCCATGCTTGTGCAAGTAATCGAGAGCATTGCAAATGCCGAGCGTAATCTTCACGGCGCGTACGATAGGAAGTTTGGGTTCACCGTGCGTCGCCTGCTCTTTCAGAATTGCCCTCAGCGGTCTCCCGTCGACCCACTCCATGACCATATAGAGGCGGCTGCGGTCTCCGCCGTCAAAGATTTTCACGATGCCCGGATGGTGAAAATGCTGGCCAATCTCCTCCTCCCGCTTGAAACGCTCCAGGAGGACGGGGTCGGTCTCCATCTCGACGTGCGGAATCTTCAGGAGGACCTGCTTTCCGTCACGCACGTCTGTAGCACGGTAGAGTGTCGACCTCCCGCTTTGAGCAACGGTTGCCCCCAGCCGGTAGTGGTCCAGAGTGGCACCAGCCTCGAAGATGGTCGTGAATTCCTCGTTCATGCAACCTGATTCTTTCATGAGAGTCATAAGAAACACGCAAGGAAATCGCGTTGAAACTAACACCTTTAATGACAATTCAGCAACAGATGGGAGGTTCGCCTGACGTTTTGTATTGGTTGATCGCTCGGATATTGCTCCGCACGGAAGGTTTGCCAGGTCCGGGACGTCCCAAATTCGGCCGGCACTCGAAAGTTTCAGGGTCCTCAGTAGCTGTAGAGGGGATTGCGAAATCACTAGCTCCCAGCGGAATCCATCTCCAAACAACTAAAGGCGCGGCAATACATGAATTTATCGCTGGCCCCCTAGCGCTCTTTTATGCCTGCTTTGGTAAACGGCTGATCAACGCACCTGGCCGAAAAAGCCGTCTTCCCCGACAAGTGTTGTTTGTCAATTTGACGCGCCATGACTCTCTCGACGAGTTTTAAATTGCCCAATGCACTGGATCGGGAACCGGAAGTCGGCTTGTCGCAAGTGATTCTGTCACTCAACCTATAGGTTTTGACACGGCCGGATCGGAGAGATCCGGCCGTTGATTTTGTGGGGTTTAGGAGAGGTGTTTTTCGAGGCCTTTTGTCACAGCGACGACGCGCTTGTGTATGTCGTTGATGACGCGGCGCTGTTGATCAAGTGCGCTTTGGATTGTCGGCAAGCAAGTGTGAACGTTTTGGAGTTGATCGCGAAGGTCGGCATTGGCCTGTTCGAGACACTTCCGATGACGGGCCTGGTCGCCGTAAGCCTCGCCGACGAAGAAGCCGAAGGCCGCCGACAGCACCATCCATATCGGTATGAAGTCTGCTGGGTGTTCGTTCATGCGGTAAGCTCCTGAGTGGTTGTAGCGTGCTTGCGGAGCACGCGTTGGATCGTGGCCGTCGAAACGCTATGTCCTCGGGCGATCTGTCTGATGCTCTGACCGCGTTGGCGATCCTGTTGGATCGCGGCAGTGTCCAGCACCAGGGGAGCTCGGCCGATTCGTTGGCCATCGAGGCGGGCGCGTCTCAAGCCGGCACGCACCCTTTCGACGATCAACGAGCGTTCCAGCTCAGCGATGGCAGCGATGATGATGACGATTGCCCGGCCTAGTGGGCCGCCGGTATCGATGTTTTCTCGGAACGAGATGAACTCGATGCCTGTTCTGTTTAGATCATCGAGCACCGTCAGAAAGTGGCGTGTTGAGCGTGCGATGCGATCGCACGCCCAGGTCGAGACAACGTCGAACCGGCCGCGTCGGGCATCGGCCATCATCTGGTCCAGCCCCGGCCGCTTGGCCTTGGTGCCGCTGATCCGGTCGGTATACTCCTGCACGATCTCATAGCCGCGCTGAGCAGCCATCTGACGCAGATCGAGAAGCTGCGTCTCCGGGTGCTGATCGACAGTTGAGACCCTCAGATACAGCGCGGCGCGCTTCATGCGCGCCTGCCTTTCTTTGGAGCGACAAGTCCATTCTTGTCGACATACTTCTGGATCCATTCCAAAATCACATCGGTCATCTCGAGACCCTGCGCTGCGGTCGCGGACTTGAAGCGGCGGTGGAGCTCTTCAGAGATATTTACGTTCAAGCGTTTTGACCCTTTTCCTTCCTTCGTCTTGATCTGACTCACCTCCTTCCTCTGGGGGTGAGCATATGGGATTGTGAGTACCGGCCGCCAGTACCCTGGCTGGTCCGGTGGCGGCGGCAGGAGTAGGGCTACTGCTTCCCAGGCGACCCGGCAGATCTGGCCAACAGTGGCGAGCTGCACCTTATCGAACTCGAGGGCGGCGGCCATCAGGCGCAGCTTCGCCGCAGTCTCCGGAACGACGCCGGCCTCAACAGCCAGCCATTCGACGGTTCCATGCCGGCTAGGCGGGATGTTTCCTCTACCGTGCATCCCCTCTTCTCACGGCCTTTCTGGATAAAATGACCGAACAGCTTGCCCCAGACCAGGCGCTGTACCCGCTGGACTTCTTGATTGTTAATTGTCATACTCATATACTCCGTACTCCTCATATGCGCTCCTTGTCAAGGTTCTGCGCTGATTTGGACAACATCATGAGTATGCGCGTATATAAGCATGCACCAAAGCTATGTCCACTGGATATGGAAGAACCTGGGAACACCAGGTAAAGGAGCTGCAATCGGACTGGCAGCCATGCTGCCATTTGTGCCAGGCATGCTGGGCTCACGCAAGAAAGGCGGAGAGCTCCGCGACATCTACTCCGGCGTCGATCCCGTACCCGTACGTGCCGGCCGCTGGTGGGAAGTAGGATCAACTCCCTTCGAAGGCGCGCGCATCAAGGAATGGCGCCCCCACTGGAGCATTCTCCACAAGAGCCACGCCGAAGATGCTGCCCTCTACGGATCAGAAGAAGAGAAGTGGAAACACAACCCGATTTTGCATCCAGACGAGGTGGGAACATCGTTTTCCTCTAAATGCCACCTTCGCGATTCACTACCGTATCATCGAGTACCTGCTTCGTTAACGCTATATATATGAAATGCTTACATGTAGATTTTTACTGGCAGATGCTGGAACGCCGTTTCCGTTCCCGCCCCGCTCAGCTCTCCGCACTCCAAAACTGCGCCACTTGGCTCGGGCAGGCTCCGGCAAGCTCTGGAACTACTCCCATCGTGCCCTGTCTGCACAGTGCCTTTTTGACTACCGATATCTTCTCTTGACCGTGACTTGAACCCTGTCCGGTATCCAATATGGATATTTCTCAATCCTTCAGATGGCGGCGGATGCATTGACGGGAGGAATGGATCTTGCGTTCCAGGCACACACGACTGGCGGCGTCCTTCACGCAATAGCCGATCGTCTGCTTGTGAACGTCAAGTCCGATGTAATACATAATGTCTCTGAGGAGCCTCCGTGGATGTCTGAATCAGCGGGGAGCGCACATGGCACTTTTGCAATATGATCCCCACGAGCACATCAATTCAGCTGCTTGGCTCGCGCTCGATGAACTCGAGCGCATGCAGTTGGTCAGGCGATACCACCGGCGGCAGCGAATCCGGCTTCCTAACGAGACCATTCATGCAGTTGTTCACGCTGCACCCCCAACCCGCTGTACAAAAAGCCCCATCCTTGCCCGAGGGGCTTTTCTCTTGCGTTTAAAACAATGTCCGATACGTGACATTTGGGGTAGAGAACGGGTGTATTGTGGAGCCTAAATCTCCAAATACCGGATTCTTTGTAACGGTCCCCTGAGGTGTCATGACAACTAAACCCAAAGTCCCATTGTCGTTCGCGTTGCGCTTGCCGCAATCGACGCGAGTTGAAGCGGCTGAGATTGCGAAACGTGAGGGGGTTTCTCTCAATCAGTTTGTTGCCCTCGCTGTTGCCGAAAAGATTGCGCGTATGGAGTTGCTGGATTCTGGCGTGCCTGAAGCCGACATTTGAAGGATTGAACCGTCCTATATTCTTCGTGCGGCAGTTTCTAGCTCGGCAATGCGTTTCGCGATAATTCGCCGCAGATTGGCTATCGAAGGAGAAGCGAAATCTCCCGTCCGGTCTAGCCTTCCGAGCGTCTGGCGAAGCTCTGCGAGTACATCTCTCGGCTTGTCATTTGAATTACGTAATCTCGAAGCCATAAGTGATGCAAAAGAGGCGTTGCACATGGTGCAAACGCCTCTTTGTCCCCCCAAGTGCGGCAATGGTTTGTCTGAGTACATAGCTTCAACTCAAAGGTCTCCGGTGGATATGCCACTTTTGTGTGTGCGGGGTGTTCTAGGACGTTTTCAAGCCCGTCGAGTTACTGAAACGTCATGACAATTTGTTCATCTGGCGCAACGAACTCCTCTGTGGAGTCACTAACTCCCTAGCATGACTCCCATAACACACAGGTTGAACTGCGCTTGAATAGGGACGAAGACCTAACTCAAACTCCAGAGGAGCCCAGCGCGGAGATTCGCGCAAAGCTGAGGCGTGAACGATTCGATGAGTTGTGGTACGGCACTGTCGGCAGACGCTTCCGCTACGCTGCTCTCTTTGTAGCCATCTTCTTTTTAATTTTCATGGCTCTCATGGGAATTGAAAAATACATCATGTGAACCTATCCCACTCCAACAGAGTTTTCAACGCACCAAGGCCTTTTTCAAGGAGATTTAACCTGCTCATACTAACGATTTTCAAGCCGACCGGTGAAACACACAAGACCATCAGCAATGTTGTCGCGAACAGCACACAGGGTCCGTTGCTCACCGCAAGTTTTACTCCCCAAAACGGTAACGAGACATCGATTAGAACCACGCTACCTTTCTTAATCGAAGAGAGCACGACCGAGGAGGCGACTGACTTCAAGCCGTAGTAATTCAGGGATAGGAAAGATTTCAATTAAGATGGATTCACCCGCGCTCAATATGCCTTCTGGAGCGTACCGGAGCCTTTCTGCGGTGGGTGTGGTGCAGGGAGGTTCCGGTGCGCGGGATTGAAGGTTCAATTCAGAACACTCATCGCCTTGAGTCTGTCGATTATCACATCCGGATGGACAGGTTTCGCTAAGATGTCAAAATCGTGTCCGAGGCCATGAGCCGTCTCTAGCATGTCAGAGCTTCCAATGTTTCCGGAGAACAGTAGCACCTTGCAATTCGGAAGAAGTTTGCAGATTTCAATGGCCGCATCAATTCCCGACAAACCCTTCAAGACAACCTCGCTGATGAGTACGTCGAACGGCTTTTGCGTGGCTTGTTCAACGGCATCTGAGCCGCTATAGAGAGAACAGGCACTAAACCCGACCAAGTTCAGTATTTGAACGAGAGAGTCGGCTACCAGTTGTTCCTCATCGACCACAAGAATTTTCAATTGGGTTGCCCTCAGACTTTTAATGCGCTCACTTTAGGGGTAGCTTTAATTTTCTTCGTTCTCACTCGTTCTCGAACTGGCCTCAGATCCAGCAATTCCTCGACCACGTATCCGCCAGTAGTCCCGTCCGAGAATGTCACCAGCATCCCGTCGTGACCGTCCAACTCAATCGCTAGTATTTGGATTCCGTCGTTCATGCAGGGACTATATATGTGGGGGGAATGTCTGGCTGTCCAATATTGCTCATTCTGCCAAAACCGCTTGGGCGATAATCCGGGAAATGGTGTACGCATGACCTTACCGGAACTCCATTACAACGTGATGTTCAAGGGCGGTGGTGTACGAAAGCGAGTGACGGGCCGTTCTCTTCGTGGCCTGAGGGCATCCGAAGTTGATTGGCTGTGGGTCATTGAGCAGAAGCGACGTGCGACTCCTGAGGAACTACTGAAGCTGTGCAAGGGTGTATCCGAGCGTTTTCCAACCGGTAAGTAGGATTAGTCGTTCTTGAGTGTTTGTTTCGTGGGTGGATGTTCAGCGCAGACGTGTAGCGCGAATTCCTTTTGTGCGGCACTCTCTCGCGAGCCTTCGCCCTTATTAGCCGGACGACGATAGGCACGAGCCCATCTGCAATTGCTGCAAACGAAGGTACTGCCACGGAGTTGTTGGGAACTAAGACTGAGGTTTGAAAATGGGAAGCGTGACCGCGCAGTAGAGCTTTCCAGCTTCGCGACCGGGAAGCTCTACGCCGCAGGAGGTTGGGCGTCTTGCGCGATATGAAAGAGCATAGCCGACGTTAAGTGATTCCCTATACCAAATTGGGGAACGGCAATACGCTAGTACCCTTACCGCGGTACCAAGGAAGAGTTGATGGACCCCGACGAAGCGAACTTAGTCTAAATTGAAGGATTAAAATCGAAGTATGCCGCCGCTGCCAGTTCTGCAAACGAGATATGACGAGAACGGTATTCCTGTCTCGGCAAAGTGCTCTCTGTGTGGCGAACAGATGGCTCAAAGCAGACCGCGCATCACGAACCCAATTGAAAACGTCGAGTGGTTCGCGGCTCAATTCGGTCTGCATGTGACGAAGACTCATCCGCCCGTTGAGCCTCGTAAGTCAAGTTTTGGCAAGATAAAACCATAAAGAGTGGGAGTATGACAAGAGTCACGGACTTTCGCTTGGTGAACGAGTGCGATGCGTTTGGAAACAATGTCGCTTTCAAATGCCGCAAATGTGGACACCCTATTGCAATATTGCTGCCCAAGCGGAACAGCCGTGGGTCTAATCCTGAGAATCCTGCTGTCTGCCGACATTGCGGATTTCGCGTTTGGGTGGTCGCAGATACAGACAAGAAACTTCTTCGGCTCCAGTCGTCTGATTAGGGTCTCTCAGTGCGTTTCTTGTTCCTGAGAGCCGTCAGGGCGCTGTCCGTCATGCTCCCGGA
The DNA here is from genome assembly GCA_963770365.1 of uncultured Acidobacteriaceae bacterium. Lineage (GTDB taxonomy): Bacteria > Acidobacteriota > Terriglobia > Terriglobales > Acidobacteriaceae > Telmatobacter. The sequence continues at coordinate 291,503 of CAVYPN010000003.1, read as the reverse complement.
GGGTTTAGAGCGAACGGACAGCGCCAGAGCTACCCGGTCGCACCCTCGCAACCGGGTCTTGTGTCTCTGCCGCCCGACTTTGTTGTCGACAACTTCAGGTGAGCAGCGAACACGAACATTTAGATGCAGTGCCTTTTCCTGCGAGATTTCCGCTTCAGGGGTGCAATGTGTTTTTCGGGTGGTCAGCTTCAGGTTTTTCCTCCCCTGAAACTGACTCTATCGACCTCCGCGCCAGCCGACTCATTCCCGGCTGGCACTTTTGTTGATGAAGCATCCTTTTTCGATTTCGGCGATTCAGATAAAACGTCGAGTTTGGTCTCCCCCAACAAGAGTGCTGTATCGGAGTATTGGTGTCATGCTGTTCTGGATTCTCCTTGGTCTTCTCTTGGGCATTTTCGCCTTGGCAATCCTTTGTGATTACATTTGGAAAAGAAGGTTGAATCGCCCTGCGAGCATTGCATGTCGCGACTGCGCCAAAGGGCATTCGTCAGTAGAGGTCTCTGGACTCTGGATTCACCAGTTTCAAGACCGTTGGATTTCGTGCCCCGCCCACCCGGAGACGGAAGTCGTGAATCTCACAGATGGCGTTACCTCGCCGCCACCAGCAGTGGTGGCCGTGGCTTGGCAAAGTGATGAGCTACTGCCTGTAATGGAGCAGAGAGGGTAAGGACAGCCGCATCGAAAGAAGAACTGAGCACCGCTGAAGGGGAGCTTGGCCGCTGATTTCACTTCTCAGTCTAAGGAACCACGATGTGGTGGCTACATTTGATGCATTCGCAGAGATGTTCAACGTAAGCGTGACGAGCCTTAATGAATTCCTTTTCCGCCTGTCGAGCGGCCTGAGCAATCTCCCGGAGTCGAGAAACTCCCACGGGAACAATCTGTGCGGCTTGTAGGTCAGCCTCTAGACAACCTCGAAGCTTGAGTGCTTTGTCGAACTCTCGAAACAAGGGACGACCAACTTTGCAAAGCTGCTGCACGGGGCAAAGTCCTCTTGAGGGGAACGAGAAACAATAATACGCCTCCCCCCTAGAGGCCGCCGATTTCTGTCGAGCTTATCGGTTTACTTCTAGAGCAGACTAAGGAACCGGGGAGAATGAATTTCTCGCTGTGGAAAACTAAGTGCAAATTACGTTAGATACCGAACAGACATCTTCGGACAAATCGCATAAATATATTTGCCATCGAACTGAGTTGAGACGTGGCACCGGTTCTCAAATTCGCTCATCGTTCAAATTTAGATGGAACCGTGGACTCCATCTGTTACCGATGCATTGCGACGGTGGCAACGGTCTATTCAGAGAGCGAACTCCTCAGCCATGAACTGCATCATGTTTGCGACCCGGTTATTCTCTCGCATTGAGCCCTCGTCTTCTGAGCCCGTCAGGGAATCCCGAGTCTTGCAATCGTGAAAGTTTGGCTAGCCTTTAACCTGAACGGAGACGCAGCCACTCGATGGGACCTGATTCGACGCCATCAATTGCCTCATCGGTTGAATCTGATTCGTTCGTATCCTCTGATTCGAGTTCCGCTATTCGCAAAAGCACGACGCGCTTTAGCTCTGCATCGAAGGGCTCGTCTGCTTGCGATGGAAAGACCTCATCAATCTTCTGCAAGGTGGTACGAAGGGACTGGATGAGTTCGGGAGAAGCGCGGAACACCATAAAATCGGTTTGATGCACCGCTTAGACATCCGGGATGCCCTTGTCACTCGATACTGGGACAACGGCCTCCGGAATAAGTTCAATCACAGGACGCGGGAAGGGCGGTTCGAAAGCTTATTCAAGATGTCTTTGAGAGCTTGACGAGAGGAGCGCACTTCAGCGGCCAAAACTTCGAGCACCTTGGGAAACAACGACGGGCGTTCCCGCATCAGTTCTTCAAACGCAGCGAGTTCGACAAAGCTTACCTTCGAACGTTCACATGCCATTGCACTCAGCGTGTACGGTTCTTTCGCGATGATTGCGGGTAGTCCGAGAATTGAGCCAGCACCGACATTGAATTGAGCAATGTCGTTTCCAATCCCGTCAGTCATAAGGAGAATCGCTTCGCCGCTTTTGATGATGTAGAGGCCGACCGGAGACTCTCCCTGTCTGAATAGCATCAGTCCACGCCAAGTCGGAAGGGGTACTGACCGTTCTTCCAGTGCCTGAATCAATGTGGCGTCTGCTACGAACGAATTTTCCATCATCCCCCTAGTCTTGCTCCCTAGTGTTGCTCTACCAGTCCTGTGCTTTTTTACGACCGTTGACCAGACCGTCGCATGGCCATGTTGGTTAATTGAATCGCAGCCTCATCCGCTAGTTCCTGCGTATTGAAGCTCTCATTCAATTCGGAAACTTTCCATCTGAATCCGTCAAACATATCAATCTCGGGTTGAATGGACCAAGTTTCGATAATCTTCGGAAACGGCGGATTATCATGCGGCGGCACTTCTCCGAACCATATCTTTCTAGGTTCTTTGTCTCTTGCTGATTCCAATCCGAGACAGTACGCACCTAGTTCGAGCCATCTCTGGGTCGGGTTCCAATCGAACACCAAGTCCAAAACGGTATCGGCATTAAATTTCCCGACGGCAATGAGAAGTTCCTTGAATTGCTCGTCAGCCTCGGCAGTTGCGCGTGTGTGGTTAGCTCGTTCTTTTTCAAGCTCTGTCTTATAAATTTTGAACCTGTTCCCCATGCCTCATCCTTTCTCGAACCACCACTCAGTTTCTTAACCCAATCTCCGCTCCAGCCGAAATTCACCCGAATAATCCTATCGTCCGACAGTTCGGTTTCTCCTTCAACCTGAACATCTTCGGCAACTTTCGCACATTTTCCATGCACAGTCGGGCATTGTGTCATGACACATCATTTTCGTATTATTCGGGTGGTGCCCCCGGGATTCGGACCTTCATCTGGCCGGTTTCGAGACGGGTGCTTTGTCCAATTAAGCTACGGGGGCTTCACTGGGGCATTGGGAGTCTGTCCACTTCTCAATGCCCTTCCTACATTCCCTGACTTTTCACTGTCGATATTCGCGGGCAGGCCTGCGTCGAGCGAAGTGATGTCAGCGAACTTTCCACTACTTCATTGTAGGAAGTACGCATAAATCCTCATCGGTGGAAAAGTAGGAATTCGCGGGACGGAATGACGATTTCCGATGCCCCACTCTTTACTCCTTTGGTTCGCGTCTTTCCTGACTTTATGGCGTTCCGTTCGGCTTTCCCGTACAAGAAGTCACACCGAGGAGAGACAACTATGGCTCAATCAACATGTGTGAAGTGCGGTGGGTATTCCTTTGAAACTGTCGAACAGTCGCCTCGAAACTCGCGGTACAAACTCACGTTTGTTCAATGTGCGAGTTGCGGCGGCGTTGTTGGTGTCACCGAGTTCTTCAATATTGGTGAATTGCTGACCACACTGGCAGACAGGCTTCAAGTCGGAGACATCACTCGGTAGAAGGGTGATTCCTCGTTGCCGTGGAAAAGGACGACTCACGCATCCTCTATAGGCTCCAGCCCAACCAATTCACGTGCGAAGCGTAGCGTCTCAGCTACATCGTTACGCTCAATCGCCGCTTTGAGTTCGCGACGAATAGCAGCGTCCTTGCGAGCCATCTCTAAAGATGCGTCGATGATTCCATCGATTGCTGCGTCCTCGTCCTGGTTCATCTCGCCGAGAATAGCATTCAACTAAATGCAAGGGCTTTTCAGCAATTTTCAGCACACACTGTGACCGTCTACATGAGAGCAATCGCCTGTATTTTTGCTGAAAAATTGCTGAACTGATTCTCTTTTCTATCGTTTTTTTCGTTTTTATCGTTTGTCTAAGACTTTTAGTTTCTGTAAGTGATTGATTATAAATATATATTAAGTCTATCGAAGTATAACAAAGCAACCCGCTCGCTCGACTTAATGCTCCGCCTGCGCATTCGGGCGCGCGCGGGTCGCCATTCGCCGCACAATCAGATACAGTCCGCGAAGGCTTGCGATAGCATGACAAGAGAATGGCCCAGTTTGCCGATATCTTCTCAAATCGCCCCGTGCTCGCCGATGGCGCCATGGGTACGGTTCTCTATGCGCGCGGAATCTTCATCAACCGCTGCTATGACGAGCTGAACCTGTCCGACCCCAACCTTATTCTTTCGATCCACGAGGAATATCTCCAGGCCGGCGCCGAGATTCTGGAAACCAACACCTTTGGAGCCAACCGCTTTCGTCTCACCCGGCACGGCCTGGCCTCAAAGGTTGCGGAGATCAATGCTGCGGGCGTCAAGCTGGCGCGCCAGGCCGTCGACCACCTACAGGAGAAGCAGGCGGGTACGGCATACGTTGCCGGATCGATCGGACCGCTTGGCGTGAGGCTCGAGCCCCTGGGCAAAATCGGACTCGATGAGGCGCGCGCCGCATTCGCCGAGCAGATCCGTGCCCTGGCGGATGCCGGCGTCGACATGCTCATCATTGAGACCATGCCTGCGCTCAACGAGGCGCGCGAGGCGCTGCTGGCCGCCGAAGAAACCGCGCCCGATTTGCCCGTACTGGTGATGGTGACGGTTGACGACGAAAGCAACTGCCTCGACGGTTCATCGCCGCAGCAGGCTGCCGCGCTGCTGACGGAGTGGGGCGCAGGTGCCATCGGCGTCAATTGCTCCACGGGGCCCTCCACTGTTCTGACGGCGATCGAAGCGATGCGGAGCACCACCACGCTGCCGCTTGCCGCCATGCCCAACGCCGGGATGCCGCGCGCCATCGAGGGCCGCAATATTTATCTTTGCTCGCCGGAATACATGGCCAGCTTCGCCCGTAAGGCCATCGCTGCGGGCGCTCAAATTGTTGGCGGCTGCTGCGGAACCACGCCCAACCATACCCGCGCGATGCGTTCGGCCATGCGCGCCATCGACGCGCAAGCCCGCGTAACCGATGGCGGCAAGCATGCTGAGATTTCTACTGAAACGCCGCCCCTACCCCTCGGGCAGCGTTCCCGCATCGGTTCGCTGATTGCACAAAGCGGTTTCGTTACGCTCGTTGAGATTGTGCCGCCCAAGGGCATCGACTGCAGCAAGGAGATTGAAGGCGCACGGCTGCTTGCCCAGCTCGGCGTCCACGCCATCAATGTGCCCGACTCGCCCCGCGCCTCGGCGCGCATGAGCGCCCAGAGCCTGTGCATCCAGATCCAGCAGCACACCGGCATCGAGACGATACTGCACTACACCTGCCGCGACCGGAACGTTCTCAGCATCCAGTCTGACCTGCTCGGCGCGTCGTCGATCGGCCTGAAAAATATTCTCTGTCTCACCGGCGATCCACCCAAGCTCGGCAACTACCCCGACGCCACGGCGGTCTTTGATGTCGATGCCATCGGTCTCGTCAATATTGTGCGGCGTCTCAATCACGGGCTCGACATCGGCTCCAATTCGATCGCGGCATCCACCAACTTCACCATTGGCGTTGCGGCCAATCCCGGCGTGCCGGATATCGAGCACGAACTGCGCCGCTTCGCCTACAAGGTTGAGGCTGGAGCGGAATACGCCATCACGCAGCCCGTCTTCGACCTGCGCCTGCTGGAAGAGTTTCTCAACCGCATCGACTCATTCCGCATTCCGGTGATCGCGGGAATCTGGCCGCTGACCAGTCTGCGCAACGCGGAGTTCATGAAGAACGATCTGCGCGTCTCCATGCCTGAAGAGATCATGCTGCGGATGGCCCAGGTCACTTCACCGGACGCCGCTCGCAAGGAAGGCATCCTGATCGCGCAGGAGATGCTCGAAGCCGTGCGCCCCATGGTGCAGGGTGTACAGGTCAGCGCGCCTTTCGGCCGCTACATCGCCGCCGCCGAAGTCATCGCCAGCGTACTGCCGCAGAGCGCATCAGTCACGGAGTAAAGCATGCCATCGTTTGAAGATTCGCTCAAGAAGCTTGAAACTATCGTCGATCAACTCGAAAAGGGCGACTTGAGCCTTGAAGACTCGATCAAGCTCTTCGAAGAGGGCGTGGGGCTTTCGGCAGCCTGCAAAAAGGAACTCGACACCGCCGAAGGCAAGGTGCAGATCCTCATCAAGCAGCGCGATGGATCGCTGAAGACTGAGCCCTTCCCGACGGACAAGACGCCCAGGTAGGTCACCAGTTTCGCAGGCGAGATGGGCTCAGTCGCGATCGAAGCCAATCAATCATCTCTGGTGACGGGCGATCCGCTGCATGCAATTCGAATCGCGGGATCTCAGGCCGCAGCATCGCCGCTTCGATTTCGACAGGTTCAAAACTCACGACCGCGTCGGCCTTTTGCAGGAGCCGAACGAAGCTCGGTTTCCAATTCGCCGGCGGACCGACGACGATAGCCAGACACACATCCGGCTCGATTGCGTCGACGATCCGGTTTGATTCGAAAAGAATATTGCGGTCGCTGCCCAGGGCACGGCGCATCTCGTCGATGGGAATTCCGTCATCTTGCCGCGTTACAAGCAAGGCGCGGCGCGCACCTGCGGCAAGGTAGCGCGATGTGTCTGTCTGCTCGCCTCTGGCAGTTTCTTCGCGAATTGCCGGGCTCGTGGAATCTTGATCGGCGATATTCGCAACATAATCGTGGGCGGTAATTTTTACAGCGGTCCAATCGTAATCGCGGAGCGCCGAGATGATTGCGCACACCAGCGCCGTCTTGCCGATGTCTTTGGTGCTGCCGCCGACGACGAGGATAGCCACGGTTTTTCCATTCGGTGATTCTAGATTTCAGGTGCGTCAGGCTGTTCGCCGCTTTCGGGTGCCTTCACTTTCCCGCCAGGTCTTGCTTCGTTCGCAAGTTTTGAAAGCACCGCCTGCTCGCGCAGAACCTGTTTCAACGGTCGCGCGGGGGTTCCGAACATGACTGTTCCGGGCCGCAGTCCTTCGTTGGAGATGGTTTTACCACTGAAGACGCCGGATTGGCCGCCCAGAATCACGCCGGGACCAACGTGGGCATGGTCGCCCATGCCCACCTGCCCGGCCAGCACGGCGCCTTTGCCTACCGTGCATGAGCCGGAGATGCCGGTAAGCGCCACGAGGATGACGTTCTCGCCGATGTCGCAGTTGTGGCCGATGTGGACGAGGTTGTCGATCTTGACGCCGCGGCGAATGCGCGTCGCCTCAAGCGCGCCGCGGTCGATGGTGGAGTTGGCGCCGATTTCGACATCGTCTTCGATTGTGAGTGTTCCCTGCTGGGGAAACTGCGTGTACTCGCCGGTCAGGGAGTCGCGGACGTACCCAAAGCCGTCAGCGCCGAGCACTGCGCCTGCATGCACGATCACGTGATTGCCAAGGGTCGTGCCGGGATAGATAACGACGCGGGGATGAATGTGGCAGTGTTCTCCGATCTTCACGCCTTCGCCGATGACTACGCCGGCGTCGATGAGTGTGCCGTCGCCGATGCTCACGTGTGAGCCGATGACGGCGCAGGGACCGACCACTACGCCCGGATCGACCTTGGCATCCGGTGCGACGATGGCGGAGTGTGCGATGCCGGCGATATGAATCTGCTTCTTTACGATCCTGGCGGCTTTGGCGAACCAGAGCTTCGGCTGATCGGATTCGATGATGCACTTACCGCGGGGATACTGCGTGACGGCGCCGGGCTTCAACACGACGACGCCGACGTTGCTCGCGAGCGCAGTGGTGACAGCCGTATCGGAGTCGGCAAATGCGAGGTCGAACGCGCTGGCCTTTTCGGGTGTGTTGACGCCGTCGACCATCCACTCCGGATCGCCTTGCGCGAGGGTTCCACCCAGCTCTTCAATCAGCTCTTGCAGTGTCATGAGATTGCTCCATTGAAAGGGTAGCGCCGGGGGCTGGCCGCGCCATCCCCATTTGGTTATGTAACCACGGCAGGCGCATGCGCTGTTGCCCGAAGGTGCAGGTGTGCCTGACACTGATTTGCATGCGGACAGCGGTTGCGTTTTTCACGATGCTCGCGGCGGCGTTGCCGGGGCATGCGCAGTGGACCTTGGAGAACTCAAATACAACCGCCGATCTGCGCGGGATTCACTCGATCGGCGGCGGGGTGGCGTGGGCTTCGGGCACCGACGGAACGGTGCTGCGAACCGAAGACGGCGGATATGTGTGGCAATCGTGCACGGTGCCACCCGGTGCCGAGAAGCTGGATTTTCGCGGCGTTCAGGCGTTCGATGCGAATACGGCGATTGTGATGTCGAGCGGCAAGGGCGACTTGTCGCGGTTGTACAAGACGACGGATGGGTGCCATTCGTGGAAGTTGATTTTCACCAATCCATACGCGCCGGATGGTTTCTTTGACGCGATCCTGTTTATCGATCGCGAGCATGGAATGGTTTTAAGCGATCCAAGCCCGTTGAACTTCAGCCCAGCAGCGGAGAACGCGGGGGACTTTCATCTCCGTGTGACTGCGGATGGAGGCGCGAAATGGGTACCGGTCGGCGCGCCCGATCTAGCGCGCGTTCCCGGAAATGGTCTGCATCCAGGCAAGGGCGAAGCGGCCTTCGCGGCGAGCAACACTTCAATGGCTGCGCTGGACGGCTGGTTTTGGTTTGCCACTAGCGCAGGCCGCATTGCCTCGCGCCGCCTTTATGCAACCGCGCAACTTCCGCAATTCTTGTTCAAAAGTGCGGGTTGCGGGGGCGCAATTGATCCTTTCTCAGGCGAGTGCGGACAGCCATGGACAGATTTTCGCGACTCGACAGCCCCGGTAAACCACTCATCAGAATCGGCCGGTATCTTCTCCATAAATTTCCGGACCGCCGCGGTGGGCATTGTCGTTGGAGGTGACTATACAAAGCCGGATGTGGCGAGCGGTACATCGGCTTTCACGACGGACGGCAGCAAGACCTGGAATGCCTCGATCGCTTCCCCTCACGGCTACCGCTCTGCAGTAGCCTACGACTCCGCCAGCAAGACCTGGATCACGGTTGGGCCAAACGGCACCGACATCTGCACGGATGACGGCAAGAACTGGCATGCAGTGCGGCCGGATGCGGTGATGCATGAGGCGGCAGATGCGGACCGGAACTGGAATGCGCTTTCGCTGCCGTTTGTGGTCGGGCCGCATGGGCGGATCGGCAAGCTGGATGAGGCGGCGCTGAAACACTGATGGCTTATTGCGTTTTCGTCTCGGTATTGGCCGCCAACGTTGATGCTTTATTGCGATTTGGCTTCGGTATTGGCCGCCAACGGCTCTGACGAAGCCAGCTTTTGCCGCTTCTTTTCCTTTTGTTGGCGCTCCTTTTTGCGTTCGGCGGCTTGGCGATTGCGCGCCCGCATCCTGCGGGCTTCGACTTCGATGATTTTGATGAGCAGTTTTGCGCTGCTGACGTTGCCTTCAAGGGCGCGCTGAAACAGCGCATCGGCGACGCGGTCGCCATCGTTGCGAAGGATCTTTTCGCATGCCCGGTAAAGTTTGGTGACGCCACGTACTCTCTGGCGCTTGAGTTTGGGCTGTTCGGGTTCGCCTGGGCTGTTTTCGAGTGTCATAAGTCCTTTGCTTTCTGTTTGGGTGTCCACTGCGTTTTTGTAATTTTTCCAGTGAGGGCTTCGCGGCGATTATCTGTTTTAATTTGAATGACTTGAAGATTTTTGGATCGAGCCATTCGGGCGCATTTTGGCAGGTTTTGCCGCGCTGTAAGGGCCTTTAAGCATGCGGGGATCCCAAGGGGCCAAACCCGGGTCTCCCCGCTGGTGAAAATATGGCAGCATTCGTTTAAATACGGACATGATTCCTTGCCCCCCTATTACCCGGACTCTTTGGGCAAATTCCCTGTAATCAACGGGTTAGAGACAGGGGGTGGTGCTAAATTCCTGTGTGGATTGGGATTAGCTGTAGATTCTTCTGCGGATTGGACTTGGCGGCGTGATGGCGGTGCTGGAGGAGTGAGCGTGCGGGCGGCGCACCTTCGCGGGGTGAGTGGTTTCAATCACGATTCCATTGTGCGCCGGGAGGGGATAATTACTTGCAAAATGGCTGAGAGTTTTTTGCGAATGGAATGAAGGGGTTAGCGGAAATCTTGGCGCGGAAGGGCTTGACGATTTAGGGGTAGGTTAGGCTCCCTGGTGAGTTCTCCTTCCCGGTCCCCAAAAGCGCGGGACTGGGGGCACCCTCATCCTTGTTTGGAAAGGTTACCGAGACCAGGGCCACCCGCCTCGTGTTTTGAGGGGTTTAGGTGGGTGGGAGAGATTTTGGGAGTTGACAGCGTGAACGTGCGGGCACAGGACGCGAAATGCTCCGTCATGGATGGGTCAACAACTGCGGCTGGTGCGGATTGGAGCGGGAGGAAAGGCAACTGCAGGTTCCTCGACTCCCGTTGGTCGCTCGGAATGACAGGCTCAGTTTTTTGGTACTTGCCTGATTTTTGCCGATCGGGATTTTACCGCTCGTGGGGGGGGTGCAGGTCGGGTGGGGATCCTGGTCGCTGCGAGGCGGGAGGAAAAGCAACCGCAGGTTCCTCGACTCCCGTTGGTCGCTCGGAATGACAGGCTCAATTTTTTTGGCGCTCGTGGGACGGGATCCTGGTGGCTCGGAATGACAGGCTCAATTTTTTCGCGCTCGCCTGATTTATGGCGCTCGTGATTTTTGCCGCTCGTGGGGCGAGGATCGTGGTCGCGTTATTCGACGCGGAGGGCTTTTACGGGGTTGATGGTGGCGGCGCGGCGGGCGGGGATCATGCCGGCAACGGCTGCGGCCACGGTCAGGATGCAGATGGCTCCGACCATGACGCCGGTGTCGACGCGGGTGATTTCGTAGAGCTGCGATTTGATGTAGCGGACGCAGAGGATGGCGATGGGGGCGCCGATGGCGAGACCGATCACCGCTTGCGCCATAGCGCCGCGCATCACCATGCCGACGACGCGGATGCGTTCTGCGCCGAGCGCCATACGGATGCCGATTTCCGGCGTGCGGCGGACAACGGTGTACGAGGTGACGCCGTAGAGGCCGATGGTGGCGAGCAGCAGAGCGAGTGCGCCGAAGAGCGAGGTGAGGCGGGCGATCATGCGGTCGTCGTTGAAGCGGTCGGCAATCTGCTCGTCGAATGTCTGGAACTTGACGATGGTGAGGTTTGGATTGATGCCGGAGAGCGTGCGCTGGGCGAGTTTTTCCATGTCGTTCATGGGGCGGCTGCTCTGGATGATGATGGCGCCGGCGTAGAGACCTATGTCTTCGGAGATCGGTGTTTTAGTGTTGGCGGGGCGCTGGGTGATGGGAACGAAAAACATCGCATGGTCTTTCCACTGCACCGCGGTGTAGGTGGTGTCTTCGACGACGCCGACGATCTCATATTTGCCCTGATTGTCTGGGCCGGGCGAACCCATGCGATGGCCGATGGGATTCTGGCCGGGCTTGAAGAACGTTTTTACGAATTGCTGGTTGACGACGGCGACGGGTGGAGCGGCGAGCAGATCCTGGGGCCTGAATCCACGGCCCATCACAACGTGGGTGCCGACGGAATCGAAGTAGTCGGCGTTGCCTTTAACCCATGATGCGCCCTTGTTGGGATCAGGTTCGCCCTGGATCTGGACGCTGGTGCCCCAGTTGTTGTCTTCCATGGGGGTGTAGGTGGAGATGCCGACTTTGACGACGCCGGGCAATGCATGGAACTGGTCCTCGATGGTGCGATAGAGCGCTTCAACCTGGGTTGTGGCATATCCCGCGGCCTGGGGATTGAAGTGGATCATGTAGCGATTCGTCGAGTCGAGGTGCATGTCGGAGCTTTCAAGCTTGTTGAGGCTTTGGGCGAAGAGTCCTGCGCCGACGAGGAGCACGAGAGACAGGGACGCCTGCAGAATGACAAGCGAGCGCTGCAGGATGGATGCTCCGCCGGCGGTAGTGCGCGTGCCGGAGCGAAGTGCATCGGCGGGCTGCGCCTGGGCGGCGATCCACGCGGGCGCTACGCCGAACAGGATGCCGGTGACGAGCGAAAGTCCGAACGCAAAGAGGACGACCAGCGGCGATGGAGCGGCGTCGATGGGGACATTTTGCGCGCCGGGGAAAGCGAGGACGAGCAGCATATGCGCTCCGGCATAAGCGACGGCGAGACCTACCACTCCACCGAGGCCGGCGAGGAGAACACTTTCGGTGAGCAACTGGCGGATGATGCGGCTGCGCTGCGCTCCTAACGCTGAGCGCACGCACATCTCGGAGCGGCGGCTCATGCTGCGGACTAGCTGGAGATTGGCAATGTTGGCGCAGGCGACGAGCAGAACGAGTGCGGCGATCCAGCTAAGAAGGTGGAGTTGCGACTTGGCGTTGTCCTGCAACTGCTGAATGCCGGCGCCACCGGGTATGAGAACGACATGCGTACGGTCGAGAAACTTTTTGGCGCGTTCGGTCGAGAACATCTTGAGGGTGGAGAATTGCTGGCGAAGGATGGTGCTGATTTTGGTCTGCAGGGCAGGCAATGGAACGCCCGGCTTGACACGACCTATGACGTAGACCCACGCGACCTCGGGATCGTGGAGATAGGGTACGTTGGCGATCACGGCCATGGACTCGATGGGCAGATAGAAGTTCGGCGGGGTGCTGGTAAGGCGATCGCCATAGTAGCCCTTCGGCGCGACGCCGATGATGGTGACGGGCTGGGTGTTGATGCGAAAGGTGGTTCCGACGATGGAGGGGTCAGAGGCGTAGTCGTGCGCCCAGGTGTCGTAGCTCATGACGGCGGTGAACGCCGCGCCCTTGGTGTCGTCGGCGTCGGTGAAGAAGCGGCCGGCGGCAGGCTGAAGGCCGAAGGTGCGGAAGTAGTTGCCGGAGACGAACTCGCCCATGATCGATTTCGCGACGCTCTGTGGGTCTTCATGACGCGCGGTGAGCGGGCGGTAATCGAAGCCGGCTTCCATCGCTGCCAGTTCCTGGAATTCCGGGACATTCTTCTTCATCATGAGGTAGGTGTCGGTAGAGAAAAGCGAGTAGTCGCCCTTGTCGTTCCAGCCGGAGTTGACGCAGCAGTCGTCGGTATCGCCCACGCGGATGAGGGTTTTGGGGATCGACGACGGGCAGGTTGCGCAGCAGGACGGCGTTAACCAGCGTGAAGATGGCGGCGTTGGCGCCGATGCCGAGGGCGAGGGTGAGGATGACGGTGGTAGTGAAGCCGGGGGTTTTGCGCAACTGGCGAAGCGCGTAGACGAGGTCTTGAAGCAAAACCGTCATTGAGAATCCTCCACACAGAGAACACCGTGGTAATCGCGGCAGCACGTTAAGGGCCAATCATGGTTGGGGCAAACTCTATAGAAAACAATGGGTTACGCGGATGCGCCCGCCGAAAAAGCGAGAGTGGCGTCCAAATGAGAGAAGACCTGTCCGATTTTGAACGGCAGTTTGGCGGCAAATCCGATTCACGAGTCGACTTCGCAAGAACGGGAAAGCATGTCTCATTGAACAACAGTTTTCAGTGGTTTCGTCCCTGTCTTTCGCTCTCAGTCACTGAAAATTGCTCTGCCTGTCTTGGTCAAGGAAAATGAAAGAGTGAAGATGCCGGCTGGGATACTCCGAGAACATTAGTGGTGTTCCTGCTGGTTGCCGGGGCGTCCATCTCGGCGCCGGTATCGAACGCTGCTAAAAGGATCGACCGTGCGTCCCAGATTCCCGTGTCTGGAACGGTGCCGTTTGTTTTAGACGGCAATCGAATCTACGCGCGGGTTGTGCTCACCCGCCCGGACGGAACTCTTCGCAGAACGCTTGCCTATGTTGACAGTGGCAGCCCGTCGACGATTCTGTCGCGGGAACTCTTGAAGGAACTAAGCCCCGACAAGAAGACACCTCTGCACCTATTGATCGGACAGATGCCCGTGACGATCGAATCGAACACGGTGCAAGGCGACTCATGGTTTCCGCAATCCCTTGGTGACAATGGCAAAGTTGAAATGCTATTGCCTGCGGGCGTTCTGCGGAACTATCAAGTCGTAATCGATTACGCCCGGCGGACGCTTACTTTGGCGCAGCCTGGAACTCTTCACCCTGATGGCATCACAGTCCCGATTCATCTGGATGAGAAAACAGGTTTGGTGGCCGTTGACGCCACAATCAACCAGACGTCTTGCGCGATCACCATCGATGTCGGATCGGCTTATAGCTGGATTCGTAAGTCAACCGCTCAAACATGGCTTAAGACGCATCCGGAATGGCAGCGCGGCATCGGCGCAGTTGGCCCAAGCAATATGAGAATGGAGGACGACGGGACTGAGGCAGACGGAATCCTGATCAGAATTCCCGACACGCGCCTGGGCAGCGTGCTCGTCGACGGGATCGGTGCACTGGCGATTGGTCAAAACGATAAACAGTGGGACTTTATCGACTGGTATGCAAAAAAGAACGCTGTCCCGGTAATCGGATGGCTTGGCGGCAATGTGCTGCAGGGGTTTCGCATCACGATCGATTATCCGAACCGTATGTCGTACTGGCTCCGACAGAGCGACCTCGATTCTCACGATCTAGATGTAGTGGGTCTCACGCTTGCACATCGCGATGGGGAATACTTTGTCGCCAAGGTAGCAGAACGAAATGGTGCTGCGACCGTTGAAGGCAGTGCGGGCGGGCGACAGGCTTATCCAGATTGAAGCGATGAAAACTGAAAATGCAACTTCGGGAGAAATCTTCGCTGCGATGCACGGCCGACCCGGCGATGTACGCAAGCTTGTTGTGGAGCGGGACGGCAAGGTCTTCAGTGTTGAAACACACGTCACGAGGTTCTAACAACCTGTCCGGCAAACCTTTCGTCTTCGCGGATCATTTCTTTGGTTCGGCGTAGTAGCCGGTTTTGTGGCGGATATTGAAGGACTCGGTAGCCGCACGGGGAATCGTAACGTCGATGGTGTGGAATTGCTTTCCTGGCTCCTGCTTGTGGGGGTAGTAGCCGATCATGTATTGCGTGCGGAGGTCGTCGCTGACGCGGGCGAAGGCCTTGTCGAGTCCGCCGGCGTCGACGTAGAAGTGCTTGCCGCCGGTGTCCTCGGAGAGTTGAATGAGTGCGTGCTCGCCGCCGAGTCGCGGCCGGCGCTGGCTTCAATGGGCACGTCGATGATGGAGTAGATCATGACTTCATTGCGCAGGGCCTGCTCGCGCGCTTCGTCGTAGGTGGAGCTTTTCACGGTGTCTCCACCATCGGTGACGAGCACGAGAACTTTGCGGCCGTCTTTATTCCCGAGCGACTTTGAGCCGAGATAGATTGCATCGTAGAGCGCGGTGCCGCCTTCGCCGCGCATGTGGTCGAGGCCGTGATCGATCAGAGCAACCTTATTGGTGAAGCCTGTCAGTTCGGTCACGAAGGTATCGAATTCGATCACGCTCATCTGGTCCTGAGTTCGCAAAAGCGCGTGCACAAATTTCTTGGCGGCCTGTTGCTCGATGGCGCGGTCCTTATACGTGCTGGAACTGGTGTCGATGGCCAGCGTGAGGTTGAGCGGCATCTCGGACTGGCGCTCGAAGACGGCGATGTTCTGGGGGCGGTTGTCCTCGGTGATCTTGAAATCCTCTTTGGTGAGACCGCCGACGATGGCTCCGGTCTTGTCGGTCACGTTGACGAAGAGGCTGACCAGCTTGACGTCGAGACGGAGAGGCTTGTCGTCCTGCGCGGCGAGGCGAAGAGCGAGGGCGAATCCGAGAGCGATGGCGATGAGGCTCGGGATGGCGATCTTGAGGTCAGGCCGCAGGGCCATCGGCGCCCTCCACGGCGTATCCCGGCGGAAAGGGTTCGCCATCGGCCCAGACTGCGCCGTCAACGAAGGTCTCCTTTTTCCAGATGGGCACGGTTTTTTTGAGCGTGTCGATGAGCCAGCGGCTGGCTTCGTAGGCCTGCGCGCGGTGCGCCGAGGCGACGATGATCAACACGCTGGTTTCGCCGACGAGGAGGCGGCCGAGGCGGTGGATGATGGCGACGTTGCGCACGCCGAAGCGGGTGATGGCTTCGCGCGCCAGCTCATTCATCTGCTTCGTAGCCATCTCTTCGTAGGCTTCGTAGTCGAGGTGCAGCGTCTGGCGGCCGCGGGAGTTGTTGCGGACGATGCCATCGAAGACGACCACGGCGCCGTCCTCGCCTTGCTTGGCGGCGGCGACGAGGGCTTCAGCCTGGATGGGTTCGCGGACAAGACGGACCACGGTGGGTTGGTTTTCGTTCGGGACTTTCTGGGTGGCGGGGTGGGGGTTGGCGCTGCTGCCGCCGGAGACGGGTGGGAGCAGGCCGACTTCGTCATTCTCGCTCAGCATCTGGCCGCGATCGGCGTATTCGGCGTTGACGCTGACGGCGATGCCAAGGGTTTCAACGGCGGGAGCCTGGACGCCGAGGCGGGCGAGGAGGTCGGAGACGGTCGCTCCGCCGGGAAGATCGAGAGCGAAGGGGTCGGAACCGAGTGACTCCTTGAGAATGCCGAATGGGAGAATGCGTACCTGCATGTTGGAGAAAGAATACCGCCTTGGGTGTTAGACGCAGGAAGGTGCGGGCGGTGTGGTGCAGGACTTTGAGGGCCTGGCTGCGATGGTTGGCCTCGGGAAATCAAGCGGGGGCGCTCGAAATGTCTGCCAGATGATACAAGTTACAGCGATCACACAACCGGGTTGCGCAGAGGTGATATTCTTGCGCGTCGTTAGATGGGTACGAGGAGGGTGACTTGAAAAAAGGCATCATGCTGGCGATGGCGGGATTGGTGTTTTTGGCCGGGTGCAACTCGGGGAACGATGCTGCCAAGGTTCCTGCCAAGCCCAAATGGCCGGGGGCGACGTATCATCTCGCGTTTGACACGCAGGCGCCCAAACCAAACCCATCGGGCGTCACCATTCCGACCATCAAGTACACGGCGAATCCTGCAGCGCTGGAGAAGCGAGCCACGCTCGTGGTGCGTTTCGACACTTCGGGAGTGAAGAAAGATGGGCCGGTGTCGAACCAGATGGTGATGGGCCCGGTCGATGTTCCTGCCGAGGAGGGCACCCTTCCGGCGGATTACATGGATGCCGCAGACAAGGGACTGGCGACCTTTTTGAAGGCTTACTGCATGACGGGAAAGGTAAAGCTGACCGTTGCGCTGGCGCGGTCGTCGCTTTCGAGCCGTCCCGGAGATGCCGAACTGAACGTGAAGCGGCTTTCAGACTGGATGCCGGTCGAAGTTGTCTTCAAGAACCCGCATCCGAAGTGCTAAGCGGCTGACTGCCGAACTGAAGCCCTTGCGAACAGCTATTGATCGCGTCTAGACTCCTTCGGCATGATGCGATCGATTCCCCACGTTGCCAAGTTCTATTGCTGGAGCTTTGCTGTTGTTTGCTGCGACCGAGCCAAGACTCGGCTCGATGCTTCTCCGCGACCCCATGAGTATGTGAACTTGAAGCACAGGTGAGCTGATTTCAAAAAAAGGGCTTGTGGCGAAGTTCATCGAAGGGAGACTCCGGATGATCAGGTTTCTCATTGGATTTCTGACGGCAGTCGTGTTGGTCGTGTTGGCGCTTTTTTGCTATGTACGTTTTGGATTTGTCGACCCGCGCGCAGACCTTGAGCCAGGTTCGCTGGAGATGAAGGTTGCCATGCCGGCACTGGATGCATCAGTGGATCGGCGCGCACCCGACGTGAAGAATCCCATTCAACTCACCGATGAAAACCTGCTGGCCGGTATGAAGATTTACCAGGCCGATTGCGCGGGCTGCCATGGGGATGTTGTTCACCGTCATGCTTCCTTCGGCGATTCGTTCTATCCGCGTGTGCCCCAGTTTGCGGAAGATGCACCGGACATGCCGGAGAATCAGAACTTTTACATCATCCAGCACGGAGTGCGTCTGAGCGGGATGCCAGGATGGCAGACGAGTCTCAAGGAATCGGAAATGTGGCAGGTGACCACCTTCTTGAGCAACATGGATAAGTTGCCTCCGAAAGTCCTTGCTGCCTGGAAGACTGCTGCGACGGAACCGGCAACGGTGGCTTCCGCGGATGCAGGGACGAACGCCGCAACAAAAGACAAGCGAATGGATATGTCCGCGCATTGAGTCTGGGAGCTTGCGAACAGCTATGGATCGCGGCTAGACTCCTTCGCATGATGCGATCGATTCCCCACGTTGCCAGATTTACCGCCGCAGCATTGGTGTTGTTTGCTGCCGTTTCAACCAACGCGCAGGACTGGGCCAAGGCCCGGCTCGATGCTTCTCCGCGACACCATGAATACGTAACCCTGAAGCACGATAACCGCAGCCTGCAGGCCTTTGTGGTTTATCCCGAGGTCAAGAACAAGGCCACGGTCGTTGTACTCATTCACGAAATTTTCGGGCTGAGCGACTGGGCCAAGGAGATGGCCGATGAGCTCGCCGGGCAGGGCTTCATCGTGGTCGCGCCGGATTTGCTTTCCGGCATGGGTCCGAATGGCGGCGGCTCGAGTGCGTTTGCCGACCGTGATTCGACAACCAAGGCTGTTTCGGGACTGGACGCGAGCCAGGTGACGGCCGATCTGGATGCGGCTGCGGATTATGGAAAGAAAATTCCTGCTGCGAACGGGAAGGTCGTGACGGTGGGGTTCTGCTGGGGCGGCGGCAAGTCATTCGCCTTCGCCACGCATCGCAAGGATCTTTCGGCGGCGTTCGTGTTCTATGGGCCGGGGCCTGCGGATGTTGCGTCGATCGCCGCACCGGTGTATGGGTTCTATGCCGGGAACGATGCGCGCATCGGCGCTACGATTCCGGCTACGACGGAGGCGATGAAGGCGGCGGGCAAGACGTATGAGCCGGTGACCTACGATGGCGCCGGGCATGGATTCATGCGGGCGGGCGAGGATCCGACGGATACCAATCCGGCGAACAAGACTGCGCGTGAGCAGGGGTTGGCGCGGCTGGTGAAGGCGCTGAAGGGACTGTGAGCGGGGGCTGTGCTTTCCCACCCAAGAATCGATGGTCGGTTGAGAAAGAACAACCGCAGGTTCCTCGGCTCCCGGTGGTCGCTCGGAATGACACGGTGAAAATGGGCTATTGGGGGGTGACGACGCTGGATGCATTTTTGCTTTCCCACCCATGACGCGATGAGACAGCGTCATACCACCCTGCGGACGAAGACCTGTCCGCGAGGACCCGGGGATGGGGCACCCGGATCGGTGGTTGGTTGAGAAAGAACAACTGCAGGTTCCTCGGCTCCCTGCGGTCGCTCGGAATGACAGATTGAATCTGTTGCGAAAAGTGAAAAGCAGAAGCAGATCCTTCGCGCCGCTTACCCCAACGCGCGTAACACGCGCGCCGGGGCCCCGAGCGTGCGGCGCTCAGGATGACACGGAGTTGATGGAAGGAAAGTGGAACTTGGTGCCAGGAGAAGGCGAACTGAACATCAGATAATTCTGCGTTGAAAACGGAAAAGGCCGGCGGGTTAGCCGGCCTTTTGGTTTTTGGCTGCCGAATGCAGTTTCACTGCCGCTCAGGCGGCGGCGGAGGCGCCGTGTTCGGCGGCGATGGGCGTGACTTCGTGCTTGGCGTTCAGCAGGGGCAGGGCGACGGCCAGCACATCTTCAATGCGTTTCGCGTAGTGGATCGAGACTCCTTCGATCATCTCGGGCGTGAGATCTTCTTCGACGTCCTGGCGATTGTCGGCGGGCAGGATGATGGTTTCAACACCTGCACGGCGCGCGGCAAGGAACTTCTCCTTGATGCCGCCCACGGGGAGCACGTTTCCGCTGAGCGTGATTTCGCCGGTCATCGCGGTAAGCGGACGAACCGGGACATCCGTCAGCAGCGAGGCGAGCACCGCGGCCATGGTGACGCCGGCTGAGGGACCATCCTTGGGGATCGCGCCTGCGGGTACGTGGATGTGCAGGTCGAGATCCTTGTTGAAGTCCTCTGAGAGGCCCAGCATCGCCGAGTTGGAGCGCACCCAGGTGAGCGCGGCTTGCATCGACTCCTGCATGACTTCGCCGATCTGGCCGGTCATCGTGAAACCGCCTTTGCCCTTCATCTTGTTGGCCTCGATGAAGAGGATGTCGCCGCCGGCCGGCGTCCACGCAAGACCCACGGCCACACCGGGACGCTTGACGCGCTCGGCGACCTCGGTTTCGACGCGGACCTGGATGCCTCCTAGGAATTCCTTCAGCACATCCTTGTCGACGATGAGCTTCTCCGTCTTGCCTTCCACAACGCGACGGGCTTCCTTGCGGCATACCGTGCCGATGACTTGCTCGAGTTTGCGAACGCCAGCCTCGCGCGTGTAGTGGCGCACGATGTGGCGGACGGCTGCCTCGGGGAATTCGATCTGCTCCTCTGTGATTCCGTTTGCCTTGATCTGGCGCGGAACCAGGTAGCGCGCTGCGATGTGCACCTTCTCCTCTTCGCTGTAGCCCTGGAGCGGAATGATCTCCATTCGGTCGATGAGCGGCGGAGGCACGGTGTCGAGCATGTTTGCGGTGCAGATGAACAGCACCTTCGATAAATCAAACGGTACGTCGAGGTAGTTATCACGGAACGTATTGTTCTGCTCCGGATCGAGTGTCTCGAGCAGCGCCGATGCGGGGTCGCCGCGGAAGTCGCGTCCGAGCTTGTCGACCTCGTCGAGCATGATCACCGGGTCGTTGGTTTCGGCGCGGCGAATGCTCTGGATGATCTGGCCGGGCAAGGCTCCGATGTAAGTCCGGCGGTGTCCGCGAATCTCGGCTTCGTCGTGCATGCCGCCCAGCGATACGCGCTGGAATTTGCGTCCGAGGGCGCGCGCGATGGAGCGGCCAAGCGAGGTTTTGCCCACGCCCGGAGGTCCGACGAAGCAGAGGATCGGTCCCTTCATGTCGGGCTTGAGTTCGAGCACCGACAGGTAATCGAGGATGCGATCCTTCACCTTTTTGAGCTCGTAGTGATCCTCATCGAGGATCTCGCGAGCCTTGTTGATGTCGATCTTGGAGCCGGAGCTTTTCGACCACGGCAACACCGCGAGCCACTCGATGTAGTTGCGGGTGAGCGAGTAGTCGGCGGCCATGGGAGACATGCGGCCGAGGCGAGACAGTTCCTTCATCGCCTCTTTCTTCACGTCTTCGGGCATGCCGGCTTCTTCGATTTTCTTGCGCAGGTCTTCGATTTCGCGCTGGCCCTCGTCCTGTTCGCCAAGCTCCTTCTGGATGGCCTTCATCTGCTCGCGCAGATAGTAGTCGCGCTGCGACTGCTGGACCTGGTCCTGCACTTCGCTCTGGATCTTGGTGCGAAGCTGCTGGACTTCGAGTTCCTTGGCGAGATGCTTGGTAAGCAGCTCGAGCCGGGCGGGAACGCTGGCGGTTTCGAGAAGCTGCTGCTTGTCGTCGGTGGTGAGGAACGGCAGCGAGGAGGCGACAAAGTCGACCAGGCGGCTGGGGTCCTCGATATTTCCGGCTATCGTGCGCAGCTCATCGGAAAGGGTGGCCGATTCAGAGACGATTTGCTGGAACTGGCCGACGACGTTCCGGACCAGGGCCTCGACCGAGGAGGTATTTTCGGCGTTGATATCTTCAACGGTCTCAACCTCGGCGATCATGAAGGGCTCAGTCTGAACGTAGCGAATCAGGCGAACGCGCTCGACGCCTTCGGTAAAGACGAAGCGGCTCTGATTGGGCATGCGCACAACCTTGTGCACGGTGGCTAAAGTGCCTACTTCGTGCAGATCGGTCGGCTTGGGCGCGTCAAGACGCGGATCGAGCTGGGCGGCAACAACAATGGAGCGTTCTTCCCCGAGCGACTCGATCAACTGGATGGAGCTTTCGCGGCCAACTGTAAGCGGCAGAACGGCATGCGGGAACAGGACGGTATCGCGGACGGGCAGAATCGGGATGCGTTTAGGCCCAGAACCCGACCTCTTCTGGGGATTTTCCGGCGGCAAAATGGAAGGCTGACTTGGCATTGAGTGTCCTCGTATCAACTTTCCTTATTAGACAACACAGAGCATTAAAAGTTTCAAGAAAGACCGGTTCCTGAAATGCTTCCGATGCTTTGGCGGCTGATGAGGGTTACGTTGTTCTCTTCGTTCGGGTTCCGGTGTGGATGGAAACGCATTGCAACTGGTTTATCGGCAGGAATGGAGGAAGGCTGAATGCAAACGGGGGGCACGTTCGCAAGAAAAGAGAGATTGGCTGGAACGGGGAAGGAGCGAGGGTTGGCAGGAAGCGCGGCCATCGTGGCTATCCCTCAGGGGCTCTAGCCCAGCTTGTAGACAGGCGGCTGAAGGCACAGCACAAGCCGCACGCCCCTCGAAACTCTGAATTTCTGCGCAGGCCGTGTGGCCCGGCGCGTTTTAGAGACCAGCGCAGTATATGCGCAATCGCAGCTTGCTCGACTGGATTATTCGACGACGATGAATCAATCTTCTTTTTTGATGGCGGATTCGATGCGTTCCCAGAGGCTGTCTTCCGGTTCCTGATCGGGAAACAACTGCTTGGCAGCATCGGCGATGGCCTTGAGTTGCTCGTACAACTCGCGGCAGATATCGCAATCCTTGATGTGAGGGTGGTTCTCGACGACCGCACCGGAACCGACGAGGTCCGATAGCTGATCGCGGAATTCCTGACAGCCCATGATCCTGGGGTCGGTGGTCATCGCCGGTCTCCCTTCCGGAGAGTGAGACGCAGCGCATCACGCAACTTGAGCCGGGCCTTGTGGAGTTGGGATTTGCTGTTTCCAACGGAACAATCAAGCATCGCCGCTATCTCATTATGCTCAAAGCCCTCCACATCGTGAAGAACAAAGATGAGGCGGTAACCGGCTGGTAAAGCGGCCACTGCGCGTTCGAGGGCGAGGCGATCGATGGAACCGGTAAGCGAAAGGTCAGGCGCGCCGAAGCTGCGACCGGGACCGTCGTCATAGGAGGGCTCCATGGCTTCATCGAGAGACATGAGAGGCAGTCCCTTTTTGCGCAGGTGCATCAGGACGACGTTGATCGAGAGACGATGCAGCCAGGTGGAGAAAGCGGAGTCGCCGCGAAAGGTTGCGATCTTGCGGTGAAGTTGGAGGAAGGCTTCCTGGGTCAGGTCTTCAGCTTCGGCAACATTGCCGACCATGCGAAGACAGAGAGAATAAATGCGTCTCTTGTGGAGCGAGTAGAGGTGAGCAAAAGCATGGTGATCGCCGGCCTGCGCACGCGCGAGAATTTCTGCATCGGGAGAGAGTTGCGGAGCGGGGAGAACTGTGTTGGGTGCAGGGTCGCCAACCTGGACCGCACTTTCCTTTTCCGTAGTGGAATCGGACGCGGGACCTTCCGGCGTCGGCTTTGGAAACCTGGAACGTGGCATGCGCTTCCTTTGGGGAGGGATATCGGTAGCAGTAAGAATCGTCTGATGCTGCGCCAAGCTTCTTTCCTCGTTAGTATAAGGTGCAGCAGTGAAAAACCTTGAGCTGCGGCAAGAAGGAACCCGAAAGGCTCTCAAGTTATTGGGTTAGATGCAACCAAATGGCTCAGTGTGGGTCTATACAGCTAAATTCTGGGAGATATAGTGCGTAAGGCAACGCCGGCATGGCAGCTCGGCTCTGAACTGAAGCTTGGAGTGCTGCCGGCTTGTCTTTTTTTTGTCCTGGCGGCAGCAAGTAATTGCTGGCCGCAGGCGGTCCGTTCCGGATCCGGAGGGGTTGCGGAAGAGCGATCGAAGGACAATATTGTTAACTCTCATGGTTCGGCTGCGAGCGACGACAACGATCCGGATCCGATGGCGCAATGGCAGGGACTGCCGGTTCGCGAGATTGCGTTTGAAGGAGTCTCAACGGATCGCCTGCAGCCGCTGGCCGGTCATCTGCCGCAGGTCGTGGGAGCTCCGCTGACCCGTGAAAACGTAGCCGGCAGCCTGCGCGTTCTGTTTCGAACCGGCCTGTTCAGCACGATCGAAGTGGATGCCGTGAAGATGGACGACGGTGTGAAGATTGTCTTTCGAGGCGCCGCGCGGGAGTTCATCGGAACGGTCAACGTGGATGGAGCCAAGGGCGCGACGATCAACGCGCAGCTGCAGGCGGCCAGTCGGCTCACGGCCGGAACGCGGTTTACGCAGACGCGCCTGGATGCGGCGATGGGACGGATGCGCCAGGCGCTGGCCGATAACGGCTTCAATGAGCCGATGATCACGTACACGCTGACCCGGCACAGCAGCGAACAACTGGTCGATATCGCGTTTGCCGTGACTTCTGGAATACAGGCGCGCGTGGGCGGGGTGAAGATTACAGGCGACTCTGGCTTGAGCGAGGAGCATTTCCGGAATGATGCACGTCTGAAGGAAGGAAGAAAGATTGACCACGACACCAGCAGCCGCGCACTGAGCGGCATACTGAAGCACTACCAGAAGGAAAACCGGCTGGAGGCGGACGTGAAGCTGGAGGCGGAGGTGTACGTCCCGGCAACGAAGCGATCGGATTTCACATTCTCAGCCAGTCGCGGTCCCGTGGTGAAGGTGAGCGTAGAAGGAACCAAGATTGGCGGCGAGCGGCTGAAGCGGCTGGTTCCGGTTTTTGAGGAGGGTACGGTCGACGAGGACCTTCTGAATGAGGGCAATCGGCGCTTGCGCGACTACTTTCAGCGGCTGGGCTACTTTGACGTCAAGGTGGACCACACAAGACAGAATCCCGACGGCGGGACCGTCACCATCACGTATGCAGTAGTCCTCGGCGCTCGCAGGCGGGTGAGCAAGGTGTCAGTGGAGGGGAATCACTATTTCGATGCGGCCACGCTGGAGGCGTTGCTGAGCGTGCATGCGGCCGATCATCTCGATCGCCACGGCGCCTACAGCCAGGCGCTCGTTGGAGCGGATATCGGCGCACTGCAGGCGGTTTACCAGAACAACGGATTCTCTAAGGTCAAGGTGACGCCGGAGACCGCAAGCGGAGGTACGGCGACGACCCCTGCTGCTCCGGGAGGGGCGAGCAACCCTGCGGCGCCGATCGCCGTGATCTACCACATCGATGAAGGTCAACAGCAGCGCGTGGGCGAACTTCATCTGAATGGGTTGGAGAAATCAGATGAGAACAAGCTGCGGGCGCTGATGAATACCGCACCGGGACAGTTGTTTTCGCCACAGAACCTTGCCGGCGATCGGGATGCGCTGCTGACCGACTACCTGAGCCGCGGGTTCGACCAGGTACAGATCGAAGTGGAACAGCAGACGGAGGCGAAGGACCCGACAAAGGTGGACGTGAACTTCCAGATTAGCGAAGGGCAGCAGATTTTCGTGCGCAAGGTTTTGATATCAGGCTTGCACTATACGCGACCGGACACTGTAGCCAAGGCAATCACGCTGCACCCGGGCGATCCGCTGAACCAGACGGCCCTGGCGCAGACGCAGCGGAATCTCTACGAGTTTGCGTTGTTCAACGAAGTGAATACGGCGATCGAAAATTCGGGAGGCTCGGAGCCTTATAAAACCATCCTCATCCAGACGACGGAGGCGCGGCGCTGGACGCTGACCTACGGTCTTGGATTCGAGGCGCAGACCGGAACGCCGCAGAACAACTGCCGGGGCATTGCAACGACGGGGCAGGCCTGCAGCCCGAACGGAAAGACGGGGATCAGCCCTCGCGTGCTTGGCGCTGTCACCCGCAACAACCTTTTCGGGCGGGAACAATCCGCGTCGATTCAAGGAACGTACGGATTGCTGGAACAGAACATCAACCTGCTTTTTCAGAATCCGCATTTTCTCGGGAATCGCGATTTTGGATTTACGTTTTCGGGGGGCTACGCGAGCAGCCAGAACGTAACGACATACGTTGCGTCGAAGCTGGAGACGGGCGTGCGCTGGACCGAGCACTTCAGCCAGCCGGGTTCGTGGTTTTCGAAGGCGAATACGTTTGTGTATGAATTTGACTTCAGGCGCGTGAAGGTCGCTCCAGAGAGTCTCCAGGTGGGGCCAAGCGAGATTTCGGCGCTATCGTCGGCGGCGCGCGTGGCCGGACCGAGCCTTACGTGGATTCGCGACACGCGCGATTCGGCCCTGGATTCGCGCCGCGGAACGTACACGAGCTTTCAGGACTTTCTTTCGAATCAGACCTTCGGCGCGCAGGCGGAGTTTAACCGGCTGGATGTTTCGAGTTCGAGCTACTACGGATTTGACAAGGGCAGAATTGTGCTGGCGCGCAATACCAGATATGGACAGGAGCGCGCATACGGATCGCCCGAGAATGCGCTGATTCCCCTTCCGGAGCGCTTGTATTCCGGCGGTCCCACATCGCATCGCGGGTTCCCGATTAACGCTGCGGGACCGCGCGATCCTGAAACCGGATTTCCGATCGGCGGGGCGGGCGCGCTGGTGAACAGCACAGAACTGCGGCTGCCGCCGCCAGTGCTTCCCTTCTTCGGCGATACGGTGAGCTTTGTGCTCTTTCACGACATGGGCAATGTGTTCACGAATGCCGGGGATGCATGGGCTAGTGCGCTCCGCGTTCAGCAGCCGAATCGGGATGCGTGCAAGGTGACGACGGCTCCGACGCCGCAGCCACCGCCACTCCCGCCGATTCCCCCCAGCCCCACGGGGCCGGTGACCTCGACGGGCCAGCAGGGACAGTGCAGCTTTGACTACTTTTCGCATGCGGCGGGATTGGGCATGCGCTACCATACGCCGGTCGGACCGATCCGGCTGGACTTCAGCTACAACCTGAACCCGCCCATCTATCCCGTCAACGTGAACTACTCGCAGTCGGATATTTACCTCAATCAGCATGTGGGCGAGGCAGCGCACTTCAACTTCTTCTTCAGCCTGGGGCAGACCTTCTAGATGACCGCACAGCAGACAGTTCGATCGGGAATTGCCCGCGTGGCGCTGCGCTGGTTTTGCATTGCCGCGATGCTCGGTGGGCTTTTGTCCGCGGTGGGTCAGACCCGTGGCGCGACTGCGGATACAGCAAAGCCTGTCCGCATCGATCGCGTGGTTGCGGTGGCGAACCGGCAGGCGATTCTCGAGAGCGATATCGAAGACGAGATGCACTTGTCGGTACTCGATCCGAGCACCGACCCGAAGAACCAGATGAACCAGCAGGACGCGCTGGAACGGATCATCAGCCGGACGCTGATCCAGCAACAGATTCAGCAGGGTGACCTGGAGGCCACCGAGCCGAAGCCGGAGGAGATCGCGGCGCGGATCGAGGAGGTTCGCCGGGAGGTGCCTGCCTGCGTTCGCGCGGATTGCAAGTCGGACGCCGGATGGAAAGCATTCCTGGCGCGCCACGAACTGACGTCGGCGCAGGTCGAGAACTACATGCGACTGCGGATTGAGATTCTGAATTTTATCGAGCTGCGATTCCGGCAAGGCATTCGCATCACGCCGGAAGAGGTTGAAACGTACTACACGGGGACGCTGCTGCCGCAGTATCCGGCCGGAGAGAAGGCACCGCCACTGCAGCAGGTGTCGGCGCGTATCGAGGAGATTCTGCTGCAGCAGCGGGTGAACGTGCTGTTTGACAACTGGCTTTCGAATTTGCGCAAACAGGGTCAGATTGAAGTACTGGATCCGGCGCTCGAAACGGCGGATGCCGCCAGCGATGGGGGAGCGACGAAGGAATGAGCGATACCCGCATGGTCCCTCCGTCGCCGACTGATTCTCCCGAGGAGACGCAGCTCGCCTGGCATCGGCGTTACCTGCGCCACGTGCTGCGGGTTGGGGCTGTTATTGCGATTTTGCTGGTCGTAGGCCTGGTGGGGTTGTACTTCTGGGCCAGTTCTTCGTCGTTTGAAAACATCATGCGCAGGAGGCTGATTGCGCGGATTGACACGGCGACAGGTGGGCGCGCGGAGATTGGTTCGTTTCACTGGAATCTGCTGAAGCTCCAAGCCGAGGCGGACGGGTTTGTTCTGCATGGCCGCGAAGGGCCGGGCGAACCGCCGTACGCACAACTGGATTCGCTGAAAGTCGATATTGACGTACTTGGGTTGTTCAGCCCGCGCGTGCTGCTGCGGGATCTCGAACTGGAGCATCCACAGATTCACCTGATCGCCTACGCCGACGGGACAACCAATCAGCCGCAGCCGAGCGTGAATACCAAGACGAATGCGCTGGACACGCTGTTTGATCTTGAAGCCAATCACGTCGCGGTGAATCACGGATTGTTTGACTACGACGATCGCGTGGACGCAAACGACTTTCAGAATCGTCGTATCCCGGTGGACTTCAGGGCCAATGATGTCTCGCTTCTGCTGAAGTTCGTGGCGGGCAACGGAATCAGGCAGGACAGCTATCACCTGGATGCCGGCGTTCGCAACATACGCCTGGTGCGCGGAACGGAAGCACATCTGGATGCGCCGCCGGTGGAAGGATTTGCGCAGGCCTCGGTCGACTTTACACACAACGCCGTGTATCTGCGTTCACTGCAACTGACGGCACACAGCAAGGGATCGCCGGACCGCGTGCTCAATGTTGCCGGCGAACTCGATGACTTCAGCCGTCCGCACTGGAAGGCGTCGGCACAGGGCGAACTGGACCTGAAGTTGATGGAGCCGGCGCTCGGGTATCCGTTTACGCCGGAGGGCATCGCGAAGCTGAACCTGGAGGCGGCAGGCCAGAAGGGCGAGTTTCGGATTGATGGAACGGTGCATGCCGACAATGCTTCGTATATAGATCCAGCCTTGGTGGCGCGTGGTGTTGGACTTGATGCGCATGTACACGCGGATGCGTTGCGATTGCAGATTACGAATGTGACGGCGCGATTGAGGGCCGGGGGACAGCTTGAAGGCGAGGTGCTGCTGGATCACTGGATTCCGCCCCTGGCAGGCGCTTCAGTAATACATGCATCCGAGCCGCCAACGCGCGAGAAGAAGGGCAGGAACCACGAAAAAGTCCCCGAGCCGGTGACGACGAAGATCGACACCGACCTGCATACCAACGGGAAGGTGAACGCCTATTTCAGGAACGTCGCGCTCGACACGGTGCTCGACATCGTGAGCCAGGCCCCGTTCCAGCGGCTGGGGCTCGATGCGCGGATCAACGGCAAGACAAATGCGGTGTGGAGCAACGGCGACGTGAATACGCTGTCGGTCGTTGCGAACTTGAATATGAGCCCATCGGCACAGCGCGTCGCGGGAGAAGCTGCGACGAGCGGCGCGATCGATGCAACCTATGAGCAACGGCACGGCTCGATCGACCTCCGGACGCTGCAGGTAAATCTGCCGGCGAGCCAGGTGAGCGCGCATGGGCGACTCGGCGCGTTCCCGATGACCAGCCCGACGGGAATCGCAATTGAAGTTCACTCGCACGACCTCGATGACTTCGATACGGTCTTCCGCGATCTCGGACTGACGCGCGATGGCAAGAGCGGAACGTCGGCGCTGCCGGTGGATCTCGATGGACAGGCGGACTTCAAGGGATCGTGGACGGGGTCGCTCGTCGATCCGCACCTGTCGGGGGATCTTCAGGCTACGGATTTGTCGATCGAACTGCCGGCCGGCAGCGTCACGGCTAAACCAAGGCTGGTGCACTGGGATTCGCTCGATACGACGGGAAGCTATTCAGCGTCGCAGATCAAGATTGACCGCGGACAGCTGCGGAACGGAGATGCGTCGGTCAGCGTGGATGGCACGCTGACGGCTACCGAAGCGCCCTCGCCGAAGTCTCCAGGCAAGCCCTTGTTCGACGCGCATTCGCTGCTGCGCGCAAACGTGGTCGCTGACGCTGTGAATGCTGACGACCTGGCTCCGTTGTTGACGGAGAAGCTTCCTGTAACTGGTCTGCTGAGCGCGCAGATGGCGGTGGACGGGCCGGTCGACACGCTGAATGGAAACGGCTGGGTCCAACTCGATAATGGGACGCTGTATGGCGAACCGCTGACACGTGCTCGCGCGGAAGGAAAGATCGCGGGGCAGGTTGTGCAGCTCTCATCGGTGACGCTAAACAACGCTGCAGGCGCGGTGACCGGCACCGGCTCTTACGATCTGCACACGCGGCAATTCCAGGTGGATGCGCGTGGAACGGGAATTGATATTACAAAGATCGACAGGCTGCGCGGCGCCACCACCCAGATGTCGGGCAGTCTCGCGTTCACGTTGGCGGGTTCGGGAACCTTTGACGATCCGCAAATTAACGGAAAGGCGTCGCTGGCCAACCTGACGGTAGGCGGCGAGCACTTTGGAGAGTTCAATGCCGTGGCGCACACGGCGAATCGCGCATTGACCTGGGATGTTACTTCGCGCCTGCAGGCGGCCGAGTTCACGGCGCATGGAGAGACCGCTCTGCGCGGCGACAACGAGACGCGAGCGACGCTGAATTTTACGAAGTTCAACATTGGCGCGCTGCTGGAGATGGCGCACATCAACGGATTGACGGCGGAGTCAGACCTGGAAGGCACGGTGAACGTGCAAGGCCCGCTGGCGCGGCCCGCGGAGATGCGCGGCGAAGCGCGTATTCAGCAACTCGCCGTGACTGTCGCAGGCGTGCACCTCAAGAGCGATGGCGGCCTGCACGCGAGCATGGGCGACTCGAAGATTACACTCGACCCGCTACACGTGACCGGCGAAGAGACGGATATGCGCGTGCAAGGCAGCCTGAACCTCACCGGCAAGCGGCAACTGGATGTAGCGGCCAACGGAACGATCAATCTGAAGCTCGCGGAGACGATCGATCCGGACCTGACGGCGCGCGGCACGACGACGTTCCGCGTGGAAGCACATGGGCCTTTGGACAATCCGGGTCTCTCCGGGCAGATTGATTTCCAGGATGCGTCGCTGGCACTCGAGGACCTGCCGAACAGCTTGAGCCAGTTGCACGGGACGCTCGTATTTAACCAGAACCGGCTGGAAGTAAAGTCGCTGACGGCGATGAGCGGCGGCGGGCTGCTGAGCGTGTCAGGATATCTCGCGTACCAGCACGGCATCTACGCCGACATGGCGCTCAAGGGCAAGTCGATCCGCATCCGCTATCCGCAGGGCGTGAGCTCGGCGGCAGACATCAACCTGCAACTGCAGGGAACGCAGAGCAATCTGCTGCTGAGCGGCAACGTGATGATCACGCGTTTCAATGTGAGCCCGGAGATGGACTTTGTGGCGCTGGCGGCGCAGGCCGGCAAGTCGCAGCCTATCGTGCCCCAGAATGCGCCTTCCAACCACATCCGGCTTGACGTGCGCATCCAGTCGTCGCCGCAGCTGAACTTCCAGAATGCCTACGCGAAGCTGGCCGGTGACGTAGATCTGCGGCTGCGCGGCACCCTCGCCACACCGTCGCTGCTGGGACGGATCTCGATTACGGAAGGCAGCGCGACGATTGCCGGTACGCGCTACGAACTGCAGCGCGGCGAAATTGCTTTTACGAATCCGGTGCGCATCGAGCCGCTGATTGACCTGAACGCTACAGCGCGCGTAGAGGATTACGACATCACGCTGGGGCTGCATGGGTCAGTCAACCAGATGGCGGTGACGTACCGCAGCGATCCGCCGCTGCCTGAAGCCGACGTGGTGGCGCTGCTGGCGCTGGGCCGCACGCAGGATCAACAGCGACTCTATACACAACAGCAGGAGCAGATTGCAACCAACCCGGCGACGGATGCACTGCTGGGCGGGGCGCTGAATGCGACGGTGAGCAGCCGGGTGCAGAAGCTGTTTGGCGCGGGATCGGTGAAGGTGGATCCAAATTACCTCGGCGTGCTGGGCAACTCGACTACGCGCATCACGGTGGAAGAGCAACTCGGCAAAAATCTGACCCTGACCTACGCAACGGACGTGGATACAACGGCGCAGCAGTTGCTGCAGGCCGAGATTGCGATCAACCGGCATGTGTCGCTGCTGGTGGCGCGGGATGAGTCGGGTGTGTTCTCGATGGTGGTGAAGGCAACACGGCGCTTCAAATAGGGCCTTCCGCCTGAGCGCGAAAGCCAGCTGACCAGTCCGGCGCTCCTGCTCATTTCCTTCTGGGCAATTCAATCTGAGACTCCCGCAAGTGCCTTTTGTAAGCCTGTCCTGCGTGGATTTCATGAAATTGTGTTCCAAAAGCATGGCCGTGTAACTTTCCTTCCGCATCTGTGTCTAAAGCAAGCAACACGGTTCTCGGCTCCAGCAGCACAGGAGGTGGGAACCACACGCAACTGCAAAGTTGCGATAAGGAGCACGAACATGAAAACAACAAGATCCATTTTCTCCGCCGCTGTCATAGCGGCTGCGTTGACGCTAGCCGTCTTTGGAACCACCCAGGCCACATATGCATCGCCACGCGCTGGAATCGGAGTCGGGCAGGATGGCGCCGGCGATGCCCAGGCCAAGCTGAACAAGTCGCAGTTCAAAGACGTGAAGGTAACGGTCGACAATGGAATCGCCACGCTGACCGGCACTGTCAGCCTTTACGAATACAAGAAAGATGCAGCCAATCGCGTGCGCAAGGTGAAGGGCGTGACAGCGGTGCGCAACAACATTGAAGTCAGCGGCGCCAATGCGAACGACAGCGAATTGAAAGCGAAGTTGCTCGAGAAGCTGACTTACGATCGCGTGGGTTATGGCAACGCCTTCAATTCAATCTCGCTCGACGTCCAGAATGGCGTGGTGACGCTGGCGGGCCATGCGCGAACCGACGTTGACAAGGATTCGGCGGTAGCGCTGGTATCGATGTATCCCGGCGTGAAAGATGTGGTGGATGAGGTCGAGGTCGATCCCACGTCGATCATGGACGACCAGACGCGGCTCGCTGTGGCGCGCGCTATCTACGCTTATCCCTCGCTGAACAAGTACGCCATCGATCCGGCCAAGCCGATTCGTATCTCGGTGCAGAACGGACATGTCGAGTTATATGGGGTGGTGGATTCGAAGG
The DNA here is from genome assembly GCA_963770365.1 of uncultured Acidobacteriaceae bacterium. Lineage (GTDB taxonomy): Bacteria > Acidobacteriota > Terriglobia > Terriglobales > Acidobacteriaceae > Telmatobacter. The sequence goes on along the minus strand of CAVYPN010000003.1, from coordinate 258,892 downwards.
CTGACAAGGACACAGCGAATATTCGTGCAAACGGCGTGGCGGGCGTCTTCAGCGTGAAGAACTATCTGCAGGTGGCAGGCCAGCCGAGCGAGAGCGAAAAGCCGCAATAACAGGGCGAACAATGGAGGTATTCCCGAACACGAGGGGAAGGGGAAGCGAGCTCCGTTGGACGATTTGCGATCGAAGGCAGGGGGTGCACAACGCTTCCCCTGCGTCCATCGCCGGGCTACGCAGTTCCCTTCCCTTTTTACTGGACGGAGGCTTGGCCAGCGTGCGACATTTACAGAACTGTAATCAAACAGTTCATTTCATTCCTTACACTTGAGTCGCTATGTTGAACGACGGCCCGCTGACCATCGATCGCAGAGAAGGGAAGAATCCCGGGACACGGGTATTCTGTCTGTCTGGACCACTCACGCTGCGCAACCTGTTCGAGCTCCAGAGCGAACTTCGCGGTTCGGAGCCGCCGCCGAAGACCGTGATCGACCTGACGGACGTGCCCTACATGGACTCGGCGGGGATGGGACTGGTGATGAACCACTACGTTCGATGCCAGACCAAGGGCGTCAAATTGGTGGTGGCCGGAGCGAATAACCGTGTCATGGACCTGTTCAAAGTGACGAAGGTCGACACGGTGCTTCCGCTGGTGGGTACGGTGGAAGAGGCGGACGCGTAGACTGAAATTCTTTCACTTGTTGGTGCGCCCGCACCTCGAAAAGTAGATCCGCCGCCAACTCTCGGGTGCAGTTTGAAACGCCTCACAGAAGATCACAATCGCAGAGCGCTCCATTACACTTGAAGATGGAGCCGCACGCGATGGGACTGGCTGCGAAAACACGGACAACGCTGGAGATGATCAAGTGGGAACACTCGATCTTTGCGCTGCCGTTTGCGCTGACAGCGGTGCTGCTTGCGAGCCACGGAGCGCCCGGTTGGCGCACGCTGGCATGGATCCTGGTGGCGATGGTTACGGCGCGCTCGTGCGCAATGGCCTTCAATCGCTGGGCCGACGCGGACATCGATGCGGCTAATCCCCGGACGCGGAGCCGGGCGATCCCCGCAGGACAGCTGTCGCGGCGATTTGTGGCTGGCTTCACCGTTCTGATGGGGTTGGGATTTGTGATTGCTTCGGCCGAATTGAATCGGCTGACGCTCTACCTGGCGCCGTTTGTTCTCGTCGTGCTGCTTGGCTATAGCTATATGAAGAGAGTGACGCGGTGGTCGCACCTAGTGCTTGGCCTCGCCCTCGGGTTGGCGCCTTCAGCAGCGTGGATTGCTGTGCGCGGCAGCCTTGATCCGCGCATTGTGGTGCTGACGGCAGCGGTGATGCTATGGGTGGGCGGATTCGATGTGCTGTACGCATGCCAGGATTTCGAGCACGACCGGCAAGCGGGATTGCACAGCATTCCGCAGGCGATGGGCGTTCCCGCAGCTTTCATGGTGGCGCGCGGCATGCACCTGGCCATGCTGGGGCTGCTGATCTGGTTCGGATATCTGTTCAACTTTGGCGTTGCGGGCTGGCTGGGCGTTGCGGCAGCGGGACTGCTGCTGGCCTATGAGCACTCCATCGTTTCGCCAAAGGACATGAAGCGACTCAATGCCGCTTTTTTCACCATGAATGGCGTGATCGCCATGGTCTTCCTGCTTTTTGTGGCCGCCGATATCTGGCTGCGGAGGTAGGGCCGCGACCGTGCATGAAGAGTCAAAAAAGGCAGCAGTGGAGCTGTGGTATGGTGCGAGGAAGCGGTCTGCGGAGTCGCCGCGGTGCGATACACAAGATAAGCGCAAAAGAAAGTGATGCTGACGCGAGAATGAAGATTGCCATCCAGGGCGAGCCGGGTTCGTTCAGTCACGAAGCAACGCTGGCGATGCTGCCGGAGGCGATGATTGTGCCGTGCACTGTCTCGGCAGACGTGTTCAAAGCGCTGACGGACGGTTCGGTCGACGGCGCGGTGATTCCGATTGAGAACAGCCTGGCGGGATCGGTGCTGGAGCACTTTGACCTTCTGCTGCAACATGACGTCACGGTGGTGCGCGAGTCGCAACTGCGCATCCGGCACAACCTGATCGGGATTTCGTCAACGCTGGACGATATTGACCGCGTGTTTTCGCATCCCGTGGCACTCGCGCAGTGCAGGCGGTTTCTTGCGGCACATCCCAGGATGGAGTCGTTCGCCTTTTACGATACGGCGGGAAGCGTGAAGCAGCTTGTCGAATTGCGCGACCGGCACGCGGCGGCAATCGCAAGCGAAGCTGCTGCCAGATACTACGGCGCGCAGATACTGCAGGCGGATATTGAGGACAATCCGGAGAATTTTACGCGCTTCTTTCTGGTGCGCCGCGCGAAGGAAGCATGGTTCGATGCCGATGCCAACAAGACCAGCCTGGCATTTTCAGTGGAGAACCGGCCGGGATCGCTGGTGGCGGCCCTGAACGCGCTTTCTGCTACCGGGACGAACCTGACCAAGATTGAGTCGCGACCGGTGCAAGGGAAGCCGTGGGAGTATGTCTTCTACGTCGACTGCCAGTTGCACTCATCGGAGGAGGGTTCACTGGCGATCGCAGCGCTGAAGCCGCATTGCGCGATCGTGAAGGAACTGGGACGGTACCGGGAGGCGGGGAAAATACAGGGAATAGGGAATAGGGAATAGGGACTCCGCCCCGAGAGCTAGACTTGTCAGGGAAATGAACCTGCCAAAACAAAATGGGGATGGCCGATGGCCATCCCCATTTTGTTTTCTTAAGATCTAAATGCTGCAGGGCGCAGGTTTGTTATTCCCTACTCCCTATTCCCTACTCTCTGTCTTTAGAAGTGGTAGGCTACGCCGAGGGTTGGGTAGTAGATGTTGTACCACTTGTTGGTGGAGAACTGGGAGTCGCCGAATGTGGGCACCTTGGTGACGAAGCCGCGGAATTCAGCGCGGATATCGAAACTGGGGCTGATTTCGTAGGCGACGCCGGCGCCGTAGAGGCCACCGACCGCGGTCTGCTGCTTCACGTCGAGATTAGTTGTGCCTGAATTGCGAATCGGCAGGAAGATGAAGACGCCCGGACCGGCCTCAACAAAAGGGTTGAACTTCTTGAAGGTGAAGCTGCGTACATATGCCGCTGAAATTTCCTGGGTGCGCGTGTTCACCTGGTAGTGATTGGGGTTCACGAAGTAGTTGATCTTATTCTGGTAAGTGATTCCATAATTAGCCTCAAGCGCGCTATTAGGAGTAAGCATGAAGCGGTAACTGAGCAACGCGCCGTAAGCGGCGTTTGAGTGAACCTGCACATCCGTTGAAGAGGCGATAAAGGGCTCAACGAGGGCCGAACCACTGAGGCTGATATCCTGCCGGCTCTCCTGAGCGCGGCCCGCTGCTACGCACACGGCCAGCAGAAAGGCAATAAGGGCGATCTTCTTCATTCGGTCTTGAACCTCGCGACTGCTCAACCGTCGGGCTGGCAACCAGGTTGTTGATTAGGGCACGCCGGATTCCCCCACGCGCCGCTCTCAGCATTGTAAATGGCCAGAACGGGTTGCAGACGGAAGCGGCTGTCTCGGAATGATCTAAGTCAATAGACGCAGCGGTCGCCGAATGGGAATCGTTTATGTGCAGGGAGTAGGGAATAGGGAGCAGGAGCAAAAGGCGCATGCATAATCTCGGCTCTCGATATCGCTCGCATTTCAGGCACAGGTTGAAGTGGAGCTGAGAACGGTGATGACTGTCCCTCTCCGGTTCCTCTCTGGGCAATTGCGAATCATGCCAGGCGGGTTTGTTATTCCCTACTCCCTGTTCCCTGATCGCTGCTTTTATCATCCGGCGCGTTCGACGTGGTAGTAGTAGGGCGGGCCGTGCTTCTGGGCCAGGTCGCGCACGGTGCGCAGAAAGGCCTGGGCGGCGTAGGAAAGCGCGGCCTGCCGCCGATGGACCAGCCTTAGCACGCGTTTGAATTCAAGCTCGTCGACTGTGACGCGCACCAGTTCGCCGGCTTCGAGCTCATGGGCGATGGTGAGGTGAGGGACAAGGGCCACCCCGTTGCCCATACCGACAAAGCGCTTGATCGCTTCGATGGTGGGCAGATCAATGGCCATATTGAGAGGCGTGCGGTACCGCTGAAAGGCCTCGATGACCTTGCGGCGGAGTGGCGATGTGACGTTATGGGCGATGAAGTTTTCTTTGCCCAGGTCGTTGATGGAAACCCGGGTTGCCTTCGCGAGCCGATGTTTGGGGCTGACGATGAAGGCTAGGCTGTCGTTGTACACGGCGATCGTGCGGAATTTTTCCGGGTCGAGCCGGAAAGACGTGACGCCGATCTCAAACGTGCGCAGGCTCAGCTCTTCGGCAATGCGGCTGGCCAGCATGCGGTGTACCGAGATGCCAATCTCTGGATACTGACGTCGAAACTGGTCGACGGCCAGGAGCAGATACATGCAGGTGTATTCGTTGGCGGCCAGTTGCAGGCGCCCGCGCTCAAGGCTCTTCAACTCGTCGAGGGCGCTGGACGCTTCGCGGCGCAGGGCGAGCAGCCGCTGGGCATAGTCGCGCAGCAGCTCGCCGGAGGCGGTGAGGGACCCGTCGCGGGCGGCTCGGTCGAACAGGGTTTCTCCCAGCGAGGCCTCCAGCTTGCGGATGACCTGGCTGATGGCGGGCTGGGTGCGATGCAGGCGAACGGCGGCGCGCGAGAAACTGCGTTCTTCAGCGACGGCGAGAAAGGTTTCGAGTTGAGAAAGTTCCATAAGAGTCTTCAGTGATCAGTTGTCAGCGGTCAGTTTGCAGTTGTCCCGTGCATCCCTGCTGGACCTCGATATCCAAACCTTTGGAAACAGGCTTTTACCGACGACTGAAAACTGTAAATCGACAACTCGTTCATAAGCAATTGTAATAGGTTCCCCAAAAAGAATAACTTTGCGTTATACAGGCCCGATGAGAGAAACTAAATGGGTTAGCTAATGTCTTCCCTGGCAGGCGTGAACACGATGAACAATCAAAATCACGTTGCATTCTTCGACACTACTCTGCGCGATGGTGAACAGTCGCCCGGTTGCAGCATGACCACGCAGGAAAAACTGACCATGGCGCATGCCCTTGAGGACCTGGGCGTCGACATCATCGAGGCCGGCTTTGCGATGGCTTCGGAGGGCGACTTCGCCGCAATTGCGACGATTACGCAGGCCGTGCGCAAGCCGCGCATCGCTTCCCTCGCCCGCGCAAAAAAGGAAGACATCGAGATGGCCGCCCGCGCGCTGCAGTTCGCGGAGCGGTCGCGCATTCACGTCTTTCTTGCTTCGAGCGATCTGCATCTTGAGTACAAGCTGAAGATGAGCCGTCAGCAGGCGCTCGACCAGGCCGCGGAGTCTGTGCGCCTGGCTCGAACGTTTGTCGAGGACGTTGAGTTTTCGCCGGAAGATGCGACACGGTCGGATCGCGACTTCCTGGTTGAGATCGTGCGCGTAGCCATCGAGGCCGGCGCGACCACCATCAACATGCCGGACACCGTAGGCTACTCGACGCCGGAAGAATACGGGGAGATGTTTCGCGAAGTGCGCGAACGGATACCCGCTGTGGACGCCCAGAACATCATTCTTTCGTCGCATTGCCACGACGACCTTGGGCTGGCTGCGGCAAATTCGCTGGCAGCGATCACTGCCGGAGCACGGCAGGTGGAGTGCACGATCAACGGCATCGGCGAACGCGCGGGAAATGCGTCGCTCGAAGAAATTGCGGCCGCTCTGCACGTGCGCGGCGAGCGCTACGGTGTAACGACCAACATCAAGCTCGACCAGCTTTATCCGACGAGCGAAGTGCTGGGGCAGATCATCACCTTCAAGCCGTCGCCGAACAAGGCGATCGTGGGCGCGAATGCGTTTGCGCATGAGTCTGGTATTCACCAGCACGGCATGCTGGCGAATCCGCTGTGCTACGAGATCATGACGCCTTCGCTGGTAGGTGTGTCGAAGACAAACCTTGTGCTGGGAAAGCACAGTGGGCGCGCGGCTCTGCGCCATCGGCTGGAGCATCTTGGCTATACGATCTCGCGCGAGGAGTTGCAACACGTCTACTACCGCTTTGTGGCGCTGGCCGATCGCAAGAAGAACATCTACGACCAGGATTTGATTGGGATTTTGCCGGACCCGATTCGCGACCGGAAGCACGAGCCCGTGGCGGAGTTGGACTGAGCCTCTTCTGTTACTGACAACTGAAGACTGATAACGGACGACTGGATTCGAATGAAGCTGAAGATACTTGTCACTGCCGGCGACGGCATCGGGCCTGAAGTTACGAATGAAGCTGTCGCAGTGCTGCGCGAAGTCGCGGAGCTGGGCGGCCACACCATCAATATCGACGAGAAGCGCATTGGCGGCGTGGCGATTGTGAAGGATGGATCGCCGCTGCCCAAGGACACGCTGGACGCGGCACTTGCCAGCGATGCGGTGCTGCTGGGCGCAGTAGGCGGGAACGAGTTCAATTCCCTTCCCCCGGACAAACGGCCTGAAGCCGGCCTGCTGCAGTTGCGCGCGGCTCTCGGCGGATTTGCGAATCTCCGGCCTGCTTTTGCATTCAAAGAGCTGGCGGTCAACAGCCCGCTGCGGCCCGAGATCATCGATGGCGCAGACATTTTATTCGTGCGCGAACTGCTCGGCGGTCTCTATTTCGGACAGCCGCGTGAATGGAACAAGACGACCGGCGAAGCCTGGAACACGATGCGCTACACCCGCGATGAAGTGGTTCGCGTGGCGCGCATCGCATTTGAACTGGCGATGAAGCGGCGCAAGAAGCTCACCAGCGTGGACAAGGCCAATGTGCTGGAAGTTTCGCAACTGTGGCGCGCAACAGTGAATGAAGTTGCTGCTGAGTTTCCGGGCGTCACCGTCGAGCACCAATATGTCGATGCGATGTCGATGCATCTGATGAATCAGCCGCGCAACTACGACGTTGTGCTTACGGAGAATCTTTTTGGCGACATTCTGAGCGACGAGTCGGCGGTAATCACGGGATCGCTTGGCATGCTGCCCTCGGCAACCATCGGCGGCAAAGTGAATTTGTATGAGCCGGTACATGGCTCGGCGCCGGACATCGCGGGGAAGGGACTGGCGAATCCGCTCGGCGCGATTCTCACCGGCGCGCTGATTTTGCGCCACTCCGGCGGCCTTGAGGCCGAGGCGGCGGCGATTGAATCGTCCGTCCGCAAGGTATTGGAGCAGGGTTTCCGCACTCCAGATCTGGCGCGTGGAAATCCGCAGGGCTTGCCGGTGCTGTCCACGAAGGAGATGGGCGCGAAGGTAAGGGAGACGGTTAAAGAGCAGCTTCTGGCTGCCAGCCGCTAGCTTCCAGCTCATCGTGCCAGGGGCGAATGTGTCGGCTGGCGGCGAAGCTATCGACAAAGCGAAGTTTGATATTTGCAAAACAGAACATGGACATCACTAGAAACAGCAACTAGTGGCTAGCAGACAAACAGGGAGTTTCATGAGTAGCACAGCCAAAACATTATTCGAGAAGGTCTGGGAGCAACATGTCGTGGTAGATCCGAAGGGCGAGCCCACTGTGCTCTACATCGATCTACAGTTGCTGCACGAGGTCACTTCTCCGCAGGCGTTTGAGGGCCTTCGTCTCGCAGGCCGCAAGGTGCGCCGGCCGGACCGGTGCATCGCAACCGTGGATCACAATGTGCCAACGACGATTGAAGGCCGGCTGCATATTCTGGATCAGATTGCGGCCACGCAGATCGACGCACTGCGCAAGAACTGCGCGGACTTCGGCGTGGAACTCTACGACGTGGACTCGCGCGAACAGGGCATCGTGCATGTGATCGGGCCTGAACTCGGCATCACCAAGCCGGGCATGACGATTGTCTGCGGTGACTCTCACACCTCGACGCACGGCGCATTCGGCGCATTGGCATTCGGCATTGGCACCAGCGAAGTGGAGCACGTGCTGGCGACGCAGACGCTTCCGCAGTCGAAGCCGAAGACCTTTCGCATTGCCGTCGAGGGAAAGCTGCCGCAGGGCGTGACGGCGAAGGATATCATTCTCGCGATTATCGGCAAGATCGGCACCGACGGCGCAACAGGCTGCGTGGTTGAATATGCAGGCTCCGCGATTCGCGCGCTCTCGATGGAAGGCCGCATGACGATCTGCAACATGAGCATCGAAGCCGGCGCGCGCGCGGGCATGATCGCTCCTGACGAGACGACGTTTGCATACCTCGAGGGGCGCAGATTTAGTCCAAAGGGAGAAGCCTGGAAGGCGGCGGTGAGCGAGTGGAGCAAGCTGCCCAGCGATCCCGGTGCAAAGTTCGATCGCGAGATGGTGATTGATGCGGCGGCGCTGGTTCCTTATGTGAGTTGGGGAACGAACCCCGGCATGGTTGCGCCGATTACGGCTTCGGTTCCGGATCCCGCGGCGACGAAAGACGAGCAGGAGCGGAAGGGACTGGAGCGTGCGCTCGAATACATGGCACTGAAGCCGGGGACTCCGCTGGCTGATGTCGAAATCGATCGCGTGTTCATCGGGTCGTGCACCAATTCGCGAATCGAAGATCTGCGCGCGGCGGCGAAGATTGCGGCGGGACACAAGGTCTCAAGTCACGTGAGCGCGATGGTGGTGCCGGGTTCGCAGCAGGTGAAGGCGCAGGCCGAGAAAGAGGGCCTGGACAGGATTTTCAAAGAAGCCGGGTTCGATTGGCGCGAACCGGGATGTTCGATGTGCCTGGGGATGAATCCAGACATTCTTGCGCCGGGCGAGCGGTGCGCGTCCACCAGCAATCGTAACTTCGAAGGCCGCCAGGGTCGCGGCGGACGCACGCATCTTGTGTCGCCGGAGATGGCGGCGGCTGCGGCAATCGCGGGGCACTTTGTGGATATTCGCAACTGGGAAGTTCGTGAGGAGGTCGAGGCCTGATGGAACCGTTCAAGACATTGACCGCACTGGCCGCGCCTCTCGATCGCACCAACGTCGATACCGACCAGATCATCCCCAAGCAGTTTTTGAAGCGCATCGAGCGCACAGGCTACGGTGAGTTTTTGTTTTTCGACTGGCGGCGGACAGCGTCAGGCGAACAGAATCCCGATTTCGCTCTCAACGATCCCCGGTACAAAGGCGCGCAGATTCTGATTGCCGGAAAGAATTTTGCCTGCGGATCGAGCCGCGAACATGCTGCCTGGGCCTTGAGCGATTACGGCTTTCGCGTCGTGATTGCGCCGACCTTCGCAGACATCTTCTTTTCGAACGCCGGCAAAAACGGCATCGTGTTGGCGCGGCTCACCGAGCAAGAGGTCGCGACACTCCTCCAAAACGCGAAAGAGATTCCGAATTACAAACTGACGGTTTCGCTCAAAGACCAGACGGTGACAGACGATCGCGGATTCAAGGCAACGTTTGACGTTGATCCTTTCCGCAAGTTCTGCCTGATGGAGGGCCTGGACGATATCGGCCTCACTCTTCGCCACGCTGCGGAACTGGACAAGTACGAAGCAGAGCACGACAAAGCGGGATGGCTCAAGGCAAAATAGCGCCTCGTCATCAACTGAGAACTGACAACTGATCACTGAAAGCTGCGAGCAAAGCGAGCAAATGACCATCGAAGGCAAGCGACAAAGCATTCCGTTGACTGAGGGCCCTAGCCGCGCGGCTGCGCGTTCCTATTTACGCGGGTCTGGATTTGCAAAGGACGATCTGCACAAGCCGATTATCGGGATTGCGAATACCTGGACCGAGATCGGCACCTGCAATGTGCATCTGCACGAAGTGGCCTCGGCGCTGAAGGAAGGCATTCGCGAAGCGGGCGGCACGCCGATGGAGTTCAACACCATCACCATCTCCGATGGCATCACGATGGGCACGCAGGGGATGAAGGCGTCGCTGGTGTCGCGCGAGGTGATCGCCGACTCGATCGAACTGGTCGCGCGTGGCAATCTCTTCGACGGCCTGGTGGGGATCGGCGGCTGCGACAAGAACATGCCGGGCATCATCATGGCGCTGTGCCGCCTCGATATTCCGGGCATGATGCTCTACGGCGGATCGATCGCTCCGGGAAAACTGAATGGCATTGACATTACTATTCAGAACGTCTTCGAAGGCATTGGCGCGTACGCGGCGGGAAAGATTGATGCTGCGGGACTCGAGGCCCTGGAAGCGAACGCCTGTCCTGGCGCCGGCGCGTGCGGCGGCCAGTTTACCGCCAACACCATGGCCATGAGCGGCGAGATGCTGGGGATTTCGCCGATGCAGCTCTCCGGGGTTCCGGCAACCGATAAAGACAAGCACGCGGCGACGCGCGAGGCCGGACGCATGGTGATGGATGCCGTGCGTGCGAATCGCCGGCCTTCGCAGATCATTACCAAGACATCGATCATGAACACGATTGCCAGCGTCGCAGCCAGCGGCGGATCGACCAACGCCGTGCTGCACCTGCTGGCACTTGCGCACGAAATGGGCATCGAGCTTTCGATTGACGACTTCGACGCGATCTCGAAAACGACGCCGTTTATCTGCGACCTGGTTCCGGCTGGCAAGTACATGGCCTCGCATTTTCAGGCTGCGGGTGGTTCGCGGCTGCTGGCTAAGCGGCTGATTGACGCAGGGCACGCGAATGGTTCCACTTTGACGATCAGCGGACGCACACTTGCAGAGGAAGCGGCGCTTGCCGTGGAGGCACCGGGACAGGTCGTGATCAAGACCTTCGAGGATCCGATCAAGGCGACCGGCGGACTGGTGATTTTGAAAGGCAATCTCGCGCCGGAAGGCTGCGTGATGAAGATTGCCGCGGCGGATCGCTATGAGCATCGCGGACCGGCGCGCGTGTTCGATTCAGAGGAAGACTGCTTTGCCGCTGTGCAGGGCGACAGGGTGAAGCCGGGCGATGTTCTCGTGATTCGCTACGAGGGTCCGAAGGGTGGCCCGGGGATGCGCGAGATGCTTCAGGTAACGGCGGCGGTAAGCGGGCATCCTGAACTGAGCCATACCGTCGCATTGCTCACAGACGGACGTTTCAGTGGCGCGACACGTGGATTCACAGCGGGGCACGTCGCGCCTGAGGCATTCGTTGGCGGCCCCATTGCGGCGGTGCGCGAAGGCGACATCATCGCGTTCGACATCAAGAACCGGACGCTGAATGTAGAAATCAGTGCGGAGGAAATGGCGGCACGCTTGAAGAACTTCAAGCCGCCGTCGCTGCGCTGGCCCGCGGGCGTCTTCCGCAAATACGTCGATCGCGTAACGAGCGCATCGCAAGGGGCAACAACGTAGCAGCAGTGAACAGTGGTCAGTGAACAGTTTTCAGAAAAAGCTGGAACTGCCAAGGAGAGAATGATGGGAAGCAAAGCAAACACGCCATCCGCTGAGAGCCACCTCACTACGCCGACGCGCCTGACGGGTGCGGAGATCGTGTGGGCCACGCTGGTGGGTGAGGGCGTGACCACCGTATTCGGGTATCCGGGCGGAGCGATTCTGCCGGTGTATGACGCGCTGCGCAAATTTCCTATCCATCATGTTCTCGTCCGGCACGAGCAGGGCGCGGCGCACATGGCCGACGGCTATTCACGGGCTTCCGGCAAGGTGGGCGTGGCCATGGCGACAAGCGGGCCGGGCGCGACGAATCTCGTAACCGGCATTGCAACGGCGATGCTCGATTCGATTCCGATGGTGTGTATTACCGGCAACGTCTCGAGCAAGGTGCTTGGCACCGATGCATTCCAGGAAGTGGACATCACGGGCATTACGCTGCCGGTGACCAAGCACAACTTTCTCGTGAACAAGGCTGACGACATCGCACACGCCATCCGCTATGCCTTCCAGATTGCGCAGAGCGGCCGGCCAGGGCCGGTGCTGGTCGACATCACGAAGGATGCGCAACAGGGCACAGCGATCTTTGACTTTGAAGCAGCGAAGCCGCGGCCGTATCGTCCGCATCCCATGCTGCGCGTGGAAGAGAACGGGCTGAAGCATGCAGCCGAACTGATCAAGAATGCAAAGCGGCCCGTGATTCTCGCCGGGCACGGCAGTCTCCGAATCAGGCGCGATGGAGCAGGTACAAACGCTGGCGGAGCGCGCGCAGATTCCCGTGGCGCTTACGCTTCTGGGCCTGGGCAACTTCCCTGCCTCGCATCCGCTGAACCTGGGCATGATGGGCATGCATGGTGAGTCGTGGGTGAACACGGCAATTCAAGAAGCCGATCTGCTGATTGCCTGCGGCATGCGCTTTGACGATCGTGTGACCGGCACGCTGAGCAGCTATGCGCAGAAGGCGAAGAAGATTCACATCGAGGTCGATCCTGCCGAAGTCAACAAGAACGTCAAGGTTGATGTGGCGCTTGTCGGCGACTCTGCGCGCAGTGCTCGAAGAACTGCTTCCGCGCATTGCAGGGCGCGACGGATCGGCGTGGCTGAAGACAATTGAATCGAGCAAGGGCGCGGTTTCGGTCCGCGACATCAAGAACCTGCCGGATTCGGGGCACCTCTATGCGGCGCACGTGATGCATGACTTGTGGCGCATCACGGGTGGCGATGCCATTGTCTCGACGGATGTGGGCCAGCACCAGATGTGGGAGGCGCAGTACTTCCACCATGAGAAGCCGCGGTCACTGGTGACATCGGGCGGCCTGGGGACGATGGGATTCGCATTGCCGGCTGCGATTGGCGCGAAGATGGCCTGCCCGGACAAGGAAGTGTGGGTGATCGCGGGCGATGGCGGATTCCAGATGACGGCGGCGGAGTTGTCGACCATCGTGCAGGAGAAGCTGAAGATCAACATCGCCATTATCAACAATGGATATCTCGGCATGGTGCGGCAGTGGCAGGAATTTTTCTACGAGAGCAACTACGAAGCCACGCCGCTGGTGAGTCCGGACTTTGTGAAGCTCGCCGATGCGCACGGCATTGCAGGCCGCGCGGTGAAGACCCGGTCCGAACTTGCCGATGCGGTGAACGAAGCGCGCAGCGCACCGGGAGCATTCCTTTTGAATTTCATGGTGGAGAAGGAAGACTCGGTGTACCCGATGATTCCGGCGGGCAGCGCACTGCATGAGATGATTCGCCGGCCGGGCAAGAACCCGTTGGTGGAATCGGCGGATGATGAGTAAGACAGTGAAGAAGTGAATAAAAGAGTGAATCAGTGAAGAAGTGAAAGGGTGAAGACGAGACATATTCGTTCACTTCTTCACTCATTCACTCGTTCACTTGAAAGGCTTTTATGTTGCACACATTTGTCGCTTACGTTGAAGATTTGCCGGGCGTGCTGACGCGCGTGGCGTCGTTGTTTCGCCGGTTGAACATCAATATCAGTTCGCTCACTGTGGGCCGCAGCGAGCGTCCAGGTTTGTCGCGCCTGACTCTCGTTTGCGAGGCATCTGAAGAGGCTGGACATCGCATTCGCGCCAGCTTGTTCAAGCTGGAGAATGTCGTCGATGTGGACGATATTGCCAAGGCGCCCAACGTGACGCGCGAACTGGCGCTGATCAAGGTGGCGGCGACTCCGCGGAACCGCTCGCAGATCTTCGATCTCGTTGAAGTGTTTCGCGCCCGGATCGTCGACCTTACCTCGGAGTCGCTGATGATCGAGATGACCGGCGTCGAGAGCAAGATCGAGGGCCTGATCGAAGTGCTGCGTGAGGACGATGGACGGATCCTTGAAATCTGCCGCAGCGGCAAAATGACCATGCGGCGCGGACATCACACGTCGAGCGTGCTGAAGGCGATGGGGAAGGCATCCGAAGAAGACTCGCTGCCTGAGGAAGAGCTCGATGACGCAGCGGTCGAGAACGCGGATATTGAACCGGCATAAGCGGCCGGCTTTAAACCTTCAAACGTAAGGTCGCCTTGATATTCTCACCGTGGAAGGATCAGATCAAATGGAGCCCGATAGCAAAGCCTGCCCGGTTTGCGGAGAAACCATCAAGGCTGCGGCAATCAAATGCCGCTTCTGCAATACCGACCTTGCCAACTACGCCGTCGCGAAAGAAGTGGAAACCGAACGCGACCTGTTTGTCGGTCATCCCGCGTTGATCTACACCGTTGGCCAGCTGCTGCCGTTTGTCGTTGTTGCCGCACTCACCGCAGGGGCCGGATACGCGATTGCGAGGGAATACCCTGAACAGTCCAGTGAGTACAACCTTTATCTTGGCCTGTTCTTCGTCACGGCGTGCATTGTTATTTGCCTCGTCTATTTCATGAAGAGCAGGCGCGTCTTCTATCGCATCACTACCCAGCGCATCAAGTTCGAGCGCGGGCTGCTCTCCAAGGTGCAGGAGTCGCTCGAGTTGTTTCGCATCGATCACTTTGAACTGCGCAAGCCAATCGGCAGCCGGCTTCTCGGACAGGCTTCTCTACACCTGTTCTCTTCCGATGCGGAGCTTGAGAACTTTACAATTTACGGCGTGCCTCATTTGGAGCTTCTCGCCGACGAGTTGCGCGAGTGCCAGCTTCGCGAGCGCACCCGCCGCGGCGCCACCACGTTTGTGAGGGCGTAGATCGGTTGTTCCACGCTGCGGAGATTGTCGTCCCCGCGGCTCAATTCGGACGGCTGAGGCGTACCCTCGTTGAAGATTCCCCGGTAGTCGGATTGAACCGCCGATTGCAAGATTTTGAAAAACACAACGAACGCAAAGGAAAACCCAGATCATCATGGCTAAAACTTATTACGATCACGACGCCGATCTTTCCCTCATCCAAGCGAAAAAAGTGGCCATCATCGGCTATGGTTCGCAGGGACACGCGCACGCGCTCAACCTCAAGGACTCCGGCGTCGAGGTGAAGGTGGGTCTCGCAGCGAACTCCAAGTCCATCGCCAAGGCGCAGAAGGCCGGGCTTGAAGTGGACACGGTTGCCAACGTCGTAAAGTGGGCAGACGTCGTCATGGTTCTTGTCCCGGACCAGACCGCGGCCAAGCTGTATGCCGACGAGATCGGACCCAATCTTTCGGCCGGCAAATTGTTGCTCTTCGCCCACGGATTCAACATCCACTTCAAAACCATTTCACCCGCAGCGGGCATCGATGTGGGCATGGCCGCGCCCAAGGGACCCGGTCACCGCGTGCGCGAGGTATTCACCGAAGGCGGCGGCATCCCCGGATTGATCGCAGTGCATCAGGATGCGACGGGCAAGGCACACGCGCTGAATCTCAGCTACCTCAAGGGCATTGGCTGCACGCGCGCCGGAGTGCTTGAAACCACGTTCAAGGAAGAGACTGAGACCGATCTCTTTGGCGAGCAGGCGGTGTTGTGCGGCGGCGTGAGCGCGCTGATCAAGGCGGGATACGAGACGCTGGTCGATGCCGGCTATCAGCCAGAGAGCGCCTACTTCGAAGTACTGCACGAGCTCAAGCTGATTGTCGATCTGATTTATCGCGGAGGCCTGGCGTACATGCGCTACTCCATCTCTGACACGGCGGAGTGGGGCGACTACGTCAGCGGTCCGCGTGTCATTAATGACGAGAGCAAGAAAGCGATGAAAGCCATTCTCACCGAGATTCAGAATGGAGAATTCGCCAAGCGCTTCCTCGCCGATCAGAATTCAGGGCGCAAGGAATTCATGGCGTTCCGCGAAGCTGAGGCTAAACACCCTGTCGAAATCGTCGGCAAGAAACTGCGCGCGAGCATGCCGTTTCTCGACCCGGTGACGGTGGAGGAAGTTGCGAAGACGAGGTAAGGGCTAGTCTTCAGTTTTCAGTTTTCGGTTTTCAGTTATTTGGCCCTGCAGATGTGAGGCTCCATTTCGTGGAGGTCGCATATCGCAGGGCCATTGTTTTCTTGATCAGTCGATGAGCTGTTCCGCAACGAGCCTCACCCACGTTTGAAGGTCGGAGGAACGGCCAGCGAGGTCCTCTTCGGCGAGTTTGACGGCGAAGATCTCCCACGGCGAGCGTTTTTGACAGCCGATCACCATGGCTTTCAGGCCAGGAAATTCCTTAAGGGATGGATTCCAATTGAGCTCATCGGCGCGCTTGATGGTCCACTGCGCGAGGGCGATGAGGTCGGCGTCTGGAACATGCGGAACGAGATGCAGAGCAAACCAGAAAAGCGCGACGCCGTATTCGCGTACCGAGTCGTTGTTGCCTTCAGGATCGGACTTGAGAAGAAGCCACGCGAGATGCTGGGCTGCCTGGCGGTTCAGATCGATCGGCAGAGCTTGCAAACTCATGGTGAGCTGGATAACCGTCGAATCGGTGCTGCTGTCGTTGTAGTGATATTTCCATGGCTCGTGCTCGGCACGGAGGATAGCGGCACACGAAAATGCCCGCATCCACTGGCCGAATTCGCCGGTCCGACCGGGCTTCCAGTTCGGATCGTCGGGTTCCGACCAGCGGATCAGCTCGAAGACCTCCATCGGGCACCATTGCATTTTCTCGGGGAATGTCCCCGTATCCCTCACTTGCCGCAAGGCAACCAGGTGCTCGTCCGCGCGGTCGCCGTAATCTGCCATGGAAATGCAATCGAGCATCTCGTCGTTCACATGAGCTGAGATCGCACGCAGCAGGACATCCGCATCCGGCTCGAATCGGTTTAGAAGGTCGACGATCATTGCGAGATCAACTGAAGTCTACCTGCTGCAAACGAGAAACACCGAAACACCAGGCAAACGCCCCGCCCAGCGTGATGACGGCCGCCACAGCAAACGCGGCGGCAAAGTGACCGGTCCAATCAACAAGAAAACCTGTTAACGCCGGACCCGTAACTCCAGCCAGATTGGCGATTCCATTCTGCAGGCCGACCCACCTCCCTGCTGCCCGCGGTCCGGCGAGTGTCTGCGCAAAGGCAAATGTGCCCGCGTTGGCAGTTCCGCTCCCGATGGCACAGGCGATGAGGCAGGCGAGATACATGCGCTCGCTCGCGAATGCGCAGCTCAAAAGCGAGACGGCTGCCAGCGAGAATCCAGTGGCCATTGCCCACTTGCGTGCATAGGTCGGGGTGGCGCCTCGTCGAATGCAGATATCGGTGACGGTACCGGTTACAACGGAGGCGACCGAATCGACCACCCACAACGCTCCCGCTGCAACGGACATTGCGGACATGGAAAGATGCCGCTCGTGCACCAGGTAGTAGGGCAGCCAGCTCATCAAGAAGTAGACGAGGTAGTTCGCGCAAAAATGTCCCGAAGCTGCTCCCCAGAAAGCACGCTTCCGCAGAATCGTCGCAAAAGCCGGTGTGCCGCTGGCATCTAAATTTGAATCCCTGTGCACCTCCGGCGCCTTCCAGCGCGACCATGCCGGCAGCCACATTAAACTCACCACTCCAATTGCGACGAATGCCGAACGCCAGCCGTAGCGCGCCATCAGCAATCCGGCGCCAAACGTGCCGACCGCCGATCCCCAGCGCATGGCGGCATTGATCAGCCCATTGGCAAATCCGCGAGCGTGCTCGGGGAGATGCTGCGCGAGGATCTTCGAGCTTGCAGGAAACATTACCGACTCGCCCACGCCCAGCAACAGACGCAGGGCAAGCAGCGTCGCAAACCCCATGGCTGCGCCCGTAAGAATCGTTGCCAGCGACCAGGCGAGAAATCCGAGCGCCATCATGCGATTCGCGCCCCAGCGATCCACAAACAAGCCCATTACGAACTGCAGGGCGGTGTAGGTCCAGAAGAATGCCGACAACAAAACACCGAGCTGCGATGCGGTGATGCCCCACTGAGTTTTAAGCAGTGGCGCCGCCAGGGCCAGATTGCCGCGGTCAACGTAATTAATCAGCACGGCGAGAACAAGCAGGATGAGCGTAGGCGCGAAGGCGCGCAATGCCGGGCGATCGCCGTTGATCCCATTCGTGGGCAAGAGGGTCACAGGTCAGCAGTGTACCGTTTGAAGCCTGCGATCCGTGATCAGAAATCCGGTGGCGCGCGGCGCAGTTCATTGCGTAATCTGAGAACTGTAATAGGAGGGTTCTCCGTGATCAAGGTTCGAACACTCATGCTGTTGCTGGTTCTTGTTGGCGCCTCAAAGTCATTCGCGCAGGATCCGCTCGACGGACTGTGGTCGGGGTACGACGGCGAATGGCGGCACGTGTCAAACCAGCTGATCGCGCTGGCTGAGGCTACTCCCGCAGACAAGTTCGCGTGGCGGCCCGCGCCGGGCGTGCGCTCCACCAGCGAAGTCTACATGCACATCGTAATGGCGAATTTCTGGCTGCTCAGCGTTACCGGGCCCAAGATGCCAGCGGACCTCAAACAGGAGGCCGAAAAGACCGTCACTTCGAAGCCGGAGGTGATTGCCTGGCTGAAGCGTTCGCTCGATGCTGTAAAGCAGGCGCATCTTGCTGAAGACCCCAAACACATGGCGCTCAGGGTAAATGTCGAAGGCCACAATGCGACGGTCGACGGCATGTACCTCCGCATCATCGTTCACGCCAACGAACACATGGGGCAGTTGGTGGCTTACGCGCGCATGACCGGCGTGGTGCCTCCATGGTCGAAGTGAATTGCCGCCACCTTCACCGAGACAGAGGAAGACGCTTTGCAGAACGAGCGTATCCCAACCATGGCTCCGGCAATAGCTCTTCGTTGCTGGATGGTTTGCTTGTCTCAACCGCCGAGACTTCCACGGTGTTGGAAAGTTGAGTGTTGAGTTCACCTTGGCGACTCGCGGGAAACCATCGGGCCGGTTACACATGAGGTACGAGGCGAAGCGGACATGATTGCCGGGGCTTCTCCCCAACGCATAGACTTTGGCTCAATACTTTCAGCATCTGGCAATTAAGCCTGCATCAGATCGAATCGGGGGGCTTGGATTGCCGCTGCACGGCAACTGATCCGGGCCCTCGAATCTGTGAATTCAGTTTGTAAAAGGAACGGAAGGCTCGATGCCCCCGCAACAGATCCCCAGGAGAAGGAAGAGGACCGCATACAGACGCCGAGTTCAAGCTTTTTGGATCATCCTCATATTACTTAGTTCGATACTGATCCTGACGGCGATCGCAATTGCATCAACCAATGATTGGAGTTGGTTGCTTTAGCCGTGGTCTTACTTCCTGTCAGCGCCCCCTCTATAACTATTCGTCGATGTTTCGGCTTGGATCTCTCTGCCCTGCGACGTCCCGATGCGAGCCACCGATGCAGCTTACTGTTTCGGCGCTACCAGCGAAAGCAGCGGAAGCCCTATGCATACGATATAGACCGCCCCGAGTGTCCAGTTCATCCACTTTTTGCCGGGATGATTGACCCAATAACACAACAGCGCCGACAGCAAAAGCGCCTGGGTCACGACTTCAAGGTAGCCGCGCATCTGGCTCAGCACCGGCACCGTCGTGAAGATGAATCCTTCCAGCGACCCTGGAGGTGCGGCAAACGTGCCGAGAATGCCAATGCCGATCAGTATCCATGCCATCAGCAGCCAGCCGTGTTTGCGGCCGAAGAGCAAGGTGCGCAGCGGAAAGAAGATGGATGCGAAGAGTACGCCGCGAAACACCTGAAGCGGCACACCAAGGATGACCCAGAGGCTGGTGACCGGTCGCATGCCCGAGTTTGGATTGTTGATGAAATCCGCGTAGTGCAGGAAATGATAGGCGAGTGCGCCCATGATCATGTAGGTGATGGAATGACACGCGACGGTTTTGGCGGCCAACGGCAAAAAGCGAGGTTGCGAATCTTGCATGAGCATCCTCTGGTAAGTTTTGAAGTTGGCGGAATTCTAATCTCGCCGGCGCGATTCAGCAAACGTGACCGATCGACTCCTGCCGGCTTCAGCTTCGAAGCGCCTTGAGCACCTTGGCCGTGGTGACCACCTGGCCCACGTGGCGCTGGGTGTGGTCGGCAACGTGGACAAGCGCGCCGCCAATCGACGTCGGCAACTGCTTGCGGCCCACGCCGCGGAACGTATTGAAGTCAGCGGTAGCAAGTACGCGCACGCGGTCGGCTGCATTGCTGAGGGCGGTCTCCACTTCAGCCAGCAACTCCGCCAGGGTCTCACATCCGATCTGCTCCGCCTTCAAGAGCGTCAGTTGATCGGCGGAAATCTGGCCGCCCTCGGCGTAGGTCAGCAGGCGGTCGGTCGAGCGCGCAATGTGTTTCATGTGAAATGAAATCGCAGGCAGGCCGAGAGGCTGCGCTTGGACCTCAAGATCGCTCAGTCCCGCGTCCACTTCGTGATGTCGTCGACTGCGAGGTCAAAGGCGTGGAGGACGGCGCGTCCGACGGCCGGGATGTTGGCATGCGTGCCGCGCAGCCAAGGCTCAACATATGGAACAGAAGCAGATGTGCTCATGGGGGAGTCTCCAGGTTGCCGCGGGCAACAAATTCCAGGTCTTCGTAGTTCTTGAGTTGATCGACCGGTATGAACGTATGACCCGAAACTGCGAGGTCGTTCACCATCACCCCGCCGCCATATAGCCGGACAAAGCAGCTATGTTCAGGATCGCTTAATTCGGCAGCGGCAAACTCAATCTGGGCGGAATGCCCATGGAACCGCACGTGATCGCCCTTTTGAATTTCCGCGCCGGACACGTATCGCAATGCGTCAGGCATTTCTTCACCAAATCGGTCGCTATCCCGCGCTCTTGACTCTGACCACGGTGATTTTTTCGAAGCCTTCTTCGAATGCGGGAGCCTTCAGCTTCTCGGCCATCTTGCGCATGATGTCTTCGCTGACTGACCGATCGCGCTGCCGATTGCGGTCGAGACAAACTTCAAGCGGAACATCAAAGAAGACCGCCTGTGTCTCATAACCAAAGCTTTTAGCCATCTTGATCCACTGGCGCCGCTCATGCGTCGACAAGTTGGTCGCGTCGACGTAGTTCCAGGGCATTTTGGCGATCAGGCGGGCCCTCAGCAGCGAGCGCAGCGTGGAAAACACGAGGCCCTGGTAGCGCTGTTCCTCCACATCATCGAAGAGGATGTTGCGCAGCAGATCGCTCGACAAGGGGGTGACGCCGCGGCGACGAAACCACGTGGTCTTGCCCGAACCCGGCAGTCCGATGGCGAGCACCACATAGCCTTTGGGCGCCTGCGGCGAGCGGCTCGCAGCCTGTGCCTCTGCCGAAGGCACTGAGGGCGATTCCGGCTGGGTTTCCATTTCCAGGCGGCCCGAACCGGCAGGTTCATTCCACTCCGGCGGAGCGGGACGTTTCGGCTGACTCGGCTGCCTAGGAACGCGAGGCTCGCGGGGCTCATGGGGCACGGCGGCGGGTCGCGAGGCGCGAGCGTCAGACGCCGCAGCCGGTGGTCGCGACGTGCGAGACTCAGGAACCGCAGCCGGGGGCCGCGGCGCGCGCGTCTCCTGGGCTGCAGCCTGAGGTCGCGCTGACCGCGCCTCACCGGGCAAGGATTCATCCGGATAGAGCGGCACCAGGGGGCGAGGTTGATTCTGTGGGAGTTCCTGGCCGATTTTGCCTGTGGATTCTGAGTTATTTACGCTGCGTCGGGAACGTCTTCTCATTCCGCTTTCTACACCTACACTACCGGGATACCACACCGACCGGAGCCTCTGCAAATACAGCAAAACACGTATCATGCGCGAGGTCACTTGGAACACAACATCCGGGTGCGCACTTCCCGGCAGGGGCACGAGCCGGTTCGTTCGCGAGTGGCGTCCGTCACATACAGTCCCGTATCCGAACCCACAAACTAGCGTTGAGCGCATTTTGGTACGCGGTCGCAATTCTCGAAGCGTTCATTTGGTTCTGATTGACAACAGTGTTAGCCTGATGAGTTTGGTGGTATTGCCTGGTGCGCGTTTTAGACCCGCCGCATGACATCACTCAAAACTTTAAGAAGATCTACCCATAACGAAGGAGAATACGCATGGCAGTGAAGGTTGGCATCAACGGCTTTGGCCGAATTGGCCGCAACGTTTTGCGCGCCGCCCTCGGCAATCCCGAGATCGATTTTGTAGCCGTTAACGACTTGACCAGCCCGGCAACCCTTGCCCATCTGCTCAAGTACGACTCGATTCTTGGCAATCTTAAGAATGATATTTCCGCTGGCGACGACTTCATCTCCGTTGACGGCAAAAAGATCAAGGTCTGGGCCGAGCGCGATCCCGCCAAGCTGCCCTGGGCTGAAGTTGGCGCGCAGATCGTCATTGAGTCCACTGGTCACTTTACTGACGCCACCAAGGCCAAGGCGCATCTCGGAACGACCGTAAAGAAAGTCATCATCTCCGCTCCTGCCACCAACGAAGACGTCACCCTGGTTCTGGGCGTGAACGATGACAAGTACGACGCATCGAAGCACAACGTGATCTCAAACGCGAGCTGCACCACTAACTGTCTCGCCCCGGTTGTCAAGGTTTTGCTGGCTCATTGCGGCATCGTCAGCGGCATCATGACCACCATCCACAGCTATACCAACGACCAGGTCATTCTCGATTTCCCGCACAAGGACCTGCGCCGTGCCCGCGCTGCCGCCATCAATATGATTCCCAGTTCCACGGGCGCAGCCAAGGCTCTTAAGCTGGTCATTCCTGAGACTGATGGCAAGCTTGACGGCTTCTCATTGCGCGTTCCAACGCCCAACGTCTCCATCGTCGACCTCACCTTCATCAGCGAGAAGAAGACCGACGTCAAGCAAGTGAACGCCGCTTTGAAGGCGGCCAGCGAAGGCGAACTGAAGGGCATTCTCGGCTACGACGAGAACCTGCTGGTCAGCTCCGATTTCAAAGGCAACCCGCTCTCATCCATCGTCGACGCACCGCTGACCAAGGTCATTGGCAACAGCGTCAAGGTGCTGAGCTGGTACGACAACGAGTGGGGCTACTCCAACCGCGTAGTCGACCTCGTCGGCTTCCTGGCCAAGAAGGGGCTGTAAGCGCAGGGAACAGGGATTAGGGACTAGGGATCGGTTTTTGATCCCTTGTCCCTGATCCTACCCCTAAAGAATGGGAACGATCACTTTAGCTCTCGTACACGGAACCACAACCGGCGGTGAGAACGCTGCGGCGCCGGGGAAACAGGAACGATGAGAACGATTCTTGCTTTGGTGTTTACTGCTCTCGTTTTCGGGATGGCGGGATGCAGTGTGGCCGCACCTGATGCGGGCCACGAAGCAGTATGGGTCGAAAAGCCTATTCTCTTCGGCCATGGTGGTGTGGACCCAACCCCTGTTCAGCCAGGGAGAGAGTTCGGGGCCCTGACTAGCACTGCGGTCGATGTCAACATGCTCCCTCAGCGCGTGGATATGGAATTTGATGACATGATGACCAGCAGTGGTGTCCCGGTCAACTTCCACGTTGTAGCTACGTTTACGATTACCGATCCAGTGAAACTGGTGAGCAAATACGGAGCCGATACCGACGAAAAGGGAAACTGGGGATTCTGGCAGCGCACGGTGGACCAGCCATTACGGACGGCGGTTCGGGATGCTGTGAAAAAAAGGGATATGCAGGAGATGGCGATCTCACAAACTGCGGCAGACGCCGTTGGAACGGAAGTCTCAACAGCGGCGATTAAGATTGTCCAGCAAACCGGGGTGCCGATTCTCTTTTCGGCAATCAACGTCGGACGGGTAAACCCTCCGGACGCCATCAAGAATCAAAGAATCGAAACAGCCGCTCAGGAACAACGGGCAATTACCGAACAACAGACGAAACTCGCCGAGGACCAGCGCAAGGCGGCTGAACAGAGCAGGGCCGCAGCCGATAACGCATACCGCCAGGCCATGCAACTTTCCCCGGACCAGTTCCTGCAACTGGAGAGAATCAAAATGCAGCGCGATGTGTGCGCGCATGGGACTACTTGCACGTTCTTTATCGGCGGCGGTGCCTCCCCAGTTATCGACGTTGGAAGAAAGTAAGGAAGATCAAGTCGAAGGAATAAATCCGAACCAATCATGCGCAAAAATATTCCAGGCACTTCTCCCTTCGAGCCCATCATCGGTTTCTCCCGTGCCGTGCGCGTCGGCAACGCCGTCCATCTCTCCGGAACCGGTCCCGTGGGCGCTGACAACGAAGACGTCGCTGGGCAGACGCGGCGCATCTTCGCGATCGCCGAAAAAGCCCTCACTGAAGCCGGCGCATCCTTTAACGACGTTGTCCGCACCCGCATGTATCTCACCCATGTGGAAGACTGGGAATCCGTCGGCCGTGTCCACGGCGAGTTCTTCGGCAACATCCGCCCCGCCGCCACCATGCTCGTAGTCGCCGCCCTGCTAAACCCAAATTGGCGCATCGAAATCGAATTCGACGCCGTGATTCCCGGAACGCCCTAGCGGACGCCACCGCTGTCAAGAACTGTGAACTTAGAACTACGAACTGTGAACTGAGGAACTCATCATGTCCAAGCTCTCCATTCGCGACATCGAACTCAAGAACAAGCGCGTCTTCATCCGCGTCGACTTTAATGTGCCGCTCACCGAAGACGGCAAGGAAATCACCGACGACACTCGCATCGTCGCCACGCTGCCCACCATCGAATACGCCCTGCGGCATAATGCCAAAGTCATCCTCGCGTCGCATCTTGGCCGTCCCAAGGGCAAACCAAATCCGAAATATTCGCTGCGCCCCGTCGTCGACCGCCTGCGTCAGCTGATTGATAAGGACGTGTGCCCCGCGGAAAATGTGGGCTTCTCTCCGGACTGTGTCGGCGAAGTCGCCAGCGAGATGGCGCACAAGCTTGAATCCGGCCAGGTGCTGCTGCTTGAAAACCTTCGCTTCCACGCCGAAGAGGAAGCCAACGATCCGGCCTTTTCGAAGGCGCTGGCCTCGCTTGCTGAAATCTACGTCAACGATGCATTCGGCTCTGCGCACCGCGCCCACGCTTCGACCGAAGGGATTACGCACTTCCTGAAGCCTGCCGTTGCCGGCCTGCTGATGGAGAAGGAAATCACCTATCTCGGCAAGGCACTTGAGTCGCCGGAGAAGCCCTTCGTCGCCATCATTGGCGGATCGAAGATCTCCGGTAAGATCGACGTTATCGACAATCTTCTGGACAAGGTCGACACGCTGGTCATTGTCGGTGGCATGGCATACACCTTCCAGCGCGCGCTCGGCGTGGCCACCGGCAAGTCGCTCGTCGAAGAAGACAAGATCGACATGGCGAAGGCCGCGCTCGAAAAAGCGAAGGCCAAGGGCGTCAATCTCCTGCTACCGGTGGATAACATCCTCGCCGACAGCTTCTCGCCCGACGCAAAGACGCAACCGTGGGACACGTCGAAAGACTTTCCCGCCGACTGGCAGGGCCTCGATATCGGACCCAAGTCTATCGCTGCTATTGAAAAAATCGTCTCGACCGCCCGCACTATTGTGTGGAACGGCCCGGCCGGCGTCTTCGAGTTTCCGCGCTTTGCGGTGGGCACCAACGCCATTGCCAAGGCAGTGGCGATGAACAAGGCTGCGATCTCCATCATCGGCGGCGGCGATTCTGTCTCGGCCATCAACAAGGCCGGCTATGCCGACCAGGTCACCCACATCTCCACCGGCGGCGGCGCCAGCCTCGAGTTCCTCGAAGGCAAAAAGCTGCCGGGAGTCGAAGCCCTGACCAACAAATAGAAAACGATCCCTCTGCAAAAGGCGGCCGACGCACATCCTGCGCCGGCCGTCTCATTTATACGTGCTTCCGCAAATCGTTAAAGAAGCACTTCCACCTGGATTTGCTCGCCCGGGACAAATTTCCCGCTCTTTACAAAGCTGGAGTGCGCTGACCACATCGTGAAATATTTCTTGTTCAGCGCGGCGAGCGGAACCTCGCTGAAAGCTCCAGACAGCAGTCCCTGAATGTGCATGCTCACCCCCATGAACCGGCTGGCTTCAGAAACCACAACGGCCGCCAGGGTGATTGCTTCCTTGTCGAGCGTTTCGCCCTTTGAAAATCCCCCAAGGCTCGGGATCCGTTTCAAATCGAAGATGTTGATCTTTGCCGGCATGCCGAGATTGTTATAGTTCTCGCCACACAACTCATCGATCTGGTACTCCTTGTCTTTACCCTTGAAGGCAACGATATAGAGATCTTTCACGTTCATCGTCAGCTCAACGGAATCTGTGTCATTGGAAACATCGATCTTCAGCGTGCCCGAAGGCTTCGTCCCGCGCACGGTTTTGATTTCCGATCGCAGTCTTCCGATGTCGATGAAATAGTGCTCCTTCGCGAGACGGACTTGCATGACTTTGACCTCCGGGGCGGTGCATGGAAAAGTGCC
Source organism: uncultured Acidobacteriaceae bacterium (assembly GCA_963770365.1). Classification (GTDB taxonomy): domain Bacteria; phylum Acidobacteriota; class Terriglobia; order Terriglobales; family Acidobacteriaceae; genus Telmatobacter. The sequence continues at coordinate 232,859 of CAVYPN010000003.1, read as the reverse complement.
GAACGTGACAGAGACTGTGAAGATTGGCCGAGTGCCCGCATGAAAAGATGCGCCTGCACGCAACTGCCTTCGGCGGACGCCTGCTGTGGGGCGAAGTATAGCCGATCTTGAATTCCCCGGGCTAGCATCTGTTGTCCACGCCGGCTGCCAATTCTGCTATGCTCCGCTCAGGAGCGGTAGCATGGAAATCCTCACAGAAGCGCTGATCGCATTCTCGGCCCTTGTCGTCTCTTTCCTCGCCGCGTTGCTCTCCCTCGCTATCCCTTCGCTCCGGCGCTACGCCCTGGCGATCCTCATCACGCCGCCCGCCGCGGTGTCGCTTTATTACATCTGCGGTCTCATCCCAAACACGCAAATGGTCTGCGGACCCGACGCGATTTGGGGCAACTGCGCCAGTGCTACGGCCGAAATCACTGGCTGGGGCATCTGGCTGGTTTGTTCGCTTGGCGCGGTAGCGGCGGGCTATTGGGGCCAGCGCTTCCTCCATAACCTGCTCCGGCTCGGGTTCAACTCCTCACCCATGAGCATCTATCGCAACCGCCCCCGCTGGAGTCGCGTAGTGACAAGCGGCCACGAGTAAGACTTCCGATCTCGCCGGCATTACGTTGCACCGCTTTGAGGAGAAGGACGAATGTCCTACTACACGCGAGTCCTTTCCAAAGACGAAGAGTTTCCCGCCTTTGATGAACTCGCCGAATTCATTCAGTCCGGCCATCCCGACTACAAGCTCACTATCGAAGAAGGCACTGAGGAGGAGTGGGAATCGCTCCTGCTCTCGGGCAACGACGAAGTCGAGGTTGCTCTTCTCGAACGCATCCCGGCTTTTGATGAACACGACGTCGTCGAATTCATCGACGAAACTCGGGACTGCAAGCCGGAAACCGGCGTCCAGTGGCTCCATGAATTTCTGGCCGACGTAAAAAACATCTACGAGTTCCAGCATCTGCAAGGTGCGGAAACCGAAGAAGGTGGCAACGCCCTTCACGCCTTGCGCTCGCACCTCTGGGAACGCGGAGACTCGATCCTGCAGGCCGACAACGAAGGCTTTACCAACGAAGAAGGCTTCCACATCGTATGGCAATTTTCCGAATCGGTCTCAGGCCCATGGAACATGGGCATCCTGCAGGACGGCACCTGGCACCACTTCAAGATGGATCTCGGCGACCCGGACCATCGCGAAGCCTTTCTGAACGGCGAAATGCCGGGCGACTTGTCTACGATCCGGCAATCGGAACCGCGACCGTAACGGCGGGGTTTCTGCTGGGAACCGGCGTAATCTACGCGTGCTGTGCGTGCCGTCACCCGGCTGCGACAATTCCGTATCCTAAAATTGAATTGAGGAAACCTACCCAATGTCTCGCAAGAAACTGATTGCCGCCAATTGGAAGATGTACAAAACTCCCGCTGAAGCCAAGGCGTTTGTTGATGCATTTTTGCCGCTCGTCGCCGGGCACACGCGCGACGAGATCGCTCTTTTCCCTTCGCCTGTTCTGCTGCCCACGGTGATTGAGGCCGCCAAGGGCTCGAATGTTGCTGTCGGCTGCCAGAACATCCACTTCGCTGAAGAAGGCGCCTACACCGGGGAAACCTCCGTCGGCCAGCTCATCGCCGTCGGTGGGACGCATACGCTGATCGGCCACTCCGAGCGCCGCCAGTATTTCGCCGAGACCGACGAAATCGTCAACAAGAAGCTGCACACTGCGCTCAAGCACGGCATCGTTCCCATCGTTTGCGTCGGAGAAGTGCTGGCCGAGCGCGAGGCAGGCAAAACCGAACAGGTGCTCAAGACCCAGATTACTGGCGCGTTCGCGGGCATCACACCCGAGGCCGCCGCGCCCATCGTCATTGCCTACGAGCCCGTGTGGGCTATCGGCACCGGCAAAACTGCTACACCCGCGATGGCCGTCGAAGCGCACAAAATCATTCGCGCTGAAGTTGCCAGGCTGCTGGGCGCCGATGTCGCTGCGAAGATGCGCATCCTCTACGGCGGCAGCGTGAAGTCAGAAAACGCCAACGCCCTCTGCTGCGAGGAAGAGATCGACGGCGCATTGGTCGGCGGCGCCAGCCTCAAGCCTGACTCCTTCACCGCAATTGTGAAGTACTAAAACTATCCGCGTCGACACTCGTAACTTGTCATGAGCGAGGCAGTCTGAGCCCCGTGAACGCATGAGCGTTCATGGGGTAACGCGGCGAAGGATCTGCCGTTGCGCTTTCACGGTTCAATGCATCCTCATCCGGTTCTCTAAATCCGCCACATACAACTTGCCCCAAGACCAGTGACATCTGACCTCCGAGGAGGATAGTCATGGCAACGAAGAAGGCAGCCAAAAAGAAATCCAGCTCAAAGAAATCATCGGGGCGCAAATACTCTCCTTCGGCCGGCAAGGATGTCAAAAGAGAGATGCACGCGATGAAGCAGGGCAAGCTGAAGTCTGGCCGCAGCGGCAAGAAGGTCACCAATCCCAAGCAGGCCATTGCCATCGGCCTTTCTGAGGCGCGGAAAGAAGGCAAGAAGGTTCCGGCGAAAAAGACTTAGGCGCTGCAGGGCGCGGCATCATCGGAGAACGATGCCTCGCCCGCTCCGCGCATTCTCCATTGCGCTTCTTTTTTTGCGGTTATGTTGTGCTGGCGTTGCTCTGGGCCGGTTCCTGATTCGCGGCAACATCATTACGGTCCAGGATTTCATTGCAACGGGCTGGCTCGATATTGAGACGCGTTCTCTGGCGCCCGGCCTCAGAGCTTTCCGCGCAATTCGCCGTTCTTCGATTTTCGACTCAATCGCCAAGGCACGGACTTCAGGGTCTTCCGCGTTCTCGCCGGTGCAGGGATCGAACGCATATGCGTGCCACGGGCAAACAACCTTGCCGTCCTCGATGGATCCTTCGCCAAGCGGGCCGCCTTCATGCGGACAGGTTCCATCGAGAACGCATATCTTTCCCTGCACGTTGGCCACACACAGCGGTCGGCCGGAGACCATGAACTCCTGCAACGCGCCCGCAGGAGGCAGCTCGCCCTCAGAACAAATTCGCACAAAGTCCGACATGGTTATCTCTCCCGTCTGCTGCTGAGCACCTCGCCGTGACCGCGATGGCCCAATTAGCATAAACCTGTAGCGCCACCGGTGTGCAAGTGAAGAAGAGCAAAGCCAGGTCAAATCAAAAGGGCCGCACGTCCTCGGCCGCGCGGTCTGCCATTCGGCATTCCTACGCCAGCGGCGCATCCGCACCGCCCACCGTTTCCGCAAAGTGGCTGCTCAGCGCCGGAGCGATGGCCCTCGCGGGCGCGTTGTTCTGCGCGTGGGGCACGTTATGTTTCCTCTTCTGGCAGGGAAACTGGCAGTTGCTGTACCACCCCACATCCGCAGTGACGCGCACGCCCGCCAGCATGAATCTGCCGTTCGATTCCGTCGGTTTCGCCACAAACAATGCCGGCGAGCCGCAACTGCGCGGTTGGTGGATTCCCGCGTCGCAACAGGCACGCTACACCGCAATCTATCTTCATGGGGCCGACGGCAACCTTGGCGACACGGTCGATGCACTTGCGCGACTGCACGCATCCGAGTTGAACATTTTTGCTTTTGACTATCGTGGATATGGGCAAAGCCGCTTTGCGCACCCCAGTGAAACGCGATGGCGCGAAGATGCCGATTCTGCGATCGGCTATCTGACTGGTACCCGGCACATTCCGGTCAATGACATCATCCTCGTTGGTAGAGACCTCGGCGCCAATCTCGCCATTGAGACCGCCGCGGCTCATGCCGATCTTGCCGGCGTCGTCCTCGAACAGCCGCTCGTTTCCCCCGCCCTGACGTTCTTCAGCGACGCGCGCGCACACCTTGTGCCGGCACATTGGCTGGTGAGCGACCGCTGGCAAACCTCGGTCGCTGCCGGAAACGTCCTGATTCCATCGTTGTGGTTTTATTGGACGGCCGAGCGCGCAGCAAATCTGGAGCAGGACAAGCCGGAAGCCTATGAGAAAGTTCCGGCGCGCAAAATGCTTGTCTGGCTCACCAACGCGCCAGATGAGCAGGAGCAATTCCGATCTGAGCTGGCGCGTTGGCTGGATCAGCTGCCGGCAGCAGCGCGATGACTCAGCGCGGGCATGTCGCGGTGGATAGCCTTGACGTGGTAGCCGGCCTTCGTCAGACGTTTCGTCATCTCCTCGGCCATCATCACGCTGCGGTGCTGCCCGCCCGTGCAGCCGAATGCAACCGTCAGGTAGCTCTTCCCTTCCTTCACGTAATGCGGCATCAGAAATAGCATCAGGTCGGTGACCTTCTTAAGAAACTCTCCGGTCTGCGAAAAGCCACTCACATAAGCGGCAACTTTCGGATCGAGGCCCGTCTTGTCGTGGAATTCCGGCACAAAGTGCGGATTGGGCAGGAAGCGCACGTCGAACACCAGGTCCGCATCCAGGGGCACACCGTTCTTGAATCCGAAGCTGAGGCACGACACCAGCATGGTCTGGCTCTGATCGCCGCGTCCGAATCTCTTCTGGATCTCCGCGCGCAATTCGTGCACATTGAACCGCGACGTATCAATCAGGGTATCGGCGACGTTGCGGATGGAATCGAGCATCTGCCGCTCTTCCACAATCGAGCGCGAGACGGTCTCAGAGCGCCGTAGGGGATGCGGCCTGCGCGTCTCGGAATAGCGCCGCACCAGGACCGGGTCCTGCGCATCGAGAAAGACGACACGCGTGGGCAGCACCCGCTTTACGCGCTTGATGATCGCGGGCAGCCGATCAAACGCCTGTCCTTCGCGCACGTCCACGACGATCGCCGCGCGGTCAATGTCCTTGGATTTCTGCACCAGGCCGGCGAACTCGGGCATGAGCTCCAGCGGTAAATTATCCACCGCCTGGTAGCCAAGGTCCTCAAAGGTTTTGAGCGCAGAGGCCTTGCCCGCACCGGAAATCCCGGTAAGAATAACCAATTCCTTCTTTGAGGTTTTCGCTGCTCCGCCCCGTTCCGTGGAACGACGCGTACCGGAGATCGGCTGAGGAGGAACCATGCGCTCATCCTACACCGTTTGACGCTCACACAAATCCGTCGTTTTCGGCCTGTTACACGAAGGTTACACATCCTTGCTCAGGGAACTTCCACCAACTCCATCTGCCCATCCCGGCGGCGATGCAGCACGTACAGCTCGCCGGCACGATTGCGAAAGATCAGCAGATCGCGGTCGCGGAATTCGGCATCCTTCACCGCTTCCTCGATCGTCATTGGCTTCACCGAGATGGCCTCGCCACTGGTGAGGATGTGCGGCTCAACCAGGGTCGTGCTGACCGGGAAGGAATGCACGGCGATTGTCGTTCTGGCTTTTGCGCGCGTCAGCTTGCCATTTTCGGCCAGCCCCTCAGGCTGTGCGCCGCGCTTCGGATGCGTGACGGGCGGAGCGCTCAGCACCTTGTCCAGCTTGGGAAGGCGCTTGCGCTCAAACTGGCGATCGCGATACCGCAGCGCCTGATTTTCGGCATGCTGTATGGCAATGCGCAGGGCCGCCTCAAGCGTATCGGCTTTGCCGGCCGCCTCGATGGTTTGAACGCGTGCCTTGATGGTGAGCTCTGCAATCTGCAAATGCCGCTGCGCGCGAAAGGTGATGCTGGCACGCGCGGTTTTGCCCAGGATTCTGCCGATCCGTTCCAGCCCTTCTTCGGCTTGAATGCGCACTGTCTTGGGAACGCTAACTTGCCGTGCGGTGAACTCCACTTCCATGGTCAGCCTCCGCTCTTCCCTCTCCGCGCCAGTGAGGCTTCCGGAGAGAACTCGGATTGTATAGCATTCCGCCGCAGCGCGAAAACGCTCGCAATCCGCCCGTTCAAGTGATTCTACGATTCCGAGTGGCCGTCAGGCGAGCCCTCGGCCGGTCTGCTCGACGGGCGGATGCCGAATTGGAAAGAGCGGACCAAACCGGGCTTCAAGCCAATTACCGTTGCGGTGGGCTGAAGAATCGCGCTCTCAATTGACTACAGGCAAAAAATGGCTTCGCGAATTGGAGCGTGAGCAGAATAGAATGTGCTCGATGGCCCCTGTAACCACATTGCCAACCTTGAAATACGCCGACATGGATGGCGAGCACTTTTTTACGCTCTCATCCGATTGCACCAGCATCGGCCGGGCACCGGACCAGGATCTCGTGCTCAAGGAGGCATATGTTTCGCGCCGTCACGCGGTGATCACCAGGCAGAATGGCTTTTTTGAGCTGGTCGATCAGGGTAGCTCGCATGGAACATTCCTGAATGGCCAGCGGGTGGAGCGTTCCGGGCTCAAGTCCGGCGACAGCCTTCAATTCGGATCCCTCAACGCTGCAACGTTTCGGTTCATGCAGGCCGCCGCCGTCGCAGACAGCAGTTCGAGCCTCGCGACCGACCTGCTTTCCGCACTCTCCGTCTTTGCGCCCACCGACAAGAGCATTCCTCAACCGGCCCGCGACTTTGAAAAGCTCAACTTTCTGCTGAATGCGGCGCGCCAGCTCAACGCGGGCGGCGCCATCACAGACATCTTTCATGCATTGCTGCAGCTTTCGCTCCAGCTGACCGGGGTAGATCGAGGTTTTGTTTTCCTGCTCGAAGGCGAAGAGATGCGCCTGGCCCTCGGTCTGCGATCGGATGGAAACACGGTCGAAGAGGATCCCTCGGTCTCGCGCCGGGCCATGCAAAAGGCGGTTGAAAGCGATTCGAAGTTCTTTGTCAGCGACACCCTGGCCGACGACAGCGCCTCGGGGTGGGCCAGTGTACTGGCCAACTCCATTCGCAGCATTTATTGCATTCCGCTGCGCAAGCACATCTCTCCCGCCGAGCCCAATCGCCTGCTGGGCGTGCTTTATCTCGACAGCCAGGTGGGAGCCGGCAGCCTGAGCGAGATCGATCACCGGGTGCTCGACACGCTTGCCAACGAGGCCTCCACGCTGCTGCATAATGCGCTGCTGGCCAAGACCGAGCAAAAGGCTCGCCAGGCCGCGGACGAGCTGGCCGTCGCCGCGTCGATCCATTCAGGGCTGATGTCGATCGCGATGCCGCGTCTGAACTTTGCCGAACTCCGCGCACGCAGCCTTCCCTGCTATGCAATCGGCGGAGATTTCTACGACGCCATCGTGCTCGATGACAGCATCTGTCTGGTCATTGCCGATGTGTCAGGAAAGGGCGTTCCAGCGTCGATAGTTGCTGCTACGCTGCAGGGCATTATTCATGCGCTGTTGCTCACCGGCCAGTCGCTGCCTGGGATTGCCGACCTGGTGAATCGCTTCCTCTGCACGCGGCAGGTCGGTAAGTATGCCACCATGGTCGTGCTTAAATTGTTCCCCAACGGCTGCGTGGAGTACATGAACTGCGGTCACATTCCGCCGCTGCTGATCACTCCGACGGGAACCCGCTACCTTGAGGACGGAAACCTGATCGTGGGGATCATCGCCGAAGCCACCTACGAATCGGCACAGTTTACCCTGCAACCCGGCGACCGCATCCTGCTGACCACCGATGGCATCACGGAGATCGAAGACAAGAAGGGCCAGCAGATCGGCATTGAGGGCCTTGCAGGCCTTGCGTACCTGCCCAGTCTCGACGCATTGATCGAACATCTCACCCGCTACCAGGCTTCCAGCGAAGCTCAGGATGATTGGACGCTTCTCGATATCAAATACACCGGAAAGTAGAGCAATTCCCGGGTAGGATTGCCCGGTTGAAGCTTGAGCTGTGTCGCCGACTCCCTGATGGTCGCGTCGACTCCAAGGCATCGGCTTCGGGAAACAGCAGCCCGAGAATTGCTGCAGCCCCGATCGGGGAAATCGGGGCCGCTTCCTCACTCAACCCGATACGGTGATGGTGTGGCCAGTGTCCCAGTCTCCGTCGGGAATGCATTCACCGGTCAGCGGGCAGCCATAACTGACCTGGCCGTCGCCCTCAGGAATGTAGTATTCGTCGTTACTGGGATAAGTGCCAGGTTCGACCTGTCCGCAGGGAAGAAAATTAGGAAATACGTCACTCTCATCGTCATAGCACCACTGGCACTGCTGGGTTACGTGAATTTGGAGTTGATCCTGATTCTTATTCAACTTGAGATTCCCGCCGCTATTTGGAATCGTGAGTGTTTTCGTGCTTCTCGGCATTTGGTTTTGCCCCCTGATTTCCGTCGTTGCACAGCACTATCCTGCTCCCACATATTGCAGGTCCTGGTTTTGCTTTGGCTATTTGCCTGGCGGCTTGAATCGAGAATCTGCAATCAATCCCTGCAGGCCCGGTGCATTGCGAATGTCCTCGAGCGCGTATCCTTTGGCAATGGATTTCTCAACGTACTTCAACGCTTGCTCTCGGTCCCCTAAGTATTCGTAAGCCTCCCCAATATTTGAGAGTACATTTGGATCGTCCGGCGCCAGCGCCAGCGAGGTCCTGATGCGGAGCTGCGCCTTATCATTCAACTTGTCGGCGGCGTACAGATCTGCCAGCATCGATTGAGCAACCGCATCCCGCGGCTTCAGTTGCACAACCTTTTCCGCAAGTTCTTCTGCCTTTCGCCTCGCGGCCGCCGCCTTGTCAGTCTGCTTCGCACCTTCATAGGCAAGCATCAGGTCGTTCCATGCCATGTAATCATTGCCATTGATCTTCAGACCCTGCTCGATAGCCTCTGCGCCCTCGAGATAACGCCGCTCCTGTATGAATAGCATTCCGAGATTGGCATAGGCCGGATACCCCGGACTGAGCGCAATCGATTTCTTTAAAGCCTGTTCAGCCAGTGGCATCGCTTTCGCGCCGCCTTGATCCACATAAACGCCTCCAAGGTTCGAGTACACCTCGGCATTATCGGGTGTAATTTGGATCGCCTGTTGATACGCCGCGATCGCCTGCGGGTACTTGCCCTGGCGATCATAGAACGCTCCCAATTCGTTGTATCCGGACCACTCATCCGGCCTCAGAGCCGCCGCTTCCTGGAATGTCTTTTCGGCATCCGCGATTCGACCCGATGATTCATACGAGCGCGCCAATCCACCCAGCGCCGCTGCATCTTTAGGATCCAGTTGCAGCGCATGCTGGAACTCCTGCAGCGCTAGATCATGCTTGCCCAGCGCATCGTGAATCCGCGCCAGCGTCACAAACGTTGCCGGCACCCGATTGTCCAACTCTGATGCCTTCTGGCAATATGCCTGGGCTTCATCAAGCCAATGCGGATTCTGCTCCACCACGTACTTGAGCCGGTATGCCTCTCCCAATTGCGAATAACCGAGCGCGAATCCTGGATCGGTCTGGATGGCCTTTTGCAAGGACGTAATCGCCAGGTCGAGATTGCCCGGCTTGTCGAAGCGCTGGGTGTAACCGAGCGCCGTAAGGTAATCCTCATACGCGGCAGGATTCAGCGATCCCCCCGTGTTGTGCAGCATGTCCGCCGTTACCGATATATTCATCAACTTCGCAAGACGCGAGACTGCTTCGTCTTCGAGCGTCGACAAATCGCCGGCAGGATCCTCCACCATCGCCGAACCCACCTGGCGCAGATTCTTCGTGTCAATCAGGTTCACCGTCAGCCGGATGTCGTTTCCATCCCTCTGCACAGACCCCTTCACCACGAGATTCGCGCCAAGTTCTTTCAGTGCATCCCCCGGATCGTTCACATTCCGGCGTCGCACTTCGCTGTTCGGAACTACCCACAGCGACTGGTTCCCCACATCCAGGTTCGATAGACGGCCCGCCAGCGAGTCCATCAATCCGTCGGTCAACGCTGCGTTCTCGGGATTGCTGCCGACATTGTCGAATGGCAAAACAGCGACGTGCTTTTCAGTGTGCGCGCCGGTCACCAGCGCAACCAACTTCTCGCGAAGTGGAGCGATGAATGCAAGCGCCATTCCCACACCCAGCAACAACACCAGCGCGGCAAGCAGCCAGTTTGTAACAGGAGATCTCTTCGTTACCGCCGGTCCCCACGCCCCGCGCGAAGCCTCCTCGATCAGCCGCTTCGTCTGCGCGCTGGTGCGGCTGCCCCGCGCGCTCGACGGCAGTTTCTGCGTCGCATCCGCGTCTCGCCTCGTCCGCAGGAATCTGCTTTTCCGCGGCAGCCAGATCTGCCAGGAACTCCGCGCACGATGCGTATCGCCGCTCCGGATCTTTGGCCAGGGCGCGATACAGAATAGGCTGCAGCGCGGGATGCACTGCGTCCAGTCCCTTCGGCGCTTCGTTCAGAATCGCGAACAGCATTGCGGTAATGCTTTCGGCGTGAAACGGCGTGCTGCCGGTCAGCATCTCCCCGAACACCACGCCGAGGGCCCAGATATCGCAGCGCTGATCGACCGGCCGGTCCATCGCCTGCTCGGGAGACATGTAGCGCACGGTTCCCGTCACGCCGGTCTGCGAAGCCGTCTGCTCGGTCATGGCGCGCGCCAAACCGAAGTCCACAATTTTGACCAGCCCGGACGCCGTCAGCATCACGTTGGACGGCTTTACGTCGCGATGGACAATGCCGTGCGCGTGGGCCTCACCCAATCCTTGCGCCATCTGCCGCGCGATCCCTACGGCTTCGCGGACCTTGAGCGATCCCTTCTGAATGCGCTGCGCCAGCGACGAGCCCTCGTAGAACGCCATCACGATAAACGTGAAGCCGTCTGCGGTCTCTTCGATTCCATGGATGACGCCGATATTGGGATGGTCGAGCGACGACGCCGTGCGCGCTTCGCGCAGGAACCGATCCTTTTCGCGATCGCTGGCGTTCAGTTCCGGAGGAAGAAACTTCAACGCAACAGTGCGGTCGAGGCGCTGATCGCGGGCGCGGTACACGACCCCCATGCCACCCGATCCGGCAATCGAAAGCACCCGGTAATTGCCGGCAATGAGATCGCCCTCAGAGAAGCTTGTCTTCAACACAGGCACAGGCCGACCTCAACACGCTCTTTGAGCGCTCTTGCACAAATGCAAACAAAGACGACCAGAAAATGCACGGGGGGAGCGCAACGAACGCAGTGTTGTGAGAATACGACCCTTGGGAAGGCTAATGCAACAGCAACTGCCATTTAGGCTTAGGCGTCGCGTTGCCTTCGCTGGTGCGTGGAGGGGATATTCATGTCTTCGCGGTATTTTGCCACCGTGCGCCGGGTCAGCTGGATGCCTTGGGCCTGCAACTGGGCGGCGAGCTGGTCGTCGGTCATGGGATGGCGGGGGTCTTCGTCGTCAATCAGCTTCCGCACCTTGCGCTTCAGCAGCAGCAGAGGAGTATCGGCGCCTTCAGGCCCGTTCGAGCCTTCCGAGAAGAAGAAACGCAGTTCGATTACGCCCTGCGGGGTATGGGCATACTTGTTGGCCACGGCCCGGCTCACCGTTGAAGGATGCACGCCGATCTCCTCGGCCACTTCCTTGATCATCATCGGCCGCAGCGCTTCGATGCCCTGATCGAGGAAATCCTGCTGGCGCCGGACAATCACCTCGCAGGTCCGCAGAATCGTGCTCTTCCGCTGCGCAATGTTGCGCATCAACTGCATCGCCGAGCGGAAGCGTTCTTTGACGTACTCCTTGACTTCTTTTTCCGTGCCCTCTGCAACCAGCATGCGCCGGTAGCGCGCGCTCAAACGCAGGCTGGGCAGGTCTTCCTCGTTCATTGCGACCACCCACTCGCCGCCGCGCTTGGTAAACACCACGTCGGGCTCAATCAGGCGCGTCTGCTCCCGGTTGTAGAGCCGTCCGGGCCGCGGTTCCAGGGTGCGGATGAACTCCACGCCCGCATGGGCTTCTTCCGGCGTCACGTGCAGCGACTTTGCCAGATCCTTCACATCGCGTTTCTGCAGCAGCTGAAGATGGTCATGCACGATCTGCGCGGCCACTTCCATCGAGCGGCGTCGCTCAGCGAGCTTCGCTTCGGCCTCGACTTTGAAGCCGCGGTGAGGATCTTCCTCCCCATTTTCACCCTGATGCGCGTAGACCTTGCTCAGTTCCGCTTGCTGGGCCGCAATCTGGGTCAGAAGGCATTCGCGCAAATCACATGAAGCGACCCCTGCCGGATCGAGGTGTTGCACAAGGTCGATGCCCCGCTTGACCAGTTCGCTCAGCGCTTCCCGGGTCTTTCCCTCGTTTTCAGGAAATTGCGCAAAGGCGTCAATCAAGTCGTCGTGGCTGAAGGTGAGATATCCGTCGTCGTCCAGGTTGCCGATGATAAAGTCCGCCGCGATTACCAGCTCCGGCTCGAGCGTCAATGCTCCCAGCTGCCACGCCAGATGATCCGACAGGGTGGTCGGCTGCGAAAGAAAGTTCTCGAACGACGGCTTCTCGCTGTCTTCATACTCCGGCTGGGTGCGGTACCCCGGATCAAGATAGTCTTGAAAATACGAACCAAAATCGATCTCGTTAAATGGGTCTTTGGGTTCAGCCGCGGGCTCCGTCGTACCCACATCCAATCGCTCCGGCGGCTGCAGATCGTGCTCCTGCTTGCTGGCCACCTCGTCCAGCATCGGAACCGTCTCGTCGATCTCTTCCAGGACGGGGTTTTCCACCATCTCGGCATCGATCATTTCCTTCAGCTCGAGCTTGTTGAGCGCAAGAACGCTCACCATCTGCATCAGGCCCGGCGTGAGGACCTGGCGTTGCGACACCTTCAGGTTCAGTCTAGGTTGTAACAGCGCCATACAAGGGACTCGATTCCCAATAGGACTTCCTGTAAGTGTAATCGGGTAGCAGGCGCGATGCACGCCCATCCCCTCATTCCAGCCCCGGATTCGCGTCCCGGAGTCAAGCCTCGGCCTGGCCGGTCAGCCGTTCGAAATCTGCGAATCTGGACCGCGTTTCCTGGGAGCGGTCGTTCGCGATTGGGCTGCATCCGCTGCCAGAAGTTGAGTAAAAATCCTGTTAATTCAACGAGAATCCTTCACCCAGGTAGATGCGGCGAACCTCGACGTCGTTACCCAGCTCGTGCGGCGTACCGGCGCGGAAGATCCGCCCTTCGGCAATGATATAGGCGCGGTCGGTTACGCTCAACGTCTCCCGCACGTTGTGGTCGGTAATCAGGATGCCGATCCCGGCCGCCTTGAGGTCGAAGATGATCTTCTGCAATTCCAGCACCGCAATGGGGTCGATGCCGCTGAAGGGCTCGTCGAGCAGAATGAAATTTGGTTGAATGCACAGCGACCGGGCGATCTCAACCCGCCGCCTCTCTCCGCCGGACAGGGCGTATCCGCGCGTCCCGCGAATATGTCCGAGGTTCAACTGGGCAATCAGCCGCTCGGTCCGCGATTTCCGTTCCCGGGTGTCGAGCGCCTGCGCCTCGAGCACCGCGAGGATGTTCTCCTCAACGGTAAGCTTGCGGAAAACCGAGGGCTCCTGGGGCAGGTAGCTGATGCCGTAGTTGCGGGCCCGCAAGTACATCGGCAACCGGGTAATATCCTTGTCGTCCACCATGATGCGACCCGTTTCAGGGGCCACCAGTCCGACGATCATGTAGAAGCTCGTCGTCTTGCCGGCGCCGTTTGGGCCCAGCAACCCTACAACTTCGCCGCGCGAGATCCTCAAGTTCACTCCGCGCACTACCTGGCGGCCCTTGTAGCTCTTTCCGATTCCCTCAGCGATCAGTGTTTCCATCTAGCTCTCGAGCGTTGTCAAAAACGCTCCAACTACTTTGGCGCCGTTGTTACCGTCGTCGTCTTGTGTCCGTCGCCTTCGATACTGACGCTATCATCGCGACTATTGAAAATCAAAGCCTGCCCGGTCACCGTTCCACGCGTTGGATCCGTCAATTTCGGCGGCGCGGCGGCGGTCCCCGTCAGTACATAGTTGCCGGTATCGCCTGTATAGACGAGCTGTTCGCCAGTTCCACTACGGCCTCCGGATGAAATTTCCACGTGACCGGTCGAGGTCATGCGGTCCACCTGCGCCGCCGCGCCATCCTTGCCCGCGTGATTGCCGGGCGGCAGCAACGTCAGTTCAAGTTCCTTCGACTTGGTGGTTGTGTCGGCGCTGCTCGTCACGACTCTTCCCACAATGCCGGCTCGCATTACGGCCTTGCGCTCCGCGCTCGAGTATTTGAGATCGCCGCCGCTCACGCTGATCACCGATGGCTCTTTTTGCTTTTGCGATGCCTCGGCGCCCGCAACGGCGGTTGTTGCGCTGACCATGACGACCTGGACCGGGGTCTTCGCGGTGGTCGTCTGCGCTGCGAGGGTCTGTTTTGTCCGATCGAGCACGATCACCGGGGCAGTCACGGAATTGCCCTGCTGCCACAGGCGGACCTTGCCCTTGAAGGTTGCAGCGCCGGTAGAATGCTTCAACTCCGCGCTCTCTGCCACGATATGCGTCGGACCTTGCGCGCCGAAGTTTGCATTCACGCTTCCCGCACCGCCTTTGTCCCTTTTGGCCCCGGGAGCTTCACCCGCCCATGTGGCCTTCACATTGCCCAGGGCGACCGCATCGCCGGATTCCTTCGAGACGTTCAGCTTTGCCGACGTCAAGTCGAGGCCCCCATCCGTTACGTGCGGGCTTTCGGTCAGGTGCAGCCATTGGCCGGCATTTTCATAATCCGCGTGTCCCGCGGTCGCGCGCAAAACTGCCTGTGCAACGCCTGCTTTCGCCGGGGGCTGCTCGGTCAGCACCACATTTCCTTCCACGGTGGCCGTCTCAATTTGCATCTCCTCACCGGTCGCGCTGCGGCCGCTCTCTTTTGCCTTCCCTGCAGCGGCCAGGTGAGCTTCGAGAGCATCGCCGCTCATCGTCTCCTGCGCTCCGCTCGTCGTCGTCTCCGCGATTTGCGTGTGGCCGCGACCGATCAGTTTGGTCAGCACTCCATTGGCGCCGAACTCTCCTGTAACGTCATCTGCCGTCAGCTTTTCGGGAGTCGCCGGCCCGTTTCCGCGCTGGCTCGTCGCAGCCACTGAGACGCCGCCGATTCCGTGGATCGTTGCCGGTTCAACCTTGCCCTTGCCCGCATTTCTGAATGCGATATCCGCCACCGGCGACATCCACACCCGGTGCGTGTGCAGCGGTCCGTGTGCAGACTGCGCATCGTCATCGCTTTCGATCTGAACCCCGCGCTCGAGATGCACGCTGCGCAGCACTCCCTGCGACGCGAAAGCCAGATCCATCGTCGGCGACGTTCCGTGAATCTTGCGGCCCTTGTCGTTGGAATCGATCGTGACTCCGCCCTGCAGGTGCCCGCGCATCGGCTGGTTGTGTTCATCAAAATCGAGCGTTCCCGTTGGCGCACCCAGCCGCCCGCCCGTCGACGTCACTAGCTGGAATCCTTTGCTGGCGAGGAGATGCTCGGCCGAACCATCGTCTCTGAAATAGACTTTGGCCTCCGCCGCGCTGGAAACCTCTTTGCGATAGCTCACAAGCGCGGCCACGAGATCGCACACCTGGTCGTCTCGTTCAAAGACCGCATGCTGCGCCGACAGACTCACGGGATCGGTGCCGCGCTGAACCTTCAACTGCACGGCATGATCGAGCACCAGCAGCCCGTCGTGGGAATCGTACTTCGCGCCCATGGCGCTGCCACCGCCTTCGGTCAGCGCAAATTCCACCTTCTCCACGGTCGAAGCCTGCCCGGTATTGCGATCGAAGATGAGCCCGCTGGTCTTTACCTGAATCTCACCGCTGGCAGCGTTGTGTGCCGCAGAGGCCAGCGAACTGTTCTTCTGCTTCGGGGTCAGAGCCTGGTTAGCGGTGGCCTTGGGTGCAATGGCGGGAGCCACGGTCGGCTTCATCAGCGTGATCTCCACCGGACCCACTGCCTTTGCAATTCCACTTTTCGGGTCATACTCGAATTCATTGCCCGCAATGCGGTCCACCCGGCTTCCGTCTTCGGCGTAGAGCTCGATATTCACATCGTGCAGTTGCAGAAATACCTGGTTGTCCCGTTTCAACTGAATCTGCTTTGAAGCGCGAATCTTGTAGAGCACATGCCCTCGCACCTCGTGCGTGTAGACAAAGCCGTTTGCTTCTTCCTGAATGTTCAGTCCGAGTTTTTGCGGAAGGTCCTTGCGGATGAAACGGTTTCGAAACCGGGCCGTTCCCAGAAACACGCCCAGTGCGATCACCAGCAGCACCCCGGCCATCAGCACCAACGTACGCAGTCGCTCGATCGTGAAGCGCACCGTTCCCTCAGTTCGCCAATCCCAGCCGGGCTGCCAGCCGTTGCGCCAGGCTTTCGCCCAACTCGCTCCATAGCAGGCGTGCCGTCGCGCCTGAGTCTTTCTCCGTCGCCGTTGTCAGCTCCACCAGCTGGCGCACGTTCTCTTCGACGTGGCGCGCTGCGGTGCTATCGAGTTCTATTTCTTCGTCGAGAAACGCCGCATCGCTGCCGAAGTTGATGCGGATGTGCCCATCTTGCTCGTATGCGCCTTCGTCAAAGAGCGGACCATAACCGGTTACGCTCACCAGTCGCGACTCCCGCGCCCAGCGGATCTCTGTCGGCGCACTGTCATCCTGAGCGGAAGCCGGAAGCCCGCCCTGCGCTTGTTGAAGCGGAGTTGCGGCAGTTCCTTGTGGAATCTCCGCCTCCCACAAGGTCCAGCCGATCTGAAACTCGTAGGCATAGTCTTCATGAAGCAGTTCCAGGGCATCTTCCACGGCCAGCCGCGGCTCAAGCCCGCGTTCACCGTGTCCGAAGACCTTCTGAAACACCGGCGATTCGCTCCAGTTCACCGGCCACACGGTCGCGGAATAGACGCGAGCCTCGCCGCCGTGCGTGGCAAAAGCTCCGAGAACAGCTGTCAGCTTCTCTGCCAGCCCCGCCAGGCGCAGATTCGGGTACCAAAAACTCAAATAAAGCGTGTCCGCCATCTCTATTGATTGTAGACGCGCGGCATCCCCAGTCGATCCATCCCAAATCTGACCGTACCCTCTTGCGACCTGCGCACATCAAGCCACATCCTATAAGAGTGAAGGAGTTTTCATTGATGTCTACAGCTTCTCAAGCCATCTCTGCTGCTGCCGCCGGAACCGTCGCGCTCGGCGATCTCACCGTTAACCGCCTCGGCTATGGCGCCATGCGCATCACCGGCAAGGGCATCTGGGGACCGCCCGCCGACCATGCAGCCGCGATCGCGACGCTGCGCCGTGCCGTTGAACTTGGAGTCAACTTCATCGACACCGCTGACTCCTACGGCCCCAATGTTTCCGAAGAGTTGATCGCCGAAGCCCTCGCACCCTATCCGACCGGACTGGTCATCGCCACCAAGGGCGGCTGGGAGCGTGTCGGGCCCGGCCAGTGGATCCACAACGCCAGCCCGAAGCATCTTCAACAGGCCGTCGAAGGCAGCCTCAAGCGTCTCAGACTCGACCGGATCGCCGTCTACCAACTCCACATCCCCGATCCGGCCGTTTCGTTCGATGCGTCGATGGAGACGCTGGCACAGCCTGCGCGAAGCCGGAAAGATTCAGCACGTCGCTCTCTCCAACGTGACCCTTGAACACCTCGAGCGCGCCCGCAAGATTGTTCCCATCGTCTCCGTGCAGAACCGCTACAGCTTCGCCGACCGCGAGTGGGACTTCCTTCTCGACCACTGCGAAAAGAACGGCATCGCATTTATTCCGTGGGCTCCGCTGGGCCAAAATCGACAGGCGAACGACCTCGTCGAACAAGGCCGCCAAAGCACTTCAGGCATCGCCGTTGCAGGTCGCACTGGCATGGCTGCTTCGCCGTTCCAAAGTGACGTTGCCGATTCCCGGCACGTCGTCGGTTGCTCACGTCGAAGAGAACATTGCAGCCGCAGGATTAAAGCTGCCGGATCAGGTTTTCAACGAACTCTCTGCCGTGCAGTCGCCGCACGCTGTCCTTCGCTAAACAGAAAAGGCCGGTCGCGCGATTCCACCGCGACCGGCTTCAACCTCATCTGCTATCCTGCGCTCGATGAAGCACGCGTCCCTCGTCGGCACCCTCGCGCTTCTTATCCTGCTTAGCGCCTGCAAGTCCGCTCCGAATGCGGAGCCCGCCTCGCCGAACCTTTCTGCCGCTTCTGATCGGACACACCCTCGAGTTGCCACGGGCAGCGGCTTCGATTTCTACCTGCTGAACCTCTCCTGGTCGCCCGAGTTCTGCTACTCGCATGCGAGCGCGCCAGAATGCGCATCACACGCAACGTTTGTTCTGCACGGCCTTTGGCCGCAAAACAACGATGGAAGCTACCCCGAGAAGTGCTCCACCGCGGCCGGACCGAGCGACCCATCGGCCTTCAAAGACATCTATCCGGACGCGGGTCTGCTCGAACACGAGTGGAGCACCCACGGCACCTGCTCCGGCCTCAGCGCTGACGATTTCTTTAACAATGCGCGTACCGCCTACCGTTCCATCACCATTCCACCCGCGCTTGCGGGACTCACATCGCAGACATCGATGCCGCCGGACGAAATCGTCTCACTGTTCACCCGGGCCAATCCAGGGCTTTCATCCGGCAGCGTCGCCGTAAGCTGCGGCCACAACTTTCTCACCGCCGTCGAAGTCTGCCTCGACAAAGCGCTCCACCCCATCGCCTGCGGTTCCATCCGCTCCTGCCGCGCAAACACGGTCCGCATTCCGCCGCCGAAGTAACTACACGAGTCAGCACATTCTAGCCGTCAAGATAGGCAAGTGCTATCTGAGGCCTCTTATTGCGCGTAAGCTTCAAAGGTGCGCGGGTTGATGCGGATTCCACGATGGCGATCACTAAGCCTTACGAGAGCGCCAGTATCGATTCAATGGAGGAATTATGAAAGCTGCCACAGTTGTTGGCATTTTGCTGATTGTCGTTGGGATAGTGGGCTTCGCCCTGGGTGGTTTCAGTTTCACCCACGAAAAGAAAGATGTTGACCTGGGCCCTCTGCAGGTCTCTCACAAAGAGACGAAGACTCTGCCGATTTCACCGATTCTCAGCACCCTCTCCCTGATCGCAGGCGTAGGTCTGGTAGTGGTGGGCGCACGGCGCAGATAGCTACCGACGGGCGCGCTAAAGAGCGGAAGATGATCACCGCCGCGTCTTCCACGGGCGCCGCACGGCAAGGCATGGATAGTAATGAGAACTATGCCGGGACTTCTGATCGAAGCTCTACGCGTTAGAGATCGGCTGCATCCTCACAGGAATCCGCAGCCAACGGCGTCCGCTATTCCCCGGCTCGCATACTGCCGCAATTCCACTTGAAAGCACGCGCATTCCGCAATGCGTTTAAGAGCGCAGTACGCCTCGGCAAGCAGGCTGCATTGGCTATGCCATAGCAAACAAGTGAAGTTTCGTTATTGCCTCAACACCAGTAGTGCACGCACCCCTCCAAATGCGGCGTCCTCTGCGGTATTTTCGTCACCACTCATTCATCGAACTGTCACTTGTCTCTACAACTTTCGCTGTATATCTAAGCCTGACTCATAACCGAAATTGATTGGGGCCCTTGTCATATGCGGTCGAAAGCTCTCTGTGTCTGTGTATTTTGCATCTTCGTCTTTACCGGTTTCATCCATGCGCAGAACGTGCCTCGATCCTCACACGTGTGGATCATCACCGAAGAAAATCACAGCTTTGAGACCGTTGTCGGCAACCCGGAAATGCCTTACTACAATGAGCTGATTCGCCAATACGGCCTTGCTACACAGTTCTATTCCAATCGCCATAGCTCACTTCCGGCGTTGATGTGGTTTGTCGCGGGAGCTCCGGTCGAGCTGAATAACGACACAACTTCCTGTGCGCACGCCGAGGACAACGTCGTCCGCGAACTCCTGAAAAAGGGCTATAAGTGGCGGTCATATCAGGAAAACATGCCCTATGCTGGATTTCAGGGACTGGTTGGCGGCACAAATAATTCTTACTATCGTCGCCACAATCCTCTGATCGACTTTTCCGATGTCTGCCCCGGAAAAGGCCAGAACCTGAACAGTGTTCCCTATGCTCAGATGGCGGCGGATTTCGCAGATGGCAGGACTGTCAATTATGCCTACGTCACTCCGAACTCAGATGAGGACGCTCACAACGGCACTCTTCAGTCAGCAGATCAATGGCTTCAGGATAACGTCCCGGCAATTCTAGCCCGTCCCGAGTTCGCACCCGGTGGCGATGGCATCTTGTTCATCGTCTGGGATGAAGGTACTCTCTCCACCGACAACCGCTGCTCTGCCAAAGTTGCTACCGGATGCGGCGGCCGCACTGCAAACCTCGTGATCGGTCCGCTCGTGAAGACCGGCTACCAATCCACCATCACGTATCACAACGAAAACGTGCTCAAAACTGTGTGTGTCGTCATGGGCTTGTCTGCTTGTCCCGGGGCCGCGCAGAATGCCGCGCCCATGGCTGACTTCTTCAGAACCAACACTCCGTCCAGTAGTTCGTCCAACGGCATTGTTATCTCAACACCCGGCAATGGATCCACCATCGTCGGAGCTGTTCATCTGATGGCGACTGCTTCAGAGAGCCAGACCGTGAGTCAAACACAGGTCTGGGATAACGGCAAAAAGCTGGGAGTCTACGGAACTCAGATTGACGCGACCTATAAGCTTGAGCCCGGTAAGCACACCGTCACGGTACTTGACCTGGATACTTCGTACCGGGAAATTCGCAAATCTTCTGTAACTTACAGCGTGGAATCATTGGTCAATGGAGTGCAGGTCATATCGCCCGCTCCCGGCGAAACCTTCGATATGACCACCGTCCACGTTGTGGCGAATGCGAATGAACCTGTGCCGGTCAGTCAGATCCAGGTCTGGGATAACGGAGTAAAACTCGGGCACTATGCCGGCGGCGACATCAATGAGTACATGAGTCTTGCACCCGGATCGCACACGATCACCGTGTTCGATCTCGACAGCAACTACAACATCCTCCACCGAGCCAGCGCTTCCTATTCCGTCAAGTAATTCGGCACTCACCCGTAAGAACTAGCTCGTCACGATCTCGCTGAAGTCCGCGATCCCCGAGAACCCGCGCAGCACGCCATCAATCAGCCCAAGATGCGCGCCTCGCACGGCGGCGTCCGGATCGAGCACCATCACCTTGTCGAAGAAGGCATCCACTACCGGCCGCAGCATCGCGATCCTGGCCAGCGCTTCGCCATACGCACGCTCCTGCCGCAGCTTCGCAACTTCGGGAGCCAGCGTTCTCGCCGCATCGTGCAGCTTCGCGGCCTCTGCCGACAACGCAACGCTATCCGGCGATCCCACGGCAAATCCCTTCTCCGCCGCCTGGCGAAGAATGTTGTTGATCCGCTTGAATGCTGCAGACACCGCTTCGAAGTCCGCCGAGGCCCGCGCCGCCGTCAACGCTTGTGCACGAGCCATCGCATCGCGCACATCATCGGCATCTGCGGCCAGAGTGGCATTCACCACGTCATAGGCAAACCCGCGCACGTCTTTCAGATAGAAATGCAGCCGCTCGCGGAGAAACGCCGACACTTCACGCTCGTTCACATCATCGGTCAACGCGGAATGCGCAACCTCGCTCAACTTCAGCGGCAATTCCGACTCCGCCAGAATCTTCACAATCGCATTCGCCGCCCGGCGCAGCGCAAACGGATCCTTCGACCCGGTCGGCTGCAGCCCGATGCCGAACATCGACGCGATTGTCTGGATGCGATCGGCGAGGCCCAGCAGTTGCCCTTCGACAGAAACGGGAATGTCATCTTCCGTCGAGGCAGGCGTGTACTGCTCGTAGATGGCCAGCGCCACGCGTTCGCCCAATCCCTGCGATCGCGCGTAAAGCCCGCCGATAATTCCCTGCAACTCCGTAAACTCTTTCACCAATTCAGTCGTGAGGTCCGTCTTCGCCAGCCGAACCGCCGTCAGCAGCGCAGCGTTGTCGTGATGTGCGCCGGCCTTCGCGGCAACCTCCGACAACCAGCTCGCCGACTCCAGATTCTCTTCCGTCTTCCAGTGATAGCTGCCCAGTTCCTTCTGGAACGTAACGTTCTTCAGGCTCTCGACGCGCTCCGTCAGCGGAACCTTCTGATCGAAGTCCCAGAAGAAGCGTGCATCCTTGAACCGGGCACGCAACACGCGCGCATTGCCATGGCGGATGATGGCATTTCCCTCGTCGTCGGCCTTCGTATTCAATACCGCGAGAAAATGCGGAGCAAGCTTGCTGTTCGCATCTTCAACGGCGAAATATTTCTGGTGGTCGCGCATCACCGTCACCAGCACTTCTTCAGGCAGCGCCAGGTACTCCGCCTCAAAGTTGCCGAGAATCACCGACGGCCACTCCGTCAGATGGGTCACGGTCTCGACCAGCGCCCTCATCTTCACGCCACCGCGCCCCGGCAACGGTCCGAGTGACCTTGTCCAGAGCCTTGCGAATCGCCTGCCGCCGTTCGGCCACATCGACCACAACGCTTGCCCCACGCAGTGCCTCGGCATATCCCTTCGCCGATCCAATCACCACTGGCGTAGTCTCCATGCAAGATCCGATGACCGCGGCTCGCATTCCCGGCTGCAATCCCCGCAATCTCCAGCGGCACAACTGCAGAATCGAGCATCGCCACAACCCAGCGCACCGGCCGCACAAACCGTTCCGGCTTGCCTGCGCGCCAATACATATTCTTGGCCCAGTAAATTCCGAGCACTTCCTTCGGCAACTCGCCCGCGAGCATCTCGCCGTGCAGCCTTGCCCGCACGCTTCACCGTCGCGCCAACGTACTCGCCCTTCGCCGTCGTCACTTTTTCAAGCGCCTCCACGGCAACCCCGGCCTTCTTCGCAAAAGCTTCCGCAGCCTTTGTCGGAGCGCCATCCTTGAACGCAACTGTCCAGGAGGGCCCGGTCAGCTTTTCCTCGACATCCGCCTGCGCCGCACGGACGCCCTCCACCAGCACAGCCAGCCGCCGTGGCGTTGAGTAGGTCTTCACGCTTGCGCCGTCTTCGAGCAGTCGCTCACGCGTCAGCAGATCGTGCACGCGCCGACCCAGTTCCGCCTCGGCTCCGGCAATCATCCGGGCCGGAACTTCCTCCAGCCCAATCTCCAATAAAAAGTCAGACATGAAATCGATTCTTTCCTTGACGAGCTTCCAGCCACTAGCTTCCAGCCTCTAGCCCATCTTTCGAATTTGCTGCAACGTCACTCACGAAGAGCTGAGAGCTAGGAGCCAGCAGCCTGCTGCACCGCGTACGCCTTGGCAACACCTACCGCCAGATTCCGAATCCTGCCAATCACTCCCACTCGCTCCGTCACACTGATCGCGCCTCGCGCATCCAGAATGTTGAACAGGTTCGAGCACTTCAGCGCCAGCTCGTACGTCGGCAGCAGCGGAAATCGCTTCTTCTCCATCGCCGTCGCTGTCTCGCTCGCCATCAACGCGTTTGCCCGTTTCAGCAGATCGTGCGCTTCGGCCTCATACAGCTTGAAGTGCTCCCACAACTTCGGCACTTCAGCTTCCTCAAAGTTGTAAACCGAAAACTGCAGTTCCTCCGCAAGCCGCACTTCGCCGTACGTCATCTCGGCGGCCGGTCTCAGGATCGCGCGCCCACACGATGTCGTAGATCGAATCCACATCCTGCAGGAACTGCGTAATGCGCTCAAGTCCATACGTCAGCTCCGCGCAGATCGGATCGAGATCCATGCCGCCGCACTGCTGGAAATAGGTGAACTGCGTGATCTCGAGGCCATCGAGCATCACCTGCCAGCCCACGCCCCAGGCGCCGCCCGCAGGCCACTCCCAGTTGTCTTCTTCAAACTTGATGTCATGCTTTGCAAGATCGATTCCAATCGCTTCAAGTGATTGGAGATACAACTCCTGCACATTCACCGGGGGCGGCTTCAGAATCAGTTGAAACTGGGTGTGCTTGAACAGCCGGTTGGGGTTCTCGCCATAGCGCCCGTCGGCCGGCCGCCGCGAGGGTTGCGCATAGCCCACGCGATAGGGCTTCGGCCCAAGCACCCGCAAAAACGTCTCAGGCGCCATCGTGCCTGCGCCCACTTCCACGTCATACGGCTGCTGCAGCACGCATCCGCGCTCGGCCCAAAACCCCTGCAGGCGAAACAACAATTCCTGAAACGTCAGCGCTGATTTTTGATGAGAAGTTGCTACCGATGTCGAAGCCACAATACGGTCATCTCTTTCAAAGGGACTAAGGCTCGATTCTACCAGTCACCGCAAATGGCCCCGTCTCGGGGAGGTTCGGTACTGTGGGCTGTGACAAACCACTCACGCTGCAAACTACTCCCGCGCAATTCCAACCAAATCAATAGCATCCGGACTGGTCCTAAAGTCGCACTCCACTACCACATTCTGCACCTGTTCCAGCGCCGCCGAACTACCTAGAATTAATGGCAAGGGGAAGTCCACCTTGCGCACGAGCACGCGATTCTGGATTGGCACGGTGGCTGCACTGACACTGGTTCAGGCTGCGGCTTCCGCTTTCCTTTCCCGCGGCCTGCTGCTCACCGCGATCACCGACTTTGTGCTGACACTTGTTCTGCTCGCGCTCGTCGCCGCGTTTGCCCTGAACGCCGTTCCGACCCGCGGTCGCTTGCGGGTCTTCTGGATCATGCAGGCAATCGGCTGGTTCATGCTGCTTCTCGACCAGTTCTGGTGGATGCTGTACGACCTGATCCTGCAAAAGCCGTTGCCCCTGCTCTTTGCCGGCGACATCCTTTTGTTTCTGCCCGGCGTGATGATGCTTGCCGGGTTCCTGCTGCGTCCGCACCTGGAGCAATCGAAGCGCAGCGCCCGGCTGGGCACGCTGGATTTCCTTCTGCTGATGTTGTGGTGGGTCTTCTTCTACGTATTTCTTGTCACGTGCTGGCAGTACATCTCGCCCAACGTTGACTTGTACAACAGAAACTACGACGGCCTCTACATGATTGAGATTCTCGTCGTGCTCGCCGTGCAGAGTGTTCTGCTCATGCAGAGCAAGGGAGAATGGAGGCACTTCTACGCCTTCTATCTGACCGCCGTGCTGCTGGGCTTCATCTGCTTCTCGGTGGAGAACCGCGCCATTGAACTGAATACCTACTTCAACGGCAGCTGGTACGACACTCCCTACGTGGGGTCATTCGTTCTCTTCATGATCGTCGCGATGCGGGGACGTAGCCTCCATCTCAACCGGGACACAGTTGACCGCGAAGGGTACGGTTCGTGGATCGGTACCCTCGCAATCCTTGCAGTGTTGTCGCTTCCGGTCATCGTCCTCGCGGCGGTGCTCGAACACGGGGTTCCGCTCGAGATCATGCACTTCAGAGTGCTCGTGACGGCCGTGGCCATTTTTGCCATGGCTGCCCTGGTCTTCATGAAGCAGAGGCTGCTGCACCAGGAACTGAAGCATGCCAACCAGGTGCTGGAGGAATCCTCCACCACGGACCCGTTGACCGGAATTCGCAACAGGCGCTTCCTCATGAGTTCCATCCAGGGCGATGTTGCCCAGTGTCTGCGCACTTATGCTGAAGGGGACAACGTCGCTGAACGCGATCTCATCTTCTACGTCATCGATCTCGACAACTTCAAAAAAGTGAACGATCAGCATGGCCATGATGCGGGCGATCGCGTGCTCATCGAGGCTTCGCGGCGCATCAGCGCCGCAATCCGCAACTCCGATCTGCTGGTGCGCTGGGGAGGCGAGGAGTTTCTGGTTGTATCGCGCTTCACCGATCGCGGCCAGGCCGCCATCCTCGCCGAGCGCGTGCTGGATGCGTTCCGAGTAAAGCCCTTTGCCGTCGGCGGAGACGAAGAAGTGCACCAGACCTGCTCTATCGGCTGGGCGGCGTTTCCTTGGATCGAGGAAGACGCAGGCGCCGTTGGCTACGAAGGCGTGTTGAAGTATGCCGATCGAGGTCTCTATCGCGCCAAGAAGGCAGGAAAAGATCAGGCGATCGGTATGGCCCCCTCGCGAGAAAATGCCAATCCAGCAGAGCAGGAAGAACCCTTCGTCGATTACCTTCTGCACGGCAAGCCGCTCGCTTATCCGGCCGAGGAGCAGACGACCGTTCGTGTCATCGAAATCCTCGGTTGAGTAGTCGTCCCCTCTCCTATCGGATCGCAATCGGTTCACCCGCACCACAATCACCCTGTTATACTTCGTCCCACTTCAATCGAGGACATCACGATGCCCGCGACTTCCCAACCCGACGTGGTCGTTCGCCGTGCCACTTCCGAGGACATTGCTGTCTGCGCTGACATTTGCTATCGCGCCTTCTCTGCCATCAACGCCGCCCACAACTTCCCCAGCGACGTGCCAATCCCCGAGGTCGCTGTCGGCATTATCAGCGCATGCTTCTCGGCTCCCGATTTCTATTGCGTCGTTGCCGAATCTGATGGCCGCATCCTCGGCAGCAACTGCCTCGACGAGCGCTCCATCATTCACGGCGTCGGTCCCATCACCGTCGACCCCGACACGCAGAACAAGGGCGTCGGCCGCAAGCTGATGCAGGCCGTACTCGATCGCTCGCAACAGAGAGGAGCGGCTGGCGTGCGTCTCGTCCAGGCGGCGTTTCACAATCGCTCACTCTCGCTGTACGCCTCGATGGGCTTCGATATCCGCGAGCCGATCGCCGTCATGCAGGGCCGTACTCGCGAACGCAGCATTCCCGGCTGCACCGTGCGCCCCGCCACTATCGCCGACCTGCCAGCCTGCGATGCGCTCTCCCATCGCGTGCACGGATTCGACCGCGGCACTGAGCTCGCCCAGGCGATTCAGCAAGGTGGATCTCTGGTCGTCGAACGCGGTGGCCGCATCACTGGCTATGCATCGCATCTCGCCTTCTTCGGACACGCCACCGCCGAATCGAACGCCGATCTCCAGGCGCTTATCGCATCCGTCGATTCCTTCGTTGGCCCCGGCATCCTCGTTCCCTCGCGCAACGCTGAGCTTTTCCGGTGGTGCCTGTCAAACGGCCTGCGCGTCGTCGAGCCCATGACGCTGATGTCGATGGGCCTCTACAATCAGCCCGCAGGCGCATTCCTGCCGTCGGTTTCGTTTTGAAGTGCCGCTTTTAATTCGGCAGAATTGCCGGCTCATTCCTCGGAGGTCCAACGCATGTTTCCCATGCCGTCCACCATGTCTGACTATCAACTCACCATCGGCTCCATCTTCGAGCATGGTGTGCGGGTCCACAGCGAGAGCGAAGTTCTCACATGGATGGGCGATCACGCGCGCCGCTCCACCTTCGGCGAAGTCGGCGACCGCGTTCGCCGTCTTGCCAATGCGCTCGAGCGGCTCGGCATCAAACCCGGCGATCGGGTTGGAACATTCTGCTGGAACCACCAGGAGCACCTCGAAGCCTACTACGCCGTCTCCTCGATGGGCGCCGTCGTGCATACGCTCAACATCCGCCTCTTTCCCGAGCAACTCGCCTTCGTCATCAATCACGGCGCAGATCGCATCATTCTTGTCGATGCATCGCTCTATCCTGCGATCGCGCGCGTGCGCGACAAACTCAGCACCGTCGAGCACATCATCATCGTGGGCGACGCCGCTGCCCTGCCCGATGACCTGCTGCACTATGAAGAACTCCTCGCCGTCGAGAAGCCGGAATTTACATGGCCCGATCTAGACGAGCATTCTGCCGCCGCCATGTGCCACACCACCGGCACCACTGGCGACCCCAAGGGCGTGGTCTACAGCCATCGCTCCATTTACCTGCACGCGCTCACCATCTGTGCGCCGTGGTGCATCGGCATCAGCATCAATGACCGCGTCCTCAGCATCGTCCCCATGTTCCACGCCAATGCCTGGGGCATTCCCTATGCGGGCTGGCTTGCCGGCAGCGACTTCCTCATGCCCGGGCCGTACTTGCAACCAGACCCGCTATGCCGCTTCATCACTACCTGCCGCCCCACCGTCTCCGCAGCCATCCCCACCATCCTCGGCGGAATGCTGCAACACGCGCTGGCAAACAAGATTGACCTTTCGATTTTCCGAATTCTTTTTTCGGGCGGCTCGGCGCTGCCTCGCAGCGTTGCAGAAGGGTTCAAGAAGCACTTCAACGTTCGCGTCATTCAGGGTTGGGGGCTTACGGAGACCAGCCCAGTGGCAGCCTCAGCGCGTCCGCCGCGTGATTGCGCTGCGGACGACGAAATCAACTGGACCACCAAAACTGGCCGCATCATCCCCGGCGTCGAAATGCGCCTCTGCGATGGCGACACCGTCTTGCCCTGGGATGATGAGTCGATCGGCGAGATTGAAGTGCGCGGTCCGTGGGTGACCGCGGCCTATTACGGCAACCCCGCGCCGGAGCGCTTTCACGATGGATGGCTCCGCACTGGCGACGTGGGTGTGCTCAACGAGCACGGCTATCTGCGCATCACTGACCGCTCCAAGGACGTGATCAAATCCGGCGGCGAATGGATCTCATCCGTCGAACTTGAAAATGCTCTCATCGATCACCCCGACGTGCTCGAAGCTGCCGTCATCGGCGTTCCCGATGATCGCTGGGACGAGCGTCCCCTGGCCTGCGTGGTGCCCAAAAATGGCGTGCCGATCGACATCGCCATCCTCCGGGCACATCTCGCGAATCGTGTCGCCAAGTGGTGGATCCCTGAGCGCTGGGCATTCATTCCCGAAGTGCCCAAGACCAGCGTGGGGAAATTCGACAAGAAGAATCTTCGCGCCCAATACGCTGCCGGCCAGATCAAGGAAATCCTCGATCCCGGCGAGCGCGCCAGAAAAGAAAAACTCTCCGCCGATCTCGTCGGCTAGATTCTCCGTCCGCTGCACTCGACGTTTGACTGAATGTTTAGATCTGTCATCCCGAGTGACCAACGGGAGCCGAGGGACCTGCAGTTGTCTTTCGCTTATAACCTGCATGAATCTGTGAAATCACAGACCATCGCGCTCAACCACCAACCGCCCGAGCATCTCCCCCGACTTCAACTTCCGCTCCATGTGCCGCTCGAGCGACTGCATCGCAAACCGCCGCAGATCCTGCCCACGCCGTCGCGGCCATTCCTCGCCCGCAAACGCGCCCACCGGCGCCCGCAGCATCTTCAGCGCCAGTTGCCACGAATCCGCCGACAACTCGCTCGCATTCCCCGGGCGATGCACATGGCAAAACAGCCCGTCCGCAAACGCGTTGAAGCTCGTTTCGCCGGCGACGAGCGCTTCCTCGCACGCCGTGCAATGAGCAATGTCGGGCAGCAACCCCATCAGGCGCGTCATCCACAGCGCGAAATACGTCAGCGGCATCCATGGCTGTTCCACGGTCGTTTGCTCCAGCACCGAGACGATCAACCGAAACACCGTCTCCTGGGGATCGTGCTCGGGCAGCGCCTGCTCCAGCACCTCGGCGAAAAAGCTCAGCACCGTGAGCCGCGTCGGATCCACCGGCAGCGAGAGCGGTGAGCGCAAAATCTCCAGCTGATCCAGCCGCACCAGGTCCTGCTTTGGCCGCTCTGCGAACCACGCTCGCGCCACCGTCATCGGCTCCAGCGCGCCGCCAAACCTCTTGCGCGATTTCAGCGCCGACTTTGCCACGCCGGTCATTTTTCCGTAGTCGCGCGTGAAAAAGCTCACCACCAGGTCGGCCTCATGCACCGGCCAGGTACGCAACACCACGGCTTCTGACGTCAACACCGCCACGGTCTTCCCTCACCATGTCCGAACGCACAAACGCGCCCGCCGCAGCGGACGCGTTTTGACATCACGCAAACGTATCTGCGCTACAGCCCGATTACCGACCGAAGTGCTCGGCGTTCTTCTGCGTAAAGTGCGCCCACTTCTCGGGCACATCGTCTTGCGCGAAGATGGCCGACACCGGGCATGCCGGAACGCACGCACCGCAATCAATGCATTCGACCGGATCGATAAACAGCTGTTCGGCCGCGCCGTGATCGGCCTCGTCTTTCTTGGGGTGGATGCAATCGACTGGACAGGCGTCCACACAGGCGGTGTCCTTGGTGCCGATACAGGGTTCTGCGATTACATAAGCCATTTCTTGATTTCTCCGACAGAGTTGAAGTCTCGACGCTGATAGTAGCACACGCCCCCGGGGCCTGACTGCCGCCTGGACTACCTGCGTTTTGCCATGCGGGAATCGTCTTCGCCGGCCCAAAATACCGGCCCATCGCATCAAAAACCGCTGGCTACCCCAGACCCTTGGCCCGCAGCTCCCGCATCGCCGCAAACTCCTCCGGCGTCGGAATCGGCGCGAGCCCGCGCCCAGCAAAGAGATCCACGAACATCCCCACCAGTTCATCGTGAATCAGCCCATTCGTTGCCAGCACCTCGCTGCTGTTCAACTGAAACGGGCCACCGGCAAAGTCCGATACGCGTCCCCCTGCCTCGGTAATCAGCAAAACGCCAGCCGCTGTATCCCAGGGGTTCAAGTTGAACTCCCAGAAAGCCTCAAGACGCCCCGCAGCCACATAAGCCAGATCCAGGGCCGCCGATCCTGCGCGGCGCACACCGTGTGAACGCAATGTGAACTCATGGTAGAAGTGGATGTTCGGGCTCTGGTGCCGCTTCCGGCTTGGAAACCCGGTCGCCACCAGCGCCTCAGCCAGGTGGGGCGTCTTCGACACATGCAGCGGCTTGTCATTCACCGTCGCACCGCGTCCCAGTTCCGCTTCGAACAGCTCGTCCCGCATCGGGTCGTAGATCACGGCCGCCAGAATCGTGCCATCCTCATCCGGCTTCAGCCCGGCCCGGCGTTGCTCCAGACCCATCGAGACGCAGAACTGCGGAAACCCGTGCGCAAAGTTAGTCGTTCCGTCGAGCGGATCGACGTACCAACGAAACTCCTGGTCCATGCGCTCCCGCGTGCCCTCTTCGCCGTAGATTCCATGCTCGGGAAACGTCTCGCCCAGCCGCGTCCGGATCAGCTTTTCCACCGTGCGATCGGCCACGGTCACCAGGTCCACGTCGCCCTTGTACTCCGTGGCAACGCCCTCAACGAAAAACTCGCGCAGACGCGCACCCGCTTCGCGCGCAATCTCGGCGGCTTGCGGCGTCCAGGTCATCTGCGTCGCCGCCGAACCGGCGGCAGTCTCGCTCACTGGCCGGCCTTCCGGGAGGGGGTTTCATTGGCGCCCGCCCGCGGTCCGCGGCGCTTGGCCGTCTCGGTAATCGTCTCGATCTGGTGCTTGTAGATAAAGAGGTTCGGCTTGCCTTCGCGCGTCAGGCGCAGCATGCCGTCGTCGAAGTACTCGATCCATCCGCGCACCACTTCGCCGCCGCGCAGTTTCACCGCCACCGGAACCTGGCGCTCGCTGAGCGAACGCAGATAGAGGGCCTCTTGTCCCGTTTCGCCCGGCGGAGGCGTTTTCGCATGCCGGCGTGAAGAAATCGCTGGAGTCATAGTGCCATTTTAGATGCAACCACCAATCGCAATGGTTGGGAACGCATGAAAGCCATCAACTCAAAGGTCGTAGAAGGCGTTCGATCCAACCCTCCGCGCGGGCAAGTTCTTCCGCATCCGGTTTTCTGGGAGCTTCCTTTAGTTGCCACCCGGGCTCGTGGCGCTTTTGCTCAAGGTGATCTCCTGCTGGTCCGCCGCGGCTACCTTCTGGAAGAAGTCGTGAAGAGGCTCATACTCCTTGGGGGCGAGAATCGTGTAGTTGTATGCCAGGTTCCGGACCACCTGCACCCCATCGCGGCAAGCCGTCGTACTAATCGTCAGCTTGGCGTGATCCGGCCAGTAGATCAACGTCGGCTTTTGATCCCCTTCGACGACGTATCCAGCCGGCAACCGATAGGTCACATCGTCCTGTTCCACCTTCGGGTATTGCACATCCACCGGGATCGTCCGCTTGTCCTGCGCCACAAACGGGTGCTTGCTCTTCACTTCGAAAAACAGCCCCGGCAGAAAGAAGTGCTTGCCGGTCACGGTGCCAAGGTTTCCGGTCACCTTCACCGTCGCCATCAAACTCGTGTCGTAGTCCGTGAGCCCCAGAAAGTGATCGAATTCCCCCTGGACCCCCTCGGGCAAAGACCCGCTCATCCACTCGTTAAACTGCCTTTTGACTTCGTCTTCATCGTTCCGCAGCGCGATTTGCCGCCAGTGGAGCGCGTTTTGGCCCTGAAGAAGCAGTCGAACAGTGCCCTGCACCCCACCCGTTTCATCGATTTTCAAATCGGCAATCCGGATGATGTTCGACGCCTTGTAGGCGAGCGATGGAGTCGTCTCGAGGGTCGACGCCTTTTCATTCACGCGAAACCCTGTTGCCAGCGCATGCTTCCAGTGCAACGTGCCAAACGGGCACATCTTCTGCCCCGGATCGAGATAAACCTGCTTCCCGTCCAGTTGTGCCACCGCAATGTAATCGTCGAATTGCGAGGCGTTCAAAAGGCTCCCGTCAAAGAGGGCGTGGCTTCTGTCCACCACCACCATTGGAATTACATTCAATCCCGCGGCGCGGCTGAGCGCCACGTACAAGAGCGCGAGTTCGTCACCGTTGCCGCTTTGATCCCGCCACACATCCTGCGCGTTGTGGATGTCCTTGATTTTTTCCTTCTTGCGCTCCACCTTGGTTTTCTCGCGCGTGAAGTCAGTGTTCTCAAGCTTCATCACGGCCGCATAGATCTTCTGCGCTTTTGCGGTTTCTGAATCCCCGGGCGCTACCATATCGACGACAGCCTTCTTCAGCGTGCCCGTCGGATTGGTGAAATCGTGCGCAAACGTCGCCCACGACTTCCCCATCGCATCCCAATACTCCTGGGTTGTTTTGAAGTCCGTTCTGAAAAACGTGACGCGCCACTTGAAAGTATTCAGCGGCGGCATCCAGTCTTCATTGGGCAGAGCGGCCACATCCGTCAAATCGAGTGTGTACAGGCCCTTCTGGTTGTTCTGGACCTTCGTGGAGCCGTCGAGCCGCTCCACGTATGTCACGCCAGACACGCCAAGGGCCCCGGTCTTGAACACATAGTGGGCGTTGCGCACAAACATGTCCTGTTGTATGTACCAAGATGGGAAAGGGGCAAAGTTGGGGTATTTGAACTTCACGCGATACTCAAGGATGCTGCCGACCTCCACGCTGGGAAGCGTAAAAACCAGCGAATTCAATTGCAGTCCCTTGGTCTTGAACTCCACCAGGTCAGATGGCTGGTCGGTCAGGGGAATGACGGTGCCGTCCTTGTGGATCGTCCGCCCTGTGACCTCGTACTTGGTATTCGGATCGTGCGAAAAGCGTAGAGTCGCCTTCTCTTTACCCTTCTCGGTCAGAACCTTTACGCGCTCATAATAGGTGCGCGTGCCGATTGAATTGTCCTGTTCATCAGACAAGGTGAGATACAAGGCGTTCGCGCCCGGCGTCTTGGCGTCTGCCGTCATCTGCAGTTCGTCCTTGGTCGGTTCCTGAAACTGACCCCGCACCGGCACACAGAACGAGAGCGCCAATCCCACAGCGACGGAACTCGCAAAGCACAAATGCCTCATGCACAGGTCCTTTGACCGCTGACTCACACAGCCCGGTGCTACCAATTCAATTTGCAACGGCGAAGCTGTCAGCCATTTTCGCCGAAAACTGCGCGAATTGGCGTGCGAATCTTTACGGAACCGAGGAGGATATCACCCGTTTGCTGCATGTGTATGTGTCGCGGATTCGAAGCGCCAGTGCGGCGCTGATTCGGGAACCGTTTGAGTGAGCCTGTCTGCGACGGGCTGCCCTATCGGCCGCCCTCAAACGCGGCATTGAGTCGCGGCGCCGTTCCAGACTGCGCGCCCGTCGCCGACTTCACGGGGCTTTGGAAACTCTCCTCGGGCAGTTCTGAACCTGGCAGAGCCTTCAGCCGCTCAAGGAACTGCTCCATCTCCTGCCTGGTCATCCACTTCACGCGCAAGGGATTCCCATGCACCGCGTTGGATTCTTCCTCCGACAACACGATCGAGAATCCCACTCCTTCTCCGTCGCTCCGCACAACTGTCGCCTGCACGGTGAAAGAGTCCTTGTCATCCTGCGCCGGCAGATTCGTCCGCTGCAGCGTGATCGGCATCTCCGTTCCGGGCATCCACCGATCACCGGTAAGCAGGCAGAACCCCGTCAGGCTGACATCTCCAAGTTCGTAAGGCTTCGATGCGCGCGCGGTTCCCAGATAGCCCACCAGCGGAGGCATCGGGAGGCGCTCCTGCTTGCGCTGATCGGGAAAGATCAGGCGCAGCATGCGTTTCCACAACGAGTTGGTCAAATGACATTCGACTCGCCGCAGTTCGATGTTTTCACCGT
This sequence comes from uncultured Acidobacteriaceae bacterium, assembly GCA_963770365.1. GTDB lineage: Bacteria > Acidobacteriota > Terriglobia > Terriglobales > Acidobacteriaceae > Telmatobacter. Next base: position 198,868 of record CAVYPN010000003.1, on the reverse strand, counting down.
TCTCTGCCTGAGATACTGCAATGGCTGTACCATCTGTCTTCCGTTCCACCCCACCCGAATTCGCGCCCATCGTCCCCACCCTCTCGAGCAATCCGCCGTTGCCCGCCGACCTGAATATGCCTTTGTGTAATTCGTCCTGTACAGACGGGGAATGTCAAAACACCCCGCGTCATAGTCGGAGCCTATCCCGCTCCCGTACAGTCCGAAATCCTTCAGGAGTTGCAACCGATGTGGCTCATTCGATTCGCGGCCTGGTTACCTTTGCTTGGCGCAACTGATGCCCAAGGTCAGGGATCGCCCTTCGGAATCGCATTCTCGGCGCTGTTTTTGAGAACGCCGAGGAGTCACGCATGGACCCCCTGCTCCTCCCTGACTCCAGCAACCAAACAACACTCCTGGAAATCGACCAAACAACGGAATCCTGGCAAATGTTAGAAGTGCTAAATTGTTGGGGAGGTAAGGTCAGTGGACTCAGTCTGGAGTTTTGAGTTCTCCGTCGACTGTTCAGTTTCCGCGGATTTTGCGTGGCGTTACTGGACGAATGTGAAAAACTGGGCGCTCGATCTTGATGTTGACTCCGTGACGCTGAACGGGCCGTTTGAGTCGGGTTCTCGTGGGGTCACAACCAGCAAGAGCGCGGGGGCAATCGAGTGGCGCATCGCCGATGTTCAACCTGGAAGGGCTGTCATCGAGTTTCCCGCACCGGGCGCTCTCGCAACGTTTATCTGGACGTTTGTTGATTCCGATGGTGGCGCAAAAATCACGCAACGTGCGGACCTGTCCGGTCCAGATGCAGCGAGATATCTCGACTTTGCTAAAGCACTCGAGACAGGCATCCCAGCCGGCATGCACAAGCTGTGCGAGGCAATGCACGACTCGGCACATGGAAAAGATCAGCGAGACGGAACCGAGTTGGAAGCCAATAAAGCCGGATAACTGCCTGCGCGGCGGCTACCCTTCAAGCGGCATCGTTGAGGGGCCCGTCTCTGTCTGCCAAACCCTTTAACTTACGGAAACATGCATATCGTCCGTGTCCGGCCAACTGATACCTGTTTCGACACTTACTTTCCCGGTGATTTGGTCTGCGGCGCGTTGTTCGGTGCAGCCGCGTCTGGAGCCTTCTGCAGAGGCGGCTCGGCGGGCTTCACCTGCGGCTGGGCTGCGGCTTTCTGGCGGCGATCGGCGGCCTTCTGCAGTTCCTCGTCCTTCTTTGTCTTTTCCGCCGCAGCCTGCGCATCGGTTACGTAGCGAAACACCTGCAATCGTCCCGGCTCCTGCTCGGTCGTGAAAACCCGGTTGTTCTTGTCGATTGCCACTCCACTCAGCGAACGGAACTGGCCCGGCAACTCACCGTGGCTGGTTCCGACATAGGTCAGCAACTGTCCTTCTTTGTTGAAAACCTGCAGCCGGTCATTCATCTGGTCGGCAACCCACACGTGCCCATCGCCATCGACCGCAATTCCCTTTGGACGCGCAAAGTATCCCGGCCCGTCGCCGTGTTTGCCAAACGCGCTGATGAAGTTTCCGTCGGCGTCGAAAATCTCCACGCGATTGTTGAGCGTATCAGTCACATACAGGTTGCCGTCCGCGTCTACCGCTGCGTCCTGCGGAGCGCCAAAATCGCCCGGTGTTGTCAGAAAGTGATTCTTGCCGCCGGTGCCAATACGCCGAAGCGGCTTCAGGGTGTCCGCGTCATACACAAGCACCTGGTCCTGCTGCGTGTCGACCACGTAGAGAAAACGGTTGGTGGTGTCGATGGCCAGGCCCACGGGATCGACAATTCCCTCCGTGATCTGGTTCTCCACCTCATGCCTGGGATTGAAGATCAGCACGCGATGCATCTTGCCGTCGGAGACAAACAACCGGTCGTCATCGTCGATCGCCAAGCCATTGATCCAGCCAAAATGCGCCTCGATACCGTTGCGGATCATCTGGCAGTCGCGCGTCTCGGTGTTGAAAATGAAAATCGCGCCAACTCTCTGGTCGGCTACATACACAAGGTTCTTCGAATCGACCGCAATGCCATAGGGCCCGATCATCTGAAACGGAAAGTTCTTCGGATTGATCTTCTCCGCGTCGCTCTGTCCTCCGGCCAGCCTGTCCATCCAGCTTGACTTCGCCTTGGCGTTGGCCGTCGGCGTGTAATCGATCTTCGCCCCTGCAAAATAGTCGAGCCAGTGGATGCGCCCGATGCTCGGTGGGCTTGGCCACACCAGCTTGGTAGGGTCGAACGCAAATTTGCGCGGCCCCACGTCGGCAGCTGGCGCGGTTTCCGCCTTCTTCTTCTTGGCTGCGCCTGCGGTCAATGGAAACGTAAGGCCCACCGCCAGCAGAAGCAGCGCGATGAGCTGGGTGCGATTGCGATTCGAATTGAAGAGGAAGCGAAACATCTCAATCTCCAGTGACGGCCGCGTGCGCCAGTCCTGCGCCACGCGCATTTTTATTTCCCGGGCACGATCGTCTCATTCATATTGAGCCGGTTCTTGTGGCAGTTGTCGCAGAACGCCATGTTGTTCACCTGGTCCTTCACCAGCAGATCGGGCTGCGCCGAAGCATGCGGCTGATGGCACGAAAGGCAACTGAGCGGCGTCTTCACCTTGCTTTGATCCGTCGGGTCCATCACGTTTGAAACTGGATGACCTTCCACCGGGTGACCAAGGCCATAGCGCAGCGGCAGAATCGCAACCTTGTTCTTCACGTAGTAGTCATCGGGCAATCTCACCGCTCCGTTAAAGATAGTGAGCAGGTGATTCGCTTCATCCTTCTGCGGAGCCGAATCCGGCCCGTGGCACTCCAGGCAAAGCCCGTTGCCCTTGACCCGCACCAGGTGCTCGTTGTCGCCACCATGCCCCGTGTGACATGTGGAACATCCCTGTGCAAACGCCGGCTGATGATGTGCCGACTTCTTGCGCAGATCGTCGATGTCGCTGTGGCATCCCAGGCAGATACTCACCGCGTCGGTCTTCGGCAATCCGGGCTGGCTGCTCGCGTGCGGGTTGTGGCAATCCGTACAATCGCCGGCCGCGCCCGGATGAGGCACCTTCGCTGAATCGATCTTCTTGCCCACTTCGTCGTGGCAAGTTACGCAAAGCGCCTTCACGTCTGTCTGCGTCAGCACCACCTTGCCATCCTTCGCCGGCTGGTGGCAGGTGTCGCATCCATTTCCCTGGAACGGCGCATGCTGGAACTTCGCCATCAGCTTCGGAGAATCCGACTGATGCGGATCGTGACACTGCACGCAATTCGCCGTACCGAACGGCTGGTTGTTATGCTTCTTCGCCAGCTCGGCGTCCTTGGGATCGTGACAATCGACGCATAGCGCAGGCGCCGCCTTGGTTAGATGGGCCCGGTTCTCGGCCGTGGGCTCGGCGCCGGTCTTGTGGGTCAGGTGGCAGGTATCGCATCCCATATCGAGTGCGGCATGGCGGCTGCCCTTTTCTGAAACATGCAACCCCGTTTTGTGGCAGCCCAGGCAGAGATTCTCTTTCTCGTCGCCGGACGCAGCCTTCAGCAACTGGTTCTTGTTATCACTCGAGTGCGCGTCGTGGCAGGTCAGGCAGTCGCGCACAGCCGGCGGATGCACGGTTCCCTTGATATCCTTGGCAGTCTTGTCCGCATGGCAACTGATGCACAGCGCCACCGGAGTCGCCGTAATAAGCTTGACCCGCGTTACATCCTTGTTGACCCGGATCTCATGGCAGCTCAGGCAGCCCGCCTGCATGGCCGAGTGCACAAACTTGTGCTTAGCCTTGTCGTCGTGGCACTCCAGGCACTTTTTGGGATCGGTATTCTTGTCCAGCGGAACCGGGTGTACCGCAGCTCCAGCACGCGACGCCAGCACCATCATCAGGCCGATGCAGACGAGGCGAGCGATGCCGGACAGGCGAGTACCGGTGCCGGCAGCCATTCCGCGGAACCATACACAATATGGGAGCAGTTTCATGCGGTTTCCTAACCAACTCACCTTGCACGAAGGTCGCCGTAACCCGGTTCCACGGTCGAACAGTTTGCTCCGTGCCCAACCTTCTGTGTGTCAGCAACTTCGCAGCTCGATTAGAAACGGAAATAAGTCGCATGACTGTGATTTAAAACACATCATGGGCGTTCTGGCTCACCCGCGTCCGTCAAATCCCCCATCCGTTTCCCGTGCCACCGAGGAATGCGCTAAATCCCCGAGCTCGCGCGTCAGATTTGCGCGATTTAGCGCAAAACCCGCCTGCGCATAACGCATCCGCCTTGGCTAAGTCTTTTGGTCTCCGGGTTTAGGCTTTTCGCTTCCTCTGGCGCTTCGCTTGCATATATGCAGGTGGAGACGGGCAAGGCTCCGCAAACAATCTCGCCGGAATCGTGCAGGCCATCCGTGTCTGCATCGCCTTCAGCGCAGCCGCACTCGCCCGGGCAAGGGACTGCACCGTGAATCCGGTTCGAGTCAATTGGCAGATCAAGGCAATCCTGCCCGTAGTCTTCGTGCTACTGGCGGGTCTGCTCCTCTTTACTGTCGCCACCGTCACGCTGCGTGACAACGATCGGGATGCCCTGTTGCTGCTTGCGGGAGCCGGGGCCGTCATCGTCTGCGGAGTCTCCATCAGCGTTCTGGCGTATCTCGTCCAGCGCCCCATGGTCGAGCTCCAGGAGAAGATGGCGATCATCAGTAGCGGAAATCTCGACGTAGCTGTCAGCTTTAGTCAGAGCAACGACGAAATCGGCGACCTCGGTCGCAAGTTCAATCATATGGTTCAGCAATTACGAGAAAGCCGTCTGGAGATAGAGACCATGCATCGCACACAGATGTCCCGCGCCGAGCACCTGGCCACGCTCGGCGAACTGGCAACAGGTCTGGCACACGAGATTCGCAACCCTCTCGCCGGTATCGCCGGCGTTATCGACATCATCGGTCGCGATCTGCCTGCCTCGAGCCCTGCCCGCGCCATGGTCAAGGACGTTCGCCTCGAAATCAACCAGATTAATCGGATTCTTACGGATCTTCTCGAGACCGCCCGCCCCCATCCGCCGCAGATGATGCGCAGTAATCTCAACACCACTGTCGAACACGCCGTAATGCTCGCGCGCCAGCAGGTCCTCAGCCAACCCATCACGATCGAACTCCAGCAGGCTCCCGATCTTGCTGAAGTCGAACACGACAGCGATCAGATTCACCAGGTGGTTCTCAATCTTCTTCTCAACGCCGTGCAGGCCATCGAAGGGCCAGGAATCGTGACGGTCAAAATCGATTCGCACGATGATTGCGCCGTCGTCACCGTCAGCGACACTGGCCGCGGAATGACAGAACAACAGCAGGCGCAGATCTTCCGCCCCTTCTTCACCACGCGCAGCAACGGCACCGGTCTCGGCCTCTCGCTCGTCGGCCGCATTGTGGAAGAACACAAGGGCCAGATCGAAGTCCAAAGCGAACTCGGCCAGGGCAGCACGTTTAGCGTGTTCCTACCCTTCGCGCAAGTCGCTGAGGCCATCGAAGTTTGATGCCAGGAAAAAGGAGGACCGCACTGAACGGCGGTCCTCTCTTCTTGCATGCAACGCCAATCGTGACAATGACTATGCCGCTTGAATATTGGTTACGTGAATCAAATTGCTGGCTGTGTCGAACGTTCCGGTGATCTTCACTTGCTGACCATCGTACTTCTTCGCGTTCTCCTGATCATCAAGCAAGTGACCGGATAACTTGCCATCGGCCGTTTGGCCTGTTACCAAGGCATACTGTCCACTTGGAAGTTTCTGAATCTTGCCCGTGAAAGTCTTGTTTTCCTGCTGGGCTTGTTGCTGCTGCCCTGGCTGTTGCTGTCCCGGCTGTTGGGCTTTGTCGCCGCTCTGGGCAGCCATGCCGGGGGTAAAAGTGCAGAGAGCCGCCCCAAGTATCAGCGCGAGCGCTCCTGCTGAATGATTGATCCTTTTCATTAGCTTCCTCCTCTATATTTTGGATTTACTTGCAACTCGATAAGGCGAGCGCCTTATCGACGAGAGTCACGGTGGGCGAAGATGCTTCCCCCTTCAGAAGCATCATCCCGAAGCGGGGTTGCCCGCACTTTCTCATCTCTCCCACATAGCGATTTGTATGCGTGTTAGAGCGTCGGCGAAGTCAGGCACGGGGACCCTGTTTCGAATGCGATCTCATGCAAACTCCGCAGTTAGAGCGCATTCAACCCATGGGCTCGCCAGCAATCCGCGCGGCCACGCAGCACTTGCCTTGCCAAACCGCATCGATCACTAAAACATTCAGCGGAGATTTGGCAGGCTTTAACTTCATTCCCAATTGCTCCCGGACCGCTTCCGGAAAACGTCGGTCCTTGCGGATCAGACGCAGGCGAGGGTGATGGATCACGCCTTCAGTTCGGATCAAGCGCAGAGCATCGGCGATCAACGCTGTCATATCGATGCCGAGGCGATTCGCTCACTTGCCCTTGTATTCCTGAAACAGCTCCGGAAATTCCTTGCGCAGAGCTGCGATTTTCGGCCGGTCGCAAACCATGATGTAAGTGCTATTGGGATTGTGCAGTGCGTAATCCTGGTGGTACGACTCCGCATCGTAGAAACCCTTCAGCGGCGTAACCTGCGTCACGATCGGCTTTCCGAAAACATGCGCGGCCTCGAGTTGCCCAATATAAGCGGTGCTGATCTTTCGCTGCTCATCGCTGGTATAAAAAATCGCCGAGCGGTACGACGTCCCCATGTCCAGTCCCTGGCGATTGAGTTCGGTCGGATCGTGAACCACCGAAAAAAATATCTGCAGCAGCTTGCCGTAGGTGATCTTTGAAGGATCGAATACCACCTTCACCGATTCCGCGTGGCCCGTCGTCTCCGTCGTGACCTGGTCATAGGTTGCGGTTGCAGCGGAACCGCCCGAGTAGCCGGCCGTTGTCGCCACTACTCCTTTGACACGCTCAAACACGGACTGCGTCCCCCAGAAGCACCCACCCGCGAACACTGCCGTCTGTTTGCTTGAAGTGTGTGCCAGCGCTTCATCGGTCTGCGGCGCCGGAATGGCTCCGCGCGTCTCGGCAGGCGCGCAGCCGCCAAGCGTGAACACAACAAGAATTGCCAATATCTTCAGCTGGGGTAAAGTCGAGCGCCGCATGGAACCTCCTCAAGCACACATACCGTTCACTGAGACTCTTGAATGATCGCAGAAGTTACAGCGCGCTTGCGAATTGCTCGTATCGCTCAGATTTGGCTGGCATGGGGGAGCCCATTTGATTTCCCTATGGACATTCCAAAGGAGTAATGCTAACTTCTTTGGGATGTCCAAAGGAGTCTCCGGTGGGCGAGAAAAAATCAGACGTATTGCAAGGAACGCTGGACCTCATGGTTCTGAAGACCCTTCACGCCATGGGGCCGCTGCACGGCTTCGGAATCGCACGCCGCATCGAGCAGCTCAGTGAAGACGTTCTCCAGCTCAACGAGGGCACCGTCTACACTTCCCTTCTCCGCCTGCAGCAGCAGGGCTGGATCAAATCCGAGTGGGGCACGTCGGACAACAATCGCAAGGCTCGCTATTACTCCATCACCCGGCTCGGCAAAAAACAGCTCGACCTCGAGACCGAAAACTGGGAGCGCATCGCCGGCGTGATCGGCCGCGTACTCCGCGTAGAAAGGCAGGGATAGAGCCATGGGATTTCTTCGAGTGTGGACTGCAAAGATCAAAGGCCTTTTCACCCGGCATCGTGAAGACCACGAGTTCCATGAAGAAATTCAATCGCACATTCACGACCTCATCGAACGCTATCTTCGTCAGGGAATGTCGCGTGCCGACGCCGTCAAAGCTGCGCGCCGCCAGTTCGGCAACGTGACGCTGCTTCAGGAAACGCAGCGCGCGCAACGCAGCTTCCTCTCTCCTTCTGAATGGTGGGGAGACATTCGCTTTGGCTTGCGCATGATGATGAAGAAGCCCGGTTCGAATGCCGCCGTCATCATCGCCCTGGCGCTGGGAATCGGCATGAACGTCGCCGTCTTCAGCTTCGTCAACGCTCTGCTGCTGCGTCCCCCCACTGTTGTCCGCTCCATGGGCAGCATGGTTGAAATCTGGGAGCACTCGCGCGTCGCCACCGGCGTGCAGAGCTACGCTCCCTTCACCTACCCCGTCTACGCCTACTACCGCGACCACACCCAATCGCTCGAAGGCCTGCTCGCATTCGACGGCGACGGCGCCGAATCAATCTGGAATCGCAATGGCCAGGGCCAGGTAGTCCAGGGTCAATTGGCCTCAGGAAATTTCTTCTCACTGCTTGGCGTGAACGCTGCACTCGGCCGCACCTTGTCCTCCAGCGACGATCAACTGGGCAGTCCGCGTCCCGTCCTCGTGCTCAGCCATTCCTTCTGGCAACGGCAGCTTGCATCCGATCCGGCAATCGTGGGAAAGACGCTGGTGCTGAACGGTGCAGAGTTCAGCGTCGTCGGCGTGGCCCCGCCTGGATTCACCGGACTCCTTGTGGGCACTTCTCCTGACTTCTGGGCGCCCCTCACTCTACAGCAGCAATTCACGCACGATAAGGACCGGCTCACCAACCGGCAAACCAATTGGCTCATCGTCGCCGGGCGGTTGCGGCCCGGAGTCGACAGGGCAAAAGCCCAGGCAGAGATGCACGTCTTTGCACGCCAACTCGCAAATGACTACCCCGACTCCAACAAGGATTACGACACCCTGCTTTATCCCGCAACCCTGATGCCGGGCCCGTATCGCGGCTACGTCGAAGCCTTCACCGGACTTCTCCTTGGAGTCTTCGTCCTGGTGCTGATGATCGCCTGCGCCAATGCCGCCAGCTTCTTGCTCGCCCGGGCCACCGGACGCGTGCGCGAAATGGCCATCCGCTCTGCCTTGGGCGCGGGGCGCGCGCGGCTCATCCGGCAAATGCTGATCGAGAGCCTGATGCTGTCGTCTATCGCTGGTCTTGCCGGGATTGCCGTTGCATGGTGGATGGCGCGCCTTCTCCTCGAACTCAAGCCGGCCACCATTCCTCTTTCCATCGCAGTTCCGCTCGACTGGAGGGTGCTGTCATTCGCTTTGGTGGTTTCGTTCGCCACCGGAATCCTCTTCGGTCTCGTTCCAGCATTGCGGAGCGCGACGGTCGAAGCCGCCCCGGTGCTTAAGGATGAAACTCAAAGCGCCGGCCTTCGCAAGTCGCGCCTGCGCAGCATTCTGCTCATTGGCGAAATCGCAACGTGCGTTGTTCTTCTCGCCGGCGCCACTCTGTGCGTCCGCAGCCTCATGCATGCCAACTCCATCGATCCCGGCTTCGACACACAGCACATCGCCGTCGCCACCCTCGACCCCTCGACCCTTGGATACTCCCCCACAAAAATCGACGCATTCTACGGGCGCCTCATGGACCGCGTCCTTACCTTGCCCGGTGTAACCGCCGCCAGCTATGTGAGCCATCTTCCGCTGGGCACTTCGCGCGAAGCAACGTCGGCCGGCCACCACGTCGCACCCGATCCTGACCAGGTAAGGGTCGATCTATTTAGCGCGGGTCCTGAATACTTCACCACCATGGGGATTGCCCTCATTCGCGGACGCGACTTCACTCGGCAGGAAAGCGACAGCCCGGACCCCGGCGTCGTGATCGTAAATCAAGTGCTCGCGCAAAAACTATGGCCAGGCCAGGATCCCATCGGCAAGCAAATCGCGCTGGGAGGAACGAAGACCACCAGCAAAGTCATCGGCGAAGTGAAAGCCGGCAAGTATCGAACCCTCGGCGAAAACCCCATGGCCGTCGTCTTTCGCGCGACCTTGCCTTCGGGAAAACGGACTCTCGTGGTTCGCACGTCAGGAGATGCGCGGGCTTTGCTCGACGAGTTGGCGCGTACCGTCCAGGAGGTCGATCCGTTGATGGCCGTGACCGATTCGCAAACCATCGAAGAGTACATGGCGCTGCCGCTGTTCCCCGCGCGTGCCACTGGACTGCTGCTCGGCGCGTCGGGCATTCTCGCCGTGGTGCTCACCGCCATCGGTCTCTTTGGCGTTATCGCCTATGTGGTTTCGCAGCGTACCCATGAAATCGGAGTACGCATGGCGCTCGGCGCACGCGAGACAGACGTGCTCAAACTCGTCATGCGCCAGGGACTCTTTGTCACTTCAGCAGGTCTGTTCATCGGACTCGCCGGCGCCATCGCGGCTGCGCGTCTCCTCTCTCCCCTGCTCTACGGCATTGGCGCAAACGACCCTGCAACGCTCGCCTCGGTCGCCGTGGCAGTCACGGGTGTAGCCATGCTGGCGTGCTACATTCCAGCCCGCCGCGCCACGCGCGTCGATCCCACCGTCGCTCTTCGCTACGAATAGCGGCTTAGAGGCAACTCAGATTCGCTCGCACATCCAAGGCTACGACGGGCCCACAAAGTGCATGATATTCGCAGGCGGCCGTCCTGCCCGCAGTTCCTCAGCCATGAACTGCATGTACGGATCGACGTGGTGGAAGAAGTGTTTATAGCCGGCGCACAGATAGTTCAGCCCCGGCTCTCCGTCCGGCGTCGTCAGGAATCGATGCTTCGGGCATTCCCCATTGCATGCAAATCGCACATCGCACGTACGGCACATCCGCGGCAGTGAATTCAGCTTGTCGAGGCCAAAATCCTTCTGCTGTTGCGAGCCAGCCATCTTCCCAAGGTCGATTTCCATGATGTTTCCGAGCTTGTTCTCCGGGTAGACGAAGTGGTCGCACGAGTACAGATCGCCCGTATGTTCCATCGCCAGCGCCGAGCCGCATGTCCGGCGAAACACGCACAGGCTGGCCTCCATCCCCATCCAACTCTCCAGCGCCACATCGAACTGCTGCACAAAGTACCGCCCCACATCTTTCTTTACCCACTCGTCGAATATTCTTGCCAGGAATTCGCCATATGCAAGCGGCTCCACCGACCACTCCGTCACTTCAGCGGGCCGATCAAATGCGGGACGAATCAACACGAGACCATCGGCGCCCGGCTCCCCAGTTCTACGTTCCACCACCGGTATGAACTGCATGAATCCGCTTCCGATTTCCTTCAGAAACCGATAGACCTCAAGCGGATATTGCGAGTTATGCCGATTCACCACGGTGAGAGTGTTGAAGTCCACCCGGTGCGCCTTCAGCTTCTCCAGTCCGCGCATCACGCGATCAAATGTGGGCGCATTGCCCTTGTCCACGCGGTAATAGTCATGCATTTCGCGCGGACCATCGATCGACACTCCCACCAGGAACCGATGCTCCGCCAGAAACTCGCCCCATTCATCGTCGATCAGTGTGCCATTCGTCTGCAGCGCATTGTGAATCGTCTTCACACCGGCGTGCTTCTGCTGCAACGCAACCACGGTGCGATAGAAATCAACACCCAGCAGCGTCGGCTCTCCACCTTGCCATGCGAAGTAAACCTCGTCGTGCGGTTGGGCCGCGATGTACTGATCGATGTAGCGCTCCAAAACCTCTGGCGCCATCTCCCAGCTCTTCGTGCCCGGATAGAGCTGCTCCTTCTCCAGGTAGAAGCAGTATTTGCAGTCGAGATTGCAAATCGGCCCGATGGGCTTGGTCATGATATGAAAGCTTGCATCCGGCATCCGCGTCCTCGCTGGCCTTCGATGATACGCCCGACCAACCAACAGATCGTAGCGTCGGATTTCTTGACAGCATAATGCCCGGTGAAATATCAGTTCAGATTCACAAGCTCTCTCTTTCTGTCGGTGTTCTAAAAGCGGCGCCCTAACAGATCAAGGTTGGTCCAGACAGGAAACAGGCGATGGAAACGCGCAGAACGATGTTGAAGTACCTGACCGGGACAATGGGCGCTTCTGCTTGCGGGCTCAACACGCTCGAGTCGTTCGCGCACCAACTCAACGGCGACACGAGGCGCCCCAACATCGTCTGCATCGTGGGCGAAGGGCTGCGCTGGGACGAGATGTCCTCCGCCGGCAACAAGCTGCTGCACACCCCCAACCTCGATCGCATCGGCCACGAGGGCTGCACGTTCAAGAACGCATTCGTGGTAAATGCGCTGTGTCTTCCTTCACGAGCAACCATGTTGACGGGCATGTATTCGCACACTACGGGTGCCGTCTCCAACGTGGAAGGCAAAATCCCGCCGCGTTTCCCGTTGGTTTCCGATCTGCTGCAAAAATCTGGATATGAAACGGCATTCCTGGGAAAGTCCCACATCGAAGGCGCGCTGATGGAGCACAACTGGGACTACTACTTCGGTTTCGTCGGGCAGGCTGACTACTACCGGCCAAGAATCACCGAGGGGGTTCGCGGAAACTACGGACCGGCAAAACTCTACGAAGGCGAATACGTCGATACGCTCCTCACCCGGAAGGCCATCGAATGGCTGAAACAGAAACGAAGCAAACCCTTCTGTCTCTTCCTGTGGTTCTACGCTCCCCATGCGCCGTTTTTCCGGCCAAAGGACATGGTCAACGACTTCAACGGCGTCCCGATCCCCAAGCCGTCTTCATTCGATGAGAATCTGAAGAACTATCCCGGAAAACCCCGCGCCGTGGCCGATGCCGACGACAAAATCGGCTACTCCGAGGTCTACAGCGACGATCCGCGATCCCTTGAGGAGTTGGTGAAGGATCACTACGCCGGTGTTCAGGACAACGACCGCAACGTTGGCGCGGTGTGGCAGGAACTCGAACGCCAGAACATTGCCAACCAAACCGCCTTCCTCCTCAGTTCCGATCACGGCTTCTTTCTCGGCGAGCATCACCTCTATGACAAGCGACTGATGTACGAGCCATCCATTCGCGTTCCCATGATCGTCAGTTGCCCCGGCCGCGTAAAGGGTGGGACCAAGTCCGATGAGATGGTCTTGAATCTCGACATGGCGCCAACGCTTCTCGAGTTGGCGGGCGTTGATGTGCCCAAAGAGATGCAGGGCAAAAGCATGCTGCCGCTGGCCGAGGGCAAAACCAACATTCCCTGGCGAAAAGACTGGCTCTACGAGTACTACGAATACCCGGGATTTGAAAACGTTCGCCCCTGTCGCGGCGTCAGAACTGATCGCTACAAGTTCATCCACTTCTTCATCGAGCCCGAGGAATTTGAACTTTACGATCTGAAGACCGATCCAGACGAGATGAACAACCTCTACGGCAAGCCGGGCTACGAGGAACTCACCGCGCACTTGAAAGACCGTTTAGCCGCCCTTCGTGCCGAAACCAACGATACCTACCAGTACAAACCGACCGGCATCCCGGCTCATCCGAACCCCGGAGCCCTTTCCGAATCTGGTCTGGTACCGCGCCCGAAGTGATGTTGTTGGTCGCTGCTGCCGGAATGGCCTTAGGTTAACTATTGGAGTTGATATCCATGTAGCCTATTGATAACAAAATTGTACCTCAAAGAGACCGGCTTAAGGCGTAAGAACCTGTAGGGCGCCGGACGAATAATGTTTGACCGCCGCACAGAATCGCTGCTTAAGAGCAGAATTGCACCCCCTTTCCTCCCTCAGACCAGTGACGTGACCTCAATCACATTCTTCCCGAGCCAATAGCCCCTTTAATATCTCCAGCGTTGTATCGGGGATCACTTCGATACACACGAGTTCAAGATCCCCGCTACAGAAATCGACAACCTGAATGCAAGCAAGTACGGAACCCTGAGCTTGCGACGTAAATGAGAACGCCGATGCCCGCAGAAAAGGTCATGATCGTGGACGATGAGCGCCTGGTGCGCTGGTCGCTTCGCCAGAAATGCGAAGAATGGGGTTACACCGTCATCGAAGCCGATGCCGGCGAACCGGCCCTGCGCCTCGCCCAGCGCGAATCTCCTGACCTGGTCCTGCTCGATGTGCGCCTGCCCGATCTCACCGGTATCGAAGTTCTCGATCAGTTGAAGAAAAGCGGCGATGCGCGCGCCGTCATCATGATCACCGCCGACCCGCAGCTTGACGATGTAAAGGCCGCGCTTAAGCTCGGCGCGTACGACTTTGTCGGCAAGCCGATCGACTTTGACGCATTGCACGACGTGATGGAGAACGCCATCCAGGCAACCGGCGCACGCAACGGCGACCAGCACCCTTCCCGTGCCAAGGCTCGCACCGGCGCTGGTTATGAAAGCGTCATAAGCGTGTCGCCGAAGATGACGGAGTTGATGAACTTCGTCAAGAAAGTCGCATCCTGCGAAGCCTCCACCATCCTCATCCAGGGCGAAAGCGGCACCGGCAAGGACCTCATCGCCAAAACCATCCACTACGAAAGCAGCCGCTCTGAAAAGCCCTTTGTCGCCATTAACTGCTCCGCCATCCCTGAAACTCTGATGGAAGCCGAGTTGTTCGGCCATGAAAAGGGAGCATTCACCGACGCCAAGCAGATGAAGAAGGGCCTGTTTGAAGCGGCCGATGGCGGCACACTGTTTCTGGATGAAATCGGCGAACTCACTCCCCTGCTCCAGGCCAAGCTGCTGCGCGTGCTTGAGGATCAGGTCATCCGGCGCGTCGGCGGCCTGCGCGATAACCAGGTGGACGTGCGTGTCATCGCCGCCTCCAACCGCGATCTCGAAAAAGCCGTGCGCGAAGGCCAGTTCCGGCAGGATCTCTACTACCGCCTCGCCATCATCGCCATCTTCATTCCCCCGCTGCGCGACCGCAAGGAAGACATTCTCCCTCTCGTCGATTTCTTCATCGACCGCTACAACCGGCGCTTTCGCAAATCGATTCGCGGCATTACCGACGAAACGCGCCATCTGATTCTCGGCCACAACTGGCCCGGAAATGTGCGAGAACTCAAGAACACGATTGAGCGCGGAATGATTCTGGAAGAGGAAGCGTTTCTCCGCTCGATGTATCTGCCGTTTTCGGTGGGCGAGTCTGGCGGACGCACACTGTTCGAACGCACCTCGCCGGCGGATGGCGGACGCATGCTACCGAATGGACGCGCACTTCCGCGGCTCTACATTCCTGACGGCGGTACTTCCCTTGAAGAGCTGGAACACTCGATGGTGGAGCTGGCCATGAGCCAGTCCAACGGCAACCAGACCAATGCCGCCAAGCTGCTCGACATCAGCCGCGATGCACTGCGCTACAAGCTGAAAAAATTCAGCATGGTGCACGCAGACGAAGAAGCCTGACGCGTCAAATCATCCGCACATCGCTTCTCCCGGAGGGAGAAATCCAAAATAGCCCAGCACAAGCGAAGCGCAGTGCTGGGAAACCTCCGCATTCGATCAGTTCCGTCCCGTAGGGCCGGAACGAACCCCTCAAGCTCACTTAAATTCCCGCCGATAAACGGAACAAAGCGAAGTGAGGCCTTGTTCCATGAAGCGGACACTTACCGTCGTCCTTGTGATGTTGGCATTCGCGGGTTTCGCGGCAGCGCAGATTACGCAGCCATCGACCGATGTTCTTGGTGCGCATTTGAACTACGGCCGCGGCTGTGCAGCGTGTCACACGCCGCATAGCGGCTCATCCGGCAGCGGCCAGTCGCGCAGTGCAGGATCCAGCAATACGATTCTCTGGGGCGAAGACGTGAGCGCACTTTACGGCAAGACCATCACGACCGGCGCGGGCAAATACGTCGAAGTCCTTCCGTCAAGCATGTCTGCGACAACACCCGATGTATCGGGAATGCTTACATGCCTCGGTTGCCACGACGGCAACTTCGCCCCGGCCGCGATGATGCGGAACAAAGTCTACGAGAACCTGCCTGCCACTTACGGCAACCGCAGTTCCATTCCCACATTGCTCGCAACCAGCGGTACGCAGGGTTACGTCAGCGACCATCCGATGGGACTGAATGCAACCATCAGTTGTGGAGGTTCTGCGGGGTGGGATTGCACTGCTGTGAACGGCATGATCACCATGGGCGGCGCCGCCTCCCGCAGATTCGTGACCAGCTACGGTTTCTTCGTCAAGCCCGGTGTCTACAACAACCGTGCCGTCGTTGTGTGCACGACCTGCCACGATCCCCACGTGATGAACGTCGTCACCGTAGGACGCAATTCAAATTCCGGCCTGCCGGCAGGAACCTACGCGACCATGTTCTTTTTGCGTGCTCCCTACAATCCGAGCGACACCAATCCGATGTCGAACCAGACGGCGCAATTCTGCCGCCAGTGTCATGCGGACAAATCAAATGAGATGAATGGCAGCACCGCGGGCACGACATTCTAGCGCCGCAACGACTATTTGCGGATTCCGGGCAGTTGGCGCGCACCGACTGTGGAGATGGAGCCATTGGAATTGTGCGCAACCAGGTGACAGACCAGCGTGCAGGTATTGGTTGCTCGATTGTAGGAGATTGGCAGTCCACCATTGGACGCCACAACATTTACATCGAAGTTCACCAGTCGCTCGCCGCTGATGGTGCCGCTGGCAACTCCCAAACCGTGTGCGGTATGGCACGTGGAACAGCTGACTCCCGTGGTGATGTGGTCGGCATGATTCGTCCAGCTGGTATTTTTCATGATCTGGTTGGCCACGTCATGACACTTGCTGCACAGCGCGTAGGGTCCGTTCACACTGAGATCGGGACTGGGAAAGAGATTGGAAATCGCCTGGCCCGGCTTGATCGTCTGGCTGAATTCATAACGGCGTTCCAGAATGTGTGTCCACCGTGAACCATGGGGCCCGTTCGCACCCGATCCTCCGAACTCGCGATTGTCGTCGCTGTTGTGACAATCCGTGCAGAAGATCTGCGTTCCCATCGCACGGCCAGGAGTGATTCCGTCGAGATTCAGCATGTTTGCAAGCAGGCTGGGCTGCGCAAGCGCGCTGCTCCGGGTATGCATCACGGGATGGCTCGATGTGGCGGCCACGGCAAACTGCGGAATCAGGTTGAGAGGATCTCCCGCGGAAACCGCTCGCACCGGGAAGTATCCGTAGATCGGCAATGTTTGTTTTCCGGAACCGGTTCCGTGGCACCGCAGGCAGCTCTCATATTGATTCACGGCTGGTGTCAGCACCGTTGTTCCATCGCTGGCACTAATGCCTGCGACGTTTTTCTGCGAAATGCGCATCAGCGGCGCGGGCGGGAAGACGCCGACCGGTTCCGAGCCGTGCGCACTGTGGCAGTCGACACAGGTCGCGTGGCGATTGTTGTTCAGCAATACACTTTCAGTCGAATCGTGCGGGTTTGTCGAAGCCGGGAAGGGATGACCGACTTTGGGCACGGCATACTCCGCAAAGACATTCGCGTAGGGCGCCATCGGGGAAACGTTGGAGCCTCCGTTATGGCAGGAAATGCAGTCCTGCTCATTCTGTCCGCGCAGCAGGCGATTTGGACCGCTTGCATTGTGGGGCGCATGGCACGAAATGCACGCATTGGTAGCGACAGTCGGGTAGCTCCCGAGCAGCGCCTGGGGAGATATTTTGCTGGTGGAAAGCGCATGTGCGCTGGTGGGCCAATCGGCCAGCGGATTGGTCTGGCCGCCAATCGCGCGGCTCGGATCGTGGCATGCCAGGCAGAGCTGGCCGCTCGAGCTGTCCTTCACCAGAAAATTCAACGATATCGGATCCTTGGCCTGCACGTGTGGATTGTGGCACGAAGTGCACTCCACATTGCCATTGATCAGCTTGACCGATTGCGTTGTGTCGGCGGTCGTTCCATTCGCCGCGAGCGACGCGACCAGGTCAATATTGTCCTGCAAGGGAAGAGCAAGACTGAACGGGTGGGAAGACTGCATGTTGCTACCAAATACGTCAGTCGACAGCATGGATCCGCGGGTCGTGACCTGGCCATAGGCGACGGTGGCTCCCACGGCAACGGTGCCATCGTGGCAGCTCAAACACTGATTGCTCACGGCGCCGAGAGGGGGCTGCGTGGTGATGTTCTTTTCTGTGTTGCTGCTGTAGGTTGTGTATGTCTGCCTGGTGAGTTTCTGGTTCCAGAGACCCATATTCAATCCGGAATGCGGAGCATGACAGTATGCGCACGAGTCAGGCCGGGAGCCTGTCACCGGAGACGGGCCTCCGGGCCCGAGATTATGAACGCCCAGTGAGTCACCGACAATCTGCGCCGACAGGGTTGTCGCCGTCAGCAGAATCGCGAGAGCGGCCCATAGGAATCTGACTCTCACTTTGCCGCTCCTGCAGTAGTCTTCGCGCCTACAAACTGAAACACCTGGATCCGCTGGTTGAACGAGTCCACCACATAGACCTTGTCGTCATGGCTGATGAACAAGCCTGAGGGCAGCTGAAACTCGCCGGCATGCGTACCCTTTGCGCCGAAGTAATAAAGCAGCTGGCCCTGGCGATTGAACACCTGCACCACGCCCCACAAGGCATCCACGATATAGAGATCGCCTTCCGAATCGACGCTCACAGCTTTCGGACGGAACAGGGCCCCGGTGGTGTCGCCAATCTTTCCGATCGCATACTGAAACTTCCCGGTTCGGTCGAAGGCCTGCACACGGAAGTTCATGGCATCGACGACGAGCAGATTCGGACCGCTCAAACGCAGCTCCGTCGGCAAATTGAATTCGCCGTCGCCGTTGCCGCTTTTTCCGATTGTCTGAAGGATGTTGCCCTGCATATCGAGCACGAAGACCTGGTCGCGCAGAGTATCGGTTACATAAATGCGCTGTTCCGTCGAGTCTACGGCAATTCCGGAGGGCCGCTTGAAATATCCTTCGCCACCTTTCAGGCTGCCGATAGCGCGGACATACTTTCCGCTCGGTTCAAAGACGAAGATTTTCCCGGCTTCCGAATCGGTGACATAGATGTTGTCCTGGGAATCGACCGCGACGCATTGCGGTGTCGTCATCGCATCCTTGCTTTTTTCCCTGCGCTCGATGAACTTGTACTTGCGCTGCGCGAAATCGAAGATATGAACGCCGGAGGCGCCGGGATCAGTCACAATGAGGCGCCCGTGCGAATCGCTGGCAATGCTGTAGGGACGCACCAGAAAGCGGTAGTCGGGTGATCCGGCAACGACATCCACGAGCTTGTTCCAGAAGCCGCGATTCGGCCGCACTTCGAATTCTGACTTGAAGCTCCGTTCCCAGGTAAGGCTGCGGCCGCCGTCAAGCGACATCTCCCAAAGTTCATGCGCGGCCGCAGCCTTCGGTTTGGGCGCGGCCCAGGCGGCAAACGGCAGCAGCGCCATGCAAGCTGACCACAGGAGCACGCTTCGGCATTTCCGGGTTAGAAGAAGTTGAACCACCGTGAGATCCCCATGTAGTACGACGAGATCACCTCGGGCCGGGAGCCGGTGCTGCTGAATCCCTGTTCCAGGCGTGCGTAGCCGCTGATGAAGTTCAACTTGCGAACCTGATACTGGATGAGCGCGTTGTATTGGCTGTTCTCATTTGAGGAAGTAATGCTGTTGCTGAGGGTATTGCTCGTTGATTTGGCGTACGTCGCCGCGAAAATCAGCTTTTTTACCGGCGTGCTGGAGACCCCGAAGGAATAGCTCTTCCCGCCGAAGAGACTCACCAGATCTGAAGGCAAGATCGGCGTTGGCACCGGTACACCGACCAAACCGGCGCCGGTTGCCAGTGCCTGCCCGTCAGCTTTGGAATAGCTGCCCGTAGCCGTTATCAAGGCTCCATAGGCCAGGCTTCCGTTATAGGATTCGTTGCTGCTCGAGGTCCCGGCCTGATCGGTCAAGGCGGTTCGACCGCCGCCGCCGCCGGCGCCGATGCTGAACAATCCCCACCTGCGGCTGATGTTTCCCGAATAGTTGTAGTACGAATTCATGTAGGTGACGAGCAGGGTCTGCACATTTTGCGCGTAATTGAATGACTCGTTTACGCGCCATCCGAGAACGAGGTTGCTGTAGTTCTCGGATGCAGAAATGCCCATGGTGTCCTGGCTATTTTGATCCGAGGAGTTGGCAGTTACACTCACCGCCGTGTTGATGGTTCCATCAAGAAGCTTATGTGTGAAGGAAGCGCTCCCGCCATAGGAATTCACGCCGTAGTTCTGATCCAGAAACGTCTGCGTCCGGCGCTCGAAAAAGCCCGCTGTCTGCAGATTCGGGAGAGGCGTGTACGTGGTGACCGTCATCAGGTCGAGCGAATTGGATGACTGATTTGAGTTCAGTATGGGAGAGACGCCTCCCGCCGCAATTACGGATTGGATAATCTGCCCGGTCAGGTTGTCGGAGTAACTCGCCGTCGCCGTCACCGCAAGTTTGCTCGTTGGATGCACTCCTGCGGATGCGTTCGCGGTGTCGATCGAACCATTGGAATTTGTATCGAGGTAGGTCGTATTCCAGGTGGACCGGTTTATGCTGCCGGCAAACGAACCTCGCCAGGGAAGCAAGTGTGAGAGGTTATACCCATAAGCGGTGTTGTCCGACTGTAAATCCGAGATTGTTTGCGTAAGCACTGGCGGAATGATCGAATGCGCCGCTCCCTTTGAATAGTAGGCGCCCATGTTGAAGCCTACCCACCTATAGCCCGAATGCAGATTCAGGGAATGAAATGTGTTCTTCCCGTCGTTATTTGTTCCGTATACCGAATACTGGCTGTTTCCGCTTTGAAATCCCGCGGAAAAACTGGGAGCGTCAGGAAGATTTTCGCTCCAGTTGATGCCGAAGACCCCGCTGTCTCCGTGGGTCACGAAATTGGCCAGACCCGGAACCGCATAGTTTCCGTCGCTGTTATATGCGCGGGAATAGTTGATGGAGCCGGGAAATTTGCTGCCGGCAAAGATGTTGGCACTCAAGTTGACGCCGCTGGCATTGGAGATCGACTGGAAATTGGAGTTGGCCCGAGACTGATTCAAATAGGGCGATACGTTATAGGAAAGGAAATTGGGACTATGAAACGATCCCGTGAGGTTTGCCGCACCTCCGAACGTCCATCCGTGGGTTGACGGCGTCATGTTTCCGTAGTTGGCGGTATACCCCGAAGAGATCGTACCGGTGCCGCTTGTGCTGGTCTCACCTAACCGGATCTGTGCACCGGCATGGTTCGCCATCAGCAGAAACCCTGCAGTCACCCACGCCGCACATTGAAAAAACCGCAACACTCAATGCCATCCTTAAGCTCTCTCGTGTCGGATTCCGCTTGCTTGATCCTTACCGAGTTGTCTGAAGTCAGTTGCCCGATCCAGGCCCGATCTTTTGAATTCAGGCTCCTTTCGCCCGATTACAGCTCGTCGATCTTTGCGTTTCTGCGTAACCTCTGATCCAACGCCGCACGTACCTGGTTGGTTTTTTTCTGTTGAAGTTCTTTTTGCAATTGCGCCTTCACTTCCGCAAAGGGAGCCTGTCCCGCAGGCGCGTGTGCCTGCAGGCGCACGATGGTGTAGGCCTGTTCCACCTGGATGAGGCCGCTCATGTCGTTCGGATGCATTGCATTGAACGCCTTAATAACCTGCGGAGCCAGTTGATCAGCAGGGACCGGCTTGTGCTGCCCCATCATCACGCGATAGTCGTCATCGGAGATCTTCTCCGCCAGCAGTCCGAATTCTTCTGCCGTCTTCGTCGCCTTTGCCTGGCGAAGCGCATTTTCCGCACGCGTGTGCGCTTCCTTCAGCTGCTCTGCAGTCGCCTTCGCCGGCGGCAGAACGGTGATCGTCTGGAAGGTGAATGTCTCCGGATGATGGAAGCGCGCCGGATTCTTGTCGTAGTAGCTGCGGACGTCCGCAGGGACGACAACACTTTTTGCATCAACCTCGGTCTTTAGAAAAGCTTCAATCAACAGCGAGCGTTGGATCTTCTCCAGCAGAAGTTGCCGGGAGCCATGAAAATCGCCCTGGAGGAAAGTGTTGTACTCCTCGGGAGTAGTGAATTGCTTCCGAAAATCTGCCTCTGCCCGTTGCAACTTCGCCGCCGGTACCGTCAACTTGCGACGCTGAGCTTCCTGAAAGGCGAGCTCTTCGAAGATGATCATCTTCATCGCGCCATCACGGATCTGCTTTTCAAACTCTTTCGGGATTCCGTTGTGCTGGCGGGCATAAGGAAAAATCGCGTACTCCTCGCGGACCAGGTCTGCGTCCGTGAGGGTCGCTCCGTTTACCCGGGCAACCGGCTTGTCTGCAGCCGGGGCAGGTTTCACCATAGTTTGAGCGGGAGACTGTTTGAATACGGTGGGAGCATGTGACGAAACCTGCGCGTAGGCCGCACCGGTCCCCAAGAGAAGAAACCCTATCATTGAAATTGTGCACTTCATTTAATCGACCCCCGTTTAAAAGGAAGGGGAGGGAAAGTAACTATCCCCTCCCCCATGCATAAGAATCTAGAAAGTAGTTACCGCGGTGCCGCCGTTCATTTCGTTCGCTTCGCCACCGTGGCACTGACGGCAGAACTGCGCCGTCTGGTTGCTGCCGGACGTGCCGCTTGCCGGGTTATAAGGAGCGCGAATGAAGAACATGGTTGCGTAGTTTCCGCTCGGCAGACCTGACTTCGCGCCGGTGGTTACCTTCACGACGTTCATCAAGTGCTGGTTGTGGCAAGTTGTGCACATCACAACAGGCTTGTTGTTGAAAACGGCTGGGCTGACGAAAAATCCGTAGTTCGTGAGGAACCTGCTGGAATTTGGTCCGGTCATCTGGACCTTGCCGTTCGCGTCAATCGTGCAATCCCAGTCATAGGGTCCACCGCAACCCATCGTGGCATTCATGCCCACCGGGTGATCGTTGAGGTAGTTCCCCGTGGTGGAGCCATCATTGCCAAGCAGCGTCGGAATGGGAGCCGTGCCATAAGTCGCAGGGAGCGTCTCATAGACCTGGTTCTTCATCATGGCGCCCTGCGCATAGTTTCCATCGTGGCAACTCAGGCACATAAGAACGCCGGCGACATCCGGTGTTCCCGCGCTCAGAGATGTCGGCAGAGTTTCCAGATAGATGCCGTGCTCGCTTTGACCTGTGGTGATGGTTTTACCGTACAGACTACCTACATCCTCGCCCCAGAGAGCGATGTTTCCGGCGGTCGGATCGGCCTTCGAGGCGCTGCCGTTCCCGTAAACGCCACTGTGTGGTGCATGACAGGCCGCGCAGCCGCGGCCATAGTTAAGGTGGGCACCGAGAACGTCAGTCGCTGGTGCCGCTCCTATCTGGGCCGCCGCGAAACCTGCGGTTGCCAATAACAAAAGAGCGATGAAAAGAATATTCTTCATTACGTGGAGCCTCCTAGCGCGCACTCCTACAACTTGTCTGAACCGTCACCTCGACGTTGCGTCTCTAGTCTTCAGTTCAGTCCGCTTTCAGAATGTGCACGCCTCATGCCGTTGCTTTAGTGGGTGTACCGAATTCGCACATCGTTCGTAATTCGTTGTCGACAGGAGTGTTGCGCACACTCTGCGAGACAAGGGCAAAACACCTGCGTCAGATTCCACTTCAGTCGATGGGCGTTCTGCCACACCGCATTGGTGAAAAGCCCCACGTCATTCGTGACAGCCGTCACAAATTGCTCAATCTAAACCGCGTCAACAGTGATTCAACTTCGGATAATCGGAACCACACACGAACAGTCGTGTGATTTGCATCACGCCTTCTTGGCTCACTGTTTGCTCTACTACAGCGTGACGCGCGTTCTTGCGCACAAATGAACCGCACCAGTGCAACAGGGCCTCTGTTCGGCGACCAACATGCTTGATTGAATCGTTTGCTGCTCGGTTGCGGATTTTCGAGGGGAAAGATTCTCGAGTTCTGCTCGCACGGGAGTTCACGGAATGACCAACGAATCAACCACGGCCTTGCCTGCGGCGCCAACTCTCGGGGCGGTGTACGTCTACTTCATGGCGGCACTTTGCCTGGGTGTTGGCCTGGGCGTCGGATACCTGATGCGCAGTTCGCGGCCGGCAATGACTACGCAGAGAAACGCCGCTCAGACGACGACATCTGCAAGCTCAAAACCCGCGGGACATCATCCCGGCCTCAAAGAGATGCAGCAGATGGCCGACAAACAGGCAGCGCCGCTGCTCGAAAAACTTAGGATCAATCCCAATGACAGTTCTGTGCTTGTGCAGGTCGCGGCAATTTATCACACGACGCACCGATTCAAAGAAGCGGCCGACTACTACAATCGCGCAGTTGAATCCGACCCAAAAAATGTTCCCGTTCGTACCAAGCTGGCGTCAAGCCTCTATCGCAATGGGGATATTGATGGCGCTATTGCGCAATTGAATCGCGCTCTCAAGGATCAGCCGACGGACGCGAATGCCCTCTTCGACCTGGGCATGATCAAACTCCAGGGCAAGGGTGACGCCAAGGGTGCTCTGGCGACGTGGCAGCGTCTGCTCAAAACGAATCCGCAGCTCAGCCCGGAGCGAAGAGCCACGGTGCTGAAACTGATGGCGGATGCGATGACCATGATGGGCGACCAACACGGGATCGAGGGAGCGCGAAACAGCGATGGACACGAATAATTCTTCTGCGAAGCAGTGGACCAGGCCGCGGGCGCTGGCCCTGATGGTAGCTTGCCTTTTGGGGGGAATCGCCGGCGGTTGGGCCATTCGCGGAACACGCCCTCCAGCAAAAACTGAGACCGCGAAGGCCGCAGGCATTCCAGTGTCAGCCACTGCCAGCGCAAACTCTGCGCCTCATGCGCCAAGTCCAGACCAGTTGAAGACGATGGCCGACAACCAGGCGGCTCCGCTGATCGCAAAGCTGAATGGGGATCCGAAGAATTTGGATTTGCTCACCAGCATCGGCAACTTGTACTACGACGCACAGCAATATCCCGTCGCAGTGAATTACTACGGACGTGTGCTTGCGGCGAAGCCGTCCGATGCGGCGGTGCGCACCGATTTGGCGACCGCTTTCTGGTACCTCGGCGACGCTGACAAGGCGATTGCGGAGTTCAACACGGCGCTCAAATACGCGCCGACGAATCCGAACACTCTCTTCAATCTCGGACTGGTCAAGTGGCAGGGTAAGCACGACAGTGCCGGCGCAATCGCCGACTGGAAGAAACTGCTGGCTGCCAATCCCGACTACGCATCCAGAGACCAGGTTGAAAAGATGCTTTCTGAAGTTGAAAAGCAGGCGAAGGCGGGCTCGAAAGGCTAGTAGAGTGAGGGTTCACCGGGAGGGCGGGTCTTCCAGCGACGATGAATCCAAAGCCACTGGTCCGGATAGCGTCGGATCCAGGACTCAAGCACGTCGTTGCATTTCTGGGTCGCAGCAAGAACGTCGGTCTCCGTATTGCCGGTTTGGGAGAAATGTATCTGGGGGCCGAAGTGGAGAACGTATTTTTTCTCGAGGGGCTCCCACAGCATAAAGCCAGGCAGAACCGCGGCGCCGGTTTTGAGCGCAACGCGCGCGAGTCCTGAGGCCGTGCACGCGGCAATCCCGAAGAATTTTACAAATTCGCCCTGCGGTGGAGTCATGTTGGTGTCCATGAGAATGCCCACAGCGCCGCCCTCGTGCATCGCCGTGAGCAGGCCGCGCGCAAAGTCGTCCTTGTGGAGAACCCGGTTGCCGTGCAGGCAGCGAATGCCGTTGACGAATTCGTCGAGACGACGGTTGTCGAGCCGGCGAATGACCATGCCCATGGGATGGCCCATCAGCGAGTGATAGAAGCTGGAAAGCTCCCACGCTCCAAGATGCCCGGTAAGCACCAGCGTTCCTCGCCCCAGTGCTTCCGCTGCGAGATAGTGTTCAAGGCCGTTGGTTCGAATCCAACGCTGCGTATTCTCGCGCGTGTAGCGAGGCATGCGGCAGAATTCAACGAGTTGCCAACCGAGGTGACGGTAGACAGAGCGCAGGATTCTGCTCTGCTCGCTCTTTGGCAGATCGGGCAACGCGAGAGAGAGATTCCGTTCACCCACGCGCCGCAGGCGCCCCATGGAGTGAAAGACAGTCCAGGCGAGGCCGCCGGCAAGCAGGCGCGCCAGCCAGCGCGGCATTGCTCCGAGTGCTCGCGCTACCACGACTACCAGCCAATACTCGAGTGTCTGCTGCATCGTTTGAGGCAAACACAAGTTTAGGACATTCGGTTGGGACTCTGCCGGACGGCGGAGTTGGACACACCTCTAAAAAAATGGAAGCGGCCTGCTCTCAGGCCGCCTCCAGGTGCGTCACATTCGGGTTATCAGTTCTGCTTCGCTTGTGTGAAGTAGTGCGCCACATCGCGAACAAACTCAACGGCACCTTCCGGAACTGCCACGTTGCCCTTCAACACGTTTTGAAAATCCTGTGGGGCGCCATAGAAGGTTTCGGTGTCGTCCTTGTTTTGCGAGACACTGGTGCCATCGAGGCTGATGCCGGCGAAAAGGCCCTTGTTACGCGAATAGCTCAGCAATTCGGCATTCATCTTCCAGTCGGTGGCCGCCTGTCCGGCGCGGCCCACAGGACCCGCTGCGGCCGAGGCATCGGCACCAATCTTGAATTTGCTCTTGAGCAGATCCTGAAATCCGCGATTGTTCACTGCCACGAGGATCAGGTCAGTGGACTGGCCGCCAATCTGCAAGCCCCACGAGCCGCCCGCCATGCGGATGAATACCGGCGCGCTCCAGCCATGGCCGGTGCGGCAGGTGACCACGCCTTGCCCATATTGCGCACCGAATACGAATGCGCCCTTGATCATGCCGGGGACGACGCCCACGCAGGTTGCCTGCTCCAGGATGTTCAGCGGGATCGTGCTGTCCTTTGCCTGCATGATTTGATCGAGGACGGTCTTCGCGGCTTCGATGCGGTCTTCCAGGTCAGATTTCGACGATGCCGCGTTGGCTGCTCCTGTAGCCAGGAAACAAAGACAGAGAGAAGCAATCAGTTTCTTCATTCGGGGAGTCCTTTCAAGTTTTCCGCGCACATCGATTGCACGGCTTGTTCGCTGCTGACGATTAAGACAGCGCTGAGAGCCGGAAGTCGTGCACGGCCCCAAAGCTTTCGCATAAAGGAACATTGGCGTGCAACAACATCCGGCTTCAGGCTACAACATCGCCACACAGACACGATGCACAGGAAGGCACGAATTCGACGTCGCTGCATCAAGCGGATTACGCAGGGCTTTCTACGCTTTGCCAGGAAAGAAATGAGGGGATGTGAGGGCTTGGAAGAGAGACTTCGCCAGCGAAAGGTGCGCGCAACGGAATGCGCTGCAAAGAAAAAAGAGGAGTTCACAGGCCTCATGTTTTACATGGCGCCTGGGAACTCCTTTCCCCAGATCTGCGTTGTTTCTGAAATGATTATGGGTAATGTTCCGAAACGGCACAAGAGTACTAAGGTTTTAGACTTTTGGTAATTATTCTGTGGGTATTTTTCTAGTTACTAGCGAGATCTCTGCGAGTCTTCAGGCGGTGACAGCTTCGGCAATATGGATGTGCTGCGACGCCGGTTTGTACGACCCGTGAAGTGCCCGCATCGAGAGCTCAATCCGGTTTTCAGCGCCGACTTTGCGCATGAGCTTGCCGACGTGTGCCTTGACTGTGCGTTCCTCGATGCCGAGTTCTTCGGCAATCTCGCGGTTGGAGCGGGCAAGCAGAAGCAGTTGCAACACCTGCTCCTCACGGGCGGTCAGATGCGGCCGCGGATTCGTAACGCTTGCATCGTCCCCGGAAAGGAGACGGTCGATGAGCTTGGAGAGCAGCTTGCGTGGAGCCCAGATGGAGCCGGAAATCACAACGTCGAGTGCTTCACGCACAAGACGCGGTCCTGCGCCGGTGTCAAGGTAGGCGCGGGCGCCGGCGATGATCGTGTCCATCATGACCTGCTCGTTGCTGTCGGGTCCGATGACGACCATGCGGAGGTTGGGACGCTTGCGGCGAATGCCTTCCAGCACGCCGAGCTTTTTGGAGGAACTGCTCCAGTCGATCAGTACGTACTCGATCAATTCATTATCCAGGTGCTCCTCGAGCGTTCCCACAACCGGAAGAAGTGGTGTCTCTCCCGGCTTGGCGTGATTCTCAAAGATGCTGGTGAGGCCTTCGAGCCGCATCGGTTCGTTTGCGACGACGCCGATTCGGATTGGTTCTAAGCTGTACATCGCGGACATCGAGCCTCTCTCCTTGCCTGGCTTCAACGAGCGACGGGAGTGGATTGGCTTTCGCCGGGATCCCAGAAGCTCGCCGCTTGAACCCCGCTGCAAAGCTCTTGGGCCTACATCCCTGTCTTTTGTTGCACTTCGCCAGACGGTTGTTACCGATGGCACCGTGGTACTGATTACCTTGAAATAACAGTATCCGGCAAAGTCACTCTTTCGTATAGGCCTTAGCGCGCTGGAAAGCGATTTGCCCTATCTCTAAAGTCACAAAGGGCGATTTTTCCACCGGTCAACGCCCTGCAAAATCCCTTCAAGGGTGAGCCAGAACACAGGCTGTGAACCAGATGTCCCCCTGTCTTCCATGTCACCCTGTGTAAAAATCGTGGGCGGCGGTGTT
The DNA here is from genome assembly GCA_963770365.1 of uncultured Acidobacteriaceae bacterium. Classification (GTDB taxonomy): domain Bacteria; phylum Acidobacteriota; class Terriglobia; order Terriglobales; family Acidobacteriaceae; genus Telmatobacter. The sequence continues at coordinate 170,684 of CAVYPN010000003.1, read as the reverse complement.
CCACAAATGAGGCAAAGGCTGTACCATCAGTCCGGTAGGGCGTGGTACATTCGAAAACAGTCGCGCGAGAGAGGTGACCGCTTTGATTAAACAAGACATCGTCCACCATGTGATCGAGCGCACAGGCCTGCCCCGTACGAAGGCCGAGGCGGCGGTCGACACCGTATTTGAAGGCTTAAAAGAAGCCCTTGCTGCAGGTGAGCGCATTGAATTGCGCGGCTTTGGCGTGTTCAGTGTTCGCGCGCGCAAGACCGGGATCGGACGCAATCCCCGCACTGGGACTGAAGTTAGCATCACGCCCGGAAAGGCCGTGCGCTTCAAGCCTGGTAAAGAGCTGCATACCCTGGAGACTGGAACGCCCACTCCGAGCGCCTGATCGTCCAATCGGTCGGTGCGCCGAATGACCGACAGGACCACCAGCGAAAGCGAAGATGCAGAGCAAGCGACCTCACCCTGATGGCGCTTCCGCTCGGCATCGTGCATGGCAACGAGCGCGCGTGATACTGGGCGGTGGCGACTGCTTCCTGCTGTTCAGAAGGATTGCGGCGCAGCTAAGAGACTGAATCAACTCGCCAATTTGATGGCAGCTATCTTTCTGATCGCCGGCAGGTCACTGGCACGATGAACAACGAGGCGCACTCCGTTTCCTTCCGGATACTGTGGAGCCGCTGCCAGCGCTTCAACGACGGCTTTGGGCAGATGCGCTTCCTTCGCCGCTTGCAACGCCTTGTCGCTCAATACAAATGACGCCATGAAGCAGCCTTCCCCGGGGCCGAGATAGACGACGTTTCGGCTCCTCTGTTTGAGACGCAGGCTCCAGCCGTACTTGTTGACGCAGATTCCCTTCCACTCCTGAGCGGCGACACCCTCTTCGTCTGCCATCCACTGGATGAATTCGTTCCACAGCTTTGTGCTGCTGCCAAGCGCGACGGCAAGTTCGTCGTCGCTGGGCCGCGCCGGTTTGCCAAGAAATGCATTGATGTATTTCATTGCGCACCTCAAAAAGCAATGGAATCCTAGCGCAGCACGGGTCCAGCGGAATGTGACGAAGTTTCTCAATCGCCAAACTTCTGATTTACATGAGGCGCTGGGCGTCGACGTCTACCACGATGTTGCGGCGCGGAATGCCGGCCTGATCCGCATGCGCGAGCGCGCCGCGCAATGCCGCATTCAGGGCTTTGCGGGAAGCAGCCTTCAGGATCAGGTGAAAGCGATAGACATTTTTGATGCGCGCAATCGGCGCTGTGCAGGGGCCGAGGACGCGAATCCCTTCGGGCGCAGCCTTCTGGAACCACGTGCCGATCTCCGCCGACCAACCAGCCGCTTCTTCCAACTTCTCCGACTGCACCAGCACATTCGCCACCACGCCGAACGGCGGATAATGCATCCAGCGGCGATACTTCAGCTCGCGCTCGGCGAAAGACGCGTAATCGTGCGTGCTTGCCGCCACGATGGCGTAGTGGTCGGGATAGTAAGTCTGCACCACAACGCGGCCCGGCAATTCACCCCGACCGGCACGGCCCGAAACCTGCGTCATCAACTGAAAGACGCGCTCGGCGGCGCGAAAATCCGGCATGGAAAGCGCATGATCGCAGCCCACGACGCCCACCAGCGTGACGCCATGAATGTCGTGGCCCTTGGCGATCATCTGCGTGCCGACCAGCAAATTGATCTCGCCTGAATGGAGACGCGCGAGCAGATGCTCGAGATCATGCCGCCCTCGCACCGTGTCGCGGTCCATGCGGCCGATGCGCGCGCCGGGAAATATCTCGGTGAGCCGCTCTTCTCCCTGCTGCGAGCCCGCGCCAAGATAGTACAAGTGCTCGCTTTCGCAGTTCGGACACTTCGACGGCACCGTGCGCTTGAACCCGCAGTAGTGGCACTCGAGCCGCTGGCCGGCGCGCGCCAGGCCGTCACCGTCCGAAGGTTTGTGGTGTGTGAGCGCGATCGCGCAGTTCTGGCACTCGAGCTTTTGCCCACACGCGCGGCAGATCACCGCGAACGAATAGCCGCGGCGATTGAGAAGAATGATGACCTGTTCGCCGCGTTCGATGGCAAGTTTCGTCTGTTCAACCAGCGAGCGCGAGAAGAGCTGCTCCTGCCCGGTCTCCTGAAACTCGCGTCGCATGTCGATCAGCTCAACTTCCGGCAGCGGACGATTCTTGACGCGATCGTTCATTGCGATGCGGGTGTACTTTCCCTGCACCGTGTTCTGCCAGCTTTCAAGCGAGGGCGTCGCAGATCCGAGTACCACGACCGCATTGGCAAGCTTGGCGCGCATCACGGCGACGTCGCGTGCATTGTAGCGCGGTGTCTCTTCCTGCTTGTAGCTCTGGTCGTGCTCTTCATCGACAAGAATCAGCCCGAGATTCGGTGCCGGGGCGAAGATAGCAGAGCGGGTGCCCACAACGATGGGCGCATCGCCGCGGTGGATCCGACGCCACTGCTCGGTGCGCTCCTCGGGAGTCAGGGCGGAGTGGAGCAGCGCCACGCGCTCGCCAAAGGCTGCGTCAAGCAGGCCAACCATCTGCGGCGTGAGCCCGATCTCCGGCACGAGCAGGATGGCGGATTGACCACGATCGAGCGCGCGCTGCATCGCCTTGAGATACACGGCGGTCTTCCCCGATCCCGTCACTCCATGGAGCAAAAACGGATGAAATTCTCCCAGCCGCGAAACAATGGTGGCAAGAGCATCGAGTTGCACTTCGTTAAGCATGAGCGGGCCAGCTGCAGTCTCGATGCCACCCATCCTGAAAGCAGCCGGCCGTTCCTCGATGCGCACGAGTTCGCGTCGAACCAGCGTTTGAAGCGTGGAGGACGGTAGCTCGCGGCGGCGCAGTGCTGCCAGGGGAAGTTCGCCGCCATTGGCAGCCAGCTCGGCGAGGATGGCCTGTTGCAGTTTTGTGAGCGCGGGCAGGCGCGTGTCCGGGATGAGGACGGCAAAGCGCTCGGTGCGGCGCGCGTCTCGCTCGCTGGCTGCAGTCTCACGTGCGATCCATTTCTTGCGGAGCATCCCGGCCAGTACGGGCAGGCTGGCTGCAGTGGCTGTGCGCAGCGTTGAAACTTTGACCGAGTCTCCCGAAGCAAGCCGCTCGAGAACGCGTCGCTCCAGATTTCCCTTCTCGATTCGGTCTTGTTTGCTCTTCTTCATCGAATGGCCGGAGTTGCGTATTTCTCCATCTCCGTCGAGACTGCCGGCCAGGACATCGCGGCCAAGGTCAGTGATGCGGTAGTAGACCATGCGCCTCACCTCGGCCATCAGGGGCAACATGCCCCGCAGCACCTCGCCAAGGGGCGCAAGATAGTAGCCGGCGATCCACTCGGCCAGCGCGAGCAGGTGTTCGCCAAGCAGCGGCTCGTCGTCGAGCACGGCTTCCAGGTACTTGGCCTCAAATTCCGTTGGTGCGGCAACGTCGGTCGCGGTAATCACGCCGATAAGCTTTTCATTGCGAAAGGGCGCGATCACACGTGCGCCGCGCGACACCCGGTCGTCATCGCGCAAGGCGTAGGTGAAGGTGCGATCGAGCGGCACCGGCAGTGCGACTTCGCAATAAGCAGGCATTGGGAGCAATCTCTAGTTTATCGGCCCCGCGCCGTCCTCATTGTGCGTAACGGGTCCCGCCATTTCGACCGCCTCCGGCTCAGACGCTGACTTATTCAATGGGCACTGTTCACTGCTCACCGTCTTGAGTACAATTCCTGCTGATGACCGCACAACCTATCAAGTCCTCCAAAATTGCTCCCGGCGCTTCGTCCAAAACCTCCAACCCCACCACCATGTGTATCGATATCGGCGGCTCGGGCCTCAAGGCAATGCTGCTCGACGCCAAAGGCCATCCGATCAGCGAGCGCCAGCGGGTGGTGACGCCTGCCGTTCCCACGCCTAAAGCCGTGCTGAAAGGGCTGAATGAACTGCGCAACGCTTTCCCTGCATTCGATCGCGTTTCGGTCGGCTTTCCTGGCGTGATCAAGAAAGGCATCACGTATACCGCGGCAAATCTGCATCCAGCCTGGTATGGGTTCCCGTTTGAAAAAGAGCTTGAAAAGCTTTGGAACAAACCTGTGCGCGTGGCCAACGACGCCGCCGTGCAAGGCTACGGCGCTATCCGGGGCGACGGTGTGGAATTGGCGATCACGCTGGGCACCGGCCTCGGCTCTTCGCTGTTTACCGACGGACGCTTGTGCCCGGGACTCGAACTCGGCCATCACCCCTGGAAGAGAGACCGCGAGTATGAGGACTACCTGGGAAGGCGCGGACTCGACAAGTACGGCAAGAAGCGCTGGAACAAGTTGCTGCAGGAGGCGATCGAGCAGACCGCCAAGCTCTTCAACTGGGATCACCTGTATCTGGGCGGTGGCAACACCAAAAAGATCGACTTCAAGCCCGGCAAGAATATTGAAATCGTTTCAAACGAAGCGGGGCTCCTGGGCGGCGTAGCCCTGTGGCGCGAGTGGAACTAAAGCCGTCGTGCGCCCGACGTTCTGATTTCTGAGCAATCACAGGCCGCAGCAGTACCGCAAGAAGACCCACGGCTCATCACCGTGGGTCTCTTGTTTTCAGCGAACCTCTGACGCTACTCGCGGTGGAAATTCCAGCGGATTCCACCCGCATACGTTGGATGATAATACTCGCGCTGCACCACATACTGCGGGCTGCCGTTGAAGAATCCGAAGACCTCATTGTTCAAATTCAAACCGTAGGCATATACCTGTAGACCTCCGGGCAGGTTGTAACTTGCCTGCGTGTCAAGCTGGTAATGGGCGTAAAGATAGTTGTCTCCCGACGGCCCCTTCACGCCAACTGAATCGGCGTCGTCCTGCCACTGGTACTGGTAGATCATTGCGTCGTCGTACGTCATGCCGATGCGCATCGAGAACCGCTTCGTATCGTACGTCGGGCTGATGTTCCAGGTGTTCGGCGCATCACGAAGCAGGGCAGGCTCATCGCTGCGGCCCGGCAGGTCGCGAGCCGCTGAAGCGGTGTGGCTGTAGTTAGCTGAAATGCCCAATCCTCCCATCACGCTGGGAAGGTAGGCCATGCGCTGCTCGAAGCCTATCTCGAATCCCTGCACGTAGGCGCTGCCTGCATTAATGGGCTCCGTTACCTGCACCCTGGTGCCAGCCGGAACATGAGGGAAGGTTGCCGTGGAAAAGAACTGCTCGAATGCGATTGGGTTCGTCAGGTCCTTGTAGAAGTACCCCACCTGCAACAGACCCGTATGGCTGAAAGTCCGCTCATAGAGCAGGTCGTAGTTATTCGCCTGCTCTGCTTTCAGGTTGGGATTTCCGATGCTGATTGTGACCGGGGTCTGATCCAATGTCGGCTGGCTGACTGCGGCTGATAGATCCTGCGGATCGGGCCGGGCAAGCCCGCGACCGTACACCAGGCGCAGATCCGAGTCCTTGTCGAGCGCGAAGCGCAACGAGGCGCTTGGCAGGAAGTTGGTGTAGTCTCCACCGGCTTTGTAGGTGAGCGTGTTGGTGGTTTCGTCGAAACTCGTGGTATCCACGTGCGTGGCTTCGATGCGCAATCCGGCAACCAGCCGCACGCGGCTTGCAAGTTCGATCGTGTTCATCACGTAGCCGGCAGGAATTCGCTCGATCAAGTCGTAGTTGTTTGAATTGGGCATCGAGTCTTCGTTGAAAACGAGCTGGCTCTTGTTCGATTCCACCCAGCCCCTGAGCTTGCCCCAGTCCGTGACGGCCGGGTATTTTCCGCCATACGTGCCGTCGTAGTACACCGGATCGCTGAACGTGCTGTTCCACTCCGGATGAGCGGCGTTGGACACGGGAACGGGATCACCGCTGTCGTCATTCGGAACCGTGTACCAGATGTTGTAGGAGTTATCGTACTTGTGCGCGTTGCGAATCTTTGCGCCGAACTCGATGGTGCCGTAGCGCGAGCCGAGATGATATTGCCGCGCATAGGAGCCCGATGCCTCAAGATTTAACTGCGCGCTCCGGCCGTAGGTGGGGTAATCGAATTCGACAAAACCGTAGTTGTTCTTGTCGAAGGCGTTGTCCGCCGCGGCTACTCCACTGCCAACGCACCCCGTCCACCCTGGCCGGTTGACGCTGACGCCGGGCTCATTTACGCACTGCGCATCGGGGTCGCCCATCCACTGATAGCTGGCTCCGCCGCTGCCGCCCAATGACCGCGAGCGTGCAACCGATGCGTTCCACAGAATCGTGTTGGAACCGAAGAGATGCCTGCCTTCAAGGTTCAGGCTGCCGATCGCCATATTGGGACGGCGCCAGTCCTGACTGTATTGCGGAGCCGCCCCATCGTTCATCGTGAAGACCCACTTGTTACCCCAGTTTCGGAAGTTGGAGTAGAGGCCGCGCAGTGAGATGCTGGAACCCTCGCCAAGCTTATAGTCGACGCTGCCCGTGCCTCCCCAGCGGCTGCGGTTGTAGATGTAGTCGCGGAAGTCCAGGCTGTCGTAGTGAGGCGATGCATCTCCGGCCGTTGGCACAGGCTCGATATCGTTAATGCCGCGACCGTTGTAATCGTACGTGCCGCCCAGCAGAACGCCGAGCTTCTTGCTGGCTCCGAAACGCTTTCCCATCGTCCCGCCAAATTGATCGACCTCGCGGCCGCCGATGATGTGCGTGTATCCGCCCACTCCGTAGACAACGATGGTGGGCGTATCGCTCGCCGTCTTGGTCACCAGGTTCACGGATCCGCCGATGCCGTCCGCGTCAATGTTCGCCTGCAGCGTCTTGTTGATTTCGACAGAGTCCACGAGGTCAGAGCCGATGGTGTCGAGTTTGATCTGACGCACACCTGATTCCGGCGACGGAATCGTGACGCCGTCAACCATCACATTGCTGAGGCGCGGTTCAGTTCCTCTGATCTGCACGTACTTGCCTTCGCCTTCGTCGCGCTCGATCGAGACTGACGGCATGCGGCCAAGCGCGTCGGCAATATTCGCGTTGGGCAGCGAAGTAATAACGTCGGCTGGCAGAACTTGCAGAATGTTCTCCGCGGCAAGCGTGCGGTTAATGGCCTCCGCCTCGCCACGCGGCCGGTCTGCCGTTACTTCCACCTCATCGGATGAAGACGCAACCTGGAGCTTCGCGTCCAGGTGAGTTGACTGCCCCGGAGCGACCGTAAGACTGCTCGTGTATGGAGCAAATCCGACGTAGGTGACCGTGACGCTATACGTGCCCGCGGGAACACCTGTAACCGTGAATTCTCCCTGGCCATTGGTCGTGATCGGCCTGAGTTGCGGCTTCATCTCGATCTTGGCTCCCGGCAAGACTGCGCCCGCGGGATCCTTGACCACACCCTCGATGACTCCCTTTCCGGACTGACTGAATGTTGGTGTCGCGATGAGAATGCAAATCAGAAGGACAGAACTCAAACAAAGTTTGCGCATGGCTCTCCTTGCCCTCGATACATAAAGCTGGGGGCCTGAACGCAGACTAGGTTGTCCATTCTTAATGCAGTCTTAAGGTTGATTCCGATTCACGAGGGATTCATCAACGATTGACCGTGCATTCGCAATTCGTCGATTCCTGCGCTCGGCTTCCCTCCGGCCGAATCGTTTTGCCGCGGCGCAAACACGATCTGAGTTGCCGTCCATTTCCGGACACTTCAAAACCGCTGTGAACAATTTTGCGCATGCCTTGCAGGATTCTGGCATCCCCAACTCATTGATGCTGCTCAAATTAGAAGTTCGATCATTTGGCTGATCACGTGCTTTGCCATTATTGGACGGTCCCCCGAGGTAATGCATGCAGATAATCCTTCTTGATCTTAAATTTGCTCTCCGCCAATTGCAGAAGTCGCTCGGCTTCACCATCACCGCCATCCTCATGCTCGCGTTCGGCATCGGCGCCACCACCGCGATCTTCTCCATCGTCGAAGGCGTCTTGCTGCGTCCGCTGCCCTTCCCCGATTCCGATCGCCTGATGGTGCTCTCCGATCACCTGCAAGGTGTTGACATTGGCGGCGGCGGCGACGAGGTAGGAGTGACGGTGCCGGATATCAAGGCCTACACAAGCGACACGCACGGCTTCACCGCTCTTGGCGGGTATCAGGGAGCAGGCTACGAACTGTCCGGCACTGGCGACCCCGCACAAGTGAATGGCTCGCGTCTTACCGCCGGCGTCTTCAGTGCCCTCGGCGTCGCTCCAGAACTTGGCCGCGTGTTTACGACAGAGGAGGACGAACATCAGCAGAAGGTGGTCGTGCTGAGTGACGCGACATGGCGCAACCGGTTCCACGCCGATGCGAATATCCTCGGGACCAAGATCCTGCTCGATCGTAAATCCTACATCGTCATTGGCGTGATGCCGCGCGGGTTTGAATTCCCACTTATTCCCGGACAACTGAATCGTTCCGAACTTTGGGTGCCGATGAGTTTCAGAACGGACGAGACTGCGGCGCCGGCCGCGGCCAACTGGAGCTATCAGATGATCGGGCGTCTCAAGCCCGGCATCTCGCCCTCCCAGGCCCAAAGCGATGCAGAGCGCGTAGCTCAGGAGATCATGCGCGGATACCCGGCGATGATGGGCAATCTCCACATCAACGCCCTGGTGCGGCCCTTGCAAAATGAAACTGTGCAGCAATCGCGCTCTCTTCTGCGCATCCTTTTTCTCGCAGTTGCCGTTGTGCTGCTGATTGCTTGCTTCAACCTCGCCGGCTTGATGCTCGTTCGCGCCATTCGACGCCAGCGTGAAGTTGCGGTGCGTCTCGCGCTGGGTGCGCGTGCGGCGGCCCTGGTCCGCCAGGCTGTACTGGAGAGCCTGATACTCAGCGTCGGAGGCGGAATACTGGGATTGATTCTCGCCGCATTCGCACTTCGCGCAGGCAAGAGTATGCTTCCTGAAAACCTGCCGCGCGTGAATGAGATTTCGCTTAGCTGGCAGGTGATCGTCTTTGCGCTTGGACTGGCGGTCGTCACTGGAGTCGTCTGCGCGCTGGCGCCGGCATTTGCAGCGATTCGCACCAACGTCAACAGCAATCTGAAGGAAGGCGGCCGCACCGGCAGCGCCGGCGGTGGCCATGCGCGCCTGCGGTCCACGCTCGTGGTGGCGGAAATCGCCATTGCACTCGTTCTCCTCACCGCTTCCGGCCTGTTGTTGCGCAGTTTCGACAAGATGCGCGCTGTCGATCTCGGCTTCAGTCCGCAGCACGTAACAACCGCTGCGTATTCGCTGCCCCAGTTGCAATACTCCAAACAGCCGCAGATCGACACCTTCAATCGCGAGCTTTTGCTGAAGCTCAGCCAGCTTCCCGGCGTTCAATCTGTCGGCCTGACCAGCATGCTGCCTTCACAGGGCGTGCATAACAACCAGACGTTCGTCGTCGATGGATACGTTCCGCCGGCAGGCGCAAGCATGAATCTTGCGACGGTCACTCAGGTCATCGGGAATTTCTTTCCGGCCATGGGTATTCGTCTTTTGCGCGGCCGATTCTTTACCGAAGCTGACCATGCGGGGACACAGCTCGTCCTGATCGTCAATCATGAATTCGCAGAACACTATTGGCCCAACCAGGACCCCATCGGCAAACGCATCCGCGTCGGCACAGCGCAAATGCAGACGCCGTGGCTGACGGTAGTGGGCGAGGTCTCTGACACGCAACTCCTATCGCCAGACAATCCGGCCACCAAACAGTACTACATGCCCGTCGACCAGTCAGAGGACGCTATCGGCACACTTGCCCAGCCGGGAGATCTCAACGGCAACGGCGGCTACATAGCTCTACGCTCGGCCGTTCCGCCCGAGCAGATGGAGAATGCTCTTCGCTCGACGGTTCGCTCGCTCGATCCCCTGCTGCCCCTCACACAGGTGCAGACTATGGAGCAGGTGGTCTCGGATTCAGAGGCGTCGCGTCGCTTCAACACCGTGTTGATTTCGAGCTTCGCATTTGCCGCCGTTCTGCTCGCGATTCTAGGCATCTACAGCGTGATCGCGTTCTCCGTCGCCTCGCGCGTGCAGGAGATGGCGATCCGCATGACGCTGGGCTCGCAGCGATCGGCGATCGTGCGCCTCGTCATCGAGTCAGGTGCCAAGCTGGCCGTCATCGGGTGCGTGATTGGATTGGCAGGCGCCGCCGCGGCCTCGGGACTGCTGCGATCGATGCTGTTTGGCGTCAGCCCGTTCGACCCGCTGGTGATGACCTTCGCAGCAATCGGCGTGCTGCTTCTGGCCGTTGCAGCGTCGACACTGCCGGCTCTGCGCGCTGCATCTATCGATCCGATGCAGGCACTGCGCGGCGAATAGCCATAAGGCGCAGGCGCAATCTGGGTGCCCCAGGTCTCTCTTCTGAGACCTGGGACTGACTTCCTTTAGCATCATCCTGTCATCCGGATCGAAGACCTTCTGCAATTCACTTCTGTGCCTCAAACCGCCGAAAGAAGCTCGTCTCCAGATAATGCGGCCTGCCCGCGTCATTCGCCACTGCCCTCGCAAGGTCTGCAAAGAACGCGTTGAATTGCGCCGCAGCAGCAAGGTCCACCGGCTGATTCAAATCGTCATCCGTTGAGTGATACCGCTCCGCCAGCCATGCGCGCCACGCCTTGTACTCGGGCGATCCCGCGGTCCACCCAAACTTCATGGCCAACGCCGGCACACCTGCCTGCACAAAGCTGTACTGATCCGTGCGCACGAACGAGTTGCGATCGGGCTCAGGATCGCCGGCAATCTCGATGTGATGCGCCGCTCCCACCGCTCGCGCCTCATCGCCCAGCGTCGATTGCTCCAACCCCTGCACGTGCAGTTTCTTCAGCGCAAAGATGGGCATGAACATGTCGAGATTGAGATCGGCGATGATGCTGTCGGCCGGAACCGTGGGATGTCCGGCGAAATAACGTGACCCGAGCAGCCCCTTCTCCTCGGCCGTGAACACCAGGAACAGAACTGATCGCTTCGGCCGGTCTCCGTGCGAGAGGGCGCGCGCCGTCTCCAGCACCGTGGCAACGCCGGAGGCATCATCCATCGCACCCGCATAAATCGTCTTGCCGTGAATGGGCGCTCCGACTCCAAGATGATCCAGGTGTGCTGAAACGATGACGTACTGCGATTTGAGCGCTGGATCCGAGCCCTCCAGCACCGCAGCAATGTTCGGCGATTCGACGTGCGTATTCTCGGTCACCACCGACGCGCGCACGTTCTTCGTCAACGCAAAGCGCGGCAGCTGTTTCTGCGCATCGGCCAGCGCGAGGATTTCAGCAAAGGTGTGGCCGCTGCCTTCAAACAGCTTCTCGGCCTGCGCGGGATTGAACGTGGCCGTAAACAACTCGCCATGATCGTCAGCCAGCGCCGGATGCCGCTCGCCCACAGCCGCGTCTCCCTCCGTCGCCGCCAGTCGCATGCCCGGCTGCGACGCACTCGATGCAATACGCTGCCATCCGAAATCCATCGACTTGGGCGTCGGAATCGAAATCAGTCCCACCGCCCCAGCCGCACGAATCGCACGGATCATCGGCGCGGTGCGCGCGTACGATTTCAGCGGCCCCGGCAGATCGGCGGGCCCGCCGTTCACCACCACAACAACCTTTCCCTTCAGGGCAGCCTTCGGCAGGTCCTTCGAGTCGAAGTCGTCATAGCCAGACTCCGGAAGATTCAGTCCGTACCCGATGAACACCAGGGGAGCATCGATACTCGCTGGCTCCTGCGCCCGGGTCCCAAGGATGGCATCCTCACCGATCACCAGCGGCGAATTCTTTCCATCCGCTACAAGTGCCAGCGACGATTTCTCCGCGATGACGCGCTCCACGTCGAAGTGCACCGGCTGATACCAGCTTCCGTTCACGCCCGCAGGCTTCAGTCCCCATTGCTTGAACTGGTCGACCACGTAGGCTGCGGCTTTCAGAAATTCCGCACTGCCGGTGAGGCGGCCTCTCATCCCCGGATCGGCCAGCACGCGCACGTGCGCCCACCATTGCTCACCGCGCGCCTGGTCGCTTGTTGTAGTTGGATTGTCGCTCGCCTGCGCCAGCGCGCCTGCACAAATGGCTACCAGCGCAAACCGCACCGCGCCTGCCCTACGGAACCCGATTCTCATCCATGACCTCATCGATGTCGGAATCAGCGGAGCGCCGGTCTGGCTTGCATGGGGAACGACGGGCGCTCAATCGCTTTCATGAAAGGTAGCCGATCGTTCATGCACGGCACAACGAAAGAATTTCAACACGGACAGCCACGCCTATTCCGCCCGCAATGCGCGCACCGGATTAATGTTGGCTGCGCGCCGCGCGGGCACCAGGCTCGCCACGAGCGCGCAAAGCGCCAGAGCTGCCACCGATCCGCACAACGCCACGGGATCCCATCCCTTCACTTCGTAGAGTTGCGAGGCGATCAGCCGCGCACAACCGATCGATGCCGGTATGCCGATGGCCAGTCCGATCAGGATCTGCGTGAAGGCGCCTCGCAACACCATGGCAACAACCTGTGAGCGATTTGCGCCAAGCGCAATGCGGACGCCGATTTCGCCAGTGCGGCGCTCCACGCCGTAGGCCGTGACGCCATAGAGACCAACCGCCGCAAGCACCAGCGCAAGAATGCCGAACAAACCCGTCAACTGCGATACGGAACGCTCCTGGTCCATGCGGTCGGCTACCTGCTGATCCATGGTGCGCATGGTGATTAGCGTCAGGTTCGGATCCACCTCTGCGAACGCGCGACGCACCTGCGGTTCAAGCCCCTCCATGCTTCCGCGCAACTCGAGCACCACGGCTTCAATCAGGTGCGAGCGATCCTCAATCATCTGCGACATCGTCGGTGTTGTAATGGCCGCGCTGCGCCAGCGGCACAAAGAGCAATGGCATCCTCCAGTGGCCGCTGGGATCGGTGTAATTCGCCGTGCGAACCACGCCCACAATCTCGAACATGCCGCTGTACTGCTCATCGTTCATGCCGAAGTGCGTGCCGATCGGTTCTTCTCCAGGCTTGAAGAACTTCTTCACGAAAGCCTCATCGACCACCGCGACATTGGGTGTCGATGCCGTGTCCTGCTCCGAGATGCTGCGCCCACGCAGAATGCGCTGACCCATCAGTTCAAGGTAGCCGGCGCTCACCCGATCCCAGGACGACGCGTTGTCTCCGTTGACGTCGACCTTGCCCTGCCCCTGGCGCGCAATCATCGCGTCCCAGTTGTTAGTGAAGGGCGAATACATGCCCATTGCGACGCGCTGGACGCCGGGAATCTGCTCCAACCGCTGGCGCAGCGCGCGATAAGTCGCATCGAGCTTTTCAGGTGAATAGGAGGAGAAGGGAGCATTGACGCGCAGGCTGACGCGATGATCGGTTTCGAAACCAAAGTTCTGATGCTCCATCTTCATGAGGCTGCGCGTCAGAAGGCCCGCGCCCGTCAGCAACACCACGGACAACGTCGCCTGCACCACCACGAGCGTTTTCTGTGGCAATGCCCTGCCGTCGCGCGTGCTGCGACCGGCTCCGTGCAAAACAACTGCAGGATTGGTGCGCGCCGCGAACCAAGCTGGGGCCGTTCCAAACAAGAGCCCGGTTACCAGGGCCATGCCAAACGCAAACCCCAGCACCGCGAGCGACGGTCTGGCATCGATGGGAACGAAATGCGCCGAGTGAAACGCCAGCGCGACAATCAGCTTGACGCCCGCAAACGCAATGAATATTCCTGCCACGCCACCGAGAACCGCAAGCACCAGGCTCTCGGTCAGCGACTGCCGTACCATCCGCATCTTTGTCGCGCCCATCGCCAGGCGTACGGCTGCCTGTGTGCCGCGAGCGGAACCTCGAGCCAGCAACAGATTCGCCAGGTTCGCGCACGCAATGAGCAGTACCAGCCCACAGACCACCATGAGGATGCGCAGGCTGCTCTGGTAGCCTGCCTTCATCTCTGCCACGCCTCCGCCCGCGGGAACGATGTTTACGTTCTCGGTTGGCAGCACCTTTTTCAGCTGATCGAGATACTGCGGATACTCCGCGCCAAGTTCGCTCAGCAACCAGTCGCGGGTAATGGTAGTAAACCGCGCGGCCATGCCATCCGTCTTCGCGTCCGGCTTGAGCCGCCCGATGATTCGCAGCCACGCCAATGGCGCTTTCAATACAGTGTTCTGTCCTGCAAGCACAGGCTCCTGCTGCAGCGGTACGAAAATCTCAGGAGGATCGCTGCGCAGCGTCTCGCCATAGAACCCCGGCGGCGTGATCCCCACAATCGTGAAGGGATGTCCATCGATCAGAAAGACCGATCCCACTACCTTCGGGTCCGATCCATACTCCTGCTGCCACACGCGATGGCTCAGCATCGCCGCCGGCGCCGCCACAGGTTGATCGTCGGACTGAAGCAACGTGCGCCCCGCGTATGCCTTCACTCCGAAGGTCGCGAAATAGTTTCCGGAAACGTACTCGCTGCGCAGCGGCTTCGCCGGCTCATTGCTCTCGGCGCGCCGCACGCTGAAGCTGGAGAACCATGATTCAAATGCCGCTGTCTGTTCAAATTCCGGCGCGTTCGCGGCAATCCGCTGGTACAGCGTGTAGGGAAAGAGTCCCCACTCCTTCTGCGGACCGATCTGCCCACAACAGTTCATCCCCGAGCCCACGCGATAGAGACGCGCCGGATCAGCCACCGGCAGAGACTTCATCATCACGCTGTCGATCAGAGAGAAGATCGCCGTGGTCGCCCCGATTCCCAACGCCAAGGTCAGCATCGCTGTCAGCGTGAACACAGGCGACAAACGCATCTGCCGCAACGCATAGAGAACATCCTGACGCAACGTACGCATCGCAAGTCCTTCACGACCTCTACGCGGGGAATTGCAATGAATATACGCTCAGTCGAACGAGGATGTTCCCTCCTTTGTAACGATGAGATTGGTCACATATCTCGAGCATCCCCGTGCACTTCGTTGACAGGAACCGCTCGCGATGTTCATGTGACGAACCTATTTCGCCGGACTGTGCCCACGTTTTCCCGACGGGAAACCACAGGCAATCACGAATCCCATCGCTTTCAGGCCGGCTCCTTGCTTTCACCGGGAGTTGCTGGGAACCCACCGCAGCGTGCGCCCCAGCTCTGGCGGAGCTTTTCGCGTTCTTCGGGAGTCATCCTTTCCCACTTTTCCCTGCGGCCGCGCCGTCCGCGATTACCTCCCGAGCTCCAGCTCCCGAATAGGATGCGGCTGAGAAGGAGCAAACCGAGGGCCTGCCAGAAGGTGATCATGTGCAGGCCGAAAATCGGCGGAAGAAGCCAGTTCCACAGGTGCATTACCAGCTCGCCAAAAAGCCAGGTGAAAAGGACAATGGCCGGTGGAGCGATGAGTGCTATCCAAAGCTTTTTCATAACGTTCCTCATTTCTCAAGAAACTCGTCGTGAACGGTTTGCAGTCGCTTGCGCAGGTGCAGTACGGCGTAGCGCTTGCGCGAGAGCAGCGTGTTCACGCTTACGCCGCTCTTAGCCGCGAGCTCTTTGAAACTGCGGCCTTCCAACTCATGTGCGACAAAAACATCGCGCTGCTCGGTCGGCAATTCAGCCAGTGCCTGTTGCATTTCATCGAGCAGGAGGCTGCGGATGTACTGCACCTCAGGGCCGGCCTCGGTTGAAGGAAGCAAATCTTCAACGTCGAGCAGATCGCCGTCTTCATCTTCCCGGAGGGCGTCGGTGAAGGCCTCCGGCTTCCGTTTCCGAAAGAAGTCGGTGATGCGATTCCGCGCCACCCGGAAAAGCCATCCGGTCACAAAGTCAATCGGCGTCAGCAGGCGATAGGCCTCGACCAACTCAAAGAACACATCCTGCAAAAGATCGTCTGCATCGGCGTCACTCGAGACGCGGCGGCGAATGAAGCTGCGCAGCCGGGGCCGTTCCTCTGCAATGACCTTCGCGATTTGTCGGTCTTGCTCGATCATCGCGATCATGCTCGACGGCCCACCCATCTACTCAACCAGACGAATGAGAGCTGCAAATATTGTATTGTCACGCTGGAAGAAGATTAAGCCCGTCGTTCACCTGGGGTTACGGCAATCGTGGCTCGCTCTCCGAAGGTTCTCTCGGCAACTCCAAAACTGCAACCTTTCGGGCATTACCACATCCCAAAGGGTGATGGCTAAACGCCTTCGAGGCGCTCCATCCTTGTCCTGTTCCACGCTGAATCCGAAGAAAGTGAGAAAAATCATGTTCGGTTTGGTGATGGTGTTCGTTCTCGTGCTCATAACGGTCGTCCCGCCGTTTGCAGCTATGGCCACGGCAAAGTCGAAATCCCGCCGCAGGTAGCCCTGCGAGGGTTTCACTTCGGGACCAGACGCAACGATCGCGCCGAATCGGCTGAACGGAATCTCGATTTCGGCCGATCAATGGAGTGACCGCGAACCGCCGGAGGTGTCGCGTGAAAAGGTCCACAAAAGCCGGAATTGCCAGCGCCGTTCTGTTTGCCTGCATCTTCGTGCCACCCTATCGCGAGTGGCGCGCTCCCATCAGCTTCGCGTGCGCCGTACTGTCATGCGTTCTGGGTGCATTGGCCGCCACCAGCGGAAGGAAATGGTGGCTCGTCATCCCCGCGTCCATCGTCGGCGGATTTGTGCTCGATCTCTACCTGGTGATGTACGCACTCTAGGGCGTGACATCGTGCAAGGTCGGAGGCCGAGAAACCGGCACCAACAGGCCGAGAGCCAGCACGTAACCTGGGTTGACCTTCTCATTCGAAAAGCGGATTTTGATCAGCAGATCGTCGAATGCTGCCTGGGCATCCTCGGGTGACGGTCGCGCGGCGATGCGTTTTTCCGCATTGCCAGTTCCACCCGGCATTTTGCTGAGTGCGATGACCGCGTCCCAGTGCTGCGGACGATCGAACGTGACCTCGCTCGAAGCAGCATCCATTTTTTTGTATGGCCAGAAGCACCATCCAACGTGATTCTCTTCCAGCGTCTTTGTGAACGCCGCAACCCACTCATCCTTGTTTTCGCCTGACTCGCCGAGCCAGATGGGTACATGGTATTTGTCGCGGAACTCCAGGTATTCCTTGATGACGCTGGCGTCGGTAGCGGTCCAATACTTGTGGAAGGTATACATCACGTTCGAGTCAAATGGCTTGCCGAAAACCTTGAAGTTGCTATCCCACTGCGCGCCGCCGAGGATGAGCACATGGTTGCGATCGACCTCGCGAATGGCCGCGGAAATCCTGCGATAGAGAGGCTCGAGGTCGCCGTTGAAGCGGCTCAGCTGCGGAAAGTGAGGAATGGGTTCATTGAGCAGATCGTAGCCAAGCACCATCGGTTCCCTGCTGTAATGTGCAGCGATGCGCCGCCAGATCTCGATAGTGTGCTTCTGGGCCTCGGAACTGAGATAGAGCCAGGGATATCCATCGCTGTCGTCGATGTTGGTGCCTGTCTGGCCTCCGGGTGCGCAGTGCAAGTCGATGATGACGTAGATGTGGTCTTTGCGCGCCCACTGCACGAGCCGGTCGAGGAGGCGGAAGCCTTCGGCATTGTCCGCGTCGAAGAATTTCCAATGGATGGGGACGCGTACCGAATTGAAGCCCATGGCCTTGATGCGATCGATGTCGGCTTCAGTGATGTAATTCTCGCGCCATTCCTTCCAGAACGCATCGGCCTTGGCTGGGCCTATGAGTTCGTTGCTGAGTTGCTCGATCTCACGTGGAGATTGGGCACTATCTCCCAGGTGAAACATGTAGCCCTCAGGTTCGAACCAATTGCCGAGGTTCGTTCCGCGCAACATAAGCGGTTTGCCGGAGCCGTCAACCAACTCCGCACCAGAAGTGTGAACGAAGCGTGTCTGGGCAAAAAGAAGAGGAGGTACACGTGATAACGAGAAACGAAGAGAGCACACGAAAGGATCTACTCAGCATGGCGACCCGAGTATAAACCTTGAGAATCAGTAGTCCTGCGTTCCTTTGCGGCATCCCGAGGAACGATGCCGAATGCAGGTCTCTAGGAAACTGTTTTGGGCGCGGCTTTCAGCCCCAGTTCGCGCATGGCGATTTGCAGGTCGGCCCATGCTTCCTTCTTCTGACGCGGATCCCGCAGCAGGAATGCCGGATGGTAGGTCACAATCAGCTTGCTGCCTCGGAAAGGATGTATCCGTCCGCGAAGCCCGGCAAGCGGCTGGCGCTGTCCCAGAAGATACGTAGCCGCCGTGGCTCCGAGCGCAACGATCACCTCGGGCCGCACCACGTCGATCTGGCGAAAGAGGAACGGCGAGCAGGTATTGGCTTCGTCGGGCTCGGGCGTGCGGTTCTGCGGCGGGCGGCACTTGACCACGTTGGCGATGTAGACTTCCTCGCGCTTCAGGCCCATCGCCGCAATCATGTTGTTGAGCAACTGCCCGGCGCGGCCCACGAAGGGCAGCCCTTGAGCATCTTCATCTGCTCCCGGTCCCTCGCCCACGAACATCAGGCGCGCATTGGGATCGCCATCGGCGAAGACAATCTTGTTGCGGCCCTTGTGCAGCGCGCAGCGCGTACAGTCACCAATGTCTTCGCGGATGAGTTGAAGTGCGGACGCACGGTCTGAGCGCGCGACCTCCGGTGCAACCGCTGGCGGGTCTTGCATGGGCTTGCGGGGCGGAATGGGCGTTCCCTCCTGCGAATTCTGTTCGGTGGCGTAACGCGATTCCTGTCTCTCATCCAACGGAGACTGCAAGCGCGGGTCACCCTCAAACTTGGCAGTTGCGATTTCTGGTTGAGATCCCGCGATGATCGTATGCGACGGGTCCACAACCCGGCGATAAAAATCGGTGAGTCCGAGCTCGCGATAGAATCGCAGGCGCGCTTCGAGCGCATCGCGGATTGCGGGATCAAGGGAAGACAATGCGGCTACTCCACAATGATCCGGCGGCGTGTGGTGCTCGGCGCGACAGACTCGCTGAGGACTTTTTCCTGCGGCGTTCCCTCATCGACCTCAAACACCAGGGGCCGCGGACGGCGCAGCGCAACAATCTCGTCGAGGATGCGGTCGGCGAGCTTGCGTTTGGGCATCTCGGGCATTTCGATCGACGTGGACGCAGTCAGAAATGTGGCGGCATTGTTATCCGCATCGATACCGACTCCTTCGCGCGAGACATCGTTGACGACCATCGCGTCAGCGCCCTTGCGCAGCAGTTTGGCGCGGCCGTTCTCCATCGAGTTCTGGGTTTCGGCCGCGAATCCGACGATGAGCTGGCCTGGCCGGCGCTGCCTCGTCACCTCGCCCAGAATATCTTCGGTCGGTGCGAGCTCCAGCGTCATCGGGCCTGACCGCTTGAGTTTTTGCTCGGACACGTTGACCGGCCGATAATCGGCAACGGCTGCGGATTTGATGACCATGGTGGCTTCGCCCATCCGGCCAAGCACAGCCCTGCGCATCTCCTCGGCTGTGGTGACTCGAACAACCTCGCAACGCGCTGGCGGATGCAAAGCCGACGGTCCGCTGATAAGGATTACCCGGGCGCCACGGCTCTCTGCAGCATCCGCCAGCGCATAGCCCATCTTGCCGCTCGAACGGTTGCCAATATAGCGAACGGGATCGAGTGCCTCGCGTGTGCCACCTGCGGTGACCAGCACTGTTTCGCCGGCAAGGTCGTTGCGGCGGCCCATCGACTGGAACACAATATCGGCAATGGCCTCGGGCTCGGCCATGCGCCCAGCACCGATCATGCCGCAGGCCAGGTCGCCGGTGCCGGGGTCGATCACCCGCACGCCCCGCTGGCGAAGGAGGTCGATATTCGCCTGCACCGCGGGATGCTGCCACATGTTCACGTTCATCGCCGGAGCCACAAGCACAGGCGCGGGCGTGGCGAGATACATCGTGGTCAGAAAATCGTTGGCGATGCCCTGCGCAAACTTGGCGAGAATGTCGGCGGTGGCGGGCGCAACGACCAGCGCTTCTGTCCACTGCGCCTCCCCGATGTGCTCAATGGAGGACTCGTAGGTGGCTTCGTTGCTGTCGGGGTCATCCCACATGCTGCTGATGACCTTGTGGCCGGTGAGCGCCGCGAACGTGAGCGGCTGCACGAAGCGGGTTGCCGCCTCGGTCATCACCACGTGCACTTCCATGCCACGCCGCTGCAGCGCGCGTACAAGTTCCGCTGCCTTGTATGCCGCAATGCCGCCGGAGACTCCGACCGTTACCCGCATATCTCTGATTGTAGTCTGATTCGTTTTAGCACGGCAGTCCAAGCCCTCGTGCAGCCGTAAAACGCACCTTTGCCGAGAGATGGCGATCAGGCGCGCACCCATGCGCAGGCAAACGAATTGCGCTGAGACTAAAGGATCGGAATCCCGGTCTCCGCAACCAGCGGCTTCACAACAGGCTGTTCCTTCTTTACGTAAGAGATCTTGCCTGCATCGATTTCATCCTGGGCAATGCGGCACGCTTTTGTCGAGCGGCTGGCAACGAGCGCGGCCGACCCGCTCTGGATCTGACGTGCGCGACGGGCTGCCACGAGTACCTTGCGGTAATTTGAATCGAAGCTGGTTTCAATCGTCATCGAGATCCTCTCCAAAGGGAAGTTGTTGCTGGCCAGAACCACCTTCGATGCCGAAGGCTTCCAGCACAGGTTTAAGCCGCTCCCGCGAGTTCGACTGTCGGCAGGCCGCGGCGACCTCCAGCACCCTGCTCGAACGATAAGCGATAGGCTCGGCATTGCGATAGTATCGCTCCGCCAGCACAATTGCCTCAAGCTGCGCAACCGCCCGGTCAAGGATGTCGTTGATGAGAATATAGCTGTAATCGCGATAATTCTCAATTTCCTTGCTGGCCTCGCTCAGCCGCCGGTACAGTTCGGCTTCATTGACAAAGCCTTCAGCGCGAAAGCGATTGCGCAACCGGGTGCGCAAGACTTTGGGCGTGGGCGGCAGCACAAAGATACTTACGGCTTCGAGCATCGTACTGCGAACCTGTGCGGCGCCCTGCACATCGATATCGAGAAGCAGATCGTGTCCCTGGCGGCGGGCGTCTTCCAGCGAATGACGCGCGGTACCGTAGTAGTTGCCAAATACCTCGGCATACTCAAGGAACTTACCCTCGGCGATCATGCGCTCGAACTCTTCGCGACTGGTGAAGTAGTATTCGCGCCCATGCTCCTCCGATCCGCGGGGGGGCCGCGTTGTCCACGAAATGGAAAAATCTACGCCGCTAACCTGTTTGCGAAGTTCGCTTACCAGCGTGCTCTTGCCTGAGCCCGATGGCGCCGAGATGATAAAGAGAATTCCTGCCACGCGCTTTTAGTCCCTTTCGTACATCGATCGACTTGTACTTTTGTTACCGCTACTCTGCGTTCTGAACCTGTTCGCGGGCCTTTTCGATATCCGCCTTCATGGCGAGGCCGAGTTCCGTAATGCGCGTTCCCTTGCCGCCGACTCCGCCTGTCTTCGAGAGCAGCGTATTGGCCTCGCGATTCATCTCCTGCAGCAGAAAGTCCAGCTTCTTGCCCACCTCGCCACCTGCGGTCAGCAGTTCGCGGAAGTGGCCGATGTGCGTAACCATGCGTTCCAATTCTTCCGAGATGTCGCTGTGATCCACGAGCACCGCCACCTCCTCGAGCAGCCGCTGCCGGTTGAACTCATTCCCTGTCGCAGCAGTCAGCCGTTGCGTCAGTCGTTCCTGGTAGCGCTGCTCCACTTCGGGGCGCAAGGCGGCCACTCCGCTCACGGCCTCGGCAAGCCGACCCAGACATGCGCGCAGAATTCCCTCGAGCGAATCTCCCTCGCGCGCCCGCATCACCTTCAACTCTTCAAGCAGAGGTCCAATCTCGCGCACTACGCTTTCGGTCAACGCTGCAACATCCTCTTCCGAGTTATTACGGGTTTCGGATTGCAGAGCGCCCGGCATGCGCAGGGCGACGTTCAAATCCGGCTCGCCCTTGATGCGGAATTCCTTCGATGCCTGTTTGTATGCGTCGATATAGCCGGCAACCATCTCGCGGTTATAGCCCGCCTTCTGCTGCACCGTGCGATCGACAGAGAGGGCCAGTTCCACATGTCCGCGGATCAGGCTTTCCTTGAGCACGCGGCGCATTTCCATCTCCAGCGCGTCAAGCCCTGCGGGCAGACGCAACTGTATATCGAGAAAGCGATGATTCACGCTCTTTACGCTTAGTGTGTAAGCAAGTTGATCGTGTACGCGCACCTGGGTGCGGGCAAATCCGGTCATCGAGTAAATAGGCATGCTTACTTTTCCTCTGCCTCCGCCCAGAGCATCGGCTGCAAGAGCCGCTCAAGGGCTTGTGCTTCGTTCTCAACAGAATCTTCCTGCTCGGGCAAATCCATAAATTGCAGTTGATAGAGTCGCTGGTAGGTGGGCGAAGAAGTCAGGAGTTCTTCGTGGGAGCCGATGGCGGTGATGCGGCCGCGCTCCAGCACCGCGATGCGATTGGCTCGGCGGATGGTTCCAAGCCGATGTGCGATCACCACCACAGTGCGGTTCTGCATCAGGTTTGACAAGGCAGCCTGTACCAGCGACTCGCTCTCGGCATCGAGCGCCGAGGTGGCCTCATCAAGAATGAGAATCGGCGCGTTCTTGAGGATGGCGCGAGCGATGGCAAGTCGTTGCTTTTCTCCGCCGGAGAGCCGGAAGCCCTTCTCCCCGATCACCGTAGCGTAGCCCTGCGGCATGCGCATGATGAAGTCGTGCGCCAATGCATTGCGGGCCGCCTCTTCGACCAACTCGTTCTTTACGTCGGGCTGGCCGTAGGCAATGTTGTTGCGTACTGTGTCATTAAAGAGGATGGTTTCCTGCGTAACCTGTGCGACCTGTCGGCGCAGCGAGCCCAGCGTAAGGTCGCGGAGGTCGTGGCCGTCGATGAGAATACGACCCGAACTGGCGTCGAAAAATCTTGGAATCAGATTGACGAGCGTCGATTTTCCGGCACCGCTGGGCCCGACAAGCGCCAGCACTTCGCCAGCGTGGACTTCCAGGTCGACATTGTGCAGGATCTGGTGTTCGCCCTTTTCCGTTGAATAGGAAAACCCGACGTTCTCAAATTGGATGAATTTGTCGAAACCTTTCAAGGCATGCGCTTGCGGCCGTTCTTTGACGTCATCCTTTTCATCGAGAAATCCGAAGATGGACGTGGAGGCGCCCATCGCTTGTTGAAAGCTGTTATAGAAAGAAGCAAACTTGCGCACCGGATCATAGAGTTTGAAAAGGGCGATGATGAATGTGATGAAAATTTCGGCGGTCATGCGCCCGTGCAGAATTTCGTTGCGACCTATCCAGAGAAGCAGGGCGATAGCGACCGAGCCAATGGTGTCCATCAACGGCGAACTGATGGACTGGATGCGCACACTGCGAAGGTTGGCGCGAAACAGCCGACGGGCAGCCCGCTTGAAGCGCAAGACCTCCCAAATCTCGGTGTTGAAGGCTTTGACGATGCGATTGCCGGTAACCGTCTCGTGCAGAATGTTCTGAATTTCGGCGAGTTTGTCCTGGCCGCTGCGGGTGCGCGTGCGGACGGATCGGCCAATACGGCGCGAAGAAGTAATCACGACCGGGACAAAAAGCAATAGCGCCCAACTCAGGCGACCACCAAGAATGACGACGAGCGCAACTGTAGCGACGAATGTGAAGAACTGCTGCAGGAATTCGCCGAGCACGGAACTGACCGCCGTCTGAACACGATCGACATCGTTGATCAGCGTGGAGAGGATAGTCCCGGTGGGATGACGATGGAAGAAACTGGAGGAGCGTCGCAGGATAATTTCGTAAAGGTGATTCCGCAGGTCCGTGATCATGCCGAAGCCTGCGTAATTCACCAAATACGTTCCCGCGTAATCGCAGAGACCCTTGATGACGGTGGAGCCGACCAGCGCGAGGGCAACGATGTTGAGCACGTTATGGATATGCACCCCGGGGGGGATGATGCGGTGCATATCGAACTGCCAGCCGGGGGGCGCCGTGGGAAACAGAACCAGCTCATTCGAAGAGTTGTGAGGTTTGAGAACCACGCCGAGAATCGGCACAAACAGGGCCATGCGCAGCGCATCGAGCAGACCGACCGCCGCAAGCAGAATGACACCCGGTAGCCACTCGAGCGTGTAGGGCAGCCCGTAGCGCAAGAGACGGATGACCTTTGTCATGCGGTCAGATCCGCCTGCCGGCTGAGGAGATCCGGACGTAATCCAGGATGGGTGCCCATCCCAGTATTGTATCTGGGTCGAGTTGGCACTTTCGCGCCATGCTCGGCCTCCGCTATGCGCCTACCAGCTACCAGGCCAAACGATCAGTAGGCGTGCAGTTCCTGGATGGCCTTCAGAACCGTCTCCGGCTGGGGCAGAATCGCGTCTTCCAGCACCGGCTGATAGGCGACAAAGGTATCCATCGCGCCAATGCGCTTGACTGGAGCGTCGAGGTCGTCGAATAGCTCGTCGGCGATGCGGGCGGCAATCTCGGCGCCGTACCCCCAGCTCAACATGTCTTCGTGCGCCACGATCACGCGGCTGGTCTTGCGCACCGACGTCGCGATCGCTTCCCAGTCATACGGGCTCAGCGTGCGCAGGTCGATCACCTCAACTTCAATGCCCTTCTCGCGGCTCGCCGTCTGTGCCGCCTGCAGCGCGCGAGGAACCAGCGCTCCGTATGTGATCAGCGTCATGTGCTGTCCGGGACGCACGATCTTCGCCTTCCCGAACGGAATCGCGAACTCCGGCCCGGGATACGGCGCGCGTCCATACGACTCGCGATAAAGCCTTTTGTGCTCGAGGAAGAGCACCGGGTCATCGCAGCGGATGGCCGTGCGCAGCAACCCATTCGCGTCGAGCGCATTCGACGGAAACACGACGCGCAATCCCGGAATATGCGTGAAGAAGCTCTCGCCTGATTGCGAGTGGTAGATGGCGCCGCCCGTCAGGTATCCACCGATAGGCACGCGAATGACTGCCGGCGCAGCCCACGCACCATTCGAGCGCCAGCGCATCAGCGCGAGTTCGTTGTGAATCTGGTGGACGGCAGGCCAGATGTAGTCGAAGAACTGAATCTCGACAACCGGCTTCATCCCGCGCGCCGCATACCCGACGGCACGCCCTACAATATTTGCCTCTGCTAACGGAGAGTTGAACACGCGCTCCGATCCGTACTCGGTCTGAAGTCCCGACGTCAGCTTGAAGACGCCGCCCTTGCCCTTCACTTCGCTAAGCGCCTCTTCACGGCTGGCGTCAGCCACATCTTCACCGTAAACAATGATCCGCGGATCGCGCTTCATCTCGTCATGCAAACAAAAGTTGATCAGGTCAGCCATCGTGCGCGGTCCGCCCTTGGCGCTCGCGGACTTCCCGGGTCCTGCGCCGCCCGTTTGAACCTTCTCCGTCGCAAACTCTGCGCGCGTCGGATCGAGATCTTCCGAGTACACGTGGCGCGGAATGCTCGCAAGCTCCGGCAGAGGAGCCTGCAAAGCACGCTCCGCCGCTTCTTCCGCTTCGTGCTCCGCCTCTTTTTCGAGTGTGCTGATCTGCTCCGCCGTCAGAATCCCTTCGCGCAGCAGCCTCATCTCCATCTTCGTGATTGGGTCGCGCATGGCGTCTGCTTCGCGCTCGGCAGCCGATCGGTAAAGCTTGTCATCGTCCGACTGCGAATGCGAATAGATGCGGATGCAGTGCCCGTGAACGAAAGCCGGTCCATGCCCCGCCCGGCAGTACTCCGCGGCCGCCTGGAATGCCCGCAGGCTCGCCTCGGCATCGGTCCCGTCAATCTCGGCAAAATGGAAATTCGGAAAATTGGCCACCAGACGCGAGATGTTGCCGCCCGGCGTATTCACCTCGACCGGAACGCTGATCGCGTATCCGTTATCTTCCACCATGAAGATCACGGGCAGCTTGCGATTCGAAGCCGTGTTCAGCGCTTCCCAGAACTCACCTTGCGACGTCGAGCCTTCGCCCACGCAGGCAAGAACAACTTCATCCCCATGAAATTTGACATCGTGAAAAGCGCGATAGTCGCCCTCAACCCTGGCGGCGGCTTCGGGGTGGCGGGTGAAGTAGCGCCCCGCTTCGGCGCAACCCACGGCGTGCAGAATCTGCGTCGCCGTCGAGGAAGATGTGCTCACAATGTTCAGGGGCTCGCTGCTCCAGTGCGTCGGCATCTGGCGTCCGCCGCTAGCCGGATCGGTGCCCGCCCCCACCGCCTGCAGAAACATGTCCGTCGGCGTAACCCCTAACGCCAGGCACAGTGTACGGTCGCGATAGTAGGGAAAGAACCAGTCATACCCGGGCTTGAGGGCCAGCGCCGCTCCCACCTGTAACGCTTCGTGTCCGGCTGCGGATACCTGAAAGAACGTCTTCTGCTGCTTTTTGAGGAAGATCTCGCGGTCATCGATCCGCCGCGACAGGTACATCAGGCGATAAATCTGAATCAGCTCTTGTGAGCTCAGGCGGCCTGTGGCATCAGCCGTCGTCGGCGCATGAGCGCTGGAAACCGCAAGTCCCATCTGTCTCACTCCAAGGTTCAGGTTCTTTCGGGCTTTTCGAGTGTATACAGTACTACCGAAAGATTGTAGCAATCCTCATGGCCGACCCGGACCACCCCCTGGAATCGGCAAGGGACGAAGCCCGGAATTGCTCCCAAACGATTGAGCCATCTTGGCTTTCACGTTGCGCGCCAGCTTTTCGATCTCTGCTACCTTGTGCAATTCCTGGTCCGTTAGTTCGTCCGTAGAGTTAGATGCGATTTCTGCATCGAGTTGGCGAGCCAGCTTAAGCAACTTGTCGGTGTCAGACACGATGGACTTTTGGCGTTCGGTATTAAGTGCACGCAGACGTTTTTCTCCCCAAGTGGGGTTCGTCTCCATAGTCGGGTCCAGGTCGCTCCCCGGGCGCATGCCGGGAAGGTTCCCAAGCGGATTACTGTTCGAAGGCGTGTATTGGGCCCACCCCGGCAAGGCTGCGGCAAAAAACATCACCGCGACCGCCGCTGCCAAGTTGCATCCCAGCCTGACCTTCATCCCTTCGGTCCCCAAGCCCTCAATCCGCGCTCACGATCAGGTTCATCTCTGCTTTTACATCTTTGGCCAGAATCTCGATCACTTCGGCTTCCCGCACCATGGTCGGCGTGAGGGTCCCATTGCCAAGGCTGTCCGTCTTGGCCTTCAGATCCCGTGCCAGAATCAACAACTTGTTGGTTTCATCGTCGATGACGCGCTTGCGCGCCGCGTTGGCCGCATTCAAATTCCGCCGTCTCGCGTTCTTCCGCTCCAGGTCGTTCATTTCCTGGGGATCGAGCGTGCGGTTGGGAATCACGATTGGACGCGGTGCTGCTTCCCTGCTGGGGCGAACCTGCGAACGCGGGAAAGGATGCCAAGGCAATACAGCCGGCAATAATCGGCGCCCTTCCGTTTCGAAGTCCATACCGAGTGAAACCTTGGATCTGCACGTTAACCTTGCTTTCTCGTACCTGGAACCGTGATGGACAATACCCGCCCAACAACCACGGGCTTGAGCCACCTTAACTTGGCCCCGTCTGCTTCATCTTGTCTTTGACCGTCTTCGCCAGCTTTTCGATCGCATCTGCCTTGCGTATCACGCTGAGCGACAACGTGTCCTTGTTTGTCTTGTCCACCTCGGCCTTCAGCTCAACCGCCATCGCCAGTAGCTGCGTACTTTCTACCGAGATCTGATTGCGCCTCTGGTTATCCGGCGGTGATGGGAGTGGCGTGGGTGATGGGGGTGGTGATGGGGGTGAGGTGGATGATGGGGGCTGCGGACTCGACTCTTCAACCTGCGGCTTGTCCAGGGGATCAGCCACCGGCTTGGCGCTGGCCGGCGAGCTGGTCTGCGCCTTTGGAGTCGCATTTGGCTGTGTGGCCGCTGGCTGTCCGTCCTGGGCTGCGCACGTAAATGCCGCGGCAAACACCAGTGCGGCGCTGGCGCGCCTCCATCGGGGTCCGACACATCGACGCGCTTCCCCGCCTTTTAAACCGGTGATTTCCCGGGTCGGAGAAACGTTTGGAGATTGATCCGATCGCATCTGAACCTCCTGGTCGAGGCACATGTCTATATATGTGCCGCATCCAATACATCGTCTGCAAGCAAAAAGAAGCTAATGAGGTCCAAGTTGGGGAGTCATCCGCATCTTTCATTCTCATCCCGCGCGAGCTTTTCAATCGCTCTCGCCTTGCTCCCAGCAGCGAACGATGGATTGTCGCCTCGGCTCCGATCCAGTTCCGCATTGAGGGCAATGGCCAATGAAAACAGTTTCCTGCTCTCCTTCGCAATCTCTATGTCTCGACGTATGTTGAATCCATCAATATTGATTTTGAAGGCCTTCCTGAAGCAAGTATTTGCGCATTCGTCCCGCAGGCGCTATTCGCCAAAGTCAAAGTGTGCACTTCCAAAACCCCCTGATTTCATCAACGTGTCATCCGGACGTCCGGAGTGAGCCGCGTCCACAAGCAATAAAATCGCCATGAGGCAGTGATTTGAACAGTTGAACGTCGACGCGCGCTGTACGGAAGCATTTCAGGCCAAACCTGGCATCTCGAGGGGCTCTGCAGGGCCAGCGCCGCAAAATATAGAGACTGAAAAGAGGAGTTCTATGCCTGTGTTTTCTCTCGAACGATTTTTCGCAACCGCTCTAGCAGTTCGATCCGGCTGGTTCGCGGAAGGTCGATTTTTGGGCAAAGTGATCGATGAATGGATCAACGACACCCAGGAATTCGTTCGCCTCAAACTGCCCCACCTGATCATCGCCGCGGCGATCGGCTTCGCGCTCTACCGGGTATTGAGCGCGATAACGACCCGGATGGTCCGGATCGCCGAATCGCACGCCGTCGCTCATGGCCGTATCTCGCAAGTCAGGACTATGGCAGGTGTCATTCGTGCCACGGGTGTGACCATCATCGCCGCCATTGTAACCATGCAATTCCTCGCAGCAATCGGCGTGAATCTTGCGCCGCTGCTGGCTTCGGCCGGCGTTGCGGGTGTCGCAATCGGCCTGGCTGCGCAGAACATCGTGCGCGACATGCTCAACGGAATCATGATTCTGCTCGAAGACCAGTTCAACGTCGGCGACACCATCAGGATCGCCGGCGTCTCGGGTGTCGTTGAATCCATGACCCTGCGCAAGACCACGCTGCGCGATGGCGATGGCACGCTGTATGTCATTCCCAATTCGCAGATCACGACAGTAGCCAACATGAGCGCCGACTACTCGGTGGCCACCGTCAACGTCAGCGTCGATTTCTCGGCAAACCCTGACAAGGTGACAGCACTGCTGAAGGATATCGCCATGGATGTCCGCAACACCGCTGACTTCAAGAACATCTTCCTGACCGATCCGCAGGTGTTGGGAGTCGATGCAGTGAAGGGATCGGAGCTGATCTTTCCCGTCGTCTTCAAGACGCGCGCAACGCAGCAGTACGCGCCGGTTCGCGAGTTCAGGCGCCGCGTCCGGCTTGCGCTCGAAGAAAACCACATGCTGCCCGGAGATCCCTATCGCGTTTACACCGGTAGTTCCGAATCCGCTCAGCGGCCCGCCACCGCGACCGGCGCACCAGAGCCGCCTAAACCTGACCCGACAACGATAAAGCCGCAGGAGTCCAATCCCTTCAGCGGATAACGTTGCCGCCTATCCAAGTGCCTGCAGCAGAGTCTCCGCATCGGTCACCGGCGGCATGCACACACGCCCTCGGCAAACGAGCGCCCACGCTGCGCTGCCCTTGGGGCGGGGAACCTGCAGCACCGTCTCCGCGAGCGCTTCAGGAAGTCCATCTGCGACCACCAGCTCTGGCGCCAGACGGATCACGACCTTGTTCACCGCAAAGCGCGCCACTGCGGTGGCCTCAAGCTCGTCTGCTTCTGGCCCGCTGCCGACAATTACCACCTGCACCGGATCGAGTACCAATCGCTCCAGCGCGAGCCCATAGCTGCCTGCATAGAGACCGAAATGCTCCACGATTCCCGCAAACGATTCGAGCGTATCTTCCGCGATCTCCCGAAACTCCTTGCGCCCGCTCAACTCCTCAAGGCGCAGCAACGCGGCCGCGGCGGTAGGATTTCCCGCCGGCGTCGGTGAATCCTGCAAAGGCTTTCGCCGCGCCGTCAGAGCGCCCAGTGGAGTTGCCCCTTCCGTCCCTGCAGCGGAGTCGAAAAAGGCGCCTGCAGTCCGGTCGTAGAACCTGGCGATCATGGCATCGGCCAGCTTCACACCTGCCCGGTAGTAACGCATGTTGCCGCTTGCGATCCAGCCGTCAATGCACGCATGCACCGTCAGGGCGTAGTCATCGAGCGTGCCCGCGACTCGCTCTGCGGACATCGCGCCGTCTCGTTCGCCATAGGCAATCACGTGCTGAAGCGACTCCGCACCGTCCCATGCATCTGACAGAACCCGATCGAGCGTGAGCAGTGCAAATGTGCGGGAAGACTCGGCTCGCAATACTCGTGCCGCCTCCAGGTACGCCGTCACGGCCATCGCATTCCAGCCTGTGTACAGCGTTCTATCGATGAACGGCGTGGGGCGCTTGGCGCGCGCGGCGAGCAGTTTGGCTTGCGCCGAAGCGATAATCCCCCGCGTCTCTTCCGCCGATCGGCCGCATTGTGCCGCCACTTCGTCGATTGTGAAGTTGCGATGGAGCACGTTCTTTGCCGGATTATGATGCATGTCGCCAAGCTCGCCGATATCCCAATAGCGCGATGCCACGGCAAGCTCATTGGCGTCGAGCACGGCGCGCGCCTCGTCCAGCGTCCATGTAAAGTAGTCGCCGTCGTCTTCCAGATTGATGTCCGCATCCTGTGATGCATAAAAGCCGCCCCGCGCGCGGTCGGTCATCACCGCGTCGAGCCAGGCTACGATCTCTTCGGCGGTCTGGCGAAAGTCTTCCCGCACAAAACTCTGGTATCCATGCGCGTAATTTCGCAACAGCTCGGTATTGTCGTAGAGCATTTTTTCGAAGTGCGGCACTACCCAGCGCTCGTCGACGCTGTAGCGATGGAATCCGCCTGCCAGCTGGTCATACACGCCGCCGCGCGCCATGCGTTCAAGCGTGACTGTGAATGCCTCCTGAGCCTGTGCGTTGTCGCGGTTGAGCGCCACTTCCAGCAGCAGATCCAGAATCGACGGATGAGGAAACTTGGGCTGCGAACCGAACCCGCCATTGCGCGAATCGAACTGCGCAATCGCCGATGCCGCGATCTTGTCGACCAGCGCCAGTCCCAGGTCTCCGCCCCTCGACGAAAAGCTCTCGTTGTGCTCGATGGCCGACATCACGCTGGCAGCGGATTCAAGCGCCTCATCGCGCCGATCCTGCCAAACCTGCGACATGGTCAAAAGCACCCGTCCAAAACCCGGCCTTCCGTAACGATCGTCGCGGGGAAAATAGGTTCCACCAAAGTAGGGCCGCCCGTCGGACGTTAGAAAGCCGGTCAACGGCCACCCGCCCTGCTGGCTGATGGCTGACACCGCCGCCTGGTAGCGCGCATCCACGTCGGGCCGCTCATCGCGGTCGACCTTTACGGCTACAAAGTGATCGTTGATGATGCGGGCGATCTCCGGATCCTCGTAGGATTCGCGGTCCATCACGTGGCACCAATGGCACCATACCGCCCCGATATCCAGAAGAATTGGCTTGTTTTCAGACTGCGCGCGTGCAAAAGCCGCTTCGCCCCATGGATACCAGTGCACAGGTTGATGCCGCGCGGAACGTAAGTAGGAGGAGGAGGCCGCTTCCAGTTGATTAGCGGCCGGAGACGACGATGTGTGCTCCACGGGCATGGGCCGAGAATACACGGATAGAACGCCGCCCTGCCACTCCCGGCGAGCCCCCTCGCGTCCCCTCCCGGCTTGCGCTCGTCTCGGTTTTTTCGGTAAAACACTCAAACAACAGAGGCGAAGGCAAATGCATCAAAATGCGTCAAAGGCAGGAACTTCATTCGCACGTCCCGGAAACAAATCCGGATCCCGGTGCGGATTCAGGTCTTCCACCCCTGGCCCGTACATCCGACGCTGAAGGGATCTTGTGGGTTAATGAAAGCCGGAGAGAACCCGATGCACGAAGACGCGCCTCAGCCAACCGCTCTGACGGGCACACTGTCTCCCGCCCTGATGAGCCAGTTGATCAGCACCTACAACTGGGCGACCACCCCCCTCGGCCACGTTTCCACCTGGCCCGACAGTCTCAAGGCTGCGGTTCGCATCCTGGTCACTTCCCGCTTCCCGATGTGGATGGCCTGGGGCCCCGACCTGACCATGCTGTACAACGACGCCTATGCTCGCGTCACTCTGGGCGAAAAGCATCCCTGGGCTCTCGGCAAGCCGGCGCCGGAGGTTTGGCACGAAATCTGGCCCGAAATCGGTCCGCTCATCGAGCGGGTGATGACCACCGCGGAAGCTTCCTGGGATGAGACGCTGGGCCTGATTCTTGAGCGCAGCGGATACCCCGAGGAGACGTTCCACACGTTCTCCTACAGTCCGCTTGCCGGACCAAACGACAAGATCGATGGCATGCTCTGCGTTGTGATGGAAGATACGCAGCGCGTGCGCGGCGAACGCCAGCTGGCTGCGCTCAGTTCCCTTGCCGGCGCGCTCGTCAATGCCAATACGAGGAAAGACGTCTGTGAGGCGATCGAGCTCGGCCTGGCGGGCCAGAAGGACATTCCCTTCGCACTCGTCTACATCTTCGAGAACAGCGGCCCGACGCTCCGCCTCGTCGCGCAAGCAGGGATTGAGCCCGGTCATCCCGCCGCGCCGCGCGAGATCGACGCCGAATCGTTCAGCACCCCCTGGCCCGTCGACATTCTCTTCAGCGCCAATCGCTCCCTGACGATCGATCGGCTTTGTGATCTTCTTCCCGATCTGCCCATGGGAGTCTGGAACAAGCCGTCCAACCAGGCGAGGCTGGTCCCCATGTTCCGGCGCGGCCAGGAGAAGCCGGCAGGCGTCTTCATCGCCGGGCTGAACCCCTACCGCCGGATTGACGCAAGCTACGAGGGATTTCTCGATCTCGCCGCAGGCCAGATTGCCGCCAGTATCACCAATGCCGAGGCCTATGAGTCCGAGAGAAAACGCGCCGAAGAACTAACCGATCTCGACCGCGCCAAGACCGCGTTTTTCAGCAACGTGAGCCACGAACTGCGCACTCCCCTCACGCTGATTCTCGGCCCCATTGAGGATGCCCTGCTGAATCAGGTCCCTCCCTCGCCCGAGTCGCTGGAGATGCTGCACCGCAACGCCCTTCGGCTGTTGAAGCTGGTAAACGGCCTCCTCGACTTTGTGCGCATCGAGGTTGGCCGCATGCGCGCCAATTACCAGCCCACCGATCTGTCGGTGCTCACGGCTCAGCTTGCCAGCGTCTTCCGTTCCGCCGTCGAACGCGCCGGCTTGAAGCTGATCGTCGAGTGCCCGCCCTTGCCCGAGCCTGTCTACGTCGATCGCGAAATGTGGGAGAAGATCGTGCTCAATCTGCTCTCCAACGCGCTCAAGTCAACCTTCGACGGCGAAGTCGAAGTCTCAATCTCAACAAATGACGCCGGCGCGCAGCTCACGGTGCGCGACACCGGCACCGGAATTGCCGAGAACGAAATCCCCTATCTCTTTGAGCGCTTCAGTCGCATTGAAGGAGCGCGCAGGCGCAGCCACGAAGGCAGCGGAATCGGTCTCGCCCTGGTGCACGAGCTTGTCGAAATGCACGGTGGCACAATCTTCGTCGAGAGCAAACAGGATCATGGCACCACCTTCCGCGTGAGTCTGCCCTTCGGCCACGAACATCTGACCCGTGGACACGTCGAAACGGATGCGACGAGTCCCCTGGTTGTGCAGGGTACCGCTGTGGCATACGTGCAGGAGGCTCTCGGGTGGATGCCGGGGCATGATCGGCTGAAAGACCAGATAGCCGGCTCGGTAGCCGGCGACCAGGACGACGACTCTCTACTCGGCGCAGCCACCTCCAAGCCGATCGTGCTCCTGGTCGACGACAACACCGATATGCGCGAATATGTCCGCTCGCTGCTGGCTGGACGGTTTGAGGTTGTCGCAGTCACAAATGGGAAGCTCGCGCTCGAAGAAGTCAGCCGCCATCCTCCCGCGCTCGTTCTGACCGACGTCATGATGCCCGAAATGGATGGATTTGCGCTGCTCTCCGCGCTTCGCAGAGACCCTGTCACCGCCACCATTCCCATCATCATGCTCTCTGCCCGTGCCGGCGAGGAAGCTCGCATTGAAGGCGTCGAAGCCGGGGCAGACGACTACCTCACCAAGCCCTTCA
Source organism: uncultured Acidobacteriaceae bacterium (assembly GCA_963770365.1). Classification (GTDB taxonomy): domain Bacteria; phylum Acidobacteriota; class Terriglobia; order Terriglobales; family Acidobacteriaceae; genus Telmatobacter. The sequence continues at coordinate 136,579 of CAVYPN010000003.1, read as the reverse complement.
CCGCTCGGGAGCTCGTTGCCCGCGTCGATGCGCAATTGAAAATGGCGCGCATGCGTCATGAGGCGGCCGAACAAAAAGCGGCGCTCACTCTCGAGATCAACCGCGCGCGCCAGTTTGCCGGCGAGGCGCTGGAGCACGTACCTGTTGCATTCTGCACACTCGATCGCGACTACCGGATCACCTATATGAATGCCGCTGCCTTGCAGCTTGCCGCGCTCTCTGGCAAACCGCACATGGGTGCCCGGATCTGGGATTTATATCCAGAACTGATCGGAAGCGAAGTCGATTCCAACCTCCGTCGCGTCATGGAGGCGCGTGTTCCCGCCGAGTTCGAACAGTTCTTCCCCTCTCCCGGAAATGAAACCTGGTTTCAGTTCTACGTTTACCCGCAGCCCGGCGAAGGCATCATCCTTTACTGTCGTAACACCACCGAAGCGCGCAAAGCCGAGCAGGCGCTGCGGCGTTCTGAGCAGTTGGCAGCCGCCGGCAGGCTTGCCGCCAGCATCGCGCACGAAATCAACAATCCCCTCGAGGCCGTCACCAACCTGCTCTTCCTCGCCAAAACCGATGCCAACCTCTCATCGAGTTCCAAAGACCTGCTCGAAATCGCTGACAAGGAACTGCAGCGCCTGTCACACATCACGGCGCGAAGCCTGAAGTTCTATCGCCAGCGAACAGCGCCTGCCTTCACTGCGCTCGATGAGATCATCGATGCCGTCCTCTACTTTCACGACCCGGCCATCCGGGTCCGCAATATTGCGATTGAACGCCGCTATCACTCCGCACCCGCGGTCCTGTGCCAGCCGGGCGAGATCCAGCAGGTTTTCACGAATCTTGTTTCGAATGCCCTCGATGCCCTGCCGGAGAAGGGGCGCCTCGCCCTCGCGGTGCGCTCCGCGCGCGATCGCTCCGGGCGCGAGGGCGTTGCGGTCACCATCGCCGACAGCGGAACCGGGATGGACAAGCACATGTTTGCGCGCCTCTTCCACCCATTCGTTACTACAAAGGGCGAAGCAGGAACAGGGCTCGGACTCTGGGTTTCCAAGGGAATCCTCGACAAGCACAGTGCCCGGGTGGCCGTGCGTTCCAAATCCGGCTTCGGCACCGTCTTCCGAATATTCTTTCCGCTTGTCGCTCAGGCCGATCCGTCAGCGCCAGTGCAAAGCGGACCGGCCGCTATTCCTTCGCCAGTTCTTCCTTGATCGCGACAACCAGTTCCGGCGCGTCGGGCAGCGTGTCAGGCGAGAAACGCTTCACAACTTCGCCGTTGCGGCTCACCAGGAATTTCTCGAAATTCCAAAGCACCTCGGGGTCCGCGTTTGTCTCAATGCCATATCCCTTCAGCTTCTCCCGAAACGGAATCTCCGAAACGCTGATCGCCTTCGGCTGCGCCGTCGTCAGCACCTTGTACAGTGGGTGCTTGTCATCGCCGGCTACGCTGATCTTGCTGAACATCGGAAACCTCACACCGTAATTCGTCGTGCAAAATGATTGGATTTCTTCGTTCGTGCCGGGCTCCTGGCTCTTGAAGTTGTTCGCTGGAAACCCCGCCACCACCAATCCCTGTCCGCGGAATTGTTCATACAGATTCTCGAGACCCTCGTACTGCGGCGTCAGCCCGCACTTCGAGGCCACGTTTACCACCAGGAGAACCTTGCCTTTGAATTCGGCGAGCGAAGCATCTTCGCCTGTGATCTTAGGTACAGAAACGTCGTAAACAGCACTGCTCATGATGAAATCTCCTGACATAAAAATTGCGATTTTGTTCTCTGTTTGGATGCGGCCGTGAAGAAATGGATGCGCTCCCTCACGACAGCAGCTGTCGAGCAACCCGAATATACAACTCGACGGCTTCCGCCAGTTCTTTCTTCGCCAGCTTCTCAAACGGCGTGTGCGCTACATGGATCGAACCGGGCCCCAGCAGCAACGGCTCCCCCCAATTCGAGAGCTGCGGAATATCGGTAGTGAATTTCGCAATCATCGTCGGCAAACCCTGCACCGCGCGTAAACGGACGAACGGAATCTCCAGCGTGAACTCCACCTCCGCCAGGCCCACCGCAGCTTCGATCAGCGCCGCGCGCACCGGCTCCGAGTCTCCCACCAGCCGCACCAGCACCTGCGCTTCGGCCTTGTCGGCGATCACGTTCGGTGCATGGCCTCCATGAATCTGCCCGATGTTCAGTGTGCTTGGACCCACATCTTCCGTCACCGGCAAATCCAGTTTCAGCAGGCGCCCCAGCACCTCCACCAGCTTGTGCACCGCGCTGTCCCCGAGCTCAGGATATGCCGAGTGTGCCATCTTCCCCGACGCCCGGAACACGGCCCGCAATGAACCCTTAGAGGCTAGCGCAAGCCGATTGTCGGTGGGTTCTCCGTTGATCAGAAAACGGCTTCCCTTTGGCGATTCGTTCGCCACCTTCGCTCCCGCTGAGTCCCGCTCTTCGCCGGACACGAACAACAACCCAATCCGAAACCCCGCCGTCCGCAGGACCTCGGCCGCCGCAACCTGCGCGGCGATGATGCCTTTGGCATCCGACACCCCACGGCCGTAGATGAACTCTGCATCCTCGCGAAATGCAATGTATGGTGGCACCGTATCCATGTGCGTGGAAAAGACCAGGTTGGGCGTCTGCCCCGCGGCTCCGCCATAGACATTCCACCGCTCCCCCACGCCCGCACTCTCAGCCGGTTGCGGAACCGGGGTCTTCTCCACGGCCCATCCCCGCGCCGCCAGAAACTCCGCAAGAAAGTCGCCCACCCGGCCTTCGTTGTAGGTCGTGGATTCAATCTGGCAGAGCTGTTCGGTGAAGCGAACCGGATCGAGCGGCGGGAACTCGTGCATAGTGCTGCCAGAATATCGCAGTCAGCGACAATCGCCCCATGACGCGATGCGCTGAATTCAGGCGGTGCCGCATCGGCGGATTTCAATTCAAGCCCGTGGGCGATATTGCACTGGCTGCCATTTTGCAGCGGCCGGGCAAGCTGCGCAACGCGAAGTCGGCGTAAAATAGTCTTTGGAATGACCTCCGCCGCCCCGACGTCTTCGTCCGAAACGAGTTCTGAGAAAAACTCCTTGCGCACCGTTGATTTGCGCGGTCCTGCGGGACGGCTTGAGGCTTTGCTGAACGAAGGCGCACCCGACGCGCGGTTCGTCGGCCTTGTCTGCCATCCTCACCCGAAGGGCGGCGGCACCATGCACAACAAGGTCGTTTATCACGCCATGAAGGTCCTTAATGCGCCCGCATTTGACCTGCGCTGGCCCGTCCTCCGCTTCAACTTCCGGGGCACCGGCACGAGCGAAGGCGAACATGACGGACACGCCGAATCGGCCGACGTGATCGCAGCGATCCATTGGCTCCACGCCGAATACAAGTTGCCGATCGTCCTCGTTGGATTCAGCTTTGGCGCGGCGATGGCAATCGCCGCGAGTGCGTCACCCGCATCCACCGACGGCCCGAACCTGCGCGCGCTTGCCCTGCTTGGACTTCCGACCCACGGCTTCAAACGTTCCTACGAATACCCGCTTCTGTCCACTTGCACGCTCCCTAAGCTCTTTCTCAGCGGCGATCAGGATCAGTTCGCCACAAAAGAGCAGCTGGAACACGCGTTTGATTCTGCCGCCGGTCCCAAGACCCTCGTGCTCGTCCCGAATGCCGATCACTTTTTTACCGGCCATCTCGACGAGATGCAGACGGCTCTCGCAGCCTGGCTGAAGGAGCAGACACGATGACTCCGGCCAGTGATACCGCGCTTGATTTCCTTCATGCCCGCGCCACCGAGTTCTTTACCGGCGCACTTGAGGCAAGCAGCATCGAGTCCGCATTTGATCGCCGCATCCGCTTCGAGGGCAACACGCTCAAGCGGTTGATCCCCGACGGCAGCGGTCCCGACATCATCAATCTCTCCCAGTACAGGCGCATCTTTGTCATTGCCATCGGCAAGGCCGCCGGCCCCATGCTCGAAATCCTGCTCGACCGCATGAAGCGCCGGAAGGGCCTGCGCGGCATCTGCTGCACCAAGTACGTCCCCAAAAAACGCAACTGGCGCTTCCGCTACTTCGAAGGCGGCCATCCTTTGCCGAACGAGGAGTCTTTCGCCTCTGCACGCGCTGCGCTCGCCATGCTGAAGAAGGCGAAGAAGGACACGCTGGTTTTCTTCCTGATCTCCGGCGGCGGCTCCGCGATGTTTGACCTGCCCCTCGATCCCCAGATCGGCCTCGACGACACCATCGCATTTCACGAGGCCCTGCTCGGATGCGGCGCGCCTATCAACGAGATCAACACACTGCGCAAGCACTTCAGCGCTGTCAAAGGCGGCCGCCTCGCCATCGCCGCTCCCGAGGCACTCAAGGTATCTTTCCTGCTGCCGGATGTTCCCTTGCGGACCCTTGATGCCCTCTCCTCTGGACCAACTTCGCCCGATCATTCCACGGTCGACGAAGTGCACGAGATTATTGCCAAATACGACCTCGCCCGCAAATTTCCTCCGGCGGTGCGCGCCTTCTTCGAGCGCAACGATCTTCCCGAGTCCCCCGGCAACAAAAGCTGGCGTCCGCCGTTTCTTGCCCGGTTTCAAAAGAGCGAACCGGCACCGGCCCGACGCTTCACCTCCGCGGTCAACCTCACCGGCGAAGATGAAGCCTTTCGCGACTCCGTATTTGAACTCCTGCTATCGAGTCATGACCTGGTTGAGAGTGCGCGTGTACTCGCGCAAAAAGCCGGCTACTTTGTGGCCGTCGACAACTCCTGCGACGATTGGGACTATGCCGACGCGGCCCGCTATCTGCTCGACCGCTTTCACGATCTGCGCGCGCTGCATCGCCGCTTCTGCCTCATCTCCGGCGGTGAGGTAACCGTCACACTGAATCGCACGCCCGGCGCGGGTGGTCGCAATCAGCAATTCGCCCTCGCCTGCGCGCTCGAACTGGCTCATCATCCCGGCGAGATGCTTACGGTGTTCAGCGCCGGTTCCGACGGCATTGATGGCAACACGCCCAATGCCGGAGCCATTGCCGATCCCACTACCGTCGCGCGGGCAGTCGCGTTCGGTTTCGATCCCGAAGGCTCCCTGCGCGCTTTTAACGCCTGTCCCCTGTTCACAGCCCTGGGAGATACCGTCGTCACCGGACCCACCGGCCACAACCTGCGCGACCTGCGGCTCTTGATCTCTGACAAATCCTGAAAATAGGCCATCCTTCCTACTCCCACTCAACCCCCGGGCCGTCAGCGGGGGCTATGATGTAATTTCGATTCTTATCGAATTCCCACTTCACTCAGGACTCACCCGTGGTTCGAAAAGCAAGTCGCAAAAGCGCCGACAAAACCCCTGATATTCGGGCCGTGGCCGCATTGGCCAAGGTTTCCATTGCCACTGTTTCGCGCACCATCAACGGCTCGCCCGTCGTCAGCGAGAGACTCTCCAAGCGCGTTTGGCAGGCCATCGAGCAGCTCAATTATTTTCCAAACACACACGCCCGCACGCTGGTTTCAGGCCGCAGCCGCCTCTTCGGCATCATCGTTGAAAACATCACCAACCCATTCTTCCCTGAACTGATCCAGAGCTTCGAAGAGATTGCCGTGGCCCATGGCTACGAGATCCTTGTCAGCTCCTCCAATAGCGACCCCGCCGTGCTCACCACCTGCGTGCGCCGCATGCTCGAGCGCAAAGTGGAAGGCGTCGCGGTCATGACCTTCGGCGAAGAAGAACCTGTGCTCGATCAATTGTCTTTTCACGATGTGCCCGTAGTGCTTGCCGAGTTCAAGCTCGCAGAGCCTAAAGCCAGCACCATCGTCCTCGATTACGGCACCGGGATGCGCGCCGCCGTCGAACACCTCGCAGCCCTTGGCCATCGCAAGATCGGCTTCCTGGCTGGACCACGGAAGCTGCATTCTGCCATTACCCGCCTGAACGACTTTCAGGCAGCGATGCAGGAAAGCAAACTGCCCATCCAGAAAAAGTGGATCATCGAATGCGACCACACCCTCAAGGGCGGCGTGGTCGGGTTCGGAAAGCTGCAGGCACTCAGCGCGCGGCCCACCGCAGTTATCTGTTCGAATGACATGACGGCCATCGGCGTTCTGCGCGCGGTCTACATGCAGGACCTTCGCGTGCCCCAGGATCTATCTGTCATCGGCCTCGACGATATCGACTTCGCTGAGTTCACGCTGCCCCCGCTCACCACGATCAGACTGTCGCGCTCTGACCTGGCAAAGGCCGCATTCGAAGCTCTCCGCCAGCATGGCGACGACCCCGGAAAGCCTGGCCTGCAGCGCGAGTTCCTGGTGTCCACCAGCCTCACCGTTCGCGGGTCGACGGCGCCGCCGCCCGCCGATGCTTAAAAACCCTTGATCTGATTTTCAAAAAATTACACCGGCTGCAGCATCTCTGCTTCTTCGCGCACAAGCGCGCCGCTCCGCACAGCAACAATCTCGTCGCGCGTTCGATCCGCCGCCTCTCGCCGATGGCGGTAAATCCTCGGCTCTCCGAACCGCACATCGGCATGGAAACCGGTAACCCCCAGCGCCTTCCAGAGATGGGGCACCAGGAGCGCGTCGCCAAACCAGCACAACTCCCGTTCTGGGATGCCGCCTTCAATCACGTAACGTATCGTGGCCGTTGTCACCGGCACTCCAGCCTCAACCGCGGGCGTAAAGAGCCTCGAGTGAAAGCGCAACACTTCACTGCCATCGGTGCTCGTGCCCTCAGGGAAAAAAAGCACCGGCAGCGGCCCCTTGAGTCGTTCCGCAACCTGCTCCGTGACGGCGAGTGCGCTCGATCGGCTCGACCGGTCGACAAAAAGCGCTCCGCTGGCCCGAGCCATCATGCCAAATAACGGCCACCGGCTGATTTCCGCCTTCGCCACCATGACGCTGGGTACGATGGCGGCATAAATTGCTGCGTCAATGTGACTGAGGTGATTCGAAACCACCAGCCCGTGCTTCGGCGTCTGTCCGGTGATCCTGACCCTGACTCCCAAACTCAATATCACCCGGCGCGCGGTCTCTTGAAACCATACCCCGCGGCGCTCCGGCGTGAACGGGCCGCTCAAGCGCAACCGCCCCAGGCGCAGAATGCTGAAATACAGTGCAAAAACCAGCGCCACAGCGCGCCGGAGTCTCCTCAATCTCATTGCGTCAGTGGCGCGAGAAATCGATTACGCGCAGCCGGAGAGAGCATCTTCAGATCGAGCAGAGTCAAGAAATCAATCGTGCCAAACTCGCGGTCCCACGCCGGCTGTGCGCAGATCCGCGCTCCTATCGTCAGGTAGGTCTTCAATAACTTGGGAACCTTGGTTGGCGTCGAAAGATTCTGCGGGTCCGGCGATATCTGTGAATCCCTTCCCGCCTGTTCGGTTGGACATTCGTAAGCGGCCGTCGGTACCGTCTCAAATTCCGGAGAAACTCGATACTTCTCGAGTTCGCGATACATCAGCCACCCTTCGACCGGATCCTTGGAATTCAAGGAAGAGCAACCGATCAAATAACGAAGCCCCATGTCATGAGCATACTGCGCAATGCCGCGCCATAACAATGTAAGTACCTCGGGCGTCCGATGTTCACGATCGATTGATGCCCGGCCAAGCTCCAGTATGTCGCTGCGCAAAGGCTCATAAGGTCCGAATGCAAATTCCTGCGCGGAGTAATAACCCAGATTCAGCGCAGCGGTACTTCCTGATTGCATCCGATAAGTGCCAACAACGCGCCCATCGCTCTTGTCTTCGACCAACAGGTGCTCGCAGAACACATCGAAATGGTCGGTGTCGATCCCGGTTTCATACGAGCGCTCGAGCCCCTCGCCCAACTCAATGTTGAACACCTTGAATCGCAGCCTGCACGCCGCTTCGCGATCGTCCGCGCCCTGCGCCAGTCGCAGCCTGTAGCGGCCGACCTCAGCGTAAATGCACGGCTGTGCCGGCGAAGGCGAAAGCGCTGTAAAGGAAAAAGAATGGGAGGGTTCCACCGCGGAGGTGGTAGGAGGTAAGAGTGCGAACGGAGCCTTCTGCCCTGCTTGCGCAATCACGGGAGTAGTATCCGGCAGCGATTGTAAGAGGAAGATGAAGAGAACGCAAAAGAAATGCAAAAAAACTCAGGCTGCCAAGGGAAAGTTCCTCTGAATGTGACCTTTAGATGAGAGGTGCCCGCAAAACCACGTGATCTATCTCACACATCAACCAAGTTAGATCGATCCAATAATATTTGGATTTCAGTTGCCCATAATTATACTTTGTGATACAAAGTAAAACCATGAAGACGATTCAACGTTCCCTCGCCGCCCTGGAACTGCTCCTCGTTTTCCCCGCAGTTCTGTTTATGACGTCGCTGGTTGCTCGCAGCATACAGCCTCGGCAATACGAGCCGGCACGCACGGCGCAACGCATCGTGGACTGGTACGCATCGAGCACGCACGTCGGCCTATGGATTTTGCTCATCGCGCTTCCCCTCGCCGTACTCGTCATCGGCTCCACAACGCTGCTCCGTGAATGGCGCCGCAATCAAGCCTTGCGTACCGCCACACTCGAGTCAATCTCAATCGTTCGCGCCCACGCCTCTGCGTTGCTGATTGCCGGTGCGACCGCGGTAGCTGGAGGCATTCTCGCCATCGTCGGGCTGCACGTGCTGACGGACTGAACCGATTCACAACGTCACGACAGAAGTGCCGGCAACCGAAGCCAGCCGCAGCCCCAAAAAGCAAAACGTGGCCAAGTCGGCCACGCCTCGCTTCACTACTACCCCAGGAAAAAACCTAGCAGCATCCCCCCGCGATTGACGGGATCACCAGCACTTCATCGCCTTCCTGAAAGCTGTACTTATCATTGCCCAGGAACCGGATGTCTTCCTCGTTCACGTAGAAGTTGATAAACCGGCGAATCTGCCCGTCTTCCCCGCGCAGATGTTGCCGCAGCGCCGGAAAGCGGCCCTCGATCTCCGTTACCAGTTCCGGCAGATTCGACGCCGTGCTCGAAATCTCGCGCACGTTGTTGGTGTGCTTTTGAAATGCATTCGGCAATAAAACTCTAACGGCCATCGATCTCTCCTGCCAGGCTCAGTCCCTGGCTCGCTGCGTTGCGCTCTTCCACAAAGTTCTCAAAATCGGTCAGTCGCGGACGAATCGCCGCTCTCTGCTCGTAAGCGCCGTCCAGGCAGTCCGTCGTCTTCAGCCCGTTGCCCGTAATGCACGCGACAGTCAATTCATCCGGCTTGATCCGTCCATGCGCATACAACCGCGCCGTCACGGCCGTGGTTACGCCTCCCGCAGTCTCCGTGAAGATGCCCTCAGTCTCGGCGAGTTCCTGGATAGCCGACACAATCTCGACATCCGAAACATCCTCCGCCCAGCCGCCAGTGCCGCGAATCACGCGCGCAGCATACATGCCGTCCGCAGGATTCCCGATCGCCAGCGACCGCGCAATCGTGTTCGGCCTCTGCGGCTCGATCACATCCGTTCCGCCTTTCACGGCCTTCGCAATCGGTGAGCAGCCCGTCGCCTGCGCTCCAAAGAACCGCACCGGCTTCTCATCGACGAGCCCAAGCTGGATCAGCTCGTTGAACGCCTTCTTGATCTTCGTAATCAGCGAACCACCAGCCATCGGAACCACAACGTTGTCCGGAAGCCGCCAGCCCAGTTGCTCGGCGATCTCGAATCCAACCGTCTTCGATCCCTCCGCGTAGTACGGACGAAGATTCACATTCACAAAGCCCCAGTTGTATCGATCGGCGATCTGCGAGCACAGCCGGTTCACGTGATCGTAGTTCCCTTCCACGCGCACCAGCGTCGCTCCGTACACCTGCGTGTTCAGAATCTTCGCCGGCTCCAGGTCGGCCGGCACCAGGATGAACGTCTTCAGTCCCAGCCGCGCCGCATGCGCCGCCACCGCGTTGGCCAGGTTGCCGGTCGAAGAACACCCGACCGTGTCGAACCCGAAGTCCTGCGCGTTCGCCAGCGCCACCGCGACCACGCGATCCTTGAAGCTGAGCGTAGGCATGCACACGGCATCGTTCTTGACGTAAAGATTGTTCGCGCCAAACTGTGCGCCCAGTCGCGGAGCCTTGACCAGCGGCGTCAACCCCGACGGAGTCTGCGGAACATACGAATCCGCAACCGGCAGCAGCGTCCGATAGCGCCACATGTTCAGCGGTCCCTGGGAAATTGTCTCGCGTGTAAAACGGGTGCGGGCATACTCGAAGTCGTAGGTCACTTCGAGCGGAGAAAAGCACTCATCGCAGATCGAAAGCGGCTGATGACCATAGGTCTTGCCGCAATCCCGACATCGCAACCAATACGCAGTCGTCAAAGGTCCCTCGCTGTGTGCGAGTGACATGAGAAGCACGAGCGCGTGACGTGCCCAGGAAAGAGTGAACGTGAATTGACTCGAAACTACCTGCGAAGCTGCTAAAGCAAAGGGTGCTGAAGCAACCCCCGAATCTCATGTTCCCCGTCTCCGGGCAAGAGTTGACACCATACTCCCGTTTTGCGCGGGCAGGTTGTCGTGGCGTCACAGGGCTCGTCCCTCAGCCACTCTGCATGAAACTCAGGCTTGCCCTTTGGGGGCAAACTTGAATATTTAGTTTGTATCACAGCCCGGTTGACGCCGCAAGTAACCACACAGCGAACGGCCCCCAACCCCATTTGAATGGATGAATTTGGGCCTGAAATGAAAAATTCATGGCTGATTTGCTCTCGCAGGATGAATCCAGATCGCGTTTCCGCCGCCAGAGACCATCCTGACCTCCAGCACCGTCTTCCGATCCACCGTCTTCTTGCTGAATTCCGTATGCGTTGCGTTCGTCCCTGCATCAGCCGCGTCGGCGTAAATCTCCGCCACGTACTTCCCCTCACCCAGGAAGTCCAATGGCACCTTCACCGTCCGTGCATCCCAATTGGTAATCGAGCCGACGTACCAGTCCTTCCCGCTGCGCCGCACAATCGTGATGTTTTCCATCGGCCGCCCGGCAATCACGCGTACTTCATCCCACGTCGTTGGAACCTGCTTGATGAACTCAAAATCGTGCTGCCCGGCATAGTGCTCTGGGTAATCCGAGACCATCTGCAGCGGGCTCTCCAGCACAACATAAAGCGCCAGCTCGTGTGCACGCGTTCCAAGCCCCATCGGCATCAAGTTACGCGCCACAAAGTTTTCGCGGTTGCTGTTCCCGAAAGCCCCCGGCGTGTAATCCAGCGGTCCTGCGAGCATGCGCGTGAAAGGCAGCGTGGTATTGTGCACCGGCGAGGTCCGCGCGCTCCATTTCAGATATTCCTTGCCCATCACGCCTTCACGCGTCACCACGTTGGGCCACGTCCGCCGCAGCCCGTCAGGCTTGAATGCTCCATGAAAGTCGATCATCAGGTGATGCTGTGCCGCCAGCTCTGCAACGTGCCGGTACCAGGCCACCATCTGCTGGTCATCGCGATTCATGAAGTCGATCTTTACCCCCGCCACTCCCCATTGCTCGAACAACGGAAACGCCTGGTCCATGTACTTGTCCACTGAAGTCCAATGCGACCAGAGCCAGATGCCAACATGCTTCTCTTTCGCATAGCGCAGCAGCTCCGGCATGTCCACGTTCGGATCAGCCTTGGTGATGTCAGCCACGGCGGCGTAATCGTCCGGACCCTTGCGGTTTGCCTGGGCCCACCCCGCATCGATCAGCATGTACGCGAATCCCGACGCCGAAGCGAAGTCAATATAGTGCTTCATCGTCGCCGTGTTCATCCCGGGCTTTGTGCTCATGCTGGGAGCAGCCTCGCCCGACCACCAGTCCCACGCCGACTTCCCCGCACGAATCCACGAGGTATCGGCGATCTTCGAAGGCGGGTTCAGGCTCAGCACCATATTCGACTCGATCAGTCGCCCCGGCTCATCGCCGATCATCAGCACGCGCCATGGCGTTGTGAGTGGGCTGTCGGCCTCAACCGCGATCCCCGGCACATCGATTCGCGGCGAAAGCTCCGCCCGCAAGCCGAAACGAGCGTCTGCTTTGCGCAGGTACATCCCCGCATAATTCTCAATGTCAGCTTCCGTCACGGCCACCCAGCCCGCCCCCGGAACCTCCGCCAGCAGCGGCAATGCGATAAGCCAGTCGCGGTGTATGCCGCTCACGTTACGCATCTGGTATTCATCTTCATATGAAGATTGAAAGCCATCCACGATAAGTGGATAGAGAGACGCGTCTTTGGCGAAAGTAAACTCGGTCAGCTCGTGCTCAATGCGCACGTCTTTCAGATTCGCCTGCGCGGGCACGATATAGCGGAACCCAATCCCATCGTCATACGCTCGAGTCTCAATCGAGAGCTTTCGTCCCGACGCATCCTCGAAGTCGACGAGATTCCAGTTGTAGTGATCTCGAACCGAGCTCGTCTTGCCGACGGGAATGCTATACGTCTCATCGTGTCCGCCAGTGTGCAGACCAACCTGGTGCATTCCCGGCCCGAGCGCCGCCTGCCCCTGCAGCTTCAGGCCGAGCACGCCGTCACCTATCAGCCGTTTGCCGCGGAACTCAACGGAGTAGCGTATGTCCTTGCTCTTCAACTCCGTGGAATCATTTGCGGGCTCGCACGACAAAGCAAGGACGACCTGCCCATCAGGCGATTTCACTTGGATCCGCGCTGCATCGGGATTCTGCGCCCCGGCGAGAATTCCGCTCAAAGATGCAATCAAGAGAAGGTATACCGATGTACGTCCCATATCGTCGGGATCATACCATCAGCCACTCCACGCCTCTGTGATCACTGAATCGAAACCTGCAGCAAATAGAGCAGCCCGCCAGCACAACGGCTGACGGGCCTTCTCTGCTTACCTGTTTTTCGAACAGCCTCAGTTCGTGTAAATCCTCACGTAATCCACCTGCATGTCGCCCGGAAAGACCGTTGTCCCATTCACGTTTCCCGGCCAATCGCCACCCACCGCAAGGTTCAGAATGATGAACTGCGGTCCCTGGTCGAATGGCCATGGACCGTTAAAGCTCGCCGGCGTGAATGTGGCATAGACGTTGCTCGGATCATCGACATAGATACTGTACCTGCCCCTTGCTCCAGATCATGCCGTAGGTATGCCACGCGGCCGCCGAAAATCCGTTCGGATGATATTGCTGGGTGCCATCGAGATGCGCGGCGGTAGTACCGCCATGCACCGAACCCGCAATCCAGTCGAAGCCCGGCGGTGTCCCGCCCACGTACGGCGGAGGATTGTTCCCATCGATATGCTCCATCACGTCGAGTTCGCCGCAGCCCGGCCAGCTCAAGGTCTTAATGTTGTTTCCCAGCAACCAGAACGCCGGCCACATTCCCTGGCTCTCCGGCAACATGAGGCGAGCCTCGACGCGCCCATACATAAAGCTGAACTGCCCCTGTGTCTTCAAACGCGCCGAAGTATAGGTCGTGCCCGAAGGATTGCGCGCCGAGATGTGTAGAATTCCCGTGGTATCCACATAAGCATTCGGATTATTCGGATCGCACGGAGACGTCGCCGCCCCTGCTGCACAATACGTCTCCTGCTCGTTGTTTCCGCAGCACTGGAATCCCGTGTCATAGGCCCATACCTTTGAATTCGGCAAGGCGTTGCTCGTCCCTGAATTCGAAAACTCGTCGCTCCACACCAGCGTTCCCGAAGCGATATTCGGCGAATAGCTTTGCGAAGCCACCGCACTGGTTGTAGAGCCCGAAGCCGTCGCAATCGCTTTTACGGTCATGTTCGACGCCACCAGGAACGGCGCTTCATATATCTGCGATGTCGTCGTCGGGGCTGAGCCATCCAGCGTGTAGTAGATCGTTGCTCCGCTGGTCGTATCTGCCAGGCTCACAACCTGCGCGCCACCCTGCGCCGCTGTCGCCGTCACTGTAGGCGTCGCCGCCGGGGTCGGCGTGCTGCTCCCGCTGCCGCCACTGGTGCCCGCAGTGCCACCGCCACCACCGCAACCGCAAATCAATGCGCTCGCTAAAACCAAAGCCGTCAACATATCCGCCCTCATCTGCACGTGAACTCTCCCATCAGACGTCGCCTGGGCGTGCACTACCGCACCGCCCAACATCAAAGCATTCGGCGTCTGACAGGGTCAATCATTTCAAGCTTGCTTGGATGTGACTTCGAGCACAATTCTTCAGGAGAATTCGGTTGGTGTTTCTCTCCACAATCACCGTGCCGGATCGTAGTTGAGGTTCTGCGAGAGCCAGCGCTCTGTCTCGGCAATGCTCATCCCCTTGCGCTCCGCGTAATCGGCCACCTGCTCGCGATCGATCTTGCCGAGCGAGAAATAGCGCGCTTCAGGATGCGCGAAATAAAGCCCGCTCACGCTCGATCCCGGCCACATGGCAAACGACTCGGTGATGCGGATTCCAGTCTTCGCTTCCACATCCAGCAGACGCCAGATCGTTCCCTTCTCTGTGTGATCAGGGCAAGCCGGATATCCTGGCGCCGGACGGATTCCGCGATACTTCTCCTGGATCAACTCCGCGGGGCTGTAAGTTTCGGCGCGCCCGTAGCCCCACTCATCCCGCGCCCGCTTGTGCAGGCACTCGGCAAATGCCTCTGCCAGCCGATCGGCCAGCGCCTCCGCCATGATGGCGTTGTAGTCATCGTTTTCCGCGCGGTAACGATCTGTCAGCGCTTTCAGCCCGATGCCGCTCGTCACCGCGAAAGCCCCCACATGGTCGCGCAAACCGGTTGCCTTCGGCGCAACGAAATCCGCCAGAGACCTGCACGGTTCGCTTCCCTCGCGATTCGCCTGTTGCCGCAGAAAATGCAGGCTCTCCAACTGCCTGGTCCGCGACTCATCCGCGAAGAGCTCCACATCGTCGCATACAGCAGCCGCAGAAAACAACCCATAAACGCCGCGCGCCGTCAGCAGTTTCTTCTCGATAATCTGGTCCAGCAGCGCGTTGGCTTCCTTGAATATTTGGCGCGCCTGCTCTCCTTGCCTCTCGTCGTCGAAGATGCGCGGGTAAACGCCCTTCAGTTCCCACGTATGAAAGAACGGAGTCCAATCGATATATTCCCGCAGCATCGCCAGCGGAAAATCATTCAGCACCCGCACACCAGTGAACTCCGGAACTGGTAAGTCTTCCGCCCGCCACTCAATCGGCGTCCGCCGCGCGCGCGCCTTCTCAAGCGCAATCGTCTTCTGCTGCGGAGCGGCATGCGCCTTGCGCACCGCCTCGTACTCCGCCCGAAGATTCACCACAAACTCCGCCTTGCCATCGTCGCTCAGCAGACTCGTCGTCGCCGGCACCGCACGGCTCGCATCCACAACATGAACGACCGGCTCGCTGTAATGCGGCGCGATCTTCACCGCCGTATGCGCGCGGCTCGTCGTCGCCCCGCCGATCAGCAGCGGAACCTTGAATTGCAGCCGCTCCATCTCCCGCGCCACGTGCACCATCTCTTCAAGCGATGGCGTAATCAATCCGCTCAGCCCGATGATGTCGGCGTTCACTTCCTTCGCGCGCGCCAGGATCTTCTCCGCCGGAACCATCACGCCAAGGTCGATCACCTCGTAGTTGTTGCAGGCCAGCACCACGCCCACGATGTTCTTGCCGATGTCGTGTACATCGCCCTTCACCGTCGCCAGCACGATCTTTCCCTGCGCCTTCACAACCTGGCCCGCAGCCTCCATGGCCGCCTTCTCGGCCTCCATGAACGGGAAGAGATACGCAACCGCCTTCTTCATCACGCGCGCCGACTTCACCACCTGCGGTAGAAACATCTTGCCCGCGCCAAACAGATCGCCCACCACGCTCATCCCATCCATCAGCGGGCCTTCGATCACCAGCAAGGGCCGACCCAGCTTCGCGCGTGCCTCTTCCGTATCAAGCTCAATGAAGTTGTCGATCCCCTTCACCAGCGCATGCGTCAGGCGATCTTCCACCGTCCCGTTGCGCCACTCTTCCGTCTTCTTCTCCGTCACCACGGCGCCTTCGCCTTTCAGCGTTTCGCCGTAGTCAACCAGGCGCTCCGTAGCGTCAGGCCGCCGGTTCAGCAGCACATCTTCCACCAGTTCCTTCAGCTTGGGATCGATCTCTTCGTACACCTCGAGCATCCCGGCATTCACGATGCCCATGTCCAGGCCTGCTGCAATGGCGTGGTACAAAAACGCCGAATGCATCGCCTCGCGCACCCGATTGTTGCCGCGGAAACTGAACGAGATGTTCGAGACGCCGCCGCTCACCTTGGCATGCGGCAGGTTCCCCTTGATCCACCTCGTCGC
This sequence comes from uncultured Acidobacteriaceae bacterium, assembly GCA_963770365.1. Taxonomy (GTDB): domain Bacteria; phylum Acidobacteriota; class Terriglobia; order Terriglobales; family Acidobacteriaceae; genus Telmatobacter. The sequence goes on along the minus strand of CAVYPN010000003.1, from coordinate 120,383 downwards.
ATTGATAAAGTCGACCGCGTAGTTGTTGTGCTCCTCCATGCCCGTCGCAACGGTCAGAATGTTCGGATCAAAGATGATGTCCTCGGCCGGAAACCCGACCTTGTCCACGAGAATCCGGTAAGCCCGCTCGCACACGCGGATCTTGTCTTCGAAGCTAGCCGCCTGTCCGGTCTCGTCAAACGCCATCACCACTGCGGCTGCGCCATACTTCAACACTGTCGCCGCATGCTCGCAGAACTTTGCCTCGCCCTCTTTCAGCGAAATCGAATTCACGATGCCCTTGCCCTGCAGGCACTTCAGCCCCGCCTGCAGCACCGCCCAGTTCGACGAGTCGATCATGAACGGGACCTTGGCGACTTCCGGCTCGCTTCCCAGCAGTTGCAGATACCGCGACATCGCCGCAACCCCGTCGATCATCCCTTCGTCCATGCAGATATCAAGAACATTTGCGCCGCTCTCCACCTGCTGCCGCGCCACGCTCACGGCCTCTTCAAATTTGCCGTCCTTCACCAGGCGCGCAAACTTCGGCGAACCGGCCACATTGGTCCGCTCGCCGATCATGATGAAAACTCCCGCTTGCTGCGTAAACGGCTGCGATCCTGAAAGACGAAGAGGCTTCATCGGCCAACCTCGACGCCGGTCGCTGCAACACCTTCGCCCGGGTCGGACTCCGGTTCCGCGCGGTCGCCCATCTTGCGCGGTGGCAACCCTTCCAGAGCCTTGGCGATCGCCGCAATATGCTCCGGCGTATTGCCGCAGCATCCGCCAGCAATATTGATCAGTCCCGCATGCGCAAATTCACTCAGGTAGCGCGCCATGTCTTCCGGCCCCAGGTCAAACCCCGTCGGCGACAGCGGATTCGGCAGTCCCGCATTGGGATAGCACGAGATCGCCACATTGGCTTTCTCCGATAGCTCCGACAAAAACGGATACATCAGGTCCGGCCCCAGCGAGCAATTCAATCCCACCGACAGCGGCTTCACATGCTCCACCGCATTCCAGAAGGCCTCGGTGGTCTGCGCAGAAATCAGTGTCTCCCCGCCGCGTCCCACAGCCGCTGAAATCATCACCGGCAACTCCACACCATCCTCGTCGAACACTTCGCGAATCGCCACCAGCGCCGCCTTCGCATTCAGAGAATCGAAGATCGTCTCCACCAGCAGGAAATCAACGCCGCCGGCAATCAGCGCCCGCACCTGTTCCGCATAGGCTGTCTTCACCTGGTCGAACGTCACGGACCGAAATCCCGGATCGTTCGCATCCGGCGAGTTTGACAACGACACGGTCAGCGGCCCGATCGACCCCGCCACAAACCGAGGCTTCCCCGTTTCCTTCCCAACCTTGTCAGCCCACTCCCGGCAGATCTTTGCCGACACTTCATTGATCTCCCACGCCAGGTCCTTCAGAAACTTGTCGTCAATAATCTTCTGGTAGAACTCGGGATCCTTCCGTCCCCCGTGCTCCCGCGGGTCGTCGACAAAAAACTCGCTCTGCGAAATCGTCGTCGCGCCAAAGGTGTTGGTCTCGATGATGTCCGCGCCCGCCTCAAGAAAACGCCGATGAATATCGCCGATCATCTTGGGCTGCGTCAGCACAAACAGGTCGCCGTTGTTTTTGAGATCCTTCTTTGCGTCCTTGAACCGCTCGCCGCGGATATCTGCCTCGGTCATGCCGTACGTACGGATAGTCGTGCCCATCGCGCCATCAATAATGGCGATGCGCTTCTTCAAAATCTCCACCAGGGGATGTTCTTGGGGTGTCGTCATATCTCTTTGATGATTGTATGAGGCTTACGAACCAAGACGGCCGTTCGAAGCAGGGAACAGGACTAATCGGGGATTGGATCGTGTGATAGAAGGCCTGAAATGCCGATCAGGCCGGGGTCGCATCCTGAAGAAATCTGCCTGAATCGCTACCGCGCCGCCGCGATCGCACTCACCGGCAGCAGCATGTCTTCCTTGCGCATCACCAGGTTCGTCGCGTTCAGGCTGGCCAGTTCGAATGCATGGCCGTGCGTAATGGCGTCCGTCGGGCAAGCCTCAACGCAGTATCCGCAGAAGATGCACCGGTTGTAGTCGATGTTGTAGACCTTCGCATACCGCTCCGACGAAGAAATCCGAACCTCCTCGGTATTCTCCGCAGCTTCGATAAAAATGCAGTTCGCCGGGCAGGCCGCTGCACACAGAAAGCAGGCTACGCACTTTTCCAGGCCATTCTCATCCCGCTGCAGCACATGTCCGCCCCTGAAGCGCTGCTCAAAAACGGCCCCCCGCAGCGGGCCCTTGCCGTCGGGATAGTTCTCCACCGTCGTAGGCTGCAGCATTTCCCCGAAGGTGATGCTCATTCCCTTGGCAATCGCAGCGATATTGCGCACAACCGACATAGCCCCAGTATACGATGGATGCCTGGAGGCGACCTCCCATGCCCGCTCTGGGTAAGCACACCCTTCTCCTGACATTGTTTCTCGCAACACCTCTGGCCTACGCGCAAACTGGACCCATCACCGACCTTCCTATGGGGCATCAACAGCCGCCCGATACATCCATCACGCACATCCAGGCCGATCTGGGCCGCGACGCAATGATTGTGCCCTTGAAGATTCACTACGGCAAAAAGTCGGCGGAGTGGACCGCTCCCAAACTCGCGCAGCTTCCCCACGAAACCATTCAAGCCACCAACGAGCGCACCCAGGCGCGGGAGACCTACTCCGGCGTCCCATTGATGGCTCTGTTGGTCGAACTCGGAGTGCCGCAGAAGCTCAAGGGAAAAGACTTTCGCCTCTACCTTGTTGCCGAGGGTCGCGATGGAGCCAAGGTCGTATATTCGCTCGGTGAAGTCTCACCCGATGTACACGACGGTTCCGTATTGCTGGCCGACAGCATTGACGGAAAACCCCTGACCGAAAGTGGCCCCATCGAACTTGTCTGTTCTGGTGAGCGCCGCCCGGCCCGCTGGGTTCGCGGAGTAGTTTCCATCAAAGTACAGTCTGCCGACTGACGCGCGGACAATACCTCGCGCATTTCATCCGCTGAACCCCTGCCCGTCGCCTCGAAACAAAGCGGCCTTGCTCTGAATCCAGGGCAAGGCCGCTCACTGCATTTCCGCTTAACTACTGCGGCTTCTTCTCTTTCTCTTGCGGTTTGGACTTAGGCTCCGGCTTGTGTTCCTGTTCAGGCTTCGGAGACGCGTGCTGCTCGTGCGGCTGCGGAGCCGGTCTTGTTTCTCGCGGACGCTCCTGTGGAGGAGCTTGCCGCTCCTGAGGAGCCGGCCGTTCCGCCGGTTGCTCCCGTTGCGGATGCTGCACCGGGGCCGGACGCTGTTCTTCGGGTGGGCGACGCGACTCCGGCGGCGCCTGCCGCTCTGGCGCGGGTTGCGCATGCTGTTGCGGCGCCTGCCGCTCAGGAGCAGGCTGCTGGCGTTCCGGACGCGGTACCGGACGCTGCTGTTGTGGGGGCACCGGTTCCTGCCGCCGCGGCTCGGGCTGCGGTCTCATCTCCGGCTGGTTCGTTACAGGCTGGTTCGGCCGCGATGGCTCATTCACGCGCGGCTGAGGCCTCGTCTCCGGCTGGTTCGTTGCGGGCTGGTTCGGCCGCGATGGTTCATTCATCCGTGGCTGAGGCTGAGGCTGCGCCGGGGGCTGGCCCACTCTGCCATTCACGGGGCCAGGCCGATTCATCGGAACCGGAGCCGGAGGACGGATGTTGTGGTCCGCCTGTAATGGTTTCGCGACCGCCGCGTTTTGCGGGCGTCCATGATTCGTATTGGCAAAGTTGGCGCGATCGCCTTTGGCCGCCTGCACGTGCTGCACCTGCGCGCTCATGGGAGGCGTGTGCTGTTCCCTGCACCGCCACCATCTCCGCCGGCCGCGGACGCACCTGCACTCCGCCGGGGCCGTTGTAGCTCACGCGGTTCACATTGGTTGTGCGGTTCTCCACCCGGTAGTTGTAGACGTTATGAACCACCGTCGTGTTCACGTTGTTCACCGTGCGGTTGTAGGAGAAATGATCGCCCTGCCAGTACCCGCCCTGGTAGCCGAATCCGATATAGCCGAATCCGTAGTTGACCCCGCCGTAGTAGCCGATGTGACGACCCCAATAGCCGCGATGCCATCCGTACCGGCCGCGGTCGTAGCTCCAGTAGCCCGGCGTCCACAGCGCTCCCTCGTAGGGCGCATACACCCACGCGCCCGGCACCCAGTAGTATCCATCCGAATCGTAATCCCAATAGCCCGGCGTCCAGATGTAGTCGTCCCCTGGGCACGGCGGCTGGTCATACTCCGGCAGGGGCGGCGGAGGCTCCGTCGCATATTCGACCGGTTGATCGTAGTTGTCGTAGTCCCCTGATGACTGATCCTGCGGATATTGGCCGGAAGCGTCTGCACCGGGCTGCTGTGCCGGGTAACTGCCGGACGCGCTCTGCGGGGGAGCGCTTGATGCCGGCGCGCTCGTATCGTAACTTCCGCCCTGCGGCGATCCATTCGCGACCGGCGCGACATTCGCTGCAGCCGGGTCCTGCGAAGGATTCTGATCCTGAGCCTGGGCCTGGGCCTGCTCGGGATTTTGACTGCTCTTGCAAGCGGCCGCGCTGACCAGGATCGCAGCAGAAAGCCATGCAAACCATATATATCGGGAATACATCTTCATTTCTATACCTCTACCGCTGCTTGGATGCCGCGTGAGAGGCAGGATTTGTATTGCCGGGAAAATGCGAACCGTTTCCGGTCTATCGCTTGGAGATGCTAAGCCCTTGCCATCGAATAGGCTGGCAGCTACGCCTGCCTGCGCGTAGCCGTTTCGGGCGCTATTGCCGCGCCCCCGGTGGCAACGACTGCCCATGATTATTGGCAGGTGGCGTGGTCACCGGCTTTCGCGGGGTGTGCGGCTTCACGCTTGTCTCGCACAGCGAAGAATCCTGCCCGCGGCTCAATCCCGGCACCGCGTCTTGTGCACGGCACAGGCGGTCCTTCATGCTCGTCGCATCCTTCCCTGTAAGCACTATCGACCGCTCCTTATCACTTTGCGAATCGATATCGTAGCGATATACGGTTTCTTCTGGCGCCTTGTCCTTGCCGTAGTCGAGATGGTTCCACGTGCCGAGCGTCTCCCGCCCGTTGTCATCGGCCATTACCGCAAATACCTGTGTTCGCGTCACGCCCATCGGCGCATTCGTGCTCCACACTGGAACGGCCTTGCCTCCCGTCACCCACCGCCCCGCAAACGTGTGCGCTCGCAAGTCATAGTGCAGCGTCGTGAAATAAGTCGTGGCCTGGCAGTCGTTGCAGTCGTCGAAGAGCGCGCCCAGTTCCCTGCCTTGCCCCACCTCCAGCAGCAGCCAGTCCGTCAGGCGCAGATTCACGCCATCGGCAATGTGCGTTAGCTCCCGGTTGGCCAGCGAAACGCTCCAGATGGTGAATGTGTCGTGATTCGGCGCCGCCTGCGGAGAAGCGCGAAACGTTGTAATCACCAGCGCCGCATCGTATTCGACCCCGATCTCGCGAATCGCTGTCCACTTCTGCCCGTCCAGCGCGCGCGTCACCCACACCACCACGTCCTGGTCAGCCGTCAGGTGAAAGTCGATCCAGCGAAATGAGTCGGGAGCCTGCGCGGCAGAGGAGAAAGAGACAGACGCCATCGCCAGGACTTGAAGCCCCGCAATGGCCCAACGAGGAAGACCACGCATGTATTCAGGCTATCAAACGCGCAGAGGCCGCTGGTTGTCGCACCCAAAGCCCTGTCATTCCGAGCGACCCTGAACGGAGTGAAGGGGAGTCGAGGAACCTGCAGTTGCTCTCTTGCTGCGCACCCGATCCCCAGGCGTCATCAACTATCCTCACAGCCCCAGCTTCTCCCACATAGCATCCACCTTCGCCTTCGTCGCTTGATCCATCTCGATCATCGCGGGCCACGGCCGCTCGAACCCCTCCGCCTTCCACTTCCGCGTCGCATCAATCCCCATCTTCGATCCGTAGTTCGGCATCCGCGACGAGTGATCCAGCGAATCGATCGGCCCCAGCGTGAACTGAATATCCCGCTCCGGGTCGATGTTGTTCGTCACCCGCAGCACCACCTCGCCGATATCCTGCACATCGCAGTCCTCATCCACCACCACGATGCACTTGGTAAACATCGCCTGCCCCAGCGACCAGATCGCGCTCATCACCTTGCGCGCCTGTCCCGGATAGCTCTTCTTGATCGATACCAGCATCAGGTTGTGAAACACGCCTTCGACCGGCAGGTTGATGTCCACAATCTCCGGAATCGTCAGCTTCATCGCCGGCAGAAAAATCCGCTCCACCGCCTTGCCCATCCACGCATCTTCCATCGGCGGCTTGCCCACAATCGTCGCCGCATAGATCGGGTTCTTGCGGTGCGTAATGCACGTCAGGTGAAATACCGGGTACTCATCCGTCATGGTGTAGAAGCCCGTGTGATCGCCGAACGGGCCCTCGCTGCGCAACTCGCCCAGTTCAACGTAGCCCTCCAGCACAATCTCCGCGCTCGCCGGAACCTCCAGATCCACCGTCTCGCACTTCACAATCTCAACCGGCTTGCCGCGCAGGAAACCCGCGATCATGAACTCCTCAACCTCCGGCGGCGCCGGCACAATTGCCGCAAACGTCGTCGCCGGTTCCGTCCCGATTGCGACAGCCACTTCCAGTCGCGACCCTTTCAGATTCCCCAAGGCCACCTGCGGCATCCCGCCAATCGGCCCATCCGGAATCGTCACCGCCCCGCCAGCCGACTCCGCCATCATTGCCACGCGCGCTGATGCTGATCCGGCCGACTCACCTGTCCAAACGGCTGCCCTCCGCATTGCTTCGCGATAGTGCTCCGCCGCCACCTTCTGCCGCTGCCAGTGCATCCCCGTCGTCTGCCCGTCGTACACCTGCATGCGATACATGCCGATGTTCCGCTTCCCTGTCCGCGGATCCTTCGTATGCACGCACGGCAGCGTAATGAAACGCCCGCCGTCGTGCGGCCAGCACTTCAAAACCGGAAATGCATTCAGATCGAAACCATCCCGCAGAATCACTTCCTTGCACGGCGCTTCCTTCGCCGTCACCGTCTTCGGAAACACATTTCCCAGCTCCGCCAGCTGCGGCAGCATCTTCAGCTTGTCGAGGAACCCGCCCCCCGGCGCCTTCACATTCATCAGCCCTTTGATGCGTTCGGCAATCTGATCCAGCCGCTCCACGCCCAGCGCCATCGCCATCCGCCGCTCGCTGCCAAACTGGTTCATCAGTACCGCGTGTCCCGGAAAACCCTTCACGTTCTCAAACAGCAGCGCCGGTCCCCCGGGAGCGTACTTCGCTCTCATCTGAGGGTTCTTTTCCCTGTTCCCTGTTCCCTGTTCCCTATTCCCTGTTTTCGACACCCGGTCGGTGATCTCGGTCATCTCAAGATCCGGCGACACCTCCTCGCGAATCCGCTTGAGTTCGCCATTCTTTTCGAGTGTCCTGATCCAGTCGCGCAAATCGTCGTATGCCAAAGTCTTCTCCCTGCTGACTCGCTAACTCGCTTGGCGCGAAGCGCCGCTAACTTGCTAAGGGATTCAGAACGAAACCTGTCTGTTGCTCAGTTTTCCCCACCCGCTAGGTCTGCAGCCCCCCAACCATACTAAGGCTTTAGCTCATGAATTTAGTTTCCAAACCCGACCAGCATTACCACCATGCCGCCACCTCAGCACTAAACACGCAGGAAAGCGCCAATCTCAATCAAAGGACACTCCCCCAATGCCCAACACTCCGCGCGTTCCCTGCCACCCCTACTTCAAGCTCCGCCGTCTTACTCCGCATTTCCAACTCGGACCCCAAGCGCTCGGGAGTAGGTGCCCAAGCCACCCAGAAGCGATCCAAATCTATAGAAAGTGTCATTCTGAGCGCCGCGCGCTTGGGGCCCCACGCAGTGGGGTAAGCGGCGCGAAAGAACCTGCTTTTTTGAGAACTTTCTCCCGCGTGCCACCGCCAACACCCCAAACGCAGATCAGCCCCGAAGGCATAACCCTCGGGGCCAATCTCGACCAAAAAGATAGGGAGAAGACAACGCTGCTTGTCGGCGTCAGCTTCCGCCCGCGATCCGGAACCTATGCCGGATCCTCGCGCCGAACCCACCAATGCAACATCGGTAAGGTCCTGCTCGATTCGCTGCCCGGTCAACGACCGGGAAGTTGGCTTGCAAAGTATATCCAACCCCGCCAAAAAGCGAACCTTACAAAAGTCACCTCAATCCAGCCGTTTGGTTTTGCAAAGGAACCCTGTAAACCGTTACCGAATAGGGGCTCAATTGTGTCGTGATCTTCCCCGATCGCACCTCCGCCGTCGAAGCCGCGGGGGCCACCGCGGTCGGATGGTCGAAACTGTTTTCGGCCTGTGGGTCGGCCGCCAGCGTGCTCACCCTTGCCGTGCCCGTCACATCCGTGCCGTTCAGGTCGATCTCGGCCGCTCGCGCATCTGCCGACACGTTGACCGCCTTCACAATCAGTTCATGGCTGCGCTCGTCGAGCGTAGCGCTGGTGTAGATGCCACCCTCTGCCTGCGGCGTCGCCGGAACGGTCCGCGAGCCTGCATTCGTGGCAAAAGCTCTCTGCACGTAATAATTCGGCGTGCCGTACGAGCGCAGATTATCGAACCAGATCTCGTCCGGCCTCCACTGCCATGCATCCACATGCGCCATCAGTGGAGCGTATGAAGCCATCGGCACCACGTCGCCGTTCCGCTCCAGTCCCGTCATGAACGCAGCCTCGGCGATGGCGGCCTTCCAGTTGTTGCGATTCTCAGCGCTCGTCGTCCCCACCGTCTGCGCGGCATACTCGCCCGCAAACACCTTCGGACCCGAGCGGTCGTAGTGGTCGTAACGGCTGGTGTTCTCGAGAAACCACTCTGGGCTCATGTAGTAGTGCTCGTCGACGATATCGGCCTTCAGTTGGCGCCATGTCGTCCACATGCTTTCAAACGGCTCGCCCGCTGGTGCTGGCCCCGCCGCCACCACCAGCTTGATCTCCGGGTGTTTGGCCTTCAACGCCGCCGCAAAAATCTTGTAGCGCTCCACATAGCGCGGCCCCCACTGCTCGTTGCCCACACCGATCATCGTCAGGTGAAACGGCTCAGGGTGTCCCATCTGCGCGCGAATCTTGCCCCACGGCGAACCCACCGGACCATTGGCAAATTCGATCAGATCGAGCGCATCGCGCACATACTCATCAAGCTGATCGAGCGCTGCGGTTTCATTGGTGTTGAACTCGCATGCCATCCCGCAATTCAGAATCGGCAACGGCTTTGCCCCGATGTCCTCGGCGAGTTGAAAGTACTCATAAAATCCCAGCCCGAACGACTGAAAATAATCCGGCGCGGGACGAAAATCGAACTCGTCGTTCCAGCGGTTGATGATGGTCCTGCGTTGCGCGATGTCTCCCACCGTGGTCTTCCAGCGATAGCGCGTCGCCAGCTGCCGCCCTTCCACGATGCACCCACCCGGGAACCGTAGAAATCCCGGATGCATGTCATAAAGCAGTTGCACCAGGTCTTTGCGAAGGCCATTCTCGCGATGCTTCCACGTGTCCACCGGAAACAGCGAAACCATATCCAGGTCCAGCGCGCCCGGCTCATCGAACGTGAGACTCAACCGCCCATGCTGCGTCGTAGCGCTGGTGCGAATCACCGTTTCGTAGCGCTTCCACTGCGCGCCAAACCCTTCCAGCTTTCCGCTTCCGATCTCGTGACCGTTTTCATCCGTAACCGTCGCTCGGATTGTCTTCGCTCCATGACTCCGCACATATGCCGAGAAACGATACTCCGCACCGCTGGTCATCCCCATCCCGCGAAAGCCCGTGTTCCAGAAGCTGTACCCCGACTCGTTCACGCGAACATTCAGGTAGTGCGGATTCGACTCGTTAAGCGGCCCCTCCGTGTGAATGCTCATTTCGCCCCGTGGATTGGCCAGTCCGTTCTTGCTGATGCCCAGATCCTGGTGCCAGCCCGACAGCGGCTCCTGAAACTCGAACGAACGATTCTTCACAAGCTCCGGATACAATCCGCCATCGGCGCCAAAGTTGATGTCTTCGAAAAAGACACCAAACATCGAACGCGAAATCGCCGCTCCAGGATGCGCCGCATCCACGGCGATCACAACCGGCTTCTTTTGATCCTGACTCCAGAGGCTGAGGGATAGTACGGCAAGCGAGAGAAACGAGATTCCGGTTTTTGTGCGCATAAGAATTGCGCCCATCTTATAGCAGTTGCGGAATTGTTGTAGAGCGCCTTAAACGGATCAGCGCGCGATCTGTGCCACCTGCACCAGCGGATTGACCGGCGGAATCTCATCCAGGGGGAACCCCAGCCGTTTCCACTCGTCGTAGCCGCCCCGCAGCGGGCGCACCCGCTCGATGCCGAGCTTGTGCAGCGTCATCGCCGTCTTGGCCGCCGTAGCTTCGCTGGGGCACGTGCAGAACAGCACCACATCCCGATCACGCGGAATCTCCCCATGCCGCGCCGCCAGCGCATCCGGCGAAAAGTGCTGTGCCTTCGGCAGCGTATACGGCTCGGCCATCAGTTCCAGCGGGTGACGCAGGTCCACGATGTATACCTGCTCGCCGGCATCAAGCTGCGCCTTCAGTTCCTCTGGATCCAGCCGCAACGACACAAGCTTCTTCAGCACTGCCCGCCTGCGATACAGCCGCATCACGAAGAATCCCAGCACACCCAGCAGCAGAATCGCGCCCGAAAAACGCCCCACCCAGTCCATCAGGTTCGGATTGCGCTTGAGCGCATCGCCGAAGAGCCTCCCGCCCGTCAGCAGCGCAAGCAGCCACAGGCTGGCGCCAATTCCGTCAAAGAACAGGAACCGTCCCAGGTTCATCCCGTTCTGGCCCGCCACGGGAGCCGCCAGCGTCGCCAGCCCTGGCACAAACTTGGCAAACATCAGCATCACGCTGCGCCGCCGCCCAAACGAGTCCTGCGTCCGCCTGACACAGATCGTCGGCTCCAGCGAAAGTTTGCAGAGAATCCTCAGAACATGATGCCCGTATCGCCGCCCGATCAAAAACCACGTGGTATCCGCCGTCATGCACGCCAACAGCCCAGCCACAAACGCAGCGCCAAAGCTGAGCTGGTGTTCAGCCGAGAGGCCGCCTGCCGCCAGCAGTACCGGTGTCGCCGGCAGCGGAATGCCGAATTGCTCGACCAGAACCCAGCCGAAGAGCAGCAGATAGCTATACGTGAGAAGAATGTGTTCGGGGAGAGCCATAGTCGGATTCCAATGTGCTGATGTGGGTTCAGGTCACAGGCGTGCCGGGATTGCAAACGCCCGCTGCTTTCAATCTATCCGATGATTATGAACTGAATTCGTTTCAAATGAATCGCCCCACGCCAAAATCTGGCCAAACTTCGAGCGGTTGGGACCTGATCGTCGAATAAGAATATTTTCCGCGAATATTGAAACGAATTCCCCCTTCGCGTCACGATCCGCCATAGGCCAATAGAACCGCACAGGACCAGGCGAACTGACTCCCCCCGTTCGCGGGTCCGGGCCGTCCATCCCCACCATGGCAAACGCTTTGCAACCGGCTTCCTCGGAGATTTCGGTTATGAACGACACGCGCAAGCATGTGCCCGGCTCCGCCAGGCAGGGCCTTGTCAACACGGACGGCGATACGCCGAAACGGCCGCACACCCTCCGGGATCGATGGGAATCAATCCGTTACGGTCCAGCGGGCCGGGTCCTGGGCTACGGCTTAGCATTCACCGTGGTTTTCCTGTTGATCTCGCTGCTTCTCTGGCTCCTCGAATCCAATCACTTCTGACAAGCCAGCTTTCTAGTCCCTGAGCGGCCGATCGGACACCGATGCAGGCTGTCTCGGAAGGCTTCGACCTCCCCGGTAATCGGGAGCGGCCGCGACGAATCTCCTAGTTCAGTTATTCCTCCTTGCTGGCGCATTCGGGCAGCTGGCATCGGTGAATCTCTATCCACCGATGCACCCTCCGGAAGCGGCTCGACGGTCCCGAATTTTCAGAGCCTTTCCGGGTTTCCGTGATAATGTCTTGGAAAAGCGCAGTACCCCCTGAAGTCCTTGACTTCGACGCACAGCGAACAATGTGGAATTTTTCTTGTTCACGCTGATGTGTGTTTTTCAAAGGCTGAATTTTGCAGCACGGTTGCATTGTTCCCTGTAGCGCTTTCGATCCCTTTCCGAATCAGTTTTGTTGATCGTGGGACCAACCCACGCCACCCCCTCTTTGCTTTCAGGAGCCGCCATGACGATTCTCATCAAAAGACTCGCTCTTATCGCTGTGCTGATTTTTCTAACTGGATCTCTCAAACTCAGCGCCCAGGTTCAGGCGACTAACGGCAACATTCAGGGCGATGTGACGGACGCGGCCGGTGCAGCAGTTCCGGGCGCCGCAGTCGAAGCCGACGCCCTGGAAACCGGGACGACTCATCAGGCTGTCACCGACTCCGGCGGACACTTCGAATTTCCATCCCTGCAACCCGGAAAGTATGTCGTAAAGATTTCAAAGAGCGGGTTTGCGACCACTGTTCAGGAGAACCTCGATCTCAGCGTGGGCCGCACCATCTCACTTAAGCTGAACCTGCGGGTTCAGGGAACGAACGAATCGATTATTGTGACCTCCACCCCACTGGTCGACGTGGTGACCACATCCTCGACGTCGGATCTTGGCGAGACAGCCATTGCCACAACGCCGGTACTCGGCCGCAAGTTCGAAGATCTCCTTACATTGACGCCAGGCGCAAGCATCGTGCAGGGTCCTGACGGCGACGAGATCAACTTCAACGGCCAGCGCGGCATCTTCAACAACATCAGCCTCGATGGCGGCGACTATAACAACGGCTTCTTCGGCGAGCAATCGGGTGGCCAGCGCGCGGCTGTGGACATCACGCTTGAAGCCGTCAAAGAGTTCCAGGTTGTGGCCAGCGGCGCCAATGCCGAATTCGGCCGGACCGGCGGCGGCGTGGTGAATGTGATCACCAAGTCAGGCACCAACGAACTCCATGGCAGCCTCTTCGAATACCAGCGCCTCGAAGGCCTCACCGCCAACACTTCTGACGGCAAGCCTCTAACCAACTTCCACCGCGAGCAGTTCGGCGGCAGCGCCGGTGGCCGCATCATCAAAGATAAGTTGTTCTTCTTTGGCGCGGCGGAAGGCATCGACGAAAACCTGCTCCGTCCCAACCTCAGCGCGCCCATCGGTTCTCCCTGCGCAAATTCCAATCCATCGTTTGGCAGCAACATCTCGGATGCGGAAATCGACGCCAGCGGAGATTGCCAGCGGTTAGTCCTCATCAATTACTTCAAAACCACATTAAATGAGACGGAGGGCGCGCCAGTCGATCACGTCGTCCACAACGGCGCTTTCTTCGGTCGCATGGACTACAACATCAATCAGAAGAATATTCTTTACGGATCCTATAACTTCGACTATTCGAACAATCCCAACCAGACTTTCGACGTGTCGACTTACGGCAATTCAGCCAACGGAACCGAAGGTCCCTCGCATATCCAGACGCTTAACTTCAATCTGGTTTCCACGTTGAACGATCGCCATCTCAACGAGGCCCACATCACTTACGGGCACGAGACGCGTCCCCGCTCAGCGATTGACTCAAAAGCCGTACCCGACACGGGCGTAGGGTTCTTTCCTTCTTTCCGTTTCGGACAGCCGTTCTTCCTCGGACCTGGGGCAACCGAAGTTTTCTGGCATGTCGATCTCAAGGACAATTTCTCTCTGATTGCAGGCAAGCACACCTTCAAGATGGGCGGCGAATATCTGCACAGCAAGAACGTTCAGATCTTCGACGGATTCGCTCTCGGACGCTACATTTTCGGAAGCGTTACGGGGTTTCTGCACTACGCAACCGAAGGCCCGACTGACGCGAACAGTGGTGCACTCCTTCTTTACTTGCAGGACGCCGGCACCCAGCCCGGCGAGACCGTTCAGCAGGCCGGTTATTCCAACATCAGTAACGAGGAACCCGCCATCTACGCGCAGGACACCTGGAAGGCGACTTCACGCCTGATCTTGAACTATGGCCTCCGCTGGGAGGCGCAGTTCTTCCCCAAGATGAAAATCAAGCCTTCGCAGGCGTTGTACGGCCCATACCTCTCGGACCCGAAGTTCCCTTCGACCGGCTATCTTCCCAATCAAACAGCCGAGTTCCAGCCGCGGGTCGGATTTAACTTCGACATCTTCGGGAATGGGAGATCGGCACTCCGCGGCAGCGCCGGCATCTTCAACGCACGGCAGAATATGCTCACCGAGGTCGGCGCCATCACCACAAACGGCGTGCAGCAGCAGACCCTCACCGAGTTCTCGGGGTTGGGCAATCCAACCTATCCCAATACCCTGCCCGTCGTCAGCTGTCCCACAACCGGGTGTGTCGGCGCGGGTATCACGGTGTTTGACAGGCACTACCACAATCCCCGCATCTACACGTTCAACTTCGGATACGATCAGCAGATCTCCCAGGACTTCGTAGCCTTCGTTGACTTCACTGACTCGAAGGGCGTTTACCTGACGCGATTCCTGAATCCCAACGTAGGGCCGACTTTCGTACTTCCCGGGGGAGCGTGCCCAAATGAGCCGGCAACTTCGGCCAATTCAGACACCGTGACCTACTGCGGTGCGGGCCCGTTTCCAACTCTGGGCGCCGTCACCAACACCATTAGCAACGCCAAGTCTCTCTACCGCGGCTTGACCGTGGGTCTGCGCAAACACATGTCGCATCGTTTTATGGCAGAAGCCCAATACACCTTCTCGGTTGATCGCGACGACGATTCCAACGAACGCGATCCCTTCACCTTCCGTTATGCCAACCTCTATAACCTGAAGGGAGAGTATTCTTACTCGGATCGCGACGAGCGCCACAAATTCAACGCTTACGCCGTGGGAAATCTGCCGGCCGGCATCGAGGGCAACCTGCGCATTCAGCAGCATTCCGCAGAGCCTGAGACCGACAACTCCAACGGGGATGGAACCGGCCCCGCATGCAGCCTCAACAACTCGGCGACTCGATTCGTCAATGGCATTGACTGCGGACGCAATCACCTCAGGAAAGACAATGCGTTCTTTGTCTTCGATTTCGGCGTGGCTCGTCCCTTCCATTTCCACGACGGCAAGCTATCGCTTATCCCTCGCCTTGAGGTCTTTAACACCTTCAATAACACCAACAACCTCAATCCACTTAGTTCGCCGGCACTGTTTGACTTCAACGGCTTCCTCCGCGTCGGAGTCGGGGATCCGCGGCAAGCTCAGCTTTCTCTACGGTTCGCTTTTTAGGTCGGCAAGAGGCCGACCGGCTGTGGACGCCGCTCACGCCGCTTGCGATGCACGCCGCGCCTGGCCTTGCGATTTACCGGGGGCCTCCTGAAACAGGAGGCCCAGGCTCGGATGAGCGATTCGTCAAGCCCTCTCACTGCGTTTTCTCGCTAAGCTCCTGAATCCACAGACACGATTTCCTCTTTCATTTTGCAGGTAATTACCCTCCCTTGGAGCACACTGGAACTGGATCAAAACCCACTCGAAAATCGCTCTTTGAATCCAGCCCGGATAACGCTGGTTAAGAAGCCGAAAACAGCCAAAACCTGCCCTGGAAACGGACCTGGAACGACCAAAAATGACCAAAAATGACCAAAAAGCACCATCGCCGAAAACCTATGTCACCTGCTTTCATAAACTTCCGACCTGACAAACCCAATCCGAAGAAACGCATTGCGAAACCGTGAAACTGTGAAGATGATCCTTGCAGCTAAGTCCTTACCCTGGAAGACTCTGCCCCTAACTTCAATCACAAGAAGACCTTTGCAGCCAGGGCCACCCGGTAAGCCATTGAAAGAAGAGACTTTCCTCACAGAGATGGGTGGGGGGAGGGGGGACTGAAAACATCTGGCAGACTGGAGCGGCATAGACCAGGTCTCCGCTCTCCACCCAAAAACAAAAGCCGCCCGAAGGCGGCTCATGTCTTGGAGGTATTGAAGCCTATCGGGCGGTTGTGGTGCTCGTTTCTTGCAATCTGGTACGCATGTTGTCGCAATGATTGTGGGTTATTCCTTGAGGGAGTGAACCGTTGCAGATCCTGGTTGCCGGAGGAGTTCGACGACAGTTGACCAGGACAGCCTCCGCTCACCTCCTCACTTCGGCGAGTAAATGATGTGCTTTTTGAAATTCATCGACAGCGGAGGGATGAAGCGCTGCACGGTGGGTCCGTAGAGCCCGCCCAGCGGATCCCGAAAGCTATCTTTGTCGATCACCTCGATCGCGACCGGCACCATTCTCGCTGGGTGCCCCTTCTCTTTCACCACCTGATCGGCGATCCACAGCGCGTGCATGGCCGTCTCGGTTCTACCGTGATTTTTGCCGCCAACCATCATCCATTCATTGATCCATGCGTCGAGGTTCGACTCCAGATCGCTCCCAATGTGACCGTCCAACTCCGGCTTTTGGAGCGCATTTAGCTGAAAACAACAAACCACCCTGGGAGTCTCGAGGGACGTCGGATAATTGTAGGTTTCCCACCCAGCGCCGACATGATGTCTCTCGTGCACCTTTTGAAAATTCGGCCCAATGATTACCGGGACCAGGCCGAATACCGTGTGCAGATTCGGCGCACCCGCCAGGCTTGCCCCCAGGAAGCGCCGAAACCGGTCCAACGAGATATCGCTGCGTCCCAGGTTGCAGGAGCGAAACTCAATGCACTCGATTTTCTTGGCTCGGACCTTGCGCATCAGATCGATGAGCCGCTTGGCATCGGCATGCGTGATCCCCATTTTTTGCAACAGCGGTTTGTCCAGCTCGGCGCCTTGTTCTGCATCCATCAGCGCCTGCAGATCGTAGTGATTCGTATGCGGACGTGACTGGCTGCGAACCAGATTGAGATAGAGGCCTGACCCGTCCGGCAAACCATGAATGATCAGGATGAAGCTCCTGTACTGCGAGTCGATCAATCGCTTCAGAAGATCCTCGAGGCTGTCGTTCGTCACGTAATCGGCTTTGTGCGCCGAGACAGGGAGGGGCGGGAAGAAATTGAACTGCTGCACCCATGCTTTGATGTTCTTGTTCATTGCATGCGACAAACCGATGGCAATCAGATGTGCAGACCTAGCCATGTTGCCTCCTGATTCTTCGAATCGGAAATATTTGGCTGATTCCGGAAGGGACAGACAGTTCGCAGATCTATGCGGCTGAATTCGATTGGGCTGGCATGTTTTCGACGAGACCGCCCATTCAAAGCACCTTAATTGCACTTGAGTATAGAGCTAATCAGTCACTTGAAAGCATCTTTTAAGCCGTGAAAAACACCTGAAAGAAGAGGCACAGGCTCCGAATGCGATTCGTCAACCCCTCTCACTGCGCCAATCGAGCACACCTCCGCTCCAACCCAAAAACAAAAGCCGCCCAAAGGCGGCTCATGTCTTGGGGGGCATCGAAGCCTATCGGGCGGTTGTGGTGCTCGTTTCTTGCAATCTGGCGTGCGCCTGGACACCCTTGTCGGCAAAGTAATTGCGATCCCACAGGTTCTTGTAGAACTCTCCGGTCAGCTCGGCAGCGCGCGGTCCAAACGTCGGCCGCCCGCCCTCGAGGAAGAACACCGTTACAAGGGCCCCTTGTGGTGTATTGGAGTACGACGCGAACCAGCCAAACCGCGTTCCCTTGTCCGAACAGGTTCCCGTCTTTCCAAAAACCGGCAGTTCCTGGAAGTTGGCGCGCAGACGGCGTGCGGTTCCATATTGGACTGCGCCTGCCATGCCATCCTGCATGTCCGGGACGTAACGGGCGATGTCGAGCGTCCGCTTCACCTTGGGCTGGAGGTTTGCTGCCCCCTCCGCCGAAGTCGGATGCTGCAGGTAGTAGAGGGTTCCGCCATTGGCGAGGGCCGCCACAAAGGCGCCGAGTTGCAGCGGAGTCATGGAGACGCCCTGCCCGAAGCTGCACATGCGGCCGACTCCACCTTCCGACATCGGAAGCGCTTCGGTTGGGTATGCGCCAAGCTGCTCGCCCTCGATGTGGTAACCGGCCAGTTCGCCCAGGCCGAATTGGGTGGCATAATGGCGAACGCGTTCGAAACCAAGTTCGCGGCCGAGTTCTTCGAAATAGAGATTGTTGCTCTTTGCCAGCGCGTCCGTCATGTTCATGCGGAAACCGGCCAGCTGCACCGGCGTATCACGCGTGACAAGACCTTCGCTCAGTGCGGCCAGTGCCACGGAAAGCTTGATGGTTGAGCAAGGCTCTGCGCCCGGCGAAAGCGCCAGCTTCTGGTTAACCATGGCCAGGATCCGGCCGTTCGATGGGTCGATCACGACCGCGGTGCCGTTCATGTCGCCCAGTGCGTCGATCGCCGCCTGGCGGACCAACGGATCTTCACCGGCCGTAACATCGTCTGCAAAGATGTCGCCCTTGGCAAACGAACTGGCAGTGAAGCGCTCGCCATAATAGTGGCGATGGCGCCGTGTGAGAACCGCATGATGAAGCGTGACCGAGGAGGATGCCGAGGTATGAACGCGATGAGTCGCAACGACTGTACTGGAATGGACGGAACGATGGGTGTGCCGAACGGCCAGGTGTTTGCCGGCGGTCTTCGAGTGATGCACAGCGTGCTGCACGTCAAGCGCATCAATGCGACCGGCGCCAATACTCATTGCAGCGACGGCGATTCCCAAGGCAAAAACGCAAGACAGTCTCATCCTTGAACAGTTCCCCTCAACAGTGGATTGCGTGCCATGTGTCTGCCCAGCAGCACACTTCGTTCTGAACTCGAACTTGTTATCCCACACGCTCTTGCCGGAGTATGTGAGCAATGTCACCGGTTGACTTGAATGGTGCTTGCCACAAACATCTTTGGGGAAACAATATCAATGACACAGAAATACTTGTCCTGACCCGTGGTTTTTCGAGAGCTAATTTGAATATACCGCGCTTCGGATTCAATGCAAGTCCCCGTTTTGGAAGCGCTTGCGTTAGAACTTCATCCGGCGCATGAACGTAGGGACATCCAGGTCCCGCTCTTCATCGTTCGAAGGTGCAGACAAAGGACTTACAGCCGGCTGTGAAACATGTTCCTCGGTAATAGCCGGAATGCGAACGCTGTTACCAAAGTCAGAAGCATAGTCGCGCGGAAGAGGCGCAAATGCCGGTTCCTCGGCGACCTCCGCATGACTGGACCGGACCGCAGCCGCCACAAACGCCGGTTCGCCGGCGTCTTCGTTATCGGACTCCTCGTCTTCCTCTTCGCTCATGAACCGCAGAGGCGCTGGAGCCGGCGGCGCAACTGGAGCCCTCTCCCGCATCCATGCATCTGCCGCAACGACGGGAACCGTGACCACCGGCATCTCTTCCACATTCAGCATCCGTGCCCGACGCTCAGGCATCTGGTCGCGAAAACCCGTCGCAATCACCGTGATCTTCACTTCATCGCCCATACGCTCGTCCAGTACCGCGCCGAAGATGATGTTGGCATCTTCGTGGGCCGAACTCTGAATAAGCGAGGAGGCTTCGTTGACCTCGGAGAGCTTCAGGTTGCTGGAGCCGGTGATGTTGATGAGGATGCCGCGCGCTCCATCGATTGCACCTGCATCGAGCAGCGGCGATGCCATGGCAGCTTGCGCCGCCTCCTTCGCGCGATTGTCGCCGGAGCGAATCGCTGTCCCCATCACGGCGTGGCCCATTCCGGCCATCGTCGTCTTTACATCGGCGAAATCGCGATTGATGATGCCGGGGATCGTAATGATGTCGGAGATGCCCTGCACTCCTTGGCGAAGTACGTCATCGGCGATACGGAAGCTCTCAAAGAATCCCGCGTCCTTCGCAACCGCAAGAAGCTTTTCGTTGGGGATCACGATCATGGTGTCGACGCTCTCAATCAGTTCTTTCAGGCCGCGCTCAGCCTGCTGCAGGCGGCGCTTGCCCTCGAACGCGAACGGCCGCGTGATGACCGCGACAGTCAGGATGCCCATCTCGCTCGCGAGCGATGCAATCACCGGAGCTGCTCCCGTTCCTGTGCCTCCGCCAAGACCCGCGGTCACAAAAACCAAGTCCGCGCCTTCCAGAGCCTCGATGATCTTCTCTGAATCTTCGAGTGCAGCCCGACGGCCCACATCGGGATTCGCTCCCGCACCGAGTCCAGCAGTCAACCGCACGCCGAGTTGCAGCTTGATCGGAGCCAGAGACAGCTTCAACGCCTGCACGTCGGTATTTGCCGCAATAAACTCGACGCCTTCGAGGCCGGCCTGGATCATCCGGTTGACCGCGTTGCCGCCGCCACCTCCGACACCAATGACCTTGATTCGCGCCCCGCGCTGCTCTTCATCGTGAAACTGAATGCGCAAATCTGCGGCTTCTATCTTCTGCTGATCCATAGCGGCTGGCGCCTCCCCATTCGTGGTTGACATGATCCTTGCCTTTAGAAACTCGCTGCGAAGATGGCGCGCAGCTTGGCGCGCAAACTGTTATTTTCTGCCGCACGGGTGACACGTGTGCGATGTGCATACAGTAGCATTCCGATGGCAGTGGAAAAGCTGGGATGAACTAGCTCGCCCGGCATGTTCGAGAGCCGCACGGGCATTCCCGTGCGCGCCGGAACGCGAATCTGGCTTTCTGTTACGTCGAGCATACCCGGCAGCATGGCTCCGCCGCCAGTCAGCACGCATCCTGCGCCCAGAGCCTCAAGCACGCCGCCCTGGCGAAGGCTCTCTTTTACAAAGTATAGAAGCTCCCGCGCACGCGGCTCGAGAATCTCCGCAAGGGTGCGCAATACGAGACGCTGCGGCTCGGGATTGTTAATCTCGATCTCCGCTTCAAGCGGAACGGCTGTCACCACTGCGTGACCGTACTGCCGCTTAAGTTCCTCGGCTTGCGCCACGGGCATCTGCAATCCGACCGCGAGGTCGTTAGTGAAATGCGCGCCTCCGACAGGGACCGATGCCGTATGGGCGACCGCACCTTCAAAGAAGACAACCATATCGCTGGAGTGCGCACCGATGTCGAGCAGGCAAACGCCAAGCTCGCGCTCATCTGCGGAAAGCGTGGACTCTGCCGCCGCGATCGACTCGAGCACAGCCTCGGAAACTTCGAGTCCGGCACGGTTGGCACAGGTCACCGTGCTTTGCAGCGCGCTGCCAGAACATGTCGCGATGTGCAGGTCGACTTCGAGGCGCGCGCCGACCATCCCTACGGGATCGAAAATGCCGGGCTGATCGTCGAGGATGAACTGGCGCGGCAGCAGGTGCAGAATCTCGCGATCGGGCGGCCGCTCGACGGCGCGGGCGCGCTCCACTGCGGCGCGCACATCCTCACGCGTAATCTCGCGCATCCGACTGCCCAGGTCCAATCCGCCATTGGTGTTAAGCCCGCGAATGTGCGGACCTCCAACTCCCACCACACATTGGTCGATGTTTGAGCGCGCGGTCCACTCGGCTTGCTCGTTAGCCTGCTTCACGACCTTTGCTGCAGGTCCAAGTTCCGAGATGAGTCCCTTGCGCATTCCCGTGGATTCGATCAATCCGTGGCCGCGATAGCGAAGAGCACCTTCATTCACGTCGGCGGCCAAAACGCGAGTCCAGGCACTGCCCATGTCCAGCACAACGATCAGATTGTCTTGCTTCTCGCTCATCGTTCTCTCACTGGGCTGTTGTGGACGGGTGTGGCTTTGCTTTGGGTTTCGCTGTCTTTTTCACTACGTGCTTTGGATCGGGATGTTTTTTCTTCGCGCCTTTGGCTTTGAGAGCATTCGTCCTTGCGGACAATTTGGCAGAAGCGTGAGCCTTGGCGGTTTTGGCTGCATCGGCGTGCCTGGTGGCAATTGGCTTTGGAGGGTCAGCCTTGACATCCGGCTGTCGAGCATCGGGTTTGTGCGCTTGTACTGAGCCGTCAACAACCTCGCCCGGATCTAACTTTGCGGGCGCTGCGTGCGCGCCGCCTGTCATCTGCAGTACGACTTGCTGCTCATAGCGAAGATCGACTTCGGCCAGCTTGGGATACTGCTGGCGCCATTCTGCGATGTGAGCTTTGTAGCGCTGAAAGCGCTCAAGAAAGTGGTCGGAACCAAAGTGCGCAAGAATGTCCGTTCCTTGCGCCGGCATCAGCACACGCGCATCTTCAGGATCAGACAGGTCGATTTCGGAGATCTGATCAGACAGATGCTGCCCATTGGAGTCCAGTTCGCTGACAAGATGCTGATACACCTCCATGCGGGCACGCCGCGAACTGATGGCGTCGCGGCTGTCGATCCCCGTAACGACCGGGAACGAGTAATGATGCTGGGCCATCATTGCCGGCGGCTCGACAAGCAACACGCCGTTGGCATCGACGAGGCCGACCTGCGAGCCCTGGCGAAGAAATGCAACAGGCTTGCGCTCAACGATCGAAATGCGGATCTGGTCGGGCAATAGACGCATAACCGTCGCGTGCTCGATCCACGGAATCTGTTCGAGTTGCCTGCGGCGTTCGGCCAGGGGCACGAAGAAGATATTGCGGCCAATGTCTTCACCGAAAATGGGCAGCAGCTCCGCACGACTCACTTGCGAGAGACCTGAGGCCTGGATATTGCTGGTGCCTCCAATGCGGAAGCGCGCATCATGCTCTACAAAGTTGCGAATGGCGTAGGCGGAGACAGCAACGACAGACACGACTGCGACTACTCCGGTTGCGACAAGCAAGCGGCCGAATGTGGTGGCGGGCCGCCACCAGGGACGAATGGGTTCTTCGCCAAATCTGCGTGGCTTGCTGCGGGCGCGAGGGCCGCCATCGTCCTCATCGTCCATGGAGATCGGCATGCCGGGAAGGCTGCGGCCTGCAGCGGGCACGGCAGGTTGTGCGCGCCGAAAGCGCGGCTCCGCGGGCGCTTCCTCCTCCCACACGAGGGACCGGGTTTTATTGTCGCGTTGTGCCACGCCAGCGCCAGTTGATCGGGAGAATCGCCAAAGTCAACTATAGCTTGCGCGTGACTGGCTTTTTGGCGTCTGCACCAAAGGGGGAACCCGTAGCGTAACGGGCCGGCATCACAGCTTAAAATAAGCTACCGAGATGAAGCATTTTCGAATCATGGGTCTGGGCATTTTGCTGGCGGCGAGCGGGCTTCTCGCGCCGGCTCAGTCGCCTGCGTATCGGTATATTCGCGCCGGTGAGCGGGTCGACATCAAGGCTCAATCGCGGCCAGGGTTCGCGCTAATGGGTGGAGGCACCGATCTCGACGAGGCGTTCAAGTTCCTCTGTGATCGCGCCGGCGGTGGAGACTTCCTGGTGCTGCGCGCGACGGGCGACGACGAATACAACTTCTACCTGCGCGGCCTTTGCCGTTTGAATTCCGTAGCCACGTTAATCATTCCTGATCGCGAAGCAGCAGCGAACTCCTTTGTCGTCGATGCGATCAAACGTGCCAGCGCCATCTTCATCGCCGGTGGTGACCAAGCCAACTACATCAACTTCTGGATGAACACACCCGTTCAGACGGCGCTGAACGATGCGATCCGTCGGGGAGTGCCGATCGGGGGCACCAGCGCGGGGCTCGCTGTGATGGGTGAATTCATCTACTCCGCGCAAGGTGACAAGCCGGATGATCCGAACCTCGATGGGAAGACGGCATTAGCAGACCCTTACAGCGCGCGCATCACTCTGACGAGCAAATTCCTGAGCATCCCGATTCTTAGAGATGTCATCACCGACACGCATTTCGCACGCCGCGACCGCATGGGCCGGCTGTTGGTGTTTCTGGCTCGACTCAACGAGCCTGATGGGAAGTCCGTTTCGCCCGATGCTCCCAGGGTCCGTGGAATCGGGGTGCAGGAACGAGCCGCGATTCTGCTGGAACCGGATGGAAAAGCCCATGTTGTTGGATATGGCGCGGCGTACTTCATTGACACGGATCGCAATTCGGGCACGTTGCAAACGCACAAACTGCCTACTTTCGGTCCTTTCACCGTACAGAAGGTGATGCCCGGATCAGACTTCTACATCAGATCGTGGGCGGGCGATGGAATTACGTACAAGCTTTCGGTCGAGAACGGGAAGATACGGTCTTCGCAAACGGCGAATGAGATTTACTGAAAGGCGCTCGCCAGTTGTAGCGCGCAATGAACATAGATAACCGCAGATCTTTCGACTCCGCTCAAGATGACAAAGTCTGGGGGCTCGGGGACGAGAGCCAACAGCCAGAATCCGTATTTGATGAACTCCTAAGACCACTCCAGCGTCTGGACTGAATCTGAGGGAAGGTCGAGATCGAGCGCTTTTGTGCCCATCAGCAATTGCACGCGTTTCTCGGCTCCCTTGTTAGCAAGCACTACAACGTAATTACCATCAGGATTTCGAAAGCCGGTATGCGATATCTCTGAGCCGACCCCGGTATCACCGAGTGCATTCGTTGCGAAAACCTTTGCGCCGCGCTTGATGTGCTGCGAGTAGTGAGCGAAGGCCCAGTACTGTCCGCTGCGAGTGATCTTGTGCGAGGTATTGTCGATGGTGACGACGCCGCCGCAGGAGAAGGGACCGATATCCGGCTTGCCCTTTTCGTCGAGTGCAATGTTCCACGCGGTAATGCAACGAGCCCAGTTGTTGAGGATGCTGTTGAACTGATCGGCCCATTTTGTGAAGTCCGTCTGGTAGTCAGGCTGGTTGATGTCAGGGCCACCTTCGGTCCAATACGCATGCTTCGCCGGGAATGCGTTGTGCACGCGGGTCATCGCGGTGGGTTCGCCGACGTAGCCGTGCCAGGCGATACCGTCGACCGCTTCGTAGACCGATGGATCGCTGAGTTCGTCGATCGCGCGTCCCCACAGGCTGTAGTTGTGATCGAGGAGCCAAATCTTTGTGCCGAAGCCCGCTTTGCGGAGTGAAGGCGCGAGGAAGCGTGCCGCAAACTCCATCTCCTGCTCCTGCGCCCAGAGACAGGCGGACATGTGGCCTTCCTGCTCGGCGTCTGTCTCGTTCTGGATGGTTACGGCGGCGATGTCGACGCCCTCGGCTTTGTAGGCTTCGAGAAACTTGATGAAATAGTTCGCGTAGGGGCCGAAGCTGAGCTTGCGCATGGCTCCGCCAATCATGGAGTTGTTCGGCTTCATCCAACCCGGCGGGCTCCACGGCGATGAGAACAGGAACATATCCGAATTCTGCTTGCGAGCCTCGCGAAGAATGGGAAGGTAGAACTCCTTGTCATGGTCAATCGAGAATTTCTTCAGATCCGGATCGGGCTCGCTGCTCTCGTCGTAGCTGTACATTTTTGTTGCATAGTCGCTGGAGCCGATGCAGGTGCGGCAGACGTTGAGCGCCATGGCATCGGGTGCGAAGAGATCGCGCATGACGGGCGCGCGTTCGGCCTCTGAAAGGCGGCTGAGCACGTAGGCGGAGGACTCGGTGATAGCTGCGCCGAAGCCGAGAATCTCCTGTTTCGCCGCGCTTGTATCCAGCTGAATCGCGTTCGCGGTGATCTGCTTCGCCGCTTTCCATTCAAGCGACTGGAGCGCATTGTGGCGCTGATCGCGAAAGGTTCCCCAAACCTTAACAGTGTCTGGCGCCGTTAAACCGGCAGCCCGAACAGGGGTTGTGCCAGAGACGGCGAGCGCCGCAGCGGTAGCGGAAGCGGCCTTCAAAAAATCCCTGCGCGAACGGTGGATCATTGTGAACTCCTTGGCGATGACAATTGTGGTCGGCGGAATGATAGCACGCGAACCGTTGTATCAAACGTTTGAGCGGGCACCTGTGGCCGTTTGCTTTACAGGCCGGGAATAGCATCCCGCTGCCAGATACCTCACCGGCTCTGCCGATCGTGGCCCTGTGCTGCTAACCTGAATCTTCGCCCAGAATGTTTGTCACCGCACAGCACGCGCACTTCATCGGAATCGGCGGCATCGGCATGAGCGGTATCGCCGAAATCCTGCTCAATATGGGCTTCCGGGTCTCCGGCTCCGATCTGCGACGCGGTGCTGTTACGGATCGTCTTGCTCAACTGGGCGCCACTATTTACGAGGGGCACGATGGCGAAAACGTCACTGGAGCCACGGTTGTGGTTACCAGCTCTGCGGTTTCACCCGACAATCCTGAAGTCGTAGCGGCGCGCTCCCTGAAGATTCCCGTGATCCAGCGCGCTGAGATGCTGGCCGAACTGATGCGCCTGAAGTATGGCATCGCCATCGCGGGCATGCACGGCAAAACGACGACGACATCGATGGTGGCATCGGTGCTCGCCGCCGGCGGTCTCGATCCTACGGTTGTCGTCGGCGGCCGCGTCGACTCGCTTGGCTCCAACGCGAAACTCGGCACTACCCAATATTTGGTAGCCGAGGCGGATGAAAGCGATCGATCCTTTCTCAAGCTTCCGCCTATCCTCGCTGTTGTCACGAATCTCGATCGCGAGCATATGGACTGCTACCGCGACATGGACGACGTGGAGCACGCTTTCCTCGCTTTCATGGACAAGGTTCCTTTCTACGGCGCCGTCACCGCGTGCATCGACAACCCGGCGCTCGCCGCGATCCTGCCGCGCGTGCATCGGCGCGTTTTCACATATGGCACTTCGCCGGAGGCCGACTACCGGCTCGATTTACTTCCTGCGCGTCCCGAATGCTTTTCGCACTTCGAGGTTGCTACACCCGCAGGCACTGTCGGCCCGTTCCAATTGCACGTCCCGGGCCGCCACAACGCGCTCAATGCGACGGCCGCGGTGGCGATCGCTCATCAGCTTGGAGTGGCGACAGAGAAGATTGCCGCTGGAATCTTCAGCTTCCACGGTGTCGATCGGCGTTTTCAGATTCGCGGACAGGCGCGCGGCGTTACCGTGATCGACGACTACGGACATCACCCTACGGAAATTCGCGCCACCCTGGCCGCCGCCCGCGAGTTCTCGAAGGGCCGCGTTCATGTCGTCTTTCAACCGCACCGGTACACGCGCACGCGCGACTTGCTGGACGAATTCGGTGCTGCTTTCACGGATGCTGACTCCGTGTTCGTTCTGCCAATCTATGCTGCAAGCGAAGAGCCGCTGCCCGGCATTACGGCGGAGTTGCTGACCTCGAAAATCACCTCGCCCCCGGCGCAATATGTGCCTGACTTCAATGCCGCCGTTGCGGCAGTCGCAAATGCGGCTCGCGCGGGGGACATGATTCTGACCCTCGGTGCAGGCAGCGTCAGCCAGCTTGGGCCGCAGATCCTGGCTGAACTCGAATCTGCGCAGTAGTGTGCCTGGCCCGCTGGCCAAGTACCTGGCCCCCTCCCCCTACCCATCTCTGTAAGGAAAGTCTCTTCTTTCAATGGCTTACGGGGGATACGACGCTGCAAAGTCTTCTGCGGATTGGACTTAGCCGCAGAGTTCTCTCAGCATTGGACTTACGGACTTTTCTGTTCGAGTTCTTGTGTACTTTCCAGTTAATAGTTACGAAGTAATGGGGCCCTTTCCCGAAAGTGCAGCCCTAACTCTCTGTGGGGATGATGGTTAATCCACTTTTGTACCTGTTTTTTGGGCTCTTTTTGGCGCGTTATGGCGCGTTAAAGACCTCGTTGAGGGACTTCGCAGCCCTGTGAAACTGTGATGAGCGCCGTAGCTGGTGTCGGGGCTGGCTGCATAAATACAGCGTAGGCTAACTGGCGAAATAACCTGCAAGATCTGTCCACACATTTTGGTTTTTGTTTTGAGCTAGTTAGGAGCGACGATGGGGTTCGAGGGCTTGACAATGAATTGCGTTGAATCCCATGGCGGTGGAGACAGTTTGTATTTTGACAGTTTGGCCATCCCTCCCGTTGGGGGAACGCGGTCCTGGTGCTGCCTCTCTAATTCTCTTTCATTGTGGAATTCAGCAATATTTGTTGCAACGAATATTCAAGTTCGAGCGTCCATTAAGAATCATGGTTGCAGCCGGGCACGACGCAAGCTAGCACGAAGTCAGGCCAGGCTGAATAATGTGCGGCCGAGATCGATCTGCGGCCGTCTTCCCGACTCTCTCCAGAAGCTTCTATCCATCGAGCATGAAAAACGAAAGGACAAGAAACGACATGAAACGTTTGGCAATGATACTCGGCATTCTGGCGACGGCTGTTCCCATGGCTGTGGCTCAAACATCCACGTGGGTTCCGGACAAGGCGCACAGCGAGGTTGACTTCAGCATTCTGCATATGAGCCTGTCGAAGGTGCACGGACGTTTTGGCAACCTGGGCGGCCAGATTGTGTGGAACGAGGCGGACGTCACAAAGTCCACGGTGACGATGACCATCGACGTAACGACGATAGATACAGGAGTGGCGCCACGGGACACCGATCTGAAGAGCGCCAGCATGTTTGACGTGACGCAGTTTCCGACCGCGACCTTCACGAGCACGAGCGTCGCGAAGACCGCGGGCGGCCTGACGGTAAATGGCAACCTGACGCTGCACGGAGTGACCAAACCAGTGGTTCTGCAGGTGGAGGGTCCGATGGGGCCAGCTGCCGGCATGGGCGGCAAGATGCATGCCGGGTTTTCGGCGACGACGACCCTCAGCCGGGCCGCCTTCGGGCTTGGAACAAAGTATCCGGCGGCGGTGCTGGGAGACGATGTGCAAATGAGCATCGAGCTGGATGTCGTAAAGCAGTAGTGGCCCGAAGCTAGTGGCAAAAATCTGGAAGTGCGGAAAGCAGATTCTTCGCTTACCACCCCCGAACTGAAAAACGTTCGGGGCCCCGTGCGCTCAGAATGACATCGCTAATTTTTGTTGAGAATGACACTGACGGTCTTGTTAAGAATTCCAGAACAAGAGGGCACGAAAGCAGATTCTTCGCTTACCACCCCCGAACCTACCCCAAAGAGCTAATCGCTCTTTGGGGCCCCTGGTACGTTCGGGGCCCCGTGCGCTCAGAATGACATCGCTAATTTTGTTGAGAATGACACTGACACTTTTTCTTGACAGTTTCGGGGCAAGAATAGCGGGAACGGTTGGGGGTTCCGCGGCTCGGGTTGGGCCGCCGGAAGCACGTTCCGAGGGATAGACGAGGGGCAGACATGACCGGTTTGAAGAGCGAAATCGCGCAGGAACGCCCGTTTTCAAGCGACGAAGAAGAGGCACTGTTGAATGTGCTGCGCACTTCGGACTGCCTGCAGCGGGTGTTTCAGCGCAGGACGCGCGACTGGGGTGTCACTTCGACCCAATACAACGTGCTGCGGATTCTGCGCGGAGCCGGCTCCCGGGGGCTGACATGCTCGGCGATCGGCGACCGGATGATCACGGCCGAACCGGACATTACTCGGCTGCTGGCGCGTCTCAAGACAATGAAGCTGATCAGACAGCAACGCGACAAGCATGACCGGCGCGTGGTCTGGACCCATATCTCGGCAGCGGGTCTTGAACTGCTGGGCAAGATGGACGCGGTGATTGAACAGATTCCGCGCGACCTGCTGGGGCATCTGGATCGCAGGGATCTGAGTGAGCTGATACGGCTGCTGGAACTGGCGCGGACCCACTGCGGTGATGGGCAGTCGCCGGTGAGTTGCGAAGGCGTTTCGTGCGATGGGGCTGGGGCGACCGAATCGAGCCACTAGTGTGTTTCCAAAAACGGCTGGCATAAATCTGGAGTTGCAGAAGCAGATTCTTCGCTCACCACCCCCGAACCTACCCCAAAAAGCTAATCGCTCTTTGGGGCCCCTGGTACGTTCGGGGCCCCGTTCGCTCAGAATGACACCTCTGTCGTTGAGGGGTGAGGCCCTGGTGCGTTCGGGGCCCCGTTCACTCAGAATGACACCTCTGTCGTTGAGGGGTGAGGCCCTGGTGCGTTCGGGGGCCTGATCACTCAGCGTTCGGGGGCCTGATCACTCAGAATGACAGCGCGCTATTTCTATTTGCAAAAACGAGAGGCGCTGCATTGAGCAGCGCCGCATGGAAATTGAAAGAATTGCGTGGTATCAGCGGGCGACTATCTTCTGCGCGACCACGATTTCGTCGGCATCGGACTTGATAATTTTGTTGTGCAGGCAATAGAGAGCAAGCTCGAGCCGATCGGAGACGCCCAGCTTGTCATAAATTTTGCGCAGATAGTTCTTGATGACCTGCTCGGTAGTCCCGAGTTGGAAGGCGATTTCCTTATTGCGCTTGCCTTGCGTGATGCAGGTAATGATTGCCGTCTCCTTGGGAGAAAGACGAGGCTGAGTGCGCGGGCTTACGAGAGCCGCGGCCTGGGCCCGATACGCATCGATGACCCAGTTCACGGCCTGATTATCGATCCAGGTTTCGCCGGTGGCGATGCGACGCACGCAACGGACCAGCAGGTCGGGCGAGATGGAACGGGAGATGATGCCGCGAACGCCGCGCCGGTAGAGATCCACAGTCTGGCTTTCGTCGTTGCTCATGGCTTGCACGATGAGCTTGACATCAGGCGCAATGCGGAGGACGTCGGGAATGGCGCTGGGGACTCCTGTGAGGAGGCCACCTTCAATGAGGACCACGTCAGCGGGTTGGCGTTCGAGTGCGAGACGGAGGTTTTCGAGGGAGTCGGCTTGCGCCACGACTCGAATATCGTCTTCGAGCGCGAAGATCTTGCGAATTCCAACGCGGTAGATGGCCTGCGAGTCCGCAAGGATAATGCGGATGGTGCCCGGCTTCACGGGCGTGTCGAGAATCTCGCCATCAGGTGTTTCGTCGAGAAGTTCCATAAGTGGCTGCTACTGCCGTCAATTCAGACGCTTACTGCTCTACGAAATGATACTCATCGATCGTCGCAGCAGCCTGATAGTGACTTTGGCTTATGGAGCAGCGTACCACACGTCCACGACAGTGAACTAACACATCTTGGGGAGTGCCAAGCACACTTCCGGGCATGCGCAGATGAAAGTCGAGCTCCTCGCCGACGTCAATAGGCGCGTTAAGTTCAAGCAGTACACCATTGGCGGAAACGTTGCGCGTCACAGCCGGTTGGTCGTGCTGTTTATCGTCAGCCATCTCCACCGGCAAGGCGAGTGGAAATCGCACGGCGCACCGAACTTCTTTAAGAAAGGTGCCGCGTCCGGTTTTGCTCATTTCCTCGGATGGGTTCGTTTTGGAGATCTCCATCATGCGATTTCCTTTTCCCGCGGGTACGTTCACTGTTGAATGTATACAACTTCTGCAGTAGAACCTAGAGCACGAAAGTTTAAAAGTAGTAATCGGCTAGGTAACTCCCCGTGGGGACCGGAGCATCCGAGCGCCTGCCGAGAATATCAGAAAACAGCCGGTGGCGTTCAGATATAAAAAGCGGCCGAACCGCCAACCCAACGCTGATTCTTATTGTGGTCAACGCCCATCATCTTTCCTCGTCCCAGGCGGACCAGGGACAAGGCCGGAGTGAGCGCGCCGCCATCAGGCCATACATATAGGATACGGATTTCCGCCTGGGTCATCCCGAATGGCGTATCAATAGTGGGTTCGAAGCGCATGCGCTGCTGCAGGAGATAAGAGCCGCGCTCCTCCTGCGGGATCGCTTCAAGACGCGCGTACGAGGGCTCGAATTCGATTCCCTTTCCAGCAAAGGAAAACAGCGGTTTGAGCAGGAGTTCCTTATAGATGGGGGATGCGATGTCGCGGGCGGGCAGCGGCACGCCGGCGGCAGCAAGGAAATCGCGCCCGGGGCCAGCGAGAAAATCGTTGAGAAAGACCGCGGGCGGCACAACGGGAAATTGCCCGGTGCCGGAAAGCCAGGGAATCGAGAATTTACTAATCAGGAAATACCAGTTCGGATGGCCGGCCCATTCGACCTCCCATGGGGCGGCAAGATCGAAGGGCAGATGGATATCGCGTGCGATGAGCTCGTCAGCAATGGCGCGATTGTAGATACGGCGAATCGGCCTGAGGCGGCCGCCCGCATCGCGATAGTGTAATTTGCTGCCAACTGGCTCAATCGAAGCGATATCAACGAGCGGAATGCCGAGATGCTGCGATGTCAGATGAAAGTCAGAAAACGTCTTCTGATGCAGGGGGTCTATCTCGGTGAGGACCACCTCTTCGGGCTCGTGATTGCCGAGGATGGTTCGCCTCAGCAGATCCCAATAGGTTGATTCGTTGAGTCCCCCTAGAAAAACGCCGAGCGACCCGGGAAGTCCGAAGGCTTCGCGATAGGCGGAGCAGAGTTCAGCCTGGTAGGCGAAGACGGAGGGAAAGGCCTGAATCTCGACCAGGCGGGGCGCCAGTTCGCCGGAAGGGGTGCGCACCAACGCGAAATCAGCGGTAAGAAAGTGAGGGTGCGGGGTTTCGTTGGCGACTCGGTAGCCGTGGGGAATGGCCTGGCGCGCGGCAGCGAGATATTGCGGATTGGCGATCAAATGGAGGGCGAGGGTGGACCCCTGCTCGGCCATCTCATCGAGGAGAGCCCGGGGCACGAATATCGGCGTCTCGGCCACCGGAAACTGGATGGGGCCTCCGCAGCGCTGTTCGAGCAGCGCCAGCAGCTCGGAATACGCCGATTCATGGAACGCCGCGTTGAATTGACTGCGCAACCTGGGGATCAAGCTATCTCCTGAGAAAAAGCGTTTTTGCGCTTGAGAAACTGCTCAACTCCCGAACGTAAGAGCCGGCCGAAGCCACCCGCATCCCTGGCGATGGCCATGGCCAAGATTGTAGCCGAGGGCGCCGGGAGGCCGGGAACACCGTAACGTGACCTTTTGGGAAGGCATGGACCCGATATTCCCACGATATGGTATGAGTAAGCGTTATCTCGTAATTTTTCTGTGTGACCTCGGTACTTTTGTTGTATCGCGATGACCGCTTTGAATTAGTCTTTGTGAAGATTTCTTTGAACACCTTGAGGTGTATCCAATGTCTTCGTCATGGTTGAAAGTTTCATGCGTGGCACTTGGTTCGGCTATTGCTCTGTCAGCTATTACGGCTGCGGCAGCGCCAACCACGCATTCTTTTCCCGCGCAGAGCGGGTTTGCCGCTAGCTCACCTGTCCTGGTAACGCCACCGCCGGTCTATAAGAATTCGCCAATCCTGGCAACGCCGAGACCCGTATACAAGATGGCCAGCTCACCGATCCTGGCAACGCCGCCGCCTGTTTATAAGAATTCGCCGATCCTGGCAACGCCGAGACCCGTATACAAGATGGCCAGCTCACCGATCCTGGCAACGCCGCCGCCTGTTTATAAGAATTCGCCGATCCTGGCAACGCCGAGGCCCGTATACAAGATGGCCAGCTCACCGATCCTGGCAACGCCGCCGCCTGTTTACAAGAATTCGCCGATCCTGGCAACGCCGAGACCCGTATACAAGATGGCCAGCTCACCGATCCTGGCAACGCCACCGCCGGTTTACAAGAATTCGCCGATCCTGGCAACGCCGAGACCCGTATACAAGATGGCCAGCTCACCGATCCTGGCAACGCCACCGCCGGTTTACAAGAATTCGCCGATTCTGGCAACGCCGCCGCCCGTCTACAAGTTGGTAACTATCGTTTAATGCTTCAGACCGAGGCAGGCCCAGGGACTGTTAGACTTTAGGCATTCTCTGTGGATCTGCAGATGGCGCGAGGCGTACGGTGACCCTGGAAACGTTATTAGTTGTCGTCGGCTCTATAGCTGAGGCAATTGCCTTCGCGCTTCTGCTGTACAGAAAAGTCTACAAAACTCTT
Organism: uncultured Acidobacteriaceae bacterium; assembly: GCA_963770365.1. Classification (GTDB taxonomy): domain Bacteria; phylum Acidobacteriota; class Terriglobia; order Terriglobales; family Acidobacteriaceae; genus Telmatobacter. The sequence continues at coordinate 86,832 of CAVYPN010000003.1, read as the reverse complement.
CCCCTCTTTTCTTGCTATCTTGCCTGGGGTCTTATCAATGACCCTGGCGTGTACTTGCTCACACGCCGGTTCCCTACCAGCGGGCACACCGGGCTTCAGATTTATCTTCTAAGCACGATCATCGATTCTGCATTCATGTTTTGCGTCCTGATCGAGCTTTCCATGTCAGTGCTGCGCCCCGTGCGCGGTCTGCTTTCGCGATGGGCGATCCTGGCCGTCGCGCTTGCGCTCGGGTTGTCGTGTGCCATCATCTGGCCGTTCGCAAAGTCGCCCGGACTGGAACTTACTGCAACTCAGTTTCAGATCATCGTTCATCTGCAACTCACCTTTTCTGTGATGCGGATCCTTTATTTCCTGGTTCTGGCGGCTGGAAGCCAGTTTCTGGCCATCGGGTGGAAGGATCGGGAACTTCAGGTTGCAACCGGACTCGGTTTTTACGCACTCGCCAGTCTCTCGGTCGCCCTGTTTCACATGAATCAGGGGCCGGGCAATCCCGCGTTGGATCAGCAATTTCATATCCTCGATTTGCTGGTGGCAGCCAGTTACGTCATCTCGATGATGTACTGGTCAGTTAGTTTTCTGCAGAAAGTGCCGGAACGGCGCGAGTTCACGCCCAAGATGCAGAACCTTCTTTTGGCCGTCGCCGGCAATGCAAGAAGCGTGCGGGTAGCTATGAGGGAGTCCTCGGATTCGAAATCGGGAAGGCATAACGACCGTTGACGATTCTGATGACGCCCAACCCTCGATTCTTTGAAATTCGAAATCACTCATTTCAAAGAGCTTCAGCTGATCTATTCCGGTCATTCGGCCACACGAAAGTGTCATTTACTGCCAGCACTAATTACTTTAAGTTACTGATGTGATCAGTGGGGTGGATTACCCTTAGGTGAGGGAAGAGTAGGAAGTTGCAGAAAAAAAGATCCACAAACCGTGTAGTTTCTGGTAGAAGTGTATGGAGCGATGAAATGCTGTCCGGCGTTTCACGGAATGACATAACGGTTACTAAAGACCGGACTGAGGACTACTCATGATCTTCCCGCTGCTTCAACTCGGTGCAGTTGTTCTGGTTGCCTTGTATCTGGGCCGCTGGCGATTGAGCGTTCGTCGCCGCAATTCTCAATCGTGGGAGTCGCTGCTCATGCGGCTTCGACCTGATTGGAGTGCGCGCGAGTTGAGCGATCAGTTCTTGTGGAAGGAAGGATTGAATGCGTCGCCCGAGGAAACATGGACGCGCATGGAAGGTCCGCGCGGCTTGTGGGTGATGTTCCAGAATGCCAAGGTCATGCTGGAGATGGCGGATTACGCGACGCGGCATTGCGAGAATGTGGATCGGGTACTGATCGAAACACTGCGCAGCGATGCGATGCAGATCAAGGTTTGCGTGTTGATGGCGCTGGCACAATATGCGTTCAGCCACGCGAGTGAAGGAGTTCGAGTGAATGCCTTCCGTGCGGCTTCAATGTACACCGGCATGGCAGCGAGAATGACCCAGCTGCTGCAAGAGAGTGCTGCGACGATGGTTCCGGATTTTGTAGCGGCGATGTAATTCGCAGTTCCCTTTTCAATGAAAGCCCCGGCAAATTGCCGGGGCTTTTGCTTTGCCAAGAGAAACTTCAAAGAGCATCGATCTCTTCGTCCAGGAGCCATTTCGGCTCTTCGATCATGTGCACCGTTGTTTTTGCGCCGTTTCGAGAGGCCTCAGGGCAGGCGATGGAGCCTGCCCGCCATGGACCGCATGGACCGGCAAGGGCGGTGAGAGGCTGGCCAGCATCCCGACCAGGGGCGATGAATTAAAAATGGCAACAGCGTGACCCAAATCACTTCTTCGTCTCTGAAAGCGTGGCACCATTTGTTTCGTCATATGAAACGTCCCCTACCCACGGATTTGCTGTATCGGCTTCAGGCGCAACTTCGGCACTTCGACGATAGTCCCGACTTTGGCGATGCTGCGGTAGTCGCGGCAATCCGCGTTCATCTGCTGATCCGCATTCGTGAGGCGGAGGGCTTGGTGCGGAGCCACTCCCTGGTCCGCGCGGAGCAAATGTCGCATCCGGAGGCGGCATAAGATGTCCATCTTCGAACACCGCAATACCGAAGAGATTGACCCAACCGGCAAGATGCTCTCCAGGCTGCGAGCGACACTCGACGGGGTCGAGCGTGAACGAGACGAAACGCCGCAGATGGCACACTTAAGGCGCATTCTGGCCGGGCGCATCGCCGCAGTGGAGCGCAAAACGGCGTGGAAAGAGCGGGGCTGGAGCAGATTTTCGAGTCCTTTTGGCCTGGTGAGTGTCCAACTTGTTAACGTAGAGGTTCCCCAATGCTGATCATTACGACTATTTACATCGCCGAAACGCAAGATCCAACCCAGAGTGATGGTCGCGAGCAGGGCTGGCAGGAAGCCGCCGAGTTAAAGGAAGCGACACGCCAATGGGTGAGCATCTACGAGGGCAAGAACCGCGTACTGCCGATTGATACGGAATAGAGCGGGAACCAGAGCGCACGGTCCGAAAGCAACAATCGGGCGTGCCACCACCGGTTCTCTTCGATAGCGCGGTTGCGGTTTGTTCTTTACGGTTGCCACAATAACGAAATAAATTGTCTGGTGTTCTTCAAGGGCGCGGAGAAATATCTGCGCTTATGTGCATCTTCTGTACGCGGCGAATGCTCCAATACGGCAGAGGTATTTAGACGCAGTCGTAGAGACGCCTTAGACCTGTATAGAACAGAAGGGGTAAGAAGATGATTATTGTTACGACTATTTATTGCGCGGAGTCGAGGCCTATTCAGCAGCCGCACACGGGCAAGGTCATCGAAATGACCGTCGCCGACCTCAAGGATGCGGAGCGCAAGTTCCTGAGCGTGTACCAGGGAACGAACCGGGTGCTGCCGCTGGATGGAGAGCGGTGAGGAGCAGTTCTAAGTTCATAGTTGTCAGTCTTCAGTTGTCGGAGTCCGTTGGCAGTTACATCGGGTTTTGCGCAAAACGTATATTCGAGGCCATGACATCAATCCTGCCGCAGTGCGCCAGCCTGGACGCCGAAGTTTCATCTTGCACTGGGAAGTATTGACTGACAACAGGCATCGGTGCCCCGGAACGCGGAGCCGAGAACTGATCTCCTTGATGTGCCGCTTTACTTCCAGAGCTTTTCCCAATTCCACATCTCCGAGGTGACGGCTTTCGATAGAGGGTGGCCGAGCTGGTGGGCGAGCATCGAGACCTGTCCGCGGTGGTGGGCTTCGTGGGCGAGCATGTAGCTCAGCGTCCTGGCTAGGAGCTCCGGGCCAGCGGGCCAGGGCTTGGCCCAGCCGTCACGTACGAATTGCTGGATGCGTCCGGCGTCGACGTCGGCGAGCATCTGTTCACATCGCGCCGCGCTCGCGGCCAATGCCCTGCGGGCCTGGTGCTGCGTGCAGTGCGCGCGGTTCAGTTGGGCGGGAACTTCCAGATGCGGAGCGGTGAGCCTGATCCACTTGGTGCGGACGTTGTGCATGTGGGTGAAGATCGCCGCGATGGTGCGGACGTTGCCGGGCGGTTTGGCTGTCCACACGGCGGGAGCGAGATGCTCGATGAGGAGCTGATTCAGGCGCTCGTTGGCGGCGAAGAGGCGTACTGCTGATTGGGCGGGTTGAGAGGGGGGCTTGGGTTGAGGCGACATGGTTCGTGATTCCTTGACTTGCTTACGCATGGAGTGAGCATCCGGCGCTCTTGCACCAATCGCAATCGGATCATTGTCGCACCGAAGGAAGTCTTCGAGTTAGCTGAGTGTTCGCAGTTTGCGCTGCCTCGAACGCGCGGTGAACCATTGCGTAATGGACTACCACAATAAGTCGTTCGCTCACGACAATGAAATTGTCGGGCTTCACGAAGCACGTTTTATCTTCGATTCAATCAGCAATATTTTGAGATTTATACGAACCATCGAAGCTGCCGTTCGGCGGTTAGCAGAATCTACACCCGCTTCTGATTGATTGCTATGGACTGGAAGAGCGCCTCAGCCACTTGGGTTGTTGTGGTGCGAGGAAAAAGCAACTGCAGATCCCTCGACTTCGCTCGGGATGACAGCGAGTTTTTCGTGGTGCAGGCGAAAAGCAGAAGCAGATCCTTCACTCCGCTTACCCCACTGCGTGGGGCCCCAAGCCGCTACGTTCAGGATGACACCGTAAGTTTTTTGCGTGTGCACAGGAGCGCGTATGACGGCTCGGGATGAGAGGCGTTGGAGTGGCGTGGGTTTGAGCGACATCGTGCGGAGATAGGTCTCGTCGAATTAGGTTGCAAGGGCGCGAGTCGGGGTTGCGACTCGCGCCTGTTTGGGGATGCCGCATGAGGAATCCGCGGTTATGCGGCTGCGGACATCTTGCCTCTCAGGTTTTGGAGGCGTTCGGCTTGGGACACTAGTGCGGCTTTTGCAGGATCGCTGGCGGGGAGACTGGCGGCGATCAACGACACGGCGAGGCCGGCCTGGTTTACGTGCTTGGGGCGGGGCGGGGTTCCGCAGTATTCGTCGATGTCGGCGGCGAGGGTGGCGCTGACGCCGGCGGCGAATCCTTCGTTGCCTTTGACGTGTGCGGCGACATGGGCGACGGCGGCGGTCTGCGCGAGTCGCTGGGTGAGCGCGGCGAGGGCGGGTTCGACCTGGGCTGCGCCGCGTTGCGCTTCACTGACGGCGAAGCTTTTGGCGAGGTTGGCGAAATCGCGCACATAGGGAGCGAGGTAAAAGGGGATTTCTTCGTCGCCGAGGCCGTCGACCGTGCCAAAACGCGTGTATCCGTTGATAAGCAACATGGGGACACCTTCTCGGAGGGAACGGGATTTCACGGTGATGACACGCGTGAGGGGGATGTTCTCTCCGCCTTTTCTAATAGTGATTTGAGGGGAGGGGGCGTTACGGATTGCGGAAACAAAGGTCGAGACAGGGGCGGCCAGTTTATCCCACTCATGCCGCAAAGGACGCGTCATGAATGGGGCACAAGGGGTCGTGCTTGTGCAACGCGAAAGGCAAAAGCAGATCCTTCGCGCCGCTTACCCCACGTTGTGGGGCCCCAAGCTTGCGGCGCTCAGGATGACACAGGGTTGAATAAGTTGGTTTGTGTGGTTCAGGCGGCGGTGTCGGTGGGGGTGGTTACGAGGTGGGGGGATTCGTCGAGGGGATCTTCTACGGCGGGGTGGGATTCGGTGAGGGCGTGGGCTTCGGCGATGGCGTCGGCCAACGATGTGGAGATGTGAAGGTCTTCCGTGCGGCTAATCATCTGGGCGGCTTTGGTGCGATCTTCGTTGTAATGCCAGATTCCCATGATGATTTTGAGCGTGGGATTTGCCCTGCGCAGGCTGCGGAAGATGCGGTTGGCGCGGGCCATGGCGACAGGCGGCATTCCGGAAAGAACAACGAGGTCGGGCCTTTGCTCGGCGACGGCGGAGACGGTCTCGTCGATGCGCTGGATGGGAATGCAGGTGGCGTGGAATCCGGCCTGGTCGAGGACCTGGGTGAGCATGGTGGAGATGAGGTCGTCTGAGCCGTCGCGGACGGGGATGACTAAGACCGAGGGACCAGGGACGGAGGGACCAGGGACCAGGGACGTAGGGACTGCGTTGAGGGCCTCCGATGCCGATTGGGCTAACTCATTCTTTTCCTCCAGGGCGCGGAAGCCTAGTTCGTCGACCATTTCGGAGGTGCTGGTGCGGATGAAGTGGACGGTGGATTCTTCGAGCTCTCCTTTTTGCCGCTCCATTTCAACGAGGGTAAGGGCGGGAATGAGGATCGAGTCGTAGACGGCGGCGAGGGACTCGGATTTGAGGGAGTTCTGGAGGATTTCAGAGGCTTCGCGTTCGTCGTGGGCGAGCATGCGCTGATAGAAGGCGGTGTAGGGCGGGATGACGGGTTGGTCGCCGAGGAGGACGGCAAGAAATCCAAGCGAGGGGATGTGGCTGCCCATGACGACGAGGCAGACGGTGAGAGGGACGGAGAGGATGAGGCCGACAGGACCCCAGATGAGTGTCCAGAAAGCGGCGGCGATAAGGACGGCGAGGGAGGAGAGGCCGGTGTGTTTGCCATAGACGCGTGGCTCGACGTAGTTGGCGGTAACGATTTCAAGGACGACGAAGAGGCCGAAGATTTCAGCGGTGTGGGTCCAGCCGGAGAAGACAGCGAGCGAGAGCAGGGTGGGCGTGAGCGCGGCGATGGGTGCTCCGACATAGGGGACGAAGCGGCAGATGAGGGCGAGAGCTGCGAAGAGGATGGCGTGGGGGAGTCCGATGAAATAGAGCGCTGCGCAGACGATGGTTCCGTAGACAACGTTAACGGCGACCTGGAGAAGGAAGTACCGGGAGATGCGACGGCTGGCGTCGCTCATGGCCTGGGTGAGGAGCGATAGGTTGCGGTCGCCGGAGAGATGGATGAGGCGGTTGCGGAGGTCTTCGCGTTGAAGAAGGACGAAGAAGGTGAAGACGACGGCGAGCAGGGCGGTGGTGGCAGGCTCGATGATGCCGCCGAGCTGATCGAGGCGTCCGGTGGGGCGGCCGACTTCGCGGACCTGAAGTGGATGATCGGGGCTGGAGCCGAGAGGCTTGGCTGCGGATTCGCTGGGGGGCGGGATGGCTCCGGTGGAGTTTGCGATGCCGAGTTCGTTGCTGATCTGCTCAATCTCGCGCTGCGCCCGGCTGTAGGCGGAGTTGCTGGGGCTGTGGAGGGTTTGCATTTTCTGCGCGATATTGCCGCCGTAGGTGGGCAGGTCGTTGGCGATGGCGACGAGCTGGGTGAAGAGGCTCCACGTAGCGACGCAGAGGAGGCCGGCAAAGACGAGGATTACGGCCATCGCGGCGATGGGGCGCGGAAGACGAAAGCGCTCGAGCATGGCGACGACGGGAGCGAGAAGAAAAGCGAAGAGGATGGCGAATCCGAGGGGGAGCAGGAGGACTTTGCCGAGATAGAGGACGGTGATGGCGAGGACCGCAACCGCGATGAACCAGAGCTGCATGAGGATGCGTGCGGTGGACGTGGGATTCATTGACTCTCCGGATGCAGATGCTGCTTTTAGGTGAGATGCGGAGAGACGGAACAGGGACTAAGGGACGTAGGACTAAGGAACTGGGAATTGGGCGGATCTGGTTGGATCCGCCCTGTCGACGTTGCAGCGTGTTTATTGGAGGCGGGTGGCGGTGGCGGTGGCGCAGGCGTGCATCGCAGTAATGGGAGCGCCGGTGGCATCGTAGAAGTCGACGAGGGCTTGATCACTCCACTCGCTGCCGTCGTCATCGAGAGTGATGGTGTGTGTAATTTTCTGGGTTCCCGCCTGGAATGGGCCGCCGGAGAACATGATGAAGGCAAGGTCGGTGGCAGAGTAAGTGTCGTGCCTGGATTTCTCCCAGGTGCCGATGCCGATGCTGCGCTGGCCGGGGAGGAAGCCGGGATTGGCGGTGGTTTCAGTTAGAGTGCCACCGCGCGAGAACAGAAGCAACGAGGTGAACTTCCCTTTTGGGGCCAGCGTGTTGCAGTCGAAAACAGAGACGTTGACGAACCAGGCGCCTTCGAGGCTGTGGGAGGAGGCGGACTCGACGGATTGGGCGTGGAGAGGGACCAAGGTGGCAAACCAGATGGCGAGGATGGCGAGCGCGATGAGGCGGGTGAGGACCTGGAATCTTGAGGCTGCGAGCATGCTGGGATCTCCTTTGGAGAAAATGATTTGTAACTGCAAGCAGACAATAGCCGCTACTCGGCGGCGAAGTCTTGAGGATCGATTGAGGATTCGTGCCGGAAAAGTTGAGGAGCCGTTTGGTTGATCCTGCTAGAATCGCGGCACGTTACGGCGGATGGCGCGGATGACAAACACGACCGATAGACCGCAGGTTTCATACGAATTTGCCGACTTCCGGCTGCTGCCGGGAGAGAAGCAACTGATGTGCGGCCCGAAGCCAGTGAAGCTGCAGCCGAAGGTGTTCGATACGCTGCTGATGCTTGTGGAGAATCACGGGCGGCTGGTGGAGAAGGACAGTTTTCTGAAAGGGCTTTGGCCGGATACGTTTGTGGAAGAAGCTACGCTGGCACATTGCGTCTCGGAGTTGCGGAGGACGCTGCGCGCGGGGAGCAACGGCGTGGAATTTATCGAGACCGTTGCAAAGCGAGGATATCGCTTTCTGTTGCCGGTGAAGACGACGGAACTCAGCGAGCCTGCTGCGGCGACTCGCGACCGTGCTTGCGGTGCTTCCTTTTGAAAACCTGGGCCCGGAGACGGAGCGCGAATACCTGGCGGACGGTCTGACGGAAGAAGTGATCGCAGCGCTGGGGCAGATTGATCCGGTGCGGCTGGGCGTGATTGGTCGGACGACGATCATGCGATACAAACATGCGACGAAATCGCTCAAAGAGATTGGCAGCGAATTGAAAGCGGCGTTCCTGGTGGAGAGCTCGCTGCGGAGCGAGGGTGGACGGATCCGGGTGACATCGAAGCTGGTGCGGGCGAGCGACCAGGTGCAGATCTGGTCGGCGACGTACGACAGCGAGCCGAAGAGCATGCTGGCGTTTCAGCGCGAATTGAGCACGACGATTGCGCAACAGATTCGACTGCGGCTCTCGCCGGAGCGGCTGGATGGGCTGGCGCGAAGGCAGGCGCATAATCCCGAGGCCTATGACGCGTACCTGCAGGGACGCTACTACTGGAACCTGTTTACGCCGGCGACGACGCGAAAGGCAGTCGAGTGCTACTCGCGAGCGACGCAGCTCGATCCAAATTATGCGCTGGCGTGGTCGGGGCTGGCGGATGCGTTTGCCTCGAGTCCGATCCACGCGGACGTGCGGCCTCGGGATGTCTGGGAGAAGGCGAGGCAGGCGGCGGAACACGCGATTGCAGCGGAGCCGGAGTTGGCAGAGACGCAGACGTCGTGGGGATTTGTAAAGTTCTGGCTGGACTGGGACTGGGCGGAGACGGAGGCGGCGTATCGCAGGGCGATTGCCATCGATCCGAACTACTCGCTGGTTTACCGGCTTATGGGAATTGTGCTGGCCCATGCTGGGCATCGTGAGGAAGAGGCGCGGCAGGCGATGGAGCGCGCCCGGGCACTCGACCCGCTCCAGGCGATGCACCATGCGCTCTCGGCGCAGGTGGCGTTCCTTGCGCGGGACTTCGCGGGAGCACTGGAGTTTGCGCGCCAGGCTTCTGTTGTGTTGTCGGATTTCTGGATTGGAAATCTTCAGATGGCGCAGGCGTACGAGCAACTCGGCGAGTACGAGCAGGCGCTGACGGCGCTCAGCCGCAGCCGCGGCGCAGGCGGAGAAAACAGCAAAGTGATTTCACTGCGCGGATACGTGCTGGCGAAGATGGGAAGGACGGATGATGCGCTGCATGTGTTGCGAACGCTGGAGGCTGTCGCTGGGCAAAGCTATATGCCACCGTATGCGATTGCGCTGGTCCACGCGGGACTTGGCGACAATGACGCAGCATTCGACTGGCTGGAACGCGCTGTGGAAGCGCACGATGTGCATCTGGCTGCGCTACCTTCGGATGCCAAGTGGGATGGGCTGCGCGGAGATGCGAAATTTGCTGAGGTGCTGCGCAGGTGTGGATTGCCGTACCGCAGTTCTTAGTTCTTAGTTCTTAGTTCTCAGTTTTCAGTTTTCAGTTTTCAGTTGTATGTGATCAGGATGGACAGCGAAGAATACAAAGACGACTCCATTGAAGGTGCGCCGGTGCGGGGGTTTCTGCATCGGGCTCGTGGTGTTGATGCAGACGGGTTGGTGCTGACGCATGGAGCGGGCGCGAATTGCCAGACAGCTCTCCTGAAGGCGCTGGCGGAGGCCTTTTGCGCGGCAGGCGTGACGGTGCTGCGATGCGATTTGCCGTTCAGACAGGCGCGTCCGCACGGACCACCGATGCGAGGGAGTGCGGAGAGAGACCAGGAGGGGTTGCGCGCGGCGGTGTCTGCTCTGCAACGGGAGACGACGGGCAGGATTTCGCTGGGCGGGCACTCGTATGGCGGCAGGCAGGCTTCGATGCTCGCAGCAGCGACGCCGGGAATGGTTGAGCGGCTGCTGCTGCTTTCGTATCCGTTGCATCCACCGAAGCGGCTGGATCTTTCACCCCAGCGACGTGGACCTGTCGCCGGGGGCCCCGGAGCGATGCGGACCGCGCACTTCCCTTCTCTGCAGACACCGGCGTTGTTTGTGAGCGGGGAGCGGGATGGATTTGGATCGAAGGCGGAGATGGAGACTGCTCTGAAGCTGATTCCGGCGAAGACGGAGTTGCTGATGGTTGCGGGCGCGGGGCACGAGTTGATGACGGCGCGGAATCGGGCGGAGCTGGTGGGGCGGGTGGTGCAGGGGTTTCTGGATTTTGGGAAGGGCTAGTTTGATGGTTGTGGTATCCCATGTCTCAAAGGCGAGACATGGGGCACCTGGCCCATGGAAATGTCAGCGCTTTCCCACCCTTGCGACAAAAAACAAAGACGTCGCAAGGATGGGGCGCACCCAAAGTTGTGGCGATTTCAAACAACTGCTCCAAGTGGGATAGAGAACTCAATCTGTGTCCGTGACGGCGAGAAGTGAGAACGTCCTCTTCCGCGTGTCAAAGAGAACCGCGGTCCAGTCCCAAGCGATCCCATGAAACCATGGCGTCCAGGCATCGTAGTTATTAAAGACGCTGATCTCTGCGAACCTTTGCTCAAAGAGGTCATCGCACACAGCGAGCGCAAGTTGCTTCGCGTGTTTTGCATCGGGTCCGGATTTCGTGCCATAAGCGCCGCCGTTATACAAGGCGCTCGCGAGATGCCCATCGAATAGAAAGGGACTCTCCATCTTGAAGCCCTCAGTAGTCGCGATGGAGCAAGTTTGCAAGTGCGCGCTGGAAGTCGGCTCAAAGGGAATCTGAAGCTCTGGAAGCCGAACGCGTATTTCCCCCCGCCGCAGGAGAGAGGGCAGAATGTCAAACTCCGCCAACCGATTGCGTGATGCAAACCAGTCGAAGATCTGGGACTCTCCGACGCTAAAACTGGCAAATAGAGAACCCCCATTTGAGTGCGACTCCCTGAGGTATTCCAATACCTTCGTCACAGAGTCAGGCCGCACATCGTCGAAGGCCAAGGCGACTTGCATGCACATAATTTGTGCGTCATTCGCCGAAGGCTTCGGTTGTTCCCACACCGGGCTGAGAAGGGTCATATTTCAGCAGTCTATCTGGTCATGAATGCGTAATCGATTTTGCTGAACCCGGCAGGTGAGGTTCGTGGTTTCCCACCCATGCCGCGATGAAGCTGCTTCATGGATGGGACACCAGTGTTGTGGCGATTGATGCGAAGAACAACCGCAGATCCTTCGGCTTCGCTTTGCTACGCTCAGGATGACAACGCTCTGTGGACGACGACAGCGCTGCGTTTGGCGATGACAACGCTGCTTTGGGCGATGACAATGCTGCTTTGGGCGATGACAATGCTGCTTTGGACGATGACAATGCTGCTTTGGACGATGACAATGCTGCTTTGGGCGATGACAATGCTGCTTTGGACGACAGTGTTTGAAGGACGACGCGGTTATTCGCGGGTGACTTTGTAGCCTTGCTTTTCGAGCAAGGCGGGGACGCCTTCTTTGCCAACCAGGTGGCCGGCGCCAATGGCTACGAAGCTGACGCTATCGCCCTTGAGCAGGTCCTCGATCTGCGTGGTGAAGTTCTGGTTGCGCTTGACCACGAGGGTCTGGAACAGGTCGGGGTACTTGTCGCGGAATTCGGCGTTGTTGAATTTGTCGAGCGCATCGACGTCGCCGGCGGACCAGGCTGCAAGCATCTGCTTGAATTTGTCGACGGCGGAATCGTAATCGTCGAGCTGGGAGACAAGGAAGTCGAGTTGCTGTTTGTCGGGCATGTCGGCGAGGAAGTGCATCTGCTCCTCGGCGGTTTCGAATCCTTTGACGGGTTTGTTGGCCTTGACGAACTCAGGCTTGAGTTCCAGTTCGACGCCGCTGTTGGGATCGTAGCCGGCCTGCATGATGGGCGTGAGACTGAGCATGAGGGCCGCGAGCCAGGGCTTCATGGATTCGAAAACAGCCTCGCCGCCGGGGATGCCGGAGCCGGCTGCGTCCTTGGTGAGCTTGGCGAGCTGATCGGGAGTGAGTTTGGCCGAGAGCGGGTGTGCGGGATCCATGCCAAGCTGCATCACGAGGGGCTGCATGGCCGCGGCGTCGTCGACGTTGGGGATTTCGAGCCACAGGGTCTGGCTTTGCTTGATGGCGGCGTCGACCTTGGGAGATGAGCGCCAGGGGTCGTCCTTGGCAAGCGCGTGGACGGTGCCAAAGAGATAGACCGTGGCATGGGGCCCCTTGACGACCCAGATGGCGGGCTCGGCTTGCGCAGAGGGTGCGGCGGCAAAAATCGCGGCGAGAAAGAGAGCGAGTGAGACGAGTCTCCGGGTCGGGGGCATGCGGGGGTCTCCTGAGAGAGCGATGGTGTGAGTATACGTTGAACTGATTCGGGCAATGAAGAAGAAGCAACAGCATTCGCTCATGGCGCGATGCGCTACACGAAGTGTATGAAAATGTTGGATCGTTTGCTGTGTCCGGCCCTAAAGAGCTCTGTGGCTCTCTGCGTCTGATTTTTCAGCAGCCTGAAGGCTGCTGCTCCCTCCGTGTTCCGAATTTTTCCAAGCCTCACCGTCCCTTGAATTTTCAGAACGGATTCTTCGACTGCAGTCACTGAAAGCGACCTTCGCTGAGTATGACAAGCACTGCCTGAGGCCAGAATCAGGCGGAGATGAGGAATTTGCCGTCGTGCATGATTTGTTCTTCGCCGTCGGGGGATTCGAGCCAGATGTTGAAGCCAAGGCCGACGACGTCGATGTGGGTGCCGGAGCGCCACGGGGCGCCGGTATGTTCGCCGTAGGGATTGCCGAAGGCGATGTGGATGCCTGGAAACTTTTCGTCCTGGAGGATGTTGCCGATGACGCGGGAGACACCGATGTTGGTGCCGATGGCGAATTCGCCGACGCGATCGGAATTCTCATCGGTGTGGGTGTAAGTCCAGAAGTCTCGCTCGAGTTCCTGGTTGGGACTGGTGCAGGAGACGATGCGGTTCTGCGCGATCTGAATCGTGAGGGGCCTTTCGGCGAGCAGGCCGTAGCGGGCGCAGAGCCAGTCGCCAACGACACCGTCGACGACGAAGGTGCCGTTCACTTCGCCGGGCGAGGTAAAGCATTCGCCGCCGGGGAGATTGCCCCACTTTTCAGGGGAGATGATGCCGGAGGTCTTAAACCACTTGTAAGCAGGGTTCATGTCGGAGACGATGCTGGTGCCGGCGGCAGTGGTGGCGCGGATGCGGGTGGCGCGGCGTACGCGGTCCAGAACATTCTGGCTAAGACGGTCAACCTGATCGTAGTCTGCGCGCATGCCGTCGCACATGATTTCGGGCGTGATGTTGACCATGTGGGCGTGGCGCATGCGGCGGCGGTTGACGACGTCGGTCATCTGCATGCGGGACTTCAACTCATTGGGCTGGACCTGGACGGCGAAGATGGAGACCTGCGAGGTTTCCATGTCTGCGAGAACGGTGGCCGGCATGTCAGTGAGCGGGCGTGGCGAGAGGTCTTCGAGGATGAAGGCGTTGAAGGGGCATCCGCGCTCGGCGAGTTGCGCAGCGATGGATGCGGCGATGGGCTCGGTGACGCGGTCGGTGATGAGGGTGACTTTTTCGTCGGTCTGGATGCGCAGGCAGGTGAAGACGGCGGAGCGGGCGCCTTGAATAAAGTCGGATGGGTAGGGTTGCGATAGAAGATGCGAGGCGGTTGGGGTAAGGCTTGCGATGATGGTGCTCCGTCAGGTGGGGATGCGCTTCCCCACCCAGGCAGAGCTTGAATGGGGCACCCAGCGCGTATCTATTCAGGGTAACAAAAATCGTGTACGAAGTTACCGGGCGCGGGATGCCTTTTGTCGGTACCAGGAACCCTGGTAATCTTTGCGGTCGTAATTCCAGGCGGAAGTCAGGGTTGGGTCTGGTCCCACATGTGACTTAGTTGTTGCTTCTGCGTGGTTTCGAAGCGTTTTTCATCAGCCTTGCGCTCTTCAGCGGTCGTGGGAGACGGCCAGATGGTGAAGTCTCTCAGCGCGAGGCGGGCGGGGTGGCCATGGAGAGAGACGAGGGCATCCTCGAGTTCGAGCAGGGATCCGCGGGATAGCTGCAGAGCGTGCTCGTCGGGCTGATAGAGCGTTCCCTCGGGGTAATCGAGGAAGGGCGTTTGCGTTTGCTCGATGTGGTTGCCGAGGATCTGGGCAACGGGCTTGCCGCTTGTGAATTGAACGAGACGGGTGACACTGGCAACGAATTCCGCGAAGTTGTGGACATAGAGACGACCGGGATAGAGCGTATCGCCTGAAAACAGAATGGCTGTTTTGCGGTCGTAGAGGGCGATGCTTGCGGCCGAGTGGCCCGGGATGGGAATGGCGTCGATCACGCGGTCGCCAAGATCGATGCTGCCGATGTCGTCGGGCCAATGCGCGATGTGGTAAAGGCTTGTGTCGGCGTCGACCTTAGCGGGGACGAGAGTGATGGGGATTGCGGGGTCGTTCAGCGCCTGAAGGGCGGCATCTCCGGCGACGTGGTCCCCATGCTCATGGGTGTGGACGACGAGCAACGGAATGGTTGGCAGGGAATTTCTTTTCAACCAGCGGTGGATGGTGCTTTGGATGGCCGGCGCGAGATTGCCGTTGCGCGAGCCCGTATCGAGCAGAAGCGCTTTCTGCTTGCCGAAGAGGAGATAGAGGAAGGGCTTTTCGAAATCGGTGCATCCGGACTGACGAAGGATGTACAGGCTGGGATTGTATTCATGCACCTGCCACTCGGGCATTTCCATGCAGCGGGGGCCGCCGGTGGCCCAGTGTTCGGGAAGGACACCACGCTGGATCGAGCCGCCGTCGGGCTCCGGAAGCTGGGCCCTGCAGCATATATGGAGCGCGAACAGGGCCAACAGCAGTGCATGTGAAGTGCGCGGCTTCATTGAGGGTCCTCCGCCTGGTGGGTTTCGGGTTTTGATTTCAACGGTTCAATCATCATACGTTTCCGCGTGAAGGAGGCTCGCCGGGTCGAGTACTATTTGGGTCGGGAAGTATTGCGGTCTTCACGGTCTTGCTGGCCAGGATTAGCAATCCATTCAGATCATCATGTTTTAGAGAGGGGTTTGGGGATATGTCATTGACGCGAAGGACCGTTTTGTTGGCGGCGGGAGTTTTGCTGGTTGCGAGCGTGGGGACGCCGAAGGGGTTTGCGCAGGGACCCGCGAGTGAGGCAGCGGACAAATACACGTGGCTCGAAGACATCCACGGCGACAAATCGATGGAGTGGGTGAAGGCGGAGAATGCGCGGACGGCTGCGGTGATGGAAAAGCAAAAACCGTTTGCGGGGCTTGAGGAAGACGCGCTGAAGGTGCTGGACTCCCCGGATAAGCTGGCCTTTCCCCAGTTCCGAGCGGGAATGGTGTACAACACGTGGCGCGACAAGGATCACGTGCGCGGGATTGTCCGGCGAACGACGCTGGAGAGCTATCTCTCGAACGATCCGAAGTGGGAGACAGTGATTGACTACGACGCGCTGGGCAAGCAGGACAAGCAGAGCTGGGTCGGGCATGGGCTGGAGTGTCTGCAGCCGGAAGAAAAGCTGTGTCTTGTCTCCCTTTCGTCGGGTGGCGAGGATGCGGCGACGCTGCGCGAGTTCGATTTGCCTGAAGGAAAGTTCGTTGAGAACGGCTTTGTGTCTCCGCGTGGGAAACAGAGAACTGCGTGGGTCGACAAGGACAACCTGCTGATTGCGCGCGAATGGGGCGAGGGAACGATGAGCGTTGCCGGGTATCCCATCGAAGTGAAGCGATGGAAGAGAGGGACGCCGCTCGAAAGCGCAGTCGAAGTGTTCCGCGGAGATGCGAAAGATGAGGGCGCAGGGGTTGAGCCCCTTGCGCTCGCCGACGGACAGGGGCACAGCGTCGCGCTGATCGAGAACAGCAAGACGTTCTTTGAAACTGAATACTATCTGGTATTGGCCAGTGGCCCGAAAAAGCTGGGATTGCCGATGAAGGCGAACCTGCGAGGGCTCGAGGATAACCAGCTGCTGATTTCTCTCGAGGAGCAGTGGACGCCGGAAGGACAGACAAAGAGCTATCCGCAGGGAGCGGTGGTTTCGCTGGATCTGGAGGCAGTGAAGGCGGACCCGGTACATCTGAAGCCAACGGTGCTGTTTGCGCCGACCGCGCAGGAGTTTGCGCAGCAGGTGGCGACGACTAAGAATCACGTGCTGCTGACGACCCTGGAACACGTGCAGGGACGGGCTTACGTCTACACGCACGGGAAAGACGGAAAATGGACGCGAAGCAAACTCGCGGTGCCGGATAACGAATCGATCGGGATTTCGACGACGAGCCTGCTGGACGATAAATTCTTCCTGTCGGAGACGGGATTCCTGACGCCTTCGAGCGTGCTGCTGGGCGATGCGGCGGTCGGTTCCCTGAAACCGGGAAAGACGCAGAAGGCGCTGTTTGATGCGTCGCGTGACGTGGTGGAGCAGTTGGAGGCAACGTCGAAGGATGGGACGAAAGTGCCGTACTTTGCCGTGCATCGCAAGGACATGCCCATGGATGGAAGCACGCCCACGCTGCTGACGGCTTACGGCGGGTTCCAGGTTTCCAATCTGCCCGCCTACAACCCGGTGTTCGGCAAGCTATGGCTGGAGCGCGGGGGCACGTTTGTGCTGGCGAATATTCGCGGCGGCGGCGAGTTTGGTCCGGCATGGCATGACGCGGGATTGAAGACGCACCGGCAGCGGATCTATGACGATTTCTATGCTGTGGCTGAGGACCTGGTGACGCGGAAGTTTACGTCGAGGGAACGGCTGGGAATAGAGGGCGGCTCGAATGGCGGACTGCTGATGGGCGTCGAGTTCAATCAGCATCCGGAGATGTGGAAGGCGGTGGTGATTCAAGTACCACTGCTGGACATGCTGGGATATGAACACATGTCGGCGGGGGCATCGTGGGTGGGCGAATACGGATCAGTAAAGGTGCCGGCGGAGCGGGAATTTCTGGCCTCGATTTCGCCCTATAACCAACTGAAGCCCGACGTGCACTACCCGGAGCCGCTGATCTTTACGACGACGGCGGACGATCGTGTGGGGCCGGTGCACGCGCGGAAATTTGCGGCGAAGATGGAGGAGTTTCACGAGCCGTTTTACTACGACGAGATCACGGAGGGCGGCCACGGAGCGGGCGCAGACAACCGGCAGGCGGCGCGGACGTGGGCGGAGCAATTCACGTACCTGACGATGAAGCTGATGGATTGAACCGTTGTGGGATTGAGACGCAGAGGCGCTGGCTCACGCAGCCAGCGCTTCTTGTTCTGGGCGGGGACCTAGAATGAAAGAGCGCGGTCAGAGGAGTTAAGGGACGACTGCGGCGAGATCTTTTCAAGAAAAAACAGGAGGTCGGGGATGGGATCAGCGGTGGCGGCGGTAGAACGGACGCATGAACAGAAACTGGATCTGCTGGCGGAAGTAGCGGTGAAGGTGGGACTGGGATTGAAAGAAGGCCAGGAACTGGTGATGACGGCGTCGCTGGACGCCGTGGCGTTGGCGCGCCGGATTACGGAGCAGGCGTATCGCGCGGGCGCTTCGCTGGTGACGACGCTCTATACCGATGATGAATCTGCGCTGATGCGCTATCACTACGCGCCGGATGCATCGTTCGACAAGGCGGCGAAGTGGCTGTACGACGGGATGGGCGCGGCATTCAAGAGCGGCGCGGCGCGGCTGGCGATCGCAGGCGGGAATCCGTCGCTGCTGTCGAATGAAGATCCGGACAAGGTAGGAAGGGCGAATCGGGCGGTGTCGCAGGCCTATCGGCCGGCCCTGGAACTGATCACACGGCACGAAATCAACTGGACGATCGTATCGTGTGCGACGTCAGCGTGGGCGGTGCAGATTTTTCCGAACGACGCACCGGATGTGGCCCTGGCGAAGCTTTGGGAAGCGATCTTCCAGACGACGCGGATCAACATGGAAGATCCTGTGAGCGATTGGAAACGCCACGACGCGGGGCTGCACAAGCGTGCGGATTATCTGAACGAGAAGCGCTATGCGGCATTAAAGTATCGTGGGCCGGGAACGGATTTCACGCTGGGCATGGCTGACGATCACGTGTGGATGGGCGGCGGGACGACGGCTGGGAATGGGATTTATTGCATTCCGAACATGCCGACGGAAGAAGTGTTCAGCATGCCGCACAAGGATCGCGCCGACGGAACGATAACGGCGACCAAGCCGCTATCGCACCAGGGAACGATGATCGAAGGCATTCACGTGCGCTTTGAAGGCGGGCGGATTGTGGAGGCGCATGCTTCGCGTGGAGAGGAAGTGCTGCGCAAGCTGATTGAAACCGATGACGGTGCGCGGCGGTTGGGCGAGGTGGCGCTGGTACCGCACTCGTCGCCGATTGCTTCAAGCGGTCAGCTTTTTTTGAACACACTGTTCGATGAGAATGCGGCGTCGCATATTGCGCTGGGGCAGTCGTACTCATCGACTGTGCGCGATGGCGACAAGTTGAGCAAGGAAGAGCTTGCGGCGAAGGGCGCGAATGAGAGCCTGATCCACGTGGACTGGATGATCGGATCGGACAAACTGGACATCGATGGCGTGACGGCGACAGGCAAACTGGAGCCACTGATGCGTGCAGGAGAGTGGGTGTAACCAGCCCATTGACGCAGGTCGGATGGGGTAAGAGATGGGAAAGATTGGAATCATCGGCGCGGGCAGCGTGGGCGCGACGATTGCGTACGCCGCGCTGATCCGGGGAGTGGCGCGGGAGATCAGCCTCTTTGATATCGCGCGATCGAAGGTTGACGCGGAAGTACTGGACCTGAACCATGGGTTGCTGTTTGCCCCGCAGGCGAAGGTGGATGGCTCAGACGATGTGGAAGTGCTGCGCGGCTCCGATGTTGTGGTGATGACAGCGGGCGCGAAGCAGAAGCCGGGGCAGACACGGATGGACCTGGCGGAGGCGAACACACAGATCTGCAAAAAGATTCTGCCCGAGGTGGTGCGGGTGGCGCCGGATGCGCTGTTGCTGATGGTGACCAATCCGGTGGATGTGGTGACGGAGATCGCGCTGAAGCTGACAGGTTTGCCGTGGCAGCGTGTGGTGGGTTCGGGTACGGTGCTGGATAGTTCGCGGTTTCGTTACCTGGTGGCGAAGCACTGCAATGTCGCCGTACAGAATGTGCACGCGTACATCGCAGGCGAACATGGCGACTCGGAGATTCCGCTGTGGGCGAGTGCGACGATCGGGTCGATTCCGTTGAGCCAGTGGAGCGTGGAGGGACACGGGCGGCTGACTTCGGCGGACAAGGACGCCATTGTCAAAAATGTGAAGGAAGCCGCGTACCAGGTGATCCAAGGCAAGGGAGCAACGAACTACGCGGTTGGGCTGGCGGTGTGCAACATCCTCGAAGCGATTCTTTTTGATGAGCGGCGCGTGTTGCCGGTGAGTGGATTGCTGCGCGGCTTCAGAGGCATGGAGGATGTGTGCCTGAGCCTGCCGCGCATTGTGGGGAGCGGGGGGATTGAGGCGCCGCTGCCGATTCCGATGACGGTGGATGAGGAGAGCGGACTGCACGAGAGCGCGGCCCGAATTCGCGCGGTGGTGCGGGGGCTGGGGTACTAGAGCGGCATCCAGGGGACATCAGGGATGGCATCGTTTGGGGACAGAAGCAGAGTGGGCCGGGCCACGCGCGTGTATCGGCTGAGCCCGTGGATTCGCATGTTCGCGGCGGCCTTTCTCGCGTTCTGCCTGCTGGGTTTGTTCGGACTACTCTGGAGCCAGCATGCAGGGGTGCAGCGGCGGAATCCAGCGGAACTGGTGGAGTGGGCAGCGATCGCGCTGTTTGCCGTGTGCTGGGCGATCTATGTATTTGGCGCGGTGATTGTGCTGTCGGAAGACACGATTGAAAAGCGGACTCCGCTGAAGACTGACGGCCTGCGCTTCGCGGAAATTCGAGGACGGCGCGAGACGGTGCATCGGAATTTTGACGGCAGCTACATCCGGTACTTGCAGGTGGTCCCGCGCGATCCTTTGCTGCCGATGATCAAGTTTCAGAAGTTCTACGTATTCGATGCGGCGTTTTATGCGTGGTATGACGATCTGCCCGATCTGGATGCGATGGATAGAACGCGGAAGAGAGATTCAGAGTTCGACAGGATGTGACGAGAGTCCTTACTTCAAAGGGGCCTGTTTCTCGATTTAATGCGGTGGGCGAAGCTGGAATTGGTAGTCGCTGTAGTCGATGGTGATGACTGTCTTGCCGAAGAGCATGCTGCTTGATTCGGCGCGGGCATTGGTGGCCATGGCATAGCCCTGTATGTTGGTGTAGTGACGCAGCATCTTTGTGGTTCCCGTAAACAGAGACGGGCTTTTGGAGGCGACGCCTTCGACCTTGACGAGGGTGTGGCTGATGGCGTCGACCCAGAGAGTACCGTCGATCATGTTCGGCGCTTTGTGGCGCGGCGCGATGGAGATGGCGAGACATTGGCGGCCGTCGATGATCTGGATATCGACTGGTTTGATGTGCATCTCGTAATTTGAGGATGTGAACCATGAATGGGCGACTGTGGCGGGATTGTTGATGGACTTTTCGTTTTCAAGCAGAGGCTGCAGGCCGAATTTCTGAATCAGGGATGAGCCGGACTGCTTGAGGATGACGTAGTACTTTCCGACGCCTTTCTTGTAGCTTATTTTCACTGTCATCTCGGCGGCGGGATTGGTTTGGTCGTTGCCGCGGAAGACGGTGTAGTGCTCGACATCAGTGAAGCTGAGGACGTTGTCGAAGCGGGCCTGGTTGGCGGCGTCGAGATCGCGAATGATCGCGGATGTTTCGGGCTGCTGCGCTTGCCTCGCGGCGGCGATGAGCGAGACCGCGAAGAGACTTGCCACAATTCTTCGGACAGCACGGAGATGCATGGATCGGCCTCGCGCTCATGCGGAGCGCTATTGAAATTATCGTGCCTCGCCGTGATACGCGGCAGAGCGGTCGCGAATTCGCAAAATGTGTTGAGCGAATGCGCGTACGCGGCGTCCTGTTTAAGTAGAAGCACGCGGCACAGACGGTACAGGGCAGCGGCGCGCTTCAGACCAATTTCCTGGAGAGGCTTGCGATGAGACGGAATGCAGAAGATGCAATTCGAGGGCAGTTGTGTGTCTTGACGACAGCCGGTGCGGTTTTGGCGATGGCAACGGGTGCGCCTGCGGGCGCGCAGACGCAGAGTGCGGAGCAGAAGCCGGCAGAAAACTATACGACGCTTTACCTGACGAATTTGACACAAGTCCGCGAAGCAAACGACGCGGTGACGGATTTGCGGAATATGCTGCCGAAGGCGAAGATCTATTGCGTCGAGTCGGCGAACGCGATTTCGATGTATGCAACCGCGGAGGATATTGCGAAGGCGCAGAAGATTCTGGCGGACATCGATCGGCCACGGAAGACGTATCGGCTGACGTACACGGTCGGGGATGGAGACAGCGGACAAGCGGAGCAGCACCTTGTGGTGGTGGTTTCGCAAGGGAGCAAGACGACGCTGAAACGGGGGTCGCGGGTACCGATTGTGACGGGGTCCTACGGAACCGGCTCCGATCAGAACACGCAGGTGCAGTACCAGGATGTGGGGATGAATCTGGATGCCACGCTCGATGGGAGTGGGGATGGACTGCGATTGCGGACCAAGATCGAGCAGACAAGCGTGGCGGAAGAGAAATCGAACGTGGGGATTCAGGATCCTATCGTTCACCAAGCGGTGCTGGAGAACGAGTCGGCTGTGGTGATGGGGAAGCCGACGGTGCTTGGGTCGATGGAGTTGGCGGGTGGAAAGCGGATGGAGGTTTCGGTGGTGGCGGAGACGGTGAAGTAGAGCCGCTTCCCTCTTCGATTGGCGGAGACGCCAGCGGTATAAAAAAGCAAAAGCAGATCCTTCGCGCCGCTTACCCCACTGCGTGGGGCCCCAAGCTTGCGGCGCTCAGGATGACACTTCTTCTAGGGCTGTGGCTGCGGTTTCCAATTTATGCCGTGGCTGCGGCTTCCTACTTATGCCGCAACGAGCCGGTCATGAATGGGGCACCGAGCCTTTGTGGCAATGCCGTCGAAGAACAACCGCAGATCCTTCGACTCCCGCTGGTCGCTCAGGATGACAATGCTGCAGGTTTGGCAACTGGATGGTTGCTTTATAGGCCGGCGCGGGTTTCTTCGGCCATGTAGTCGACTACGGCTTTGAGGTCGCCTTTGGATTCCTCGAAGACTTTGAGCTGGCGGTCGGCGCCGGTGCCGGTCTTCATGATTTTGCGGATGCCGTCGATGGCTTCCCTGCTGCCGAGTTCGTCGACTTCCCGGTCGATGAGGATGAGGTACTCCTCGAGCAGGTCGCGCTCGGGGACTTCCTGTTGGCGGCCGAAGTCGATGAGATGACCATCGAGTCCGTAGCGGACGGCGCGGAATTTGTTCTCCATAAGCAAAGGGCGCGCGTACTGGCGGAAGTCCTGATTGGCGGCATGCAGGCGGTAGAGGTAGGCCGCGGTGGCCTGGATGAGCGCGGCGATGGCAATGGTTTCTTCAGCGCGAAGCGGGATGTCGCAGGCGCGGACCTCGACGGTGTTGAAGAACGGATGCGGGCGGATGTCCCACCAGATTTTCTTGGCGTTGTCGATGCAGTTAGTGCGGACGAGCAGGCTGACGTAATTTTCGAATTCGGAGTAGCTGGAGAATGCGTCGGGGATGCCGGTGCGGGGAAAGTTTTCGAAGACTTTGGCGCGGTATCCCTTATAGCCGGTGTTGAGGCCAAGCCAGAAGGGTGAGTTCGTGGCCAGCGCCATGATGTGCGGCAGAAAATAGCGCATCGAATTCATGATGCGGATGGCGGCTTCACGGTCTTCGATGCCGACGTGTACGTGAAGGCCGAAGATGAGGTTGGCGCGGGCGACGAGCTGGAGATCCTTGACCACCTGGTGATAGCGCGGGTCGGGATAGATCTGTTGCGTACGCCAGTCTGCAAAGGGATGCGTGGCGCCGGCAACGAGTTCGAGGCTGTGTTCGCGGGCGAGCTTGATCATCTCGCGGCGGAGCTCGTAGATGTCTTCGCGAGCCTCGTCGATGTTGCGGCAGATGCGGGTGCCGACTTCGACGACGGAGGTGTGCATCTCAGCCTTGACGCGCTCCTGCAGGCGGAGCTTGCCCTCCTCCAGCATTTCGGTCTCGATGTGGGAGCGCAGATCGCGCGTAACCGGATCGATGGTCTGGTATTCCTCTTCGATGCCGAGCGAGAAGGACGGGCGCATGGGTGCTCCTAAGACAGCGTGTGGCAATTGTAAAGCGCCGGTTCAAAGTTCTGAGTTCGTAGTTCGCAGGAGACGAGCATAGAATCCTGCGCGTGAGTGAAATGGTGTTTCAGGATCGGCGGGAGGCGGGGCGGGTGTTGGGGGAACTTGTTGCTTCCCTTCCCGACTTGAAGGACGCGGTGGTGCTGGGGCTGGTGCGCGGAGGCGTGCCGGTTGCATTTGAAGTCGCGCGGACAAGCAATTTGCCGCTGGACATCCTGGTGGTGCGCAAGCTGGGCGTACCGGGAGAGGAAGAGCTGGCGATGGGGGCGATCGCGAGCGGCGGAGGTATCGTGCTGAATGAGCATATTGTGCGGTCGTGGCACGTTTCGGAGAAGAAGCTTGAGCACGTGATCGAGCGCGAGCGGCAGGAGATGCAGCGGCGGGAAGCGCTGTATCGCAAAGGGCGGCCAGCGGTGGAGATTGCGGGGCGGGCTGTAGTTCTGGTTGACGACGGGCTGGCTACGGGAGCGAGCATGCGGGCGGCGATTCGCGCTGTAAGCGGGCGGGCACGGCGGGTGATTGTGGCCGTTCCGGTCGGAGCGAAGAGCACTTGCGAGGAGTTGGCGCATGAGGTCGACAAGGTGGTTTGCGCGCTGGTTCCTGAGCCGCTGGATGCGGTGAGTTTGTTTTATCGGGAGTTTGGGGCGACTACGGACGAGGAAGTGATGGCGTTGATGAGTGACGCAGGGATTAGGGATTAGGGATTAGGGATTAGGGATTAGAAATATTTCGCCTTTTGTTCGCTTTTGGGGTAGGATGAGATTCGGGCCATGAATCTCTTTTCCCAACTTGCGGTGGAGCCGACGCATGAGGAGATCTACCCGGGCACAGTGTTGATGCGAGGTCTGGCGGTCGCGCAGGATGCCGAATTCTTCACCGCGGTGGAGGACATTCTTGCAGCGGCACCGCTTCATCATGCAATGACCCCGAGCGGGTTGCCGATGTCGGTAATGGTGTCGGACTGCGGCACGCCGGACGCTTTCCGGAGGCGGTGGGATCCGCAGAATCCGAGCGTGCGCCGGATGTGGCCTCCGATGCCGCGGGTGCTTGCTGATTTCGCGATTCGCTGCGCGGTGCGTTCGGGATTTCCGCACTTCCGGCCAGACACGTGCCACATCAATCGTTACCAGGCGGGCACCAAGCTTGGAATCCACCAGGACCGGCACGAGTTTGATCTGTACCAGCCGATCGTGTCGATTTCGCTGGGGCTGGAGTGCATCTTCCTGCTTGGCGGCTTTGAGCGGACTGACAAGACGAAACGTATTCTGCTGGAGCATGGCGACGTGATTGTGTGGGGCGGGCCTTCGCGGATGCGGTTCCACGGAGTGCAACCGCTGAAGCCGGGAGATCATCCGCTGACGGGGCCGTACAGGTACAACCTGACGTTTCGGAAGGTGGCTTAATTTAGCAGTCACGCTGTGGCGTAGCCGGCGAGGATGTGCGCTGCGAAGGATCTTCATCCAGCGGATAAAGACTCGTCCATAGGGGAACCACATTGCGGGCTTGTGTGCTTCTCCCCGGTCTTTAGAAGCGAGACCTGGGGCACCCACTCTTCGTGCTGGAAAGTAAGGGAGACGTGTAGCGTGCGGGGGTCAGTTAGTCTCTCAAGATGGATGTCCACATCGAATTTTACGAGGATCCGGTCTCGGTCTTGAGCAGGGCTGGGGAATTCCTGGCGTCGCAACCGGTCTTGCACAATTTGATCCTCACGATTCTGCATGCCCGCGTTGCACAGCCGGAGCCGGGCCGCTATTGGGTGGCAACGGAACAGGAGAGGGTAGTCGGCGTGGCGCTTCAGTCGCCTCTGACCTTTGCCGCGACTCTCACCCCCATGGACAAGGGCGTGGCGACGACCGTGGCGGATGCGATCGCGGAAGCGGACATCTCTCTCCCTGGAATCAGCGGGGAGGCCGCAACAGCAGCCGCTTTCGCTGGGCATTGGAGCGAGCGGCGCAAATCGGCCGTTACGCCCTTTCAGGGCAACCGCCTCTACGAATTGTTGGAAGCAGGTGAAGTGACCAGCGTTGAAGGTCGGCTCCGCAAGGCTCTTCCCGGGGACCGCAGCTTGATGATTGACTGGACTCGCGCGTTTCAAGTCGATATTGGTGAACCGACAGACGGCACCGAACTTCGCGTTGAGGCGGGGTTGGCGGCGGGAGAGATTTGGCTCTGGGATAGTGGAGAACCCGTGTCGATGGCCGTTAGCCGAAAGCCAATTGAAGGCGTAGTCCGGGTGGCTGGGGTCTACACTCCGCCTGAGAAGCGGAAGCGCGGTTACGCGGCCGCATGCGTTCACGCTCTTTCAAAACACATGCGTGATGCCGGGTATCGCTGTGCCCTGTATACGGACATTGCGAATCCGACGTCCAATTCCATTTACCGTCGGATTGGATATCGGGCCGTCTCGGAGGTTCTACGCTATCGTTTTGAGTAATGAGAATAGCCTGCGTCGAACCGACGTTGATGGCTCCTACGTGGTCGGCTAGATCCGCCCGAAATTTGAAGGAATTGTGTGCTGCTCGCTCTCGACGCCGCTATCCCTCCTAATTCAGTGTCCGAAAGAGTGTCGCGCCCGCTCCGGAAGCCTCAAGCTCGTGAACGCAGCGACTCATCCCTCGAAACATCCCGGCGGTCACGAACTGCTTGCATCTTCCCCGCCCCTGCTCTAGCCTCGGGCGATTACAAGAGCTTCGATTCCAGCGGAGACCGCAATGAAAACGCCGATTTTCTCTTTGATTTGTCTCGCATGCGCCGTGGGTGCCGGTGCTGTCGCAATGCAGGCGCAGACCCCTGCCAGTTCCACCGACAGCACTGCACCCAGCTATGACATGAAAGCCCAGGCGCTTCTTGATCTGCAGGCTGTGAATAAAAAGTGTGTGGATCTTGCCGAGGCACTTCCGAGCGACAAGCTCACCTGGCGCCCTTCACCCGACACCCGGTCGTTTGCTGAAGTGCTTCTGCATGTTGCCGGGGAGCGCTACGGATTCCTCAGCATCCTGGGCGCGACCCCTCCGGCAGGGTTTAAAGCGGGACAATACGATAAATCCACAATCGAGAGGGATCGCATCGTCGAGGCTCTGAATCAGTCCTGGGATTTCACCAACAAAACGATCAATGGCATGAGCAACGCAGATTTCGCAAAGCTGGTGCCAAAGCTCGGTCCGCAGGCGAATGAAGGCGACGTTGTTTATCTCCTCGTTGCGGACGCGCATGAACACCTCGGTCAACTTGTCGCCTATGCGCGACAGAACGGCATCGTGCCTCCCTGGACCGTGGAACGGCAGAAAAAGAAGGCGGCCGCCGATGCCGGCAAATGAAGGCGCGTGACTCGTGGACTCTCCAGGGTCCGACGAAGCTTGAATGCCCAAAAAACTATCGCTCTGGATGCACAACTGACAGCCGCCGGATACACTTGGCGCATGATTCGTAAGATCGCACCGGTGTTCTTCACCCTGGATATTCCGCAGACGCTTGCGTACTACAAAGACAAGCTTGGCTTTGCGTGTTTGGGGACCTGGCTGGATCCGCCCGTCTACGCGATCGTGGCGCGCGATGAGCATGCGATTCACTTCCGCTGTGCGGAGCCTCCGAAGGCTAATCCAGACAAGTATGCAGACGAACTGCTGGACGCATACCTTGAGGTCGAGAATGCGGACGAGTTGTATGCGGAGTTCGTGGAGAAAGGCGTGGAGTTCACACGGGAACTTGCCGATACGCCGTGGCATTCGCGCGAGTTCGCGGTGAAGGATTGCGACGGGCGACTGCTGGCGTTCGGTTCCAACCTATAGTTGGTGTTGAGGACCTGACTTATCCATTGGAGACTGAGACGTGCCCCATTCATGCGCATAAAGCGCGCATGAATGGAGCACGCGGCACTTGATAGCTACTTGAGGAAAAGAGCAACCGCAGATCCTTCGACTCCCGATGGTCGCTCAGGATGACAATTCATCCTTAATCCGTGGACACGGAGGATTTGGAAGCCTCGGTTTTCGCCGGCTTTTTTGGTGCGGATCTTTTTGCGGCGAGTTTCTTCACTGGCGCAGCGGCGGGTGTGCCAGAGAGAAAAGTTGCCCAGCGGAGTTCCTTTGGCGGCTTCGGTGCGTCTTGCGCTTTGGAGATGGCCATGTCGGCTACCTCGCGGACGATCCAGTCGAAGTTGGCCTGGCCGACGGAGTGCAGGTCGGCGTCAGGGGCGGGGTTCATGAAGTCGATGGCGTAGGGGATGCCGTCTTCTACCGCGAATTCGACGGTGTTGAGGTCGTAGCCGAGTGCCTGGCAAAGCTTGAGCGCATCGCTCTCGACGCGGGCGAGCAGTTTTGGATCGTACGCAGGAGGGTTCTGCACGTAGCGCTCGTGGTGGGGCTTGCGCGGGTCGTAGGGCATGATGTGGACCTTGCTCTGGCCGACGACGTAGCAGCGGAAATACTCGTTGAACTCGACGGCTTTCTGATAGAGCATGCAAAGGTCGCGCGACTGGTCGTACGCAGCGAAGAACTCGGGGCGATTGTGGATGTGGTAGACATCGCGCCAGCCGCCGCCGTCGACGGGCTTCATGAAGCCGTGCTCACCGATGTAAGCAAAGACCTTGTCCCAGTTGAGCGGATATTCGAGGTTGCGCATGGAGCGGTCGGTGGTGCCTTCGGGGTGTTTTTTGTGGGGCAGGATGACGGTGGGCGGGACAGCGACGCCGAGCTTTGCGGCGAGCGAATAGTTGAAAAACTTATCGTCGGCTGACCACCAGAAGGGGTTGTTGATGATGATGGTGCCATTGAGCGCGGCGTGCTTCAGGTAGGCGCGATAAAAGGGGATGTCGTGGGAAATTCGATCGACGATCACGGCGTAGGGCGAGGGCTTGTCAAGGTGGACGGCGCCGGTTTCGACGAACTCGGCGTGGAGGCCCGCTATATTGCGGGCGTTGATGTGTTCCACCAGCGCGCCGGGAAAACTGTTTTCCATGCCGAACAGGACGCCAATCTTTTTCATGCCGTGACCCTCCGAGCGGGATGCCTAAAACCCCGAACGATGTGAACAGTGTACGGCAGCGATGTGGCAGGCGAGGATGGGGGCGCGAGCGGGATCGGGAGTGGAAAACTTCTTTACTTTCAACCACGGATCTCTCCAATTCATTTGCCGTTCATGTTGGATTCATGGATTGGTGACAGTGGCCCGGTAGTCTCGGCGCATCATGAGAAACATCCCCTTCAAGTTTCTTTTTCTGGTTGGCCTATTGATTGCATTTTCTGGCATGACAGCCAGGGCGCAATATGAGAATGGGGGCCTGATCGGCACCATTCACGATACATCCGGCGCGGTGGTCGCAAACGCCACCGTCACCGTGACGAATGTTAATACCGGCATCGCGACAAAGGTGACTACGGACGCTTCAGGCGACTACGAGGTGCCGTCGTTGCGCGTGGGCACATACGGCATCACGGCAGAGGCACCGGGATTTGCGCCGGCGGAAGCAACAAACATTTCAATCGCGGTGGGTGGCAGGTCGCGGATCGATTTGACACTGAAGGTGGGCCAGGCAAGTGCAACCACGGTGGAGGTGAGCGATGTGGCGCTGCAGGTGGAGACAGACACGAGCGAGCGCGGGCAGACGATTTCCGGCTACCAGACCGAGGCTCTACCGCTGGTGAGCCGCAACTTCTCTGATCTGCTGGCCCTGGTGACGGGTTCGCGGCAGGCGCCCACGGCGGCGACGACGAGTTCAATCAGCAGCCTGGTGCGCGAAGGGGCATACAACGTCAACGGGCAGCGCAGCATGTTCAACAACTACCTGCTCGACGGCATGGACAACAACGCGTACGGCGAGAGCAACCAGGGTTTCGATAACCAGATCATCGCCATCGCGCCGGATTCCGTGGCGCAGTTCAACGTGGTAACGAATAACGAAAGCGCGGAGTATGGGCGTTCGTCGGGTGCGACCGTCAACGTGGCATCGGCGAGCGGCACGAACAGCTTTCATGGAACTCTTTACGAGTTCATTCGCAATACCGATCTGAACGCAGCGGGATTCTTCAAGCCGAGCGTGGTGAGCAATACGGGAACGACAGTGCCGTTCAAAAAGCCGACCTTCAATCGCAACCAGTTCGGCATGAACTTCGGTGGACCGATTGTCTCGAACAAGTTGTTCTTTTTTCTGGACTACGAGGGATTCCGACAGACGCTTCGGCCGCTGTATGTGCTGACGCTGCCGACGCAGAATGAACTCAGTGGAAACCTGGTGGTGCCGGTGCGGAATCCCGTTACCGGCGTTGTGTATCCTGCCGGCTCGCCGATTCCTTCGGGCGCCATCAATCCACTGTCGGCGCAGATCCTCGGATACTTTCAGAAGTTTGCGGCACAGCTGCCGCAGGCGGGACAAAGCTCGACGGGTCTGAATTCGAACGACTACTCGGCGCAGATCCCCTTCACCGACAACTCGGACAAAGGCAATCTTCGCCTGGATTATCAACAGAACGCGAGAAGCTCGTGGTTCCTGCGCGTGAGCGATCGCAAGGAGACGGGCGTTAATTATCCGACGATTCCGCTGCCGCTGGACGGGCAGACGAACGGGACGATCCGCGTGCTCGACCAGCAGGTCGCGCTGGGTTACACGCATACGTTCGGCAGCAACAAGATCATGGATGCCCGGCTTGGACTTTCGCGGACCAAGGCCGGCAAGTACACGCTGTCGATCGGGCAGAATGACTTCACCATCCCGGGGTTGCCAGCGAATGCGATCGTGGCCGGCGGACTGCCTTCGGTAGGAATCACCGGTTTTACCGGCTTTGGACGGCAGAGCACCAATCCGCAATGGCAGAACCCGGCGCTGCTCGATCCCAAGGTGAACTTCACATGGGTGAAGGGTAAGCACTCACTGAAATTCGGATATGAGTACGAGCACATCTGGATGGCCGTCAACGACAACAATCCGTTATATGGATCTTTCACGTATGGAAGCGGATACAGTTTGTGCGATGCGGCGATCTCGCCGTTGTGCGCTACGACGGCGAGTGGCGCCGCTGCTCCTACGTCGCCCGTGACGGATACGTACTGGGCTGACTTTCTGTTTGGGACCACGACGAGTTATCAGCTGGCGAACTACTTTGTGGTGCATCTCCGCCAGACGCTGGACAGCGCATACGCACAGGATGACTGGAAGGTGACGCCGAATCTGACACTGAACCTGGGCGTGCGCTGGGAGTACGGTTCGCCTTATTCGGAATGGAAGAACAACATCTCGAATTTCGATCCTGTTTCGCAGACGGTGCTGACCATTACGCCGGGGGCGGTTGCCGGCAACGGAATCACGCCGGTGCATTCGAGCGGCGTGTACGGCAGCACGCTCGTGAATCCTGACCTGGCGGATTGGTCGCCTCGCGTGGGATTTGCGTACGCGTTATCGCCAAAGACCGTGGTGCGAGGTGGATTCGGAACAGGCTACGTGCACTACACACGTGCCGGTTCGGGCAATATCCTGGGCATCAACGCTCCACAGGCGCAATTTGCTGCGGTCACGCAGATCAAGCCGAGCACGACAAACCACTGCAGCTCGCCGCTGCCTGCGCAGATTATTCCCACCGGCTCAACGACGCCGAGTTGCTACGTAACGGCTGACCAAGGATATCCTTCGGGACTCGTGACGTCATTCAATCCGGCTACGGACAACATCACATGGGTTCCCAAGAACACGCGGGATAGCTATGTGGAGAACTACTTCTTCGATGTGCAACAACAGTTAGCGAAGAATACGCTGCTGGACATTGCATACGTAGGCAACCACGGGCTGAAGCTGCAAGGCTTCCTCAATGGCAATCAAAAGAATCCCGCGCTTGGATTTGCACGGCCTTTTGCAGGCTGGCCAAGCGATATTACCGAAGGGCTGAATGAGTTCTACTCCAACTACAACGCGCTGCAGGTGCGGTATGAGCAGCGCTTTGTGGCAGGACTGACGCTGCTGAACTCGTTTACATGGGAGCACTCGCTGGACAACGCATCGGCTTCGCTGGAGGGGAATACTCCATCTCCGCAGGATGGCAACAACCTGAGGGCGGACTATGGGCAGTCGGACTACAACCTGCCCGTTGCGAACGTAACGAGCCTGGTGTATGAACTGCCGTTTGGCCACGGACGTCATTTCCTTGCGAATGCAAATGGATTGACGGACAGCATCGTGGGTGGATGGCAGATCAGCGGCGTGAACACGATGCAAGCGGGAACACCGTTCAACATCACCTACTCGCCCAACTCGGCGCAGGCGGTATCACTGCAGATTTCGGCAACGTACCGCGGGGCGAACGAGTATCGGCCGGATCTTGTACCGGGCAAGAAGGTGACACAGGGACGTTCGTCGCGCGCAGCGAATACGGGGTATGTGAATTACATCAATTTCTCCGCGTTCGAACTGCCGCCGATCAAAGATGCGACGGGGAATGTGCTCAGTCCGTTCGGCAATGCGCCGCGCAATCCAGGGCGCACGCCGGCCTTCTACGAATCTGATCTTGATCTGAACAAGAAGTTCAATCTGCCGGGAGATCGGCTGAAGATGGAATTCCGCACGGAGATCTACAACCTGTTCAACCACACGAACCTTTATCTGCCGGGCACGATCAGCGGATCGCAGGGCACGACAACGGCGACTGCCGGTGCAGGCGGGTCGGTGCCTGTTTCGACGGTCACCGGAAATCCGACGGGTGGTGGACAGATTACAAGCACGTTTGAACCGCGGATCTTCCAGTTTGCATTGAAGGTCATCTACTGATTCGAATCGAGCTGATTTCGGGGCCGGACTGAGGATTGCAGCCGGCCCCTTTTTTTGTCTCGGATCCAGAGAGGGTTGACTGTTAGAAGAAATAGATGCATTCTCCTATAGACATCTATAGGAGGCGGAGCCTTTGCCCTCGACCGACAACCTGCTGGGAGCGCTGGAACTGCTTGTATTGAAGGCCATCGAGAGTGGACCGATGCATGGCTGGGGGATAACACTTCACATCCAAAGCGTTTCCAACGAGGTGCTGCGGATTGAAGAAGGCTCGCTATATCCGGCACTTCACCGGATGGAGAAGGCGGGCTGGGTGAAGGCCGAGTGGGGATTAAGCGAGAACAACCGGCGTGCACGGTACTACAGAATCACGGCCGCGG
Source organism: uncultured Acidobacteriaceae bacterium (assembly GCA_963770365.1). GTDB lineage: Bacteria > Acidobacteriota > Terriglobia > Terriglobales > Acidobacteriaceae > Telmatobacter. The sequence goes on along the minus strand of CAVYPN010000003.1, from coordinate 54,341 downwards.
GGCGCAACCAATTGAACGTGGAACGACAAAGATGGGAAAACGTCGCGCAGGCGATTGCCCTGGTCTTGCGCGGCGCAGCGGTTGCGTAGGAGGCCGGGATGAGTTTCATTTCACGCTGGAGATCGCGCTGGAGGAATGAAGACAGCAAAAATGATCTCGCCGAGGAGCTTGAATTCCACCTTTCGATGCGCGAGCAATGGAATGTCGATCGGGGCATGCCCAGCGATAAGGCGCGAAGGGATGCGCGCCTTCGATTTGGAAATCCAAGTGTGTGGAGAGAACGCATACGGGAGATCGACTGGGGCGTCCTGCCGCAAAGCGTACTGCAGGACCTGAGGTATGGACTGCGCTCGATTCGGAGGAATGCGCGATTTACGGCAGTCGCGGTGATTGCGCTGGCAATTGGGATTGGGATCAACACGACCGTCTTCACGGCGTACAAAGCACTGCTGAAGCGTGGCGTAGAGGCGCACGACGCGAGCAGCATTGTCAGTCTGACCCAGGTACGTCAATCGGGGCAACAGGAGCGGCGGTTCAGTTATCCCGATTACGAAGCGTATAAGCAGGCCCATACCGATGCCGGGTTGCTTGCAACGGGGCAGCAATTCGAGCAACTTATCATGAGCGATGCGGGAGGGTCGGTCGACGGGCGCAAGGCGGCGGCGGACTCCCTCTTTGGCAAGTGGGGGCTGTTGCCCTCGTCTACGACTGCAGGCAGGGCGGAAGTGGCGAGCATCACCATGGTGAGCGAAAACTACTTCTCCCTTCTGGGGATCGCTCCGCTGCGGGGACGGATTTTTGCGGAAGGGGATCGCCAGCAGCTTGTCGATGCGCCAGCAGTGCTGATCAGCGAGAACTACTGGCAGAAACGATTTGGGGGAGATCCGGAAATTATCGGGAGAGCGATCCGGCTGAATGGTGTTGCGGTGACGATTATCGGGATAACTCCTCATGATTTTGTTGGGACATTGATCGCCGTACCTGATTTCTGGATGCCTCTGAGCATTCAGCCTGTTGTCCATCCCGGGGACCGAACGTTGAGAGATGTGGAGAGTCTGTGCTGCATGCTCTTCGGGCGTCTTACGCCGGGAACAAGCGTGGCGCAAGTGCAGGCGGAGATGTCGGCGATTGCGGCGCGGCAGGCGAAGCAGCATAAATCAACCGATTTGAAGAACGAAATCAAAGAAATATTGATCACTCCCGGATCTCCGTTTCCAATAGATCTGGATCGCGACTTGCGTTTCGCAGTTTTTCTAATCATGCTGGCCACGGCGATGGTACTCGTAATCGCATGCGCCAATGTTGCCAGTTTGCAGTTGGCGCGTGCCGCATCGCGCCAGAACGAGTTGGCAGTTCGGATATCGCTGGGCGCGAGCAGGCGACGGCTGATCCGGCAGTTGCTGACCGAGAGCGCACTGCTGGGGCTGATTGCAGGAGTTGTGGCGCTGCTGTGCAGCTGGGCCATGATGCGGATCATGGCCACGGCGGCGAAGGAGACGCTGCCGGCGAATATGGGCACGTTCATTGTGAATGTGAATCCGGATGCGGCGATCTTTTCGTATGTCTTTGGAATTTCAATTCTCGCTGGAGTCCTATTCGGCCTTGCACCGACACTTGAGAGCACGCGTTCTGCTCTTTCGTCGTGGATGAAGGCAAACTCAGCGATGTCTCCGGCTCGCAACCGGCGATTGCGTGACTGGCTGACGGGCGGGCAGGTTGCTGTCTCGTTTGTTCTGCTGATCGCCGGAAGCATGATGGTTCGAAGTGCATTCCACGCGCTCACGATGAGCACCGGATACGAGACGAAACATGTGATCGACCTGACGCTGCAATTTCCTGAGGGGTCCGCGTACGATGGCACGCACCAGAATGCATTACTGAAGCATATTGTCGAACGCGTGAGAGCGACTCCCGGGGTTGCGGAGATCACGACGGGAAGGCCGCCGGATGGCGGAGGGCTTCGGGGTGCAGCGGTTGCGATCGATGGTGCGAAGGCCGATGCGCACAGCATGAAGGCGTTCCTGTTCTACACCTATGTGGGCACGAATTACTTCCATGCGCTTGATATCCCGATTGTGTATGGACGCGCATTTCACGCTGGTGCTGGAACACCGGAACCAACCGCGGTGCTGAGCGAGACTGCGGCTCAGAGGTTGTGGCCCGGGCAGAATCCGATCGGACGTACGCTGGACATGAACACGGACGGGAATTTCCATGATAAGAACGAATTGACTCCTGACGGCCGTAGCTACCAGGTTGTTGGCGTTGTCAATGACGTGCGCGGCGTGCTGCTCGACAACAGCGATGCTGCGCAAGTCTACCTGCAGATCCCTGAGAATCGACTGAACGAGTTCTCGACCCTGGTGAGGACCTCGATTGCTCCCGGACAATTGATGCGTGGGATCGAGGAGACAATTGCATCTGAAGATGGCAACATCGTTGCCAGTGCTTCGACGCTGGACGATTTGCTCCGGCAGACTCCGCCCTTCATGACCTCGGTCCTGGTAGCACTGATCGCCGGAACGGTGGGGTTGCTCGGCCTGATACTCTCGGCGATGGGAATTTACGGCACTTTGAGCTACATGGTGGTGCTGCGTACGCGGGAGGTGGGGATCCGCATGGCGCTTGGAGCTCGCAAAGGTGAGGTTCTCTTGTTGATGCTGCGACAGAATGCAGCGCCAGTGTTTTGCGGACTGCTCACGGGGGGCCTGCTCGCGATCGGGGACTTCTATCTGCTGCGCAAGGTGCTTTACGGAGTTGGGCCGCTTGATCCTCTCTCGTACAGCAGCATCTCCACGTTATTTCTGCTGGTCTCGCTAGCGGCTTCTTTTGTCCCCGCAAGGCGGGCAACACGCGTCGAGCCGGCGGAGGCGCTCCGCTACGAATGAGACCTTTGGCCTAAAGCCGGATTTTGTTCCATCTGAATCGTTCCTTGTTCATCCGCCCAAAGTGTGCCTGCGGCAGTGAGGCGTATCACTGCCGCGGGTGGTCGGCAGGCGTAGCTTGGTGGCGTCAGCTGGGCGGGGAGGCATGGGATGGATTACCGGGTGTTGACGGTATCGCGGGAGTTTGGAAGTGGCGGCGGAAGGATCGCACAGTCGATTGCGAAGCAGTTAGGTTGGAAGCTGCTGGATGGCGCCTTGATTGACGAGATTGCATGCGCAGCTCATGTCGATGCAGGGATAGTCAGCCGATTTGACGAGCACGTGGACGGATGGCTCAGTCGCATGAATCGACAGGCGATGCGGGGTGCGGCACTGGCGGCAGGTGTGGCGCTGGAGCAGGAGAAATGCTTCGACGAAGACGTGATGACGGATCTCACGCGGCAGGTGATCGACCGTGCGTACGTAGCCGGAAATTGCGTTATCGTTGGCCGTGGAGCGCAATGCATTCTGCAGCCAAGAGACGATGTGTTTCACGTGTTTGTGTACGCGCCGATGAGGGTGCGACTTCAACGATTACGGACGCGGCTGGAACCGGGGGCACATATCGAGCAGCGAATTCGCGAAGTGGATGCAGGGCGGGCACACTACCTGAAGTTGCGCTTTGGGAAGGAATGGCACAATCCGCACCTGTACGACTTGATGATCTCGTCGGGTGAGGATGAGGAGCGGACAGCGCGCGTGATTGAATTCGCGATGGGAAGTGTGGCTGGAGGCTTCTAGCTGCTGGCATTTCGCCGGCCCACGACGCATCGAACCGAATTCAAGGATCTACGCCATGAGACGGCTGGATCTATTGCACATAGCGCCAGTGCATGGTCTGGCCAACGCCGCTCGCTGAGATAACTCCACCTTGAAAAAAGTGGCCCTGCAGAAACCCGCCTGAGAACTGCGATCCATCCGCGTGCTTGATTTCGACTCGCGAATTGTCTCTGGGATGCGTATTTGGGTTTCTCGGGTTGAACTTAGTCCATTCACTCTTCATACCTTGATGTTAGCACTGGTCGAGGTTTCTCACCGCACTCCATGTCGCTCCATTCGACTGGAAGTACCCCAAGTTTCAGAATCGGGACCCCTAGAAGCCGCTCAGGGACAGGCCCTGTGGCAGGCTTTGGGGCACCCAGGGCGGGAATTGACGCGATGCCTGGAAACTGAAATCAGCAGAAGTCTCAGTTCTTTGGAGTGACGTCCCAGTCGTAGTTGAGAGCGTTGATCTGTGCGCGAAGGTTTTCTACAGCCGCAGCCTTTTGCTGCTCAAGGTCAGCGATGTGCTTGCGGGTGGACTGCAGCATGTCTTCAGCGTGATTGAGCTCGTCGACAAAGCGATGAGCGGCATCGTTTCCTTTCAATGCGGTGAGGTTGTCGCGATCGCGAGCTTCATCGGCGGCGGCGGTCTCTTCCTGCTTCTTTGAGTCGGCGATGGCCTGATCGAGGTCGGCCAGCTTGCCTTGCGCATCGATGATGGGCTTGAGTTCGACTTCAGCGTTGGGGACGCGCTTGATCAAGTCGATCAGGTAGACGTTGGTGTTCTGGTTGGGATCGATGGAGACCTGTGTGAATTCGGGGCCGCGCTCGCGGACTTCGAGCTTCTCGGTCGAATGCGGCTTGACTGCCACTTTGAAGCGATAGAGGTCGGGTGTGGTCTCGGCGGCCTTGACGCTTTCATCGAGCGACCAGCCATTGGTGCGGCGCGGGTGTTCAAGGAGAACCACGCGATCTTCATCGCCAGAGTTGGTGGCGGAGTATGTCATCGAAGAGACGTCCATGTAGCGCTCGATGACGAGGCCTTTGTGAATCTGCACATGATGGAGGGTGCGTTTGCCTTGGACGTCGGAGATTTTGACGCGCGTGGCCTGGTCGGCGGCGTAGGAGAGCAATCGGCGTTCGCCGGGGTGGATGGGATCGAGCAAACCTTCGCCTGCAAATTCGCCGCTCTCGAAGATGGAAAAACTGCCGGCATCGAGGGTGAGCTTCGACTTGTTTTGAAGCCAGACAGCGCGAAGCGGGCGCGGATCGTTACGGCTCCAGAGAGTGACGTGCTCGGCGGGGAGTTCCTGCTGGAGGATCGGCACCATCGCTGACTCGTTTTTGTGGATGGTGACGGGCTGGGTGAGCGAGTACTCGAAGAAGTCGTCGAAGGCGTTGGTGGAGACGTCGCCTTCGGCGATGGCGTCGCTGGGACGGTAAACACCGCCGGACGCTCCGCCCATCACGCCGGATCCTGTGCCGACGGGACCGCCTATGGCCGCTGAGTTGACCGTAACTGTCTGGTTCATGCCGAGTGAGTTGCCATGGTAGGCGTTGGCGCCTTTTAATTGCTGTCTCATATTGGCTTGCGGCGACGCGGACTTGGCTGCAACCTCCTCCTTTTCGAGATCCTTGTTATCTTCCGCGGCTTCGTGGGTCTGCGGGGTGGTCTGCGCTTCAGTGGAGATGGGGATCTCTGGACGGCGGGAGTAGAGCGGCTGAGAAATGGGCTGGATGAAGCTTTGCGGCGCACCGGCGACCAGCGAGAGTTGGACGTTGTCCCAGTCGGCTCCGACTGTATTGTCGACGACGGCCCAACCCTGGACGATGGCGTTGCCATTGGCTTCGCGCGGGAAGACCATGCGATAGGTGGCCTTCCACACCGGCACCTCGCTGATATAGCTGACACGCAACTCGCGCTGGCCCTGGCCGAGAGCGTCGAGCGTGAGGTGCCGCAGGCCGGTGGAGTGGGTGGAAGAGAGTAGCTGCAGATAGCGATCGAGTTCGCCCTGGAGACCGGGATCGGTTGGGCGCACACTGAGAGTCGGAGTCAGCTCGATGACGCGGACGGCGCCCGAGCCGGCGATGACCGTCAGGAAGAACTTGTTGACGGAGGACGCATTCTCATCGGAGCCAATCTTCTCAGTGCGCGCTTCGATGGACATGAGGCGGCCGGAGATGGGCCCACCGGGCCCGCCGGTGACTTCGACGCGCTGGCCGCGCAGTGCGCCGAAGAGGTCGGTCGATGTAGGGTCTTCATTCATTCCCAGAGAAAGCGTCTTGAGTTGCTCGGCGAGCGGGGTCGTCGAGTTGTAGTTGACGCCGGCGATGCGGCCGCCACCCTCGTCGAGCACGGTGAGGGACTGCAAGACGTCGTTGAGCTGGGGCGAGGTGAAGTCGATGGCCACGCGCTGATTGCCGCTGATGGACCCGGCGTGTTCGAAGTAGCCGACGCCGTTCTTGTATAGAACGACCTTGCGGACTGGGAGGTCCTTGACCACCTGGGCCACCTGCGGTGGGGCCAGCCGCGCCTTCGGCGCCACCTGCACTGAAGCTGAGTGTGCCTGCGGCACGGGGGGTTTAGGTTTTGCGGGCGTGCCCGGGTTGGATTGGGCGGTGAGAATCACACTGAAGTTGGCAAGGCAAAGTGCGGTGACCCAGAGACGCATCGATCCTCCTCCGCTGCGCAATCGCGCAGTGCGGGTACGACGGGCACAAATCGAAACTCGAAACGCTATTGCGTTGGACCCCGGGCAGCCGTTAAAGGTTCCCGAGGATGCGCAATCTCTCTTGGAACGGACGGGCTGAAGATTCTTGCACGGAAAAGCAGAGTGGGTGGATTTCGGGAATCCAGGTGGCATTTGAAGCGTCAAAAAAGATGGGGATCGATTGCGTTCGGTTGGTTCTCAGGGATCCCTAGACGCGTCAGTACTAAGTCAAGCGATGGATGACTTTCTTCTTCTAATTTAAAGATCTAAAAGCAGTTTGATGAGATTAGCCTTATCCCATTACTGGAAGAGTCGGCTCTTTAGCGAAGCGGAGCGCGCGGCCCTGGATTATGTGACTGAGTTGACGCGGAACAAGAACGCAGCACCGGAGACCTTCGAGCGTCTGAGCAGAAATTATTCCGAACGGGCCATCTGCGAGATCGTGTGGCTTGTGGCCAGCGAGCACTTCTACAACATGACCAATCTTGGTTGAAACCAATCTGGGCTTGAACATCCACTCTGACATGCTGTGCGACATTGCGCGCAAACGCTAAGCTGAGGCGATGCGCTTGAGCTGGGCGAGATGGTTGAGATCGTGGCCGGCCATGGTTTCGACGATGGTCTGGAAAGTCATGGCGCCGCGCTCGGGATGTGTGACAGGCTTGGAGGCGGAGCCGGGCAGAGCAGTCGCGATGAGCTTCAGATTCCAGGTGCGCAGGGCGGTGAAAGCTGCCAGAGCGTCTTTGGCGGCAATGCCCTTATAGGGAGCGGCCCACTTGTCCTGGTCAAAGGGCTGAAGGATGTGGTGGTCTTCTGCGAGGGTCTGGCGGAGACGAAAGGCGAAGGCGATTTCGCAATCGGCGAGGTGGCATACGATTTCCGCAGGAGACCACTTGCCGGGTGCGGGAGATTCGGCGGATTTGTCAGCGCCGATCATCTGGAGCTTGTTGGCGATCTCGTGTGAGGTAGAAGAGAGGATGGCTTCAAGAGGGCGGCCGTCAAGATACTTCGCGTATGGATTGAGTTCGGTCATTGGGGAAGAGTCCTTGGGAGTTCGCAGTTCTAAAGTTCTGAGTTCACAGTTAAGCCGTGGCGACAGAAGAGGAATAGAACTCGACCATCCGAGTACAGTTGTACGTTCCACGGAGCGAGTGGGCAATTGACGATTTGGATACGGCTACTATGCCTTTCGACTCTTCGGTCCTGCGTCGTGAACTCGAAACGCCGGACTGCGAACTGCCTTAAAGATATTCCTGAACCATGCGGCGCCAAGTTGGCCAATCATGGGAGTTATAAGTATCCCACGTATAGAGCTTGTGGGGAATTCCCTTGGAACTCATAATGCGGTCGAGGTTCTGGTTCTGGCCGAGGCACTGGTCGTCCCACCCGGTGGCGAGAATGTACGTGTTGCGGCGGTAGTGGTCAAAGAACCATGGATCAGCGAGATTGGGGAGATATTGCGTGGGCTGGTTGAAGTAGCAATCCTGGTCATAGTAGCCGCCAAGGAAGTTGGAGAGATCGAAAGCGCCGGACATGGTGAGCAGGCCGGTAAAGATGTCGGGGTGGCGCAGGGCAATGTTGGTGGCGTGGTAGCCGCCGAAGCTGCAGCCGAGGGAAACAAGGTGGGCATCCCAATTCTTCTTGCGGATCAGCGGCACGACTTCGTGAATGAGGTAGTCCTCGTATTGCACGTGGCGGGCGATGCGCCAGCGCGGGGGAACGTCGCGGTTGTACCAGCTCTCCATGTCGATCGAGTCAACGCAGAAGAATTGCAGGTCTCCCTGCTCGACGCGTCTTGCGACGCCGCCGATCATGTCGCGATCTTCGAACTCGAAGAAGCGGCCTCCCGAGGTGGGAAAGACCATGACGGGCAATCCGGCGTGGCCGAAGACAAGCATTTCCATGTCGCGGCCGAGCCGGTTGGAATACCACTTGTGGTACTCGCGGTTCATTGAGGGCTTTGCTCCTGAAACGGTCGATTTGAGAAGCGCAGGTTTCCTGTTACTGTAACAGGGAAAAGCAGGGACCAAGGGATTGAGGGATTAGGAGCCGGGGACCGAAGATCCGCGAGGACACTTCAGTGCTGGCCAAGAGGATTCACGACAGATTGAACCTTGAGCATCCGACAAATGGAGACTTGAACGAGGGCTTGCTGGCAGACCCAGAGGCTGCGCCGATGCATCCGCGTTTGCGACTCCATAAAGACTTTAGAAGCAATTATCTGCCAGACAATCGCGATGTGATTGTTTATCTGCCGCCAGGGTATGAAGAGGAGCCGGAACGCACCTATCCGGTGCTCTACCTGCACGACGGCCAGAACCTTTTCGATGGGCGCACATCGTTTGTAAAAGGGCGCACATGGATGGTTCGCGAACATGCCGATGAGGCGATCGAGGCGGGCGAGATTGAACCGCTGGTGATCGTGGGAGTCTACAACACAGGCGATCGCAGGCTGGCTGAGTATACACATGAGTACAACTGGCAGATGGGCGGCGGCGAGGCCGACAAATATGGCGATCTGCTGACGCGGGAGTTGATGCCGTGGATCGCGAGCCAATACCGCGTGCGGCGCGATCGCGAAAACACCGGGATGGGCGGATCGTCGCTGGGCGGATTGGTGACGCTGTATCTAGGGCTGCGATATCCGCACGTATTCGGCAAGCTGGCAATCCTGTCGCCGAGCGTGTGGTGGAATCACAAGAGCATCCTCGGCTACCTGAACGAACACGCACCGCAAATGTGGGAGCGACCGCGGGTGTGGCTTGATGTGGGTGATCGTGAGGGACAGCGTACACTGCGCGACGTGGAGCAGCTGGCACGAAGGCTGAAGGCGAATGGCTGGCGTCCAGGTGAATCGATGCACTTTGAGAAGGTGGATGGGGGAACCCACGACGAGGCGAGTTGGGCGGAGCGTGTCAGGCCGATGCTGAAGTTTTTGTTTCCCAAGGGCAGGTGAGGGACAGGCCGAGAAGTTTCATCCACGGAAACTTGCGCCTCAGCCATTCCGCACGCAGAGCCGGAATTTTCGACGTCCATTGAGGAGAGCGATATAGACTTGCTCAATCCTTGCGGACCAAATGGGAAACTCCGCTTGAGGGAGATGCGGTCATGCACTTGAGCCGGCTCGGTCTCGCAGTATTTCTGTTGTTTGCTGTTCCTGCCAGCGCGCAAATTCCAGACAAGTTTACGAATTTGCAGGTACTGCCCAAGGACACCACCAAAGCTGATCTCCAATCGACAATGCGGAAGTTTGCCTTCGCTCTCAATGTGCGTTGTCCTTACTGTCACATGGAAAAGACAGACAAGACGATCGATTTTGCCTCGGATGACAAGCAGAACAAAAAGACGGCGCGCGTGATGCTGCAGATGGTGGCGACGATCAACCATGACTACGTGAGCAAGATTGAAACGACAGCGCCCGCGCACGTCGAGTGCGTCACTTGTCATCATGGGATTACGCAGCCGCGGACTCTGAACGCTGTGCTTTCAGATGCCATTGACACGCAAGGAACGGATGCGGGTGTGAAGCTCTATCACGATCTGCGGGGTCAGTATTACGGAACCGGCGCCTACGATTTCAGCGAGACACCGTTGAATCAGCTGGCGGAGTCTTTGCTAGCCAGACACAAGACCAAGGAGGCCGTGGCTGTCATGGAGATGAATTTCTCCGCCAACAACCCGCAGTCGGTCTGGGCGTTTCATGTTCTGGCGATGTCGCATCAGGCTAACGGAGAATCGGAAAAGGCTCTCGCAGATTACCGGAAGGTGGTTGAGTTGCATCCGGAGGACACCTGGGCGAAACAACAAATCGAGGCGCTTTCGTCCACGAAGGGGACTGCGAATTAGGCATATCCTGAACGGGCTCCCGGCTCTCGTGAGTAGCGGCCTCTCAGGTGGGGTTACTTGTTCGGGGCAGATCTTGCGCCACCGGGAGGAGCCTTGCGCCACTTCTGGTATGCGCTTCCCACTGCGAGTGACCAGACAAGCGCACCGAGATACCCGGCGAGTACGTCGCTTGGGTAATGAACGCCCAGATAGATCCGCGAATAACCTATTGCTCCAGAAAGACCCACCCAGAAGACCCAGATTGCCACACGCGCTAATCGGCTCCGCTGATTTACCGAAAACAGAGCCGCGGCAGTAAGACAGAGGCAGAATGAAAGCATCGCGTGTCCGCTGGGAAAGCTGTAGGACGCCGGAAGCCGGGTATCAAAGAAGGGCACAGGGCGGGAACGACGGAAGCCAATTTTCAAAACCCACATCAGGAGGCTTCCTCCCCCGGTTGTGACTGCGATCAAAATCGCACGTCGGGGGTGGCCGACGATCCATAGTGCAATGGAAGTTGCGATTGCGGTGAGGGTAACGACCAGCGGAGAGCCGATCACGGACAGGAATCGCATAACGGCGGTGAGTTCGGTGGATGAGTGGGCGTGTACTAACAGGCGAACGGTGTCGTCGAATTGGCGTGTATCGCCTTCGAGCATCTCCTCTGCCAGCATCGCAAACAAGACCAGGAAGACGACGGCGCAGCCAAGCCCGACGACGAGCGGCGTGCTCAGACGCGACAGCAGGGTGGGTCTGCTCGCCTGATTCAGGCCCATTGTTGTTTCAGCCCCATGGTATGAGTATGCGACTGGCTATAGAAGCTTGCTGTACCGGGCCCAGTTTTTGTCGGGCTCGATCTTGATGTGGACCCTATGGCTGAAGACGCGGGCGAGCAGGTCGTTGTCGAATTTCCGTTGAACGCCATCGGGATTGCGGGTGTAGAGAATGTATTCGCGGATGCCGGGAATGGTGGTGGTAGCGACGAAGATCGATTCCCGGTTGGGCTGGAAGACTTCGCAGATGTCGCTTTCGATCCGCTTGAGAGTTTCGGTTTCGCCGGGATTGGGAAAGCCGTCGCGGGTGGTGTCGATCATGGGCACTGCGATGGCGACGTAGTGTCCATATCCGGTGACGCCTTTGAACTTGCTGTAGCCGGTGTGCACGCGGACAAGCATCGGTTTTCCGATGGGATCCTGCCCTTTGCGCTGCGTCCATGCGTCGGGGACGGGCAATTTGTCAGGGCTGAGGGGCTCTTTCGTGGAAAATGGCCACATGCCTTTTTGGCTCCTGTTAAAAGATGGCTGTGAAGTTCGCAATAAGTATGCCTCGAATGAACGACTTTAGACAGAGAGTTCCCTAAAAATCGTGTGCAACTTTGGCACCATGCGGATCTGTGCACCGGAATGGAACAGCTTGCCTGAAACGGCAACTATCGGCGATACTTAGGTGTTGTGTCTTTCACCCCGCGGACGGAGTGCGGTCCGAGGGAACCCCGGTCGACCCCAGCGGGAATTCCGGGTGGTAACTGGCCGGGCGATTCAGCCGGGGCCGGGAGACTCCCAAAAGACCGCAACAGAGCACCGGAATTGAAAGGACTTGTAACGCCGTGGTGATGATTCGTTTGGCGCGTGTTGGCGCCCCCAAGCAGCCCTATTATCGTGTCGTCGTGATCGAGAAGGATCGTGCCCGCAATGGCCGGTCGATCGAGGTTGTCGGCACCTACAATCCACGCACCAGCCCAGCTTCAGTCGACCTGAAGCATGACCGCATCGCCTACTGGCGCGGGGTGGGCGCGCAACTGACGCCCATCGTGGCCAAGCTGGTCGAAAAGAACCCAGCCAAGGCAGCAGAGCCCGCGGTCGCGTAATCCCTTTTCACTCAATGTGAATTGTGTGCGAGATTTTTCAAGATCGCGCACACAAGGTTACCTACTTCCCGCATACACGTTACTGACTTGACGAGGGGTGTGCTGATACTATCTGCGCACCGATCCAAGTCGCTTCTCCTTGGATGTTTACGGTCAGAGGCAAGTTCATGACCCAAGTTGACATGGTGGCAGTAGATGAGCTGGTCCGCGAAATCGCGCGGGCTTTGGTAGACGAACCGGAAGCAGTCGAAGTGTTGTCCGTACAGCGGGACGAAAACACCGTTCTCAAGCTGCGCGTGGCGCCGGGCGACGTCGGCAAGGTGATTGGGAAGCAGGGGCGCACAGCCCGTTCAGTACGGACCATTCTGGGAGCCGTCAGCATGAAGCTGCACCATCGCTACACGCTCGACATCCTGGAAGAGGACGACGAAGAGTAGGATGACCAAACCCTTTCGGGCCGGGCATCGCTCAGGACGCAAATGATCGCGCCTGCGGGATGGGTGTGGCTGGCGCGGGTTAAGCGCACACAGGGCCGCAAGGGCGAGGTCTTCGCCGAAGTTCTCACCGATTTTCCTGAAAAATTTGCCCAGCGGCGACGGTTGTGGCTGCTCAGCGGCGATGCGTCTGCGCACGGCGTTGCTGCGGATGCGAATCCTCGCGAGGTGGAGTTGCGGCATCACTGGCTGCACAAGGGCGGCGTGGTGCTGCACTTCGCGGGCGTAGATTCGATTTCGGCGGCGGAAGCGCTGGCGGGGTTGGTCGTGGCCGTTCCGCGGGAAGAGCGAGCAGCGCTTTCAGCTGACGAAGTGTACATCGGGGACCTGATTGGGTGCGTTTTGGTGGATGTAGCTGCAGCCGAACCGGTGACCGTGGGCGAGATCGAAGATGTGGATCGGAGCGCAGGGCCGGTGGCGATTCTGGTTGTGCGGGTGAAGTCTTCTTCCGATGAGATTCTCATTCCCTTTGCGAAGGACTATCTGCGGCGGGTGGATGTGGATGCGAAGCGCGTGGAGATGGCGTTGCCTGAGGGGCTCGTAGAGCTCAATCGTTGATCCAGCTCAGTGAAGAGGCATCCCCCGGCCGGCAAGGATGTTGAGGGAGCGAGCACCATGAACTTTCGCCGTACTGTGCCATGCCCAGCTTGTTCCAAAGCGCTTGAAGTGTCTCGTCTCGTTTTCCTTCTTGATTTCGCGTGCTGTCATTGCGGGGTGGCGCTCAAGGTATCTCTTCTTTATTCGCGATCGCTCGTAGGTCTGAGTGTCCTCCTTGGCTATGCGCTGGCATGGGAAGCGAGCAGGATATTTCCTCCTTCTTTTCTTTTTGGAATCCCGACGCTGTTTCTCGTGCTGTGGGTGCCGCTTGGGTATTTGTCTGGGGTTGTTCTCGTGCGGGTTGCGCCGTTTCTAGTAAAGCCGAAGCTGGTTCTCGAGTGGCCCAGCCAATTTACAACGCTGAGTCTCACATCGAGACCGAAGGATGATCCTCGTGCCTGAGGTGAGCGACGCGCACTTATGACGAAGTCGAGGACGAGCCCCCAGGAGTTGAGCACGAGCAGAATAAGACTCGAACTAACTATTCTGAATTCTCCGAAAAGACAAGGCCCCCTCGCAGTTTCAAAAAACTCCCGAAGCCTATTGAAATGCCAGCGGCTTCCACGCGCCGTTGTCTTTGAGTGCTAGTTGCAACGGGCGTGGCGGGCCTTTGGGTGGCAGAGTCACTTCGATCCAGAGTTGCTGGCCCGGTTTGAGTCGTGTGGGATCGGTCGCGCTGTCGGGGATGTAGAAATCGACAGGGCTGGAGAGATTCAACTGATCGCAGGGTGCGCCGGGCCAGGCTGCGACAGTCTGGGTCGGCGTGGATGTGTCGGACTCGGGGACGCGAATGGCGATGAGCTTGTGATCCCTGACGGCTAGTTTCGCCTGGAACCAGACAGTATTCGCGGAGCGGATCGAGAATGTGTCTCCGCCGGGAACGCCGTTGATGTTGCGCGGGAATTCAGCGTTTTTTGCTGAGGGTAGCGTGCTGCCGCATCCATCGACGGAGAGTTGAAGGCTGAGGTAGCGGCCGCGCATTACGAGTTGAGGATCGTATGCGGCGGTGCGGGTCCACACGCGGGGGCAGGTGACGCGTTCGTAAAAATACTTGGCTGCAACTGTTGAGACAATCATCAATTGCAGGATGAGAAGGGCGATCGAAGCCTTGGAGAAATTCATCGCGCCTCCTCGGGGGAAGCGGGCGGTTGCGACATGTGTGCAAGCAGGCCGCGGCGGGTTTTCTCAAGCAGCCAACCACCGGCGAGAAATAGTACGCCGAGGCCGATGAGACCGAGCGAGCGGCCCATCTTGTCGAAGAGGTCGCTGAAGTAAAACCATGTGACCGTAGCGCCGAAGAAGACGGTGCCGAGGTTTACGAGGCCGCGACTCGCCTCTCGCACTCCCCACCAGATGAGGAAGATGCAAAAAGCTGCGACAAGCGCGTGGGCGGCGAGGTTCGGTTCAGAGCGGGTCCAGGACGAATGGGTATTTCCATTGTCGAAATGCTGGACCAACAATCGGTTGCACCACGGCAGCGCAATAACGAAGGCGATGGCGGCGAGCACAGGGATCAAGCTCACACCCCAACGACTAAGACCTGTCGTCGGGGACCCCGTGCTCTTCCGTAAACGGAACAGTGAAAAGAGAAGTGGAATGACGGCGATGTCGACCCATCCCCAGAAGCGGGTGTGGAAGGGTGGGTAAGATTGCATTCCATACCAGGAATGCCAGCCTTCGAGCAGGAAGAAGATGCTGGTAACGGCGGCGATGGCGGAGACGGTGAAGAGAATGCCGCGCACGACGCGCCGTTCTGTCCCGATAAACAATGTGAGATAGAGAACGGCCCACACACAAAGCATGCGGCCGATGTACGTTTCCTGGCCAATGTGGTTGTCTGCAGCATTGCTCCACTCACACATGAGCCATGTGGGAAACAGAAGCAGCGTAAGCGTCTGCTGGGCCTGGTCGCGCAACAGTATCCACCCGAGGAGCGCAGCGATGGCCCACATGAGAACGGCCGCGGGCCAGTGTTCCTGGATGTTGAAGATCTGTCCGACGAGAGCTATGGCCGCACCGGTGGAGATGGTTCCGACCGCATGCAGCGTCGTGGAGAGGGCCTTGTATTTCTCGCGAGCAATGGCGCCGCCAAGGTGGAAGACAGAGACCATGGCCATTACCAGCAGGTAGCGCATGCCCCTGCCGAGCTGGTCCCAGTGCGCGGAGACGAAGAGGGCTACGCCGCTGGCAAGGAGAATTCCGCCGAGGATTAGCGCCACTCTGCCCTGCCAAGCCATTCCTTCGGCTTGCGCTTCTTTTTGAGCCTCGGGTGCAGCGGGACTGACGGTGGCTGCCTGTGCGGATTCCCAGGCGCGGATGCGTGTTGCGGCCTCCGCATCGAGTACGCCGGCAGAATGCCAGCGTTTTAGCAACGGTTCATATTCATTCATGGAAGTTGGCCAATATTAGAGCACAGCAGCAGCCGGTCGAGTACACGCGGGGGCACGATGAACAACGCAAATGTTGCAGCGACAATCATGAGAACGGGAATCATCTTGCCTCCCTGGATCGCGAACCTTCTGCTTGCCTGAGAATAGGCAGAAGGTGCTGTGTGAACCAGCAGGCATGTGATGGTTTCGGTCACTGTCACACTTGCCGCGTATTGGCGTGAGTGGAGAGAACCAATGCAAATCGCACTGAGCAAGAACAGTGATGTCCCGCTTCGGCAACAGCTCGCCGAGCAAATTGTGTTCCTGATTACAACGGGCCAACTTCGCGCGGGCGAGGCACTGCCCAGCGTGCGTGCGCTGGCGAGGCAAAGCAAGGTGCACCACAACACGGTGAGCGAGGCATATCAGCAACTCGTGAGCCGGGGCTGGGTCACTCGTCGGCGCGGTACGCAGCTGGTCGTTGGAGCGAATGCCGGCGCACCCCTGGTGAAGCCCCACACCCTCGACGAATTGATCAACGAGAGCATCGAGCGCGCCAGGGAGATGGGCTACTCCCTGCAGGCGCTGAGACAGAAAGTACTCGAGCGCCTGATGGCTCAGCCCCCTGACCACTTTCTTGTTGTGGAGCGGGAGCCTGGTCTGCGTGAGATTATTCGGCAAGAAGTTGTCGACAGCCTTGGTTTGCAGGTCGAGAGCTGCTCTCCCGAAGATTTTGCGAGCGACCCAAGCCTGGCAATCGGCGCCCAGGTGTTGGCCGCGAATCACCTTTTAGACGACCTGAAGAAGCTGGTTCCGCAAAGTCGGCCGACGATCGGCCTGGTCTATTCTCAGGCAGCCGAACACGTGGATCGGATTCGCAAGCTCAAGAATCCGTCCATTGTGGCCGTGGTATCGGTGAGTGAGAGCTTGCTGCGGACAGCCAAAGGCCTGCTGGCCCCGGCGATGGGAAGGAAGCATACTTTCAGCGAGATTTTGGTGATGAAAGATGAACCGGTAAACCTCGACACCCTCGATTTAGTGTTCTGTGACACGGTTACTGTCTCGATGATCCGTTCTCGACGCAAGGTTCATTACCGGCTTATCGCCACCGCTAGTCTCGAGCATCTTGCGTCGTCTCATGGCCCACGTTGATTGACATGCGGGGTATCCAGATCTCGTCCGGCCACTTCCCATGCCATAATCCGGCTCTATGATCGTGAGTAACGACTATGCGGTTTGAGATCATCACGATATTTCCCGGGTTCTTTGCCGGCATCTTCGAGCATGGCATCGTACGGCGGGCGCAGGCCGAGGGACTGGTGGGGATCGGCGTGCACGATTTGCGCGCGTTTACGCACGATCGGCATCGCACCGTGGATGATCGGCCGTTTGGCGGTGGCGAGGGGATGGTGCTGAAGGCCGGAGCCGCTGGCGGAGGCGCTGGGGGCACTGGGGATTAAGGCGAGGACGGCGTGGGAGGAAAAACAGAAGCAGATCCTTCGCTCGCCTACCCCGCAACCGCAAGCGTTTGCGGGGCTCCAAGACCGCTCCGCTCAGGATGACACGGTGGAGGTTGTCACGCGGGTGATTTTGTTGTCGGCGCAGGGGAGGCCGTTTACGCAGGCAGTGGCGCGCGAGTCTGGCGAAGGTGGAACGCGTGGTGCTGATCTGCGGACGCTACGAAGGTGTGGACGAGCGCATCAACGAACTTTATTGCGACATGGAGCTTTCGATCGGCGATTACGTATTGAGCGGCGGCGAACTGGCGGCTGCCGTGGTTGTGGACACCGTGATGCGGCTGGTGCCCGGTGTGCTGGGCAACGAGGCGTCGGGCGAGTTTGAAAGCTTTGGTGTAGCCGATGCGGAGATCAGTACGCGACGAAGAGGGCGTGCCGCGTTCGCAGCATGGAGCAGGGGGGCTGCTCGATTATCCGCACTACACGCGGCCGGCGGAGTTTGCAGAAATGCGCGTGCCCGAAGTGCTGATGAACGGAGATCATCTGCAGATTCGGCGCTGGCGGCGCGAGCAGCAGTTGCGCAAGACGCTCAAGAACCGGCCGGACCTGCTGGAGGGGGCGGTGCTGAGTGAAGAGGACCGCCGGATACTGGATGCCATTCGCAACCACGGAGAGTGAGATTCATGAACACATTACAAATTGCCGCGTGGGTGGAGCTTGGCGTTTGCTGGATTGCGTGGTCGCTGGCATTTGTGCGACCACGAAACCGCGCTCAGGGGGCGAAGAAGAACGTGAGCGCGCCGGCATCGCGATGGGGAATCCTGCTTGTGATGTTGGGATATGCGTGCATCTGGGCTTTTGTGCGGCCAGTGGGATTTGAAAAGTCTGCTCCGTCGTTGATCGCTTCGATGATCCTAGGGCCGCCTTCGGTGGTGCTGGTGTGGATGGCGGCTCGTCACCTCGACAAGCAGTGGCGGTTTGAGGCCGCTCTCAGCGAGGATCACAAGCTGATCACGACCGGACCATACCGGTGGCTGAGGAATCCAATCTACGCGTCAATGTTCGGCATGCTGCTGGCGACTGGATTTTCGAAGACATGGTGGCCACTGCTGATTGCGGGCGTGGTCTGCTTCGTGATTGGAACCGAGATACGCGTGCACGCCGAAGAGAAACTGCTGGCGGCACGGTTCGGTGAGGAATTCGCTCGGTACAAAGCGACGACGCCGGCGTATTTTCCCTTCATTCGATAAACGGATTGAACATGGAAGACTTCAGCGGAACGGCTGTACAGCGGCCGGTTGGACTGCGCGGACCTGACCAGCAGCGATTTTGGCCACGAAGAAGTTTTCGCCGCACGTTGGCGAGCCGGCTAAGCGGCGCATCATCGCGAGTTGGCCCACATGCGTGAACGCATCGGCGATCGGACCCTGAAAGAGCGGTTCCGCGGCAGCGTGGAGCGGTTGGTCCGACGCCAGATAGTCGTCGAATGCTTTCAACGCGGCGAAGAAACGGGCCTTCTCTTCCGCCAGAGGGAGGGGTGTGGAATTGTGCCAGCGCTCACTTCCCTGCACCGAGCTGAGCGCCCAGTCGAACAGGTCGCCCATGTGGGCGAGGATTTTGATCGGCTGGCGGCCGCAGCCGTCGAAGATGGCGAAATTGTCCGGCGCCCCGTCGAGGGCACGGGCAGCCCGATAGGCGAGGACGGCGATGGTGTGGCGAACCAGTTCACGTTTCTCGTTCATATCGGGCAATATACAGCAGTCGGATTAGGCTTTTGGGCTGCTTCTCTGTTAAAATCAAGGTTCTGAGTCCATCAGCAGGAAGAAGCTATGTCTATCCATCCAGTAATGCAGCGCCTGGCCGACAAGCTGAAGCGCACCGATCTCCCCACATTCGTGCCCGGCGACCAGGTTCGCGTGCAAGTCAAGATTAAAGAAGGCGATAAGGAACGTTTGCAGGCCTTTGAAGGCCTCGTGATTGCCATCAACAAGGGACCGCAGGGCACCTTTACCGTCCGCAAGATGAGCTTTGGACAGGGCGTGGAGCGCATCTTCCCGTTCAACTCCAAGGTTGTCGACAAGGTGGAAAAGGTTCGCAGCTACAAGGTTCGCCGTTCAAAGCTGTTCTACATTCGCGGACTGCGCGGCAAGGCCGCCCGTCTGAAGGAAGTGGAACGCACCGCTGTCAAGGCGTAACGATCTGCTTTTCGAAGCAAGATAAACCCCGGCTTCGGCCGGGGTTTTCGTTTGCATTCCGAGACTTGAGGGTCCGCCCTTTGGGGCGATCGAAGGAGCTATCCGTCAGTCTTCGTGCGTCTGTTTGTTCAGGCGCTTGGCGTCGCCGGTCTCTTTGGTCTCATCCAGGCCCGTCGAGTCAGCGATGTTCACGGTTCCGAATGAATCATTGACCATGCCATCATCGACCGGCGGATTCTTCTCTTCCAATCCACCGGGTTGAGTGTGCGTGGACTTCAGCTTTTCGGTCATTGCTCCTCCTGCCGGGTTGGATGCGCTCTGTGAGTCTGCCGACCGATTTACCTTTGGAATACGGGCCGGGTTTTCCGCAGGGGTTTGATCCTTGGCGGTCACTGTTCGTTCTTATACTGGGGACATGGCGACGTGCGGCTGGAAACTGGAGAAGGCTGCGGCACAATGCGGCTTTCTGCGAATCGCCGGTTGCGATGAGGTAGGGCGCGGGCCGATGTTCGGACCGGTGGTGGCCGCCGCTGTGATTCTGCCGCTGGGCTGCCGGCTGACGGGCCTGAACGATTCCAAGCAGCTTTGCGAAAACAAACGCAACGAGCTTGACGTTGTCGTTCGCACCAAGGCGCTGGCATTTGCCATCGCGGCCGTGGATGTGGAGACGATCGATCGCATCAACATTCGCAGGGCTTCGCTGCTGGCGATGCGCATCGCCGTGGAACAGCTTGCGATTTCGCCGGATTATCTGCTGATTGATGGCTGCGACACGATTGACTGGGCATGCCCGCAGCAGTCCGTGATCCATGGCGACGGAACCAGCTACTCGATCGCCGCCGCAAGCGTGCTGGCGAAGGTGTATCGCGACCGGCTGCTTGTCGATCTGGACGCGCTCTATCCGGGATACGGGCTGGCGAAGCATAAGGGGTACTGTTCGCGCGAGCACATGACTGCGCTGGAGAGGCTGGGGCCGACGCCGCTGCATCGAAAAAACTGGAGCCCCGTGGCTCAAACGGTTCTCAACTTTGAAGGCCTGCCCGAGATCATTCAGTGAATTTGCCAACCGCTGAATTCTTTACACCGAGACTGCGCGCTGGGTCCTGCGCTTCTGGATGAATGCAAGCACGGGCCGCCCGAGCAACAGCACGAAGAGCGTGATGGTGAGGTTCATCGGGCTGAGCACTCCGGGCTTGACCTGCCACCAATAGTGAATGATTCCGCAGATCGCGGCGAAGTAGACCAGCTTGTGCAGGCGGTTCCAGCGCTTGCCGCCGAGTTTGCGAATGGCCCAAGTGGTTGAGGTGGCCGCGAGGGGCACGAGCAGCGAATATGCGAGGAAGCCGGCGATGATGAAGCGGCGCTTGGTGATGTCGGTCTTGAAGACGCTGATGTCGAAATTCAGGTAGAGGGCAATGTAGGTGGCCAGGTGAATCGATGCGTAGAAAAACGCGAAGAGTCCAAGCAGGCGCCGGAACTTGATGAGCCACGAGAGGCGCGGCGACAGCAAGCGCAGCGGCGTGACGGCCAGCGACAGGATCAGCATCAGCAGGGCGTTGTAGCCTGTGGTCAGCGCGATGGTTGATGTGGGATCAGGACCGAGGGTGTTGGTAACAGCCTCGTAGACAAGCAGCGCAAAGGGCGAGAGGCACGCGATCCACGTGAGCGTCTTGAGCGTGATGAGAGTCGATCGTTTCATGGTTTTCTAGTTGGTGGGCTCGTTGAACTGGTCTCCCACCCAAGCGACATACAGCGCGGCTTGGATGGGCACCTCTACGTGATCAAACGGGACGCAAGGTTTGTGATTTAGCAAGTCAGCTTCCGCTGCGCGGAAACAGCAAGTTAGCGAGTTAGCGGCGATTCGCGTCCACGGCTAACCCGCTAACGCTGCTAAAAGTTCCTGTTCAGATCCATGCCGTTATAGAGTGACGCGACCTGCTCGCCATATCCGTTGAACATCAGAGTAGTGCGGCGCTGCGCGTAGAACGGCAAGCCGATACGGCGCTCGGTCTTCTGGCTCCAGCGCGGATGATCGTGGTTGGGGTTGACGTTGGAGTAGAAGCCGTATTCGTTCGACGCCTGCTGATTCCAGGTAGTCGGCGGCATCTTGTCGAGAAAGCGCACCGTGACAATCGACTTCGCTGATTTGAAACCGTACTTCCACGGCACTACGATGCGGATCGGCGCTCCATCCTGATTCGGCAGCACCTGGCCATAGAGACCGAAGGTGAGCAGGGTGAGCGGGTGCATGGCTTCGTCCATGCGCAGGCCCTCGGTGTAAGGCCAGTCGATATTCGATTCAGACGTCCACTTCTCTACGTGTTTGTCGTAGTAGGAGAGAAACTGGACAAACTTCGCGCTGGGAAGAGGATCGCATTGCTTGATGAACTCGGAGAGGGAGTAGCCGACCCAGGGAATCACCATGCTCCACGCTTCGACGCAGCGATGGCGATAGACGCGGTCCTCGAGGGGACGCAGTTTCAACAGGGCCTCGATGTCGAAGGTTTTTGGCTGTTTCACCTTTCCGTCCACTTTCACGGTCCAGGGACGAGTAGGCAGACTTCCGGCATTTTCGGCGGGCTGGTCTTTCTGAACACCAAACTCGTAGTAGTTGTTGTAGTGCGTGATGTCCTGAAGGCTGGTGAGCTGCTCGCCTGTCGTGGTCAGCGGACTCTTGACGGTCTGCAATTTTGTTTCGTCGGCGAGCGCATGGGTGCTGGGCGAGAAGACATCCGCCAGCCGATCGGCGCCGGCAATGGCCGCTCCTGCGGCTGCACCGCCGGCGATGGCATTGCGCAGAAAACGGCGGCGGCTGAGGAACTGCGAATAACTCTCCGGGGAAGTAATCTCCGATGCGGAAATGTCGGAGGGCTTGCGTATCAACATGAATGACCTCGAGCGGGGGAAAACTGATCGCCGCATCCATTAGACAACATCGACTGCGGTGGGGTTACAACAAACACGCCGGCGCTTCGAGGCGATGAAAATGGTGTGGAAGATGACTTCATCCCGCAGGGAGCGGGCAGGCGTTTCTATTTTGCGGCGCCGCGGCGTGCGGCAGGCTTTGACTTCGCCAGGGCCGGAAGGCTGCCCCGGGGAAAGGCGGTGGATTGGCGCACCACGAGTTGCGTGGAAATATGCCAATCCCGTTGCTGCGCCTGGGGATGATCCGGCTCGATGCCGGCGCGGAGAGCCTGCACGGCGGCCGCGGCAAGATGCTTGCACGACATCTGCACCGTGGTGAGCGGCGGCAACATAAACTGCGCAAGATGAATATCGTCGAACCCCACAACGGAGACGTCTTGCGGCACCGCGCAGTTTGAACGATATAGACCGTGCAGCACGCCAATGGCGGTCATGTCGTTGGAGCAGACGATGCCCGTAGGAAGCTCACCGAGCGCCAGCAGAGCTTCGCTGGCCCGGATACCGCCTTCCATGGTGTGAGTGCCTTCGACCTGGTGCTCGGGCGGAACTTGAAGTCCAAGCTCGGCCATGGCGGAGAGAAAAGCGTCGCGCCGTGCCACTGCGGAGCGCATCCGTAGAGGACCACTGACGAAGGCGATCTGGCGATGCCCGAGCGCAGCGAGATGCTGTACGGCTTCGCGAATCCCCTCTCCGTAGTTGACCTTGAGAACACGAATATTCGGCAGATCGGGCCCGGCATCGACAAACACGACTGGAAACGCACGCTCGACGAGCCTCTGGACCAGCTCCTCCTCGATGCCGAAGGTCATGATGGCGACACCGTCGACGCTGCGCTGCAGCATGCGCCGGATGAGCGCCTCGGTGCGGGCAGTTTCGTAGCTTGTAGTGCCGATAAAGACCTCGTAGCCTTGCTCGACGGCGAGGTTTTCGAACTCCTGCACCAATTCGGGGAAAAAAGGGTTGGTGATCTCGGAGACGACGAGGCCGAGAAGGCGGCTGCGGCCCGATACGAGCGCGCGGGCCTGGGTGTTGGGCACGTAGCCCACTTCCTTGATCGCGCTCCACACGCGCTCTGCCAGCTCAGGCGCGACCGTAGAGATGCCGTTTACCGCGCGGGAGACCGTGGCAATGGAGACACCGGCGCGCTGGGCCACATCGCGGATGCTCGCGTTGGCAGCGCGAAGCCGGTTCGGTTTTTTCCTGGGGCCGCCCATCGATGATGCGATTTTAGAGTATTTTCTTGTGTTACACGAGTGGATTTCTACGAATTTTGCACGTCAATATCAGCGGAAAGGCACTGAATCTATGGAGTTGACCCTGTTTGACCACCGCAGCAGATTGCGCAATTTGTTGACGGATTGGCTCCAATCAGGGAAACGTTTCCACTGACGAAACGGGGGTCAGCTTAGGGATGGCTTTGACCTCCACCGGCCACCTCAAGCGCGTGGCGCAGCAACACAAGGATGGAAACAAGGCTCTCTTCAGCGCCGCGTTTGCTGCCTGGCAGGTTCACGATCAACGTCGACCCGCGCAGGCCGGCAATGCCGCGCGATAGCCAGGAATAGGGATTGCTCTCGGCGCCGCGGGATCGCATCGCTTCGCTCAGTCCGGGAGCGAGGCGGTCGAGGACGCGGAGGGTCGCTTCGGGTGTACGATCGCGCGGACTCATGCCTGTACCGCCCGCCGTGAGGATCAGCGCGGCTCCCCGTTCGCTCCATTCTTTGAGCTGAGCGGCGATTTTCTCTTCATCATCGGGCAGAAGCGCGTTCTCAAATTGCGCTACCGGCCAGTTCTGGCGCAATAATTCCGCGACGGCCGGACCTGCGGTATCGGTCATCAGGCCCTGCGAACAGCGATCGGAGACGGTGAGAACGCAGAAGAGCATTGGAGTGATTCTAGTTCCCTGCCGATCCGTGTGCGCGCTCCGATTTATGCGGGAGGACTTTGATTGTCTGGAGCCAGGTTTCCGCTGTATCCGGCCAGGTGGTCACGGGCAGCTCGGTACGGCGAAGGCCGTATCCGTGTCCCCCTTCCGCGTAAATGTGCAGCTCGGCAGGAACCTTGGCGGCCTTCAACTGCAGAAAGTAGGCTGTTGCATTCTCGACATGCACAGGGTCATTTTCGGCCTGCACGATGAAAGTGGGCGGCGTCTTGTCGGTGGGGTTGATGTCGGCATTCGGCGCCATGTGTTCGGCCGCGTTGGCGAGGTAGCCGGGATAGATGATGAAGGCGAAGTCAGGACGGCAATTGAGCTGATCGGCGGCATCGGCGACATCGTAGAGGCGTTTGTCGAAGTGGGTACTGAGTGCGGCTGCCAGGTGCGCCCCCGCGGAAAAACCGAGAACACCGACGCGATTGGGATCGATGTGCCACTCGGCAGCGTGTTGACGCACCAGGCCAAGAGCGCGCTGAGCATCCTGGAGTGCTGCGGTGGATTTGGGATATGGACCGGTGTTGGGCACGCGATACTTCACAAGCACGCATGCCACGTTGATGGAGTTGAGCCAGTCGCAGACTTCGGTGCCTTCGAGATCGATGGCGAGGATCTGGTAGCCACCTCCGGGGAAAACAACGACTGCAGGCCGCGTTGCGCCGCCCTTTGGCGCATAAAGCGTCAGGGTCGGATTGGAGACGTTGCCCAGACGAACGAGCGGCTTGCCTGCGATGAGGTTGTCGGTGGTCTTGGTGGTGTCGACCTCAGCTGGAGCATTGGCCGGAGCGCCGGGTGCACCGTTGGGCCAGAGCGGAAGCGTGATGTGACCGGGTGCAGGCTCCCAGGCGGCTTTTTGTGCGATGGCACAAGAGGCGGAAGTGATGATGGCAACGCAGACAATGAGAGCAGATCGTTTCATGCTGAGACTCCGGATGAAAGAGCGACGCAGCGATGATTGCAGGAGGGGGACCGAAGCTGCAAATCTTCTAGGGCCGCGCGCCGGGAGGAACAAGGAGCATCAGTTTGTCCCGCGCCACTTCGATCCGTGCCGGCAATACGCCGAGCACCTCGCCGTCGGCTTCCACAAACACCTTCGACTTTGAACCGTTCGTGGGCCGGCATTCGACGAAGTCGGCGTCAAGGAGTTCGATCGCCCGGGAAAACGTCTGGCGGCCTGCGATCGTCGCCAACAGGAAGCGAAAATAGTGGAAGCGGCTGCGAGTCTTGAAGGCGACCAGGCTCAGATCTTTCTTGTGCAGCGTGGCGCCGGGAGCGAACACCCCCAACGCTCCGCCGAAAGACCGGATGCGTATGGCGAGCAATTGCGAGACCTGTTCGACACGAGGCTCGGCATTGCCGTTGATAGAAAAGGATGCGTCGAAGAGCGGAAACGGATGAGAAACCCATATCTTGAATGCCTCAATCATGTAGAGCGCATACCCCAGGCGCCGCTTCATCGCCGGGTCCATACTCGACATCAGCAGCGCATCTGCACCGATTCCGGCCGCGACGGTAAAGTATCGCCAACCCTGCGCGCCATTGTTTTCCTGGAAGAAGATGCGACCGACTGGGAACTCAATTGGCTCGGCTTTGAGCAGCGCCCGCACGGCCTTCACGGGGTCTCTCCCGAGCCCGAGGTTTTGCGCGAGCGCATTTGCCGTACCGAGCGGAATGACGCCGAGCGCGACGTTCGTCCCGACAAGTGCCTGCAGCGCTTCGTGCACTGTACCGTCGCCACCGCAGGCCAGCACCGCGTCGTAGCCCTGTCGTACAGCGGCTAGCGCAAGGGACTTCCCACTGCCCGGCGCGTGTGTTTCGAGTGCTTCGGCTTCAATTCCAGCTTTGCGCAGAACCGCGATCACATTCCTAACCTGGGATGCGCGACCTCCTGAATGTTGACCTGAAGCAGGGTTGTAAATTAGCGCGACACGGCGCATGGATGCTTTCTAGCCTCGTTCGAGGCCACCTTAATCGATGATTTCATTCTACAGACGGTGCTTTCCATTCCTCCATCATTGGATGCGAACCGGAACGAATGAGATTTTGGTGCCTCAAGGGTTACAGAGGAGTCTCAGCTTTCGATGTTTTGGCGATAGATTGAACCGCACATACATGAGGTGCGTAGGTCAGTTAGAATGTGTCGCCGTACACCGGGAAAGGATCCAGGAACACCTGCAAATACTATGACTCTCCACATGCGCAATGCCTCAGTGATGCTGCTTACGGGCCTGTTGTTTGGACTGGTTGTTGTAACCCTGAGCGCGGGAGCACAGGAAAAGTCCGCCCCCTCGACGGATACACCGCGTTACAAAGACGCGGCACTCCCTATCGCCGATCGTGTCGCCGACCTGCTGCCGCGGATGACGCTTGAGGAAAAGGTCTATCAGCTCACGGGCGGCTGGGACGCGAAGGTCGAGGTCATCGATCCCACCGGGACGTTTACCACAGAAACGGCTCGCAAGACGCTTTCGGCCGAGTGGGGGGCGGAGGTGAAGTTCACGCCGCGCCAGGCTGCAATTCTTCGCAACGGCGTGCAGCGCTACCTGCGCGAGAAGACACGCCTCGGAATTCCGGCAATGTTTCTTGGCGAGGCCCTGCACGGCTACATGGAGTACGGCAGCACGAGCTTTCCGCAGGCCCTGGGGCTGGCAGCGACGTTCGATCCAGCGCTGGTAAAGCGGGTGTTCACAGCTGTCGGCGACGAGGCCGGTTCACGCGGCGCGGGGCAGGTGTTCTCGCCAGTCCTGGACATGGCACACGATCCGCGCTGGGGCAGGACGGAAGAGGGATACGGCGAGGATCCCTACCTGATTTCGCGTATGGGCGTCGCAGCGATTGAGGGTCTGCAGGGCGACGCGTACAACATCAACCGCCATCACGTTCTGGCTACGGCAAAGCACTTTGCCGTACATGGCGTGCCTGAGGGGGGAACCAATACGGCCCCGGGCAATATCTCGGAGCGCGTGATTCGCGAGACCTACCTCGCTCCCTTTCAGGCGGCTGTGCAGGAAGCGCATGTGGGCAGCGTGATGGCTTCGTACAACGAGATTGACGGCGTGCCCAACCATATCAATCACTGGCTGCTTGATAAGGTATTGCGCCAGGAGTGGGGATTCGACGGCTACCTGGCGTCGGATGGCGATGGGCTGCAAATGCTGGTAGGCACCCATCACGTGGCATACAACTTTGCAGACGCCGCACGCCAGGGGCTTGCTGCGGGCATCGACTACGACTTGTCAGAAGGCACTGTCTACAGCACGCTTGTTGAGCAGGTTAAGCAAGGACTGGTGCCTGAGAGCGAAGTGGATCGCGCGGTCGCGCGGATACTGGCAACGAAATTCCGGCTGGGACTCTTTGACAATCCTTATGTCGACCCTGATTACGCCGAGAAGGTGAATAACAGTCTCGAGCACAAGAAGCTGGCTGCGGAAGCGGCTCGCAAGGTGATTGTCCTGCTGAAGAATGACAAGGGTCTGCTACCGCTGGACATGACGAAGTTGAAGTCGATTGCGGTCATCGGTCCGAACGCCGCCGATGTGCACCTGGGCGGATATAGCCGCGATCCCGGCTACGGAGTGAGCGTGCTTGACGGCATCAAGGCCAAGGTCGGCGAGAAGTTGAAGGTGCTGTACGCGGAAGGCTGCAAGATCACTACCGCGCCGCAGGGCTTCCGCGGCTGGTGGGCAAACGATGTGCAACTCGTCGACCCGAAGACGCAGACCGCCTCGATTCAGGCGGCGCTGGATGCGGCGAAGAAGGCCGACGTTTCGATCCTTGTGGTCGGCGAAAACGAGAGCACCAATCGCGAAGCGTGGGCGGAGAATCACCTGGGCGATCGCGACTCACTCGACCTGCTTGGCGCGCAGAATGAACTGGTGAAGGCAGTTGTAGACACAGGCAAGCCGGTGGTCGTGCTGCTGCTGAACGGCAGGCCGCTGTCGGTCAACTACATCGCGGAGCATGTTCCTGCAATTCTCGAGGGCTTCTATCTCGGCGAAGAGGGCGGCACGGCTGCGGCCGACGTGCTTTTCGGCGATGCGAACCCCGGCGGAAAATTGCCGATCACGTTTCCGCATACGGTGGGCGCGCTACCGGACTACTACAACCACAAACCGTCGGCGAATCGTGGCTACGAATTCTCGACGCGTCAGCCGCTGTTTCCATTCGGCTACGGCCTGAGCTTCACCACGTTCAAATTCGACAACCTGAAGGTTGAACCGCAGCAGATTATGCAGGCGGGCACGGCCAAGGTGAGTATCGACGTTACCAATACCGGCACGCGCGAAGGTGACGAAGTTCCGCAGTTCTACATCCATCAGCGCGTGGCTTCGGTCACCCAGCCGGTTATGCAGTTGAAGGGGTTCGAGCGCATCACGCTGAAGCCGGGAGAAAAGCGTACCGTCTCGTTCACCGTCACACCTGAAACGCTATCGATTCTGAATATCGACATGCATCGCGTCGTGGAACCCGGTGTCTTCGACATGATGGTGGGACCAAGTTCCGACAAAACCACGACCGTGAAGCTCACTGTTACTGGCACCGGTGGAGAGACTGGAAAACCAGTGGCGATGGCGCCGGTCCCGGCCGGCTCGGAAAACAACATGGTGAGCAATTTCGACGGAGGCAAAGTGGCCGCCGCGTATGGCATGTGGATTCCGGCGAGCGACACGATGAACGGCGGAAAATCAAATTCGAAACTCGATGTGGTTGAGCCTGGCGCGGCCGGAACGAAAAGTGCCATGCAGGTTGGAGGAGAATTGGTTGCAGGCGGACCGTTCATCTTCGCCGGAGCACTCTTTTCGCCAGGTCCCGCACCGATGAAGCCCGTGAACCTGTCGAAGAAAAGCAGCATCAGTTTCTGGGCAAAGGGGGACGGCAAAACCTATACGCTGATTGTGCTAACCGAAGCACGCAGCGGCCAGAGCGGCGAGCCGCCGGCGATGACGTCGTTTACAGCGGGTGCGGAGTGGAAGCAGTACACGTTTCCCTTCTCGACGTTTGAGACCGACGGCAGCGACATCAGCGGACTTGGATTCGTCCGCGTCCAGGAGCCGGGCAAGTTTCAATTCGTGATCGACGAAGTGGAGATCAAATAGAAGCGAATTCGGATTTGAATCGAAGCGCGCAGGTTGAAAGCATCTGTAACAGGACAAAGAATCGCGAAGCTATTGTTGGAATCGCATTCTTCGTATTGCAACTTGCGCGGCACGAAAACCGCACATGCCATGGACTCCGCCGCCGGGCGGGGTGGATGAGGAGCACAGAAACAGATTCGGCGCGCTGGTTTCGTAGGTCAGGGCGGAGGGGCGCAGCAGAAACTGCTTCATCGTCATCGCCCCACCGCTGATATCGCCACCCAGCAGGTTCGCGTTCATGCGCTCGAGCGTCGCCGGATTCGAGATATTCCTGGCCAGCACACAATCGCGAAAGCCGGGCGCAAAGCGCTCGATCTGCGATTCAAGGCGGTCCGCCATATCGACTGTCGATCCGTTGGGCACATGGCAGTAGGCCCAGAGGGTATGCTGCCCCTGCGGCGCGCGGGTCGGGTCGAAGAGCGATGGCTGTGCCGCGATCACGAAAGGCCGTTCCGGGTGCTGGCCCTTCAGAACCGCGTCCTCCGCCTCTGCAATCTCTTCGAGGGTGCCGCCGAGATGAACGCTGATGGCGCGTTTGCATTCCGCCGCACGCCATGGAACCGGCTGCGAAAGAGCGTAGTCGATCTTGAAGGCGCCCGGTCCAGGTTTGAAGCGTTCCATCAGGCCGCGGAAACCTTTCGTGAGGCAATCGCCGGCAATGCCGACAATCTGACGCGGCGAGGTATCAAACAGCATTGCGACCTCCCGCGCATTCAATTTGCGAAAAATCTCCTGATTGACACGACACGAGGTGTAGACCTTGCCGCCAAGACTCTGAAGATGACCGATGAGCGCGTTGGTAATGCTTTGCGATCCCCCCTGCGGAACAGGCCAGCCAACCTTGTGCGCCGCAGCGCCAAGTACCAGCGCAACCGCAGAGCTGAGCGCGTCGTCGAGGCTGAGAAAGGAATGTGCGGCCAGCCCGGCGAAAAGATCCCGCGTGCGCGGCTGCGTAAAACGATGCATCGCAATGCGCCTGGCCGGCTGAAACGCCGAAGTTCCGAAGCGGGCCATCAGTAACGGATTCCGGGGAATGCGCAGCACTGGGCCAAGTGACTCTTCGGCGAATCGCTCCCAGTGATCAACCAACGGCATCACGAGGCTGCGCCAGGCTTGGGCGTCAGCCCCAATTTCCCTGTCCTGATCGGCGAGGTCGCGCTCCAACATCACGGCAGTTCCGTCGTCTAGAGGATGGGCGAGTGGCGCGTTGCCGTGGATCCAGGTGAGTCCGTAGTCGGCAAGAGGAAGTGTGGTGAAGAAGGGCGATCCTGCGCCCATGGGATGCACGGCCGAACCGAAATCGTGCAGGAAGCCTGGCAGCGTCAACGGCAGCGTGCGGGCGGCGCCGCCGGGCACAGCTTCTGCTTCGAAGACCTCAACGTCGATGCCCGCCTGCGCGAGTACGATCGCGGCTGACAAGCCGTTGGGGCCGGATCCGATGACACAGGCGCGCTTCATTCCTTCATTCTCCCAGATCAGTCATGCGGGGGGAGTTCGTCAGGCCATTGGACCACAGCGAGCCGGCCCTCCGGCGTCCGGGTAAGTACGGGAGCGTAGAGTCCGAGGAGTTGTCTTCGCCACCAGTTTCCCGTGGTCCGCTTTTCTTCGCGCGTGGTGAACCAGTATTGCCACAGAACGGCGCGCACGTAGCGGGGCGGCGCCTGCGAAAAGGGATTGCTTCGGAAAAGCGCGAGCACATCTTTATTGTTCTCGAGCAGCCGCTCCTCGGTCAGAGGCACGATGTCATCCTGCCGCCAGTCGCCAAGCGACGCGAACCACAGGTTCCAGTCGAAGCGCGGCTGATAGGGCGCGTAGATACGTGGCGCCTCGTTCAGCACCTGCGGCTTGTTGCGGAATGGATAGGGAGTCCAGTTCTCGCCATCATTCGAACCCTGGAACTCGATCTCGTATCGCCCGTTGGTCATGACAGCGAACAGCCCGTACTGATTGGCGATGCGAAGATGCTCGAGCGCCTCGATCGGCAAGGTGGGCAGGGGCAAAGTGCGAAAAAGAATTTCAATCATCTCCGCGGTTGTGACATAAAAGATCCACGTGAGCATTACCGCTGCGACGGCCAGCCGCATCGCGCTGAGATGGCCGCTGAGCGCGCGCGGAATGCGACCGCGAAGGGCGCGATCGTTCGCTGCTTCAGTTTCATCGTTGGCTGACGGGGCTTGTTCCTGCTCTTCGTGGGCACTTGTCTCTTCGGCGTGCGAAGCCACCGCATCCCGAAAACGCACGGGCATGAAACGTTGCAGGAATTTGTCGTCAAGTAGGAGAAATCCGAGTGACAGAACGAGGTAGTTCAGGAACGTGTAATTCGCCGTCAGGATCACACCGATTTCCCACGGCGTGACGATGAGGAAGCAGAGGATGCGCACGCGGCGTGGGAAGAACAGCATCCACACAATCGCAAGCTCGAGCACCAGCGTGCCGGCAGCGCTTGCGGCCTGAAACCAGTGCGGAAGATGCTGGACATACCAGCCAATCCAGGTGGGCAAGGGGCCGTTCTGGTAGTACTCGTCCATCGCGGTGAGCGTGCGCCACTGGCGGTCCCCGCTGACCAGCTTGACCATGCCCGATTCGAAGTAGATGCGGAACCACTCCCATTGCAGCAGAAACAGGCTTGCGCGCGAAGGCGGTGTGCCTGCGCCGAGTCCGGGCATCAGACCACGTGGAACAAAAAAGAGTGCAATAAATCCGGCTTCCAACAGCATGCCGTCCGACTGATAGTTGGAGAACTCGCTCGCTGCGGTAACAAACGAAAGAAAGCAGACAAAACAAAGGAAGAAACTGAGCCGCGGCCAGAGGTTTACAAACGCAAGAATCGAAGCGGCCACGCCGATCCAGGTTACGATCATTAGTGCTTGCGAACTCGACGACAGCCAAAACAGCGTGGGCGCGAACCAGAACTTTGTCGAAGGAACTTGCTGGGCTACCGCTGCGAGATAACCGCGCGCAGGCATGATGCCGTCAGGACCTATCAGCCCCTTGATCTGGAACAGCAGCGAGTAGAACGCAGAGAAGTAGATGACGGCCAGGGCGCGCAGAAAGATCCAGCGCGGCACCAACCGGGAGGAAGCACCAGCGCGGGAATCAAACAACCAGTGAAGCCAGTAACCGGAGTTGCGCTCCTCCATATGCAAAACAGCTTATCGAGTTTGCGGGGCAGGTGTCATGCGGAGGTTGCCCGCGCGGACTGCCGCAGGGCACGGCCTCTAATTCGCCGGAAACTTAGGCGTATTAATAAGGAGGTAGTCCGCCCAGATACATATAAGAGAGAGAAGACGCCTTTGCAATCAAGGCTGATATGTCAGGGTCGGGAAAAGTGTGCACGTAGATCCTGGCCCAACTCATCTCCTCGGCCGTCGGTGGTCCCTTCGGAGTGTCCTGCGGAATGCCTGTTTCGCGATCGAAATA
This sequence comes from uncultured Acidobacteriaceae bacterium, assembly GCA_963770365.1. Taxonomy (GTDB): domain Bacteria; phylum Acidobacteriota; class Terriglobia; order Terriglobales; family Acidobacteriaceae; genus Telmatobacter. The sequence goes on along the minus strand of CAVYPN010000003.1, from coordinate 21,727 downwards.
ACCGCTTCCATTAAGACCGGCAATTGCTCGGACTACGAGCCGTTTGATGGCGAAGTGATTTTCGGTGAAAAGATCAATGCCATTGTCGTTGCCGAATTCGGCCAGATATACGAGAGGAGCGATGGCGTAGAGGTGATAGTGAAGCGCGCGCTGTCCGCGCCGCATTTCCAGCGGCAGCGTGCCTTCCGGCGTGATTTGCTGCACTCCATTCCGGTAGGTTCGCATCGCCCAATCGAACATCGAGCGGTCGCTGGCTGCTATGGCGATCGCGGCAATTTCGACGCCGGCCCAGTAGAGGTGATTGTTCCCTGCTTCTCCGCCAGGTTTGGAACTTGCTGCATCGTAGAATTCCATTGTCTGCAGGGCAACGGTTTTCATCCAGGTCGTCAGCTCCGCGGCTTGTGCGGGCTCGATTATGCCGCTGTCGCGGACCTTGAGATAGGCAATCGCCAAGGCGCCGATCACCCAACCCTGCACGTAATACGCCTGGCGCGACGACATCTTTCCGGTGAATACGCCATCAGTGGCCGCCCTGCTCAGCAGTTTCAAAACACATTTGGCCGCAGCAGGGCTGCCCGTGGTGCGATAGGCATCGGCGGCGACGACCGCCTGATCGCCGAGATTCTTATAAGGCCCAGATGACTCCGAATAGGCCTTCCATTTCACCGGGTCGATAATCGATGATTTGCTGTCCGCATAGAATCCGTCCGTCGTGAGATCGCGCGAGAGATGGACAGGCTCCGGGCACTGATAGGGGGCTTGGGTCTGCTTCACTGTGTCGGTGTCCCAAGGCGAACGCAGTGGCTGCTCCGCGCTCATCCTCGACACGACGGAGCATGCGACGAAACCTGCGCACAGAACGACAACCAACCGCATCATCACCATCTTCGTCCGCATTACAGATAGTCCTCACGTGCGGGAGTAAACACATCGAGCACCACAGAGTCTTCTGTGGCCTCAGCCTCGTGTTCCGTGTTGGGTGCCACGATGAAGTTATCGCCCGCGGAAGCATCGTGCCATGTACTTCCAACTCTCACGCGGATGCGGCCGCTGATCACGTAGACCATTTGCTCGTGCGGGTGGCGATGAGCGGCGCCCCGCCAGCCCTTGCGCATCTGGTGGCGCACCAGCATCATTGCCGCGCTATGCACAAGAACCTGCCGTTGCAGTCCCGGCTCCGGCTCTGTGATTGACGTGGCGGGCGTGGAGGGCAAAGTCAGACCGTTTCCCGCAGCGTACTCGTTTGTCACAATCCAACTCCTAGACGCCCATCCGCGGCTTATTCTTGCGCACGGAGTCTGTATCCTGCGTCGGTTCCGAGTCGCACTCAATCGCGATGGTCGTGACGGGATGGTCCAGCGCCGTTGCGGGCAGATCGGTAAAGCGAACGCGGAACTCGTCCTGCTTGAAGGGGACGGACGCGCCGCTTTTGACCAGCCTGGCCGACTTCACCTTCGTCTTCAGACCTGAAATAGCGACGTAGTCTCCGGGCCAGAAATGCACGTGCATATAGAGGATATTGCCTGTGCGCGTGAAGCTTGCATAATTCGAGCGACGCACCTGGCACGGATCGGAGTCGTAGATGGCATGTCCGTTCACGGCCATCCATTCGCCGACCTCGCGCAACACGCGCACAGAAGGCTCGGGAATTGATCCATCGGCCTTGGGCCCGATGTTCAACAGATAGTTTCCCGAATCGCGCACGCAACTGATGAGGTTGCGAATGATGGTCTTCGAGGTCTTCCAGCTGTCGTCGGCGGCCTGGTAGCCCCAGCTGTCGTTGAGCGTCATGCACGCTTCCCAGGCACGGCCGCCGGTTTCCGCGGTGATGTGTTGCTCGGGGGTTGAAAAGTCGCCGGGCAGCTTGTTGCGGTTGTTCACAATGATCTCGGGCTGAAGCTTGAAGACCATCTCGTTCATGCGAACCGATTCCCAGCCATCCGCATCGAGAGGCCACGCCACGTCGTACCACAGCACATCGATCGTGCCATAGTTGCTCATCAGATCGTGAATCAGGCCGTGCGTGTACTCGACGAATCGCTTGCGGGCGTCTTCGTTTGCGGCGCAAATGGCCCCATCGGGATGGTGCCAGTCCATCAGCGAGTAGTAGAAGCCGACGCGCATTCCTTCGGCGCGAGCCGCCTCAACATATTCCCGCACCAGGTCGCGGCGTGGCCCCTGTTTTGGAGCGCAGTAGTTTGTCAGCCTGGTGTCGAAGTTGCAGAAACCTTCATGATGTTTGGTGGTCATCACCATGTACTTCATGCCAGCCTGTTTTGCCAATCGAGCCCACGCGCGGGCCGATCCGGGCTGTGGATGAAATGTTGCAGCATGAGGTGCGTACTCCGATACTGGAATGCCTTCGTCTTCCATCACCCACTCGTGACGCCCGATGGTGGCGTAGACACCGAAGTGGATGAACATGCCGAAGCGCGCCGCCTTCCACCACTTCATGCGGTCTGCGCGGTCGCTATCGCCCGGCAGCGGAACGGCGCTCTGCGGTCCAGTCTGCGTCTGAGCTTGTGCAGACACATCGAGTGAACCCGCCGATAACGCGAGCAGGGATGCTCCCGTTGCTCTTAGCATGTCACGACGCGACCAATCGATTGTTTTCATGCAAACTCCTCAGAAGTTGCCGGTTCGGTTTCTGTCCGTTTCGAACTCTCGTCCATGCAATTGATACCTCAAGTTGCCGTCCGAATTCCCTGCTTCCGTCCCTGCCAGCGGAACGGATACACGCCATGTTCGTTGACACTTCAGCTTCGTGATTCGCAGAATACTCCCCGGCGCCATCCGTGTGGAGTGCGCGCCCAAAGACCGGTACTGAGGTTCAAGCAAGGTCTTGATAAGGAGCAGACGATGATCAATTTTCGGAGGTCGCATTCCCCTAAACCGAACGCCAGGAAAGGATATCTGCCGCAAGTATTGACAATCCTTTTCCTGCTCTTTGTCACGGCCATTCACTCCTCGAAGGCACAGCAGATCACCGGCTCCATTGTCGGCACCGTGAACGATCCGCAAGGCGCAGTCATTTCAGGAGCAACGGTGAAGGCAACGAACACGGGAACCGGGTTTTCCCGAGTCGTAATTACAAATGGATACGGACAATTCCGGATCGATTATCTTCCTATCGGCTCTTACACGATCGAAGTCAATGCGAGAGGGTTCAAGCGCTATCTGCAACAGAATATCGCTTTATCTGTCGATCAGACACAGACCGTGCCAGTCGCGTTGTCGGTAGGAACGCAAACGCAAACCGTCACAGTGACGGAAGCGCCACCCGCCGTCGACACGACTACGGCAGAATTGGGCAGAACGATCGAGCCGGCAGAAATCATCGGACTTCCCCTGGTCAATCGCAACGCTTATGCCGAACTTTCATTAACACCGGGAGTGCAGGCGAATAGCGCCAGCCCGAGTTCAAACCCTAACGGAACTCCGAATTTCGTGATTGGTCTTCCCTCTGCCGATGTGCAGATTAACGGCTCGATCGACGGCGGCAATCCCGAAGTGGCCTTTTATCTCGATGGCGGCAGCAACGTCACCGGAATTCGCAACTACGGCAACCAGTTACCGAATCCCGACGCCCTGGAAGAGTTTCGCGTAGAGACCAGCGACTTCTCGGCACAATATGGCCACATGTCTGCCGCCGTCGTGACGGCGGTGACCAAGTCGGGCACCAACAAGTTTCACGGCTCGCTCTTTGAGTTCAACCGCAATACCGACTTCAATGCGACTCCGTGGAATTCAAAGTCGAAGGCGCCCTACCACCGCAATAACTTCGGCGGTGTCATCGGCGGGCCCATCAAGCGCGACAAGGCGTTCTTCCTGTTCAGCTATGCGGCATTGCGGCAGGTTGTCGGGCAGCAGCTCACCGGCGCCGTAGTGCCGACAGCGAGTGAACGCATCGGCGACTTCACCGCCGACTCGTTCAAGGTGAACACGCCCGGCACGAAAACCCAGGTTGTAGGCACCAACACATCTCCGAACTGCCAGACGCCGACGCCAAATTGCGTTCCTGTCGGGTTGCTCGATCCAACCGCCGCAAACATCCTTAACACTGCCAAGTTGATTCCACTTCCGAATGGCGCGGGCAACACGTGGACGGGGTTCTTTACCGGCCCCACACAGGACAACGAGTATCTTGGAAAATTTGATGAGTTAATCAGAGACACTGATCACCTGTCGGTGACCTACTTCTTCGTCAAGACGACCCAGAATGCCTTCGGCAACGGCCCGTTGCCCTGGGATATCAATCAGTCCTTCACCAATCAAACGAATGCCAATGTCAGTGAAGTTCACACATTCGGTCCGACGACCGCCAACCAGGCCTGGCTCACGTTCACGCGGGCGGCGGGCGGGCGCGTCAACCTGCCAACCACTAACCTCGGCCAACTTGGATCGGACTTTACCATCCAGGGACCCTCGGCCCTGCCACAGCTCAACGTCTCAGGATTCTTCAACGTGGGCGGCGCGCTAGCCGGTCCAGTTACAACGTCAGACTTCTACTCACTTCGCGACATGGTCACCATGACCAAGGGCAAGCACACACTTGTTTTCGGCGCAGAACTGGCGCTCGATAAGGGGATGTTTGCCGGCAACCTGGACAACTTTGGTGTTTTCACATTCCAGAATTCCGCGCCGACTACAACGGGGAATGCGCTCTCCGATTTCGTCACCGGCCAGGTCAGCACAATGGAGCAAGACACCCCGTACCACACGCTCACAAGCGCATGGGATACGGCCGTGTTTGTGCAGGACAACTACCGCATCACGCCAAGGTTCACCGCCAACCTGGGACTTCGCTGGGACATCGATACGCCCCCGGTGGAATCGTCGAATCTGACGGCGGCATTCGTTCCAGGCCAGCAATCGACGGTTGTTCCATCGGCTCCGCTCGGAATGCTTTTCCCGGGCGACAAGGGAGTCGGTCGCGGCATCGTTGCTTTGCGCTGGCACCACGTTTCGCCTCGCATTGGCTTCGCATGGGATCCATGGGGTGACGGCAAAACAGCGATTCGCGCCGGCGCGGGAATCTTTTTTGGCGCGACCAGCGGCAATGAGTGGAATCAGCCGGGCAACGCCCAGCCGTTTGCCATCCGCCAGACCTTCAATTCGATCGCGTCGTTAACGCATCCGTATGACAACCCAGCATCCTTCCCCACTGGGGATCCCTTCCCGTACGTCTACAACCCGAGCAGCCCGCGGTTCCTCAAGCCGGCCAGCATCGAATCGATTGACCCCCGCGTGCAGTGGCCCTACATCTACCAATTCAACTTCGCAATTCAGCGGCAGATGCCAGGGCAGCTCAGCCTTACGACCGCATACGTGGGAACGCTTTCGCGCGACGTACCCACGATGATCGACGATAACTACGCTCCCTATGCTCCCGGGGCCAGCACCTCGCAGACCAGCCTCAATGCGAGGCGTCCGTACGATCCGGGAATTCTGGGCCAGAACATATTCCTTACTTCAAATCAGACCGCTTCGTACCATTCGCTCCAGGTCTCAGTGAACAGGCCGCTGACCCGGAACCTCTTGCTCAATGGCTTTTTCGTCTGGAGCCATTCGTTGCAGAGTTCCAATGAGTCGGCAATCGGGCAGATGACCGCGCAGGATTTTGCCAACCTCTGGGAGGAGCGGGGGCCAATGGACATTGACCGCCGCAGTGTAGCCACGATCTCCGGCATGTGGAATATCAACTACTATCAGGGATCGAACTTCATGGTGAAGCAAGTCCTGAACGGCTGGACAATCTCGCCAATCGTTTACCTGCAGAGCGGGCCGCCATTTGAAATTGTGACCGGCTCAAACAAGAACTTTGACAGCGCGAATCACAATCGGCCCAACATGGTTCCTGGAGTCAACCCGTTTCTTGATCCGCATCGCAGCCGTCCGATTGCAGCCGCCGCGTGGTTCAACACTGCCGCCTTTATTCCCAACGGCCCGGGTGTAGCGGGAGGCATCGGGCCCGGGGGCGCAGACGGCAATACACCACGTGACTCACTGCGTGGGCCCGGATACAGAGACATCGATCTAGGGCTCTTCCGCGACTTCCACATTCGGGAGGGATTCACCTTCCAACTGCGCGGCGAGGCCACCAACGTCTTCAACATGGTGAGCCTCAATAATCCCACCGCTAACCTGGCGTCTTCGCTGAACGGCAAAATTTCGGCGGCGGCCAGCATGCGTATTATCCAGGTAGGCGCACGGCTCACGTTCTGAGCCCGGACGGGATTGCAACTGCGGCATGTTCTGGATCAGGGCAAACGAGCATGCCGCACAACATGAAGTCTCCGAGCTGTTGGCTCGATACACTAGTTTCCAGTAGTTCACCGCGAGCAGGTTCATGAAGAAGTCATTTCTTGCCGTCCTGATCTTGTCTTTGGTCTCTTTGCACCGCATATCAGCGTTGGCACAGAATCCGCCTCCCGTGATGGATGAACGCGCAGCGGCCGGCGACGAACCGGATGATCCGGGCCCACTCGCTACCGATCTTTCTCCAAGCCTGAAACGGCCGGCAATTCTCAAGGCAATGAAGAAGGTTGCAGACTGGCAACTGCAGCATTCCGAAGGCCGCTATAACATTCAGTGGACCTTCGCGGCGCTCTACGACGGGTTTCTTGCTGCGTCGAAAACCACCGGCGACCGCCGCTATCACGACCGCGTCCGCCAAGTGGCCCGCGACTACCGCTGGGAACTTGGCCCGCGCTTTGCTCATGCCGATGACGAAGCCATGGGCCTCACCTATCTCGCCTTTTATGCTGAGGATCAGAAGCCGGAGGAGATTACTCTCACGCGCGACGGCATGGATAAATTGCTGGCTCGCCCCGACGATCCCAAAAAGAATCTGTGGTGGTGGTGCGATGCGCTTTATATGGCGCCGCCGGTGCTGGCGCAACTCTCTCTGGCCACGGGCGATCGCCGATACCTCGACTTCATGAATCGGGAATGGTGGATTACTTCAGGATCACTGTACGATCCCGCCGAACACCTTTACTTCCGCGACGATCGATTCTTCACGATGCATGAGGCGAACGGACAAAAAGTCTTCTGGTCCCGCGGAAACGGATGGGTTTTGGCGGGCCTGGCGCTTGTTCTTGAGCGCATGCCCGCGGATTATCCCGACCGCGCAAAATTTGAAAAACAGTTCAAGGAGATGGCTGCGCGCATCGCCGGCTTGCAACAATCAGACGGCCTGTGGCGCGCGAGCCTGCTCGATCCCGGATCCTATCCGAATCCTGAAATCTCCGGCTCCGGATTCTTTACCTACGCCATGGCCTGGGGCATCCAGCACAAGATTCTCGATCGCAAGAAATATCTGCCTGTGGTAAAGAAGTCCTGGGCAGCAATGCTGACGCATGTCTACGCGGATGGCAGGCTCGGTTCGATTCAGCCCATCGGCGGCGAACCAGGCAAATTCAAGCCTTCGTCCAACTACGTCTACGGCGTGGGTGCGTTTCTGCTTGCGGGATCTGAACTCTCGCAGATAAGTGGAAAGTAGCCTTCGGCCCGCGAGGATGATCGATGCCCGAACTCTCTCGCCGAAGGTTTCTGTCGCTGAGCGCAGCAGTAGTTGCGGCGCGCGGAAAGAGCTTTGGCTCCGACGATGAGATTCTTAAGCACCCTCGCAAGACTGTAGAAGCTCTCGAGCGCTCACGCGTGCTCAGCGCTGCCGAGAAATACCTGCATGAGCTGCCGAAGACCCTTGTGTCTGCACCCGCTCCGCGGAGCGCCGGCGGCGTACACGACTATTTTTCTGAAGCTGATTATTTCTGGCCCAATCCGAAAGATCCAGGCGGTCCCTACATCAATCGGGACGGTGAATCCAATCCTGCGAACTTCAACACGCATCGCATGCTGCTGATCCGCCTCAGCATTCAAATGCCGGCTCTTGCGGCGGCCTGGCTGCTTACAAAGCGCAAGGACTTCGCTGAACACGCCGCTGCTCATCTTCGCGCATGGTTCATCGAACCGGCGACGCGCATGAATCCAAATCTGCAGTTTGCGCAGGCCGTGCATGGGGTCACCACCGGACGCAGCTGGGGGATCATCGATACGCTGCATCTTGTCGAAGTGGCGCAGGCAGCAATCGTGCTTCACAATGGCGAGGCGATTTCCGCATCCGACTGGCAGGGGGTCCAACACTGGTTTGCAGACTACCTTGAATGGATGCAGACCTCCGATCCGGGCAGCAAGGAACGCGACGCGAAAAATAATCATGGTTCCTGCTGGCATTTACAGGCTGCGGCATTTGCACTTCTGACAGGCGATCATGACGCGCTGGCCGTATTTCGCGATCGCTTCAAGAACTCGCTCATCCCAGCGCAAGTCGCGGCCGACGGCAGCTTTCCGCTGGAACTGGCGCGCACGAAGCCCTACGGTTATTCGCTCTTCAATCTCGATGCGCTTGGAATGCTCGCGCACGTGCTTTCGAGCGGCACCGACAACCTGTGGGATTTCGCACTGCCGGACGGACGCGGCCTTGCAACCTGTTTTCGGTTCATGGCCCCGTTTATTGCGAACAAGCAATCGTGGTCATACCGTCACGATATCCAATACTTCGACGACCTTCCCGTGCGTCAGCCAAGTTTGCTCTTTGCGGGTCTTGCTTACGGCAACTCTGCATACATCGACCTCTGGAAGGGCCTCGATCCCAATCCACAGGTGCCGGAAGTGATTCGCAATCACCCCATTCGGCAACCCGTGCTGTGGTTCACATGATGGTTCGAAAGGGGAAGAAGATCCGATTCGCCGACGGCATTTCAACCTAAAATCGACGGCGCTATACTGAATCGTTCAATCCGAACTTTCGCGCTTTCCCATTTGCGCGTGCTTCGTGGAGGTTACCCAATGAAGACGGAGTCTCTCGAAAACGGTGCCGGGCGAAACCGCAAGCCATCGCTACGGCCAGCATTGTCAGGCATCGCACCGCGAAGCGTTGTAAAACGGACCAAGAAGCTTCAATCTACGCGCGCACCCGGCCCAGCGGCGGAGCCGGAACACGGTGACCCGTACCAGTTGCAGGGCCTGGACCGTGTCGTGGCCATCCTTGACCTGCTCGGCGCCAGCGACAATTCTCTGAGTCTCGCCGAAATCTGCCAACGCATGGCCCTGCACAAGAGCACCGCGCATCGTGCCCTTATGGCGCTTGAACGCACCGGCATGATCGAGCGCGCCCCTGCGAGCCGCTACCGACTCGGGCTCAAGCTCTACGACATGGGTAGCCGGGCTGTCGAGCAAATAGACCTGCGTTCGCGCGTCCATCCCCATCTACGCAAGCTCGCACTCAGAGTGGGCGAAACTGTGCATCTGGGTGTGCTGCACAAAACACGTGTCGTCTACATCAATAAGATCGAGCCGATCAATCGGCGTGTCTGCATCAGTTCGCGGACTGGAACATCAAACCCCGTCTACAGCACGTCTCTGGGCAAGGCGATCCTTGCTTATATGCCCGCCGAAGACGTCGCAAAAACTATTTCGAAAATTCAATTCAACGCCTTTACGTCCAAGACACTCACGTCTCCCGCGGAGCTTCTCGATGCGCTAGAGCGCGTCCGGCGTCGTGGATACGCGGTCGACGATGAGGAGATGGAGATCGGGACACGTTGTGTGGGCGCCGCTATTCGCGATGCCAACGGCCGCCCTATCGCAGCCGTCAGCGTCTCGGGGTCGGCTATTCGCCTCGCCGCGCATTGCGTTCCAGCGATAGCGCAGCATGTGATGCATTGCTGCCAGGAGATAGCGTCGTTGTTGAACAAGGAGCGCGACGGAGGACGCGTCCGCGCATAGCCGCGGGCCCTTGCGGCTGAGGCTCTATCCCGCAAGCAGCCTCGCCAACCACCGATTCGGCACAAGAAAATGGAGCAGGCTTAGGCCTGCTCCATTTTCCATCGATCAGTTCCATCCACCACCAATCGCCAATCAAAAACACGCTCGTCTAGCTGCATCCTGAGGTTGAGCCGCAACTCATGCAGCGATAGCAGCTTCCGTTGCGGACCATGATGGCGCCACAGGTTGAGCAGCTTGGTGCATCGCCCATCTCGTACATGCTGCGCATGGCCTCGGAGGCGTGAAACAAGCCGCGATCCTGCAACGTTGGCCCATGACTTGATGAGGCAGAAGCCGTGATCGATGATTGAGCCTCCGGCGGAATGCTGCCTCCCGGTGCTGATGTGCTGCCCATTCCTCTGTCTCTTTCTCTGAGGCGTGACATTTCATCGGCTAACCTGGAAAGCTGCTTGTGTGTTGCGGGGTCCTCTTCCGGATCGACGTCAGGCAGGATTGTCGGGGTTTCCGGCAGTGGCGCAGCCTGCGGAGCGAGCCCCGCAAACAGTGTCAACTGCTCACCCGAGAGGAAGCGCAGGTTCAGCCAGCGGAAGATGTAATCCATCAGGCTCTTCGCGTAGCCGATCTGCTCGTTGCCTGTCCAGCCGGAGGGTTCAAAACGCGTGTGCGCAAACTTCTCGCACAACACGCGCAGCGGAACTCCGTGCTGCAGCGCGAGGGAAATCGATGTCGCGAACGCATCCATCAAGCCAGAGACGGTCGAGCCTTCCTTCGCCATCTTGATGAAGATTTCGCCCGGCTGTCCGGTCGGATACAAGCCCACCGTGATGTAGCCTTCATGACCCGCAATCGAAAACTTGTGGGTAATGGAGGCCCGCTCTGCCTGGAGGCGATGACGCACTGCGCGCGGCGGCCCGTTCAGATCTTGCGGAATCGCCGGCTCTTCCAACCCAAGTGCAGCGGTCATCTGCGGCACCGAGGTCGCCCTGGAGATTTCATCGAGAGCACGCTGGAATGCATTCGCAGCCACAACCACCGATTTTGCTGTCACCTCCAGCTTCTCGCTGATCTTGGCTTCGAGTGTCTTCAAGTCCGCTTCCGCCGCAGGCTGCCCGGCGGCAAGCTGAGCCATTACCCGCTGCCCTGCTGCTTCCGCTGCCGAAGGCTCCTTCTTCGCATCCATGCTGGTGTTTAACGGCTGCACGCCCTTTGACCCATCGCGATAAATCGCTACGGCCTTGATACCCTGGCGCCAGCTTTCCGCGTAGGCTTCGGCAACATCTTCCACCGTTGCCTCATGCGGCAGGTTCACGGTCTTCGAGATGGCACCCGATAGGAACGGCTGCGTGGCGGACATCATCTTGATGTGACCCATGTAGTGAATTGAGCGCGTTCCCTTGGCCGGCTTGAAGCTGCAATCGAACACGGCAAGGTGCTCCGGCTTGATGCCCGGCGCGCCTTCAATCGTTCCGGTGGCGTCGATGTAGCTGACGATGGCGTCGACCTGATCGTTGTTGTAGCCCAGCTTGAACAGCGCTGCGGGAACTGTGTTGTTGACGATCTTGATCATGCCGCCGCCCACCAGCTTCTTGTACTTCACAAGCGCCAGGTCAGGCTCGATGCCAGTGGTGTCGCAATCCATCATGAAGCCGATGGTGCCTGTCGGCGCCAGTACGGTGGTCTGCGAGTTGCGATAGCCATAGCGCTCGCCATAGGAGAGAGCCATGTCCCAGCAGTCGCGGCTCGAGTCGATGAGCGCCTCAAGCTGCGGAACCATGAAGGGCTCGCCGACGGTACGCGATTTGCCGATGTTGTTCACCTCGGCGCGGTGCATACGTATCACGTTGAGGAACGGCTCGCGATTCACATAGAAGCCCGGGCATGCTCCGCCCTGGCGTTCCACGCTTGCCGTGAGTGGTGTGGCCGATTTGAGCGAGGGACAATTCGCCGCCAGCACTGCCGACTGCAAATAGGCCTGCCCGCACATGATTGCTGTCAGCGCGGCAGCTAGATCGCGTCCGGCCGCCGAGTCATACGGCAAACCAAACGACATCAGTACGGCGCCGAGGTTCGCATAGCCAAGGCCCAGCGGACGGTAGTCATGCGAGTTGCGTGCGATCCTCTCGGTCGGGTACCCCGAGTTGTCGACGAGGATTTCCATCGCCGTGATGACAACGGAGATCGCATGCCGATATTCAGGAATGTTGAACATGCCCGACGGCGAGATGAATTTCATCAGGTTGAAGCTCGCCAGGTTGCAGGCCGAGTTGTCGAGGAACATGTATTCACTGCATGGATTGGACGCGTTGATTGGCGCAGTGTTCTTCGAGGTGTGCCACTTGTTAATCGTCGTGTCAAACTGGAGGCCCGGATCGCCGCAGAGCCAGGTGGCCTCGGCAATCTTGCGCATGATCTCGCGCGCCTTGTGGCTCTGGACCGGTGCTCCTTCCTTCACGCTCCTGGTCGTGAATTCACCGTCATTCTCATAGGCACGCATGAATTCATCGGTTACGCGTACAGAGTTGTTGGCGTTCTGGAAGAAGATGGACGAGAAGGCCTCTGAGTCTGGACCCGATCCGTCGTATCCGTTCCTGATCAGGGTATGAGCCTTCTGTTCTTCCTTTGCCTTGCACTCGATGAAGTCGATGATGTCGGGATGCTCGACGTTCAGGATCGCCATCTTGGCCGCACGGCGCGTCTTTCCGCCGCTCTTGATGACACCGGCAAACGCATCGAGTCCGCGCATGAAGCTCAGCGGACCGCTGGCCGTTCCGCCGCCTGTCACGCCTTCGTGACTGGAACGCAGCGAACTGAAGTTCGTACCCGTTCCCGAACCGTACTTGAACAAAAGCGCCTCGGTCCGCGCCAGGTCCATGATGCCTTCCATCGAGTCTTCGACGGAGTTGATGAAGCAAGCCGAGCACTGCGGATTCTTGTAGCCCGTCGCCGCGTGCACCACGCCTCCAGTCATCGGGTCCCAATGCCAGTTCTGCCCCGCCGCAAACGGCTCAAGCCGGTCGCAGCCCACGTTGAACCACACCGGTGAGTTGAACGCCACCTTCTGCGTCAACAACATGTGGGCCAACTCATCGTGGAAGATGGCCGCGTCGTTGTCGCTGGAGAAGTAGCCGCCCGCAATACCCCAGTCGCGCACCGTCTCTGCCACACGCGATACGAGCTGCCGAACGCCTGTCTCGCGCTCAGGCGATCCGATCGTGCCATGCAGATATTTCGAGGCGACGATGTTGGTCGCGGTCATCGACCAGTCCGCAGGCACTTCCACATCCTTCTGCTCGAAGATCGTGTTGCCCCGGCTATCGGAGATCAGAGCCGTACGACGCTCCCACTGCACGTCGTCATAGGGGGACTTCCCCTCGGTTGAAAAACGGCGGGAAAATGTCAGACCACCCTGGCTATAGGGAGCTTGCGGGGCTGCAGCGGTTGTTTGAAGGTTGGCCTCGTTCATCGGTTCCTCTCTATCGGCGAATTCTTTGAATACCTGTCCCTTGGTCTTAACGCAGCCAAAATTGGGGGGTTAAGCAGTGCAGCGAACGGAAAAACGGGGGCTTTTTCAGTACCGCAGGTTTTTCTACCCTGCGGTCTGCAACCGGGCTCAAGGTTACAGTCTGTTTACAGTCGCAGTTGCAAAAATAACGCTGTCTATGGTGCCTGTCAACCGTAAACCACAACATCTTGTATTTGGATGGTAATTCGAGCATCCCGTTGCTAAATACGGGCAATCAGCCTGTGGAAACCTCGAATAGACTTGCGAAATGCGGTTTTTCGGGGTCAGATTTGCCCAAAATACAGTGCAGATGCGGCTGTCAGGCATCCATCCGTTCTGAAATACAAGCCTAGTCCGCGTTTGGGGCAGGTACAAGGTGCAGAAACGGTGCATTTGGCACCATTTTCCTGTGCGAAATCGTGGGAAATGTGGAGAAGGCGGACGTTACTCTTCTGGCACGTCCCGGGACTCGGATTTCGACGGCTGATAGCCTGAACCCGTGAGCGAAACCCCGCAGGATCTATCGGCTTGGAAGTCCGTCGCCCTCCCCGGCGCGGTACGCCTCCAAGGCCGGACGGTAACCCTCGAGCCAATCAACGGGAGCCACACAGGTGACCTCTGGCGGTCCATGCAAGGCCACGACGAGATCTGGGCTTACCTGGCAGATGGCCCTTATGCCTGCGAGCCTGATTTGAAGCGCGCGCTCACGGAAAAGCAGGCAGGAGCAGCCGCGCTATTCTTCGCCATCATGCCGCAGACGAGTGGTCGCGTTGAAGGCTACGCCAGCTACATGCGCATGGACCCCCTCAACGGCGTCATCGAAGTCGGCAATATCCTGCTTGCGCCATCCCTGCAGCGCACTGTTGCCGCCACAGAGGCGATGTACCTGATGGCTCGCCACATCTTCGAAGACCTGGGCTACCGGCGCTACGAGTGGAAGTGCAACGCGAATAACTCTCCATCGCGCCGCGCTGCTCTTCGCTACGGTTTCACCTTCGAAGGCATCTTCCGCCAGCACATGATTGTGAAAGGCCAGAATCGCGATACGGCGTGGTTCTCGATGCTTGACTCGGAATGGCCCGTGCGCAAAGCTGCTTTCGAAGCGTGGCTCGATCCCGCGAATTTCGATGCCGCCGGCAAACAACGCAAAAGCCTCGGGCAACTTTCTGGTTGCATATCGTAGTTCGTCATTGAGCCACGCAACAACTGGACTTTTTTGCCACCTCATAGCGTTTTGCCGCTTCATAGCGCAAAGAAAACGTCGCCCATTTCCAGGCGACGTTTTCTTCGATGCAACGACAGGTCAATTACTGCTTGGACTCAATTCTCATTCCATAGAACGATTTGTGCACAAAGAAGACCGACACCAGGAAGAACGCCACAGCAAGGATATGCGTCAGCATCGGGTTATTCCCACTGAGCGTCACTGCGAGTTCCACAGCAAGTAATCCGAACAGCGTGGTGAACTTGATGATCGGGTTCATTGCCACCGACGAGGTGTCTTTGAACGGATCGCCGACGGTGTCTCCGATGACGGTCGCATCATGTAGAGGTGTGCCTTTCTGTTTCATGTCGACCTCTACGATTTTCTTGGCATTATCCCAGGCGCCGCCGGCATTGGCCATGAAGATGGCCTCATACAGACCGAAGATCGCAATCGAGAACAGGTAGCCGATAAACAGGAACGGCTCCATGAACGCGAATGCAAGCGTAGAGAAGAAGACCGCGAGAAAGATGTTGAACATGCCCTTCTGCGCGTACTTCGTGCAGATCTCTACCACCTTCTTACTGTCAGCGACGGAAGCCTTCTCCGCGCCCTCCAGATGGATGTTTGCCTTGATGAACTCGACCGCACGGTAAGCGCCGGTGGAGACGGCCTGTGTGGAAGCGCCCGCGAACCAGAAGATTACTGCTCCGCCGCAGATGAGCCCGAGCATAAAGGGCGCGTGCAACAGGGAGAGTTTGGCCACGTTGTCTGTGAGTCCGTGGGTGAGAGCCATGATGATCGAGAAGGTCATCGTTGTTGCGCCCACCACGGCTGTTCCGATGAGCACTGGCTTTGCCGTTGCCTTGAATGTATTGCCGGCTCCGTCGTTGGCTTCGAGCAGGTGCTTGCAACGCTCGAACTTCGCGTCTATGTTGAAATCCTTCTTCAACTCGGCTTGGATGTTGGGAACGTCTTCGATCAGAGACAGCTCATAGACGGACTGAGCATTGTCGGTAACCGGGCCGTAAGAATCGACGGCGATGGTGACTGGACCCATACCAAGGAAGCCGAAGGCCACGAGGCCAAAGGCGAAGACGGCTGGAGCCAGCATCATGCCCGCTGGATTGTTCTGCAGATCCGGGATGCCCATACTGAAGTAATAGCCAAGTCCCATGAGTGCGACCATGCTGAGTCCGAGCCAGTAGGCCGAGAAATTGCCGGCCACGAATCCCGAGAGGATTCCGAGGGATGCTCCGCCTTCCTGAGCCGATTTGACAACTTCCTTGACGTGGGTGGATTTGGTTGAGGTGAAGACCTTGACCAGTTCTGGGATGAGCGCGCCGGCCAGGGTTCCGCATGAAATGATCGAAGCCAGTTTCCACCAGAGCGTTCCGTCGCCCAGTGTGGGGAGCATGAGATACGAGACGATGTAGGTGAGGATGATGGAGACGATCGACGTGATCCATACCAGCGAAGTCAGTGGCGTCTCGAAGTCCATTTCGTCAGAGTCTTTGTACTTCGCGCTCGAGATCGCAGTATTGAGGAAGTACGCACCTGCGCTTGAAAGCAGCATTCCTACGCGCATCACAAAGATCCATACCAGCAGCTGCGCCTGAATCGTCGGATCCTTGACTGCCAGCAGGATGAAAGTGATCAAAGCCACGCCGGTGACGCCGTAGGTTTCAAAGCCGTCGGCACTGGGTCCGACGGAGTCGCCAGCGTTGTCGCCTGTGCAGTCGGCGATGACTCCCGGATTGCGAGCATCGTCTTCCTTGATCTTGAATACGATCTTCATCAGGTCGGCGCCGATATCGGCGATCTTTGTGAAGATGCCGCCTGCGATACGCAGGGCTGCGGCGCCAAGGCTTTCGCCGATGGCGAAGCCGATGAAGCATGGACCCGCGTAGTCGCGCGGGATGAACAAGAGGATGAACAGCATGATGAGCAGTTCAACCGAGATCAGCAACATGCCGATGCTCATGCCGGCCTTCAGCGGAATGGCCATGATCGGATACGGTTTGCCGCGCAATCCGGCAAACGCGGTGCGTGAGTTGGCAAACGTGTTGACGCGGATTCCGAACCACGCCACGCCGTAGCTACCCGCGATGCCCACGAGCGAAAAGAGCAGGATGATGGGCAAGGTAACCGCGATCGATTTTCCGGGTACCGGCGCGAGCCATCCAAAGTACATCGAAATGATGACCGCGATGAAGACCCAGAGCAGCATGATGAACTTGCCCTGCGTGATCAAATAGGTTTTGCAGGTTTCGTAAATCAGTTCCGAGATTTCGAGCATGCTGCGATGGACCGGTGCGTTCTTCAACTGCACAAAGATGGCGAGGCCGAACAACAGGCCGCCGACACAGAAGAGCAATCCAATCATCAGAAGGGCATGTCCATTCATGCCGAAGAATTGCACGGTTGATAGATCCGGCAATACCAGGTTGGCTTCGCCTCCGCCCGCATGTTCCGGCTGGGCAAAGGCTAATGTGGGAAGCATGAGGGCCAGAAGGGCCACCCCGGTCTTGTAACGCCGCTTCAGGAAGGTTTCAGCGCCTCCTTTGATTGCGGCTGCGAACTTTTGCATATCCGTCGTCCGCTGGTCTGAGCCGATTACCTGGCGCGCGAAGAAAAAGGCCACGAGCAAAAAAACGCTCACGGCCGGAAAGAAGTACACCCAGTCCTGTGCTGTCACAAGTCCTCCGATGTGATTTTTCGATTGCCGTTTTTCTGGCAGTCCGACGATCGCGACCCAACGACCTTCGGTTAGCCACCCCGGCGGGAAAATAGCGACCCGCAAGAGTCCCGGCTCCAAGTCACCCGGAAGCCTATCATCCGTGCCAAACACTGTCGAGTGATTGCAGTCACAAGCTTCCGATGTTCATCCTTTGTGACACAAACACCGCATTCTAAACCAGAACTAAACAACTGCCTATAGTTTGTCAGGGGTTCAATCCGGCCCTTATTAAAGCCGCCGAAGTCGGAGGGATTAGGCAACAGGGATTAGGAATATAGAACACTATTCCACCGGAATAAATATCTTGTCTTCGGGGAGCGGCTCCTGCAGGTTGTCACCATGGATCAGCCTCATCTGCCCATCCGGCAGCGGGTGGAGCTTGAACAGCACCAGCACGTTGCGCTCAGGATCATCGAAAGCTTTGAACTCCGCCACCTGCTCCAGCGAATAATGCGTGTGCAGGTCCTCAAGCGTTCCCGGATCGATGTCGTTCCACGTCGCCCACCAGCCGGGCTTGTAAACCGCAAGCTTTGATCCCAAGTCAGGAAACGTGGGGGTGCGCATGCTGAAGTCATCGCATAACGTCTGGAGGTGGGTGATGAGCGTGAGTTCGTCCCCGCTGATCGACACGAGCAGCCGGTTCCCGTTCGGATGCTGATCGATATAGTTGGTCAGCTGCCGCGCTGCATTCACAAATGTGTACTCAGGGTGCGCAGCATAGTTCAACGTAGACACGGCGTTCACCGCGATGGAGATTGTCGTCACGGCAGCGGCGCCCCATCCCAGCAAGCGCAGCGAGCCCGCCTGCGCAATCAGCGCTTGCGTTGCCATCGCGACAATGAGAAAGCAGAACACCGCGACCACCGCGAAATATCGCGGTTGCGGATGATTCTGGTAGGTCATGAAGAGGATGTAACCCCCCGCCGCCAGAATGCACGCGCCGAAGACCGGATCAATCAGCAACTCAGTTCCCCACCTTGTGCGCTTGCTGAACACTGTGGCCGCGGCGAGCGATGTCACCATTAACGCTCCGGCAAGGGGAATGAGAATGTGGTCGATCCAAATCGTTGCGTGAAATGACCACCAGAGGCTGAGCAGCGGCCAGTAGAACTCGGTGGGTTTCACATATTTGTTGACGAACAGCAGATACTTGTAATCACCGAGGTACCCAAGGGCAACCACCAGAGCCATCCACGCGCCGAAGGTCACTACAAACGTTACAGTGGCTGCGGCAGCGCAGCGCAATGCGCGCTGGTGAAACCAGGTACGCGGGCTTGACCGGGTTGTATCGGATGAAGCGTCGGCACGATCCCAGAACGCCGCAAACATGGCCCAACCAATCGCCGGCGCCAGAAAGATTGCCGTCGTCTTGGTCAACATCATCAGCGTGAATACCACGCCGATAGCCACCGACATGGCCACCGGCCTCCTCATGCGCGGGAGCCTGATCGTCAGGTTCAGCGCCAGGAGCAGAAGCGTTGTCAGGAGCGGCTCTAGGATCGCTAGCCGGCTGAAGCAGTAAAGGAACGGGCTAGTCACCAACATCATCAGCGCCAGCAGTGCCATCCACCTGGGCCCGCGCGGCCGAAGCAGCGTGTAGCTCAGCACGAGGTTGGCAAAAAAGAGTGCGACGGCGAGTCCCCGCGCCGCTTTAACGGTGACGCCCGTAAAGAAAAACAGAATCCACTCGAGAAACTGCCACACCGGAACAGCGGGCGCAGGGTTGAAGTCTCCCGGAACGTACCACTGCCCGAACAGGTGAGCGCGAATGGCGGCATTCCCGTACCAGCCTTCATCGGTGTACTTGGCCCAGTCGCCATACCACGGCGTGTGGTTCGGAAAATCGGCGGCGAGATTCAGGGCGTGCATCACCGCAAGAATGCCGATGAAAACTACCCACACCGCATAGAACCAGCGCTTTGACACGATCGCCAACAGATCTCACTCCGCTAGTGCAGAAGACCTCTTTTGCTGAGTTGCAGGGGATGAATCAAAAGTATAGCGCATTACGCGAAACGATCTTCCATCAGTAGGATGCACATTCGCCGAGTCGAAGCATCCAGAAGGCACGCCGCGTCGAAACTCTATTCGTATGCCAGCGCGTCGATCGGATCCTTGCGTGCGGCCATCCATGCGGGATACAGCGCCCCGAAGATTGCGCCGCCAAATGCGATCAACGTGCCATAAGCGATCCACTCAGCAGTTAGTTCAAAAGCGAATGTGGAGAACTTTACATGGAGCAGCGCCCGAACTCCGTATGTGGCGGCAATGCCCAGCAGGACTCCAGCAACAGCCAGCAGGGCAGTTTCGCGAAGAACGACGCTGACGATGGTTGCCTTGGACGATCCCAGGGACTTGAGGATGCCTATTTCACGCGTGCGTTCGAGCACTGCGGTGTACATGGACTGAAATATCACGAGGAAGCCAACGACGACGGCGATCGAAATAACCACATCCAGGGCAATGTCAAACCCTGGAAAACGCGAAGGAGTGTATTGCGAAACCAGGTCCTCCATGGTCTGCACCCTGTAGTTCGCCAGACCCTTGGTTTTATGCACCTCATCCATGATCAGGTTGTCGTTTGCCGGATTATCGCTTTTCAGATAAATCACTGAAGCTTTACCTTCTGAGCCAATCAAACGGCCAAGAGTATCGATCGGCACCATCCTGCGGCCTCCCTTGCCGTTCTCCACGATGCCGCAGACGCGAAATTTCTCGTTCTTGATCATCATCGTGTCGCCAACGCGATAACCCTTGCCCGACCGGGCGTAAATATCGTCAATGATCACGTCATCTGGGGTTTGAAATGGCCCACCCGACACGAATCTAAAGGGTCTCAGTGCGTCGTAGCTTTTGAAGTCGATTCCATACATGATTTCGACCGCACTCGACATGTTGAAATCCGTGATTACCGGCGAGGCTACGGTCACATGGGGCAGTCCAGCGAGGAAGCCGGCAGTTGTGACCGGAATCGGCGCGCCTCCAACACCGGCAACCATGGCGGCGTTGGAAGGCATCACCACAACGTCCGCTCCGATTCCGTTCATGCGCTCCTTCTGGCTGTCGAGCATACCCATGAAAATGGCGACGATGGAAAGAATCATGACAACTTCAATCGCCACAGCGGTCACGCTGATCAGCGAGCGCAGCGGGCGATGGAGCAGGTTGGCGATGACGAGCTTATTCATGGGTCTGGCACGGCTCCGGAAGGAACGCGCAAGTGGCTCGCGGCCTTCCTCCTAAGGGTATCAGCCGTTTTCTCTTATGCTTGCCCGGGTAATCCGGCGACAGTACCCGGCGACAAGCACCAGGCGGTTTTGCTGGAGTTTTGCACAATAGCAAGTGACGTACCTCACTTTATGCCCCTCTAGCTCGATGATAAGAAAGGGTGATAAAGTTGTTCCAATCGTGCAATGCCATAAGTAACTTGCCTGTGGATTTCCCCCGGGCTATGATGTCGGGACTGGTTACCAAATGAGTACTTTTGGGGAAGAGCTTCGGACGCAGCGGATTTCGCGAGGCATCGCGCTCGAGCAGATCACTGCGGTCACCAAGATCAGCCAACGCCACCTGGTTGCGCTGGAACAGGATCGTTATCAGCAACTTCCCGGTGGAATCCTTAGCAAAGGCATCGTTCGCGGATATGTGGGAGCGCTCGGCCTCGATACCCGCGACTGGACAGACCGCTTCCTCAAAGCCACCTATGAAAAGGGCGCACCGGTCGATCCGGCTGCGGATGGCTGGGCTACGTTTGCCTCCAACGTCGGAAAAGAGCGTATGGAGCGCCACGAGGCCATGGAACAGCGTCTGCGCTGGGTGGGTGCATTTGCTCTTGTCGCGGTGGTTACTGTGCTTGGCTTCTTCACTGTCCGCTACTTCGGCGTCCGCGCCGGCTGGTGGAGTTCGGTGATTCCTCTCCCACAGAAGGCCAACGCCGTCATCGCTCACCTGGCCTCCTGGACGCACCGCTACTAGGTCCTCGCGAGTAAGACCTCACCCATACGCGCAGACCCGATCACACCAATAACATTGGCAGGCTCCGCGCAGCTCGCTCCCTCTGCGTCATCACACTCCTCGGGGGCTGTCGGAGAATCTGCGGCTTCTTTTCAATGCCTTTTCAATTACAACCTCGGTTTCAGCGCTCCATCGCAGGTCTACGCGCAGTCCTCGCTCGCGCACGGCTAGGAGATCGGAGCGCTGTAGCTTTGGTTCGCTCAAGTCGCAATTGGTTGAGCCACGCGACGCCTCGATCCGTAAACACCGTATGGTTGACTGAGGTTGACCAATGAAAGTCGCCGTCTTCATCGTCTGTGTCGTCCATCCAGATATGGATGTTGTCGAACGCTAGCACCCCGTCGACCATTAGCCACCAGAAGATGGTGTCCACAACCTCATCTGTGTACCCCTCGGCGATATTTGTCATCAATAGCTCTACCTGATGTCTTTGGGTACCAGGGCTTCGTTCGCTGCGCGGCGGCGGGTGCGATGA
>CAVYPN010000002.1:0-14210 GCA_963770365.1 uncultured Acidobacteriaceae bacterium | reverse complement strand
GCACGGTTAGGTCCGAGTGGACGGTGACACACTCTCAACGACGAATTCTTCAGTAGAATGCGAGTCAATGGGTCCCCTTGGGTCACTTGAGTTCACTATCGTAGAGCTATCCGACGAGCTGCAGATTAAGCGCATCCGTCATGCCGGTTGGATTGAGCGGATCCTCGCGCCAGCAGTAGTGCCCGCGCTTATAGTGATCGGATGGTTTTGGCAAAAGCCTGCACTGATTGTGGGCGCGAGCGGATTGCTCATGCTTCTGGTCTTTCGATGGGCCTGGGGTCACCCGAGCGTGCTTCGCGTGCTCCCTGACAGGTTGATTACGTCCGTTTATCTCTGGAACACAATGGAAACTGCCCTCACTGACATAGAGACCGTGCAGTGGCTTCGGGGTGAAATGTTTGTTGAAAATGGAGACCCGGACGGCCTCTATGTCTCGTGCGCCGGGCGCTGCAAATGCGTTCTTCCGCTCGTCTCCAAGGAACAAGCAAAGGCCGCAACGGACGCAATCTCCCGGAGATTTCCGAAATACCCAGTGAATGTTCCTGTTCCTGGATCTCTTTGGTTTAAGGCGCCTCCCGACATGACTGCATTCACGCTTCCGGGGCCTAACGAGGCGGCTGACACCAAACTGAAAACCTAGCTTTGGGTGAGTGGTGGCCCAACCGGACGTTACCAAAAATGGTGCACATTCCTCTTGGCGGTCATCTTCTCAGAACGGATGGGCTGTTCTACTTTTTTCCATCTGCCAGGCCGAAGTACTGCCTCGCCACGGCAAGCAGATCAGAGTCTGTCCTGACTCCGTATTCGATTCGTGGCCTCCTGCCAGGTGCGAAGAAATAGTAGCCAGGCGTGCCAGTTTCCCGTGTGAACAGGACGCTCTTGCTCTCCGAGCGAATACGAAATGAGCGACCATATTCCTCGGCGAATTGAATCCCGAGCCTGCCGAGCGGTTTCTTGACGTGAATTGCGGAATACTTGAAGTCGCTCAGTGCCTCGTTTCCATCCGCATCATCGGGACCAATCTTTGAAGCATTCGGGAAGAACGCTACAACCGTCGGGCCATCACCATTCACGACGGGAACACCGGTAGTGTTCTGCGCATCAAGAATGGCACCGGTACTCAGGACAGCCGCAAGGAAGCAAAGCACGAATCTCATTTGCGACATTCTAACGCGACGGTTCTGGATGTGTCGTGGCCAATTCGGAATGTATGGTCCGCCGCCGTATTGCAAGCGAAAAATGAAATTGACATTGTAGGTCTGCGCGAATGTATCCGGCCTTTGTGTGAGCTACTGCTCTGACCCTGGATGGAATGCGCTGCACCCTTGTCCTATTTAGTAACGCAGGCTTTTAAGCCTTTTCCCAATTACAGGTTTCAAGAGTGCCGGGTTCGACCGTTGTGCCATCGTCATGGTTCGCCAGCAAACCTGGCAGGAACAAACAACTCCTATCAGCAGCCGCTGGTCTGTAATGGTGGGAATCGCGAATGCGATTTCCAAGCCTGGCGTCTTTCGCCAGGCGTCAATTGCAGGCCAGTCGTTTCAAACTCCGGCAGTTTCAATCAAAAGCGGAGGGCGATACGCTTCTCCCTTGGAGAGCACTGCCCAGACCATGCGCGCCATCTTGTTGGCCAGCGCAACCGCCGCCACCTGAATGCGCTTGCGGGAGGTAAGCTGCGCCAGCCACGTGTTGAGGCCGTTCGATTGTTTCATCCTCTGTTGCAGGACGGCATGAGCACCCTGGACGAAGAGCTTGCGCAGATATCTGTTTCCGCGCCTCTTGGTATCAGTCAGTGTTTGCTTGCCGCCGGTGGAGTGTTCTCCAGGCACCACGCCCAACCAGGCAGCAAACCCTCGGCCCTTCTTGAAGGCCGATCCGTTGCCGATCGCGGCGATCGTGGCCGTGGCTATCATCGGTCCGATTCCCGGCACCGCAACCATCCGTCGGCAGTCCTCGAGTTCGTCGGCGATCCGCAGAATCAGCTTGTCACACTCGTCGACCTGCCTCTGCAGGTATTGCATCTCCTGTCGCAGTTCGGTCAGCAAGACACGCAATGCGCCTGAAAGCTTGTTGTCGGCATCTTCCAGGATCCCGGGCAGAGACTCTTCGATATGACGACGTCCCTTGCGAATCGTGATGCCTCGCTCCAGCAGCAATCCACGAATCTGGTTGATCACCGCGGTACGACCCGATACCCAGCGCTCACGCACCCGGTGAAGGGACTGCAGATCCAGTTGATCATCCGTCTTGATCGGCACGAAGCGCATCCTCGCACGACCGACCGCTTCTGCAATAGCCTCCGCATCGATGTAGTCGTTCTTGTTGGTCTTCACGTAAGGCTTCACATACTTGGCCGGCATCAGCCTCGCATCATGTCCCTGTTCGCGCAGGGCACGAGCCAGAAAGTGCGCTCCTCCGCAGGCTTCCATGCCGATCAATGTCACTCGCAGGTTCGCGGTGAATCGCAGCAGCTGATCGCGCGAGCACTTCTTGCGCACCACGACCTCGCCCCGCGCGTTAAGACCAACCAGGTGGAAGACTGTCTTGCCAAGATCAATACCGATCGTGTGAATCTCCATGGGACGCCTCCTGTTCTCCCCTTATACCTCCGTGGAGGTTGAGGCGGCGGACCATGCCAGTAGTAATCCCAATTTTGGGGTTGTTTCCGAGTTGACGGTTACACGGGAGTCTGCCGAATTTCTGGCATTTCGAGCGCGGCTTCGTATTTTCCGAGAATCCATCAAACTCTGAGTGAAGAACTCAATCGCATCTCAGCGTTACTCTGTACGCAATACATGCATCGGAGAAACGGACGCCGCTCGCCTTGCAGGCAGGAAGCAAGCAAGAATTGCCGCGGCAAGCAGAACAGCTGCGACCGAAATAAAGGCGGCAAAGTCGAGCGCCTGCACGCCAAAGAGAAGGCTTTGCATGGCGCGGCCGACGAAATAAGTGCCGATGAGCCCAAGTCCCAGCCCGATGGTTGCAAGCAACACACCGTCACGAATGATGAGGCCGACGACCCGGTTGCGTGAGGAACCCAGCGCCATGCGCAGCGCGATCTCATGCGAGCGCTGGGCCACGGAAAACGACATCACGCCGTAAATGCCGAGTGCGGCGAGGAACAGGGCCACTGCCGCGAAACTGGTGAAGAGGATGAGCGTGAATCGCTGGTTGGCCATGGATTCATCGACAACCTGGTCAAGAGTCTTCGGCTCAGCAAGGGCAACTCCAGAATCGACCTGATGCACTGCCGCGGAAATACTGGTGAGCATCGTGGCCGGGTTCTCAGCCGTGCGCACGGCAAAGCCCGCTTGGGGCCAGGGAATCTGGTAGAACGGGATGAGCATCTCTGGATTTTCGTCGCGCTGATCCGCAGTGTGCACGTTGTGATAGACCCCGACGATCTGCCATGGCAAATACCCGCCCAGCTTGGTCACGCCAGGGATCAGCTCTTCGACGAGCACGCGTTGACGAAGAGGGTCTTTCCCCTTCAGGTATTTGTGCACAAAATCCTGGTTCACCATGGCCACTTTCACGGTGGCTGCCGTGTCCTGATCAGTGAAACCACGCCCCGCGATGAGTTGAATGCCAAAGGCGTTGAAGTAGTCCGGCGTCACCATGCCGAAGCCGGTTCCTGGGCGCTGCGACGGATCCGCGTAGGTCTGCCCACCTTCCAGCATGAACGGCATGCCGAAGCCGGCACCGAACGGCGGTTGGCCGGTCATTGCCGCCGTGTGTAGAACACCGGGAACAGCAGCGACGTGGCCGAGAATGTCGCGGAAGTAGGCGGACATTGCCTGTGGATCTTTCGAGCGGGCTTCCGGCACCGGCAGAAAGAACGTGAGCACATGATCGGTCTTGATGCCAAGATCCACGTGCGCCAAGTTCCAGAAGCTATGGATGGTGAGGCCGGCTCCGGCAAGCAGCGCCAGCGCAAGCGCGAACTCGCCAACAACGAGAATCCGCCTCACAAGATGCTTTCCTGCGCTCGTGCCGGCGCGTCCGCCTTCTTTCAGTGTCTCGGCGGGATCGACGCGCGCGGCATACCACGCGGGAGCGGAGCCCGCTAGAAGACCCGCCATCGTCGTGGCCAGCAGGGTGAACAAAAGGATGGGAATGTTGAGGCGCAGATCGGCCTCGCTGGGCAACGTCTCGCGCGGCATGGCGGCAATCAGGCCCTGCAGCATCGCATAACCCAAGCCAAGTCCCAGAGCTCCGCCTGCGATAGCGAGAATCAGGCTTTCCGTAAGAAGCTGGGCGAAGATGGTGGTGCGTCCCGCACCCAGCGCGCTCCGAACGGCCAATTCTTTCTGGCGCATCATGCCGCGCGTCAGCAGAAGATTGGCGACGTTGACGCAGGCAATCAGCAGCACAAACCCCACTGCGCCCAGCAGCAGCCACAACATCTTGATACGTTCTTTGGGCAGAAAATCATTCTTCAGCCCCTCAACATAGGAGCCCCACCCCTTGTCACTTTTGGGATAGATCTCGGCGATGTGCGCAGTGACCGAGTCCATGTTTTGTTGCGCCTGCTTGAGTGTCACACCCGGTTTAAGACGGCCCATCACCAGAAGCCAGTGGAAGTCATGATTGATCTGTTCCGGCTTGAAGACTAGCGGAACCGTAAGCTGTGCCTGCTGGCGATCGAAGATGCCGGGGCGCTGCACGCCTACGACCGTATAGGGGTCGCCATCCAAGCGCAGAGTAGTGCCGATGATCTTCGGATCCGCGCCGAGCTTGACCCACAACTTATGGGTAAGGATCACAACGTGATCACGGCCGGCTACGCCCTCTTCGGGCAGGAAGAAGCGGCCCAGCAACAGCGGTTCACCCAGCATCTGCGGCATGCTGTAGGTTTCACGAACGCCATTGACGTACTCCGGCTTGTCCTTCGTCGCCAGGTTGAAGGCGGCACCAGACCACGCGCAGAGGTCCTGGAAAACCGTGTTTTGTTGTTTCCAATCGAGGAAGTCGCCTGCAGCAACTCCATTGTGATAGGTCTGGATTTTCGACCAGACGATTACGAGCTGTTCGGGTTTCGGATAGGGCAGCGGAGCCAGAAGCGTCGCATAATCGACCGTGAAGATCGCGGTATTAGCGCCAATCCCAATGGCCAGCGTAAGCAGAACCGTGATGGTCAACCCAAGGTTTCGTTTCAGCATCCGGAGGCTGAAACGGATGTTCTGAAGAAGAGTCTGCATGCTTGTCTTCCCTATCGACTACAGGACAATTCGAAGAGCCTGTTACCGCCTGTAACAGAGCAGGTAAATGGCCAATCGGTCAGCCTGGAAATAAAAGACTTAACCTGAAGATGAGAGCAGCGCCAGTGTCCGGAAAGACGACCAGCGTTCGAAAGCGGACATCGAAGTACGCGATCACGTTTTACTCTCGAAAACTCGATTGAGGGTTTTCTCGTCTTGTCGTTTCGGTGTTATCGTGTCTGCACATCCAAGCGCGACAAACTGCAGGCATAGGGGATCGCGCCAACGCTGCGAGGGGTAGAAGCCGAACTCGAGTCCGCAGGCGACAGCGTACAGACGTCCGCAACAGACGCGCAGCACTGTCCATTCGCAGGGGACCGCTTTCGTGAGTTGGAAGAACAGCTTGGTAACGGAAGGCAACCCGGAATGTATGGTCCGCCGGGTTGTCCACCACACTCCCGGAAGCGACGATCTCGGCATATCATTACAGCGGGAAACATCACTTCATGGCTGGAATGCAGGGATGACGGAATGAAGTCGCGGACCAAACTCGTGTTTGCCTTGGGCCTGATGAAATCCGAGACAATGCTCATTTCGCTATGCCTTTTAATCCCTCTCAACACTTTTGCGTTGTGCTTTGAACCTCCGAGACCTTGTTCGTGGTATGCAGTTCACCACGGGCAACCGACGTTCATTGGCACAGCCGTATCCGAGGAAACCGTGCCCGACGAGCTTGAATTGGGCGGGCATGAACTTCATGTAACCGTGCAAAAGGTCACGTTCGAGGTGGAAGAGCCATTCGATGGCGCTCCAATGAGGAGGGAGACCGTGTATGGCTCAGGCACGACGAATGACTTTCATTTCAAGGTCGGCGAGCGATATCTGGTATATGGCTGGCTGGAGAAAAATGGAAAGATTCGCACCGCCAGGTGCACACGGACCGCTCCTGTGAGCGATGCTGCCGAAGATATACGATTCTTGCGTTCGCTTCCCACACAACACGGAGGTGAAATCTTCGGACTTGTTCGCTTTGTGAGCCCCGGACCTCAGATCGGGACCGTAGCCGGGACGATCACGGAGTCCGGAGCAGATAGCGAGCATAAATCTCGCGTGTCAGGTTCAGGCGTGTACGAACTGAGTGGGCTTGCTCCCGGAGATTATCGTGAGACATTCATCCCTGATGGCGCTCGCACTGAATATGTGACGTTAAAGATTAGGATTCCAGTAAACGGAAGCTGCGCCGAATCGGGAGTTCGGGTTGGAAATGTGCCTGTGAGCGGGAGAGTAATCGATGGTGCAGAGAAACCTGTCTCAGGAACCGACGTGTTTTTGTTCTACGCGCTCGATGGTCATTACGATCCAGACGTTTTCCTAAGGACCCGGACAGATACTTTCGGAAAATTCAGTTTTCCTCGGGTGGAGGCTGCCAAATTCATCCTGGCGGCGCAACCAGAAAACTCGGCGATGACCTTTTTCCCAAATACACGCGAGTCATCCAAGGCTGATGTGATCGAAATACGAGAGGGCGCTTCGCACTCCGACCTAATTGTCAGAGTCTCCAAGTCGTTACAGGGCAACTGAAACTCCTGAGAATCGCGGTTTTCGGGGCATATACCGACCGCAATGCACGTTGTTCCCGTATCACCGTCCACCCTGAAATAACTAGTTGATCAACATTTGCGGCGAAGTGTTGTCGAAAATTTCCGGGTTATCCACGTCGCTCGGTACCCGGAATTCGTATTTCGTTGGCAAGCTCTGGCATGTTACGAGTTGAAGCGCAGAGGTCACAAACGCACGTCCGGCTCGGTCTCGAACGAAATAGGGGCGGATGGCCTAGAGGACTAAAGGGGCTTCTGGGGCCGGGTGGGGACGCGTCAGATAGCCGTAGACCAAAGTTCCGATGACGATGAGCGCGAGCATTCCGAACAAGGTGAGGCCGGCCATGTTGCGGACCTGGTGTTCGCGGGCTTCGACTTCGCGCAGTGATCGGCCGGCGAGCACAAAGCCAGGCGCAGGGCCGTTGACGCGCTCGACTACAGCGGCAATGCGCACGACGTGCGAGCCGTGTCTCGGCTGCCATGTTACGCGTTCTTCGCCGTGGGACCGCACGTAGTCGAATACGCCACTTGGTGGAACGGGGGTTATTCCGTCGAGTTGCGCATTGGATCCGAGCGCTCTTCCCTGGTTGTCATAGACAATTAGGAACGGCGAGAGGCTTTGGTCGATGTCGACCACGCGGCCGGTATAGTCAAGTGTCTGGAGTAGCCCATTGGTGACGCCGACCCGATCCAGCCGGGCGGCCAGGTCGGTTGCCATTTGGATCTGGGGATCGTTGGCGCCAGTGCGGAGGACCTGCTGTGGGATGGCGTAGAGGGCGAGGGCGACGCCGGTAGCGATGCCGACGAGGATGACGGCATTGAAGAGCAGGGCGGGACGAGAGTAGGTGGTGCGCAACATGGTGATGTGCTCCTTGACGAGGGAGGTGACGAGGTCGCGGGTGACGGTGGCCAGCAAGGAACGGTTCGTGAGAGTGCGGTCGGCGAGGGCATCGCAAAAAGCCTGGTGCATAGGCGCTGCGTATTCCGCACGGAAGCGCGAAGGGTAGAGGTGCAAGGCGAGGGCGTAGAGCCTTACGAGCTGGCGGCGGTTATTGGGAAGAGCGCTCAAGAGCGGCCTTCCGTGGGGATGAGTCTCAGGGAGCGGGCGGAGGCGATGGCTGCATCAAGACGCTCCAATTCGGAGGAGAGGACGGTGCGGCCGCCAGCGGTCAGCCGGTAGTAGCGGCGGCGCTCATCGTCGGAGACGCCCGACTCCTCCACAAGTCCGTCGCGCATGAGGCGGTCAATGGTGCCGTAGAGCGTGCCGGGGCCCATCTGGATGCCGCCACCCTCGGGAGTGCGGGCGTCCTTCATAAGTGCGTAGCCGTGCTTTTCGCCCTCGGCCAGTCCGAGAAGGATGGCGAAGACGGCGGGGGTGAGCGGGGGTCTCATGAGGGCAGTATATCCGAAACGGATATATCTGCAAGTGTAATTGGTCCATTACGGCGCAGGTGCCTTGGGGGTGGCCAATTTCCGGGTCGCGGTCGGATCACCGCCAATCCGGAAATTAGGCAATTTCTTGCCTAATTTCCCATCGGCGACTAACACGACCGCCGCGATTAGTTCACGAACCGATTCTTCGGTGAGCTAGATCGGCAACGAAGTCCAAGAGTTTCGGCTGACGACCTCTCCGGAGCCTTTCCGCCGTCACAATAGCCCGGATTCGCTCAACAGTCGAGTCTAGATCGTCGTTGATCACCACATAATCGTATTCGGCCCAATGGCGGGCCTCGTCGATTGTCTGATCAAGGCGTCGCAAGATTTCACTCGGCGCATCCTGGCCTCGCTCGCGCAGGCGACGCTCCACTTCCTCCAAAGATGGCGGCAGAATGTAGATGCTTACTACGTCGCGAGGCGTCTTGTCGACCACCTGGCGGAGTCCTTGCCAGTCGACTTCAAGCAGAACGTCGCAGCCCGCCTTTAGGTTGCCTCGACTTCGAGCCTCGGTGTTCCATAGCGCGCTGATCCGCGTAGCGGTTTCGCCCATTCAAGGAATCCACCTTGCGCAATCATCTCGTCAAATTCATCCTCGCCCACAAAGCGATAATCGGATGTGCCAACTTCACGGAGACGGGGCGCTCGGGTTGTCGCCGAGATTGAAAGGAAAATCTCATGGTCGGCCACAAGGAGTTTTTTCGTGATAACACTCTTTCCCGTACCAGAGGGTGCCGAGAGCACAAACAGGATTCCGCGATCATTGAAAAATGGCATGAATAGATTATGGATCTGGCATTCGGGGCGGTTGACCGCCCATCCGGAAGTAATCCAAATTGGGGTGATGTCCGGGTTGCCCACTACAGGTTCGGAGCGCCTGTTGCTGCCGCATACGGCGAGTCATGAGAGTATCCTGCGGCGATAATCAAGGTTCTTCTTTGTACGGTGAAGCAAACTCCTCTAGATACAAGCCCAAACCTTTGGCCAGATGTTCGGCTTTGGGGCAACGGTGAGGCACGCCGATGTACATGTAGTAGTCCCATCCGAAGTGAGCAAACCCGTCTGGGCATTCTAACCGGCACCAAAACTCTTCCCGCAAGATTTGTCGAATAACATCGCCAACTCGCTCCAGGGGGAGGACTGAACCCTCGTCAACCTCAAGCGCAACGTTCTTGTGGTTTTCGAGTCCCTCGACCGTCAAAGAATTCAGTCCGCCCTCTCGAAGGAAGGCGATGGCCGAGTCGATGTAAGCCCGTTCTACACGTCGGTATTCGGCATCGGTGAGAACTACGCCACCAAACGTACGACCAACATCATTCACAGAGGTCCAGTCGTCCGCGATGTACGCACCCCTTCCGTCACGCAAGGCCGGGTCGTATTTCGTGACACGATATTCGAAAGGCACGAAGCGAGAATACCTCAGTCGCCGATTCACCGTTCCGGTTGGGTCACCGTCCACCCGGAAGGACCCCAAAATCGGGATTGTTTCCGGATCGCCCACCACACGGGCGCTACCGGTTCCTTACAATGATTTTGATTATTGAGAGAATGCTGACATGGATATTTGGACGGGTGTCGCTTGCCTCGTAGCTGATCCAAAATGCGAGGGATTCCGACGATTTGGAGACGACGGAAAAGGGGCTTATGTGAATGTAGTAGCTTCGGTCAACTCAGAAGCTGAGTTCACAGAGCGGGTAGAGCGGATAGTGCCAACACTGGACTGTATTCTGTTGGAACTGGCCAGTGTGCAAACAATCGACGAGCGTATCGATCAGCCGGATTGCCCTGAAGAACTCATTACCATGCGATCCACTGCCCAGAAGCAACCGGCGGACCTTGTGTTCGGAGCATTCCACATCTGGACTGACAGCGACATCAACTAACAAGCATCCTCAGCCTCTCGACACAATTCCACCATTCGCATTTGCCGTTCCGGTCGAATAACCGCCTACACGTACTTTACCGACCGGTAAAGTACGGATTGGCCACAAGAACGAAGCCGCAGGCGCCGCGGCCGCTGCGGTAGTGGCTGGCGAGTAATTTTGTGGCCGGGATAGGTTGAGTCACAGGAGGTATCTACTGTGACTCGTCTTCGCAAAATGATGCTCGAGGAGCTCGAGCGTCGCAACTATTCCGAGAGCACTACGCGGCGTTATTTACGTTACGTCGAGCGGTTCGCACAACACTTCGGCAAGTCGCCAGACAAGCTGTCTCCCGATCATCTTCGCACCTATCAGTCTTACCTGCTCAAGGTGAGGAAGTTGGATCCGGGAACGGTCGAGTGCCACGTGTCTGCGCTTCGGTTCTTATTCATACGCACACTCCATCGTCATGAGTTCCGTCAGTTCCTGCCCTATCCCAAGGTTCGCCGGAAGCTACCCAAGATCCTGAGCCTGGAGGAAGTGGCACGTCTGATCGATGCCGGCAGCGGCCTGTTCGAGCGCACGCTGCTGATGGTTCTGTATGGCACGGGCATGCGCCGCGCCGAGATCGCACGGCTGAAGATCGACGACATCGACAGCCAGCGCATGGTCCTTCACGTGGTGAACGGCAAGGGAGGCAAGGATCGCGATTTGCCGCTGAGTCCGAAGTTGCTTCAGACGCTCCGGGCCTACTGGCGGTGGCTCCAGCCGCAGACATACCTTTTTCCCTCGCGAACGAACCGCGAAGCAGAGCAACCGATCACCGACAAGACCGTGTGGCGCGCCTGCAGCGAAGCGGCCAGCAGATCCGGCATTCGCAAGAGAGTAACACCCCATTTGCTTCGCCACAGCTGGGCAACCCACCTGCTGGAAGCCGGAACCGACCTGCGCACCATCCAGCTTCTACTCGGTCATGAGGATCTGGAAGTGACGGCGCGGTATCTGCACCTTTCCGCGCAACGCCTGCAGAAGGTCGTTAACCCGATCGAGGAACTGAAGCTCTCCAACGTCGACCAGAGCCGCAGGTCTTATCATCGTCCGCGTCGCTCATGACGCGGCCGGCCATCGAAGTGGCCGACATCGTCCGCGCAAAGGGCAGGCAGTATCTCGAACAGTTTAGCGTCAGCTATCAGCAGCTGAAGGCATACCGGGCCGTGGAGCGCTGCCGCACCGCTGCTCTTGGCGGACATAAGGACAAGTGTGTCAACTGCGCGTACGAAGCACCACACTCTTATAATTCGTGCCGCTCACGATGCTGTCCCAAGTGTCAGGCGCAGGAACGGCGGCGATGGCTCCAGGCACAGCAGCGGGATCTACTCAACACCAACTACTTCCACGTCGTGTTCACCCTGCCGCACGAACTGAACCCGCTGGCCCTGACGTCTCCCAGGCCATTCCTCGATTTGCTTTTCGAGGCCAGTTCCCAGACCCTGCTCGAGGTCGCTCGAGATCCTAAATGGCTAGGCGCGGAGATTGGATTTCTTTCCATCCTGCATACCTGGAGTCAGACTCTGCTGGGCCATTACCACGTGCATTGCGTGGTCCCCGGCGGGGGACTGTTTCCGAATCATCAGCGATGGATTTCGACCAACCACCCACGGTTCCTGCTGCCCATTGCGGTACTCCACGACGTCTTCCGCGACAAGTTCCTCGCTGGACTTCGTCATCTCTACCGCAAGAACCAGCTCGATTGTCGCGGAGCCGCCACGGATTTCTGTGATCCCGCGTGGTTTGAACAACTGATCGCGAGGCTGGGCAAGAAGGACTGGTACGTCTATGCCAAGCCGCCCTTCGGCGGTCCGGATCGAGTCCTCGCTTATCTCGGCCGTTACACCCACCGCATGGCCATATCCAACCACCGACTCGTCTCCTTCGACGGCGAAGAAGTCCGCTTCCGCTGGCGCGATCATCGACACGGCGGAATCCAGCGTGTCATGCCCCTCGGCGCCGTCGAGTTCCTGCGGCGCTTCTTCCTGCATGTCCTGCCCCTGGCGCGCACCCTGCTCGCTGCGCAAGGCCGCGAACCGTTGCCTCTGCCGCCGCCCCCCGACTGCGATCTCTGGCACTGTCCCCGTTGCGGCGCACCCATGCGCGTCGCTGAACGCTTCACCGCCGCACAACTCTATTTTGCAGGTTTCCATCCTTCATGACCGCCGCTGCCAACCCGCTCTCCAGGCTTGCTCCATGCATGCGTTTGCAGTCGTGTGTTCACTTGCTCCATCAACCCTTCGAAGCCACCCTAACCGGCTCGCCGAAACACCCGATCGAAACCAGTTCATGCAACTACTCAACAGTTCCGAACACCCGCGGCGACAATGACGGACTAAAAGACTATTTGCTAAACCAGGAAATGGCATTCAATATCCATAATCCCAGCCTCGATCACCGCGCCCGCTAAGTACACCTGCGGCTTCCTTCTCGTGCCCAAATCGAAAGCGCATCGCGGAGTAAATCGCGCCTCACAATCAGAACTTCTCCGCGACGCGCTTCCGATCTTGGATAGCTACAATCCGGGCTGAGCCCGAACATGTCGAACGGGAGTAAAGTGGTTCCGTGAACTACAAACTCACCCATTTAGCATTGCTGGCCATTGTCACCCCCATCGCGGTTTGCCAAACCACGCACCGCGCCACTGACTGTTCGACTCTCAAATACGTGCGGCACAAGGATTCATGCCTTTGTGGGACCGTCCAGATTTGTTCAGGGGATATCTGCGGCAGTCCTGCGGTCTATGAACTGGACGAGGACATCACGGTGGAGCTTAGAGACAAGAGCGGCACGACCCTCGACACGCAGAAAGTTGCGGTCGAGACGAGGGAGGAACAGGGCACCACGCAAGATGGGAGAAAAACCTCTTTCAAGCTGGCAGAGCGAAGATTTTCTTTCGGGGGCAGACGGGATGGGGACTATCTGCTTGCTTTCATCCTGCACAAGAACGGCGTTTCACAACCGGCGGTCATTTTCCCCACGAATTACTCTCACAAACGGAACAAACTGAGCAACGCTGTGTTCATGGTGGAGCCGACCTGCCCGAATTAATCTGGCTATAGATCGCCTTTGCACCTCTGAGCGACGCGATGTCTTTGGGTTCTGGCCGTATTACCGTCTTCCCTAACCAAATTTGGTGCAAAACCGGGTAGGGGAAGGATCGGCCACAAACCTCTCGGAACCCTAAGAATCCTCATCAACCGGGCACAGTTTTGGTCAGAAGCGAAATATATGGCGTGCGAGGACTGCGGCATGTATGATCCCGACACCGTTGAACAAGTTGTAATTCCCTGAGTAAGGTCTGTTGCGATTAGAGCGAGGGATACATTCCATTCTCTCCAGCTCTCGCACGCACAGGTCAATTGGAGGATGGATGACTCGGTTGAAAGCTGTGAGCCTGGTGGTCGCTGCCTGCGCATTGTTTACTTTGCAAGGTAGAGCAGACACAACCTACACCTACATCGGAAACGCTTTCAATCAATTCGGCGGCGGGGCCTCGTGTCCGTCGCAATGCAGCATTTCAGGCTCGTTTACGGTAGGCAGTCCGCTCGCACCTAACTTCAGCGGCTTTTTTGTTCCTACAGCGTTCAGCTTCACGGATGGCACCGAGACAATGACACAAGCAAACACCACGAGTTCCGCTTTCGGGGTCACGACCAATTCTCAGGGCAAGATCACAGTCTGGAATTTGGCGTTCATTAATGCTGTAACGTCTATGTACACCGGGACCGGACCTTCTCCATTGTGTCCAAGTAATTGCACGGTCACCGACGGCTCGTTTATGCCCAACAGCTATGCGTCGATCGTCGGTAGTCCTGGAAGCTGGAGTTCCGTGAAGTACAGCTATAAGGGAAATGCATTCAATACTTTTTTCGGCACCGCCACCTGTCCGCCTGAGTGCAGCATTTCAGGATCTTTCACTGTAGCCAGTCCGCTCGGCCCCAATTTCAATGCGTACTTCACGCCGACGGCTTTCAGTTTCACGGATGGCACCATGACCGTCACGCCGGCTAATTCGACGAACTCTGCATTTGGAGTAATTACAGACTCCCTCGGCGCCATAGTCG
>CAVYPN010000001.1:0-686837 GCA_963770365.1 uncultured Acidobacteriaceae bacterium | reverse complement strand
CGCTGCTGCGCAGCGGATGAAAGGTGACACGTCATCCCCAGTTGGGTAACTGCGGAGCGCCCCAGAGCGCTCCAAATGTCTACAAACGTCAACATGCGAGAAATGAATAGCTTGGCGC
Organism: uncultured Acidobacteriaceae bacterium; assembly: GCA_963770365.1. GTDB lineage: Bacteria > Acidobacteriota > Terriglobia > Terriglobales > Acidobacteriaceae > Telmatobacter. Next base: position 686,719 of record CAVYPN010000001.1, on the reverse strand, counting down.
ATGCGCCGTTTACACTCGTGTCCGTTTGGAAACGAAGAAAGCGCTCTGGAGCGCCGCGACGTAAACATATTGAAAACAAAGGCCCGAGCGAAAATGCTTTAGGACGCGCTTCGCGCGTATCCTTCGCTGCGGCGACCGTCAAGGGTCTACGCTTCGCTTCGATGAACGCGCAAGAGCAGCGCCCTTGACCGCCGTCCTCGCTGCGGGTATCAGCCAGCTATGAGAAGAATGTCTTCTTCTCATGTTCCACGCAACATGTGTCGACCATTAATCAGCCGAGAACAGAACTCGATGGCCGCTCGATCATCTTACTTCCGGCCATTGCAAACACGGACCAAAAGACAGCCGAATGACTCCGTTGCGGAGTGCGCAACCGCGAATCATACGGTGCGCGAAAGGCGAACTAATCCGATCTTATAGGCGCACCTTCCCGGCGTATTTACCCCTGCACAAAAGTCTGTCTCGGGCGAGCATTCAACCTGCGATGCGCCAGGATGAGCCGCGCCACATCCTCGGATATCTGGATATCTCGCAGGGATCAATGATCGGAGGGCGGAAGAAGTCATGGTTCAAGGGCGGCGAAAAAAACCCGGAAGGCCAGGGGGATGGAACCGATATCGATGGGCTTTAGGCGTTCCTTCTCGTGGTTAAGCACAACGTTATTGGAGGCTGATCGGAGTGCAATACCTCCTCTGGCGGACTCGGATCAGAAACTCTTTCGCCGCTTGAGAGCGTGCTCCTTCCTGAACGCCTCGACGGCATTGAAGGCGGCAGATGCCTGCCCTCGAAGGTGGAGACTCACGCCCTCTTCAGATACGCTCCGCGCAGGCGAGACCCTTCGTTGTCGTTCCCCGAAGTGATCCGCAAAGGGATGGAAGACGGGCAGCTTCGTGCTTGCCTTCGACTCCAGGGCGAGGATGGAAGTGGAAGGCAAAAGGACGGCCAATATCGGATGATTCCACCGCCATTGAAGAGCTCCTGCCGGAGCGTTTCTACTCGAGCTGATGGCTCTGGCACGTGACAGTGGAGCTGTACCGACGGACGTGTCTGCCTGTTGCCTTTGGTAACTCATTGGGCCTGTCTTTGCGGAAGGATTGGCAGCCGGCTGGAGCGATCTTTGGACCGTCGTAACGAGTCGATTGGATCTCCGATTACAACTGTGATTCGCGAGGTAATCGAGAGGCGATTGGCCGCCTTATCGGATTGCTTCCGAGTCCCTCCGGATACGGATTGAAGAGTCTCCCTCTCAGAACCTTGCGGCGGGTAATTCAGATGAGTCGTCGAACTGTTGCCGAGCGGGATTCGGATCTGATTCGCGAACGAATCAGTAGCGATCAACCTTCGCTATCAATTCCGATGCCACACGATTGAGGATATTGATGACCGTTACAACTGCTCCGATCCAGCAGCCGAAGATACCACCGAAGCCGCGCTTTACCTTCCCTGATGAGAGAGCGTTAGGAGTTGCGCAGAAGCCGAAGACGCAGTACGAAGTGCAGTCGATCGATTGACGCCAAAGGTCGTTCAGGAATTCCTCAATCTGTTGCTCCCTGCAATGGCTCAGAGCATGTTCACTCATATAGGCCATGCAAAAGCTGGAATTCACACATATCAACTTGCCAACTCTGATCTCACTGTCCCGCCAAAAAGAAGATGATCATCGGCGCGTTAAGGCTCTTTCGGAGTATCTATCGCGGCCCTTTACTGCTCTACAAAACCATCTCAAGGATGCCGTGCACCGACAGTGGCTCCAATTGTGCCCATTGCATTGAGAAGTGAACGCCTTCAACATCGTCATCGACTGTGCAATCAACTGCGGAATGGAGTGCAACTGTGTGTTACTTAGCGCCACCGCAAGGAATGCTAAAGAACTTATGGGAACGCAAAGAAGTATTTGGGAATGATCAGTAATCATGCGGTCGTGAGCGCATAGGTCATCAAAAAGAATTCGCGAAGTCGTGAATATCGGCATCGAATCTGAGTTAGTCTAAAGCGCAGGCAGTGCGAGATACTGCAGCGCTCGTCGTCGGAGCTCAAGCGCATGTTAACCATCTCGAAGGCCCTCTCCGCAGGGCAGGCTCAAACCTACCACTCGCGTGAGTTCGCTTCAGAACAGCAAAACTACTGGAGCCGCGAACGACAGGCGCACAGCGAGTGGCACGGTGCGCTTGCTCAGGAGTGGAGTTTGCGCGGTGCTGTTCGCGCGGAACACTTCGCTCGACTCAGCCATGGCCAGCACCCAGTGACAAGCTTGCAACTCGTTAGGCACCAGCCGGCGAGAACCTACGAAAACGAATATGGCAAAGAGATCACGAGCGTGGAGCATCGCGCCGGATGGGATGCGACATTCTCTGCACCGAAGTCGGTTTCGCTCACCGCGCTTGTCGGCGGCGACCTTCGAGTACGTGAGGCGCACCGAGAAAGCGTACGGGTAGCGCTCGATGAATTGCAGCGGTATACCCAGGCGCGCATCGGCAATATTCATGCGCCGGAGACGACTGGCAAGCTCATTGCCGCCACATTTGAACACGACACTGCGCGACCAGTGGACGGTTACGCTGCTCCGCAACTTCACACGCACGCGGTGATCTTCAATGTGACCGAGCGCGATAACGGCCAGACACGCGCTCTTCAGGAACGCAGTCTGTTCCAATCGCAGCGATACGTGACCAGCGTCTATCGCTCCGAGCTTGCCATTAGGTTGCAGAATCTAGGGTACGAGATTGAGACAGGCAAACACGGCCAACCCGAGATTAAGGGATACACGCAGCAGTACCTGGACGCATCAAGTCCGCGGCGCGAGCAGATCAAGGAACATCTGCAAGAAATTGGCAGAGACGGTGCAGGCGCCGCACAGGTTGCCGCGCATCGGACGCGCGACAAGAAGGGAATCCAGTCGCAGGAAGTGGTATTGCAACGGCACCGCGATTTGTCGGCGCAATTCGGCCACCAGGCCGATCGAGTGGTCGCGCAAGCTCGAGAGCGAATTCATCAACACCAGCAGCAGCCAGAAAAGACGGCGCAGCAGGCCGCTACCTACGCCCGCAACCACGTATTCGAGCGCTCGGCTGTTCAAGACGAACGAGCCATTCTTCAGTCCATGCTTGACCGGGGTATGGGGCAACTCAGCTACGGCGATGCGCGCCGGGAATTTGCACACCGTGTGGCATCCGGCGAGTTTCGTTCCCTCGGGCACAGGGAGGGCCACGCCGCCCCGCAATACACCACGACAGAGATGGTGCGCATGGAAAAGGAAATCATTGGGTACATGCAGGCCGGCAATGAGCGCAATTACGGTCACCCGATGATGATTTCTCCGCCTCTGCGGATCAGAATCGAGGATCGGCACCCAGAATTGAGTGCCTCACAGTATCACGCGGTCGATGAGATCTTCCTTTCGCGCGAGAAGCTTGTTGGACTTGAAGGCGTGGCCGGCGCAGGTAAAACGACGACGCTTGCTGTAATTCGCGAAGGGGCTGTGGCTGAGGGCTACCGAGTCGAAGGTTTTGCGCCCACTTCGCGCGCAGCGCAGAAGCTGGCCGAGGCCGGAATTGAGACGTCAACGTTGCAACGGCATCTCGCCCGAGGTGAGCAGCCGGATACCGGCCAAAAGAGACTCTACGTGCTCGACGAATCCTCTCTCGCTTCCACACGGCAGATGTACGAATTCATTGAGCGCCTTCAGCCGAAAGACAGAGTTCTACTCGTAGGCGACACACGCCAGCATGAATCGGTAGAAGCAGGCCGTCCATTCGCGCAGCTTCAGGAAGCAGGGATGAAGACGGTCAAGCTGGATCAGATTCTCCGACAACGCGATCCGGAATTGAAAGAAGCCGTGGAGCAGTTGGCGCGTGGTGAGGTGCGCGCAGCAATCGATAATCTTGATGGACAGCGTCGCGTGCACGAAGTCAGCAACCGCGAGGAGCGAATTGCAGCCATCGCTCGCGAATATGCGCGCTCACCTGAGAAAACATTGGTTGTCTCTCCGGATAATCGTTCACGTATGGAAATCAATCAGCGTATTCATGGCGAATTGCAATCGCGGGGTGTGGTCAGTCGTGATGAGCGCGCCATTACCACTCTTGTACCGCGTCAGGAGATGACGGGTGCCGACCGAACCTGGGCGGCGCAGTACCAGGTCAACGATATTCTGCGGTATTCGCGCGCTTCACGAGAGACCGGCATCGGCAAGGGGGAGTACGCGCGTGTCGTGAGCATCGAGGCGGAGAAGAATCTACTGACGGTCACGCGCGCAGACGGCAGCGAACGAACCTATGATCCGCGCCGGCAGATGGGTGTCACCGTTTATCGGGAACAGGAGAAGGCGTTCTCCCAAGGCGACCGCATCCAGTTCACCGCGCCCAGTCACGAATTGAAGATTGCGAACCGCGAGTTGGGAACCGTAGAGGGCATCGATCCGAACGGCGTCATGAGGGTGAAGCTAGACAGCGGGCGCGAAATGAACGTCAATCCCGAGCGGTATCCGCATATTGATCACGGCTATGCGGTCACGAGCCATTCGAGCCAGGGGCAGACGGCAGACCGCGTACTCATCCATGTGGATACCGATCTCGGCGCCAAGGATCTGCTCAACAACCGCATGGCGTACGTCGCAGTTTCGCGCGGCCAATGGGATGCACAGATTTTCACCAACGACCGGGGTGCGCTCGTGAACGCGCTTGGCCGTGATGTTTCGCACAAGAGTGCTTATGTACCGGAACAGACGATAGCGCCGACGATGGGGAAGAGTGTTGACTCGCCACAAAAGCGCGAGTTGGACACCGGCATGGGACTCGGGCTGGGAATGTAATTCAAAGGTAAGGACCGAGATCAGGAGAGGAGCGAGACCTATGAGAGACAATACAGCGGAGCGTAAGAAGCCACCGGCGCGAGTTCGCATCGCGCCAGATGCGAAGATACTGGTCGGACGTGAAGAGGCGGCGCAGCTTCTTTCAATCAGCGTCCGGGGAATTGATTATCTCTTGGCAAATCGGAGATTGCCCTTTCGGAAGCTTGGAGGTCGAATCCTGATTCCTGTAGCCGAGCTGCGCAAATATGCGCTCAGTGATCACCCTGAACGCATTGTGGCGTGACGTCAAAGCTCTCTATACCGGCGAAGCTAGATTCCGGAAAACTGTGGCTGCGGAGAGACCGCACATTGTTCCAAGTGGGAACCTTCACAGATCAATTACTCTGATTTGCCCTGCCGGTTCGACGGGTTTATAGCTCTCGTTCAAATAGGCGGCGTTCACAAATAGCGTGTTCCCTTCGGAATGGATTCCGGCGCCCCCGTGAATGTGGCCAAAGACATGCACTTTGGGTGGCTTCTGTCGTACAGCTTTAAGCAGCTCTTCGCAGCCCAGATGGGGCCCGTCAGAAGCTGTCTGATCTAGGATTCCATAAGGAGGACCATGCGTAACGAGTACATCGAGGGCATCTGGAATGCGATCCCAGTGCACATTTGCCGCTTCACCGCGAGGATACATAAAAGCCCAGTAGAGGAACGCGGGAGTATAAGGCGATCCCCAGAAAGAGAATCCCGCTATCGTTGTTCCGCTGTCTTCGAGGTAGATTCCGTTAGATAGGAGTGAGTGTGCCAGCTCCGGGGAGTTCTCGAACAGCCGGTCATGATTTCCACCACAAACAATGCGATGCGCGAAAGGCTGTTCTCCAAGCCAGCGATTGAATGAGACAACTTCCCGCACATCGTAGCCTGCGTTCATGAAATCGCCAGCATGCACGAGAATGTCACCTTGCGGCAATTGCGGAACTCGATCATGGAGACCGTGGGTATCTGAAATCAAAACAATTCGCATCCAGCCAAACACCTCCGAGACGTCACTTCACGCATTAGATAGCTTTCACCGAATTCGCGAGAAGCGATTCGATCAGACGGCCCTGTCTTCCTCGATTGCTTCAATCCATAATTGCAGCGTCAAATCTTCGCGCTTCGGATTGCCGAGGTACGGACGAAGCTCTTGCTGGTAGCGGTCGCGAAGCAGCTCGAGATCGAAGGGAATCGCACGAGCCAGGTATCGAACATCGCTTCGGTCACGCTCTATGTTGCGTTCGAGTTTGGTAAGTGCGAGATCGTATGGATCGAGTGCCATCAGGCGCAAGTTTTGAAACGCTCCGGGGAACATTTCCTGAAGGCGACTCTCGTACTCGTAGGGTGGCTGCGCAACAGTTACTCGATCCAAATAGACGCCATATTTCTGGAATAATGGCCCGCCCAGCATCGCGACCTGAGAGAAAGCATCTGCCGCGGCACGTGGAGCGATTTCGAGCACATCCACATCAGCTGTAGGACGGCTCAAGCCGTAGAGCATTGTGACAACAAAGCCGCCAATACAATCGAGGCGAACCGTCGAGGTCGCAATTCGGTCCAACTCGTTCAGGAATGACCGCCACGGCTCCGGCATTGCTTCACGAGGGCACATAGGCCAAGTGTCTCACGTCGAGATCTGTGAGTAGATTCCAGTGTCGCGCCTTTGAGGGACGATTCTGACGAAGCCACTTGCGCTCAGCTTGCGTCATGGATTCATTGGAGAGGGTGTCTTCTCTTGCGAGTCGAGAACGCTCTAAAACGGCCTTTTTCTGGTCGAGGCTTCTTCTTCCGCGATTCGTCGCCCATCTTCTCCGCATACTGTTCGGCGAGATCCACAACGAACCCAAGTCGGTTCTGACGATCATTTAACTTGGCGTTGCGGGTGAGCCACTCCCAATCCATTTCCGAATACGTGAAGGCCAGCCAGGGAAGTGCCTCAACCACCCTTCGGTCAAGGTCGTCTTGGTCGAGTGCAAGGAACAGCAATCGAGCAGGATTGTAGTGAGACTTTCCGCGCAGGTAGGAGAAGCCCGGGTATCCCAGTGCGCCGAGCTCTGCTTTGAACGCACTCTCATCCAGAGTCGAATGAAAGTCCGCTTCCAGGGGCAGGGCCGTTGGCGGGAGATGGAATACCTTCATTGCCTGCGCAGCGAGTTCCGTAGTCACCGGCCGACGCCCTCGTTCGAGCATTGACAGGTAGGCTTGCGTGAGGCCCAGCCTTGACGCTGCTTCTTGCTGCGTCAGGTTGGCTTCCTCGCGTCCCGCTTTTAGTGCTTCGCCGGTCACGGTATCCTCGTCAGGAATCGAGTATAACACAACTTGTTATATTGATTTCGATGGCTGTCCGTCGGTCCAAGGTCTGATCGCAAAGTAGACGAAGGATTTGTTTTCGGCCCGAGCCAATGGAACTTCTATGGGATAGAGGAACGGGCGAGGACCGTGGGAAATTCCCAGTGCTGAACCCACAAAGTTTACTTACGGCTGGATCACCGAAAAGGTGATGTCGCCAGATTGGTGGCTGAACGTCTCTTTCTTCTGCCGTTCACAAACGTCGATCGCTTTTTCCCAATCTGCCCGAAGTCGAAGAGTGTAGGCACCGGGTGGTAGGTCATAATGACCGTTAAGAACAGTCATGAAATCATAATCGTCACGGGTAACGCAGGTATGCGCGGGGACCATGATTGGGAAGTTCCTGGTGCACATCCAGCCTAGACCACGGCCAGCCAATCTGGGGTTCGTCGCACACATCTCCTGTCGCTTCGCTTCATCCTTGCTCAAGACCCGATGTCCATAGGCATCGAAGATGTCGAAACCTTGAGCCTTGAAACGATCCAGCGTCATGCACGTCATAACTCCCGCGGGAGCATCGCCGGTATTGTCGACCCAAACGTGGAGTTTTATCGCGTCGTCGGTGAATTCGTGCTGCATGATTGAAAGGCCCAAAGAAAGGCTGCCTCCAGATTGCAAAATGACCGGATGCCCATTCGTGAGCAATTCTGGCTTATCGCAGTCTGGAGGAATTGACACGGTCGGGTCCGCATCGGCTGGATGAGCCTTTGCCCATCGCACGTTGAGCGGATCGCCATCGAATTTACCCTCGCGCCAAGTGCTCACATCGAGCGAGCCTTTGCCACATGCCCCAAACGGAATCTCCAACCACTTATTGTTTTGATCGAGCACCAGTGTGATGGTGGGTACTGAAAAGCAATTCTGCCCGTTCCAGCCGCCAACATGCGCCGCCGTTGCTAAAAGGAAATGTGCGCTCTCACCCGGCTGCAGATCTATCCGGCCATTGGGGCGAATCTGAAACAGATCATTTGTGCAGTTGGGACAAGGTGATCCCAGGTTCCCGCTCAGATTGAGACGGGGAGCACCTGCCAAGGAGCAGACGCTACTTGAGGTATTCGTTGCTTCGTAGACGCGCATGAACCGCTTTGATTCCGAAATGAGAGGAGTTGGCGAGACTATCTGCAGTTGAGCCGACTTGCACTCTGGCAGGGAATTGATGACCGCTGCTTGTGCCGGGGGCTTTGGATCGTGAACTACGAAGTCGAATCTCGCTTTCGCCAGGGATGGTGACCCGGGGCTGCCGAGGTTTGTAATGACGTCGTAAGAAACCGCTCCCGTATGCTTCGGAAGCAAATCGATCGCGGCGAGGTCAATCCCTGTTGGAATCAGACCGGGTGGGCTTTGCTTTGGCTCCCCTGCGCTCGGAATCTCGGCACAATCCTGGAAAGAAAAGGCTGTTGTTCCGTCGGATTCCCGTTTACGGACCTCGCGGAAATTGCAGCCATCGTCTGCCTTATCGGGAAGCTTTAGGAGAATGGGTACACCACCGCCGAGAAGGACGCGGCTTTCAGATTCTACGGGCTGCAGTTGAGGGGATGTCTGCACGGCCTGGCGCACGGCTGTAGGCACGGGAAAACCAAATTTGCTTTTCATCCATAACAGCCACGGATCTGATTCTCCTGATGCCTGCGTGTACTGGCCCGCACGATAATCTGAAAGAAAGACAAAGAATCCCGGGCACGAGCGAATGCGGAGATTGTGGAGTTCTACGACGTCGGGCTGCAAGGGAGTCGTGCCGCGTTGCTGGTGCTGAAGGTAGAACTCCAAGCCAGAATGTTCGAGACACTGGTAATGCGGACGCGCATCGGCTTCCCAGCCAAGGAAGGCATGAACCCACCCGCCGGGGTTCAGCTGAGTCCTATTGAATACCGTGTTCTGAGATTCTCCCTGCTTGGAGATATCCTCGCTGTCTTTCTCGTCTTGCCTGCTCATCTTCGGTATCAATTGCACCTTCGGGCTGTCGACTTCGCAGGCTGCGGTTCCGATGTTTCGAACCTCGAAGACGAGCGTGTGAGTGTTTGGACCGGACGAAGAAGCAAACGGTGGCATGACGTAAACATCCAGCGAGGCAGGCGAACATGGCGGCGCTTCTTTCGAAGGATTAGCCGCACGGCATTCGCCCGCAGATATAGCAACCGTAGACACTAGAAGAGCTGTGATAGCGTTGGCCAGCACGAAACACTCCCTTCGGAAACCCTCAGATGAATAGGACGTTCCATGCTAGCAAATCTCTTGCCGAGTGATTGGATTGTCCTTTCTTCAAAACTCATCGACACAAAACCAGTTCGAGCGGCCAAGATCTCTGCGGATTACTGTCCGCTCGGACTCATCTGTGAGCCACATCACTCTCTCTCCTCGAGCCGATTACGCAAACCAGAACCTCGAGGGAACTGGGTTCTATGGTTTTTGTAGTGCAAATGGAAGGCTCGAGATCCTCTTGCCCTCTGGAGCGAGGCCAACCACAAAGCGGAGAATGCCGGGTTTTGAATCAACATTCTGCTGACAGGCGTCTTCGCATTGTCCTCCACACAGAAGGCCATTCCAGGCGTGAACGGCAAGCGAGCTATGAGCGGCGAGGTGAATCGGGGATTTTGAGGTGTAGCGTCGATCTCGGCAGCTTGCCACGGCCTGAATGGCAGTGCTCTGGACCCAACCTTTCGGGGTTTTCCTTTCGATTGCGATCCGGCGCTCGATGGCAACCGGATTGTCGGTGAGGTTGGTGACCGTGACGCCATAGGACCTCGCCGTCGTGACTCCGTGTGGCGATTCGTCGTGCTCCCACCACTCAAGGAGAAGCGGACCGTTCGCTTCAGGAGCGTGATCGTAGATGAGAGCAGCATTTGCGACGTCCGAGGCGGCACTCCCCGAGCGAGCCGTGCTGACCAATCGTCGCCGCCCCTCGGGGCTTTTGATGCAGCGCATGTACAGAATCAGCTCCCGCTGAGGGTCCGCACGACCTGTTCCCGCGATATCAGCAGCAGCGTTCAACACTTCATCGTCGGCTAGCGTGAACAGCTTCGGATCAGACGGACGCCGATCATCGTGGACGATGAAGAGCAGCATTTCGATCGCTGCCGCGGCCTTCTCAGGATCTGGGGACCGGAGATAACCGAAGGACGTTCGCGTCATCTGTGCTCGCTGGTTCGCATCTGCGCCAAGGCCAAGCGAGTTCCATGAAACGAGGTGCGCAAGAAAGTCCGTTGGGCCCTGCTTCTGGATCAGGTCGTATATCGCGGCCCGTACCTGGTCCTCAGGGAAGAATGCAAGCGCCTGCGCTGCCACTGCTGCCACTTCGTCTAACGAGTTCAATGAGTAAAGCCGGGTAACAAGCGCATGAAGCGCGCGCCCATCGGGGGCGGCGGCAACAAGTGCGGGGATATAGTCAGTGGCAAGATCAGTCGCGTTTGCTGCTGGATGGTCAAGAAGCCTGCGGAGCCACTTCTCGTGATCTTCTGGACTCAACGCCTGAACGGCAAATGTAGTCCACTCTGAGCTGACCTGTTTCATCCCGCGCTTGCCATCTTTCATCTCGGACCATACATAGGTCCAACGCAGAGCGTAGCGCCCCGGGTTCTGGACTTGAAACCAGATGTGGAGCGGAAGACGCATTCCTGGCGATGGATAGTACAGCGCTGTCCGTATGCAACCGGCGGCAAGCTCGTTCACGATGGAGCGGGATCCGGTGCCGCCACCTCCCGGGAAAACCGGCTTCACTTGCCGGGGTGGTACGGACTTGCCGTCGTATAGAAGCTCCAGCCGAATGCAGTCACCACCCAAATACGGATACCGCGTCGGCCGAGCATCTTTTACCCAGATGGGCTCGCCGAGGAACGCCGGTTGATCGACGGAGATCAAGAGCGGTTTCGGAGGCAGGTGAGATTCCGGCAACTGCGCGCCGCTCAATGGCAGGCAGACCAAAAATAGAAGTAACGGCGCGGATCGCATACGGCCTCCTGTACAGCGCCGAGTGAAGGGAACGCAGTCCAGCTTTACCAAATCACTCCACAAGAAACCGGACAATTGGAACTCGGAATGACGAAACGCAGCAGAATCACACTGAGCCTTGCCAGTGGCGACGCCACCCCATGTGAGAATCTGTCGGAACTCATATGCTTTTAGACACCTAGGGGAAGGAAATTGTTCCATGCCGAAAGCTCGATTACAGATCAGTCCGTAAAGGTAGCACTCGACCGTCTTCGGCAGGGTGACGCTAATCGGATCGTGTTCCTCCCTTAGGTTTTCTAGTGGCTGTTTTGATGGCTGTTCGTTTCCAACTTTTGTGCATTTAGCTGCGATTCATTGCAAGACCAAGGCACTTTGTATCAGTATGAATATAAATAACTTGTGCAATCATTTGCGACAGATTGCGAGCCGCTGCAAAATGTCAAAAAACGGACTTAAAATCCGCAGACCTTTACCGGTCGTGGGGGTTCAAGTCCCCCTCCGGGCACCACAATCTAGACGTCTTCAACTCGCCCTCCTCTTTACAAGCTGTCCTCCTATCAGGCCCCGGAGGGGTCGTCGAGGGGTTTAAGGATTCGACGCGGCGCTGCATCGGCGACGCGAAGCCTTAGGTCGAAGATTGCGTAGCGGCGCAGCATGCTCGCCGTCTTGTGGCCGGTAGTGTTTGTGACGTCGATCTCCGACACGCCCGAATTCAGAAGCGAGCGCGCTGCTGAACGACGCATGCCGTGTACGAGCAACCCGACGTAACGCCGACTGCCTCCCCTAGATCCACACCGCGCATGTACTTCGTGAAGTTGGTTCAAATGGAGGTCTCTTGGTGGAGACCTCGTCAATATTCCAATATTGATCCAGTCAGATCGCGGTCAAACCGGAAGTGATCCCGATTTTATGGCTAACACTGGGAAGGCTGGGCGCAAGGAGAACAAGGCAGCTTCAATCTTCTGGTCGTCTTTTGAATCGCTCATATGTGAAACACGCCAGAATCATGAAAGGCCACGTTACTATCACGCTGTTTGCATGCCATTTGCTGTAGTTGAATGCGGCGCGACTTACCGGAACGTAGCCATTGATACCGTGGTGATATCCCCAGACGTAGTACCTGCCGGCTTCGATTTTTCCCTTAATGGCATTGCCGCCGAGATAGAAGGTTCCGGTCAGAAACAAAGCAAAGTTCAAAACGCTCACAACTACTGCAGTGAGGAACAGCTTTCTCAGAAACCTGTATGAAACTCCCCGCACAGAGTCCTGTCGAACGGCTTGCGATATTGCCTCAGCAGGCTCGGTTTCGAGGATGTTCGCCATTGCAGCATTGTATGCGCAAATTTATCGACTCATCCACGATGTTGCAGGCTTCACTATGACAATCACACCATTTGAAAATTACTCATTGGGCAACACGTCAAGCAATTGTGTACTGCGGAGTTACTGAGAATGGGCGGTGACTCGGGCTCAACAGATGATGCATGTCAAATTAGGCTGCATTTCTTTCTTTGCGATTCACGTATGCAAGCCCAGAGAACAGAAGCCAGAACACGCCCGCGTAGAAGAGCAGAGAGAAGATGAAAGGGAAGACCAGTTGCACAATGCCGTGACCCGGTGGGACAAGTTGGCTGAAGAACCAAGCGGGCCAAGAGAAAGCGGAGTCCAGAGCCTTTCCTGTCTTTCTGTCAGGACCCAAAGCGTTCTCGATTAGGATCATCATCACGTGGAAGGCGATCGACGCTGCGACAGCGAGACTCGCACGCTTCATCCAGATTCCCTTATCTCCGACGAGTTTTGGGCCAAGTATAGTCTCGCGCAACTTCGTTCCGGTCGGATTGTAGCTATCCAAGATCGGAAGCGCGTCGCGGAGAAGTGTTGATTGTGAGGCAGGATATACTCCGCGAGGCGCTTTCGATTTGGACACGAGAAGGAAGCCGCAGGTGTACTTAGCGGGCGCGGTGATCGAGGCTGGGATTATGGATATTGAATGCCATTTCCTGGTTCAGCAAATAGTCTTTCAGTCCGTCATTGTCGCCGCGGGTGATCGGAACTGTTGAGTAGTTGCCTGAACTGGTTTCGATCGGGGGTTTCGGCGAGCCGGTTAGGGCGGCTTCGAAGGGTTGATGGAGCAAGTGAACACACGACTGCAAACGCATGCATGGAGCAAGCCTGGAGAGCGGGTTGGCAGCGGCGGTCATGAAGGATGGAAACCTGCAAAATAGAGTTGTGCGGCGGTGAAGCGTTCAGCGACGCGCATGGGTGCGCCGCAACGGGGACAGTGCCAGAGATCGCAGTCGGGGGGCGGCGGCAGAGGCAACGGTTCGCGGCCTTGCGCAGCGAGCAGGGTGCGCGCCAGGGGCAGCAGCTGTTTTCGGAAACGGTTCGACAGCAGGCCGTAGTGGCGGATGCGCACGAAGCTCCTGGGCAGGACATGCAGGAAGAAGCGCCGCAGGAACTCGACGGCGCCGAGGGGCATGACACGCTGGATTCCGCCGTGTCGATGATCGCGCCAGCGGAAGCGGACTTCTTCGCCGTCGAAGGAGACGAGTCGGTGGTTGGATATGGCCATGCGGTGGGTGTAACGGCCGAGATAAGCGAGGACTCGATCCGGACCGCCGAAGGGCGGCTTGGCATAGACGTACCAGTCCTTCTTGCCCAGCCTCGCGATCAGTTGTTCAAACCACGCGGGATCACAGAAATCCGTGGCGGCTCCGCGACAATCGAGCTGGTTCTTGCGGTAGAGATGACGAAGTCCAGCGAGGAACTTGTCGCGGAAGACGTCGTGGAGTACCGCAATGGGCAGCAGGAACCGTGGGTGGTTGGTCGAAATCCATCGCTGATGATCCGGAGACAGTCCACCGCCCGGGACCACGCAATGCACGTGGTAATGGCCCAGCAGGGTCTGACTCCAGGTGTGCAGGATGGAAAGAAATCCAATCTCCGCGCCTAGCCATTTAGGATCTCGAGCGACTTCGAGCAGGGTCTGGGAACTGGCCTCGAAGAGCAAGTCGAGAAATGGCCTTGGAGACGTCAGGGCCAGCGGGTTCAGTTCGTGCGCCACGGTGAACACGACGTGGAAGTAGTTGGTGTTGAGTAGATCCCGCTGCTGTGCCTGGAGCCATCGCCGCCGTTCCTGCGCCTGGCACTTGGGACAGCATCGTGAGCGGCACGAATTATAAGAGTGTGGTGCTTCGTACGCGCAGTTGACACACTTGTCCTTATGACCGCCAAGAGCAGCGGTGCGGCAGCGCTCCACGGCCCGGTATGCCTTCAGCTGCTGATAGCTGACGCTAAACTGTTCGAGATACTGCCTGCCCTTTGCGCGGACGATGTCGGCCACTTCGATGGCCGGCGGCGTCATGAGCGACGCGGACGATGATAAGACCGGCGGCTCTGGTCGACGTTGGAGAGCTTCAGTTCCTCGATCGGGTTAGCAACCTTCTGCAGGCGTTGCGCAGAAAGATGCAGATACCGCGCCGTCACTTCCAGATCCTCATGACCGAGTAGAAGCTGGATGGTGCGCAGGTCGGTTCCGGCTTCCAGCAGGTGGGTTGCCCAGCTGTGGCGAAGCAAATGGGGTGTTACTCTCTTGCGAATGCCGGATCTGCTGGCCGCTTCGCTGCAGGCGCGCCACACGGTCTTGTCGGTGATCGGTTGCTCTGCTTCGCGATTCGTTCGCGAGGGGAACAGATATGTCTCGGGCTTAAGCCACCGCCAGTAGGCCCGCAGGGTCTCGAGCAACTTCGGACTCAGCGGCAAATCGCGATCCTTGCCTCCCTTGCCGTTCACCACGTGAAGAACCATGCGCTGGCTGTCGATGTCGACGATCTTCAGCCGTGCGATCTCGGCGCGGCGCATGCCCGTGCCATACAGAACCATCAGCAGCGTGCGCTCGAACAGGCCGCTGCTGGCATCGATCAGACGTGTCACTTCCTCCAGGCTCAGGATCTTGGGTAGCTTCCGGCGAATCTTGGGATAGGGCAGGAACTGCCGGAACTCATGACGATGGAGTGTGCGTATGAATAAGAACCGAAGCGCAGACACGTGGCACTCGACTGTTCCCGGATCCAACTTCCTCACCTTGAGCAGGTAAGACTGATAGGTGCGAAGATGATCGGGAGACAGCTTGTCTGGCGACTTGCCGAAGTGTTGTGCGAACCGCTCGACGTAACGTAAATAACGCCGCGTAGTGCTCTCGGAATAGTTGCGACGCTCGAGCTCCTCGAGCATCATTTTGCGAAGACGAGTCACAGTAGATACCTCCTGTGACTCAACCTATCCCGGCCACAAAATTACTCGCCAGCCACTACCGCAGCGGCCGCGGCGCCTGCGGCTTCGTTCTTGTGGCCCAACTGGAAGTAATACAAAAAGCAGGTCCTTCGACTCTGCGACGCTTCGCTCGGGAAATCATCTCGAATGAGAGTGAGCCTTGGCGAAATACAAGAAGAGATTTAGCACGGAAAAAAGGTTGAAAGAAGGGCAAACAGGGGCTTCAGGGAGAAAATAGAGAGCTTAACGAGTTGTAGGCAGTATGGCGGAGAGAGTGGGATTCGAACCCACGTTAGAGTTTCCCCTAAACACGCTTTCCAAGCGTGCGCCTTCAACCACTCGGCCATCTCTCCTGGGGTAGTTCCTTTTTGAATTTACCACACCGCAAGCTTCGCATTTTGTGTGGAGCGGCACTGCAAAATCTGCATATCGGCCATTTGGACCGCAAATCTGAAATCGTTTACTTTCACGACCGGCTGGTTTATATTTCCGCATTGTTCGCGCCGATGCCTATGGCGCGGGCCCAGGAAAGAGGACACTCGAATGCTCCGCATGACCCGACGCGATCTGCTTCATTCCGGTTTGGCACTTTCTGCTTCTTCGCTGTTGGCTCGGTCGGCATGGGGACGCGCGGCCGCAATGATGTCGGGCGACTCCGGCGCAGCGTCTGCGGAGGCACTGGCTGCGGTGGCGCCACGCGAGCACCTGCTCTTCGATGCTGGATGGAAGTTCACGTTTGGCAATGCCGGCGATCCAGCCAAGGACCTCGGTTTTGGATTCGGACAAGGAGATTTTGCAAAGACTGGTGAATTTGAATTTGCGAAGGCAAAATTCGACGACTCGAAATGGCGCACTTTGAATCTGCCGCACGACTGGGCTGTGGAACTGCCGTTTGTTCGCGACAATGAACTGGCTTCGCACGGTTTCAAACCGCTCGGTCGGCGCTATCCCGAGACGAGCGTTGGCTGGTACCGGCGAGTGTTTGATATTCCGGAGACTGACAATGGTCGCCGCATCTGGATTGAATTCGACGGCGCTTTCCGCGATGTTCTCGTGTTTGTGAATGGCTGCTTTATCGGCCGCAACGATAACGGATACGCGCCATTTCGGTTCGATCTCACCGACTTTCTGGCTTATGGAAAGAAGAATTACATCGTTGCTCGCGTGGACGCGAGTTTTGGAGACGGATGGTTTTATGAAGGCGCCGGCATCTATCGCCACGTGTGGCTTACCAAAACCGACGCGTTGAATCTGGGAAAGTGGGAGAGTTATGTCCGGTCTGAACTTGTCGGGAATGCAGCGACACTCACACTCGGAGCCAAGGTGCAGAACGAAGGCAAGCAGGCGGAATCCGCCAGGGTGAAGTGGCAGATTCTCGATCGCTCGGGAAAGTCCGTCGCCACGGCCGAAGCACCAGCGCAATCGATCGCGGTGGATGGATCGACGATGTTCGTCGCGACTGCGAAACTTTCGAATCCTTCGCTCTGGTCGGTTGAGGAGCCAAACCTCTATCAGGCGATTGTTACCGTCGAGTCCGGAGGCAAGGCGCGCGATGCCGAGCGCGTGAGTTTTGGTGTGCGCACCGCCAAGTTCACCGCAGACAAGGGATTCTTCCTGAATGGCAAGCCGCTGAAGATTCAGGGTACCTGCAATCACCAGGATCATGCCGGAGTGGGTGCGGCAGTGCCGGATGCACTGCAATGGTTCCGGCTTGCGGTGCTGCGCGAGATGGGCGGCAATGCCGTGCGCACTTCGCACAATATGCCCACGCCTGAATGGGTGGAAGCATGCGATCGCATGGGCATCATGATGATGTGCGAGACACGGCAGATGAGTGCGAATCCCGAGGGGAAGGCGCAACTGGAAACGATGGTGAAACGCTATCGCAACTCTCCGTCGATCATTATGTGGTCGGTCGGGAACGAGGAAGGCCAGATGCAGGGGCAGATGGCCGAGCAGGGAGCACGCATCGGCGCCGATATGGTGCGGCTGTGCCACGAACTCGATCCGACGCGCGTGGTCTCGGCCGCTGTGAATGGAAATAATAAACAGGGGGTTTCGGATGCGCTGGATATTCTCGGATTCAACTACAACCTGAAGCTGCCGGATGAATACCACAAGCTGCATCCCGACCGGCCAATTTATGGGTCGGAGACTTCGAGCGCAATTGGTACGCGCGGCGTGTACAGTTCCGATCCGCTGCGGAACACGGTGAACTCCTACGACGGCGTGGTGCCATGGGGCGAGACTGCGGAGGAGTGGTGGAAGTTCTACGGGACGCGCGAGTGGGAGGCGGGCGGGTTTGCGTGGACAGGGTTTGACTATCGGGGCGAGCCGACGCCTTACGGTTGGCCGTCGGTCAACTCGCAGTTCGGCATTGTGGACATGTGCGGGTTTCCGAAGGATAACTACTACTACTACAAAGCCTGGTGGGGCAAGGATCCGGTGGTGCATGTATTTCCTCACTGGAACTGGACGGGCAGAGAAGGCGACGAGATTTCTGTTTGGGTGTACTCGAACCTCGACGAAGTGGATCTGTTGGTGAACGGCAAGAGCGCTGGGAGCCAGAAGGTTCCGCATCTCGGGCACGTGGAGTGGAAGGTGCGTTACGAGCCGGGCGTGATTGAGGCGCGCGGTTCGAAAGACGGCAAAGTGGTATTGAGCGATAAGCGTGAGACGACCGGGCAGACAGCAGCGATTCGACTGACTGCGGATCGCAGCGAAATCAATGCCGATGGCGAAGACGTTGCTGTGATCAAAGTGGAGGGCCTCGACAAAGAAGGCCGCCTGGTGCCAATCGCGGACAATCACATCGCGTTCAAGATCACAGGCAATGGCGCGCTGATCGGCGTTGGCAATGGCGATCCCAACTGCCAGGAGAGCGACAAGGAGTCGAAGCGTTCGCTCTTCAACGGACTCGCGCAGGTGATTGTGCAGTCGACAAAGGAGCCGGGCGAGATCCAGATTGAAGCGCACAAGGACGGATGGGGCGGCGCGAACCTGACGCCGGCGACGGTCACTATCAAAACGAAGCAGGCTGAGTTGCGGCCGGCAGTGGGGTGAGGGGTAAAATTCCCTTTTTCTGACTAAAGGCTTGATTCCAAGCATTTTGTCGATGAGGGGGTACCGTAAGCTCCTCTTATAAATTGAGTTAATGGCTAAAGAATTGAAAACAATGGATTTAGACCGCAGAGGTGTTTACCAGGCCGTTAATAACGCGCCGGATAACGTGAGGAATGGCAAAGGTGAAGAGCTAACTCACTGTGACAGAAGGAGTTGGTGCTTCTTTGGGTGTAGTTTTTGGCATTTTTTTAGCGCATTTTGGCGCGCTAAGTCGGTGTTACGAGCCGTTGATGTCATTCAGATGAACAGGGTCGGAATCCTCGTTGAGATCTGACGTAATGAATAGAGTTTAGAAGAACTGAGGAAATAACCTGCAAAAGTGCGGAGTCTATTTGCCGTTTCTTTTGAGAGCGGTAGACGGAAAATTGATCGACGGGGGCTTGACATTGGAGTTGCCGAACAGCGATGCGAAACCGGAAGAGCAGAGCGTTGCGTCACCCGGTGAACCTGAAAATGCAGCTGGGTTTGGTCGTCCCTCCGGGACTGGGCTCACGTTGTCTCGCTAACCTCCAGGGTTCCGCTGCGCTTCACCCTGCGCTATTTTCGGACGTCCCTAAGGGGCGGGGGTTCTGAACCTTGACTGAGCCGCGAAAGGCAAAAAGCAGGTTCTTCGCTCACCACCCCCAAACTCCGCCCCAAAAAGCACAAATCACTTTTTGGGGACCCCACGAACTACGTTTGGGGCCCCGTTCACTCAGAATGACACCAAGCAATTATGGGCAGAGTTGTTTTTATGCCTTGAGTTCGCCGGCGGCGGCCAGGACTTCAGACACCACCGCTTTTACATCGTCGTCAGTCGTGCGGTGATTGACTACGCAGGCGCGCAATGCAAATTTCCCGTTGATGGATGCGTTGGAGATGTAGACGCGGCCGCGGCGGATGACCCGGTCGAGGATTTTGGCGTTGAGTGCGTCGAGGTCGCCCGTTTGCCCGGCGTAGCGAAAACACACGGCGCTGAGAGCAACGGGAGCTATCCTTTCCAGGTCCGGTTCAGCGTCTACGGTGTCTGCCAGAACCTGCGCGAGGTGCAGGTCGTCGCGAATGGACTGCTGGAATGCGCGAAAACCGTGGTAGCGCAGCGAAAGCCAGAGACCGAGGGCACGGAATGGACGCGATAGCTCAATTGACTCCTCGAAAAATGCAAAGCCTTCGATGGCATCGCTGGAGAGAGTACGCGCATATTCCGCGGAATGGGAAAAGGCCCGGCGCGCATCGGCGGGATCGCGATAGAGGAGACAGCCGCAACCGGTTGGCTGATAGAGCCACTTGTGCGGATCGAGTGAGATGGAGTCTGCGAGAGCAATTCCGTCGAAGGTCTCGGGAATGGCCATCGACGCGAGGGCGCCGTATGCACCGTCGATGTGCATCCAGAGCTTGAACTCATGGCAGATGCCGGCAATGGCACGGAGAGGATCGATGCTGCCGGTCGCTGTTGTTCCGGCGCTGGCAACGACTGCGATGGGGATGTTGCCGGATGCGAGATCGCGCGCAATCGCGGCACGCAAGTCTTCAGTGCGCATTCGGAAGTCGCGATCGACGGCAATGAGGCGGACGGCGTTGTGTCCGAGACCGAGGAGCGCGGCGGCTTTCGCGATCGACATGTGGGCTTCTGTAGAGCAGTAGACGATGCCACCGTGCACGCCGGTTTCATTTGCAGCTGCCTTGGCTTCGCGGGCCATGCACAGGGCCATGAGGTTGGCGGAGGAACCGCCGAGCGTGAGACTGCCGCTGAAACCGTCGCAGCCGATGGCGCCGGCGAGCCAGCGGACTACTGTGCGTTCGATGGCATTGGCAGACGGGCCCGAGCGCCAGGCCGTCGCATTCTGGTGGAGCACGCCGGCGGCGAATTGACCGAGTGCTGCAATGGGTTCGCCCGAGCCAAAGACGTATCCGAAAAAACGAGGGGATGCGGGGCGGGAGTTCTCAAAGACCTGTGGCAATAGATCGAAAGCAGCTTTTCCCATTCCTTCGGCGGGCGGATCGGTGGCAAACAACTGCTCGATTTCGGCTCCGTTGATAGATTCCGGGTAGGCACGAGAGATGGGAAGTTCTTCGAGATATTTGGCGGTGAAGTCGGAGAGTTCGTGCGCAAGCGCGCGAAATTCTGCCGACTCCAGTGTCACAGTTCTTTGCATGGAGAGCCCCTGGGCCATCTTATCGCTGGCGCTTCGTTGCTTCGGCTGGGTATGAGGAAGTTTTGTGCGGGGTCTGTGAGGCTGGGCGGTGTAATTGAATTGTGTGAACAGCACCGGGTAACCCATATACTTGTCGGTCATGAGATTCAGGGGGCGAGAGCGCATGCGTGCAGTGGGTTTGGTGTGGGTGGCGGTTTTTGCGGCAGGGAATTTGATAGCGCAAGGGAATGGGACGGCGCAGGCTGGGCCGGTGCATCTGCAGGTGGACAACTTGACGCGGCCGCTGGGGATCGACGATGCGACGCCGTTGTTTTCGTGGCAACTTAACGATGCGGCACGGGGGGCACGGCAGACAGCGTATCGCCTGCTGGTGGCAACGCGGGCGGAGTTGCTGACGAACGGCAACGCGGATGTGTGGGACAGCGGCAAGGTGACGTCGGCGCAGTCGCTGAACGTGAAGTATGCGGGACCGGCGGTGAAGCCGAGT
This sequence comes from uncultured Acidobacteriaceae bacterium, assembly GCA_963770365.1. Classification (GTDB taxonomy): domain Bacteria; phylum Acidobacteriota; class Terriglobia; order Terriglobales; family Acidobacteriaceae; genus Telmatobacter. The sequence continues at coordinate 665,580 of CAVYPN010000001.1, read as the reverse complement.
ACGCGGTACTGGTGGCGCGCGGAGGTGTGGGACGCGAGCGGCAAAGCGTTTCCGGCGAGCGCTGCAGAGTGGTGGGAAAGCGGGCTCCTGAGCCAGGGCTGGCGCGCGGAGTGGATCGGCTGGGAGACGACGGAAGAGGCCGCAGTGCGAAAGGCGCCGGCGCAGTGGATCGTGAACCCGGAGGTTTTGCCAGGGACGGGGAAGCCGAACAGCGAACAGATACTCGCGTACCGGAAAGACTTGAGCATTGATAAATCGCTGGAGCGGGCGATTCTGTTTGCGACGGGAGAGGATACGGTTTCGGTGTGGGTTAACGGCAAGTCAGTCATCACTGCGGAGCCGTATCCAGCGTCGCACCACCTGGGATGGCAGAAGTTTGAACGCGCGGATGTGACGGCGCATGTGGCGGAGGGGCCGAACACCATTGCGATCAGATGCATTCACTATATCGACAAATACGGTGAGGAGAAACGCAAGGATGCTCCGCCGATGATGGCGACGCTGTTGCTCTTCTACAAGGATGGAACGACGGCGGCGGTGGTGAGCGACGATACGTGGAAAAGTGCAGTACTGAAACCCACGGCGAAAGACAGAGCCATGGGCCCGCCGGTGAGTCACCTCCTCGACAAAGACCAGTCGCCGGTGACCCCGGTTGGCAAAGCCAGCGATGACCGAGAGCCTTTCGCGGGACCGCCGGAGGGCTGGGAGAAGAAGGAGTTTGATCCAGGCCACGGGAATAGCGATGACAAGAGCGGATGGAAAAATGTGCTCGTGTGGCTGCAAAAGAAGGGGCCGGAGGAGACGCCGGTTCTGAATCCGTGGATCCCGAACAGCGTGAAGGCGCTGCGGAAGACGTTTGATGCGGGCGGGGCAATCAAGTCGGCGCGGCTGTATGCGACGGCGCTGGGAAACTACGAGATGTTTCTGAACGGCAAACGCGTGGGCAACGACTTCATGGCTCCGGGATGGACGGATTACCGCGAACGCGTGCTGTATCAGACGTACGACGTGACGGAGTTGGTGAAGACTGGAAGCAATGTGATTGGAGCGCTTCTGGCGCCAGGTTGGTATTCAACTCCGCTGGAGTGGCTGCAGCAGCCGAACAACTATGGCGATACACCTCCGGCACTTCGAGCGCAGGTGCGGATCGAACATGAGGATGGGAGCGTCGAGTGGGTGGCCACGGATGGGACCTGGTTGGCAAATCCTTCAGGGATTCTGCGCTCGGAGTTGTACGACGGGGAGACGCAGGACTTGCGGCAATTGCCAACGGCGTGGAACGGGGAGGGCATTGGAGCGGAGAAGGGCGAGCCGGCCGAGATCATCCACCCCAAGGAAATGAGGATCGAAGCACAAAACTTCGAGCCGATCCGGGTGGAGCAGACGCTCTCTAATCCGCTGATGACCGAACCGAAGCCGGGCGTGTATATCTACGACTTCAAGCAGAACATGGCGGGTGTGGAGAGCCTGCGCGTGACTGGGGCGGCAGGAACGGATGTGCAGGTGCGTTCAGGCGAGGCGCTGAATCCGGATGGCACGCTGTACACGGAGAATCTGCGAACCGCGAAGGCAACGGATCACTTCATCCTAAGCGGGAATGGAACGGAGGAACTCGTTCCGCATTTTACGTTTCATGGGTTCCGCTACATCGAGATTACGGGGCTAAAGAGCGCGCCGGAGTCGAGTGCGGTGTCGGTGCGGGTGTTGCACACGGATTTTCCGTTCACGGCGAAGCTGACGACCGGCAGCACGATGGTGAACAAGCTGTGGAGCAACATTCTCTGGGGACAGCGATCGAATTTTGTAGGACTGCCGACGGATTGTCCACAGCGGGATGAGCGGCTGGGGTGGATGGCGGATGCGCAGGTATTCTGGCGCGCGGCGTCGTACAACGCAGATCTGGCTTCGTTCACGCGGAAGTTTGCTGCGGATCAGCGCGGGACGCAGGTAGGAACGCCGTATTACGGGATCATTGCGCCGGGTACAGCGAGGATCGCGCCCGGAGTGGCCGCGGCGTGGAGCGATGCGGGCGTGATCATTCCGTGGACATCGTGGCTGCAGACAGGCGACACGAGCGTGATCGACGAGAACTGGGCGGCGATGCGGAAGTATGTGGATGCGATCGATGCGACGAATCCGGATGGGATATGGCACAACGATTCGGGAATTCCGTTTGGGGACTGGCTGTCGCTTGAAGGTAGAACGCTTGAGGACGTGGTGGCGACAGCATACTGGGCGTACGACGTGAATATGCTTCGTCAGATGGCGCACGCGACGGGGCGCACCGAAGCTGAGCAGCATTACGCGCAACTCGAAGCCAAGATTTGCGGGGCGTTTCAGAAAAAGTTTGTACACGAAGGAGCTTACATTCCGGGTGCGGACTACAGTCCGTCGCCATTCGGGGATATTGATAATCCCAACGCCAAGCCCAAAGGGGGCGATACGCAGACGAGCTACGTGCTGGCGCTGCATATGAACCTATTGCCTGAAGATCTTCGCGCGCGAGCGGCTGAACGGCTGGTGCAAAAGATCGAAGACAATCACGGTCTGCTGGGGACTGGGTTTGTGGGGACGCCGTATCTGCTGGAGGAGTTGACGAAGACGGGGCATACGAAGCTGGCATACGATCTGCTGCTGAATACGAGGATGCCGTCGTGGGGATACCAGATTGAGCATGGGGCGACGACGACATGGGAGCGGTGGAACGGCAACCTGAAGATGGACGATCCTCAGATGAATTCGTTGAACCACTATGCGTATGGAGCAGTGGCGGATTGGATTTACAGATTTGCGGCGGGAGTGGATGCGTCGCCGCTGGATGCGGGGTTCCATACGGTCGTACTTCATCCGGTGTTCGATGCGCGGCTGTCGCCTCTGAAGTTCAATTACAAATCATCGTATGGAGAGATCGAATCGAGGTGGACGGTAAAGGGGAAGAGCGTGGAGTGGAATGTGACGTTGCCCGCGAATACGACGGGGCGGCTGGAAGTGAAGGCCGACGAAGCGGCACGGTGGACGGTGGAGGGCGTGCGATTGAGCGAGAGTCCGCTGGCGAAGAAGGTGGAGGGTGGATTTGAACTGGAGCCGGGGAGTTACAGCTTTGTGCAAAGCAGGGAATAGGGACCAGCGACTAGGTAGGGTGTGTGCAGACCTGATCTCACGGATTTGAGCGAAAGGTTGTGATCTGATCCGGGTCGGGGTATGAGGTCGCGGTGAGCCACGGCTCCTCGGCAACATCGAGCGTGCAGGGGCCGAGGGTGCAGATGGTGATGATGCGTTCTTTGCTGACATTGTGGAGTTTTCGAAGTACGGTGTTCAAGGTGTTGCCGCTGAAGGGCGTGTAGAGATAGAAGACTGTGCCGGGGGTCAGATTCGCATCGGCGGCATTCTGGTGGATGAACGTGACGCGGTTGAGATGCAGGCTGCGAGCGCAGTCGCGGGCACTCGTAACATAGGCCTGCTCGGCTTCGATTCCGATGCACTGTGCGCCGGTGAGGATCGAGGCAAGGATGGGGACATGGCCCAATCCTGATCCAAGATCGATGAGGGTGTCGGATGCGGAGAGCGCGCTACGCCGGATGAACTGAAGAATGTGGCGCGCGGGTGTGGGCTGGTAGAAGACCATCTCCGGCGGCGGGCGAAGAGGCGCGACGTCCGGTTCGCGTGCTTGCAGGACGCCGCTGATCAATTCATCAAGAATGTCGTAACCCAGGCCGGGGCGCGGGGTCTGTTCTATGCCGCTGCATTGTTTGAACCACTGCCGCAATTGCGACGGGGGATCGCCCTGCTGGATATCGTTTCGGATGGAGTTATAGATCGCGGCGTTGGCAGATTCGAGTTTTGCGCGAAGGAAATTTGCGCGGGTGAGGAGACGCGTCCGATCGCTGCTGGATGAATCCGCGTTCGGGTCTCCGAAGTGGGCATCGAGGGCATCGAGGGTTTCGATGCGCTTGCGCAACTGGCTGGGCTCGAAGAGCGATGGATCGGCTTCGAGATGCGCGATGAGGCTGTTGAGATCGCTAATCATGGTTGCGTTCGGCTCGCTTTGATCGTATCGAACCTCATGTGCATGAATGATGCAACGCAGGCGCCATACTTCGTGCGCGCACAAACCAAAAGCAGAAGCAGATCCTTCGCTCCGCTTACCCCAACTTCGTTGGGGCCCCAAGCTGCTCCGCTCAGGATGACACAGTTTCTTTTGGCACGATTGACGTTGGGGCGCCCCAAGCCGCGCCGCTCAGGATGACACAGTTCTTTTGGCACGATTGACGTTGGGGCCCCAGGCTGCTCCGCTCAGGATGACACAGTTTCTTTTGGCACGATTGACGTTGGGGCGCCCCAAGCCGCGCCGCTCAGGATGACACAGTTCTTTTGGCAGATTGACGTTGGGGCCCCAAGCTGCTCCGCTCAGGATGACACAGTTTCTTTTGGCACGATTGACGTTGGGGGGCGCCAGGCTCCTCCGCTCAGGATTACACATTTTCTTTTGGCACGATTGACGTTGGGGCGCCCAAAGCCGCTCTGCACAGGATGACACATTTGTTTGGCGCGGTTGACATAGGGGCTGGCGAGTACGACGTTGAGAGTTGTGCTCTCGCATGATTCGACATCGAGGCAACGGTTCCGCGCACGAATGAAGCGCCCTGGGCATTCCCTATAAATTAGACAGATGGGTCAGACACGCGCCATGTGGAGAGCGGAGCTTGCAGCGATGATTGCGCTGGCGGTTCCGGTTGTGCTCAGCGAGCTTGGCTGGGTGGCGCAGGGCGTTGTGGACAACATCATGGTGGGGCGGCTGGGGCCGGTGGCAATTGGCGCGGTCGCGCTTGGAAATGCGGTCTGTTACACGCCGTCGCTTTTTGGGATCGGGTTGCTGCTGGGTCTCGATACGCTGGTGTCGCAGGCGTATGGGCGGCGTGATCACGACGAGTGCCACAGGTGGCTGGCGCAGGGCGTTTATCTCGCGTGCATCGTGACGCCTCCGATCATGATTCTTCTTGTCGGGTTCAGCTACGGGTTCATGCGATTCGGTGTGATTCCCGAAGTGGCAAGTTTATCGGGCGGTTATCTGCGGATCCTCAGTTGGGGGACATTGCCGCTGCTGCTGTATGGCGGCACGCGAAGGTATCTGCAGGGAGTGGGGCAGGTGCGCGTCATCACGATTACCTATGTCGTGGGGAACCTGCTGAACTGGGCTGGCAACTGGGTGCTGATCTACGGCAGGATGGGATTTCCAGCGCTGGGTGTGAATGGATCGGCGATCTCAACGTGTATCGCGCGGGTGGGCATGGCGATGGCGATGCTGACGTTTGCGTGGAGATATGAACGCAGCCGGGGACATCCGTTGTTTGAACACTGGGCGGGGCCGGAAATGGATCGGCTGCGCAAGCTGGTAAGGATTGGCGCGCCGGCAGCGGGTCAGATCCTGCTGGAAGTGGGCGCTTGGAATTTGTGCACATTTGCGGCGGGCTATCTGACGCCGGTCGCGCTTGCCGCGCACACCATCGCGCTGAATTATGCGAGCGTTTCGTACATGGTGCCGCTCGGCATTGGGGCGGCTGCAGCCGTAAGCGTGGGGCATGCGATTGGTGCGGGCGATCCGGCGCGTGCGCGACGGGCAGGATGGTTGGCGCTGGCGCTCGGCACAGGATTCATGGTGTGTGCGGGCATTGTGTTTCTGGTAGCGCCGCGGCCGCTCATTCTGCTGTACACGCATGATGCGCGGGTGCTGGCAGTGGGGCCGAGCCTGCTGTGGATCGCTGCAGCGTTCCAGATTTTCGACGGCATCCAGACGGTTTCGACGGGCGCATTGCGCGGACTGGGTGAAACACGCGTCCCGATGGTGGCAAACCTGGTTGGATATTGGGTGATGGGGTTGCCGCTGGGGTTCATTCTCTGTTTCGTGCTGAAGTGGGGCATCTACGGGATGTGGATTGGCCTGACGCTGTCGCTGATTGTGATTGCGCTGGCGCTGCTGGCGCGATGGAAACGAGATGCGGTGCAGATGGTGCTGTCGCACTCAAAAATATAGGGTTAGTGGCCCAAACGAAGCCGGGAATACCGGTCTGGATGACGAGGTTAGCCCCAGGCATTTTCATGGCGGCCGCAGACGTTGCTGCGAAAGGTACTTACGGTGCAAAGGGGTGTGTCTGGAAGCGGTACGACCGAGTTGAATGGTGACTATAATCACTATTGAGCGAAGTTTGTCGCTTTCCAACGCGTTCTTTCAGGAACCGTACTCCGAAGCCAAGTTTCGGCGGTATTCGCGACCGAAAGGTTGCAACGATCCCAAACGGCCCGAGGAGGGAAATGAACGGCCTGGGTACGCGCGGAAATTCATCTGAAGGGAATCCCGCCCAATGGCGACAGGAGACCTGGCTCTGGGGCAAGAACAGGGCGCGATTGGCGCGCGCAAGCGCGTAGTCAACGATTTCAGCATCAACGTAGCAACGGTGAACGGGTCCGGCTCGCAATCCGCCAATAGCGTACTGCTGAAGAGCATCTTTGGAATGGGGATTCCCGTCAGCGGGAAAAACCTGTTTCCCTCGAACATCGCCGGACTTCCCACCTGGTTCACCATTCGCGCTAGTAAAGACGGGTACGTGGCCCGTACGCGCGATGCCGAGTTCCTTGTGGCTTTGAATCCTGAGACGGCGAAGAGCGATATGGAAGCGCTGCCTGCGGGCGGCGTGGCGATCTATGAAGAGAACGCGAACCTGAAGCAGTATCGCAGCGACGTCGTCTGCTACCCGGTTCCTTTCGACAAGATTACGGCGGCGGTGTGCACCGAGGCCAAGCTGCGCAAGCTGGTCAAGAACATGGTGTACGTCGGCGTCGTGGCGCAATTGCTCTCGATCGATCTTACGGAAGTTGAGAACAGCGTAAGGAAACAGTTCGCCAAGAAGCAGAAAGTTTTCGATCTGAACTTCGGCGCGGTGAAAGCCGGTTTCGACTACGCGGCAGAGAAGCTTGTGAAGCAGGACCCGTATCTGCTGGAGCGGATGAACCAGACGGCGGGAAAGATCATCATCGACGGCAACGCAGCGTGCGGCATGGGCGCGGTGTTTGCGGGTGTGACGGTGGTGGCGTGGTATCCCATCACTCCATCAACTTCGCTGGTGGAGGCGACGACGGATCTGCTGAAGAAGTTCCGCGTGACTCCGGAAGGAAAAGCGACGTTTGCGGTGGTGCAGGCTGAGGATGAGCTGGCTGCCATCGGCATGGTACTGGGAGCAGGTTGGGGCGGAGCACGGTCTATGACGTCTACCTCCGGGCCGGGCATTTCGCTGATGGGTGAGTTTGCGGGCCTGGGCTATTACGCCGAGATTCCGGGCGTGATCTTTGACGTGCAGCGGACCGGACCATCGACGGGCATGCCTACGCGCACGCAGCAGTCGGATCTGCTGTCGACGGCGTTTCTTTCGCACGGCGATACCAAGCATGTGGTGTTGCTGCCGGGATCAGTGAAAGAGTGCTTCGAGCTGAGCATGGAGGCATTCAATCTTGCTGAACGTTTGCAGACACCAGTGTTTGTGCTGACGGATCTTGATCTCGGCATGAACAACTGGATGTCGGAGCAATTCCAATATCCTGAGAAACCGCTCGATCGCGGCAAGGTGCTCACCAAGGAGGATCTGGATCGGCTGGGTTCATTCGCACGCTACCGGGATGTGGACGGCGATGGGATCGGCTGGCGTACGCTGCCGGGGACAATGCATCCCAAAGCGGCTTACTTCACGCGCGGTTCGGGACACAACGACGCGGCGGGGTATACCGAAAAGCCGGACGAATACCAGGCGGTGATGGAGCGGCTGCTGCGCAAGTTTGAGAACGCGCGCAAGCTGGTTCCGGCGCCGGTTGTTGTGAAGGACGGGACTTCGCGCGTAGGTATTCTGGCGTTTGGCACAACAGACTTTGCGCTGCGCGAGAGCATGGACCAGATCAAGAAGGAACTCGGCAAGGATGTGGATTACATGCGTATTCGTGCGTATCCCTTCGCGCACGAGATTCACGACTTTGTCGCGGCACACGATCGCGTTTACGTGGTGGAGCAGAATCGCGATGCACAGCTCGCTACGCTGCTGAAGATCGACCTGCCGGCTGATCAGGTAGTGAAGCTGCGCAGCATTCTCCACTTCAACGGGCTTCCGATTGATGCCCGCACAATCACAGAGGAATTTGCAACCAAGGAGGGCCTGTAACGATGGCAACCCCAACAGCGACACCGGGCCCCAAGGTCAATCACATCGGGCTTCCCGTACTTGAATATCGCGGTGGCAAGTCGACGCTCTGCGCCGGCTGCGGACACAACGCAATCTCGGAGCGCATCATCGACGCGATGTATGAGATGGGCGTACAGCCTGAGCGCGTGATGAAGATGAGCGGCATCGGGTGCTCGTCGAAGAGCCCGGCGTACTTCATGAGCCGCGCACACAGCTTCAATTCGGTGCATGGACGTATGCCGTCGGTTTCGACGGGTGCGCACCTGGCCAACCATACGAACCTGATGCTCGGCGTCTCCGGCGACGGCGATACGGCTTCAATTGGCATGGGACAGTTTGTTCACCTGATGCGCCGCAATCTGCCGATGATCTACATTGTCGAAGATAACGGCGTGTACGGGCTGACCAAGGGCCAGTTCTCGGCGACGGCGGATATCGGCTCGAAGCTGAAGACTGGCGTCATCAATGATCTTCCCGCGATCGATACCTGCGCGCTCGCGATCCAGCTCGGGGCGACGTTTGTGGGGCGCTCGTTCTCGGGCGACAAGAAGCAGCTGCTCTCGATGCTGAAGGCGGCGATTGCGCACAAGGGAACGGTGATGCTCGACGTGATCAGCCCATGCGTGACGTTCAACGATCACGAAGGGTCGACGAAGAGCTACAAGTTCATGCAGGAAAACGACGAGCCGATCAACGACATTGGCTTTGTGGCCAGCTTCGATGACATCGCCGTGGACTACGATTCGGGCCAGGTGTACGAAGTGGAGATGCACGACGGATCGACTCTACGGCTGCGTAAGCTGCACGAGGACTACGATCCCACCGACCGGGCCAACGCTGTAAAGACGCTGATGGAGGCTGAGGAAAAGAACGAGGTCCTCACCGGCGTGCTCTACATCAACACGGAAAAGCCGACGTTTACTGATCTGTTGAACATCGTGGACGAGCCACTGGCGACCCTGCCGGAGTCCATGACCAGGCCGCCGAAGTCGGCGCTCGATGCGCTGATGGTGAATTTACAGTGAACAGTGGACAGTGAATGAATAGCAAAAGCCCCGCATTTCGCGGGGCTTTTGCTTTTTGGTGATAAGGGTGTTGCGTTGGGTATCAGCGCTGGGCGGCAGTGGTGCTGTGGATGCCCATGGCAGTGAGCTTGGCTTTGGCCTGCGAGGCCTCAGGCGTTTGCGGGTGGCGCGCGATCAGCAGGCGAAGCTCATGGACGCCCGAGTCCCGCTTGCCCTGCTGGATAAGCGCAAAGCCCTTGTGCAGTTGGGCGGCCGGGGCCTTGGGGCTTCCGCTGAAGGTTTCAAGAACCGCGTTGTAGTCATTGACCGCGGAGCTATAGTCGCCCTGCCGGTAGGCGATTTCGCCAAGATAATACTGAGAACTGCCGGCGAGTTCATCCATCGGGTAGTAGTGGATCACGTCCTGGAATTCGCCCGAGGCGACGCTGTACTTGGCGGCGTTGAAGTCGCGAAGCCCAGCTTCGAATGTTTCATGCAGAGGAGGATTCGCGGCGCCAGCCGGCGCTCCATTCCCCGCGGGTTGATTGGGGTTTCCCTGTGCGCCGCCGGGGCCTGCTCCGCCATCGTTTGCGGGCGCGCCGCCGGGCAATGCGCCTTGCGCCGGTTGTGTCCCACCTGGAGCGCTCTGGATATTCTGCAACTGGCCCTGAAGATCCGAAATGGACTTGTCGAGCTTGGCGATGCGGGTCTTCAACTCGTCGACCGAATCATTGAGTGACTGAACCTGCCCGGAAGCCGTGTCGACTTTGCCACCCAGGGCGTCGTTCTGCTGGTTGATCTTCTGCTGCAGAGCGTTGACCGTCTGGGTCATCTGGTTGGCAGAGTCGGCGGTCTGTTCCACCAGGTGCTGCAGGACACCGAAACGGGTGTCGAGGGTGGATTGCAGACGCTGCACCATGTCCAGCAGCTGCTGCACCTGCGTTTGCAACGCAATGATTTCTTTCGAGGCTGCGTGCGCACGCACAGGCGCCATGGCAAGCACCGCGACCAGAACTGCCGCCGCAATGGAACGACGACGAAGTGTAAATGCCTTATACATCGATCACCTACGTTATTGAGTTTTGCGCCCCGATCCAGTTGACCGGTAAAGCCCCAAATTGGTTAGACGGAAAGCGGTGCTTCCGCGCTGCCTGAGGGCGACCTGATTCGTGCAGACCTTCTGAGCGGACCGCCAGAATTCCAAAAAACGCAGGGCGGCATCGATGGTGAATGGATGCCGCCCGACGCATGCTGGATTCCTCAAGCACTACTGGTCCATCGAGAAGCCGGCGCGGCGATTTTGCTGCCAGCAGGCTTCGGTCGATTCGGAGCAGAAGGGCTTTTCCTTGCCGTAGCTGATAACGCGAATCCGGCTGGTTGCGACGCCGGCCGTTACAAGCGCGGTTTTCGCGGCATCGGCACGATTCTGCCCGAGGCCGATGTTGTATTCGTTTGAGCCGCGCTCGTCGCAGTAGCCGCCAATGACCACCCGAATAGTCGGATGGCTGTTCAGGTAAGCGGCGTCCTTTGACAACGTGCCCTGTGCATCGGAGCGAACGTCGTACGCGTCGTAGTCAAAGAAGATGTCCTGCATGTTGGCTTTGAACTCTTCTTCGGCGGACATTGAAGTTGTGGGTTGCTGCACGGGCGGCGGAGTCGAGACCGTGACCCTTGCAGTGTCATCGGCTGTTCCGCCTTCACCCTTCGCGACAAGGTGATAGTTGGTGGACGCGGTCGGCGTAACCGACTTTGTACCCGAGGTGGGAACATCGCCGATGCCTTCAATCGAGACGCTTGTAGCGTCGGTGGTCTTCCAGGTGAGGGTCACCTGATCGCCGGCCGAAATAGCGCTCGGCTCCGCGGTAATATGCGCGGTAGGAGCGGGTGCCGCTACAGGCGGCGCCGTATAGGGAGGTGGTGGTGGGGTCTTCTTCTTACAGCCAGCTACGACAACCAAAGCGACAAGCAATGCAGGAACCAGAACGCGTGTGCAACGTTTCAATTCGTAACTCCTTCCGCAAGTTTATTTGCGTACTCTAATCTCTTTTCCATTCTAGACCCGAGCGGAGGTGAAAATATCGAAGGAGATCAACGCGACTGTTATTCGCGAAGGTTCAGCGTGTCGATTTGGAAAGGAAAGGCGTGGCCGGTTTCCCGAATTGGAATCGGATCGAAGCGGATGCGGAGAGCGCTGGACGGATTAGCAAACGTGAGGCGCCGGACCGTGCAGGTGTGCTAAGTGATTTAATATCAGCTTTCAGGAGATTCGACCCAGCCGGCCAATTTTGCGTTCCGGAGTACCTGGAGCGGCGGCGGAATGGGGAGTCCTTGAAACCAGGATCAGGGAGATCACCATGTACTTCCGTCATCATCGATTGTCTGGCGCGAAATTTTGCGGAGCGTTGATTGTGCTGTTCGCCGCATCGGCGATGGCAGAGCGGGGCGGGCTGAGAATGGAAGACCACGTAACGCTGCATCGGCAGGGAGACAGTTTTTTGCTGGGAAATGCGGTGATCAGCGCACGATGGACTGCGGCGAAGGGCATGCTGAGCGGGCTAGTGATCCGCGACGAGATGCACAGGACAGATATCCAAGTGGACAAGCCGTTCCGGATCCTGCTGAAGGATGGAACGATTCTGGATGCGTCGAACCTGAAAATCGCCGGCGATGCGAAGATCACGCACATGACGCCGACGCCGTCTGCTCCGAGCATGGCTGCGACGGTTGCAGGTGAATCGGTCGACCTGACAATGGAAAGCAGCGATGGCGCCGTGCACGTGGATTGGTCGATCGTGCTGCTCGAGGGCTCACACTACGTCCGGCAGATGGTGACGATAGCGGCGACTGGCGAGAAGGATGTGCCGATCAGCCGCGTGCAATTGATTGATCTCTCCCTGACGGGGGCGCACGTGGCGGGCTCGGTGAATGGCTCGCCGATTGTGGCGGGGAATTTGTTCGTCGGGCTTGAGCATCCGCTGTCGCGGAGCAAGGTGCGGGGAGATAAGGCGACGGCATGGATCGAACGCGACTTGCCGCTGCGCGCCGGCCAGGCCGTGACGTATTCGTCTGTGATGGGCGTGGCGCGCGAAGGACAGATGCGCCGCGATTTTCTCGCCTACCTGGAGCGCGAGCGGGCGCATCCCTATCGGACTTTTCTGCACTACAACTCGTGGTACGACCTGGGGTACTTTACGCCGTACACCGAAACGGATGCCGTGAACAGGATCAACGCGTTCGGGCGCGAGTTGACTGACAAGCGCGGCGTAAAGCTCGATTCGTTTCTCTTCGACGATGGCTGGGACAGGCACGATTCGCTCTGGAAATTCAACAGCGGGTTTCCAGATGGATTTGCTCCGCTGAAGCAGGCGGCGGAGAAATACGGCGCAGATCCGGGCGTGTGGATGTCGCCCTGGGGCGGCTACTCCAAGCCAAAGCAGGAGCGGATTGCATTTGGCCGCGACGCAGGATACGAGATTGTGGGCGGCGGTTATGCGCTGTCGGGGCCAAAGTATTATGCGGCGTTTCGCGATGTGGCGCTGGAGATGATCGGGAAGTATGGAGTGAACCAGTTCAAGTTTGATGGAACGGGCAATGTGGATTCGGTGTTCGCAGGGAGCCGGTTCGACAGCGATTTTTCGGCGATGATTCACTTGATTGGCGAATTGCGCGGAGCGAAGCCAGATCTGTTCGTCAACCTGACGACGGGGACGTGGCCCTCGCCCTTCTGGGTGATGCACGCGGACTCGATCTGGCGCGGCGGCGACGATGACTCGACGGCGGGAGTGGGAACCTATCGCGAAAGATGGATTACGTACCGCGACGCCGACACCTATGCGCGCGTGGTGCAGATGGGGCCGCTGTATCCGCTGAACTCGCTGATGCTGCATGGCATGATTTATGCGCGCGAGCACAAGGATCTGAACAAGGACCCGGGGGACGATTTTCGGAACGAGGTGCGGTCGTACTTCGGCACAGGAACGCAGTTGCAGGAGATGTACATCACGCCGTCGCTGCTGACCACTCAGAACTGGGACGACCTGGCCGAGGCGGCGAAGTGGTCGCGCGAAAATTCCGATGTACTGAAAGACACGCACTGGGTGGGCGGCGATCCGGCGTGGCTGGAGGTGTATGGATGGGCATCCTGGACGCCTGGGAAGGGAATCCTGGTGCTGCGCAATCCGAGCGATCACGAGCAGACGATCCGGCTGCGGTTGCAGGATGCGTTTGAACTGCCGGCAGACGCCGCGAAGGTGTATCGTGCTCAAAGCCCTTGGAAAGAAGATGCAGGGCGCGCCGCGATTGTGCTTCAGGCGCAAGAAGCACATGAGTTTCACCTCGCCGCGTTTGAGGTACTCACGCTCGACATCCTGCCCGCTCAGAGCGCGCACCGTTGAGGGAAGGATTGATGAAATGATTACGCCTACGCTGCTTGTGCTGGCCGCTGGAATGGGCAGCCGCTACGGCGGATTGAAGCAACTGGATCCCGTCGGACCCGACGACGAAACCATCATGGATTACTCGATCTTCGATGCCCGGCGCGCGGGGTTCGGAAAAGTCGTGTTCGTGATTCGCAAGGAGATCGAAGAGGCCTTCAAACAGAAGATCGGGTCTCGCTACGAGAAGCGCGTTCCCGTGGAGTACGTGTTTCAAGAGACCGACGACCTCATCCCTGGTTTTTCGCTGCCGGAGGGACGCACCAAGCCTTGGGGTACAACCCATGCAATTCTGGTGGCGGCCAACGCGATTCATGAACCTTTCGGCGTGATCAATGCGGATGATTTCTACGGCGCGAGCAGCTATCGGCTGCTTGCACATCACCTGCAGTCGGACACGTCAGACTACGCAATGGTGGGATTTGTTCTGCGCAACACACTTTCAGAATTTGGAACAGTGGCGCGCGGTGTGTGCCACGTAACGGAAGATGGCTATCTGAAGGACATTACAGAACTGAAGTCGATTGAACGTGAGGGGCCGCGCATCACCAACATCGACGCGGAAGGGCAAAAGACGGTGTTGACCGGCAGTGAAATGGTCAGCATGAACATGTGGGGGTTTATGCCCGGGGTATTTCCGCTGCTCTTCGATTACTTTCAGCGTTTTTTGAAACGGCATGGGAACGATTTGAAAGCCGAGTGCTACCTTCCGAGTTCGGTGAATACGCTGATCGAGGCGGGCCAGGCGCGGGTGAAAGTACTGCGCTCGTGCGACACGTGGTTTGGCGTGACGTATCGCGAAGACCATCCGCGGGTGGTCGCGAGCGTGGGCCGGCTGATCGAGCAGGGAACCTATCCGCACAGGCTGTGGCGATGATCGACTTGCTCAGCCTTGTCGCGGTCGCGCGCGTGTTCGAAGTCCAGAAGGGATTTCGAAGCGCGAAGCCGTACGGCAGCGGGCACATTCACGATACGTATTGCGTGACGTTTGATGACGGCGATCGGGAAGACCGGATCATTCTGCAGTGCATCAACACGGCGATCTTCAAGAATCCAGTCGCGGTGATGGAGAACATTGAGCGTGTCACCGATCATCTGCGATCTCGCCTTGGACGTGGAGCGGATATTGGCAGGCGCGTGTTGCAGCTCATTTCAACGCGCGATGGCGCCGGCTGGCATGTGGATGCGGAGGGACGGTATTGGCGCGCATATCGATTTATTGAGCAAGCCTCGTACGTTCGATTCGGTAAGCTCGCCGAGGCAGGCATTCGAGGCGGCAAAAGCGTTCGGTGAGTTTCAGAGGCTGCTTGCGGATTTGCCGGCGCCGCGGCTGCATGAGAGCATTCCGGATTTTCACAACACCGCAAAGAGATTTTCAGCATTTGAGCGGGCGGTGGCTGCAGATGAGGCGGGGCGTGACCAGGCGGCGCGGGATGAGATTGCGTTTGCGATGGCGCGCGAGACACTTGGCGATGGCGCTGCTAAGTGCGGGATTGCCGGAGCGCGTGACGCACAACGACACGAAGCTGAATAACGTGCTGCTGGACGATGAGAGCGGTGAAGGCGTCTGCGTGATCGATCTCGATACGGTGATGCCGGGGTTGGCAGCGTACGATTTTGGCGACATGGTGCGCACGATGACGTGCCCGGCGGCCGAAGATGAGCGGGATCTTTCGCAGGTAGCGATGGATTTCGAGTTATTCGACGCGGTGCTGCGAGGATACCTCGGAGGGGCAGGGAGCTTTTTGACGGCGCCGGAGCGCGCATCATTGATCGCGGGCGCGAAGGTCATCGTTTTCGAGCAGGGGATTCGGTTTCTTGCGGACTTTCTCGCGGGCGACACCTATTACAAAGTCAGCCGGCCGGAACAGAATCTCGACCGCTGCCGAACGCAGTTCAAACTGCTCTCTTCGATCGAGCAGCAGGAAGACGATATGACGGGCCTGCTGCGTGCCCTGGCATAGTTTCGATCACTGTCGTCACACGTAACGCACCTCTAGCATCGGTACTTGTTAGCGGATGTTGAGCACTACCAAACCTAAGCCTCCGATGGCAAGAAGGACAAAGGACCCTGCTGTCACGGTGCCTATTTCACGTTCGGTCCTATGGCGCGAGAGAATCAATGTTCCGATAAGCAGTAGCCAGCAACATGCCAGCAAAATGGGAGGCACCTCACCCCTCCGGTCTCCGTCCAGCACCCAGAATGAAAGAAATCCCAATAGAGCCGGCACGACCGCCGCGGTGAACGTCAGCAATGCGGTCGACATTGTTTCCTGGCCCGCTTCACGACCGTCAAAGTATGTTGCCCATGCGACAGCCACGAAGACACATCCAACGAGCGCTGTCAGCCCATCAGTGAGAGAACCCACTATGTAGAGACCCAGGCTGTCCCAGTTCACCGGTTACACCCCCATTTGGACCCTCGCATCATCTGCTCTTATTGCTTCGTGTCGAGCGGGTGTTTGGCATCTTCGAAGAACTGGTTTTGGAGCTTGAGGCTTTCGTCGTCAGCCTTGATAGCCTTGATGGCTTCGGCGATTTGACTCGACCACACCTTCTGATCGAATTCACCGAGTTCCTTGTTGGCGGCCGAGGCGTCGCCCGCATAGTGGTTGGGGAAGCGCGCGTACCACCAGATGCCGGTGTAGACCGACCCTGGCAGTTTCAGCCGATGCTGATCGGCGCCGGACTGCTGGCCGGCGCGATCCTGATGGACGAGGTCAGGCCGGGCGATGAGCATGTTGGAGGTTTCGACTTCGCCGGCATGCATGTCGAAGGGAGTTTTCAGCTTGGGGCGGCCGGCAACGTTTTCGTTGGGCAGGCCGAAGACGTAGACCACGTAGTCGCGTTCGCTGGCAAGTTGCGCCTGGCCGAAGAGCGGGAGGAGAGAACCGTTTCCGCCGTGGCCGTTGACGATCACGATTTTCTTGCAGCCGTTGCGGGCCATCTCGCTGACTGTTTCCTGCAGCAGCGTTAGCTGTGTGGAGAGGCTGTAGGCAAGCGTGCCGGGCTGCTGGCGTGCTTCGAAGATCTGGCCGAAGTAGTATTCGGGGAAGACGACGGCGTATTCCTGCTTCACAGCATTTGTCACGGCGAAGCGGACGTCGAGCAGGTCGGTGCCGAGGGGCAGATGCGGTCCGTGCTTTTCGACGATGCCGAAGGGCAGCACACAGACGCCCTGCGAGTGGTGGATGGCCTGCACAAAATCGGGAGCGGTGAGTTCTTCCCATTTTGCAGAGAGGCCCGACTGAGAAAAGGCATGGCTGGCGAAGAGCAACACAAAAAGACCGATGAAGGCACTGCGAACAGACTTCATGATTCACCTCGAAGGATCAAAACAGGCGATTTTACTCCGCACAAGGCTGGACGTCACTCGCGTGAGCGGAGATACGAAGAAACGGTTGGTTCATGCTGCGCCGGTCGCAGCCACAACGGTGCGCAGTTAATCCTTGCCAACTTGAATGATCTGGAAGGAGTGCGGGATCATCGGTGCGCGAGGCCCGCGTGCAAATGCGGGAGGTGCTCCAGCACCGGGCGCGACCGGACTCGCGGCTGGCGGCGAGCTCTGCGGCTGTGCGGGGGCGGCGGGCGTGGGGCCGAACTCGGCGGTGATGAGCAGGATGTGTCCAGTCTTCGGGTCGAGCGTCAACGTTTTGGCGCGCGCTGGGGTAGGCACGGTCTGCTCCACGCTGAAGCTTGTGGGCGAGTCTTCTTTGATGACGGTCAACGTGCCGTCGCCTTGCGAACTGAAAGTCTCCATGGTTGCGGGGTTGAAGGTAGCGCCATCGCACCCGTTGCCGATGGGCAGATCGGTGATGATGTGTCCGTCGGTTGCCGAGAGGATGATCATGTTCCTGTTGTCGCGGCAGGCGGCGAAGAGGATGCTGTTCTTTGTGTCGAGCGCGAGGCCCGCGCAGCCGCCGCCTTTGCTCGAGACATCGTACTTGCCCACCATCTTCATGGTGTTCGCGTCGATGACAGCGATGGCAGCCTTGTCTTCGATGTCGACATAGATTTTGCCGTGTCCGTCAGTCGCAGCCTGCTCGGGGGCGCCCCCAATGTCGATCGTTCCCAGAATTGCCCCGTCCTTGTCGTCTAGGACGGTGATGTTCGGCGCGGTATGGCTGAGGATGTAGAAGTGGTGATTGAAGGGATCGTTCAAATAGCCGTCGGGACGGCCCTGCACGTCGATCTTCTTGATAATCGCAAAGGTCTTTGCGTCGAACATCGTCACCGGACTCGAAGTTGCGAAGCCATGACCCGACTCAGTGTCGACTGCGCCGCCGTGGGCACTGGTGCCGGGAATATCGCCCACTGCCGCCAGTGTGTCGAGATTGAAGACGCCGATGTGGCCTGCCGGTCCGGAGCGCGCAACGTAAAGATTGCGGCCGTCGGGGTCGGCAGTCACATAATCGAAGCCGCCGTCGCCATCGACGAGCTGAATCTTCTGCACCTTGTAGGGACCGCCGTCCTGCGCGTGAGCCACGCCTGCGCATGAGAGCGCGGCGACGAGTGTAGCAATGGCGAGCGTCTTCGAGATCATTAGTGTGTCTCCTGTGCGGAAATGTTGCGGATTGGGAACGGGCGTCAGCCGACTGCACCGTTCAGATCGAGACGGGATGCAGTTCTTTCCGCAATCGAGGATACACGCCGGCCCTGGATGCCTGTATGGACGCCGCGAGAATTCGTTGAAACCACCGGATGCAGCGGGACTCTATAATCCACGGCGAGGGTAGAGCTTTGCATCTTTCAAGATACAAACACGTGTTGGCTGTCGCTCTTGCTCTGTGCCTGTTCGCTTTTTCGATCCAAGGCCGCGCTCAGAAGCTTTCGCCGAAACTTCAGAATGCAGTAGGCCACTGGCAAGTGATCAACGGCGATGGCACAAAAGGCGGCCAGGTGGAAACCTATGTCGAACATGGCATTCTTTTCGGCAAGGTCACGGGAGCTCGTCCTGGACGCGCCCCGGATTCGGTATGCACCAAATGCCCGGGCGAGCTCAAGAACAAGCGCATCATGGGCATGGTCGTCATTCGAAACTTTCATCCGGAAGGAGATGACTGGGTTGGCGGCACGCTGGTCGATCCGGAGAACGGAAAGGAATACAAGGGGAAGATGTGGGCCGTTGGCAACGACAAGCTGAGTATGCGCGGCTTTGTTGGCATCTCCCTGTTCGGGAGGAGCGCGACGTGGATTAGGATCCCTTGACCTACCGGTCAGTCAGGCTATTTTCGGCTCCAGTCAGGCATGAAGTTCTGACCGGTGGAGGTGAGCTGGTGCTGCTGGGTGCCGTCCACAAGCATCGACCAAATCTGGGTTCTGCCACCGACGGTGCGCTCGAAGACGATGTGCCGGTTATCGGGCGACCATGAAGGGTAGTCGTTGCTTCCCGACTCGTGCGTGAGTTGAAGCCACTTGAGCGGCCGGGTTGAGATATCCATTACATAGATGTCCTGCCCACCCGGAGCGCCGGGGCCATACTTGCGGTTCCAGGCGAAGGTGAGCCACTGGCCGCTGGGCGACCATGAAGGAGAAACCGCATATCCGCCGTCGGTCAATCGCTCAACGTTGGCGCCATCCTGATCCATGGTGTAGATCTGCGGCAGCCCTGTACGGCCGCTCACCCACGCAATCTGCGAGTTGGTCCGCGGATTCCAGCAGGGAGAGACATCGGGCCCGCGGAAAGATGTAATCTTGTGTGCTTGTCCGCCGGCCGCATCGGTGATCCACACTTCCGGATCGCCCGATCGCGAAGAAGAGAATGCAATCTTCGCGCCATCGGAAGTCCATGATGGCGTGGTGTTGCTTCCGCCGATGGTGCCGGTGGGGAAGGCGACCAGGCGACCCAGATCGAGCGAGTACATGCGAATGGACCAGCCTTCGCGGTTGAGGCTTTCAAAAGCAATCCGTGCATTATCGGGCGAGATGCGCGGCGACATCGATACGGTGCCGAGGTGCGTGATGGCGTGCTGGTTCTGGCCGTCGTAGTCCATCACCCACACTTCCTTGGAGCCGGTGCGCGAGCTGATGAAGTAGATCTTGGTTTCGGCGATGCCGTTAACGCCGCCGCCCAGGCGATAGATGATCTCGTCGGCAAAGCGGTGGGCGATGGTGCGCGCCATTTCTTCGCTGGCTGCCTCGTTGTACTGCTTGCCGAGTACCTGCGGATTGGCGGTGTTGCGCGTGTCGTCGAGCCAGCCGTACACCACCAGCTTGCCGTTGGCCGCGGAGAGTGCGCCAAAGGCGACCATGGCGGCGGCGGCCGGGTCAGCCGACCACTGAGAGAGATTGATCTCCTGCGGCGAGCCCGGTGTGGCTTGCGGGGCATAGCTCTTCGAGACCATGTCAAAGATTCCGGCATTCTGCAGGTCGTTGAAGAGTGTTGAATCGAAGGTGGCCTTCAGGGCGGGCGTCTGCGCATCGGCGCCGACCAGCTTGAAGTCCGCCGAAGCGAGGCGAATGCGCGCATTGCCCAGACCGGACCCGGTATGAACCCAATCCTGCGCGAAGGAGGGAAGAGATGCGATCGCTGCCAGAAGAAATAAAACCGGAAAACCAAAACGCAACGTGGATTTCATGAGAACGCTAAACCCTTCCTGGGTGAATTTTCGAGCGTTGGAGGAACTCTGCGTGTCTCGATCGGCCCTGTTTCGCGTCTTTGCCGCATCCGAAGCGCCGGCAAGGCTTGTTCCCTATTTTACTTGGACCGCTTTGGGCTCCACTAGTAAGTGCAATCGAAGTAGACCTGGAGGTAACTGTCGCGATAACCCGCCGGCAAAGGGCCAAAGGTATCAACGCGTTGTGCGGCGCGGACACACACCGAATCCCACGTCGGACTTCCACTCGTGCGGTCGATGCGCACATCGCTCTGCGATCCGTCGCGATGGATGCGAAATTCGATGCTTGTCTTGGCCCCCTTGGGCGTGTGCGGATCGGCGAGAGAACGATATCCGTTTGCGTCCATCTTGCGGTTGATGTTGTCGACGTAATAGCCGAAGAGGCTGCCGAAGTTAGCATCGGTCAGCGTGGTTGGCCCATTGGCAACGCCGGATTGCGCCGCCCGCGGCATGACGGAGCCAGCCTGCTCGCCATATTGCGCCTTGTCAGGAACAGGCTGCTGCTTGACTGTATTCCGCTGAGTTTGCTCGTGCTCCTGCTTCTTCGGCTTGCCCAGGATGGGAATCGCGGTCTGATCTTCTTCCACCTTGGCCTTGGGCTCCGGAGGCGCAGGCGCTTCGCTGGCTTTATCGGTCGCGAGCACGTTCTGGTTGGGCGGATGATCCGAGGGCAAAGGAATGGCGCTGGTGATGTTTACCTGGATGGCGCCGCCGGGGCCGGCGCCGCCCCACAAGCTGTGGTGAAAGAATCCTCCGACGATGCCATAGAGAATAATGGCGATGACGATGGCGCAGTGCAGCAGCACGGATCCCGCCGCCGGCCGACCGAACGGCTCCGGCGCCAGCTCCTGCTGTAGGTGTTCGCCGCCCTGGAAGAAACTGCTCATCGTTCTCGTTCGACCTTCTCGCCGATGGTGCTATTTCGCGGCCTGGTCAAGCGGCCGCGTGACCACCGAGATGTTCGTGATGCCCGCCTGCTTCACCGCATCCATGACACTGGCGAACGCGCCGAAGGGCACGCGCACGTCTGCCCGCAGATAGATCACTTTTCTGCTGGAGTCGCCGCTCGCATCGCGAAGCCGCTGCCCCAGGTCATGCACGTTGACTGGCTTGTCGCCGAGAAAGACATTCTGGTCGCGGTCGATCGTCACCACCAGCCGCTGTTCGGTGATTTCCTTCACTGTGCGCGTCTTGGGGATATTGACTTCAATTCCCGATTGCAAAACGGGCGCCGTGATCATGAAGATGACGAGCAGCACCAGCACCACGTCGACCAGCGGCGTGATGTTGATATCGGCGAGCGAGGATTGGGTGCGGCCGTTGTTAGTCGTGAAAGCCACGTGCTACCTCTTGAGGCTCTTCGCGCGGAGGTGCTGATCCGCGTGCGGGAATCTCTTCCAACGAATTCATGAGTTCGCGGCAGAAGTCGTCGGTGGCCGATGCAAAGACGCGAATCCTTGCGGCGAACTGGTTGTAAGCGACAACGGCCGGTACGGCCACAAACAGGCCGGCGGCGGTGGTGATCAGCGCTTCTGCGATGCCCGGCGCCACGGCGCGCAGGGTAGCCGCTCCGGCAGTGCCCAGGCCGCGAAATGCGTCGAGCACGCCCATGACGGTGCCGAAGAGGCCGACGAACGGGCTCGTAGCCGCAATAGTGGCTAGCCATGTAAGACGGCGCTCCAGCGCGGTGATCGCTTCACTGGACGCGGTCTGTGCTGAGCGCTCCAGCGGAGTAATGCTGCGCGGTGGTCCCGAGCCTCCGGTCTGGCGCTTGTAGGTTTCGTAAACGTCGAGGTAGACCTGCGCCAGGGGGCTGTTTTTGTAGTTGTCGGCGATTGAAGCAACTTCGTTGAGGCGCGTCGCCCGTCGAAAGGCATTGATGAAGTTACGGCTTTCACGTGTAGCGCGTCCGAAGCTCGACGTCTTGCCCAGAATGATGGTCCATGAGTAAAGACTGGCGATCAGCAAAATGACCAGGACACTGAGTGCAATCGGTCCGAGGTCGTTCATCATCTCCATCAGCGCGCCGGTGCCTTGCGTAACAGGGCCAGCGGCCGGCGGAGCGCCACCGTCAGCTTGAAATGCGAGAAGCAAAATCGCTGTGAAAATCGGTTTTCACCTCAATATCCACGGTATCAGACGCGTTACCGCCCTCCAAGTTATCGTTCTGGTGCACTCGAAGCCGTGCATTTCAGGCGTGTTAGCCCTAACCCCTGTGGTTCGTGCTATGCTGCGCTCGGATTCACCTTTCATGCTGGTAGAGTTACGCGCCGAAAATTACGCTGTTATCGACCACGCCATTGCTGTCTTCGGGCCGGGGCTGAACCTGTTGACCGGCGAAACGGGCGCGGGCAAATCCATTCTTGTAGATGCGCTGGCGCTGCTGATGGGAGGCAAGGCCTCGACAGAAATTGTGCGGCACGGGGCCGACAAGGCGGTTGTGGCATGTGTGTTTGAGTCCACGCCGGCCGCTGAAGCGGTTCTCGAAGAAAACGGGATCGACGCGGAAGGGAACGAGATCATCCTGCGCCGCGAGATTCTGTCGAGCGGCAAGGGGCGGGTATTCGTGAACAACCAGCCGGCGACGGTGGCGGTGCTTCGGCAGCTTGCGCCCGAGCTTGCGCTGGTACACGCGCAGTCTGAGACGCTTTCCAGCTTTGACCAGACGCAGCAGCGGATTCTGCTCGATCGCTTTGCTTCGATCTCCACAGACGAAGTGGCCGCGGCGTACGAAGGGTGGCGTGCCGCACAGGCGAAGCTCGACGAACTGCTGACCAACGAGCAGGACCGGCTGCGCATGGTCGACCTGTGGAGCTACCAGGCGAAAGAGATCGGCGCTGCCAATCTTGTCGCCGGCGAAGACGAGGCTCTTGAGACGGAAAAGCGCGTGCTCGCGAATGCCGAGAAACTTTACGCAGCTGCGATGAGCGCCTTCGATCAACTCTACGAAGGCGGAGCGTCGGCGGAAGCTGCACTGCGAGCTGCAGGACGCAATCTCGACGAACTGGCGCGATACGACGCGAAGTTCAATGAAGCGGCGCAGCAGGTTGAATCGGCGCGCGCCATTGTGGGCGACGTGAGCGCCACGCTGCGCGACTATGCCGAGCGCATCAACGCTTCGCCGGAGCGGCTGGAGGAAATTGAAGATCGCCTGGCGCTGCTCGATCGCCTGAAGCGCAAATACGGCAAGACCGTAGCCGATGTGATCGCGCTTGGCGAGGAAGTCGCGCGCAAGCTGGTGGAGGTGGAGGATCGCGACGAGACGCTGAAGGTGCTGCGCGCGGCGCTCGCGAAGTCCGCAAGCGCGTATCGGCAGGCTGCGGCGTCGCTCTCTGAGCAGCGCAAGGCGGCAGGCGCAAAGCTCGCCAAGCTAGCGGAGACGCAGATCAATTCGCTGGCGATGAAGGTGCGGTTTGAGATTTCGGTTAGAAGCAATGAGCAGGAGTCCGCATGGAGCGCGCACGGCTGGGATGAAGTGGAATACCGTATCGCCACCAATCCGGGCGAGCCGCTGAAGCCGCTGCACGAGATCGCTTCAGGCGGCGAAATGTCGCGCGTGATGCTGGCCCTGAAGGTCGCCGTCGAAGAGGCTTCGTCGAAATCACGAAAGAAACTGCCCACCCCGCGCACGCTGGTCTTCGACGAGATCGATATCGGCATCGGCGGCCGCGCTGCGGACGCTGTTGGCCAGAAGTTGAAGGCGCTGGGACGCGCCCAGCAGGTGCTTTGCGTGACCCATCTGCCCCAGATCGCCGCCTTCGCCGATCAGCATTTTGTTGTCGAGAAGAAGGAAGACCACGGCCGCACCAAGATGCACATCCGCCTGCTCGACGATCGCGCCCGAACGCACGAGGTGGCACGCATGCTTTCCGGTGCGAAGGTGACAGAGACCAGCCTGCAGCACGCGGCGCAGATGATCGCGACCAGCCGCTAACGCCGGGCCATTTCACATCCATTACGAAAGCCCCATGAGCAGCATGCACTCATGGGGCTTTTGCATTCTCCTGAATTGATCAGACTGGCTATTTGTCGTGGCCGTGGCCGTGGTCATGATCGTTGTGATCGTGGCCATGGTTGTCGTCGTGACGATCGGCATGTCTGTCATTGTCGTGCGGGTTCCCGCGGCCGTGATCGCCATGGTCCTTGTACTGGCCGTAGTGGTTCCCGTTATCGCGATGGACCTCGTTGTGATACTCATTTCCGTGCCATTGATGTTCCCAGCCACGGTGTCTGCCCCAGTCGGCACGTTCACCGTGCCCAGGGAACGGGCCGCGGTACCCGAAATGCGGATCGTAGTCATGGTTGATGTAGCCGTGAAAGCCAACGGGACCGCGGAACCACGGCCCAGCGCCATAAAACACGCCTCCCGAGAACCACTCCGGCCCGTAATAGCCGAAGGGTGCGCATTGATAGGGCGCGTAATTGAAGTAGCCGTAGGGGCACGCCGGCGCCACTCCAATGCTGATGCTGATTTGCGCGGTCGCACGCGTATTGGCGCCTGCCAGACAAACGAGAGCAAGAACCGGCACGACAAAAAGCCGGGAAAACTTCATAATTTCCTCCTGGTGGTGACGCTCGACCTGCAGCAGTTTCGGAATTGATGCAGGTCGACATCACTGAGCTAAGTGGCTTCTTCGCCAAGAAAAGGTCACATTGCTCGCTAAAAGTCTGTGTATTCCGAAACTGCTCTAGTCTACCTGCCGGCAGGGAGTTCTCAACCCGCCATCGCGCGCGGGGGCTGTCGAAAGTCACCTGTACAAATCGCGCCGTCGTCCGATCAAAAAAGCAGCGATTTGGCGCAACCGATTCCTTTTCGTGAATCCTTCTTCCGGGCCGGGATGTGGGAGGCAACCCACACCTCGTCGAGCCTCTCCAACATCACGTGCACCAAGTCGTACCCGTTCTGCGTACTGGGGCTTGCGAGCCAGAAATCTCAGCGAAGGCGCAGTTGCAATAAGCCGTATCTAAACACTTAGAAGCAGGAGGACCCCAGGTTATGGATCTACAGGCTCTTACCCCTATTCAGATTGGAATCATCGTCGCCGTCATCGTGGTGGCGATTGGCGCCATCGCGTTTGTAATCCTGCAAAGGCGGCGTACCGAGAAGCTTCGTCAGCACTTCGGTCCCGAGTATGATCGCGCCGTTGCTGAAGGAGGCAACAAGCGCATTGCCGAGTCCCGGCTTGAAGAGCGCACCGAGCGCGTGAAGAAATTCCATATTCATCCGCTCACGGCGGAGGATCGAGCACGGTTTACCGAGCAATGGGATCGCGTGCAGGGTCACTTTGTGGATGCTCCGGCCGGCGCGGTCGCGGAAGCCGACCAGTTAATCGGCGACTTGATGGCAACTTGCGGCTACCCGATGAGCGACTTTGAGCAGCGCGCCGCCGACATCTCGGTCGAGCATCCCATCGTGACGCAGAATTATCGCTCGGCACATGAAATCGCACTACGCCAGGCCAAGGGGCAGGCAAGCACCGAAGACTTGCGCCGCGCGATGATTCACTATCGCGCTCTCTTCGACGAACTGGTGAGCGAGCGGCATGACACTACCGTCGTGGAGCGGAAGCCCGTCATCGCCGTCGATCGCGACCGTGCAGATTACCCACCGGAAGCGGCGCGCGTCCGGCGCGGCTGATTGGCGCCAGCGCGCAGCATGTTCGACAAGACTTGAGTTAAAGGTTTTTCTGAGCATTCTGGAGTGCCGCGATGCATTGCGCGGCGCTCCATTTGTTTTTAGTTCTTAGTGCGGCGGTGTCTTTCGCGCCTCTTCGAAGATGACAGAATCTTCATCTCGCTCATCCGGTTCCAGTCTTCCAATTGTCTTTGCACTGCGGCATACTCAACTTCGTCTGGAGGTTCGAAAAATCTCCTCCCCGCCCGCCGATCAGGAGAAACTTACATGTCGATCAACAAGGAAACGTTCGCGATCTTGATGCGAGCGGTCCTGTTTTGCTGTGTTGTTACCGCTCCGGCATTTGCGCAGACATATACTCTCTCCGGCAAAGTAAGTGACTCCGCCGGGCATGCGGTTCCAAGTGCGACGGTCTCCGCAAAGAACGTTGCAACAGACAAGACGTTCAGCTCCGAAACTGGGTCGGACGGCATGTATTCGATCCACGATCTTGCAGGCGGCGATTACATGGTGTCTGCGGTCGCGGGAGAGTTGCAGGCTCCGCCGATCAAGGTGACGCTGGCCGCTGCGCAAACCACTGACCTCACCGTGAGCCCCGCACCCAAGGCTGGTGAAGCCGCTCCCAGCGCGCCCCAACAGCAGTCTCCGCCCGCAAATCCCAATGCGCCTTCGCTCTCCGATCTGGGCTTCACGTCGCAACAGACACAAGCCAACTCACAACTTCAGGCCATGCTTGCCAAGCATACTGAGATGCTGAAGATTCACCAGCGGCTTGGATTGATCACGACGATCCCCATGGCGGCCACGCTTTTTACCGGTCCGCTGGCGAAGGCGAAAGGCAAGAACGGCCAGACCATCACCGAGCCCACCGATGCCAACCTCGATTTTCACGCGGCACTTGGCGGATTGACCACTGCGTTCTACTTCACCACGGCGTCGTATGCGATCTTCGCGCCGCGCATACCCAATAATCGCAAGCACGGCGGCATTCGCTGGCATGAGGCGCTGGCTTTTGTGCACGGACCCGGGATGGTGCTTACGCCGGTGCTGGGCTACATGGCCTACAAGCAGGAGAACTCCGGCGAGAAGGCGCACGGCATTGCGGCGCAGCATGGCACTGTTGCTTACATCACGGCCATCGCTTATGGAACCTCGATCGTCGCCGTTTCGTGGCCAATCCACGTAAAGTTCTGGGAGAAGAAATGAAGTCGGCGCTTCTGCTCGGCATCACCCTCGCCGCTGCGTGGCTTGCCGTGCCTGTTTTTGCCCAGCCCGACACGACTTACATCCTGCAGCAGTCAAGCCTCACCTATCACATGTCGCATCCGATGCATGAGGTTGACGGCACCAGCCGCGCCGCACGCGGAAAGGGCATATGCCATGCGGGAGAGTGCGATTTTCTGATTGCTGCGCCGGTGAAGTCATTCGACTCTGGCGATACCAATCGCGACCTGCACATGCTTGAGGCCACGCGCGGCGCCCAGTTTCCCATGGTCCAGGTGCGCACGCATTTTCCTCAGCCGGAGGCTTCTGCGTCCGCGGTCTTCGCCGATCTCGACGTGCAGTTCGCCGGCCAGACCGCGCATTATGCCCACGTCGCGTTCCAACGGACGCAGATTGGCGGCACCGTCCGCATCGTTGGAACCATTCCAGCACTCTGCTCAGACTTCAAAATTGACCGCCCGTCTTTCCTCACCGTCCCGATCAAAAACGAGATTCCGGTGCGGGTTGATATGACGTGGCTCAGGCAGTAGTTGCGAAGCGCTATCAGCGCACACAACACTCGTGCTTGTTGCAAGGGACAGAGAGGAGTCGGGAACAGTGGCCTATAGCACCTTGCTGTGCACTGCCTCGCCGACGGCGCGAGAACGGATAGTTTCGCTCAGTTTGTCGATCTGGGGAAGCCAGACTTCAGGCCGGGTGAGCACCGGTACACGCAGGTCAAAAGCGTTCCCATGACTTGTCGGAGTTCGGCCCTCAAACAGCACGACCGGACCAGTGAAATAGGATCGCGCTGCAACGATCGCCTCCGGCGGCAGAACCAAGATATCCTCCACCATGATCACGGCCTCGACGGAATGCGAACCCATGAAATGCGAACGCATGAGTCGTTCCCGCAGTTCCTGGATCGAACCGCATTCGTCAATTGTGAAGCCCGCAAGACGCAGCACCGCCCACCGATGACAGGCATCGTAACCGAAACTAAAGAGTCTTCGTGACATGGTCACCTCTCTGGGCAGGTCTGCAGTTGGGGGCCGGATACGACATAGTACATCCAACCTACATCCGCTTTGCAACATGTTCCTGTGCGAAACATCGACGATTTGGACCAAAATCATCCAATTTGACCCATCTTTGGCACTAGAGCTCAATTTCAAAGAGATCTCTTAGTTCCTTTGTGCTTGATGCCAATGCCCGGAGAATGCAGAAAAAGCAGCATTTATCAGCTATTGCCTTGAAGGATTGCCGATCTCGCGCGCCGCCCCCTACAATCTCCTCACCATGCACTTTCCCCGCAAGTTCCTATGTACTCTGACGCTCGTCCTGTGCACGCTTTCCGCCTTAGCACAGCAGCCGCAACATCTCTTCTTCCGTGTGACCGTGGGACCGAAATTCACCACGCCTGTTTCCGGGCGCGTGCTGATTTTTCTCACCGCCGGAACCGGAGCGAAGCAGGTGGATGAGAATCCCTTTCAGCCGACTTCCGTTTATGTGGCCGCGAAGGACGTTGCAGACCTGACGGCCGGAGCGTCGGTCGATGTTGATACGGACGATATTGCCTTTCCCTCCGGCTTTTCGTCGCTGAAGCCGGGGGACTACCAGGCGCAGGCCGTGCTTGACGTGAACCACGACTACAACTACGGCGGCCGCAGCGCCGGTGACCTGGTCAGCGAGGTGGTCCCGCTTGTTTCGTTCACGCCGGGGCAGGGAGCCGAGCCGGCGTTTGCGCTCAACGACGTCGCTCCCGGGCGTCCCAGCCGTCCCGATCCGCCGGAACTCGAGAAGAACGCGCACCTCGAGGATTTCGTGAGCCCCGCTCTCACCGCCTTCTCAGGCCGGCCGATTCACGTTCGCGCATGGGTCATTACGCCACCCGATTACGATGAGCATCCCAAAGACCACTACCCGACGGTCTACTGGACGCATGGATTCGGCGGCGAACTGAATGGTGCGAAGTTCTTCGGCGGCGCGTTGTTCAACATGATGGTGAAGAAGCAGGCGCCGCCCATGATCTGGGTCATGCTCGATGAGTCGTGCCCCACGGGGACACATGAATTCGACGACTCTGTGAACAATGGGCCGTGGGGAAGTGCGCTGACGAAGGAATACATTCCCTATCTTGAGAAGAAGTACCGCATGGACGCACGGCCAAGCGGACGTTTTCTCCAAGGCCACTCCTCCGGCGGATGGGCAACCCTGCAGTTGCAGGTCGATTATCCGGCGATCTTTGGCGGCACCTGGTCCACCTCACCCGATCCCAGCGATTTTCACGACTTCACCGGCATCGATCTCTACGCGCCACATGCCAACGTCTATCACCGTCCGGATGGAACGCCATACCCGATCATTCGCGACCATGGAAAGGTGATCGGCACATTTGAGCAGTTCGCCAGAAACGAGCGTGTGCTCGGCCCCTACGGCGGACAGGTTGCATCATTTGAGTGGGTCTTCTCGCCGCGCGGACAGGACGGAAGGCCCGTGCCGATGTTCGATCGCGAGACCGGAGATGTGGATCCCGCTGTCATCGCCTACTGGCACGACCATTACGACCTTGCGCATATCGTTCAGACAACGTGGGCCCAGCGCGGACCTCAGTTGCGCGGCAAGATTCACGTCTTTGTGGGCACGGCCGACACGTTTTATCTCGATGGTGCTGCGCACAAGATGGATGCAGTGCTGAAGGCGCTGGACGCCGATGCCCACTTCACATACATTCCCGATCGGACGCACTTTGACCTCTACACCGTGTACAAGGAAGGCGGCGATCCGAAGGGCGATCGGTTTGGCCTCTTCAGGCAGATCGGCGCGGAGATGTATGCGGTGGCGCGTCCGCATGCGAATTGGAAACCGGCAGAATAAACAGAAACGCCCAGGATCACTTATCGGATGCCTGGGCGTTGGTGCGTACGTTGTCATTCTTTAATTGTGCGGCCGCTCATGTTCCTCGCGCTCGTGCTCGCTATGCTCGTGCTCACGGCCGAGTCTCGAGTGTCCATGACCATCGCGCATCTCGTTCCCTCTGAAATTCTGGTAATAACCGGGTCGGCGGTGCTCGTCGTAGCGTTCGCCGCGACGGGGATATTCGCCATGCCAGCCATCATGCCGGTCGTAGTGGTTATCGACATGACCCCAGAAGCGACCGCGACCGTGGTACCAGGGACCCGCACCTATGAATATGCCGCTGGAAAACCATTCCGGCCCGTAGTAGCCATACGGTGCGCAGTCATAGGGCGGATAGTCGAAATAGCCATAGGGACACTCAGGCGCCGGGCCAATCTGAACAGCGACCTGCGCATGTGCCTTTTGCGGCGAAGCCGCAAAGCAGAGAGCAGCGAGAGCAGTTAACAATAGATATTTGAATTTACCCACTTATCCTCCTCGTTTACTGGCGGATTTGCGGCTGGGATCACGCTTGCGAGAATCGGAGCGATGGAACCAACAGGTTGCGCGAAAATCCAGGTCGCCCGCCTTGAACAACTAAGGCTTGGATGAAGGGGGCGAGGGAAGGGTTTTCGCCCGTGGGGCTCTGGGCCATGTATCGCCCCTAGTCTCATTCGAATCGATGCGGCCCTCATCAGGCTCGCCATGGCGGCCCTATTTGCTGGAGTGAATGCTCGCGTGGACTGATTCCGCTCACCATCAAAACGAGTTTCGTGCAATGCGAAGCTCGTTTCATAATGTGGGAAACCTCGACCACCCTGTGTCTCTCATCACAGCCGCTAAGCCCCTCAAAGCAGAGACTCCTCGTAGCGGTTTTTCTCCGCAGGCCGCGTTGTGAGGCGAAGCGAATGAGTGAACAGAAAATGGTGATTTTAGATGGCAACGAGGCCGCGGCTTCGGTTGCTTATCGACTCTCCGAAGTGGTTGCAATTTACCCGATTACCCCCTCGTCGCCCATGGCCGAGTGGGCCGATCAGTGGCGCTCGGAAGACAAGAGGAATATCTGGGGCGCATTGCCCATCGTGGAAGAACTGCAGAGCGAAGGCGGCGCGGCTGGCGCGCTGCACGGCGCATTGCAGGCCGGTGCATTTGGCACCACGTTTACGGCCTCGCAAGGCCTGCTGCTGATGATCCCCAACATGTACAAGATTGCCGGTGAGTTGACTCCGGCCACGATGCACGTGACGGCCCGCACCCTGGCCACGCATGCGCTGTCGATTTTCGGCGACCACTCCGACGTGATGGCTTGCCGCTCCACGGGCTGGGCAATGCTGGCGTCGAACTCCGTGCAGGAAGTGGCCGACATGGCGCTGGTTGCGCAGATCGCTACCCTCGAGTCACGCATCCCGTTCATTCACTTTTTTGACGGATTCCGCACATCGCACGAAGTGGGCAAGATTCTCCCGATCAGCGACGAGACCATTCGCGCCGTGCTTGACGACAAATACATCATCCAGTTCCGCCAGAACGCGCTCAGCCCCGATCGCCCCGTGCTGCGCGGCTCTGCGCAGAATCCTGACGTTTTCTTCCAGGCGCGCGAAGCCTGCAGCCCCTATCACGCGGCGGTCCCGGGCATCGTGCAGGCGGTCATGAATCGCGTGGCTGCGCAAACCGGCCGCGCCTATCACCTCTTTGACTACTACGGCGCAGTCGATGCGGAGCGCGTCATCATCCTCATGGGTTCCGGCGCTGAAGCGGTTGAAGAAGCCGTCGATCTTCTGGTGAAGCAGGGCGAGAAAATTGGCTTGCTGAAGGTTCGCCTTTATCGGCCCTTCGACGCCGCTGCCTTTATCAATGCATTACCCGCCACCGTCAAGTCGATCGCCGTACTCGATCGCTGCAAGGAGCCGGGTGCGACAGGCGAGCCGCTCTACCAGGATGTCGTCACGGTTCTCGCCGAGCACGCTGACAAGCTTCCTTTCGCCGCGATGCCGACTATTATCGGCGGCCGCTATGGCCTTTCGTCGAAGGAATTCACGCCCGCCATG
Organism: uncultured Acidobacteriaceae bacterium; assembly: GCA_963770365.1. Taxonomy (GTDB): domain Bacteria; phylum Acidobacteriota; class Terriglobia; order Terriglobales; family Acidobacteriaceae; genus Telmatobacter. The sequence goes on along the minus strand of CAVYPN010000001.1, from coordinate 633,520 downwards.
GTCAAGGGCATCTTCGACGAACTCAGCAAGACCAGCACCGAAGAAGCACTTCACCATCGGCATCGACGACGACGTTTCGCACACCAGTTTGACGTACGATCCGACGTTCTCTACCGAAGACCCCAGGACAGTGCGCGCGCTGTTTTACGGTCTCGGCTCCGACGGAACGGTCGGCGCCAACAAGAACTCCATCAAGATCATCGGCAGCGAGACCGAGAACTACGCGCAGGGCTACTTCGTGTATGACTCGAAAAAGTCGGGTTCGATGACGACTTCGCACCTGCGGTTCGGCCCTAACCCGATTCGCTCCACCTACCTCATTACCCGCGCCAGCTTCGTCGCCTGCCACAACTTCAGCTTCCTCGAGAAGATGAATGTGCTGGAAGCAGCGATGCCCGGCGCCGTCTTCCTGCTCAACTCGCCTTACTCCGCCGAAGAGGTCTGGGACAAGCTGCCCAAGTCGACGCAGGAAGAGATGCTGCGCAAGAAGATCGAGTTCTACGTGATCGATGGCTACACGGTGGCACGCGATGCCGGCATGGGCACGCGCATCAACACCATCATGCAGACGTGCTTCTTCGCCATCAGCGGCGTGCTGCCTCGCGAAGAAGCCATCGCGCAGATCAAGAAAGCCATCAAGAAGACCTACGGCAAGCGCGGTGAAGCCGTGGTTCAAAAGAATTACGAAGCCGTAGACGCTGCCCTTGCGCATCTTCACAAGGTCGAGTTGCCGACGGCCGCCTCATCGAACTTCGATCTCATTCCGTCGATTTCCAGCAACGCTCCGGAATTCGTTCGCAACGTGCTTGGCGAAATCGCTGCCGGCCGCGGCGATCAGCTTCCGGTCAGCGCAATTCCTGCTGGTGGCGCGTTCCCAACAGCGACCTCGCAGTGGGAAAAACGCAACATCGCGCAGTTCGTTCCCGTGTGGGACAAGGATCTCTGCATTCAGTGCGGCAAATGCGTCATGGTTTGCCCGCACGCCGTTATACGCGCCAAGGTCTATGGCTCGGAACTTGGCGACAAGGCTCCCGCAACCTTCAAGTGGGCCAAGCCGAAGTGGAAGGGCATGGAAACCGATCACTACACGCTGCAGGTCGCTCCGGAAGATTGCACCGGCTGCGCCGTCTGCGTGGAGGTATGCCCGGTAAAAAGCAAGAGCGACGCCAGCAAAAAAGCCATCAACATGGCGCCGCAGGCTCCGCTGCGTGAGGCCGAGCGCGAAAACTGGGAGTACTTCCTCAACCTGCCCGAGGTCGACCGCGCAAAGCTCTCGCACTCGCAGGTCAAGGATCTGCAACTGCTGCAGCCGATGTTTGAGTTCTCCGGCGCCTGCGCGGGCTGCGGCGAAACCGCCTACATCAAGCTGCTCACCCAGCTCTTTGGCGATCGCCTCTACATCGCCAATGCCACTGGATGCTCGTCGATCTACGGCGGCAACCTGCCCACCACGCCCTACAGCAAAAACGCTGCAGGTCGCGGACCGACCTGGGCAAATTCACTCTTCGAGGACAACGCGGAGTTCGGCTTCGGCATGCGCACCGCGCTCGATCAGCAGAAGACCTTCGCCGAGTTGCTCGTCACGCGCCTCGCATCTTCGATCGGGCCGGAGCTTGCAGCCGACCTCGTCAACGCGGAACAGAAGACCGAGACCGAAATCGATGCGCAGCGCGAGCGGGTCAAGATCCTTTCCGCAAAGCTTGCCGGCATCGACTCTTCTGACGCGCGCAACCTGCTCGCCATCGTCGACTCCCTGGTTCGCAAGAGCGTGTGGATCCTGGGCGGCGACGGATGGGCTTTCGACATCGGCTTTGGCGGACTCGACCACGTCCTGGGCTCGGGCAAGAACGTCAACGTACTTGTGCTCGATACCGAGGTTTATTCCAACACCGGTGGCCAGTCGTCCAAGGCCACACCGCGCGGCGCGGTCGCCAAGTTCGCTGCGGCTGGAAAGCCGAACAGTAGAAAAGACCTGGCGATGGAAGCTGTCAGCTACGGTTCTGTATATGTTGCGCAGGTGGCGCTTGGCGGCAACGACAGCCACGTCGTCAAAGCCTTCCAGGAGGCCGAAGCGCACATCGGGCCGTCGATCATCATCGCCTACTCAAGCTGCATCGCGCACGGCTACGACCTGGTGCACGGACTGGAGCAACAAAAACTCGCGGTCCAGTCCGGCTACTGGCCGCTGATGCGCTATAACCCGGAACTGCGCGAATCCGGCAAGAACCCCTTCCAACTGGACTCCAAGGCGCCGTCCATCCGGCTTAAGGACTATGCATACCGCGAGGCTCGTTACACCATGCTCGCACGCAGCAATCCGGAGCTGGCTGCCTCGCTGCTCAAGGAAGCACAGGACGACGTGGAGCGCCAGTGGCGCGTCTACTCCGCCCGAGCATCCATGCCCGGCCGCGGCGAGACGCCCAATATTGCGCCTCAAGAAAAGCCTGAAGAAAAACTGGCAGCCCCGCCTGCCGGAGGATCCAAATGATCGATGTATCTACGAAATACCTGGGTCTGAATCTGAACGGGCCCATCGTAGTTTCTTCAACTCCGCTGTCGGAGTCGATCGAGAACGTGCGCCGCATGGAAGACGCCGGCGCGTCGGCCATCGTGCTCACCTCGTTGTTCGAGGAGCAGCTATCGCTCGAATCGCGCACGCTTGACGAAGACCTGTCGCGCGGAACCGAGTCGTTTGCCGAGTCGCTCGGCTACCTTCCCGACCTCAACGATTACCGCATGACGCACGAGGTCTATCTCGAGCACATCCGGCGCTGCAAGGATGCGGTGAAGATTCCGATCCTCGCCAGCCTCAATGGCGCAACCACCGGCGGCTGGGTTCGTTTCGCGCAGGAGTCGGAAGAAGCCGGCGCCGACGCGATCGAGCTCAACACCTATGCCCTCGCCACCGATCGCAGCCAGACATCGTGGGAACTGGAAACGCAACTGCTGGAACTTGTCGAAAGCGTCTGCCAGGCAGTCAAGGTGCCGGTAGCGGTCAAGCTTTCGCAGTCGTTTACAAGCTTGCCGCACATGGCGGCCAAGCTTGAAGATGTGGGCGCAGCCGGCGTCGTCCTCTTCAATCGCTTCTATCAACCTGATTTCGATATCGAGGCTCTCGAAGTGCGGCCCACTCTGCATTTCTCCACGCCGTCGGAACTGCTGCCTCGCCTGCACTGGGCCGCAATCCTTTACGGCCATCTCAATATTGACATCGCCATTACCGGCGGCGTGCACTCGGCAGAAGACGTCATCAAGAGTGTCATGGCTGGCGGCAATGTTGCGATGATGTGCTCGGCGCTTCACATTCACGGCATCGATCACATCGGCCGCGTCCTCTCTGATCTGCAGTACTGGCTGGAGAAGCGCGAGTTCTCATCGCTTTCTGAAACCCGCGGCTGCCTTAGCCGACGATCCGTGCCCGATGTATCGCCATTCGACCGCGGCAACTACATCAAGACGCTGAGTTCCTACAGCCTGCGGCAGACCGTAGCGGCATTCTAACGGACGAAGTTTTTCCTGGGACCAACGGCGGCTGCACACCCCTGTGCAACCGCCGTTGGTTTTCATACGCAGCAAATAGTTCTTGAAATTGTCGGCTTATCTCAGCGCTGCGTGGAGGGGATCCGGCAGCTTATTATTCAGGTGAAGCTTTCGTGAGGGCGCGAATGATCCTGAAACCTCTTGCCGTCGGCATCCTTTCTGCAACATTCTTTGCGAGCGCGTTTTGTTCCGCGCAGGCGCCCACAAAATACGAATCCACAATCGAATCGCTCGATCAGCACCCACTGCCGCAGTGGTATGCCGGTGCCAAGCTCGGCATCTTCATTCACTGGGGCTTGTACTCCGTGCCAGGCTGGGCTCCGCTCACGCATCCTGATCACGACTTTTCGTCGAACGATTACATCAAGTACGACCCCTATGCGGAGTGGTACTTGAACACGATGCGTATTCCCGGATCGCCCACGCAGGCATACCAGAAGGAGCATTACGGCGCCGATTTCAACTACTACGATTTTTCGCAGACGTTTAATCGCGAATCGAAGAAGTGGGATCCGGACAAGATGGCCGCGATCTTCCGCGATGCCGGCGCGCGCTACGTGGTGCTGACCAGCAAACACCACGAGGGATTCACGCTGTGGCCGAGTGCCACACCGAATCCAAACCCAAGCCTTAAATCGAGCCAGTTACATGCAGAGCGCGACATCGTTGGCGAACTGACGACGGCAGTCCAGAAACAGGGCATGAAGATGGGCCTCTACTACTCCGGCGGCTACGACTGGACATTCAATACCGGACCGATCGAAGTGAACAGCGACTACGACGCGGTAAAGCCGCAGAGCGACGCTTACGGGAAGTATGCTTTCGCTCAGATCCATGAACTGATCGATCGCTACAAACCCGCGATCCTGTGGAATGATATCGACTGGCCCAAAACCGGCAACGCGCTCCAGGTCGAGGCAGATTACTACAACGCTCTGCCAGACGGCGTCATCGACGATCGCTTCGGCATCAAGCACTCCGACTTTACTTCGCCGGAGTACGAAAAGCTCGAAAAGATCAGCCCGAAGAAGTGGGAGGAGTGCCGTGGTCTCGGCCGTTCCTTCGGCTACAACAGGGCCGAGGGCGAGAAGGAGACCATCGCGCCGGGAGAGCTGATCGCCCTGCTCGTCGACATCGTCAGCAAGAACGGCAACCTCCTGCTCGACGTGGGCCCCGAAGCCGACGGCACTATCCCTCCTGTGCAGATGGAACGGCTGCAGGCGCTTGGCGCGTGGCTCAAGCAGAATGGAGAGGCCATCTACGACACGACGCCGTGGACGAAGGCCGCAGGGAAGTCGGCCGAGGGCGATGATCTGCGCTATACCCAAAAAGGCGACGCCCTCTATGTGACCATCCTTGGCAAACCGAAAGCGCAAACGATCACGATCACCGACCTTCCGGTGAAAAATGGAATAGCTATCAGTCAGCTCGGCAGCAATGACGACCTCGGCGCTAAAGGCCAAACAGATGGGACGCGCATCGCGCTTCATGCACCGCTGAAAGGCGATTACGCATACTCATTCAAGCTGGCCGGTTACCTGCGCTAATTCAAATCAGCATAGGAGCTGACCCACTGTATGCTCGAGCAGCTCCTCCGCGTCGGGAAGAGAGCCGCGGACTGCGGGGCTGAGGCCCTCACCCAACTCGATGCTCCCGGCGCCGATCGTGAGCAAACAGGCCCTGCGAGGCTGCATTCCATAGAGGTCCTGCGCAACGCGGAGCAGTTCCGCGGCTCCGAGGTGATGTGTAACCAGGCCTGGCTTCAGAGAGGTTGAGCTGAGCTCTCGCAACAGAATCTGGCCGGGGGCCTGGTCCAGCGAACAGTCCACAAATATTACCGTTTCGGCGGCGGCGATTTCTTCTGCCATATCCGGAGTCCACTGATGATCGCAGAGCACGCGGACGCGCGCATCTTCGCGCCAGCGCTCTTCGGCCCATTGCGCAAGAAAAGGCCCGACGCCATCGTCCTCGCGGAGCGTATTCCCACAAGCGAGAATGAGACATCGGGCCGTAAAAGTCATGCTGTCATCGTACTCAGCGAATGACGCGATCGACAACTTCACCGTCGGCGGAGAGGAGCGTCATTGCCAGCGGCATCTGTCCGAAAGCATGGGTCGAGCAGCTCAGGCACGGGTCAAAGGTGCGGATGACGGCTTCGACGCGATTAAGAGCACCGGCGCTGAACTTACCGTCTTTAACGTACGCCTTCGCCGCCTGCAGAACGCCTTTGTTCATCGCATTGTTGTTGTGTCCCGTGGCGACCACGAGGTTGGCCCAGGTGATGAGGCCGTTCTCGTCGACCTTGTAGTGGTGGCTCAGCGTGCCGCGCGGTGCTTCGATCTGTCCCGCGCCCTCCAGGCGGTTGACGCCGGCGGTTGCGCGCACATGCGTGTCGAGAATCTGCGGGTCGGCGAGAATCTGTTCAATCTTCTCGATTCCATAGAGTGCCTCAACAAGCCGCGCATGATGGTAAAAGAAGGAGCTCTCCACTGGACCGGAGGCGAGCTGCTTGAATTCGACGAGTTCCTGGTCCGCCTTCGGCGTACCCATACTCTTGACGATATTCAGCCGAGCCAGCGGTCCCACGCGGTAGCTGCCCTCAGGGTAGCCAAGCGGCTTGTAGTAGACGAACTTGGTGTAGCTGTAATTCTCGACAGCTTCGCCGATTACCTCGGTGAAACGCTGTGCCGTGATGCCGTCTTCGATGATGTCGCCCGTCGGCCCAATCAGCCGCAGCGCGCCGTCGTTGAATTCGATGGACTCGTCTTCGTTGATCAGGCCCAGGTAGTTCGACGGGAAGTTGGCGAAGACCGAGATCTCCTGCTGGAACCTGTCGGCGATTTGCTTATAGGCAGCCAGCGCCAGGCTCACATTCGCGTAGGCCTCAGGCAGCATGGCGAGCATCTCGTCGCGCTTGGCTGCAGTCAGCGGTTCCGTTACGCCGCCGGGGACCACCCAGCCGGTGTGAATGCGCTTGGTGCCGAGCAGCTCGATGATGTGCTGGCCGAAGCGGCGCAGCCCGATGCCGGCGCGGCCCAGTTCAGGCCGGGCAGCGGCAACGCCGAAAATGTGACGCTGGGCTGGGTCCGACTCCATGCCAAGCAGCAGGTCAGGAGAGGAAAGATGGAAAAAGCTCAGTGCGTGTGACTGCACCATCTGCGCGAGATTCAAAATGCGCCGCAGTTGTGCAGCCGTGTGCGGAATGCGCACCGACATGATGGCCTCGCAGGCCTTGGCCGAGGCCAGCAGGTGCGAGACGGGGCAGATGCCGCAGATGCGCGCCGTGAGGGAAGGCATCTCGTAGAAAGGCCGCCCCTGAGAGAACTTCTCGAATCCGCGCACCTGGGTTACATGAAAGTGCGCGTCTTCTACCTCGCCCTGCGCGTTCAGCTGGATGGTGATCTTGCCGTGTCCTTCCAGGCGGGTTACCGGATCGATCGTGATGGTCTGCGTCATATCGTGAACTCCTTCGGGGATCAGGCTCCAAAGCGGGTGAGAGCTGGAATGTCCAACGGCTCACCGGTAATCAGCGCCGTCAGCGCCGTGTGGAAAGTGTCGGCAGAAGGCGGACAGCCGGGAAGGAACACGTCCACCTTCACAAATTCATGAATGGGCCGCACAATCTTCAGAAGCTTCGGCACCACGACGCAGGGAATCTGCTTTTGAATCGTCGCGTTCTCGAAGTAGGCGCGATCAAGAATTGCTTCCGGGCCGATCGGGTTGCGCATCGAAGGAACGTTGCCCGTAATGGCGCAGTCGCCCATCGCGATCAGCATCTTGGAGTGTGCGCGGATCTTTTTGATCTTCTTCTCGTCGTCGACCGAAGCCACGGCTCCCTCGACCAGCGCGATATCCACGTCGTCGGGGAATTCCTTGGTGTCCACGATGGGGCTGTAGACCACGTCGACGAGAGCAGCCAGTTCCAGAAGTCGTTCGTCCATGTCGAGGAACGACATGTGGCAGCCGGAACATCCGTCCAGCCACACCGTTGCCAATCTCAGTTTGCTCATTGCGCTTCCCTCATCTGGTTCAGGTAAGGCAGAAAATCGGGGTACTTGGGGTGATCGGAGCCGATCTTGCTTTTGTCGAAAAGCGCTCCGGTCGGGCAGACCTGTACGCACTTGCCGCAGCGCGTGCAACTGGATTTTCCCCAGTCCTCATGTAGGTCGGTGATGACGATGGAGTTGATTCCGCGGCCCATCACATCCCACACGTGTGCGCCCTCAATCTCGGCACACACCCGCACGCAGCGCGTGCACAGGATGCAGCGATTGTGGTCGACGGTGAAGCGTTCGTGCGATGCGTCGACCGTAAGCTCTGGATTGCGATACGGCAGGCGTACATGGGTCAGGCCCTGTTCCTGGGCCATCGCCTGCAGGTCGCAGTGACCGTTCGAGACGCAGACGGAGCAGACGTGATTGCGTTCGGCGAAGAGCAGTTCAAGGATGGTGCGGCGATGTTTTTGCAGCCGCTCGGTATTCGTGGTGACTTCCATGCCTTCGAAGACGCTGGTGACGCAAGCCGGAAACAGTTTGTTGTTGCCTTTGATCTCAACCACGCACAGGCGGCAGGCACCCACGTCGGTAAGGCCGTCGAGGTGGCACAGCGTAGGAATGTAAATGTCGTTTTCCTTCGCCACTTCGAGGATGGTCTGGCCGGAGCGCGCGCTGACTTCCTGTCCGTCGATCAGCAGTGTTTTTACGCTGACGTTTTCGCTCATGCCAGCACCTCCACCGGAGCTTCTTTAGCAGTGGTGACTCCAGCAATGTTGCAGACGCCGGCCGGGCACCGTTTGTGCACGATGTGTTCGATGTACTCGTTCTTGAAGTAGCGCAGCGTACTCAGCACCGGGTTGGGCGCCGTCTGTCCAAGGCCGCAGAGACTGGTTTCCTTCACCGTGGCGCAGAGATCGACCAGCAACTCAAGGTCGGCCATGGTGCCCGAACCTTCGCAGATGCGGGTGAGGAGTGTGTGCATCTGGGCGGTGCCGGCGCGGCAGGGAATGCACTTGCCGCAGGACTCCGTCATGCAGAACTCGATAAAGAAGCGAGCCACGTTGACCATGCAGGATGTATCGTCCATCACGATCATGCCGCCCGATCCCATGATGGAACCGACCGCAACCAGGGCATCGTAGCTGACCCCGATGTCGAGCATCTCCGCGGGTAAACATCCCCCGGAAGGGCCCCCGGTTTGCACGGCCTTGAAGGTGTGTCCGTCGGGTACGCCACCGCCGATACCTTCGATGATCTCGCGGAGTTTGATGCCCATGGGCACTTCGACCAGGCCGGTGTTGGTGATTTTGCCCGTGAGCGCGAAGACCTTGGTGCCTTTGCTGCGGGCAGATCCCATGCTCGCGAACCACTTGCCGCCATTGCGGATGATGGGCGCGATGTTGGCGAATGTCTCCACGTTATTAATCAGCGTGGGGCGGCCCCAGAGGCCGCTGACCGCGGGATATGGCGGCCGCGGTTTGGGAGTGCCGCGCTTGCCTTCAATCGAGGCAATGAGCGCTGTTTCTTCGCCGCATACAAAGGCTCCGGCGCCGAGACGAATCTCCACATCGAAGTTGAATGCCGTGTTGCCGATGTTGTTGCCGAGCAGGCCGCGCCGGCGCGCATCGCGCAGGGCAGCTGTCAGACGGGCAACCGCGAGAGGATATTCCGCGCGTACATAGATGTAGCCTTTGCTGGCGCCGACAGCGTAGGCCGCGATGGCCATGCCTTCGATCACGCGCTGCGGATCGCTTTCAAGAACGCTGCGATCCATGAACGCGCCGGGGTCACCTTCGTCGCCGTTGCAGATTACATATTTCAAGTCGCCTGAAGCCTTGGCAACCGTGCCCCACTTCAGGCCTGTCGGATATCCGCCGCCGCCACGACCGCGGAGGCCGCTTGCCGTGATCTGGTGGACGACTCCGTTGGGCGTCATGTCGGTGATGGCGGTCAGCAGCGCGCGGTAACCGTCGCGGGAGATATAGTCGTCGATTTTTTCCGGATCGATGTGCCCGGAGTTCTCCAGAACCACGTGTACCTGCTGGTCAAAGTGCTCGCGAAGGTCGCATTGCAGCGAGGCCACCGGTTCGCCGCCAAGGCTGTTCACGACAGCTTCAGCGTTGTCAGCCTTGACATGCTGATAGAGCGTCTCTTCGGGGTCGATAAGGACCAGCGGACCAGCGGCACACAAGCCCATGCAACCGGTGCGTCGCACGAACGCATTCTTGCCTTGCTCCGCGACAGACGCGGTCAAAGCATCCTTCAATTTGTCGGAGTGCTGGCTGAGGCAGCCCGTGCCCATGCAGACATTGATTTCATGGTCGAACTTCGCATTTTCTGCGCGAACGGATTCAGCAATTTGATCAAGCTCTTCGAGTGTCATTCGACCGCCCACCTTTCCAGTTGCTCGATCATGTGTTCGCCGATCATCTGGCCTTGCAGTTCGCCGTCGGTCAGCACCACGGGAGCGCGCCCGCACGCGCCAACGCAGCGCGCCGTCATCAGGCTGATCTTCCCGTCTTTGGTCGTCTGGCCCTGCGGAATGCCCAGCCGCTTCTCGGCCGCCGCCACCAGTTTGTCGGTGCCCTTGATGTAGCAGGCTGTTCCCGTGCAGATAGTCATGGTGTGCTTGCCGGGCGGCTTCAGGCTGAAGTAGTGATAGAACGTCACAACGCCATAGGCCTGGCTCAGCGGCACGCGGAGCGACTTCGCGACAAACCGGATTGCGTCGTCGTCAAGATATCCAAATGCGGATTGCGCGGTGTGGAGTGTTTCGATCAGGGCGTGACGGGCAAACCCATTCTTGCGCATGGTGCCGTTCACGATCTTCCAGCGTTTGTCGTCGCTGGGCAGCGGCGGTGGTGTGAAAGCGGGCACAAATCCCTCCAGACATTGATGGCGAAGCACTTACCACTCCTACGCTCCGCTCTCTGTCTGGTGTTGTTTTACCCCCGCGAGCATACGATTGACCGTGACCACGGTCACGCGGTTTCCCGGCCGTTCCACAAACCGGAACGCTGCTCAAAAAAGTGATGAGGAGTGACGGACTTAGAAGGGAAAACCGGTGATCAGCCCAGTGCCGGAAGGCGATCGGAGATGCCAAAAAGGAAGATCAACCCGATGGCACAGCTATACACTGCACCGGTCCACGCAATCACGGAGTAAAAGCGCGGATGATGTCCGCCTGCGCTAAAGGCACCGCCCAGCGAAGCCGTCATCAGCGCGTTCATGGCGACAAGGCCAATGGCAAACGCACCGAGGCCGAGCATGCCTCGGGAGGTTCCGCCAAGATTGGCCGTCAGGAAGAAGAGCGCGAGCTGGCTGGGTGTCTCCGCGCCCACTCCATGCAGGATCCCGATCACGAAGACCGACTTGCCGTTGTACATCCACTGAAACCGCTCCGGCTTCGGCGCCGAGGGGTTCCAGATGCGCCTTGCACGCCACGCCATCCATAGCACGCCGTTGATGGCGATGGCCAGACGGCTCTCGATGCGACCGTGCCGGTGTCCGTGGGCATCCTTGCGCAGGATGCCGGCCACCACGCCGATGCCCAGGACGATCAGCGTCAGGCCGATCAGCCGCTCCGTCCAGTGGTCCAGGCTCTCGGGCAATCCAAGGTGCAGCTGCAGCACGGCGATGCCCAGTACCACCACCGTAAAGGCGTGGCCCAGCGCATAGGTCATTCCCAGGCGCAACCCGCTGCGCCAGTTTTTCTGAACGGCCGTGATATCTGAAATGGCGGCCAGATGGTCGTAATCGAACCCGTGCTTGAGCCCCAGCACCAGGCAGGAGCCGAGGGCGGCTATCAGTTTCCAGTCGCTCCAGATCGGTGTCACAGAAGCCCAGTATAGTGCAGCTTTAATACGACTGGCGCGTTCATTCGTCACCCGACTTGAGGAGTACCAGCCCTCAACAAGTGCCCTATTTGACCTGCGCTTGTTTATCTGGAATCAGTTCGAGTTGATAGTTGCTGTAGTCGATTTTGACGGTCGTCTGGCCCAGCAGCGCACTGCCTGAGACAGCCTGGGCATGGGTGGCCATCGGCAAGGCGTCCATCTCATCGTATTGGCGCGAAACCTGCGCGGCACTAGCCAGAAAGAATGCGCTTTTCGCTGCCGTTCCTTTTAATTGCACGATCGCGAAGTCCTGTGCATCCACCCACAGTGTTCCGTTGAAGAGATATTCGCTGTTGCGTCGCGGCGTGATATCCAGAACCAGGCATTCCCGGTCATTCAGACGCTGCCGGGGGGTGGTATCCAGCTTCATCTCATAATTCGCACTATCGATGAGCGCCGTTTGCACATTGCCGGGCTGACTCATCCGCTTTTCGTTATCCAGCAGCGTGTGGAGCACCTCATTGCGCCAAAGGGACGAGCCGCTCTGCGACACAATTTCGTAGCTCTTGCCGGCCTGCCGCGTGTAGGTGGTTTTTACCAGCATCTCCGCCGCGGGGTGCGTTTCATCTTTCCCGCGAAAGACCGCGTAATGCTCGGTGACGGTATATCCGGCGAGCCGATCGAGCCGAGTCTTTACCGATGCATCGACACCGCGAATAATGCTGCCGATGTCGGGCGGCTGCTGGGCGACACTTCGACTTGAAGCAAAGGTATAGGGAGCGAGAAAAGCAAGTGCGAATTTGGCGAAGAAAAGTCGCCGCCGTTCCATCATGATTCGATTCTTTCATGCGGGATAGAATTTCTGGATCGGTCCGAACATTCATGTCCGTCCATGTCCGTCCTGCGAATGCCACAAGGTATTTGACGCAAAGCGGTCTGAAACAGAACGAGCATCCGGAATTGCTCCCGGATGCTCGTTGCCTTTCGCAACACATCTGGAATTACCGTGAAGCCGACTCAGCCTTTGCACCGCGTACCGCTGCGAGGAACGCGTGCGCCTGCGGAGGCGGGGGAACTGAACCGGTGAGTACAGAGCGGAAGGTAACTTCGCCACCGTACACGGCTCTCATCGAATCTTCATCCGGCCGCACGGAAGCGCCCGAAAGGGTTAGCCCTGCAAAGACGCCCTTGGCGCGCGAGTAGGTCAGGATCTCAGCATTCATTTTCCAGTCGGTGTTCGCCGATGCGTGACGGCCTACCGGTCCCGCTGCCGCAGAGGCATCCGCGCCCACCTTGAACTTGCTTGCAAGCATGTGCTTCATGCCCTCCTCGTTCTGGAAAATCATCACCAGGTCGATGCCCTCGACGCCGATCTGAAGGCCCCAGCTTCCGCCCGTAACCGCGAAAAATGCGGGTGCGCTCCAGCCACGATCAGTACGGCAGGTCGCAACGCCGCGGCCGCCTTCTGCGCCGAACACGAAACCACCCTTTACCATGTGAGGCACAACGGCAACGCACTTTGCGTGCTCCATCACTTCTTCCGGGATTCCCTTGTCGGGAGCCGACATCACTTCGTGCAGCACTGCCGCGGACTTGTCAAGCCGTTCGGTGGTGTCTTGTTTATCCTGCTCGGCGGCACACGTCATGGCCGCGAGCCCGAATACCGCGAGCGTCATCATAATCTTTTTCATATCATTCACCTTTCGCATTTACCTGCCGGGACACCCTTGAATGGCCCTCGAGGGAGTTAGGGGGAGGGAGCTGATTTTCTTCCTGCGCATGTCGAACAGGGCTACATCTTCGCGTGCACTTCAAAAACCCGTTCACCACTTGGAGCATAAACATGGAGGATTTGGTTGCCCCCGGACGCCATTGTGCAACCCGTAATCGCCCGAAGTTTATGTAAGGCTTTGATTTGCGCATGGGCTATGCTTGAATTCGAGGCGCAGCCTGTTGACCTTCTCCCCATCTCCAACACCGCAATCTTCTCCCGCTTTTGAGCGGAAGCGCATTCGAGTTTATGGAGTGGTCCAGGGAGTGGGCTTTCGGCCCTTTGTCTATCGCCTTGCAATCGAGGAGAATCTCGCGGGCCTCATTGGGAACGACACCGATGGCGTGATCATCGAGCTTGAGGGAACGGCAGCGCATATTCAGACGTTTCTTGAGCGGCTTACCGCGGAAACGCCACCACTGGCGCGCATTGACTCCGTTACCGCCAACGATATTGCGCCAATCGGCGAAACCGGCTTTCGCATCGTGGCCAGCGAGGTACTCGGCCGGGTCAGCACGGGGATTCCCGCCGACGCAGCCACCTGCTCCGATTGCCTGCGCGAACTGCTCGACCCGGCGGATCGGCGCTATCGGTATCCGTTTTTGAACTGCACGAACTGCGGTCCGCGCTTCACTATCACGCGCCGCATTCCCTACGACCGGCCACAGACCTCGATGGCCAGATTTCCCATGTGCCCCGAGTGCCAGGCCGAGTATGACGATCCCCTGAACCGGCGCTTTCACGCGCAACCAAATGCCTGCTGGCGCTGTGGTCCGCACGTCTGGCTGGAATCGCCCGATGGCACTTCGATCGAGAGTCCCGACCCGGTAACAGAAACGATCGCGCGGCTTCTCCGCGGCGAAATCATGGCCATCAAAGGCATCGGGGGATTCCACCTGAGCGTGCATGCGACCAACGAAGATGCCGTCACGCGTCTTCGCCAGCGCAAGCACCGCTATGGCAAGCCGCTCGCCATCATGGTCAGCGATCTCTCGGCGGCGCGCGCACTCTGCGAACTGACTCCCGCGGAAGAGGCCCTGCTGCAGACGCCCGCGCACCCCATCGTGCTGGCGCACGCGCGCAATCACAACGGAATTGCACCCGCGGTCGCGCCCGGCATTCCGTGGCTGGGTGTCTTCCTTCCCTACGCGCCGTTGCAGCATCTGCTCTTTGCCGATCCGCGCGTGAAGGCCCTTGTGATGACCTCGGCGAATCTCAGCGAAGAGCCCATCGCCATCGACAACGACGAAGCCCGCACCCGCCTCGCTGCTATCGCTGACGGATTCCTCATGCACGACCGCGAGATCCTGCAGCGCTGCGACGATTCCGTCGTTGCGCTTGTCGACAGCGAGCCGCAGATCATCCGTCGCGCCCGGGGTTTTGTTCCACTCGCTGTGCCTCTGCCGCTCGAAGCCCCCCCGCTGCTCGCCGTTGGTGGCCACCTGAAGAACGTGTTCGCGCTGGCTCGCGGCAGGTTCGCCTATCAGAGCCAGCACATCGGCGATCTCGAAAACGAGACAAGTCTGGGGTTCTTCGAAGAGTCCCTGCGCCACCTGATGCACACATTTGAAATTGAACCGCAGACCGTTGTGCACGATTTGCACCCCGGCTATCTCTCCACAAGCTGGGCTAAACAGTGGGCCGGCGACCGCGGCCTGCGCCTGATCGGCGTGCAGCATCATCATGCGCACATCGCGGGCTGCATGGCTGAGCACGCGCTTGCGGGTCCGGTGATCGGCCTCGCGCTCGACGGAACCGGCTATGGAACCGACGGACGCATCTGGGGCGGAGAGGTACTGATCTGCAGTCTCGACAAATTCGAACGCTTTGCCCATCTTGACTATGTCCCCATGCCGGGCGGTGACGCAGCCGTTCGTGAACCGTGGCGCATGGCGTTTGGCCACCTTGTCGCCGCCGGATTCGATACCGCGGACCCTGCCATTCTCAATCTTCTCGGCGCGACGCAGCACGAGGCGCGCATCCTCGGGCGCATGATAGAGCGCGGAGTAAATACACCGCTGACGTCAAGCTGCGGGCGCCTGTTCGATGCGGTTGCCGCCGTGGTTTTGCATCGTCGCGAAGTTGACTACGAGGCGCAGGCGGCGATTGAACTGGAAGGTGCAGCCGCCGAATCGCCGGTCGAACTCCGGGTGCCGGTGCAGTACCAGGCGGAATTGCTGGGCGGCGATTGGATCCGGCGAGAGCCGGTGCGCATAAGTGTCGCTCAGCTCTGGCGCGCGATTCTCGTTGATCTCGCTGCTGGCGTCGAAGCGCCGGAAATCGCGACACGCTTTCACGCAGCCCTCGCCAGGGCCTTTGTGCTCGCCGCAGAGCGAGCACGCGTCGCTACGGGCATTCAGCAGGTTGCGCTCTCCGGCGGGTGCATGCACAATCGCCGGCTCACAATGCTCCTTCGCGCCGGACTTGAAGAAGGGGGCTTCAAGGTTTTTGAGCAAACCCGCGTCAGCCCCGGCGATGGGGGCCTCAGCTACGGTCAGGCGGCCGTAGCCGCGTCCATCCTGTACAGTGAAGTTATTCGTTAATCAGACAACAAGGATTGAACCCATGACGATTCGTGGAATTCTCTGGGCGGTACTGTTAGCCTTTGCCGGGATCCTCAGCGCCGGGGTCAGCCTTTTTGGCATCATCGCCGCTATCCGCATAGACCTGCGCCAGGACACCCTGCTGTGCCTTCTTTACTGCGGCCTGCCGGCACTCTGTTTTCCGGTCTTCCTGTTCGTGCGCCCGCCGCGCCGTGCCGCCTTTGTGCTTTCGTTGATGGCGCTCACCTATCTTGGTGCCTACTCCACGCTTAACTGGCGGACGTGTTCGGAACTGGGCTATTGCCAGAGCCTAATGGCCACGGTGATGCAGACGTTGAGCACCAATATGGTTCTGGCGTTTTTCGCCGTCGTCATTTTGTGTCTCATAGCGCAGTTGGCCGACGACCAATCGTCGCTTTGGCAGGGCAGATAACTATCCCGAGAGCTTTACCAGCTGCTCAGCTTCGATCTTCGGCCCGAGAATGGAGACGCGCGGAATGCGACCCCGCACCATCGCCACTTCGTCGCAGCGATGCAAGCGAGGGCAGTTCTGGCAGTCCTTGAATATCTTGTCGGGGAGTTCCGTCTTGTCTTCCACGGTGCGAAACCCGTACTTGAAAAAGAAGTCGGGAATCCGCGTGAACAGGCATACCGACTGGATGCCGTGCTCCTCGGCCTCTTCAATCAAAGCGCCCAGAATGCGTCCGCCCGCGCCTTGTCCTTTAGCTTCAGGCTTCACCACGATCGAGCGCACTTCGCACAGGTGCGGCCCATAAAAATGCAGTGCGCCGCAGCCCTGAAATACGCCTCCGTCTGACTCCGCCACCGTAAAGTCGCGCACGTTTTCGCAGATCTCGGCAAACGAGCGCTTCAGCAGCGTGCCATCGCCGGAAAGCGAATTGACAAGGTCGTAGATATTTGTCGCATCCTTTAGAAGCGCCTTACGCACCAGCATGAATCACCTCCGGTGCGCTCGCTTTCTTCATTGCTGCCACTCGAAGGGCCGCCTCGCGTAATGCCGCCTTTACGTGGTGGGTCGCCGTTCCACCCATCACGTCGTGGCAATCGAGCGTGGCCTCGAGAGTAACGGCCGCATAGAAGTCCTCGCCGAACTCGCTGCCAAACTGCCGCAGTTCGTCCAAACTTAGTTCGCCCAGTTCCACACCTTTCTCCAGTGCAAAGCGAACCGCGTTGCCGATCTTTTCGTGCGCCGTGCGGAAGGGAACTCCCTTGTGCACGAGATAGGTCGCCCCGGCCATCGCATTGAGGTAGCCCGTCTGCGACGCCTCGCGCATGTGCTCGAAATTGAACGAGAGCGCGGCCGTGAAGCGCGCCACCAGCGCCAGCATAGGCGCGACAAACTCGACCTGAAACGCGGGCTCCTGTGTCTCCTGCATATCCTTGTTGTAGGACAGGGGCAATCCCTTCAATTGCAGAGTAACCGCTTCTGCCGCGCCATGGATGCGTCCGACTTTCGCGCGAATCAACTCGGTCAAGTCGGGATTCTTCTTCTGCGGCATTGCGCTCGATCCCGTCGAAAAGGCCTCCGGCAGATTGACGAAGCCGAACTCGGCCGTCGCAAACAGCGTGATCTCCTCTGCAAACCGGCTCAGGTGTAACCCAACAAATGTCAATGCCTGCAGGTATTCCAGGATGAAATCCCGGTCGCTGGTCGCATCCATGGAATTGGCAGTCGGAGCGATAAATCCCAGCTCGCGCGCAGCAATCGTCCGATCCAGCGTGAGCGTTGCGCCAGCCACGGCCCCCGAGCCGAGCGGGCAATAATTCAGTCGCGCTGAACAGTCCTTCAGCCGATCGGCATCGCGCAGGATCATCTCGACGTACGCCAGCATCCAGTGAGCCACGAGCACAGGCTCTGCTCGTTGCAGATGGGTGTAGCTCGGCATCACAGCGTCACCGGCCTTGCGTGCTCTCCCCAGCAGCGCTTCGGCCCACTTGGCCAACGCGTCAACCACCAGTTCAATTTGCCCGCGGCCATAGAGGCGCAGGTCCGTCGCGATCTGCTCATTACGCGAGCGCCCGGTGTGCAGCTTGCGCCCCAGATCGCCGATGCGCTCCACGAGAGACAACTCGACAAAATGATGAATATCTTCCGCAACCGGATGGTTGCGCACGCGCTCCGCACCTTCGGCTGTACCGAATTCTTTTGCAATCGCATCCAGCGCATTGCGAAGGTCTTTCAGTTCAGTCGCAGTCAATATGCCAGCGGCTGCCAGGGCAGACGCGTGGGCCTTGCTGGCGGCAATCTCCTGCGCGAGAAGCCGCCAGTCAAACACGATGGACCGCTGCCACTGCTCGAACTCGGTATCCAGCGGTTCGCGAAAGCGGCCGGACCACATCTTCCCGGATTGTTGTTCGTTGGACATTGCTTTAAGCGTTCTTTCCCTTGCCACCGTTCAACTGGGGCATTTCCGAACTTTTGCTCAGCGTGAGTAGACCGGCTTCCGCATAGGTGAGGAGCTTCGCCCGGGTGTCGGTAATGTCCAGATTGCGCATGGTGAGCTGGCCGATGCGGTCGCGCGGAGAGAAGGCGGAATCAGTCTTCTCCATGCTGAGGCGCTCGGGGTGAAAGGTAAGGTTGGGCGACTCGGTGTTGAGGATCGAGTAGTCGTTGCCGCGGCGCAACTCAAGCGTGACTTCGCCAGTGATCGGCTTGGCGACCCAGCGTTGCGCGGATTCGCGGAGCATGATGGCCTGAGAATCGAACCAGCGACCCTGGTAAAGCAGACGGCCGAGTTTGCGGCCATTATCGCGGTACTGCTCGATGGTGTCCTCATTGTGAATGCCGGTGATGAGGCGCTCATAGGCGATGAAGAGCAAAGCTAGGCCCGGAGCCTCGTAGATGCCGCGACTCTTGGCCTCGATGATGCGGTTCTCAATCTGGTCGGACATGCCGAGCCCGTGGCGACCGCCGATGCGGTTAGCTTCGAACAGCAGGGCAACGGAGATCATCGAACTGCTTACCGTTGAGTGCCACCGGGAAGCCGTCTTCAAAGCGAACCGTAACCTCTTCGCGAGGAACATCGACGTCGTCCCGCCAGAATGCCGTCCCCATGATCGGAACGACGATTTTGATGGAGGAAGAAAGATGCTCCAGGTCCTTGGCTTCGTGGGTTGCGCCCAGGATGTTGGAGTCGGTGGAGTAGGCCTTCTCGGCGGACATCTTGTATGCGAAGCCGGAGCGCTGCATGAAGTCGGACATTTCGGCGCGGCCGCCCAGCTCGTCAATAAAAGCAGCGTCGAGCCAGGGTTTGTAGATCTTGAGGCCGGGATTGACGAGCAGGCCATAGCGATAGAAGCGCTCGATGTCGTTGCCTTTGAAGGTGGACCCGTCGCCCCAGATGTTGACGTCGTCCTCCTGCATGGCGGTGACCAGCATGGTGCCGGTGACGGCGCGACCGATCGGAGTGGTGTTGAAGTAGGGGACGCCGGCAGTGGTGATGTGGAAGGCGCCGGCTTGCAACGCTGCGATGCCTTCGCGCACGAGCGGGCCGCGGCAGTCGATCAGGCGTGCCTTTTCGGCGCCGTATTCGAGAGCCGCACGCGGAATCGCGTCGTAGTCAGTTTCGTCGGGCTGGCCAAGGTTCGCTGTATAGGCATAGGGGAGCGCCCCCTTCTGCTTCATCCAGTGCAGAGCAGCGGAGGTGTCGAGCCCGCCGGAGAAGGCTATCCCTACCTTCTGGCCGATGGGCAATGATTCGAGAATTACAGACATGCTTGCAAAACCTCTAAAACAGTTTTCAGTTGTCAGTGATCAGTTGTCAGTAATCGCTTGGAGACTGAAAACCAAGCACTCAGAACTAAGAACTAAGAACTGTGAACTTACTCACGTTTGGTAATCCGCCGAGCAACAGCAGCAGAAGCGCCTTCTGCGCGTGCATGCGATTCTCGGCCTGATCAAACACGATGGACTGCGGCCCGTCGAGAACCGCGTCCGTGACCTCGGCATTGCGCCGCGCAGGCAGGCAATGCATGAACACCGCGTTCGGAGCGGTCTTCGACATCAGCGCCTCGTTCACCTGGAACGGCCTGAAGATCGGCGCGCGCTTGGTCGATTCGTGTTCCATGCCCATGCTCACGCACACATCGGTGTAGATAGCGTCCGCATTTTCAGCAGCGGCTTGCGGGTCCTGCGTCAATTTCACTTCGCAGCCATTGCGTTCGGCAATCTCGCGCGCCTTGGTCACAATCTCGATATCGGGCGAGTAGCCGCGTGGCGTTGCCACTGTCACATTCGCGCCCAGTTGCGCGCCCGTCAGCATCAGCGAGTGGCAAACGTTGTTGCCGTCGCCCACGTAGGTAAAGTTCAAACCGACCGAGGTGCCAAAGTGCTCTTCGAGGGTCATAAAGTCCGCCAGGGCCTGGCAGGGATGTTCGAAGTCCGACAGTGCATTGATCACCGGCACCCGTGAATTCACGGCCATCTCGGTGATGGTGTCGTGCGCATAGGTGCGCAGCACAATCACGTCGACCCACCGCTCCACGTTGCGCGCTACGTCGGCAACTGCCTCGCGCTCGCCAAGGGGGGAGCCGGTCTGGTCGACAAATATTGCGTTGCCGCCCATCGTGTTGATGCCGGTTTCGAATGCCAGCCGCGTGCGCAGGCTTGCCTTCTCAAACATCAGCACCATCTGCCGCGCATCGAGCGCGTGCCGATACTCGCGCGGATTCAGCTTCACGTCGTGACCGAGCTTTACGATCGCGCGCACTTCGCTGCTCGAGAGATCCGCGATCGAACACAGATCCTCTCCTGCCAGCCGCGCTGCTGCGGACAGGATGTCTTCGTCCTTCTGCACGGGAACCGCCGGCGTCCGGCGCTCCATGGTTGCTCTGCTAGCCAAGGCTGTTTCCTCCTGCGGTCTGATGTGCGGCACTCACTGCGGCGGCGTTCTCTGTGAAAATCTCGTCCAACGCCTTGATGGCTTCATCCACATGCTTGCGTTCTATAACGTAAGGCGGCAGGAAACGCAGCACCGTATCGCTCGTGCAATTGATGATGACGTGCCGCTTGAGCATTTCGGCGACAGTCAGCTTTGCCAGATCTGCGGAGTCAAGCTCGGCAGCCAGCATCAGTCCCTTGCCGCGCACGTCCTTGATGCACTCGTGCCTCTTTGCCAAATCCCGCAACTGTTGTTGGAAATAGTCGCCAACTTCGGTCGCATGCTTGAGCAGGCCCTCGTTTTCGATTGCATCGATCACTGCGATCGCCACCGCGCATGCCAGCGGGCCGCCGCCAAACGTCGTTCCGTGCATGCCTGCGTGAATCGCCCGCGCCGCTTCTTCCGTGCACAGAATCGCGCCGAGCGGAATGCCGCCCGCGATCGGCTTGGCCAGCGTGGTTACATCCGGCTGGATGCCGTAATGCTGATACCCGCACCATTTGCCTGTGCGCCCCAGGCCCGCCTGGATCTCATCGACGATCAGGAATGCGCCCGTCGAGTCCGCCAGCTTGCGCGCTTCAGCGAAAAACTCCTGCGTAAGTGGACGAATGCCGCCCTCGCCCTGGATCGACTCCACCAGAATGGCGCAAACATCATTGGAAAACTTCGCGCGCAGGTCGGCCACGTCGTTGAACTTCACAAACTCCACGCCCGGCACTCCCGGCGCAAAGGGCTCGCGATACTTTGCCTTGTACGTAGTCGACATAGACCCGTAGGTGCGTCCGTGAAAGCTCTGTTCCAGCGCCAGGAACTTCGTGCCGATCTGCTTGCCTTCGCTGCGCAGCAACCCGGCATGTGCACGCGCGAGTTTCAGCGCACCCTCCCAAGCCTCGGTGCCGGTGTTCGAGAAGAACACGCGATCCATGCCCGTGCGCTCGGTGAGGCGCAGGGCCAGTTCCGCCTGTCCCTCGTGATAGAAGAGGTTCGATGTGTGAATCAGTGCTCGGCTCTGGTTCACGATGGCTCGCTCGATCGCCGGGTGAGCATATCCCAGCGCATTCACGCCGATGCCGCTCAGCAGGTCGAGATACTTCGCGCCGCCCTCATCAATCAGGTGCACGCCCTCTCCGCGAACAAACAGGATCGGGTTCCGCTCGTAGGTTTGCAGCAGCAACTTCGACTCTGCTGCACGAATTTGTTCAAGCTTCGTCAATTCACTCTCTCCTAGGCAACCATCACTTCAGTGCCGTGGGCTACGCGGCTGCTGCACAGGTCGGGAAGGGAACCGGCTGCTGCCGCGGGTAGTATCCGTACACGTTTCACGCCGTTCAAAAGCGCTTCGCGGCAAGCGCCCAGCTTGGGCAACATACCGCCGGAGATGATCGCACTCTTTGCCATCTCCGCAATCTGATCGATGCTGAGCCAGCGCAGCACATTGCCGTCTGCGCCCTTCACGCCCGGAACATCCGTCAAGAACACCAGCGCATCCGCATGGCACGCGACGGCGCAGGCTGAGGCCATCTCGTCTCCGTTGATGTTGTAGTACTCGCCGTCGAAGCCCAGGGCGATCGGCGCAATGACCGGGACGCCGTTCAACTTCCATATCGACTCAATCCACCGCGGATCGCTCGCCACAATTTCGCCTACAAAGCCAAGGTCAGGCGCGGTCCGCTTCTTGCGCGCGCGAAACAGCAATCCATCCCCGCCCGTCATGCCCACGGCAGGCTGCCCCAGCGCGCCGAGCGCCGCAACGAGTTCTTTGTTTACCTTGCCGGCGAAAACCATGACCGCGATATTGCGCGTCTCGGCATCCGTCACACGAAGCCCGTTGACAAACTCGCTCTTCACGCCCAGCCGTTCCATCATGCGCGTCAGTTGCACCCCGCCGCCATGCACCACGGCGACCTGGTGTCCATCGCGCACCAGATCGGTAATGGCGCGAACGCAACCCTGCATTAGTTCCGGAGTTTCCAGGCCGGCACCACCCAGCTTGACCACATACTTCATGCCAGCCCCTCCGCTTCATCCCAGCCAAGCATCACGTTCATGTTCTGCACCGCCTGCCCCGAAGCGCCCTTCAGAAGATTGTCAAGGCAGCTCACAATCACCGCACGCCGTCCGTCGCCAGAAATCTGAAACCCGATATCCGCGAAATTGGTGCGCACCGAATACTGAATCTGCGGCAGCGCTTTCTCATAGATGCGTACCATGGGACTGGATTCAAAAAATTCGCGATAAATTCGCGCCACGCTCTTGTGCGTCTGCGCTTCCTTGAAGCGCACATAAATCGTGGACATGATGCCGCGCGGAATGGGCAACAGATGCGGCGTGAACACAATGTCACTCGCGCCGATCCCAATCTGCTCGAGCAGTTCGCCGGTATGGCGATGGCTGAATACGCCATATGCCGACAGATTATCTGCCGCATGCATGAAATGCGTCTTAGATGTAGGCGCTTTGCCTGCTCCGCTCACGCCGCTCTTCGCATCCGCAACAATCCCATGCGCCAGGTCGACCACCCCTGCAGCCACCAGCGGCCGTACTGCCAGGATCACTGACGTTGCATAGCACCCAGGGTTCGCAACCAGCTTCGCGCCGCCGATTTCTTCGCGATGCAGCTCGGGCATTCCGTAAACGGCCTTCGCCTGCGTCGCCGCGGCGATCTTTGTGCCCTCATCCTCAAACGCATACACCGCGCGATTCTTCGCGTCGGTCAACCGCCATGCTCCGCTCAGATCCACCACGCGCAGTCCATGTTTCAGCGCCTCGGGCGCCCATGTGCGCGATTGCTCGTGCGGCGTTGCCAGAAACAGCACCTCCACTCCGCGATCCTTCAGCCGCTCCCACGAGAATGGCTCAACCTTCAGCGAGCCGGTGCCGTTGTTATCCGCAAGCTGTGGATGAATTTCTTCAAGCGGCACTCCGCCGCGAGCCGCATCCTTCTCATCCACGCGCCCGGCAAACACGGGCGGCTTGCCCTTCAGTCGCGGATGATGCAGCAGAAGGCGCGCGAGTTCCGCGCCGGCGTAGCCCGTTACGCCCACAACCGCGGTTTGTACCTGCTTTGTCATGACTCCAGCATCTTTCTCAGCCGCGCGTCCACCTCGTGCGCGCGTTTCAAATCCGGGCAGATAATCAGCACCGTGTCGTCACCCGCGATGGTACCCAGCACTTCGCTCCAGCCTTCGCGATCGAATGCCGCGGCCACTGGCTGCGCGCCGCCCATCGTGGTGCGCAGCACCACCTGGTTCATTGCGTGCCGCACACTCAGGCCAAAGCTCTCCATCATCTCCGTGACAGACGGAGGCCCGTCATCCGCAGCATGTGTTCCCGCGCCATTTCCGTTGCCGTTGGGAAGGGAATAGCCGCCCGGTCCTTTGGTCAAGCGCAGCTCATGAATATCGCGCGAGAGCGTAGCCTGCGTCACTTCAAATCCGCGACGCCGCAACTTGCGCCGCAACTCGTCCTGGTTGGCCACCAGGGCATGCGCCACAAGTTCCCGAATCGCATTGTGCCTTTGAAACTTCATATCTTTCATTTCCGGACGAGCAAAACGTCCGCTTTTCGGGCAAAGCAAAAACGCGGCTCGCAGTGGCGGCCGCGCTTGCATAAATATACATAGAAAGTGTATAAGTATGCAAGGTCGCTTTTCCACCGGCAAGCGGCGGAATCACCTGAGTAACATGCCTGATATCAAGTTGCGAACTCGAATCTCAAGTTGTCGACGCCCGGCGCTAGTCGTGGGCTGTCCAGCTTGTCCATTTTTCCCGGCTGCTTAAGCCGCTCGCGCAACCACCTCAAATCTTCAAAGGTCGTATAGTTGAATATGGGCTTCTCCTACCGGCACTCATCGCGTCGTACATCCGACTCTCCGGCGTTCACTGCCGGGAAGGGTGCCTTCGCGCCCTTGCCCTCCTATATAGATGGAAGCTTGATTGATCCCCGGTTCGATTTTGACTCCTGTGGCGTCGGCTTCGTCGCTCGGCTCTCGGCTGAGCCATCCCATCAGATTCTGCAGCACGCACTTGGCGCCCTCGCCCGGCTTGAGCATCGCGGAGCAGTCGCGGCCGACGGCAAATCCAGCGACGGCGTCGGGGTCACCACGGCCATTCCGCGCGACTGGCTGCTTTCCCAATGCAGCCTCTCCCTCGACGAAAGCAGCCCCCTTGGTGTCGGCGTCGTCTTTCTGCCCAAGGACGATACGGACCAGCGCGACGCCATTGAATCCGCTCTCTTCGAACAGGACATGGAACTGATCACCTGGCGCCCAGTCCCGATTCGCCCTGAAGTCCTGGGCGAAATTGCCGACTCCTCGCGTCCGGAGATCTGGCACGTTCTGATTACCTCCGACGACTCCGAATTCTTCGATCGACGTCTCTTTCTTGCGCGCAAGCAGTTTGAGCGCTCCGAACTTCCCGGCTACTTCGTCAGCTTCTCCTCGTCCACGATGATCTACAAGGCGCTCTGCGCCGGCCGGCTGCTCTCGGAGTTCTATCCCGACCTCGCCGATCCAGAGTTCAAGACGCCCTTCGCGCTCTTCCACCAGCGCTACGCCACCAACGTTCTGCCCTCGTGGGAGCGTGCCCAGCCCTTCCGCACAATTGCGCACAACGGCGAAATCAATACCATCTGGGGCAACCGCGCCCGCATGGAGGCCCGTGCCGCGACTCTGCCGCTCGATGTTTACCCCGTCCTTACCCAGGGCGGATCCGACTCGACATCCCTCGACGAGATTGTTGAACTCCTGGCTCACAACGGCCGCACCGTCGGCGAGGCCGTGCGCATGATCGTGCCTCCCGCGAATCCCGGCAACTCGTCGTCATTCCTTCAGTACAGCGGCGACTGCATCGAGCCGTGGGATGGTCCCGCCGCGCTCGCATTTACTGACGGTCACCAGGTCGGCGCTATCCTCGACCGCAACGGCCTGCGCCCCTGTCGATTCGCTCTCGATGACAGCGGCCTGGTGGTTGCCGGCTCTGAAGCGGGACTTGTCGACATGGACCCCGATCATGTCATACACAGCGGACGCCTCGGCCCCGGCCAGATGATCGTCGCCGATCTCGACTATCACCGCTTTTTCGAGAACGACGAAATTCTCCGCATCTACGACACCAAGCGCCACTACCAGGACCTCATCAGCGAAGACGTGCCGCTCGAGGACTCCATCGAAGCTCCGCCGGCGCTTGATGCTGCAGAACTCAACCGCCTGCAGCATCGCTTCGGCTACACGCGCGAAGACGTTCGCATGATTCTGCAGCCAATGGCAACCGACGGCAAGGATGCGGTCTGGTCCATGGGCGATGACACCTCCATTGCTCCGCTGGCCCTCGCCCCGCGCCCGCTCTACGCCTTCTTCCGTCAGCGTTTCGCGCAGGTCACCAATCCTCCCATCGATCCACTGCGCGAAACCGTTGTGCTGCAGATGCACACGCGCCTCGGACCGTGGCCGCATATCTTCGAACTGCGCGAGCCATTGCCGGGACTTTCGTTGCGATCGCCGATGCTCTCGCTCGGACAGATGCACGCACTCTTTGAAGGGCAACATCCGCAAGCCGGCAAGATGCCGCACGCCGTCCTGCATTGTCTCTATTCGCCGGAGACTACGCTTGAAATCGCAGTCGACATCCTCGCGCAACGTGCCATCCAACTCGTCGCCGACGGCGCATCTCTGCTTATCCTCACCGATCGCGGCGCGACGCACGAGGCACTCCCGGTCCCGATGGCGATGGCCGCAGGAGCCGTGCATCTCGCGCTCACCAAGGCCGGTGTGCGCGCCGAAGTTGGCATCGCCGTCGACGCCGCGGACTGTCGTGAAATCCATCACGTCGCTGTCTTGCTCGGTCTTGGTGTTGGCGCTATCTGCCCGTGGCTTGCCCTTGAAACCGCGCGCAGCCTCAACCCCGATCACGGTGAAGAGAACCTGCTGCATGCTCTGGAACTCGGCCTCGCCAAGGTCATGTCGAAGATGGGCATCAGCGTTGTCGACAGCTACCGCGGAGCGCATTTGTTCGACGCCATTGGCATTCGTCAACACGTGGTCGACAAGTGCTTCGCCGGCATGCCGTCCCCCATCGGCGGCATCGGTTTTACGGAGATCGAGAACTACGTACGCCAGCTTTGGAGCGCCGATCCCGTCGTTGAAAAATCTACCGATAGCGGCCCAGCCGAATTCGTATCCGCCCCCATTCGCGAACTCCCTGACTACGGCTTCGTGCGTTTTCGCAAAGCCGATGAAGCCGAGTCGCATGGATGGCAGCCGACAACCGTGCGCGCGTTGCAAACCGTCGTCGGATCCACCAAGCAGGGCGCTGCAGTGGCTCTCGCGCCATTCGCCACCTTCTCAGCACAGGCCGTCGAGGCCGAGCCCGCGCATCTGCGCGATCTGCTTGAAATTCGGCCCTCCGGGCCTGAGCGCTGTCTTGATGAGATCGCTGCGGCCGAGACAATCACGCGTACCTTCATTGCCAGTGCCATGTCTTTTGGATCGCTCTCGCCCGAAGCGCACCAGACAATTACTGAAGCGATGAATATGCTCGGCGCACGCTCGAATACGGGAGAAGGCGGCGAAGATCCTGCCGTTTACACGCCGGTCAACGGTGCACCCTCGCTGCTCAACAACAAGATCAAGCAGGTGGCTAGCGCGCGTTTCGGCGTCACGGCTGAGTATCTCGCCCACGCTGAAGAACTCGAAATCAAAATCGCGCAGGGCGCCAAGCCTGGTGAAGGCGGCCAGCTTCCCGGCCACAAAGTCACTGAGCTTATCGCGCGTCTGCGCCACGCGCAGCCCGGCATGCAGCTCATCTCGCCGCCGCCGCACCACGACATCTACTCGATCGAAGATCTCGCGCAACTGATCTGGGATCTCAAGCGCGCCAACCCTCGCGCTGCTGTCGGGGTCAAGCTCGTCTCCGGCTGCGGCATCGGAACCATTGCGGCAGGCGTGGCCAAGGCCTATGCCGACTACATTGTCATCGCCGGTCATGCGGGAGGCACGGGCGCATCGCCCCTATCGAGCATCAAGTACGCAGGCAATCCGTGGGAACTGGGTCTCGCCGAAGCGCAGCAGGTGCTCATCCACAACGGTCTGCGCGGACGCGTTCGCCTCCGCACCGATGGCGGACTGCGCACCGCGCGTGACATCGTCGTGGCGGCTCTGCTCGGTGCCGACGAATTCGCTTTTGGCACTGCTGTTCTGGTCGCGCTTGGTTGCGACATGGCGCGACAATGTCACCTCAACACCTGCCCAACCGGCATTGCCACGCAGCGTCCTGACCTGCGCGCGAAATTCCGCGGCAAGCCTGAGCACGTTGTGCGGTTCTTCAATGAGCTCGCCGAAGAAGTGCGCCAGCTTCTCGCGAAACTCGGACTTCCATCGCTTCAGTCCGCCGTTGGCCGCACCGATCTGCTGGAACAAGTCCGCTTCAACGCCGGCCTTGACCTCAAACCAGTGCTCGCGGCCACCGCGGTTGCGGTTGCAACCGGCCACCCCATCCGCTGGGAAGGGAAGCGCAACGACCGCCCTGAGACGCACCCGCCGATCGACGACGCCTGGGTCGAGCCGGGCTTTGCTGCGTACAAAGCAGGTGTGCCGTTCTATCTCGAATCGCGTGTCACCAACGAGGACCGTACTCTCGGCGCGCGTCTCGCCGGCCAGATCGCGCACTACCGCACCGACAATCCCGGGGTTACCGGTTCAAGTCTCACATTCAATCTGAAGGGCGTCGCCGGGCAGTCCTTCGGCGCCTTCAGCACCACCGGCATGACACTCAAGCTGGAAGGCCTGGCGAACGACTTTGTCGGCAAGGGCCTCTGCGGCGGCGAACTCATCATCCGAGGCCGCGGCCGCGTCGCCCAGCAAAGCGAAGCCCACACCCTTCTTGGCAACGTCGCACTCTACGGCGCCACCAGCGGCTCGCTCTTTGCCGCGGGTCGCGCTGGCGAGCGCTTCGCGGTTCGCAACTCCGGCGCACGCGCCATCGTCGAAGGCGTCGGCGACCACGGCTGCGAATACATGACCGGGGGCCTGGTCGTCATTCTCGGCGGCGTTGGCATCAACTTTGGCGCGGGCATGACCGGCGGTCTCGCCTGGGTCTACGACGAAGACGGCGACTTCATCGGGCAGACACGCTATCACAACGCTTTCCTTCAACCCGACTCCTGGGATCAGCTCGACGACGATGCCCGCGATGCCATCCACGAGCTCGTTGCGCTTCACGAGAGCAAGACCGCCAGCACCCGGGCACAATGGCTGCTCGCAAACTGGAACTCGGAGGCGCGGAAATTCGTCCGCCTCACCCCGAAGCCCCAAGCCTAGCAAGGTCCATCGAGATAGGGCGCTTGACAAATCGTTATCCGATGCATAGAATTCCGATGTATGAACTTGAAGGGCACGCTTCCTACCCTCGTCCTTGAGATCCTGGCTCATCAACCGAGCCATGGCTATTGCATCGCCCAGAAGATCAAGCAGAGTTCCAATGGCCTTTTGGATTTCAAAGAAGGCACGCTCTATCCTGCTCTTCATAAATTAGAGAACGAAGGCTCGGTCGAGTCTTACGAAGGTACAGAAAACGGCCGCGCTCGGCGCTACTACCGCATCACGCAATCTGGCCGAAAAGCCCTCAATCAAGATCGTGCCGAGTGGCAGCAGCTTTCACGGGCAGTGAGCACAATTCTGGGAGAGGCTCAATCATGATGACTCTGGATAGGTGGTTGCAGCAGGCAGTCAGAGGTCTTTCAACGGAATCGGCGGACACCGTCCGCCAAGAAATCCAGGAGCACTATGACGCGGCACGCGAAGCTGCTGTCAGCGAGGGCTTCAATCCGCAACAAGCAGAACTCAAGGCCGTGCAGGCGCTCGGCGATCCGTGTGTCGCGAACAGCCAGTATCGCAAAGTCTTGCTGACGTCCTCAGAGGCTGCAGTTCTCCGGGGATCTAAGACTGAGTCGCGCATGATCTGTGCGAACAATTGGGTGAAGTGGACGATGCTTTCAACGCCGGGGACGCTCCTGCTCCTGTCGGCAATCTTTCTTGCGGCGCATCAGTTTGCTCTGTCGCGAGGAATGCTGGTCTTCGGCGCGCTGATGGCGACCTTTTTCATGCCGCCATTCCTGCCGATCTACACCATAAGCCGCGGCCGCATCTATCGTGCGATCAAATGGATCGTTTTGATCGGCGGAGTCCTGATTCTCTTCGGTATGGACAGCCGGAATGGGTTATGGCTTGCTTTGTGCTGTTTCTTCCCCGGATTCTTTACCGAATGGAAGCGGATGATGATCCGGCGCAAACTCCCGATCTCGAAGTGGCCGAAGCAACTCTATTTATGAAATGACTGTCGAGCGAGGTCATCCAAACCTTGATGGAGTTGGCAGCGAGTTGCGAGTAGCTGCTTAATTGACCAGGGTCGTCTCTCTCAACAGGCTTTCCTGCCGGTTCCTCACCTGGCCTGCGCGCTCGAGGAGTTCCCGCAAGTTCTCCGGCGCATTCATGTCTGAAGTCGTCACGTGCCCCATGCTGAACCGAATCGGAATAGGCCTGTTGCTCCTCGCGCTACGCGCAGCAGTTGCCGCCTCAAGCCGGAGCGCCGCCACCGAGATGCCTGTGCGGTCGAACTGTCCTGCCACGGCAAAGGCATCCGCGCCAATACGGCCCTTGATGTCTGACTCGCGGAAGGTTGCGCGCAATAACTCACCCGCCTCTTTCAGCGTTGCGGCCGCAACATTCGGCCCCAGTTCCGTATGGATCTCAGCCAGATTTTCGAGATCGACATAGAGAACGCTAAAGGGAACATTGGAGCGCTGTGCCAGGCGCAGCGCATGTTCGGCCAGCATTTGGAATCCTCTGAAGTTATAGAGTCGCGTCGCCTCATCGCGCAGAACCAGGTCGTGAATCCGGTTTTCCATGCTGCTGATACGCCACGTGAGGAAGAGCAGAACACCGACCGCCACCGCGACTCCGGCCGAACCTGCCAGCGCGGCATTTAGATGTCGAGTGGAGCCAACGCTATTCATCCATTCGTTGATAGCCTCCCAAACGAATGGCAGCACGACCAGGATCGGCGCAAAGATGCGGGCCATTCTGCTTCCCACGCCGACTCCGAGAAAGATCGAGAGGACGCCATGTTCCGCCTGTCGAAGCGTGACTGCGATCGTAAGCGCGACCATGCAGATCAGGAGAGGGGCAGCCCCGGGGCTTCCCGTCGCTGTTCCGAACAGCGCAAACCTGCCGTATGCCGCGTCTGAGACCAGCAGCAGGCTCAGGAGACAGAGTCCGCACACCAGAAAATCCACCGCGTGGTTGATCAGCCGGTGCTCTTTGTCGATGAGGAATACGACCAGCGCAAGCGCGACGAACCCAGGGGAAAATCTCGCCGCCAGGCGAGCACCCTCGTGTAAGGGCGTTCCACCCCCAGTACGCGAAGAGTACAGAATCGCCACAGCCCCGCAGAGGGCAAGCAGATTTGCCGCGCGCCCTGCGTAGATTGCCGCGACTCCAGTCCATTCAGGATCCAATAAGAGCAGGCTCAAGCCGCATAGGAGAGCGGTGATCAGGTAGGGAAGGCTGGCGCTCGCTGCGGTTGACGACGAGCCGCCCAGGTGGATTCCCAAAAGCGGCATCAGTCCGAGGAGGACTCCGATCGCAGCCACAGCCAGGCAAACGCGCTGCCCCCACCGAGCCGCACGAAAGAGCTTCGGATCGGGCAATACCGTCAGCGTATCTGGAACCATCTCGTTCATGCGTTCAGTACCAATGCTCTTTGCAGCCCAAACGAAGTGTTGATCTCCGATGCAACATTCCGCCGGATTCTCGTGCTTGCTCGCTTACGCACGCGCCACTTTCTTGCTGCGCTTATCCCTGTACATCGCTTCATCTGCCCGTCGCACCAGTTCCTTCAGGCTCTCGTTCGAAGGATGATCGAGCGTCACGCAGCCGATGCTCAGGCTGAGCGGATACTTTCTGCCGGCAGCAGTCGTGCGCTCCGCGGCGGCCGCTTTCAGCCGCGTAGCGGCCAGTTCAATGCCCACCATGCTGAACTGACCGGCCACCACAAACTCGTCTCCGCCAAATCTGCCTTTCACATCGGTTTCCCGGAAGCACGCCATCACCAATTCGCCGGTCTCCGCCAGGTATGTGGATCCCATGCTGTGGCCCTGATTGTCGTTGATCTTCTTCAAACCGTCGAGATCGATAAACAAAACGGAGAAAGGTAACTCCGCGCGCTGTGCCAGTCGCAGCGTCTGCTCGCCCAGCAAGTAGAAGCCGCGCATGTTGTATAAGCCTGTAAGCTCGTCACGCAGCGTCAGGTCATGAATTTCCTTCTCCATCGTGTTGATGCGCCATACCAGCACGAGCAGAAGCACGATGGAGAGACCTGCCGCCAGCGACGTCAGAATCGCTGCCCCGTATTGTTCCGGCACCAGATCGTTCAGGATGAAGCGAGTTCTCGCCACCTCGATCAGGAAGGGAATCGCCAGCAGTACCGGGGCAAAGCCCCGCGCGATGCGGCTTCCAATTCCGGCGCCCACGAAGATCGACCACACGCCGTGTTCGGCCTGCCTCATGGCGACAACCCATGTCAGCAGCACCAGGCACATCAGCAGCAGCGGCGAAATCATGTTGTTGGCCGACAGCCGCAAAAGCCCGACCGACCCGAAGAGGTTCTCGCTCAGCAGGACAAGAGTCACCAGGCACATCAGCGGGACAAGCCCATCAGCCACGCGCCTCAAGTACGATCCCGTGCTACTCACCAGCATCATCGAGAGGCTCAGCAAAGCAAACGCAGCCGGAGAATGCACCGGCAGCGCTCCCGTGTTTCCCGGCGCACGATCCGCCTCGAGCAGGGTGTCCACCGCCGGAAAGAGCCGATATATCGATTCCAGCAGGATGAGAATCGCCAGCAGGCCGCCCTGGGATGCGATGTATCGGCTCGCACGCGGCAACGACAAGTGGTTTCCGGATTCAGAAAGGGCGAGGCTCAGTGCGCACAACAGCACCGTCAGCGACATGGGGACGCTCATGCGCGTCATCGCGGCGGGCAGGTATGTCGCAATGGGAGGGAAGAGCCAACTGGCAAATACGGTGAGCGCCATCAGCGCTACCACCAGAAGACAGGCCTGTTGCAGGACGGCAAGCTTCTCTAGCAGAGCTGGATCGGGCTCTCCGGGCGGCAGAGATGCAGTGCGCTTGGGCATGTCTTCGACGGCGTTTGGTACCGTTTGGCTGGAGTGATCTTACCGCACAATTAGCTGTTTACAGGGTGACCAACCGCATACCTTTGAAACGGAAGTTTGGCCCGAAACCTTGCAGAACACAGGGACTTATGATGCGGTTCGCTCTGAATCCAATCCCCGCGACGCGTCACCTGCCCGATCCCGGCGCTGTTACACTCTCCCTTGGTCTCAATTCAAGCCGATCGGTTGACCGAAACGCCCGACATGATTCCTCCGCCGCTTTCGACCATCAATGACCTTTTTTGCCGCCTGGCCGCGGCCGCAAATCCCCGCGCCATCCTCTGGCAGGACGAGTTAGGCGCCTGGCAACCTCTCTCCTCCGACCAGATCTACCAACGCGTCCACACCCTTTCTGAGGCGTTCCTTTCCTGGGGCGCAAAAAAGGGCGACCGCATCGCGCTGATCGCCGAAAACCGCTGGGAATGGGCTGTCGCCGACTTCGCCATCCTCGCCATCAATGCCGTCAACGTCCCCATCTACCCCACGCTTACCGGTGACCAGATCGCTGTCCTTCTCGCCGATGCCGGCTGCCGCATCGCCATCGTCTCCACCCGCCAGCAATACGACAAACTCAACGCCGTCCGCTCTCGGACATCCCTCGATCGCATCCTCATGATGGACGCCAAGGCCCCCGACGGGGCCATCGGCTTCTCCAAGATCCTGGCCGGAGCCGACGATGCGGGGTCCTATCGCGACCCGGTCTTCGATGCGCTCGTTCGCTCCGTGGTGCCCGACGATCTTGCCACTCTCATCTACACGTCGGGTACCACGGGCGAACCCAAGGGCGTCATGCTCACGCACGGCAATATCGCGACCAATCAGAACCTCGCCGCGCGCGAATTCAGCTTCGACGAAACCGACGCCTGCATCTCATTCCTTCCCCTGTCGCACATCACCGCCCGCGCGCTCGATTACGTGATGTACAACCACAATGCGCAAGTCGCCTATTGTTCCCAATTCGACAAACTCCCGCAGGCCATGAAGGAAGTTTGTCCCACGGTCTTCGTCGGAGTTCCGCGCGTTTACGAGAAGATCCGGCAGGCCGTTGAACAAAAGTCCAATGCCTCGCCCGTCAAGAAAAGAATTCTTGCCTGGGCGCTCAATGTGGGCGCGCACCATCGCGACACGGTTTACGACGGCCACCAGCCCTCTTCGTTTATTTGGAAGATCGCCAACAAGCTTGTCTACGGCAAAGTGCGCGAAGCCTTCGGGGGGCGCGTGCGCATCTGGGTCTCAGGCGGAGCACCGCTCGGCATCGATACGGCAAAGTGGTTCGCCTCCGCCGGCATCGCTGCGTGGGAGGGATACGGGCTCACAGAAACATCGCCCGTCATCGCCCTCAACAATCCGGCAGTTCACCGCATGGGCGCCGTCGGCAAGCCGCTCACGAATCTTGAGCTCAAATTTGCTGAAGACGGCGAACTCCTGGTTCGCGGTCCGTCCATCTTCACCGGTTACTACCAGAAGCCCGAGGCAAGCAAGGAATGCTTCGATGCCGAAGGCTTCTTCCGCACCGGCGACATCGCCCACCTCGACGACGATGGATTCCTCTATATCACCGATCGCAAAAAGGAATTGCTCAAGACTTCGGGCGGCAAACTCGTTGCCCCGCAGCCGATCGAAAACAAACTCAAGAATTCCGTGATGGTGGCGGAATGCGCGATGGTCGGCGACAAGCACAAGTTCATCGCCGCGCTGATCTCGCCCAACTTTGCCGCGCTCGAAGCGTGGGCCAAAAATGCCGGCCTTGAAGGCCTTGATCGTCGGGCGCTCGTCTCCGACACCCGCGTCATCGCACTCTACGGCGAAGTGGTGCGCGAAGCCAATGCCGGCCTCGCCAACTTCGAAACCATCAAGCGATTCCGCCTCGTCGCGGACGAGTGGTCACAAAACTCCGGTGAGTTGACTCCCTCGATGAAGCTTAAACGCCGCGTTATTTCGGCAAAGTATGCGTCGGTAATCGACGAACTTTACGCGGACGAAGCAACCGCACGCGCCGAATAGGAGACTCGAGCCGCCCGATCTCCTTGCGGAAAGTCTTTCCCTTGGTCCACATCAACTGCAGGCCGCGAAAAAACGGCGCGCCCCACGCGCCTACTGCCAGGATCCCGCCGAACAGAATGACCGCATCGATGCTGATGCGCCCTTCGCGCGACCAATAGTCATTGGGGTCCAGATTCAGCCACAGCGAAAACTCATCCAGCGTCAGCGCAGCGCCCACGCCGTAACTCACGCTCATGAGCCTGCTGAAAAAGATCGACAGCGGCGAGTGGCTCCGTCCCAGATCGAGCAGCCATCCGTAGCCCACCAGCAGCAGGATCATGATGCCCCACACCAGGTGATGGATGTGATGGCCCCGCACCACAACCCAGTTGAACGGCCCGTGATTGTGAATAATCAACTCCACCAGAACCCGCGAGCCGGCAAACGTGATCAGGAACGATGTCGAGGCAATGAACATGCGGCGGCGCGGCCGGTCCGGAATTGTCGACCGCACCAGGAAGCCCAGCCGCGTGAGCTGTAACAGCACCAGGAGCACGACCACGACCAGGCTCGCAAATGCAAGCAGGATCAAGGCTCCGGTTCCGGGGATTAGCATACTTTCCTATTCAACCACCCCGAGCCGCCTTTTCTCTCAGGGAATCCGACGGTTGTGCTATCGATGGCCAGGATGATCAGCCGCGTGAGCGGTGTCACGATATTGCTTTACAAGCGCGGAATATACTGGTTAAGGCGTCGAGAAGCGGCACGGGTCCCCACAGACAAGACTTCGTCAGCGGGATGCATATTGATCCTCACTGCGCACCCGACCAGGAGTTCAGGGTTTTGCGGAGCGGCGCGCCCCAGGCGCGGCTGCCCGAATTCGATCAGGAGAAATATACGATGCGAGTTGCTCTATTGACCGGCGGCGGCGACTGCCCCGGCTTGAATGCTGTCATCTACGCGGCGGTACGCAAAGGAATCCAGACCTACGGCGACGAGTTCATCGGCTTCCTCAACGGCTGGCGCGGCGTGCTCGATAACAACTTCGTTCCGCTGACGCTCGAAAGCACCGACGGCATTCAGCTCAAAGGCGGCACCATCCTCCATTCGTCGCGCACCAACGTCAAGAAGGTCCCCGGCGGCATCGAGAAGGTCCAGGAAGTTCTCAAGATCAACAAGATCGATGCGCTCATCGCGCTCGGGGGCGACGACACGCAGTCTGTCACTCTCTTCCTTGCCGAAAACGGCATCAATGCTGTCGGCGTTCCCAAGACCATCGACAACGACATCAGCGGCACTGATCAAACCTTCGGCTTCGACACAGCGGTCATGATCGCCACCGAGGCCATCGATCGCATCCACACCACCGCTGACTCGCACAATCGCGTCATTGTCGTCGAAGTGATGGGCCGCGACGCCGGCTGGATCGCTTATGCTTCCGGTGTTGCTGCCGGTGCACACGTCGTGCTTGTTCCTGAAAAAGAAATCGACATCGATCACGTCTGCGCGTTGCTCAAGTACAACTACGATCACGGCAAGCACTACGGCGTCGTTGTCGTGGCGGAAGGCTGTCATCTGCCGGAAGTCGGCCAGGTGACAGGTTCCAAAGAAGTCGACTCTTTCGGACACGCGCGCCTCTCCGGCATCGGCGAAGCTCTCGCCAGCCTCATCGAGAAGAAGACCGGATTTGAAACCCGCTCCGTCAACCTCGGCCACACCCAGCGCGGTGGAGTTCCTACTGCATTTGACCGCGTTCTCGGCCAGCGTTATGGCCTCCACGCCATCGACATGGTGCACGAAAAGAAGTGGGGCCGCATCGCCGTCCTTCACGGTCTTGACATCACCGACATCACGATCAAGGAAGCCATCGCCACCAACCGCCGCCTCGACCAGCGGTTCTTCGACGTCATCCGTGACCTTGAAGCAAAAGTCTAGGTAGTTTAGATAACTGACTGATCTGTATAAGTTTGCATGAATCAATAGAGGTATCCCGTCCTAGGTGCAGTATTATCGCGGCAAGGGCGGGATACCTCATCGCTTATCCCAAGTACGATCCCGCAATCTCGCTCACCCCGCTGACCCGCTTTCTTCCCGATGAATTACCGCCTTTACGAACACGACGATTTCGACGACCTCTATGCCATCGAGGAAGTCTGCTTCCAGTCTCCGGAGCGCTTTACGCGGCGCTACATGCGCCAACTCATCTCCTCACAGGAAACCGCGACCTGGATCGCCGAAGAGAACGGCCACATGGCCGGCTTCGCAATCGTCGAATTTATCCGGCAGGTTGCGCCTACCGTTGCGTACATTTCCACCATCGAGGTGTTGCCCGCTCATCGCGGCCACGGCATCGGCGCCGAACTCCTCCGGCGTCTTGAAGGCTCCGCCAACGCCGAAAGGGCCACCGGGATATGGCTTCACGTTGACATGGAAAATGCCTCGGCCATCCGCCTCTACGAGCGCACCGGCTATACCAAGAACAGTCGTGCCAACCACTACTACGCCCGCAATCGCCCCGCCGCTATTTACATGAAGCAATTGGTTTGAGCGCGATTGGATAGTTACTCGCGCGCTCCGCCGTCCCGCAATTCGCCGCTTCCACGCCGGACTTCCACTAAAATAGAAGTAGCAATCATGTCCATCAGCAATCCCAATCTGCCCAAACTGGTCGTGTCTTTACGCCAGTACAGCGCGCAGATATTCCTGCACGATCTTCTCGCCGGTATCACTGTGGGTCTGGTCGCGTTGCCGCTTGCGATGGCCTTCGGCATCGCCTCCGGAGTGACCCCGCAGGCCGGCCTCTATACCGCCGTCGTCGCCGGTTTTCTCATCTCCGCCCTGGGCGGATCGCGCACCCAGATCGGTGGACCCACCGGCGCCTTCGTTGTCATCGTTGCCGGAATTGTTGCTCGATTCGGCATGAGCGGCCTGGCCATGGTCACCTTGATGGCAGGCGTCATCCTGCTTGCCATGGGGCTTACGGGCCTTGGCTCCGCGGTACGCTTTATCCCGCGTCCCGTTGTCATCGGATTCACGAACGGCATCGCCGTTCTCATCGCTTCCACGCAGATCAAGGACTTCTTCGGCCTCCGCGTCGGCGCCGTTCCCAGCGAATTCCTGCTCCGCATGAAGCTGCTGATCGGCCACATGTCCAGCCTCAACTGGCAGGCGCTCGCACTTGGCGGCGGCACACTGGCCATCATGCTGATCCTGCCAACAATCACCAAACGCGTTCCCGCATCCATCGTTGCGCTTCTAGGATGCACCGCTGCGTGCGCGTTCTTTCATCTGCCCGTCGAAACCATCGGCTCCCGCTTCGGCGGAATCCCACGGGGTCTCCCACCCTTCGCCATTCCAGATTTCCATGCCGAACACATCCTGCCGTTAATCCCTTCAGCATTCACCGTTGCGCTGCTTGCCGCACTTGAGAGCATGCTTTCCGCAGTCGTCGCCGACGGCATGACCGGCGACCGTCACAATCCCAACGTCGAACTTGTCGCGCAGGGAATTGCCAACATCACTTCACCGCTGTTCGGCGGAATTCCCGCTACGGGAGCTATCGCCCGCACTGCAACCAATATCCGTTCCGGCGCGCGCTCTCCGGTCTCCGGCATTGTGCACGCGCTCACCCTTCTCGGCATCCTTCTCGTCGCTGCACCGCTGGCCAGCTATATTCCGCTCGCAACGCTTGCGGCCGTCCTGTTCGTTGTTGCCTGGAACATGGGTGAATGGCGCGAAATCGGCGGCATTCTCCAACTCGGCTTCACAGCCATCGCCGTCTGGATCGTTACATTCGCGCTCACGGTCTTTGCCGATCTTACCGTCGCCGTCAGCGTGGGGATGGCATTGGCCGCGCTGGTCTACATCTACCGCATCGCTGAAACCACGACGGTCAGCGCCGTCACCGACGACTACATCCGCGATGGCCTGCCTCACACGCTCCAGGGTCGCATCATTCCGCCGTACGTCACGCTTCTGCGCATCCACGGTCCGTTCCTGTTCGGCACCACCGAGAAGCTGGTCGAGTCCACTGTCAACATCGAGGCCTTTGAACCGGTGGTTATTCTCCGCCTGCGCAACATGACTGCCATCGACGCCACCGGCATCCATGCGATCGAGACCTTTGCCAAACGCCTCACCGAATCCGGCCGCACGCTCCTGCTCTGCGGAGCCATGGAGCAGCCGTCAAAGCTGCTTCAGCAGCCGCGCTTCCTCGACCATGTGGGCCGCGAAAACATCATGCCCAACATCCAGGCCGCTCTCGACCGCGCCAGGGAAATAGACGAATCGCACGCCGTCCTCGCCAGTTGAACTCTCGCGCCATTCGGCCTCGGGTTCGCTAAACTTATCTGTGGGAGGAACATCATGAGCGACGGCCGCGAAGAGCGCGAAGAACGCGAAAAGCGACGCAAACAGGAAGAGAAGGAAGATCGCGAAGACCGCCTCGATCCCGATCTCCCTGACCAATGGAAGCCCGAGCGCCGCGAATCCTGATTTTT
The DNA here is from genome assembly GCA_963770365.1 of uncultured Acidobacteriaceae bacterium. GTDB lineage: Bacteria > Acidobacteriota > Terriglobia > Terriglobales > Acidobacteriaceae > Telmatobacter. Next base: position 594,224 of record CAVYPN010000001.1, on the reverse strand, counting down.
TGATTGGAATTGGATTTGAAGAGCAAAAGGAAAGAGAAGAGCAAATGAAAAAAACTGCTCCTCAAAATCTGAGGGCTCTTTGAGTTACATTATTGCTTCAAACTTCTCCCATAAATAATTGCATCCAGGGCAGTTTTCGCCATCAGGATGCTCGGCTGCGTATCCGCAGAGCCCGCAGACAAAGAACGCGTGTTTCTCGTATTCCCAGCCGGGGCTGCCACCTGCCTGAACGCGTGTCAGGACATCGTCGTAAAGCCGCACATGTGATTTATCGGCCTCAAGGGCCCAGTGAAAGCTGCGGACCGCCGTCGAGTCAAACAGCGGAACCGCCGTGGTGAGAAAAGCGGGGTAAAGATAGTCCACTTCGAACTTCTGGTCGACGAACGCCGCCTTCAGGTTCTCAAATGATCCTTCGATACGTGGCCTGGGCACGTCGATACTTGGTGACCCGCCCATGTGCCGCAGCACCCGCGCGTGATTGCCTGCATGAATCTGTTCAGCCAGCGCGGTTGCGCGAAACAGGCTTGCAAGCCCCGGATAACCTTCTTCATCAGCGCGAGCTGCATACGCCTTATAGGCGGTGCTGGTCTTGGTTTCTTCCTCGAATGCGGTTTCAAGGTTGCGGATCACCGCAAGATCCTCGACTCCGACGACGTGAGCCATCACCCGATCCGTTGCCATTGCCTGCAATATCCTCATCTATTTGGATGCAGGAGAAACTACGCAGGTGATGCAAATCACACTGAATTATCTAAAGAAAATCAAGATCGCGGCGCCCGTTAGCGGGGCGAAACCATGGAATGAATCGGGCCGCCGCTGCGCCCTTAGCTGATCCGCTCAAATCGATCCCACACAAAGTTGCAAGCTGGGCAGTTGTCGGCTTCCTGCGCCTTCGCGGTGTAGCCGCAGAGCGTGCACACGTGGAATTCAAGCTGATCCTGCGTCCACCCCGGGCCCGCTTCCATTGAGGCGACTGCATCCTCGTAGAGACGCGCGTGAGTCCTCTCGGACTCCATTGCCCAAACAAAAGACCGCATCGCACTGGTATCGAGCTGCGAAGTCGCATGTATCAGGAATTTAGGATAGAGCGAGTCGATTTCATGCTGCTCGCCGCCCAGCGCCGTCCTCAAGTTCTCGAGCGTCGACTTCACGCGAAACGGGAGAATACTGGCCGCAGCTTCGCCCCCCATTTGGCGGATAACGCGGGCATGATTGCTGGCGTGAATCTGCTCGGCCCTGGCGGCCGCTCGAAAGAGGCTTGCCGCCCCATTCATTCCCTCAGCCTCCGCCTTGGCGGCGTAGGCCTTGTAGCGGGCGTGCGAGTTCAACTCGCCCTCGTACGCAGCGAGTAAATTGCTGACTGCGCTTTCGTTCTCAGCAGCAACCATAGTTCTCACCATCTTTCTTTACTGAACTATGGTCCAAGTCTAGGGTGGCACTTCTGTTCTCACCGTGATCGAAATCACAGGCTTGGTAACCCATTTGCCTCAACTGCGTAATGAATCGGCAGGTTACGAAAATCGTGTTCGAAGGGAGTCCCGGACTCGCAAATACTTCTCAGAGTAGCTCGCCCAGCACCGATCCACCCCAGACGGCTGCAAGTCCTAGTACGAAGCTGCCCACCGCATATAACCCCGCAATTCCGAAAGCACCTGCGCGCATCGTCGACAGTGTCTCCCATTCATACGTCGAGAACGTGCTGTATGCGCCGATAAACCCCACGGGCACCAGGAACCGCCACGCCGGATTCAACTCCCCGCGTTTGCCTAGATACGTCATCGAAAATCCGATAATTACGCAAGCAGTGAAGTTCACGACCAGCGTTCCGTAGGGAAAGCGAATCCCCATCCGCCCCGCGATCGATGAGCCCACCCAATAGCGCGCAATCGACCCCAGCGCGCCGCCAATGGCTATCAGCAGATATTTCTGCAATCCGTCCCCCTCCGAAAAGACGCACCGATGTCTAGATTCCCATTCAAGGCAGCCGGTGCCCCATTCATGACAGCTGGCATGAGTGGGGCATCACTCCACAGTTCTACGCTGCTTCGTGCGTCTCTTAATCCAATTGCAGGGATCGCGCCGGACGTAACTTCCCGACAGGACCACCTGTCAGGAGTCATCATCTGTCCGGCAATCAGGCGGGACAGCGGTTAACAGCAAAGCATCATCTGCCGCGCTGCGCGGTGAACTCCATCACCACTACCACTGTGTCTATTACACGGCGAGTGCATTTCGGTGTCAAGTAACCAGCGTGCACGCGGACTCTTATTTGCAATCCGGCTTCGGCCGGGTGCCCATCCATGACAGCGTTTTTGGCTTTCATGGATGGGAAAACACAAATTTCGTCCAACGTGCGGGCGCCCATTCAGGATTTCCGGGCTTCTGTCACCCGACGCGAAGTACCGCAACCAGAAAGCAAATCATTGCGGCCGTCAGCGTCGCTACACGCCAGCGATGCATCGCGTCCCACTGTCCGGCCTCCTTCAACGCTGGCTCCGGCGCTACCTCCGGATCCGTGCGCACCAGCCGATTGTTGATCGGCACCAGAAAGAAGAGGGACAGAACAATCGCCGAGGCCCACAGCGCGCTCGCAGCAATCAGCAGCAGTACCCCAGGCTCTCCACGCCTGAACACCAGTTCTGCGATCAGCAGCACCAGGCTTGCACAGTACCAGAACGGCATCGTCGCGCCCAGCTTTGCGCCAAACAGTCGAATCGCCCGCAGCTCTTCGCGCGCCCCAAGCTTCCGCAGGATGGGATTGATGAAGACAGCAACGGCAAATTCCGTGCCAATCAAAAGCCCGATGCAGACAGTAGTGACAACATCCAGTAGAGGTCTCATATTCAACTCCTGAGCCTCAGACTCCGCGCGGCGATAGAATGATTCAGGAAGCGGTGCTGACAAATATGTCAGTCCCGCGTTCCCCAATCAGGCCACAATATGCCGGTTTCAAAAAAGGAGATCAGCGAGTGCCCCATCGACGCCATGCTGTCCGTCATCGACGGCCGATGGAAGGGAACCATCCTGTGGCGGCTCTCTGAAAAGCCGATGCGCACCAGCGCATTGCTGCGCAGCATTCCCGGCATCACCGAGCGCATGCTGATCCGCCACCTTAAAGACCTGGTCAGCGACGGCATCCTGATTCGCCAGCACGAGCAGGGAACTCACCCGCACGTCATTTACGCAATCTCGGAATATGGAATGACGATGCTTCCGGTGCTCGAACACATCTGCGCATGGGGAAGAAAGCACATCGAAGTGCGCAAAATCGCCTGCTCGTCGCGCTAGGTGCACTATTCCGAAGCGGCTTTAAAACCAGTGCTTCGTCTTGAAATAAACCAGAACGGCAATCGTGGATATCGCCATCAGAGCTACCGCATAGACAGAGCCATAAGGGCTGGTGGACCATGGCAGATGAAGGTTCATTCCGAAGAACCCCGTGATGATCACGAGCGGGAGAGCCACCGTGCCCCAGATCGTCAGCACCTTCATCACTTCATTGGTGCGATTGGCAACGGCTGAGAGGTAGATATCGAGCGCACCCGACAGCAGGTCCCGGTACGTCTCGATCATGTCTACTGTGCGCATGATGTGGTCGTAGATGTCGCGAAAGTATGGATCAAGGTCATCGCCCAGTAGACCCTTCTCGCGACGGACCAGGCTGTTTACAACTTCCCGCATACCGCCAGCCACGCGGCGAAAATCAACCAGCTTGCGTTTGAGCGAAAAGATGCGCGCCAGCGTCTGAGGATCGGGCCGGTCCAGAACCACATCTTCTATATCGGAGATTTCATCAGCGAGTCTGTCGAGCACGGGCTGATAACCATCGACGATTTGGTCGACGATCATGTAAAACAGGCGGTCGAGACGGTCAACGTGCTCCTGTTCGGCACGCACGCGCACGCTTTCAAATACCACCGAGTCGCCGCTGCGCACGGAGATCAGGAAGTCAGGACCGAGGAAGAGATCAATGTCATCGAACTCGAGTTCCCCCGGGTCGTGCATGTGCTTCAGCACAGCGAAAATGTAGTGGCCGTGTTCCTCTGTCTTGGGCCGTTGCGGCCGTTGGCGACAGTCCTCGATCTGCAACTCATGCAGTCCGAAGCGGCGCGCAAGTTCGTCGAGGTCCGGCGATGCTGGATCGGCAACGTCAAACCACGCCAGATGCGGAAGGGCAGGATCCATGCAGCCAATTCTAGAGTTTCAAAGCTGGGACTTGGGAATGTTGACGTAGCCTGGTGCTCAATCCATGACAGCTTTTGGTACTGCAGAGTGGGAAAAGATCCGCAACTTCTCCCCTTGTTCGCTGTCAAGTCTGTTATGGTCTCCGCAGGAGAATTTCCAGCGAATGGAAGGGGCTCGACGGCTATTGATGAACGTGGTCTCTAGTCACTGCAGCCATGTTGTATTGGTCTGTTCGCCTTGATCTTCTTTTCTCAGCGATCGCTGATCTATTTTCCGCAGCCGCGATCAAACCACGATGGCTTGATCATGGCACTTCCGTCCGTCTCTGGAGCGGTACTGGTGTCGATGCGGCCAGCCGCCGGTCCCGAAGCCGTTATCTACTTCGGCGGGAATGCGGAAGACGTCTCGCTCGATTTGCCCGACTTCTCCAGCACATTTCCAAATGCCGCCATCTATCTGCTTCACTATCCCGGTTATGGCGGCAGTGCAGGGCATCCGACCGAGAAAAGCATCCTTGCAGCCGCGTTTCGCTCTCTTTGACGCGGTTCACGCGCAGCATGCGAATGTCACCCTTATCGGTCGCAGCCTCGGCACAGGTGTCGCAATCCAGTGTCGCAAGCCAACGCCCGGTTACACGACTCGTTCTGGTCACGCCTTACGACAGTCTTGGTTGATGTGGCGGAAGAGCATTATCCGTTCCTGCCCAATCGCTTGATGATGCTCGATAAATATGAGTCGTGGAAATATGCCCCACAGGTGACTGCTCCTCGTAAAGATCATTGCGGCTGGAAATGATGAAGTCATTCCGCGTGCAAGCACCGAACGGCTTCGAACGCGATTCACTAAAGTGGCGTAACCTATGTGGTTGTTCCCGGTGCTGGACACAACACAATCTCAAATAGCCTGGATTACCTGCAGCTCCTCCGGGATCAGTCGTTCATAGTTCCCGCAGCTAGTTGTGCTTTCCCTTCCACTCCGAGTACGGACCCTGGAAATCCTCAATCCCATCCGCCTTGAAGTTCCACAGCCGCGTCGCCACTTCATCGATCAAATCATGATCGTGCGTCACCAGCAGCACCGTGCCTTCAAATCGCTGCAGCGCAATATTCAGCGCGTTGATGGCTTCGAGATCAAGGTGGTTTGTTGGCTCGTCAAAGATGAGGATGTTCGGCTTGGTCAGGATCAGCTTGCAGAAAACCAGCCGAGCCTGTTCGCCGCCTGACAGTGCCTTGGTCTGTTTATCGCCCTCTTCCCCGGAGAAAAGCATCTGTCCCAGAATGCCTCGAATCTCTTCGACGTGCGCCGCCGGATTCCAGCGATGCAGCCACTCCGCTACCGTCAGCCCGTGCTCGATCGTTGAGCCAACATCCTGCGGAAAGTAACCGATCTGCGCTTCGTGACCCCAGAAGACAGCTCCCGAGTCCAGCGTGAATTCTTTGTCCGCAAGACCGGGATAATTGGCCAGCAGGCTCTTCAATAGCGTGGTCTTGCCCGCGCCGTTGCGCCCCATCAGGCAGATCTTTTCTCCCCGCAGAACATTCGCGGTAAAGCCGTCGAGAACCTTATGGTCCTCGTAGAGCTTTGTCACATGTTTAAACTCCAACACGTGCTTGCCACTGGGTCGCACCTGGTCAAAACGAATATACGGCCGCTGAATATTCGACCGCGCCAGTTCGTTGGTCTGCAGCCGCTCCACTTCCTTGCGCCGGCTTGTCACCTGCGATGATCGAGTGCCCGCTGCAAACCGAGCGATGAATTCGTTCAGCTGCGCAATCTTCTTGTCGCGTTGCGCGTTCTGCGATTCGAGCGTGGAGCGAATCTGCGTCTTCGCCATCACCATGTCGTCGTACCCGCCGCTGTAGATGATGATGGTCTGGTAATCGATATCGGCCGTGTGGGTAGTAACGCTGTTCAAGAAGTGCCGGTCGTGCGAAATGGCAATCAGCGTGCCGTTGTAGGAATTCAGAAAATCCTGCAGCCAGTGCACCGACTCAAGATCGAGATAATTCGTGGGCTCGTCCAGCAGCAGCGCCTCCGGCTTTCCGAACAGCGCCTGCGCCAGCAGAACGCGCACCTTCTGGCCGCCCTGCAGTTCGCCCATCTTGCGTGCGTGCAGTTCTTCTGTGATGTCCAGGCCATCCAGCAGTACAGCCGCATCGGCCTCTGCCGTGTAGCCGTCTTCGTCGCCGATCACGCCTTCGAGTTCGCCCAGGCGCATGCCGTCGGCATCGCTCAGCTCGGCCTTCTCGTAGATGCGGTCGCGCTCCTCGAGTGCAGCCCACAGCGGCTTGTTGCCCATGATCACGGTATCGATCACGCGATAGGTATCGAAGGCGAACTGGTCCTGGCGTAACACGCCGAATTTGCGCGGACGCACCACCGTGCCCTTTTGCGCTTCCAGTTCACCGGTCAGCACCTTCATGAAAGTCGATTTGCCTGACCCGTTCGGTCCTGTCAATCCATAGCGCCGCCCCGGCGTAAAAGTCACCGACACTTCCTCAAACAGAACCTTCGCGCCGTAGCGCATTGACACATTACTTACACTCAGCATTTGTTTCGTTTTCCTGTGCGCGAACTGCTGCGCAGTATCGGCCCCGCCGGCCCGATGCAGATTCAAATTGGCTCAGAATTTCGGGATTCGCGATTACAGATTTGATCCCGCTCTAGAACTGCCGCACTTCCAGTTTCTCATAACCGCGCGGCTACCGCAGCCTCGGACGCTCAACTGAATCTTGAGACGCTTCTTCGGCTTACCGTGGATCGAATCGGTCACGGTCATCTGGCAGCGAACGTGCATTTCACACTGCCGAGGTGCCGCAATGGCCTGTTGCTAAAATTTGCGGACCCAGAAAGTTTTCATCGCAATAAAAGCATTTAGCTTTTTATCCAAATGACTGTCTTTGATGGCTCGAAATTCGCAACCTTCAGCACTCTCACTCCGTCAAAGACCATCAGAACGCAACGTATCAGAGTGTGTCTAAATGCTGACTCCTATTGAAAGATGCTCTCGACGGCGGCCTCGGACATCTCCGGGCCTTGGCGTGTTCACAATCAACAAAGGTCCTTAACGAGCAGTAAGGCCGGTCCAGTCGTCGGTCTTCTTTTCCGGTTGTTTGCCAACCCGGAACTGACCGTCGTTCTGACCGATGCAGATTCCCGAAAGTCAAGGTAAACACGGGTCGAGGGGTTAGATCCCTTTCGCGGCTCCGCGTCATCGCTTTGTGCGGCGCGCGCGAGCGCGTGCGAACGACGATTCGCACGTGGTGGAAAGGGTGTGCCTCCGTCGGTCCTTTGCTCCCGGCTTCGAGGAAAGAACAATGAATCCCCGTCGTATGCCGGGCTGTTTTGAGGAGGACAAATGAATGTCGTCAAATACGCACTCGGTGTAGTGCTGGTGATTGTCTCGTGCGCTGCATCCGGATGGGCGCAGGAGAATGCTGAAATCAAGGGTACGGTTGCCGATCCCTCCGGCGCCGTCGTTCCCAACGCGACCATCACCATTACCAACACCGCGACCGGCGAAAAAAGAACTACAGCCAGCAATGGCGCCGGACTCTACGATTTTCCCAACCTGGAACACGGCAACTACGACCTCAAGGCTGAGGCCAGAGGCTTCAACGCCTCGCAAATCAACGCCATCGTCGTCAACGTCGCGGCCACCGTGCCGGAGAACGTTACCCTGGCCGTCGGCGCCGGAGTCCAGACCGTCACCGTCACGGCCGATGCGCTTCACCTGCAGACCGAAACCAACGAGGTCAGCAACCTTATTACCGGCCAGCAGATCACGCAGCTCGCCACCAACGGCCGCAACATGGTTTCGCTTACAACGCTCGGCACCGGCGTCGCCAACAATCTTCCCTCGTTCAACGGCGTCACCGCGCAGGGCAGTGGATTCGGGCTCAGCTTCAACGGGATGCGCCCGGATCACAACGACTGGCTCATCGACGGCGGCGAAGCCTACGACCGCGGCAGCGGCGGCAAGTTTGACCTGATGCCATCGCCCGATGCGCTTGCTGAGTTTCAGACGCTGAGCAGCAACTACAGCCCCGACTATGGCATCGCCTCTGGCGGCACCGTCACCATGGTAGTGAAATCCGGCACAAAGGACTTCCACGGCGCATTGTGGGAGTTCGATCGCAACGACGCTTTCGATGCCGGCAGCTATTTCGCCAAACGTAGCGGCACCCCGACCCCGGAACTGCGGTTGAACATTTTCGGAGGAAATGTCGGCGGTCCGGCGTTCATCCCCGGCATCTACCCGAAGAGCAAGAGCCGGACGTTCTTCTTCGTCAATGAGGAGTGGCGTCGCTTCATCAACGGCGTCAACCCCAGCCCCGAAAACACCGTCCCTGCCTCTGACTTTCCGACGGCAGGGTCGGCGCTAAGCTACACGCCCTTCAACGAACTCGCGGCGTCCAGCCTGCCTTCGGGCGTTTGCAATGCTGGCGTCGCTCCGCCCTGCGTGCCCAAGACCAACGATCCCGCCAAGCTTGCGATCTACGCGCAAGATGGACTTACGCCCGGCGGACCATTTCCCGGCAATGTCATCCCTGCCAACCTGCTCGATCCCAACGCGGTGCTGTTTATGGGCACCGGCAATATTCCCAAGCCCAACACTGGCTCGGCCGCCAATCCGCAGTACATCGCCTCGCCCAAGCAGCCCACGTATGTGCGCGAAGACGTGGTGCGCATCGATCACGACATCAACTCGAAAATGCACCTGATGGGCCACTGGATGCACGACCAGATGACGCAGACCATCATCCCCACCATGTGGAGCGGTGACAGTTACGACACTATCGGCGATGTCTTCCAGAATCCGTCGTGGTCTTCGGTCATTCAACTCTCCCACACCATCACGCCAAACCTGCTCAATGAAGTCGGACTCGATGTGAACGGCAATACCATCAACATCAGTCCGACATCCGCCGGCGGAGCCTCGAACGTTGAACCGGCCGGTTGGAATGCGGGAAGCTTCTTCCAGGGCAACAACGCGCTCAATCGCCTGCCGCAGGTCAGTTTCGGCAGTCCCCTCGGCACCACGTGGACCCAGATCTACTGGCCGTGGCGCAACGCTTTCCTCGATTACCAGCTTCGCGACGACGTCATCTGGAACAAAGGAAAACACAGCTTCAAGTTCGGCTTTTCCTACATGCGCGTCGACAAGAACCAGCAGCTGCAGGCAGACACTGAAGGCGACTACTCCTTCGGCACCGATTTTTCAGGAGACTCGTACCTGAACTTCCTGCTCGGATTTGCCGACAGCTACCAGCAACTTCAAAGCCTCAACACGGCGCACTGGCTTAACAACACCTACTCCTTCTACGGGCTCGACAACTGGCGCATCGCTCCCCGCCTCACACTGAACATCGGTCTGCGCTGGGACCTCATGCCGCACGTGTACGAGAAAAACAACGAGGTTGCCAACTTCGTTCCTGCCGACTACAACCCCGCCGCTGCAGCCGTTCTCGATCCAGCCAGCGGCTCCATCTGTACCGCCATCGCCGGCACATGCACGGCTGTCAGTCCCGGCCTTGCCACCTCGAACGGAGGGACGTTCTATATGAACGGCATCGAACTCGCCGGACAGAATGGATTCCCCCGCGGTATCGTCCAAAACGATTACAAGACCATCCAGCCTCGCGTGGGCTTTGCATGGGATGTATTCGGAACCGGCAAGACAGTTCTCCGCGCTGGTGCCGGCATGTTCTATGAGCGCATCCAGGGCAACGATATCTACGGCGCTGCCACCAACCCGCCTTTCGCCTATCACCCAACTGCGAACAGCGTCTACTTCTCCAGCCCCACCACCAGCGCTATCACTGGAGGCACCGCGGCCACGCCAACGTTCCCGGCCGGCATGCAGAACCTCAGCTACTACTATCCCGATCCTGCAACCGCGCAATACAGCCTGGGCATTCAGCAGCAGCTTGCGCCCTCCGTTGTCTTCGTCATGCAGTATGTAGGCTCAGGCGGATGGAACCAGTCGGATGAACGCAACATCAACACCCTGCCGATCGGCGACATGACGGACCGTCAGGCTGTTGCTTCCGGCGCGAATGCCAATCTCTACCGCCAGTTCCTCGGCTACTCCAACATCACGCAGATCGAAAGCGGGACCAACCAGAGTTACAACTCGCTCCAAACCAGCCTGCGTCTGCAGAACTGGCACAACCTCACCATGCAGTTTGCATACACCTGGTCGCACGAGATTGACATCCAGAGCGGCGACCTCGGTTCCACCAACATCTCCGGATCGGGCGGCACCGTATCCAATCCCTTCAACCTCAGATACGATCGCGGCTCCGGCGTTCTTGACCGCCGCCACATCTTCAACGCCAACTACGATTACCGGCTGCCGTTCTGGCTTCACGGCGGCAACATCCTCGAACACGGCGTCCTCGGCGGATGGGAAGTCTCCGGCGTGACCGTCGCGCAAGCGGGATCGCCGATCAACGTCACCTATTCGCCCGATACGCTCGGTCTGGGCGGCGGTACCGTCAACCGGCCCAGCGTCAGTGGCAATCCCCGCAGCGGAGCAAAGACCGTTTCGCAGTGGTTCAATACCGGCGCGTTCACGGCTCCCGTGGCCCCATGGAACGGTGGCACCAATCAAGGCTTCGGCACCGCAGGCAAAGACAGCGTCGTTGGCCCCGGTCTCTTCAACTGGAACCTCGCGCTGTTCAAGAGCATTCCCTTTACCGGCAGGGAGAACCCGCACCTCGAACTGCGTGTTGAAACCTTCAATACGTTCAACCACACCCAATTCAACGGAGTCGACACTGGCTTTACCGATGGCAACTTCGGCCAGGTCACCAGCACCTACGATCCGCGCGAACTCCAATTCGGCGGCAAGTTGGTCTTCTAATCAGGAAAAGAACACAAGAAGGGGCGCGACGGTTAAAGCCATCGCGCCTCTTTCGCTAGTCAGTAGATTTGCCGTGTCATCCTGAGCGCCGCAATCTTGGGGCACCGCAGACATAGTCTGTGGGTAAGCGGCGCGAAGGATCTGCGTCTGCTTTCCACTCCGCATCCGCTATCTGCGTCCGAAGTTGTGAAAACTCAGCGCTCAGGGAATCCCAACGATCTTATGCGTCTGCAAGCTCAGCCTCCATTTGGGATGCTCCAGGCAATACCGCACCGCCAGATCCGTATTAGCAATCCGGTCAGGCCCGTCCATCGGCTGCAAAAAGAAATGCCGGAATCCCAGCCCCTCAAACTTCGGCGGCATCGCGCCAGCCTGGGGAAACACCAGCTTCAATTCATCGCCCGTCGTCTGCACAAGCTTCGCGCCTGCCTTTGGACTCACGCATACCCAGTCGATACCCGCCGGTGCCTCTACCGTGCCATTCGTCTCCACCGCAATTTCAAAATCGCGTTCGTGCAGTGCGTCGATCAGCACGCGATCCAGTTGCAGCAGCGGTTCGCCTCCCGTGCACACTACGAATCGCGCTCCCTCCGCTCCACGGACGGGCCATGTTGCTCCGATAGCCTCTGCCAAATCGACGGCGGTCTCAAATCGCCCTCCGCCTTCGCCGTCCACGCCCACAAACTGTGTATCGCAGAACTGGCAGATCGCCGACGCGCGATCGCTCTCGCGCCCCGACCACAGATTGCATCCCGCAAACCGGCAGAACACCGCCGCGCGCCCGGCCTGCGCGCCTTCACCTTGCAGCGTATAAAAAATTTCTTTGACCGCATAGCTCATGGCGTCGCCTTCACTTCCGGATAGGGCAGGGGATCGTCAATCCCGTTTTCCCTGAATCCTTTTCTTCTCAGGAAACACGAGTCGCACTGTCCGCACGGCTTTCCATCGCTTGCGGGGTCGTAGCAGCTGCTGGTCAAGCTGTAATCCACGCCCAGTTCCATGCCTCGCTTGATGATCTGCGCTTTCGTCATCTGCATCAGCGGCGCATGAATCTGAAGTTTCTGCCGCCCCTCCACGCCCGCCTTCGTGGCCAGGTTCGCCATCGACTCAAACGCATGAATGAACTCCGGCCGGCAGTCGGGATAGCCGCTGTAATCCAGCGCATTCACGCCGATAAAAACATCACTTGTCCCCAGTATTTCCGCCCATGCCAGGGCAAACGACAGAAAGATCGTATTTCGCGCCGGCACATACGTCACCGGAATTCCGTGCTCCATCTCAGCACTGTCCCGCCCCTTCGGCACGTCGATATTGTCCGTCAGCGCTGACCCGCCGAACACTCGCAAATCAATCGTCGCCACCCGGTGCTGCGCCACCCCGAGCGACGCCGCCACCCGCCGCGCTGCTTCGAGTTCAAAACTGTGCCGCTGCCCGTAGTCGAACGAGAGCGCGTGCACCTCGAAGCCTTCGCTCTGCGCGATCGCCGCCACCGTCGCCGAGTCCAATCCGCCGCTCAACAGTACTACCGCTGCTTTTTTCGATTCAGAAGAACACATTTCATTTGATGTTAAAGGGAGACCTGCATCAAACTGAAATACAGCGGACCGCTCCGAGAGCAGTTCTTTCCCCTTTCCCTCTCCTTCCTGTTCACCCGCTTGGTTTTCGGGCTCGTTCCAGGCCCCGAAAAAAGATTGGCGCCATCCATCCGGAGGTCACCGCATGCGCAAGGGGAGTGTTCCCATCGTGTCGACGGTTCTAGCCGTTGCATCGCTCTTCGTCACATCGATGCTTCTTCCCGCGCAGCAAAACGCCTTGTCGGCCGGCGAGATCATAGATGCGCCTTCGACCTCCGTCGCATCGATCGCTTCGATCCCCTCCGCCAAGAACTCACCGCCGAATCAGGCTGCCGTCTCCACCGCGACTCCCGTCAAAGCCGTCACGACGATGACGCAGAATGAATTCGCAGTGGAGGCTCTCACGCGCATTCTCGCGGATTATCAAAAGTCAGGCGATCGTTCGTCCGAAGCGCATACACTCTCCGCTCTTGCGGGCTCTTACAGTGCTCTCCACCAGCAACAGAAAGCCGTCGAGCTCTACCAATCGGCACTTGCCATCTGGCGCGAATTAGGCGACAAGAAGGGCCAGGCATCCACGCTCGCGCACATCGGCGACGTTTATCGCGAATGGGGCTTCCATGATCAGGCAATTCACTTCTATCGCGATGCCATGAAGCTCTATCAAGGCAATTACAACAAGGCAGAAGAGGCCGCTGTATTGAACAACCTGGGCCTCACCTATTTCGTTCTCGGCGACAAGAAGAAGTGTCTCGCCTATCTCAGCCAGGCGGTTGCCTCTTATCACTCCCAGCGGGACAGGCAGGGGGAAGCTCGCATCATCACGAATTTAGGGTCCGCCTACGCATTCCTGATGAATGATCCGCACAAGGCACTCGATTTCTTCCAGGATGCAGTCACCCGGTTGGAATTGCTCAACGACCGTGCCTCTGAAGCGAACGCGCTCGATCTGATGGGAGAACTATGGCTGAAACTTGGGAAGCCGGAGTTGGCATCTCTCACCTTTCAGCACGCACTCGCCATCTATGGTGCGCTCGGCGACACACAGGGACAGGCATCCGTCCGCCGGCACATGAAGGATCTGGTTCAGCCTGAGACCATCGCCTTGACGCGCTAAGGCCTTCACGACGCTCCAAAGTGACAGACAAGTCCGATCCCTGCCCGAACCCTTAAAATGGGACTTCGCGCAGCTTCGCCATGAAGATCTTTCTCACAGGCGCCACCGGATTTGTCGGTCACCACGTCGCGAAGGCACTCGCAGGCGAGGGCGCCGATCTCCGCCTCCTCGTCCGCAAGTCCAGCAAGCTTACGAATCTCGAAGGCATCCCCGGCGACACTGTCGTCGGCGATCTGTCGAAGCCCGATTCTTACGCTCCCGCTCTTCAAGGTTGCGACGCCGTCATGCACGTCGCTGCCGATTATCGCCTCTGGATTCGCGACCCCGACACGATGTACCGAGCCAACGTTGACGGCACCCGCGATCTGCTGAAGCTCGCACGCGAAGCAGGCGTTCGCCGCGTCGTATATACCTCGTCGGTTGCCACTATGGCCTTTCGCACAGATGGAATTGTGGTGAACGAAGACACCCCCGTTACCATCGACGACATGGTCGGCCACTACAAGCGATCGAAGTTTCTCGCCGAGCAACAGGCTATCGCCGCCGCCCAGGACGGACAGCAGGTCATCATCCTCAATCCGACCACGCCCATCGGCCCCAACGACGCCAAGCCCACGCCCACCGGGCGCATTTTCGTCGACTTCCTCAATCGCAAATTCCCAGCCTATGTCGACACCGGCCTCAACCTCGTCGATGTCGATGAAGTCGCGCGCACCCACGTCGCCGCGCTCAAGGTTGGCAAGCCGGGCCGCCGCTACATTCTCGGCGGCGAAAACCTCACGCTCAAACAGATCCTAGACAAGATGGCCGCCATCACCGGTATTCCCTCGCCAACGACCAAGATCCCTTTCGCCATCGCCGCCACATACGCCTTCTTCGAAGAGACAATCACCGGCAAAATCCGCGGCAAGGAGCCGAGAGCCACGCTTGAAGAAGTCCGCATGGGCCGCAAGAAAATGTTCGCGTCGTCCGCCCGAGCCCAGCAGGAACTGGGCTTCCGCATCGTCCCCGTCTACCCCGCCATGCGCGCCGCCATCGAATGGTTCCGCGCCAACGGCTATGCCCCATGACCAAACCAGGGAAATTTGATAGGACTGTCATTCCGACCAAGCGCAGCGCGTGGAGGAACCTGCAGTTGCTTCTAGAAGCCGCATGGTGCCACGAAGGCCGAGTGCTCCATTCTTGCGCAGCAATGGTTGGAAATCACGAACTCAATGAACCTGACTTGGGACAGTCCTCCGTACCCGAGGCAGCAGGGCACCCATGACGCGAGTCGCCATCATCGCCGCCATGCCCGGCGAACTCAAACCCCTCGTCCGCGGCTGGCCCCACTCCACCCGCGGCACCACCCACTTCTGGGCCCAGCGCACCGAAGAAGAGGAGTGGATCGCCGCCTGCGCCGGAGCCGGCCTTGACGCCGCCACCCGCGCCTTCGCCGGCATCGAAGACGGTGGCCCCATCGACCTCGTGCTCTCCATCGGCTGGGCCGGAGCCCTTACGCCCGACATCGCCGCCGGCAGCGCCCACAACTGCGCCGGCGTCGTCGATACCCGCACCGGCGAGCGCTTTAGGTGCGACGCTGGTGCCGGTCCTCTCTGGCTCGCCACCAGCCCTCGCGTCGCAGACGAACCCGAAAAACGCCGCCTCGCCACAACCTACAAGGCCTCCCTTGTCGACATGGAAGCCGCCGCCATCGCCCGTCTCGCCGCCATGCGCAGCATCCCCTTCTACGCAATCAAGGGCATAAGCGACCCGCTCGACGCTAAACTCCCCGATTTCAATCGCTTCATCGATCCAAACGGCCAGTTCCAAACCCCGAAGTTTGTTCTTTTTGCTCTCCTCCGGCCTTGGATATGGCCCTCGCTCGTCAAAATGGGCGAAAATAGTAGAAAGGCTTCCCAAAGCATTGCGGAGCGGCTCCACGAACTTCTGGATGAGTGAGGTCACATCGAGTCGGAATGGCTACCCAAACCACCAACGCAGCAAGCTCCATCGGAAACCGGATTCCCGCAACCATGCGCGCTGTAGTCTACCGCGGCATCAACGACATGCGTGTCGAGACAGTGCCGGTGCCCTCCATCGGCCCGGGCGAACTGCTTGTGAAAGTTGCCACTTGCGGCATCTGCGGCACCGACCTGAAAAAGATTCACACCGGCTCCCATTCCGCTCCTCGTATATTTGGCCACGAGATGTCGGGCACCATCGTGTCCGTAGGCCAGGGAGTAACCCGATTCCAGGGCGGCGAGCGCGTCGTTGTTCACCACCACGTCCCGTGCGGAGAATGTTTCTACTGTCGCAAAGGCACCCCCGCTCAGTGTCCTCTCTACAAAAAGGTCGGCGTTACGGCTGGCTTCGAACCGTCCGGTGGCGGGTTCGCGGAGTATATTCGCGTGATGGATTGGGTGGCCTCGAGCTGCGGCGTGGTTCCCATTCCTGATGACGTCCCCTTCGAGCAGGCCGCCTTCGTTGAGCCCGTCAACACCGTCCTCAAAGGCGTCAAGATGCTCAACCTCCACTCCGACGACACCGTGCTTGTCATCGGCCAGGGACCCATCGGCCTCATGCACGCCGTCCTTGCCAGCCGCACTGGCGCCCGTGTTCTCACCTCGGACCTCTATCCCGAGCGCCACGCCATCGCCGCGAAATATGGCCTCAAAGATCCGATCCATGCAGGCAGCGAAAATGTCGTCGAACGCGTCCTCGCCGAGACAGATGGTCGCGGCGCCGATGCTGTCATTCTCGCGGTGGGCGGCAACGCCCTCATCAGGACCGCGATCGACGCGACCCGTTGCGGTGGCAAAGTCATGCTCTTTGCCCAGACCCAGCGCGGCGACGCAACTTTTGATCCCGGCGTGGTTTGTATGGACGAGAAGACCCTCATGGGTTCGTACTCGTCATCGTTCGACATTCTTAACGAAGTCACTGACCTGGTCTTCACCGGTTATCGCAACGGATTCGATCTGACTCAACTCATCTCGCATCGTTTTCCGCTCGATGAAGCAGTACCAGCAATCGAGATCGCATCGCACCCCAAGGGGGATTCGATGAAGATTATGATTGAGCCCGTTGCCGGCACAGGAGCCAAGTAATGCCAAACCCGGTGAAACGTGGCCGCCCGACAGTCGAGGATGTCCTCCAGGTTGGCCGCAGTACCGTCGGCGATGTGCTCCAGATCGGCCGCAACACCGTCGAGGAAGTTCTCCACGTTGGCAGGAGCACCGTTGAAGAGGTCATCCAGGTCGGCCGCAATACCGTCGAGTCCGCGCGCCAGCTGCGCCAGGGAACGATGCAGGCAGCGGTCCTTCATGGACGCCAGGACATTCGGATCGAAGACGTGCCCGTTCCTCGGGCTGCCCATGGTGAGCTCATTGTCCGCGTCGGCGCTGCCCTCACGTGCGGAACAGACCTGAAGGTTTTTCGCCGCGGCTATCACGCCCGCATGATCGTCCCTCCGGCCCTCTTCGGCCACGAGCTGGCGGGAACCGTCGTCGAGGCAGGGGAGGGAGTTGAAGGCTTTCCTGACGGCAGCCGCGTGGTGGCCCTGAATTCCGCCCCCTGCGGCCAGTGCTACTTCTGCCGGCGCGGTCAGGAGAATCTCTGCGACGACCTGCTCTTCAACAACGGCGCCTACGCTGAATTCATTCGCATCCCCGCCCGCATCGTCTCAAAGAACACGCTCATTGTGCCCGACCATGTTCCGCTGGAGCACGCCGCACTCACTGAACCCCTCGCTTGCGCCGTACATGGCTTTCTCGATTCCAACCCGCGGCCAGAAGACACCATCGCAGTAATCGGCGGCGGCCCTTTAGGTCTGATGATGGTCCACGTTGCCGCGCTTTCCGGTTGCAACGTCATTTCTATCGTCAAACACGATGGCCAGGTGGAAGCAGCGAAACAGCTGGGAGCAGCGCACATCATCAAGACTTCGTCGATTCAGAAAGCCATCCGCGAGACCCGCGCTCTCACGCCAAATAATCGTGGAGTTGATATTGCCATTGAAGCAGTCGGCGTTCCCGAAGCCTGGGAAGAAGCCGTCGAAATGGTGCGCAAAGGCGGCACTGTCAACTTCTTCGGCGGATGTGCCGTCGGCACCCACGTCAAGCTCGACACCAACCGCATCCACTACAGCGACATCACCCTGCGCGCCACGTTCCATCACACGCCGGCCATCTGCCGCAAAGCGCTTGACCTGATTGCGAGCGGCCGTTTCCAGGCAGGCGCCTTCATCACCGGCCACGCTCACCTCTACGAACTCAATCGCGTCTTTGAGAAGCTGATGAACCGCAGCAGCGAAATCAAAACCGCCATCGTCCCGTGACATGCTCACCCATTTGATGAGTGTGTCATCCTGAGCGGAACATCTTGGGGCCCCGCAGACGATAGTCTGTGGGGTAAGTGGAGCGAAGGATCTGCTGTTGCTTTTCGATTTGGGCAAGGGCACAGTCCAGTCACTCCGTAGAACGCTCTAAAATTAGAAAGGCTTTAGCCCCTGAGGGAACCGTGGCGTTTTCAGAACAGACAGCCGAAGGAGAATCAGAGCAAGAACCCTCCTCGCGCTCGGATGGGCCGCCCTCCCCGCCAGCTATCGCATTCCCGACAAGGCTCCCACGCTCGAAGAAGCTCGCGCCTGGTGCAAGCACCTCGCCGAAACACACTACGAGAACTTCCACGTCGCAACCTGGTTTCTGCCCGAGCGCCTCCGCCCGCACTTCCATGCTATCTATGCCTACTGCCGGGTTTCCGACGATCTCGGCGACGAAGTCGGCAATACACAACAGTCGCTGGCTCTCCTCGATCTCTGGGGCCGCGAACTCGACGCTTGCTACGAAGGCCGCGCGCGCCATCCCGTCTTCGTCGCACTGTCCGAAACGATCCGCGCCTGCAACATTCCGAAGGAGCCGTTCGCCGACCTGCTCACCGCCTTCCGCCAGGATCAGGTCGTTACGCGCTACGCGAACATGGACGAGGTTTTGAGCTACTGCCGCTACTCCGCCAACCCCGTCGGCCGCCTTGTCCTCTACACTTGCGGCTACACCGACGAAGAACGTTTCCGCCTTTCGGACGCAACGTGCTCAGCCTTGCAACTCGCCAACTTCTGGCAGGACGTCCGCGTCGACTTCGCCAAGGACCGCGTCTACATTCCACAAGACGACATGCTGAGCTTCGGTGTGACTGACACAACCATCCAGCAGGGAATTGCCACTTCCGAATTTCGCGCCCTTCTTAAACACGAAGTCGATTTCGCCCGCGACCTGTTCATTCAGGGTCTGCCTCTCATCAACATGGTCAACCGCGATCTCGCTCTCGATCTCGATCTCTTCAGCCGCGGCGGTCTTGAGATCCTCAACGCCATCGAGCATCGGGATTATGATGTGCTCAGCGCCAGGCCAGCCATTTCCAAGCGGACTAAGCTAGGCTTGGCTCTGCGCGCCGTGAGCGGAAAATTTCTACCGTTCCTGCGTTTGGGACCCAAAAGGAAAGCGGCCTGACTCAAGCAATGACGCAAGCGATCACACTGGACAGGGCCTACGCAACATGCAGGGCAATCGCCAAACAGGAAGCTAAGAATTTCTACTACGCCTTCGTCGCCCTTCCTGAACCGCGCCGCAACGCCATCTGCGCCATCTACGCCTTCATGCGCAAGGCGGACGACCTCTCCGATGACGAGAGTATTCCCCGCGAGCAGCGCCTCTTGAATCTCGAACAGTGGCAGGCCGCCTGGCGCAGCGCATCGCAAACTGGAGCGACCCAGGACCCCGTATTCATCGCCGTCCGCGATGCCACCCAGCGCTTCAACATTCCGCTCAGCCTTCTCGACGAACTCATCGCCGGCACCACCTCGGATCTGAAAGCAAATCCGACCGAAGTCTCCAACCAGGATGCTCCCGACACTTACGCCACCTTCGCGGATCTCTACCAATACTGCTATCTCGTCGCGTCCGTCGTTGGCCTCGTATGCATCCGCATCTTCGGCTATACCGATCCCGCCGCAGAAAAACTAGCCGAGGAAACTGGCGTAGCCTTCCAGCTCACCAACATCCTTCGCGATGTCGCAGAGGACGCCGAGAGAGGCCGCGTCTATCTGCCCCTCGAAGATCTCGCCGCCCACAACGTCACGCTCGATTCGATTCTGCATCGCAAGAAAGGCGCACCTCCTTCCGCGAATGAGCGCGCACTTCTCGCCGACATCGGCAAGCGCGCAGAAGGCTACTATGCCTCTGCAAATAAACTGCTCCCGCTCATCGATCGCGAGAGCCGCCCCGCGCTCTGGGTATTGGTCAGAATTTACCGCGGCTTGCTGAGACGGATTCGCCGAGCCGACTACGACGTTTTTTCGCACCGCATCAGCGTCCCGACCTTCCAGAAACTCGAAATATTGGCAGTAGGAATGGCACGTCTTGCCGTAGCACGACTCTCCCCATGAACGCGGTGGAAGTCGATTGCATTTACGGTGTCATCCTGAGCGGAGCAGCTTGGGGCCCCGCAGACGTAGTCTGTGGGGTAAGCGAAGCGAAGGATCTGCTTTTTGCATTTAGCCGATAGAAACAACCACTGAGGATCGCTTGCTCGCGAGCACTGCAACAACACGAACCGCATACCGTTACCGTCATCGGCGGCGGCGTAGCCGGCATGAGCGCCGCCTGCGCACTCGCCCAGGCCGGCTACCGCGTACAACTCGTCGAGCGCCGCGGCTATCTCGGCGGCCGTGCTTCCTCCTACCTCCATCCCGGCGTCAACGAAGTCATCGACAACTGCCAGCACGTCCTGTTCGGCTGCTGCACCAACCTCATCGGCTTCTACAAACGCATCGGCGTCGAAAACCGCATCCACTGGACCACCGAGATGACCATGATCGAGCCCGGCGGCCGGCGCTCGAAGCTCGGTCCATCCTCACTTCCCGCTCCGCTACACGGACTGCCAAAATTGCTCAGCGCCCATGCCTTCACTCGTGCCGATAAGATCGCCCTGGCCCGCGCCTTTCGCGCCATGATGCAGCCCATCGCTGCCGACAGCAATGAATCTTTATCCGACTGGCTCCGACGTCACAAACAAACCCCCGGCGCCATCGAACGATTCTGGCGCCTCGTCATCGCCAGCGCCCTCAATGCCGACCTCGACGCCATCGCCGTTCCCTACGCCGCCAAAGTTATCCGCGAACTCTTCATGAACTCAGCCAAAGCCGGCGCCATGGGCATGAGTTCCGTCCCGCTCAGCGAACTCTACGGCGCAGCTCAGCAATTTCTGGAAGAGCAAGGCTCGAAAGTACTTCTCAACACCAACGTCGAGTCCGCCGAGTGGGATGAAGAAGTTTCGCAGTGGTCTGTCAACACACGCAGCGGCACGCTCGTCTCCGAATTTCTCGTCATTGCGCTGCCCTTCGAAGCCATGCAAAAGCTCCTGCCGCATCTCCCGCCCGCCCCTCATGGCGAAGAACTCGCGCGCAAGATCGAGTGCCTGGAGCACTGGCCCATCTGCAGTGTGCATCTCTGGTTCGATCGCCAAATCACCGATCTGCCCCATGCCGTACTGCTCGATCGCGAGATCCACTGGATGTACAACAAGAGCGTCCTGCAACCGTGGCGCAAGCACAAGGGCAGCTATCTCGAACTCGTCCAGTCGGCCTCGCGGGCCTTCGCGGCCCGCGAACGCAACGAAGCGATTCAGCAGGCAATCAGCGAACTCGCCGAATTCTTCCCGCAGGTTAAAGAAGCCAAACTCGAAAAGGCCGCCCTCATCAAGGAAGTCCGCGCCACCTTCGGCGTCCCTCCCGGCATCGACAGCGCACGACCACCCTCTGCTTCCCCCTGGCCCAACTGCTTCCTCGCCGGAGATTGGATCGCCACCGGCTGGCCCTCCACCATGGAGAGCGCCACCCGCTCCGGCCACCTCGCCGCCGACGCCCTCTGCGCCAGCAAAATCGAAGACTGCCGCTTCCTCGAACTGGACCTCAAGCCACAAGGGCTGATGAAGCTGATAGCTCGCTGATCAGACGTCTGGAAGTTCCAGCCCAATGATCGGAAAGTTTCTACCGGATGCCGCGGCGTTCGATTCTGACAACTGAAAACAGACAACTGTGCATTCAGTGCGCCAGAAAATAGACTCCCACGCACACCAGCACCGCCGCGGTCCATCGCCGCCGGTCCACTTTCTCATGCAAAAACAACTGCGCCGCCACGGTATTCAACACGAGTGT
Source organism: uncultured Acidobacteriaceae bacterium (assembly GCA_963770365.1). GTDB lineage: Bacteria > Acidobacteriota > Terriglobia > Terriglobales > Acidobacteriaceae > Telmatobacter. The sequence goes on along the minus strand of CAVYPN010000001.1, from coordinate 572,286 downwards.
GAGCGAAGCCGCCGCCGGACCCACCAGGCTCAGGTTCATGTGGTTCAGCGCGAACAGCAGTGAGAAGAACGCCACCGCCATGAAGAAAATGCCGCCCATAAACAGCGGCGACGTCACCACCGCCTTGATCGCGCCGCCAGCCCGCTCTTCGCGCGAATCTCATCCAGGTCGCCGATCGACTTCATCGCTGCCGCCGTCAGCACTTCGCCCGCCGACGACGTAATCACGATCGTCGCCATCATCGCGGCAGCCTTCCAGAACGATGCCTCTTGCAGTACACTCGCCATCGTCATCGTCCGGCCTCTCTCGCGTCCAGTTCTTCCGGAGGTAGAGCCGCATTCGCAATCACAGGTGGAGTCGTATTCGCCGGCCCGCGCGCAACAAAAGCCACGCCGATCGTAATCATGGCGATTCCCATCCAGCGCATCAACGAAATCTGTTCACGCAGCCAGAAGTGCGCCAGCAGCGCCAGAAACACATTGCCCAGCGCGGTCGCCGGCATTACGAACGTCAGGTCGGCCCACGAGAGTGCCGTCAGGTAGCTCGCGAAATACCCGATCAGCAGGGCAATCCCCAGCGCTATCCAAGGCGTGAACACGGCACCGATCAGCGCCAGCGGATGCGCCATTGAGATTGGCGAAAGACTCGTCATCCCGCGCGAAAGAGCGGCGTCGCCAAGCGGCACGCTCACCGAAACAAACGCCAGAATCAGATATTGATTAAAAGTAAGGCGATGATTCATGCGATCTGCTGCGGCATCCTTTCCCGCAAAAGAGAAGGAGGGCAGACGCAACGCGCCGCCCTCCGATGTTTCGTATCCTTGAACGTCACGCGCTCGTTACGCGCCAGCGTTCACAGGTGCAGTCGGTTTGGCAGGCTGACTGCGTTTCTGCTTCACCGCCTTGTTGCGCTCTGCGCGGAGCTTCATGAACGCCTTTGCCTCAACGTAAAGTCGCGGCACGTCGCGATTCACAATCGCCTTCCACACCACGCGGAACGCCGCCTTCGGACGGAAGTAGTACTCGTCGTAGAAGCGATGCACCATCTCCATCACGTAGTCGACCGGCAGGCCAGGATACTCGATGTGCGCCATCTGGTGTCCGCCGCCGTCTTCCATCTTCTCGTTGGTGATGAAGCCGTTGGCCTTTGCGTAGTCGTAAAACTCCGTTCCCGGATACGCATGCGCAATCGAAACCTGGATCGTCTCGCAGTCCAGCGTCTTCGCAAAGTTGATCGTGTTGCGAATCGATTCCTTTGTCTCTCCCGGCAGGCCGAGAATGAAGTCACCGTGGATCACGAGGCCTAGATCATTGCAGTCCTTCGCAAAGGCCCGAGCACGTTCCACCGTTGCGCCCTTCTTGATGTTCTTCAGAATCTGCGGATCGCCCGATTCAAATCCCACGATCAGCAAACGGCATCCGGCATCCTTCATCGCCTTCAGCGTGTCGCGATCCGTTGTAACTCTGGAGGTACAGCTCCACGTGATCCCGAGAGGCTTCAGCTTTTCGCAAAGCTCGATCGTCCGGCCCTTCTGAATGTTGAACGTGTCGTCGTCAAAGAAGAATTCCTTCACATGCGGGAAGTTCTCATGCGCCCACTTCAACTCCGCTGCCACGTCATCCGTCGACCGCTTGCGCCATGCGTGACCGCTCAGCGTCTGCGGCCACAGGCAGAAGGTACACTGCGCCGGGCATCCGCGCGTGGAATAGAGAGCAATGTATGGATGTAGCAGGAACGGCACGTTGTACTTCGTAACGTCCATGTCCCGCTTGTAGATCTTCGTCGCCCACGGCATCGCGTCCAGGTCTTCCACCTGCGGACGATCCGGATTGTGGAGGATCTTTCCATCCTTCTTGTAGCTGATTCCAAGAATCTCGTTCAGCGGTTTGCCCTGGGCAAACTCCACGACGGAGAAGTCGAATTCGCGCCGGCAAATAAAATCCAGCACCGCACACTCGTTCAATGCGCGATCCGGGTCAGTCGTCACCGGCGGTCCTACGAACGCAATCCGAATCGACGGATTCGCCGCCTTGATCGCTTCGGCCAGTCGCTGGTCGCCCTCCCAGCCCACCGTCGAGGTGAACAGGACGAGGAATTCATAGTCCTTGCAAATCTTGATCGTCTCGTCCGCCGACACATGGTGCGGCGGCGCATCCAGCACGCGTGATCCTTCCAGCAGACCTGCCGGGTAGGTGAGCCACACGGGGTACCAGTACGACTCGATTTCGCGCGTTGCGGGCCAGCGCGAGCTTGCGCCACCGTCGAAATTCTCAAACGAAGGCGGGTTGAGGAAGAGTGTTTTCAGAGGCATAGGCATCCCTTCAATTCTAACATTCAGCGAGTTTCTACGCGGCTTTCAGAGGGGCGTATTCCAATGGTTACTTGCCCTTCAGTTCATTGAGCCAGTCAATCATGTGGCCCAGGGCGCGCAGCAGGCCCAGGCGCGCCTTTGCCAGCTCAAAACCCGCATCCAGTGCATCTTCAGTCTTTTGCCGCGCATCGATCAGCGCCAACTGCTCGGCCTTGGGGCTGGTTTGCGGCTGAGACCCGGGTCCACTTCCGGTCCCGTTGCCTACTTGTAACTGCGCCATCACGGTCTTCAACTGCCCGTCCGTGATCTGCTGTTTTAGACTTGCAATCTCCGCTTGCGTATCCAGTTCTCGAATGCTTCCGCTAAGATCCGCAATTTCAAGCTCATTCTGCTTCTGGGCCTGCTCGGCCTCGACCTTGGCCCGCAGCGCATCTGCGGTAGATTCCTTGGCTCGCGCGCGGTGGCCCATATCGAAAATCGGGATTTGAACGGAAACCCCAGACGCCAGGTTGTTCGGCGGAAGTGGCTTGGCAAAGAAACTACTCACGTCGTTCAGCAGGTTGGTGTTGCGGTTGTATTGCATGAAGAAGCGAAGCTCAGGGAAATAACTACTCTCTTCATCGCCCTTCGATTGAATGTACTTCGATCGCGCAATCAACTGCGCCGAATGAACTCCCTCGCTAATACGGGCCGCCTCCACGCCACGCACCTGCGGAATCTCTGGAATACTTGCGTGCACAATCCGGATGGAGCCCTCCGGAAGTCCCGTCAAAATCGCAAGCTGTTTATTCAGCACCGCCGCGCGCGCCTCAAGGTGCAGCCGCCTCAACTTGATCTCAGCGGCCGTCAGCTTCGCCTGCAACAATTCGCTCAGCGGATCAACACCGGCCTCGGTGCGTTGCTGTTCGATGTCCCCGAGTCGCCCGGCAAACTGCTCCTGCTGGTGCGCATCTTCGAGTTCCTGGTTCACCGTATCCAGTTCGATATAGGCGGTCGATGCGTCCAGCGCGACCTGCTCCCGTGCATCTTTCAGTCGGGCATTCGCTGCACGCACTCCGAGTCCTGCCGCATCGATATAACGCTTCTGCGGAATGCTGTAGACCAGCGCCTGCACGGTTGCACTCCAGATTGACGGCGGCGAGCCCGTGAAGCCAATTTCAGGAAAAACCGGCAGCCCTGTCCCCACGTTGACCGATGGAATAAGTGCGTCCTTCGTCTCCGAAAGCACTGCATTCGCCTTGTTCACGTCAGCCTGCGCGGCGCGCACACCTGTACTGTTACGCTGCGCCAGATCCACCACCGTCGCAAGCGATACCTGGGCATGAGCCGCGGTGGGCAGTCCGGCCAGCCCGGCGGCAAGTCCAACCGTCAGTCCGGCAATGACCGTTGCCATCCGCGGTCTTCCGGCATTCGTTCGTGGTTGCAGATCCATCAAAATGTCAGCCCCAGTGCCGGCTTGTAATCGTGTGCAAGATTCAGTGCCGCCGTTCGCGCCTGCCACGCGCCGTTCTTGTCGCCCTGCTCTGCTCTTAGCCTTGCAAGCCGGGTGTAGGCAACAAACGCCGGCCCTTCCTCTGACTTCGGATATTCGGCGAGATATTCTTCCAGCATCTTTACCGCGAGCGCAGTGTTCCGCTTGCTTCTTGCCAGAACCGATGCGCCGTTATAGAGTGCTACCCCCGCGCGCCGATCGTGCTGTGCCGCACGGTATCCGACTTCGACTGTCTGTTCCATCTCTTCCCAGTGTTCGTGCTTGCGATAAAAGCTTGCCAGCGTCATCCACGCAAACGCGGGATGATCGCTTGTCGCAGCCGCCTGCTTGAACTCGCGTTCTGCCGTCCCGTAGTCCTTGCGGCTCTCTGCGATGCGCCCCAGCAGAATGTGTGCGCGAGCCTTATCCACACTTTGCAATGCGGGCAGCAGCCCTTGCGCCTTGTCATTACCGCCGCCCACCACTCCCGGAGCGGAAGAGTAGAACTCTCCCAGATCGGTCAGCGCTTCACCATCGTGCGGATCGAGAGTGACCGCCTGCTCAAACTCCGAACGAGCCCGCTTTGCCAGGTTGTATGCCGACAGAAACGAGGCATTGTCCGCCTTCTCCCCAAGCGCCCTGCCCAGCCACAAATGGTTCCTGGCGCTCTGACCGTCCAGCCTCACTGCCTGGTCGCATTCGTTGGCAGCTTCATCCCAGCGTTCCAGCGTGAAGTAGACACGGCAGCGCAGATTGTGTGACTCGGCAGTCGAAGGCAGCGAGTTCAAAACCGAAAGCGCGCGGTCTGCTTCCCCCGCCTGCAATGCGGCACCGGCCTGCGCAAGGCCATCCTTTGGAACCTCGGCCGATGCGCACGCCACAAAAGCGCACAGCAAGGCAACCTGAAGCACCTTCTTCACTGGACTCTCTTGATCGGAACGCCCTCTTGCAGGGGCTGTCCGGTCGTGGTTCCTGTCGCCACCAGGTCACCGTCCTTCAGTCCGGAAACAATTGCGACCTGGGTAAGGTTAATCGCGCCGGTTACAACAAAGGTCTTCTTCAACTCATCGCCCACGACCTTGTAGACATAGGTCTTGCCGTTCTCTGACCGCAGCGCCTCTCTGGGAATGCTCAGTGCATGGGGTTCGCTCGAAGTCGTCACCGTCACCGTCACATTGGTATCGGGCAAAAGCTGGCCGTCGGCGTCGTCAATGTGGATCAGAACCTCGCCCACGTTGCGCGTTCCGTAGGTGATCACGGTGACAGGTGTGCGTTCGATATGCCCGTGCCACACCCTTCCCGGTTTCGCATCCCACTTGATCAGGATCGGCTGGCCCACAGCGAGCTTTCCAATCTCTGGTTCATCAAAATAAGCCCGAACCCGTTCCTGGTGAAGATCTGCCATCTGCAGCAGCAGCTTGCCCTGCTCCACGAACTCCGTTGCACTCACGCTGACGCTGTAGATGGTGCCCGCGGAAGCTGCACGCACCGAAGCCTGGGCCAGCACCTGCTGCGCCGCCTTGCGGTTGGCTTCTGCATCTTCCAGTGCGGCCTGAGCGCGCGCATTCTCTGCAGGGGAGAAGCGACTCTGTGTGCTCTGTTCCGCAGCATGCAGATTTGCTTGTGCCGTTTCCAGTCTCTGGCGAGCCGCAGCCACCTCGCTTGGCGCCGCCGCGCCGGTTGCGTTCAGCTTCACCAGCGCATCCAGATCGTGTTGCGCCTGGTTCAACTCCAGCTTGTTGCGCGTAATCTCCGCCACTGACGCTTGCCGCTGCTCCAGCGTGCCGTTTTGTGCTGTAGCTTCCAGCGTCGCCTGGGCCGCTTTCACCGCGCTCTCAGTGCCCGCCAGCTTTGCCTTGACGTCGATGTCATCCAGTTGCATCAACAGTTTGCCGGCAGAAACCGTGTCTCCCGGCTGGACGTAGACCGCCTTTACGATCGCTCCAATCGGGGCATGTTTCTCGATATTCTGAATCGGTTCCACCCGTCCGTTGGTGCTGATCGTGCTCGCCAGCGGCTCCTGCGAAACCTCGCCGGCACGCACGGGCAGCCGGTCCCGCGTAAGAGACCGGACGCCAAAATACACCAGAATCAGAACGAGGACCGCGCCGAACCAAAGCCATTTGCGGTCCAATTGCTTTCTTTCCGTTGCCATGCGAGCGACCTAGGCCAGTATATAAGACTCTTCGCAAGCCCTTAAGAAGCAGAAATTTGCATGAATCCAATGTAGAAACTTCGATGACGGGGTGTTCATATTGATCCCCCTTACAATGGAAATATGTCTCAGCAGCCTCGCTATACCGACGATCACGCCAAGGCCGGACTCGATTTCAAGTTCCCGGAGATCGAGACCTGGGAAAACCAGTTTCCCGGATACGAAATCGTCATCGACGACCCCGAACTGACCTCCGTTTGCCCCAAGACCGGCCTGCCCGACTTCGGCTCGCTCTCTATCCGCTACATGCCGCGCGGCCGCTGCCTCGAACTCAAATCGCTCAAGGAATATCTCTTCAGCTATCGCAACCTCGGCATCTTCCAGGAAAACATCGTCAACCAGGTGCTCGAAGACGTGGTGAAAGCCTGCGACCCCGTGTGGGCAATTGTGCGTGGTGAATTCCGTCCCCGTGGCGGCATAGCGACCACCGTAGAAGCCCGCTGGCCCAGACCCAAAGAGTGAAGTGAAAGATTAGGTGCGGGCTGGTGTTAACGAATCGGTAAGTGCCGCGTGGCCACCTCCGCTCAGAACTCCAAAAATCTCTCCCGTCTGTCTTGGGGTTCGAAGTGATGTGATGCAGCAGTCTTCCCAGCCCTGGTCACTTCCTGTCCAGAGTGAGGGCGTAGATGTCATTGGTGCCATTGTCGCGGAGGAGAAGGGGAGTGTCGTCGGGGTCGAGGCCGAACCAGAAGTTGACGACGCCGATGAGTGGGACGTCACGCAGGTCGACAACACGCTGGGGTGTACCGCCGGGCACAGCGATGCGATACACCGACGGTGGTACCGCTCCGTTGTCCGCGGGGAAGTTGAGCGCGTAGAGGAACTTGCTATCATGCGACCAAGTTGGGAATCCCCAAGCTTCTCCCGTGTGTTCTACAAGAGTGGACCATTGCTGGGTCTGAAGGTCGAACAGTCGGATGGTGTCAGTTGCGATCGTCGTCATAGCTGCGAAGTAGCGGCCATCCGGTGACCAGCGAGGCGAAAACAGGCCGTTCGAGCCGGGTACCTCGCTCACCTTCCCGCTATCGAGATCGAGAATGCGCAGCGAGTTCTTCGGCGAAATGCTGTACATGACCCTCCGACCGTCGGGAGACCAGACGCCATCGCCTTGGCCTTGTCCGTCGTCACCTGAAACAAGCAGGCGCGACGTTCCGCCCTGCGCAGGAATGACATAGAGGGCGAACTTGGTGTCAGGATTGACCACGATCAGAGAAGGATCACGTTGGGCGGTAAACAGAATTTGTGATCCGTCGGGGGACCAACGGCAGAATGCCGGATAGAGGGGGCGATTTGTGAGCTGGATCCGCTGTGTTCCGTCCGCTTTGGCACGCCAGAGAATGCCGTCAGGGTAGGTGACGTAGGCGATCTGGGCTCCATCTTTCGAGTAGGTAACGAACTCCGCGGATATGCCGCTGAGGAACGGTCGTAGCTGTTTGGAAGTCTGATCGAAGCGAACCAGTTCGCCGCGAGTCATCGTTCCCCTGGCAAAGATCTTGTTTCCATCTTTGCTCGGAATCGGCCTTTCCCAACGAATGGGACCTGAGGTCAACTGAACGGGATCGGGGGAGGCTGACAAAAGGAAGCGGTGACGCTCATCGAGCGCCCAGATCTGTGAAGAGAACTCCCCGTCAGGGGTCCACAGGAACCTCGGAAAAGCCGATCCGGCAAGAAACAGATAGAAATCTCCATCGGGAGTCCATTGTCCGCAGCATTGCCCAGCGGGCCCTTTCCACTTCGGAAACACGGGATGTAGATTGGTTCCCGCCGAAGAGACTTCCCACAAAGAGTCATGATCATCGAAGCGGATTCGGCCACCATCGGGTGACCAGGCAACGTTATCTATGGCCTTCATTGTGACAAGTTTGTGCACATCGGCGCCATCGCGCCCCATCACATAGAGACCCTCTTGACCCTTTCGTTGATCGCTGTACGCAATGTACTTGCCATCAGGAGACCAGCGAAAAGACCAGCTCTTCTCACCTTTGGTAATGAAGTGAGCTGCTCCTCCGGGAACGCCCACGCTCCATAGGGCGCTGGGTTCCGGCGAACTCACAAGAAGATTCGATCCGTCCGGGGAAACATCCCACAACAACACAGGCCCAAGCCCAACCGGAATCTTTTGGATCTCCCCTCCCGAAACGCTCACCATATGAACCGCCCAGGAAGCCCCCGTGGTCGGGGGATCGTAATTGAAGTAAATCCTGGCTCCATCGGTACCCGCGATCCATCCGCCGTGATCGCCGTTGGTGATTGGGTTGGTTCCCGTCACCCTCAGAGGCGGCAGCGAGCTATGCAGGTACCAGAAGGCGGCTGCCCCGCATAGAGCCAGCACGACGCTGCCCGTCAATATCCACGCGCCCACCTTCTTCCCAACCTTCGTTCCATTGCCGCTCAAGTCATTCGGCTCTACCACAACCTCCGGTTCTCCCGGAGTTTCCTCCGAAGCCTCCACCTTGCAGATAAACCGGTACCCGACTGTGGGTACGGTTTCGATGTAGCGCGAGCGCGTGCCGCGAGTGTCGTCACCCAGCGCATTGCGAAGCAGCCAGATGCAGCGGGTGAGGGATCCCTCGCCGACGACGACGTCACCCCACGCGGCGTTGAGCAGTTCTTCCTTCGAGACCAGTCTTTGCGGATTGCGCAGCAGGAATAAGAGCACTCGAAAGGCTTTCGGCTCGACCGTCAACGCCTGGTCCGCCTTCACCAGCGAGAACTCCCGCTCGCGGACCTCCACGTCATCGAAGCGAAAAACAAAGGGCTTGCTTCCCATAAGAAATTCCTAATCCGCCCCAAGAAACAGATAAGCAGCCCATGAAGACCAAGTAGAGCCGCGCGCCCAGAGTGACTTCAGCCTTCCCCGGCTGAGGTCACTCCCCGATGAAAAATTTCAAGGCTTTCGCATGGTTTGCTCTTGCAGCGGCAGTGGTTTCCACCCTGGATGCCGAAACCCGCTGCCCGGGAAATGTTGCAAGTGTACCCCTCCGACTCGTAAACGGATACCAAATGATCGTGGCTGTATCTGTTAATCACTCAGTCCCATACGACTTCCTGTTAGACACCGGAACCCAGTTCTCCATGATCGATCCCACGCTGGCTACCGAGCTTCACGTGAAGGCCCAACGCTCCATCCCAGTCGCAGGTACGGGTTTTCAATCCTCCGCATCTTCGGCACAACTGGATTACCTCGCAATCGGCTCTCATAGCGTTGCGAACATGGAGGCGGTGGTTTACAACCTTCAGAACCTGCGGTCACACGACCCTAATGTGCGCGGTATTCTCGGCGAGGATTTTCTTCAACACTTCGACATGCTGATTGACAATGCGCACTTGCAACTCTGTCTCGATGACTCGGGAGCCATGCGCGCCAATGTGAAGGGATCGCATATCGCATTGGCAGTATCGTCAGAAACAGACGACGTTCCGCCTAACTCGCTCATCGTCGCGGCTCGTCTCTTGCGCGCAACGCGGCCCATTCGCTTGAAGATCGATTCCGGTGCAAATGCTGCTTTCCTTTACAACACCGCGCAGTACATGGCCTTGGGGTCATTTCGAGGCTCTTCATTACGCGGGAGCGGAACAGACGGCAAACGGCAATCGTTTGTAACTTTGCCATCGCAGGAGGTCAGGATCGGACACGTGCAATTGTCCAACCTGCCATTCTTCACGCTTGCGGATGATCAGAAAATGGCTTCGCCGTCGGACTTCGATGGACTGCTGAATACGGGTCTCTTCCGCCGCATCTTTATCTGTCATGCCGAGCACTTTGCAGTCCTTGAGCCGAGATAAAGAAGAGGGCCAGACGCGTCCAGGCGTTGAGAAGAGTAACTTCGAATAGCCCTTCCGCGATCAGAGAAATTCCGGCTCCCGTTCGCGCGTGACCTCTGCAACCTCTTCCAGAATCGAACTGAATTGGCATCAGTTTCGCAGCGGGTGGTTTACATTCAACCCGCGCAGTTACTCGTGAGTTTTCAAAGCCTCTGGAGTCTCTAGTGGAACGAGGAAGTTGCTGGCGAGAAGGTAGTCGTAAAGGTGACCGAGCGGCAGTGGGGGATGAAGCTGGCGGGCAGAGACCCATCCGTCCGTATCGGTCCACTGCCAGTGGGTGGCTGAGATGCTTTCAACGGCTTGCTGAAGGTCCTTTGAGCTCATCGGATAAGCGTAAATGCGCACGTTTTGCGGCAGGAGGCGAGACAAGCTTTCAAGGAAGCTGCCGGGGAGCTTGTTGTAGCGATATTCCCAAACGCGAACCAGCAGGGACAGGCCCAGGACAAACCGGATCGGTTCCTTTGTGTAGCGATTCACGAGAGCGGTCATGCCGTAGAGTTCTCGTTCGCGGAACAGCAACACATCACCGCAATGCCTGTGAAGCGCATCAATCCTTTCCAGCAGGTCAGAGATTCCCGGCGGAGGATCTTCTTCCCTGAGCGGCATCGCAGAAAAGCAAAAGAAACCGACGGGCGCGGGATCTTTTTCAGCTAACTCTCCGTGGAGCTGTTCGATCCCAGAGGCCAAGCAGTTGATTGTGGATTGCCGCATGAGCGGAATCTACGTGCTCGAACGATCCTGGCGCGAGCACGGTAGCTTTCTTGTGGAGCACTTCCATTGGCGGCACGGGCGGCCCGGCGCAGGGAAAACAGACGGCTTCAGCAAGGCCTGCGGATACCAGTTGAACCAGAATCGCGCGCTGATCCCACCCTTCGAAGGCGGGACCACGCACTTCCGCATAGTCAATTTCAATACGTTTCTCGACGTCCTGAACGACATTCTCGAAGAAAGATTCTTTCGTCTCCAATTGGTAGAAGACAGCATAGATAAGGTTCACGCCCAGGATGCCGACAGCCTCTTGCTCGAGGGTGTTGGAAGGGTCCCGCAGGTTGACATGGAGCACAATGTCGTTCGGTTCGCCGCCAGGTTGCAATTGGAACCTCAGGCCGACCCAACCGTGAGGCTCATTTGTTCCAGCGTAGTTGCGGGCGGAGATGGTATCAACAAACGAAAAGAAGCGAGAGTTCGATCCACGACTTTTGTTCAACTGGTTAATGAGTTGGGCCCATTCGCCATCCAGCATGGCTCGGAGGCGTTCTCCGGAAACGTAGCGTGCACCAGAACCGTACAAATCGTCGCTGACTTCCTTGTCATAGGCTGAGATGGATTTAGCAACTGTCCCGGAGGCTCCTCCCACAACCAGGAACCATCGCACGACTTCCTGGCCAGCGCCAATTTCGGCAAAGGAGCCGTAGCTGGTCGGATCGAGATTGATGTGGAGCGCCTTCTGATGAATGTTGAGCCTTTCCACGGACGCCATAGAGCTTCTCCTTGCTTGAGTGAATGACAGTATTATCCAGGCGCGTCGGGCCGATCAGGAATAACTGAGAGCTAAGATGCACCGCTGCGCCTCGAATATGCGTTTTCTTCACAAAGAGCAGAGGAAGAGCGAAGTGGGTTCAGGTGGGCTCATTCCCGCGTCTTCCAGAATCGGCTCCCGCCCGGACCATTTCATCGCTCGGAGTCGCTGCCTGACGTCCAAGGGTGTTGGGATTGCCAAAGTTGAACCTTGCGCGGGCTCTTGATCTAAATCCGCTCATTTTTCGTCTATGAGAATGCGGGGGGATTTTATGAAAGATGCATTCACAAGGTTGGCGCTGATTCTGGACCGGTCAGGTTCTATGGCTTCGATTGACGAGGCGACTGTCGCAGGTGTCAACAGGTTCATTGAAGAGCAGAAACAGGTGCCGGGAACGGCCACGCTGAAGCTGGTGCAGTTCGATGATGTCTACGAAGAGGTATTCGATACCCTCATCGCCGAGGCTCCCGAGTTGACGCTTTCAAAGACGCCGAGACCCGGACAGAGAACCTACGATCCCCGGGGGAGCACAGCACTCCTCGATGCCATCGGGCGCACCATATCGGAGTTGGGGAATGGACTGGCAGCCATGTCTGAGGAGGAAAGACCATCCAAGGTCATTGTGATCATCATGACCGACGGGCTTGAAAACGCCAGCAAGGTGTTCAAAAAGCCGCAAGTGCTCGACCTCATTGTCCAGCAGCGCGACGTCTACAAATGGGATTTTGTGTACCTTGGAGCGAATCAGGACGCCATTGCGACTGCAGCCTCGATGGGGATCGCTCCGGGGGCAGCTATCAACTACTCTCCCATCGCTCTGGCCACGGCAAATGCTATCAGAGCTACGTCAGCGGCGGTTCGCCGTTCAAGGACGAGCGGGCAGAATGTGAGCTACACCGGGCAAGAACGAGCGACAGCGGTGGCCGAAAACGAGAAGGATTAGTCGACGATCGTCGCGCCTGATTGGATGGCAAGTGGCGAAGCATCGGAGGTTCAGCGACATTTCCGTCTGATTCGCGGCCCGCTGATTTCGCTCGCGGATACACATGTGTGCGCGACCCGCCATGGGATACTCGGAAACGGAAGAGGAATCCCGTGGCGACACTCACCGCGACAACCCGCAAGCGCCTCAGTCCCGCTCTCGCCACGCTGATCCTCCTCATCGCGCTCAACCTTCTCAACTACATCGATCGCTACATCCTCCCCGGTGAACTCTCGCTCGTGCAAAACGAATTTCAAGCTACCCGCGAGCAGATGGGCGCCCTCACCACCGCCATGTTCATCGTCTACATGCTGGCTGCGCCGCTCACTGGCTGGCTCGGCGATCGCTATCGCCGCAAACCCCTCATCATCGCCGGAGCCGTGCTCTGGAGCCTCGCCACGCTCAGCACTGCCTGGGTCCACAGCTACTGGACGCTCTACTTCCGCCACGCCATTGTCGGCATCGGCGAAGCTTCCTTCGGCATCTTCGCCCCCGCCGTCATCGCCGATTTTTATCCCGAGCGCGATCGCAACCGCATCCTCTCCATCTTTTATGTCGCGATTCCCGTCGGAGCCGCTCTCGGCTACATGGCTGGCGGTCAGATGGGCTCGATGTGGGGCTGGCGACAACCCTTTTTCATCTGCGCGATCCCCGGCCTCATCGTCGCTGTGCTCTACGGATTCTTCGGCAGCGAGCCCGCACGCGGCGCCCAGGACCACATCAAGCCCACAACCGATCGCGCCACCTTCGCCGGATTGTTTCGCAACCCCGCCTTTCTCACCGCGACCTTCGGCCTCGCCATGCTCACCTTTGCCATGGGCGGCATCTCCAACTGGATACCTGAATTTCTTCACAACCCCATCGGCCTTTCCGTGGCCAAGGCAAGCCAGGTCGCCGGCGCCAGCACCGTCATTGACGGCATCCTCGGCACCGCGATTGGTGGCTTCATCGCGCAACGCTGGCTGCGCACCAATCACCGCGCTCTCTACCTGCTCAGTTTTTGGAGTGTTGCGCTCACGCTGCCCTTCGGCATCCTGCTCTTCTTCGGCCCTGGCCGCTGGGCCATCCCCGCGCTCTTCGCTGCGGAGTTCTTCCTCTTCCTCAACACTGGTCCGCTGAACACGGCCATCGTGAATTCAGTTTCAGCGCCCGTCCGCGCCACGGCTGTCTCGGTCAATCTCTTCTGCATCCATTTCTTCGGCGACACCTTCTCGCCGCAAATCATTGGTAAAATCGCCGATCATTCCACTCTCCGCATCGGCCTCGGCGCCACGCTCATCTTCCTCGTCCTCTCCTGCATCTTCCTGCTCATCGGCTCCCGATTCGCACCGCAACTGGAAGAAATCCCGCTCTAGCTCGCCTCCGCCGTGCGTAATACTGGCAACATGACTCCCACTGAGTTGCTGCGGCCCACGTTGATCATTCTGGCGTGGCTGATGGCTTTGAGCTGGCTGCATCGCTCCGTCATGGCGCTCCGTGGAATGGCGTCGGTTCTCGACCTGACTGCGATTGATAAAGGTCTGCTTCCGCCACTACCCGAAAGCGAGGGCCCCGATGTAACGGTTGTTGTTCCGGCCCGCGATGAGCAGGATTCGATTGGGGCGACCCTCGAATCACTTCTTCGCTCGGAAGGAGTTCGAGCACAGATCGTTGCCATCGATGACCGTTCGCAGGATCGGACCGGCGAAATTATGGATGCGGTTTCAAAATCGAACAAATGCTCGAACACTCTCGAGGTCATCCACAATCGAGAGTTGCCCCAGGGGTGGCTTGGAAAGCCGCACGCTCTCGCCCTGGGAGTGGCGCGATCTCGAGCGCAGTGGCTGCTCTTCACCGACGGAGACGTCATCTTCGCGCCTCAGGCCCTGGAACTGGCGCTTGCGTGCGGCAACGAAAACAGGTTCGGATCATTTTGTCATCGTGCCGACATTGACGCATGAAGGCGTACTGGCTGCAGGCGTACAAGGGTCGATCCAGGTGCTTGGCCAATGGGCCGCTCGCATGTGGAAGATCCAGGATCCCAAAGCAAAAGACTTCTTCGGAGTGGGCGGTTTCAACCTCCTGCGTGCGGACGCCCTCCAGGCCTTCGGCGGGATGGAACGTCTGCGCATGGAGATTGTGGAAGACATTTCGCTGGGCTGGCTTGTGAAGAAAGAATTGCGCCGGACATCGATGATGGTGCTGGGACCCGGGCTCGTAAAGATTGCGTGGATTCAGGGTCCGCTGGGAATCGTTCGCCTGCTCGAAAAAAACGCCTTCGCCGGAAATCGCTACAGTATCGGGATAACCGTCGTATCGTCAGTGTTCCTTGTGTTGCAGGCCGTGGTGCCGCTAATGGCGCTCGCAGCAGGTCCATGGGGAGTGGCCGCGTGCGTCACCCTCTATGGCAGCGTCGCCATGAGTTTCCAGGCAAACCGGAAGCTGAATTACATTTCGCCCTTCCTGGCGATCCTCTACGCGCCAACGGTATTGATCCTTGCATGGTCATTTCTGCGCTCGATGATTCTCACCATCAAGCGAGGCGGCGTAATCTGGCGGGGCACCCTCTATCCGCTGGCAGAACTCAAGCGGGCCATGATCCCCTGGCGTATTCGATAGCTCAGCACGCCTACCTGCCTGGCAAGGTTTCCTGGTCCCGCGAATTCATGAACGCGCGATGCCCGCCATGCGGCCGCAGATTCGGATCGGCAACCGGCGGCTTCGCCTGTTCGCCTGAAAATCCGCGCAGCAATTTCGGATTCGGCCTGAACTTTGGCGGACCGCCATAGAACTGTCGCGCATGACTCAGCACCATTCCGTTGCGCCCATGCATCGGCTGCACGATCCCGCGAATGTGCACATCCGCATCGCGAAACTTGCGCAGCTCGCCGACCTCATCGCGATCCACGCGCATACTTACAATCGTGAACCAGCAGTTCTCATCCGGAGTATCCGGTGGGCACACATCCAGAAACCGCGTTCCATCCGCTAGCTCCACCACGTCGTAAACATGTGCATTAATGCACACATCCTTATTGGCGTGCTTCGCCGCTTCGTCAGGAGTAACGCAGCTTTTCCCGTTCGCTGCAAATCCAACAGCGGGGAACAGGCAAGTCAACAAGACAATCTCAACCAAAGTCGCGCGCACAAGGAACCTTTCCGGGGAATTGAACCATAGATTAAGCTTCGCCGGGCGAACGATAAAGTACCTTCATCACATCAATACATGTCTGAGTTTGCAAGCAAGCTATATACACATCGATGGTGCAGAGCCCATAATCGCTGAGCTTAGGACCACACGCGTCCTGCTGCTCCCTCTATCTAATCGCGAGTGATCTCCGAGCAAGTCCAGGAGGTTCCATGAACATGAAGAATCTAAATCCCATTCTGTTGGGATTGTCCCTCGCGGTTATTGGCGGTTCGTTCGCCGCGGCGCAAGATGCTGCATCAACGTCCTCGGTACCTCACATCCTGCAAATCACCCGTGAGTACACAAAGCCCTACAAAGGTGGCGCGGCCCACGACAAAACCGAGAGTGCCTTCATCACCGCCAACCGGCAGGCAAAGTTCCCCGCAAATTACGTCGGGATGAACTCGCTCACCGGCAAAGCACGCTCCTTGTACATGACGCGTTATTCGTCCTTCGCGGAGTGGGAAAAGGACAACGCTCTGATGGCCAAGAACACTTCATTTGCCACCGAAATTGAGCGCGACAGCCTCGCCGATGGCGAACTCCTTGAAGAAGTCGATTCCGCCGTCTATATGCTGGACGACGAACTCAGCTTCCACATTCACAGCGACCTTCAAGATCACCACTTCTATCAGGTCTATGCCTTTCACGTCCGTCCAGGTCACGAGAAGGAGTGGCACGAGGTTGTGAAGATGGTGAAGGATGCGCACGAAAAGGCTGGCGACAAAACTCATTGGGGCATGTATCGGCTGATGTTCGGGGGCGAGGGCGGTACCTACGTCGCTCTCAGCGGCGATCCATCCATGTCCGTCATTGACGATGGCCTCGCTGGCCAAAAGAAATACTTGGAAGCCATGGGCGGCGAAGAAGGAATGGGGAAACTCGAGACACTTTTCGGCGCCGCAGTCGATACTTCTCACTCCGAGATCTTCGCGGTCAATCCAAAACAAAGCTATGTGAGCGAAGACTGGATCAAAGCCGACGCGGCTTTCTGGAAGCCATAACCGTCATCGAAGTAAAACTCAACCCATCCCTGATCCGTTAACCCAACATCAGTCGAATGCACCACGAATGGCTTCGCTCTTAGCGGAGCCATTCCTTTTTGGCTTGAGGGATCATCTAGCTTTCTGTGCCCGATTTGATAGCAAGATCTGGCAGTGTCATTCTGAGCGAACGGGGCCCCGAACGTACTTCAGTTCGGGGGTGGTGAGCGAAGAATCTGCTTGTTGAGTCGCAAGATTCTCGCAACGAATTGGTCGGAGTCCACGTCACTTCGCTGCAACTAACTCCTCGCTCTTCGCCCCTTGCCCGTAGTGGCTCTGCACGTAGTTATCGAGAATCGTCTTGAATTCCGCCACAATCGTGTCACCGCGCAACGTCGTATACAGCTTCCCGTCGACATACACCGGCGCCTTCGGCTCCTCGAACGTCCCCGGCAGGCTGATGCCGAGATTGGCATGCTTCGATTCGCCCGGGCCATTCACCACGCACCCCATCACCGCCAGCTTCAACTCTTCCACGCCCGGATACCTCTTCCGCCACTCCGGCATCGATGTTCGCAGGTAAGTCTGAATCTGCTCTGCCAGTTCCTGGAAGTACGTACTCGTCGTCCGCCCACACCCAGGGCAGCTCGTCACCTGCGGCATAAAGCTGCGAATCGAGAGCGACTGCAGGATCTGCTGCGCCGCCTGCACCTCTTCCGTGCGATCGCCATTCGGCTTCGGCGTCAGGCTCACGCGAATCGTATCGCCAATCCCCGCCAGCAGCAGCGGAGCCAGCCCCGCCGTCGAAGCGATCAGCCCCTTCGCGCCCATGCCCGCTTCCGTCAGTCCAAGGTGCAGAGCGTAATTGCACCGCGCCGCGAGGTTCGTATACACATCGATCAGATCGCGAACGCCGATAACCTTCGCCGACAAAATAATCTGGTCCGGCCGCAGCCCGAAGTGCTCAGCCGCCTTGGCCGACTCCAGTGCGCTCACCACCATCGCTTCCATCATCACGTCGCGCGCGGGCAGGGGATCAGCCTTCCTGTTGTTCTCATCCATCATCCGCGTCAGCAAGCGCCTGGTCCAGCGATCCCCAGTTCACGCCGATCCTCACAGGCTTCTGGTTCTCAACCGCGCACTCCACCATCACCTGGAAATTGTCGTTGTCCTTCTTGCCGATCGAAGCATTGCCGGGATTGATTCTGTACTTCGCCAGCGCTCTTGCCGTCTCCGGAAACTTCTTCAGCAGCAGGTGCCCGTTGTAGTGAAAATCGCCCACGATCGGCACCTTGATCCCGCGCTTATCCAGTCCCTCCACAATCGCGGGAACCGCCGCCGCAGCTTCCTCGTTGTTCACCGTAACGCGCACAATCTCTGACCCGGCCATCGCCAGAGCAGCCACCTGCTCAATGGTGCCCGTGACATCGGCGGTATCCGTATTGGTCATCGACTGCACCACCACCGGCACTTCCCAGCCAACGCGAACGTTGCCGATCTTGACCGTGGGTGTCTTCCTGCGCTGAATCTCTGGCATAGCGACCTCTTCCTCTCCAGTTTACCCGTTCACCAAATTCTTCTGGCTGCCACCGCGTCGCGAGGCATCTAGTGTGCGAACAGCACCCTGTGGAAACAGACTCTAAAAAAAGGAGTTAGCGCTTACCCGCAAGGGCATGTGCCCGCGCCAGCCACCCCACCGCCTCCCGCGCATCCCTCTCTTCACGTAGCAGATAGATCCTCCACTTACGCCCCTCGCCCTGCTTCTTCTTCTGGCTTTTTCCTCGCTGCTCCATCGTCCCTGCCGCAAAGCACCGGGCTGCCGCAATCCGCTTCGCCAGGGCAGGCGTTTCCCGGGCGAACTTGATTAAAATGGCGTCCTCTTCAAACAGCGCCCGCGTCCCGGGAAGCGCCGCAAACACCACATCTCCGCGGTAGACCAGCGTCATGCCGAATGCCCGCTTAAGCGCCACAGCCGGCCACAACTCCACTTCCGCGCGCAGGCCGTCGGCCCAGCGTCTGGCCGCTTCTGAGGTAGGCTTCATCATCGACCGCTGCGGCTTGCCTTCCATTCCGAGGTCCCTTTCCGCTCCATCCTAAAGCCCGAGAGCAATTTAGAAGCGCTGGATTCAATACCTCTCGCCTGGACCCCAGCACTCGCTTAGAGTGCACGTCAGCGGATACAATACTGTCATGTTGTCTCGCACTTCTTTTCGTCTTCTAACGGTCTCTGTCGCCCTCGTAGCAATCTCCTTCTTGAGCCTCGCAGCGCAGGATCCGCCCCGTCGCGGCCGCAAGTACAAACCTCCGCCGCCGACCTCGCGCATCGAGGTCACTGTTGTCCGTGATACGGATTCCAAGCCGATCGAAAATGCCGCTGTGGTCTTCCATCTCGATGGCGACAAGGGCAACATGGAGTTGAAGACCAACGAAGATGGCAAGTCGATCATCGACGTTCTTCCCATGGGCTCGACCATGCGACTCCAGATCATCGCCAAGGGTTACCAGACCTACGGTCAGGATTACAGCATTGACAAGGCGGAGATGACATTCGGAATTCGCATGAAGCGGCCTGGAGAGCAGTACTCCATCTACAAGAACCACGACCAGGACCCGGGTGTGCAGAAGAACGACAAAAACGGCGATTCTCCGAAATCCACCCCGCCGGTAGAAAAGCCGAACGACTCTGCCCCTCCATCGAAACCGCAATAGTCAGCGTTGCCCTTAGCCGCCGCCAATCAAGCGCACGAGTACTGCCATGACCAGCCAACCCCTACTCGGAAAAGCGGCGCTGGTCACCGGCGGCGCGCGGCGCATCGGCCGCGCCATCGCGCTTGAACTGGCATCCGCGGGTGCGGACGTCACCATTACCTACCGCAATTCCAAAACAGAAGCCGATCAAACCCTCCGGCTGATCAACGAGCTAGGCCGGCAAGCCATCTGTATTGAATGCGACGTGCGTTCTGAATCATCTGTGCGTTCTGCTGTCGCCAACTGCGTCAACTTCCACGGACATCTCGATGTGCTGGTGAACAACGCGGCCATCTACGAATCTGTCCCGCTCGATCGGATCAGCCTCGATCAGTGGGACGCCGTCTTTGAGACCAACGCGCGCGGCCCGTTTCTCGTTGCCCGCGAGGCATTGCCGCATCTGCGCGCATCGCATGGCCGCATCATCAACATCGGCTCGCTCGGCGGCTTGCGTGCGTGGCCCGGCCACGCCCATTACTGTGCGTCGAAGGCCGCGCTCCACATGCTCACCGAGGCGATGGCGAAATCCTTCGCGCCCGAGGTTGCCGTCAATTGTGTTGCCCCGGGATGGATCGAATTCGACGAAGACAAGGGCCAGCCAGCCACCCAGCGATTCGCCGCCAAAACTCCCATGCAGCGTAACGGCACCGCAAAGGATGTGGCTGAAGCCGTGGCCTTCTTCGCCACTACCAGCAACTTCATCACGGGACAGGTATTCGCCGTCGACGGCGGCCTCGGCCTCTAGCCTCGCCCTGCGTCCGCGAAGAGACCTCTCACCGCGAAAACAATCGCTTCCAGAACCCTTTGCCCTCTGTCTTCGCGGATTGCGACCCAGCCCCGTTCCGCTGCCGGCTCCTGCTTTCCGGCTTCGGTTCGAAATCCAGCGGCACGCCCTGCCAAAGTCCGATGGGCTCCGGCTGCACTGGCCACTTCGCACCCTCCACCGCCGCATGCGGGTTGGTGACATACAAGCGGCGCGCTGTCTCCTCGCCCGCCTTTGCGGCCACATAGTCGTAGCCCTTCTTCAAGTGCGTCGGCCGCCACTCTGGATGATGCGCATCGCTTGCCAGGAAATGAATCCAGTTGCGTTCCAGCAGCGCATCTGCCAGGCCTTTCGCATTGCGACCGAATCGGCCGTACAACGACGCCGACGTCACCTGCACGAGGCATCCGTCGCGCATCCACTCAGCCAGCACTTCCGGATCCTGCTGCAATACCGGGTTACGCTCGGGATGCGTAATGATTAGCGTGTAGCCAGCGTTACGGAGCCGGCTCAAAGCCGTCGTTAGCTGATGCGGGATCAACATGTCCGGAAATTCAACCAGCAGGTACCCCTTGCCATCGATGGAGTAGCGGAAAGGATTCTCAAGGGCATCGGCTATGTTTTCCGCGTTCATGTGAAAGTCGCAGCCAAGGCTTAGTTTGACCGTGTCGCCAACCCGCTGTCTCAACTCCGCCAGTCGCTGCTCATTCACCGCCAGCTGGTAGGGGTAGCGCTCGCTGGCATGCGGACTGCATACGATGT
The DNA here is from genome assembly GCA_963770365.1 of uncultured Acidobacteriaceae bacterium. Classification (GTDB taxonomy): domain Bacteria; phylum Acidobacteriota; class Terriglobia; order Terriglobales; family Acidobacteriaceae; genus Telmatobacter. The sequence goes on along the minus strand of CAVYPN010000001.1, from coordinate 551,538 downwards.
GCGTCACACCCTCGCTGATTGCCGTTCCGATCATTTCGACAGAAGTCTCCAGATCGGGTGAACCGTCGTCGACGCCGTAGATCAAGTGGGTGTGGATGTCGATCATAGGTCCCGGCTTTCAACTTCTTTCGCCCCGCTCAGCGCGTTGCCAGTGCTTCCAACATCGATGCGAAGATCTTCCAGCCGTCTGCCGAGCCCAGCAGCTTCTCGCTCGAGCGGTCCGGATGCGGCATCATCCCCAGCACATTCCGGCCCTCATTCAGGATTCCCGCAATATTGCTCAAAGATCCATTCGGGTTCGCATCCGTGGTGATCTCGCCTTGCGGCGTCGCATATCGAAACGCAATGCGATCCTCGCCTTCCAGACGTTGCAACTCTTCTGGAGTGCAGAAATAATTGCCCTCCATGTGGCCAATCGGAATCTCGAGCACCTCGCCCTTGGTGAGCTGATTGGTAAACGGGCTGTTCGATGTCTCCACGCGCAGATGCACCTGCTTGCAGATATATTTCAGCCCTGCATTGCGCATCAGCGCCCCAGGCAGCAGGCCTGCCTCAGTCAGGATCTGAAATCCGTTGCAGATGCCCAGCACCAGCCCGCCGCCCGCGGCAAACTTCTGCACCGACTGCATCACCGGCGAAAACCGCGCAATCGCCCCGGTGCGCAGATAATCCCCATACGCAAAACCACCCGGAACCAGCACCGCATCCACGCCCTTCAGATCCTCTGAGTCATGCCAGAGCATCGTCACAGGTTGATGCGCAATCTCCGCAATCACGTTGTAAGTGTCGTGATCGCAATTGGAACCCGGAAAGACCAGAACGCCGAATTTCATACTTCTAGGTTAACAGTCTGCGAATATCCAGTTGTAATCGCTTTGTTCAAAAAGAACCCGCCCTGAACCCACCAGCAAACCAAATGAGGCTTGTCATTCCGACCGACCCTGAACACCGTGAAGGGGAGTGGAGGAACCTGCAGTTGCTTTTTCACTTCCACGAACCATTTTTCTCAGTTTGTCAGTTGCAACTGCAGCCCCTTCGGATTATCCGGCGCCAGCGCTGTCACCCGATGATGCTCAGCGTCAAAGCTGGTCGAGATCGGGGCCGCTCCCGGACGGTCCAGCGCTGTCACCGTTGCCCCCGAATACGGCTTCGTCGCGCCATACACCTCAATCGACAATAACTTCCACCAGGGCTGGAAATCGCCCGCGCGCGGAGCCACCGTCACAATCAATCCCTGCGCGCTCAGCCTGCACGCAAACTGCTCCCGCAGGTAGTTGCCCTGCTTGAAGTCGTAGCTCACGCCATCATCCAGATAGAGCGATCCCTCGCAGTCAGCCCCCAGCGTCGTCGGCGGATATACCCGCAGCGTCAGCGGTCCCACCGGCTTCTCATCCGTACTCTGCACCAGCGGCTGCTCCGGCACAATCGATCCCGCCCGCACAAATACCGGCAGCGTCTCCAGGCTCCTGTGGATGTGAACCTCCGGTTGTGCAATTGCTGCATTATCAATACCTTTGCGTCCCGAAGTTGGATCGATTCTTGAACCCGTCCAGTAGTCGTACCAGCTCGATGGCGGCAGTGCTACCTGGTAGTCGTCCAGCTCATCTGGATAGGGACTCTGCGCCACCAGCAGATCCGGCCCCACCATAAAGGCGTTGCCGGTGCTCAGGTCCAGCGGCTGTCCATCTGCCGCTCCATGCGGGAACTCCAGAAACAGCGGCCGCATGATCGGCAACCCCGTCCGGCTCATCTCCTCGGCGGTGGTGTAGAGATACGGCATCAGCCGATAGCGCTCCTCAATGTAGTGCCGTCGCAGGCTCACGTCCTCCGCAGTGCCGTTCTCCCACGGCTCCTGCGGAAGCGTCCCTACGGCTGAATGGTCGCGATCGATGGGATGAAATGCCGCCACCTCCAGCCAGCGTGTCAGCAACTCCGGCTGCGGAGAACCTGCAAACCCGCCAACATCCGCACCCGCCATCGCAAATCCGCTCAACCCGAGGTTCAGCAGTTGCGGCGTTGTCTGCCGCAGATGATCCCACGTTGCCGAGTTGTCTCCCGTCCACGTCACCGCATACCGATGCCCGCCCGCGAAGCTCGCGCGCGTCATCACAAACGGCCTCTGGTTGGGCTCCAGTTTCAGCAAACCCTCAAACGTCCCACGCGAATTCTGCATGCCGTAAACGTTGTGAACTTCCAGGTGATTCGCCGTCCGCGTCGCGAATCCCGGCTCCTCGATCCGATGCTGCGTCTCGTCCGGCATTGTCTTCGAGGGCACCAGGAAAATTGACGGCTCCCCCATGTCGTTCCAGAAGCCGGCCACTCCCTGCTTCAAAAAATCCGTGTACAGCGTGCCCCACCACTCGCGCGAAACCTTTCGCGTGAAATCCGGAAACACGGCCTTGCCCGGCCACACAACGCCCTCATAAATTGTCCCGTCTGGATTTTTCAGAAAGTGATCGCCAGCAATCCCTTCTTCAAACGGCTTGTATTTCGCCAGCGGCTGATCGGCGATATGCAGGTCAGTAATCACCACCGTCCGCAGATGCTCGGCGCGCAGGTCCTTGATCATCTGCTCGAAGGTGGGAAAGCGCACCGGGTCCACCGTGAACGGCCAGTTCTTGTACTGGTAATCGATGTCGAGCCAGATCACGTCGGCGGGAATCCGTTCGCTCCGGAGCCGATCCCCGATCCGCTCCACTTCAGTTTCGGGATAGTAGCTGTACCGCGACTGTTGATAGCCCAGGGACCACATGGGCGGCATCGGCGTTGTGCCCACGAGCCACGCCCACCGCTCCACCACATCTTTCGGCTCCGGGCCGTAAAGAACATAAAAATCCAGCGGCCCGCCCTCCGACCCGAACGAATACCCGTCGCGATATTCCTTGTTGAAGTCGAAGCTCGCCCGCCACGTGTTGTCGAAATAAATCCCCGCGCACACGCCCTTGTTGAACGTGATGAACCACGGAATCGACTTGTAAATCGGATCGGTCGACTGCTGCCAGCCGAACGCATCCGTGTTCCAGTCAGTGAACGCCTCGTTGCGTCGGTCGAGAGGTCCCGGCTTGTCGCCGAGGCCGAAGTAGTGTTCTTCCGCCGGCGACTTCATGTACACGCGAAACGAAGCGCCATGATACTCAATTGGCCTTCCGGGAAAATCCTGCGCGATCACGTGCTTCGCATTGTCCGTCACACTCAGCCCAAACGGATCCCTGTGCACCGCGACGTGCAGCTTCGCCGTCTTGAATCCGACAGCCGATCCGTTCGACTCCGGCGTCACATTCGAGCTAGCGGTTCGCGAAGAGGGAAGCACCGCCCATGAAGCGTCCTCTGGCAACAGCCCGGCAGGCCCGACACGAACGCGAATCACATCATCCCGCAGTGCCGTGATCTGCATGACCGCCGCGCCTGAACGAATCTCAATCCCATTCGGAAGCGCCCGCGAGCCCGTCACGCGCTCGAGCCGCACAAACGCAGCCCTCTGCTGCGCCCATGCCGTGACGGTCATTTGTGATGTTGCGGCTAGAAACAGAACTGCAAAATTAGCAAAAAAGAAAACCCTTGCTCGATGCACTTTTCACCTCAACCGCACGATGCCTCTGCCACGATGTCAAGGCCCGCCCGGTTCATTTCATCGCTAAACGTCTGAGTTCAAAAGAAAAATTCCTGCTCCCATTTTGCATGTTATTTCCGGGTTCAGGCGCACAATAGAAGCAAATGAGAAGTGGGGGAATTGTGGCTGTCTTCCACCCCTATTCCTCCCGTTTCACAAGGCGGAGGGGTACCCCCCACCCCCCTACGAAATTTGCAGTTTTCCACAAAACATTTGCAGGTTTTCGAGCGACTCTTTACGACCGATGCACTCCAGAATCGAAGCACAATCAAGCGCGATGAAAGTCGAACGCACTGCATGAAAGTTGACCCACTTCCAAGGAGATCTGGTCGAACGCACTGGCAAAGAACCGGCTGACTAGCTGACTTGCTATCGCGCGAAGCGCAGCTAACCAGCTAAGACCGCAACCAAGCTACGCTTTAAGCTTCGCCGCGCGCGCCCGCGTCTCCTTCACAAAAGCATCATCCTCAGTAAAGCCCGCCTTCATCGATCCCACGTTGATCTCCACATTCGACAGCGCACCCGTTAGCGCCGCCTGCGCAAGCGCGATCCCCGTTGTCAGGTCCGAAGCCATATTCGGATTCGTAATGGGCTTCAGCGTTTCCGCAATCCTCGCAATCTCTGCGGCGCGCTCGGCCACGCCCAGCGGCACACTCGTCGCCTGCTTGAGAGCCGCATTCACACCCACACCGCCATCATCGGTCTCACGCGCCGCGCGATACGCTTTCATCACCACGTTGTACGACTCAGCATCGGCATCAATCGCAGCCTTCAACTCTTCGCGCAGCGTCGCGAGCCGCCCGATCGCTTCGCTCAATTGCGCCTCATACTGCACATAAGCTTTCTTGCCCCGCGACATCGCTGCCACCATGTGCGCCAGCCCCGCAGCCATCGCCCCGCTTGCCGCCGCCGCGCTGCCGCCACCAGGAGTCGCCGTGGGCGCAGCCAGCTGCTCGATAAAGGGCTCAACTCCCGCCCGCAATCCGCCCACTGCCGTCTTGCCGCCCATCACCGCCGCCAGCCGGTTCTCCAGAATCAACGAAGAATCAAAATGCTCAACCTGCAAAAACCATTCCGCCGCCTGCTCCAGCGCGGCCTTCGGAATGAGCCCGACAATCTCGCTCGATACCGGCATCACGCCGTACCGCGCTGCCTCACGTTTCACCGTCTCAAACACACGCGCAATCGGCGTCTGCTCAAAATCCGTCAGGTTCATCGAAACCTGCGCCATCCCGCGCACCTGGAAACCCGCACCCTTCACAAAGCGGAATCCGCCCGACGAAGCCCGCACCGCTTTCGCAATCTTCTTCGCAACGTCAACATCGGCAGTATTCAAAAACACGTTGTACGCGATCAGCGCCTTGCGCGCTCCCACCACCGTCGCCCCCGCCGTTGGATGCACCTTCGCCTCGCCGAAATCGGGCTTCCGTGCAGGGTTCGTTTCGATCTCCGCGCGGATTCCCTCAAACTGCCCGCGCCGGATGTTTTCGAGATTCTGCCTCTCCACGGTCGCCGCCGCCGCTTCGTACAGGTACACCGGAATCGCGAACCGCTTCGCAATTTCCGCGCCGACGTGCTTCGCCATCGCCACGCAGTCTTCCAGCGTCACGCCGTCGATGGGAATAAACGGCACCACGTCCGCCGCACCCATCCGCGGATGCGCGCCCTGATGAGTTGTCAGATCAATCAGCTCCGCCGCTTTGCCCACCCCGCGAATCGCCGCCTCCTGGATCGCCTCGCGCTCACCCACCAGCGTGATCACGCACCGGTTGTGATCCGCATCCATCTCGCGATCAAGCAGGTAAACGCCAGGAATCTTCATGGCCTCGACAATGGCATCCACCTTCGCCTTGTCGCGCCCCTCAGAGAAATTAGGTACGCACTCCACTAATGTGTTGGGCACGAAAGAAAGGATAAATCAGCAGGGAGCCGGATCCACTATGCCTGCCTAAACGGTGTCATCCTGAGTGACGCATGCTTGGGGCCCCATCGCGCACTGGTGCGCGAATGGGGTAAGCGTCGCGAAGGATCTGCTTCTTTGACTTCGTCAGAACCAATAGCATTTGCGTGGGCAGTTGTCGATGTTGCTAACATTGTGACCTCATGCAACCCAACCTCCACGACTTCGCCACCCGCTACACCGCCGCCTGGTGCAGCCAGAATGCCGCAAGCGTTGCGGCATTCTTCTCCCCTGACGGCTCGCTCACCATCAACGACGGACCTCCCTCCGTCGGCCGCGCCGCCATCACCGCCGACGCGCAGTCCTTCATGACCGCATTCCCCGATCTGCAGATCATCATGGACCGCGTCATCGAGCGTGGCGATCATGCCGAATATCACTGGACATCTGATCGGCACCAACACCGGCCCCGGCGGCACCGGAAATCCCGTCCGCATCAGCGGCTTCGAGAGTTGGCGGTTTGATCCCGACGGTCTCATCGCCGAATCACAAGGCCAATTCGATAGTGCCGATTACATGCGCCAACTCGCCCGTGAAACCTCGTCGTCTTGACCGCATCGGACTGCGCCTTCATGTCCCGCGGTAGTATCCTCAAGGTTGCCATCTTGCAGGAGCATTCATGACCACCACGACCGCATCCCCCATCATTCGCGCTCCCTCGCGGCACCCAGCTCCGCTGCAAAGGATGGCAGCAGGAAGCCGCCCTCCGTTGCCTCATGAACAACCTGGATCCCGAAGTCGCCGAGCGCCCGCAGGACCTCGTCGTCTACGGCGGAATCGGTAAAGCCGCGCGTAACTGGGAGTGCTTCCACGCCATCGTGCGCGAACTCGAACGCCTCGGCCCTGAAGACACCCTCCTCGTCCAGTCCGGCAAGCCCGTCGCCGTCTTTCCGACACATGAGATGGCCCCGCGCGTCATCATCGCCAACTCCAACCTGGTAGGGAAGTGGGCGACCTGGGATCACTTCAACGAGCTCGACCGCAAGGGCCTCATGATGTACGGACAGATGACCGCGGGTTCGTGGATCTACATCGGCACGCAGGGAATTCTCCAGGGCACCTTCCAGACCTTCGCCGCTCTCGCCGAACGTCACTTTGCCGGAACCCTCAAACACAAGCTTGTCGTCACCGGTGGCATGGGCGGGATGGGCGGCGCGCAGCCGCTCTCCGTCACTATGAACGACGGCGTCGCCCTCGTCATTGATGTTGACCGCACCCGCATCTTGCGGCGCGTGGAAACACGCTATTGCGACACGTTGACAGAAAATCTCGATGAGGCACTTCGGCTTTGCGAATTGGCACGGCGCGATGGCCGCGCCCTCTCCGTCGGCCTCGTCGGCAACTGCGCCGATATCCTTCCCGAAATCGTTCGCCGCGGCGTGCAAGTCGACGTCGTCACCGACCAGACCAGCGCCCACGACCCGTTAAACGGTTATGTGCCGCAGGGACTGTCTTTGAGTGAAGCAACGGAGTTGCGCAAACGCGATCCCGAAGAATACGTCCGCCGCTCCACGGCTTCTATGGTGGTCCACGTCAACGCCATGCTCGCGCTGCAACGCGCTGGCGCCGTCGCCGTCGACTACGGCAACAACATCCGCCGCTTCGCCTTCGACGCCGGTTGCGCCGACGCCTTCCTCATCCCCGGCTTCGTCCCTGAATACATTCGCCCGCTCTTCTGCACCGGCCAGGGACCCTTCCGCTGGGTCGCACTCTCCGGCGATCCCAAAGACATCGACGCGACTGACGAACTCGCCCTCGAACTTTTTCCCGATAACGAAATCCTCACCCGCTGGATGCGCCTCGCCCGCGGCCGTTTCGCATTTCAAGGTCTTCCCGCGCGCATCTGCTGGCTCGGCTACGGCGACCGCGCCAAAATGGGCGAAGCCATGAACGATCTCGTGAAGAAGGGAAAGATCTCCGCGCCCATCGCCATCGGCCGCGACCACCTCGACACCGGCTCCGTCGCCAGCCCCTATCGCGAAACCGAAAAAATGCTCGACGGCAGTGACGCCGTAGCCGACTGGCCGCTGCTGAATTTCGCTCTCAACACGGCCTCCGGCGCCACCTGGGTAAGCTTCCACCACGGAGGCGGAGTAGGCATGGGCTACTCGCTCCACGCCGGCCAGGTCACCGTCGCCGACGGCACTGAGATGGCCTCCCGCAAAATCTCCCGCGTCCTCAACAACGACCCCGGCATAGGCGTAGCCCGACACGCCGACGCCGGCTACGAGCTAGCCCAGCAAACCGCCAAAGAGAAGGGAATTCATATCCCGATGACTGGAAGCTAGTTCATGCCGTCGACACTCAACGAAGTACGAACCGCTAACTAGCTAACTCGCTACGAAGCGCGCAGCGCCGCTGACTCGCTATGACCACAGCCATCGTCAACATCGCCCAACTCGTCACCCTCTCCGGCTCCGCACGCCCGCGCACCGGTGCAGAACTCAGCGACCTCGCCATCATCAACGACGCAGCTCTTCTCATTGAAGACGGCCGCATCACCGCCGCCGGACCTTACAACGAAATCAAGTCCAAAGGTCTGCCCCACGCAGTGGTCGACGCCAATCAACGCTGCGTAACCCCAGGCTTCGTCGATGCCCACACCCATCTCGTCTTCGCCGGCAACCGCGCCGCTGAATTCGAACAGCGCATCGCCGGCGCCACCTACCAGCAGATCGCCGCAGCCGGCGGAGGCATCCTGCGCACCGTAGCCCTCACCCGCGCCGCCACTGAAGATGAGTTACTCGCCGCCGCCCGCCGCCATCGCGACTGGATGCTTCGCTCCGGCACCACCACGCATCGAAGCCAAATCCGGCTACGGCCTCGACCGCGACACCGAACTCAAAATGCTCCGCGTGATTCGCCGCCTCAACGAAGAAGGCCCGGCTCGCATTGTTCCAACATTGCTTGCCGCACACACCGTCCCACCCGAATACAAAGACCGCCGCGCCGACTACGTCCGCTTCGTCGCCGAAGAACTCATCCCGGAGGCGGCCACTGCAGGCCTTGCGAAGTACTGCGACGTGTTCTGCGACGACCACGCCTTCAGCGCGGAAGAAGCACATGTCGTACTCACCGCCGCAGTACGAAACGGCCTCGGACTTCGTATTCATGCGGAGCAATTCAGATCCGGCACGGGGGCCGTCATAGCGTCGATACTCGGAGCGGCCACCGCGGACCACCTGGAAGCCATTGAGGATGAAGACCTGTTTCACTTGTGGACGGCAGGCACCCAGCCCGTCCTTCTTCCGGGCTCCGTCTTCGCCCTCAGCCGCACGCAGTACCCGCCCGCGCGCAAGATGATCGAAGCCGGCCTCGCCATTGTCCTCGCCACCGACTTCAACCCCGGCTCCTCGCCGGTTCCGTCCATGCCCTTCATGCTTTCGCTGGCCTGCCTGCAGATGCGCCTCTCGCCCGCCGAAGCCCTCACCGCCGCCACCATCAATGCCGCGCACTCGCTCGGCCTCGGCTCTGAAATCGGATCACTTGAAGCAGGCAAGCAAGCCGACTTCATCATCCACGAGTTCGCCGACTACCGTGAACTCGCCTACTTCATCGCCGCCCCCATGCGCCCAAGAGTCTTCATCGCCGGCCACGAGGTTTCCGTTTAACAAACGCGTGTCATTCCGACCGACCCTGAACGAAGTGAAGGGGAGCGGAGGAACCTGCAGTTGCTTTTGGGGTACATGCAAGCGAAAAAGCACCTTTTTGCCCCAGTGCCGTTCACGCCACGACTCGCGCCCGTCGTTTTTCCGCCACAAAGATCGCGATGCCCAGCCCCAGCAGCGCCAGCGTCGCTCCCACCACCTTCACCACCGCCAGCATCTTGTCCGGCTGATCCGCTCCCGGAAACAACGACAGAACAATCGTCGTCCCCGTCGCCGCAAACCCCACGACCCCCAGCACAATCGCCACTGGCTTTCCGCCTGGCACACGCCGTACATTCGGCCCCGCCGGCTCCCATTGCAACCGGATCATCGTCGCAAACAACAGCAGATACGGAATGAAGTACGAAATCGTCGCCATGCTTACCAGTGCACCGTATGCGCCGCGCACTGTCGTGCCCGCCTGGCCCAGAATCGCCACCACCACACTCGCAAATCCGTACACACCGATCGCCACCCACGGCGTGCGATAGCGCCGATGAATCGATCCAAACACCGGCGGCAGATAATGATCGATCCCCGCCACAAATGGCAGCCGCGAAGTCGACGACAAATTCGCCGCCGTTGAACCCACACTGTTCACGCCGACAAGCAGAGCAATCGGCACCAGCATCCATTCCAGTCCCAGCTTCGCACTCAGCACCTGTACGCCATTCACAAATCCCTGCAACCCGCTCACAGCGTCGCTTGGCAGCGCCACCAGCAGCGCCATCGTTCCGCCGATATACCCCAGCGTCACAATCGTTCCGCCCACCAGGATCGCCCACGGCATCGTCTTGCGCGGGTTCTGAATCTCGTCTCCCATCGCGCTGGCCGCCTCTACGCCTCCGAACGCAAAGAACACGCCCGACCAGAACACAGCATTATCCAGTGACCAGTGCGGCGTCATGCTCGCCACGGTAAATTGCGTCGCCGGCCCAAACCGCATCCACGACACCGCCGCCATCATCATCAGCAGGCATAGTGGCACCAGGCTCCCGATTGAACAAATGTTGTTCAGCCATTTGCCCGAGTCCACCCCGCGGATGTTCAGCACGATGATCACGGTCAGCCAGAACGCCGCGAATCCCATGAAGTACAGCGGGCTGCTGTTCAAATGCTGCGCGCGGGGCCCGAACGCAATCAGCACCGACGCCGCGCCAAAGTAAAGCACTCCTGCGAAGAACGGCAGATTGCTCATCCAGTACATCCACGCCGCAACAAATCCCGTGAAGTCACCAAACGCCGTGCGCGTCCAAACGTAGATGCCGCCCTCTTCCGGATGCCGCGACGATAGCTCCATCACGCTCGCTGCCAGCGGAATGAAGAAGCACGTAAGCGCCGCAACCCAGATGAGCAGGATGCTCGGCCCGGCTGCAGCAGTCGCTGAAGTCCAGCGCACATTCAGCGCCACTACGACATAGAACAGCGCCAGGTCGCGAAATCGGATGCCTCGCTTCAGCGCGGGAATCTGGGACATGTACCGCGGAGCTTAGCAGAGCCACACACGGCCAACCAATCGGAATCAATCGGTGAAGTTTCGTCGGCATTCGCCAGATATCCGATACGTCCGCCTTCAATCGATTTACTAATCTTCGTGTGGTTACTTCAATATCTTGCGTAACAATTCTTAGTTACTCGAGTTTTCATGCAAAGTTATTGACACTCATTTTGAAGCGCGCTACCGTGATTGAGCTGATCCAAGTGTTATCCTCAGCGTTTCTCAAGCCAGCTGTCTGGGCCCCTGTTCTTCCCTTGTTCCAATCAATGTCCTCATTTCCCAGATTGTTCTGGGTTTGTCATGTTCGCTGATCGGTTCGAAATGCCGCGCAGGCAGCGAACAACCTAATCCCCCGGGCAAGGCGCATTGAGGAAAGAAAGGTTAAAAAAACATGGAACTCAAGTCGCATTTCAATCACAATTCGTTTCTCAGACGTGCGGTATCGCTGCTCGCGGTAGGAGCAGCGACAGTTGCTTTCCAAGGCGTCGCCTATGCGCATCACATTATCGTTGCCGCAAACGCGAGCTGCAGTAACGGCGCTGCATTCATCAACTACACAATCACATCGTACGACCAGAGTGACACTGCGGGTTCAAACCCTGCGGTCAATGTCACATTCAACGGTGGCACTGTGGATACAGAGCCGTTCCTCCTCACTCAAACGCCGCCCAACCAGTTCAGCAAGACGCTGCCCTGGCCTGATCCGGCGGCTACTCCCACCGTCGATGTATCGGCGAACACGACTTCCCTTTGGGGTGACGGTTTTGATCCGGCCGGCGACGACCCGACAAACGTCGTGTCTCTCACCTTTCCCACAAACTGCACCAATCCTCCTCCGCCTCCGGGAATCGGTCGCTTCACTGGAGGTGGCAAGCAGGTTGCAGCTGGCACGGATGCAGCGGGTAACGTCGTAACCATAACCAAGGGCTTCGAAGTTGACTGCGACCTGCATACTCCTTCGAACAACCTCGAGATCAACTGGGGCGGCAACCATTTCCACATGCTCGCCTTCACAGAAGCAGTCTGCACTCTGGTTGGACCTCCCAATCCTCCCAAGGCACCGGTCAACACGATCGTGGCCATGGGCACGGGCCGATATGACGGCGTGGACGGCTACACCGTCGTGTTCGAACTGCAGGATAATGGAGAGCCAGGCCACGGCGTCGACATGGCAGGATTCGTCGTCTACGAGACAGCGAACCCAACGAATGTAGTGCTGAATGTCCCGGTAGCGTTCGTTACCGACGGGAACATCCAGGCACACGTCGACCAGAAATAGTACTTGAACACAAGAGCGCGGCCAGGGCTACCTGCCTGGCCGCGCTCTCTTTTGCTCTCACTGACACTTGGCCCTACGCCAGATCTCTTAGCACCGCCATCGCCGCATTCCGCCCATTGATCCCGATCACGCTTCCGCCCGGATGCGTGCACGCCCCGCACAGGTACATCCCTTTCATCGGCGTCCGCGCGCTCAGCCGGTTCGCCCACATGTACTGCGGCAGGCACTCGCCTTGAAAAATATGTCCGCCTGTCAGCCCCACCTTCTGCTCGATATCCGGCGGCCCCAGCACCTGCGCATCGATCACCGCTGAATTAATCCCGCCATCGCCGATATTGGTGCAGAACCGCGCCAGCGACTTCATTGCGAGCCGTCGTACTTCGTCGCGACGCTCGTCCCAGCTTCCGCGCGCAAGGGTGTAGGGCACATACTGCGCGAACACGCTCATGGTGTGAGTGCCACGCGGGGCCACCGTCGCATCGTGAACGCTCTGGAAGTAAAGTTCGCACCACAAGTGCTCCGGTAACTCTCCACGCTTTGCCGCTGCGTATCCGGCCTTCCACTCTGCCTTCGTCAGTGGAGCATTGATCTGGCCGTAGTGATGCGCTTCGTTTGTTCCCGGCCGCGCCTTGAAGTTCGGCAGCTCTTGCAGGTGCACATTCAACTTCACCGTGCACCCTTCGATCGGCACCTCCTCTACGCGCTTGCGCCAGGTCGCGTCTGCCGCCGAGCCCAGCAGCCCAAGCGTCCGCCGCGGATCAGCATTCGACACCACCACCCGCGCCGCAATCCGCTCGCCGCCCTCCAGCACCACGCCTTCGCCCGGCAGAATCTCTGCCACCGGCACACCCGACACCACCGTCGCTCCAGCCTCGCGCGCCGCATCGCAAAAGTAGAACGACACCATCCCCATGCCGCCCTTCACATAGCCCCACATCCCCGGCATGCCGCCCAGCCGTCCCGATGAATGATGAAACCGGATCGACGCCGTCCCCGCATCGAACGGGCTCGCATTCGTCCCGATCACGCCCTGGCCCAGATAGGCCACCTGCAGCCGCTCGTCGCGAAGGTAGTGCTCCACATACTCCGCCATCGACCACTCGAACAGCACCGCCCGCGCCTCAACGTCATCGCCGAGCAGCAACTCGATCTGTTCCTTCGTCGGAGCCTCGCCAATCCACAAATCGTCTTCGCCGGCAGGCCTCAGCGCATCCCGCAGCCGCTTGATCACGTCGCACATCGCGTTGAAGCCATTCACATCGTTGGGAGCGAGCCTCCGCACCTCCGCTTCGCAGCGCGCATCGTCATCCCAAAGCTGAATGCTCGACCCGTCGAGGAAGGGAACAAACAGGCCGTTCACCGCCGGCGTCCACTCAAATCCCCGCCTCGGCAGTTCCAGCTCCTCCACCACCAGCGGATGCAGCAGTCCTGCCAGGTACGCACACGGCGACATGCGCACGCCGGGGAACGGCTCTTCAATGGTGCAAGCCCCGCCCACGCGCGCGCGGCTCTCAATCACCAGCACGCGCTTTCCCGCCTTCGCCAGGTACGCTGCGCAGGCCAGGCCGTTATGGCCGGCACCGACGACAATCACATCCCAGGTCTTCGCCGCCAGTTCGCGAATCGGCGCCGGCAGCCCGATCTCGCCCAGTACCGCCGCTGTAGGTGAACTCATAGAAAATTACGGTAACATCCGGCGATGAGAATTCGACTTGAATCGCGGCGTTCGCGGGTTTGGCCGCGCTTTGAACGAACCTTACTTCACGCTGATATTCCCATCTACATCCACCACCAGCGTGTCGCCCACAATCTCCATCGAGTGCACCTTCAGCTTCTCCAGCGTCACCTTGTATCCGGACGACGCCGTCGACCCCTCCAATGCCTTGCGCAAGAGATCTGCCGCATCCACCTTCATGCTCGATGGCACCTGCCGGCTCAGAAATGGACTGAGCAGAAAATTCAGCTCCCTCTGGTCGCTCACTTTGATCAGTTGCGCGTCGCGGAACCCGATGGATTCACCCTCCCCGTATGGTGCTACCGATACCTCGGCAGTCGGCGCAAGAGAGAAGCCAATGCAGGCGCCGCCCATCGACTTACCCATGCGCGCCCGCGTCTTCACTTTCACCACGATCCGGTCCTGGACAAAGCTCACCTTTGCATCGTCCGCATATACCCAGCACGCCGTCCGCTCCGACCCCTTCAGATAGAACCGCCCGCCAGGCCCGCTAAAGAGCTGTTGTTTCAACGTTCTTTCCAGGGCTTCCCGGCTTACCCGCAGCTCCACCGCGCCACAAGGCAGTGCTCCGGCCACCAGCAGCAGAAGCGCTGTGGTGAGCACCCATTGACGTTTGTTCATAACGTTAAGGTGCCATCAAAAGGCGCCCAGTGTCGTTGTGGCATATCACATCGGGATCGGCCTCCGCGCCGCCATCCGCGCTCCGGCCTGTAAGTCTTTATGTGTGAGTGATCTGTATTGACCTGTTTTTGAACACTTTGCGAGGAGAAAACGCTTAAAATGATCAGCTTTGCTATTGATTTTTGAACAAAATATCCCTAAAATAGAACATATCGAGTCGCCTTAGGCCGTAAGGACCCCCAGCCCATCGCCCGAGGCATTTAGGAACCAAACTCCACTCCTTTCTAAGGAAAACAAAACCAAATGGCAAAACGTAGAGGAAATCCGAATTGGGGCAAACCAGAGCCCATCGGCCCTGTTGTCCCCACCGTGACCTCCTTTGAACAGATCGTCAAGGAGTTCAAGCTCACCCCGGATCAGTACATCCGGTCTACCCGTCTTCGCGAGTGGGCCCGTCGGAACAAAAATTCCAAGTACATTCCTGAGGCGCTCCTTGAAGCCTGGGGCTTTGAGATTGAGTCTACTTTGTAGTATTCAGCCTCTCTGGCTGTCAACAAAAACGCCGCCTTCGGGTGGCGTTTTTGTTGCCCTTAAGTAACGTTCTTTGCTGATAGCCTCCCAATCGGCGAGAATGATAGCTGTTCCCAATGCCTGAAAGCGCACGCACCTTCGAAGCTCCCTTCACCGACGTCCCGGGCGCCATTGCCGACATTCGCGCCGGCCGCATGGTCGTCGTGGTCGACGACGAGGACCGCGAAAACGAAGGCGACCTGACCCTCGCTGCGGAACACGTCACGCCCGAGGCCATCAACTTCATGGCCCGCTACGGCCGCGGCCTCATATGCCTCACCCTCACCGAGGAGCGCGCCGACCACCTGCGCCTGTTTCCCATGACCCAGCAGAACTCCTCGCGCTTCGGTACAGCCTTCACTGAGACCATCGAAGCCCGCGAAGGCGTCACCACCGGCATCTCCGCCGCCGACCGCGCCCACACCATCCGCACCGCCATCGCTCCGGGCGCCATCTCCAGCGATCTCGTCCGCCCCGGCCACATCTTTCCTCTCCGCGCCCGCCAGGGCGGAGTCCTCGTGCGCGCCGGCCAGACCGAAGCCTCCGTCGACCTCGCCCGTCTCGCCGGCCTCCAACCCGCGGGCGTCATCTGCGAAATCATGCGCGACGACGGTGAAATGGCACGCGTCCCCGACCTCATCACATTCTGCGCCGAGCACAACCTCCGCATCCTCACCGTTGCCGAACTTATCCGCTACCGCCTGCGCCACGAGCGCTATATTGTCCGCGCCGGCGAGACCCGCATCCAGACAAAATACGGCGAATTCCGAATGATTGCCTACGAGAGCGAGGTCAACCGGCGGCGAAAGCCATATTGCTCTCGTGCGCGGCGATCTATGCCCCAGTTGCCCTGCCTGCCATGAAGGCCCGGCCAACGTCCCCGGCGACGCGCGCACCAGCCGTCCTCCATGCTCCCACGCCGTTCTCGTTCGCGTGCACACGCGCTGTACAGCCGGCGACATCTTTGCCGCCGACTGCCACTGCCGCGAGGTTCTCGACAACTCCATGCGGATGATCGCCGAGGAAGGCTGTGGCGCCATCCTCTATCTACACAACACATCTCGTGGATTCGAGATCGACAAGATCCCTGCCATCTCATCACCCTTTAATCGAGCCGGCACCGCTGTTTCTGACACTTCGGCTGCGACCGCCAACAACCTCGTCTTGCATCAGCAGCTTCGCACCCGCGAGGGCTCGCAGGCCCGCACCGGCCGCATCCTCCGCGCCATCGGCCTTGGAGGCCAGATCCTCTCCGATCTCGGCATCCAGCGCATCCGCCTCCTCTCCAACACACCGATGCACATCCCTGCTCTCGAAGGCTTCGGCCTCGAAATCGTCGAACAAGTCCCCATCCCCGTCGAAGACTGCACTCGCGTCTAGCCACGCTTCCCAAAATGCATCGCCAGTCGTCGTCCTACAGCCAGCCCCTCCATCGTTGTCATCCCGAGCGCAGCCGAGGGACCTGCAGTTGTTTCTAGAACCCGTCCAAAATTCAAAAGGCTCTCCAAATCCGCAATCGCACTGGCAACCTCCGCTTCAATGGGAGCCAGCAGGCGCAGATTTTCATTGAAATTTCTGCAGATCCTGGCGCTTGCGATCTCCCGGGCTTTTGGGCAATCAAAGGACTATGGGCAAACAGCAATCTGGCCCGGCTCACTTCAGGCTTCGAAAATCTGAAATCAAATCTCTCAGCGCCGGTCCCGGCAACTCGGCTTTCGGCAACATCGGTCGCGATATCGGGATCGTCCCCATTGGATTCTCGAAGAGTCTGAGAACTTCTGCCGAACTGATCTCCTGGTATCGAAACTTCCTGCCGCGAACCTGTACGATGCGCGCCGCTCCCTCAATGTCGCGTGGCGCAACCAACACCATTCCGTCGTTATGCCAGATCGAGTCCCGTTCGTAGGTGGTGATGAGGATGCAGGTTTCCTTTTCTGTACCCTTCGCTGCTTGTTCCAATGTCTCCGTCGTGACGAGGAGAGGAACGTAACATTCTTCGCAGCCGTGCGGCGTTTCGGCAAGAAACAGGTAATAGGCATGACGGTAGTTCGTGCGCTGGCCTTCGTGTTGCGCTCGCGTTGGCACTGTTCCTGCAATCGAAACGAGAAACAGAAACACGCAGCAGAGCTTCGAAATCTTTCTCAAGAAACCCTCCTCGACATCACGCGCTCCGCTTGGCATGGGCAGGAAGCCACAAGCCTGGCGCGACACCGATCTATCCCTTGAACGGGGACAACTTCACGGCTTGCGGAAAAACATCGGGTCTCGTTGTCCCGGCCGAGATGCCAGCCTCACTCGTACCGCAGGGCCACCATCGGATTGACCCTCGTCGCCCGCCGCGCCGGAATGAAGATCGCCAGCAGCGCCGCGATCATCAAGAGAGCTGCCGCCCCACTCAGCGCCACTGGATCCCAAGGCCGCACGGAAAACAGCAGTCCGCTCATCAGTCGTGTGAGAAAGAGCGCCATCCCCAGGCCGAGTCCCAACCCAATGGCGATGGTGGTCATGCCGCTCCGGATCAGCATGCCCAGCACGTGGCCGCGGTCCGCGCCAAGCGCCATGCGCAAGCCAATCTCCTTGTGTCGCTGCGCGACACCGTACGAAGTCACACCATAAATCCCGACCGCAGCCAGCAGCAGCGCCAGCCCTGCAAATCCCGCCAGCAGGATCAGAGCCAGCCGCCGCCGCTCAAGTGAATCGCCCATCACCTCGGTCATGGAACTCACCTTGTAGACGGGCAGGTCCGGGTCGATCGCCGCCACTTCTCTCTGAATTGTCGGCACCAGGTTCATGGGATTCCCCGATGTCAGTACCGCCAGCGCCATCGCGCCGTTTGGCCGCTGATTCTCCGGCCAATAAACCTCCACGCGCGAACGCGCTTCGAGCGTCCTGTTGCGCACATGCCTTACCACCCCGACCACTGTTGCCCACGGGACGTTGGTTCGACGGCCGCCCGTGTGGAGTCGCTTTCCGACAGGGTCCTGATTGGGCCAATACGTTTGTGCCAGACTCTCGTCCACGATAGCAACGGGAGCGGCCGTATCAGAATCGCGAGCCTCGAATGCACGGCCACGGATGACAGAAATCCCCATCGCCTTGAAGTAGTCCGGAGTGACCACGCGCTGATCGGCTTCCGGTGTCGTTTTTTCCAGGGGAACCGATTGAGTATCGATCGTTGTCGTGCCCGAGCCTCCCTGGCCACTCAGCGGCAACGCGGAAACCGCACCCGTCGCCTGCACGCCCGGCAACCTCTGCACACGATCCACCAATTCCGAATAGAATCCACGCACCTGCTCCGGTTTGCTGTAGACAGCATCCGGCAGCGCGACCCGCATCGTCAGCACTCCATCCGGACGGAATCCGGGATCCACCTTCAGAATCTCGGCAAAGCTTCGTATCAGCAACCCTGCTGCGGCGATCAGAAGGAGCGATAATGCCGTTTCGCAAATCACCAGCACGCTCCGTAGCCGCTTCGGCCGCTTGCCCTCCGTACTTTTTCCGCCCTTCAGTCCTTCGAATTCGCGCTTGCGTCCCGCCTGAAGTGCGGGCGCCAGGCCAAACAGAATCCCGGTAGCGAGCGAGACGGCCGCAGTCAGGAGCAGCGCCCTGCCGTCAATCGATGTATGAATGGCGCGCGGCAACGATTTCGACGCAATTCGAACCAGTTCATGCAGTATCCACGGAGTGATCGCCACCCCCACAGCGCCGCCGACGAATGCCAGCACCACACTCTCCGTCAGCAGTTGCCGCACCAGGCGAGCGCCGCTCGCTCCCAGCGCCATGCGGGTTTCCATCTCCTGCTGCCGCTCCGTCGACCGCACCAGCAGCAGATTGGCGATATTCGCGCATGCGATCAGCAGCACCAGGCCCACAGCCGCCATCAGCACGATCAGCGAAGGCTTCACATCGCCCACAGTCTCTTCCAGCAGCGGATGCAGGATGATGCCGAAGTTGAATTTCTGATAAGGATAAGCCCCGTGCTGTTCAATGATCGTCCGTCCCACGCGGTCCATATCCGACTGCACCTGCGCCAGCGACAGCCCCGGCTTCATGCGGCCCAGCACTTCAAAGCCGTGGTTCCCGCGGCTGTTCTCGCTCAAATCGTCAGGCGAGAAGGCGAGCGGTCCCCAGATCTCAGCCTCGTCCGGATAGGCGAATCCCTCCGGCATCACACCAACCACCGACATCGGAACTCCGTCGATGTCGATCGTGCTTCCAATCACGTTGTGATTCCCGGCAAACACGCGCCGCCATAGACCGTAACTGAGCACCACCTCGTGATCGCGCCCCGGTTGTGCCTCCTCCGGCAAAAACGTGCGACCCAGCAACGTCTGTGCTCCCAGCATTGGGAAGAGGTTGGGCGAAACCGAAGCTCCCACCACGCGCTGCGGGCTGCCTTTGACACCAAGATTGAATGAGCCCGACCCGATGGCCGCCAGGTCGCTGAAACTGCTATTCAACTGCTGAAAGTCCCGAAACTCCGGAGCTGAGACCCAGTTCTGATCATTGGGCGCGCCGATTCCGGTAAAGCGCGTCCAGACCTTGATGAGGCGATCTGGACTGGTGTAGGGCAGCGGCCTCAGCAGCACGGCATCGAGCACGCTGAAGATTGCAGCGTTGGCTCCGATTCCCAGCGCCATGGTCAGAACGACCACTGCCGCGAAGCCCGGCTTTTTCGCCATCTGTCGAACCGCAAATCGCAAATCCTGCATGAGAATGCCCATTGCCTTGCCTCCGGGGAACCTTGGGGATGGGGAACAGCTACATGAATCGACGACCGTCGCACCAAAATCTGGCGGATCCAACAAAAGAGAAAGCAATTCTCCAACCAGAAAATCGGCGCCTAACCCACCTGATGCTACGCCGACAACGGATTGCCGGTTCCATTGGATACGTCCGCTTTCGAAACCCGCGCCCGAAAATGAACACTCGAAGCATGATTCTCTGGATTGCGAAGACAGAAACAAACCCCAGCCTCCACCATGTACGATTCTCAAACCGGGAAGTTGAGATGAGGCCGACCCGCGAATCACAGCGCCCGGGTCAAAGACGAGGATCGAACATGAGGCTCAATTTGCACGGCACAGGACTTCGCCGTTTTCTTCTGTTTTCCGCGGCAATCGCATTGGCGGCAACCGTCTTCGCGCAGGAAAAACCTCCCGTCAAAATCGATCCCTCCACAATGCCAAAGCTTGGCACCGTCGACCCGCGCTACCTCTCCTACAACATCGAAATGGTCGAAGTGACTGGCGGCCGCTTCTGGAAGCCCTATAACGCCCCTCCAGCAGCCAACTCCGAAAAGTCCGCCGCGCCCCCCAATCCGAATCAGGCCGTAGGGATCGACCCAAACATGTTCCAATATCGTTCGCCCATCGATCTCGGCAATCCCCGTCTTCGCAAACTGGCTGCGGCTCTTGGTCCGTCCTACGTCAGGGTCAGCGGGACATGGGCAAACAGTACCTGGTTCCAGGACAACGACAGTCCCGCGCCGGCCCAGGCGCCCACAGGCTTCAAGACGGTTCTCACGCGCGCCGAGTGGAAGAGCGTGATCGATTTCTCTCGCGCGGCCAACGCGCAAATCGTCACCTCTGTCGCCATCAGCGATGGAACCAGAAATCAACACGGCGTTTGGACTCCCGATCAGGCGAAAGCCTTCTTCGACTTCACAAAGCGCGCCGGTGGCAGCATCGCCGCATCCGAGTTCATGAATGAGCCGACCTTTCCAAATCCGGGCGGCGCTCCCAGGGACTACGACGCAGCCGCATTCGCCCGCGACGCAAAAGTCTTCGAGACATTCCTGCGGAAACAATCGCCAAAGACGATATTCCTCGGCCCCGGCGGTGTCGGAGAAGGCATATCCCTCGCGCCGCCAGGAATGATGAAGATGACGTTGCTCCCATCGGAGGACCTGCTCAAAGCCACCGGCCCTATCTTCGATGCATTCTCCTACCACTTCTACGGCGCCGTTTCACGACGCTGCGGCGGCAAGGTGACAATCGATCAGGCCCTCTCCGCTGACTGGCTCGATCGCACCGATACCGTAGAGGCCTTCTACGCAGCGCTCCGCGATCGTTATGCTCCCGGAAAGCCAATGTGGCTCAACGAAACTGCCGAAGCCGCCTGCGGTGGCGATCCCTTCGCCGGGCAGTTCGTCGACACATTCCGCTTCCTCAACCAGCTCGGCACCCTCGCGCAAAAGGGCGTCAGGGTCGTCATGCACAACACGCTCGCGGCCAGCGATTACAGCCTCCTCACCAACGACACCTTCCAGCCCAAGCCCGACTTTTGGGCGGCAGTTCTCTGGAAGCGGGCCATGGGCACAACCGTGCTCGATCCCGGCGTGTCCTCCGACCCGGATGTCAGGATCTACGCACACTGCGCGAAAGCGTTGAAAGATGGTGTCACGCTGCTTGTGCTCAACACCAGCACAAATGAGAAACGCTCGCTCGTGCTTCCTGCCGCCGCTGAACGCTACACCCTCACCGCCGATGCGCCCGACAGCACCACTGTCTCTCTGAACGGCGTCACTCTGCAGACAGCACCCGATGGCTCTCTCCCGCCAATCACCGGGCAACCAGTCAGTGCCGGAACCATCAGCCTCGACCCGCAGAGCATAACGTTTCTCACCATCCCCACAGCCCGCAACAAAAGCTGCCAGGAAATCAACCAGTAATGCATTGGCAACAACTTCATGTAAGAGTGCGAACCTTTGATTGGATCGTGCCTCCAACTGTCGAGGCCGCTGTGGCCTTCCGCTTGGCGCCATTGGTGGTTGGGCCGGCAAAAGCCTCGTCCCCGAAACTGCACTGCTCATAACAAAGCCGGCCTCGCAACCAACGGTGCGCGATAGGATTATTTCGTTCTTTGGTAATCGGAGACTCTCTTTGACCGTTCTGAAATCAACGCGACGGCAAGCACTGCGCATGTGCGGCGCAGGCCTGGCTGCGGCATTTGCATCGCGCGGCTTTTCGATCGGGCTGCGCGCGGCACACAGCGATGCGGCACCCGCACTCGCGCCCGGAACGCCGAACTCCGCGGAGAGGACGGCGCTGATCGACGAGTTCACGAAACGCTCAGAGGGGCTGCAGGACAAGTTCGAGGCGCGCACCCACAAGAGCGATTGGACGATGCCGTTCCGGCTCTTTCGTCCGGCTGCAAGCGGCAAGCTGCCGCTGGTTCTATATCTCAGCGGCAGCGGAGGCCTGGGCGACGACAACCTGAAACAGATTGGACTGGGCAACATTTTCGGCACGCGCGTGTGGCTGCTTCCCGAGAATCAACGCCAGTTTCCCTGCATCGTGGTTGCTCCGCAGACCGATCGTGGATGGGCCAAATACGATTTCACGCAGCAGAACAGCGGCGGGCCCAAAGTGGTGGCGGGCCTCGGCGACGGATCACGCCTGGCGCTCGAGATTGTCGACAGTCTGTGCCGCGAGTTTCCTGTCGATAAGCGGCGGATTTATGTCGCCGGGCAATCCATGGGCGGGGCGGGCGTATGGAATGTAATTGCCGGCCGGCCTCGCTTCTTTGCTGCTGCCGTACCCTGCTGCGGAAGCAACTCGAGCGAGGATGGCACGGAGTCCATCGACACGCCCCTCTGGGCATTCCATGGGGACGCCGACAAGACCGTTCCAGTATCCCTGTCGCGTGCGCGCATCGCGGCCCGGCGCAAGGCAGGCGGGCATCCACTTTACACGGAGTACGCAGGCGTGGATCATAACTGCTGGGAATGGGCCTTCACCGAGCCGGAACTTGTGAAGTGGCTCTTCGCCCAAAGGCGCGGTTGATCATGCTCAATTCGAAGTCGAGTCAACGCATCGCAATTCGGTTTTTCCTCGCGGCTATGGTGACAGGACTTTTGGCGGCCGCACCGGTGGATGGCCAGACAGATCGAAGCGTGACCAAATTGGCGGAAGGCGTATACGAAATCCAGCATAAGGATGCGCTTGACGGATTCGCCAGCGGCAATACGACAGTGATCATCGGCGAACGGCAAGTGTTGGTGGTGGATTCCTGCTTTCTACCGTCTGCCGCGCGGGAAGACATCGCTCAAATTCGCCAGTGGACAGATAAGCCCGTCGCCTTCGTTCTCAACACGCATTTTCATAACGATCACAACCTGGGCAACCGCGCCTACATGGACGCTTTTCCTTCGTTGACCATCATTGCTCATGCGGAGACGAAGAAGGACATGGACATGTTTGGTCCGGGTTCAGCGAGCAGGGCAGGGAGAGGCGTCGCCGCACTCAAGCAAATGCTGGATACCGGCAAGACCCGCGATGGACAGCCCTTGACACCGGAGGAAACCAACGAAGTTAAGAGCGCAATCGCTCATCGAACCCCGGTCATGGATGAGCTGAACAAAGTTAAGTTTCAAAGCGCAACGCTGACGTTCGATCACGATTTCACAGTCGATCTCGGCAATCGGGAAGTGCAGATCAAGTTCCTGGGACGAGGCAATACCTCCGGGGACGCCGTCGCCTATCTCCTGAAGGAGAGGATTGTGATCGCGGGCGATCTCGTTGTCCACCCCATACCGTATATCTACGACGGATATCCCACCGAGTGGATTCAAACTCTGCAGAACCTGGCCCAACTGGATGCGGAGACGATTGTTCCAGGGCACGGCCCGATCCTGCACGACAAGGCATATGTCTATTTGATTCGAGATCTGCTGAAGAGCGCGGTTGATCAAATGAACGTGAAGCTCAGGCAAAGCGGCCCAGCCATGTTTCATACTCTCGATGAGTTAAAAGGCGCCGTGGATTTGACGCCGTTCCGGCAGCGCTTCTCCGGCAACGACAAGGATCTGGCCGCTGCCTTTGACAGAATGTCGACAGACCTGGTGAAGGTGGTCTTTGAAGAGGCCAGCTTGCGCTAGAGGTCGCGGTCGCATTCATCAAGCAAGGAACCGAACATCCCGGCTGCGCTCATTTCAAGGCAAAAAGAGCCGCAAACGGCGCTCATTTTCAGCGCGACTTTGGCCGCCTGCCTGCGTTATGCTCCATTGAGTCTGGATCAACGCAACTCCCCGGAGCCCCGACATGCAGACACCGGCCATCCCAGCCAACGAGTCCAGCAGAATCGCAGCCCTCTACGCTCTCAACATTCTCGATACCGCGCCCGAAGAGCGCTACGACCGGCTCACGAGGCTCGCCAAGCGTGTGTTCAACGTTCCGTACTCCACCATCAGCATGATCGACGACCAGCGCCAGTGGTTTAAGTCGATCCAGGGACTCAGCCTTTGCCAGACCTCGCGCGACATCTCGTTTTGCGCACACGCTATCCTCTTCGACGAAATTCTCTACGTCGAAAATGCGCTCAAGGACGAGCGATTTCACGACAATCCTGTAGTTGTCGGCGATCCGAAGATCCGCTTCTACGCAGGCTGCTCCTTAAACGTGAACGGATTCAAAATGGGCACGTTCTGCGTCTTCGATAAAAAGCCAAGATCCTTTACGGCCGAAGACCGCCAGCTGCTCAAGGACCTCGCAGCCCTGGCAGAACAGGAACTAGCGATGCCAGAACCAGCGATTTCGCACTGATTCGTTCTATCGGCGCGACCTCCGAAGAGTTATCAAGAGTCGCTACGCGAGTCTCGCGCTAGTCTTGGCGTGGATATTCTTTGCTAAGAATACTTTACGCCAAGAATTCCTCGGCGGCCTTTCAACTGACAACTGACCACTGAAAACTGAAGACTGCTTTTCTACCACCCAAGTACGTAGGCGAACATCAGTGGCGCCACGATCGAGGCGTCGCTTTCGACAATGAACTTCGGAGTCTTCTCGCCCAGTTTGCCCCACGTAATCTTCTCGTTCGGCACGGCGCCCGAATACGACCCGTAGCTCGTCGTCGAGTCCGAGATCTGGCAGAAGTAGGCCCAGAGCGGCACGTGCTCACGTTGCAGATCCTGATGCAGCATCGGCACCACGCAGATCGGAAAATCGCCCGCGATGCCGCCGCCAATCTGAAAGAATCCGAGCGGTGCTGTTTTCGTCGTCTCCGTGTACCACTCCGCCAGCTCCATCATGTACTCGATGCCTGTGCGCACCGTGTGCACCTTCTTCACATCCTCCGAGATGCAATGGCCGGCATACATATTCCCCAGCGTCGCATCCTCCCACCCCGGCACAAACATGGGCAGATTCTTTTCAGCCGCCGCCAGCAGCCAGCTATTCTTCGGATCGATCTGGTACGAAGCCTTCAGATCGCCGGAGAGCAGGATCTTGTACATGAACTGATGGGGAAAGAAGCGCTCGCCCGCTTTGTCGGCGCGCACCCATTCCTTCAGCACTTCGTTCTCAATCCGCCGCATCGCCTCCATCTCAGGAATGCAGGTATCGGTCACGCGGTTCATATGCCGGCTGAGCAGTTGTGCCTCGTCGGCCGGTGTCAGATCGCGATAGTGCGGAACGCGCTCGTAGAAATCATGCGCGACGAGGTTAAACACATCCTCTTCGAGATTGGCGCCCGTGCAGCAGATGCCATGCACCTTGTCCTGCCGAATCATCTCCGCCAGCGACAACCCCAGTTCGGCGGTACTCATGGCTCCCGCGATGGTCATGAACATCTTTCCACCCAACGCCAGGTGGACTTTGTAGGCCTCTGCAGCATCAACCAGGGCCGCAGAATTGAAATGACGATAGTGGTGCTTGATAAACGTGGAGATTGCTGACATTTTGCTTTTCGTTACTCCCGCTTCCTACGCTAACACAGCAAAATCAGCGCTCGGCGAACGCAAACCCGCACGGCGGACACGCTGATTCCGACGAGAGAAAGCTCGTTACGTTGTCTTGTAGATTTGGGAGTTGAAGGGCGCGTCGCAAGTTGAGAAAGGACTTGAGTCGACGACGAGAAGATGAACGGGTCAGGGAACTTTAATTTTTGCGCGAAGTTCGGGAACTAGTCCCGAACTTCGCGCTTACACCCCACCCCATCCCGCGAATGCGTAAAACGATCTACATCGAGTGCGGAACGCAGAAACGGTGCCCGGACTACGTGATGTTTGATGTGAGGACGTTGGCGATGTCTGAGAAGGCATTGTTCAGGCCACCGGCGAGGAATTGCATGCCTGCGATTGCGCCGAATGCGATCAGAGCCACAACCAAGGCATACTCGACGAGGTCCTGGCCTTCTTCACGTTCAATCAGGTTACGGACGCTCAGATACAGATTGGTGCAGAGAGTATTCATAGATCCTCCAGAGGGAATTGAATGTGATGCCATTCTGAACACTCTTCCTGTAACTTGCAATCAAAATGCGACAAAGGTATCTGACACCGAGGTAATGCCGATTGACACAATGGTTCATGGCTGACCAAGGTATTTCGTTGTATGCCAAGCGCGCTTTTTGCATTTTCGGGGGTTTTCTGAAAACGGTTTCCGCGGCCAGAATGCGAGCGGCCTATGGTTCTTAACTGGCAGGGAATCAATTGAATTCGCAAACCGATCAGGGCCGATAATCGCCTGCTGCAATTTCTTGCGTCGCTCTCGCAATGTGTTCGGGGCGTCCTAAATCGGACCAGTAGTACTGGTCCGCGCGGTACCCCAGTACCGCTTCATTTTGCGTAGCGAGTCGCAGGTAGACAGGGATGATCGAGAAGGTCCCTTCTTCCAGCATGGCCGAGAAAATGCGCGGCGAAAGGACATGAATTCCGCAGAAGGCAAGAGCTTGGGTCGCTTTGGCTGGGCGGACGAGCTCGGGTTCGCCATTGACGCCTGCACGCCGCCCGCAAAGCTGGTCGTCCTCGTCAAAAAGAAGATAGCGCGACGTCGAGCGGTTCTGAACCGCAAGCGTTGCAAGGGCATTGTGCTCTTTGTGGAACTGGATCATTTGATTGAAGTCGATAGTGCTGAGAACGTCAACGTTGTGGACAAGAAATGGCTCGTCGGAATCGAGAAAGAAGGATGCAGCCTTTTTGAGTCCGCCTCCAGTATCGAGAAGAACGTCCTCGTGGGATACCTCGATGTGCATCCCGAAGTTCTCATGACTCCGGAGGTAGGCGGCGATCATCTCCGAGAAGTGATGGGTATTGATAACGACGTCTTGAATGCCGAAGGCGCGAAGCCGCGCCAGCGTGAGTTCGAGGAGCGTTCGTCCGGAGACTTCAACGAGGGCCTTCGGACGGTCATCGGTCAACGGGCGCAGACGCGTGCCCAGGCCCGCTGCAAGCACCATTGCCTTCACGGCGTTACCTTATCCGGAAAATTCTTTTCGAGTTCGATGTGGCGCACAACGACCTCAACTCCGCTGGTTGAACGAAGGTGTCGTGCGAGCTGTTCAGCAAGAAACACCGATCGGTGCTGTCCTCCGGTGCAACCGAAGGAGACCATCAGGTTTCGAAAACCACGACGCTGATATGCGGATACGCTCGCATCGACGAGCGTCTGCGCGTGCGTGAAGTACTGTTGTACCGATTCCTCCTGATTGAGGTAGTCGATGACAGGAGCATCTTTGCCGGTAAGTTGCTTGAAGCGTTCTTCGCGCCCGGGGTTGGGGAGACTGCGCGCATCAAAAACGAATCCTCCGCCATTCCCTGAATCATCGGTGGGCATCTGGTGATGGAATGAAAAGCTGAAGATACGGATTGTAAGCGCAGTCGCGCTGGGCGCAAGTTGCTGAAGCTTTTGAGAAGAGAGCATGCCCTGAAACGCGTCCATCAGCGCGGGCAGCGCAACAGGGAGCTTCACATTGTGGGCGAGCCAGCGGAGGTTCTTGAGGGCGTAGGGAACGCTCTGCAGAAAATGCGGTTTGCGCTCGTAGAAGCCACGAAAGCCGTAAGCGCCCAGTGCCTGCATGATGCGGACGTAAACGTAGGCGTAGTAGTGCTCCATGAACGCGCCGCGATCGAGCGGGACGAACTTTGACAAGCTGTCGAGGTAATGATCGAGAAGTTCCTGTCGCAATGCGGGAGGCAGGTCTGCCTTTCCGTCGTAGAGAAGGGAAGCGATGTCATATTGGAGCGCGCCTTTGCGGCCGCCCTGGTAGTCCAGAAAATACGGCTGCTGGTCGCGGAGCATTACGTTGCGCGATTGAAAATCGCGATAGAGGAAATAATCGTGCGGCGCGGCGAGTAGAAGCTTGGTAAGGCGGCTGAAGTCATTCTCGAGGGCCTGCTCGCTGAAAGGGATGTCGGCGAGACGGAGGAAATAGTACTTGAAGTAGTTCAGGTCCCAGGCAATCGATTGGCGATCGAAGCTGGAGCGCGGGTAGCAGACCTTGTAGTTCAGATCGCGTCCGGCTTCCACCTGAAAGCGCGGCAGCGTAGCAACAACCTTTCGATACACGTCGAGCGCCGGGGGAGCAATGACATCACCGTTGCGATGTGTGCTGAGGAAATCAAACAACGTGATGTCCCCAAGGTCTTCCTCAATGTAGGCGTTGCGTGCCAGGTCCTCTGCGTAGATTTCGGGAACGGGCAGGCCATGCCGGCGGAAGTGGCGGGAGAACTGAAGAAAGGCTACGTTTTCTTCGCGAACTGGATAGACGATGCCGATGGCATTGCCGGCCGTTCCGACGAGACGAACGATGGTGCGGCCCGAACCGCCCAGTTGGCCCTGGAGGGGCATCACACGATCGACCGGTGAGTGGAAGTGCTGCTCGTAGAGTTGCTTGAGAACGTCCATGCGTGTCAATTCGCCGCATCGCGGCTGCTTTCTAAAGATAACCCAGCGCGCAGGAGTGCAAAGGGGAGTGAAGCTGATTGCAGCGAGAATCGGGCGCCTGCAGATTGATATTGATCGCGAACCTGACTCTTTGTTTTCTGGTCGCTATCTGGATATTCAATGCTCTGGTCCGCTGATTTCCTTTCTACGGACAACTGATCTGTTCCGAAGCGGCTCCAACGTACCAGTCTGGTCGCGCGAAATCTCTCTGCGTGTCTTTGGACGGAAATGCCGAACGGGCTGGAGATGCGTTGAGCCGGGCGGACTAATCCGATGCCGACGATTCATGCCGGCGCTCAAGGCCCATGGATTCGGAGATCGCTTTCGGCCAACCCTGGCTTGTCATAGAGAAAGCATATTTATTTGCGAGAAGCCGGGAATCCAAGGAGGATTTTAGATGCGTTTGTTTCGGGGTGCGCGCTGGTTTCTACCAGTGCTTATGCTTCTGCTTGTTCACGTGCCGTCGTTTGCGGGTGTATCGATCAGCATCACCATTGCTCCGCCAGTTTTGCCGGTATACGAACAGCCGGTGTGTCCGGAGGAAGGCTGGATGTGGGTTCCGGGATACTGGGCCTACGGCGATGATGGCTACTACTGGGTTCCGGGCGAGTGGGTGCCTGCGCCGTACCAGGGCGCGCTTTGGACTCCGGCGTGGTGGGGATGGGACGGCGGGCATTATCTATTCCATGATGGCTACTGGGGAGATCGCGTCGGGTATTACGGCGGAATTAATTACGGACATGGATACATGGGCGTCGGCTTTGTGGGCGGCGAGTGGCGCGGCGGAAACTTCGCATACAACACCGCGGTGATGCGTGTGAACAGGAGCGTCATTCGCAACACCTACGTAAATGAGACGATCGTTCGTACCAATACGATTGGGAACTCCCGGCACGTGGCATTTAGCGGAGGGCCGAACGGAATCCGCCACGAACCGACCCCGGTGGAGCGAGAAGCGATGAGCGGGCGTCACACGCCGGCGACCGCAGTTCAATTGCAGCATGTGCAGTCGGCTCGGGCTGATCGAACGTCCTACGCAAAGGCGAATGGCGGACATCCGCACACGCTGGCGGTGGCGAGATCAGCGAATGAAGGTCGCACAGGCGGAGGGAAAGCAACTCCAGAACGAACCCCTGCACGCGAGACGACTCGGCCGGGAGTGACGGCGCGAACTTCTCCAGCAGAAAAGCCATCGCCGCGCACTGAGACTCGCGGCGCGTCGAATCGGGCAACCTCGGAAAGCCGCACGGCACCCTCTAGAGGGACCGAGTCGCGAACACACCCTTCCCGAACGGATGCGCGAACAACTGCTTCCCGAACCGATTCGCGAAATCCATCTGCACGAAGCGAGTCTCGGACAGCTCCCGAATCGAGAACGACGCCTTCTCGCGGAGAATCTCACGCATCCACGTCAAAGGCTGAGGCACGGACTGAAACTCGCAAAGCTCCTGCAGAAAGATCGAGGCCAGAGTCGCGGGCCGCGACTGCGCCTCGTGCCGAATCTCGCCGCGCTCCCGAAACTCACGCGGAATCGCATCCTGCGCCTCGGGCGGAATCGCATTCGGCGCCTGCTCCGAGAACCGAATCGCGACCTGCGCCTCGGGCGGAATCGCACGCGGCACCTGCTCCGCGAACCGAATCGCGACCTGCGCCTAGAGCCGAGTCGCGCCCGGCACCTGCTCCGCGAGCCGAATCGCATCCTGCGCCTCGGGCAGAGTCGCACGCGGCACCTGCACCGCGTACCGAATCGAGGCCTGCGCCGCAACATGAATCTCGTCCGGCACCGGCGGCGCACCCTGCTCCCCAGCATCAGGCACGCCCGGCGGCTCCGCCGAAGCAGGAAAAGCCTAAGCCTGAACCGAAATAACACCTGACCAGCCGAGCATCAACCCACAGGCCTCGCCATCGCGGAGCGCGAGACCTGGGATGCCCGCATGCTCTTCGATAGACTTGAAGGTATCGGTTCTGCAGTGAGCAATGTCTTGCGGAATGCACGGAGACCCATGGGATCGAAAAGATGGAAGCGGCTTTGGCGGACGATCTCCTGGTTCGCATTGTTGCTGTGTCTGGGTTCTGAGAGCCGGGCGGATGACAAGGTTCACACCAATCCGCTGAATCTCGACCCGCAGGTGCGCGAGGCCTACCGCTACTTTTACCTTTTGGATTATCGGGCCGCGGTTGATCGCTTCGAACGCTTTCACGAGGAGCATCCTGGCGATCCTCAAGCAACTGCTCTCTTGCTGAATGCCGTGGTGTTTCAGGAACTCTATCGCGAAGACCTGCTGGATACGACGTTCTACGCCAATGATGGATTCCTGACGGGAAAGCATGCCACCGAAGAGGATCCGAAGATACGGGACCGCATTTTTGCACTTGCTGATGAAGCAATCCACGAAGCGGACTTGCGTGTGAGCAAGAATCCCAACGATGTGGATGCGTTGTACGCGAGGGGGTGGGTGCGGAGTTTGCGATGCACTTACGTGGCAATGGTCGAGCGCGGATTCGGCGCTGCATTTCGGTTGGCTTCAAAGGCCAAGGACGACTGCGCGCATGTTCTCGAACTCGATCCGGACTACCTGGACGCGAAACTCGTGGTGGGTGTGTATCAATACGTTGTGGGCGCATTGCCGCTGCCTTTCAAGTTCTTGATCGGCTTTGTTGGGATTACCGGGTCGAAGTCGAAAGGCATGGAGATGTTGCGGGATGATGCGCATCGCGGTCTGACCAATAATGTCGAAGCGCGAACGGTGATCGCTCTGTTTCTCCGGCGTGAGGGGAAATACAAAGATGCCATTGAAGTGGTGCGCAGCCTGAAACGGGAGTTCCCCCGGGATTATCTTTTCTGCCTGGAAGAGGCGAACCTGCGCAAGGATGCCGGTGAAGGAATGGGGGCAGTGCACGCCTACGAGGAGATCGTGGCCGACAGCGCAAAGCCTGGGTACTTTGCCGATGCGAAGCTGGAACTAGCCTATTTTGGGCTGGGCGATGCACTGCGGGGCCAGAGACACTATGCCGATGCGGCACATGCCTACGAGCAGGCGGCTGCCTCGAACGGCGTAGGTCCTGAGCTGAAGGTGCGGACGCTGCTGGCGGCGGGCGAATGCCATGATGTGCTCGGCGACCGGCAGGCAGCCGTAAAGGACTACCAGGCAGCCATTGACGCGGGGCAGAATACCTCGCGGGCCGACACGGCGCGCAAGCGCCTGAAGTCGCCATATCACGGCAACTAGGCTGGGTTAGCCCCGTTGGGTCACAGGGCTGGCAGGGGCAGACCGGAACTGACCATGGCGCGTTTGCGTAGTGGTATGGTGGAATCGAAAGCCCGATTCCCCGGAGGTTGGTCATGCCATTCTACTGTCAACGTTGTGGAGCCTCGTTACCGCCGAGTGCAAGATTCTGCTCGAATTGCGGAAATGTGGTGACGGCTGTTCCTCCTCCGCCAGGCAGGCCGCTTGTGCGACCGATCGTGGGACGGCAGATTGCCGGAGTGTGCATCGGTGTGGCGCAGGCCAACGGGTGGGATGTGACGCTGGTCCGTATTCTGACGGTAGTGGGTTTTCTGTTTACCAGCGGGCTTGTGGGCGTTGCATACCTTGCTGGATGGATCGGGATTCCCGAGGAGCCAATTCCGATGCCGGGGACCTATCCGCCTGGAGCTTATCCACCGGGAAGCTATCCGCCGAGCGCGTCGGGCGGTTATCCTCCAAGCGTATGAGCAAGACGTACGATTCACACGGGGCCAAACTCAACTATTGGGAAACGGGCGCGGGTTTGCCCGTCATCTTTCTCCATCCCACACCTCTGGACCATGATTACTGGCGTCCGATGATCGCGGAGCTGGGTGAGGTGCACGCGATCGTACCGGATTTCCGTGGCCATGGAGCCTCGGAACTGGGAGCAGATTTGCCGGTCGGCGGTTTCGCGCGGGTGCCAGATGCCCCTGTACTGAGCATGGGGCAACTGGCGGCGGATGTGCTGGCACTGATGGATCATCTCGCCTTGTCTGAGGCGGTATTCGCAGGCTGCTCTGTTGGCGGTTACGTGATGCTTGAACTATGGCGAAGGGCGCCGCTGCGGATGCGGGGTCTGGCCCTGGTCTGCTCGAAGCCGCAGCCGGACGCAGAAGCCAACCTGGCCAAACGGGCAGAGACGATTGCGAAGGTGCGCCGCGAGGGAACGGCGGGCGTGTTTGACGGGAATGCGCAGACGCTGATCGGTGAGAGTGCGCGGAAGAGACGACCGGAGATCGTGCCGGAATTGAGAGCGCGGATGACACTGACCACTGAAGCCTTGATCGCGATGCAGGCCGGGCTGGCGACACGGCCGGATTCTGTGCCGGATATCCGCGCGATCGATGCGACGATCCTGGCGATCTGCGGTGGAGAAGATCCGGGAATCTCCGAGGCGGAGATGCGGGCGTTTGAGGCGGCGGAAGGTGGATGCGAATTCCACCTGCTGGCGGACGCCGGGCACTTTGCGGCATATGAGCAGCCGAGCAAAATCGCGGCGCTGCTTGCGCCGTGGCTTCAGCAGTTTGAGTTCTGACCATGCCGCGTCGGTGGAGAAGCTCTGAGGCGTGTGTGCCGCATTCGCATTGCAAGAGAGTGCCGATCGAGATGCGATAGGCTCAGATCATCTCGTTCTATCGATGGAAGCCTATCTTGAGTCCTGATTTGGAAAATTCATTTCGTCCTTTTCAGCGCAACGGTGCGGGCAGCGCATTGCATTGCGATGGAGTATCGCTGGAAAAGCTGGCGAAGAAGTATGAAACTCCGCTGTATGTGTATTCGGCCCGTCAGATTCTGGAGCGGCTGGAGATGTTTCAGCGGGCGTTTGCGGGACGCGATCATCTTGTTTGCTATGCGGTGAAGGCGAATTCTTCGCTGGCGATTTTGAAGCTGCTGGCGGAGCGGGGTGCGGGATTCGACATTGTCTCGGGCGGGGAATTGGAACGCGTGATGAAGGCAGCGCCACAGGCAGTGGAGCGCATTGTCTTTTCCGGTGTCGGAAAGACGGTGGCGGAAATCGACCGTGCGCTGGAAGTGGGCATTCTCGAGTTCAACGTAGAGAGTGAAGCGGAGCTCACGTTGCTGGTTGCGCGTGCCCGGAAGCTGAAGAAGATTGCGCGGTTTTCTTTGCGGGTGAATCCCGATGTATTTGCGGAGACGCATCCGTACATTTCGACGGGGCTGCGGGAGCACAAGTTCGGAATAGACATTCGCAAGGCAGCAGAGATCTATCGCTCGGCGGCCAGGAGCAAGTGGCTGGAGCCGCACGGGATCAGCGTGCATATTGGATCGCAAATTCGTTCGGCCGATCCTTTTGGAGCGGCAATGGAGCGCGTGTGCAAGCTGGCGATGCAGTTGAAGCGCGAAGGAATCACGCTGAAGGTTGTGGATGCGGGCGGTGGACTGGGCATCGACTATCACGGTGGTACGGATGGAGCGGACCCTGCGGCGAAGGTGAAGGAGTATGCGGCGGCGATCGAGAAGGCACTGGCAGGTTTTGATTGCAAGCTGCTGATTGAGCCGGGGCGTTTTATCGTGGCGCAAGCTGGAGCGCTGGTGACACGCGTGCTGAATGTGAAGAAGAACGGGAAGAAGACGTTTGTGATTACCGATGCGGCGATGAATGATCTGATTCGGCCGGCGCTTTACCAGGCGTATCACGAGATTGTGCCGGTGCGGCCGCGTGCGGGCCGTGCGCGGGCGATGGACGTGGTCGGGCCGGTGTGCGAGACAGGCGACTTTTTTGCGCGCGACCGGATGTTGAAGCCGATCGAGGCGGGCGACCTGGTGGCGTTGCTCGATGCAGGCGCATACGGCATGGCGCAGAGTTCGAATTACAATTCGCGCTTTCGGCCGGCAGAAGTTCTGGTGGAAGGAAGAAAGCATCGGTTGATTCGCAGGCGCGAAGAGATGAAGGATCTGCTGGCGACAGAAGTGCTTTCCTAAGCAGGGTACGTTCATGCACTGCAGCATGTGATGCCCGGCACCCTCTGAAACTACTGCGGAGTTGAGCCCGTCCTGATAAGGTATCTCGCGGAGGAATTTGCAATGTTTTTTCGTACGCAGGCGTTGTGTGCCTTGGCGGTCGCGGGGCTGATGATGGGGCTGGCAGCGAATGGGAATGCTGATCCGTTGAAGGTGAAGACAGAGCAGGGCAAGGTTGCCGGGAAGACGATCAATGACGGCAAGGTGCGCGCGTTTCTGGGGCTGCCGTATGCGGCGCCGCCTGTGGGCGATCTGCGCTGGAAGGCTCCGCAACCGCCGGCAAAGTGGAAGGGCGAGCGGGACGCTACGAAGTTCGGTGCGCACTGCGCGCAGGGACGTGTATTTGAGGACATGGTGTTTCAGGATGCGGCGCCCAGCGAGGATTGCCTGTTCCTGAATGTCTACACACCGGCCGACGCGAAGAAGGATGCCAAACTGCCAGTGATGTTCTGGATTCATGGCGGCGGCTACTCGGGCGGCGCGAGTTCGGAGCCGCGGCATAACGGCGACTTTCTGCCCTTGAAGGGCGTGGTGCTGGTCACGATCAACTATCGGCTTGGCGTGTTCGGGTTCCTTGTCACCGATGAGCTGGCGAAGGAGAACAACGGCGTCGCGGGCAACTACGGGTTGATGGACATGGTGGCCGCGCTCGAATGGGTGAAGGGCAACATCGGCGAATTCGGCGGCGACAAGAATAATGTGACGATCTTTGGCGAGAGCGCGGGATCGTTTGCCGTGAGTACGCTGATGGCTTCGCCAATGGCGCAGGGTTTGTTCGCGAAGGTGATTGGCGAGAGCGGTGCGGCATTTCCGAGTGCGCTGAATCTTGGTGGACAGAGTGTGACGGAGCGGGCTGCCATTGACGGCAAGTGGGTGGCGACGCTAGGCGTGAAGAATCTTGCAGAGCTGCGAGCGATGCCGACGGACAAGGTGCTGGATGCCGCGAAGACAAAGGGCACGACGGGATTTGCGCCGGATATTGATGGCAAGTTCCTGACAGAACCAGTTCCTGACACGTACGCGGCGGGAAAGCAGGCGCATGTACCGCTGCTCGCGGGATGGAATGCGGACGAGGGCAGCTTTGCGGCCATGCGGGGCATGACGGCGGCACAGTGGAAGGAGCTTGCCACCAAGCAGTTTGCAGACCGCGCCGATGCGTTTGTGAAGCTTTATCCGGGCGACACGGATGCGCAGGCGCTGCGGTCGGCGATTGATTTTGGCAGCGATCAGTTCATCGCGTTTGGAACATGGAAGTGGCTTGAAGCGCATCGCAAGACGGGGGACGCGCCGGTGTACCGGTATCACTTCGAGCTGGCAGCGCTACCGAGCAAGTATCATCCGGGAACTTTTGCTTTCCACTCCGACGACATTGAGTATGTGTTCGGAACGCTGGCAACGCGTCCGGGTGAAACAGTGCGGCCGGAGGATACGCAGCTGAGCGAGGCGATGATGACGTACTGGACGAATTTCGCGAAGAACGGCGATCCCAATGGAACGGGCGTGCCGGCCTGGCCGAAGTACGACGCGACGGACAATTCGCTGATTCATCTGAATAGTCCGATCACGACGGGGCCGGACACGACGCGGGACCGGTATTTATTCCTGCTGCAGGGTATTCCTTCGATGCGGTTTTAGACGGGCATAGTGATCTCTTAGAGGGTCCTCGATAAGTTAGCCGTCGAGTGACATGCGGTAGAAGCTCGTGCCGCCCCTACGGGGCTGCGAAATCTCAAATGACCCGTATTCCCAGGGCTGCCCTTCGGTTGCCCTGGGCTATTTTCCTGCGGTCCCTCCGGGACGTTCGCTGGGGTTGAGGGATCACAATGATGCTCAGAGGCAAGCAGGAATGAGGCACGCGGGACACTGATCGGGATCATGAGGTTCGTGCCGGCAGCCGGCGTGGAGGCAATTAAAAAGGCCGCCTGGAGGCGGCCTTTGCTCTGCACGGAAATTTGTTAGCGGTTGACGCCGGAGGCGGAGGCGAAGCCGGAGGCTTGCGCCGCGGGGATGTCGGTGGCGGGTTTGGGGCTGCTGAATGAGGAGCCAGAGGCGTTGATGGCGTTGGAGTAGTCGGGGCCGAGGCCGAGCTTTTTGATCGCGCGCGAGTCGGGCATGAGCTTGGTTTGCCAGCCCTGGTCAGCCTGGTATTTCTGCATCGCCGCCATGGTCGTCGAGTCCCACTGTCCGGTGGGCTCGCCGGTCATGTAGTGCTCGCGGATAAGAGCCTGTTGAATCTCTGTGGCACGGGCGGTGTCGATGCCTTGCTGGCCATGGAGCTTCTTGTGGCGGGATTTGGCGCTGGCCTTTGTAGATTTGCCGGAATGCCGGGCGTGGGAACTCGAAGCCTTCTTGTGGGTCGGGGTCGCGAAGGCGGGAGCGGCGCAAAGTGCGGCGCAAACTAAAAACGCCAGGCTTGCTCGGAATGAAAGCATGCTGGTTACCTCAAGAGGTTAGGATCCTGGACGTGGAGCAAATTCTACTTGAACGTCCATCGAGTGTGCCAATAAAAAGGGACTGGCACCAGAAGAATGCGGGCGACAAGGAAACGAAAGTTCAGCAAAAAAACGAAAGTCCAATGGGCTCAGGTGTACCTTTGGCGGCCGGGTTGGGTCTGTGATGCGTATCGCATTGCAGGCGTGAAAGCCACTCTCATTGGGGTTGGACTGCGTGGCATCACTGAACGTCATGCCAGATACAAACCCTGCCTTCCAGGTTTAGATGCCGGGGAGGAGCGAGAGGCTGGGTGCCCTCTCCCCGGCGCGAAGCGCTACTACAGCGTTCCGCCTATGTAGTTGATTCCATTCTCCGGATGGCGCGGATCCATGACTTCAAAGACCACGTCGTCTCCTGTCTTCAGGCTCTTGACGACGGCATCGAACTGATCCTTGGTGCCGGTTGGGTGTTTGTTGATGCGAACAATGACCAGTCCGGGCTCGAGGCCCTGCAGGTCAGCGAAGGAGCCGGTGCGGACAGACTGGATGACGACGCCGGAGATGTGCAGTTTCGACGCGGTTTGATCGGTGATCTGGCGAACGGCGAGTCCGAGCTTTTCGCCTGCTTCGCTGGGGCTGTCGGGAGCGGTTTGTGGCTTCTGCCCGGCGACATCCGCAAAGACCTTGTCGCGATCGCCAACGGTAACGGTGGCGTCGGTCTGCTTGCCGTCGCGCATGAAGCCGAGGCGGATGCTGGAACCGGGATGGCGGCTGGCGATGTCATTGACGAGATCGTCGCCATCCTTGATGGAACGGCCATCGATGGTGGTGATGATGTCTCCGGGTTTCATGCCGGCCTTGTCGGCCGGTCCACCGGGCTGGACTTGCTGGACGAGGACGCCGTTCTTGAAGCCGTAGACGCGATTGATGGCGCTGGAGAGTCCGGAGTGGAAAGAGATGCCGATCGATCCGCGGGTGACCTTGTGGCTTGGGCTGACGAGGTCGTTGTAGACGGAGACGACGGTGTTGGAGGGCATGGCGAATCCGATGCCCTGGTAGCCTGCGGACTGGGTATAGATGGCGGTATTGACGCCGACGACTTCGCCGTTCATGTTGAGCAGCGGGCCGCCGGAGTTGCCGGGGTTGATTGCGGCGTCAGTCTGGATGAAATGCTGGAACTGGCCGGCGACTCCGGGCTCGATGGTGCGGTTTTTGGCGGAGACAATGCCGGCGGTGACGGTTTGCGCAAGGGCGAAGGGGCTGCCGATGGCTTCAACCCAGTCGCCGACCTGGGCCTGATCGGAGTTGCCCATTTTGACGGTGGGCAGGGGCGAGCTGGTGTCGATCTTGATGACGGCGAGGTCGGTGGCCTTGTCGGTGCCGATAACGCGGGCGGGACGACCGAGGTCCTGTGAATCGGGATCGGTGGAGAGCTTGACGTAGATCTGGTCGGCTTTTTCGATGACGTGGTTGTTGGTGATGATGTATCCCTTGGCATCAACGATGAAGCCGGAGCCGAGAGATTCGCGGACCTGCCCGTCGTCACCACCGTCGCCCTGGTCGGGGATCTGGCCGCCGAAGAAGCGATTGAAGAAGTCCTGGAAATTGTTTTGTCCCTGACCCTGACCTTGGCCTTGACCCTGACCTTGTCCACCGTCTGGATCCTGATTGTCGTCATCGTCGCCGGGGTTTTGGGGATTGGGCTGAATGCGGGTATGGGGATTCAGGTGGCGGCCCTTGAGGTCGGCTGCCTTGGGAAGGGTGCGGGTATTGATGTTCACCACCGCCGGTCCGACGGCCTTGGCGATCTTTACGAACGCATTGGGCTCGGTGGAAGAACTGGCGACTTTGAGGGGAGTGGCATCGCTGCTGTCGCTCGTTCTTTCCTGCCCGCGCACTCCGTGAGCTGCAAAGGAGCCGCCGACAAGGGCGGCAGAGACGGTGGCGAGGATCAGGAACGTTGATGCGAGACGATTCGCGCGCAGACGTGCAAGGAGGGATTTCATTCGGTTCGAAGACCTCTTAACGGGTTCAGCCAACAGGGCTGGGAAATTTCAAAAAAGCGCCAATCTCAAGTATAGCTGTCGGAAGGTTTCTCTGACGCACAGTGTGACGGACCGGCAGACCGGGGCCTGCAGCATCGGATGCGTGAAGTGACGGGAAGGGCATCTACAGGAATGGGATCCGAAAACAATCACTGATATATAGACGGTTCCAGGCAAAAGAGTGTTGCATGAGCCGTGCTAACATCCGGCATGGCTTCCCCATTAAAGTGGTGCAGATTCATGACGATTGCGGCTGCGGCGTTGGCGGCCGGGGCATTGGTGTGCGCGGGGCAGACGCGTGCCGTGCAGAGTGCGCAGGGACCAGATGCAGCAGGGTCGCAGCCTACGATCCTGGATCGGATCAACCAGATGCTGGCGGGCGGGAAGAGCGCATGGAGCGATGACCAGATCCACACGATGGAACGGCTGCGCGATGCAGCGATGAAGAGCGATTACGCGTATGACGAATTGCGGCATTTGACGGACAACATCGGGCCGAGGTTGAGCGGGTCGCCGCAGGCAGAGAAGGCTGTGGATTACGTTGCGGAAGAGATGCGGGCGCTGGGTGCGGAGGTGAAGCTCGAGAAGGCCTCAGTGCCGCACTGGGTTCGAGGCGTGGAGACGGCCGAGCTGACGGCATGGCCCGGGCAGGCGGCCGGAACGACGCAGAAAATTGTGCTGACAGCGCTGGGGGGAAGTTCGGCAACTCCGCCTGAAGGTATTACGGCAGAGGTGGTGGTGGTGGACGATTTCAGCCAATTGCATGCGCTGCCCGCCGGGGCCGTGAAGGGGAAGATCCTGCTGTTCAATCATCCTTTCGACAAGGAACTTGCGGCGACAGGGCACGGGCTTGAGGCGTATGGGAATGGCGTAGTGTATCGCGCGGCGGGGCCAATTGCGGGAGGCACGCTGGGAGCGGCGGCGGTGCTGGTGCGGAGCGTGGGGGGAGCGGATTTTCGGCTGCCGCATACAGGCCTGACTGAGTATGCGCCCGGAGCGCCGAAGATTCCGGCGGCGGCGGTAACGGCGGAGGATGCGGAGATGCTGAAGGTGCTGGCCAGCCAGGGGCAGGTGACGATGCATCTGACGCTGACTCCGCAGACGCTGCCGAATGCGGATAGCTTCAACGTGATTGCGGACTGGAAGGGGACGGAGCATCCGGAACAGGTGGTAGTGGTGTCGGGACATCTTGACTCGTGGGATTTGGGGACGGGCGCGATTGACGATGGCGCCGGCGTGGTGGTGTCGATGCAGGCGATCCAGCTGATGAAGGACCTGGGGATTCATCCGCGGCGGACGGTGCGCGTGATTGCGTGGATGAGCGAAGAAGAAGGCTCAGAGGGCGCGGCCGCATATATGAAGGAGCATGCGGCGGAGATGGGAAACCATGTGGGCGCGATCGAAAGCGATCTGGGTGCGGATCATCCCACGGGAATTTTCTATGCAGGCAAGCCGGAACTGGCTCGGTGGCTACGGCCGGTGGCGCAGGTGCTGGATGCGAATGGAGCGGGTTCGCTGGAGAGTGCGCCGGAGACGGGCGAAGACATTGCGGGAATGACGGAGAAAGGTGTGCCGAGCTTTGCGCCGGTGCAGGACAGCCGGTTCTATTTCAACTATCACCACACTGCGGCAGATACCTTCGACAAGATCGATAAGAAGCATCTGAACGAGAATGCGGCAGTGATGGCGGTGCTGGCGTATGCGCTGGCGGATTCGCCGGAGGCGGCGGCGCGGTGAGAACAGCTCTGAGTTTAGAGTTCTGAGTTCAGAGTTTTCGGATGATCACGCGTCGACAAAATCTTTCGGGCGACGTTGATGATGGCGGCGGCGCTGCGCTTGACATCATCGTCGCGTTGTGGCCCAGCTGGAGACGCTGATGCGCATGGCGGTGTTGCCTTGCCATTCTGTTCCGCCGCACCAGCAAGTGCCGTCGCTTTGAATGGCCGCGATAATTGCGCGGGTCTGGTCGGGAGTTCCAAAGGACACAAGAACCTGGTTGAGGACGACGTCGTTGAGGATGGAAAATCCGGCGTCGGCGAGAAGCTGCGCGAACAGACGCGCCTGACGGCAATTGCGTTCGATCAGTTCACGCAATCCTGCGCGACCGAGGGAGCGCATCGCCGCCCACAATTCAATCGCGCGTGCGCGGCGGGATGATTCGGGCACGTAGTGCCAGGGTTCGCGCATACTGCTGGACGCAAGGTATGCGGCGCTGATCGACATGGCGGCCCGCAGATGTTTGGGGTCGCGCACAACTGCGAGGCCGGAGTCGTAGGGGACGTTGAGCCACTTGTGGCAGTCGATCGCCCACGAGTCGGCAGCATTGAAACCGGCGAGAAGCGGCGCATATTGCGGGGATAGCGCTGCCCAGAGGCCGAAAGCTCCATCGACGTGGACCCAGGCATTGGCATCACGGGCGCGGGCGCAAATCTGCTCGGCGGGATCGAACGCACCGGTGTTGACGTTGCCCGCCTGGATGCAAAGCAGCGTGCGGTCGTTGAGTGGTGGAAGCGCGTCGGAGCGCATGCGTCCCTGGCTGTCGACGGGAACGCGCGTGATGCGGGAGCGGCCGAGGCCAAGAAGCGAGAGCGCTTTGAGAAGCGAAACGTGGACTTCGTCGCCGACCACAACATCGATGGGTGGCGCGCCGAACAGGCCATCTTCTTCGACATTCCATCCCGCGCGCGTGAGGAGCGCAGTGCGAGCGGCGGCGAGTGACGTGAAATTGGCCATCGTTGTTCCGGTGACGAAGCCGGCTCCGGAGCCTGGGGGAAGGTCGAGAAGATCGATGGTCCACTGAAGCACGATTCCTTCGAGCCGGGCGGCAACAGGAGACATGACCTGCATGGCGCCGTTCTGATCCCAGGCGCCGGCGAGCCAGTTGGCAGCGAGCGCGGCAGGGAGGGTGCCGCCAATGACGAA
Organism: uncultured Acidobacteriaceae bacterium; assembly: GCA_963770365.1. Lineage (GTDB taxonomy): Bacteria > Acidobacteriota > Terriglobia > Terriglobales > Acidobacteriaceae > Telmatobacter. Next base: position 509,562 of record CAVYPN010000001.1, on the reverse strand, counting down.
TCCGAAGTAGCGCGGGCCGGCAGTGGCGACGGTCGCGGGCGAGCCGATGTCGTCGAGCAGAGCGAGGATCTGCGCTGGATCCGCAGGTGTTTCAGGCAACGGTCCGCCAAGCTGTTCGAGTGCGGCGACTGAAGCAGTAGAGGGAACGACGGATCGCTCAGGAAGAGAGGAGAGGTAGCGGGCGGCGCGATCGGCAGTTTCAGCGAGCAGGTTTTTCATGGGTCAACCCAAGTGCGTGGGGAAATGATACAGGGTCGTGATGTGGGACTGATGGGCTCGTAACCTGGGATCCGGGAATGGGAGGTGAATTGCCAGTACGACGCAGTTAAAGACCGGTGTGATTGTCACGATCGCCGCGTGGAGGCGCGATGCTGGGGATGGATCGATTCTGGCGCCAGGACAGGATTGCACCAACGACAAACGCGATGAGCAGGAGCGCCAGCGTTGGAATGCACAGCATTAATTGAAGCACAAAGAGCAGGCCTGGACCGCGTTCGCTGTCCTCAATACGCGTGTGTGTGATTGCGTTGTAAAGGGGGAATACCGTGTATTCGCTCGATAGGGCGAGCGTGATCTGAAGTAAGAGCAGAGCGGCGAGGACCAGGCTGGTTTTCCCGAGGCGCGTCTTCTGTTGCCACCAGAGTCTGAGGCCCAAGGGAGTTCCTCGCGGAGTTAGTCGGGAGCGCCGTCTTCTTCGGGGTTGTGGATGTGGACCGGTTCTACGTCTTCGAAGGAGGTGTGCTCGTCGCTGACCTCAGCGGTGTGGTGGGCGCGGTACATCATGATCTTCTCGCTGAGATAGAGATACGGATGGTAGAAGATGAAGCCCACGATGGCGCAGACGATACCGACAATCGAGAAGAATGCCGCGCAGACTTCAAGGTAGCCGAGCAGGACGAATGGCTTGATGACGAGGTTGCGGGCCGGCCCGAGGATGATCATGATGCCGGCCTCGATGCCGAGGAGCGCTGAGGCGACGAGCAGGATCGTGGCGCAAAGGGCAAGGAGCCTTGCGGGTCCACGGAGATTTCTCCACGGCGATTGCACTGCGTTTTCCTTTCAGGAGTGCTGCTCAGCGGGGGCCTTGTTCCCAATTGTGCTACAACGCGGCGGTGCGAGCCAATCAAAACGTGTCAAGAGCCTCATGAAAGCAACTACCGCGCAGGACGTCGTTGAATCGTGGAGGGAGCGCGGGTGGAGTTGTGTCAGGCTTCGTGGGCGGTGGGGACGTGCGGCTGCGGGATGAGTTCAGTGAGGGCGATGCCGGCGAGGATGAGGAGCGCGCCGGAAGCGGGACGGAGGCCGAGACGTTCGCCCGTGACGAGAAAGGATGTGATCCAGGCAAACACGGGTTCGAGCGTGAGCAGGAGCGCGGTGTGGGTGGAGGGCAGGATGGACTGAGCCCAGCTCTGGATGGAGAATGCCGCAGCCGTGGCGAGCGCCGCGGCGATGACGAGAGCGGTGATGAGGCGCGTGGTGAAGTGGACGTGAGGGTGCTCGATGAAGGGAAGGCTTGCGGCCATGAATAGAGCGCAGAAGCCAACTTGCAGGATGGCGAGGGGCTGGAAGGGGATGCGCGGGGAGACGTGTCCAAGAGCGATGCAGTGGAAAGCGAATGCGATGGCGCAGCCGAAGGTGAGGATGTCGCCGAGGTTCATGGAGGAGAGATCGGGAAGGTACGCCGACATTGCCGAGGAGGAAGCGGAAAGGTTGGCCGGAGAGGTGAGGAATAGGATGCCGAGGAAAGCGAGAGCGGCGCCGAGAAAAGCATTCCAGCGGGGTGCGCGCGCGCCGGGAGGGCGTAGCGCGGGGACGATGGAGAAGAGCGGGACGAGAACGACAACAAGCCCGGTGATGAATGCGGATTTGGACGGCGTGGTGCGGACGAGGCCGATGGTCTGGAACTGGTATCCGGCGGCAAGGCAGAGGCCGACGAGTGCGCCGGCCGCGATGTAGGAGCGGCGGAGGGTGCGCCAGGAGCGGTGATATACGACGGCGAGAAGCGCGAAGGCCAGCGTCATGCGGATGAGATTGAAGGCCGCGGGCGTGGCATCGGAGAGCGCGCCCTTGATAAGGACGAAGGTGGATCCCCAGACGGCGACCACGAAGGTCATCAGCAGGTAGGCGCGGAGTTTCATCTCTCCGGATTATGGCAGGCGAGCCGTAATAGCCAAAGTGGAGCCGCCGCCTATTGTGCGCTATTCCTTTTGCAACGTCATTTTGCGCACGAGAGTTCCGTCAGAGAGCGTCAAATTGCCTTGCATGCGAGGTCCGTGGATGGAAAGGAACCAGACCTGGTGCGGGGTTTCCCACTTCAACGTTTGGTGATCAGCGTCGAAAGCCCACGGACCGGAGCCCATGGTGACTGCCTTGCCGTTGACGATTTTGTCGGCGCGTATCTGAACCTGATCGAGATGATTTGGTATCGCATCGATGTAGTACACAACCTGTTCGTTGTTGCATGCGGTGCCTTGCTGGACGCAGATGGATTCTCCGCGCCAGACGCCAGCGAGACCGGCTGTTTGCGCCGCGAGGGTCGCACACGCAGTGAGGAGGATGAGAGCGGTTGTCCAACTGAGGAGCGAGCCGGCAGTGCGACGGTGTCTCATGTCGATTTGGACATTTCTAGCGTTCACAATGTGAGCGAACTTTGAGTGAGAATTCGGCTGGGCATTTTGTAATTGGACTATTGGTCCGGTGTGGCGAGGGCGTCCTGGCCGGCGACGAATGTCTGGAGGACTTGCGTAAAAAGAAGCGCAGGTGCGCCGACTTTATACAGGTCACGATCGACAAGGATGAAGTCGGCGTCGTAGCCGGGAAGCAGTTTACCTTTGTGCTTTTCGGCGAACTCAGCATAGGCCGAGCCTTGCGTGTAGGCGTAGAGAGCCTGGCCGCGGGTGAGCTTGTTTTCCGGGTAGTAGGTTTTGGTGCCGGCCTCGTTCATGCGTGTGACGGCTGCGTAGAGGCCGCGAAATGGCGTGATGGGCTCGACGGGATAGTCGGTGCCAAAGGCGAGAGGGACGCCGGCGGTGAGGAAGGCCTTCCACGCGTAGGAATATGCGGCGCGTTTATCACCGAGCCGATCGACGGCCCAGTTCATATCGGTGAGCAGGTGATTGGGCTGCATGCTGGCGATAACGCCGAGTTTCTTGAAGCGCGGAATATCGGCGGGATCGACAACCTGGGCGTGCTCGATGCGATTGCGGGCAGTGGTGGAGACACCGGTCTGAGAGTAGGCATCGAGTGCCATCGATGTGGCCTTGTCGCCGATGGCGTGGAAGCCTAGCTGGAAGCCGGCAGCGTTGCGTTCGACGGCCATTTTGTTGAGCTGATCCTGCGTGAATTGCGGAAGGCCGGTGTTGTTGGGGTCGTCGGCGTAGGGAGCTTTCATGGCGGCGGTGCGGGAGCCGAGCGAGCCATCCATGAAGCCCTTGAGCATGCCGGTGTGGAGCAGGGGATCGTTGGCGTCGTGATGCGTGCGGTGAGCCTTCAATTCGTCGAGAGAATCTTTGAAGGGGAGCCACTCGCTGATGCGGAGGTGAAGCTTGCCTTCCTTTTCCATTTGTTCGAAGACCAGGAAGTCTTGCCAGTCGCTGAAGTCCTGCACGCTGGTGACGCCGTGCTTGAGTGCGTCCGTGATGGCGAGTTCGTCGCCTTTGCGGCGCTCTTCAGCTGAGGGCGGCGGGATGACTTTGTAGACGAGGCCCTTCGCGGATTCGCGTAGGATGCCGGTCGGTTCGCCACCGGCGTCGAGGTCGATGGCTCCGCCTTGCGGGGGATGTGTTTTACCGGTGATGCCGGCGGCCGCGAGCGCGGCAGTGTTGGCGATCGCGATGTGTCCGTCGATGCGATCAAGGAACGTGGGATGGTCGCCGGTGACTTTGTCGAGATCCTGGCGCGTCGGCAGAACTTTTTTGGCCCACAGTGTGTGGTCCCAGTTGCCGCCGGTGAGCCAGTGACCCGCAGGGGCAGCGTCGGCAGCAGGCTTGATTTTCGCGAGCATCTCATCGAGGGACTTGACGCCGGTGAGGTCGACGTTGAGCTTGGTGCGGCCGGCGCCGCCGAGGTGCGTGTGGGCATCGTTGAAGCCGGGAAAGATGAAGGTACTGTTGTTGGCGGAGTCGAGATCGTGGAGGACCGTCTTGGGTCCGGCGAGTCGCGTGATCTGCTCGATGGTTCCGATGGCGAGAACTTTGCCGCCGCCGATGGCGATGGCTTCGACGGTTTGCGGCTTGTCTTCAGCAAATCCAACGCCCGTGTAGATGATGCCGTCGAAAAAGATGACATCTGGCGTGCCGGCGATCGGTTTCGTTTTGGTGGATGCGGCGGACCCGGGGTGTTTCGACGTAGCGCGCGAGGTTGATGAGGTCTGGGCTGAGCACAACATTGAGGCGGCGAGAGCCGTGGCAACGAGGGAAAGAACTGTGCGCATGGGCGCAGTGTAGCAGAGGGGAGGGCCGGGGACGGAGAGTAGAGCGCTCTGTTATTCGCAGCGCAACGATATGCCCGGATCAATGCAGGAAGCGCGTCGCGCTGGGAAATAGCTGGCGAAGAATGCGATACCTACGAGAAGAGCGGGAACGGCGACAAATGTCGCGGCGTCGGTGACGCCGACACCGAAGAGCAACGAACGCATAAAGCGGCTGACGATGAGCGCCCCGCCGATGCCGATACCGACTCCCCAGAATGCCAGGGTCATGCCGCCGCGAACGATGAGTAACATGATGTTTGCTCGCGAAGCGCCAAGCGCAAGCCGGATGCCCACTTCGCGGTTGCCCTGGCCGACCAGGTAGGCGATGAGCCCATAAATTCCCACTACCGCGAGTCCCAGCGAAATCGCCGCAAAAGCTGCGAGCACCAGCATGGTGAATCGGCGGCGGGCCAGGGAATTGTCGAAGCGCTGCTGCATGGTGCTCACGTTGTAGAGCGGAAGATCAGGATTGAGTTCGTGGATCTGCTGCTTTACCGCGGGAGCGAGAGCAACAGGGTCACTGCTGCTTCTCATAACAACATTCATGGCGCGCGTGATGTATTGCGTTTGAGGAAGGTAAAACGCTATGCGCGAGTCCGAGTCCAGGGTGTATTGATTGACGCGGCCGACCACGCCGACGATCGTAATCCAGGGAGAGGTTGTCTCGCTGATCCCGCCGATGTGGAAGCGCTTGCCAATCGGGTTCTGATTTGGCCAGAGTTGTTGGGCCATGTTGTCGTCGACAATGGCCACGCGAGGTTTGCCGGCAACATCATCGTCGCTAAATAACCGGCCATCGCGAACGGGTATCTCCATTGCCTGGAAATAGTGTCCGCTGACCATGCGGGTATCGGCATTGATGAACTTCTCGCCAGGCACGGGCACCCGCCCTTCAACAGTGATCGGACCCCAGGCAAACATCTGGCTCAGCGGAAGCGATGTGACGGCACCTGCCGAGGTGACTCCCGGCAGGTTTTCGAGCCGCTGCCACAGCTCGTGATATGCAGCGAGAACGGCGTCCTTATTTTTGTATCGCTCGCCCGTCATGGTGAGTTCAAGGGTGAGGACATTGTGAGGATCGAAGCCGGGATTTACATTGCGTACCCGAACAAAGCTGCGGATGAGCAGGCCGGCGCCAATCAATAGCATCGCGCAAAGCGCAATCTCGCCGATCACGAGCGAGCGGCGAAGCAAGTTCCCTCGTCCCCAAATCGCACTGACGGCGGCCGAGGTGCGACTGGTGTCGCGCAGAGCGGTTTGTACATCAAGCCGCGAAGCCCGCAGCGCTGGAGCGAGTCCAAACAGAATCGACGACAAGATACAAACTATGAATGTGAACGCAAGAGCGCCCAGACCGATGCCGATATCGTTCATTCTTGGTACGCTCTGCGGACCAAGCAGCCGCACGCAGCGCAAAGCAACGAATGCCAGCGCGATGCCCGATGCGCCTCCGGCGAAAGCAAGCAACACGCTTTCCGTCAGCAACTGGCGAACGATGCGTACCCGGGTTGCACCCAGCGCGGTGCGCACAGCAAGCTCTTTTTGGCGCGCGATTCCGCGGGACAGCTGCAGGTTCGCCAGGTTGACGCAGGCGATGAGCAGGACAAAGCCTACCGCTCCGAGCAACAGATATAACGTGCGCCGCACATTGCCTACAACTTGCTCGAGGAGCGGCACGATACCGAACGTCAGGCCGCCGTTGGGTGGATACACTTCAGGGAAGTCGTGCCGCAGGCGTGCCGTGAGGGTATCCATTTCGGCCTGTGCCTGTTGAACGGAAACGCCTGGCTTCAGCTTGCCAAGTATGTTGTAGTCTTCGTGGTCGCGATTTGTGGGGGCGTCGGCAGGAAGAGGAAGCGGCAGCAATATCTCGGCCAGCTCCGCGCCGTCGAGCGTGGGCATCACCTCGCGAGGCAACGAAAACGAACGCGGCATGACGCCGACGATTTCGTATGGCGCGCCGTTCAGAATGATCTTCCTGCCAAGAACAGCGGGATCGGAACCAAAACGCCGAGACCATGTCCCGTAGCTGAGGATGGCCGTGGCTGTGCGTCCTGGCTGGTCTTCATCAGGAACAAACAATCGCCCCAGATCTGCTTTCTGTCCCAGCATCGGAAGCAGACTCGAGGAAACCCGGATCGTCCCAACGCGCTCCGGTTCGGCGAAGCCCGTGAGGTTGTAGTTGCCGCCGATGGCGATCGCGACCTGCTCAAAGCCGTGATGACCGTTTTTGATGTCGAAGTATTGTGCGGTGGAGAACCAGTCTTCCGTGATGTTCAGGCCGGGAGAGCGGTTCCAGAGTATGACCAGCCTTTGAGCATCTGCGTAGGGAAGGGGATGAAGCAACAGGCCATCGACAATGCTGAAGATGGCGGTATTGGCGCCGATTCCGATGGCCAGCGAGAGGATCGCGGCCACCGTGAAGGCGGGTGCAGAGGCCAGCGCGCGAAGAGAGCGCCGCAGATCTTTTAGCAAAATGCTCACGCAGGCGGAGACCCCTGACGACCAATGTAACTCAGAAGACGGAGAAGGCGCACGACGAAAACACTTGCAGGAAATGGGGTGTCTTCAAGATGGTGAAATTGTCATCAACTTCACCGGGAGCCTACTTGCGTTTCTCGAAAATTACGATGTGCTGCAGCGGCAGGGTCTCCACGGTGCGCAGGCGCACCAACCCAACCGCCTTCATCTCCTTTTCCAGTTGCTCCACTGACATTTTGTGCACCTCTTTGATGGGGACCTCAGGGTCTTCCTTCCGATATTCGACAAAGACCACTCGACCGCCTGGCTTGAGCGCTTCGCGAACCTTCGTCATCACCTCAAAGGGATAAGCCAGCTCATGATAAACGTCCACCACAAGCACCAGGTCCACGCCGCGTACGGGCAAGTGAGGATCGATCTCGCTGCCTTGCACTACTTCCACGTTCGTCGCTCTAAGAGCGGCCGCACGTGTTCGGAGGGTATTTAGCATCGCCTCCTGGATCTCGACAGCCAGCACCTTGCCAGTTCCAGCAACTTTTGGCGCCATGCGGAACGTGAAATAACCAGACCCTGCGCCGAGGTCCGCAACGACCTCCCCGGGACGAAGATCCAGCGCGTCGATTACCTGGGCAGGATGTTCCTCTTCTTCTCGCTCACGCCGGTCCAGCCACTCAATGCCACCAGGCCCCATCACCTGAGCGATTTCCCGGCCCATGTAGAACTTCCCCGTGCCGTTGGGGTCATGGTTCGCCCGGGTCTCGTAAGGCGGTCTTGTTGATGAACTCGGAGATACATCTTGCTGAGAAACGGACTGAGCGGGCACGCCTGGCGAAACCGCGCAATCCCGGGCAAACGAACCATTGGGTCCAGCCACGACAAATGCCGCAACGAGGGCGGAAGCAAGAATGCAGCGCTTAGGATCGATCATCACAGGCATCTCCACTGCTCTGTGCCAACCATAGCAAAGTTCGAGCATTCAGAATCGCAGCGCCAGTCATTCGCTGATCGGGCGCAGTTTGTTAGAGGCAAACCGCAGATCTTTCGACTACGGTCGCGCAGCGACCTTCGCTCAAGATGACAGGCGTGAGTATTTGTGACGGATGCGGACGTCCCACTGAAATGCTATTGCTCGGCGGCCCATTCGGTCATGGCAACGGTCAGGAGGAGAGTGCGACGGAGGCCGGTTTCGCGGTCCTTGTCGCTATACCACTCGGAGAGAGTGTGCGCGCCGCCGCCGTCGCCGCCCGCGCCCATGGAGATGGAGGGAATGCCGAGGGAGATGGGAATGTTGGCATCCGTTGAGCCGAGGCGTAGATCGGTCGCAATGCCGAGATGGCGATCGACGGCGCGCAGGACTTCAAGGATGGGAGAGTCGCCGGGGAGTTGCGCGGCGGGGCGGTCGCCGATTCTTTTGACAGAAAAGGTAAGCGAGCCGCGACTGCGGTGGGCGAGATGTTTTGTGGCAGCGTTGGTTTGATCGACAGCATCCTCAACGGCGCGGTGCAGAGCCACTTCGAGACGGAGGAGTTCGTCGGGGCTGGTGGAGCGGAAGTCGATGGACGCAGTTGCGCTCTCAGGGATGGAGTTGACGCTGGTGCCGCCGGATATGGTGCCGAGGTTGAGGGTCGTACTGGGCTTCTCAGGCATCGGAGTGCGCGCCACCGTCGCGAGAGCAGCGGCTAATGCAGCAATGGGGTTGGGCGTACCGGAGTCAGTGAAGCTGTGGCCGCCGGGACCGCTGATGGTGACCTGAAAGCGCAGGCTGCCGAGAGCTTGAGCCACCGCGGAGTCGGCGCCCGCACCATCGAGCACGATGTGGGCTGCGATGCGGCCGGCCAGGGCGGGCTGATCGTAGAAATGGCGGATACCACGCAGATCGCCTTCGCCCTCTTCGCCCACGTTTCCAAGGATGACGAGCGGAACAGCGAGCTTGACCTTGGAGTGGAGGATGGCTTGCGCAAGGGCGAGCATGCCGATGACGCCGGCGGCATTGTCGCATGCGCCGGGAGCGGTGAGGCGATTGGCACCGTTGTCGCGGGTGAGCCTGGGATTGAGTGGTGTGGCGGCGGGAAAAACAGTGTCGAGATGCGCGGAGAGGACGACGACGGGACCGGTGCTGTCGGCGGGAAGATCGGCTGCGGGGATGAATCCGATGACGTTGCAAACGGGGTCAATGTGGATGTTGGCGAGACCGATTTCGGCGAAGCGTGCGGCAAGCCACTTGGAGCGTGCTTCTTCGCCGAAGGGTGGCGCGGGAATGGCGACAAGTTCAGCCTGGCGATCGATGAGCGTTTTGGGATTGTTGTGGATCCACGTGAACGCAGCATGCACGGCGCGCTGGGCGGCGATAGCCGTTACGCGGGTGAAAGCCGTGCTGCTCGAGAAGATCGCCATGAGATTTCAGAGTAGCAGGAGAGAGGGCGAAGACTTGGTGACGTAAGTTCATGGAGTTTGAGAAAGCATATCGGCCTCGTTGTATTCGACGGAGCGGAGGAAGAGGCCGCGCGCAGGTGCAGTAGGACCGGCGAGTGTGCGATCGTGGGCCGCAAGAATTGCGGGAAGGTCGTCGAGGTGCATGTAGCCGCGGGCGATATCGAGCATGGTGCCGACGAGATTGCGCACCATGTGGTGAAGGAATCCATTGCCTCGGACGCGATAGACGAAGAGATAGAAGCCGTCGGTGGTTTGTTCGTGCCACGCTGAGGAGTAAATGGTGCGGATGGCGGTGCGGGCTTCCACCCCAGCGACTAAGACCTGTCGCTGGGGACCTTGGGGCTGGGTTTGAATCATGATTTCTTCGGTTGAGTCTTGAGCGCGGGTTGCGAGGTCGGGATCGGTGGCGGCGAAGCTGCGGAAGTCGTGCTCGCCAACGAAGGCTGCTGCGACGGCATTGAGAGTCGTGAGATCGAGGCGCCAGGAGTACGGGTAAACGTAGCGCGCGAGAAAGGGCGGGCAAATCTGATGGCAGGCGGGCTCGATGGGGAGCACGCGGTACTCGTAGGTTTTGGCGACGGCGGAGTGGCGCGCGTGGAAGGTGTCGGGGACGATCTGGGCTTCGAGGATACGGATGGAACCAGGGAGTGTCCGATTGAGGGCACGGAGGAGATTTGCCGGAGGGATGCGTGCGCGAAGCTGAAAGCTGGCGACCTGGGCTAGCGCGTGCACGCCGGCATCGGTGCGGCCCGAACCCTGGGGCAGGGGAGTTTCGCCAACGATGCGGCCAAGGGCTGACTGCAATTCGCCCTGGATGGTGTGTTCGCCGGGCTGGATTTGCCAGCCATGGAAGTCGGTGCCGTCGTAGGCGAGGGTCAATCTCCACGTGCGACTTTGTTGCGACGCGGCCTGGGAAGCTTCAGTCACGGGTACCAGTGTAGATAACAGGGCAAACAACAGGATAATTGACCAAAAGGGGCGATCCAGTCAGGGATATCCAGTGGGATATACTCAGGTTTTCGTATCAATGTGCGCGCGGGCGGTCTGGAAACAAGGGAACGAACTGCCAGCGGAGCGCGTAATGCTTGATGACCATACGGTCAAGTGAAGCAAGGGAACGGAAAGCGCCGCGCAAGAGCACAAATTTGCGTCCGGATGGGCACTCTGGACGTCATGTAGAACGGCACCCCACATGCCTCAGCGACTCGTGGAGAGGAAACATGCAATTGTTCGGTATTCGTGTGTTTGAGGATCAGGAAACAGCAGGCAGGCAGGTAAAGCGGAATGGAACGCAGCGTTTGCGGGCCTTAACGGCAGTGATGCTGACATTGACTGCGGGCGTTCCGCCTGGATTTGCGCAAGAGCAGACGGGTGGGGTGAGCGGAGCCGGAGCGAAGCAGGCGGAGAAGCAGGCGTCACAGTTGCCTGCGGCTCCAGCACCGGTTCTGACGGAGCCGCTGGATCTGCGACCGACGAATCGCGATTTTTCGAAGCCTGCCGGCAGGCTTCTGGGAAATCCGATCAACATGTATCGTCCGACCTCGATCGGGAAGGCGAGCTTTGCAAATTCTGTGCGGCTCGACAACCTGGTGAAGGACGGAAAGATTTACCTGAGCCTGTCGGATGCCATCGCGCTGGCGATTGAGAACAACTACGACATCGCGATTGCGCGGTACGACCTGGATATTGCGGATACGGATATTCTGCGGACGAGGGCGGGGTTTTCGCCGCTGGGTGCGCCGTCAGGAGTGGTGACGGGCACGCTGGGTGGTTCGGCTTCGGTGTTGACGACAGGCGGCGGGCCCGGTGGAACGACGGGCGGATCGGGTGGCGCTGGATCGGGATCGCAGGGATTAACGCTGACCACGGCGGGCGCGGGACCGGCGCCGGAACTGCTTGATCCGAACATCACGGGAACCGTTCAGTTTGAACGTGCGCGGCAGCCGCAATCAAATACGCTATTTTCGGGCGGCAAGAATGCGCTGACCACGAATACGAACCTGTACGAATTCGGCTACAACCAGGGTTTTGTTACCGGCACTGCGCTTCAGGCAGCCATCACAAACAACCGCATCACCAGTGACAATCCATTTACCGCGTTCAGCCCGGAACTGAATTCGATTTTCAAGGCGACGGTTACGCAGCACTTGCTGCAAGGCGCTGGCATATGGATTAACAAGCGATTCATGTATCAGGCGATGAACGACCGGCGCATTTCGGATTCCGTGTTCCGGGAGCAGATTCTTTACACAGTGAACCAGGTAGAGAGCATCTACTGGGGGCTGGTGGGCGCGTACGAAGATGTGCAGGCGAGGCAGCGCGCGCTGGATCAAAGCACGAAGCTCTCAGGGGATACACATAAGCAACTTGAGATCGGAACGATGGCGCCGCTGGATGTGGTGCAGGCCGACTCGACCGTTGCCACCGACAAGCAGGCGTTGATCAATTCGCAGAACACGCTGAATTATCAGCAGCAGATCATCAAGCAGGCCATAGCCCGGAACCTGAACGACCCGGCGCTGGCAACGGCTCCGGTGATTCCGACGGATCGCATCACTCTCGACCAGCTTACGGAAGAAAACGAGCCGGTCGAGCAACTCGTACAGGATGCATTCAAGAACCGGCCGGAATTGGAACAGGCCGCGCTGACGCTGCGCAACGACGAGATTACGCTGAAGGGTGCACGGAACCAGTTGCTGCCGGCGCTGGATGTCTACGGCTTCTATGGGTCGAGCGCGCTGGGTGGATCGCAGAGCCCGAACTGGACCAACTTCCAAACAGGGCAACCCAACCCTCCGGGCACGCTTCCCTCGACTGGTTACGGGACGGTGCTAACGAATCTGTTCAACAGTTCGGCGCCGGACAAGGGCGTCGGATTCAGCATGACGATTCCGATTCGCAACCGCTCTGCGCAAGCACAGCAGGCGCGGTCGCTGATGGAATATCGCCAGGCCGAGTTGCGACTGGCGCAGCTTTACACGCAGATTCGCATGCAGGTGGTGAATGCGCAGTTTGCGTTGAACAACGATCGCGCAGAAGTGCAGGCGTCGGTTGCGGCGCGAGACTATGCGCAGCAAAGCCTCGACGCGGAGCAGAAGAAGCTGCATCTTGGTGCTTCGACAACAGCCACTGTGCTTTTGCAGGAGCGCAATCTCGCAACTGCGGACAACAACCTGATTGCTGCGAATGCGGCGTTTGCCAAGGATCGTGCGGGACTGTACCAGATTCTGGCGACGACGCTACAACACTACGGCATCAACCTGCAGGATGCGGCGAAGGGAACAGTGAATACTGCGCCGACGATCCAGGGTGTGCAGCCTGCGAGTACGACTCCGCAGCCTACGACGACGCCGATGCCGGCGCAGCCGACTCCACCATCGAATAGGTAGGTCATTTGTGCAAAAAAGGCCCGGCGAAATGCCGGGCCTTTTTTGTTTTTTGGAGAACGTCGCCAGGGCTGAAGTCCAGGTCGCGGTTTGCGCGATTCAGTGGCCTGAAGGCCACTGCTCCCTCCCGAGAGATCCTCTATTCCCTCCGGAAAGATCCGATTTGCTAGCGCTCGGCGACCAGGTCGAGCAGGTCGAAGAATTCTGGAAAGCTGATGGCGGCGGATTCGGCGCCCTGGATCAGGGTTTCACCTTCGGCGCGGAGAGCGGCGATGCTGAAGGCCATGGCGATGCGATGGTCGCCGCCGGAATCGATGACGGCGCCGTGAAGCTGCTGACCTCCGGGGATGTCGAGTCCATCTTCGAATTCCTCGACTTCGGCGCCCATGGCGCGGAGATTGCGCGCGACGAGGGCGATGCGGTCGGACTCCTTGACGCGGAGTTCCTTCGCATCGCGAATGCGGATGCCGCCGCTGGTATAAGGGCCGATGGCGGCGAGGACGGGAAGTTCATCGATAAGCTGCGCAGCGAGTGCTCCGCTGATTTCAGTGGAGCGGAGGCCTTCGGGATCGGTCGTGATCTGGACGGTGCCGACGAGTTCGGCGTGAGATTCCTCGATTTGAAGGACGGCGATGCGGGCACCAAGCGTGGTGAGGACGTCGAGAAGCGAGGCGCGGGTTGGGTTGAGGCCGATGCCGTCGAGAATAAGGCCGGAATTAGGGAAGAGCGCGGCAGCGCAGAGGAAGAACGCTGCCGAAGAAATGTCGCCGGGGACGGCGGCTTCAATGGCGTGCAGGGTTTGCGGGCCGGTGATGCTGATGGAGTCGATGGAGCGGGTGAGTGTGGCACCGAAGGCGCGGAGTGCGAGTTCGCTGTGATCGCGGGTGCGGAGTGCTTCGCGGACGACGGTCGTACCCGCGGTTTGAAGACCGGCGAGCAAGATGCAGGTTTTGACCTGGGCGCTGGGGACGGGCGTGGTGAAGTCTATGGCGTGAAGCGGCGCGCCTTCGATGGTGATGGGAGCGTGACCTTCGGTGAGGGTGAGGTGCGCGCCCATTTCGGCGAGAGGTTTGCGAATGCGTTCCATGGGGCGGCGGGAAAGTGACGCGTCGCCGATGAGCGTGAAGGCGCCTTGCTGCGGCGCGAGCAGTCCGGAGATCATGCGCATCGTGGAGCCGGAGTTTCCGCAGTCGAGGGGTTGACTGGCGGGAATGACGCGGCCGCCGACGCCATCGATTTCGATGCGGCCGTCGTCGAGGTTGCGAACTTTTGCGCCGAGGGCCTGCATGCACGCGAGGGTGGATGCGCAGTCGGCGCCGGTGGAGAAGTTGGAGAAGCGCGAGGTACCTTCGGCGAATGCGCCGAGCATGGCGTAGCGATGGCTGATGGACTTGTCGCCGGGCAGGCGCAGTGTGCCGAGGATGTTGCGCGCGGGGCGGATGATGCGTTCTTCGGTGGCGGTGGACAAAGGGGCTCCGGGAATGTGCGGTCTCCTTCAGTTTAATGGAGGATCGCAGGCTTGATACCGGGGGCGATCAAAAGCAGGTCCTTCGCTTCGCTCAGGATGACACTTTCACTTGAGGCTTACCTCACTCTGAGGACGATGATGGTTTCGTCGTCGAAGCGGTCCTGGGCGCCTTGGAACTGGGTGACGTCAGAAAGGATAGCGGAGGCGATGTGCTGGGCGGGGAGATCGCGGCTGCCGCAGAGAAGCGTGGCGAGGCGCTGTTCGCCGTACATTTCGCCTTTCTCGTTTTCAGCATCGAGGATCCCGTCGGAGACGAAGACGATGGCGTCACCGGGTTGCGTGGCGACATTAAATTCCTCATAGGTCGCGTTGGGGAACATGCCCAGGGGAAAGCCTTCGGCCTTCACTGTGATTGATTCGCCGCTGCGACAGAAAACGGGCTGCACGGCGCCGGAGTTGGCCACTTGCAGCGTCTGGTTCTCGTCATTCCAGAGAGCAAAGAGCATGACGACGTATTGCGAATCAAGGCGGCGTTCCTGGAGCGCGTCGTTCAGTAGCGCAAGCATTGCGGCGGGCGCGAGCTTTTGCTGCGCCGCGGAGCGCATGATGCCGCTGACAAGTGCGGCGAAGAGCGCAGCGGGAGCGGCTTTGCCGCTGACGTCGCCGAGAACGATGGCGGTCTGGTCGGGCGTGTATTCGAGGAAGTCGTAGAGGTCGCCACCGATGGTGCGTGCAGGAAGAAAACTGACTGCGAATTCGGCGTGCTTGTGGACGGGCGGCGTGTTGGGCAACAGGCGAAGCTGGACTTCGCGGGCCATCGCGATGTCGCGCTCGAGTTGCTGCTCCTGGCGCTTGACGGCCTGGTAGAGGCGCGCGTTTTCAATGGCGATGGCAACCTGCGCTGCCATGGTGGTGAGAGTGCGCACGTGGTCTTCGTTGAAGAAGGCGGTGCGCGTGTGTTCGAGATCGAGGACGCCGATGACGCGCTCCTTGTAGAAGAGGGGCACGACAAGTTCTGAGCGTGTTTCGGCGTTCATGGGGAGATAGCGCTGATCCTTGCGGACGTCGGGGACGTTGATGGGACGCCACTCGCGCACGGCCGCGCCGACGAGGCCGCTGGTGACGGAGATGCGGCGCATGGGCGCTTGCGCGTAGCCAAAGCGCCAGGCGTAGCGCGTGATGAGCGTCTCGCCTTTTTCGTCGAGAAGCATGATGGTGAACATCTGGTAATCGATGAGGCGGCGGAGAAGCTGGCCGACCTTGGCGAGCAGTGGATCGAGATCGAGGATCGATGTGAGCTCGGTGGAGATCTCGTTGAGGACGGCGAGGGTTTCGGCCTGGCGGGAGACGCGCGTGTAGAGGCGCGCGTTCTCAATGGCCTGCGCGATGCGCGATGCGGTGAGGGTGAGCAGATGAAGGTGCTCGGGCTTGAAGAAATTAGGCTGCTCGCTCTCAAGATCCAGGACGCCGATGAGGCGATTCTTGGCGATCAGTGGGACAGCAAGTTCGGAGCAGACGTTGGGGTTGGCGGGAATGTAGCCTTCCACCTTGGTGACGTCGTTGATGAGCATGGGCTGTCGCGAAAGGGCGACCTGGCCGACTACGCCTTTGCCGAGCGGGAAGCGCATGCGCTGCGTTTCAGGCGTATGACCGATCTGAAAACGCATCCGCATTTCGTTGGTGCGGTCGTTGATGAGAAGGATAGAGAAGATGCGGTAGGGAATGATGGAGCGGACGAGCTCGGAGGTGCGATTGAGCAGGGTTTGGAGATCGAGAGTGGTGTTGAGGGTGTCGGCGATCTGGGCGAGATAGCGGAGATCGGTTGATTCAATGCGGGCATTTTCCGGATCGATGTGGGCGTGCGGATTTTCCGCAGCGGCGGGGCGGTAGTCGCCTTCGTACTCGGGCTCCGGGCGCGGGATGGGCGGGGTAGAGGGCAAGGGGGCTGAGGTCGATGATACAAGAGCAGGGATTGGGGAATAGGGACCAGGGACTAGGTGATTCGAGAATATAAAGCAGGCATTGGAAGCGCTTGCTTCGTGCGGCTAACGCCAAAAGCAGGTCCTTCGCTCCGCCTACCCCATTTCGCTTTTCGCGAAACGGGGCCCCAAGCTGCTGCGCTCAGGATGACACCTTGTCATGCAACCCCCGTGATGCCGTTTCGCGAAACGGAGTCGAAGCTGCTGCGCTCAGGATGACGGACAGAATTTATTCGGCGCCTAATTCGCGGACGATGGTGACGGAGGCGGAGGCGCCGATGCGGTTGGCGCCGGCTTCGAGCATGGTCTTGACGTCGGCGAGGGTGCGGATTCCTCCGGAGGCCTTGACGCCACAGCGTCCGCCTGCAACGCCGCGCATGAGAGCCACGTCGGCAGCGGTGGCGCCGCCGCCGCCGAAGCCGGTGGAGGTCTTGATGAAGTCGGCACCTGCCTGGATGGCGAGTTCTGCGCCGCGGAGTTTTTCTTCGACGGTGAGCATCGCCGTTTCAAGGATGACCTTGAGGAGAGCGCCGTTGTGATGCGCGATCGTGGCGGCGGCATGCACGGTGTGCTGCACGGCGTGGTGGTTGCCGCTCTTGAGCTGGCCGATGGGGATGACCATGTCGAGTTCTTTGGCGCCCAGGCGCGCAAGGGCGGCCGCTTCCTGCCGGAGGGTGGAGACGAGCGAAGCGCCGAATGGGAATCCGATGACGACGCCGACGGGGATGCCGGTACCGGAGAGGATCTCGACGGCGACGGGGACCCATACGGGGTTCACCATGGCGCAGGCAAAGCGGTAGCGGATGGCTTCGTCGCAGAGACTCTCCACCTGGTCGCGCGTGGCTTCTGGTTTCAGCAGGGTATGGTCAATGACTTGTGCAAGAGATTGCCATGAGGAAAGGGCCTGTTTGGTGAATGCGGCCGAATCAAACGTTCCGTGATCAAATTCAAGATCCTCATCCCGAATGGGAGTGATTGCTGGCATTTTCTTGCTCCTTCTTTCCCGCGCCGCTCTATGACTGGGCGGCTTGCTTCATTGATTCCGGCTGTTGAGTATAGCCCTTCGCTTTCCGTTGAGCCAGTGGCACACGATACACCCGCATGACGAAAGGAATCGCCGGCCCGCTCATTGGTTTGGCGTGGCCTGTTCTTGTGGCTGGCTGATATCCATGCGGGCAATCAGTCGGTCTCGGAATCGGTACGTATGGTAGACGATGGTGTCGAGCAGCAGGTTGCCTCGCGTATCGTGGACAACCTGGTGTACTTCGACCAGCCAGCCGCCGTCTTCTCCGAGATCAATGCGGATCGGATCGACGCGGGGATTGAGCGTGGAGAATTGGCGCGTCCAGTAAGCACGAACTTCATCCTTTCCATGGACGTGGCCGCCTTCCATACCGTTCGCCCATTCGACTTCGGGGTGCATGCGCGAGATTACCGCATCAATGTTACGTGCATTGAAATCGCGGTAGGCGCCTTGGAGGATTTCGCGCTCGTCGGTCATGTTGTTTGGTTCCTTGGTGAGTTTCGATGGTTGCGGGCGAGGCCACGGCTAAACAGCTTGGGTGAAGAACCGGTGGAACATCGAAAGAACATCGGTCAGCGGCTAAAGCCGATCATCATTTTGCGCCACTTGCGGCACGACTAAAGTCATGCCCTGACACTTCTTGCCGCTTCGCATTGATTCATTTGTAGCCGGTAGAGTTGTGCACTGCGGCGGGACCCTAGTTCGAAATGAATAAGTGCGCGGTTATCTCAATTATTCGGGGTGGTCCGGAGCCATGAGGCAGATGTCGGGCAGGTTGCGATAGCGCTCGGCATAGTCCATTCCATATCCGATGACGAATAAATTTGGTATGGGGAAGCCGACGTAATCGGCGTCGATTTTCTCAATGCGGCGCGAGGGCTTGTCGAGCAGCGTGGCGATGCGCAGCGTTTTGGGCTTGTGCTGCAGAAATATCTTGCGTAGATAGGCGAGGGTGAGGCCGGTATCGAGGATGTCTTCAACGATCAGGACGTTTTTGCCTTCGATGGGTTCATCGAGATCCTTGATGAGCTTGACGGCGCCGGAGGAACGCTGGCCCTTGCCGTAGCTGGAGACAGCGACGAAGTCGAAGGTGGTATCGACCTGGACGGAGCGGGCAAGGTCGGCGAGAAAGATTGCTGCGCCTTTGAGTACGCCGACCATCACCAGTTTCTCTTCGTTGAGGTCGCGGGTGATCTGCGCGCCCATTTCTGCAACGCGGCTGGCAATCTGTTGACGCGTATAGAGAACCTCAAGTCCCTGGTAGGTGATGGTGGCCATGGAAACAGTATCGCGCGAGTTTTCGGGCGCACCGAACTCAACCTGTGAAAAATCGGCGTGAATCGGTCGGAGGCTCAATCGGCAGGTTGAGAACCGGTTGAACCAAGGGGCCGTCTATACTGGAAAGAATGTTTCCGTATCTCCATCTCAACCTTCATTTCTGGCACCCCGAGATTCCCACCTTCGGGCTGATGTTGTGGCTTGCAGCGGTTCTGGCGGCATGGGTGATGGACCGTGGATTCAAGCGAGCGAGCATCGATGCCGATGCGGTGGGGATGGTCGCGATTGCCGTTTTGGCCGGAATTGTGGGCGCGAAACTGTGGCATGTGATTGATACGCCGAGCGAATTTCGCGACGTGGGATGGCGAGTGCTCTGGGATACGGCGGGGTTCGCGTGGTTTGGCGGTCTCATTTTCGGGATTTCGGCGCTGGTGTTTCAGGGCTGGTGGGCAAAGATTGGGAGTTTGCGCACGCTGGACCTTGCGGCGCCCGCTGCAGCAATCGGTTATGGCATCGGAAGAATCGGGTGCTTTCTATCGGGCGACGGCTGTTATGGGATTGAGACGAAGCTGCCCTGGGGCATGAGCTTTCCCAACGGGATTGAGCCGACGATGCCCGGAGTGCGTGTACATCCCACTCCACTGTATGAACTTGGCGTAGGACTGCTGATTGGGTGGTACCTGTGGTGGAGAGGTGGCCGAAAGCACGGGACCGGGGCGATTGTAGGCGAATACCTGGTGCTGAGCGGCCTCGCACGTTTCCTCGTCGAGTTTATCCGCCGCAATCCCAAGGTGCTCTGGGGGCTTTCGAACGCACAGTTGGCGAGCCTCGGATCTGCACTTGTGGGGGCCGGCCTGGTGTGGTGGGCGGCGCGCCAGCCGTTCCGAGACCCGGGTGCGGCAAGGGAACGGTTATCGAAGGCGGCTTAGCCAGTCGGGCAACATCCTTTGATGGCTTTGATTCCCGCAGACAATTCAGCTTGCAAGAACGAATGCCCGCACGCAAGAGATCAATGGATCTCGCTGAGGCGTTTCAGAAGCACGCGCGGATGCACTGGCTTCATCAGTAGTTCGAAGCGATGGCCGTTGGCCTCGGCGCGTTCGAGCAGGTCGGCTGTCGCTGCCTGACCGGAAAACAGAATGATGCGGCACTGGGGAACAATCTGGGTGATGCGGATTGCCGCGTCGATGCCGGTCATGCCGTCCATAATGACATCGCTGATGAGGAAATCCGGCAGGAGTTCGCCGGCGGTCTTGATTGCAGCCTCAGCGTTGTAGACGGCGCGTGCCTCATAGCCGCTGCGGTTCAGAATGAGGGCCAGCGTATTGGCAATCACTCGCTCGTCGTCGAGGACGAGTACCCGCCGTGCGGTAGAACTGGTCATGGTCGTCTCCGTTCTTCTTCGTGCTCGGCACAATAAAACTGCGAGGGAAACAGGCTAGCGGGGCATCGACTTTAAACGCCCGGTATGATCGCGCCATTGATACGGAAGCGGACATGGGAATGAACAGGGGTCGATTTTTTGCTACGAGTACAAGGGGCAAGGCGCCTGGAATTGTCGAAACTCTCTCATCCTTGCATAAGCTTCACGGAGCCGCTTTTGTAAGGGACCCGGGCTTTTTCTTTGTTTTGACCTTATTTGCGATAAGGCAACAGAGCCATCAGTGAAAACCAGAGTTTACTACTCTTATAGACACGGATTTTCGAAAAGAGTCTCTATTGTGGGATTTTTAGAAGGTAGTGGACGAGCTTGATCGAATGGAAATATGTTGGATAAACTAATACTAATCTTCAATTTACAGTAGGAAATGGATGCGAAACATCAGGAGTAGATCGTGCTGATGAGTTCCATACGGGCACAGCAGTGAGCAGGTGCAGAAGGACCGAATTCCGTGAGGCTGCACCGAGAGGAGGAGGTGCGGTGGGGAGGATTGCTTGCGCTGTTTTGACGGCGATGCTGGTTCTGACAACTGCATGTGATCCGGGAATGATGATTCGTCAGAGCCTATCGCCCCCCGTATCTAACGGAACCGCCATATCCATTTACCTCAAGACTAGCCATCCTCTCATCGGAGAGCCCTGGTATGCGCCGGAAGTCGAGATCACCAATAGGTCCGGCACACCGGTTACAGTTACATCCGTCGAATTGATGGCAGGGCGGACAACATACCTAAATAAACGGACCAAAACGTATCCCCTGACATTGGCGCCGGGGACTACGAAGGCTCTCGATGTCTGGTTCGATCTCCAGGAGGACGTGAAGAGGACTTTCCGACAACCGGCCGCCCTTCGCGTGCACTACCAGATCAATCACAAAGATAGCTTTGCTGAGTCCGGCATTATCGGCGGACCGCTGGATACCAGTATTCCCTAGGGCTTGCGCCCCGGTTTACGCGAGCTTGTAGGGCGCGCGGTATTCGCGTGTCATGAGCGCTGTGGCTTCTGGATCGTTGAGGATCTTCTCCTGCTTCACATCCCAGTGGAGCTTGCGGCCGGTCAGCATGGAAATGAGTCCGAGATGACCGGGAATCAGCGAGTGATGCGCAACGTCGACGGGCGCGATGGTGGGCTTGCGCGACTTGACGCTGTCGAGGAAATTGCGGCGGTGCTCGGACGATTCGTAGAGCGGGATTTTGCGTTGCGCTTCGGGCAGGGAATCCATCTTCACCCAGTCGGGGTTGGAGGCATCGAAGCCGCTGCGATCGACCCAGACCCAACCGTCGGTGCCGATCCACTTGGTTCCCATGCTGATGGCTGGAGAGCCGCCGCCGATGGTCAGCGAGACGTCATTGGGATAGCCGGTGACTTCTTTGCGATAGGTGCACTCCACGGTGTATTTGAGGGCGACGTTCCATACGGCGTTGGCGGGCGGAAACTGGCCGTGGCCGAATACCTCAGACGGTCCGCTTAGATCGAAACCGAGGCCCCAGTGGGCGATGTCGCCATGGTGGCCGATCCAGTCGAGCAAGCTGGCCGCCGCCGGTGTTGTAGTTCCAGCGCCAGTTCTGATAGACGCGGGCGTCGATGTAGGGCTCCATTTTGGAGGGACCGATCCAGGTGTCGTAGTCGAGATCGGGCGGAGGCTGCGTGACGGCGAGATCCCACGCGGGAGTGCCGGGGAGAATTTGCGAGGGGTCCTTGATCTTGTCGGGAAGTGACGAGAGCTTGTTGAGGAGCGCGGGGACGGTGCTGGGGAAGTCATGCGGCGCGCCGGGGAGACCGACTTCAACATGGGTGATGTTGCCGATGAGGCCGTTGCGGACGATTTCCGCTGCCTTGTGGAATTGCGGGAGCGAGCGCTGCCAGGATCCGGTCTGCCAGATGATGTTGTTCTTGTGAACGGCGCGGACGATAGCCTGCTGTTCGGCGATGGTGCGGGCGAGTGGCTTCTCGCCGTAAATGTCCTTCTTGTGCGCGGCGGCTTCCGTGGCGACGATGGCGTGCCAGTGATCGGGAATGGCGATCATGATGGCGTCGATGTCGTCGCGCGCAATGATCTCGTGGTAATCGTGGATGGCTGCGCAGTCCTTGTTGCCGTAGTGCGTGTTGATGGTGTCGACGGCGGTTTGCAGATGGTTCTTCTCGATGTCGCAGGCGGCGACAACCTGGCAATCGTCGAAGCCGAGGAAGGACTTGGTGTTTGCAGGGCCCATCATGCCCCAGCCGATGACGCCGATGGTGATGCGCTCGTGTGCCGGCACGCGGCGGGCGCGCGCAAAGGGGCTGGCCGATATGGCGGCGGCAGCGGTGACGGACTGGATGAATTTGCGGCGCGTGAGTGCAGAGTCGAAGAGGGGCGTGGTCATTGGAACTCCCGGAAAATCGATTGAATGATGTCGGGGAGAATGATAACGCGGTGGGGGTGAGAGATTTTGTATGAACGTACGTTAATTTGATTCGTGCCGGCCCTACGGGACGGCTGGTCCTCTTTTGCGGGTTGATCCCAGGATTTCATCCTGGGCTACAGTCGAACCCTCCCTCCGGGAGGGATGGGTCACTTGAGGTAGATCTTTTGCACGTGTCAGAGGCGCTTGATGAAGGCGAGGGCCTGGTGCAGTTCGGGGAAGAGGGCTTCGTCGGCTTTGAATTCGCGGGAATGGACGCAGCGGCGGAGGCCACGCATCTTTACAGGATGCTTGAGGTGGAGCATCTCGTGGTAGAGCAGGTATTCGATGGCGTAGCGCGGGCTTGACGGGCGGTCGAAGACGCGGCTCACGACGATGGTGTTGTGGGCAGCGTCGTAGTGGCCCAGCGAGCGCTTGGCCATGCCCTCGCTCCAGGTGAGTTCGGGGCGGCCGAGGAGTCCGCCGAAGAAGCGGGTGTTGAGGAAGTCGAAGACTTCTTCAAGATTGTAGTAATGCCCTTGTGGGCCGGAGTATCGCTTGCTGCCGCGAGCGTGGCGAATGATTTCAGTCTGACGGGTGACGGCAGCGCTGGTAGTGAAGCGCTTGAAACGCATGTTGTGCGATGGGTCGATGGTTTTCTTGTAGAGCTTGGCCAGAAGAATGTGTGCAATGGCGCGGATCACGCTCTCCGGCGCACCTTCGATGAGATCGGAGAGGCTGACGAAGATCTTGCCTTCGCGCAGACGAATTGTGGTGTTTAGCGAGGTGAAGCGCCGGAAGCGAACCGCGAAGGAAGGCATCGGCGCTCGCGGGCGCAAGGCACGATATTCCTCCTGAAAGATAGGGATAAGATCAGCAGCCACCACGTTTGAAATTAGCATATTTGAGGCATGGATCGGGGATTAGGGAACAGGGATCAGGGCAACTTAGAACTCTGAACTTCGAACTTTCTTATTGAGGTTTAGGTTCGGCGCGCTCCTGGCCTTTTTCGTCTTTGTGAAGGGCAAAGTAGTCGCTCTGTTCGCGCAGGAGGCGCTGGGCCTGGTCGGTCAGATCCTGGCCGGCTTCAATGGCTTCTTTACGGGAAAGATCGAAGGGCTGTTCTCCGGCGAGCGCTTTGAGCGTGGTGAGCCAGTGCTGCGATTCGTCGGCGAGGGGCTTGAGCGCTGTGCGGATATCGGCGTGCCGGTCGGAGTACTCGTCCAGGTTTGAGCCGAGCTCGTCCATCAGGTCTGTTACATCCTGCAATTCTTTGTCGAGGCGCGATGCGCGGGCGTCGGTCTTGGCGCGATTGGTGAGACCTTTGACGGCAGTGACGTGGTCATTCAGGTACTCGGTGTAGAGCTTGATGCGCTCGTTGGGGTTGATACCGGCTTCGCGGATTTTTTCGATCTGAGTTTCGGTCAGGACGTCGTGTTGCTTTCGTTGCGCGAGGGCAAATGACGGAGTGAGTGTGGCTGCGCAGAAAAGGATTAGCCAGGCAAAGGAGAACAAGCGGGGACGCATAAGCGAGTGCACCTGCATCTCATTGAACCACAACAGAGCAACAGGCGAGAAGCCGCGCGTTCAGTGAGGCGCGGGCATCGTGGGAAAAGGAATGATGCGAGATGAGAATTATTTGCGGAAGACTTCGAGCATCGTCTCGTCCTGGGCCTTGTTCACCTGGGCAAGAGTGGCCTCGACGAGGGGGCGATCTTCATAGCTGCTGTTGCGAAGCATCTCAGTGAGGCGGAAAGCTGTGTGGCGCAGCAGGATCTGTGCATTCTTGAGGCGCTTGTCTTTTTCTCCGACGCTTAGGTGCATTTTGTGCGTCAGAGTCTGGATTTGCTTGAGCAGAGAACTCGCCTTGTCGACGTCGCCGGCGGCGTACTGCTTGAGGCTGAATTCCGTCATGTCGTGGATGAGTTCGGCATAGAGGAAGCATTGCTCGCGCGGTTGGGCCTGCACAATCCGGGCCTCGAGGGCGGCGATGGTGTCCTGGTCGACCGGCCTGTTGTCGGCTGAAGAGGCGAACGCGGGTACGGACAATGCCGTGATAGCGAGGAGGATGGTCGACCAACCTTGAGACCGCATAAGGAACCTCCGCTGAAGCGGAATTAAAGCAAAACCAAAGGTCCCGTGCTGTGCCGTAGTGCACACTCGTCGGTATTTTGAAGAAAATACAGCTCGGAAGCTTTGTCCCTGACTACTTCAAACCGCTGCCAGTTTTTCCCAAGACAGCCAATCGACTCACAGTTAAGCGACTATAGGAGCATTTTCAGAGAACCTGCAAGTGAAAAACCGTCTTCGGAAGTAACTTTAATTCGAAGCGATCAAACAAATGTCACAGTTTTGTCTTTAGACCGTAGCGCGGCTATTTTTTTTCCAGCACTTTTAGCCTTTGCCGCGCCTGCCATTCCTGGTCTGGGAATTTGCCGCCGGATGAATCCAGGAAGTGGTGATAGTAAGTAACTGCCGCGTTCCGGTCGTTCAATGAGTCATAGGATGTGGCCCATAGAAAGTAGGTTGCAGGCACGTCCGGGAGAAATCTTGAGCGCATCGTGAGCGCGTGGACGGCGAGGACCGGCTGATGAAGTTTCGACGCGGCAAAGGCGATTCCACTCCAGGCGTCGGCGTGGGCGGAGTCGAGCTTGGTGGCTTTGTCGAAGGACGCCAGAGCCTCAGCGAAGCGCTGTTGACGGATCAGATTCTGCCCGTGCGCGACGAGCAGTTCGACATCATCGGGAGACTTGGCCAGCAGTGCGAGGTAGAGCTTGTTCGAAGCCTCGAACTGGCCGGCCTGGCCAAGAACGTCAGCAAGCATGCGGGTGATCGCAGAGTCCGGGGATGAGCGGCGTGGAGTTTCTGAAGCATGGGCAGGGCATCGGCATCGTTCTGCGCGGCAAGTACCGTGGCGAGCTGCGCGTTCAGAGCGGGATCGTCAGGTGTCTGCTCGAGCGCCGTCCGGACAAGCTTTTCCGCTTCGGGATAGTGCTTGTTTTCGATGAGAACGTGGGCAAGGCCCGAGTTGGCGGAGACGGATTTGGGATCGCCGGCGAGCACCCGACGGTAGGCCGCCTCGGCTGCGTCGTGCTGGCCTGATGCCTCGGCGAGATCGGCGGCGAGCAGCGTGTCGCTGGCTGTTTCGGGGGTGATTTTGAGGGCTTCAAGCAATTCGCTGGAAGCAAGGTTGGGATTTCCTTCGCCGTCGGGGCGGGGACTGTCGAGACGAGCCAGGGCGCGCCACGCACGAGCTTTCAGGGCCGGACCGGCTTCTCCGGGATCGAGGGTGGTAGCGGCGAGCAGTTCGGTATGGGCTTCGTCGCGTTTTGCCTGGCGGGCGAGGAGCAGGCCGAGGGCGAGGTGAGCTTCGAAGGAATTGGGGTTGGCGCTGATGGCACGGCGATAGAAGCCGGCTGCTTCGTCGAGATGATCCTGGTGATCGGCAACGTATCCGGCGTCGAATAGAGCGCGCGCGTCGGTAGTGAGACGCGAGGTAGGCGTCGAGTTTGGTGGCGGCGGTTTTCCAGTCGGATTTCGCGATAGAAGCTTCGGCGTCGGCGAGTTCGGGAGCAATTTGTTGAGTCTGCGCGGAATCGGGCGCGGACTGCGGGGCCTCTTGAGCCCCGGATTGGACGCAGGCCGTTAGAC
This sequence comes from uncultured Acidobacteriaceae bacterium, assembly GCA_963770365.1. Lineage (GTDB taxonomy): Bacteria > Acidobacteriota > Terriglobia > Terriglobales > Acidobacteriaceae > Telmatobacter. The sequence continues at coordinate 483,567 of CAVYPN010000001.1, read as the reverse complement.
AGCAAAGCAGGACAAAAACAGGAGCGAAACGACGCACGAGGTACCTCAATCCAAGTTTACCGGGTGGGAATTGGACGCGCAGGCACCGCGAATGCTGCGGTCTGTGCGGCTCGGATGACGCAGATTGCACTTCGCAACGAAAAGAGAGACTCGAACGTAATTCAGCACTAGACTGCGAAAGGCATGTGAAGGCCCTCAGTTTGGTTTCAGGACGACATCTATGAGCATTGAGCGATTTCTGTTCGGAGACTTTGAATTCGATTGCGGAACCCGGGTTCTGACCCACAAGGGGAGGGTCGTGAAACTGCAGGCTCAGCCGGCGCAGCTTCTTTCCGTCTTGTTGGCGCGAAGCGACCGGGTCGTTTCTCGAGAGGAACTGAAGCAGGCCATCTGGGGCGAAGACACGTATGTCGATTTTGAGAAGGGGCTGAATTTTTGCATAGGACAGGTGCGGGCGGCATTGCGGGATAACGCGGCGCGGCCCCTGTACGTACGCACGCTTCCTAAACAGGGCTACCAGTTCATCGCGCCTGTCCGGAATGCATCGACGCCAACCGGTCCGGTGGCGGAAGAGAATCCGGCAAAGCTTGCGCGAACGCGATGGATTTCGCTGGCGGGCGGCGGGATTGTGCTAACTGCTCTCGTTATTGGAGCGGTCATGTACCTGTCAGGAGCGAAAGTGAGCAATGCTCCAAATCTCGCGGTGCTGCGCTTCGACGCCGAGTCGAGCGTGCCTGCGGCGCAGAAACTGGCCGACAACCTGACGGATGATGTGGTGGTGCAGCTTGCGTCACGCAGCGGTGGACACTATCGCGTCATCGGGAATGCGAGCATTCTCAGGAAACCGCGCGAGGAACGAGACCTCGCTGCCATCGCTTCTTCCCTTGGCTGCAAGTATGCAGTGCTTGGCCAGGTTCAGTCGGAAGGGGACAAAATCCTGATTCTTGCTCACTTGATTCGTCTTTCAGATCTAACGCACATCGAAGTCGTTCGCATCGAGCGCAAACTGGACGATCCGATGACGATCGAATCCCAGGCGGCTTCTGAAGTGGCATCGCGATTTGCTGCGAAGATGGCTGATCGCCCTGAAAAGGCCGCCTCATTTCCCTCCGCAAGCCAGTGATTTTGATTATGTAATCGCCTCTCCTGAATTTGGCGTGCGGCCGCACTCAACTGGGTTGATTCTGGACCCGGTTTCTCCAATCCTTGCCTCCAGAACAAACCGCATGGATCGAGATCACCACCAAAAAGGAGAGGCGCCACCCGATGATTACGCGACGTAGTTTTCTGCACTTCACTTCGGCCGCTCTATCGGCCAATGCATTTTCATGGACGAGTTCGGGGCAGGATGGAACGGAGAGGCAACAGAAGGGAAACCCTATGACCGATCGATATCCGGCCTATCCGCCGGATCTGATCCAGAAGATCGTCAGAGTTTCACACTTCAGTCTCGATAACGTGAAGGAAATCGTGGGTCCGCACCCGCAGCTGGTGAAGGCTGCCTGGGACTGGGGCTTTGGCGATTGGGAGACACCCCTCGGCGCAGCCTGTCATATGGGAAGGAAGGACATCGCTGAGTATCTCCTTTCGCAAGGAGCGACCCCATCGCTTTTTTCGGCGGTGCTGTTTGGGGATATTTCCTTCGTGAAGCAAGTTGTGGAACACCAACCTGGAGTTCAGCGCGTCGCAGGCCCTCACAGCATCAGCCTTTTAGCGCACGCCCGGGTGGGAGGAGTCACTGCAAAAGATGTATATGCGTATCTCCATTCGCTCGGTGATGCGGATATGGCGAGCCCGAAGCCTGTCACAGAACAAGAGCAGAAGTTGGTCTGCGGCACCTACCAGATCAGCAGCGATGCGCAGTCAGTTGAGGTTTCAAACGATATGCGCCCATACGCAAACAGTCCCATGTACACTTACCCGCCGCAGCTTAGCTGGAAGCGCAAGGGCACGATGGAGAGGCCGCTGTTTCATGTGGGAGGCATGAAATTTTATCCGGCAGGTGCGCCCTCGATTCAAATCCGATTCGAGGAAAAGGCTCACGCGGCGGTGATGACGGTAATGGACGGCGGAGAAGTTCTGACTGCTTCGCGTCCTTTGACGGCTTAGGCTCTTGCAGACTCTCCGTCGGCTATTTCCCCCGGGGTTTCACCTGGGGCTATTTTCGTCGTGCCCCTCAAAGATCCGGATCGTCCACCGCACACTCGGAACTCGGAGAACCCCACGCAGTTGGAAACCTGTGTTGATGCCAACATCGCGGGCGGACAACACCCTTCATTGGCAGCAATCACCTCACGCGATGAATGACCCACGAATGAAACTGTGTCGCCTTGTCCCATCTGCATCGTAAATGTTGAAATCTGCAATCGCACCTGGTTCCAGAAGCTCAGGAAATCCAAGCATCCTGGCGGGGTTTACGGACGCTAACCGAACGGCGGAATGCAACTCGGCGCGAGCAATCTTTTGCAAGTTATCTACGGCTCGATCGAGAGTAATGATGCTACCCGCCAGCACTCCTGTATCCGTTCGGCAGGCATCTCCGTCGAGGTGTACGACGGTATCACCTGCCATGTAAGTGCCATTTGGTCTCCCCGCAGCGGATAGGCAGTCGGTAATCAGAATTGCGCGTGCTGGTCCCTTCATCTTTAGCCAAAGACGAACTGCTTCGGGCGCAACGTGAAAGCCATCGCAAATCAGATCGGCGTACAGGTCGTCTCTATCGAGAACAATTTCGAGGATGCCAGGTTCACGATGATCGAATTGGCGCATCGCGTTGAACGTGTGCGTCGCAGAGACAACACCGTTCTGCAGGCCCGCAATCGCCTCCGCTTTCGTAGCCATCGAATGCCCCATCGAGGAGCGAATGCCCAAGGCTGTTGCGTGCCTGATCGTCTCTAAAGCTCCGGGCAGCTCAGGTGCTATCGTCATCAGGCGAATGTGGCCACGTGCAGCTTCCCAAAGTCGGTCCAGGAGTTCGGGTGTCGGCGATAGCAGGTGTTCAGCAGGATGCATGCCACGCTTAGCATGGGCCAGGAAAGGCCCTTCGATGTGGATACCCGCAGCCTGTGACGTCCCTTCCAGTGGAACTGCTTCGATGTACTCCGCCATCCGTTCGAGTGAAGACAATGTCGTATCAAGTGAGGCGGTCACGGTTGTCGAGAGAAACCTGCTTACGCCCGCTCGTGCTAGATAAAGCGCAATTTCCTGAAAGCCTTGGGGAGAGGCACTCATTACATCCTGTCCGGCAATACCGTGGAAATGGATGTCAAGGAATCCTGCTGTGATTGTTGCATCCGGAAATTCATAGTCGAGGTGCGCAATCTCCCGTGCAGGCCGTGTGCTGATTTCGAGAATGTGAGCGCCTTCAATTGTGACGAGCGGGTCCGCAAGAAGGCCCGATGGAGTCGCCAACATTTTCGCGGCAATTCGTTCGACGGCGATGTGGAACCTCAATTCTGCTTTGGCGATCGGTCAACACTCTAATTCGCAGCCAGTATAAAAGTACGCCTGCTCAAGAATCTGAAAATTCCAGGAACTGCCGAGCGGAGTTTGGCGGAGTGCCTCCTTACTCAAACGTTTGACTAAGAATGTCGGTGGATGCTACCGTGGGCGGCTTGGAGGACGTTTCTATGGATCGCCGTCGATTTCTGGGGAGTTCGCTGGCCGTTGCGAGTGGGGCAGTGCTGGCGGGACGAGGACTTGCGGGGGAAGCTGCAGAAGCGACGCGCGCGGCGGTTCAACATGGTGCGGACGGAGCACAGGTCCCCGGAGCAGTGACGCAAGCCCAGATTGAAGGTGCACGGTTTCCAGATGGCTTCCTCTGGGGCACAGCCACTGCAGCATTCCAGGTGGAGGGCGCGTGGAACGAGGACGGCAAGGGCGAGTCGATCTGGGACCGCTTTACGCACACGCCGGGCAAAGTAAAAGGCGGGACAAACGCCGACGTGGCCTGCGATCAGTACCACCTGTACGCGCAGGACATGGACCTGGCGAAACGCCTTAACCAGAAGAGCTATCGGTTCTCGATCTCCTGGCCGCGGATCCAGCCCACGGGAACCGGCGCGCCGAATATGAAAGGCGTTGATCACTACAGCCGCTTCGTCGATGCCATGCTGGAGAGAGGCCTTCGTCCGTTTTGCACCCTCTATCACTGGGACCTTCCGCAGGCATTGGAAGAGAAAGGTGGCTGGCCCAATCGCGACCTGGCTGGATATTACGCCGACTACGCGGGCATCCTCGCCAAACACCTTGGGGATCGCATCACCATCTGGGCGCCGTTCAACATGCCGTGGTCGGTAGCCTACATGGGATATGGCGTCGGTGCGCTTGCTCCTTGTCGCGCCAACTTCGACGACTTTCTGAAAGCAGCGCACACCCTGGCTCTCGCCCAAGCGCAGGCACTGCGATCCATCAAGGCGACATCTTCGAAAGCCACTGTGGGCAGCGCGTACGGCATGTGCCCGGCGTATCCCAAGACCGACTCCGAGGCAGACCGCGCTGCGGCGGCTCGCTATCACGCCATGAACAACGTGTTCTTCCTCGAAGCGGCGATGAAGGGGCGATATCCCAATGCATTTGTGGGAGAGCCTCCGTTTGACCGGATGGGTGTGAAGCCGGGAGACGAAAAGATCATGCACGCGCCGCTCGACTGGGTCGGATTCCATTACTACACACGCCGCATCGTTTCAGACGCAAGCCACGTTCAGGCGTTCAGCGGTGGGGGTTTCAGCGGCACGGAGATCGAGGCCGACCCAGCGACGGGGCGCGATCCATACACACGCTTCCGTGCGGAGATGCCAACGGAGGGACCGCTTACCGAGTCTGGACTCGAGGTTTGGCCTCGCGGCATGTACGACCTGGTGACACAGATATCGCGCGAGTACAACAACCCAATTATCGAAATCACTGAGAGCGGCTGCGGCTATCTCGATGCGCCGTACGCAAAAGAGAATGGCCGCGTGCCCGACACGCGCCGCATCGAGTGGTTTCGCCAGGAGCTGACCGAGCTGGCGCGAGCGATTGCCGACGGAGCCCGCGTCCGTTCATTTCATGCCTGGAGCCTGATCGACAACTTTGAATGGTCGAACGGCCACACGGAGCGCTACGGCCTCATTTATGTGGACTATCGCGATCAGAAGCGCACCGTAAAGGATTCAGGGCTGTGGTACGGGCGGGTGGCGGCGACCAACCGGCTTGTTTGAATGCGCTTGCTGTCATGCGGTGACGTGCATCCGCGTGAAGCGGGCGGCGCATCGAAATTGCCTGGAGCGTGAAACCATGGCCAATGAAACGAACATGAATATCCCTGATCGTCCGAATCCAACCCCAATGGACGAACGAATCAATGCCGTTCCCAACGAGAAGGAAAGGGCGGAACGGGAAGCGGACAAACTGGCCCACAAGGGCGCCGAGCGCGAACACGAGTTCGATGACCAGCAAAAGCCGTTTACTAAGTAGGGAACCGTACCATGCGGCCTCGCCGGCGGGTAACCTACCCGCCGGGGTTGCTGTGGGTGATCACATCACAAATGGCCCGGCAATAAATTGATTTGTAAACTCGCTGGCTCGTTTGGTTTGCAAAATCCGCTACTACCTTTGGGGTATCCCTGAACACGAAAGTCTCGTGACCATAAGTAACTCTTGCGACTGGGGTAGTAACCCGAAAAATTCCACTTTCGTGATTCTGGAATCACTGAAGTGAGGAGCATCTTTGCCCCAAACTGGGGCATCCTTTTAACAGTACATGCGAGGCGAAGTTGGACCCCGCAAATCCCCAGAACACCAGGTGACATATGCTTTCCACCGCTACAAGACGACCGGGCGATGTTGCGTCGTACCTGATGCTCCAGCACTTTCCCTTAACGAGCGCGTATCTTTGCCAGGATTGCAATTCGATTGGGAACAATGCCAATCAGTGTCCTGCGTGTGCGTCGGAGGTTCTGATGAGCCTCTCGGCCGTACTGAACCGTTCCAACGACTCCATGATCGACTCGCAATTCTCCACTTTACCGGCCCTTGCCGTGGCTTCAGTCCACGCGGGATCGGCTTTAGCTGCCTAGGGTTCTGCTTCTCTTGTGTATGCGCGCCCGGCCCGGGATCGACTGAACGCCGGGGATGCTGAAGGGGTTCAGCATGAGGCGCGCGACCACTTTCCAACATTTTCAGGCAGATAAATACCAGGACACCGACAGGACCTGTTCCGCGGCGTGCGGGCTCGCGATGATGCGGCCGGTTTGCGCTTTATAATGAAGAATGGCTGGTTGCGCGCTGAGCCTCTCTGAGGCCTCTGTGACGCGGCCGGAATAATCCTTCATCCCGGTGTCTTCCCATTGACTTCATCGAACGACGCGATCGTCATCCGCGGCGCGCGGACGCACAATCTAAAGAACATTTCCTGCGAGATTCCTCACGGAAAGCTGACGGTGGTCAGCGGCGTGTCGGGGTCGGGCAAGAGTTCGCTCGCCTTTGACACGATCTATGCCGAGGGGCAGCGGCGGTATGTCGAGTCGCTGTCGGCCTACGCGCGGCAGTTTCTGGAGCGAATCGAGAAGCCGGACGTGGACGAGATTGACGGACTGGCGCCGGCGATCGCGATCAAGCAGAAGAACACGACGCGTAATCCGCGGTCGACCGTGGCGACGGCTACGGAGATCTACGACTACCTGCGGCTGTTGTACGCGCGCTGCGGAGAGGTGCATTGCATCTACTGCGATGGGTTGGTGAAGCGCCAGTCGATCGACGAAGTGGCGGAAGGCGTGCTGGCGTTGGGCGAGGGAACAAGGCTGAATGCGCTGTTTCCAGTGCGCCACGAGATGCCGGCGGCGGAAGCTGCAAAGCCCGCAAAGCGCGTCACGAAAGTGAAGGCGGGCGGGAAAGCGGTTGTGGCCGTTCTCGATCCGATGAGCGAAGGACTGAAGGCGCGGCTCATGGAACTGCGCGCGTCGGGTTTCAATCGGCTTTATCAGAATGGACAAATCTACGAGTTTTCGACGCCGGAGTCGTTGATCGATGTGGATTTTTCAGCTCCGGTGTTTGTGTTGCTGGATCGGATTGTCGTAAGCGCAGACAATCGCGCGCGGATCGTCGACGCGGCGGAGATTGCGTATCGGCAGTCTAGCGAGGTGATCTTTGAAGCTGTCCCACGGGATGAAAGTGCAGAGCGGAAGCGGTACAGGTTTTCCGGCGAGTACGAGTGCACGAATTGTCATCGGCCGGGGAAGGAGCCGGAGCCGCGGCTGTTCAGTTTCAACAATCCGTTTGGCGCTTGTCCGCGCTGCCAGGGATTTGGGAACACCGTTGATTACGATTTGAATCTTGTTATTCCCGACAAGGGCCTTAGCCTCAACGATGGCGCGATCGATCCGTGGAACCGGCCGAAGTATCGGTCGTGGTTTACGGAGATGAAGAAGCAGGCGGCAGTGCTCGGCATTCCGATGGATGTGCCATGGCGCGAGATGAGCGAGGCGGCGCGTGAGATTGTGCTGAGGGGCAACACGCAGAAGGTGCCCGCCTTCGAGGGTGTGCACGGATTCTTTGCGCAGATGGAGCGGAAGAAGTACAAGCTGCACGTGCGCGTGATGCTGAGCAAGTATCGCGGGTACGCGGAGTGTCCGGAGTGCCGCGGACAACGATTGCGAGCCGAGGCGAGGGCGGTGCGGATTAACGGCTTGAATATCTGCCAGAGTGCGGCGCTGACGATTGCGAAGGCGAAGGACTTCTTCGCAGGCCTGAAGCTGACGCCGATGCAGCAGGAGATTGCGGGGTCAATCCTCGAAGAAGTGCAGCAGCGGCTGAGCTTTCTCGATGCCGTGGGGCTTGAGTATCTGACGCTGGACCGGCTGGCTTCAACGTTGTCGGGCGGTGAGGCGCAGCGCATTCAACTGGCGACTTCGCTGGGATCGCAGCTGGTGGGGACGTTGTATGTGCTGGATGAGCCTTCAATCGGACTGCACACGCGCGATACGGCGCGGCTCATTCGCATTCTGAAAAAACTGCGCGACCTTGGAAACACGATCATCGTGGTGGAGCACGATGCGGACGTTTTGCGGTCGGCGGATCATCTGCTCGACCTCGGGCCAGGTGCGGGTGAATTTGGCGGCAAGCTGCTGGCGGAGGGCGTGCTTGCGGAAATTGAAGCAAACCCAAATTCGCTGACGGGGAAGTATCTCTCGGGAAAGATCACAATTCCGGTGCCGACGCGGCGGCGCACGCCGGGACGCGAAAAGCTGGTGCTGAAAGGCGCGGTGGCGAACAATCTGCACGGGCTGAATGTGGAGATTCCGCTGGGCATGCTGGTGGCGATCACCGGCGTTTCGGGATCGGGAAAATCGACGCTGGTGCACCAGGTGTTGTATCGCGCTGTGGCTCATGCGCTGGGACAAACGGACGGCGGCGATCCTTCAGCAGTTTTTACGTTCGTTGACGGGCGTGGAGCGGTTGAACGATGTGGTGCTGGTGGATCAGACGCCGATTGGACGGACGCCGCGCTCGAATCCGATTACGTATATCAAGGGATTCGACCTGGTGCGCGAATTATTTGCATCGCAACCGGACGCAAAAAAGCTGTCGCTGACGCCGGGACATTTCTCGTTCAACGTGCCGGGCGGTCGCTGCAACACATGCGAAGGCGACGGAACAGTGACGGTGGAGATGCAGTTCCTGGCGGACGTCGAACTGCCGTGTGAGGACTGCAACGGGACGCGCTACCAGACGAAGGTGCTCGAGGTTCAATACAAGGGCAAGAACATCCACGAAGTGCTGCAGATGACGGTGAAGGAGGCGCTGCGGTTCTTTGCGGGACAGACGCGGCTGCTGGAAAAGCTCGCCGTGCTGGATGAGATTGGCTTGGGATATTTGCGGCTTGGGCAGTCGGCGACGACGCTCTCAGGCGGTGAAGCGCAGCGCGTGAAACTGGCGGCACATCTTGCGCAGGTGCGCGCGGCGAATGCGAGCGCCAAGCCATCGCAGGCAAGCCGCGTGCTCTATATTCTTGACGAGCCAACAACGGGATTGCACTTCGACGATGTATCGAAGCTGCTGACTGCGTTTCGTAAGCTCATCGATGGCGGCGGGTCGCTGATCGTGATTGAACACAATTTGGATGTGATCAAGAGCGCGGATTGGGTAATCGACCTGGGGCCGGAGGGCGGCGAAGGCGGCGGGCACATTGTGGCGGAGGGAACGCCGGAGGAAGTCGCCGGCAGTCTGCACTCGTACACGGGGGAGTGGCTGGCGAAGGTGCTGTGACGGTGTGGCCCGGGCTCCTGGAAGTTGTCATCTTGAGCGAAGCGTAGCGGAGTCGAAAGATCTGCGGTTGCCTTTTGCCGCGCCGCGCAAAACCATTCTCGCCGCGCCAGTTCCAAAACACTGTCAAGTGCGCCTAGCCGCGCGGCACACCCAACCTTCACATTCCAAACGCAAAATTCTTCCAGCAACTTTGCAGGTAATTATCTCTGTTTAAGGCACAATAATGCAGAGCCGCAGAACACTCGAATTGCGGCCCGTGGTGAGCAGGCGGAAGTGGCACCCCCCACCCCCCCCTCGAAATTTGCAGTTTTCCACAAAATGTTTGCAGGAAATTCCCTTCAACAACTGCGACCGATTTGGTCGGCCAAGAAGGTTTTGACGAAAACGTGACTGCCGAGTGGTTCACAACTCCTTAAGAAATCAAAACTCCGTGGAGAATCGTGATTGACGCCGCTCCAAATGCTGCCATTGTCGGCGGCGATTCAGGGAATCGGAGTTCCGGGCTTCAGTTCCTTGTGGCTCAGGACCCTGTGCAAGCCTCCGACGTCGCTCAACCATTCCGGAAGCATGCAAATCAACACCATCTCTTCCACCAGTGCAATGAGGTATACCGTCACGGTGATTCGAAACAGCCAGTCCTGATATCCGAAAAGAAAGAGCCACATGACGAAAACCCCTGCAACAGACGCCGCGACGCGGTCGAGTGCCGTATGAAAACTGGACGCCTTTCCATAACGCCACAGCGACGCGAGCACCTCTACGACGTAGAACGCCATCACCGCCAGTAAACCCGCGTAATGTTCCCTTACGAACTGCTTTTGAAAGATAAGTACTCCGAGAGCGCCGGAGAACATTGTCGCTAAATCGGCGATGGAATCAAGAGAGGCGCCTAGCTTGGAGCTGAGATTGAATGTTCGGGCGATAAGTCCATCCAGAACATCGCTAACAAGACAGCCGAGCAGCAGCCAGATGAAAATCTGCTCCTGATGCAATGTCACCGCTACGATCAAAACCGAAGCGCCCCACAGTCGAGCGACGGAGACCGCATTTGGGACTTCGCGCCAAATAAGCCGCAACGGCACACTGTGATCGGACATAGGACTGTCAGTATAGTGTCGTGTTCAACTTCCACCAATCACATTCGAATCGCCATCCCTATTCAGGCTTGCCGTCGCGAAGGCGTCGAATGCCGAGCGGGTTTTCGTCCTGAAGCTCGGCAGGAAGCATCGCCTGCGGGAAGTTCTGGAAGCAGACGGGGCGGGCGAATCGGTAAATCGCGAGACTGCCGACGGAGGTGAAGCGCGGGTCGGATGTGGATGGATACGGGCCGCCGTGAACCATGGCGTGGGTGACTTCGACACCAGTGGGGAATCCGTTGAAAATCAGGCGCCCGGCTTTTTGTTCGAGAATGGCTATGAGTTCCCGATTGGCGGCGAGGTCATCTTCGTCGCCGAGGATGGTGGCGGTGAGATGGCCGTCGAGCGCGCGTGCGGCGCGCAGGTAGTCGCGCGAGGAATCGCAATTCACGAGCAATGTGTCGGGGCCGAAGATTTCGTCGGCGAGTTCATGCTGACCGGTGAGTTGATCGAGACCGACTGAGAAGAGTTTGGCCTGCGCGTGGAATCCCCCGTTTTTTTTGGCGTCCGACAACATATGCGCTTCTGCGGCTGCAGGAATTTGATCTGCGCGGGCCTCAGTTGCCCGGTTGTATTCATGCGCGATGCCACCGGTTAAAAGCGTGAATGGCTGTGCCTGTTCGACCAGGGACTTAAGTTCGTCGGAGAAGGCGGTACTCTCCCCGGATTCCGACACGAAGACTACGCCGGGCTTGGTGCAGAACTGGCCTGCTCCCAGGGTGAAAGACCCGAAGAGGCTTTGTGCGAGCGCGGCGGGCCCTTTGCGCAGAGCGCCGGGAAGGATGAAGACCGGGTTGCCGCTGGACATCTCGGTGAAGCAGGGAATGGGATTGGGACGCGCGGCAGCCAAGTCCATGAGAGCGCGGCCGCCGCGGAGAGAGCCGGTGAAGGCGACGGCGCGGATGAGCGGATGCTTGACGAGAGCAGAGCCAATGGCGACACCCGAGTCGAAGAGCATGGAAAAGACGCCGGGATGCAGGTCGTGCGCGATCACCGACTCGGTGATGATGGCGGCGGCAAGCTCGGATGTTCCGGGATGCGCGGGGTGGGCTTTGACGATGACGGGGCAACCGGCGGCGAGAGCAGAGGCGGTGTCGCCGCCGCCAACAGAGAAGGCGAGAGGGAAGTTGCTGGCGCCGAAGACGGCAACGGGACCAAGCGGGCGCAGCATGGAGCGAATGTCAGGACGCGGGAGGGGCTGGCGATCGGGAAGCGCGGGATCGACGCGGGCCTGCACCCACGAGCCTTCTTCCACGACTCCGGCGAACATGCGCAACTGGTTGGCCGTACGCGTGACTTCTCCGGTGAGGCGCGGAATGGGCAGCGCGGTTTCAAGGTGTGCGCGCTGGGCGAGCTCTTCGCGATGGGACTCAAATCCATCGGCGATGCGGCGCAGGAATGCGGCGCGGGTTTTTCCGCTGGTCTGCGCGTAGCTCGCGAAGGCTTCACTGGCGAGCTTCGCGGCTCGCTCCAGTTCCTGCATTGTGGCGGAGCGAAAGACCGGTTGGATTGGCTCGCCGGTTTGCGGAGCGAAGGCCTGGAAGCTGGAGCCATCGCGCGAGCCACGGTGCGAGCCGATGAAGGAGAGTCCGGTGAGTTCCATAGCAATTCAAGAATATGCCGTAGACGGCGCTGAGAGAAATCGCAAGAGGAGATAGAAGCGGATTTATTGCTCGGCAACCACAGGATTGGTAAGCGAGCCGAGGCCTTCGATCGTGATGGTGACGGTTTCACCCGGCTTGAGCCAGCGTTTGGGATTGCGGCCAAGGCCAACGCCGGGAGGGGTACCGGTGGAGACGATGTCGCCCGGGAGGAGCGGAGTGATGGAGGAGAGATACTCGATCAACTCCGGAATTTTGAAAACAAGTTCGCGAGTGTTGGAGTGCTGCAGGCGCTCGCCGTCAATGGAGAGGCTGATGTCGAGTGCGTGGGGATCGGCGATTTCGTCGGCGCTGACGATGGTTGGGCCGAGCGGGCAGAAGGTGGGGAAGCACTTGCTCATCGACCACTGCGTGCTGGCGAACTGCACGTCGCGGGCGCTGACGTCGTTGACGATGGTGTAACCGTAGACGTGGTCGCGCCAGGCAGATGCTGGGATGCGATAACCGCCTTTGCCGATGACGAAGGCGAACTCGGCTTCGTAGTCGGGCTGGGTGGAGTTTTTTGGAAGCACGATGGAATCGCCGGGGCCGATGATCGCCGTGGGCAGCTTGAAGAAGACGACCGGGGTGGTGGGAATTTCCATGCCCGACTCTTTGGCGTGGTCGCGATAGTTCAGGCCGATGGCGAAGATGCGAGGGGGATTTGACAGGGGCGCGTGAAGCCTGACGTCATCGAGCGAGAGCCTCGACGTTGTCAGCGTGCTGCCCGTTCCGCTCGAGATGACCTCCAGCGTTGACTTGAAGCCGTTCGGCGTGAGATCGAGCACGGTTTTGGTGTCGTCGAAGAGGATGCCGGGGCGAATGGGGCCATTGGCGGTAGAGAAGGAAACAAGATTCATGACAGCGATTCTCCAGACATTGTTTCAAGACAAATGCAGCAATTCATAGCTGCTTCGCAGCAAGCGAGTGAGCAGGTCAGCGGTTCTCCAACGTACTCACGGCTCAACTATCCTTGCGGAACCGTTGCCGATGCAGACCTGCACGCAAGTGACGTCGTGACACAGACTGCAACATGGGCTCTCTCACAGCTTCTCATGCAGCGGTCCAGCCGCCGTCGATGTTGAAGAGCGAGCCGGTGATGAAGGCGGCTTCGTCGGAAGCCAGGTAGCGGACCATGGATGCGACTTCTTCGGGGCGACCGAGACGGCCAATGGGCTGGCGGGCGCGAAGGTCGGCGCGGACTTCTTCCTTGTTTTCCTTGTGGAATTTTTCGAGATAGCCCTCGACAAAGGGGGTTTCCACGGTGCCGGGACAGATGGCGTTGACGCGGAGCGTTTTGGGATACTCGACGGCGAGCTGGCGCGTCATGGCCACAACCGCGCCCTTGGTGGTGCAGTAGGCGAAGCGCTGTTTAATGCCTACGAGACCCGCGACGGACGCGATGTTGACGATGGCGCCGACGGGGCCGCCGGATTCGCCCGCAGCGAGCAAGAGCGGAAGAAAGGCACGGGTGACGAGATAGACGGCGCGGACGTTGACGTTGAGCAGCCGGTCAAAGTCTTCGGGTTCAGTTTGCTGGATGGACCCTACATGGCCGATACCGGCGTTGTTGACGAGGATGTCGAGGCGGCTGAGATGCGCGACTGCGGCGGCGATGGACTCGGGACGTGTGACGTCGAGATGCAGGGCGCGTGAAGAGCCTATGGAGTTCGAGAGAGCCTCGGCTGCGGAGAGATTGATGTCGGCGATCCATACGAAGGCGCCGGCGCGGACAAGTTCCTTCACGGTGGCTTCGCCGATGCCACTGGCGCCGCCGGTGACGAGGGCGTGGCGGCCTTCAAGGCTGAAGGCCTGCGCGGCCGGCAAATCTTTTGGAGGAGTCATTGGAAGAGAATTCCTTTGCTGTCGATCTCGCGCTGTGCTGATTCAAGAATAGCGGCGGAGGGTTCACTGGTGGTGAGGGCGCGGGTGATGACGTTGTCGATGATGGCGGCAAAGGAAGCCATGGCGGGACCGGAAGGCAGCTGACGCGCGCCGAGGGAGATGGACTCGACCTCGCGGTACACGGGGATGCGCGCCTGAAGTTCGGGATCACGCCAGGTGGAGAGTCGCGTGCCGACGGCGCCGTGGCGTGTGATGCCGAGATCGCGTTCGGGCGTTGCGACGAAGCGAAGGAATTGCCAGGCGAGTTCCTTCTGTCGCGAGCCACGACCCATGGCGAGTGCCCAGAAGACGGAGAGCGAAGCGGGTGCTGCGAAGGACGCGGTGGGAATGGGGGCGATGGCGACCTTGCCGGCGAGGGGCGAGCCTTCGCGACCGGCACGGGCTGCGAATCCGAACCAGTTGGCCATCATGGCGATTTCGCCGGCGAGGAACAGATCGCCGGATTGGGTCGAGTCAAGTTGTGGCGAGAGGGGATGGCAGATGGCTGGATCGCGAACGATGCGGCGATAAAACTCGAGGGCTGCAAGCGCAACGGGAGTGGTGAGGAAGGGGTGGCCCCCCGAATCGGTGAGTTCGCCACCGCGGTTCCAGAGCTGGAGGGCGAAGTCGTAGAGGGTGTTGTGGCCGTCGGGGAACGCGGCGAAAACGGTGCCGTAGCGGCCAGTGAGGTGGTCGGTGAAGAAGCGGGCCGTCTGCTCGAATTCTTCCCACGTCGTGGGCGGAGCGAGGTCGCGAAGATACTGAGACCGGAACGTGGCGCGCGTGGAGGGATCTTCAAATAGATCGGTCCGATAAACAAGGCACTCGGGGCCGTCGTGCCAGGGGATGGAGCTGAGGTGATCGCCGAAGAGGAGGGGCCGAACAAGCGAGTGCGGCCATCCCTGTGGCCAATCTTGGATGGGGGTGAGCTTCTGCCAGTGATGCAGGTCTTCGAGCGCATTGGATGCATGAGCTTCGGCGAGCCAGTCGGTAACGAGCAGGGCGAGGTCGTACTGGCCGTCGCGGAGTCCGCCGTCGGTGATGGCGGCCTTGTAGAGCTCATGAATGCCAACGGAGATGAGTTCGATCTTCGTTCCGGGATAACGGCTCTCAAAAAGCTCGGCTTCTTCCTTTAGAGCGTGCTCGAAGTCCGCGTAGCTGCGAAGCGCAATGCGCAGGTGGCTCATGCGGGCTCCGGCGGGTCGGAAAAGCTTTGGAGGATTTGCTTACTCGAATGGTCCATGACGGGACTCGATCACATCAGGCGGCAGCCGCAGTATACCGCTTGGTGCCGCGATGAACGATACTGGAAGGTCGATGTACAAGGAGGATGCAGTGGCGTTGCTGCACGAAGACCGGTTGTTTCCGGCGAATGAGGCTACAAGGGCAATTGCAAGACGGCTGTATGAGGGAATCGAAGACCTGCCGATAGTGAGTCCGCATGGACATACACAGGCAGGATGGTTCGTTCGCAATGAACCGTTTCCCGATCCGGTGACGTTGCTGGTGCAGCCGGATCACTACATTTTTCGTATGCTGTACAGTCAGGGGATTTCACTGGAGGAACTGGAGATCGGCAGCAAGCCCGTCAAGGATCCGCGCAAAGTGTGGCGTATTTTCGCGAACAACTATCACCTGTTTCGCGGCACGCCATCGCGGCTGTGGCTGGATTATGTATTTGAGAAGCTGTTTGGATTGACGGAGAGGCTGTCGGCCAGGACGGCGGATAACTATTACGACACAATCGAGGCGAAGCTGCGAACGCAGGAGTTTTTGCCGCGAGCGTTGTATGAGCGGTTCGGGATCGAAGTGATGGCGACGACGGATTCGCCGCTCGACTCGCTTGAAGATCACAAGGCGATTCGGGAGTCGGGATGGAAGGGGAGGATCTTGCCGACGTTCCGGCCTGATCCGGTGGTGGATCCCGCGTTTCCGGGGTTTCAAGAGAATGTGGCAGCGCTGGGAAAGTTGACGGGTGAGGATACGGCTTCGTGGCGTGGATATCTGCGGGCGCTGGTGGCGCGGCGGCAGTACTTCAAGTCGCACGGCGCCACGGCGACGGATCATGGGCATCCCACGGCAAAGACTGCCGACCTTGGCGAATCAAAGGCAGAATGGGTTTTCGGCAAGGTGTTGGCAGGCGAGGCCGACGCGGAGCACGAGGAACTGTTTCGCGCGCAGATGCTGACGGAGATGGCGCGTATGAGCCTCGAGGATGGACTTGTGATGCAGATTCATCCGGGATCGGTGCGCAACCACAATGCGCAGTTGTATGCGAAATATGGGCGTGACATGGGCGCAGACATCCCGGGGCGGACGGAGTATGTGCATGCGCTGAAGCCGTTACTGGATCGATTTGGAAATGAGCCGGGATTGTCGATCATCCTGTTCACGATCGACGAGACAACGTTCAGCAGGGAACTGGCCCCGCTGGCGGGGCACTATCCCTGCCTGCGGCTTGGGCCGCCGTGGTGGTTCTTTGACAGCCCTGAGGGAATGCGGCGTTTTCGCGAGCTGGTAACCGAGACGGCGGGCTTCTATAACACCGTGGGATTCAACGACGACACGCGGGCGTTTCTGTCGATTCCCGCGCGGCACGATGTAGCGCGACGCTCCGACGCGGCGTTCCTGGCGCGGATGGTGGCGGAGCATCTGCTGGACGAAGACGAAGCGGTGGAGCTGGCCCAGGAGCTGACGGTGGGGCTGGTGAGGAAGGCGTATAAGCTTTGAGGGACTAGGGAGATCTGCGCAAGGCGGCGAAGATCGCAGGCAAGTAGCGAAGCGGATTATTTTTTGTCCTGGGAGTTTTCGCGCAGGTCGGCGAGGATTTTGAGATAGGCGCGGGCAGTGTCGGTGATGGTTTCTGGATGGCCGGCATCGATGGCGGCTAAATTGACAAGGTCGCTACCGACTCCTAAAGCTCGTGCGCCCGCGTGGATGAAGCTCGCTGCGGTTTCCAGCGTGACGCCGCCAGTGGGGATCAGCTTGAGAAACGGGAATGGAGCGAGCAGAGATTTCAGGTAGCTCGCGCCTCCCATTGCTGAACAAGGGAAAATTTTGACGTAGTCTGCTCCTGCGCGCCAAGCGGTGATGACTTCGGTCGGCGTCAGCGCTCCGGGGATGGAAAGCTTGCCATTGGTTTTTGTGGTGTTGATGACTTCAGGGTGGAGGCTGGGGCTGACGACGAATTCGGCGCCCGCGTTGATGGTGGCCTGGGCTTCGGAGGCGGTGGTGACAGTGCCGGAGCCGAGAAGAAGTTTGGAGCCGTATTCCTTCTTGAGCTCCTTGAGGAGGTCGATGGCGCCGGGAACGGTCATGGTGACTTCGACGACGGTGACGCCGCCGGCGATCATGGCTTGCACGACGGCGTGAGCCTGCTTCGAATTCTTGGCGCGCAGGACGGGGATAAGCCCGACGCGTTCGATGATCTGTTGTGTGGTTTCGGACATTTCGGTTCCTGAGCGGAGTTAGCAAGTAGCCGCGCTCCGCGGGTGTTAGCGAGTTAGCAAGTCAACGGGCAATGCGGGCGCTGCCGCCTTTCATGGCGCGCTCTACTTCGGCGAGTGTGGCCATGCTGGTGTCTCCGGCAGTGGTCATGGCGAGTGCGCCGTGGGCTACGCCGCAGCGAACGGCCCAGTCGATCGGTTTGCCGGCAAGGACGCCATAAATGAGACCGGAAGCGAAGCTGTCGCCGCCACCAACGCGGTCGAGAATATCGATGTCCTGCTGCGGCACATGGACGATCTGGTCCTGATAGAGTGCGATGGCGCCCCAGGCGTTGCGGCTGGCGGTGTGAGCGGTGCGCAGAGTGCTGGCGATCAGCTTTAGGTTGGGATACGCGGCTGCGACCTCGCGAAGCATTTCTTCGTAAGCGGGGATGGGCAGTTCGGCGAAATCGTCGGCGACGCCCTTGACTTCGACTCCGAGCATGGCGGAGAAATCTTCTTCATTGCCCAAGAGGAGATCGACCTTGCGGACCAGCGCACGGTTCACCTCCTGAGCTTTTGCCTTGCCTCCGATGGAGCGCCAGAGAGAGTCGCGATAGTTCAAGTCGTAGGAGACGAAAGTTCCGTGACTGCGGGCAGCATCCATGGCTTCAGAAGCGACGTCGGCGGTGGATGCGGAGAGTGCCGCGAAGATGCCGCCGGTATGTAGGCACTTCGTGCCGTTCTCGTTCCCGAAAATCGATGGCCAATCGAAATCGCCGGGTTTGACCTGGCTGATGGCGGTGTGGCCACGATCGTTGCAGCCGGCGGCGGCGCGCATGCCGAATCCGCGCTCGGTGAAGTTGAGGCCGTTGCGGACGGTGCGGCCGACGCCATCGAATAGGAGCCATTTCACCAAGGACGTGTCGACGCCGCCCTGGAGGATGCAGTCTTCGACGAGGCGGCCGACTGCGTTGTCAGCTAGAGCGGTTGCGATGGCGGTGCGAAGGCCAAAGCAACGGCGGAGGCCACGGGCGACGTTGTACTCGCCGCCACCCTCCCAAACGGCGAAGTGGCGCGTGGTATGAATGCGGCCTTCGCCGGGGTCGAGGCGGAGCATGACTTCGCCGAGACTGAGACAATCCCAGCGCCTGTTCTCATCCGGAAGCAGAATAGGTTCCATATTCGATCCAATGAAACTGTAACGCATTGGGGTCGGCAGGGAGTCGCGATGTACCGCTGGTGGAGACGCGGCTTTGCGGCGGCCCGGATGGCGAAGGAGGCCGCGTGATAGATTTTGGTGGTCGAGGAATCGGCAGATTCATGTGCGGGTAAATTGGAACGCCTGCAAGTCTTGAAGTTTTGCGAGGAAATTCGATGAGTCAGGGTCTCTTCGATTTGACCGGAAGAGTTGCGGTGGTAACAGGCGGGACGACGGGCATCGGCCACGCGATTGCAGTTGGATTGGCAGAAGCGGGTGCGCATGTGGTCCCGAGTTCGCGCCGTGCGGAGCAGGTAGATAAGGCAGCTGCGGAAATTGAAGCGCTGGGCAGGCGTTCGCTGCGCGTGACAAGCGACGTGCTGGATCGAAGTTCTCTGGAGAAGTTGCACGATGCGGTCGTCAAGGAATTCGGCAAGGTGGATATCCTGGTCAACGCTGCTGGCGTGACCTATAAAGCTCCGACGCTTGAGACTGCGGAAGCGGATTGGTCGCGCGTGATCGAGACGAACCTGACCGGGACGCTGCGGGCTTGCCAGATTTTCGGCAAGACGATGGTGAAGGCCGGTTATGGGCGCATCGTCAACATTGCCTCGCTGACGACGTTTGTCGGGTTCTACCAGGTTGCAGCGTATTCGGCGTCGAAGGCGGCGGTTGGATCCCTGACCAAGGTGCTGGCAGTGGAGTTGGCCAAAACAGGCGTGAATGTAAACGCGATTGCGCCCGGAATGTTTCCGACGGATTTGAACGCCAAGCTGATTACGGGAACGCCACGCGGCGAGGAACTGCACATGCGCGTGCCGATGGGGCGGTTCGGCAAGGCAAGCGAACTGGCGGGCGCGGCGATTTTTCTTGCGTCTGAAGCGGCTTCGTATGTGACGGGAGAGATTGTTGCGGTGGATGGCGGGTTCCTGGCGAGCGGAGTTAACCAGTGAGCAGTGCACAGTGAGTAAGTGAAATAGTGAACAGTGAATCAGTGAAATAGTGAACAGTGTCCTCGCGGGTTGGAGCGCACACATCAAGTGAAGATTACGAATGCAACCGTCAACATCACTTCGCCGGGGCGGAACTTTGTCACGCTGAAGATTGAGACGGACGAGGGAGTCTACGGACTTGGAGATGGAACGCTGAACGGCCGCGAACTGGCCGTGGCGAGCTATCTGACCGATCACGTGATTCCGTGCATCGTGGGGCGCGATCCATTTCAGAGCGAAGACATCTGGCAGTATCTCTATCGCGGTGCGTACTGGCGACGCGGCCCGGTGACGATGACGGCGATTGCAGCTGTCGATGTGGCGTTGTGGGACATCAAGGGCAAGGCGCTGAATACTCCTGTGTACAACCTGCTGGGCGGCAAGAGCCGCGAGGGCGTGCTGGTATACGCGCATGCAAACGGCAAAGATGTAGATGCGGCACTTGAAGATGTGGCGCAGCACAAGGAACTTGGGTACAAGGCGATTCGCGTGCAGAGCGGGATTCCGGGGCTCGCAAGTACCTACGGTGTGGCGAAGGGACCGGGGCGTTATGAGCCTGCGGAGCGCGGGCTGCCGCATGAATACGAGTGGTCGAGCGAACACTATTTGCGGCATGTGCCGAGCTTGTTTGCACGAGTGCGGGAGGAATTTGGCGAAGAACTGCACCTGCTGCATGACTGCCACCACCGGCTGACGCCGATAGAAGCGGGGCGATTGGGGCGCGAATTGGAGCCGTTCCATCTCTTTTGGATGGAAGATCCTACGCCAGCAGAATTGCAGGAAGGCTTTAAGGTTATCCGGGAGCATACGACGACGCCGATTGCGGTCGGCGAGGTCTTCAATTCCGTCTGGGACGCGCATGACCTGATTCGCAACCAGTGGATTGATTACTTGCGCATGACGCTGGTGCATGGTGGCGGAATTACGCACTTGAAGAAGACGGCCGACTTTGCGGCGCTGTATCACGTGCGGACGGGATTTCACGGAGCAACGGATCTGTCTCCAGTGACGATGGCGGCGGCGCTTCACTTCGATACGGCGATTCACAACTTCGGCATCCAGGAACACATGCCGCACACCGACGAGACTGACGCGGTGTTCCCGCACGGCTATGCATTCAAGGACGGCATGATGTACCCCGGAGACGGTCCGGGACTGGGCGTGGATCTGGATGAGAAGCTTGCGGCGAAATATCCGTACCAGCGCGCGTATCTTCCAGTGAACCGCAAGCTCGATGGCACGCTCACAGACTGGTAGTGGATTGGTATCAGCAAGGAAACGGGGCAGCGGATGGCAACGGAAAAGCGGACAACGCCAATGGAGGACGTCGGAGAAGTGCCGGCGCTGCCGGGACGGTGGACTGTCTGCGCCATGCTGTTCGTGGCCACAACCATCAACTACATGGACCGACAGGTTCTGTCGATCCTGAAGCCTGTCCTCTCTGGCTCAATGCTCCATCTGCAGCCGTTTTTTCATGGATGGCCGACGGTGGAGCGCTCCATCAACATGAACGAGATCCAGTACGGAAACATCGTGTGGTGTTTCCAGATCGCGTATGCGCTCGGAGTGATTTTTGCCGGGCGACTCGTAGACCGTCTGGGTTGCAGGCGCGGTTATCCAATCGTGACTGCCGTGTGGAGTCTATCCGCGATGGGGCATGCGCTGGTGACGTCGGTGTTCGGGTTCGGAGTGGCACGATTTTTTCTGGGCCTGGGCGAGAGCGGGAATTTTCCAGCGGCGATCAAGGCGACAGCAGAGTGGTTTCCACCCAAAGAACGGGCGCTGGCAACGGGCATTTTCAACTCGGGGGCGGGTGTGGGGGCTATTCTGGCGCCCTTCATCGTGCCGTGGGTGGCTCTGCACTTTGGCTGGCGTGCAGCATTCCTGGTCACCGGCGTATTCAGCGCAACGTGGATTGTCTGGTGGTCGATCCGCTATCGCAGGCCGCAGGAACTTCTGACGCTTGCGACCTCGGCGAAGTGGTCACCGCACCCGCTGCTCTTGTGATTCCGTGGTGGCGGCTCTTGAAATACCGCCAGGCCTGGGCCTTCATTCTGGGCAAATTTCTCACCGACCCGGTCTGGTGGTTTTACCTCTTCTGGTTGCCCGGATACTTCAGCAAGGAGTTCAAGCTGGATCTTTCACACATCGGCTTGCCGCTGATCGTGGTGTATGTCTGCTCCACAATTGGAAGCGTGTTTGGGGGCTGGCTGCCGAAGGGCTATGTGCGCCTGGGAATGTCTTTGAAAGCGGCGCGGCTTGGAGCAATGCTCACGTGCGCCTGCCTGGTCGTGCCGATTGCATTTGCAGGCGGCCTGCATTCGATATGGACTGCCGTTGGGCTGTTGTGTATGGCAACCAGCGCACACCAGGGCTGGTCAGCCAATATCTTCACGACCGCGTCAGATATGTTTCCAGCCGAGTATGTTGGCACGGTGGTCAGCTTTGGGCAGGTGGGCGGCGCGCTCGGCGGAGCTATCTTCGCGCAAGTGGCGGGACACGTCTTGCAGTTCACCGGGAGTTATGTGCCGCTGTTTATGTATTCGGCTTCGGCTTACCTGATCGCGCTTGTGCTGTTAAGAACGCTGGCGCCGGGGCTGAAACCGGCGGTGTTGGTGAGCAACTAAACGGCCAAACTAGCCGAGTCTTCGCGAATTCAAGGTGGCTTTCCGTGACGATAGTCATGGTTGGAACGGGAATTCGCCAGGATTCGTACTCTGGCGGCCGGTTCGTCGGTTATACAGAATAGAGAAGCAGTCGCATCTTGACGGGTGCCGTTGGTGGGCACAGACTTCTGAAAACAATATGATCCAGAAAAAGAGGGATTGAAATGGCCGGGCAGCGAAAACTGCGCATGGGTATGGTAGGTGGCGGCCCCGGGGCCTTTATCGGGCCGGTCCATCGCATCGCCGCAGAGCTTGACGGCAAGATTGAGCTGGTTGCAGGCGCATTTTCGCAATCGGCGGAGAAGTCGCGCCTGGCGGGCGAAGCGTACAAGATCGATCCCGGCCGGGCCTATCCGGATTACAAATCGATGATTGCGGCAGAATGCAAGCGAGCCGATCCGATCGATTTTGTCGCAATCGTTACGCCGAACCATCTGCACTTGCCGGTGGCGCTGGCATCGCTGGCTGCCGGGTTGCCGGTGATGAGCGACAAGCCAGCCACTGCGACCTATCAGGAAGCGGTGGAACTCGAGCAAGCGGTCGCGAAGAGCGGGCTGCCCTATGGGCTAACGCACACGTATGCGGGCTACGCATTGGTGCGAGAGGCGCGGGCAATGTGTGCGGCCGGCGAACTTGGGAGAATTCGCAAGATTGCTGTCGAATACCTGCAAGGGTGGCTGACGAAGCCGATTGAGACGACGGGACAGAAGCAGGCATCGTGGCGGTCTGATCCTTCGCAGAGCGGATTGGGCGGCTGTATCGGCGACATTGGAGTTCATGCGTTTCATCTGACGGAATACGTAACGGGGTTGAAGGTTGTGGGGTTGAACGCATCCCTGCTTTCAGTGGTGGCTGGCCGCAAGCTCGATGACGATTGCACGGCATTGCTACGAATGGACAACGATGCCCAGGGTGTACTGATGACTTCGCAGATTGCAGCAGGCGAGGGAAACGGGCTTCGACTGCGCGTCTACGGCGAGAAGGGATCGCTCGACTGGAGACAGGAAGATCCGAACCGGCTGCGCGTAAAGTGGCTGGATGGACCCGAAGAGATTCGGCATGCAGCGGGCGGCTATTTGAGCGAGGATGCCCGTGCCGTGACGAGGCTTCCCGGCGGACATCCGGAAGGTTATCTCGAGGCGTTTGCCGTACTCTATCGTGAATTTGCCGATGTGCTGATTGCGTGGCAAAAGAGTCGAACGAATAAAACTCCGCCGACGCTGCCGGGGATCGAAGCAGGCGTGCGCGGTATGCGATTTATCGATCGAGCTATCGAGAGCAGCAGGCGCGAGAGCTGGGTTGAGTTTTGAAGCATGATATTTGATTTTGGGAGCACGCGATGAAGACGATCAAAGGACCCGGTATCTTTCTGGCGCAATTTGCGGATAATCAGGCGCCATTCAACTCTCTTGAAGGAATGGCGCACTGGGCCGCGCAATTGGGATTTGTAGGGGTACAGATCCCTTCGTGGGACAGGCGCCTCTTCGATCTGAAGATTGCGGCGGAGAGCCGCGACTATTGCGAGGAGATTCTCGGGATTCTCGACGCCGCCGGTTTGAAGCTCACGGAGCTTTCAACGCATTTGCAGGGACAACTGATTGCGTCGAACCCCGCGTATGATGTGCTGCTCGATGGTTTCGCGCCAACAGAACTGGCCGGCAGGCCGAAGGAGCAACAGGAATGGGCCGTGCAGCAGCTGGAGTGGGCTGCTGTGGCGAGCAGCAGGCTGGGACTCACTGCGCATGCTACGTTCTCAGGTGCGTTGGCATGGCCGTATTTTTATCCCTGGCCACAGCGTCCGGCGGGGTTGATTGAAGGAGCGTTTGAGGAACTTGGGCGCCGCTGGACTCCGATTCTGAATTTGTTTGATGAAGCGGGCGTGGATGTTTGCTACGAGTTGCATCCAGGCGAGGATCTTCACGATGGCGTGACGTTCGAGCGATTTCTGAAAGCTGTGAATGGACACAAGCGAGCGAATATCCTCTACGACCCGAGCCACATGATTCTGCAGCAGCTGGACTACCTGGAATTCCTGGACTTCTACCACGATCGGGTGCGCGCGTTTCATGTGAAGGATGCGGAGTTCAGACCGAACGGAAGGTCGGGTGTTTACGGCGGCTACCAGGACTGGATCGATCGCGCGGGGCGGTTCCGCTCACTGGGCGATGGGCAGATCGACTTTAAGGCAATCTTCAGCAAGATGGCGCAGTACGACTATCCCGGCTGGGCGGTGCTGGAGTGGGAGTGCTGCATCAAGCATCCCAAGGCTGGAGCTTCAGAGGGCGCTGCGTTGATCAAGGAGTGGATCATCCGGGTGACCGATAAGGCGTTTGACGATTTCGCTGGATCGGGTGCGGACAACGAGAAGAATCGGAGAATCCTGGGACTTGACGACGCGAAACAAAAGGCGACGCGAGAAGGCGGAGCTGCCTAGGTGTTTATTCCTGCGGAGCGATAGATCTCAGTGATGTAGCGCATGTCGCGTAAGCCTTCTTCGCCGGGCGATTGCGGTTCAAGCCCGTTCTGGATGCAGTGTGAAAAGTGTTCCGCTTCCGCCTGGAATTGCGACGGGTCACGGGCAGGATTGGGCTCATCCAGTTGTTTGCCGGAGCACTCGGCGCGCAGATGGAGGCCCTCGTAAACAAAAGCTTTGTCGACCTGGAGCCATCCTTTCGATCCGTAGACACGGAAATATCCATCCATGTTTGCGCCGTATGTGGTGCTGCAACTGGCGACTATGCCTGAGGGGAAGTGCATGGCCCATGAGACATTCTCTTCTACCTCATTAAAGCGGGCGTCGTGATCGATGATGGATGCACTGGCGGAGATGTGGTCGGGCTCTTCTCCCGTCAGATAGCGGCAAGCATTGAGCGAGTAGATGCCAACATCGTAGAGTGGGCCGCCACCCGCCAACTTCTTGCTGAGCCGCCATTCACCGGGAGAGATGTTGAAACCAAAGGCGCTCTGGATGGTCTGCACTTGCCCGAGTGCGCCGTCGCGGATGAGTTTTATAGCGCGCAGGTTTGTAGGCTCATAGTGACAGCGGTAGGCGATCATGAGCTTGACGTTTGCAGCCTTACAGGCGGCGATCATCTTTTCGCAGTCGGCAACGCTGGTGGCCATCGGCTTTTCGCAGAGGACGTGCTTACCGGCCTTGGCGGCGCGGATGGTGTACTCAGCGTGCATCGAATTCGGCAATGCAACGTAAACCGCATCGACCGACGGATTGTGTGCGATCTCGTCGAAGTTTTCGTAGTTGTAAATCGAACTGGCCGGGATGTTGCATTCGGTTGCGATACGTTCGGCTTTGTCACGATGGCCGCTGACCAGCGCGGTGATTTGCGAGTTGGTGGTGCTGCGCGATCCGGGCATAAAGTGACCCGCAATGCGGCCGAGTCCGATCACGGCATAGCCGATCTTCTTGGGGTTTGATTGCGCGCGCAGCGAAGTGGGAGCGACATGCGCGGCGATGCTCAAGGCGCCGAGGCGGGAGAAGTCTCTGCGGGTAAGTTGCATGTGATCCTCTTAGTTCATTGATGATCGATGCTTCAGTGCGGCGACCAGTGCCGAGAAAGCTGGACTGATTCTAGACGTTGGGCGCGCAGGTTGGCGCATTGGAGTGAACTTCTAGCGGCGGCGTGTGCGTTTTTTGTTTACGGTGGTGAGTTTGCCGAGGACGGCGTATTTTCGGTGCTCGACCGGTGACGAGAGAACGAGACTTGTGACGGGATTGCCGTACGGCAGCAGCGCTTCAATCAGGGCTTCAAGATCGGCGAGACTGGTTGTCGTGACTTTAAGCAGAAAGTCATCACCGCCGGTGAGGTGGTGGCACTCGCGGACCTCTTCAAGGGTCTGGATGTATTCGAGCAGCCGATAGTAGTTTTGTCCGCCGCAACTCATGCGGATGAAGGCGAGGACTTCGAGGCCGAGGGCTTCGCGGTCGATGTCGAGCGTATAGCCACGCAGGATGCCGGTTTCCTCCATTTGCTTGAGGCGCTCTGCGGTTGCTGTGGACGAGAGGCCGATGCGGCGGCCAAGCTCAGCGAGACTGAGGCGCGCATTTTCCTGGAGTTCATGGAGGAGTTTTCGCCCGCAAATATCGAGCAACGCCGTGGAATCCATTGTCATTGCCAAATATCATAGTGGAAACATGTTGTGTTTGGCCCAGATGGTGGTGAATTGGTCTTCCTGATGCGTGCGCAGCCGCCTAAGATCGCGGCTATGGACACATTGATTCTGGATGGGCAGGCACTGACACTTGCCGAGATTGAAGCCGTTGCTTTGGGCGGATGCCACGTGGAAGTGGCGGGAGAGGCGCTTGGGAGGGTGGCGGAGAGTCGCAGCCTGATTGAGAGCATTCTTGCCGCCGGAGAAACGGTGTATGGCGTGAACACTGGGTTTGGCAAGCTGGCGGATGTGCGCATTCCTGCCGGGAAGCTTGCTGAACTGCAGATCAACCTGGTGCGCAGCCATGCGGGCGGTGTCGGGGAGCCACTCGCGGAGGCAGAAGCGCGGGCGATGCTGGTGCTGCGCGCCAACGTGCTTGCGAAGGGATTCAGCGGCGTGCGCGTTGAGCTGCTGGAGTTGCTGGTTGGCATGCTGAATGCCGGGGTTCATCCGGTGATCCCCGAAAAAGGTTCGGTGGGTGCAAGCGGCGACCTGGCGCCGCTGGCGCACCTGGCGCTCGTGGTTGTTGGGGAGGGTGAGGCATTTTATCGCGGCGAGCGAATCGTCGGCGGAGAGGCGCTGCGCCGGGCTGGATTGAAGCCGATTCAACTTACGGCAAAAGAGGGCCTTGCGCTGTTGAACGGAACGCAGGCGATGACGGCGGTGGGTGCGCTGGCAACATCGCGGGCGCTACGAGTTGTCGAGCTTTGCGATCTTTCCGGGGCCATGTCGCTCGAAGCGCTGAAGGGAACGCCTGCGGCATTCGATGAGCGGATTCATCGGGCCAGGCCGCATGCAGGGCAGATTGCATCGGCAGCGCACTTGTTGCGGCTGATGGAAGGCTCGGAGATTCGCGAATCGCATCGCGAGCATGATTCGCGGGTGCAGGACGCGTACTGCCTGCGCTGCATGCCGCAGGTGCATGGGGCCGTGCGCGGAGTTTTGGGGCATGTTGCGGGCGTGCTTGAGACGGAGGCGGGTTCGGCTACGGATAATCCGCTGGTGTTTCCGGGCGAAGCAGGCTCGGACGGTGCGGTAATCTCTGGCGGAAATTTTCATGGGGCACCGTTGTCGTATGCGTTTGATTACGCTGCGCTGGCAATGACGGATCTGGCCGGGATCACTGAGCGGCGCGTCGACCGTCTTCTGAATCCGGATATCAACGAGGGTCTGCCGGCGTTTCTGTCCACGGATCCTGGACTCTCGTCGGGGTTCATGATTGCACAGATTGTTGCCGCTGCACTGATCAATGAGTGCCAGGTGCTGTCGCATCCCTCGTCAACGGGTAGTATCCCGACGGACGGCGGCAAAGAGGATCACGTGTCAATGGGAATGACGGGAGCGATCAAGCTGCGGCAGATCGTCGAACATGCTGAGCGCATCCTGGCAATCGAATTGATGTGCGCGGCGCAGGCGCTGGAGTTTCGCAGGCCTTTGAAGTCGAGTGCGCGCATCGAAGCGGCGCACGATGAAGTGCGCAGTGTTGTGCCGCGGCTGGAACGGGATCGCGTGCTGTCGCCGGATATCGAGGCGTTATCGAAGGCCATCAGGGCGGGGAAGGTGGATGGTTGGCGCGAATAGTTGCTGGGAGGGAATGTTGCTTTCCTACCCCTGAGGCGATAATGCCGCCACCCAGCGGGTTCCCGGGACGGGACACCCGGGTCTCGTGGCGATCGAGGAATTTCTGAGTAGCCGTGTAGGATGAAAGCGAAGCCAGGGAGGCCGAGTGAGACTTTATCGCACGACGAAGGGTATTTTTGCCGAAGAGATCGAGCAGCATTATCCCCTGTCTGCCCACTCGTGGGACGCACTGCTGGCGCGGGAAGACTTGCCCGAGTTTCTGAACGAGCATGTTTCGAGAGCGAAACCCTCGGAAGAATTCAGAGATGCCGAATTGCTGGCTCCCATCGGCCAGCAGGAGGTTTGGGCTGCAGGCGTAACGTACTATCGCAGCCGCGGCGCGCGCATGGAGGAGTCAAAGGACGCGGGCGGTGGGAACTTTTATGACCGTGTTTATTCAGCGGAACGCCCGGAACTGTTTTTCAAATCGACCGCCGGCAGGACGGTGGGAACCGGAGGCAAGGTGCGAATTCGCGACGATGCGCACTGGTCGGTTCCGGAGCCGGAACTCACGTTGGTGGTCAGTCCGGCGGGTCGGATCAACGGTTACACAATTGGCAACGACATGAGTTCGCGCGACATCGAAGGCGAGAATCCGCTCTACCTGCCGCAGGCGAAGGTCTACAACGGGAGCTGTGCGCTGGGGCCGGGAATCCTGGTGACAGCGAGTCCGCTGGCGCAGTCGACAGAGATCGGGTTGGAGATATTGCGCAACGATCGTGTGGAGTTCGCGGGATCTGTACAGTTGACTGAGTTGAAGCGGGATCCACAATCGCTGGTTGAATATCTGCTGCGTGACAATAGCTTTCCGGCTGGCGTGTTCCTGATGACGGGTACAGGGATTGTGCCGCCCAGTACATTTACGCTGGCCAGCGGAGACCGGATACGGATCACGATCGAGCCGATCGGAACGTTGGAGAATGTGGTGGCGTGAGCGGATTCGATATTCGCTGCGGCACGTTAGATGCCTAGGACGCTGGCGTGCGATAGAAAAAAACAACTGCAGGTTCCTCCGCTCCCCTTCGTCACGCTCAGGGTCGGTCGGAATGACACGGTTCTGGAATTTAGGCCAGGTGCTTCTTGAGGAACGCGAGAGCGCGGGCGCGTGCAAGTGCCGAGGCTTCGGGGTTGTAGCTGGCGCGCATGTCGCAGTTGAAACCGTGGCCCGCGTTTTCGTACCAGTGAATCTCAACTTCGGGATGGGCATCGTGGACCTTGTTCACTTGTTCGGCGGGGATGTGCGTGTCGAGCTTGCCGAAGTGGAGTTGAACGGGAGCTGCCGGGGTTTCGCTGGCGAAGTTGCCGATGCGGCCGGCGTAATATCCAACGGCTGCATCGGGATGGAGTCGCGTTGCGCTTAGCCAGGCGAGAAGGCCACCGAGGCAGTAGCCGATGACTCCGGACTTTTTGCCGGTCTGTTGGCGGACGTATTGGAGTGCTGCATCGACATCTTGGAGTGCTTCTTCGTTGTCGAGGCTCTGCAGGATTGCCATGCCTTTCTGCGCGTCCGGGCCATCGTAGGCAAGCTCGACGCCGCGTTCTACACGATCGAAGAGTGCCGGCGCCACGGCTAGAAAACCGTCTTTCGCGTAGCTGTCTGCGATGGAGCGGATATGGCGATTGACGCCGAAGATCTCCTGGATAACGACGAGGCCAGCGATGGGTTGTCCTGCGGGACGCGCGACATACGCATCAAGTTCGTGGCTGTCGGCGGCTTTTAGTTTGATTGTTTCGCTCAAAAAAGGTCCTTTGGTGCGGGCGTTACAACAGCCAGCTTTCTGTTAGACGCCTCATTGTGCATCGCGGACGCAGCGGAATCCTACGCCACCGGAGCGGTCGTAGGAGGGCGCCATCAGCAGGACTTTGCTGTGCTCGTCGTTGCGGTAGGCCTGCGGAAAGTACCAAATGGAACCCTGCGGCTGATAGTAGCTACCGCCTCGCACGATTGCAGCTCGAGTGTGATCATCCTCGAACTCGTCGGTCCACTGCCAGACGTTTCCGACAAGATCCTGTGT
This sequence comes from uncultured Acidobacteriaceae bacterium, assembly GCA_963770365.1. Classification (GTDB taxonomy): domain Bacteria; phylum Acidobacteriota; class Terriglobia; order Terriglobales; family Acidobacteriaceae; genus Telmatobacter. The sequence goes on along the minus strand of CAVYPN010000001.1, from coordinate 453,575 downwards.
GCCATAGGGACCGGCACCTTGCGGATGTGCGCCCACGGATTCGGGACCGTGCATGGTGCGGCCCGTATCGGGCGTAGGAACGTTGGCGGGGTTCCAGTCGTTGCCCCAGGGATAGGCGCGACCGTCGGTCCCCTGCGCCGCGAACTGCCACTCCCACTCGTGAGGAAGTCGCTTGCCGGCCCATGCGGCGTAGGCGCGCGCATCTTCGAGAGATACCCAGGTGACGGGCCGATTGTCCCATCCCTGGGGGTAGGTGCCATTCTTCCAATCGCGGAGGAAGTTGCCGGGATCACGCGGAGCATAGTGCGTGGCATCGAGGAATTGTTTGAACTGCGCATTGGTGACGGGGAATTTGTCGATCAAGAAAGGCTTGATGGTCATCGTGTGCTCGTGGAAGCGACGCGGGGAATCCTCCCACGGGTACTGCACGTCGACGCCGTTCATGGAGCCGCCTTCGATCTCCGTGCCGCGTACGCGAAAGACGAAATTGCCGCCGGAGATCTTTACCATGCCTTCGGGAGCTTCAGTGGCCGGCTTGGTGGGCGCGATGTCAACTAGATGCTGCTGCAAGACGGTCGGCACATGCGATAAGGAGGCCAGGGGCGTGGCCGTCATTGCAGTCATGCGTTGCATGAGCGCCTTGATGGCCGCGGATGGCTCGCCAGGCGTTGCAAGGATCGCGCCGTAGCCGTTGGCTTCGATGTTGAAGTTGAGGACAGAGAGGGGACCATCGGTTTCGGGCTTGAGTTCCGTGCCGTGGTAGAGGTCGAAGTAGCGCAAACCGGGTGTGGGCTTCACGTCGATCTGGCGGCCGGCAATGTCGTAGGGATTTCGATTCACGATGGTCCAGACAGTTTGATCTCCGAGCGGCCAGCGGCTGGCGTAGACGCCGAAGTTGTGCATGGGATAGAGCGGCTCCCAGTCGGGGCTGACGAGGAAGGGAGCGACGGCGCGTTCGACGGTGGCGACGCGGCGGGTGGCTTCGGCATCGCGTGGATTGATACCGTTCCAGATGCCCCAGATATTCTCCCAGCTCTCCCAACCGATGCCGTTGAAGAAGGCGAACTGCAGGTCGCTGGTTTTGTCGACCTCCCAGCGATCGCTGATGTTGACCATGTGGCGCGTCTCAATCCACTTGTAGCGGTCGACCATGGGGATGGAGGGAAATGAGTACTGTCCCCAGGTCATTACGTTCCATGCCAGAGCTTCATCGCTGGGGCTGCCCTCGGGTTCGAATGCGAGAGGATGGCTGGTTGCATCGGCTGCCAGGGAGAAGCCAAGCGGAACGCCATCCTGCGTATCGCCGTTGATGCCATCGGCATCGACCTGCTTCATCAGCTCTGCAATGGCCTGCGGCCAGGGTTGCGCGGGCTGGTGCGTACCTTCATCCCACATCATCATGGGGAAGAGGACGCGCACGCCGCGGCGATGAAAATCGGCAACCATTTTTCGAACGCCTTCTACGCCTCCGGGCATGGACTCGACCATTTCGAGCTGGTTGCGATCGTCGATGCCCATGTTGGGATAGGTTGACCAGATGAGGACCGCGTCGATGCCGCCGTAACGCTTTTCGAGATCGTCGAGATAGCGATCGACGGTGTAGCGCCCGGCTGCCGGATCGTAAAAGTAACGATCGTGGACCATCATCTGGGGCTGCATGAAGCTGGACTGCGTCCACTGGAGGGCAGGCAATTCGTAGCGGGAGGGATCGTAGGCGATGCGAATGCGCCGCTCAGTGCGCCAGTGCCGCAGGTCGGCCAGCCAACGCTCGTGTGCGAAGGGCGGACAGGTTGTTTGCGGGCCTTCCCAGGCGTTATGGAGATTCATGCAGGTGGGTGCAGGGATCTGTTGGCCGCGCGGCTGATAGAGGGTGTCCTGTGCGGCGGCGGTCACCGCCAGGGTTCCGAGCATGAGTGGCAGGTAGAACTTGTGGATCATTCGGCTCATCTCCAGACGCTTTCGTGAGGAGTGCAGATCGAACTAGATGGTTTCGCCACGGCCGGCCAGGAACGTGTTGAGGTCAGCGCGCGTCGGCATGGAGGCCTGCGCACCGCGGCGTGTGACGGAGATGGCGGATGCGGCGCATGCGAATCGCGCGGCAGCCAGCGGGTCTTTGCCTTCGAGGAGTGCGACGGCGAAGGCGCCATTGAAGCAGTCGCCGGCGGCGACGGTGTCGATGGCGTCAACAGCGTAGGGTTTGACCCAGCCGGCTTTGCCTTCGGCGGTGGCGACGAAGGCGCCTTCGGCACCGCGTTTGAGAACGACGCCGCGGAGGCCGCGCCCCAGTAATTCCTGCGCGGCAACTTCGGGATCGGATCCGTCGTTGAGGTAAAAGGCGGCTTCGGTTTCGTTTGGAGTGAACCACGCGAGTTGTTTCCAGGCAGGGGCGCTGAGAGCGGCTGCTGGAGCGGGGTCGAGCATGACGGGAATTTTGAGTTCGGCACAAAGGGCCAGCGTGTGATCGATCGTGGGCATGGGGAGTTCGAGCTGACAGAGGACAATGCCGGCATTTCGGATGACGTCGATGTGTTTGTCGACGTATGCAGTGTCGACTTGGCCGTTGGCTCCGGGAACTACGACGATGGCGTTCTGGCCGTCGGCGGCGAGGAAAATGGGAGCCAGTCCGGATGATCCGGGCGCGGCCTCCATCGCGGATGTATCGACTCCCGCGTCGGCGAGATTCTGGATCAGTTGCTGTCCGTATGTGTCGTCGCCGACCATGCCCACAAATTGCACGGGGTAGCCGAGACGCGCTGCCGCAACGGCCTGATTGGCCCCTTTGCCGCCGGGCGTTGTGGAAAAACTGGTGCCGATGATGGTCTGACCGATGCGAGGAATTTGCGGAGTGCAGGTGACCATATCCATGGTGACGCTGCCGACGACAACGATCGGTTTGCGGAGTCTCTGGCATGAAGGCCTCAATAAAGGGGAGCCATGGCAATTGCGCCAAGGCCCATGATGAAAAAGACGAACATGAGGACGAGCAACAAGTGCGCAGCGCGCGGTGCGCCGGCAAATTCACGCCAGATGAAGACACCCCAGCAAGCGGAGATCATTGTGGCGCCCTGGCCGATGGAGTAGGAGACCGCGGGCCCGATGGGCTTTGCCAGGTGCGCGACGGAGGCGATAAAGTTAGCGACCGCGCCGACGCACCAGATGGCTCCGCCAAAAACGCCTGCGAGATGCCAGCCAAATGGGGCACGCCAATAGCCTGAGCCGTCGACAGGAGGCTTGCCATCGAGGGGTTTCGCCATCAACAGCAAGTTGGCGGGAATTGTGGAGAGCACGACGCCGATCGCGAAGAAGAATGCGATGGCATAGGGGCCAGGACCAATATCTCTGGCAAGATTGTGAGTCGCGATGGGGTACCAGCCACCCATGAGAACGCCCGCGACCAGCGAAAGAACGATGCCGCGCGTGGTCGTTGCCTTTGCGCTTGCTTCGCGCTTGCGATAGGCTGCGGCGTCGAGCACGATGGCGATGGTGACCAGGGCAACTCCGCCAAAGAGCAGCAGGGGATTGGCCGCAGGCGCGACGAGATAGCTTGAGACCGCTCCGATGACGAGGGCCAGTCCGATCCCGACAGGGAAGGCGACGGCCAGGCCGGCGACTTCAATGGCCGCAACCAGCAGCAGGTTCGCTACGTTGAACACGACGCCGCCGCACAGGGCAAACAAGATGGCGCCGGAGGAGGTATGGGCAACTGCATCGAGAAAGGATGCCCCGTTTTGTCCGAGGCTGCCGGCGGTCAGCCCCCAGACGACTGTGGCGAGCAGCAGGCCGATGGCGTAGTCCCAATAGAAGAGCTGAAAACGGTAGCCGGGGCAGAGCTTGAGCGTGTTAGCCCAGGAACCCCAGCAGAGCATGCTGAGGATCATGAGAAAGAGTGCGAATTGATAGGTGGTCGGAAGAAGCATGGGCGGTTGGCCTCGTTCTGGCGAGCATGCGCAGTGAACAAGGAAACATAAAGCCTGGGACTATTGCTGCGCAAACTTTAGCGCAGGCGGAGTCAGCCGACGATTCCGGTAAAGTCCAAAGCCAGCACGGCGATCCCGAAAACGAGAATGAAAAAAGCGGCCAAATTTGCGCGGCGACGGAGTGAGACACTTCCGGAGGATACTGTCGCCTGCGCGGTGCGCCAATAAAGAAACGCTCCTGCCAGGACAAGAGCCGCTTCAACCGCGGCGACGACGACGCGATACCGCCAGAGCCCGAAACCGAGACGAGGCAGACCGCCTGCATTGCCGGGGAGAATCGGCATGTCGGCGCGGTGCACCAGGAGGTCGAGCAGCCAATGCGAGAAGACGACTGCTCCAAGGACGAATCCCGTGCGGCGACTCCACCAGATGGCTGCTACGGCGCCGAAGACGACTGAAAGCGCTAGAGCGCCAACCAGCGAGTGGGTATAGTCAGCGTAAATAATCAAAGCTGCGTATCCGCCATGTGTGCCTGGGGCGTCCTTGATCGTTTCGATGTGGGCCAGGAAGAGTGGAACGAAGACGATGTCAAGCCAGACACAGGCCAGCATCAGAGCCCATAACGGCGTCTGACGCTCGTACGATTTGACGGCGGCGGCGAATCCGAAATGCCCGGCGATCATGGCCGGACCTTCCTCACTTTGGGATCAGGCCAGGGAAGACCTGCGTCAATCATGCCAATCACAACGACAAACAGGAAAACCCCGAGCACAAAAGCCATTCTGCACTCCCTTCTGTTTTCGAAGCGCCTATGCGTTTTTACGCGGCAGGGATCGGTACACTCCCGACTCTCTCTACTGCTTTGCCGTCTTGATTGCTTCTGTCAACGCCGGCACGACTTCGAAAAGATCGCCGACGATGCCGTAGTCGGCTACTTCGAAGATGGGAGCCTCGGCGTCTTTGTTGATGGCGACGATGCACTGCGAACCCTTCATGCCGACGAGGTGCTGAATGGCTCCGGAGATTCCGACGGCGAGGTAGAGCTTGGGCGCGACGGTCTGGCCGGAACTCCCGACCTGGCGCTCGATGGGAAGCCAGCCGTTGTCGCAGATGGGGCGGGAAGCGGCTAGTTCAGCTCCTAGCGCAGCTGCGAGATCCTGCACGAGGGGAAGATTGTCGGCTTCCTTGATGCCGCGGCCTACGGCAACGATCAATGGCGCTGAGCCGAGGTCGACGGTCTGCGCGGTGCCGCGGAAGGGCTCGCCGGGCTTGGTGCGGATTTGCGCGGCATCGATAGTTGGAGCGAAGGTGGCAATTTCAGTGGGAGCGGATTGAGCGGCATCGGCGCGAAATGCTCCGGATTGCACTGAGACGAAGCAGGGACCGGCGCCGGCGGATTTGTAGTTTCCGCTGAGGCGGCCCTGCATCAGCGAGCGAACGAAAACGGGGCCTTCGCCGATTGCGGTTACGTCGCCAATGAGGACGCGGCCAAGGCGTGCAGCAAGGGCAGGTGCGTAATCGCGAACCTGGTAGGAATGCGGGAAGACAATGTAGTCGGGAGCCTCGGCGCGGATGAACTGCTCCAGCGCTGAAGTGAATCCGTCGGATGTGTATTGTGCGAGCAGCGGATGCTCGATACGCATGACTTTGGCGACGCCCTTGGTGGCGGCTTCATTTGCGAGGGCTTCGGTTTGCGCGCCGATGACGATGGCGGTTGCTTTAGTGCCTGATTGGGCAGCCAGAAGATTTGCCGCTGCGACTGCTTCCCAGCTGATGCGGCCGATGCGACCGTTGCGATCTTCAATAACTACGTATATGCCGCTCATAGGACGCGCACCTCGAACTTCAGTTTTTCAACCAGTGTTGCCGCAGCTTCTTTTGCGGAGCCGGGAATGATCTGGGTGGATTTTTGTTTTTGCGGGAGCGTGATTTTTTCGAGTACGGCGGTGGACGCGCCAGCTACACCAAGATCGGAAGCGCTGATCTTGCGAAACTCCTTGGTCTTCGCTTTCTTGATGCCCATGAGCGTGGCGTAGCGGAGCTTTGTGCCGCCGGATTGGATCATCAGGACGGCGGGAAGAGGGAGGTCGATGTTCTGGAACCAACCTTCTTCAAGTTCGCGTTTCACCGTGAGGCCGGTGTCGGTCTTGTCGACGTGGAGGATGAGAGAAGCATGGGGCACGCCCATCAGTTCCGCCATGATGACGCCGGTCTGACCGTATCCGAGGTCGTCGGATTGCAGGCCGGTGAGAACCAGGTCGGGGCTCTCCTGCTTCGCGGCGGCGGCGAGCAGTTGAGCAACACCGAGCGCGTCGCGCTGGATCAGATCATCGGCTTCGATGTGAATGGCGCGGTCGGCGCCCTTGGCGAGGGCTTCGCGAATCGTGGTTCCGGCGCGTTCAGGACCTGCGCTGAGCACGATGACTTCGCCGCCGTGTTTCTCCTTAAGCTGCAGAGCTTCTTCGAGAGCGTAGGCGTCGGATTCGTTCATGGCGAACTGCAGGTCGGCTTCTTCGATCCATTTGCCGGCGCTGTTGATGCGGACTTGCGCATCGCGTTCGGGGACTTGTTTGATGGCAACAATGATTTTCATGCGGTTCTCACGTGAAATTCGGGCCGGCCCTGCGGGACGGCAGTTAAGTTGTGGATTGGGAAGCCCAGGATTCGATCCTGGGCTATTCTCGCGTGCTCCCTCCGGGAGCGGTTACGCCAACGGTTGCGTTTGCGCTCGGTAAGCCTCGGGCGGTGAGTTGGGCGATGTCGAGAAGCTGCGGCGCTGCTTCTCCACTGGCAGACAGGGCATCGCGGAACATGGTGTTGCAGAAGGGGCATGCGGTGCCGATGGTGGACGCGCCGGTGGCGACGAGTTCTTTGGCGCGGGTCTGGCTGATGCGGTCACCGGTTTCTTCGCCGAGGAAGGCTAAGCCGCCGCCGGCGCCACAGCAGAAGCTGCGCTGATGTGAGCGAGGCGCTTCTACGACTTCTCCCGCGAGACCGGCTACCACGCGGGGCTCTTCGTAGACGTTGCGATAGCGGCCGAGGTAGCAGGGGTCGTGATAGGCGATCTTTTCAGGGGGAGCGCCGTTCGCCGGTTTCTGATTTGGCAATTTGTCGGCGAAGCGGGCTAGGAATTCGCTGTGGTGTTCGATTTCGGGTGGCGTGCCGAATTCTTTCCAGTCTTCCTGAATGGTGCGAACGCAATGAGGGCAGATGGAGACGATCTTCTTGACCTTGTTTTGGGCGAGGGCTTCAAGGTTAGATTCGGCGAGTTGCTGGAAGAGGAGGTCGTTGCCGAGGCGGCGGACGGGATCACCGGTGCATTTTTCCTTGCGGAGAACGCCGTAGCTGGTGCCGAGATAGTTCATCACGCGCGCGAAGTCGGCAATGATTTCGCGGCCTTTGGGATCGTATCCGCCCATGCAGCCGAGCCAGAGGCAGTACTCCTGCGTTCCGTCGAAGATGGGGAACGCCTGCTTCTGGATGAATTTGTCGCGTTCGAGAGCGCCCATTCCCAACGCATTTGATCCGCGCTCAAGGGCGAGAAAGAGCTTGGCGCCGTGATCATCTTGCCATGTGCCGGTATTCACCGCGCCGCGGCGCAGGCCAATGATGATGGGCAGATGTTCGATGCCGACGGGGCACTGGTATTCGCATGATCCGCAGGTGGTGCATTGGAAATCGGCGGTCATGGAGTTGAATTTGCCGATGATGTTTTCGGTCGAGGCGGGGCCGTATTCGTTGAGATAGCCACGGAGGCCGAGGATGATTTCCTTCGGGTTCAGCTCTTTTCCGGTGTTGGTGGCGGGGCAATGTTCACTGCAGCGTCCGCACTCGACACAGGAGTAAGCCTGGAGGCTGACGAGTTGGGTGAGGTCGGTTCCGGCGACAAGGCCAAAGTCTTCGTCACCGACGAGGGGCGGGATCTTGCTGAAGCCGCCGCGCGAGAGAAAAATAGTGGCCGGGCTGAGGACGAGATGCAGGTGCTTGGTGTGCGGGATGATGGGCAGGAAGATCAGCAGGGACAGGGTGTGAGCCCACCACAGGACGCGAATCGCGGAGCCGGTATCGCTGACGGTAAACGCCGCGAGGTAGGTCACCATGAGGAGAAAGATGAGGAGCGCGATTACGCCTGATTCGTAAGAGACCTTGCCGCCGAGCCAACGGGGGCGCACGAAAAACCTGCGAACGAAAAGGCCGAAGATGCCGACGGCGCAGGCGATCGCGAATGCTGCTGCGAAGTAGAAATAGAAGCGCCCGATCAGCCCCTGGGGATCGAGGAAGCCAATACCGAGGCCGACCGCAACGTGGTTGAGCGTGACAAGGGCGAATGCGCAGAATCCCCAGAATACAAAGGCGTGCGCGAGGCCAGGCAAGGGACGTTCGCGGATGACTTTGGCCTGGCAGAGCACTTCCCAGAAGAAGTCCCAAACGCGTTTGCCGACAGGGGCCAGACTGAAGTTCGGATCCTTTCTGGATTTGAGGATTCGCTTGAGAATGGGTCCGAATCGGCGCCAGAACAAGGCGGCGGAAGCAACAATCAGAGTCCCGAGGATCAACTTCTCCCACGGCGAGAAGCTATGCGGTTCTGCAAGCGTGGCGGTGAGGAAGTTCATATCCGAACTCACTCACGATACACGATCAGGCCCACTGTCGGCAGTTAAGCGCTGGCCTGGCTTTGCGGGGAGGAAAGCGGGAGGGAGAAGAGCGCGGAGAGGGAATTTGCTGCAGTGACCTTTGCCGCGTACAGCAAAAGGGCGGGGACCCTTGCGAGACCTCGCCCTCGTGCTTTCCGAGTTTTGGAAGATCCGGTTCGGTGACCGGATCACATCTCGGATGGTACAGATGGGGTAGTTCATTCGAGCTCCGCCCGAGTTTCCCTCCCTTGGCCTGTACAACCCTTAATGCACGAGTGTACTCGTTGCCATTCGTGAGTTTCGTTGCCGATTCTCTTGAAGGCCATAGACTACTCTCTCCTTTTAGGAAGATTTCTCTCCCGTTAAATACTTAGAGTCGAGGTCCTGCCTGGGAGTTGTCGATTGTGACCTATTGAGTGGCCGCGGTTGCCACATTGTAGGACTCTGTGGCGGCAGCTGGATTGAGATTCCATGGGCTGGCTATTTTTGGGTGCGCGCTTCAGCTTCGGCGAGCCAGCCTCGGCGAATCTTCTCCAAAGGAATGCTCGACATATACGGCTTGATGTCGAGAAGGGGCGTTCCATCCAGCATATCCACCCCGCGCACATGCAACGACCCACCTTCGCGCCTGAGCAACTCCACTACCGTCAGAGCTATAGGATTGGGGCGGCGCGGAGACCGCGTGGCAAAGACGCCATGAGGCCGCTCATCAAATGGGGGACTCCCGATCAATTCGAACCCCTCGGATCGGTCAAAGGCCCATATGACAAAGAGATGCGAAAATCCTTCGACATCCGTGAGACCGAGCTCGAACTCCGGAAGAATCTCGAGCACACCTTCAGCGTCGTGCTTTGCGCCGAGCCCTTTTGGGATGGACTTGGTGTCGGTATAAGGAGTGCGGACAAATCCGATGGCTCGGGGTGTAAACATTACATCCTGCTCCTGGGTTAGCCGCCGTCAGCGGCCACAATCGGATGGGAGCGCAGAGGGGTCCTCAAAGGTTTCGTAATCGAATTTGCGAAGGTTCCGCATACATTCGCCGAGCGCACCTACCAGTGTTTCGCTCCACCCGCATGGCTGGAACCGCAGCGACTTCTGATTGAGCTCAAGATCGGCGGTGGCATAGAACTGCATGTCACTGGTCTTCGCGGTGGCAAATTCTTTCACGGTTATGCGGGCTTCGATTTCGCCCTTGGCATGCTTCTTTTTGACGGAAAAGAAATGCAGACGAGCGAGGGCTTCGGAGGAATCCTTCTGAACCAGCTTCCATTCGTTCACGCGGTTTGACCTCGCGAGAGATTGAGTGCCTGATTGCCGAGTTTAGCGGATGATTGACATGCATGGACAGGGAATTCTTCGGACACAATCAGTGTGCTCTCGGCTTATTGACTTGAATTCCTGATTGTGTTGCCGCTGCCTCTCAGCAGCGGACGATTTTTGGTGAGTCGATGCCCTTGGTGGCGTTGCGCGTATCGACAACTAGTTTCGCCTGCTCGACGATTGCGCGGTAGTTGTACGAAGAATGATCCGTCACGATCATCACGGCATCGTACTGCTCAAGATTTTCGAGAGGGGTGTTCGTCATGTTCAGGGCGTAATGGCGACCTTGGCCGACGGTTGGGAAATAGGGATCGTTGTAGGCGACATCCGCGCCTTTTTCGCGCAGCAATTCGATAATCGTGAGGGATGGGGACTCGCGAAGATCGTCAATGTCGCGCTTGTATGCAAGCCCCAGAACAAGAATCTTCGAACCGTTGATGGACTTGCGCTGCTTGTTGAGGCCGTCGGCGAGCTGGTCGATCACGAAGTAGGGCATGTTGATATTGACTTCACCCGCGAGTTCGATAAAGCGCGTACGGAAGTCATATTGCCTGGCCTTCCACGACAGATAGAAGGGATCGATGGGGATGCAGTGGCCGCCGAGACCCGGGCCGGGATAGAAAGCCTGGAAGCCGAAGGGCTTGGTTTTGGCGGCGTCGATCACCTCGTGGATATCGATGCCCATGCGCATACAAAGCTGTTTGAGTTCATTCACGAGGGCGATATTGACGCAGCGATAGATGTTTTCGAGCAGCTTGGTCATTTCCGCAACAGAGGGACTGCTGACCGGAATAACGCGCCGGAAGATGGCGCCGTAATAGGCGGCTGCGAGTTCGGAGGCAGCCGGGGCGCAGCCGCCAACCACCTTGGGGATGTCGTGACGCGCGACGGTCTCATTGCCCGGGTCTTCGCGTTCGGGCGAGAATGCAACGTGAATTCCCACATCGTCGTGAGTGCGGGCGACCTTCAACCCGTGGCGATTTCCTTTTTCAATCAGCGGCACCACGATCTCTTCTGTGGTTCCGGGGTAGGTCGTGCTCTCGAGGATGACGAGTTGTCCTTCGTGCAGATGCGGCGCGAATGATCCGACAGTGCCGGTAACATAACTCAGATCGGGCTCATGGTACTCATTCAGCGGCGTTGGAACGCAGATGATGATCGCATCCATCCCGTCGATTTCGGAATAGTCCGATGTTGCGCGAAAGCCGGATTTCTGTGCGTTCTTAATCGCGTCGGGGAGAATCCGCACGATATAGGAACCACCTGCGTTCAGCGTGCTGACTTTTCTCTCTTCGATATCGAACCCAGTGACGGCGAAGCCTTCACTGCTGAACAGCAACGCGAGGGGCAGCCCGACATAGCCCATTCCGACAATGCCGATCCGCGCCTGTCTGCTCTCAATCTTCTTTTTCAGTTCCGAGAGGGTTGTTATTGCACTCGAGGTCATGTCCCTCATTGTAAAGCAGTGGTTGAGGACTGACCGGCGGGCGGAGGGTGCCGATAGTACTCTTACTGTCAGCGAAACTATCGTGTGATTTGGGAGGCTCGGTTGGCGAAATATCTTGTTACAGGAGCTGCCGGATTCATTGGACGCTCGATTGCTGCGGCATTGTTGGAGCGCGGGGAAGCTGTGCGCGGCATCGACAACTTCATTACCGGCAAGCGCAGCAACCTGGCGGGCTTGGAAGCCATGGAATTCGTGGAAGGCGACCTGACGGACCCGGAAAACTGCGCACGAGCCTGCAAGGGGATTGAAATCGTCTTCCACGAGGCGGCATTGGCATCAGTGCCGCGTTCCGTGGCCGACCCTGCCGGTACGAACCTGCATTGCGTGACTGCCACATTGAATCTGCTGGTCGCTGCACGGGCAGCGGGTGTTCGCCGCGTGGTGTATGCGGGGTCCTCATCGGCATATGGCGATACGCCCGCGCTTCCAAAGCAGGAGGAGATGCTGCCAAACCCGATTTCGCCGTACGCGGTGGCGAAGCTGGCTGGCGAGCAGTACATGCGTGCCTTTGCGCGGGTGTATGGCCTGGAGACCGTGGTTCTTCGGTACTTTAACGTGTTTGGCCCGTTTCAGGACCCGACTTCGCATTATTCAGGGGTACTTGCCATCTTTTGCCGCCGCATGTTGGCCGGCGAGCAGCCCACGATCTTCGGCGACGGCGAGCAAAGCCGAGATTTTACGTATATCGACAACGTAGTTCATGCCAATCTGCTGGCGGCCGATGCGCCGGCCGAGAGGGTTGCCGGCCAAATGATGAATGTGGCCACCGGCTCACGGTGTACGCTCAACGAGACGTTTCGCATCCTTTGCGAATTTACCGGCTACAACGGGCAGCCTGCGTACAGTGCACCGCGTTCAGGGGATATCCGCGATTCTCTGGCCGATATCCAGATCGCCGGCAAGCTTCTGGGTTACAGTCCCATTGTGGACTTCAGGGAAGGACTTCGGCGGACGGTCGATTGGTATCGGACTGGTGTATAGTCCTCGAGCCCGAGGGTAAAGATACCAAGCAATATCTCCTCTTCTTCCTATGTGATGCGGCTCACTAACAACACGCTTCGGATTAGTAACACTGTATGTGACCAATCCGCTGCGGCCGCTCCGTATAGTTCTGCGAAGATTGCCCTTCGGTAAGCATCGGGGAACAGAGGAAGCCGCTTTGCCGGAGACCATCGCAGTTCAGACAGAGTCAGCGCGCGGTTTTGAACCGATATCAAGCAGGGTTCCGCAGCAAACGTCATCTCAATCGTTCGGCGAACTGTGGTTGACAATCTGGCGCAATCGGCGGCTGTTTCTGTCAACCGTGGGATCGCTGCTGTGTTCATGCCTGCTCTATTGCCTGATCGCCCCCAATGTATACGAAGCAACAGCGCGCGTGGTCTTGCACGGCACGCAGGTTTCGCTGCTGACGCTTGATCGCAATGAGGGTGCACCGTCAGGCTCCTTCGCGTCAGGCCAGGTTCAGCTTGAAACTTTGGCAAATGTACTGCGCAGCGATCAGCTTGCCTGGGATGTGATTACCCGTCTCCAACTCTACAAGGATGGCGGATTCAGAGGGACCTTCCCGCAGAAGTTTCCGGATTTCATTCCGAGTCATACAAGTCCCGAAGCCAGGGACTGGCTCCTGGATCGGTTTCAAAGCAATCTCACAGTGCAGACCATTCCGCGCACACTCGTTCTGCAAATCCGTTTTCGCTCGCGCGACGCTGCGCTTTCGGCAGCGGTTGTGAACGCGCTTATTCACGCTTATAACGAACATGACTCCGATGAACGAATCGAGGCCACGAACGACGCCACGGGGTCGTTGCGCTCGCAATTGAAGGGCTTGAAGTCGCGGGTAGACCGGGATGATCAGCAGCTGGCGACATTCCAGAAGCAGCACAGAATACTGAATACCCCAGAGACGCTCGGCAATGGCCACCCGACGGAGGTGGAACACACCGCAGAGCTGGGTGAAGTTGATGCGCTGAGCAGGGAATTGGCTAACGCAACGACTGATCGGATCGTGCTGGAATCGGAGTACCGCGCAGCTGCATCCGGCGACCCGGAACTGATAGTGGCATCAGACCCGAAGCTCGTGGCGACAAGCAGTTCCGCAACTGCGCTTCTGCAGCAGTTGCGAGCGCGCCGCAGCGATCTGGAGCAGGAGCAGGCGCAACTGCAGATTGAACACGGGCCGAACTTTCCGCGGGTCGTTGAGATTCGCAGCCAGATGCTGGATCTGGATCAGCAGATCAAGGCGGAGGACAAGAAGCTGATAGACCGGCTGAAGAGCGCGTGGGAGGCTGCTACCGATCGGGAGCGGATGGTGCGCAAGAGCCTCGGCGTCGCCACAAGCGCCGGCCTGAAGCTGAGTGAAGCGGCGCTCACGTACGCGGCAATGCGGCAGGAGGCAAACGCTAATCGCGATCTCTATATTCGACTGACGCAGCAGGCGGAGGAAGCGGGCATGGCGGCGGGCAGCCGGGGATCCGAACTCTTCATCATCGATTACGCGCGCCAGCCGGTAAAGCCAGTCTCGCCCAATGTGCCGGTGTTGATGGCGATTACTTTCTTCGTCTCGCTGTGGCTGGGCCTTGCGGGGGTGTTCATGCGTGAGACGATTCGATCGAAGGCGACGCACGCTGCCATCCTGCTTGCACTATTTGCGGCTATAACAGCTGCAGGGCGCGCACAAGCGCCGACTCCCAGCACATCCGGTCTTCCGACGGGCGTTGCCCGCATTCCGCAATCAACCGAGACGAAGAGCCTGCCCAACGCAAAAGACGCACCTGCGGTTTGGAATACGTCGCAGGGTATAAGCCTGGCTGGAGTGCCTCCCGGAGCGACTGGTACACCGGGAACCGTGATGGCCGCTCCGATTGGCCCGGGTGATCTGCTCGAAGTATCGGAAGCTCATATTCGGGAGATGCACGCATCGGTTCGTGTTTCAGAATCTGGCATGGTTACGCTTTTGCTCGCCGGCGAGGTGCAGGTCGGGGGAATGAATGAGACTTCCGCGGCCCAGGCTATTCAAACGGCGCTGATCGAGCGCGGCATGCTGCTTCATCCGCAGGTCACGGTGCTCGTGACTGCGTATGCAGGACAGGACGTGTCGGTCCTCGGTGAGGTCGCGCGGCCGGGAATATATAGCTACACCGTTCATCATCAGTTGCTCGACCTGATTTCATCGGCGTCGGGGCTAAGCCAGAATGCCGGCCGGCTGGTCACGATTGCACATCGAAACGATCCAAAGACGATCCAGTCGGTGGCGCTGGATCCGGCAGGCACAGACACGACTTCGGATCACAACCCGGAATTGCTTCCTGGCGATACCGTCCAGGTGAGTCGGGCGGGACTTGTCTACGTGGTAGGTGATGTTGTGCGGCCAGGTGGTTTTCCGGTAGACCCGGTGCAAACGACAACCGTTGTGCAGGTGCTCTCGCTTGCGTGGGGCCCGGGACAGAATGCTGCGCTGACAAAGGCCGTTTTAATCCGAGAGCAGCAGGGAAGCCGCACGATTACAACGCTGAACCTGAAACGCATGCTGCGCGGACTTGACCCGGATATTCCGATTCGAGACCGCGATATCGTTTTCGTTCCGGATTCGATAGCGAAAAATCTTTGGAATCGGACGATGGAGTCGGTGATTCAGTCCGCAGCGGGCGTCAGCATCTATGCGGGCATGGTCTACTCGCAGAGGTTCTAGCGCCATGCGACGCATTGCAAGGACACTGCTGCTCCTCTTCGCGTTCTCGATTCCGTGGGAGTATTCGCTCGACCTGGGCGCTCCATTCGGCAATATTGCGCGTGTTGCGGGATTGTTTCTCCTGATTGCCGCAGTGCCCGCAGTTTTGCAGGCTGGAGGCTTTCGCAAACCCGGACGGGTTCAATGGCTGACACTTGCGTTCTATCTCTGGTTTTGCTGCTCTCTCTTCTGGACAGCGGTACCCGATGTGACGGTCATCAAACTTCGCGGCTATTTCCAGGAGATGATGATTGTCTGGTTGATTTGGGAGTTTGGCGAGAGTGCGTGCGATTTGCGTAACCTGATGCGCGCCTGGCTTGCCGGTTCATGGGTTCTGGCAATTCTTACGATTGTGAACTTCGCCTCCTTCGATCCCAGTTCTGCGGATCAAATACGATTCGCTGCTTTCGGTCAGGATCCAAACGATGTGGCACGATTTCTCGACCTGGGATTTCCGATTGCGGCGCTCATGCTGGACGGAAGAGAGCGATGGGCCGGCAAACTGCTGGCGGCAGGCTATCTTCCCATTGGCTTCGTGTGTGTTTTGCTCACGGCGTCGCGGGGCGGATTTCTGGCCGCGATCGTAGCCATGGCCGGCAGTACGTTCCTATTGATTCGACGCTTTCCGAAAGGCTCGTTGAGGGGCTTGCTCGCTTTGCCTGCTGCTGCCGCAGCCGTCTGGCTGTGGGTGCCGCGCGAGACTCTGGAGCGCATTGCATCGATCGGCGATCAGCTGCAAAACGGCGACCTCAACCAGCGGGTGAACATCTGGTCTGCCGGATGGAACGCGTTTTTGACTGCACCATTTTGCGGGCACGGGGCCGGTTCCTTTGTCGCGGCGGCGAAGCTGGCACCAATCGATACCGCGCACAACACCGCGCTTTCGATCTTGATTGAGGGCGGCCTTGTCGCACTCGCCCTTGCAATCGGCATCGTCGTTGTTTCCGTGCAATCCATTTTCGCCACCAGCGGTACGCTTCGGATTTGTCTCGCGACGCTGATGGCGGTCTGGCTGACCTCTTCGCTGGTCGGAACCGTGGGTGAAAGCCGCACAACGTGGCTTTTGCTCGCTGTGATCGCTCTAAGTCACCGAATCACGGAGGAGAAACCGGAAGAGTTTGAGCAACAATTTCCCAGCCCATCTCCCGCCGCGGTGTTGCGCCTGGTTGAGCGTCTTCCGTGAGTACAACAAGCGTGTCCGTCAGAACGGCCGGCACTAATCACCGCATGTTCAGTGCCGCATTCGTGGTCATTGCCGCAACGCTGGCCGTGAAACTCGTCGCCACCGCGAAGGAGTTTACGGTGGCCGGAATCTTCGGCCGCTCCGACGCGCTCGAGGCTTTTCTCGCTGCGGCGCTGATCCCGGGACTCCTAATCAACCTGATTGCGGAATCGATGAACCAGGCGCTCGTGCCGACGCTCGTGAAGGTAAAAGCTGCCGAAGGCCGAGAGCGCGCTCAACAGTTGCTCTCGAATGCGCTCGTTTGGACCTGCATTCTGCTGGTGACGGCATCGCTTGGGATGGGATTGACTGCGCGACTCTTTTTCCCGCTGATTGGATGGCATTTCGCACCCGGAAAATTGAACCTCGCCGTGCAGCTGTTTTACGGGTTGCTGCCGGTGGTTGTTCTAACCGGTGTCGCTTCGCTGTGCACTTCAGTTATTAACACTACCGGACGTTTTGCTCTTCCGGCACTTGCGCCCATCGCCACACCTATGGCCATCCTTGTGGGCGTCACACTCTTTGCCGACAGGCTGGGGATCTGGGCGATGGTTTACGGCACTCTCGCCGGCGCCCTGGTACAGACCATCTGGGTGGGATGGATGATGAGATCCGGCGAGTTTCAGCTCACCCTTCGATGGTACGGAATGAACCAAGCCACCCGGGAGGTTGCACTGCAGTATGGGCCAATTTTTCTCAGTGGGCTGGTAGCATCCGGCGGTCTTCTTGTCGACCAAGCCATGGCGGCCATGCTTCCCGCGGGAAGCGTTGCCGCGCTTGCGTACGCCGGCAGATTCGTGGGAGTGCCCTTGGCCTTACTAGGTGGTGCCATCTCCTCAGCCGTCACGCCCTACTTCTCGGAGATGATTGCGCATGAAGACTGGCGCGCATGCGCTCGATCCCTGCGAATCTGGGCCTGGTCATCGGCAGGTGTGGCAACGCTTGCTGCGATTGCACTGATCGCCGGGGCGCAAACCCTCATACGGTTGATTTTTCAGCATGGAGTGTTCGGTCCCCAGGACAGTTCGGCAATTTCGATCGTACTCACGATGTACGCACTGCAGATTCCATTCTTCGTCTGCAGTCGCGTGTTTTATCGCTTCCTTGTGGCAATGCGACGCACTGATCTGATCTTCTATTGTGGGCTGCTGAATCTCGCGCTGGATATTGTTCTGAATCTCGTGCTGATGAAGCGATATGGCGTTGCTGGAATCGCATTGGCAACATCGCTGTGGACCATGAGCACACTGATCTTCCTCGGTTACTGGAGCTGGATGGTTCTGCCCAAGGCCGAGCACCTTCCGAATCGCGAGGGCTGAGGATTGTTTTCCAAAAGTGCGTGATAGAGACTTTCCCATTGGGTCAGCACAGCTTCGATTCAAATCTTTTGCAGACGGACAAGCGCATGCGGCGGCCGAGTTGGTGACGGTCCCATCAGGGAGACACATCACTGTGCTCATCGCGGCGGCGAGCGCATCCGCATCTTCAACGGGAACAGCGTCGTCGTGGAGTGAATCCAAAAGCACCTCGCGCGCACCCGGGATGTCGGTAATTACCACGGGTAATTCGCATGCCGCGGCCTCGAGCAACGCCATCGGCAACCCCTCCCACGAAGAGCAGAGCACAAAGCCATCCGCCGCCTGCATCCACCGTTGTACATCACTTTGAAACCCCGGAAGACTCACGCGGTCGTGCAATCCAAGCTCCAACGCCAGAGAGCGCAATTTGATATGGAGCGGACCGTCCCCTGCAATCACCAGCCGGGCATTATGCGCGATTCTGGCGAAAGCCCGCAGTAATGTAGCGTGATTCTTTACCGGGTCGAGCCGGCCGACCGCGAGCCACAGGAACTCGTTGGACAGTCCTAGTTCACTGCGCTTTGCTGCGCGAACATCCTCATCGCGCTTCCAATGATCGGTATTCACTCCATTGGGGACGATTGCCAGATTCCCATCGCGAACGAGACCTGCTTCGAGCCACGGTCCTGCGGCGGCGTGACTCACGGCTGTGGCTATGTCAACCAAGCCGGTGCTCAATCGGTACCCGGCCTGACACGCAGGCCCGCCTGTCGCCGGCGAATGAATCGTGTCCACAACTACCCGCACAGGTGAGGTGATTCGCGACCATCGCGCAAGCAATGACGCATGCGGCAGATGCGCGTGAACGACGTCCGGATGGTTTTTGACGATCCATGAATGAAGCCGAATCCAACCGCGCGGATCGGCGAGGCCTTTTCGCATTTCGAGGCTATGGAATGATACGCCCGCTGATTGCAAGGTCTTCGCAGCGTCTCCGCCGTTCCCGGACAGGGCGATGACACTTATTCCCCAACCCCTTTTTGCCAGGCCTGTTGCCAGATGGAGAACTTGCTGTTCGGCGCCGCCAATGCGGTCGATAGTCGGAATCAAGTATGCGACGCGATTCACGACTTGCGCTCCAGCAGGACCACTTCAAGCAGGTCCTCGTGGGCGGAGATTGCTTTATTTTGATTGAAGGCTTCAATCCACGTATGCGCGAATCTCTGTCCCGGTTGAATGGAATTGAGCGCGTCGCACAAAGCTGCTTCGAGCGCGGTCGCCGAGATTTCACTTGCCAGCCAGATGCCGGGGCGCCCACCCAATAGCGTTACCAGGCCCTGCGATGCGGGAAGCGCGACAATCGGAAGCCCTGCTGCTGCCGCTTCAAGCAGCGCATTGGGCAATCCTTCGTGGCGTGAAGAGAGGACAAAGGCCGAAACACCGTTGAAATAATCGGCTGGGAAAGCTACATTTCCGTGGAATCGAACGCACTTCTCAAGTTCCAGCGAGTTTCGTTGTTCTTCAAGTGCCGGCGCACACGGACCGGTTCCCACAATCTCAAGCTCGGCATCTGGGAAACGGCGATGAATGCCGGCAAAAGCGTCCAAGAGAAGGTCAATCCCTTTTTCGGGTGCCAAACGGGCGACGGCAAGAAGCTGAGGTCCCGGCAAGCGCCCGGGGCTCAGCCCGCAGGAAGCAGTTCGAATGCCCTCGATATCTACGGGGTTGGGCAGAACGACGAGCCTCGTTCTGTCGACGCCGAGTTCCGTTTGAAGTTCCATTGCCATGGAATCTGTCTGGCAAACGACCCTGTCCGCGCATCGGTAGGCGGCCGCATATAGATACCGAGCAAGAAGCGGATGCCCGCCGGCCGCTAGCGTTGCCGAAAGAGCACCATTCTGACGCACGCATAGGCGTGTCCGCTGCGGAAGAAAGGGCCGAAGCAACAGGACCAGCAGATTGAGATGGGCCATGCTGCACAGGATTACTGCGGGCCGCAAGCGCCAGACCAGGCGTAAGAGGCTCCAACCGCCGTAGCGAACTCTGTTTGCACCTAGCGCATGTATGGTAACCCAGTGCGGGATGTCGTGCGCCTTGCTGGCCGATTGCGTCACGAGTCCCAAATGTATTTCGTACCGATCGGAATCCAGAGAGCGTGCCAGCGCTGCGATTACGTGTTCGGCTCCTCCGCCGCCAAGATGCGGGATCAGCAAGAGGACTTTTGCGCGAATGGGCGAAAGCATGGTTACCCAGCATGCAGATTAGCGAAGAGTGCGTTGCTGGGATGTGACCCGTCTCACAAGAACATCAGGAGCAAAGTGATATCGTTTCGTTGATTTTAGAGAAATGGTTCGGTGAGGAGTCGGCGAGTACTGTGACTGCCGACCCGCCAGCTCAAGCCCGCTCGAAGATGCTTGCCCGGGAACCTGCAAAGCCCGGCGAGGAACCTCATATGCGTCAAAGGCAGCCACACATCCTGGTGGGTGTCACCAGCCCGCAAACATGCCTTGTCCTGCCTGGCAGACTCCGGGCTTTGCGCGATGCGGGATTCAAAGTTTCCTTGCTCTCGGCCCCCGGAGAGCTACTGGAGCAAACCGCGCGATCAGAACAGGTAGAGGCCTTCGCCATCCCGATGGAACGCGGGATCTCACCTTTCCGCGATATCGTTGCCCTGATTCGAATCTGGCGTCTCCTTCAGCGCGTGAGGCCGGATATCGTCGAATTCAGCACGCCCAAGGCTGGACTTCTGGGCACTCTTGCAGCTCGTTTAAGCGGAATTCCGGTCCGAATCTATTTGCTCAGAGGTCTCAAACTGGAGACTTCTCGAGGTCTTAGGCGCCTTTTGCTGTTGTGGGCTGAAAGGGTTGCATCGGGAAGCGCAGACATCGTGGTCTGCAACAGCCGAAGTCTGCGTGAACAGGCACTGGCGATCGGCATTGCTCCCGGTTCAAAGCTTGTTCTCGTCGGTGAGGGAAGCAGTAACGGTGTCAATCTTGCGCGATTCGCACCGGGGTCGACTACCGTTCGAATGCGATTCGGGATTCCGCACGATGCGCCAGTAATCGGGTTTTCCGGCCGTCTGACGGTAGACAAGGGTCTTCCGGAACTGCTCGAGGCTTTCGCTGCGATCCTGCGGCGTGCGTCGGATGCGTACCTGCTTCTGGTGGGATGGTTCGACGCGTCAGAGGATGCGCTGGAATGCGGAGTGAGAGCACGAATCGAAGGGCATCCTCGGATCATCTGCACCGGCTTTGTGGAAGACACCGCTCCCTATTACCGCGCCATGGACCTGATGGTACTGCCCTCATGGCGGGAGGGCTTTCCCAACGCAGTGCTTGAGGCCGCCGCAACTGGGGTTCCGGTGATTGCAACGCATTGCACTGGGTCCTGCGACGCCGTCATTCCGGAGGTGACGGGGTTGCTGATTCCTACCGGCAGTCCTGATGCGATTTGCGATGCGGTTCTCAGCCTTTTAAGTGATCCCGATCGCTGCAAACGGATGTCGACGGCGGCGCGCACCTGGGTGGCTGAGAACTACGAAGATCGGAGAGTTCTGGGGTTGGCAGTTACCTTGTATATGAGCCTGATTGCGCCCATAGAGGCCCAGGGTGCTCGATCGGATGAGAACCGGCCTGAAGCCGTTACCGAGTTGCCCGCCGCGCTGTAGCTTCTGCCGGAGCGGAGGTTGCGGGTGGGGCCTGCAGAGTGTGCGCGGCAGACTCGCTGGCATGCAGGATGTTCCCGGGTGCAATTCCCAGGACGAGTGTGGCACCCACAGCAAACAGGAGCGCTGCACCTACTGCTATTCCGATCGGTATCACGGTCAACCGATCTTGCGTGGCATCTTCGTCAGGGCGCTGCGCCGCGGTGAAAGCGACCCGCAGATAATAGGCCGCCGCCAATCCTGAGTTGAGCAACCCGATGATGGCAAGCACCATGGCGCCCCCGCCGACGGCGGCCGAGAAGGAGTAGAACTTGCCGAAGAATCCGCCGGTGAAGGGAATTCCCACGAGCGAGACGAGGAAAAAGATCAACAGGCTGCCGAGCAGGGGCGCACGGTAAATCAATCCCTTGTAGTCCTGGATAAGGGGTCTCTCGTCGTTGTAACCGCCCGCGAGCGTTACGACCGCGAAAATTCCGACATTCATTGCAGCGTAGGCTGCGGTATAGAAACTCGCTGCCGCAATTCCGCTTGTTCCGAATCCGGCAAAGGCTGCAAGCAGATATCCGGCATGGGCGATGGAAGAGTACGCCAACATGCGTTTCACGTTTTCCTGACGCAGTGCCGCCAGATTGCCCACGGTCATCGAAAGAACGGCGACGATCCAGAGTACCGGAGACCAGACAGCTCGGAGCGTCGGAAACATTTCGTATACGACCCGCAGCAGAAATGCGAAAGCGGCCGCCTTCGGTGCGGTCGACATAAGGGCCACGACCGGTGAAGGGGAGCCCTCGTAGACGTCGGGCGTCCAGACATGGAACGGTGCCGCGGACACCTTGAAGAGAATTCCGACGAGCATCAAGGCGAGCGCGGCATGAACGAGCGACTGATTTTGTGCAGTGGAGGAACTGCGGGCGATTTCGTAGACAGAGGTCGTGCCTGTTGCTCCAAAGACCAAGGCGATTCCGTAGAGCAGGAAGCCTGTGGCAAACGATCCAAGCAGGAAATACTTGATTGCTGCTTCGGGACCGCGGCCTGTCTGTTTGCGATAGCCGGCGAGGATATATGTGCTGATCGATGAGATCTCAAGGGCAATGAAGACGACGAGCAACTCGACGGCGCTGGTAAGCAGACACATGCCGACGGCACCGAAGGTGATGAGTGCGTAGTATTCGCCCTGGTGATGGCTGTCTTCCGGCAACGTATCGAGTGACAGCAGTAGTGTGACAAGGACGATGCCGCAGATCAGCACGTGGAAGAAGACGGTGAATGGGGTGCTCTCCACTGTTTCAGAGAATCCTGTTCCAGCCGGAAGCGAAAGCTGCCAGAGACTTGTCCAGAGCGCAACGGTGGTGCCCACTGCGGCCACCCAGCCCAGGCCGCGGCGGGACCGTGCCGGGGCCAGAGACGCGTCGATAAGCATGACGAGCACACCGGTCACGGAGAGAACGACTTCGGGAAGGATGCGGTAGATGTCAGGAACAGGATTCACCGCTGAACCTCCCCGGCATTCAAGCCTGGAATAACATCGGGTTGTCCCAGCAACTCAAGCGAACGCGCTTGCTGGAGCACGAGCGGTTTGGGAGCCATCTCGATGGTGCGGAGCCAGTAATTCGGCGAAACCCCCATCACCAGCATCAGAACGGCGAGCGGCCAGAGCACCAACTGTTCGCCGAATCGTAGATCCGGCGTTTCTGTAGCGACCATTTTGCTTTCCTGGCCATAAAAAAGTCTTTGCACCATCCAGAGCATGTATGCGGCACTGAGGATCACTCCGAGTGTGGCGACGATGGCCCAGCGATGGCCGACGCCCGCGAATGTGCTGGACAAGATCAGGAATTCACCGACAAATCCGTTCATCAACGGCAGCCCGATCATGGCGAGGGAAACGATCACGAAGATGGTTGCGAGCCGCGGGATTCTGTTTGCGAGGCCACCAAAGGCTGCAACCTGGCTAGTTGCATATCGGATTTCAAGCGCTCCGAACAACACAAACAGGGCTGCGTCGATGAGTTCGTTGTTCAGGATTTGGTAGGTTGCGCCGCTCCATCCGGCGAACGTGAACCCGTAGATACCGAGGGTGATGAGACTGAGGTGGCTGAGTGCCGCGAAGGCGAGGAACCGCCAGAAGTCACGCTGGACTAAGGCGAGGCAGGCGCCGTAGAGAATTCCAATGACCGCGAGAGTGATCAAGAGAGGTGCGATGGCTTTGGCCTGGGCGGGGAAGAGGCCAACATGGAAGCGGAGCATCGAGTAGAGACCCAGCTTGCCGGCGACCACCATGGCCATCGCTACTGGTGCTTCTCCGAAGGTATCCGCCAGCCAGCCGTGGAGCGGGAATACAGGTACCTTCACAGCGAAGGCGAACAAAAATGCCAGAGCTACCCAGAAGAGCGCTCCGGCAGGAACAACCCCGGCGGCGACAGATATGCGGAGTTCGTTGAAATCGAATGTACCGGTCCGGGCGTAAAGGTAAAGAATGGCCACGAGCAGCGGCGCCGATGGAATAAAGGTGAAGAGAAAGAACTTTGTCGCTGCCTTTTGGCCTTCCTTGCGCCCATACATCGCAATCAGGATCGCCATGGGAACCAGTGATAGTTCCCAGAAGCCGTAGTAGAGCATCAGGTCAAGCGCGATGAAGACGCCATACATTGCTGTCTGCTGCAAAAGAAAGAGCGAGTAGAAGACTTTCTGACGTCGAGTGATCGATTTCCAACTTGCGAGTACGCCGACAGGGCCGAGCAGTCCGACAAGGACCACGAGCCACATGCTCAGGCCGTCTACACCGACGTGATAGTAGATTGCAGGATTCTCGATCCACTGGCGATTTACGACGAACTGGAATCCGGATTGTGCAAGCGAGAAGTGCGCGGGCAGATGCAGAGTCAGGCCGAAAGAGACGAGCGTCGTGAGCAGAGTAATCCACACAGGCAGCTTGCCACGATCGGGAAGCAGGGCGACGAGCACTGCTCCGGCCAGGGGCACGAGGAGAATCAACGTGAGTATCGAGCTGTCCATTGATGTCATCTCCTAGTGTCCCGCACCGAAGAAGCTGATTGCGTTTGCGCCGAAGACGTACGGCGCAAGAACGAACGCAAGCAATACCGCTGCGCCAAGAGCCAGCCATGCGGCATACGACCGTAAATTGCCAGACTGCCAGCGCTGCAGAATCGCTCCGCCGAGCATGGCAATGCCGGCCAGGAGCCACGCGATGCCGCCAAGAATTGCAACGTCGACGATCCACTCCAGCAGGTATTTCGAGAGTGCAAGGACCGGCTTGACGATGGCAAAGCTGTAAATCTCGTCGACGTAGTATTTATTCGCAATAAGTCTGTAGCCTGCCGGTGTTCCGATGGCGAGTCCGTCTGCGGCTTTGGGACGATGGTACAGGCGGTGCGCAATGTACCAGCCGAGAGCTCCAGCAGCGACCGCGAGGGCCATCAATGCGTACTCAAGTCCTCCAGCGGGTTCTTCAAGCTTGCCGCCGACGGACGGAGCGAGGAACGCGCCGAAACGTCCGGCACCGACCCAGCCGCCGCCAACCGAGAGCACGGCGAGGATCACCAGCGGCCCGAGCATTACCCATGAACTTTCGTGCGGATGGGCATCGTGATTACGCGTCTCGCCGAAGAACGTGAGGTACCAGAGGCGGAACATGTAGAACGCTGTGAGCGCGGCGGTAACGAGTCCGACGAACCAGAGGACTTTGCCCAGGCTGCCGCCCGATGTGAAAGCCGCGGAGAGAATTGCATCCTTCGAGAAGAACGCTGACATGAATGGGAATCCAGAGATGGCAAGAACGGCCATTGTCATGGTCCAGAAGGTGACAGGTATTTTCTTGCGAAGGCCGCCCATCTTGCGCATGTCCTGCTCGCCGCCGAGAGCGTGAATCACGGAGCCTGCGGCGAGGAAGAGCAAGGCCTTGAAGAAGGCGTGCGTCATCAGGTGGAAGATGGCTGCAGAATAGGCCGCAACACCGCAGCCGAGAAACATGTACCCGAGCTGGGAAACGGTGGAGTAGGCGAGAACGCGCTTGATGTCGGTCTGCACGAGGCCTATGGTGGCAGCGAAAATTGCCGTCGCCGCTCCGACGATTGCTACAACGCTCAGCGCAAAGGGTGAGCGATCGAAGATAAAGTGAGTGCGGGCGATCATGTACACGCCTGCGGTGACCATGGTGGCGGCATGGATGAGGGCCGAGACGGGGGTCGGGCCTTCCATGGCGTCGGGCAGCCAGACGTAGAGCGGAAGCTGCGCGCTTTTGCCGGTTGCGCCGATGAGCAGGCAGATTGCGATTGTCGTCAGCACGCCGCCCGTTGCAGTTGGGTTTGCCGTGAGTTTTTCGGAAATCTCGTGAAACGTCAGGGTGCCGAAGTTGGCGAGTAAAAGGAAGAGGCCGATCAGAAATCCGAAATCGCCGATGCGGTTAACGATGAATGCCTTCTTGCCGGCATCGGCGGCGGAGGTTTTCTGGAACCAGAAGCCGATGAGCAGGTAGGAGGCGAGTCCAACGCCCTCCCAGCCGACGAACATCAGCAAGGCATTGCCGGCAAGGACCAGGGTGGTCATAAAGAAGAGGAACAGGTTCAGGTAGGCGAAGTAGCGCCAGTAACCTTCTTCGTCGTGCATGTAGCCGACGGAGTAGACATGGATCAGGAAGCCCACGCCGGTAACCACGAGCAACATCACCAGCGAAAGCTGGTCGAGGACAGATCCAAAGTTCACATGAAGTGAGCCGACTGATATCCAGTCCGGCGCTCCCTGCTCAATGACCGGTAGCGCGATCGCACCTGACCAAAAAAGGAATGCCGCATGCAAGACGATGAAGAAGGATATGAGTGGTGCGACGAGCGCAATCGTCGAAACAATTGCCTTGGGCAAGTGACGGCCCAGCAATCCGTTGAGCAGAAATCCAACGAAGGGCACAAGCGGAATCAACGGCAGGAAAAGCAAGGGTCCGTTCATAGTTTCATCAGGTCGATGCGGTCGACTGCCAGCGTTGCGCGTGCGCGGAATACAGCGATGATGATGGCGAGTCCAACGGCAGCTTCAGCGGCGGCGACCATCATCACGAAAAAGACAAAAATCTGACCCTTCACCTGGTGCCACTGGTGGGCAAAGGTCACGAAGGAAAGATTGACGGCGTTCAGCATCAACTCGATCGACATGAAAACGGTGATCAGGTTGCGCTTGATGAGAAAGCCGACGACGCCGAGGCAGAAAAGGACAGCGCTCAGAAGCAGGTACCACGTGAGAGGGACTTCCTGTTGAATGAGGTGAAGGTTGTTCACTTGGAATCCACCCTGTCTCCGTCTCCGTGACGCGCGAGTGCGACGGATCCTAGAATTGCGACCAGAATCAGAACAGATGTGACTTCAAAAGGAAGCAGAAGCTTGGTAAACAAAACCGCGCTCAGATCGGAAACGCTGGTCACGTTGTCCTCCAAGGTTGCGGTGCCGGAGCCCTGAATTCGTAAAATGATCGTTGCAATGATGGCGAGAATCGCCGCTACTGATGGAAATCCCACTGTGCGCGCGGCGCGGCTTCCGAGCGTGCGTTCTTCGCGGCCGGCATTGAGCAGCATGACCACGAATGTAAAGAGCACCATGATGGCGCCCGCATAGACGATGACTTGCGCCGCTGCCAGAAACTCTGCTCCAAGCAAAAGGTAGAGAACCGCAAGAGAGACCATCACCACAATCAGCGAGAGGGCGCTGTTGATGGGATGCTTCTGCAGCAGAAGATTGATGGCTCCTGTGAGGCAGAGTGCGGCAAACACGATAAAGAGAATCAGGTGCATCGTTCCGTCACTTAAAGCGGCTCTCCAATTTGTGAATCGTTTTCGGTTCTGGTTAAGGTGGCTTCTTCTTGCGGAAGAAGTCACTTGGCAGAATCGCTTCGCCCTACACCACTTGGAGAACCGCTATCCGGGCGAGTGCCGGTTGACTGCTCCGGCAGGTTGAGGGGAGGAACTGTGCGAGCGGAACTCTCCAGCTCGTTGAAATCCCTTCCGATTCTAACTGAGTACATCCGGTCCAACGGTGACCAATGAACCGTGCCTGCAACTCAAACAGGCGGTGCGTACTCAGTGATAAGCGAGCCAGAGGCTCGTTGCTACGATGTTGAGCATGGCGAGAGGCATCAGCCAGCGCCATCCATAGTTCATAAGCTGGTCGTAGCGGAAGCGGGGCAGAGTGCCACGCACCCACACATAGAGAAACAGGAAACTGAAAACCTTCAGCACAAACCAGAAAATCGGCAGCAGCGCACGCACGATGAAGATGTCCGGAGTGGGAAGCAGATTTCCGAACGGACTCGTCCACCCCCCCAGGAAGAGCAGTGAGGCGACGCAGCCGACCATGATCATGTTGGCGTACTCAGCCATGAAGAACATGGCAAACTTCATAGAACTGTACTCGGTATGGTAGCCGGCCGTCAGTTCGCTCTCAGCCTCGGGGAGATCGAATGGCGAGCGATTGGTTTCGGCGTAAGCCGACATCAGATAAATGAAAAATGCCACGAACTGGAAGCCGCCAAAGAGGTTCCAGCTGAGCAGACCGTGATCTGCCTGGCTCTTTACAATCACGTCGAGATTCAGCGATCCTGCGCGCAATACCACGCCGACCAGCGAGAGGCCAAGTGCGAGTTCGTAGCTGACGAGTTGCGCCGAAGACCGCAGCGAACCGAGCAGGGAATATTTGTTATTCGACGACCATCCCGCGAGGGCGATTCCGTAAACACCGATTGACGTGATGCCCAGGATCACCAGTAAGCCGATGTTTACATCCGCGATCTGGAAGAAATGGAAATTCCCGGGACCGACTACGCCAGGGTCGCCAAAAGGGACAACCGCGATCGAGATGAGTGCACAGCTGAGGCCGATAATCGGCGCGAGCAGATAAAGGGGCCGGTACACGCCGGTGGGGATGATGTCTTCTTTGAGAAAAGATTTCGCGCCGTCAACCAGAGGCTGCAGCAATCCGAACGGTCCAACGCGGCTCGGTCCCCAGCGATTCTGAATGCGCCCAACGAGCTTGCGTTCCAGCAGCACCGTGTAGGCGACGGCCATCAACAGCACTACCGTCACCACCACGACCTTCAGCAAGCTCCACAGAAAAAACTGCAAAATCGTCACGTGCCTTTAGCCTTTCTCGCCAATCGCTCAGTCTGCCGCCGTTGCTGCTACTTCTGCTGCCTGGTGTTGTTCCAGATCTTTCAGTCCTTTGCTGTATCGCCCGATTGTGCCCGAGGTAAACAATCCGTTGTGCGCGGGTTTGACCAGATCGGGGCCGCTCGACGTGAGTGCGGAAATTGGAACAAAACCAGGCTCGGTGTGTACTTCATTTCCACCAAATAGATTCAGGCGGTCCAGTTTGTATGCGGGCACAAGCCGTTCGATCTCATCGAGGAGGGCAAATGGATCGAATGGACTCAATTTCGGTTCCAAACCGTTTGCGGAGAGCCAGACTGCATGCCGGTCTGCCTCGCCAGATTGAGCGCCGCGCGACTGTCCCAGATCTGCTCTAACCCCGCCATTTCCGAAGGGCACAAGTCTCTTCACGTCCGCGTCCATGCTGCTCGCGAGGCGAACGAGAATCTCAAAATCCGGTTTCACGCCGGCCTTGTCGGCGGCTTTTCGTGTGAGTTGCAAATCGCCGTAGCTGTTTGTGACGGTTCCGGTCTTTTCATAGAGACTTGCAGCAGGGAAGACCACGTCCGCTGCCGATGCGGTTTCCGTCAAAAACAGATCCTGAACCACGACAAATGTGCTTTTGAGTGCGGTCAGATTGACTGTGCTGTTTTTGAGTGGATTGGCACCAACAATTAAGAGGGCACCCAGTGAACCGCCAGCAGCGGCTGAAAGCATCTGCGGTTGCGTTAAGCCGATGGTAGCGGGCATTCCGGGGTATTCCTCCGCGAACCCATTTATCACGCTCACTGGAGCATATCCAGGGAGGCGATCTGGAAGGAGGCCCATGTCTGCAGCGCCACGGGAGTTCGAATGATCGCCGAGGTACGCGAAACGAACATTCCCGCGGCCCAGGCCCCAGGCCACAAGTTCATCTACGGCCACTCCGCGATACTCCTCACCAAAGATGACCAGGAGCTTCTCCTCTTCCAAGAGCGCTTCACGGAAAGCGCGATTGTTGATGACTGAATCTTTTCCGCCAAAGAAGGCGGCCAGTGCGGAGTATCCGCCAGGGGGCAGGCGGAGGGCGGCCTTGGCCTGCCGCTCGAGTTTGATCTGCTTCTCATTGGCCACGTAAAGGCGGGCTCGGTTGAGGCGGACGTTGGTGCGAATATTCCAAGCGAGGAGCGGATGTTCGTTGGTCGGGTCGCCGCCAATCAGCAGAATCGCTGGAGCGCCGGCAATATCGCGCAGGCTTGCAGACTTACCCTGATGCCCCGCCATGGCTCGCGCGAACGAAACGTAATCGGTTGTGCGCTCGTGATCGATGTTGCTGGTTCGGAGAATCGTACGCGCGAACTTCTGCAGCAGGTAGTTCTCTTCGTTGGTGGTGTGATTCGAGCCAATGACGCCGATAGCGGCGCCACCGCGACTGTCGCGAATCTCTTTGAGTTTTGCGCCGGCTACGCGGAAGGCATGCTCCCAACTGACGGGCTCGAGCTTGCCCTGCGCATTGCGCACGAGAGGCGTGGTGAGCCTTTCAGGGCTTTCGACGAAATCAAATCCGAACCGCCCCTTGGCACAGAGAAAATCGCCGTTGATGCCGCTCTTGTCGCGATTATCGGCGCGAACGATTTCGGAGCCTTCGTTTGCCTGACGCACGCCCAGCGTGACTTTGCATCCGTCGCCGCAGTGCGTGCAAACGGTGGAGACGTGATTCATCTCCCACGGTCGCGTCTTGTAGCGATAGCTTCCGCTCGTAAGCGCGCCCACCGGGCAGACATCGATGCACATCCCGCACTGTTCGCAATCCAGGCGATCGCCTTCGTTGGGTGAAATTACGGAACTGACGCCGCGGTTTTGTATGCCAAGCGCCCATACATCCATACCCTCGCCGCACATGCGGGTACAGCGATAACAGAGAATACAGCGCGGCCGGTCGTAGAACACAGCGGGGGACCACTGCTGCTCCTCGCGATGCTGCTTGGCTTCGGCATAGAGGCTCTCGCCTGCGCCGTACTTGAAGGTCATGTCCTGCAGTTCGCACTCGCCGCCGGCGTCGCAGACCGGGCAGTCGAGCGGGTGATTGCCGAGAAGGAGCTCAATCGTGGCCTTGCGTGCCTGTGCAATCTCCGGCGACTCGGTCGTGAATATCTGGCCTTCCGCAACCGTCGTGGTGCAGGCAGTCTGCAGCTTCGGCACCTTTTCCTGCCGCACAACGCACATGCGGCAAGCCGCCTGAAGGCTCAGACCGGGGTAATAGCAGAACGCGGGAATCTCGATGCCCGCCTTGCGGCACGCCTCAATCAGCAGCGTCCCGGCGGGAGCCGTCAGCTTCTTTCCATCGACCGTGAATGTTACGTCTGCCATTCTTCTCCAGCGCCCCTACACCACAGCCATTTCGGTGTGCTTCGCGAACGGGCAGGGCTTCCCGTCCAGGTGATCTTCAAATTCCTTGCGAAACTTTTTTACGAATCCAATGGTTGGCATCGCCGCCGCGTCGCCGAGAGGGCAGAAGGTGCGGCCCATCATGTTTTCGGCGAGGTAGCGGATGTTGTCGATGTCTTTGGCGGTGCCGAAACCGGCATGGAAGCGCGTGAGCGACTTCTTGAGCCAGTCCGTTCCTTCACGGCAGGGGATGCACCAGCCGCAGCTTTCGTGCTGATAGAAGCTGATGGTGCGCAGGGCGAACTCGACAATGCAGGTCTGATCATCGATGACAACGACACCGCCTGATCCCAGCATTGAGCCGGCTTTTCCTACCTGGTCGAAATCCATGCCAAGGGTCTCGATCTCTTCGGGCAATAGAACTGGAGTCGACGATCCGCCGGGAACGACGGCTTTCAGCTTGCGTCCGCCGCGTACTCCGCCGGCGACATCATAGATCATTTTCTTGAGGTTGTAGCCCATGGGCAATTCGTATACACCCGGCCGCTCGACGTGCCCGCTGATGGAGAAGAGGCGTGTGCCGCCATTGCGTGCGGAGCCTACTGCTGCGAAGGCCGCCGCACCCATTTCATAAACGTGA
Organism: uncultured Acidobacteriaceae bacterium; assembly: GCA_963770365.1. Classification (GTDB taxonomy): domain Bacteria; phylum Acidobacteriota; class Terriglobia; order Terriglobales; family Acidobacteriaceae; genus Telmatobacter. Next base: position 422,132 of record CAVYPN010000001.1, on the reverse strand, counting down.
GGCACCGTTGCGATGGTTTCGGCGTTGTTGATGACCGTGGGGCCTCCGTAGAGTCCGACAACGGCCGGGAACGGAGGCTTGATACGCGGAACGCCGCGCTTGCCCTCAAGCGACTCCATCAGCGCCGACTCTTCGCCGACTTCGTATGCACCTGCACCGCTCTGGGTGATGATCTGAAACTCCACGTCAGATCCGAAGATATTCTTGCCGAGGAAGCCTTTTGCGTAGGCGTCGGCGACGGCCTTCTCCATGATCTCGAGCAGGTAGCGATACTCGCCACGCAGATAGATGAAGCCCATCTTCGAGCCGATTGCCAGACCGGCGATAATGGTGCCCTCGATAACGGCATGGGGATCGTGCAGGAAGATCAGGTGGTCTTTGCAGGTTCCGGGTTCGCTTTCGTCGCCGTTCACCAGGACGTACTTTGGCTTGGGCGATTGCTTGGGTACGAACGACCATTTCATGCCGGTCGGAAAACCGGCGCCGCCGCGACCGCGGAGGTTCGAGGCCTTCATCTCCTCGATGGTCCATTCGGGGCCCTGGGCGAGACATTTGCGCGCGGCTTCGTAGCCGCCAAGCTCGATGTACTTATCGATGTTCGCGGCGCCCTGGCCGAAGCGCTTCGAGACAATCTTGACTTCATCGGGATGTGAAACCAGCCTAGGCATTGTTTTCCTTGTCTTGGACTTGGTTCCGGTACCGGTGCAGAATATCGGGTACACTCTCGGGTGTCAGGTCATCGTGAAAGTCGTAATTCACCTGGATTGCGGGAGCCCAGCAGCAGGCGCCGATGCATTCCACTTCTTCGAGCGAGAAGACGCCGTCCGCGGTCACGCCCTTGTGTCCAATGCCAAGCTCTTCCTGGAATTTTTCATAGACTTCGTACGCGCCGCGAAGCATGCAGCTGATATTGGTGCAAACCTGAACATTGAATTTGCCGGCCGGTTTGAATCGCAGCATTGAGTAGTAGGTGGCTACATTACGGACATCGAGCTCGGTAATGCCTATTCGTTGGGCGACTTCGGCGATCACGGCGTCTGACAGGTATCCAATTTCATCCTGCGCGTAGAGGAGCATCGGAACCAAGGCCGAGCGCCGCACCGGATATTTTTCGACGAGCGCATCAAAGCGGGCCGCCACTTTGGGCGAGAAGATGCTCATGGTCTCACTCGTATTTTGGGGACTCATCGCATCAACTCCCGCGCCCACGCTTCCGCTGCCATATCCATCTCATCCTCACCGGTCGAACTGCGCAACAGCCCGGCTTCCGTCAGTTCCAGCATTCCGCTTCGCCCGTCGTCGCGCGCCCAAATAACGTGCGCGCCGTTGCGTTTCAAATCGAGCCACGCGTCCGCGTGACGCACTGTAATCTGTTCTTCCCCCAACTCAACCGTCGCCTGCCGATCCCCATTGAGCCCGTGCGCCGCGGTGTAGCTGCGGAGCAGGGAAGCAAGCGATACCCAAAGTTCCACGTACAACTGCGCCGTCTCCGGCATCAGCGGTCGATTTCCCCAAGCACAATGTCGATTGACCCAATCACTGCAACTACGTCTGCCAGCATGCGCCCCTTGCACATCGTTTCGAGCGCCTGCAGGCTTGCGAATCCCGGATACCGCATGTGAACGCGATACGGCTTCGCCGTTCCATCGGAAACCACGTAATAGCCCATCTGGCCGTGTCCCGATTCGATGCCCTGATAAACTTCGCCGGCCGGGACATTGAAACCTTCCGTGACGATCTTGAAGTGATGGATCAAGGCTTCCATCTGCGTCTTCATTTTTTCACGATCAGGCAGCACGATCTTCGGCGCATCCGCCTTGATGGGACCACCGGGCATGCCGTCGAGAGCCTGCTGAATGATGCCGATGCTCTCTCGCATCTCGAGCAAACGCACTTCGTATCGGCCCCAGCAATCGCAGCGGTTCGAGACCGGCACCTTGAACTGGAACTTCTCGTAACTGGAGTACGGCATGTCACGCCGAAGGTCGAAATCAACGCCAGAAGCTCGCATCGTGGGCCCGGTGACAGCAAGAGCAATCGCATCCTCTGCGGAAAGGTGTCCAACGCCCATCAGTCGATTGCGAAAGATCGGATTTCCGGTCAGCAGGTTCGAATACTCATCAATCTTCTCAGGGAACGTCTTGATGAAGGCCTGGATGCGATCGAACAGATCCAGCGGCGGCTCCATCGACAACCCGCCGATACGGAAGTAGCTGGTCATCATCCGCTGGCCGGACACCGCCTCAAAGATGCGGAGAATCTCTTCGCGTTCCCTGAAGGTGTAGAGGAAGACCGTGAGCGCGCCGATGTCCATGGCGTGCGTGCCGAGCCAGATCAGGTGCGAATTGAGGCGCGTGAGTTCGGTCAGGAGCACACGAATCCATACCGCTCGCTCTGGAATTTCCAATTGCAGAAGCTTTTCGACGGCCAGGCAATAACAGAGATTGTTGGCCATCGGGCCGAGGTAGTCGACGCGATCGGTGAGAGGGACGACTTGCTGGTAGAACTTTGCCTCGCAGGTTTTTTCAATTCCGGTGTGCAGGTAGCCAATCTCGGGATACAGCCGGACAACAATTTCGCCGTCAATCTCGAGAACGAGGCGCAACACGCCATGTGTGGACGGGTGCTGGGGGCCCATGTTCAGGACCATGTGCTGGTCGCGTGCGCCCTCGGCGGGTGAAGCAGAAAGGATCGGAGTGCCTACATCCAGCATCAGCGATAGCCCTCCACCGGATAGTCCTTGCGAAGCGGATGACCTACCCAGTCGTCCGGCATCAGGATGCGGCGCAGGTTGGGATGTCCTTCGAAGCGGATTCCGAACAGATCGAAGACTTCGCGCTCGTAGTAGTTGGCGCCGGGCCAGACAGAGGTGATCGATTCAATCGCCGGATCGGAGCTGTCCACCCAGGTCTTCAGACGAATCCGTTCCTTATACTGATGCGACAGAATATGGTAGCTGAGTTGAAATCGCGGCTCGGAGGGGAGCCAGTCGACGGCCGTCATATCTTCGAAAGCGTTGTACCCGGCATCTTTCACGGCGGCGACGGCTGCGCAGATCGTTTCAGGAGACACTGTCAGCGTCAGTTCGCCACGATCGAAGAGCGCGTCAGTAAAGGCATCGGCATTCCAGGCGAGAAGCGCTTTTACCGCCGGGTGATCGGGCAGTCCATCAAGCACAGCTTGCCTTCCGGCGAGAGTTTCCCTGGGAGCGTCAGCCATTCTTAGAGATCCGCCTTGTCCATGCTCCAGTTCAGAATGCCCTTGCGCACGATGTAATAGAGGCCCACAGCGATGAAGCCGAGGTACACAACCATCTCCCAAAAGCCGAAAAACCTTTGCCCGGTGATGTGGGGAAGCTGGCGATAAATTACAGCCCACGGCATCATGAAGACCGCTTCAACGTCGAAAAGGATGAACAGCATTGCGACCATATAAAAGCGCACGCTGAATCGAGCTCGAGCGTCACCCACAGACTCGATGCCGCATTCATAGGCCGCCAGTTTTACAGGAAGATTGCGATGCCGCCCGACAAACCATGAGGCGACGACCATCATGGCAGCAAGTCCAATGGCAAAAAGGATTTGCATGAGAAGCGGGAGATATTGCCAGTGGTAGGGAATCATGTGCACTCAGTTCGCAATGTTATCGAGAATGTGCGGCATTTCCGCTGGGCTGGACTGCGCCCACTGCGACGGGCCGCTGGTTTGAGCTTAGGGTCCCAACCTCATCCCGTCAAGGCGGTCCGACGCCATCGCGATCCGCAGGATTGATGCGATCCCTCGTGTCAGGATGGTTGATTTAATGCTGAGACAACACGAGCGGGCATTTCTGCTCGTGCGCGAGATCACCTATGTCTCTTGAATTGGTATACCGTCTGCCCATTTTGTGCATCTGTGAGGGGTGTCACATGAATTCCGTTTAGTGAATTTCACTGTTCAGTCTTTGGGCCTCGACTTCGTGTAGACTGGGGCGCTCTGCGCGGCCAATGGTAGGCTGAATTTGTGGATCTATCAATTCGAGAAGCCATGTTGAGGCGGGCGCGGAATTCCGCATTGTTCATCTTGGCATGCGCGTTTCTTCTTTTCTCGTATGCGCAGTCGGCAGAGAAGATCGATGTAAATCCAACCTTCACCATCGCCAAATACCAGGCCGGCTCTCCGCTGCACATGGTCGGTTATGGCGACATGCGTTTCACAGACCCTTCAGTAAAGATCGGAACCAATCCTCGGATCCGGAAATGGCTGGCTGAGCGCATCGGTCAGGAAAATCCTGAAGTGCTGCTTCTGACGGGCGATATGCCCTATGTCGGTGGGAGCCAGGCTGATTGGCAGGTTTTTCGCGACGAGACGGCACTGTGGCGCAAAAACCAGATTTTGCAGCTACCGACGATCGGCAATCACGAGGTGCGAGGAGGCGATCAGCAGGGAATTGCCAACTACCTGCAGAACTTTCCCGGTCTTCAAGGTCATCGCTTTTACTCGGTGCTGATGGGCAGCGTGGAAGTCATCTCGCTCGATATGACTTCACCTTCGGGAGGCACAAATACACAGGCGACGTGGTTCGCGGCCCAGCTCGATCATCTTCCGAAGGAGGTTGACTTCCTGTTCATCCTTTACCACACGCCGTGGGTCGTCGATGATCAGTCGAAGCTTTTCACTAACTTGCCATCAAAGGAAGCTCTCACACTACGGCATCTGCTCGAGATTCATCTTCACAAAATGCATGCCAAAGTGATTGTTTTCAATGGGCATATCCACAATTACGAGCGCTTTGAGCGCAATGGGGTGGAATATGTAACATCCGGCGGCGGGGGGGCTGAACCCTATCCTTTACTCTTCCGCGGATCTGAGGATCTTTACAGGGACAGGGCTTTCCCGGTCTACCACTACTTGACGCTGGACTATCGTAAGGGCCAGCTTCATGCCGTCATGTGGAAAGTGAAGGATCCGGACGCTGCAACGCTCAGCATCGAGAAGAAGGATGAATTCACCCTGATCGCCGAACCGGGCAAGACGGGCAAATTCATTCCTTGAAGAAGGCGCGATAACGGCCTCTCCTGATGTGCGTTCTGGCGCGCCTGGGACTTTCTTGTTTGTCTGAGAAGTGACGGCTACTGCCCGGCAACGAGTACGGCGAAGAGGATCATCCACGCCAGGCCCATCGCATGCCAGTACCATGCTGCTGCGTCTACCGCAATCTGTCGAAGCTCCACGCGCTTGAGCCTCCGCATAATTACAAGGCAAACTGCCAGTGCAATGACGCCGAGGATGAGGTGGGCCGCATGGAGTCCCGTAATGATGTAAAAGAAGTAGCTTGCGGGCGTGGACCAGTGATCAAACGAGAATCCCTGCGCCGTCAGCTGGCGCCACGCCATCCACTGCCCGGTCAGGAACATTGACCCGAGACCCAGTGTTGCAGCCATCCAGGGGAGGGTGCGCTCAAGCGCAGGATGGCCAAGGCCAAGCCACTCCTCGAGAACGTCGATTTCACGGAAGATATTGCGCCGCGCTATCTCCATGGTCAGGCTGCTCAGCAGAAGCAGCGCGGTATTGAGATACAGGATCGGGGGCAGCAGCACCGGGTGCCAGTCGCCGATCTGCTCATGGGTGCGAGGATCCATGTGAGTGCCGGCCTGCCGCGCAAAGAAGAGCGCCACCAGGATGGCAAAAAACATCATGTCGGCCGCAAGGATGGAAAAGACGGAGAAGCGAATCTTGTAGAGCAGCTCGCGCGGTCCTCGCCGCTCGTGCTGCCGATCGTCATCGCCGCCGCCGCCCCCACCACCGGTGGGCCGTCGGTCAACAGGAGGTTTGCCGCCGATTCCCGGCTCTTTCCGTTCCGTTTCCGCAGGGGAATGCGTAAAGGTAGCGGGCATTCAGAAGCCTCTGTGCAAATCAGAGTACACCACAAAAGCGTTTCCGCACTTCCTGTGCCGATCAAGCGCTGCGATTATGCAGCAAGTTTTCCCGGGAAGAGCCCAACCAGCAGGGAAAAACTTGAATCGGCCTTCCAACTGCGGGACCGCTCTAATCTTTGGACGCAGCCACCCTCGAACAGGATGGCCTTTTTTTGAATTCAATCGCACAGCGGTTCGGAGCCGGCTTGCGATCGGAGGTTAGCATTCACAAGGTCAACAAACGCCCTGTGAACGCGCCGGTCGCTCGTAAGCTCAGGATGGAACGTTGCCGCCATCAGCTTTCCCTGGCGCACCAGGGTCGCGTGCCCGTCACGCTGCGCAAGCACTTCGACCTCTGGTCCCGTCTCGACGATGCGCGGAGCTCGGATGAACACCATCTCCAACTTCTCGCCGGGTAGCTTCGAATCTGAGAAGAGGATTGAGGAGTCAATCTGGCGTCCGTATGCGTTTCGTTCGACCACAACATCCAGCAGACCCAGGCTGCGCTGTGGCGGGTTCCGCACCTCGCGCGCCAGCAGAATAGCTCCTGCGCACGTTCCAAAGGCCGGCCGAGTCGAACAGAATTGTCTCAATTCTTCGAAGAGATGGCCGCGTTCCAGGAATTTCAGGATCGTGGTTGACTCTCCTCCAGGCAGAATCAATCCGTCCAGGTCTGACAATTCCTCACGTTTGCGCACTTCAATCGGAGTTGCGCCCACCTCGGCCAGAGCTTCGGCATGCGCGGCGTAGTCGCCCTGTATTGCGAGAACTCCAATGCGCGGCCGTTTCACTTCCGCGTTCAACTTTCGCTCTCCCCCAGTCTGTTGTTGACACAATGGGCGAACTCAAGGCCCTCGAGATCGTCGAAAACATTCCCAATTGTCTTCAATGCAAAGTATAAAAGCCGGAATTGGGTCTCAATTCCGGCTTTCACAACATCGAAATGCATCTGAAGCGGCAAATTACCAGCCACGCGTCTGCAACAACTGAGATTCCTCGATTCCAGCGGCTGCGAGTCCCTTCATCGTACCGGTGACCTGCTCGCTGGCTTCGGCCAGAATCTTGGGGTCATTGAAGTGGGTGGTGGCGATCACGATTGCCTTCGCCCGTGAGACCGCTTCTTCGCGCTCAGCCGGATCATTCTCGACGTCGAGAGGCGTTGCGCGCTCCTTCATGAAGATTCCAGATCCAACAAAGATTGCCTCGGCGCCAAGCTGCATCATCAGCGCTGCGTCCGCCGGCGTTGCAATTCCGCCTGCCGAAAAATTCGGCACTGGCAGTCTGCCCGCCTGGGCCACCATCTTGATCAGCTCATACGGCGCCTGGTGCTCCTTGGCTGCCGCGTAGAGTTCTTGCTCGCTGAGCACCGTCAGCGCCTTCATCTCTTTCACAATCTGGCGCATATGCTGAACTGCGTGGACCACATCGCCGGTGCCTGCCTCGCCCTTGGTGCGAATCATCGCCGCACCCTCGGCAATCCGCCGCAAAGCCTCTCCGAGGTTCCGCGCACCGCACACAAAGGGGGTTGTGAATGCGTGTTTGTCGATGTGGTGAGCTTCATCGGCTGGAGTGAGCACCTCGCTCTCGTCAATGAAATCGACGCCGAGTTCCTGCAGGATCTGGGCTTCGGCGAAGTGACCGATGCGCGCCTTGGCCATTACGGGAATCGAGACTGCCTTGATGATCTGCTTGATGAGGCTCGGCTTGGCCATGCGTGCCACTCCGCCTTCGGCGCGAATCATCGCAGGTACCCGCTCCAGCGCCATGACGGATACGGCTCCCGCCTCTTCCGCAATGAGCGCCTGTTCGACGTTCATCACGTCCATGATGACGCCGCCCTTCAACATCTCGGCAAGGCCAACCTTCAGGCGTAGAGCAGTTCCAGTAATGCTCTTGTTTTCATTCTGTTGGGGCATATTTTTTGACCTCAAATCTTAAGCGCCGTCGTTCACAAATCTCTCAGGCAATCTCTGTTTCTAGTGTAGCAGCGAAGCGATTGTCGATTGATGCCGCTGCGAAACAAGAGAAATATCGCTTCTCTGCGCGCCTTCATGAGCCAGCTCTAAGATTTCGGAGCTCAATCTGGTCGTCCCAATGCACTTGTCTTAGCCAAATGCCAATCCAGCCACAACAGGCTCCGCAACCTGCCGTTCATGGTTCCGTACTTCCCCAGATGGCAGCCGAAGCGGCCCTTGTGCAGTCTTCCGCGGTTTCCGCGGGCGAGGGAGCCCCGAGGATGAATACGCGGGTCTCCCGGCTGCCAGTCGAGATTGACGTTGCGGTTCCGATCCGAAACTTTCCGGGTACGGGATCTCCTGACGCTTTCGGAGGGTACTGTCATCGCGTCGCAGTGGATTCAGGGAGATGACATGCCACTGGCTGCTCCCGGTGCGCAACTGGCCTGGACAGAATTCGAAGTTATCGATCGAAGACTTGCGGTTCGCATTACCCGCCTGGTCTGAGGAGAACGAGTTTGGGAGTTTTTGCACACGCGCTGAGTTTGGCATTGGAGCAGAGGGGTCGAACTTCCGCCATTGCTCAACAGGTTCGGCCAGGTCTGGCCGCATGGCTCGTCGCCCAGCTTCGCCGGCGTGCTCACAAGGAGCCGCGGCTGGCTCTGGTGGAGAGGATAAGTCTTGCGCCCCGGCAGATTGTAGCGCTGGTTGAAGCCGATGGCCAGCGACTGCTCGTGGCCACCTCGCCCGAAGGGGCGGCTGTGTTTTTTCCATTGAATCCTCCAATCCCAGACTCCACAACGATGCAAGAGTGCCAGGCCGACGCGGAAGGCACGAGCCTATGATCGCGCTCCTGTTCGCGGTGCGTGCGGCTGCTCCTGCAGCGCCACTTCTGCCGGATCTCAATGCGCGCCTGCATCCAGGGGACTCAACCCCCTGGACAATCCTTTTCGCGCTCACAGTGATCACGCTTCTTCCCGCGGTTCTGATGTGCATGACCCCCTTGGTGCGGCTGATGGTGGTCTTTCACTTTCTGCGCCAGGCGCTCGGCACCCAGACTGCGCCGTCCAACCCGACCCTCCTTGGGCTCGGACTGATGATGACCTGGTTTTTGATGACGCCGGTGCTCACGCAGGTCGATCAGCAAGCCGTTCAGCCCTTCCGTGCCGGCCAGATCACAGGCTGGAATGCAATCGAGCAAGGCACAAAGCCGGTCAAGCACTTCCTGTTGCATTACGCACGCGAAAAGGATTTGGCACTCTTCGCTGCTGCGGGTCAGCTTCCGCGTCCCAATTCACCCGACGATCTGCCCATGCGCGTCGTCGTTCCCGCATACATCCTGTCGGAGTTGAAAGCGGGCTTTTCAATTGGAGCCGTTTTATTTCTGCCTTTCCTGCTGGTCGACATGGTGACGGCTGCCATTACCACGTCCATCGGCATGTTTCAGTTGCCGCCGGTCGTTGTCTCCACCCCGCTCAAGATTTTGCTGTTTGTCATGGTGGATGGCTGGAACCTGCTTGCGCAATCGCTTTTAAAGAGTTTCTGAGGAGAATCTCATGACTCCAGATCTTGTCTCCGAATTGCTTCGCCAGCTCATGAAAGAAGCCATGATTCTCAGCGCACCTGTGCTGGTTGCGGCCGTTGTGCTCGGCTTCCTGTTCACGCTCTTCCAGACGTTGACGAGCCTTCAAGAGCAGTCATTGACATCGGTTCCGCGTCTCGGGGCGGTCGCCGTCATCTTGCTCGTCGGCATGCCATGGTTTCTGGGTCGTCTCGCGGCCTACACGTTGTTCCTGATGACCGACCTTCGCCGATATCTGGGATAGACCAAGCAGCTTGACAGTTTCCGAAGGGACAATCCTGATGAGCGCGTGGGCTGCTTTTCTCAGTGCGATGGTTCTCACCCTGGTGCGGGTGAGCGGGATTGTTGTCTTCGCGCCGTTCTTTTCTTCTTCGGCGCTCCCGGCGCGGACCAAGGCTGTATTCGTCGCGGCGGTGGCGTTCCTGCTGGCTCCTTTGGTCTCGGCGTTGCCCAATGCACACGCTGAAATCAGCCTGAAAACGCTTCTGGGTGAGATTGCCGTGGGCCTTGTTTACGGGACCGTGCTCTCTCTGTTGAACGAGATGCTCCTCTTTGCTGGTCAGATCGCCGGCGTCCAGTTCAGCTTTTCCATGGTCAATCTCCTCGATCCAACCTCCAATATCCAGACGCCGCTCATGGGAGACCTGTTTCAACTCATGGGCACGCTCGTTGTAATCGCGGCCGGACTTGATCGCATCGCACTGGCTTCGCTGGTGCGCAGTTTTCGTGCCGTACCGCTGGGGACTTTCACGCTTGCGCCTCTCACCGCGCGCCTAATCGTTCAGGCCGCGGGGGGGCTTTTTCTGGCCGCTGTCGAACTGGCTGCGCCGGTCCTGGCCGCGACGATGCTTATCGAGATCGCGGTTTCTCTTCTCGGCAAGCTCAGTCCGCAGCTCCCGGTCATGTCGCTGACTGTGCCGCTCAAGACCCTGGTTGGATTCGTAGTTTTAACGGGCTGCATGGCACTCTGGCCCCGGTTCATCGAGGCGCGCTTCGCCGGCCTTCTCGACATGGCCCAGAGGCTCATTCAAGTGCCGGCGGGTGCGCCCGGGGCGGGGGCTGGAGGATAGCCTATGCCCGGAGACCGCTCAGAACAGGCGTCCCCGCACCGCCGCGAAAAGGCGCGCAAAGACGGTGACATCCTGCATAGCCGCGAACTGGCCGCGGCCGCGGGAACACTTGCGGGCGTCCTGTGTCTCGGATTTCTCGGGCAGAGAATCCTGGACTGCTTCCGCACTTCCTTCTCTTCTGCCATCTCCCTGGGGGCCCCGGATCGTTGGGAATCTTCCACGCTTCAACCGACACTTCTTGCAATACGTCGTCTTTCAGTGAACGCACTGATTCCTGTGGGCATTGCGGCTTCGGCCATTGTTATCGGCGCATTGGTTGCCGGCGTTCTGCAGACGGGTGGACTGCAAATTCATGTTGGGTCCATCGGCTTTCGTCTTGATCGGATCAATCCTCTCTCCAATGTGAAGAATCTGTTTTCACTTCGCGCTGCCTCCCGCCTCGGAAAATCTCTTCTGCCTGCCAGTCTTCTTGCGGTTTTTGCGGTAGAGCGAATTGCGCGCGAGCTCACCATTCCGCCCTTCTCTACTTCCCGTCTCGACAGTCTCGCTTCGGATATCTACGGGCTTCTCGTTGCCGCGGCATGGTTGATGTTGGGCTGGGCCCTGATCGATTACGTCGTCGAATGGCGCAGCCGCGAGTCACGCCTCATGATGAGCCGTGAGGAAATGAAGCAGGAGTTCAAGGAGACCGAAGGCAGTCCACAGACGCGCGGACGAATTCGCGGATTGCAGCGCCAGATGCGCCGCCGCAAGGTCAAAGACGATGTTTCAAAGGCTGCGGTAGTGCTGACCAATCCGACGCATTACGCCGTCGCCCTTGGCTTCGATTTTGTGACGATGGACGCTCCCAAAGTCCTGGCCAAGGGTCGAAACCTTCTCGCGGAAGAGATCAAGGTTGAGGCTCGCTGGGCCGGTGTACCGATTATTGAAAACCCGCCTCTTGCCCGCTCACTGTATCGCTCCGTTGAGGTAGGCCGTGCCATTCCGGCCGACCTTTATGCTGCCGTTGCCGCGATTCTTGCTTATCTCTACCGCCAGCGTGTCGAGACCGAAATGCGCGAGCGCCGTGCACGCCAGCAGGCATCGCAAGCGAGGCCCGCTTCAGAGAATCACAGGCACTCTGCGCCTGGGGCTGGTCGTGTTCCAGGTGGCCGCACAAATCAAATTGCCTCGAATTTCAACGAACGTACCAACGGAGACTCCCGATGAGCACTGCTGCATTGCATCCTGCGTCCTTCGCCCCCGGCGGCATTCTCAACCGTCTTCGCGATTATGTGTTGCCCATGGGTGCGATCAGCGTGATCTTCGTCATGCTGATTCCGCTTCCCTCCGCAGCATTGGATTTTCTACTGGCGCTGTCGATGGCTGCGTCGATCATTGTCTTTCTCTCCTCGGTACAGATTCGGAGAGCGGTCGAGCTATCGGTCTTTCCAACGCTGCTTCTGCTTCTGACACTTTTTCGTCTTGCTTTGAATATTGCCTCCAGCCGCCGCATCCTGTTGCATGGTTCGGAAGGCACTGCCGCCGCCGGCAAAGTGATCGAAGCTTTCGGTCAATTCGTCGTTGGCGGCAACTACATCGTCGGCTTTGTGCTTTTTCTCGCTCTTGTGGCGATCCAATTTCTTGTCGTCTCTCACGGCGCCGTCCGCACGGCCGAAGTCACCGCTCGATTCACGCTCGATGCGCTGCCCGGCAAGCAGATGGCCATCGACGCCGATATGAATGCCGGCCTGATTGATGAAGCCGAGGCGCGACGGCGTCGGCAGGCCATCGCTCGCGAAGCTGAGTTTTATGGCGCGATGGATGGCGCTGCGCGTTTCAACCAGCGAGACTCAATGGCGACGATCCTCATCACCGCGATCAACATCGTGGCTGGCCTGCTGATTGGCACACTGCAGCAGGGCATCGAACTTGGCGAAGCCGCGCGCACCTACACGGTTTTGACGGTCGGAGACGGTTTAGTCACGCTGATTCCATCGCTTCTGGTCTCGGTTGCGGGAGGCATTACCCTCACGCGGGCCAACTCCGCTGGAATGCTGGGAACCGAAATTCGCCAGCAACTCTTCGCGCGTCCCGCGACACTTTACCTCGCGAGCGCGGTCTGCGCGGCAATGTGCCTGATCCCGGGACTGCCGAGCTTTACGTTTCTCCTGGTAGCAGCGGCGCTGTTCTGGATTGGACGCCGCATTGTTGTCTCCGATGCATCGACGTCACCGGTCGAGATCGGCGCAATCGAAAAAAAGAAACAAGACCATACTCCTTCAGCTGACCTTGCCGGACTGCTCCGTCTCGAAGAACTCTCACTCGAGATTGGATTCCAGCTCATTCCCCTGGTCGATGAGAAGCAGGGAGGCACCCTCCTGAACCGGGTGCGCGCGTTGCGTCGTCACCTTTCTGCGGAGATGGGTTTTCTGGTGCCTCCCGTTCACATCTCCGATAATCTCCGGCTTCGCCCCAGGGAGTATCTTGTTTCGCTGCGCGGCATGGAAATCGGCCGCTGGCAGCTTGAGGGGACGCAGATGCTCGCAGTTTCCGGCGATCCGCAGCGTCGTCCTCTGCCTGGCAAGGAGACCCGCGAGCCGGCGTTCGGCGTGCCGGCTGTCTGGATCATGCCTGCCGTCGAGGAGCAGGCAATTGCAGCGGGCTACTCGGTCGTGGATGCAGTCACTGTGATGACAACGCACCTGGGAGAACTCATCCGGCGCCATGCCCACGAGCTTCTGGGCCGGGCAGAAGCCAAGCGACTGATGGATTCGCTCAACGAGAGCCATCCCAAGCTTCTGGAGGAGTTGGTACCGAAGCTCATGACCCTCGGCGAGGTGGAGCGCGTTCTCGAACAGCATTTACGGGAGCGTGTGTCCGTTCGCGATCTTGGCGCGATTCTGGAGGCGCTGCTCGAAGCTGCTCCGTTAAACAAGAGCCTGGTTGCGTGTGTGGAAGCATCGCGCCTGGCGCTCGGGCGCCGGCTGATTACGCCCCTCGTTGACGCAGACGGACAACTTCCGGTTTTGCTTCTCGATCCCGCCATGGAGGAGGAGATTGTCGCTTCGCTGTCGCCAGAAGGAAGCCAGCGGCTGCTTTCAGCTGCCTCTGCTCCCGGTGTCCCCGTCGTCCGGCGTCTCGCCGATTCTTTGAAACATCTTATCGGCGCCTCCAGCTCTTCGGCCCTACCCGTGCTCCTTTGTCCAAGTCCGGCCCGATACCACGTCAAACGGTGGCTTGAGCCGGTAATGCCCAGGCTATCGGTGGTTGCGGCGGCAGAGATTCCGCCGGAAATCCGCCTGAAGCCAGTGGGCACGGTTCGGTGATGTGAATAGTGCTTGCCTGGGAAATCGCGGAAGGGCGAAATCGCAAAAGGGGAGGCCGCATGGAATGTGATGCAGGAGCCAATTTGGGCACTCGGCGAAAGACTACCGCACTGGCCGGTTATCCGCCGGAGGTTCCGGTAGAGATGCTGAACAGCGACCAGGAAAAACTGCTATTGGAACATCTTCCGATCGTACGTTTTCTCGCCCGCCGCATTCACGAGCGGCTCCCGCAGCACGTGGATATTGAAGATCTGGTTTCGGCCGGAGTCGTTGGCCTGATGGACGCCTTCGCCAAATTCGATCCGCGGAAGAAAGTCCAGTTCCGCAGCTACGCGCAGTTCCGCATTCGCGGCGCCATCCTTGACAGCCTGCGTACGCTCGACTGGAGCCCTCGCGATCTGCGACGCAAAGGAAGAGCCGCCGAAGAAGCGGTCCGCATTCTCACGGCGCGGTTTGGACGCTCTCCTTGCGAAACTGAAGTTGCGGCGGAGATGAGTTTGGACCTGGAGGAATACCAATCCCTGTTAGGCGATTTGAAGGGACTCGAAATTGGCACACTGCATGTGGAACACAACGAGGATTCGGGCGAAGAGGAGATGGCCTATATCCCCGGACGCCCGGAGGAGGACCCTCTGTTCTGCTGTCTTCGCGGAGAACTCCAGGAGAAGCTGACGAGCGCCATCGACCGACTGCCTGAGCGCGAGCGTCTTGTCATGACGCTCTACTACTTCGAAGAACTGACGATGCGCGAGATTGGTCTGGCATTAGGCGTTGTGGAATCCAGAGTTTCACAGATTCATACCTCGGCCGTTTTACATCTGAGGGCCGCGCTTCAGGATATTGGGGCACAGCGGAGAGCGCGCCAAACAAGCACGCGCTCGCATGCGTCCTGAAGGCAAAGGCCACAGCCGAGTTAATGAGGAGCGCCTGGACGGCGAGTTCACCCTATGGACAAGATATTGAAGCAGGACGAAATCGACGCGCTGTTTCAGGCTGCAGCTACCTCACAGGCTGTGCCTGTGCCGACGGGCGTGAAGACCAGCGCGGTACCCTATAATTTCGGTAGGGCCGGCCAGATTTCCAACGAGCAGTTGCGCGCCATCAGCATGCTGAACGATCTGTTTGCGCGCAATCTAACCCACAATCTTGCGGCCTGGCTGCGTTGCCAGTTTCAAGTCAACCTGGTGTCGGCGGAACAGATTCCCTTCAACGAATTCCTCATGCGCATCCCCGACATCAGCTATGTCAGCTCGGTGCGACTTGAGCCTTTGGGAGCGCTTTCTGTAATTCAACTCGATCTGGCCCTCGCTCCGCCGATGATCGACCTGTTGCTGGGTGGAGAAGGGGCGGAGGGTCCGTTGCGCGAACTGACGGACATCGAAGAAGCCATCCTGGCCAGCGTTGTCGAAATGATCTGCCGCGAACTTACCGCCGCGTGGCAATCGGTCGGACTGAGCTTTAACTTCGAACGGCGTCAGATGCAGACGCAGGTTGCGCGCATCATGTCCGTCAACGAAAAGACACTATGTCTTAGCTTCGAAGTTCGCATGCCCCAGGGCTCCGGACTCCTCAATCTTGCGTTCCCTGCGGTTGTAGCCAACACCATTCTTCGCCGTCTGACCTCTGATTGGGGAGGTCACCGTCGTCACGCGCCGGAGACGCGGGATAGACTCGAAGCCACTGTCAGGAAGATCCGCTTTGGTGGTCACCTGCAATTGCCGTCAGTACGGGTTGCAGCGCGTGATCTTCAGGATCTTGAGCCAGGCAACATTCTGCGGCTCAATCTCTCCGCTGCCAGGCCCGCTGAATGGCGCGTCGCAGGCCAGTCGATTGCCTCGGCGCAGCCCATTCGGCATGGCGCGCATCGCGCAGCGCGACTGCAGAATCTTCTTGAGGAAACCGCATGAAGACATACGTCGATTGCTGGATCTCGGCGGCAAAAACTCTCTTTTCGCAGGCAGTGGCGGGCGAGCCGCAGTTGACTGAGATGGGATCGGCCGACGCCGATTTCACAGGCCAATCATTCGTTGCGGAAATCTCCGGCGCACTAACAGGATCTTTCGCCGTTATCCTCGATCCAGAGATCCTGCATGCTCCCCTGCTTGGAGAAGGCATCGATCAGCTTGCAGCCTGGGCTGAATTACTCCGGGAAGTGGCGGAGGCCGCGGCCGGCGAACTGCTTGCAGCTTCGGGAAAGCTCTGCCGCATCGAGGCCTTTCGAACATCCGAGTCGACAGGCGCCGGCGCCCGCGGTTTTCTTCTCAACTCGCCGGGCAGTTCCTGGACGGTCGCTGTGCAGGACAACCTGCAGGGCGTGGCAGAGAATATTCTGCCTGCGCAAGATGTTGAGAAAGTAGCTGAACCTGCGCGGGCCGTTGAGATTAATCCCGGAGTTGAGTTGCTGCTCGATGTGGAGCTTGAGGCAGCTCTTCGTTTTGGTTGTCGCGAGATGCTTCTCGGAGAGATTCTCAAGCTGGGTCCCGGCGACGTCGTGGAACTGGATCGCCACGTTACCGATCCGGTCGATCTGGTCATCGGTGACAAGATCGTTGCCCGCGGCGAAGTGGTGCTGATCAACGGCAACTTTGGCCTGCGCGTCTCCGAAGTGGCCGCTCCGCAAAAGCGTCTGGAGAGCATTCGATGTCTTTTCTGAGGCATCAGCCTGTCGGTCCGACCGCTGAACCCGAGGGGATGGGTCTCGATTCCGGGCCGGAATCCGATTCTCGGTCAACCCCGGTCAGCTTCGCCCGTACCGGTCTGATAGGGCGCTGCGCGAATCCCGATTGCCGATCAGGCTGGGTTCATCTCTTTCGCAGACGTTCGACGCCCATATTCGAAGGAGGATGGACCTGCTCGCCGCAGTGTACCGAAGCGCTCTTACTTGGAGCTGTTCGACGTGAACTCGACGATCGCCAACCAGCGCGCGAGACTCATCGCCATCGCATCCCGCTTGGGCTGCTCATGATGGAACAGGGATGGATTACCAGTAAGCAGTTGCGCGATGCGCTTGAGGCACAAAAAGCGGCGGAACGCGGCAGGCTCGGCAACTGGCTCGTCCTGCAGCACGCGACGGATGAAGCCACTGTGACACGCGCGCTAGGTCTGCAATGGAGCTGTCCTGTTCCTCCGACCGAGTTTGCCGGCCCCGCAGCTCTCACCTCCGTGATGCCGCGACTTTTCCTCGATGCATTTGGCGTATTGCCTTTACGGGTTGCAGCGGACAAAGTTCTCTACCTCGGTTTTGAGCAATCCCCGGACTCAATACTTGCGTTTGCAGTCGGGCGGATGTCGGGGATGCGCGTAGAAAGCGCGATTGTGCCATCTTCCGTATTCCACAAGGCTCAAAGCAACATGCTTGCGGAACAATTTCCCACGGTCCAACTCGCTGAAGCCGTCTCGGAATCGGCCGCGGCACATCTGCTGGCGCGCTCCATTGAACGGCACCAGCCGGCGGAAGCGCGCCTGATCCGCACGCACGATTGCCTTTGGCTGCGCATGTGGCTCGCTCGGGATTCCCGCACAGTTCCGGGTATTCGTTCGGTCTTCGATGTGGTCTGTTCGATCGGGGACTTCTGAACAAGGATGCTGTTCATCAAGAATCGTGCACATTTGCCGATAGAGAAGAGAGGTGAGGTAAAAAGGGATGAGCGATGTTCGCGCCTTGATCGTTGACGATTCCTCGGTGATGCGCAAGATCGTGGAGAGGTCGTTGCGCCAGGCGGGTCTGGACTCTTTGGTGGTTTTCGAGGCTGCCTCAGGGATCGATGGACTCGAGATCCTCAAGTCCAAAAAAGTTGACCTGATTCTTTCGGATATCAACATGCCGTCGATGGATGGTCTCGAATTCGTGCGTCAGCTCAATGTCCAAAAGCTGGCGGTTGGGATTCCTGTCGTTATGATCACCACCGAATCGAGCGAAGCGCACGTGAAGCAGGCAATCGAGGCAGGAGCCAGAGGCTATATCCGCAAGCCCTTTACCGCAGACCAGGTAAAGCAACGCGTGTTGCCGCTGCTGTCCGTGTCCTGAGAGGTTGAAAAGCGTCATGCTGCTGAACGGCGTAAGAGCATCAGGGCGCGGCTTTCGTTGCAATCATGCCTCAAGTTTCGGGGAGGAGAGAATGACTCTGACTTTGCGCGATTCGATGAACCTGGTCTCTGATCCGGGAAATCTTGATGCAAGTGTGCATGAAGTCTTTGAGACGATGCTGGGAGTCCAATGTCGTCGCGATCCCCTCGATCCAATCTTTGGAGAAGGGATTTCCCAAGAGTTTGTTACTGCCGTTGTAGGGTTCGGCGGCATTCTTAGTGGTGCCTGCGTTTTTCGGTGTGACTCTCCGGCTGCGTGCCGCATTGCCGAGTGTCTGGCGGGTATGGAATTCGACTCTCTCGATGAAACTGTGAAGGATGCGATGGGAGAAATCTGCAACATGCTTGCCGGATCCTGGAAGACCAAGGTTCCGGATCTGGCCGCCAATTGTGGTCTTTCAGTGCCAGCGGTGATCACAGGGCGCGATTACAAACTACATGTTCCGGCACCTGAGTTCAGGATTTGCCATGCGTACGCATTCGACGGCGTCCGATTCGAAACGTCGATCGTCTGCGACAGTCTGCAGTAAACAGCGTCTCCTAACAGATCTGCCGGCTTAGCGACTCCGCCAAAATCAGTCTTCACGCGAGCGCTGTCTTCATTCAGCTTGTTCAACGTTTTCTAATCGTTTTCTCCTCCGCATTGGTTCCTGTCGTGCACCATCCGTTCGCGAAAGGACCACCGATGGACAGCGGCTACTACGCAGCAATGACCGGTCTGATTGCTCGGACCCAGGCTCTCGATTCGTCGGCTGCCAACCTGGCCAATGTGCAGACTCCCGGCTACCGTGCCGAACGAGAATACTTTCGCTCATTTCTGGTTGGGCCTGTAGGCGAAGAATCCCAGCTCGGGCAGGCAGTCAATCATTTTGGCCTGCTTGGCGGCGATCGGCTCAGCATGGCGCAGGGCCCATTGCAGAAAACGGGAAACCCTCTTGACCTGGCCATCGAGGGTCGCGGATTTTTCGCGATCCAGACGTCAAACGGTGTTCGCTACACGCGCGATGGCAGTTTTCATCGTTCGCAGACCGGCAATCTGGTCACTGAGACGAACGAGCCGGTCCTGTCCTCAACCGGTCAGTCCATCTCGATCCCAACGGGCGACGTTGCGATCGGGGCAAGCGGCGTGATTTCAGTCAGCGGCGGAGCAGTCGCCACGGTAGGTGTTTTCGACTTTCCCAACAATGCACAGCTCGAACCGAAAGGCGCAAATCGGTATGCATCGCAGGACGGTGTCAAAGGAACGCAATCTCAAGAAGCCGTGGTTTACCAGGGAGAGCTGGAAGGCGCAAACGAAGATGTGGTGCAAGGGACGTTGGACCTGATCATGATGCAGCGCCAAGCCGAGATGATGCAGAAAGCGCTGACCGTCTTTCACACTGAATTCAACAAGACCGCCGCAGAGGACCTGCCCAGGGTGTGATCTTCACTGCTGACGAGGAGGAACGATGATTCGAGCACTGTATACGGCAGCGAGCGGCATGACCGCGCAGCAAATGAACCTGGACACCATTGCCAACAATCTGGCGAACTCTTCAACCACTGGCTTCCGCCAGCTGCGCCTCCAGTTTCAAGACATGATCTATCAGAATCTGGTGACGCCCGGCGCGGCCCAGAGCCAGTCGACCGTGTCAGCCGGTCTGCAGATCGGCCTTGGGACAAAGTCAGCAGCCACCGAAGTGATCATGACCCAGGGCGCGTTGAATCAGACTTCGAATCCGCTTGATGTCGCGATCGAGGGTCCTGGATTCTTTCAGGTCCAGCGTCCCGACGGCACCATTGCCTACACGCGCGCCGGACAATTCCACCTCAACAACCAGGGAACTATCGTGACGACGGACGGAGACCCGATTCTTCCCGACATTACGATTCCATCAAACGCCACGGCTGTCACCATCACGCAGTACGGAGTCGTGAATGCGACGCTTTCAGGCCAGCAGAACCCCTCGCAACTCGGCCAGCTTCAACTCGCGACATTTCCCAATCCAGGTGGACTTGAGGGCCTTGGCTCAAATCTCCTTCAGGCCACTCTGAGCTCCGGCGATCCGGTGCTTGGAAACCCTGGCGGCGCGGAGGGTCTTGGCACCCTCCAGCAGGGATATCTCGAAAACTCGAACGTTGACGTGGTAACCGAATTCGTTCAGATGGTGCTCGCCCAGCGCGCTTACGAATCAAACTCCAAGGTCATCAAGGCTGCAGACGACATGTACTCGCAAATCAACAATATGACCCGGTAGGAGCAAAGTAGCAGATGAAGAAACCAAGCTGGCCACGCGCACTCTTCTTTGCAAGCGTTGCACTGTTGGCAAATCCCACGCTTTCGGGGATGGGGGAGCAGGCAGACCCCGGGAATCACGGTGTTTCGGTTGCATGCCTAAAAGATTTCGAAACCGCTTACGGGAGGCAGTATCGGGCGGTGCGCATCATCGACGATCACGGCACGGGCCGCCGGTGGTTGCTGGTATTGCAACTCGATCGTCCGGAAGCCCCTGCATTGCTGCTGCAGATGCCCGATAATCACTCGTGCTCCAAGCTTCCCGTTGCGGGCTTTGAACGGCGACCTCCACCTTCACATCAGAATCTTCCCCTGCCGGTGATTCAGCCGGGCGACTCCGTCATCTTGTCGGAAAACTCACCGGTCTCGGATGCACGGCTTGAGGCCATCGCTCTCGAGCGCGCCACAGCCGGTCAGGCGCTGACCCTGCGCCTCAAGCTTGGCGGCCATCTCCTTCGCGCTGTCGCTACTGCCCCGGGCAGCGCGGTTCTTCTGGCTGAAAGAAACGAGGTGCGGCGATGAAACTTCATCGACGCGTCCTCATACTTCTTGCGTCTATTTTCCTGATCGGCGGCCCAATCGAGCTCAATGCAGTGGGTAAGCAAAAACCATCTGCGCCTCCCAAGACTCCGCCCGAGTTAGCCCTGCGCGCCTATATCGACCGGGTGCGCGCACAGCATGCAGCGGAGGTGGGAACTGTCGGTTCAATCTGGCGCCCGGAAGGCAGGCTGGTGCGTCTCGGCACAGATGCCAAGGCTGCACGCATTCACGACGTCGTCTCGATTGTTGTCGTCGAAAGTCTAGCTGCCTCCACCGACGGCCAAGTCAAGAACGTGCGCGCATCGAATGCGAGTTCCAGCGTCTCCGCTCTTTTCGGTGCGCTCAAGGCCTCGAACAGCCTGCAAAACCTCGTCGGACAGAACTCCTCTTCGGGTCTCACTGCGCAGGGTCAGAGCACAACAAACTCCAGCCTCTCCACGACATTCGGAGGCGAGGTGGTGGACGTGCTTCCGAATGGCATGCTCGTTGTGCAGGCAACACGCCAGCTTACCTTTTCGCAGCAGACCCAGATCATCAAGCTGAGAGGCCTGGTGCGGCCGGAGGATGTAAGCGCACAGAACCAGGTTCTCTCGAATGCAATGACAGATCTTGAACTCGAAGTCACCGGCAAGGGAATTGTGAGCGACTCCACGTACCGCCAGAATCCGCTGGTGCGCTGGCTGGAGAAGCTGCTCGTGTTTTAGGAACTGTACCTGCTCAGGAAAGCGAATACCACAATGGATCAGATCTTGAATCCGGCTGGCGAATTGAAGGAAGGCGTCTCGACAATTCCAATGCGGAGACGGCCGTCTTTGTCGAAGATATCCGAAGGGATGCGATGGAAATTGTTCCTCGGCTGGATTCTTCTTGCAGCTTTGATCGCCGTCGCTGCGGTTCTTGCGCAGAGCGAGACACCCGGCCAACGTGCACGCGTCAAGGATGTGGCCACCATCGAAGGCATTCGCGACAATCAGCTTGTCGGCTATGGTCTCGTGGTTGGCCTGCGGGGAACTGGCGACAGCTCCCAAACCGTCTTTCCTGCCCAAACGCTGATCTCAGCGCTCGAGCGCATGGGCGTCACAGTTCCGCAAACGGGCTCGAACAGCGCCAGCAACATGCAGGTCAAAAACATGGCTGCCGTTTTCGTGGTGGCGACGTTACCGCCTTTCAGCCGACCCGGTTATCGCGTTGACATCACGGCATCCTCGGCCGGGGATGCGCGGTCGCTCGAGGGCGGCATCCTGCTGATGACGCCACTTTACGGCCCCGATGGTCAAATCTACGCGCAGGCACAGGGAGCTCTCGTTCTGGGTGGCTATATGAGCTCGGCTGCTGGCAACACGCGTCAACTGAATCACCCGACAACCGCGAGGATTCCCGGCGGCGCGCTGGTGGAGCGGCCTGTGCCATTCGAACTCAGGCAGATGCAGACGGTCAGTGTAATCCTGAACGATGCCGACTTCCATACCGCGGAGCGTCTGGCTTCAGCAATCAATCGATCCCTTGGAAACGCCCGCGCTCACGCCGTCGACAGCAGGCGGGTCGAACTCGTTCCGTTGTCCAACGAAGATATCCCGGCGCTTCTCGACACGGTCGAGGCGGTAGAAGTCGAGGTATTTCCACGGGCGCGCGTCGTTGTCAATGAGCGCACCGGTACCGTGGTCATCGGAGGCATGGTGCGTCTGCAGCCAGTCTCCATTCTCCACGGAGGCTTGTCAGTCAGCGTGATCGCGCAGACCGAAGTTTCGCAGCCTGGGCCACTGTCGGCCGGAACGACTCAGGTAGTACAGCAAACATCGGTGCAGGCGCAGGACAAACCCGTCAATCGCATCGACCTGAAGGAAGGCGCGACGGTCCAAGACCTGGTTCAGGAACTGCAGAGAATCGGCTCTGGCGCTCGCGATGTGATCTCCATCCTGCAGGCCATGAAAGAAGCGGGCGCCCTGGAAGCCGATCTGGAGGTCTTGTAGATGCATGTCGATGGAGCAGCTGCTATGCCGAACCAGTCCGTGAACCTGCCGCAGTCGCGTCTGGTTGAAGCGGCGCATGAATTTGAAGCTCAGATGATGAAGGAACTGCTCAAACCGCTGACGGGCGGCGCCACCATGGATGGAGACGAATCCGACTCCGGTTCAGGCGGAGCACTGGGGGATTTTGCCACGGAAGCTCTCGGACAGTCCCTGAGCAGATCCGGGGGGCTGGGGATCGCTACAAGCATTCTTCGCAGCCTTTCCCCGCATGACACAACTTCCCAGCCGTCTCCCAGTTCGGGAGACCTGGCGCGAAAAGACACAGACGAACTCAAGTGAATTCCAGGAATGTCGATATGGTCGCTAAGGAGTGTTGCGTATGGAAATCCGAAATAATGCTGAAGCTCTGAAGGCCTTTCTGGGGGTCTCTGCTCCGGGTTCGGCAAAAGCACCACAGGTTCGAGGTACTCAGGCTGGCGGTGCGCAAGCTGCTCTGGCAGGTGACCAGGCCACCCTGAGTCGCGCCGGTACTGAAGTCTCGCAGTCTGCATCCCTGGCCGGTGTCCGCGCGGACAAGGTCGCGGCTATCCAGCAGGCGCTCGCTGCAGGCACCTACAGCGTTTCGGCCTCCGCGGTTGCCGGCAAGGTGATTGACACGATGCTCGCTGGTGGGATTGGCCGGGGAGCTTGATGCGGAGTTCGGTGGAGCGGTGAGAGTCGCTGGCAAGACGCTCGGAACCGGGACGGCAAGAAACGATCGAGACAATCATGGTGAAGCAGGCCCCTCCAAAGGCGAAATGGAAAGACACGCTGGTCGATGCATCGCATGCGCTCGCGCATCTCGATGCCGACCGGCTCGAAGAGATGGCTCTCTCTTGCAGCGCGCTGGTTCGCGAGGAGCACGAAGTGCCCTTTTACACTCGCGGTCATGCGGAACCAGGTCAAGTGGAACCAAGTCTTGATGAGGCAGCGCGGGAACTGGCAAACTTCGCGCGGGTTCTCGAAGCTACAAGGGTCAATTTGAACGTGATGCGCCGGATCCGCGATGCATGGGCAACGGAGATTGAGTACGGCCGGGCGCACGGCCTTTGCGACGTTTCCATGGAGGGCGAACATGGCGACCATTAATTCCGCTTTCAATCTGATCTCGGGAGCGCTCGAAGCAGACCAGTCCGCCCTCAATATTGTTGCGAACAACGTGGCCAATGTGAACACTCCGGGATATACCCGGCAGGTTCCCAACTGGCAGGAGAACGCGCCGGTCGAGATCAACGGGGTGAGCTACGGGACAGGGGTTAGTGAAACCGGAGCGACCTCGGTGCGCGACCGGGTGCTGGAGGAAAGGCTCCAGCAACAGCAGCAAGCAGCTTCAGCCTCCACGACGCGACTTGCGGCGCTCGACTCCGTGCAGGCGCTGTTTCCGCCGGACTCCGGGTCGGCAAGCTCCACGGCGGGAGATATCGGCAGCGACATCACCGGCTTCTTCGACTCTTTCGCAGCACTTGAGGCCAATCCGACTGACAACTCCCTGCGCGAGAGTGTACTTTCCACGGCGCGGACGCTGGCGGGCGACGTATCCAACGCGGCTGCGAGCCTCAACGCGCAGCGCGCTTCACTCGATCAGGAAGCGGCGAGCGTGACAAGCCAGGTGAACTCGCTGACCTCGGCGATCGCGCAGCTCAACCTTCAGATTCAGTCGGCTTCGCCGAATGGCGACGCGGGTACGCTCGAGGATCAGCGCCAGAAGGAACTGGGCCAGCTTTCGCAACTGATCGGCATCAACCAGATAAAGACCGAACACAACGGAATTTCACTGACCACAACTTCTGGCGCAATGCTCGTCTCGGAGGGCACGAGTTACCCGCTGACTACCGGCACCATCGATGGAGAGACTCACTTCTTCATCGGTACGAGCGATGTGACTCTGTCGCTGATGGGCGGAGGCGGGGAACTGGGTGGATACTTGACGGCGCGGGACCAGGACATACCGCAGGTGCTGACGGCGCTCGACCAGTTCGCGTACGGCATCTCAACGCAGGTGAACGCGCTCAACAACGCAGGCGCCGATCTTTCGGGAGCTACGGGGACCGCGGCGAGCCCGCTCTATATCTTCAGCCAGCCCGGCTCGATTGCAGGCAGCGCGGCGAGCATGAGCGTGATCATGAGCGACCCTTCGCAGATTGCGGCTGCCGCCAAGGGCGAGGGAACCGGCGACAATGCAAACGCGATTGCACTGGCGGGCCTGGCGAACAAGGCGATTGCCAACGGTCTCACACCTTCGGACTTCTACTCCAACTTTGTGACCGCGCTCGGTTCGACGGTCTCACAGGTGGAGATCGAGAGCACGGCGCAAAGCGCATCGGTGACGCAGCTGCAAACGGCGCGCGATTCGCTTTCGAGCGTGAATCTGAATGACGAAGCCGCGTTCATGCAGCAATTCGAGCGAAGCTACCAGGCGGCGTCGCAGGTATTCGCAATCCTCAACACGGTGATGACGGCGGCACTCAACCTTGGTAGGGAGACAGCGGTTTCGTAACGTCGAGACGGTTCGCGGACACGGGCGATTTGCGTTGCATTGGTGCATGGTTTGCGAAGGCCGGAGAGGAGTTTTGCAATGCGGGTTGATCCAAACTATGTGACGAACCTGGTCAGCGCACTTGACGGTGCGCAGGGCAGGGAGCAGCAACTGAGCAATGAACTCGCGAGCGGCATTCGCTTCAATGCGCTGGGCGACGATCCTGCGGCAGCCGGACGCAATGTTCTGTTGCTCAATCAGATTCAGCGTGACGACTCGTTCACGCAGAGTTCCAGCCTGATCACGGGGCAGTTGCAGGTCGCGGATTCGGCGCTAGGCAGCGTCGTCTCGCAGCTCACGCAGGCTATTTCGCTGGCCACGAGTGCGAACAACGGCACGATGAACGCGAACGATGTGCAATCGATTGGGGCGCAGATCTCCGGCATTCTGAGCGAGGTGGAATCGCTGGCGAACAGCAGCTACCAGGGGCAGTACATCTTTGCCGGAGGACAGACGAGAACGGTTCCTTTCGCGACTTCGAGCGCAACTTCACCGGCCGTGACGACATACAACGGCGACAGCGATGTGAACTACCTCATGGCCCCGAACGGCCAGAAAATACAGCTCAACGTTCCCGGAGACCAGATATTCCTGGGGGCGAGCAGTGTATTTGGCGTGCTCAACCGTCTCGTGGCCGACTACGCGAGTGGCACCGTGGACATGGCACAGGCGACACAGGATACAGAGGCGCTTACGTCGGCACTCAACTATGTTTCGCAGCAGCGCGTGACGATTGACGATGCCATGACGCAGGTCACCTCCGCGGCAAGTGCGATCACGACGGAGCAGACACAACTGACGGCTGCGCAGACGAACCTGATGCAGGCGGATCTTGCGACGGTGGCAACGCAACTCTCGCTCTCAAAGACGCAGGAGACGGCGCTCGAGGCCGTGATTTCACAGCTTGGGTCAGGGAGCTTGTTTGACAAGCTGTAGAGGCAGATTGGGCTCCCGCTCAGGGTTTCAGTGAGGGATTCCGCGACGTGGCGGTTCTCAGATGATTGACTTTGGGGCTGGGGAGGCATTAGGTTGATTGCACGCGCACAGGGCGCATCCGGTCCGCGGAAAGGGCGAAGCCCACCTCTGCATTTGAAACGTGTGAAAATACCAATCTTCTTTCAGCCTGCATGGCGGACACAGGCGAGCTACTGAAAGGAGATTTTGATGAAGAAGCAGCTTCCCTCCCGCCCGAATCTCGAACAACTCAAGAACCAGGCCAAGACCGTTCTCAAAGGTCTGCGCGCCGTGAGTTCCACGGTTCTGGATCGCGTCCGCCAATCACACCCTCGATGGCAAGACTCTTCAGACACAATGCTCGCAAGCGCGCGGTTTACGCTCGCCGATGCGCAACTCGTGATAGCCCGGGAATATGGATTTGAAAGCTGGCAGGCGCTGAAGGCATATGTGCTTCCCCGGCAGGCGAGCGCACCCACAGAGGCTACGATCCGATCGTTGCAGGATGCGGCGGGACGAGGGGATCTGGCGCAACTCGAAGCGCTGCTCGGCGCGGATCCCGGACTCATCAACGAGACCGCCGGACCGGGTGTACGCACCGCACTGCACCACGCTGTTTTTGGAAAGAGTGAAGCGGGTGCGCGGTTTCTTCTGAGTAACGGCGCCAATCCGAACATTCGCTGCGAAGGAGACAATGCCTATCCTCTGCACTTCGCGGCCGAAAAGCAGCTCTTTCCGATCATTCGATTGCTCATCGAGCACGGGGCGGATCCAGTGGGCGATGGCGATTATCACGAGCTCGGCGTCATCGGCTGGGCAACTGCATGGGAATACGTGCACGCGAGCCGGGATATCGTGGACTACCTGCTGGCGCATGGAGCAAAGCATAATATCTGCTCCGCGGTGGCGATGGGAGACACCGCTGCAATCGAGGAGATCTTTTCCCGATCGCCCGGCGAGGTGGAAAAACGGATGGATATGACCAACCGGCGGCGCAGACCCCTGCACCTGGCGGTAATCAAAAACCAAGTCCCGTCGTTGACGGCACTCCTTGACTTGGGAGTCGACACGGAGTCGCTTGACGAGTCCGGATTCACGGCGCTCGATCAAGCCGCGCTTCTCGGACAAACCGAGATCGCCGAAATTCTGCTCGACCGGGGAGCGAAGGTTCGTTTGCCCAGCGCCATTTGTTTGGGAAGAACGCGCGATCTCGAGAGGATGCTGCATCGAGATCCCGATGCGCTCAAACCGGGTGGTCGCTGGGCCAATCTCATTCTACGTGCGAGTGAGTGCGCGGCGGGCGCAGTGATCGGGACGCTGATTCAGGCTGGAGCTTCTGTGAATGTGAAGGACGATCCAAAGACTTCAGTGGACTCCACCTTCGGATATACACCGCTTCACGCAGCCGCATTCAACGGGAACCTTAGCGCAGCCTCGGTCCTTCTGACACACGGGGCGAACGTGCGGGCTCGCGAGGAGAAGTATCACGGGACCCCGGCCGGATGGGCCGATTACGCGGGGCACAGGGAAGTTCGGGACTTGATTCTGCAGGGACCAATCGACATGATCGAAGCAATTCAATATGAGTTGGCCGAACGAGTTCGGAACATCGTTCAGGAAGATCCACCAGCACTCGACCGGAGCTTTCGGGAGTATTCACTTTATCCGCACGACGGCGAAGAGTGGCACACCCCGCTGGCTTATGCGGTAACAAGGAATAAACCCGAAATGGTTCGACTCTTGCTCGACGTCGGAGCCAATGCTGAGATTTGCTCTCCTGAAGGCCGCACGCTTTACGAGATAGCGAAAGAGAAGGGATACGAAGAAGTAGCGGGCATGCTTGAGAGGCCCAAGCCGATGGTGGAGTAGGTACAGAGACAGTTGCAAATCAGCGGCGAAAGGCAACTCGAGTCAGCTTCGACTGCGGCCGATGCGGCGAGCTTGGCACAGCATCGTTTTCGAATATTTCTAGTACACTTTGGAATGTCCCCGGCGGCCCGATGCCATCTGACCAGATTGGAGAGGGCTACCCTCTTCTGAACTATGAAGGTCTTTCACACATTCCGCCTCGACGCCGTCAATCATTGCTTGTGGCAGGGAGAGGAGCGCGTCTCACTTGCACCCAAGGCATTTGATGTTTTGCGTTACCTGGTCGAACATGCCGACCGGCTTGTAACGCAGGAAGAGATACTGGAAGCTCTCTGGCCTGAAACGTATGTGAATCCCGAAGTTGTCAAGAAGTACATATTGGGTATTCGCAAGGTGTTGGGTGACCAAACCGACAAGCCTGTATTCATCGCGACCTTTCCCCGCCGGGGCTATCGGTTTATCGCGCCTATTTTTGACGAGGCAGAGAAGCCGCTCAAAAGTGTCGCGGCAAAATCAACCCGGATCGGCATTTTAGGGCGCGAAGCTGAACTCGCCAAAATGCATAGTTGGCTTGATCAGGCACTGGGTGGAGAGCGGCAAACCATATTTATAACCGGGGAGCCGGGAATTGGTAAGACAACCACGGTGCAGGCTTTTCTGGAACAAGCCAGCCAGACCTCGGTCCTCATGGTACGCGGGCAATGCCTTGAACACTACGGAGCGGCTGAGCCATTTCTGCCGGTGCTCGACGGATTCTCCAGGCTGCTTCGATCACCCGCTGGAGCGCAGGCTCTGGATTTGCTGCGGCACCAGGCGCCGATGTGGCTGGCGCAGATGCCTTCCGTGATTTCGCAATCTGAACGGGATGCCCTGCAATCTCAAGTTGCGGGCTCATCCCGGGAACGGATGCTTCGCGAAATGGCGGGCGCCATTGAATCTCTCACATCGCTTTCGCCATTGCTGCTTGTCCTTGAGGACCTGCACTGGAGCGACTATTCGACGCTGGACCTGGTGTCGTACCTGGCACGGCGCGGGGACCCGGCGCGGCTCATGATCGTCGGCACTTATCGGCCCGTCGACGTGATCCTGAATGACCATCCGCTGAAGAGTGTGAAGAGAGAGCTGCTGGCGCACAACCTGTGCCACGAGCTTCCACTCGAGTATCTTGCCGAGGACGTTGTTACCCAGTACCTGGCCGCGAGATTCCCTCGACACCAGCTTCCCGGTTCGTTAAGACGAACGATCTACCAGCGAACCGAGGGGAACCCCCTGTTCATGGTTACCTTGTCGGACTATCTGTGCAACGAGAAGATGATTGTTGAGGAGCAAGGGATCTGGAAGCTTCGCGTGGATCTGGCGGAGGTTGAACGCGGCGTTCCTGGGAATTTGCGCCAGTTGATCGAAAAACAGATTGAACGGCTCAACCCAGACGAACGCACGGTACTCGAGGCAGCCAGTGTCGCTGGAATGGAATGTTCGTCCGTGGCCATCGCTTCAGGACTCGACAAGCCGACGGAATGGGTGGAAAAGCACTGCGAAGAACTGGCCCGAAGGCATCAGTTTCTATCGCCGGCATGGTTGGTCGAACTGCCGGACGGAACCGTCACTCCGCGCCAACGTTTTATCCACGTTCTATATCGCGAGGTTCCATATCGCCTGATTGCACCGAGGATGCGCGCACAGATCCATCAACGGATCGCCGAACGCGGTGAGCAGATATATGGGGACCGGAAGGGCGAGATTGCGGCCGAGCTGGCGATGCACTACGAGCAGAGCCGCGATTGGCCGCGCGCCCTCGAACACCTTCTGCAAGCGGCGGAAAGTGCCGCGACACGTTCCGCCCACCACGAAGCGATCGACCTTGCGAACCGGGGTTTGGATGCCCTCAAGTTCCAAGCCCAGACCGCTGATTATTCAAAGCAGGAAATGAAACTGCGTGTGATCTTGATTGCCTCGATGATGGCGATCAAGGGATTCGCTTCGGCGGAGGTGGAAGAAGTGAATGCGCGTGGACGCGAGCTGTTCTGGCGCCATGGTCCTTCGCAAGAATTGTTCTACATGCTGTGGTCCCTGAATTTTTACCAGCAGTTCTCCGGGCAAATGCAGTCATCGCTTGAGGTTTCAAATCAGCTGTTGCAGCTGGCTGAGCAACTGCAGGACGAAGGGTTGATTATGGAGGCACATCGCTCCATAGCAGCGGTGCTTGTCCTGTTAGGGCGAAGCTCCGAAGCACTTGTGCACCTTGAGAAGGGCTTGGCGTTATGTGCTGCGCATTCCAATCGGCGCGACCGCATTTTCGTGGGCTTCGAAAGCAAAGTGATGTTCGAGAGCTTTTCGGCCCTGGCTCTTTTGGATCTAGGGTACCCGGATCAATCCGCTGAGAAGGCGGCTGCAGCTTTGGCGCTCGCCGGAGAAGTTGATCATCCGCAGACATTGGTGGTAGCCAAACATATCGCGGCGCAGCTGCATCATTTGAGAGGCGAGGCCTCTCTCGCCTGCGAGCACGCGAAAGAAGCAATGGAACTCGCCGACGAGTACGGCCTGACAGTTTGGGTGACATACGGTCTGATCGAACTCGGCTGGGCCGTGGCAGAACTGGGGAATCCGCATAAGGGAATCGAGATGATGGAAAGGGGCCTGGCTGATTATGAAGCGACGGGAGCAAAACTCCGATCCCCATATTTTCTGGGAATGCTGGCTGATCAACTGGGAAAAGCAGGGCGCGTACAAGAAGGGCTTCTAGCAATCGCAAAGGCATTAGACCTGGCAGGGCACACGGGGGAAGGGTATGCGCTTCCCGAGTGGCATCGCATCAGAGGTGAGTTACTCATGAAAAGCGTCGGACTAAACCATCCTGCGAACGACGCGCCAAAATCAGATGCTCTATCTCAGGCGCGGGCGTGTTTTGCTGATGCCCTCGCAATCGCGCAGCGGCAGGGAGCAAGATCGTGGGAGTTGAGAGCCGCACTGAGCATGCACCGTCTTGACCTGATGCTTGGAAATCGAAACCACACGCGACTTGCGGAGATTTACTCCTCCTTCACCGAAGGCTACGAAACCCCCGACCTGCGCGAGGCCAGAGCACTTCTTGAAATTGCTCCCCAAAAATAAATGTCCGGAAATGCGGGTCACTGCCAGGCCCACCCTCTGAACTCATCGGCTACGCTGCTCCGCGCTCCGCACGACTGGCAACGAATAGAGGACGCGCGAGGCGGGGGCGGGGGAGATTTACACTCGGAGGGGGGATTCGGAAGTGTTTGGAGCGATACGGTTTCTTTGGAATGCGACGCGCGGCCATCGATTGGCGCCGTGGCGGAGTGAGTTCTTGCGTTGGCGGGTGGAGACGTATTCAGGCAAGCCCGCAGAGAGCCTCAGGGCGCGCGATGTATTCGGGTTCATGTGGGAACAGAAGTGGGAGCTTGTGAGTTTTCTGTTCTGGACCGGGGATTTGGAGCGGGAGGCGCGGCGGAGGCCTTGAGGCGATCCGACATTCCCAAGCGTTCGGAACTCAGGATGACACTTTTTTGATGAGAGTGTCGAGATGAGGAAATGCGGTTTTGAGTCTAGGACAGTCCATTTATACAGAGGAGATATTTCGGATTGATGCGTTTGATAAATCTTGTCGTTGGGGCTGGTTTGTTGTGCGCGGCGTTGGCGCAGGCGCAGCAGTTACCACCGATTGAGCCGCCGAAGCCGATGCCCGGTTCACGCGCTGAGTCGCCTACGATTCGAGTGACGACGAATGAGGTGCTGGTGCCGACGCTTGTGGAGAAGCCGCATGGAGGCGGGATTGTCTACGGGCTGAAACAGTCGGACTTTGTGGTGGAGGACAACGGCGTTCCGCAGAAGATTCACGTGCAGGAGGAGCTGGATACCGCCCCGGTAGCGCTTGTGGTTGCGATGGAGGAGGGAAGAGCCGGGTGGTTGGAGTTTCAGAAACTGGGGAAGCTGGGGCCACTGCTGGATATGTTTTTGAGTGATCCGCGAAGCCAGGCGGCGCTGGTAGGGTTTTCATCGAAGCCGCGACTGATGCAGGACTACACGCACTCAGAAGAGGAACTGGCAGCAAAGCTGCAACAGCTTGAGCCAGGGGATGGCGGAGTGGCGATTCTGGACACGATCAGCTATGGGGTCGATCTGCTGGAAGACCAGCCGAAGAATTATCGGCGGGTGCTGCTGCTGATCAGCGAAGAGCGCGACCACGGAAGCAAGCACACCAAGCCCGCGCAACTGGTGAGCAAGATTGGGCGGTCCGACGTGCTGGTGCTGAGCATTTCGTATTCACCTTCAAAGGCCGAGCTGGCGCATGACATCAAGGACAACGGCGAGGACCGGATGCTGAACATGGTGTCGACGCTGGTGATGGCCGTGCAGGCGTTCAAGAAGAACGTGGCGAAGCAGATTGCGATTATGAGCGGGGGCGAGTATACGACGTTTACCGGAGACCGGCGCTTTGAAGCGCGGGTGATGGAGGCGGCGAAGGATGTGCGCAATCGATATCTGATTACGTTCAGCCCTTCGGATCCGACGCCGGGATTGCATACGATTCGTGTGCGGACGGTGGAGGATTACGGGGCGAAGATCGTGGCGCGCGCAAATTATTGGCGCGAGCCGGGGCAGTGAGTGTGAGGCGGAATTCGGCTGTACGCAAAAAAGCAAAAACAGATCCTTCGCTCCGCTTGTCCCATCGCGCTTGACGCGCGACGGGGCCCCAAACTGCTGCGCTCAGGATGACACATCCCAGGAAATTCAGGCCGCGGCGGCAAGGGGTTGTTCTTTGCGGGTGTGGGGCAGGGCGAAGGCTACGGCGATGATCCAGATGAAGCCGGGGAACCTCGTCAGGGGAATCAGGAACAGGAGTTGCGGGCTGATGAGGTGGAAGGCGCTCAATTCGCCGCAAGCCGCGAGGAAGAGGCCGAGAATCATGACCCATCGGGGGATGAGTTTTGTGAGGCCTGCGGAGATGGAGATTCCGGCCATCAGGAGACCCATGGGGATGGAGAAGCCGGGACCGCCGAAGGCGTAAGCGAGATAGTTGAGGGCGACGAGGATTTGCGGATTCGCGGCGACAGCGGGGCGGATGAGCGTCCACGTCGTGAAAGAAGCAGCCATGGCGTCGAAGACGCACAGAAATCCGCCGAAGAGAGCGATGGTTACGCCGGCGGCGCGTATGCCGAGGAATTGCAGGCGGCTGACGACAACGGCGGTGAAGAGGCCGAGACAAATTGTGGCGCCGGTTTGCAGAAAGATGCAGGCGAGCACGCGGGAGGTCTGCGTCTGGAAGAACGTGGCGATGACGGCGGGTGACTCCCACGGGCCGGGCCAGTAAGGGAGACCGCCAAATGCTGTCACGGGAGCGAGGCCTGCGTTGAAGAGGACCGTGTAGAGAATGGCGAGAAGCCAGAGGGGCGGGCCGGGATGCTTAAGAGTGGGATGCTTAAGGCTGGGATGCGAGAGGCTGGCGGTCGCGTCGATGTGCGGAGTTGGTGAAGTCATAGGACGCTCCTCATGGGAGAGTTGGGGATTGGCGAACTGGATGTGCGTGCGCGATGGCGATCGACGGAACGAATCCAGAGTTCGAAGACGAGGACGTTGATGGAAAAGCCGATCCAGAAGGCGATGCCGAAAAACTGTTGCGGCAGGAGATGGGTGAGGCGTGAGGTGGCGAAGAGGACGCCCATCACGGGACGCGTGGTGGCGATGCCAAGGAGGATGGCGATGGCGCGAAGCTGCCAGCGGTGCTCGGACATCTTGTCGGCATGCGATCCATATACATAAGCGCGAGCGAGCGAGACGAGAAAGAGTGTGTTGAAGAGGAGGACGGCGGAGCGTTCGGTCCAGCCGCCGACGGAGTAGCGACTCATGGCGTAGGCGGTGAGGCCGACGATGGCGCCTAGGGGATAGAAGATGCGCTGGGCCCAGGCGGGCTGGCGATCAGGACGGAAGACGATGACCGGCACAAGCAGGACGAAGAGGAGTGCGGGGAGGATATGGGCCATGGTGAGGGCGGTATGCGCAGCGAAGCTGTTGTCGAGCGAGGCCATCTGCGGCGGGAGTTTGCGCGGCGGGGTAGCGAGAGCGAAGACGCGGCGCAGTACGACGGCGACGGAAATGGCTATAGCGATCCAGAAGCCGGTGCGGAGCCAGAGAGGGGCTTTTGCGTTGGAATCGGGGATTGGGGCGGGTTGGGACCGGTGGGGCATCAGCGACCTCCCACTGACAAGATCAAAGCCTAATATTAGTTTTACATATTGTCAAATGTAATTAAGATCGGTAAGATGAGCTTCGATGGGGAACGACGGAAATCCTTTATCCAAGCGCCCTTATGAGCTTGGCAAGCGCCTGGAGCAGATGGGGCGCACAAAGGTGGCTGTGTTGTCGGCTGCCCGGGAACAGCTCGAAGCCGGTGGGATGGGGGAGTTTTCGATGGAGTCGCTGGCCAAGGCCAGCGGGGTAACGCGCCAGACCATTCACAATCTCTTCGGCACGCGGACGGGGGTGCTGGAGACGCTGTTCGATCAGATCGCCCGCGACGGCGGGATGGAGCGGATGCGGGAAGTGATGACTGCGCGCGATGCGGGGGAGATGCTCGACGGATTTATCGACGTGTTCTCGACATTCTGGTCGAGGAACCGGCTACTGCTGAAGCGCATTCACGGGATCGCTGCGATCGAACCGGAGTTTGGCAAGGCGATTGAGGCGAGGAACCAGCGCAGGCAGATGGCGGCCGCGCGGGTCATTGAGCGACTTTGTGATCGCGCGCCGGGGCAGAGAACGGAGAGGATTGCGTGCCTGGTGGCGTTGACGTCGTTCGAATTTTTCGATGCCCTGGCGGAATCGTTTGGGGATGTGGAGGCGGCGCAGAAGCAGTTGCCGGGGCTCATCAGAAGAGCGCTGCTGAAGGATTGAGAGAGGTTTCCACTCACGCGGCAATGACATGCCAGCGGAACTCAGGATGACAAATTTCAAGCGGGATTGACGGTGTTGCGGGCATGATTTCGCACGATGCCGTAGATCACGATCTCGAAACAGAAGACGGCGATTCCCGTAATCGCCCCGATGGTCATGAAGTGCTGCGCTCCGTGCACGCCGTTGGGGAGGCCGGTTGCGGCGCCTCGCACTAGAGCAGCGAGAAGCGCAATCAGAAACGAACAGGCGAGAGCGATTCTGTCGCCTAGAATGTTTCGATTGTCTTTAGAAGCGACGGGCGTCGCGTAGCGATACCAGTGAATTGCCCAAAGCAAAAGAATAACGATGCCGAGCGCGGAACTGAAGTATTGGAGGATTCCGAACCAGGGACGCGGACCAAAGATCGGAAGCGTTACCTGACCGTCGAGGAAGAGGACATGATGGCCGAGCCAATGTCCTGAGTGGGTGAGCGAGTCCCAGAAGATGTGGGTGGCAACGCCGATGAGGATGGAGAATATGATCAAGCCAAAGTGAGCAGGTGATTTGATGGAGAGGGTCCGGGGTCCGAGTTGGAGTCGGGCGCGCGCGCTGGCCGGTAAACAGGCGGCGAGGGGTTCCTTGGCATAGCGATGAAAGAGCCAGAGCACGGCCAGGCTGAGCGGGACGTCAAGGGCAAAGAC
Source organism: uncultured Acidobacteriaceae bacterium (assembly GCA_963770365.1). Lineage (GTDB taxonomy): Bacteria > Acidobacteriota > Terriglobia > Terriglobales > Acidobacteriaceae > Telmatobacter. The sequence goes on along the minus strand of CAVYPN010000001.1, from coordinate 386,463 downwards.
GCCGAGCAGAGTGTGACCGAAGGTCCCATGGTGTTCAAAGGGAATGAAGTACTCAAAATCGGGGGCGAAGCATCCGATGATCAGGGCCGACATGATGAGAGGCGTGCGACGAAACGGGTAGGCTGCGGCTGCATGAGAGATGGTAAAAGGCATTACGAGAATTATGACGGTTTTGGGGGGAGCGAGTCACACGGGCTGAGCCTATGCTGCTTATCTGGCGAAAACGTGGCCGCCTGCAAGAACAGGCATCCGTCGCATCCCACAAGGCGATAGCGAAATAACCTCCCCAGTGAGCAAATGTGACCAGCCACCTGGACTGAAGCTCTGTCAGGATCAACATGGACAGATCGGGTCCTGGGGGAGTTCTTGACGATTTCGATCCAGACAGGCAATTCAGTGCCTCTGCACATTTGGCGTAGAACTCCAGCGGGCAAACGGGTAGGTCGACGGTTTAAGCATCCACTCGAAATAAAAATCCGATGGGCGATTACTCTGCTGGTTGTTACAGCTTTCGGAACTGCAGTCCATGCCAGATCGCAGTCACCTTCGAACACCGGGCATTCCCCGGCAGATGCAGGAACGGCACCTTCAGAAGGACTTTACCCCGCGTACATTCGTCCTCCGCCATCAAAGACGTTGAGGAACTATACGTTTGACGCATTCGGTCCCTACGCCATTGCGGAGACGGTTCTCATAGCTGGCCTCGACCAGGCAACCAATACTCCTCCGGAATGGCGACAGGGCTTTGTCGGATACTCGGAACGATTCGGGTCTGATTTTGGAATTGGCGTGGTTGCAACATCCACGCGTTATGGGCTCGCAGAGGCCTTCAGGGAAGATACTTCGTACTATCGCTGCAGATGCACAGGTTTCATTCCCCGGCTCCGCCATGCGGCGCTCTCCACATTCACAGCGCGTCGCGGCGAAGATGGCCATCGCGTCTTCTCTGTCCCGTCGCTTGTCGCGCCGTATGCGGGCGCAGCGGGCGCGGTCTACGGTTGGTATCCGACTCGGTACAAAGCCGAAGACGTGCTCCGAATGGGCAACTACAGCCTGCTTGAATCGGTCGGCGGGAATATTGCTTTGGAGTTTCTTTACAGCGGACCCCACGCCTTGTTTTCACGCATTCATTCGAAGAATGGTCCTGGCGCTCCAGTGTCAGGCGCAAACCAGTGACGGAGATCGCGCCATCAGCAGTCCCAGGTATTCACAGACCGCCTCCAACGCGGAGGGTCGATCATTTCCCGGACCCCATTGGTTCTCTGTGGGAGCTGGTTAGCGGACTGTTTGAGTGGTTTGGCAGCCTTGGTGTTTTTTCCTGGCAGGTTCTGAAGGCTGCGGTGACGCCGCCATTTGAATGGCGCGAGTTGATTCGACAACTTGACGAGGTGGGATCGAAATCTCTGCCGCTCGTAGCATTGGCGGGAGCCGCGATCGGCGTTGTGATCTCGTTGGAAGCCCGCTACAGTTTGAGTCGATTCGGCGCCAAATCGCTGTTTCCCGCCACCCTCGTCTACTCAGTGATTCAGGTAATGGGCCCAATCATCACGGGGCTGGTGGTGAGCGGCCGCGTGGGTGCCGGCATTGGCGCGGAACTTGCGTCGATGAAAGTGACCGAACAAATCGATGCCATCGAGGCATCCGCAATTAATCCTTACAGGCTGCTTGCGGCGACAAGGATCCTGGCTTGCATCCTGATGCTGCCACTGCTGACTCTCGCGGCCGACGCATGCGGGTTATTGACCGGCTGGTTTGCGCAGTCTCTGGTTGAGCCTCTCTCCTTCCATCAGTTTATTGAGAGTGGATTCAATGCCGCCACGTTCAATGAGTTTCTGCCCCCTACCTTCAAGACATGTGTGTACGGCCTGATTATTGGGCTCATTGCATGCTTTCAAGGAATGCGAACGCGCGGGGGTGCTGCGGGAGTGGGGCGCGCCGCTACCAACTCGGTCGTGCTGGCTTCGCTCTTCCTCATTCTGGCGGACGTGGTGCTGGTGAAATTCATCCTGGTTGTCTTCCCTTAGTTCCTGACCCCGCACGGAAGGAAAGTTATGGCATCAACCTACGAAACTGCGCCGAAGCACATGCAAGCAGAGCAAGAGCGCAGCGTGCCCATTGTTGCCACGGAGAATTTGCAAAAGAGTTTCGGGAAACAGAAGGTTCTGCATGGGGTCAATCTAAGTGTGCGACGCGGAGAAACCCTGGCTGTGCTCGGACGCAGCGGTACAGGAAAGAGCGTTCTGCTGAGACTCATTATTGGGCTCGCAAAGCCCGACTCGGGACAGGTTCGCATCAATGGCGAGGACATAAGCGGCCTGGCCCTCGACAAGATGGGAGAAATCAGAAAGAAGATGGGCTTCCTGTTCCAGCACGCCGCGCTCTACGATTCGCTGACCATCGCAGAAAACGTTGCATTTCCTCTTGAGCACCATCGAAGAGAAATGTCGAGATCCGAACGAGCGGACCGAGTGAAAAAGCTGCTGGCAGAAGTGGGGTTGAAAGCCGGTTTCGAGAAGATGCCATCGGATATCTCAGGCGGCATGCAAAAGCGGGTGGGCCTTGCGCGTGCGCTCGCGCTCGAGCCGGAAATCCTGTTGCTGGATGAGCCCACGGCCGGTCTCGATCCCATCAGCTCAGGGGAAATCAACGATCTAATTCTCAAGCTGCAACGAGAGCGACAGATGGCGTCCATCGTGGTGACTCACGATCTGCATAGCGCCAGGACGATTGCCGACCGCCTTGCCATTTTGAATGAGGGCAAGGTTTTGATCGAGGGCTCATTTGAAGACTTAGAGCAAAGCGATATCGAGTTCGTAAAGACATTTCTTACGCAGTCCTAGGGGGACACATGTCGAGAGTGGCGCGGTTAGGAGCATTCATCATTCTTACGCTGGCGGTTCTGGCGAGTGGTGTCTTCATCATCGGGAGCAAGGAATATCTGTTTCGTCGAACCTACCAACTGAAGACCCAATTCGACAATGTGGTGGGGCTAGCGGAAGGCGCTGACGTACAAGTAGGCGGGGTTCACAGCGGAACAGTGACCGAAATTTTGTTGCCGACGAGGCCGGGAGACAAGGTGTCAGTGGTGATGCAACTTGCCGCGTCCACGCGCAAGATCATCAAGGGAGATTCCGTGGCTTCAATCCAGACCGAGGGATTGTTGGGCAATCAGTACGTCGCGATTTCGTTTGGATCTGCCGGGCAAACCGAACTGAGGGACGGCGACACCCTTCAGAGTGAACCGCCACTCCAGATGGCTGATCTTCTTAAGAAGACGAACGGAATACTTGACGGCAGTCAGCAGGCGATCCAAAACGTAACACTCGCAACGGCACACCTTAACGCGGTAAGCGCAAAAATCGATTCTGGCCAGGGAACAGTGGGAGCACTTGTCAATGACAAGAAGCTCTATAGCAACCTTGAGCAGACCACAACCACTCTTCAAGCGACGATGGTCCAGGCCCAGACAGGCGTGTCCGACTTCCAGGAGAACATGGAGGCGTTGAAACACAACTTCCTGCTGAGCGGCTATTTCAAGAAACGCGGATACGATGATGCCGCCGAACTAAGTGCAAATCAAATCAGCGGACTCCCGAAGGGTGAACCCGAGAAGGCATTTACATACACGGCGAAGCAGCTCTTCGATAGTCAAGATTCGGCAAAGCTGAAGAATCACAAGTCTCTGAATGCAGGCGGGGAATTTCTCGCACAGAATCAATTCGGATTTGCAGTGGTAGTGGTTTCCACTGGTATGGAGGGCGATACCCAAAGGGACTTGCTGCTTAGCGAGGCCCGGGCCATGGTCATTCGCAAATATCTGGTTGAGAATTTCGGATTCGACGACGGACTGCTCAAGACACTTGGAATGGGCAAGCCGACGAGCGCGGTCTCTCAGGGAGATTGGGGATCGATTCAAATCCTCATCTTTCCTGCAGGAACAGAAATTCCGGCATCCAAGCCGGAACCCGCGGCGAACTCACCTGCTGCAAACTCTGGTCGGCCGATCCAGGTCACCGCCGGAATGATGCAACAGCCTTAGATAGCGGACACACGGACGATGCAGCGTTCGCAGGATCCGTTCATTGCTGGCTGGCATCTTTGATTGCAATGCGAACCGCACGCGATCTGAGATCGCTGCCGATGCTTGCGACATCGCATAGGACTATCCGGCAGAATCGAGAGCTGTGCGATCGAACCACTCGGGGCGGCCGCCGGCGTGGCGGATGTCGGCGGCGGTTTTTCCGGTGCGTTGGAACAGTTCGTTGACGGCGTCCAGGAATCCCCATGCGCCTGTGGGTTCAACGAGGATGTAGCGATCGAGTTTGCCGGCTGCTGCGAGGGCGGCTTCTTCGCCTTTCGGAATCGGATCTTCGAGCCAGTACCAGTCTTCGGGCGCATCTTCGCTGAGAACGAAGCCGGCTTTGCCGTCGGGGTGGTCGTGATCCCATTCGGCGTAGCGGAAGGACTCGTTGATGGCGGCGCCGTAGAGGCCGCGCATCAGAGTTGCGACGGAGACTCCTGTGGCGGGCGTGGACGTGTCGATGTGCGGCCAGGAAGTGAGCCAGCAGCAGTCGTACATGCGGCCCAAAATTGTCAGGTGGGTAATGACGCAAGGGCGGAGATCGAAGCCGGAACCGGGCAAGACCTGGGCGATGATGGTGTCGTCAATATCGATGTAGAGGGTTGTCTTTCGTTGCACTTGTTAGCTCTCCGCTCGTCGATATCACTGTAGTTCAGGGATTGCCTGGCATGTACAGGTGTTGTTTTGCCTGGGGTATCGAGGTCGTGGGGTTCCTCGCGCAAGTCATTCATGGTAATCTCTATCTAGACACTTGAGAGTGGACTGAGAACGCAAGAGGAGTAATACCGCCGTGCTGGCGACTGCCAAGAAAACTACCCTGATCGAACGCTTCCGCACCCATGAGAAGGACACCGGTTCCCCCGAAGTCCAGATCGCGATTCTGAGTGAGCGGATTGGCGAACTGACCGAGCATTTCAAGACCCACAAAAAGGATCATGCATCCCGGCGTGGACTCCTGATGCTCGTCAGCAAACGCCGCCGCCTGCTGGACTACCTGAAGACGCATGATTCCGATCGCTATCGCGACGTAATCGGCAAGCTCGGTATCCGCAAGTAATCAGAAAGCAAACGTTGACCCGGAAGCGCCCAGACCGGATTTTGGTCACGGCCCCGCATTACCTAGAACCTGGGGCCATGGTGTACCTGGCGAATCAAAGATGCCGCCAGGGCTTGTGCAGAGCTGTCGCCGGTTGGCGACTTCGAAGCTCGGCGCGGCCCGCGCATTTTGTATCGATGCAAACAGGTTTGGCTCAGTCGCGTCCTGCGACTTCCGCGCATCGGTACACCACCCACCGGATTTCCGGATCTTCCTACCCACAAGTTTCCCAAGCGAAAAAAATGAAACGAGGACTCCATGTCTAAACAAGAAGTGACAGTCGAGCTTGCAGGCGGCAAGCGTCTGGTCTTTGAGACCGGGCGCATGGCGAAGCAGGCATCTGGTGCTGCACTGGTCACCACGGGCGAAACCGTGGTTCTGGCCACCGCGGTCGCGTCTCCTGACCCAAGAGAAGGCATCGACTTTTTCCCCCTCACGGTGGATTACCGCGAATACACCTACGCCGGCGGCCGCATCCCCGGCGGATTCATCAAGCGCGAAGGCCGACCCAGCGAAAAGGAAGTTCTTACCTGCAGGCAGATCGACCGACCGATCCGTCCATTGTTCCCCGATGGATTCCGCAACGAGACGCAGGTGATTGCCCTGGTCTTCTCGGCGGACAAAGAAAACGATCCTGACGTGGTCGGCATCAATGCCGCCGCTTGCGCATTGGCTCTCAGTGACATTCCGTTCAGCGCTACGGTTGGCGCAGTTCGCGTCGGTCGCGTGAATGGGGAATTCGTCATCAACCCCACGTATTCAGAGCGCGCGGAAACGACGGTGAACATCATGGTTGTCGGTCACAAGGACGGCATCGTGATGATCGAGTCGGGCGCCAAGGAAGAGACGGAAGAAGTCATTCTCGCCGCCATCGAATTCGCCCATGCCGAGATCAAGAAAATTGTCGCTGCTATCGACGAGCTGGTCGGTAAGGCCGGCAAGCCGAAGCGGGCATTTGTCGCGCCAACGACTGACGAAGGCTACTACGATGAACTGAAGGCCAAGATCGGCGATCGCCTCAAGGACGCTCTCGACACCAAAAAGTACGCCAAGACAGACAGCTATGCACTGGTAAAGAAGCTCAAGGACGAGTTGGCCGCCGAGCTTCCTGCCGACGATGCGACGGCCAAGAAAAAGCTGGCCACGTATTACGAGCTACTTCGCGAGCGGACTTTCCGTGAACAGGTGACCAAGGACCGCATTCGTCCCGACCGCCGCGCTTTCGACGAGATTCGCGAGATCACGATCGAGACCAGTGTTCTTCCCCGCACCCATGGTTCCGCATTGTTCACCCGCGGCGAAACACAGGCCCTTGTGACAGCAACCCTGGGCACCGCCGATGACGGACAGCGCCTAGAGAGCTACGAAGGCGAGAAGAAAAAGAACTTCATGCTCCACTACAACTTCCCGCCGTTCTCTGTTGGTGAGACAGGGAGAATGACGGGGACAGGCCGTCGCGAAATCGGACACGGAGCGTTGGCGGAGCGCGCGATCACCGCGGTTCTACCGACCGCTGATGAGTCGCCCTACAGCATTCGCATTGTGTCGGACATTCTGGAGTCCAATGGATCTTCGTCGATGGCCTCGGTCTGCGGCGCGAGCCTTGCACTCTATGACTCCGGCATCGCACTGAAGGGTGCAGTGGCCGGCGTGGCGATGGGCCTGGTGAAGGAAGGCGATGACTATGCCATTCTTACGGACATTGCCGGCGCTGAAGATCACTACGGCGATATGGACTTTAAAGTTGCCGGAACGCGGAAGGGAATTACCGCGCTGCAAATGGACATCAAGATCGGCGGACTGACGCGCGAGATCTTGCAGCAGGCGATGGAGCAGGCGAAACGTGGCAGGCTCTTCCTGCTGGACAAAATGGATGCGGTTCTGGATGGACCGCGCACGGAGCGCTCAGCTTACGCTCCGCGGATCGAAACCGTCATGATTCCGACGGACAAGATTCGCGATCTGATCGGCAAGGGTGGCGCGACGATCCGCGGCATCATCGAGCAGACCGGGGCCAAGATCGATGTGGACGATACGGGCAAAGTCAGCGTGGCCTCAAGCGACGCGGATGGCCTGAAGCGCGCACTCGAGATTATCGGCAACATCACGGCTGTGCCGGAGATCGGCAAAGTCTACCTGGGCAAGGTTGTCCGGCTGGCGGAGTTCGGCGCGTTTGTCGAATTGTTCCCAGGCACGGATGGACTGCTGCACATTTCGGAGATCGCTGAGCATCGCGTGAAGGAAGTGAAGGATGAGCTGCGCGAAGGCGACCAGGTGATGGTGAAGGTGCTGGCCATCGAAGGCAATCGCATCAAGCTGAGCCGCAAGGCGCTCATCCGCGAGCAAAAGGCGAAGCTGGCACAATCGGCTCCGGCTGTTGAAGCTCCCGAGTCGTTTGACGTCACCGCAGAAGCGGAAGCGGCTCCGGCACCGGCGGCGGCTCGTCCGCGTCACGAATTCGACGAACGTCAACCGCGCACCAATCAGAGCACGATCCTGATTGAGGGCGGGGAGGATTTCGACGACGATGACGAAGAGGGCGAGGAGATCGACGAGGACAACGAGCCGAACTTCAATCGCGCTGATGGAACGCCGGTTCCAGCCGGCCAGGTTGTGGGTGCTGGACCGCGCCCCGTTGGTGGTGGCCCAGCAGGAGCCGGAGCTAACCGGAACCGTCGGCGTCGGCGTCGCGGCGGACGCGGCGGCCAGGGTGGCGGCGGCGGCACGCGCTAAGCCAGTCGAGACAAACTGAAAGCACACGTAAGAAAAATGCCCGGGCCTTATGGCCCGGGCATTTTTTGTCGTGCTTCGCAGGGCCTTGCAAGGGCCGTGCCATCAGGCTTTCGGGACATTGATCATCTTGAAGCCTTCGTTTTCCTTGCTGCGAAACTCGGGCAGGGGCTCTGACTTGACCGGGAAGCGCTCGGCGTCGGTCTCTCGCGATACGTTTTTGTCGTCGTACATCCGGAGATCGGCAGCGATGCACAAAGCTTCAATGTCGGGCGCATCGTCGGGAAAGACGGCGACACCAATGCTGGCGCTGACCTTGAGGGTGTGCTCGCCGACCTGCAGCGGCTCATCGAGCATCTCCATCAGAGACTTTGCGACCCACTTGGCGTTGGAGCGGTTGGTGGGCTCTTCAAGGATGAGAGAGAATTCGTCGCCTCCGGTGCGGGCCACGGTATCGGAGCGGCGGACGCGGCTCTGGAAGAGGGTGCTGACTTTTTTGAGAAGCAGGTCGCCGGCATGGTGGCCGAGTGTATCGTTCACCTGCTTGAAGTGGTTCAAGTCGATGACCAGCAAGGCGGCTTTGGATTCCATGCGGCGGGCGCGCTCAAGCGAGATGGCGAGGCGGTCGAGAAAGAGCCGGCGGTTGGGCAGGCCGGTGAGCTCGTCGTGCAGGGCCAGGTATTTGTTGTGTTCAATCTGGTCCTCGAGGAGCAGCAGAATCATGCCGACGGCGACGACGTACTTGGGGAGGTTCCAGACCTCGCTCTCAATTTGTGGATGGGGCACAAGAAATCGGGCAAGAGGCACCAGGATAAACACCATGGCCCAACCAAAAAAGCCGACAATCGTGATCAACGAGCCGGCGCTGGCGCGTTCGCGGTAGCTGTACCAGACGTGCACGCAGCATCCGAAAAAGACAGTAAACAGGACGGCATTGGACGCGATATCGAGTCCACTGCCGGGCCGGTTTTGGAAGGCGAGCAGGAATACCGCGAGCACGCAGTAGATGCCGACGAGCAACCAGCGGAGAAGATGCGTAAAATCGCGCCTCGCGGTGAGGGCGATGGTCAAGGGTGCTGCTCCAAAAAAGATTGCAGCGGTGTTGAGCGCCTGCGGCCAGGGATGATCGAAGCCCAGCAGCACAATGTAGATCGCATTGGTAGCGAGCACCGAGATCAGCATCCATTCACTGGAGCGCTCAGTGCGGTAGGGAACGGAGGCCCACATGAACAGTACGCCGGCGGAGATGAGCGAGATCAAGCCGATGTCGGTTGCGATCATGCCCCAGATGCCGGGAGCAGGAGCGAAGATGAAGGCGGCAAAGTGGACAGCAATGAGGACCCAGCCGGTGAGCCAATGGCGCGAGGCCGTGGTTTGGCCACGCCGCGCCACGGACGCAAACGCGCACGTAAGCGCAGCCACCGCTGCAAGGTCGGGGAGTTTAGTCCAATCCACCCGGGGGCCTCAGTTCCACAATCCGGTCTGCACCAAGTTTAGATGCGATCTGATATTGAGAATGAACGAGATGGCACTTTTGTTGTATGACTGCACAGATACCTGTGAAACTTGCGTAATCTTGCGCGGCTGGCTAAACCGTTGATCCTTTGGATTACCGGAGCGGAAATTGAGTGTTTGCTATAGTTTCTCTCCACTATGCTCAAGAGCGATGGCTGCGAGTTTATACATCGTCGTGGAAGGAGAAGACCCCGGCTTCGACATCTTCGTCAACGGCCACGCGCTGGCCCGGAACGAAGATGCGCTGGAGCGCCTGGCGGAGTCGCTAAACGTGGCGCCTCTGCTGCAGTTCTTCTCCGCGGACGAGAACTCGATGTGCCTGCTGCTGGACCAGGGCGCTGGCGACCCGGAGTGGGCTCGCAACCTGCCGGAACCACAGTGGTTCGACCCGACCGATGGACTAGTGTGCGTGCGCGCGTTGATTCGCTTTCTTGCGGATACGCCGGTGGCATTCGGGTCGGAGACCTTGCCGATCCTGGGCGAACTGCGGGAGTACGAGCGGGTGCTGGAGAAGACGGCGCAATACAAGCTGCGCTGGCACCTGGCGGTTAGCTGGCGGTAAGCTCTCAAACGGCCCGACAGGCAGGATGGCGGGAATTTGTCAATCCGGCTGTCTCGTTCCCTCAGAGCGTGTTTTTCTCCCCACGAGATCAATTTCACCGGTCATGACATGCGCATGCAAACGATATTCGCCGTCCGCTGTTTTCTTCGTGATGCTGCGGAAGAAGCCGCCCTTGTCAGCGTTGTACATGGGCGCTCTCACCTCACCGATCGTCACTGACGCATTTACGTTGCGGTAGTTCCATGCGTGCGCAGAAGAAACGGTAATCTGGCCTGCGTAGATATCGATATCCTTGTCGCCCTTGATCTCCTCCACCTTCACCTCTCCCGCGGGCATCCGCACGCTGAGGTTGGTTTTCCATGGCACCTCGATCCTGACCTGAAGGTTATCGCCGTGCCTCACGTGGCTGCCCTCGATTGTCAGTTTGCCGCCGTCTGGGTTTGCAGAGAATTGAAGGAGGATATGACGGGCCGCGTCCTCGTAGTCGCCGCCCCGACAGGTGACGTGGATCGCCTCTTGATCCGTTCCGACGATTTCGAGACCTGCCGGTCGCGAGTCAATGATGAGAACGGCGCTCGAGCGGAGTGGGGCCGTGAGCGTCTGATCGCAAGAGACTTTCGTTTCTGCGAGCCCGGCGAGATTGCAGGCAAACAAAGCCGCACCTGCGACGGCACAGACAGATCTCATGATGCTACCTACGATGATATTGCCCCAATAGTTCCCGAAGCGGCAGTGGCACCCTGGCGGAGAACTGGCAGTGAACGATGTCGGCGCTCCAGGCCGACCGTCCACTTTTCCGGCTTTTTGTGTGCAATATTGGACATTCAGAGGGCCATTCAGTCGCTCATTGTCAGGAAGGCAGCCGACTAACCGCCGGGCGCGAGACCACTTCGTGCTCGCGGTCGTCATCTTATCTCCCTGGAAGCGATGCGGCGGTCAACTCAAAGCCAGGGTTTGCCTCCTTTCAGTCTCGCGCTTGCAAAGCGATATACGGCTTCCTTCATTCCGCCGTCGCCTTGCTCGCAAAATGATCGCTATGCGCCGGTGCACGATTGTGAATGTCCAGAGATCGCCCAAGATGAAGGATTATGAGCATCGCAACCAGGATTGAGACTCTCATCACCGGGAAAGGCGAGATGAGTGATCGCATCCGTGCGCACGACTGGGCGGCCACGCCCCTGGGGCCCATCGAAGACTGGTCTGAGACTTTGATTGCGTATGTGAATCTCACGCTCCATTCGCCATTTCCAACGATCCTGTCTTGGGGACCGGAGATGGTTTTCCTGTACAACGACGCAGCAATTCCCACCTTGATGGGAAAGCATCCCAGCGCGCTTGGCAACCTGTACCGCGTGGTCTTTCACGAGGCATGGGACCTGGTCAGCGCCGATCTTGAAGCCTGCCTCTACCGGGGCGAGACCGCTGTTCGAGACAATATATTCATCCCAATCCGCTTGAATGGAGTCGTCGAGGATCACTATTGGAGCTATTCGCTCATCCCCGTTTATGAGAACGGCGAGATCGCAGGCGTTTACGATGCATACCGCAACACAACCGAGATGATGATGGGAGCTCGAAAGCTTCGGGATAGCGAGACGATGCTGAAACTCGCGACCGAAGTTGCGCAACTGGGAATCTTTGTGTGGCACCCCACAGAAGATCGGGTGAGCTGGGAAAACGACCGCATGTACGAAATCTTCGGACAGTCACGTGAAAGCGGGCCAGTGAATGGAGCCGCCTTCCTCGAGGAGGTTGTGCTTCCCGATTATCGGAAATCATTCCAAGATGCTACGGAAGCAACCCTGCGAAAGGGGGAGCCGTTTCATTTTGAAGGGATGATCTGTCTTCCCGACAAGAGCCAGCGCTGGATCGAGGTCAGTGGTCAGCTTCAGCCGCAGTTGATTGGATCACCACAGATTCTCGGTACGATACGGGACATCACGCAAAACAAGGAGAACGAGAGAGCGCTGAGAGTCGTCTCAAAGCACGCCGCCGAACGTGCCGCAATCGTCGACTCATCGGAAGACGTCATCCTGAGCAAGGACCTGAATGGCATCATCACGAGTTGGAACACGGCTGCTGTGCGCCTTTTCGGCTACTCGGAGGAGGAGATGGTCGGCTCATCGATTCTCAAGATTATTCCTGAGGATCTGCATTCCGACGAGAAACGGATCATTGAGAGTGTGCGCAACGGCCACCGCGTTGAGCACTTCGAAACGGTACGACTGACGAAGGCAGGGCAGCTGATCGATGTCTCGCTTACCATATCGCCTGTGAGAAACGAACTAGGACAGGTCATTGGGGCGTCCAAGATTCTTCGCGATATTTCGGGACGCAAGCGGCTCGAAAAGTCCTTATTGCAAGCTGAAAAGATAGCTGCGACCGGCCGAATGGCGGCCACGATCGCGCACGAAATCAACAACCCCCTTGAAGCTGTAGTGAACCTGCTTTACCTTCTTCGCCCGACGATCAGCGACCCGGAAGGTATCAAATACCTCGATTCCGTCGAAAGCGAACTCGCCCGCGTCTCCCATATCGCCAAGCAGACTCTCGGCTATTTTCGCGAGAATTCGTCAGCGATCAGCACGTCGCTTTCTGAGCTGGTTCAGCACGCAATCACGATCTACGAGCCCCGATGTAATGCGCTCGGCATTGAGATTAGAAAATCGCTCGATTCATCCAAAACAATCGGGCTGCGTCGCGGAGAAATGATGCAGGTGATCTCGAACCTGATCTCAAATTCGATCTATGCGATGCAAAAAGGCGGCATTCTATGCGTGTCTGTGAAAGATGCAGAGGGTGCGGCAGATGGAATTGTTCTGGCTATCCAGGATAATGGCGTCGGCATTGCGAGGGGCGACCTGGCGAAGGTATTTGACGCCTTCTTCACGACACGCAATACAGTCGGCACTGGAATTGGTCTGTACATTGCGAAGCAGTTTGTCGAGGGGCACGGTGGTCGCATTGAGATTGAGAGCAAGGCCGACGTTGAGAATCACGGCACCATCGTTCGCGTCTATCTGCCAACGTCGTAGACGAGCATCCCTGACTCGCAGCGCGTTCCAATGAAATCGCCGAGGCTTCGCCCGGCTGCCCAATGGCACGCGCAAGGGGCCTTTGGCCGCATCAGCCGAAGACGTTGCCCATGCGACGGATCTGGGCGCCTACGCTTTCGAGTTTCTGTTCGATGCGTTCGTAGCCGCGGTCCATGTGGTAGACGCGATCGAGAATGGACTCGCCGTCCGCGACGAGGGCTGCGAGGACAAGCGACGCGGAAGCGCGCAGGTCGGAACACATGACGGCGGCCGCCGACAGTGGCGCGGGACCGCGCACCGTGGCGGTGCGCCCGTCGACCTTGATGTTGGCGCCCATGCGGACCAGTTCCTGCACATGCATGAAGCGGTTTTCGAAGATGTTTTCGGTGACCTGACTGACGCCTTCGGCCTGAGTGGTCAGCGCCATGTACTGCGCCTGCATGTCGGTCGGGAAGCCGGGATACTCTTCCGTGGAGATGTCGGCGGCGCGAAGCTTGCCGTCGCTGCGGACGCGGACGGAGTTGGCGTTGAGGATGTCGACGGTCGCGCCGGCTTCCTGAAGCTTGGCGATGACGGCGCCGAGGTGGTTGGGGTTGCAATCAGCGATGGTGAGGTCTCCCCCGGTGATTGCACCGGCGATGAGGAATGTGCCGGCTTCGATGCGGTCCGGATTGATGCGGTAATGCGCGCCGTTGAGGCTGGTGACGCCCTGCACGTGGATGGTGGAGGTTCCGGCGCCTTCGATCTTGGCGCCCATGGCAATGAGCAGTTCGGAAAGATCGCAGACTTCAGGCTCGCGTGCGCAGTTTTCCATTAGCGTTTCGCCTTCGGCGAGGACGGCGGCCATGAGGAGATCTTCAGTACCGGTGACGGTGATCTTGTCGAAGACGATGTGGGCGCCTTTGAGTTTGCCGGCGCGGGCTTCGAGGTAGCCGTGTTCCTGGAGGATTTCAGCTCCCATTTTTTCGAGGCCCTTGATGTGCAGATCGATGGGCCGGCCGCCGATGGCGCAACCACCGGGCATGGCGACGCGGGCCATTCCAGCGCGGGCGACGAGCGGGCCCAGGACGAGGGAACTTGCGCGCATGGTTTTGACAATTTCGTATTTGGCCTCAGGGCTGGAGAGGGTGCGGAAGTTGATGCGGGTGATGTGGTCGGCGGTGCCGGTGCCCAGTTCGACTTCTGCGCCCATGGCGGCAAGGAGTTTGCGCTCGGTCTCGATGTCGCGGACCTGGGGAATGTTTTCGAGCGTGACTTCGCCTTCAGTGAGGATGGCGGCTGCCATGCAGGGAAGTGCGGAGTTCTTTGCGCCCGAGATGCGAACTGTTCCAACCAGCGGATTTCCACCGCGAATGACGAACTTGTCCATGAAGGTGTGTGGCTCCGTGCTTTCCCAGTGTAATTCTGCGGCGTGATGATGAGGTTAGCGAGGGATATACTTGGCGTGGTTTAAACGTTGAACTTTGAGGGCGCGGAGATGACAGGTAAGAGCGCGTGGATGAAAGCGACAAGGTTAGCTCTTGTTGTGATGCTTTTGGAAACGTTTGCAGGTTTGTTGATCTGGGCGCAGGAGCCTCGTCCAATGGCAGCATCCGCAAGGCCCATTCCAACGATCGTGCAGAAGGATGGCCGCTACGCGCTGATCGTTGATGGCGAGCCGTACTTGATGCTGGGCGTGCAGGCAAATAATTCAAGCGCGTGGCCGGCTTATCTCGACAAGGTGTGGCCTGCGGCCGAGACGTTGCACGCGAACACGGTGGAGCTGCCGATCTATTGGGAACAGATGGAGCCGACGCAGGGCAAGTTCGATTTCAGCGCCGTGGACCTGATTTTGAAGCAGGCGCGGGAACATCATGTGCGCCTGGTTTTGTTGTGGTTTGGTACATGGAAGAACGGCAGTTCGCACTACACACCGGAGTGGATCAAGCTGAACCAGGAGAAGTATCCGTTTCTGAGAAATGAAAAGGGAGAGACGGTGGATTCGCCATCGCCGTTTTCGGAGGCATTTCTCGAAGCAGACAAGACTGCATTTCGCGCGCTGATGCGGCATTTGAAGGATGCCGATGCGCAGCGGACCGTCCTGCTAATGCAGGTGGAGAATGAACCGGGAGTGTGGGGCGGCGTGCGCGATTACGGCGATGCGGCGCAGAAGGCGTTCGCGGGGCCGGTCCCTGAGGCACTGGTGAAGGGGCTTGGAAAGCAGCCGGGAACTTGGAAGGAAGTTTTCGGCGATGATGCCGATGAGACCTTCGAGGCCTGGTACACGGCGGTATACATTGAGCAAGTCGCGGCGGCGGGGAAGGCTGAGTATCGTCTGCCGATGTACGTGAATGCCGCTCTCCGTGACCCGATGAATCCGGGCAGAGCGCCAAGCTATGAATCGGGCGCACCGACGGATAACAACATCGGCTTGTGGAAGATTGCGGCGCCGTCGATCGATGCGATCGCGCCGGACATTTACATGGCGGAGTGGCCGAAGTACATGAAGGTGCTTGGATTCTATGGGCAGAAGAATCCACTGCTGATTCCGGAGACGGGCAATTCTCCAGCGTATGCGCGATACGTGTTTGCGGCGATCGGTCAGGGAGCGATCGGGTGGTCGCCGTTCGGGTTGGACCTGACGCGCTACAGCAACGAGCCGACGGGGCCGGAGGCAATGGAGGCGAACGCGCTGAAGCCTGTTGCGGAGCAGTATGCGTTGCTGGCGCCGATAGCGCGGCGGATTGCGAAGGCGAACCTCGAGGGGAAGGTTGTGGGCGTGAGTGAAAGTCCTGAAGCTCATACGAACCAGATCCCACTTGGACGGTGGGACGTGGTGGTGAAATACGGCATGCCATCGTTTGGAAATTGGATGCAGCCAAAAGGGAACACGCCTCCAGATGGGGGCGCGGCGGTTGTGGAACTGGGGCAGGACGAATATCTTGTCGCGGGCCATCACGTGCGTGTGGATTTCGCGCCAACATTTGCCCCCGGGAAGAAGCGGCTTTGGCTCAAGGTGGAAGAAGGCAGTTATGACGCGGCGGGGAACTGGAAGACGATGCGGATCTGGAATGGAGATCAGACGGATTATGGATTGAACCTGAAGGCGGACGAGAATGTTCTGCTGCGGGTGCGGGTGACGACGTTCTGAGCAGGAGCGCGCAGAGAGTGATTTGCAACTTTGCGATCGAGACCTTTGCGGCGCGAGCAGCGTGGTAAACTGCGAGGCTTACGAGGTCGACCATGATTCCCCTGGGTTTGAAAGATTTTCGCCCGCTTCCTTGGGCGCGCGTTGCAGTTTGCCTGGTTCTCTGTTTTCCGACTTTGCCGGCATTCGCCCAGTCAACCGCTGTGCCCTTTGCCGGCGTGGCGGGTGCGCAGAAGGCAAACAACGAAGGCCGCACCCAGCTGCCGATGCTTGTGCGGAAAAGCGTGAGCTTCAGGGAGATCGGACCAGCAATTTCAGGCGGCCGCGTGACCGCGGTCGCGGGCGTTCCCGGCAACAGCGAAGTGTTCTATGTAGGTGCGGCCGATGGAGGCATCTTTCGCACCGATAACGGCGGCACGACGTGGAAGGCGCTGTTTCAGTACGAGAGCGTTGCGTCGATTGGCGCGCTCGCTGTCGATCCTTTGAATCCGCAAATCATCTGGGCGGGAACGGGCGAAGCCAACGTGCGCAATGATGTCTCGTTTGGCGATGGGATCTATAAATCGACCGACGGAGGGGCGCACTGGAAGCGGACGGGGCTGGAGCACAGCTTCCAGATATCGAGAATCACCGTCGACCCTCATCATGCGGGGACGGTGGTGGTGTCGACGATGGGCAGTCCCTACGCCGACGACGAGGACC
This sequence comes from uncultured Acidobacteriaceae bacterium, assembly GCA_963770365.1. Lineage (GTDB taxonomy): Bacteria > Acidobacteriota > Terriglobia > Terriglobales > Acidobacteriaceae > Telmatobacter. The sequence goes on along the minus strand of CAVYPN010000001.1, from coordinate 369,615 downwards.
GCGGCGTTTTTCGGACGACGGATGGCGGCGCGACTTGGCAGAAGGTGCTGTACGTGGGACCGAGCGTGGGCATCTCGGACCTCGCTATGAATCCGGAGAACCCCCAGGTGCTCTTTGCGGCTGCGTATCGTTTTCGGCGAACGCCCTGGAGCTACTCCGATGGCGGGCCAGAGGATGCGATTTACCGATCGGTCGACGGGGGCACGACCTGGCAGCGCCTGAACGGGCATGGACTGCCGGCAAAGCCGGTGGCGCGCATCGGGCTGGCCATTGCTCCGAGTGAGCCGGGGGTTGTGTACGCAGTGATGGGTTCGACGGAAGGCGTGCTGTGGCGCAGCGACGACTCAGGCGATCACTGGAGCGTGGTGAGCAAGAACGAGGAGGTGGATTCGCGCCCGTTCTATTTCTCGCACATTTCGGTGGACCCGAAGAACGCAGATCACGTGATTGCGCTGTCGAACCTGATGATGGAATCAAAAGATGGCGGGCACAACTTCGGTTCGATTGCGAAGCAGATCCATGGGGATCACCATGCGATCTGGATCGATCCGTCGGGCAGTGGGCGCATGATCGAAGGCAACGACGGGGGCATTGTGATCTCGCGCGATAATGCCGCGCACTGGGAATTTGTACACAACGTGGCGATCGGCCAGTTCTATCACGTGAGCGCGAGCGGCGATTCGTGGACGCGGATCTGTGGCGGACTGCAGGACAACAGTGCATGGTGCGGACCGGGGATCAACAAGGATCCAAGCGGCATTCTCGATCGGCATTGGTTTGCGCTGAACGGAGGCGACGGAATTTTTGCCATTCCCGCACCGGACGATCCCAACCTGGTGTACAACAGCACGCAGAACCAGGTCCTGATGACCTTCGATCGCTCCGGTGAGCAGGTGCACGACATGGAGCCCTATCCGCGCGACTTTAACGGAGGGGGTGTTGCGGATCTGAAATATCGCTTCAACTGGAATGCGGCGTTTGCGGTTTCGCCGCAGGATCCTAAGGTGCTGTATGCGGGCGGCAACGTTGTGTTCAAGAGCGAGGACCGAGGACATACGTGGAAGCCGATCAGCGAAGATTTGACGCGGAACGAGAAGGAGAAGCAACAGTCCTCTGGTGGGCCGATCGTCAAGGACAACTCTGGTGCCGAGGTTTATGACACGCTGCTGGTGATTGCGCCCTCGGCGAAAGATGCAAAGGTGATTTGGGCGGGCAGCGATGACGGCGAAGTGCAGGTGACACGCGATGGCGGCGGTACGTGGAAGAACGTGACGGAACACATTGCAGGACTTCCGCAGTGGGGGCGCATTGAGTCGATTGATCTGTCACCGGACGACGCGGGCGCGGCGCTGATCGCGGTTGATCGGCACTTCAGCGGCGACTTCAAGCCCTACCTGTTTCGCACCACAGACTATGGGGCGACGTGGCAATCGATCAATGGCGATCTGCCGCAGATTTACGCGCACGTGGTGCGACGCGATCTGCACAATCCACGCATGTATTACGCGGGCCTCGAGAATGGCCTCTACGTGAGCTGGGATGCAGGGGAACACTGGTTTCTGCTTGGGCTCGGCCTACCGGATGCGGCTGTGTACGATATTGCGCTGAATGGCGCGAACAACAGCCTGGTAGTCGCAACGCACGGTCGCTCGGTTTGGATACTCGACGACCTTGCACCCTTCCAGCAGTTCACGGCACAGAGCGTTGGGCTCTTTCCACCGGAGAAGGCACTTCGCTTCTGGCCTTCGTCGCAGATCGAGGGATTGGGAGATGGAGCGTTTTACGGGAAGAATCCCCCGTATGGTGCGGTGCTCAGCTACTATCTCGCTCGGGAATCGAAAGACCCCGGCACATTGGTGGTTAAGGACGCAGAGGGACACGTTGTGCGGACGATGAAGGGAACGCACACGCTGGATCCGGACGAAGCGCCGCCAGAGGATGAAGATCTGCCGCATGCGGCGCAATCCCAGCCGCAATCGACGGCGCACGCGGCGCGTTCTGAACAGCAGGAGGCGAAGGCTCCGCAGGCGCCTGCCTCATCGCAGACGCAGCAGCAACTGATACCGGAGAAACCGGGCGAAGAAGAGACTTCGTCGGAAAAGCCGAAAGAGGTGCCGTGGGTTCCGACGAAGGCGGGGCTCCAGCGAATGGTATGGGACCTGCGCGGCGATGGGCCGGTGCGCTGGGAGGGCGGCAAGGACTTCAACCGAGGGCCGCGTTCGGGCGCCCTGGTTCCTCCCGGGGAGTACACCTTGACGCTGACGATTGCCGGGCAAAGCAGTTCGCAGAAACTTGTGGTGACGCAGGACCCGACGTCGCATGCGGACGAGGCTGGGATGAAGGAGCGTTACCACGCGGTTGAGTCCGTGGTGCATGAGATCTCTCAGGTTGACATCGCGCTGAATCGCATTGACGCGATGAACGCCCAACTCGTGGCCTTGGGCGAGGCCACCAAGGGCATGCCCGATGAAGAGAAGGTGAAGACGGAGATCGACGCCTTTGCCAAGAAGATGAAGGTGGCCCAAAGCGTGCTAACGAGCAATGCGGGCGCGGGGGAATCGACACTGCGTGCGCCCGACCAGATCCACGAGAAACTATTTGCCTTGGATGGTCTGATGGAAGGCGACGATACGGCCCCGTCGGCAGCCGCGATGGACGACAAGAAGCAGGTGGAAACGGAGTACGAGGCGGCGATCCGCAAATTCAACCAGTTTCTCGCCGACGACGCGAAGGCGTTCAACAGCGCGATGGCGGCGCGGAAGCTTACCGGAATTGTGACAGGGGAAGCGCTGCAGCAATAGGGGCAGGGAGGCAGCGCTCAGGCAGCGACAAAGTGGGAAACAACGCGATTCATTAGGGGGCGACCGAGGTGCCGCCCCAGCTTTCCGGCTCGACGTCGGTGAGCGTCTGCGTGAAGTCCCAGTGGTGGCCGTGGAAATCTCGCGCGTTGTATTGGCGTTCGCCGTACATGTGGTCGGTTGGCTCGGTGAGAATGACGGCGCCGGCTTGGCGGGCGCGTTCGCAGTGGGTGCGTGCGTCCTCGATGCGGACCTGGATAATGTGCGATCGATTTGGCGCAATTTCGCCCTCGGCGATGGTGAAGCAGCCTTCGCCGGCACGCATCTGGATACGGTGGTTGGCGATGCGCAGACGCACGGTAAACCCGAACGCTTTGCCCAGCCACTCTGCCGCGGCTGAGGGATCGGGGTAGATGAGCACAGGAATCACGGTGCAGGGCGGCACGGAGCGGTTCGTCAGCATGTCCACAATTTAGCAGGAATCCCGGCTTGATTTCCTTGGCGCAGACAACATTGGGCGGGTTACAATCGCGGACAATTTCGGGTACGGGAAAGGAGCCTTTGCGATGATCTCCCAAAGACTTGATTCAATCGCCGGCGTGGGAAGGTTCTCACTGCTGACTGCGGGCGTGTTTGCAGTCGCCTGTGCGGTTCAGGTGGCGCATGCTGCCACTGCTCCGGCCGATCCATGTTCTCTGCTGCCCCCTGCGCAGGTGAGCAAAGCGATGGGACAAACGTACGGCGCCCCAGCAAAGAGTGTTGCTCCGCGCCCATTTGCGAACACCGTGCAGGGGACGGACTGCACGTATTCGGCGGGGGGCTCGGGCGAGGTATTGTTCAGAATTTACTTTGATCCCTCCGCAGCGGCAGCGACAGATCTGTTTGCGAAGCTCAAGATGTTCTACAGTCCGCCGCGGGCGGTACCGGGAGTGGGCGACGACACGTATTTTGATCCCCGGCATGGCATCCATATCCGCAAGGGCAACGTTCGCTTCTTTTTGAGCGGCGGAAGCAATGAGAAGGCGTTGACTGACCTCGCTACGCAGGTGGCCGCGCAGCTTTAGAGGTTGGAGATGTGCACGTGGCCGGGCTCAGCGTGCGGCGATGAGTTGTTTGTCGAGAATGGCGACGATGCGGTAAGTTTCCGCTGCGATCTTGCCGTCGGTGCCCACCGGCCACTTGAGCTTCGCGTTCTTGCCATTCAGCTCGGTCTCTACATGCTCAACGAGTGGCATTTCGCAAATACGGCGGCTGATGTAATTGCCCCTGGATGAATACTTGTTGACGCAGTTGACCAGCGCGACTCTTCCGTCGGGCAGCAACAGTGAAATCGTGGTTCCTACGAGGTTGTAGGAAACTTGTCCCGGCGCGGCGAGCGCAGCGTTGGCGTGGCTGGGTGCAGCGCAGGCCTCGGAGAGCGGTTCAAGAGAGCAGTCGGTGCCGCCTTCGTTGGGAGTGATGGTATATCCAGGGATCACGGCGAAGTAGTTCGAGTCGCTGGTCTGGCGATACAGCACAGTCGCGTCCAGTTTCTGCGCGCGTACCAACTGCACGCTTGTCGCGATCAAAAGAAACGCCATCCCAATACCCATCCAGCGGGGTTTGCTCATTCTTCAGGACCTCTAATTAGGTGTTTCCCCGAGTGTATGGGGCGGGCCTGTCTATTGGCTATGCGTCTGGACGGCCTGACACTCTGAGGTAACGTGACAGAAGAGCTTCCTCCCCCGCGCCGTTTGTGGCGGAAACCTTGGAATCTTTCGGATAGGCTGCTAGACGGGCGACTTAGTCCGGATGGGCGGAGGAGATTTCAGGCGCTTGCGTCGGCGGAGCCGCAGCGGCCCAGGATCGTGAGCAGCAGGTACCAGAGACCGGCGACGCGGCCCGGGAAATCCAGCAAGGGATACGCGACAGGGGGCAGAGTATTCCGCTAAGCCGGCAGTTTACAGCGAAACGCTGAGCGCAATTCCGAGAGGTCCGGGATACCTGCGGTTGAACAGATAGTATCCATCTCCCTTGTAGGCCACGTAGACGTCATCGGTCTCATACCACCTGCCGCCCCAAGTCTCAGGGTATGGATCCAACATGGTGAACCAGTAGCCGTCATATTGGAAACGCGGGTTTCCAGCTTCATACTGGAAAGGAAGGCTATAGATTCGGAAGGCGTGCCCATCGCCGTAATGATCGCGGAAATAGTTATCGGGAATCCGGTAGCCTTTGTAACCGCCTCTTTGCTGCCAGTTGCGATGTTCGTATTCCCAATGGTTCGCGCGCCGCTCCTGCCAGGCACTTTGCTGCTTCCTCTGCTGGACATGCGTCTCTTCCGGTGAGCGCGCCGACTGCTTTTGCTGCGAAACATGGCGTGCGTCGTCGCCGGGGTTCTGCTGGCGCGGGCTCTGAGGTCCATGCTTGTCGGCCTGCCCCTTCGGCTGGTTGCCGGGAACGGCATGTTTGTCCTGATTCTGCCGTTTGTCTTTGTTCTTGTCCTGGCTGTCCTGGGCGTATCCGAAAGCGCAGGACCCGAGAGCGAGAGACAGGATGGAGACGGAAGCGACGATGCGAAAGCTTGTCATGCGTGTTTCCTCTGTGCAGTTTCTGAATGCTCTCGATGTTGGAGGCTCACCTTGCTGACAACATTGAGGGACCGTCTGGAAACGGATGGTGCTCCCTATGCTACGCGCTTTCGGGGCCAGATGCTTATCCTGGAACGCCCATCGCAATCCAAAGTTCCGGAGCCTTTGGACTTATGGACGTATGCCGTGGACTGAAAGTGGAAGGTCAATCGTCGGCGAACCTGAGGGTTTTGTGCCTCGACGAGGCGCCGCCGAGATTCAGCCTCAATCAAGGTCCGCTATCCGCCTGGGCGACAGTGGTGTTGCTGACGATGCCTTCAAGGGAATCAGGCATGGCCATCGGTGCCGTGGTATCGGGCTCGATGACGAAGATGTCGGCCGCCTTGTGCCATTGGCCCATCTGTCCCATGCCGCCCTCATCGCTTGAAACCTTGTAGGCCTTCATTCCGTTGTCGCCACTCGCCCGGGCGAGGATGTAGCAGCTGTAGCCAATTCCTTTATCTGTAATAACCGTGACCTGCTGGCCTACTTCGAACATGGAGAACCGCCTTTTTTTGACAATCTTTGACAGCCTATGGGATCTGAGAAGAGATTGATGGTCCAAATTGACCACAATCCGGGGGGTGTTGAGGATGGTTGAGGAGTCCCGCAACGGATTCGGCATGAGCCTGCGGCGAATGGGTCCACGTCTCAGAAAGATTTCGAAGATATAATTGCGCGCATGTTCCGATGGATAACGTGTTTGATGATTCTTTGTACCGGCACCGTCCATGGTGCGGTGAAGCATATCCCGATCCGGTCGGGTGTGGTGTTGAAGCCGGGCGAAGCGTACACGGCACAGGTGGAAAGCACCAAGCCTGTCGAGATCGGCTGGACGGCCGTTCAGGCGAAGCCCTGCACCATGGATTGCATCCGGCTGACGCTGGTGAGCGATACCAACCCGCTACCGTTTGCTGCGGCTCGGGGCGCGCAGGGAAAGTACACGCCGATGAACGGAAAAGTCGTAGTGGAATACAAGAACGTTTCGCAACAGCCGGTCACGATTGATGTATACCGCCTGGAGCGGACCTGCGATTCCGAGGCCTGCAAACTTTTCGACAGCACCAAGAAGGGCAGCTGGCTGGTTTTCAAAATTGACGAATTCAAATCGATCACGAACAGTGCGGATACTTCCTACTCGGTGATCTCAGGTGTGGCGGAGAGCGGGCGGGCGTTCCGTATTCACGTGGTGTGGTGGACGGACGAAAAGGGCGCGGGGTTCATGGGCTGCCCACGATGGATCAAGGGATACGTGGATAACCACACAGCCAAGGAGAAGTACCGGCCTTACATCATTTCGGGGATGAATGTGGGGGACGATAACCACATCGTTCTGAAGTCGATTGATGACTGCGTGCCGTCGGCGCCGCACTTTGGGGTGCCGGAAAAGAACGTGTTCAAGTAGTCGCGGGCTGAGGCGTCAATTCGGGTTCGTGCGTTCCCAGGTCTGAAAAGTGAGACCTTGGCTCGCGCCACCCGGCTTCGAGAGGAAATAGAAAAGGGCGGACTTTACGCCCGCCCTTCCAACTGACCGAGTATCTGTTCAGAACGAGATGCTGATTGCGATGCCGGGACGGTTGGGGTATCTGCGGTTGAAGAGATAATATCCATCACTGTTGTAGTCCACATAAACATCGTCTGTCTGGTACCAGTCGTTGCCCCAATAGTCCGGGTACGGATCCATCACCGTGAACCAATATCCGCCATACTGGAAGCGTGGATAGCCGCCCTGAGACATGAAGGGAAGGCTATATATGCGGAAGTCGTGCCCTCTGCCATAGCGGGCGCGAAAATCATTGTCAGGAATTCGGTATCCGTTGTAGCCGCCGCGCTGCTGCCAGTTACGGTGGTCGCTATCCCAATGGTTTGAACGGTGCTGCTGCCATGCCTGCTGCTGCTGCACCTGCTGTTCACGCTGCTGTTGCTGCGAGCGCTGCATCTGTTGCCCTCGCTGCCGCTGGTCAGGCTGTTGTTGTCTGTACTGGTCTGGCCGATCACGCTGAACCTGCTGCCTGTTCTGGTTTTGCCGATCGTACTGAGGCCGTTGCTGCCGGTTTTGTTCCTGCTGATCACGTTGAGGCTGCTGCTGCCTGTTTTCGACTTGCCGATCGCGCTGAATCTGTTGCTGCCTGCCTTGGTTTTGCTGGTCACGCTGAGGCTGTTGCCGACTGTTCTGGTCATGTTGAGGTTGTTGCCCTCGCGGCTCGGCCTGCTTGTCTTGCTGGCGCTGCTGACCTTGATTTTGTCTGCCCTGATCCTGTTGTTTTTGCTGCTGAGCCTTGTGCTCTTGTTCCTTGTCCTGTTTCTCCTGAGCGTAGCCGAGGCTACTGAGCGCGAGTGCAGCGGACAAAATAGATATTGGAATCATGAACCCAACTCGTTTCATCGGTGTTACCTTCCTGCAGACTTCAAACCAACAGCTACCTTCGGAATTGCCTGCTACTCCGACGGTGTTGAGCGACTATTGAGGGACTTGATCAGCCGTGTTCGATGCGGATCGGCGAGCGGCGTGGGGCGGGGCTTGATGTGCTCTCGACGAGTCAGACGCTTCTCTCTGCGGGCACAGGAACGCTCATCTTATCTACTCTGAGCCGTTTGTCCCGGTGAGACTGTTCACTTTTGCTCAGTGTGTCCTGGTGGTTAGTCATTCGGTTCGGTAGTTCGTGCTTTCCCAGGTCTTAAAGGCGAGAGCTGGGGCATCCATTTTCTTGCGTTGGGAGCCTTCGCTTAGACCTGGGCTACCCGCTCCCAAAAGATGACACTGTTCTTCCGTTGAACCAGAAAGAGAGAGTTTCGGCCTCGTTTTCAACCGATACTCAGCGGATTCGCCCCACCGGTAAAATAGAGATACGCCATGGCTGAATTTACTCACTTACATCTTCATACGGAATATTCGCTCCTTGACGGGGCTTGCGACATACACAAGCTCATTGACCGAGTCGCAGCGCTGGGGCAGAAGTCTGTCGCGATGACGGACCACGGGAACATTTATGGGGCGGTCCACTTTTTCAATGCGGCCAAGGCGAAGGGGATCAAGCCGATCCTGGGATGCGAGCTCTACGTGTGCAAGGCGGAGGATCATCGCGCCGACACTCCCAACGACCAGTACAACCATCTGCTGGTGCTGGCGGAAAACGAAGAGGGCTATCGCAACCTGATCCGGCTGACGAGCGAGGCCAGCCTGCATGGCTTCTATCGCAAGCCGAGGGTGAGCAAGAAGTTTCTTGCGGACAATGCGAAGGGGCTGATCGGGTTTTCAGGCTGCCTGAGCGGCGAGCTTTGCGAAGAACTCTCGGCGGGTCACTACGAGAAGGCCAAAGGCGCGGCCATGCAGTACCAGGATATTTTCGGACGGGGGAATTTCTATCTCGAGATCCAGGACCAGGGGCTGGAGCAGGAGAAGAAGATCCAGGAAGATCTGTTCAGGCTGGAGAAGGAGCTGGACATCCCGCTCGTGCTTACGAATGATTCGCACTACCTGTGCGGCGAAGATTCGCATGCGCACGACGTGATGCTCTGCGTGCAGACGGGCTCGAAGATTCACGATGCTGAACGGTTCCGGTTTGACTCCGACCAGTTCTTCGTCAAGTCAGCGGATGAGATGGGGCGCATCTTTCCCGACTCCCCGGGCGTGACCACGACGACGATGGAGATTGCGGAGCGTTGCAACTTCAAGCTGCACGCCGTTGACAATCCGTTTCCGGAGTTTGCGGTTCCCGTGGGACACACCATTGACAGCTATTTCGAAGAGGTGTGCCGCGAGGGCTTGAAGAAGCGGCTGGAGACGGCAGTGCGCCAATTGGAATTGCGCGGGGTGCGCCGATCGCCGACGCATGAATATGAAGCGCGCCTGAATTTCGAAATCGGCATCATCAAGCAGATGAAGTACTCGGGGTACTTCCTGATTGTGTGGGACTTCATCAAGTACGCGCGGGACAACGGCATCCCCGTCGGACCGGGGCGCGGGTCGGCGACGGGATCGCTGGTCGCATATGCGATGGAGATTACGAACATTGATCCCATGCAGAACGTGCTGCTGTTCGAGCGATTCCTGAATCCCGAGCGCGTGACGATGCCGGATATCGACGTGGACTTCTGCCAGAACCGTCGCGGCGAAGTGATCGAGTATGTGACGCGTAAGTATGGGCGCGAGCAGGTAGCTCAGATCATTACGTTCAACACCATGGCTGCGAAGGCATCGATCAAGGACTGCGGACGCGCGATGGATATGCCATACGGCGACGTGGATCGGATTGCGAAGCTGGTGCCGCCGACCGTGGGGATGACGCTGGAAAGGGCGCTGGAGGAGTCGCCCGATTTACGCAAGGCGTATGACTCGGACAAGCAGGTTCGCGAACTGATCGATACGGCAAAGAAGCTGGAGGGGCTGGTGCGCGGGGCGGGCGTTCATGCATCGGCGGTGGTGATTGCGCCGCGTCCGCTGACAGAACTGGTGCCGCTGAACCGCACGAAGAACGACGAAATCGTGACGGCCTACGACATGAAGTCCGTGGAGAAGATGGGCCTGCTGAAAATGGACTTTCTAGGCCTCGCGACGCTGACGGTGATTACCGACTGCCTGAAGCTGATCGAACAGAATCGCGGAGAGAAGATCGACATCGACCTGGTTCCGGGGGATGATCCAGAGACCATGAAACGCGTGTTTCATACCGCGCTGACGTCGGGGGTGTTTCAGTTTGAATCAAGTGGGATGCGCGACATTTTGCGGCGGTACAAGCCGGACACTGTGGAGGAACTGACCGCGTTGAATGCGCTGTATCGGCCGGGCCCGATGGATATGATCGACGACTTCATCGAGCGCAAGTGGGGACGGCGCAAGGTGGAATTCCTGCTACCTGAACTCGAAGGCATCCTGAAAGATTCGCTCGGCGTGATCGTCTACCAGGAACAGGTGATGCGCATCGCGAATGTGCTGGCGAGCTACAGCCTGGGCGAGGCCGATCTGCTGCGGCGCGCGATGGGCAAGAAGGATCCCAAGGCGATGGCGGAACAACGCGATCGCTTCATGAACGGCGCGGCTGCGCGTGGACTTCCGAAGGGGGTGGTTGGCGAGATCTTCGATCAGATGGAGAAGTTCTCGGGATACGGGTTCAACAAATCGCACTCCGCGGCCTATGCGCTTGTGGCGTACCAGACCGCGTACTTGAAGACGCACTATCCGGTGGAGTTCATGGCGGCGCTGCTGACCAGCGAAACATCGAAGCCGGAAAACGTGGTGAAGTACATCGGCGAGTGCAGGGAGATGAATATCAGCGTCGAGCCGCCCGATGTGCAGGTCAGCGGTGCGCAGTTCACGCCGCATGGGGAGGCGGCGATTCGGTTTGGACTCGCGGCGGTGAAGAACGTCGGCGGCAATGCGATTGAGTCGATCACGAAGGCGCGTTCGGAGGCCGGTGGACGCTTCAAGACATTCTGGGAATTCTGCGAGAAGGTTGACCTGCGGGTGATGAACAAGCGGGTCATCGAGTCGCTTATCAAGGCAGGCGCGCTTGACTCGCTGGGCAAGCGTGCTCCGCTGTTTGCCGCGATCGACAAGGCCATGGAGCGCGCGCAGAAAGCGCAGAGAGACGCTGAGCAGGGGCAGGCTGGGCTCTTTGGATTGTTCAATGAGGAACCGGCGCACGGAAGGCGCGGCGACGATTTGCCGAACGTGCCTGACTGGGAAGAGGGAGAGCGCCTGGCGAACGAAAAGGAAGTGCTGGGCTTCTTTGTCTCCGGGCATCCGTTGGATAAGTACGCAGACAAGATCAAGAATCTTTCCGGCGTGATTTCAACCGCGGATGCGCTGGAGCGGAAGCCTCCGGAGCGGCGGTGGGGGAAAGATGCGGACCCGGCGGACGAGATCCAGGTTGCAGGGATCATCCAGGGCCTCAGGGTGCAAAAGGGCAAGCGGGATGGAAAGCTCTATGCCGTCGGATCGCTTGAAGATGCGACCGGAAAAATTGAATTGATTTCGTTTTCGCGTGACTATGAGCGGCTGTCGGAGCAGTGGAGGATTGAAGCGCCGGTGCTGGTTCGCGGCACGCTGATGGGCGACGAGGATTCGGCTCCGAAGATATCAGTGAGCGGCATCCAGTCGTTGGAAGCGGTGCAGGTGAAGCTGCCGACGGGAGTGCGGATCCGCCTCAGTCTCGAACGGGCAACGGAAGAGCTGATGGCCAGTGTAAAGAGCGCAGCCGACGCCGCTCCTGGGCCCGGTAAGGTCATGATTTTCCTTGAGAAGAAGGGGGAATTTCAAGTGATTCTTGAACCGGAACAGATGAGCGTTGCCGCCGATCGATGCTGGGTGGAGCGTGTGGAGGAATTGACGGGAAAGGGAACCGTGCAGCCTCTGGGTTGAGTGCGGCCGCATCGAGACGGGGGCCTCCCCGAATCTGGCCAGCTTTGGTTCGCAAGAAAGGGTTTGTGTACCGAAGATTAGTACGGAATCGCGAAGAACGCATATAGCACTAAAGTTTCACCAGGCGCCAGGGCTGAAGCCCGCTGATTTCAGGGCCGTTATTCGTGGGGCTCAAAGCCCGGCGCTTACTCCGGTGGAAACGAAGAGCAGATTCCTCGCTGACCACCCCCAAACTGAAAATGCGTTTGGGGCCCGTTCTCTCAGAATGACATCGCCGATTTTAGGACCACTCAGCAGTTTGTAAGCAGGCTGGCCCAGCGCCGGAGCTTGTCTGATTTGACGGGGCTGCTTGCTGTTTCGCATGCAGCCAACTGCAGGGCGAAGTTGCCGATGGTAGAGCTTTCGGGGTGTCCGCAATCGACGAGCATGCCGGTTCGCTGCGCGGTGAGATCGGCAAGCAGTCGGTTGCGGCTGGCGCCTCCGATGATGTGGATGCGGGTAAGTTTTCGACGCAGCATCTGTGCAAGATCGGCGACTGCGCCCGCGTAGCGCGCGGCGAGACTTTCAAAGATCAGGCGGGCGAAGAGCGGCTCGTTGCCGGGGATGTCCGCGATGGGAGGATGGCCCGCTGCGGTGAGTTGGTCGTTGATGCGCGCGGGCATATCGCCAGCGAGGAGCAGCGGCTCGGCATCGACGTTGATGATTTCAGCGGGCGCGCAGGCGGCAGCTCGCTCGACGAGATCAGAGATCGTGACATTGCGCCCGGCGGCGGCCCATTGCTCCATGCACTGCTTGAGCAGCCACATGCCGTTGACATTGGTATGAAAGCAGAAGCCGCCGGCAGCCGCGCCCTGGTTGGTGTAGCGGGCGGCGAGGGCCTGAGGCGTCGCGATGGGCTCGGAGACAAGCGTGCCGATCAGCGACCATGTGCCCGAACAGATGTATGCGGTTGAGTCGAGGTCCGCGGAAATGCCCGCGATTGCGGACGCGGTGTCGTGGCACGCGGGGGCGATGAGCTCGGTGTCGCGGAAGTGCAGGGAGCGCAGACAAGGGGCCCTGCAGAAGACCGAGCTGCGTGCTGGGAGAAACAATGCGCGGGGCGGCTTCGATGGGCAGACCGAGCAGGGCGAAGATGTCAGGTGCCCAGTCGCCGGTCGCGAGATCGACCAGGCCGGTGTGGGTGGCGTTGGTGTATTCGGCAACGCGCGGAGCGCCGAGCCAATGCAGAACAAACTCGGGCAGACAAAGCCAGGGCGCGTGCTGCTCGCCCTCTGCATCGGCAAGAAGCTGGTAGAGCGTGTTGATGCGGAGGGGCTGCGCACCGGTGCGGCGAAACGCTTCTTCGGGAGGAAGAAGGGCGTCGGCCTTGTGTTTTGCGGCGATGGTGCGCTCGTCGCGATAGCAGAATGGATCGTGCAAAGGATGTCCGTCGGGATCGAGGCGAACGTAGTCCACGGCCCAGCCATCAACGGCGATGGAGGCTATACCTTCCGGGGCTTCAGTCGCGGTTTTGCGCAGGGCTTCTTCGATGCCGGAAAGGATACGGTCGAGTGGCCAATGGAGCGAGTTGCCGCTCGCGACCGGGCCATTGGGAAAGCGGTGGACTTCGGTGATTTCGGGCCGGTAATCGACCCAGCGAAGGAGAGAGACGCGGCAACTTTCGGCGCCGAGGTCGATGGCAATGCGTGCGCGGCGGTCATCGATGAGCGGCGACAGGCCGGAGTTCACCGCAGAAATGCCTCGGCCAAACCACCATCGACGGGAAAGATGTGGCCGGTAGTGCAGTGGGCCTTGGGGCCGGCGAGGAAGAGGATGGCCTCGGCGCAGTCAGCCGGATCGATGGCGTGGTGGGTGAGCGTTCGCTGGGCGTAATAACCGGCGAGCAGCGCACGCAGTTCGTCGTCTGATTTGGATTCGTCGAAGGCGATGTTGTATTTCGTGAGCGAGGCACGAACGCGGTCGCGCGGAAACATGGTGCTGCCTTTGACGACAGTGGCGGGACTGACGGCATTGACGCGAACCTTGGGCGCGAGCGATACGGCGAGTTCACGAACCAGGTGCGAGAGAGCGGCCTTGCTGACGTCGTAGGCCTCGCTGCCGCGTTTGGGTACCACCGCGTTGGCGGAACTGGTGAGCACGATGGAGCCATCGACATCCTGCTCGGCAAAGATCTTGGCAGCTTCGTCGGCGAGGATGTAGTTGGCGGTGACGTTGATGTTCAACGTCGCGGCCCAGAGATCGTCGCCGATTTTGCCATCGGGCGATGACGGAAACAGCGCTGCAGTGTTGATGAGGATGTCGATGCCGCCGAAGGCGGCGATGGTCGCGCGGATCGCGTTGCGGATGGCGTCGCGGCTGCGAATGTCGACCGCGGTTGTGGCGACAAATTCCTTCTGCGTGATGTGCGCTAGCTCGTCTGCGACGCGGCTGGCAGCCCCTGAATCGTAGTCGGCGATCATGACGTGCGCGCCGCGAGCTGCGGCCAGGTGTGCGACTTCGCGGCCAATGCCGCTGCCTCCGCCGACGACGAGAGCGATGCGGCGGCTGAGCTCTTTCTCGGGCGGCTGGCGGCGCAACTTGGCCTCTTCCATCGCCCAGTACTCGATGCGGAAGGCCTCGATTGGCGGGAGGGCGACGTAGTTGCTGAAGGTCTTGAAGCTGGACGGCTCCATGCCTTCGCCGCACTGAGGGAGCGTGCCGGAGACTGCGCCCTCGGATAAGAGAGTTGCCCCCTCAATGACGTGGATGGCGTTGGTGTAGAACTCGCCGACGATGCGGGCCTCGGTCTTATTTTTGCCGAAGCTGAACATGCCGAGGCCGGGGATGAGGACGACAGTGGGGCTTGGGTCGCGAAGCGAGGGCGAATCGGGCGTGGCGAAGTAGTGGTAGTAGGTGCAGTACTGTTCGCGATATTCGGTAAGCGATCGGTCGATCTGCGCCTTGAGATCGGCGACACTGCTGCCCTTCGGCCAAGGCACGAACATGGGGCGAATCTTGGTGCGGATGAAATGGTCGGGGCAACTGGTGCCGAGATAGGCCAGTTCCTCGGCTTCGGCGGAGTTGACGAACTGAAGCACGTCGGGCGCGTCGCTGAAACTCGATATCCAGTGATGCTGCGAGCTGACACGGCCTCGTAGATGCGGTGCAACTTCGATCGCGAGTGCATGGCGATCGTTACGCGAGGGGACAGCTTCGCCACCAAATCGAACTGATCCTTTCGTCTCCCCGTGTCGCGCGATGAACTGGCCAATCTGATCGATGATGGTGAGGGTGTTCAGGTAGCACTCGCGTTGTGTCTGGCCCCAGGTGAAAAGGCCGTGGCCGCCGAGGACGATGCCGTCACATCCGGGATTGGCACGCAGAGCGTCGCGCATCATGAGGCCGAGTTCAAAGCCGGGGCGCTGCCACGGAATCCAGATCAGCGTGTGGTTGAACTCGCGATTGAACTCCTCCATCTTCGTTTTGCCATTGGCGGAGGCTGCGAGAGCAATGCCCCAGTCGGGATGCAGGTGATCGACGTGCGGGAAGGGAAGGAAGCCATGCAGCGGCGTATCAATCGACGCAGCGACGGGGTTGTTGCGGAAGGCGCACATGGGATACATAGCCACCATGTCGTCTTCGGTGTCGACGCCTTTATAGCTGCGCTCGAGCGCGAGCAGTTTCTCCTGGTAGAGCGTGGCGAACCCGGTGCGCTTGATGCTGCCGAGGTCGCCGCCCGAGCCTTTGACCCAGATGACTTCGACGGGTTCGCCGGTGAGCGGGTCAGTCTCCATAACTTTGGAACTGGTGTTGCCGCCGGCAAAATTGGTGATGCGCAGGTCAGAGCCGAGAAGGTTGGAGCGATAGCGCAGAAGTTCGGGCTCGTCGAGCGAAGCGGCGACGGTCGGGGTCCCAGCGGTCTTCGAGAAAGCGAAGGGTTGAGGTTGCGAGAGTTGCCTGCGTCATAGTGCACCACCGAAGGGCAGTTGGTCGTAGCCCGAATTCAATTCTACCGCTGACGGCGGCGATTCACGCGTAGCTGCCGACGGTCGACTGCCGGTCGGCGCGTTCGCGCGTGATGCGTTCGACGTATCCGTCATCGCGGAGAGCGATGAGCGGGTCGGCAGCGAGGCCGCGCGACTTCGACGCCAGACAGCGAGCAGCGGGCGAACGTCGCGCCAGAAAGCGCCACGGAAGAGTTCCTCAGCCGCGACAAGATCGCAGGATTGCTGCAGGATTGCGAGTTGTTCGCGATCGATGAGCGCCGCCTTGAGCCACAATTCCTGCGCTGTGGCGACCGTCTGCACCATCGCTTCGATCTTGCCTTTGAGGTTATGACTCTGATCGATCATGAACGCGGCTCCGCCGTCTGACTCTTTGGACTGGCCGCTTTGTAGCTCATGAAAGATGCGAAACACCTGGTAAGGGTCGATGGAGCCAAGGGTGAGATCATCGTCGGCATAACGGCGGTCGTTGAAATGGAATCCGCCGAGCAGATTCAGATGCAGGAGCCACGCGACAATCTGCTCGATGTTCTGCGAGAGGTAATGATGGCCGGTGTCGACGAGCACGAAAGCCTGCGGACCGGCTACGCGGCAGAGATGCGACGACATGCCCCAGTCGGCGATATCGGTGTGGTAGAAGGCGGGCTCGAAGGGTTTGTACTCGATGAGCACGCGCTGGTCGGGCGCGAGGTGCTGGTGGATTGTTTCGAAGGCGGATTCGAGCCACTCGATGCGTTTACGGATGGATTGGGTGCCGGGGTAATTGGATCCATCGGCAACCCAGGGGGTGATATCGCGAGAGTGCAGGCGCCTGGCGATCTCGACGGAGTCAAGGACATGCTGAAGGGCGTGGGCGCGGATGTCTGGGTCCGGATTGCAGAGGGAGCCGTACTTGTATTGCTGATCCTGAAAAATGTTGGGGCTGATGGAGCCGGCATGCAGGCCCGTGCTGCGCTCGAGCGCCTGAACCTGCTCCACATCGGCGAGGCCATGGGGCAAGTCCCACAAGACGTGGAGAGCCAGCGTGGGTGTGGCACCAGTCAGGCGATGCACTTCGGCGGCATCGTTGAATTTCTCTTCGAGGGTAGAGGCGGCGGCGGGCTGAACGAACTTGCCGAAGCGCGTGCCGGTATTGGCGAATCCCCAGGACGGGATTTCAATCTGGAAGCGATCGAGAATGTGTGCCGCGGTTTCGAAGAGAGCGGAATCGGATGGACTCATGTCTGCCTCTGCTTTGCAAGTGTAGCGCTGGAACCGGGCAGGGTGCGCGGCTAGAGATCGTCGCGGACGATGACGACGCTGAGGAAGCGCGGGCCGTGAACGCCTTTGATGCGGGTCATTTCGATGTCGGCGGTGGCGCTGGGGCCGGAGATATAGGTGGCAAGCCGCGGCGGTTTTTGGAAACGGGCGAAGTATTCGGGCAATGTCTCGACGATGTGCGAAGCGTGGAGAATGCAAAGGTGGAAATCCGGCAAGAGAGTGATGACGCGGCGACCTTCGGTGAGCGAGTGGTGGAGGACGATGGTCCCGGAGTCCGCGACACCTGCGAAAGAGCCGGTGAGAACGCCGTCGCAGCGCTCGATTTCGTCGTTGGAAAGATTGTTGTCGAGTTTCCAGTTGATGTTGGGATCAAGCCAGTCGGGGGGAAGGGCCGCCGGCGCGACGAAGGTGTTGCGGCCGCTGGATTGAAGTTGACGCGTTATGACGGCTGAGAGACTGGCGGTGGAGGATTCGACGACCTCGGCGCCGTATTCGAGGAGGCGCTCGGTCATCAAGCGGAGGCGGGCTGAGGTATCGAGCGCGCCGCGATGCGTATAGTTGCGCGGTAGATCGGCGTAGGCATTCGAGTCGGCGTTAGTGGCGGCGCGAACGCGATCGAGAATTGCTTGGCGCGAAGAAGTTGCTGTCATCGGTTCTCCTTCGAGGGACGCGCCGCCCACCATTCGCGGAAAGTTTGTTTCGGAAGTGCGCGGAGATCGCGTGAGAGGGTCCAGCGGGCACCGAGCGAGGGAAGGCGGCGGATCCAGCCGTCGCTGCCCGTGAAGACGCGGAGGCCGATGCGGCCGAAGCGCTGCGCAAACCTGAAGCGAGACGCGTTGGCAAAGGCGAAGTTGGCGGCTTTCATTCCGAGGAACATTGGATCGAAGAAGCGGGTATTTTGCACGCGCTGCTGGTTTACGACTTGCGCACGAAGTTCGATGAGCACTTCGGGAATGTTGATTTTAACGGGGCAAACTTCGTAGCAGGCTCCGCAGAGCGACGATGCGTAGGGCAGGGATTGCGCGTGCTGCATTGCTTCGAGCTGCGGTGTAAGGATGGCGCCGATGGGGCCGGCATAGGGGGAGCCGTAGGCGTGTCCGCCGGTCTGGCGATAGACGGGGCAGGTGTTGAGGCATGCGGCACAGCGGATGCATTGCAGGGTTTGCCGCTCCACCTTGCGCCCGAGAATGCGGGAGCGGCCGTTATCGAGAAGCACGATGTGAAAGCGCTGCGGCCCATCTCCCGGAACGACACCGGACCAGAGCGATGTGTAGGGGTTCATGCGTTCGCCAGTGGCGGAACGTGCAAGGACCTGAAGCATCACTTCGAGATCGGCGAAGCGGGGCAGCAGCTTTTCGATGCCCGCAAGCGCGATGAGCGTGCGGGGCAATGTGAGGCACATTCGGCCGTTGCCTTCTGATTCGACGATCGCGACCGAACCGCTTTCGGCGATGAGGAAGTTCGCGCCGCTGATGGCCGTGGGGACGGATAGGAATTTCCTACGCAGATAGGTGCGAGCGGCTGCGGTAAGGGCCTGGGGATCGTCGGAGAGCTGGGGCAACCCCATGCTCTCGGCAAAGATTTCGCGCACCTGGCGGCGATTGACATGCAGTGCGGGCACGACGATGTGCGATGACTCGTCGTCTCCGAGTTGCAGAATCAGTTCCGCGAGATCCGTCTCAATGGCGGCGATGCCGGCCGCCTTGAGCGCGGGATTGAGCTGGATTTCGGCGGAGGTCATGGTTTTGATCTTGATGACCTCTTCGGCCTTTTCTTCGCGCAGGATCTGCAGGATGATGGCGCGCGCTTCGGCTGCGTCGGTGGCCCAGTGAACAGTTCCGCCAGCTCCGGTGCAGTTGGATTCGAACTGCTCGAGATAATCGCCAAGGTTGGCAAGAACGTGGGCGCGAATGGCGGAGGCTGAAGTGCGCAGTTGCTGCCAGTCTACTTTTTCGCGGACCAGGTGGTCTCGCTTGGCCTGAATTACATCGGTCGCGTGGGCTACGTTGGTGCGGAGCTGGGTGTTCTGCAGGATCGGAAGCGCCGCGGCGGGAAACGGCGGCGCAAAGCGCGGGTCCATCACCGGCGGGTGTTGATGCATAGGCGCAGTCACAGGTCGGCCTCGTGCGGATGTTCGGCGGTGCTCGAGAGAATGCCGGCGATGTGGATGGTCTGGACGCTTTTCTTCTGGCGATGCAGCGCGCCGCCGAGGTGCATCAGGCAACTGTTATCGAGCGCCGTGCAATACTCTGCGCCGGTGGCAAGCACGTCAACCAGTTTGGCATCGAGCATGGCGGTGGAGACTTCAGCGTTTTTCACGGAGAACGTGCCGCCAAAACCGCAGCAGCGTTCAAGGTTGGCGAGCGGGAGCAGTTCCAGACCGCCGACCTTGCTGAGCAGGCGGAAGGGCCGGTCGCCGACGTGTAGAGAGCGAAGGCCGTGGCAACTGGCGTGATAGGTGACGCGGTGCGGGAAATATGCGCCGACGTCGTCCACGCCGAGTTTGTCGGTGAGAAATTCGCTCAACTCGAAGATACGCGGCAGGAGCGCCGCGAACTCTTTCTGCAATTGCTCATTTCCCAATTCTTCGAGTAGACCCTGATATTGGTCGCGGATCATGGCTACGCAGGAGGAGGAAGGAATCACAACACATTCTGAATCGCGATAGAGCTGGACGAAGCGTTTGGCTTGGGAATAGGCTTCGCCGCGAAAGCCGGTGTTGGCGTGCATCTGGCCGCAACAGGTTTGTGCCGGCAGAAAGTCGAGTTCGACGCCGAGGCGTTCGAGCAGCCGCACCACGGCGCGCCCGGTTTCAGGAAAGAGCGTGTCGTTGTAGCAGGTGATGAAGAGCGATGCGCGCATCCGCGAGACCCACGAGAGAAGCAGGTGTGAAAGACGATGATATTTCGCGGGGAGAGGCTTGTCGAATCGGGAGCAGCGGGGATGTCGCCAGGCGGGAAAAAGGCGGGGGAGGAATTGCTCCTCCCCCATTTCCAGGGAAAGCCTATTTGGAGAGGTTGTCGAGAGCGAGATTCAGCTCGAGCACATTGACGCGTGGTTCGCCCAGCAGGCCGAAGGTGCGGCCGGCGGTGTGCTGCTGAATGAGTTCGCTCACCTGCGCATCGGTCAGTCCGCGCGCCTTGGCGATGCGAGGAGCCTGAAAATGTGCATTGTCGGGCGTGATGTCGGGGTCGAGGCCCGATCCGGACGTGGTGACCGCGTCGATGGGGACGGGGTGGCCGGGATTCTGCGCATCGAGCTTGTCGATGTCGCCCTGGATGCGCTGCACAAGCTTGGCGTTCGATTGAGCAAGGTTCGATCCACCGGAGGAGGTTGGATCGTAACCGTTGCCGGCCGCAGAGGGCCGCGGGTGGAAGTAGCGATCGGAGGTGAAGCTCTGGGCAAGAAGTTCGGAACCGATGACCTGGCCGTTCTTCAGAATCAGGCTGCCCGCTGCCTTGTGGGGAAACAGGCTGCCTGCGATTCCTGTGACAAGGAGCGGGTAGCCGATGCCGAACAGCAAGGTGGCAAGCAGCGTGAAGCGGATGGAGGTGCGCCAGACAGAATGAGTGACGGTGGCGGCTTGAACTGGTGCTGACGGAGCGAAGGTCGTTGTTGCGTGCATATTCAATCCCCTATGCCATGTGCATGGCTACGAGCAGCATGTCGATGGCCTTGATGCCGATGAACGGAATGATGACGCCGCCGACACCGTAGATGAGCAGGTTGCGTCGCAGGAGTGCTTCGGCAGCCTTGGGTTCGTATTTGACGCCGCGCAGAGCGAGCGGGATGAGCGCGACGATGATGATGGCGTTGAAGACGACGGCGGAAAGAATCGCGGACTGCGGCGAATGGAGGTGCATGATGTTCAGCGCATTCAGTACGGGAAAGGCGACCGAAAACATCGCGGGAATGATGGCAAAATATTTGGCGACGTCGTTGGCGATGGAAAACGTGGTGAGGGCGCCGCGGGTCATCAGCAACTGCTTACCGATCTCGACAATTTCGATGAGCTTGGTCGGATTGGAATCGAGGTCGACCATGTTGCCGGCTTCCTTGGCGGCCTGCGTGCCGGAGTTCATGGCAACACCTACGTCGGCCTGCGCGAGCGCGGGGGCGTCGTTGGTGCCATCGCCGGTCATGGCGACAAGCTTGCCTTTGCCCTGTTCGCGCTTGATCAGGTCCATCTTGTCTTTGGGCTTGGCTTCGGCGAGAAAGTCGTCGACGCCCGCCTCGCGCGCAATCACGGCCGCGGTGAGGGGATTGTCGCCGGTGATCATGATGGTGCGGATACCCATGGCGCGCAGGCGTGCCAGCCGCTCCTTGAGGCCGCCTTTCACAATGTCTTTGAGATAAATGACGCCGAGGGCTGTGGAGTTTTCGGCCACGACGAGAGGCGTACCGCCGGCACGGGAAATATCTTCGACGGCGTCGCGAACTTTCTTCGGAAGCGACGAGCCCTGGTCTTCGAGAAAGCGGGCGATGGCATCGGCGGAGCCTTTGCGGATGCGCATCCCGGGCAGGTTCACTCCGCTCATACGTGTCTGCGCGGAGAAGGGAACGAACTCCGCGTGAATGCCGCCAAGATCGCGGCCGCGCAGGTTGTATTTCTCCTTTGCGAGCACGACAATCGAGCGGCCCTCGGGTGTCTCGTCAGACAAAGAGGCGAGTTGCGCTGCGTCGGCCAGGCGTTCCGGGGTGACATCGGGCGCAGGGATGAACTCAGTGGCCTGGCGATTGCCGAGGGTGATGGTGCCGGTTTTGTCGAGCAGAAGCGTGTTTACATCGCCAGCCGCTTCGACGGCTCGTCCGCTCATGGCCAATACGTTGTACTGGACGAGGCGGTCCATGCCGGCGATGCCGATTGCCGAGAGCAGGCCGCCGATGGTGGTGGGAATCAGGCAGACCAGCAGCGAGACAAGCACGAAGACTGTCTGCGGTGCCTTGGAGTAGATGGCGAAGGGTTGAAGCGTCACGACGGCGAGCAGAAAGACGATAGTCAGACCGGAGAGCAAAATCGAGAGTGCGATTTCGTTCGGCGTCTTCTGGCGGGTTGCGCCTTCCACAAGGGCAATCATGCGGTCGAGAAACGTCTCGCCGGGATTGGAAGTAATGCGAATCTTGACCCAGTCAGATAGGACTTTTGTCCCACCCGTCACGGCAGAGCGGTCGCCGCCGGCTTCGCGGATGACGGGGGCGGACTCGCCGGTGATGGCGGATTCGTCGACGGAGGCAACGCCTTCGATGACTTCTCCGTCGCCTGCGATGTAGCTACCTGCGGGGACGTAGATGATGTCGCCGGCACGGAGCAGACCGCTGGCCACCTGTTCCAGAGATCCCGAAGCGGTATAGCGCTGCGCGATGGTTTCGCCCTTGGCTTTCCGCAGGGTGTCAGCCTGTGCTTTTCCGCGGCCTTCGGCCATGGCTTCAGCAAAGTTGGCAAACAAGACAGTGAACCAAAGCCAGAGCGTGATCTGGAGATTGAAGCCGAATCCCGCGCGGTGGTGGATGGTGTTGTCGATGAGCAGGGCCGATGTCAGGACGCTGCCGACTTCGACAACGAACATGACGGGGTTCTTGACCATCCAGCGCGGGTCGAGTTTGCGAAACGCGTCGATGAACGCCTGTCGCATGATCGCCGTGTTCCAGAGGCTTCTCTGTTCCACAACGCCGGCGGCGGATTTCTTCCGGCGATGCTCGTGGTGTTCCGGCGGCAAAGTAGAGGAACCGCCGAGTTCCGCCAAAGGCGCAGGCGCTCCTGAATCCGAATGAGCTTCAGCCTGTGCGGGAGAGTTGAATTTGCTGTACGAACTCATGTCAGATCTCCTCAGAAGAGCTGTCCGGCTTTCAGTTGCAGGTGTTCAAGAATCGGTCCAAGGCTCAGGGCCGGGAAGAAAGTCAGCGCGCCGAGAATGAGCACGACGCCGACAAGCAGAACCGTGAACAGCGGAGTGTTGACGGGAAAGGTGCCTGGGGAAGGCGGAATACTTTTCTTCTGGGCCAGATTGCCGGCGAGTGCCAGAACGGGCAGCATCATGAGGAAGCGCCCGAAGAGCATGTCCCAGCCCATCGTGATGTTGTACCACCAGTTCGGACCGAGGCCAGCAAAGGCTGATCCGTTGTTGCCGGCAGCGGAGGTGAAGGCATAGAGGACTTCGCTGAAGCCGTGCGGACCGGCGTTAGTGGTTGTGCCGAGGCCCACGTTGGGCATTAGAACGAAGATCGCGGTGAGCGAGAGAATGATCAGGGGGAAGATGAGCACGTAGAGCATGGCCATCTTTACGTCGTAGGATTCGATTTTCTTGCCGAGATACTCGGGCGTGCGGCCGACCATGAGTCCGGCGATGAAGACAGCCTGGACAACAAAGATGAGCATGCCGTAGAGCCCCGAGCCCACACCGCCAAAGATGACTTCGCCGAGCATGATGTTGGTGAGGGGAATGAGGCCGCCGAGTGGAGTAAAGCTGTCGTGCATGCCGTTGACGGCGCCGCAACTTGCGTCGGTCGTGATGGTGGCGAAGAGGGCGCTCTCGGCGATGCCGTTGCGAACTTCCTTGCCTTCCATGTTGCCGCCTGGCGCAGTGGCCGTGGCGGTCTGCGCCGCGCCGTGAAGCAGCGGATGCGGGTGCGCTTCGGCCCAGTAGAGGGTCAAGAAGCCCGCGGCGAAGAGCACGTACATCGCGGCAAAAACCGCCCAACCGTGGCCCGGAGAGCCGGTCATGCGGCCCAGCATGTAGGTGAGTCCGGCGGGGATGATGAAGATGGAGAGGATCTGCAGGAAGTTCGCGAAGGGCGTGGGATTTTCAAACGGGTGGGCGCTGTTGGCGTTGAAGAATCCGCCGCCGTTGGTGCCCAGCATCTTGATGGCTTCCTGCGAGGCGACCGGTCCCTGCGCAATCGTCTGTGTCTGGCCTTCGAGGGTATGCGCGACAGTGTAGTTATGCAGATTCTGAGGAACGCCTTGCGCGACCAGCAGGAGAGCGTAGATCAGCGATGCGGGCAGCAGAATGTAGAGCAGGGTCCGCGTGGTATCGACCCAGAAGTTGCCGATGGTGGCCGATGAGGTGCGCTTGATAGCGCGCACGAGCGCGACGGCCACGACAATGCCGACGGCGGCCGAGAAGAAGTTGTGCGTCGCGAGACCGGCCATCTCGGTGAGATAGCTCATCGTGGCCTCGGGCGTGTAGAACTGCCAGTTGGTGTTGGTGGTGAAGCTTGCGGCGGTATTCCACGCGAGATCAGGACCAACTGCGGCGAGGTGCTGCGGGTTCCAGGGGAGCACGGCCTGGGCACGCTCGATGATGTAGGTGAGCACCAGGCTGATGGCGGAGAAACCGAGCATCGCAAACGCATACTCACGCCAATTCATTTCATGATCGGAGTTGACGCCGCAGAGTTTGTAGGTGAGGCGTTCGCAGGGACGCAGAACGGGATCGAGCCAGGTGCGCTGCCCTTCGAGGACGCGCGTAAGGTAGATGCCGACCGGGCGCACAGTCAGCAACAGGACCAGGGAGTAGACGAGAAACTGCAACCAGCCATTGGCGGACATGTCAGAATTTCTCCGGGTAAAGCAAAGTGGCTGTGAGGTAAACGAGCATCAGGACCGAAAGCAGGAGCGCGACGATGGTGACGAGATCCATGGCTTACCTCAGCTTCTGACAGGCCTTGACGTACAGAAAGGCCACGGCAAAGAAAATGACGGTGTAGAAAAGCATGGTGAGATCTTGCATTGGAAGACCCTCGATTCAGAACGGCACCGAGCCCTACCAGGCTCGTGTGATTCCAAAATCGATTTTGCGGGGAGGGGCGTTGTGTTGGTGGAAGGGAAATCTAAAGGAATTATAAAGACGTAAGCGGTTCAGCCTCAGACGTCTGCGGAGAGGAGCGGCGACCTGTCTACTCGTCTTTTGCGTTGAGACCTTCGGGGACGAAGCGATAGCCGACCCAGGGTTCCGTTTGAATGAACTGCTTTCCCGATTCGGCCTCGAGCTTTTTGCGAAGCTGGCCGACGAAGACGCGCAGGTATTCCGGCTGATGAGCCGATTGTGCACCCCAGACAGCGGTGAGCAGGGCGCGATGCGTAATGACCTTGCCGGCGTGGCGCGCCAGGTGGAGCAGTAGTTCAAACTCTTTGGGCGTCAGGTGGATTTGCTTGCCTGCAACCTCAATGCTGTGCGCAGCGGCATCAATGACAAAATCGCCGGCGACGATGGCCGACTCAGTCCGCTCTGGAGCGCGCCGCAAGTGGGCACGGACGCGTGCCAGAAGCTCCTGGATGCTGAATGGCTTGGTGACGTAGTCGTCGGCTCCGGAGTCGAGCGCTTCGATCTTGGCGCGCTCGTGATCGCGAACGGAGAGCACAAGGATTGGCGTGGACGAGGTTGTGCGAATGGCGCGGCACACCTCAACACCGCTGAGTCCGGGCATCATCAGATCGGTAATGACCAGGTCGGGCGGCCAATCCGCGAAGAGGCGAAGGCCCTCTTCGGGATCGTTGGCGGTGCGCACGTCAAAGGCTTGTGCGGACAATGCGGCGCGCAGCACACGGGTGATTTGCGGTTCATCGTCGATAACTAGGATTCTGCCCGGCATCTTCGTTCTTCTTCCATCGGCAGCTTACATCATTGGGCCGGGCGGGTATGATTCCGGGTGGAGACCAGCATGAATCTGAAGCCGAAGGCGCGCCATTATTTTCAATGGCTGGGCGCCACGCTGGCCGCAGTGCTGACAACGGTTGGCCTGGCAATGGCCGGCGCGCGTGCAACCACCGCCGGCATGGTCTTTCTTGTCGTCGTTGTCGTCACCGCCTCGCAAGCCGAACTCGTGATCGCCCTCTACAGCGCGCTGCTTTGCGCAATCTCGTTTGACTACTTCTTTCTTCCGCCGTTGCGCACTTTCAACCTTGCCGGTCCTCAGGAGTGGGTTTCAATCCTGACGTTTGCGGTAAGCTCGGTCGTCGCTGGACGAGTAGCGGAACGAGCACGGAGGCAAAAGGAGCAGGCGGAACAACGCCGCGAAGATGTGGAACGGCTCTACCTGCTGAGCCAGGAGATGATGCTGAACGAAGATGCGGCGGCGCTGATCCGCGATTTGCCGTCCATGATGGGAAGAATCTTTTCGGTAGGGAGCGTGGTGTTGTTTGTGCAGGAGCGAGACCAGTTCGTCTCGACCGAGACAGAATTGCCGGAGATGTTCAAAGCCAATCTGCGCGAGATGACAGGCGGGGGCAACCCTGCCGTCGCGGCGCAGGATGGATTTGAAGCGCACGCGCTGATGGTGGGAATGCGCGCGGTGGGTGCGATGGCATGGAAACCTTCGAGCCTGTCGCGCGAGGTTGCGACGGCGGTATGCGCGCAGGTGGGGATTGCCATCACGCGGGCCATTGCAATCGAGGCGACCGCTCGCATGGAGGCTTCGCGCGAGGGCGAGCGATTGCGCGCGGCGCTGATCGACTCACTCACGCACGAGTTGCGGACGCCACTCACGTCAATTCGCGCTGCAGCAACTACGCTGACCCAGGACGAAGGCCTCGACGACGAGGTGCGCAGGGAACTGGCTACCGTGGTCGACGAGGAATCGGCGCATCTGGATGCATTGATTGGCGAGGCTGTGGAGATGGCGGAGCTCGATGCCAAGGTGCTGAGGCTCCAGCCTGCGCCGCACCATACGCGCATGTTGCTGGATCATGCGGTTGAGGCATCGCGCCGTGTGTTGGCCCGCCACCAGGTCACACTGATGGTGCAGGAGCCCGACACGCCGGTGTGGTTCGATGCCAAACTCCTGGGGCGCGTGTTTCGCCACATGATCGAAAATGCCGCGCAGTATTCGCCGGCGGGGAGCCGGATCATGTTGCGCAGCCGGCGCGTCGAAGGCCGGCTGGAGTTTGAAGTGGAGGATAGCGGTCCCGGCATCGACAAGGTCGACTTGCCGCATATCTTCGAGAAGTTCTATCGCGGCAAGAAAGGTGCGAAGCTCGGGAAGGGGACGGGCATGGGGTTGGCGATTGCCCGGGCGATCATGCTTGCGCACGGCGGCGGAATCTCGGTCGAGAGCAGTCCGGAACATGGGAGTGTCTTCAGGTTTTGGGTGCCGCTGGTGGAGAAGGGTTCACCTCCAAACTAGCCTTCGACAATCATGAGTGCGTGATTTAGTTGCAAGATGTTCCGGATCTTCCCACGAATTTCCGCAAGCTCGACCGTATCTGGCTTCGCAAAGAGGCGTTTGACTACATTGAGGCCGTAGTCGCAGGTACAAGAGACCGCCCACTGCGCGGGTTCTTCCTGCGGTCCATCGCCGATGTAAGATAGCGCAATCCAATAGGGATGTTTGCTGCGAATCCAGAATCCCCAGCCATAATCTTCCTGGATGATGTCCGAAACTTCATATCGGCCCGAAAATCGTGTGGAAAACTCAAGCTTGAGCCATGCGGCAAAATCCTCGCCAAAACAGCACGGATTGATGAAATGCGGTTTGACCTCGCGATGTTCGAAGGCATCTGTCTCAACAACAATGGCGTCATCAACCAGCGGACACCTCCAGATTAGAAAGAATCAGGCCGGCTCTCCACTCCAGTCGCACTCGATGTCGCGCTCTTCGCTGGAGCTTTGTTTCGCCAGTTCGAGAACGCGGGCTGCGCGCCAGGCTTCTGTAGGAGTGACGGGCGGTGCAGTTGCGTTGCCGAGCAGAACATCGCGGACACCGGCGTAGAAGAGCCGATAATCTCCCGTCGCAGAAGGTTCTGGCCTCGTCACCAGGCTGCCATCGGCATCCACGCTGAGCGTGCCCCATCGATCGCTGGGCTCCTGACCCCAGTTGGCATCGGTGATTTTGGTGATGGCGTTCAACGCTTCTTCCTGAGGGTCCACTCCCCATTTCCAGAAGTTGCCGCGCGTACCACGCAAATGAAAGCGCGGACGAGCCAGCGAGGAAAGACAGTTTGCGCCCAGGGTCACGGAAAAGCCGGTCAGGTAGTGCAGACGAATTGTGATGGCATCGTTGGAGCCTTCGCCGTCGCGCTCGCGCCGGATCTCAGCACCTACGGACGACGGTTGGCCGAAAAGTGCGAGCGCCTGGTCGACGATGTGCGTGCCGAGATCGTAGAGAATGCCGCCTTGTTCTGTCTCCTCTTTCCAGGCGCGGGTGGAGAGGCCGGGACGCCAGCGGTCGAAGTTCGATTCGAAGTGAACGAGGCGGCCAAGCGTGTGTTCACCTATCAGTTTGCGAATCGTCAGGAAGTCATTGTCGAAACGGCGGTTATGAAATGGAAAAACGTGCAGGCCGATGCCGCCTGCAAGTCCGAAGAGCTGGGCAATGTCGGCGGCGTTCATGGCCACGGGCTTGTCGACGACGACGCTTTTTGCCGCCTCGAGCGCCTGCATGGCGATGGGAAAATGCGTGCTGTTGGGAGTGGCGACGACGACCAGCTTGATGGTAGCGTCGGCCAGCAGCTCTTCGACGGAGCGATAGGTGGTGATGCCGGGGTAGCGCTCGGCCGCTTTGTTCGTTGAGCGCTCGACTACGGCGGCGAGTTCGAAACCTTCGACCGACGAGATGAGCGGCGCATGGAACACGCGGCCCGCCATACCGAAACCAACTAGTCCAACGCGAATCATAGCTTCCCTCGCACGCACCAACAGTCGTTTGTTCTATTTAGCTTTCGAGTTTATACCGCGTCTCGGCGAGGCGATAGAGCCTTCTCCACACCAGCCGGTTGACGGTGACTACGATCAGGGCCATGAGTACGGTGGCCAGCAAGAGTTGCGAAAACTGGCCGGTGTCAGTGGCCGCCGAGATTTGCGCGCCAAGGCCGATGGTCTGGAGGGTCTGGTCTTTCAGGTGAAAATACTCGGCGAGGATAGAGGCGTTCCAGGCGCCGCCAGAGGCCGTCACGAGCCCGGTGATGAGGTACGGGAAGATGCCGGGAAGAATGAGGGTGGTCCACCGTTGCCAGGCGTTGAACTTGTAGAGGGTGGCAGCCTCTTTCAGGTCAGAAGGGATAGCCATGGCGCCGGCAATCACATTGAAGAGGATGTACCACTGCGTGCCGAGCAGCATCAGGGCAATCGATCCGATGCCCAGCCCGCCGCCCACGCGAATGAGGCCAAGAAGCAGGACAGGGAACAGCGCGGTGGCCGGCACGGAAGCGACAACCTGCGTCACGGGCTGCAGGATGCGCGCAAGCCGCGGGTGAAAGCCAATCGTGACGCCCACCGGAATCGTCCACGCAGCGGCGATGGCGAGCGATGCGTTCACGCGCAGGAATGTTGCGCCGGCGCCAAGAAAGAGCAGGCGAATCTGCGCACCGCTGACCCCATGCAGCATATGAACGGACTCGGTGACGCCCCAGATTGCCACGAGCCCCGCCGTGGCGCCAAGGCAGATCTGCAGCAGTCGCCCGCCGCCTTTCGCGTCATCGTCGATAGGCTGGATCGCGCGTGCCTTGGGCGATTTGGCGAACCGGTGCACCATGCGCTCTTCAATGGAATCCCACGCG
The DNA here is from genome assembly GCA_963770365.1 of uncultured Acidobacteriaceae bacterium. Classification (GTDB taxonomy): domain Bacteria; phylum Acidobacteriota; class Terriglobia; order Terriglobales; family Acidobacteriaceae; genus Telmatobacter. Next base: position 340,111 of record CAVYPN010000001.1, on the reverse strand, counting down.
CGCCCAGGCAGCCGGGTGAGGAAGCTGGAGCGCTGGAAGAGCGCGAGGATAGGCGAGCTGATGCGCGTCGAAGACTCGACCTGCTCGAACTTGAACTTGTCGCTCCAGGCGATGAGTGGGCGCCAGATGAGCTGATCGGTGGCGACAATGATCAGGATCAGCACGGAAAGCCCCGATAGCAATGCATGCATGTCCACTGGATCAGTGGAAGCGGCGGTCTGCAAATAGCTGCCCAGGCCCGGCAGGCGGAAGAAGCGGTTGCCGAGCGGGAACATCTCGCAGGCGATCAGGAAGAACCATCCGCCAGCCACCGAGACGATCGAATTCCAGATAAGGCCGATGGCGGCAAAGGGCATTTCGAGCTGCCAGAACCGCTGCCATGCCGAGAAGCGATAGATGCTGGCTGCCTCGCGCATCTCGCGGGGAATGCTTTTAAGTGAGGAGTAAAAGCTGAAGGCCATGTTCCACACCTGCCCGGTGAAGATAAGCAGGATGGATCCCATCTCGATGCCGAGCTGGCGGCTTGGCACAAGCGCCATCATGGCGAGCATCACGCCGGGCAGAAAGCTCAAGACCGGGATCGATTGCAGGATGTCGAGCACGGCGATCATCCACGCCTCGATGCGCGGATTGTAGGCGGCCAGGTAGCCGTAGCCCACGGCAAACACGAGGCTCAGCACATAAGCAATGCCGATGCGCACGATGGAGTAGAAGGCGTAAAGCGGAAGGGCGCTCACCGAGTGCGAAATAGTGACGGCCGGCACGGGCTGGCCAAACCAGTAGCTTCCAATGCGCACCACAGCGAAGAAAACGGCTAGTCCGCAGGCCCCCACGATCACGTCAGTGAAGAAGGGCCAACTACGGACCGCGACCAGCGAGCGGCCAAATGTGTTCTGGACGCTCACTCGGTTTTCTCGCCCGGGGTAGCTGCTTCTTCAATGGCGTCGGGCATCACGAAGCGGCGGCGTGCAGCGTCGAAATCGAAGAGTTCGCCATAGCGGCCCCAGTTGACGGCGGTTTCAATCTGACGGTGCGATTCCTCTTCGCTGAACTGTTCGTCGAGCATGTCGAGGAAGAATTCATCTGGTACGGTGTGGTCGCTTTTCGCCTCGAGGGCGCGGCGAATCTGGCGCAGCAATAGCACATTGGCAAGGGCTGCATCGCGGAAGAGTTCTTTTTGCCTGAGGATTTCGGAATTGGCGAATTCGGTGCCGGTCTCGGTGATGGAGGCGTCGCCTTCCTCCACCTTGAGGAAGCCAAGCAGCTGCGCGGCGTCGACGATGGGCAGCAGATCGTCGATTTCGAAGGCAAGGTCGTCGGCGAGGCGGTAGATGTCGTCGCGCCCGCCCTTGTCGAGCAGGAGTTCGAGCAATCCAGCTACGCCGCCGGGTCGTGCGTGGGGCAGCATCTGGTACTTCATCTGTCGCTGGTCGCGGATGCGCGGGCCAGGATGCTGATGCTCGGGCGCTTCGGTGGGAGCGACGTCGGGCCGCGTGAGCACTTTGTAGATGTAGTCGACGAGTTGCGTGAAGGGCTCGGATTTGCGGTCGCGCGGCTGCGCAATCTGCACGCGAAAATCGGTGCGGATGTGCCCGGGATTGCGGCCGAGAACGATGATGCGATCGGCGAGCAGGACTGCCTCTTCGATGTTGTGCGTCACGATGAAGACGCAGCGCGTGGGCATGGTCTTTCTTCGCCCACAGCTCGAGCAGTTCACTGCGCAGGTTTTCGGCGGTGAGGACGTCGAGGGCGCTGAAGGGCTCGTCCATGAAGAGGACCTCCGGCTCGACCACGAGTGCACGGGCAAAGCCGACGCGCTGCTTCATGCCGCCGGAGAGCTCCTTGGGATAGGCGGATTCAAAACCATCGAGACCGACGGTATCGAGCATGCGCATGCTGCGGGAACGGCGTTCTTCGGTGTCCACGCCGCGTGCCTGGAGAGGTGCCTCGACATTCTGAAGCACGGTGAGCCAGGGGAAGAGGGCAAAGCTCTGGAAGACGATCGATACGTTGATTTCGGTTTCGGCGATTGGTTTTTCGTGCCAGTAGACCTGCCCGCCCGAAGGGCGCGACAGGCCGGAAAGCATGCGGAGCATGGTGGATTTGCCCGAGCCGGAGGGGCCGAGCAGGGCGACGATTTCTCCGGGGACAATGGTCAGGTCGGTGGGCGAAATCACCTGGATGCGATTCTGGCTGGGCTGCGCGTAGTACTTCTCGATCTTTTCGGCGCGAATGATCGCCTCGGCGGCGCGAGGGATGGATTCGCCATTGGGGCGATTCGCCGCGTCGGGGGCAGGGTTCAGAGCCTCGTTCTGGAAGCCTGCTGGCTGCATGCGTGCCTCTTCGCCTCAAGATTCGCCGGGTACTTCGGCGGGGGACTGGCGTTTCAACAGCTTATGAGGGTTGCGTTGCTTATCGATGAATTTCAAGCGGCCGGGGAAGGATCCGCGGGATTAGAGTAACGCACTTCAGGGAACTGTGGCAGACCACCAGCAGACAGAGCTTTCCAATAAAAACATCGGGTCGAATCCAAAACTGCTCCCCCACGCGAAACGTCCAGGAGGTAAGAGCAAAATTTGGCGAAATTGCATCCATCTTGCGCAAGGCAGGAAGCATCCGAAAACTGAAGAGCCGGGACCCGATGCTTGCTCTTTGTTCCTTTCAGGGGATGTTATCCTAACAAGGTACAGGTATTTACCGAGGCTGATCGTGCCGTAAGCGGTGCGTTTCGGCTTTGCTGTGCGGCGCGTTCGACTGATAGGCTTTTGCGCCATCCCGTTTGGCGTTCAGGAGTGTATGCCCGATAATCACGTTAAGCCCAAGGTTCTAGTGGTAGATGACGAGCGCGTCATTGCGGATACGCTGGCAATGATTCTTAATCAGAGCGGTTTTCAGGCGAGGGCCGTTTATTCCGGAGAAACCGCGCTGGAAACGGCCACAAGCTACGAGCCGGATATGTTGATCGCCGATGTCATCATGGCCGATTTGAACGGCATTGATGCGGCGATCCAGATTCGCGCACTGCTGCCGAAGATCAAGATTCTGCTGTTCTCAGGCCAGGCCGCAACGGCCGACCTGCTGGAAAAGGCGCGCGCCCAGGGCTATGAGTTTGAGATCCTGGCCAAGCCCGTGCACCCGCAGGACCTGTTGACCCGGCTACGCAGCTAACCACAAAGCATCAGGGTTTCATCTCGTGGCGGCCTTCGATGGCATGCGCCATGGTGACTTCGTCGGCATATTCGATGTCGCTGCCGGCGGGAACGCCCATTGCGATCCGCGTGATGCGCACCTTGAATTCGCGCAGAGCACTGGCCAGCCAACTCGCCGTGGCTTCGCCTTCAAGCGTGGGGCTGGTGGCGAGGATCACCTCATCCACTTCGCCGCGCTCGACCCGCTGGACGAGACCTCGCCCGCGCAACTGATCGGGGCCGACGCCATGGAGCGGCGACAACGTTCCGTGCAGCACATGGTAGACGCCGCCATAGCGCGACCGCTCAATCGCGTCGATATTGGTGGGCTCCTCGACCACACAGATGAGCCGCTGGTTGCGCGTGGGACTTGCACAGTAGGCGCAGGGATCGACGTCTGTAATGTTATTGCAGACAGAGCAGAGCCGCAGGCTGGCCTTGAGTCCGCGCACGGCGTCGGCCAGCGCAGAGGCGTCGTCGTCGCTGGAGCGGAGAATGTAAAAGGCGAAGCGCTGGGCAGTCTTGGTTCCCACCCCGGGGAGCTTCTTCAATTCGTCGATGAGCCGGGCCATGGGCTCGGCATAACGTGCCACAGCAGCTCCTCCTAGACGGTACGGTAGACAATTCCCACGAACATGTCGGGCGCAAAACCATGCGCCCAATCCGCGTCAAGGTCGGCCGTGGGCTTTTTGCCAATCACTTCCTGTTCGCTGGCGCCTCCTTGCTTCAGCGCCGCAACCTTGTCGCGCACCACCGAAAGCATGTCGACGTATTTCTTCAAATCGGTCTTGTCTCCCAGCGGGCCATGCCCGGGGATGATCTTGGTCTTATCACCGGCCAGCGCCAGCGATTTCTGCGCCGCCGCAATCGTGCCACCGATCGAACCGCCGGTGCCTTCATCGATGAAGGGGTATGTCTTGTTGAAGAAGATGTCGCCGCAGTGCAGCACGTCGGCATTGTGAAAGTGGATGTAAATATCCGTGTCGGTATGCGCGGGGTCGTAGTGGACCAGGTCGATGCTGTCGCCGTTGTGATTGTGGTGCATCGAAGTTGCGAAGGTGGTCGCGGGAAGGGCGCTATCGGGATACGCGGGCAGCGAGAGGTGCATCAACTTCATCTCCGCGGGTTGCGACATGCGCACTTTCGTCTTCTCGTGGGCAATCACGTGGAATCCGGCGGCGTGCATGCCCTCATTGCCGTCAACGTGGTCGACATGCCAGTGGGTATTGACGAGCGCGTGCGGCGCCTCGGTGCTGACCGCGGCGATGGCCTCGCGGATATGGGGAACGGCCGTGGTGAAACTGGAATCGATGAGGATGTTGCCGTCTTTGCCGCTCTGGATCGCCATGTTGCCGCCGGCGCCTTGCAGCAGCCACAGGTTGTCGTAGAGTTTGGTGGTCTTGATCGCGGTGGACGCTCCCGCTGCGCGCATTTGCCCGAGACGATCGGCCGGGGGCGCAGCTTGCCCAAGCATCCAACGCGGTGCGAGAGCCGCGGCGCCTGCCGCTGCACCCAGATGAAGAAAGCTTCTGCGATTGATTTCGCCGGACATGATGACCTCCTGGTCGTTTACAACCGTCGAATAGAAACTCAGCACAAGCAGGGAAGAAATCGAGTTTAACCGAGGCCGGGAATGTTGAGATTGAGTCCGCCAAGCGCACCCTTAACACTGGATTGCATGGCCTCGTCGGCCTTACGGCCCGCATCGTTTACGGCGCCCACGATCAAGGCCTCAAGCATTTCCACATCGGGGCTGGAACCGCTGAAGCTGGCGACCGCCGAAGGATCGATCTTGATTTTGAGAAGCTCTTTTTTGCCGTTCATGGTGACCGTGACGGCTCCGCCGCCGGTTGATCCCTCGACCACCGTTTCCGCCAGCTTGCGCTGCATCTCCTCCTGCATTTTGTTTGCCTGGGAGAGCATTTCGGCGATCTTGAGCGGGTTTACCATTGCGGCCTCCTCGGTTCTATTTCGTGCGCAGATCGATCACGCTGCGCACTTCGGCATTAAAGATTTCCTTGGCGCGCTGCACCATGGGATGTTCGAGCGCGGCCTGCTGGATGCTGCCGACGACCGGCGCGGCGACCGGAGATGTGGCAGCAACGCCCTCGCCGGGAATCACCATGAAGCGCGCCGGTGCGCCCATGCGCTGCAACTCCTGCTTGATAATTTTTTCGGCGCCGGGATTGACGGTGAGGGCCAGCATCTTCTTGCCGATTCCCGGAACTTCGACGCGCAGGCTGGTGGCTTCAAGCGTGAAACGCGCAGTGGAAAGCAACTGTGATGCGGACGCGTGCCCGTTCTGGGCAAGACCCGCAACGATGGCTTGTTGGACCGATTCGGGAGTAAGTCCCTCGGGCCGGGCTGATGGCGCGTTCGGGAGCGCCGGCGGCGGGATCGTTGATTGAGGAACAGGCAATTCGGCGGGATCGCTTTCCGGTTCGAGTGGTTCAAAGTCGACGGGCCGAGGCTGAGCAGTGGGGAATGGGATGACGGCTCCAGCATGCGCTGCCTCCGCGCGAGGCGCCGCGAGCGCAACAGAGCCGCTTACGGCGTGGCTTTCCGCGATGGGCGCGGACTGCATCACCGGGCCGGGGCCGAAGGGCGAGCGGGGCGGCGGAGGAGCAGCGGAAGCCGGTGAAGAATGAGACTTGAACGAACTTCCTGAAGACGACGAACTCGCAGGAGGCGACGAGCTCGCTTGGGTTGAGGAGGATGTGCGCGGTGCGGACGAAGTACCGCTGCGGACGGGTTTGCCGCTCGCCACGCTGCTGAGCAATTCTTCGAGGGGAAGCAGCCGCTGCGCGTGCACGAGTTTCATCAGGCCGAGTTCAAGGTGGAAACGCTGCTCCTGCCGGTAATTGAGATCGTCGAAGGTGCGCAGCATGATCTGGAGGTTGCGCGTGATTTCTTCTTCGCCGAAGAGCAAGGCGGTCCGCGCGGCGCGGGCGCGCTCATCGGAGGAAATCTGCAACAACTCGGTCTGCTCGCCGCCGAGCTTGGCCATCAGGGTATTGCGCAGGTAGCGAACGATCTGCCGCGCCAGCGACTGCGCGCTGTGTCCGGCGTTGAGCAGGTCGTTCAACTGCATCATGACCGGTGCGCTCTCGCCCGCAGCGACCGACTCAAGCAAATGCTCGAAAATGGTGTTGGGAACGGATCCCATCAGTTCGCGGATTTGCTCTGTCGAAAGAACGGGGCGATTGCTCGAGTCGACCGGCGCGGAGGCAATTGCCTGGTCCATGATGCTGAGCGCATCGCGCATCGATCCGTCACCGGCCTCGGCCAGCAGGGCGAGCGCGGCTTCTTCGGCTTCGACATTCTCCTGTCCGGCGATCATCTTGAGCTGCGCGAGGATGTCGTCGAACTTGACGGCGTGAAAGCTGAAGTGCTGGCAGCGCGACCGGATGGTTTGCGGAATATTTTCCGGTTCCGTTGTCGCCATCATGAAGATGACGTGCGACGGCGGCTCCTCGAGCGTCTTCAGCAGTGCGTTGAAGGCGGCCTCGGTGATCTGGTGGGCTTCGTCGAGGATGTAAATCTTGTAGCGGTCGCGTGCGGGCGCGTAGCGGGCTGCGTCGCGCAGTTCGCGAATCTCGTCGATGCCGCGATTGGTGGCGGCGTCGATCTCGATCACATCGACGGCATTGCCCTGGCGGATTTCGACGCAGGAGTCGCAGATACCGCAGGGCTCCGGCGTGGGTCTCTGCGCTGAGCCGATCTCGGTGCGACAGTTGAGCGCCTGGGCCAGGATGCGGGCAATGGTGGTTTTGCCGATGCCGCGATGGCCGGAGAAGATGTAGCCGTGCGCGATGCGGTTCTGGGTGAGCGCGTTCAGCAGGGTGCGGGTAACGTGATCCTGGCCGGCGACGTCGGCAAATTTTTGTGGCCGATACTTGCGAGCCAGAACCTGATAACCCATGCGATCGAAGACTCCCGGGCCCGTTGATTTTTGATGCGGGCTCCAGATGGGATTGTATCGTTCCGGGGTGCGCGTCGGCGGAGGTGGAAAATGTCGCCCGAGCAGCGTCCAGAATGTGGGAAAGGGCTTAGTTTGCGTCGAGGTTGAAGCTGATGTCGTTGAGCCATTCGGCGATCAGGTCTTCGTCGCCGGGATCGAAGACGTAGGCATCGTTGAGGAGGAGAATTGTTGCCCAGTAGACCAGGTCGCGCTCCGAGACGAGGCCGAAGCGCTTGTGCTCAAGGGCATTCGAAATATGTTCGCGGGTGATGACGATGCCGGGTTCGGGAATAGGGAATCGGTTATTGGCGGAACGGCGCTGGGTGATGCCCTTGGAGGTTTCTTCCCTGGGATCGAAGTTGATATCGAAGGCTCCGGCGAGTGCTTGCAGCATGTCGTCCCGGCTGACCTCGAAGAGCGCAAAGCGACGCAATACGTCGAGTTGCACATCGGTGAGGGGCGGTTGGTCTGGCTCTTGCGTCATGTTGGTGGCTGCCGGATGAGAACGGCAATGCCGGAGGGCAGAGAAGACCGGCAATGCGGAAGCCGGCCAAGCCTGCTGGTCTCAATTTACCTGAAAGGCGTGAGCGGTGGTTCAATCCGGTTGGCCGATCAAGGCGTGCCCCAGGCTGAGCTGCCACTCTGGACGGTGCTTCTGCGAGGATTTTGCCGGAATCCTTACCCGACGATGGCGTCGGCGATCTTCAGCCACCACTGCGCGCCGGTCGATATCGTGTGCATCACGAGGTATTGGCCGAGAGCGAAGGCCGGCAGGGCCCACAAGTACACGGCATGAACACGACGGTTCACAACCAGGTCGCGGATGACGCCGAGGAAGATAAGAGCGTCAACTCCCGCATAGAAATAGATATGCGAGTGAAGCGCCTCAGGAAAGCGGAAGAAAGCCGCGGCAGTAAGCGAGCACGAGGCTATGAAAACGAGCCGGCGGTGATATTCGGATCGTTTGCGCCAGAGGACCGCGAGCCAGAACGTGCTTGTGAAGCAGACCATGTCGAACAAGGGAATCAACGTGAAAGGAGCCCGCTGGTCTCGGGGCTGGTGCAGCTGGAAGACGTCGAACCGTGCCATGACGACGGATATGACAACACCGAGAACGGGAATCAGCGCCCCCAGGCCCGCGCCAAACCAACCTGTGCGGCGGTGCCAGGACACATGATGCGTCCGCACGAGCGCCGACTGGAAGATAAAGAAGACCACCCAGCCCGAAAACACGGCTCCGTGAAGAAAGAGCAGAACGGGCCGCGGCGGTGCGGGATTGAAGAGATTCTGTCCGACGGTCTGGCTGAATCCGTAGACAACCGTCACGGCGATCAGCAGCGACATGCAGAAGTAGAAGTATCTTTCAGTAAATCCGCGAAAGCCCCTGGAAGGCGCGGACTTGCCTGGGCGCACAACTTGGGTGGTTGACATGGTTGGCGGATGCTAGCAGGGCGGGAGAACGCGTTGCAATCGAAAATTCAGACGCGTTTGGAGGCTCCTTCAGGCTGCATCTTCTTCTTCCACGACCTGCGGTCGGCGGGGAATCGGAATCTCGGTGGCGCGGGAGCGGCGTTTTGCCGGCTTTTTCTTTTCGGCTTTTCGGGCTGCGGCTTTGCGGCGGCGGATCTCCTGGGGAGAGTACATGGTGCCACGGCAACGTTTGGCGCCGCAGTTGCAGATGGCCTCGTCTTCACCCCCGTCGTAGAGGCAGTAGTCGTACGTAATCTCTTCTCCGGGCTCAATTTTGCGGATGGCCGTGATCCACACGCGGCCCCGGATTTCCTCGGTCTCACAATTCGGGTTGCAACTGTGGTTGATGAACATGGCCATGCAATGACCGTCGATGACGATGGAGCCGTCGCCGAGTCCAAACAGGTAGGTAATGGGCGAGTCTTCGTTGGACGCGTCGGCTTCGTCTTTACTGAGGCGCGGCCCGGTGTACTCGGCAACGCGCGTGCCTTTGCGAACCGCGGTGGTGCTATAGCAGCCGGCGGCATGGATAGCTGAGGAGCGGATGATGAGGGCCATGGGGAATGCGGGTTTTTCCTGGGGTGAGTTGAAGTGCTGTATGCACCGCATCGTAACATTGATGTGATGAGAATGAACGTCGGGATGCGAAAAGAACTGAAATGAATTTGAGATTTCACATTGCGCTGGGGTTTGGATGCGGCTTGATGGCGGCAACGGTTCTGTACGCGCAGTCGACACCGCCCGCACAGAAGCCGAATCCGCCCGCGAGTCCATCGCAACAGCAACCTGCGCAGAAGCCGCCTGCCTCGTCGAATCCGTTTCCTGACGATACGAACAATGTGCCGGTGGTACCGACGAGCGAAGAGACCGCACCACCGCAGCCTGTGCCGGGGACCGGCGAGAGCGCGGGAACAACGAGCCTGCTGCACGACGATACGGATCCGGTGCACAGTCCCGACGATCCGCCGCCGGGCGCGTCGGGCTCCGGCGACGGATTCAGCTCGAGCCTGACGGGAGCCAACGATGTGAACATTCCCGACGAGCCGAAGCCGGGCAAGCACGGAAAGAAGAGCGACGAGCCGGTGGTCCACCAGGTAACGGCGAAAGACGACGAAGATGTTGGCGAGTTTGAGCTAAGCCGGAAGAACTGGAGGGCCGCACTGTCGCGGTTCCAGTCTGCGGTCATCACCGATCCGGAGAATCCGGATGTGTACTGGGGAATGGCGGAGGCGCAGCGCAATCTGGGCGACTATGCGAATGCCAAGGTGAACTACCAGCAGGTGATGGAGTACGACCCGGACAGCAAGCATGCGAAGGAAGCGAAGAAGTGGCTGAAGGAACCGGAGCTTGCGCATGCGCCGGCGGTGTCGGTGAACCAACAGCCACGGTAATCGACCAGCCGCGCACCCTTCAAAAGCGCTGTCATTCCGACCGATCCTGAACAAAGTGAAGGGGAGTGGAGGAACCGGCAGTTGCTTTTCTGATTGCATCGTTCGACTCCGATCCCGATACATTGAATCCGCGGTCCCGAACAGCAACTGCAGGTTCCTCCACTCCCGTTGGTCGGTCGGAATGACACGCCTGCTGGATTTACTTAGCGCAGTCCTACGAGGCGTAAGTAAGCGGCGATGAGCGGCTGGCCCCAGAGCGCGCTGATGATTCCGCCGACGCATAGGAAGGTGCCGAGGGGCATCTTGGAGAGAAGCCAGGTGTCGGATTCGCGTCGTGCGGCGGGAACCGCGAGGACGACGAGGGCGAAAACTGCGCCGAGCAGGACGCCGATGGCGAATGATAAAAGCGCGCCGGAGAGACCGAGCCACGCGCCGAGCATCGCCATCAGCTTGGCATCGCCGAGGCCGATGCCTTCGCGCTTTCGAATGAGCCAGTAAGTCCAGCGGATGAGGAGGATCAATCCCCCGGCAGCGACGATTGCGACTGCAGAACCTATCAGACTATTGGAGAGTGTTCCCAGGATCGAAATGTATGGCCCTTCTGCAAGCCACTCCCCCAATACGAAATGCGAACTAGTGAAGAGAATTCCGAGAATAATTCCTGGGATCGTCAACCAGTTTGGAAGCCAGAGATTCTCAGCGTCCACAACGGCAAGTGCGACGAGCAGCCAATAGAGGATGAATCTCCCGATGGCAACATCGGCCCCGCTTGCGTACAGAAAGATCAAAGGTCCTTCGGTCAGTGACAAGTCGGGTGAAAGCATTGCAGGGAAGATTTGCCATATTGTGACGGCCGACAAGACTCCGATTGCCAACTCGACCAGCGGATAACGCCAGCTGATTTTTGCTCTGCAGGTGCGGCAGCGACCGCGAAGGGCGAGCCAACTCAGAAGGGGGATGTTCTCCCACCAGGCGAGGGTGCGGCCGCAGTTGCGGCAGTGGGAGCGCGGCTTGACTACGCTTTCGCCCTTGGGCCAGCGGCTGAGGCACACGTTGAGGAAGCTGCCGAAGGCCAGCCCCAGCAGCGCAGCCAATATCGTGCCGAGAATGCGGATCATTGATGAATCACCGGGAAGGTTGAGTATACGGCCACACGGTGCATGCGTAAGACGTTGCAGAAGTTCTTGCCGTTCATCCCATCGGGCATTCAGAATGGACAGCGTTGTCGGAAGGAAGGATCGAGTGAATCGGACGAAACTGATTGTCCTTGCAACAGTCATGGTTGCCGTCGGTGGAGTGACGGCGGGATGTCACGCGCGGATGGAGTCGGATAAGCCTGGGAAGGTGAGTCTCACGGGCGTCAGCGTTCTAAAGCTTGATCGGCTGGATCCTGCTATCGATCAGATTGTTCCGGCTGATGCAAAGCTGGAGGAGGTCGCCTCGGGATTCAAGTGGACGGAAGGACCGGTGTGGGTGGATGGCACGCTCTATTTCGCGGAGATCCCCAGCAACACGATCCGCAGGTGGACGCCCGACTCCGGCGTCGCGATGTTCCTCACGCCGAGCGGATACAAGGGCTCGGCGCCATACGGAGGTCCTGAGTCGGGGTCAAATGGAATGACGCTGGACACTGGCGGAAGGCTTACGGTTGCCGGCCATGCTCAGCGCGATGTGTACAGGTTGGAATCGCTACGCGCCGACAGCTCGGTCAGCATCCTCGCCGATAACTACCAGGGCAAGAAGCTGAATAGCCCGAACGATCTTGTCTACCGGTCTGATGGTTCGCTCTATTTCACCGATCCGCCGTATGGACTGCGTTCGCAGAAGGACGATGACCCGGAGAAAGAGCTGAAGGTGAACGGGGTATATCGGATTCCGCACGCGTTGGATCAGAAAGCCGGCGAGCGTGCTCGATCCGAGCTTCAGTTGCTGGTTACAGATTTGCCGCGACCGAATGGAATTGCGTTTTCGCCGGATGAGAAGTACCTGTATGTCAATAATTCAGAACCGAAGAAGATCTGGATGCGCTATCGGGTGCAGCCGGACGGTTCTCTCACGGATGCAAAGCTCTTCTACGATGCGACATCCGATACGCGGCCCGGTGCTCCTGATGGCATGAAGGTGGATGAGAAGGGAAACGTCTACAGCACGGGGCCGGGAGGGGTCTGGATCTTCTCACCGGAAGGGAAGCCGCTGGGCACCATCGTCATGCCCGAGAAGTCAGCGAATGTTGCGTGGGGCGGTCCTGACCGCAAGACGTTGTACATCACCGCGAGCAGCAGTATCTATCGCATCCATCTCACGATCGCAGGTGCGCCACTGGTTCGCAAACCTTGAGCGTCCCGAATCTCGGACCGGATTGGTCGTCGATTCGGAACGGAAAAACCTGCAAACTTTTTGTGGAAAACCGCAAATTTCGAGGGGGGGTGGGGGGGTGCTGTCCGCAGGTGATGACCGGTGTGAGGATGAAGTGCGAGCGGCACGGCGGATTGGCGTGGATGGTTGGCATCTATTGTGAGTATGCGCGAAATGGCGGAAATTACCTGCAAATTGAGGTCAAGAGAATTCGTTTAAGATTCAGCGGTTTGGCAATGATTTCAAAAAAACGGGATTGACATCGAATGAGCCGTGGCAGAGCGAACAACGATTTCAGATAGGTCTACTGGCCTTTTTTGTCTTCCTTCTCCCGCGCTTCACGGAGCTTGTCGCCGGCAAGCTTTTCGGCGGTCGTCAAAGCTTCGTCGGCCTTTACCGCAACATCCGGCTCCACGCCAGTCCCTTCCCAGTCTTTCTGCGTGACCGGGTTGATGGGCCGGCCTTCCGGCACACCTATCTGGAAGTGGTCGTCAATGCGGTGCCCCGACACGGGGTGCGCACCGCCGCCCGTCGCTTCGCCAACCAGCGTCGCGCGCTTCTGCGTCTTCAGGTCGTAGCAGAATTCCTCGCCTCCGGAAAACGTGCGTTTTGACGTCAGCACATAGACCGGCTGCTTCGCCATCCGCGTTCCCGGCACGTAGGGCAGCGTCCAGTATTGCGTTGTCTTGTCGCCATGGCGGTAGTAGAGGTCGTTGATGTGGGTTGGTTTGTCGAAGAGATACGACACCACCATGTCCACCATCTTCGGATCGCCGCCGCCGTTTTCGCGCAGATCAAAGATGATGGCATCGGTATGCGCAAGAAAGCCCATGGCGGCGACCACGGTCGGTCCGCACCATTCGGGCGGTGCAAACTCGTCGAACTTTACGTAGCCGATATTGCCCGGCAGAATTTCCACTTTGTGCCAACCGCAGTTCTGGTGCTCCAGCTCTTTACGGAAGCTCGCTTCGTCTTCGGGCGATGGACCGGTGTCGTGCTCCGGTGGAATTTTGAACGGTGCATAATTCACGTGCAGGTGCCTGTCGTGGCTCACGGCACGCATGTCATCCGTCAACTTTGTTGCGAAGGTGCTGCCGTCGGTGATCTTGTCGTAGTCTCCCGCTTTCTGATGCGCGAGCACCGCGTCGGCCATCTTCTGAGCGCCTTCGGAATAGATGTAGTTCTCTTTCAGCTGCGCAATCGCTCCATCAATCACGCTCTTGCGCCGCGCCGCATCGAGCGTAATGTCCTCCTCCTTGGCGCCGGGCGGGATGGCGCGCAGTCCAAGATTTTCTACGGTGCCGGCGGCCGCGTCCTTGATGTTGAGAGAGCCCAGGGCAACCGTAGTGCCGTTTTTCTCACGGACGTGGAACTTGATGACAAGTGGCTCGCTGCTGTCGACCGTGAGCAAATTGAAGCCACCCGTCTGATTGTGAAAGCCGATCATCCCGTCGGCATTCTCCGACGGATCGTACTTCTTGATGTAGGCCTCGATCTTCCCGCGGTCACCGCTGTTGAAGGCATCGAGCCACGCGGCCAATGCATGGCCTGCGGGCGTGTCCGGAATCGCTGGCGTCTGCGCAAAGCTGAATGCGGAAGAAAGGAGCAGAAAGGCAAGTAGTTTGCGAAGCATGAAGAACCTCCATCGAGCCCAATTGCGAAGCGAAGAAGGGAAGCGAACTGCCGGGGAGACCGAACTCCTGATGATGAGACGGCGCCGCGCGACCGACGGTTAGAATGAAACCACATGGACGCCCCGCCTGCCAGTCCAAATTCAGACGCACCCGCGGAGATTATGCAGACCGATCCGGAGCGGGCGGCGGCCCTGTTTCAGCAGTCGGTTGCCATTATGGCGCGGCTGCGCGCGCCGGGCGGATGCCCGTGGGACCGCGAGCAATCTTTCGACACCATTCGCAAATACACGCTGGAGGAGGCCTACGAGGTCTTCGACGCGATCGAGCGGCGCGACTTTCCGCATCTTGGCAGAGGAACTGGGCGACCTGCTGCTGCAGGTGCTGTTCTATGCGGAGATGGCAGCCAACGAAGGCCACTTCACGATGGCCGACGTGCTCGATCACCTGAACCGCAAGCTGGTTCGACGTCATCCGCATGTCTTTGGCGAGGAGGCTTCGCGCGCTGCGGGGAACGAGGCTGTGGTGGATTCAGCGGTCGAGGGGTCGTCGGCCAAGGTGCTTCGCAACTGGGAAGAGATCAAGACTGCGGAGGCATTGCATGCAGCAGCCTCTTCGAGTTCCACTTCGAGACTCGACTCCGTGCAGCGCGCGATGCCCGCGCTGGCTGAGGCCGCGAAGATCGGTGCGAAGGCTGCGAAGTCCGGATTCGATTGGCCGCACTGGCGCGATCTGTTGCCGAAGCTGGCGGAGGAAACTGCGGAACTGGAGGCTGAAGCGGCGGCTTCGGAAAAGTCGGATGATCCCGGAATCAAAGCCGCAGTCGAAGCCGAACTTGGCGATCTGCTTTTTACGGTCGTCAATCTTGGGCGGCACCTGGGCGTGGATGCGGAGATGGCGCTGCGCGGCTGCAATCTGCGTTTCAGGCAGCGGTTCAAGCAAATGGAAATGGATTCCGAGAAACCACTTGAAGATTTGAAGCCGGAGGAATTGGAGGCGCTTTGGGTGGAAGCGAAGCGCAAGCTGGCGGCCGAGGCGTCTCTGCCGGAGGTGGGATCTTGATCCTGATCCGCGCGTGTTCGGGGCACGATGAGCTGGAGGCCTGCGTCCAGATGCAGATCGAGACGTGGGGGTACGACGATAGCGACATCATTCCGCGCAAGGCGTTCCTTGTCGGACAAAAAATTGGCGGGCAGGTCATCGGAGCGTTCGACACAGAACTGCCCGGCGCAGCGCCCAATGGAACGCCGGAGTCGATGGTTGGTTTCGCCATGTCTTTGCCGGGAGTGAAGACAGGGAAGAATTCCACAGACGGAAATCCACAGCCCTATCTGCACTCGCATATGCTGGCTGTACGCGACCGCTACCGCGACCGCGGGCTTGGAGCGCAACTCAAGCTGGAGCAACGACGTGAAGCGCTTTCACGCGGCATCCGGCGCATGGAGTGGACGTTCGATCCACTGGAGATCAAGAACGCGCATCTCAACATACATAAGCTTGGCGCGATCGTGCGTAGCTATTTCGTGAATTTTTATGGTGTATCCTCTTCTCGACTCCAAGGTGGACTTCCAACCGACCGTCTCGTTGCGGAGTGGTATCTCGACTCCGACCGGGTTAACGGCGTGCTGGAAGGCGGGCCCCCGGTCGTATATGAAATTGAAGAACGCATCCTGGTCCCAGCCGCCATCTACCAGTGGAAGGCTTCCTCCGGCGGCCGGGAAAAAGCACTTGCTGTCCAGTTGCAGAATCGCCAGAAGTTTCAAGAAGCCTTTTCAAAAGGATTAGCCGTCGTCTCGTTTGACCGGGACGCGGAAGGGAACGGAGTCTTCGAACTGGGCCATTGGGCTGAACCGGCGAAAGTCTGAAAGGGTTTTCAGAGCCGGTATAGGGAACTACCAACATCTTCTTGAGCAGTCATCCGAAGGAAGCAACAATTTATGAGAATCGACGGAATCGTGCTCCGCGAGCTGCACCTGCCCCTGGTGCGACCCTTTGAGACAAGTTTTGGCGTAACCCGCAACCGCAGGATTCTGCTGGCCGAGATACGGTCAGAAGGACTGGTGGGATGGGGCGAGTGCACGGCGGGCGAGCGGCCGCATTTTTCCGGCGAGTCGACGGACACGGCATGGCAGGTGATCGTGAACGAGCTGGGGCCCATGCTCGCCAGCGCCACGGTAGATCATGGAGGAGATTGTCCGAAGATTTTCAACATCGTGCGCGGCAATCCCATGGCCAAGGCTGCGCTTGAAAATGCAATCTGGGATCTCGAAGCACAGCGTGAGGGCGTGTCGCTGTCGCAATTGATTGGCGGCGTGCGCGACAGGATCAACTGCGGTGTGTCGCTGGGGATTCAGAAATCGATTCCGGAGCTTGCTGGACATCATCGATCGCGAAATTGCGGCGGGATACCAGCGGATCAAGCTGAAGTGCAAGCCGGGCTGGGATGTCGAGGTGTTTGAAAAAGTGCGCAACCAGTGGCCCGACATCATGCTGAGCTGCGATGCCAACTCCGCCTACAAGCTGCGCGATGCCGACCATGTCGCCACCTTCGATGCCTTCGACCTGCTGATGGTGGAGCAACCGCTCTGGCATGACGACTTCTACTATCACTCGATGCTGCAGAAGCGGATGAATACGCCGATCTGTCTCGACGAGTCGATTCGCAACCGGCGCGATGCGCTGGCTGCCATCGAAATGGAGTCGTGCAAGATCATCAACATCAAGCTGGGCCGCGTGGGCGGATTCTCCGAGGCCATCGCAGTGCATAACGCGGCGCAGGAGCGCGGGATTCCGGTGTGGTGCGGCGGGATGCTGGAGTCGGGTGTGGGTCGCGCGCACAACATTGCGCTGTCGACGCTGGAGAATTTCCGGCTGCCGGGCGATGTGTCGGCCTCGGCGCGGTACTGGCACGAGGACATCATCGAGCCCGAGGTCACGGTTACGTCGGAGGGCGAGATTCTCGTCTCCGATGCGCCGGGACGCGGGTACGAGGTGCGCACCGACCTGGTTGAGCAACTCACGGTTCGCAAGGAAGAGATTCGCGCTTTCGAACTGGTGGGACAGAGCTAGTGCGGTGAGTCTGCGGTTCTTTTGGTAGCGGAAACGAAGAGCAGATCCTTCACTTCGTTCAGGAGATTCTTCCTTCACCACCCCCAAACTGAACTAAGTTTGGGGCCCCGTTCACTCAGAATGACACTGTCATGATGGGAGAGTTTCGGACGTGGGATACTAAAAACCCTTGGGCAAATATGAACGAAGACCTCGAGGTCGTACGGTCGCTGGAGTTGCGGCACGGCGACCTCGAGTTGCGTCTGGCCGACTACTCGGTGCATGCGTATCACCAGGTGCCGACGTATTTCTTCCGCATGATGAGCATCGACCGCGCTGAAGAGTTGGGCACAGTGAATCTTCGCGTGGGCTCGACGCCGCATCTGGACCGGTACGCAGGACACATCGGATTCGGCGTTCATCCGGCGTTTCGCGGCCATCATTATGCGGCGCGTTCGGTGAAGTTGCTGCTGCCCGTGGCGCGCAGTCTGGGCATCGATCCGATGTGGATGACCTGTGATCCGGAAAATACGGCTTCGCGGCGGAGCCTGGAGATCGCGGGAGCGGAATTGGTTGAGATTGTGGATGTCCCGGAAGACTGCGGGATCCGCAAGTATGGCGGCAAGGCGCGCAAATGCAGGTATCGGCTGTAGATGGAGGCGTGCCGGAACCATCCGACGATCCGGCAGCGTACTGAATCTTCGAGGCGGAGCAACTTTGCCGGCGGGATCGCGTCTCAATAGCGAGGGCGGCCCGACCCCGCAGTTGCCGGCCGCCGGAGGTTACACCGTTGACTCCCCAGGAAGAACAACTTCTTAACTCGCTCATCGAGCGGGTCAACCAGACGCAACTTCAGGAAATGGATCCCGACGCCGAAGCGCTGATCAATCAGAAGCTCGGCCCGAATCCCGACGCGCTTTACATGCTGGCGCAGACCGTGCTGGTGCAGAACATTGCGCTTGACCAGGCCAAGGCGCAGATCGGGCAGCTGCAACAGCAGGTTCAGCAGCAACAGAGGCCACAGCCTGCGCACACCACGAGCTTTCTAGGACGGCTGCTTGGCGAGCACGATCAAGTTCCTCAACAGCAGCAGGCTCCCGCTCCGGCCTATCAGCCGGTGCCGCAATATGCGGCTCCGCAGGCGCAGCCTTATCCCCCGTACGGCCAGCCGCAGTATCCGCAAGCGCAGTATGTGCCTGTGGGCGGGCAGCCGAGTTTTCTGCGCGGCGCCATGCAGACGGCGGCAGGCGTTGCGGCGGGAGCATTGGCGTTTGAGGGCGTGGAGTCGATCCTTCACGGATTCGGACACGGAGGCTTTGGTGGCCCGGGTTATGGGATGGGCGGCTTTGGCATGGGCGAGCGTCCCGTTGAAGAGACCATCATCAACAACAACTACTACGACGAACCCGGGCGCGGCGGCGAGCATGGTGAACATCATCTGCAGGATGGCAGCACCGGCTACGACCCGCGCAATAACGATCCGAACGACAACCTGCGCGGATTCGATCAGAATGCGAGCCCGGCAGGAGATCAAGACACGAGCGCCTTTGCTGATGCTTCGAGCCTGGACGATCCGGCAGCGTATGACGATCAGAATATGGACGACGGATCTGGCTCCGACGACGCCGGCAGCTTCGACGATGGTGGCGGGAGTTTCGATGATAGCGGCGGCGGGTTCTAGAGATGCTGCTTTAATGCCCCACTGGCCCGGCGCAGTCGGCTAACGGTTTCCAATCGGACCTCGGTCGTGGTGACCCCAGTCGAATCTGCGGCCGAGGATGCCTTTGACAATCCAGTGGTCGGTTGCCGCGGTCGGTCCGATGCCGACACCAAAGTTGATCTCCCACTTGGGCGAGACATTTAGATCAATGGCAGGGAAGATCTGCTGCTGCTGGTCGTGGAGGCTGGCGATGTCAGTCAGGCTGCCGTAGTCGGCGTAGTATTCCAGTCCACCGGCGATGACCTTGGTAAAGTCCCAGCTCACTTTGACCGCGGGCGCAAAGTCGACGCCGAGATTCACGTCGGGACCATGCCAGGTGCGTTCGAGTGCGGGGTTGACGGCCCAATAGAAGCGTCCCTGTTGCTTGTCGATGATCGGGCGGATCTCCCACGTCCACGTGTTGCGATCGAAGAAGGCGCGCTGGTATCCGGCTTCCATGGAAAGACTGACGCCGACGGGCCAGTGCCATGTCTCAGGCACACGCACGCGGGGGCGGATGTGGTCGCCGACCCATTGCACGCCGGTGCCGCTCTGCTCGCTGGTAAAAAAGTAGAAGCCGATTTCTGACCAGTCCGTCAGCCCCTGCGTGATTTCGATGGTCTCGTGCTCAGCGTGGTTGGTGGGATCGACGCCATCGATGAAGCGCTTCTGGCCGACGGCGGTGAAGTTTGAATGCAACTCAACCATGGTGCTGTGGGGGGGCTGAGTTTCCGAGCCGTAGACCTGAATCTCGTAGTTGCCCTGCGCGTGTGCGAAACCGGTTGCGGCCGCGAGGACAGGAATGAGGGCGGAAAGAAGGCGCTTCAAGCAGTCTCCTGAGACGGACGTTGGGAAGGGTCAACGCGAGCGTTTTCTTTCTTCGAATGCGGCTCTCAAGAAATTGTAAGCGGTGGCGGAGCGGAAGGGCCTAATGGCTGTGGAATGACCTGATAACGGCGTCCGGGCCCGGTTTTCGCTGTACCTTCCCGGTGGTATACTCACATGGGCGGGTGCGCCTGCCGCACCCGCATTTTCACGTTTATTGAGGTTTCCATGTCCGGCCATTCGAAATGGGCCACAATCAAGCACAAAAAGGGCGCGCTGGATGCCAAGCGCGGCAAGATCTTCACCCGTCTGCTAAGGGAAATAGCCATGGCTGCCAAGGGCGGCGGCAACCCTGACAGCAACGCCCGGCTTCGCACGGCCGTTGCCGCGGCCAAGGCAGAGAACATGCCGCAGGACAACATTAAGCGGGCCATCCAGCGCGGTACCGGCGAGCTCGAAGGCGTGAGCTACGAAGAGATCACGTTCGAGGGCTACGGGCCAGGCGGCGTGGCAATCGTGGTGGAAACGCTGACCGACAATCGCAACCGTACCGTCAGCGAAATTCGCCACGCCTTCTCAAAAAATGGCGGCAATCTTGGCTCGACAGGTTCAGTTCTGCACATGTTCTCGAAGAAGGGCGTGATCGACATCGAAAAGGCAAACGCCACCGAAGAACAGCTGATGGATATCGTGCTGGAGCACGGCGGTGAAGACTTGCGCGACGAAGGCGAAGTGTGGGAGATCGTGACCGATCCGCATGGCTTCGAGGGCGTGTTGAATGCCGTGAAGGCTGCGAACATCCCCCTGGCTTCGAGCGAAGTAACGATGCTGGCATCGACGTACACGAAACTGGAAGGGCCGGCGGCGAACCAGATGCTTCGATTGCTTGAGGTGCTGGAAGACTTCGACGACACGCAGAATGTTTACTCGAACTTCGATATGGACGCCGAGCAAATGGCGCAGATGGCTGGATAAGGGCGGGCAGGCTGGCAATCCGAAGGCCGCCTGAAGATGGCGGCCTTTTTCATGGAATACAGAATTTCAGATACCGAAAAAAAGGGAAGAACGTTGACCCCAACTGCGAAGTTTTTTGTGTTGACATGCCTGGTTATTGGAACGGCAGTGGCGTCGGCGCAAGCCACCGGAGCTGAAGACAACTCACCAGTGGCCCAGGTTCGCAAGGAGCGAAGCTGGGAGTATGCGCCCTTTGTGAATCTCGGCAACGGCGTTGGCGGCGATCGCTCCAATTACCATTTTTTCTCGGTGGGCGTTGAAGCGGGCAAGGTACTGACGCCGCCGATTCATGCCGGCATCCTAAGCGGGCAGTTTCAATTGGCGGTGAATGTCATGCCTTTCTGGCAGGTCTACACGCCCGCTCCTCATAATCAAACATTCGTCTTTCAAGGTGTCACGTACGTGGAACCGATAGGGGGCGGAACCTACACAGGGGCGAGCATCACGCCGGTGATCTTCCGCTGGAATTTTCTTACGCATTCGAAGCGGGTGCAGCCCTGGTTTCAGGGGGCAGGCGGACTGATTTACACCACGCACAAATTTCCGCCGGAAGTGCTGGTGCCGCATGGAGCGCCGGGCGGGACGTCGGTATGGAATTTTTCGCCGCAGGGTGGAATCGGAGTCCACTACTTTACGCGTCCCAGGCGATCCATTGATCTGGGCGTGAACGCGGTTCATATTTCGTCGGCGTCGCTCGGGGACCGCAATCCGGGCGTAAACGCCAGCATCCAGGTGCAGGTGGGATACACATTCTGGAAGTGAAGGGCAGCAGTGCGTCAATCAAGCCACGGAGTTCGCACGCAGGTTGAAAGACAAAGATGAAAGAGGCAGTTGTTGAGTGCGTTCCGAACTTCTCTGAAGGCAGGGACGCCCGGCGTGTGGAAGCCATTGTCGCAGCGATGCGGGTGGAAGGGGTGCGCCTGCTGGACTGGTCGATGGACCCGGACCACAACCGTTCGGTCGTGACCATTGCCGGCGCGCCCGCAGCGGTGCTCGAGTCTGCCGTGCGTGGAGTGGGAAAAGCAGTCGACCTGATCGATCTCACCAGCCAGGAGGGCTTGCATCCTCGCATCGGGGCAGCGGATGTGATTCCGTTTGTTCCCGTCTCCGGAATCAAGCTGGAGCAGTGCGTCATGCTGGCGCGGCAGGCGGGCCTTGAAATCTGGCGGCGGTTCGGCGCTTCCGGTGTACTTCTATGAATCCGCCGCATCGCGTCCGGATCGCGCCAATCTCGACGATGTGCGTCGCGGTCAATTTGAAGGGCTGCGCGATGCGGTGCGCAAAGAGGCTGCGCGGCGTCCGGATCTTGGCGGGCCGGGACTGCATCCGACGGCCGGAGCATGCGCGGTGGGAGCACGGAGATTCCTCGTGGCGTACAACGTCTACTTCGATTCCTCCGACGTAGCGGTGGCAAGGGCAATCGCGCGCGAAGTGCGAAGTGCCTTTGGCGGCTTGCATGGCGTGAAGGCTCTCGGGGTGCTGGCACATGGGCGCGCTCAGCTGGCCCTGAACATCACGGATTTTCAAGCGACTCCGGTATCGCAGGTCTACAGCACGGTTTCAAGACTGGCCTTGAAGCACAAGACGGCGCCGGTCGAGGGAGAGGTCGTCGGACTGATCCCCGAAGCTGCCTGCGAGCGGGAAAGCGAGTGGATGCGTCAGTTAAATGAATTCGATGACGAAACCAAGATCCTGGAACGGCGCCTTGAATCGCCGCTATCCTGGCCGGGCGAAGGTAACAGTACCGATACCAAACTGGTCAACGTCTAAAAACTGTACAGAGGTAAAATGGGGAGGCAGGGCGATGCAGTTTTCCTGCTGCCGCAGCGTAGAAGACGGGAGCCGTGTGGCTTCCCGGAGGATGAGAGTGCTCAAGTTCTTTGCCAAGATTTCGGTCCCCGCGTTCTTAGCGACCATGACAGTTGCAGCGCAGGCCGCGCAGCTTTCCGGCGATGCCCGCGCGGCTATTCCGCACGACGTACAGCAACTGGTGGTGATCGACTACCGCGCCATGCAGAATTCCAACACGGCGATGGAACTGCGCGACCGCGTCATGCCTCCGGAACTGAAACAGTTTGACGAGGCCCTCCGCAAGTCTGGGCTGAATGACAATCACGATGTGGATGAACTGGCGTTTGCACTGTTTCGCACCAGCACATCCAGTGACACCCTCGAGACGGTGGGCATCGCGCAAGGGCAGTTCGACATGCAGGGCGTGATTGCCAACTTCCGCAAGCAGAAGGTGCTGGGCAAGCTGGTTCGCACCAATCGCGTTTATCCGCTGGCGCACACCGGCATGGTTCTGTGCTTCTTCGATCCCTCAACCATGGTCTTCGGAAGCATGGAGGCTGTGAGGGCTGCGCTTGACGTACGCGATGGATATGCGCCGGGAATGCTGACCAATGGGTCGATGATGGAAGCAATGCAGTCGGTCGATTCGGCGCCCTTGTGGAGCGTGCTCGACAAAGCCGGAACGCAAACGATGATGAAGGCGGTGCTGGGAGAAGCGGGATCGGTGGCGGACTTCGAATCGGTGCGCAAGCGCCTTGATTCGTCGTGGTACGGCATGAATTTTCAACACGGCGTAAAGTTCGATCTGACCATCGCTACGGGCGACTCCTTTGCGGCGGCCACGGTTTCATCGCTGCTCTCGGCAGCCATCGTCTACAAGAAGATGAGCGGAGATGAGACGGAAAAGGCGGCGCTGGCGGCGACGGATATCAGCTCGAGCGCCGGACAGCTGAACATCCATTTTGCCACTTCAGACAACGACTTCAACAGCCTGCTGAAGTCATCGCTGTTCCAGAGCATGGTGCACTGATCCTCACGGATCGGCACGGAAAAGCAGTTTTGAAAACGGGAGCCTCGGCTCCCGTTTTGCTTTGACGTCTATTGTCAGCTGACCTTGCGTGACGCTTCATGCAGGTCCTCGAGGGAGGCGCTGCAGACCAGGTTTCGCCCCGCGTGCTTGGCCGCATAAAGAGCCTTATCGGCGAGTTGCATCAGGGTTGAGGGGCGCTCGCCAAGAGACGGTACGATAGTCGAGCAACCGATTGAGATCGTGACGCAGCCGAGCGGATTGGTGTTATGGGGAAGCTTTCGGTGCCGGACTGCCGAGCAGATTTGCTCTGCGACCTCGATCGCGCCGGCGGCCGGCGTATTGGGAAGAATGACAGCAAACTCCTCGCCGCCGATGCGCGCCACGAGGTCGCTGGGCCGGAACACAACGTCCTGTGCAGCTTCTGCAATCTGCTTTAGACAACTGTCGCCGCGCGGATGTCCGTACGTGTCGTTGTAGGACTTGAACCAGTCCACATCCAGGAGAAGCAGCGACAGGGGCCGATTTTCACGCAGACCGCGCCGCCATTCGTTTGAAAGGCACTGGTCGTATCTGCGCCGGTTGGCGACATGCGTCAGGGCGTCGGTTAGCGATAGCTCCTCGAGAGCGGCGTTGGCCTTCTTCAATTCCAGTTCTACCGTTTTGCGCCGAGTGATATCCCGCGACATGTTGAGGATCCCGATTGGTGCGCCGGTGGTGGGGTCGCGCACCAGGCGAAGATTTGCCTCGACCCAGAGGAACTCACCGGCCTTGTTTCTCAAGCGGCATTCCAGCAGGCCACCGTCTCCGCCCGCGCGTAGACTGCGGATCATCGCCTCGGTTTTGCTGCGGTCCTCTGGATGGACAAGCGAGAGTGTTTTTATGCGGAGCAATTCTTCTCGCCGCCATCCACCCCAGGTTGAAGCGGACGCGGAGACGTAACTCCGGTTTCCATCAAAGTCGGCCAGGATGATCACATCTCGCGAATTCTCGGTGACAAGATTGTGAAGAGACACGATCTCGCGCAGGCGACGCTGAGTGGCGCGCAGCGTATCCAGCACCGAGGCGGCGGCGAGGACAAGAAACATCCCCGACGCAATATAGAGCTGTAGCAGGACGGTCGGCGCAACTGAAAATGCGGAGCCTATTCGCGCGAAGGGTCCCACCCCGTGGATGGTGAACCAGCTTCCCACCGCAGCCACATACAGGGTGCCGATCGAAGCCCATCCAAGACCAAATCGAAAAAGAATCAGGCCTACTGTGGGGTAGATAAGAAAAATGACAGGTACCCGCTCCTGACAGAACGAGACAAGGGTGATCGGAATTAAGGCGGCGGGCAAACACCAGTAGATTCTCCGGCGTTCCGATTGCCTGAGGTGCGATGAGAAAAGAGAAACACACACGGGAGCGACGATGGCGGTTCCCAGTCCGTCTGTCGTAATCCACGAGAGCAGGGGGTACCAGGGTGACACGCGCATCCAAAGCCAGTATGTTGTCGCGAACACAATGCCGGCGGCAGTCGGGGCCGCCAAAACAGCGCACGCACCAAACCGGAAGAGATAGCGCTGATCAGTGAAGTGAGGCAATTGCGTTGAGCGTCTGCGGAGCAGGAATGCGGCCACCGCAACTTCGGTGATGTTCAGAACGCTGAGCGCGAGGCATTTGGGCCAAAGGCCGGGATTTACCGCAAGCCCGCCCAAGAATATCGCCACGAATCCCGCAACGAAGTAGCGCTTCCACAGCCACTTCGGTGAGAGAAGCAGGTAAGAAAGCAAGAGGCCGTTGGCAACCCAGACAAGGTTGCGGCTATCTTCCAGACCGACAGTGACGGTTGCCGCGAAGATCGCTCCGAAGCACCCCCCCACGCGCAGGGCGGGACCATATCGGCGCAGGAGGCGCGCAGCATTCGTACGATTGCGAAGCTTGAGGTTCCGGCTCAATTTGATCCCCATTTGACTTATCGGCCTTCGTCGACGGGGAATGAATGAGCTTGAGTCTGCAAGGAGGAGCGAAGCGTGGTTCGTTAGTTCTGGGGGCTCAGAGCCGGATGAAATTCGGCTTTGCCGTTGGGCAGCAGTACGATCTCGATGCTGCCTTCCTGCTTTTCGTAGAGAGTGGGTCCGGTCACGAGTACCTGGCGGCCATGGCCGGCGGTGTATTGCACGCTGATGGGACCGCTGTCGCGGGTCTGAATCCGATGGTGGAAGACTTGATCCACGGCGAGCGTATCCGCGCCGAAGCTTGCGGTGGGGTAATCAACTTCAAGCAGCGTGATGGTGGCGCCGGTGCGATTTTCGACGGTAGCTTCGATGTGGTAGGAGTGGCAGCCGGCAGCGACGATCAGTAGCGCAGACGCCGATAATGCGCTGCCGACTCTTTTCCGGAGCCGCGCAATAGTGTTCATCCCTTTTCCTCGCCCAGGCTCGATGCGCTGTCTGCGGGGGTCGATGCCGCCACACGCTTTTCAAGCCGGTCCAGGCGCTTCAGCAATTCCGGGAGACGCTGAAAGACCGCTACGGCACGCAGCCAGATCCTATTGTCGAATCCCGGGGAGCCGGAGATCATTTTGCCCGGCGGCACATCGTGGCTCACGGCTGACTGCGCGGTCAAAATCACCCCGTCGCCCACGTTGCAATGCCCGGCGATACCAGTCTGCCCGGCAAGAATCACGTTGTTGCCGATGACTGACGATCCGGCGAGACCGGTCTGCGCGCACACGAGCGTATCGTTGCCGATGCGCGAGCCGTGGCCGACCTGCACGAGGTTGTCGATCTTGCTGCCTTCGCCGATCTCCGTTGCGCCGACGGTGGCGCGATCCACGCAGGCATTGGCCTGGATGTCGACGCGGTCGCCAATGCGCACCGGACCCGACTGCGGAATCTTTTCCCACTGGCCGCGATCGTTTTTCGAAAACCCGAAGCCATCCGCGCCGACGATCGCGCCGTTTTCGAGCGTGACGTTGTCGCCCAGTTCGCAGGCTTCGCGCACGACCGCATGCGCATGGGCGAAGAAATGGCTTCCCGCTTTCACCCCCGGATAAAGCACGACGTGGGGGAGCAAAGTCGCATTGGATCCGAGCTTCACGTTCGGGCCGATGACGACGTAGGCGCCGATATGCGCTCCATCGCCGATCTGGGCCGTTGGGTCGATGTCGGCGGTGGCATGAATGCCGGGCGGATACGAAGGGGGCTGGTAAAAGAGGGCGAGGGCACGGGAGAAGGCGTGGTAAGGATTCTTGATGCGGAGGGTCGCCGCAGTAATCTCAGGAAACTCCGGCTCGACCAGGACGGCTGCGGCGCTCGTCTTGCGCGCAAGTCCGGCGTATTTGGGATTGGCGACGAAAGTGATTTCAGAGGATCCGGCATCCTCAATCCCTTTCACGCCAGTGATTTCCAGATCCGCATCGCCGCGCAGTTCCGCGCCTAGCCGACTTGCAAGCTCGCCAAGTTTCATCGAGGAGATTGTAACGGAGTCGGCTGGAAGGGAACTATTGCGTGGAAGGGTGACGCTTCAACAATCCCAAGAGCTGTTTGCGGGAAGGGGTCTGGGAGTTGGTGGCTGTCTCAGACCGTGTGCCTTTCGTTGTTTCCGCGTGGGCGGTCACTCACCCGGAACGTGATCAAAGCGCAATGCATGGTATCGTTTTTCTCTGCGGATAAATGGTCTCTGGTGATCAATATCGTGTGGTGTTCGATCTTTCGCAGAAAGGCTTTCAGTGGTGGTTCCCTTCAATTGGCTTCGCCTTTTTGGGCATCGGAATCGTGTTCATCTTGATCGGCAAACGAAAGAGCTGGCCACTTCGCAAACGCTTTTTCGGGTTCTTCATGGCCGGTTTCGCGCTGCTCTGGTCCTCGCTTGCGTTTTGGATGACCGGATCAGAATACTTCGAGGCAAAATCGGCTTATCGAACCCACACATACTCGGTGGTGGAAGGACCAGTCAGTAACTTCCACCCAATGCCAATCGAGGGGCACCAAGACGAATGCTTTTCAGTCCAATCCGCCAGATTCTGCTACTCCGACTACGTAGTCACTGCCGGGTTCAACAACTCCGCGTCACACGGTGGTCCCATTCGTGAGGGATTGCCTGTCCGCGTGTCCTACATCGATGACATCATCTTGCGTTTGGAAGTGCGGGATTCTGAGAAAAAAACCAGTCGCTAGTGGATCGTGGCCATTTGGGAAGTTTCGAGCCGCAATGACTGCAACTACTTCAAGCGGCGAACGTGCGGCTTACGGCCGAAGTCTTTGTCGAAGGTGATGATTTCGCGGGCTCCAAACTCGAAAGCGACCTCCGCAATGAGGTGATCCGCAAACCCCACTCGGCCTTTGTGAGCGGCTTCCAAAGCCCGACGCGCCAGGGCCGGATGCTCGACAGACACACCTCGGGTCTGAAGCAGGCCCTCAATCGTCTTCAGGACCTTTTCTCTCTCCCAGCGGCTACGAAGCACCCATGACAACTCGGCAAGAACAAGAACGGGAACAAATACGCCTTCCTCTGAACGTGCCTTCGCCAGGGCCGAACGCGCCTTTGACGCCTGCGCGGCATCGTCGTTCAAATAAGCTCGTGCCCACACGTTGGTATCGGCCGCCAGCATTACCATTCCCTCCGAGATTTCGCAGCATTCATTTCTTTGAAGCTCAGGGGACTCTGCGGCTTGGTGCTTTGATCGGCCATCTCCCACAAGTCCTCCAACTCATAGAGCACTGGCTCGACGGTGACGGGGACACGATCCGAGATGCTGAAGCGGATCTTACTGCCTCTCTGGATTCCGAGATGATTCCGCAACTCTTTTGGTAGTGTTACCTGCCCCTTGGAAGTTACCGTGGCTTCAACAGTGGCGGACGAATTGTGAGGGCTCAATGGCATGGACTCAACCTTCCTTACATTATATGCCAATTTTCCTTACAAGGGGAAGTTTCGGGACTCCTTGTGAACGGCCAGCTTTCTCGCCTTTGGAGTGAATCAAGGCGATTCGCCCGTATCGAGCCTGAGACCTGGGTGGCTATCGGCAGCCAAAGCCGGCTCAGGGCTACTCCTGGTCTGGCTCGGCAGGGAACAGCTCGGGCTGGCCTTCGGCGCCGCCGGGCTCCGGTTTGCGCTTTCGGCCGGTCGCGCCGATCAGTCCCACGACTTCGAGGGTCTGGATTGCCTGGCGGGGGACATAAATCCGCTGCGTGTTCGAGCGCGTGTCAGGGGGCGTCAGGAGGAGGCCGGCGCCTGAGACCAGCGAACGGTCGTTGGCGGCGATCCCCTCCAGCTCGTCCCCATCGTTCAGGGTCATGCGCAGCCATAGCCCCGCCGCCCGGGGCCTGACCGTAAACTTTTTCTGCAGCAGACGTTCCGGGTTGGCCGCGTCAGAACTTGAGGAAAAATCACGTACATAGCAGACCCACTTCACCGCGTCCCAGGCAACGGTAAGCACTTTGCCCGAGAGGTCGAGGACCTCCAGCGCCGGGGTGTCCTGCGGGAAAACGGCACCTGCGTAGCCGGCATACCACTCGCGCGAGAACTTGCGCACAATCACCGGCTTACGAGCGGAGCCCATGGCATGGATTGTCGCACGGGCGTGCACATTCGCGCCCTCAAAAGTCGCAAAACTGGTGCTGTTCCTGCTGGCCAATCGATGAAGATTGTGATAAGGTACTGGTTTGCAACCTCTGCCGTGGTCGCCGTAAGCATAACGCCGTCAGAGACTTGCCTTGGGTTTTGCACGTGGAAGCAGGAACGGAATGCCCGACTACATTTACCTTCTTGAGAACCGGCTTTCAGCCGATCAGCAGAATGCTCTGCGGCAGTTGCGCGAAGTGTGCCGGGAAGCCGGAAACCTCCTCTTTCTGACGGGGGACGCGGTCCGCGACCTGACCAGCGGCCACGCCGTTCGCGACATTGAAGTCGCGGTCCAGGGCAACGCGCTCAAGCTGAAAAAAGCCATCGAAAAGCTGGGCGGCAAGACCTGGGGCGAGGACGAGGCGACCCGCTCACTCTACCTCTGTTTTCCCGGAACTGTCCGGGTGGACGTGGTGAGCACCCATCGGCGCGAGTATCCCAAGCCAGGCAAACCCGCTTATCACTTCAGTGCGATCCAGGACGACCTGCGCCGGCGCGATTTTACGGTCAACGCCATGGCGATTTCTTTGAATGATGGCTCATTCGGCCTCCTCATGGACCCTTTGAACGGAGCCGCCGACATCGAGGCGCGCACCCTCCGGCTGGTGTCAAATTACGGATTTCTGGAAGAGCCGGCGCTGCTGATTCGCGCAACGCGCTACATTGCGCGGCTGGGATGGGATCTCGATCCGCGGACGCTGCAGCGCTATGAGAATGCGAAGGCAGAAAACGTCATCGAGCTACTCTCCGCGCACGACCGCAGCCAGGAACTGGAGCAGATCGGGCACGAGGATGAAGGACTGAAGGTGCTGGGCGCGCTCGACGCAGAAGGCTGGATGAAGATTCTGTGCGCCACGTGGACGCCGGCCAAGGCGGACGAAGAAAAGCTGACGGCGTTGCACGATCTGCGCGTTCAGTTACAGATGCAGGGCGTGCACCCCGACATGTCGGCTGGGCAGATGCAGCTGCTGACGGCGAAGATGGCGTCGAAAGATGTTGCTGCGCTGAAGAAGCAGTTGCTGCGGCCGGGATTTGTAGAGGAATGGAACAGCCTGGATGCACTGGCAAGCGGTTTCGCGAAGGTGCTGCTGAACAAGGCGAATGCCACTCCGTCGGCGAGCTACAAGCTTTTCACGACCTACGACCCGGAAGCCGTGCTCTGGCTTGGCTTCACCAGCAAGGACAGCGCGGTCAAGGCGAAGTACGAACTCTTCCTCAAGACGTGGCCGGAAGCGCGGCAGCGGATTCCTTATGCGCAGATGCAGGAGATGCGGATTACGCCCGATCTGGCGACGTACAAAGATATTCTCCACCAGATCTTCCTGCAGTTGATCGATGGCGGGTTGAACACGCCGGAGGAGATCAAGGCATTTCTCGAACCGCATTCGCCGCCTGCTCCGCCTCCGCAGGTCACGATCAAGCGCACGCGCGCGAAGCGCAACGTGGAGAAGATCAAGGAGAAGGCATTCGACGAAGACGACGAGGCCGAAGACGGAGCGGAAGAGGATGACCTCGACGATATTGGCGGCGGCGATGAGGAAGAGATCGACCTCGGCCTGCCGATGATCAAGGGCGATGCGCTCGACGAAGAACTGGGTGACGAGGAAGAAGCGGATTCGGACGACACCGAAGATGCCGACGAAGACGAAGAACCTGTGCGCAAAGGACGCGGCAAACAGGCTCCGCCTGCGAAGCCGGACAAAGCGGCACACAAGGGTGAAGAAGCGAAGGGTAAAACGGGCGGTCAAAAAGGTGCGGCTGCTGCAAAGCCTGCAGCGTCGGCCAAGCCCGCTCCGGTTGCGAAAGGGAAGCCCGAGCCGCCGAAGGCTGAAAAAGCCAAGACGGCTCCACCCCCTCCACCAGCGGCCAAGAAGCCGGCTCCTGCGCCGGCAAAAGCTCCAGCAAAAGCGGCCGTGAAGGCAGCACAGGTGAAGGCGCACGCCAAGCCGGCGCACAAAGCGGTTCCGGCAAAGAAGGCTGCACCGGTTGCCAAAGCAAAGCCGCATGCAGCGCCCAAGCCGGCGAAAGCGGTTGCGAAGAAGCCGGCGCCCAAGGCCGGCAAGAAGCGCTGATCAGGAATGGTGCGGGCAGGCAACGGCGCTTGCCCGCAGACCAAACTGCTATTCTCGATCCACAATCTCGACATCGGGAGAACCCGCATGGTACGTCTGCTTCCCCGCATCTCATTTCTCTGTCTGCTCTGCATGCTGCTCACGTCGGCTGTTCCCGCGTTTGCCAAGCGCATCGCGCCCGCTAGTTCTTCGGTGGAAAGCAGCGGCGCGGGTTATCGCTTCGATCGCGGCGGATGGAAGTATGTGCATCTTGAAGGCACGCCGGAGGAGATTGGCTTTCAGCATGGGCAGCTACTCGCTGCGGAGATCGCCGACCTGGTGAACGTGTCGAAGGTCGAGTCGAAGCATGACACGAAGCGGGACTGGAATTTCTATCGCGACGCAAGCCGCAAGATGCTCTGGCCGCATATCGGCAGCGAATATCAGCAGGAGCTGACAGGCATTGCGAAGGGCGCGCAATCGAAGGGCATGAAGCTCGACGTGTGGGACATCGTCGCACTCAACGGCGGCATCGAGCTGCCTTCGTATTACGTTCCGTGGCTCAACAAGAGCGAGCACGCGATGAATGCACCGGTGATTCGTCCGGACGGGCACTGCTCCGCCTTCATTGCGACGGGCAGCTACACCAAGGGTGGCAAGATTGTTGTCGCGCACAACAACTGGTCGAGCTACGCCGACGGCGAACGGTGGACGGTGATGTTCGACATCAAGCCCGAGCATGGACACCGCATGGTGATGGATGGTGAACCGGGCGTCATCACGAGCCAGGACGACTTTGGCGTGAACGATGCGGGCCTCATCATCACCGAGACGACAATTACGCAGTTTATTGGATGGAATCCCGACGGCGTGCCCGAGTTTGTGCGATCGCGCAAGGCAATGCAATATGCGAGTTCGATTGATGAGTATGTGTCCATCATCAAAGAGGGCAACAACGGCGGCTATGCCAATGACTGGCTGGTCGGCGACCGCAAGACGGGCGAGATTGCATACCTCGAGTTGGGGTTGAAGAATACCCCGCTATGGCGCTCAAAAGACGGCTATTTCATCAGCTCGAATTTCCCGCGCGACCCGGCATTGATCAAGCAGGAGACGGATGGTTTTGATTCGTCGAACATGTCCTCGTCGATGAATGCCCGGCATGCGACCTGGGAGAAGAAGATTGCAGCCAGCAAAGGCCAGATCGATGTCGATGTCGCGGAGCAGTTTCTCGCGA
The DNA here is from genome assembly GCA_963770365.1 of uncultured Acidobacteriaceae bacterium. GTDB lineage: Bacteria > Acidobacteriota > Terriglobia > Terriglobales > Acidobacteriaceae > Telmatobacter. The sequence goes on along the minus strand of CAVYPN010000001.1, from coordinate 307,813 downwards.
ACCACGACGACAGCTTCACCGGCAAGGTGAGCGCGGATGCCCGCACGCTCTGCGGACACATTGATGTCGATCCTAAAGGTGTTCCGGAATGGGGCGACCCGCCGTACTATCCCGATGGTGCCGTCACGGGAAAGGTGACGGACTCAGATCTCGCCGCGAGTCTCTCGCTGATTGCGCGCGCGGGGCATCCGTGCGGCGAGGATTTCCTGGCCGCGCCATTCTTTGCCGCGCATCACGAGTTTGACTACTTGAAGCCGATTCTCAAAGACATGAAGGCCGGCCCGTGGACGAAGTTTTCAGCGGGAGATAAGTAGCCTCGCGCACAGCTCAACTCACGGCTTGCGGATTGAGCGCCATCACCATTTCGAAGATGGATTGAATGACGAGGTCGGGCTGGTCGAGATGAATCCAGTGGCCGCTCTCCGTGGCGATCACCTGCTTTACATGGCTGCCGATGCTGTTGATTTCTTCCAGGCTGAGGGGCGTGGATAGACCCGGCGTCAGCACGAGCACGGGAATGCGCTCGATGGGATCTGCGTTGCACATTTCGCGCACGGTTTCAGGGACGGCCTGGATATGGCATCGCATTCCTTTGTAGAAGTCGGGCCGTGACCAGTGTGCCGCGATGCATGGCCGGATTTCGCTTGGCATCTTCGCCAATTCGCCGGTCACACGACCCAGCAAATGGCGTGCGCCATCCCCGGCAACGTTTGCCATGCGGCGCGCGAGGACTCCCGAACCGCAAAGGGCAGAGGTGACAGCAAGGCGAGCCAGTCCGACGTGCGCAACCGGAACTGCGCAGCGGAGGTATCGCACTGCGCGCTTGAGCGTGGCCTGCTGCATGGCATTGATCGGCGGCCACTCGCAGCAGCGCATGGGATCGACGAGCACCACTCCGGCAACCTGGTCGGGATAGAGAAGCGCGAATCGACGCATGACCATGCCGCCGAAGGAATGCCCGACAAGCACGTACGGCGGATGAATGCCCGCGCCTTCCAGCATCCGGTGAAGCTCGCGTGCGGCGTTCGCGGGCGTACGTTCTGTGCGCGAAGGGCTGCTCCAACCAAGGCCGCCGCGATCGTATCCCACCGCACATGCGAAGCGGGACACTTCATTCTGGATCGCGCACCAGTTGAGATGAGTGGCGGCGATTCCGGATTCGAAGACCACGGTGGTGTTTCCAGTCCCTTTTTCGACCACGAAAAGGTTTTGCCGTTCTCCGATTTCGACCCATCGGCCGCGGCTCGCGTAGCGAAGCCGATCGCGTCGCGCGGCTACGAGTTGGTATACGCAGCCAAGAATGAGGAGCGCCGTGAGGAAACCGAACAGCAGGAGAAGTGTGTGCATAGCGACGCTAAAACTTCAGAAGACCCTCCGCACTGAAATCGGTTGCTTTGAGGTTCGCATGTGGAGTTCCGAACTGGAGCAAAAACAGGGTTGATCCTTCTTGTCCGCGAAGTTTGCTTTCAATCTGGCTGGCGGACCAGACGCCGCCCACATGCCGCAGACCAATGAAGTCGATCTCCTCGACGGCGCCGGAACCGTTCAAGGTTTTCTCCTCGTGCACGGGGAAGGAAATTTTGCGGTCAAGCCAGGTGCGCACTTTGGTATAGCGGGTGCGATCGTCCGCGCCGGGAGCGCTCGAGAGCAGATCACAGTCGCGTGCGCCGTACTTTGCAGGTTCCGTTGATTGATCGGGCCAGTAGAACTGGGGATCGAGTAGATCTTCGTAACTGAACGCCGGGCCGAAAGGTCCGCTCGCCCATTGGCCGAAGGGGAGATCGGCAAATTCCTTGTCGCCCGGATGGGCGATCTTCATCTGGACGTGCCCGTTGGATCGCAGCTCCATCAACACGCGAAAGCGTTGGGGCGGTGGCGAAGTGACGTCGAGCAGGACGCGCAGCACACCGGGAAACCAGTGCGCCTTGACATTGACGGAGAAGTTGGTGCGTGTGCCATGGGCGTCGATGCGCACGATGTGCCCTGCGATGCGATAGTCGGCGGATTCGATGCGTTGTCGGGACGCGGCCAACACCAGCCGCGCATCTGCGCCGTGGGCCAGAGCCGGCAACAGGATGGCAAGAGCTGCAGCCCAGAGAATCCTCATGCTTCGATCCTGCCGTCGCGAATGCGAATGTGACGTGGCGCCGAGGCGGCGATGTCGATCTCGTGGGTTACGACAATCAGCGTCATACCCCGGTCCTGCTGGATCCTAGTGAGGATTTTCATGATGCGCGCGGAGTTTTCGGTATCGAGATTGCCAGTGGGCTCGTCGGCGAGGAGAATGCTGGGAGCATTGGCGAGAGCCCGGGCGATTGCAACGCGCTGGCGTTCTCCTGCTGAAAGCTCACTGGGCCGATGATCGAGCCGGTTCTCCATGCCCACTTCGCGCAGCAGGGCTTCGGCGCGTTCAGCGTGGTGATCCGCACCTTTCGCCGCGAGCATCGGTACTTGCACGTTCTCGATTGCGCTCAGAGTCGGCAGCAGGTGGAATGCCTGAAAGATGAAACCGACTTGGCGCGAGCGATAGTGATCGGTATCGGAGGTGGAGCCGAGAGAAGAATTCTGGAAGAGCACTTCGCCGGTTGTGGGGGTGTCGAGCCCTCCGAGCAGATGCAGAATTGTGGACTTGCCGCTTCCGCTGGGGCCGCTGATCGTGACAAACTCTCCGGCTGTGATGGCGAGGTCTACACCGCGCAACGCTTCGATGCGGCCGCCGTCGTAGTGCTTGGTTACGGCGCGCAGTTCGAGCTGCGGACTACTCATAACGGAGTGCCTCCACCGGGGACAGTCGAGCGCCGCGCCACGCCGGAACAATGCCGGCAAGAAGTCCGGCAGCAATCGCGATGGCGAGAGCTTCTGCCAGGATTGGGAGGGGAAAGGAAGCGGAAACAATGTTTGCGGTCTGCGGCAAGTGCGCGAGTATGCGCAGCGCCAGCCAGCCGAATCCTATGCCCAGGAGTCCCCCGGCGATGCCAAGCGCGGCAGCTTCAAGTTGAATCAGCAGCAGAACGCGTCGGCTGTTCCATCCGAGAGCGCGCAGGACTCCGATCTCGCGCGTACGTTCGAAGACCGACATGGCCATGGTGTTTGCGATACCGAGAATGCCAATGAGCAAGGCGATCGACGAGGTGCCCCAGGCGGTGGCATGCGCGAGCAGCACGAGCTGATTGTTGCTGGCGCGTTCGGCGGCGGGGACGGCGCGAACTCCCGGAAGCGACGACTCAATCAGCCCCTGCGCGCGCGTCATGTAGTGCTCCGGCGATTCGCCGGCCGGCGCGGGCTTGAGCCGGACATGGAACGCCGTGACCTTGCCTTCGAGGCTGCTCAGTTTTTGCATCTGATCGAGCGGCATGATGACAGCGCCTGCCTCGAGCGCCGAGCCGCCATGGAACACGCCGACCACGTTGAAATTCGCGCCCTGAATTTCAAGCGAGTCGCCGACATGCTTTTTGAGGCTGTCGGCGAGCAGGTCTCCGAGGAGGATCTCGGGTTGTCCGTCGCGGAAGCGGCTGCCTGCGATCATCGAGATCGCCGAGAACTCAAACGAGTCGGCCTTCCAGCCATAGGCGATGGCGTTCACGTCGGGAGTGAGAGCCATGAAGTTGAATGTCATGGGCGCGGCTTCGGCAATGACGGGCAACGTCTGCAGCCTTGCGCCCACGGATTGGTCAATCGTGGTGTTGAGAAAAGTCTCTGCAACAACTGCGATGTCGGTTCCGCTGTTCGCGTACATCTGCCGCCACGCCTGTTCGAAGGCGCGGGAGAAACCGACAAGGCAGACGAACGCACCCATGGCCATGCCAATGCCGGCCAGCGTCAACAGGGTTCGCAGGCGCCTACGCCAGAGGTTCTTCCAGGCGAACCGGACAAAGGTCAGTTGAGTGGGCATGCCTGGTTGAAGGATATCGGGGAATGTGTCGAATCGGGCGGAATTCTGCTGCGGAGTTAGCGGTCGCGGTGGGGAATGTCTGCCCGAAATTCAGGCAATGATGCGCGATTAGCGGTTCGACTGAAGCGAACATCGACGCGGTTATTAAATTGTGAAAGGAATGTTAAAGCGGGGAAAACGGACACGAGAACGGTTTTCAAGAAACAGCGACCGAGGCCGTAGCCGGTTCTGCTGTTTGCAGTGTCTCAACTTGCCTTGTCGTACGACCGAGGGAGCCGGCTCCGAAACTCCAATCGAGGCATCGGAGCCGGTGTCTCTCTAATAGCGTCCCGAGCGGGCGCCGCTGCTGCTGCCTTTACGAGCCTGGTAGCAGTCCCGGCAAAACACCGGGCGATCGCCGCGTGGTTCAAATGGAACAGTCGTGGGTTGGCCACAGCCGGAGCAGATGACAGGTGTTCCATGGGATGGAGCCGGACGATACCCGGAGCCTCCCCCACCTTGTTCGCTCTTCTTTGCCTGACGGCAAGGCTTGCAGCGCTTGGGGGTCGAATAACCGCGTTCCTGAAAGAACGCCTGATCAGCGGCGGTGAACGTAAAATCCTGTCCACAATCGCTGCACGTAAGTTGAATATCTCCGGCCATGGGTGTCCTCTGAGTACATCCTCGACGCGATTGTACATACGGGTTGGTAATTTTTATATAAGAATCTTGCTGAATGGCAAAAACTTGCCGTTGCCATTTAAACGATTTAGCGAGTTGGCGTTGCTCTGCCTTGAGACGCTATAGTGGCTCAGCCAGCCGCTATTATGCTCACAGGCAGTCGGACAATGCCCAGGGATGACCTTGCCAAACCCGGAATTCGAAGCCGAGTGCATCCGCCGGATTCTTGCCGGCGAAAAGCACCTGTTTCATGACCTGATCCGACCCTGCGAGCGCTCCATTTACTTCCTGCTGCTGTCGCTGCTCAAGAATGAAACCGACGCAGAAGACGCGGCGCAGGAGACGGTAATCAAGGTCTATCAGAACCTGGACAAGTTCCGCGGCGATGCGCAGTTCCGGACCTGGGTATTGTCGATTGCCCGCAATGAAGGGCTGGGAAAGCTGCGCAAGATCGGCAGCCGCCGCGAGGACTCCCTCGACGCAGAAACCGATGAATCGAGCGGCGACTACACCCCGGCGATCCTGACGAGTTGGAAGGAGATTCCGGCCGAGGCTCTGGAGCAGAAAGAACTGGGAGCGATTCTGCGGCAGGCCATCGAGGGATTGCCGGAGATTTACCGTAACATCGTGCTGCTCAGGGACATCGAAGAAATGGATATTCGGCAGACGGCAGCGGTGCTGGGCATCAGCGAGGCGTCGGTAAAGGTTCGTTTGCACCGGGCACGCGCCCTGTTGCAGCGTCACCTGGCTCCGCAATTGAAAGGGTATGCCCCCAAACGGAAGGGCTGGTTTGGGGGACGCGTATGAGGATCGACTGCAAACACGTCTGGGAACACATCTCCGCGTATATAGACGGTGAGGTGGATGCGTCCCTGCGCGCCGACATCGATCGCCATCTTGAAACCTGCGAGATTTGTTCTGCCGTGCTCGATTCCACGCGCAATGTGGTCATCCTTGTGGCGGACGATCGCGTCTTTGAATTGCCCGCCGGTTTCAGCGAACGGCTGCATGCGCGCATCGACAGGGAACTGGAAGCACCAGGCGGTTGAGGCGTTTCAGATTCAAGTGCAATTCCGAGTGATTCTGCAGGGCGGCGGAGGTCCCGTGCGATGCACCATGGGGTGCGTCCATGTTTCGAGGCCGACGAGAATCAGGGTAATGATTGCCAGGGCAACCTGCAGGCGTTCAGATCGCTTTTCGTTCGACGTTAGTTCGCGGCGCCGCCACTGGGCGGACGGGCGATTGCGAAGGTGGCGAATCCACGCCAATACCGCAAGATTCACCAGGGCTCCGACGGTCGCCACGATCAGCATGGGGATGCGAATGGCGTCCTGGTGCCAGCCCTCGGCAGGCGCATAGATCCCGCTGGCTGCGGCGAGTGCGGAGAGTCCGATGGCAACGCGGATCCCGCTGATTGTCAATACTGCTGTGCACAAACTTTGCAAAAGGGCGAGCATCGCGCTTGTCCAGCCAATCGTGCGAATTTGCCTGAGGCTGACCAAAAAACCACGGGACTCTGCATCGACGCCTGCTGAATCCTGGTTTTGCTTCTGGATTTGCAAATGGAACGCCCCTGTCTCGTGGGAAGAATCGGGCGCCATTGACGCCCGCCAGCCTCAGATTAAATGAGCAGGTGCCTGAGGCCAATCCAAAGTCCCCCGTGGCCCGTTCATAAGACAAAGGAACCGGGGCAAAGATTTTCATTTTCAGCAAGCCCCCTTTCCTTGTAACCTTTCGCGCATGCCTGCACTCCTAGAGTGCGTGCAACAGATTGTGCGGCATTTGTGCTTCCCGGTAGATGCCGTGTTGTGACAACCCGGCGGGTTCCCCGCCTTAACCCCCCAGCGAGGTCTATCTCACATGAAGAACCAATTCAGTGCAATGCTGCTCACAGCTGCTCTCACGGGTCTGATGGGTGGAACCGTCGCGGCTCACGCGGCCACCACGAGTGCGAATGCAAACAATCCGACGGTCAAGGCTGCCAAGGCCGGACTGCGCTATACCAATGCCGACAAGCCACCCAAGCATTCCTGTAAAGGCAAGAATGACTGTAAGGGGCAGGGCGGATGCAAGAGCAGCGACAACGGCTGCAAGCAGAAGAACAGCTGCAAAGGCAAGGGCGGCTGCGCAACCGATGGCTCGAAGATGCCGAAGTTCGTCTAAACGGTTCTCCATCGCCGATTCGGCGGAGAGGCCGGAGCATCTCCGCCGCATCGTCTCAAGCGATTCCTTGGTAGGAAATGGGCTTGCGCGAAACCCAACCTAGCGAAGGAGAACCTACATGAGTGTTTCTGAAAACAAAATTGAGAGCCCCATTGAATCGCGTTCCTCAAGTCTATCGAGGCGCTCTTTTTTTGAGCATGCATCTCTTGCGGGTACCGCGACCGCATTGGGTCTGTTCTCGCTTGCTGGAACCGTACGCGCATTTGCCGATCAGCCAAATCCCGGCCATGATCGTCTGAAGGGCGCAAACGCAACCAGCAGCGACGTGGATATTCTTTCAGCCGCGGCCATTGCCGAAGCTCTCGCGGTTGCAACCTACACCGGCATCGTCAGCGATTCCGGATGGTTTACCCGCATTCCCGATGACGACCAGGGATACTTTCAAGCAGCACGCAACGAAGAGATGTCGCACTATCTTCTGGCCACATCGGCAACAGGAACGGCTTCTCCGTTCACAACCTTCTACTATCCGAAGGGCATGTTCTCGAGTGCACAGGTCACGCTGAATACGCTGGTCAGTCTTGAAGATGCTTTCATTGCTGCCTATCTCGTGGGCGTGCGCTACTTCAGCAATGCCGACCTGCGCGTGACGGCTGCCCGCATCATGGGAATTGAAAGCGATCATCGCACGCTGGCTCGCGCTGTCTCAGGCGACATTGCGCCGCAGGACGGCGGGCCGATCAAAAGGATCACCGGTCTGCAGGGAGTTCCAGAGGACGTGGATCCGCCGAACAACAACGGATACGAACGGACGCTGTGCCTGACCAATATCAGCCAGGCAGTAACGGCGCTGCTTCCTTTCGTCGACAAGGCCCACGCGCAATCGGCCGGCTTTGACATCACCAGGCCTCGCACCTTCGAACCTTTCAACCCTCATTTGGCAACGCCGCTTGGTGACTTTATTTCGTTCACTGGTTGCTGAATAAGCTGCAATAAGAAATTGCGAGAAATCGAGGTCAACGTTTCTGTTCCATCGTGGCGTTGCCCTCGAATCTCTTCACGTGCATCGTTTTAATGTAGTAGGATTCGAAAATCCTCAAAGAACGTCAAATGAATTGAGGTCAGTCAATCTTCAAAGAAGCTGGGCATTTGTTCAGCTATTCCCCTTGACGAATATTTATGGCCAGTAATCGTTTCAATGCATTTCAGAACCACGGCGTCGGAATTGGTTTGCGCATACCGCATTACCAGCACATCTTTTCGCGCAAGCCCGTAGTCGACTGGTTTGAGATCATCTCAGAGAATTTCATGATCGATGGCGGCCGGCCGCTGGCCATGCTCGATCAGATACTCGAGCGCTATCGCGTCGTGCAGCATGGCGTTTCGATGTATTTCGGCTCGGTGACCGAACCCGATCCGGAACACCTCAGGCGGCTCAAGACGCTGGTGCGGCGCACCGGGACTCCATGGCTGAGCGATCATCTCTGCTGGGGCTCGGTCGACGGCACCTATACGCACGACCTGCTGCCGCTGCCCTACACCTGGGAAGCCGTAGCGCGAACGGTCGAGCGCGTCCGCATGGTGCAGGACTACCTCGAAATTCCCGTAGCCGTTGAGAATGTCAGCTCCTACGCCGCGTTCACAGCTTCGCAGATGACCGAGTGGGAGTTTCTGAACGAAGTGGTGGAGCGCGCCGACTGCGGCATTCTGCTCGACGTGAACAACATTTATGTCTCTTCGGTGAATCACGAATTCGATCCCATGGTGTATGTGAATGCCATACCCGCGCATCGCGTGGCGCAGATTCACATTGCCGGCCATTCGAAATACGAGAAATACATTCTTGATACCCACGACCATCCGGTCATCGATCCGGTGTGGGAACTCTATGCACGGGCGATCGAGCGCTGCGGCCCTACCCCGACGCTGCTGGAATGGGACGATCACATTCCGAGCTTCGACGAGGTGCACGCGGAGGCCTTGAAAGCGAATCGTTACCTGCAGGACTTTGCAAAAGCGGAGAGCACGGTAGCTGCTCCTGGTCTTGATTCCGAGACCTGGGAGACGCATGTGGAGACGGCTCGATGAATGCGCACTCCATGAGCCTCGCCCAACTGCAGCGCGAAATGGCGCGCGCTGTCATGATGCCGCTGACTCCCGAGGAGGACATGCGACGGGAATCGTCAGATGGCCGCCCGATGGACAAGGTGGCCGCATCCTTCATTGCGCCGAACAGCCAGCTGAGTTCGTTCGAACGCCTCGAGATTTACAACCGGCAATATTGGTACCGTGTGCTCGGTGCGCTGGCCGAGGACTTTCCGGCGCTGCGGTCCGTTATCGGCGCCCGTGCCTTCGAAGCGATGTCGGTCGCGTATCTGTCGGAGCATCCCAGCCGCTCGTTTTCGCTGCGCAATCTCGGCTCGCATCTTGCGGAATGGCTGGCCAGGAATCCGCACTTTGCCGGCAGGCGCGCACGTCTTGCCGAAGACGTTGCCCGGATTGAGTGGGCATTCGTGGAAGCGTTTGACGGCGCAGAACGCGAGGCGCTTACGCTGGAACAAATCGCCACGCTCGACGGCGATTCGCCCCTCGCCTTGCAGCCGCATCTGCGGCTGGTGGCGCTGGATTTTCCTGTCGACGACCTGGTGCTGAATCTTCACAAGAACGAAAAACGCCAAACGAGCGAAGCGGGCGTCCGCCATGAGGACGATGAAGAGGCTCCGGCGAAGCTGCCGGCCCTGCGGCGCAAGGCGACGTGGCTGGCGGCCCACCGCGTGGATTTTTCGGTCTACTATCTTCGTCTTCGGCGCGATGAGTTCCTGACACTCGCCGCCATCCGAGGCGGAGCGCCGCTCGCGCAAGCCATCGAGGAGGGCGTAACCAGTTCACGCGTACCCAGCGGGAAGCGGCCACAACTGGTGCGGCAATGGTTCACGAGCTGGTCAGAACTTGGCTGGATATGCGCGCCTGATATTGAGGGGCTCCATTCCTGAGCATGGCTGCTGCGTAAAATTCCCTGTAACGCATCGCGGGCTCAGATTGTCTTAAAAGTGGAATGACGATGGCCCGGCAACGCACCTTCCTCACAGCCGAATGGAAGAACCTGCTGATGCTGAACTACGCCGTTGATCCGGCTTTGCTGAAGGAGTACGTTCCGGAAGGCACCGAGCTGGATCAATTCGACGGCAAGACGTATGTCAGCCTCATCGGTTTCGAATTCAACAAGACGCGCGTCTTCGGCAAAGCAATTCCATTCCACCAGTCCTTCGAAGAGGTGAATTTGCGATTTTATGTACGGCGCTCCAAGAGGAGAGGCGTCGTCTTCATCGGCGAACTGGTGCCCAAGGTTGCGGTAACGGCGATCGCGCGGTTCGTGTATGGTGAGCGCTACTCGTGCGTAACCATGGCGCATCGCATCGACAAAAGCAACGGAGGTACGATTGCCGAGTTCTCGTGGGGATCGGGTTCAGATGGCTGCATCATCTCGGCCGAGACGTCGGGTGACAGCAATCTGCCGCCGGAGGGTTCGCTGAGCCAGTTCATCACCGAACACTATTGGGGATATGCCGCGCGACAAGGGGGCGACACCCTTGAGTACCAGGTCGAACACCCGCAATGGAATGTGAGCGACACAGAGAAAGCATGCTTCAGCGGAAATGCGGAGAAGTATTTTGGTCCCGAGTTTGCAAAGGTCTTGGAGAAAGCGCCCGATGCCACATTTCTTGTCGAAGGCTCACCGGTTACCGTCTTCAAGGGAGTGCCGTTGGGGTGAGCGGGAGGCTCGCGGTTTGGCCAGTTGTTTTCGCGCCGCTTTCGCTGTGTCGACGGAGATCCAGATGATGTCTGGGCTTGATAGCCCCTGAGAGACTGAAAGGGAATGATGAGCAACATCGTGAACGCTGCATCCAAAACTTACAACGGCTTTACTTCGATCCTGAACCGGCTGCAGGATCCGCTGCTGCTGGCGATTCGCCTCTACTGGGGCTACCAGTTTATGCAGGATGGATGGGGCAAGCTGACGCATCTCGACAAGGTCACGGATTTCTTCACAAGCCTGAATCTGCCGGCGCCGCACATGACCGCGCTGGCCGTTGCCCTGATTGAACTCTGCGGCGGATTCTTATTCACGTTCGGCATTGCGTCCCGTCTTACTTCGCTCGTCCTCTTCGTCAACATGACGATGGCGTACTTGAGCGTTCCGGACGATCGCGTGAATTTTTCCCACATGTTCTCAAAACCGGAGGACTTCTACGGGGCTTCGCCGTACACGTACTGGTTTGCCGCGCTGCTGATCCTGATCCTCGGGCCGGGATTGTTTGCAGTGGATACGCTGCTGAAACGATGGGTCGGCACACACAGTGAGCCTGCGCACACGGTTTCGTAATCGCGCCGCGCTATCATCTCTTGATTCATTTGAAAGTGGACGCAAGAGATCATGCGCATCGCCTACATGCTTACCTCGCTCGGTTTTGGGGGCGCCGAACGGCAAGTCGTTGCGCTGGCTGAACGCATGGCAGCACGAGGACACCAGGTCCTGCTGATTGTGCTGCGCCATCGTGCAGAGCATGTTTGGCCAGCCAATGTTCCTGGGGTTTACCTCGACATGAGCAAAAGCTTGACGGGTGTCATGAGTGGCCTCGTCCGCGGCAGGCGCGCCCTACTCGACTTTCAACCTGACCTCGTACACAGCCACACATTCCCTGCCAACATGGCTGCGCGCCTGCTGCGTGCCTTCGGCGCATCGCCGAGGACTCTTTCCACAATTCACAACATCTATGAAGGCGGCTGGCATCGCACCTTCGCCTACAGAATCACGGACGGCCTGGCGATCCACACCACGGCAGTCAGTCGCGCCGTCGCAACTCGATGCATTGAAACTGGAGCCGTGGCGCGCAACAAATGCTCCGTTCTCACGAACGGAATCGATGTCGTGCTTTTCGCGAAAGACGGCGGTCGCAGAGAAGCGATACGGGCAGAGCTCAACGCAGGCAGCAACTTCATCTGGCTCGCCGCCGGCCGCATCACCGCCGCCAAAGACTATCCAAATCTGTTGCGAGCCTTTGCGCGGGTGCGCGCAGCGATTCCTCAGACGCGCCTGTGGGTGGCTGGGGAAGGAAGGAATCTGGAAGAAGAGCGTGTTCGGAACCTGGCCATCGACGAGAGGCTCATGGAGCATATTGATTGGCTCGGTCTGCGTGACGACATGCCCGCTGTGTTCGACGGCGCTGACGCGTTTGTGTTGAGTTCCGCATGGGAGGGCATGCCGCTCGTTGTCGGCGAAGCGATGGCAATGGAGAAACCGGTGGTGGCAACGGATGTGGGTGGCGTGCGCGAGATGATGGGCGATGCCGGAGACGTCGTCCCTCCCCGAGATCCCGATCGGCTTGCCCAAGCCATGCTCCGCATCATGCGAACCAAGCTCGATGAACGCGCGATCATGGTTAAGGCCGCTCGCCAGAGAATCTGTTCTTGTTTTGACCTCGAAGCAAAAGTGGACGAGTGGGAGAGGCTCTACTCGCGATTGCTCGCCGCATGTGATCAGCCCGCAGCCGAAACTCTGCACGATAACTTGATCGGCGGATTCTAGGGTTCAACGCCTTCCAGCTTGTCATGCGGCCAAATTACAAAGGCCGAAGCATCTCGCTCCGGCCTCTGGATTTTTTGTCGTCGGTTCACTAGAACGAAAATACAACCTGCGCAAACACGCGCCGCGCCGCCGATCCGGTGCTGAACATTTGTCCGGCCAGGTTCGTCGAGTGGCCAAACTGGCTTCCCGGTCCGTAGAGACCGGTATTGGGATCAAGCGTAGGAACGACGGTCCCTGTAGGTTGACCGTAGTCAATATTGTTGAAGAGGTTGAGTGCCTGCACACTGAAATTGAGATTGTATTTGCGGCCCGTGTTCGTGGGCCCAAACATTCCGCCAGGTCCGCCACGTCCGCCGCCTCCGCCGCCAAGTCCACCGGGGCCCAGGCCTCCGCCCGGAGGTCCGCCACGGCGGCCGCCACCTCCACCGCCGCCTCCGTCCGGAGGCCCGCCGCCGGGAGGTCCGCCTTGTCCCGCGCCGTTATTGGACGATTCCAGCTTGGGACCAATGCCGATCGCTTTGCTTACGCGCAGATTGACTGCCACGGCCGCGGGGCCCTTGCCGCGGTTGATGGGCAGCAGTTGCTCGCCTGGCGTCGGGGCGGTATCGAAACATCCAAAATTCGTCGCCACATATTGCGGTGAACCGGTCGCACAGAGGTTCGCCGCTGCGATGCCGGGGCGTTGATTAAACAGATTGTTCAGTGGATCGCTCGGCAACGTGATGTTGTACGGACGGCCCGACTGAGCCAACATGAAAGGACTGAAGCGGATTCCCCACGGTGCATTGTAGTTTCCCATTGCGAACAGCATATTGCGCGATACAAAGGTCGCGGGGCCGTAGTCCTGATCCAGGTTGTAGGCGTTCGACACCATGCCGCCCGCTCCATCGGTGTTGGCAAAGCCCAACGTATAGAAGCCCGTCATGCTCAGGTTCTTCGTCACCTTTGCGTTCACGCTTGCGATCAACTGATTCTGCTTGAACACCGCCTCAGGGAAATATTCATACAGATACCCGCCGGAATCATTCTCCGGAGTGCCGCCTACCGCCTGGTTGGCGTTCCGCGTGACGAGCTGGTGTACGCCAAAAGAATGCAGGTAGGTCAACGTCATGTTTGAGCCCGCGGTAAGCTGCCGCTCAAGGCCAATTCCCGCCTGTCCGGTGTAAGGCGAATGAAAATTCGGAGCGATCTGATACTTCACGGGAACCGACGCCGTGGCCTGCGACGTGCTCGAGCAGGACGTCAAATCAATCTGGTTCAGCGAAGTCGCGGATGACCCTGAGCCCGTCGAACTGGAACACGTGGGATTATTCAGAACGATCTGTTCCTGCACGTTCGATCGATTCACCGTCAACAGGCTATTGGTTTGCAAGCGATCGTAGAACAACCCGTAGCCAGCCCGCAGAACGGTTTTCGTCTTTTTGTTCTTCGTTCCGCCGTCGAGCGCATAGGCCATCGAAACCCGCGGGGCCCAGTCATTATGGTCGGAAATGTGATTCTGAGCTTCCCAACGGAGACCGCCTGAAAGCGATAGTCGCGGATTGACTTTCCAGTCGTCCTGCGCAAACAGCGCTACATCGAACATGTTGGCAACCGTCGATTCGTTGCCCGCTGTATATTCGGCCGAGATCGGCCCGTTGCCCATGCTCACCAGTTGATCGAACGAGTCTCCGTTCAGCAGCCCGTTCGCCATCGCCTGGTACTGCTGGTAATTCCCAAAGGTGAATGAGCCATTGAAGTTTGCAGTGGTGAGATTCGCGTCGCGCGTATCGCGCATGCGCGTGCCAAATTTGATCGCATGCGCACCGTGGCTGATGGTGGTGATATTCCAGAACTCCAGCCGCGTGGCATGATCGCGGCTCACCTGTCCGTTATAGCCGCCGCCGGTAAAATCCCCTTGCACAAAAATCGTGCGATCCGTCGAATCAGGATAATGATTCTCATTCTGCCGCTCAAACTGGAAGCGAGTCTCGTTGACCGCGTGATCGCTGAGGATGAACGAATCGCTCAACTGCACCGTGTGATCCGTATTCGATTCGTGAGTAGATGCGGAGGGCAATGAGAGGTTATTCAAATCGCCGTGCTCTGACTCCGACCAGAACCCATAACGCGCCGTGAGAGTATTCCTGGCACCAAGCTGTAAATCAAATCGCGCTGAGGCGTTGTCGCGGATCCGGCGGTTCAGCAGGTTAACGCCATAGTTCGAAATATCGACAAACCCTGCTCCCTGATCGAGCACTGCGTTGAAGATTCTCCACGCGTTCACATTTTCTGTGTTGCGCTGCTCCGCACTCACAAAAAACGATGCCTTCTTCGAGAGAGAGCCATTCAACGTGGCGTTGAACTGGTAGCTGTAATATTCCGGAATCGTGCTCGTGAAGGGATTGCCCGTATTGAATGGCTTGTCGTTTCCTTGAACGAAAATCTGTCCGTGCAGCTTGTCCGTTCCCGGCTTCGTCAAAATCTCAATGCGGCCGTAGCCAAGCCTGTCATACTCCGCTGAGAATGGATTCTGGTTGATGCGAATCTCGCGAATCGCCGACTTCGGCGGCAACTGCCCTCCGCTGAAGCCATCGATATAAATCTGTCCGCCATTTGGCCCGGCCGACGGCCCGGCAAGCGCGGTCAACTCGTTCGACAGCTCATCCGGATCATCGGAGAGTGCATCGAGGTCCTTGTCCTTGAGCACAATGGAATTCGCATTCCCCGCCGCCTCAACGTTTACAGTTGTGGACTCGTCCGTAACAACAATGCTCTGCTGCTCCACCTCGATCGCCATCGCGATATCGACGCGTTTGACTTGACCCGCAGCGAGAGGGATGGCTTGCGACTTGAAGGCCGCAAATCCGGAATAGTCAGAATTCACGATATAGCTGGCGGCCGCAAGGCCCGTAATTTCGTAGGCTCCACTTGCGTCAGCGGTGGCGGTGCCGACCGTCTTGCCGCCGGTCGTGGTGACAGTAACCTTGGCGCCGGGGATCAATGCGCCGGTCTGGTCGGCGATGTGGCCGTGAATGGTTCCCGTTGCCGCCGGCGCCGATTGCGCGCGTGCAGCGAGGCTTGCCAACCCAAAAGCCAACGCAACTAAAAAATGAACGACATGAAAAAAACAATGATGTCTTGAATACACGTATTCCTCACTCAATTCCTGCTGATTGCAAGTCAAACTATTGTGAACCGGCTTCTTCGCCGCCTCCCGAACCCATGCTCCAGTTGGCGAGCAGGTTGCGGGAAGCGTCAGGGCTCTCAAGCAGCGGCTCTACGCCGGCCAGCAGCTTGATCGCTGTAACGTTGTCCGTGCCTTCGGTTGATACCAGCATCACTGCCTCGCCCTTCTTCAAATCGCCGAGTTGCACGGCGGGTGCCCGATCAAGCGCTTGCGACATGCCGCCACCGGCACGGCGGCCCTGTCCTGCGCCCATTCCACCGTTTTGTCCATTCGCGCTTTGCGCTCCTCCACCCTGGGGCCGCGCCGCCATTGTGGCGCCACCGGCCGGCGCAGCTCCGCCCTTTAACCGGGCCGCAATCATCTTCGCCATCATGTCGGGCAGGCGGCGCATATCTGCATCCGGCGTAATATGCACCGTGACGCTCTTCTTCGTCGCCAGATCCTTCACCGTCAACGTTGAAGCACTTGTATCGATCGCGGTCACCAATCCTGAAACATTTCTGAAGCTGCCGGAAACCACCTGCGCGGCCGTGATCTCTGTTCCGTCGGCGTTCTTCTGACCAAGCACCTGAAACTGGTCACCGGGATGAATCGCGTCCAACGGCGCGGGCTGTGCATCTGCGAAGCGAACCGAAGTGGATGCGTAGCGCTTGAGGACCGCGTCTTTGCCGATGTGAACCGTGACGGTCTTGGCGGTGGGCCCTGCGCCAGTTGTCAACAATACGACGCTCGAAGCCGGATCAACGCTCTTCACCAGGCCGCCCGTTCCGTTGCGCTGCCACTCTTCCTGCTCCTTTTGCTGCCGTTGCGCGATGTCGGTCTTCTTCATCGCTACGATCTGAAGCGCCTGCGGAGTCGCGCTATTCGGGTCGAGTTTCACAAGCACGCGGTCGCCTGCCGCAAGATCGGTCAACTGGATCGTGGCCGCAGCGCTCAGGTCCTTCTGTCCCGGTTCAAGCCGCTTGATGATTGCGGTTGCGGGGACTGCCACATCTTTTGAGTCGCCGGCATCGGACTTCACGGTGATCGTGTTCCCGTTGATGGCCGTGACCGTACCCACGAACCTCGCCGGGGCCTGCGCATTGAGCTTGTTGCATGCGATTGCCAGAGCGACGAGAACAAACAACCGCCCCGCCGCGACCGCAAATCGATTCCAATTCCTGCTCTTCATTGATCTCTCCGCGCATCCACAGTCGACTCGCTGCGCTGTAATCGTTATCTGTTTCGGTAGACGAGTGAGCGACGCAAAAGGTTGAGAATTGGTGTCAAACTATGAAGCCATTTTTGCGAAGGCAAGGAGCGAGGGCTATGTGGAACCAATCAAGGCACTTAATTGGGCGGTATTCTTAAGGAAACCTTAAGCTCCGCGTCGTCGTGAATGGGAATGTCAGAGTGCGGCTATCCGAGACGCGTGGTGGTGCGGAACGGCGACGTCACGGTTTCGGTTCGGCGGTCTCAAGAAACGCGAAGCGCGGCAATCCAGAGCAGCTTACGCGTAGCTGAACTGTCCCAGGATGACGGGTCGCATAGCACCGGTCGCCGAGGGCACATTCCCCGGAAGGAGATGCCCGGTCATCCACGCCATCAGGGCGAACGCAGCTGCCTCCTTTGCCGCGGCGGGCAGGCCGAATTGTTCTGTCGTCGATAACGTGCAACCCAACGGGTTCCAGTTTTGCGGCGAGCATTTTCATCAAGGTCCGGTTACGCGCGCCTCCGCCGGAGACGATATAGTCAATCGGCTTGCCGCTCATCGTGGGCAACACGAAGCTCTCAAAGCTTCGCGCAATGGTTTCCGCTGTGAGCGCAGTGGCCGTTGCCAGCGCATCTTCGGGTTTCCGGCTGTGGCGGCGACAGGCTGCGAGAAAACTCGAAGCGTACTCGCGCCCAAACTGCTCGCGTCCTGTTGTTCGCGGAGGCTTCAACGCGAAATAGCGATCGCGCAACAGCTGCTTCAGGACGGGGGCAAGAACCTGGCCCTTCGCTGCGATTGCACCGTTGCGGTCGTATGCCCTAGCAAGAAGCTTCTGCGCCAGCGCGTCAATCACCATGTTGCCGGGGCCGGTGTCGAAGGCAAATACCTTGTCGCCGAAGGCGCCAGCGGGAAGGGCAGTCAGATTTGCGATGCCGCCGATGTTCTGTAGCACTCGACCGCGCCTGGGGTCGGAAAACATAACGTAGTCGAGGAGAGAAACAAGTGGCGCGCCCTGTCCGCCGTTGGCCATATCGGCAGTCCTGAAATTCGAAACAACAGGAACTCCGAGTTCCGCGGCAATCACGGCAGCCTCACCCGCCTGCCACGTGCACGCAAAACTTTTGCCCGCGTAGGATGCGGCACGGGCCTGATGGTAGAGTGTCTGGCCGTGGCATCCGATCAGGTCGATTTTGATTTTGTGCCGCTTGATCGTCGCTTTCACCGCTTCGGCGTAGGCTATCCCGAGGCGCCAGTTCAAACGCGCGAGTTCCGCAGTCGTCGTCGACTTTGCATTCATCGCCCCTAGTACCGCCTGGCGCAACGACGGCGGATACCGAAATCCTTCATGCGCGAGAAGAGTCAGGTTCGGCCGCCCCTTCACATACGCGATCTCGACGACTGCGACATCGATCCCGTCTGCGGACGTTCCGCTCATGATGCCGGCCACGATCATCGGCTTCCGCTTCACGAAGCCTCCGCGGGAGAGGCCGCTCTGGGCGCTGCGTCGGCAGCGGCATTCGTTATGGTCGTTACGATTTGGTTGAAGTCGGCAATGTTCCTGCGCAGCGCTTCGAGCCTGGTCGCGTTGAGCGGCGGCGCGATACCGCGCGCGTAGAGTCGGGCCCGCTTGCGTGCGGCATCGCGCGCCGTGGTCATCAGCACTTTGCGAAAGGCGGCCGAGCGCTCGCCTTCGGAGATCAGAGCCTCATAGCTGCGCAGGATCAGCTCGGGGCTGTGGCAGATTTCGAGCAGGTCTGACCCGGCGCGGATGGCTGCCACCGCGGCTTCTTCGACGGGCAGAAACTTCAGAATGCCGCCCATCTCCAGATCGTCGGAGAGAATGATTCCCTTGTAGCCGATGCGCTTGCGCAGGGTTTCCGTGATCCAGAATCGCGATGCGCTGGCGGGCTCGTTCTTGCCAGGCGTGTGCGGGTACGCCGCATGATTCATCATGATCATCGGCATCGCGCGGTGAAGCTCACGATAGGGAACGACATCCTCGTCCCACATCTGCGGCCAGGAGCGCTCGATCGCGGGAGTTACAAAATGCGTATCACCGGCCGCTCCACCGAGCCCCGGGAAATGCTTGCCGCAACTGATGACTCCCTGCGCAGCAACGCCGGCGAGAAAGTCACGTGCGTATGCGATGACCTCCGCGGCATTCGCGCCGGCTGTGCGCGAACCGAGAACTTCGGCCGCCTCGGGCAATGCAAGATCGACGACCGGCGCGAGCGTCGTGTTGAACCCGAACGCCTTGACCGCGCGCGCGATCAGTTCGCCATGTTGCCGTGGTAAAGAACCGGACGGGCGTTGCTTCTTCGGGGAGGAACTGGGAACGCGCATCGCCGCTGCCACGGCCTGTGCCGACGCAATCGGCGCCAGCGCATCGCGAAGACGATTCACCGTTCCGCCTTCCACGTCTACGCAACGAACGGCCCTGGGGCAGCAGAATCCTGTGGCTTCCTCGAGCAGCGCGCGCGTCTGCTGCGGGTCCTTGATGTTGCGCCGGAAGAGAATGACGCCACCTGGACGCACCAGCCCGAGCCAGGCGCGTTCAAGTGCTGTTAACTCCGTTCCGTTCAGTCCCACCACGAGCAAGCTTCCCGCTGCCTGCCGCACCGTCATCGTCATGATTTTTCCTTGAGCTCCTGTTGAAGCTCTTCGAGCAGATTCAGCGCCTGCAGCGGAGTCAGCGCATTCACATCCACAGCTTCGATGCGATCGACGATGCGCTGCGATAGCGGCGTAAAGATGGTCAACTGCATCGGCTCCGGCGCGGTTTCGACCTGCACGCTCTGGCGCTCCTGTTTCTCGTGCTGTCGCAATACATGCTTTGCGCGATCGATTACGACTGCTGGCAACCCAGCAAGCTTTGCTACTTCGATGCCGTAGCTCTTGCTCGCCGCACCCGGCTCGATGGTGTGCAGAAAAACGATGCCCCCCGCGCCTTCCTTGACGCCTACACGCAGATTGCGCACGCGCGGCAGCTTTTCCGCCAGCATCGTCAGCTCGTGATAATGGGTCGCGAACAGCGTGCGGGCGCCCGTCTCCGCGTGGAGGTACTCGACCGTAGCCCATGCCAGCGAAAGACCGTCAAACGTCGCGGTGCCGCGTCCCATCTCGTCGAGCAGAATCAGCGAGCGCTTCGTTGCCGTGTTCAGAATGGTCGCCGTCTCCGTCATCTCCACCATGAAGGTGGAGCGGCCGCGCGCCACGTTGTCGCTGGCGCCGATGCGCGTGTAGATGCGATCCACCAGCCCCAGTCGCAGACTCTGCGCCGGAACGAAGCTTCCCATCTGCGCCATCAGCACCAGCATTGCCGCCTGGCGCAGGTAGGTGCTTTTGCCGCCCATGTTCGGCCCCGTAATCAGCAGCAGGCTCGGGCCGGAATCGCTCGAGTTCAGATAGAGATCGTTGGCGATGAAGCGTCCTTCGCGCGTCTCCTCCATCCACTGCTCGATCACCGGATGCCGTGCCGCTACGGCCTCGAGCACCGGTTCCTCAGTAAGCACGGGGCGCACATAACGTCGCAGCGCAGCAAGGTGCGCAAAGTTGGTCAGCAAATCGGCCTCGGCGACCGCGGACGACGCCTGCCGGATTCTGCCGGCGGCCTGCAATACTTTCGCGCGAAGTTCTGCAAGAATGCGCTTCTCGATCTCGATGCAGCGATCGTGCGCAGTCAGAATCTTGACCTCGTACTCCTTCAGCTCCGGCGTTGTAAAGCGCTCCGCATTCACCAGGGTCTGCTTGCGCTCGTAGTCCGCGGGAGCCATGGCGAGGTTCGATTTCGTGATCTCGATGTAGTAGCCGAAGACCGAGTTGTAGCGGACCTTGAGCGACCCGATCCCGGTGCGCGCCCGCTCGCGCTCTTCGATAGCGGCGATGGACTGCCGGCCCGTCGACGAGATCGCACGCAAGTCGTCCAGCTCTGCATCGACGCCGGCCGCAATCGCTCCGCCATCAGCCATGGTCAGGGGAGGCTCCGCCACCAGCGTCGACGCAATGCGGACCGTGACGTCCTCGAGCGTGTCCAGCCGGCCAAGCAGCTTCCGCCAGCACGGAGCCTGCATGGCCTCGATGGCAGTCTTCAATCCCGGCAAACGCGCGAGGCTGGCGGCCAGGGCACGCACGTCGCGCGGACCGGCCGAATCCAGACTGAGCCGCGCAAGCAGCCGCTCGAGGTCGAGGATGCCATCGAATGCACGCCGCATCTCTTCGCGCTTGAGCAGATCGGCGTGCGCCTCAGCCACGGCCTCGTAACGAGCGTTCAAAACTTCAGCATCAATCAGTGGCCGCAGGATCGTTGCCCGCAGCAGGCGCTTTCCCATCGGCGTCACGCAGGCATCGAGCGTGCGGAAAAGCGTGACCCGCTCGTCCTGCCCGGCGAAGAGCGGTTCCACGAGTTCCAGATTGCGCACCGTCACCTGGTCGAGTTCCAAGGCCGTCGAGTGCTCCTGAAACTTCAGCGAATCGATGTGCAGCGCTTCGTTTTTCTGCGTGGTGCGCACGTAATGCAGAACAACGCCGGCCGCAATCGCCGCTGCCTCGTGCCCGACGAGCCCGAAGCCTTCGAGCGACCGCACCTGCAGCTGGCGCTCCACCAGCGGCACGGCAAAATCGCGCGTCCAAACCCAGTCTTCGACACGTGTACGCGCCACAATGTTTTCGAGGGCCCCTGGCGTCTCGGCGCTCGACGGCAGCAGCACCTCGCTCGGCGATGCCAGCGACAGCTCCTCCAGCGCCTGTTGCCGGGCCTTCGGTCCCCGGAACTCCGCGGTACGAAATTCTCCCGTGGAGACGTCGAGCAGCGCCACCGCACACACTGTCTGTTTTTCGGGACCGCTTTCGAAGTATGCCGCCAGAAAATTATTTCGTTCCTGGCCAAGTGCGGCATCGAGTGCCGTCCCCGGCGACAGCACGCGCGTGACTTCGCGCTTCACAATCTTCTTGGTGAGCTTCGGATCCTCCATCTGGTCGCAGATCGCGATCCGGTATCCCTTGCTCAAGAGCCGCCGCAGGTAGCCTTCGACCGAGTGATGGGGAACGCCGCACATCGGCAGCTGGCGCTCCCGGTCGCGCGCCGTCAGCGTCAGTTGGAGTTCGCGGCTGGCCGTGACCGCATCGTCGTAAAAGAGTTCGTAAAAATCGCCCATGCGAAAGAACAGCAGAGCATCAGGATTCTCCCGCTTTGCAGCCGACCACTGGCGCATGAAAGGGGTGGGCTCGAGCGACTTCACGCCCGCCTTCGCAGCGGACGTATCGGCAGACGCCAATTCCACATCTTCAGGGGCGGGGGAAGCTGGCGGCGCCGCCGCGGATTGTAGGTCTGCGGGTTGCACGATTCCCTACAGGTTATCGTGGTGTCATTGTTCCGCGCCTGTGCAGAACGAGGAGCAAATCGGCCGGTTCCGAATTCGGCGTCACGATCCCGTTTCGTGCCACCCCTACGGGCATATGAAACATTTCGCACCAATTCTGACTTCTGCCGTGCCGGAGAGATGGTCCTCGCGTTTGTGATCCAGGGGATGGGACTGCTCGGTTTAAGATTCTTTGGATGAGCGAACTTCAAGCTGACCAGCCTGCTCCCCGGTCGAATCAGTGCAGTAAGCCGAGCGGATGGCTTGGGCGCATGGTTCTGCGCAACATGAATTCTCGGCACTCGGGTGTCACAGACTGGGGGCTCAGTCACATCACTGTCAGCAGGCAGTCCATCGTGCTTGACGCAGGTTGCGGAGGCGGGCGCACAATCGGCAAGCTTGCCATTGCGTCGGAAGAGGGAAAGGTCTACGGAATCGACTACTCCGCGGACAGCGTCGCCGTCGCCACAAAAACCAACAAGGCGGCGATCAAGGCGGGAAAGGTTGAAATCGTAAACGGATCAGTTTCGCAAATGCCGTTTGCCGGGGACATGTTTGACCTCGTAACCGCTGTCGAAACCCACTTCTTCTGGCCCGATCTGCCCAAGGATGTCCGCGAAGTTCTTCGCGTCCTCAAACCCGGCGGGACCTTCGTGCTGATCGCTGAAGTCTACAAGGGCGCCAACACCGTTGCCGCACGCCTGTGCGAAAAAACGGCACCTCAAACAGGAATGACCCTGCTTACTCTGGACGAGCATCGGTCACTGCTCGAATCCGCGGGATTCCGCGAAGTCGCCTTGGCGAATGAGCCGAGTAAAGGCTGGGTCTGCTGCACCGGGCGTAAGAGTGCCAACGCGGGCTGATCAGAGACCCGATGGGCGAACTGGAATCCGCCAGATCTTTCCACCCTTCAGATCGGTCAGCCAAACTGTTCCAAACGCATAGCGGACGCTGTCCCCGCCGTCGCCGTGCCATTGCGCCACAACCTTGTTTGTCTTCGCGTCGATCCGCGTCAATGGAAACTCCATCTCCGTGGCCCAGGCCGATCCGGCGCCAAAGGTGATTTCGCCGCCATGCCCTGGAATCCCCGCCGCAATGGTTGTTAGCAGCCTGCCCGTCTTCGCATCCACGCGAGAGACTGTACCGTCGCCCTGGTTCAGCGTCCAAACTGACCCCGCGCCGTAGGCCAGAAACCTCGGCTTCGGTCCAACCGGCGTTGAACCCAGAACCTTATTCGTTGCGGGATCTACGCGTATGAGCGCGTTGCCGTCATTGGAGGTGATCCAGACCGAGCCAGCCGCAAACAGGGGATTGAACGACCCGGCTGGAATGCGGATGGTCGCGACGACCTTATTCGTTGCGGGGTCGATCCGCGTCAGTTCGCCCTTGGCCGAGGTGACCAGCCAGACGCTTCCGGCACCCGTTGTAATGCCGCCTTCCGAATCCGCCGGTCCTGCTGAAATGGTCGCCTGCCGCGCTCCGGTCTCCGCATCCGCGCGCACGACGTTCTTGTCGCCGCAGCTTGGAATCCACAGGCTTCCAAAGCCCACGGCAAGCCCCGAACATGGCTTATGCACCGTGATTGCGGTTCCCGGCAGGTTTGTTTTGGGATCGAGGCGGACAACGCTGTCGGTGCTCTCGCTGGTTACCCAAACCGCGTCCGCTGTCGCTGTCAGCCAGTCAGGTTCGCCTTTCACGGGAATGGTGGCGGCTTTGGGGAGTTCCGCCATGGGATGCTGCACGCCCGGCCTTTGCACGCCGGTCTTCTTGGGAAAGCTGGATGCCTGGCCTGTAACCGCTTGAGCCGTAAAGGCAAGAAGGCAAACCGCTGCGCCGAGGCCAATTGCGTGCATTGCTGTTCTGATCACTTTCAGTCCTTTGGGAACAGATCACAGCCATCTGGTTCGCCCGATCCGTTAGAGTGATTTGGATCACAGTATACTGAGAGCTAAGGCTTTAGATTTGAGTTCGGCATGCATCTCCTCTGGCTCAGAGTCGCGACAATCTTATACGCGGCTGCAAGTGTCACGATCTTCCCCGCCGTGCTCAATTCCTCAGAGCGTGCACGACGGTGGTGTGTGCACCTGGGCGGCATGGCCTTCTTCTTTCATCTTGTCTCTGTTGTGGAAATGCTCGTTCAGGCCCATCGCTGGGTCCCGGTCGGCGCCCGCGAAGGTGAATCGTTGCTGGGGTTTGCCGTTGCCGGATTGTTCTTTCTGGCGTGGTGGCTTTACGACGCGATTTCGCTCGGCGTCTTCGCCCTGCCCATCACTTTCTTTCTGGTCTTTGTTCCCGCGCTGGGCATTCAGGGCTATGCCTTTCCGAGCCAGGGTGTTCGCACAAGCTGGCTGATCGCCCACATCACCGCGCTTCTGGCCGCTTACGCCGCACTGGGATTCAGCCTGCTGGCGTCGCTGCTTTACCTGGTGCAGGAACGCCGCCTGAAGGCTAAGCACAAATCCACCGACGACTCCTGGTGGATACCGCTGGACTGGCTGCCGCCGCTCGACACCCTGGAGCGCATCGCTCACGCCATGCTCCTGTTCGGCTTTCCATGCATGACGGTCGGTCTGATTCTGGGCGCCGTTCTTGTGCAGGAGACCTCGCTCGGCGCTGCCTACTTTATCGATCCCAAGGTCATCGCCTCCTACGCCATGTGGGGGCTCTACGTGCTGCTTATCTATCTGCGTCAGTCGGCCGGACTGCGCGGACGCAAGGCAGCTTATCTATCCGGCGCGGTATTAGTCGTCATGCTTTGCGTGTGGGCGGCCAACACCGTGAGCCACGTCCACAGGTTCGGTGCCCCATGAGCCAGATCGTTCTCATCGGGGTCAACCACAAGACCGCGCCCATAGAGTTGCGCGAGCGCATTGCCATCTCCCGCGACGAGCTCGCCGACGTCACGCGTGCTCTTGCTGCCCAGCCGGGCGTGAGCGAGTGCATGATCGTTTCCACCTGCAACCGCGTGGAGATGCTGGCGGCGGTCGAATCGCCGGAGACCGACCTTACCGAATTCCTCAACAACCATTTCGGTCTTGATCGCACCGTGCTTGCGCCGCATATCTACGAACATCGCGATCAGCTTGCGGTGCGGCATCTCTTCCGGGTCGCGGCCAGCCTTGACTCCATGGTCGTCGGCGAGCCGCAGATCCTGGGCCAGGTAAAAGAAGCATTCGCTACTGCGCGGGCCGCCGGCACGGTTTCAGGCCAGCTCGAGCACCTGCTGCAATCCGCCTTCGCTGCTGCCAAGCGTGTCCGCACCGAAACCGCGATTGGATCGAACTCCGTCTCCATCGCATCGGTCGCGGTTGAACTCGCGCGCAAGATCTTCGGATCTCTGCAGGGGCGCACCGTGTTTCTTGTCGGCGCCGGCAAGATGAGTGAACTGGCCGCCCGCCACCTGGTGCAGCAGGGCGCCGGAGCGATTCTCGTCACGAACCGCACACTCGAACGTGCCCGCCAGCTCGCCGAGCCCTTTAACGGCCGTGTTATCCCCTTCGAACAGCTCCACGAAACGGCCACCGAAGCCGACATTGTGATCAGCTCCACCGGCGCGCCGCATCCCATTTTCCGCAAAGAACATGGCCAACAGTTCATGCATCGCCGCCGCAACCGGCCGATGTTCTTCATCGATATCGCCGTCCCGCGTGATGTCGATCCGGCGATGAACAAGGTGGAAGGCATCTTCGTCTACGACATTGACGACCTGCAGGCCGTTGCCGCCTCGCACATCGCCGAGCGCCAGACGCAGGCCGGCGATGCCGAGGCCCTGATCAACGCCGAGGTCGAGCGATTCCACCAGCGCCGCCGCGCCGTCAACGTCGCTCCGGCCATCGTCTCGCTGCAACATCAGGCCGAGGAGATCCGCCAGAACGAATTGAAGCGCATGCACGCCAAGCTGGGAGTGCTCAGTGCCGAACAACTCGCCGCCGTCGAAGCGCTCACCCGCGGACTCGTCAACAAGTTTCTGCATCCGCCGATGCAGGCACTCAAACAGGCAGCCCGCGAGAACGACTCAACTCGCGTGGATGCTCTCTGCGAAGCGTGGTCGCTGCCGGCAGTGGCCGAACCCGCGGAAAAGCAGGCTGAAGCACCAGCGGAACCCGTTACTCCTGCCCGTGCCGTTGAGGAGAGTAAAAGCGCGGAGCGCCGCCAAAGCGAACCCAGTGCCGTAGGAGGCAAATGAATCTGCGCATCGGCAGTCGCGGCTCGCAACTTGCGCTCTGGCAGTCCAATCACATTGCTGCGCTCTTGCGAGCGCGCGGTCACTCGGTGGAAATTGAAATCATCAAGACGACCGGCGACCGCCTGCAGGAAGTCACCTTCGCCCAGGTTGGCTCCAAGGGCATGTTCACCAAGGAAATCGAAGATGCACTCGCTGAGGGCCGGGTCGATCTGGCGGTGCATTCGCTCAAGGACCTGCCGACGGAACTTCCCGCGCCTTTCACGCTGGCCGCGACGCCGCGGCGTGTCGATCCGCGCGACGTTCTTGTCTCCGTCAAGTATCACAGCCTGCACGCGCTGCCGCATGGCGCGGTGGTGGGCACCAGCAGCCAGCGCCGGCGTGCGCAGCTGCTCGCCATTCGGCGAGACATCCAGGCCGTCGAGTTTCGCGGTAACGTGGACACCCGCCTGCGCAAACTCGCCGAGGGGCAGGTTGACGCCATCCTGCTCGCCGCCGCCGGTCTCGATCGCCTTGAGAAAACCGAATGGGTGCGCGAACGGCTGGAACCGAATCATTTTTGTCCTGCCGCCGGCCAGGGTTCGCTCGGCATTGAGACCCGGAAAGACGATACCAGCACTATGGGCGCGATTGCATTCCTCGACGATCGGGCCACCCGCTTTGCCGTCACTGCCGAACGCGCCGCCCTTGCCGCGCTTGGCGGAGGCTGCCAGGTTCCCATCGGCATCCATTGCCGCCTTGCGCCTCAAGACGAGGCAGGCGAGTGGCAGGAGATCTTCGCCGTGGTTGCCGACCCGGCTACCGGCAAGGCGATTCGCATCCATCACGAGTCGCGCCGCTCTGAAATCGGGCCCGTTGCGCTCGGCCAACTCGCCGCTGAAATGCTGCTCGAAGCCGGTGCAGGTCCACTGCTTGACGCCACGGCCAATCCTCCCGCTGGCGCTTCCGCGTAATATTGTTTCGTCACACGGCAAGAGCTTTTAACAGTCTCAGGCCTTTTGAAGGACATGGGCATTTGCCATTAGATCCATGGCGGAACAGCAATAGGCATTCGCCCGGAGAGCAAGATTGAAGACCGGATTCAAATCCGCTGGAGCCTCCGCGTGACTGCGCTTCCGCTCGCCGGACGGCGGATTCTCGTTACGCGCGCCGCGCACCAGGCCGGCAAGCTCAGCGAAGCGCTTCGCGGCTCTGGCGCTGAAGCCGTTGAAGTCCCCGTTATCGAAATCCAACCGCCCAAAACTTATGACGCGCTCGATCACGCCCTCCGCAATCTTTTCAGCTACGACTGGCTGATCCTCACCAGCGCCAATACCGTGCGCGCCATAGCGGAACGCTCCACCGCCTTAAAAATCTCGCTCCGCGACCACGGAGCGCATATCGCCGCAATCGGCCAGGCCACGGCAGAGGCAGCGCAACGCGCGGGCCTCCACGTCACTCTGACGCCTGAAAGCTACGTTGCAGAAAGCATGGTTGCCGCGCTCAGCAGCCGCGTTCAAGGCAAGCGCGTGCTGCTGGCCCGTGCCGCCGTTGCCCGCGACCTCATCCCCGACGCGTTGCGCAATGCCGGAGCTACCCTCAACGTCGTGGATGCCTATCAGAACGCGATTCCCGAGACGGCACCGGAACAGTTGCGTGCGGCCATCGCTTCACACATCGACGCGGCAGCGTTCACCAGTTCCTCCAGCGCCACACATCTCGCCGGTGTCGCGCGCGCCGCCCGCATAGGTTTTCCATTTGCGGGAGTCAAAGCTGTCTCCATCGGCCCGGTGACGACCGGCACGCTCCGCGAACTCGGCTGGGAACCCGCCGCGGAAGCGACGCCGCATGACGTACCGGGCCTGCTTGATGCGGTGGTTCGGGCGCTCTCCTAATCGTCGGCAGCAGCGCCAGACGCTCGAAGCCTTAAACTTCTGCCATGGTGTTGCAGGCCTTTCGCAGTCTTGTGTTGGTGATTTTGTTTGCCGCGTTCAGTCTCTTCTCCGGTGGCCAGAAGGCGCATACCCTCCAGTACGCCCCGGGCAAGTCAATTACGCTCACACTGCCTGCCACGCTCGACATCGACGTCGCAGCAACCGGACTCAGGCGCGTTCGCTTCTTCGCCAAGGCTCCTGACGGGCGCATCTTTGCTACCGGCATGTACAACCTCGCCGACAACCGCCGTGGTTCCGTTTTCATCCTCGAGGGGTGGGATGAGCAGACGCATCGCTTCGCGCACGTCGCGCACTATCTCGATCACCTGCGCAATCCCAACAACATCGCTTTCTGGACCGACCCTGCAACCCAGCAGAGTTGGCTGTATCTGCCACTGACTGACAAGCTGGTGCGCTACAAGTACGGCGCCGGAGACGACGCACCGTCGTCCCCGCCCGAAACGTTAATCAAGTTTCCCGATTACGGCCTTCACTACAAGTACGGAGGCTGGCACCTCACGCGTACCGTCGCTGTCGTCAACCTGCATGGAGCACCCCGCATCTTCGTCTCCGTCGGCTCTTCCTGCAACTACTGCCAGGAGGACGAGGTGCTTCGCGCTTCGGTTGTAAGCATGGATCCGGATGGCAAGCATCAGAAGATCGAGGCACAGGGGCTGCGCAACGCCGTCGATCTCAAACAGATTCTCGACGTCGATGACCATGGAATTTTCGCCACCAACATGGGTGACGACCATCTCGGCGACAAACTTCCCGAAGACACCTTCTTCGAACTCGCAACCGATGCAGTCTCCTGTGCCGAATTACGGCTGGCCGACGTGCTACTTCGCCAGCGGAAAGCCGGTGCACGATACAACCTCGCTTCCGATGCTGCAGGATGCCCGCGAAAACGGTCTCACAGCACAGAAACCGAATGGACTCAGTCTACGGCCGGCAGAAGGGGGTTGCGGCCGCAGGCACTAACCTTGCCGCAGGCGGAGGTAGCGAACGCCAACCCGACCCGAATGCCAATCTCGGCAAAGCTCCCGAAGCTCTGAAATCGTGCGACAAAGTTCCAGCGGTCTACGCCACCTTTGCGGCGCACAGCTCGCCCCTGGGCTTTGCCTATTTTGGCCCGCAGGATTCCAATCTCTCAGGAAACTTTCTCGTCGCGCTCCACGGAGCCAGCCACCCTGACATCGGTACGGGTTACAAGGTCGTCCGTTTCACGCCCGCTGATCGCGAGCCCCGCGACTTTATTACCGGATTTCTGACCACCCGGAATGGCAAGCCGGTCGTGCACGGACGTCCCTGCGGAATTCTGCGCATCGATCGCGACACATTCCTGCTCAGTGACGACTATCTCGGCGTCATCTACTATGTGGCGCCCAGCGCACAACCCGCTAAGTGAGTCGACCCGGATCACCGATCAACAGGAAGGGATGTCAATAGGGGACTCCACGAGGTCTGTCTCATCTCGCTCATTCCATTGCGTAAAAATATTCCAGGATCTTGCAGGTTAATTCGTGCCATTTTCTATACTCATCTCAGTGGCAAAAAGCGACAGGGATGATCGGCAGGCAGAGCGCGTGCATTGGACTCAATATGCCGTTCGCGCTGATGGAGTAGCGCACCGCATTGCGGAACAGCCTGCTCCGAAAACAGTGCAATCCGCGAGAATTGACGCTCTAAGTCCTTAGTCTTGAAGACTTTGAGGCTTAAGTCCAATGGAGAGTGCGGCTTACCGGATACCCATCCGGCTAAGTCCTTTCCGCTGAAGACTTCGCTTAAAAAACTCTCCAACGCGCAACGGAATGGTTGCCTATTGTTCAAAGCATCACCGTCGCTTCTCGTGAACAGGAACCGGGCACGCTTCACCGCCATCACCGCTGCTGGCTCTTCAGCTCTGCCAGGTCTTGTCCTTGGAGTGACAAAGCTGCTCGAGGTTGCACTTGTCGCACTTGGGATTGCGCGCGATGCATACCTGCCGTCCATGATGAATGACCTGGTGTGAGAAGCGAATCCAGTGATCCTTGGGAAGGATGCGCATCAGATCCTGCTCGACCTTTTCGGCAGTGTCGGACTTGGTGAGGTCGAGCCGATGCGCGATGCGGAATACGTGCGTATCGACGACCACGCCCTCGGCCTTGCCGTAGCTCACGCCGAGGACCACGTTGGCCGTTTTGCGCGCCGCACCGGGAACAGTGATCAGCTCAGCCAGTGTCTCGGGAACCTTTCCGCCGAACTCGTTCGGTAATCGTTTTGTGCCGCGCCCTTGATCGACTTCGCCTTGTTATTGAAGAACCCCGTCGTCCGAATAATTTCGATCAGCTCCGGCAACTCCGCCTTTGCCATCGCCGCCGGAGTAGGGAAGCGCTTGAATAATTCCGGCGTCACCATATTCACGCGCACATCCGTGCACTGCGCCGAAAGAATCGTAGCCACGAGCAGTTCCCATGGCGAGCGATGCGTGAGCGCGCACACCGCATCGGGATACGCCTCGTCGAGGGCCTTCAGAATCGCGGCAATGCGCTCGGGCGCGAGATCACCACGCGCCGGCGATTTCGTGCTGCTCTTTTTAGCGGGTGAAGCTTTCTTGAGTGGGATTTTCTTGCGCGGCGGTTTGATAGAGGGCATTAAGAATTACTCCTTATTGAGACTTTCCCGGTTGTGGCGTTGCTACGATGGACGACTTCAACGCCTTCGCGACTTCGCCCGCAATATCGTCCTGCACCATGATCAGATCGTCGAATGGCCGCTCGTAGGTTTCGGTCCAGACCACGTAGCTGTTTTCGGCTCGCACCAGCCGTGCTGCAATCCGCACACGCCCGCTTGACTTGCGCACGCTTCCGTCGAGCACGTACGCCACGTTGAGCGCCCGGGCGATCTCCGCGACAGGCAACTGCTTCCCCTTGTAATAGAACGATGAAGTCGCAGAGGGCACGGACAGGCCTTGTACCTTGCTCAGCTTGTCGATCAGTTCTTCGGTCATACCGTCGGCAAACTCCTCGTTGTGCATGCCCGTGGTCAGGTCAAGAAATGGCAGCACGCCGACGGATGCCTGCGGAGGAGCAGCAGAAGCCAGCGCTGCCGGCCGATTGTCACTGGCGAAACGGGCATGCAGCACGAATCCAAGAGCGACAGCAACCGCCAGCGCGACGGCTGCCCACACGATGCCAACGACTCGCCGCGAAGAGGGCTTTGAACTGCTTGCATTTGTCTTCGCCTCTGCAGGAGCAGTCTGCGTGGCGGCTGGTTGCGGTGACGATTCCTGCCACGGACCGACCGGCGCAATCATGCGGTAACCCAGGCGCGGCACTGTCTCGATGTACGCAGGCTGCCGCGAGTCATCTCCAAGCTGTCGCCGCAGCGAGGTCAAGGCCTGGTAAACCGAGTCGGGAGACACAGCGACACCGCCCCAGACATTGCTGATCAGATCGTCGATGCTGACGACCTGCCCAGGCCGTCCGGCCAGGCACAGCAATAATCGCATCGCACGCACATCGAGGCGGATCGTCTCGCCGTTGCGCGCAATGCTCCCGGAACTCGGGTCGACGCGCCAGGCGCCAATACGGAGAGGCGAGGTTGACAGGCTTTCCATAGGGGTATGTGGTTCGAAAACTGAGACGCTCGCGCCGATTGTAACAATGCACACGCGTGGTAGAGGTAAGCAAGTGACGAGCGACATTGGGTCGCAATAGACGATACCTTGCGGCGCACTCGGACGAATTTCCTGAGATTTCAGACCGATTCAGAGAGTTTCAGAGCGAATTCAGGACTTTTGCGCGCCCCTTGCGTAACGTCGAGCAGGTGCTTCGGCTCGAAACTGCAAGTACGCCAGATTCTCAAGACTCATATGAGGTGAAAAATGGTCGATGTTCCGGCGCCACAGTCGTCAACCCGAAAGTCCGCCGTTCTCGCTATTGGTGTCGGTGGCTTCGCTGCCGGCACGTTCGATCTGTTGCAGGCGTGCATTCTCTTTGGATGGGATATCCCGCTGGCGATCGCTGCCGGGCTGCTCGGGAAGAAGGCGTTCGCTGGCGGAGCCGGGACCTACGTTCTTGGCGTTTTCCTGCACTACTTCATTGCCACTTCGGCTGCAGCCATCTACTACGCTGCGAGCCGCCGGTTGATTTTTCTTCGGCAAAGCTGGCTGGTGTGCGGATTGTTCTTTGGGGCAGCAGTGGAGGAAGTGATGCGGCTTATCGTCTTGCCGCTGTCGGCCTTGCACGCACGCGGTCCCTACCAGCTCAAGGATTTGATTCTAGGTCTGGCCGTGCACATGGTCATCGTAGGCCTGCCGATTGCATTTAGCGTGCGCAAGTTCGCACCGTAGACACCCCTGGGACCTCTAGAGGCTGCCGTTCAGCCATCCGCCCAGCTTCTCAACCGGCAGCCGCAACGCCAGATAGAACTGCCCGAAGAGCGCATAGACTGCGCTCACTTCATCGAATCGCATTTCGTAGATCAGCTTCTTGAAAACGACGGGATCGTCGGCGAAGAGATCAACGCCCCACTCCCAGTCGTCCATCCCGATCGAACCGGAGATGATCTGCTTGACCACATCGCCGTAGCGGCGGCCGATCATGCCATGTTCGTGCATCATCCGCTGGCGTTCGGTAAACGGCACCGTGTACCAGTTCACCTCCTCGCCGCGTTTGCGGTCCATGGGATAAAAGCAGAGGTACTTCGCATCGGGAATGGAAGGGAAGAGCCGCGGCTTCATGGCTTCCGCGCCGCGCTTGAGAGAAGCCTCGACCTCGGCATTCCACTCCGGCGTGTGATTGTCGAACCCCCTGGCCGAAGCTGCTTCATAGGTCTTCCGGCTCGACTCGTAAAGTCCCAGTTCGACCACAGAAACATAGGAGTGCGTGGGAATCAGAAAGTCGTAGAGCGCGGTCTGGGCCAGTCCCAGTTCCACCTGGTTCAGCGCCTCAAATGAGTCGCGAAAATGAACGAGGATCAGGTCGCCCTTGTGTCCCAGTTCCGAGAAGAGCCCGGTCTGCACCTTTCCATCGCTGGTTCGTTCCAGACGCTGTAGCGCCGATGTAAAGTCCGCAACCATCTTCGAACGTTCGCCGTCAGGGCAGCACCGCCACGCCTTCCAGTCAAAGCGGAAGAATTGGTGCAACAGCGAAGACCCTTCAAGGGTAAGCGGAACAGGAGGAAACTCGGCCAACGGAAACACCTCGGACGTGCGTTGAAATCAACTCAATCGTAGCAGGATTGGTTCATGTCTTTAGGAGGGAGCAGGGACCTTCAGGTCCCTGAAATGGACGGGATTGGTTCCTGCACGGGGAGGGAGCGGGGACCTTTAGGTCCCTGAGATACCTGCGCCAGATCAAGAGGGGCTTTAGCCCCGGAAACGTGCGTCTGACAGAGCGAAATGCGCCGGGATAGGATCAGTTTCATCGGTCAAATGCGCCGACGAGAATGCGTACGCATTCGCCGATGCAGCTAGCCCGGCGCGCACGGGATTCTCTTCTATGTATCGCCTGCACGAGTGGAGTTTATTTGCGTTCAGAATTTGCACCTCGTTGAAGCCGCGCTCCCAGACGTCTCGTTTGCTCTTTAGGCGAAACGAGAAGCCGCCCTTGACATATTGCAGCGCCTTCTCGAGCGAGACATCTGGTGCTGGTGTGAGAAGCAGGTGTACGTGGTCCGGCATAATGACGAAGGCGTGCAGTTCAAAGCGATGCTGAATTCGATAGCCATGGAGCACGTCGAGCATCAATTGCGCCGCAGTCTCGACTTGAAAGAGCCTGCGGCGATTCGCGGTCACAGCCGTGACGAAATAAGTGCGAACCTCTTGCGGTGCGAGTCTCACGCCCGCAGCATATAAGGCCCGGGCCTGAAGGCCCTGCATCGTGGGTCACATCTATTCAGGGGCCTGAAGGCCCCTGCTCCCTCCATATATACTTAAGAAGAGCCCATGACTGAACGCATTTTGCCCTTCTTGATTCACTTCGTCACCCAGGTCATCGGCTCATTGGGATACGCAGGCATTGCTGCTTTGATGGGCATCGAATCGGCCTGTGTCCCGCTCCCCAGCGAAATCATCATGCCCTTTGCCGGCTACCTGGTGTACACGGGGCGCTTCAGCCTGTTCTGGGCCGCAACAGCAGGTGCGATTGGCTGCAACCTCGGGTCCGTGATCGCCTATTGGGTTGGTGCTGCAGGCGGGCGTCCGCTGGTGGAGCGCTACGGCCGCTGGGTGCTCATGAGCCATCACGACCTCGATCGGATGACGCACTTCTTCGAGAAATACGGCACCATCACCGTCCTGCTCGGACGATTGTTGCCGGTTGTCAGGACATTCATCGCTTTTCCGGCGGGTGTAGCCAGGATGCCGCAACTGCGGTTTCACATTTACACGTTTATCGGCTCGTGGCCGTGGTGCTTCGGCCTTGCCTATGTGGGCATGAAGCTCGGGGAGAAGTGGCACACCGATCCGAGGTTCGAGCAGGCCTTTCATCGCTTTCACCTGGTGGTCGAACTGGGTCTCCTCGTCGCGATCATCTGGTTCGTATGGACACACATCAACCGCTTCCGCCGAACCAGCGAGGCCTGACGGGACATCCGCCAGAGTCAAGGGCCTGCGGGAGTACACTGTTGCGTCTGCGTGGAGTGAGATTTATCGGATTCGTAAAGCAGTCACATTCGTAAAGCAATCAAAGGAAGGTTAGGAAGACTGAGATGAGCGCACCAGAACAAGGCGGCCCGAAGACCGCTGTCACGAAGCCTGAGCCTGCCAAGGGCAAGCTTGGAGTGATGGTCGTTGGACTTGGCGCGGTTGCCACCACGATGATCGC
Organism: uncultured Acidobacteriaceae bacterium; assembly: GCA_963770365.1. Taxonomy (GTDB): domain Bacteria; phylum Acidobacteriota; class Terriglobia; order Terriglobales; family Acidobacteriaceae; genus Telmatobacter. Next base: position 272,888 of record CAVYPN010000001.1, on the reverse strand, counting down.
CGGCGTTGAAGCAGTCCGTCGCGGCATTGCCAAGCCCATCGGCTCGCTTACCCAGATGGGCACTATCCGCCTCGGCAAGCGCACCGATAACAATTCGCCGCTGCTCAAGGAATTCATCCCTCTGGCGAATTTGAACGATATTGTCTTCACTGGCTGGGACATCTTCGAAGACAACGTCTACGAGAGCGCCGCGCACGCCAAGGTTCTCGACAAAGACCTGCTCCAGCAACTCAAGCCCTACCTCGAGACCATCAAGCCTCTGCCTGCCGTCTTCGACCAGTTCTACGTGAAGCGCCTGCACGGCACTCATGTGAAAACCGGCAAGAACAAGCGTGACCTCGCCGAGCAGGTCCGCGCCGATATTCAGGCCTTCAGGAAGACGGTCGACCGCGTCGTCATGATCTGGTGCGGCTCTACCGAAATCTTCCTCGAACCATCTGCCGTTCATCAGTCCATCGAAGCGTTTGAAAAAGGTCTCGAGTCGAACGATCCCGGGATTGCTCCCTCGCAGATCTACGCTTACGCCGCGCTGACCGAAGGCGTTCCTTTCGCGAATGGCGCGCCGAATCTCACCGTCGACGTGCCGGCGATGATCGAGCTCTCGAAGAAAAACGCCGCGCCGATCTGCGGCAAGGACTTCAAGACGGGCCAGACCTTCATGAAGACAGTGCTCGCGCCGGCATTCAAGGCGCGCTTGCTGGGCGTTTCCGGCTGGTACTCGACGAACATCCTCGGCAATCGCGATGGCGAAGTGCTCGACGATCCCGAGTCGTTCAAGACGAAGGAAGAGTCGAAGCTGGGTTCGCTCGAATACATCTTCCAGCCCGAACTCTACCCCGACCTCTACAAGGACATCTTCCACAAGGTCCGCATCAACTATTACCCACCCCGCGGCGACAACAAGGAAGGCTGGGACAACATCGACATCTTCGGATGGCTCGGCTATCCGATGCAGATCAAGGTCGACTTCCTATGCCGCGACTCCATCCTTGCCGCGCCTATCGCGCTTGACCTGGTGCTGTTTCTCGACCTTGCCAAGCGCACGCCGTCGCTCAAGTCCATCGGCATCCAGGAGTGGCTCAGTTTCTACCTCAAGTCTCCGCAGACACGCGAGGGCCTGTATCCCGAGCACGACCTCTTCATTCAGTCGATGAAGCTGAAGAACACGCTTCGCCATATCATGGGCGCCGACCTCATCACCCACCTTGGGCTCGAGTACTACGACTAGGACTAGCCGTCCAGGCGACCGCCTCCGTTGGTCGGCAGCATCAACTACAAAGCCTCATCCACAAGGGTGGGGCTTTTTGCGTATGTTAACTTTGCACCATTTCGAGCAGGGAACTAAGGTCCATGGACCCCCGGCATCTGTGCTCAAGGCTCGGGAGAGCGTCTAGTAAGTCTATCGGGATGTGGAGTTGAGTGTGAATGCGGCGGAACTCGCCGACTCGCTCGATCCACGACAGGGGACACAGAATGCAAGACCTCACTCTGAAACTGTACTTGGCCGCAAAGTTTGTGCTCGATCGCACCGATGGGCAGAGCATGACCGAATATGCGATGGCAGTGGGACTGATCGCTTTCGGCTGTGTCGCGGGCGAGGCCGCTGTTGCAACCAGCGTGAATCATATTTTTGAGACTATGGGAACGACGATCTTGAACGGCGTCATCCACTAGGGATCTAAGCCTCACGGCAATGCGCGGGGTCCAGCGCTCTCTGTGACCGGCTTCTGCGCAGTCGCGCAGCGCCCCTTGATCGCACCACCGGCAATTCTCTGCGGGCTCCTTCCACTTTCTTCTTCTTCAGCTCTGCGGCACATTGTGCTTTCTCGCCCCTCTACAGCATTCCTTAGAGCGCGATTCGAGCTCACAGTCGCCTTGGTGCCGCTTTTGTAATCCTTCACCGCATTACTCTCGTCATCTCATGCAGGTCATCTTTGTTCCGATCTCTTCTCTTGTAGGCAAACTCTGGTTCGCACGAGATGTTTGTCGTTGAAGTCACACATTTTCGTGGTATTTACGAGAGTGCGGGAGGGATCCAATGCCCGAGTTGATCCACTACCTTTTTCCCAAAGTCATCGCGAAGTTGCTCGACGAAACAGCCCAGGATCTGGTCGAGTATGGACTTACTTTTGCCGTTGTCGCCCTGGGGAGTGTCGCCGGAATGTCCGCCGTGGCGCAAAGCCTGAATCAGGCCTTCCTTGTTGTCGGCAGCCTGCTGACAAGTTCGATCTCGTAACCATCAGAGCGCTGCGTCGCTGAGGAGTTTCAGCGCTCGGCCGCCCACGATGATGCTGCCATTTGTTGCCGCCGAAATAAATGGGTCATCAATGTTTTCAGTATCGACAATCTGCCGCCAGGGTTTCCCTCTCGGCGAGGAAGGCAGTTTGAAGTCAACTCCCTGATCAGCGGCATTAATCAGTAGCAGAAAGCTGTCGTCGATGATCCACTCACCATCCTCATCGGACACCTGCAGGGTACAGCCATTGAGCATCAAGGCAATGGCCCGTGTCCAGCTCGCGTTCCATTCTTCGTCTGATACCTCATTGCCATCTGGATTGAACCAGGCTGCGTCCTTCTCGAGGAGCACGACCGAGCCGTCTGAGCGCCTGCGAACTTCGCGGTCTTGAAAGAACTTCCGTCGGTGCAGGTTGGGATGCGCGAGGCGAAGCTTGATGATGTGGCAGGTAAATTCGCGCAGGCGCTTACGTCTCTCGTCGAGGTTCCAGTCCATCCACGTCAGCTCATTGTCCTGGCAGTAGCAGTTGTTATTGCCCATCTGCGAACGCGCCACTTCATCTCCGCCCGTCAGCATCGGCACTCCCTGCGACAGCATCAGCGTCACCAGAAAGTTGCGCATTTGCCGCTCGCGCAGAGCGTTGATCTGCGGATCGTCCGTCGGCCCCTCAACGCCCATGTTCCACGAATCGTTGTTGTCGGATCCATCGCGATTGTCCTCGCCGTTGGCCTCGTTGTGCTTCTGGTTGTAGCTGACCAGGTCGCATAGCGTAAATCCATCGTGCGCGGTAATGAAGTTGATGCTCGCGTATGGTTTGCGCCCATCGAACTGGTAGAGGTCGCTCGACCCTGTCAGCCGATAGGCAAAATCGGACAACTGCCCAGCGTCGCCTTTCCAGAACCTGCGCACGGTATCGCGATATTTCCCGTTCCACTCCGCCCACAAAACAGGGAACTGGCCCACCTGGTAGCCGCCCTCGCCCACATCCCACGGCTCGGCGATCAGTTTTATTTCAGCCAGGGTCGGGTCCTGGTGGATCGTATCGAAGAAGGATGACAGCTTGCTCACATCGTGCAGTTCGCGTGCCAGCGTGGCCGCGAGATCAAAACGAAACCCGTCCACGTGCATGTGCGTGACCCAGTAGCGCAGCGAGTCCATGATCATCTTCAGCACTTGCGGGTTGCGCACGTTGAGTGAGTTACCGGTGCCCGTATAGTCCATGTAGAACTGCGGATCATCCTGCATCAGCCTGTAGTAGGTTGTGTTGTCCACGCCCTTCCAACTCAGCATCGGGCCCATGTGATTGCCTTCGCAGGTGTGGTTGTAGACCACATCGAGAATGACCTCGATGCCCGCCGCATGCAGCGCCTTAACCATCTCCTTGAACTCGCGCACCTGCCCGCCGTGGTCGCCGCAGGAGCAGTAACGCGAAGTGGGCGCGAAGTATCCCAGCGTGTTATAGCCCCAGTAGTCGCTGAGCCCCTTCTCGACGAGAGTCCCCTCATCGATGTAGTGATGGATGGGCAGCAATTCCACTGCGGTAATGCCGAGATTCTTGAGGTAATCGATGCTGGCCGGATGCGCGAGTCCCGCGTAGGTGCCGCGAAGATTTTCGGGAATGTCGGGATTCCGGATGCTGAATCCCTTCACGTGCATTTCGTAGATCACGGAGTCAGGGAGCGGCGTCTCAGGCCGACGATCGTCAGACCAGTCGAATGGATCGTGAATCACGACCGACTTCGGCACTCCGCGGTCGCTGTCTTGCTTGTCGATCTTGAGCGGGTCGCCCGAAGCGATATCGTAGGGAAAGATTGGCGCTTTCCAGTCCACCTTTCCTGCAATTGCCTTGGCATAAGGATCGACGAGCGATTTCGCCGGATTGAACCGCATGCCGTGTTCCGGGTTCCACGGCCCATACACGCGGTAGTTGTAAAGCTGTCCCGTCTTGATGCCGCTGACGAATCCGTGCCAGACGAATGCAGTGCGCTCCAGCAGCTGGATGCAATCCGTCTCTTTGCCGTCGGCGTCGTAGAAACACACGTCCACGCGCTCGGCGCCTTCTGAAAAGAGGGCGAAGTTCGTGCCTTTTTTGTGTGCAGTCGATCCTAAAGGGAAGGGCTTACCGGGCAGCAACGTTCGGCTCATTACGAGCTTCGATGCACACGGCTTAGGAGCCGTTGTTTGGCGTGGTTTTCGAGAGGGAGAATGGATGGTTACGCCGCCATGGCCTTGGCCAGTCGCCGAATCGTGAGGACAGTAATGTCGTCTTCCTGTCCGAATGTTTTCGCTGCATCGGCAATATAAAACGCCGACTGGTTGCTGAGATTGTGGACGCGATCGAATCCAAACAATTCGCCCGAGCCAAGCCGTGCCTCGACCACGCCGTCCGACATCATCAGCAGCCTGTCGCCCGGATGCAAGTAGAGACGCACCTCATCGTAGGTCACATCCGAGATCACGCCCAGCGGCAAGCCCCCCGGCAGGCGAACTTCCTGCGTGTTCAGGTAGGGCGGCAGATGTCCTGCATTGGCAACGATGACCTCGCCGTCTGGCCCGAACCAGGCTACCTGGCAGGTCGTAAAGCTGTCGCTCCCGATCAGCACACGATTGAGCGACTCGAGAATCCGCGCCGGGCTTCTTTCTTCCGAACGACGCAGGGCGCCCATGAGCATGGAGACATTCATTGCGGCCTGCAGGCCGTGGCCTGCCACATCGCCGAGGATCACCATCAACCCGCCGTCCGATGTCGGCTCGATATGGAAGAAGTCGCCGCCCACTTCATTTGCCGGGTTATACACGGAGTCCACTTCGTACCCCGGTGTCTCCACCTTCTCGCGCGGAATCATCAGCTCCTGCACGCTGCGCGCCGCGGCCAGTTCGCCGCTGGCACGCTCCTGCTCGTGATGAATGCGCAGGAAGCGCACGAAGATGATGACGATAATCGCCAGCAAGCTAGTAAAGTCCGCGATTGCCGCGAAGTGAATAGGAATGGGCCCTGCCTGGATCGTGAGGGGGGACTTGTAGCTGCCGCCGCCAAAATCGCCCCAGCCGCCCGTCAGGATCGGCTCCGCAATCCCCACCATCGTCAACACAAGGGGAATCAGGAGCAGGCCGGCCTCGAAGTTGCGTTTGATGGTGGCAATGATCAGCGTAAGAAACACAAAGATCGCCCAGCCAATCAACCAGAAAATCGCGCAGACAAATACGATAAGCAGAACAATGCCAATCGCACTGATGACCGTTGTTATGACCGACCATCAGAATCGTCGGAGCGATGAAAGCCAGAATCGGCGCCGAGTAGCGCAGGCCCTTGATATACCAGCGCCGCTTGAGCGCCAGAAACGCCACCAGAAACTCGAAATACAGGTAGGCGGAGACGAAGACCAGTTGAAGCTCCAGCGCGCCGTACCAAAAGGTGTCGAGACGCGCGGAGCTTCCAGCCTGGTCGATAACGCCAATCGGCACCTGCACCAGTTCATGCAGCGCCAGCCAGAGATACTCAGGATGGCCCTTCTGCGTGAAATAGAGCGTCACCAGAAAAACCGACAAGAACAGGAGCAGGATCGCGACCACCAGCCGTGGCAACCGCTCAAACAGCGTGCGCACCGACCAGAGCTCAAGGCTCCTGTCGAGGTCTTCACGATCGCCGAGGCGGAATGTCCGGTTATAGAAGAAGTTGGTGTAGCCCTTGAGGCCAAATGGGATGTACAGCGTGCGAATCGCGAGCGTAAGCGAAGTTTCCGAGGCTGGAATGTTCAGGTCGTAGAGGCGCGAAATCTGCTGGTATTTGAAACTGTCGCCTGGATGCGGACCTTCGGGCAGGATCAACTTCCCGTTGGCATAGACATCCGCACCCGGGCCGGCATTCGTAAAGTTCATGGAGGCGCTTTGCGTGACCGGCAGCTCGATGAGCAGCGCGATGGGTCCATGGTTCGGCGCAAGCTTCAGATTCATCCGGAACCATGCGTACTTGTCATCGCGGTCAGGACGATCGGAATGGTCGGGGTCGTCCGACGGCTCGGTTACGTCGGCGATAGTGCCTCTTCCGTTGCGAACCGCCCAATGGGAGTCGTCAAAAGCGGGGTTCGCTGCCGCGGGATCGGCGGTGATGCCAACCCGCCAGCCCTTGTCGAGAACCAGCGGCGAGCCCAGGGTGGAGGTATCTGTATTCGCAGTATCCTGCTCGATTTTGGGCGGGGCCTCGACCTTGCGCGCGTGCCCGAATCCCGGAAAACGCACATGCGGATGCGTTTGCAGCGCAAAGCTTTGCACCGTAGCCAACGTGAACACGGCAATGGCCCAAAACAATACCCGGCGCACAATCTCCTCCAGAAATTCTTCGTGCTCTTCAATTTAATGCAGCAGGCTTCGCTAACCCAAACAAAGTGGGCTTTTGGGCCAATTTCGCCCCCTCCCCCTCCCGGACGGACGGGCGCCAGCACCAGAAGGGATGGAGGGTGGCATTCACCCCTGTGAAAATGTTGCAAACCCGGCTGCCAACTCGGCGCATACTAACGTCTAATGACTAAGAGCGAAGCGGCAGAAGTGCGGGGAGTTGCATCGCAATGAACAAGGCAGGCAGGCGGGTCAACCAGTCAGGAAGTCAGGGTCCAGAGGTGAGGTCATGACGGCAGCATTCAGCAGTTTCAGGTCGGGCATTCTCGCAGCATTGGCGTTGGCGATGGCTACCGCGGTGAGTGCGCAATCCACACCTCAGTCGACACCGGCGGGCGACCCGACGGCAGCCCCTCCGGCTCAGACCACGCCGCAAGCGAATCCCCCGGCGACCACAACGCCGCCGGCAACCGAGCCTTCAGCGAAGCCAGCCCCTGGCACGGTCCCCGTGGCTGGCGACACGCCTGCCCAGCCCGACGCCCAGGATAAGAGCCAGGACAAGAGCAAAGACACTGCCTCGAAAGATAGCGCGAGCGCTCCCGACTGCGTCCCCTCCGACACGAGCGACAAGAAGGACAAGCACAATAAGAAGAAAGACAAAGACAAGGACAAAGACAATACCTGCCCTGCGGGATCGCAGCCCGTTCAAGGCGATGTGGCAGCAACGAAAGTCGACCCCGAGAAGGTGGTCGATGTGGGTAGCCAACCTACCAAGGTCAAGCCCGGCAGCATCGATGACGTCAGCGCCGTGGGAAATCGCGACATTGGCGGGCGCGGGTTGGGCAACTGGTACTCCACTGACACCGAAATCAAGATGGGCAAGATGTATGCCACCGAGATCGAGAAGAGCACGCGCTTCATCACCGATCCCACGATCACCGAATACGTGAACCGCATCGGGCAGAACATCGTCAAGAACTCCGATTGCAAGGTGCCCTTCACGATCAAGGTGATCGATTCAGACGAAATCAACGCGATGGCTCTTCCCGGCGGATTTTTCTACGTGAATTCAGGACTCATCCTGAATGCCGACGAGGAAGCTGAAATCGCAGGCGTCATGGCCCACGAGATTGCCCACGTCTGCGCCCACCACGCGGTTCGCGAGCAGACGCGCATGAACTACGCACAGCTCGGCACCATCCCGCTGATCATGATGACCGGCTATAGCTGGACTGGCTACGGAATCTATGAAGCCGTGCAATTCGCGGTTCCGATGACCTTCCTCAAGTTCTCGCGCGACTTCGAGGCCCAGGCTGACTTCCTCGGCATCCAGTACATGTATCGTTCCGGCTACGATCCCCAGGCCTTCATCACCTTCTTTGAGAAAGTGCAGGCACTCGAAAAGCGCAAGCCTGGCCTGGTGGCCAAGGCCTTCTCCGATCACCCTCAGACTCCGGATCGCATCTTGCACTCGCAGGACGAGATCGCCAAGATCTTGCCCGCGCGCGATGAGTACACCGTCACGACGTCGGAGTTCGACGACGTGAAGGCCCGGCTGGCGCGCATCGAAAACAAGCGCCGTCTGATCGACACCAAGGACAAGAACAAGCCCAGCCTGCGTCGCGCCAGCACCGGCGACGGCAATAACCCCAACCCCAATGGGCAGGCCGGCGACAACAGCGGAGATGACAGACCGACCCTTCACCGTCGCGACGATCAGAATCAATAAAAGCAGAACTCCTTCCTGGGAAGAAACGCCGCCGAACCTTCGGCGGCGTTCTTGTTTTTCCACCGTCGCGACAGGAAATTAGCGACTTTCGGCGAGAAGGCGATTGCATCCACATCGGATCCGGGGTACAGTTCCTCCAATCTCACAGAATTTATGCCCCGCAGCTCTATTTGTTGCGGGCAACATAGCTGAGTCCCGGAGGTCGGCCCATGCGCACCCCCGCTCACGCCTCACGGTCCGCAGTCTCCGTAGCGGTAACGATTCTTGTTTGCTCTCTCTCACACTTTTCGTTGTTGAACGCACAGGAGTCCTCTCTCCCGCCGGCAACCGGCTCTGCATCCATGCAACTGGCTCCCGAATTCGAAATCAGTGTCGCCGGATTTGAGGCCAGCCTCAAGGCAGCCGTTGACGCGAACGACCTGAAAGCACAGGCGCTCGCAATCGACTGCATCGGGGCTCTTTACTTCACACACCGCGAACCGGGTAAAGCTCTGAAATATTTTCAGCGGATGCTCGCGATCGTGCACAAGCTCGATGAGCCGACCGCCGAAGCAACGGCACTTTCAGACATTGGCGCCGCGAACTTCGCGCTTGGCCGCAACGAGGATGCGCTCGATGCCTTCAAACAGGCGCTTCCCATCTGGCACAAGTTAGGGAATTCAGGTCGCGAAGCAGCAATTCTCGGCGATATTGGCGAAGTGTTTCGGGCCCTGAACGATCAGGACGAAGCATTGCACTTCGACCAGAAGGCATTGCCTATTTATCAGACGACCGGAAACCGCAACGGAGAAGCCACGCTGCTCAACAACATCGGCCTTGTCTACTATGCATCGAAAGACAAGAAGAAAGCGCTCGACGCATTTCAGAAAGCATGCGAAATCTACCACGCAGGCATGAATCTCTCCGGTGAAGCCAATGCGCTGAATAACATTGGCGGAACGTATAACGCATTCGGCGAGACCCGGAAGGCGCTTGATCCGTTTCAACAGGCCCTTGCGATCCAGCGTCGGTTGGGCGACAAAAAAGGCGAAGCAACCACCCTGAACAATATGGGCACCGCCTACTCGCACCTTGGTGACGGACGGCGCGCCCTTGAGCTTTACAGGCAGGCGGAACCCGCCTTCCGGGACGCAGGCGACGAGGCGGGAGCAAAAACCGTGGCCAAGAACATCGCGGAGCTCTATGCCGACAGCCGTTATCGCTCGTCTCTCGGGGAAAAACCCAAAGAGCGCTAGTGCGCCGCCCTGGGCAGGTAATTCGCGGTCGCCAGGCACCATCCGGTTCAACGGTCCAACCCTTAGGTGCGGTTCCTTCGGCAAACCCCACAGGTTGCGGTTTCCCCGCCTAACAATCGCTTCCTGAAGCGGTTAGCACCCATCGGTACCCGGCAATACGCGGAGAATCCCGGAAAAACCCTTGAATTGTCGGGCAAAACCGCGATATAAACAGGGACACCGGCTCTCCTGCCGGAATCCCGCCTGGGGTGCCAGTCATGCGAAGCTCCGCCGCCCGCTCGAACCTGCTTGTTCCTGAAATCCGCGAAGTGATGGATATACGCCAGGCGTCGGACTACCTCGGCATATCACCAGACACGCTCTACAAGTACGCCTCCGAGGGCTTCGTCCCAGCGTTCAAGTTGGGGAATCGCTGGCGCTTCAAGCGTTCGCGCCTCGACGAATGGATGGACCGCCAGTCGGAAATGCAGGCTGCCGAGTTCAACCCCGAGATGAAGAAGCCCGTCAAGCCGGCGATGTAACTGGGTGAAGTCGCCTTCAAGGGAGGACTATTCCCGTGAAGCCTGTTTTAGCGGCGATTCTGATTGTCGTACTGGGCTTCCTCTCAGGCGATGCAGCCTCCCATACTCCCCGATTCCACCAGGACTCCATCCACGTCGATCGCGGGCCGCACTGGATTGCTGTTGCGGATGTGAATCACGACGGGAATCCTGACATTCTTGTGGCCAATGCGGATGCAGGCAGCGTCAGCGTTTTATTGGGCGGTGGGAAGGGAAATTTTCATAACGGACCTGGAACGCCTATTCCTGCAGGACATCTTCCAAACGATCTTGGCGTCGCAGACATGAACGCAGACGGGAATCTGGACTTGGTGATTCCGAATCATCAATCCCCCTACGTCACGATTCTCCTTGGAGACGGCACAGGTAAGTTTTCGCCGGCCCCTGGGTCGCCTTTTGATGTCCACTCGAATCCGCATCCCCATGGTATTGCGGTGGCGGATTTTGATGGCGACGGCAAACCCGATGTTGCGACAGACAGCTGGGGCGTTAACCAGATCGAATTGCTGTCAGGCAACGGCAAGGGCGGACTTCGCTTGCCGGGCCACTTCTTTCCGGTTGGTCATCGACCCTATGAGCGGCTGCGTTCTGCAGACTTCAATCACGACGGACATCCCGACATCGTTACGACAAATCTCGATGACGGAACCGTTTCAATTTTGCTCGGCGATGGAAAGGGTGGATTCGCTGAAGCACATGGTTCGCCCTTCGCGGCCGGTGGCAAACCCTGGCAGGTGTTCGTCGATGACATCAACCATGATGGAAATGTGGATCTCGTCATCATTCCGTATCAGCGTGACATCGGCAGTGCGGCTGAAAACGGAGTGACCGTGTTGCTCGGAAACGGTCGCGGATCGTTCTCGCCCATGTCTGGATCTCCCCTTCCGTTAGGCGAATGCCGCGGAGCAAATGGTGTGACTGCAGGCGACCTTGGGAGCGGCAAAACCGCGATTGCAGTAGCATGCGCGGAGAGCAAGGAACTGATGCTGTTCGTGCCCGATGCGCAAGGCCGCTTCACTTCGTTTCCGATTCCTGCAAAGGGCGGGTGGGGCGCTATCGCGATCGCGCGGCTCACAAACGACAGCCGCGGCGAAATCATTACCGCCGACCACGACGACGGAACAATCACAATCTATTTTCCCGACTGAGATCGTGCCGCGCGAGGTATTTGAGGTGCAAGGGCGCCGTGATATACCTTTCCGGATGGATCACGCACGCAGAATCGGGATGTTGCGTCGCCGCATAACGAAGGCTGGTCTTTCCAGTCTCCTTGTCACCCATCTTTCCGATGTTCGCTATCTCTCGGGATTCACCGGCTCCAGCGCGGCCCTTGCCATTACGCGCCGCAGCGCACGCCTGTTCACCGACGGCCGTTACAAGACGCAGGCTGAAGCACAGGTGCAAGGCGCGCAAGTTGAAATCCTGACTGGCCCTCCAGCCATCGCGGCCGTGCAATGGATGGCCGCGCAAGGTGGCGCCGAATTCGCCGGCTTCGATCCTACCCACACTACCGTTGCAGAACTCACGCGCCTGCGCGCCGAGTTGCCGTCAAAGCTGCGCCGTACCTTTCTCACCCCGCTCGGCGCTCCACTCGTCGAGCCGCTGCGTCTCGTCAAGGATGAAGACGAACTGAAGCTGATGTCGCAGGCAGCTCTGATCGGCTGCGAACTCTTCGAACACGTTCTCACCATGATCCGGCCCGGCATCCGCGAGGTTGACATCGCCGCGGAACTCGAATACCAGGCGCGCCTTCACGGCGCCGAGGGCATGAGTTTCGAAACCATCGTTGCCTCCGGAGATCGCTCCGCAATGCCGCACGGAAAAGCTTCGACCGCCCAGGTGCCGCGCAAGGGGTTCGTAACCCTCGATTTCGGTATAATCCGGGAGGGCTACTGCTCCGACATGACCCGTACTGTTTGCCTCGGAAAGCCAAAGGCAGAAGAACGAGCCGCTTACGAAGCAGTACTGGAGGCGCAGGAAAGCGCGGTTTCCGCAGTGGCCGCAGGCGTCAGTTGCGGCGAAGTGGACGAAGCGGCGCGCAGCATCCTCCGCAAAGCGGGAATGGCGGATGCATTCTCGCATTCGACCGGCCACGGAGTCGGATTGGAGATCCACGAGTCGCCGCGAGTGGGCGCGGGACAAAAGACAAGGTTGCAGGCGGGCATGGTTGTTACCATTGAACCCGGGGTGTACTGGCCGGGCAAGTTCGGCATTCGCATTGAAGACATGGTGGCCGTGACGCAAACCGGTGGCCAGGTGCTTACGCCGGCGCCCAAGGCTCTGATCGAACTTTGACTCGTTGACGCGCAATTGTGCGCAGGCAAAAGGAACGAATGAAACCACAGGACATCAAGGATCTCCAAGAACTGATCGAGTTCCTCAAGAAATACCAGGTTGCCGAATTCGACCTCGAACGGGGCGATATCAAGATCCGGCTGAAATTTGCGCAGGCTGCGGCGCCTGCTGCGAGCGTAGCCGACCTGGCCCGGCTCGCATCCGCGGCCCAGGCGGCGCAGTCTGCCGCAGCTCCTCCGGCGGCACATCCAGCCGCACCCGCCGCCGATCCCGATGCCGGATTGCACATCGTTAAATCGCCGATCGTCGGAACTTACTATGGCTCGCCATCACCCGGCGCCGCGCCGTTTGTCTCGCCTGGCGATCGGGTTGAAAAGGGCCAGGTGATCTGCATTGTTGAAGCCATGAAGCTGATGAATGAGATTGAAGCCGATGCGTCGGGCGAAGTCGTGAAATGCTTCATCAGCAACGGCCAGCCCATCGAGTTTGGTCAGCCCCTGTTCTCGATTCGCGAAGGTTAAAACGAATGGGACGCGTATACCGCAGCGGAGTCGGCGGTGTGAGCGCGCTCAAGCATCTCAAAACAACAATGTCTTTCAATTGAATCGGCCGTTCTTGACTCCGCTAACCTCGCTAGCCCTGATTTTTAAGGTTCTCAATGTTTCGTAAGGTCTTGGTTGCCAATCGCGGTGAAATTGCTCTGCGCGTGCTGAATGCGTGCCGCGAACTCGGAATACGTACTGTCGCCGTTTATAGTGAAGCCGATCGCAATTCGCTTCACGTACGCTTCGCCGATGAGGCGATCTGCATCGGTCCGCCGCGTCCCGCCGACAGCTATCTCAACGTGCCCGCGGTCATCTCCGCCGCGGAGATTGCGAATGTCGACGCGATCCATCCCGGCTACGGCCTGCTTAGTGAGAACGCAAACTTCGCCGAAGTCTGCCGTGCATCCAATATCAAGTTCATCGGACCGCCGCCCGAAGTCACGCGCCTGATGGGCGAAAAGGAGAAGGCCCGCCAGGCGATGAAGGAAGCCAAGGTCCCAATCCTGCCCGGTTCCGATGGCGTGCTCTCGACCGCCGAAGAAGCCCAGGAAGTTGCGGAGCAGATCGGCTATCCGGTGATCCTCAAAGCCAAGGCCGGCGGCGGCGGACGCGGCATGCGCATCGTGCGCACAAGCGAAGAGCTGCCCAACCTATTCCATGCCGCATCCACTGAGGCCGCCAACGCCTTCGGCAACGGCGAACTCTACATGGAGAAGTTCATCGAGCAGCCGCGCCACATCGAGTTCCAGATCCTCGCCGACGAACACGGACATGTCACCACGCTGTTTGAGCGCGAGTGCTCCATCCAGCGCCGCCATCAGAAACTGATCGAAGAAGCGCCGTCGCTGCAGGTCACACCCAAAATGCGCGAGGAGATCAGCAAGACGCTGTGCCACTGTCTGACCGAAATCGGCTATCAGAATGCGGGCACCGTCGAATTCCTGATGGACGAGGACGGCAAGCTCTACTTCATTGAGATGAACACACGCATCCAGGTGGAGCACCCGGTCACGGAATTCATCACTGGTATCGACCTCGTGAAGGCTCAACTTCGCATCGCTTCCGGCGAGCGTCTCAGCGCCATTCTGCCTCAAAAGATCGAGATCAAGGGCCACTCCATCGAGTGCCGCATCAACGCCGAGCACCCCGTCAAGTTCACGCCGTCTGCCGGCAAGATTACTGCGTTCAACGTTCCCGGCGGCAACGGCATCCGCGTCGATACAGCTCAATATGCCGAAGGCGTGGTGCCGCCTTACTACGATTCGCTCATTGCAAAGCTCATCGTGCACGGTGTTGACCGCGCCGAAGCCATCGCAAAGATGGAGCGCGCGCTCAAGCAATTCGTGGTGCAGGGAATTGACACGTCGATCTCGCTCCACCAGGAGATCTTCGCGGACGAAGATTTCCGCGCGGGCAAATTCGACACGAAGTTTATGGAGCGCTTCCTCGCCAGGCGCAATGCGTAGATCACAAGTGGGAGTGCCCCTAGTCTCGATTTTGAGACCTGATGTGCGGAGGAAGCAGCGGCCTTCAGGCCGCTGAACCGAGTCTCCAGGAGAGAAAGGGCTTCAGCCCCGGACCTTTGAAACTTCTCTGCATTCCTCCCGCAACAACTCAAGCAGCTGTTCCATGTGCTCCTGCCGCGTCCTGAAGTTCACTGGATTGATCCGGAACCACATCTTTCCCTTCAACTCCGTTGTCCCGATCCAGAATCTCCCGCTTTTCTCCACGCGCTCCGCAACCTCCGCGTGCAGTCTCATCGCATCGGATTCGGCTACGGGTTTATACCGAATGCAAATGGCGGACATGGGCGGATTACTCGCCGCTTCGAACTCCGCGTCATCCTTCACCAGCGCGTAAAGATGTTGCGCCTGCCGCACGTTGTTGTCGATCCACTCGCCAATCTGTCGTGCGCCATACCGCTTGAAACTCATCCACACCTTCAAGCTGCGGAACCGCCGCGATTGCTCGAACCCATGCACGTAATACTGATACCGCTCCTCCGCGCCCTCCATTTCATCGGTCAGGTACGCCGGTTTCATACCGAAGGAAGCCGTCAGCCTTCTCTCATCCTTCACCAGGACGGCTCCGGCGTCGAGCGGCGCATAAAACCACTTGTGCGGATCGATGGTGATGGAGTCCGCCAACTCAAGGCCAGACGAATGCAGCGCGAAATCTCGCGACAGCAGCATGCCGCCTCCGTAGGCTGCATCGGCGTGGAGCCACATGCCCTCGCGATCGGCAATCCGCCTCAGCGCGCGGATGTCATCGACTGCTCCCGTGTTGGTGGTTCCAAACATGCCCACAATGCACATGGGCCGGACTCCATCGCGACGATCCTGCTCAATGGCAGCTTCGAGGGCGTCGATGCGCACGCGAAACTCCGCGTCGGTGGGGATAGCGCGATACCCGTTTCGCCCCAGCCCGATGGCATCGACTGCCTTGTCGATCGAGACATGCCGCTCTTCCGATCCGTAGACTGCGCAGCGCTGATGTACACCGTCGTGCTGCGCGCGATCGCCCGAGGCCCAGTCGCGCGCCAGCTTCAGCCCGATGAAGTTGGCCATCATGCCGCCGCTGGTCAGGTTGCCACCAGCCTGCTTGCCGTATCCAGCAAGATCCGCAAGCCAGCGCACGGTCTGCCTCTCCATCGCAACCGCTGATGGCCCGATCGAGTAGACGCCAAGATTCTGATTCAGCGCCGAGCAGATAAAATCCCCAATCACACCCACGGGATTCGGTGACGGCGTGATCAGCCCCATATATCCGGGATGGCCAACGTGGGTGCAATAGGGAAGAAGCTTCTCACGGAGTTCCTGCAAAACTTCTTCGAAGGGCTCGGGGTTGTCGGGCAACGGCTCTTCGAAGAGTCCATTGATGAACTTCGGATCCGCATCCGGGAAAACGGGCTTGTCCTCGATGCTCTCGAGATATTCCGACAACAGATCCACGACTTGATGCCCGAAAGTCTGAAATTCCTTCGCGTCCATCAGTCCTCCTGAACTTCGAGTCTAATGGAGACAGCAAAGCTGAATTCCGAAGCTCGACTCCGTGGCCAAATGCTCACCCTCATCCACCTGTTCGAATGCGCCACCCGAGCGTGTATTCTTGACCAGCCGACCTACGGGGCCTGCCAATCGATGCTTCTGAAATCATTCCTGCGTTACGCGATTCATCTCTCTCTGTGTGCTTTTGTCGCTACTCCTCACTGCCTTGCGCAGTCGCAGACTGACTGGCCCGTCTACAACGGCGGCCTCGACGGCGACCACTACTCCGCGCTCACGCAGATCACTCGCGACAACGTGCACCTGCTCAAGCAGGCGTGGACCTATGACACCGGCGAGCAGGGCAGCATCCAGACGAATCCGCTTATCGTGGGCCGCACGCTGTACACCTACACGCCGAAGACTGAGATAGTCGCGCTCGATGCCGTCACCGGCAAATTGAAGTGGAAGTTCGATTCCGGCATCGTTGCTGGCCAACCCGCGCGCGGCGTCACCTACTGGAACGACGGCCAGCGCGGTCGTATCTATGCCGGCGTGATGAATTTCCTGTTCTGCATTGACGCCGAGAGCGGTAAGCTCATCACGAGCTTCGGTGAAAACGGGCACATCGATTTGAGAAAAGGCCTCGTGATCGACGGCCTGAAAACGGACTTCAGCGCCCTCTCGATTGCGCTCACCACCCCCGGCGTCATTTACAAGGACATGATCATCGTCGGCGGACGCGAGCCTGAGGCGCATCCGGCTCCGCCCGGATATATCCAGGCCTTCGACCTGCGCACAGGCGCGCTGCGCTGGACGTTCCACACCATTCCGCTGCCCGGTGAGCCTGGCTATGAAACATGGCCGAAGGATGCCTACAAAAATGCGGGTGCGGCCAACAACTGGACCGGCATGACGCTCGATGCCGAACACGGCATTCTCTTTGCGCCCACCGGCTCCGCCGTGATGGACTTCTACGGCGGCGATCGCCTCGGCAACGACCTCTATGCCAACTGCCTCCTTGCCCTCGACGCCAACACAGGCAAGCGCCTCTGGCACTTCCAGGGCGTGCACCATGACATCTGGGATCGCGATTTTCCCTCGCCGCCAGCGCTCTTCAGTATTGAGCGCAACGGCAAGCGCATCCAGGCCCTCGCGCAAACCACCAAGCAGGGTTATCTCTATCTCTTCAACCGCATCACCGGCGAGCCGCTCTTTCCCATTCACGAGCTGAAGTATCCGCCGAGCACGATTCCCGGCGAAGTGACCTCGCCTACACAGCCCAAGCCCGATGCACCGGAGCCCTACGCGCGGCAGCAACTGACTGAAAACACCCTGACCACCCGCACACCCGAAGCGCATGACTGGGCTCTGAAAACATTTCGCACTTTTCGCAACGGCGGCCAGTTTTACCCCATGGCCGTGGGCCAGCAGACGGTTGTCTTTCCCGGCTTCGACGGCGGTGCCGAGTGGGGCGGCCCCGCCATCGATCCCGCGCATGCCGTCATCTACATCAACGCAACCGAGATGGCCTGGACCGGCGGCCTGGTCCCCAGCACGGCGGGCAGTCCCGGCGAAGCCGTGTATCAGAGCCAGTGCGCCATGTGCCACGGCATCGATCGCGCCGGATCGCCTCCGGCCTTTCCATCGCTGGTTGGACATCGAAAAGCGCATGCCCGCCGATAAGGTGATTGACAAGATTCACCAGGGCGTTGGGCGCATGCCGTCGTTTCCCAATATCGAAGGCGAACGTCTCAATTTGCTTGTCAACTACCTGCGCAGCGCGGTTGCCGCGGCTCCGCCGAAAGAATTGCAGGCAGCCCCTGCTGCCGAAAGCGCGGCGAAATCCGCGATAGACCCTGCGGGCGCGAAGGTCTACAGCGAGCAATGCGCCGCCTGCCATGGCGATCATCTCGAGGGCGTCGCGCCTTCACCGCCGCTGGTTGGCCTGGGCGCGCGCATGAACGCGGCTCAAACCACTGACATCGTTCAGAAGGGCAAGAACCAGATGCCCGGGATGGATGTGAAAGGTCCAGATCTCGAAGCGCTGCTCCGTTTCCTGCAAGTAGCCCCGGCCGTGAAGGCGCAGGAGGCAAATCCGGAAGAGTGGTCGAATAAGTACATCTTCACCGGCTACCGGAAATTCCTCGACCCCGACGGTTACCCGGCCGTCGCGCCGCCATGGGGAACGCTGAATGCCATCGATCTCAACACCGGCAAATATCTCTGGAAGGTTCCGCTCGGCAATTACCCGGCGCTCGCGGAGAAGGGATTGACGAATACCGGCACCGAGAACTACGGAGGCCCCGTCGTCACTGCGAGCGGCGTTCTCTTTATTGGGGCCACTGTGTACGACCACAAGCTGCGCGCTTTCGACACGCGCAACGGCAAGCTGCTGTGGCAGGCCGACCTGCCATTCGCCGGCGTCGCCACGCCCTCGACCTACATGATCGACGGACGCCAGTACGTCGTGATCGCCGCGAGCAATGCGCGCACACCCAGCGCTCCGCAGGGAGGAGCCTACGTAGCCTTCGCGCTGCCTGACGCTACCTCGAAACAGCCTTGAGATTCATGCTGGCCGCTGCGAAAAGCCGGTGCTAGACTCGCAGGAGCCCATGATCCTGAAACAGTATTATCTCGGCTGCCTCGCGCACGCTTCGTACCTGCTCGGCGATGAAGAGAACGGTGTCGCAGTGGTAGTCGATCCGCAGCGCGATATTCAGCAGTATGTAGCCGACGCCGAGAAATTCGGACTGAAGATCCGCCACGTATTTCTGTCTCACTTTCACGCCGACTTCGTAGCCGGCCACCTTGAGTTGCGGGATGCATGTGGCGCTGCGATTCATCTTGGCTCACGCGCGCAGGCGGAATACGCGTTCGTTCCAATGAATGATGGCGACACGCTTGAGTTTCCCGGAGTGCGTTTGCAGGTTCTGCACACACCCGGTCATACGATCGAATCCATCTCGATCCTGGTCTTCGATCTCGCCAAGGACAAATCGAAACCATTCGCCGTGCTCACCGGGGACACCCTCTTCATCGGCGACGTTGGGCGGCCTGACCTGCGTGCCTCCCTTGGCTGGACTGCGAATGAACTTGGCGGCTATCTTTACGACTCCCTGCATGCCAAGTTGCTCCCATTGCCCGACGAAGTTCTTGTCTATCCCGCCCACGGCGCCGGTTCGCTCTGCGGAAAAAACCTTTCATCCGACACCGTGTCGACACTTGGCGATCAGCGCCGATTCAACTACGCGCTCAAGCCGATGAGCAAGGATGAATTCGTGCGGCTCGTGACTGCGGACCAGCCTGACGCGCCACCCTACTTCACCTACGATGCCATCCTCAACACGCGCGAACGCGCCACGCTCGATAGGGCACTCGAGGAAGGTCTCAAGCCGGTCGAACTCGACGAGGTTCTTCAACTCGGGGACAAGGGAGCGCAGATTCTCGACGTGCGCGACCCGGCCGAGTACGCCAAGGGCCATCTCGCGGGGAGCATCAACATCGGTCTCGGCGGGCAGTACGCAACGTGGGCTGGTACGGTCCTCGATCGCGCCAAGCCGATCTTGATCGTTGCCGAACCCGGCCGCGAGCAGGAAGCCGCTCTCCGCCTTGGCAGGATTGGCTTCGATCACATCATGGGCTACCTTCGTGGAGGAATGGCGGCGCTTGCCGACCGGCCCGACCTCGTCTGGCCAACGGAGAGGACGGGCGTTTTGATCGCCGCCGAGGAACTGGAGTCCGCCGAGCCGCCCATGCTGCTCGATGTTCGGGCGCCGGGAGAGTGGGCCATGAAACACATTGCGGGAAGCGTCAATGTGCCGCTGAACCATCTGCAGGAGCGCATGGATGAAGTGCCACGCAATCGCCGCATCGCGGTCCACTGCGCAGGAGGCTATCGGTCCTCCATCGCAGTCAGCATTCTGCACCAGCACGGCATCACCAATCTGATCGAGATCGCCGGCGGGCTGGCGGCCTGGGATGCGGCGGGGCTGCCGGTCGTGTCGGAAACAGTGCAACCGAGCTAGAAGCCGGTTCACAACGGTGGCGAACCAGCCTAAATAATTATCGCTTTTTCTTCGCCTTTTCACAGGAACATGGGTTATGCTGGCCTTCGCAACTTGGAGGTTGCAACATGGACTTTCAAAAGGAACTTATTGCTGAGTACGACCGCGAGACGGCCAGCACCCGGAAAATCCTCGAAGCTATTCCAGATGACGCCGACTTTGCCTGGAAGCCTCACGCCAAGTCTGCCTCGCTGGGCAGTCTTGCTGGGCACGTCAGCGACACGACGGGCGATTGGGCGATTCACACACTCACTACCGATCGGCTCGATTGGTCTCCCGACATGAAGTCCGAAGCCCCGCCCACCAAGAAAGATCTGCTGGCGCGCTTCGATAAGCAGGTGGCAGAGGCCAAACCTGCGCTGTCCGCGATGACCCCTGCCAAGTGGGATTCAAACTGGAAGTTCGTCGCCGGCGATCAGACATGGATCGACGACACCAAGTACAACGTGTGGCGCACCTGGGTTCTCAATCACCTCGTCCATCACCGCGCGCAGCTTGGCGTGTACCTGCGCCTGCTTGATAAGAGGGTTCCGGGGATGTACGGCCCGTCGGCTGATGAGATGTGAGAAGAACAGGGAATCGGGATCAGAAAGTAGAAGGCCGGGAGTCGATCGATTGTGCAACGCGCACTTTGCCGAGTCGCCGGCCTTTTCGCCCCTTTTAAAGCACCTCTTCGCGGCACTTTATGCTTGAGGCATGAAGTTCGCATTTCCGAAGGTTTATCCGATTCTCGATTCCTCAGTGATTCCGTCGGCGCGGCGGGAGGAGTTCCTGCACGAACTTGGATCCTCCCTGGCCCGGGCTGGTGTGACGCTGCTCGAATACCGGAATAAAAGCGCGCCAGACGAAGTGATCCTCGCGGACGCCCGGGTTTTGCGCGAATCCCTGCCACGCGACAAAGTAAAGCTGATTCTCGATGACAGGGTCGATCTGGTTGATGGAACGGGGTTTGACGGTGTGCATGTCGATGCGGGGGACATGGCGCCTGTTGAGGCTCGTCGGCTGCTTGGACCGGGCAGAATCATCGGCACCTTCGCTGGGAGTGACGCGCTTCTGCCCGGAATTCTGAAAGAGCCTGCGGACTATTTCGCGGTCGGCCCGGTTTTTGCAACGAGGACCAAGCAGACGGAGAAGGCGCCCATCGGCGTCGAGGGAGTCCGGCGGCTGCGCGAACAGGCCGGCCCCGATGTCGTTCTGAGCGCCGCTGCCGGAATCACGCTCGAGACCGCAAAGGCTGTGCTCAACGCTGGCGCAAACATGGTTGCTGTATCGGAAGCGATCTTTCGCGCGCAGCAGCCGGCGGCGGAGTTTCAACGATGGATTGAACTGCTTGGATGAGACTGGATACCGCGAACGGACTCAGTTCCGTCAAAAATTACGCGAGACAATTGCTTTAAATTCAGATAAAACAAGCCCAGTGGCAACTCCCAAACTCACCTCAACTCAAGACTCCGCCGCGGCGACCCACGTAGCGCCCAAGATGGTGCAGACGCTGGGACTCTTCAGTTCCACCGCACTGGTCGCCGGCTCCATGATTGGGTCCGGCATTTTTCTGGTTGACGCAGACATTGCACGCACCGCCAACTCGCCAGCGCTCGTGCTGGGCGCCTGGGTCGTCACCGGCCTTCTGACGGTGATCGGCGCATTGAGCTACGGGGAACTCGCCGCCATGATGCCCAAGGCAGGCGGGCAGTACGTCTATTTGCGCGAATCGCTGGGGCCACTGTGGGGATTTCTCTACGGCTGGACGTTGTTCCTCGTGATTCAGACAGGAACGATTGCCGCGGTCTGTGTTGCTTTCGGCAAATTTCTTGGCGTGTTCTTCCCGACAATCTCAACCACGCACTGGCTGTGGCATATTGCGCATGTTCCGCCGATCAAGATCGGACCCATGGTTCTGGGCAACATGGACATTGGCGTCAACACCGCGAACCTCACCGGTATCGTGATCGTGTTCTTCCTGGCCTTCGTGAATATGTTTGGCCTGAAGCTGGGCGCGATGATCCAGAATGTGTTCACCTCTGCCAAAGCCCTGTCGCTCGCGGCACTGGTGCTGCTCACGCTCACTGTGGGGCGCAATGCAACCGCGATGGCTGCGAACTTCGGCGATGGCTGGAGCGAATTCTGGAAGAACGCGGGGTGGAGTGCGATGCATCCCGTGCAGGTTGGCATCGGCGGGCCTATCGTTTTTGTAAATCTGCTTGTGATCCTCGCGGTGGTGCAGGTGGGTTCGCTTTTTTCCGCGGATGCGTGGAACAACATCACCTTTACCGCAGGGGAAGTGAAGAACCCGCGCCGTAATATTCCGCTCTCGCTGATCATGGGCACCGGCTTTGTGGTCACCGTCTACTTCCTTGCCACTCTCGGATACCTGATGGTGCTTCCGATGCACGGTGATCCGCACGGTGCGACTGCATTGGCGCGCGGCCTGCAATTTGCCTCGGAAGATCGCGTGGGAACGGCAGCGCTCGAAGTGATATTCCACTCCAGTGGCGCGTACCTGATGGCCGCGGCGATCCTGGTTTCGACATTTGGATGTGCTAACGGCCTGTCGCTGGCCGGCGCGCGTGTCTACTACGCCATGAGCCAGGATGGGCTGTTCTTCAAGTCCGTCGGCAAACTGAGCGAGAAATACAAGACACCCTCGGCGGGACTTTTTGTGCAGGCCTGCTGGACGGCTCTGCTGTGCGTGTCGGGCTCCTACAGCCAGTTGCTCGACTACATCATCTTCGCCGTGCTGGTGTTTTACATCCTTACGATCCTGGGGCTGTTCGTTCTGCGCGTGAAGCAGCCGAATGCCGACCGACCGTACAAGGCGCTCGGCTACCCTGTGCTCCCGGCGCTCTACATCGTCATGGCTTCGTGGATATGTATCGTATTATTGCGGTACAAGCCCCAATACACATGGCCGGGCCTGGTTCTTGTTCTACTGGGAATCCCGGTGTATCTCTTCTGGTCGCGGCGTTCGCAACCTCGAACGCAGGAATAGCAAACCGTACCTAAAGCCTTCGTGGAGGATGTCCCTCACTCATGTCCAAATTGCTACGAATCAAACCGATGTCGATGCTGACCCAGGAAGCCGCGGAGCAGGGCGAACACACGCTCAAGCGCTCGCTGGGCGCGCTCAATCTTGTCACGCTCGGCATTGGCGCAGTCATCGGCGCGGGCATCTTTACGCTTACCGGCCAGGCAGCGGCTCTGCGTGCAGGTCCTGCCGTGGCATTGAGCTTTGTGGTAGCGGGATTGACTTGCGCTTTCGCCGGTCTCTGCTACGCAGAATTCGCCTCGATCATTCCCATTGCGGGTTCTGCCTACACCTACGGCTACGCAACGCTCGGGGAACTGGTGGCGTGGATTATCGGCTGGGACCTCTGCCTCGAATACGCCTTCGGCGCATCGACTGTGGCCTCGGGTTGGGCGGGCTACTTCAACAGCCTCCTGCAGCAATTCCATATTTATCTTCCTCCGCAAATTACAGCCACGCCGGGCACGACGCTCGTCTTCTATCACGATCAGTGGCTGCAGTTGATGTCGCTGCCTCCGGGCGTGAGCGATGCAGGGCTGCCGCACGCAACGGGAGTCATCAACCTGATTGCCGTGGCCATTGTCATGGTCATCACCGCGATCCTGGTAATCGGCATCAAGGAGTCAGCCAACTTCAACTCGGCAGTCGTGATTATCAAGGTCACGATTGTCTGTATCTTCCTGGTGATTGGCGGCTGGTATCTGTTCAAGCATCCTGAAGTCGCGAAGATGAACTGGCATCCGTTTGTTCCTCCACAAGACCAGAATGGAAACTTCGGCTGGGGTGGAATTCCAAAGGCAGCGGCATCGATCTTTTTCGCATACATCGGTTTCGATGCGGTCTCAACCGCGGCGCAGGAAGCGAAGAATCCCAAGCGCGATATGCCGATCGGCATTCTCGGATCCCTGGTGGTCTGTACGATCCTCTATATCCTTGTGTCGCTGGTACTGACCGGGCTGGTGAGCTACAAGACGCTGAACGTCTCGGCGCCTGTGGCACTGGCGATTGATGCAACCGGGGTAGGCTGGGGATCGCTGCTGGTGAAGATCGGCGCGGTATTCGGGCTCGCTACGGTCATGCTGGTCATGCTGCTCGGGCAGACGCGCGTGTTCTACTCGATGTCGAAAGACGGCCTGCTGCCGAAGTGGGCTTCGGCCGTGCATCCAAAATTCCGCACGCCATGGATTACGACGATCGTGTTTGGCTCGTTCGCAGCCCTCATGCCGGCGTTCTTCAACATCGATGTTCTCTCTGAACTCGTGAACATCGGCACGCTGCTGGCCTTCACCATTGTGTCGGCTGGCGTTTGGGTATTGCGGGTGCGCCATCCGCATATGGAACGGCCATTCAAGACGCCATTTGTGCCGTTGGTGCCGATTCTGGGTATTCTCTCAGCGGTTTACTTGATGACGCGCCTGATGCTCTTTACATGGGAGGTCATGATTGGCTGGCTGGTTATCGGCCTGATCATCTACTTCGGCTATTCACTGAAGCACAGCAAGGTGCAGCAGATGCCGGTTACGCAGGCTGTGGACGGAGACTGATCTCCAAACACTCTGGAAATAGAAACGGCCTCCTTCGCGGGAGGCCGTTCTGTTTCGGGAAGGGAATTGTTCGCTATGCCGGGGACTTTGCGCAGAACTCGTCGAAGGCGCGAACGAGTTCGCCGGCAATCTGCTGCGCCGTGGTCTGCTCGATCACAAAGCGCTGCATCAGGTAAACCAGCTTGCCGTCGCGCAGAATCGCAATGGCTGGCGAGGTCGGCGGATGGCCTTCAAAGTAGCTGCGCGCTTTCTCTGTGGCTTCGCGGTCCTGGCCGGCGAAGACAGTGATCTTGTGATCCGGCGCATTCTGCGTGTTGGAGAGCGCGAGCCGAACGCCGGGGCGCATCTTGCCTGCGGCGCATCCGCAGATTGAATTCACCACCAGCAGGGTTGTTCCGGGCTGCGCAAGAGCGGCGTCCACGTCTTCGGCGGTACGGGTTTCGTTGATTCCAGCGCGGCTAAGCTCTTCGCGCATGGGAATTACCATAATCTCTGGGTACATGTAACCTCCGGCAGCCTGTGCCGCCTTTCTATATTCTAACTGAAACCCAACCGAAACCGAACGGAGCGTCATTGACCAGCGTCAACATCGTCGCGAAGAAATCGCTGGCAGCCTTCACAACGCTTGGCATCGGCGGCCCAGCTCGATTCTTTGTCGAGGTCCGGAACGAAGATGAGATTGAAGATGCGACGAGTTGGGCGCTTAGTCGAAGCTTGCCGCTGTTTGTCCTGGGCGGTGGAAGCAACCTGCTCGTGTCCGATGCCGGGTTCGACGGCCTGGTCCTGCACATCGCATTCAAGGGAGTCAACGTTCGGGAGGGCCCAGGAGCGACGGGTGATCGTGTCTACGAGGTAGCCGCCGGCGAAGATTGGGACCAGCTTGTGCAACGAACCGTCGACGATGACTGCGCGGGGCTCGAGTGCCTGGCGGGCATCCCCGGCACCGTCGGCGGGACACCGGTGCAGAACGTTGGCGCCTATGGCCAGGAAGTCTCCGCGACGATCGATCGAGTGCGGACCTTCGATTTGCAAACTCATGCGTTTGTGGAGTTCAGCGCAGCCGAATGTGCATTCGCCTATCGGCACAGCCGATTCAATACGACAGATCGCGGGCGCTACGCGGTAACGCGGGTCGATTATCGGCTGAAAATGCACGGTACGGCCACACTGAAATATGCCGATCTGCAGAAGTCGTTCGCCTCGGATCCAACGCCAGCGCTGCGGGACGTGGCCGAATCGGTCCGGCGTATCCGCCAGTCCAAAGGCATGCTGATCGTCGACGGCGATCCGGACTGCCGCAGCGCCGGCAGCTTCTTCAAGAACCCGATCGTAAGTGCAGAGAAAGTGGCTGGTATAGCGGCGGCGTCCGGTTCTGAACCTCCGCACTTTCCCGCCGGCCCCGGAAACGAGGGCTGCGTGAAGTTACCCGCAGCCTGGCTGATCGAGAGAGCCGGATTTACAAAGGGCTATGCGCTCGGTCCTGCAGCAATCTCAAGCAAACACACGTTGGCGCTGGTGAATCGCGGCGGCGCTACTGCTGCTGAGATCATGGCTCTCGCCGACACGATCCGAGATGCCGTCGAGGGGAAATTTGGAATTCAACTCCAGATGGAGCCCGTGATGCTCGGCTTTGAAAAAGCCTGATTTGCCGCAATTCTCGCGATGCAGGATGCCGCAACGACCAGCAAGGTACGCGCGACGAGCGTAAGCCGAGGCTCTGTTACGCTAACACCAAGGCATGAACGACAATCTGCACACTTTACGTTGTTTCGGATGCGGCGCGCGCATCGCCGGTCCGGAGGCTCGACCCGACTTCCGGTGCGCGGACTGCGGCGATCTGTTTGAAGTGGAGTACGCAGGCTGGGGCCATCGGCAAGGGCACGACAGGCCCAATCCCGGAGCGCTGAAGTGGCTTTGGCGCGAGCGGCGCTGCTCCAGCGAAGCCCTGGACCAAAGCGGCGTCTGGCGGTTTCGCGAACTGCTGCCGATCCTCGACAACTTCGGCAACGCGGTCAGCCTGCACGAAGGCAACACCCCGCTCTACAAGTTGAAGCGTGCAGCCAGTGCCCTGGGGATCGACCAGCTCTTTGCCAAGCACCAGGGCATGAACCCAACCGGATCGTTCAAAGACACAGGCATGACCGCAGCCCTGAGCGTTGCCCGCGAGCGCGGCTTCACCTGGGTGGCGTGCGCATCCACCGGGAATACCTCTGCGGCCATGGCGGCCTATGCGGCGCGCGCAGGGCTGCGCAGCCTGGTGTTGATTCCCGAGGGCAAGATTGCCTGGGGCAAGCTTTCGCAGGCCATGGATTACGGCGCCATCACCTGCCAGCTCAAGTCGGACTTCGATGGGTGTGTACGGGTACTCACGCAGATCGTGAAGGAAGCGCCGATCTATTTGCTGAACTCCGTAAATCCATACCGGCTCGAGGGACAGAAGACGCCGGCATTCGAAATTGCCGAAGCCTTCGACTGGAGCGTACCCGATCATCTCATCGTGCCGGGCGGGAATCTTGCGAACAGCTCGGCCCTCGGCAAAGGGTTCAAAGAACTGCATGAGCTTGGCCTGGTCGCGCGCATACCGCGCATCTCGGTCATTCAGGCTGACGGCGCAAACCCGCTTGCTCGAAGCTTCGCCGAAAACAATGGCGAACGCATGGAGCCGGTGGAAGCACATACCCGCGCGACGGCCATTCGCATTGGAAACCCCGCATCGTGGCGCAAGGCCGCGCGTGTCGTCAAGGAGACGGGCGGCTGGTGCCTCGATGTGAGCGAGGCGGAGATCGCCATTGCAAAGGCCGAACTCGGAACAGAAGGCCTGGGCTGTGAACCGGCCTCGGCCGTAACGCTGGCCGGGCTCAAAAAGCTGCGTGCCGAGGGCAAGGTTGCTGCCAGCGACACTGTCGTGCTCTTGCTTACCGGGCACACGCTGAAAGATGCGGATTACACCATCAACTTCCACCGTGGAACATTGCTTGACGAGCAGGAGGCCTCGGGTTTTCAGCCGGAGATCGCAGCGTTGCAGCGCGATGCGGTGGTCGTCGACGCCACGCCGTCCGCCGTGCTGGCAACGTTGAAGGAATTGGCTGGATGACTGGAGATTCAGCGACTTTCAGAATGCGGTTGCCGGCGACATCGGCCAATCTCGGTTCGGGATTCGACGCGGCTGCGATTGCCCTGAATTTCGCCCTTCGGATTGAAGCGCAGGCGGCGGAGGAGTTTTCCATCGAGGCAAGCGGTCTGGACAGCGATCAATGCTCCCGGCTCGAGAACAATCTCATCCTTGGCATTTATCGGCACATTCTTGAATCAAATGCTAAACCGGCGACTCCGCTCGCGATCCGCATGCACAATGAGATCCCGCTGGGAATGGGATGTGGTTCCTCGGCTGCAGGCAGGCTCGCCGCGGTTGCTTTGGCCGTGCACTTCGGGGAGCTTGGCTGGTGCCAGGAGCAGATTCTGGAAGAGGCATGTGCGCTGGAAGGGCATCCGGATAACGCCGCTGCCTGCTGGCTTGGCGGATTTGTAGCAGCCGCGAGTGATGGCAGGAGAGTTCACGTTGCTCGCGTTGAACCACCAGCGTCGTGGCGCGGCATTGTCGTGCTTCCGCGAGACTCACTTGCGACCAGCAAAGCCCGGGCGGTACTCCCAGCGAGTTATGCGAGCGCCGATGTTGTGGCAAACATTCAGGCCGTTTCTTTGCTTGGACTGGCATTTGCGCAGCAGCGGGGAGACCTTCTGCGGGTTGCGATGCAGGATCGGATTCACCAGCCTTATCGCGCAGAGATGTGTCCTATGCTGCCAAGGCTGCTTCCGCTGGCAGGGAAGAGCGGAATCCTCGGAGTAGGCCTGAGCGGCGCAGGCCCGTCGGTCCTGGTGATCGCAGAGAGTGAGGCGAAGCTGCCCGCAGCGTCCGAGTCGATCACACGTGCGATGGAGGGATTCGCCAAACCGAGGCTTCTGGCTTGCTGTTTTGAGACTTCAGGCGCCCGGAATTCATTCGATCCTAAACCGTGAATTCATCGTAATTTTGAGGGTTGACTTGTTCACTGAGCAGTAACTCTTGCACCTGCGAGATAACTGTGAGGTAAATCACCTAATATAGATTACCGAACCGATTACCTAAGTTTCCTTGATATTGAAGTCAAGACCACCTAAATTCGCACCGTGGGCAGTTCTGGGGGAGGGCTGCTCTAGCGCCCGTGATCCGACATCGGATCCGGGCGCTTCTATTTTGATTTGAGATAAAACGATTGGCCTTGTCAGTCCGATGGCAGAGACGTTTACAAGGACCAGCTGCTTCAGAGTCCATTCGCCGGTTGGCCGCTTTGGGTCGGATTGCGACTTTATAACTCCCTGGAGCATCTCATAAGGGCGCAGTTTCCGTTAATCTATAGAGAAGAGATAGCGGGGCAGGACAAGGAGAAACATGGCAGGTTTGGGTGTTTTGGAAGTAACAGATGCAACATTTGAGCAGGAGGTGCTCCAGAGCGAGCAACCCGTGCTGGTTGATTTCTGGGCGGTCTGGTGCGGCCCATGCCGGGCGATCGCGCCGATCGTGGATGGAGTGGCACAGGCATACGCCGGCAAGCTGAAAGTGGCAAAAGTGGACGTGGATCGCAATGCAGCGACGCCGTCGCGCTATGGGATCAGGGGAATTCCGGCACTTTTGTTCTTCAAGGGCGGCAAGGTGGCCGATCAGGTTGTGGGATACGCTCCACAAAACGTGATCGAAGAAAAAGTTCAGCGCCTTTTGGCTGCAGAGCCTTCTCGCGTAGTTGGCGCTTGAATTTCAGGTAAGTCAAAAGCCCGGCAAATTGCCGGGCTTTTTTCCGTCTGGATCGCCGGTTTTTCAGCGGTATTTGCGCAGAACCCCAAGTACGCGGCCCTGAATGGCCACATGCGCAGCAGGAATGTAGATCGGGTCCATATCAACATTTGCGGGCTGCAGCCGAACCATCTGCCCCTCGGAGTAGAAGCGCTTCAAAGTTGTCTCTGAGCCGTGGACCAGGGCGACCACGATCTCTCCCTGCCGCGCCGTGCGAGTCCGCTCTACGAGAACGTAGTCGCCGTTGATGATGTGCTCATCGCGCATCGAATCTCCCGCGCACTTCGAGCGCAAAAACATCTCGATTGCCGACGACGTCGTGAAGCGAAATGGTCTCAGGATTCTCTGAAGTCTCCACCGGAAGCCCGGCGGCGATGCGGCCGGCGAGAGGAAGCCGGTCGCTGGTTCGATTGCGCGCTCCGGGCGGGAGCAGATCGATGGAGCGGCTGCGATTGTGCACCCGATCGAGCAGCCCCTTCTTTTCGAGGTTTGTCACGTGCTTATGCACCGTGGCCAGGCTCTTCAGGTTCATTCCCCGTGCAATCTCTTCAAAAGAAGGGGAATAGCCATTCCGGGACACGAACGATTCCAGGAAATCGATAATCTCTTTTTGCCTTCGAGTGACTGCCATGGCGGATTATAGCGATTGCTTCTCGCCACCCCTTTCCAAGTTTTTCATTCCAAAGAGAAACAGGTAATAAGTCTTTAAATATGAATTTCGTGGATGAATTTCACCCGCGTGCATCCGTATTGAAGAAGCCCAGCGCATTCTGTGCGGAAAACAATTGCACCCCGTCTGGCCGGAGCCGGAGCGAAGAGATGGCGATTGTTTGGCACATCTGATCATCAGGGAGACTATAGCAGGGTGAGCGAAAAAATGGCGAAGATTTTATGCGTCCCGTAAACCCATGAGATTTAATCCGAATCAAGCTGGTTAAGCCCGATATGGGCCCGTACGCTGCTTCCGGCGGAGTTTTCCTGCTTATATGTAACGTTTTAGAGTAGATTCCGCATACCTCGAAATGCCACGCGATCCCTTTGTCAATGAGACGAGATCGCGCGGTCACAAGTTTTTGCCTGCGCTTCGGCTCATGCTGCGATCGGCTGCGTCGCCACGCTGTTCCGAGCCTCGATGGCCTTGATGCTGTTTGTAAACGCCTTTTCCAAAACGCTCTTGCCGATGGTCCCGAGCACGAAACCGAGCAGGTATCCCTTGAGGTTCTTGCCCTCCCGTATGACGTCAACATCAATGTCGGTCGAGCCGTTGGGCTGACGGGTGAAAGTGTAGGTGTGCCCGGATGCGCCTCCCCAAATATTGGAGTCCGTGGTGGTGAGTACAACGCGGTTGGGATCGGACCAGTCGTAGTGCAGCCGTTCCCAGATGCCGCCGGAGCCTTCCGTGACGTCAGCCTCGCTGCGGCTGCGTTGATGGACTACCAGGTAGTCGTCAGCGCTGTTCGGGAAGAGCTTCGCACGGCCGGGGCCGAAATCGGTGAGTCCAGCGATGTATTGTTCGGGCGTCAGGTTGGTTGTCTGGTGAAGATGGATCGTAGACATTGCATTTCTCCTTTTGAAGTTGATTTCTTGTTTTGCAGAACAGCCGTGACTCGTTAGCGCCCTCAGGTGCTTCTGATCAGTGTCGTTTGCGGTTTGTTTTCGGGTCAGGCTTCTGGGCCAACGCATCCAACGCGTAGCGCAGAAAGATCTCGAGCGGAGCATCGCTCTTTTCAGCCTGCGAACGCAAAAGCGCTCCTTCCCAGCTGTTGAGTAGGAATCCGGCCAGCGACTCGGCGTCCGTAGCTGCGGGAAGACCCTTTTGCGCGACAACCTGGCGGATGACCGTCGCGATCGTCTGCTGCCAGTGGTTGAACGAACCGCTGATCCGTTTCCTCAATTGCGGATTCGCCTCGGCGATTTCGAGACTGAAGCGGCCCATCATGCATCCGGGAATCGCGCCCTTCTGGCCATAGATCCTCGCGAGATCGCTGAAATAACGTCGCAGGCGCTTCAACGGAGGTGTTGCCGTATCGCTCAGAAATGCCGCCGCGTGCTCCCTCTCGCGCATCCCATACCTCTCCAGCGCAGCTGCGGCGAAGTCCTCTTTGCTGCTGAAATGGTGATAAAAAGAACCCTTGGGTACATCCGCCGCCTTCAGAATGTCGGTCAGTCCGGTGGCGCTATAGCCATGCCGGTGCATCAATTCGAGGCCCACGTCAACCAAGTGATCGCGCGTCGATTTTGTCGTCATGACATTTCCTCTCTGCTGCTCAAGGACTTGATCCCGGAGGGGAGGTATCTCCTCGCAATACGCGAGATAAGAAGGCTCCCCAGTTGATGCTGACGCAACTCAGCTCCCGATTCCGTAGCGTACAGCAGGTTTCTGGCGCGAAAGATTTGGACCCAGAGCTTTGCGCGCTGCTTCGAATTTCTCCCAGTCAGCGATGTCCGGCAAGGCTGGAATCGTAATTGCTTCATGCTGGTCTAGGCCGGCGAGGGAAGCGTCGACCATATCTTCGGCGGTCATCACTATCTCGCTTGGCAACAGCTCTATCGGGCGACCAGACTTTTGCCAGAAAGGCGTAGCAGTTGCGCCAGGCAAAACAGCCTGGACGGTAACGCCTGTGCCTTCGAGTTCATTCTTCAGCGCCTGGGTGAAGTTCACGACATAGGCCTTCGTGCCGCTGTAAGTGCCATTCAGGAGTTCAGGCGCAAGAGCAACGACGGACGCAATGTTAATCAGTAGCCCGTTCTTGCGTGCCACAAAACCTGGCAGAGCGGCAAGAGCCAGGCGCGTTAACGTGGTGACATTCAGGTAGATCATCGATTCGAGATCATCGATGTTCGAATCGAGGAGTTTCCCAGCGCTGCCGATACCTGCGTTATTTACGAGCGCGGTGATTGTGGAATCTGTTTTCAGCCGATTGGCGACGCGCTGCACGTCCGCAGCTTTGGTCAGGTCGGCAGGGATCGTCTCGATGGTGCGACCGGTGGCCTTTAATCGTTCGGCAATCTCAGAGAGTCTTTCTTCGTTGCGCGCAACGAGTACGAGATCATAGCCGCGCTTGGCGAGCCGATCGGCATAGATTGCGCCGATTCCCGTCGACGCGCCAGTGATAAGAGCAGTGCCTTTCAATCCAGGTGCTGACATTGTTCGAATTCCTCCTAAACCTCCGAGGCTTCTTGCCTCGCAGTTCAATAGAGTAGACCGGTCGGTCTATCGATTCAAAGAAATTCGCGACGAGGCGATTCAAGAAATCCGAACGCGAACCTTATGCATTGTCGCACTCGCGCTATTGCATTGATAGGCCAGTCTTTGTATTGCGCTCTCGGAAACAACCAAAACTGCGTTATTTCCGCTGTGACTCGTTCCGTAATGCTGGGAGTGCATTGTTCTGTTCGGGCCAAATGAGAGTTCCTTGACACCATACTAAGATGTCTATATAAAGACATCTATATATGGCGAAGACCGATTCACTCCAAGGTTCGCTCGATTTACTGGTGCTCAAAATCCTGTCGCGCCGCCCGCGACTACACGGCTACGCCATCATGGCTGCCATCGACAGCACATCCGGCGAGGTGCTGCGCGCAGAGGAGGGCTCACTCTACCCGGCGCTGTATCGGATGGAAGAAGCGGGCTGGATTCGCGCCGAGTGGATCAAAAAAGACACCGGTCGCCGCGCCCGCATCTACGAACTGACCGCCGCCGGCAAAAAGCAATTAGGCGCCGAAGAGTCGCGCTGGCAGTCAGTCAGCCTGGCAATCAATCGGGTTCTCCGGGAGGCATGACATGTCTTTGTGGTCGCGTATCTCGAATGCCGTGCGCGGCGAGCGCTTGAACCAGGAGATCGAGGAAGAGTTGCAGTTGCACATTGAAGAGGCCGTTGCTTCAGGACGTGATCCCAGGGAAGCGCAACGTGCATTCGGCTCCGCGCTCCAGGCCCGTGAGGCGAGCCACAGCATTCGTGCTGCCGAATGGCTTGAGTCACTTCTCGCCGATGTACGTTTCGGCTGGCGGCAGCTCAACCGCAACAAGCTCACCTCCGCGGCCGCAGTGCTTTCCCTCGCCCTCGGCATCGGCTCCTGTGTCGCCGCTTTCCGTCTTATCGACGCCCTGCTCTGGCGCCCGCTGCCCATCTCCGGCGCGAGCAAGCTCTACGTTCTCTCCCGCAAGATGACTGGCCTATACGGCAGGCCTGTCGAGGACGGCCACTGGGCCACGCCGGAGTTCAAGTTGATGCGCGATGCTGTCCAGGACCAGGCCGACCTGATCGCCATCAGCGACGCCGACCGCACTGACATCACCTGGGCGACCGACGAAGACATGGAGAAGGCCCACGTCGCTTATGTCTCCGGCAACATGTTTCGGCTCTTCGGCCTTGAGCCCGCGCTCGGCCGTCAGCTCATCTCCGCCGACGATCGCGGCCCTGGCGCCAATCCTTATGCGGTCCTCTCATGGGACTACTGGAATCACCGCTTCGGTCGCGATCCGCAGGTGCTCGGCCGTTCGCTCCACATCGGCGACCAGGTCTTCGAAATTATCGGCGTGGGCCCTCGCGATTTCACTGGAACCGAAAAGGGCACTGTCACCGACATTTTTCTGCCTCTCAGCATGAACAAGATGGCCACCGAGGATCGAGCGGACTGGCACCGCGTTTTCCTGATGTTGAAACCCGGCATCAACGCGGCCACCGCCCTCGAGCCGATACGGCAGCACCTCTCCGCCGTCAACCACGCCTTCGGAAGCGCTTGTTCCACGTGCTACCGCGGCGAGACCAAGGCGTCCATCGACCGCTATCTCAATCAGACGCTTGTATTCAATCCCGCTGGCGCCGGCATCTCCGATCTCCAGAAGGACTATCGCCGATTCCTCGACGTCCTCGGTCTCATGGTCGCTCTCGTCCTCATCATCGCCTGCGTCAACGTTGCCAACATGATGACAGCCCAGGCTGCTGCCCGCGCCCAGGAGATGGCTCTGAGAATCTCGATCGGCGCCGGCCGTCGTCGTCTCGTCCAACTGATCCTCTGCCAGAGCGCGTTGCTCGCACTCCTGGCTTCCGTCCTTGGCGCACTCTTTGCGGCGTGGTCAGCGCCCTTTGTGCTCAGCCTCATCAATCCGCCCGACAACCCTGCGCGCCTCGCCCTGCCTGCCGACTGGCGTGTGCTTCTCTTCGGCCTCGGGCTCATTATTCTCGTCGTTCTCATGCTTGGTTTGCTTCCTGCTCTCCGTGCCTCTGCAGTCAGACCCGTCGCCGCCCTCAAAGGTGGTGAAGATCCCCACTCGCCACGCCGTCTCATGCATGGAGCCATCGCACTTCAGGTCGCTTTCTGCTGCCTCGTGCTTTTTCTGTCTTCGCTTTTTGTCACATCCTTCCAGCGCCTGCAGAATCGCCCGCTCGGTTTCTCCGTCGACCGTCTGCTCCTGCTCGAAACCGTTGCCGGCAAAGGTCAGCTCCCCGTCGTCTGGAATCAAACTGCCGAGGCGCTCCGTGCCACTCCGGGCGTCGACTCGGTCGCCATTTCGGGCTGGCCCCTTCTAGGACGCATCAAAATCAACAGTGACATCTCCATCAATGGCGCGCCGCCCAGTCCGACTCCCGCCTTTTTCCTGAACGTTTCCCCCGGCTGGCTCGCGACGATGAAGATCCCCTTGATTTCCGGCCATGACTTTCGCCCTGAAGACACTTCGCCGGGAGCAGCCATCGTCAACGAAACCTTTGCCAGGACCTTCTTCCCCGGACAAGACCCTCTCGGCCGCACCTTTGAACGCGGCGCCAATCAACCCCTCAACAAGATCATCGGCGTCACCCCCGACATCCCTGACCACGACCTGCGCGAGCCAAACCGCGCCGCCTTCTATGTCCCCTTCAACGCAATCGACGACAAATCCGTCACCAAATCCGCCTCAAGCCCCGTCGAATTCGCCACCTTCATCATTCACACCGAAGCCGAGAACCCGCTCGCGCTCGCTAACTCCCTCCGCCAGCTGATTGCCGAGCGCCACAACGGTCTTCGCGTTTCGAACGTCACCACGCAGCTCGATCTGATCCGCGACCAGACCATTCGCGAGCGCATGATCGCTACGCTCGCCGGCTTCTTTGCGGTCGTCGCGCTGTTGCTCGCCGGAATCGGGCTTTATGCCGTGCTCAACTACTCCGTCCTCCAGCGCCGCCGCGAGATCGGTATCCGCATGGCGATTGGCTCGACGCGTGCGGGCATCGTGCGCCTTGTGACTCTCGATGTCTTCCTGATGATCGCGCTCGGAGGCTGCGCGGGTGTCACACTCGGATTCGGCGCGGCGCGCTATGTCGCGTCGCTTTTCTACCAGGTGAAAGCAACCGACGCGGATATGATCGCGCTGCCGGCGTGTGCCATTCTGCTCACCGCGCTCGTTGCCACACTGCCCGCCGTGCTCCGCGCGCTGCGCACAGACCCCACCGAGATCCTGCGCGCGGAATGAGTGACAGGATCCTACTTGCTGCGAAATTGCAGATAGCGATCGGATTCTCCAAGAAGAGTTTTGTCTTCGGTTCTCCATGGAGTCTTTTGTGCCATAAAGGGTCAGAAGTCGATCTTCGATCGGCCTGCATTGCTCCACGGTTGATATCCTTCCGCCGCGACTTCTAAGAATTTTCCCGCTTCTGCCGATGAAGACAGCAACACGTATTTTGCAGACTTGCAACCAATGAGCGCATGGGGGCTGCCTGGTGATTTCTCTGAAGAAATATCTCGAATCCAACCCAGCTAGAGGCCACAGCGCGGAGATTGAGTTCCTATCGGATCCTTTCTCGATCCTCCTTTCCGCCTATCGTGCACTTCTCACGGAGATTGCAGAGTGCAGCGAGAGCGTCTGTCCCGAGCAAAGTGCGGGGTTGAAATCGGGTCTCATCCGGATCGATGCGGAACTGACGCAACATTCCGACGTGCAGGGGATCGCGCGAACGAGGAGTACCGTGGATGATCTGCTAAAGGACTGGTGCAAGAAGACAGCTCGGCATTACTTCAACAAGGCAGGAGAAGTAAGAGATCTGCTCCTGGTCATGGCGAGAACCGCTGAGTCGTTGGGGCACAAAGATGATCGCTACACACGGGAACTTGATTCTGTCACCGAACAGCTGGAGTCCATCGCAAGCCTCGACGATGTCTCGAAGATGCGCGCATCGCTCGAAGAGAGCGCCGGTCAATTGAGAAAAGCCGTCGTCCAAATGTCGGCCGAGAACAAGTCAGTGATCGATCATCTGCGCGTGGAGGTCTTGACCTGTCAGGCAAAACTTGAAAAAGCCAACCACTTCGCTTCGTGCGACGCGCTGACAGGGCTCGGAAGCAGACTCTGGATCGAAGAACGAATGCAACAGCGCATCGAATCGCGATCTCCCTTCAGCGTTCTGATGATCGATATCAAGGAATTTCGGCGCGTGAACGATGAATTCGGTCACATGGTCGGAGACTTGCTTCTGAAGGAATTCGCGAAGGAGTTGCGCTCATCCTGTCGCTTGTCAAACCTTGTAGCGCGCTGGTCCGGCGAAACGTTTCTCGTCGTTCTTGACGCCGCCGAAAGCACCGCCACCGAGCAAGCGGATCGCTTGCAGACGTGGATAGGCAAGCCATACCTGATTCCCGGGAGGCCCGGGCGTGCAAGCATCCAACTGGATGCTTTGATTGGTTGCGCCGAATATCGCGAAGGCGACACTGTGCAGGGGATTCTGGAGCGTGCGGATGCCGCGCTGTGCACCAGGCGCGAACCAGCTGATAAAAGAAGAACCGCTTGAGCAAGGCTCATGGAGCGTTTGAGACGCTTCGCGGCTCGCGTTGACAGACATTCTGTATCCGCGATCACAGGCCAACGTTCGCAGTCCTCTCGCGGGAATTTCCCGACCTCCCCATCCATTCTGAAAATCCTCCCGATTCTTTTCCTATCCGAATCTTGAGTTCTCTCTCATTTCGCGCGAACGTAGAGATGTTCCGCAGGTTAGCGCCCTCTAAGCCCGTAGGCGCGGCGAAAGTAGAGAGCAAGAGGCTGGGAGAAGCGAAGATGAGGCTATTGATCGCCGAAGATGACAAGGCGCTGAGTATGTTTCTGGGACGATGCCTCGAGAGCGAAGGCCATCGTGTGCACATCGTTCACGACGGCGCCCAGGCTGTTGTGGCTTTCCGCGACGAATTGCCCGATCTGACCATTCTCGATCTGAATTTACCCATCAAAGATGGGGAAACCGCGCTCGTTGAAATTCGCCAAGTGACCGCGGACTTGCCCGTGCTTGTGCTTACCGCGCGGCTGGAAGTGGATACGCGCGTCCGCTGCCTCGACTGCGGAGCCGATGACCTGATGACGAAGCCGTTCAGTCTTTCTGAATTGCGTGCGCGCTGCCGGGCGCTGCTGCGCCGCAAGCGGGAAGGGCAGCTTCAATTGCGTGCCGGCGATCTGGAGATCAGCCGCCTGGATCACTCGGTTCGCCGTGCCGGAAGAATCCTGAACCTCACGAACAAGGAGTTCGCGCTTCTCGAGCACCTGATGCTCCATCGCGGCCACTGTGCATCGCGCGTCGAACTGCTTGAAAGTGTCTGGAACATGGAGCCCGCGCAATCGACCAACATCGTCGATGTCTACGTGAACTACCTGCGTAGAAAGCTCGACGATGAGACGCCGGGGTTCCTGATCCGAACGATACGAGGTCAGGGGTACATGATTCCGTTTGAGGCAGAGATCGCAGTGGGCGGCCCGGCATTCCACAGGGCAGCGGATGTGTCTCAGTTGACAGTCGCGCAAGCATGAGCAATGGGTCTAAAAATTCATATCCAGGGGAATGGAAATGGCAGCAACAGCGGCATTAGTCTCACCAGCAACTTCACGCATGCGAGCCCGCACCGCATTGGTGGCGAGTGTCGACGGCAGCTTCCGGCAACGGGTCAGCGCGGTACTGACAGGATTGCGATGGCGGGTGCGCGAAGCAAAGAGTGGCGCGGAGGCCTGGGGCGAGGCGATGGAACTACGTCCGCAGGCGATCATCGTAGACTCATGGCTGCCCGATCTGGATCTCGGCGAATTCCTGCGCGAGTTCCGCACGGCTTTTCCCGAGGTGGATGTTGTGACCTCAAGCAATGCAAACCCCATGGAGAGTGTGCCCGGGCCACATCGTCAGGAAATCCTTTACGCTCTTCGGCGCGCACAGGACACCGATACGGCGGCGTGGAATACAGCACCCGCCCTTGACGACATGCCGGGCTTGGAATCGCACAGTGCTCCTCCGATGTCTGGCGGATTGCTCGAAAGACGTCCGGTGGTGCAAGACGGAGCATTGACCGGAAGCCGGAATTCTCAACTGAATTTTGTCGAGATCAATGTTCCTGCTCGCCTGGAGCAGACGCCAAAGCCGGTCTTGGGAAGCGGGCGGATTCCGGAACTGATTGGCGACTCGCCCTGCATGCTCGAGATCAGCAGGCGCGTTCGGCTCGTTGCACCGCGGACTACGCCGGTATTGATTGAGGGTCCCAGCGGCACCGGCAAAGAGGTGGTGGCCGAAGCGCTCCACAAGCTTTCCACGCGCAGCCGCCGGCCCTTTGTGGCTATCAATTGCGCGGCGATTCCAGAGGAGTTGCTGGAAGCCGAACTGTTCGGCCATACCCGGGGCGCATTTACGGGCGCCGTGCACGGCCGCATCGGACGCATCGAATCGGCTGACGGAGGAACCCTGTTTCTGGACGAGATCGGAGAAATGCCCCTGGCGCTGCAGGCCAAGTTGCTGCGCTTCGTCGAGTGCGGGGAGTTGCAACGCGTCGGCGAAAACGAGATTGCAAAGGTGGACGTGCGGATCATCGCCGCCACACACCAGCCGCTCGCTCAGCTCACCCAGGCGGGAAGTTTTCGTGCCGACCTCTACTACAGGCTGGCAGTCTTCCTCGTGTACACTCCCGCTCTTGTTCATCACATCGAGGACCTGCCCCTCCTGGTCGATCACTTTCTGGAGCGGATGGGCCGCGAACGGCCGGTTAAGCGCATTGACGGAACGGCGATGGCGAAGCTAAAGGCGCATCCCTGGCCGGGAAACGTGCGCGAACTGGAACATGTGCTTGAACGCGCTGCAATTCTTGCAGGGGATGAACCGGCGCTGACCGCAGACGACATTGACTTCGGTCCGCCAACGAGTGGCGGCGCCGAAGAACCTCAGGCAAGGTGAGTTGATCGATCGGAGGAAAATCGCCTATGCAGATCGAGACGCGAATGAGCGACCAGCTGGCTCGCTACCTGGACATGGCGGCGAACGAAGCCAAGCTCACCGCCGCAAACATAGCCAACATCGATACTCCGGGTTATCGAGCCCTGGGATTCGACTTCGAGACGGAGATGCGCCATGCGCTTGCGAGCATAGATACGCAAACATCCCAGTCCATCCACGTGAAGGAAGTGGACGGCCTGATCTCGCGACCGGACGGCAACAACGTCTCCATGGATCGAGAGGGACTGAACCTGGCCGAGGCACAACTCAAGTTCAAAACCGGTGTCGCTCTGATGCGGCTTGAAAACCAGCGCGTCATGGATGCCATTCATGCAGACAAGTAAGGTCCAAGTTGAGAACGAGGTGTGGCGATGAATCTCTTCGGATTGATGGATACTTCAGGGTCGGCGATGCAGGCCGAGCGAGCGCGCGCTGAAGTGGTGGCCGCAAACATGGCCAATGCCGAAACCACGCGAACCGAGTCAGGCGGTCCTTATCGTCGGCAGCATGTCGTGTTTGCCGCCAACCCGGCCGTTGAAAACTTCGCAGGCTCTTTCGGCGCGGCGGCGGGTACAGCGCTTCAGCCAGCGAGCGACGCTGAGCCTCCGGGGGGCGTGCACATTGCCCAGGTGATCGAGGACAATGGTCAACCGCTCAAGCGTTATGACCCCGGACACCCGGATGCCGGCCCGGATGGCTACGTAGCCTATCCCGACATTAACCCGCTCACAGAGATGGTTGATCTGATGGGTGCGACGCGTGCCTATGGGCTCAATAGTTCGGCGGTACAAGCAGAGAAGGGCATGATCACTTCAGCGCTCGATATCGCCAGGTCCTAGGAACGAAAGGGAAGCATGATCACCGCCATTCAGACCGCCAACCTCGCAAGCGCAGGCTTATCGAACTCCCATGCCGCGATCGCACCGATACCTGTCCCGGGCGCAGAATCACGCACCGGAGCAGTATCGCCTTTCGCCGATTTGCTCACCGATGCGGTCCAGAACGTTGGCACTCTCGAAGACCAGGCGCGTCATGCGGTCGATGGATTGATGACGGGTACCGGCGTAGACATTCACCAGGCCGTGATCGCGAGTGAAAAAGCAAGCATGGCATTCGAAATGGCTCTGGCTGTCAGAAACAAGGCGATTCAGAGCTATCAAACCGTTATGAGCATGCAGTTCTGAGACATTTGCGCAGGCGCACTCGATAACGCTGTGCAGAGGCGGCGTCGAATGGACACGCCAGAAAAGAAAAGATGGCTCCTCCCGGGACACAATTGGAGAAACGGGAACCCGGCGGCGGTACACCGTTGGCCGCTGGTGCTGCAGCAATGTGGACCCGGGCGCGCGGTGGGCTGGGCAACCATGGCCCCGCAGCAACGCCGCTGGGCAATCACCGCCGGCGTCATGCTGGCGGCATTGCTGGGAGGGCTGCTCTGGTATGGCCTTCGAACCGACTGGCGCACGCTGTATGCGGGCCTGGATCCGGAGGACGCTCGTCAGGTGGGACTGACGCTGACCCAGGCACAGATTCAATACGATGTGGCGGACAATGGAACGACGTTACGCGTGCCGGCTACACAACTGGACAAGGCGCGTCTGGCCACCGCGGCGAAGGGCGTGAAGAGCGGCCGCATGGGATTCGAGCTGTTCGACAAGCCCAACTGGGTTGGCTCCGAGTTTGACGAGCAGGTGAACTATCAAAGGGCGCTCGAAGGGGAACTGGAGCACACGGTGGGGTCGCTTTCCGACGTGGAATCAGCCCGGGTACACCTGGTCCTGGCACACGATTCGCTTTTTCGCGACCAGGACCGTCCCGCCAAAGCCTCGGTGGTTCTCAAGCTTCGCCATGGGGCTCTGGCCGATGGCGAGGCGGAGGCCATTCGCAACCTGGTCGCGTCGGCGGTGGATGGGCTTGGCGCCGATCATGTGGTCCTGGTCGATTCCGCGGGCCGCTTGCCGCTCGGACCGAAAACGCCTGAGGCATTGCAACTGAGTGCGGAGCAGGCCCTGGAAGAGAAACTGATTTCCACGCTTGAGCCAGTGACGGGATCCGGGAACGTCCGCGCTTCGGTGACCTTGAATTACGACCCCGATGCACTGGAGGAAACAAGGGAGAACTACGACCCCACCCAGTCGGCAACGCTTTCGATGGAACGCACCGAGCAAACGACTGGAGGACAGCCGGTCGCTGCCGGCGTTCCGGGAACTGCTTCGAATACGCCGAATTCCCAGCCGCTTCCGGTGTATCCGAAGCTCGCTTCGCAGCCTCAGACATCGAAGACCGAATCGGGCACGTATGGCGTTACCAAAACGGTTCGGCATCTTGTTGAAAACCCCGGCAAGGTGCGCAGGCTCACCGCTGCAATCGTCGTGAATGATCGGTTGATACAGGAGGCCGGGAAGGGAGCCGCAGCCCGCTGGCAGGGCCGCTCGCAGGACGAGCTCAGAAACCTTACAGCACTGGCGCAGGCCGCGGTGGGGTTTGACGCGTCCCGAGGGGACGTGGTGACGGTGCAGGATTTGGCTTTTGAGGAAAATCGCACTCAGCCCGCTCCCTCCGTGCCGGCGCAGATGATGTCAAAGGTTGAGGCTTCGCCGTTGCTCGTGAAATACCTGAGCCTGCTGGTTGGTTTGATGGCGGTGCTCGCATTTGGCGTGCGCCCAGCGCTGCGAAAGGCTCTATCGGAAGCGAAAAGCGTACCGCGGGAACTCGCCGGCGCTGGCGGCGCAGGACGCTCCGCATTGCCACAGCCCGAGGTTGCGACACCTGATCCCGGGCACGCCCGCGCACAG
Organism: uncultured Acidobacteriaceae bacterium; assembly: GCA_963770365.1. Classification (GTDB taxonomy): domain Bacteria; phylum Acidobacteriota; class Terriglobia; order Terriglobales; family Acidobacteriaceae; genus Telmatobacter. Next base: position 230,499 of record CAVYPN010000001.1, on the reverse strand, counting down.
GAGATCTTTCAGCAGGTCACCAGTCAATTGAAGCAGGATCCCGCGCAGTCTTCGCGGCTTTTACAGAGCTGGATTCACTCGGAGTAGCCGAGAACGAAGCTCGGCGAATCACCAGTGTTGATTCGTTGGAATTCAACAGAGAGTGAGCGCAATAGGGAAGCATCACGAAAGGAAAAGAAACTTGGCAGGAGAAGACGCCGATTTCGCAAGACCTGCGCAGGGTAGAGCCGCGAATCTGAGCGGGGCGCGCAAAGCCGCAGTGCTGCTGATGGCGGTGGGGGAGGATCTTGCCAAGGAGATTCTCCGCACTCTTCCTGAATCCGACGTGGAGCGCTTGACAGAACAGTTCGCCGACCTTAGAGGCATCACTCCGGAAATCACCGCTGCCATTCTCGAAGAATTCTGGGAACTGCTGGAGACCCAGGGCTTCATGGTGCATGGAGGTTTGGACTTTGCCAGTCGCCTTCTTGCAGAAACCTTTGGCAAGCAGCGCGCGGACGATCTGATGATGCAGTTGCGCCGCGCGCAGGAGGCCGAACAAGGCAACCTCGCCAAGCTGCAGCGCACCGACCCCCAACAACTCGGAAAATTACTGGACTCCGAACATCCCCAGACCATCGCACTCGTGCTGGCCCATCTTGATCCCAAGCGGGCCTCGCTGGTACTGAGCAACCTGAGCGAAAAGCACAAGGTCATTTCCATACAGCGTCTCGCCGCGATGCGGCAGTTTTCTCCTGAGATGGCACAAAAAGTGGCGCACATCCTGCACCGTCGCCTGGAAACCGTTGGGGACGGCGGCAGAAAAAGCTACTCGGGATTCAAGGCCGTAGCTGACCTGATGAATCGCCTGAATGCGGAGGAGTCGAAGCGCATTCTCGAAGTCATTGAAGAAGGACAGCCGGAGCTGGCGCTCAGCATCCGCAACCTGATGTTCACGTTTGAAGATCTCGTCACGGTCCCGGCCGCGACGATCCGCGAGATCGTCTCCGGCGTCGACAAGAAGCAACTGGCCATGGCGCTGCGCGGAGCCAACGAAGAACTGCGCGCCGCAATCTTCAAGGCAATGAGTGCGCGCGCCGTGGAGATGCTGAAGGAAGATATGGAGGTTCTCGGGCCGGTGCGATCGCGCGAGGTCGCGCAGGCACAGCAGGAGATTCTGAACCTCGCGCGACGCCTCGAAGCCGAGGGCAAGGTGATTCTCAAGCTCGAAACCGGCGACGAGATGCTTGCCTGAGGCACAGTGGACGGAAGGGAAATGAGCAACGTGCGCAGCCGAACAGCGTCGCGAATTGAAGTATTCGAATATCCGGCAAGCGCCAAGGCACTTCCGGTGCTGTGGGACGAACTGGTCGAGGTGGTTGACGAATCTCCGGACGGCAACGTCGACGCATGACATGGCGGGATGCGCTGACGCGGAAGAGCGGTCTGTGAAGTCTTCGACTGCCGCCGCACTCGAACAAGAGAGGCGAAACTTCGAAGCAGGTCGGGAACAGGGAATCCGGGAAGGTCGCGATGCAGAGGCACTGGCGCAACGCGAGTCGCTGCGCGAGGCAGAGCAACGGGGTGCTGAGCAGGCGGCGCATCTCGCCAACCAGTTCGCAGTGGAGCGAGACCGATTCCTGCAGACGGTTGAAGGGGAGGTCGTGAAGCTCGCGCTGGCCATTGCGGCGCGCATTCTCCGCCGCGAGGCCCAGACAGATCCTCTGTTTCTGATGGGAGCAGTGCGCGTTGCGCTGGGGCAGCTTGCTCGAACGCTCCAGGTGCGGTTGCGGGTTCCGGCTTCGGCGGCTAGCCTCTGGGCCGAAACGTTCGAGCATTTGCCGAACCTCAAGGTAAAACCCGTAGTGGTGCCCGATGAATCCATGCATGCCGGAGACTGCGCAATCGAAACCGACATGGGCTCAGTGGATCTCGGTCTTCCTGCCCAGCTTCATCAGATCGAGTGGGCATTATTTGATGAAGCACCTGCGAGCGAAAGGGTTCGCGTTGGTGTCGACGCGAATCGACAGGAGGTGCAGGTGTGAGTGGAATTCTGGATCGCTACGCATCGCGCGTGCAATCGCGGCAACCGTGGCGATGGCGCGGGCAGATCGTGGAATCCCTCGGGCAGACCATCGAGTCGATTGGACCAGTGGCATCAGTGGGAGAATGCTGCGAGATCGAAGATCGACTCGGGACAAGGCACCTCGCCGAGGTGATCGGATTTCGAGGATCGAGCGTCCTGGCGATGCCCCTGAAGACGGCCGAAGGCGTCCGCTTTGGCGATGCCATCTACGCCCTGGGCGCGCGCCCCGAAATCACGGTCGGTGACGGCGTGATCGGACAGATCCTCGACGGCTCGGGTGTTCCGATGGACGGAAGGCACATTGCCGGCAAGACGGTGAAACTGGCTCTTGCAGGCCCTTTGCATTCTCCGCTCGATCGCGAGCCGATTCAATGCCCCCTGGGAACAGGAATCAGAGCCGTGGATGGATTGCTCACCGTGGGTCGCGGACAGAGAGTGGGCATCTTTGGCGGCTCGGGCGTAGGCAAGAGCACGCTCATCAGCATCATGACGCGGAATACCGAAGCGGACCTCACGGTAGTCGGTCTCGTGGGAGAGCGCGGGCGCGAGGTCCGCGAATTCGTCGAAAGCACGCTTGGTGCGGAAGGGCTCTCGCGGTCCGTGCTCGTTGTTTCCACATCTGATCAGTCGCCGCTCATGCGGATGCGCGCCGCCATGACCGCCACGGCCATTGCAGAACACTTCGCCGGAAAGGGAAAAGCTGTGCTGTTGGTGCTCGATTCCCTGACGCGCTTTGCCATGGCCGCGAGAGAAATTGGATTGGCTGCGGGCGAGCCGCCCACGGCTAAGGGCTACACTCCCTCTGTCTTTAGCCAGCTGGCCAAACTGGTGGAGAGAGCTGGAAACTTTCGCGGCGGTTCGATCACCGCTTTTTATACCGTGCTGATGGAGGGAGACGACCAGCAGGATCCGCTGGTGGATGCGGTTCGTTCGCTTCTGGATGGTCACATCGTTCTCTCGCGAAGCCTTGCCGCGGAAGGATGGTATCCGCCGATTGATTTACTCGATTCCATCAGCCGGTTGATGCCGGCCATCACAGAGCAGGATCATCGCGAACAAGCGGCTCTCTTTCGACGAATGATGGCAGCCTATGCGCGATCAGAGGACCTGGTGCGCATCGGAGCCTATAAGCCGGGCGCCGACCCGGATCTTGACAGGGCCTTGCGTGCCCGCGCGATGATGCGCGATTTCATGATGCAGACGCCGACTGAGCGAGTACCTTACGCAGAATGTCTGCGACAGCTCTCGGCAATGGCCGGAGAGATATAGCCATGGCTCCTTCCAAAAGACTTCATCGCTTGCTCGGCATTCGCCAGGCCGAAGAGGAGCGCAGCCAGTCAGAGATGGAGACAGCAATTGCAGAGCTGCGACACATCGAATTGGCTCAAGCGACGACGCACGAACGGGGGCAGCGCGCCCGCGCGCTGGTGGCTTCGAGCGCGCAAACCGGAGAGCTGATGGACAGGATTGCAGGCTTGCAGGAGATGAAAACGACCGAACGGCTGCGGCGGATGCTTGTCGAGATGGTCGACGCGGCACGGAAGGACGCTCAGGAAAAGAGACAGGAATTGCTGAGCAGGCGCGTTGCGCGACGTCAGGTTGAAACGCTGGTTAACGCGATGTCGGCCGAGGCCAGCGCCGATGCAAATCGGAAGGCTCAAGCGGCACTTGACAATTGGCATCGTTCGCAATGCATGCCCGAGATGCGGAAAACCACAGCGACGCATTGCAAGTCTGATGTTCCTCTAACCAAGTGAGAAGCGATTTGGCACGCCATCTGCTCCAACAGCGGCATGAGCGGCACGAGCAACATGGGCGGAATCGACCTGCAGAGACAGGGGCCGGATCTCGATCGCAAAATTCCCGCATCTCCGCCTCAAAGCCAATCTGAATCTTTGTTCATCCCTTCGATTGCATCGCAGCAAGACGCGAATGAGGCTTTCCGTCAGGGGTGGAAGACAATCGTGGCCGCCTGGCATGCTCCAGCCAAGGCCATCGGGGACCATGCACCGGCGGGAAGCTCATGGCGCGAGACAGGCATCACCAATTCCGTCAAAGAGCCGGATGCCGTCGCAGCGAGCGGAGGTCAAGCAAAAACGGATACAGTCGTGCGGGTGATCGGCGACCTCCCTCCCGAAGGCGCGTCAGTTGCAAAATCCATTGCACCGCGTTCCGGAATTGTTCTTGAAATCTCGTCTCTACGAGGTGCAGCTCAGGTAGGCTCGCATCATCTCCCGGCAAAAGGGCGCGCGGCTGATTCCAGCTCCCATTCTTCGAAGTCTTCGCGCAGAAGCGGTCAGTCCCTAACGCGGCAAGTCCCAGACGTCCAGAGTAAAACCACGACCGCGCTTGATTCCGAGTTCATGATTTCAATGCTGGGCGCGCCGCAGCCTGGAATTCCCCCGGTCACGGAGGACACGTCGCAGGCGAGATTCTCCGCGCCGGAATTCGCGAACCTGACAGAGAACTCGCCGGACCAACAGGACGTTGAGGTGACGGGGTCAGCAACCAGGATGGTGCCGTTATCAGTTACAGGCCGACGACCAGGCGGCACAACATCGGCAGACGTCAAAAATGAAGAATACACTGCGGCGACAACCCTTTCGTCGCAACTTTCGTCGGAGCGCACAACCCAGGCGTCCGACGATCCCGGACCAACACGCCTCCCCGCAGAAGTTTACCGCCGGAGTCGAACAGGCGAAGCCGTCAATGCCAAACGAACCATCGCTTCGGGCCGCCTCGAGCAGTCAGTCAAGCGCGGGTTTTGCGAGCGAGGCTTTCATAAAATTGGGCGAGGCTACGGAGGCCACTCTCGATCCGGGCGCGCAGGATTAAAGGGCCGTTGACCTCCGCACTGAAAAAACATTCAGTACGTCGCGATCGAGCCGGCATCGGCGAAGCGTCGTTGAACTCTCCGGCGAAAGCCGTCGCGGCCCCCCCGATCGTGAATGTGCCTGTTTCAGACGTGAGTGCAGCCGCTTTCGGACAGGCGCGCGGCGTTCCGGATCTGTCCTTCTCAGTTGCATCGATGACATCGTCACCCGGTCTTGACACACCGGCTGTGACCCATGGAAAGCCGGCTCTGGTTCACGAACCATTCACCGCCATGGATGCAGGTGTGAACGATGGCGCCGCCCGGTGGATTATGGCAGACAGTCACCGGGCTGAAGCTGGCTTTCAGGACCCATCGCTGGGGTGGATAAGCGTACGCGCGCAGGCAGGTGCCGCAGGCATACACGCCGCGGTCATGCCCGCGTCCGAGGCCGCTGCCGATGTGCTGAGTGGCCATCTCGCAGGCTTGAATGCGCACATGGCGAACCACCATGAGCATATGAATGCGGTCACTCTTTCAACGCCGGTAACCGGCTGGAACAGCCACGATACGGGGAGAGAGCTGGCCCAGGGAGATGGCGGAAGTCCGAGCCATCGGCGTCAGCAGCACGCGCAAGAAGACTCCGCACGCACTACGAGCGAGCCGGTTCGTTCAATTCACCAATCGCCACCTGGACGAGCGAGACAGGCACCGAACTGCCGGCGTTCACGGAGGGCATGAATCCGCGGGACGGTCACATCTCTGTCGTGGTGTGATGCGGGAAAAACAGGCAGTCGCTGGAATGTACAGAAAAGCGAAACCAGGGAAAGGCAGGATGCAATGTCCGCACAGATGAACCCGATCTGGAACCAGATTTTCACCGCCCACGAAACCAACAGTGCGACCCCGGCGAAAAGCCGGAACGCGACGCAGGACCGGAGTCAGGACGCGAACCCGGTTAGCGGCGGATCCGGCAGCGCTGGCAGCGACTCCGCAAGCATTTCGGCAAACGATTTTCTTACATTGCTGGTATCGGAGATGAAAAACCAGGACCCCACTGCCAATACCGATCCCAATGAGTACATCAATCAACTCGTCCAGGTAAATAGCCTGGAGCAGCTCATCTCCATCAACCAGACCCTCACCACGGATTCCTCCGCGACGCCCTCCGGTGGCGCACTCAAAGCTGTCGGCTTTCAGCAACCTTCGACGAGCGCGGCATTGCCGCCTGAAGGAGGCAATCTTACGGTTCCGGCAAACAATCCAGCGGCTCAACGTGTCGCGGGCGCGTTAGGCATCCAGACCAACAGGTTGTGAACCGCATACGTCTTCGCTGTCTACCATTCACCGTCGGCACACAAAGCCGGAGTTATCGCAGAGGAGAAACAACATGGCAAGCTTCTACATTCCGCTCACAGGTTTGAACGCGGATTCGACTGCACTGAATACGATTGCGAACAATCTGTCGAACATGAATACGACCGGCTACAAATCGCAATCTGTAAATTTCTCCGATCTGTTCTATCAGCAGATTGGGGAAGCGGGCTCGGGCGATCCGATCCAGCGCGGTTCGGGTACCCAGGTGTGCTCCATCGAGACAGACTTCTCCAATGGCTCGCCCAATACGACCAATGTGGACACGAATGTTGCCTTGCAAGGCAGTGGTTTTTTTGTGGTCGGCAGTGGGGACAATACTCTTCTGACCAGAAATGGCGATTTTTCGCTCGATCTCAACGGAAACCTGATTACATCAAGTGGGCTCAGCGTGATGGGGTTCCCGGCCGCAAATGGGATTGTAGATACTAACGCGCCGCTCGCTCCGGTACACATCCCGGTGGGAGAGGTAGAGCCTCCCAGTGCAACAACCAATTTTGGAATGACGGCAACTCTCAATTCATCCGCTAAAGTAGGTGACAGCCTCTCCAGCAAGATCCAGGTCTACGATTCGCTGGGCAACGATTATCAAGCCCAGGTGACGTACACCAAGACCGCGACCAACACGTGGTCGTACAACGTAACGCTGCCCGATACGCTCGCTGCAAACAGCAGCAGCGTCGGAGCTGTAAACACGCAGGTATACAACTTCGGTTCGAGCGGCGGGGTCACAGCAACCGTCGATCCGGCCACAAACCTGACGATTACGGGGCCCAATGCGGGCGGTGTTTCGACAACGATTAACGCGCCGGTCGTCACGCCGGGAGAGTCCGTCAGCACGTACGCTACTGATCTGCAGAATGCGCTCGGCGCTGCAGGCATTACGGCAACTGTGACCCCAACTGCTGCAGGCCAGTTGACGATCAGCGGAGCCAACATTACCACGTGGGGAAGCGTAATTCAGGATCCGGTGGCTTCAGCGACGGCCACGGGCTCGTTGACTTTCGATTCGAATGGAAACCTCGTGAGCCCTTCGGCGGACGTTACCGGCATCAGCTTCTCAGGGCTCTCCGACGGCGCCACAAATATGAACATGACATGGAGCCTGTTCGGAGCCGATGGGGCATCCACGTTGACGCAGGTAGTGGAACAGACGTCAGCCGTCTCATCCTCAACGCAGAATGGCTTTGCCAGCGGGAACTACAACGGCTTCACAATCGGCTCGGACGGAACCGTGACGGCGACCTTCAGAAATGGGCAGAAGCTCAATGTCGGACAGTTGGCGCTCGGCAATGTCGTAAACCTTCAGGGATTGCAGGACATGGGCGACGGCGACTACGCAACCACGCTGGCCAGCGGCACCGCGACCATCGGAGTGTCAGGTACTTCCGGACTTGGAACCATGCAGGGAGGGGCGTTGGAAGCTTCGAATGTAAACATCTCCGCCCAATTCTCTGAGCTGATCATTGCCCAGCGCGCATTTGAGGCAAACTCCAAGGCTGTGACGACCTTCGATACCATTACGCAGGAAACCATCAACATGATTCACTAAATGCTGAGGGCACTAAAAGCAACTTAGTTAGTAATTCTCACTGACTTACAAAGTCGAAAAAGACAGCTAAATGGCTCGCCGTGGATCCTCACGAATGTCGTTCAACAATAAGCACCGAGACGAAAGAGAACCCCACCAGTATCCAGTCATGGTGGGGTTTCCTTTGCCAGGCCGATGATCTCGATCAACGGCTTTCGGCGAACAATATAAGACGTCAGTTCGCAATTACCATTTGAGACCTGCTGGATATGTTTACTGTCAAAGGCCTAACCCACGGAATCATCAAAGTATACGGATACCTGATTTGCACACTCACCGGATTGCCGGGAGCATTGGTGCCATTTGGCCAGGTGACAAACACGCATGGCTTGGCTGTCGTGCATCTGGTCCAGTCAATACCTGGGAAGTTAATACTTTGGACATAGTTGACGACGCCGGTGCCAGGGGAAGTCTGGTTGCAGTTCGAGATGTGGCTGGTGGAGACTCCTGCCACATAGCAGGAGTTGGAACCTCGCACAATTGCGTAGCGAGTGCCTTCCCTCGCGGCATAAGAAAGAAAGTGATAGCAATAGAGCATGAGGGAAATCTGGAATATCCCGATAATTGTCGGCAGCAAGATGCCGCAGGAAATGCCCATTTCAACGATCGATGAACCTTGCTCGTTACGTTTCATCGCAGCCTCTTTCTAGTTCAGAACCTTCTGCACGGATTGACCCGGCAAGATGTAGGTAGCTGGCAACCCCGGTATGTGGATCAAAGGAGTGACTGATGCTGACGTGGACACCACAAGCGTAGTCTCCATGCTCAGGTTCTTCGAGGTGCATGTGGTATTGTCCGTACACAATACAGAGATCGGCTTGTCCGCCGAGCTCGCCGGCTCGCATTCACAGTACATGGAGGAAGTGGCTACCACCTTAACGCCGGTGGAAGTGAAGACATCGTAGGCATCGGTCTGCGCAGCGGTTTGGATGCCCGATGTATCCGCGGCTGTCCCGCCGTTCTGAGATCCATACGCAGCCCCGGCTTCGGCGGCATTAGCCACTTCAATGCTGATGTAGGTCACGCGCGCCAACTCTGCTGCTCCTAACAGGATCATCAGCAGCACAGGAAGAACCAGCGCTGTTTCCACCAGGGTCTGACCCGCTTCGTTCTTGCTTATCACGGTATAGCCTTTCTACTCCACGAGTGTGATCACACGCAGAGGAGTGGTGTACTGGTTTGAGGCGCTGTAGCTGGTTATAGCCAGACTCGAGGTATTCATATCGAGCGACTTCAGAACGAAGCCGCTAGCCTTCACACCGCCTCCGGCATCGTGCATGGTCATCGTCGCCGACGGGGCAAAGATCATGCCGTCGAGGTACGTGCTGGTACTGCCAAACTGCAACTGCATAGTGGTCGGGTTCGTGTACGGCTGGAAGATAGCGATGCCGTTGTAGGTCCCGCTGGTAGGCGCGTACACACTCACGAGTGAGCTGGATCCCATGGTGATGCCACCACCTTGGATATCCACGACCGCGCCCAGGGTGCCACTGAACGTATCGCCCGTGGACGTATCGGTGCAAGCGCCTGTCGAAGACGTGCATGCGGCATAGCCGATATTGACGGCGCTGTTGGTACTGATGTTCAGGCCGTACTCGAAGACGTAGATGACTCCGTCTCCTGCCGCTCCCTGTAGAGTGGTCGCTCCGTTCACATTTAGCCCATTTGCGTTGGTGAAGCAGACGACCGTGCCAGCTGCCGGTGCTGTCGTGGGATAGGTACCGCTGAGGGTTGCGCCAGCATAGTTGATCTTGCAATCAGCGGGCTTTGGCCCAGTGGTGGACGTAGGCAAGATGGGAGTCTGAGCCGGGACTCCCCAGTTCATGGTCGCATGCCACTTACCCCTGCCAGGGGCACCGGAGTGATCGGTACCGAGCATGTTATAGGTCGAGGATGCTACGGAGGTTGGGTTGCCGTTCGTGCTCCAGGGCGAACTCGACGCGTTCAGATAGATGGAGCAGCCCGGATCATCGATCTGGGCTTTGGATCCATGCGAGGAGATGTTGGGTCCAGTAGTACCCATGAGCCAGCCGCAATTGTTGACGTAGCTTGGCGTGCCAGCCACGGCCCTGGCTGATATTGCCATGCTGGATCGGCTGAACAGGTTCATGAATATCGTCGGTTTGGACTGGGTAAGAACGACTTCTACATACCCCTTCATTCCCGCATTGGGGCCATCCGCAGGCGGTGATATCAGCACCGTGAAGGCGGCGGGCTCAAGACCGACCTCTGTGTTCTTGGCAAGCGAGAGAGTAGCTCCATTGCTGTAGTCCAAACCATGACTCAGATCCAACGCACCGGCGGTTGCCGCTGCATCCGCAGCGATCTGCAGGTTACGCTTGGCGCGGAAGATGAGTCCTATATCCAATGCCAGAGCCATGAAACCTAGCAGAGCAGTCATGCACACCGCAGTGAGCACGATTGCCTGGCCTTCTTCACTTCTGAATTTCATCTTTTCCTCTAACGCGCTACAGCACCAGCGTCATCGGCCTGTTTGCTGACCCAAACACCACTACAGGTCGTTTCAGAAAGACCCAACAGTTCTAGCAGGGTGCTGAAAAAGTCACTTCAATTCCACATGGCGTTCCAGTAAGAAAAGGTCATGCGTGGAAATGACTATCAGCAGTCGGATATGTTCAGTTACTTGTCGCCGGAACAACGTGTTCGGAAGGACCATCCATTGCGTGCAGTGCGTGCGATGACTGACGAGATTCTGGAGCGGATGTCGCCGTTGTTTGATGCGATGTATGCCTCCGGCGGCAGGCCTTCGATTGCCCCGGAGAAACTGCTGCGGGCTCAGCTTTTGCAGATGCTTTATTCGGTGCGAAGCGAGCGGTTGCTGATGGAAGAGATCGACTACAGCATTTTGTACCGGTGGTTTGTGGGGCTGAACCTGGATGAGGCGGTGTGGGACGCGACCACGTTCACCAAGAACCGCGACCGGCTGCTGGAAGCGGCGGTGGCCAAGGAGTTCCTGGCGCAGGTGGTGGAGCAGGCGCGGGTAGCGGGATTGATCTCCGACGAGCACTTCACGGTGGATGGAACGCTGTTGGAGGCTTGGGCGAGCCTGAAGAGTTTTCAGCCGAAGGACAAACAGGATGGTCCGCCGCCAGATGATACCGGCAATCCGACGGTGGACTTTCATGGCCAGAAGCGCTCGAACGAGACACACGAATCGCAGACCGATCCAGATGCACTTTTGGCACGCAAGGGCAAAGGCAAGGAGGCCAAGTTGAGCTACAACGGCGACCTGCTGATAGAGAACCGCAACGGTCTGATCGTCAACGCGGAGTTGCTCCAGGCCAATGGGCGCGCCGAACGCGATGCGGCACTTATGATGCTGGAGCAGTTGGCTGGCGGCGGGCGCGTCACGGTGGGCGGCGACAAGGGTTATGACACTGCGGAGTTCGTCGACGAATGTCGCCACATGAACGTGACCCCGCACGTAGCGCAGAACACAGCCCGTTCGGGCGGCAGCGCGATCGATGCGCGCACCACGCGACATGCCGGTTACGAGCTCAGTCAGAAGAAGCGAAAGCGGATCGAGGAGTGCTTCGGCTGGTTGAAGGACATCGCGCTGCTGCGCAAACTGAAGCATCGGGGTCTGTTCAAAGTAGGATGGATATTCACGTTCGCAGCAGCGGCTTACAACCTTGTGCGTATGCGAAAGCTGATTCCGAATCAAGCCGTCGCATGACCGGGCCGAAGTGTCTCTGCAGGCAGAACGAGGCGCCTCCAGGGCTGCAAAACAACACGCGTTGAATCACAGAGATCATAAAAATGGGTCAAAACGAGAGAATCAAAAGCTTGGAACACCGTTTTTCAGCAGCCTGCTAGTTCTCCGAAGGTCTTGATTGTTAAATTATGTGACTCCTCATTGTGCGTCCACACCTGAGGCTTTCCCATGTGATCAGCGGCACAACGCGAGGTTCTACTGGCATAACTTTTGTGGTACTTGGCTCCGCCGTTTCTGATGTGTGCAGCCTCGAATACTCGACTCGCGGGGTCATCGATGTGTTGGTCAAAATGAAACGGAGCCGACAGTACTTCGCTCGCTCAACTTTGGTTGTGGCTCTGTCGCCAAAAGCGATCAAGGTCACAACCAGGCACCATCGTTTGACCTTCTTCACTTCTGAATTTCATCTTTCCCTCCGACTCGCTACTGCGGCCTCAGCCATTTCGAGCAAAACTAGAAAGGCAGTTGGAAGGTTTTAATGAAGTTGATATTTCATCTGCTCTCCCCGCTTGCTCATTTTCGTCGCGCTGTCGCAATCAAGCCTCTCTCTTTGAGAGGCAAAGATCCAAGTAGCCAGAGTCACGGAGGAGGAAAAGAGCTTCAGAAGAGAAGCTCCAGCGATGTTCAGTGGTTATTGAGAATTTTAGAAATTTCGTAGCAACCTAGGTCAATTGCATTTCCCAGATAACTCGTTACTTATGTGGGACATAATGTTAACTAACCTTATGTGCTGCGCTTACTTCTCTCGGCGCCCTCCTCGCTTTTCATGTAGCTCTAAACTTGTTTCTGTTTTTATTCACCAAACCAACAATTAGGTCTATTACAGTAGAGTCATGCCGACAAAAAGTCTTGAATGTGGAAAGCCGCTTCGCCAAGCATCGTCCTCTCGAGAAAGTCATATGTCGGTGCCATTGATGGGAGGCTCCAGACTGACCCTGCGCTTGCGCAAGCGCTTCGACACAGAGCTTGATTCTCGGATCGGCGTGCTCTTTATTTTCGCAGCGAGTTGCTCGGCGATCCACAAATGTACACTGGCTATACTTCGATCGCTTCCCGAATGGTGTGCTGCGTTTTATGTAGCTCACTGCGCGCGCACCTATGGACTGGAGGCATGAAGGCGGAGGGGATCTCTCGAATGCGCGTTCTCTATTTCGTCGTCTTGGTTCTTGCATGTTCAGTCGCGGTCTCCGGACAATCCGTTCCTTCCGCGATCTACACTGACCCGCCCACGGACGTAAAACATCCGGCAACCATGACGGTGCTGCATATTCCCAGCCACGGACTGCTGATCAATAGCGTCGTGTATGCGCCAGCAGGCGCAGGACCGCATCCCACCATCGTTATCTGTCACGGACTGCCTGGAAACGAGAAAAATCTCGACCTTGCGCAGGCGGTTCGTCGGGCCGGATGGAATGCGGTGACCTTTAACTATCGCGGCTCCTGGGGCAGCCCGGGATCGTTCAAGTTTGCGCAAAACCTTGAAGATGCCGACGCCGTCCTCGCCTATCTGCGCGAGCCGTCAAACGCGACTAAACTCGGGATCGACACCAAGCGCATCGTCCTCGCGGGCCACAGCATGGGCGGATGGGTAACGGTGATGACTGCTGCGCACGATCACGGCCTTGCCGGCATAATCCTGATCAGCGCTGCGGATATGGGTCAGCTTGGCAAGATGGAACACATAAAGCTGGTTGCGGAGATGGCCGACGATATGGAGGGACTTGCCGGTGTCACGGCTGAATCGATGGCAAACGAAGATGCGCAAAATGCCAAAGCCTTCGAATTTGCCAATGCCATGCCTGGGCTCAAGGATGTGCCCATGCTGGTTCTGTCCGCCAATGACGGGCTGGCCCCGCAGACGGACGCCCTTGCCCAGGCCGTTCAAGCCGAGGGCAACCACAATGTCAAGGCGATCCACGCAGCGACAGATCATGGCTGGTCCGATCACCGCATCTTTCTCGAGAGCGCGATCATCGAGTGGCTTGCCACATTGAAGTGAAGCGCTGCCCGCTCAAAATTCAAACAGGCTTGGCGGGCCGCACTTCGATAAACAGTCCCTTGCCTTGCGCAAGAGCATGACCGTCGCTGCCGAAGATTGTCGCTTCAGCCCAATGCTTGCGGCCCTCGTCTCTGACGACGCGTCCCTCCATGCGGATCTGCGCGCAGGATGGCACGGGCCGCTTGTAGTCGACCTCGAGATGGCGTGTCATGGCGGTAAGCCCGCGAGCGCGAACAGCCTTGCTCATCGCCTCGTCGAGCAACGTGGCAATGATCCCACCATGGAGGAACCCTGGGTGGCCTTCGAAATGCTCCGGGATGACGGCTGGGCAGACCACCGTTCCGTCCGCCGCCAGTAGAAATTCCAGTTGAAGACCCTGCGGATTGGCTTCGCCGCAGCCAAAGCAGCGATTCTGCGCTGCATGCGCAAGAGGAGTCAGATTGTCGAAATGCGGTTTCACTGTTGCACCGTCTCTTCCGCCAGCACTCGCGCAAAAACATTGGCATCGACATTGCCCCCGGTCAGCACGATGCCGATGCGCATGCCGCGATTCACATCCCGTTCCTTCAGGGCTCCCGCCAGCGCCGCTGCTGCTGCGCCCTCCGCAACGTTGTGCGTGTCCTGATAGATAGCTCGCATCGCCGCTTCAATTTCGGCATCGGAAACCTCAACGATGCGCGCCACGTTCTCCCAGATAATTTCCATGGCCGAGCGATTCGGCGTGCGGCACGCCAGGCCGTCTGCGATCGCCGTTCGCGAAGGAGCATCAACGACCTCCCGCTGCCTGAAGCTGAGCGCGTAAGAAGGGGATCCGGACGCCACCACTCCAACGATCTCCGTTGTTAGGCCCAGTGCGTTGCGCGCAGCCGACACGCCGCATATCGAGGATCCGAGCCCGATGGGCACATACACCCGCGCCAGCAGCGGGGACGACTGCAGAAACTCCAGCGCATACGTTGCCGTCCCCATCACCAGGCGTTCGTGAAAAGAGTCGACCATGACGAATCCGCGATCGCCGGCAAGCATGCGCGCATACTCGAGTGACTCCTGAAAATCCTGGCCGTGCTCCACCAGTTCCGCGCCCTGCGCGATCATCGCGCGGTTCTTCTCCACACTGTTGCCGTGCGGCACCACGATGACGCATGCGACTCTGTGCAGCCGCGCCGCCATGGCAACACCCTGTCCGTGATTGCCGCGCGTTGCAGCGATCACTCCGCGCAGTTCCGGCTGCGTCCGGGTGAGCCATTCCATGTAAAGCATGGCGCCGCGAATTTTGAACGCGCCAACAGGAGTGTGATTTTCATGCTTCACCCAAACCTCCGCATCCAGCCGACGGTTGATTAGCGGCCAACTATATTGCGGAGTGGGCGGCATGTAACGGTAGAGAATATTCTGAGCCTCGCGGATCTGCTCCAAAGAGGGAAGCGTCATGGCTCAAGCATATCGAACCCCACGCCTTAAAATGGGACGGAATGGTTCATCAGAGTTCTCTTCCAGTTCTCTTGCTGTCAGCCGGCATTACATTCACATTCGCAGGATGTCACAGCTCCCAGCCGCTCACTCATCAGCAGGCAGAAGGAAAGCATCTCTACGAAGGGCGCTGCGCGCACTGTCACCGCGACAATGATCTGGCTCTCAAAAAAGCTCCGCCTGCCTTGAACGGCGTCTTCAACAAGACCACGCTTCCCAGTGGCGCTCCCGCCACAGATGCCGAGGTGCAGCGTGTTGTCCTGGCCGGCAAAGGGATGATGCCGTCTTTCAACGGCCGTTTCAATGCGGACCAAATGTCAGCGTTGCTGGCGTATCTGCACACCGGTCTGCGTTGACGCTCTGCATCCAGTTCGCGCTGGCCTCGCCCTATTCGTAGCGAATTGCTTTCATCGGGTCGATGCCCGCCGCGCGCCAGGCCGGGATCATGCAGGCGATTGTTGCCACCAGCGAAAGCATTCCTGTCGCCGCGAGCAGCAGAAGGGGATCGCGCGAACTCTCCGCCGCCCAGGCTGCCATGACCCGGTTAAGCGCCAGCGTAAGCGCCACGCCCGCCACCATTCCCGCGCCAACACTGAACACGGTCGATCGAAACACAATCCCCAGGACGTGAGCGCGTTTTGCGCCCAACGCGATTCGGATGCCGAACTCGTTGGTGCGCTGCACCGCCGTGTAGGCTACGACGCTGTACAAACCCACCGAAGCCAGGGCCAGCGCCAGGGCGGCGAACGCGCCGAATAGCCACGCCACAAGCTGACCGCGAGCCCATTCCGGCTCACGCGTTATCCAATGCTCAAGATCACGCACATCGTTGTTCGTCTGCTGGTCGGGATCGATGGAATTCACCGCGGTCCGAACAGAGCGCAGTAGCGTAAGCGGAGGCACATCCGATCGGACGAGAACCTGCGTGTACATTCCCATGGCGAGCGTGTAGGGCACAAACGACTCCGGCAATATCGGCTTGGAGAGACCATCATCCAGCTTGTCCGCTACCACACCAACGATGAGCAATCCATTCTCGACACCGGGAGCAATGAGGAAATAGGGGGGTTGCGGCTTCAGTTCTGTCACCTTGATCGTTTGCCCGATGGCGTCGCCGGCAGGGAAGTATTTTTTGACGAACGCCTGGTTCACCACGACGACCGCCGCGCCCCGCTGCGTCTCCGCTTCATCCCAGATTCGTCCTTGCGCCAGCGGAATGCGAAGCACCGGGAAGAATTCCTTGCTCACCATGTTCACGCGAAAAGTCTGTTCAGCATTGATGGGCTTGCCGACAATCTCAAGATGGACGGTGAAGCCGTTTGACGGAGGCGTGGCGTTGCTTGAAACCGCTGCGATCTTCACTCCCGGAACCTCGGCCACCTTCGCAAACAGCCGTTCGAAATAAGCCAAACGCTCCGGCCAGGTTTTGTATGTCCCGTCGTGGATCGGAATTCCAACCGACATGACGTTATGCGGATCGTATCCGAGCGGCGTGCGCGCGACTTTCAAAAAGCCCTCGATGGCCGCACCCGCGCCCGCCATCATCAGAAGCGTAAGCGCGATCTGCCCGCCGATGAGCACAGCATGCGTTCTGCGCCCTTTCACATCTCCCGTCGTCTTTCGCGTATTCGCCTGCATGACCTGGTTGACTTCAGGACGCGAAAGCTGCCATGCCGGCCACAATCCGAAGAGAATGCCGGTACTGACTGCAACCAAAACGCAAAATATGAGTACCGGCAGATTCATCTGAATGGCCGCTTCGTGCGGGAAGGAATATTCGGGCAGGTTGGCCACAATCACTGCGATGGTCTTGTAGGCCAGCAGCAGCCCAAGCCCGGCGCCAGTCAAGCTGAGCATCACCGATTCAGTCAGAAGCTGGCGGACAATCCGTGACTGGCTCGCGCCAATCGCCGACCGAACTGCAAATTCATGTTGCCGCGCCGTGGCCCGCGCCAGCAACAGAATGGAAACATTGCCGCAACCGATCAGCAGCAGCAGCGCAACCGATCCGAAGAGCAGATAGAGCGTTCCACCAAGCTGCTTGATGAAATCTTCGTTGAGCCCCACCACGTGCAAATGACGGAAGTTGGGAGGGAAGTGTTTCGGCGACTCCTTCGCGAACTGTAGGATAAGCGGCTCAAGGGCAGCATCAGCCTGCGCATGGGTGATGCCCGGCTTCAGACGAATGCCCGCATAGAAGGATTTCACCTGGTCTCCGGTGATCTTCAGCGGGAGATAGACATCCCCGTCGCCCCACGTAAACCTCGTACCGGCCACTCCCACGATCGCGTAGTTCTTGCGGTTCAGCTGTATGGTTTTGCCAACTACTGACGGATCGCCGTTGTAGTGCCTCTGCCAGAACTTGTAGCCGAGCACCGCAACGGGTTGAGGATCTTGGCCGTCGATTGCATCGGAGGGTTGCAGGCCGCGGCCAAGTGCAGTCGGCACGCCAAGGAAGTTAAATCCATTGCTCAGGTAAACACCTTGAACATCCTCCGGAAGATCCCCGCCGGTGATGGAGGGATTCCAGTCATCTTCGAGAAATGTATCTTCCACCACCGGCGACTTGCGTAGTTCCTGCCATTGCGTCCCGGTCACGCCAAAACCATTCAGGTCGCCCGACGGCATGGTAAGCCGCATGTGGATCATCCGATCCGGTGCCTTGTAAGGATAGGGATCGATCAGGATCGCGTACACCACGCTGAAGACCGCAGTGGTGGCGCCGATGCCCAGTGCCAGCGAGACGATCGCCGTGAGCGTGAATCCGGGCATCTTGATCAGCTGCCGGAAACCGAAACAAATGTCCTGGTACACCGTCTTCATGCGCGCTCCTCCAACTCAATACCGTCAAGCGGACCATTGAAAGCACTGCGCCGCCGCGCAAGGCTGGGCTTCGCCTGCAGAAAAGCACGCACAAGTCCACTTGTGGAGTCACGCAAGTCGTTGATTCAGTGTTCTGAAGAACGAATTACCTCCGGAAGCACTGTGCGTTTGTGCGGCGCCGTGTCCAGAACTGGACGGCTTTCCGCCGTGCCGAGCACTCCCAACCGAAGGTTCTCAACTTGGGAATGCCTTATACTCAGACTTGCCATGGCTTCCGAAAAAACCTTCTACCTCGAGACTTTCGGGTGCCAGATGAATGCCCATGACTCCGAGAAGGTCATCGGCACATTGCTCCATGAGGGCTATAGCCAGGTTGAAACCGAAGAGGAAGCCGGCCTGATCCTCTACAACACCTGCTCCATCCGCGATAAAGCTGAACAGAAAGTCTTCAATCGCCTCAACGACTACAAGAAGCTGCACAAGGCGGGCAAGCGCTTCGGCGTACTGGGGTGCGTGGCGCAACAGGAAGGCGAGAAGATCTTCGAGCGCGCGCCGTATGTCTCGCTCGTCTCCGGCTCGGCCTCGTATCGAAAACTGCCGGAGATGCTCAGCCGTCTTGAGGCCGGCGAGAATCGCATTACGGGACTCGACGACCGGCAAACCGACGAGACTTTCGAGACGGAATTTACTTCGCGTCAGAATCTCTACCGCGGATACATCACCATCATCGAGGGCTGCGACAAGTTCTGCGCCTACTGCGTCGTTCCGTATACACGCGGCAAGGAGCGCAGCCGCGGGTCGTTATCCGTGCTCGCAGAAGCGCGACGCATCGCCGACCAGGGATATACCGAGATCCAACTCCTCGGCCAGAACGTCAACAGCTATCGTGATCCGGAAGGGAAGTTGAGCTTCGCCGAACTGCTCGCTGCGGTTGGAGAGGTGCCCGGCATACGGCGCGTTCGCTTCACCACCAGCCACCCCCGCGATTTTACCCATGACATTATCGAAGCCATCGACTCTTACCCAACGCTGTGCGATCACGTGCATCTTCCCGTACAGTCCGGCTCCTCGCGCGTGCTGAGAATGATGGCCCGCGAATATACATCGGACTGGTACCTCGAGCGCATCAGTTGGATCAAGGCGGCGAAGCGCAAAATCTCGATTTCCACCGACATCATCGTGGGGTTTCCGGGAGAGACTGGCGACGATTTCATCGAGACGATGGACTTGCTGCAGGAGGTCCAGTACGATTGCGTCTTCGGTTTCAAGTATTCGGGAAGGCCCAATACGCCTGCACTGACCATGATTGATTCTGTCCCTGAAGTCGAAAAGGCCAAGCGGCTGCAACACGCCCTTGATCGCCAACGCGAGATTCAAAGAACGAATTATGCCAACCATTTAGGCGAAGTGATGGAAGTGATGGTTGAGGGCGCAATTCCGGCTCGAGGCCAGATTGCGGGCAGAAGCACACAAAACAAGCCGGTCAATTTCACGACGTCTGTCCCGATTGCCCCCGCTCCGGGTTCCTATGTGAAGGTGAAAATCACAAACACTTTTCCCAACAGCCTGGTCGGGGAAGCCGTCTAAGCATCTAGCGAAGGGGGAACCATGGACATCGAAGTTCGAATCCGCGGTTTGATGATGGACCCATCCACCAATATGCCGATCGTTGTCCTGAAGGACGTTGGCTCCGATACCGTCATGCCCATCTGGGTTGGCATCTTTGAGGCCAATGCCATCGCAATTGAGATTGAAAAAGTCTCGGCTGCACGTCCCATGACGCACGATCTCGCCCGAAATCTCATGCGTCACATGAATGGACAGCTCGATAAGGTTGTAATTACTGAACTTAGGGACGATACGTTCTTCGCGGTCCTGTGGATCCGCCAGGGGAGCGACCTTATTACGATCGACGCTCGCCCCTCGGATGCGATTGCGTTGGCCCTGCGGTCCGATTGTCCGATTTTCGTTTCGGAACAAGTAATGCAGTCTGCCAAGCTGAACATGGCGGGCCCGCCTGAGGGTCCAACGGCAGAAGAGTTGCGCGGATGGCTTGAGGGCTTGAACGACGAGGATCTGGGCCGCTACAAGATGTAGGGAAGGGCTCGAAGGGCAATCCAATAACTCTAAATCCAACAGTAAGATCGTACTCTGTAGCAAATCATTCACTTGCACTATACAGAATATCTGTTATCGGACATAAAGAGTCCATTTAACAGGCTAGTTTGCCCCGGAAGGGTTTCTAGTGTTACTTCCGGTTACAAAAGACACGTATTACCTGTCACACTCGCCTGTTGCTGAAAACAATAACCTTCCTGCAATGAACTCCCTGAGGGGGTGCAGGCCTTCTGCGCTCCTTGGGGATGCGGTTGCGCTTGTCCAAATCGACGGTAGGACGGCGAGCCAATATCTACAGTGCGCGGTGTTGCGCTGTGAGGCTCAGGCCGAACGTCAGCGGATTTTGTTTGGGCGTATCGACGCATACCGGCTCCAATGCCTAGACGCTGCTTACCTGCTGCGGGAACTTCGCTACTTCGACCCAAATTCCAAACAATTGCACGTTGCTGAACCTGTCTTGAATCCGGCTCCTTCACTGTTGCCCGGTGAAGATGCATTGCGGGATTGGAAACGGGCGGCGCTGGCTGCGGCGCTGGTGCTGGAGTCGAACGGCAGGTATACAGACTCCAAACTGCTCTCGCATCTTGGAAAGTCAAAACTCGCTCACATGCTGGCGGAAGTTCGGCAGGCTGCGGCGGTGTCGGCATGACTTCCCTTCCGTTTGACCCTCTCTATCTGTTTCCGGCTGCGGTGCTCCTGGTCGCGCTCGTCGCTGCTTATCGCGTCAATTCGCGGCGGCTTCCATGATGACGTTTGCAGAGATTGCGGAGCGCGAAGGCGTCTCAGAATCTACGGTCTTTGCCCAATACCAAAGTGCGATGCGCAAGTTGAAAGCGCGTCCCGAAATGCTGGCGCGGCTCCTGGCGCTGGTCGAATTGCGGAAAGAGGCTAGGCGTGCATCTTCTTCTAAGGCTGCTTGAAATCTTCGGCGTGTTGGTCGTGATCCTGGCGGCGTTCGCTGCGTGGTGCCTTTGCTCTGTGTCGTCGCAGTGCTCGCGGGATGAGGAAAGATTCGCGGCGGCTGAGGCTGCGGGCGAAGCGGAGTTGATAGCGGCGTTCGATTCCCTGACGGGCTTCGGCGGCGAGACTTGCGCGGACGTTTCCTGCGATGGCTCCAAGTGTAGGGTGTGCGCTGTCGCTCCTAACGGCGGGCTGGTGCGGGTCGATGGTGGTTTGTTGGTCGGCGGCTCTGCGCATGATCGGCGCAAGGCGCGGCGGGCTGCTGCTCGCGTCGGTAAGGTTCGGGCGGCGTAGTCGCTCGATTGAGGCGCGGCGGGCGGTCTATCGGGCTCTATTAGCCTTCGCAGACAACCTCCTGCCGTGCTTCCCCAAAGTTCAAAGGGGCTGAAAGTGAAACAGGCAAAAGCAAAGTGTTGTTATCCGGGGTGCGTTGCTCTGGTGGGGGCTTCGCACGTTGCGTGCTTCGACCATTGGGTAACGGTGCCTGGGTCGGTGCAATCGGACGTTGCGCAACGGCTTTATGGTTGGCGCTCCAAGTCGGCTGCGCTCGAATTTTTGGTGAATCACTTCAAGGCTGCGATTCGTAAGGCGGCGGCATGAGACGCATACGACCAAACGAACGGCAGAGGCTTTCGCAGTACATCTTGGAACTCGCGCGGCTCGCTGGCGCTGACAGTGATCCGGTTGCCTGGGCCATCTTCAAACGGAAAACGGAAAACACAAATCCACGCGTGTTGCGGCGGATTGTTGAATCGGGAGTGTTGACGGCATGAGGGACGAAAAAATTGCGGCGTGTTTCGTGGCGCTGAATGCTGACTATGAATCGGCGCGGCGCGTGTTCAACGGTGAACGGCTGCGGGTGGCTACTGCGATGGAGATTCTTTCCAATGCCGTTTGTCACTCTCAGGGCATCTACGTTCGGACGGCGGGCTGCAAGGCTTCTTCTATTCCGGTTGAAGGGGTTCGGCTCTAATGGCGAGCGCTCCTATCAATCCGTTTTATCAGGTAGAAAATCGGCCGGCTGCTCCTTCACTCTTTAAGCCTGCGCGGGTTTGCTGCTGCTGCTCGGCTGAATCGCTCGCGGGGCGTCCTGGCCGGGGTCAACCTAACATCGTGACACTTATCCCCCTTGTGTATCGGAAGGGCTCGGGCAAGGGACGGCAGGCGTATTCGCGGGCGGTGTGGATTTGTGAGCGGTGCTTATCGAAGGCGCTCACATCGGGGCGGCTCGGTTGGATCGGTGGTGAGGCGCGGGCGCTCTGGTCTGCGATACAGGCGTCTCTATTAGATCGCTATAGCGCAATGGTGCACGAGGACGGTAAAAGCGCGTGACCACTATAGCGGATTTCGAAATTGCAGATGCGGGAATTAGTGCGGGCTCCGGTTCTTGGAAAGCTCCGTCTCGCGACTTATACAGCACATCTGCAACGCTGGCCGGGGAGGAGTGGGCTGCTGCTGATTTCGGCGGTGACCCTTCCCCCTGTGCTGGTTTGGATCAAAAGCTTTCCTGGGGGTTCGGGGGTGAAACCCCTGATCTATCGCGCGTCGGCGCGGCTTCTGCGCGGCTTGCCGCGCTCGGGTTTTCTTCACTTGACCAAATAACGAATAATCAACACAAGGCACGAAAAGAACCGGTTTACTATCGGCGTCCGGTGGGACGTGGAAAGTTCTGCGGGCGCTATAGCATCCGTGGGGTTGATCCGAAAACGGGCCGGACGAATTTCCGTCGCATCAATTGCGGCTCCTGGGCGTGCTCCTACTGCGGGCCGCGTAAGGCGCGTCAAGCTCGCATGGCGATTCGTAATACGGCTGAGGGCTTGGGGCTCAAGTATTTTCTAACGCTGACTCTCGACCCTAAAAAGCTGGAGCATAAAAAATTCGGCGTGTTCCATCTGCGGCTCTGCTTCAATAAATTCCGCGAATATCTTAAACGGAAGTACGGCACGGTTCCCCCTTACATCTGCGTTTTAGAGTTCACAAAAGCGGGAATCCCGCATCTGCACATCCTTCTCGATCGCTACATTCCGCAAGCGTGGATTAGTCAAACGTGGGCGGGGCTCGGCGGCGGCGAGATTGTGTTTATCAAGCAAGTCACTATAGCAAACGTAACGCGCTATCTATCGAAGTACCTCACAAAAGACTTGCTTTTGAGTGCTCCCAAAGGGGCGCGGCGCATCACGACGGCGCGGAGTATCAAGCTGTTCCCAAAGTTCGCTTCTGGTATCGCCTGGGAGCTCCTTAAGTCCACGATTTGGTGGAACCTCATGGAAGCGAATATGCGGGACTTCGATTTACAGCGGAGCATGTTTGACGGTTTTATCGCTCTCGAATTTGACGAAGAAGAGTTTTTGAAGGCGTTTCAACTGCATCCCTCGGGGATGCTGAAAGAGGAAGCACAATGCGTAGCGTAAACAAAGTGACGTTGCTCGGCAACGTCGGGCAAGATCCCACGGTTAAGGCATTGGCATCGGGAACGATGGTTGCAACGGTCTCCCTGGCTACAAGCTATAAGCCGAAAGACAAAGAGCAGGTTACCGAGTGGCATCGGCTGATCGCGTTCGGACGTACAGCGGAAATCGTTCGCGATTACGTGGTGAAGGGCTCGGCGCTCTATGTCGAGGGGCAGATTCAAACGCGCAAGTGGGAAGACAAGGCGAGCGGCGAAACAAAGTACATGGTGGAGATTGTCGTTCGCGAATTATCTCTCTTGGGGAGCAAACATGCGGAGCGCTCCAAGGGCGCTGTGAATACGGCGGCGGGCTCTGATCCTGAGATTACCGATGACGACATTCCTTTCTGACGTGCGTTCGCTGGACGCATACGACGCGGAGTTGGTGTTGGAGCGTGCGGCCATCATGGAATACTGACGGGAACCTCCCGCGCGTGGTGGCTGAACGTCTCGCAATGAACGAAGTAGCACAAGGGGCGTGCGATGGAAGCGAGCGAAATACGGTGCCACACGTGCAAGGGCGGGAACGTCAAAACGTGGCGCAATAAACGGGGCGCATTGGTAGGCAAGTGCGCAGATTGCAAAAAGTGGGGGACGTATGGCAAGGCCGAAAAGCAAAGCAGTAGCGGTGACGAAACAACGGGCGGCGAAGCTGGCGGCGGCGTCGAAGGCGAAACGAAGTCATCACAAGAAAAAAACGACGGCGCTCCCTCCTCCGGTGGAAGTGGAGACGGTAGACAACGGGGGCGGGGAGTACGAAGACAATCTAAGCGAGTCGGACGGCGGGCTCCTGTCGTCGCTCGGGAACCTGCTGAAAAGTTCGGAAGTGGAGCAGCCGAAAACGGCGGCGGCTTCCCTTCCCTCCTCCGGTGGTTCCTCGGCGTCCTCGATACCGAAATCTGAAGCGCTTCCGGCTGAGGCTGAGAGGCTGCTAGCGGGCGTCCCTGATTTTATCGGGGGCGATGGGGCGGCGGCTCCTGGCGGGGCGCTCCCTGACGCGGTAGACGGGCCGGAAGGGGCGGGGCTCCTCGAAATGGTGGGCTCTGAAATCGTTGACGCTGAAGCGGCGGCGGCGGTGTTGCAGTGGGTGGGCGGGGCGCTCGCGGATTGGCGCAAGCGGGAAGCGTACAGGGACGCGGGGCGTAACGCTGCGATGGCTGGTAAGCATTGGGCGCGTGTTTGTAATCAACTTTGGCGGGAGTACGCTCCGGGGCTCCTGGCTGACGTGGCTGACCGTTATCCGGGGCTCGTGCCTGCCGTGGCGCTGACGGTTATCCCGTTCGGAATGGCGCTATGGGCTGACGTACAGGAAACGCGCAAGATTCATCTTGCTAAACCGTTAGTGAATGAACCTGCGAAGCCTGCTGTACGTGTGCCTAACGTGCAATTGGATAACGACGGCATCCGGCGTCCAGCGGGCGGCGGAATTGTGTTCGATGAAAGCGAGGCGGCGTAGTGTGGACGTTCAACAGTAGCAATGGGGGGCTCTCTCATAATGGGGCGCTCGGTGGGCATGGGGTACAGCGGGCATGGAACGGGCGCTCAACAATCCCGTCCGCTCGAAGACGTACACGACGTGGGGCCGATTCCAAGGGGCGCGTATCTCATTTCGTCATTCTTTACTGATCCGGACAGAAGGGGCCGATGTGTTGCGCGTCTCTCTCCTGCAACCGGGAACGGAAGACATACGGGCGCGGTGGCTTCATGTTGCACGGTGACAATGCCGCGCATGGATCGCACGGCGTCACATGGGTGCATCATCCAAGGCGCACGACGTGCGGCAAGCGGTAGCGGTGTCGGGCGATTACGAATTGGCGGTGATCTGATGCCAACCAAACGAAAGACGGCGGCGCGGCGGGCGCGGCGCAAGATCGCAACGGAGGGCGGCGTGTATTCATTTCACGGCGCATTCAAGAGTAGAGCGAAGGCGGCGGCGAAGGCTCGCAAAGTCGGCGGGTTCTACAAAGGGACGTTCACGAAAGCGCGGGGCGATTTCCGGTACGTTGTCATGGGGCCGGGGTCTGGGGTGGGGTTTTGAAAACGAAAGCACGCAAGCAACGGGTAAGTAAAAACGGGCGGCGGCTCGGCCACACAATCGGTAGCGTGTACCTCGTGCACGCTATACGTGCGCTCCATGGGGCGCGGCATTATCTTGGCTTCTCGACGGATGTTAAACGTCGCATCGCACGGCACAAGGCGGGGCGCGGTACTCCCCTGCTTGGCGAGATGGCGAAGCGGGGCATCCGGTTTCGTGTTGTCCGTCAGTGGCACAAAAAAGACGGCTACTTTGAGCAGGAGTTGAAGCGTAACAATGCGTTGGCGGATTTGTGTCCAGTGTGCAAGGGGCGGCGATGATAGAACGCATTGCACGCTGGTTTGGATATGAGCGTATCCGTATACGTATCCCTCGGGCTCCTCGGCGGCTGGTCATCACTCTGAATGGGCAAACGGTCTTCAACGCGACATTGAAAACGATGGACCGTCTAAGCGTCGTCGGCGGTGATCCCTGCCGATTGCATTTGAACGGGCCATCGTCGGTTATCTTCCGGGTGGTGCGCTAGTGGCTCGCGGATTCATCGACGGCGAGTATCAGGATGGTGAGCTTCGCGGGCTCACCTTCCTGGCCGGTCAACGTGGCATGGGGAAGACAACGGAAGCGATACGGCTTGTCGATCAATGCGCGGGGCCGGTGATCTTCTTCGATACCGTGGGGCGACATGCCGCGCTTCTTAAGCGCTTCAAGGTGTTCTCTCAGCCTGGCCCGTTGCAGGAATACATGAGGGCAAATCGCGGGCGGCGGGTGCGTGTGTGCTACGTCCCGATGGATGAATGGCCGGAAGAACACATGATCGCGGTTGCGACCATTGCGCGGGCGTTCGGTGATCTTATCTTGTGCGTTGACGAGATAGACACATTCTGCGGGGCTGAGTTCGGCGCAAAGGGGATGCCGATAGAGCTATACAACCTTGCGCACTATGGGCGGCACTATCACGTGTCCATGTTGTGCACGGCGCGTGATCCGGCGTCACTCTCGATTCGCTTCCGTTCGCAGTGTGAGTTTATGCGGCTGTTCCGGACGGACGAAGAGCGGTACGTTAAATACTTTGCGGCAAGGATCGGCGCGGCGAACGCGGCGAAGCTGCCTACTCTCGCGAAAACCTACTTCCTCCGGTGGCAATCGGGGAACACAGATGCGCCGGTTTGCGGCGGGCCGCGCAAGCTGGGATAATCTGCAAGGCGCGTATTCTCATGTCCGGTATCCTTTACCGCAGAGAAGTTCATCAACTAGTAACTACTGGCATGGTCCGCCGCCTAAACCCTCCCCGAGGGGTATAGAGGTAAACACAGGAGGTGTTCCATGGAGATTCGGACGATTGGTATCGATTTAGGGAAGACAGTATTTCACTTTGTAGCCGTCAACGCGCGTGGGCAAGTCGTGGTTCGCAAGAAGGGTTCACGGACTCAGTTGCTGCGCTTCACCGCGAACCTTCCTCATTGCTTGATCGGCATGGAGGCTTGTGGAGGATCTCATTTTCTCGGCCGTGCTCTGCGGGAACAAGGCCATGATGTACGGCTGATGCCGGCGCAGTACGTGAAGCCTTACGTAAAGACGAACAAGAACGACTATATCGATGCGGAAGCGTGTGCCGAAGCTGTAACCCGCCCCACGATGCGCTTTGTGCCGATCAAGACCGACGACCAGCTCGACCTTCAGTCGTTGCACCGTGTGCGCGAGCGTTGGGTTGTGCGCCGCACTGCGGTGATCAACCAGATGCGCGGTATGCTGCTGGAGCGCGGTATCACCATCCGCAAGGGTCGCCATTATATTGAGGAGTCTCTGCCCGGCATCCTGGAAGACGCGGACAACAAACTGTCCGGTGCATTGCGCGTACTTCTGACCCAACTGCGGTCGGAGATGCAATATCTGCACGGACAGATTGAGGAAACCAACAAGCTGATCGCGCGCATCTGCGGCGAACTTGAGCAGTGCAAACGCCTGGTCGCGATCCCCGGAATCGGACCGATCACAGCTACGGCCACAGTGGCAGCCATCGGCAACGGCGCAGCCTTCATGAAGGGCCGCGGATTCTCTGCCTGGCTGGGAGTGGTGCCCGGCGAGCACTCCACCGGAGGCAAGCAAAAGCTCACTGGTACCAGCAGACGAGGAAACAAATACCTGCGCAAACTCTTTGTGCAGGGAGCGCACACCGTGCTGCTGCAGAAAACCAAGCAATCTTCCGGCTTGAGTACGTGGCTGGTCAATCTCACATCCCGCAAGCGCCCGCAGGTGGCGACCGTAGCGCTGGCCAACAAGATGGCGCGCATGGCCTGGGCGGTTCTCTACAAAGGAGAAGTTTATCGCCCGCCAACAGCGGCACAATTGAACGCAGCCTGATGGCCTGCACATGACGCCTGGCACAAAGCGCCAGGCTTGGAAATCGCTGACGCGATTTCCCACATCTGCAGCCCCAACGACGACGACTGATCTGAGTTTGGAGATTCCTGCCAGGTTTGCTGGCGAAAACATGAGATGGCAAAAACGGTCGATCCCGGCGCTCTCGAGAACCTGCACTCGGAAAATGCCTTTAAAGGCAGCGTTACTAAAAAGGACGAGAGCGCAGCGCATCCCATTCAGGCCAGGAGTTCGCTACTCCAATCAAGGCCGAATACATTCGCGCAGACCAATTCTGTCATCCTCACTTTTCGCTTGCAAAACGGCGGCGGACCATACATTCCGAGTTGACGGTAAACCGCTCACGAGCTCGCGATGGAGCACTATCGCTTTGCCCACATAGTCCAAAGAACAACGAGAAAGCAGAGCACTGCCATTGCTGTCACGATCACATCTGCTCTGCGATCGTGCTGACCGATAGCGCCATGTCTGCGGCTGCGTGCGTACAATGCAGATCTGAAATAAACAGCTGCAAACAGGCCCAGGAACGCCAAGACGATGGGGATTCCGGGAGATGGACTGCCTACTGGTCCTAACAGCACTAGCCCCCCTCTTTCCTTTCGATTACTTCCGAGTTGACGGTGATTCAGGGGGCACTGCGTACCCATCTGTTTTTTATCAAGCCAGGCACGGGTAGGCGTTCGAAAGCGCTTGAAGAGTGAATGAGGGTGCCTTCATCCAGAGCATCTCCGGGTGGTCCGTACCGAACTTGACAACGATCTTTGCCATCTGGCCCAGGTTGACTCCGTCCGGGGGACAAAATGCCGCCTGCTTGTTGTGGTTAAACGGGATCAGGGCTGCGCCATACCCGTCGGTGAAGCCGTTGATATAGACGAGACATTGGAGGCCGTCCTGCTTGGTCGGTGAATCCGATTCCGAGTCGACGAGTTTGCATTTGCTTACTAAGTCCTCGCCTGACAGTCGGCTCCAAAAGACAACCTCTTGTGGTTTTCGCGGTAGGTTTTGCGCTTCCGTGCCCGACAGAAAAATGACAAGTGCCGCAACTAACAGCATGATCTTCATCGTCGATTCCTCATCTACGGGTTCCCTGCCCACCCAAAGGATTTGGCCTGCTCTTCCGTGATATCGAAATACAGAGTCACATCTTCTTGTGAGCGAAGCTTTCCAAGTTCGTGCTCAATTTCCTGTTCACGCTTTCCCAATAACACAAGGGCTACTTTCAGTTGACGGAAACTCGGATAGCGATCAACTCTGTTCAAAGCAGACCAAGAGCCAGTCCCTTCGTTGGGCGAAATTGCAACCTCGGGCCTTTCTGGGTCTGCAGTCCGTTTGAGGAAGACAACAAATTTATCCATAAGCGGCTCCTTTTCTCTTACATCGGCATTTTAGTCGAGGGAGGCCAGTGGGAAAAGGAATGCCCATAACACTGACAGAACACTTGTCGAGTTCTGGGCGTGTCGTGGCCCACCCGGAAGTTACTCCAGTGACAACATGACTATCTAGGTGTTAACGCTGGCGGTGCCAGCGTTGTGTCCCTCCTAACCGCTATAGTACTTTTTTCCGCACGTCCCTCCTAGCGCTATAGTGCTTTCCTCTCAAGGATTCCGAAAAAAAGCTGTCACGGTGACTCTCGAACGGGCCGGATAGGTCCGGTCTTTTGTGTTCGGGAGGATTTCGGAATGCTTGGAATGAGCTTTAAACACATTCTCGTGTATGCGGTGATTTCGCTTGTGATCGCTGCTGCCGTCAATCGTATCGGCGCATTGTCTCCGGTCAAGAACTTCATCAACGGCTAGTCGCTGCCCTAACCTCGGGCGGCGCTGTCGGTGTCCGTCCGTTTTGCTGTGCTCGTCACCGTTTGGGACGAAAGGACGTGAAACGTGGCATTCGAAGATCGCAAAACGCGAGCAATTTACCCCTACGTGGGTGGTTCGCCGGTTATTTTCTCAATTCCTCCGGGTGGCAAAGTCCTACAGGGACGTTTGACCATTACCGGGAACCTCGTCGTATCCGGTGGAACGACTAACGGCGTGGCAGTGAGCGAAGGCGGGCCGATTGGCTTGGTCAAGCGTATCCAGATCACGGCAAATCGCAATGCCGCATCGCGCTACCCTGGCGGGAAGATTGTCGATTGCACTCCGCGCTCGCTGCTGCGCTATGCAATCTCTCAGCACAACGGAAAATTTGTTGGTGAGTTGTCCGGGTCTTCGATTGGTTCCGGCGCGGCTGGCACCTATCCGATTTACCTCAGCATCCCGATTTACTTTGCCGATACCACTCTGAGGAATCAGGTGCAAACGGCGCTGAATATGGACTTCGGCGTTTACTCAAGCGTGCAGGTACAGGTCGATTTGGCCGGTGATCTTACGGGCTGCTTCACTGGCAATGATCGCGTCTGCAACTTCGCGGGGCTTACTGTGCAGTGGAACGATGAACGGCTCGGCATTGCCGGTGACACGGTTCCCCTGTTTCAGGAAGATCATTTGATGCTGATTCCTACCACGTTCCAGCGTGCGCAGGATGCGGCGCTTCCTCTCGATGGCGCGTTCACTCAATGGCTGCTCCTGGCCGAAGCTGGCACGCCTAAAACGCTTGCCGATACGCTCCTCAATCGCGTAACGATCACTGGACCGACACTCAATTTTGACGAGTACGGTTTGGACATTCGGCAGAAGATGTTCGATGACGAATGGTTTGATCCGGCGCAAACTGCAATCGGTCAATACTTCATCGATTTCACTGAAGGACTGTTGCAGAACTCGAATGCGGCTGCGGGGCTCCTGGCGCAGTTCGACGTAAACAACGTGAGCGGTGCGAACCTCGACGCTATCCGGTTCTACACTCGTCGCGTCTTCACTCTGGCACCGGCACAATAATGCCGGTTCTTGTCATAGCGGTAATCGCGCTCGTCTTCCTTTTCTTCAAGGGGAAGGCGGGCGCGTCTGCTTCTGCTTCGGTGTCGGGCGGCTGGAATGAACTCGACGCGCAATCGCCAAACGACCCTTACGGGTACGGCGTCACTGATCCTCAATACGATCCGGGGCCGGGGGATAGCTGTCGGCGCTTACGGCGATATGGCTGAGTCCGTCATGCAGGCCATTTATCAGCTTGCGGCTGTCGCGCAAACCGTGGAATCGAAACGTCGTCAATAACAACGACGGTAACGTTCGCCATGGATCCGCGCGCGATAGGCTCGGCGGGACTGGCTATGCGGTTTTTGCTGATCGCCTGGGACGGCGTCGACGCGTTGATACGACTGGCTGAATCGTCACGTTCAAGCGCATCCCGGTTGGGATTTTTCCGATCTTTTGCAAATACCTACGCTCCGCCGTCCGATCATAACAACCCGGATGCGTATGCGGAGTACGTCGCAAATTCTGCGGGGGTCGATCCTTCGCAAACGGTTTCTAGCGTGTGGGGTTCGTAATGCCTACTGGATTAAAAAATTCGCCGGATGGGTCGGGTGGTTCTTCCCTTCCCTCTCTGGTTTCCTCTCAGCCTCGCAAGGCTATCAATCACACGTTGCGGCTGGTCCTCGCCGTTTGCGGATTGCCTCAGCGGTTTCCGGGGCTGATCGTTCCTGAGGGGCTGTCAGTCTCGCTGCGCGGGCACAATGGCACGGCAACGGGTAACGCTGCGCCTGTCTATATCGGCGCACATCAGGAGTACGCAAATCCGGCTTACGGTCGCATCGTTACGCCTGATACCGAGATTAACTATCCGGTGGACCATACCGGGCAAATCTGGGTTTACGGCACGGCGGGCGATGGCGTGGTTGCAACCATTACCGGTGTTCCCATTGGCTAGCCTCAACAAAATCGAAGGGGAGCTAATCGAAGGGGGTTTGATCCTCGGCGGGCTCGTCCTGCTCTATGTGATTTGGAAGGCGCATAACCTCCAAGTTCCCTATAGTGCCTACCCTGACGCGGTAGGTTCGACAATCGCGGCGGGCGCGGATAGATCGCTCTCGGATTTCGGCATGGGCGCGTCAAGTCTTAAATCTCAGGTCGATCATTTCTTCGGCGGGCTGGTTCCTTGGCTGAGTGCGAACCTTCCAAGCTACGCCAATTCTCAATCGTGGAAGGATTTTGAAGCGGCAAACGTTCCTCGCTGATAGCGGTCTTTCAATCGACGCGAATACAGGTGAAAACGTGCGATTCATACGGGGGTGAGTAGTGGAAGGCGTCGTTAAATGGGTTGCGGTTGCGGTTGCGGTTTTCATCGCGTGGCGCTGGCTCGGCGGGATGTTCTCGGGCGGCGTTAGCGGGAACCTGAATGCGTACACAACGCAAGATTATCCGATTACGTTCGGCGCGAATCCTGGCGTAGTCGCAATGTACGGGCCGATGGTGAGCGCGCCACAGTGGGGACGCGTACAGGGTCGCGTTCGTCCCCGTCGTGGTGACTCTGCGGGATGGCGGGCGGCGTACTAATGGCTAAGTCAAAAGTAAATCCTCAAATGGTGCTCACTGTCGGCGCGGTTGCTGTCGGCGGTTATGCGCTGTACAAAATGCTTCCTGCGCTCCTTAAGCCGCGCGCCGTGTCGGCGGCTGGTGGATACATGGGGAGTGGGCCGGGGGCGGCGTTCGGCTATCCTCAGCAGCCACAGCAGCAACCTACTCCTCCAACGGGGGGCCGTCCGACTATGCAATTTTCTTCCGGCAATCCTCAGACGGGGCAGGCCGGGACGCATAAACCGACTGCAACATCTCCCACGGCGGGCGCGTTCGGCTTTATGACTGATTTCCTCAATTCCATCAAAGAGGGGTTCGACGCAAGCGGGAACGGCGGGAACGTTTACGACTATGCGAACGGTGAACTCGGCGGGGAGTCGTTGAACAGCTATAACGACAACCTTGGGGAATATAGTTCCCTCGGAAATTGGGATTTTGGTGCTCCCCAAAGTCTTGAAACCCTCGATATGTCGGGAATCAATTCGAGCATCTTTGGTGACTCGGGGACTGATCCAAGCGGCGGCTATTCGTCCAGTTACGACGGCGGCGGCGGGTACTCGGACTATAGCGGATACGGCGCGGGTGATTACGGCGGGTACGCTGGCGGGTATTCCGATTACGGCGGCGGCTATGACATGAGCGGCGGCGGCGGCGGCGATGCTGGCTACGAATACAACTATTCGGACGGTAACGACTATTTCACGGCGTAGGGTTTTCGGGCGGCAAAAAGGGGAAGGGGTGCAGGGGTGAAACGGGAATTTATCAAGTGGGCAGTAATCGCGGTTGTGGTCTGTGTCGCTGTCTGGTTTCTCAAGGGGTACGTTGCGAAGCTGGTAGCGAAGGATACCTCTAAGGTGGGGAAACATCCCCATTCGAAGGGTTCAACGTGGGCTCCGTCCCTGGTCGATGGTCCTAGCGCGGAACTCGCGCAAGAGTGGCCGGGAGCAGTGGGGGCGCTGTGATTAATATCTCAGCGCTCGTTCCGCTGATCGTCGCGCAAACGGGGGCGCTGATCTTTTTTGCGGGCGTCGTGGCTTTCACTATGAAAGATCACGCGCGGCGCATTGAAAAAACGGAGGACAAATGCGAGCGGTGTTCTATCACTGTCGCGCGGCTGGCACAAAAGGAAGGGCTTTCATAATGAAATTTTGGAGCGTAATCAAAAAGATTGGTCACGACGCTGCGGTGGTTGTGGGCATCGCTGACAAGGTAGAGCAGAATCCGCTAGTGCAGGGACTCGAATCAATGTTTATTCCTTCGGCGGCTGTCAAGCTGACGGCGGCGGCGCTTCATGCGGTCGCCGGTGCGACAACCATAACGGCGAAGGCTGCGAGTTCGAACATGACGGGCGCGCAAAAAATGGCGGTTGCTCTGGCTGCGTTTGAACAGGTCTATAACGACCATTGCGCGGAGATTGGCGTACCTCCGATACCGGGCGAAGCGGAGAACATTTTGCAGAAGGCTTACGATTTGCTCGATGTGCTTCCGGCGAAACTGCCTACCACGGTTGCGGCTGCGGCTGCTGACGCTGCAACGCTGGCGGCTCCTGCTGCTGCCGTTGTCACTGCTGCGGCTCCTTCTGCTGCTCCGGTGGCTGCGAAGGTCGTAGCGGCTGCGGAGTTGGCTCCTGCGGTGGTTGCTGTTGTCGAAGCTGCGGCGGTTCCTGCTGCTGATCCTGGTACGGGCGCGGCTGTCATCCTGGCGGGGCCGGGGCTTCACTCGCAATTCGCTTCGTAGTCACTTCCCTTCCCTGCTCACTTCGGGGCGCTGCTGGTCGCGGCGCTCCTTAACCTTACGGGGGCTCAAATTGAAAACTCGAGTTTTTTTACTGGCGGGCGTGGTTGCGATGGCGGCGGCAAGCTGCGCGGCGCAGACTGACAATACTTTTTATGCAAGATCCTTTCCGGGGCCGGATGTAGGGACGAAAGTCGCGAACGCGCAACTGGCGTGTACGTCAAACGTGGCTGTGCCGTGCATCATCGTTCTCGACCCTTCGTTGGCGGTGTGGCCGGTTGGTGTTATGCCTGCGCGGTGTTCGCAGTGCTCTTGGTTGGATTACCGGACGGGGGCGCCGGGAGGCTCGGGTGGTGTGTCGGCTAATGTGCTGACGCTGGCGGGCTCTCCTAGCGTCGTCGCGAGTACGGGCGGTAATCCAAATCTCGTGCAGTTTCCTAGCGGCTCTCTGTATGCGCTCTACAATGCACCGTGGGCCGGTGCGGGCTCGCAGGTGTATAGCAAGGTGAGCACAGATAGAGGTAGCACGTGGGGTGCTGCTACTTCGGTCTGCATCACAATTCCGGTGTACGGCGGCTGCGGCAATGCCTATATGCCTCTTACCATGATGAGCAACGGCAAGTTGCTGCTTATCGTCCAAGCGTTTGTACCTGGAACGGCGCTCAATATCACGAGTGTCACAATCGGCGCGTCTACGGCAACCTTCACGGCGGCAAATAGTCTGACGGCGGGAACTCCGGTTATGCTCCTGGGGTTGACGGGCGCGGCGTCTGTCTTCAACGGCTTGACGTATCAGGTGATTTCGACGGGGCTCTCTGCCTCTCAATTTGAAATCAACTATAGTGGCACGGCGGGCGGGCCTTACTCGCAATCTGCGGGGACAACGTTAGTCGGCTATACGGCTTCTTATTACTCCATCGGCACGATTGGCGCGGGCGATTCGGTTTCGTGGTCTGGTGCAAAGGTTGTGCCGTTCCCTGGTGCTCCTTCGAGCTACACCACAAATTACTATCCCATCAATCCGGGTGTGAACATCTCAGCGACTAACGTACTCCTGCCGGTCTGGTGGTGCGATCAACTTCCGGCTCCTCTCGGGATCGGCTCGGCGGGTGTCATCTCTTACAATCCCGTCGCTGATACTTGGGGCTCTGTCGTGACAACGGCAACGGGTGTCAGTTCGACAAACTACTATAGCGAGTCGGCGCTGGCTGTAATGCCGCAAATTGTTTCGGGGCAGCATGTAGTCACGCAAATTGTGCGCCATGACGTGAATGATCCTCTCGGCGCTTACGCGTGGTCGTGGTCTTTCGATGCGGGTCAAACGTGGTCGATTCCTGTTGACGTGTTGGGGTCGTCGTCGGCGACAACGGGGACGCGCGTCGGGCGTCCGTCTCTCGTTTCGCTTCCTACCGGGGAATTGCTTTTAATCGGTCGATTCTCTATCAAGAATTTGATTACAACGGGCGGCTCTATCTCGCTCGACATGGGCAAAACGTGGTCTCCCATGCAGGATTTGAACGTCTATTTGGCGGGCATCAGTAACGGTTATGATGCGCTGGCGCTGTTCGCGGATAATACCATCGGGATGCTACAGCAAACGGGCGATTCTGGTCTGAATCTGCAATATAGCGCGTTGTCTCGCTCGGGTTTTCTTCCTCCCGGTTTCGGCTATGTCGGCGCGTCGGAAGCGGTGTTGGATTCGCTTCTGATTGGGACGCAGAAACAGGCGAATTTAGAGGTTATAGACTGCAACGGAGTTCCGGGGAAGGGCTTCGAATTAAGGCAGCTTGGGAACGTGGTCGCTAGTCTTACGTGTGTTCAAAGCAACGGAGGGCAGGCGGGAAATATCACGATTTACAATCCGGGCGGCTTCCCCGCTCTCGTTCTCGATACGGCAAACCCGAGTTATTTCCATACTGCGCAGCCTGTAGGATTCGGTACGACTACACCAGCGGCGGGAACGGATGTTGATATTGAGGGCGTGGTGCGGTTGGGCGGCACGATACAGGGGCCGGGGGGCGCTCCTCTTGCTCTGCCTACGGCTGCGGCTTGGACTGTCACGACTCCTGCGGTGTCGTGTCAATCTGGCTCGGGCTATACCATCGCGAGTAGTCTGCGCTCCTCTGTCGTTGGAAAAAGTTTTCAGGCGAATGTCATTTTCACGGTAACGACCATTGGCACGTGTGGCGCTTCGATTACGGTTCCTATGCCGTTTACGGTTGCGGCGGGTACGGTTGGCATCTGTGAGAACGGGCAAACCACTTACGCGGGGACGGCGCAAATCGTAGGCTCGACCCTGTATGTGCAGAAGTACGACGGCACGAATCTGGCTGCGGCGAACGGTCAAACGCTTAGCTGCCATGTGTCCGGCGAAACAAACTAACAGGGGGTGGGCGGTGAATCATGAGGACGGCGGCGCGGTTGTGGTTGTGGTTCTCTTGCTGGTAATCGTGGCGCTCGTTGGCGTCAATATCGGGATAAGCTCAAAGTGAGCACGAAGGGAAAAGTATGAATCTGGGTGCGCTTCTTAAGGTTGCTCGCGGCGGCGACATGGGGCCGGATGAGTTCGGCGCGTTGCTCGCGGCGGCTGGCATGGACGTTTCTTTTACTCCTGTTGCAGTGGATCGGGCGTCGTTCGCTGCGCTGGCTTCTAGCGCTTCCCTTCCGTCGGCGAAAATGGTTCGCATTCAAGGGAAGATGAAGGGCGGGGATATGCTCGACGCGCTATTAGTAGTTTCATCACCTGCGGCTGTATCGGTGGTCACATCCGAAAGTAAGTGACTGTCTTAGGGTGGGGCTGTTGAGTTCCGCAAAGGGGCAATCTAGTAGACGAGATTATCTGTTATCGGACATTTAACGACATTGCAAAATAGCCCTCTCGGAACGCGTAATCATATCTCCTCCTCAGAGCTGAGGCGCGAAGGGCTCGGCATCGAATTGCTCCAACAGAAGTGGCAGTGCACTGTTCCAGGTAAGTAATAGACTCGGACCCGCTAGCGCTCGAAGACCTTCCCGTAAACTTCCTTCTCGAACTCGAAGCCGTCTTCCACGTCAGGAGAATCGCTGGTGCCCGACTTCTCCCGCGCCCAGTGCGTCAGCTCGTGCAGCAGGATGATGGTGATCAAATGCACCTGTCCGCGCGCGGTCGTGCGCATGTCCTGGTCGGTTTGAAATCGGCCTACGTCTCCCATGGAAATATCGATGATGTTAGAGCCCAGCCTGTAGCCACCGGTCGGGTAGTAAGTCTTTCCGTCACGTTCTTGCGGAACGAGTAGCGCCACATTCACGGTGGGACCGGTGCCCCATATGAGGCCCTTCTTGACGGTCGCTTCATCGGCACCAGAGTGATTCATAATCCCGTCCACAATCTTTCTTTGCCCAATCATCATGGGGATCGCGGTGCGGATGTGTTTGGCAAACTGAGCGTATTTGCCGACCTGGTCAGCATTCATTTGCATGGATCGCCTCCGACAAGAAACGAGAGGGCCCTGTTGATTGGGACAGTTATACCACTCATCCCAAACTGCTATACATGCCTATCCGCGGTGGAAATGTCGGCACAGGCCTTCGGCTCCAATCAACGAAGAATCAAGGTGCCTCAGATCTCGCGTTTGAGACCTGGGAGAGCACGAAGGCCATCCAGGATCGTAATCGTGCCGGCCGAGTCGCCGCTTACTCCAGAAAGGCGGCAACGTGACGGGTCATGAAATCGAACGTGTGCGGATCGCTAATGATGGTGTGCGACTTCCCTGCCGCCATCCCTGTCAACCCCCGTTACTTCCCATTTCCCACCCAAATCCAACAAAACAAACGAAAGAAAAACCCCGCCGGATTTGCAGGTAATTTCCCCCTTTTGGCGCACAATAGATTTGTGTTCGTCCTCTGGGTAGAGCATGCCCGCGTAATACACCGCCTTCACAGTTTCACAGTCTCAGATGTGTCCAAAACAGGGCAAAGTGACGCCAAAACGGGCCTAAATCGACCAAAATGAGCCACGATTTAAAAAAGAAGGTCTTTTATATCAATCGCATAGCTGACTATGGGCTCGAATCCAAGAATCCGCTCGTGAAACCGTGCAACTGTGAAAAGGACCTGCCTCTAAGCCCTTCATTGAGAAACCTCTACAGCTAAGTTCAATCGGAAGAAACCCTTGCAGACAGCCTTCCCGCCAAGCCGCTGAAAATAGGCTCTTTCTCTAAAGAGACGGATAATACCCCCCGCAAAGGCTCAGATCGACATCAACCAGAGGGACGGATGCTCGGGACCCAGTTGCCTGTTGAACAACGTAGTCCAGGCCGAGAAGGAGTGCGGCCCTAGTTCCGGATCTCGGCCAGCAGCGCCTCGATCTCAGCCTTCTGTTCAGCCGTAAGAGGCAGCAAAGGCTGGCGCGGGTATCCGCCATAGTAGCCGTTGAAATCGCAAGCGTACTTCACCCCGGCGATCCCCATCTCGGCGACGATCTTCTGATTGGGCATGGCGATACTTGCCTGCTTGTCCGCGGCCAGCCTTGCGTCGCGATCCTTCCAGGCGAAGTAGACCTCATAGCACGCCTCTGGTGTGCAGGCTGCGAATCCCAGAATGGCGCCCGATGCACCCGCTTCGAGCGACGGCAAAATGCTTCCCGCCGAGCCTGTGAGCACCTGGAAACCGACTTCTTTGGTTCGCGTCTTCATCGGTACCGCTGGAGGCGCAACCGCAAGTGCCTGTCCACCGGCAAGGTCGCCTGCCGAAACAAAGGTGGACGGAACTGCTGCTGCCACTCGATTCAGCATGCGCGCAGTCACCGCTTCAAAGACCGGAGTAACCGTCACGGAGCGCTTTGCAACGTCGCGTGTGGCTTCGACAATTCCCTTGATGCGGTCCAGGCTTCCGCTCGAGTCCTTGATGGCGATGATGTTCGGGTGATGCGCAAGCTCGGCCACCATCTCCACCGGGATCTGGTAGGGCACGCAGCGCGGAATGTTGTAGAGCACCACCGGCAGCGGCGAGCGGTCTGCAACCGCCCGGAAATAATTGGCGACCACCGACGGCGTCATCTGCGTGGAGTAATAGGTCGGCGTCCGCACCAGGACTGCGTCGTATTGAAACTTGGCGGCTGTCTCTGCCAGCTCGATCACCGCGTGCAGGCTTTCGCGATTCACGCCGGCAATCAGCACCTTCTCCGGTGACGCCGCTTCTGCCGCTGTGCGAAGCACGTCGCGCGTCTCCATATCATCGAGTGCCGGCGCTTCGCCCGTGGATCCAAGCACCACCATTCCCGCAAGCTGGCTCCGCGAGTACCGGGCTACATTGGCCTCAAGTTTGCGGTAGTAGACCCTCTCGTCGGGATAAAACGGCGTGGTTACGGCGGCGAAGACACCTTCGATCAGCATGACTCTCATTTTAGGTGAGGCGAGTCAATTCCCTTCTCGCTTCCCTCTCCAGATTCAGTCAACCTTCAAGCCGTGCAGGCTTTGCAGCGCATAGACCGTAATGTTGTGCTGCTGCATCGCGGCGATGCCTTCAACAGCGGCTTGCGCTGCGGCAATGGTCGTGATCGTCGGCACGCGCGCCAGCACCGCAGCGCGCCGGATGGCCTTCTCGTCGAAGAAGGTGTCCTGCCCGCGCGGCGTGTTAATGATGAGCTGGATGCGATCGCCTTTGATCAGGTCGACAACATTCGGGCGTCCCTCTTTCACTTTGTATACCCGCTCCACGCTCAATCCGGCGCGCTCCAGCACGTTGGCCGTGCCCTCGGTGGCAACCATGTGGAAGCCGAGATGCGCAAATCGCCGGGCAAGCTCGATCACCGCCGGCTTGTCGTGATCGTTGACCGTGAAGAAGACGGTGCCGCGCGCTGGTAGAACCTGCCCGGCAGAGAGCTGAGCCTTCGCAAACGCTTCGCCGAAGGTCGCAGCCACACCCATCACTTCGCCAGTCGACTTCATCTCCGGCCCAAGCACGGTGTCAACGCCGGCAAACTTCGACCACGGGAACACCGGCGACTTCACGTAAAAGTGTGTTCCGGTCTCCAGATCCTTTTTTGAAGCCAGTTGTTCCGGCAGCAACTCGCGCAGTTTGCGTCCGGTCATGAGACGCGCGCCGATCTTGGCCAGCGGGATCCCGGTCGCCTTTGAAACGTATGGCACTGTGCGCGAGGCCCGTGGATTTACCTCGATCACGTAGACATGATCATTTCCATCGC
This sequence comes from uncultured Acidobacteriaceae bacterium, assembly GCA_963770365.1. Lineage (GTDB taxonomy): Bacteria > Acidobacteriota > Terriglobia > Terriglobales > Acidobacteriaceae > Telmatobacter. The sequence continues at coordinate 190,316 of CAVYPN010000001.1, read as the reverse complement.
CGTCGCGTTGAATGGCGAACTGCAGATTCACCAGTCCCACCACTTTGAGCGCGAGCGCAAGCTTGCGCGTATGCTGGCGAATCGTCTCGAGCGTCTCCTCGCGAATGCTCACCGACGGAAGCACGCACGACGAGTCGCCGGAGTGAATGCCGGCCTCCTCGATATGCTGCATGATCCCCGCGATGATCACATCTTCCGAGTCGCACAGCGCATCGACATCCACTTCGACCGCATTCTCGAGGAAGTGGTCCACCAGCACCGGCCGGTCCTGCGAGTACTCCACCGCCTGCTTCATGTATTCGGCCACTGCCTGCGCGTCGTAGGCAATCACCATCGCGCGCCCGCCAAGCACATAGCTGGGACGCACGAGCACCGGGTAGCCGATGCGTTCGCCAACGGCAAGCGCCTGCTCCACGCTGGTGGCCGTACCGCCTGCGGGCTGCGGGATATCAAGATCTTCGAGCAGCTTCCCGAATTGCTTTCGGTCCTCAGCCAGATCGATCGACGCAGGCGATGTGCCGATGATCGGTACGCCGGCTGAAAGCAGCCGTTGTGCGAGATTGAGCGGAGTCTGGCCGCCAAACTGCACGATCATTCCGATCTTCGCGCCCGACTGCGCCTCATGGTTGTAGACCGCCAGCACATCCTCCAACACCAACGGCTCGAAGTAGAGCCGATCGCTGGTGTCGTAGTCTGTCGAGACGGTCTCGGGATTGCAATTCACCATGATGGTTTCGTAGCCATCGTCTTTCAGCGCAAACGCGGCATGACAGCAGCAGTAGTCAAACTCGATACCCTGCCCGATGCGATTCGGACCCGAGCCAAGAATGATGATCTTCGCCTTGTCGGTCGGCGGCGCCTCGTCCTCTTCGTCGTAGGTTGAGTAGAGATACGGCGTCATCGATTCGAATTCGGCGGCGCATGTGTCGACCAGCTTGAAGACGGGACGAATGCCTTTGCCCTCGCGCAGTTCCCTGACCTGCTTGATGCCCTCGTGGCCTTCGAGCTTCCATTCTGTAGCGATTCGTTCGTCGCTGAGGCCATAGCGTTTCAACTTCAAAAGCTGCTCGGCACTGATTTTGTCAGGCGATATCTCCTGAAGAGATTGCTGGGCCAGCGTCACTTCGCGAATCTGATGCAGGAACCACGGATCCATCCCGGTAAGCCGTGCCACTTCGCGCACGCTCATGCCGCGTTCAAAGGCGAAGCGGATATAGCCGAGCCGTTCGGGCCGAGGTGTCACCAGCATCTGCGTCAGGCGCCGCGGCTCCAGGATTTCCGTCCCGGTTTTCTTTCCCGTCTCGAGCGCGCGCCACGCCTTCATCAACGCTTCCTTAAAGGTGCGGCCCATGGCCATCACTTCGCCGACAGACTTCATCTGCGGGCCCAGCGTGTCGTCAGCCCCGGGAAACTTCTCGAACTGCCACTTGGGAATCTTCACCACGACATAGTCGATGGTCGGCTCGAAGCAGGCCGGTGTCTTGCGCGTGATGTCGTTGGGAATTTCATCGAGCGTATAACCAACCGCGAGTTTGGCTGCGATCTTCGCAATCGGAAAGCCGGTCGCTTTCGATGCCAGCGCCGAGGAACGTGAGACACGTGGATTCATCTCAATCACGGTCATGCGCCCATTGGCCGGGTTCACGGCAAACTGCACGTTGGACCCGCCCGTTTCGACGCCGATCTCGCGCATGACGGCGATGGCCGCGTCGCGCATCTTCTGATATTCACGGTCGGTGAGCGTCTGCGCCGGCGCCACGGTGATGGAGTCGCCGGTATGCACGCCCATCGGATCGAAGTTCTCAATCGAGCAGATGATGATGACGTTGTCGGCGAGGTCGCGCATCACCTCGAGCTCATATTCCTTCCAGCCAAGCACGCTCTCTTCAATCAGGCATTCGTGCACGGGAGAAAGATCGAGACCGCGAGCCAGGATCTCCATCAGCTCTTCGCGGTTGTAGGCGATGCCCCCGCCTGAGCCGCCAAGCGTAAAGCTCGGCCGAATGAGAACTGGAAAACCGATCTTGCTTGCGAAGTCGAGCCCGTCGCGAAGATTGTTGACCAGCGCGGACTTTGAAACGTCGAGCCCGATGCGCAGCATGGCGTCTTTGAACAGCAGCCGGTCTTCAGCCTTCTTGATGGCCTCAAGCTTCGCGCCGATCAGCTCCACGTTGTAGCGATCGAGAATGCCAGCGTCAGCAAGATCGACGGCCAGGTTCAAGGCGGTTTGTCCGCCGACGGTGGGAAGCAGCGCAAACTTGCCGGAATCCTCGCCGAGCATCGCAGTCTCGATGCGGATGATCTCTTCGACGTACTCGCGCGTAAGCGGCTCGATGTAGGTACGATCGGCAAGCTCGGGATCCGTCATGATGGTTGCCGGGTTCGAATTCACCAGCACGACCTCATAGCCTTCCTGCTTGAGCGCCTTGCAGGCCTGCGTGCCCGAGTAGTCAAACTCTGCCGACTGCCCGATCACAATCGGCCCTGAGCCGATCACGAGAATCTTCTGAATGTCATTTCTGCGTGGCATTTTTTCGCTGGTTTCCCGAGTTAGTGTCTGTTTCTTTTGCGAATCGTCCGGTCGAAATCACGCTTGTTTGTCAAAATCAGTGAGCACTCATCCGCGCAAGCACCGGGTCCCAGAATCACGTAAAGCTTTTTCCGTTCGAGCGCTGTCACCACCTCGTCCGTCACCACAATCTCACGCACCGCGGGCGCATACTCTGTTCGCGCCACCTGAAACGTATACGGTCCCTTAACATGCTCAAACCGGAACCTTCCGTCCTTGTCCGTTTTTGTTTGAAACGCAGACTTTCCCGTCGCGCGACAGCGTCACCGCCACATCGACTGCTGGATGGCCCACTGGATTCACGACATACCCCTCGACATGCCCCAGCCGCTCCGGTCCGGGAATATCAACCTGCGCAGTGGAAGTTCGGGCAACCGCCACAAACATCAGCATCCAGAAAGCCGCGCCCAAAAAACAGCGGAGCCGCGGCCCCGCTGGTCTTGCCAAAATCGCCGATATGGAAACTCTTCGCTTCATCCTTTCCACTCCTCCATCATCTTGCGGAAGTCGTGGAACAGGTAATGCGAATCGTGCGGCCCAGGCGCCGCTTCCGGGTGATACTGCACGCTGAAGAGCGGCAGCGTCTTGTGCCGCAGTCCTTCGAGGGTATTGTCGTTAAGGTCAACGTGCGTCAATTCAATGTCGTTGGCGTTGATCGAGTCGGGATCGACGGCGAAGTTGTGATTGTGCGCGGTGATTTCGACTTTTCCCGTCGTGTTGTTGCGCACCGGATGATTTCCGCCATGGTGTCCGAACTTCAACTTGTAGGTCTTCCCGCCGAGCGCCAGTCCGCAGAGCTGATGCCCGAGGCAGATGCCGAAGACCGGCACGCGTCCCATCATGTCGCGAATGGCCTGCACCGCATAGTCCACCGGCTCCGGATCTCCCGGCCCGTTCGACAGGAACACTCCATCCGGCTTCAGCGCAATCACGTCGGCCGCCGTCGTCTCCGCCGGAACCACCGTCACATGGCAGCCCTCCCGCGCCAGCATGCGCAGGATGTTCTGCTTGATGCCGAAGTCGTAGGCGACGACGTGGAGTGCCGCCTTGTCGACCGCAGAGGGCAACAGCGGATCGTCACCCTGATAACGCGGGTCTGTTGCGTCGAAGGTGTAAGACGCCTTTGTCGAAACGACCCTTGCAAGATCCGTCCCATCCATCTTGCGAATGTTTTTGGCTCTTTGGACGAGAGTTTCGGCGTCCGAGGTTTCCGTCGAAATCACGCCGCGCATCACGCCATGGGTACGAAGATGGCGGACCAAGGCGCGTGTATCGATCTCTGCAAGCACTGGTACCGAATAGCGTTCCATGTATTCATCGGTCACCTGTTCGGAGCGCCAATTCGAGCCAATTGCTGAGAACTCGCGCACGATCAGGCCCTCGATGTAGGGCTTGGCCGACTCGTTGTCTGCCTGGTTGGTTCCGTAGTTGCCGATCTGAGGATTGGTAAGAACGACGATTTGACCAGCATAGGAGGGATCGGTAGCGATTTCCTGATAGCCGGTTAGGGAAGTGTTGAAGACTACTTCTCCCTGGCATTCGCCGGGGTGTCCGTAGCCCTCGCCGCGGAAGATGCGCCCGTCTTCGAGCGCAAGAATCGCCTGCATTGCCTCTCCGAGGAGTGGATTCAATCGATTTTAGCAGGTTTCACGGTGGGGTGCCGGGCGTGGAAAACGCGATTCTATTTCACTTCGCCAACATCGCGCGCAGGCCAGTAGACGAACACGGCCTTTCCGTAGATGAGGTCGCGCTCCACCACGCCGAATTCCCTGCTATCGGATGAGATCGAGCGATGATCGCCCATTACGAAGAAGCAATCGTCCGGAATCACGGTCGCTGCATATGAGCGCGAATCGCGGTACATTGTGGGGACGTACATTTCGGCCAGGGCCTTGCCATTCACCCATACCTGTCCCTGATCGATGCGGAGGCTGTCGCCCGGCAGCGCAATTACGCGCTTGATGTAGCTCTTCTCCGGATCGCGCGGATAATGAAACACGACTACATCCCCGCGTTCGATCGACGAGATGTGGTAGACGAACTTGTTGATGAAGAGCCGGTCATGATCCTCGAGCCGCGGGAGCATGCTGGTGCCTTCAACGCGCACAGGCTGGTAGAGGAAGAGGATGATGAGAACCGAAACGCCTGCGGAGATCAGCAGATCGCGAAGCCAAAGACCGAGGCCCAGGCCCGCGCTTGGCTGCGCGGCAACCGGTTGCGCTGCTGCTTCAGGCATTGCAGTTGGGGAAAGCTCGGTTACAGCCGGTCCTTGAACGTTTGTCGACATCTCTCTATCTCGAATTATTAAATGCTACGGAGTTTAACTGCAACCCAGGCCTCCTGGCGGGCATACAAGCTGCGGATGTCCTGGCTTCTGCATCGGCTTCGGCTGGCCCGGAGAAGGAACCATGGCCGGCGCCGCCCCGGGTACCGTTCCCTCAGCAAGATTTTCTTGTTCCAGTATCAGCGGCCTCTGCAACACCATCTCAACTTGCGTTCCTGCCTCGATATTCACGTCGGCGCCCCGGGTAAAGAGTGAAACCAGGCCAACCGCTGCAAGTCCCGCGCCAAGGCCCCCAAAGCTGCCTGCCAGCGGGTGCCCCCCGCCTAGACCCGCGATCGAGCCGACGGTAGCGCCCGTCGGCAGCGCAATCTCCGCGGTCTTGCCGGCGTTGCGCGTCTTGTCAGTGTCCTGCTGGATCGTTCCTTCGCCGTCCTTCACTTTTTGCTTGCTGGCGCCGGGCAGGCCGCTGACTACACCGGGAATTTCAACCACCGTGCCGTTGGGAAAGATGATGGAGGTGAAGTGCATGTCGAGTTGCGCCCTTCCCTTCACATGGCCGGCGCGTGTTACGCGGTCAACCACGCCCTGCACAAAGACGCCGGAGGGAATCATCACCCGGTTTCCCACGACGACAGGAAACGCGGACGCCAAATAAACACCATCGCCGGGCCGGGCGCTTTTGGAATTCAACGAACTACGCAACTGCAGCAGGACCTTGGTTCCAGCCGGAACCATGTATGTCTTTTTCGACGCAGTCGCCGCGTCCGCATTTGCTGGCGCTGCCGGCGCAGGATCGACTGTTGCGGGCTGGGGAGCGGTGGCCTGCACGCCATCGGCGGGCGCAGGCGTTTGAGCCATCGATGTTCCCAAGACGCCGAATTGCATCGCCGCGGCCGATAAAAGCGTCGCTGTCAATCGCTTGCTGCCCAGACGCATTTATTCCCCCTGGTGTCCATATCTAGATAGACGGTCTGTTTCGCTGCAAAGATAGCTGCCAATCTTTTTCCATGAGCACTATTTCAGGGTACGCTAAATTTGTGAGCATTGGAGAGGCGAACCATGAATCCCGAGAGCACACATTCTCACTCGAGCGTCGCCGATATGCCTGAGCAATCGGAGCGCTTTGCAGGCGTTTACAAGGTACTCCAGGACGCCATCACTGCGCACGCTTTTCCGGGCTGCGCCTTTGGGATATTCGCCGGCGGCGAAACGGTTCTTGAAGACGCCTTCGGCCGCTTCACCTACGATTCCGACTCCCCGTCAGTCGAGCCGCATACAGTCTTTGACGTGGCCAGCATCACGAAAGTGGTTTCGACGACTGCGGCTGCGATGCTGCTCTACCAGCGCGGACTGCTTGACCTGGAGACGCCGCTGGGAGAACTGCTTCCCGGTTTCGTTGTTGGCCGCGACAGCGCCAAGCACGCGCGCCTTGTCACGCTTCGTCACCTGCTGGCGCATAACTCCGGCCTGCCCGGATATGTCGAGTTCTTCCGCACCGTCGCCGCTCCCGCGGTGTTGTATCGCGCTTGCCTGGAACTCCCGATCGAAGCAGCGCCCGGTGAACGCACCGAATACTCCGATCCCGGATTCATCCTGCTGGGCAAGGCGCTCGAAGTCCTGACGGGGGAGAGTCTGGCAGTTTGGGCACAGAAGGAAATATTCGAGCCGCTCGGCCTCACCGCGACGCTATTCTCTCCTACTGTTGAGCAAAGAGCTCTGATCCCGCCAACGGAAATCGACAACAGTTTCAGGCACCGGATCATCCAGGGCGAGGTGCAGGACGAGAATGCGTGGATTCTGAATGGCGCTGCCGGCCACGCGGGCCTCTTTTCCAACGTCGCAGATCTTCTTCGGTTCGCCGGTGAGATTCTCTCCCCTTTCGACTCCGCAGATCGGCAAGACCGTGCTCCGCTATTCGATCGTGAAACCATCGAGTGGTTCGCCGAACGTCAGGGGCCAGAGGGGAGTTCGCGCGCTTTGGGCTGGGATACGCCCTCGCAGGAGTCCTCGGCTGGGTCTTATTTCTCACGCCGGTCCATCGGTCATCTGGGATTTAGCGGCTGTTCACTCTGGATCGACCTTGATGCCTCGGTCGCTGCCGTATTGCTCACCAATCGCACCTGGCCCGATCGTCAATCCCAGTTGATCAAACAGGTCCGTCCAGCTTTCCATGACGCGATCCGGGAAGCGTTGTCTGGCCGGCAAGCCCTCTGATTCAATGACATTAAAGTGACATTCCGTCTCACCAGAATTCTGGGTGGAGTTGCTCGAATTGCAGATACAATAGATTCTGGGGACTGACTTTGATGTTAACCAGTACGACGACGCATGAAGGCGCCGGCGCTCACGGGAAAGAGGAAACCAAGACGGACCCGGCTTCCTCGCTCCAGCACCTGACTACCGAAAGCCAGAACGAAGCTTCCCAAGGCTTTGATACCAAATCGGCGCTGGAGATAGCCAGGATCATCAACCACGAAGACGCCAAGATCGCTGGTGCTGTCAAGAAAGCCATTCCCGAAATCGCGGAAGTCATCGATCACGTCGCGCGCTCCCTGCGTGATGGTGGACGCCTCATTTACATCGGCGCAGGGTCAAGCGGTCGCATTGCCGCCCTCGACGCCTCGGAGTGCCCTCCCACCTACTCGACAGCTCCCGGCCAAGTGCAGTACATCATGGCAGGAGGCCCCAAGGCCCTCGCCTCCGCAGTCGAAGTCAACGAAGACTCCGAGGAACTGGGTCAGCGGGACATCGCTCGCCGCCGTCCCACCCGCAAAGACGTCGTAATCGGCCTCTCCGCTTCCGGCCGCACTCCTTATGTTGTCGCCGCCACGGCCTACGCTCGTGCACGCGGCGCTTATACCGCCGCCGTGACCTGCAACCAGGGCACCTCTCTTGCTGAAGTTGCCGACATCGCCATCGTCGCCGAGGTCGGAGCCGAGGTCATCTCCGGCTCAACCCGCATGAAAGCAGCCTCCGCGCAGAAGATGATCCTCAACATGATCACCACCGGCGCCATGACGCGGCTTGGCTATGTGTACGAAAACCTGATGGTCAACGTGCACATGCAGAACTCAAAGCTGGTGGAGCGCGGCATTCGCATCCTGATGAGCGCCTGCAAAATCGACCGCGAAACCGCCGTGCAGACTATCAAGAGCGCCGGCCGGAGTGTGCCGGTCGCGCTGGTCATGTTGAAGGCCAAGGTCGACAAGCCTGAAGCTGTTCGCCGCCTTGCCAAATCCGACGGCAACGTCCGCCTCGCCATCGAAGACAACGTCCTGGAACTCTAATTCCCCGGCGACCAGAAGACCCCCTTACGCCTCGCAACCGTACACCTTCCTGAATGAATCCCTTGGGAGTCCTCCTTCCCTTTCCGTTCAAGGACGGCAAGAGGATTTCGGGTACCTACGTGGTACCCACAGGGCGCGAAGTTGTATTTACGGTCGGATGTCGCAAGGCGTGTACTGATGCGATCAGCAGAGGTTCCGTGGCTCGGTGTTTTAAATCCGGATGGATTCCCTTCCAGCCTCGCCCTCGAACGAAGCGAATGTAAAGGGAGGTCTTCGATGAAGGCACGCATTATCTTCCACGGGGTTGCGATCCTGATTCTCCTGGCCACGATTGCCGCCGCCTAAAAAGCCTAAGGAACCACCCAGACCTGCACCCCAGGTCAATTCGGACGATCGCGAAATCGGCTAGCAGTCTTACCGGCGCACCGAAGGTCTCCAGCGGCATGGCAACGGGACGTCGCCCGTACGAGCTGGCGGTGATTGCCACGCACAAGTCGCTCGGTTCTGCGCACGCCACTCCCAAGCAGACAGACTAGGCGAAGGGCGGCCAGATGCAAATGCATCGACGAATCGGCTCCAGTCAAATATTTCTAATCTAAGCATTTATGAGGCCTTGCACCTTCGTGGGAGTAGGGGCTGCGCAGGTTGTATTTACGGTGACCTGGTGCGTCCGGTGTACTAACACCAAATAGCAGGGGCCGTATGAACGGTTCAGCCCCTCGTCCACCTGGCTAACTTCGCAGGTCTTTCCGGGGAGTTGTAGATGAAATCACGGATCTGCTTTTATTTTGCCGCAATCGTTGCCTTGGTTCTCTTCGTTGCCTCGCTATCCGCACACGCCACCGAGCGGCGCGACCCGCCGATTCTGCCGGATGCGCAGCAGGCGCAGAGCGCAAAAGCGCACTCCAGTCACGCGAAGGCATCGCAGAAGAAGCCCACGGCCAGGAACGCGCAAAAGCCGAAGGCTTCGAGCGCCACAGCCGAAAAGAGCAGTCAGCAAGGCGCGAATCCCCCGTTTGAATCGAAAGACCAGTCCGTTTCGGAGAGTTCCTCTGGCTCCGGCAAGAGCGGCCGCACAAGCGCGGGAAAGTAACTCTTCGGCAAAGACTGGAAACCTACCCTGTCTCAATTCCGATAGAAGCAGTTATCGCAAGTGAGCGACTGCGCGCTCCTACTTCTGCGGTTTGTCAAATGGCTGCTTGTCGGTGATGCGCGGGCGATTTTCGGCCTGCAGCTGCTTGCCGACCGCTTCAACCTCACGGAAAACGCGCAGGAGATTGCCGCCCAGGATCTTGCGACAGTCTTCAGGCGAATAGCCGCGCTGCATCAGCGCTGCGGTAATTTTGGGAATGTCGGCAGGCGAGTCGATGCCTTCAGGAAGCTGGCCGGTAACCCCGTCGAAGTCGGAGCCTAGACCCACGTGATCGACGCCAGCAACCTTGGCGATGTGGTCGATGTGGTCAATGAGTTCGGAGAGCGGCGGACGCGGAATGCGATCGGCATACTGGCGCTGCAGCTTCTCGATCTCGTCCGACGGCGCTTCCTTCCCATCCGCCTTGTACTTATCCTTGAGCGCCTGCACGGCCTTGTTGACTTCGGGCTGCTGCGCTTTTTGCGCGTCGCGATACTTCTGCGAGAGGAAGGCTGAATAGAAATTGACCTGCACCACGCCGCCCTTGGAACCGGGGCCGCCGGAGTTGGCGACGGCGCGAAGCATGTCATCGGTCATGTTTCGCGGCGCATCACACAGCGCGCGAGCAGCGGAGTGCGAGGCGATGACCGGGGCGCGCGAGATGATGAGCGTGCGATAGAAGGTGCGATCGGAGACGTGCGAGATGTCGACCATCATGCCAAGGCGGTTCATCTCGTACACGACGTCTTTGCCGAATTCGCTGAGGCCTTCCTTGGTATGGGGGGTCGAAGTGTCGTTGATGTCGCCAGACGAGTCGGCCCAGCCGTTGGAGTTGGACCAGGTGAGCGTCATGTAGCGCACGCCAAGCGCGTAGAACTGGCGCAGCAGTGCGAGCGAGTCCTCGATGGAGTGGCCGCCTTCAATGCCCATGAGCGCGGCGATCTTGTGCTCACGGTGCGCGAGTTCGATTCCCTCCGGTGACGTGACGAACATCATCTTGTCCTGGTGCTTCGCAACCTGCAGCTTGACGGCGTCAATCAGGATGAGCGTGCGGCGTGCGAAATGGCCCTGGTTTTGTGCGGGGTCGACCCAGATGGAGAAAAACTCGGCGCCGAGGTTTCCCTTTTCGGCGGATTCCAGGTTCCAGTTGCCGCCGTTGAGAGGATCGCCAAGGTCGTAGTTCTCATCGACGAAACGCTGCGGCGTGTCGGCGTGGGTGTCGATGATGATGGCGGAGCGTTCGACTTGTTCGGGAGTGAGTTTTGTTGTCATCTTAGAGGAAGTTTTGGGTGCAGTTTGTGCGCACAACATGGCCGGAAGTGCGACCACCAGGGAGGCAAGCAAAGCACGAGTCCGCATAGGCTTGGGATGAGTGTACTAAGGAACAGGGAAATGGGACTAGAGATTAGGGAGTAAGCCCGACTGAGTTCTCACCGATCCAGTTCCGAGTCGATTGGAGCGATGTTGTGTCAGCTACAGTTATCGACTCTCGACACTAGCCTGGGCGAAGCTTGGAGCCTGCGTGCAACCACTTGGTAACGTAGGCGGCCTGTCAGGACGGCGGAATTTTGTTTTTCCGGGAGATAGAGGGTGCTAGAATTCACCCCAAATCGTTGCTTATTGTACCGAAAGGGGTTAACGGGGATGCGTTCTCTTCGCCACCTGTCCGTAATGGCTGCTGTTGCCGCACTTGTGTTCGGTTCCTCGCTGCGTTTGGGAGGCCAGAGCGCGGACTTGCCGGATAGCGCTCCGATTGCCACCATCGGGGCTGGATCGACTGTTGCTGTAAATACCGAGGTGATTCTGCCTGCAAACCAGGGAACAATTTACTTCCAGGGCGGCTCGATTACGACCTGGGAGCAACTCGACAAGAAGGCCCCGAGCTGCCGGCTTTCGACCGTCGAGAGCCCCGTGGTGCGGCGCCTGGTGCCGGGCCGCAAAATTGTGATTACGGGGACGCGGCAGAACAACGCGAGCGTCAACTTCTATGGCGACGTCCTAGAATTTGAGGAGGACGCTACGGTTGGCGAAATGCAATGCGCTCCCGGTCACAAGGGATCGATGTCGATCGGTGAATTGAAGCAGGTATTTGGCGGAATATTCTCGCTGCTTCAGGCACCGCCGATTGTTGGATAGAGACAGTTCCGAGTTCTTAGTTCGGAGTTCAAAGTTTATTTCAGGCAGTAAGAATGGCCCGGCTTTTGAGCTGGGCCATTCTGCGTTTGGCAGTATTTGCGATAGTCAGAGCGGTCTGCGCTACCGTTCTGAAGTAAAGGGGGAGGCGGGCAGCCCTTCCCTGTTGAAGAGATTGCATTGTGGACTGTTGGCCCAACCGTAGCGAACCCTGACGGGTACGGGCACGTCGGGACTGGAGGCGACGACGGTAGTGCCATCGATCGTTGCTGTAGCGGGAGCATAGTGGCCGTCTCTGCCGGCGATCTCAAAACCGGTGACGGCACCGCCCTTGGCCATGAGGCCCTCAGCGCGATCGAAGTACGCGCGAATTGATCCGCCCTCAGGCGTTGCCTCGCGGAACATGGGGCCGGAGTATTCGACCGCCTCGCTGTAGGTAAGGGCGCGGGCCGCACGAGCCAGGCGCAGGCCGACGTCGAGCTTGTCAGTGGGATGGACGTCGGTGGGATTGCCGATGTCGATCGTGACGACTATGGCGGTGTTGCGAATGGCGAGGGTGCGCACCTGCTGTTCGCGCAGCTCGGCCCAGTCTTCGAGAGGTGTGGAAATAAAGTTCGAGATCTGTACGTAGAGAAACGGAAAGTCCCCCACTCCCCACTGACGACGCCAGTCTTCAATCAGCGTACGCATGATGCGGTCGTAGGAGTGAACGCGCGCAAGGGCGCTGTTGCTCTCGCCCTGGTACCAGATGACTCCACGAATCGGCAGCTGCGTGAGAGGCGCGATCATGCCGTTCCAAAGCAACCCCGGCCCCCAGCTGTTGAGCGGCGGATGCCATGGAAACTGGGGAACGGGCTTGCCTGCTGCTTTGGCTTCGGCAATCTGGCGCTGCTGATCCTTCTCTTCGGCGACTGCATCGGCGGCATTGTCAGTCATCCTTCCACGCGCGACAAAGATGGGTGCAAGTGATGCATCTTCGCCGAGAGCGATGAGCCGAACCCAGGACTCGCCGACGGTGCCGCCCCAGGTTGCGTCGATGACGCCGACGGTGACGTGCTGACGCGCGGAGATGTCGCGGGCAAAATACCAGGCGACGGCGGAGAATTCTTTCGCGGTATCCGGAGTGGAGAGTGTCCAGCCGTCGGTATCGGCGTCGGGCATGGCGTAATCGGAGCTGCGCTTGCGGATCATCAGCAAGCGTATCCGCGGATTTGTCGCGTTCGGTAAATCCTGTGCGGCCGTGGCGGCTCGGCTTAGAGGAAACTCCATGTTGGACTGGCCGGATGCGACCCATATATCGCCGACCATGATGTCATCGAGCGTGATGGTTTGTTCAGGCACGGCTGTGCCCCCGGCGGCGGGAATTCCCTTGACGGTGAGTTGAAACGGTCCGCCCGCAGGGGCGGGCTTGAGGTAGATGTTCCAGTGGCCGAGCGGATCTGTTTCGGTTCCGCGCGTCTCGCCGCGGAAAGAGACGGTGACGGACTCGCCCGGAGCAGCGTTGCCCCATACGTGTACGGGGAGATCGCGCTGGATGACCATATGGCTGGAAAGAATTCCAGGCAGAGTTACTTGTGCCGATACAACTATCGACGGAAACAAAAGAATCACAGGAATGATTGATATGCGCACAGAAGCCTCACGCTGCGAAGATCGACCAAAGTTCGGAGCATACCGATGCTCACTTTTTTCGGAAGGAGAACGTTAACAGAACCGGTCGGTGTTCGCCAGAAGGCAATGGTCGGCGCGACATTCGAGCGCAATTGGTGTCTAAGAAATCGGTTGTCGGTGTGTGTTCTTGCTGCCGAGTTGGAGCTGGCTTTAATACACGTGAAACAAGTTGGGTTACGGACGGTTGGGACAGAATCACAATCTGACACACACGTCACATCATTTTCCCGCGGATTCCGACATATTTGAAAGGAAAACAACCCGACCAGGAGTCGAAATGCCCTCGATGCGCACCTCACGCACATTTGCATTTATCCTCGTGGCCATTGCATTTCAGCTGTTGATGTCGGCCCGCTGTTCCGCACAGGCCGCATTGCTAATGCAAGAGCCGTACGGCTTCTTCGGGACAGTCAACCCGACCGGACACACGGCAATCTATTTTGCGCACATCTGCGCCGAGACACCGACGAAACTGCGGCGGTGCCAGTCGGGCGAGATGGGCGCGGTGATCTCCCGCTATAGCGATGTGAATGATTATGACTGGGTGGCGATTCCGCTGGTTCCCTACCTTTACTCAGTGGAAGACATCTCCCAGGTACCGGATCGCGTGGATCGCGCCATGGTGAACCGGTTCCGCGATGAATATCACGAGGCGCACCTGCTTGGCCTGGGAGAGAAGGTGCCGAAGGGCGGCTTCTGGCATGGCGGATGGACGGAACTGGTCGGCGTGTCATACGAGAGGCGCATGTACGCTCTCCGGTTTGATACCACGGAAGCGCAGGATGATGCATTCATCGCGCGCATGAACAGCAGGAAGAACGTATCGAATTTTCAGTTGCTGTTTAACAACTGTTCCGACTTTTCGCGTGAGGTTCTGAACCAGTATTTTCCGCGGACGTTCCGGCGCAGCATCTTTCCGGATGCGGGGATGACGACACCCAAACAGATCACGTACAAGCTGGAGCGTTACGCGCGCAAGCATCCTGAGGTTCATCTGGAGATCTTTGAAATCCCACAGATTCCCGGGTATCGCCGCATGAGCCGATCAAACAAGAGCATTTCGGAGTCGCTGATTACGACTGCGTATGCGGTGCCGATTGCAATTGTGAATCCTTATCTCGCCGGCGGACTGTTCGTGGATTATGTTGTGCATGGGCGTTATCAACTAATCCCGAAGAACCTGACAAAGCTGGAGCCCGAAAATCTGGAAGCGTTGACATCTTCCGGCTTATCCACTGAGAATCGCCTGAGCGCCAGTGCACAGGTCCACAGCGCCGCTGCTGCCGGCGACAGAGCGGAGATGTCTTCCGCAGCGACAGCCAACTCCGACCTGAAAGAAATTGTGGCCACGCATGAGTGAGACCCAGAGCCTGAAGAATCACGCCCGGCTCGACCCGTTCTTTCACATTTTCATCTTCGCGCTGTATCTGCTCAACCTGGTGTATGCGAGTTTCCACCTGTACCGGCAAACAAGCCTCTCCTCGGGCTGGTACCTTGTGCTGTCCCTGGCGGCGATTGTGCCGATTGTCAAGCTGCGCAACTATCCGCTCAAGGTGCAGGACCGGGTGATCCGGCTGGAAGAGCGGCTGCGCCTGCAGTCACTGGCTCCGCAGCAATGGCACGCACAGATTTCCCGACTCAACGAAGGCCAGTTGATCGCACTGCGCTTTGCCGGCGATGACGAAGTGGTGGAACTTGCCAAGCAAGCGCTTGAACACAACCTCGGTCGCAAGCAGATCAAGGAACGGATCAAGAACTGGCGATCGGACGAGTGGCGGGTATGACGACGCATACTCCAGCGGGCATCGCTCCCGAGCGTGGCGTTTCAACCCACTGCACGCAAAGCGAATCGGGCGTAAAATAGAGAGCATGAGGCACAGGGTTGCAGCCGTCATGGTGACCATAGCGCTGGCGTTGCCAGCAATTGCGCAGCATGGCGCAGCGCGAGGCGGAAGCGCCGGTCACGGAGGATTTGCCGGACACGCAGGATTTGGACACTCCGGTTTCACCTCTGCGCGCGGAATTTCGCGGCCTGCGCCTTTCGCAGGACAAAGACAAAGTCGATCTGCAAGGCCAGCATTTGGGAGATTACGCGCGCCAGGGTTTGCGGGAACGCGAGTTCCCTCTCAGGGCCCGGGATTCGCTGCACGCCGGCCTCAGTATCGCCCCGCTTATGGGGATCGCTCCAGACGTTGGAATCGGGACCACGATCGCAGACGCGGCCCGCGGATCGCCGGATTGTATGGCTATGGTTATCCGGGATTGGTTGGGTACCCGTATCCTTATGTGATCGATCCGGGACTTTACGACTGGGGAGATTCCGGCGACGCGGCCTACGGGTCGGAGAGCGCAGGTGCAGGTTACGCGGATGCAAACCCCAATGCCGGGTACGATGCTGGGCCTGAACCGATGCAGGGGCCTGACTACCCCCAGGCACCGGTCGCCGATGCTCGAATGCCTCGACCCGCGTATGCCGGGTCGACTGTTGCGCCGGAGCCCGAACAGGCGATCACGGTGATTTTCAAAAACGGCCGCACTCCCGAGACAATGCAGAATTACATGCTGAACAGCAGGGCTCTGACCGATCTGGATCAACGGCGTTACGAGCAGATTCCGCTGGATCAGATTGACATTGCGGCAACCGAGCAGGCGAACCGCGCTCGCGGATTGCAGTTCCAGGTTCCCGCCGCATCGCGCGAGTAATCTGTTTCTTCAACACACACTTCGTGCCGAGGAGCTAATACTCGAACTTCATCAGAGATTGAAGAGCGCGAAAGGATGCTCCTCCCCCCGCCGGCGCAAGATCGGCAGAGCAACATTGCACACGCGGATTCCTGATTTGGTTTCAGCGGAGAAGGTACCTTTGTGCGCGTGTCCGTGAAGCGCCAGCACGGGCCGGTGTGTCTCAAGCGCGCGCTCGAGGCGTGAACTCCCGAGAAACGCGAAAATGGGTTCGGGCTCGCCGGCGATGGTTTCCTTGATGGGCGCGTAGTGAGTGATGGAAACCTTCTTTTGCGCCTGTATCTGCGCAAGGCCGTAGTCGAGCTTGATGGCCTCGCGTTCCGCAATCTCGACGAAGGTCTTGATTCCCTGCTCGCCGAACGGCATCAATTCGTACGGTGCGAAACCGCCACAGAAGCCCTTGGTGCCCGCGAAGCCGATGTCCGCGATTTCGTGACAATGTCCGTCGAGCAGGTGGACACCGGCGACGCGGAGCATTCCGGCGATCTCGTCCTGGTGGCCGCTCTCGTGGTCGTGATTGCCGAGGACCGCGACGATGGGAATGCGAATGTGTTCGAGCACGGCTAGAACCGTGCGCATCTCATCCGGCATGCCATGGTTCGTAAAGTCGCCGGCTACGACCAGAACGTCTGCAAGATCGTTGACCGGCGAGAACTGATGGACATCACGCTCGTGGTTTTCTGCAACGAGGTGGATGTCGGCAACTGCTGCCAGCCTCATTCCTTGCTCCTGGTCGTGTTGATCTCCTGCAATCGATACGGGTAGTTTTCGCAGAGTTCACGATAGAGATCGCGCTCGCCCCATTCGTTGACATCGATGGCGAACATATTCGGATCGATGAGCGAACCAGAAAACGGGTGGTTGTTCTGCTGTGGAACGATGGACTTCTGGAAGCGCTCGGTGAGTTCCCGCCACACCAAAGCCGGAATGTCGCCCGTTCGCGCCGGGTAGATGTAGGCAAACAGGACGAGATTCCAGTAGAGCATCTGCCAGTGCGCATCGGTAAGGTCGCGTAGACGGTCCCAGTCGAGACTACGAGCACAGGCTTTGAGCAAATGCGCAATGTCGGCGCCGTCAAAACGCTCTCGACGCGTGACGAAGAGCTTGGAGGCGATCATTTCTTCGACTGCGAGAATCTTACAGCGGATCCCGAGGACTTCGTCCTCCTGCGCGCGATCGATCCACGACTGCTCGACGGTGAGGGTCGCGTTGCCGACGCCGGTGATGAGGTCGACAAAATATTCACCGCGACGCGCCTTGGCGAGCCAGACAGGATCCTGGACATAGGTCTCAAAGCCCTCCCGCACGAGGACCTCAAAGGCACGTGGAACCGCGTCCGGCGGCGTCACCAGATCGAGGTCCTTGGTGGTGCGCCAGATCCTGGTGTGATGGTGAAAGGCGAAGCCTCCGCTGACCGCGAATGGCACACCTGCCTCGAGCAGCCCGCGAATGACGCCGCGGTAGCATGCGTAGGCATCCGGGGCCCAAGTGGGCTCTTCTGATGACGTTACCGGTAACTCTGCCCTGTCGTCCGACATAAGATACTTCGATGCAGACCGTGGCCTCTAGCGTAGGAAAAATGCGATTGCGTCCAACAGAGATCGCGGACGGAAGGTCGAGCCTGAACCCGATCCGCCTTGTTACCAAAGCGGGTTGCAATATGCGGCCAGGTTAAATTTTGGACCTGCTCGGTCGATAATATGAAAAGGCGAGGAGGGATTTGTGTCTTCCGAGAACATACTGGTTCTGGCCGGCATCCTTGCGGAGGCGCTTTTCCTCGGGATTCTGGTGTGGAGACGCTCATACAAGTCTTTTCCGATCTTCTTCTCATACATTGCCTGGGGCCTGGCTGGCGATGCGGCGGTGCTCATCCTGCGCACTCTCCTGCACAACCAGAATCCGGACATCTGGGTCATCGAGACGTTGATCGACTCAATCTTCCAGTACGCCGTTCTGATCGAGCTGGCGTGGTCGATTCTACGTCCCATCCAAGGCTCATTGCCGAAGGGTTTTTTACCGGGATTGTCGATTCTGATCGCCGCGGCCGCCGCGCTGGCGTGGCCTCTTTGCTCTCTCAAGGATTCTCCCGGATACGCGTGGGAGTGGCTCCTTGCCCTTCACGTACAAAGATCCTTTGCCGTCCTGAGGATTCTATTCTTCATGGCCCTGGCGGGCTGCAGCCAGTTTCTGCGTATCGGCTGGAGGGATCGGGAACTCCAGGTTGCAACAGGGCTCGGGTTCTATTCGCTGGTAAGCCTTGCCGGAACCATGGTGCACTCTCACCAGGTTTTCGGGCTGCAATACTATTACGTGGAACTCATCGTCGCGTGCAGTTACCTGGTATCCCTTGTCTATTGGGTTGCAAGTTTTGCGCAGCAAGAGGCTGCACGGCGCGCGATGACTCCAGCGATGGAAGAATTTCTGTTGGGCATGGCCAAGGTGATGCGGCGGCAACGCCGAGAGTTGAGCGGCCCGACGATCAGTTCCTGAGCCGTTAGCTCCGGGAACTTTGATTTCGGTCGCCCTGCAATCGCGATTCAATTGTGAATGTCCTCACCTGCTTTGTGCTCGATTATCTGGATGACCGTCCTCAACCGCTGAGGCGCTATGATTTGCACTGAGCAAGATTCGTGTTGCGGAGCGGAAGGTGTGAGGCTGTTCAAAATACTCGCAGTTCTCGTGTTCGGCTGGGCGACGACAGGATGGTCCGCCGATGATTCAGGACTGACCGCCGACCAGGATCGGGTGCTTGAGAGCGCTCGTGTGCTTGCGCTTGCGTACTCGCAGAGTCTTCCGAATTTCATCTGCACCCAGATCACCCAGCGCCAAACCCAGGACCAGGTCAACTTCGGCATGTCGTTCAATGGGGCGAGTTCATCGCGAGGCGGAACCGGGTTAGCAGGCGCGCCGCATGCCCCCGGAGGCATGCAGGACGTGATCGAAGAGCGGCTGACGTTCTTCGATCAGATGGAGCACTATGAAGTGGTCGCCGTGAACGGCAAGAAGGCGGCCGGGCAAAAGCACATGCAATTTGCGGGGGCCATCAGCGCGGGTGAATTTGGCAGCGCGCTGCGCAATCTTTTCGATCCGCGTTCGCATGCGGAGTTCTCGTGGGACAAAACGACGAGTCTGAACGGCCGCAGGGTGAACGTCTTCAGATTCCATGTTCCCAGCCAGAACGGCATAATAGTTATGGACCGGGATACGGACCAGAAGGTCCTGGTGGCGTCCTCGGGAAGACTTTTCGTAGACAGCAAAACCTTCGAAGTTGCTCGCATCAGTTCGACGCTGGAGTTGCCGGTCGACTTCCCGATCAAGATGTCAACGATTGAGATCACGTACAAACCGGTTGAGATTGCCGGTAAGACCTACAATCTACCGGCTCGTTCTGAGGTGCGCATGAAAGACACCGCACGCCTCTACGTCAACGAGATTCAGTTTCGCGACTACCACAAGTTCGGGGTCGAGTCGACGATTCACTTTGACGATAGACCATCCGCTTCGAAACCGTAACGAGATCACTTCAGAGCTTCGGGGTTCCTGAATCTCTTCCGCTCGATACATCGGGTGACTCTGCGCCGCGCAGTGATTCCGTGTCGAGCGCATGCTCTTCGCGATAGTGCTCTACCGGCATCTTGCCGTCCCACCATGCCCAGTTCATCGGGTAAACATCGGGATCGAAGAAGACCTGGTAGAAGTGCCAGACAACGATTGCGAGGGTCGCCAGGATGGCCTCGTAGTAGTGCACGGAAGTGGCCACATCGATCCACCAGCGCGCCAGTAGATTGCCGACACCCACCTTGGCCCACATCATTACGCCGGTAACGCCCATGAGGCCGGTGCCCCAGACGAGCGCCCAGTACTCAGCCTTTTCACCATACGTGAAGCGGCCGAATTGCGGCTTTTTTTTGCTCAGGCCAAGGTAGTAAAGCATGGCGCCAAGAGCATCCTTGCCGTCTTTCGGGCGCGGAGCGATGTCACGGAGGAGCCGGCGGCCTTCTCGCGCGACGGCTAGATAAAAGACGTGGTAGAAGCCGGCGGCGATCAGTACGACTCCGGCAATGCGATGGACAATGCTGCGCACGTGTTCGCCCATGCCGAGTACTTCTGCAAACCAGGAATCGGGGAACTTAAGCGCGAACCCAGTGACAACCAGGATGATGAAACTGCTGAGAAGAATCAGATGCTGCCAGCGCTGGTTGGTGCTCATGCGCTGCATCATCGGGTTCTGCATATGTCGCCGGGCTGCCGCCTTGCTGCGCCAGATGATGAAGTTGTGCACGAACATCGCGCCGATGACAGCGAGGATGAGAACGATGTAGATGATGCGCACCCAGCGGGTGATAACCGAGCCGATGTCTTTCGGGTGTATGCCGTCGGCCATGTGCACGGGTGTCAGGGTGAACTTTTGCGTGACGCCCTTGTGACACTTGCCGCAGGTGGCGTCGAGGTTGGCCTTGTTGATGGTGGAGTGCGGATCTCTCGAAGGCAGAATGTTGTGGACGCCGTGGCAACTCGAGCAATTTGCGGCGACCACGGAGCCGCCTTCTGCAGCAAGCCCATGATAGCTGTCCATGTACGTGGAGACGCGATTGGCCGGAATGCCGAATTCGCTGGAGAGACGAACCCCTTCGTGACATCGTGCGCATGTGTCTCGCGAGAGATTCTGCTCGGACACGGGCGAATTGGGATCGTTATGCGCCTTGATCGAATGAATGCCGTGGCAATCCGTGCAGACCGGAGAAAGGTTGTTGCCCCGCGCGATGGCCTGGCCGTGAATGCTTTGATTGAAGGTCTGCGTAATCTCGGCGTGGCACTTGCCGCAGGTGTCGGGGACGTTAAATTTCGAGATCGGCGACTTGGCGTCGTTTGCGGGGCTGATCGTGTGCCCGCCATGACAGTCAGTACAAACGGCAGCTTTGGTTGAGCCCTTTTCCGTGGCACGGCCGTGCACACTGTCCTGGTAGGAGAGGAAGGGCTGCGTGGTCTGGCCGTTGGACTCCATCAGAAACTTCTGACCATGGCAGCGCCCGCAGGTGTATGGAATGTTGGCGTGGTTGACCGGGGAGTCCGGATCTCCGCCGGCGAGCACCTGGTGGGCGTTCCCGTGACAGTCCTGGCAATTGGCCGCGGTTTTGCCGGCAGTGGTGATCTTCGCATGCGTGCTGTGCGCGTAGGCGTTCTTGGCGTCAGCATGGCAATCGGCACACAGGACCTTTTGGGGCTGCGTCTCGTGCGCGAGACTCTTCACATCCTTGTGGCAGTCCACGCAGGCCAGCTTCATCGAACTGTGGATGGAGTGCTTGAGCTTTTTTACGTCAATGAACAGGGAGACTGACTTGCCGTTGACGTCGGTCGTGAGCGTCGGATCACTGTGGCAGGTGAGGCAGTCTTCATCCTTCAGCTTGTGTTGGGCGCGAGTGGGGAGGGCCGAGCCCAGCAGAAAGAACGCGACGGTACAGAGCAGGATTCTGCTGGAAACTTTCACAGCATTGAGGAGACGCCTGTAGAGATTCCGCTGCCGTGACAGGAATCACAAGTCGATAGGAAACGCATCACAGCAAATAATTTCGGCGCGATGACGCGTGACGGACGTGATGCCCTGCCGTCAACTCGGCGAGATACTTCCCTGCTTAGTCGAAATACGCAGTCAGCGTCAGGACCAACAGGGTGAGACCGATGAAGATTGCCGTAAAGCCGACGATGCGGGAGCCGTTGACGAACCAGGGTGCCGGCGCGGTACCGAGGCGCTGTTCAAGTTTGCCTTCGCGCACCATGCGAGCGTATTCCTGCGGGCGCTTGTGTTTGAATTCCTCTTCGCTCTCGACGCCAGTAAAGATCACCATGTCCATCGGAAAGGTGTCGGGGCGCAGGTGCGTGTTGACGAAGTGAATTGAAAAGATAAAGAGAATTGCGAGCAAGCCTTCTTCACTATGAATGACGAGCGCGGCGTTGAGAGCCCACCCGGGCAGGAAGCGCGCGAAGAACGGCGCGAACCACATGGCGTAGCCGGAGAAGCCGATCACAATCATTCCCCAGAACACCGCCCAATAATCGAACTTTTCCCAGTAGGCGTAGCGCTCGAATTGCGGCTTGGGGCCGAGGCCGAGCATCCAGCGCATGTGGTTGAACATGTCCTTCGCATCTTTCCAGTTTGCGACCATAGAAGTCGCGCCCCAGAAGATTCCTTTTTCGCGGCGGACGAGGCCGCGAGTAAATATCTCTTTGACATGGATCAGAAACGCGACGCTGAGTACCAGCGCGCAGAATTTATGAAAGAAGAGGATGGCTCCAAAGCCGCCGACAGCACCGGCCAATCCGCGCGCCCAGA
Source organism: uncultured Acidobacteriaceae bacterium (assembly GCA_963770365.1). Classification (GTDB taxonomy): domain Bacteria; phylum Acidobacteriota; class Terriglobia; order Terriglobales; family Acidobacteriaceae; genus Telmatobacter. The sequence continues at coordinate 168,167 of CAVYPN010000001.1, read as the reverse complement.
TGCTCTCGCTGAAGCGCAGGGGCAGTCCGGTTCCGGCGAGTCCCAGAAACGTGCTGAATAGCACGGCATGCATGTAGCGCTGCTGTGGCGTGAATCGGTTGAAAAAGCGGCCCGTGGCCGGGGTTTGCGCCTGGATTTCAACGGGCGCCAGTTCAAGTTCAGGCATCTTTGCCTCCATTTGCCGACTTTCTCCTGACCTGGTCAAATCGGGAACGAATCAGCCACAAAATGGTGTGAATCACGAAGAACGTAAGGACGCTGACCAGCAGCAGATTCATAAACAGTCGTACGAAATAGAGGGCCGGGTTAAGATGCCGGTCATGCGCATTGGCGTGCGGCTGGTACTGCACGAAGCTGAGGTTTGCGCCGGTATGGCAGCGACCGCAGGTCTTTACGAGGTTCGCCTTGTTGACTGGTGAACGCGGATCCGATGCAGGGTAAATCTCGTGTGCGCCGTGGCAATCCCAGCAGCGCGCTGTTTCCACGTAGCCTCCAAGAGATCCGAGCTGCGAGTGGAATGTGTCGCGATAGGTAGAAAGTTTCTCTTTGTGGCAAGAGCCGCAGATCGGCGTGGACTGCATGCGAAATGCTGATTCTGTCGGCTGCAGAATCCCGTGGGCAGTGTGGCAATCGGTACAGACAGGTGCCTTCAGATTGCCTGAGACAATCGCGTGGCCGTGGGACCCGCCCCGGTAGTCGTCGTTAATTTTGGCGTGGCATGTGCCGCAGGTCTTGGGGATGTTTGCCTTGTAAGTCGGACTAGCTGGATTGTTGTGACTCAGAATCCCGTGCGATCCGTGGCAGCTCTGGCAGTTAGCTGCAACCAGCAGGCCTTCCTTGCTGAGCGCGAAACCATGGATCGAATCCATGTAATGCGGATAGACACTGGGCAGCCCCTTCTTGCTGGCCATGGCGCCGTCGCTGTGACACTGGCCGCAGGTCTTGGGCACGTTGAGCGGGTAAACGGCAGAGCGCGAGTCGGTCTTGGGAAAGATTTCATGCGCATTCCCGTGACAGCTCGTGCAGGGATGTTCCTTTGAAGACGAGTGCACACTGCCAGTGAGCTTTGAGGCTTCGTCGGCGTGGCAGGTTTTGCAGTCGACCTTGTCGATGTGAGCGGGATGCGGGTACTCCTTGATGTCGGCGTGGCAATTGTTGCATTGCAGGCTTCCATGCATGCTGGCGCTGAACTTGTCGCCATCGACAGCGATGCTGTGGCCGGCTGCGTCCTGCATGGTCTTGTCGCCATGACAAGCCAGGCAATCCGCTTGCGCCGCCAACCGGTGGGGCAATGCGAGCAGGAACAGGGTCAGGAGGCCAAACGTGGCGGCCCTGTGCCGTCGAATGGTCTGGAACAAGCCGAAAAACCACTCGGCTGGGCCGACAACAATAGCAATGAAGTACGAAACGATTCGTGCGGCTTTCGTCATGCGGCCGTATCTTCCTCCATGGTGCGTAAGCAATTGCATTTGCGCACATGGCTTCCCCGCAGCAGATTTCTCTGCTTGTTCGGAAAACTCTTGCGGGGATTGCACCTTCGAGGAGACGCTTTTAGCGCCTGCTCTGGCAGTGATAGTTGTCACAACTGCAGGACTTATGTGATGCCTCGAAAGATCTCCCCATGTGACGCGAACCACTTAACGGAGAAGGTGACGGATCGCGGTCGAGTGCGATTGGTTTCCGCAGGGGATTATTCGACGCGAAATTGCTGCCGGGTCCGCCGATCGCCGCGCATCGAACCGGGGTACGATTGAGGTATGCCGCCCCATTCCGAGACCTCTGCCGATCCCCACCAAGGTCCGTGAAGCCGCCAAGACCGACCCGATTCAGCATGCCCGCCAACGCCTGATTGTCGCGCTCGATGTCTCCGACGCCCGGTCGGCCATGCGCCTCGTTGCTGAGCTTGAGGGCGCGTGCACGTGGTTCAAGGTAGGGCTGGAACTGTTTGTCGCGGCCGGACCCGCTGTGCTGGAACCAATCGTCGCGCGCGGGCACAACGTGTTTCTCGATTTGAAACTGCACGACATTCCCAACACGGTTGCGGGGGCGGTTCGCTCGGCGGCAGGGCTTGGCGTGCGCATGCTGACCGTGCACGCAGGCGGCGGCCCGGCCATGCTGGCTGCGGCAAAAGCTGCGCTTGTCGGTATCGCACATCCGCCGGAACTTGCTGGCGGTGACGGTGCTGACCAGCATGGACGCCGAGCAGTTGCAGGCGACTGGCGTCGATCGTGCGCCATCCCAGCAGGTTGAAGTGCTGGCGAAGATGGGAATCGGCGCCGGAATTCGCGGCTTCGTCTGCTCGCCGCAAGAGGTTGCGGCGCTGCGATCGCTCACCGGGCCTGACGGAGTGCTGGTCGTTCCGGGAATTCGGCCGGCGGGTGCAGCAATCGGCGACCAGAAACGCATCGCGGGGCCCGCAGAAGCATTGCGGCTAGGCGCCAGCTACCTGGTGGTAGGGCGGCCGATTACACAGGCACCGAACCCCGCGGAAGCGGCCACGGGCTATTTTGGAAGAGATGGCTGAAGCGCTGTGAGGCCCAAGCGGCCTTGGAACTTCGTTTCCTTCCCCAAAGAATCGAAAAACCGTACAAAATGCGAAAAGCCCGGCAATCTGCCGGGCTTTCCCATGTGCTGAGACTCGATCTAGGACTTAAAGTTTCTCATAGAAGTCACACGCTGAGCAGGAGATATAAACTCCGCCCGGTACGCCGCGCTCGCGGTCCTTTACACGCTTTACAATGCGCGTCGGTTTGCTGCACTTAGGGCAGTCAGTGGACTTCGTCGTGTCCATTGTCTTCTTGCGGTCGCCTGTTTTGGCAATTTTGGCCATGGGTCGGGTGTTTCTCCTTTGAAGATTGTCTCTGCACACACGCGCGACACTGCTGCACGCGGCTTCAACGGCGCGGTCGATGAACTCACCCCTGCTTACAAATTGTTTGCGGGAGGCAGCCGGACTCGCTGCCTCTTAGTTTACATCAGGACTTAGTGCGGCTGATCGGCATCGGCCGGAGGAGTAGCTGGCGCGGTGGAAGGCGCATTGGCCGGGGATTGGGACGAACTGGTTCCCTTGCTTCCGGCAGGCTGCTGCGTGCCCGTGGTGCCGTTCGCGGGCGCGGCCTTTGAGGAATCTGGTTGTGTATCTTTTGCCTTGTCAGCTTCCTCTGCGGCCTTGGCCTGATCGGCGCGCCGGGCGGCTTCGACGTCGGGATAATCATCCGGCTTCTGCTTCGGGAATTGGACAGGCCTCATGCCGCCTGGCTGATTTTGTCCTGCGGTGTCTGGCAGTTTCTCGCCTGGTGCCGTGAGAGTGGGTGGCGGCGCGGGGGCCTCTTTGTCCGGATCGCGCTGGACGTCACCCATCTTGACGGTGCGGGTTGCGTGGGCGTCCGCGGCAACCAGGGGCGAGCCATCCGTACGCATCATTCCCTCGACTTCATCTTTGTCGAACACGACAGGCTGCTCACCAACTTTGGCGATCTCAACGCGAATGACGCGATTCCCGTTGATACGGACAAACTCGACGGGCTTGGGTGGCGCTCCGTAGATCCACTCCTCGAAGGGCATCTGTCCTTCGACCTCCCGCACCTTGCGTTCGGGCTGGCCGAGAGCAAAAAGCACCATGTCCGTGGTCATGCCGACCATCACGTCGTGACCCAGAATTGCGCTTTTGAGCTTCTCTGGAAGCGTGTCAGTGAACGCCTCGATGGGTGTCTTGACGCCGAATGAGATAAGGGGCGCGAGCAGCGCTTCAACCTCGGTACCGGTCAGTTCGGGGACGTGACCTTTGAATTCAAGTGTGAGACGGGCGCCCGTGGCCGGGTTGCCGTCGTCCTGCACCACCGGATTCATGGCTCCGCCACCGCCGAGCTGGACGTGGCGTAGAAAGCGATGCTTCAGGTCGGGGCCGCCGTTCAGATCAAAGATGATTTTGTTGTGGTCAAACTTGACGTCGGTGAGCACCACGCGATCGCCTGGCTTGGCGCAAATCCCGTATTCGGTGACCATGTCGAGGTAGGGCTCGCCTGCGGGGGTCAGCTTGCCATTTGCCTCCAGTTTCAAACCCTTGTGCCCCATGGGAAAGGGGCGCATCGCGAATCCCTGTTCCGCTTGCAGCGTACGAATAAGCTCGCTGCGGGTCTTCGCATCCAGTTCAGACTGGGTAAGGGGAACATTGGTAGGCTTGATTTGCGCGTAGCGCCGGTCAACCGTTCCAGTTCCAGACCCTTTGTTCGCCCCTGTATGTGTATCAATTGTGATGGCTTGTGACGCTGCCAGGACGCCGCTAAAAGCGATTGTTAGCGCACAGGCGCCTACCATGCCGTGGCGGCAAATTTCCGCAAAATGGCGAGGGATAACTGCCGAAGAGGGGGATGTGGGCAATGGCCTAATCATGGGCGTCCTCCCATGGCCGCGCGTGGCGATGTGCCAACAGTAGTTCTAATCAACCATAAAGGTCAAATCGAAGATTTAAACCGGAGCACCGGACCTATGACCCGGGCGGATTCAGCGAGGATCTTCGGAGCCAGCTGCTGCAGTTTCAGATGCGGGCCGAACCGGCACGGATGGCGCGCTGACCGGAAGAATCTGGACCAGGGAGGGGGCGGGCGGCTCAGCAGCGGGGCCCATAGCCGTCTCATGCTGGCGGCGGGCAGCCGCATCCAGATCGACGGGGATTCCTCCGGGAACGATGACGGGCGCGTTGTAGCGAAAATCGAGATCGCGGGTTACGCGGTGAACTACGAAAAATGCGCCCAGAAGAACGAGACACGCGAACCAGCTTGCGTCGAGGCCGAATCCGCCGCCAGTAAGCCAGAACGGTCCCATTGGATTTCCCTCAATGACCGGGGAGTGGCTGCTGACGCCGCTGACCGCCAAGCCAAAGATGAGAGCCTGCGAGGCCTTCCAGGCAAAGTTGAGACCCCAGCTCAGCCAAAGAGCGCGCGTGCGCAGATATGCCGTGGTGAGCAGAAAGCTAAACACGACAGAGATCGCGATGCTGGCATTCGTTGACCCGGGTTGCAGGGCGTGGACGATGGCGTAAAACAAGGCGAAGCCGAACGCCGCACCCGACGAACCGACCACGGAGGAAAAACGCTGAAATCCATAACCGCGAAAAGCGACTTCTTCACCGAGCGCTAGCAGCGCGAAGTAGGCTGCATCCGCAATCAACCACGGCCACGCGGAGGGCTGGGTCGTGACGACGACAGCAATGCCGCCGATGACGACCATGGCGAGAACGCAAATGACGGCTGTACCCCAGCCAACAGCCATGCCGACGCCAAACTCGCGGGTCCAGCCAGTACGGAGTGGCAGGCCCTGCGCAGCGATCGACCCCGTCTGCCGGTCGAAAAGGGATCCGAAGGCCGCGTAACCGAGGATCAGAAACGCTGCCAATAGAAACTGTTCAATCAGTGGTTCCCAGGCATCGTTATGAATGCGGACAGCGACCCCACGTGCGAAGGACCGCGCCACAAAGAAATAGAGGACCGCTGCGACGAATTCGAGGTAGGCGCGGAACTTGCCGCCGCGTACGGGCGCACTCATCGAGATCTCCCGAGATCAAGCGCACATGCGTGGACAGAGGACATTAAAGATCGGCAGATGTCGTGCTCGATGGGCTCACGTAACGGCACGCGCACTAACTTTCTGTGTAGCACTGGGCGATATTACGGAATTTCTGTTGACGGGCTGCGATGAGAGCATCGACGGACATGGCTTTCAATTCGGCGAGGTGCTTCTGGATTGCAGCACCCACCAGTCCGGCTCCTACGGGGTGATCGGTATGAGCGCCGCCCGGTGGTTCGCTGATGATCTCGTCTACGCAGCCGAGCGCGGCAACTTCCGGCGCCGAGATGCGCATGGCCTCGGCGGCCTGTTGTTTGTGCGATGCATCGCGCCACATGATTGCCGCGCAGGACTCCGGCGTAATGACGAAGTAGAGCGCGTTTTCGAGAATGAGCACGCGATCGCTGACGGCGAGCGCCAGGGCGCCTCCCGAACCGCCTTCGCCGCTGATGATGGAGATGGTGGGGACGCGCAGCCGCGCCATTTCGCGAAGGTTGCGCGCAATGGCTTCAGCCTGCCCGCGCTCTTCCGCGCCAAGTCCCGGATAAGCGCCGGGAAGATCAATCAGGCTGATGACGGGGCGGTTGAACTTCTCCGCAATTTTCATGCAGCGCAGCGCCTTGCGATAGCCCTCGGGATGCGGCATACCGAAGTTGCGCTTCACACGCTCCTTGGTGGAGCCGCCTTTGCGGTTGGCAATCACCAGCACTTCGTCGTCGCCGAGGCGCGCCATGCCGCAGGCTATCGCGGCATCGTCGCCGAAGGCGCGATCCCCGTGAATCTCGCTGAAATCCGTGAAGATTCGCTCGATAAAGTCCATGGGATAAGGCCGCTGGGGATGGCGTGCCGTCTCAATTCTCTTCCACGCAGGTGAAACCGGCTGCGGGGCGTTGGTGGAACCTGATGGTTGCTCGCTCATCGGTAGTCGGCAACGGCCGGGACACGAATACGACCTCCTGCCCCGCATGCTGCTCAATAGTGATTCTACGGGGCGGCGCTGCGTTGGACAAATCCTTGCTGGAATCAAAAGGTTAGATTGAGAACCGAACGTTCTCGCCGTTCCCCGATATCCGCAGGGTATATTGCTTCTAGCTTTGCCGTACTTGACAATCCACATCGACTTCGAACGAAGGAAAAATGCCCCAGACACGGAGAGACTTCCTCACTGCCAGTGCGCTTGGAGCTTTGGGCGCTTCTCTACCGCTTGATGCGCCGAGTGGCGCGCAGACTCCCGCACTGCCTGCCAACCAGCAGACGCCCGGAGCACCGACCGCGTTCGGCACCGCGCCACCGGTGGGGCCGGCGGTGACCGCTGCAACTTTTACCGAAGCCGAGAAGCTGGTGCAGATCGACATGTCGCCAGCCGATCGCGCACAGGTTGCGGGCAATTGGCGCGTGGCGATGGCGCCGCTTTATGAACGCAGAACCGGCCCTCGCAAGATGGTGCTCGAGGACGGGCTCGCGCCGGCAACGGTCTGGAATCCCATGCTCCCTGGACTTGCGCCGGGCAAGTCGGGCCGCGGCGAGAGCTATTACATCCGCAGCGCCGATCCGCGCACCGCGTTGCCGGCCAATGATACCGATATCGCGTTTTCTTCCGTTGCGCAGCTTTCGCGCTGGATTCAATCGCGCCAGATTACATCGGAACGGTTGACCAGCATCTATCTCGATCGACTGCAGCGTTTCGACCCGAAGCTACATTGCGTCATTACACTGACACGCGATCATGCGCTTGAGCAGGCGCGCCAGGCAGACGCCGAAATTGCAGCCGGGAAATATCGCGGTCCTTTGCACGGGATCCCGTGGGGTGCGAAAGACCTGCTCGACACAGCCGGCATTCCAACGACCTACGGCGCGGAGCCCTATCGCAATCGTGTCCCGAAGAAAGACAGCGCGGTCGCAGATCGGTTGAATGCGGCGGGCGCAGTGCTTGTGGCAAAGCTGAGCCTCGGAGCGCTGGCGCTGAACGATATCTGGTTTGGCGGTCAGACCATGAATCCCTGGCTGCTCGAAGAAGGTGCGTCCGGATCGAGCGCGGGCCCGGGAGCTGCGACTGCGGCCGGGTTGGTTGGGTTCGCGATCGGCAGCGAGACCGGTGGAAGCATCGTGAGTCCCTCTATGCGCTGCGGTGTTACCGGACTGCGCCCCACTTACGGACGTGTTGCACGCACGGGCGCCATGACGTTGTGTTGGTCGCTCGACAAGCTGGGGCCAATGGCGCGGCATGTCGAAGACACAATCCTCGTGCTCAGCGCAATCTCCGGGCCGGACTCCGGAGACATGGCCAGCGTTCCGAGTACCCTCGCCTTCGATGCGAATGCCAAGGTTGCCGGGTTGCGCGTCGGCTACTTCCCTGCCTGGATGAAAGAGACACCGGCGACCGATGTGGATCGCGCAGCGCTTGACGTCGTGAAGAAGCTCGGAATGGAGCTCGTCGAAGTTTCCCTTCCGGACTGGCCATACGACTCGCTCAATCTCATTCTCTTTGCGGAAAGTGCCGCGGCTTTCGAAGAGCTGACGCTCGCGCACAAAGAGGCCGAGTTAAAAGCGCAGGTTCCCGATGGATGGCCGAATACTTTCCGTCAATCGCGATTTCTTTCGGCGGTGGATTTTGTGCAGGCCGATCGCTTGCGTCGTAAGGTTGCGTTGGAGATGGCCCGCGTGTTCTCAGTGGTTGATCTGTTGCTGGTGCCGTCGCTGCGCGATGAGATTCTGGTCATCACCAACAACACCGGGCATCCTTCGCTCACCCTGCGCGCCGGATTCGTCGAAGTGGCGGAGGCGCGCAGCGACTGGGCTCCTGATCCGCAACACCCGCTGCCGAAGTTTTCACCACCACGCAGAGTGCCGCACGGAGTCACGCTGGTCGGCAGGCTCTTCGATGAAGGCACACTGTGTGAAGCGGGACTGGCGTTGGAGAGAGCGTTTGCCGCTGCGTCGGAGCGGCCGTCTGGGTTCTGAAAAGCCGGCTAGCTGATGCGGGATTTCGGCTTTGGCGTCTTCCAGTTGGGGGTCTTCGACGCTGGGTTCGGTTTCTTGATTCCCGCTTTTTCGATATGCTCTTCGCGAACCTGGCTGTATGCGCGCCAGAAGGCGTGGGCAGTCACCGGACCCAGGTCAGGCTTGTTGGCCTGCTGATCCTTATGGAAGACGTGCGCGTACAGCATGGGCCCAAGTAGAAGCGCCATAGCGGCCTCGAGATCAAGGTCGATGGGCAGAACGCCGCTCGAGATGCCGCGCTTAAGTACACGCTTGAGGCACTGCCGCGGCGGCTCCATCACGCGATGTCGCCATGCCTTGCCGAACTCGGGATGCACGGCTGAATAGGCGATGAGGGTGGGCATCATTCGATTGCGCGCGTCATCGAATTTGTCGGGAGGCCTGCGCGTGAGCACGGTAGTCAGATCGCGTTGCAGGTCGCCGCTATCGACATCCTCCGGCTCGCGGTCAAGGCCGTTCACCATCAGCATCACTTCCAGCAGCAGCGCTTCCTTGTCGACCCAGTGGTTGTAGATGGTGGCCTTGCTTACTCCCGAAGCCTGTGCAATGGCGTCCATGCTGGTGGCCTCGATGCCGCGCTCGGCAAACAAACCAAGCGCGGCGTTGAGGACCTTTTCGTGTGCTTCGGTGCTGCGCGATCGGGCCATGTCTAGGCTTCGATCTTCGAAAAGCGCCATGCACCAAAAACCAGCAGGATGGCTCCTACGACGACGAGAACGATGAAGTCAAGGCGCGGATCGAAGGCAGCGTTGGATGCACCAAGCACATTCCGCATTCCGTCAATGCCGTATGACAAGGGATCGGCACGGGTGATGTACTTCAAGACGTTCTTTGTATCGCTCAGCGGAAACATCGCTCCGGAGAGGAAGTAGATGGGCAGAACAAGGAAGTTCATGATGAGTTGAAAGCCCTGCATGTCCTGCAGGCCTGAGCCAATGGCCATGCCCAGGGCTGCGAAGAGCAGCGCGATCAGCACCATGAATCCAAGAGCGAGCGGGATGGCGGACAGATGCGCTGGCCGAAAACCCGCGAGCAGACAGATCACCATGACCAGCAGGCCCTGGATGCATGCCACCGTTGCTCCCCCCAGGGTGCGACCGATCATGATCTGGAGGCGCGAGACGGGGGCAACCAGCGTCTCTTTGAGAAAGCCAAACTGACGATCCCAAAGAAGGCCAAGGCCCGAAAAGATCGACGAGAACAAAACAGACATGCCGATCACACCGGGCGCAATGAACTGAAAATAGTCGCCATTGCCGGCGCGTTTAAAAACAGGCCCGAGACCAAACCCGAGCACCAGCAGGTACAGGAGCGGCTGGCCGAGCGACGCGATGATCTGCGCACGCGAGCGCGTGTATCGCTTCAACTCTCGAAGCCAGAGTATGTAGATTGCGCTCATCGTCTTCCTCCACTCCACATCTTTGCAAATTGCCGCAGTTGATCTGCCGAATTCGCGCTTTCGTCGCGAATGGTTGAGCCCGTCAGTTTCAGGAACGCATCTTCCAACGACTCGGAGCCGGTCTGTTCCTTGATCTCCCTGGGCGTGCCCTGAGTCACCAGTTTGCCGTGATCGATAATGCCGATGCGATGAGCTACGCGATCCGCCTCGTCCATGTAGTGTGTGGTCAGAAAGACGGTAACATTCTCCGCCTCGTTGACTTTCTTCACGTGGTTCCAAAGCTGGTTGCGGCTCTGCGGGTCCAACCCGAGTGTGGGTTCATCGAGGAAAAGAATTCGAGGAGTATGCAGAAATCCGCGGGCGATCTCGAGACGCCGCTTCATGCCTCCGGAGAACTTCTTCACCTGGTCATTGCGGCGCTCCCACAATTCGAAGAGGTTGAGCAGTTCTTCCGTTCGCTGCTTCCGCACCTTGTGTGGGACGTGATAGAGCACGCCGTGAATTTCCATGTTCTCGAGAGCGGTGAGTTCGCCATCAAGACTTGGATCCTGGAAAACAATACCGAAGCGCTGGCGTGCCTCGTTTTGCCGCTTCTGCGGATCGAGGCCGTCCAGTTCAATAGTGCCGCTGGTGGGGCGCAGCAGAGTGGTGAGCATTTTGATGGTGGTGGTCTTCCCTGCTCCGTTGGGACCAAGAAAGGCGAATATTTCTCCGGCGGCGACGTCAAAGGAGACGTCGTTGACGGCAGTGACAGTACCGAATGTCTTAACGAGGTTTTGCACCCTGATCAATGTGAGCGACCTCCCGGGGCGTGAACTTCAATACTGAACGGTTCAGTTTAGTTTGTCAATGCCTTTGTTTGTCTCGTCGATATGTAGTAGTAGTAGGCCGTCGGCGGCAGCGTGCAGGTACGAAGTCCCGTTGCTCTAGCCAGAATTCAGACGATGCGCTCATGCCTCTCGGTGAGTGCAATAGCGATTATTGCGTCAAGTGAGATAAGGATCGGCCAACTTCCGGCTAGCGGTAAAAATGCATCTATTTTGAAGCGAATTGCACTATTTTTGACGGACGCGAAGCAGCAGCCTAGCTATATCTATTGATGCCACTCATTTCAGGTGATTGAACGTTTCATTTTTGGGTGCACGATTGGGATGCACATGAATGGGTATCATCACTACCGGCTGGCCAACTTCTTTTGAATTGTCTTCACCCAGATCGCTTCGGCGCTGGGCTCCATCGTCTTCGCGATTGCGAGCGCCTGCTGGTACGTGGGCTTCGCGGCCAGCGGCTGGCCGAGCGCGATGAGTGTGTTACCCAGAACCATTTGAGCCTGCAACTCATCGGGGTCGATGGCAACTGCCGTCTGCGCCTCCACCAGTGCGGACGCTAACTGCCCTGCCGCAGTGAGATCTCTGGCCCGCGTTACGTGGCCGAGTGCCGAGGCAAAACGCATGTCGAACGTCCCATCGTACACAAAAACGCCGTCCTGAATGAAAGCAACCGGTTTCAGCTTCTGAAACTCCATGTAAGGATTCAGAACGTTGGAGCCCCACTCGTAGCCCGTGAGCGTTGCCGCGCTGATCAGCACAGTTCCCGTGATCGTCTGCGGCGTATCGATTTGATCATCCGTCCACCCGCTGTCAGCCGTCGGCAGCGGTTTGCACGGGATTCCATACGCGCTGAAATGGATGGAAGGTTCGACGAAGTAGGCAAACCAGCAGTCCTTCACCCCGCGATTGTCGAGATATTTCTTGACCGCCTTCAACTGTTGACCCCAGTCCGTGTTGGAGTCGGTCAGGTACTTATAAGTGTTCGCGTGGACCGCCCCAGAATTCGTTCGAGTAGGCAAGGTAGTTCGGATAAGCTCGCGCCGAAGACACAGCGTGCCATGCCAGCAACAATCCCACGACGTAGGCCCAGCGCCGGTCCCCATGCGCCAGTGCGAGCGCGGCGCCCCCAATCAACACCGAGAGAAACGGATACATGGGCAGGATGTGCCTTGCGCCGATGTTCAGGCCAGTGCCGGTCGCGATCAACAGATAGAGAACCGGAGGAATGGTGAGAAAGAAGATCTCGCGCCGAGCGCGCAATTGTCCGGTAGCAATCGCGAAGCCGGCCAGCACCAGCAAACCGATGAAGGCCGCCGTGGACTTGATGATGAAGGCCGTAGGAAAGTAGAACCAGACTCCGCGCGCGTATACCTTGCCGAAGATGTAGGTTGAGAACGAATCTGAGATCAAGCGCACATCCACCAACCCATAAAGATAAGACTCGGGCAGGATGTGCAGGGACGCGAGCGCGAGATAGGCGTGCGGTTCCACCCCTTTCAATCCCCGCGCGTATTCGGCGAGCGACGGACTCAGCGGCATTCCGGCCGGTCTGGCGGAATAACGAAAACCATAGAAAGCCCAGAGCACCACGATGGCAATGGTCGCCGCAGCCAGAAAAGCGCCAGTCATGCGCAACGCTACTTTCCCTTTGTTGGTCCGCGTCTCGGGCGAGGGCCACGATATCTCGGTAATAATGAGTGCCAGGCCGAATGGGAGGAGAAGCACGCCTGAGTGTTTCGACGCCAGAGCGAGTCCACTGACCAGGCCGAGAACGATCAGCCTACTGACCGAAGGCGCCTTCACGTAGCGGTATAAGGCATAGATGCTGGCGAATAAAAAGCAGGAGATACCCATGTCCGTCGTGACATAGGCGCCGTGTGCGATCATGTTTGGCTCAAAAACCACCAGTGCCAAAGCGAACAGCGCCGCACCGTCGCCAAACATCTCTCGCGCTGCCAGAAAGACAAGCAGTCCGAGCAAGAGACTAAGGGATGCCGCCGCCATCCGGGCGCGGAAAATGATGCGATCCGCTCCAGCCTCTCCACCATTGCCGAAGATGAAATCCCGTCCATCGAAGTATGCTTCGTCTTTGAATGATGCAAGCTCCTTGGGATCTGGCACCTTAAGGTGCATCGGCAGAAGTGGGATCGCCGCTAGTGCCTTCACCAGTGGTGGATGTTCCGGATTGATGCCAAAGTCTACCTTCTTCCATGACATATAGCCGGCGAAGATATGGTTACCTTCATCCCAAGACAATGATTGCTGTCGAATCGAAAAGGTCATTTCCCCCAAGAACACCAATAAAAGCAACACTGCTCCTGCGCTTCCAAAGTGCTTTCGTAAGTTCAGTTCAAGCACATCTCACCCCTGGGCCGTGAAACTAGAAGTTGCTGTCCTAGTTCTATTTTGACAGCATCCATGGGCTTCGCGAATCGTGCCGTTGGCGCCGGGTTGGTCGTTGCGGAAGCGCCGAGAAAGTCCGCATTGCGTCAAGTTGGTTTCGCAGGCACGGATTCGGACCCTAATCGCCACTAAGGCGGTGAAACGCCCAAGTGGAATTCTTGGACCCTGACCAAGAATCTCGCACGCACCCCTCCAGCCCGAACCGTCCGCCGGGTGCGGACGGAAATGACATTCTCCGCGTCGGACTTCTGTGCCTGTAATTCTGGTGTGTTCGACACGATGGCAGCACCCAACATCGCGGCGAATGCAACCAATATGCTAAACGTGCCTGTCTCCATTTTTTTGTTCATTGAGTTCTGCAGTGCTTTTCAAAAAGCACGCACCTTCAGTCCCGATGACGCTCTCCTCCAGTGGTTGCTTTGATCACTTATCCTTTGCGGGGCCTTCCTTGTCCCTTAGTTCATGCTCCTTCGTTTCCATGAGCGCCCATCTCAGTTGTTGGTTCTTTACGAGGAGTTCACAGATCAATTGGCATAAGCTTTGGACCTGGCGCTCCGAGTCGTCATGCAAAGCTTCGGCCGCAAGATTCGAAATACGGCCAAGTGAAACTGCGGCCGCGTTATGTTTCATCGAGTTGATCGGCGCGTCTTGCGAGAATGAACTTTCCGGTAGCAAGATAGTCATGTGATCCCCGCGTAAGTCATTCCTTTGGTCATGGAACCTGGCCGCTATGATGTCTTGCCGACCATTGCGGAGCCATGATGCGAGGGCGTACACAATTTACTAATTGAATCTATTAGTCTGTTTTTCGGCAGACTCAGCGTGAATACCGTTCTCTCTCGATTCGATTCCTCAAAGCGAACACTTCCGCCGTGCTCCTCAGCTATTCGACGAGCCAGAGTGAGCCCCAGACCTGTTCCGTTGGGTTTTCCTGCGGTGACGAACGGATCGAACAACGTTTTCCGGACAGCTGCCGGTATACCTGGACCGTTGTCCGATATATGAATGTATACCTGTCTATCGGTTTCCGTAACGTGTACCTTCACCTCAGCGGCGTGAACTGAACGCGTCGCGGCCTGACAAGCATTGAGCAGCAGGTTATACACGGCGCTTTCGAGATTCCTTGCATCGATATCTGCTTCCACTTGCGGGAACCTGTCGACCGTGATGGACGCGTTCCGGCCGTCTGGATGCAACTTCACGGCCGCAATTGCTTTCTCGAGAACAGAGGAAACACATTCGGGGATTAGCGGATTGTTTCGCCCACTACTGCCGAATTGCAGGAGTGAATCAATGCGCTCGGTCATCCTCAGCACTGCTTCTTGAATTTCGAGCAAAAGCTCAGCCCGCGTGCTCGCAGATCTGTCGCGGCGCTCAAGGAATTCAGCATTGGCGTATATCGCCGAAAGCAAATGGCGCATATCGTGGGAAATCGAGCATGTCATCATGCCAATCGTCGACATTCTCTCCGCCTCGATCAGTCGACCTTGAGCGAGTCGTTGCAACTCGTTTCGAAGATCCGGACCGTCGCCCTGATCGAACATCAGGAGATTGCCGCGGTCCGCGGTCTCTGGAACCGAAGTGTTGTCGGACTGGCCAGCCTCGATGAATGATTTGGAGCGCGTGATCGAATCGGAAGACCCGCCTGATGACGACGACTGAATTTTTAGAAGTTTCACTTGATCCCTCCGCTGTTAAGAATCCTGGCAGAGCGAGAGTTACTTCGAGACGGCACGTGCCGCACTCTCAATGACATCTGCAACTTCCGTGGGGTGCGATACATAGACCGCGTGGCTGGCGCCTTCGACTTCAACGGTGTGGCTGTTCGCTCGCTTTGCGTACCATCGTTCAAGGTCAGGATTGATGGCTCTATCTTTTCCCGCTACCAACATCCAGCTTGGTTTGCTTCGCCACGCAGGCGAGGTGATGACTGCTTGGAAATTATCCGCAGCATTGAATACCTGCGATCGCGCCATGAAAGCGGCCTTCTCCGCCGGCATATCGGCTGCGAAGTACTCATGAAACATCGCGGGATCCAAGTATGTGAAGCCGTCTGCCGTCTTTCTTATCGCCCCGGACTTGCTGAGGTCACTCGGGAAGCGCTTGCCGTCGTCAGCTTCGTTCTCTCCGGCGTCTGGCATATGCGCTGCCACGTAGACCAATCCGGCGACAGATGGATCTGTACCTGCTTCCGTTATTACGGCTCCCCCATAGCTGTGCGCGACAAGGATGCTCGGTCCGTCTTGCAGCGCGAGGATTCGCTTCACGGCGGTCACATCAGCCTGGAAGGACGTCTCTGGCTCCTGGACGATGCTGACGTTGAAACCATCCTTGCCAAGCTTGTCGTAAACGTCCCTCCAGCCCGAACCGTCCGCCCAGGCACCATGGACGAGGACGATGTTTTTCACGCCGGACTTCTGAGCTTGTAAGTCTGGAGTGCTCGACAAGGCGGCGGCACACAATATCGTGGTGAATACGGCGAATCGGCTAAACATACACATCTCCATTTGGTTTCTGTTGAATCATGCCGCTCAGTTCAAACACCAGGAAGCCAACCTTGATTTCATGGTGCGATGGGCGCGGCGTGAATAGTTCTGGAAAGGCGATCTCTCTTCGACAGGTCGATTGGAATTCATTGTGACCGTAAATATGGGCATAGCACCTCTTATGCCTCCTGGCTCCCGTTTGCCGCCAGCTCTGCAAGTACCGACGTCAGGCTGGTCGTGCCCTTGACGTGTTCTGTGCCGGGGACACCGAAATGAATCCAGCCCGAATTAAACCCGTCGACCATTTCGGCACGAGGCTGGGTCCGGCCTTCCGGCATGCCCTGGCCGACAAAGAACTCCGTCCATTTCTCACGCGGGACGGCAACCGCTTCGACGGTGCGTCCAAGCGCAACGCTCAAGGCTCGCGCAATGTCGTTGGGGGAATACTGCTCGGGACCGGCGACCTCGATTCGCCGCGTGCCCGTCCACTGTTGGCGCAAGACATCCGCTCCGGCTTTGCCAATGTCAGCCGTAGCCACCAGCGAGAATTTGCGGTCCAAAGGATAGAGGTTTGAGGAGAATTTTCCCTCTGACCGCGCGGTGGTCACGTCCCATGCGTGATTTTCCATGAACCAGCCAGCCCTCAGGAATGCGTGGGCGATGGGCAGGTCTCCGAGTGTTTGCTCCAGAAGATGTGAACAGGTGATGAGCCCCAACCCGGTGGTCTGTTCCGCTCCGATCGAAGAAAGATATACCGCCTTCTTTGGCAGAGACTTTGCGAGGGCCGCATGATACGACGCCAGAGTCTTGTGCATCTCCGGAAAGCCAGGCGCGGGCGCAAAATTCGGCGGGACCATGAGAAAGACGCCATCCGTTCCTTCGAATGCAGATGCCAATGCGTTGGGATCGTCGACGTCCGCAACCGCGATTTCTGCTCCGCGATCTCTCCATCGCACGGCCTTTTCAGGATTCCGAACGATCGCGCGGATTTGCTCGCCGCGCGCCAGCAGGTTCTCGGCAATGGCGCCCCCAACCCTTCCAGTGATGCCCATGACTGCGTACACTTTGTCTCTCCTTCGATTGCAATTGAATGATTCTTGAGCGATCGACCGACTGCATGAGCGCCCGCCATCAATCAAATCTATTCGATGATCGAATGTTAGATGGACCAGGTGTTTGGTTCCCGTAGTAAGAAGGGGAAACTTCGTATCTTCCCTGCTGATTAGGTGCAGATTGGCCGTCGACCGCCAAGACTGGCTTTTCGATTAGAAGCGTGAGGTCCCGAGGTGTCAGCACGTTGGTCAGGCCCGATCCGACCAAGAAGCTCGAAACGGATTAGATCTGAAGCCTTTTTTCGATCACTCCCGGGCCATCCTGCCAACTCAATCGCCTGTCTTGCTATCAATTGGGGGGCGGTTTTTCTAGGTGCGTGGCAGTCGTTAAACTACCCGGAACGATCAGTATGGGTATTAGATTAGCGAAGTCGCGAATATCGAGGAACCCCCAAAACTACTGAATTCGACCTAGATTTTTCTGTAGGGTAAGTTCTCTTTTCGTGGTGCCTCGTTGAACAAGTTGGAGTTCACTCCATCCACCGCAAGAACGCCTTCATTTTTTCAAATGGAGTTTTGTTCCCCTTCTGGAAGACGATGCCTCCCGGGATAATGAGCGTTATTTCGGTCCCGGAATTTGCAGAACTAACCAGGGTGAGTTTCCCTCCGATGCGGGCAGCGCGCTCGCGCATTCCCTGCAAGCCGAAATGCTCGTCTTTTCCCAGCGCTGCGGTCGAAGGGTCGATGCCTACGCCATTGTCACGTACCCGCAGAGCGAGATCCCGGGTGTATCTGAGTTCTACGACGAGTCGACTTGCCTGCGAATGCTTCAAGGCGTTGCGGATTGCTTCATATCCAATGCGGTAGATCTCATCACGGACGATCGGATGCATGTTTCTGGCTTCACCCTCAACAGAAAATGTCGTCTGCATTGAACCTGGCAGTAAGCCGTTGTCCGCCGCCCGGCGGAATGCTTCAGCAAGATCGTTCTTCTGTGTGGTTGAGGTGCGCAGGGAATTCAACGCTGCGCGTCCTTCGCGCATGGCCTGTTCGAGCCAGGCTGACAACTGCTCCATGGAGTGACGCATCCGAATGAGATCAGTAGAGGGATCCAGCGCATCGTCCGCAACCAGCTTGCTGCCTTGAATCGTCTGCAGAAATGTATCATGAAGCTCCCGCGCCATGCGGGTGCGTTCCGCCAATCGCTCATCGAACCGGGCACTGATCGCTCTCGCAATTTGCCGCACGCGCAACCGGTAGATCGCCCACGCCACCAGGACTGCGATCACCGCACAGAGCAGTCGGAACCAGGCGGTCTGGAACCATGCAGATGCGATGCTGAATTCCAGAGTTGCTCCTTCTTCATTCCACAGCCCGTCATTGTTGCAAGCCATCACCCGAAACCGGTAATTTCCTGGGCGGAGGTCAGTATAGAAAGCCTGGCGCCGGGTTCCAGCCTCCTCCCAACTGGCATCGCGACTCTCAAGTTTGTAACGAAAGCGCACTTTCGGCGGGGCCACGAAACTCAATGCCGAGTAATCAATTTCGAGGTCTCTCGAGAGGCTGGGGAGACGAAGCCCTTGCTGAGGCGAATACCTTCTTCGGTCGGCCACGACCTCTTCAATGTGAACCGGCGGCAGAATTCGATTCTGAAATGTCTGCCTAGGATCGATCATTTGCACTACCGAGCCGGCCACAAACCAAAGACGTCCATCCGCCGTTTTCGCAGCCGTTGGCTGAATTTGGAATGACCCATGCCCTGAACGCGCGCCATCAAATCTGTCGAAAACGTCCATCACCGGTTTGCTGTCATTCTGGTGCCGCCACTTGTCGAATTCTCGCTCCGAAATCCGCGCCAACCCCATCTGACAACGGACCCAGACCGCGCCGTCATTGTCTCGCAGCACAGAGTAAACGAGGTCGCTTGGAAGACCGTTATGGCTGTTCAGCACTTGCCAATGTGCGCTGTCCCAACGAAATAACCCGTCGCTGGTTGCGACCAGCAGAGCATCATCGGAATCGACGAGGATCTGTGAAATGCCGAAGGAGCTATCGGGCCGATTCAATGAAATCGTCCGTACACTTCCATCCTTGTAGTGGGTCAAAGTGTCGTTTCGCGATGCGATCCAAATGCCGCCCTGGTGATCCGGCGCCAGCGCGCCTGAGAGGCGATTGTCGGCGCTTGTCGTCAATATCTGCCGTACGCTATCGTTTTCGACTCGGAAGACATGATGATGTTCAGTCAGCACCCAAATGGTTCCCGCAGTATCCTCCGTGATCTGTGCAACTCTCCCGTCATCAAGTTTGGATCCGTCTGCTCGCCTGAATTCCCGGAATCGCCCATTCTCGTAGGCAAATAACTTACTGTCGCGCCCAACCCAAACGATGCCCTTGCGATCCTCAAACAAAGCCATCACAGATTCTTCAAACTTGCCCTTGGCGGGGAGAACCGCGTGCCGCCCGTCTTTCAAGATATCGATCACGACTCCGTTTCCGATCCACAGCGAACCGTCTCGCAATCCAAGAACTGTGACAATCGATTCATCCGATAGCCCCTCGCGCTCCGAGTAACTGACCACGGCTGTGTCGCGAAACATATCGATTCCGCCGTTCGTCACCACCCAGATATCTCCTTCGTGGTCTTCGTAGATCAGGTGGACTTCCCCGCCTGATAGACCATCAGCGGCTCCGTAATGTTCGGCGATTCCATTGTGGACACGATAGAGGCCATCCGAGGTGGTCCCAATCCAAAGGGAATGCTCCCGATCCATGAAGAGGGTGTGGGAAAGTACCTTGCTCCCGTCGAAACCGGGAACAAGGTAAGAGGTCCACTTTCCGCCCGAAGAAGAAACAACACCCAGGCCTGGGGCTGCAACGTCGGTCGTAGCCCAAATTGTTCCAGACGGATCGGTCGCGACATCAATTACGCCGTAGCCGGAATCGGGACGCTTGCTTATTTCGTTCAGGTACGTGCTCGCGGAACCGGGTCGCCACCGACAAAGTGCGCTGGATCCAATCCACAGATTTCCCTCACTGTCCTTGGTCAATCCGAGGCCATACTTAACTGGTATTCCGTCTGCTTTGCCGTAACAATGGAGTCCGTTTCCCTGCACTCTGCACAAAGGCCCCTCACCCCGCGGAGCGTGGTAGCGGGTCAGCCAGATTGTCCCCGCGGAATCCTCGTAGATGACGCTGATTCCGCTGTGTTGGGCTGGATCCGAAAACCATTGCAATTTGCCGTCTTTCAGCCGAACAAGACCGTTTGCAGTTCCGATCCACAGACTGCCATCACGCGCGCCAAGAAGGTAAAAAATTCCACGAATCGCCGGAGTGATGGGAGGGAGTTCGTACGGAACAAATTTGACCCCGTCGAAGCGCAACAGGCCACTTGGTGTACCGAACCACAGGTAACCATCCGGCGTCTGGGCGACCGTGGTTCCAACCTCGATTCCATCCTGAACGCGCCAGGCGGTATGCGCGTATTGTGTGATCTGCCGGTTGGGATCGACCGCCCAGACCGAAGGCATGCAGAAAAGAAGGAAGAGCAGAACAGAGCGCGAAATGTTCAGCTTCAGCATCGCGATAACGAGTTCAACCCGTCTTTGAAGTTACTCTCTGCCCGGCTCTAGCGGCATACCAATATCTACAGTCGCCATTCTGCAGTTTTCTACAGGTGCCGGCGAAGTCAGATCTGAAGCAAGCCGCGCCTGATCGCGATGGTTACCGCATGGGTCCGATCGTTGGCCCCAAGCTTGTCCACGAGATTCTTGATGTGAAAATTGACGGTAGTTTCGGCGATGTCTAATCGATCGGCAATTTGTTTGTTGCGGTGGCCGTCTCGAATGAGGCGAAGGACGTCGAGTTCTCTCGCCGTAAGATCGTCGTCGCCCAAATGCTCGGCGAGGCGGGCGGCTACCTCTGGCGGAATGTGACGTTTTCCAGCATGGACCGACCGGACTACCGCCAGCAGATCATCCTTCGGCATGCTCTTCAACACGTAAGCCGAAGCGCCCGCTCGCATCGCTCGCTGGATCTCGGCATCGCCGTCGGAAGTGGTTAACATGATGATCCGGGCTTGAGGAAACTCCCCTCGAATCGCGATCAGGGCGTCTGTCCCATCGGTGCCGGGAAGGCGGAGATCCATCAGCGTGACATCTGGCCTGTGGTGACGAAACTCTGCGACGGCATCAGCAGCATTGGCTGCATGCGCAACCATGAGCATATCCCGCTGCGAGCTAATGATCGTGCTTAGCCCTTCACGGAAGACCGGATGGTCCTCGACGCTCAGGATGCGAATAGGGTTAGGAACAGCCATCGCCATCACCCCAGATCGACAATTGTAACGGATCGCCCGTTTGGAGTGGATCGAGCCGAGCCATGCTAGCTTCAGGGTTGCCGCCTCACGGCAGTGATCTAGAGACGCCTTTATCACCACGTTTGCCCTCGATTGTCGCTAGCCTACCGCGGCCGAAGAGGGGATACGGATCGGCCCTGCAGTTTCGTATCGCTAAACGCGGATTTGCTCGGCCCGGGTACCGCGGAGCTGATGAATAGCCAGGAAGCCGAGCAGGCAATGCCTCTCAATCAATTCGTTTCAGAAACCTTAGACGTGCTGGGAACGGATGCTGACGAAATCCTTGTTGAAGCGGCAAAGCCTCTGCGAGCCAATCCCGGACCTGGGGAGCATGCATTCGTGAATGGGTTCAACGAGCAAATGCTGAAACTATTCACATCAAGCCAAGCGTAAGCCGGGCCACGTAATGTTTAAGTCTGGCTTTGGAGCAAGCAGAAGGTTGTCAGGTAGTTAGACGTCAGATTTTACGAAGTCCGTCGAGTAGCTAAGATCTTTCCATTTTCTCCCCAGTTCGATCTTTGCCAGATCGTTTGCTTCCGCAGCGTTGAATGCGTCGATTCCAAGGACGATGCGTAACGGTGGCTCCTCAACCGAGGCAAGCTTCAACAATGCCGCTGCAGCCCTGGCCGGGTCGCCGGGTTGCTTTCCGTCGTAGTGGCGCTGGAAGCGCGCTGTC
Organism: uncultured Acidobacteriaceae bacterium; assembly: GCA_963770365.1. Lineage (GTDB taxonomy): Bacteria > Acidobacteriota > Terriglobia > Terriglobales > Acidobacteriaceae > Telmatobacter. The sequence continues at coordinate 146,402 of CAVYPN010000001.1, read as the reverse complement.
TTACCCACCGTCGCATCGTATTCGGGACGTCCTTCCCGCAGTTCCGTTGACGATCCTGCGAAGTCCGTCCGGAAACCACCTGGTTCAACGATGGTGACCTTGACGCCGAGGGGTCCTACTTCTTTCGCCAGCGTCTCGGAAAAACCCTCCACGCCCCATTTGGCGGCTGCATACGGTGCGCGGCCAATGGGTCCGATGCGACCTGCGATGGAAGTCACCTGGATGATGTGGCCTGAACCCCGCTCCCGGAAGTAGGGCAGCACGGCCTTGGTGAGAATAATCACCCCAAAGAGATTCGTTTCAATTTGCGCACGAAAGTCCTCAAGCGTGGTGTCCTCAATAGGAGCAACATTTCCATAACCAGCGTTATTAACCAGAACATCGAGTTTTCCGAAAGTCCGAATCGTGGCCTGCACGGCCTCACGTGCCTGCGCTTCGCTGGTGACATCGAGAGAGAGCGGCAGCACGAGATCGCCATATTTATCCTTCAACTCCACTAAATCTTCGGTGTTGCGAGCTGTTGTTGCTACCTGGCAACCGGATTCGAGCGCCGCCTCCGCAAATGCCCTTCCAAGTCCACGCGAACTACCTGTGATGAGCCAAACCTGTGGCATCATTCCTCCTAATGCTGCGCCACTGCATTCTTGCAGCATGTCTTGCTCAACTTCTACGCGAAGATCTCGCCCACCATCTCTTCGCTCTTCTTCCAGAGAGCCTTTGCGTTCTCGGGGTCGAGCGCATAGCACCGCACACCTTCGTCAAGCATGCCTAGTCTTGCATCATCTGCGACGACGTCACTCACGTGGCAGTTCTCGCAATACCGTCCTCCGACCTCTTCGGCTGCCGCGACGACCGCTGCCCACACTGAGGTGGCAGCTCCAAGGGAAACGGTCTTGAACTGGAACGGCTCTTTGCCCTCTGCTGCGGCCTCTTCATTGATCTGTTTGACCATCTGTTCCATTTGCGCCGGGTCCATGTGGCGGGCAAGCTCGGTCTGTATGCCTCCTGGATGTACGGCCGCCGCGCGGACACCGCGCTCACGATGCCGGCGGTCGAACTCAACTGCAAAGAGAATATTCGCAGTCTTCGAGCGCCCGTAAGCCAGGAAGGGTTCGTACTGCGTGGTCGCAAAGTTCGGATCGTTCAGGTCGACATTGCTGAAACGATGTCCCGAGGAAGCAAGGTTGACCAGGCGTCCGCCTTCTTTGATCAGTTTTGCAATGCGGTTCACTAAGACGAAGTGACCGAGGTGATTCGTGCCGAACTGCGTCTCGAAACCATCCTGTGTCTTCCCGAACGGAGTCGCCATGACACCGGCATTGGCGATGATCACATCGAACAAGCGGCCATCGGCAACCAGCTTGTCCGCAGCAGCGCGCACACTCTTCAAGCTCGCAAGATCGAGCTCGATCAACTCGAAACTCCCGCCTACTCTTCGCCGCGGCCTTGCTGACTTCCGATGTGGCCCTCTTGGCCTTTTCCAGATCGCGCGCCGCCCCCACAACACTCGCGCCATGCGCCACCAGCGCACGCGCCGTTTCTACGCCGAGACCGGCCGAAACGCCCGTCACCAGAATCCGTTTACCCTTCAGCTCGATTCCCGCAAGGACATCTTCCGTCGTTGACTTCGCTCCAAACCTTGTCGCCATACCGCACTCTCCTGTCAAACTCTTTGACACGGGCCTTGGCCCGGAAATAAACGGAATGGGTCTCCGCTATTTGATAAGATAACCGGAGGGGCAATCCGGTTTCAGAAAGTTCCATGAAAAAATCAGCTACCCCAAAACCCGCCCGCAAGCCTCGCTCTGACGCCCAGCGCAATCGCGAGCGCATCCTGGAAGTCGCGAAGCAAGTCTTCACCCGTCGCGGCGCCGAAGCCAGCATGGGCGAGATCGCGAGGCGTGCGAAGATCGGACCCGGTACGCTCTACCGCCACTTCGCGACACGCGACGACTTGCTGGCGGCGGTCTACATCACTGAAGTCGAGAAGCTGGCGGCGGCGCAAAGAAAATTGTCCGCCGAACTCCCCCCCATCGAGGCCCTGCGAGCATGGTTATTGGTCTTCATTGACTACATCGCCGCGAAAAAGATCATCGCGCCGGCATTAAACGCAATGGCCGGCGGCCCTTCGCGCGTCTTTCAGCAGACCACGCAGGTCATGGAAGAAGCTGCCCACGCGCTCGCCAGTCACGCTATCGCGAGCGGCGATCTGCGCCCGGACGTCGATCCCATAGACTTGATGCGTGCCATCTACGGCCTCTCCATCGCCGGCAGCGCGGACGACTGGCCCGCAAAGGCGCGGAAATTTGTCGATATTCTCTTACAGGGTTCCCGTCCCTGATAAACGCGCTTATGGCGAGTCATCCCGCCACAGGTAACGAATCCAGTGCTGCTCTTGAGATCCCTTCCGCTAAGCCGCGTTACTAATTCAATTCGCGAGTGGTCAGTTCAGCAGATGGTCGCAGCTTCTTACTTATTCTTGACTAACCGCCTGGGCGGATCTTTTCGCAATGCGCTTCTTTTCTTGATCTCCATCGTTAGATTGGATGGTATGCGCGTTGACGATTGCCCGGAGCAGCCCTGGGAAGCGTTGCTCGATGTCCGCGCAACGCGAGGTGTTGTGCATCTCCACGCCGCGCCGTTCGCCACGGATCAGCCCCGCCTCTCTCAGGATCCTGAAGTGTTGCGAGAGGGTGGACTTCGGAATTGCCTTGTCACTCACGGTCAGAAACATAGAGCAGTTATGCGAACACTCCTGAGCCACGATATCTGCGTAGATCGCCACCCGTACCGGGTCGGATAAGGCATGGAGAATCCCCTCAACTGTTATGTCCTCAAGCGATGGATGGAATAAGGGACGCACATTCATAAGAGTAGGTGTTTCGGACTAAAGGTTCAATAGTTCGTAAATTCTGAACTATAGAATCTTTCATGAGCCCGGTTCCATCTACTCGTCAGAACGATGCGAGAGGGCAGCACACGCAACGGCCCCAAAAAATTCCGTGAGGCCACACAGAAAAGGGGTAAAGATATGGGCAAGCTCAACGGCCAAGTAGCAGTCATCACAGCCGCCACCTCCGGCATGGCACTCGCGACAGCCAAACTGTTCGTCGAAGAAGGAGCGTACGTTTTCATCACAGGACGCCGCCAGGACAAGCTTGATGAGGCCGTAAAACTCATCGGCAAAAACGTCACGGGCGTGCAAGGCGATGCCTCAAGCCTTGCGGACCTCGATCGCCTCTATGAGACGGTCAAGCACGAAAAAGGCAAGATCGACATCCTCTTCGCCAGCGCCGGATTCGGTGAGCTCGCAAAGCTTGATGAGGTCACTGAGGAACATTTCGACAAGACCTTCGATCTCAACGTCCGCGGCACGCTGTTCACCGTGCAGAAGGCCCTCCCGCTCTTCAACGACAACGGCTCTATCTTTCTCAATGGCTCCATCGCCAGCATCAAGGGTTTTCCGGCGCTCGGCGTCTACAGCGCCAGCAAGGCTGCGGTTCGCTCGTTCGCTCGCACCTGGCTCTTAGAGCTCAAGGAGCGCAGAATCCGCGTGAACATCCTCAGTCCCGGCACCATCGACACGCCGATCCTCGATCCCCTGGGAGAAGAGGCCAAAGAGTTCTTCAAATCCCAGATCCCACGCGGCGAGATGGGGCGCCCGGAGGAGATCGCGACCGTCGCCCTCTTCCTCGCCTCCTGCGATTCCAGCTTCGTCAACGGCGTCGAACTCTTCGTAGACGGTGGTACCGCTCAAGTCTAACTACAAGACACAAATTCGCAGTCTGAGGATGGGATTCGTCGCAGGAGCTTTTCCGCCTTCTGGGACGAGTCCCGTTTTGCTTTCAGGCTCGGCATTCACCCAGGAGGAACAGGTGGGATATAGAGATTTCGCTGCTGATTCCGTGCGAAAGATCTTCACTCGTTAATTCGTACGTTCTGGGCCGCCCAGGAGTTTTCGCGTTCGGCGGCGTGAGAGCGAACCGCGTGAAGAGAGTGGCGTCCGCCGTAGGTGAGAGTCGATGGCGGTACAGTTTATCCATGAGGTTTTTAGGACCTATCCTTCTGGAGGGTGATCTGTGAACTGTGGCCCCATGCCGTGCAAAGAGGTCGACACATCCGTAGCAGTCGCTTCGGGGCCACGCGAATCTTCAAAATACTGGGTGCTTGCGGCAACAATTCTGGGATCGAGCATGGAATTCATCGACGGCACCGTCGTGAACGTGGCTCTACCGAACCTGCAGAGTTCGCTGGGAGCAACAGGCGCACAGGCGCAATGGGTAGTAGAAGCCTACGCGCTTTTCATATCTTCGCTATTGCTGATCGGTGGATCGCTGGGTGATCGATTCGGACTGAGACGAACGTTCGTTTGTGGCGTCGTATTGTTTACCATTGCCTCGATCTGGTGTGGTTTAGCGCCGGGAATTGAGCAGCTTCTCATTGGCCGATGTCTTCAGGGTATCGGTGGTGCACTGCTTGTTCCGAACAGTCTGGCCCTGCTGAGCGCCTATTTCCAAGGAACAGAGCGGGGTCGAGCCATCGGAACCTGGTCCGGGTTCGCAGCGATCATGACCGCGTTTGGCCCTGTATTGGGCGGCTGGATGGTGCAACACGGCTCGTGGAGAGCCGTCTTTTTCCTGAATGCTCCGATTGCGCTGGTAACGACTTGGATCATCCTGACGAAGACTCGAAATCGAGAGACGAGAGTCGAAGGAAGGCGACTCGACTTGCCGGGAGCGTTGCTCGTAACTGCTGGCCTGAGCTGCGTCACCTTTGGGCTATTGGAGTGGTCGAGTCACAAGACCCAATCTCAGCTTTGTGGAGCGATCGGCATGCTTTTGCTGGTGCTATTTGTATTGGTCGAGAGGCGGACGCGCTCGCCCCTCGTGCCCATGGAACTTTTCCAAAACCGGAATTTCGCTGGGGCCAATCTCCTGACGTTGTTTCTCTATGGTGCCCTTTCTGCAACGCTGTTCTATCTTCCTCTAAACCTCATTCAGGCTCAGCACTATTCCCCAACTCGGGCTGGCGCTGCAACCTTGCCGATGGTTCTGTTGATGTTCCTGCTCTCCCGTTGGGCTGGTGGTCTTGTCGAGCGATACGGACCGCGAAAGCCCCTCATCATCGGCCCTCTTGTCGCGGCAGGCGGCCTTGTTCTTTTCGCCCTTCCGGGAGTTGGAGGATCGTATTGGATTACATACTTCCCGGCAGTACTCATGTTGGGATTCGGGATGACCATCAGCGTGGCACCTTTAACGACTCTTGTCATGAGTTCAGCGACCCAGAATCGTGCTGGCGCCGCATCAGGAATCAACAATGCCGTATCGCAGACAGCTGCGCTATTGGCCATCGCCGTAAGCGCACCAATCTTTTTTGCATGCTTCCGCATTGCGCTGCCCAATCAGATGAAGGCTGCAGGTGTCTCACCACGCGTAGTCCAACAACTTCAAGAACAGGAAACGCTACTCGGCGCAATCCGAACGGACGACCCGAACGGTAGGGTGGCAATCGATCGCGCATTTGTTGATGCGTTTCGCCTGATCGCTCTGCTGGCTGCAGCCGTATCCGCTTCCGCTGGGGTTACGGCCCTAGTGACGATCAGGAATCAGGATTCGGACTTCCAAAGCGGCGCAGTGGTTGGGTATAGACATCATGAGTGACCTCGTCAGCATGAGATGCAGAGCCGTCCTGTTCGATATGGATGGAACGCTCGTCGACTCGACGAAGGTCGTGGAGCTCGCATGGAGATGGTGGGCGGTACGGCACAACATCGCTTTTGAAGATGTGTTGTCCTTCTCGCACGGGCGTCCGACGATCGCTACTCTTGAGCACTTCCTGCCCGGGCAAGATCATTCGGAGGAACTGGACGAGCTTTCGCGTTTCGAAGAGACGCAGACGGAAGGAATACTGGCGGTGCCGGGAGCCGCAGAAGTCTTGCATACGATTCAGAAACAGAATCACCCTTGGGCGATCGTGACCTCCGCCTGGAGGAAGTTGGCTGAGATCCGCATAATCGCCGCAGGCTTGCCGCTGCCTGAGGTGATCGTTCCTGTCGATGAGATCCGCAACGGTAAACCAGACCCGGAAGGCTTTCTTCGCGCGGCAGAAAAGTTGGGCGTAGCGCCGGAAGATTGCCTCGTGTTTGAAGACACACGCCCTGGTATTGATGCGGGACTGAGTGCGGGCATGAAGGTGGTGGGGCTGCTGACGACGTTTTCAGCCCAGGAGTTGCGACACCAGCCTCTCATCGGTGATTTCCGCGATGTGACGATTCAGCGCGAAGATGAGTTTCTGAAGATTGAACTCAGCGATCAATCGCACGGATTTGTCGAGAGGGGATCGGACGCAAGTTTGTAGATCGTTTCCAATTAAGACAGTGTGATCCGGCCGGTGGAGAGATTCAATGACTCAGGTATGGAACGGTTAACGGCCTTCCATCCGGGCGACGTGTCCTGGACGACGACGGAATCTCGATGAGGTGCCGAAATCGCCGAAGCACTCATCGACTACGTGCTCGTCAATGACGGGGTTTTGGACTCTGACTCTTAACTTCTTGCTCTAAACTTCTTGGCGAGAGCGCCGAAACTCGAACCCGCGGCCTCCTGCGTGACAGGCAGGCGTTCTAACCAGCTGAACTACGCCCCCGCAATATCGACTTCCTACCATTACCCTTACTTTCCTTTCCGTGCCCGTCAATTCCCGAAACTTCCTGAGAATGCCGTGACAGGGCAGTGCCGGGAATTCCGAGTTGCCGTAAAACCTAGCCACCTTGCAATGAACGGGTGCAATTGTGCCTATTTTGATCCCCTACAAACTACTACTATTTATGCGTTTTACTTATTTGGCTTTGCCGGTAGTTCTTCTGCATTTTTCAGCGGGTCAGCGTGCGAATGTTCCTGTCGCGAGTCCTCGGCCTTCGCCACTTCCCCGCTGGCTTCCGCTTCACTGACGATCGGATTCGTCGCTACGCCGGCGTCCTTCGTTGCGACACCCAGCATCGTCTGCAAACGGTAGCCTGCCTTTTCCGCTGCGGCCGACGATCCATGGACCCTCGCGCTGAGTGCCCGGACTTCTGACTTTCTTGGAGTGATTTGTCCCGCGATGCTCAGCAACTCCGGCATTTGCAGCCACCACAAAAGTTCCTCGTATGGTTCGCAAACAACGTAGGTGCTCTCTCCAGCGTCGTGCACTCCCGTCAGCCAGCGCACATCCGGATCTGACCAGAGTTCGCGCGGAATTCCGCACACAATGGGCTCCGGAATTCCCGATGCAACCGACTTTGCCGGACGATCTACGTCCGGTACAACCGTCGACTCGGCGGTTGGTTTTAGATCTGTTTTCGCTGGAGTCGCAGACAACTTTGCGTTTTCAATCGGTGTTTCCCTCGCCATCTCTGCCTGGGCCAGAAGCACGACTTTGATTCGTGCCGCCGCGCGCCAACCCGCCTCACCTTCAAAGCCGAGAGCCTTGAAAGATTCACCCAGCGGCTGGCGGAGGCGCAGGCGGTCGAATGCTTCGAGTGCAATGTGTTCCGGCTTTTCAGCGTCGATCGATTCAGCCAGTGTTTCCAGCGCGCACCATGCAATGATGGGCGCCCACATAGCTGTCGCCGTCAACTGCGGACTGGGGCTGGGCAGCACGCGGCGCGCGGCCGCAGTCCATGGCTGAGGGAACAGAGCTTCCACGACCGGAATGCGCATCGCGGCGGCGAGCCGTTCGCGGAAAGCGGGGCCGAGCAATCCCGGCATGGTCATCTCTGCTTGCCCACCGGTACGTGTGCGCCAAGCCTGCTGAGCGATCCGCACGAAGGCCTCGCAGCGGTTCCACGCGACATTAAACAGTTCGCTGCGCTTGCGGTTTATTTTGCGATCAATGGCGGCGCTCACGCTGCCGTTTCCAGCGGTAGTGCGTGGATGTTCGGCCATATCCGTCAACAGGCGAATCGTGTCCTGATCGAGTAGAGAGCGGAGCGCCTGGTACATCGGCTGCAATTCCATGTCGATGAGCGCATCTTCAAGACTGCGCACGCCGCGGCCGTTGAGTTGATCGCACAGTCGATCCCACGGATGCTCGGCCGTGGCCCACTTCTCGTGCCAATCCATCAGAACATGGCATTGGTAAGCATGCAGGTGGAACGTCACGCCACGCTCGGCGAACTCATTGCTGCGGCGCAGGTATTCGAGGCCTGTAAGCACGTCGCGGTAAGCGAGAATTGCGCCGGAATCACCGGCAAACCCAAGCCCATCGCCGATCCGGCGCTGGCGCAGTTGCGCGTTGCCCTTGTCGGCGTAGGCCGCGGAGTTGTGAATGGTGCCATGCGCTTCGCCGTAACGATTGTTGTAGACAATGAGCGCGCGCTCATCGCCGGTGCGGTTCGAATAGGCGAAAACATTCTCTTCTACAGAACCGGATGCCTCAAAGAAGTCGTAGAGCAGGAAGTTGTGGCTCTCGGCGAAGACCCAGCGGCGCTTTAGCAGTGGAGCAATCTCACGCTCGTGGCGCTCCACGAGCCAGTGGTCCGGCGTCTCGTCGTAGCGCGGGCGCTGGTACTCCATTCCGTATTTCTCAGTGAATCCCTCGATCTGCCCGTGCCCAAACATCGGCAACCCCGGCAGCGTGGCCATCAGGGCCGTAACGCCGAAACATTTATCACCCTTTCCGAACTGGTCAATTGCCGTTCTTTCATCGGGATTACTCATGAAGTTAACGTAACGCTTCATAATATCCGGATCAAATTCCAAGGTGTTCTTAATGACCGAGCGGTATTCGGCATTCTTCTCGTCGCGCAACATGTTCATGAACGCGCTGTTGTAGACCCGATGCATGCCCAGGGTGCGAACGAAGTAGCCCTCCATGAGCCAGAAGGCCTCGGCCAGCAACAGCGTGCCGGGCACTTCGGCGGCAACGCGATCGACAACCTCGCGCCAGAATTCATGCGGCATGAGCCGGTTGAATTCCGCCTGGCTCATGCTGTACTCGGCGCGCGACGGAATGGCGCCACTCGATCCGGGGCCAGGAAACCACAGCCGGTGAAAATGCCGCTTGGCCAGCGTCATGGCGGCGTCAAACCGGATCACCGGAAACAGCCGCGCCACGTAGAGGATAGTTTGAATTACCTGTTCGCGGACCGCGGCATTCAAGTAGTCGAGTTGCGCAGTGTCGTTCCAGGGAAAGCTGGTGCCGTCGTTGCCGTGATAAATGAAGCGGGTTTCGTTAGTCCACTTGTCGCGCCGACGAAAGACCACGGCCGCGTCTGTCTGCTCGAAGTAGTGGTCTTCGATCTTGATTTCGACGCGGCTGTCGTGCGACAGGTCGGGGCCGTTGAAGCTGTATGCCGGGTAGGGCGACTCGTTGCGCGCGATGAACCATTCGGGATGCTCGATCACCCACGGCGAATCGATGCCCATATGGTTCGGCACCATGTCGCTGGCGAGACGAATCCCCTTGTGATAGCAGCGGTCGCGCAGCGTAATGTACGCCGGTTCCCCGCCCAGGTCTTCTGCAATCTTGTAGTCGAAGAGTGAGTAGGCCGAAGCCACCGCGTCCTGGTTGCCGCAGAGCTGTTTGATGGTTTTCGATGCGCGGCTGCGTTCCCAAACGCCGATCAGCCACAACGAATTGATGCCGCGATGGGCCAGCGTCGCCAGTTCTTCTTCTGGGATCTGATCGAGCCGGTGTATGTGGCGTCCATACTGCTTGCTGAGTTGCGCCAGCCACACGTAGGTGCTTTTGGCGATCAGCACGGTGTTGGGCATCCACGCCGTGTCGGGGCTGAACTTTTCGTATTCATGCGCAGGATCGCCAAAGACCGGAACCTGCGACTCGCTCACAATCAACGGCCACTGTTGCGTTCCCTGCTCGCGGCGACGGCGTGCGGCTTCTTCGGCTGCGGAGCGGGCGCGGACTGCGTCCGGGTTGAACTGCATCCAGATGGCGAGTTCCTCTTCATGCAGAACCTCTCCCCCCATCATCAGCAGCCGGTCCATCGTGTCGCCCAGCAACGGCCGCCACAGCTTGCGGATCAACGCCAGTTGATCGCTGAGCGAAGAGGGCGCACCGCTCACCGGCGCACGCAGCAGTTCGTAGAGGCTGATCGCCGTCGCTCCTTCGACAGGGATCAGCGGACGCGTGGCGAAATACTGCGGAAGTTCCTGCGTCACCTGCCTGTAGACGGTCTTTTCCGCCAGCGGCTTGTCTTCGAACAGTTCTTCAAACTTTTTGAAGGCTTCGTTGCGGTTGGCCGACCAAAGGAGCAGCAACTCCTCGAGCGCTGCTTCGCGATGCGTTGTGCTGCCGGTCTTGCCGTTCAGCCATTGACGCGGAGTCTCCTCGCCGCGCATCACGCTCTGACCGGGGAAATGCTCCACAAAGGTGAGCAACAAGGTGTCGAGTTCAGGTGTTCCCACGCGGCCCGCAAACCACTCCAACGCTGAGGTCATCACCTCGGGGTCAAATTGCTCGCGGTAGCGCGCCATCAGCACGTGGCTCGCCTCGTCGATCAGCCCCATCGCAAACAACTGCCCGGCGTGCACGGCCAGGTCGGGATTCTTGTCCGCCTGGCGCACCAGGTTCATCTGGTGAGCGAACGCACGGCAGGCCGCCACGTTGGCGAATACTACGTTGCCATTGTAGGAGAAAAGCGACTCCGCGAACCTGTAGCGTTCCCGGGCCTTTCGCGAGATGTGGAACTCCATCATCTGAGTTTCAGCTCCCCTGCAAACACCGCGCAAGACGTGCAATATGAATTCCCGCAGGCCGTTCTTTCCGTAGCTTTTCGAGCCATCCCGCCGGGTCAAACGAGGCCAGAGAGTAAAGTAACATCTCGCGGCGACCGATGGCTGAGAACCGCGTCAACCAATACCATCATTACAGCGCACGCACTGCGTCCCTGCCCGACACCAGGGAAACGCCACCGTCGGCACCTGCCACTTGCCGTGGATTCGGACTCAGCGCGTGCGGAATTGCCACCGTGGCATCGACACCGGTAAACTTAAGATGCGCAATCGCATCGCAGCCGCGTTTAGCTCCTGGGAAATGTCCCAGTTTGCGAAATCCGGCTGCCAAGGGTACGCGATTGCCGCCGCTTCTCGCCATGGATCGCCGGCCGCCGGGCCCCAGCGCCTCCCTCGAGACGTGTCCTGAACAATGCGGAGAGGTGGCAGAGCCCGGTTGAATGCACCTGACTCGAAATGTGATTTCACCTCTTTTGCACGGCGTCGCACCAACTGGCATTCGAGCTGTAAGAATATCTTCTACAATGGGTTCGGCAAAGTAACGGGCTGCACTCACTTGCATTGAAGCGCACCTAATAAGAAATCAAAGGGACACTATATCGGACACCAATTTCGGTGAGTTTAGCAGTTCATTTCATCGAAATTGACTCCGCAATATTGACTCCGCAATCGCCAAACCAGCTTGGAGTAAATCTGGTTTGGTTTGCTGATCGGTGGGCTGACTATGGCTCACGCTGAGACACACCTAAGTTTCGAGGTTATTTGGCAACTCTTCGCCAGGCGGCTCCAGGTGAGCTCCGCTTCTTCTACTTTCCTCAAGACAAGTCCGATCTAGCGTTGTTGTCGAGAGGCGGGCAACGAAAACGGTCCTTCAATGCTGAGCGACAATCGTCATGCAACGAGCCAGCAATCACATTTCGGACCGCAAGGCATCACCTTGTAGCAGGCGCCCTAATGTGGAATCGTGATTCTCTTCGGCGAAATGATCGCTGCGTCGAGGAGATTTGAGGATGAAAACCTTCCCTTAATCCTTCTGCTTCTTACGGCATGTTTGATCGCCACGCCGCAGTCTCAAAGCGCGTGGAATGGGTTTGTCACCGATCACTCATTGCGGTACCCACTGTCCAACGAACGTCACATATGACTCCCGATCCCGCCTGCGTGAGGCCGTGCGTGAAGGAGGGCTCTAAGTACGGGCTGTCGTACAACGACCATGTCTACGTGCTGGAACCACAAACAGAGGCTGCGAAGTTCGCAGCTGAAAGCGTTAGGGTGAGCCCCGGGCGTGTGACCGCCAACCCTTCCGTTACTCAGGAGTACATTCCGGATTGACCACAAGAACGAAGCCGCAGGCGCCGCGGCCGCTGCGGTTCCCAGCTTGAAACATTCTTCGGACCCCTGGAAATGGTCCGCCCCCCGCACGCGGTAAGCGTCAAGAACTTGTTGCATAAGGTTTCGTGAGATTCCATGTTGAAACAACGTGACGTACATTGGAACCAAATCTGTCTTTTGCATCTCGTCTTTGACAGCTTGCCAGAATGATTCAGGCCAATACGGGGCTCCAATCGAACGATTCTTGTCAACAGCCGCGATCCAGCTGTCACGAAACTTTTGCACCTCTCCGCTGACCCGAAGGTACTCGCGAATCTGAGCCTCAGTGGCCGCATCCGGAATGGCCTGAGTCGAGTCAGCAACGTCTGAAGTCGACTTGGTAAACGAAGGTCCTGTTTGTTGAGCATTACTACCGTCAGCGTAGGCGACGATCAGCACGATGGCGCAAAGAATCGGGATAAGCTTCATCAGGATTTACCTAATCGATTTGCTCGATTCTATCCCGCGGGCGGATCTTTTGGGTTCGGAGCGTGTGGTGGACGATCCTTCCCCAACCCGGTTTTGCACCAAACTTTGTAAGGGAAGGTTGGACGGTGATACACCCGAATGAGTGCTCGCTGATCTAGACTCCGGGCCATTGCGGAGAACTTGCTCGCCGAATATGGCTCCTTGGCGTCCAATACTCATAGAAGCGTCACTTTGAGGAGAAGATCACATGCGGCCTTTGGGTCCTGTCATCACCACTCTGTGTGCTTTTTCTCTATGCTGTGCTGGGACGCAGACCCAGAAACACACTGAGGCTCAGAACTACGGCTTTCAAGGCCCCGTCGAGAGCGCGATTACCGATGTCCAGAACTACGGCATCGAATTTGAACAGCCTGAAGGACCGGGGATTATCTCCTCAGCCGGAATTCGCGACCTTGAATTTGACCACAACGGAAATATGACCAAGGCTGGCGAAATCCTGCCCAACGGCAAATTCTTCGGTGAAGTAATCCAGAACATCGATGGCGATGACGGTCAGATCACACAACGAATCCATACCGATGTTGCATCCGGCCAATCTAGTGTGGTCTTGTTCGGTCCCTTCGGGCCGACACAGTCCGGCAGTTACGTATCGGTAAAGTCGAGGTGTGGCGCGGTGATTTAGGTGCAGCCTAGCTGTTTCCGGCCCTTTCGTCTGCCGGTGTCTCAATAGCTGCGCCATACCCCGTTTCCACACCCCGCTTATCGAACCGTGCATGCGGATTTCCCGCACACGGCTCTCGGAGGAAGCATCACGCTTTCGCGTGTAACGCCGTCTGCAACTTCTGACCAAGTTCCAGGGTTCTTAGGCTCATCGCCAATCTCCCTTTCTTCGTCGCTTGTTGCGTTCACTTCCAACTGAGGCCCCTTCCCTCCACCGGAATTACCCGGCTTCCTCGGTACTACGCGCCTCTCCGCCACCCCAAACGGCCCGGCCTGGCTCTCGCGAGTTGCCAGTTGATTCCAACTGCGAATCACCGCTGGGGCTTCCCGTGTTGCGTCTGGTCCACGTTTTCATACATGCCGTCGCCACTACCCCGGCAGGACTGATGCGACTGATTCGCTCGTGTTCTCACATCAACGTCGGCCTTCCCTCGATTACTGGCGGGTCGGCTCCTGCATCCCCGGTTTCGGGGCCTGCTCAGCGTTCACTTACATTACGGCCTGCATGATCGCCAAGTTGCCTATGCAACTCTCTACACCGAAGGCTCCGGCAGATTCGTTGCCTCCTCTGCCGCTTCGATTGCTACCGGGTGGAGCGATCCAGTTCCCGGGTGGGATTTGCACCCACTGTGGTCCAGCGCCTTTCACGGCGCACGGCAAATTTCGGGTAGGCGGTGTCCGGACTTACTCCGATCATGGCCTCCTGACAGATTGGGCCGCCCTCGATGCAAATGGCACAGTTCTGGCGGAGCGACTAATAAGAAAAGGCGATGATGGCCAAGTACTCGAAGAGGCCACCTGGGGGTATGAGAAAGGAAGCATCTTCTACGAGCGCATCAACAACCAGGAAGGCACTCACCTCTTTCAAAGGTGGGATGATGATGGTCGCCTTCAGCTTCAGAGCTCAACCATAAATGGGAAAGTGGTCTCCTTCTGGTCGGCGAATGCCCAGCCGGAGCAATGGGGCGGCATCTCCACCCACTTCAAGGATCACGCGAATGCCGTCAGGACATCTTGTAAGAAAGGCGGTGCCTGTGTCACTTCGCATGTGCACTACGAATTTGTGGATGAAACCCAACGAGACCCCAAGAGCGCCGAATGGACCGACTCTGAGGGCAAAATCGTCTACGCTGCCTACTACGAATACGTTTTTGACGACCACCAGAACTGGATAAGACGCGAAGTTTGGATTGTGTCGCCTGATCACCCGGACCCTTCGCTCTACGAGACGGACTCCCGTACCATCACGTACTGGGAGCGATAATCGCTGCGATACCGTCACAGAGGTTCCGTCTCAACCGCACGGTTGCATTACTTTTCTCAATCGCGGATTGCCGCCTAGAATTCTCGAACAAGCTTTTGCACCAAAATTGGGTTACTACTGGCATGGTCCGCCGCCTTAACCTCCACGGAGGTATAAGGGGAGATCAGGAGGCGTCCCATGGAAATCCACACGATCGGCATTGATCTTGGCAAGACAGTCTTCCACCTGGTTGGTCTTAACGCGCGGGGCGAGGTCGTGGTGCGCAAGAAGTGCTCGCGCGATCAGCTGCTGCGATTCACCGCGAACCTGCGAGTGACATTGATCGGCATGGAAGCCTGCGGAGGAGCGCACTTTCTGGCTCGTGCCCTGCGCGAACAGGGACATGATGCGAGGCTGATGCCGGCCAAGTATGTAAAGCCTTACGTGAAGACCAACAAGAACGACTACATCGATGCGGAGGCCATTGCAGAAGCGGTCGGTCGTGCGAGGATGCGCTTCGTGCCGATCAAGACGGATGATCAACTGGATCTGCAGTCCCTTCACCGGGTGCGTGAGCGCTGGGTATCGGGTCGTACCGCGGTGATCAACCAGATTCGTGGATTGCTGCTGGAGCGAGGCATCACGATTCGCAAGGGACGTCGTCATATCGAAGAGTCTCTGCCCGGGATCCTGGAAGATGCCGACAACAAGCTTTCAGGCGCATTGCGTGTCTTGCTGACCGAACTGCGACAGGAGATGCAATACCTGCAGAGGCAGGTCGACGAGTGTGACAAGCTGATTCTGCGGATCGCCGACGAACTCGAGGACTGCCGACGGATGGTTGCGGTGCCGGGAATCGGACCGATGATAGCCACGGCCACGATCGCCGCCATCGGCAACGGATCGGCCTTCAAGAAGGGCCGAGGGTTTGCTGCCTGGTTGGGCGTGGTGCCTGGAGAACACTCCACCGGCGGCAAGCAAACACTGACTGATACCAAGAGGCGCGGAAACAGATATCTGCGCAAGCTCTTCGTCCAGGGTGCTCATGCCGTCCTGCAACAGAGGATGAAACAATCGAACTGCCTCAACACGTGGCTGGCGCAACTCACCTCCCGCAAGCGCATTCAGGTGGCGGCGGTTGCATTGGCCAACAAGATGGCGCGCATCGTCTGGGCGGTGCTCTCAAAGGGAGAAGCCTACCGCCCTTCAGGCCGATCGTCGCCTGCTCCGAACCCGCGTGATTGCCTGTCGTCGGAACCGCCCCGCGCGAAGGCGCGATTCTTAAATAGTCTGTCCCGCTCTCACGTCGCGCTCGCGATTCAATCGCATGAAACGCAATGTGCCAGACTTCCGCAGGGCTTATCGCCGCGCGTTCCAAGGGTACAAGGGGGACCAAGATGAACTTGCTACGGAATTTTCTCTTGCTGGCGTTGATTCTGGTTCCAGCCTCAATAGTCCAAGCCAGAGAAATCTGGCGCTTTGACAAATTGGCAAGCGACGATCAAATCGAGTATGTGAACCTTCTCATTGATAGCGTGGAGGCGGCCATCCAACCGGAGCAACTCGCGCAAGTCAAGCGGTTCTTCGCTTCGAAGCAGGCGGGCGAGACCATGAGCGGCATGGGACAATTTGAATTAAACCTTTCGCTGGCGCGCGTGGCCGACTTAGAAGCGGTGGAGAAAAATCCAAAGGTGAGACGGCTGGAAGTGGAGGAAGTGATGTACGTCACGTTAGTGGTTAACGGCATTGCCTTGCCGAAGAGCTTTCGGCCTGCGGCTATTAACTTCCAGCCCAAACGGCCGTCGGGAACAGTTGTGATGACCAAGGCAGAATCTTACAAAGCGTTGGCGCAGACGCAGGCGTGGGTCGGCCGCACCGTTCCTCTAGATCGGGAGTTGCCGACTGGGCCGGGAACCTGGAATCGAGGCGGCTTCGGCCTGGCTCTGTTCCGGAGCTTAGCCGAAGGCCAAGCGAAGGCGGAGGCCAACGGCGAGCCTGGGTTGAAGTCGATCAACCAAGGGACGTCGGACAGTCCGACTAAGTCGTATGGCGACATCGTGCACGAGGCGAAGCAACGGGTTGTTTGCCACCAAGTTCCGGACGCGATCGGCTCCATGACTCCGAATGGCCTGGACGCCAGCATGCCCACGCACGGCGGCGGCTCCACCCATATCGAGTGCAACTAACTACTTGCCGAAGGAGCTGGCTCTCAATGCTCGTCCGCCAGAATATCGTCGAAAGTGCGAAATCAACGCACGTCATGATCTGGACTGTGGGAGCGCGACTATGAGCGTTGTGCACTTGCCGTACGGCGCATGCTGGCATCTCAGGCTTGTTGCAGACCGGTTTTCTCGGCGGAATCTCTGGATAGGCGGTCAACCGCCCGCTATAGCCGTTTCCGATGACGTACCTCCTGCGTTTCTTGTCGAATGATGCTCTACAACTCACGCCCGAAGCGGCGCACGCCCCTGCCTTCAGTGTATTTGCCACTGCTTCGACTCGACTACCCGAATGCTGCCCTTGGGCACTTTGTGTCCGCAGTAGGGCGACTCGACCTGCCCGGCCGCTTCCAGCGTCTTGCCGACCAGGGCGGAGAGATCCAGGCCGACCCGCTCCTGGAACATGTCAGGATAGGGGGAGCAGACGACGAAGGTGGCGTCAGGGGACTCCTTGAAATAGATCGTCATCCAATGCGGGAAACGAGTAGGGTCAGGATCAACCTCCACGCGCGACACTGTGCCAGTGACCACGAGGTCCTGCCCCATCCACTGCGGATCGTAGGAGGTGGGAGATTGGTGCGAGCCGGCCCATCTCTTGCGATTGACCTCCTGGTCGCGCTCGACCATTTGTGTCTGCATCGACACAACCGGCGGCTTTTTGCGTTCCTCCTCCTGGGCTTTAGCGAGGGCCTTCAGAAAATCGCCGTAACCAATGCCGCTGTCGGCGGACTGGTCGTTGCCACTCTTGCTTCCGGCCGACGCGTGCAACTCCCTGTCGCTGGCCGTTGGTTTGACGTTCAGGTAGTAGTCCCCGCCGCCGCAAGGATCTTGCCCGATAAAGCGCACGCTGCTGCATTCGGAAACCTTAGGAACGAAATAAAGCGCTGACGCAAGCGGAACATATCCTCCCGGATCGTTCCCGCCGGAATGAAAGGACGCGCAGTCGACCGCCGGAGTCGGATCGTTGCGGATCTTGTAGGCCATCCCTTGACTGCCTAGGACGCAAAGCCGCTTGTCCGACCTGGTCAATACCCTTGTAAAGCCATTCCAGCCAAAATCGGGCGCCTGCTCGATATGGCCCGCCCCGGTAAAATGATTCTGCGAATCAAAAAAAGCAAATCCAATATAAGCGGGGTCGCCGAGTTCGCGATAGACGCGTTCGCAATGTCCAGGAACGATGCTCTTCCACCCGCTGACCTCCCAGGAGTTAATCACAGGCCAAAGAGAGTCCCTGATCGCGACGGCCACATTGACTTGCTCACTCCCCTTGTTGCAGATGGTAAGAAATGCAGAGCCCGTGTTGACCTCGTCGTATGCGTTTGCGTCGCCATACGCATACGACCCGGCGAGCACCAGGAACGCGAGGAGCCAGAGGCCGTATCGGAGCAATTTGTGCAGATTTCCCTCCGCCGCAAGAACGGCGTATCGGCTCTTATGGCGCACCATAGACTTCACGACCCACCTCCGCGAGACCAACACTGGTCATATCTCGTTTGTAGCTGTGGCACCGAGGGCATACCTAAGATTGTGGGCTCTTACTAACGGCGCCGTTCTTTCCTCACTACTGCCCCGACGCCAAATCCGAATACGCTTGACGCGCTGATCTGACTTCTCCCGTTAGGATTCGCAACACTGCTTCCTGCATTCGCGGCTCCGTCTTCATCAGGTCGTTAAATGCGTCGGCGCTAAGCGTGAAAATCTCTGCATCCCAACATGGCTTAGCCGTCATCGAGTATGGCTGTCTGCCGATCATTGCGGGAAGGCCAAGAAGCGAACCTTTACGCGCTCGCATCCTGACTTCCATGTCTCCGGCCTCCATTGATAGAGTGACCTCACCCGATTTCACGAAGTACAGGAAATCTCCGACTCCCCTTGACGGAACAGAACTCCGTCTTGAGTGATGACCTCCACGGACCGCTCAATAATCTGCTCTGCCAAGCCACGGTCTAGGATGCATTCCAATGTCGGAATCAACTTGCTTTCCTTTGCTATGCTGCGTGCTCCTCCGCTACGTCCTTGATCGGTCCGACCACGCCGAATGAGCTGCGACCCGTGGAGGAAGATCGACACCTTTATGCCCCCACCCCTGAGAGTCAGCGGGGCGGAAGACAACAACATCCTATTCCTTAGCAGGCTCCAGCGCATAACGGAACCTTAGACGGCCATAGGTCATCAGCGGACTCAAGCAAATCTAGTTTTCGACCCGGTACTTCATGGCGCAATTCATACGACTTGTACAGCTGCATGCGCCAAAGCACTTTCGGGTCACTGTTCCAGCCGGACTCGATCATATTTCCGCGTATCTGCCTGACATCCTCACCTTGCAACTTGGTGCCGTCGAAAAGCAGCCAGAGATGTGCCCCTCTCATGGAGACGCGAGGTCAGAGCGCGGGGAAATGGATGTTCAGCTTATGGCAAATGAAGAGAACGAGGATGGCGCCCAGGGTAGAGAAAATCAGGCCAGCAGGATGATATCGTTCGTTCTTCGGGCGAAAAATCATGTGAGTAACGCCGCCGCCGAGGAACGATCCGATGACGCCGAGCACGAGTGTCCAGAAGAGGGTAATGTGCACGTGCATCACCGATTTCGAGATCAGCCCTGCAAGTAGCCCGATAATCAAATACCAGATTATGTGAAACATTCTTTTGCCTCCAGATTCTGCCCTTGGTCCGGAATCCCGATGTTCGGCAGATCATCCCGAAGTCTACCGAAGCTGTGTGAAATTGAATGGTCATTTCTATACTTGCGATCGAACAACCCCTGACTCCGCACAGGACTGACTGTGATTTTCTATTCGGAGACCCTAGCGATCATCGAGAGAAAGCGCGTTCCGGTCGGTTTGTAGCTATCCAAGATCGGAAGCGCGTCGCGGAGAAGTTCTGATTGTGAGGCGCGATTTACTCCGCGATGCGCTTTCGATTTGGGCACGAGAAGGAAGCCGCAGGTGTACTTAGCGGGCGCGGTGATCGAGACTGGGATTATGGATATTGAATGCCATTTCCTGGTTTAGCAAATAGTCTTTTAGTCCGTCATTGTCGCCGCGGGTGTTCGGAACTGTTGAGTAGTTGCATGAACTGGTTTCGATCGGGTGTTTCGGCGAGCCGGTTAGGGTGGCTTCGAAGGGTTGATGGAGCAAGTGAACACACGACTGCAAACGCATGCATGGAGCAAGCCTGGAGAGCGGGTTGGCAGCGGCGGTCATGAAGGATGGAAACCTGCAAAATAGAGTTCTGCGGCGGTGAAGCGTTCAGTGACGCGCATGGGTGCGCCGCAACGGGGACAGTGCCAGAGATCGCAGTTGGGGGGCGGCGGCAGAGGCAATGGCTCGCGGCCTTGCGCAGCGAGCAGTTTACGCGCCAGGGGCAGCAGCTGTTTTCGGAAACGGTTCGACAGCAGGCCGTAGTGGCGGATGCGCACGAAGCTCCTGGGCAGGACATGCAGGAAGAAGCGTCGCAGGAACTCGACGGCACCGAGGGGCATGACACGCTGGATTCCGCCGTGTCGATGATCGCGCCAGCGGAAGCGGACTTCTTCGCCGTCGAAGGAGACGAGTCGGTGGTTGGATATGGCCATGCGGTGGGTGTAACGGCCGAGATAAGCGAGGACTCGATCCGGACCGCCGAAGGGCGGCTTGGCATAAACGTACCAGTCCTTCTTGCCCAGCCTCGCGATCAGTTGTTCAAACCACGCGGGATCACAGAAATCCGTGGCGGCTCCGCGACAATCGAGCTGGTTCTTGCGGTAGAGATGACGAAGTCCAGCGAGGAACTTGTCGCGGAAGACGTCGTGGAGTACCGCAATGGGCAGCAGGAACCGTGGGTGGTTGGTCGAAATCCATCGCTGATGATTCGGAGACAGTCCCCCGCCGGGGACCACGCAATGCACGTGGTAATGGCCCAGCAGAGTCTGACTCCAGGTGTGCAGGATGGAAAGAAATCCAATCTCCGCGCCTAGCCATTTAGGATCTCGAGCGACTTCGAGCAGGGCCTGGGAACTGGCGTCGAAGAGCAAGTCGAGAAATGGCCTTGGAGAAGTCAGTGCCAGCGGGTTCAGTTCGTGCGCCACAGTGAACACGACGTGGAAGTAGTTGGTGTTGAGTAAATCCCGCTGCTGTGCTTCGAGCCATCGCCGGCGTTCCTGCGCCTGGCACTTGGGACAGCATCGTGAGCGGCACGAATTATAAGAGTGTGGTGCTTCGTACGCGCAGTTGACACACTTGTCCTTATGTCCGCCAAGAGCAGCGGTGCGGCAGCGCTCCACGGCCCGGTATGCCTTCAGCTGCTGATAGCTGACGCTAAACTGTTCGAGATACTGCCTGCCCTTTGCGCGGACGATGTCGGCCACTTCGATGGCCGGCCGCGTCATGAGCGACGCGGACGATGATAAGACCGGCGGCTCTGGTCGACGTTGGAGAGCTTCAGTTCCTCGATCGGGTTAACGACCTTCTGCAGGCGTTGCGCGGAAAGGTGCAGATACCGCGCCGTCACTTCCAGATCCTCATGACCGAGTAGAAGCTGGATGGTGCGCAGGTCGGTTCCGGCTTCCAGCAGGTGGGTTGCCCAGCTGTGGCGAAGCAAATGGGGTGTTACTCTCTTGCGAATGCCGGATCTGCTGGCCGCTTCGCTGCAGGCGCGCCACACGGTCTTGTCGGTGATCGGTTGCTCTGCTTCGCGATTCGTTCGCGAGGGAAAAAGGTATGTCTGCGGCTGGAGCCACCGCCAGTAGGCCCGGAGCGTCTGAAGCAACTTCGGACTCAGCGGCAAGTCGCGATCCTTGCCTCCCTTGCCGTTCACCACGTGAAGGACCATGCGCTGGCTGTCGATGTCAACGATCTTCAGCCGTGCGATCTCGGCGCGGCGCATGCCCGTGCCATACAGAACCATCAGCAGCGTGCGCTCGAACAGGCCGCTGCTGGCATCGATCAGACGTGCCACTTCCTCCAGGCTCAGGATCTTGGGTAGCTTCCGGCGAACCTTGGGATAGGGCAGGAACTGACGGAACTCATGACGATGGAGTGTGCGTATAAATAGGAACCGAAGCGCAGACACGTGGCACTCGACCGTTCCCGGATCCAACTTCCTCACCTTGAGCAGGTAAGACTGATAGGTGCGAAGATGATCGGGAGACAGCTTGTCTGGCGACTTGCCGAAGTGTTGTGCGAACCGCTCGACGTAACGTAAATAACGCCGCGTAGTGCTCTCGGAATAGTTGCGACGCTCGAGCTCCTCGAGCATCATTTTGCGAAGACGAGTCACAGTAGATACCTCCTGTGACTCAACCTATCCCGGCCACAAAATTACTCGCCAGCCACTACCGCAGCGGCCGCGGCGCCTGCGGCTTCGTTCTTGTGGACGATACGGAAATAACCCCCATTTTGCCGTTTCGGGGTTACTTCCCGATGGGCGGTCATCCTCCCGGAACTAATCTGCCATACGTTTAAGAGTCTCGGGTTCTCGATAGCGAACACACGCTAAGTATCAATCCCGGAATGCGTTCCAGGGTCAAGGGGACATTTCTTTAAGGGTGACGCGGGGATTCTGGTTCGCTCGTGGCTACTCGTCCGGGGTCTGGGAAAAGACCTTTTTTCACCTGCGATCAACGGTGGCGTTCCCAAATTTGGTCAGGAGCACGTTGAGCACCGTCATTGCCAGAACAACGATGAGGAGAACCACCAATCTGGGTCTGCTTAGGCGAGGATCTTGCCGGGAGGTCATGACCGTGATGAGCATGGATGCGCCCAGGATCACAACTTCTTGCACCCAGAAACGCTGCCAATCGAACTCGTGATGCTCGTGCATTGTTAGTACGCTTTGAGGAAAGAAGCCGAGAATAGCGCAAGGTCGAGCCGATATTCAATCGAGCATTGGTAACGTGTTACCTGCTCGGGCGTCGAAGATATTCCTGAGTAAACAGACTGACGGCCGAAGAAGTTTCTTCGTAGTGGCAGAGTCGAAAGGCGTCATAAATCTCGTTGTCTGAGAGATTCAAGAACCGTATTGTTGCACTTTAAGTGCATCGGAAAATGTCTGTCTTGCTCAGGTTTGCTCAAGCGTTTCTTTAGTCACTAGTGAGACGTTGTAACCGGTTACCACTGCTCGCTTGAACATTGGCCCAAAACAACGTAACGTCGCTTTCTCGCTCCCAGGAAAGGCTGCGGCAATTGCGCATGCAGCGCCAGGGCTCCAGTCCGAGGCAAGCAGTCCACATGATAGAGAAGCCGGATCAGGACGGGATCTTTCGGATGTCGCCAATAGAATTGCAGACTAATGGAGACGGTAATGCCAAGCTGTGTCCAATCACGGCATTTGAAGTGCATATTGCATCCGATGAGATGGTGGTTGTCGTCATTCAATATGTAGAGACAATTGAGCAATTCGATTCAGGGCAGCCGAAGCAGCTACAAGCAGTTCTTCCGGCAGAGCGTGCACACGAACTCGCCGCGTCCCTTGAAAAAGCAGCGACTCTCTTTCTACGAGAGGGTTCCTCTTGCCTTTTACAGTAGAAGTTCAAGCGGGTAATCCCGGCTCAAGAAGTTCTGCAGTAATAGGAGACCTCCTCGGGCAGAAGCCCCGTCACTGTCGGGTTGGGTCAGAGTTCGCGCAACTCGCCGAGTTTTGGAATTCCTCAACAGGCACAGAAGACGGCGGCTTAATGATGGAGAACCGCTCGACCAGAACCGGGTTACAAATATGCTGCTGTTCGCATCTCAGGAGTTCGCTCTCATCATTGACCGTTGCCACAGTCGCGATGCATTGACGACATATGGAGTCCGTGGTTCCGTCCAGATTTGAGCGATGAGCGAATCGGCGAAAGCGGTGTCACCTTTTAACTCGGTACGATGGCAAATAACCTAGGCCGTTGAGTCTAGGGATGTCTGTTCGCTACCTCGACACAATAGATAAAAGTTTCCACAACGCAAAACGCCGTTTCTCTCCATAGGCAATTTCTTGCATCAGACATGAACCATGTGTAGTGTGAGCCACCGTCCAGCGTCTGAACTCATGCAATCTCTTCGCGCCGTGTTGCAGAAGCTGGAGAAGAACTTCTCCTCGCTGGAAGACCAGCCAATGTTTGCTGAATTGAGGCGTCTTATCCTCCTTCACATTGCCGACCTTGAATCTGTCGGAGGAGCAGTCGAGAAGGCGAATGCCGAAGGGGGCCGGGGTATCAAGACGCAGTTCGTCTATGCTTCACTGAAGATACCCCCCCGAAGCTGCCTGAACTGGTTGTGACGAACCTCTAGGTTTTGGTTGGGAGCGGTGCATATGAGCGCGACTTCGGGTGAGACCCGAAAATTGAACCTGCTTGTTGTCGATGACGAGCGACTGATTGCCGATTCTCTTGCTTGGATTCTAAATTTGAGGGGGTTCAACGCCCTGTATATAGCGGTTTAGCGGCAATTAACCACGCCGTCATAAACCCGATAGACATCCTCGTCAGCGATGTTGTGATGGAAGGAATGTCGGGGATTGACGCGGCCATTGAAATCTGCAAACTTCTTCCGAACTGCAAAGTGCTGCTGCTCTCCGGAAACATTGGAACTTCTGACATGCTCAAGGCGGCTCATGACCTCGGACATGATTTCGACATCTTGGCGAAACCCATCCATCCGGACGAGATAATCGAAAGACTCAAGGCGATGAGCGCCATGAATTGAATCTGTCGTCGGGAAGATAATCGAAAAGCAACCTCTCAGGGAATCTCCCTGCATCTAAATGTGAGTGTCTCGCTGCTGCACCAATGTGTCGAGCAACCCAGTTCGGGCGGCAGGAACACCGACCCGGTTGTACGAGGGTGCCACCGGGTAGCCTCGACGCTGTCCGTTAGCTCTAAACCACATCCTGAGAGCATGACGGACAGCGCACTGACGCACTGTTCTAGCCCTTTAAGAAATATCTAGCTTATCCGCCGAATCGCTCTCGCCGTTCGTGAGCCATCAGAGGCGTCGTCTGTCGGCATCACAGTAGAGATGCTCGTTTTGAGGGCTCATCCTTATGGCGCTAACTCTATCTAAACAACTCGTGAACGGCATCCGAAAACTGATGTTTAAATTAGAGCGAACAGCAGGGCTTTCGAAGAATGACCCCGACGTTATATCGCTGAAGGTAATATTTCGACGTAGGCTACATGAACTGAAAGGTACAGGCGACCCTGAACACCCGTTGGCGGCTGATTGGACTAGTGGCCTGTCGCAGAGTAAACGTTACTAAGACTTCTGCCATCTAAGTGTGTATGTCTCTTGATTCGGTGGTTCTCAACGAAGAGCAGCAACTGGAACTTAACCGCATTGCCCTGTCCCGATCCCTGCCTGCTGGATATGTCTTCCGTGCCAGGCTGATTTTGATGCTGGCCGAAGGAGCGTCGTTCGGCACGATTAAGCAGCGATTGGGAACGACCGCGCCGACCATTATTCGTTGGAAGCAGCGCTTCGTTGCTGCGGGACTGGACGGACTGGATACCAGCCATCCGGGACAACCAGCCTCGGTGTTGACCCCGAAGCTGCGAGCCCGGATTCTGTCGGCCACCCGCAGAAAGCCGAAGGACGGTTCCACGCACTGGAGTTGCCGCAAACTTGCTGCGGCGCTGAGCGTCAGTAAAGATGCTGTGCATCGCGTCTGGAAAGAGGCGGGTCTGAAACCGCATCGGCTGGAGCGGTATATGGCGAGCGACGATCCGGAGTTTGAGACTAAAGCCGCGGATATTATCGGACTGTACTTGAACCCTCCGCAGCATGCTGCGGTGTTCTGCGTTGATGAGAAGACGGCGATTCAGGCACTTGATCGGCTCGATCCAGTTCTGCCTCTTTCACCCGGCCGCGTAGAGCGTCATGGGTTCGAATACTATCGGCATGGAACCCTCTCTTTGTACGCTGCGCTGGAGACTGCCACGGGCCGCGTCCATGGAAAGACCGCCGCACGCCACACCAGTCAGGACTTCATCACCTTTCTGAAGGAAGTTGTTGCCCTGTGCCCACCCCGCCAGAAGATCCACATCATTCTCGACAATCTCTCCGCCCACAAGACCAAGCTCGTGCGCCAGTTTCTGGAGCAGAATCCACGCGTATCCTTTCACTTCACTCCAACCTATTCATCCTGGCTCAATCAGGTTGAACTCTGGTTCGCTAAGATTGAGCGGGACGTGATTGCACGCGGCGTCTTCACGTCCGTCTCTGACTTGGCACGCAAGCTCCGCCGATATATCAACGCCTACTCGGCAAATGCACGACCCATTCGGTGGAAGTACTCCGATACCACCCGACGCCTCCGCAGTAACGAATTCACTGCGACAGGCCACTAGAGGACAACAACGCCGCCTTCGTCGCCGACAGGTTCCCCTGAGCCAGAGCTATGGAAAGCAAACATAATTGTCAAGCATTCCAAAACCAAATGGCTGAACTAGTGTCTTCAGGGCAGACATCGAAGACTTCTACGACCATCCCCACGCGAAGACATGTGCCATCTGTTATCAGCTTATTCAGGAACTCGAAACTATCGCAGAGGCCGCACGAGACATGTGGTAATACGGCTCCGACAACTGGCCGGAGTCCACTTGAGTCGAATCAAAACGATGAACCAGACCCGACAAACTTTGACCTCACATTCCTCTGCTCGGAATGCTTGTCAAGAATCGAACCGTCTCGTCAAGCGTCTTGCTTCGTAACCGCTTAAGGGCGCGGGAAAAGGTTCGCCACCATTGCTGCGTCAACATCGGTATCCCGATGGACGTGACCACTCATTTTCAACTCCTCGATTGTGACTCTCGCCTTGTTTGGGGTGAGTCCCACGTGCGAACAAGGTCTTCCTGAGCAATATCGACGTTCTTGGCACTGACTGGGCTGCTCCTGGCTCCATGATTTCCATTGGGCCTGAATATGAAAGCAATTGTGCCATCTGTAAGCAGTTGCAGATGGAGTACACCTTTAATCCGTTCCGACATCCCTCTTCCCTTCTCACTCACTCCTTATTATGAGACTTAGCGCCACGGGGCTCCTCCCCGAGAAAAGCCCCGTCACTGCTGGGTTGGGTCAGAGTTCGCGCAACCCGATTTCGCAGTTGCAACGTGAGCAATTCTGAACAGTCAGCCATCCCCCTTCGTCTGTAACGTCCCCTGCATGAAAGACGAAATTCAAATGCTGGCAGTCGAGTTCGGTGGTAAAGACGGGCTTGTGGTCACGTTTTCGGACGGTACGACAGGCGGATACGTGATTGAGGAGCTATTACACCTTAGGCCAATTCGAAAACGAGTGAAAATCGAGAAGAAGATTCCGAATCTGGGCGTATCACGCTAGCTTACATAGCTTCCAGATTTCCACCGGAGTCGCGTGCCGCTTCTCCTCAACTACCCAAACCCAAGCGATGTCCTGAGGACTTAGCTCACACCGGTCACGCGAGTGACCCGGTCACCAACTCTGGCGTGAACTGGACGTTGTAGTGTTTCGACTTGTGGTACAGGTCTTCGACCATCACTCAAACTCCCCGAATAGTTCAGCGTATCGGCTTTGTCGCCGTTAGCTTTAACTACGCAGCCACAATATTGGGAGCTTTGGGTCTGTTTGCGAAACACGTCCTGCACATTACAGGTCTGCCTTGCGTCGGTTTGAACGGGACGGTTGTGTCGTTGCCGCACGCTGAGCAAGTGACGTGCGTTTCAGTTCGACGCCGCGCTTCGACGCCCTGCCTCTTAGCCTTGCATTGCTTGCAGTGTTTCGGGTCGTTGGTGAATCCCTTCTCATGAAAGAACTCTTGTTCACCCGCAGAAAACACAAACTCCAGACCGCAACTCACACACAGGACATCTCGGTCAGCAAAAGGCATAATCCCCCTCCGAGTCTCCGCAGATTCAGAGAAGGGCACCGGGGGGCAGCAGCCCCTCTGTGAAAAACTGATACGTGACGGGCACTCTATACCTTTTAATCTCGGAAAGTATGTTCGGTACTTAACAATTGGGTCATATCTTTTTGCCAACAGATGAAAGAAAGCTCCTCGATAATTAGAAGATCGAAGACGATAAAGCCGTTCCACGCATCGTCGAAGCGTTGCGGTCAAGCCGGGGCGTAATCATTACATTTGAGGATGGAAAGTTCGCGGAGTACACGTCGGCTCTCCTATATTCGATGTTTCCCAGCGCCGACGAATTGATGCAAGACACGAACGACCGAGATTAAACTCCAACGCATCCCCAGAAGAGAGCGTAAGATGAGAGCCGCCACTCGAAAGAGAATCGGGGACGCGCAGCGCAAGCATTGGGCGAAGCAGAAAGCTACCGACAAATAGTTCGAGAACCCTGCTCATTCAGTGGGCTCCCGACTCATGCACGTGTGTACGCTCCGAAATCAAGAGTTCCAACTTGCCGACAATCGTGAGATAGCATCTGGCATACGATTCGTGAGAGTGGGAGCGGGATGAGGAATTGAATGACCACAGCGCATCGTGAAACTGTCATGATGACCGGACGATTAAAGGGCATGGGCCGCGAAGCAGAATGCACTGTCAGCGCGGTAAAGGTATCGCTGCCTCTACTCAATATTTGGGAGTACGTCAATTGCGACATTCATTCTTGCCCCGGAGAACCTACCGGACGGCCAATATGAAGTGACGTTTGAAAGCAGAACAATACAGGTCAAAAAGCTGGATGGAGATTGGCTGGACGGAAGGATGTAGCAGCTAACAGCATGTATCGGATTGACCAGACCTGCCCTTTGCCGCGATGTATATTCTGAGCCGGAACACTAAACTGGCTGGACTCAGGAGAGCCTCACACTTGCATGGATAATATTCCCATCGGAGAGTTGAACTTCACTTTGCCCTGCGAGAAATGCGGCAGCAATGAACTCGCGATTCCATGCAACGCTACAGGCGGGAGCGCCGTCACTTGCTCCGACTGCGGAACTGGCCTCGGAAGCTGGGGCGACGTTAAGACCGCGATAGACAAAACCATAGAAGAGAAGAAAAGGAAGAGATGGACAGCCCATCAGGCCAGTCCTAAAAGCGCAGAACCCGATTCTAGCCATTCCTCCACTCGCGGGGGAAAGGTGGCGTGAAAAGCAACGGCGGCTGAGGCGCACAATATGAACAAGATAATTCTCGCCGAGACACAAGCCATGTTCCGGTCAGGGACAGCCAAGTTGCTTGCCATGGACGAGGATTGCCGCATCATAGGCCAGTGTGCCGATGTGGAAGCGGATGCTGCATGCAATTACCACGTATCTCGGAGCGATTGTTCTCTTTGCGTCGTCGATACATCCGGACATGGGACGGCTGCGGATGATTCTGGAGTCGGCGGGGAGCAAACCGGCTGCCCTCACTCCGGAAGCGTTGGAGTTTCTCAGCATGTCGGCGGAAGACCCCTGCCCGTTCTGCTTCATTGACCCGGGGTGGATTTTGGCACAGCTCTCGCGCGATTCGGGAAACTCTCCTACGTTAAATGTCATGCCCATCGGTGGGGCATACCTTCATTATTGAGTGCTTATGGCGCGGGGTTCCTGTTTCCGAAATCGCCGCGATCGCCGGAAATTCGCCGCGTATTATTGAACAACACCATTTCCCAGTGGGTTCAATCCCCGCCAAGATGCGCTGAATCGGTCCCGTGAAATTGTCGTGGGGAGATGTATAGAAGTGAACAGATTTCCTTCTGAGACAGAGATACAGTTTCATGTAATTTCGCAGAAGGTAAGCAAAACGGAAGCCGTTATTCCCCGCCGAATCCTCCCAAGGCACGGCGGGATTTTTTGGCTTGACGGAGAGCAATCGATAGCGCAGTGCGCGGCCAGAGCGTAGTGTCAAACTCGATGTATACAATTGACCATCCTCCGCCTTGCGATGAGAATATAGTTTTTCTAATTTCGCTGAACGTACGCGGAATCCACAAGGCACTTATCCCGTCGGTCCGCAGGCTGGCGGGATTTCTTCGTCTCCACGATGTGAATTAGTGGGTACCAAATTTGATTCTTCCATGCTGAGACCTTTGGGGTTACACTTGCGGCAATTCCTCGGAGGTTCATATGATCCGCAAGGGCATCTTGATCATGGCGCTTTCTCTGCCACTCATGATTGGTTTCGTCACTGACGCCTCGTTCGCCACCTGCTACGGCAACGATCCGTGCAACGCGTGCAAGAACTGCAAGTACTGCAAGCATTGCGCGAAAGAGGGCGGCACGTGTGGGGTGTGCAAGAAGCGTCTCTTGGCACAGGCACAATAACGATGAGAATTCGGGCCGGGAGTTTGATTTGCTGCGCGCTCCTCGCTGGGTGCGACGCTGATCGCATCAGCAAACTCGAAAAGGAAAATGCGGAACCGAAGGCAAAGGTCGAAAAACAAAGCGCAGCAGAGAACTTAGATCTCCAGGCTAAATGCTCGAAAGATTCCCGGATATGGTTCAACGAAAACTGGTCCGGCGGTAAAAAGGCACTCTTCCTCGACTTCACAAATCACTACAATACGAAGCAAAATAAGTGTTTCATCGTAGTGGAGTACCATTTCAATTCCGACACTGGGATTCCTGGAGAATTTCTCTGGGTAAATGATCAGCTTCTCTATGATGTCTACGAAAATTCAAAATATGGCGAGTTCACCGCAAATCACTATACCCATACCAAGCCAGAATTTAGTACGGGAGATGAAATGACTACGTGTGAGGTATACGGAACAAAATGTAAAACGCAAGACGAATTCAATAACCTGATTCGCCCTTATATGAACGATTGAAGGAGCGCGCCGAAACTTCCCGGCCCTCCCATTCATTTCGATTTTCTCTCCTTCTTCTTAATTCCTTTTTGTTCGGGTTGATAAGCGACTTCCCCGCCGTCCGCGTGACGTTCTGGGCGGAGAGACCGTGGAGTGCCCGGATTCTGTACCATGTGAATGAGACAATGGTATACTGGTCCGCCGAAGATGAGTGGACAAGCAGATCCTTCAGGACATTGCCCGGGGAAACTTCTAAGCCCGGAGCGTCGGCGCACCGCTGTGGAGCATGCACGGCAGAGCGGAGCGAGTGAGCGACATGCGTGCCACCTGGTTCACCAGCCGCGTGGCACGCAACGCTACCAGCCCACACAGCGGAACGACGAAGACGCACTGACCCGGGCCATCATCACGCTGGCCGACCGGTTTGGCCGGTACGGTTATCGACGCATCACGATCAAGCTGCGCGAAGCCGGCTGGAACGTAGGCAAGGATCGAGTGGAGAGAATCTGGCGCCGCGAGGGGCTGAAGGTTCCCCAGAAGCAAAAGCCACGCGGGCGGCTGTGGCTCAATGATGGCTTCGTGCGTGCGGCTGCGCCCGGAGCATCAGAATCACGTCTGGTCGTACGACTTCAGCGCGCCATGTTGGCGAGGAGGATGAGATGAGTTAGTGATCGAGTCTTTTCGCCTGCTGGCTCTTGACCGGCCGCTGTGATGCGGTCCGACTCAGGAAGGAGCCTGAGTTGAAGGGGTCTGTCCAAGCGTATCGTGTTCCGACGGTGCGTGGGAAAGCTGACAGACTGAACTGTACCGGGCATCGCCATTATCGGTGTGCCGGGCTACCACACATCTTATGGTGAGACAACGAAGCGTACGTTGGAAGCCTCTGTCTTGAATGCGACGATGCTCCCGTAGTAGGTCAGATGGGACCGGGAGTTATGCGATCTGAGTTGGTGGGGCTTGAAGTTCTCCACTGACGGGTCCGGATATCGGACTCAGCGACGATGATCTCCTCACAGATCGTCGCTCTGCATCGCCAGGGGTAAAGTATGCCACCTACGAGATGAAGGTCGAGAACTGGAACATGGGAACCCTGATTAACCGCCCGGCAACGGAGCCGGGCTAGCCACGGAGACTGGAGATGGTGAATCGAGGGGGCGGAGCCTGCGTAGTAGTCCGAACACGGGAAAGCCGTGCGCATGGCGAAGGCAGGCAAGGAACCGACAGAGTTGCGAAGACGGAGGAATCATCCATGGACTTGGATGATCAGGCTGATGAAGTCTGGCTCTTCAGCGTGCAACGCAAGCTCTATCAATGGAGCAGGACACATCCTGAAGACAGCTACCGTGACTTGTGGAACTGGATTACAGACATCCGCAACTTCCGGTGCGCCTGGCGGAAAATCGCTCTGAACAAGGGCGTCGTACCGCCGGGGTCGACGGGATGACAGTAGCGGGAATCGGCGTGGCGATGGGTATGGAGGTGTTCCTCGAACATCTCCATGGCGACCTGAAGAGTGGCCGGTACAAGGCGAGCCCCTCACGACGGAAGCTGATCCCCAAGCCGCGTCAGCCGGGGAAGTTCCGACCCCTCGGCATCCCGACCGTGCGTGATCGCGTAGTTCAATGCGCGGTCAAGAACATCCTGGAGCCGATCTTCGAGGCGGGCTTCTGGCATGTGTCGTACGGGTTTCGACCCGGACGAGGCTGCCACGGCGCCTTGGAGCATATCCGCATGAGCATGCGTCCGCGAGCGAAGGCAGAAGATGGCCGACGTCAGCGGACACCCTACCAATGGGTTATCGAAGGAGATATCAAGGGCTGCTTCGACAACATCGATCACCACCAGTTGATGAAGCGGGTTCGCGCTCGCGTCACCGACGGCAAGGTAACGAGGTTGATCGCGCAGTTCCTGAAGTCCGGAGTTCTGGCGGATGGCTTCTTGCTGCCGACGGACAAAGGAACTCCCCAAGGTGGTGTGATCTCGCCGCTGCTCGCTAATATCGCCCTCGGCGTCATCGAGGAACGATACGAGCGGTGGACACATCATCGTCGAAAACTCCAGGCTCGCCGCAAGAGCGATGCTGCGACGGCGGCGTTGTGGGCACGCATGACCGACCGTAAAGCTGGGCGGGCAGTGTTCTTCCCGATTCGATATGCAGATGACTTCGTGGTTCTTGTATCTGGTACCCGCGAGCAAGCCGAGCAAGAAAAGGCAGACCTTGCGAATTACCTGCGGGAGTCGATGAAGTTGGAGCTATCAATCGAAAAGACACGGGTCTCCGATCTGACCGAGGGCTTCCAGTTCCTCAGTCAACGGGTGCGCTACAAGTGGCATCCGCGGTTCGGCTATATGCCGAGGATCGAGATCCCAACCAGCAAACGGGCGGACCTTCGGTACACGGTGAAGCAGATGACCAAGGGCGCCAACACGCTCTGGTCTCTGTCGCAGCTTCTCCAGAAACTCAATCCCATCCTGCGGGGATGGGGAAACTACTATCGCTTCTGCACCGGCGCAAGCCGTCAGTTCGCTGCCTCGACTTCTATGTCGGGGACTGCATCTGGCGTTGGCTGATGAAGAAGCATAGGAAACTCCATCGCAAGAGGACACGGCTTGTGCGACTGCCGAGTCTTCTTCGTCCTACTCGCAAAGTATGGCGCGAAGGCGACATCGAGCAGTTCCTTCTCTCCATGCTGCGCGTGGAACGCTTCCGCAGAGGATGGATGCGCACTCCTGCATACATCAGTGTTCCCGGAGAGCCGGATGCATAACGAAAGGTGCACGTCCGGTTCGGAGGGCGGGCATCAGAACCCGACGGCAGCAATGCCGCACGGCGCTGATGCTCGACCCTACTCAGCACGTTCACACACGATGGAAGGACAGTGCGCATGCTCAACCTCATCGACGAACATACGCGGGAGTGCCTGGCCATTCATGTGCGGCGCAGGATCAACAGCGCCAACCTGATCGATGTGTTGGCCGATGCGATGATCGAACACGGCATCCCGGAATACATCCGCTCTGACAACGGCCCTGAGTTCGTGGCCAAGCAACTGCGCAAATGGCTGGCCCGCACCGGTGCTGCGACGCTGTACATCGAACCCGGCTCTCCATGGGAGAACGGCTACTGTGAGAGCTTCAACTCCAAGCTGCGCGATGAGTTCCTCAATGGCGAAATCTTTTACTCGCTGAAGGAAGCGCAGGTGCTGGCAGAACGATGGAGAATCTACTACAACACCGAGCGGCCACACTCTTCGCTGGGGTATCGGCCGCCGGCGCCGAGGACGTGGCAACCGGAAGCTTCCCTGGAGCATGGAAAAGTGGAAAGCAAACAATGCTTCCCACTTTTCCACGCCCCCGACTGCGGCGGCGAGTTAACTAACTCACCCTCCGCGCTACACTAACAATCTCACTGGTACAAATTACCGGGCAGGCCAGTCCCTAGTGGTCCAGTCGTCTGGCTGACCGGACACCTGCATATTCGGACACATGGAGAATTCGCCGATCACGCGATCGGTCTGCGTGTAGCTTCCCTCGAGGATTTGATCTGACATGCTCGTCATGAGGTCCTTCGCAAAGTGTGTGTAGAAGACCACGCTGACTCCCCTCGGTGTCTGGACGTAGCCGAAGGATGGTTTCCAGCCGCCGTGACCACAGAGGAATAGAGTTAAATGCGGCATCGCATTCCTCCAGAATGCTGCTCGTTGAACTTCCGGGGCATTTCGAAGGATGCTCGCAGAATCTACGAAAAATGTAAGCTATTTTAAGCCCCGCGAGCGAAGTACCTTCCTATACTTTCGTAGGCTTCCATATGTACCTGTACTATTTTTTCTCTTTCATCTTTTGTTTCTATCATCTCCTTTTTGTTCGGGTTGGTAAGCGACTTCCCCGCCGGTCATTTGTTTACGTTGCTATTCACTCCTGCGCGGCTTTCAAAGTTTGGAGAACCGTCAGGAGTGATCCCATAAGCGACTCGATAATCGAGATTCAGCGATTGGAATATATTTTTAATCTTTCTCTGATTATTGCGGATGTTGTCCTTCGTGTGTTGCTTCACCTCAACAAACTGATAGATTGTTTTTCCGTCGGGCGATTTTTCCCAGAACACAAAATCTGGCCATCCGCTCTTTAGCGACTGAAACCCGTTTGCGAAATACCAATCCTGAATAGATTTCTCGACCACGTTCTTGCTGACCTTGTTGAGATGTTTCATTTTTTTGGCTTCTAACGATTTAGCGAAGTTTCAAGAGCCACCCCCCTTACCCCCCTCCATAAAAAGGGCAGGTAGGAGAGGGCAATCTCGAAACTCTTGCCTCGACGATTTGAGCGTGAGTTTCTGTCGCCACCCCCGGTGACTTCTTAACATTTCGGCGAAGGCGCTCGTTCCTATTTGTTCGGCATAGGCGTTTGCGATGAAACGGCGTAAAGATGATTCTCTGGCGGCGGAGGAGCCTACCAACTTTTCAGTACAGGCAGGATCAGCGTCCTGAGGCTCCGCCTCCGTCAAAGAATCAACCCGGCGCGCGGGGAAGTCGTAGAATCCGCGCCACTCTTTTACATCGCCCGTTTCAGTTTCCCTTCCAGCGATGCCGCGTAGGACGCGGAAAAAACAAAACGCTTTCAACTCGATACCAGTAAGCCCTTGCGAGGAAACTGACATCGATGTGAAAGCGTGCAAGGGCTTTCTGCTATTGAGTTATCTCAATCATGAAGCATGCATGAAATAACGCAAGGGGATCTGGGGATAAGTCGTGGCGCTAACGTGGAAGGAAGAAGTCCTCGCAAGGAGAACCTAATAAGAATATGAATACTTGCAAGGACTTCTCTGTTTATGAAGTTAGGTCCATTAAAGCAAATGCGTTGGAACTGTGAAACGTTACGTTTGCGACGACTCTTCTACGACTTTCGGCGGATCATCCGGGCAGCATCGTTGGCCTGGGACGCCGCCGTTGTGCTTTCAGATAGCAAGCGGGCTGGGAATAGGTCAGGAATTTACACGTCGGTGCGCGGATCGCGGGAGCGGTCGCTTTGCAATATGCATGGTGCGCACATGCTCATCAAACACGTCGCGGATCGACGGTCGTGGGCTGGCCGCGAACTCATGGCCACAGACGGAACAGGACTTTGAATCGGCTCTCGTAACGAGATGCGGTGGGAGAGGCTGCATGAACATGCGTATAGGATGCCCAATCGCGTCGTTGGTTTCGAAGAATAGCGCAAGGTCAGTCCTGGGGATAAGTGGGTCGGTAGGTAAGCGGGATGCCGCGCTCATCTACGAAATCGTGGCTACCATATGTGTGGCTTGCGCCACAGTGATTGCAACGATAAGGTTCGAGGTCTGCAATATATGCGATCGCGGCACCGTGTTGTTGTTCTGCCACCTTAAAGAATTTGCCACAAGTTGCACAGTTGAAGCCGATAAGAAGTGACATGATTTCTCCTTAATCACCGCACTTGGGAATTGTGACTGTTCCATTAAAAGCCTGATCGAAGATATTGGCGCCCGTTTTCGGATCTTTCGCGTCCGAAGAGGTATCCACATTGATCGTCACTGTTCGAAGCATGGAACACGGCCGGCCGGTCGAATTATCAAATAGATAGGGAGACTCACCGAATCTTTGAAAATTATGCCGAGGGAACTGTCGGCCGACGAAAAAGCCTGATCCGAAAAGAACAACTGCTACGCACACCGCGATCAGCCGGGGAAAAAGAGAAGTCTTCACGCGTTCCTCCTGGGGAGTGAAGACATCCTAGCAGGGTGCAAGTGGCGCTAAGGTAAGTCCGTGGGAGCGCCAAATAGTTGCGTTGCCCCAAGGCTGGATGTTAAATGGGCAACCAGGAGGTTCAAATGATCGGAGTGGCTGCGCGAATGTCCCGGTGCGGAGCGATTCTCGATTGAATTATTCGGGCCGGAACCTTACCAGTGGAGAGTGAGTTCATGGCGTTCAGAACAATTTGGTGAAGTGGCTTTGAACGGGGCAATGATAAGCGTCGCGTCGGATCAAGTCAGAGTAGAACTCTGCAATCAACTAAACAACGTAGTGGCTAAGCTGGAATCGGGTGTCGTTAATTGAAAGGGTTCAAGCCTGGACACGGGCCGTCCTTCACCGTCAGCGCTTCAGCAACACCCATTGGAAGCGGAACGCTCCATCTCTGAGGGTTATCGGTTGAATATTTATCGATCATCGCGATTGCCTGATCTGGAGATATGTGGCGTTCGATACATTTTGCGAGACTGTCATATCGAACCGAGCGATCGCCGGCAAAGAACCCATTTACGAATCCGATATACATAAAGCTCTTGTCGCTATCATTGTGAAGTTTCTGCCATGCGCCAAAACTGAAAAACACCTTGTTATCGTCCGGGACTTTATCCTGCGCAAAAGGAATAGCTGAACAGAAAAGCATAAGATCCGTGATCCCCAAAACGCGCATGGTTGAGAACATCTTGAAACTCCTTTGTCTGCTGGAGATATGGCCCGATTCTACGCTGATTACTTCCGTACATCCTCCTTGTTCGCCTGGTACCACGGCTCCTTACGCTGCGGGAAAATCGTCTCGTTCTTCGTCATGAGTTTCGAGAGCACTCGTCCCGCGATGTACGCGGCGAACGCAATCTCCTCGTTCATCTCCTGGTCGGAGAGTTTGTCGTCCGAGCGCGCCGGCCACTCAGCCGTTCGGATCGCCACGATGAGACACGTCGCAATGAGGAGCGACGGCCCCATCTTCGGCCAGTCCGGGCGATCGTGATAGCCGCCGACTTCTAATCCCATGACAGGAATTATAGGCGAATAAAAGGCGAATATCGATGTGGATTTACTGAAGATGACTCCGGGGCTCAGCGTCTTTGTTCGCAACGAGAAACTCTCTAAGTTCGAGCGCGGTCATTTGCAACTCTTTGACTAAGCTGGAGTAACGGTGGATTGCCTGTTGTTTTTGTCCTGGAGTTGTATCAGAAGACGCGATCACGTTCGCAAGGGCGGATTTCTCCCGTCGGCCGGCAACGAGAATCTCCCGGAGATGGGTCAGACTGATTCTGCTAGAAGGATCCATACATCACCCTGTCAGCTTCACGGAAGATCCGGCGAATTGGTCAGTTGCTCCCCAGCGAGCTTGGCGTCCGTGGGACGATGCGGCTTCCCAACCGCAAAGAAGAACTGGCGCGAAGTAAGCATACGCTCATCGGCCGATCTCGTGCATGAAGACGCGGTAAAGGCAACAGAGCTACGCAAAAAACCGGCCCTTTCGGTAGCCGGTACAAAATTACTCAATTCGATTTTGTTTTGTGGATGGTCAGATTAAGGTTCGACCTCGACCTGGTGCGCTCCCATAAAAGCGGGCATATCTAGGGTACCCACCGTCTAGAATCCCCAACATGCACTTCGCGGCAGTTCAATACGTGTGGCATTGGTTCACGGCGAACCTGTGGGAGTGCCTGCAGGTCTTGATTTCAGCGCTGACAGTCATCGTGGTTTGGCGCACTTGGCTGGCAACGTCTGCTCAGGCCAAAGCAGCGAGAGCGCAAAACAACATGAGCATTAAGCTGCTCTATGCTTCGATGGGAGCAACTGACAAGCAAACCATGCCGCTTATCATTCTTTCGTCTCTGCCGGTTTGGGGCGAGGTAGACAAATACGGGAGAACTATTCCCGCTGCCCCCGAATTCACTGTCAAAGTTCGTAATAGGGGTCTCGGACCGGCTCTCTCAATGTCTGCCTTTTTGGAAGCACGAAGAGACACAGACAGTGGAAGGTTATTTGCACGCAGAGAATGTGAACTGGATACAACGTTTCTTCCCGTAGAGGGTGAAACGACGCTAGCGATACCATCTGCATTCATATTTCAGCCGCTTGTAGTTGAATACTCGTCAGCAATGAACACCATATACGAATCGCGGCTTGAGCATGGGGAGACAATCAAGCAGAGCAATAAAATGCTTCACTGTGAATACGAGAAACTATCGGATATGACTTTTGATGACTAGACTTGCTTTAAGGCGCCGTCGGCTGTCAGTTTTCGGTTGAAGCGTATCGAGCCAGCGATGCTGGTACGAGGGAATGTAGCTCTTCGTCACAAGCTCATAGATTTGCTTGCTCGATATGTGTATCAGGTCCGCGAGTTCGCTGACCGCTGCGCGACTGCGCAGAAGCTCAGGGCCTTCCGACGACGTTCAATCTGCGTCGGCAAATCCATCGCTTCAATTGCGGATTCCCTGCATGCTCTTTCCCGTTTTCCCCACTTGGGGTCTGTCGCGGTCGGGGACCGCCACGCAAATAGGTGTGGCTACCCTCTGCCACCAAAAAGGGGTACTCGACGCCGAGCCGCAAATCATGATACAACGGTCGCTCAAAGCGCGGGGATCTGATGACGCTGCTTCACGTCATCATCGACCACGTCCCGGCAGAGGGACTACTACTAGCCTTCGCGATAAGTGTAATTTGGGTCGTGGTCCGTGCAATCGCACTGATTAAAGCTTGCCCGGGAGCCAGCGACAGCCCCGCCCAGGCAGTACGAGGAACGCTTCCGGTTCCAGCCGGTCGGATGTCGATGATTGTGACTGGGCAGGACAGGACGAGCGCTCCGCTGCATTTGCGCTTCACTCTCTCCGACCCATCCATCACATTGCTTCGAATAGAGATTGCGAACCAGTTGGACAAACGGGCAGAGTGCGCCGAGTGCGCCAAGGAAGGCAACGGAGTTTTCGTCACGACGGTGGTACCCAAGGTTGTGCAGCGCTGGTACAACGCCAATCCCTATTGGGATGGAGAGACGAAGCAACTCCCTATCCGAGCATACTTTATGACGAACGGGCGGGCAGTCTGCCGAACAATTTGGGTCAGGATGGGCCCACGAATTATCGCAAGTTCAAGACTTCCCGATGTCAATGATTTTGCTTGGTTCCTCGAAGGCCCGTGCTCATCGGTCCGTCCGATCCTATTGCCAGTCAGAGCGAAACAGACTACAGGTACAACGCGGCTTGCGAGCTAATCGAACGCATAGGTGGGGCTGGTCTAAATCTTGATAGTGTCCCTAAAATAGTCCACATGCACCTTCGCACTCTTCTTGGAATGAAAAACCGTCACGATAAAGCCGGTCAGCCCGCCCGTTGACACCAGAGAACCGACCATCAACGCCGCGCTACCAATACAAGCCGGACACATGGGCTCCTCCTGATCACGCTGGCTGCGCACGGCGGGGCTCAACCGATGCGCGTGAACGCGAGTGTACAAAACATCTCGGGCGATTTCTGATCAGATTGGCTCACTTTGGCCTCGTCGGGCGCGGTGACCCAGCCTGAATACGGGACGCGGGCTTGGGGAACTGCACCACTCCCGGACACCTGCGATTTTGCGTGAGTTGTGAGCCATACAGTTAGAATCCCAATTTTGAGCTCTTGTCCGGATTGCCGGGACTCGACCGGCATCCTGATTTGCGAATGGAAACTGACGCAGCAGTGGACACGTAACGAGAGGCAAAACCTTCAGGGTAAGAACTCCAGCCTTCCGCCTAGCTGTCTCGCAAACTCTGGAGTGGCCGGAGCATTGATGGGGATTAGGTCGCCAATCCTGTCTCCCCTTCGGCCCACTGTGCATCACAATCAACGTATCAAGTTGAGCTTTTTCGGCCCTCCGGTTGGATTGTTTGAATGGGTCTGCCGCCTCATCAGACGACTATTGATGCAGAGTCCTGGTGTGTGCACTGCTGCTCAAGCAGTCGATATAGGCGGCAGCCGCAGCCAGCCGCACAGGCAGCTTGGGATCATTTAGCAAGGTCGCGATGGCCTCGGAGTCCGATGACCGGTGAAAGTTGCCCAACACCCTCACCGCTGCCGCGCGCACTCCGGGGTCTTTATCGTCGAGAGCAAATTTCATCTGATCGCGGACGCCTTCGGTCTTGTTCTCTGCAAGAAGCTCGATGGCCTGAAGGCGCCCCAAGTCGGCGCCATTTTTGCGCGCGTATTCGACCGCGCTAATGGAGAATCCAAAAGGTCCAAGCACCAGTCCCGCAGCGGTCACGGCGCCGATCTTCTCCAAAGCCGATGAGCTATGCAGGGTACGGGAGATATCGTGCTCCGCTCCGTGAATCAGGGATGGATTCGCTCTGCGGTCTCCCGCGGCAATGGCTGCCAGGATGTCTTCGCCGCTCTTGTCTGCGAACTGCTTCCAGAGCGTCGTGGCCGCCGCGAAGACCACTTCCGGCTCGGCATCATCGAGGAGCTTTCTCACCGGCTCAATCAGCGAGTGCGACTTGGTCTTGCCTGCCGCGAGAATAGCCGCCGTACGCACATCCAGATTCGGGTCCTTCATGGCGGCCGCGATCAACCCGTCCGCGCGTCTACTCCATCCCAGACTACTCAAGGCATCGAGCGCCTGCGTGCGGGTTTCGGTGTGCTTGGCATCCTGCACGCTGTAAGTGAGCGACCGCCAACTCCGTTTGATCGTCTCCGCAGGTCTTTCAGCGCCCGTCTGCGCAACCGCAGAGGCCGCGGATCCCGGGACGGACTGACTGCCATTTCCAGCCGTAGCAGGGGGCGGGTTCTCTTGTGCAAGGGCGTTGCCGGCACAAAGTGAAATTGCGAGCATGATCTTCAGAATGCTGCGAGTCGCGAGCGATTGCGCGTGCGTCATCTGCGTATTGTAGGGTCTGGACACGGTCCAGGTCCCCGGCAGATTCGCGCGAGAGCAATCCGGGCAACGTCCGGCTTGACCGGAATCTGAACGATGAACTGATTTAACCGATCTAGCGACCATTTCTCGAGTTCCGTCCCAATATTGCTCAACTTGTTACTGATGGATGGGCTCGGATGAGCGGTTATCCAACCGCCACCAGGACATTAGAATCAATCGCACAACAACTGACGAGCAGCATATTCATTGCCACCGATTGCAGGCATCGGACATTCCCGGTAGATTTTTGCGAATTGATGAAGAACTCCGCGCATCGGGGGCAAGCAACGAATCCGTGAATAAGATGAGTGTATTGATAAATGAAATTGTCACACTTGCATTGAAGTCGTAGAGCCGGTGATTCGGACTGATCTCAAAACAAAACTGCTCATACGCCCTCGAACCCATCCGCGCCGCCGCCCTGAGGTGACCTCTGCTGCGAGTCTCTCACTAGATGCCCGCAGGCTCCATGCCTTCGTCGAGCTCTTCCTCTTCGGGGTCCACTACTTCTATTTCCCCGGTCTCAAGATCCTTTAGCGGAATGTTGTGAATTTCGTCGCTGTCGATGTCGGTCTCTGGATTAGGTGCGAGCGGGTTGCCTGAAGTAGCCATGATTCTCTCCTGGCTCATGTGATGTACGAATGGGAGTTCGAGGCTGTCCTGCTGCGGAGCCTACATTATTTAGATGTTGAGCAAAGACGGTAAAAAGGTCCTCTGTGACTTAGGCGGATGCGGCCAAGAGGCAGTCGGTGGTTGTGAACTGAGAATTGACGCCGGCTTCGGCGGCGATCGCAGCACTATTCCCGGAGACCTGATCGCGTGGTGCGATTTTCATGAGATGAGTTTACGTGTAGGCATCGAGAGCGAGTTCATCCTCCTCGATCTTGAGCAGCTAAAGGCGGCGTACATCACTCATGGCGCGAAACGTGGTAGATCTACTTAAGGACAAGGCGGGTATGGTCCGGCTGGTCGGGCAGCCACATTGAGTCCACGCTCCACGTCATCAATCGAATACGCGAGGATACATTTTCCTCCCGCCGCTTCAAGCTGTCGCTGAAACTCCTTCTGGTTGTCGCTCTGCCTTTCCCTTCGACGCTTTGACCTCGATCCCAACGTACTGCCCGTTGATCACGCACACGCTGTCCGGGCTTCCGATCGTACCAAATCGGTAGAAGTGCTTGTTGGAATCCACAAACGCTCCGCTATTGTTGCGGTAATGAAATATGTGCTTCCATGCGAGCCATTCGAGTATCACTTTGCATCTCGCTCTCTTTCATTCCCTTTCGTAATTCGGTTTATGGCACTCGCAATCGCACGGATGATCGTGGTCGTTAAACTCCTTGCGCGGGACGCACCCATCGCAAT
The DNA here is from genome assembly GCA_963770365.1 of uncultured Acidobacteriaceae bacterium. GTDB lineage: Bacteria > Acidobacteriota > Terriglobia > Terriglobales > Acidobacteriaceae > Telmatobacter. Next base: position 103,974 of record CAVYPN010000001.1, on the reverse strand, counting down.
CTTTGTGGCGTCTTGATCTGCATTCCTTGCTGATGTATTGACTTTCGCCGCGCATAAAAGGGGTGAAGGGATTATCTAAAGCATACAATTCTAGCGGGATAGATCAATGGGTGTGAGATGAGCCAACGATGTTCGAAGTACGTCGTTTTCATTTATAGCGGCGAGCGAATACCAGACGAGACGGACTTCGATCCACACGGCCTCCTCACTTTCAGGGCGGGCGATATTATTTCCAGGCATGGCGTGTCTTGGAAAATAGAATCGGTTGAGCCACAGGGCATCGACGACCGAAAACAGATTCCTACCTGGTACATATATTTGACCCGCGTCAAGGTGAACTAACGATGCACTCTTCCGGCGAAAGGAATCATGATGAGTGCTCTGGACATAAAACAAATCGTCTATCGGTATAACGGTGATTCGAAAAGCGACGATGTTGTTGATGATCTAGTGGGACAGTTTCCGCGCCACGCAAAAGGCGAGATCGTTGAGCGAAATGGCAAACAATGGAAGGTTATATTCATCAATGACGAATTCACCGTTGCTGGGCCAGAACAAGTTCCGATTCATCACGTATTCCTGACCGATCAATTCTGATATTCGCTAAGCCGTTCGATGAGTTCTTCCTTCGTCGCGCACCGACTAATGACGATCGGCTGCTCGCCCTTCCTGCTCAAGATCGCGCCGATCGCCGAGATCATCTTTATGCTTCCTGGAAAAATAAGTTTCCTCAAGACTTCTGATGATGTGTCGCTTCATATTAGGCGCGTTCTCGACGGAGGCGATTTCTATGAAGTCTGTTCCGAGCGCAAAAATCGCGGTTACATATACGAAGTTGTTCGCGATTAGCGGTCGCCCACACTTTGTGCTTTGCAATGATCTCCTGCTTATGGCGCTTGTATTCCTCCCTCGCGCGCGCAGACATCTTAGTGCGGTTCTTCAACCGATAGCGCTTATTTGCAAGGCGGTATAGTTCTCGATGCTCCGCTCTGTATCTAGCGTCGCGTCCTTGCTGCGTAATAAAAGCTGTTGAAAATCTGTCGGTGGCGATGGTTTGAACGCCGGCGGCAACCCTGGATGCTTCACCTTCCATGCATGAACGTTGTGACCAGTGACCTCGCAGCGACGCCGCCCCACATCAACGACAAGGCCTTTCTTCACGAGTTCATTCGCGCGGCCGGTGATGTGGTTAATGGGGACACCAAGAGCGGTTAGTATTTCCTCGTTCGTCCGCGCGGTGCCCACGTTGCGGAGGTAGTGGAGCACGACACGCTGGCGAGCGTTAAGGTTCGGGTAAACCTTTTTTAAGTAGATTTCGAGCGAAGTGTCTTGGATCATTATGCTTCGATTAGCTTTAGTGTTCTTCCTGTGCTTCAACTCGCTGCGTACCCATTTCGACAGGGTAGGCATCCCACTGAGTGAAGGAGTACTACACCATGGCGGATACAAAAGACGTTAAGAATCAGCAACCAAACTCGGAATCGGCGTACTCAGAATCGCAAGTTGAAAAGGGCAACCCATCGAATGCAACCAAGCAGCCGGGCAGCCAGAGCCGCGAACAGCAGTCCGGCCAGCAGACCCAACAGACGCCGAAGAAGGACGTTCAAGGCGGAGAGAAGAAAGAACAGCCTCAGAAAACGGGAACGGGAAAGCACTAAGCTCCCGCAACTTCTCACCCTCATGACGGCGGTTTTCACCGCCGTCATTTTTTGTTGGGATGGACATTGCCGTTTCTAACGATGCGACCTGTTGTTCTAATTTCATATGTTTCGAGACTTAGAGATTTGTTGTGATCTGTTTTGATCAGCGGGAGGATTGCGCGCGGCGTCCAATTGGTTCAAGGAAAACTCCGATGAATCAACACATGAAACGACCAACGATGACCGATGCTGAAGTGAAGAAAGAGCTTGCGAACGATTCCCCGGGGACGATCGACACCGCTGATTCCACCGGCTCTGATGAAACGAAAGAGACCGGGGATGCGAAGAAGGGGAATACTAAGACGCGAGAGGACTGAAGTGGGGGAGGGTCTCCATGAGGCCTTCGCCTACCGTCCGTATTCCCCCTTTTTACCGGCGGCGCCCATTTTTCTTATAGATTTTGTTACCTTCGAGCCAGGAATTGCACCAACACTGGTGAAGTCCTCGGAAAACCTAATCCGCTTGGGATTGACTTGTATTTCTATCGGCGAGACAGTTTTTGTATCCCTTTCAAAACCCCCAAGAACAAATTAAGGAAATCTGTGCCTAGATCGCATGGTTCCCTTGATGTTCGGCCGTTCGGGCGCAATCGGTCGGCGCAGTCTTCCCAATACGCGTTCAGGAACAGTTCTAACCGCTTTTGATGATTTCGGATCCAATTCATTTCATACATCTTGCGGTGTAACGCTCATCGCGTCACCGGGCGTGGCCACGCCTCTGATCAGCAGCCACAGCGCAAGCGCGGTTTGTGCGACGAGGGCGGGCAGCCATTGGTAGTATCCGGTCAACCGCCACGTGGAGAAACCGGCGACTTGCAGGGGCAGTACCAGCGCGAGCAGCCCCGATGCGAGCAGGCTCAGCCATGCGATCCAGACAGGCACTATCCGTCCGCGAAGCAGGAGATAGGAAAAGATCGTACTCCCCACGGCGAAAAAGACTGTACCGACGGATACGCTCGGCACCGGCATTAACAGAAATGTGCGCAGCGCGTTCGTTGTAGACAGGTCCGGCGCACCCGGCCCGGCCCCTGCATTCGCCAACCACACCAATCCCAGATAGCTCTGAATGCTGAGCGCGCCGAGCACGCCTTCCACAACGCGACACACCAAGCCCAGCATTGCAAGGTCATGGTCCTCGTCGCGCGTGATGCCGTACAGCGTAACGGCCAGCACGAGGGCCGAGAGGGCTTCGAGCAGCTTGATCAGGATGTCGATTCGCACTTCCGTCGCGTACTCGCCAAAGCGTGCGAGTGTCGTGGCATCGTCCGCGCCGCCGAACGCATGGTGCATCAACAGATCACCGCAAATCCCAATCGCCGCGTAGAAGATGTACGTGAATCCCGCAATCCTTGCGTTTGTGGTCCGCGTCATGTCAACTCCTCTGCGCTTCGACTCACTGAATCAACTTGCGGAGCCCCGCAAGGCGGTAATCCCTTCAGCAGGAGCCAGAATCCCATTGTCAACTCGAAGAAGAAGATAGGAGCTCCATAAATCTCAACCGGGATGACCTTCGCAAACTCCGGAAAGATGATGAACGAGAATGCGCACGCTCCCATCAGAAACGACGCAACCATTCCCCATCCCGCCAATGCTTTTGGAATGAAGCCGGACTTGAACCACAGATAGCAGAAGGCAGTGCTTCGAAGCCCGGCGAGCACCAGGCCGACGTTATACGTATCGGCATGCGCAGTGAGCGACAGTCTCGCCAGTGCCTGCAACTGGTTCGCTTCGAATGCATGCAGGTAGTCGGCGCCACTCAGTATCCGCAAAACGTCACATGCAGCTCTCCCCGCAGCCCATCGAGGAACTGCACCAGAGTGCTCGCCTTGGTTTCGATGATCGATTCCATGACCAGCTTCCCAGCCCCATTCAGAACCGCAATCGAAATCGCTTCTTTGTGAACGTCCAGCCCGATATACTTGACATTGCTACTCCGCATGTTGAGTGCCTCCTTGGGGGGAACGTGATCCTTCAGCCAGAACACTTCCCCCTAAGTAGTCTCGTACTTTTAGAACACATCCAAAGATGCAGCTCTCTTCCAACCGCAGAAGTATCTGTCTTGAACTGAGCGGAGGATAAGGCCATGCTGGGAAGCAACCCGAGCGCCGACTCAGTGGCCTCGACCGATTCAAGGGGATGCTACGGCATCCCCTTTTCGCCATCTGCTCGCAGGAACTCCCTATCGGGAGAGGCAACAAAGCGCTAAATCCTGGGGGGACGGGGGCAAAGCCCCCGTCGGCTTCGCCGCCCATAGCCTCCTGCAGAACTAAGGGCGCACTCTCATAATGCATAACCCCGAGTTTGGGATTACTTCCGGTTAGGCGGTATTTCGACCGGAACTCTGAACTTGTGGCTCCTAACAGGACACGAGAGGCGCATACGTTGTCCGCCTCTCGTGCGATGGGTGCCGATACGTCTCTTGTTACTGCCTGGGCGCGACGACGTAGCTGAGCTCAGGCTGGAACTTCCAAATGCTAAACTCCGTGCTCTCGATCAGAGACTGCAGTTTGGCCTGAAACGCCTTGTATTCGTCGGCGCTCATTCCCTTTTCGGCACCAATTGGTCCATCCAGATCACCCCAACCCTTCAACCCAAGGTAGCTGTGGATCTCATTTGTGGGTGTACCAAAACGCGCTACGCCAACGCCGTAATCGGTGGCGCCGGATTTCTTGATCGCTGGCACCAGCTGAGCGCGGAAAAGGGCCTTGACTTCATCCATCTTCCCGTTCTGAACTTTCGTGCGGCCGACGCGTACCATCGCGGGTATTTCCTTGGATTGAATTAGCATGTCGGGCTGCATTTCATCAATCCAGGTCTCCAGGCTCTCGGTCACCGTGTCAAGGCGGGCAAAGAGCCTTGCCCGATCCGCCGCTACAGGCTTCAACTTCGGATCATCCTGATCCATCTCTTGCCACTTCGCCGAGTAAAAAACGACTGCATATTGCGCGGGTCCACTCTGCGATTCCCAGACCGTGAATCCCTGTTCCGATCCTGCCTTTTTCGTTAACGCCGCATAGTCTTTGACTGCGGCTTTCCAGCTATCTTCTTGCCCCATTTTCACTTTGACGAAGAGCACAGTGCGGATGTTGTTTTGCGCCCAAGACGACATGCAGAATGTGGTCAGGGCAATCGCAACAATCAAGAGACGCCGTAGCGAGAACGACTTTTCCATGGGTTTTCTCCTGTGCCTCAGTGAAGGGATTTGCACCACCTGTCATCGGCGGGGAACCATGGGTTGTGTTGGTGCTGAGGCTCTCGGATTATACACATCCACTGTGAAGGCGGCACATTAAATACATCTATAGGCCCAGCCACCGCACCGCCGCTTAAAGCTATCGTTAGGTTCCGTCGCTGTAGTCGCCCACTTGGCACGAATGAAGGGTAACTACGGCAAACCTAGGTTTAGCAAATTCTTGTACTCAATCGCCCACTCTTGATATCGCTGTGAAGTGAGGGCGCAGCTGAGAATTTCGTTGGGCGGATCGCTCATCAAGAATCTCAAGAATCACGCTCGACAACGCTTCTTATTGGGAGTATTGTGCGTTTTGCAAACGTAGGCGCACGGGCGCGAAGGATCTCTTGCAGCTTCCCTGATATATGTTGGACCCGTGTCGCCTTCTCCTCTGGCATTTCACAACCCGGCATCGCTTGATGGCTCGCATTTTGAGCCGCGCTGGTCCGCAGCGGAGGTCATATGAAAGTAGCAAGAGGTGTAAAGGCGGCTGCACTGGCTCTCGTCACCGCTGGAGTCATCACTTTGGTTGGCGTGCAAGTGGTCACGCCGAGAGCACACGCCCAGAACAACGCTGATACCGAACAGTCGCAAATCGCGATCGGTTGGCGCATTGCTCCTTCGTTCATCAACGCACAAGGGAAAGATCACGCGCTAGTGGGATTGGGAAGTTATATCGTCAACGCACAGGCGGATTGCAATGGCTGCCACACTTCGGATCCCGCCAATGAGTATGTGTTCGGGAACAACCCCTATCTCCTTAACTTCACTGCTCCCAGGCAATACAACCAGGCGACCTACCTCGCTGGGGGATCGAACTTTGGTCCGGTCGGTCCGGGAATCGTGAAGGACATGAGCAGCCCGTTGTACGGCGGTCCGGGTCTTGGCCCGAATATCATCAGTCGCAATCTCACTCCCGATCACACCGGCAATCCTGAAGGAGGCAACGACCTTGCCACCTTCATGACGATCCTGCGGACTGGACACGATTTCGACAAGCTGCACTTAAACTGCTCCGATGTCGTAGCGGACAATTGTTACCAGTTTCCGGTAAACGGTGCCGTACTCCAGGTGATGCCCTGGCCGTTGCATGCAAACATGACCGATCGTCAGCTGAAGGCAATCTGGACGTATCTCAGCACAGTACCGTGCAATGCCCACAATGACGCGCTCGGTGATGCGTATCCGTGGTTAAAGAACGACTGCTAGAAGACCGAGACCCGAACCCCGATGCCACCGTGGCGACGCCTTCCTACCAGTCAGGGTGGATCAGGGCTATCACCAATCGGATATTTCGTCTTCCACAATCCGAATACGTTGGGTTCGGATTGTGGATTGCCCCTCTCCCTTATTCCCACACAATCTGCTCAGCCCATGATGTTTTCGGCCATTTGGGGTCGTATTGTGGAGAACCCTTCCCTGTGCCTAATCTTCGCCCTGCGCTTGCTGCGATGCGGGCAGACACGCGAACAGACAACAACGTTGAGCACTCAGAAACTCCCATGGTCGATTCTCGGTGCACGAGTGCCTGCTCCGGTCTGCCGTCCTCGCATCAGGAACAGTGATCCCATCATTCGAAATGGCAACGCGAAATCATCGCTCTTGCTGGAGGAGCGGCTCGTGAGGCTCGATTGCTTTGAGACCTGTGCCGAAGCCTCCGCCAGGGATCCAATAGAGGAGCAGGCCCAGCAGGATGCATGCAGCTATGCTGACGGCCGCGTCGATGGAAAAGCTGCCGGCCAAGCCGCCCATGGCGTATCCGCGGCCGTCAGCGACCATCATGTAGGTGACAGGGATGTTGGTGGCTGCGGTGAGGAAGGCAAACGTTGTGGCGGCCAGAGGATTATCTTTGCCGATGGTTTCAAAGACGATTCCGATCTGGATGCAATAGGAGCCAGCCTGGAAGAGGAATTCGCCTAGCAGAGCGAGGGCGAAGGTCCACGGTGCATGAGGCAGCACAATGAGGCCGAGTGTAAACAGGCTTCCTACGATGCCGTTGACGAGATAGAGAAGGCGCAGCCTCCTGCCGCGGGCAATCAGTGGAAACAGCAGACACCCGAGAAGTCCTGAGATAAATGCACCGCCGCCACCGGCGAGGCTAACGATGCGCGGCGAGGCGTGGAACTCGGCGCCGAGGCCTCCGAGGATGTTGGTAAGCGCGAAGGAACTGCACGGCGAGACGAAGAGAAGCAGAGCGATGAGCACTTGCCGACGACGTAACAGTGCCAAGACCTCGCGGTTGAATTGAGCGAAGCTCTCGCCAGCGAGACGCCTGTCGGGTCCGGGGGCGGGCATGAAGAGAAAGATGATGGTGGGGATGGAGATCATTGCGCCGGCAATGACTGCGGCAAGAATGACTGGCAAGTGACGGACCAGTTCACCACCCATAACAGATGCGATCCCGGTGCCGCAGACGAGTGCGATGTTCATCCAGGCACTAAGTTGGTTCTGTTTATCGTGAGGACAAATCGACGAGAGCCATCCGCCGAGCGCCGAAGCTGAAAGGCCCGCTGTGACGACGACAAGCGTGAGCACAATTTCAAGCACCAGCAGGTGACGGAGGTTCAGGACGGCGGTGAAGACAAGAACGGACGCCAACCCGGCAAAGGAGGCGGCATGCCAGCGTCTGCTGAAGCGTACGTCCAGGATAGGTGAAAACACGACAGCCCAGAAATTCGCAGACATGGCCACTGCGGTGATGGCTGCGATTCTTGCCTCGGGAACGTGTTCTGCCGCCAGCAACTGGGGCATGACGAAGAAGATTGTGCCGGTGCTTAGGCCAAGCGTGGTATTGGAGAGGCCCATCAACCATACAGGAGGAACGGCGCGGTTCGACGTCATTCATGCCTCCCGGGGATGAGCTATCTTAACGGGCGCACCGGTGGTTGGCCATCACTATTCAGAATGCATGCCTGCGATGTTCTCACACGGTCTGCGCCAAAACCTAAGGTGAGGCGTGTTGACGAATCGTTGTGGCCAACACGGAAGGTCATTGCACAGGTTGCGGGCTTGTGGTGGTCGACTCGGAAATGACCCCCGTTTTGCCGTTTCGGGGTTACTTCAGGATTGGCGGCGATCCGACCGGAATCGCTTAGACTGTACCCTTGACGGGATGGGGAGACCCGAAAGAACCCGCAGCTATCCCCAAATCAATTCGTTTGCGCGAACGCGCCAATTCTCTGAAAGCACAGGCCGATGAATTGCTGAGAAAAGCAGATACCCTCTTGGCAGAGGCCGAGCGCCTTGAGGCCAATGCGACTCAGAAGAGAAGGCAGTGCGACCGAGTGCGACAAGGACTAGAAACCCGCTTACTACTGGCATGGTCCGCCGCCTAAACCCTCCCCGAGGGGTATAGAGGTAAACACAGGAGGTGTTCCATGGAGATTCGGACGATTGGTATCGATTTAGGGAAGACAGTATTTCACTTTGTAGCCGTCAACGCGCGTGGGCAAGTCGTGGTTCGCAAGAAGGGTTCACGGACTCAGTTGCTGCGCTTCACCGCGAACCTTCCTCATTGCTTGATCGGCATGGAGGCTTGTGGAGGATCTCATTTTCTCGGCCGTGCTCTGCGGGAACAAGGCCATGATGTACGGCTGATGCCGGCGCAGTACGTGAAGCCTTACGTAAAGACGAACAAGAACGACTATATCGATGCGGAAGCGTGTGCCGAAGCTGTAACCCGCCCCACGATGCGCTTTGTGCCGATCAAGACCGACGACCAGCTCGACCTTCAGTCGTTGCACCGTGTGCGCGAGCGTTGGGTTGTGCGCCGCACTGCGGTGATCAACCAGATGCGCGGTATGCTGCTGGAGCGCGGTATCACCATCCGCAAGGGTCGCCATTATATTGAGGAGTCTCTGCCCGGCATCCTGGAAGACGCGGACAACAAACTGTCCGGTGCATTGCGCGTACTTCTGACCCAACTGCGGTCGGAGATGCAATATCTGCACGGACAGATTGAGGAAACCAACAAGCTGATCGCGCGCATCTGCGGCGAACTTGAGCAGTGCAAACGCCTGGTCGCGATCCCCGGAATCGGACCGATCACAGCTACGGCCACAGTGGCAGCCATCGGCAACGGCGCAGCCTTCATGAAGGGCCGCGGATTCTCTGCCTGGCTGGGAGTGGTGCCCGGCGAGCACTCCACCGGAGGCAAGCAAAAGCTCACTGGTACCAGCAGACGAGGAAACAAATACCTGCGCAAACTCTTTGTGCAGGGAGCGCACACCGTGCTGCTGCAGAAAACCAAGCAATCTTCCGGCTTGAGTACGTGGCTGGTCAATCTCACATCCCGCAAGCGCCCGCAGGTGGCGACCGTAGCGCTGGCCAACAAGATGGCGCGCATGGCCTGGGCGGTTCTCTACAAAGGAGAAGTTTATCGCCCGCCAACAGCGGCACAATTGAACGCAGCCTGATGGCCTGCACATGACGCCTGGCACAAAGCGCCAGGCTTGGAAATCGCTGACGCGATTTCCCACATCTGCAGCCCCAACGACGACGACTGATCTGAGTTTGGAGATTCCTGCCAGGTTTGCTGGCGAAAACATGAGATGGCAAAAACGGTCGATCCCGGCGCTCTCGAGAACCTGCACTCGGAAAATGCCTTTAAAGGCAGCGTTACTAAAAAGGACGAGAGCGCAGCGCATCCCATTCAGGCCAGGAGTTCGCTACTCCAATCAAGGCCGAATACATTCGCGCAGACCAATTCTGTCATCCTCACTTTTCGCTTGCAAAACGGCGGCGGACCATACATTCCGTATAGGCGGTCACACACCCGCTTTAAAGTCTCTCTCTCGTCCTGAATTCGCATCGCGGCGATTCGAACCTTGGCAATGAACGGCGTCCGGGTGCATCGGTAAATACTCGGATCGAAGGGCAGGTTTGCCGCACTGCCTTCTTCGGAATCGACGAATACAAATTGGCCGAGGCTCTCCGAATCAGCGAACCAGCGACTAATCTCATTCCCAGCGCAAGGCCAGAACGGGATCGACCTTCGTGGCACGACGAGCAGGGAAATATACAGCCGTCAGGGCGACAGCGCACAGCAAGAGAGCTACGGATGTGAGGATGATTGGATCAGACGATTTGACTCCATACAGCAGACTGGCTATCAAGGGGGTCAGGGCCAGGGAACCCATCGTGCCGATGAGAATTCCGATAAGCACCAGCCGCATTCCCTGGCGTACTACCATTCCGAGCACGTCACCTGGGCGTGCGCCGAGAGCGATGCGAACCCCAATCTCCTGGGTCCGCTCGCTAACGAAAAATGTCATCACACTGAAGATGCCGATGGCCGCCAGAAGTATCGCGATACCGGCGAATACATTGAAGAGCGTCATGTTGAAGGTGCTGTCCGCGATAGCTTCAGCCCTGACCTGGTCCATTGAGCGAACATGCGCAATGGCGAGCCCGCCGCTTGCTATCCGCAGTTCATGTTGAATGGCGTTGGTCTGCGATAAGGGTTCAGCCTTGGTTCTGATAACCCAGACCATGGGGACAAGCCGATTATCCCAAGCGTTGAGAAAATCCGACCTTTGACTAACCAGCATGTACATCATCGGTTCGGGTACGCTGCCGAGTGCCACGTCTCGGACGTCTGCAACCACGCCCACAATCTGCAGCCAAGATTGAGGGGGGCCCATCAGATTCGAGTAGTCCATCCGAATTCGCTCTCCGATTGGTGATGCGCCGGAGGGATACCCCGGCCAGAGCTTCTTCGCCATGGTTTCGTTGATCACCGCGACCCGGGGCGACTGCTCCGTGTCCCGCTCGGTAAACAATCGACCTTGACGGAGCGGAATTCTGAACACGTCAAAGTACCGTGCTGAGATCTCTCGAAAATCTACCCAGTCAGGACTTGCGTCTTTCGATTGCGCTCGTCCTTCGATCTGGATCGCCCCTAAATCGCGAGCCTGATCAAGAGGGCGCTCTCTGGTGACTGCGAGCGCCTCCACTCCCGGCAGAGCCTCTATCCGGCGCTGAGCGTCACGCACGAGCCGGGCGACGACGCTCATATGGTCAAAACGAGGTAGATTCAAGGACATTTCGCAGGTGAGGATGTTCCGGGCTTCGAAGCCGGGATTTACTCCCTGAAGCGCGACGAACGTGCGCATGAGAAGTGCCGCACCCGATAACAAAATCAGGGAGAGAGCCACCTCTAGGACTACGAGAATGGAGCGCGTCTTCTTTCGGCCGAGCCCGCTGCCAGAGCGCGCATCGTTCTCCATGAGACCGGCATGCACAATGCCTGAGGAAACGCTCAAAGCGGGTATCAGTCCAAAAACTACCGATGTGATCACAGTTGCAATCAGGGTGAAAAGAAGCACATGCCAGTCCAATGTCACGGCGGACCCCTGTCCACCGATTCGCGGCAGGTCGACTAAGCTGTTGGCCAACAGGATGCGGAGGCATGGATAGCCCAATGCGACGCCAAGAGCTCCGCCAGCCAGCGACAGGGGCAAGGTTTCAGTTAGCAATTGAAAAACGATGCGGCGCGATCTGGCGCCCAGGGCCACGCGGATGGCCATCTCGCGTCTTCTGTGAGCTGCCCGAGCCAACAACAGGTTGCCCACGTTCGCACACGCGATGAGCAGCACAAAGCCCACCGCACCCATCAGCACGAGGAGACCCAAGCGCACGTTGCCCACCATGGCGTCGCTCATCGACTCCAGGCTCCACCTGAATCCCGAGCTCTCTCGTTGTAGTTCCGGGAACTTCTGGCGGAATTGGGTCTGGGCAAGGTTGGTTGCGGCCCGGGCCGCTTCCAACGTGGCTCCAGGTCTCAATCGAGCTGCACCACGGTAGTCGAGGCTCTGAAACGTACTATTGGGATCCGCTTGAAGCGGAATCCAAACATCGGCAGGCGTATCGATCCGCAGGCTCGGCCCAAGCATAAGGCTGTAGGTGGAGTGATTCGGTTCCATGTCGCGCACCACTCCAAGGACAACGTGCGATTCGCCGCCGAGGGAGATCGTTTTTCCCACCAGAGTTCGATCGGCCCCTAATCGCCGCCAGAATCCATCACTGATCACCGCAACCCTCGGGCCGTGCGGCACGTCCTCCTGGTCAGTGAACGTTCGTCCGAGCTCCACTGACGCGCCGAACAACTTGAAAAATCCCGCTGAGACATGGCTGGCGCGGAGCGTTTCCGGGTGGTCCGTGTTGCTGAGGCTTATCCCCGGATCTTTGAAAGAACTTCCGTAAATGGCAAAGTCCTGGAGCACGCCGGTCTGTTGGCGCCAGACCATGAACATGGGGATCGAAATGCCTTCGAGGCGGGGGGTGGGACCAATGTAAAAGTTGACGATGCGGTCAGGCTCGGGATAGCGCAGCGGCCTCAGCAATACGGCGTTCACAACGGTGAAAACGGCCGAGTTGGCGCCAATGCCCAGGGCAAGTGTCAGAACTGCCGCAGTCGTGAAGCCGGGGCTCTTCCGCAACATTCGGAATCCGTGACGAAGGTCCCGAATGAAATTCTCGATCGTGTTGATTCCACGCAGATCGCGGCATTGCTGTTTTTGTTGCTCGACTCCGTCCATGGCCCGTAGGGCGCTATAGCGCGCCTCACGGGGGCTGAGCCCATGCGCAATGCCCTCCTCAATTCTCTGCTGCAGGTGATACTGCAGCTCCTCATCCAATTCCGCCTCAACCTGCCGCAGATGGAATAGTGAGCGCAAGCGCAATGGCAATGAGTAGATCCAATGTTCCATACGCATCTCTCAAGCCTCCTCGACTCTCAGCACACCTGCAATGGCATCGGAAAGCCGGGTCCAGTTGGCGGCTTCCTCCTCAAGGTGCTTGCGGCCCAGCCGGGTCAGCGAGTAGAACTTGGCCCTTCGGTTGTTCTCGCTCGGCCGCCACTCGGCCCCAATCCAACCCTCTTGCTCCAACTTGTGCAGGGCGGGATAAAGCGATCCATCACTGACCTGAAGAATGTCACCGGAAATCTGCTTCAGGCGCTTACTGACCGCCCAGCCGTTCATGGGTTGCAATGCGAGAATCTTCAGGATAAGTAGGTCCAAGGTTCCTTGGACCAAGTCAGGCGGTTTGCTCACGGCCTTCCCTCGGTTACCGAGGTAGATTAACCTGGTTCCCCTCGGTAAGCAAGAGGAAAATAGGAACAGGCCCGCTTTCGATCACTCGAGAGCGAACCGAATCAATGCGCGGGATTCCCATTTTTATTTCGGTTCTCGGTGACGTGCCCCCGAAAAAGTCAGCCAGGGAAAAGTGGAGTTCTCTCGTAATTGACCCGCCCCGGAAAACTGTGCCGCGCGAGATTGGAAATTTCGGCCTGCGTGGTTCGGTTAGTGCCCGTTTGGCGGGCACGATTGCGGTTAATGTAACTCAAGTGATGGTCTCAAGCAAGAGCGTTGAGACCGGAGCGTAGTTCAGATCACTGCCAGCCGCCGTGCGGTGGAAATGTGGTAAACGCGGAGCGTTTTCCAAGGCGGTCTTATCGCCGTCATTCCCACCGCTGCATATGGCTGCGAACTCTGCCGGCGTGCGATCGGCCAGTGCCGAGTGAGGTCGATGGTGGTTGTAGTCGTGCAACCAGAGAGCTAACTTGCGCCGGGCGTCGGCCAGGCTGAAGAACACCTCTACGTTCAGGCACTCGTCGCGCAGTTTTCCGTTAAAGCTCTCGATATAGCCGTTCTCGACGGGCTTCCCTGGCCGGATGAAGTCCAGATGTACTTCGTTCGAGTACGCCCAGTGATCCATGGCTTTACTGGCGAATTCAGTTCCGTTGTCAACGGTGATGGACTTCGGCGCACCGCGGTCGGCGACGATCCTATCCAGTGCGGCTGCAACCTTCTCTCCACTCAAAGCTGTGTCGGCATGAAGCGTCAGACACTCACGTGTGTACTGATCGACGACCGTCAGTACACGGATCCACCGACCGTCGGAAAGTCGCTGAGCAACGAAATCCATGCTCCAGCGCTCATTAGGCCGCGATGCCGGTCCTTGAGCGATGCGCTGCCGCTGAGCCCGTTCCTTGCGTCGCTTGGTTCGCACAATTAATCCTTCTTCCGTGTAAAGACGATAAATCCGCTTGGCGTTTACCTCCCAGCCCTCGCGCTTCAGCATCACCGTCAGCCTTCGATATCCATACCGCACGCGGCTGCCGGCCAGCTCCCGCAACCGCACACGCAACGCGTCCTGCGGATCACGATGATGTTCGTAACGAAGAGTCGCCCGGTTAATCGGAATCAGCCCCGCCGCTTGCCGCTGGCTCAAATCATGGGCTTGCTGCGCCCACTCCGCCAGTTCGCGTCGCATGCGAGGCTTTAGAGCTTTTTTGCGACGATCTCCTGAAGGATGTGGCGATCGAGACTGAGGTCGGCCACCAGACGCTTCAACTTGTTGTTCTCTTCCCGAAGCTGCCGCAACTCGCGCAGCTCGTTCAGGCCCAGGCCCGCATACTTCTTCTTCCAAAGGTAAAAACTCTGCTGGCTGATGCCGTGCTTGCGGCAGACCTCGACTACCGTCTCGCCTGACTCTGCCTCTCGCAGCACCCGTAAAATCTCCTCTTCCGTGTGACCCTTCCTCGCCATCTCTCGGCTCTCCTCTCCACCTTCAGAGAACCACGACAGCCTCGAATCTCTCAACTTCAAAACGGCTTAGTTTTTGGGTTTTGGGTCACGGGATTGGTCCTGGATTGTCGCCGATGAAGAAACTTCGCCCGGGAAACTAGCCTGGCGCAGGAGAAACTGAGGCAAAGCGAAGGGTGGGTGGTCACTCAGGAGCAATCCCAAAGCTGACCACGAGTTTCGACATTTACGGGAAGTGATGCTTCGACAGAGTCGATGCGGCTACTCTCTCGATGCTTTCCTGCCTACTCGACAGTAAGGCCTGCCGTGACTGTGTGCGAAAGCGAACCGGAAGTTGCAGTAATGGTCAGCGTATAGCTCTGCGGTTGAGAGCTCGAATTACCTCCGCTGCTGCCACTGCCGCCGCACCCTGCTAGTCCCGCTACCAGCACTGTGCAGCCCATGCCGATAGAAAGGACGCAGACCATCTGGCTAAAGTGGCGGGATGACCTTCGCAGCTGTCCCGCACACGGCAAAAGGATCAGCGCCATCGCCAGCGGCAACGCTGCACCACTGAACGGCCTCTCCAATCGCAGCGCCGCCGACTGCTTCGGTACTGCCACCGTCATGGTCACGTTTGTTGCTGCCGAGCCAAGCGACACCGTTGCCGGCGAAAACGCAGCAGAAACTCCAGGGGGAAGCCCAGTCACTGTAAAAGTGATCGGACCCGCAAGCACCGTGCCGCTGGGTGGAGCGACGGCCAACGTGTAGGCGGCTTGCCCCCCACGGGATACGGTCTGCGAGGGAATTGTTCCGCCGCCCGAAGCCCCGAATGTGAAGTCCTCGATCGTCTCAGTCAGCGGGGAAATGCTTCCAGACAGGAAATTGCCGTCGCCGGAATAGCTGGCCGTAATGGAGTGGGAGCCAGCTGCCAATCCCGACGTGGTGTAGGCTGCCACTCCCGCTGTCAGTGCCCCCACACCAAGTAGCGTACTCGCATCATAGAAAGACACCGAGCCCGTAGGAGTTCCGGCCTGCGACGAAAGAGTTGCCGTAAAGGTGACCGGATTCGATACAAACGCAGCATTGGGAGAACCGACAAGAACAATCGTCGAAAGCGCCTTGGTAGCCGATCCGATCAACGCAATGCGCTGCGTGGCATACCCGGGTGACGCAGAGTTGAGGTGGTTATCGGTCAACAACAGCGATCCGCTCAGACTGCCCGCCGCAGCCGGTACGAAGCTGACCGCCAACTGACAAGATGCGCCTGCGGCGAGTGTTCCCGCCGTCGAGGAACCGGCCGCAACATGAGGGCAAGCCAATTCTTCGCCGCTGTTCAAACTGAAATTGGCCGCGATGCTCGGATTGTCTCCACTCGAAGGGACTGGAAAGATCAGCGCCGCGTTGCCCGCGTTCTCAAGCGTCACTGTCTGCGGGCTATCTGCGCTTGTCGCGCCATACGTCGTTGTATCGAAGGTCAGCGCTGGCGGACCGTAGAAATCTTCCTCTAGGATCTGATGATTGAAGCTATCTGAAATGTAGACGTTGCCGCTTCCATCCACAGCGACCCCGTCCGGATTGTTAAGTCCGCCAGCCAGCGTACTCTGAATGTAAGTGCTCCCAGAGGGGACCTCCTTCAACACCCGATTGTTGCCCGTATCGGCGATATAAACATCGCCGCTCGAATCTATAGCAATCCCATACGGAGAATTGAGACCGCTGCCAATCGTGCTGGAAGTGTAGCTTCCACTCGATGGCGTCTCTTTCAGTACGCTGTCTTCGTTGACATCGGCGACATAAACGTTGCCACTCGCATCCACCGCAATCTGCAACGGGGCATCGCCCAGGCCGGATACAATCGTGCTCTGGGTATAGGTCCCCGCAGTCAGCGCTTCCTTATACACCGCGCCATAATATCCATCAGCAATATAGACATTGCCGGTTCCGTCTACGGAAACGCCCCATGGCGAGACAAAGCCACTGCCGACATTGCTCTGGACGTAGCCTGCACTCGACGGCGTCTCCTTGAACACCTGTCCCGCGCTGCCCCCGTTGTCCCATTGCGCGATATAGACACTGCCGCTTCCATCTACTGCGACTTGCCAAATCCCATTCAGGCCAGAGGCTACCGTACTCAGGGTGTAGCTTCCTCCGGATAGTGTCCCTTTCAGCAATTGGCTACCACCGCTATCCGCGAAATAGATGTTGCCAACGGCATCTACCGCGATCCCAATGGGAGTAAACGTGCCCTTTGCGAGCACGCTCTGGGTGCCAGGCAGGAAATTCACCAAGGGTCCCACCCCTGTGCCTTGCACGTAGCCAGTAGCCAGCACGTTCCCTGAGTTGTCCTTCAACACCGCCGCGCCGTACCGCGAACCGGCAGTGGTCGGAGTCAGAATCACATCTATGTAGCAGAAATCCCCGGCATTGTACTCGTGGCTCGTTCCGTTCGTGGTGCAAGACCCTGTCCCTGCATCCGAGAAATCCAGGTTTGGCGCGCCTTGCGTCAGCACGGCAGGTTTGCCGATGGATCCAGCGGAATCGAAGGCGAAGATCAGAGACATGGCCGCGCTCGGGCTTGCGACATTTACCGATCCAAACTGAGCCCCGGACATTTGCACTGTTACCAGTTTGGTCGTGTAGATATTTGTGACATAGAGGGTCTGATGCGAATCTATCGCTATGCCATACGGGCCGATTGCGCCGCTGTAGACAACACTTTGGGTGTAGTTTCCGGACGAAGGAGTTTCCTTCAGAACTCGACCGATCGCTGCCGTGTCGACGTCGGCGATATAGACGATCCCGCTTCTATCGACTGCTATTCCAGCAGGATTGTCGACGTTGGTTGTAATCGTACTCTGGGTGTAGCCGCCGCCCGAGAGCGTCTCCCTGAGCACTTGTTTGTTGTTCGGGTCGGAAAGATAAATATTACCGCTCTCATCCACCGCAATTTCTGTATAGGCTGAGCCACTGATAATATTGGTTTGGCTATAGCTGCCCCCGTTAAGCGTCTCCTTGAGCACTCGATCGTTTCCTGAATCTGCGATATAGACATTTCCGCTGCCATCGACCGCAACTCCATAAGGGACAGAAAGGCCGCCAGCGATCGTGGTTTGAGAGTAGCTGTTGCCAGATAGAGTTTCTTTTAACACTCGATTGTTGTCGGTATCAGCGATATAGACGTTCCCGATTCCGTCCACCGCGATGCTGCCCGGGAAATAGAGGCCACTGCCAATGTTGCTCTCGGTGTAGTTGCCATTCGATAGCGTCTCTTTCAACACTTGACTGAGCCCAGAGTTGGCAATGTAGACGTTGCCACTTCCGTCTACCGCGACGCTGTATGCGTAATTCAGTGTGCTGGAAGGTATGGTGCCTTGAACGCCACTGAAGTGCGCGGTCTGGGCCTGTCCGGCATTCCATGCGGTGCCCATCATTGCAGTCAGGATCAAGCAAGGAGCGGCTAGCCAACAGCGCTTCCGCTCACTGCTGGAGGCATGAAGACATTTGAGAGAAAGGATTGTGTTTCTAAGGTTCTGGGAATCAGGTTGCATCGCGGAAATTCTCCATCGAAGAGTGAGTTAAATCATTTTCTGCCTGTTCTTAGACAAACGTGCTTGGGCATGAGCGCACTTCGAGTGGCTGCGAATAGCGCAGACTTTCGAGAAACATGCCTCAGCGGAAGTCGCAAGCAGCATATCACTTGCGGAGAACAAATACCGCCAACTGCCGCGAAGCGTTGCAAACCTTTGTCATCAGGTTTATGGACTAAGCATCTGTCATCCGCTTCCATGGAGTTCTCTTCGTGCAGTTCGCCATGGTGGATCGACCGCGCAATATACCCAAAAAGTCCTGAGAAGGATGGGTAACGATGCGGCCAACCCTCAACTGCCCGTTGCGCTCATCGATGCGTCTTTTGAGTTCCGGGTGGGTGTGGCCAACTCGGAAATGTCGTGGTGCTCCTCGCCGAGATTCTCACGAAAATGCCGCACGTTTAGATCGAAGTACCTGTCCCGGTAAAGACCAACAACCTCATCGGCCTGCTTCTTCGCCACTCGCCTGCTGCTTGGCTTCCGCCGTCGCCGGTCCAGCATGCCCTGGTAGCCTTCTTCCTCATAGCGCTTCCGCCTGCGCCGCAGCTGACGCGCGCTGATGCCGATTAACTCCGCTGCCTGCCACCACTTGATCTTCCCCGATGTGGCCCGTAACAACACTTCCTGTAGCTTCATCGCCCGCTCCATCGCGGTGATCGGATAGATCGCCATGCTCTCGCGCATGGCTCCATCCTCACCGCCCGAAAAGCGGACATATCACTTGCTACAAACACCGGACATATTATTAGCTAACGACAGTAGCTATCCAAGATCGGAAGCGCGTCGCGGAGAAGTTCTGATTGTGAGGCGCGATTTACTCCGCGATGCGCTTTCGATTTGGGCACGAGAAGGAAGCCGCAGGTGTACTTAGCGGGCGCGGTGATCGAGACTGGGATTATGGATATTGAATGCCATTTCCTGGTTTAGCAAATAGTCTTTTAGTCCGTCATTGTCGCCGCGGGTGTTCGGAACTGTTGAGTAGTTGCCTGAACTGGTTTCGATCGGGTGTTTCGGCGAGCCGGTTAGGGTGGCTTCGAAGGGTTGATGGAGCAAGTGAACACACGACTGCAAACGCATGCATGGAGCAAGCCTGGAGAGCGGGTTGGCAGCGGCGGTCATGAAGGATGGAAACCTGCAAAATAGAGTTCTGCGGCGGTGAAGCGTTCAGTGACGCGCATGGGTGCGCCGCAACGGGGACAGTGCCAGAGATCGCAGTTGGGGGGCGGCGGCAGAGGCAATGGCTCGCGGCCTTGCGCAGCGAGCAGTTTACGCGCCAGGGGCAGCAGCTGTTTTCGGAAACGGTTCGACAGCAGGCCGTAGTGGCGGATGCGCACGAAGCTCCTGGGCAGGACATGCAGGAAGAAGCGTCGCAGGAACTCGACGGCACCGAGGGGCATGACACGCTGGATTCCGCCGTGTCGATGATCGCGCCAGCGGAAGCGGACTTCTTCGCCGTCGAAGGAGACGAGTCGGTGGTTGGATATGGCCATGCGGTGGGTGTAACGGCCGAGATAAGCGAGGACTCGATCCGGACCGCCGAAGGGCGGCTTGGCATAAACGTACCAGTCCTTCTTGCCCAGCCTCGCGATCAGTTGTTCAAACCACAAGGGATCACAGAAATCCGTGGCGGCTCCGCGGCAATCGAGCTGGTTCTTGCGGTAGAGATGACGAAGTCCAGCGAGGAACTTGTCGCGGAAGACGTCGTGGAGTATCGCAATGGGCAGCAGGAACCGTGGGTGGTTGGTCGAAATCCATCGCTGATGATCCGGAGACAGTCCACCGCCCGGGACCACGCAATGCACGTGGTAATGGCCCAGCAGGGTCTGACTCCAGGTGTGCAGGATGGAAAGAAATCCAATCTCTGCGCCTAGCCATTTAGGATCTCGAGCGACTTCGAGCAGGGTCTGGGAACTGGCCTCGAAAAGCAAATCGAGGAATGGCCTGGGAGACGTCAGGGCCAGCGGGTTCAGTTCGTGCGGCAGGGTGAACACGACGTGGAAGTAGTTGGTGTTGAGTAGATCCCGCTGCTGTGCCTGGAGCCATCGCCGCCGTTCCTGCGCCTGGCACTTGGGACAGCATCGTGAGCGGCACGAATTATAAGAGTGTGGTGCTTCGTACGCGCAGTTGACACACTTGTCCTTATGTCCGCCAAGAGCAGCGGTGCGGCAGCGCTCCACGGCCCGGTATGCCTTCAGCTGCTGATAGCTGACGCTAAACTGTTCGAGATACTGCCTGCCCTTTGCGCGGACGATGTCGGCCACTTCGATGGCCGGCCGCGTCATGAGCGACGCGGACGATGATAAGACCTGCGGCTCTGGTCGACGTTGGAGAGCTTCAGTTCCTCGATCGGGTTAACGACCTTCTGCAGGCGTTGCGCGGAAAGGTGCAGATACCGCGCCGTCACTTCCAGATCCTCATGACCGAGTAGAAGCTGGATGGTGCGCAGGTCGGTTCCGGCTTCCAGCAGGTGGGTTGCCCAGCTGTGGCGAAGCAAATGGGGTGTTACTCTCTTGCGAATGCCGGATCTGCTGGCCGCTTCCGAGCAGATGCGCCACACGGTCTTGTCGGTGATCGGTTGCTCTGCTTCGCGATTCGTTCGCGAGGGAAAAAGGTATGTCTGCGGCTGGAGCCACCGCCAGTAGGCCCGGAGCGTCTGAAGCAACTTCGGACTCAGCGGCAAGTCGCGATCCTTGCCTCCCTTGCCGTTCACCACGTGAAGGACCATGCGCTGGCTGTCGATGTCAACGATCTTCAGCCGTGCGATCTCGGCGCGGCGCATGCCCGTGCCATACAGAACCATCAGCAGCGTGCGCTCGAACAGGCCGCTGCTGGCATCGATCAGACGTGCCACTTCCTCCAGGCTCAGGATCTTGGGTAGCTTCCGGCGAATCTTGGGATAGGGCAGGAACTGCCGGAACTCATGACGATGGAGTGTGCGTATGAATAAGAACCGAAGCGCAGACACGTGGCACTCGACTGTTCCCGGATCCAACTTCCTCACCTTGAGCAGGTAAGACTGATAGGTGCGAAGATGATCGGGAGACAGCTTGTCTGGCGACTTGCCGAAGTGTTGTGCGAACCGCTCGACGTAACGTAAATAACGCCGCGTAGTGCTCTCGGAATAGTTGCGACGCTCGAGCTCCTCGAGCATCATTTTGCGAAGACGAGTCACAGTAGATACCTCCTGTGACTCAACCTATCCCGGCCACAAAATTACTCGCCAGCCACTACCGCAGCGGCCGCGGCGCCTGCGGCTTCGTTCTGGTGGCCAAACAAGAAGTTACTCGTTGAGCAAGACATTTTGCAGATGGACCTTTCCGATCCGCCTCTGCGCGGCTCCTTTCTTTCATCGTTGCTATTGCTTTACTTCTGGCTCAGTCCCGGATAGATGGCTTGATCGCATGCGCGTCAAGACTCGGGAACCGACGCAGCGCGCTTGGCCTTGATGCGCGTGCGAAGATGTCGGGACCTGGGCTGAGCCGCTTATACAGACTTTGTATTCCTTTCGGCAAGGCATCTATGCCCTGTTTCCACATCCCGCTGGCGACTGCCCCGCGCAGTAAGCGATCTCGGGCCCATTCGCTCGGCGCCTTCCCTTCTGCTTCGGCGGCGGCCAGGATCTGGCGCTCCTCGTCAGGCGTCACCTTTGTACCCACGCTTCGCGAGCGTGCTGCTCTTCCCCTAAGGCGTCGCAAACTGTTCTCAGATTTCTCGGTTTGGAGTGACATGAGTGCTCCTTTTTACTGGTTCCTGGTAAGGAACGCGAATTTATCTAACGTCTGAAGTTTGATAACGTTCGCAACGAGGAACCTAGGTTCCTTGGCAGTACCCTTTCAGGGGTGGAGTGTCACAGTTCATCCGGTGCGAAGCACCGTCGTCGCTCCACCCCGGAATTGAACGCCGGATCACGCCTTCACCGCCCCAAGGCTTCACGGAGGCTGACCCCATCTTCACGAGCTGTTCGAGCACCTAAATGCACGGACCGTCCGGTCATCCGAAGACAATTTGGAAGAAGGCAGAGCTCGTGTGGATTGGCCAACCGTTCTGTGCCAAAGACACGTCGAAGCAGGGACGAGACAGATGAAGCTTGGCGGAGACGATATCGGTAATTCGCGAATCCGCTTTCGCCGTTGGACGAGAGGTTCATGGAGAAGCTCCATTCGACTCCGCATAAGCAAGTCGTTGGGGACAGATTGATCTCACCCACTTTTTCTGTCCAAGACTTTTTTGGTCATCGCCAATGCCTCCCGGTTATCGTTCGGTCTCCGTTGGGAATGGAAAGGCAATACATGAAAAATCTAGAGTCTGTTTGCAGCAAAGATTTCTTGCCCGTTCGTGCCAATTCATCACCGCGAACGGATTCGGCTATCCCAAGGCAATCCTTTCTGGAATCCTGAAGTAATTGCTGCGCCAGGCGAGTACCAATTCGAGCGGCTCGAGGTTTCGGATTGGCAACACGCGGACGGCACATAAGCCCTTGCGGCAAACCCTGTCGGAAGGCAGAGCCGTTCGAACGCCTTTTGCCAGATCGGCGGCTCGTGCACGGAGACTACTTCATCAACAAAAAACTGGCAAAAGCAATCCTTGACACTGTTCATTCAGCCCCTGATGGAGTGGCGAGCCAGTGCGCTTGAAGTCGGCCGTTTCGACGGCTCGCAGACTGACGTCTCCGACGCAAAATCACAGACCAAATGCAGCCGGCAAAAGATCGGAGGAGCCTCGAATGATGGAATCCCAACCCTGGGCAATTGTTGTGTAGAAATGGCCGATGCAGATGATGCGTTCACCTCATGGACATGCGGAGAATTCGATCGCGAGTGTGCATCGATTCCAAATGCATTCCGATCCGTCTCCGATCAACAACGTTCTTCGAGAAGCCGCCGCTTCGAACCCGCTACCTAGAACTCCGACATCCAATTCTTCCCGCCGATTTCCGACAATGACAGAGCGGGACCTAGTGATGCTTTAGGAGCATCGATCTTGAAGAAAAAGGTCTTGGACATGTTCTGGAATATAAGGCACTCTCGAGAAAGAAATGGCCGAGGGGCTTGATACTGGGCTCCCCAGACCTTTTCTTCGCTGCACGCCGGTGACGTTAATGAAAATAAGGCTACGAATTCTCGAATTGGCGGGGGAGTAGCCGCTCCACGGATCCTGATCCACTGCCCGGCTTGCGCTGGCAATGATGTGTTTGCCTGTGGCTTGATCGCGGCGCCGGTATTCGACCCAATTTGACTTCCACATGGAGAAGCAGATGAACCCTGAAAATGCCCCACCAAGGAAGAGCCCAGCGAGAGTTGGGTTGCCCGCAGATGTCAAACTGCTCGTTGGTCGCCAGGAGGCAGCTGAGCTTCTATCGATCAGTCAACGGGCGTTGGATTATTTGGTAGCCAACAAGCAACTACAGGTACGACGCATCGGAACGAGAGTTCTGATACCGCGCTCCGAGTTAAACCGGTTTGTTCGAGGCGATCATCCCGAGCGATTGGCGGGCTGAATGAAAGGATCTCTATCAAAGGTTCGCGGACCACTCGAGCTATTCAAGTCATGCCGTGACATGTCTGGCGAGTTACGCTTGCATCTTCGCGGTTTGGGAACTTGAATCGGAAACTTCAGGATTCGACTCCGCCCAGTCGACGCACCTGACTTGTTTATTTTCGCATCAGGTAAAATGAACTGCGCGGGTGGTTCAGCTATGGCGACGATGCGAGGAATTTTTGAGCGGGTAAAGGACAGCGGAATTTGGTGGATTCGCTGGACAGATCAGTCTGGGCGTAAAAGACGTGAGAAGGCCGGAACATTCACCGCGGCCAGAAAGCTCTTGGCCAAACGTCACACGCAAAAACTCGAGGGAGCAAAGCTACCAGAGAATTTACGGTCAAAGGCTGTGACGTTCCGGGAACTATGTGCCGATGCCCTCGCGCACAGCCAATCCGAAAACAGCGAAAAACAGACATATGAACTCCGCTTGCGCATCAATCAGCTCCTTGCAGATTTTGGCTCGCGCCCCGTGGAGTCGATCAAGAAGAATGACATTGTCGGCTGGCTGGCTGAGCAGGCCGAAGCGCGGGATTGGGCCGCGAGTAGTCGGAATCGCTGGCAAGCGACATTCTCATTGATCTTTAGGGTTGGGATCGACAACGAGAGGATCGAACGGAATCCGGCGGCACGTATTCGACGGAAGACGGAGGGTGGAGGACGCGTCCGCTTCTTATCTGACGAGGAAGAGGTTCGCCTGTGTGCTGCCATCGGGCGCCGGTTCAAGGAGTTCTTGCCTCACTTCCTTCTGTCCATCCATACCGGGATGCGGATGAGCGAGCAGTATGGTCTCCATTGGAGCCAGATCGACTTCGAGCGCCGGCAGGTCCATCTTCCTAAAACCAAGAATGGAGACCCGAGAACCATTCCTCTGAACTCGGTCGCTCTCGCTGCCCTCCATGAATTGCAGAGTAAGGGAAAAATAATGAGATCTGCGCCGGTCTTTCCTTCCCTCCGGAGCGGCGAATCTCTTCAGGGTTCGCGCGGCTGGTTTCCTGGCGCACTCGAAGAGGCGAAGATTGAGAGGTATACGTGGCATTGCAACCGCCATACTTTTGCAAGTAGACTGGTTATGGCCGGAGTCGATCTGCGTACCGTCGCAGAACTGCTCGGGCACAGGACGTTCCAGATGGTCATGCGGTATTCCCATCTCGCTCCGGAACACCAGGCCTCTGCTGTCGATCGGCTGGTGAAGGCGAGAAATCAAAGGGACACCAAATCGGACACCGGAGGTTCTGCGGCGAAAGCGATGAAACGCAGAGAGATCGCAAGTAACTGAAATGTAAGTTGTTGCAATGCGGAGAGGTGGCAGAGCCCGGTTGAATGCACCTGACTCGAAATCAGGCATAGGGGTAACTCTATCGGGGGTTCGAATCCCTCCCTCTCCGCCAGAATTCCTTCCTGCTCAACCTGCGGCTTTTTTGTAGCGCGGAAGGTTCACGCAAGCGGTTTCAATTCCCCAAACGTCGTCGGAATCAGTTCCGCCACCGTCGGATGAATATGCACCGAGTGTGTCAGCAGCGACGCCGGCTGGCGGGCGTACATCGCGGTGAGAATGCAGTGGATTGCTTCATCGCCACCCACGCCGAATACCGTAGCCCCAAGAATCTGTTTTGATTCGGCGTCTACCAGCACCTTGATGAAGCCGGCGGTCTCGCTTTTTTCAATCGCACGGCTCACACGCGTCATTGCGCGGACTGCCATCAGCGCCGGCTTTCCGCTTTTGCGAACATCGGATTCCGATATGCCCACCCGCGCCAGGGGAGGGTCGATGTAGACCGCCGATGCCGGAATCCGATCGCTCACTTTCCGCGTGGTTCCCTCGAGCAGGTTGTCGGCGACGATTTCATAATCGTTGTACGAGGTATGCGTAAAGGCGCCGTGCCCATTGCAGTCTCCCAGCGCATAGATGTCCGCAACATTGGTCTGTAATCCGTCATCCACCCGAATAAACCCCTTTTCATCCGCATGGACTCCAGCAGCAGCGAGATTCAGATCGTCCGTATTCGGGACGCGGCCCACCGCCAGCAGCACATGCGAACCATCCACGTGAGGAGCGCCTTCTTCGCATTCCAGTCCCACTGAGACACCGCGATCACGCTGCTCAAGATGAATGCAATTGGCGTTGACACGGACGTCGATTCCCTCCCCCGTGAATACTTCGTGAATGACTTTGGATGCGTCCTCATCCTCGCGGCTCGCAAGCCTTGCGCGCTTTTCCACGACGGTGACCTTGCACCCAAAGCGCCGGAAGATTTGAGCAAACTCCAGCCCAACATATCCCCCGCCGACCACCACCAGGTGCTCCGGCAGTTCATCGAGTCTAAGAATGCTTGTACTGGTCAGGAACGGGACAGCTTCGACGCCCGGCATCTTCGGCACCATGGGACGTGCACCGACGTTCAGAAAGATCTGTTCAGCCTCGTAATCCGCTTCGCCCACGCGCATCGTGTGCGGCCCGATAAAGCGCGCCTGCCCTCGAACCACGCTGCAATTGGGCGTACTTCCGAGCCACTTCTCCAGCCCGGACCGGGACTTCGCCACAATGGAATCCATGCGCGCCTTGACCGCATGCATGTTTACGTTCACCGGGCCGGCGGTGACGCCGAAATCTGCGGCGCGCCTTGCCAGATGCGCCGCGTGGGCGCTTGCCACTAGCGCTTTTGTCGGGGTGCATCCGGTGTTGACGCACGTTCCACCCAGCAGATGCCGCTCGATCAGCGCTACCTTTCGCCCCGCATTTGCAAGACGAGTCGCCAGCGAAGGCCCGGCCTGGCCCGCGCCAACAACGATCGCATCAAACCGCTGCGTCATCTCAAACCTCCTGAACTTAACCCGACTCTTGAAAAGCAGTCGAACGTCGGATTTATCGTAGCGTCACGCTGCGCCATTAAGATGCGAAATTGTTGAATGCACGATGCGGGATTGTTGAAAACTGCCGTTCAGACTTCTGCACCCTTCATGCCCTGGTCAACATCTCAGAACCAGAAGGAGATTTGAAAATGACGTCAAGATCAGCACTTGTGGAGCACCAGAAGGCTCCGCTGACCACCCCTTCCGACATTGAACCAAAAGCAGTTGCGGAGATCACCGGCGCACTCAACGCGCTACTTGCGGATGTATTCAGCCTCTATCTCAAGACCAAGAACTTTCATTGGCATATGAGCGGGCCGCACTTCCGCGATTATCACTTGTTGCTCGATGAGCATGGAGACCAGTTGTTTGCCATGACCGACGATATAGCCGAACGCGTCCGCAAAATCGGCGGCACGACGATCCGCTCCATCGGCCACATCGCACGGCTGCAGCGCATTCGCGACAATGACGCCGACTTTGTGACTCCAGAGGACATGCTGGCCGAGTTGCGTGAAGACGAGAAGGCACTCACCCTCAGCATGCGCGCGGTCCACACCCTCTGCGATGATGAGGGCGACGTGGCCACCGCGAGCCTGCTTGAGAACTGGATTGACCAGGGACAACGCCGCGGCTGGTTCCTCTTCGAGACAACGAGGCACTCTCGCGGTTGAGTTCGATCGAACTCTCGTTTCGCATCGAACCGGAATCCATGGACTCACGCCGACCGCCGGCACACTGCAGTCCCGACGGTCGGCGTGCCTTATTCCGCCCGCAGTGCCTCGACTGCGTTGACGTTTGCGGCACGCGCTGCCGGAACTGCGGAAGCAATCACAGCTGCTGCCAGTATCGTAAAGGCTGACGCCACAAATGCCAGCGCGCCGGGTTGATGAATCTCCGTTACGTACTTTCCAGCAATCGTGGCGAGACCAAATCCAAGAACCACACCTGCAGTTACCCCGATCGCGGCGATCGCCAGTCCGTCGACTAGAACATCGGTGAGAATATTGCGCCGCTGGGCGCCGAGAGCCATGCGGATTCCGAATTCGCGCGTGCGGCTGCTGACTGAGAACGCCAGCACACCGGCAACGCCCACCACCGAAATCAGCAGCGCCACCGCGGCGAATCCGCCAAAGACAACTGCGTTCAATTTATCCGGCGTCAGCACTTCGGCACGCACGTCGCCCAGTGTACTGGCCTTTTCCACCGGCTGGTCTGAAGACATCTCGTGAATGGTACGGCTGATCGCGGGCAGCAGCGTGTACGGGTCACCGTGCGCGCGCACAAAGAGCCGCCCATTCCAGCCCTCCTGTTCAACAGGCTGATATACGGTCATCGCGGGCGAAGGAATAATGTTCTCGTCATCAAAATCCGGCACAACGGCAATGATGCGGCGCGGCTCAGTGCTGATGCCGATAAATTTCATCACGCCGTCGGTCCACCACAGCTTGCGGTTCAGCGGATTCTGCCCAGGATAGAGCAAATTGGCGAGGCTCTGGCTGACGATGACCACGCGCTCCGCTCCTTCCTTGTCGCCGGGATTAAAGTCACGCCCCGCAACAACGGGCAGGCCGAAAGTCGCAAAGAACCCCGGAGACACCGAACGGAATTTGGCACGGTAGTCCTGCCCATCATTGCGCCGCGCCCCCTGGGCCGCAAAGGTGAATGCAATGTTCAGCCCCTGGTCGTCGCGCCACGGCGCAACAAATCCTGAAGAGGTATGATCCACGCCCGGCAGCGCACCGACGCGGCGTTGCACTTCGCGATAGAACTCGCTGACCTGCCCCGGCGTCTTGCCATACGACAACACTGGTAGATTCACGGCCAGCACATTGGCCGAGTCGAAGGGTGGACGCGTTTCCTCAAGCACGAAGAGCGTCTTCATCAACACACACGCCCCCGCCAGCAGCAAAAACGATGCTGTGATTTGCGTAACGGCGAAGACACGAAGCCTGCGGCTGCTTCCACCCGCCACCCGCGCCCCGCGTGCAGACAGGCCGCCCTGCGCTCCATTCGGCGATGGCAGACGGGGAACATACGCCAGAAAGACCGCCGCCACCAGCGCCAGAGCGATCCCAAACCACACCAGGCTGAAATCCAGTGTCAGGTCATTGGCGCGCACCGAGAATCGCGCAGCATACCGGCCCAGCACGTTCACCATCGGTATCGCGAGCAAAACTGCTGCGATTGCGCCGCTGCCGCACAGCACCAGCCCTTCCGCCAGCAGCGATCGCCGGATAGCGCGTGTGCTTGCGCCAAGAGCCAGGCGCACTGCCAGCTCCGATTCACGCCGCACCGTCCGCGCCAGTACGAGGTTGGCGACATTCGAACTCGCAATCACAAACAACAGTCCTGCTGCCGCGAAAAGTATCCACAAAATCGTATTCGCGCGGGCATTGATCTGTTCGTGCATCCGCGTCACTTCGATCTGGTAGTGATCCCCGGGCTTGTAGACCTCTGGATGGGCCGCCGTCATCGCGGCATAGACCGTGCGCAGCTCCGCACGCGCCGCTTCCACCGTTGCTCCCGGGGCCAGCCGTCCAAAAACCTCGGTCATGCGATGCTCGCGACCGGTCACCATCGTTGCCGAGAGATGATGCGGGCTCGTCACCACGTTGGCAATGATCTCGGTCGCCACTGGATACGGCACCGACGGCTCCAGGACTCCCACGATCGTCGCGGAACGCGCGCCCATGACGCTTTCAAGCCGCACCTGCTTGCCGAGCACGCTGGGGTCGGAGTGAAGCGAAGATTTCCAGAAGTGATTCGTCAGTACAACAGCGCCCGCCGCGTTCTGTCCGTCGTCATTCGGGCCAAGCAGTCGCCCCAGTATCGGTTTTAGACCCATCACTTCGAAGTAGTGTCCGTCCACAACGCCCGCCGGGATCTCGCGTGGCGTGCCCAGACCCACCACCGTGAAGTCGATCTCTGAAAATGTTCCGAGTTCCTGGATAGTCTTCAGCTTGCTGCCGATGTCGCTGATCTCGGGCACGGAGAATGTTGCATTCGTCTGTCCGAGGCCCGGTGCGCTCTGACGCAGGTAGAGCAGGCGGTCCTCGTCGCGATTCGCGAGTGGCCGTAGAAGCACCGCGCGAACCACGCTGAAGATGGCGGCGTTGGCGCCGATTCCCAGGGCGAGGGTGAAAGCCACGGTGAACCACAGAGCGCGAACGCGCCCCAGTGAACGAACAGCGATCTTTAGATCATGCAGGAAAGACATCGGAAAGACCTCCGAGGGGAATCGGACTCGACCACATCTTACTACTTGACGAATATGTTGATATCAACTAATCTTGCATCGTGTCAAGCACAAACACGCTGCCCTTCGAAACAACGCTGATGGTCAAGGACCGTTGCCTTTGTCTTCATGTGCAGCGTGCGGCGCGTGCGCTTGCCCGTCGTTTCGACGAGCAGTTGCGCCCCTTCGCCCTCACCAACGGGCAATTCTCCTTGCTGATGTCGCTCAATCGTCCTGAACCTCCACCCATGGGGCCCGTCGCTTCCCTGCTGGCGATGGATCGAACCACCTTGACCGCGGCCCTGAAGCCGCTGGAGCGGCGCGGCCTGGTTCGAGTCGGCTCCGACCCCTCCGACCGCCGCAGCCGCATCCTCATCCTCACCGCGAAAGGGCGCAGCCTGCTCGCCCGTGCTCTTCCTGTCTGGCAACGCACTCACGAAGAGATCGAACAGCTTGTTCCGGGCGTAGATTGGGACGCGCTGCGCCAGAACCTCCATCTCCTGACCGCCTCAGTTTTGGGTCCCAGCGGCCTACCAAGCTAACTTGACCGAGAAGGCTGGTGGCTGCCAATCGGGATGATTCAGTCCGGATCAGAGGCAACCTGAATCGGACAGAAGACAAACGGCTAGAAATACGTCTGCACCACATCCACAACGTTGTAGAGCTCGTCCAGAATTGGCAGCGTCCTCCACTTGTCGAACGTGAGGCACGGGTGCGAAATGTTGAACCCGACCATATCCCCTACCCGCAGATCGTCCCCCGCTCCGATCTTCAGATAGGCGTGCTGGTCCATCATCTTCGTGGTCTCCCAGTGCGCGGCCGTCGCAATGGGTTCATCCCATCCCGGCCTGAAATGTAGTGCTGGCGTCGGCAATCCAGAATCGAATGCTGCATCGCGCCTTCCCATTGTGACAACGGCAAGTTCGTCCTCGGGAATGGACTGGACGTATGCCCATATATGCAGAGCAGGCACCAACCCCGACCGCATCTTCCGCGCAATCGGATTCGAAGCAAGTATGCGCTTCTGCTGCGTCTCGTAATTGCCCACATCGTGCGTAAGGTAGCAGCCGGGGCGCAGGACAATCTCCACCGCATCGCCGAAGTCCGCCGCGGCGAACTCTTCGGCTACCACGTCGTACCATGCCGATCCTGCGCCTGAAAGCAAGGCCGGGCCGCGCGCGAAAGCATTCCGCTTCAGCAACGTTCGCGTCACATCACATGCTCGCTGCATCAACGCACGAATTTCCTTCTCCTCCTTCAGGACGCCTTCGTAAAGTTCCACGCCGCAAAGTCTAATCGTCTTGCCCCAATGCGCCAGAGCACCCAGCACTTGCTCCAACTGCGCATCGTCTCGGACTCCACAGCGCCCGCCCATCACGCCAAGTTCCAGCAGCACATTCAACCGCAGCCCGAGTGCGGAGAAAAATTCTCCCAATATCTCCACGCCTGCCGCCGAATCCACCAGGCAATAGAACTCGAACGCTGGGTCACCGAGCAGGTTCGCAATTATCTGCATGTTCTGCCGCCCCACAAGCTCGTTGGCCATCAGCACGCGATGTACACCGTGCGCATGCGCCACCATCGTCTGGTGTGCACTGGCCAGGGTGATGCCCCACGCGCCAGTTTCGAGCTGCATCTGGAACAACCGCGGCGCCATCGTTGTCTTTCCATGGGGCGCCAACCGAACCTTGTACGCGTCCATGAACCGCTGCATCCATCCGAGATTGTGTTGCAGTCGATCGCGATACAGTACCGCCGCAGGCAAGCTCAGGTCCTCGCGCAGCAGATTCCATCCGAGCTTAACAATTTCCTCGGCGGACGAATTTACCTTCATCGATCCCAGCCCTTTGTTCAGGCTGCCAATGAGCCGTTCCATCTGCGATTGTGCAGTGTTTTCGCGAATGATTCTCACCCCTTCTGTAAGCGGCATCTTGAACCCGCGACCATAGTCTATATTCTGAGTCAGCCCAGATGCTGAATTGCGACACACTCATACGCAACGCAACGGTGCTCGACGGCAGCGGAGGCGAGTCTCGGCCGCTCGACGTCGCTGTTCACGATGGCCGAATTCTCGAAATCGGCGCGTCCCTCCATTGCAGCGCCACGGACATCATCGAGGCCGACGGCCTCTGCCTTGCACCCGGCTTCATTGACGTACATACCCACGACGACACCAGCGTCATTGAAACACCCACGATGCTGCCCAAAATCTCGCAAGGCGTCACCACCGTCATCGTCGGCAACTGCGGCATCAGCGCTTCGCCCGTCCGCCTCAAGGCCGACCCGCCCGATCCGATGAACCTGCTGGGAAAACGCGAATGCTTCCGCTACCCGACCTTTGCGGATTACGTTTCCGCGCTAGCTGCGGCGCGCCCCTCGGTCAATGTTGCGGCGCTCATCGGCCATACCTCTCTGCGCAACAACCACATGGATCGCCTGGACAGGACTGCGACCGGCGAAGAGATTCAGTCGATGCGCGGCGAACTCACCGCAGCACTTGGGTCAGGTGCGCTTGGCTTGAGTTCGGGCCTGGCGTACGCGTCAGCGAACGCCGCCACCACTGATGAAGTGATGGCGCTCGCAAGCACGTTGATTGGCGCTCACAGCCTTTATGTCACGCACATGCGGACCGAGACCGACGCCATCCTCGACGCGATGGACGAAGCGTTTCGCATCGGGCGCTCCGGCGAGTCCTCCGTCGTCATCTCTCATCTCAAATGCGCCGGCATTGCCAATTGGGGTCGCAGCAGCGAGGTCTTGGATGCGCTCGAGCGCGCACGCACCACTCAGCACATCGGCTTCGACTGCTATCCCTACGCCGCCGGATCCAGCACCCTCGACCTAAGACAGGTCGACCCGCGCGTCCGGATCGAAATCACCTGGAGCACGCCGTTCCCCACAGCCGCAGGGCATACGCTCGCGGACATCGCTTCCGACTGGAACCTCACGCATGTCGATGCCGCGCGACGTCTGCAGCCGGCTGGCGCCATCTATCACAGCATTGATGAGGGCGACATGCGCCGCATCCTCGCGCATCCCGCCACCATGATTGGGTCGGATGGTCTGCCGTGGGACCAGCACCCCCACCCTCGGCTCTGGGGCGCATTCCCGCGCGTGCTCGGCCGCTATTGCCGCGACCAAAAGCTGTTCTCGCTTCCTGAGGCGATTCACAAGATGACGACCATGTCCGCCCGACGTTTCGGGCTTGCCCAGCGCGGTGCGATTGCGGAGAATTACTGGGCCGACCTCGTTCTCTTCAACCCCGATACGATCGAAGACAGTGCTACCTTCGCCGATCCCGTCCGGCCTGCCCGCGGTATCGAGCGCGTCTGGGTCAATGGCACCTTGTCGTACACTGCTCAGGGACTCACCGGAAACCGCGCAGGGCGCTTCCTCGCTCGAGGCGCAACCGAGTGGCTCCAATGAACCTTGCAATCACCTTCCCGAGACCGGCCAGCCGATGATCGATCCACACAGCATCTTTCTGTTGCTTAGCGCGCTAGGCGCGGTTATCGGAATCATCCTGCTCGTCACTGTCCTCAAACTCAACCCGTTCCTCAGCCTGCTACTCGCTTCCCTCGCGCTCGCCATCGTCTCCGGGATGCCAATGGCAAGCGTGATTCACTCCTTCGAAGCCGGCGTGGGCGGAACACTCGGGCACATCGCCATCGTGGTCGCGCTCGGCACCATGCTTGGCAAAATGATGGCCGAATCCGGCGGTGCCGATGCCATCGCGCTTACCCTCATCCGCGTTTTCGGCGAGAAGCACCTTCCGTGGGCCATGATGGTGATCGGCCTCATTGTCGGCATGCCCGCATTTTTCGAAGTGGGCTTCGTGCTGCTCATCCCCATCGCTTTCACGGTTTCGCGCCGAACCGGAACGCCCCTCATTCGTGTCGCCCTGCCGCTGGTGGCCGCGCTCTCTGTCGATCATGGCCTTATACCCCCACACCCGGCCGCTCTGCTGGCGGTCAACATCTACCATGCCGACGTTGGCCGCACCATCTTCTATGCTCTACTCATCGCAATTCCTACCGCTACGCTGGCCGGTCCGCTCTTCGCGAAGATCATTGCCCCATGGATCAAAGTTCCCGCAGAAAACCCCATGGCCGACGACTTTGCCGACCACAACCCCAATCGCAGCCTGCCCGGCTTCTGGCTCACCATGGGCAGCATCCTGCTTCCTGTCGCCCTCATGCTCATCGGCAGTTGGGCCGACTCATTCGCGCCCAAGGGCACAGTCGCGAATGAAGCTCTTCACCTTGCAGGCAACGACGACATTGCCCTCCTCATCGGAGTCCTCATCAGCTTCATCACGCTTGGCGTCATGCGCGGGGTGAGCCGAGATACGATCCTCCGTTTCAGCAATGAGTGCCTGGCTCCCACTGCCACTATCACCTTGCTGGTCGGCGCCGGCGGTGGCTTCGGCCGCGTGCTGCAGGATAGCGGTGTCTCGCACGCCATGATTGAGATCGCCATGCAGCGGCATCTGCCCCTGCTTCTCCTCGCATGGACCCTTGCCGCCCTCATGCGCCTCGCCACCGGCTCTGCCACTGTGGCCATGACCACCGCGGCGGGCATTGTGGCGCCCATTGCTCTGCAGACCCCCGGAGTTTCTCCGGAACTGCTTGCTATCGCCACAGGGGCCGGTTCCCTCATCTTTTCGCACGTCAACGACGGCGGTTTCTGGCTGGTGAAGGAATATCTGAACCTCAGCGTCACCGAAACCATGAAGTCGTGGTCAATCTGCGAAACCATCATCTCCTTCGCGGGCCTGGGATTCGCCCTGCTGGCCTCGCTTGCAGTCTGATCCAACCAGCCGCCGACCGGCTGCATCTCGAAAACAAGGCGCAGAAATAAGGATCCGGACGACACTCCACTCGGATCTTTCCATAGTGGAATGCTGAGATGGCACTAATCTATTTATGATCTTTGAGATAATTGGAGGGGCGAGGTTTCCAGCTTTCGATCGCCTGTTTGCACGAGCGTCTCCCCGAACTTTTCGAAGCGCGCCTGGAATATGAACTTGAGGTCTGTGGATTGAATG
Organism: uncultured Acidobacteriaceae bacterium; assembly: GCA_963770365.1. Classification (GTDB taxonomy): domain Bacteria; phylum Acidobacteriota; class Terriglobia; order Terriglobales; family Acidobacteriaceae; genus Telmatobacter. Next base: position 69,250 of record CAVYPN010000001.1, on the reverse strand, counting down.
TATCGGCCAGTGGCCTCGCGCAAATCTTAACCTCCGGTTGCGAGGAAGCAACTCTGACCGTATCTGTAGTCATTTGCACAAAAAACCGCCCTGCCGACCTCAGGGAATGCCTCAGCGCCGTTGCCCGGTTGGACCCAATGCCCAGCCAGGTTCTGGTGGTTGACAATACCCAAGGCAACCATGAAACGGAGAGCCTTTCCCGGCAATTCGGCGCCCGCTACGTCATCGAGCCAGTACCCGGCTTGAGCCGCGCACGCAACCGCGGACTTGCGGAGTGCGACACAGAAATTGTGGCCTTTCTCGACGACGACGCCATCCCGGCACCCGACTGGCTCGGCATTCTGATGGAGCCATTCGCCAATGAAAAAACCGGCGCATCCACCGGAAAGGTACTCACACCCGAGTCAATCAACAAAGACTGCAACGACGAGAATCCTAGAAGCCTTAACAATCAGATACCGCGGTGGTTTGAGATTGCCACGTTTGGCGGCATGGGCCTCGGCAGTAACATCGCCCTGCGCAAACTGGCCTGCAAACAACCCAGGCTTTTTGACGAACGCCTGGGCCGTGGCGCTCCGTTCCAAATTGGCGAAGAGACCTACGCACTCGCTCGTCTCCTTGCAGACGGATACAACGTTGTCTACCTGCCTTCCGCACGCGTGTTTCATCCACCCCTGACCCGCGACACGATCGAGAACGAGGCTCGCAATTCGATCACGTATTGGCTCCTCTTATTCACCGAATTTCCCGCGCAGCGCGTGAACCTCGTTCGATTTCTAGTCCGACGCCTTAGACGCAAACCGCTCGAATGGTCTCGCGATCCGCAGGAACCCGGCGAGATTGTGACCAGCGGATGGCGCGTCCTTCTCAAGGCCTCCGTGCAAGGTCTTTGGCTCTTTCTTCGCACTCCCAGAAACTGGAACCCCAGAAAAGGATAGTGATTGTTCTGGCGAACATCCGGACTTGAGGACTTGCTCAGGAGCTAGAGAATTTTTGAACGGCCCTTAGCCAATGGATCCGGCGTCGTACCTGCAAGGCGCGAACTCCTACGCTCCTCAGTGGCGGGAAACCAAAGAACTCATCCCCGAGCATGCACCATGGGGCCAGAAGGCACCACTCAAGCACAGGCGAACTCGCCATCAGCGCCCTCAAACCTCTCTTCCAACGTGGATCGTTCTCCAGCCACCGCAAGTGTCCCTCGATCATCTGCTCCGGATGTTTCTGCGCAAACAAAGCATCAGCGGCGCCAAACGCCTGCGCATCTGCCAGCAGGTCTGAGGCGGTCTTGTTGTAGTTGTGATAAGCGATCGCATCCTTCACATACTCCATGCAAACGCCCTTCTCCCGCAGGCGTATCCCAAGTTCGAGGTCCTCCCGCATCCTGAATTGCTCATCGAATCCGTCCACCTTCAGCAGCGTCTCGCGCGGTAAAGAGGAGTTGCTGAAAACGCATTCCGTCACCTTCCATTGCGTCGTGGGATCAATGAGATGTCGCAGGTGAAATGCTCCGATCTCTTGTTTAAAGCACTCCGACGCCAGGTTCGCCTTTGAATCCGCACTGGGAAAAAGCGCACCGAATGCCGCCAGCGGACCGGGTCTCTGATGTGCACTGAAATGCGCAGACAGCAATCCCCGATCGCACAGCATGTCGTCATCGAGAAACAGCACCAGGTCAGAGATCGCTGCGCGAAGACCGGTGTTACGTGCTGCCCCCGGGCCTCGATTCTCTTGTTCGATTACTCGAAAACTGCACCCCGGAGTAAGTGCCCGCAGGGCCGCAGCAGTACCATCGCTTGATCCATCGACCACCACGATGATTTCGAATCGAGAAGATGGAAAATCCTGAGAGAACAAGGTCTCCAGCGAACGCATGACGATATCGCGGCGATTGTAAGTGGGCATAACCACCGAAATGTCCAATGCACTTCCCGTCACGCTCTACCTTCTCTGAACCTGATCGCAAATCTCATCCGTTCCGATGCCCCTCGGGCGTAGCACCCACCCCCGCATAGAAATCCTTGGAGCTGTGCCCGAACAATCTTCTCCACAGGTTTCGTATCTCTTCGAACGGGTTCCTGCCCATTCGTAAGCGGCACCACATTCCCACCTTCGACTCTCCGGGCAGAAAGGCGATGCGAGGCACTCGGAAAGGATCTCCGGCAAGATGAAGCCGCCCCCGCCACGATGTGAAACCGAGCTGAAAGTGCCTGCTTACCGCCGCACTTGCTGCCACGCTGAGACCGCCGAAAGGATAGGCGAAGCTTGCAGGCGCTTTCCCGAGGAGTCCCGTAAGAATCTCCTTGCACTGCGTAACCTCCAGTTCAACGCGTTCATCACTCACCAGTGGGAGCTCCGGATGACTGCTGGTGTGTCCGCCAAACTCGATTCCCTTCGTTGCCCACTCCCGGATTTGCAACTGATCCATCAATTGAAACGAAGGGCGCCCCGCCTCTTCATCCCACCGGTTTGTCTTTCCAATGCAGCTTGTCACCACCATGCAGGCCGCACTGAAGTCGTAACGCTGCAGCATCGGAAACGCGACCTCGGCTGCCTCTTCGAAAGCATCGTCGAAGACCAGCATGACCGGCTTCTCGGGAAGCTCTCCACCGCCATCGCGCCATCGCAGCCAGTCTTCCGGCAAAATGGCCTCGTATCCCATCTTCCTGAGGAGCCTCATCTGTCGTTCGAATTCGGCCGGTGGCGTTGTCAGCCCCGGATACTCACCGACACGCGGCCGGCCCACGTTGTGATACACGATGACCGGAACGCGCTTGCCGAACTGCTTCTCCAGTGCCTTCCACGAACCCGCCTGTTCAATGCCTCCACGTATGTGCTGAACACCGAACCGAGCCCGCAGGACGCGATGCGCCATCGACGCAAACAGCGGAAGTCTACGCAACGATTCCAAAACGCCACACAGTATCCGCAACACCAACTCGCTCGCACCGGCATGCATCGCAAGTTGTTTCCGCAGCCACCTCTTCAGTGGATTTCCTTCGTTGAGGCGCACCAGAGCGGCCAGCGGCTTGAATTCGGGATGCTTCTGCGCAAGGAGGACCTCATATCGGCCTTGATAGCGCGCATCACGCAGCACCCCCGCAACCGGCTTGGTGAAGTACTCATAGATCACGGCGTTCGTTGCGACCTTCGGTCGGTAGCCTTTCGCCCACAACCGCAACCCCGCCTCCACGTCGTGCATGCGTTTGTTCGATGGATCGAACGGACACTCCAGGGCAGCCTGTCGAGAAATGGAACTGTTCGCGCAGAGCATCATGTCGGATCTGCAGATTCCACCCGAGGTCAGCCGCCTGAAATTCGGCCGCTGCTACCTCCCCTTTTGCGCTGGGCAGCGTTCCTCGAGGTGTCTCTGGATGCAGCAACAACGGACCGATTACGACCACGCGACCTGCGTCTCGGTGCGCTTCTTCGTGCGCCGCTACAAGGCCAGGCATCGCAGGTGCAGTCGTCATCCATCATGATCGCGATTTCGCCGGCTGCCGCGGCAATCCCCGCATTCTGCGCCGCGGGTTGGCCCATGGTTCTTCTGCGTCAGCCAGCGAAAGCCGTGAGGTGCTTCATAAGAGCGCAAAAACTCGTCTGTACCATCCGTACAGCCATCAGCCACAACTACGACCTCGAACTCCTCCGGCGGAAATGTTTGCTCCGCGAGACTCTTGAGGCAGCGCTCCAGTGAAGCTCTCCGATTGAACGTGGTGAATCACGACTGAAACCTTCATCGCGGCATCGCTCAACCTCCAAGTCTCGGCTTCACCGCCTTCAGAAGGACTGAAACCTCGAAATTGCGGATCACGGTAGTCGAGCTCATCCTTGCCGGAGTTCCTCCTGCGCCAGTCCATGCAAAAAAGAGATTGCCGCTAAAACATTGCCGTGCGCCTCAACCGTGACGTTCGCCGCCGGGAATACCTCCTCAAACAGGCGGCGAAGCGAAATGCTCGTAAACCGCCAGTAGTCTCCGCAGTACTCCATCTCGTTCTGCGCCATTTGCGAGATACCCGCGACCGAAACCAGCACACATCCGCCGGGTTTCAGAATGCGGTGGATCGGTGCGAATCGCTGCCTTCACGTCGTAGATGAAATTCAACACTTGAGTCAGAATCACGCAGTCAAATGCATTGCTGGGAATATCGTCTCCGACCGCGAGATCAGCGACGATGGTAGCCAGCGCATAATCCGGTCGCACGTCCAGCACATCCGAATGCGCGACACGGTCTCCGCCGAAACGGACCGTATATTCGTTTCCCGCGAGTTCGAGAACTCGGCCCCTGATGCAAAATGAGTTTTGCTCGAGATAACGCTCGATGTAATAACGATCGATATAGTTTCCACGCCCGATAGCCCAACCGGACGTGGATCGGTCGTCACGCGACGCAGGCTTCCCCAGCGCACCATCTTGTACGGAGGCCGCTCTGAAACCCTGACATACGTGATGCGCATCCAGCGACGAACGGGCGCCGGTAGAATACGCTTGGCCAACTCCTTCAACGCGCCCCGATCCATTCTTTACAGCCTCCAAACCATTTCACCGTCAAGCACGGATGATTCCCGTAGTTGACATTTCATGGACTCAACCTACTCTTACTCTTAGTTTCACCGGCGAATCTCGCGCAGCAGTTTCTTTGCTGCGCGCACGAGCAGGTTCTGCCAGATTCGGGGATAACTCAGGCCTTCTCGATGAATCCGCTGCACCCCCTCGCGCACCACTCCCAGATCGAGATTTCGAAGTCCCTGTGCGGCGTGGTTGTAATAGAAAAGCAACAATTCTTCTTCGATTCTCTGCCGAATATCACCATCCTTCAATTCCGGAAATTCAAGCATCTTGCGAAGCGAGAGTTCGTTGCAAAGAAATGCCTCGTGATCCCAATCCGGACTTGGCGTCGTCAGCCGCGCGATTGACTCTGTGCGATCAATATCCACCAAAGGCGCCGCGACATAACAAAACTCCGTTCTGAACGAGAGCTTGAAAATCAGGTCCCTGTCTTCGCTGTATTTCAGCCCCTCATCAAAGCCGCCCACGTCCATCACAAGCGAGCGCGATGCCAGGAGGCTTTGAACGTAAAGCCCGTAGGTAGCCTCCCATACATATTGAAGTGGGTTGCGAAGGGGTCCGAAAGCCTGATCAGGTTTGAATCCCGACTCCTCAAATGCCGTGGCTTTCATGCTGGGATTTCCCACGAATCGGCAATCGGTGAAGCACGCGCCAAATCCTGTCCCCAGCCTAGCTATGGCTTCCAACTGACGCTTCAGTTTGGTTGGATGCCAGGTATCGTCTGAAGCCAGAATCGCCACCCACTGACCTCTGGCCTCGCGCAGACCGGCATTCTGAGCCGCGCTCGCACCTAGATTTGCCTGATGAAAATAGCGAATTCGATCCAAATAGGAGCCAAGTCGCTTCACCGTATTGTCCGTGGAGCCGTCATCAATCACAATCAATTCAAGATCGGTGAAGGTCTGCTCCAGCACGCTGTCAATCGCTCCGGTAACAAGGGAACCGCGGTTGTACGTCGGTATGATGACCGACACCATGGGCGTCATTGACCGAACGTCACGGATCATCCGGCACGCTCTTCACTGGTTGGAATCAGTTTCAACCTCCGCAGCAGCCTCGGAATCGGTCCCGGAATCCGTTCCGATGAAACGAGCTTAGCGAGTTTCCGAATCGAATGAATCAGGCTCAACACTGCTACCGCGATACCCACGCAGATCGCCGGTATCGATGGCAGTAAAGTAAAGCCCGCAAAGACGAGGACGATCAGACATACATAGAGCACCCCGATCTTCCTGTTCGCTTCAGACCATCTAAAGCCGCTAAGCCCACCAACGATCGAGAGCAGCAGAACACCGTACACAAGATATGAGCCGGCAAACGCCATGCCCACTCCATTCAAACCCGACCAGCGGATGCCGAACCAGGCAAGCCCCAGGCTTGCGATGGCCCATATCACTTCACACCCGAAGAAGAGTGCCTGCTTGCCCTTCGCCACCAGCATGTAGCTCATGGGCCACGCGACCACTTGAAGCAGAGTGCCGAGACAAATCCATCGCAGAACGCCGACCGCGGCAACAAATCTGCTGCTGTACAAAACAACAAGGACCAGAGGAGCCATCGCGAGGGTGGCAAGGATTCCAGGACCAGCCAGGAGCAAACCAACTTCCGTCTGTTCGTTCACAAGACGGTTGCACTTGTCATTATCTTCGGCAACTGCGGTCAAACGCGGATAGAAGTCCGTTCCCATAGCCTGCAGAATAAAGCCCACATACACTCCGCCAAGCGTCCAGGCAGCCTGGTAAAGTCCGGTCGCTTCATATCCGATTCTGCGAAGCACCATGATGCGGATGAGATAACCGGCTCCTGTTGTCATCAGGTAACTCGTCATAAATACGAATCCCAGTTTCAAGAGCGACGATGCCTCTTCAAACTGCTGCGTTCGCGTCAGCGGCGAGGATTGAATATGAATCTTGCTGCGATAGTGCGACGTGACCAGGAGCGCCACCAGGCCGGCGCCGATGATTGCCGGAACCACGCCCCTTTCTCGCAGAAAGAAAACGACAGGCACGGTGACCAGCAATCCGAGAGATGCGGTCAGGATGGAGGTCATGGCCAGGTCGTGAACCTTGCGCATGCCCTGGATTAATGCCCGTTGCCCACCGGAAATCACTTCACAAAAAACGGCCAGGGAAAGCAGCGCCACAGCGCCGGCATGACGAACATCGCCAAACGTGAAGATTGAAACTGGCCGCGACACAATCGCGAGAAAAGCCGCGCCGAGAAACGCGAGAAGAAGAGATACCCGAAGAAGAACCCTCGAAGTCCTCGAGATCTGATGAGAGTCTCCAGATGCGGCCGACTGGGCAATTTGCCGAACAGCACTGCTGCTGACCCCCAGCCCCGCAAAACATTCCGTAACGGAAATAATCGAAGCGTATACCCCGAATAGTCCGAAGCCCGACGGCCCCAAAAAAAGCGCCATCGCCTTTGTCCTGACGACCCCAAACACGATCGTGAGTGCCGATGAGCCCCCAATCAAGGCAGACGACTCCAGAATCTGGCCGTAGGTGGTGCCGCCGTCGGCCGCTCCGTCAAGATTCTGTTGTTCAATCGTCATAGAAAATAGCCCGATGTGGATCTCTAAATCCTTTGAATTCTGAGTCTTTTTCCGATTGATTCTATATCCCCATCATTCGGGCATGCGCCGGAACGAGCTTGAGGGCCTGGAAAACTTAGACATCCAGGGAACGCTCAGAATATGTGAGTCAATTTTAATCAGATATTCGATATCCACCTCTTGACAAACCTCTATGCCGGCCCTATCTTTAGCAATTGGAAGCAGTGAGTGCTAGCACCAGGCTGACAGCAGTGCTTATCTCGCAGTTCGGCCTCCCCTTGGAGACCTGTTTCCCAGAAGCTTTAACCCACAACTCAAAACCATTCCGCGGCCGGCATCTGCTCGTCCGCGTGTGAAGGAGAAGCGAAGCAATGGCAGCAACATCGGTTACCACGACCTTCACCCCGCTCCATGATCGTATCCTCGTCCGTCGGTTGGAAGAGGGAGAAACGGTCCGCGGGGGCATCATCATCCCCGACAGCGCAAAAGAGAAGCCCCAGGAAGGCGAAGTTGTCTCCGTAGGCAAGGGCAAGTCAAACGACGAGGGCAAGGTGTTCCCTCTCGACGTCAAAGCCGGCGATAAGATTCTCTTCGGCAAGTATTCCGGCACCGAGATCAAGATCGATGGTGAAGAGTTCCTGATCATGCGTGAAGAAGAAGTGCTCGGAATCATCAAGAAGTAAGCGCGCATCGCGCGCGAGTTGTCAGTTTTCAGTCTTCAGTTTTGCGGCCGACCCGCAAAGCGAACACGAGACGGAATCGGCTGACAACTGACAACTGTGAACTGACAACTGTACTTAGGAGAGAAGCATGTCAAAGCAGATTCTGCACGGTGAAGATTCCCGTCAGGCGATCTTGCGCGGCGTGAACACGCTGGCAGACGCCGTGAAGGCGACGCTCGGTCCCAAAGGCCGCAACGTCGTAATTGAAAAGAAATTCGGTTCGCCTACCATCACCAAGGACGGCGTAACCGTAGCCAAGGAAATCGACCTCAAGGACCCCATGGAGAACGTCGGCGCGCAGCTTGTGCGTGAAGTCGCCTCCAAGACCTCTGACGTTGCGGGAGACGGAACGACCACGGCTACCGTGTTGGCCCAGTCCATCTTCCGCGAAGGCGTCAAGACTGTTGCCGCAGGTGCCAATCCCACGGCCCTCAAGCGCGGCATCGACAAGGCGGTCACGGCCATCATCGGTACCCGCGACAAGGACGGCAAGTGGACCGAGGGCGGCGCTCTCGGCAAGCTTTCCAAGCCTGTTGACGAGGGTTCTGTTGCCCAGGTCGGTGCGATCTCGGCCAATGGCGACCAGGAAATCGGCGACATCATTGCTCATGCCGTCAAGGTTGTGGGCAAGGACGGCGTCATCACCATCGAAGAGTCCAAGACCATGCACACCGGCCTCGAGACCGTCGACGGCATGCAGTTTGACCGCGGCTATCTCAGCCCCTACTTCGTCACCGATGCCGAGCGCCTCGAAGTTGCTCTGGACGATCCCTACATCCTGATCTACGAAAAGAAGATCAGCGCGATGAAGGATCTGCTTCCCCTGCTTGAGCAGGTTGCCCGTGGCGGCAAGCCGCTCCTCATCATTGCAGAGGACGTCGAGGGAGAAGCTCTCGCCACCCTCGTGGTCAACAAGCTCCGTGGCACCTTGAACGTCGCAGCCGTCAAGGCTCCCGGCTTCGGCGATCGCCGCAAGTCTATCCTGGGTGACATTGCCATCCTCACCGGTGGCAAGGCCATCACTGAGGACCTCGGCATCAAGCTCGAAGGCGTCAAGCTCGAGGATCTCGGCAAGGCAAAGCGCATCACCATCGACAAGGACAACACCACCATCGTCGATGGCGCCGGCAAGGCCTCCGACATTGAGGGCCGCGTCAAGGAGATCCGTTCGCAGATCGAGAAGACCACCTCCGACTACGACAAGGAAAAGCTGCAGGAGCGGTTGGCCAAGCTGGTTGGTGGCGTTGCCATCATCAAGGTTGGTGCTGCCACTGAGACCGAGCTGAAGGAGAAGAAGGCTCGCGTTGAAGACGCTCTGCACGCTACCCGCGCGGCAGTCGAGGAAGGCATTGTCCCGGGCGGCGGCGTAGCCCTGGTTCGTGCCATTCCGGCCGTCGATGCGTTGATCAAGACGCTCGAAGGCGATGAAAAGATCGGCGCGCAGATTGTTCGCCGCTCCCTCGAAGAGCCTCTTCGCCAGATCGTCGACAATGCAGGAGAAGAAGGCGCGGTCGTGGTTGCCAAGGTGCTCGAGTCTAAGGACCCGCACTATGGCTACAACGCTGCGACCGGCAAGTATGAGGACCTGGTGAAGGCCGGTGTCATCGACCCCACCAAGGTCACCCGCACTGCCCTGCAGAACGCGGCGTCGATCGCTGGTCTGCTGCTCACAACCGAAGCCCTGGTCGTCGAAATTCCGGAGCAGAAGTCGGCTCCCGCAGGCGGCGGTCACGGCGGCGGTATGGACGGCATGTACTAAACCACCCGGGACATCAACTGAGCAATGCAAAAGGCCTCCAGCTTCGGCTGGAGGCCTTTTTGTTTCTATGTTTTCCGCTCAAAGGAGATTCCTGGCGGCCAAGGCCGCCATTCAGCATCCACAATCCTCAGGCGATCTGGCGGCGAACTTCGTTGATCGGCGTCGGAACGCTTACCGGAGTCGACTTGGGCCGCGCAGCCTGAAGCCATCCGGCCGACAGCCATTTCTCCGGAACGACGAACTCCGAGAATCCGCAATCCAGGCAAATCTGAACGTCGGGCTGAGGGGACATGGGTGGATGGCTCATCGTACGGGGAGCGTTGCGATAGAGCCGAATTTCAGCAGGGACCGTGGACAGGGCCCCGGACTTGCACTTGGGACAAACCATTGGACACCCCAGAAATTTGTTGACCTGTGGAAAAACCAACTGTAATCCGGGTTCAGACCTGAGAGCAACAAAAATAGTGCAGCTAATAAAACTTTTGGCAGGGTGCACACGGGACTTTCAGCAAGAGCCCTCCCGCCGTCCTCCTCGAGACCTTGGCGCGGGCGTGACCGAGCCATTTCCTCCCGCGCAGCAAACAAATCGGAAGCCCGAAGGCTCCCGATTTGCATGACTCCCGTTGAATTGGGGTTTTAGTAGGTGATGTGGAATCCCATGGTAAATGCGCGGGAACCACCAATCGTACCGGTTACCGATCCGAAGTTCGCGGCGTTGTTGGGGCAGACGCTCGTGCCCGTAATGTAAAGATTGGGGTTGCAATAGGAGTCACCGTTGCCCAGCGTCAAAGGAAGCTGCGTCCCCTTTCCGGTTGAGCTTGCGAATGGGATCTGGTCCAGGTTGGTCCTCGCCGAGCTTTGATCCCCAGGATCGGCTGACGTCACAATCTGGCCGTATCCGAGGAAACTGCGAAACGTGCCGCAGTTATTATCGCCGCCAAAGGAGGCAATGGCACTGGCCGAGCAGCCATTGTTCTGGCGAATCTGCGCCTGGTCCTGCGGAACGTCAGGGCTGGTTGTGTTGGTCAGGTTGAAGACGTTGAGTTCGTACTCCGCCCTGATTTTTTCTGTAATCCTGAAGCCCTTGCGGAGGGAAAGATCAAGACGTCTCTGCGGATCCTGACGGAAGATGTTACGTTGCCCCGAATTGAAGGCTGTCTCGTAGATGTCGGAAGGATCAGAGCCCGTTGAGACTGGAATTCCATCCTGCCCCGGCTGCAGGTAGCTGATGGCAATCTGCGAGGGGTCAACGTACGGGATGTAATTGCCGTTGGAAGCGCGGAAACGACCCGGGTTGCCGGTCAGGGCTGACTTCGGATGCTTTGGATCCTTGATGCCAAGGACCGGGTTCATCAATGTCGGGAAGTTGCCGAAGTTTATGCTCCCCACTGCGCCGTAGAACTCGTACAGCGACCACGGTTCTCCGCTCTGGAGAGTTCCGATTCCGGTCACGTGCCAATCGTTGGTAAAGTACGACGCAAAGTTGTGTTCCTTGATCGCGTTGGGCACATCCACCTCGAAGTTCGCGGTAAACACATGTGTGCGGTCAAAGTCAGAGGAAGCCCAGGAGTTGCGCAGGTGCTTCGGGTCGTTTCCGGTGAAGAACAGACCGATGTCGCTTTGTTCATCGAGCGAATGACTCCAGGTGTAGCTTGCGCCCAGCTGGAAATGATGCGAGAGCCGCTTTTCCACGTGCGCCTCCAGCGCGTCATAGGCCGAAACGCCGACAGTCTTGAAGTCTGCGGCATTCGGGCTGAATCCGACATAGGGCGTTCTGAAATCGGTATTGCCCGCGTCAAACGTCGCCCACGGCTCAACCGCAATCGGAAGATAGTCATAGTCCGGAGGACCGCCATCCTTGTTCTGATTCATGACTTCCATACCGTAGCTCGAAGTCTCGCCCCAGATCGGATTGGTCGAGGTTGCGATGCCGGGCTCATTGATTGGAATCGGAATCACCGCATGACGTCCGCGGTTACCCGTGTAGCCCATCGAAACAGCAACGGTATTTACCGGCTGCCACTGGACATTCAAGGTGTAATTCATGGTGTAGGGCAGCACGTTGCCCTTGTCATAAATGCCGAAGTTGAGCGGTGTCGTACACAGAAAGTATCCTTCCTGTGCTTGCAGTCCGCTGCAATTTTTCCCGTATTGCGCGTAGTAGCCCGAAGTGGGCGCCCCCGTCATCTCGTTTAACTGGGCCTGCAGTGCCTGCGTGATAACACCTGGGTTTGAGCTTGGCGGAACATAGCTGCCCGCTGGAGCCGATGAGAACGCCAGGTTCCCCATCGGATTTTCCAGCGTCAGTCCCGAATCTGAATTGCCATTGGCAAGACTGACGAGGGGCGAGGACTCCGTAACGCCGAATGGACCGCCGATCGAACTTCCGGCCGGCTGCGAAAGATACGTGAACAGCTCTCCACGGTCGTAATAGATTCCGCCGCCGCCGCTGATTACAAGTTTGTTGTCGAAGCTCTTCGGGGACCATGCGAATCCTACGCGCGGCGAGATTCCCCATTGGCGCCCGTTGAGCGTGGATGCAGAAATACCCTTGGTGGGGTTCTGTTTATTGTTGCCGGCGATGACGAATCCGGCATTGATGACGTCGAACCCCGTCGTCGTTGTTCCGGTCACATCGAACAGTTTTGGATCGAAGTTGAACATGTCACCGTATTTCTCGGTCATGCCTCCGTGGTAGTCATACCGAGCACCGGCTGTGATGCTTAGGTTCGTCAGCACCTGCCATTTGTCCTGCACATAACCACTCAATTCATTCGTTCGGTAGTACCGGTCCGCATTGTTGCGTTTCGTAGTCGGATCGATACTCTCCACCACGCTTGAGCTGCGCACTTCGCCCTTAAGAAAGCTGTCGAATCCGTTGACAACGACCTGCGCGTGACCAGTTCTGTTATTGGTAATGTTCAATTGCGTGTAGCTGTATCCACCACCCGCGACGATGGTGTGCTTGCCCACGGTGAAGATCAAATTCGTCGAGGGGTTCACGCGGCTCTGGTAATAGCCCATATCCACGAATGCGCCCGGCACCCCGGCCGGCCCAAGGTAAAGGCGAGGTGAATATTGGTCGTTGTTAGCGAAGTTGTTGATCTGCAGTCCAGGCAGGAGGTCGGCCACCAAATTGTCTGGCTGGCCCGCCGAGAGACCCAGGTTCCCGCCGGCGAACGCCTGCTTGTAGTCGCTGAAAGTGCCCATGCGGACAAATCCGAGACGCTGCTCCCAATTCAACCTCGGGCTGAGAGCAATGGTATTGCCAAGCGAAAAGACCTGCGCGCCGTTGTGCGCAGTTACCGGGAAACCAGCGGTGTTCGAAAAGCCGAAGGGACGGGTCACTGGCGCGTTCTGAAAGAAGTACTTCGCTGACACGCGATCCGTCCTGGTAGCGTCGTAATCCAGCGAAATCGTCGCCTGATCGGTTCTCAAGCGGGCGGTGCCAATCAGGTACCCATTCGGAACGTTCGGATTATAGGGCGCGTTGGACTGTGCCGATGGAATCAGAAACTGCCCATTGGGCAGCTTGGTACTTAACAGGGCGGCCGCAACAGGATCGATCGCGACGGTTCCGCTGCCTCCCCAAGAAGTATCGGCTGCCTCCAGCCCGGCGGTGCTCCGGTCGTCCGTCAAACCACTCGGCACGTTGATCTCAGAGACGCCTGTTGCCTGGTCTTCATTGAAACTGCGTTGGTACGCAGCGAAAAAGAAGAGCTTGTCCTTAATGACTGGACCGCCAGCCGTGATACCGCCGGTCCAGCGGCGAAGCCAGGGATTGACCAGCGCTCTCGGAAAAACTCCAACTCCCGCCTGGGTCAATTGATAGGCCTGGTTGAAGAAGAATGGCGAGGCGTTCATCAGATTGTTCGCGTAGGCACCGTAGAGCTGGCCATGCCAGTTGTTGGTTCCCGTAGTCGTATTCACATCAATCTGCGCGCCTGCCGTTGCACCCTGCTGTGCGTCGTACATGGACGTATTGACACGCAATTCCTGTGTGAACTGCGGAGGAGGAGAAGGCAGGCTGTTGCCGTTCGAACCATAAACCGATGTGCCCACCGAGTATGCCCCGCCCACTGTCGGTGCACTTCCAATATTGAAGTTGTAACGTTGCGAGGAATCACCAGAAGAAGTCATGCCATTGAACAGGTTGGTCGAATCAACGCCGTTGACCTGGAAAGTATTCGATGTGGCCCTCTGCCCATTGGCCTGGATGTTCTGATTGCCGATGCCGGCATTTGTATCGAGATTCGACAACAACTCCGCATGCACGCCCGGCGATAGAACGGCGATCTGCGTAAAGCTGCCGGTCGCCAGCGGTGTCAGATCGATCTGCGCACTGTCCAGCGTGTAGCCGTTGGTCGTATCAGTCGCATTCAGCAGCGGCGTCGACATCACCTCGATCGAAGTCGACACCTGCCCGACCTTCAGCGTCGGGTTTACGGTGGTCGCGCGAGCCTCCTGGACCGGTATGCCTTTCAGGTTAGAGGTGTCAAATCCCTCGTGGCTCACCTTCACGGTATACGTACCGATGGGCAAGTTGAAGACCTGGAAAAACCCGGTGCCTTGCGTCGTGGTCGTCGTCGAGTAATTGATGGCCGAGTTCGTGACAATGACGGTTGCTCCCGGCACCGCAGCTCCCGACGAGTCGACGACGGTTCCGTTTAACGATCCCAGGGTCTGCTGGCCTAGTCCATGTAGCGAACAAATCAAAACGGTCAGGCACAACAAACCGAATTCAGCGACACTCCTCCAAAAAAGTCGATTCATATGCTCCTCACGGCAACAGTTTTTGTTTGGCCATTCTTGATGGGGAAGACGGGGAATAACGGCGACAAAAGCCGCCGCAACGGGCCCTTTGCTAGAAACTGTGTCTTGTCTTGCCTGTGAAAACGGGGAATGGAAGGTCAGATTAGGAATAGTTTGTGACATTTGCCCGGTTTTCCCAAGCAAATTTCTTGTGACATCCGCAGATTCAGGCAGGTGCCTGTGGAAAAGCGAGGTCAAACAATCGACAAATGCAGTCGGAACGCCCTCCGCCCCTTGGCGGAGCGAGCAGATAGCCTTATGCAAGGGCACGTCGGATGCGTCAAGGCTACTTTTTTGCTGAGGGCGTCACATTCGCCGATTCCCTGCCCCACTGAAATTTCAACCCAACCCGCACGCTTGTCGGCAGGCTCACGTAGCCGATTGGTGCAATGTGCTGATTGTTGCTCAGGTTCTCTGCCAGCGCATAGAAGCCGACCCAATCCCGCAGCCGGATGCTACCGCCGAAATCAAGCTTCGCGTAACCGTGGTCGAGGTTGCGATTGGGCAGCAGCAGGCTGTTGCCCCCGTTGATGTCCAATCCGCCAAGAAAAGTCGAATCGTCTGACCGGCTCGCGAATGCTGAGTTGAACAGGACGGTCAGCCAGCTATGCGAGTAGCTCGCCGTAACGAATCCCGTGTGCGGAGGCCGCCGGAATGGCCGAGCTCCAACCAGCGGCGAATTCGGACCGACCGGAATCCCGTTATACGTCGGCACCGGCCCCAGCAAATCCACGTCATCGTTCGTGTACGAATGCTGGATCATCGCGTCAAGGTACGTATATCCGCCACGTAGAAAAATCGACCGTCCGATCCCGCTCTCCATCGTCGTCTCGAGGCCCATCGCTCGATAGGCTTCGGAATTCAGTGTCAGTTCGAACGCTCCATCCGCCTGCAACTGCTGCTCCAGCTGGTTTTGTTGCGCGGGCGTCAGGCTGGGCAGCAACGCAGGAATCAGGTCCACCCCTACGTATTCAATCTGCCGCCCAAACTCGTTGTGAAAGAAGCTCGTCCTGAAGATCAGGCGCTCGCTGAAAAACGCTTGCTCCAGTCCGCCCTCATAGGTCCGCGCTGTCGGCGCGCCGACCGGCGTGATATGCAATTGCTGAATCGTTGATTGCCCGCCATTTTGCGCGAGAAAGCTGTAGAGCGAATAAAACTGGTCGGTCAGCGACGGCTCACGCACTGCATCGCCGTAGTTGAACATCAGGCGGGTGCCGCTCAGCACGCCCTTCTTCGGTCTGAACACATACAGCGAAGCTCCCGCCCGCGGTGTAGTCTGCACGCCGAACAGCGAATAGTGCTCCAGGTCCCCGCCCAGCGTGTAGAACAGCCGATTCTTGAAGTCACCGTGCACCGCCGCTCGATAGTCGTAGTTGCGGCGCTCCACTGGTGGGTAGAACGTGCTTCCTGGTTCCGACCCGCGTTCATCTTCGTACTGGAACCCGATCTGCGCAGCCAGGTGCGGGGTCACCGTGTAGTCGCCCTGGTACACCAGAGCGTCGCGATTCGACACAAGCTGGAACCCCTGCGGATAGGTGCCTGCAAAATCCATCAGCGCGCGCCCCGTCACCGCGTACCCGTTTGCCCCGGTAATCGTCACCAGGTCACCAAGGCTGTCGCCGAACGCGTCAAAGACACCCGCGCCGGTCTGCTCCCATAGGTGGTATTGCTCGCGCTTTCGCGTCGCGCCATAGCGCACCATGTTGTGGAAGTCCGCAGTGGTCTGGTTATCGATCGAACCGCTGATATACAGGTCCTGATCTTTCTCCGTCGCATTGTCCGCAAGGTGGTGAAACTCCCACGTGCCCGGAACACCGGTTCCATCCACGCCGTAGTGCAGTGTGCCGCGAAGCTGCGTCGACCCCGTCGGCTGGAATCCCACATTCGCCGCCGCCGTTCCCAGGTGATATTCGTCGTGCGGCAGGTCATTTGCTGTTTGTAACCAGCTATAAGCGCCCAGGTAATCGAGCTTGCCGTAGGTTCCCCCCGCTTCAAGCTGTTCCCGCGAGCTCGCAAAATTTCCCCAGTCCCCATGAAAGATCAGCGAAGGAAAATTTGTCGTGCCATGTGGAGTCGTCACACTTACCACGCCGCTCTCCGCATCCGCTCCGTACAGACTCGAATTCGGCCCGCGATAAACCTCGCTCCGCTCTACGCCCGTCGTCGACAACGGACCAAAATCGAATCGCCCACCGAGATCCCCGGCGTTCACGCCGTCAACCAGAACCAGGTTGTCGTCCGAGTCCCCGCCGCGCACAAACAACGAACTCTGCGCACCGCGCTGCCCCGCCTGCGCTACAAATGTCCCAGGCATCAGCCTGAGAGCGCTCACCAGATCCTCATTCAGTTCCAGTTCGTTCGGACCGATCACGCTTGTTGCCGCACCCGTCTGCGGCTGCGGTGTCGGCGTCCCCGTCGCCGTCACCACAATCGATTCGCGCACCCACTCGGGCTCAAGCACGATATTGCGTTCGATATTGTCTAGCTGCCCGGCATAGAAACCCGGCGTCTCGAGCTGACGAAACTTCGTTGCCGAAACCACCAGAAAAAACCGGCCGCGCAGACCTGTCATGATCTGAAAACTTCCATCGGCCCCTGAAACTGCTGACCCCACGACTTGCCCGTTCGCGACCAGGTCCACTGTGGCCCCGGTAACCCTGGCGCCGGAAGCGTCCGTCACCACGCCGCGAATTGAAGCGGCATAACCTGCAACTGCAAACAAAGCAAACAGAATGATTGCCCCGGCACGCAGGGCAAATTGTCGAGCGGAAATTAAGGACTGAAACGTACGAAACGACATGACGGCTCCTCCGTTCCCCTCGGAACGCAAGCGGGTTGAGCGTGCAGGACCGGTCTCCTGACTCGCGCCTCGCCGCACAACGACACGTTCTGTCGTTGTACGGCCTCCAGCCACCTTCCCGGAGCCATGCTCCAGTGGTCTTACGAGAGCCTTCGCCCACCTGGACAAAGGACTCTTGCTGGTTTCCTCATTCGACGATCATCGAACGAAGGGCGCTCACAGTTGCGGGGCAGTGGCGGGATTTCACCGCCTTCCCGAGCATCCTGACGATTGCGATTGTTTACAACATGGCCCCGCGACGGAGCCGCATTGATGATGTCACCAATACAATTTCGATGACATCAACTTTTATAAATGGATCAGGGCACGAAGTCAAAGCTACCCTCTTGCGAAATAGACCCTTGCTCCAAACTGAGCGGCGATCGATACGAACCATCAACGATCCTTGCAGATGGCAACCGCGCTTTCGTGCATCGTGCTTCCAACGCTGTACTCGAATTGCGCCGATGCATCTCGCTGCTATCCAGGTGCAATTAAATCCTATGTAAATCCGGATCAATTACAAATTAACAGCGTCAGAGCGAAGCGGAATACCATTCCGCCCACCTTTGTGAATCCCCCGTTGCGATCGCTTCATCGAAGTTGGACACGCATACGTACTTATGCGACGTGAACGACCCATCGCAAAGCACATTTCAAACGTGAACGGAGTCTGAGTATGACCGTGTGGCAACGCAGCGGCACCAGCGAAACGTCTATTTCTCCTGCAATCGCATTAACTTTTCTGGGCATGCTATCTCATTGGCACGGGCTTGCTTGCAGGTTGCGACAAGGATGCGAGCGCCGCTTCAACAGGTGCTCCGCCGGCCATGAAAGTTTCAGTTGTGAAGGCGCCAGCAGACTGATGTGCCGGTAACCGGCGAGTGGGTGGGCACCCTCGACGGCTACGTCAATGCCCAGATTCAGCCGCAGGCCAACGGCTATCTGATTCGCCAGGATTACCGCGAAGGTTCCCAGGTCCAGGAAGGGTCAGGTACTCTTTGAAATTGACCCGCGTCCCTTTGAAGCTGCACTCGGACAGGCGCAAGGGCAGCTCGGACAGGCGCAGGCACAGCTCGCACTTGCCCAGATCAACGTGAAGCGTGACACCCCGCTGGCGGAGGCTCGCGCAATTGCGCGGAGCCAGCTCGACAACGAAACTCAGCAGGAGGCGCAGGCGCAGGCAGCCGTGAAGACGGCAGAAGCCGCCGTGGCTACTGCAAATCTCAATCTTGGATTCACCAAGGTGCGATCGCTGATCACCGGAGTAGCGGGTCAGGCTGCAACCCAGGTCGGCAATCTCGTCAGCACCCAGTCGATCCTCACCTCGGTTTCGCAACTCGATCCGATCAAGGTCTACTTCTCCATCAGCGACAGTGAATATCTGGCACTGACGAAGCGTGCCGGCGTCCGAGGCAGCGACCTGCTTCATGGAGCTTCAAAGATCCCGCTCACACTGACGCTCTCCAATGGCGAGGTCTATCCGCACAAGGGTCAGGTTGTGTTTGTCGATCGTCAGTTGAATTCGCAGACGGGGGCGATTCGCATTGCGGCTTCTTTTCCGAATCCCGGCAACGTCCTTCGACCCGGACAGTTCGGCCGCGTGAGAGCCGAAACCGAAACGCTGCACGGTGCGTTGCTCGTTCCGCAAATCGCAATCGCCGAATTCCAGGGTCAGCAACAGGTTTACACCGTGGCCGCAAATAACACGGTTCACGTGAACAACGTAAAACTAGGACCGCAATTCGGCGACAACTGGGTGATCGAAGGCGGCCTCCCCGCTGGTTCTCTCGTCGTTGTCGACAATCTCCAGAAACTCCGCGAAGGCGCGCCGATCAATCCGCAGACTTCGCAGACGCCAGCTGGCGCATCCGCGCCGCCGTCGGGCAGGTAACCCATGTCAAAATTCTTCATCCGTCGCCCGATCGTGGCGATCGTCATCGCCATTCTTACGGTCGTCATCGGCGTCGTCTCGATGCTCACGCTGCCGATCTCGCAGTACCCCAACATCGTACCGCCTGAGATTCTCGTCACGGCCACCTATCCCGGCGCCGATGCCAAGACCGTCAGCCAGGCTGTGTCCACGCCCATTGAGCAGCAGATGAACGGCGTCGACAACATGATCTACATGAACTCCGTCAGCGCCAACAACGGCGTGGTTCAACTGTTCGTGGACTTCGACGTCAAGACCGATCCCAACATCGACCAAGTGCTCGGTCAGCTTCGTGTGGACCAGGCCCAGTCGCAACTTCCCGCACAGGTGACGACAGCTGGCCTCACGGTGCAGAAGGCGCTTACTTCGCCGCTAATGCTCATCGCCGTCAGCTCTCCGGGCGGCAAGCTGAGCCAGGACTTCCTCACCAACTACGCCATCATCAATCTGCAGGACCAGATCGCCCGCGTGAAAGGCGTTTCGCGCGTGCAGACATTCGGCGGCCAGTACGCGTTGCGGGTCTGGGTGCAGCCTGACAAACTCGCCAAGCTTGGCGTCACCGCAACCGACGTAATCTCCGCCATCCAAACCCAGAACAACGTCAATCCTGCCGGCCAGATTGGCGGTGAGCCGATTCCGCAAGGACAGGAATTCACCTACACGGTTCGCACCCAGGGCCGGCTCGTCAAGCCCGAGGAGTTTGGCAACATCATCCTCCGCGCCAATCCCGATGGCTCCATCCTTCACCTGAAAGACGTCGCCCGCATTGAGCTGGGAGATCAGGCCTATGGAATCTCGGGCCGCTACAACCAGGCGCCCGCCGGCGTTATGGCCATCTATCAGTTGCCCGGCTCGAACGCTGTGGAGACGGCAGCCGCCGTAAACAAGCGCATCAAGGAACTCTCCGCCACATTTCCGCCAAGCATCACCTACAGCGTCCCACTCGACACCACAAAAGCTGTGACTTCCGGCATTCGCGAGATCGTGTATACGCTGCTTGAGGCACTCGGTCTCGTCGTGATTGTCGTCTTTGTGTTTCTCCAGGGATGGCGCGCCACTCTCATCCCTCTGCTGGCGGTTCCCGTCTCGCTCATCGGCACGTTCATCATCTTTCCGGCGCTGGGATTCTCTATCAACACTCTTTCGCTCTTCGGCCTTGTACTCGCTATTGGGCTTGTGGTTGACGACGCCATCATCGTGGTTGAGGCCGTTGAGCACCACATCGACGAAGGCATGGATCCCAAGTCCGCGACTGAGCGAGCCATGGAAGAGGTAGGCGGTCCCGTGGTCGCCATTGCCCTCATCCTCGCGGCCGTCTTCATTCCAACTGCCGCGATTCCTGGCATCACCGGCCGCATGTATCAGCAGTTCGCGGTAACCATCGCCATCTCCGTTCTTATCTCGGCATTCAATGCACTCACACTCTCTCCGGCACTCGCGTCACTGCTTTTGAAGCCGCGCGACGCCGAGCGCAAGCCCGGCTTGCTCGGCAGAGGTTTCGCGCTCTTCAATCGGTTCTTCCGTCGGAACACGGACGCCTTCGTCGGCACTTCGCGTGTCCTCATTCACAAATCATCCTTCGCTATGCTCGCGCTCGTACTGGTCGGCATTGCGGCTGTCTATCTCGGCAGTAGTCTCCCCGGCGGCTTCATTCCGACAGAAGATCAGGGCTACATGTTCCTCGCGCTGCAACTCCCGGATGGAGCGTCGGCGCAGCGCACTGACGCCGCGCAACAGAAAATCACTGCCGCCCTGCTCAAGACACCGGGCATCGAAGGCGTCATCGCCGTCACCAATTTCTCGCTCCTCACCCAGGTCCAGAGCACCAACGCAGGATTCTTCTTCGTCAATCTCAAGCCCTGGGCAGTCCGCAAAAGCAAGCAGGAGCAGCTCGAGTACATTCAGGCGAATTTGCAAAAGCAACTCGGAGGCAATCCCGATGGCATCGCATTCGCCTTCCCGCCGCCATCCATCCCAGGCATCGGAACATCCGGCGGCGTCACGATGATTCTTGAAGATCGTTCAGGCTCGGACGATCCAACTACGCTCACCAAGAATGTCTTCACATTCCTTGGCGCGATTTCAAAACGGCCCGAGATCGCCGCTGCGATCCCGTCCTATCAGCCGGCGGTACCGCAGCTTTTCGTGGATGTCGACAAGGAGAAGGCTCTCCAGCAGCAGGTCGACCTCTCCAACATCTACACGACGATGCAAACCTTCATGGGCGGCTACCTCGTTAACTACTTCAATCGCTTCGGCCGCCAGTGGCAAACCTACGTCGAAGCTGAGGGCACTTCGCGCACAAACATCGCAAACATCGATCAGTTCTATGTGCGAAGCGCCAACGGCAGCCAGGTCCCGCTCGGCTCGCTTGTGAACGTAAAGCAAGTCACCGGCCCTGAGTTTATCTACCGATTCAACGAGTTCAACGCGGCGCAGCTAAACATCACCGGAGCTCCCGGATACAGTTCAGGCCAGGTACGAAAGGCTCTCGAGGAAGTCTTCAAGGAGACAATGCCGGCCGGTGCAGGCTTCGACTATTCCGGTATGTCGTTTCAGGAGCAGCAAGCCGAACAGGGAGTGCCATCGTGGGCCGTCTTCGGTCTCTCGCTGATCTTCGTCTTCCTCATCCTCGCCGCCCTGTATGAAAGCTGGACGTTGCCGTTCAGCGTTCTGCTCAGCACGCCTGTCGCAATTCTGGGTGCGTATCTCGCACTGCACGCGCGGCACTTCGAGAACGATATCTTCGCGACCATCGGCCTTGTCATGCTCATTGGACTCTCGGCGAAGAACGCCATCCTTATCGTGGAGTTCGCCAAAATGAATTACGAACGCGGCGAGAGCATCTGCGACGCGGCGCTCGATGCAGCACGCCTCCGCTTCCGTCCCATCGTTATGACCGCACTTGCCTTCATCGTCGGCTGTCTGCCGCTATGGACCGCGAGCGGTTCTGGCGCTGCGTCCAGACGCATTCTCGGTACCGTCGTCGTGGGCGGCATGACGCTCTCTACCGTCCTCGGCCTCATCTTCATCCCCGTAACGTTTGCGGTCGTCGAGTTCCTTTCGCATCGCTTCGTTCGAGGCGGTCAAGGAACCACGATGGACTCGATCTGCGGCCCCGGCACTTCGAATGAACCGGTGCCGATCGGCGCGGCGCAACGCACGGAAGGGGGCCAGGCATGAACGCATTCTCAACGTTGACAAAACTTGGTTTACTCGCCGCTCTTGCCTTTCTTCTTGCGGCGTGCAACGTGGGTCCGAAATACGTGCGACCAAATGTCACCGCGCCGCCTGCCTATCGTGGTGCGGACAATGCCGCGGTTGCGGCCGACGCCAAACAATCCCTCGGCGATGAACAGTGGGCCGCTGTCTATCGCGAGCCTGAGCTTCAGGAATTGATTCGCAAGGCTCTCGCCAACAACTACGACGTCCGCATTGCCGCACGGCGGATCCTCGAGCAGCAGGCCCAGGTCGGGATCACGCGTTCGCAGCAGTTTCCAACAGTTAGCGTGGGAGGCACTGCCATCGGCGCGACGTTGCCGTCTTCTCTCGGTACGCAAATTCCAAGCCCACTTGTAAACGGGTCATTCAACATTTCAGCCGCGTGGACGCCGGATTTCTGGGGCCTCTATCGCAGGCAGACTGAAGCAGCCCGTGCGCAATTGCTGGCGCAGGTCTGGGCGCAGCGCGCAGTGCAGATGACGCTCGTGCAACAGGTCTCGACAGCATATCTCCAGATTCGCGCGCTCGACGCTCAACTCGAAATAACACAGGAAACCATCAAGGTTCGGCAGGACTCCGTCGCTCTCACCAAAACCCTGGAGAGCGGAGGATCCGTGCCACTTTCCGACGTGCGTCAGGCGGAACAATTGCTCTACGCTGCGACGTCAGAGGTGCCTCAACTCGAAGAGCAGATTCAGCAACAGGAAAATGCAATCGCGTTTTTGCTCGGCGAAAATCCTGGTCCCATTGCTCACACCGATCCCAATGCGCTCGCGCCACCACCGCAGGACCTTCCCACCGGTCTGCCATCGCGTCTGCTTGAGCGGCGTCCCGATATCCAACAGGCCGAAGAGACCCTTATCGCCGCAAACGCACAAATCGGTGTTGCACGCGCGCAGTTCTTCCCCAACTTATCCATCAGCGGCTCTGGAGGCGTCGGGGGCGACAGTCTTTCCAGCATCTTTGACCCGGCCGGAAAAACCATCTACGGCATCGGCACCCTCACGCAACCGCTATTCGAGGGCGGAAAGCTGCGCGGTCAGCTTCAGCTCTCGCAGCAAACCAAGGAGGAGATGGTTCTTAACTATCAAAAGACAATCTCCGGCGCGTTCCGCGATGTTTCCAATGCGCTGATCGCTCTGAACAAGCAGCGAAATTATCGCGAGCAGCAGGAAAAGCTTGTTGAGGCCGCAAAAGATGCCACGCGCCTGGCTCGCATCCGTTACCAGGGTGGATCGACCGGATACCTGGAAGTACTCACCACGGATTCCAATCTCTATTCTGCTCAATTGAACCTGGTGACTGCGCAACAAGGCGAAGCACTGGCGCTGGTTCAGCTTTACAGCGCGCTCGGCGGCGGCTGGCAATCGTGATTTACTAACGCCGCAAATTCCGTCTGCGATCCTGGAATCCGTGGCGTGAGTCTCCAGTTCGCATCAACTGGCCCAGCCTCGATTGTTACCTGGGAGCGTGATCGAGTTCTGAGACCAATGCCTCAAGCGATTGCCGTTGGTATTGCTCTGCATTCGGTCGCGTAAAGACGGGAGTTACATCGTGCACATATGACATCGCGTCCTTGTAAGCGCCGCGACGATAAGCGATCTGGGCTTGCAGCAGCTTTACGCCGGCCCCCCAGTCCGGATCGCCCGCCAATTGAGCGACGACCGGAACGTCAATCTGGCTTAGCAGCTTGCTAGCCTCGTCTAATTGATTCACTCCGATCAGGCAAGCAGCGAGCGTCGATGCCACTCCTCCGGTCAATCCCGCGCGAGGCCCAAACGCCTTATTTGAAGCGTCGAATGCTTTGCGAGCGCTGGCAACGCCCTCGGGATATCTGCCAGACCGGCACATGGCAAGCGAAGCATCCGACAGCGTAGCCACCGCGAAGAACGACAGCGGGCCTTGCTTCTTGACGGCCAGATCGTAGATCGACATGTCGTCTCGAATTGCGTCGTTCCACATTTCCAGGCTTCCCTCCGATTGAGCCCGAGTGGTGAGTAACTGCATCGTGAGTTCGTGGTCGGGACCAAGAGCAGCCACAAACGCCGGGTAGATCGCGTTTGCCTCTCTCACCGCTTCCGCATTTTTGTTCTGGATCATGTACGCCTGCGCGAGATTCAAACGCACACGCAACACGTTGGGACTCTCCGGTCCAGTGACGCGCGCAAATTCGAGAATCAGTTCGCGGAAGGTCTGCTCCGCCTTTGCCCCGTCGCCCAGACGAATGTAGGCGAAGCCGAGGCGCTGCTTGAATGTCAAGCGAGCCGCCTCATCAAACACAGGCAGCACGTCAGCTTCCTTCACCGCAAGTTGAAAATCTTCTGCGGCTGCTTTCGCATTGTTGTCGATCAGCGCAATCATCCCCTGCGCCGAAGTGAGCCAGACCAATACCTCTGGGCGGGGACGCGGAATCTTTGCGAGCAGTGCTTGTTGATCGGCAAGAATCGACTTTGCGAGCGGGAGCGAACCCTTTTCGTAACTTCGCGCCTCTAGCGTCACGCGCTGAAGTTCGACGATAATCGCGTCTTGCGATAGTTCCCCATCGTTATGCCGAAAGAGCGTTGCCGCGTGTTCGTACTCCTGCCGCGCGTCGGCATACGCGGTGCGATTGTCCAGTGCGCGTGCAATCGTCTGATGCAGTCGCGCTGCCACCAGCGGCTCGTCTTTGAACTGGCGGTCGATTCCCGGCGATGCCTGCTTGATCGCATCGGTCAGCGATTCCGTTGCTTTTCCGCTCAGAAAAGGATTGCTCCGTCCCAGCAGGTCATCAGATAAAAACTGGTTGATCGATGTAGCGATAGCTGTCTGCCGGTTGGCATGGTCACGTTCGCGCGTTGCGCCGCGGTAGAGTGTGAGACTGACGGCCAGCCCTGCAACCAGCGCCAACCCCGCAAGCACAACCCATGGCGTGCGCGCGCGAGCTTCCGCCAGCTTTCGTTCGGCAAATTGCGCGCGAAGATTCGCTCGATCCAGTTCATCCCGCTTGGCGCGACGTTCCTCGAGCGCAAGCAGGCGCTCCGCCAAATCCGAAGCGCTGGTCAGGCGTTTGGCTGGATCACCGCATGCTGCACCCGCAACGTCCTCTCGCAACAGCGGGTCTTCCACCTGCGCTTCCCAGCCCGGAGCAAGTGGCTTGCGGAAGTCCCCGATCACCAACTGGTAAAGCAGCACGCCCATCGCATACACGTCTGCCGACGCGCTTGGCGACTGTCCCGCCAGTACCTCCGGTGCCAGGTACATCAGCGTTCCCGTCAATGGCCCCGGATCATCTGTGGCAGCCTGCTGTAAAACCCAGATTCGTGATTCCCAGTGCATGCAGCCGCGACGGCTCAAAGAGCGATGCACTCCCAAAGTCCGCAATCTTGATCTGCCACCCTGATCCCGGACTCGACGGAACAATCAGGATGTTCGCTGGCTTCAAGTCCTTGTGCAGGATCCCGATCCCATGCGCATCCCCAACGGCCTTCGCGATGTCGATCAGGATCTGCAATCGAACAGAGAACGGTACCGCCGTCAAACCTCCCTGGCCCTCGGCCCATTCGGCGAGACTGGGCCCGGCATACTCGCTCTCGATGAAATAAGGGGCGGCTTCGAAATTCCATTCAAGAATGCGGATGAACTCCGGCCGTTCCCCAAGAGACTCTCGCAGAAACCGCGAGATGGTGATCTCGCGCTTCAGTCCTTTGAGACGAATCCCATCTGAAGCGAACTTAAAAACCCGTTGCGTCCGCGTCTTGGGGTTCTCGGCAATCCACACCTCGCCAGACCCCGAGCGCTCCATCGCGCGTGTCAGTTGCCACTGTTCCCTGCCCGGCACCAGATCACCCGGTCGGAATGCCAGTTCTGGTCCAGACATCGCCGCAACCGTCTTGCAGTACACCGGCACGGCCAGCCGGTAGCCAACCCGTGGAACCGTCAGGATGACCTGTTCGTCCCCCATGGCTTTGCGCAACTTTGAAACCGCGGTCGCCAGTGACCCATCCACAACCATCACGGACGGCCAAACCGATTCCAGTAACTCTTCCTTCGTTACCACCTCTCCAGAGTGGAGGAGCAACTGAAGGAGCAGATCCAGAGGCTTCGATTCGAGCTCGACTGGCTTGCTCTTCACCCGTAATTCACGGCGCAACTCGTCGAATTCGCAGTCGGCAAACCGCCAAAGGCGTGCTGTGCTCTCCTCCAGTCCAACAGCAGAGCCCTTGAAATTCACGGGGTTAGCTCCTCTTTAGAGTTCTTGAGAATTCCGTCAGGACACGGCAGGGGAGACCAGTGCAACCTTGCGTTCCATCAGGTCTGCTCTGGATTGAGACATTCTGCCATATCCAGAAGGTCGGCGACACAAATATCGGAATTGAGTCGTTTCCGGACTCGGACGCCGCGCCCAAGACCTGAAAACACTTCTCCGGAGGGATTCGTGACAAAACGTGGAAAGATCTTGCGCGATACAAGCACTGGACCAGGGCTGGTCTGGGTGGAACAGCAACAGTATCCGTTCTCCATTGGCGCGCAATGGAGATCTGTAATACCTCCCGCCGCCGGCATGACCGTTGATGTTGAATTCGCGACAGAAGGCGGCCTGACTGCTCTCACTCCCGTCAGCGAATCGCAGATCGCCAACGAGCAGGCTGAGGCTGTGATGAACGCAACTCGCGAAAAAGCCGGCGCCCTCGTGTCATCGGCAGTCGCTCGATTCGGACTGCCGCTTCTGGTTGCGACCGGCATGTTGATTGTTGGCTGGTTCTTCCTCAGCGCGGTATCGGTTCAGGCGATGTTTGGAAAGATCAGCTTCACCTTCTGGCAGATGCTTGGGTTCCTGAATAGCAATAATGCGCTGGAATCCGTGTTGCAGGGTCAAGGAGGACCAAGCGCAGGGCTCTATGGATTCCTCGCCATCGTTGCCATGATCGGTCCGTTTGTTCGCTTTTTCTGGAAGGACGCCCGGGCCCACCTCGCGGGCCTTTTGCCTCTTCTCTTCATGCTTTTCGTTGGAATCATGGTGCGAAGCAGCCTCCACAGCATGACCGGCGGTGCTGTCGACGGCCCGTTAGCCGAAATGCAGCGCCAGGCACAGGATGAAATGATGAGCGCCATCAAAATCGGCTTCGGATCGTATCTCTCGCTCCTGGTAAGCCTCTACCTGGCGGCCATTGCGGCGAAACAATTTCTTGCTGCCAGGGCAGCGAACACCCAGCTGCCGCCCCAATAAGCGGCGTTAGGCAGCGTCGATTTGCAAAACAGGAGAGGGGACCTCACCGTGAAGTTCACATCATCCATGTCGTTGCTGGCCGTTGCCGCAGTGAGCGCCGTGTTCGCGGCATCCGGCTGTTCCTCGAGTGTCAAAGGCACATACTCTGACACCATGGGCTCTGTCATCCTCGAATTGAAGTCGGGAGGCAGTGCCAACCTTACCTTTGGCGGTCAGGTCGCGGACTGCACCTACAATTCCAGCGGCAAGACGATCAATTTGAATTGCAAAGGAGACGCGGACCCGACAGTCTTCACCATTCACGACGACGGTTCGTTGACAGGTCCGCCGGGAAGCTTTATGCCATTGCTGCGCAAGCAAAAGTAATTGGGACTCAACCTTAGGCTGACTACGGAGACTTCTCAAAATGAGGCGACTTCTTTCGGTTCTCGGCG
This sequence comes from uncultured Acidobacteriaceae bacterium, assembly GCA_963770365.1. Taxonomy (GTDB): domain Bacteria; phylum Acidobacteriota; class Terriglobia; order Terriglobales; family Acidobacteriaceae; genus Telmatobacter. The sequence continues at coordinate 41,199 of CAVYPN010000001.1, read as the reverse complement.
GCAGGCTGTTTCTGCTCGTGATCCTTGGCGTTCCACAGCTCATGGTTTCGCAGCAGAGCGTCCTGCAGTTCAATGTGCCGTACAAGTGTCCCGATGGATCTACCTACGTCATTCACAAATGCGAGAAGGGCCCTAAGTTCGAAGCCTGCTATTACCAGCGGGATCAGAATTCCGAGCGCTACAACACTCGCTCGCAGGTCGAAAATCAATTTCGCACCTGCACTGTCATCGGAAAACCCTCCCCTTCTTCCCCTGCAGCCGGGCAGCAATCCTCGGGGTTGCTGATCAACACGCCTTACCAGTGCGCCGGCGGACTTGTGCTCACGCTATTCCAATGCCAGAAGCAGAACGGCCAGGACTATTGCTTCGTCAAGGTCGAGCAAAACGGACAGTTCCTCATGCAGGTTCCCAAGCTGCGCAGCGATGCCGAGCAGCAACTCAAATCCTGTCAAGCGGGGGCCACATTGAATCCGTCTTACCTCAGTGAGTTTCCCAGCGTCAACCGCGTCATCCAGGGCATGGTGGCCGGCTCCCCTAGCGAAACCGTCCCGCGCTCAATCGGCGCCCTCTATCAACTCAGCGAGGTCATTCAAACCCTCGCGCAACAACGCGGCGGTGGCCTCCTGCCCGATGAAAAGAAAATGCTCGACACCTACAGCAAAGCCACCTCAAACCTCATCACCGAAGGCGCGCAAAAACTACCCGGTCAAAAGCTGGACCTCGTCTCGAATCCGTACCACTTCAGCCGCACTGATCCTCGATTCGGATTCGAAGGCATCCCCGTGTGGGTGACCTTCCTGTCGCCGACTCTGCAATCGCAATTCGCGCAAATCGTTGGTGGCAACAATCCAACCTACAACGCGAAGATTGCCGTCGAGCGCCAAAACGCGATGTCGGGTTTGAAAGCCGATATGGAGGCTGCTGAGGCCGCGGCGAAACCAATGCCGAAGGACGCCGGCTCCGTGGCGATGCGCAAATGCATGGAGTCCGGTCGAAGCGACATGGAGTGTCTCGGCGAAGGAATGAAAGTAGGGCTCGTGGATCTCGCCGGCGGAAATCCTCTCGCGGATATTCTTCCAAAAGAAAGTGCGGGACTTCGCTTGAGCGGCGTCTATTCAGCCGGCAACTTCAATGTGCAATTCGCACAGTCGTCCGTCAGCCTCGGCTGCGGAACCCTGATCGAGCAGGCATTTCCCTACACAATTCAGCGCAACGGCATGCAACTCGCGATCTCAATTCCCATTTCGCCCAGGCCCATTGTTCTGTCCTTCAAGCCGGACGGACGACTCACCGGCCCCGGCCCTATCGAGGTTGCGGGCAGAGTTGTCGCCGGCGGCGCCGTTGCCACCACGAGCACCAGTTACGAGGCCCAGACCCAAACCACCACACAGCAACGTCAAATCGAGGCCAACGACGTGGCGAACTACTCCGCCGATTCTGTTCACCAGAATGGAATGGAATACTCCGTCGATACGCCTGTCACATCGACATCGTATAACGCGGTTCCCGTTCATCATTACAGCGTGCCCACTGCTCCCAAAACCGAACGCTGCAACGTAACAACCTTGCCGCCAACCGGCTCAACCGTAAAAATCTCCAGCGCACTCACGCAGCTCTTCGGCACTCAGGCAAGCAAGTCGGCAAACACCGCGCCCGGGCTCCGACTCGCCGGCACGTATGCTCAGCCGGGCGGCCTGACCATCGAATTTCGCGACGACTCTGCAACGGTGGAATGCGGAGAAGCGCATACTGCGGAGGCTTACTGGGTCCTTCCATCCGGCAACCAGTTCGCCGTCAAGCTGCAGAACGGCGCATCTCCACTGGTCTTGACTCTCCAGCCCGATGGTCTCCTTGCCGGCTCCGGCTCTGTCGATGTTGCGGGCCGCAGACTAGTTCGATCCGCGAATGATGACGTCCACAACTTCGTGCCTGTGAACGCGCGCTGCACCGTTGGAACTCTCACACCGCATAGCGGGGGCTAGGCCAACCCGTCGGTGAAAGAGTGGGTAGTCATATTTCGCACCGAGAGTGTCAGGCGGCCGCGACCGCGAGGGACAAATGGAAGCGCAAAACATGTTCTGGTTCACAATTTCCATCCTCTTTTTGGCTGGTGCAGCTGCACTGTGGCTCCGAAAACGACTCCGCCTGAAGCACGCGCGCTCCTGGCCCGCGGCAAGTGGAACGGTCGTCGCAACCTCGGTAATCTTGAGATCCGGCGGAGCACAACCGGGATCGGCCGCTTACTATGCCGAGGTCAAGTACTCCTACACCATTGAAGGGCAAAGCTATCCCGGCACACTTCGTCAAAGGTTCATCCTTAAAGGTCGGGCGGATAAGTGGATCGAGAATTATGCCAACGGCAAACCGCTGACCGTCAGGTACAACCCTCGCAAAACCAAGGATTCTGTCCTGCTCGCCGAGGACCTCGACGCGTCCATCTCGTCGTCAAAACATTAAAGGGAATTTCGAAATGGTGACCCCGGGCCGATTCGAACGGCCGACCTGCGGTTTAGGAAACCGATGCTCTATCCATCTGAGCTACGGGGCCACTGCGGATAAACGAACTATCAACAGGTTAGCATCACGAACGTTTCGCGTCGAAGCCCTCGCCCTGCCGTGCGTCCATCGCACCGCTCACACTTATTTAGCCGCCTGCGCGCCTGCGATGAGAATATCGACCAACCTCCTCGCGCTTCGCTTCCAGTCAGGATCGGAGTCGATATGGGAGACGCCGATCAGCGCTCGCAGCAGATCGAATGGATCGAAATCTCTGCGTATGTCGCCGCTCTTCATTGCGCGCTTCACGAGCAATTCGATGGCTCCCCGCACCTGGCCGCGGGACCCTTCGTAAAGCTTTGAGGCGCCTCCGACAACACTATTCAGTGCCGGGGCTATGATCTGCTTTGCCGCAATATGGTCCACAAACAGCAGCATCCACGCTCGCAATGCTTCAATCGGCGGCATCACTTCGGCGAACCTGCGCGCCGCCATCGCCAGCTTTTCAACCTCGGTCCGATACACAGCCTCGATCAGGGCGTCGCGCGAAGGAAAGTGACGATAAAGTGTTCCAGCACCCACGCCGGACTGCCTGGCGATCTCGTCAAGGCTGGCGTCGGCGCCAAAGCGCGTAAAAGCATCCTTGGCCGTTTCCAAGATGCGCTCGCGGTTCCGCTGAGCGTCTGTACGCAGCTTTCGCTCGACGGGTTGTAAGCGCCTTTTTGCCATAAACAAAAATAATTGCAACCGGAGACATCCTCCGATTATCTATTCATTCGGAGGGTGTCTCCGTTTTATTCGAACCGGTACTGGTTAGTCAATGCTGCAAACAAACGAAGAGTCCAGCCGAGAATCAAGGAGGATTTGGATGTCCCAGGGAATAGATTTAGCCGGCAGCTTCACCTTGCCCGGTAGCTCGCGCATCGTGAGCCGCATGGGCTATGGAGCTATGCAACTTGCGGGCAAGGAAGGCAACAAGCTGGTGTGGGGGCCGCCTCCGGATGTCGAAGGAGCGATCAATCTGTTGCGAGAAGCTATCGCGAGCGGAGTCAACCACGTCGATACTGCCGATTTCTATGGCCCCCATGTGACCAATCAGATCATCCGAAAGGCGCTCTTCCCTTACCCCGGCGACCTGCTCATTGTGACCAAGGTCGGCGCCCGTCGTGGTGAAGATGGGTCCTGGAATCCTGGTTTCTCACGCGAAGAGCTGACCGCGGCCGTTCACGATAATCTCCGCAATCTCGGACTGGATGTGCTGGAAGTGGTCAACCTGCGCATCACGTTCAGCATTCTTCATCCGTCTGAAGGTTCAATCGAGGCGCCGCTTAGCGTCCTGGCCGAGCTACAGCAAAAAGGTTTGATCCGTCATATCGGCCTGAGCAATGTGACGCCCGCACAGATCGCGGAGGCACGACGGATCGTCCCGATCGTCTGCGTCCAGAATCATTACAACTTGGCACATCGAACCGATGACGCGCTCATCACGGATCTTGCTTGCGACGGCATCGCCTACGTTCCGTTCTTTCCACTTGGTGGATTCACCCCACTGCAATCGGGAACCTTGTCTGAAGCGGCGTCGCTTCTCCATGCCACGCCGATGCAGGTAGCGCTTGCGTGGCTGCTGCAGCGCTCGCCAAACATCCTGGTAATTCCCGGAACCTCTTCTCTCGATCATCTTCGCGAAAACCTCCAGGCGGCCACTTTGCAGATTCCCGCCGAGGTGCTTGCCGATCTCGAATCGGTATCCAGACAGGATGCGGGGATTCCAATTCCGCAGCATGAGTCGTGAGCGTATTTTCTAGCAACTCAAGTCCAGGAAAAGGAGTATTCAAATGCGTGTTTTTGTCACGGGCGCGACGGGCTTTATCGGTTCGGCAGTGGTTCCGGAGTTAATCAACGCGGGTCATCAGGTGCTGGGATTGGCTCGCAGTGATGCGGGCGCTGAGTCGCTTCGCGCCGCTGGCGCCGAGGTGCAGCGGGGTGATCTTGAGGATCTCGAAAGCCTGCGCACCGGAGCGGTCAATTCGGATGCGGTGATTCACACTGCATTTGTCCACGACTTTTCAAGATTCCAGGAAGTCTGCGAGATCGACAAGCGCGCGATCGAGACGATCGGCGCCATGCTCGAAGGTTCCAGTCGTCCGTTGATCGTGACTTCCGGCCTTGCCGCACCGGCGCGGGGCCGCGCCGCCACTGAGAACGATCCGCCCTTTCCTGTCTCCGCCTCCTATCCTCGCGCGTCTGAGACGATGGCAGCCACGTTGATGGAGAGGGGAGTCCGAACATCAGTGGTGCGCCTGCCGCAGGTTCACAACACAGTCAAGCAAGGGCTCATCACGTACTTGATAGCAGTGGCCCGCGAGAAGGGCGTGTCGGCGTATATCGGAGACGGAAGCAACCGCTGGGCCGCCGTGCACCAGTTCGACGCCGCCCGCCTTTACCGGCTTGCCCTGGAGAAAGGATCCGCTGGAGACCGATATCACGCAATTGCCGAAGAGGGTGTACCACTGAAAGACATCGCCACCGCCATTGGTCGAGGCCTGAACTTGCCGATCGTTAGCAAAACCCCTGAGGAAGCGAAGGAGCATTTCGGCTGGCTCGGATCATTTGCGGGGATGGACCTATGGGCCTCAAGCGTGCAAACGCGAAAAGAGCTCGGATGGAATCCGACGGGGCCTGGCCTCATTACCGATCTCGAGCACATGAATTACTTCCCTGTCTGAGTTGCAAATACCCAAGGCTCCGTCATCCCAGCGGAGCCGACGGATCTCCGGTTGTTTCTCTCGTCATGTCCAACTCCGTCTCGGCTAGTATTCTGAGTCGTGCCTGCACAACCAATCCTGCGAATCAAAACTCTCAGGCGGAGCAGCCTTCTTCGCTCCTTGGCTCTCTTGCTTGGGCTCGGTTTCGCTCTGCTCTGGTCGCTCGCCGTGCTCATTCTTGTTGCCGCGCGGTGGATCGACCCACCGACAACGGCCGTGCACATCGAGCGCCACATGCAGGCCTGGATTCAGCACACGCCTTATCACGAGCGCTACAGGTTCGTTCCGCTCAGTCAGATCTCGCCCAATCTACAGCACGCTGTCGTCGCCGCAGAGGACGCTCGCTTCTACCAGCACCATGGGTTCGATTGGCACCAGATCCAGATTGCCGCTGAAGATGATATGGAAGGCGGCCGCATGCGCGGAGCGTCCACGATTTCGCAGCAACTCGTAAAAAACCTGCTCCTCGGCACCAGTCGCTCCATCCTCCGCAAGGGTGCGGAGTTTACGCTCGTGCCGATGGCCGAACTCGTTCTCGGAAAACAGCGCATTCTCGAGCTTTACCTAAACATCGTCGAATGGGGCCCCGGAATATATGGTGCGGAGGCGGCGTGCCGTGCCTACGACGGAACAGCGCCCCGTAATATTAGCCGCGAACAGGCCGCACATCTCGCCGCTATCCTTCCAGCCCCGCTGAAGCGGCGACCAGAACGAATGAATCGATACAGTGCTCTGATTCTTGAGCGAATGCGCCAAATGGGCTGGTAAAGGCATTCCCTCATAAACCACTTAAAGTAAAAACTTGTACTTACAGAGTTTCGGAGGGGAAAGCTCGATTACGGCTGCCTTCAAACTTGATTGCACAAGCCCCTCTGCACGCCCCCCAAAAAAATGAAAGCCCGCCGATTAGCGGGCTTACAAGCAGCAACACATGCTTCAAACAGTGCAGGTGACGCCGCGAAGCGCCACTCAAAGCCGGAAGGCAAACACTTGCTCTATCAATAGCCTAGGTCCGTTCCAAAGAAAGCCAATACACCCTTCGACCTATGCTAATAGCACTCTTTGGGCCGCCTATGGTCCTAAATGGTGCTCCAACTTTGCACATCGTCGAGCAGACAAACACATAACTTTAGGCTTAGCAGTCAATCATTTACACGCATTTGCGCATGCAGAACCTCATATATTTCGAGCGCATTCCCTCCACTTTAGGGGTCCCCACGCCAAATCGCGTCGGCGTCATCACCTGCTACTATGTCCCTCGTGGTGCGAAACTTCTCGCGCCGGAGTGAAATTCTGCGGAATTCGGCCAGCGATGTTTTGGCTCCCCATTCGTCCTACATCACAGACTTTGCACGGCATCCCCAGGCAGAACGTGGCAATTTCCGTCTTCCCCAGCGCGGCCGCCCGCGGCCTCTTGTTCCTCGTCCTGATTCCCACGCTTCCCGCCACGCGTGCGATCTGCTTCGCGCAGGAAACACCCGCCCCTCAGCCGTTACCAGCTCGGTTCGACGACCTTGCCACGCGCGCCGCAGCTGCTCGCGACCAGCAAAACCTGCCCCTCGCCATCCAGCTCTACTCCCAGGCCGAGCAGCTCAAGCCCGATTGGCAGGAGGGGTGGTGGTATCTCGGCATCCTGCAGTACAGCGCCAATCAGTACCCCGGCGCCATCGATGCCTTCAGCCATCTCCTCCAGCTCGTACCCACTGCCGTTCCTGCAATGGCGTTGCGCGGTCTTTGCGAATTTGAAACCGCCTCCTACGAGGACTCGCTCCGCGACCTGGAGCAGGCCGTCGCTCACGGAGCCCTGAACGAGCCGCGCAATGAGCAGATCATTCGCTACCACTTGGCGCTCCTGCTCGCCCACACCGGCCGCTTCCAGGAAGCGCTCGATCAGTACCACTTCTTCGCCGAACATCTGGTTGACGTTCCTGATCTGAAAATCGGCATCGGACTCGCCGGAATGCGCGTCGCCTCATTTCCGAACGACGTTACCGCGCAGGATCGGGAACTCTATCAAGCCGCCGGCAACGCAGGATACGTCTTTCTTTCCGGTGATAACGAACAGGCCGACGATCTCTTTGCGACGCTCTTTGTTCACTATCCCTCCAAGCCGAATCTCCACTACTTCTACGGATTCTTGCTCTTCCCGCACGATCCCGCGCTCGCCATCGATCAGTTCCACAGCGAACTGGCCGAGAATCCCACCAACGAAACTGCCAATGCGCTGCTCGCTCTGACGCTCGTCATCGCTGGTCGCTTCTCTGAAGCTCTCGCCCCGGCACAGCGCTCATATGCGAACGCCCCGGACATGGAAATGGCCCAGCTCGCCCTAGGCCGGGCACTTGCCGAGACCGGCGACATGAAGCGTGGCGAAGAACTGCTGAATCAGGTCATCCAACGCGATCCCAATAACCTCGAAGCCCACCTCGGGCTTGTCTCCATTTACTCCCAGAGTGGTAACCGCGAAGAAGCCGCCCGCGAGCGAAAGGTCTGCCGTGATTTGGCAAAATAACGCCCGACCGAGGACGGTCATCGCTTGCGCTACGGCCGCAGGGGCTTTGCTCTGGGCATTGTCTGCTCCGCGCGCCGCCATCGCACAGCGCGCCAAGCCATCAGGTTCTCCCGTCACCTGCGCCACCTGTCACAGCGGCGTCGCCATGTCCTACGCAACCGTGCCCATGCGGCACGCCATGGAGCCCCAGGGCGCAAACCCGGCGATGAACGCACACCCCGATTTAGCCACCCAGATCGGTGGCTATACGTACACGGTACGGACAAGGAATGGCGAAAGCACGTACACGGTTTCCGATGGAACTGGCACACTGACCGTCCCGATCCACTGGATCTTCGGGCAGCACTCGCAAACATGGGTGCTCGAGAAAGACGGCCACTACTACGAAAGCCTCGTGAGTTACTTTCCGCGCGCCAACGGCCTGGCCATCACACCCGGCGACCAAAAGATCACGCCCCACAACCTGACCGAGGCCATGGGCCGCCAACTTCCCATCTGGGAGACGCGCACCTGCTTCAACTGTCACGGCAGCGGTGTCGCTTCCGGCGAAAAGCTCGTCCCGGCGAAGGTCACACCAGGTCTGGATTGCGAGCGGTGCCATGCCGGTTCCCAGCAGCACATGGCCGACGCAGCGCAGGAGAACTTTAAGACCATTCCAAAATCGCTCAAGCGTCTCGACTCCGAACAGATTTCCGACTTCTGCGGACAGTGTCATCGCACATGGGACACCGTGATGCGCAACAAATGGCACGGTCCGGCATTCGTTCGCTTTCAACCTTATCGCCTTGAAATCAGCAAATGCTTCATCGGCAATGACCCGCGCATCAGCTGTCTTGCCTGCCACAATCCGCATCAGCCGGTGAACCACAAAGCGCTCTCTTACGACGCGAAATGTCTCGCCTGCCACGCTCCGGCAAAGACTGCGTTGGCGTCTCCCAGTGCAAAGTCCTGTCCCATAGCCAAGGAAAACTGTACAAGCTGCCACATGCCCAAGGTGGATTTACCCGGCGGCCATGCACAGTTCACCGATCATTACATTCGCGTGGTTCACGCCGGCGAACCGTATCCGGAGTAGTCTCGCTCCACGACTCCTTCGGGGAATTTACTTTCTTAATTCATGTAGGGATTTGAATCCGGCACTCTGAACCAGCACGTGCGTGGGCGTGGTCAAGTTGGCTGCAGTCTTGGGGTCAAAAGAAAAGGGGCGCGGCGGCCAAAGCCATCGCGCCCCATGTCCTGGTTCGAACTAGAAGATTAACTTGCCTGCGAGTTCGAACGTTCTCGGATCCTGCACACCATTCGTCACGCCGAAGTCGCTTCCAGAAACGTTGCGCTGGAAGTTATTGAACTGGGTGTGATTGAAAGTGTTGAAGGACTCAGCACGGAACTCAAAGTGCATGCCCTCTCTGATTGCGAACGCCTTGTAGATGTTCGTGCCGAAGTTGGTCCGGCCAGGTCCAACAACAATGTCCCTGCCCGAATTGCCAAAGCCCAGATTCTTGCCGCCTTTCCATGAGGCTACCGGTTGCGAGAATCCAGCCGGAGAAACATAGTGATAAGCGCCGGAGGCGTCTCTGGTCTTCGAATACTTCACTTTGCCGGAGAAGTCCGCGCGGTTCGTGTAGTCGCCGCCCAGGCCCACGGTGTCGCCTCCACCATTGCCCGGCGAGTTGTTGCCGGCCCACGGCAGACCCGTCTGGGAGATGACTGTTCCGGAGAGCGTCCATCCACCCAGGAGGCTATGAGCCAAGCCACTTGAGTTCTTGAATATCGGGATGTCCCACACGTAGTTCGCATTGAAGATGTGGCGACGATCCAGGTTTCCAGAACCCTTGTCGTACTTCAGGTTGAAGGGATTAGTCGCCTGAGTCAGGTCAGCGCTCCCCATCTGGTCATCAATCTGATGCCCATAGGTGTAGTCGACTTCGAAGCTCAGACCATGCCGGCTCTGCTGCCGCAGTCCAACTTGCAGACTGTTGTAGCTCGTCGTGGCGATGTTCGTTTGTTCCCTGATGTTGTTGAAGCCAGCAAAGGTCCGCAGCATCGCGATCTCTGAGTTCTTGAGTGTGCCTTCTCCGGCAGCCTGCCGGGTGACAAGGTCTGTGCTCAGCGGGAATGGGTTGATCGGTAGGATCACATTTTGATGCCAACCGATGTTGCCCACGTATTGTGTGGCAAGGATGAGAGCCGGAGCGATTTCGTGCTGCACACCCAGGCTAAACTGGCCCACACCCGGGGCAGGATACCTCGGGGCAATGGTCGTCGGCCCTTGCGGTGCAACCGGCAGTTGAGCCTGTGACAATGCGGCGCCCGTCTGCCAGCTTGTGTATGGATTTGAGAAAGTCACATTGTTGAGGCTTGGTGCGTTTGAGAATGGTGCAGCGGTGGCGATGTTGTAGATATCGTTACCCTGCATTCTCTCAAAGAACTCACCGAAGCCGCCGCGAATAACGGTCTTGCCGTTACCGGTAAGATCATAGGAAAATCCGACGCGAGGCATGAGCGTGCCGTAGTCGTTCTTTGTCATGCCGCGAGGCGTGCCGTTCTGCCCTGCAATGGTGACGCCGTTCAGATAGAACTGCGCTCCTTTGTAGGTCTGCAGTCCGGGACTGACCGCTGTGCATTTTCCCACTATGGCCGTGCAGAAAGCACCGGTGTCCGAATCGATTACAGGCTTCAGCGCAGCCTGGTATTGCGTCGGATCGAAGCTCGCCAGGAAGTTGTTCCGCTCCCATGCGTGCGGCATCGCGTCATACCGAATGCCGTACTGGACGCTCAGACGGTTGTTCACGTGCCAGTTGTCCTGGGCGTAGAACGAAGTCGTCTGATTTACATAGTGGCGGATGTCCTGATCCTGCAGCTGCGTGTAATTGGTACTCATACCCAACAGGAAGTCGATGTACGAGTCGCCCGTCAGGTTCGCGGTTGTTGGAACGCCTTTGTCCTTATCCCAGTTGTCGGCGAAGTTAAAGTTGCCATTGGTATTGCCAAACAATTGCTGGTTCTTGATGTAGCGGTTATAGCCGCCGCCGAACTTCATTGAGTGTTTGCCCTGGGTTACAGAAAGGCCGAACACTTCTGCGTAGTCCATGGCAGCGTTCTTCCACGGCTGCGACCACGGGTCGAATTGTGTTCCATACGATCCAAGTTGAATGGTGGGCAGACGATTCAGCGCATCGGTCGATGCCGGGAAGAATCCCTGTCCCGTCCAGCCCGAGGGCTTCTTCCAGGAATTGCCGCTAGGCTGAATGGTGATCCTGTTGCCGTTGAAGTTGAAGGCGGCTTCAAGAAGCACATTCGGCGTTAGCGCGCCGGTCAGCTTGACCACCGAACTCCATGAAGGATTGCTGAAATTCGAACCAACGGTCGGATAGCTGTCTCCGCTCCACATCGATGTGCCATAGGTCTGGCTAACCGAGTCGCCGATGTAGTGGCCAAAGAGCTGCCATTTGTCGTTGATATTGTGGTCGATGCGGAAGAGGTCTTCGCGCACATTGGTAGGCTGCTTCACTGACATGGAGAGCAAGTCGCCCGAAGAGTTTGCCTTCGGAATGGCGCCTGTCGCCATGAATTGCAGGCTGACAGCATCCATCAAGGCACCCGGAACCACGTTACCCGGAAACGGTTTTCCGGCCACCAGCGGGACCGCCGCACCTAGGTTGTAAGCAGCGATGGCCTGCCCCAAAGGAGACAATGGAGACGGATTGGGCACCACAATCTGATGGCCCGAGTTATACGCCGGTGCCACGTAGGTGATGTCCTTCGCCGACGTGATGTAGTTGTCAGCGGGAATCGTGTGAATACCGGCAGGCGCGCTGCCCTGCACGATCTTGCGCCACTCTTCGTTGTAGAAGAAGAATGTCTTTTGTTTGTTTTCGTTGTAAACGTGCGGAATGTACAACGGCCCGCCGACGTTGCCGCCATAGATGTTCAAACGCAGCTCGGGCTTGGAGGCGCCGGGCTTGTCGAAATAGTTGTGCGCCTGGAGGGCGTCGTTGCGATCAAATTCCCACAATCCGCCATGAAACGCCTGCGAACCTCTCTTGATCGACATCGAGATCGTGCCGCCAGAAGAGATACCGTAGTCCGGAGGATAGTTGCTGGCCATCACTTGGAACTCGCCAAGAGCATCCTGTGAAGGCATCATGGACGATTTGCCGCCAGAACCGCGGTCATACGCCTCGCCGCCATCGATCAGCCAGATGTTGTGTGCCTGGTTCAGGCCGTTAAAGCTGATGGCGAAGTTTGAACCTACCGATGTCGGCGTGTTCGAATCAGGCAGGTTGCCGCTGACGCCGAGACCGAGCGTAGCGAGTGCCACAATGTTGCGGCCATTGGTCGCGAGTTCGGTGATCTGCTGCTCATTGATCAGCGTGCTCACCACGTTCGAATCGGCTTGCACCGTCAGGGCATTTGCATTCACAGTGACTGTCGTCGACTCGGAACCAACTGTAAGTTTGGGATCGACACGGAAAGTCGCGGAGATGTTGACTACGATTCCATTCTGCTCAAATGTCTGGAATCCCTTCGCCGTGACCGTCATGTTGTAATTTCCAGCATTCAAACCGGCAATTGAATACAATCCGGTTTCGCCGCTCTCTGTCGTTTTGGTTGCGCCTGTGGCTGGATCAGTAAGGACGATCTTCGCTCCTGCGACGACAGCGCCCGTCTGATCCGAAACGATGCCGGTGATATTTGAATTGGCCTGCGCAAAAACTCCAACGCATGCCAATGCAAAGAACAACGGCAACAAAAGGAATCTGTAGCTTGCCTTTCTGAAGTTCACTTCCATATGACTCTCCTATTCCGAAGTGGTGCTCCCTGTTAACTGCAGCCCGTGAGAGTGGCTTTCTGATTTCGCTCTTCCGAAGGCTCGGCTCTCTGCCGATTTTGAAAGTTCTCTTCGATCGAGCCGCACTCTCATCGGTGCCGCGAGGCCTAACTCGCGATTGGCTTTCAAGCTCATCTCCTGAACTCATGCCATTGGTCGGCTACCCGCACACAAAAGCGACGTAATCACACATCTCAAATGGCCTCCGCCAAATATTTATCAGCGGAAAGGCTCAATGGCTAAGGCCCTAAGAAAAGCCCCACCTAAATCGTTTCAGTAGACCGTCAACCACGCTATCGCAGGCGACCGCCAGAGGGCATGTGATGATCGTCACTGATCTATGTAAGAGAGTTCACCTTGCACACTCTTGGAATAGGACGAGCCTATATTTTTCCGTCCAGTAATCAGACAGCGTTTACTCGAGATTTCAAATCCAAAATAGTTGCGGCAGCACACGCGGCCCCTTCGAATGCGCACGCGCGGTATCGCTTAGCGGCGAATTCGAGAGACCAGGTAGAAGAGGATGGAAAGCACAGGGCTAATCAGGTTCGAGGTTCCCAAGCGGAAGGAAGGCCGTCACGTTCTTCCCGCGGTAGGAGACATCGCCGGGTAGCCGTCCCAGCGGCAATCCGAGACGTGTCGCAATCAGCACTGCGGCTCCAATCACAACAAGCAGGAGGCCGAGACCGAGAAGCGCTTTTCCAAGTTCAACCATAAGGCTCGGAGAGACCTGACTGAGCTAGGATACGGTAATCGGCCGCACACGCCGCATCGCAGCCACGCGTACCGCTGAAGGGGGTCAATGCAAGTCTTCACAATGCTGTCGGGCATTCTCTGTTTGTTGGTTGTCCTGCTCGATGCCTTTCAAACCATCATCCTGCCGCGCCGGGCTGCGGGACGCCTTCGGCTTACACGCATCTTCTACATCCTTACCTGGATTCCCTGGAGATTCGTTGCCGTCCGCATCCAGCACCCGCGGAAGCGCGAAACCGCACTCAGCTTCTACGGGCCGCTATCACTCATCTTTCTTCTCGTCGTCTGGGCCTGCGGGATGGTCTTCGGTTTCTCCCTCATCTATTACGCGCTCGGCAGTCCATTCAACGACACCTCACATTCCATCGGATACCTGACCGACCTCTATGTCAGCGGGACAAATTTCTTCACCCTCGGCCTTGGCGACGTAACCCCTCATGCGTTGATCGCGCGCGTCCTCTCTACCTGTGAAGCTGGCACAGGCTTCGGCTTTCTCGCCATCGTCATGGGCTACTTCCCTGTACTTTACGGAGCATTCTCGCGACGAGAAGTCAGCATCTCGCTCCTTGATGCCCGGGCCGGCTCGCCCCCAACCGCGGCCGAACTCATGCGCCGGCACTCCTTCGATGGAGCTGAAAACGCCCTTGCCACGCTTCTTTCCGAATGGGAACGATGGTCCGCCGAATTGCTCGAGAGCCATATCTCCTACACGCTGCTCTGCTACTTCCGCTCGCAGCACACCAATCAAAGCTGGATCGGCGCTCTCACCACCATGCTCGACACATCTGCCCTGCTCATCGCTGGCGTTCAAGGACATGAAGCCAGACAGGCGCAACTCACCTTCGCCATGGCTCGTCACGCCATGGTCGATCTAGCCCAGGTCTTCTCGATCAAGCCAAACCAGAACTTTCCCGACCGACTGCCGCGCGAGCGCTACGAACAGCTCTATCAATTGCTTTGTCAGAGCGGCGTCAGTGTTTGCCGCGACGGCCAATCCTATGAACGTCTCCGCGATCTTCGCGCTTTGTATGAGGGTTATGCCGTCGGCCTCAGCGAACATCTGTGCATGCCTCTCCCACCCTGGATGACCGAGCATCCCCACAAGGACAACTGGCTCGCCGTCGCAAAGGTCCGCGACCAGGCTGAAGCCGCCAATCCGGAGCCAAACACCATCGCCGAAGTCATTGACCGGCACCACCACGAATTCTAGATCACAAGTTCCAGGCCATCTTCTGCGATAAACTGTTGCGTCCAAGGCATCTGGATTCTTCCACTATCACTCGAGCGACAGATTCTGTAGCCTGTAAGAGACAGGCAGCGCAGGAGAACCATAGAAAAATGAAGCAATCCGTTCTCAACCACGAGCCGGCCGCCATCCAGACTCCCCCAACAACCAATAAACATCTGATTCGATGGGTCGAGAAAATGGCCGAGTTGTGCCGCCCTGACTCCATCCATTGGGTCGACGGCTCCCAGGCAGAATATGACTTCCTCTGCGATCGCCTCATCGATGCCGGAACCTTCACCCGCCTCGATCAGAAAAAATGGCCCGGGTGCTACTATGCCCGTTCTGCACCGAACGACGTCGCCCGCGTAGAAGACCGTACCTTCATTTGTTCTCTCTCGCGCGACGCCGCCGGTCCCACCAATAACTGGGAAGACCCGTACGTCATGCGCCGCCGTCTCAAACAGCTCTTCAAGGGCTGCATGCAGGGCCGCACCATGTACGTGCTGCCCTTCAGCATGGGCCCGGTCGGATCACCCATGTCCGGCATAGGCGTGGAGATCACGGACTCTCCCTATGTCGTCGTCAATATGCGCATCATGGCTCGTATCGGCGCGCCCGTCTTCGCAGAGATCGACAAGGACGAGAAGCGCGTCGTTCCGTGTATGCACACCGTCGGTGTGCCACTCAAGCCCGGCCAGCAGGATGTGCCCTGGCCCTGCAACGACACCAAGTACATCGTCCACTTCCCTGAAACCCGCGAAATCTGGTCCTACGGTTCCGGATACGGCGGTAATGCCCTGCTCAGCAAGAAGTGTTTCGCGCTCCGCATCGCATCCAACATCGCGCGCGACGAAGGCTGGATGGCCGAGCACATGCTCATCCTCGGCGTCGAAAGCCCTGACGGCGAAAAAACCTATGTCGCCGCCGCCTTTCCGTCCGCGTGCGGAAAAACCAACTTCGCCATGCTCATCCCACCCAAGTCCATGCACGGCTGGAAGGTGTGGACCGTTGGCGACGACATCGCGTGGATCAGACCCGATACCCATGGCCGCTTAAGAGCCATCAATCCTGAATACGGGTTCTTTGGAGTCGCTCCTGGAACGAGCGTGAAAACAAACCCTTCGGCAATGACGGCACTCTCGCGCAACAGCATCTTCACCAATGTCGCCCTCACTCCCGAAGGCGGAGTCTGGTGGGAAGGCATGACTGACAAGCCGCCGGCTGAATGCCTCGATTGGCACGGCGAGCGTTGGACCCCGGCCATCGGCAAGAAGAACGGCACCACGGCCGCGCACCCCAATGGACGCTTCACCGCTCCTGCATCGCAATGCCCCACCATGGATCCTGCCTGGGAATCTCCCGACGGCGTTCCCATCAGTGCCATCATCTTCGGCGGCCGCCGCTCTCACACCTTGCCGCTGGTCTATCAGGCATTCAACTGGTCAAGCGGCGTCTACATCGGCGCCACCATGGGCTCTGAGACCACTGCGGCAGCAGCCGGCGCTGTTGGCAAGGTCCGTCGCGATCCCATGGCCATGTTGCCCTTCTGCGGCTATCACATGGGCGACTACTTCCGTCACTGGATCAAGATGCAGCGTGGCCTTGACGTCACGCCACGCATCTTCAATGTGAACTGGTTCCGCAAAGACGACGACGGCAAATTCCTGTGGCCCGGCTTCAGTGAAAACATGCGCGTGCTCCGCTGGATCGTAGAGCGCGTACAAGGGCACGGCCGCGGCCGCGAAACAGCCATCGGTTGGGTTCCTCGCTACGAAGACATCGACTGGACCGGCCTCGACTTTTCACGGGAATCCTTCGACGCTCTTATGACCGTCGATCGCGCGGCGTGGCGCAAAGAAGTCATCGCACACGAGGAGCTCTTCATCGAACTCCACGATCATCTCCCCCCCGAGATGATCTATGAGCGCGAATTGCTTATTTGCAAACTCTGATCACTTTTACGTGCCCCTCGCGATGTTTGTGGAAAACCGGTCCTGAATCAGCCCGGTGCCGCATTTCGGGAGTAACGGAATCGGAATTCAGATATAGTAAAGAGTTCAGCACTATCCCCGTGTGCACGGGCCTGCCACGACAGGCTTTTGGACTTCCGGACGATCTCCACTGGGACTCGCCTCGCTCATTGTGTCTTTTGCCGTTCCTGACAGCCTGAAATTGCAAACCGATCTTATTCATAAGAGGGTAGCTATGCAGACATCGGATCAGCTTAACCGTCTTCCGCAGCCTCAGGGCCTCTATCATCCGCGCAATGAACACGACGCCTGCGGCATGGGCCTCGTGGCCAGCATCAAGGGCGAAAAAAGCCACGACATCATCCGCAAGGGCCTCGAGGTGCTCATCAACCTCACCCATCGCGGCGCGGCCGGTTGCGATCCCGAGACCGGCGATGGCGCCGGCATTCTGATCCAGATTCCTCACGTCTTCTTCGCGCGCGAGTGCGGCGAACTCGGCATTCAGCTTCCCGGTCCCGGCGCTTACGGCGTAGCCATGGTCTTCCTCCCCGTCGACAAGCACAGCCGCCTTCAGTGCGAAGGAGTTTTCGAGCGCATCGCCGCCGCGGAAGGCCTCAAGGTCCTCGGCTGGCGCGATACACCCGTCAACGGCGATGCCATCGGCCGCGAAGCCCGTGCCTCGCAACCGTATATAGAACAATTCTTCGTTGGCCGTCCGAATGGAATGGATGAGGACACTTTCGAGCGCCTGCTCTACCTCGTCCGCCGCCGCACTGAAAATGAGATGGTCGTGTCCGACATCGAGGGCAAGGACGACTTCTACGTCCCCTCCTTCTCCTGCCGCACCATCATCTACAAGGGCCTCATGCTGGCCCCGCAGATCGAGAAGTTTTACTTCGAACTGGCCAATCCCCTCGTCACCAGCGCCCTCTGCCTCGTTCACCAGCGCTTCTCCACCAACACCTTCCCCAGCTGGAAGCTCGCCCATCCCTACCGCTACGTCGCCCACAACGGCGAAATCAACACCATCCGCGGCAACGTCAGTTGGATGACTGCTCGCCAGTCGATCCTCGACAACCCGCTCCACGGCGAAAAGATCAAAGAGCTTTTCCCCGTCATCATGCCCGAGGGCAGCGACTCCGCCTCGCTCGACAACGCCGTCGAATTCCTCTTTCAATCCGGCCGGTCGCTTCCCCACGTCATGGCCATGCTCATCCCTGAAGCATGGGCTGGCAATCCCGACATGGACGAAGACAAGCGCGCCTTCTACGAGTACCACGCTTCTCTCATGGAGCCTTGGGATGGCCCTGCCGCCATCGCCTTCACTGACGGACGCATCGTGGGCGCCACGCTCGACCGCAACGGTCTCCGCCCCGGCCGCTACATCGTCACAAAAGATGATCTCGTGGTCCTCGCATCCGAAGCCGGCGTTCTCGACGTTCCAGCCGAAGACATCCGCAAGAAGGGCCGTCTCCAGCCCGGCCGCATGTTCCTCGTCGATACCGTGCAGAAGCGCATCATCTCCGACGCCGAAATCAAGAAAAGCCTCGCAGCCCGCCAGCCCTACGCTGACTGGTTAAAACAGCAGCAGGTCTTGCTCGATTCCCTGCCCGAGCCATCCCGCGTTATCGCCTCGAATCCTGAAACGCTTCTCCGCCGCCAGCGCGCCTACGGCTACAGCGAAGAAGATCTCCGCCTCCTGCTCGGCCCCATGGGCGCACGCGGCGAAGAACCCGTCGGATCGATGGGCACCGACACGCCGCTCGCCTGCCTGTCAGACCGCCCGCAGCCTCTCTTCAATTACTTCAAGCAGCTCTTCGCCCAGGTCACCAACCCGCCCATCGACCCCATCCGCGAAGAGCTCGTCATGTCGCTCATCAGCTACATCGGCACCGAGCGCAACATCCTCGATGAGACACCGGAGAACTGCCACACACTCAAGCTTCCGCATCCCATCCTGTCGAATCGCGATCTCGAAAAACTGCGCCGCGTCTCTTCCGGCGACCTGCTTGCCACAACGTTGCCTGCACTCTTCCGCGCAGAAGATGGCGAACCCGGCCTCCGTCACTCGCTTGATGAACTAAGCGCGCGCGCTGCGCATGCCGTCGCCTCCGGATACACGCTGCTCATCATCTCCGACCGCGGCGTCGATCCCACCTACGCGCCCATCCCCAGCCTCCTCGCCATGGCCGCTGTTCACAATCGGCTCGTCAAGGAAAAGACCCGCACCCAGGTCGCCCTCATCATCGAGAGCGGCGAGCCGCGCGAAGTCATGCACTTTGCCCTGCTCATCGGATACGGCGCCAGCGCCATCAACCCCTATCTCGCCATCGAGACACTGCACGACCTCAAGCGTCGTGGCCTGCTGCCGCACAACGTCTCCGCCAGCCACGCCGAAAAGAGTTTCATCAAGGCCATCAACAAAGGCCTGCTGAAGACCTTCTCGAAGATGGGCATCAGCACCCTGCAAAGCTATCGCGGCGCGCAGGTCTTCGAAGCCATCGGTCTCAACGACGACCTCATCCAGACCTACTTCCCCCGCACCGCATCGCGCATTGAAGGCGTCGGCCTCGAGGTGCTCGCCCGCGAAGCGCAGATGAAGCACGCTCATGCTTTCCAACCCCTCACCGATTCCGAAACAGAACTCGTGGTCGGCGGCCATTATCAATATCGCGAGGGCGGAGAGTATCACCTTCTCAATCCCCTCACCATCAGCAAACTCCAGCATGCAGTTCAAGCCAACAGCGCCGCCACGTTCCAGGAGTACACCGACCTCCTCGATCAGCAGAACCGCAACCTCTGCACCCTGCGCGGTCTGCTCAAGCTCAAGTACGCCGAAACCGCAATCTCCCTTGAAGAAGTTGAGCCCGCCAAGGAGATCGTCAAGCGCTTCACCACCGGCGCCATGAGCTTCGGCTCCATCAGCGCTGAGGCTCACGAAACCCTCGCCATCGCTATGAACCGCCTCGGCGGCATGTCCAACACCGGCGAAGGCGGCGAAGACGAAGCGCGATTCACACCCGACCCCAACGGCGACTCACGCCGCAGCGCCGTTAAGCAAGTCGCCAGCGGCCGTTTCGGCGTCACCACAAATTACCTCGTCAACGCTGACGAACTGCAGATCAAGATGGCGCAGGGTGCAAAGCCCGGCGAGGGAGGCCAGCTCCCAGGCCACAAGGTCGATGATGTCATCGCCAGAACGCGCCACTCGATCCCGGGCGTCGGACTCATCTCTCCTCCGCCGCATCACGACATCTACTCCATCGAAGACCTCGCGCAGCTGATCTACGACCTCAAGAACGTCAATCCCAAAGCGCGCATCGCCGTCAAACTCGTGTCCGAAGTCGGCGTCGGCACCGTCGCTGCAGGTGTTTCCAAAGCCCACGCCGATGTTGTGCTCATCTCCGGCGACAACGGCGGAACCGGCGCATCCCCGCTCAGTTCCATCAAGCACGCCGGCCTGCCCTGGGAACTCGGCCTCGCCGAAACTCAGCAGGTGCTGCTGCTCAACGACCTTCGCGGCCGCATCAAAGTCCAGACCGACGGCAAGCTCCAGACCGGCCGCGACGTCGTCATCGCCGCCCTTCTTGGCGCTGAAGAATTCGGCTTCGCCACCACCCCGCTCATCACCATGGGCTGCATCATGATGCGCAAGTGCCACCTCAACACCTGTTCCGTAGGCATCGCTACACAGGACCCCGTGCTCCGTGCGCGCTTCACCGGCCAGCCCGAGCATGTCGTCAATTTCTTCTTCTTCATCGCCGAACAAATTCGCGAGCACATGGCAAAGCTCGGCTTCCGTACTATGGACGAGATGATTGGCCGCGTCGACAAGATCGAAGCCTCCCTTGCCGACGCTCACTGGAAAGCGAAGGGCATCGACCTTTCCTCAATCCTCTATGCGCCCACGGTGCCTTCGCGCGTGGCACGCCGCAAGATACAGGCACAGGATCACGGACTCGATCAGGCTCTCGATCACGCCTTGATTACGAAGGCCGCACCTGCCCTCGAGTCTAAAACTCCCGTCACCGGCAGCTTTGCCATTCGCAACGTTCACCGCACCGTTGGCGGCATGTTGGGCGGCGCAATCGCCCGTCGATACGGTTCGGCTGGGCTTCCAGATAACACCATCCACTTCAAGTTCGAAGGCTCGGCCGGCCAGAGCTTCGGCGCATTTGTTCCCAACGGCGTCACGCTTGAACTCGAAGGCGACAGCAACGACTATCTCGGCAAGGGCCTCTCCGGCGGCCGCATCATCGCCTATCCGCCCAAGACTTCCTTCTTCCTGCCGGAAGAAAGCATTCTCGTCGGCAACGTCGTTCTCTACGGCGCCACCAGCGGTGAGGTCTTCCTGAACGGCATCGCCGGCGAGCGCTTCGCTGTCCGCAACTCTGGCGCCATAGCCGTAGTCGAAGGCGTCGGCGATCACGGCTGCGAATACATGACCAACGGTACCGTCATCGTTCTTGGCACTACCGGGCGCAACTTCGCCGCCGGCATGAGCGGTGGTCGCGCTTTTGTCTTTGACGATCAGGGCGACTTCTCCACGCGCCGCTGCAACAAGTCCAGCGTCGATCTCGAGGCGCTCGAAACCGAAGCGGACGTGGCCGAAGTTCGCGCCCTTCTTGAGCGCCACCGCGACTACACCGGCAGCCCGCGCGCCGCCTGGATCCTTGAGCACTGGGCCCAAGCACAATCCAAGTTCATCAAGGTCTTCCCGCACGAGTACAAGCGCGTGCTCGGCGTCGAACGCGTCGATACCATCTACTGTCCGCCAACTAACGCAGCGCCTCAGGTCGAGGCCGCAGCCGCCGAGGTGCAGCATGGGTAAGGTCACCGGGTTTCTCGAAATCGAACGCGAACAGGCCGTCCGCCGCAGCGTAGAAGAACGCGTCCAGGACTGGTTCGAAATCTATCAACCGTTCCCGGAGGAGAAACAAAAAGAGCAAAGCGCTCGCTGCATGGATTGCGGCGTTCCCTTCTGCCACACCGGCTGTCCCGTCAACAACCTCATCCCCGACTGGAACGACCTCGCCTACAACGGCCGCTGGCAAAACGCCATCCGCCGTCTGCACGCCACCAACAACTTCCCGGAGTTCACAGGCCGCATCTGCCCCGCACCCTGCGAAGCCTCCTGCGTCCTCGGCATCAATGCGCCCGCCGTCTCCATCAAGCTCATCGAGCGCAGCATCGTAGAGCGCGCGTGGGATGAAGGCTGGATTCAACCCGAGCCTCCCGAGCACAACACGGGAAAGCGCGTCGCCGTCGTCGGCAGCGGCCCTGCCGGCCTCGCCGCTGCGCAGCAACTCCGCCGTGCCGGCCACTCCGTCTCCGTGTATGAGAAGAATGACCGCATCGGCGGCCTGCTCCGCTATGGCATTCCGAACTTCAAGCTTGAAAAGCACGTCCTCGATCGCCGTCTGCAGCAGATGCGCGCCGAAGGCGTGACGTTCCTCACCAACGCCCATGTCGGTGGCAATGTTCCCATCGAATCCCTGACCGGCCACTACGATGCCATCCTGCTCGCAGGCGGCGCCGAACATCCGCGCGATCTCAAGATTCCCGGCCGCGAACTCAAGGGTATTCACTTCGCCATGGAATTCCTGCCCCAGCAGAATCGCCGTAACGAAGGCGACCACGTCGATGCAGCGACTTCGATCCACGCCGCAGGAAAACGCGTGCTCATCATTGGCGGGGGAGACACCGGCGCCGACTGCCTCGGCACCACCCATCGCCAGGGCGCAAAGAGCGTGCACCAGATTGAAATCATGCCCAAGCCACCCGAGACCCGCGCCGCATCAACGCCCTGGCCGCTCTGGCCGCTGCAACTGCGTACCGAAGGCGCGCACGAAGAAGGCGGGATCCGCGACTGGGCCATCAACAGTGTCCGCTTCACTGGCGACGAAAACGGCAACGTAAAACAGGTTCATGCCCTCCGCGTCGGTCCGCCACCGAAGTTCGAACCTATCGCCGGCTCCGAGTTCACCCTCGACGTCGATCTCGTGCTTCTCGCCATGGGCTTCCTCGGTCCCGTCAAAGGCGGGATGATTGACCAACTAGGCGTCGCGGTGGATCAGCGCGGCAATGTTGCCGCCAATGCCGACTACATGACATCCGTCGATGGCATCTTCGCCGCCGGCGACATGCGCCGCGGTCAGTCTCTTGTCGTCTGGGCTATCGCCGAAGGTCGGAAAGCCGCGGCAGCGGTCGACACATATCTCGCAACCAAGCAGCCCACCGCACCCATGGTCAGGCACGCTCGGGCATAGCCTGCTAGCGCTGTCATTCCGACCGACCAACGGGAGTGGAGGAACCTGCAGTTGCCCTTCCTCGTCACGCTGCGAAAGCGAGACGAAGTCCACCGGCCTTGTCCCAACTTCCGGTTGGCTCAAATCTGAACAGCATTCCGCGCGACAATAAAGACATGGAATGTCGGGTCCAACTCGGCATTCCGTCTTCCAGTTACTTACCCTTGCGATTTCCTCGCCGGTACTTCCATACCCCATACAGCGCCCCGACCACGAGCAATGAAATATACCCGATAAGAATCGGCGTGCTCCAACCCTTCAGATCCTTCTGCCAGAAATTAATCACCACCCGCCCATACTTGTAACCCACCCAGGCCACCAGCCCATAGCGCACCGCGCGCGCCGCGCAGTACGAGATCAAGAAACGTCCGCGCGAAAGCCCCAGCGCTCCGGCCGCAAGCAGAAAAGGCATCAGCGGCACAGGCGGAGGCAGTAGAGCGGCTAGCGCAACCGAAAGCAATCCGTTCCGCTTCACCCAGCCCTGTACGCGACGCACAAAGCGCCCCTTCCCCAGTCGATCGAGCGCGGCTTCGCCACCCTTTTTCCCCGCAGCCCAAGTGATATAACCGCCAATCACCGACCCTGCAAATGCGCATGAACCAAACAGGATCGGCGAGCCAACCGATTGCGATCGAAACGCCGTCATCAGGAGCAGCACCAGGTCCGTACTTCCCGGCAGCGGTATCGGGATCACCGACGAATCAACCACAGCGAGCGCGAATATCCCCACGGCGCCCAGATGCATCAACCAGCGAAGCGCGTGTGACGATCCTCCCTTCGCCGTGGGAGGATTCGACGCGGCCTCAAGGAATGAGGCTGAGAAAGCCATCCACTTGACTCGAACTGGGCCCACAGCGATTCTCAACTCTCGCCCTGCCGGCGCGCACGCTTTCGCACGCCCGTACCATCTTCAAGGTCGAAGGCTGCATTCAACAGTGCGATATGTGAGAACGCCTGCGGAAAATTCCCCACCATCCGCTTCCCTTTCGTGTCGTACTCCTCCGAAAGCAGTCCCAAGTCATTCGTCAGTTTCAGCAGATCCTCAAACAGCTTCCGCGCCTCCGGTTCGCGCCCAACCGCTTTCAGGCTGCTCACCATCCAAAAGCTGCACGCCAGAAAAACACCTTCGCCCGGTGGAAGACCATCGTTCACGTTCGACGTGTTGTAGCGAAGCACCAGTCCGTCGAGCATCAGATCGCGCCTGATCGCGTCCACGGTATTCTGCACCCGCCGATCCGATCCCGGCAGAAAGCCCACCAGCGGCATCTGCAGCAGAGCTGCGTCCAGCTCATTCGACCCGTACGCCTGCACAAAACAATCCCTCTCAGTGTTGAACCCTCTCTCGCATATCTGCGCATGGATCGTGTCCCTGATGGTCTTCCACTTCTCAATCGGCGCCTTATAATTCATCTGCTCCGCCAGCAGAACCGCGCGATCAAACGCCACCCAAGCCATCATCTTCGAATATGTAAATTGCTGCGGACCTCCGCGCGTCTCCCATATCCCTTCATCCGGTTCCTCCCAGATTGCCTCCAGATGTTTCAGCAGCTGCACCAACACCCTGAAGTCATCTTCCGAATGCCTTCCCACCTTGTGCTGTGCGTGAAAAAAGCAATCCAGCACCTCCCCGTAGATGTCCAATTGCACCTGCATCGATGCCGCATTGCCGATCCTCACCGGCTTTGAATTCTCGTATCCCGGCAGCCACCCGACTTCCCACTCGGTCAGTTGCCGTTCGCCCCGCAAACCGTACATGATCTGTACCTGGTCGGGACTGCCCGCCAGCGCCCGCAGCAACCAATCCTGCCACGCCTCAGCTTCATCGACATAACCCGCATTCGAAAGTGCCAGCAGCGTAAATGTCGTGTCCCGCAGCCAGCAGTAGCGATAGTCCCAGTTCCGCACACCGCCAATGCACTCGGGCAGCGACGTCGTCACCGCCGCCACCACTCCCCCCGTGGGCATATAGGTCATTGCCTTCAGCGTAATCAGCGATCGCTCGACGATATCTCGATACTTCCCCTCATATTGCAGAACTTCCGTCCACTCCCGCCAGAAGTTTTCCGTTTCTCGCAACGCACTATCCACATCCTTGCCACCCGGATCGTCCTCGTATGACAGCCCGTACGCCAGCGAGAACCAGGCACGTTCACCTTCCGCAACCTTGAACTCCGCCAGCGTCTTCAGATTCTCGCCCCTCGTCTCCACCGACGCGCGCAGAATCGCCAGGTTCGGTCCAGCCACCGCGCGCACTCCGTTATCCAGCCGCGTCACCCACGGCACCGTCCGCCCATAGTCGAACCGCAGACACAGTTCCATGCCCATCCGCACCGTCCCGCGCAGGCCCTCCACGATCCTCATCACATTGGAGTGCGCATTCCGCACCGGCATAAAGTCCGTCAGCCGCACCGCGCCCTCGCCGCATTCAAACACCGTCTCCACAATCAGCGTGTGCTCGCGATACGTCCTCGTTGTCTTGAATTTGTCATCGCACGGCGTAATTCGCCAATAGCCGTTCTCGTCGGTGCCCAGAAGCTTCGCAAAGCATGCCTCAGAAGAAAAGGTAGGCCAGCAGAGCCAGTCAATCGACCCGCTCCTGTCCACCAGGGCGGCCGTCTGGCAATCGCCAATCAACGCGTAATCTTCAATCCTCGCCGTCATATCTCGGTTTATTGCTCGCGATAGTTGCGCATCAGACCGCCATCCACCACAAACGTCGAGCCCGTCACATAGGCCGCATCATCCGACGCCAGAAAAGCCACCACGCCCGCCACATCGTCCGGCGTGCCCATCCGCCCCAGCGGAATATTCTTGAGGAGCGCATCCAGCTTGGGCTTGTCCTCCAGCAGCGATTTGTTAATCGGCGTCGCAATCGCCCCCGGCGCAACATTGTTCACCGTAATGCCCAGCGATCCCAGTTCCACCGCGAGATTCCGCATCAACATGCGCAGTCCGCCTTTGCTGCAGCAATACGAATCGAATCCGGGAAACACCATGTCCTCATGCACCGAGCTGATATTGATCACGCGCCCCGGCTTCTTCGCATCGCGCAATCGCCGCACAAACGCCTGCGTCAGAAAAAACGGCCCGCGCAGATTCACAGCCATCACCTGGTCGTACTCTGACTCCGCCGTATCCCAGAAGTCCGACTTCTTCTCCATCCCCGCGTTGTTTACCAGGATGTCCGCCGAACCGAACTGGCTCCATGCCGTATCCACCAGGCACTCCACATCATTGATGCGGGTAACATCGGCCAGAACAATCTTGCCCTCGCCGCCGGCCTTCTCAATCGCTTTTTCGGTCTCATTCGCGCCATCGGGATTTCCCACATAATCTACGATCACTTTGGCGCCCTCACAGCCAAGCCGCTTCGCAATCCCCTGCCCGATGCCCGATCCCGCGCCGGTAACAATCGCTACCTTTCCCTCAAAACGCTTCATCGCTCCCCCAAAGTAAGACAAAAGAATGCCTGTTCTTGGCATTAGATGCGCAATCCGAAGGGGGGTGCCGTGAAACTCAGCGATTCCGGAATTGAAAATCAAGGGATGTTTACAAACTCAATACGCCGGCTCATCGGGTTTCATGGGGGCATCCCCCGGTCATTGCGACCGGAGAAACCCGAACAATAGCACCGCAAGCACCACCGCGCTGATCGCGATATAGAGCTTGTCGCGTTCAATTCCAAATGCAACCAGCGCAAATACCACCCGCGCCACCGGCGTCGCAATCAGCAGCAGAACCGCCAGTTGAATCAGGGCCTCGGAGTCGCCCTTCACGACTCCCTTCACCACACCACCGACATGCCGCAACGCCTGCGGCTCGCCTTTGAATACCCGGTAATCCGGCATCGCCTGGTGCGTCCACATATACAGGGTTCCGCCCGCGATCATCACAATCGATGCCAACAGCACTCCAACCTGGAGCAGACGCCCCATGATCGTCTCCATCGTGCGGTCGTCGAAATGGTTATCGTGTCCTTCCCCCATCCCCTTCTCTCTCAGAACCATTTCGTGACCCCCTTGACAATCATCTCCACTCCCAGAGCCAGCACTACAACCGTGAACACCACCCGCAGCGCAGTCACATGCGCTCGCACCAGGTAGCGTGCGCCGATAAGCGAACCGCTCAGCACCCCCAGCATTACTGGAAATGCCAGCCCGGGTGAGACTAAACCGCGATGCAGATAAATCCCCGCACTCGCCGCAGCCGTTACTCCGATCATGAAATTGCTCGTCGTCGTCGAAACCTTAAAGGGGACCTTCATGATGCGGTCCATCGCCAGCACCTTCACCGCTCCCGATCCGATGCCCAGCAATCCCGACAGCGATCCCGCTACAAACATCAAGCCAAATCCGCCTGGGATATTCTCCACTTCATATTTGCAGCGCGATCCGTCCTTTCTCGGAAAATCGCCGGAAAGCCTCAGCCTGTCCGACCATGGGCTTCCCTTCGTCAATGGCGGAACCGGTTTGCACACTTGCTGCCACGAGAGAAATGCGGAGTAGAGCAGCACCACACCAAAGATGATCGCCAGCGCCTGCGTCTGCACCACTGTCGCCAGGTATGCTCCCAGGATCGCGCCCAGCGTAGTCGCAACCTCAAGAAACATTCCGATCCGCACGCTCGAGAATCCCTCGCGCACATATGCAGCTGCGGCCCCTGACGACGTCGCAATCACAGAAATCAACGACACCCCGATGGCGTAGCGAATGTCCACATGAAATCCGAGCGTCAGCAGTGGCACCAGCACGACTCCGCCACCGAGTCCGGTAAGAGCTCCCAGCAGGCCCGCGAGCAGTGCGCCAATATAGAGAAGCACCGTAAATGTCAACAATGTCATAGAAAAATCGTTCAACAATTGGTAGTTCTGTGTCAGTGCACCGCTTCATAACTAGACTCGAGACACTCTACTCCGGAGGGAGCGTGGGGCTTCAGCCCCTGCGTTCTCTCATAGAGGCTTCCCCCGAAACAGATAAAACAATTCGATCAGCAGAATCAGCACCACCGTAAATTCCAGGAAAAATGCCCGGCTCTGGTTGAACTGATCCACCATATAGTTGTACAGGTCCTCGGCCGTCTTTACCTTGCGCGAGACAAGTTCCTTATAATCCGGAACGCCCACCTTGGCCGCCGCCAGCCTGTACAGCCGCGCCGCAAACATATCGCTCAGAAACTTGATCGCGTTATCCGCCCGCTCCGTCAGTTCCGCTACGTCCAGAAGCGTGGTGTGCAGTGTGCGCGCCGACTTTGCCAGCCGCCATCGCGCAAAAACTCCCGTCCGCTGCTCCAGCATTGCATAGGCTTTGTCCAGAATCCCCGTCAGCAACTCATCGTAGTGTCGAAACTCCAGGAGCTGCGAATTCGCATACTCCAGCAACTGAATTGCCGTCTCCGCACCCGCCGAGCTGTCATAGAGAAACGCCGCATTCCAGCCGATCACCGTCAGGTCATTCGCATAATACGAAATCTGCGAATGCAAAACTTCGTTGCACTCGCCCGGGGACAGCCGCATCCGGTCTCCGCGAACCACCTGTGCAATCTCTAGCCCGTGATCCCGAATCAGGTCCCCAGCCGGCGGCCCTCCCGGCGCCTCGCTCACATGAAAAATGAAATAGTCTTCGCTCAGCCATCGCGCAGCCGGCCGAATCATCGCTGCCGCGCATTGATCCAACCTTGCCCGCACCAGCGGTTCAGCCCGCGACGCGAAATCGATATCCCACACCCACCGGCTCGCCAGTTGTACAAGGTTGTCCCACCCGCCCGAAAACGGCAGCTGAAACACGACGCTGACCACGCCGTAGTCGTAGTACTTGATCACACCTTCCAACCGCTCTCCGGTGTCGAGTTGCAGCGCCTCCAGCGGCTCAACCACCGGCGGCCGCTCATAGCGCACATACGCAGGAGCGCCGTGCTTCATGCTCGGCTGCTGCTGAACCGTGCGCTCTTTCACGTTCCTCAGGAGATCGAGGCGCAACTCCTCGCACACGTCAAACTGGATCAGTACAAGAACTGAGCCGTTCAGCAAATTCGTTGCGGTCGTTGGGGAGGTATTCGGCACGTACAAGCGCATGGTAAAGCATCGAACCCGCGTTTCGCGTCAACACGGGCTCGATCTTGGCCTCTCTAGCCAGCACTCGAACCTGCCTTCTCCCGCGCGGCTTTCACGCGTTTCGAAAGCAGCTTCTTCGCCTTTTCCAGTTCCGCCCTGCGCGACTTGCTCAATCCTGTCCCTGCCCGATTGATGAAGTAGGTCAGCATCCGCATTCCCGATCCCGGCCCCTTCGGCGAAACCTTCTTCGACGCCAGTTGCCGAGCGATCGTCTCCGCATCCTTCGTAAACAGCCCCTCTGGCGGATACGTCGAAACCGTCTTGACCTTGCTCACCCACTTCCGCTTCGAACCCGCCCCAGATCCCCGCGCGCTTGTTCAACGCCCTATTCTGCTCTATCTTCAATCCACGCTCCTAATGCCTCTTGAAATACTGAACCTCTTGCTCGTGCTTCTTGGCCTTCTCCAATGTTGAGAAGGTGCCAAGGTTTTTCCGCTTGCCCGTTGAGGCGTCCTTCTTTCGCGAATACAAACGAAATTCTCCGGATTTGAGTTTACGAATCATGCGACCTATGATGCGTTAGCCCTCAAGCCCCGCTGCCTGGAGATCGTCCTTCGCCGCCCAATCATCAACGCCGGCCGTGGGACAACTTGCCCCATAACCGCTACATCGAACGACCTGGGGCTGCGGAGAAGCGGGCATCACCTGACGGCTGTACCCGTGCACGCACCCGAGGAGGCAGGCATGGCTGGCCGTCCATTCTGGTCCGGGCAACTTCGAATTTCACTGGTATCGTTCGGCATTCAACTCTTCCCCGCCACCAGTGCCACATCCGAAATCTCTTTTCATCAAATTGATCGCAAGACCCATCAGCGCGTGCACCATCTCAATGTCATCAACGGCGACGAGCCGGTCGATAACGCCGACATCGTCAAAGGCTACGAGTACAGCAAAGGCAAATATGTGATCGTCGAACCCGAAGAGGTAAAGAAGCTTCGCCTCGAAACGCAGAATACGATCGACGTTGCGCAATTTGTCGACGCCAGGGAACTGCCCCCTGCCCTATTCGAAAAACCCTATTTCGTCGTTCCTGATCCCAAGGGATCCGCCGAGGCGTTCGCGGTCGTTCGAACAGCCATGCTCCAGGCCGACAAAGTCGCCATCGGCGAAGTCGCGTTCGGCGGCCGCGAACACCTGGTCGCCATTGCCCCTGCGCCAGGAAAAAATGCGCGTGGTTTGATGGCCTACATCCTGCGATATGCCGAGGAACTGCGCGACGCGAAGGATTACTTCGGCGGCATTAAAGAACACGCCGTCGACAAAAAGCAGCTGGCGCTCGCCAACGATCTCATACGCGCCCAATCCGCGCCCTTCCATCTCGACGATTTCAAAGACGACTATGAAGCCGCGCTCCACGAACTCATTGAGGCAAGGCGCACCAAGTCGCCTCTCCCTGTCGCCGAGGCCAAACCGCGCGCCAAGGTTGTCAGTCTCATGGATGCACTGAAACGCAGCGTCAGCGGCGAGAAGAGCCACGACCAAAAACAAACCCGGCCCGCTACTTCACGCCCGTCCAGGAAGGGGCCTACACTGGTCAAGTCTCGTAAACGCTCGCGTAAGGCCGCATAACCATGGCAAAGGCAAAGACCGCCTCTCGCAAGAACGATCCAGCCGGCGTGCTGGAAGATCAGCTAAAGCGTTACCGGGAGATGCGGGATTTCAAAGTCACCGCTGAGCCCCGCGGAAACAAAGGCGCAATCAAGGCTGCCAGCCAAGGCAGCGCGCTGCCCTTCGTCGTCCAGAAACACGCCGCCACGCGCCTCCACTACGATTTTCGCCTTGCCTGGAATGGCGTGCTCAAAAGCTGGGCCGTCGCTAAGGGCCCCAGCGATCTGCCCGCCGACAAACGTCTCGCCGTCCAGGTAGAAGACCATCCCATTGAGTACGGCAACTTCGAAGGCACCATCCCGAAGGGCCAGTACGGCGGCGGATCCGTGATGCTGTGGGACTTCGGCGAGTGGGAACCGGTGAAGGATTATGCCGACGTCGATCGCGGCCTCGCCGAAGGCCATCTCAAGTTCAACCTCAACGGCCAGAAGCTCAAAGGCCGCTGGGCTCTCGTGCGCATGCACACCCACGACGCCCGCCCCGACAAACCCAACTGGCTCCTCATCAAAGACCGCGACGAATTCGCCCGTACCGAAGATCAACCATCCATCACCGAACGTTTGCCTGACAGCGCCATCAGCAACCGCACCATCGAGCAGATCGGCAAAGACAGCGACCGTGTCTGGCACAGCAATCGGCCGCCTGACCAGCAACCCGAAGCGTCGAAGCCGGCCACTCCTCGAAAGAAAGCCAAGTCCAAGCCCTCATTCACGGCATCGCTGAAATCTGCTCCACACGAAAAATTCCCCGCCTTCATCTCTCCGCAATTAGCCAAGGCTTCCACCGCTCCACCCTCGGGAGATGGCTGGATCCACGAACTCAAGCTCGACGGATATCGCATTCAAATCCAGGTCCGGCCTGCCGGCGACTCCCGTAAGAAACGCGTCTCGCTCCTGACCCGCAAAGGTCTCGACTGGACGCACCGCATGCCGACTCTCGCACGCGCAGCCGAACAACTTCCCTGCGAAAGCGCCGTCCTTGACGGTGAAACGGTGGTGCTTGATGAAAAAGGCGCCACCAGTTTCGCCGATCTGCAGGCAGCGTTTCAGGAGGGCGCAAAAGTTAACCTCACCTACTTCGCCTTCGACTTGCTCCATCTCGATGGCCACAACCTTCGCGATCTGCCGCTTCTCGAACGCAAAGAACTCCTCGCCACGCTTCTCGCCGGCCTCGATGACGACGCGCCCATCCGCTTCAGCGAACACTTCGCAGCTGACGGCAAAAAGGTCTTCAACGAAGCCTGCAATCTCGGTGCAGAAGGCATCGTCTCCAAGCTCGCATCGGCTCCCTACTCATCAACGCGCGGCAATTCGTGGATCAAATCAAAGTGTTTCCAGGAACAGGAATTCGTAATCGGCGGCTTCACTGATCCATCCA
The DNA here is from genome assembly GCA_963770365.1 of uncultured Acidobacteriaceae bacterium. Taxonomy (GTDB): domain Bacteria; phylum Acidobacteriota; class Terriglobia; order Terriglobales; family Acidobacteriaceae; genus Telmatobacter. The sequence continues at coordinate 9,242 of CAVYPN010000001.1, read as the reverse complement.
ATGGCAGCACTGGTATCGGCGCTTTGATCATCGGATATTTCGAAAACGGCAAATTGCATTACGCCGGCCGATCCGGCACCGGCTTCACGCAAAAGACCCAGCAGACCCTGCACCAACAACTCAACAAACTCGCGCAATCCAAATCACCATTCACCGACATGCCGAAAGGCGTCTCACGCGATGTGCACTGGGTTAAACCCGAGTTGGTGGCGCAGATATCCTTCTCCAACTGGACGCGCGACAATCTCGTCCGCCAGGCAGCATTCAAAGGACTCCGCGAAGACAAGCCCGCTAAGGAAGTCGTCCGCGAAAAAGCCGAGCCGCTGCAATCCTCCGAGGCACCAAAAGTGAAGTCCAACAGCAAATCCAAATCGGAATCAGCGCCGAACTCCGCGCATAAGACCTCCGTCAGTGCGAAGAGCGCACTGAAAACCGATCTCCCCATCACCCATCCCGACAAAATTCTCGACCCTGAATCCGGGATGACCAAGCTGATGCTCGCCAACTACCTTATTGCCGTAGCCGATCACATGTTGCCCCACGTCTCCGATCGACCGCTCAGCATTCTCCGCTGCCCTGATGGTGCTGCAAAACCTTGCTTTTTTCAAAAGCACATCGGCATGGGGCTTCCTACCGGCATCGGCAGCGTTCCCGTTCCCAACAAGAAGGACGCTTCAACCGAACAGTACATCACCCTCAACACTGCGGAAGGCCTCGTAGGCCTCGCTCAGATGGGTGTGCTCGAAATTCATCCATGGGGTTCGAAAAACGACTCCCTCGAAACGCCCGACCGCATCATCTTCGACTTGGACCCCGACGAATCCATCGACTGGAAGGTCCTGGGCGCGACAGCAAAGGAATTCCGTACTCGCCTCGAAGAACTCGGACTCCAGAGTTTCCTCAAAACCACCGGCGGCAAAGGTCTGCACGTCGTAATTCCCATTCGCCCTGAAAACGAATGGCCCGCGATCAAGGAGTTCGCGCACAACCTTGTCCTTGGAATCGAACGAAAGAATCCAGGCCTCTATGTCACCAAGATGACCAAGGCGATCCGCAAGAACCGCATCTATCTCGACTATCTCCGCAACGATCGCGGATCAACGGCCATCGCTCCGTTTTCGACGCGCGCCCGCTCCGGCGCACCTGTATCCCTGCCGCTCGATTGGAAGGAACTCAACGCCAAATCTCGTCCAACTTTTCACGTCACTGATTTCAGCTCGTGGAAGAAACGTCTTAACACCGACCCCTGGGCCGAGATGCCGCGAATCAAACAGCGTCTCACCGCCAAAATCCTGAGCGCCGCAAAAGTTTAGATCAGTCGTATGCCGGATCATCCGGCAAGCTCAGAAGTTCAGACGCACGTTCCAGCATCAGATCCGGCATCACAGGCTTCGCCAGCACCTCGAAGTTGTGGCCTTTCCTGCCCGCCTCTTCCAGCAGCATCGATGTATTCGTATGCCCCGAGAAAAGAATCACATGACACTTCGGGTGATTTGCCTTAATCACGATCGCCAGGTCGATCCCGTTCATCTCCGGCAATATCACATCCAGGATCGCCAGTTCCGGCTGCCATTCCGCAATCAATTCCGCGGCACGTTCAGCCGAGTAGGCCACGCGCGCGTCATAACGCTGCATCTGGAAGATCATCTGGAGTGTATCGGCAATTGCCAATTCGTCATCCACGATCAGAATGCGCCGCCTGCCCTTCAAATCGGACTGTCCCCGCGCAGCGCCCCATTCAAGCATCGTTGATCCTTGTTCAACGTTGGACGGAACCGATCCCGATACGTCAGAATTATGGAGCGACGTTTCGCTGTCTCGCACCGTGCCCCCCAGCCCATCGTTCTCTCTATCCGCGCCCTTTTCACTCATACTCCACCGCGGACCCCGGCTGTATAAACCTGCTCCCCATGCTGGCTTACGATGCGCTGCAAAGCCTGCTAGTATACCTCGGATGACGATAAATCATTGATTTCATTGAAGCAATTACACTGATGAAATTAGTTGCCGAGCGTCCAGAAACTCTTCACATGGCTGAACTTGAACCAACAACCCGCGAATGGTCCGATCGTATTCGGCAGCTGTTGAAGGAACTGAAACTCACTCAGGCTGGCCTCGCTGACCGCCTTGGCGTTTCACCGGCAACAGTCTCGCGTTGGCTCGGGGGAAAAAATGAACCCACCGCCGAGACCTACGTCGCCCTTGGCAACCTCGCCGGCAGGCCTGACGGCGCATACTTCTGGGAGCGGGCCGGCATTGATACGTCCGAACTCCCTGACGCCAGCCTTCGCCAAACCCTCTCCTCCATCCGTGCCACCCTCGAAGATTTTAATCTCATCACTACGAAAAAAGTCTCGCAGCACCTCAGCGGCAAAGCCAATGCGGTGGCTATTCCCCTCATGAACGTCTCCGCATTTGGCGACCGCATTCCCCCGCACGAAAACGTGCGTCTCTCCCAGGCCAAGGTCGAAGACGTGCTCCTGGCTCCCCTCGCCTGGTGCCCGCACCCTGAGAACATGATCAGCGTGCATGTTGCCGGCGACTCCATGTTCCCCGTCATCCCTTCCGGCTCCATCCTCTTCGTCGACACCGCCGTCACTGAGCGCAGCCAGCTCAATGAAAAGCTCGTCGTCGTTGCCCATCGCGACCTCGGCTTCAAAGTAGCGCGCCTGCAGCGCCTCGCCGGTTCTGACCTTCTTGTCTCCGCGAATCCCAAATACCTTCCTCTCGACGTCAGCAATGCCACCAAGTGGAAGATCTTCGGCGAAGTCCTCTGGTGGATATCCAAAGACGCCAAACACGATTCCTGATTCCCCGCTGTGACATTTCGCTCCACTCCGGCGATCATCTAATTAACCGATGACGTCCTCCGTCACATCCGATTCCTCCGCCGCCGTCACGCGCCAGGATCTCGAGATTCACATCGCCGCCGCTCAGGCGCAGGTCAGCAATCCCGTCGCCGGCATCTTCGGTCCCGACTCCATCACCTGGCGTATCAATCGTGAATCGGCTCTCTTTCTCGGCGCCGGGCGCGCCGCCCTGTTGCAGCTTGCACACCCCTGGGTGGCCGTTGCGCTCGATCAGCACTCCTCGCTGCTCGCCAAACCCATCGCCCGCTTTCACAGCACCTTCCGCGTCGTCTTCACCATGATCTTCGGCTCCGCGCCGCAAGCCTTTCGCGCCGCGCGCTCGCTCTATCAGCTGCACACCTCCATCACCGGCGAACTTCCCGGCGACGTGGCTGGATACGCCAAAGGCTCACGCTACCAGGCGCTGCATCTTCCTGCGCTGCTCTGGGTCTACGCCACCCTCATTGATAGCGCCGTCATCGCCTACCAGTCCGTGCTTCCCCCGCTCGATGGCGCCGAACTTGCAGCCTATTACGCCGAATCGAAAATCCTGGCCGGCCTCTTCGGTTTGCCGCCCGAAGCTCTTCCCGCGGACTGGCCGTCCTTCCAGGCCTACATCAGTGAGATGTCCGCATCGCAGGCACTCGGCGTCGACGATCGTTCCCGCGTCATGGCACAGCGCATCATGACCGGCGCAGGTTCCTGCATCCCCATTCCCCGCTGGTATCAGGCGCTGACTACCGACTGGCTGCCGCCGCGCCTCCGCGAGGAGTTTGCCCTGCCCTTCGACTCCGCGGATCAATGACGCGCGCAAAAGGCCGTACGACTTCTCCCGCGCATCTACGCAAAACTCCCATCCCTCCTGCGCTACGTCGGCCCCTATCGCGAAGCACAAGCGCGCCTCGCCAATCGCAGCGCCGGTTTCATCACCCATCGCAGCAATCGCTTCTGGATCGGCCAGCCCCGCATGCCCTTCGACCGCGAGGCGTATCCGTCTTCTACTCCCAAAGAGTGACCGTCGTTCGGTCGGCTCATCCCGCGCGCTGATTCTGCTCGTTCGTCCGCAGAATCAAATCCACCGCCTCCCGAGAGAACCGCAACTGGAGTCGGCTAATCCCGCTGCTTCATCGCCGCCTGCACGCCTGGTTTCGGCAGGCCCGGCAATAAATACCGTGTACATCCCCGCGCGACGGCCGAATTCAATGTCAGAAAGCGAGTCGCCAATCATCACGCTCGTCCCCGCCTCAATCTCAGGAAATTCTGCTCGTGCCTGCTCAAAAAGACCGATCAACGGTTTTCTGCAGGCGCACTCTTCCCGATCGTGCGGACAAAAATAGAACCGATCCACATGAGCCCCTTCCGCTTCGAGCACCTTCTGGAGACCCTCGTGAATCGCATCTACATCGGCAGCGGTGTAATGCCCCAGCGCAACTCCTCGTTGATTCGATACGACAATCACGCTCATTCCCGCGCGATTCAGCTTGCCGATAGCTTCCGCGACTCCGGGCAGCATCTCGAAATCGAGCCAGGAACGGACGTATTGCCCCTCCGGCATCTTCCGGTTGATGACTCCATCCCGATCCAGAAACACCGTTGCAACAACGGACCAGCGCGACTCTCCGAAGATCTGCTCACATCGAAGATGATAACGAACCGCAATTCATGGCAGTCTGAGTTTCGATGTTCGAAGTAGGCGTCTGTTTCTGCCGACGAACAGAATTGCCGCCGCTACCCATTCTGTTTCCCCAGCAAATCCGCAACCAGCGCGTCCCACTCGTCCTCCAGTTCCGGACGATGAAACTCCCGCCCCGCACGCGCATACCAGTAATCCGCGTTTGCGAGCGAGCCCTCCTTGCGATGCAGATATGCATGCACCGCCATGCCGTCCTTCGTCTCCAACTCGTCCACCAGGCCATGCGCCAGCGTCCAGTCGCCCTTCGCATCCCACCACAGCGCCGCCAGCGGAGCCGGCAGCCCCTCCGGCGGAATCTGCTGCTTCGTGCTTTCGCGGAACTGACTCGCCTTCATAGCCTTGCCCTCCCTGACCCTTATTTCCATTGCAGATTCTCCATCCATCAAGTGACCTAAATCACATCTTCCTACCGCTTACACGGATAAGAATAGTCTCAATTTCACCTGGGTATGAAGCGCGTTCTGAAGAGGTCGATAAGACAGATACCGGCACAACGGAAAAACGCTCCTTCCTGGAGGTCAGGCCATGGGATTCCCCAGGAAAAGCACCAATCCGGACTAGCATTTGCGATTCCGACCAAAATGGTCGTATACTGAACTCAGACCATTCTGGTCGTAGTTATTGTCGGTTGCTCCGTTTTCGGCAACCCACGGGAGTGCGGCAAGTGAGTGTGTTGACTGATCTGCGCATCGGCGAAACCGCCACCCTGGTCTCACTCGAGCTCCCTGACTCCGTACAGAACTACCTCATGCACATGGGCTTTGTCCCCGACGCCCTCGTCACTGCGCTGCGTCATGCACCCGCCGGCGATCCAACCGTATACGGCATCGACGGCATGGAGATTGCCCTGCGCCGTGAAACTGCCCAGGCCATCCGCGTTCGCAACACAACCGACACACCCCGAAGCGAAATCGACGCCGCACTCGAAAAGATCGCTGCCGAAGCCCAATCCGGGCGCCGTCCGAAATTCACGAATTCGCCGGTGCCACCAGATGAATGCCTGCTGCGAGACTCCGGCGTTTGAAGCGCCCCTTGGCCCCCGCGTCCGGGAAGTCTCAGAACCGTTGTCCTTATCGGACCGCCCAACTCCGGCAAGTCCACGCTCTTCAACCGCCTCACCGGTCTGCGCCAGAAGAGTCGCCAACTACCCCGGCGTCACCGTCGAACAGCGCTCGGGACTGATGTCCGGCGTAGGCCGCGACGACCTCACCCTCATCGACCTCCCCGGCGTCTATTCCCTCACTCCGTACTCCGAAGACGCCCGCGTCTCCGTCGACGTGCTCAAGGGCAAAGATGCCCGGCACGCCCAAGCCCGACGCCGTGCTGCTGGTTCTCGATTCCCTGCACCTGACGCGCCAGCTCATGCTCGCCGCGCCGGTCCTTGCTCTTGGGACTGCCCACCCTCGTCCTGCTCAACATGAGCGACCTCATGGAATCCCGCGGCGGCATCATCGACCCGCTTCAAGCTCGCCCAGGAACTCGGCGGGCACCCGTAGCGTTGATCAGCGCCGTGCATGGCACCGGCCTCGACGCCGTACCGCTCTTCCTCCATCGCACGACTCGCCACCAAGGCCGCGCAGCTAGCCGCTCCCGCTCCGTGCTCGGCAATGCCGCCAGCACCCACCCTGGGCCGCGCAGGTCAGCCGCCGCACCGGCTATCGCGCTCCGCTCTCCGCCGAGGCCAGCCGCCAGGCTCGACAACGTCCTGCCTCCATCGCATCTGGGGACCGCTGCTCTTTCTCGTCGTCGTCATCGGCGTCTTTCAAGGTGGTCTTCTCCATCGGACAGCCCCTCAGCGACGGCTTCAGGCGACTCCTCGCACCCCGGGGTTCGCTGGCACGCCCGCTTCCTTCCCGCCGGCTGGCTTCAATCCCTCGTTCTCGACGGCGCATGGAAGGGCGTCCCTCCGTGCTCGTCTTCCTGCCGCAGAATTCTGCTGCTCTTCCTCTTCATCGGAGTCCTCGAAGACTCCGGCTACCTCGCCCGCGCCGCCCTCATCGCCGACCGCGTCATGCGCACCATCGGACTCAACGGCAAAGCCTTTCATCCCGCTGCTCTCCGCGTATGCCTGCGCCGTCCCCGCCATCATGGCCACGCGCACCATCGAGAACAAGCGCGACCGCCTCGCCACCATTCTCGTAACGCCCTTCATGACTGCTCGGCGCGCCTTCCCGTCTACATGCTGATCATCGCGGCCTTCATTCCCAACATCGCCTTCCTGCCGGATTCCTCGGCCTGCGCACCATCGTCATGCTCGGCCTCTACCTCGCCGGATTCGTCGCCGCCATGACCACGGCGCGCCTGCTCAAACGCTCGATCCTCAAGTCCAGCGAAGCGCCCTTCATCCTCGAGTTGCCGCAGTATCGCTTGCCCACCATCCGCTCACTCGTCATGCGCCTCGTCGATCGCGCCAAGCGTCTTCCTTCGCCAGGCCGGCACCGTCATTCTCTGCGTCACGCTCGCGCTCTGGCTCCTCGCGCACATCCCACCGGTACCGATGGCCAACGGCCACTACACCGCTCCGAACTCGCCGACAGCGTCATCGGAAAACTCGGCCACTTCATCGAGCCCGTCATCGCTCCGCTCGGCTTCAACTGGAAGGTCGGCATCGGCCTCATCTCCAGCGTGCTCGCCCGCGAAGTCATGGTCTCCACCATGGGCACCCTCTACGGCGCCGATCCTGAAACGCACTCCATGCACCTGCAGACCGCCCTGCACCACGACATGACCCTCGGCGGAGCAGTCGCTCTCATGATCTTCTTCGCCTTCGCCATGCAGTGCACCTCCACCATGGCCGTGGTTCGCCGCGAAACCAACAGCTGGAAGTGGCCCGCCCTCCAGTTCGGCTACATGCTCGTCCTCGCCTACGGCTCCGCCTTCGCCGTCAACCACATCATCACCGCCCTCTTCGGATAAAACAGTTCAAAGTTCACTGTTAGTCAGCGCTCAGTGCCAGTGGTCAGTGCTTCACCACGTGCTCTCGCATCGCCCCCTCAAAGTGTCATCCTGAACGTAGCGCTTTGGGGCCCCGCGGAAGCGATCCGTTCGTGGGGTAGGCGAAGTGAAGGATCTGCTTTTCCAGCATGTCGCATTCTTTTCGTGTGGATCGCAAATAGAATAAAGTCCCCCAAAGCCCCGCTTGCGCTCTCTCCCATCAAGGAAGTAGAGTATCTACATCATTTTGATGTAGAGGATCTACAGCCTATGGCGACGAAAGACGGCTATCAAATCGCATTGAACTCCTGCAGGGAACCTTGGACATGCTCATCCTCAAAACGCTTCAGTGGGGCGAGCAGCATGGCTACGGAATCAGCCAGGCGATTCGGGTCAGTTCCGGCAAAGTGTTGCAGGTGGAAACGAGCTCTATTATACTCCACTTGCACAGGTTGGAACGTCAACGCTGGGTCAAGGCGGAATGGAAGCAGAGCGAAAGCAACCAGCGCGCGAAGTTTTACAAGATCACAAAACTGGGCAAGGAACAACTTGCTTCCGACTACGAACGCTGGGGAAAGATGGTGACGATTGAAGGCATCATGACGGCCAAAGTGAGGTGGCACGTGAGACTATTTTCATTTTTGCGGCGCAGATCGGACCTGACCGAAGAGATCGAGAGTCATCTAAACCTGGCCATCGCCGACCGCATAGCGCGAGGGCAATCACCCGCCGATGCGCGCAGGTCGGCCATGCGCGAACTAGGGAAATGTGCTTGATTGCGGATGTAACACGCGACCAATGGAAGTGGTTGCGGCTCGACTTGTGGATGCACGATGTCCGCTATGCAATCCGTCAATTGCGCAAGTCGCCCGGCTTCACGTTACAGGCCATCATCACGCTGGCGCTCGGCGTCGGTGCGAACCCGACGGTCTTCTCCATGATCAACGGACTTCTTCTCCGGCCTCTGGCGGTGCCGTCCAGCAACCGGCTGGTGGTTCTCGGAATGGACGGGAACTTCCCCAGCGCAACTACAGCTTTCCCGAGTCGCTCTTCCGCGGCCTCGAGTCCCGTCACGATGCCTTCACGGATGTCTTGCCTTTAACCGTCAGAGATTCCAGGTGAAGAGTGGAAGCGGCAACGACACAGTTCCCGGCCAATACGTGAGCGGATCGTTTTCCCACGCGCTGGAAACAGCACCTCTGCTGGGCCGAACGCTGACCGCGCAAGATGATCGAACCGGCGGAAATCCCAATGGCTTCGGTGTGGTCATCAGCGAAAGCTATTGGATAACGCGGTTCGATGGCGACTCCGACGTCATCGGGCGCGAACTGAGATCGATCGCGTGGCCTTCACCGTCGTCGGAGTAATGCCAAGGCGCTTCGTCGGCGCGGACCCCCTGGAGCGGCCGCAGATCTTTGTGCCGCTTGCCACCGAGCCCGTTCTGAATCAGGAACGCAGCCTGACGGCGTTCGGACATCGCGCCTGGTGGCTCACGGTGATGGGACGCCTGCAGCCTGGATTTACGGTGGGGAAGGCCAATGCACAGGTCGCCTCCGTTTCCGATACCGTGTTGCGCGAGAGGGTACCCGACGCGAAGTGGATCGCGAATCGCGAGAAACAACGCTTCACATTTGCTGCGGAGCCGGGATCGGCTGGATTCCGACTACATACCCAGATTGGGCTTTCGCAAACCGCTCACCACGGTGTTCGCCATGTGCGGCGGAATCCTCCTGCTGGCATGCCTCAACCTTGCCAGCCTGCTGATG